>NZ_KB903294.1 GCF_000379645.1 Paractinoplanes globisporus DSM 43857
GCGGACGTGACGACGAACACCGACTACCCGTGCGACCACGACCCGACCCCGTGCCCGGGACCGATCATGCGGTGGACGATCCACGTCACGGTGACGGCCTGACGCGTCGGGACGGCAGGGCCGTCGACGTTGGCCCTGAACGGCCGACCGGCTCCGGCGATCCGCTCGGGCCATGGGCTGACGCGCACACATACGGGCAGATCAGCTGCCGAGGCTGCTGACGAGCGACACCGGCGGTGCGGGCGGACGTGTTGCGGCGCGGGCGGAGGCGATGGGTACGGGGCCGCAACGCCGATGGCGATCGTGGATCGGATCAGTCTGGCGGCACTGCGACGGGTGGCCGTCGGTGAGCTGGTCAGGGTAGGCGTCGGCGCACGGCCGTAAGTGTGACAATCGACCCCTGAACAGCGTGAATACGGTTCGGGTTCTGCCACATCCGGTCCACACCGAGACGGATACCCAAACGGAGGGGCAGACGCACCCCCGACGGACCAGCATCGTCTCTAGGTATGACCCGGTGCCGGCGATGTCAGAGGACGTGGTTGGGTGGTCGCCGACTACAGCGCCCTTGACGGGCGGATCTCTTGCGACGGGGCCGAGGATTCGTTTTCAGTATGGCTGGCGCCGAGGCCCGGCCGGCGCAGCGCGCGGTTGAGGCGACGGCGCCGCTCGGCTGCGCTCGGCTGAGGCTGCCCGGTCGCTATGGGCGACAGCATTGCTTGTACCGGCGCCCTGATCCGCATCAGCAACCTGGGCAGTAACGTGCGGCCAGCGGGTTACAAGCGCGTGGTACTACGGCTCGGGCCAGAAGACAGACGTCACAGCCGTCGTGTGGTCGTACTGATCGTCCGATCCGGCGGGCGACCACGTGTGTGTGTGTTCATGATCGATCAGGCGAGGAGGTAGGTGGAGTCGTCGAACTCGGCGGTCACGTTGAGTCGCACGCCGAGGGCTTCGACGTTGGCGCGGAGGACGGAGATCGAGACGGTGTCGAGGTTGCCGCGCTCGACGCGGGGCTCGGTCGCAGTCTGCGAGGCGCGCCCTCATGTTTCGGCGCCTGCGGTACTCACCTGGCCATCGTGGTCGACACCGCCCCGGCCATCGGCATACGTGTGCCGTTCTGTCCTTCGGTGGACTCGCCGGAACGCCGCCAGCAGCCCCTTTACGCTGGCCTGATCGAAATCATGCAAACTGATCGACAGAAGCCATTGATTTGATCTTCAGTCTCCAGATAATAAGAACGATCAATCAAGGTCGCTTCCTTTCGCCAGAGCCGGATCGATGTCACCCGGCCGCAAGGCCAAAGATCAAGTCCGCCAACGGCTCGACGCATTGTCGACATTCACCCGTTTGGGTGAGTGTGCTCCCATGGACGATGCTTGGCGCGAACGGGTGTGTCCGGTTGCGGCGCTATAAGACCATCGTAGGCACCGGAGTGACGGCTTGCTATTCCCGGAAGTGTTTTTGGCGGCGGGCAAGGCAGCGATAACTGCTGCGGCTAAGGCTCTGGCCGGACCCATGGCTCGCAATGCATCCACTCTGCGGCAACGAATGCGCATCGCTGACGAGGCCATGACCATGTTGACCTCAGGCGTCGCCGTTGCTAACCAGCCCTTGCGCCGGCTGTCGGAGGCGCCGTTCGTCGACAGCCTTTCGCCAGAGCAGGTCAAGAGTTTTCTCGACTTCGTCGAGTCCGCTCAATTCGAGAATGTCGTGCGGCAGGCGACTATCGCCTATCGCGACTACGAAACTCGATTCGCCCTGCGTGCACAGTTGCACCATGGGCTGCGGCATCGGGGTGGCTTCAAAGAATCCGAACTGTACATGGCCACCGACACCCTCGAAGAACTGATGAACACCGCGGTGGACACCGTGCGCAGGCTATCGCCCACGGGCTCTGCCTTCGAGACCGGACGGGATGTAGCGGCTGCGGCGAGCGTCGCTGCGGCTGCTGTACGGAACGGCGAGCTCCTTGCGCGCATCGCCACGATCGCCGGCATCAACGAATTCGGCAACCGTCTGCGGAGCGCAGCACGGTTCGGACACGAAAAGCTTGAGGTTGCCGCGAGTAGCGCGCGCCGACGGGTCGACTACTCACAACTCTATGTCGATCCTCGTCTGCGGCCTTCCGCGTCGCTACCTCCGCTGATCACCGCGGATCCGTCATTCACCGTCACGCTCGCGGATTTGCTTGATGGTGACCGTCGATGCGTCGTGCTCGGTGATCCGGGCGCCGGTAAGTCGACGCTATCAGCGAAACTGACGCATGACCTGGCGGCCGACCGCTTGGACGGACTAGAAGGCCAGATACCTGTTCTGCTCCGGGTTCGCGAACACACGCGTTCGCTGCGAGCCGAGCATCATCCACTCCTGCACTATCTGGAGGCGTCGTGCCGTCGGCCACACAACACCATTCCACCCCCCGATGCCCTCGAATACTTCCTGCTCAATGGGCAGGCAACAGTGATCATCGACGGGATCGACGAACTCGGCGACACCGCTGACCGGCGGTCCTTTCTAGACCTCGTCGAGGGATTCATTCACCTATTCCCGCTGGCCCGCGTCGTTGTCACCTCGCGCACAGTCGGCTACACCGACGCCGCGCTCGATATCGAGCTGTTCCCTATCTTCCAGTTGCAGCCATTCGATCAAGACCAAGTCCGTCAGTACGCGGACAACTGGTTCAAGATCGACGAGGCTGAGGGGTCGGACGGCCGCGGCGGCCTAGTCGAGGCATTCATGCACGAGAGCGAACCAGCCGCCGACCTGCGGTCGAACGCCTTGTTGTTGTCGCTGTTGTGTTCGCTTTATTCGGCGCGCCGGTCCATCCCTAACAACCGTCCCGAGATTTACAATCGATGTGCCAACTTGCTCTTCGAGACCTGGGATCGTCAGCGCGGAATCGAGGTGCTGCATCGGTATGAGGCCTCAATTCGTCCAGCCGTGCAGAAGATGGCGCTGCACCTGTTCACAGACAGTCGTGCCCGACAGGCACTGCCACGGAGCGAGTGGGCTCGGTTCCTCGCCGATTACCTCCACGCGCGTCGCTTCAGCGATATGAACGACGCTGAAGCCGCCGCTTCTGATTTTCTGGAATTCTGCGCCGGACGCGCTTGGGTCATTACTGATGTGGCATCCGACCAGTTTGAGCCGCACTACGGTTTCGTCCATCGCACCTTCCTTGAGTACTTCGCCGCCGCTCAGCTCGTCAAGGAGCGCCCGCGACCAGCTGCCGTCCTCGACAAGATCGCCCCTTATCTTGGAGAGGGCTCGTGGAGGGTTACCGCGCAACTGGCCGTGCAGATCCTCAACGAAACATTTGAAGACGGCGCCGACGAACTGCTGAAAATCATGCTCATCGCGATGGGAACCTCTGCCCATTACGCGAAGGCGCCACAGGCCTACCTGAATTTCATGGCCGAGTTGCTCGAAATTGTTGCGCCGTACAGCGATACAGTCGAAGTCATCGTCGACCGCATCGTCTTGGCAGCTTGTCATGTGCCGCAACGGTCGAGACTGACCGTGCCGGAACTGCTGGGCACCTCAGACGATGTGCCAACCCGGCTCGCTGGACGTACCGACGAGGCGCTTGTCTCGCTGATCAACGTCACGTCGCCGGACAACATGGAGCGGATCGCCGACGCCATATCCGATCGCGTACGGGAATATGCGGCCTCCATGCCGATCGACTCCTCGGCCGGCTTGCTTTACACCGTATTGAGCGCCGGTCACTTCGCTACTTCAGAGGTAGGTGATCGAGTCGCGAAACAGCTAGCCCTCCTCGAAACACCGCCCGCTGCGGCGCGATGGCAACAGCTAGCCAACCTCCCGACCGTGGAGGATCTTGAAGCCCGGGGTTTCCACCTCCTCTTTCAACGAGCGCTATGTCTAGGCCGTTACCTTCCGACCCCCCTCAACGCCATGATTGGCAATTATCTCGCGCTGCCCGAATCATCAGCTCAACGGGCAACCGAACTTCGCCGTATCGACTCGACTTTGGCTAGCTACTTGCCGTTCCTCGAGCCCAGTCAGTCGGAACGGCTCACGTTGAGTCTTGAGCCTGCCGAAGTGCCCGACGACACGTGGGTATGGCTAGTCCAGCAACCAGGCATGCTCTCGCAGAAGGCTCGACAGTCGCTGGCGATTCTGCTGTGGGGCCGGCCCACGCTGTAGCTTCCGACAGCCGCCCCGAGACGCCGTTACCCCGCGAGGCCGTGCTCTGCTGCTGGCGCACACAGGCGAGTCGGCAGGTCAACGATGGCTGTCGTCATCCAGCTCGGCGACGGCGGGTCTGTTGATCATGAGTGGTGTTCAGAGGCGTCGACAGTGCCGTGGGCGGTGGAGGCTCACGTGCGGCCAACCTGGCATCTCATAGTTGATCGGTCATGGATTGGAGCCCGTCCGCTTCGCTCCGCTAGCTGCGAGGCGACCCCGTTAGCCGAGCTCAATGTCTCCCCGAACGGGCCAATCGTCTGGGCAATGGGTCGCCGACGACGGCAATTGAGCGGTTCGCATGGTGCAACGTCCGGTCCAGCCGAGGTACGCGCTCGCGAACACCTCGTCAGTCGGATCCGGTTCGCTGGAGGGCCGGTAGGCGCGGCGGGTGTCGCCGCGTCCACCCGGATGGCTTCGTCGCGGAGCACCGGAACACCGCGACAGTCTTCTAGCGCGGGCATGTGAGGTGGTGGTCGGAACCACTCACTGCTCGCTGGAGGAGGTGGATGTCGTTCCGGCGAAGGTCCTACCCGCCGGTCAGCTCGGCGATCCGGTTCCAGGCCGGCGAGACGGCACCCACCGAGGCGGCGATCAACTTCGCTAGCTGCGCGTCCTCGGCCGACGGTGGATCTGCTGGGGCTGGTCGGTTGGCCATCCACCGCACCATCCGCTCTGCCAGCGCGGGCAGCCGGGAGTCGGTTGGTGGCAAGTCGAAGGCCTCGTCGTACTCCAGATAGATCGCCTGGAATTCGTGAGACGTGATCGCCTCTTGTTTGTCGGCGACCCAGCCGGCCGCCAACCGCGGTGCCACCGACCGCAGCAGGATCCAGCCGTCGCGTTCCATCCGGATCAGGCGTTGGCTGATCCCGAGCCGCTGCAGCTCGTCGAGGTAGTCGGAGACCTCGGCCGAGACGAACAGCCGGTCGCCGACGTTGAGCTGGGCAAGCCGTTCCCGAGTGCGGAGGAGCTCCTCGGCCCGGTCCCGCAACTGACGGTCGATCTCGATGATCGCGGCCGAGAATCGGTCGGGTTCGGCGGCGAGCAGCTCGTCGATGCGGGCCAGTGGCACGCCCGCCTCAGCCAGCGTCTTGATCTTGACCAGGTCGACGGCGTGCCGGGCGGTGTAGCGCCGATAGCCGGACGCGTCGCGCGGCGGCTCGGCGAGCAGCCCGCGTTGGTGGTAGTGGCGCACGGCCTTGATCGTGACGCCGGCGTAATCGGCGAGCTGGCCGATGGTAATCACTGTTCCGCTCCTCTCGACGAGCTCGCCGTCTCCGGGTCGAGTATGGTCGCTCGATCAAGCCGAGGGCATCCGCGTGGCGGCCCGGCCGGCGAGGTCGAGGCCAACGACCGCACCGCGCTCGTCCCGGGCGAAGAAGCCGCGCTGCCCCGTCAGCCCGCCCTCGGTGATGATGTAGCCGTCGTCGGGCAGGAGACCCATCGCCGCCGGCGGGTAGTCCGGCGGCATCTCGGTGTCGGCCGCCGCCCGGATCTCCGGTTTGATCCCGACCGTGAGCCTCATCGCCACCTCGTCGGCCTCGACGACAAGGATCATGGCATCGCTCTGGTACTGGCCGGCGACTTCCCGGGCCCGGGCCGGATCGTGCGGCAGCGGCTCGGGATCGCGGTCCACCACGCCGAGATAATGCGCGAGCGCCCATCGGACGACGGTCTGATTGAAGGGAATTCCGCCCGGCGCCGCGTTGGTCAAGGAAACAACGGCAAAATTCCTTTCCGGTACGATCAGCAGCTCGGCAAACTGGCCGTGAGCGGATCCGCCGTGCCCGATGGTGCGCACCCCGTCGACGTCACGCAGGAACCAGCAGATGCCGAACGCGTTGCCGAGCGTGCTGCCCCGCAGTTCTACGGTGGACGTTCGCATGCCGTACAGCGTCTCGTTCGGCAGAACCGAGGCGTCGCCGTCGAGGTGGAACCGGGCCCACCGGATCTGGTCGGCCACCGACGACATCAGGCCGCCGCCAGGATTGTTGGCGCGCCACCGCCTCCAGCCCGACGCCACCGCCGGGTTGCCGTCGTCGCCGGGGTTGTGGCCGACCGCGAACCGCCGGGTCAGCACATCCCCCGGATGGAAGAAGCTTTCCGCCAACCCAAGCGGCATGAGGAGCAACTCGGCAACCGCCCGCTCGTAGGTGAGGCCGGTGACCTTCTCGATGACCCGGCCGGCGAGGTTGTACCCCGCCTGGCTGTACGAGGCGCGGACGCCCGGCGGCGCGATGAGCTTCAGTCCCGCCAGCTGCGCCGCGTGGGCGGCCAGCGCGTCATCTCCGTCGCCGGTGTCGACGAGCACCGCCCAGTCCAGCCCCGACGTGTGGTTGAGCAGTTGCCCCACCGTGACCTCGGCTGCGGCCCGCTCGTCGGCCAGCACCAGCTCCGGAACGTATCGACGCACCGGCGCGTCGAGTTCGACCCGCCCCTCGGCGACAAGGCACATCAGCGCGGTCGCGGTGTACGTCTTGGTGATCGAACCGAGTTCGAACAAGGTGTCCGCGGTGACCGGCAGCGGGTTGTCGACGCTCGTCACGCCATGGCAGGCGTATGCCTCCTGGCCGTTGGCCCACACCCCGACCGCCACGCCGGGGATGCCGAACTCGGGGCTGGTCGCCGTGACGAATGTGGCCAGGTCATTGTCGTTTCCGTTTGCGTTCATTCCCCCATGCTCGAACCCCGCCCCTGGGTCAAGGTCAACCCTTCCGGCCAAACTCTTGTGACCTGGATCGGCCCGGTGCTGAACCGCCCCGGTTTGGTAGCCGGCGTTTCGGCTGAAACCCTCTCGGCGCCGGCAACCGGACCCCACGTCATGGGTGGTGGCGCTGGGCGGTCGGGTCGCGCCTGGCGTCTGAAGGCGGTCAGGCTTGGACGTCCAGAGATTCGATGGCCTGGCCGGTGATCGTGGCGATGAGATCAAAATCCTTGTCGACGGCGAGGACGACGAGCCCGGCCTTCTCGGCCGTGGCCGCGATCAGCAGATCAGGAATTGACGGTCCACGGTGCTGGCCGCGGTCGGCCAGGAGCATCTGCACCTCGGATGCTCGGTCCTCGATGGCCGGTGTGAGGTACTCGATCGGCATCAGCGCCAGCGGCGGTGATGCGAACTGCCGGCGTCCCGCTTCTCCCGAGCGTGCTGAGAACCCGAGTTCGAGCCGAGTGATCGTGGAGAGCCGGACCAGGCCACGGCTGATTCGTGAGTTCCACTGGTCCCGGTTCGCTGCTTGACCGAGCTGGAGCCGAACGTACGCGGACTTGTCGATCAGCCAGTTCGTCACCGCCACGCCTGCTCCATCACCGATGGGTCTGCGAGGTCTGCGAAGACTTCTGCGGAGCGCTGCCAATCCTCGGCCGTGACCGTCTGGTCGCCGGTGAGATTGCTACCTTCCTCGAACTTGCGGCGCAGGTATTCGTTTCGTGACAAGCCGAGATTGGCGGCAGCTGCATCGATGCGGTCGACGGCCTGCTGGCTCAGGTCACGGATGAGGATGTTGGGCACGGTGCACCTCCGAGCGAGAGTGATATCACGATATCACGTTCGGCGTCGGGGCGCCCCCAGGCTTTGTGCCGTGGGTAGCAGGGTAAGCGGGGCACCGCGCGGCGTCGGAGGTCAGAGGACCACCACGGATCGGGTCAGGTGCGCCGGGACGTCCGCGTCCCGGCCGCCGGCCGCCGCCCAGGCGACAGCGTGGCGCTGGACGGCGATCAGTTCGGCCTGCGGGTCGCGGCTGGCCTCGCGTACGGTGGCGCCGGTGGCCTCGATGGCCTCGGCCTGCACCGGGGTCAGCGGGGTGAGCGCCCACACGAGGGTGCCCGGGCCGGCCACGCTGATCGGGCCGTGGCGATACTCACCGGTCGCGTAGGCCTCGGCCCACATTCCGACCGACTCCCGGCACTTCAGCGCCGCCTCCTGGGCCAGGGCGGCCGCCCAGCCGGTGCCGAGCACCACCAGCTGGCGGGGCACCGGGGTGGTGGTCGGTTCGGCGAGCGCGGAACGCGCCTGTTCGACCAGACCGGCCACGTCCGGCCCGGTCGCGCCGAGGTGGGTGCGGAGCAGGGTGAGCAGAGTGGTCGGGAACCGGGTCTGCACGACGCTGCGCTCGTCGGCGTACGACAGGTCGACGATGTCGGTGGCGAGCGCGCCCACCGGCGTACCCAGCTCGCCGAGCACCGCGGTGACCGGCGTGCCGGCCGGCAGCACCTCGAGGGCTTGCACGACCTCGGTCGTCGTGCCGGAGCGGCTGATCGCCACCACCCGGTCGTAGTCGCGCAGCACGGGTGGCAGCTCCGAGGCGATCTGCGCGTCGGTGACGCCCAGGCCGGACTGTTCGCGCAACCAGGCGTACGCCCCGGCGACGTAGTAGGAGGTCCCGCAGCCGAGCACCAGCACCCGCTCGCCAGCCGCGGGCAGCCCGGCCGTACGACCGGCACCCTGCTCGTGGGCGCGGGTCCAGCAGTCGGGCTGGCTGGCGATCTCCTGGGAAGTGATCCGTCCGAGGGTGAGGGAAGTGTCGGTCACGATGACTGATCCTTCTGTCGGTCTGGGAAGGCGGGCCGGGTGTTACTTGACGCTTCCGCTGAGGAGCCCGTTGACGATGAACCGATTGAGGGCCACCGCGATCACGGCCGGCACGGCCAGGGCGAGTACGCCGGCCGCGTTGAGCAGCCCGAACGGCACGGTGTGACGGCCCTGCAGCGCGGCGATGGCGACGGTGAGCGGCTGGGTCGACAGGTCGCTGGAGAGCACCAGCGGGAACAGGAACTGGGCCCACGCGAACAGGAAGGTGATGATGGCCGTGGACACGATGCCCGGCCACGCCAGTGGCAGCACGATGCGCCACAGGATCTGCATCCGGCTCGCGCCGTCGACCTGACCGGCTTCCTCGATCGCGATCGGCAGGCTGGTCATGTAGCTGTGCAGGATCCAGGTGGCCAGCGGCAGGAAGCCGGAAACATAAACCAACACAATTCCGGTGTACGTGTTGACCAGGCCGAACAGGCTCATGATCCGGTACAGCGGGATGAGCGTGGTGTAGGCGGGGAAGGCCATGGTGGCAAGGACCGCGTAGAACAGCAGGTTCCGGCCCCGGAAGCGCATCCGGGCGAACGCGTACGCGGCGAGGGTGGCCAGCACCACGGTGACGATCGTGGCGGCCGTGCACTCGACGACGATGTTGATCGAGGAGCGGCGGATGGTGTCCGGGATCTCGCCGGCCCCGCTCAGCAGCGCGTGGTAGTTGCTCAGCGTCGGGCTGGGCGGCAGATAGTGCGCGGGCTTCGCGCTGATCTGCGCGTCGGTCTGCAGGCTGGTGTTCAGCGTCCAGTACAGCGGCACCAGCGACCACAGCACGATGAAGAGGATTCCGAGAGTCCGGACCCAGGGACGGCGTCGAGGCATCAGAACTCCACCTGCCGGTAGACCAGCTTCACGACTCCGAGCGAGAGGATCAGTGTGGCGACGGTGATCAGCAGCGAGAGCGCGTAGCCCTCACCGAAGTCCAGGTTCTGGAAGCTGATGAAGTAGGTCTGCATGGTCAGCGACGCCCCGGTGTCGGCCGAGCCGTTGAGCACGTACGGCTGGTCGAACACGTTCAGCGTGGCGATCACCGCCTGCACCATGGCGATCGCGATGCCGGGCCGGGCCAGGGGCAGAGTGATCCGCCGCAGTGCCTGCCAAGGCGTGCAGCCGTCGAGCACCGCCGCCTCGTAGAGCTCGCTCGGGATGTTCTGCAGCGAGGCCAGGATCAGCAGCGTGGACAGCGGGGTCATCTGCCAGACCTGCACCAGTTCGATGGCGAGGATGGTCAGGAACCGGTGCTGGCCGAGGAACACCTGGTAGTGCGAGATCAGGTGGGTCGAGGTGAGCACGCTGTTGAGCAATCCGATGTTGGCGTCCCAGATGCCCGTCCAGACGAGACCCTCGACCACGCCGGGCAGCGCCCACGGCAGGATCAGCACGGCGATCAGGATCGACCGGCCGCGGAACGGCCGCTGCAGGGTCACCGCCATGACGATGCCGAGGACCGTCGACAGCAGGACGCCGATCACCACGTACAGTCCGGTGTTGACCAGGCTCGACCGGATCGCGCCGTCGGCGAACAGGTCCCGGAAGTTGGCCAGGCCGTTGAACCTGGTCGGCGGGTCGAGCTCGTCGACCCGGAAGAACGACTGGACGATCGTCACTCCGGCCGGCACCAGGGCCAGCGCGAGGATGAACAGGGCCAGGGGTGTGACCAGGGCGTACGGCAGCAGGTCGAAACGCCGCCCGCGAGGCCCGGCCCGGCCGGGCCCCGCGGTGCCGGTCGGCGGCACGTCGTGCCGCCGGCCGCTGTGAGTACCGACCGTCATCAGCTCGACAGCTTGTTCGCGGTGCCGGCCATCGCCTTGATCGCGTCATCGACGCTCATCGAGCCGGTCGCCGCGGCGTGCAGGCTGGTGTAGACCGACTTGGAGAACTCCGGGTACCACGAGGGCGCGCCCTGCGGGAACACCGGCTTGGCACTGTTCTTGAGCAGGTCGGCCAACTGCTGGCCGCCGATCAGCTTGCCCTTCTCGGTCAGCTCGGTCATGCCGGCCAGGCGCGACGGCAGGAAGTAGCCGGGCATCACCTTGTCCGGCCCGCTCGCCCCGGCGAAGTCGGCCTGGTTCTGCGCGTTGGTGAACCAGTCGATGAACTTCGCCGCGGCGGCCGGGTACTTGGCCTGGCGCGGTATGCCGATGCCGTCCGGGTTGCTCATGTTCGGACCGGCTCCGCCGACCCCCGGGGTCGACAGGTAGGCGACCTGGTCGACCACCGTGGACGAGGCCGGCACGCTGTACAGGCTGCCGACGTTGCCCGAGTAGTCGGCGAAGGTGCTGGCCACCACGCCCTTGGCCATCAGGGTCTGCTGGCCCTGACTGTCGGCCACGTTGATGTTGCCGGGCGGCACCAGGCCCTGCTTGATCGCGTCGACCATCCACTGCGCGGCCCGGTAGCCGGGCGAGTCAGGCGTGGCGAACTGCGGCTTGCCCGAGCCGTCGAGGATCGTCCCGCCGAACGCCGCGGTGGTCTGGTACCAGTACGTCGACAGGCCCTCGGCCGCGGCGAACGGGATGTTGAGCGGGTACTGCGCCACGTTCTTGGACTTGATCTGCTTCAGGTCGGCGGTGTACTCGTCGATCGTGGTCGGCATCGTGCTGATGCCGGCCTTCGTGAACAGCTTCTTGTTCACGGTGGTGACCAGGAACGACGCGTCGTACGGGATGCCGACGACGTGGCCGTTGGAGCTGAACGAGGTCAGCTGCGGCATCTCGGCGGCCAGCGCCTTGGTGTCCAGGTAGTTCTCCATCGGGTAGAACCAATTGAGCTTGCCCAGCTGACCGACCCGCGACCAGTCCACGTCGGTGGCGTCGGCGAAGTAGGTCTTCGCGGTGGCCGCCGCAGCGATCTTGGTTTGCAGGCTGTCCCAGTCGGTGTTGGTCCACTTGACCGTGATGCCGGTGCTCTTGGTGAAGGCGTCGATCGAAGCCTGCGGCGGAGGCTCGGTGGCGAGGGCGACGGTGATCGTCACGCCGGTGGTCTTGTCGGAGCCGCCGCTGCCGCTCTTGCCGCCGCCGCAGCCGGTCGCCACGGCGCCCACGAGCACCAGGGCGCCGGCCAGGTAAACAGTTCGGGAGTATCGAAACGCGGTCATCACGGTCAGCCCTTCTCGTAACTGACAGCGCGGTCCCTTTGCGCACTCCGATGCACATCTGCGCAGTTCCGGGGCCGCAGTGGGACGACTATTGCACCGCCTGCGCATACGGTCAATCGAAAGTTGCGCGATCATTGCGTAATGCGCAGTCTTTCTCGGATTCACTGCGCGAATCGCGCAACAGTTTTGAGCGAAGGCGCAGATCGGCCGTTTCGAGTTGCGCGACCGGGGTGTTATTTTCTCCGGCATGCAACGCAAGCAGCGCCTGCGCGAGATGGTGGCGGCGATCGTCGAGCGGGGCGGCCTCGACGTCGAGGCTCTGGCCGACCTCTTCTCCGTCTCGCCCGCCACCGTCCGCCGCGACCTTGAGCTCCTCGAGAAGCAGCGGCTGGTCAGCCGCACCCGGGGCGGCGCGACCACGCACGCCTCGTTCAACGACCTGCCGCTGTCCTACAAGACCGAGCAGGACACCGGTGAGAAGCGGCGGATCGCCCGGCAGGCGCTGCGTTTCCTGGAGGGCGCCCGGGTCATCGGCACCACGGGCGGCACCACGGTGTCGGAGTTCGCCCGCCTGCTGATGGACCGGGACGGGCTGACCATCGTCACCAACGCCCTCAACGTGGCCACCTACCTGGTCGCCAACCCGCGACTGCGGGTGTTCTCGGCCGGTGGCGAGGTGCGCAGCAGCAGCCAGGAGGCGGTCGGGCCGAGCGCGGAGAGGTTCATGGCCGACTACAACATCGACGTCGCCTTCATCGGCGTCGACGGCGTCGACGCCGCGGCCGGCTGCACCAACTACGACCCGGTCGGCTGCCGGGTCAATGCCGTGCTCCGGGAGCAGGCCCGGGTCAGCGTGGTGCTGGCCGACGCCACCAAGATCGGCCGGGTGGCGCTCGCTCAGGTGTGCAAGATGTCCGATGTGGACGTGCTGGTCACCGACGACCGGGCGAGCGGCAGCGCCCTCGACGCGATCCTGGCCCAGGGCTGCCAGGTGCTCACCGTCTGAGCGGCGATTGCGCGTTCACTGCTCGAAGTTTGCGCATTGTCACGGTTGCGCCTTCGCACCGGTGGCAGCGCCGATCGCGACGACGGGGTTGGTCAGCGTCCCGAGTGCCGGGGACGTGATCTCGATCGTGTCGCCGGGTCGCACGGTGAAATCGGCGTCCGGCACGACGCCGGTGCCGGTCAACAGGATCACACCGGCCGGAAAGCTCAGCGCCCGGAACAACCAGCCGGCCAGGTCCTCGAAGCCGCGGGCCATCGCCGACGTCGAGGTCGTTCCGGCGTAGGCCTCGCGGCCCTCGCGCAGCACCCGCAACCCGATCGGGAACGGACCCGGGTCGACCGCCCAACTCGGCACGATCGCCGGTCCCACCGCGCAGGAGCGGTCGTAGATCTTCGCCTGCGGCAGGTAGAGCGGGTTCTCACCCTCGATCGATCGGCTGCTCATGTCGTTGGCCAGTGTGTAGCCGAACACCTCGCCGGTCGCGTTGAGCACCAGGCCGATCTCGGCCTCGGGTACATCCCAGCCGGAGTCGGCGCGGATCCCGACGGCGTCGCGGTCGCCGACAACCCGCCACGGGCTGGACTTGAAGAAGATTTCGGGGCGGTCGCTGTCGTAGACATGGTCGTAGAGGGCGCCGTGCCCGGATTCCTCCTTTCGTCCGTCGCGGCTGCGCAGGTAGGTCACCCCGGCCGCCCACACCTCCTGCTGGTCAACGGGTGGCAGCGTCTCCTCGCCGGGCATGTCGCCGCCGGCCTCGCGGGCAGCGGCCTCGACCACCGCCCGGGCCTGGCCGAGCGGCACGGCGAGCAGGTCGGCGAGAGTGCCGTCGAGCTCACCCCATTCGCCGTCGTGGCAGACCGCCCAGCGTGACGTGCTACCGGCCCGCAGGTGGTGAAGGGAGATCGGCATCTGACCATCCTAAGTCTGGGGAACTGTGGCTGTTTCTGATCTGTCGAGACCGCCGCTACCCTGTTCAGGTGCTGTTCCGTGGAGATCGCTGACACGGCCCGGCATTTCGAAGGGACTCATCGACATGCCCCGTGTGGTACCGGCGGTCATCCGCGCACTCGACATCCTGGAACTGTTTCTGGAGCGTCCTCAGCTGTCGGCCCGTGAGGTGGCCGAGCGGCTCGACCTGCCCCGCACCACCGTCCACGAGCTGCTGGTCACGCTCGTGGCCCGCTCGTACCTGATCTCCGTCCCCGGCCAGCCGGTGCAGTATCGGCTCGGTATGCCCCTGTTCCTGCTCGGCGCCGCGTTCGCGGGTCGGCTCGACCTGGTCCGCGAGGCGCAGAGCGTCGCGCGGGACGTGGCCGCCGCGTGCGACGAGGCGGTCCACGTGGCCGTGCTCGACGGCGCCGACGTCGTCTACCTCGTCAAGGTCGACAGTACGCACCCCGTCCGGATGGTCTCCGGGGTCGGGCTGCGGCTGCCGGCCCACTGCACGGCGGTCGGCAAGATCCTGCTGTCGAGCCTCGATCCGGCGAGCCTGGACGCCGTCCTGACGAAGGGCGCCCTGCCGGGCATGACGCCGGAAAGCATCACCGACCCGGACTTCTTGCGAGCACATCTCGAAGGCGTCCGGGCCGAGGGCGTCGCGGTCGACATCGGCGAGTCCGACAGCGCCATGCGCTGCGTCGCCGCGGCGATCCGAGACCATTCGGGCGCGACCATCGCCGCCATGAGCATCTCGGCGCCGATCATCCGCTGGACGTCGCCGGCGCCGGCGGAGTGGACCAAGCTCGTCCGCGAGGGCGCGGCGTCGCTGTCCGCCCGGATGGGCTACTCGGCGCAGCCACTGTAAGCGGACATCAGATCGAAACATTGACACCTTTCGAGGTAGTCCTCTACCGTCGCGTCCAACCACAATACGGTATATCGAACTGAGTTCGAGATTTCGAACGGCTCGCGCCGCTCCCCCGGCCCGATTGCCGATCACATCGCCACTGCAGGGCAACCCAGCGCGCGAAAACACGCCCCATGTCGGACCGAAATCATGGGGTTTCAGCTATTTCAGCGAGCGGATCGGCGGTAACGAAGGAGGGGGAATGGCTATGAAGGAAAACCTGTCCTGGTCCCGGCGCGAAATTCTGGGGATGGGGGTGGGGGTGCTCGGCGCAGCCGGTCTGGCCGCGTGCGGGGGCACCTCCGATCCGGCCCCCAAGGCGCAGGCGGAGGTTCCGCAGGAACTGGTCGATGCCGCGTCGTCGATGAAGGGCTCCTCGATGGGGGTGCTGTCGCAGAAGCTGTACTCGACGGCCGCCAACGAGCAGCTCGACGGGGCGATCGCGAAGTTCGCCGGCGCCACCGGGACGAAGATCGAGAACAGCCTGGTCCAGGCCGACGCCGGCGACGTGGTGGCCAAGATCGACGCCGAGGTCAAGGGCGGCGTGGCGCGCGACCTGGCGTTCATGACCGACTCGCGGTTCGTCGCGCAGTTCCACGCGCTGGGCGATCTGGAGGACGTGACGGACGTCGTCACGGCGCTGACGGCCAAGTACGGCGAGCCCTGCGCCGAGGCCAAGAACTTCTGCGTCTTCGACGGTAAGTGGTTCGCGATCCCGTACCACTTCATCGGGATCGGGTCGTTCCTGCGCAAGGACTGGATGCGGGAGAAGGGCATCTCGCCCAAGGACGTCTACACCTGGGAGGAACTCCGGGATCTGTGCCTGGCGATCTCCGATCCGGGCAAGCGCCGGTTCGGCTGGGGCATGACGCTGAACCGGTCCGGTGACGGCAACGGCATGATCGAGGCTTTGATCAACTCCTACGGCGGGGCGATCGCCTCCAACGACGGCCGGAAGGTCACGTTCGACTCCTCCGAGACGGTGCAGGCGGTGACCTTCCTGGGCGACATCTACACCAACCCCAAGTACAAGCCGATGTTGCCGCCGGGCGTGGCCAGCTGGACCGACACCAGCAACAACGAGAACTGGCTCGCCGGAATCCTCGGCTACACCCGCAACAGCTTCAGCGTCTACGCGGACTCCAAGACCAAGAAGAATCCCGTGTACGGCAACACCCACGTGTTCTCCGACTGCATCGGGCCGGCGACCGACAAGTCCCTGCTGCTCGGCCAGTCCCAGGGCTTCGTCGTCTTCAAGGGCGCCAAGAACCCAGCGCTCGCCAAGCTCCTGGCGCAGTACCTGGTCAGTGCGCCCGCGCTGATCGGGGTGTCGAAGGAGGCGCCCGGCCTGGTGATGCCCGCCTGGGAGAAGGTCTGGGACGCCGACCCGTTCTTCACCAGCGGCGACCCGGCGTTCCCCATGGTGCGCAACATGTCCCAGCAGTCGCTGCCGCTGTCCACCAAGAACGGCCTTGCCTTCCCGCAAAAGGCCAGCGCCGGCCAGCAGGCCGTCGTCGCTGCCTACGTCCTCACCGACATGATGCAGCAGGTCGCGCAGGGAACCGCGGCCGCTCAGGCCGTGCGGGCGGCCCACGCCAAGATGGTGCAGATCTTCGCTCAGCAGGGGCTGCCGCAGTGAGGTCGGTCCGATCAGCGCCGGCCCCGGTGACACGGCCATCCTCGCCACCGGGGCCCGGCTCCCTCACCAAGACCCAGCGGCGGCTGGGCCGGGACTGGCGGCTGGCCGCACTGTTCCTGGCGCCGACGGCCGTGCTGGTCGGTGGGCTCGTGCTCGTGCCGATCGCCCGGTCGATCGTCACCAGCACCACCGAGCGGCACGGACAGGACAACGTGTTCGTCGGTCTGGACAACTACCTGGCCCTCGCCGGCGACGAGCAATTCCGCACGGGCGTGGTGAACTCGTTCGTCTTCACCGCGTACGCCGAAATCTTCAAGGTGGTGCTGGGGCTGGCCGCGGCCCTGCTGCTGCACCGCCGGCGGCGTGGGCGGGCGCTGGTGACCGGGCTCCTGCTGATGCCGTGGGTGGTGCCGACGGTGGTGACGGCGTTCAGCTGGCGCTCGCTGCTCGACCCGATCTTCGGCAGCGTCAACGCCCTGCTCACCGCGTCGGGGATCGGGCCGCTGCTGGCCTCCGCCCACCTGGTCGACAGCTGGCCGGCGGGCTGGCTGTCCGACGCGTCGCTGGCCATGCCGTCGGTGATCCTGGTGAACGTGTGGAAAGGGGTGCCGTTCTTCACCGTCTGCTTCCTCGCCGGCCTGAAGGCCATCCCGGCCGACCAGTACGAGGCGGCGACCATCGACGGCACCTCGGCGTGGCAGCGGTTCGTCCACGTGACGCTGCCCGGGCTGCGCCATGTGATCACCGTGACCGTCACGCTGTCATCGATCTGGACGTTCAACAACTTCGACCTCATCTGGCTGCTGACGCAGGGCGGCCCGGGCAACGTGACCGCGCCGTACGTGCTCGTCGCCTATTCGAAGGCGATCCTGCAGCTGCAGTACGGCGCCGGGGCGGCGGTCACGCTCGTCATGCTCCCGATCATCGCCGCGCTGGTGTTCTTCCTGGTCCGGACGTTGCGCGCGGACACCGGAAACAGGCCCCCGCCCCGATGGACCGGCCGGTCGCGCACGGCGCTGCCGTGGGTGCTCGCCGCGGTGTTCACCGGCGTGCTGGCCTGGGCGTCGCCCCACATCTTCTGGAAGGCGGCAGTGGTCCTCGGCGTGATCCTGCTGATCGCGGCCGCGGCCGGCCGGGTGGTCTCGGCGCTGGAGGCCCGGGGAGGCCGGCGCGCGTCGTCCCGGGTGTCGGGCGTGGGGTCCGGGGTCGCGCTGGCCGGGCTGCTGGCCTTCGCACTGGGCCCGCTGTACTGGATCGCCGTCACGGCCTTCAAGTCCGAGGGCCAGGTCGTCACGCGCGAACACGACCTGTGGCCGACGCCGTGGACCTTGGAGCAGTTCGGCGCCCTGTTCACCAACCAGCCGTTCGGCCGCTGGTATCTCAACACCGTGCTGGTGTCCGCGGCGTCGACCGCGGTGGCTCTGGCCTGCGCGGCCCTGGGCGGATACGCGCTGGCCCGGCTGCGGTTCCGCGGGACGCAGGGATTCACCGTCACGGTGCTGCTCACCTACGTGATGCCGGGTGCGCTGCTGTTCATCCCGCTCTACCAGCTGCTCATCGGGGTGCGGCTCACCGACTCGATGTGGTCGCTGGTGCTGACGTACCCGACCTTCACCCTTCCGTTCGCCACCTGGCTGCTGGCGGGATATTTCGCGTCGATCCCGGCCGAGCTGGAGGAGGCCGCACTGGTCGACGGTTGCACCCGCGTCCAGGCGTTCCGCCGAGTGGTGCTGCCGCTTGCCAAGCCTGGTTTGCTGGCGGTCGCGCTGTTCACTCTGACCAATGCCTGGAACGAGTTCCTCTTCGCCTTCGTGTTCATCACGAAGGACGAGTACAAGACTCTCCCGGTGGGGATGCAGTCGATGATCGCCGGGGACGTCGTGCCGCAGGGACAGCTCGCCGCGGCATCGCTGCTCGTCAGCATCCCCGTTGTGGTCATGTACGCCTTCGGACAACGCTTCCTGTCCGAGGGGCTCACCGCGGGCGCGGTGAAGGGCTGACCGGAAGAACACCGTTGGTACTAGGACTGGGTGCGGCTCCACTGCTGGTTGGTGCCGTTGTTGCAGGTGTACTGCTGGATGTCGGCGCCGTCGGCGGTGTTGGCGTTGACCACGTCGAGGCATTTGCCGCTGTGGCGGGCCTTCAGCGTGTTGTAGCCGCCGGTCGCGGTCCACTGCCACTGCTGGTTGGAGCCGCTGCCGCAGGTGTACTGGATGATGTTCGCACCGTCCGCTGTGGACGCCGAGGACACGTCCAGGCACTTGCCGCTGTTCTGGTTGACGATCCGGAAGTACCCGCTGCCCGCGTCCTGGAACTCCCACTTCTGGTTGCCACCGCCGTTCCAGGCGTACTGCTTGATCTCGGTGTTGTTGGCGGTGGAGGCGCCGACCGCGTCCATGACCTTGCCGCTGTTGCGGTTGGTGATGCGGTAGTAGGTCGCCGCGTTTCCGCTGACGGTTCCGGCCGCGGCGTCGATCGTGACGCTCGGGTACCAGGAGAGGCTCATGGTCGTCGCCGAGGGAAAGGCGATCGGCAACCAGACGTACGAGGAGTTGTTGACCGGCCCGCCCGACGCGCCGGCCCAGCGGTCGCCCAGGTACAGGTAACTCGTGGTCGATGTGCCCTGAACGGGCAGGACGTAGGCGGGTTGCGAGCCGAAGGTGGTCGAGTCGCCCACGTTCGACCATCCGGTCCACGGGCCGGAGACGCTCGACGCGGTGGCGTACTGGGCCTGATTCGGGTTCCAGCCGGTGGCGGCCGAGGTGAGCATGAAGTACGTGCTGCCCCGCTTGAACAGGGCCGGCGCCTCGCGGTGCGCGTCGTTCCAGAAGTTGCCGACCACGCTCGCGATGCCGCGGAAGTCCGCGGTGAGCCGGTAGATCATCAGGTCGTAGTTCTCGTCCGCCGCCGAGACCATGTACGCGGTGCCGTTGTCGTTGAACAGCGTGATGTCGCGGGACATGTAGCTGCCCGAGGGGCGAAAACTTCCTTGATAGGTGTACGCCCCATCGACCGTCGACGAATACGCTACGGCGGCCCGCGCCTCGCTGTAGTCGGAGCCGTTCTCCTTGTGCATCCACATCACGTACTGGCCCGTGCTCGCGTTGTAGATGACCTTCGGCCGCTCGATGTTGGCGCCCTGCAGCTCGGCGGCCGAGGACGGCGTCAGCACGTTGTTACGGAATTCCCACGTACGCAGGTCGGTGGATCGATAGACCGAGACGGCCTTGAACGTGTCGTCGGCGTTCCGGTTCTCGCCGAACCAGTAGTAATAGGAGCCCACCTTCAGCACTCCCCCGCCGTGCGCGTGGACGACCGCGCCCGACGTGTCGGTGAACTGCGTGCCGTTGACCACGGTGACGGCCGCCGCCCGGGCCGGGGTAGCGGCCAGCGCCACCATCGCCAGGACGAGCGCGACCACGACTCCCTTACGCATAGGCCGTTGGTAGCCGACCGAACGGTCGCGGCGCCACGATCCGGTCGGGATCGTCCACGAACGAAACCATCCGAACATCGTTGACGATCGATATCGTGGCGCACTACGTTCACCAAGACGAAACAATCACGGCGCTCCTCCCGCCGGTCTGGAGTGCCGGTGACCGACGAACGCCTCTTCCAGGTGCAGCGGCACGAGCGGCTGCTCACGGAGTTGCACCAGCGCGGCGCCGTGCGGGTCCGGGAGCTCGCCCGCGACCTCGGCGTCAGCGAGCTCACCATCCGCCGCGACATCACCGCCCTCGCCGCCCGCAACCTGGTCACCCGCGTGCACGGCGGCGCCACCCTGCCGCTGCGCTCCCGCCCCGCCGGCCGCCCGCGCGCCGCCACCGTCACCGGCTTCGCGATCGGGATGGTCGTGCCGTCGCTCGACTTCTCCTGGCCGCCGGTGGTGGCCGGGGCGCGGGCCGCGGCCGCCGCGCTCGGCGTGACCATTCAGCTGCGCGGCTCGAGCCACGACCCGGACGAGGACCGGCGGCAGATCGGCCGGCTCGTCGAGGCCGGCGAGGTGCGCGGCCTGCTGCTCGCGCCCAGCCTCGACGACGACGACATCGTCGACTGGATCGGCCGGCTGCCGGTGCCGTGCGTCCTGGTCGAGCGGCAGCCGCGCCGCTGGACCGCCGCCGCCCGCAAGGTCGAGTGGGTGCGCAGCGACCACGCGCTCGGTCTCGAGATCGCCGTGCACCACCTGCGCGAGCACGGGCACCGGCGGATCGGCCTGCTGCTGTCGCCGGCCAGTCCCACCTCGGTCTACCTGCGGCATCCCGACCTTCCGCCGCCGATCCTGCTCGACGACAACCCGTCCTACGACGACGTCCTCTCCCGCTGCCGCCGGCAGGGCGTCACCGCGCTCATCGTGCACAGCGACCCCCAGGCGATAGCGATCGCGCAGGCCTGCGCGGACCGAGGCTTACGCATTCCGGAGGACATCGCTCTCATCTCGTACGACGACGAGGTCGCGCACCTGGCCGAGCCGCCGCTCACCGCCGTGCGGCCGCCCGCGAACCACGTCGGGCGGCTCGCCGTGGAGCTGATCGTCTCCCGGCTGCTGGGCGGCTCCCTGCGGCCCGCGCGCGGTGTCCTCGTCGCGCCCGAGCTCGTCGTCCGTCAGTCCTCGCCGTTCCACGTTCGGGTGTGAACGTTTCTGACCGTCTCGCTTCGCATCGTGGCGCGGCGAGTCCCCGAGTCCCTGAGATGAGTGCCATGAAGAAAGCTCTGCCGATCCTGGCGCTTCTGGCCGCGGTGCTGGCCGTGCCGGCCGCCGCAAGCCCCGCGGCCGCCGCCACCTCCGGCTTCCGCGGCGTGAACTGGGCCGACCAGCGCGACAACTTCGTCGACGACACCCTCGTGCTCGGCGGGCTGAGCACCGGCGACAGCTACGCCACCACGCAGGCCAAGGCGAACGGGATCCTCACCGGCTTCCAGAACAACCTGGGGGCGAACACGGTGCGGATGCCGGTGAACTATCCGACCGTCTCCGGTTCGTACTGGAACTCGTACACCGGGGCGATCGACGCGGCCACCGGCAAGGGGATGAAGGTGATCCTCAGCTACTGGGAGGCGGCGAGCTCCCGCAACGGGACCGTCGACAACCTCACGCAGTTCTGGTCGATGTGGCAGACGATCGTCACGAAGTACTCGGGAAACGCCGGCGTCTACTTCGAGCCGATGAACGAGCCGTACGGCTACAGCGACGGCGACTGGAAGAACCTGGCCGCCCAGTGGCTGTCCACCTACTCGTCGGTGCCGCGGGGCCGGGTCATCATCTCCGGCGCCGGTTACAACCAGCGGCTCACCACAATCGGGTCGGACTCCCGCTTCGACGGGACGCTCATCTCCCGCCACACCTACCAGTTCTTCGACTCCGGCCGTACGACGGAGGACTCCTGGCGCGAATCCCTGCGCACGAGCGTCGGGGCGTACGCGTCGAGGGTTTTGATCACCGAATTCGGCGCGCCGATGACCGACGGGCGCAACTACGACGTGCCCTCGGCGAGCGACAGCTTCGTCGCCTTCATCCGCGGAACCGCCGCCGAGGCACGCGCCGAGGGGCTGGGCACGGTGTACTGGCCGGGCGTGCGGATCGGCGACCACTACCGGCTGCAGGAGATCGGCGGCAGCGGCACGAACCTGACCCTCTCGACGACGAACGCGTCCGGTCGCGACCAGCTGCGCTACTCGTGGGGCCTGGACGGCGGCGGCAACGCGGCGCTCGCGCACTACCGGGTCACCAACCGCAACAGCGGGCGGGTCATGGACGTGGTCGGCGCATCGCTGTCAGACAGCACCGAGGTCAAGCAGTACGCCTGGAACGGCGGACTCAACCAGCGGTGGGCATTTGAGGACCTCGGCAACGGCTACCTGCGCATTGTCAACCAAAACAGCGGCAAGTGCCTGGATGTCGCCTCGGCCTCGACGGCGGACGGCGCCAACATCATCCAGTACGCCTGCGGCAGCGGCACCAACCAGCAGTGGCAGTGGACCGCGACCGGCAGCTACAACACGCTGAAGGCCCGCCACAGCGGCAAGTGCCTCGACGTGACCGGCGCCTCGACGGCGGACGGCGGCGACATCGAGCAGTACACCTGCACCAACGGCACCAACCAGCAGTGGACCCGCACCGCCTCGTGAGCGACCGCCTTCCGCCGGGCCTCGCTCCACCATCTGCATGACCGACGATCAAGGCAAACGACCGCCACCCCGGCCTGCGGTCGTACATAACCCGGAAGGGGTCCTCCGGGCAGAGCCGAGGTGGCTACGGCCGGTCGATGACGTCCGCATGGCGACCCGACACGATGGCGGCACACGCCACGAACACCGGGAGACCAGGATGCCGAAGGCCGCACGCATGCCGACAGCGGTGTTCCTGACCGCCCTCGACCTCGAACACACCGCGGTGGCCGAGCACTTGTCAGCACCGATCACGGAACGACTCGAACGCGGTCTCATCTTCGACGTCGGCACGTTCGAGGGGCGCGTGTCGTGGCGGGTGGCGGTGGCCCAGGCCGGACCCGGGAACTCGATGGCCGGGGTGCTGCTCGAACGGGCCGTGTCGGCCCTCGCACCCGAGACCGCGATGTTCGTGGGTATCGCGGGTGGACGCAAGGACGTCCGGCACGGGGACGTGGTCGCCGCCGACGCGGTCTACGACTACGAGTCCGGCAAGGACGGCGACGGCGCCTACCTCCCGCGGATCAAGACGTCGGCGCCGTCGTTCGCCCTCGTCCAGCGGGCCCAGGCGGTCGCGCGTCGCGCTCGCTGGCAGGAACGGATCAAGCCCGCGCCGCCGGTCCAGGCCCCGGCCGCCTTCGTCAAGCCGATCGCAGCGGGCGGAAAGGTGGTCGCACACGATCGATCGGCCACCGGGCGGCTGCTGTCCACCTACTGCGGTGACGCACTCGCGGTCGACATGGAAAGCCACGGGTTCCTGCGCGGGGCGTACGCGAATGAGGGTCTTGAAACGCTCGTCGTGCGCGGAATCTCCGATCTGCTCAGCGACAAGACGGCGGCGAACGACGAGCAATGGCAGGTGGCTGCGGCACGCAATGCCGCCGCGTTCGCTTTCGAGGTGCTCGCCATGGCCGACCCGCGGGCGGGCGCCCCCGCAGAGATCCCGGGTACGCGGTGGTTCCAGCGCAATCACGCAACCGGCGGGGGGACCGTCTACGCGAATCAGGGCGGCAACCAGTACATCTACCTTCAGGCGAGGGGTGAGGAGCGCGATGAATCCGTCTAACCCCATCAACCCGAACAACTCGGTGCAGCAGAACTTCGCCCAGCACGGGGGAAACGTCTTTGCGAACCAGGGCCCCGGGAATCAGATCATCAACAACACGACTCAGCAGGCCAAGCGGCGCACGGGATTCGACACCAAGGCGCTGCTCGTGATCCTCGTGCTCGACGTGGCCTTCTTCTTCTACGGCATGACGGCGTACACGGGCCGGAACACCACCGCGGACACCTGGCGCGCCGGCATCTTCATCCTGCTTCTGATCCTGACCGTGAGCCTCGTCCGCCGGTGGCTGCGCCGGAGGGTCTGAGAGGAACAATTCGATGTCACTGGGGCGCCGTCAGGTAGCGCTGGATCGTCGGGCCCACCCAGGCGGCGGCCTCCTCGGCCGGCATCTCTACGACCGGGGGCAGCCGCAGCACGAAACGGCACAGGGCCAGGCCGAGCATCTGGGTCGCGACCAGGCCGGCGCGGCGGGGGGCGTCGGCCGGGTCGGGGCACGCGGCGGCGACCACCGGCAGCAGCTGGACGCCGAACAGGTCGCGCATCCGGGCGGCGGCGGCCTCGTTGGTGGCGGCGGCGCGCAGCAGGGCGGTCAGGGTGTCGTCGCCCTCCCAGCGATTGAGGAAGTGCCGGGCCAGGCCGGCGCCGAGCTGGTCGGGTGGGATGGCGGAGACGTCGGGGAGTTGCAGGTCGAACTCGGCCGCCGCGGCGAACAGCTTCTCCTTGTTGCCGTAGTAGCGCATCACCATCGACGGGTCGATGTCGGCGTCGGCCGCTATCGCGCGGATCGTGGCCCGCTCGTATCCGTCGCTGGCGAACCGTTCCCGGGCCGCCACCAGGATCGCGGCGCGGGTCGCGTCCGATCGCCGTTCCGCCATGCTCAGGCTCCCTTTCGCCGATCCGGCTGGACCGTCTCGCCCGGCTGGATCGCCTTGTCACGCTCGATTGTGTTGCCGCGGTCGATCGCCTTGCCGCGCTCGATTGTCTTCTCGCGCTCGATCGGTTTGTCCCGCTGGATCGTAGACAGCTCGGAGAGATTCATCGCTAGGCCACGGCGGACGGCCGGGACTCGCCCCACGATCGGCAGCACGGTGTTACGCAGCGCGATCAGCGGGCGGCTGCGAAGCGTGGCGACCCGGGTCATACGGTCGGTGAGCGCGACCACGCCCGCGGCGACCGGCCGGCGGCGGGCCTCGTACTCGTCGAGGTCGGTGGCCTCGGCCAGCACCCGGGCGAGTTCGAGGGCGTCCTGGATGCCGGTGTTCATCCCCTGACCGCCGGCCGGGCTGTGCACGTGCGCCGCGTCCCCGGCCAGGAAGATCCGGCCGGCGCGGTAGTGATCGGCGAGCCGGTGGTGCACCCGGAACCGCGAGCTCCACACGATCTCACGCACCCGGGCCGGCGAGCGTCGTGGCCCGCGCGCGTCGAGAATCGCCTGCACATCGGCCGCCGACGGGTGCTCGGGCGCCTCGTCGAGGGTGGCCACGATCCGATGCCGCCCGCCCGGGAGCGGCGCGACGACGACCAACCCGGCCGGCGAGAAGTGCAGCGTCACCTCGTCGTCCGGCAAGGGCCAGTCCATTCGCACGTCGGCAAGGACAAACGATTCGGCGTACGCGTCACCGGTGAAACCGATCCCGCTGAGCTCACGCACCGTGCTGTGCATGCCGTCGGCGCCGACCAGATAGCGCGCCCGGATGGTCTCGCCACCACGAAGCGTGGCGGTCACCCCGTCGTCGTCCGGCCGGACGCCGACCAGCTCTGCCTGCCGGCGGACCGAGCCACCGAGCTGCTCCAGGCGATCGGACAGGATCAGCTCCGTCTCGTTCTGCGGCAACATCAGCGTGTACGGGTATCGCGTCGGCAGCCGCCCGAAGTCCACCGTGAGCAGGGCCCGATCCCCGTCCCGCACGGTGAACCGCGGCACGACGATCCCCCTCTTCACCAGCTCGCCCGACACCTGCAACTCGTCGAGCACCTCCAGCGTCCGCGCGTGGATGACGGCGGCCCGCGACGTGTTCGCCCCCGCCGCCTGCCGGTCCACGATCACCGCGTCGACGCCGCGCTGCTTCAGCGCGGCCCCCAGCGCCAGTCCGACCGGCCCCGCTCCGGCAACCAGAACCTCGGTGTCCCACATGACTCCTCCTCAGAAATGCCAACAACCGTTGGCACGAAGATAGTCGATGCCAACACCTGTTGGCAAACGTGCGTTGGCCCACACCCGTTGGCACGCTGAGCGAGCTACCGCACGTCGAGATAACGCATCGGGCGAGACACTTACGGGGCGCCAGCCGACGTCGAGCACGGTCGCTCGAAGCGATCGAATCGCCGGCAACGGGCACGAGCGATCCGCCACGCGCACGAACGAGCGTGATGTGCGCGAGCATCCGCGGACCCGCGGCCGTCAGGGCCCAAACGTGGCCGCCAAGCCGGAAGCAGCCGAGGACGCCGGCGCACATCCATCAGGGGCACGTGGCCGCCAAACCGGAAGCAGCCGAGGACGCCGGCGCGCGGCCATCGGGGGGCACCTGGTCGCCAATCCGGAAGCAGCCGAGGACGCCCGCGCGGCCATCAGGGGCACGTGGCGGCCAAGCCGGAGGCAGCCAGGGGCGCGGGCGCGGCGGCTAGGAGCGACAGCGGCTACCCAAGCGAACCGGCGACCCGAGCGGGAGCGGTGGGCACCGCGGCGCAGGTGGCAGCGGTGGCCGGAGCGGGAGCGGGGTCAGGTCAGGCGGCTGGGGGCCCACAGGCGATCGGCTTCGCCGGCCTCGATGCTGCCGCGGTAGACGTCGATCTTGTGGTCGATGAGCTTCAGGTTTTCCTGGATCTCGGCGAGCCGGGCCAGGACCGCGGTGCGGTGGGTCTCCATGAGGGCCAGCCGCTCGTGCTCGTTGCCGGGGCCGGCCGCGACCAGCTCGGCGTACCGGCGAATCGATTTGATCGGCATGCCGGTCGCGCGCAGCTTGGTGCAGACGACGACCCACTTCAGGTCGAGGTCGTGGTATCGGCGCTGGCCGCCGCCGGTGCGGTCGACGGGAGTGACCACCAGGCCGGCGCGCTCGTAGTACCGCAGGGTGTGCACGCTCACGCCGGTGCGCTGAGCGGCCTCGGCGATGCTCAGACCGGCGATCGGCTGCTTGACTTCGAGCACACTCTAGATTTTAGCGTCACGCCATGAGTGATCTGACGAGGCGGCGCCGGTTTCTGGTGCTCGCGATCTGCTGCAGCAGCATGGTGGTCGTCGTCATGGACATCTCGATCGTCAACGTCGCGCTGCCGTCGATCGGCCGGGACCTGCACGCCGGCGTCTCCGGACTGCAGTGGACCGTCGATGCGTACACCCTGGTCCTGGGCAGTTTTCTGCTGATGGCGGGATCGACGGCCGACCGGGTCGGGCGACGGCGGATCTTCCGGCTGGGGCTGGCCGCGTTCGGGCTCGGTTCGCTCGCCTGCAGCCTGGCGCCGGGCATCGGCTGGCTGATCGCGGCGCGGGCCGTGCAGGCGGTCGGCGGCACGATGCTCAACCCGGTGGCGATGGCGATCATCGCGTCGACCTTCACCGTCCGGGCGGAGCGGGCGCGGGCGATCGGCGTGTTCGGCGCGGTCTCCGGCCTCGCGCTCGGGCTGGGACCGGTTCTCGGCGGCGCGCTGGTCGACGCGTACGGCTGGAGGTCGATCTTCTGGGTAAACATCCCGATCGTGCTGGCCGCGATCGTCGGCACCGCCCTGGTCGTGCCCGAGTCGCGTGCCGAGCGGCCGCGCCGGTTCGATCCGGTCGGTCAGGTCCTGGTGCTGCTCGTGCTGGGCAGCGTGGTCTTCGCGATCATCGAGTCGGAGCGACTCGGCTGGACCTCGCCGCCGATGGTCGCCCTCTACGCCGTGGCCACGGCCGGAGTTCTGGGCATTTTCTGGTACGAGCCGCGGCGCGCGGACCCGCTGCTGGAGCTGCGCCTGTTCCGGAGCGTGCCGTTCAGCGCGGCGATCCTGACCGCTCTGATCGCCCTGTGCGGCTTCGGGGCGTTTCTGTTCGTCACGACCCTTTACCTGCAGGATGTGCGCGGAATGGAGCCGTTGGCGGCGGGCCTGTGCCTGCTGCCGGTCGGCGCGCTCATCGTGCTGCTCTCCCCGCTCACCGGCCGGATCGTGGGCGAGCGCGGCCCACGCCTGCCGCTCGTGTTCTCCGGCCTGGCCCTGGCCCTGGGCGGGCTGGCGTCGCTGCGGCTGGGCCCGACCACGGCGCTGCCCACGGTGATCGGCGTCTACCTGCTGTTCGGCGCGGCCCAGGGCACAGTCAACCCGCCGATCAGCAACGCGGCCGTCTCCGGGATGCCGCTGTCGATGGCCGGCGTGGCCGCGTCCCTCGCCTCGGCCGGGCGCCAGGTCGGCACCACGCTGGGCGTCGCGATCTCCGGAACCATGGTCGGATCGGCCGTCGCCCGCGGCGGGACGGCGTTCACCGGCGCCGCGCACCACGTCTGGTGGCTGGTGACCGCGCTCGGCCTCGGCGTCGCCGCCCTCGGGCTGCTGAGCACCGCCCGGAGCGCCGCGACTCCCCCGCCGGCGGCGACGATCGGCGGAGAGCGCATCGATGATCGAGAGCCTACGATGCGCGCATGACCGGCGATCGGGTACGGGCCTGGGGCTGGGCGGGGTTCGTCGCGCAGGTGGCCTTCGTCGCGAGCTGGCTGCTCGCCGCGGCCTGGCAGGGCAAGCGATACGACCCGATCGCACACACCATCAGCGACATGTACGCGGTCACCGCGCCCGGCGGCCTGTTCCTGGTCGTCGTGCTCACCCTGTGTGGCCTGGCGACCGCGCTGTTCGCCCTGCTGGCGGTGCGACCGGTGCTGCGGCCCGGCGGCCGGCGCGCGACCGTCGGAGCGATCCTGCTCGCGCTGTCGATCTACGGCCTGGGTGATCTGCTCAGCCCGTTCGAGCGGGAAGCCTGCCGGCTGGCCGACCCGGGCTGCGCGAGCGCCGATCAGTCGGCCAACCTCGGCGGCAAGCTCGACTCGGGGCTCAGCACGATCGGCATCTTCCTGTTCCTGGCGGCCGTCTTCGTGCTGGCGTCGGCCATGAAGCGCACGCCGGGCTGGTCCGGCTGGGTCTGGCCGGCCCGGTGGGCGGGCATCGTCTTCGCCGTGCTGCTCGTCGTGCTCGTCGTGGCCGAAGGCGCCGACCTGGGCGGCCTGCTGGAGCGCCTGCTGGCCGCCTTCGGCTCGTTCGCCATCGCCGCCCTCGCCTGGCGGATCGCCCGGCAGCCCGGCGCCGGCCGCCCCACGCCGGCCGAACCTGCCGGCGCGCCGCCCGGCGAGAGCTGAGCCGGCCGGCCGGGGTGTCACGCGTCGCAGTGCTCGAACTGGCTGTCGTACGTCGCGTCCTCGATCGATCCGCCCCACTTCACGCACACGCCGGCCGCTTTGGCGCGAACCGGCCCGGCGTAGTACTCGAAGCTGCCGCTGTCGGTCACCCGGGCGGCGCCCTGCACCTCGAGGTACGCCGACGCGGACGTGGCCTTCCCGACCCCGGCCGTCTTGAGGGTCACCGTGCAGTTCTTCCCGGTCGAGGCGTTGTAGAGTAGGTAGACGTGGCCGAGCAGGGTGCCGTCCGCGCCCCTGAGCTCCGCCTGATCGATCACCGAGGAGTCGCTGCCGCAGACCGCCTTCGGCGTGTACTTGTTCGTGGCCGCGGCCGAGGACGGGGTGGAGCTGGGCTCGGCCGTCGGGTCGTCGGTGGGGTCGACGACCACCGGCGCGGTCGACGTGGGCGTGGCGGCCGGGTGCGACCGGTTGCCGCCCTTCTTGCTGGTGGGTGCGGCGCCGGGGCGGGCCTTCGCACCGCCGTCGGGACCGTTGCCCGCCGGCCCGGCGACTCCGAGGTCGGGGCCGGACGCCTGCGCCTGATCCGACGGCGGCCGCAGGGCGACGATGATGCCGATTCCGACCGCGGCGACGAGGGCCCCGGCGGCGATGGCCGCGACCGTGGTGTTGCGACGGCGGTTGCGGCTCTCCCCCGACGGCCGGTACCCGCCGGCCGGGGTCACCGGCGGCGGAGGCGAGACCGGCCGCGACGAGACCGGCCGCGACGAGACCGGCACGGCGGCGGGAGCGAACACGGGCGCCGACGACGGCGAGACGGACCGCGACGGGGAAGGCGGCGAGGGGAAAGGCGCCGGGGCGGAACGCACCGGTCCACCGAAGCGCGGCACCGCACGCGCCGCCGCCGCGAGCTCGGCCGCGCTCACGAACCGGCGCGCCGGGTCCTTGGCGAGCGCCCGCATCACGACCGCAGCCGCCTGCGGCGGCACCTCGACCGGCAGCGTCGGCGGATCCCCCATGACCAGCTGCGTCAGCACCTGCAGCGGGTTCTCCCCGACATACGGCGGGCGCCCCGCGACGCAGCAGTACGCGACGGCGCCCAGCGCGTACACGTCGGTGGCGGCCGAGACCGGCTTGCCCTCGGCCTGCTCGGGCGCCATGTAGTGCGCCGACCCGAGAACCACGTTCGTGCTGGTCAGGCCCTCCATCGCGGTCGAGCGCGCCACACCGAAGTCGACCACCACGATCGCCCCGCCGGGGCGTACGAGAAGATTGGCGGGTTTGACGTCGCGGTGCACGATCCCGGCCTCGTGCGCGACCTGAAGGGCGTCGGCGGCCTGGGCCACGATCGCCATGGTCTCGGCCACGCCGAGCCGGCCGGCCGCCTCGATCCGCTTGGACAGCGGCGTGCCCTCGATGAACTCCATGACGAGGTAGTCGAGCCGCCCGCCGTCGACGACCGCGTTCTCGCCGTAGTCGTAGACCTGGACGATCCCCGGGTGCCGCAGCGCCGCCATCACCCGCGCCTCGCGGCGGAACCGCGCGATGAACTCCCCGTCGGCCATCAGCGTCGGCAGCAGCACCTTGATCGCCACGCCCCGCCGCAGCAGCAGGTCGTCGCCGCGCCAGACCTCACCCATCCCGCCGGCCGCGATCCGTTCGGTGAGCCTGTAGCGGTCGCTCAGCACGACTCCGGGGGTTAGCACCCGGCCATGCTACTGGCCGGGGTCGAGCAGCCCCCGGGCCAAGCGCCCGGCGTTCAGCGCGTGGACCGCCTCGGCCGTTCCGCGTCGGGCAGCGGCTCGAATTCCGGCCGATCGGGCTGGTACGGCGCGCAGCGGGACCAGGCCAGCGCCCGCAGCTCGACGAAGCCCTCGTCGTCCGGCCGCGGCCAGATCAGGTCGGTGTCGCGCAGCACGTCGGCCATCTCGGCGAGCACGTCCTCGACCGGCGCCTCGGTGAGCGGCATCGGCGGCTCGCCCGGCTCGCGGAGCTCCTCCCAGGATTCCGCCGCGCCCGCCCGGAGCAGGGCCAGCCTGTCGATCATCCGGCCGGAGACGGTGACGACCTCCGCGGTCAGCGTGTGCGCGGTGGACGCGTCGTCGGGGGCCGCGTACTCGACGAACAACACCCGTTCGCTGTCCCGGACGTCGACCGCCCGCCAGGCCCGGACGGCGGTGAAGCCCGGCGTCTCGCGCCACGGCGGCGACGGCTGCGACTCGGCCAGCAGCTTGATCGTCCCGTCGAGCAGCGCGTGTTCGCTCGCCGGCGCGACCCGTCGCAGGGCGGCCACCGCGGCCAGCCCGGCCGGTGACGGCCGGTTCGACGCCCGGCCGGCCACCTCGAGGCACAGCAGGCGCAGCGCGTCCCGATCGCCGAGGCGGGCGTCCCGCCAGGCCCGGCCGAGCCAGCCGGAGGCCCACCGCTCGACCGCGAGCACGTCGCCCCACTGCGGCAACGCGGCGCTGTCGCGCAGCACGCGGTCGGACAGCCGCAGTTGCCGCACGGTGCCGCCGGACCGGGCCTTCGATCGGCCACGCCCGCTGGGCCGGCCACGACTTTTCGGACTCACCGTGACACCCCACCACAAACCGACCGGCCGATCCAGCACCGCCGGTCAGTACGTCGCCCGGCCCCCGCTGATGTCATAGACCGCGCCGGTGGAGAACGTCATCCGATCGGAGCTGAGCCAGGCGATCAGTTCCGCCACCTCCGACGGCCGGCCGACCCGGCGCATCGGGATGAGGCTGGTGATGTGGGCGAGCGCCTCGGGACCGGTGTCCGCGTTCATCGGGGTCTCGATGACCGCGGGGGCGACCGCGTTCGCGAGGACGCCGGTGGTGGCGAGCTCCTTGCCGAGCGATTTGGTCAGCGCGATGACCGCCGCCTTCGAGGCCGAGTACGGCGCCATGTTCGGGTTGCCGTCCTTGCCGGCCATGCTGGCCATGTTGACGATCCGGCCCCAGCCGCGCTCGATCATGCCCGGGATGAACGCCCGGCAGGTGTTGACGGTGCCGTACACGTTGACGGCGAAGACGCGTTCCCAGCCGTCGATCGGAATCTTCCACAGCGGAGCGTTCGCGCCCACGATGCCCGCCGAATTGATCAGAATGTCCACGTCACCGATCCCGGCCGCCGCCGCCTGCACCGCCGACGGATCGGTCACGTCCACGACCAGATCCGCCTCGGGCGCCAGGTCCAGGGTCAGAACCTTCACCCCGTCGAGCGCGAGCCGTTCGGCCACGGCGGCGCCGATCCCGCTCATGCCCCCGGTCACGACCGCCGTGCGCGCCATCAGTGCGACTCCCGCGACACGGTCCAGCCGCTGGAGCCGACCAGGAAGTCCAGGTCGGCGCCCGTGTTGGCCTGGCCGACCGTGTCCACGTACAGCTTCTCCCAGCCCCGGGTGGGCGTCGCGTAGGCGGCGACGGCCGCGGGCTCGGGTGGCCGCGCCGCGAGCTCCTCGTCCGGTATGTCGACGTCGAGTCGTCGCTTCGCGACATCCAGCACGATGATGTCGCCCGTGCGGACCTTGGCCAGCGGTCCGCCGGCGGCGGCCTCCGGCGAGACATGCAAAACCACGGTTCCGTACGCCGTCCCGCTCATCCGGCCGTCGCAGACGCGCACCATGTCCCGTACGCCCTGAGCCAGAAGCTTGGCCGGAAGCGGCATGTTCGACACCTCGGGCATGCCCGGATAGCCCTTGGGCCCGCAGCCGCGAAGGATCAGCACCGAGTCGGCGGTCACCTCGAGGTCCGGGTCGTCGAGCCGCGCGTGCAGGTCCTCGATCGAGTCGAAGACGACCGCCGGCCCGCGATGGGACAGCAGCGCCGGGGTCGCCGCGGCCGGTTTGATGACCGCCCCGTCCGGCGCCAGGTTCCCGTAGAGCACTGCTATCCCGGCCTCGGGCTGCAGCGGCGTCTCGCGGGCGCGGATGACCTCCCGGTCGTAGACCTCGGCGTCGTCCAGATAGGACACCAGCGGCCGCCCGGTCACGGTGATCGCGTCCGGGTCGAGCAGGTCGCGCACCTCGCGCAGCACCGCGTGCAGCCCGCCGGCCCGGTACAGGTCGTCCATCAAGAAGCGTCCAGCGGGCTGCAGATCGACCAGAAGTGGCACACCCGATCCGATCCGGTCGAAATCGTCCTGCGAAAGCGAAACCCCGAGCCGCCCGGCGATCGCGAGCAGGTGGACGACCGCGTTCGTCGACCCGCCGAGCGCGGCCAGCGCGACGATCGCGTTGAGGAACGAGGCCCGGGTCATCACGTCGCTCGGCCGCCGCGCCTCGTCGACGAGCGAGACCGACAGCACCCCGGTCGCGTGCGCGGCCTCGAGCAGGCGGCTGTCGGGGGCAGGGGTCCCGGCGATGCCCGGCAGCGTCATGCCGAGCGCCTCGGCCAGCAGACCCATCGTCGAGGCGGTGCCCATCGTGTTGCAGTGCCCGCGACTGCGGATCATCGAGGACTCGGAGCGCTGGAACTCGGCCGCGCTCATCGTGCCGGCGCGCACCTCCTCGGAGAGCTGCCAGACGCCGGTGCCGCAGCCCAGCGGCACGCCCCGGAAGGTGCCGGTCAGCATCGGGCCGCCCGGCACGACGACCGCCGGGATGTCGACCGAGGCGGCGGCCATCAGCAGCGCCGGGATCGTCTTGTCGCAGCCGCCGAGCAGCACGACACCGTCGATCGGGTTCGCTCGCAGCATCTCCTCGATGGCCATCGCGGCCATGTTGCGCCACAGCATCGCGGTCGGCTTCACCTGCGTCTCGCCCAGCGACACCACGGGCAGGTTGAGCGCGATGCCCCCGGCCTCGTGGATGCCGTCGGCGACGCTGCGGGACACCTCGTTGAGATGCGCGTTGCAGGGGGTCAGGTCGGACGCCGTGTTGGCCATCGCGATGTGTGGCCGGCCGTCGAACGCGTCGGCGGGTAACCCGCGTCGCATCCAGGCCCGGTGGATGTAGCTGTTCCGGTCATCGCCGCCGTACCACTCCGCGCTGCGTCGCATTTCCTCACCGTAAACCTTTCAACTTGGCGGAACAACGGTCTAACATCCGGAACGTGACCGACCTGTCCGAGCGCCTCGTGGGTGCCGACCGGGTGCTCGCCGTGCTGGCCGAGCTGGCCCGTCACCCCGAGGGCATCGGCCTCGACGACATGGCCCGGGCGATGGCGAGCCCGAAACCGACGGTGCACCGCGCGCTCGCCGCGTTGCGCCGGGCCGGCTTCGCCGCTCAGGACGGGCCCGGCCGGTACGTGCTCGGCGACGAGTTCCTCCGCCTCGCGTTCGCCCATCACGAGGCCCGCCCCGATCATCTCCGGGTGCAGCCCGTTCTGCGGCGGCTTTGCGACCGATACGGCGAGACCGTGCACTACGCGACGCTCGACGGCCGCTGGGTGGTCTACCGCTCGAAACTCGATCCGCCCTCGGGCGCGATCCGGCTCAGCTCGGTCGTCGGCGGGCGCAACCCGGCGCACACCACCGCGGTCGGCAAGCTGCTGCTCTCCTACGTGCTGCACACCGAGCCCGAGGTGCGCGACTGGATCGGGGACGAACCGCTGAGCACGCCGACCGACCGCTCGATCGGCACCCCCGACCGGCTGCACGCCGAGCTCGTGCGCACCCGCGAGCGCGGCTACGGCGTCGACGACCAGGAGAACGAGCCGGGCGTCGCCTGCCTGGCGGTGCCGGCCTTCCTGACCTCGCCGAGCGTGCCGAGCGGGGCGATCAGCATCAGCGGCCTCGCCTATCGCACCCCGATCCAGACGCTGGTCGACGACCTGCCCGCGATCCGCTCGATCGTGGCCGGCGGTGAGGGGTCGTGACGGAGGCCTTCATCGCCACGCCGGTGAGCCCCGACGCGTACCGCCTGGGCGAGGGACCGGTCTGGGACCCGCGCCGGCAGCGCCTGCTGTGGGTCGACATCCTCGCGGGAAAGGTCTTCGCGGCCTGTCGCTCGCCGACGAGACCGGCTCGACGACCGAGGTGCTGGCCCGGTACGAGGACGGCGGGCTCACCTGGCTCGACGAGGACCTCACGCTCTCCAACGGGCTGGCCTGGAGCCCCGACGGCGGCCGCCTCTACAGCATCGACTCGGAGCCCGGCGTGGTGCACGTGCGCGACTACCCGAGCGGGCCGCGCCGGGACCTCTTCAAGGTCGCGGACGGGCTGCCCGACGGCATGTGCGTCGATCGTGACGGCAACCTCTGGATCGCCGTCTGGGGCCGCGGGCGGGTCGAGTGCAGGACGCCCGGGGGCGAGCTGCTCGCCGTGGTCGAGGTGGACGCGCCGCACACCACCAGCGTGGCGTTCGCCGGTCCCGGCCTCGACGTCCTGGTCATCACGTCGGCGACGGCCGGACTCGATCCGGTCCCGGTCAACTCCGGTCGCCTCTTCACCTGCCGGGTGAACGCGACCGGCCTTCCCCTGCCGTACTGGAATCCCGCCCTCTGACATCGGAGACCTCGTGTATCTCATGCGTGTCGGCGCCCCCGGCGCCGAAAAGCCCGTCGTGCGCGTCGACGACGACCGCTACGTGGACGTGTCCGACCTCGTCACCGACTTCGACGAGGCGTTCTTCGGCGGCGGCGGGCTGCGCCTGCTCGCCGGGCCGGTCGCCGAGCGGATCGCGGCCGGCGAGACCGAGCCGTTCGGCGGCCGGCGGATCGGGGCGCCGATCGCGCGGCCGCACCAGATCCTGTGCATCGGCCTCAACTACCGCGACCACGCCGCCGAGACCGGCCAGGCCGTGCCCGACGAGCCGATCCTGTTCACGAAGTCGCCGAACACGCTGGTCGGGCCCGACGACGACATCCGCATCCCGCGCGGCTCCACCAAGACGGACTGGGAGGTGGAGCTGGGCATCGTCATCGGCAGCCGGACGTCCTATCTGGACTCGGTCGAGGACGCGGCGGCGGCCATCGCCGGGTACGTGCTGGTCAACGACGTGAGCGAGCGGGCGTTCCAGATCGAGCGCGGCGGCCAGTGGTCCAAGGGCAAGTCGGCCGAGACGTTCAACCCGGCCGGGCCGTGGCTGGCCACCCCCGACGAGGTCCCCGACGTGCTCGGCCTGGACATGTGGCTGGATGTGAACGGGGTACGCCGGCAGACCGGCAACACCCGGACGATGGTCTTCGACCCGTACTTCATCGTGCACTACCTGAGTCAGTTCATGGTTCTCGAGCCCGGCGATCTGATCAACACGGGCACCCCGCCCGGCGTCGGCATGGGCCACAACCCGCAGATCTGGCTCCAGCCCGGCGATGTGGTCGAGCTCGGCATCGACGGGCTGGGCAGCGGCCGGCAGCGGGTCGTAGGGCCACGCTGATGCGCGCCCTCGTCTTCACCGGCCCGGGCCGGGCCGAGGTGCGGACGGTCGACCCGCCGCGGGCCGAGAAGGGGCAGGTCGTCGTGGACGTCGAGCGGGTCGGCATCTGCGGCACCGACATGGAGCTGTTCAGCGGCGAGATGAGCTACTTCGGCACGGGCGGCTCGTCCTATCCGCTGCGGCCCGGCCACGAGTGGTGCGGGGTCGTCTCGGCGGCCGGCGACGGGGTGGACGAGGGCTGGCTCGGCCGGCGGGTCACCGGCGACACGATGATCGGCTGCGGCGAGTGCGCCCGCTGCCGTGCGGGGCGGCACTGGGTCTGCGCGTCGCGGCACGAGCTCGGCATCACCGACGGCCTGCCGGGCGCGATGGCCGAGCAGGTCGCGGTGCCCGCGGCGTACCTGCACCCGTTGCCCGACGCGGTGGACGCGACGCTGGGCGCGCTGGTCGAGCCGGGCGGGAACGCGCTGCGCTGCGTCGACGCGGCGCGACTGGCCTCCGGCGAGCGGCTGCTCGTGCTCGGCACCGGCACCATCGGGCTGCTGGTGGCCCTTTTCGCGCGGGCACGCGGCATTCGGGTGCACCTGATCGCCCGTTCGGCGAACGACCTGGCGCTGCCCCGGAGTCTGGGCTTCACCGACGCCTGGACGCGCGAGACGCTGCCCTCGCTGCCGTGGGACGGGATCGTCGACGCGACGACGGGCGAGGACATGCCCGCTCTCGCCCTGGATCTGGTCGAGCCCGGTCGCCGCGTCGTCTACATCGGACTGTCGGTGCCGCCGAGCCGCATCGACACCCGCGACCTGGTCCTCAAGGACGTCACCGCCGTCGGCATCCTCGGCGCGTCCGCCGGGCTGGCCGGGGCCATCGAGGCGTACGCGGACGGCTCGGTCGACCCCCGTCCGCTGGTCGTCGCGACCGTGAGCCTCGACGAGATGGCCCGCGTGCTCGCCGGCCACCGCCCGCGCGGCCCGGGGCCGAAGATCCACGTGGATCCGCGGCTATGAGGGCCCTTTCCGAGGCGGCGCCGGGCGCCGTGCACACCCGGGCCACCGATCGGCTCGGCATGGCGCACGACGCCTCGCACTACCTGCTCACGCCGCAAGCCGTGCTCACGCCGCGCGACACTGCCCAGGTCGCCGCGCTCATGCGGGCCGCCGACGGGCTCGGCCTCGGCGTGACGTTCCGCTCCGGCGGCACCAGCCTCAGTGGCCAGGCCGGCACCGACGCGCTGCTCATGGACACCCGCCGGCACTTCCGCGACATCGAGGTGCTCGACGGGGGGCTGCGCGTGCGGGTGCAGCCGGGTGCGGTGCTACGGCAGGTCAACGCGCGCCTCGCCCCGTACGGACGGCGGCTCGGTCCCGACCCGGCGAGCGAGGCGGCCTGCACGATCGGCGGCGTGATCGCCGACAACTCCAGCGGCATGACCTGCGGCACCCACGCGAACAGCTACCAGACCCTCGACTCGCTGACGCTCGTGCTGCCGAGCGGGACCATTGTGGACACCGGCGAGCCCGACGCCGACGCCCGCCTCCGCGAGGCGGAGCCCGCACTGACCGAGAGCCTGCTGCGGCTGCGCGACCGGTTGCGGTCCAATCCCGATTCCGTACGCCGTATCCGCGCGCAATTCGCCATGAAGAACACCATGGGCTACGGCCTGAACAGCTTCCTCGACCACTCGACGCCGGCCGGGATCCTGGCCCATCTGGTCGTCGGCAGCGAGGGAACGCTCGGCTTCGTGGCCTCGGCCGTGTTCCGCACCGTGCCCGTCCACCCGCACGCCGCCACCGGCCTGCTCGTCTTCCCCACCCTGCACGCCGCGATGGCCGCGATGCCCGCGCTCGTGGCCCAGGAGCCGGCCGCGGTCGAGCTGCTCGACGCCGGATCGCTCCTCGTAGCCCAGGCCGATCCGGAGGCCGGCGAGATCCTGCGCTCGCTCGCCGTCGACCGGCACGCCGCATTGCTCGTCGAGTGGCAGCAGGAGGATCCCGAATCCCTGGGGCAAAGGGAGCACGCGGCGCGACGGCTCATCGGCGAGCTCGACCTCGCCGTCCCCGCTCGGCTCGGCCGCGATGCGGCCGGCCGTGCCGCGCTCTGGCACATCCGCAAGGGGCTCTACGCGACCGTGGCCGGCGCCCGCCCGCCCGGCACGGTGGCGCTGCTCGAGGACGTCGCCGTTCCGGTGCCGGTGCTCGCCGGCCTCTGCGACGACCTGCACTCGCTGTTCGATCGGCACGGTTATGAGCGAAGCGTCATCTTCGGCCACGCCAAGGACGGCAACCTGCACTTCATGCTCCCCTGCCGCTTCGACACGGACGACGACGTGCGCCGGTACGCCGACTTCACCGAGGACATGGTCGAGGCCGTGCTCGGGCGCGGCGGCACGCTCAAGGCCGAGCACGGCACCGGCCGGGTCATGGCGCCGTTCGTCCGCCGCCAGTACGGCGACGAGCTGTACGACGTGATGGTCGAGGTGAAACGGGCCTGCGACCCGGGTGGCGTGCTGAATCCGGGCGTGCTGCTCACCGACGATCCCTCCGCGCACCTGCGGCACCTCAAGCCGGTCGTCAGCGTGGAGCCCGAGGTCGACCGGTGTGTCGAGTGCGGCTACTGCGAGCCGGTCTGCCCGAGCCGCGACCTCACCACGACGCCACGGCAGCGGATCGTGCTGCGCCGGGAGATGGCGACCGCCCGCGCCGCCGGGGATCTCGCGCTGGCCCGTGAGCTCGAGCGGGAGTTCCAGTACGACGCGGTGGACACGTGCGCGGTCGACGGCATGTGCGCCACGGCGTGCCCGCTGCACATCAACACCGGCGACCTCACCAAACGGCTGCGCGCCTCGGCGCACGGGCCGGTGGCGCGGCAGGTCTGGAAGAGCGCCGCCCGGCACTGGGACGGTGCCACCCGGGTCCTGGGCCGGGGGCTCGACGTCGCGCCGGTGGCACCGTCGCTTGTGGAGGCGGTCACGCGCGCTCCGGGCGTACCGCAATGGAAGCGGGACCTGCCGACCGGCGGAACCCGCCGCCGGGCCTCGACGCCGGCGCAAGCCGATGCGGTCTATCTGCCGTCGTGCCTGAACACCCTGTTCGCACCGGCCGGGGCCGGTGTGCTGACCGCCGTGCGGAATCTGGCCGCCCGAGCCGGCATCCGCCTGCTTGTTCCGGAGGATGCCGGGTCGCTCTGCTGCGGCACGCCCTGGTCCTCGAAGGGCCTCACCGACGGGTACGCGGTGATGCGCGACCGGGTGCGATCGGCGCTCGCCGGCACCACGCTGCCCGTGATCAGCGATGCCGCGTCCTGCACGGAGGGATTCGCCCGGGAGCTGGACGGGCACGAGGTGGTCGACGCGATCACCTTCGTCGACGCCCACGTCCTGCCCCGCCTACGCGTCGACCGGAAACTGCCCTCGCTCGCGCTGCACCCCACCTGCTCGTCCACCCGGCTCGGCCTGGACGACGCGATCGGCCGGATCGCGAACGCCATCGCCGATCGGGTGGTGATCCCCGACGGCTGGCAGTGCTGCGCGTTCGCCGGCGATCGCGGGCTCCTGCGACCGGAGCTGACGGCTTCCGCGACTGCCGCCGAAGCCGCCCAGGTGAAAGCCGGGGACTTCGCCGCGCACGCCTCGGTCAACCGCACCTGCGAGATCGGCCTGACCCGCGCCACCGGCCACACCTACCACCACTTGCTGGAACTTCTCGACACCGCCACCTCGGAGGGCTGACACATGTCCGAACTCGCCGGTCTCACCGCGATCGTCACCGGAGGCGCCTCGGGCATCGGCCTCGCCACCGCCACCCTGCTGGCCGCGCGCGGCGCCCGGGTCGCCTGCCTCGACCTCAACCCGTCCGTCGCCGAGCCGCTGCTGGGCTTCAAGGCCGACGTGACCGACGACGCGTCGATCCGCGCCGGCGTGACCGCGGCGGCCGAGGCCCTCGGTGGTATCGACATCGTCGTCAACAACGCCGGGATCGGCGCCCAGGGCTCGGTCGAGGACAACGACGACGCCGAGTGGGCGCACGTGTTCGACGTGAACGTGCAGGGCATGGTCCGCACGACCCGGGCCGCCCTCCCGTTCCTGCGCCGCTCCGCGCACGCCGCGATCGTCAACGTCTCCTCGATCGCCGCGACGGCCGGCCTTCCGCAGCGCGCGCTGTACTCGGCCACGAAGGGCGCGGTTCTGTCGCTGACGCTCGCCATGGCCGCGGACCATCTGCGCGAGGGCATCCGCGTCAACTGCGTCAACCCGGGCACCGCGGACACGCCGTGGGTCGGCCGCCTTCTCGCCAAGGCGGCCGACCCGGAGGCCGAGCGCGCCGCGCTGGAGGCCCGCCAGCCCACCGGCCGCCTCGTGAGCGCCGACGAGGTGGCGGCGGCCATCGCCTACCTGGCCGGGCCGCTCGCCTCGGCCACCACCGGCACGTCTCTCGCCGTCGACGGCGGCATGCAGGGCCTGCGCCCCCGCAAATGACGCGCCCGGCCGGCGCGCGTAGCGCCCGGCGCACGAAGGAAAAGGCGCAACGCTCAAACCGTCCTTGTCACACTTTCCGACCCCGTCCGCCGAGGGTGGTTGCTGCGCGGAGTTGCCGATCGACCGTAGGGTGACCATCGACGCGGAGGGGGCTTCGGATGACGCTGGTGACGTCGCGGCGGGTGACAGAGGGCGACCGGCGATGGCTCGAGCGGGCCGTGGCGCTCGCCTGGCAGGCCCGGGAGCGTGGCGATCATCCGTTCGGAGCACTGCTCGTCCTGCCCGGCGGCGGCCTGCTGGAGGCGCTCAACAGCGTGGTGACCGGGGCCGACCCGACCGGGCACGCCGAGACCAACCTGGTGCGGCTGGCCGGCAAGGCCGACCGGGCGAGCCTGAGCGGCAGCGTGCTCTACACCAGCACCGAGCCGTGCGCGATGTGCGCCGGCGCGATCTACTGGTCCGGCATCGGCCGGGTGGTGTTCGCGCTGTCCGAGGAGGGACTGGCCGGCATGGTCGAGGAAGAGGAGGGCGTGCCGCCGCTACGCCTGCCGAGTCGCGAGGTGTTCGCCCGCGGCGGCCGCTCGATCGTCGTGGACGGGCCGGTCGGGCTGGTCAGCGCAACCGCCGTACACGAAGGATTCTGGGCTTGAAGTGATCACGCGCCGGTCCGGTCTCCCAGCGGCCGCCGGCCGGCGAAGCCCAGATCGGCCCGGTGGTACCAGGTCAGCTCGGCGTCCCCCTCGAGCCAGCACAGCAGCACCGGCACCTCGCCGAGATCGCCCAGCACGAGGTCGGCCGGGAAGTCGACCAGCAGCGGCGCCACGCCCTTCAGCTCGGCCCCGGTCTCCTGGATCGCGGTCATCAGCTCGTTGAGCCGCGCCTCGGCCGCCTTGCGCTCCGGCAGCCCGCCCAGCGTGGTCGGCAGACCGCCCGGAGTCAGCGCGGCCGAGATCTCCACCAGGTCGGCCCGCACCACGATCAGCTCGTCGATGACCGGCCGCAGCTTGGCCAGCTCGATCCGTGCCTGGTCGACCGTGAAGAGCCCCATGGGGATCAAGTCTGTCATCCCATAACTCAGATCTTGCCGCGACCGGTCGAAGCGGAAGATGGGGGTGATCGCGTTGGGGGCGATCGGTGACTGGCTGCGCGACCGGCGGTTGCGCACGAAGGTGGGCGCGGCGCTGGCGGTCGTGGCGCTCGCCGCGATCATCGTGGGTGTGGTCGGCGTGCTCGGGCTGCGCGGCGTCGCGAACGAGGCCGACGACATCTCGGAGAACAACCTGGCCAGCACCGTGCAGCTGGCGAAGGTGCGGCAGGCCATCGCCGAGACCGCGATCCACCTGCTCAACCACAACGCGGCGCCGGGTGACACCGAGCGGGACGCGGCCGAGCGCGCACTGGACGCCGACGACAAGGCGTTCGAGGCGGCGGTCGCGAATTACGTCGCCGGCAGCTACGCGGGCGACCCGGGCCAGCTCGAGGCGCTGACCACGGCCTGGGTCTCCTATCAGGCGGTACGGGACGAGAAGCTGCTCCCGCTCAGCCGGGCCGACGACGACGACACGTTCGAAACCGTCAACGCGAGCCAGGCGCAGCCGCTGTACGAGCAGGCGGCCCAGGCGATCACCGCGATGGCCGCCGACGAGACCGCTGACGCCGAGAAGGCCGCCGCCGAGGTCGAGCGCACCTACACCCGGGAGCGCACGCTCGTGCTGACCGTGCTCGGCGCCGGCCTGCTGCTGGCGGTGCTGGCCGGCGCGGCCGTGGTGCGCGGCGTGGTGCGGCCGCTGGGCCGGGTCTCCCAGGTGCTGCACGCGGTGGCCGAGGGCGACCTCACCCGTACGGTGGGATTGGCGACCCGCGACGAGATCGGCGTGATGGCCACCGACGTCGACCGGGCCGTCACCAGCATGCGGGACACGGTCGAGGTCCTGACCCGCTCCTCGGCCACTCTCGGCGAGGCCGCCGGCCGGCTCGACGCGAGCACGTCGGTCGTCGAGCGCTCGGCCCGGCAGGTGCGCGACGGCTCGGGCCGGGTCTCCGGCGACACCCGCGACGTCGCCGACAGCATGACCGAGGCGGCGGCCGGCAGCGACGAGATGACCGCGACGATCCAGGAGATCGCGCGCAGCGCCTCCGAGGTCGCCGCCGTCGCCACCGAGGCCAGCGACACCGCGCAGCGCACCGGGGCGCAGGTCGCCCGCCTCGCCCAGTCGTCGGCCGAGATCTCGAACGTGGTCAGCCTGATCACCGCGATCGCGAACCAGACCAACCTGCTGGCGCTGAACGCGACGATCGAGGCGGCGCGGGCCGGCGAGACCGGCAAGGGCTTCGCGGTGGTCGCCGGCGAGGTCAAGGAGCTGGCGATGGAGACGGCGAAGGCCACCGAGGCGATCGTCGAACAGGTGGCGGCGATCCAGACCGACACCGCGCAGACGCGGGAGACGATCGACGAGATCATCGCGGTCATCGAGCGGATCCGGGAGCACCAGGACACCATCGCCGCAGCGGTCGAGGAACAGAGCGCCACCAGCGACGTACTGCGGGGCAGCGTCAGCCACGCGGCGACCGGGGCGACGAGCATCGCGGCGACGATGGGCGAGTTCGCGGACGCGGCGACGGCCACGGTCACGGCAGTCGACGACAGCCAGCGCTCGATCGCGGACCTCACCGAGATGAGCCGCGAACTGACCCGAGTAATCGGTGGATTCCGGATCTAAAGGATTTAAGGGAAGGATCCGCCTTCGCGGTGGGCGCGGCTCATCCGTTCAGAGGGATCGCTTTGACAGTTTCACGACGTACAGTCCTGTCCTGAACGGTCCTTAACACCGATCGGGCCGACCATGGGTCCGAGGAGGAGGGCGTCGGATGGCCAGCAGGGACACGCGGCAGCAATTCGACGACATTGTCGAGCGCTTGACCGCGGACTATCCGTCCTTGGCACGAACCGGCTTGCCGCCGTGGCCGCGCCCGGTCCTCATCACCGTCCTGATAGCCGGCGGCCTGGTGTGGGCGTTCCTGTCGATCGCCATGGTCGCCTGGGGCCTATGGGGCGTGCTGCTCACGTGCGCGACCGTTCTCGCCACCGCCGCGGCGCTGACCGTGCGCACCTACCGGTGGCGCGCCGGCCGCTGAGCCGGGTGGTGAGCCCGGTAGTGCGCCGGCCGCCGAGGCCGGCCGGGCGTACACCTCGAGTTCCGTCGTGCACAGATCCGCCGGGGCGAACCCGCGGAAGCCGGCGTGCAGCGGGAAGCCGGCCTCCAGCGCGGCCCGCGACGGCTCGTCGACCGTGCGCTCGCAGCGTTCGATGTGGAAGCCGGCGTCGGTGAACGCCCGCTCCAGCTGCGACGCGCGCAGCCGGTTGCAGTACGAGAACTCGTTGCCGCCCAGCCGCCGCCACTCGCGCGGCGAGAAACGCAGGAAGTTGATCCGGGTGATCGCCGGATCCTGATGGGCGAAGTGGTCGCCGGGGTCGATCAGGTGCGCGGCGAAACCGTCCGGGCCGAGCAGCCGGCGGGCCTCGGCGAGCAGGCCGCGCAGGGCGTCCGGGGTGACGTGCTCGAGCACGGTCATCGAGAAGCTGAGATCGAAGCTGCCGTCCGCGTCGGGCATCCGGGACACGTCGCCGGGCGCGTGGTACCGGATGTTCAGCCGGCGGAGGATCTCGGGCACCGGTCGGCCGAGCAGTCCCCGCAGCTCCATCAGGCGGTCGTCGAGGATCAGGCCGTCGTAGAGCGGGACGAGCCGGTCATCGGTGGCGAGCCGGCGCAGCATCGCACCGGTCAGCGCGGCGTTGAGCCGCCGGTGGAGGTCGACGGTGACCACCTCAGCCGCGCCGAGCAGCCAGAACGCCACCGGCGCGACCGGCAGGTGGCCGGTGCCGATCTCGAGGCAGCGCGTGCCCGGCAGCGTGAAGCCCAGCCCGGTGAGCCGGCGCATCATGGCGGCATGCTGCGGCAGCCGCCGGAACGGGTCGTCCGAGAGACGCCCGAACCGGCGCTGGATCTGCTGGTACAGCGCTCCCCCGCCGGGCGTGAGAGCGCAAACCTTCTGGATGACCGCTTTCTGCCGCCACCGCATCCACCAACCATATCCGATTTATCGCGATAAGGTGCTACGTCCAGACGGGCCGGGTCGGCGCGGGCAGACCGGTCTCCTCCTCGCAGCGGGCCAGGATCTCGTCCAGCGACGGTCCCATGTCGAAGACGGGCAGCTCGGCCGGCCGCGCGGTGCGCATCTCGGCACGCAGAGCATCGGTAGCCGCGAGATCCACATCCCCGGATTCCGGCACGACCACCCCGTACCGCCGAGCGCCGGAGGCGGTGACCAGCCCGCGCCGGACCTCCTTGGCGACCAGCGACGGGTCCCGCTCCAGCGGATCACCCCACCCGCCGCCGCCCCACGTGACGAAGTGCAGCACGTCGCCGGGTCGCACCGGCACGTCGTGACATTTGCTGGGCAGCATCTCCCGCTCCCCCGACGCCCGGTCGATCCATTTCCGGCCGCGGGCGCCCGGTGCGCCCCCATTGACCCCCCACGGGTACGTCAGCCATCGGTCGTCGTGAATGGCGATCGTGCCCGGCTCGAGGAAGTGGTAGGCCACGTCGACGCCGTTACCGCCGCGATGCAGGCCCGCCCCGCCGGTGTCGGCGACCGTCTCCCATTTCTCGATCCGCAGCGGGTAGTAGGACTCGAGGAACTCGCACGGGATGTTCACGAAGCTGGGCCACAGCGAATGCCCGTCCGGCCCGTCGCCGAGCGGCCGCCCCGGGATCCCGCCGAAGCCGATCGAGTAGAGCTGGAACCATTCCCCCTTGCGATCGCCGCCGGAGTAGTTCCCGGAGTACATGAAGTGCGGCGACGAGGAGAAGCCGGCCGCGTTCAGCAGCGCCGGGTTGGTCTGCCCGAGCAGGCCGCCGAACAGGTCGAAGACCCGGCCGATGCCGTGGTTGCGGGCATTGAGAGCCGCCGGATGTCTCGGCTTCCAATACGAGCCGTCGGGGATCGTCACGTCGACGAGCGGATAGAAGCCGTCGTTCCAGAGGATCTGCGGATCGGCCACGGTGATCATGTAGATGCCGAAGAACATCCGGGCCAGGTTCTCGTTGAGGTAGTAGTTCACCGGCCCGATCGCCTGCGGGGACGAACCGCTGAAATCCAGGTGCACCTTGTCGCCGGTTCGGGTCAAGGACAATTTCAGCTCGTACGGCCCGAAGCCCACCCCGTCGTCGCAGATGTAATCGGTGAACGACAGCGTGCGGCCCTCCTCGAAGACGACGTGCAGCAGCGTCTTCATCGCGTCGTAGTTCCGTTGCAGCAGCGCGTCCAGCGCCGACAGATACGTCGCGACGCCGAACCGGGCGCACATCTCGGTGACCCGGCGGGCGGCCGTGCGGCAGGCGGCGACCAGACCGTTCAGATCCGCCCGGTTCCAGTCGGGAACGCGCACCTGGTTCAGGATGATGCGCAACGCGTCCTCGTTGAGCCGGCCGGCGTCGTACAGCTTGAAGGGCGGGATGACCACGCCCTCCTCGTAGATGGTCTTCGCGTCGGTCGGCATGGACGACGGCGTCTTGCCGCCCACGTCGGACATGTGACCGAACATCGACGCCCAGCCCACGACCCGGCCGTCGACGTAGATCGGCATGACCACGAGCCAGTCGTTGGCGTGGCTGATCGCGGCGCCGCACGCGTACGGATCGGAGGTGAGCAGAACGTCGCCCTCGCCGATGTCGCCGGCGAAACCGGCCAGGAAGTCGGGGATGGACAGGCCGAACTGGCCGACCACCATCTTGCCGCCCGGGTCGGCGATCAGCGGGAACTCGTCGTGCTGCTCCCGGATGCCGGGCGAGAGCGCGGTGCGGAACAGCACCTCGTCCATCTCGTAGCGGGCGTTGCGCAGGCCGTTCTCGACCAGGTCGAGGGTGACCGGATCGACCTCGACGGGCTCGATCGGCGCGGTGTTCGGCTCCACGATGGTCGCCATGGTCAGGCCTCCTCGGCGGTCGGACGGATCAGCAGGCTTCCGCTGGGATCGGTGGTGGCGGCGTGGCCGGGGAGGATGAGGGTCGTGGAGTCCATCTCGGTGACGATGGCGGGGCCGGGGATGACGTCGCCGGCCCGCAGCTTGAGACGGTCGTAGAGGGCCGCGTCGACGAAGCCGCCGTCGACGTAGACCGGGGTGGTGCCGGTGCGGGCAGAGGCCGGGTCGCCGTCGCCCTTCTCCAGGTGGATCGGGGTGACGGTCGGTTTGGCGCCGGTGACGGTGGCCCGCGCGTTGACCAGTTCGTGGTCGACGGTCAGGTTGAAGGAGAAGAGCCGCTCGTGCTCGGCGTCGAACTTCGCCGCCAGCCCGGCCGGGCCGTCGTCGAGGTCGAAGGTGACCGGGAGCTCGTTGCCCTGCCCGACAAATCTGACGTCGGCGGAATAGGCGATTTTCTCCGCCGCGACCCCCTGCGCCGCGAGTCGCGCGGACGCCGATTCCGACAGATCCCGGAATACCGCGGCAAGTTCCTCGGCGGACAAATCACCCAACTTCCGCAGCACCGTACGCGCCGACTCGTCCCGCGCCGAGGTCGTGGCATCGCCGAGAGCACACAGGACACCCGGCGACGGCGGGACGATCACCGGCCACGCCCCGGTCAGCCGGCCCAGCGCGTTGGCGTGCAGCGGCCCGGCCCCGCCGAAGGCGACCAGCGCGAAGTCCCGCGGGTCGAAGCCCTGCTGCACGCTGACCAGCCGCAGCCCGCCGAGCATGTTCTCGTTGACGATGTCGATGATCCCGGCCGCGGCCTGCTCGACACTGGCCAGGCCCATGGCGTCCGCGACGGTCTGCACCGCCGCCCGCGCCGCCGCCCGGTCGAGCGTGATCTCCCCACCGGCCAGGGCGGCCGGCAGATAGCCGAGCACGACGTTCGCGTCGGTCACGGTCGGCGCGTCTCCGCCCTTCCCGTACGCGGCCGGACCCGGCTCGGCGCCCGCCGACTGGGGCCCGACCCGCAGCGCCCTGGTCAGCCCGGGAACGTGGGCTATCGAGCCGCCGCCCGCCCCCACCGTGCGTACGTCCACCGCTGAAGCACGAACCGTGAGGTCACCCACCTTGGTCTCGCGGCCGATGCGCGCCTGCGCGCTCTGCACCAGCGCCACGTCGGTGGAGGTGCCGCCCATGTCGAAGGTGAGCAGCTCGGTGTGGCCGGACTGCTCGGCCACCCAGACCGCGCCGGTGACGCCGCCCGCCGGGCCGGACAGCAGCATGGTGACCGGCGCCGCGATCGCCGCTCCGGCCGACGAGAGACCGCCGTCGGAGCGCAGGATCGACAGCTCGGCCGGCACGCCCTCATCGGCGAGCTTCGTCCGCAGATTGGCGACATAGCGGGCGACCTGGGGCTGGACATAGCCGTTCGCGACCGTGGTCAGCGCCCGCTCGTACTCCCGCATCTCGGGCAGCACGACGCTGGAGAGCGAGATCTCGATTCCGGGCAGCTCCTCCGCGGCGATCTCCGCGATGCGCCGCTCGTGGGCGTCGTTGGCGAACGCGTTGATCAGCGACACCGCGAGCGCCTCGACCCCGTTCTCGCGCAGCTTCCGCAGTTCCGACCTGACCGCGTCCTCGTCGAGCGGCCTGATCACCGTCCCGTCGCTGCCGATCCGCTCGGGGACCTCGACCGTGTTCTCCAGCGCCGCCAGCGGCTCGGGCTTGGGCCAGATGATCCAGCCGGCCAGGCCGCCGGGGACGAACGATCGGGCGATCTGCAGCACCTGCCGGAAGCCCTGGGTGGTGACCAGGCCGACCGTGGCGCCCTTGCCCTCGAGGATCGCGTTCGTGGCGACCGTGGTGCCGTGCAGCACGTGGGCGACCGCGGACCGGTCGATGCCGGCCTCCGCGCACACCTTGTCGATGCCGTGCAGCACACCCACTGACTGATCGCTCGGCGTCGAGGCGGTCTTGGCCCGCCACGTCGAACCCGTTTCCTCGTCGACCAGCAGCACGTCGGTAAACGTGCCGCCCACATCCACGCCGAGTCGATAGGACATGCTTCTCCTTAGATGATCTTGTGCTGGCGCAGGCGCGCGCGCTCCGTTTCGCCGAGGCCGATCAGGCCGCCGTAGATCTCGTCGTTGTGCTCGCCCAGGGCCGGCCCGGCGCTCCGCACGCTGCCGGGCGTCTCGGACAATTTGGGCGTCGCGTTCTGCATCGGGATCGAGCCGAAGTCGGGGTGCGGGACGCTGACGATCGCCTCCCGCGCCGCGAAGTGCGGGTCGGCGAACATGTCCTTGGCCCGGAAGATCCGTCCGGCCGGGACGCCGGCCTCGTGCAGCTTCCCGAGCAGCTCATCGGCGTTTTTCGTGGCGGTCCACTTGGCGATCAGCCCGTCGAGCTCCTCCATCGCCGCTCCCCGCGCCGAATGAGTAGCATATTTCGGATTTGTCGCCAATTCCGGGCTATCCATCGCGACGCTCAAGCGGCCGAACACCGAGTCCTGGTTCGCGGCGATCAGGATCAGATCGCCGTCACCGGTCGGGTAGACGTTGGAAGGGGACACATTGGGCAGCACCGCCCCGGTCCGCTCCCGCTGATACCCCGCCACGGCCCACTCCGGCAGCAGCGACTCCATCATCGCCAGCACCGCCTCGTAGATCGCCGAGTCGACGACCTGCCCCCGCCCGGTCCGCTCGCGATGGTGGATCGCCACGAGCGTGCCGAGGCAGGCATACGTCGCGGCGAGCGAATCGCCGAGCGAGATGCCGGCTCGCACCGGAGCCCGGTCGGGGTCCCCCATCACGTACCGGATGCCGCCCATGGCCTCGCCGATCGAGCCGAAACCGGCACGGCTGGAGTAGGGCCCGGTCTGCCCATAGCCGGTCACGCGGGTCACCACCAGGCCAGGATTGGTCTCCCAGAGCGTCGCCGGCGCCATGCCCCAGCGCTCGAGGGTGCCCGGCCGGAAGTTCTCCACCACGATGTCGGCCGTGTCGATCAGCTTGCGGACCAGCGCCTGACCCTCCGGCTGCCGCAGGTCGCAGGTCACCGATTTCTTGTTGCGGGCCACCACCGGCCACCACAGCGACTTGCCGTGCGGCTTCTCCCGGCCCCACTCGCGCATCGGGTCGCCGCGGCCCGGGTCCTCCACCTTGATCACCTCGGCGCCGAAGTCTCCGAGCAGCTGGCCGCAGAACGGCCCCGCCAGCAGCTGGCCGAACTCGACGACCCGCAGGTCGCTCAGCGGCAGCGTCATGACCGTCCCCCGATCATCGTGGCGCGGGCGTTGTGCAGGTGGGCTCGCATGATCGCCTCGGCCCAGTCGCCGTCGCCGGCCCGCGCCGCCGCCACCATCTCGACGTGGTGGTGCAGGCTGCGCCGGAGCGCGTCGGGCGTGTAGTCGTGGAAGTTCTGGTGGACCACGGCCGCGTGGGTGACGCCCCGCAGCGCGCCGGCCAGCGGCGGGGAGCCGGCCGCGTCGATGAACAGGCCGTGGAAGCGCCGATTCAGCTCGACGATCTTCGTGAGGTCCTGCGCGCGCCCCGGCTTGCCGGCCCGCATCATCTCGGCCGCCAGACGGTCGAGCTCGGCCAGCTGCTCCTCACTCAGGTGCGGAACCGCCTGGCGTACGGCATAGGGCTCGAGCCGCAGCCGGAGCTCGAAGATCTCCCGCAGCTGCTCGGTGCTCCAGGTCGCGACGCGGGCGCCGCGGTTGGGCTGCAGCTCGACCAGGCCCTCCGCCGCCAGGCGCGACAGAGCCTCCCGGATCGGCGTGCGGCTCACCGACAGCCGACCGGCCAGTTCGGCCTCGCCCAGCCTCGTCCCCGACGCGATCGCCCCCGAGAGAATCTCTTCCCGCAGTGATTGCGCCGCCTGCTCCGCCGCTGGTCGCACCTGACCTCCTCGTCGATTGCATGCAATCCTCGCCAGTCAGCGGCCCTTTTTGCAAGATTCTTGCGCCGATTGCATGCAATCTGTTTCTGTCATACGGCCTGGCTAACCTTCCCCCATGCCGTACGAGGTGACGCCTTCCTCAACCGCAGCGGAAACAGCCACCGGCTCCTCGTCCACGCCGGCTTCCCGTTCCCCCACGCCCGCTGCCGCGGCTTCCGCTCCGATCGCTTCCTCACCCTCGTTCGTCTTCCCGCCGGCTTGGTACCGATATCGCCATCCGCGGCGGGGCAGCGTCGGGGTCGCGGCGTTCACCCCCGATCGCAGGGCACGCCAGATCGCCGACGACGAGGTCGCCCGGGTTCCGCACCAGGTCGAGCTGATCCTGGCGGCGACGGGCACCGATCCGGAGCTGCGTCGTGCCGGTCTCGCCTGGCTGGCGGGCGACGGCGACGCCCCGGCCGCCGGTGCCGCCGCGGTGGCGCTCGCGGCCGCCCTCGGCAAGTGGAGCGAGCTGCACAAACTGGCCGCCTTCGCCGATCGGTGGATCGCCGCGCGAGGGCTGCCGTTCGCGGTCGAGGCCGCCGTCGAGGCGATGGCCATGCGGGTCGCCGAGGACGGCCCGTTCGTCCCCACCGGCCGGCGCTACCGCGTCGAGCGGATGGCCCCCGCCGACACCCGCGGCGGCGGCCAGATCGACAACCAGTTGCTGATCCTGTTCCGCGTGCGCGAGGCGCTGGCCGCCGCCTCCCCCGACGACTACGCCGCGGCGGTCATCGCGCTCGACGGCTACCGCTCCGGCACCCTGTACGCCCGGGTGGCCACCACCCTGCTGGCGCCCGACCAGGCCGAGTGGGTCGAAGAAGACATCGCCCAGACCGTGGCGACGAACGAGCGCTACCTCGCCCTGGCCCTGCTCACCGCGGCCGGCACACCCGCCCAGCTGAACGCGCTCGTCCCCCTGGTCAGCAGCTGGACGGTCGTGGGCACGTTCCCGCTGATCGCCACCCTCGCCGACGGTCTCGGCGCGGCCTGTGTCCCCGCGCTGCTCCACTGGTTCGACACGGCCCCCGGCGCCGACGGCCAGAAACGCCTCCTCTCCGCGATAGCCGCCCTCCCCAGCGACGAGGCAATGGCCGGCCTCATCGCCCGCGCCGACGCGAAATACGTGACCCCCGCCCTGCTGGAGGCAGCCTACCGCTTCCCCGCGCGTGCCCTGCGCCTGCTCGCCGAGGCGGCCGCCGCCCACCCCACGCCCGCTCAACCCGCGCCCGCGCTCGCCCAGCCCGCAGCCACCCAGCGCGCGGTCGCCGACCTGCTGCGCGGTCACCTGGCCACCCACCCCGGCCTCGCCGCCCAGGTCCTCCCCCGGCTCACCCCCGAGGCGGCCGCCCAGGTCGAGGCGGTCACCGAGGCAGCCGCCGCCATCACGATCGCCCCCGCCGAGGCGATACCACCCCTGCTGGCATCCCCGCCCTGGCTGCACCGCCCCAAACCGCCGAAACCGGTCGTCGTTCCCGGCCTGACCAGCACCGACCGGGCCACGATCGCCTGGCTGCCCGGCGAGCGGGAGGAATGGCTCGACACCGAGATCCCCCACTATGGCCACCGCCGGGACTGGCCGGCCCTGGCCCTGCGCATCGCCACCGGCCGGGCGAGCTGGTATGAGCCGTACCAGTTCTTCGCCGAGGCCCCCGAGGTAGTCGCCCGCCCGGTCCTCGCCCGGTGGAAGCCGAGCGACACCTACGACGCGGGCTCCTGGACCCGCGTGATCGCGGCCCGCTTCGAGCTGGACGCGCTGCCGCCCCTGCTCGCCATCGCCGGTTCCGCCGCCGCGGCCGTGGCGCCGGCCCTCCTGCCGTACTCGTCCCCCGAGATCGCCCTGCACATGGCCGACTGGCTGGCCCGACTCAAGAGCGTCCGCCGGACCGCACTGACGTGGCTGCTGCGCCACCCGGCCGAGGCCACCCGCGCGCTGGTGCCGCCCGCCCTCGGCAAGGCCGGCCCCGCCCGCCGCCAGGCCGAGCGGGCGCTGCTGGCCCTGCACACCAACGGCCACACCGAGGCGGTCCGTGCCGCCGCCCGGTCCCACGGCGTCGACGCCGAAGCCGCCATCGACACCCTGCTGGCCACCGACCCGCTGGCCGTGCTGCCCGCCCGCATCCCGGCGAACCCGCCCTGGGCGGTCCCGGCCCTGCTGCCCCCGATCGCGCTGCGCGACGGCGTGGGCGCGCTGCCACCCGAAGCGGTCGCCCATGTGGTCACCATGCTGGCGCTGTCCCGCCCCGACGACCCCTATGCGGGCGTCGAGGTCGTACGGCAGGCATGCGATCCGGCGTCGCTGGCCGAGTTCGGCTGGGCGCTCTTCCAGCGCTGGCTGTCCTCGGGCGCCGACCCGAAGGAGAACTGGGCGCTGGACGCCCTCGGCCTGATCGGCGACGATCGGACCGTCCGCCGGCTGACCCCGCAGATCGTGGCCTGGCCCCGCGAGGGTGCCCAGGCCAGGGCCGCCACCGGCGTCCAGGTGCTGGCCGCGATCGGCTCCGACGTCGCCCTCATGCACCTGCACGGCATAGCCGAGCGGGCCCGGCTCGGCGGGCTCAAGAAGGCCGCCCAGCGGAAGATGGACGAGGTCGCGGCCGGCCTGGGCCTCACCGCCGACCAGCTCGCCGACCGCCTGGTGCCTGGCCTGGGCCTCGAACCCGACGGCAGCATGCGCCTCGACTACGGCCCGCGCCAGTTCGTGGTCGGCTTCGACAAGCAGTTGCGCCCCTTCGCCGCCGACGCCACCGGCAACCGCCTCAAGGCCCTGCCCAAGCCCGGCGTCCGCGACGACCCCGAGCGAGCCCCCGCCGCGTACCGGGAATTCACCACCCTGAAAAAGGACGTCCGCACGGTAGCCGCCGACCAGATCCGCCGCCTGGAACGAGCCATGGTCACCGGCCGCCGCTGGCCGTCCGACGAGTTCCGCCGACTGTTCGTCGAGCACCCGCTGCTCCGCCACATAGTCCGCCGCCTGGTCTGGGCCGTCTACGACGAGTCGGGCGCGCTGCCGCGCGCCTTCCGGCTGGCCGACGAGAGGCCGCCGGCCCACGGCGGCGGCCGCCTCTTCGCCACCGTGGACGACGACGAAGCCACGCTGGCCGGCGACGCGACAGTCGGCGTCGCCCACCCCCTGCACCTGGGCGACTCGCTACCCGCCTGGTCCAAGCTCTTCGCCGCCCGCGAGATCCTTCAGCCCTTCCCTCAGCTGGCTCGCCAGACGTTCGCCCTGACCCCCGATGAGGCAGCGTCGAGCACGCTCGACCGCTTCCGAGGCCAGATCGTGCCCACCACCAGCCTGCTGGGCCTGGAGCGACGAGGCTGGCGCCGCGAAGATCCCCAAGACGGCGGCCTGCAGGAGCATCTGAGCCTGCCCCTGGGTCCCAAACTGGAGCTGGCGATAGAGCTGGAGCCCGGCATAGTCCCCGGCATGCCCGCCCACGAGCCCGAGCAAAAGCTCATGGCCGTCTTCCTGCACAACGGCACCGGCACCACCCGGGCACAACCCCGAGCGGTCGCGCCTCCCCCTGAGCCGCCTGGACCCGGTCACCGCCTCCGAAGTCCTCCGCGACCTCACCGAAATCACCGCCGCCGCCTGAGAGCACGCGGCGCGGGTGGTCCCCCGAGTGTCGATGGGTAGCTGCGGAGAGGCGGTCGCAGCGGCCGTGGGAGAGGACCGCCGCTGCCCGATAGCGCGTGGTGCCGTGGTCCCCGAAGGTCAGTGGGTGACTGCGGCAAGGCGGTCGCGGGAGAGGACCGCCGCCGCCTGAGAGCACGTGGCGCGGGTCGTCCCGAGTGTCAGCGGGTGACTGCGGCGAGGCGGTCGCGGCGGTTGTGGGAGAGGCCGGTGTGGTGCCCGTCGCCGGGGTGGGTGGCGGGGTCGACGTGGATGGTGACGCTGGTCAGGCGAGGGACGTGGTGGGTCAGCTGATGTTCGGCGTCGGCGGCTATCTCATGGGCGGCCAGCAGGGTGAGCCGTGAGTCGACTACGACCGTGGCCTCGGCGTGGAGGCGGTGCCCGATCCAGCGCAGACGCAGGCCGGCCACGTCGCGGACACCGGGGATGTCGCGGAGCGTCCGCTCGGCCCGGTCGACCAGCGCGGGTTCGACGCGGTCCATGAGCCGGCGGTAGATCTCGCGAGCGGCGTCCTTGAGCACGAACGCGATGGCGACCGTGATGGCCAGCCCCACCACCGGGTCGGCCCACGACCAGCCCAGCCCGGCCCCGGCCGCCGCGAGCACAACGGCAAGCGAGGTGAAGCCGTCGGTGCGAGCGTGCAGGCCGTCGGCCACCAGCGCAGCCGACCCGATACGCCGCCCCACGGAGATGCGATAACGCGCGACAACCTCATTCCCCACAAACCCGATCACCCCCGCGGCCGCAACCCACGCCAGGTGAGCCATCGGCCGCGGATGCACCAGACGGTCGGCCGCGAACCAGGCCGAGGCGACCGAAGACCCCGCGATGACCAGCACAATCACGATGCCGGCCAGGTCCTCGGCCCGGCCGAACCCATAGGTATACGCCCGAGTCGCAGCGCGTCGCCCAAGCCAGAACGCGATCCCCAGCGGAACAGCGGTAAGCGCATCCGCCACGTTGTGCAGCGTGTCGCCGAGCAGCGCCACCGACCCCGACAGCACCACAACCAAGGCCTGCAGCACCGCCGTGACGCCCAGCCCCGCCAGCGAAATCCACAAGGCCCGCATGCCCTCGCGCGAAGCCTCCATGGCCGAGTCGACCTTGTCCGCGCTGTCATGCGAATGCGGCGCGATCAGGTGCCGAAGCCACCCAACCCGCCCGCGCCCGTGCCGCTCGCCGTGGCCGTGATCCCCGCCGCGGCCATGGCCGTGGCCGTGACCCTCGCCGTAACCGTCGCCGTCGGCGTGGGCATCGTCGTGATCGTGGGCGTGGCCCTCGCTGTGATCGTGATCGTCGTGATGGTGCTGGTGCTGAGGCATGGCGCGGCCCATCTGCTCGTGAGGGGTCGCGGCCAGCCTACGCTCGAAGGTAGTCGTGCGACAACCCGGCAATTGCCAACGACCTGCAGAAACAACAACCCTGCGACACGCAATGGCACGGCCAGGCGATGGGCGACCGGCCCGCGATCCCGGCCGGATGGACCGGAGCAATGCGGGCGTGCGTCGGGGACGTGCCGCGATCGGAATTGGATTCCGACCGTCTGCGGCCACCAGGATCGATGGTATGACCGATGTGATCGTGGTGGGTGGCGGCGTGATTGGACTGACCACCGCCGTCCGGCTGCAGCAGCGCGGGGCGGACGTCCGGGTGTGGACTGCGCGCGAGCCGGCCGAGACGGTGTCGAGCATGGCGGCGGCGGTCTGGTACCCGACCCGGACCGACTTCGACCCGCGCGTGCTGCGCTGGGCGGCCGACACCTACACGGAGTTCGTGCGCCAGATCGAGTCGGGCGTGCCGGGGACACTCCTGCGCCGCACCCGCACGCTGCTGCGCCACCGCATCGCATCGCCTCCGTGGTGGGCGCCGGCCGCCCGGCACTTCGAACTGCGGGACGGGCACGGCCCGTACGCGAACGAATTGGTCTTTGATGCTCCGCTGGCGGAAATGAGCGCCTATCTGGAATGGCTGCGCGGGCAGGTCAAGCAGGTCGAGCGTCGCCGTATCCACAGTCTGGACGAAGTAGAAGCGCCGGTTGTGGTCAACGCGACCGGGCTCGCCGCGGGGCGCCTGTGTGCGGACCCGAATGTCCGGCCGGCCTGTGGACACGTCGTGATTGTGGAAAACCCCGGGCTGGACGAGTCGGTGCGGGATGAGGAAGACCCGGCCGGCGTCACCTATGTGCATCCGCGACGTGCCGATGTGGTGCTGGGTGGAACGTTCCAGGTGGGCTCCTACAACACCGGGCCCGACCCGGCCGAGTCCGCGGCGATCGTCGCGCGCTGCACGGCCCTGGTGCCCGAGCTGGCCGGCGCGAGGGTCCTCGCCGATCGGAAGGGACTGCGCCCGCTACGGGACGGCGGCCCCCGCGTCGAGCGAGTGGACAAACCGGATGGCCGCCGCGTTATCCACAGCTACGGCCACGGCGGCGCCGGAATGACCCTTTCCTGGGGATGCGCCGACGAGGTGGCAGAACTGGCACTGGACTGACCGGCGCGAGGCCGCGCACGAGACCGGCCCAAGGCCGGGCACGAGACCCGCGCGAAGCCAGGCACGAAACCCGCACACGAGACCCGCGCGAAGCCAGGCACGAGACCCGCGCACGAGACCCGCGCGAGGCCAGGCACGAGCCCGGCGCCGCCGAGGCCGCGAGGCGAGACAGGTGGCGGAGGCGGCAGGTGGCGGACTCACAGGCAGGCGAGGCTGGCGCCGGACGGACCGGGCGCGCGAGGATCGGGCGATGACCGGCATCCAGATCGACGAGATGGACGGCGTCGCGATCGTGCGGCTCGCGCACGGCAAGGTCAACGCGCTCGACCTCGAGCTCCTCGAGGAGATCACCGAGGTCTTCACCAGCATGACCGCGGACGCCGTCGTGCTCACCGGCGCCGGCCGCGCCTTCTCGGCCGGCGTCGACCTGTGGCGGATCCTCGACGGCGGCGCCGACTACGTACGGGCGTTCCTCCCGGCCCTGGACGCGGCCTTCCTCGCGATCTTCGGGCTCGGGCGGCCGACGGTCGCGGCGATCAACGGCCACGCCATCGCGGGCGGGGCGATCCTGGCCGCGGCCTGCGACCACCGCATCATGGCCGACGGGCCGGCGACGATCGGCGTCACGGAACTCCTGGTCGGCGTGCCGTTCCCGCCCACCGCGCTGGAGATCCTCGGGCACGCGTTCGGCGAGCCGGCCGCCCGCCGCGCGGTGCTCACCGGGCACACCCTGACGCCGGCCGAGGCCCGGACGGCCGGCCACGTCGACGAGGTGACCGAAGCCGACCTGCTGCTCGACACCGCCGTCGCCCGAGCGCACGTGGCCGTCCCGCTCGACACCTACCGCATGACCAAGGAGCAGCTGCAGGCCCCTGTGCACGAGCGCCTCGACCGCCTGCGGCCCGTCTACGATCCACAGGTCTTCAAGCTGTGGACAACGGGAGTCGAGGACGGCCGCATCCGTCGCTACATGGAGGAGGTCACCGCCCGCCGAAGCGCTCGCTGATCTCCGGCAGCGGGGAGTCACTGGTCGCGCAGCGCCGCCGCGAGCTCACGCCGGGACGAGATCCCCAGCTTGGTGAAGACCTTCCGCAAATGCCATTCGACCGTACGGGGACTCAGGAACAGCACCGCGCCGATCTCGGCATTGGTGCGACCGGCCACCGCGTGGCGAGCGATCTGCGACTCCTGCGGCGTCAGCTCGTCGCGATCACCCAGGACCTTTTTCCGTACGGCCTCGCCGGTAGCCGCCAATTCGCGGCCGGCGCGTTCCGCGAGTCCTTCGGCCCCCATCGCGGAGAAGGCCTCATGCGCGGCTCGCAGCTGGTCACGGGCGTCCCCGCGACGGCCGGCCCGCCGGAGCCATTCGCCGTAGAGCAGCCAGGCCCGGGCCAGCGGCAGCCCCAACCGTCCGCCTCCGAACAACCTGATGGCCAGCAGGTACTGCGCGTCAATCGGACCGGAATCATCCGTTCCGCCCGCGGACTGACCGGCCGACGAAGCCAGCGCGTCGGCCAACGCCCGAGCCCCCAGCGCCCAATCCGTCCCGGCCGCCGCGGCCCGCGACGCGAGCCGTTCCCGCGCCCACGCCGCCGCCTCCGGATCGCCGCCGTGCGCCGCCGCCTCAACCATCTCCAGCAGCGCCGCCCCGGTAACGCCGAGATCGCCGCGCTCGACCGCCGCCCGGGAGGCCCCGATCGCCGCCGGATACCGCCCGAGCCCGTTGCACAACACGGCCTTCGCCAGCAGCGCAACCCCAACACGCCGCCCGCCGTGCCTGCCCGAGGCGCCCAGGCCAGAGGCGTCCCGCCCAGAAGCGTCGCGCCCGGAGGCATCCCGGCCGGAAGCGTCCTGCCCGGAGACATCCCGGCCGGAAGCGTCCCGACCGGAGGCATCCCGGATCGCGGCGTCGATCAGGTCGAGCGCCGCCTCCTCCCGCCCCCGCAGGGCCGCGAGCGCCAGCGCCGCCGACGGATCGACCGGCAGCCCGGTGGCCAGCCCGAGCGCATCCAGCTCATCGATCAGCGAGGCCGCGTCCGCGAACCGCCCCGCATCCAGCAACGCCCCGGCCCGGAACGTCAACGCGGCCGGCAGCGCCCCCAACGCCCCGGTCGATCGCGCCGACTCCACCACCCCCGACGTCAGCGAGTCCCGGGCAGCTTCGTCCCACACCTCCAGCGCCGCCGGCACCGCGAGCCAGAGCGGCCCCGGCGATTCCAGCGCCTCGCGAAGAAGCGGCGCCGCCACGTCGTATCCGTCCAGGGTCCAGGCCACCAGCGCATCCAGCAGCGGAAGCCCCGGCACACGACGGGCTGCGAGCGCCGCCGGCCGCGGATCCCCTCCCCCGGCGAGGGCCGCCCCCAGCGCCTCGAGATACGTCTCCCGCGCCGCCGCCACGTCCAGCCCTTCGAGCCGCCGCGCGGCCGCGAGCAGCGACGACCCCGCCGCCCGCCCCGGATCGACGGCGAACGCGACCTGCGCACCCAACCGCTCCACCCCCGCCTGCTGAAGCGGGTCGAGCGGCCCCAGCGAGGCCGCCGCGAGCAGCGCGGATGCCGCCGCCGGCGCCCCCGCCGCGAACCGGGCCCGGGCCGCCGCCAGCGCCCGCGCCGCACGCCCCTTCGGATCGGCCGTCAGCTCGGCCGCCCGTTCCAGGAACGAGGCCGCCGCCGACCGCCCACCCCGGGCCAGGGCCCGTTCCGCCGAGCTCTCCAGCTCCGCCGCGACCTCGTCGTCCGTACCCACCGTCGCGTGCGCCCGATGCCACGCCCGCCGGTCCGGGTCCGCCTCCGGATCGGTGACCTCCGCCAGCGCCGCGTGCACCGCCCGCAGCTCCTCCGGCGACGCCGAGCGCCACACCGCCGAGCGCACCAGCGGATGCCGGAACCGCACCCGGGCGCCCAGCTCGACCAGCCCCTCGGCCTCCGCGGCCGCCGCCGCGTCCGGCGCGACGCCGAGCCGTTGCGCGGCCCGCCAGAGCAGCGGAACGTCGCCCACCGGCTCGACCGCCGCGGCGAGCAGGAGCGTACGCGTGGAAATTGGCAATCGCGCGACGCGCCGCAGAAAGCCCTCCTCGACGCGGCCCGCGAGGGGTCCCGGGCTCTGCCCGCCGAAGCCGAAGGCCAGCTCGGCCGGGGTGAGCCCGCGCGGCAGCTCCAGCAGGGCAAGCGGATTGCCGCGCGTCTCGGCGACGATCCGGTCCCGCACCCGATCGTCGACCGGCCCCGGCAGCACCTGATCGAGCAGCGCCCGTGCGTCGGCCTCAGCCAGGCCCTCCACGCGCAGCTCGGGGAGCCCGCCCAGCAGTTGCTCGTCACCCGGGCTGCGGGCCGCGAAGACGAGCGCGACCGACTCGGCGTCGAGGCGCCGCGCCACGAACGTGAGGATCACCTCGGACATACGGTCCAGCCATTGCACGTCGTCGACCACGCAGACCAATGGCTCATTGGCCGCCGCCTCGGCGAGCAGCCCGAGCACGGCCAGCCCCACCATCAACGCCTCCGGCGGCGCGCCCGCGCTCAGACCGAACGCCGTCGAGAGCGCCTCCCGCTGCGGCTCCGGCAGCTCGCCGAGGTGCCCGAGCAGCGGCGCGATCAGTTGCTGCAGCGCCGAGTACGCGATCTCGGTCTCCGGCTCGACGCCGGCGGCCCAGGCCACCCGCCCGGAGCGAGCGTTGCCCGTGAGGTAGTCCAGCAGCGCGGTCTTCCCCGCGCCGGCCTCCCCGCGCAACACCAGCACACGGCTCTGACCAGCACGGATGTCACGCAGCAGACGGTCGAGCGCATCCCGCTCACGCCGCCGCCCCCGCAATTCCGGACGTTGTCTGGGCACGGCCTGGAGGTTACCCGCTGACGATCAACGGCCGGCGCATCCTTCAGGCCGTCGACGGCGTCACGTGATACTGGTGCCGTGCTGACGACGTTCACCATCCTGGGCCCGGTGCGGGTCCGGCGCGGCACGGCCGAGGTCGAGCTGGGCGGGCGCCAGCAGCAGGTTCTGCTCGCGTTCCTGCTGGCCCGGGCCGGCTCGGTGGTGAGCGTCACCGAGCTGGTCGGCGCGCTCTGGGACGGTGAGCCGCCGCCGAGCGCGGCCAACAGCATTCACCGCGCGGTGGGCGCGCTTCGCCGGCTCATCGAGCCGGATCTTCCGGTCAGAACAACAGGCCATTTTCTCGTACGCCTCAACGCCGGCTACTGCCTTCGCGTGGACGTCGACACGCTCGACCTGGCCCGGTTCCGCGCCCTGGCGCTGCGGGCCCGGCAGTCCGGTGGGGACGCCGAGGCGACCACGTTCTACGACTCCGCGCTTGCGCTGTGGGAGGGTCCCTGCGCGGCCGGTCTGGAGCCGGTGAACCGTACGCATCCCGTCTTTGTCGCCCTTGATGCCGAGCTTTCGCAGGTGGCGCTGGATGCGGCGGATGCGGCCCTGCGCGGGGGTGCGGCCGCCCGGATCCTCCCGCACCTGCTGCGCATCGCCGGCTGGCATCCGCTGGACCAGGCGCTCCGGGCCCGGATCGTGCGGTCGCTCGCCGCGGAGGGCCACCCGGCCGAGGCGCTGGCGGCCTACGAGGATTTCCGCCGCCGTCTCGCCGACGAGGTTGGCCTGGATCCGGGTCCGGAGCTGCGTTCCGCCAAGGAGCAGGCGATCCGGCACACGGAGGCGCCGCTGCCGATGGCTCCGCTGCCGGTGGCTTCGGTGCCGGCCGCCGCGGAGGGACCGGCCCAATTGCCCGCCGACCATCCGTTCTTCACCGGCCGGGCCGACGTCATCGTGCGCGCCGAGGCGCTGGTCGCCGACGATCGCCGGAAGGGCCGGCCGGTGGCGATGCTGGCGTTCGACGGCATGCCGGGCATTGGTAAGACCACCGTAACGGTCCATCTGGCTCACCGCCTGGCACCGTCCTATCCGGACGGTCAGCTCTATGTGGACCTGCGCGGCTTCGCCGCACAGAGTCCGATGCCCGCGGTGGAGGCCGTGCGCGGTTTCTTGCGCTCATTGGGCGTACGCGCCGAGGACAGCCCTCACGAACTGCACGCCGCGGCCGGTCTCTACCGAAGCCTGCTCGCGCACCGGCGGATGTTGATCGTGCTCGACAACGCCCGCGACTACGAGCAGGTGCGCCACCTCCTGCCCGGCTCCGGCGGCAGTCTCGTACTGGTGACCAGCCGGGCGCGGATCACCGGCCTCATCGCGGCCGGCGCGCACCCGCTGACGCTCGACCTGCCGACCGTCGCCGAGGCCCGGGAAAGCCTCGTACGCCGCCTGGGCCGCACCCGCGTCGACGCCGAGCCCACCGCGGTCGCCACGATCGTCGAGCGGACCGGCCGACTGCCGTTGGCGCTCGCGATGGTGGCCGCACACGCCATCGCCGAGCCCGACGTGCCTCTCGCCGACTTCGCGGCCCGCCTGGCCGACGCCCCCGAACCCGACCTGGCGGCCGTCTTCGCCAGCTCGTACCGCGCGCTCTCCCCGGCCGCGGCCCGCCTGTTCCGGCTGATCCCGCTGCACCCCGGCCCGACGATCACCTCGGAGGTCGCGGCCCGGCTGCTCGATGTCAACGCGCGAACCGCCCGCCTCCTGCTCTCCGAGCTGGCCCAGCAGATGCTCGTCCAGATGCGCGGCCACGACTACCTGATGCACGACCTGATTCGCGCGTACGCGTCGGAGCTCGCCGCCGAGGACGACCCGCGCGACCGCGAGGCCGCATTCGCCCGGCTCAACGGCCATCTGGTCGCCTGACCGCGCCTCCTCGACAGGGTTACACGGGAGAGTCGATCGCCCGCCGCAGCGTACGCATCGCGTAGTGCGCCCGGGACTTGACCGTGCCGACCGGCAGCCCCAGGCGCCGGGCCGTCTCGGCCACCGACCGGCCCTGGATATACAGCTCGTGAACGACCGCCCGGTGCTGGGAGCTGAGCGAGTTCACCGCGTGGCTCAGCGAGTGCAGCGCCATCACGGTCTCCATGGTCTCGTCACTGTGCGCAACCGAGGTGGCTTCAATCAGCTCGACCTCAGGCGGCCGCACCTTCTTGGCCCGCACCGCGTCGATCGCAACGTTGCGCGCGACCGTGTACAGCCAACGCCGGGTCTGCTCGCCCTCGGGCGGCATCCGGTCAAGGTTGCGCCAGGTCCGGATCATCGTCTCCTGGAGCAGATCCTCAGTCTCGGTCCGGTTGCCCCCGGTGAAATTGAGCAGGTAGCGCTCGACCGCCGCGCCGTGTTCGTACCGCAGCGCCGCGAGCTTCTCCTCCACCCGGCGAAACCTACGAATCGGCGGTGGCGAAACAGTGGAGATTCAGTGGCACGCCAATGGCGACCACCCCGGCGAGCCGGCAGCCTCCGATCCTCCCAGCCTCCTCCGCACGGATCTTCCGCCGCATCCGCGCAACGGCCGGTATCCGCCGTCACACCGGGAGTAGTTGACGCGTCAATGGTGTTGAAGGAGCATTGACGCGTCAATCACTTGGGGTGGGACGTATGAACGAGACCGAGCGGAACCGGCCGGCCGCCGAGCGCCGGCGGATGACGTCGCAGGAGCTCGCCATCTGGCGTTCTCTGATCGATACGACGGCCGAGTTGCGGCGCCGGCTGGCTGCCCAGTTGGCCGCCGAGTCGAGCCTCTCCCCCGGCGACTACGCGGTGCTGCTCGCGCTCAGCGAGGCCGACGGCCGACGGCTGCGGTCGTCCGAGCTGGCGGCCGCGATCGACTGGGAGCGCAGCCGCCTGTCGCACCACCTCGGGCGCATGGAGAAGCGTGGCCTGATCGAGCGGGTCGAGTGCGCGACCGACAACCGCGGCGCCGAGGTCGTGCTGACCGAGGAGGGCGCCCGCATCTTCCGGGCCGCGACCGCGCCCCACGCCCGGGCCATCAAGCAGCATTTCGGCGACGCGCTCAACCCCGCACAGTTCGACGCCCTCGACGACATCCTCCGCACCCTCACCACGCACCTGGAGGCCGGCAAATGAGCCGCATCGCCGTTCTCGGCTCGGGTCACACCGGGCCGATCGTCGCCCGGATGGCCGTGGAGACCGGCCACCAGGTGTCGATCTCCGCGTCCGGCGACCCGAGGCGGATTGCCCTGATCGCCCAGGTGCTCGCGCCGGGCGCCGAGGCGCGGTGGGCCGCCGACGCCGTGCGCGACGCAGACATCGTGGTGCTCGCCATCCCGATGCACGCGTTCGCCAGCCTCGACCCGTCGCTGTTCGCGGGCAAGCTGGTCGTCGACATCATGAACTACTGGCCGCCCAACGACGGCGTGCTCGAGATGTTCGAGAACACCGGCCGTGGCAGCAGCGAGGTGGTCGCCGAGCGGCTGGCCGGCGCCACCGTCGTGAAGACCCTCAACCACATCGGCTACCACGACATGGACGAGCGGCGGCTGCCCGCGGGCGCCCCCGGCCGGCTGGCGCTCGGCGTGGCCGGCGACGACCCCGAGGCGGTCGACACCGTCGCCGACCTGATCGATTCGTTCGGATTCGATCCCGTTCGCTTCTCTTCGCTCAGTGCCGGTCGAGGCTTCGAGCCCGGTCATCCGGTGTTCGGGGCGCTGCTCACCCGCGACCAATTCCTGAGCGAACTCGATCTGCTCGCCGAGGACTGACGGTTCGCCCCTTCCCCGGCCGCCGAGGACTGACGATTGGTCCGTCCCCGACGGCTGGGATGGACCATTTGGTCAGCGCCACATCCGGCGGAAGACGACCGGCCCCACCTCGATGGTCGCGGGCGCCATCTCGGCGTACCCATGCTTGCGATAAAGCCTCGCGTTGTCCTCGTTGGTTGCCTCCAGATACGCGGCGACGCCCTCGCGGTCGAGCCGGGAATGCGTGTGCTCGAGCAGCTCGGTTCCAAGACCGCGGCCCCACTGGTCCGGGCGCACCGCGAGGAACGCCAGATGCCAGTGCGGCTCGGCCGGGTGCAACGCGTCGAACGCCTCGTCGAGAGCCTGGAACCGCGGCAGGTAGACGCCGGTCGCCTCGGCGAGCAGCTTCTCATAGTCGTCCCAGGCCTCGGGCTCGCCGGTACGGTCGAACCAAACGGCGCACGCCATGGTCTGACCATCCTCGGCGATCCGCAGCACCTCACCGGCGCCGTCGGCCGCGCTCTCGGCGAGCAGACCGAAGTACCGGCCCATCACCTCGGTACGCCGCTCCTCGTCGGGCACGAGGAAGCGGTCCGCGTCGAGGTGGTCGAAGCTCTCCGAGATGAACCGGCCGAGGCCGAGCCGCGCCGCCTCCGCCGCGCTGTCCACGGTCTGAATCATGGCGTGGTTAGTCCTTTCCGGGTCGGGGCTGAGTCCACAGTGGTCTACCAGTCCGCGCGGCTACCGGAAAGGGTAATTATCAGCACATAAGTGATGATCGTGAATGGGTAGCCACGTACGCCACGAAGGGTGACGGTGGGCGCCATCACGCGCGGCAGCGACCACCGCACACTTAGGTTGGACCCCGTGACCAATGTGCTGGACGAGATCATGGCCGGTGTGCGCGAGGACGTCGCGAAGCGCGAGGCTCTGACGAGCCTCGACGAGATGAGGGTCCGGGCCGCGTCGGCGCCTCCCGCCCTCGACGCGTACGCCGCGCTGGCCCGCCCCGGCGTCTCGGTGATCGCCGAGGTGAAGCGCCGCTCGCCGTCGAAGGGCGACCTGGCCGCGATCGCCGATCCGGCCGCGCTCGCCGCCGACTATGCCGCCGGCGGCGCGACCTGGATCAGTGTGCTCACCGAGGAGCGCCGATTCGGCGGATCGCTGAGCGACCTCTCCGCCGTGCGGTCCGCCGTCGGCATTCCGGTGCTTCGCAAGGATTTCCTGTACGGCGACTACCAGGCCCACGAGGCCCGGGCGTTCGGCGCCGACGTGGCACTGCTGATCGTCGCGGCGCTCGACCAGGGGACGCTGACCCGCCTGCGCGTCCTGCTGGAGGAGGAACTGGGCATGACCGCGCTGGTCGAGGTGCACGACGAGGCCGAGGTCGCACGGGCCGTCGATGCCGGCGCCCGGGTGATCGGGGTGAACGCCCGCAACCTGCGCACCCTCGAGGTCGACAGGTCGGTCTTCGAGCGCCTCGCCCCACTGCTGCCCGACTCGGTTCTCAAGGTCGCGGAGTCCGGCGTGCGCGGCCCCGACGACCTGATCCGCTACGCCTCCGCCGGCGCCGACGCCGTCCTGGTGGGCGAGGGTCTCGTAACGCACGAAAGCCCCCGCGATGCCGCGGCCGCCTTGGTCGCCGCCGGCCGCTGACCCACCTGGCCGGTCGCGCACGGCCCGTCGCGCTCGGTCAGTCGCGCCCAGCCTGAGACGCGCGGGATCGGTCACGCCACCTCCAGATCCTGCCGATGGGCCACGTCAGGAGCCAGGCACCGTCGTCGCCGTGCGGAGCGGCTCCAGGCGCGACAACGCCACCGTGGGCCGAGGCCGAGCCCGACACCGCGGCCAGAAATAGGGAGAAGCAGCGCGTGCCCGGCCCTTGGCTGGCGGAGCCGTGGGCCGGGCACGCTGTTCGCTCGCCGGGCCGGAGGGGGTGGCACGGCGAGACCGGAACCGAGCCGCCGCGAAGCGGCCGGTACCGCAGTTTCTGGCAGATCAACTTACATTTCAAGTCTTGATTTTCCAGAAACTCCCGAGCAGCCTGACAACGTTGTCAAAGCCTGGTGCATCTCGATACCTGACAACGCCGTCAACCTGGAGGCATGGATGCCTGAGCCGCTGCCCGTGTCACGCCGCACCTTCCTCTCCGCCGGTGCGACCCTGCTCGCCTCGATCGGAGCGGGCGCGACGTTGCCCGGCGCACCCGCCCGAGCCGCAGACCAAGGTGCAGCCCAAACTGCCACCCAAGCCGGCGCCCGAGCCGCGGAAACCGGGCCGGCGCCGGCCGGCGCGGCCAAGACCGACCTCGCCCTCTACCGGCCCGTCTCCGCGTCGTCCACCGACTACGCGCCGACGCCGCCCGCGTTCGCCGTCGACCGCCTGCCCCAGCCGGGCGTGCGGGGCAGCGGCTGGCGCGCCGCGCAGGGCGACCCCCAGTGGATCTCCGTGGACCTCGAGGCCCCGTGCCGCGTCGAGGCCGTCACCCTGACCTTCGAGGCCACCGCCGCCGATCCCGCGTTCAACGGCAACTACGGCGAGACCGACGGCACCGAGATCCGCTCGAGCGCCGCCACCGCGTACACCCTCGAAGTCTCCACCGACGGCAAGGCCTGGACCACCGTCCACGACGAGTCCACGGGGGTCGGCGGCACCCAGACGATCACGCTCGCCGAGCCGGTCACCGCGCGCTGGGTCCGCCTCACGGTCACCCGGCGCAGCACCACGAACCCGGCCGGCCTCAACGGCTTCCAGGTGTACGGGATGCCGGCCGCGCCTCGGCCGCACCGCACGGGCTGGACGGACTGGGCCGGCCGCAACACCCGCCCCGCGCCCGCGCTGACCGTCGCGAAGGACGGCACCGTCGCGCTGGAGTCGGGCTGGTCGCTGACCCTCGACGACTTCGTCCCGGCTCCGCCCACCGGCCCCAGCGTCGACACGCGCGACTGGCTCCCGGCCACCGTTCCCGGCACGGTGCTCGCGACCCTCGTCGACCAGGGCCACCTCCCCGACCCGGTGGCGGGCTTCGCCAACCTGCACATCCCCGAGGCGCTGTCCCGTCACTCCTGGTGGTACCGCCGCGAACTGCGCCTGCCGAAGGGATTCGACGGAACCGAAAAGTACGGAACCCGGAAGATATGGCTCGAGTTCGACGGCGTGAACCACGAGGCCACCGCCTGGGTGAACGGCACCGAGGTCGGCACCGTGACGCACCCGTTCGCCCGCGCCGCCTTCGACATCACCGACGCGCTGCGCGGCCGGACTGACCACGTCATCGCGGTGAAGGTCAGTCCTATGCCCCACCCCGGCACCCCCGGCGACAAGGGCCCCGACGGCAACACCTTTGTGCAGAGCGGCCACCTGCACCTCGACTCCCCCACCTACCTGGCCGCCTCCGGCTGGGACTGGATGCCCGCCGTCCGCGACCGCGTCGCCGGCCTGTGGGACCACGTCCGCCTGCGCGCCACCGGCACCGCCCTCCTCGGCGACCCGCACGTCACCACAAAGGTCCTACCGCCCGGCACCACACCGCTCCCGGCCGGCAGCCGGCAGTCCGCACCCCTCGCCGCCGACGGCTCGCCCGCCGGCGCCACACCGCTCCCCGCCGGCGCCCTGCCGTCCACACCGCCCTCCGCCGGCGGCCCGCCCCTCGGCGCAGCACCGCTCCCCGCCAGCGGCCTGCTGTCCACACCGCCCTCCGGCGACGGCCTGCCCACCGGAGCCGCACCGCTCCCCGCCGTTGGTGACTCCGCGACGGTCTCCATTGCGGTGCCGGTGCGCAACGTGGCCGCCACCGCCGGCACGGTCACCGTCCGGGCGACATTCGACAAAACCAGGCTTTCCCGTACGTTGACCGTTCCGCCCGGACAATCGGTGACCGTCGCCTTCGACCCGGTCACCGTCCGCAAGCCCCGCCTGTGGTGGCCCAACGGTTATGGCGACCCGAACCTCTACGACCTCACGCTCACCGCGACCGTCGCCGGTCGGCGCAGCGACGAGCGCGCCTCCCGGTTCGGCATCCGCGAGTTCTCGTATGACTGGGACGCGCCGGTGGTGATCTCGCCACCGCCGCAGCCGCCGCTGGTCTTCGACGGCGACACCGCTATCCAGACCGTATCTTTTGACTCCCGTACTGCCCGCTACGTGCGTCTCCAGGCCGGGCAGCGCGCGACCGGCTGGGGCATCTCGATCTGGACGCTGTCGATCCTGAGCGGCGACACCGATCTGGCCCTGCACAAGCAGGTCACGGCCTCGGGCGACGACGGCAACCCGGCCGCGAACGCCGTCGACGGCAACCCCGGCACCCGCTGGTCGTCCCGCTACCAGGACAACGAGTGGATCCAGGTCGACCTCGGCGAGACGTACGAAATCGATAAGGTCTCGATCGCATGGGAGCAGGCGTACGCCCTGGACTATACGATCCAGGTTGCCACCGCCCCCGACGGCCCGTGGACCGATGTCGAGCACGTCAGCAACGAGACCCCGATCGGCGACACCGGCCTGCAGACCGAGACCTTCGCGTCGCAGACCTCCCGCTACGTGCGGATCGTCGGGGACCGCCGCGCCACCGAGTGGGGCATCTCGATGTGGACGCTCGAGGTCCGCGACGGCGACGGCACGGATCTGGCACTGCACAAGCAGGCCACGGCCTCGGGCGACGACGGGAACCCGGCCTCCAACGCGGTCGACGGCAACCCGCGCACCCGCTGGTCGTCCCGCTACCAGGACGGCGAGTGGATCCAGGTCGACCTCGGCGACAACACCACGTTCGACCGGGTGGCCATCGCCTGGGAGCAGGCCTACGCCCGGGCGTACCGGATCCAGGTCTCCTCCGACGGCAGTTCCTGGACTGACATCAAAACCGTCGACAACACGATCCGTCAGTTGCGGATCAGCGTGAACGGCGTGCCGGTCTTCGTGCGCGGCGGCAACTGGGGCTGGGACGAGCTGCTGCGCCGGGTGCCCGAGCACCGCACGGCCGAAACCGTTGCCATGCACAAAGATATGAACTTCACCATGATCCGGAACTGGCTCGGCAGCAGCAACCGCGACGAGCTGTACCGGGCGTGCGACGAGAACGGCATCCTGGTCTGGAACGACTTCTGGGAGGCCGGCGGCTTCCAGCCGAACCCGCCCGGGTACCTCGACATCGCCGCCGACACGATCCGCCGATTCCGCGGCCACCCCAGCATCGTCGTGTGGTGCGGCGCCAACGAGGAGTTCCCACCGCCGATCCTCGACGCCGGACTCCAGCAGGCGGTCGCGACCGAGGACCCCGAGATCCTGTACGTGCAGAACTCGGCCGGCTGGATCGTGAGCGGGCACGGGCCGTACCGCTGGATCGATCCAGCTACGTACAACGACCGCAACACGTACGACACGCAGGCGTTCGGCTTTCACACCGAGATCGGCATGCCGGTGATCCCGCACGTGGAGACCATGCGCAACCTGGCCGGCGACGAGCCCGGCTGGCCGATCGGAACGGTCTGGAACTATCACGACTGGTCGGATCGGGGCAACCAGCGCACGGACACCTACCGCGCGGCCATCGACGCCCGGCTGGGCGAGTCGGCATCGCTGGAGGAGTTCGCGGCTCGTGCGCAGTTCATAAATTACGAGTCCCATCGGGCGATGTTCGAGGCGTGGAACGCGAACCTCTGGGACGACGCGACCGCGCTGCTGCTCTGGATGTCGCATCCGGCCTGGTACAGCACCGTATGGCAAACATATGACTACGACCTGGATGTGAACGGCGCATATTACGGTTCTCGTAAGGCCTGCGAGCCGCGGCACGTGCAGGCCGACCCGGCGACCTGGCGGGTGCGCGCGCTCAACCACACCACGTCGTCGTTCTCAGGAGAGGTCGTCGCGCGCTGCTACGACCTGTCCGGGCGCCAGCTCGGCGTTACCCAGCGCGCGCGGGTCGACGTTTTGCCTTCGGCGGGCAAACCCGCCTTTGTGGTCACGGCTCCCGCGGACCATCCATTCCATCTCGTACGCCTCGAGCTGCGCGACGCGGCCGGCCGGCTGGTCTCGGAGAACACGTACTGGCGGTACGAGAAGGACACCGACATGCGCGCGCTGACGGCGATGACGCGTACGCGATTGGGGGTCTCGTCCACCGCGGCCCGGGGTGGATCGCTCACCGCGACCGTCACCAACCGCGGCTCCGCGGTCGCGGCCCTGGTCCGCCTCGCTCTGCGTGACGAGCACGGCGATCGCGTGCTGCCGGCCCGCTACGACGAGAACTACTTCTGGTTGTTGCCCGGCGAGTCACGCCGGGTAACCGTGTCCTGGCCGTCCCGGCTGAACGGCTGCCGGGGCGTGCACGTGACCGCGGAGGCCTACAACGCCTCGCGGGTCGCGGGGTGAGGTGGGGCGCTGCCCGAGCCACCGCCCGGGCAGCGCCTCGGCCCACCTCGGCAACTCGCCCAGCCCACCCTGGTCTAGCCCACGAACGCGAGGCCGGGCAACGGTTCGCGGGGTGGGGCTTGGGGCGCTGCCCAGGCGCGGGTTGGGGCACGCCGCCGGGATGGGGCGCGCAGCCGGAATGGGGCACGCCGCCGGGATGGGGCGCGCTACAGTGACGGAGCGCGCTGCCGGACTGGGGCCCGGGCGCTGTAGGGGTGGCGCGGGCGCGGGCTGCGGCGACGCAGAGGGTGTGACCGCCGTCCCGTCCGAACCCGCTGAGCTCCCGGCTACATTGGCGTCATGACCGTCCTCGACATCCGGAAAGTCGGCGACCCGGTGCTGCGCAAGCCCGCCGCCGAGGTGACCGACTTCGACGCCGAGCTGCGCCAACTGGTGAAGGACCTGGGCGAGACCCTGGCCGAGTCGCGTGGCGCGGGCCTGGCCGCACCGCAGATCGGGGTGGGCCTGCGGGTCTTCGCGCTCGCGCCCGAGCTGCCCGGCAACGACCTCAAGCTCGACCACCTGGTCAACCCGATCCTCACCTTCCCGGACGAGGACACCCAGGACGGGTACGAGGGCTGCCTGTCGATCCCCGGCATCTACCTCGACACCCGCCGCCGGATGAACGTGGTGGCCAAGGGCTTCACCCAGCACGGCGACCCGGTGCAGGTGGTCGGTGAGGGCCTGCTGTCGCGCTGCATCCAGCACGAGACCGACCACCTCGACGGCATACTGTTCATCGACCGCCAGGACGCGGCGGGCCGTCAGCGGATCCTCGACGCGGTCCGGGAGGCGTCCTGGTTCGATGGTCTGGCCGCCCCCGAGGTCAGGACCAGCCCGCACTAGAAAGGACCCGGCGGTCCAGAACGAGCTACCGTACGGGCATGACCGGACTGACCGCGAAGGGCGCGGCGACGCGCGACCGCATCGTGCGCGCCGCGACCGACCTGATCCTCGAGCGCGGCGTCGGCGGCATGACCCTCGACGACATCCGGGCCGGCACCGCCACCAGCAAGAGCCAGCTGTTCCACTACTTCCCGGGCGGCAAGAGCGACCTGGTGGCGGCCATCGCCGCGTTTCAGAGCGCGCGGGTCCTCGAAGCGCAGCGCCCGTGGATCGACCACCTCGACACCTGGGAGTCGTGGCGGGGCTGGCGGGACGCGGTCGTCGAGCACTACCGCGGCCTCACGCACAAGTACTGCTCGATCACCGCGCTGGTCAACGACGTCGCCCCGGCCGACCCGCGGCTGGCCGACGACGTCGCCGCCCACGCCGACCGGTGGGAGCGGCAACTGGTCGACGGCCTGCGCCGGATGCGCGCCAACGGTCTGCTCCGCGCGGACGCCGACCCCGAGCGCCTGGCCCTGGCGACGTTCGCGACGTTGCAGGGCGGCCTGCTGGTGATGCAGGCGAAGGACTCGATCGAGCCCCTCGAGGCCGCCCTCGACGGCGCGCTGACGATGCTGCGGGCGTACGCCGCGTAAAGCCTCGGCGCCGGTGCTAGCCGGTGTGCGCCGACACCATTTCGCGTACGGCGCCGGCCGAAAGTGCGATCTTGGAGAGGAAACCGATCGCGGGGCTGGCGGCGACCAGGTCCGCGTAGTCCTCGCCGGCGTGCGTCGAAATCATGATCACCGGCGTGGGGAGCAGCCGCTCGGCCACCGCGAAGCCGCTCTCCCCGCCCAGGTTGATGTCGACCAGTGCCACGTCCGGGCTCAGCTCGGCGACCCGCACCGCGGCCTCCTCGCCGCCGGCGGCCGTGCCCGCGACGACCAGTCCCTCGCGCTCGAGCAGGTCACTTGCGGCGGCGAGGAAGTGCTGGTTGTCGTCCACGATCAGGCAGCGCAGTGTCACCAATTCAGCCTGCCAGGGCGTCACGGCGTCCGCATTCCTGCTAGCGGGAGTTCGTGTCACCGGTCCGGCTCCTCGTCCAGCGGCACCCGGCAGGTGATCGTCGTGCCCGCGCCGGCCGGGCTGTCCAGCTCGAACGTGCCGCCCAGCGCCTCGATCCGGTCCTTCAGGCCGAGCAGGCCCGAACCGCGCGACGGGTCCGCGCCACCCCGGCCGTCGTCGCGGATCCGCAGGCGCAGCACGCCGTCCGCCGCCTCGGCGTCCACCTCGACCACCGACGCGTTGCCGTGCTTCACCGCGTTCGTGAGCACCTCCGAGACCACGTAGTACGCGCCGATCTCCACCGGCTCCGGCAGGCGCCCCTCGATGCGTACGTCGATCTCGACCGGAACCGGGGACCGGCGGCCGAGCGCGCGCAATGCCGGGCGCAGGCCGGAATCGGAGAGGACCGCCGGGTGGATGCCCCGGGACAGCTCCCGCAGCTCGTCGATGACCACCAAGATGTCGGCGGCGACCGCGGTGATCTCCTCGTGCACGTCGTCGCCCTGCTCCACCCGGATCGACGCCGACCGCAGCCGCAGCGCCAGCGCGACCAGCCGCTGCTGGGCGCCGTCGTGCAGATCCCGCTCGATCCGCCGCCGGGCGTCGTCGGCGGCCGCGACGATACGGGCGCGGGAGCTGATCAGTTCCGCGCGGCTCTGCGCGTTCGCGACCGCGATGGCCACGAGCTCGGTGAAATCCGCCATCCGCGCCTCGAGGTCGTCCGGAATGCGGCCCTCCCCCGAGCCGACCGCGATCATCCCCCACAGCCGGCCGTTCGCGTGGATCGGCATGCCGACCGCCCAGACCAGGCCCTCCCGCGCGTACTTCTCCCCGCCCGGCAGCTCCCGGTAGTCGTGCACCCGGGCCGGCTGACCGGTGCGCTGGATCGTCGCGGTGATCCCGGTGGTGGGATACGCCTCCCACTGCCCGCCCACCCGCACATGCGGCCCGGTCGTGCCCTCGTTGGCCAGCAGCGTCGCCGTGCCGTCCAGCTCGTACCGGATCATCCGGGCGGTGCCGCTGCCGAAGTGCCGCATCACTTCCTTGGTCACGGCCGAGAAGATCAGTTCCGGCGCCACGCCCTGCGCCACGAGCAACGCGAGCCGCCGCAGCGACGCCTGCTCCTCGGCGAGCCGGCGCAACTGTTCTACGGCCTGAGCGTTCGCGATCGCCAGGGCCGCGAGGTGGATGAAGTCGCCGATCCGCGACTCGGTGTCCGCCGGGAAGCTCTCCTGCCGGGTGCCGGCCACGACAACGCCCCAGCGCCGCGCCCCCACCATCACCGGCGCGGCGACGACCATCCGGATCCCCAGCTCCTCGATGATCTTGCCGAACGGCCCGTCCCGCAGCTCGTCCCCCCGGGTCTGCACCGGCTCCCCGGTGGTCGCGACCCGCCACATCACCATCGATTTCTCAAGCGCCATCGTGGTTCCGATCGACATTTCCCGTACGCCGAAAGAGCCGACCACGGTGACCGAAGCACCCTGCGATCCGCCGCCGACCGGCTCGCTGCCGGGCGAGGCGCTACCGGGGTCGCCACTGCTGGGGGCGTCGCTGCCGGGCGACGCGCTCCCGGGGGCGCCTCTGCTGGGGGCGTCGCTGCCGGGCGCGTCGCTGCCGGGTGCGCCGCTGCCGGGTGCGCCGCTGCCGGGCGGGTCGCTGCCGGGCGCGTCGTTCAGCCGGGTCATGAAGGAGGCGTCGGCGCCGATCAGCCCGGCCAGCTCGTCGGCGATCGCGGCGAACACGGCGTCGGGCTGGGCGCCGCCGGCCACCAGCGTGGCCACCCGGCGGAGGGCCACCTGTTCCCGCAGCAGGTCGCCGCGGGCGCGCTCGGACTCCACCGCCCGCCGGCCCGCCGCCGTCGCCACCGCGCCGACGATGACCGCCATCACGATGAACAGGGCGATCAGGGTCAGTGCCGAATCGTCGAAGTCGCGCAGTGGAGGAAGGAAGAACCAGTCGTAGGCCTGGATCGCGGCCACCCCGACCGGCAGTGCGTAGAGGATGCCCGCGGCCCGGGCCAGCGCCAGCACGCCGGCCAGCAGAGCCAGGCCCAGCACGACCGGCGGCACGTGTCCCCGGGCCGCCGTGCAGATCATCGCCGACAGCGCGAAGGCGGCCGCGCCGGCGACGACGGACAGCGCGATCTCCGCCGCGAAGGGCCAGCGCCGTCTCTCGTTGAGCATTCATCGAGGTTAGGGCAGGGGAGACGATCGACCTGCTGGAGGAGGCCCCACCCCGGCGGGAGAGGCGCGGTTTCATCCGGAACGAAGGAGGCGGCGTCGGCGGGGGCGGCAGAAGACTGGGCTCTTCCGTGTAAGGGGGCCGGGATGGACGCGCTGCTGGGGACGCTCGGAGAGACGGAGTTGGCGGTCGTGCGGGAGGTGCGGCCGGACCGGCTGACCAGTCTCGACGAGGACGAGCTGATCGCCCTGCACACGCGAGTGCGGCGGCACCGCGACAAGTACGTCAAGCAGTACCGCCGGCAGGCCGCGGCCAGCATCGAGGGCGCCGGCGGCCGGGGCAAGGCTCACGCGCGCAACGCCCGGGCCCGGGCCAAGGCTGAGCTGTTCGAGAACATCCTCGCCGGCGTGAGCCGCCAGTTGGCGGTGGCGGCCCAGGCCAGCGCCGACGCCCTGCACGCTCAGCGGCTCGCCGAGGAGCAGCCGAAACCGGCCCCGCCGCCGGCGCCGGTGACCCGGCTGAAGCCGCAGCGGCCCACCAGCCGCCCGAACTCCCCCGACCTGCAGAAACGCCGCGCCTCCACCCGAGCGGTCAACGCCCGCCGCCAGGCCCGCCGCGACAGCGCCTGAGAAACCACAGCGCCCGGCAGCCACAGCGCCCGGCAGCCGCAGCGCACGACCAGCCGCAGCGCCTGAGAAACCGCAGCGCACGACCAGCCGCAGGGCCCGAGGGCTGCTCAGCCGGTCGAGCTCGCGGCCAGTTGCCGCAGCCCGCCTCCCGGCTCACGCCGCGCCATGCGTCCTAGGAGGCTAGGTAACCGGCCTGAGGCAAAAAGAAAGGAAGGGAACGCTCCCCTCCACTACCAACGTATATCGCACCCGGGGGCTTGCGGCAAGACCCTGGTCAGGGCGCACAATCGTCCACCGAGGCCAGGAACCTGCGCAATTAGGAGATTCGCTAAGTGCGACCGGAAATGTCGACCAGTGTCTTCGAACTTCCCGAACGCCTCGCCGCCAAGGGGGACCCCGCGCTCATCGCCGCGGACGAGCGGCACTTCGCGGCGATCGCCGCGAGTCTGGAGCAGTCGATCGCCGAACTGTCGGAGCGGCTGGACGCCGAGCGCAAGGCGCCCGGTGGCATCGGCCGCCGCGCGCTGGACCGGGACCAGGAGATCCGCCGCCTGACCACCCGCCTGCGCACGCTGCGCCGCTACAGCCTCGACCTCTGCCTGGGCCGGATGGACTCGGCGGAGGACGGCGCGGAGCCGGTGTACGTGGGACGGCTCGGCCTCACCGACAGTGACGGCCGCCGCCTGCTCGTCGACTGGCGCTCCCCGGCCGCCGAGCCGTTCTTCGGCGCGACCCACGCCAACCCGATGGGCCTGACCAGCCGCCGCCGCTACCGGTGGAGCGGCGGCCTCATCACCGACTACTGGGACGAGGTCTTCAGCGCCGACGGATTCGAGGGCCACAGCGCGGCTCTCGACGATCAGTCCGCATTCATCGCGAGCCTGGGCGCGAGCCGGTCGAGCCGGATGCGGGACGTGCTCGGAACCATCCAGGCCGACCAGGACGCCATCATTCGCGCGGGATCGGCCGGTGCGCTCGTGGTCGACGGCGGCCCGGGCACCGGCAAGACGGTCGTGGCGCTGCACCGCACCGCGTACCTGCTCTACTCCGACCCTCGGCTGGGCCAGCGGCACGGCGGCCTGCTGTTCGTCGGCCCGCACGAGCCGTATCTGGCGTACGTCGCCGACGTGCTGCCCAGCCTCGGCGAGGACGACGTGCAGACCTGCACGCTGCGGGATCTCGTGCCCGGGGGCGCGGCGGCGGCCGAGGAGAAGGACCCGGAGGCCGCTCGCCTGAAGTCGTCGGCGGACATGGTGCGGGCGATCGAGGCGGCCGTGCGGTTCTACGAGGAGCCGCCGTCCACGGGCATGACGGTCGCCGACCTGCCGTTGACCGCCGCCGACTGGGCCGAGGCGTTCGACGTGCCGGGGCCGGGCACCCCGCACAACGAGGCCCGGGACGAAGTATGGGAGGAGCTGCTGACGATCCTCGTCTCTCACTACGACGGCGAAGAGCCCGAGCATCTCGTACGGGAAAATCTGCTGCGAAACCGTGAGTTGACGACGGCCTTCAACCGCGCCTGGCCGATCTTGGAGGCCGAGGATGTGGTCTCGGATCTGTGGTCGGTGCCCGCCTACCTGCGGAAATGTGCGCCCTGGCTGAGTGCCGGCGAGATCCGGACGCTGCAGCGGGCGGATGCCAAGGCGTGGACGGTCTCCGACCTGCCGCTGGTGGACGCGGCCCGGCTGCGGCTCGGCGACCCGGAGGCGTCGCGACGCCGGCGCCGGCAGAACGCGGCGGCCCGGGAGCATCGTGAGCGGATGGACCGGGTCGTGGACGATCTGCTCGACGCGGTCGCCTACGACGACGGCGAGGGGCTGTGGACGATGCTGCGCGGCGCGGACATGCGCAACTCGCTCGACGATGACGCCGTCCTGCCACGCGCCGAACCGGACCGACTGGAGGGGCCGTTCGCGCACATCGTCGTGGACGAGGCGCAGGAGCTCACCGACGCCGAGTGGCAGATGCTGCTGCTGCGCTGCCCGTCGCGGAGCTTCACGATCGTCGGGGACCGGGCGCAGGCGCGGCAGGGTTTCCCCGAATCGTGGCGGGAACGACTGGAACGCATCGGACTCGACCGGGTGGACGTGGCGACGCTCACCATCAACTACCGCACGCCGGCCGAGGTCATGGCGGAGGCCGAGCCGGTCATCCGGGCCGTGCTGCCGGATGCCAACGTGCCCACGTCGATCCGCAGCAGCGGCGTGCCGGTGCGGCACGGGCGCACCGCGGAGCTGGGCGCGATCGTCGACGCCTGGCTCGCCGAGCACGCGGAGGGCGAGGGAATCGCGTGCGTGATCGGCGAGCCGGCGTTCGCCGAGCGGCCGCGGGTGCGGTCGCTGAGCCCAGAACTGTCGAAGGGACTGGAGTTCGACCTGGTAGTCCTGGTCGACCCGCAGGAGTGGGGTGCGGTGGACCGTTACGTCGCGATGACCCGCGCCACCCAACAGTTGGTCGTTCTAACCACCTGACCATTCGGAGCGGGGCGTCAGCGGCACCAGCGGCGGGCGCTCCACGGTCGTGGTCAGGTCGATGCGGCGGCCCTCGGCCGACGAGCGCAGCAGTGCGGTCATCGCGTCGAGGATGTGCAGGGCCAGGTCGCCGGAGGCGCGAGGAGCGCCGCTGGCGGTCCGGCCACCAATGGTCTGACCGTCGGTGGTCTGACCATAGGCGATTTGGTCCAGCAGGCCGATGCCGCGGGCCGCCTCCGCGTAGCCGGCAGAGGGCGGCAGCACCCGCCACTCGGAGGCGCCGAGTTCGAAGAGGCGGACGTCGCCGTCGAACCGGTTGGGGTCGGGGACGGCCAGGGTGCCGGTCTCCCCGTGCACCTCGATCGGGGCGGCCGTGGTGCGGACCGCGTCGAAGCTCGTGGTGATCGTCGACAGGGCGCCGCCGTCGTGCTCGAGGATCCCGGTCACGTGGGTGTCGACCTCGACCGGCACCGGGGAGCCGGCCCGCGGACCGGTTCCGATCACCCGTTGATCGCGCGGGCGGCTGGACGCGCCGGTCACCGAGCGGATCGGGCCGAGCAGGTGGACCAGGGCCGAGAGGTAGTACGGGCCCATGTCGAGCAGCGGGCCACCGCCCGGCAGGTAGTAGAAATCGGGGTTCGGGTGCCACCGCTCGTGACCGGGGGTGACCATCACGGCCGACGCCGCCACGGGACGGCCGATGCCGCCGCCGTCGACGAAGGCGCGAGCGGTCTGGATCCCGGTTCCGAGGACCGTGTCCGGCGCGCATCCCACGGTCAGGCCGGCCGCCGACGCCGCCGACACGATGACGGACGCCTCCTCGAGCGAAGCGGCGAGCGGCTTCTCGCCGTACACATGAAGCGAGTGACCGATGGCACCCAGAGCGACCGACGCGTGTGCCGCCGGCACGGTCAGGTTGAGCACCGTCTGCACCTCGCCGGCCAGCAGATCCTCGACCGGCAGGGCGCGGGCGGTGGGCAGGGCCGCGGCCACGGCCGCCGATCGCGAAGGATCGAGATCGGCCACCGCCGTGATGGTCACGCCGGGATGGTTCGCCAGCGTTCCCAGGTACGCCCCGGAGATGTGCCCGAGGCCTACGATCCCGACGCGGTGCGGGTCGCCCACAGCAGGCCCCTCTCGATGACGGTGCGGACGTTCGGGTTCTCGAGGACGTCGAGGCTGTGCCCGGGAGTGCTGATCACGATGCGGCCGTCGCCCCAGAGCCGGGTCCAGATCGCGGGCGAGGTGATCGGCCGGTGCCAGGGGTGCCACGGCCGGACCGGATGGGTGGTGGTGGCGAGCACGTCGATCAGATCGTCGTGGAGCACCCAGTACTGCTCGGTTTCGAGGTCGAAGTCGTCGAGCCCGGCGGTGATGGGGTGGTCGCGACCGAGTGCGGTCAGGTTCACCGTGTAGGGCAGATAGTTGTCCTCCTGCCCTCCCCCGCACCGGCCGGGCTCCTTGCTGGGATGGGTGGCGAACTGGCCGCCCACCAGTTGGAGGTAGTCGGACGAGGCCCGGTAGGAATCGGCGATGCCACCGTGCCAGCCGGTGAAGCCGGTGCCGGCCGCGACCGCCCGGCGCAGCCCCGCGACCTGCTCCTTGCTGATCTCGGACATGGTCATGCACTGCACGATCAGGTCGGTCTCCGCCATCTCGGAGACGTCCGCGTAGATCGCCGGGGACTCCTCGATCCGGATCCGATAGCCGTTCTTTTCGAGGAAGGGCAGGAACAGCTCGGTCGCCTTGACCGGCTGGTGCCCCTCCCATCCGCCGCGTACCACGAGAGCTTTCACCTGTCCTGCCTATCATCTCCGCCGCACATAGACATTTCTCGATGTGTGGACTAACTTCCCGGGAAAGCGCTTGCCTATCACCCACCGAGTAGGGGAACGCCGAAAATGAAACGTCTCAGCATCCTCGCCGCCGCGGCGGCCCTGGTCGTGGCCGGCTCCACCGCCGCCGTGGCCCGGGCCGCGGAAACCCCGGCGGCCGCACCCGACCCCACCGGCACCACCGAGAACCTCGACCGCGGCCTGATCAGCATGCGGACCACCGGCGGCAACTTCCTCTCCTGGCGGTTGCTGCGCTCCGATCCGGGCGGCGCGACGTTCGACGTCTACCGGGACGGCACGAAGGTCGCCACCACGGCCGCCACGAACTTCACCGACAAGGGCGCGTCCGTCGGCGCGACCTACACGGTCCGCCCGGCCGGGGCGTCCACGCTCGCGGCCGCCGCGCCCACCGCCACGCTGGCCGCGAGCTCGATGGACGTCCCCATCCAGATCCCGGCCGGCGGCACCACCCCCGACGGCGTGTCGTACACGTACTCGGCCAACGACGCCTCCGTCGGCGACCTGGACGGCGACGGCTCCTACGAGATCGTCCTCAAGTGGGACCCGTCCAACAGCAAGGACAACTCGCAGTCCGGCTACACGGGCAACGTCTTCGTCGACGCGTACAAGCTGAATGGAACCCGCCTGTGGCGGATCGACCTCGGGCGCAACATCCGGGCCGGGGCGCATTACACCCAATTCCAGGTGTACGACTACGACGGCGACGGCAAGGCCGAGGTCGCCATGAAGACGGCCGACGGCACGAAGGACGGCACCGGCGCGGTCATCGGCAGCTCGTCCGCCGACTACCGCAACTCGTCGGGCTACATCCTGTCCGGCCCGGAGTACCTCACGATGTTCAATGGTCAGACCGGCAAGGCGATGTCGACGGTCGACTACGTGGTGGCGCGCGGCACCGTCTCCGCCTGGGGCGACTCGTACGGCAACCGGGTCGACCGGTTCCTGGCCGGAACCGCGTACATCAACGGGTCGTACCCGAGCCTCATCACCGCCCGCGGCTACTACACCCGCAGCACGATCGTGGCCTGGGACTTCCGCAACGGCACCCTGACCCGGAAGTGGACGTTCGACTCGAATTCGTCCACCAACGGCTCCAAATGGACAGACCAAGGTAATCATCAGCTGTCCATCGCGGATGTCGACGGCGACGGCCGGGACGAGGTCATCTACGGCGCTATGGCGATCGACGACAACGGCGCCGGCCTCTGGGTGAACGGCCAGGGCCACGGCGACGCCCTGCACGTGGGCGACCTGATCCCGTCGCGGGCCGGCCTCGAGGAGTTCAAGGTCGACGAGAACACCGGCAGCCTCGCGGCCTGGATGGCCGACGCCCGCACCGGCTCGATCATCTGGTCGAACCCGTCCTGCGGCTGCGACAACGGCCGCGGCGTCTCGGACGACATCTACGCGGGCAGCCCGGGCGCCGAGTCCTGGTCGTCGGCGGTCTCCGGTCTCTACAGCTCGACCGGGCAGAACATCGGCCGCAAGCCGTCCAGCACCAACTTCGTCATCTGGTGGGACGGCGACGCCCAGCGCGAGCTGCTCGACGCCACGCACATCGACAAGTACGGGACCAGCGCGGACACCCGGCTGCTGACCGCGAGCGGCGTGCACTCGAACAACGGCACCAAGTCGACGCCGTCGCTGCAGGCCGACATCCTCGGCGACTGGCGCGAGGAGGTCATCTGGCCGACGACCGACAACACGAAGCTGCGCATCTACAGCACCACCGACTCCACCAGCATCTCGCATGTGTCGCTGATGCAGGACCGGATGTACCGCGAGGCGGTGGCGTGGCAGAACACGGCGTACAACCAGCCCCCGCACCCCTCGTTCGCGATGAGCAAGTGACGTCCTGATTCCCGGCCGGCTGTTTCGCAAGCCGGCCGGGAACTGGCCGGCCACGGCTACCTTGATGGAAGATCACCCTCGCCAGGAGCGGTCCGGGCGGGAGACGATCGGCCGAAGGAGGAGCCATGGCCCGTCACCGCCTTCTGCCCGGTCTGATCGCCGCCATCGCCCTGATCGTCGCCGCCACACCCGCACCCGCCTCGTCCGGGCGTCATATGCAGATCAACACCAACATGTCGTACGCCTCGGCAGTCGGCCGCGGTCATCTCCTGGACGTGTACGTCCCCGGCCGGCGCGGAAAGACCCGGCGACCGCTCCTGATCGTCATGGGCGGAAGTGGCTGGTTCGGCGACAACGGCAAGGCGTATGCGGCGAGCCTGGCCCCGTTCTTCACCGCGGCGGGCTACGTGGTCGCGGGCGTCTCGACGCGCTCGAGCGCCCAGGCCCGGTTCCCCGCGCAGCTGTACGACGTCAAGTCGGCGATCCGCTGGCTCCGCAAGCACGCGCGCACCTATGGCATCGATCCGCGGCGCGTGGCCGTGCTCGGCGACTCCTCGGGCGGCTGGACCGCCGTCATGGCCGGCGTGACCGGTCACCTTCGCTCGCTGGAGGGCAGGGTCGGCGTCACCGGTTACCCCAGCGACGTCCAGGCCGTGGTCGACCTCTACGGCCCGACCGATTTCCTGCAAATGGACGAACACATGGTCCCCGGGGCCTGCGAATCGTTCAACCAATCCTTCGGCCTGACCAATTGCCACGCCGATCCCCGCTCCCCCGAATCGTCGCTGCTCGGCTGCCCGATCGAGACCTGCCCCGACCGGGTCAAGACCGCAAATCCCATCACGTACGTGTCCGAGAACGCCCCGCCGATCCTGATAGCTCACGGCAGTGAGGACGCGCTGGTCCCCCTCCATCAGAGCGAACTGCTCTTCGATGCCCTCGACGCCGCCGGTGTTCCCGCCACCTTCTACCCGGTCCCCGGGGCGGGCCACGACAAGACGATCGTCTCCCCCACCCACGCCGAGGCCACGATCCGTCGCACCTCGGCCGTCCGCGACCCCGGCCCGGCAACGGGTCACCCCACGCTGGAAGCGATCGAGCTGTTCCTGAACGAGGCCCTGCACCGCTGACGGGCGCTGTTCAGCTCTGCGGGCCGGACCGGGCCGGGCCGGGCCGGGCCGGGCCGGGCCGGGCCGGGCCGGGCCGGGCGGCCGGGCAGGCCAGGGGACCGGGCAGGCCGAGCGGGCCGGGCAGGCCAGGGGACCGGGCAGGCCGAGCGGACCGGGCAGGCCGGGCGGGCCGAGCGGGCCGAGTGGGGCCGGCCAGGCGGACGGGCCGGGCAGGCCGGGCGGGCCGAGCGGGCCGAGCGGGGCCGGCCAGGCGGACGGCCGGCCGGCGGGCAGGCCAGCGGGCGGGCGCGCCGGGGGGCCAGGGCCGGTCAGCGCTGAGGGCCGGGGCCGGTCAGCGCTGAGGGCCGGGGCCGGTCAGCGCTGAGGGCCGGGGCCGGTCAGCGCTGCGGGCCGGGGCCGGTCGGCGCTGCGGGCCGGGGCCGGTCAGCGCTGCGGGCCGGGGCCGGTCGGCGCTGCGGAGCAGGGCCGGCGAAGACGATCCGGCGGGGCGTACCAATGCCGCGCGGGGGCGAGCGAAGATGGTGGTCATGACTGCTGACGCGCCAACCGTGCCCCACCCGCTGCAGCCCGTCGATGAGAGCTGGCAGCGCGGGCTGGCCATCGTGGCCCACCCCGACGACCTCGAGTTCGGGGCGGCCGCCGCCATCGCCCGCTGGACCCGGCAGGGCAAGGAGATCGTGTACGTGCTGCTGACCAGCGGCGAGGCCGGCATCGACGGGATCGACCCGGCCGACGCGGGGCCGCTGCGGGAGCAGGAGCAGCTGGCGTCGGCGGCCGTCGTCGGGGTCTCCACGGTGGAGTTCCTCGGGCTGCCGGACGGCGTCCTCGAGTATGGCGTGCCGCTGCGGCGCGAGCTGAGCCGGGTGATCCGCAAGCACCGGCCCGACGTCGTGATCACCGGCAACTTCCGCGACAGCTGGGACGACGAGGGCAACGCGCTGAACATGTCCGACCACATCGTCACCGGCCGGGCCGTGCTCGACGCCGTGCGGGACGCCGCGAACCGCTGGGTGTTCCGCGACCAGATCGAGGCCGACGGGCTGGAGAAGTGGGGCGGGGTCAAGGAGGTGTGGGCGACCGGTTCGCCGAAGGCCACGCACGCCGCCGACACCACCGACACCTTCGACCTGGGTGTCCAGTCGCTGCAGGCGCACGCGGTGTACCTGCGCGGGCTCGGCTCCGGCGACTTCGACGCCGAGGAGTTCCTCGAGGGCTTCTCCCGCCAGGCCGGGGCCCGCCTGGGTAGCAAGTACGCGGCCAGCTTCGAGGTCTTCCGCCTCGGCCTCTTCTAGGCCGGCCGGGCGGCAAGGGCCGCAGGGTCAGACGGCGGTGTGCATGGGCCTGCCGAGCCAAGCGGTGGCGTCGGTGAACGCCGAGATGAGGTCGACGTCACCGCCGGCGTGGTCGGCGTAGGCACGGTGCAGGTTGAGCACCAGGCGCTCGGCGTCGGCCCACCCGGCGAACTCGCCGAGGTCCGCCCGGCCGGCCGCCTCGAGCGGCGACAGGTTGCCGGCCAGGCCCTCCTCGGCGACCGCGAGCACCAGCGAGTAGTAACGGCGGTGCTCGTCGAGGACGCGTTCGATGTCGGCTCCGGTCAGGACCGGGCCGTGACCGGGCACCAGGACCGCGGGGCCGAGGCCGGCCAGCCAGTCGACCGCGGCCAGGGCGCCGCGGACCGAGCCCATGAAGACCAGCGGGGTGAGCCCGGCGAAGACCAGGTCGCCCGAGTAGAGCAGGCGCTGCTCGGGCAGCCAGGCGATCAGGTCGCCGGTGGTGTGCGCGGGGCCGCCGGGGTGCATGAGCTCGACCCGGCGGTCGCCGACGTGCACGGTCAGGCCGGCCGACGTGGTCACATCGGGAAGGCGGCGGGTCACCGGCCCCCAGTCGGGCACGGGCTGCCAGAACGGCGGGCAGCCGTCGATGACCGGGTCGACGCGCAGGCCCTCGCGCATGCGCTCGTGGCCGATGAGGACCGTGGTTGCCGGGAGCAGGCTGTTTCCGTACGTGTGATCGCCGTGCTGGTGGGTGTTGACGGCCAGGCGGATCGGGACGTCGCCGGTGGCGGCGCGGGCCGCACGCAGGAAGCGCTCGGTGCGCGCCGCCGTGGCGCAGGTGTCGATGACCAGCACGCCGTCGCCGGCCGCCACCACCCCGGTGTTGTTGATCCACCAGGTTCCGTCCGGCTGCACCCACGCGTACGCCCCGGGCAGCAGCTCGTACAGCCGGGCCGCGTCGGGGGTCGATGTGGTCATCCGCCGAGGTTACCGGCCGCGGCGTCGCGTCCAGGGAACTTCGCGGGCCGGGATCGATCGAGTTGAGGGTCTGGCAATTACTTTCCTGTTGGAATAGACTTTCCTGACAGGAAAGGGGAAGCCATGGATCCGATCGATGCCGAGCTCGCCCTCGCCGAGGTGCGCGCCCGGCGCTCACAGGTCATCGACGCCAACTCGATCCCGTCCTGGTTCTGGCGGGCGATCGGCGTCCTCATGGTGATGTTCACGGCGGCCGTCGAGAGCCGGCGCCCGTGGCTGGTCGCGATCGGTTCGGTCGCGTACGGGATCGGCCTGGCCACCACGATCCTGCTGGTGGTCCGGCAGGCCAAGGTGCAGGTGCGGCCCTCGCTGATCGGCATCGAGGGGTTCCTCGCCATCTTCGGCTTCACGATCGTGCTGGTCGGGATCGGCGTGGGGCTCGGCCTCGGTCTCGAGGCGGCCGGCGTCGGGTGGCCGGCGACGCTCGCCGTCATCCCGGTCGCCTTCGGGCTGGCCGTGGGCGGGCCGCGGCTCATGGGCTTCCTGCGGCGGCTCATGCGGTCCCGGCCGCTGGCGGGTGACCGGTGACGACGCCCGAGTTCGACGAGCTCATCCACGCGCCGACCCGGCTGTCGCTGGTCAGCCTGCTGGCGGCCACCGAGTGGGCCGACTTCAAGTATCTTCGCGACGCCGCCGACCTGTCCGACTCCGCCCTGTCCAAGCAGCTGACCACCCTCGAGGACGCGGGCTACGTGGACATCCGCAAGACGTTCGTGGGCCGGCGGCCCCGCACCTCGGCGCGGCTGAGCGCCCGTGGCCGTCAGGCCTTCGAGGCGCACGTCGCCGCCCTGCAGGAGATCGTCGCGCGAGCCGGCCTCGTGTTGTGACGCGGGGAAACGGCAACGGTCAGGCGCGGGCGCGACGGGACTGCTTCGTGCGGTACATGGCGTCGTCGGCGTCGCGGAGCAGGCGGTCGGCGTCGGCGGGGGTGCCGCAGGCGACGCCCACGCTCGCGCCGACGGTGACGATCGCGCCGGGGACCGGGATGGGCTCGCCGATCGCGGCGGTGATCAGGTCGGCCAGCACCTGCGCCTGGCCCTCGTCGGCGCCGGGGAGCAGCACCGCGAACTCGTCGCCGCCCAGCCGGGCGACCGTGCCGGCCCGGCCGAGCAGGGCGGTGACCCGGCGGGCCACGGTGATCAGAACCTCGTCGCCGGCGTGGTGGCCGTGGCTGTCGTTCACCTGTTTGAAGCCGTCCAGGTCGATCAGCAGCATGCAGATCTGAGCGCCGTGGCCGGACTCGCGCACCCGCTGCTGGAGCAGGGCACGGTTGGCCAGGCCGGTCAGGGTGTCGTGGGTGGCCTGGTGGCGCAGCTCGTCCTGGAGGCGGCGGGCCTCGGTGATGTCGCGGCCGTTCCAGACGATGCCGCGCACGCTCGGGTTGTCCCGCAGGTCGGTGGCGATCACGTGCAACCAGCGGTGCGTCCCGTCGGCCTGGAGCACCCGGATCTCGGCCTCCACGGTCGCGGATTCGGCGAGGCGGGCGTCGAGACCGGCGAGGACGGGGCGGTCGTCCGGGTGCAGCCGGCCGCCCAGCGTCTCAGACGCGAGGCCGCCGACCTCGGCGCCGAGGAACCGCGCCGCGGCCGGGCTCACGTACTGGACGGTGTCGTCCTCGTTGACGACCACGGTCAGGTCGGAGGCCTGCTGGACCAGGGCGCTGAACCACTCGCGGCTGGCACTGATCTCCGTCACCAGGCGCTCGTTGTCGTGGAAGGCGGCCTGCTGGCGAATCAGCACCAGGCCGGTGATGACCAGGACGCCGGCGGCCACGCCCCAGATCCGCAGGTCGGCGTCGACCCCGGGCAACGCCGCCACCAGCAGGAGCTGGGTGCCGGCCACGGCGGCGTACGGGAGGCGGCTGAAGCTCTGGCGCTCGAGCGCGGCCTGGCGCCCGGCGTGCCGGCGGCTCCGGACCTCCTGCCAGCGCAGGCTGATCGGGATCAGCAGGCACGGGATCACCTGGGCCAGGTACATGACCCGGGACTCGGAATGGCCGGTCAGCATCGCGGCCAGCGGGGTGCCGACGGCGGTGCCGGTGATGGCGAGCGCGCCGAGTGCGCCGGGGGCGCGGTGGAACGGCGCGGAGTCGCTGAAGATGAGCTTGATCAGGCCGAACGTGACCAGCAGCATCACGGCGGCCGTGGCCGCGGCGGCCAGGCGCTCGCCGGTGGACGCGCCGGCCAGCAGGAAGTACCAGAGAAAGACGGCCACGGCGGTGAGGACCGTCGCCGCGTCGAGCCACATGCGCAGGCGTTGCCGGCCCTCGCCGCCGAGCGGGTGGAACAGCATGGTGACGACCACGACCACCATGCCGGCGTCGACGAAGGCGGTCTGCACGACGCTGACCTGCCCGGCCGGATGTCCCAGGGCGACCAGGACCGTCTGGTACGAGTCGCCGATCGCGCTGCACCCCATGCCACCGGCGACCGCGGTCCAGAACCGGCGGCCGTGCCGTTCCATCCAGGGCAGGCGGTAGAGGCGCGTCGCGAGCACGAGGTTGAACACGTCGATGCAGGACTGCAGCAGCCAGCTGGAGAACGCGCCCGCCGGTCCGAAGAGGAACCAGGGAACCACGAGCAGACCGGCCAGCGCGAGAACGCGCAGGACCGGATCGCCGGACAGACCCCGGTTGTACCGCATCCGATCAGTAGAAGGGCGGCCGGTTGCAGGCCGGGTTGCCGCGCGGTAGCGACGGGGTCAGGCCGAGTCGCGGACTATCACTTCCCCGTGAGTGGGTGAGAGGCCGGCGGTGTCGAGCCCCAGCGCCGTACGGGCCGCGCGCCGGCCATGTGTCTCGGCGTCGATGTGCACGGTCGTCAGCGCGGGCGTCGTGAGCGCGCCGTACTCCGTGTCGTCGAAACCGATCACCCCGAGGTCGGCCGGAGCGGACAGGCCGAGGTCACGCAGCGCGGTGAGAGCTCGCAGCGCGGTGTCGTCGTCGTACCCGGCCAGGGCGGTCACCGAAGGGTGCGCGGCGCGGAAGGCCGACACCGCCGAGGCCCCCGCCGCCCGCGGCCCGGGCACGACCAGGGACAGCAGCGGCGGCAGCCCCGCGCTCTCGGCCGCCTGGTTGGCGAAGCGCAGCCGCACCTCGGCCAGCGGCGGCTCCGGCGGCATCGCGAGCGCGATCTGCCGGTGCCCGCGCGAGGCCAGATAGCGGACCTGCAGGGTGGCGTGCGCGGCGAGCCCGTCGCTCCAGCCGCCGCCGACGTCGTCGAGCTCGTGGCCCGTGCGGTAGATCTCGCCGAAGCGCAGCACGGCCCGGGGCCGGATGGCGTCGAGGACCTGCTTGGTGGCCGAGTCGGTGGGCGGGCCGTGCCGCACGAGCAGCACATGGTCGTGGGCGGCGAGCTCCTGGTCGAGACCGCGGATGTAGCTGCGGGAGTAGTTGCCCTCCAGGCTGCTCTCGATGTACAGCACCACGATGCGCGACGTGCCCTCGCGGAGCGCCCGCGCGATCCCGTGCGGCACATAGCCCAGGTCGCGGGCCGTGCGCAGCACCCGTTCCCGGGTCGCGGGCGAGATCGTCTGGTTGGGCGTCTCGTTGAGCACGAAGCTGACGGTCGCCCGCGAGACGCCGCTGGCGGCGGCCACGTCCTTGAGCGTCGCTCTACGGGTGTCAGACATAGGTGAACGCTACCGACCCTTGCCATTCGGTGAAACATGCCTGTAGCTTTCGTCACTAGCTCGATTTAGTGCTAGCTCGATTAAGTGGCATCCTAGCAGGGGAGGAACCATGCCCGGACCGAGTCTTCAGGACGGCATCGACAAGGCCGGATCACCAGTACGGATGCTCTGGAAGCCGGGCGCCGCGCCGTGGACGCCGGAGGTCGTCGACCGGGAGTACGCCGGCTGGCGCGAGGAGCAGACGGCCTGGCACGAAGGCGTCGCGATCTCCGACCTCTCCCATCACATGTACGACACGGTGATCGAGGGGCCGGACGCGACCCGCCTGCTCGCCGCGGTCAGCGCCAACAACTACGAGAAGTTCGCGATCGGCCAGGCCAAGCAGATCGTGCCGGTCAACCGGGACGGGTTCATCGTCACCGACGGCATACTGCTGCGCCGCGCCGAGCAGGAGTACACGCTCAGCGGCGTCCCCGCCTCCCAGCACTGGGTGCGGTGGCACGGTGAGCAGGGCGGCTACGACGTCTCGTTCTCGACCGATCCCTCCTCGGCCTTCCGCCCGGACAAGAAAGACCCCGTCCTCTTCCGCTACCAGATCCAGGGGCCCAGGGCCCAGGAACTGGTCGAGAGCGTCTTCGGCGGGCCGCTCAGCCCGACCAAGTTCTTCCACACCACGCCGGTGACGCTCGGAAACGCCCGCTTCCGGGCATTGCGGCACGGCATGGCCGGCCAGCCCGGGTACGAGTTCATCGGCGACTGGGCCGACGGGGCGTACGTCAAAGGGGTCTTGCTCGAAAAAGGCCAGGAACTCGGGCTCGTGCACGTCGGGGCGCTGGCCTACACGACCGCCTCGGTGGAGAGCGGCTGGATCCCGTCGCCCACGCCCGCCATCTACACCCACCCCGAGCTGGAGGAATACCGGCGCTGGCTGCCGTTCTTCGGCATCGAGGGGCAGCGGCCGCTGCACGGCAGCTTCTACTCCGACGACATCGAGGACTACTACGTCACGCCGTACGAGCTCGGTTACGGCCGCCTGATCAACCTCGACCATGACTTCATCGGCCGCGACGCCCTGGCCAAGGCCAAGGAGAACGTACGGTTCGCCAAGGTCACCCTGGTCTTCGACAACGACGACGTACGCGCGACGATCGCGGCCGACAACAGGTTCGTGCTCAGCTACGCCCGCAACCGCATCGAGAACGCGAACGGCCTGGTCGGGACCACCTACCACACCGCCTCGCTCGCTCCCTACGACGCGGTCATCGCTCTGTCGCTGGTCGACGTCGAGCACGCCGCCCCCGGCACCCGGGTCGAGGTCGTCTGGGGCGACCACCCGGGCCCGGACGCCCCGGCCGACGCCGGCCTCGGCCTGCCCCGGATCCGCGCCACCGTCCAGCCGGCGCCGTACAACGAGCACGCGCGGACCCAGTACCGGCGCGACTGAGTCACCGGCGGAATCGGAGGCGAGCCTTGACCGAAGCGCTGAAGAAGCCGGACCTGCTGAGCGACTTCTCCCTCGAGATGACCGGCAAGGACACGGCGGAACTCACCGGCCCGATCCCGGCCGGTACCAGGATCAACGTGACCTTCCTCGGCAACGAGGACCTGCCGATGCGGGTGGCGGCCGCTCGAGCCGTCAAGCGCCTGGGATGCGTACCCGTGCCGCATGTGTCGGCCCGCCGGCTGACCTCCCGGACGGAGCTGGCCGATTTCCTGTCGGCCCTGCGGGCCGAGGGCGCCGCCGGGGAGATCTTCGTGGTCGGCGGCGATCCGCGCGAGCCACACGGGCCGTACGCGGACGCGCTGTCGGTGATCGATTCGGGCGTCCTCGAGGCGCACGGCGTCGGCAAGGTCAGCATCGCCGGCTATCCCGAGGGTCATCCCGACATTCCGGACGAAGTACTCTGGGAGGCACTAATCGGGAAGAGCGCGGCGATTGCCCGGCGGGGACTACGGGGAGAGATCATCACCCAGTTCGGCTTCGACGTCGACCCGGTCCTCGACTGGATCGAGGAGCTCCGGGAGCGCGGCGTCGATCTCCCCGTGCGCGTCGGCGTGCCCGGCCCGGCCGGCGTGCGGCGGCTGCTGCGCTTCGCGGCCCGGTTCGGCGTCGGCACCAGCGCGTCGATCGCCCGCAAGTACGGCCTTTCCCTCACCAACCTGATGGGCACGGCCGGGCCCGACCGCTTCCTGCGTACCCTCGCGACCGATTACCACCCCGCCCGGCACGGCGAGGTGAAGCTGCACTTCTACACCTTCGGCGGCCTGCGGGCCACCGCGGACTGGATCACGACCTTCAGGAAGGAGGGCTGACGTGACGATCACCCAGGCGGCTCCCCTGCGCGCCCCGTCGCCCACACCAACCCGCAACCAGGCCTCGCTGATCGTGCACGGCCGCGACCGCACCGGCATCGTGGCCGCCGTCGGCGCCGTGCTGAGCAAGCACCACGCCAACATCGTGTCGCTCGACCAATACAGCGACAACCCGCACGGCGGGGCCTTTTTCCAGCGTACGGTGTTCAGCCTCGACAACCTCAAGGTCGCGCTCCCGCAGATCGACGCCGACCTGACGTCCCAGCTCGCGGACGGTTTCGACCTCGAGTTCACGCTGCGCGACCTGTCCGTGCCGAAGCGGGTCGCGATCTTCGCGTCGAAGGCCGAGCACTGCCTGCTCGACCTGTTGTGGCGGCACCGCCGGGGCGAGCTGCCGATCACCGTCGCCATGGTGGTCTCCAACCACCCGGACACCGCCGACGAGGTCCGCTCGTTCGGCATCCCTTTCTTCCACGTGCCGTCGTCGGGCCCGGACAAGTCGGCGGCCGAGGCCGAGCACCTGCGGCTGCTGCGCGGCAACGTCGACTTCGTGGTGCTCGCCCGCTATATGCAGATCCTCTCCGGCGACTTCATCGGCAAGCTCGGCGTCCCGATCATCAACATCCACCACTCGTTCCTGCCCGCCTTCATCGGCGCCGGCCCGTACGCGAAGGCCAAGGAGCGCGGCGTCAAGCTGGTCGGCGCGACCGCGCACTACGTGACCGAGGACCTCGACGAGGGGCCGATCATCGAGCAGGACGTGGTGCGGGTCAGCCACGCGCACACCGTCGCCGACCTGCAGCGCCGCGGGGCGGACGTGGAGCGCGACGTGCTGTCGCGGGCCGTGCTGTGGCACAGCGAGGACCGGATCATCCGGCACGAGAACCACACGATCGTGTTCGCGTGATGACCGTGACCATCGACGGCAAGGCCGTCGCCCAGCGGGTACGCGCCCAGGTCGCCGCCGAGGTGGCGGCCCTCGACCCGAAACCCGGGCTGGCCACCGTGCTGGTCGGCGACGACCCGGCCAGCGCGGTCTATGTGGCGAGCAAGCGCCGGGCCGTCCGCGAGGCCGGCATGAGCGACCACCACCGATCGCTTCCGGCCACCGCGACCCAGGCCGAGGTGGCCGCGGTCCTCGAGGAGCTGGCCGCCGACCCGGCCGTCCACGGCATCCTGCTGCAGCTCCCGCTGCCCGCGCACCTCGACCCGGACGCGCTGATCGATCGCATCCCGGCCGCCAAGGACGTCGACGGCCTCACCACCCGCAGCGCCGGCCTGCTGGCCCGCGGCGAGCCCGGCCTGCGCCCGTGCACCCCGAGCGGCGTCATCGAGCTGCTCGAGTCGCAGGGGGTGAAGACGCGCGGGTCGCGGGCCGTGGTGGTGGGCCGCTCCGCGCTGGTCGGGCACCCGATGGCCGAGCTGCTGCTGCAGCACGACGCCACGGTCACGGTCGCCCACAAGCACACCGCCGACCTGGCCGCGGTGACCCGGGAGGCGGACATCCTGGTCGTGGCGGCCGGGGTGCACGGCCTGATCGGGGCCGAGCACGTCAAGCCGGGCGCGACGGTCATCGACGTAGGCATCCATCGCACCGCCGACGGCCTGCAAGGGGACGTACGGCGGGCCGAGCTGGACGGGGTCGCCGCGCGCGTCACCCCGGTGCCGGGCGGGGTCGGGCCGATGACGATCGCGATGCTGATGGTCAACACCCTGCGGGCCGCCACAATGGACGGTCCATGACACCATGAGCGTCGATGAGCGCGACGCCCTCCCCCGCCGAGCGGGCACGGTCCGGCATCCGGTCCTGGGTCCGCGCGACGGGCACCGGTATGCGCCGCGCCACCCCGTACGCGATCCTCGCCTTCCTCTCCGCATCGGCGGTCGCCCCGATCGCCGGCGCGGCGCTGGGCGCCCCGGCCGACTACGCGGCCGCCCTCAACCAGCTCGGCGGGATGGGCAGCAACTTCCTCGCCGACGCGCTGGCCACCACCGCCGCCCGCCTCGAGACCGGCGACCGGGACTGGCGTGACGAGATCGCCGGCGAGCTGCTCGCCCGGCTCGAGACCGGCGACACCGGCCTGCGCGACGAGCTGACCGCGCTGCTGCACGCGATCGGCGCGGTCGAGACGGCCCTGCTGGCGGCCGACGAGCAGAGCCGGCAGCAGATCGCGACCGCGTTCGAGAGCCTCCAGGTGCTCGCCGCCGACACCCGGCGGGTGCTCGACGAGATCCGGCTCGGCCTCAACCGCCAGGTCGAGGAGCAACGCCGGGACACGACCCGGGTGCTCGGCGCCCTCGCCGCCACCACCTCGCTGATCCGGTCCCTGCAACCGGCGCCGGCGCCCGCCGCGGAGCCCGGCCCGCCAACCCGAGGCATCCCGCCGTACCCCGGCCTGGCGAGCTTCGACATCGGCGACGCGCCCTTCTTCCACGGCCGCGAGCGACTCGTCCGGACCCTGCTCGGCCGCCTCGACGAGCACCTGCTCGGCGGGCCGCCGCTGGTCGTCGTGGGCGCGTCCGGCGCCGGCAAGTCGTCGCTGCTCAGGGCGGGCCTGCTGCCCCTGGTCGCGGCCGACGGACTCGGCGACGGCAGCGGCGCCTGGCCCTGGGTCCTCATCACGCCGGGCGCGACGCCGCTGGCCACGTTGCGCGCGGCGCTGGTACACGGCGGACGACAGGTCATCCTCGTCGACCAGTTCGAGGAACTGTTCACGCAGTGCCCCGACCCGGCCGAGCGAGCGTCCTTCGTGGACGCGCTCGCCGCGGTGCCGGACGCGCTGCTCATCGTCGCGGTCCGCGCCGACTTCTATCCGCAGTGCACGGAGCTCCCCGGGATGGCCGCTCTGCTCGGCACCGGCCAGGTGGTCGTCGGGCCGCTCGACGAGGACGAACTGCGCCGGGCGATCGCCGCGCCGGCAGGCGACGCCGGCCTGACCGTCGAGCCCGGGCTGGTCGAGGTGCTGCTGCGCGACTACGAGCCGGGCGCCCTGCCACTGCTCGCCCACGCGCTGCGCGCCACCTGGGAGCGCCGCGAGGGCGACACCCTCACGGTGACCGGCTACCGGGCGACCGGCGGCATCCGCCGGGCCGTCGCCGCCAGCGCCGAGCGGGTGTACGCCACCCTGGACGAACCCGGCCGGCAAGCGCTGCGCGCCGAGCTGCTCAGTCTGGTCACGGTGGTCGACGGGCTCGCCGTGCGCCGCCGGGCCGCGTTCGCCGACGTGAACATGGCCGTGCTGCGCCCGCTGATCGCCGAGCGCCTGGTGACGGCGGGCGAGGACACCGTCCAGATCAGCCACGAGGCGCTGCTCGACGGCTGGCCCCGCCTGGCGGGCTGGCTGGCCGACGCCCGCGAGGAGATCCTGCTCCGCCAGCGCCTGGCCCAGGCGGCGCGGGAATGGCAGGCGGCCGGCGAGGATCCGGACGCTCTCTATCGCGGCGCCCGCCTGGCCGCCGTCCGCGAGTACGCCACGGACCTGCCGGAGACCCCGCGCCGCTTCCTGGCCGCCTCGGCCGCGGCGGCCGAGCAGCGCGAGCGGACCGAGCGGCGCACCACCCGGCGGCTGCGACGCCTGGTGGCCGGGCTCGGCGTCGCGCTGCTGCTCGCGGTCGGCGGCGGGCTGGTCGCGGTCGAGCGGGGCCGCGAGGCCCGGGCCAACGGCCTGCTCGCCGCCTCCCGCCAGCACGCCGCCGAGGCCCGTACCGAGCACTGGTCCGACCCGCTGTCGTCGGTGGACAAGGCGCTGCGGTCGTGGGCGGAGTCACCCACGATCGAGGCCCGCAGCGCCCTGCTCTACGCCCAGCAGACCCAGCTGCTCGGCCGTCTCGGCACCCGCACCGGCGCCGAGACGGTGGCGATGAGCGCCGACGGCCGCCGGGTGGCGGTCGGGTACCTGGACGGCGAGATCCAGCTGTGGGACGCCGCGACGCTGCGCCCGACCGGCCCGGCGCTGCGCCACGAGACCGGCAACAAGCTGCTGCATTGGCTGGCCTTCTCCCCCGACGGCCGGTCGCTGGCGTCGGGCTCGCTCGACCCCGAGGGCGTGGCGGTCTGGGACGTGGCGACCGGCAGGATGCGGTTCCGGCTCAAGGCGTACGGCGGGGTGGGCTGGCTGCCCGACTCGTCGGCGCTGCTGGCCGCGCGGTTCGACTCATCCACGCCGGTGCTCGGCGAGTGGTCGGCCGCGGACGGCCGTCGCCTGACCGAGCTGCCGGTGCCGGATCCGGCCGGGAGCGATGTCGTGGTCAGCGCCGACGGAAAGTACCTCGCCTCCTGCGGTCCGCTCGGCGGGTCGGTGCTGCGCCTGCCCGGCGGCGCGGTGCAGACCCGTCTCCCGGGCCGGTGCACGGCGGGCTTCGACGCCGCGGACACCGTCTACAGCACCGGGATCGACGACGACAGCCCGGTGCAGGCGCGGCCGGCCGGGACAGGGTGGAAGCCGGTGAACCTGACCGACCCGGCCGGCTCACTGCCCCGGCCCGCGCCCGGCCGTAAGAATCTCGCCGTGACGCCGGACGGGACCGTACTGATCGCAAGCTGGACAACCGGCGAGACGCTCCGGCTGACCGTAGGCGGCGCGCGGGTCGGCCTCGGCATGATGAACGGCGCGGCGAACGACCTCGCCCTCTCCGCCGACGGCCGGACGCTCGTCACGGCCGGTGCGCAGGACCCGCCCACGCTCATGCGGATCAACGGGTCGGCCCTCCCCCACTCTCAGGCGATCGGGCACCTCGCGGTCGACCCGGCCGGCGGCTGGCTCGCCACCGGGTCGAAGGACCCGGCGATCCGGGTGTGGGATCCGCGGACCGGCGCGCTGCACGCGACGATCCCGGTCGACGCCGACGACGGGCCGCTCGGCCTCGCCTACGGGCCGGACGGGTCGCTTGCCGCCGCTTTCGCGCAGGGCGGCCGGGTCCTGGTCTACGACCGGCAGCAGCGTCCGCGCGCGACGCTGCGCCTCCCGGCCGGGCTCTACCCCGGTAACCTCGCGTTCTCCCCCGACGGCACGCGTCTGGCGGTCGTCACCAACCCGCTCCGCTCGGTCACGGGGCCGAGAAAGGACGTGCTCGACGAGGACGACCCCGATGTGGTCGTGTGGGACACCCGGACGTACCGGCAGATCGCGGAGCTGAAGCTCCCCGGAGCGCTCGCGATGCAGCCGGCCTTCACCCCCGATGGGAAGTCTCTGCTGGTCACGTCCAACGGCAGGACGAACGCTCTGACCGCGAAGCAGGACGGCGCCATCTGGCGGTTCCGGGCGGCGGACCTGACGCTCGCCGACTCGCGCGAGCTGCCCGGCGTCCCGCTCGACGAGATCACGGTGAGTCCCGACTCCACGACGTTCGCGATCGCGGCGGACAACACCGCGCGACTGTTCAAGGTGGACGGTCTCCGGCCGCTGCGCGATGTCGGCGGGCAACCGTCGCCGGTCACCCGGGTGGTCTGGTCGCCGGACGGCTCGCTGCTGGCGACCGCGACCGACACCACCGACGGCCTGATCCTGCTCTCGGATCCCGCGACCGGCGCCGAGGTGGCCGAGGTGCGCGGGAACAGCAACAACTGGGGTCAGATCCGCTTCACCACGGACGGGAAGACGCTGATCGCGGGGCTCAACGACTGGACGGTCGGCATCTGGCGGCTCGACCCGGCCGAGGCGGTGCGCTCGCTCTGCGCGCTGGTCGTGCCGGCCGATCGGGCCGGCGGCACATCGCCGCCGGCCCTCTGCGAGTGAGAGTTCCTACGCGTACGGGTCGAAGGGGATCCCGGCCGGCTTGGAGGCGTTGAGCAGGTACTCGAACGAGCCGTCCTTGATCTTGATGGTGGCCGAGCCGAAGTCAGCCGCCATCAGCTTGTCGCGCAGCTCGATGGTGGGCCAGCCGTTCCAGTCGACAAGCGGCGGGTAGCGCCAGTTGTGGTAGTGGTTCTCCGGCGGCTCGTCGTTGGCGTTGGCGAGCCGGAAGAAGTGCGTCGACGCGCCGTCCTTGTGGTAGACGACCTTCGGGTGGCTGCCGTCGAAGCGGACCGCCGAGCGGGCGTAGGTCACCTGCGAGCTGTGCTGCGTGGTGGTCACGTAGTCGACCTGGTTGGACGACTGGTTGACCCAGGAGATGACGTGCTCCCAGTCGTGCCGGTGGCCGCCGAGGCCGCTGCCCGCGACGGCCTGGTCCTTCTCGAAGTAGCTGGCGTACACGATCGCGCACCAGCCGTTGTTGCACTTCGAGCGGGCGTAGGTCTGCGAGTTGTCGAGGTCCGACTGGTCGCGGCAGCTGCCGTTTACCGCGCCGCTGGTCTTGAGGCCGCCGTTGAGCGTCCCGTCGGGGCCGATGGCGGGCACGGCGTAGCAGCCGTCGGTGTCGTAGTCGTAGGCCGGGGAGAAGGATTGCTCGTAGCCGCCGGCGTTCTGCGGGAGGTTGTGCGGCGGGTCGGCGAAGGCGGGTGTGGCGGGGACCACAATGAGGACCGCGGCGACGGCGGAGGCGAGGACGATCCGGGCGGTGGGACGGGTTCGGCGCATACGTCGGTGACCCTTACGTGAGTTTCGCCGGGTTGGGGATACCTACCGGATAGTCACTTATCGAATCGAGCCGAGTCAATAAGGTCCCGTTCCGGAACCAAAAGATCACAAGCGGTCACAACCGGGGCGTTACGTCCCAACGGCCGATTGACTATCGCAACGTGAAGATATATCTGTTTCTCTGCGATGTGCGTGCCCGGCGCGGGCAGCCCCAGTCTTGGGGCGGTGAACAACGCTCGTGTCTGGAGGAGACGACGCATGCCGGGTCAGACCGCCCGCCCCAACGGCAAGGTCCCCGCCCTCAAAGGCAAGAAGCAGAAGGCGCCTTTCTGGGCTAAAGCGGTCACCACGTTCGGTGCGGTTCTCGCGTTGTTCAGCCTGACCGGCATCGTCGGCGTGAAGTACTTCATGGGCCAGCTCACCGACAACATCCAGACGACCTCGAGCGTGCTGGACGGCGAGAGCGGCGGCGGCAGTGCCGCGTCGACCGGCGGCAAGCTGCCCGACGGCGCGATGAACTTCCTGATGCTCGGCCTCGACACCCGGCAGGGCTGGGAGCAGAAGGGCCAGACCTCCCGCTCCGACACGATGATCATCCTGCACATCTCGAAGGCGCACGACCAGGCGTACATGATCTCGATCCCGCGCGATGCCGAGGTGGACATCCCGGCCGACAGCTCGCTGGGCACCAACGCGACCCGGGACAAGATCAATGGGGCGTACGCCCTGGGGTCGGAGAACAAGCGGGGCTGGACCGGCGGCGCGAAACTGGCCACCAAGACCGTGCACGAGATCACCGGGATCGACTTCGACGGGGTCGTGGTCATCGACTTCGACGGCTTCAAGGGCATCCTCGAGGCCATGGGCGGCGTCTACATGTGCGTCGACAAGGATTCCTGGTCAAGCCACTACATCATCGTCGACGGCAAGGTGAAGTACGCCGAGGGTGCCAACCCGGAGAACCCGCCGCGCAACGCGCTGTGGTTCAAGAAGGGCTGCCGCAACATGGCCCCGTGGGAGGCGCTCGAGTTCTCCCGCATCCGGCACTCGGCCAACGGCGACTACGACCGGCAGCGCCACCAGCAGCAGCTGCTGCGGGCCATGGCCAAGAAGGCGAGCAGCGCCGGCACGCTGACCAATCCGGCCAAGGTCTCGGCCATCCTCAAGGCCGCCGGCAGCTCGCTCAAGATGGACACCCACGGCGTCGGCGTCCAGGACTTCATCTTCGGCCTGAAGAGCATCGCCGCCGCCGACCTGATCCCGGTCAAGACCAACGGCGGCACGTTCGCGCCGACCTCGGACGGCAAGGCCGAGACCCTCAACGGGGACACCCTGGACCTGTTCAAGGCCACGGCCGACGACAACCTCCGCGAGTTCCTCGTCCGGCACCCGCAGATGCTGATCAGCGACGGGTCAGCGGGGACGAAGTGAGCCCTCCCGTCCAGCCGTTGAGGATCCGGGCGGGGTCGGCGCCGAGCACGTCGCCGAGCAGCGTGGCGTAGACGTCGCGGAAGTCGGTCGTGTACTTGAGGTCGCCCTGGTCGAGATCGGTGAGGCTGGGCGGGTCGCCGTACATGCCGCCCTTGACGCCCGCGCCGAGCAGGAACATGGATGAGGCGGTGCCGTGGTCGGTGCCGTCGGAGGCGTTCGCGGTGACCCGCCGGCCGAACTCGGAGTAGACGGCGACGACCACGTTGCGGCCGGCCTCGGTCCGCGACATCCGGCCCGCGAACGCGGCGAGAGGCTTGTCCAGTTTGGTCAGTTGCGACTCCTGGGCGGCCTTCTCGTCGGCGTGCAGGTCGAAGCCGCCGAGCGAGACCGAGTAGACCCGGGTGGCCGCGCCGGCCTCGACGCACCGGGCGACCAGCGCGAGCTGCTGTTCGAGCGGCTGGGTGGCGCCGCCGGTGGCGGTGGCGGCCGGCTCGTCGTCGGCGTCGGTGCCGCCGGCCGCGGCCACGTCGGCCATCAGGTCCTGGATGCGGGTCAGGTCGGCGAAGCAGGTGGCGGCACGCTGCCGGGCGGCCGGTTCGGCGGGATCCACCTTGCCCAGGGCGGTCAGCTGGGCGGTGGTGACGGTGGCCGGAAGCTTCACCTCGCCGCCGGGGACGGTCGCGCCCGCACTGTGTGCGCCGGCCAGCAGCGGCGGCAGCACCGGCTCGAACGAGACCGCGAGGCGCGGGTCGCCGCCGGACGCGTCGAGCCAGCGGCCGAGCCAACCGGTGGTCTCGGGGTGATCGGGTCGGCCGGTCTGCCAGATGTCCATCGAGCGGAAGTGGCTGCGGTCGGGCTTCGGATAGCCGACGCCGCGCACAACCGCGAGCCGCCCGTCCTGGTAGAGCTGGTGCAGGCCGGTCATGGCCGGGTTGAGCCCGAACGCGTCGTCCAGCCGCAACACGTGGCCCGCGTCGTAGGCGAGGGCCGGCCGTGCTTTCGTGTAGGCCGGATCCGCGTACGGGATGAGGGTGTTGAGTCCGTCGTTGCCGCCGTAGAGCGTGACCAGCACGAGGGTGCGGGCGGCGGGGTCGCGGTCGCCGGCGGTGGCGAAGATGTCGGTGAGGCCGTAGGCGGCGCCGCCCGCGGCGATCAGGCCGCCGGCCGCGACGCCGCTCGCGACGAGGAACCGGCGGCGGGTGATGGCGTCCATGGGTGCTGTCTCCTCACTGCACGGTGTATTCGGGGGTGGCCAGGCCGATTGCGAGCAGCCGCCGCGGATCCTTGGCCGCCGGCGTGAGAACCGCGGCCGTCCGGTCGGTCCAGCCATCGACGGCGAGCATCGCCGCGAGGGCCTCCAGCCTTTCTTGCGGTACGGAGGAAGCGAGGTGTTGCACGGCCGCGGGCGCGAGGGCGGTCAGCGCCTGGCCGGTGCGCAGCCGGGCCTGGGCCGCGGCGGTGGTCAGCCACGCCTCCCCGGCCGGCCAGCCGCCCACGCTCGGCGGGCGCAACGGCAGCTGGCCGAGCCCGCGCAGCCCGGCGAGCAGCTGCTTGCGACCCTTGGCCGGGTCGATGCCGAGCTGCCGCACCGCGCCGACGACCCACTCGATCGGCTGCTTCACCAGGTGACCGGCGGTCTGCGGGAAGGCCGGGTCGAGGGCCAGCGCGCGCAGCATGGCCGGGACGTCGTTGCCGGCCGCCGTCAGCGAGTCCGGCATCGGAGTGTCGCCGCCGTAGCGCAGCCAGACCCGCCCGGCCAGGAACGGCACGTGGGCCGCGTGCCGGGTCAGCAGGTCGGCGAAGCCGTCCACGTCGAGCGGGCCGGTGCGCCCGAGCAGGGTGACCGGGCCGGTGGCGTGCCGCCTCGGGTCGAGCCGGCTGGTCCCGGCGGCCCGGTCGACCTGCCAGCCGGTGAGCACGCGGGCCGCCGCCTTGACGTCGTCCTCGGTGTAGTGGCCGACACCGAGTGTGAACAGCTCCATCACCTCGCGGGCCAGGTTCTCGTTCGGCGCCTTGCGGGTGTTCTTCTGCCCGTCGAGCCAGATGATGAGCGCCGGGTCGCGCAGCATCGCCCGGACAAACGGGCCGGTCGGCCCCGGGCCGTACCGGCGGAAAGTCTTCTGCTGGTTGAGCATGAGGCCCGCCGAGCGCACCTTCTGGACGCTGGTGGCGAAGTGGCCGTGCCAGAAGAACGTCAGCTTCTCGGCGGCCGAGCCGCCGTGTATGACCATTTGCCCCAACCACCAGGCCAGACCATCTGACACCTGGTCCTGTACGGCCTGCCGGTCCTTACGGTCGGGCGTGGGGAACGACGGCGGGGTGACTGTCGGGGCCGGGGCGAGGATGCGGTCCACGGTGGCGGGCAGGCCGTCCCGCGCCGCCGCGTCGACCTCGGCCGCCGTCGGCCCGAACGTCAACCGCCGCAGAACATGCGCAACCACACGTCGGTCCGTCATGCCGGGACACGCTAGGCCCCTCGTGTAAGCGCGGGGTAAGGGTTACGTCAGGCTCGCGTCCGGGAAGGACACCTGCACCCGCAGGCCGTCGTGACCGGTGGAGTGGGCGGCGATCGTGCCGCCGTGGGCGCGGGTGATCGAGCGGGCGATCGACAGGCCCAGGCCGGCGCCGCCGCTGTGGTCGATGCGGACGCCGGACAGCCGGTGGAACGGCTCGAACAGGCCGGCGACCTCCTCGGGCGGCACGTCGTCGCCGGTGTTCACCACGGTCAGGGCCGGGCTGCCGCCGACCCGCACGTCGATCGTCCCGCCCTTGCGGTTGTACTTGATCGCGTTCTGCACGAGATTGGTGACCAGGCGCTCGAGCAGCACCTGCTCGCCGATCACCACCCGGGGGCTCAGCGTGCTGGTGACGGTGACCCCGGCCTCCTCGGCCCGCGGCAGGTGCGCCTCCAGCACGGCGCCGGTGACCTCGTCGAGGCGTACCGGCGCGCGGGAGACCAGGCCGCGGTCGCTCTCGCTGAGCACGAGCAGGCCCTCGATGAGCCGCTCATTGCGCTGGTTGGTCTCCAGCAGCTGCGCGGCCAGCAGCTCGATCTGGTCGGCGTTGAGGTCGCGGGCCATGCCGATCTCGATGAGCGCCCGCTGGGTCGCGAGCGGGGTGCGCAACTCGTGCGAGGCATCGGCGGCGAACCGGCGCTGTGCCTCGTAGCCGACCGCGATGCGGTCCATCATGTCGTCGATCGTGCGTCCCAGGTCGGCGAGCTCGCCGCGGCCGTCGCCGGGGCGCAGCCGGTGGCCGAGGTTCTGCGGGCCGACGTCGGCGATGACCGGGATCAGGTCGCGGATCGGCGCGAGGCACCAGCGGATCGCCGCCACGCAGATGGCCAGGATGGCCAGGAGCACGAGCGTGCGGCCGAAGAGCGGCACGACGCTGGGGTGGCGGTACACCTGGACGCAGAAATAGGAGGGGCTCAGGTCCCTCGGGGTGCACGGCGTCGGCACGAAATCCGACCACAGGTTGAGCACCTCGTCGGCGGCGCGCGGGACGAACAGGGTGGCCAGCAGCAGGAGGCCGCAGACCAGCAGCATCCGGCGGGCCGGGGAGCGGTTGGTCATGGGCCCAGCCGGTAACCGACGCGGGGCACGGTGTGGATCACCGGCGGGTCGCCGAGCTTGCGGCGCAACGTCATGATCGTCACCCGGACCGAGTTGGTGAACGGGTCGGCGTGCTCGTCCCACGCCTGCTCGAGCAGGTCCTCGGCGCTGACCACCTGGCCGCCGGCGCGCAGCAGCACCTCGAGGACGGCGAACTCCTTGGGCGAGAGCGAGAGCACCAGGCCGTCGCGGGCGGCCGTGTGCCGGGTGGTGTCGAGCGTGACGCCGTCGCGCTCCAGCACCGGCGGCAGGGCCGGGGCCGTACGCCGGGAAAGAGCCTGTAACCGGGCGACGAGCTCGGCGAACGCGAACGGCTTGGTCAGGTAGTCGTCGGCGCCCAGGCCGAGGCCCTCGACCCGGTCGCGGATGCCGGCGGCGGCGGTCAGCAGCAGCACCCGGGTGGTCGCGCCGGAGTCGACGATGCGGCGGCAGACCTCGTCGCCGGTGCGGCCGGGCATGTCGCGGTCGAGGACGGCCACGTCGTAGCGGTTCACGCCGAGCCGCTCGAGGGCGCTGTCGCCGTCGTAGACCACGTCGACGGCCATCGCCAGCTGCCGCAGGCCACCGGCGACCGTGTCGGCGAGCATCCGCTCGTCGTCGGCCAGCAACACCCGCACGCGTCGTCCTCCACTCCGTCCCCGGGATCGCCAGGCTCGCACGGCGCGGATAAAGGTTCCGTAAACGGGCCGCTGACGCTCGCCCGACGGCCGGACGCCCAGCATGAGTCGTCGTGTCCCGAAACTACCTCGTCATCGCGCTGGCGGTCGCCGCTATGGTGGCCGTGCCGGCGCGCCCGGCTCACGCGATCGCGCACGGCGACCGCGTCCCGGCCGGCAAGTACGCGTTCGCCACGAAGCTGACCATGACCGGCATCCCGACGGGCGATGGCGGGGACCGCGACAGCTGGTGCTCGGGGGCCCTCATCGCCCCACGCTGGGTCATCACGGCCGGACACTGCTTCCGGGACACGGACGGCAAGCGGGTGAGCCGGACGGTGGCCGAGCACACGACCGCGGTGACCGGGGGCGGGCACTCGGCCGACGTCGTCCGCGCGTACCAGGCGCCCGACCACGACGTAGCCCTGGCCGAGCTGGCCACACCGATCACCGCGGTCACGCCGATCCGGCTCGGGGACGCCCCGCCGAAGGCCGGCGACCTGCTGCGGCTGATCGGCTACGGCCTGACCGGCGACGACTCGGGCTCGTCCGCCCCGCGCACCGGGGTGTTCGTGGTGGCACAGGTGCGGGACACGCTGCTCGACGTCTCGGGCCGCAAGCCGCGAGCCGACACGAGCGCGTGCCGGTACGACTCCGGCGGGCCCTACTTCACCGAGTCCCGGACCGGGGTGCCGACCCTGGTGGCGGTCGTGAGCACCGGGCCGGAGTGCCCGCACCCGGGCCCCGACTTCGCGGCGCGCACCGACCAGCTCGGCGACTGGATCGCCGCCACGACGGGGCCGGGGTCGCGGTCGCGGTCGCACGCGATGACGCTGGGCCTGCTCATCCCGGCGGTGCTGCTGGTACCGGCCGTCGCGTGGGTGGTGCGTCGACGCGCGGCCGCCGCGCCACGATCGCTCGGGAAGAATCGACGACATGAACTATGAGGAGGCCCTCGCCTACTACCCGGCGGTGGTCGCGTCCCGGGATGTCGCGGCGTTCGTCGCCCCGGTCGCGGAGGCGGGGCCGGACAAGGCCGAGAGCATCCTGTGGGCGGCCTGGCAGACCGTGGTGGCGTCGGCCGACGAGCGGCTGGTTCCACTGGTCGCCGGGGTGCGGCGCCATCTGCCCGAGCTGCCGCTGTTCGGCGCCGCGATGCAGGCGGCGTGGGACGAGCCGCCCGCGGGCGAGGCGTGGACCCGGCTGAACGCGTTCGCGGCCCGGCTGACCCCGGACGTGGCCGACTTCCTCCGGCTCGGCCTGCTGACGATCGGCAGCGCGCTGGAGACATTCGCTGACCCGGCCGCGCAGGTGCCGGCCGCCGTCGAGTGGTTCCACCACGCCGGGCCACCTCTGCTCGCCGCCACCCTGCACGGCCGCACGTACGTCTCCCGCCTGGGCGAGCTGGCGGTCGCGGCGGGCGTGGCCGCGCCCGGTTTCAGCGTCCCCCGCTGGGTCTTCTGGCGCACCCGGATGGCCGCGCTGGCCGACCAGGGTTTCCGCCCGGCCCGCGACGGCGTGCGTTTCATGAAGCGCTACGACCGCCAGATCGCCGCCGCCCATCTCTAGCTGTTCATCACTGGTTCCGGCGGCGGTCGGGCGAATGCGGCAGAGACCGGGTTCGCGGACGCTGCGGCAGATCGAGCGGTCGGTACGGCAACCGGCCGTCCGGGACCTCGCCCGCACGCTGCCGGCGCTGGCCGCCCAGGGCCTCCCGGTGGTGCTGACCGGCGACTTCAACAGCCCGTCGCCGCTGGACTGGACCCCGGCCGTCGCGAAGGCCCGGCCCGAGGTGCGCTATCCGGTGCGCTGGCCGGCCGGGCCGTCGCGCACTCTCGACTCCCGCGTGGTGGGCGAGCACGACGTGACGCCGTACCCGACGGATCATCGCGGCGTGGTCACGACGCTGGAGGTCCGCCCGGCCGCGCCGCCCGCGCTGGTGGCACCGGCAAGCCGGCGCGTGACCAGCGGGTCGGTGGTCGCGGTCCGGTTCCATGGTCCCGTTCTTCCGGGCGTACGCGTGGAGCTCCGTGACCCCGGTGGGCGAACCCACCAAGGTCTCCACCGACCGGTCCTCCTACGCCGTGGGCGACCCGATCGGGGTGCGCTGGTCGAACGCGCCGGACGTCGTCCGCCTCCTGCCCCTTCACCGTCTCCAGAGCTGGGGAATCCCGGCACATTGCTGTATTGGGTTGTCATAGTGTGTGAGACACAGTATCGTGCTTGCTATGACATTGGATGCGACGCTATCGGGGCACCTGCAGGAGCTGCGGCGCGGCACGGTCGTCGTCGCCAGCCTCACGGTGCTGCGTGAGCCGGGGTATGGGTATTCGCTGCTCGAGACGCTGAGCGGGGCCGGTTTCGAGGTCGAGGCGAACACGCTCTATCCGCTGTTGCGCCGGCTCGAGGCGCAGGGGCTGCTGACCAGCGAGTGGAACACCGATGAGGCGCGGCCGCGCAAGTTCTACCGGACCACCGAGCAGGGTGACGCGATCGCGTCGTCGCTGCGCTCGGAGTGGACCCGCCTCGACAAGGCGATAAACGATCTCGATCCGACCACGGGGAGCATGTGATGACCAGTCTCGTCGACCGTTATGTGTACACCGCCCTGCGCCGCGTCCCGGAGGCGCAGCGGGCCGACATCGACCGGGAGCTGCGGGCCTCCATCGAGGACGCGGTGGACGCCCGCGTCGAGGCCGGGGAGGCGCGCGAGGCCGCGGTCGAGGCCACGCTGACCGAGCTCGGCGACCCCGACAAGCTTGCCGACAGCTACGCGAACCGCTCGGGCTACCTGATCGGCCCGGAGCTGTACACGTCGTGGCGGCGGCTGACCGTGATGCTGTTGTCGACGGTGCTGCCGGTGGTGGTGGCCGTGCTGGTCGTGGTCCAGGTGGTCGACGGCAAGAGCTTCGGGACCATCGTCGGTACGGCGGTGAGCACCACGCTGACCGTCGGGGTCCACATGGTGTTCTGGACGACGCTGATCTACGCGATCGTCGAGCGGACCGGCGCGGTCAAGGACAAGCTGCGGGTGAAGTGGTCGGTGAAGGACCTGCCCAAGTACGAGCCGGACCGGATGCCGATCGCACGGCTGGCCGGCGGGCTGGTCTGGCCGGCGCTGCTGATCGCGGCACTGATCCTGCAGCAGTTCACGCTCTCCGGCGTACCGGTGCTGGATCCGGCGAACTGGTCGTTCTGGTGGCCGTACTTCATCGTGGTGCTGGTGCTGCAGGGCGCCTACCAGGTGTGGCTGTGGCGGCTGGGCACGTGGAACCGCACGGTGACCGTGGTCAACGCGGTGCTGCAGCTGGCGTCGGCGGTCCCGCTGGTCTGGCTGCTGGCCACCGACCAGTTCTTCAACCCGGAGTTCCACAACTTCGCCGGCCTCGGCGCCGAGTCCGACGTGAAGCACTGGCTCTCACTGCTGATCATCGGCATCACGGTGGTCGGCACGGCGTACGACATCTTCGAAGTGGCCCGCCGGGGTGAGCGCGTCCGCAGGGGCGAGCCCATCAAGATCACGGGTACCGGCGGCAGCTACAACTACGGCGGCTAGGCCGGCAGGCCGTCGAGGCGGGCCAGCACCTGCAGCATGACCTCGTCGGCGCCGGCCCCGATCGAGGTGAGACGGACGTCCCGGAGCATCCGGGACGTCCACGTCTCTTCCAGGTACCCGGTGCCGCCGTGGAACTGCAGGCACCAATCGGCGACCTCGCGGATCAGCCGGCCCGCCTTGAGCTTGGCGACCGAGGCCATCCGGGTGATGTCCTCGCCGGCCATCAGCGCCTCGCAGGTCTGCAGATTGTGGCTGCGCAGCAGGTCGACCTCGGCCTGCAGCTCGGTCAGGCGGAACGCGACGTACTGCCGCTCGGCGAGCGGGCGGCCGAAGACGCTCCGGTCCTTCACGAACGACCTCGTGCGGTCCAGCGCGTACTGGCACTGGCCGGCCGTGGTGTACGCGGCGAACATGCGCTCGGTGACGAACTGGCGCATCTGCTGCTGGAAGCCGCGGCCGGCCGTGCCGATCGTGTTGGCGACCGGCACCCGCACCTCGTCGAGGACCAGCTCGGCCGTGTCGGAGCAGCGGTTGCCGAGCTTGTCGAAGGTGCGGGCCACCTCGAAGCCCGGAGAGTCGGTGGGCACGACGATCTGGGACATGCCGCGGTACCCGCCCTCGTCGGAGGTGCGGGCGAGCAGGCACAGCCAGTCGGCCTGGGCGCCGTTGGTGATGAACACCTTCCGCCCGGTGATCACCCAGTCGTCGCCGTCGCGCACCGCCCTCGTCCGCAGCCGGGACACGTCGGAGCCGGTGTCGGGCTCGGTGACGGCTATCGCGGTGACGGCGGTGCCGGCGATCGCGGGCCGCAGGAACCGCTCCTTCAGCTCGGGCGTGCCGAACTCGTGCAACGACGGGGTGCTCATCATGGCCTGCACGCCGATCGCCATGCCGACGCCGCCGGCGTGCATCCGTCCGTACTCCTCGGCGGCGACCAGCTGGAAGCTCGGGTCGGCGCCCTCCCCGCCGTACGCCTCGTCGTACTCGAGGCCGAGCAGGCCGAGGGCCGCGGCCTTGGGGAACAGGTCGTGCAGCGGCGCGCGCCCGGCCGCCTCCCAGGCGTCGACGTGCGGGTTCACCTCGGTGTCGACGAACCGGCGAACACTCTCCCGGAAGGCGCTGTGGTCCTCGTTGAGCCGCATTACCGCACGGTAGCTTTCCGGGCCGCCGAAAAACAAGCACGCTTGATTGTTTTTCCCGGCTGTGCGAGCCTCGGCGGGTGATCCGCATCGGCAACTTCTCCGGGTTCTACGGGGACCGGCTCTCCGCGATGCGGGAGATGCTGGAGGGCGGCGACCTCGACGTGCTCACCGGCGACTACCTCGCCGAGCTGACCATGCTGATCCTCGCCCGCGACCGCAAGGAAGATCCGGGCATCGGGTACGCGCTGACGTTCCTCTCGCAGCTGCGCGACTGCCTGCGGCTCGCCCTCGACCGCAAGGTGCGCATCGTGACCAACGCGGGCGGGGTGAACCCGGCGGCGCTGGTGGCCGCGATCCGGCAGGTCGCCGCCGATCAGGGCCTCTCCCCCACGGTCGCCCTGGTGCGCGGCGATTCGCTGGGGCCGGATTCGCATGCGTACCTGGGCGCCTTCGGGATCGCGCGGGCCATGTCCGCCGACATCGTGGTCACCGGGCGGGTCACGGACGCGTCGCTGGTCATCGGGCCGGCGATCGCCCGGTACGGCTGGGACCGCGAGGCTTTCGACCAGCTCGCCGGGGCGACCGTGGCCGGGCACGTCATCGAGTGCGGGACGCAGGCCACCGGCGGGAACTATCCGTTCTTCACCGAGATTCCGGACATGCTCCACCCGGGGTTCCCGATCGCGGAGGTCTTCGAGGACGGATCCAGCGTGATCACCAAACATCCGGGCACCGGGGGTGCGGTCACCGTGGGGACGGTGACGGCGCAGCTGGTCTACGAGGTGCAGGACGCGCGCTACGCCGGTCCGGACGTGACGACCCGGCTCGACACGATCTCGCTGCGGCCGGACGGTCCCGATCGGGTTTCCATTTCGGGCGTACGGGGTGAGCCGCCCCCGCCGGACGTGAAGGTCTCGCAGACCCGGGTCGGCGGGTATCGCAACGAGATGACGGTGGTGCTCACGGGGCTGGACATCGAGGCGAAGGCGGACCTGTTCCGCCACCAGTTCGAGGCCGCCCTCCGGGTCCGGCCGCAGGAGCTCGACTGGACGCTGGCCCGGGTCGACGTGCCGGACGCGGCTACCGAGCAGCAGGCGTCCGCGCTGCTCACGGTCGTCGCCCGGGACCCGTCGCGCCGCAACGCCGACCGCGCCTTCAGCAACGCGGCGGTGCAGGTGGCGCTCGGCTCGTACCCGGGATTCTTCGCGACGTCGCCGCCGGGATCGGCCCATCCGTACGGGGTGTTCACGGCGGGCTTCGTGCCGCAGGACGCGCCGGTCCACGAGGTCGTGCACGACGACGGCACGGTCGAGCCCGTGGAGCCGCCGCGGGTGTGCCGGGCGCTCGAGCCGGCTGCCGGCGAGCACAGGGCCGAAGAGCACGGGGCCGGCGAGCACGGGGCCGGCGAGCACGGGGCCGGCGAGGCGACCCGCCGGTTGCCGCTCGGAACGATCGCCGGGGCTCGCTCCGGGGACAAGGGCGGCGACGCGAACATCGGCGTCTGGGTGCGCGATGCCGGGGCGTACCCCTGGCTCGAGAATTTGATCTCGGAGGAGCGGGTGCGGGAGTTGCTCCCGGAGACGGCCGCGCTGCCCCTGCGCATCACCCGGCTGCCGAACATCCACGCGATCAACATCGTGGTGGAGGGCCTTCTGGGCGAGGGCGTCGCCTACCACGCGCGATTCGACCCGCAGGCCAAGGGCCTCGGGGAATGGCTGCGCTCCCGGCACGTCGACATCCCCGTTTCGCTGCTCTCGCCGGAGGAAGCGCCGTGACAGTTCTGCGATCCGCGCTCGACACCACGACGGCCGAGGCCGCCTCGGCGCGGGAGAGCATGCTGGCGGCGCTCGACGAGATCGGCGCCGAGACCGCGAAGGCCGTGGCCGGCGGCGGGGAGCAGGCCGTCGAGCGGCATCACACGCGCGGCAAGATGACCGCTCGGGAGCGGATCGAACTGCTCCTCGACCTCGACTCGCCGTTCCTGGAGCTGGCGGCGCTGGCGGGCTACGGCTCGCAGTTCGCCGTCGGCGGGAGCGTCGTGGCGGGGATCGGCGTGGTCAGCGGGGTGGAGTGCCTGCTGGTGGCGAACGACCCGACCGTGAAGGGCGGCGCCAGCAACCCGTGGTCGCTGCGCAAGACGCTGCGGATGCACGAGATCGCGTTGCGGAACCGGCTGCCGCTGATCGCGCTGGTCGAGTCGGGCGGGGCGGACCTGCCGACGCAGAAGGACGTGTTCATCCCGGGCGGCGCCGTGTTCCGGGACCTGACCCGGCTGTCGGCGGCGGGGATCCCGACGATCTCCCTGGTCTTCGGGAACTCGACGGCCGGCGGGGCCTACCTGCCGGGGATGAGCGACCACGTCGTGATGATCGAGAAGCGGTCGAAGGTGTTCCTCGCCGGACCGCCGCTGGTCAAGGCGGCCACCGGCGAGGAGTCGGACGACGAGTCGCTGGGCGGGGCCTCGATGCACGCCCGGGTGTCGGGACTGGCCGACTACTACGCGCTCGACGAGCAGGACGCGATCCGGATCGGGCGGCGGATCGTCGCGCGACTCAACTGGGACAAATCGGGCGACAAGCCGGGCGAAAGCAAAAGTCCTCGCTTCGACGCAGAGGATCTGCTGTCTATCGTGCCAAAAGATCTCAAATCCCCCTTCGACCCCCGGGAGATCATCGCGCGGATCGTCGACGACAGCGACTTCGACGAGGTCAAGCCGCTGTACGGGACCTCGCTGGTGACCGGCTGGGCGCGCCTGCACGGCTACCCGATCGGGATCCTCGCCAACGCCAACGGCGTGCTGTTCAGCGAGGAGGCGCAGAAGGCGGCCCAGTTCATCCAGCTCGCCAACCGGTCGCGCACGCCGCTGCTGTTCCTGCACAACACCACCGGCTACATGGTCGGCAAGGAGTACGAGCAGGGCGGCATCATCAAGCACGGCGCCATGATGATCAACGCGGTGTCCAACTCGGGAGTCCCGCACATCTCGGTGCTCATCGGGAACTCGTACGGCGCCGGGCACTACGGCATGTGCGGCCGGGCGTACGACCCCCGGTTCGTCTTCTCCTGGCCGAGCGCCCGGTCGGCGGTGATGGGCGCCCAGCAGCTCGCCGACGTCACCTACCTGGTGTCCAAGGCATCGGCGCTGTCCCGGGGCCGGCCGTTCGACGAGGACGGCGCGCAGGTCGTCCGGCACATGATCGAGCAGCAGATCACCGCGGAGTCGATGCCGCTGGTGCTGTCGGGCATGGTCTACGACGACGGGATCATCGACCCCCGCGACACCCGCGACGTGCTCTGCGTCGCCCTCTCCGCCATCCACTCGGCGCCGGTGCGCGGCGCCGAGTCGTACGGCGTCTTCCGAATGTGAGGAAGCGATGATTTCCAGCGTGCTCGTCGCCAACCGGGGCGAGATCGCCCGCCGGGTCTTCGCGACCTGCCGCCGCCGGGGCCTGGCCACCGTGGCGGTCTTCTCGGACGCCGACGCCGGCGCGCCGCACGTCCTCGAGGCCGACAGCGCGGTGCGGCTGCCGGGCGCATCCGCCGCCGACACCTACCTGCGCGGCGATCTGATCATCGAGGCCGCCCTCAAGGCGGGCGCCGACGCCGTGCACCCGGGCTACGGGTTCCTCTCGGAAAACGCGACATTCGCCCGGGCCGTACGCGACGCCGGCCTCGTCTGGATCGGCCCGGCGCCCGAGGCCATCGAGGTGATGGGCTCGAAGATCGAGTCGAAGCGCCGGATGGCCGTGGCCGGCGTGCCGGTGCTCGACCGGCTCGACGTGGCGACCATCGGCGAGGGCGACCTGCCGGTGCTGGTCAAGGCGTCGGCGGGCGGCGGCGGCCGGGGCATGCGGATCGTGCGCTCGCTAGGCGACCTGCCGGACGCGATCGCGTCGGCGGCACGCGAGGCCGCGTCGGCGTTCGGCGACCCGACGGTGTTCTGCGAGCGGTACGTCGAGGACGGGCACCACGTCGAAGTGCAGGTCATGGCCGACGAGCACGGAACGGTCTGGGCGCTGGGCGAACGCGAGTGCTCGCTGCAGCGCCGCCACCAGAAGGTGATCGAGGAGGCGCCGTCGCCGCTGGTCGAGCGGCTCGGCGGCGAGCTGCGGCGACGGCTGCTGGCGGCGGGCCGGGCCGCGGCGGCCGCGGTCGGCTACCGCGGGGCGGGGACGGTCGAGTTCCTGGCCGACGAGCGGGGCGACTTCTGGTTCCTGGAGATGAACACCCGCCTGCAGGTCGAGCACCCGGTGACCGAGTGCGTGACCGGGACCGACCTGGTCGGCCTCCAGCTCGACGTGGCCGCCGGCAAGCCGCTGACCGGGGCGGAGCCGGCGATGACCGGGCACGCGATCGAGGCGCGGCTGTACGCCGAGGACCCGGCCGCGGACTGGCGGCCCCAGACCGGCACGATCGTCGCGTTCGATATCCCGGAAGTTTCCGGACATTTCGGCGCGGCATCTACGGGCCTCCGACTCGATTCGGGAGTCGAGGCGGGAAGCGTCATCGGCACGCACTACGACGCCATGCTGGCCAAGCTCATCGCGTACGGGAAGGATCGGGAAACCGTGGCCCGGCACCTGGCCGCCACTTTGCGACGCTCGCGGATCCACGGGGTGACCACCAACCGTGACCTGCTCGCGGCGAGCTTGGTGCACCCGTCGTTTCTCGCCGGGACGGCGAGCACGAGCTTCTACACGCTCCATCCGCCGGCCTCGCTGGTGCGCGAGCATCCCCGGCCGCGGCTGGCGGCGCTCGTGGCCGCCCTGGCTGACGCGGCGCTCGAACGCGGGTCGCTGCTGCCCGGCCTGACCAGCGGCTTCCGGAACGTTCCCGTGGGCTACCGCCGCCGGGTCTTCGCGCACGACAACTCGGACATTCCGGTTTTGTACCGATTTATCCGAGGCGGCGGCATCGAGGCCGACGGAATGGACGTGGCCCTGATCGGCGCGACCCCGGACCGGGTGATTCTCGAGGTCGACGGCGTGCAAAGGCAGTGGACCGTGGGCCGGTACGGCGCCGACGACGACGTCCGGGTGGTCGTGGACGGCCCGGACGGCTCGCTGGAGCTGCGCCGGGTGCCCCGCTTCACCGACCCGTCGGCCCAGGTCACGCCCGGCGCGCTGGTGGCGCCGATGCCCGGCACGGTCGTGCGCGTGGCGGTGAAGCAAGGCGACGAGGTCACGGCCGGTCAGCCGCTGGTCTGGCTGGAGGCGATGAAGATGGAGCACGCCGTGCACGCCCCCGCCGCCGGCACCGTGACCAGCCTTCCGGTCACGGTCGGCCAGCAGGTCGCGCAGGGCACGCCCCTCGCGGTGGTGACGGCCGATGGCTGATCTCGCCCCGGCCAAGCAGGACCGCAGCCGCGCCACCCGCCAGCGCCTGCTCGAGACCACGATCCGCTGCCTCGCGCAGTACGGGTGGGAGGCCTCGACCGTCGGCTTCATCGCCGCCGAGGCCGGCATCAGCCGCGGAGCCATACAACATCATTTCCGTACGCGTGAAGCACTCATCCTCGGCGCGCTCGAGCACATGTTCGAGGAGCGGGCGGCGCTGCTCGACGCGCTGCCCGAGCCATCGGAGACCGGCGCCGCGCGGGTCCACGCCGTGGTCGCCGGGCTGGTCGAGACGATCGGCGGGGAGCTGTTCCGGGCCGCGCTGCAGGTCTGGACCGTCGCCGCCGCCGACCCGGCGCTACGGGTGGCCGTGGTCCCGCTCGAGAAGCGCTTCGCCCGGGGCGTCCACCGGCGCGCGGTGCGGCTGCTCGGCGCCGACGACGCCGACCCCGAGGTGCGGGCACTGATCCAGGCCACGCTCGACATGGCCCGCGGCCTCGCCCTGGCCGGCGTGCTGACCGACGACTCGCGACGCCGGTCCCGGGTGGTGCGGGCCTGGTCGGCCCAGCTGGCCGCCGCGCTGTCCGCGGCGTGATTGACAGCATCGACGCGTACGCATAGGTTCGGCCCCCATGCTGAGCCGGAACGCCTGGCCGGGCGTGGTCGCCACCCTTCTCCTGTTGCCCCTGGCCGGCTGCGGTGGGAGCGGCGGTGCCACCCCGGACGCGAGCTCCCTGCCGGCCGTCTCCCCGGCCAGCGAGCCGCCGGTCACCTCTCCCAGCGCCGAGTCCACGGGCTCGCCCTCCCCCGGCGGGAATCCACCGACGCCCGCGACGACCACCACGCCGAAACCCATCACGTCGCCCGAGGGCGTCGAGATGGTCAAGTCGGGCGGCATCGCCGGCATCAGCGAGACGATCGTCGTCAAGGCCGACGGCACGTGGTCGCGTGTCACCGGCAAGGGCAAGCCGTCCGCCTCCGGCAAGCTCACCGCCGCCCAGATGGACCAGCTCCAGAAGCTCATCGCCGACCCGCGCCTGGAGGCCGAGGCCGACCGGGGCACCTCCGGACCGGGCAACTGCGCGGACTCCTTCGAGTACACCCTGCACGTGCGCTATCGGCTGATCCACTACGAGGCATGCGGGCAAACAAACCCGCCCGAGGTGACCAAACAGATCATCGCCCTGCTGCAAACCGCCACAAAAGGGCAGTAGTGATCACGCCCACCGCGGGGGTCACAGCCGGGTTGCGTACCATATCTGGCTGCACCACCGGAGACGACGGGAACCAGGGAGCACGATGCCGCTCACTCCAGCAGACATCCACAACGTGGCGTTCAAGAAGCCACCGATCGGAAAGCGTGGATACGACGAGGAGGAAGTCGACGCGTTCCTCGACGAGGTCGAGCAGGAGCTGATCCGCCTGCTCGAGGAGAACGGGTCGCTGCGTGACCGGATGGACCGCGGCGGTGGCGGCGGCATGCCCGGCGGACCGTCCCCGGCGATGGTGATGAGCTCCGAGCTCGCCGACCTCTCCGCCCAGCTCGAGCGCCTGCAGGAGGCCCGCGCCCGGGCCGAGCAGAACGCGCGCAACATGCAGTCCCAGCTGGAGCGGGCCCGGCAGGCCACGCCGTCCGGCTCGTTCGCCCAGGTGGGTGACGACGACCGGAACGCGCGGGTGCTGATGATGGCCCAGCGCACGGCCGACGAGCACATGCGCGACGCCCAGCGGGAGACCGAGGACCTGATCGCCTCGGCCCGCTCGAAGGCCGAGCAGCTCACCAGCGAGGCTCAGCTCAGCGCCGCGACGATCGAGAGCGACGCCCGCCGCAACCACACCGAGGCGATGAGCGCGATCGGCGCCAAGCGGGCCGCCCTGATCGACGAGATCGACCGGCTGGGCCAGCTCGCGCAGAGCTACCACCAGGCCCTGAACAACCACGTCAACCAGCAGCTCCAGGAGCTGAACAGCGCTCCCGACGCGCACGCCTGACCTGGTACACGCGAACGGCCGCCCGGACCCTGAGCCCTGAGGTCCGGACGGCCCGCTTCGTCGGTCAGCCGGCTATCCGGAAGGCGATGTTGCCGGACTGACCCGTGGTGCCGTCGGCCTGGTATCCGACCGCGAACTCGGCGCTCGGACCGGCCTTGGTGATCGCGCAGAGGTACGGCAGGCCCACCCCGCCGGTCACGGTCACCGGGGTCACCGTCCACGTGCTGCCGTTGAAGTGCCCCAGGGCCGGCGCCCCGTTCGCGTCGCCGCCGGTCACCCAGACGTCGCTGTCCGAGCGGGCCGCGACGCTGGTGAGGCTCGACAGCCCCGGCGGCGCCGGTGCGCTGCTCCAGGCCGTGCCGTTCCACCGCAGCACGAACGCCCCGCCGTCCGAGCCGTACCCGACCGCCCACGCGTCGCTCGCCGTCAGCGCCGCTACGTCGTACAGATAGGTGCTGCCGTTGTTGGGGCTCGGCACCTGGGTCCACGTGCCGCCGTCGTAGTGCATGACCAGCGACTGCCGGAACCGGTTGCCGTAGGGCAGGTCGAGCGTGTAGCCGACCGCCCACACGTCGGCCGGGCCGGTGCCGTCGACCGCGGTCACCCAGTTGTTGCGGGTGCCCGGGCTCGGCGTCGGCACCGCGGTCCACTGCGAGCCGTTCCAGTGCATGGCCAGCGTCAGCCGGTGCGACCACGTGCCGCCCTCGCCGACCGCCCAGGCGTCGCTCGCCGAGAAGGCCTTGACGCCGGTGAACGAGGTGTCCGTCCCGGCCGCCCGCGGCACGGTCAGCCGGCTCCACTGCGTGCCGTTCCAGCGCTCGGCCACGGCCGCCGAGTCGTCGCTGGCGGCGCTCGTCCGGCCCACGGCGAACGCGGACGAGGCCGACAGCATGTCCACACCGGCCAGGCCGGCCCAGGTGTTCGTGCCGCCGGCGAGCAGGTCGGGGCTGGCAACGGCGACCCAGCCGACGCCGTTGTACCGCTGGATCATGCCGTTGCCGTTGCCGCCGACCGCCCAGCCGTCGGTCGCCGAGACGGCGGCGACGCCGGTGAACCCGCCGAAGAAGGCCGAGTTGTCGGCCGCCGTCTGCGTGATGGACGAGGCGTACGCGGGCGCCGCGGAGCCGATCACTGCTCCGATGACGATCACCGCGCCCGCCGCCCGATAGGTTGTGCGCTTCACTGCTTCTCCCCCCGGGGACCGAAGTCCGCTCGGGGCGACGGTGTCACGCGGCGCTGGAACGGCGCTGATGCGCCGCTGAAGCGGGTCCGATTTCCGTACAAAACGATTCGGCCTAAAGAAGTCAAGATTGCTGCCCCGAAAAGCGGAAACGCACCTATACCGCAATTCAAGAGATCAACAATTGTTAGCGTTGACATTGCTCAATTGCAAACACTAGCGTCGGCTTCGCGCTTGTGGTTTCGCCCCCTGTCACCGGCCGGTTCCGTCCGACTTCTGGCCACCGGGCGAAACGTTCCTCTCCCCGACTCGGGGGGCCGACTCCCCCTCCCCGTGGTCGCCCTCATTGCACGCTGCCCTGCCACGCGAAAGGCGTGGCGCCGCTGAGAGAGGCGAGGCACGATGCAGAAGATTTCCCTGGGCCGGACCGCTGTCCGGCTCGGCGCGGTGCTGCTCATGGCCGGTGGTCTGGGCGCGGTCGCCGCGTCCAGCTCGTACGCCGGTGGGCCCGCGACCATCACGAAGGCGCCGTTCGGCACAACGGCCGGCGGTGAGGCCGTCGATGTCTACACGCTCACCAACAACGGCATCAAGGTCAAAATCCTCACGTACGGCGGCACTCTCCAGTCGATCGAGATGCCGGACAAGCACGGCAAGATCGCGAATGTCGCTCTGGGTTTCAACAATCTCGCCGATTACGAGGCGAAGAGCCCGTACTTCGGCTGCCTGATCGGCCGGTACGGCAACCGGATCGCCCTGGGCACGTTCACCCTGGACGGCGTCACCTACCACCTGCCGATCAACAACGACCCGAACAGCCTGCACGGCGGGACCATCGGGTTCGACAAGCACGTGTGGGCGGCCACCCCGATCCGCAGCCGGAACGCCGTGGCGCTCAAGCTCCAGCTGACCAGCCCCGACGGCGACCAGGGCTACCCGGGCACGCTGAAGGTCACGGTGACCTACACGCTCACCCATGACCACGGCATCCGGATGGACTACCTGGCCACCACGGACAAGGCGACGGTAGTCAACCTCACCAACCACAACTACTGGAACCTGGCCGGCGAGGGCACCAGCACGATCGACACCACGAAACTGCAGCTCAACGCCAGCAAGTACACCCCGGTCGACCCGACGCTGATTCCGACCGGCGCCATCGACCCGGTGGCCGGCACCCCGATGGACTTCCGCAGGGCCACGGCCATCGGCGCCCGTAACCGCGACGGCTTCCCACAGCTCGTGATCGGCCGCGGCTACGACCACAACTGGGTGCTCGACCGTCGCGACCCGACGTTCCGCAAGCTGGAGCTCGCCGCGAAGGCGACCGACCCGGCGAGCGGGCGGCAGCTGACGATCTACACGACCGAACCGGGAATCCAGTTCTACGGTGGCAACTTCCTGGACGGCACGCTGGTCGGCACCAGCGGGAACATGTACCGGCAGGGCGACGGGTTCGCCCTGGAGACCCAGCACTTCCCGGACTCGCCCAACCACGCGAACTTCCCGTCGACGGTGCTGCGTCCCGGCCAGACGTACCGGACCACCACCATCTACCAGCTCGGCGTGGCGTGATGAACGATCTGCCACGGGTCGTCGAAGAGGCGGCCGCCGCACTTGATCCACGCGGGGTTTCCCGCCGCCGGCTACTCGCCGGCACCGGCCTGGCCAGCGCGTCGCTCGCGGCAACGGGGCTACTCTCCGCGTGCAGCCAGGACAAGACCAACACGAGCTCGGACGCGATCGGGAACTTCCCGAAGACGCCGAACTGGAAATTCGTCTTCGTCAACCACGTCACCACCAACCCGTTCTTCACCCCGACCCAGTACGGCGCCGAGGACGCGTGCAAGCTGCTCGGCGTCTCGTACCAGTGGACGGGGTCGCAGAACTCGGTGGTGGCCGAGATGGTCAACGCCACCAACACGGCGATCAGCGGCAAGGCCGACGGTCTCGCGATCGCGGTGGTCGACAAGTCGGCGTTCAAGGCGCCGGTCGACCAGGCCCTGGACGCCGGTATCCCGGTGGTGTCGTACAACGCCGACGGCGCGCGCGACGATCCGGGCACCAACCGGCTCACGTACATCGGTCAGGGTCTCTACGATTCCGGGTACGCGCTCGGGCAGCGCGCCCTGACCGCGGTGCAGTCCGGCGACGTGGTCGGCTTCATCGCCACGCCGGGGCAGCTGAACATCCAGCCCCGGATCGACGGCGCGGCGCAGGCGTTCAAGGACGCCGGCGGCGCGGTGAAGTTCACCTCGGTGGCGACCAACGCCGACGTCACCAAGGGCCTGTCCATCATCGACGCGTACGCGCAGGGGCACGCCGGCCTGGCCGGGATGCTCGCCGTCGACGCGGGCTCGACACAGTCCGTCGGCCAGACGGTCAAGAAGTACAACATGCGCAGCAAGGGCCTGAAGGTGGCCGGGGGCTTCGACCTGATCCCGGAGACGCTCGCCGCGATCAAGGCCGGCGACCTCGACTACACCATCGACCAGCAGCCGTACCTGCAGGGCTTCCTGCCGGTGCTCTACCTCTACCTGTTCAAGATCTCCGGCGGCCTCATCTCGCCGCCGCAGACCAACACGGGCCTGTTGTTCGTGACGAAGGACAACGTCGCCACGTACCAGACCACCCAGACCCGGTACGAGGGTTCGTCGACCGAGGTGAAACTGGTCGAACGCTCCGGTCCGATCGCGCACACATGACCGGGACCCTTCCGAGGCAGCAGGAGACGCCGGCCCAGCGCGACCGGCGTCTCCTGACGCTGCTGCGAACCGGCGGCACCGTGCTCGTACGGTGGCGCGAGGCGAGCGTGCTCATCGTCGCCATCGCCATGGCGATCTACTTCCGGGCGGCCAACGACGTCTTCCTCACCCACGACAACCTGCGCAACATCGCGCAGGCGACGGCGCCGGCCGCGATCGTCGCGGTCGGCATCGTGATGCTGCTGGTCTCCGGTGAGATCGACCTGTCGGTCGGGGTCGTCGCGGCGCTCGCGCCGTTCCTCGTGCACTACGCCATCGACAACTACGGCATCCCGGTGATCCCGGCGTTCCTCATCGCGTTCGCGATCTCCGCGCTGATCGGGTTCTGCAACGGCTTCATCGTCACCAAGTTCAAGGTGCCGTCGCTGGTGGCCACGCTGGGCTCGTACTACCTGCTGCTCGGCATCCTGCTGACCACCTCGCACGCGTACCCGGCGCAGATCCCCGAGGCGGCGCAGGGCCGTATCCAATCGATCTTCGGCGCGGCCGACTGGTCGTCGCTGATCTGGTGCCTCGGCGTGGTCGCGTTCTATCACATCGTGCTCACCCGTACGCGGTGGGGCCTGCACACGATCTCGGTGGGCGGCAACCTGATCGGGGCCACCGAGGCCGGCATCCGGGTCAACCGGATCAAGATCGGGAACTTCATGATGGCGTCCATGCTCGGCGCGCTGGCCGGCATCCTGGAGGCCTTCCGGATCAACAGCATCGACCCGAACATCGGCGGCGGCACGGCGCTGGTCTTCACCGCGATCTCGGCCGCGGTCATCGGCGGCACGGCTCTGGCCGGCGGCTCGGGCACGGTGATCGGGGCGCTGCTCGGCGCGCTGATCCTGGCCGAGCTGCAGAACGGCTTCAACCTGATCGGGATCAGCGCGAACCCGTTCAACATCATCCTGGGCAGCGCGATCCTGCTGTCGATGATCGCCAATCAGTACCTGTCGCGGCTGCGGCGGACGGGAGGCGGGTGATGGACGTCCTCGTCGCCGAGCACGTCGCGAAACGGTTCGGCGCGCTGACCGCGCTGCGGGACGTGAACCTGCGCCTCGAGAAGGGCGAGGTGCTCGGGCTGATCGGCGACAACGGCGCCGGCAAGTCCACCCTCATCAAGGTCATCTGCGGCTTCCACCAGCCCGACTCCGGGCGCCTGGTGGTGAACGGCCAGGAGGTGACTCTGCGCAGCGTCGACCACGCGCGGTCGCTCGGCATCGACACCGTCTACCAGGGACTCGCGCTGATCAACGAGCTCTCCGTCTACCACAACATGTTCCTCAACCGGGAGCTGCGGGTCGGGCCGCTGCTGAACAACCGGGCGATGCGCCGGCTGGCCCGGGCGCACCTCGAGGACATGGGCGTGAACATCCCGAACGTGAACTCGGAGGTGGCCAAGCTCTCCGGCGGGCAGCGGCAGGCGGTCGCGGTGGCCCGCGCCGTCTACTCGGACGCGAAGATCCTGCTGCTCGACGAGCCCCTCGCCGCGATGGGCGCGAAGGAGGGCACCCTGATCCTCGACCTGATCCGCGACCTCAAGGCCCGCGGCGAGGTGTCGGTGATCATCATCGCCCACAACTACGCCCAGGTCCTCGACGTCTGCGATCGCGTCAACCTGCTCCAGCACGGCACGATCACCTTCGACAAGCCCACCGCCGACGTCTCCCTCGACGAGCTCACCGAACTGGTCGTCGCCGAGTACCGGGCCCGCCGCACCCGCGGAAACGGCGGGGGTTGATTCGGGCGCCTTCGTTTGGCACCGTCAGGAGGCCACGACGTCAGGGGGCGCCCATGACCACTCGAGACCTCGCCCGGCGGACGGCCGCCGACCTGTCCGCCCTGCTCGCGGCCGACAGCCGGGCCGGACACGCGTGGCAGCAGCGGATGTGGCAGATCGTCGCGTGCCTGTGCGCGGACGCGTCCGACGAGGAGGCGCTGCGGACGGCCCGGGTGCGCTTCGAGGGCCTCTACGCCGCCGGCCGCGACTTCGGCGACTTCCATCTGTGGCGGACCGACCCGCAGGAACGGGCCGCCGTCAACGAGCGGCTGGCCGCGCTCACCGGGCGGCTGCGCGACCTGCTGCACATGCCGCCGGTGACGCTGCGACGGGCCCGGCACGCCGACGCCGGCCGGGTCGCGGCGATCTGGCTGGCCGGGTGGCGCGACGGGCATCTGGGCAACGTGCCCGACGAGTTGGTCGCCGCGCGCACGCCGGAGACGTTCCGCTCGCGGGCCGAGGCGCGGGTGGCCGACACGACGGTGGCCGAGGTCGGCGGGGTGGTCGGCGGCTTCATCATGGTGGCCCGCGACGAGGTCGAGCAGGTCTACGTGGACGCCGCCTTCCGGGGCGACGGCGTGGCCGACTCGCTGCTGGCCGAGGCGGAACGGCTCGTGGCGGCCGACGGGCACCCGGCGGCGTGGCTGGCGGTCGTGCCGGGCAACGCCCGGGCGCGGCGGTTCTACGAGCGCGCCGGCTGGGTGGACGACGGCGGTTTCGACTACGTGGCGGCGTCGGTGCCGGTGCCGTGCCGCCGTTACGTGAAGCAGCTCAAGCCGTAAATCGATTGTCCCGGCCCACCGTTTCCGCGACCCTTCTTGTCATGACGCGCTGAGGACACTTTCCCGCCCTTTCTCCCTTTCGTAAGGAAAGACTGTCTTGTCCTCAGTCAGGATCTTCGCGTCCCCGTCCAGCTGGATCGAGTCCGGCGCCGTCGACCAGTGTCACCAGGTCGCCGCCCTCGACGGCATGCTGCACGTCGCCGGCATGCCCGACCTGCACCCCGGCAAGGGCGCCCCGATCGGCGCCGCCATGACCTCCACCGTGCTCTACCCGTTCCTGGTCGGCTCCGACATCGGCTGCGGCATCGCCGTCTTCCCGATCGGCCTCAAGCGGCCGGTCCCCGAGAAGCTGGCGGCCCGCTTTCCCGACCTCGACGAGCCGGTCGGCGCGGACAGCCTCGGCACGGTCGGGCGCGGCAACCACTTCGTCGAGCTGGCCCGGGTCGACGCCGTGCTCGACGCCGCACACGCGGCCCGGCTCGGTCTGTCCACCGGCTCGCTGGTGTTGATCGTCCACAGTGGCTCGCGGGGCCTCGGCGAGCGCATCCTCCGCCGGCACACCGAGGTCCACGGCGCCGGTCCCGCCCCCGATCCCGTTTCCTACCTTCAAGACCACGACCATGCCGTACGGTGGGGAGCCCTCAACCGCCGCACGATGGCCGAGCGCGTGGCGCGGGCCCTGGGCGCCGAGCTCGGTGACGCCCTGGTCGACGAGTCGCACAACCTCGTCACGTACGCGGACGGGGTCTATCTCCACCGCAAGGGCGCGGCCCGCGGTGACGGGCGCGACGTGCTGATCGCCGGCACCCGGGGCACCCGCTCGTTCCTGGTCGCCGCGCACGCCGGCCCCGAGGCGAACCACTCGGTCGCGCACGGCGCCGGCCGCAAGATGTCCCGCGCCGACGCCCTGCGCCGCGGCAAGGCCAAGCACACGGTCGACGAGCTGCGCCGCACCCCGGTCGGCTCCTATGTGGTCTGCGGCGACCGGCAGCTGCTGTTCGAGGAGGCCCCGACCGCGTACAAGCGCATCGAGCAGGTCATCGGCGACCTCACCGCGCACGAGCTGGCGACTCCGGTCGTCTCCACACTCCCCCTGGTCACCTACAAGACCGCCGCCCACCCCGCGGCCCGCCGCCGATGACCATCCACCTGCTGCTGTCCGCCGGCCGCGGCCCGGCCGAGTGCGCGTGGGCCGTGGCCCGGCTGACCGCCCGGCTCGAGGCCGACGCCGGCCGCCACGGCGTCGAGGTCACCCGGGTCGCCTCGGTCGCCGGCGAGCGGCCCGGCACGTTCCGCTCGGCGCTGCTGCGGATCGCCGCCGACGAGTTCGCCGCGACGTGGACCGGCACCCTCTGCTGGCAGGGCGCGAGCCCCTACCGCCGAGGCCACGGCCGTAAGAACTGGTACGTGATCGCGCGGCCGTGCGAGATCGGCGGCCCGGTCACCCCGTTCTCCGAGTCCGATGTGGAGGTCGTGGCCGTGCGCACCGGCGGCCCGGGCGGCCAGCACCGCAACAAAGCGAGCACCGCGGCCCGCGCCACCCACCGCCCGTCCGGCATCGTCGTGGTCGCCGACTCCGAGCGCCAGTTCACCCTCAACCGCGCCGCGGCGATGCGTCTCATCCGCGACCGCCTGGCGCGGGGCGACGAGGACGCCGCGCGGGCTCGTCTGACCGCGAGGTGGCAGATCCACGACGACCTGATCCGCGGCGATCCGGTCCGCGTCGAGCGCTAGTCTCCCCACGTGGACCTTGCGGGGAAGACGGTCGTGCTGACGGGCGCGACCAGCGGGATCGGCCTGGCCACCGCCCGGCTCCTGGCCGACCGGGTGGGCCTGCTGATCGTGCAGGGGCCGGAGAAAGCGGCCGAGGTGCGCGACCGGCTGCCGGCCGGGGTGGTCTACCTGCGGGCCGACTACTCGGAGCTGGCGGCCGTGGCCCGGCTGGCCGGCGACATGCGGGCCGAGGCCGGCGCCGTCGACCTGCTGATCAACAACGCGGCCCGGCCCGGGCCGCCGGCGCGCACCCTGACCGGCGACGGACACGAGATCACTTTCCAGACCAACTACCTGGCGCCGGTCCTGCTGACCGCGCTGCTCGGCGAGCCGCCGCGCGTCGTGAACGTCGCGTCGGCCACGCACCTGTCCGCGACCCTGCACCTCGACGACGTCGACCTGGCCCGGCACCGCTACGCGCCGGACGTGGCGTATGCCCATTCCAAGCTCGCGCTGGTGACCGAGACGTGCCGGCTGGCCGCGACGCTGACCCCGCCGGCCGCCGCGGTGAGCATGCACCCCGGCATCATCAGCACGGCCCTGCTGCACGCGATGTTCTCGATCGGCGGCGACTCCCCCGCCCGCGCGGCCGAGAACCTCCGCTACGTGGCGACCCGCGACGGCGACAACGGCACGTACTACGACGAGCGGGAGCCCGCCGACCCGAACCCGCAGGCCACCGATCCCCGCACGCAGCAGCGGCTGTACGAGCTGACCCGGGCCGCCCTGTCCGGGCTGCTCTAGGCGACCTCGGCCGCGAACGCCTCGCGTGGTGTCAGGGTATGGCCGTAGGCGTACTCGGCGGCGAAGGTGGCCTCGCCCAGCGCCTCCCGAGCGGCGGTCCGGGCCACCGTGAGCTCGGCGGCGTCGTCGGGGTCGGGCACCTGGCCGAGCGCCTCGAAGGCGGCGTCGGTGACCCCGGTCAGGCGGGCCGCGCGGTGCAGGTCGCCCTCGGTGGCGGCGAGCGCGGCGCCGGCCACGCACACGTACGGGACGAAGCCCTCCCAGCCCCGGCGGAACACCTCCTCGCGGCCCGCGGCGAACAGGTCGCGGGCGTGCGCGACGTTCCCCAGCCGCAGCTCGCAGAAGGCCAGGTTGTGGTACTCGCTGTTGACCGTCTCGTCGTTGCCGAGCGATTCGTTGAGCGCGATGCTCGCCCGGTACAGGTCGCGGGCGCGGGACAGGTCGCCGGACAGCCGGGCCACCGCGGCCAGCACGTGCCGGGGCCGCTCCTCCAGCGCCCGGTCGCCGGAGCGCACGGCGGCCTCCAGCGCCTCGCCGGCCAGGCTCTCCCCCGAGGCCAGGTCGCCCCCGCGGATCGACACCCGGGCCAGGCTGTAGAGGGCGTCGACCTCGCCGGCCCGGTCACCCGTCGCGCGGGCGCGGACGAGCTCCTCCTGGCTCATTCGCACCACCGCGTCGCTGTCGCCGCGCCGGAACGCGGCCCGTAGCCGGTCGCCGAACACGGGCTCGTGCGGGCTCAGATCGCGCCGCCGTTCACGTACAGCACCTGACCGTTCACCCAGCGGCCCGGACCGGCCAGGAACGCGACGGTCTCGGCGATGTCGCCCGGCTGCGCGAGCCGCTCCAGCGGCGGCTCGGCGGCGATCCGGGCGATCAGCTCGTCGGACTTGCCGTCCAGGAACATGTCGGTGGCGGTCGGGCCGGGCGCCACCGTGTTCACCGTGACGTCGCGGCCGCGCAGCTCCCGGGCCAGGATCAGGGTCATCGCCTCGACCGCGCCCTTGCTCGCCCCGTACGCGGCGTATCCGGGCCGGGCGAAGCGGGTGATGGAGCTGGAGAAGTTGACGATCGCGCCGCCGGCCCGCACCCGCCGCACCGCCAGCTGGTCGACCACGAACGTTCCCCGCACGTTGGTCCGTAGCACCCGGTCGAGCACGGCCAGGTCGAGGTCGGCGAGCGGGGAGAGCGGCATGATCCCGGCGCAGTGCACGACCACGTCGACGCCGCCGAAGCGCTCCTCCGCCTGGTCGAAGACAGCCTGCATGGCGACCTCGTCGGCCACGTCGCCCTGGACGGCGAGGACCTGGGCGCCGGTCGCGGTCAGCTCGGCGACGGCCGAGTCCGCGGCCGCCTTGTCGCCGGCATAGTCGATCACGACGGCCAGTCCGTCCCGGGCCAGACGCTCCGCCACCTCACGGCCGATGCCCCGGGAACCGCCGGTCACGATCGCCACTCTGCTGGGAGTGCTCATCCTCGTACCCCCTCAATGAGTTCCTCGGTTACGACTCCTTCAGGAACTCGAGCGTAACCACGGGCAGCAGCGGCGAGGTGCCCATGCTGTAGTGCGTCACGCCGGGCAGGATCGCCAGCGCGTGACCGCCCTTGGGCCGGTTCTCGCCCTGCCAGCCGCCGTCGCGCAGGCCGCCGTCGAGGAGCTTGAAGACCTCGGTGAAGTGGCTGACCGGCCACATGTCGGCGTCGCCCGCCACGATCATCGTGGGCACGCTCAGCGCGCGGACCTGCTCGGTGTAGTCGAAGTCCTTGGCCATCGACTGGCCGATCTTGTCGAGCAGCTTGGGGAAGTCCTCGGGGTGGGGCGCGACCCGGTTGTACAGCTCCCACATCGGGGTCTCCTTCATGAACTCGGCCGCGGCCGCGCCCACCTGGCCCTGCTGCTCGAGGATCTCCGGGTAGGTGGCGTCGCGGCTGATGCCGGCCGACACCGCGACGAGGCGGCCGACCTTCTCCGGGTGGTTGAAGGCGACCTGCATGGCGACCCCGGCGCCGAGCGAGTACCCCACCAGGTCCGGCCGGTCGAGCCCCAGGTGGTCGATGAGCGCCGCGATGTCGTCGCCCATCAGCCGTACGTCGAGGGGACGGTCGATGTCGGCGGTGCGGCCGTGCCCCTGCAGATCGGGGACGATGACCTGCCGGGAGGCGGCGAGCGCGTCGAGGTTCGGCCCGAACATCTCGCCCGAGCCGAGGCCGCCGTGCAAAAGGACCAATGGTCGGCCGGTGCCGTGGATCTCGTAGTAGAGGTTCATACCGTTGACGTCCGCGTAGCTCATGTCTCTCTCCTCACATCATTGTTGCCGGTACAGACCGGCCCGCGGCCCGGAACTCATCGCTAGGCTTTCCCGGGGTTCCAGGCACACAGGAGGCATCATGCGGATCGCGGTCACCGGGGGCACCGGGAAGCTCGGCCGGGCCGTCGTCGCGTCGCTGCGCGAGGACGGCGACGAGGTGATCAACCTGGATGCGGCCGCCGAACGGCCTGACATTCGGATCGATCTGACCGACTATGGCCAGACCATTGAAGCCCTCACCGCGATCGACGACCGGTACGACCACATCGACGCGGTGGTGCACCTCGCGGCCATCCCGGCGCCGGGCATCACGGGCAACGCGGCCACCTTCCACAACAACATCACCGCGACGTACAACGTCTTCGCCGCCGCCAAGGCCGCCGGCATCACGAACGTGGTGTGGGCGTCCAGCGAGACGGTCCTCGGTCTGCCGTTCGAGACGCCGCCGCCGTACATCCCGGTGGACGAGGAGTATCCGGCCCGGCCGGAGTCCCGGTACTCGCTGGCCAAGCACCTCGAGGAGACGATGGCGGCGCAGTTCTGCCGCTGGAACCCGTCGCTCAAGATGATCGGGCTGCGCTTCTCGAACGTCATGGAGCTGGCCGACTACGCGGCGTTCCCGTCGTTCGACGCCGACCCGCATCTGCGGAAGTGGAACCTCTGGGGATACATCGACGCCCGCGACGGCGCCCAGGCGGTGCGGCGCGCCCTCGACTACCAGGCCACCGGCGTGGAGATCTTCATCATCGCGAACGCGGACACGGTGATGAGCCGCTCGTCGGCCAGCCTCGCCGCCGCCGTCTACCCCGGCGTCGAGGTGCGCAAGGATCTCGGGGAGCACGAGACGCTCCTGTCCATCGACAAGGCGCGGCGGCTGCTCGGGTACTCGCCACGTTACAGCTGGCGGGACGAGATCTCAGGCTAGCGCGAGGGCCTCGTTGAGATTGTGCTCGGCGATCGCGGCCATGAAGGCGCGGTCCGGGAAGTCGCCGTCGAGCAGGCGCAACGGGCCGGCGGTCAGCGAGAGGCGCTGGGCCAGCAGGTAGAACGCCAGCCGGGCCTCGTCGAGACCGCCGGTCGCCACCCGGTGGTACTCGTCGCCGAGCCGGATGCGCAGGAACACGTGCTCCCACTCGACGTCGAAGTACATGAGGTTCTCGATGTCGATGAGCACCGGGTTTCCGGCCGGGTCGACGAGGACGTGGTCGAGGCCCAGCTCGCCGTGCACCACGGAGAACTCGTCGCGCGGCCGGATCGCGGCGTGGAGGTCGTGCAGGCGCCGCTCGAGGCGGTCGCGCCGGTCCGCGATGCGCCGGTCACGGGCGGCCGCCTCGGCCAGGCAGCGCAGCGCGAAGTCGAGGACCGCCCCCTCGCAGGTCGGGTGCCGTGAGCGTCCGCCATTTTCGATCAAGACCACTTTCCCGTACGCCCCGGAGCGGTGTTCCCGCATCCGGGCCAGGTCGCCGGCGAGGCGGTCGATGACGGGCCGGGCGGCCTCCGGGTCGCGGTGCAGCCGCTTCTCGAGGTTCTCGCCCGGGAAGTCCTCGAGGACGACCAGCTCGGCCGGGTAGTGGGTGCGGGTGCGGTCGCTCAGGTGGATCCGCGGGACGCGCAGGCCGAGAGCGGCGAGGCGGGCGTGGGCGGCCTCGTAGCAGTCGATGCCGCTGGCGGGCGAGAAGGGGTCGCGGTCGTCGTTGTCGTTGCCGGCCGCGGGCCAGTAGTTCTCGGACTCGTCCCACAGGTAGGCGATGGCGGTGGTGCCGTCGTCAATGGTCAGACGGTAGACGCCTTTGCGGCTGCCGCCGGCGAGCCGGTCCACTCCGGCCAGCGTGCGCCCCCGGCCCAGCGCGGCCCGGGCCACCCCGGCCAGGTCGTCACGGGTGACTTGCCTGGGCGCCATCTGGTGCCTGCCTTTCACCGGGGCCACCGCCGACGTGCGACGATACCGGCCGATGCCTGACTCTGCCGAGAATCCGCTGTGGCGCGCCGCGCGGGCCGTGGGGACGCATCCGCTCGCCGCTCTCGTCACGGTGGCGGCGCTGGGGCTCGGAATCGCCCTCATCGTCGTCGGGTGGACCGTCTCGGTGCCCGATGCCGTCGGCGGGCCGCGGCCTCGGCCGCCGTACGGCGCGTCTCCCCCGGCCGGATCGTTCCCGATGCCGGGCGTGGGATCCGTCTCGCTGGAATCGGCCGACGCACACGGGCGGTTTCTCGGCGTGTCCGGGGACTCCGCGGCGCTGGTCGCGGTCGGCCCGGGGAGCCCGGAGCCGGAGCGGCGGCTGGCGACATTCACCGTCCTGCCCGGGCTGGCCGACTCGGAGTGTTTCTCGTTCCGGGCCTCGGACGGACGCTTCCTGCGGCGGTCGGCCTCGCGGCTGCGGGTCGGCGATGCGGACGCCGGCGATCCGTTCCGGCTGGATGCGACCTTCTGTGTCCGGGGTGGGGCCGCGCCGCGGTCGGTAGCACTGGAGTCCCTCGGGGAACGCGGCTCGTTCGTGCGGCACACCGGCGACCAGATCGTTCTCGGCCCGCTCGACACGAACGGATCGTTTCTGGTGCGGCGGCCACTCTTCTGATCGGTCCCGGCGCTTGAAACATTCCGGACACGCCGTTGTGATGGGAGCGCTCCCATGTAACGATGAGCGTCACTTTCTCATCCGCGTACCCCTGCCCCCGAAGGAGCCCGCAGATGCGCGCTCTCGCGCGGCTGGCCGTGACGACCGTCCTGGTCGCGGCCCCCATCGCCGCTGTAACCGTCACCACGGTCGCCAGCGCGGCCGACGACCCCGCGCCCATCACGGTCGTCACCAGCACCTTCGAGGACGGCACCGTCCAGGGCTGGACGGGCCGCAACGCCGAGACCCTCGCGAACAGCACGACCGTCGCGCACGGCGGCACGCACAGCCTCTCGGTCACCGGGCGCACGGCCACCTGGAACGGGCCCTCGCTCGACGTCCTCGGCACGTTCGTGAAGGGCACCTCGTACACGATCTCGGCCTGGGTCCGGATGGCCGACGGCTCCGACAACGCCCGGATCAGCGTCGAGCGCCGCAGCGGGGACACGGCCTCCTACGACACGGTGGTCGGCAACACCGCGGTCACCAACGGCAACTGGGTCAACCTGGTCGGGCACTACACGCTCGCCGCCGACGTCGATTTCCTGCACGTGTACGTGGAGACCGCGTCCACGACCGGATCGCTCTATCTCGACGACGTGGCGATCAGCTATGTGCCGGCGCTGCCGATCCAGACCGATATCCCGTCGGTGAAGGACGTCGTCACCAACTTCCCGGTCGGCGCGGCGATCACCGGGGCCGAGACCGTGACCCTGCACGGCGACCTGCTCGCCAAGCACTTCAACTCGGTCACGCCCGGCAACGCGCTCAAGTGGGACGCGACCGAGCCGACCGAGAACACGTTCACGTACACCCAGGCCGATCCGCTCATCGCGTTCGCGAAGGCGCACAACATGAAGGTGCGCGGGCACACCCTGGTGTGGCACAACCAGACGCCGTCGTGGGTGTTCACCCGGGCCGACGGCACCACGATGACCGGCACGGCCGACGACAAGACGCTCCTGCTGTCCCGCTTGTCCAACCATATTCGCAACGTGGCCGCCCACTACGGCACGACGATCGGCACCTGGGACGTGGTCAACGAGGTGATCGACGAGTCGCAGTCCGACGGGATGCGCCGCAGCACCTGGTACAACGTGACCGGGCTCGACTACATCCGTACGGCGTTCCGCGTGGCCCGCGAGGTGGCGCCGACCGCGAAGCTGTGCATCAACGACTACAACACCAACGTGGCCGCCAAGCGGGACGCGCTGTACAACCTGGTGGCTTCGTTGAAGGCCGAGGGCGTGCCGATCGACTGCGTCGGGCACCAGATGCACATCAACGTGAGCTGGCCGTCGATCGGCGACACCGAGGCGATGATCCAGAAGTTCGTCCCGCTCGGCGTCGAGCAGCAGATCACCGAGATGGACGTCAGCATCTACACCAACAGCGGCGAAAACTTCCCGACGCCGCCCGCGGACCGCCTGCTGCAGCAGGCGTACGTGTACCGCGACATGTTCGCGCTGTTCCGCAAGTACGCCAGCGCGATCACCTCGGTGACGCTGTGGGGCCTGGCCGACGACAACACCTGGCTGGACACCTATCCGGTGTCGCGCAAGGACGCGCCGCTGCTGTTCGACACCCGGCTGCAGGCGAAGTCGGCGTACTGGGGCGTGGTCGACCCCACCAAGATCAGCACGACGTCCCCGACCACCTCGCCGACCACCACCACGTCGCCGACCACGTCCCCCACCACCACGACCTCGCCGACAACGTCCCCGACCTCCGGGACGACCTCCTGCTCGGTCACCTACCGGGTCACCGGAAGCTGGCCCGGCGGCTTCCAGGGCGACGTGAAGATCGCCAACGCCGGACCCGCCGCGATCAGCGGCTGGAAGCTGGCCTGGTCGTTCACCGGCGGCCAGACCATCGCCCAGCTGTGGAACGGCTCGGTGTCGCAGAGCGGCGCCGCGGTCACCGTCACCAACGCCTCCTGGAACGGCTCGATCGCCGCGGGCGGATCCCAGTCCTTCGGCTTCCTCGGCGGCTGGACCGGCAGCAATCCGGTCCCGGCCGCCTTCACCCTGAACGGCACGGCCTGCACAGTCCTCTGAGCGAAGGAAACCGGTCATGCTCATCCGATCCCTGTCCGCCATCGCCGGCGCCGCCCTGCTCACCCTGATCGCGGCGGCGCCGGCCTCGGCCGCGAGCGCCACCCGCCCGTTCGCGTCGCTGATCGAGGCCGAGAGCTTCGACGCCACCCACGGCATCCGGGTCCTCGCCGACCCCGCCGCCTCCGGCGGCCATGCCGTCGCCTTCTCCGCCGGCGACTGGATCCGCTTCGACAGCATCGACTTCGGCACGTACGGCCAGGCCAGCGGTTACGCCACGTGGCGCTCCTGCGCCACCGGCCCGGGCACGATCGAGCTGCGCGCCGACAGCCCGGCCGCCACCCCGTTCCTCACGCTCTACCCGGCCGGCGGCGGCTGCACCCAGTGGTACCAGTCGAGCCTGCGCCTGGGCCTGGCCACCACCCCGACCGGCGTGCACGCCCTCTACATGAGCGCCAGCTCGGACACACCCTGCGAGTTCTACCGCTTCGACAGCCTCCAGCTGATCAAGCAGACCTCCCCGCCGATCCCGTGACCGCGCGGGACGCACAATGAGCCATGGAGATCGAAGCTGACGTCGCTGTCATCGGCGCCGGGATGGCCGGCGTGTCGGTGGCCTACGAGCTCGCGGCCACGGCGTCTGTGGTGGTGCTGGAGCAGGAGAACCAGCCCGCTTACCACACCACCGGACGCTCGGCGGCCATGTTCCTGGAGAGCTACGGCAGTCCGCAGGTACGCCGCCTGACGACCGACTCGCGCCCCGACTTCGACACCGCCGGGGATCTGCTGTTCCCCCGGCCGATGCTCTGGGTCGCGCCGCCGGCCCAGGTCGCCAAGCTCGCGGCCATGGAGACGGCGCAGCCCACGCTGGTCCCGGTCCGGCCCGAGGAGCTCTGCCCGGTGCTGCGCCCCGGCTGGTGCGCGGAGGCCCTGCTCGAGCCGGACGCGCTGGAGATCGACGTGCTCGGGCTGCACCAGCACTACCTGGGCGGCGCCCGCCGGCGCGGAACTCGGATCGTGCTCCAGGCGGCGGTCGGCTCGGGCCGGCACGAGGGCGGCCACTGGCGGCTGGAGACCACCGCCGGCCCGGTCACGGCGGCCGCCGTGGTGAACGCGGCCGGCGCGTGGGCCGACCGGGTGGCCGCGAGCCTCGGTGTGCCGCCGATCGGGCTGCGGCCGATGCGGCGTACCGCGGCGGTGGCCCGCGCGACCGGAGTCGACCGGAACTGGCCGATCGTGGCCGATGTCGGCGAGACGTTCTACTTCCGTCCCGAGGGCGTCGGCGTGCTGGTGTCACCGGCCGACGAGACGCCGAGCGAGCCGTGCGACGCGCGTCCGCTCGACGAGGACGTGGCGCTCGCGATCGAACGGGTCAACGAGGCGACCGTTCTCGGCCTTCGCTCGGTGCAGACCGCGTGGGCGGGGCTGCGCACGTTCGCGTCCGACCGGGAGCCGGTGGCCGGCGCCGACCCGGCCGCGCCCGGCCTGTTCTGGCTAGCCGGGCAGGGCGGGTACGGAATTCAGATCGCGCCCGCGCTGGCCCGGGTCGCGGCGGCCGCGGTGACCGGCACCGAGGTGCCGGCCACCCTGTCGGTCGCCCGTTTCCGTATCTAGGCCGCCGGGAACGGCGCGAGATCCTGCTGGCAGTGGGTACCGGCGGGCGGGAGCGCGCCGTCGATCAGGTAGCGCGAGTACCAGCCGGTGATGCACGCGCTGTACCGGGTGGTGTGCCCGAACCCGTCCAGCGTGAGCAGCCGGGCGTTGCCCAGCTCCCGGGTCATGCGCAGGGCGAAGTCGTACCGGGTCGCCGGGTCGTGGGTCGGGTTGACCACGAGCACGGTCTGCGCCGTCCGCCGGTTCCACGGGCCGTGGTACCGCTCGGTGGTCGCCGGCCAGTTCGCGCAGGCGACCTCGCTGAACGCCTCGGCCCGGCCGAACGTCGGGCTGGCCGCCTCGAACGCGTCGGCGATGCCCGGGTACAGCGCGGGATTGCGGGGCAGCGGCGCGTCCGCGCAGTTCACGGCCAGCCCCGCGTCGTTGCCGTTGTAGGAGTAGGCGTCCGGCGACCAGCCGGGACGGGCCTTGGCCTTCGGCAGCGAGTGAGCGGCCAGGGTCGACGGCGTGACGCCGCCGAAAATCGCGTCGTACGCGAACTGCAGCGTGGCCGCCGTGTCCGGCCAGTCGGCGACGTTGTACATGCTGCCGGAGATGAAGTCGGTCAGGTCGTCGATCGTCACCGTGCCCAGCTCGGGCAGCGTGGCCGGGCCCTGCCGCAGCCGGTCGCGGAGCCGGTCGAACTTGGTCCGGGCGTCGCCGGTGAACGCGCAGGTCGCCACGGCCTTGTCACATTCGCGCAGGAACGCGTCCAGAACGATCTCAAAGCCGCCCGCTCGCTCGAACTTGTTCGCGAGCCGGTGGTTGGTGCGCTGATCGGGGTCGACATTTCCATCGATGATCACGGCCCGGACCCGGGACGGGAACAGGTTCGCGTACGTGGCGCCGATCAGTGTCCCGTACGAGTAACCGATGTAGGAGAGCTTGGCGTCACCGACTGCCTGGCGCAACCGATCGAGGTCCTTGGCGACGTTCAGCGTGCTCATGTGTGCCAGCAGCGGCCCGGCGTTCTTCACACACCCCTTCGTGTACGCGAGGTTGGCGCCGATCGTGCTGGAGATCTCGGCCCGGGAGAGCGGCACGATCCGCATCCGCGCGTAGAGGGCCTCGGCCTCGGCGTCGGTCGCGAAGCACTGGACGGGATCGCTCGCCCCGATGCCACGCGGATCGAATCCGACCAGATCGAACCGGGCGAGCACGTCGGGCGCCACGATCTCGCCCGCCACCGTGACCATGCCCCGGCCCGGTCCGCCCGGCCCGCCCGGGTTCACGAAGATGGTGCCGATCTTGTGGGCCGGGTCGTCGGCCGGCCGCCGGGCGAGAGCGATCGTGGTCGTGGCGCCGTGCGGCTTGTCGTAGTCGAGCGGCACCTCGGTGGTGGCGCAGTCGAATCCGAGCAGCCCCTCCTCGGTGCACTCCGCCCAGCGAACCGTGCCGGCGGTGGGCGCGGCCGCGGCCGACCCGGGCACGGCGAGAGCGGCGGCGAGCAGGGCGAGAGCGGCGCCCGCCCGCACGGAGATCCGGCGGTGGAGTGGAGTCACGACGGTCATGTACTCGTCCTTCCGGTCGGAGGCAGTACCGGCCACCATGCTTCCACGTATCGAAATTCATTGTTGTCCTGCGCCCGGGCGTAGGCTCGTGACGTGCAGCAGATCAGCCTCGCGCCGGTCGACGGCGTGCACATCACGACGCTCATGGACAACTCGTCGGACGCGTTGCTGCCCGACGAGGGACTCGTGCGACGGTTCGGGCTCGCGGGGACGGCCGCGCCGCTGCCGGTGATCCCGGCCGAGCTCGCCGAAGAGAAGCAGAACTTCGATTTCCTACGCGCGGAGCACGGGTTCTCGGCGATGGTGGAGGTCGCCGGCCGACGCATCCTGTTCGACGCCGGGATCACCGCCGAGGGCGTGGCCGGCAATCTCGACCGGCTCGCGATCCGGCCGGAGACGTTCGAGTCGATCGTCTTCAGCCACGGACACTTCGATCACGTCATGGGGCTCAACGGCCTGGCCGCCCGCCTCGGCCCCACCCACCTGCCGATCCTCCTGCACCCGGATTTCTGGCTGCGCCGCCGCTTCGTCTCGCCGGACCGCACGCTCGAGCTCCCCACGCCGAGCCGCTCCGCGATCGAGGGCGCCGGCTTCACGGTCATCGAGGGCCGCCAGCCCTCCTTCCTGCTCGACAGCGCCATCCTGGTCACCGGCGAGGTCGACCGCACGACCCCGTTCGAGACCGGCATGGACGGCCACGAGGCGTTCCGCGACGGTGCCTGGCAGCCCGACCGCGCCATCCACGACGACCAGGCGGTGGTCCTGCACGTCCGTGACAAGGGCCTGGTCATCCTGACCGGTTGCGGCCACTCGGGCATCATCAACATCATCCGGTACGCGAAGCGCCTCACCGGCGTCGACCGCCTCTACGCCGTCCTGGGCGGCCTCCACCTGCGCGACGGCGCGGTGGTCTCGGAGACGGTCGCCGCCCTCGCCGAGGAGGCGCCCGCGGTCCTGGTCCCGGCCCACTGCACGTCCTGGAAGGCCCAGCACGCCCTCGCGGCGGCACTGCCCGGCGCCTTCCGCCCGAACGCCGTCGGAAGCCGCTTCGAGCTCTGACGCGGCCACTGCACCAGCCCGGGAGCGACCCCCGGACCCCACGGTGCGTGAAGTGCAGCAACCGATCCAACCGAACCGCCGCGACTCGATCGGTCACGGGTCTCGATGGCGGCGATCTGAGTGACCTGCGGAATTTACTGCCAGGTCTCCCTTGAACAGCTCAATCACCGCTAGCCGAGCGCGATTCACGTCCTCTATTTTGGCTAGAATCTTTTCCTTTTCCGTCTGCGACAAGCTCGCCGCCTTCGCCAACTCTTCGTGGGTTTTTACAACTGTTTCCGTAAGTTCGGAAACGGGTCCGGAAACCGCCTTGGCCGAAAGGATTTGAATCTCGGCCGTGGCAGCACGAAGGTTGCCGTGCTCCCTAGGAGCCAACACACCCGCCTCGGCCTCTGCGAAGCTAGCGCTGATTGATCTCACGTACTGGGCGTATGCGATGCGCTTATGGTCGCTGAGCAAGTCCTCTTTGTTCCACCGGCGTTTACGCCATTCCCGAAATTCTTGGAGCGCGCCACCAACAACAACTCCCAGCAGTGTTCCGATCACTCCTACGGCAGCGGAGTTCATCTTCGGCCTCTCGGTGCGATGGTGCCCCCTCCATACGATGCTAGAGGGAGCCGGCGTGGCGGACGGAGCCGGACAAACACTGCACACAATCGAACTGGTCGTAGCCCCTGCAGGCCGTCTGGCCTCGCATCCGGCTCGATCCGACCGAGTCGCCCTGACTCGATCGGTCAAGGTCACCCGGCGTTGCCGGCTATCCCTGTCGTCGCATTGCGGGCGGTCGATAGCGTGAGCGCGTGCCGTTGAGCATTCGGGAGCGCACATGACCGCTCAGCCCGCCGCCCCACCGCGATCCCGGTCCCGCACCCGGGTGCGCCGCGTCCTCGCCGTTCTCGTCACGCTCGCGATCGCCCTGGGTGGCGGGCTCACCTACTGCTCGGCCGACTGGAAGAGCTCGGTCTTCAGCTTCGATCTCCCCGGCGGCGACTACCGGGTGCGGCTCACCGGCTCGGGCGGCAGCGAGTGCGCGCGGCTGGAGCGGGAGACGAACTTCGACGAGTTCACCCGCTGGCGGACGGCCGGCAAGGACTGCGCCTGGCCCAAGGTCGCGGGCGGCGACGGGTGGCTCGCCGGCGGCCAGGCCGTGCAGGTCGTCGCCGACCGGGGCGGGACGACGAAGGACTGGATCCTCTTCGGGATCGTCCCGGCCGCGGCAACCAAGGTCGTGCTCACGCTCGCCGGCGGGAAACCGCAGTCCGCGCCGATCAAGCCGGCCGGCGGCGGAGCCAACCGGATCTACGCCCTGCACGTTCCCGGCGCGGGCGATCACGCCGAGGTGGTCGCGATCGATCTGCTCGACGCCCGGGGCGGTGAGGTCCGTGTCTATTAGGCGCGTTTCCGTGGCGGCGGCGGTCGTTCTGCTCGCGGTGGCCGGGTGTGACCGGCTGGACGGGATGTTCCAGCAGCGCAGCAACCCGCGGCTGCTGGCGAGCGGCGCCATCGGCGAGACCCGCTGGTCGGTGGTCCAGATCCACGACAAGGACTACGGCGACTGCCTCGAGCTGCGCAGCCGTGGCGTGCCCGTCGAGCACACCTGCACGCCGTCGAGCATGCTCGGCCAGTTCACTATCGGCGTGACCGTACTGAACGGAACGGGTCAGCCACTCGTCTTCGGCCTCCTGCCGACGGGCACCACGCGCGCGGAGGTCCCGCTCGACGGCGGTACGGCCCTCCGCCCCATCCCCGGCCGGAAGATGACCGGGGTCGAGGTGCAGAAGAACGGCGACCTGCGTTTCGTCGCCGAGCCGGCGCCGCCCGAGCGCACCACGGCCTCGAGCGGCGCCTGGAAGGACGGCGCGACGGTGAACGTGACCGCGTACGACGAACAAGACAAGCCGATCGCACCGAACTGACACGCGGTCAGAGGCGAGCGGTGGAGATCGTGCCGACGGCGGCCGCGGTCGTCACGTCGTACCTCTCCTTGGCGGCCTTCCACGCGGTGGGCGTGAGCGTCGTGCGGGGTTTGACCTTTCGAATGGTCTTACCGTCGACGACGGCGATCTGGGCGCCGCCGGTGAGCCGCAGGCGCACCGGAATCGCGCCGACGGTGGCCAGTCTCAGCTCGCTCACCGGCCCGGTCACGGTGACCTTCGCGGTGCCCTTCGGCCGGGGCAGCATCAGTGCGGCGCGCGCCGAGCCGCCGAGCAGTTCGACGCCGGCCAGGCCGCCCGCACGCATGTCGATGTCCTGATCGGAGGAGGCGGACCGCAGGCGTACCGTCCAGGACACTCGCGAGCTCAGCCTGATCTCCGCTCCGATCCTGGCCAGTTCGAGCCTCGGCCCGCGTGGCGAGTTCGTGACCCGGGGCGTCGCGCCCACGCCGATTCCCACGATGCTGTAGAGCTGGCCGCGCAGGTCGGCGCTCACGATGTGCAGCACCGGCGCCTCGCCGGTCACCTCGAAGACCAGCGCCTTCGCAGTCCCGAGCGGCGCGGTCAACGGCTGGACGGGCGCCGGGGCGGACGGGCTCTGCGGCGGCGGCACGACGGCGGCCTGGGCGCTCGAGCCGCGGGAGACCGGCTGGAACGCCTCGGCCTGACCGAGCACGACGCCGATCGTCAGCGCCACGAGAACCGCGGTGAAAGCCCACAGCTTCCACGGCTGGCGCGGCGCCGGCTCGTACACGATGACCGCCCGCCCGGCGACGCGCTGCGGGACCGTCGGGAGCGTCTTCAGCTTCTGGGTGGGCTCGTCGACGACAGGCGGAGGCACGACCAGGTCCGGCGGCACTTCGGGCCCGGTGCGGGAGAGGAGTCTGTCGAGCATCGTGGGCACCCCTTTCCCGGGGTGATACGGCTCGCGGACGCCAACGGATCGATGAACATCGGTGCAATTCCCGCGGCCCGGCGCCGGGCGGTTCGGTGCCCGGCGCCGGATCGGCGTAGGGCGTCAGCGGGCCAGGTCGGCCAGCTCGCGCTCCTCCGCCTCGGTCAGCGGGAGAACCACGTCGGCGGCCAGGTCGTCGCCGGGGTGGAAGCACGCGTTTACCGGCTTCGGTCGGGGGCCGGCGGCCTCGGGGGCGTGGTCGGTCGGGGTGGTCATCGCTGTCTCCTTTTGTTCGAGAGAAGTCAGGCCGACGGCGAGCCGGGGCGTTCTCCCCAACTCAGTTGATCAAGCCACGGGGGGCCAACTCTCGCAGCAGGCGTCCACAGGTGTCAATGAAACGGCGGCACCGGGAGTGACTCGGCACGAGTAGGCAAGTCGATCACGGATAGTCACAGGTGGCGCACAGCGGAACCGGATGGACGGTCGACACCCCGCCGACGGTCGGCCACTCATGATCAACTGCCCGGACGAGGAGCGGCGCCCCCAAGCGGGGATAACGTCGCCCGATGACGTCCCGCCCGGTGGAGAACCACACGACTTGATCCCCGGCGGCGCCGTGTCCCCGGACGTGCGGGGCCGAGGACACGGCGCCGCGATTCTTCTCAGTCGCGGTGGCGCCACCAGCGGCGCTTCTTCTTCGGCGGCTCGGGCGCCGCCTCCTCGCCCTCCGCGTCGTCCTCCTCGGCCCGCGCGATCGCCTCGGCCGCCGCGGCCCGGTCGTCCGCGGTGCAGCCGGGCGTGACCAGCATGAGCCGGGCCAGCGACTCCTCGATCGTCACCAGCCGGGGCGCCGCCATCGCCGCGTCGAGCCGGGCCCGCACCAGCGCCCGTACCTCGTGCCGCTGCTCGGGCTCCCGAAAGGCGACCGTGACCAGCGCGAACAATGCCGCGTCCGACACCCAGTCCTCGACGCCGAAGGCGAGGTCCATGAGCACCTCGCGCCGCGTCGAGACCAGCCACGGCTCGTCGGCCGCGTGGTGCAGGATGCCGAGGCACACCCAGGGCTGCATGAGCCGGTACCAGTAGGTCGGCGTGGTCGTCGCCAGGTGCCGCCAGCGCGGGGTGTCGGGCGCCTCCGGCAGGTGCGAGAGCATGCCGAGCAGGTCGTCGAGTGGCAGCTTGCCCAGCGGCGCCGCCTGCAGATATCCCGACAAGAGCGAAGGCCACGGCTCCGCCGCAACTTCATGCAGCACCCGTACGGCCTCGGGGGCCGGCGCCGGAACGGAGGGCACCGGGTTCTCCCCGTCATACCGCCAGACGGAGTAGCGAACCGGACGCACCGGCGTACGGATGTCGGGCCGCGGGAAATCGGCGACGCCAACCTCGACGGGACCGGCGACCCGCCGGCACGCGGTCATCGCACTGGGCGGCTCGGCCGCGGAGAGCCCCAGGCCCGTGATCTCGATGTCCTCGCCCTGCGCCCGCCGCCGGCCGACCTCGTTGGCGACGTTGGCGATCGCCTCGGTCGGCATCGGCACCCAGTTGAGCCAGGGCCGCTGCTGCCCGGCCAGCGCGAAGATCACGTCGGTCATCTGGCAGGGGTGTGGGTCGTCTTCGATCGCGACCAGGTCGGCGGCGTCGCCTTCGGCCCGGAACCGGATGGCGTGGCGCGCCGCGTCGCTGTGCGGGAACTGCGGATCATCGGCCAGGCGCCTCAGGTCGGCGTCTATGTCGTCCGAAAACACGCCGGGGAGCCTAGCTCATCAAGATCCCCATGCCTGTCCCCTCGCCGATCGAACGTTAAGACCTGGGGCGCTGCCCCAGACCCCGGCCGCGCCCGGAGATCAGCCCTGGCGGTTCGGTTGCGGTGGGTGGGGTCCGTCTGGGCGGCGTTCGCCGCAATTCTCAACCCCTTGGCCAGGTGCGCCGTGCGGCCGGTTGCACTCGGCGTGGCGGCAGCTTGCGCGGGATCCAACCGCCGCGCCACGCCTACCGCATTTGCCGCATACCGGCCATCTCGACGGGCCGCACTCGCCGCAACCACGCAGACCCACGCCATGGCCGCATCGGACTGGTTGGGCGGGCGGCGATGGGACGGGTGGCTCGTGGTGGGGAGATCTCCGGCCGGCAAAGCGGTGGCGCGGGTCGCCGATGCTTCAAGATCGCCAACGTTTTCATCGGTGAGCAGCAACTTCAGGAAGGATCATGAAGAGATGGAGGTCGATGGGTTGACATCTATCCGAAATGGATTTCAGACTGGCCGTTAGCTCCGGTGGGGAGGCGCGGCGTGGCGGTGACGATCAAGGACGTGGCGCGGGTGGCCGGCGTCTCGGCGTCTACCGTCACGCGCGCGCTGACCATGCCTGAGCTCGTTCACCCTGAGACGCGCGAGCGTGTCCGCCGTACGGCGGTCACCCTTGGGTACCACCCCAATCGGGCCGCTCGTGGACTGATCACGGGGCGTACCGGCAACATCGGGCTGCTCGTTCCCGATCTCGGCAATCCGTTCTTCCCCAGCGTCGTCAAGGGCGTGCAGGCGCGCGCGCACGAGGCCGACTACGCGGTCTTCCTCGCCGACACCGACGAGGACGCGACTGCCGAGGCGGGGCTGGTGCGCCGGCTGTCCAAGCAGGTTGACGGCATCGTGCTCTGCTCGCCGCGGATGCCCGACGAGGAACTGCGCACGCTGGTCGCCGACACGCCGGTCGTGCTGGTCAACCGGCGGATCGCCAAGGTGCCGTCGGTGACCCCGGAGTTCCCGGACGCCATGCGCCAGGCGGTCAGCCATCTGACCGCCCTGGGCCACCGCCGGATCGCGTACGTGGCCGGGCCGCGCTCGGCCTGGGCCAATCGTGAGCGTCTTCGATCGTTGCGGGCGCTCACCAAGGACATCGAGCTGATCGAGATCGGCAACGTGATGCCGATGTTCGAGGGCGGGGTGGCCGCCGCCGACCAGGTGCTCGCGGCCGACGTGACCGCCGTGATCGGCTACAACGACCTGGTCGCGCTGGGCCTGCTCAACCGCTTCATGGCCCGCGGCGTCGCGGTCCCCGGCGACATCAGCGTGCTCGGCTTCGACGACATCGCCCTCGCGGCGATGGTTCACCCCTCGCTCACCACTGTCGCACTCCCCAAGGAGCAGGCCGGCCGGGCCGGCGTGGATCTGCTCCTGCAACTCCTGACCGAGCCGGACCGCTCCACCGCGGCCCGGCGGGAGCTGCCCGCCCAACTGATGGTGCGCGGTTCCACCGGTCCCACCCCCGCCTGAAGGGATTCCCCATGTCCCGGAAAATCGGAATCATCGCCGCGGCCGCGGCGACCGCTCTCGCCATAACCGCCTGTGGCGCCCCGGAGAAGCCGAAATCGACCACCGACGGCCCGGTCCCCGACAAGCCGGGCAAGGCGGTGACGCTCAACATCCTCGACGTCGCCGGCGACCTCCAGCTGACCCAGGGGATGATCGACGAGTTCGTCGGCAAGAACAAGGACCAGATCGAGAAGGTCACCTACTCCAAGGCGACCGCCCCCGAGCTGGTCGGCAAGGTCAAGGCCCAGCAGAACGCGGGCCGCGTCGACATCGACCTGGTGCTGACCGGCGTCGACGGCCTCGCCGCGGGCATCGACCAGGGCCTCTGGGTTCCGCTTCTCCCCACGTACGCGAACCGCGTGCCCGGGATGAGCGACTACCTGCCCGGCGCCGCGTCCATGCAGAAGCTCGCCGGCGACTTCGGCGTGACGGTCACCTACTACCCGTCCGGCCCGCTGATCGAATACCTGCCGGCCAAGGTGCCGACCCCGCCCAAGACCGCCGAGGAGCTGCTCGCCTACGCCAAGGCGAACCCGGGCGCGGTCCAGTACGCGCGCCCGTCCAACTCCGGTCCGGGGCGTACGTTCCTGATGGGTCTGCCTTATCTTCTGAAGGATTCCGATCCGAAGGATCCGATGAATGGATGGTCCAAGACCTGGTCCTATCTGGCCGAGCTGAACAAGTACGTGACGCTCTACCCGTCCACGACCAGCGAGACCATGAAGAACCTCGCCAACGGCTCCGCGAAGATCATCGCGAGCACGACCGGCTGGGACATCAACCCGCGCGTGCTCGGCACCGTGCCCAAGGAGGCCGCGGTCGGCACCCTGGCCGGCTTCCACTGGGTGACCGACGCGCACTACGCGGTGATCCCCAAGGGCGTCGGCGTGGACAAGCAGGCCGCGATCCTCAACCTGCTCAAGGACATGCTCACGCCGGCCCAGCAGGCGAAGGCGTACGACAAGGGCTACTTCTACCCGGGCCCGGCGCTCAAGGACGTACCGCTGTCGATGGCGCCGCCGGAGAGCCAGCAGGCGCTGGGTGAGTACGGCCGGCCCGAGTATGAGCAGCTGATCGCGAGCAACCCCCTCGAGGTCCCGCTCGACGCCAAATCGCTCGTGGCCGCCTTCGACAAATGGGATCGCGAGATCGGCGGCGCGAAGGTGAAGAAGTGAGTTCCTTCGACACTCTGCGCCTGGACGGCGTGACCCGTCGCTTCGGCGGCAAGGACGCGCTGTCCGGGCTCAGCCTGGAAATCCACAAGGGCGAGTTCATCGCCCTGCTCGGCCCCTCCGGCTGCGGCAAGTCCACCGCGCTCAACTGCCTCGCCGGCCTGCTGCCGCTCTCGGCCGGCAGCATCTGGCAGGACGACCGGCGCCTCGACACGCTGCCGCCGGAGCGCCGCGGTTTCGGCATGGTGTTCCAGAGCTACGCCCTGTTCCCGCACCTCTCGGTGCGGAAGAACATCGCCTTCGGGCTGCAGATGCGGCATCTGCCGCGCGCCGAGGTCCGGCGTCGCACCGACGAGGCCATTCGACTCGTACGCCTGGATGAGCACGCTACGAAGCTCCCGGGCCAGTTGTCCGGCGGTCAGCAGCAGCGCGTCGCGATCGCCCGCGCGGTCGTCCTCGAGCCGTCGCTGGTGCTCATGGACGAGCCGCTGTCCAATCTGGACGCGAAGCTGCGCCTGGAGATGCGCACCGAGATCCGCCGGCTGCACCAGTCGCTCGGCCTCACCACCGTGTACGTCACGCACGACCAGGAGGAGGCGCTGTCGATGGCCGACCGGCTGGTCGTGCTGCGCGACGGCCGGGTCCAGCAGGTCGGCACCCCCGAGGAACTGCACACCCGCCCGGCGAACCGGCACGTCGCCGACTTCATGGGGTACCGCAACCTGCTGCCGATGCGGGTCACCTCGGTCACCCGCGAGCACGTCGGCGTCGAGGGGCCGGGCATGACCCTGACCGGCACCGGGGTCGGCGACCTGTTCCCCGGCGACGAGGTGGTGGCCGCGATCCGTCCCGAGGACCTGGTGGTCGGCGAGGGCGGGGTGCCGGTCACCGTCGAGGTGGTCGAGTACCAGGGACGGGAGCTGGCCGTGGAGGCGCGCACCGATCAGGGGATCATGCTGCACTTGCGGGCGGCCGAGCGGCCGGCGCCCGGCGACAAGGTCTCCGTGGTGGCCGACCCGGCGCGGGTGCTCGTCTTCCCCGGGGAGCCGTCGTGACCGCGCTGCGTCACCGGCTGGCCGAACGCGGTATCGACCGGCAGTTGCTGCTCCTTGTCCCGGCGCTGCTCTGCGTACTGATCCTGTTCATCTATCCCTTCGCCTACGGTCTGGGTCTTTCCTTCCAGCCGTCCCAGGGTGGGGTGTTCGGGGCCTATCGCGAGTTCTTCGCGGACGCCTATCAGCGGGACACCATCTGGACGACGCTGAAACTGTCGCTCCCGGCGGCGTTCCTCAATGTGGCGGCGTCGGTGCCGATCGCGTACCGGATGCGGGGCCGCTTCCGCGGAAAGCGACTGCTGACCGTGCTGCTGGTCGTCCCGATCACCCTGGGCACGGTGCTGACCGCCGAGGGTCTGCTCAATTTCCTCGGGCCGACCGGCTGGCTCAACCGGACGCTCATGTCGGCCGGCGTCATCGACGAGCCCGTGCGGCTGACCAACAATTACTGGGGCGTGTTCTTCTCGCTGGTGATCACCGGGTTCCCGTTCGCGTTCCTGCTGATCCTGTCGTATCTGTCCGGCATCGACCCGACGCTCGAACGGGCCGCGGCGACTCTGGGCGCCGGCTGGTGGCCGCGTTTCCACCGCATCACCCTGCCGCTGCTCGCGCCCGGTCTGGCCACCACGTTCTGCCTCACGTTCGTGCTCGCGTTCAGCGTCTTCCCGTCGGCGGTTCTCGTGGGCGATCCGGCGGGAACGACCCGGGTCATCTCCATCGCCGCCTATCACGCCGCCTACGAGGCGTACGACTATCCGCTCGCCAGTGCGATAGCGGTGGTGATGGGCGTCGTGGAGCTCGCCGTGGTGGCGGCCGTTCTCGGGATGCGCTCGCTGTTCTACACCGGATCGACGGGAGGCAAGGGATGACCGCGGTCGCCGTTCCCGCACAGGAGGAGAAGACTCGCCGAGCGCGCATTGTCGCGTCTCCCGGCGCCTGGCTGGTGTGGGGTTCCGTGACGTTCTTCTTCGTCATGCTCGCCGGCGTCATCGGCTCGGTCGTGGTCAGTTCGTTCGGCCGGCGCTGGTTCGACACGTGGCTGCCGGAAAGCTGGACCACCCAGTGGTACGGCCAGGCGTGGCACGAATTCACGCTGCTCGACGTGCTCATCGTGACGATCGAGGTGTCTCTGCTGGTGGTGGGCATCTCGGTGCTGGTGGGCGTGCCCGCCTCGTACGTCCTCGCCCGCCGTTCCTTCCCGGGCCGGCGGGTGCTCTACCTGCTGTTCCTGCTGCCGATTCTGATGCCGCCGATCACCTACGGCATTCCGCTCGCGACGGTCCTCTACAAATACGGCCTCGCCGGGCACATGACGGGCGTGGTGCTGGCCAATCTGGTGCCGTCCATCCCGTTCGTGATTCTCACGATGACCCCGTTCATCGAGCAGGTCGACCCGGCCATCGAGCGGGCCGCCCGGATGTGCGGGGCGCGCACGTGGCAGGTGTTCCTGCGGATTCTCGCGCCACTGCTGGTGCCCGGCATTCTCGCCGCCTCGATCCTCGTGCTGGTGCGCACGGTCGGCATGTTCGAGCTGACGTTCCTCACCGCCGGGCCCGATTCGCAGACGCTCGTGGTGGCGCTCTACTACACGATGTCGGCGGCCGGGATCCGCGCGCAGCAGTCGGTCGACGCGATGGCGGTCATCTATACCTCCATGATGCTGGTGCTGCTGGTCATCGCGTTGCGGTTCGTGAATCCGACGCAGCTGGTGGCGCGGGTCAAGGAAGACCCGTCGTGACGATTGCTGCGGCCCGGGTGATCGTCTGCTCACCGGGCCGCAATTTCGTGACGCTCAAAATCGAGACGTCCGACGGGCTGACCGGGGTGGGGGACGCGACGCTCAACGGGCGCGAGCTCGCCGTCGCCGCGTACCTGAACGAGCATGTGATTCCCGTGCTGATCGGGCGGGACCCGGCGCGCATCGAGGACACCTGGCAATACCTCTACAAGGGTGCCTATTGGCGCCGGGGACCGGTCACGATGACCGCGATCGCCGCCGTCGACACGGCCTTGTGGGACATCAAAGGCAAGGTGGCCGGGCTCCCCGTCTACCAATTGCTGGGTGGGCGGTCGCGCTCCGGCGTTTCCGTGTACGGGCACGCGAACGGTTCTTCGGTCGATCAGTTGCTGACGTCCGTCGCGTCCTTTGTCGAGCGCGGTTATCGCGCCGTGCGCATCCAGGCCGCCATCCCCACCATATCCGATATATACGGTGTGACCGCTTCGCCGATCTACGAACCGGCCTCCGCCGCGATCCCGGCCGAGTCCACCTGGTCCACCCCGCACTACCTGGCCCACATTCCCTCCGTCTTCGCGCGGGTGCGCGAGGAGTTCGGCCCGACGCTGCGGCTGCTGCACGACGTGCACCACCGGCTCACCCCGATCGAGGCAGCGCGGCTGGGCAAGTCCCTCGAGCCGTACGCGCTGACCTGGCTCGAGGACCCGGTGCCGGCCGAGTTGCAGGACGGCTACCGGCTGATCCGGCAGCACACCACCACTCCGCTGGCCGTCGGCGAGGTCTTCAACTCGATCTGGGACTGCGAGCGGCTGATCCGCGAGCAGCTCATCGACTACATCCGGGCCACGGTCGTGCACGCCGGCGGCATCACGCACCTGCGCCGAATCTTCGACCTCGCCGCGTTGTATCAGGTGCGCACGGGCTCGCACGGCGCCACCGATCTCTCGCCCGTGTGCATGTCCGCGGCGCTGCACCTCGACCTGGCCGTGCCCAACTTCGGGCTGCAGGAGTACATGCCGCACACCGCCGAGACCGACGCGGTGTTCCCGCACGGCTACCGCTACGAGGACGGGTACCTGCACCCGTCCGAGGAGCCCGGGCTCGGCGTCGACATCGACGAGACGCTCGCGGCGAAATACCCCTACCGCCCCGCATCGCTGCCGGTGAACCGCCTGGTGGACGGCACTCTTCACGACTGGTGACGGCTTCCCCTACGTACGGTAATGGCAATGTCTTTACGGTCCGCAACTCTGTCCGTTCGCTCTGTGTTATGCGTGCATAGATCGAGGTACCGTGCGCCGGGCGCGTCCGCGCCGTACGTCTCCAGGGAGCGCACCCATGCGTCGGATTCTCGCCACCGTCGCTGTGCTGTCGACGCTGCTCGCGTCCGCGGCCTGTACCGCCAACGGCTCCGACAAGCGGCCGGCCGGCACCAAGGTCGATGTCGGCGTCATCGCGATCATCGATGTCGCGCCGATCTATCTCGGCAAGGCGAAGGGCTTCTTCAGCAAGCGGGGCATCGACCTCAACCTCGTCCAGGAGCAGGGCGGCGGCCCGATCGTCAAGGGCGTGCTCGCCGGCAAGTACCAGTTCGGCTTCTCGAACGTGACCTCGCTGATGGCCGCCGAGGCCGACGGCGCGCCGCTCAAGGCGGTGGCGAGCGGGGTCGCCTCGACCGGCCGCACCGGGCGCGACTTCTCGGCGATCGTCGTCAAGGACGGGAGCAAGATCCGCTCGCCGAAGGACCTGGTCGGGAAGACGATCGCGGTCAACGTGCTGAAAAACATCGGCGACACGACCGTACGCCAGTCGGTGCGCAAGGCCGGCGGCGACGCGAAGAGCCTCAAGTTCGAGGCGATGCCGTTCCCGACCATGAACGGCGCTCTGCGATCGGGGAAGGTCGACGCGATCTGGGTGGTCGAGCCGCAGCTGTCCGAGGCGGTCACGACCGGCGCCGAGGTGCTGGCGTCCAACTTCGTGGACACGGCGCCCGACCTGACGGTGGCGCTCTACTTCACCAGCAAGGACGTGATCGCGGAGAGCCCGGACCTGGTCAAGAACTTCACCGACGCCATCAAGGAGTCGCTGAGTTACGCCGAGCAGAACCCCGATGAGGTACGCGACGTGGTCGGCACCTATACGCCGATCAACGACACGGTCCGGATCAGCATGATCCTGCCGAACTGGCCGCAGGACATCAACCGGGGCTCGCTCGACAAGGTCGCCGAGCTGGGCGAGGAGGACGGCATCTTCAAGAAGACGCCCGCTCTCGACCAGCTACTCCCCTAGGACGGCGCCCCGGCCGTCGGCGCGCGGGTCGCTGGCTGCCGCGAGCTCGCCGGAACGCAGGCGGCAGACCTGGACGTGACCGGCGTCGTCGCGCAGGTCGCCGGCGCCGGGCTCGGTGACGACCGCACCCTCGTCGAAGTACCAGCGCGGCCGGGTCAGCAGGCCGGTCAGGTCACTCGAGCCGAGTGCCTCGCCGGCGACCTGGGCGAGGATCCACGGCTGGTTGCGGCCGCCCTGGCAGCCGAGCGCGAGCACGTCGTCGCCGGTGACCGCGAGGGTCGGGCAGAGTGTGTGCGGCGGGCGGCTGCCGGGGGCGATCCGGCCAGGATGATCGGGTTCAAGGCGGAACGACGAGCCGCGGTTGTGCAGCACGATCCCGGTCTCGGGGTCGAGCAGACCCGATCCGAAACTCTCGAAGACGCTCTGGATGAGCGTCACCGCGTTCCCGTCCTGGTCGACGGCCGTGACCGCCACGGTGTCGCCGGTCGGCTTCCGCCCGTCGCTGGGCGCCGGCCCACCGCCGGGCGCCGCGCTCGGCGACAGCAGCGCGGCCAGATCGACCGGGCCGGTGCGGGGGTCGCCGAGCAGGTTGTCGCGTACCAGGCGGGCTCGTTGAGACGCGGCGAGCAGGTCGGGCGCGCCCACGACGGCGAGGAACGTCGGGCCCTGGACCGGAGGCGGGGCGGCGTGCCAGGTGACCTCGCCCAGCACGCGGGTCAGCGGCGGGACGACCTCGGCCCGGTGCGCGGCGAGGTCGGCGGCGACGAGCGGGCTGCCCAGTTTGCGCAGGCCCTCGGCGAGCCGGCGGGCGAGGTCGCCCTCGTAGAAGGTGCGCCAGCCGGCGCCGATCGCGGTCAGAGTCGCCGCCAGCGCGGGCTGCACGAGACGGTCGTCGCCGGTGAGCAACAGGGCGGACAGGCCCGGATCAGACTCGATAGCGTCCTGCCGGTACGCGATCGCGCGGCGCAGACCCGGGCTGAACGGGACACCGTCGGCCGCCAGTCGGATCGCCGGGGCGAGCAGGTCGGCCAGCGACAGTCGCGAGCCGAGGCCGGCGATCGCGGCCCAGCCGGCCACCACGCCCGGCACCGTGATGGTCTGCGGGCCGTCGAACGGCATCCGGTCACCGGCGGCGCGCAGGGCCGCGATGTCGACCGCCGCGGCGGCGGCCCCGATCGACAGCACCGCCCGGGCCGGGCCGCCCGCGGGCCGGACGATCGCGACGAGGTCGCCGCCGACCGAGCACTGGTGCGGATAGGCCACGGCGAGCGCCCCGGCCGCGGCGAGCGCGGCGTCGAGCGCGTTCCCGCCCGCCGCGACCGCTTCCTCGGCGGCCTCGACCGCGGCCGGGTGTGGTGCGGCAACCGCGACGGCCATCGTTCCTCCCGGGGGCATCTGCGCCTCCGGCCATCCTAAGGATTTCTTGCGGCTGTGCAGGTTCAGGAACGTACAGCTGCGTACTTGCAAAAGTCTTCAAGTCGGCACTTGCGTGAGACAACCCTCTCAGCGATGGACGGCGGCGGCCGGACAATGTGTGCGATCCGGACGGTGCCCGGGACGCGATCCTCTGCCCACACAGCCGTTGTGCGCAGAGGAGTAGGGACATGGCAGAGATGGACGTCGCGCTCAAGGACGCGATGCAGATCGACGGCGCGATCGGTGCGGCGCTGGTCGACCATTCGAGCGGAATGGCGCTCGGCACGGTCGGCGGCGGCCGGGAGCTGGACCTGACGGTCGCCGCGGCCGGCAACACGGACGTGGTGCGCGCGAAGCTGCGGGCGATGGAGATGCTCAACCTCACCGAGAAGATCGAGGACATCCTGATCACGCTCGACACGCAGTATCACCTGATCAGGCCCCTGACGGGCCGCTCCGGCAAGGGCCTGTTCCTGTACCTGGCCCTGCGCCGGGACCGCGCGAACCTGGCCATGGCGCGTCACCGGCTGCGCACGATCGAGCAGAACCTGGACGTCTGATCGCGAACGGTCGCCGGGGATCTGATCGGAGCCGGTCACCGCGAGCCGGTCAGATCCTCCTCGACCCCGTCCCCGGCGGCGCCGGTGCGCGCCCGCAGCTCCGCGAGAAGCCCGTCGCGGTCGGTCAGGATCTCGCCGAGGATGCGCCGGCCGGCCGCGAGCAGGTCGAGCACGGCCGGCGTGCTGAGCGCGTACATGACCGCGCCGCCGTCGCGGAAAGAGACCACGATGCCGGCCCGGCGCAGGACCGCGAGCTGCTGCGACAGGCTCGACGGCTCGATGTCGATCTCCGCGAGCAGGTCGCGTACCGGCTGCGGGCCGGGCTGGAGCAGCTCCAGCACCCGGATCCGCACGGGATGCCCGAGGGTCCGGAACATCTCGGCCTTGGCCTGGTACAACGGCACTGACACGGGCGTCCCCCAACATGGTCGGCCACCGCGCCGATGTGCTGCGAGCGGCAGCGTCCTCAGGCTACACGGACGCACCCGGCTGACCCGGATGGGCGACATCGGTCGTCCGCAGCCGCTGGTCGTGAGCACCTTCCGCGTACCGGCCGATCGTCTCTACTGTCATTCCCGGCAGGACTGTCACAATCGGTGCGGCTCCCTGACGGAAGGGTGATCAAGGTGGCGGACGTCGAGCTGATCCTGGCAGCGCTGGCGGCCGGTGGTGGCGAGGTAGCCAAGACCGCCGTGATGGACGCCTACACGACCCTGCGCGACCTGCTCAAACGCCGCCTGGGCGACCGACCCCTCGAAGCGTCGTCCGAGGTGCTGCGCGGCGAGCTGATCGACTCCGGCGCCGACCGCGACGAGGAGATCCTGGCCGCCGCCCGCCGGGTCCTGGAGGCGACCACGACCATCAACGTGCACGACTCCAAGGGCGTCCAGATCGGCGACCATAACACCCAGCACAACACGTTCAACTGACATGGCCGACATCAAGGACAGCCAGGGCTTTCAGGTCGGCGACAACAACACCCAGCACAACATGTACGTCCAGCAACCGCCCGACCTGGGCGTGCTGAGCGCTCGTCGGCATGCTCCCCAAGAGCGCCCGCGACATCGTCGAGGCGCTGACCAACGCCCCGGGTTGGCTGGCCCGAGGCCACGGCGGCGATCGCCACGTTCGAGGCGAAGAACTGGTCCACTTTTGGCAAGCGCGTGGGGGAGGTCGAGCGGGTAGGACCCTCCCAACGCGGCAGCGCCGGCTGGCTCCAGCGCTTCGAACACGGCCGGCTCTACTACACCGGCCGACTGTTCCTGGTGTCGGGCGAGATCGAGCGCTACCACGAGCGGAAGGGCGGGGTCACCGGCCGGCGCGGGTTCCCCGTCAGCGCGGCCGTTTCCGGCGGGCACAGGCCGAAATCAGACGGAAGGCCGCCGGTGGCGTTACCACCGACTGGCTCGCGGAAGAGGCATAACCGCACAAACTGCTTTTGTGGGAGCCTCGGCGCGTACATCTGGGAAAGCGGAACGAAACCGCCGGGCGTGAGTGGCGGAGGGGTATCCGGGGCGGGGACGGGCACCTATTCTGCACCGATGGCGCACATTGACCTGGGTGTTGACGAGAGCATGTTCCCGGGGATCCAGGGGCTGCTGCAGTATCGGCCGGAGACGGCTCGACCCCTGATGATGCTGGCTGAGGTGTTGCTTCGGGGGCCCAGCACGCTGTCGCCGGGTGAGCGGGAACTCATCGCCGCCTATGTGTCGGAGCTCAATGAGTGTGCCTATTGCGCGGCTTCGCATGCGGCGTTCGCGGCGGCTCAGCTTGAGCGGGGAGTGAGCCTTGTCGATGAGGTTCGGGCCGATCTGGAGACGGCGCCGATCACGGCCAAGTTGCGGGCGTTGCTGCGGATCGCGGCAGCGGCGCGGGATGACGGGCGGAACGTGACCGCCTGGCTCGTTGCGGACGCTCGGGCGGAGGGTGCGAGCGATCTGGAGATTCATGACACGGTTCTGATCGCGGCGGCGTTCAGCATGTTCAACCGGTACGTCGACGGGTTGGCGACGTTCACGCCGGACTCGCCCGAGGCCTACCTGCACGGGGTGCACCGGATCGTGCGGGACGGATACCTGGCGGGGCGGAACCGGGAGGGTTGAGCTCGCCTCGGTCAGCCGGTGCTGCGGGCGCGGCGGACGATGAGCACCGCGGCGGCCAGCAGGGCGATCGGCACCGCCAGCAGCACACCGGCCAGGCCCGCGCTTCCGGGGGTGATGCCGGCGTCGGCGGCCAGCAGGGTAGCGAAGGCCAGTCCGCACGCCACGGCCGCGGCCGCCGCGAGCAGGGCGCGCCTCGGCGGGTCGTGAGCGAACGTGGCTCGGTTCAGCGCGAGCGCTAGCAGGGCGGCGAGGGCGGCGCAGAAGACGGTCACGAAAGCCGAGTGATACCAGCCGGCGGCGGTGAAATGGTGCGGGGCGGTCAGTGTCCAGTTCGGACGCGGGTCGGCGTCGGCCAGCCAGACGGCCTGGGAGGTGGCGCCGGCCGCGCCGGCGAGGACGGCCGCCGTCACGGCGAAGGCGCGATCGGATCGGGCCGGCGGCAGGGCGCGGACCGCGTACACCAGCAGGCCGGTCATCGCGGGAAGGGCGAGTGAGTCGCCCCAGGTGACGCTGGCGAAGGCGAACGGGCCCGGCACGCCGGGAAATCGGGGGCCGAACGTCCAGAAGAGACAGAGCGCGCCGAAACCGGTGGCGAGCACCACGAGAGCGGCGATGACCGGTACCGTCTTCTCACCATCTCGACGTGCGGGGGACGCGCCCACGTGGTCAGGATCGCACACTTCTCGGACGCCGCCGCGGACGGTGTGAACGGCATCGCCACCTCGATCCGGCTGCTCACCGGCCAACTGTCCGAGCTCGGCCACGAGAGCCTGGTGGTGAGCACCGGGCGCGGCGGGATCAAAGTGCCGTCGCTTCCGACCGGCATGGGCGATTTCCGGTTCGCGCTCGTGCCGCTGCTGCCGATGCGTAAACGGGTGCTCGCCTGGCGGCCGGATGTCGCTCACGTGCACACTCCGGGCCCCCTCGGCGCGGCGGGGATGACGGTCGCGCGGGAGCTGGGCATCCCGGCGGTCTACACGTACCACACCGACATGCACGGATACTCGGCGTTCTACCATTTCCCCACGCCCGTGATCCGGGCCGGCACCGCTCTCTACGCCCGCCGTCTGCGGCGGGGCGCCCGGGTCGACGGTTGGGGGAAGTACGCGGCGGTGGAGGCCGCGAACGCCCGCATCTTCGAGGCCGCGCGGGTCATCATCCTGCCGACCGCCACGGCGTTGCGTCATTGCCGTACGGCCGATTCCTACGCGCACAAGACGCGGGTCATCGCCACGCCACCGGGGCATCGCTCCGAGCGGGCCCGATCGGGAACGAGCAGCACCGTCCTGTTCGTCGGCCGGGTGTCCGAGGAGAAGGGGATACCGCTGCTGCTCGACGCCTTCGCGCTGCTGCGCCGCGATCGGCCGGAGGCGCGGCTGGTGCTGGCCGGGCCGGTCTCGCGGCGGCTGGGTCTGCGCCGCCGGCTCGACCGCGCGGGGCTGACCTCCTCGACGCTGGTCACCGGGGTGTTGCACGACGAGGAGGTGCTGGCGGCCTATCGCGGCGCGGGCGTCTTCGCGTTTCCGTCCACTACGGACACTCAGGGGCTCGTGCTGCACGAGGCGGCGCTCGCGGGACTGCCGATCGTCATGGTCGACCGCGAGCTGGCGGCCGGTCATCCGCTGGGCGGGGCCGTGCGGCTCGCCGACCCCGAGCCGGCGTCGCTCGCCTCGGCCCTGCGCGCCTCGCTCACCGAGGACCGGGACGCGCAGGTACAAAAGGCATTCCAGATTGCGTACGCGCTGACGCCCGCACTTTTCGCCGAAAGGACGCTCGACGCCTACCGTGCGGCGCTCACGGGCGATCGAGAATGAGCTGGTACACGTCGATCTCGCCGGACACGAACCCGGCCTCACAGTAGGCGAGGTAGTACTCCCAGGTGCGCAGGAAGATCTCGTCGAAGCCGAGCGCCCGGACCCGATCGGAGTTCGCCATGAAGTTGGCCCGCCACTGCCGGAGCGTCTTCGCGTAGCTCCAGCCGAACGCCCGCTTCTCAGCCAGCCGCAGCCCGGTGCCGGCGGCGAGCTGCCGCTCGACCTCCTCGACCGAGAGCATCACGCCGCCCGGGAAGATGTACTTCTGCACCCAGGTGTACGTGTCGGCGTACGGCAGCCGCTCGTCGGGGAGGGTTATCGCCTGGATGCCGGCCCGCCCGCCGGGCGCGAGCAGCCGGCCGATCGCGCCGAAGTAGTCCGGCCAGTACTTGCGCCCGACCGCCTCGATCATCTCGACGCTCACGATCGCGTCGTACCCCTGCGTGTCCTCGAGGTGGCGGTAGTCGCGCAGCTCGATGGTCACCCGGTCGGCGACGCCGGCGTCGACCACCCGCTGCTGGGCGAGGGCCTGCTGCTCGGCGGAGATGGTGATGGTGTGCACGGTGGCGCCGCGCCGGGCGGCCCGGATGGACAGCTCGCCCCAGCCGGTGCCGATCTCGAGGACGCGGGTGCCGTCGCCGACGCCGGTCAGGTCGAGCAGGCGGTCGATCTTGCGCCGCTGCGCCCCGGCCAGGTCGTCGTCCTCGGGACCGGCGAACAAGCCCGACGAGTACGTCATGGTCTCGTCGAGGAACAGCGCGAACATGTCGTTCGACAGGTCGTAGTGCCGCTGGATGTTGCGGCGGGCGCCCTCGACCGTGTTCTCCTCGTCGGCGGGCTGCCGGGCGCCGTGCGCCCACTGCAGCCAGGGCACGTGCCGGATCCGGGCGAGCCCGCGATACCGGCCGAGGGAGCCGCTCATCGCCGCGGCGCCCGCGGTGAGCAGGCCCGCGAGGTCGTCGGCGTCCCAGTCGCCGGCCTGGTAGGCCTCGCCGAGCCCGATCAGGCCGGTGGCGCCGATCCGGCGGTAGAAAGCGTCCGGCCGGCGCAGGCGCAGCACCGGCGGGCCCGGCGGTTGCGGCTCGTCGACGGTCACGACGCGCACCGGCACCCGGCCGGCAATGAATCGCAGCAGTGCGTGGGCCGCCGCCCCGCGCAGCGGCGCGCGGGGGACGGACTCCACATCGGGCCAGTATCCGGCGGGGGTGGTGGGGACGCCGATCTCCGTCATAAGCAGCAGCTTCGGCGATCTACCTGGCCCCCCGCAAGACCCTGTCAGAAGTTGAATCGGTCTATGTTCTCGGCGGGCGGGCCGAGCCCGAACCTCCTAGTGGGTGGTGGCCACGACTTCTTGCCGGTACGGACTGAGCACGACCGGCCCGACGAGGCCGTAGTTCTGGATGACGCCCCGGTTGCGGACCGCCGCGTCGAGTGCGGCGAGCCGGTTGTTGAGCGTCGTCGCGACGCGGACGGCGATCGTGTTCGCTCCCGCATGCAGGTAGGGCCCGAGGTCCGCGGATGCGCCGATCTGATCGACGGCGACCGCATGACCGTTGACCGTGAGCGTGAAGGTGTCGGTGACCCGGCCGAGGTCGAGCGTCGCGCCGTCGGCTCGCGACCAGGACGCCGGGAGCGTCACGGTGGTGGTGTAGTAGCCGATGCCCGAGGCGCTCGCGAGCTCGGGGATGTCCGGCCACGCCTTGAGCCCGTGCAGCGCCACGCCCACCTGCTTCTTGACGGTGGCGGTCCCCGCCTCGCCCGTGGTGCCGTACGGGTTCGCGGGCTGCCAGTCCTTGGCGGTCAGCGACCAGTCGGCGCCGGTGAGGTCAACGCTCGCCGGCACGGACGGGATGCGGGTGACAACGCGGCGGCCGTTGTCGAGCGTGGTCGTGTAGGTGCCCGCCTCGCTCGCCCGCACCACGAGGTCGCGGCCGTCCCGGATCGCGGAGTCGGCGGTCGTCGACACCACGTGCGGACCGGAGGCACCGAACCGGTGGGAATCCGTGCTCAGCGCGATGATCGTGGATGCGTCGCGGGCCAAACGGACCCGGATGGTGACCGTGCCGCCCTTCCGGGTGTACTGGGCGATCGGCGTGATCTCGCCGGTGAACGCGTCCAGGACGTACGGGGCGCCGTCACCCTCGAGCGTCACCGTCGTGTCGAGCGCGCCGCCGGTGGCCATGCACGGGTTGGCGACGGTCGTCGTCGCGCAGGCGGCCGGCTCCTCGTACAGGTTGCTGGGGTTCTTGCCGTAGGAGGCGGTCGAGCCCGGCCAGGCGTCGACGCCCTGGTTGTAGAGGTAGTAGAAATCGGTGCCGCGGTCGGCGCGGCGGACGCTCTGCAGCGTGGCCGGCGCGGCCGGCTCGGTGGCCGGGTGGATGCCCAGCTCGGCGAGCGCGCTGGGCACCGCGGCCTCCGAGGCCACCCGCACGACATTGCGCCGCGCGAAGATCTGGCCGAGCAGCTTCGACAGGGTCGCGTCGCTCGACGCCGGCATCTGACCGGTGCCGGTGGGTGTGCCGACGAAGACGACCGGCAGGCCGGACCGGGCGTAGCGCAGGATGTCGGTGGCGGCCTCGACGGTCAGCGTGCCGCGAGCGGTGTTCGTCGTCGGGTACAGGAACTGATCGAAGATGAGCGCCTTGTACGCCGGGCCGTCCGCGGCGAGCCGCCCGTGGCTGACGGTCGCGTTCGGCAGTTCGAACAGGTTCTCGTCGAGGTAGTCCCAGGAGTAGCCGGCCCGCTGCAGGCTCAGGTCCTGCCAATGCCGGTTGTTCGGGTCGGTCGTCGAGAACGCGGCCGGCGACGAGTAGTTGCGCAGGTAGACCGCGACATCCACCTTCGCGTCGCCCTGGGTGAGCACCTGATGGTTGCGCGCGAAGTAGTCGTTCATCGCGGCCGCGTCGACCCAGTACGGCTCGGTGCGGTTCCACGCGTTGGAGAAGCTCACCTTCGAGGTGGCGCTGAAGCCGAGGCCCGGCCAGGTCGTCGCGGGCGTGTCGACGTACGGACGGATGTGGTAGACGATGCGGTTCACGCCGCCCGCGAACTCGTGGTTCATCCGCACCACGGCGTCCTGATAGGTCTCCAGGTAGCTGCCGTTGAGCACGGCGCAGCATTCGGTCGAGTACCACGAGTTGCCGGTCAGGTGGGTGGCCGACGCCATCGGGCGGTAGAGGTCGGTCTGGTCGCTGCCGGTCAGCGACTCGTACTCGGAACGGTCGAGAACGCTGGAGGTCTGCAGCTGGTCGCCGATCGAGGTGACCGGCCCATCCTCCTGCTGCAGACGCAGCTTCATGTTGTACGTGTGCGCCCAGCCCTGGAACGGAACGATCCGGTTCTCCGTGTACAGATCGGACCGAACCCGGTTGAAGTCCGATCGGATCCGATCGGCGCTACCGTCGCTGAACTCGTAGGAGATCGCGCCGGCCGGCACTCCCCCGAGGCCGGCGCCGGCCATCGTCGGGCTGACCAGGGCGGCGAGGCCGGGCACGAGGTCATAGCCGGCCCGCTTGCGGAAGTCGGAGCGCATCGTGCTCGACCACAGCTCCTCGGGAGCGCCCCACGGGTCACTGGCGTGCGAATCGACGAAGAAGTCGCCGCCGTTGCGCCGGACCAGCGTGCCGAGGCCGCCCGCGAAGTACGCGTCGTACGCATCGGTGACCTGCTTGGTGCCCGCCCGGGTGAGGGTCTCGGGCTGGGCTCCGAACGGCACGGCCCGGAAGGTCAGGACCGTCCACTGGTTGCCGGCCGGTGCGGTCCAGGTGAGCATCCCGGCGGTCGAGCCGTCCTGGTAGCCGTCGGTGTTGGTGCCGGTCAGCGTGCCGGTGAGATCACGTACCGAGGAACGGTCGACGGCGATCGGACCGGCGGCCGGGCACGTCGCGGCGGCGCAGCGGTAGGCGAGAACGGCGACGATCGTGCCGGTCGCCGAGCCCGGCACCGTGCCGCTGAGCGTGGCGCCACCGTCGACCACCTGCGGCGAGACGGCGAGCGTACGGCGGGCGAGGTCGTCGGTGGCCGAGTAGGTCGCGCCGGGCAGACCGTTGGCCGCCTTGAGGCTCACCTTGATGCCGAGTTTGTCGGCCTTCTGGTAGATCGCGGTCAGCTGTTCGGTGGTCGGCACGCCGCCCTGCCCGATCTCGACGCCGCCGATGTTGTGGTCGTACGCGTCCTGCAGGTCGGCCTCGAGCCCGGCGATGGTGGCGGTGGCCGGTGGGAAGTTCCAGCGGGCCCAGGGCATGTCGTTCTGCGGCGGGTCGGCGAACGTGGCGGCGGTCAGGGCGGTCACGGGGTTGAGCGGCGGGTCTGCGTGGTGGGCCGCGGCCGGCGCCTGAAGGGACGCCGCGACCGTTACCCCGGCGAGGACGGGGATCAGTACTTGTCTCATCGAACTCCCCTTTGTCGCTGAAACGATTCACGGAGGGCGGTAGGATGATCGAATGCCACGAAGCAGGACGGGCGGCTACGAGGTCGGCCGGCAGCGCCGCGCGCGGATCGTCGAGGCCGCCGCCGCCCGGTTCGCCGAGGACGGGTACCACCGGACGTCGCTCGCCGAGATCGCCGAGGCGGCCGGGATCACCGAGGGCGGCCTGCTGCACCACTTCCCGTCGAAGCGGCACCTGTTGCTCGCGGTGGCCGAGCACCGGATCGAGACCACGGCCGGCTGGTGGCACGACCTCGGCCCCGACGCGAGCATCGAGGATGTGCTGGCACTGCGCGTGCGCACCGCCGAGCGCTTCCTCGAACAGCCGGGCTTGATCCAGCTCAACGTGCTGGCCGCCGCCGAGGCGGCCGACCCGTCGAGCCCCGCGCACGAGGCCCTCGCCGCCCGGTACCGGGCGGCGACCGAGGACTTCGCCGCGATCCTCCAGCGCTGCGCCGACCGCGGCCAACTGCCGGACGGGACCGACTGCGCCGCGCTGGCCCGCGAGTTCATCGCGGTCAGCGACGGCCTGCAACTGCAGTGGGTCCTGTCCGACGGCGCGACCGATCTCGTCGCGGGCGTGCGCGACCACGCCCACCGCATCCTGGCCACCTGAGTGCGAAGGTTCACGGTGAAACCTTTCAATCGCCGTGGACGGAATGCGGGCCATGTTTCCTCCGTGTGACAAGCAGACTAAACCAAAAAACCGAGGACGCAAGGTTTTTGTGGAGGCGTCAGAATAGGTCGCTCCCGCGCAGAGGGCACCGGTGAGCCGAAGGGGAATGATGCGCGCCGTTCTCGCCGACCTGTCGATCCCGCGCTATGTGCTTACCGCGGCCACCCGCGGCCGGGTCCCGGTGGGATTGCTCTCGCTCCGCGACAACCTGCCGGCGCCGACGCTGCCGGACGCGCCGGGGTGGGTGCTGCTGCGCACCGAGCTGGCCGGCATCTGCGGCAGCGACCTGGCCGTCGCGCACGCCAAGTCGTCGCCGGTGCTCAGCGCCTTCTACTCCGCCCGGCGGCAGATCCTCGGGCACGAGATCGTCGCGGTCGTGCAGGAAATCGGGCCGGGGGTCACGGCGGTCGAGGCCGGGGACCGGGTCGTGGTCGATCCGGTGCTGTCGTGCGTGCACCGCGGGTTTGCGCCGTGCCGAACGTGCCGGGACGGATTCCCGTACGTCTGCGAGCGTTTCGATCAGCCGGGAGCGGCCCGGTGCCAGTCCCCCACGCAGGGTTTCGACGCCGCGCTCGGCGGCGGGTGGGGTGAGCTGATCGCCGCGCACGAGACTCAGCTGCACCGGGTCGGAGCGATGCCGGCGCGCCGGGCCGTGCTGGCCGAGCCCGCCTCGATCGGACTGCACGCGGCCCTGCGCTGGCCGCGGCGCGGGGACCGGGCGGTGGTGATCGGGCCCGGCACGATCGGCCTGCTGACCACGGCCGCGCTGCGCCGGCTGCACCCCGACCTCGACATCACCGTGGTCGGACCGGGCGCGTTCAGCCAGGAGATGGCGGTGCGAGCCGGCGCGACCCGGACGATGGATCCGGGACCGCAGGTGGTCGAGGCCCTCGCCGGCCTGCACGGCGGCCGGGTCATCCGCCCGCGCATCAGCCGGATCCCGATCCTCGAGCAGGGCGTCGACGTCGTCCTCGACTGCGTGGGCCTGCCCGGCACGATCGATCTGGGCCTGCACCTGCTCCGGCCGACCGGCATGCTCGTGCTCGTCGGGGGCGCCGGCCGGCAGCGGGTCGACTGGTCGCTGGTCTGGAATCGCCAGCTCACCGTGCAGGGGACGGTCAACTCCGGCCCCGAGCCTGCGCTCGACGGCCGCACCACCATGTCGCGCGTCGTGGAATGGCTGGCCGATCCGTCCTACCCGGTCGACGATCTGGTCACCCACGTGTTCCCGCTCGATCGGTGGCGGGCCGCGCTCTCGGCAGCCGCGGCCGGACCCCGCGCCCGCGCTATCAAGGTCACCCTGCGCAGCCCGAGGGAGTGACGGACTTGATCTCGTGTGCGAGAGTGGCGCGCGATGATCGAGACCATCGAGCTGACCAAGGCGTACGGGAGAGTGCGCGCCGTCGACGGGCTCTCGTTCAGGGCGCGGCCGGGGCGGATCACCGGTTTTCTCGGGCTCAACGGGTCGGGGAAGACCACTACGCTGCGTATGCTGCTCGGGCTCAGCCGGCCCACCGCGGGGGTCGGGCTGATCGACGGGAAGCCGTTCACCGAGCTCGCCCATCCGCTGCGGCAGGTCGGCGCCGTGCTCGAACAGGGCATCTCGCATCCGGGTCAGAGCGGACGATCGCATCTGATCGCGCAGGCGATGCTGGCGGGCGCCGATCGGGCCCGGGTCGATCTGCTGCTCGACGAGGTCGGGCTGGTCGAGGCCGCCCACCAGCGCACCGGCGACTACTCGCTCGGCATGCGTCAGCGGCTGGCGGTGGCGACCGCCCTCCTCGGCGACCCACCGGTGCTGATCCTCGACGAGCCGGCGAACGGGCTCGACCCCGAGGGCATCGCCTGGCTGCGCGGGCTGATGCGCGACCACGCCGACCGGGGCGGCACCGTGCTCATCTCCAGCCACCTGCTGGCCGAGCTGGCGCAGCTCATCGACGACGTCGTGATCATCGCGGACGGCCGGCTGCGGCACGAGGGTCCGCTGGCCGATCTGTACGGCGCGACCGAGCGGCGGCTACGTGTGCGCGGGCGTGATCCGCAGCGACTGTGCGAGGCGTTCGAGAGCGTCGGCGCAAAGGTCGTGCTGTATGACGGTCAAACGCTTGAGGTGCAAGGGCTGACCGCCGAGGACGCCGGTGAGATCGCCTTCGCGGCCGGCGTGCCCGTCCACGAGCTGGCCACCGACACGCCCAACCTCGAACAGATCTTCCTCGGCCTGGCGGGCGCCCGATGATCATTCTGGTCCGCAGCGAGCTGTACCGGATGGCGACGATCCGGTCGAGCTGGGTCTCGCTCAGCCTCTTCGGATTCCTGGCCGCGGCGTTCGGCATCGTCGGCCCGTACTACTGGGCGCTGTTCGCGGGTGTCGGCGCGTTCGGGATCTCGGTGCTCACGGTCGCCCAGCACTACCAGCACCGCACGGTCGCGCTGTTCTATCTGGCCCGGCCCAAGCGCATCCCGGTGCTGATCGCGCAGGTCATCACGACCGTGGCCGTCGCCTGGGTCCTGGCCGCCGCCTCCGGCATCACGGCGCTGCTCAAGGGCGGCGGCGCGACCTACGTGCACACGCTGATCGTCGTCCCGATCATGGCCGTCTTCGGCGCCTCCATCGCGGCCGTGGTGCGCCGCGCGTCGTGGCTGCTGATCGGCTTCGGCGCGTGGTTCGTCGTGGTCGAGGGCCTGATCGGGCAGCTCAAGTGGGAGCTGCCGATCTCCTCCTACCTCGACGCCGCGCGGGGCAATCCGTTCGGCCTGGAGGTCTTCCTCGTCTGGGCCGCCGCGGCCCTGGCCGTAGCCATCGCCCTGCTGGGCCGCGACCTGGCCGGCGACTGACCGCCGCACCGCCGCGCACCCGCGACTGACCGGCCGCACCGCGCCGCGCACCCGCGACTGACCGGCCGCACCGCGCCGCGCACCCGCGACTGACCGGCCGCACGGCGCCCTCATCCGCGACCTGACTGCCACGCCGCGATGTGGGTGTGCTCGGTGCTTTCGCTGTCCGGGGTTGTCCGGCCGAGGCGCGCCGGACAACCCCGATGTCAGCGGGTCAGACCACGCGAATGGTCACACGGTCATACCTGGTCAATGGATAGTCACCGTTGTCGGTTCCTTGCAGGATCACCGAGATGGTCTGACCGGGCCTGGCGTCGGCGGGAACGCCGACCGCCCCGCTCGGCGAGATCGGGACGGCGCCCGGATACGTGCCCTCCTCGCGGTACTGCCACCACGACGTGGCTACGTGGTCGCGGTCGGGATCCGACACGCGCGCCGAAAGCCGCACGAGCGACCCCGGCCGGGCCTTCACCGACGACGCCCGGTCGGCCGCGATCGACGGGCCGGTGACGATAGGCACGCGGTCCGCCGCGATCGACGGCCCGGCCACGATCCGCACCGACGGCGGGTGGTTTGCCGCCGAGTAGTGCGGCGTGAGCGTCCACTGGATCCGGGCCGCGAAGTCGTTCTGCGCGGCCGCGGCCCACCGCAGCGTCGTGTAGTTGGCCACGTCGGCACCGCCCCGGTCCTTCTCGGTGGCCGCCGGCTTCCACAGGTTCGGCGACGCGGTGACCTGCGTGGCGCGGCCGCCCCAGCCGCCGAGCGCCGGGTTCGACGGCGCCTCGATCCCGGTGGTCAGCAGTGGGTTGAACGCCACGTTGTCCCCCTCGGAGAGGAAATCGTACGGCCCGAGCGGCGGGCACCATCCGCCGGCCGCCGCGACCGGATCCCCGAAGATGTCCAGCGGGTCGCCCGGCATCGACTGCCCGTCCAGCCACGACCGGTAGAGCGAGCCGTACGGCCCGATCTGGATGTTCTGTCTGATCCACGCGCCGCTGAAGTAGACCCGGTCGGCCGGCAGCCCGCGCACGTTCCCCGTACCGCCGAAGTTGCAGTTGTAGCCCCACGTCGCGTATCCGGCCGACAACTCCTCGACGCGGATCGCGGGCCAGGAAACAGCGATGTAGTTCGCGTACGTCTCATCCTGGAACCCGCTGGCGAGAATGACCGCCTTGGCCGAGACCGCCGCCTGGATCCGGTGCCACTGCGGCGTCCCCGAGTAACGCTCCTGGATCGACTTGAGCGCGCGGGCGATCGTGCTCGTGCCGCCCCACGCCTGCAGATACAGCGGCCGCTGATCGTGATCGAGCAGAAGCGATCGGATCAGGTCCGATCCGGGCGTGTCCTGGGCCATCTCGCCCTCGAAGACGATGTTGCCGACCCGCACCTTCGAGAGCAGCTCCCCCGGCGCCGGATAGGCCGGGTCGTGCCGCTTCAAATTCCCATAGACCTTGGCGTACGCCGGGAGCACCTGGTCCTGGATGGTCCGCGTGCCCGTCCAGCGCCAGGATGTCTGCGGGGTCTTGTACTCGCGTCCCGGCAGGAAGAACTCGGTGCCCTTGCCGTCGCCGGCCCAGTGGAAGCGGCTGCTCGTGTAGATGATGCCCTCGGTGTCCACCTCGTCGGTGTAGAGCAGATACCGGATCAGCGAGGCGAGGTCGTCCTGCTCCATGTCGGTGGTGACCACGGTCCGCGGTTTGAGGGGCCGAGAGCCGTGCGCCGACGCCGGAATAGCGGAAGCGGCCAGAATCGCTCCCACCGCGGCGACAACGCTCAGAAAGCGCCTCATTCGACCACCTCCCCGAACAGCGCCGCCTGGACGATCCGCTGCGCGGCCATCGCGTCCTGCCGCTCCTGCGCCTCCGCCAGCGCCGCCGTGTCGAGCCGGTCGAGCGCCCGGTGGATCCGCTTGAGCGTGCCGATCGCCGTGCGGGCGGCGTCGACCGAGTCCTCCCGGAACGGGAACTGGTCGAGCTGCCACACCCCCTCCCAGTTGTTCTTCCGCAGCGTGTGGAAGAACTCGAAGATCTCGGTGAGGTGGACCGTGCCCACCACCAGGTCGTCGTCCCAGCCGCGCAGGTTGTCGTTGACGTCCATGCCGAACAGGCGGCCGTGATCGATGATGAGCTGGGCGGCGTCGGCCGGCGACTCGCCGCCGTACAGGCTGTGCCCGAAGTCGAGCAGGACGCCGACGTTGTCGAGACCGATCTGCTCGATCCCCAGCAGCGTGCGGGCGGCCGAGTCCCAGGTCATCTTCACCCGCGGCTCGCGCGGCTTGTACTCGATCGCGAAGCGAAGGTCGGGGTGCGCGCCGGCCAGCTCGCGCATGCCGTCGACGGCCAGCTTCCACAGCGTGCGGTGGTCGACCTGGAACGGGTAGTCCCAGCCGTCCTGGCCGGGCCAGATCTTCACGTAGTCGGCGCCGATCTCGCGGACGATCCCGGCCGCCTCGTGCATCAGGTCGAGCGCCGCCTTGCGTACGCCCGGATCGGGGTTGGTGAACGACCCGCGGCTGAACCGGCGCAGGTAGATCTCGGGCGTGATGCCGATGGCCCGGAGGCCCTGCGCGGCCAGGGCGTCCCGGACCTCGCCGAGGCCGACGCCCGGGGTGAACGGGTAGTTGAGGTCGACCACGGAGAGGTCCTCGACCTGCCCGGCCAGCTCGATCGCGTCGAGCGTGGTGCGGGCCGGCCCGTAGCCGTCGGAGGCGTACCGGTCGACGTAGGTGGCGAAGTGCCAGAGGCCGGCGCCGAAGCGGGGGTACTCGGTCATGTCAGCTCCCTTGCTGAGGGGTGCGGGCCCGGGCCACGGCGTCGCGCCAGGCACGACGGACGGCCGGGTCGATGGGACGGGGATCGAAGTCGTCGTAGGAGAGGGGCGGCCGGAAGCCACCGGCCATGAAGGCGGCCCCGAGCGCGGAGAGGTTGGCGGCGCGGGCACGCCGGACGGGCACGCCGGCCAGGTCGGCCTGGATCTGCATGAGGGTGTCGTTCGCGCTCGCCCCGCCGTCGGCGAGCAGGCGGGAAGCGCCGCCCATCGCGTCCACCACGTCGGCGACCTGGTGGCCGATCGACTCGACAGCGGCCCGGGCGAGCTGGGCCGGCCCGGTCCCGAGGGTGAGCCCGCTGATCAGGCCCACGGCGGTGTCGTCCCACCAGGGCGCGGCCAGCCCGCCGAAGGCCGGCACCACGAACACGCCGTCGCTCGACGCCGATGAAGCCATATTTCCGATCTGTTCGGGCGGGACGCCGAGCAGCGACGCCAGCCAGGCGACGGTCGCGCCGCTGGACCGGATGTTGCCCTCCATGGCGAGGCGGTCGTCCCAGGCCACGGTGAGGCAGACGGCCTCGGAGTCCGAAACCCCGAGGCGCATCACCGACGACCCCGTGCCGTAGGTGACCTTCACGCCGTCCTCGGCCGCCGCGCCGTGCGCAAACAACGCCGCATGCGAGTCGCCGAGCACCGCCGCGACCGGCAGCCCTTCGAGGACTCCCCCGCGCGGCCCGATTCGCCCCAGCGACCCGGACGACGGCGTGACCTCCGGAAGCGCCGTCTCCGGGATGCCGAACAACGAGAGCAGCGCGGGGCTCCACGCGCCGCCGCGCACGTCGAGCAGCTGGGTACGGGAGGCGTTGCCGGCCTCGATCTGGTGGGCGCCGGTCAGTGCGAACAGCAGCCAGGAGTCGACGGTGCCGATCGCCGCGTCCGGCGCCCGATCGAGGAGCCAGCGCAACTTCGCGGCACTGAACATCGGGTCGAGCGGGAGCCCGCTGATCCCCCGTACAAGATCAGCATTGCCTTTTGCCCGCAAGGCGGAGCAAATATCTAGAGCTCGCTGGTCCTGCCAGCCCAGGACGGGACCGGCCGGAAGGCCGGACCGGCGATCCCAGACCACGGCCGACTCCCGCTGGGTGCTGAACCCGACCGCCGCCACCGCGCCGCGCGGCACGTCCTGCAGACAGGCAGCCGCGGCCGCGAGCACGCTGTCGAGGATCTCGGCCGCGTCCTGCTCGACCCAGCCCGGCCGTGGATAGCGGATCGGCACCGGCGCGCTCGAGGTGCGCACGATCGATCCGGACGGATCGACCAGCAAACATTTGGTCGAACTGGTGCCCTGATCGATCGCGAGCACGAGATCAGGCATCGGCGCGCGCCAATCCGATCGCGGCCGCCCGGATGTCGGCCGCGGTCAGCCCGAAATGCTCGAGAAGGAACGCGGTGCTCCCGGTCGGGGCGAACTCCCGGTGCACACCGAGCATGCGCATCGGCACCGGATGCGGCTCGGTGACCACCACGGCCGCCACCGCCGCGCCGAGCCCGCCGGTCGTGGTCGCCTCCTCGGCGGTCACGATCGCTCCGGTCTCGCGCATGGCCGACCGGATCGCGTCCTCGTCGAGCGGCGCGATCGTCGACATGTTCAGCACCCGGACCGAGACGCCCTGCTCGGCGGCCTCGGCGGCGGCCTCGAGCGCCCGGGAGACCATCGTGCCGGTGGCCACCACCGTCACATCGTCGCCGTCGCGCAGCCGGGTCGCCGTACCAAAGGTGAAAGAACTGTCCCCGGTGACCGCCGGAACCTTGAAACGCCCCACCCGGAGGAAGACCGGCGTGGCCGCCCCGGCCGCCCAGCGCACCGCCTGCCGGGTCTCGTCGGGATCGGCCGGCACCACGATGCCCAGCCCCGCGATCGCCCGCAGCCAGGAGAGGTCCTCGATCGAGTGGTGGGTGGGCCCGAGCTCGCCGTAGGCCATGCCGGGGCTCATCCCGCACAGGACGACGGGCGATTGCGAGTACGCGACATCGGCCTTGATCTGCTCGAGAGCCCGCCCGGTGAGGAACGGCGACGCCCCGCACACGAACGGCACGTACCCGCTGAGGGCGAGCCCCGCGCCGACCCCGACCATGTCCTGCTCGGCGATCCCCACGTTGATGAGCCGATCGGGGAACTCGCGAGCGAACTGAACGAGGTTGCTCGACCCGACCGAGTCGTTGCACACCGCCACGATCCGCTCGTCCTCGCGCGCGAGGGAGATCAGTTCCTCGGCGAAGGCGACCCGGCAGTCGAAACCGGTCATCGGGCCAGCTCCGCGACGGCGGTCTCCAGCTGCGAAGCGGTCGGCACCTTGTGGTGCCACTCGACGCGGTCCTCCATGAAGGAGACGCCCCTTCCCTTGATCGTGTTGGCGATGACGCAGGTCGGACGGTCGCCGCGGGCCGACGTGAAGGTGTCCAGCAGGGCAAGATGATCATGCCCGTCCACGATCCGGACGTCCCAGCCGAACGCGCGGAACTTGTCGTCGAGCGGATCGAGCGCGTTGGTCTCCTCGGTACGCGCGCCCTGCTGGAGACGGTTGCGGTCGACGATCGCGGTGAGGTTGGCCAGGCGGCGGTGCCCGGCCGTCATCGCCGCCTCCCAGTTGCTGCCCTCCTGCAGCTCCCCGTCGCCCAGCACGACGTACACGTGCCTCGAGGACGCGGACAGTCGCCCGGCCACGGCCATGCCGACGGCGATCGGCAGGCCGTGGCCGAGCGGCCCGGTGTTGGTCTCGACGCCCGGCACCTTGACCCGGTTCGGGTGCCCGTTCAGCGCGGACATCGGCCCGGCGAAGGTGTCGAGCTCCGCCGAGGAGAAGAAACCGGCCGCGGCCAGGGTCGTGTACAGCGCGCCGGCCGTGTGGCCCTTGCTGAGCACGAACCGGTCGCGATCGGTCCAGTCCGGCTTCTCCGGATCGATCCGCAGCACGGCGAAGTACAGCGTGGTGAGGATGTCGAGGACGGACAGGTCGCCGCCCACGTGGCCCAGGCCGGCCCGGCCGATCATGTGCAGGTCGGTGGCGCGTGACCGGTTGGCCCGCTCCCGTAGCAACTCGCGTCGTCGCGCGGGCGCGGCGTCGGCGATCTCCTGCCGGAGTCGGCGCCACGCGGCGGCGGTACGGGGGTCGGCGACCAGCATGGGTTGTTCCCTTTCTGTGGAGAAGCCGGGACTCAGGAGCCCGCGACCGCGAAGTTCGTGACCGACTTGGCGTTGTCCGGGTTCACCAGCACGCAGTCGATCGACTGCTTCTCCGGCTGGTCGGCCTTGCCGTTCTTGACGTACGCGTCGGCCTGGTCGACGGCCATCTCGGCGATCTTGCTGGCCGGCTGCAGGACGGTGGCCTTGATGCCGTCCTTGAGGATCGACGAGACCACGTCCGGGCTGCCGTCGAAGCCGACCACGACGATGTTCTTCTTCGCGGCCTGGACCGCCGCGAACGCGCCCAGCGCCATGGTGTCGTTGCCGGCGATGATGCCCTTGATGTTCGGATGCGCCTGCAGGATCGTCTGGGTCTTCTGCAGCGCCTCGGCCTGGTCCCAGTTCGCGCTCTGCTGGGCGACCATCTTGAGGTCCGGGTACTGGTCGAGCACGCCGTGGTAACCCTGCGAGCGGACGCCCGCGTTGGTGTCGGTGGCCTTGCCGGTCAGCTCGGCGTACTCGCCCTTGTTGCCCATCAGCTTGGCGAACTCGGTGCCGCCGAGGCCGGCGCCCTGGGCGTTGTTGGAGACGATCTGGGCGACCGCCACGCCGGTCTTGTTGATCTCCCGGTCGATGAGGAAGGTCGGGATCTTCGCGTCCTTGGCCCGCTGGATCGCGGCGACCGAGGCGTCCGCGCCGGCGTTGTCGAGGATGATCGCGGCCGCCTTGCGGGAGATCGCGGTGTCGATCTCCTGGCTCTGCTTGGTCGGGTCGTCGTCGTGGCTGAGCACCAGGGTCTCGTAGCCGAGCTTCTTGGCCTGGGCGTCGGCGGCCTCCTGCTCGGCCTTGAAGAAGACGTTGTCCGGCGAGGGCGTGATGATCACGATGAGCTTGGAAGCGGCGGGAGTGCTGCCGCTGTCCGATTTGTCCGAGGAGCCGCCGCAGGCGGACAGAGCGAGGACGGAGGCCGCGCCGACAGCTATCAGAGTTCTTCTCAACATAGGGGGATTTGTCCCTTCACAATCGTCGGTGGAAGCGAACAGTGGTGTTTCAGGCGGTGCGTCGGGCCAGGCCGGACTGGAGGCGCTGCTGCGCCTGCTCGGTGATGACCGCGAAGACGATGACGGCGCCCTTGACCACGGACTGCCAGAACGTGGAGACGCCGACCAGGACCAGGCCGTCGCTGAGGAAGCCGATGACGAAGGCGCCCATGACGGTGCCGATGATGGTGCCGCGGCCGCCGCTGAGCGCGGTGCCGCCGAGGACCGCCGCGGCGATCGCGTTGAGCTCGTAGGTGGTCGCGGTGTCCGGGTACGCCGCGCCCAGTTCCGAGGTGAGCAGCAGGCCGGCCAGGGCGGCGCAGGCGCCGGAGATGACGTACACCGCGATCTTGATCCGGTTGACCCGGATGCCGGCCAGGATCGCGGCCCGCTCGTTGCCGCCGACCGCGAAGATGCGCCGGCCGAACGGGGTCCTGGTGGTGACGACGATGGCGGCGATCGCGACCAGGATCATGATCCAGACGGCGACCGGGATGCCGAGCACGCTGTCGACGCCGATGAAGTGGAAGCCCGTGTTGCCGCGCGCGGGCGTGCCGGCCAGATCGGGGTAGGTGCCGCCGTTGCTGTGCAGCTGCGCCAGCCCCCGGGCCACGTACAGCATGCCGAGGGTGGCGATGAACGGCGCGACCTTGAACCGGGTGATCACGATGCCGTTCACGGCGCCGACCAGCGCGCCCACCGCGATCCCGATGACGATCACCACGGCCGCCGAGAAGAAGACCGTTCCGCCGGGCACGCCCAGCCCCTTGAACAGCAGACCGCCCGCGACCATGCTCGCCAGCCCCGCGATCGAGCCGACCGACAGGTCGATGCCGCCGGTGAGGATGACGAACGTGACGCCGATCGCGAGGATCGCGTTGATGGCCACGTGCTTGGTCATCAGGATCAGGTTGCTCTGCGTCAGGTACTCCGAGGAGACGGCGCCGAAGAACAAGATCAAAATCACCAGCACGACGAGGGTACGCCCGCGGAGCAGCAGTAACGCCGCCCGGGCGAGGGCCCGCCCCCGGGGTGCGCCGGGCTCCGGCGCCGCGGCCGTCGAGGCCTCGCGCACGTGCGTGTCGGTCATGGGAGGGCCTCCAGGACACTCTCGGATGCGGAGGCGGACACCAGGGCCTCCTCGGTGACGGTGTCGGCGGTGAACTCCGCCGTGATGCGGCCGCGGGCCATCACCAGCACCCGGTCGGCCATGGCGATCACCTCGGCCAGCTCGGACGAGATGAACAGCACCCCGAAGCCGCGCGCCGCGAGCTCGGCCATCAGGGCGGCGATCTGAGCCTTGGCGCCGACGTCGATGCCCCGGGTCGGCTCGTCGAGCAGCAGCACCACCGGCTCGGTGAGCAGCGCCCGGGCCAGCACCACCTTCTGCTGGTTGCCGCCGGAGAGCGCGGTGACGCCGGCGGCCAGGCCCGGGCTCCGGATCGCCAGCTCGCGCACCTTGGCCTCCGCGGCGCGCTGCTCGGCACCGCCGGAGAGAAGCCCGGCGCGGGTGAACCGGGCGACGGTGGCGAGCAGGATGTTGTCGCGGACGGACATGGTCTGCACCAGGCCGTCGCGCTGCCGGTCCTCGGGCACGAGCGCCAGGCCGGCCGCCATCCGGCTCTGAACGGTGCCCTTGTCCTCCGCCCTCCCCCGCACCAGGACCTGGCCGGCGGCGGCGCGGCGCATGCCCATGAGACATTCGACGAGCTCGGTGCGGCCGGCGCCCATCAGGCCGTAGATCCCGACCACCTCGCCGGCGCGCACGGTCAGCGAGACGTCGTGGACGGGCACGGTTCCGGGGACGGTCAGTCCGCGTACGGCCAGAAGGGTCTCGCCCACCGGGGAGCCGTTGCGGACGTACAGAGAATCGGGGTCGCGGCCCACCATCTGCCGGACGATCCAGGCGGTGTCGGTCCGGCTCATCGACTCGTGCGCGACCAGGCGGCCGTCGCGGAGGACGGTGACCCAGTCGCCGATGCGGCGGAACTCGTCGAGCTTGTGCGAGATGTAGATGACCGTGACGTCCTGCCGGCGCAGGTCGGCCATCACCTCGAACAGGACGTCGACCTCGTGGTTGGACAGCGCCGAGGTGGGCTCGTCCATGATGAGCACGCGGACGTCCTCGAGCAGGGCGCGACCGATCTCGACCAGTTGCTGCTGGCCGATCGGGAGTTCGCCGACGTCCTTCCTGGGGTCGAGACCGTGCTGGCCCAGGCGGGCGAGCACCTCTCCGGCCTTGTGCTTCTGCCGGGCCGCGTCGACGAAACGCCTGCCCCTTCGCAGCTCCCGGCCGGCGAACATGTTCTCGGCGATCGAGAGGTTGGGGAACAGGCTCAGTTCCTGATGGATGATCCCGATGCCGCGGGCCTGGGCGTCGCGCGGGCTCGCCAGGACGACGGGCTCGCCGTCGAGCAGGATCTCGCCGCTGGTCGGCTGCTCGGCGCCGGAGAGGATCTTCATGAGCGTGGACTTGCCGGCGCCGTTCTCGCCGACCACGACGTTGACCTGGCCGCGGTGGGCGGTGAAGGTGACGTCCCGGAGCGCGTGGACGCCGCCGTAGCTCTTGCTGACGCTCTTGGCCTCGACGATGGCGGTCACGGCGCCACCGTGAGCTCGGTCGGGACCAGGAAGATCGTGCCGGGGCCCAGCGCCGAGAAGGCTCCGTAGAAGTCGATCTTCTTGCCCTTGACCGTCGCGAGGTCGACCTTCGCGAGCACGTCGGACTTCACTTTGAGATTGATCTGGTTGGCCACGTTCGCGTAGTCGATCTGGTTGGTGAAGTCGCCGAACGAGATGAAGCCGACCGCGTCGCGGATCGCGGTGCCCGCGATGACCGGGCCGGTGGCGATGGTGACCTTGGTGGTGCCCACCTCGACGGTCATCGGGCCGGTGGGCACCGAGGTGTCGATGCCGGTCACCGTCCCGGTGCCCTTGACCATGTACGCGAACGGGCTGCCGGTGCCCGACTGGTGGCCGTACTGCTTGCCGGCCGCGGCGGGGTCCTTGGCCACGGCCGCCGCGACCGTGGCGACGTCGACCGCCTTGTCGTGCACGGTCGGCACGATCTTGGCAGACCAGGTGTCGGCCACGTACTGCTTCGGGTCGGCGGCTCCCGGCTTCGCCGCCGCGGCCTGCCCGTCCTTCTCGTAGACATAGACGCCCGGCACTTTCGAACAGGCGCCCATCAGCGCCGCCACGAGGACGAGGACGGCTGCCCGGCGGACGAGAACTCGCATGTTGAATATCCATTCATAGGCGACTGGCCATGCAAGTACTGTGAACGCTCGATGTCGCCCTTGTCAACGGGCGCGTTCTCGACGCTCGCCATCCGGCACGGCCGCCCGGGTCGTCGTCATGGTGAAGTAGCCGACCGGCCGGGTCCGATCCACGCGTGAATGGATATTCTTGCTAGCTGCGCGTAGTCGACGCACGGGGAGGACCGCAGGTGGACAGCTATCCGACGGAGATCGCCACCGACCAGATCCGGCTGCTCACCAAGGTCGCCCGGATGTATCACGAGCGTGGGATGCGGCAGCCGCAGATCGCCCAGCAGCTGCACATCTCCCAGCCGCGCGTGTCGCGGCTGCTCAAGCGGGCGGTCGAGCTCGGCATCGTGCGCACCACGGTGATCGCGCCGCGGGGCGTGCACGCCGAACTCGAGGAGCAGATCGAGCAGGCGTACGGGCTGACCGAAGTGATCGTGGCCGACACCGACGACCACGCCGACGAGACGCAGGTGATGCGGGCGCTCGGGGCGGCGGCCGCGGTCTATCTCGAGACGACGCTGATGGGTGGCGAGCGGATCGGCGTGTCGTCCTGGAGCTCGACGATCCTGGCGACCGTCGAGGCGATGCACCCGCGGCCCACGCCGGTCGCCGATCAGGTGGTGCAGATGATCGGCGGGGTGGGCAACGTGACCGCGCAGACGCAGGCGACCCGGATCACCGGGCGGCTGGCCGCGCTGACCGGGGCGCAGGCCGTCTATCTGCCGGCGCCGGGGCTGCTCGCGTCGGCCGACATGCGGCAGATGTTCATCAGCGATCCGAACATCGAGCCGGTGCTGCGCGCCTGCGACGACCTGACGATGGCGCTGGTCGGGATCGGCAGCATCGAGCCGTCGCCGCTGCTGCGCGAGAGCGGGAACGCCGTTGCCGAGAGCGAGCTGCCGGCGCTGCGGTCGGCGGGCGCGGTCGGCGACGTGTGCATCCGGTTCTTCGACTCGTCCGGGCGGCACATCGACTCCGAACTGGACGATCGGGTGCTCGGGATCGCGGCCGACACGCTGCGCGCGATCCCGCGGCGGGTGGCGGTGGCCGGGGGCACCCGCAAGAGCACGGCGATCCGGGCCGCCCTGAGCGGCGGCTGGGTCAACGTGCTCATCACCGACCTGCAGGTCGCCCGGGGATTGATTGTCCGGAGTTGATTGACGACGCTTCTGATCCGGCGTTTCCGGCCCGATCGTGAGCGTATGAGACGCATTCTGTTTCCCGCCCTCGCGCTGGTCGTGGCGACGTGGGCGGCCGTGTTCGCCGGACCGTCGGCGGCGCAGGCATCGACCGCGGGCGCGGCTACGCTCGCCGCGGCGAACTACAACAAGACCGCCGGCACGTGTGCGCAGAACCCGACCGTCAACTCGCTCGGCGGCTCGCAGTACGAGCACAGCTGCGCGGGCGGGTACTCGGGCGGGCCCGAGTACTGGTGCGCCGACTTCGCCAAGTGGGTGTGGCGCAACTCGGGGCTGAACGTGTCGGGGCTGACCGCCGCGGCGCAGAGCTTCTACACGTACGGGCAGTCGCACGGCACCTTCCACTCGTCGGCTCAGCCGGGCGACGCCGTCGTGTTCTCGTCCAGCCGCGGCGGCTACGCCAACCACGTCGCGATCGTCACCGCGGTCAACTCGGACGGCTCGGTGGTCACCGCCAACGGTGACTGGGGCGGCCAGAGCGGCAGCATGGCCCACTTCGCGGTCACCTCGTCGGTCGTGAAGATCACGATTCCGGCGTCGGCGGCGTCGACCGGCTCGTGGGTCGCGGCCGAGAGCTACTACATCACCGGCTTCGTCGGCGCCTCGGGCAGCGGCGGCTCGTCCCCGCCGGACACCTCGGGCAACCCGTACTCGCCGGTCTCGTTGTGCGGCAGCGGTTACGGCGTGGTCGACTCGCACGACCTCGGCTCGGCGACCATCTTCCTGCTCTACGACGACGACCAGGGCAAGAACTGCGTGGTGACGCTGGCGGACGCGGACGGCGGCGCGGTCACGATGAACGCGACGCTCACCGTCCAGGGTGGAAGCACGGTCTCCGATCCCGGGAGTTATCACTGGTATGCGGGGCCGGTCACCGCGTACGCGCCGAACTCGTGTGTGAAGTGGGGCGGCACCTACAAGACCGCGTCGTGGACGAGCGACTACGGCCACTGCGGCAGCGGCGACGGCTCGCCGGCGCCGTCCGGCTCCAACCCGTACACGGCCAACCAGGTCTGCGGCGACGGCTACGGCGTGGTCGACCACCACGCCCTCTCCGGCGCCACGATCTACCTGCTGTACAACGACGCCAACGGCAACAACTGCGTGGTCACGCTGTACACGGACATCGCCGGGGCGGTCGCCGGCAAGGCCACGCTCGCGGTTCAGGGCGGGGCGTCCACCAGCGACTCGGGCTCCTACACGTACTACGCCGGCCCGGTCTACGAGCACGCGCCGAACTCGTGCGTGAAGTGGGGCGGCTCGTACTCGTCGAGCTCGTGGACGAGCGATTACGGCCACTGCGGATCGGGTTCGTCGACGGCCAACCCGTACACGCCGGCCGGCGTCTGCGGCTCGGGTTACTCCGTCATCGACTCGCACAACCTCGGCTCGGCGACGATCTACCTGCTCTACAACGCCGGCTACAACTGCGTGGTCACGATGGTCCACACCGGAAACGGCGCCGTCGGCCTCAACGCGACGCTCGCCGTCCAGGGTGGCTCGTCGGCCAGTAATCCCGGCCTGTTCCAGTGGTACGCCGGTCCCGTCCGGCTCTCCGCACCGAGCGCCTGCGTGAAGTGGGGCGGTTCGTACGAGAGCACGTCCTGGACCAGTGCCTGGAGTCACTGCGGCTGAGTGAGGCACGCCGGACCCATCGGCTCGAGTCCTAGCGACACGAGTCGATGGGTCCTTGTCGGCCGGGGCCGCCGACGGCATGATGCTCCCGGCGATTCCGGCACTCGGCCGGGCGCTGCGCGCCGGGAGGGGCTGGGTGGCACGGCGGGAGAGGGCGGTGGATCCGCTGGGCGGTCCACTCCAGGCTTTCGCGTACGACCTGCGCAAGGTCCGCGCCGACGCCGGCAGCCCGACCTACCGCGCCCTGGCCAAGGTCGCCGGGTACAGCGCCACGACGCTCTCCGAGGCCGCGGGCGGGGTCCGCAAGCCGTCGCTCGAGGTGGTTCTCGCCTACGTGGGCGCCTGCCGGGGCGACGCCGAGCTGTGGCGCACGCGGTGGGAAGCCCTCCCCGATCCACCCACCCCGGCCACCACACCGGAACCCCTCGACTCCCCCACCGCCGAGCCACCGCCCCCGGCCGCATCCGCCCGGCGCCGCCGGCCCTGGAAGCTCGTCGTGCCGATCGCGGCACTGCTCCTCGTCGGGGGGATCGGGGCGGTCGTGCTGGCGCGCCGCGGGGACTCGAAGGGCTGCCCGGGCGCGGTCCGGCACCCGGCGTTCACCGCCCTTACCTACGGCGCGGGCGCGCGGGTCCACACCGGCGCCGTCCGCGACGCACCGGTCACGAAGACCATCCCGAGCGGCTGCACGGTCGGCTTCGTCGGCTACTGCCTCGGGGAGAAAATCCACGACACGACCGGCGGAACCCCGGACGTACGGTGGTTCAAGCTGCCCGACAGCGAGGTCGTGGCCTCCGGCATCGTGCACGGCAACCCGCCGCCCGGGCTCGCGCCGTCGCGCTGCACCGACGACCATCCCGGACCGCAAGCGATCGCCTTGGCCGTCAATGGCACGGGCACCCTGCGACTGATCGCCACCGGCACTCGTCTGGACATCGTCGGCTTCGCCGCGCTCTTCGACCCCGACGGCGACCAGCCCGCGGAGCGACGCTGGCGCCAGGTGGGCTTCACCGAGGAGACCGCCGACCACCCCGGCTTCACCGCTCGCTGGAAGGCCGTCCCCTCCCAGGACGGCAAGCCGGTGCTGCTGGCCGCCGCGGCCTGCGTCGGCGGCGACGGCCCGACCCCGGTCGTGTCCGCGCGCACGGTCTCCGGCACGGCCTTCCCGGCGACCGCGCTGAGCACCGCCGACCAGACCTCGGCCGCGGCCGCCGCCTGCTCCTACCCGCCGTAGCCCCACCGGCCCGGCCGGTTCGGTAGGTTGTTCGCCGATGGTGAGCGAACATCCGGCGTCAGCTTCCGCCCAGGCCGGCCGCCTGGACGAGGCTCTGCGCCTGCTGCCGCCGGAGGGGCCGCTGCCGGCCGGGGTCGCCTGGCGGATCGGTGTCCTTCTGCACGCCCGCGGCCGGTTCGACGCGGCCGCCCTCATCTACGCCCGCGCGAGCGACGCCGGCGACGCGCTGACCGAGCGAGCGGAGGACGGCACCGAGCTGGCGGACCGGGCGCAGCTGCTGGCCGGGCGGGCCTCGCTCAGCTGGGCGCAGGGCGGCGCGGACGTCGGAGCGCTGGCCGAACAAGCGGTCCTCGCGGCCGAGGCGAGCGCGGACGATGCCGCCCGGGCCGCAGCCTACGTGGCGCGGGCCCTCGCGGCCTATCAAGCCGGGGACCGGGCGGCCAACGAGCATGCCTACGTGCTGGCCCTGAGTGCCGCCGAGCGCGCTTCGGACGTACGGCAGCAGGTGCGGATCCGGACCAACATCGGGTCGCGGCTGCTGGAGGAGGGCCGGTACCGGGCGGCGATCGCCGAGCTGGACGAGGCCATCCGGCTCGGCGACGAGGCCGCCCTCCCGGAGTTCCTGGCGCTGGCCCGGCACAACCGGGCCGAGTCCTGGCTCGGGCTCGGGGAGCTTCGCCGGGCCCGGGAGGACGCCGATGCCGCGCTGAGCGGCTGGCAGCGGATGGGCTCGCCGCAGGCCGCCTTCGGACTGCTCACGATCGCCCGGGTGCACCGGCAGCGGGGGCTGGCCAGCCAGTCCGTGGCCGCCTACCGCGAGGCGATCGCGCTGGCCGAGCCGACCGGAAACGCTCAGGTGCTGGCCGAGGCGTGGGCGGGTCTGGCCCGGGCCGCCTTTGCCGACGACCCGGCCGAGGCCGCCCGCGCCGCCCGGAACGCCCTCGAGACGGACACGGCCGGTGGTGCGGTGGTGCCCGAGCTGGCGGCCGGCTGGGTGGCGCTGTGTTCCGCCGGGACGGACGCGGCCGACCGGGCGGCGGGGCAGCGGCCGCCGGCCGCCCTCCACGCCGCGCGGGCCAAGGCCGAGGCTGGCCGGCGCCGCGACGCCGCCGGGCTGGCCGAGGCACTCGAGCTCGGGGCGCTCGCCGACGAACGGTCGCTGACCGGCCGCCTCTCCGATCTGGCCGAGGCGGCCGCCATCTGGGCCGAGGTCGGCAACGGGCTGGCCACCGCCACCAACGCGATCGTCCGGGCCCGGCTCACCGGCGACCAGCCGACCGAGGCGGTCGGCCGGCGCCGGTTGCAGGCCCTCGGCGTACGGGATGGGGTGTGGCAGATCGCCGGACCGCTGGCTGCCCTCGGGCCGCCACCCGTCGCCGAGGTCGCGATCCAGGCTCTCGGCGAGTTCGCCGTGCTGCTGGCCGGAGCGCCGGTGCCGACCGCGGCCTGGCAGTCGCGGAAGGCGCGCGACCTGGTGAAACTCCTCGCCGCACGAGCGGGCGGGCCGATCGGGCGGCAGACCTTGGCCGCGGCGTTGTGGCCCGATGCGGAGGCCGGTATCGCCGGACGGCGCCTGGCCGTTCTGATCTCGACCGTGCGCGGCGTGATCGATCCGGATCACCGACGACCGGCCGGCTTCTTCCTGACCGCCGACGAGGCCTCCGCGCGGCTCGACACCCGGAACGTCGCGCTGGACACCGCCGCCTTCACCGCGGCGGCCCGGTCGGCTCTCGCAGCGCCCCACGACGAGGAACGGCTCGAGGCCGTCGCGGCGCTCTACACCGGAGAGCTGTGCGTGGGGGACGAGAGCGCCCGGGTGGCCCTCGCCGATCTGCATCGGGAGGTGCTGCGGCGGCTCGCGGCGGGCGCGCGGCCGGAGACCGCCGCCGGCTGGTACCGCCGGATCGTCGCCACCGACCGGTACGACGAGGCCGCCCACCTCGGGCTGATCGGGGTGCTGACCGCGGCGGGACGGCACGGCGAGGCGAGGCGGGCCTACGACGACTACGCCACGGCGATGCACGAGATCGACGTGGAACCGGCCCCGAGATTCGGGCCGGGCACGGGACGCCTGAACAAAACCTGAACCGGGTCCGAAGCGGGCCTGGCACCCTGTGCGCGCGGCCGGGTGGGTCGCGCTCATCCTTCAATGCCGGCGGGCGCCCCGCCGATGAGCTGTCTCGTGGCGGCGTGGACGGCCCACCCGGCGTCACCCCCGCTTCCGGGCTGCCACAATCACGGTGACCGCCTAGTCTGATCGCGATGACGACGGCCTCGATGATCACCGGTGAGGCGCAGCACGAGGCCTGGCAACGGCACGTGCTGCCGCCCGTCGAGCAGCCTCGCCCCGGCGTGTGGTCGATCCCGGTGCCGATCCCCGACAACCCGATGCGTTACACGCTGGCGTACGCGTTCGCCGACGACGCCGGCCTTCTCCTGGTCGACCCGGGGTGGGACAGCCCCGACGGCCGCCGCCTGCTCGCCGAGGGGCTCGCCGCCGCGGGCGCCACCCCGGCCGACGTCGCCGGGATCGTGCTCACCCACATCCACCCCGACCACCACGGCCTGACCGGCTGGCTGCGCGAGGAGAGCGGCGCCTGGGTCGGCATGCACCCGGCCGAGGCCGCCTCCCTGCCCGCCCGGGCCTGGCGCGGCCGCCATCCCGGCACCGACCCGGCGTGGTTGCGCGGGCAGGGCGTGCCGGAGGACGAGATCGCCACCATGCAGGTACGCCCCGAGCGGATGGCGGCCCTGCTCGCGATGGCCGGCCCGGACCGGCCGATCGAGGACGGCGACCGGCTGCCCCTCGCCGGCCGCGATCTGCGGGCCGTGTGGACCCCCGGGCACTCCCCCGGCCACCTGTGCCTGCACGACGCCGAGGCGGGCATCCTGCTCACCGGCGATCACCTGCTGCCCCGCATCACGCCGAACATCGCGGTGCTGCCGACCTCGTCGGGCGACCCGCTCGGGGCGTACCTGACCTCTTTGCATCGAACGAGAGCGTTCGTGGCCGACGAAGCCTTGCCGGCACATGAATGGCGTTTTCGCGGCGTGGACGCGCGGGCCGCCGAGATCGTCGCCCACCACGAGAAACGCGACGCCGAGATCCTGCGCGCGATCGACCTGCTCGACGAGCCCACCACCTGGCACGTCGCCGCCGCCCTGACCTGGTCGCGCGGCTGGGACGGCCTGCACGGCTTCCTCCGCCGGATGGCCGTGGCCGAGACCCTGGCCCACCTGTGGCACCTCGCCGGGACCGGACTTGTCGCAGCGTCTCCCGGTGATCCGACGATGTGGCTAAGGTCGAGCAATGTCCATCGATGACCGCCTCACCACACTGGACGCGCTCTGGTCGGTCTGGGCCGCGACCGGGAAGGGCCTGGCCGACGACGACTGGCGCCGGCCCACCCGGCTGGAGGGCTGGGACCTGCGGGCCCTCTGGGCGCACTCGGCCGGCTGGCCGTTCGGCTTCTCGATCCTCGTCGGCCGGGTGACCGACGCCGCGCCGACCCACGACACCGCGGCCGCGCTGCTGGCCGAGTTCAACGTGCCCGACGGGATCGCCAACACGACCCGCGACCGGGTCGCGGAGGCCGGGCGCGACGACGCGAACCGGTACACGGTCGATCAGCTGGTCGACCAGTTCGCCACGACCGGGCCGCAGGCGATCGCGCAGGCGCGCGGGCTGGGCGAGGCGACGGTCGACTACTTCGGGCGGGCGGTGCTGCCGCTGGGCGAGGCGGTCAGCATCGGCATCGTCGAGGCGACCGTCCACCTGCTCGACGTGCAGCGGGCGCTCGGCCACACACCGGACGTGCCGCTCGCGGGGCTCGAGCACTCCGCCGACGTCCTCGCCCACATCGCGCCGCCGATCGACTTCGTCGAGGCCGCCACCGGCCGCGCCTCCACCGACCTGTTCCCGGTGATGAGCTAGTACGGTGTCCTCGAACGTTCACCGGGTTGACTCGGAGGATGCGCCGCTACTCCGACGCCTGGTTCTCCGCAGCCGCCCGCCGCAAAGCCGGCACGATCGAGGTCCACTACCCGCGCCGGCGGCGGGCCCTCATGCCGATCCGCTGGTACCACGGCACCTTCACCGCCACCGGCCGCACCCTGCGCCTGCCCACCGCCAGTGGCTGCCCACCGCTGCTGGTCCGCCTGGACCGGCATGTGCCCTACCCGCCGGGCACGGTGCGGTCGGTGACGTTGTTGTTCACCGACGGCCGACTGTGGATCGATGTCACCGCGGAACTGCCGGTCACCACCTACCCGGCCGGGCAGGCCCCCGACCCCGGCCGGGTGGCCGGCGTCGACCTCGGCATCATCCACCCGTTCGCGGCCGCCGGAGCCGGCGGTGAGGCGCTGTTGGTGTCTGGGCGGGCGATCCGGGCTGAGCACCGGCCGCACCTGGCCGACACCAAACACCGCCACCGCGCCGTCGCCGCCCGCGCCTTGGCCAAGGGGCCTGCCCGGAGTCGCCACGGCACGGCGTGACCCCCGACGCCGACCACCCCGGACAGCGACGGCAGGGTCCCTTGGCCGGCGGAGGCCCGCCCCACCACCCAGGATGGGGAGTCGCTCGCCCACACCCCTGGACGAGGATCCACAACACCACCGGACCCGACCCGGTCAACGTTCGTGGACACCGCACTAGGCGAGGTTCAGGTCGGAGCCGTGCCACGAGCGCCAGAGCGCCGCGTACTCCCCGTCCGCCGCGACCAGCTGGTCGTGGCTGCCCAGCTCGATGATCCGGCCGTCGCGCATGACCGCGACCTCGTCGGCGTCGTGCGCGGTCTGCAACCGGTGCGCGATCGCGATGACCGTCCGCTCGTGCAGCACCGCGGCCAGCGCGCGCTCGGCCGTGCGGGCGGCGGTCGGGTCGAGCAGCGCGGTCGCCTCGTCGAGGATCACCGTGTGCGGGTCGGCCAGCACCACCCGGGCCAGCGCGAGCTGCTGGGCCTGGGCGCCGTCGAGCGGGTGCTCCCCGAGGTCGCGGTCGAGGTCGTCGGCCCAGTCCGCGCCGACCGTCGCCAGCGCGCGGCGCAGCTCGTCGTCGGGCGCGGCGACCATCATGTTGTCCCGCAGCGACTCACGGAACACGTGGTGCTCCTGGGTGACCAGCACGACCTGGCGGCGTAGCTCGTCGGGCGGCAGGTCGGCGATCGGCACACCGCCGACCGTGACCGAGCCGGCGGCCGGTCGGTCGACACCCGCGATCAGCCGGCCCAGCGTGGACTTTCCGGCCCCGGAGAGACCGACGATCGCGAGGCGCTCGCCGGGACGGACGGTGAGAGCCACGTCGTGCAGGACATCAGGGCCTTTCCCGTACGCGTACCGCACGCCCACGACCTCGATCCGGTCGTCCCGGGGCGATTCGGTGGCCGAGGGTGGCGGAGCCGGGATCGCGGCGATCCCCTCGACCCGGGCGAACGAGGCGCTGCTGGACTGCAACTGCTCGATCCAGATCAGGATCGAGTCGAGCGGACCGACCAACTGCCGCAGGTAGAGCACGGCCGCGCCGACCGTACCGAGGCTGACCTGACCGTCCAGGTAGAGCAGCCCGCCGAGCAACAGCACGAGCACGGCCGGCACCGCGTACGACGTCTCGACGAGCGGGAAGAAGACGCTGCGCAGGGCGAGAGTGGCCATCCGGGTGCGGCGGGTCTCGGCGATCGCCGCGTGCCCGGCGTCCAGCCGGCGTTGCCGCAGGTCGAACGCCTCGACGGTGCGGGCGCCCTCGGTGGTGGCGGCCAGCTCGTCGGCGAGCCGGGAGTTCGCGGCGCCCTCGGCCAGGTACGCGTTCCGCGCCCGGCGCAGGTACCACCGGGTGACGAACCAGATGCCGGAGAGCCCGAGCACGCCGACGCCGCCGAGCAGCGGGTTGACCAGCAGCACCGCACCGATGATGAAGATCATCTGGACGAAGCCGACGAGCAGGTTGGGCAGGATGTCGCGCAGGGTGGTGGCTACCGCGTCGATGTCGGTGGTGCCGCGGGCGGCCAGGTCACCGGCCGGCACCCGCTCGATGACGGCGGCCGGCAGCGCGAGCGCGCGGCGCAGGTAGCCCTCGCGGATGCGGGCCGCGGTGCGCTCGCCGAAGCGGTAGGCGATCGAGAGGGCGAAGCGGGAGAGCACCATCTGCGCGATCGCGCAGGCCAGCACCCCGAAGGCGAGCCGGTCGATCGCGTGGGCGCCGCCGCCGGAGGTGACCGTGTCGATGACCCGGCCGAGCAGCCAGGGACCGCCGAGGGCGGCGAGGGCGGCCAGCGCGTTCAAGGTGATCATCGCGGCGACCGAGCGGCGGTCGGCGGCCAGCAGGCGAAGGGCGGCCTGGCCGACGGCCCGCTGGTCGGCCACGGGGAGAGTGCTGCTCATTCGTCCTCCTCCCCGAACACCCTGGTCACCAGCGTTCGGTAGCCCGGCTCGGTCGCGAGCAGCTCGCGGTGCGTACCGGTGGCGGCGACCCGGCCGTCGACCAGGTAGTGCACGACGTCGGCCCGGTCGAGCAGGACCGGCGAGGTGGTGGCCACGACCGTGCCGCGCCCCGCCCTCGCCTCGGCCAGCCGCTGGGCGATCGCGGCCTCGGTGTGCGCGTCGACGGCCGAGGTCGGCTCGACGGCGAGCAGCATCTCCGGGTCGGCGTAGACGGCCCGGGCCAGGCGCAGCCGCTGCCGCTGGCCGCCGGAGAGGTTGCGGCCGCTCCACTCCACCTCGCGGTCGAGCTCGGTCGCCACGTCCTGGGCGACGGCGGTGGCGATCGCGGCGCGTACCCGGTCGTCGTCGGGATCGGCCGGGCCGGCCACGACGTCGCGCAGCGGGCCGGCGAACAGGTCGGCGTCCTGGTGCGCGACCAGGATCCGCTCGCGCAGGCCCGGCAGCGCGAGCTCCTCCAGGGGACGGCCGTCCCAGGTGGCGCCGGTCGGGCCGTAGCGGCCGAGCCGGTCGACGACCGCGATGGCGTCGTGCGGGGTGCTCGCGGCCAGGGCGGTGAGCCGGCCCGGTTCCGCGACGACACCCGACTCGGGATCGGCCAGCACGGCGGGGCCGTCCGGTGGCGGCGCGCCGGACGGGTCGTCCAGCGGCACCCGCAGGAAGTCGGTGACGCGGCGGGCGGCGACCAGGCCGTGCGTGACGTCGAAGCCGCAGAAGATGAGCACGTTGACGGGGATGACCAGCATCGCCGTGTACCCGTAGACGGCGATCAGCTGGCCGACCGTTATCTCGCCGGACGCCGCGAGCCGGGCCGCCAGCCAGATCACCACGGCGAGGAAGACCACGGGCAGCCCGTCGCCGAGCGCGCCGATCCAGCTCGACGGGCCGCCCACCCGGTAGCCCTGGTCGCGCAGGGCCGCGGACTGTCCCTCGTACCGCCGCAGATGATTTTCCTTGCCGCCGAGGCCGTTGAGGATGCGCAGGCCGCCCAGCACGTCGACGAGGCGGGCGTTGAGCCGGCCCTGCCGCTCCCGGTAGCGCGACCCGGCCCGCTGGGTGCGGCGCAGCAACGGCGCGACGATCAGCGCGAGCACCGGGACGCCGATGAGAACGACCAGGGCCAGTTTCGGCGAGGTGCGGTCGAGCAGGATCGCGATGACCACGCAGGCCACCGCGGACGCCGCGCCCACGCCGCCGACGTTCATGGCCCGGCCGATCGTCCACACGTCCGAGATGCCGATCGTGACCACCTCGCCCGCGGTGACCCGCCGGGGCAGCGCCGAGCCGAGCCGCGTCGCGTGGGTCATGACCAGGTCGGCCGTGCGCAACGCCGCCGCCAGCCGCAGCTTGGTCATGCTGCGGTGCCGCATGATGCCGAGCCCCGCGCTGGCCACACCGGTCACCAGCACCGCCGCCGACCAGAAGACCAGCGCCTCGACCCGGTGCGGGTGCAGGCCCCGGTCGATGGCCTGGGAGATGAGGTACGGCGTGAAGGCGAGGCTCAGAAACCACAGCGAGCCGAACATCGCGCCGAGCCCGACGCGTCCCTTGTACTCCCTCGCCAGCCACCACAGATAACGAACCGGTCCCCGTGTCACCCCGTAATCCTGCCAAATCGGCCCAAGCGATATTTACCTGCAGTACAGCGCGTCGGGGGTGCGCGACTTGCCGATGCGGCCGGTGTAGGCGACGCCCGCCGCGTACTCGCCCGGCGCGCACTGGCCTTTGTAGTTGCCGTCGGCGAAGTCGCCGCCGGGGTTGCCGGACGGACGGTTGTCGCCACGGTCGAACCACACCGTGCGGCCGCCGCCGGCCAGTGGCGTGGCCGGCACCGCGCAGATCGCGCTCGACATCGCGGCGCCCCGCACGGCGTAGCCGGCCAGGTAGGCGCCGGCCGGGCACTGCAGCTTCGAGTAGCCGGAGGCCCAGTCGGTCGTGACGTAGCGCTCGTCGGTCACCACCTGGTAGCCGGTCACCGTGGCCGCGATGCCGGTGCACAGGCCGCGGTTGCCGGTGTGGGCGAGCCCGTCGAGGCGCTGGCCGTCGGGGCAGGCCGCCTTGCGCGCGCCGGAGTCCCAGTCCGGGCGGTCGCGCAGCGTCGACGACTGGACGAAGTCGCCGTGATCGGGGCTGAGCATCGACCACCGCGGGACGGGATCGATCACACCGGTGCGTCCGTCGCTCGCCACCAGCCGGTTCCAGATCTCGGCGCGCCAGGCGTCCCCGGTCGCTTTCTGGCCGTTCTTGTCCCAGAAGACCAGCGCCCAGTTGTTCCCGCCGCGCGTCTCCGACCAGCCGACCACCGGCCAGTAGGCGAAGTCGGCGTCGGTCTGGATCAGGTAGTCGACGAAGTTCGCGAACCACTGCCGCTGCAGCGACCCCTCCGGCGCGCTGCCGTCCACCCCGAACTCGCTGACCCACAGCGGCGCCGTGAAGTGCTGGCCCGGCTCGGCCGTGACGAAGAACGCCTGCTGGTAGAGCACGGTGAACAGATCGTCGCGGCTGAGGTCGCGGTAGCGCGGGTCGCTGGTCTCGCCGATCCCGGTCGCTCCGCTGTGATTCGGGCCGGTGTAGTCGTAGAAGTGCGCGGAGTAGACCAGTTTGCCGGAGGCGACCAGCGTGTGCGACAGCCGGCGGGCCGGTGTCAGAGTCGGCCGCCCGTGCGCGAACCCGTCCACCGGGATCCCGGTCCAGTTGATGCCCTCGACGACGATGAGCAGGTTCGGGTTGGCCTCGCGCAGGATCCGGTCGCCGAGGTGCTGCGACGCGGCGAACCAGTCGTGTTCGTCGCCGCTCCCCCAGTTCGGGTCGTCCCACACGTCCCGCCGCACCTCGTTGTACAGGTCGGCGCCGACGACGTACGGGTTGTCGCGGTAGCGCCGGACCATCGTCAGCCAGTTCTCCTCCCACTGCTGGGTGGACTGGGCGGCGTTCCAGCGCTCGTTGCCGTCGACGCCGCAGCACCAGCGGGTCGTGTTCGTGTGGTTGTTGAGAATGACGGCGAGCCCCGCGCCGGTCAGAGCCGCGACCACCGAGTCGTACACCTGAATCGGGGTCTTGCCCTTGAGCTGCGGATTGGCCGCGACCGCCGCATCGGTCACCGGCCGCGTGTCACCGATCATCTCGTCGGAGAACGGCAGCCGCACGCTGTTCAGGCCGATCTCCTTGAAGCTCGACACCATGTCGGCGAGCGGCGCCCGATCGAGTCCGAGCGGAATGCGATGCGAGTTCTCCCCCGCGTGATGGTTCGCGTCGTCATCGACGTCCCCGGACCCGTTCCACGTCCCGCTGGCGCCGTGCCAGTTCCCCGACTTCAGCTTGAACCGCGCGCCGGTGGCGTCCACTATGTACCGTCCGCGCGTGCTCAGCGGTGGCACAAACGCGGCGGCGGCGGCCTTTGACGGTGGTGCCGCTCCGGCGGGGGCCGTCGCGCTCAGCGGCGCCACAAGACCAAGCAGCAGGGGTACGACGAGAGCGCGCGCGATCATCATTACATCGACCTCCGCGCATATCTTGGCCTGCCGCCGCCCGATTTACCAGGAGTGTTTACCGAGGAAGTTCCGGATAAGTCCGGCCACCTCGCCGACCGCGGACTCGAGCAGGAAGTGACCGCCGTCGAGCAGGTGGATCTCGGCGCCGGGAAGGTCGGTGGCGAACGCCCGGGCACCGTCGGGACCGAAGATGCCGTCGCCCTTGCCCCAGACCGCGAGCAGCGGGATCCGGGACGATCGGAAGTAATCGTGCAGGCGCGGATAGAGCGGCGGATTGGTCGCATAGTCGGCGAACAGATCGAGCTGGATCGCGTCGTTGCCGGGCCGGGAGACCAGCGCGAAGTCGTGGTGCCAGGCGGTCGGGTCGACGAGCGTCTCGTCGGCCACGCCGGTCAGGTACTGCCAGCGGATCGACTCCAGGGTGAGCGCTCCGCGCATGGCCGCCTCGGTCTCGGGGTTGCGGTCCTTGTGGTACTCCCAGACGCCCGCCCAGAACTCCGGGACGAAGCCCTCGTCGTACCCGTTGCCGTTCTGCGTGACGATCGCCGCGACCGCCTCCGGGTCGCGCAGCGCGAGCCGCCACCCGATCGGCGCGCCGTAGTCCTGGACGTACATCGCGTAGCGCTCGACACCCAGCTGCCGGAGAAGCCCGGCGGTCAGCTCGGTGAGCGCATCGAACGTGTAGTCGAACTGGTCGGCGCCCGGCGCATCGGACAGGCCGAATCCCAGATGGTCGGGAGCGATCACGTGATAGTCGCCGGCCAGCAGCGGGATCAGCTCGCGAAACATGAACGAGCTGGTCGGAAACCCGTGCAGCAGGACGATCGCCGGCTTCGCGGGGTCGCCGGCCTCGCGGTAGAAGAGCCGCCGGCCGTCGACGGTCGCGTACCGGTAATGAACCTCGATCATGACCTAACCTCCTTGAAAGCTTTTGACGGTTAGTAACCTGCCACGCGGTGCTGTAACCTGTCAAGTGAGCTTTGGAGGTTAGGCATGACGGACGAGGGCACTCTGCTGGCGTTGCTGAACAGCACGCCCGTGATCGCCGGCGCGCCCACCGACGAGTTGGCCGACGACTCGGCGAATCGGTGGCTGCGGGAGCACCGGATCCCCGCCCGCGCCGAGGACGCAGCGATCCTGCGCGAGGGTCGCGATCTGCTCCAGGCCGTGGTCCGCGGCGAGCGTCCGCCCTCGGCCCTGGCCCCGCTCCTGGACGGCGTCGTGTCCCGCCCGGCGATCGGCGAGCGGGGTCTGATCTGGACGGTCGATCTGCACGGCGCCCGTGCCGTGCTGGTCCACGCGATCGAGGCCTGGGACGAATTGCGGCGCACCCGCCCCGGCCGCCTTCGCCCGTGCGCCAACGAGGAGTGCGCCCGCTTCCTGATCGACCACAGCAAGTCGAACAGCGCCCGCTGGTGCTCGATGGCGACCTGCGGCAACAAACTGAAGGCCCGCCGCCACTACCAGCGCATCCGCACGGGCGACGACCCCGAGGTCTGAGGCCGAAGGCCGCGCGGCCCGAAACGCTGGGCGGCCCCACCAGGGCGGCCCCACCGCAGGGCGGCCCCACCCCAGGGCGGCCCCACCGCAGGGCGGCCCCACCGCAGGACGGCCCACCGCAGGACGGCCCACCGCAGGACGGCCCACCGCAGGACGGCCCACCACAGGGCGGCCCAAAAGGCCGAGTGGCCCGGCCGCTTCCGGGCGGTGGAAGCAGCCGAGCCACGTTCAGGAAGCACCGGCCGGGCCGGACGCCGCGAGTCTCAGGCGCTCGGCGTCGCGTCGGCGCTCGCGCCGGAGTGGGCCGCCGCGTCGGCGGTCGCGCCGGAGTGGTCCGTCGCCCGCGTGCCGGTGGACGGCTCGGAGTCGGGTTCGTCGAGCATCGTGGACTCGTCGAAGGGGATGTCGCCGGCCAGGACCAGGCCCGCTCGTTCCCGATCGATCTCGCCGGTCCAGGTGCCGATGAGAACGGTGGCGACCGCGTTGCCGGCGAAGTTGGTCAGGGCCCGCGCCTCGGACATGAAGCGGTCGATGCCGACGATCAGGCCGACGCCGTCGACCAGGTCGGGGCGGTGGCTCTGCAGGCCGCCGGCCAGGGTGGCCAGGCCGGCGCCGGTGACACCGGCGGCGCCCTTCGAGGCGATGATCATGAAGACCAGCAGGGAGATCTGCTCGCCGACCGAGAGCGGATCGCCCATCGCGTCGGCGATGAACAGCGACGCCATCGTCAGGTAGATGGCCGTGCCGTCGAGGTTGAACGAGTAGCCGGTGGGGACCGTGATGCCGACGACCGGCTTGCTCACGCCCAGGTGCTCCATCTTGGCGATCAGCCGGGGGAACGCGGTCTCCGACGACGAGGTGGACAGGATCAGCAGGAACTCGCGGGCCAGGTAGCGCAGCAGCAACAGGATGTTGACCCGGGCGAACGCCCACAGGATCGTCGCGAGCACGCCGAAGACGAAGATCGCGCAGGTGACGTAGAAGCCGAGCATGATCTGGGCGAGGCTCTTGAGCGCGTCCACACCCGTCGCGCCGACGACGGCGGCCATCGCGCCGAACGCGCCGATCGGGGCCAGCCACATGATCATGGCGAGGATCTTGAAGACGACCCGCTGGGTGATCTCGATGGCCCGCAGCACCGGCTCGCCGCGCGGACCCAGCGCCTGCACCGCGAAGCCGACCAGCAGCGCGACCAACAGTGCCTGGAGCACCTCGCCGCTGGTCAGCGACGAGAACAAAGTGGTCGGAATGATCCCCAGGACGTAGTCGGCGGTTCCCTCCTTGCCGGCGTCGCCGACCGCCTTCTGGCCGGCCGCGGCGATCGCGTCGTTGATGTGCAGGCCCGCGCCGGGATGAATGATGTTGCCGACGACGAGACCGATGGCGAGCGCGACCGTCGACATGATCAGGAAGTAGCCGAGCGCGAGCCCGCCGACGCGGCCCACCTTGGCCGCCTGCCGGATCGAGCCGACCCCGAGCACGATCGTGCAGAAGATGACCGGAGCGATCATCATCTGGATGAGCTTGACGAATCCGGTCCCGACCGGCTTCAGCTCGACACCGAGGTCCGGAAAGACGAGGCCGACCACGATGCCGGCCGCGACCGCGGCGATCACCGCCAGATAGAGGAAATGCGTTCGGTCCCGCCTGACCCGCGGGGAGGGCGTCTGGGTCTCCATGCCGCAGAATGTGTCCTACGTCTCACCGAGAGGGCACCATTGCGTTCATTCTGGTCACCGAAAGGCCCCTGGAGCATCGCGCGGCAGCTGTTCGTGCTGCAGGTGCTGGTCGTGATGCTGCTCGTCGCGATCGGCACGACCGGCGCCGTGCTGCTGGCCCGCGACGACGCCGACCAGGCCGCGATCGATCAGGTCACCGGCATCGCCGAGGCGGTCGCCCGCTCGCCCACGGTGATCGACGCCGTGCGCGGTCCCGATCCGTCCGCGGTCCTGCAGCCGTACGCCGAGTCGGTCCGCCTCGCCACGCACACCGACTTCGTCGTCGTGATGGGCACCGATCGCACCCGCTACTCGCATCCCACCGCGTCGCTGATCGGCAAGCCGTTCATCGGGACCATCGAAGCCGCCCTGGCCGGCGGCGTCGTCAAGGAAACCCACATGGGCACTCTGGGCGAGTCGGTGCGCGCGGTTGTTCCCGTACGCGACGGGACCGCGACCGTGATCGCGCTGGTCTCGGTCGGGATCACCACCGAGGCGATCAACCGCAAGCTGCTGGCCCGCTCGCCCGCGCTGCTCGTGCCCACCGCCCTGGCCCTGCTGCTGGCCGCCGGCGGCTCGTGGCTGCTCAGCCGCCGCCTGCGCCGCCAGACCCACGGCCTGGGCCCGGCCGAGATGACCAGGATGTACGAGTACCACGACGCCGTCCTCCACTCCGTCCGCGAGGGCCTCCTGGTCGCCGATCGCGACGGCCGGGTGACCCTGGTCAACGACGAGGCCCGCCGCCTGCTCGCCCTCGCCCCGGCCGACGACGCCGCACGGCCGCGCCCGCCCGAAGCAGGGCCCCGCCCACCCGAAGCAGGGCCCAGGGAACGGGCGGAAGCAGGGCCGCGCCCGCCCGAATCGGGGCCCCGCCCGGCGGAAGCGGCGCCCACCGAATCGGCACGGCCGGGGGCGGCGTGGCTGCCGCCGGAGGTCGCCGAGCTCCTGGCGTCGGGTGTGGCCGTCGCCGACGAGCCGGTCCTGGCCGGGGACCGGGTGCTGGTCGCCAACCAGCGGGTGATCCGGTCGCAGGGGCAGACGATCGGCACCGTGCTCACCCTGCGCGACCACACCGAGCTGCGGGCGCTCACCGGCGAGCTCGACTCGGTGCGCGGGCTGACCGAGGCGCTGCGGGCGCAGGCGCACGAGGCCGCGAACCGGCTGCACACCGTGCTCACGATGGTCGAGCTGGGGCGTACCGAGGAGGCGGTGCGGCTGGCCACCGCCGAGCTCGCCCACGCCCAGCAGCTCACCGACCAGGTGATGGGCGCGCTCGACGAGCCGGCCCTCGCGGCCCTGCTGCTCGGCAAGTCGGCGCAGGCCGCCGAGCGCGGCGTGCAACTGGTGGTGGACGACGCGTCCCGGTTGGACGGCGAGCGGCTGCCGGCCGGCGATCTGCTCACGGTCGTCGGCAACCTGGTCGACAACGCTCTCGAGGCGGTCGCCGGCACCGATCCGCCCCGGACGGTGACCGTGCTGGTGGTCGAGGAGGACGGCGAGGTGCTGGTGAAGGTAAGCGACAGCGGTCCGGGCCTGCCCGCGCGCGACGTGGACGCGGCGTTCCGGCGGGGCTGGTCGACCAAGGCGGACGGGCGCGGCGTCGGCCTCTCGCTCGTGCGTCAGGTGGCCGATCGGCACGGCGGCAGTTACGCCGTCTCCCCGCGACCCGGCGGCGGCGCGATCGTCGCGATCCGGCTCCCGGTGCCGGCGTGAGCGGCGAGGCGGGTGCCGAGGTGGGTGCGGGCATCCGCGTGCTCGTCGTCGAGGACGATCCGTTGATCGCGGACGCGCATGCGGCGTACGTGCGAAGGGTCGAAGGTTTTGATCTTTCCGGTGTTGCCCACACCGCTCAGCGGGCCATGGCGACGCTGCGGAGTGGGCCGATCGATCTGGTGCTCCTCGATCTGAACCTGCCCGACATGAACGGTCTCGAGCTGTGCCGATCGCTGCGGGCGGCGGGGTTCGGGACGGACGTCCTGGTCGTCACGTCGGCCCGGGACCTCGCCGTCGTGCGGTCGGCGGTGTCCCTCGGGGTCGCTCACTACCTGCTCAAACCGTTCACGTTCGCGACGTTCCGCGAGAAGTTGCTGGGGTACGCCCGCTACCGCGATCAGCTTCGCGGCGCCGACCCGGTGGCGGCCCAGCACGAGATCGATCGGGCGTTCGCGGCGCTGCGTGGCGCCTCGCCGGACAGCCTGCCCAAGGGGCTCGACCAGTCGACGCTGGATCTGGTTCTGGGCGTGCTTCGTTCGGCCTCGATCGGTCTGTCGGCGGCCGAGGTGGGCGCGCGGATGGGAGCGTCCCGGGTGACGGCGCGGCGCTATCTGGAGCATCTGGCCGAGACCGGGCAGGTGGCGCGCAGCCCTCGCTACGGCGGTCCCGGGCGGCCCGAGGTCGAGTACCGCCGGGTCCGGTAGCGGCCGCGACGTGTGCCAGGCCACACGAACTGGCACGCCAGGGCACGCGGCGGCGGGCGAGAATCTTGGGGTGGCGGGGTTGCTCGGCCGTGCGGGGGAATGCGCGACGCTGGACCGGCTGGTCGACCGGGTGGCGGGCGGTGCGAGCCAGGTGCTGGTGCTGCGCGGGGACGCGGGCTCCGGCAAGAGCGCGCTGCTCGCCTATCTTGCCGAGCGCGTCGGCGACTGGCGGATCTTGTCGGCGGCCGGCGTAGAGTCCGAGATGGAGCTCGCCTACAGCGCGCTGCACCAGCTCTGCTCGCCCCTGCTCGGCGGCCTCGACCGACTGCCCGGACCGCAGCGCGATGCCCTCGCCACGGTGTTCGGGCTGACCGCGGGCCCGGTCCCCGATCGGCTCATGGTCGGGCTCGCCACGCTGACCCTGCTCGCCGACGCCGCCGAGGAGCGGCCGCTGGCCTGCCTCGTCGACGACGCCCAGTGGCTCGACCGGGCCTCCGCGCAGGTCCTCGGGTTCGTGGCCCGGCGGCTGCTGGCCGAGCGGATCGCCCTGGTCGGCGCGGCCCGCGACGGCGCCGGCGACGAGTTCCTGGCCGGCCGGCCGGAGCTGACGATCGCCGGGCTCGGCGAGGGCGACGCGCGCCGGTTGCTGCTCACCGGCGTGCACGGGCCGCTGGACACCGCCGTCGCCGACCAGATCGTCATCGAGAGCCACGGCAACCCGCTCGCCCTGCTCGAACTGCCGCGCACCTGGTCGGCCGCCGATCTGGCCGGCGGGTACGGCGTCCCGGCCGGGCACGAGGTGGCGGGCCGGATAGAGCGGTCCTACCTGCGCCGGCTCGACCAGCTGCCGGACGGCGCCCGGCTGTTCGTGCTGGTCGCGGCGGCCGAACCGCTCGGCGATCCGGTCCTGCTGCACCGGGCGGCCGCGACGCTCGGCATCGACATGACCGCCTCGATCCCGGCCGTCGACGCCGGGCTGATGCGGGTGCACGGCCGGGTCGAGTTCGCCCACCCGCTGGTCCGCTCGGTCGCCTACCGCTCGGCCGCGACGGGCGACCGCTACCGGGTGCACCGGGCCCTCGCCGAGGCCACCGACGCCGACGCCGACCCCGACCGGCGCGCCTGGCACCGGGCGCACGCCACCGCCGGCCTCGACGAGGACGTGGCCGCCGAGCTGGAGCGCTCCGCCGGCCGGGCGCAGTCGCGGGGAGGGCTGGCGGCCGCCGCCGCGTTCCTCACCAGGGGCACCGAGCTGACCCCCGACCCGGCCGACCGGGTGCGACGGGCGTTGGCCGCCGCGTTCGCCAACGTCCGATCCGGCTCCTACGACGAGGCCCGGGCCATGCTCGCCATCGCCCGCGGCGGGCCGCTCGACCGCCGGCAGCGCGCCCACGTCGACCTGGTCCGGGCCCAGCTCGCGTTCGCCCTCAGCAAGGGCAGCGAGGCGACCCCGTTGCTGCTGACCGCCGCCCGCCGCCTCGAGCCGGTCGACCTCGCCCAGGCCCGCGAGACGTACCTGGACGCCCTGCTCACGGCGATGTTCGCCGGCCGGCTCAACGACGGCGCGCTGACCGCCGAGGCGTCCCGGGCCGCGCGGGCCGCACCGCGCCGTCCGGGCGCGGAAACCCCCACCGACCTCCTGCTGGAGGCGTTCGCCGCGCTCGCCGACGACTACGCGACCGCCGTGACCATGTGCCGGGAGGCGCTGCGCGCCCTGCGCGGCGTGACCGACGACGCCCTGCGGGTGCGCTGGCTGTGGCAGGGCGTCGTGGTCGCGATCGAGCTGTGGGACGACCGGGACTGGTGTGACCTGGCCGAACGCCACCTGCGCCTGGCCCGGGAGTCGGGCGCGCTCACCGACCTGCCGATGGCGCTCGGTTCGCAGATCCACGTGCACGCGATCTGCGGCGACCTGCGGGCCGCGGCCGTGCTGGTCGACGAGGCCCGCTCGGCGCTGGAGGCGACCGGCCGGGCGGCCGAGCCGAACGGATCGCTCCTGGTCGCCGCGTGGCGCGGGCAGGCCGGCGAGGCGAGCGAGCTGATCGAGAACGGACTGCGCGACGCGGCCGCCCGCGGCGAGGGCATCGCGCTCGGGGTCGCCCACTACGCGCACGCCGTGCTCTGCAACGGCCTCGGCCAGTACGAGGAGGGCCTCGAGGCCGCGACCCGCGCCACCGAGAGCGTCCGCGACCTGGCCGCCCAGAACTGGGGCCTGCCCGAGCTGGTCGAGGCGGCCGTACGGCACGGCCGGCCGGACGTCGCCGCCGACGCGCTCGACCGGCTCACCGAGCGGGCCAAGGCGAGCGGCAGCGACTGGGCCCTGGGCCTGGAGGCGCGCTGCCGGGCGCTGCTGAGCGAGGGCCCCGACGCGGAGAGCCTCTACCGGGAGGCGATCGAGCGACTGTCCCGCACCCGGCTGCGGGCCGAACGCGCCCGCGCCCACCTGCTGTACGGCGAGTGGCTGCGCCGGGAGAGCCGCCGCGTGGACGCCCGCGCCGAGCTGACCGTGGCCCACGACATGCTGCGGTCCATGGGCGTCGAGGGCTTCGCCGAGCGGGCCCGGCGCGAGCTGCTGGCCACCGGCGCGACCGCCCGCAAGCGGACCACCGAGACCCGCAACGACCTCACCGCGCAGGAGACGCAGATCGCGCGGCTGGCCCGCGACGGGCTGTCCAACTCCGAGATCGGCGCCCAGCTGTTCATCAGCGCCCGCACGGTCGAATGGCACCTCCGCAAGATCTTCGGCAAGCTCGGGATCAGCTCCCGCCGGCAGCTACGCGGCGCCGCCCTGGGCTGACGGGGCACGGTCGTACCCGTGGAAAAGAGACCGGTCCCCCGCCTCCCAGGCCTCCCGGAGGCCGGGTTTGGAGAGGTCCCAGTCGGGCCGGACCTCCCGGCTCGCCGCGCGCAGGTCGAGCCACAGGTCGTCGACCGACGGCCGGCCCCAGAACCAGTACCCGTTGTAGATCGTGTGCACCACCAGCCCGGGCTTGAGCACGAGGGTGTGCGGGATCATCGGGTTGTTCTCGGGATCGGTGTACTCCTGGATGTCGAGGTCCTGCTGCACGATGCGGCCGGGATCGGCCAGGAACGTCCACTGAGCGCCCACCGACGAGCGGAACTCCTGCAGCGTGTGCCGGTCATCGGTGGCGATGGTCACGACCTGCGTGTAGGAGACGGCGATCTTCGGGTAGAAGGCGGCCAGCGCCAGGTGCTGCTGGTGCTCCTTGGGGCAGTAGTGACCGCGGGCCAGCGTGAGGATCATCGGGTCGCGGCCCTGCAGGTCGCTGAGCTTGTGCATGGCGCCCGTGTGGTCGGGCAGCTCGTAGTCGGGAAAGATCCCGCCGGGAACGATGTCGGATCGCATGCCCCGACTCTCCCCTTCACCCGGGCGCCTTCGAACCAGTGTTTTTCCCTGGGGCGAACGCCCGGCTTCCGTGCGAGGTTGAACCCACACGAAAAAGAGGGGTGTTCCGATCATGGACTTCAAACTCGAGGTCATCGTTCTGCCCGTCGCCGACGCCGATCGGGCCCTGGAGTTCTACCGGGGCCTGGGCTGGCGGCTGGACGCCGACTTCGCCGCCGACGACAAGTTCCGGGTCATCCAGCTGACGCCGCCCGGCTCGCTCGCGTCCGTGATCTTCGGGACCGGCCTCACCGACGCGGCGCCCGGCTCGTCGCAGGGTCTGCACCTGGTCGTCGAGGACATCGACGCGGCCCGGGCCGAGCTGGCCGGCAAGGGCGTCGACGTCAGCGAGGTGTTCCACGACGCGGGCGGTGTCTTCCACCACGCGGGCACCGAGGGCCGGGTCCCCGGTCCGGACCCCCAGCGGAACAGCTACTCGTCGTTCGCCTCGTTCAGCGACCCGGACGGCAACGGCTGGGTGCTGCAGGAGATCACCACGCGTCTTCCGGGCCGGTGAGCATGCCCGCCGACTACGACGTGATCGTGCTGGGCGCGGGGGCGCCCGGCGAGCACTGTGTCGGCGACCTCGTCGACGGCGGCCTGCGGGTCGCCGTCGTCGAGCGCCGGCTGGTGGGTGGCGAGTGCTCGTACTTCGCCTGCATCCCCTCCAAGACGCTGCTGCGCCCGGGCGAGGCGGTGCACGACGCCCGGGAGGCGGCGGCGACCGCCGAGGTCGACGTCCAGGCCGCGCTGGCCTGGCGAGATTTCATGGTGTCGGACTACAACGACGCGGGCGCGGCCCGGTGGCTGACCGACAACAACGTCGACCTGATCCGCGGGCACGGCCGGTTGGCCGGGCCCGGAGCGGTCGAGGTCGACGGCGTTCGCTACACGGCCGATCACATCGTGCTGTCGACCGGTTCCGATCCGGCCATTCCGCCGGTGCCGGGGCTGGCCGAGCTCGAGGGCATCTGGACCAACCGCGAGGCCACCGCGATGAAGGAGGTGCCGCGGCGGCTGCTGGTGCTGGGCGGTGGCCCGGTCGGGGTCGAGCTCGGGCAGGCGGTGCGCCGCTTCGGCGGCGAGGTGGTGATGGTGCAGACCGGTGGCCGCCTGCTGTCCCGCGAGCCGGCGGCGCTCGGGGACGCCCTGGCCGAGGTCCTCCGGCGGGACGGCATCGAGGTAATTCTGGACGTACGCGCGACATCGGCGCGCAAGGACGGCGACGACTTCGTGCTCGTCCTCGACGACGGCCGGGAGCTGCGCGGGGACCGTCTGCTCGTGTGCACCGGCCGCAAGATCCGGGTGGACGACATCGGCCTGGAGACCGTGGGCGTCGAGGGCGGCCCGCGGGGCATCCCGACCGACGCCCGGCTGCGCGCCGCCGAGAACCTCTGGGTGGTCGGCGACGCGACCGGCAAGTACCTGCTCACCCACGTCGGCAAGTACCAGGGCGAGGTGGTCGCGTCGAACATCCTCGGCGAGGTCCGCGAGGCCAACTACGAGGCGGTCCCGCGGGTGGTCTACACCGATCCGCAGGCGGCGGCGGTCGGCGCCACCGAGGCGCCGTTCAGCGGGACGGCCAAGCTCAACGGAATCGCCAAGACCGAGACCTACACCCGGGCGTACGCCGAATCGAACGGCTTCCTGACGCTGCTGAGCGACGGCGAGCGGCTCACCGGGGCGTACGCGTTCGGTCCGGAGGCCGGCGAATGGCTGCAGCAGGCCACCGTGGCGATCCGGGGGCGCGTGCCGCTCGACGTGCTGCGCGACACCATCCAGCCGTTCCCGACGTTCTCCGAGATCTTCGTGGGGGCCCTCAAGGCGCTCCGCAAAGAGATCAAGAAATGACCACCACCCCGCTGCGCAGCCAGGTCGGCGTCGCCCTCATCGCGGCGACCGTCCTGGCCTCGATGGTCGGCTTCCTCGACGCGAACGTGGTGAACGTCGCGGTGCCGGCGATCGGGAAGGACCTGGGCGCCGGCGTGGCCGGGCTGCAGTGGGCGCTGACCGGCTACCTGCTGACCGTGGCGGCGTTGCTGCTGCTCTCCGGCGCGCTCGCCGATCACTTCGGCCGGCGCCGGATCCTGATCATCGGGCTGCTGGCGATGCTCGGATCGTCGGTGCTGTGCGCGGTGGCGCCGACGATCGGGGTCCTGATCGCGGCGCGGGTGCTGCAGGGCGCGGGCGCCGCCATGGTCGTGCCGACCAGCCTCGCCCTGCTCAACGGCACGCTGCGGGTCGGCGACCGGGCCCGGGGCATCGGGATCTGGGCCGGGCTGGCGACGATCGGCAGCACGGTCGGCCCGTACGCCGGGGGCTGGCTGGTCGACCACGCCGGCTGGCGCTGGATCTTCCTGCTCAACGTGCCGCTGATCCTGCTCGCCCTGCTCGCGCTGCGCTGGGTGCCGGAGGCGACGGACGAGCCGCGGCCGCTCTCGCTCGACCTGGCCGGCGCGCTGCTGGCGATCCTCGGCATCGGCGGGGTCATCTTCGCCCTGACCCGCGGCGCGGCCTCGGGCTGGGCTGACACGGCGGTGCTGGTCGCCGGGATCGTCGGGGTAGCGGCCCTCATCGCGCTCACCCCGGTCGAGCGGCGGGTGAAGGCGCCGATGGTGCGCCTGTCGCTGTTCAAGTCCCGGCAGTTCGACGCGATCAACGTGACCACCGTGCTGTTCTACGGCGCGCTGGCCGCGGGCGGCTACCTGCTGGTCCTGCAGTGCCAGCTGGTGCTCGGCTACACCGCGGCGCAGGCCGGCGCGGTGGCGATCCCGAACTCGATCCTGTTCCTCGTGCTCTCGCCGGTCGCGGGCGCGCTGGTGCCGCGGATCGGGCCGCGCTGGCTGATGGTGGCCGGCATCGTCTCGGTCGCGGCCGGGTTCGCGTGGCTTTCCCAGGCACAGGCCGGCGACACGTACGCCTCGGCGATCCTCCCCGGTGTGTTGTTGCAGGGCCTGGGACTGGGCCTGGCCGTCACGCCGCTGACCTCCGCGGTGCTGGCCGCCGTCGACGACGCCGACCTGGGCGAGGCCTCGGCCGTCAACGACGCCGCGTCCCGGGTCGGTGCGGTCCTCGCCGTCGCCGCGGTCCCGCTGCTGATCGGGGCCGGCGGCGGAGATCTCGGCGGCGCCCTGGTCGACGGCTTCCGCCCCGCCATGCTGGTGCTGGCGGTTTTCTGCGTTCTCTCCGCCCTGGTCACCGGGGTCTTCGTGAGCGACCGCCGGGCCGTCGCCAAGGCTCCCCGGCTCGCCCCGCCCGCGGCGTGCCACGCGTGTGCCCTTCCCGCAACGTCCTAGGAGGTTCGACGATGAGCAAGCTCGACGGACAGACCGTCGTCGTGATCGGTGGCAGCGCCGGCATGGGCCTCGAGACGGCCCGGCTCGCCCGCGCGGAGGGCGCCGACGTCGTGATCACCGGCCGCAACCCCGATCGCCTCAAGCAGGCCGCCGCCGAGGTGGGCGCGGTCGGCTCGGCCGCCTTCGACGCAGCTGACCCCGTACGCCTGCGGGAATTTTTTGATGGTTTGTCCGGTGGAATGGACCACGTGTTCGTCACCGCGGGCGGCCCCTACTACGGGCTGCTGGCCGACCTCGACCTCGACGAGGCGGCCCGGCACGTGGGCTCGGCGCTCACGCTGCCGCTGCACCTCGGACGGGCCGCGATCGGCACGGTGCGCGGCTCGCTGACCTTCATCGGCGGCACCGGCGCTCGCCGGCCGGGACCGGGCCTGATCGTCACCTCGGCGATGACGAACGCGCAGCCCTCGCTGATCGCGGGGCTCGCGATCGAGATCGCCCCGATCCGGGTGAATCTGATCGCCGCCGGTTTCGTCGACACGCCGCTGTCGGCCCGGCTGCTCGGCGATGATCTGGAGAAGCGCCGCCGGCAGCTGCGCGACACGCTGCCGATCGGGCGCGTGGTCGGGCCGGAGGACGTCGCCGCGCTGGCTGTGCACCTGATGACCAACACCGCGCTGACCGGCGCGACCTACGACATCGACGGCGGTCAGCAGTTCGTGCCGAGAGGCTGAGAAGGTGAGCGCGGTCCCGATCGCGGCGCACGCGCTGCTGTCCGACTGTCACTCGGCCGCGCTGGTGACCGATTCCGGCTCGGTCGACTGGTTGTGCTTCCCGCGCTTCGACAGCCCGTCGGTGTTCGGCCGCCTCCTCGACGACGCGGCCGGGCACTGGTCGGTGCGACCGGCCGGCCAGTTCCGGTCGTCCCGGCGCTATCTCGACCGGACGCTGGTGCTCGAGACGACCTTCGAGTGCCCCGGCGGCACGGTCGTGCTGACCGAGGCGCTCGCCATGGGGCTCGGCAACCGGGGGCACGCGCTGGGCCGCGGTGCTCCGCACCTGCTGATCCGATCGATCACCTGCGCTTCCGGGTCGGTTCCGGTCGATTTCTCGTACGCCCCGAGGCCCGAGTACGGGCTGTTGCGTCCGCTGCTGTCGGTCGTCGACGGCGGGGTCACCGCGCGCGGCGGGGCCGAGTGGCTGGTGCTCTCCAGCCCGGTCCCGCTGACCCCAAGCGACTCGGTAGCGACCGCTCAGATCGCGATGACGGCCGGTCAGACGCACATTTTCGGTCTGCATCGCTCGACGCTCGAGGAGACCCCGGCGCACATCTGGGACCAGGCCGCCCTGCGGGAACGGCTGGACGGGACGGTCGAGGCGTGGCGCTCCTGGTCGGAGCTACACCAGAACTACGACGGCCCGTGGCGGGAGATGGTGCACCACAGCGGGCGGGTCCTGCAGGCGCTCACGTTCCGGCCGAGCGGCGCGATCGTCGCGGCGGCCACCACGTCGCTGCCCGAGGAGGCCGGCGGCGAGCGGAACTGGGACTACCGCTACTCCTGGGTGCGCGACGCCAGCTTCACCATGGCGGCCCTGTGGGTGGCGGCCTGCCCCGACGAGGTCAGCGACTTCTTCGCGTTCATGACCACCGCCGCGGCCGCCGCCGTGGGGCCGGACCAGCCCCTGCAGATCATGTTCGGTGTCGGCGGCGAGCACGACCTCTCCGAGCGCACACTGCCGCACCTCTCCGGCTGGCGGGGCTCACGCCCCGTACGAATCGGGAACGGCGCCTGGCAGCAACGGCAGATCGACGTGTACGGGGAACTGCTCGACGCGGCCCACCTGCTCGCCGACAAGATCACCGAGATGGACGAGGACATGCGCGCGTTCCTGGTGGCGCTCGCGGACACCGCGGCCGGCCACTGGCGCCACCCCGACCAGGGCATCTGGGAGGTGCGCGGGGAGGCCCGCCACTTCCTCTACTCGAAGGTGATGTGCTGGGTCGCGCTCGACCGGGCGCTCAAGCTCGCCGACCGGCTGGCGGCGGGTGACCACGCCGACCGGTGGAAGGCGGCGCGGGACGAGATCTGGGAGACGGTCGTCCGCGAGGGCTGGAATCCGTCGGCGGGGGCGTTCACCCAGTACTTCGGCGGGGCGGCGCTGGACGCGTCGGCGCTGATGGTGCCGATCGTGGGATTCCTGCCGGCCGACGATCCGCGGGTGCTGTCCACGATCGACGCGATCGCCTCCCGCCTGACCGACGAGCGCGGCCTGGTCTACCGCTACCGCGCCGAGCTCGGCGTCGACGGGGTCGCCGGGGGCGAGGGCACGTTCCTGCTGTGCACGTTCTGGCTGGCCCAGGCGCTGGCGATGGCCGGGCGGGTGCCCGAGGCGCGGGACGTCTTCGCTCGGGCCGCCGCGTACGCCAATGATGTCGGTCTTCTGGCCGAGGAGGTCGATCCCGCAAGCGGCGAACTGCTCGGGAATTTTCCGCAGGCGTTCAGCCACATCGGGCTGGTGAACGCGGCGTGGGCCATCACCCAGGCGATGGGCAGCCAGGCGATGGGCCGGGACCCGCAGGCCCCGGCCCATTGACCTCAGCTGACGGTGACCGTCGGCGCGGTGTTGGAGCCGCTGTAGGTGCCCTGGAAGCCGAACGACACCGACGCGCCGGCCGGGATCGAGGCGTTCCAGTTCACCGGCGTGGCCGTGACCCCGGTGCCCGACTGGGTCACCGTGGCGTTCCAGGCGTTGGTGATCTTCTGGCTGCCGCCGTACGTCCAGGCCGCCCGCCAGGTGGTGACGGCGGCCGTGCCGTTGTTCTTGATCGTGACCGTGGCGACGAAGCCGCTGCCCCAGTCCGAGTCGATGTGGTACGTGCCGGTGAGCGAGCCGGTGCCGGTGCCACCGGACTGCGTGGTGGCATTGACGGCCGCGGACGCCGCCGACTGGTTGTTCGCCGCGTCCCGGGCCCGGACCGTGTACGAGTACTGCGTGCTCGCGGTCAGGCTCGTGTCGGTGTACGTGGTCGCGGTCGAGGTGCCGACCTGGGTGCCATTGCGGTAGATCAGGTACCCGGTGACCGCCACGTTGTCGGTGGACGCCGTCCAGGACAGGCTGACGCTGCTGGAGGTCGTGCCGCTGACCGTGAGGCCGGTCGGCGTGCTCGGCGCGGTGGTGTCGCCGGTGCCGGGGCCGCCGCCGGTGCCGAACAGCTCCGAGTAGACGGCGAACGCCATCGCGATGTCGGCCTGCGCCCAGAAGCGGTGGTACGTGAACGAGGGCACCGCGCCGCCGTTCAGGTAGGTCTGCACCTTGGCGTAGTCCGGCTCGTTCTTGAGGAAGGACCGGATCGAGATGAACGTCGAGCTGGAGTTGATCGTGTCGCCGTTGGGCATCTTGCCGGTCCAGCCGGACGGCACGTAGATCGGGTCGTCGAACCGGTTGTAGTCGGCCCGGGTCTCGGCGATCGCGATGCCCTTGGTGTCGGCGTGCGCCGAGAGGGCGTCCAGCAGGTTCTTGCCCAGGGTCTGCGCGGCCGTGTTGCTCGCCGCGGCCGCGTAGTAGAGCAGGGCCTTGACCAGGCCGCCGGCCACGCCGACGTCGGTGCCGGACTCGGCGACCGTGACGTGCAGGCCGGAGTTGGCGCCGGGGCTGGCCGCGTTCCAGGTGTCGGGCTGGCCGGTCCAGCTCAGCGTCGACGGGATCGAGAACGTGCCGCCGGTGCCGACCGTGACGTGCGCCGAGACCCAGCTGACCCACTTGTCGAGGATCGGCTTGATCTTGGTGTCCTTGGTCAGGTAGTAGTACTCAGCCCAGCGCTCCATGCCCCAGACCTGCATGCCGAACCAGTTGTTGCTCGGCGGGTCGTGGTAGACCGGCTGCCAGTCGTACGCCATGCCGTAGAAGGTCGGCGTGCCCGCGGGCGGGGTGCCGTACTGGCCGTCCCAGCTGTTCGTGCAGCCGCCGGCGATGCCGCCGTCCGGGGACTGCAGCCACTGCAGGAACTCGATCTGGCGGGTCAGGCTGGTCGCCCAGTCCGACTTGCCGGTCGAGCTCTTCGGCGCGATGGCCGACTCGGTCGACAACGCGTACGCGGCCACCGGGTTCTGGTAGCCGTGGTGCGCGGCGCCGTCGCTGATGCGCCAGGCCCAGCCGCCGCCCGGCTCCGCGCCGCCCCACGCGAAGTACCAGCCGAGCAGGTAGTGCTGCGAGTTCCGGCCGCTGCCGGCGGCGCAGGTGGTGGCGCCGACGCAGTTGCCGATCTTCTTGAAGTACTTGTCGAACATCGCGTAGCGCAGGTAGTCGCCCATCTTGGCGGCCTTCGCCACCGAGGCGGAGATCGCGCTCGCGTTGCCCTGCGCCGACGCCCACCGGTACGCCCAGTAGGCGGCCTGGATGGCCCGCGCGTCGGCGTCCGGCGCGTTGGTGTACTTCCACTGCTGCGAGTACGCCGAGTCCTTGACGAACAGGTCCAGGTAGCCGTTGGGGCCGCCGTACTTGAACAGGTCGGTGGACGGCTGCGGGATGGTCTCCCAGACCGACTCCTGCGAGCCGCGCTGGTAGCTGTTGATGTAGCAGGGGCCGGCCGCGCTCGGGCCGTTCTCGGCGCCGGTGCCGGCCGTGTTGCCGTACCCGTAGACGTTGTCCACGTCCAGCAGCCAGTGCATGGCGTACATGTTGGAGGTCCCGTAGGCCGAGGACAGCTCGCCGGCGATCGGGTCGGCGCCCACCGCGACCGAGGTGTTGATCTGGCTCGGGTAACTGGTCGGCGACGGCCACTCCGGGATGTACGACGCGGGAGCGCTCGCGTTGTACGAGGAGTTGGTCGGCTGGTCGGTCGCCGTGGGGATGATGTACTTCTCGGCCGCGGCCCAGGCGTTGTTGAACGGGGCCCAGTCGCCGGTCACCCGGCCGTAGGTCGCCTCGAGCCACATCCAGTAGCTGAACGCCTCGGAGGTCGTCTGGTGACCGTGGTCGGGCGCCTCGACCATCAGCCTCTCGACCGAGTGGTAGGGCACCCCCGCCGGGCTGAAGTAGCCGCTCGCGGAGGCCTTGATCTTGTTGTACTGGTCCAGGAACTTCTGCCCGTACTCGTCGACGGCGGCGAGTGCGGCGGCGCCGCCGGTGGAACCGGCCGCGGCTTCGGCAATCCGCGGGCTGACAGTTGCAGCGACTATCGCACCGCCGACGGCGGTCACGAAGCCTCTGCGTGACAAGGGAGCCATGCGAGTCCTCCTTGCGAGGGGGAGCAGCCACCCGCGGCGGCGACGGCAACGGGGTCACCGCGGGCAGCGTGAGGAACCGGCCCGAAACAAATCGGTAATATCGAGGTGCATCGTTACATGGGAGCGCTCCCATCACAAGCCCCCGGCACACTCAGGTTCGGCGCAGTAAGCACACAGCCCCGTCCCGGATCTTTCCCACGCTCCCCACCGCCCGCCACCGCCGGCGCCCCCTTTGCTCTGCGCACCCATACGCACGCCCACGCCCATGCGCACCCCGGCGCCCGGCGCCCCGCTCAGCACGCCCCGCTCTGCGCACCTCCGCGCCCCGCTCTGCGCACCTCCGCGCCCCGCTCTGCGCACCTCCGCGCCCTGCTCTGCGCACCTCCGCGCCCTGCTCTGCGCACCCATACGCGCCGCTCTGCGCACCAAGACGCGCCGCTCTGCGCACCAAGACGCGCCGCTCTGCGCACCAAGACGCGCCGCTCTGCGCACCAAGACGGGTCACGTCCACCGACGTGGTGTATGACCTGGTCTTTCCTGTTGGACGGAGGCGGCCATCGCAGATCCTTCGGATTGTCTGATGATCACGAAGGAGAGACCTGCGATGGCCGCAGAACCGAGTTTGAACGTCGCTAACCTGCTGCGCGAGCATCTGGAATCGGCGAGCCCCGATCTACTGCGGGCGATGGTGAAAACCTTCGCCGACGTGCTGATGTCGGCCGAGGTCGACGCGGTCTGCGGCGCGCAGTACGGCGAACGCAGCGACGAGCGGACCAACTCGCGCAACGGCTACCGGCACCGTGAGTGGGACACCCGGGCCGGGACCGTCGAGCTGGCTATCCCGAAACTACGGTCGGGCTCGTATTTCCCGGACTGGTTGTTGCAGCACCGCCGCCGCGCTGAGCAAGCCCTCGTGTCGGTCGTGGCCACTTCGTATCTGCTCGGGGTCTCGACGCGGCGGGTGGAGAAGCTGGTCGAGCAGCTCGGCATCAAACAACTGTCCAAGTCACAAGTCTCGGAGATGGCCCGTCATTTGGACGCGCAGGTCGAAGCGTTCCGTCAGCGGCCGCTCGACAGCGGGCCTTACACGTTCGTCTGGGTCGACGCTCTCGTGATCAAGGTCCGGGAGCAAGGCCGCACGATCAACGTCCATGCGCTGGTCGCGGTCGCCGTGAATGCCGATGGCGGCCGTGAGGTGTTGGGCCTGGAGGTCTCCAGCGATGAGGACGGGGCCGGCTGGCTGGCGTTCCTGCGCTCGTTGACGGCCCGGGGCCTGTCCGGGGTCCGCCTGGTCATCTCCGACGCCCACCGCGGCCTGGTCGGTGCGATCGGGGCCGCTCTGCCGGGCGCCGGCTGGCAGCGCTGCCGCACCCACTACCTGCGCAACCTACTCGCCAAGGTCCCCAAAAGCGCACAGCCGTGGGTGGCCACCCTGGTCCGCACGATCTTCGACCAGCCCGACACCGACGCCGTCACGCAACAGTTCACCCGAGTCCTGGACATGATCGGCGAACGCTTCCCCGACGCCGCCGAACACCTCGACGACGCCCGCGACGACCTCTTGGCATTCACCGCCTTCCCCACTGAGCTCTGGAAGCAGATCCGCTCGAACAACCCGCAAGAACGGCTCAACAAAGAGATCCGCCGCCGCACCGACGTCGTCGGGATCTTCCCCAACCGGGCCGCGATCATCCGCCTCGTCGGCGCGGTCCTGGCCGAGCAGACCGACGAATGGGTCGAAGGCCGCCGCTACATGGGGCCTCGAAGTCCTCCGCAAAGCCCGCCTCACACCCATCACGACCTGCCAAGACACCGAACCGGCCGAACCCACCGAGATCGCCGCATAGCATCAACCCACACGGATCAGCGATGGCCGTTCATACACCACGCCAGTGGACGTGACCCCAAGACGCGCCGCTCTGCGCACCCATACGCGCCGCTCTGCGCACCCATACGCGCGGCGGTGCGTCTGGGTGCGCAGAGCAAAGGGTTCAGAACCGGCCACCCATCCGGCTGCAGGCCATCCGGCGGCCACCCATCCGGCGGCAGGCCATTCGGCGGGCGCGTCTCCGTTGCGCGGGTCGGGGAGAAAATCGCGGAGGCACGCCGCGAGTGGGCGAGCGGCCGGGCGGACGGGCGAGCGGGCAGACGCTGCGCGGTGCCGGCCGTGGGAGCGCGGCTTAGCGGCTCTGGCGGGCGGTGGCCTCGGCGGTTACTGGGGTGAAGAGGTTGACCAGGGTGCCGTCGGGGTCGCGGAAGAGCAGGGAGCGGTTGCCCCAGGGCATCGTTGTCGGCTCCTGGATTACGGCGCCTAGCACGTCGCGCAGGCGGGTGAACTCGGCGTCCACGTCGTCTACGCGGAATTCGATGATGGCGGTGCGGTTGGCGGCCGGCTCGGCCTCGCCGGCGCCGAACAGCGCGACCGTGGCCGTGCTGCCGATCGCCAGCGTCGCTCCGGGCAGTACCAGCTCGGCGAAGTCGGGGGTGTGCCGGACGGCGGCCCGGCCGGTGACGTGCTCGTAGAAGTCGGCGAGGCGGCCGACGTGGTCGGTGATGAGGCGAACGGATGCGAAGTTCATGGCCCGAACGGTAGGAGGTATACAGGACAGCTTCCGCCCGGTTTTGAGCAATAATCTTCGTCCATGACCAGGCCGACCGCTCGGGTGCTGGCCCTGCTGGAGATCCTGCAGGGCGGTGGCACGCACACGGCCGCCGAGTTGGCCCGGCGGGTCGGGGTCGACGAGCGGACCGTGCGCCGCTACGCCGGCCACCTGCTCGACCTGGAGATCCCGGTCGAGTCGGTGCGCGGCCGCTACGGCGGTTTCCGGCTGGCCCGCGGCTTTCGGATGCCGCCGCTCATGCTGACCGACGAGGAGGCGCTCGCCGTCCTGCTCGGCCTGATGCCGGGGCATTCCACGCCGCCGCGGGAGGCCGCGGGAACCGCCGCCGCCAAGGTCCAGCGGGTTCTGCCGAGGGCACTCGCGGCTCGGCTCGACGCGCTCTTCGCCACCACCGAGTTCAGTTCGCCTCCCGCTGCCGGCGCCGCGCCGGAAGCCGCGGTCATGTTGCGCCTGGCGGAGGCGGCGCGTGACCGCCGGCCCGTGACGATCGACTACACCGATCGCGCCGGTCGGCGGAGTGAGCGCACCGTGCACCCGTACGGGATCGTCGCCCACTCCGGGCGCTGGTACCTGACCGGACCGGACTCTGCCTCGGGCGACCTGCGCACGTTCCGGCTCGATCGGATCGTTCACGTGCGGCCGGAAATGGGCACGTTCGCGCCGCCCGATGACTTCGCGCCCGCCGACGTGGTCCGAGCGAGTCTGGCCGGCACGCCGTGGCGGCACGAGGTCACCGTCGCGGTGCGGGGCACGGCCGACGAAGTCAGCGCACGACTCCCCCGCGGAATCGCCACGATCGAACCGGACGACGCCGACGACGGCTGGGTGCTCGTGCGCCTCCGGGCCGAGCGGCTCGACTGGCTGCCCGGCGTACTGGCCGGCCTTGGCCTGCCTTTCGTGGTGCACGGACCCGCCGAGCTTCGCGACCTCGTCCGCACCTGGTCACGGCGGCTCGCGGACTGCGCCGCGGCGACCACATCGCACGAGGCAGCTGCGGCCTGGGACCGCTGACGCGCGCGATCAATTCCCGGAACGGTCGATCAAATAGGCCGTCACCGATTCTGATTGACAAATACATTGCGCAACTAGTCGTGGAATTCGGCGGCGATGATGCGCCGCTGATCGCCATTTCGCAAGGACCGTTCGGGCGTCCTTTATTGAACGCGAAACATCCTCACATTCCAGATGACAATTGCTACTGACGATCTCCGCATCCATTTGTCACTGTGAGTGGCATGCGGTCGCCGACCCCCATCCAACGACGCCTGAACGAGCTCGGGCTACGCAGCCGGCTGCGGCGGAACCCCCGCCTGCAGGGCCGCATCCTCGCCCTGGCCGGCGCCCGGAAACGGCTGCCTTCCGCCACGGGCCTGTACTTCCCGTTCTACCACGACGTCCCGCCGGAGTTCGCCGGCGGACTGCGCCGCCACCTCACGGCCTTCCGCGAGCTCGGCCCGCTGGTCTCCTGGGACGCCGCGCTCGAGGTGCTCACCGGCCGGCGCCCGCTGAACGGGCCGATGTTCTGCCTCTCCTTCGACGACGGCCACGCCACCTGGCGCGACGTGGTCGCCCCGATCCTCGCCGACCTGGGCGTGCCGGCCACGTTCTTCGTGACGACCGGCCTGATCGGGCAACCGGGCAATCTGACCTGGTCCGACGTGCGCGACCTGATCGCGGCCGGTCACAACGTCGGCTCGCACACGATCACCCATCCCCGGCTCGCCGACTGCGACCACGGGACGGCCCGGCGGGAGATCGCCGAGTCCAAGCGCGAGCTCGAGGACGAGCTCGGCGCCGAGGTACGCGACTTCGCCGCCCCGTACGGCAATCCGGACGTGGATGTCCGCGACGGTGACGTGCGCGCCGCGCGTGAGGCCGGCTACCGCAGCTTCGCCACCACCCTCCGCCCGGCCATGCACCCCGGCGACTCTCCGATGTGGATCCATCGGCAGGGCCTGCACCCGGCGTGGCCGCTTCGCGCCGTCAGGACCAGGGTTCATGACTGACACGAGAATCTTCCTGTCGCCGCCCGACGTGAGCGACGTCGAGCGGAAGCTGCTGCTGGAAGCCTTCGACTCGAACTGGGTCGCGCCGGTCGGGCCCGATCTCGACGCGTTCGAGGCGCAGGTGGCCGAGTTGGTCGGCGTGCGGCACGCGGTGGCCCTCGCGAGCGGCACCGCGGCCCTGCACCTCGCGCTGGTCGCGGCCGGTGTGCGCCGCGGCGACACCGTGCTGGTCCCGTCGTTCACCTTCGCCGCGACCGCGAACGCCGTGATGTACCTGGGCGCCCGCCCGGTCTTCCTGGACTCCACCGCCGAGAGCTGGAACGTCGACCCGGCGCTGGTCGCCGAGGAGTTGCGCGCCCGGGCCGATCGCGGGCAGCTGCCGCGCGCGGTCATCGCGGTCGACATGTACGGCCAGTGCGCCGATTACGAGCCGCTTCTGGACGCTTGCGACCGATACGGCGTACCGCTGATCGAGGATGCGGCCGAGGCGCTTGGCGCGTCCTATCGGGACCGGCCGGCCGGATCGTTCGGGCTGGCCGGGGTGCTCTCGTTCAACGGCAACAAGATCATTACGACCGGCGGGGGCGGGATGCTGCTCACCGACGACGGCCGGGTCGCCACCCAGACCCGGCACCTGGCCACCCAGGCCCGCGAGCCGGTGGCGCACTACGAGCACCGCACGGTCGGCTACAACTACCGGCTGAGCAACCTGCTCGCCGCGGTCGGCCGGGGTCAGGTGCAACGGCTCGGCGAGATGATCGCCGCCCGGCGGGACACGGCCCGCTTCTACCGGGAGGCGCTCGGCGACCTGCCGGGGCTGGAGTTCATGCCGGTCGCCGGGTACGGCCTGCCGAACTGGTGGCTCACCTGCCTTCTGGTCGAGCCCGACCGGTTCGGAGCGGATCGCGACCAGTTGCTGGCCCGCCTCGCCCGGCACAACATCGAGGCCCGGCCGGCCTGGAAACCGATGCACCTGCAGCCCGTCTTCCGGGACTGCGTCATGCGCGGCGGCGAGGTCAGCGCCGACCTGTTCCGCCGCGGACTGTGCCTGCCCAGCGGCTCGGCGCTCACCGGCGGCGATCGCGAGCGCGTGGTCGCCGCCCTGCGGGAGGGGTGAGGGATGCGCATCGTCTACATCCACCAGTACTACTGCAATCCCGGTATGACCGGCGGGATTCGCTCCTACGAGCAGGCCCGGCGACTGGTCGCGCGCGGGCACACGGTCGACGTCATCACCACCGACATCACCCCGGGCAAGCGCGGATTCGGCTGGAAGACCACGGTCGACGACGGGGTCCGCGTGCACTGGTACTCCATCCCGTACTCGAATCACATGTCCTATGCCCGGCGCCTGCGCGCCTTCGGTGAGTTCATGGTGCTCGCGGCGGCGAAGGCCGCCCGGCTGAGGGCCGATCTGGTCTTCGCCACCAGCACCCCGCTCACGGTCGCGGTGCCCGGCGTGATCGCCGCGCGCCTGCGGCGGGTGCCGTTCGTCTTCGAGGTGCGCGACCTGTGGCCCGAGGTGCCGATCCAGATGGGCGCCCTGCGCAACCCGCTCGCCCGCCGGCTCGCCTGCGGCCTCGCCAACTTCGCCTACCGCAACGCCACCGAGGTCATCGCGCTCTCGCCGGGCATGGCCGCGGGCGTGACCGCCCGCCGGCCGGAGACCAGAACCACCATGATTCCCAATGCCGCGGACTTGGATCTCTTCCAGGGCGTACGCGCCGAGGACGTGCGCCGCTTCCGGGACGAGCACCGCTGGCTCGCCGACCGGCCGCTGATCGTCTACACCGGAGCGCTGGGCGCGGTGAACGGCGTCGAGTACCTCGTGCGGGCGGCCCGGCGGATGCGCGAGCTCGATCCCGGGCTGCAGGTGCTCATCGTCGGTCACGGCCGGGAGTGGGAGTCCACCAAGAACCTGGCCGCGGCGCACGGGCTCCTGGACACGACCGTGCACATGTGGTCGCAGGTGCCCAAGTCCGATCTCCCGGTGATCCTCGCCGCCGCGACCATGTCGAGCAGCCTCGTGCGGCCCATCCGCGCGCTCTGGGACAACTCGGCAAACAAGTTCTTCGACGCGTTCGCGGCGTCCCGGCCGATCGCCATCAACTACGGCGGCTGGCAGGCCGACGTGCTGCGCGAGTCGGGTGCCGGGCTGGTGCTCGACCCCGACGACGCGGACGAGGCCGGCAAGCTGCTCGCCGGCCATCTGCGCGACGAGGACTGGCTGCGCCGGGCCGGCGAGGCCGCGCACCGGCTGGCGGTCGAGCGTTACTCCCGCGACCTGCTCTTCGAGCAGTTCGAACAGGTGCTGACGAGAGCTTCAGGGGTGCGTGTTGGAGCTGCGTGAATACGTACGGGCCTGCCGCCGCCGATGGCCGTGGCTACTCGTGCCGGTGCTGATCGCCGCCGGGATCGCGGCGGGGCTGTCGCTGTCCTCGCCGCCGGCCTACCGGTCGTCGATGGTTCTGTTCATCACGACCGGGGCCACCGACCCGGACGCCAAGGCGAGCCGGCTCAACTCGTACATCGCCCTGCTCGCCGGGCCGAGAGTCGCCGACACGGTCGTCGCGAAGCTCGGCCCGCCGCTCACCGAGGACCAGGTTCGGCAGAGCCTGAAAGCGCAGGTGCAGGAGGGCACCGACCTGCTCGTGGTCAGCGCCACCGACCCGTCCGCCGCCCGCAGCCGGCAGATCGTCACCGCCGCCACCACCGCGCTGGTCGGGCTGGCCAAGCAGCTCGACCCGCCGAGCGCGGCCGGGGACGGGCCCAAGCCGTCGGTCACCGTGGCGCAGGACCCCGTCACCACCCGCGAGCCCAGCAATCTCGTACGCAATGTGTTGTTCTCCTCCGTGCTCGGCCTGCTGATCGGGGCGATCGCGGTGGCCGTGCGGCAGGCGACCCGGCGAACCGTGAACGAGGAGGACGACCTGCGCCGGCTCGGCCTGGGCGCGGTCGGCGTCATCTCGCTGGAGCGCACGTCGGGACTGCCCGGCGAGGCGCTCGCCGAGGGCTTCCGCCGGTTGCGCAGCCTGCTCCCTCCGCTCGGCGGCGGTTCGCGCGGCACCTCGCTGCTGCTGGCCGGCAGCCACCCCAAGGAGGGCACCACCGCCGTGGCCTGCGGGCTCGCGATCGCGATGGCCGAGACCGGCGCCCGGGTCGTGCTCGTCGACGCGAACCTGCGCACCCCGGGCGTCGGCCGCTACCTGGCGCTGGACCGCGGGCCCGGCCTCGCCGACGTGCTGGCCGGGCAGGCGTCGGTACGCTCGGTGCTGCGCGACTCGCTCGACGGCCGGCTCACCGTCCTCCCGTGCGGGGAGAACGCGTCCGACCCGGGCGTGCTGCTCGCCTCGCCGCGGCTCGAGGCGGCCATGCACGCGCTCACCGAGACCTTCGACGTGGTGCTGGTCGACGCGCCGCCGCTGCACGGCGTCGCCGACGGCGTGGTGCTCAGCAAGGTGACCGACCAGTCGCTGCTGGTGGTGCGGGCCAACCACACCCCGGCCGCCGACGTGGAGCGGTCCAAGGACCTGCTCGAGCGGGTCGGCGCCCACCTGGCCGGCGCCGTGCTCAACGCGTTGCCGCGCAAGCTGCCGACGGGCGCGGCCTGGCACCGGGAGCGGCCGGCGATGCCCGGCGCGACCGGGCTCGGGGTGGTCACCGGTGAGCGCCGGGAGGGCGACGAGACGATGGTGATCGGGACGGTGCGCGGGCAGGCCACGGTGGTGCGCACGACGATCGGGCACCACCCGCGCGGCCAGGCGAAGGTGGTCAACCTCGAGCCGACCGGCGAGCCCGAGCCGGAGAACCTGCCCGTCCCGTCCGACGAGGCCGCCGCCGAGGAGCCGGAAGCCCCCGGCAGCGCCGGGCCGCGGGACGATGACTGAGATCCGGGTCGCCGACCCGATCGCGTGGCTCGGTGGCCGGCTCCGCGAGCCGTACATCCAGCTGATCGCGTCCCAGCTGCTGATCGGCGCGGTCGCGCTGGCCGCGAACATCATGATGGTCCGGTCGCTGACCCCCACCCACCGCGGCGAGGTCGCCCTCATGCTCCAGGTGGTCTACCTGGCCACCCAGGCGCTGCTGCTGGGTACCGAGCGCAGCTTCGTGGCCGCCTATCACGAGGTGCCGCCGGCCGCCGCCGTCCGGGCGTACGCGCGACTTCTGATCCTCCCCTTCCTGGCCGGCGCGGGCGCCGCCGCGGCGTACGCGATCCTGGCGCCCGGCCGGCTCAGCCCCGGACCGGTCGTGATCGCTCTGATCGCGGCCTATGCCATCGTCGACGCGGCGTGCCTCGCGAGCCGGGCCGTCGCGATCGCCATCGGCCGGGTGCACGACTTCCTCGCCGCCCGGGTCGTCGAGTCGATCCTGCTGCTCGCCGTGATGGCACTGCTGTTCCTGGCCCGCGTCGACAGCCCCGAGGAGTGGCTGGCGGCGTACATCGTGGCCTGTCTCGTGCCGACCGTGGGCTACGTGGCGTTCTGGCTGCGCCTGCCCGGCGGCGGGATGGACGACCAGAACCGCCTGGTCCGGCGGCAGGGCGCGGCGCTGTTCCCCGCGGCCATCTCGAACATGGCCATGCTGCGATCGGACCGGCTCGCGCTGCCGGTGCTCGCCTCCACCACGGCGCTCGGCCTCTACGCCAGCGTCGCCACGATGACCGAGCTGCTGGCCTGGCCCCTGCGCGCGTACGCGGACTCGCGGCTGGGCCGATGGCGGGCCGACGACCGCGCCGGCCGGTTGCGATCGCGGCCGATCGTCGCCGCCACCGCGCTGTACGTGCTGGTCGCCGCCCCGCTGCTGGCCGGCGGGCTCTACCTGCTGATCGTCCCCGTCCTCGGCCACGCGTACGCGCCGGCGAAGGCCGTGGTGGTGCCGCTGGTGATCGCGGCCGGCCTGTACGCGGTGTCTCGGATCGTCCTGGGCCTGCTCGTCGCCAAGGGCCACGGCACGCTCGTGTCCGCCGCCGAGATCGCCGGCTTCGCGGTGAGCTTCGCCGCCTACCTGCTGCTGATTCCCGGGCACGGCATCGCCGGCGCGGCCTGGGGCTCGCTGCTCGGCTACGGCGCCGGCCTGGTCTTCGCGCTCGTCGTCAGCCGCGTGGCCGGCACCCGGACCCGGGCCGGCGTGTCATGAGCGCCGCCCGGTGGTGGCACACGCCGCGCGTGTTCTTCGCGCCCGCGGCGGTGTTGATGATCATGGCGATCGGCGGCCGGTTCACCCTGGACCGGGCCGGATTCCCCGACCTGGCCTGGGTCGACCTGCGGGTGGTCGGACTGGTCGCGGCGCTGGCCGTGCTCGTGGTCGACATCGCGCGGCGGCCGGCAACCGGGCTGGACGGCCCCCGGCGGGAGGGCTGGCTGGTCGCGACCGTGCTGTTCTTCGTCTACCAGATCGCCTCCGGCCTGTGGGCGCCGCCGGCCGCGCGGGTCGGCCCGCAGACCCTCGACCTGGTGCTGATGGCCGCGCTGACCGTCGCCATCTACCTGTACGCGATCGGCGATCCGGAACAGGCCGCACGGAACGCCTTCTGGCTGTTCTACGTAGCCGCGATCATTTTTGCTCTCGCCGCGCTGTTCATCAACGGCCCGGGCGAGCAGGGCCGCTATTCGGCGTTCGGCGGCGGCCCCAACGTCTTCGTGCGCATCCAGATCCTCGGCATCATCAGCACCGTCGCGCTGTTCCTGCACTACCGCCGGAAAACTTTGCTGCTGGCCGTGCCGCTGTTCGTGCTCGGGGCGGTGCTCTCCGGATCGCGCGCGGGCCTGATGACGGGGGCCGCGGTCGGGGCGGTGGCCCTGTTCAAGCAGCGCCGCCGGGTCAGGCCGGGCGCGGTCGTCGCGGCCTGCCTCGCGCTCGCGGTGGCGGCCGGGGTCGTCCTCGCGCTCGCGCCGCCGGCGTTCACCAGCCTGTTCAAGGAACGGTTCGTCGAGCAGACCGTGCAGCAGCACTACGTCTCCGACCGCACCAGCATCTGGCAGGCGGCCTGGAAACTGGCCGTCGAGCACCCGTTCGCCGGGACCGGGCTGGACGGCTTCTACGGCACGATCGGCGTCAACCAGAACGTCGAGTACCCGCACAACTACCTGCTCGGCGTCGCGGCCGAGGGCGGCCTCGTGGGCATCGGCCTGCTGGCCGCGGCCGTCGTTCTGTGGGCCACGACGGTTCGCGGCGGGGGCGCACGCCCGCGCTGGACGGGGCTGGCCGTGGCCGCCGCGGTCTTCGTCGCGCTGGACAGCCTGTTCTCCGGCGACAACTACGACGCCCGGCTGGCCTGGCTGTTCGCGGCGATCGCGGCCGCCGCCGCGGTGGTCCCGTCCGCGGCCGAAACCTCGGCGAGGCCCGCCGACTCCGCCGGGCACGAGCCCGGACGAAAGCTGGTGACACCATGACAACCCGACGCGCGCTGCTGATGCTGGGCGCGGCCTCGCTGGTGGCGGCCTGCGGCCACGACAAGGACGTGCCGGCGATGATGACGCCGTTGCCGACCTCGCCGACCTCGCCGCCGCCACCCGCGAAGCTGAAGTCTGTCGCCGAGTGGACATCGGTGTTCGAGCAGAGCTGGGACTACCTGGACCAGAACGGCACGCCGCTCTCCCGGTCGACGGACAGCTGGGACCACTACAACCTGTCCTATTCGGTCGACTCCTGCGTGACGATGTTCCGCGCCACCGACGAGGGCCGCTATCTCGACCGGGCGCTGCAGTTCGTGGAGAACGTGGTCGCCTCGGCGGTGCCGTCGAGGTCGTTGCCGCACAGCAGCTTCCACGACCGGTACCTCGGCTGGCCGTCGTCGAAGGAGGGCGAGGGCGGCGACGAGGTGCCGCTCTACGAGAGCTACTTCTGGCGGTACGGCACCGCCCTGCTGGTCGCCATGCACGACGGGCGGGTGCAGTCCGACCGCTACCGGCGGCTACTGGAGTTCGCCGAGGTCCAGGTCTTCGAGAAGTGGTATTCGCGGGACGCCTCCCGGGCCATCTACCGGGACCGGACCCACATGGCCTCGCACTGGGCGCTGATCGCGCTCAACCTCGCCCAGGTCACCACCGACGCCGCGCGCAAGGCTCGCTACCTCGAGGTGGCCACGACGATCGACAAGCGCCTGCATCGCCAGTTGCGGCGCAATCCGGTCGAGCCGACCGCCTACTTCTGGTCCGACATCTGGGGCTCGGCGAAGCGCCCCGGACAGGACGTGAGCCACGGCAACGGCGTCATGGCGTACGTCGTGGAGGCACGCGCCCGCGGCGGCGCCTGGACCGACGGCGACATGTCGGCCTTCTGCTCGCTGCTGACCCGGGTGATCTGGCCGGGTGGCACCACGTACCGGGGCTACGTCGACGGCAGCGGCTCCGACAACGGCTGGCTGGCGGACGGGTTCGTGAAGCTGGGCCGGTACGACGCCGCGACCCAGATGCGGCTCGACGGCTATCAGGTCGTCAACGATCAGTTCGCCGCGAACATGGCGCTGAACGCCCGGATCCTGCGGTCGGGGCGGTAGGGGGACTCATGAACGGATCGCTGCTCCGGCCGGACTCGCCCGCGTGGGCGGACGCGCTGCCGAGGCTCCGGCACGACATGCACCACGAGCCGGCGTACGTGGTGCTCGACGCCGCGCTCTACGGCGGCGAACCGGCCGCCTTCCACTACGAGGACGACGGTCACGTCTTCCTCATGCCGCTGATCGTGCGGGACATCCCGGACACCGATCTCCGCGACGCGTTGTCCCCCTACGGCTACCCGGCGCCGGTCAGCGACACGACCGACCCGGCGTTCTGGGATCGGGCCTGCACCGCGCTGACCGAGTGCCTTCGGGAATGCCGCATCGTCACCGTCTTCGCGCGGATGCACCCGCTGCTGGAGGCGCCGCTGCCGGTGCTGGACGACCACGGGCGCCTCGTGCGGCACGGCGAGACGGTCTCGATGGATCTCACGATCGGCCTCGACGAGATGTGGAGCCAGACCCGGTCGGACCACCGCAACCACATCAACCGCGCCCGCCGGGCCGGCACCAAGGTGGTCTTCGACGACTGGGACCGCCTCGCCGACTGGGTCGCGGTCTACCACGACAACATGCGGCGGGTCGGCGCCTCCGACTACTACTTCTTCACGTACGAGCACCTGGCCGCGCTGCACGAGGCGGTGGGCGACCGGATGCACCTCGCGGTCGCGCTCGAGGGCGACGAGGTGGTCGGCGGCAACACGTTCTTCGAGAACGACGGGATCGCGACCGGCTACGTCTCCTCCACCCGGCGGGCCCGCGGGCGGTACGCCGACGAGATGCTCTACGACGAGGTGCGGCGGTTCTGCAAGGCGCGCGGCGACACCGTCTTCCATCTCGGCGGCGGCAAGGGCGGCAGCAACGACTCGCTGTTCTTCTACAAGTCCGGCTTCTCGCCGAGCCGGCACCCGTTCCACACCTGGCGCGTCGTCACCGACCCGCCCACGTACCGCAAATTGGTCTGGCTCCGTCGCCCGGCGGCGGACCCGGACGACCTCGCCGCGACCTTCCCGCCCTACCGATAAAGGAGCCACCATGCGGATCACCTGCGTCGGCGGCGGCCCCGCCGGCCTGTACTTCGCGGTTCTCGCGAAGCTCGCCGACCCCGCGCACGAGGTCACCGTGCTCGAGCGCAACCCGGCCGGCGTCACGTACGGCTGGGGTGTGGTCTTCTGGGACGACCTGCTCGACGACCTGTTCCGGCACGACCCGGTCAGCGCCCGGCGGATCTGGGACGCCGCCTACAAGTGGGACGAGTACGAGGTGCGGGCGACCGGCAAGGCGGTCAGCTACCTGGCCGGGTACGGCTTCAGCCTGGGCCGGCACCGGCTGCTCGACATCCTGGGCGCGCGGGCCGCCGAGCTCGGCGTCGACCTGCGCTACCGGTCGGAGGCGACCGACGACCCCGACGCCGACCTCGTCGTGGCGTGCGACGGCGCGGGCAGCCGGGTCCGTGAGCACGACGCGGCGCATTTCGGCGCGGAGGTCGTCCACGGCCGCAATCGCTACATCTGGCTGGGCACGCCGCACGTGTTCCGCACGTTCACGTTCGGTTTCGAGAAGACCGAGGCCGGCTGGATCTGGTTCCACGCCTACCCGTTCACCGACGAGGCGAGCACGTTCATCGTCGAGTGCACCCCGGAGACGTGGGCCGGGCTGGGCTTCGACGAGCTCGACGGGAGGGACGGCTGCGATCGGCTCGCCCGTATCTTCGCCGACCACCTCGACGGGGAGCCGCTCATCGACCAGCGGGCCGAGAGCGGCGGCACCGGCTGGATGTCCTTCCGCCGGATCACCAACCGGCGCTGGGACCACGGCAACGTCGTGCTGACGGGCGACGCTGCACACACCACGCACTTCGCGATCGGCTCGGGCACCAAGCTCGCCATGCAGGACGCGATGACCCTGGCCGACGCCATCAACGCCGACGCCGGCGGCGATCTGGGGGCGGCGCTGGAGCGTTACGAGCACACCCGGAAGGCGGCGCTGGCCCCGCTGCAGGCCGCGGCGAAGGCGAGCTCCGAGTGGTTCGAGCGCATGAACGACTACGGGGACCTGCCCGCGAAGCAGTTCTCCTACGCGCTGTCCAACCGCCGCGGCGCGTATCCATTGTGGCGGTACGTGCTGCACGTGTCGACGCAGCGGGGTGCCGGGCGGGCGATGCTGCGACGGGCGCTGGCGCTACGCCGCTGGAGCCGGGCTCGCCGCCGGCCGGGCTTCGGCGCTCCCGTGGAAGGCCCGCAGCACCGACACGATCCGGCGCACATCGGCGGCTGAGCACCGGTGGTCGGCGGGGATGGTCAGCATCCGGGCGGCCAGCCCCGCCCCCTCGTCGTCGCCGCTCCACAGGCCGGCGCGATCCTGCCGCCAGTGCACGGGCGCGTAGATGCCGTGCGCGGCCAGGTGCCGGAGCAGGTCGTCCCTGATCGATTCCGATTCGCAGACCAGCTGGGCCCGGAACGGCCCGGCGCCCACCAGCCGCCACCCGTCGCCGTGAGCCGGGAGCGCGCGGGCGTTCTCGATGCCCTTCCTCCGCAGGCCGGCCGCGTCCAGCAGCGGTAACACGGCGGCGGTGAAGGCGCTCGCCGGTCCGGGGCTGCAGAGCAGGGTGTGCTCGCCACGCTGCTGCAACGCCCGGAAGCCGTCCTTGGGCACCGGGCGCCCGTCCAGCCAGGCGGATTTGAGCAGCATGGCGGCCAGTTTGAGGTGGGCGCCCTCGCTCTCGCCGCCCTCGGGCTCCGGCGTCTGCAGGCCGCACGGTGACCACAACAGACCACCGTCGGGCACCGGCAACGTCTTCCGCAGCGAGGCGATCGCGAACGGCGCACGGGAGTGGCGCGCCCAGTCGCTCAGCGGGTCGTGCGAGTGGTCCTCGACGACCGTGACGCCGCGATGGGCCTCCCGCCACGCGTCCCACCGCGAACCGTCGTCGCGGCCGAACAGGTTCTGGGCGAGCACGACGTCACCGGGCAGGGCACGGAGAGTCGGCCAGACCGGCCCGCCGGAATCGGGCAGGTGGCGATACCAGGCGATCGGCACGTCCGCCGAGAGCGCTTCGACCACACCCATGCAGAAGTACGACGGGAAGTGCACCCGGCCCCGTGGGCGCAGCCGCCGCAACAGGGCGCCGAGCGCGCCGGAGCCGGTGGCGAACAACTCGCGCCGGGCGGGCAGCCAGTCGTCGCCACCGGCGGTCAGGGCGGCCGGATCCCAGTGGAACTCCGAACCGATCTCAGGCGGCACGGCGTACGTCATGGGCCTGGGATCTCTGGATGTTGATCTCGTCGAGGTGCACCGCCGGCTCCTCGCGCTGCAGCGAGGTCGCGGTCCGCCACAGGATGCGCAGGTCGAGCGCGGGCGACCAGTGGTCGACGTACCACCGGTCGAGGACGAAGCGCTGGGCCCAGTCGATGTCCTCGCGGCCGTTGATCTGCGCCCACCCGGTGATGCCCGGCCGGACCTCCAGGCGCCGCCGGTCCGCGGCCGTGTAGTTGGCGACCTGCGGCAGCACGTCCGGCCGCGGCCCGACCAGGTTCATCCGCCCGGTCAGCACGTTCACCAGCTGGGGCAGCTCGTCGAGGCTGGTGCGGCGCAGGAACCGGCCGCAGCGGGTGATCCGCGGATCGTTCTCGAGCAGTCCGAACGGATCGGCGAGACCGATCTCGACCGCCATGTCCACCGAATGGTGCACCATCGATCGGAACTTCCACATCCGGAACGGCACGCCGTCCTGTCCCGCCCGGTCCTGAACGAACAGGATCCCCTTGCCGTCGGCGATCCGGATCCACAGGGCGATCACGAGCAGCAGCGGCGAGAGCAGCACCAGCGCGATGGCGGCGGCGAGTCGGTTGGCGAGATCCCAGAGCACTCGAACGGTCATAGCGACTCCACGGTCGGTCCGGTCAGGCGACGGCGGGTGTCCAGCACGTACGAGGCGTGCCGCACCACCAGGTCGAGGTCGAAGGCGTCGTGGTCGGCGAGCAGCAGCACCGCGTCGGCCGCGGCGATCTGCTCGGCGGTCGCCGGCACGAGCGTCACCCGGCGGTCGATGTGCGCGTCCTCGACCACGTGGGGGTCGGCCGCGCGCACGTCGGCGCCCATGTCGAGCAGCAGCGCGGCCACCCGGCGGGCCGGCGACTCCCGGGCGTCGCCGGTGTTCTTCTTGTACGCGAGCCCGAGCAGCAGCACGGTCGAGCCGTTGACCGCCTTGCGCCGGCGGTTGAGCGCCGCGACCAGCCGGCGTACGACGTAGTCGGGCATGTGGTTGTTGATGTCGTTGGCCAGCTCGACGAAGCGGAAGCTCTGCCCGAGCGTCCGCTGCACGCGCCAGGAGAGGTACGACGGATCGATCGGCAGGCAATGGCCGCCGACACCGGGGCCGGGCACGAACTTGTGGTAGCCGAAGGGCTTGCTGGCGGCGGCGTCGATCGCCTCCCAGACGTCGATGCCGAGGTCGTGCGCGAACACCGCGAGCTCGTTGACCAGCGCGATGTTGACGTGCCGGAAGGTGTTCTCGAGCAGCTTGGCGAGCTCGGCGACCCGGCAGTCGGAGACCGGCACGGTCGTGTCGACGACGGACGCGTAGAACTCCCGCACCTTGACCAGCGAGGCGGCGTTGATCCCGCTCACCACCTTGGGCGTGCTGACCAGCGTCCACTCCCGGTTGCCGGGATCGATGCGCTCGGGGCTGTAGCCGAGGAAGAAGTCGGTCCCCGCGATCAGACCCGATCCCTCCTCGAGCAGAGGCGCGACCAGATCGGTCGTGGTGCCCGGATAGGTCGTCGACTCGAGCGCGACGGTCGCACCCGGTCGCAGATAGCGGGCCAGGACGCGGGCGGCCTGCTCGATGTAGCTCAGGTCCGGCGTGCCCTCCCGCAGCGGGGTGGGCACCGCGATGACCGCCACGTCGAAGCCGGCGCAGGAGCGTGGGTCGGCCGAGGGGTGGAACGTTCCAGCGTCGAGGACCTCCCGCAGCGTGGCCGATCCGATGTCATCCACATAGGACTCGGCGGCGGCCAGGCGCTTGATCCGCTCGTCGTCGACGTCGAACCCGACCACGTCGTGCCCGGCCTGCGCGGCCCGCACGGCGAGCGGCAGACCCACGTACCCCTGGCCGACCACGACCACCCGCGAAACCATCATTTCCTCCCGTTCCGGATTGCGAAGCCGTTCGTGGCCGCGAAGCCGTCGGTCACGGCGAAACCGTTCGTGGCCGCGGCCGCGCTGGACAGCGCCGGGCTCTCGGCCAGCCACCGCAACATCGCGATGAGGTCCTCCCGCGGCGCGGCCGGCTCGAGCAGCGACAGCACCGCACCGTCCAGCGGCGGCACCGGCACCTGCGACAGCAGCGGATGGTTCGGCCGCCGGTCCTCCTCCCCCGGCCCGAGCAGCACCTCGCGCAGCTTCTCGCCCGGCCGCAGCCCGGTGTAGACGACCTGGATGTGCCGGTCGGCCGCGGCGGCCAGGCGCCGGGCGACGTCGGCGATCCGCACCGGCTCGCCCATGTCCAGCACCAGCACCTCGCCCGCGCTGTCGATCGCCCCGGCCTGCACGACCAGGCGCACCGCCTCCTGCACGGTCATGAAGTAGCGGGACACCTCGGGATCGGTCACCGTGATCGGCCCGCCCTTGGCCACCTGTGCCTCGAACGCGGTCAGCACCGAGCCGCGGCTGCCCAGCACGTTGCCGAAGCGGACGCTGCAGTAGGTGCCGGCCGAGGACTCGTCGGCGGCCGCGGTGAGCCGTTCGGTGATGCGCTTGGAGTAGCCGAGCACGCTGCACGGCTCCGCCGCCTTGTCGGTCGAGATGTTCACGAACCGGTCGACGCCGTGCCGCAGCGCGGTCTGCAGCACCTGGTACGTGCCGAGGATGTTCGTCTTGAGCGCCTCGGACGGGTGCATCTCCAGCAGCGGCAGGTGTTTGAGCGCCGCGGCGTGGAAGACGACCTGCGGCCGGTGCTCGCGGAACACCTCGTCGAGGCGCGGCTGGTCGCGGATGTCGGCGACCACGAGGTTGCGGTCGTTGAGCAGGCCGCGCCCGTCCAGCGAGAGCTGCACCGCGTGCAGGCCGGACTCGTCCCGGTCGAGCATCACCAGACGGCCGGGGTGGAACTGGGCGACCTGCCGGCACAGCTCGGAGCCGATCGACCCGCCGGCCCCGGTGACCAGCACCCGGCGGCCCTCCAGGTATCCGGCGATCGCGGCCAGGTCGATCCCGATCTCGCGGCGGCCGAGCAGGTCCGCGTGACCGACCGGCCGGATGTCCTCGATGCGCACGGTCCGGCCGAACAGCTCGACGACCGGCGGCACCACCTTCACGTCGGCGTTCATCTCCCCGGCGAGCATGCTGATCTCCCGTACGAGATCGGCTCCGGCACTGGGGATGGCGATGAGCACGGTGTCAGCGCGGAACCGCCGGATCACCTCCGGGAGAGCGTGCCGGTCCCCGGTGACCGGCACGCCCATGACCCGGAGCGAGCGTTTGCGCGGGTCGTCGTCGAGCAGGGCAACCGGGACGTACGGGCTGGACGGCGTGCGCAGCATCGAGCGCACGACCTGGGCCGCCCCCTCGCCGGCCCCCACCACCACCACGCGGCTGCCCTGCTCGGGCGACGGCCGCAGGCGGGAGTCCTGCAGCAGGCGCGCCGTGTAGCGCACTCCGGCCTGAAGCACCAATGCGATCAGGCCGGAGGCGATGATGGCCGAGCGCGGCACGAGCCGGCCCAGCAGGGTGTCGAGCACGAAGACGACCGGCATGGTGAGCGCGGCGGTCTTGGCGAGCGCGGCTATCTCCTCGAAGCAGCCGTACCACCATCGTCCGGTGTAGAGCCCGAACCGGATGCCCGCGAGGGTCTGCACGACCGCGGCCACCCCCGCGAGCTCCATGAGCCCGCCGCAGTCGAGGTACTGGAGGTTCCCGTCGTGCCGGAGGAGCGTGGCGATCAGCATCGCGACCGCGAGCGCCAGCGCGTCGGCGCCGGCCCGCGCGGCCCGGCCGGGAAGGGCAGCCCACCACAGCGACGGCCATGGGCTGCCCGCGCGCCATTCGCCAGGCGTTGCCCTCCGTAACTCCACGGCGTCCCCCTCGCGCTTCCGAATTCCCTTTTCGGAGAGTGACAGCCGCACGGGGAACGGCCACAGTAGCAATTGTCACGAGCAATGTGAGGATCATTCATGTTCTTTGTTTGTGCGCTGCTACCAGCACTTTTAGGCACTCCGGCATGGCCGTTCGACCATTATGAAGAATGTGAGGGATCATTCACGTTACCCGTGACATTTGCTTCTATCATTTCCGCCGAGCGCTTTGACAGCGTCGTTTCCTGGGGTGTCGGAAAATGGAGTCGGCATGAGAGTGCTGCATGTGATCAGCGCGCTGGCCGAGGGCGGACCCGAGCATCAGCTGCGGCTGCTCGTCCGCCGGCTGCCGCATGAGAGCGAGGTGGTCACCCTCTCTCCGCCCGGCGCCGTCGCGGCGGCGCTGCGAGCCGGCGGCACCACCGTGCACGAGCTCACCGGCCGGCGCGGCCTCGGCACCGTCGGCGGTCTGCGCCGCCTCATCCGGCGCGGCCGTTTCGACCTCGTGCACGCCCATGTCCACCGCGCCTGCGTTCCCGGTCGGTTCGCCGCCCGCCTGGCCGGCGTGCCCCGCGTGGTCGCCACCGAGCACCACGTGGCCGGCGACGCCGGCCACCTCTACCTGACCGCCGAGCGTCTCGGCCGCCTCACCATCGCCGCCACCCCCGCGATCGCCCAGCGGCTGCGCGAGTGGGGCGTGCCCGAGCAGCGGATCGCGGTCGTGCCCAAGGCCGTCGCCGCCGACGAGTTCCGCTTCGATCCGGGGGTACGCGCCGCCGTCCGCACCCGCCTCGGCATCGCCCCCGAGGCCGCGGTCATCGGCGGCGTGGGCCGGCTCGAGCCCGGCGAGCGCTTCGACCGCCTCGTGCGCGCCGTCGCCGAGGTTCCCGGCGCGACCCTGCTGCTGGTCGGGGACGGGCCGGCCCGCGACGCCCTGGAGAAGCTCGCCGCGATCGAGGGCATCACCGACCGTGTGGTCTTCGCGGGTGCGGTCGCCCACGCCCGCGAGATGCTCTGCGCCATGGACGTCTACGCCTCCCCCTCCGAGGAGACGTTCGGCCTCGGCGTGCTGGAGGCGGTCGCCGCCGGCCTGCCCGCCGTCTACGCCCACTGCGAGCCGTTCGGTGCCCACCCGGTCGAGGGCGTCAAGAGGCTGACCCCGCACGACCGCGAGTCACTCCCCCGCGCCCTGCGCGCCGAGCTTCTCTGCTGCGCCGAGCGCCGTTTCCGCCGCCTGCCCGCCCGCACGGCCGGCAGCCGCTACGACGCCGACCACCTCGCCGAGGAGGTCGACCAGATCTACCGGCGAACCGCGGAATAAGCGCCGCGGGGTAAGCGCCGCGGAGTAACCGCCGCGGAGTGAGCGCCGCGAATCAGGCGGCCGCGCGGAGGTCGGTCATGGCGTCCGCGAGGGCGGCGGCGGGCTTCGGGACGCCGGTGGCGCACGCCGAGGCGTACCGCTGCAATTGAAGCTCCGCGGCCGTGAGGCGCGGCTGGACGCCGGGCAGGCTCACCTGCAGGCGCCATCCCTGAAGCTCGATCCCGGTCAGGTGGATGGTCAGCACGTCGTCGACGCTCGTCCCGGGGATGGCGCCGTCGGCGGCCCGGCCGATCTCCTTGTCGAGCTCGTCGAGGCCGGCGTCGAGGTCGGTCACGTAGCTCGACCAGGCGGCGTCGTCGACCGCCTCGGCGCGGGAGTGGGCCAGCGTCAGGCCGCCGCGCAGCCGGTCGACGGAGTGGCGGATGGCGGTGGCGAAACCGGGGTGTCGCTGGGCGGTCGCGTTCGCCGCGTCGGTGACGTGCCGGTCGACCTCGGCCAGGCGATCTTCGTTCACGGTGCTCACGCGGAAGAACTTACGAGCTTCGGGTGAACAACGGGTGCTCCCCGGAACCCGCGCAGGAGCAGCCACCCGATCATCCAGAACTCCCCGATCGAGGCCGGCACCACCAGGATGTCGCCGACGGCCGGCGCCAGGTAGGCCGCAAAGGAGCTCAGCACGTAGCCCGCGCCACCGGCGATGAGCAGCCGGCCGAGCACGCGCGGCCCGTCCCGGAGCACGCAGCGGCCCATCGGGATCAGCCAGAGTCCGAAGAAGATGCCGCCCACCGTCCAGAGGTGACCGCTCACCAGGTACATCAGCTGGACGCTGGAGGCGGCGTCGCCGAACGGCTCGCGGGCGACGTCGAGCGCGGCGCCGAGCAGGGCGGCGCTGGCCAGGATCGCCACCGCGTTGACGAGGCCGAACGCCGCGATGCCGGCCGCGTTCAGCGGATGGGTCGCCCGGAACAGCTTGTAGAACCAGACGGCGGCCAGGGCCTGGGTGAGCACCACCAGCAGCTCGAAGACGATCCCCAGGCGGGCCAGCGCGAGGTGGTCGGTGAGGTTCGCGAGTGTCGCCGCCGGGTCGCCGGCCGCGTACAGCATCGGGCGGGTGACCAGGAAGCCGGCCGCGCCGGCGAGGGCGAGGCCCAGGTAGAGCAGGCCGGTGGTGCGGGCGTCGGGTTCAGCCTTACGAGGTAAGGTAGCCATACGTTGTAAGGTACGGCATGGAGTCAAGAGGGGAGAACCGGCGATCCGCGAACCAGTGACCCGTGAGCGCGCCCTGGCCGCCGCCGTCGCGCTCGCGGACGCGGAGGGGCTGAGGGCGCTCACCATGCGCCGTCTCGCCGCCGACCTGAGCATCGAGGCGATGTCGCTCTACTACCACCTGCCCGGCAAGGAGGGCCTGCTCGACGGCCTGGCCGAGACGGTCATCGCGGAGATCTCGGCGGTGGCCGGCGATGAGAAGGGCGACTGGCGCGCCCGGCTGCGGCAACGCTTCCTGCGGGCCCGCGAGGTGATGCTGCGCCACCCGTGGGCGCCCGCGCTGATCGGCTCCCGCGCGTCGGTCCCGCCCAGCCTCTACCCCTACTACGACGAGATCGTCGGCACGATGACGGAGGCCGGCTTCTCGGCGCACCTGGCCCATCGCGCGCTGCACGCCTTCGGCACGATGCCGCTCGGGTTCGTGCAGGAGCTGTTCGCCCCGGTCGCGGCCGGTGGCGCCACCGAGGTCGGCGACGCCGAGGCCGACCTCGCCGCGATGGCCGGGGCCCTGCCGCACCTGACCGCGATGATGGCCGCCGAGCTGCACGCCGCCGGCGACCCGACCCTCGGCTGGTGCGACAGCCAGACCGAGTTCGAGTTCACCCTCGACCTGCTCCTCGACGGCCTCGAACGAGCGCGGGGCTAGCCCCAGACCTCCTCGGCCGTCTCGACGATCAGGCGGAGCTTGGCGACCTCCTCGTCGTACGACAGGACGTTGCCCTCGACGGTCGAGGAGAAGCCGCACTGCGGCGAGAGGCAGAGCTGCTCGAGCGGGACGTACTTGGCCGCCTCGTCGATGCGGCGCTTCAGCGTGTCCTTCGACTCGAGGGCGCCGCGCTTGGTGGTGACCAGGCCGAGCACGACCATCTTGCCGGGCGGCACGAAGCGCAGCGGGGCGAAGCCGCCGGAGCGGTCGTCGTCGTACTCGAGGAAGAAGCCGTCCACGGCGAGCTCGCTGAACAGGGCCTCGGCCACGAAGTCGTACCCGCCCTCGGCCGCCCACGACGAGCGGAAGTTGCCCCGGCACATGTGGGTGGTCACGGCCAGGCCGGCCGGGCGGTCGGCGATCGCCGCGTTGATCTGCTTGATGTAGCGCAGGTGCTGGTGCTCGGCGTCGTCGCCGCGCTCGTTCAGCAGGCGGCGCTGCTCGGGATCGTTGAGGTACGCCAGGCTGGTGTCGTCGAGCTGGAGGTAGCGGCAGCCGAGCGCGGCGACCCGGCGCACCTGCTCCGCGTACGCGGCGCTGAGGTCGGCCCAGAACTGGTCGTGGTCGGGGTAGACGGCCGGATCGATCGCGGCCATGCCGCCGCGGTAGTGCACCATGCTCGGCGACGGGATGGTCAGCTTCGCGGTGACGCCCTCACCGACCGCGCCGGCCAGGAACGTGAAGTCGTCGCCGAAGATGGTCTCGTTCAGCCGGACCGGCGCGTCGATGGCGAGCGCCGCCGACTCGAAGTCGAGCTCGCCGTCCGCGTTGCGGAAGTGGACCTGGATCTTGTCGTCGGTGGGGTGGATGCCGCCGAGGCGATAGATGAAGTCCATGTGCCATGACGTGCGGCGGAACTCGCCGTCGGTCGCCGAGCGCAGGCCGACGTCCCGCTGCATGCGCACGACGTCGCGGATCGCGTCGTCCTCGACGGCACGCAGCTCGTCCGCATCGATCTTGCCGTCGGCGCGCTGTTGCCGGGCGTCGAGCAGACGGCGCGGCCGCAGGAGGCTGCCGACGTGATCGGCGCGGAAGGGCGGGGTGTCGCGGAGCGTCATGGCAGATAACCCCCAAAGCTTCGATGCCTGTCGCCGGAGCATACGCCGGGCGGACGGGCCCGGCGCATCCCCAAGATGTCCGGAGAAGGCGGAAACGGGCGACATGGTCATTGTTTCGCCTGGGCTTCGTAAACGTCCGAAGCCATTTCGGCTGGCCGGGGCGGAAATCCGCTACATCTGGCTCGGTCGATCGGCTAACGATCGTGTGCGGCGTGACACGGGGCAGTAAGTTGAAGCGGTGCGGAAGTTTCGGCAATTGAGCGGCACAAATCTCACGTGAGCAGGAAAAACCGCGGTCCCTGCCGACCGCGGCGTGATTTTTGCGCCCGGCGGCCGTCCGAGCGTGGGACGGCTCCGAATGGACACGCAGGCGTAGAGAGGTAAAGAGGGTCCGTTCTCGGCGAGGTGGTGTCATGATCCGGGTTCTGGTGGTGCGGGACGAGGGGTATTTCGGGGTTCCGGTGCGCGCGCTCATCGAGTCCAAACCCGACATGCACTACGTCGCGACGCTGCCGCTCGACACCGGCCTGGTCGAGCGGGCGGTGCAGCTGTGGCCCTCGGTGATCGTCTTCGACACCGAGTACATGGTGAGCCAGCTCCTGCCGTTCGCCGGCGACCTGCACGCCGCGATCCCGTCCTGCGCCATGCTCGTGCTCTCCGATCCGGCCAAGCGCGGCATGCTCCCGCCGCGGCGCCGGGCCAACGGGCTCAACTTCCTCGTCAAGGGCGCCTCCGAGGCCTTGCTGGCCGATTCCGTGCGCCGGCTGGCCAACGGCGAGCGGGTCGTCTCGCCGATGCTGCAGGCCGCCTCGCTCAACGCCGACCGCTCGCTGAGCACCCGCGAGCTGGAGGTTCTGGGGCTGGCCGCCGAGGGCGACTCGGTGAAGGACATCGCCAACCGGCTCTTCCTCTCCGGCGGCACGGTGCGTAACTACCTCTCCGCGATCATCTCGAAGACCGGGGCCCGTAACCGGCTCGACGCGATCCGGATCGCCCGCAAGGATGGCTGGCTGCACTGAACCGACGGTGACGGCCCGGCCGACGTACCGTTGGTCGGGATGCGAAGCGACCAGTTCGTCGTGCCGGGGCCGCCGATCCTGCTGCCGCTCGGCCTCGTCCTCATGGTCGTCTCCTGGGTGGTGCTGCGCCGCCGCGGCCAGCTGACCCCGATGCGCCTCGGCGTGGCGTGGCTGGCGGGGTGGTACGCGGTGGCCGTGCTGGGCGCGACGCTCCTGCCGCTGCATCTCTCGTGGGGCGCCGACCCGCAGTTCTTCCGGATCAATCCGATCCCGCTGACCCAGATCCGCCCCCGCGATTCCGTGCTCAATATCGTGATGACGCTGCCGTTCGCGGCAATCCTGCACGTGCTTTTCGGCGTTCGCGACAAAATGCGGGTGATCCGTCTCGGTCTGCTGCTGAGCGCCGGCATCGAGATCACCCAGTGCGTGCTGATCCTGATCGTCCACGACAACCGCTGGGCCGAGGCGAACGACATCATCGCGAATGTTCTCGGCGTCTATCTCGGCTATCTCGCGTTCCACCGGCTGTTGCGCGTCGACGCCATTCGCCGCCTGGTGAGCGACCTGGAAACGGTGCCCGCCCCGTAACCGGGCCAGGGTCTTCCACGGGCGCGACCGGGGCCGCCGCGGGCCACCCTGGGAGCATGACTGACGCACACAAGGATGTCGCGGAGCTCGCCGAGCTCCTGAAGGAGACCAGCGAGCACCACGGGTCGTTCGAGGCGGTCGCCCCGCCGCACCACTGGTGGGACTGGTACGCGGCCTACATGGTCTCCCGGCAGGGCGGCGGCTCCCCGGAGGAGGCCGCCGCGTTCGGCGACACGTACATGGCCGAGGTGAAGAACGTGGTGATCCCGCCCGAGGCGCTCAGCCGAAGGTGAAGCTGTAGGTCTCGGCGCCGGGGTCGAGGAACGTGATCTCGGCGGTACGGTCGGCGATGCGGCCGGGCTGGCGCAGGAGCTGGTACAGCCGCCGGTCGCCGATCGTGCCGAAGCCGTCGGCGTCGAGGTCCGCACCGTGCGCCTCGGCCGGTGGCGCGCCGTCCAGCAGCAGCTGGAACCGGACCGGGGTCGCCGCGCCCATGACCGCGTTGAGGTCGCGGGCGTGGAACCGGTACACCAGCCGGCCGCCGGCCGCGTTCGCGGTGGTGGCCTGCTCCCCCATTGTCCAGTCGCCGACCAGCGCCCAGTCGTTGAGGCCGAGCCGGTCGGGGGCGTCGTAGCGGTGCGGCTTGCCGAAGACGATGCCGTCGGGCGAGGAGAAGCGCTCGGTGCGCTCGTAGCCGGTGTAGTTCTCCGGCGAGCGCAGCGTGCTCCAGTCGGCGGACACCTCGACCGGCCGCGGGGCGACCTCGACGATCTCGCGATCGGGGTCGTCGAGCAGCCGCTGGATCGCCATCTCGGTGCGGGAGTACTCACCCTCGCCGAAGTGGTGGTAGCGGATCTTCCCGTCGGCGTCGGCCAGGTAGAGCGCCGGCCAGTAGTGGTTGTCGAAGGCGCGCCAGACCGCGTAGTCGTTGTCGAGCGCGACCGGGTAGTCGACCCGGTCGCCGTGCGACTCCCGGCGGACGTTGTCGAGGTCGTGCTCGAAACCGAACTCGGGCGTGTGCACGCCGACGACGACCAGGCCCTTCTCCGTGTACTTGTCGGCCCACGCCCGCACGTAGGGAAGCTGGCGCAGCCAGTTGACGCAGGTGTACGTCCAGAAGTTGACCAGCACGACCTTCCCGCGCAGGCCCTCCGCGGTCAGCGGCGGCGAGTTGAGCCAGCCGGTCGCGCCGCCGAAGTCCGGCAGCGTGCCCTCGACCGGCAGCCGCGACGTTTCCCCGTGCAGCCAATGTGGCGACATGACAACCCCCAATTCGATGTGGTCCCACCATCGCAGGCCGGAGCCCCACGTCGCGCCCGTGAGTTCCCCTGGTCCGAGGCGGCCGCCTCAGTCCAGGAGGGTGTCGAGTCCCGCGGCGGCGAAGGCCTTTCGTACATCGTCGCGGCCCTCGGTGAAGTGAGCCCAGCTGTCGACGTGGGCGGCGACAACGCGGGAGACGCCGAGGATGCGGGTGGCCGCGACCATGTCGGCGGCGGAGAGGGTCAGGTTCGCGTCGCCGACCAGCGGGGTGCGGGCCGCGCCACCGAAGAGGACCGCGATGTCGATGCCGGGGAAGCGGGCCGCGATCTCCTCGACCACCCGCAGCGAGGCGTTGTCGCCGCTCACGTAGACGGTGGGCTGGCCCTCCGCCTCGAGGACGAAACCGGTCACGGGACCGACCAGGCGTTCGGAGCCGTCGGGCCCGTGCTGGGCCGGGACCGCGGTGACGCGTACGCCCGGAAGGTCGGCGTGCTCCCATGGCTCGAGACCCCGCACCGGCCCTCCCAGCCGGGAAGCGGCGGTGGGCGTGCTCAGCACGACCGGCGCGGAAAGCGCCACCTCCCGCCCGATCCGATCGAGATTGTCCGGGTGCTGGTCGTGCGAGAGCAGAACGACGTCGATCCGGCCGGCCTGATCGGGCCCGGCCGCGGGCGGAGCGGTTTTGGTCAGCTTGCGATCGCCGATCGGGTAGTCGCCCGGCTCGTCGAACGTGGGGTCGGTCAGGAAGGCGAGCCCGCCGTAGGTGAACGCGACGGTCGGGCCGCCGAAGGAGCGGAAGTTCATGACCCCATACTGCCGCCGGCGGTGACGTCGGTGATCGCGCGGTCCAGGATCTCGAGGCCCAGGTCGAGCTCGGCCGGCGACGACGTCAGCGGCGGGGCGATCCGGAAGACGCCGCCCATCCCGGGCAGCTGCACGACGTTCATGTGCAGGCCGAGCTCCAGGCAGCGCCTCGTGACCGCGGCGCCGAGCTCGTCGGAGGACAGTTCCAGACCGACCAGGAGGCCGCGCCCGCGCACGTCGCCGATCACGTCGTGCTGTTCCTTCAGACCATTCAAACCCTTCCGCAGGTACGCCCCGAGTTCCGCGGCCCGCCGATCGAGGCTCTCCCGCTGAAGGACGTCGAGGACCGTGTTGCCGACCGCGGCGACCAGCGGGTCGGAGACGTGCGTGGTGAAGAACAGGTACGACCGCTCGTGGGCGATCTGCTCGATCTCGGCGCTGGTGATGACCGCGGCCAGCGGCAGGCCGGCGCCCAGCGTCTTGGAGAGCGTGAGGATGTCGGGGACCACGCCGTCGCGCTGGAACGCGTACCAGTCGCCGGTGCGGCACAGCCCGGTCTGCGCCTCGTCGAGGATCAGCAGGCCGCCGCGCTCGTGGCACTTGTCGCGCAGCGCGCCCAGGTAGCCCGGCGGCAGGTCGAGCACACCGCCCGAGCTGAGGATCGGCTCGACGATGCAGGCGGCGAGGCTGCCCACCGACTGGGCGTCGAACAGCTCGAACGCGTAGTCGAGCTGCCGCCGCCAGTCGAGCTCGCCGTCCGGCGTCGTGAAGTCGGGCCGGTACGAGTTCGGCGTCGGGATCGCGAAGTTGCCGGGCGCGGCCGGGCCGTACCCCTTGCGGCCGGAGCTGTAGGTGGCGCTCGCCGCCGCCTGGGTCATGCCGTGCCACGAGCGCGCGAACGAGACCACCTCGTGCCGGCCGGTGACCAGCTTCGCCATCCGGATCGCGGCCTCGTTGGACTCGGCGCCGGTGGTCAGCAGCAGCACCTTCTCCAGCGGCTCGGGCAGCGTGCCGGCCAGGCGACGGGCGAGCTCGACGACCGGGCGGCTGAGCATGCCGCTGAACAGGTGGTCGAGCGTGGCGGCCTGCCGCTGGACGGTCGCGACCACGGCCGGGTGCGAGTGGCCGAGGATGGCGCTCATCTGCCCGGAGGTGAAGTCGAGCAGCCGCCGCCCATCGGCGGTGTAGACGAAACTGCCCTCCGCCCGCTCGATGATCTCCGGCGTGAAGCGGCCCGCGCCGGAGTAGCGGACCAGGTGACGATCGGCGTCGGACCAGAACGAATCAGCCATGCCCTCGACGCTAGGAAGCCGCGAGCGTCGGGTCCATCTCACGTTTCCGCCGCTGCTGTTAAGCGTGGCCGCACAATCGGGTCATGACGCTCAACCCCTGGCGGCTGCGGCTGCTGGCCGATCTCGCGACGTTCGGGACGGTGCGGGCCGTCGCGCAGCGCGGAAATCTGAGCCCGTCGGCCGTGTCGCAGCAGCTCGCGACGCTGGAGCGGGAGACGCGCACGGCGCTGCTCGAACGGACCGGGCGCCGGGTGCGGCTGACCGCCGCGGGCGTGCTGCTGGCGGGGCGGGCCCGGGAGATCCTGGCGGCCATGGACGCGGTCGAGGCCGAGCTGCGCGGGCTGGCCGACGAGCCGGCCGGCACGGTGACGCTGGCCGCGTTCCAGAGCGCGGTGCACGCGCTGGCCGAGCCGGCCGTGGCCCGGATCGCCGAGCGCCACCCGGACGTGACCGTGGTGCTGCTCGAGCTGGAGCCGCACGACAGCATGCCGGCGCTGCGCCGCGGCGACGTGGACGTCATCATCACGACGACGGACTTCGCGGGGGCCGAGCTCGACCCGGCGATCGACCTGGTGCCGATCGCCGAGGACGAGATCGTGCTGGTGCTGCCGGTGGACCATCCGCTGACCGCGCACGAGGCGATCGGCCTGGAGGCGTGCGCGGGGCAGCGGTGGACGTTCGACGTGACCGGCTCGTACATGTCGGAGCTGGCCACCCGCCTGTGCCGGGAGGCCGGGTTCGAGCCGTCCGTGATCTGCCGGTTCAACAACTACATGATCGCGTTGCAGCACGTGGAGAAGTCGCGGTCGATCGCGCTGCTGCCGAGCCTCGCGATCGACCCCCGCTACCGGGTCGCGACCCGGCCGCTCACCCCGCCGGTGACGAGGCGCATCATCGCGGCGGTCCGCCGCCCACCCACGCCGAGGCCGGAGATCACCGCCGTCCTGACGGCGCTTCGCTCGGGAAGCGGGCGAAGATCGAGTGCGGGGTCATGACCGGGGTGGCCGCGCTGACGGCGTCGAGCCGCGCCACCGCCTCGTGTGGCAGTTCGAGATCGAGCGCGTCGAGATCGGCGTCGAGCTGCTCGACGGTGGTCGCGCCGATCAGCGTGCCGGCCACCGCGTCGCGACCGGTGACCCAGCGCAGCGCCACCTGAGCCGGCGTGCCCCCGACCTCGGCCGCCACCTCACGCAGGGTCGCCACGATCGCCCAGTGCCGGTCGGTCAGGGTGATCTCGACGGGCCATTCCCGGCCGGGATCGAGCCGGCCCGCGCCGAGTTGCGCCCGGTGGTACTTGCCGGTCAGGAAGCCGTTGGCCAGCGGCGACCACGGCACGATCGACATGCCGAGATTGCGGGCGGCGGGCACGTGCTCCCACTCGATGCTGCGCTCGACCAGCGAATACTCGAGCTGGAGGGCGGCGATCGGCTCCCAGCCGCGCTGCCGGGCCAGCATCTGCGCCTTGGTGGCCCACCAGGCCGGCACGTTGCTCAGCCCGGCGGCGCGCACCTTTCCCGCCCGGACCAGCGCGTCGAAGGTCGCCATCACCTCGTCCACGTCCGTGCGCCGGTCCCACAGGTGCAGCCAGTAGAGGTCGAGATAGTCCGTCCCGAGACGGCGCAGGGATGCCTCGAGCGCGGTGAGCAGGTGCTTGCGGCCGTTGCCGCGGCCGTTCGGGTCGTCCGGGTGGGTCGGGCCGCCGAACTTCGTGGCGAGCACGATCCGATCCCGGTCGCCGGTCTCGCGCAGCAGCGCGCCGAGCATCTCCTCGGCGGCGCCACCCCCGTACACGTTCGCGGTGTCGATGAAGTTGCCGCCGCGCTCGCGATAGCGGTGGAAGATCGCGCGCGAGGCGTCCCGGCCGGCGTGCCAGCCGCCGTTGCCGAAGGTCATGGTGCCCAGGCCGAGCGGCGAGACGCGCAGCCCGGTCGAGCCCAGCAGAAGGTCGGTCATGGCGCCAGCCTTCAAGCTGGAGCGCACTCCCCGTCAAGAGATGCGATCCTCGGCGGGTGCCGTACACCGCGAGAGAGGCCGCCGCTTCCAGCGGCTTCAGCCTCGACACCCTGCGCTATTACGAGCGCATCGGACTGCTTCCGCCCATTTCCCGTACGCCCGCGGGCCGTCGCGTCTTCGGCGAGATCGACCTGAAATGGCTCGCCATGCTGCGCTGCCTGCGCGACACGGGCATGCCGATCGGCGAGATGCTGCGCTTCGTCCGGCTCATGAACGACGGCGAAGCGACCACGGCCGAGCGCGAAGAGGTCCTGATCGCTCACCACCGCCGGGTCGAGGACCAGATCGCGCGCCTCCGGGAGCACCTCGGCCAGATCGCGGCGAAGATCGAGGTGTACCGGGACGGCGAGCCGTGGTCGCCGCCCCGGGACCGGGATCAGGCCGGCACGGAGGGCAGGCCGGCGAGGGCGGCCCGGACCGCGTCGCCCGAGAGCTCGTGGTCGACCATGTCGCCGGCCAGGAACTTGCCGTAGGCGGGCAGGTCGAGGTGGCCGTGGCCGCAGAGCGCGGTGAGGATGACCTTCTCCTCGCCGGTCTCCTTGCAGCGCAACGCCTCCTCGACGCAGGCCGCGAGCGCGTGGGTCGGCTCCGGCGCGGGGATGATGCCCTCGCTGCGGGCGAACCGCACGCCGGCCTCGAAGCACTCCTTCTGCGTCTTCGCGACCGCCTCGATCAGGCCGAGCTCGTAGACGTGCGAGATGAGCGGGGACATGCCGTGGTAGCGCAGGCCCCCGGCGTGGATCGGGTCGGGAATGAAGCCGTGCCCGAGTGTGTGCATCTTCATCAACGGCGTCATCCCGGCGGTGTCGCCGAAGTCGTACGCGTAGATGCCCTTGGTCAGTGACGGGCAGGACGCGGGCTCGACCGCGCGGATCGTGGGCGCCATCCGGCCGGCCAGCTTCTCGCGCAGGAACGGGAAGGCAAGACCGGCGAAGTTGGACCCGCCGCCGGTGCAGCCGACGATCACGTCCGGCGCGACGCCGGCCTTGGCCATCTGCAGCAGCGCCTCCTCACCGATGATCGTCTGGTGCAGGAGCACGTGGTTGAGCACGCTCCCGAGCGCGTAGTTCGTGTCGGCGTTCTGCGCGGCGACCTCGACCGCCTCGCTGATCGCGATGCCCAGCGAGCCCGGCGAGTCCGGGTCCTCGGCGAGCACCTTCCGGCCGGCCGCGGTCAGCTCGGACGGCGACGGGTGGATGACCCCGCCGAACGTCTCGATCATGATCTTGCGGTACGGCTTCTGGTCGTACGAGGCCCGGACCTGCCAGATCTCGCACTCGAGGCCGAACTGCGCGCTGGCGAAGGCCAGGGCCGTGCCCCACTGGCCGGCGCCGGTCTCGGTGGTGAGCCGCCGGACGCCGGCCGCCGCGTTGTAGAAGGCCTGCGGCACGGCGGTGTTCGGCTTGTGCGACCCGGCCGGCGAGACACCCTCGTACTTGTAATAGATCTTGGCGGGAGTGCCGAGGGCCTTCTCGAGGCGGTGCGCCCGGTAGAGGGGCGAGGGCCGCCAGAGCTTGTAGACGTCGAGCACCTCGTCCGGGATGTCGACGTACCGCTCCGGGGTGACCTCCTGTTCGATCAGCGCCATCGGGAACAGCGGCGCGAGGTCGTCGGGGCCGACCGGCTGGAGGGTGCCGGGGTGCAGCACGGGAGGTGGCGGCGACGGCAGGTCCGGCACGATGTTGTACCAGCGCCGCGGCATCTCCGATTCGGACAGCAGGATCTTCGTGGGTTCGTCGCTCATCCCCCGATCATCGTCGTTTTCGCGACGGCCGCGCATCGCTCCGGCGAGGAATCAGCGGGAAGCGCCGCGCAGGAAGATCTCGACCGCGTTGGCGATCGCCCGGTCGACCTCCTCCGCGCTCACCGGCCCGGCGTTGGTGAGCAGCCGCATCTGCGGCTCCCCGAGCATCGCCTGGTAGAGCTGTGACGCCGCCAGCGCCGGGTCGTCGAGCCGGAGCACGCCCGACGAGCACTGCCGCCGCAGGTAATCGGCGAGCACGGAACTGCCGAAGGTCGGCCCGTGGTCGAAGAACGTCTGCCCGATCCCCGGCACCCGCTCCGCCTCCGCGGTGATCAGCCGGTGCAGCGCGATCGCCTCCGGCGCGAGCACGATGTCGGCGAAATGGTGCCCGAAGGCGGTCAATGTCTCCGCCACGTCCGCATCGCCCGGCTCGAACCCGCGCAGCGGCCCGGAACGCTCGTCGATGACCATCTCGACGGCCGACTTGAACAGGTCGGCCTTGTCGTGGAAGTACCGGTACAGCGTCCCCTTGGACCCGCCGACCTCGGACAGCACGTCCCCCATGCTCACCCCGGCATAGCCTCTTTCCACGAAGAGGGCCGCGGCCGCCCGCAGTATCCGGGAGCGCCTGTCCTGACTGTTCACGACCGCCAAGCATAGGGTGGCCGGCTACCGGGCCAGGCCGAACACGACGCCCGCGATCACCGCGCCGATCGCCGTGCCCACCAGGACCTGCGCCACCGTGTGGTCGCCCAGCCGCACTCGCGACCAGCCCACCGCAGCCACTCCCACGGCGGTGACCAGCAGCGCCGGGCCGAAGATGAGCACCAGCACCACCGACGAGCCGGCCGCGACGCCCGCGTGGACGCTCGACTTCCAGAAGTGGTTGACGCCGGTGGCGACCGCACCGCCCGCGAACGACGCCACGATCAGCGCCAGCAGCTCGCGCGGCGCCCCGGTCACGACCAGCAGCGCCAGGCCCGCGAGCACCGAGCCGAGCCCGAACAGCAGCGGTCCGGTGCGCTGCGCGCGCTCCCCGATGTGCCGGTCGCTCAGCTGCCCCCGTCGCACTCCACGCAAGATCATCCCGTACGGGAGAAGGGAGCAGAACGTGGCCGCCAAGAGTCCCCACCCGAGGCCTTTCGCCGCCGTCGAGGCGGCGTGCACGGCGACGACGAGCGGCAACACGGCGGCCAGCACCGCGGGCGCGAACACCTCGGTGAGCACCCGCGCGACGCGATCGCCCCGCATTACTCGCCCCGGCACTACTGGCCCCGGCACTACGGGCCCCGGCACTACGGGCTTCGCTCTACGGGACGAGCGCACGGTCGAGGAAGTCGGCGATCGTGCGGGCCAGCGCGACCCGGTGGTCGGAGAGCGGGTGGTCGGTCGGGAAGACGTGATGCTCGAGCCGGCCCGCCGCGTACGCCTCGACCAGCGGCCGGTGGTGCACCTCGACGACCGCGATCGGGTCCCGGCCCGTACCGATGAGCAGCACCGGACGGTCGGCCAGCTTCGGCGCGAGACGGGCCAGCTCCCAGCCCTCCCCGGCCGAGCGCATCTCGTCGGCCAGCGCCTCGGCGGTCGTTCCCCGCAGCGGCAGCAGCTCGTCCCGGAAGATCTCGACCAGCTCCGCCCGCGAGAACGCGGCCGCGGCCACGCCGAGATCGAAGCCGGCCACCGAGACGACCGCACGGACCGCGGGATCGGCGGCGGCGGTCATCAGGGCAATGAATCCGCCGACGCTGTGGCCGACCACCGCGAGCCGCGAAGGGTCGAGACCGTCCATCGACCGAACCTCGGTCACCACCCGGGCCGCGTCCTCGAGCATGTGACCCCACGAGTACGACCCGCCGACGCCCCACGCGCCGCGATAGTGGAAGACCAGTGCCGCGTACCCGGCACGGCGCAGCGCCTGGGCGAGGTCGAAGTTGCGCTCGTTGCCCGGAAACCCGTGCAGGAGCACGACGATCGGGTGCGGGCCCTCGCCGGCCGGCCGGTGCAAAACGCCGAGCAACCGCTCGCCGCCGCTCTCGATCGTCACCGGCGGGGTGCTGGCCGGCGTGCCGCCCGGCGGCGGATCGGTGGCGATGAAGTCCATGCCGGGACGTTATCAATCGCCGCCATGCCGCAAGATGGAACGCATGACCGCCCTGGAAGTCATCGACGACCTCGAGGCCGAGCAGGACCAGCTCGAGGCGATGCTCAGCAAGCTCTCCCCCGCCGACTGGACGTCGCCGTCGGCCGCCGCCGGATGGACCGTGGCCGATGTGATGCTGCACCTGGCGCAGACCGAGGAGGCGGTCGCGGCCGCGCTCGGCGCCTCTGGCGGGTTGCCCGAGGTGCGCTGGGCCGAATACGGCACGAATACGGCACGAACGTGGACGACGCGATGAACGCGCTGGTCCGCAGCCAGCCCAGCGAGCCGGCCGAGATCTTCGACCGGTGGCGGGCCGGGCGCCGGGCCTCCGTCGCCGCGCTGCGCGAGGCCGATCCGAAGCAGCCGGTGCACTGGGTCGCCGCGCCGCTCAAGCCGCCCGCGCTGGCGACCACCCGGCTGGCCGAGCACTGGGCGCACGCGGCCCTGGACATCGCGGCCCCGCTCGGCCTCGACTATCCCGACACCATGCGGCTGCGGCACGTCGCCTGGCTCGGGCACCGCACCCTGCCGTACGCGTTCCAGGTCGCCGGCGAGCCGGTGGCCGACGTCTTCTGCGACCTGACCGCGCCCGACGGGTCGTCGTGGCGGCTGGGCGATCCGGCCGCCGCCTCGTCGATCTCCGGCTCGGCGTCCGCGTTCTGCCGGGTGGGCGCGCAGCGTCTCGCGCCTTCCGCTTCCGGGCTGCAGATCAGCGGGCCGTACGGGGAGAAGGCGCTGAGCCTCCTCCGGAACTACGCCGTCACGTAAGAGGTGTCGGACTTTCGCATCTTTCGTGTGAGTGGTGATCGGCCGAACGGGCGTTCTGCTGGGCCCGGCCGCCGCCCACACTGTCGCGGTGACGAATACGTGGGTGCCGCAGCCGCCACCGAAGCGGGGCTTCTGGTCCCGTCTGACCCCGATCCAGCGGGTCGGGCTGATCGCGGCGGCGCTGCTGGTGCCCTGCTGCGGCGGGATAGGAGTGGCCGCGGCGTTCTCCGATTCGCCGAAGACGGCGGTCGTGGAGAAGCCTGCGGCCCAGCAGCAGCTCGCCGGCACCGCCGCCGCTTCCTCTCCTCCGGAGACGGAGCCCGGGACGTCGGAGACGGCAGGGGCGACGGAAGCCGCGGCAACCGAGACGACGACGGCCGCCGCCACGGCCGTCGTCACCAAGAAGACCGTCACGGTGCGCAAGTCGATCGCGTACACGACGAAGAGGGTCAACGACGCCACCCTCGCCAAGGGCACGACCAAGGTACGCACCGCGGGCGTGGCCGGCGTGCGCACCCTGACCTACACGGTCACCCTCACCGACGGCAAGGAGACCGGCCGCGCCCTGGTCAGCGACGTGGTCACCAAGAAGCCGGTGACCAAGGTCGTCGCGGTCGGCACCAAGGAGGCATCGAGCGGCGGCGGCAACTGCGACCCGAACTACACGCCGTGCGTGCCGATCGCCAGCGACGTCGACTGCGCCGGCGGCAGCGGAAACGGACCGGCGTACGTGCAGGGCCCGGTGCACGTGATCGGCGAGGACATCTACGGCCTCGACCAGGACGGCGACGGAACGGGCTGCGACAGCTGACTTGGGCGACTTGCCGCTTTACTGCGTTTGCGCGTCAGCGGTCAGGAGCATTGTGTCACCGACGCCGCACGGCCCGCACCGACAACGCCGGTGACCTGCAATTTCGCCAATTCCGAAGATGACTAGCCAGGTAACCCGATTGGCACTACGGAATTGATGGACAACCAGCGGCAATGCAGATCACTTAAGGAAAACTAAAGGAACAACCACGATCGGGCGTACGCTATTGACTCCCCCGACATCATGTGGGGCGTGGCGATCGAATCACGCGAGTTCCCAGTACCCAGGCACAGGCACCGGGCGAATCCGCGTCTTTATCACGAGGGCGGCTCGTCATCCAGTGCGCACCCGCGCACCATTCAATACGAAGAAGAGCTCGACGCCGGGCGCGGCGAGGCCATTCAGGCCCTGAACCACGAGGTGCTCATCCGCCGGTCGCTCGAGGTCTCGCCGAACGGCTTCATCACCATCATCAGCATCATCCAGGGCGTGGCGCTCGCACTTCTCGCCCAGAACACGTTCGCGAAACCGTCCCCGCTGGTCGTCGTGCAGAGCGTGACGCTCATTCTGGTATTCGTCTGTGTTTTCTACTTCTACCTCACGATGAGCGTCCTGCTCCGCTGGGCGCCGAGTTTCCTGCCATTCGCGATCGCCGGCCTCGAGATACCGCCGGCGTTCTTTCTCGGTAACGCGGTCGCGTGGTGCGCCTGGCTGGCCGCGCTCTGGTTCTTCGTGGTCGCCGGCATGTGGCTCACCGCGAAATGGTCGCCGCCCTCGCATTTCGGCCGGACCCGCCTCGCGCACACCCGCTGGCACCAGATGCTGCACGAGTTGCGGCTCTGCGTCGGCGTCGGCGGCGTGGTCGTCGCGCTCTGCGGCCTGTTCGCCGCCGCCCACCCCGATCAGCCGCTCGCCTGGGGCCTGATGGGCTCGCTCGCCGTGCTCGCCACGGTGGTCGCGGTGGTGTGGCGCATCGAGGTCCGCGCGTCCCAGATCCACGCGCTCTACGGCGTCAACCGCCCGCCGTTCAACTAGTTCAGAAGCCATTGCGCTCGGTGGCGTGGACCACTATGTTAACGTTCACATCCACGGGCTTCACAGCCTTGCCTGCGGCCCGGCAGAGGCGCACGCGAGAGGAGATCGCCCCCGCCGCAGGGCCCGTTGATCATCAGCCATCCGCGTCAGGCTCCCCCCTGCCGAGCGGGCCGCCGCCGCGCAGATTCCCCGTCCCACGTGGCGTCCGGTCCGGCAGAGCCGCATCCCAACGCCACGGAAGAGGTCAACAATGGACCATCCCCGCCTGCGCAGAGCACTGCTCGCGGTCGCCGCCACCGGCGTCCTGGTAGCGGGCCTGTTCGCTGGGCCCGGCAGCGCACAGGCCGCCGGCACCGGCCCATGCGACATCTACGCCTCCGGCGGCACGCCCTGCGTCGCCGCGCACAGCACGACCCGGGCGCTCTACGGCGCGTACGCCGGCAACCTTTACCAGGTCCGGCGGGCCCGCGACAACGCCACCCTCAACATCACCCCGCTGAGCGCGGGCGGCGTGGCCAACGCCGCCGCGCAGGACACGTTCTGCTCCGGCACGTCCTGCGTCATCACGATCATCTACGACCAGTCGGGCCGCGGTAACAACCTGACCCAGGCCCCGCCCGGCGGCTTCAACGGGCCGGCCGCCGGCGGCTACGACAACCTCGCCAACGCCACCGCCGCACCGATCAGCGTCGGCGGCCACAAGGCGTACGGGGTCTTCGTCGCTCCCGGCACCGGCTACCGCAACAACAACACCAACGGGATCGCGACGGGCGACGCCGCCGAGGGCATGTACGCCATCTTCGACGGCACGCACTACAACGGCGGATGCTGCTTCGACTACGGCAACGCCGAGCGCAACAGCCGCGACAACGGCAACGGCACGATGGAGGCCATCTACTTCGGCAACATCAAGGTCTGGGGGTACGGCACCGGGAACGGCCCGTGGATCATGGCCGACCTGGAGAACGGCCTGTTCTCGGGCGTCAACGCCGGCTACAACTCGAACGACCCCACGATCAACAACCGGTTCGTGACCGCGATCATCAAGGGCCAGCCCAACCACTGGGCGATCCGCGGCGGCAACGCACAGTCCGGCAGCCTGTCCACCTTCTACAACGGCGCGCGCCCGAACGTCTCGGGCTACAACCCGATGAAGAAGGAGGGCGCGATCATCCTGGGCATCGGCGGCGACAACAGCGTCGGCGCAGCCGGCACCTTCTACGAGGGTGTGATGACCTCCGGCTACCCGAGCGACGCCACCGAGAACTCGGTCCAGTCCAACATCACCGCGGCCGCGTACGCGACCGGTAGCGGCGGCGGGACCACCGGCCCGACGGTCGGCTCGACCATCTCGCTGCGGGCCACCACCGCCTGCTGCACGACGCGCTACATCAGCCACTCCGGCGCGACGGTCAGCACCCAGGTGGTCAGCTCGTCGAGCTCGTCGGCCGCGAAGTCGCAGGCCTCCTGGATCGTGCGGTCGGGCCTGGCCAACGGCTCCTGCGTCAGCTTCGAGTCGAAGGACACGGCCGGCAGCTACCTGCGGCACCAGAACTACCAGCTGTACCTGCACGCCAACGACGGCAGCTCGCTGTTCGCCAACGACGCGACGTTCTGCCCGCAGGCCGGGATGAACGGCCAGGGCAACTCGTACATGTCGAACAACTACTCGACCCGCTACCTCCGGCACTACAACAACAACGTCTACATCGCCAGCAACGGCGGATCCAACGCGTTCGACTCGTCGACGTCCTGGACCGACGACGTGAGCTGGGTCGCCACGGCCCCCTGGACGCCCTAGCTCGCTCCACGGCCGCCCGGGTTTCCCAGGACCCGGGCGGCCACCCCCGCACTCCACAAAGGCCGATTCGACTAGAGTCGATCCCGCCACGAGGGGGTGCGGTGGACGTATCGATCACGACCGGTGACGCGGACGACCTGCGGGCGCTGCGTGCCTGGCTGACCGATGAGGACGCGTTGCGCGGCCGGATCACGGCCCGGGAGACGCCGGCCAAACCCGATAAGCTCGGCCCGGTGCTGGAAGCGCTGGTCGTCGCGGTCGGCCCGGGTGGGGCGGCCGTCGCGCTGGTCACCGGCATCGTCGCCTGGCTGCGGCAGCAGCGCGGCGACCTGACCCTGCGGGTCGAGCGGCCGGACGGGAGCTCGTTCGAGATCGCCGCCCAGCGGGTCAAGGGCCTCGACATGCCGGCCCTGCGCGCCGAGATCGAACGGCTCACGGACCAGATCGACCCGCCGTGACCGATCTCGCCGGCCACGGGGTCCGCGCGCTGGTCATCGGCACCGCGACCCACACCGGGACGGCGCTCCCGCCGGTCCCGGCCGCGGCCCCGAGCGCGCGGGCGTTCGCCGCTGCGCTCACGGGCGTCTGCGGGGTGGCGCCCACCGGCGTACGTCTGATGATCAACCCACCGGATGCGCGCGGCATGGCGGAAGCCGTCGCGGAGGCCGCGGATCAGGCCACCTCGGTGCTGCTGATCTACTTCGTCGGCCACGGGCTGCTCGACGAGACCGGCGAGCTGCACCTGGCCGCGACCGGCACCGGCACGCTCACCCCCGGCCTCAGCGGGCACCAGGCGCTCGCCTGGTCCGCCGTGCAGAAGGCCCTCTCGGGCAGCACCGCGGCCACGATCGTGCTGATCCTCGACTGCTGCTTCTCCGGCCGGGCCCGCACGCCCGGCACCTCCGGACCGGTCGGGCCCGGCTTCATCCCGCCGCCGGCGCACGGCGCCTACGTCTTCGCCTCCGCCGAAGGTCTGGCCTCCGCGCCCCCGTACGCCGAGCTCACCGCCTTCACCGGTGAGCTGGTGTCCCTTTTGGAGAAGGGCGACGAGCGGGCGGGCCGGCGGCTGACCCTCGACGTCGTCTACGACCGGCTGCTGAGCCGGCTGCGGGCCGCCGGCGCCCCGCTCCCCCGGCGGCAGAGCGGCGACACGTCGGGCTCGCTGGTGCTGGCGGAAAACCGCGCGCAGCCGCCCGAGCCGGCCGGCGCCGAGCCACCCGCCGAGGGCACCAGCCCCTACCTCGGCCTCGCGTCGTTCGGCGCCGAGGACGCGGACCTCTACTTCGGACGCGAGGCGCTCACCCGGCAGCTGCTGGCGGCCGCCGCCGAGGCGCGGAACGCCGGCCGGCCGCTGATCGTGGTGGGCGCGTCCGGCTCGGGCAAATCGTCGCTCGTGCAGGCGGGCCTGGTCGCCGCCGTGCACCGCGGCGACCTCGACGGCTCCGAGGACTGGCCGGTCGTGGTGCTGACGCCGGGCCGGCCGACCACTCTGGGCGATCTGCGCGCGGTCGTCGTGGTCGACCAACTGGAGCAGCTGTTCGCGCTCCGGTCCCCGCAGCAGCGCGCGGATTTCCTGGCCGCGATCCCCGGGCTGGCCACCAGGCATCTGGTCGTGCTCGCGCTGCGCGCCGATTTCTACGCCCAGGCCGCCGAGCAGCCGGAGCTGCGGGCCGCGCTCGACCACCAGTTCCTGGTCACCCCGATGAGCGCCGGAGAGTTGCGCTCCGCGATCGAGGAGCCGGCCCGGGCGCGGGGCCTGCGGCTGGAGGGCGCGCTCGCCGATGTCATCCTGCACGAGCTGGGCGCCGGCAGCCGTCTGCCGCTGCTCTCGCACGCGCTGTGGGCGACCTGGCGCAACCGCAGCGGCACGACGCTGACCCTGAAGGGCTACGACGACGCGGGCCGGATCGACCGCGCGGTCGCCACCAGCGCCGACGAGGTCTACGAGGCGCTCGACGAGCCATCGCGCGAAGCGGTCCGCCGCATGCTTCCGCATCTGGTCCAGGTCGGCGAGGAAAATCCCGATACCGTACGCCCCGCGGGCCGCGACGAGCTGCTGCACGCGTTGCCCGATCCGGAGGCCGGCAGCCGCGCCCTCGAGGCCTTCACCGCGGCGCGCCTGATCACCCAGGACCGCGACACGGTCCGCCTGAGCCACGAGGCCCTGCTCCGCATCTGGCCCCGCCTCGTGACCTGGCTCGACGAGGACCGCGACTGGCTGCGCACCAGCCAGCGCCTCGCCACCGACGCCGCCGCCTGGCGCTCCTCGGGCCGCGACAACGCGCTTGCCTACCGCGGCAGCCGCCTAGCCGCGGCCCGCGACGGCGCCCGCGAGCACCCCCGTCTCCCACCCGACTCGGCCGACTTCCTCGCCGCCTCCGAACGACTGGAGCGCCGCTCGGCCCGGATCCGCCGCGCGGTGATCGCCTCCCTGACGGTCCTGGCCGTGGTCGCCGCGGCCGCCACCGTCGTCTCGCTTGTCGCCCAGCGCCGGGCTACCACGCAGCGCGACCGGGCGCTGGCCCGGGCCATCTCGGCGGACGTGGCCCGGCTGGCCCCGGGCGAGCCCGGCCTCGCGAAGCAGCTCGCTGCCGTGGCCTACCGCCTCGCCCCCGAGGTGGGCTCGGGGACGGTGCTGACCAGCGTCGGCCTCCCCGGCCAGTTCGCGGTCCAGCAGCGGGTCGCCGACCTGGCCACCGACGGCGCCGGACGGATCGCCGCCCTGGCCACCGGTGACTCCGTGCTGCTCTGGGACCTCACGGCCGGCGCCCAGCTGAGCCGCGTCGGCGATCTGTTCACCGGCCCGGTGGCGATCTCGCCCGACGGCACGCTGCTGGCCGCCGCGGCCGGGCCGGTCAGCGGCAACGCTCCTACCATCGTGGGGACGGTCCGGATCGAACTGCCGCGGCCGGACGTGCGGCTGTGGGACATCCGCGACCCGCGCCACCCGGCGCCGCTGCCCACGCTGGCCTCGGGCGCGGCCAGCATCACCACGCTGGCGTTCTCCCCCGACGGCCGGATGCTCGCGGGGGCAGGCACCGGCGGGCTGATCCACCGGTGGGACGCCACCGACCACACCGCCGTGCGGCCGCTGCCCGCGCTCGCCGGCCACACCGGCCGGGTCGACTCGGTGGCCTTCTCCCCCGACAGCCGCCTGCTGGCCAGCAGCGGCCGGGACGGAACGGCACGGCTCTGGGACGTGGCCGATCCGGCTCGCCCGGTCGCCCGCGCCCGCCTCGCCGGCTCGACCGCGGACTGGGACAACTCGATCACGGCCATCCAGCACCGGGTCGCCTTCGACCCGACCGGCCGGCGGCTGGCGATCGTCATCGGAAAGGACTCGGAGGCCCCGGACGTCTACGACGTGTCCGACCCCCGCCACCCGCGCCTGCATTTCCAGCAGCACACCAGCGACGGATGCCACCGCCTGTACGCGCTGGCCTTCCAGGGCGAGGTGGTGGCCGGCTCCTGCGACACCGGCGCCCGCACCTGGGTTCCCGGCAAGGATCTCGCCTCGGCCACCCGGGACCAGACGATCCTCGACTACGGCGATGCCATGCCGGTCGACGACTTCATCGGCTTCGGCCCGCTGCTGACCTGGCCCGGCGCCGGCCACACCGCGACGGTCCTGGTGGCCGGCGGGGCCGGCGTGCTCATCTGGGACATCTCGGACGCCCGCCGCGCCGGCGCGCTGACCACCCTGAACCGGGAACCGACCGGGGCATCGATCCGGGTCCAGTTCAACCCGACCGGGCCCCGGCTGATGGCCGACTCGAGCGGCTACGCCGGAACCCTGGTCTACGACGTCGCCGACCCCCGCCATCCCCGCCTGGTGGGCTCGGTCCGGACCACCGACCCGGTCGACAGCTTCTACGGCAACGACGCCGGTAGCGGCGTCGCCTTCAGCCCGGACGGCACCGTGCTCGCCGCCACCAAAATCATCAAGCAGCGGCCGTACGTCGTGCTGCTGTCGACAGCCGACCCGGGCGGCCCGCCGATCGCCACCATCACCGACCTCGAGTACGGCGCCTCGGCGCTGTCCTTCTCGGCCGACCGGAAGCTGCTCGCCATCGCCGATATCGGGTTCGGGCCCGGCGCGGCACCGCCGTCGGTGAAGATCTTCGACCTCTCCGACCTCGCCCACCCCCGCCGGGTCGGCTCGTTCGAGGCCCTGACCTGGAAGGTGGCGTTCGCGCCGAAGGGTCGCACCCTCGCGGCGTTCACCTCGGACGACGTGCTCCTGCGGGACCTGACCGATCCCGCACGGCCGCGCCCACTGCGGGGGTTCCACTTCCCGGCCGACGACAGCGCGACGAACGGTGTCTTCACCCCCGACGGCAACTGGATGGTGGTCGCCGACCAGACCCGGCTGATCCGGTTCTTCCAGCTGGACGACGGCGGGCTCGTCCCCGGCCCGGTCCAGGCGATCGCCCGGGGCCAGTTCGGCAACAGCGTGCTGGCGATCAGCCCGGACGGCCTGACGCTGGCGCTCCCCGGCACCCAGCAGTCGAAGCAAGTCGACCTCTGGGCAATCGACGACCCCAGGCAGGCGCGGGTGCGGACGTCGCTGACCGTGCACGAGAGCGGCGTCGCCGAGGCGGTGGCCTTCAGCGCGGACGGGACGATCCTCGCGGTTCGCAACGGGGACCTGCTGGACCTGTGGTCGGTCGACGCGGCGGCGGTCGCGGGCGACCTGTGCCGGCTGGTCGGCGATCCGATCACCCGCGCCCAGTGGCAGCTGTATCTGAGCGATCTGCCGTACGACCCGCCGTGCGACTGAAGATCGCTGAATAGACACTTTTCTACTTTTGAATGTTCGGCCCATGCCGGGCGACCGCTGGCTGCGGTCGGATCCAAGGGAGACCGGTCATAACCGTTCGACTTAGGAGGGACCCGTGCGCACACCATCCCGTGCGTTACCGGCAGCCACCGCGATGCTTCTCGCCACCGCGCTCGTCCTGACCGTGCCGGCCGCCGCCCAGGCCGCGCCCGTCGGTACGGCCCGGGCCGAGGCCGCCCGCGCCCCGGGCGATGATGACCATCAGACCAAGGACAATCGCCGCGGCCGCGTCGCGCCGACCGAGCGGCAGCGTGACCTCGCCGCCGCGGCGGGCGCTACGGCCCGGTGGAACACCTTCGGAACACCCGCCTCGCTGACCCCGGCCGGGGTCGGCGAGCCGCTCGCGTCCGGGCTGTCGGCCGACCCGATCGTGGCCGCCCGCGCCTACGTCGACGGCCACCATGACGTGCTGGGGCTGACCGACCGCGGCGCCGACGCGCTCGAACTGCTCACCTCGGCGCCGCTGGGCGCCGGCGCGGCCGTCGTCTTCCGGCAGCGCTTCGGCGACCTCGTGGCCGGCCACGACGGCCTGCTCACGCTGGGCGTGCGTGACGGACAGATCTGGTACGTGAGCTCGTCGCTCGCCCGCGACGCGGCCGCACCGGAACCGGCCACCCTTTCGGCGGCCGACGCCGTGCGCCTGGCCGCCGCCGACGCGGGGATCGCCAGCCCGGCGGTCATGGCCAACCGCCTCGTCGCCGTGCCCACCGCGGACCGCGGCGCCCGCGCGGCCTACCAGGTGACGCTCGGCGCCGACCTGGCCGGGGCCGATCCCGTCGCGTACACGAGCTATGTGGACGCTCGCGACGGCGGCGTGCTGTTGCGCGAGGACATCGTGGACAACGACCACGACACCGCGGACTGGTCGGCCTTCCCGCTCTCCCCGCCCACCGACTACTCGTCGGCGGACACGCGGCAGAAGTGGTGCTTCGAGCCTTCACGCCGCTGCGACTTCGTGATCGGGACGAGCGCGTCGCCGTACGCGTGGGATGTGCTGGACGGCGCTCCCACGGCGACGACCGCGGGGAACAACTCGTTCGCGGTGCACAACTGGAACTCCAACGACCCGTTCACGGTCGGCACCGAGACGGCGACCGCCCGCCCGGGCCGGAACTACGACTACCCGTGGACCAATCAGTGGCAGACCGCCCAGTGCTCGCCGGCGGTCTTCGACACCACCGCGCGCAACGACATCGACGCGGCCCGGGCCAACCTGTTCGCCCTGCACAACCGCATGCACGACTGGGCGTACCACCTGGGCTTCACCGAGAAGACGTGGAACATGCAGGACGACAACTTCGGGCGCGGCGGGCTCGGCGAGGACCCGGAGCAGGGCAACGCCCAGGCCGGCGGGATCACCGGCGGGCCGCCCGACTTCGCGGCGCGCGACAACGCCAACCAGATCACGCCGCCCGACGGCGAGGCGCCGATCACCAACATGTACCTGTGGCAGCCGATCGCCGGCTCGTTCTACGCGCCCTGCGTGGACGGCGACTACGACATGTCCGTGGTCGGCCACGAGTACACGCACGCCATCACCAACCGCATGATCGCCGGGCCGGACGGTGGGCTGAGCTCGCCGCAGGGCATGAGCGAGAGCTGGTCGGACCTGTCCGCCATGGAGTACCTCAACGAGAACGGCTACGCGCCGCGCGGCATCCGGGCGTACACGATCGGGCAGTACGTCACGAGTGACCCGATCGCCGGGATCCGCAACTACAACATGAGCGCGAGCCCGCTCAACTACAGCTCGGTCGACTACGACTTCGTCGGCCTGCAGGTGCACGCCTCCGGCGAGGTGTGGTCGGCCACGAACTTCGACATCCGCTCCGCGCTGGTCAAGAGGTACGGCGCCGGCACGCCCTCGCTGCAGAAGGCTTGCGCGAACGGGAAGGTGCCGGTCACGTCCTGCCCGGGCAACCGGCGCTGGGCGCAGCTGATGTTCGACTCGTTCCTGCTGATGGCCAACAGCGCCAACAGCATGGTCGACGCCCGGGACGCGCTGCTCGGCGCCGACCTGGTGCGCTTCGGCGGGGCCAACCAGCCGCTGCTGTGGAACGCGTTCGCCAAGCGCGGCCTGGGTGAGGGAGCGGTCAGCAACGGCGCCGCCGATGTCAACCCGACCCCGAGCTTCTCCTCGCCGTACGCGACCGAGGCGCCGGTGACGTTCCGCCCGGTCGACGAGCACGGCAAGCCGGTGCCGAACGCGAAGCTGATCGTCGGCAACTACCAGGCGCGGGCCGTCGCGGTGGCGGACACCGATCCGGCGACGGCGCTGCCCGACACCGTGCAGCTGGTGCCGGGGTCGTACACGTTCATCGCCCAGGCTCCCGGCTACGGCGAGGCGCGGGTCGCCGCGACCTCGTTCCACTCCGGGAAGCCGGCCCGGCTGACCGTGCGGCTGCCGCACAACCTCGCCTCCGGCAACGGCGGCGCGACGGTGACCGGCGACGGCATCAACCCGGCCCGGCTCGTGGACGACGACGAGGCGACCAACTGGGCGTCGCTGGGCAGCGCGGTAGCCGGCAAGCAGGTGACGGTCGACCTGGCCGGCGGCGCGCAGAAGGTCCGGCGCGTCCAGGTGAGCGCGATGCTGCGCCCGCCGATCGCCACCGACCCGGACGGCGCCACGCAGAGCCGGTTCTCGGCGCTGCGGCAGTTCCGGGTGCAGGCGTGCACCGCGTCGGCCACGGTGACCTGCGCGAACGCGGCCGATTTCCGGACCGTCTTCACGAGCCGGCCGGACGCGTTCCCGTCGGTCGCGCCGCGGCCGCGCGCGCCGGAGCTGATCGTCCGCTCGTTCGACATCCGCCCGACGACGGCCACGCACCTGCGATTCGAGGTGCTGACCAACCAGTGCACCGGTGGGCCGGACTACGCGGGTGAGCAGGACGCCGACCCACGGGCCGCCACCGACTGCGGGACGGCGAGCCCCCAGGCGCTCAACGTCCGGGTCGCGGAGTTCCAGGCGTACGGCAGCTGACCGCCGGTGGGGCGGGCCGCCCGGGCCCGCCCCACCGCTTTCCTACCCCCTGGTGCAGGTCATGCCGTTGACGGTGAACGCCGTCGGCGCGATGTTGGTGCCGGTGTAGGTGCCGTTGAAGCCGATGCTGGTCGAGCCGCCGCCCGGCACCGAGCCGTTGTAGGAGAGGCTGGTCGCGGTGACCTGGGTGCCGCTCTGGGCCCAGGTGGCCGACCAGCCCTGGCTGATCTTCTGGTTGCCGGGGAACGCGAAGGCGAGCGTCCACCCGCTCCACGCGGCCGAGCCGGGGTTGGCGATCGTGATCGTGCCGGTGAAGCCGCCGCCCCAGTCGTTGACGCTGTAGGTGACCCGGCAGCCGGTCCCGGTGAAGGTCGGCGTCGGCGTCGGCGACGAGGTCGGGCTGGTCGTGGGCGACGGCGTGGGCGAGGGCGACGACGTCGTCGGGGACGGGGTCGGCGAGGGCGAGGACGCGCCCGGCTCCTGGCCCCAGATCAGCTTGCCGGCCTCGTGCAGCGGGACGTTCTTGTTGACCGCGGTCCCGGCCAGGTAGGACGGGTCGTTCGACTTGTCCCAGGTGCCGCCGTCGGCCACGCCCACCTTGAACTGGACCTCCATGCGGTACTGGGATTGCCCCTGCGGCGCGATCGAGTAGCCGGCGCAGTTCACCTCGACGTACCAGATGTCGCCGGACCACTGCTTGGCCGTGGACGGCGACGGGCAACCCTGGGTGTAGCCCGGCGTGACGACCAGCGCGGCCGTGCCCTCGCGGCGGAAGAAGTAGCGGTACGAGGAGCTGGTGAGCGCCCGCGCCGGGTACGCCGACTTGTTGTAGATCATCACCTTGAGCGCGGTGTCCCGCGGCTCGTCCTGCATCACCGTCGTCTCCACGGTGATCTCGTCCATGTCCGGCGTCTCCGCCTGCGGGAAGTTCGCCAGCGGCGCGCCGCCGTACTCCTGGTAGAGCCGGACGAGCGCCGACGTGAACCCGGCGTTGTAGTCGGTCGCGACCTCGTTCATCACGTAGTCGCTGCGTACGTCCTGATAGGCGTCGTCGGGCGAGGACGGTCCGCCGACCAGGGCGCCGTAGAGCACGTGACGCGTGTCGGTCGGAACGGTCATGTTGTCCCACCACGAGCCATGGGCCGTACGGTGATGGGGATTCTTGGGGGAATTGGCGCCGAAGCCGATGAGATAGCTGGACTGGCGGGGGTTGTCGCCGAGGGCGTAGTTGATCTGCCGCACCGCGAAGTCGTGGTAGCGGGCCTTGCGGGTCGCGTCGGTGGTCTTGTCGCTGTAGACGAGCGCGACGAAGGCCGTGTTCGCGGCGTAGCGCAGCGAGCCCCAACTGTCGAGCACCGCCTCCCCGCCCGGCGAGTACCGCACCTTGTCGCCGTTGACGCCGACGGTCCACCAGTCCAGCCACCGGTTGGCGTCATCGATGTACTTCTGCTTGCCGGTCAGGTTTGCCAGGAGGACGTACGCACCGAACTGCTTGTTATCCCAAGCGATGGTCCATTTGTAGGAATGTGTGGTGGTCTGAGGTTCGGTGCCGAGCGCGTCGTACGCGGCCTCGGCCTTGGCCAGGTAGGTGGCGTCGCCGGTCGCCCGGTACAGCCAGATCGCGCCCCAGACCAGCTCGTCCTGATACCCGCTCCACGACTTGTAGAAGTTCTGCGCGTCCGTGATGCAGTCGCTGTACGCCTTACGCACCGTGTCCGCGAACGTGTACAGCTGCTTCGCGTGGGTGAGGAGCTTGTCGGCGTACGCGGAATCGGTGGGCCGGAAGACCATCGAGCTCGCGGCCATCGCGGCGGCCGTCTCCCCGGCCAGGTCCGAACCGCCGCAGGTGGCATCGATCTTGTAGGCCGGCCGCGCCATCGGCAGCACCTCGGCCGGGCCCCACCACTTGTGGTCGTCGTCGCCCTTGCCGACCTGGCCGTAGAGCACGTTCGCCGACGGGTGCGCCTTGATGAAGTAGTCGTTGGGCACGCGCAAGTTGTTCAGGAACGTCGTGAGCTGGCCGGACGCGGCGTACGCGGAACGGTACTCGACCGCGCCCCAGGCGAGCATCGTCGTCGAGAACGCCATCGGGAAGCCGAACTTCACGTGGTCGCCGGCGTCGAACCAGCCGCCGGTGAGGTCGAGGCCGACGTCCGAGCCGTCGTTCATGGCCGCGTCGCCGCGCCACGACACCTGGCTCCACGACGGCTTCTTGCCGGCGATCTGGGCCTGGTAGAAGAACATGGATTTCTGCAGCGCCTCGCCGTAGTTGAAGGCGCCGGCGGCGGAGGCGGGCCGGGTGGCGAGCCCCACGACGCCGGCGGCGACGAGGACGAGGGCGAGAAGGACACGGCGCATGGGAGCCCCTTGAGGTCAGTTGGGAGCGCTCCCATACATTCAACAATGTCATTACATGCTTGTGAAGCCTAGATTTCAGTACGAGTGATTCGCCTGCCAGTGCGACCAGGCGCCGCACGGGGTCTTGTACTTGCCCTTGACGTACCCGAGGCCCCACTTGATCTGGGTGGCCGGGTTCGTCCGCCAGTCATCGGCGACCGACGACATCTTGCTTCCCGGGTACGCCTGCGGGATCCCGTACGCGCCGCTGGGGTTCTCGGCGCGGTGGTTCCAGCCGCTCTCCTTGTTGAACAGGTTGTTGAGGCACGGGAACTGGTCGATCGCGAAGCCCGCGTCGAGCATCAGCGCGCAGCCGGTCGCCCGGTTGCCGACGAACTCCTTGCACGAGGTCGGGATCGGTCCCGTGTACGGCACCGTCGTGGTGGACGTCTTCGCCTTCTTGGCCTCGACCACCTTCTTGGCGAGGGTGCGCGCCCGGCCGGCCGCGGTCCGCGCCACGGTGGCGGCCTTCTCGGCGGCCTCGGTCTCCGCCTCGCGCTGCCAGGCCCGGGCGGCGACGTGCTCGTTCTGCCGCGCCTTGAGCATCTGCATCTCGTCGGTCTGCACCTGCAGCGAGACGTCGGTCGCGCCGAGCGGCTCGACTTTTCTGCCCTGACCGAGATAGAGACCACCGGCGGCGCCGACGACCAGCAGGACGACCGACGCGACACGTGCGCCGACTCGGCTCCACTGCCGATTCACGGGGGATCCCTTCTCCGCGGGACGACGCGGGGGGATGCGTCGCACGGGGGATCGTAGCGGTTACCGGCCTCATCGGGGCTGCTGGGGAAGCTACAGGATCTCTCACGCGCGCCCGAACGGCGTATTTCGTGAGGGCGACATTTCGTAACCCTAAGGTTGCACCCACGTGACGCGCGTAACGGGCAGCATCGTGGCCACCGGGAGGGGCTTGTGACGTGAGTCCCAGCCGGCTTGACCATCGAGAGGAGAGGTCGGATGCAGGTGCATTTCCGGCAGCCCGGCGCTCGCGCGACCATGCTCGCGATCGGCGCCGCCATGGTGATGGCCATCGCGGCGTGCGGTGGCGGGTCGTCGGGCAACGACACCACCGACAGTGCCGGCGGCCAGTCGGGCCAGCTCGCGCTGCGCATCGCATATAACCCGAACGCCACCAACACCACCATCGTCGTGGCCGATCAGCAGGGCTTCTTCAAGAAGAACGGCCTGGACGTCAAGCTCACGGCCACCCAGAACTCGGCGGCGCTGATCCCCAGCATCGGCAAGCAGTTCGACCTGATCACGGTGACCCCGCCGTCGCTGCTGCAGGCCGCGGCGCAGGGTCTCAAGCCGATCCTGGTCGCCGCCGAGGACGTCGAGAACTCGACGGACAAGCGGAACAGCTACGTGATCGGCGCGAAGGGCGTCAACTCGGTCGCCGACCTCAAGGGCAAGACGATCGGCGTGCCGAGCCTCAGCGGCAACCTGTACGAGGGCGCGGTCATCCTGCTCGACAAGGCCGGCCTCAAGAAGACCGACGTGAAGTTCCTCCAGGTGCCGTTCGCCGACATGGCCGGCGGCCTGAAGACCGGCACGATCCAGGCCGCCGTGACGATCTTCCCGTTCAACGGGCAGCTGCTCGGGCAGGGCGGGGTCGACCTCGGCAATCCGACCGACGTCTCCGGCAACGGCGGCGACGCGCTCTCCGCGGGCTGGGTCGCGACCGCCGACTGGGCCAACTCCAACAAGGCGACGATCGACGCCTTCAACAAGGCGCAGGACGAGGCGCTGGAGTGGATGAAGGCCAACGACGCCGCGGCCAAGCAGATCCTGGTGAAGGATTTCAAACTGCCCGACGCGGTCGCCCAGAAGTTCCCGATCACCCAGTGGGTGTCGTTCGAGCCCAAGCCCGAGTACCTCGAGTCGTGGATCGAGCCGATGAAGAAGGTCGGTGACCTGCCGGCCGGCTTCACCACCCCGGCGAGCGAGCTCGTCTATCAGCAGAGCTGACGTGAGAACACCGCCGGCGGCTGGGCGACCAGCCGCCGGCCCATCGCCGATTTACGGGAGCGAGACATGAGCGAACGTCTGGCGGCGCCCAGCAACAACGCCGCCACCGACGCCGCCGGCACGGGCGGCGTCGTCTTCGAACTACGCGACGTGGGCGTCAAGCTTCCGGCTGGTCCCACGGGTCGCGACATCCTGCGTCAGGTCGACGTGGAGGTCCACGCCGGGGAGATCATCGGAATCATCGGCCCCTCCGGCACCGGCAAGACCACGCTGCTGCGCATCCTCAGCGGCCTGCTGCTGCCGACGACCGGGACCAGCACCCTCGGCGGCAAGCCGGTCACCGGCCCCTCCCGCGACGCGGTCACCGTCTTCCAGGACTACGCGACGGCGCTGCTGCCCTGGCGGACCGTGGCCAAGAACGTCGCCCTGCCGCTGGAGGGCCGCACCAGCAAGGCCGAACGCAAGGAGCGGGTGCACCGCGCGCTCGAGATCGTCGGTCTCGCCGAGCGGGCCGGGGAGTACCCGTGGCGGCTGTCCGGCGGCATGCAGCAGCGGGTGCAGATCGCCCGTGCCCTCGTGCTCGAACCCAAGGTGCTGCTGATGGACGAGCCGTTCGGCGCCCTCGACGCGATCACCAAGGGCGCCCTGCACGACCAGCTCATGGACGTGCAGGCACAGACCGGGCAGACGATCATCTTCATCACGCACGACGTCGACGAGGCGGTCTACCTCGCCGACCGGGTCATGGTGATCCACGGGTCGCCCGGCTCGATCGTGCACGAGGTCACGACCAAGCTGCCGCGCCCGCGCGACCAGATCGCCACCCGCGACCTGCCCCGCTTCCACGAGGTACGCCACGAGCTCGCCGAGGTGCTGCGCTATGGCCGACCGGCTTAGGCGCGGCGGCCTCCTTGACCGCGGCTTCCGGGCGGTCAACTGGCCGGGCATCGCGGTCATCCTCGCCCTCCTGATCGTCTGGCAGTTCCTGGGCGGTCCCAACCTGCCCCGGCCGGTGGACATCTGGCACGGTTTCCAGGATCTGATCGGCCCCGACGGCGGGCTGTGGGCCGCCGTCGAGCACACCGTCCGGGTCGTGCTCATCGCCTGGGTCATCGGCGCCGGCACCGGCCTCGTCCTCGGCCTGCTGCTCGCGCTCAACCCGGTCGTCGCGTCCTGGGGATACGCGACCGTGGACATGCTGCGGTCGCTGCCGGTCGTCGCGCTGATCCCGATCGCGATCCTGATCTGGGGCACCGGCGACCTGACCGAGGTGATCCTCGGGGCGTACGCGGCGCTGTGGCCGATGCTCATCAACACCGCGGGCGGCGTCCGCGGCGTCACCCCGCGCCTGCGCGACGTCTCCCGCACGCTGCAGCTGTCCCGCACCGCGACGCTCGTCAAGATCGTCCTGCCGGCGACCGGCTCGTCGATCCTGGTCGGCGCCCGGCTGTCGCTGGCCACCGCGCTGGTCGTCTGCGTGGTCAGCGAGATGCTCGGCCTGCAGAGCGGCGTCGGCAACCAGCTCGTGCTCGAGCAGAGCGGCATGCAGCCGGCCCGCATGTGGGTCTACGTGCTGCTGGTCGGCGTGCTCGGCCTGATCATCAACGCCGGGCTGATCCGGGCCTTCCGGGTCCTGTTCCCCGGCGTCGCCGCCGTGGCGGAGAGGAGCAGCAGATGAGCCTGCGCACCCTGCGGGGCGTGGTACCGATCGCGCTCGTCATCGTGCTGTGGCAGCTGTTCGGCAGCCAGGACTCGATCACCACGCCGCCGCCGTCGGCCTGGTGGACGTCGTTCAAGGCGATCGAGGAGAGCGGCGCGCTGTGGCCGGCGCTGGCGATCAGCCTGAAGCTGTTCGTGCTCGGCCTGCTGCTGGCGACCGTGCTCGGCGTGGTGCTGGGCGCGGCGCTCGGCTCGTCGCGGCGTCTCAGCCGGGCGCTGAACCCGCTGTTCGAGTTCATCCGCGCCACCCCGGCCGCCGCCATCGTCCCGGCCGCTCTCGTGCTGTTCCAGGCCAACAGCAAGACCGAAATCGGGATCATCGTGTACGGGACGATCTGGCCCATTCTGCTGAACACCGCCGCCGCCCGGGCCGCCCTGCCGGACATGCGTCTCGAGATGGCCCACTGTCTGGGCCTGAGCACCTGGGACCGGCTGCGCAAGGTGGTTTTGCCGTCCCTGCTGCCCGAGATCGTGGTCGGCATCCGGGTCGCCGTGCCGGTCTGCCTGATCGTGACCCTGCTGGTCGACTTCCTGGTCGCCACCGGCGGCATGGGATACCTGCTGGTGCAGTACCAGCAGAGCTTCCAGGTGGCGAGCGCGTTCGCGCTGCTGGCCACGATCGGCGTGGTCGGCGTCCTGCTCAACCTGGTGATCGGGATGGGCGAGCGGGTCATCCTCCGCCGCTGGCCGGCCGAGGCGCGCTGACGAGCACAGCAAAAGGGGGCGGCCGATCGGCCGCCCCCTTTTTGGCGTTCCCTAGTTCATCGTGATGACGGTCTTGCCCCGGGTGTGCCGGGTCTTCGCCTCGGCCAGCGCGCCGGCGACGTCGGCGAGCGGGCGGGTCTCGCGGATCGGCACCCGCAGCGTGCCGGCCGCGGCGAGCCGGCCCAGCTCCTCGATCAGGGCCCGGTCGGGGTTGCTCATCACGTTCGTGCCCCGGATCCCGCGCGGCTCCAGCAGCGCCGGGTCGGCGGCGCGGTGCACCGAGACGACCCGGCCGCCCGGCTTGACCAGCTCCACCAGCTCGGCGACGGCGTCGCCGCCGTTGACCAGGTCGATCAGCGCGTCGACGCCGTCCGGGTGCAGCTTGCCGACGGCCGCCGCGAAGTCGACGCCCGGCGCGACCACCTCGGTCGCGCCCAGGCCGAGGAGGTAGTCGGTGTCGCCGGCCGGGCCGGAGGCGACCACCGTGGCGCCCCGGGCCGCGGCCAGCTGCAGGGCGTAGCTGCCGACGCCGCCGGGGGCGCCGACCACGACGACCACCTCATGCTCGGCGGGCGCGGCGGCGGCGACGCAGCGCAGCGCGACGACCCCGCTCAGCGGGAGGCAGGCCGCCTGCTCGAAGGAGAGATCGTCGGGCTTGGCCACGACGCACTCGTCCTCGCCGACGAGCAGGTGGGTGGCGAAGGCGCCGCGGTGCAGCTTCGGGCCGCCGAGGTACCCGAAGACGGCGTCGCCCGGGCGGAACCGGGTCACGCCGTCGCCGACCGCGGCGACGACGCCCGCATAGTCACGGCCGATGGTGACCGGGAAGTCGTATTGGAAAGCGTGCCGCAGCGCGCCGTCGGCGACCTTCCCGTCGAAGGCGTTGACCGACGACGCCTTCACCGCGAGGAGCACCTGGCCGTCCGCCGGCCCGGGAATCTCGAACGGCGCCAGGGCCGCGGGCTGGTCGAACGAGGTCAGAATCAGTCCGGTCGCCCGCATCAGATCTCGTTGCCCCAGTAGTAGCGGCACACCATCTCGACGCGCTGCAGCTTGGCCCTCTGCTCGTCGGCGGTCATCAGCGGCGCGGTGGCCGAGGGGGCGAAGCCGGCGTTGGGCGCGAAGGCCACGTCGTCCAGGCTGCGCCGGTCGGCGATCTCGTCGGCCAGCGCGAGCAGGTCGTCCATCGGCTCGGGCTCGGGCGTCGAGACGTCGACGATGCCGAAGCTGACCGCGATGCCGGCCGGGATGTCGTCGAACGGCAGGCGGCGGGCCGGGTCGGCCGGGAAGTCGACGCCGAGCCGGTGGAACGGGGTCCCGGCGACGAGCTGTTCGAGCGCGCCGGTGTCGTACCCGTGCTCGGTGGTGGCGAATGGGCCGTGGTCGGTGAGGTCGAGGCCGACCCGGAAATGAGCCGGGGCGTCGAGGCCGGTCACGGCGGCCCGGTCGGCGGCCACGGCCGCGTCGAGCAGCGCGTCGGCGGCGGGCACCCGACGACGGCCGTCGACCGTGAGCAGCGGGACGAGCAGCGGGTTGCCGAGCGCGACATGGGCGACGCCCTGCGCGGCCAGCGCGCCGATCTCGGACCGGATGATCGCGGCGAGCTCGTCGCCGATCCGGGCCACCGTCGCGGGGTCGCCGGCCGGGTCGCTCAGCAGCGCCAGGTAGCCCGGCGAGGGAAGCGCCACGAAAACCGGGCGGTCCACCGTACGCAACAGTGGTTCTGCTTCGTGGTCGGCGAGGCGGCTCTTGGCGGCGAGCGGGCCGCGCACCGAGCGGCGGCGAGCCGGGGCGATACCGGCCAGATCGGCGAGCTCGTGGCCACCGGCGCCATTCTCAAAGCCGGCATTGGTCTCGAAGCCGTCGACGTGGTCGTAGACGACCGACTCGAAATGCTCCCGCCGGAACTGGCCGTCGCTGACCGCCGAGAGAGTAAGGCGTCGTTGCTCGTGGGCGGTCGCGACGGCCGCCTCTTCCTCGGCGGCGGCGATGGCGCCGGCGTCACCGGAGGCGCGGGCGGTCAGAAGCTCGACCGGGCGGACCAGGCCGCCGTGATGGTCGATGTGGTACTGGAAGTCGTCGGCCATGTGGTTTCTCCTCCGGCGATGGACTGCGCCGAGGCTATGTCAATCGCCGGAGGAGGAATACGCACTCGCGCGCATCCTATGGTGAACCGGGCGTGCGCTCATCCGCAACAGATGAAAGCGGCGCGGAATCCTTGTGCCGTCCGGTATTGACCTGGGACTATCCGGAAAATCCAGGTGCCGGAGGGCCGGGTCATGGGCACAGAAGCGACACTGGTCTTCCTGACCGTGGTCGGCGCGCGATTCGTCGTGCCGCTGTTCATCCCGAAGTACCCGCTGCCGGCGATCATCGTGGCGCTGGTGCTCGACGGGATCGACCAGACGATCTTCCAGTGGTTCGGCTACGACCCGCCGGGCTACCAGGGCTACGACAAGGCGATGGACATGTTCTACCTGTCCGTCGCGTACTTCTCGGTGCTGCGCAACTGGACCAGCCGGCCGGCGATCGAGGTCGCGCGCTTCCTGTTCTTCTACCGGCTGGCCGGTGTCGTGCTGTTCGAGCTCTTCGACAACCGGGTGCTGTTGCTGATCTTCCCCAACACCTTCGAGTACTTCTTCATCGCGTACGAAATCGTGCGGATGTTCTGGGACCCGGCCAGGGTGAGCATGCGACGGTGGGTGATCACCGCGGGGTGCATCTGGGTCTTCGTGAAGCTTCCGCAGGAGTGGTGGATCCACGTCGCGCAGCTCGACTTCACCGACACCGTGCGTGACCACCCGTGGATCGCGCCGGTACTCGCGGTGCTCATCATCGCGGTGGCGCTGTGGATCTGGCTGTGGCTGTGGCCGCGGTTGCCCGAGCGGGCGTGGCCACTCAAGCTGGCGGCCGACCCGCTGCCGGAGGAGATCGACACGGCGGCCGAGCGCGATCAGTGGGTGGCCTCGCACTGGCGGGTGTTCTCGTTGCCGACCCTCGAGAACGTCGTGCTCATCGGGCTGCTCTGCGTGATCTACGGGCAGGTGCTGCCGGAGCGTCGGACGAGCGATCTGGAGCTGTTCATCGGCATCGCGGCGTTCGTGGTGATCAACGCGGCGATCAGCCTCGCGGTGGCCCGGCGGGCCGGCGGCGTGGAGTCCATGGCCGCGTCGTTCGGGGCGCGGGTGCTGGTCAACGCCCTGCTCGTGCTGGGGGCGGACTGGCTGCTCAACCAGCTCGGCGACGACCTCAATCTCGGGATCGCGCTGTTCTTCTCGGCGCTGCTCAGCCTGCTGATGACGCTGGACGACCGGTTCCGGCCGGTCGAACAGGTGCGGTTCAGCGCCTCGCGGCCGCCGCTCGCAACGCGGACATGATGCGGGCGGCCTCGTGCTCGTCGGTGGTCTCGCGGCCCTGCTCCCCCGCGGGCGCCGAACTGCCGAGCGTGATGCCGACCGCGTCACGGACGGTGTGCTTGGCCGAGGCGTGGACGGCGTCGACGCCGGTGCGGACGATCTTCTCGACCAGGTGCGGGCGGACGCCGCCGCCCGCCATGATCTCGATCCGGCCGGCGGCTGCCTCGACCGCCCTCGCCAGGGTTTCCAGGTCGGTGGCGTCGGCGAGGATGCGCCGGACGCCCAGCCCGGCCAGCGTCTCGACGGCCTCCTCGGGGTCGTGGACCGTGTCGAAGGCTCGGTGGAACGTGACCTCCGCGTCGCCGGCCGCCTCGACTGCGCCCTCCATCAGCGATTTGTCCACTTTGCCGCCCTGGATGCCACCCATGACGAGACCGCACGCTCCCGCTTTTAGGACATTTACGATATCTCGCATTATGAGGGCCGTGTCGTCGGCGGCGTAGGCGAAGCCGCCGGCCCGGGGGCGGATCAGGACGTGCACCGGCGGGATGCCTGGCGTCGCGACCGCCGTCTCTATCAGGCCCAGTGACGGAGTCAGGCCGCCGAGCTGAAGCGCCGAGCAGAGCTCGATCCGATCGGGTTTGATCTTCGCCGCGACCGCGAGGCCGTGCGTGTCCTGAACCGCGAGCTCGAACTCCACCATGCCCATGATCGGATCATATCGACTGCTATAAATGTGGGAGCGCTCCCGGCCTCGTCGGAAAGGAAACCGATCATGATTCGCCTGGCGCTCGCCACCGTCCTAGCCACGTTCGCACCCATCACCGCGGCTCCCCTCGCGGCTGGGGACGGCTCCCCCACCGACTCGAACATCGCCTTCGTCGGGCGATGGAACACGAGCAATGCCGGCGCCTTCGTGCCGGCGTGGGCGGGCGCCTATCTCACCGCCGGTTTCACCGGCACGACCGTGAAACTCAAGCAGCGCAACAGCATCGACCTCTTCTTCAGCATCGACGGGGGTGCCGATCAATACCTGACAAATCAGACGGGTACGGTGAATCTCACGCCCACGAAGCTGGCGGCCGGACGGCACACGTTGCGCGTGTCGTACCGGGTGGTCGCGGGGTCGTACCACGGGGACGCGGTCTTCCAGGGGCTGGTCCTCGACGCGGGCGCCACGACGTACGCGCTTCCCCGGCCGGCGAAGCTGATCGAGTTCATCGGTGACTCGATCACGGTCGGCACCACCACGTCGAAGAACGCGCTCACCGCGTACGGCTGGCTGATCGGTGAAAGGCTCGGGGCGCGGCACACGCAGATCGCGCAGGGTGGGGCCTGCCTGGTCACCACCGCGGACGGCTGCGTCGGGCTCGAGGACTACTTCCTCAAGCTGAGCAGTGCCGCCACCTCCCCGGCGTGGGACTTCAGCCGGTACACGGCCGACGCCGTCGTCATCAACCTCGGCACGAACGACCTCGCGCACGGCACGCACACGACCACGTTCGAGCCGCACTATGTCCACCTGCTCGAGGAAGTACGGGCTAAATATCCGTCCGCGAAAATATTTGCCATGCAGACCTTCTGCAAGCGCTTCGGCGCGCAGACCCAGGCGGCCGTGCAGACGCGCAACGCCGCCGGCGACGCCAACGTCTTCTACGTCCCCACCGAGGGCTGGCTGGCCGCCGCCGACTACACCGACGGCACGCATCCGACCGACGCCGGCCACCGCAAGGTCGCGGATCGCCTCGCGCCGATCATCGCGGCCAAGCTCTAGAGTCCGAACGTCTTACCGATGATGTCGCGCTGGATCTCGCTCGTGCCGCCGTACACGGTCGAGACCAGCGCGGCCCGGACGTGGCGCTCCATGTCGTACTCGGTGGCGTATCCGTAGCCTCCCATCATCTGCATGCCGGCCAGCGCCACCTCGCGCGCGACCTCGGTGGTCTTGAGCTTCACCATCGAGCTTTCCCGAGGCAGTACACGCGACGGGTCGCGATCGACGAGCGCCGCGGTGCGGTAGACGAGCAGCCGGCAGCACTCGATCTCGGTGGCCAGGTCGGCGATACGGTGGCGCAGCGCCTGGAAGCTGCCGACCGGGCGGCCGAACTGGCGGCGCTCCCGCACGTAGGCGAGCGCGTCGTCGAAGGCCCGGCGCGCGGTGCCCAGCATGAGGGCGGCGAGGATGAGCCGCTCGAGGTTGAGCCCGGCCATCAGCTGCCGCCAGCCCTGACCGATAGTGCCCACCACGGCGTCGGCGGGGACCGCGCAGTCGGTGAAGTACAGGTCGTTGACCTCACGGCCGCCCATCGTGTCGATGCCGCTGATCCGCAGGCCCGGCGTGTCGGCCGGCACCAGGAGCATGGTGAGGCCGTCGTGGTCGCCCGGCCCGCCGCCGGTGCGCGCGACGAGCAGGATCGCGTCGGCGAAGTGCGCGTTCGAGCACCAGGTCTTCTGCCCGTTGATCACGAACCCGCTCGTGGTGGGCCGAGCCCGGCAGGCGAGGGCGGCGACGTCCGAGCCGGCCTCCGGTTCCGACATGGCGATCGAGTACGTCCGGCCGTCCGTGATCCCCCGCAGCACGGTCGCCCGCTGCATCTCGGAGCCGAAGCGCTGGATCGCCCCGGCCACGATCGCCGAGGTGGCGAACCCGCCGATCGGCGCCATGCCGTACCCCGTGTGCTCGAGGAAGAGGCAGGTGTCCACCATGCACTCCCCCAGCGCGACCTCGAGCCACCCGAGGTCGGCGAGCTTCTGGTAGAGGCCCTGGTGGTGCGCGTGGCGACCGCCGTCGGTGAGCTCGTCGCGCCGCAGGCGGGTGCCGCTCTCGCGCTTGCAGAAGTCGGCGACGGCCTCGGCGAAGGCGCGCTGCTCGTCGGTTAAGTCGAGATCCATGTCAATCCCTTCCGGCATCGTTCCTGGGATTTCCTGGGGATTGACAGCGAACGTAGCATATCAAATATCAAATCTGGAGGGTGTCATGGCCGCCACCACCTCGGTCTCCGTCTCCGCCCCTGTCGATCGCGCCCGCGCCGCTTCTCAGTGGTGGGGCGGCCTGAGTTTCGGCGAGCGGCGGGCCCGGCTGCTCGCCTGGAAACGGCACATCGCGGCCCGCGCCGGCGAGTTGGCCGCCCTGATCAGCGAGGAGACCGGCAAGCCCGCCGGCGACGCGCTGCTCGAGGTCATGCTCGCGGTCGAACACCTGGACTGGGCCGCCCGCAACGCCTCGAAGGTGCTGCGCCGGCGCCGTGTCCGGTCCGGGCTGCTCGCGGCCGACCAGGGCGCGGCGCTGTCCTACCGTCCGCTCGGCGTGATCGCCGTGATCGGCCCGTGGAACTATCCGGTCTACACACCGATCGGTTCGATTTCTTATGCGCTGGCGGCCGGCAACGCCGTCGTCTTCAAGCCGAGCGAACACACCCCACGAACCGGCACATGGCTGGCGTCGTCCTGGTCGGCGTCGGCGTCGGGCCTCGCGTCAGCCTCGAGCCCTGCGTCAGCCTCGAGCCCGGCTTCAGCGTCGGGCCCTGCGTCAGCCTCGAGCCCGGCGTCAGCTTCAGCGACGGGCCCAGCGTCGGGCCGGGCGTCAGCGTCGGGCCGGGCGTCGGCGTCGGGCCGGGCGTCGGCGTTGATGGAGCCGGAGCCGGTCCTGCAGGTGGTGACCGGCGACGGCACGGTCGGGGCGGCGTTGTGCGCGGCCGGCGCCGACAAGGTGGCGTTCACCGGCTCGGCGGCCACGGCCCGGCGGGTGATGGCGGCGTGCGCGCAGACCCTGACTCCCGTGGTGATCGAGGGCGGCGGCAAGGACGCGATGATCGTGGCGGCCGACGCCGACCTCGACGCCGCGGCCCGGGCGGCCGCCTTCGGCGGTTTCGGCAACGCCGGCCAGACGTGCGCAGGTGTCGAGCGCATATATGTGGAACGCGCCGTCTACCCAGACTTCGTCTCGCGCCTCAAGGCGATCGCCGAGTCGCTGCCGGCGGACGGGCCCGACCTCCCGTACGGCCCGATGACGGTCCCGTCCCAAGTGGACATCGTGCGGCGGCACATCGACGACGCGCTGGCCCACGGCGGTAAGGCGGCGGTGGGCGGTCCCGAGTCGATCCGCGAGCCCTACATCTTCCCGGTGGTGCTCACCGAGGTCCCGGAGGACAGCGCGGCGATGACCGAGGAGACCTTCGGCCCCACGCTGGTCGTCAATCCGGTCGACAATCTCGACGAGGCCGTACGCCTGGCGAACACCTCGACCTACGGCCTGGCCGCCTCCATCTTCTCCGCCAACCGCCGAGGCGCGGAGGCTCTGGCCGCCCGCCTGCGCACCGGCGCCGCCTCGATCAACGGCGTGCTCGGTTTCGCCGCCGTCCCCTCGCTCCCCTTCGGCGGCGTAGGCGACTCAGGCTTCGGCCGCATCCACGGCCCCGACGGCCTGCGCGAGTTCAGCCGCGCCCAGTCCGTGACGTGGCGCCGCTTTCCCGCCCCACTGGACCTGATGCGCCTGGGTCGCGACCAGGCTGTCCTGGACCGAGCCGCCAAGCTCTTCAAACTCCGCCACGCCCGCGGCACCCGATGACGACCGGTGGTCGCGCACGCCACCCGGCTCGGCCTCGGCACCCAGCCAATCGGTTCGCTTCCGCACCCCGCCCAGGTGCGCGGTGACCGCTCGGCGCGCGATGGCGAGGGGTGGCGGGGTTTGCGGGTCAGGTCCAGATGCCGAGGTCGTCCAGATGCTTGATGAGCAGCGCGGCGCCGTCGGTGAAGTGAGCGGTCATCACGGCACGGGCGGCGATCGGGTCGCGGTCGCCGAAGGCCGCCAGCAGACGGTCGTGGTCGGCGCGCATGCCGTCGCGCCACGCCGGGTCGGCGGCGTAGAAGCGAGCCGGGGTATAGCGGGTCGCCGTGTGCAGGAACCAGCTCAGCTTGCGCGCCTGCGCGAGCCGGTTGATCGTGCGGTGGAACTCGTACTCCAGTCGCTCGACCTCCTCGACCTTGCGACCCCGCGCAGCACGCAGCAGTGCCCGGTTCGCCACGATCAGCTCGCCCGTCTGCGCCTCGGTGATCCGCTCGGCGACGCGGGCGGCCAGGTCCCCCGCGATGTCCCCCTGCAGCTGGAAGAGGTCGGCGACGTCCTGCTTGGACAGCGGCGCCACCACGTACCCCTTGCGCGGCTGCAGCTCGACCATGTCCTCGCCGCGCAGCGTCAAGAGCGCCTCGCGCACCGGCGTGATGCTCACGCCGAGCTGGGCGGCGACCTCCTCGAGCCGGATCCGCGCGCCCGGCCGCAGGTCACCGGACATGATCCGCTCCCGCAGCGCGGTCGCCACCTCGTCGGCCAACTGGGGTCGCATCCGACCGACCATATCAAATATCAAAGAACGAGAAGTTCGGGGCGATCCGCTTGCCGCCGGCCCGGCTCGCCGAGATCCTGGAACGCACCGGCCCGGGTGAGGGAGTTGATGAGCTAGTGCGCAGCCGCTACCGCAACCTGAACCGAATCGCCGCCCTCGACCCCGAGCGCGACCACCTGGAGATCTACCAGATCTCGGTCGGCCTCGAGTTCCCGTGGGACTACACCCGCGCGCTGGAGTTCGCCCTGTTCCGCACCTACTGCGTCCCAAGCATCTCCCGCCTGCTGGCCGCCACCGGCGAGTTCGAGAACCGCCCGCAGAAGCGCTACGACGACACCTCCCTCCTGATGGCCGAGATCGCCGCCCACGGCTACGACTCACCCCGCGGCCGCGAGGCCCTCCGAGTCGTCAACCGGGCCCACGGCCGCTACGCCATCACCAACGACGACATGCTGTACGTCCTGTCCACCTTCATCTACGACCCCATCGCCTGGCTCGGCAAGTACGGCTGGCGACCCCTGCACGACCACGAGCGCCTGGCCGCGTTCCACTACTACCGCGCCGTCGGCACCCGCATGGGCATCCGCGACATCCCCGCGACCTACGAGAACTACGCCGCCTTCAAGCACGACTACGAGTCCCGCCACTTCGTCTACTCCGACACCAACCGCCGAATAGGCAACTACACGGTCGGCCTCTTCGCCGCCTGGTTCCCCTCCTTCCTGCGCCCGGCCGTGCGCCTGGGCGTCCGAGGCATGCTCGACGAGCCCATGCTGCGAGCCTTCGGCTTCGACCCGGCCCCCGCCTGGGTAGGAGCCTCCGCCGCCGCCGGCCTACGCGCCCGCGCGGCCGCCCTGCGCCTGGCCCCACCCCGCCGTCGCTCGGTCCTGGGTATCTCCAAGCGCAACCGCACCTACCCCGGCTACCCCACCGGCTACATCCCCGCCAACCTGGGCGCCCCCGCCCCACGCGAAGACCTCCCCGCCGAACACCTACGCCGCGCCTGACCAGCCCGCGCGCCCGCACCCACCGACGCGGACGCCAACGCCCTGCCTGCCCGCCCGCCACCACCAGCCCACGCCCGCCGTCGCGAACGCTCACGCCGCGCCCGCCCAGCCGAACGCCCCCACCCGCCCACGCGAACGCACCCGCCCACGCGAACGCACCCGCCGCGCCTGCCTGCCCGCGCGCCACCACCAGCCCACGCCCGCCAGCGCGAACGCTCACGCCGCGCCGGACCGGCCGAGCGCCCCACCCGCCCCACGCGAACGCACCCGCCCGCGCGACGCCCACGCCGCGCTTGACCGGCCGCGCGCCCGCACCGGTCCACGCCCGCCGGCACGAACGGTCACGCCGCGCCCGCCCGGCCGAACGCCCGGGCCCGCCGGCGCGGACGGTCGATCGGCGGTGGCCTGGGCGGAAAGCTGGATGGTCGCGCGAAGGCCCGGGGCACGGCTCTCTGACGGGCCGGGGTGAGGACAGACCCCGGATTGACCACGATGGGATTCATGCGGACAGCTTGCCCCTGGGGTATGACAAAAATCGGGGCTCGGCGGCAGGGGCGGGTCAGGAATCTCCGGCGGCTGGTCCGGAATAGAGCTCGTCGATGACGTCCGCGTACCTCTCCTGCACGACCCGCCGCCGGAGCTTGAGGGTCGGGGTGAGCTCACCGGTCACCGGCGTCCACGCCGTGGGCAGCACCCGGAACGACTTGACCTGTTCGGGCCGCGCCAGGTGATCATTCGCCGAGGCCACCGCGGCCCCGATCTCCTCGAGCACGACCGGCGACGACGCAAGCGAATTAACGGAAATATCCGAAATGCCGCGAGCGCGCGCCCACAACGGTGCCGTCTCCTCGTCCAGGACGATCAGGGCGGTCACATACGGCCGCCGGTCACCGATGGCGACGGCCTGAGCGATCAACGGATGAGCGCGCAGCAGATTCTCGATCTGGGCCGGCGAGATGTTCTTCCCGGCCGACGTGATGATCAGTTCCTTCTTCCGGTCGGTGATCGTGAGATACCCGTCCGCGTCGAGCACGCCCACGTCCCCGGTCGCGAGCCACCCGTCGGCGTCCACGACCGGGGCTACCCCACCCCCGGGTTGCAGATATCCGGCACAGACCAATGGCCCCCGTACGAAGATCTCCCCGTCCTCCACGAGCCGGATCTCCATCCCCGGATTGGGCCGCCCCACCGTCCCCGTACGGAAATGGTCGGGTGTGTTGATTGTCGCGGTGCCGGTCGTCTCGGTCATCCCCCACACCTCGAGGACGTCCAGGCCGATCCCGGCCAGGTAACGCAGCACCTCCACCGGAATCGGCGCGGCGCCGCTCCCCGCCCACATCATCTTGTCGAGCCCGAGCCGGGCCCGGAGCGGCCGGAGCACCTGCGCGTCAAGCGCATCGAAACGCGCGGAAAGATCGGGAGGGATCGGGAGGGAAGCCTCCCGGAGCTCATGGACCTGCGACGCGACCGCACTGGCCGCCGCCACCGCCGCTTGCACCGGCGGATCGGCCGCCGCGAGCTGACCCTGCAACCCGGCCACCATCTTCTCCCAGATGCGCGGCACCCCGAAGAACGACACCGGCCGGACCGTGACGAGCCCCGTCAGCAGCTGCGCCGGGTCGGGGCAGATCGTGACGTGCCCCGCCCGGTAGATCGGGTTGTAGATCCCCAGCATCCGCTCCGCTATGTGCGCAAGCGGCAGATAGGCCAGCGACTCCGGATGATCCGGCGTGGAGACGGTCGCCTCGAGTACGACCGACTGATAGATCACGTTCTGATGCGTCAGCACCACGCCCTTGGGATCCCCCGTGGTCCCCGACGTGTACAGCAACGTCACCGGCTGATCGGCGCGCACCCGGCGCCACGCCTCGGCGAACACCGACGGATCGGCCCGATGAAGCTCGGCACCCCGAGAGGCGACGTCCTGCAGCGACTCGCCGACCACCAGCACCCGCGGCGGCGTCGGCAACGCGTCGAGGATCGGCTTCCAGCGCGCGGCCATCTCGGCCGACTCGAGAACCAGGAACGTCGCTCCACTGTGCTCGGCCAGGTAGTGCAGCTGATCCGGGGAGAGCGTCGCGTACACCGTCGACGGCACCGCCCCCAGATGCGCCGCCGCGAGATCGGCGATCCAGTGCTCGGGCCGCCCCGGCATCATGATCAGCATGCGGTCGCCCGCGCGCAGCCCCGCCTCGGACAGGCCGCGGGCGAGCGCCGCCACCTCGTCGCCCAGCTCGCCCCACGTGTAGGTGCGGGAGCCGCCGAGCATGCTCAGGGCGGGCAGGCCGGCGAACTCGGTCGCGTTGCGGTGCAGCAGGGCGGGAATGGTCAGACCTCCCGCTTTTTCGGCGCACTGTTGGGCTAACGTATGGTCCATTCGCTGGCCTCCTCAGCCGTCGGCTGCTATGGGGGTGCGCCGCCGGGCGAACCGCCGGCGGAGATCGTTCAGGTAGTAGTCCTTCGCCGCGTCCCGCAGGACGTGCGGCAGGTGGGGATAGACGACGGACGCGGCCGACAGCCCCCCGTCGAGCAGCCGTTCGCGCCGCCGCGACCAGCGGAAGTGATAGCCCTCGCGGATCGGCGCCGGCAACAGCCCGATCGTGACGAACCGGTTGAGCGGAACACCGGGCCGCAGCGCGACCGGCAGATTCCGCGGCCACATCAGCGCATTGCCGATCACCCGGGCCTCGGCGCCGACCCGCAAGTTCACCACCATTTCTTCCCAGTACGAGGTGAACGCCGCGCGATCGGCGGGCCACGCCGACCCGGGGCATCCGATCGACGTCGCGAGCACGCTGTACTGCTGGTAGCAGACGTCGGCGTCGGCCGTGGGCAGCGGACCGACGACCCGCTGGTAGAGAACCATGGCGGTGTCGTAGAGCGTGGCGTTGACCCAGACCTGCAGCTCCGGGTCGTCGGCGCGGTAACCCGGCCCGGTGACCCGCCGGTGCATGGCGGCAACGGCCTGACTGATAGCCCGCGCCTCGTCCCGGGTGCCGAAGAGCACCCCGTACACGTAGATCATGGTCTTGCGAAGGCGATCGAGCGGGCGCCCGGCGAAATCGCTGTGGTCGTGGACGCCCCGGGCGACGCCGGGGTGCGCGATCTGGAGCAGCGTCGCCCGGCCGCCCCCGGCCAGCATCAGCCCCTCGCGCGCCACCCGGCGGATGACCGCGGCGTCGTCGAAGAGACCGTCTTCCATTCCGGCAACGTAAACGACGGTTAACTTCTTGGGAAGCCCCCGACGCGCATGCGCGATCAATCAGACCTTTGACCAGGTAGAACCTGTGAAACGAGATTAACTTAAGACCAAAGAACAACTTCTATCAGCCGTACGAGGTGACGGTCCATCGCCGTGCGACGGTCGAAGCGGACCCACCGGCCCAGGTCCGCCACCAGGTTGAGCGCCGCGTGCGTCAGCACCCGCGCCTCGGAGGCGGCGAGCCCGGGCCGGACGGCGACCACCAGGCGCACCCACTCCTCCACGTGCAGCCGCTGCACCTTGCGCAGCTCGTGCCGGTCGGCCTCGGGCAGGTTGTTGTTCTCGGCGAGGTAGACCGAGACGAGATCGCTGCGCTCGAAGGTGAGCTCCACATAGGACTCGGCCATCCGGTGCAGGGCGTCGGCGCCGTCCGCGGCGCCGTTCAGCGCGACCGCGGTCGCCTCGGTGACCCGCTCCGAGGCGCGGTAGAAGGCCGCCGCGAGAATGTCGCCCTTGCCGGGGAAGTAGCGGTAGACGCTGGACGCGTTGATGCCCGCGGCCCGGCCGATGTCCTCGATGTTGACGGCGTGGTACCCCCGGCGGCGGAACAGCCGGATCGACTCGGCCAGCAGGATCTCGCGGCGCCCGCCCACCCGGACCGGCGGCGGCGTCACGGCGGCCGGCACCGCGGCGGGCGTCGGCGGCTCGGTGGCCAGCACGGCCGCGGCGGCCCGGCGCAGCACCTGCTCGGCCCGGCCCTTCGCGATCACCGCCCGGTGGGTGCCGAGGCTGCCGAACACGCTGAGCGCGGCCCGGGCCAGCGCCTCGGCGTCGGCCGGTGACAACGCGGGCCGGGCGGCGGCCAGCGGCTCGGCGACCCGGTGCAGCAGCCGCCCGAGATCGTCACCGAACTCGCGGCGATGCTCCTCGGTGAGGTAGCGCCACTCCCACTGGTACAGCCCGACTGTCTTGCGGTGGGTCACGGCGACGGCGGCGAACGCGTCGAGCATCGCGTCGAACCCGACCACGTCGGTGGCGTTGAGCGTCGCGGCGACCAGCTCGCGGGTGGCGGCGACGAGGATCGCGTACTTGTTCTCGTAGTGCCGGTAGACCGCGGGGGCGCTGATGCCGACCACCGCGGCGATCTCCTCGAGGCTGACGCCGTGGTAGCCCCGCTCGCAGAACAACTCGGCCGCGACCTGCGCGATCCGGTCCTTGCGATCCTTCGGCCGACGGCGGCCGACCGTGGGGCTCTGCACCGGCACAGCGTACGCGAGTTAGCCCCGATTCGCTTCAGACGGACATCGATGGCCTTGACAGCAAGCCGAAAGACGTGAATAAGTTAACCATGATTCGCGGCCAGGAAGCGTTTATTTACGACGCCGTGCGCACACCCCGGGGGCGGGGGAAGAAGACCGGATCGCTGCACGGCACGAAACCGATCTCGCTGGTCACCGGCCTCATCGACGAGTTGCTCCGGCGATCGCCCGGCCTCGACCCGGCCGCCATCGACGACGTGGTGCTCGGCGTCGTCTCCCCGGTCGGCGAGCAGGGCGCCGACATCGCCAAGACCGCGGCCCTCGCCGCCGGCCTGCCCGACACGGTGGCCGGGCTGCAGGTCAACCGGTTCTGCGCGTCCGGGCTCGAGGCGGTGAACCTCGCCGCGCAGAAGGTCCGCTCCGGCTGGGAGGACATCGTGCTGGCCGGCGGCGTCGAGTCGATGTCGCGGGTGCCGATGGGCTCCGACGGCGGGGCGTGGGCGCTCGACCCCGAGACGAACCTGGCCACGGGCTTCGTGCCGCAGGGCATCAGCGCCGACCTGATCGCGACCATGGACGGCTACACCCGGCAGGATGTCGACGCGTACGCGTTGCGCTCGCAGCAACGGGCCGTCCACGCCGTGGCGAACGGCTGGTTCGACCGGTCGGTGGTGCCGGTGCGCGACCTCAACGGCCTGGTCGTGCTCGACCACGACGAGCACGTACGCCCCGAAACAACGCCGGAGGGGCTGGCCGCGCTGCCGCCCTCGTTCGCGAAGATGGACTTCTTCGACGCCGTGGCGCTGCAGAAATACCACTGGATCGAGCGGATCGAGCACGTCCACACGGCTGGCAACTCGTCGGGCATCGTCGACGGCGCCGCACTGGTGCTGGTCGGCTCGCCGGCGGCCGGCGAGCGGGCCGGGCTGACGCCTCGCGCGCGCATCGTCTCGGCCGCGCTCAGCGGCGCCGATCCCACGATCATGCTGACCGGGCCGGCGCCGGCCTGCCGCAAGGCGCTCGACCGGGCCGGACTCACCGTCGACGACCTCGACCTGGTCGAGATGAACGAGGCGTTCGCGTCCGCGGTGCTGCACTTCATCGACGACCTCAAGCTCGACCCCGAGATCGTCAACGTCAACGGCGGCGCGATCGCGCTCGGCCACCCGCTCGGCGCGACCGGCGCGATGATCATCGGCACGCTCGTCGACGAGCTCGAACGGCGCGGCGGCCGGTATGGGATGGCGACGCTCTGCATCGGCGGCGGGATGGGCGCGGCCACGATCGTGGAGGTGATCCGATGACCGGGACGATCCGCTGGGATCAGGGCGCGGACGGCATCGTCGTGCTCACCCTGGACGATCCGGCGCGCGGCGCCAACACCATGAACGACGCGTACGTGCGCAGCATGGCCGCCACCGTCGACCGTCTCGAGGCCGAGCGCGACACGATCACCGGGGTCATCGTCACCTCGGCCAAGAAGTCCTGGTTCGCGGGCGGCGACCTCGACCGCCTCCGGGCGATCGGACCGGACCAGGCGCAGGCGGCGCTGGACCGGGCCACCCAGGTCAAGGCCGACCTGCGCCGCCTCGAGACGCTGGGCCGGCCGGTGGTCGCGGCGCTCAACGGGTCGGCGCTCGGCGGCGGGCTCGAGATCGCCCTCGCCTGCCACCGGCGGATCGCGCTCGACGACCCGAGCCTGCAGGTCGGAGCGCCCGAGGTCACCCTGGGCCTGCTGCCGGCCGGCGGCGGCGTGGTGCGGACCGTCCGGATGCTCGGCCTGGCCACCGCCCTGACCGAGGTGCTGCTGACCGGCACCCGCCACCGGCCGGCCCGGGCGCTCGAACTCGGCTTGATCGACGAACTGGCCGACTCCCCCGAGGCTCTGATCACGGCGGCGCGGGCGTGGATCCACGACAATGCGGACGCCGCGCAGCCCTGGGATCGGCCCGGCTACAAGATCCCCGGTGGTGTCCCGACCGCGCAGCTCCCGGCCTTCCCGGCCACCCTGCGGAAGAAGCTCAAGGGCGCGCCCTATCCCGCGCCGCGCGCCATCCTCTGCGCCGCCGTCGAGGGCGCGCAGCTCGACCTCGACACCGCGTTCGTCGTGGAGAGCCGCTACTTCGCCGGCCTCGCCACCGGCCAGACCGTGAAGAACATGATCCAGGCGTTCTTCTACGACCTCAACGCGGTGAACAAGCGCGACGTCGGCGAGGTGCCATCGGTGCGCAAGGTCGCGGTGCTCGGCGCCGGCATGATGGGCGCCGCCATCGCGTACGTCTGTGCCCGCGCCGGTCTCGACGTGGTGCTGCGCGACGTCACCCTTGCGGCGGCGCAACGCGGCAAGGCGTACTCGGAAAGGCTGACGACGAAGCCGGAGCTCCTGGCCCGGATCACGCCGACCGCCGACGTGGCCGACCTGGCCGGCGCCGACCTGGTGATCGAGGCCGTTTTCGAGGACGTGGCGCTCAAGCACCGCGTCTTCGCCGAGATCGAGGACGTCGTCGCGCCCGACGCGCTGCTCTGCTCGAACACGTCGACGCTCCCGATCACCCTGCTGGCCGAGGGCGTCAGCCGCCAGGCCGACTTCATCGGCCTGCACTTCTTCTCCCCCGTCGACAGGATGCCGCTGGTCGAGGTCATCCCCGGCGAGAAGACCGGCGACGAGGCCGTACGCCGGGCGCTCGCGGTGGCCGCGCTGCTGCGCAAGTCGCCGATCGTGGTCGGCGACAGCCGCGGCTTCTTCACGAGCCGGGTGATCGGCACCTTCACCAACGAGGGCCTGGCGATGCTGGCCGAGGGGGTACCGCCGGCCAGCATCGAGCAGGCCACCAGCCAGGCGGGCTATCCCGCGCCGGTCCTGGCGCTCATGGACGAGCTCACCCTCACCCTCCCCCGCAAGATCCGCCGCGAGTACCAGGCCGCCGCCGGCGACGCCTGGGTGCCCCATCCCGCCGACGAGGTCATCGATCGCATGATCGACGATTTCGGCCGTCCGGGCCGTTCGTCCGGCGCCGGTTTCTACGTGTACGCGGAGGGCAAGCGCACCGGCCTCTGGCCCGGCCTGTCCGCCTTCGCCCGCCCCGACGTGAAGGTCCCGTTCGACGATCTCAAGGAGCGCTTCCTGTTCATCGAGGCCCTGGAGAGCGTGAAGTGCCTCGACGAGGGCGTGCTCAACTCGGTACCCGAGGCCAACGTCGGCTCGATCCTCGGCATCGGCTATCCCGGCTGGACCGGCGGCGTCCTGCAGTACATCAACCAGTACCCCGGCGGCCTGCCCGGCTTCGTCGACCGCGCCCGCGAACTGGCCGCCCGCTACGGCGACCGCTTCGCCCCTCCGCCACTGCTACTGGCCAAGGCCCGAGCCGGCGAAGTCTTCGCCTGACCCGGGGGAACGACACGGGGTGAGGGCCGCGATGCGGCTGGCATCGCGGCCCTCACCCCGTGATCGCGGGTTGCGGTGAAGGGAGGAAGGCCGCCCGGAGGCGGCCGACCTGAGAACGTCAGTGGGTCATCACCGGGGTCTCGGCCACGTCGTAGCCGGACGGGCCGTCGGTGACCGATTCCTTCTTGCGCGGGAGGAAGGCGATCGGGATGAACGTCGCCAGCACCAGGACGAAGCCGACCGTGAACGTCGTGGCGAACGAGTCGGCGGCGAACTGCAGGCCGCGCGCCAGCAGGTCGGCCGGGAGCGGAAGGTTTACCCCCTGCTGGTGGGCGATCGCGGCGCCCGCCTCGGTGATCGGGTCACCGGTTTTCGGGTTGGTCAGGCCGGGGATGTCGGGCGAGCCGTTGAGCTGGGTGGTCAGGATGACCGACATGGTCGCGGTGCCGATCGAGCCGCCGATCTGCTGCAGGATGTTGACCAGCGTGGAGCCGCGGGCCACGTCCTGGTGATCGAGCGTGCGCAGCGCCGAGGTCATGATCGGCATCATGGTGCCGCCCATGCCGAGACCCATCACGAACAGCGAGCCGCACAGCAACACGTACGACGTGTCGACGCCGACCTGGGTGAACGTGAAGAAGCCGATGGCGATCAGCGCCATCGCGAACGGCACCGTCCGCCCGACCGGGACGCGGTCGGCGAGCGTGCCGGCGATCGGCATCGTGATCATCGCGCCGAGGCCCTGTGGAGCCATCAGCAGGCCGGCGTGCAGCGTGGACTCGCCGCGGATCTGCAGGAAGTAGCTGGGGAACAGCAGGCCGGCGCCCATGAACGCGATGATGAAGACGAACAGCGCGACGGTCGAGACCGTCAGCCTGCGGTTCTTGAACAGCCGCAGGTCGAGCAGCGGATGCCGGGGCTTGAACGAGTAGAACACGAAGCTGATCATCATGACGGCGCCGACCAGCATGGGGATCCAGACCCTCGGCGCCGAGAACGTGCCCTCCTGTGGCAGCGAGGAGACGCCGAACAGGAACAGCGCGAGACCCGGGGACAGCAGCAGCATGCCGATGAAGTCGAAGGACTCGGACGGCGACGGGTTGTCCCTCGGCAGCGCGAAGTACGCGTACACCAGGGCCACCGCGCCGATCGGCACGTTGATCAGGAAGATCCAGTGCCAGCTCGCCGCCTCGATCAGCCAGCCGCCGAGGATCGGGCCGCCGATCGGGCCGAGCAGCATCGGGATGCCGAGGACCGCCATGAGCCGGCCGATCCGTTTCGGGCCCGCCGCGCGCGTCATGATCGTCATGCCGAGCGGCATCAGCATGCCGCCGCCGAGGCCCTGGAGCACCCGATAGCCGACGAGCTGCTCGATCGAGGTCGCGGTCGCGCAGAGAGCGGAGCCGGCGGTGAACAGGACGAGCGCCATCATGTACAGCCGTTTGGTGCCGAACCGGTCGGCCGCCCAGCCGCTGAGCGGGATCACCGTCGCGAGGGCCAGCGTGTAACCGGTGAGGGTCCAGGCGACCTGTGCGTAGGTCGCGTTGAACTCGATCTGGAAGGTCGGCAGGGCGACGCTCACGACCGTGATGTCGAGGATGGACATCACGGCGCCGAGCACCACGACGCCGGCGATCTTGAATACTGCGGCGTCCAGCTTCTCGGGCGGCGCCGCCGCTTGTTCAGTCACGAAGTGCTCCAGAGATCGCGATCACTGTGTGTATGGCCTGGATCCTGCCATTGATGCAGGTCGCGCGGCATCCCGTTTTCCGACAGGGTGACGCCGATCACTCAGTGAGTTCTCAGGAGGCAAATCCGGTGACCGGTCAAGCGGCGACGAGCTCCCGATCGGGCTCCGGAGGCTGGGCCGCGGCGGGCGCTAGAGAGACCAGGCTGAGCGCCCAGCGCATGCGCGGAGCGGCGGTCTCGGGGTAGTCCCCGTAGGCGGCGGCCATCAGGGCCACACAGCCGCGGGTGCCGCCGCATGCGTGGACGGAGGCGGCGATCGCCGAGCGGATGGTGCCGGCGGCGGGACGGGACCCGGTGGGCAGGTCGCTGGCGAAGAGGGCGGCGGCGCGGGCGGCGAGAAGCTGGGTTCGCATTTCGATCATCTCCGATGTCGTGTGCGGTTACAGGCCTCAGGGTGCGCCTCGCTCGCCACTGATCGCCTCCGGGTTTTCGCCGGAATCGATGACCGGTGACCCCTGCGGGCCTCACCTGACAAACGCCTGAGCGGCCCAGACGGTTCGGCCGACCGCGAAACACGGGTGACCGGGGTAACCCGGACGTACCGCCCGATGTCCCCTTTCCGACGGAGCCACATGCACAAGAGGGACGAGAGGGCGCCCCGAATACATCAGTGTCGGAAACCTCTACTTGCTCAGGTAGGGCATCGCCTCGGTGAGCATGGGCCGCCAGTCGGGCAGGGGGTCGACGCCGGTGCCGGCCCAGCGGTCGTGTCCGAGCACGCTGTACGCCGGGCGGCGAGCCGGACGGACGTACTTGTCGCTGGTGGTCGGCCGGATCCGCGCCGGGTCGAGGCCGGCCTCCTCGAAGACCGCCCGGGCCAGGCCGAACCAGGTCGTCTCGCCGGACGCCGTGCCGTGATAGGCGCCGGGCGGGGCGTTCCCGGCGACCGCCGCACGGCCCAGCGCGACCAGCTGCCGGGCGAGCGCGAACGACCAGGTCGGCGAGCCGCGCTGGTCGTCGACGACCTCGAGAGTGTCCCGGTCGGCGGCCAGCCGCAGCATGGTGCGCACGAAGTTCGGGCCGTGCTCGCCGTAGAGCCAGGCCGTACGCACGACGTAACCGCCGGCGGCGAGCACCGCCCGCTCCCCCACCGCCTTGCTCCGGCCGTACGCGTTGATCGGCGCGTGAGCGGTGTCCTCGGGGATCGGCGCGGTGGCCGAGCCCTCGAAGACGTAGTCGGTGGAGACGCTCAGCAGGCGCTTGCCGGCCGCCTCGGCGAGCGTCCGCACGGCGAGGCCGTTCACCGCGGTGGCGACCTCCTCCTCGGTCTCGGCGCCGTCGACGTTGGTCCAGGCGGCCGCGTTGAGCACCAGGTCGGCGCCGTCAACCGCGTCGCGCACCGCCGCCGGGTCGGTGACGTCGAGGTCGGCCCGGGTCGCGGCCACCACGTCCGCCTCACCCGCCTCGGCCAGCGCGGTCAGCAGGTCGCGGCCGAGCATGCCGCCGGCGCCGGTGACCAGCCAGCGCATCAGAGGGCCGCCCGCGCCTTGAGCGGTTCCCACCAGGCCCGGTTGTCGCGGTACCAGGCGACGGTGGCGGCCAGCCCGTCCTCCAGCGTGATCTGCGGCGCGTACCCAAGCTCATTGCTGATCTTGGTGATGTCGAGCGAGTAGCGGCGGTCGTGGCCCTTGCGGTCGGGCACCTGGCGCACCATCTCCCAGCCGGCGCCGCAGGCGGCCACCAGCCGCTCGGTCAGCTCTCGGTTGCTCAGCTCGGTGCCGCCGCCGATGTTGTAGACCTCGCCGGCCCGGCCTTTCTCCAGCGCCAGCTGGATGCCCCGGCAGTGATCGGAGACGTGCAGCCAGTCGCGGATGTTGCCACCGTCGCCGTAGAGCGGCACCTGCTTGCCGTCCATGAGGTTGGTGACGAACAGCGGGATGACCTTCTCCGGGAACTGGTGGTGCCCGTAGTTGTTCGAGCAGCGGGTGACCACCACGTCCATGCCGTGCGTGCGGTGGGCGGCCAGCGCCATCAGGTCGGAGGAGGCCTTGGAGGCCGCGTACGGCGAGTTCGGCTCCAACGGCCAGGTCTCGGTCCACGAGCCCTCGGCGATCGAGCCGTACACCTCGTCGGTGGAGACGTGCAGGAACCGGCCGACACCGGCGGAGCGGGCCTCGTCGAGCAGCGTCTGGGTGCCCAGCACGTTGGTGGTCACGAACGGCAGCGCGCCCGCGATCGAGCGGTCGACGTGCGATTCCGCCGCGAAATGGACGATCGCGTCGTGACCGGGGAGCAGCTCCCGCAGCAGGGCGGAATCTGTGATGTCCCCCTGCACAAAGCGTAGTCGGGGATCCGTCAATGGAAGGTTGTCGCGATTACCGGAGTAGGACAGGAGGTCCAGAACGGTCACCGTTGCGCCCTGCGCACCAGCGAATTCATCCTGTAAGAGGGCTCGAACGTAGGCCGAGCCGATGAAACCGGCACCCCCGGTCACGAAGATCTGCACGGCTGGCGAGTGTACCCGTACCGGAGCCCCCGTTTAGTCTCCTTCGGTGCGCGGAATTCTTCTCGCCGGTGGAACCGGCTCTCGGCTCTGGCCGATAACCATGGCGATGTCGAAACAGTTGATGCCGATTTTCGACAAGCCGATGATTTACTACCCCCTGACCACTCTGGTATCAGCGGGCATCCGGGAGATCCTCGTGATCACCACGCCCGAGGACCGGCCGCTGTTCGAGCGCCTGCTCGGCGACGGCAGCCGGCTCGGGCTCTCCCTGACCTACGCCGAGCAGGCGCGGCCGGACGGGATCGCCCAGGCGTTCAGGATCGGCGCGGACTTCATCGGCGACGAGCCGGTCGCGCTGGTGCTGGGCGACAACGTCTTCCACGGGGTCGGGCTCGGACGGCGGCTGGCCAACTTCACGCGGCCGGAAGGCGGGCGCGTCTTCGCGTACCCAGTGGCCGACCCCGAGCGGTACGGCGTCGTCGAGTTCGACGAGAGCGGCAAGGTCCTGTCGATCGAGGAGAAACCCGAGAAGCCCAAGTCGACGTACGTGGTGCCCGGCCTCTATTTCTACGACGCGGACGTGGTGCGGATCGTCGAGGAACTGGTGCCCAGCGAGCGGGGCGAGCTGGAGATCACCGCGGTCAACGAGGCCTACCTGCGGCGGGGCAAGCTCGAGGTGACCGTTCTCGATCGGGGCACGGTCTGGCTGGACACGGGCACGTTCCAGTCGATGGTTCAGGCGTCGGAGTACGTCCGGGTCATCGAGGAGCGCCAGGGCCTCAAGATCGGCTGCGTCGAGGAGGCCGCCTGGCGGCTGGGCTTCATCTCCGACGACGAGCTGCGCGAACTGGCCACGCCCCTGCTCAAGAGCGGGTACGGTGACTATCTTGTGAGGCTGCTGGACAGCGGCCGGTACGGTGGCGCGCTGTGAAGATCACGCCGTTGACCATCGAGGGCGCGTACGAGATCACCCCGGTCCAGCACGGCGACGACCGGGGCACGTTCCTCGAGTGGTACCGCTTCGACAAGCTGGCCGAGGTCGTCGGGCACCCCCTCGACCTCGCCCAGGCGAACCTGTCCGCCTCGGCCCGGGAGGTGGTACGCGGCATCCATTTCGCCGACGTGCCCCCCGGGCAGGCCAAATATGTCACTTGCGTGAGCGGCTCGATACTCGACGTGATCGTGGACATCCGGGTGGGGTCCCCCACGTTCGGCGCCTGGGAAGCGGTGCCGCTCGACGACCGGGAGCGCCGGGCCGTCTACCTCGCCGAGGGGCTGGGGCACGCGTTCTGCGCGCTGACCGAGGGCGCCACCGTGACGTACCTGTGCTCGAGCGTCTATCGCCCCGGCCACGAGCACGGGATCAACCCGCTGGACCCGGCCCTGGACATCGCCTGGCCGGTCGCCGAGCCGCAACTGTCCACGAAGGACGCGGCCGCGCCGACGCTGGCCGAGGCGCTGGACGCCGGACTATTGCCGGATTACGCAATCTGTAACAGCTATGTCGCGCAACGTAGTCGGATTTAATACATTCCGCCGTCCTCTTCGGACGATTGACCCGAACCGCCCGACGGAGTATGGGTTACTGGGTTGATCCCGAATTCCGGCACGCTTGGATCCGATTTATGGAACTAGTCTGTTACGCCCGATTTGCCCGGCCTGGGCCCCGTTTGGAAACCGCATCCTCCGATTCGCCAGTCCTCTCGCACGGAAAGGTGTAGCGGCGGGCCCACACGATTGCGCAGGCTCTCCGATGAAGTCGCCGGGGTGTCCCCCCGGCGGCGAATTCTCACTCAGATACGCTCCACCCGCAGCCGGCTTGCCCGGAGAGGGCGGAAAAACGGACCGTGGTTGACCGCCATCAATGACGGAGGCTAGGCGTGCAGACGATCGACCCAAGATCGGCCGTCGAGATCACCGAAGAGGCACCGCGTTTCACAGCGGTACGTCCCGCTGAGTTCCGGGCGCCTGTAACCCGCACCGACTGGCGCGGACGGTACGCGAAGACCCTGTACCTGATCGACTACCTGGTCGGCCTCGTCGCGGCGTCCTCCGCCCTGTTCCTGCGATTCGGCTCATACGGCGTCCAGCCGTTCCTCTGGAACTATCTGCTGCTGACGGCTCTGTTCCCGCTCACCTGGATCGCGATCCTCGCGATAAACCGGGCGTACGAGGCGCGGCACCTGTTCGTCGGCACCGACGAATACGCGCGAGTAGTCCGATCCGGATTAGGCCTCACGGCCACGCTCGCCATTTTCTCGTTCGCGCTCGACCTCCGGCTGGCCCGCGGGTACGTGATCATCGCGCTGCCGATGGCCACCGTCCTGTCGGTCGGCGCCCGCTTTCTCTTCCGCCAGTTGCTGCACCGTTCCTGGGCCGACGGCCGGCGGCTGCACCGGGTCATCCTGGTCGGGCACGCCAGCGCGGTCGCCGACATGAGCCGGCGGCTGCACCGGGAGAGCCACCACGGCCTCGGCATCGTCGGCGCCTGCGTGCCCGCCACCCAGACCTCCGGCGGGGTGCCCGGGTTACCCGAGGTCTACGGCGACTTCGACAACGTCGCGCTCGCCGTCAGCCTCTCCGGCGCCGACACGGTGGTCGTGCTGTCCTGCCCCGAGATCGACGGCCCCGCGCTGCGCCGGCTCGCCTGGCAGCTCGAGCGGGACGAGATCGACCTGATCGTGGCCAGCACCCTGGTCGACGTGGCCGGCGACCGCACCACGATCCGCCCGGTGGACGGCCTGCCGATGCTGCACATCGAGCACCCGCGGCTCAAGGGCAGCTCCCGGGTGATCAAGGAGGCGTTCGACCGGGTCGGCGCCTTCATGCTGCTGACGTTCAGCCTGCCGTTCCTGCTCGTGGTGGCGGCCCTGGTGAAGTTCGGGCCCGGCGGCCGCGGACCGGTCATCTTCAAACAGGAACGGGTCGGCAGGGATGGCCGGCCCTTCATGCTGTACAAGTTCCGGACGATGGTGGTCAACGCCGAGGCGCGCCTGCAGGAACTGCGCAACCTCAACGACACCGACGGCGAGCTGTTCAAGATGCGCAACGACCCGCGGATCACGCCGGTCGGCCGCTGGCTGCGCCGCCTCTCGGTGGACGAGCTGCCCCAGCTGATGAACGTGCTGAAGGGCGACATGTCGCTGGTCGGGCCCCGCCCGCCGCTCGCGCGGGAGGTCGCCGGTTACCCGGCCGACATGCGCCGCCGCCTGGTCGTCAAGCCCGGCCTGACCGGTCTGTGGCAGGTTTCCGGCCGTTCCGACCTTTCCTGGGACGAGTCGATTCGCCTCGACCTAACGTACGTGGAGAACTGGTCGCTGGTCATGGACCTGGCGATCCTCGCCCGCACGGTCAGCGCCGTCGTCCGCAGCTCGGGCGCGTACTGACCGAAAGCCCGAGATCAGTGGTCAATCGTGTGGTTGTGCCGGCCATTCACGCCAGAAACGCTTGGCGAGTCTGTCGGCGGCACAACGCCACTGCATAACATCCGTGCGCCCCTTCCGGCGCCCGAACCCTGGAGTTCTGCATGCGAGTTCTCGTAACCGGCCACGAGGGCTACCTCGGTAGTGTGCTGGTTCCCCGACTGATCGAGTCCGGGCACGAGGTCGTCGGCCTCGACACCGGGCTCTTCGCCGACGGGACCATCGGCCCGGTGCCCGAGGACGTGCCGGCGCTGCGGGTCGACCTGCGCGACGTCACCAAGGACCACCTCGCCGAGGTCGCGCCGGACGCGGTCATGCATCTCGCGGCTCTGTGCAACGACCCGCTCGGCGACCTCGACCCCGAGCTGACGTACGACGTGAACCACCGCTCCACGGTCCGGCTGGCGAAAGCGGCCAAGGACGCCGGCGTGACCCGCTTCCTGTTCTCGTCGTCGTGCAGCCTCTACGGCGCCGGGACGGACGACGCGCCGCTCGACGAGAACGCGGCCTTCGCGCCCCTCACCCCGTACGGCGAATCGAAGATCCTCTCGGAGCAGGACCTCGTCGGGCTGGCCGACGACGACTTCTCGCCGACCTTCCTGCGCAACGCCACCGCCTACGGCTTCTCCCCCCGCCTGCGCGGCGACCTGGTCGTCAACGACCTGGTCGGGCACGCGCTGCTGGCCGGCAACATCGGCCTGCGCAGCAACGGGATGGCCTGGCGTCCGCTGGTGCACGCCGACGACATCGCCTCGGCGTTCATCGCGCTGCTCGAGGCGCCCCGCGAGACGGTGCACGCCCGCCCGTTCAACGTGGGCCACTCGGACGAGAACTACCTGATCCGCGACGTCGCGAACCTCGTGCAGGAGGTCGTCGGCGGCGAGGTCACGTTCGCCGAGGGCGCCGGCGCCGACGCCCGCAACTACCGGGTCTCCTGTGACCGGATTGCCGCCGAGGTGCCCGAGTTCAAACCGCAGTGGACCGTACGCAAGGGCATCGAACAGCTCGTCGAGAAGTACAAGGCGTACGGACTCTCGCTCGATGATTTGTTCGGCGAGCGGCACCAGCGGCTCAAGAAGATCAACGCGCTGCACGCCGCCGGCAAGATCGGCTCGGACCTGCGCTGGACGGAGAACGCCCGATGACTGCTCTCGCCTTCAAGGTGGGCGACGTGGTCGAGGTGCTCAGCGAGGCCGAGATCCTCGCCACCCTCGACGAGAACGGCGCCCTGGACAAGATGCCGTTCATGACCGAGATGCTGGAGTACTGCGGCAAGCGCCTGCGGGTCGGCAAGGTCGCCCACAAGGCCTGCGACACGCTCAGCCGCAGCGGCATCCGGAAGATGGAGAGCGCCGTCCATCTCGAGGGCGTGCGCTGCACCGGCGCCGCGCACGGCGGCTGCGAGGCGCAGTGCATGATCTATTGGAAGCACGCCTGGATCAAGCACGTGGACTCCCCCGACGCCACCCCCGATGTGGTCGCCCACAACGAGCCTCGCCTTCAGCCGCTGCTGCAGATCGCCAGCCGGCGTCCCGACGGCGACGACGGCGAGCCGCGCTACCGCTGCCAGGCCACCGAGATGCTCAACGCGACGCCCGAGGGTCTCCCGATCCTCAACCTCGGCCAGTACCTCGACGACTTCCGCAGCGGCAACGTGAGCGCGTTCCAGTCGGGGCGGGCCCTCGCCGCCGGCGTGTACAACCGGATGCAGGACGTCCTGCCGCGCGGCCTGCGCGTGAAGGGCGGCAAGCACTGGGGCACGCTGGTCGGCCGCGCGCCCGGCAAGACCCCGACCCAGGAGCTCGGCCTGCAGCCCGGCGAGTGGGTACGGATCAAGTCGCGCGAGGAGATCGAGCAGACCATCAACGCCGACCTGCTCAACCGGGGTCTCGGCATCGACGCGGAGATGGCGCGCTTCTGCGGGCGCACGGTCCGGGTCGCCCGCCGGGTAAACAACATCATCGACGAGCACACCGGCAAGATGCTGCACATGAAGTCGCCCTGCATCGTGCTCGAGGGAGTCGTCTGCGAGGGTGCGTTCAGCGGGAGCTGCCCGCGGGAGATCCCCTCGTACTGGCGGGAAATTTGGCTGGAGAGAGTGGAAACGACGAACACGCCGACCCGGAACGCCGACACGGCAGGGGTGCGGTGACCGCCGAGACGGCGATCGCCGAGCCTGGCGTAACCGAGTCGATCGGTCAGAAGGCGGGGCGGGGCCTGCGGTGGAGCCTCTTGGGCACATTCGTGACCAAGATGGGCTCCTTCGCCATGGGCCTCGCCCTGGCCCGCATCCTGGCGCCCGCCGATTTCGGCGTGTACGCCATCGCCATCGCCGCCACGGCCGTGCTGATGCACATCAACGACGTCGGCCTCATCGCCGCGACCGTGCAGTGGCGGGGCAAGCTCGAGGAGATGTCGCCCACCGCGGCCACCCTCGCGATGGTGCTGGCGACCAGCATCTACGGCCTGTTCTGGCTGGTCGCGCCGATGTTCGCCGAGGCGGCCGGCAACGCGTCGGCCACCCCGGTCGTCCGCATCCTCGCGCTGATCATCGTGATCGACGGGGTGACGGCGGTCAGAGCCGGCGCGCTCATGCGAAATTTCCAGCAGGGCAAACTGGTGACCGCCAACTCGATCGGCCTCGTGGTGAACGCGGCGGTAGCGATCAGCCTGGCCGTCGGCGGCGCCGGCCCGTACGCCTTCGCCTGGGGCCAGGTCGCGAACGCGCTGGTCACCGGCATCCTGATCTTCAAGTTCGGCGACGTGCCGTTCAGGTACGGGCTGGACCGGGCGATCGCCAAGAAGCTGCTGATCTTCGGCGTCCCCCTCGCGGCCAGCCTCGGCGTCGAGGCCGTCGTCACGAACGTCCAGTTCACGATCATCGGCCACCTCACCGGCCCGGTCCTCGTCGGTTTCTACCTGCTCGCCTTCAACGTGGCCAGCTGGGCGCAGAACACGCTGGGACAGGCCATCCGGTACGTCTCGGTGGCCGGCTTCTCGCGGCTGTCGGAGCACCACGACGACGCGCTCAACGACGGCGTCCAACGGTCGATGCCCCTGCTGGTGACCGTGGTGGCGCCGATCGTCGCGCTGACGTCGGTGCTCGCGGCGCCGCTGATCGAGCTGCTGTACGGCCACGAGTGGAGCCCGGCCGCGGCCGTGCTGCGCATCCTGGTCGGCCTCACCCTGGTCCGCATGATCACCGGCCTGTGCATGGACGCTCTGATGGGCGCCGGCGCCACCAAGGCGACGCTGTGGCTCAACCTGGGCTGGGCCATCGTGCTCTTCCCGGCGCTGTGGCTGGCCACCCAGCAGGGCGGCATCCACGGGGCCGCCATCGCCCAGACCGGCGTCGGCTTCCTGGTGGCCGTGCCGCTAGCGGCGCTGGCCCTGCGGCGCAGCAACGTCTCGCTGCGCCCGGTCGCCGCCGGCATAGTCCGGCCGGTCCTGGCCGCCGTTCTGGCCGGCCTGGTGACCACGGTCGCGGTCAAATTCCTCGGTGGCCCGTACGCGTTCACCCAGCTCGCGGTCGGCGGCACGGTGGGCCTGCTCGTCTACGTGCCCGCCGCTATCCCCCGCGCCCAGCTGCGCGAGTGGATCGGCCTCGCCCTCCGGCGGAAGCAGGCGGCACCGGCGGTCGCGCTCGACTGACCTTCTTCACGGCAAAGCGCAGGGCCCCCGCTCCCCGGCCGGAGCGGGGGCCCTGCGCTTTGCTCTGCGCACCTATACGCGCGACCCGTAGTCCCGCGCGACATAGAACCCCGACGTGGACACGCCCAGCACCCGGCACGCCGCCGCCACCGCGATCCCGCCCGCGGCGAGTTCGGGGACGACCGGGTAGATCATTTTGGAAGGACGTTGTCCGGCGCGACATAGGCCGCGGCCTTGCGCAGGATCTCGTTCTCGGTCTCCAACCGGCGCTTCTCCCGCCGCAACACGGCCAGCTCAGCGCGTTCATCACTGGACAACCGGTCGTCACGACGGCCCTCGTCCGCATCGGCGCGGCCAGCCAGTTCCGCAGACACGACTCGGAGATCCCCAACTCCCGGGCAATCTGCCGGACCGGTTTCTCGCCCTGACGGGCCAACTCGACCGCGCGTTCACCAAACTCCGGCGGGTGTGGTGCGGGCATCCGAACTCCTCCCTCAGCGATGGTGTCCGGAAAACCGGGGGAAGCTCAGAGCACCCACACGCCCAGCTCTGCTCACCCATACGCCCAGCTCTGCTTACCTGGACGCGCCGCTCTGCTCACCTATACGCGCCGCTCTGCTCACCTATACGCGCCGCTCTGCGCACCCATACGCGCCGCTCTGCGCACCCATACGCGCCGCTCTGCGCACCTGGACGCGCGGCCCGGGAATGGACTTGCGCGGCTCGGACATCTTGCCTGGTTTGCGCTGGTTCGGCACGGCTGGCTGGGTGGGTGGTCGCGCGTGGCTTGGCGTGACCCGGCTCGTGCCTGGTTACGGCGGGTGGGGCCAGTTGCGGTGGGCCGTACCACCCAGCTACCGCGACCGGCGCGGCCCCCGCAACCAGGCACAGACCAGGCCGTGGCGAACAGGCCAGCCACCCGCAACCGGCCGCGGCCCCGCGCGACCAGGCGTGGACGGGGGGCGCGGCGGGCGAGGTCAGCCGGCGCGGCCGCCGAAGGCTCGGGTAGCCGACGTGCGGACCATGCGCTGGGGGTGGGTCAGGCGCCAGACCGTGCCGCACATGCCGATCGTCAGGGCCAGCGTCGTCGCGAACGTCAGGAACGCCAGCGAGTCGAAGGTGGCGGCGACGATGAGGCCCATGAACTGGGTGGAGATCAGCGCGGCGCACAGGTGCTTGACCTCGCGGTCGGGCGAGCGCCGCATCGCCAGCCAGGCGACGCTGATGGCGGTGACGTGCAGCGCCAGGTAGGCCGCCGCGCCCACGAAGCCGTTGCTCAGCAACGTCTCCAGCCACTGGTTGTCCATGATCTGGTACTGCGGTGACACCCAGGTGCCGGTGCCGCGGCCCAGCCACGGTCTCTCGCCGATGTAGCGGAAGGCCAGCGGATATCGCTCGTAGCGGGCCGAGATCGACGAGTTGTTGGTCGGATTGTCGAAAAGGTGCAGCAGCGTGTGCGTGAGGCCGCCGTTGCCGGCCGCGGCGCCGGCGATCAGGATCGCGATTCCGACGCCGATGTTGTAGCGCATCCGCCAGGTCCAGAGCGGGATCAGCGCGAGGAACATGATGACCTCGGCGATGATGCCGGTACGGGAGATCGTCGAGGCGATGCCGGCGGCGATGATGACCGCGGCCGCGATCGCCATCCAGCGGCGCTTCGGTTTCCGGCTGAAGATCGCGAAGTGGATGGCGAACGGCAGGACCAGCGCGAGGTACGCCGCCATCTCGATGTAGTGCGACGTCGTGCTGGCGACCCGGACCCCGCTGCCGCGGTCCTCCAGGACCGGCACCCAGCCCTTCTCCTGCAGGCCGGGCAGCAGGAGGTAGTTGCTGAGGTCGCGCTGCAGCACGTATTCCACGAGACCGAAGGCGGCGACGAAGGTGGCCGAGACGACCAGTACCTTGAGCAGGGTCCGTAGCTTCAGCCAGTTGGGCAGCCCGTCGGCCGCGGTGAGCACGGCCCCGCCGAAGGTGCAGAAATACAACATGGTACGGTCGGCGGCATTTGCTTCCATCGATGTCAGACCGCGGAGGAATCCGACCGCGTAACCGATCAGCAGAACGCCGAAGAACGCGAAGAACGCCCATCGGATCGGCTGCGGGCCCAGCATCACCACACCGGGGTGGAATCGTGTGACCACCCACCACAGGAACAGCAGGAAACCGACGACCAGCGCGGGACGGCCGACATCGGTGGCGCCGGGCAGCACCTCGCGGGCCGGGATGAACGCCAGCAACAGGAACATGAAGCTCAGCAGCACGGCGGCATCGATGTACGTCGGCCGCCTGCGTGTGGCGTACGTCCGCTCGTACAGCAGCGATGGTTCCAGGTCGGCCGGGTCAGCCAGCCCGATCGTGCTCGTCGTCACGCTCACTCACACCCTGTCACGGAACCCACGCGCCGGGCACGGGCGCCGGACTCCTCTTGAAGCACCGAAGCATTGGACCACGCGGAAGTCGGCCCGGACCACCGTAACCGCAGCCATGACCGAGCGACGAATGCGTCCTAGATATGACCGGTCGGCTGAGTCGGAATGCCGACACGCGGCTAAACCACGGCCGACCAGCGTAGCGACGAAGAGGCACTTGGTTCGGCCGATCTACCGATATGCCGGTCTACGGCAGCGCCTGAGGATTGCTGGGCCAGCGACCCGAATCGAACGAAACGACTTGAACGGCGGGAACTCTGTTGGTGAACAATCCACCATCGACCGTCACTCTCACCGTGCACGGCATCGGCACGCCGATCCGGGCCCTTGAGCCGGGTGAGGATGATGTCTGGATCTCGGTCCGGCAGCTCGAGGACGTCCTCGACGCCGTGTCCGGCCGCACCGACGTGCGCATCACGTTCGACGACGCCAACGCGTCGGACCTCGAGATCGGCCTGCCGCACCTGCTCAAGCGCGGCCTGACCGCCCAGTTCTTCCTGCCCGCGGGCCTGCTCGGGCAGCCGGGACGGCTCACCGACGACGGTGTGCGCGAGCTGCTCGCCGCCGGCATGACCCTCGGCTCGCACGGCTGGGCGCACTGCGACTGGCGGCAACTCACGCCCGAGCAGGTGCCCGACGAGATGACCAAGGCGAGCCGGGTGCTCGCCGACTTCGCCGGGCGGCCCGTCACCGAGGTCTCGGCCCCCTTCGGGTCGTACGACCGGCATGTTCTGCGGCGGCTGCGCGAGGCCGGCGCCACCCGGGTCTACACCAGCGACACCGGTCGCGCCCCGTCCGAGGCGTGGCTGCACGCGCGGACGAGCCTGCGCAGCACCATCGACATCGCCTGGATCGACCAGGTGCTCGACGGCAGGCCGTCCCTGCCCCGCCGCGCCCGCAACGTCGCGGCCCGTACCGTCAAGCGTTTCCGTGGCTGAGCAACGCCCAGGGCTGATCTACGAGGAGCTCACGTGACCATGCCCGAACCCGGTGACCGTCCGGACGACGGGGTCGCCCGCGTCGCGGCCATCGTCGTCACCTTCAACAGCGGCGAGGTGCTGGACGGCTGCCTGCGCTCGCTGGCCGCGCAGACCGGGGTCGACCTGACCACGGTCGTCGTCGCCGACAACGCGTCGCGGGACGACTCCGTCGCGATCGCCGAGGCCGCGCAGGACGTTCCGGTCCGCGTGGTGGAGCTCGGCCGCAACGCCGGCTACGCCGCCGCGATCAACGCCGCCGTCGCCACGCTGGAACTGCGCAAGCTCGACGCCGTGCTGGTGCTGAACCCGGACTGCCGGCTGCGGCCGGACGCCCTGCGGGTGCTCGCGGCCGCGCTGCGGCAGCCCGGCCGGGCCTTCTCGGCGCCGAAACTGCTCAACCCCGACGGCTCGCTGCAGCCGACGCTGCGCCGCACCCCGACGGTCGGCCGCGCGCTGGCCGAGGCGATCATCGGCGGCGACCGGGCGGGCCGGATAGGCAACCTGGGCGAGCTGATCTACGACCCGCAGTCGCACGACACCCCCGGCCCGGTGGCCTGGGTGACCGGCGCGGCCCTGCTGATGTCCTCGGCCGCGATGCGCGAGCTGGGCTCGTGGGACGAGTCGTTCATGCTGTACAGCGAGGAGACCGAGTACTGCCAGCGGGCCACCGACCGCGGCTGGACGGTCTGGTACGAGCCGGCCGCGGTCGTCGAGCACATCGGCGGCGAGTCCGCGGTCAACCCGGCGCTCTACACGCTGATGATGGTCAACAAGGTGGTGCTGTTCCGGCGGCGCCGGGGCGCCGTGGCCGGGTCGGCCTACCACGGCGCCGTGCTGCTCGGCGAGGGCATCCGCGCCGCCGCCGGCCGCCGGGTGTCCCGGGCGGCCTTCCCCACCCTGATGCGCCCGTCGCGCCGGGAGGCCTTGATCGCCTCACTCACCGGGGAGCGCCCGTGACCCGCATAGCCTCTTTGCGTACCGTCGCCTTCGACGCGCTCACCGGCGCCGAGCTCGACGCCTGGCACCGGCTGCGGGCGTCCAACCCCGCGCTGGACAGCCCGTACTTCCATCCCGGCTTCGCCGAGGCCGTGCACGCCGGCAAGCCGGTCGAGGTCGCCGTCGGCCGCGACGAGCGGGACGAGGTCGCCGCGCTGCTGCCGATGCACCGCGAGGGCGGGGTGCTGCGCCCGGTCGGCTGGCCCGGCGCCGACTTCCAGGGCCCGATCCTCGCCCCGGGCACGTCCTTCCCCGCGGCGCGACTGCTCACCGGCGGGGCGAAACGGTTCGCGTTCGACCACCTGCTCGAGCCGAACGACGACTTCGCGCCCTGGTTCGAGTCGAGCCGGCCGTCGCCGTACGTGGACACCACCGGCGGGCTCGAGGGATACCTGGCCCGCGCGTCGAAGAGCGGCAAGGACAACATGGGCCAGGCCCGCCGCCGCACGAACAAGGCGGAGAAACAGCTGGGCCCGATCCGCTTCGCCGCCGACGTCGTGGACGAGAAGTCGCTCGCGGCCGTGGTGGAGCTCAAACGCGGGCAGTACGCCGCGACCGGCGCCGTCGACTACTTCGCCCGGCCCGAGCGGGTCGAGCTGCTGACCCGCCTGCTGCACACTCGCGGCACCGAGTTCGCCGGCATTCTGTCCACAGTGCACGCCGGCGACAACCTGCTGGCCGCGCACTTCGGCATGCGGTCGGGCGGGGTGCTGCACTGGTGGTTCCCGGTCTACGATCCGCAGTTCTCGGCGCTCGCGCCGGGCTGGATCCTGCTGCGGGAACTGGTCGGCGCCGCGCCCGAGCTGGGGATCGAACGGATCGACTTCGGCCGCGGCGACGACGAGTACAAGAGGCGGGCCAAGACCGGCGAGGTCATGGTCGCCCAGGGTGTGGTCACCCGCAACAGCGCGTACCGGGTGGTGCGACGCGCACGCAATTCCATGATGACCGCGGCGAAGCAGTCGGCGCTCGCGCCTCAGCTCCGTCGTCTGGCGCGCCGCCTGCGCGCGTACAACCGCTAGGGGGATAAGTCCATGAGGATCAGCGTTTTCGGGCTGGGTTACGTCGGCAGCGTCTCCGCCGCGTGCCTGGCCGAGCGTGGGCACGAGGTGGTCGGGGTCGACGTGAACCCGACCAAGGTCGAGCTGCTGTCACGCGGCCAGGCGCCGGTCGTCGAGGAACGCATCGGCGAGCTCACCGCCGAGGTGGTTGCCTCCGGCGCTCTGCGCGCGACCACCGACGTCGCCGAGGCGATCCGGGCCACGGAGATCTCGCTGATCTGCGTGGGCACGCCGAGCGCGGCCAACGGCAGCCTCTCCACCGCGTACCTCGAGCGGGTCGCCGAGGAGATCGGCGCCGTGCTGGCCGGCCTCGACCGGTGGCACACGGTCGTGTTCCGCAGCACGATGCTGCCGGGCACCTGCACCGACCTGCTCATCCCGATCCTCGAGAAGGAGTCCGGCAAGACGGCCGGCGTCGAGTTCGGCGTCGCCGTCAACCCGGAGTTCCTGCGCGAGGGCTCGAGCGTCAAGGACTTCTTCGACCCGCCCAAGACGGTCATCGGCGAGCTCGACTCGCGCAGCGCCGACGCGGTGGCCGCGATGTACGTGGGCCTGCCCGGCGACGTGTTCCGGGTGCCGATCGCGGTGGCCGAGATGGCCAAGTACGCGGACAACTGCTTCCACGGCCTGAAGATCGCCTTTGCCAACGAGCTCGGCGCGATCTCCCGGGCGCTCGGCGTCGACTCGCACAAGATGATCGAGGTCTTCCTCGCCGACACGAAGCTGAACATCAGTCCCGCGTACCTCAAGCCCGGTTTTGCCTTTGGTGGTTCCTGCCTGCCGAAGGACCTTCGCGGACTGGTGTACGCCGCGCGGCGGGCCGACGTCGCCGTCCCGCTGCTGTCGCACGTGCTTCCCTCGAACGAGGAGCACCTCAAGCGCGCGATCGAGCTGGTCACGGCGACCGGCAAGCGCAAGATCGGCCTGTTCGGGCTCTCGTTCAAGCCGGGCACCGACGACCTGCGCGAGAGCCCGCTGGTCGAGCTGGCCGAGCGGCTGCTCGGCAAGGGCTACGACCTGAAGATCTACGACTCCAACGTCGCGCTGTCGCGCCTCGTGGGCGCCAACCGTGAGCACATCGAGGGCCGGCTGCCGCACCTGAGCGACCTGCTCACCAACGACGTCGCCGAGGTCTTCGCGCACGCCGAGGTGTGCGTCGTGGGCAGCACCGAGCCAGCCGTGCTCGAGGCGCTGGCCGAGCCGGGCGACCGGGACGTCGTCGACCTCGTCCGCCTCCCCGACGCCGAGGCGCGCCGGGCCACGCAGGGATACCAGGGCCTTGGCTGGTAACGGCAAGCACGCGCTGATCCTGGTCGAGAACCTCTCGGTCCCGTTCGACCGCCGCGTCTGGCAGGAGAGCCTGGCGCTGCGGGAGGCGGGCTGGGAGGTGAGCGTCATCTGCCCGCGCGGCACCAAGCGCGACACGGAGGCGTACGCGGAGATCCAGGGTGTTCGGATCTACCGCTACCCGCTGAAGGCCGCGGTCGGCGGACCGCTGGGCTACCTGCAGGAGTACGGCACCGCGCTGTGGCACAGCTACCGCCTGGCCCGCAAGGTGGGCAAGGTCGACGTGGTGCACGCCTGCAACCCGCCGGACCTGTTCTTCCTGCTGGGCAAGCGGTTCAAGCGGCGCGGCGCGCGGTTCATCTTCGACCAGCACGACCTGGTCCCCGAGCTGTACCTCTCCCGGTTCGAGCGGGGCAAGGACGCGCTGTACCGCGCGGTGTGCTGGCTGGAGCGGCAGACGTACCGCACGGCCGACGTCGTCATCGCCACCAACGAGAGCTACCGCGCGGCCGCGCTCAGCCGCGGCGGCAAGCGGCCCGAGGAGGTGTTCGTCGTGCGCAGCGCGCCCGCGGTCGAGCGCTTCCGCGAGGTTCCGGTCGACCCGACCATCCGCCGGGACAAGCCGTACGTGCTGTGCTACCTGGGCGTGATGGGCCCGCAGGACGGCGTCGACTACGCGCTGCGCTCGCTGGCGAAACTCCGGGACGAGCAGGGCCGTACCGACTGGCACGCGGTCTTCGTGGGCGGCGGCGACACGTTCGACCAGATGGTCGCGCTCGCCGGCGAGCTGGGCCTCGCCGACCAGGTCGAGTTCACCGGCCGGGTGTCGGACGAGGACCTCGTGCGCTACCTGTCGGCGGCGGACGTGTGCCTCTCCCCCGACCCGCTCAACCCGCTCAACGACGTGTCGACCATGAACAAGGTCATGGAGTACATGGCGATGGGCAAACCGATCGTCTCCTTCGAGCTGAGGGAGGCGCGGGTGTCGGCGGGCGAGGCCGCGGTGTACGCGCCGGCCAACGACGAGTCGCAGTTCGCCAAGCTGATCGTGGCGCTGCTCGACGACCCCGAGGCACGCCGCCGGATGGGCGAGATCGGCCGAGAGCGGGTCTTCGGGCCGCTGTCGTGGGAGCACTCGGCCCGATCGCTCGTGGCGGCGTACGCGGCCGCCGTCGGCGGCGCCTCAGTTCCCCGGCAGCGTGACGCGGGTGCTGGAGTCGCTCGCCCAGACGTCACCGCGGCGGTTCCGCAGCCGCGTCAGAGCCCGGTCGAGGACAAGCACGGTCAGGTAGCAGCCGGAGTCGACGACGCCGACGCGGCGGTCGCGGACCAGCCGGCCGAGGGCGCCTAGCGTGAGCCGGCTCTCCGAGCCGGTGTGGCCGAGCTCGACGAGCTGCCGGTTGCCGCGCCGGACCCGCACCCGCCGGTTGAGGTACGACCGGACGGTGCGGGCCGGCCGGACCACCGATTGGGCGGTACGCACGACGACCCGCTCGTGGGGGGCGAAGCTGGCATGAACCAGACCGTCGTCGGAGATGATGTCCGGCATCGGGAACACCCGGTCGTGACCGGCCTCGGTGAGCACGTAGACGCCGACGCCGGCCAGGGCGCGATGCGGCCCGATGAGCTCGTTGTGCACCTTGTGCACCCGGGAGACCACCGGCCCGGCGCCGGTGAGGTCGAGCCGGGGCACGGGGGCGCAGGCCAGCACGCCCGGCTGGTCGCACGCGGCCACCAGCTCGCGCACCGAGGCCGCGTCCAGCTGGACGTCCGCGTCGAGGTACACGCGGGGGAACGTGGCGCACTCGGCGTCGCCCAGGCGCAGCGCGTTCGGTTTGCCGCCCACCTCGGTGTCGAGCACCTTGACGCCGGGCACGGTGCCCGCCGCGGCGGCGGTGCCGTCGTGGCAGGCGTTCGCCACCACGATGACGTCGAACTCGCCCGGCGCGCTGCCCTCGAGCAGCCGGCGCAGGTTGCCCGCGATGACTGCTTCCTCGTTGTGGGCCGGGATGACGATGCTGACTGCTGGCTCGCTCACGCCGGTCAGGATAGCCACACCTCGCGTACCTTCCCGCTGGCCAATCGGTCAGTGCTGACGCATGAACACCGGAGGGACCGATGAGCGTCGAGTCAACCGCGCAGCGGCGCGTCACCGGGCTGGACGGCATCCGCGGCCTCGCCGCGCTGTTCGTGGTCGTGCACCACACGTACCTCGAGTCGTTCCCGGGCTACCCGGTCAACACCGGCCCGTCGTGGCTCGCCTGGCTGCTGTACGGGCATCTGGCCGTCGTCGTGTTCATCGCCCTCTCCGGCTTCTCGCTGGCGGTCGCGCCCGCCCGCCGGAACTGGCAGCTCGGCGGCAAGGCCCGTTTCGCGCACCGCCGGGCCTGGCGGATCCTCCCGCCGTACTGGGCCGCCCTGGTCTTCAGCTGCATCATCGCCTGGACCATCGTGCCGCAGCCGGGCTCGCCCGCGCCGGACGGCAAGGCGGTCGTCGTCTACGGCCTGCTGGTACAGGACATCTTCGGCTCTTCGGTGCCGAACGGCGCGTTCTGGTCGATCGCCGTCGAGGCCCAGCTGTATCTGGTCTTCCCGCTCATGCTGCTGTTGGTGCGCCGGATCAGCGGCGCGTTCATGGTGGCCGCGGTGACCGCCGTGGTCGTCGGCGTCGGGCTGCTCGCGCCCCACCTGCACCCGGTCGACATGCTGATGCGGCTCAACCCGCAGATGGCGGTCCTGTTCGCGCTGGGCCTGGCCACCGCCGGGGTGCTACGGGCGAGCGACCGGGTGCACCGGCTGCCCTGGCAGTGGTTCACGGTGGCCGCCACGGTGCCGGTGGTGATCCTCTGCATCGCCGAGGGCACCGGCTGGTGGGAACGCGAGCACTTCTGGGCCGACCTGGCCTGGGCCCCGGCCATCGGGCTGCTGCTGGCGGCCGTGGCGACCGGGCGGGCGCGCTCGCTCAAGTGGGTGCTGGACACGGCTCCGGTCCGCAAGCTGGGCTCGTTCTCGTACAGCCTCTACCTGATCCACGCGCCGATCGTCGTGGCGATCAGCGAGAAGGTCGTGGGCCCGCGGATGGACCCGGGGCTGCCGCGGTTCCTGGTGACCCTGGTGATCGCCGTTCCGCTGTCGGTGTTCACGGCCCGCTGGTTCGCGGCGCTCTTCGAGATCCCGTTCCAGCGGTACCGCAGCTGGTCGGCGCTGCGTGCGGCGGCCCGTGCCCGGTTCCGGCCCGCGGATGCGGTTGCGCCGACGTCGCCGGCGCCGTCGCCGGCGCCAGTCATCAATGCGCCAACTGCCGCACCCGTGCTGCCTCGCGAGTGAGGTGGTCGCGCTCCGGCACGCTAGTGGCGGCGCGCGACGCCTCGGCGTACAGGCCGGCGGCCTGCTCCAGGTCGCCGGCCCTTTCATGGAGGTACGCCGACACCGCGGCATAGCGGGGAATGTCGGGGCTCACCTCGGCCAGCGCCTTCAGGCCGGCCCGCGCGCCGTCGGCCTCACCGACGGCCACGGCCCGGTTGAGCCGCACCACGGGACTGCCGGTCAGCGTCAGCAGCTCGTCATACCATTCGACGATCTGCACCCAGTCGGTCTCGGCGGCGCTGAGCGCGTCGGCGTGCAGGGCGGCGATCGCGGCCTGCGCTTGATACTCCCCGAGCCGGTCGCGGGCCAGCGCGGCCTGCAGGATCGCCACCCCCTCGGCGATCAGGCCCGTGTCCCACCGTGACCGATCCTGATCGGCGAGCGGCACGAGGCGGCCGCCCGGTCCGGTCCGGGACGCGCGGCGGGCGTGGTGCAGCAGCATGAGCGCGAGCAGCCCGGCGACCTCGGGCTCGTCGGTGAGGGCGGCGAGCTGGCGGGTGATCCGGATCGCCTCGGCCGCCAGGTCGACATCCCCGCCGTACCCCTCGTTGAAGACCAGGTAGAGCACCCGCAGCACGGTCCCGAGATCGCCCGGCTGGTCGAGTGACTGGCCCTCGATCCGCTTCTTGGCCCGGCTGATGCGCTGGGCCATGGTCGCCTCGGGGACGAGGTACGCCGTGGCGATCTGCCGCGTGGTGAGGCCGCCGACGGCGCGCAGCGTGAGGGCGGCGGCCGAGGCCGGCGGCAGGGTGGGGTGCGCGCAGAGGAAGTACAGCCGCAGCGTGTCGTCGGTGGCGGGCACCGGACCGGCGGGCGGTTGAATCTCCACCGCCAGTTCCCGTCCGCGGCGCGAGGCCTCGGACCGGGCGGCGTCGAGGAACCGGCGCCACGCGACCGCGACGAGCCACGCCTTCGGGTCGCGGGGCGGGTCGTCCGGCCAGGCCTCCAGCGCGCGGATCAGCGCCTCCTGCACGGCGTCCTCGGCCGACGCGAAATCCGCTCCGCGCCGGACGAGGACGGCGATCACCGCGGGCACGACCTCCCGCAGCAGTGGTTCGTTCACTCGGTCACCGTGGGCGGCATGGCGAGGAACGGGCGCACCTCGAGCCACTCGTGGATCGGTTCCCCGCCGGGCCCGGGCGCGGCCGACAGCTCCCCCGCGAGCTCGAGGGCCCGGTCCCACGACTCCACGTCGATGACCATCCAGCCGGCGATGAGGTCCTTGGTCTCGGCGAACGGGCCGTCGGTCACCGGCGGCCGGCCCTCGCCGTCGTACCGGACGAAGGTGCCCTCGGGCGACACGGCCTGACCGTCGACGTACTCCCCGGTCTTCTCGAGGCGGGCCGCGAAGTCGACCATGAACTGGATGTGCGCGTCGACCTCGGCCGGCGTCCACTCGTCGATCGGCGCCAGGTCGGCGACCGGGGCCGGACCGCCGCGGTAGTGCTTCAGCAGCAGGTATTTCATGGTGGTTCTCCCTCGTCGTCGCGCGGGCCGTGGTGGCCGCTCGTACCCCAGGGACGGAGCGGCCAGCCCGTTCTCGACAAACCTCCGGGAAACTACATCGCGGGTTTGACCGTCCCGCCGCCCTCCCAGACGTTGTTGCTCCAGACGTTCCCGCTGCCGTTCACGTCGAAGCTGCTGACCGGGCCGTAGGCGCCGCACTTGCCGTTCTTGCCGCGCTCGAAGACGTTGTTCCGGAAGACGACCTTGTTGGCGTTCGGATAGGGCTTGCTCTGGGCCGAGCCACCGTAGAAGCAGTACGAGATCCCGGAGTTGTTGGCGCCGAGGAAGTTGTTCTCGATCACGACGTCGGAGATCACCGCGAAGTCGCCGAGGAGATTGAGGTCGCCGGTGCAGCCCTCGCCGACGGAGTTCACCGGCGGCGAGCAGATGATGTAGTTGTGCCGGATCTGGATGTTGTGGCCGCCGTTGGAGAGGAAGCCGCCGAGGTGCCACGGCGCGTTGTCCGGCAGGTACTGACCGTGGAGGTATGAATCCTGCACGATGCACGTCGACGAGTGCTCGCCGCACTGCGCGCTGGTGACGCCGCCGTGGATGTTGCTGCGCAGCACGGTCATGTTGCCGTAGCTGACCGCCGCGCGCTGCTGGGTGCCGGCATCGACCTCGGAGTCCTCGAGGAGCAGCGACCACTTGTCGGAGCCGGGCCGGTCGGTGTCGAGGAAGACCAGTCCGTTGATCTTGCTGCGCTTGACCGTCACGTTCGCCGCCAGGATGGTGAGATCACAGTTCAGCGTCTTGGAGTCGATGACGGTGTTGGCCTTCTGAACGGTGCAGGGGCCGGTGTAGTTGGTCAGCTTGGTGCCGGCCGGGACGCCGACGTTGTGCGCGCCGGGCCAGCCGGCGATGGTCCGGCCGACCGCACCCTCCGGTTTCGCCGCGGCCTTCGAGGAGGCCTTGGCGCTCGGCTTGACACTGACCGACGCACTCGCGCTGGGGCGAGGAGCAGCGCTGGTGGCGGCGGGCCCGGTCGCGGAGTCCGCCGTCTGCGGGGTGGCTGAGGCGTCCGGCAGCGCCTCGGCGTCCGAGGTGCGGTTGATGGCCATGTAGCCACCGATCAGCAGGACCGCGAGGGCGGCGACCGCGACCAGTGGCAGCCAGATCCGGTTCGACCGCGGGGACGACGGCGGCGCGGGATCGAATCCCGTTGTCGGAGCCGTCACCTTTGATCACCGGGCTTGAATGGGCGCATGAGGACAAAACTCCAGTCAGGAGATCATTTGTACGTCTAGGCGGGCGCTCCGGCGGCCAGCAGGTTGACCAGGAACGCCACGGTGGTCGGCGCGGGCGTCCGAGTGCCGTCGAAGACACCGTCGAGCCACGCCTTATCGAGGATCGCGTGATCGTACAAGCCCTTCGCGGCCGACGGCTCGGCCCGCCAGTGCCGCAGCACCAGCTCGGCCATGCCGGTGGCGCCCAGCTGCGGGTTCCGGCCACGGGTCAGGCGCTGGCGCACCTTCCGGGTCGCCTTGCGGGCGGTGACCGTGGCCAGCGACACCCGGGTCGCGAGGTTCCGCTGTCCGAGCCGGGCCGGGATGAGCCCGGAGTCGAGCGGAATGCGGGCCAGCTCGGGGTCGAGCCGGCTCATCAGCCGGCCCAGAAGAAGCGAGTCGCGCTTGTCGGCCGGGGCCACCGCCAGGGCGAGCTCGATGAAGCGCCGGTCGAACATCGGGTTGACCGCGAGCCGCCGGACCGCCGCGACGCTGCCGTGCGCGGCCGACCAGCGGTGCATGCGGTGGTAGAGGTAGAACTGGTCGGTCGAGCGCAGCCAGTCGCCGGGAACGAACAGGTCGGCCAGCGCGGTGATTGTGCCCTCGCGCGCCTCCGCCAGGTACGCGGGGTCGAGGGCGGCCTCCTCCACGGCCTCGTTCGCGGTGATCCGCCACTGGGCCAGCCGCCGCACCAGGCGGGCCGAGGTCTCGGCGCCGGTCGGCTGTCCGGCGTAGTAGAAGCCGCGGGCCACCTCGCCGCCCAGGCCGGAGAGCCGGCTGCCCTGGTCGAGGTGGGCCTCGGTGAGCAGCAGCGGGGCGAGGGCCATCGGGCTGGCCAGGCACTCCAGCGCCCGGGCCGCGAGCAGCGACACCTCGTGCGCCTCGGCCGGGGTCGGGTGCTGGTCGTCCAGCCGGCGCACATCGTGCCGCATGTCGTACCGCTCGCAGAGCCGCGCGGCGATCACCACGTCGGGGTGGCTGGGCTCGCCCAGGGTGAGCGCGCGGCGGCCGGACCGCAGTTTCTCCGGGATCGCGCCGAGCAGGATGCGCGAGTCGTGGCCGCCGGTCAGCTGCAGCACCGAGTCGGGGTGGGTCTCGAGGTACGCCGTCTGCCAGCGCACCAGGATGTCGGCCATCTCGGCGACCGCATCGTCCACATCGGGCACCGGACCGTCCTGCGAGACCGGCTCGGCGTACTGCCGGAAATCGGCCTTGCCACCGGCCAGCGTGGCGATGGTGGCGGGCGGCAGCGACCGGACGCCCTCGAAGATGGTGCGGTCGCCGACCTGCCAGCCGATCATCGCCTGGGCGGCCAGACCGGCCTGGTCGAGGCCGCCGCCGGCGAGCACGGAGAGCGCACGGGCGCTGGTGGAGACGGCGGCGATCCCGTCGCCCTGCCAGAAGAACAGCTGGCGGTACCCGAGCCAGTCGTTGGCCAGGACGACCGGCGCGCCGGGCCGCTCGCGGTGCGCGGCGGCGAACGGCGGCAGCAGCGACGTGAGCGCGTCGCCGGCCGCGATGAGCGCCGGGATGTCGGCGGTCGAGAGCTCGTCCTCCCGCGTACGCAGAAGCTTGCTCAGCCGGACGGTGAAGCCGGCGCCGGGCTCGCCGAGGATGTCGAGGTCGTCGCCACCGGCGAACGCGACCCAGCCGTCGGGAGACTCGTCGACGCGGTCGACCGCCGTCTCCCCGTCGGCCAGGCACGAAAGGACGGCGGCGGACGGGCGCGGGGATCGCGTGGCACGGGGCGCGACCGAAACCGCGAGGAACGCTCTCATGTCACCACAAGGTAGTGAAGGGGGTGGGTCGGCCCCATCGGTCGGTCGGGCACCCGACCGTGACGCATCGGCCCGTCACCGGGCCGGTGTCGCCATCCGCGCCAGCTTGACGCTGCGGCGGCGGATGATCTTCCATTGCCGGGTCAGATACCACTGCCGGGCCGCCGCGAGCGCCTGGCGCCGCTGGTCGTCGTCGAGACCGGCCTGGCGTACCCAGGCGGACGTCTCGCGCAGCTGCAGGGCGTTGCGCATCCGCCACTGCCAGGCCGGGACCTCCAGCATGCGGCCCAGCTTGCCCACCGAGTCGTCGGGCCAGTTCCGGTGGGCCAGGACGTCGCTCACGTGCCCCCAGGGGCCGGCCAGGGCCAGCTTGCCCGCGAAGATCTCGTCCTCGTGCAGCATGTTCCGGCGCGGGATGGCGGCGACGATCTCCCGCCGCATCATGCCGTAGAGCGGGTCGACCATCAGGTGGCCGCCGTTGAGCAGCCGCATCAGCTCGATGAACCGCTCGGCCGGGTCGTCCGAGGCCAGCGCCGTGCTCTCGTACGGCGCAGTGACGACCTCGCCCTCGTCGGTCTCGTACGAGATGCCCGTCGTCACCAGCACCAGGCGGGGGTCGTCGTCGAGCGCGGCGGCGGTGCGGGCGGCCAGCTCGGGGTGCACCCGGTCGTCGTCGCCGATCCAGCGGAAGTAGGCGCCGGTCGCGGTGCCCATGACGAACCGGAAGTTGTTGAGGAGGCCGATGTTCTCCGGCTGCCGGTGGTAATGGATCCGGTCGTCTTCCTTCGCCAGTGTGCGGCAGACGTCCTCGGTGTCGTCGGTCGAGCCGTTGTCGGAGATGACCAGCTCGAGGTCGGTGTGGGTCTGCGCCATGACCGACCGGACCACCTCGGTCACCCGGGAACCCGCGTTGCGGACCGGCAGGCCGATGGAGACCAGCTTCGACATCGGGATTTCCTTCCTGGGGCGGGCGGCGACGCCACTGGGCGCACCCTATCGCACGGGTCGGGCACCCCGGCCGCCGCGAGGGCACAGCCCATGCTGATTAAAACAATAGGGGCATCGGCAACCACCGTCGGGCCGGTAATTGCACCCGAAGTATTGAGGGCATGCCCCGGTTCGGCTCGGACCATCATTCCCAGGAATGATCCTGTGAACAATCCGTCAGTTGCGACTACGCTGCGGGGCCATGCGTAAGGATTTCCCGCGTTCTGCTCGACGATAACTGCGAGGGACCGTGACCGAGGCCGCCACCGAGGTAGCAGTTGAGGAACCCGAGTCGATCGGGCGCAAGGCCGCCCAGGGAGTCGGCTGGGGCCTGCTGGGAAACGTCCTGACCAGGGTCGGCTCGTTCGCCACCAGCCTGGCGCTGGCCCGGCTGCTGGTCCCGCACGACTTCGGGGTGTACGCGGTCGCCCTGGCCGCGATGCAGTTCGCGATCCACATCAACGACGTCGGCCTGATCCCGGCCACCATCCAGTGGCGGGGCAAGCTCGAGGAGATGGCGCCGACCGCGGCCACGCTGGCCGCGTCGTTCAGCTTCGTGGTCTACGGCGCCGCGTGGTTCCTCGCGCCGTGGTTCGCCGACTTCTCCGGCGTGCCCGAGGCGACCTGGGTCATCCGGCTGTACACCGCGACCATCCTGATCGACGGCATCACGGCGGTGCGCAGCGCCTACCTGCTGCGGACCTTCCAGCAGCGCCGGTACGTGATGGCGAACGCGACCGGCGTGGTGGTCAACGCCGTCGTCGCGATCAGCATGTCGCTGGCCGGCGCCGGCGCGATGGCCCTGGCCGGCGGGCAGCTGGCGAGCTCGGTGGCCACCGGCGTCCTGGTGTTCGTCTGGGCACGGCTGCCCCTCAAGATCGGGGTCAACTGGGCGATCGCCCGCAAGCTCCTCGTGTTCGGGGTCCCGCTGACCGTCAGCCTCGCGGTGGAGTCCGTGCTCGAGCAGGCCGACAAGGTCGTCGTCGGCCGGGTCATGGGGGCCGGCGTGCTGGGCTTCTACCTGCTCGCGGTCAGCATCTCGAGCTGGACTCCCGGCATCATCGGCAGCGCCGTGCGGTTCGTGTCGCTGCCCGGTTTCGCCCGGCTCTCCGAGCACGGCGACGAGAAGCTCTCCAAGGGCGTCACCAGCAGCTTGTCCCTTTTGTTCCTGGCGGTGATGCCGATCGCGGTGCTGCTCGCGGCCCTGGCTCATCCGCTTATTTCCTTTTTGTACGGATCGACGTGGTTGCCGGCCGCGGAGCCCCTGCGCTTCCTGATGATCCTCATGGTCGTCCGGATGGTGACCGGGCTCTGCATGGACATCATGATGAGCACGGGCGCCACCCGCTGGACGCTGGTGGTCAACGCGGGCTGGCTCGTGATGGCCATCCCCGCGCTGTGGTTCGCGACCAAGGCGGACGGCGCGGAGGGCGCCGCGGTCGCGCAGGCCATCGTCGGTGTGCTGGTCGCGGTGCCGCTGGCCGCGGTCGCGCTGCACCGGGTCGGCGTCCGGATCGCGCCGCTCGGCCGGCGGATGATCCGCCCGCTGCTGGCCGGGGCGGTGGCCGCGGTCGTGGCCGCCCTGCTGAGCCAGGCCGTCTCCGGCGCGGGCGCGTTCGTCCAACTCGCCATCGGCGGAACGGGCGGCATGCTTGTCTACCTGTTCCTCGCGATTCCCCGCAATGATCTGCGAGTCTGGATCGCGGCGCTGAAGCGGCATCGTTCGCAGGCCGGCACCGTCGCCGGATAACGCGCGGGAAATAGGTAGATAACTTCTCAGTCAACTCGGTTCCACAATCGATCACCCGAATTGATCGACTGACGGCCATATCTTGTCCCCGATACGGCGTGACCGGAGTCCGGCCGTATACTTAGATCGGTATCGAAGAATGCGGCGCGACATGCGCTTTTGCCCCTTTTCGCGGGACCGGAAGCGATCTCCCACGAGAAACTGGAGGCGTGATGGCGAACGCGTTTCGCTTCAGCACGAACATGCCCGCCCTCACCGGCCCGATGTCGCAGTGGCGCGACCAGCTGCGGCGGATCGAGGACCTCGGGTACTGGTCGGTGGCCGTCTCGGACCACTTCACCGCGGGCTGGAAGATGGAGCCGCTGGTGGCCATGACGGCCGCCCTCGAGGCGACCACCACGCTGCGGGTCATGCCACTGGTCCTGGGCAACGACTACCGCCATCCGGTCCTGCTGCACAAGTCGCTGGCCACCCTCGACGTGCTCTCCGAGGGCCGTGTCGAGATCGGCCTCGGCGCCGGCTGGATGGAGAGCGACTACCTCGCGGCGAACATGCCGTACGACCCGGCGCCGGTGCGGATCGAGCGGCTGGGCGAGTCGGTCGAGGTCATCAAGGGCCTTTTCAACCCCGAGCCATTCTCGTACGTCGGGAAGCACTACCAGATCACCGAGCTCGACGGCCTGCCCAAGCCGGTGCAGCAGCCCCACCCGCAGATCCTGATCGGGGGCGGCAGTCGGCGGGTGCTCGAGCTGGCCGGCCGGTCGGCCGACATCATCGGCATCAACCCCGTGATGCGCCGCGACCGCGCGGACGGCCTGGCCCTGCTCGACCTGACCTCGGACGGCGTGGCCAAGAAGGTCGCGATCGCCCGGACGGCCGCGCTGGCCGCCGGCCGCGATCCGGACACCCTGCGCTATCACACGTCAATCCGGTCGATGGACATCACCGACGTCCCCGATTCCCGGCGCTGGGTGTCCAGCATGGCGACCGATGTGACCGATCCGGCGGTTCTGGCGGACTCCCCGGCGGTGCTGCACGGAACCGTGGCATCCTGCGTGGAACAGCTGCGACGCCGCCGGGACGAGTTCGGCCTCGACTACTTCCACATGGGGGGCGATCCCGTGGCCGCCGCGCCGATCGTCGCCCGGCTCGCCGGTTCCTGACTGTTTCTCTTGAGGGGGAAGAAGACCTTGTCTCGTATGTGTGACGCGTGCGGCGAAGCCACCCTGGTGGCGTTCGCCGATCTCGGCGACATCCCGGTGCTGTGCGGCGTGCACTGGGCCGACGCCGGGGCCGCGGCGGCCAGTCCGGTCGGCCGGATGACGCTCGGGTACTGCCCGAACTGCGCGTACGTCCGGAACCTCGCCTTCGACCCGGCGGTCATGGTCTACGACACGACCATGGACACCAACCTGCACCACTCGGCCGCGTTCCAGGCCTTCTCGGCCGAGCTGGTGAAGCACCTGGCCGGCCGCTTCCAGCTCGGCGGCAAGCGGGTGCTGGACATCGGCTGCGGTCAGGGCGAGTTCCTGCGGGAGCTGTGCCACATCTCCGGCAGCACCGGCATCGGCTACGACGCGATGTACGCCGGACCGGAGGGCGCCGACCCGTCCGGTGCGGAGTTCCACAGTGGATATGCGCCGCGCGGCTCGGCCCTCCCCGAGTTCGACGTGTTCACCTCGCGGCACTGGTTCGAGCACATCACCGACCCGTACGAGTTCCTGAAGGATCTGCGCGAGCAGGCCGGCGACCGGGAGGTGTACGGGTACATCGAGGTTCCGGACGCCGTCTACGACATGTCGACGGCCGGCTGGGAGGTCATCTACCCGCACGTGTCCTACTTCGACGCGTACTCGCTGGTGCGGATCGTCGAGCGGGCCGGCTGGCGGATCGAGGACACCGGCACGCTGTTCGGCGGCATGTTCCGCTTCATCGAGGTCTCGGCGAACGCCGGCGACCGGCCGCGCCTCGGCGACCAGCCGATTCCCGGCCCGGCCGAGCGGGAACGCCAGCTGGCGGCGGTCAAGGGGTTCCAGGAGCGCAACGCCTCGGAGCAGAAGCGCTGGCGGGACCGGATCGCCGAGCTCGTCGAGCAGGGCGCCAACCCGGTGTTGTGGGGCGCGGGCTCGCGGGGCGTGCAGTTCCTGACGTTCGCCGACGCCGACCAGCGACTGGCCGCGGTCGTCGACGTGAACCCGCGCAAGTGGGGCCGCTACCTGCCGGTGACCGCGCACCGGGTGGACTCGCCTTCGTCGCTCACGGCCCTGAAGCCCTCGGCGGTGATCATCACGAACCCCTCGTACCAGAAGGAGATCGCCTTGGCGCTGCGCGAGCTGGGAGTCGAGGCCGAGCTGCTGATCGCCTGACCCGTGCACGACAAAGGAGGCCGAGCCAAGCTCGGCCTCCTTCGCTTTGTCGTCGGTCAGATCGGCGCGGTGTCGTACTCGCCGATCAGCTCCTCCGGCAGGCGCTCGAGGTCGGTCGCCCGCATGAAGTCACCGAGGTTGGTGCCGGTGCAGTCCGAGTCGACGTTCGCGGCGCCGCTGTGCGCCTCGACGTCCTTCCGGTTGACCACCCGGAAGTCGATCGAGAAGCGGGTCCGGCCGGACGTGTTCGGCACGGTGGTGTGCAGCTGCGCGCCCGAGAAGATGAGGATGCCGCCGGGCGGGGTGATGACCCGGATGTCGGGCTCCCGCTCGATCTCCTGCTCGGCCTCGGGCTGCTTACGGGTCTCCATGTCGACCTGCTTCGCCGCCGCGCTGCGGCCGAACTGAACCCACTGCGCGTAGTTGTAGTCGCGCGAGCTGTTGCGCACCCCCTCCGCGAAATACCGCGGGTGGAACGCCATCGCATTGTCCTCCGCGACGTCGTACACCGGGATCCAGTAGTTGATCTGGGAGAACGGCGCCGAGAACCAGGTGTCGCGGTGCGACTCGAACTGCAGGGTCAGGCCGGCGTTGAGGTACTCGCTGGTCATCGACCGCAGCCGCGGCACGTCGAGGTACGCCTGGGTGAGATCGATGTCCAGGTCGGCCAGGATCCCGCCGACGAGCTCCTTGCTCCGCGGGTGGTTGATGAACGTCGGCTTCAGGTCGGCCAGGACGTCCACGTACGCCTGCTTCTCCATGTGATGCTGGGCGTCCGGCGGGAAGTGCGGCGCGAGGGCCTTCTCCGCCATCTCGCGGGCGAAGGCGACGAGCTGGAGCGAGTGCGGCGTCGGCGAGTAGACGAACAGGTCGCCGCCGAACAGCTTCTTGCGCCTCTCCTCGTCCGACATGGTCGAGTCGTAGTACAGAACGGTCACCATCGCTCCTTACGGGACAAACGTCAAGGTTGCTTTGCTGCAGTCGAAGGCCTCGGCGTACCGCGAGCGGCACTCCATGCCCCGCAGCCGCGCCAGCCCCAGGAAGACCTCGTCGTCCCACCAGTCCCGGGCCTTCTGGGACGGGAACGACTCGTGCAGCAACTCAACCTTGCGCCGGGCGACGTCGTCGGGCAGCGGGATGTAGGTGTTGCGGCGCGAGAGGTCGCCGTCCCACTTGGGAATCTCGTAGTGCAGGACGAGCTGGTCGCGGAAGACGGTGGGCGTCTGCTCGGCGAGCAGCCGATGGTCCTGATGAGCGTCGTTCGGCGCCGGGCAGATCACCAGGTCGGGCTGGAGAACGCCGACGGCGCCGTGCAGGATCTCCTTCACGTCGTTCCAGTACGCGGGCAGCCGGCCGTCCGGCAGCTCGTGCAGGGCGAAGGTGATCTCGGCTCCGGGCAGGAACCGGGCCGCGGCCGCGCGGGCCTCGGCCTGCCGGTCCGGCGACCCCGTGCAGAGCACATAGTGGACGCGGAGGCCGGGCGAGGCCGCGGCCAGCGACAGAAGCAGTCCGCCGGCCGCGATCTCGATGTCGTCGGGGTGGGCACCCACCGCGACCAGGGACCGGACTCCGGTCAAGGTGAGGCCGAGCACCGAACTAGCTCGCCAGCACCTGGTCGGAGCCGGCCGTCACGTCCGGCACGGTCAGCGGCGACTTGCCGTTGTGGTGCGGGTCCCAGAGCATCCACGGGCTCTGTCCACGGTGGTACATGTCCTCCAGCTCGGCGCGGTCCTTGAAGGTGTCCGCGGCCCGCCAGAATCCGGTGTAGCGCTGGGCGAGAAGCCGGCGCTGCGGGATCAGCCGGTCGAAGGCGTGCGGCACCATGTCCTCGCCCGGGCGCAGCTCGTCGAAGATGCCCGGGCGCATGACGAAGTAACCGCCGTTCTCGTACTGCATCAGGTCGGTCACCGCCCGGACGCCCGTGACCTCGCCGTTCTCCGCGATCTCGACCACGTGGTGGGTGGAGACCGGCGGGACGGCCAGCATGCTGGCCACCGCGTCCGGCGACTGCTGGAACCGCTCGACGAGCTTGTCCAGCGGTGCGTCGGTCAGCGTGTCGGCGTAGTTGGCGAGGAACATCTCCTCGTCCTCCACCAGGTGGCGGACCCGCATGAGCCGCTCGCCGATCGACGAGCTGAGGCCGGTGTCGATGAATGAGATGTTCCAGTCGTCGATGTCGGTGCTGTGCAGCTCGATGTTGCGGCCGCCGCCCACCATCGTGAAGTCGTTCGACTGGGTCTCGTCGTAGTGGATGAAGTAGTCCTTGACCGCGGCGGCGCCGTAGCCCAGGCACAGGATGAAGTCCTTGTGGCCGAAGTGCGCGTAGTAGCGCATCACGTGCCACAGCAGCGGACGGTCACCGATCATGTTCATCGGCTTGGGCGCGCTGGTCGGCCCCTCGCGCATGCGCATGCCGAGGCCCCCGCAGAACAGGACCACCTTCATGGTCACACCACCTCGAGCGTCGGAATGGGGAACACGAGCTTGCCGCCCCACTCGCGCACGTAGGCCAGCTGCTCGCTGATCTCGGTGCGCAGGTTCCACGGCAGGACGAGGACGTAGTCGGGCCGGGTCTCGGCGATCCGGTCCGGGTGGTGGATCGGGATGTGCGTGCCGGGAAGGAACCAGCCCTGCTTGTGCGGGCTGCGGTCGACCGTGTACGCGAGCAGGTCGGACCGGATGCCGCAGTGGTTCAGCAGCGTGTTTCCCTTGCCCGGGGCGCCGTAGCCGACCACGGTCTTGCCCTCGGCCCGAGCGGCCAGCAGGAACGAGAGCAGGTCGCGCTTGATGCCGAACACCGCCTCGGCGAAGCCGGCGTGGCCCTCGAGCGTGTGCAGGCCGGCGGCCTCCTCGGCGGCCAGGACCGCCTTCACGTTCGGCGAGGGCTCGCCCGCGGCGTCGGCCGGCCGGGCGTACACCCGCAGGGAGCCGCCGTGCGTGCCCAGCTCGTCGACGTCGACCACGGTCAGCCCGCCGGTGGCCAGCGCGCGGGACGCGGTGAGCAGCGAGAGGTACTGGTAGTGCTCGTGGTAGATGGTGTCGTACTGGTTGCGCTCGATCAGCCGCAGCAGGTGCGGGAACTCCAGCGTCACGATGCCGGTCGGCTTCACCAGGGCGGCCAGGCCGGCGGTGAAGTCGACGATGTCGGGCACGTGGGCGTACACGTTGTTGCCGGCGACCAGGTCGGCCTGACCGTACTTGGCGGCCACGGCCGCGCCGGTCGCGGCGCCCAGGAACTCGACCTCGGTGCGGACGCCCTTTTCCCGGGCGACCTCGGCGATGTTGCCCGCGGGCTCGACGCCGACCACCGGGATGCCGGCGGCAACGAAGTGCTGCAGGAGGTAACCGTCGTTGCTGGCGACCTCGGCGACCAGCGAGTCGGGGCCGAGGCCCAGCCGCTCGGTCATGTCGACGGCGTAGCGCCGAGCGTGCTCCACCCACGAGGTGGAGTAGGACGAGAAGTACAAGTAGTCGGAGAAGATGTCTTCCCCGGCCACGTAGGCAGCCAGCTGAACGAGCAGGCAGTTGGAGCAGATCCGCACGTGCAGCGGATAGAACGTCTCAGGTCCGTCGGTCTTGTCGGCCGGGACATAGCTCTCGCACAACGGCGACATGCCCAGGTCGACAAAAGTCTCGGTCAGGTTCGCTCCGCACAGTCGGCAGGCAACCGCGGTCATCAGGCTCCCTCATCTCACGAGTCGCCGCCCAAGGTAGTGGGCGAAGCGACCCCGTGACCGCGGCTGCAAACAACCCGACAGGGCTGGTCGCGGCCGCGATCCGACACCAGAAAACGCTTACGCCGCAAGGCGCTGACCCAGAATATGGGCGGGCCTGGTACCGGTCTGTCGGGCGTTCAGTCAGTGGGAGCAGACCGACGAACGGTCACTTCGACTTACCACCGTTCTCCCCGCCCACCCACTTGGGCTGCAAGACGACCCGAACGTCCGAGGACTCGTTCACGGAGTTGCTGCTGGGGTCGGCGGGCGCGGCCTTGCGGTCGTCGCCGTTGACGGCTCCCTGCCCGTTTGTCGGGTTCTGGGCGTTCGCAGAGCGGTACGTACCGGCCGAGGAGGGACGGCTCTGCTTGGGAGCCGGCTTTTCCACTGGCGGGTTGCGCTTGATGATGATGGCGGTGCGCTCGACGGACTCCGGCACAGGATCGCGCCGGGCCGGGATGTCCCGCGGGCCGACCTTGCTGCCCATCACGTTGATGAGGCGGGTCTCGTCCTCCACGCGGGGCGAGGACGTCTTGTCCTTGCCGTTGAGACCGGCCGACGGGGTGCCCTCGAGGCCCTCGGCGTCTTCCAGCTCCTTGCGCTTGCGGGCGCGGCGGCGCATGAGGGCGTCGAAGCCGACCGTGCCGCCTGCGGTCAGCACGAGACCGGCCGCGGCCACGGCGAGGATCGCCCGCTTCACCTTGCTGTTCGACGGCAGCAGGTTGGAGCCGCGGTCGAGTCGCTGGGTGGCGATGATGTCGGAGTCGGTCGCCCCGGAGGAGCGCTGCAGCGACTCGGCCGACGACCGCATCCGGTTGATGATGAGGTCGGTGGTCTCGCGCGCGTCCTCGCCCGTCTTGCCGACGACCTCGACCGTGACGATCGGGTTCGGGTACGTCAGGGTCAGGGTGAAGTTGTCGGTGTGGTCGCTCGCTTTCAGCGAGTCGAGGAAGCCCTGGTCCTGCGTCGCGTAGATGACCGCCTGGCCCAGGGTGTTGAGGCCGAGCTGGTTCCACGGATTACGCAGGGCGGCGCTGGCGGGGTTGTCGGTCGACGACACCTTGGCCGGCACAAACTGGACGTAAGACGTCATTTTGTAGTCCGGCTTGGCGGTCATCGCGACAAAGACCGTCGCGCCGATCGTGAAGAGCAGCAACGGAAGAGCGATCTTCCACCGGCGAAAGATGAGCACAGTGAGGTCCCAAAAGTCCAATTTACTTCTCTCTTCCGGGATCGGTTCACCTTGCCGGGACGGCTGCTGTTGGACTCAGATGCTAGCCACCGTCGTACGAGGATCCATCGGCCACCGGTATCGAGAATACGACCCGATTCTGGGTGCGTAAGCCCCGTGACGTACCGAGAAGTGATCATTGCGGCCAGCCGGGATGATCGGCACGGGTGCGCGGGCACACAACTGAGGCCGTACGGGTGAGTCAGGGGTGGCCCGAGTGGCCACGACCTGGGCCGTAGCGCCGTGATCCCGTTCCGGCGGCCCCCACCCTGACCTGGCCACTGTCCGAAATCCGACACGCAACGCACACGCTCCGCGACCGGGCCGCTACCCGGTCCGAAGTGGACGCTATGCCTACGTTCTGTGCTTGACAGTAATACCTATCGTGATGGCCCGATGTCATACCGCAACGGACGAGACGGTCGGCGATGTCCCCACCCCGATCACATCACGGCAGCGGCGATCCGCCGCCCCATCACCGCCCGCGCTCCCACGGTGGCGGCGGCTCCGGCAGCATCCGCCAAGCGGAGGAGGCGGCGGCCCACGTCCTCAGCACCGGCCGCTCCACCGCCAACGGCGGCGCCGGCCCCTCCCCCGCCGCCTCGGGCGCCCGGCCGAGCGCCGACGACGTTCTGGTCAGCAGTTGGGAGGACAACTATGCGAAGCTCAGCGACCCCTCGAAGTTCAACGTCGAGGCCAACGACCAGGCATACAGCGGCTTTGACGCACACACCGAGGCGAACCACGGGCCTCAGGTTCCGCTGCAGCGAGCGCCAGACGTGAAGACCATCGAAGGCCGCATCTACGGCGACGACGGATGGGACCGGCCGATGAACGGGTCGTTGCGGTGGACCGACCCATCAACCATGAACCGAACCATCAACGACTACGTCAGCCGGAACTGGGAGCAGATCCGCAGCGACCTTGCTGTGGGGAACAAGCATCGTGCCGTGTTCGACGCCGGGCGCCGCGTCGGTGAGGGCTACGTCAACAAAGGCATGGGCGGGGCGGGTCCTCGCGAGGCGCAGTACGTGACCACCAGCGTCGTCCGCATCCTCATTGATGTCGTTCCAGGCTCCGATCCGCCGGTGCCGTTCATCGTGACCGCGTTCCCGTCGGCACTAGGGTGAATTTCATGGACTACTCGCGCTTGCCTGAGCCGCTGCGCAAGCGGGTCGAAGAGCTCGCGGCGGAGCCGCCACTCGACACCGTCCGGCTCTTCCTGGGCACCGAGTTCGGCGATTCCGACAGCTTCGCGCAGGTCCGCGGGCGCTTCGAGCGGCAGGCGCAGTACAACATCCGGTCCCATCAGCGGGACCTGTGGGCCCTGGAGGCCGTCATCGCCAATCCACCGGCGGAGCCCGGTGCGCTCTCCCACATCGTCGCTTGGGACGCCAACTGGGTGCTTGATGACGCCTCCGATGCCGCAGCTCTGGAGTTTCTCCGCGAGATCGCCCAGCTGCTCCGAGAGGTGATCGACGCGGCGCCGGCGACTGCCGAGCGCTGGGATGAATGGCCGCCCCGGTCAGTCAAGTAGGGAACGCAGCCGCTCCCCCTCCGGGTCGCCGAGTTCTGTGTAAAGGGAGATGGCCTTCAGGTAGTGCTCTCGGTCGCTCAGGGCCTGTCCGAGCCCGGCGTGGGCTCGGGCCTGCTGGTCTCGGTCGCCGATCTCGGTGGCTATCGACAGGGCCCGGGTGTGGTCGGCGACAGCGTCGGTGAAATGGCCCGCGGCGGTGGACGCCTCGCCCAGGCCGTTGTGGGCCCACGCCTCGCCCTCCTGGTCGCCGGCCTCGTGCAGGATCGTCAGGGCCTGGCGATGGAGGTCGAGCGCGTCCGGGAGGCGGCCGGTGCGGGTGGCCAGCATGCCCAGGCAGTCCAGCGTGAAGCCCTCGCTCGTGCGGTTGCCCAGGCGCCGGCACATCGCCAGGCCGGCGGAGAGGTGATCCGCGGCGGCCTTGTGGCGGCCCAGGCGGATTTCCGCGTACCCCAGGTTGCTCATGATTTCGGCGGCCTGGGCGGCGTCGCCGGTCTCCTCGCACAGGGCCAGGGCCTGCTCGTGGTGGGCGACCGACTCCGCGTAGCGGCCGAGCGTCACCTCGACCATGCCGAGGCTGGTGAGCGCCCGCGCCTCGCCGGTCCGGTTGCCGGCCTCGCGGTGCCGGTCGAGCGCCTGCCGGAAGTGGGCGTCGGCGGCCGCATACTCGCCTAGGCGGATCTCGACGTGGCCGAGGTTGGTGAGGCTGGGCGCCTCGAGGATGGGGTCGCCGTGGCGGGCGAACAGGCGCAGCGCCTGCCGCAGGTGGCCGGCGCTCTCCGCGTAGCGCCCGAGCCGGGTGTAGGTCGCGCCGAGCAGGCTGAGCGCGCGGGCCTCGGCCGCGATGTCCCCCACGTCCTGCGCGGCCGACCGGGCGTGCCCGTGCACGGCCAGCGCCTCCGCGTGGTGGCCGCCGTTGAGGTAGCGGAACAGCACCAGCGACAGCCGGATCGCGTGGGTGGGCCAGCCGTCGGCCGCGGAGACCGCCACCAGCGTCGCCCGCTCCGCGTCGAGCCAGGCCAGCGCCGCGTCGGGGTCGTCGAAGACCGGCGCGGGCCACGACGGCGGCTCGATCGTCGGGCGGCGTTGCTTCTCGGCCGGGTGCAGGACGTCCATCGCCGCGGCGCTCACCGCCAGGTAATGGTCGAACAGCCGGCTCAGTGCGGCCCGGCGCGACCGTGGGCTGTCCTCGTCGCTGGCCCGGCCGGACGTGAATGCCCGGACGAGGTCGTGGAAGACGTACCGCCCCGGACGGGTCTGCTGAAGGAGATGGTCGGCCGCGAGGTGGACAAGATGCCCCCGCGCCTCCGAGGCCGGAATGCCCGCGAGCGCTGCCGAGGCGTACACGTCGATGTCTTGTCCGGGGTGAAGCGCGAGCAGACGCAGCAGCCGGCGCCGCTCCGGGGGTAGATGAAGGTAGGACAGACTGAGCGCCACGCTGACGCCGGAGTCGAGGCGACGCTCCCGGTGCCGCTCGTCGAGGCGGTCGGCGTGATCGGCCACGGTCCATCCCGGTGTGGTGCGGATGTGCCCCGCGACCAGCCCGAGCGCGAGCGGCAGATGCCCGCAGCGGCGCGCCACCCGGCCGAGCGCGTCCGGGTCCTCGCCGAGCGGCACCCCGGGCGCGACCCGGGCGAGGAACTCCACCGACTCGTCCGCGCTGAAGGCCTCGACCGCCAGGTGGCGCGCGCCGGGCAGGGCGAGGCAACGGCGGCTCGTGACCAGCGTGAGGGCGTCGGAGAGCAGCGGCTCGACCTGGCCCTCCTCGAAGGCGTTGTCCAGCACGACCAGGGCGCGCAGGCCGGCCAGTCGCGAGCGGTAGAGCCGGCTGCGTCCGCCCAGGTCGTGCGGCACCTGCCGGCCAGGGACGCCGAGCAGGCGCAGGAAGCTGTCGAGCACCGCGCCGGGGTCGGCCGGCGGCTGGGCCGGGTCGGGGTGGAAGCCGCGCAGGTTGACGAAGAGCACCCGATCGAACGGCTCCTTCGCGGCGAGCAGATGCCCCGCGTGGATGGCAAGCCGGGTCTTGCCGACGCCGGCCATGCCCTCGATCGCCGTCAGCGGGGCCGGGTCGCGCACGAGATCGTCGATCTGCGGGGCGCGGCCGGTGAACTCGGGCAGGTCGTCGGGGAGCGAATCCTGCGCGCGGATCTGCGCGGCCGCCTGGGACTCGCCGCTGATCACACGCAGCGCCTGCCGCCATTGCGCCACATAACCCGGTTCGGGGTGCAGGGCCTCGACGACGGCGATCATGAGGTCGGCGTTGACCCGGTGGCGCCCGGTCTTGAAGCAGTCGACCACGGTCCCGCGCCTCGCGAGCTCGGCCGCGGGCCTTCCCGCATTGGTCCAGGCCGCGTTGATCCGTCTGGTGATTATTTCGTACGACGGTTGGCCCGCCCAGGCCTTGAGTGAGCGCAGCCGTTGGACCAATTCGTCGAGGCCGGCCGCCGACGCGGGGTCGGGCAACCCGCCGAAGGCCGCCGGCGCGACCGCTGCGGGATCGTTTGGATTCACGCCGCGGGCGCCGGTGATGCGGCAAGGTGAATTGTCAGCCGACTCTCCAGCACATCGATGGACGTTACCGTACGGCGGCGCGTGGTCGGGGTGCCGGCACGGGGGTGGCACCCGACGCGCCACCAGGGGGCAGGCGACCCGGAGCCAGGACGAGCCCCGGGTCGCCGCCTTATTACCTGACGGTCTGCCTTTTGTGCGTGACGATCGGTCAGACCCTCAGCTGTTCCAGACCTGGAAGCTGGAGATCTGTCCGGCCGGCCACCCCGTGTTGCCGGTGATGTTCAGCCGGAAGTAGCGCTGGGTCGTCGCGGTGAAGGTGATGGTCACGTTGTTACTGGCCGACGGGTTGAACGCATAGCCCGCGGACGCCTTGACCGTGGACCAGTTCGAGCCGTCGGTGCTGCCCAGGACGGACAGCGTCTCGGTGCGTGCGCCCCAGGTGGCGGGGAGCTGGAGGACGACCCTCGACGCGCTCTGCGCCGAGCCGAGGTCGACCTGCACCCACTGCGGGAAGGCGTTGTTGGCGCTCTCCCAGTACGTGTTCTGGTCGGCGTCGGTGACGTTCCCGGACGGGTAGACGTCGTTGTGGCTGGACTCGCTGGTCGGCCTGCCTGCGGCCAGGTTGGTGCTGGTCGTGCCCGCGCCGGTGCCGGTCAGGGCCACCGCCGTGCTCGCTCCGCCGCCCGAGACGGTGAGCGTGCCGGTCCGCGTGCCCGATGCGGTGGGCCGGAAGGTCACGGTGGCGGTGCAGGACGCACCGGCCGCCAGCGACGTGCCGCAGGTGTTGGACTGCGCGTAGTCACCGGTGACGCTCGCCGTCAGCGACGTGGCCGCGGCGTTGCCACTGTTGGTGATCGTGACCTGCTGCCCGGCACTGGTCGTGTTCAGCGCCTGGGTGCCGAAGGTGAGCGACGCCGGACTGGCCGACAGCGCCGGGGCGGGAGTCGTGCCGCCGCCGCTCGGGTAGACCTCGAGCTCGGAGACCTGACCGGCCGGCCAGCCCGAGTTCGCGGTGATGTTGACCCGCAGGTAGCGGGCCGAGGTGCCGGGCACGGTGATGCTCGCCGTGTTGCCGGACGCCGGGTTGAAGGTGTAGGTGGCCGAGCCGACCGCGGTGCCGAAGCTGGAGCCGTCGGTGCTGGTCAGCACGGAGAGGGTCTGGGTGCGGGTCGCCCACGCCGTGGACGGCGGCAGCTTGAGGGTCACCTTCCCGATCGCGTACGCGGCGCCCAGGTCGACCTGGAGCCACTGCGGGAACGCGCCGTTCACGCTCTCCCAGTAGGTGTTCGCGTCGCCGTCGGTTGCCGTCGACGCGGCCTGGGTGGCGTTGACCTGCGAGCTCGCGGTGGCCGGGCGGCCGGCCGCGACGTTCGTCGTGCTGCCGATACCGCTGCCGGTGAGGGCGATCGTGACCGGGCTGTTGTTGGCGTTGCCGGCGAGCGTGACGCTGCCCGTCCGCGTACCGGAGGAGGTGGGTTTGAAGGTCACGGTGACGGTGCAGGAAGCACCCACCGTGAGGGATGCGCAGTTGTTGGTCTGCGCGAAGTCACCGCTCGCGGTGACGCCCGAGATCGTCGCGGTCGTGGTGCCGGTGTTGCTGACCGAGACCGTCTGCGCGGCGCTGGTCGCGCCGACGATCGTGCCGGCGAAGGTCAGGCTCGACGGGCTGGCCGACAGGATCGGGCCGGGAGCGACGCCGGTGCCGGAGAGCGGGATCGTGTTGGTGATGCCGGACGCCGTCACCGTGAGATTTCCGGAGCGCGCGCCGGCTGCGGTGGGTGCGAACCGGACGCTCACCGTGCACGAGCCGCCGGCCGCGATGGATGTACCGCACGTGTTCGTCTGGTTGAAGTCGCCGGTGATGGAGATCCCGGAGACGGGCGCGGACGCGGTGCCCGAGTTGGTCACGGTGACCGTCTGGGCGGCGCTGGTCGAGCCGGTCGCGACCGAGCCGAAGCCGAGCGTCGTCGGGCTGATCGAGATCAGCGAGCCGTTGTCCGGCAGGTACGGCGGGAAGGCCGGGTTGGTCACCTGGGTGCAGGCGCTCGACCCGAAGATCCCGGAGTTGCCGCCACCGTCGGTGAGCGTGAAGCCGACGCCGCAGTTGTAGACCGCCGCCGGGCCCTGGGTGCCGGTCGCGGTGCTGTTGCTGATCGTCGCCGCGCCGCCCACCTGCTCCTGCACGACGTACGACCCGGTGTTCTGGATCGTCGCGTTGTTGATCTTCACGTTGGAGATCTGCGAGCCGGAGACGAACTGGATGGCCTCGAACGGGCTCTGCTGGATGAGGATGTTGTCGACGTTGGTGAGCCCGGTCATCGCCCCGTCGCGGGCGTCGAACCAGAGCGCGCCGACGCCGAACTGCCAGTTCGGGTCGAGGCTGCCGGACCGGATGATCGTGTTACGCAGCACGTCCGTACGCCCGAGGGTCGTCGAGGCGAAACGCTGCGCGACGTGGATGCCGCCACCCTGGGTGAGGCCCGAGTCGATCACACGGTTGTCGGTGACGAAGTTGTCGTGACCGCCGTAGATGGCGATGCCGTTGGCGAGGATCGGGTACTGCACCGTGTTGTGGTCGAACGAGTCGTTCGCGTCGGCCACCGAGTCGGCCCAGGTCGCCAGGCCGTCGTCGCCGGTGTTGCGGATGTCCGAGTTGGTGACCTTGGAGTTGGTCACGCCCTTGTGGAAGTTGACGCCGTCGGCCGTGACGTTGCGGATCCGCATGCCGGAGAAGACGAGGTTGTCCATCGGGCCGTCCATCCAGGCGCCGACCTTGTCGTGCTCGATCCACAACCGGTCGACGGTGGAGTTGCTCATCGCGCCGCCGATGCCGTTGACCTGCGCGCCGTCGTTGCGCTCCTGCACGTCACCGAAGATCGCGAAGTCGGCGAGGTGGACGTTGGTGCTCGCGTTCGGCGCGTCGTTGCCGTAGAAGCCGGGGGTCGCGCCGACGACGGTCGAGCGCCACATGCCGGCGCCCTTGATCGTCACGTTGTTCACCGCAAGGTGCCCAGGAATCCTATAAGTGCCCTCGGGGATCCACACCGTGCCGCCCGCGCCCGCGGACTGGATCGCCGAGTTGAACGCCGCGGTCGAGTCGGCCGCGCCGGTCGCGTCGGCGCCCTTGCTGGTCACGCTGACCGAGCCGGCCGGCTGGCTGAGCGCGCCCGCCACGCTCTCGAAGTCGGCGAAGTCGATCGTGGTGTTGGTGGTGGCGGTCAGCCGGAACTTCGTGCCCTGCGGGTACGTCGTCGGGAAGAGCCGGTGCGTCTCGTCGTAGAAGTGGTGCGGGTTGCTGCCCGGCGAGTTGGTGAACGGGTAGCCGCCGTAGAACCAGCTGTAGGCGTTGGTGAGGGTGAACGCCGTCGACCCGGCCCCGTTGATCGAGAAGTTGATCGGTGTCGTGTAGACGGAGCCGCCGGACGAGTCCGGGATGCTGTACCGGAACACGATCGAGTTGGTGGCCACCGGCGTGGTGAACTCGACGTACTGCCCGGCGCCGAGCGTGACCGCCTTGCGGTAGGAGGCCTCGGCCGGGAGCGTGTTGTAGGCCGCCGAGGGCCCGATGATCGTGCCGTTGGTCGTGGCGTTCTCGGCCTGCACCTCGACGTAGGGCAGGGTCGCGCCCACGCCTCCGGTGGCGGCGGCGAGGGCCGGGCTCCCGTACAGCAGGGAACCGATCAGCGCGGCGCCGACAAGCCCGGCGCCAAGCCTTCGTCTGGTCATCTGTGTTGCTCACTTTCGACGGACGACGGGGGATGTCGCCCATGCCGAGGACCGCCCTGGCAGAGGGGGCGCCAGACCGGAACGCATGGAGCGGGAATGCTGAGGAACTAGGGGGACCGTAACGTCCGCGACACAGTCACGCAATATCGAGACAGTTCTTTGCAAACTTTGAACCCCGCGCGGGAAAAGCCCGCCGGTTGCGGCGGCAGGACTCGCGCGGGCGCATCCACCGAGGCCAGAGGGCACGGCGGCGCCAGCGAAGGGCGTAAATGGCTGAGATCGCTACTCCGGGTCGCGGCCCTGCCAGGTGGTGACGCAGGCTTCGTTGCCTTCGGCATCGGCCAGGATCCAGAAGGCCGGGGCACGGGAATCGGAGACCAGGTGGCCGCCGGCGGCGACGGCGCCCGCGATGCGCCGCTCCGCCGCGTCGTGCGGGACGCACAGGTCGAAGTGGATGCGGTTGCGCTGCGGACGCGGCTCGTCCATCCGCTGGAACCAGATCGCCGGGCCCTCGCCGGCCGGGTCGACGATCGCGTCCTCCGGGCCGTCCGAGCCGGGCTCGTCGGCGTACGCGAGCAGGGCCTTCCAGAAGGGACGGATCGCGGCGATGTCGAGCGCGTCGATGGCGATCTCGAGGAGCTGGACGCCCGCAACCGGGAGGGTGTGCAGGCCGAGATCGCGCACGGCGGCCGAGATGCTGCCGGCCAGGCTGGTGTCGCGGGCGGTCACCGCGGCCAGCCCGAGCGTCTGCAGGGACAGAACGACCCGGTCGGCCCGCAGATCGGCGCGCAGGTGCGCGTCGGCGTCGTCGCCGCAGACCGCTACCGCACGAGCCGCCACCTCCGCGGACTCGGCCATCGACCGGGTCGGGACCGCGGTGCGCAGCGTGCCGAGCAGGAAACGCCACCCATCGTCCCCGACCGCCTCCGAGGCCTCGCGTCGGCTCAGCACCTCATCCATGCCGCGGATCCTCCCACGACCGCGGGCGCCGGTCTTACGAGCCGGTGCGGGTCCAGCGGGACCTGACGGTGGCCTGGAGGGGGCCGCTCAGGAACATCAGGAGGAAGGCCCAGAAGTTGATGGTGTCGGCGAAGGCCGCGCCGATGACGGTGGCCACCAGCTCGATGCCGAAGGCGGCCGCCGAGCCCAGGACCTGGTCGCGGCTCACCGGCACGCCGTCGTCGCTGAGTTCCGGGTGGCGGTGGCCGTACCAGCCGAGCATCAGCAGAGACCCGCTGGCCAGGCACAGCGCGCCGCCGTAGAGGGCGACGGTGCCGGCCGACGGGCGGTACGCGGTGATCAGCGCGGTCGGGATCGGCAGGAGCACGATGGCGAACGTCCAGATCAGGCTCCACCGAACGATCCACGTGTGCAGGCGGGTGATGTGCCGGAAGAGCTGATGGTGCGCCCACCAGAGCCGGAAGATCACGGCGAAGCTGAGCGCGAACGCACCGAACTGGCCGACGTGGTCGCGTACGAACTCTCCGAAATTCTCCTCCCCCGAGACCTCGGAGACGCTCTCCATGAGCGGCAGGATGAGCAGGGTGATCGCGATGGCGGCCACGGCGTCGGTGAACATCACGAGCCGCTCCGCCGAGAGGATCGGCCGATCCGAGGTGGTCTCACTCACCGCGACATTATGCGGCTGTCACAGACGCCGGGCTTGCCCGGTCTGACGTGGCATGACGAACCTTCCGATCCGGCGTGTCACGACCGACCTGCTCGAGGTGGCCTACCACGAGGCCGGCCCCGCCGACGGGCGGCCGGTCATCCTTCTTCATGGTTTCCCGTACGACATCCACAGCTACATGGAGGTGGCGCCGCTGCTGGCCGCGGACGGTTACCGGGTGATCGTGCCGTACCTGCGCGGGCACGGGGCGACCCGTTTCCTCGACGCCGGCACGCCGCGGTCGGGTCAGCAGGCCGCCCTCGGCGCCGACGTGATCGGCCTGCTGGACGCCCTGGCGATCCCCCGCGCGATCCTCGCCGGGTACGACTGGGGTGGCCGCGCGGCCTGCGTCGCGGCGGCCCTGCACCCGGAGCGGGTCGCCGGCCTGGTCTCGGTCAACGGCTACCTCGTGCAGGACATCGCCGCCTCGAACCGGCCGCTGGCGCCCGAGCTCGAGGCCGGCTTCTGGTACTTCTTCTACTTCCTCACCGACCGCGGCCGGGCCGGGCTCGACGCGAACCGGCGCGGGATCGCCGAGGTGATCTGGCGGCGCAACTCGCCGAAGTGGCCGTTCGGCGAGGCCGAGCTCGACCGGGCCGCCCGGGCGTTCGAGAACCCCGACTACGTCGACGTGGTGATCCACTCGTACCGGCATCGGCTCGGCCGTGCCTTCGGCGATCCGGCCTACTCGGCGGCGGAGGCCGAGCTGGCCAAGGCGCCGCCGATCCGGGTACCCGCCGTCACCCTCGACGGCACGGCCGACGGGAACTTCCCGGCCACCGACGGCACCGGCTACGCCGCTCACTTCACCGGCCGGCACCGCCACCACCAGGTGACGGACGCCGGGCACAACCTCCCGCAGGAGGCGCCGGGGGCGTTCGCCGACGCGATTCGCGAGGTGTCGCGATGACCGCCACAACCGCCGCGCCCGCGTCCTCGCCGGAGTTGCAGAGCCGCAGCGCACAGGGCCGCTGGGTGCTGGCCGCCTGCGTGGGCGGCGCGGTGATCACCCAGATCGACGCGAACGCGGTCGGCATCGCCCTGCCCGCGATCGGCCGCGATTTCCACACCGACCTGGCCCCGCTGCAGTGGGTGTTCACGGCGTACACGCTGACCCTGGCCGGCCTGCTGCTGGTGGCCGGCGCGCTCGGCGACCGGTACGGCCGCCGCCGGATCTTCACGATCGGCGTAGTCTGGTTCGCCCTCGCCTCGCTGCTCAGCTGCTTCGCGCCGACCCCGGGCACGCTGATCGGGGCGCGGGCGCTGGAGGGCGTCGGCGCCGCGCTGCTCACCCCGGGCAGCCTCGCCATCCTGGAGGCCGCGTTCGCGCCGGGCGCCCGGGCCTGGGCGATCGGCGCCTGGTCGGGCCTGAGCGGAGTGGCCGGCGCGGTCGGCCCGTTCCTCGGCGGCTGGCTCGTCCAGGCCGCATCCTGGCGATGGATCTTCGCGATCAACCTGCCGATCGCGATCGGCGTCGTCCTCGTGACCCGCCGGCACGTCCCCGAGTCGCGCGATCCGGCCGCCACCGGGCGGGTCGACCTGACCGGAGGCGCCCTGGTCACGCTCGGCCTGGTCGGGCTCACCTACGGCCTCATCCGGGGTGCCGACGGCCGGCCGATGATCGTCGTGGGCGGCGTCCTGCTCGCGGCCTTCGTCGCCTGGGAGCGCCGCACCCGCATGCCGATCCTGCCTCTGCACCTGTTCGCGTCGACCAGGTTCACGGCCACCAACCTGGTGACCTTCGCGGTCTACGCCGCGCTGGGCGGGGCGCTCTTTCTGCTGCCGATCGCGCTGCAGCAGGTCGCGGGATACTCGCCGCTGGCGGCCGGGCTCGCGCTGCTGCCGGTCACCGCGATGATGCTGCTGCTGTCGTCGCGCTCGGGCGCGCTGGCCGCCCGGATCGGCCCGCGCCTGCAGATGAGCGCGGGCCCGGTCCTGGTCGGTGCCGGCTTGGCGCTGTTCGCCCGGATCGACGCGGCGGGTAGCTACCTCACCCACGTGCTCCCGGCGGTCACCGTGCTCGGCTTCGGCCTGGCCGTGACGGTCGCGCCGCTGACCGCGACCGTGCTGGCCGCCGTCCCGGCCCGGCACGCGGGCGTGGCCTCGGCGGTCAACAACGACGTGGCCCGGGCCGGCTCGCTCATCGCGGTCGCCGTGCTCCCGGCCGCCGCCGGCCTCACCGGCGCCGCGTACCTGGATCCGGGTCGTTTCTCGGCCGGATTCCACACGGCGGCGCTCATCTGCGCGATCCTCTGCGTGCTGGCGGGTGGCCTGGCCGCCGTCACCATCGGCAACGACCGTCCCCGGCGGCAGAAGCTGCACCCGCCGCACGGCGCGCTCGACGCACCGCCGCCGCGTGTCGCCGGATGATTGCCCGCGTCCCGTCGTTGCCGCAGGGCCTGGCCACGGCGCGCCTTGACGACGCCGAACGCCCCGGCGAGCCTCGTGCCTATGGAATGTTCCAGCATCGCTCTGATCGGATCGGGTCGGATGGGCTCTTTCCACGGCGAAACGCTGAGCCGCCGGCTCCCCCGGGCCCGGCTCGCCGCCGTCGCCGACCCCGCGCCCGGCGCGGCCGGGCGGCTCGCCGCGACCCTCGGTGCCACCGGGCAACCAGCCGGTCTGGGAGACGCGGTCCGCGCTTACACCGACGTGGCCGAGGTCTGGGCCGATCCCGAGATCGAGGCGGTGGTCATTGCCGCGCCGGCCCGGTTCCACGCCGAGCTGATCGTCGCGGCGGCTCGGGCCGGCAAGCACGTCTTCTGCGAGAAGCCGACCGCCCTGACGCTCGCCGACGCCGACCGCGCGATCGACGCCTGCCGCGCCTCCGGCGTGATCTTCCAGGTCGGCTTCAACCGCCGGTTCGCCCCCGACTGGTCCGCCGCCCGAGCGCTGATCGACGCCGGCCGGGTCGGCACCCCGCGGCTTCTGCGCTCGCTGACCCGCGACCCCGGCGGCTTCGATCCGGCCCGGGTCGCGCCGGACACGATCTTCAACGAGACCCTGATCCACGACTTCGACACGCTGTGCTTCCTCAACCCGGGCGCGACGGCCGTCGAGGTCCACGCCTTCGCCGACGCCCTGGTCGAGCCGGGCTGGCGCGACCGTGGCCTGCTCGACACCGCCGTGGTCACCGTCCGCTTCGACAACGGCGCGATCGGCATCGCCGAGGCCTGCTTCGAGGCGAGCTACGGGTACGACGTCCGGGGCGAGGTGCTCGGCTCGGGCGGCATGGCGACCATGGGCGGCGGCCGGCGCACGGGCATGGCCTTCTCCGGCCCCGAGGGCCGCCTGGTCGAGACCGTCCGCGGCGATCAGGAGCTGTTCGCCGGCGCCTACACCGCCGAGCTGGAAGCCTTCGCCGATGCGGTCCGCACCGGCACCGAGCCGCCGGTCACCGGCGAGGACGCCCGAGCCGCCCTCGCCATCGCCCTCGCCGCCGCCGAGTCGGTGCGCACGAGAAGCCCCGCAGCGGTGTCGGCTAGGAGTCTCACTGAGCCAGCACCGTGAACCGGTCCACGGAGAGCGTCCCGGAATCCAGCCGCAGGCCCACGGCCGGCGACCACGACGCCAGCGTCGCCGGCGGCACGGCGGCCGTGACGGGGGCGGTGTGCAGCAGCGTCCACGAACCGTCGTGCTCGATCCAGGTCGTGAGCTTGCCCCAGCGGGAGAGCACGGCGAACCGGTCGCCCGGCGTCCACTTCACCGCCGCGCAGCAGCCGCCCGTCGCCTCGGGATGGCTTGCGCCGCTGGTCTGAACGTCTGCTCCCGACGTGCCGAAATGGTTGTTGTACCAGACCATTGCGTTGTCGTGGTCGCCGCCGGAGAGGCCGAGGAACAGGCTGTCCTCGGGCGCCGCGCCGGAGAACGACGCGGGCGAGACGACGACGGCGGTCCCGGAGACCGGGGCGGCCAGCACGGCGAAGGCGCGACTGTCCGCGGAGGCGGTCAGCACTCCGCCGCTCACGGCCAGGCGCGGCGACGGCTCGGCCGCGGGGTGGTCGACGCGGTAGGAGGCCAGCCGGTCGGTGGTGAAATCGTCATTCCATACGACGGTCGGATAGTCAGCGGGATCGAACTGGTAGCTCGTCGGCAGCAGCGCACTGTTCACCCCGCGGGGCGTGCGCACGAGCGCCCGGATCGGCAGGCCCGCGCTCGGATCCGCGTCGGCCGGCACGGTCACCTGCCAGGTATTAGCGGCGATCGCTCGAAATGTCCATCCACGAGGGACGGACAGAGTCGCGGCGGCCGTGGTGCCGGTGACGCGGGTGTGAACGGTGACGGCCCGCCCCGGGTCGACTGCGAGCGACGGTTCCACAAAGGACACCGACACGCGCGGATCCGGTTGCCGCCACGACTGCAGGGCCGTGATGCCGACCGCACCGCCGTCGTTGCGCGAAGCCACGATCCGGAGCCGATCGGTGGTGACCGGAGGATCGACGAGGATCCGGCTGACGGTGCGTCTCCAAGGCGCGGCCGGGTCGCGGGTCTGGCCGGGCACATCACGCCAAGTCCCGTCGGGGTCCATCATCTGCAGCGCAAACGCGTCGGGCGTGCGCACCCCGCCCCCGTCGTCGTAGAAGTCCACCCGCACGTCGGAGACCATGGTCGCCGCGCCGAAATCCACCGCCAGCCAGTCGCTGGAATGCGGCGACCCATAACTGGTCCAGCGCGTCGACGGCACGTCCAGATGGAAGTCCTGCCCGTCGATGGCGTTCGCCGCGCTGTCCCCGTGCCACGTGTAGGACGCGCTCGCCGTCGGATACCCCGTCTCGCCCACGTTCGCCGCGTCGTCGACCAGCTCCGGCCGCGCCACGACCACCGCCGGCGGCATCGCGACCGTCACATCCCCCGGTGTCGCGCGACGCACCTTCTCGACACCGTCGACCAAAACCCGGAAACCCACCCCCTTCCCGTACGCCGTTCCGTCGCGATCCCAATAGACGGCCAGATCGTGCCCGTGGTATGCGACGTTCTCGACGGCGAAACGGGACCAGGCAGCCGGCGCCAGCGGGGCGATGCGCACCGTGTCGTTCGCCTGCGGCCGGATGCCGAGCAGACCCGAGAGCACCAGGTCCACATAGGTCGAATGGTTGTAGTCCTCGCTGTGCCCCGCGCTGTCGTAGATCCAGCGGTCCTCGTCCGGATGGTGGGCCTCGGCCACGTACGGCTGCCCGCCCTTGCGCTGTGTCACCGCGTACGTGTGAAGGAGATTGGTGTAATCGTCAGCGCTCGCATAGGACTGCGCAGGATAGTCGAGCAACTGGTTGGCGAGCGCCGCCAGCGTCTGGCTGGTCGCGAACGGCCAGCTCGGCCCGTCCCACCGGCAGCACCCGGCGAGCGCGTCGTGCATGAACCACGGGCTGCGCCGCTCGGTGGTGGTAGGACCATAAGACGCGCTGAACCCCTGAGGATCGGTCAATTGCTGCCAGGCGACGGCGTCCGAGGCCGGCGGCAGGTGGAAGTACCAGGGAATGAACCCGATCTCCTCGCGATCAGCGATCTTCTGGCCGGCCCGCGTGACGTGCTTGTAGAACGAACCGTCCCAGAGCGCCTTCTCCGTCGCCGTCCGCAGCTTCGTGGCCTCGCCGTCGTAGCGGGCCGCCGCGCTCCCGTCGCCGGCCTTGCGCTCCAGCAGTGCGAGCGCGCGGGCATCGCCGTACTGGTAGGCGTTGATGGTCGGCCGATACCCGTCGCCGCCGTGATACGGGTCGTCGCTCTGGTACGAGCTCGCCGTGAACTCCATGGCATCCCACACCGGCGTCTGCCAGTAGAGGCCCTTCGCCGCGTCGAAGTTGGTGGCCTTCCACCCCTCGTACTGCTTCCGGAGCGCCGGCAGGCGATCGGTGAGGAACCGCCAGTCGCCGCTGACCTCGGCCCGCGCGACGGCGGCGTCCACGGCCCAGAACGAGTACTGGTGCGCCCAGTCGGTGGTGTTCCTGTTGAGATCCTCGGTGGCCGGCTTGGGGCCCGAGCCCGAGCCGGTGAGCCAGTAGTCGAGATAGTCGTCCAGGTAGCGCTGGTCGTGCAGCCAGCGCCCCTCGTACAGGTGGTGCCCGGCGGCCGCGTCGATGCCGCCGTACGGCGCCGAGTACCCGACCGGCCCGAGGAACTCGGAGACGATCCACCCGTCGGCGGGGCCGGTGTACTTGAGCGCCTCCTTGAAGGTGCGCCAGCGGTAGTAGTACGTGTCCCGGATCGCGGTGTCCGGCACGTCGACGAACGGGATGTTCTCCTCGTACCACGCCTGGTCGGGAACGTCGCCGAGCAAGGCCGCGTGGTCGAGCAGCCGAACGCTCTGAACCGGACTGCCGCACAGTGTCGCCGCGACCAGGGCAACAACCATTCCCACTCGTACGAACATCGCCGCACACCTCCTGAACGGATCCAAACATCGGGATCCATCGACGTCAACGAGCGACGAGGACGTCTGCCCCGCAGGCCGTCAAGAGATGCGCGTCTATCGCCGGGAGGTGTCCGGGATCAGGGGCGCCGGAACGCGGCCGCGAGCGCCTCGAGCTCGCGCATCAGCCGCTCGGTGCGGCCGGCGCCGAAGGCCGCCTCGACCTCGGCGTGGTGCTCGGCCGCCCGCCGGTCGAGTCGTGCCACCAGGTCGCGGCCGAGGTCGGAGAGGTAGACGGCGACCCGGCGGCGGTCGGCGGTGTCCTGCCGGCGGTAGACGACCGCGAGATCGACCAGGCGGTCGACCGCCTTGGTCAGCGTCGGGTGCGGCATCAGCACGGCCTCGGCCAGGTCGGTCATCGAGTGGCCGTGCCCGTCGGAGAGCGCCCGCAGGATCCGCCATTGCTCGACGCTGACGCCCTCGGCCGCGAGCCCGGCGGCGAGCTGGCGGTTCAGCTCGCGCTCGGCCTCGCTCAGCAGGTATGACAGGTGGGCCCGCAATCCCGTCTCGGCCAACCCGTCACCCCCCTGTTCCGCACGCCTGACAGCGAAGATACTCGGCGGATGCGTGACGACGTCGTTCTCGTCACCGATCCGCTGGAGGCCCGGCTCCTCGCGCCGGAGCCGGAACAGGCGGTCCGGATCGGTGTCGTGGTGCCCACCTCGGGCACGCTCGGCCTGCTCGCACCCTCCGCGCTGAACTGCGCCACGCTCGCCGCCGCCGAGCTCAACGCGGCCGGCGGCATCCTCGGCCGGCCGGTCGAGCTGGTCCTGATCGACGGCGGCCGCCCGCCGACCGCGGTCGCCGCCCAGGTGTGCGGGCTGGCCCGGGCCGGCGCGCTGACTGCCCTGGTCGGCACGCACGCGAGCGACGTGCGGGTCGCCATCGCGTACGCGATCGGCGGCTCTCTCCCGTACGTCTACACGCCGCCGTACGAGGGCGGCGAGCGCACGCCCGGCGTCTTCCTCCTCGGCGAGACCCCGCGGCGCCAACTGCGGCCGGCGATCGATCGACTGATCCCGCGGGCCCGCCGCTGGCTGCTGCTCGGCAACGACTACATCTGGCCGCGCCGGGTGCACGCGGCGGCCCGGCTGCAGCTGACCCGGGCCGGGGCAACGGTGGTCGGCGAGCGCTACGTGCCCCGCGGCGGCGCCGACCCGGGCGAGCTGGTCGACCTGGTGGCCGCCGCGCGGGTGGACGCCGTGCTGCTCAGCCTGGTCGGCAGCGACCTGGTGGCGTTCAACCGGGCGTTCGCGCGGTCGCCGCTGGCCGGCCGGGTCGCCCGGGTGTGCGGCGCGCTCGAGGAGAACGGCCTGCTCGGCGCCGGCGGCGACGGCACCGGCGAGCTGTACGCCTCGATGGGCTACTTCGCCGCGCTGGCCACCGACGCGGCACTGGCCTTCGGCGCCCGGTACACCGCCCGCTTCGGACCGGACGCCCCGGTGCTCAACGCGCACGGGCAGGGCGCCTACGACGGCGTACGGCTGCTGGCTGCTCTTGCCGCACGGGCCGGAAGCCTGGCCGCTCCGGCGGTCGACGAAGTCGCCGACGGCACCCGGGTCGACGGCGGGCGAGGTCCGTTCGTGCTGCGCGACCGGCACGCGGTTCAGCCCGTCTACCTGGCCCGGGCCAACGGTCTCGACCTCGAGGTCATCGACGGCGACTAAAACCTTCCGGGAGAAACCTTTTCTGATTCAAGCTTTTGGATTAGCGTGCGCGCATGGCGGACATCGAGCAGTTCGGGTACCGGCAGGAGCTCAGCCGCTCGCTGAGCTTCACCGACCTGTTGATCTACGGTTTGATCTTCATGGTGCCGATCGCGCCGTTCGGCATCTTCGGCAGCGTCTACTCCGGCTCCGGCGGGATGGTCGCCCTCGCGTACGTGATCGGCATGGTGGCGATGATGTTCACCGCGCTCTCGTACGCGCAGATGGTCAAGGCCTTCCCCATGGCCGGCTCGGTCTACAGCTACGCCGGGCGCGGCATCGCGCCGCCGGTCGGCTTCCTGGCCGGCTGGGTGATCCTGCTCGACTACGTGCTGGTGCCCGGCCTGCTCTATCTGGTCGCGAGCGTGGCCATGCACTCGCTCGTGCCCGGGATTCCGGTCTGGCTGTGGCTGGTCGCGTTCGTCCTGCTCAACACGGCCGTGAACTATCTCGGCATCCAGATGACCGCCCGGGTCAACAAGCTGATGCTGGTGGCCGAGCTGATCGTCCTGGCGATCTTCCTGGTCGTCGGCCTGTGGGCGCTGTTCTCCGGGAAGGTCAGCGTCGAGAACGCCTGGCATCCGCTGTTCAACGCGGACACGTTCGAGTGGTCGGTGGTGTTCGGGGCGGTCTCGATCGCGGTCCTCAGCTTCCTCGGCTTCGACGGCATCTCGATGCTGGCCGAGGAGAGCCGCGAGGACGCCCGCCAGATCGGCCGGGCCATGGTCGGCGCGCTGCTGCTGGCCGGCACCCTGTTCATCGTGCAGACGTGGGTGGCGGCCCTGCTCGTACCGGATGCTCCGGGTCTGCTGGCCAACGGCGACCCCGAGGGCACCGCGTTCTACGACGCGGCCCGCGCGGCCGGCGGCGGCTGGCTCGCCACGCTCACCGCGCTCGCCACGGCGATCGCCTGGGGCTTCGCGAACTCGCTGGTCGCGCAGGCGGCGACCAGCCGTCTGCTGTACGCGATGGCCCGCGACCGGCAGATGCCCCGCTTCCTCAGCAAGATCAACGAAAAGCACAAGGTCCCGGCGAATGCGACCCTGCTGGTCGCCGCCGTCTCCCTGGCCCTCGGCCTCTACATGGCTTCGCGCGACGACGGTATCTCGCTGCTCTCCACGCTGGTCAACTTCGGCGCGATGACCGCTTTCCTGGCGCTGCACGTCGCCGTGGTGGTCCACTACGTGGTGCGGCAGCACAGCCGCGACTGGGTGCGGCACCTCGCCGTACCGGTGATCGGCTTCCTGATCCTGCTCTTCGTGGTGATCAACGCGAACATCGCCGCCCAGACGCTCGGCTTCATCTGGCTGGGCATCGGCGTGATCGTGCTGATCTCCTTCTACGTCAGCGGCCGTCGCCCCACCCTCGCGGGCCTCGAGGAGGAACAGCACGCATGATCAGCTATCGCCCCGACCCGTCCGAGCTGGCCTACACCTTCGGCGGCCGCGAGCCGGTCCGCAGCGTCAAGCCCGGCACGGTCGTCGAGCTCTACACCGAGGACTGCTTCGGCGGCCGCGTCCGGGACGTGACCGACCTGCCGTCGGTGGTCTGCGAGTTCCCGTTCCTCAACCCGGTGACCGGCCCGTTCCACGTCGAGGGCGCCGAGCCCGGCGACACCCTGGCCGTGCACTTCGTCTCGATCACCCCGGCGCGGGAATGGGCGATCTCCTCGACTTTCCCCCACTTCGGCGCCCTGACCGGCACCCACACGACCGCGACTTTGCAGCCACCGCTCGACGAGGTGGTCTGGCGCTACGACGTGGACGTCGACGCCGGCGTCGTGCGCTACCACGCCCGGCGAGGCGACTACAGCGTCGAGCTTCCCTTGAATCCCATGCACGGTACGGCGGGAGTGGCGCCCGCCGCGTTCGAGAGCCGGATGACGATCGTCCCCGACGTCCACGGCGGCAACATGGACACTCCCGAGCTGGTGGCCGGTGTAACCGCGTACTTCGGCGTCAACGTGCCCGGGGCCCTCTTCGCCCTCGGCGACGGCCATTGCCGCCAGGGCGACGGCGAGGTCTGCGGCACCGGCATCGAGTCCGCCATGAACACGGTGGTCATCCTCGACGTCATCAAGGGCGTCGCCACCCCCACCCCCCGCTTCGAAACCGACGACGCCCTGATGTCGGCCGGCTCGGCGCGCCCGCTCGAGGACGCGTACCGCATGAGCCAGCACGACCTGGTCACCTGGACCACCGAGCTGACCGGCCTCGACACCCTGGACGCCTACCAACTGATCAGCCAGGCCGGAACAGCGCCGGTCGGCAACGTCTGCGACCCGAACTACACGATGCTCGCCAAAATCGAGAAGCAGTACCTCCGCGGCACCTCCGCCTACGACGGCATCCACGCGAGGCTGCGCGAGATCGCCCGCTAACCCTCCTCCAGGCTCGGCATGAGCCCGAGCACCCATACCGTCCGGGATCCGACGGTGACGGCCGGGCGGGCCGACGCGACCGGATACACCAGCGTGCACTCGGTGAGGCCGAGCCGTTCGCAGTAGGTGACCATCTGGTAGACGTCGGCCCGGTCGGGCGCGTGGTCCGGCCATTTGTACTTGGCGTCGTACAGCGCGACGAGCCGATCGCCGTCCCAGACGGTCGCGTCCGCCTCCGCGGACTGCCCGTCGTTCGTCAGCCGGAACTTGTGCGGGGCCTTTATCTCCGACCCCGGCCATTGCTGCCGGAGCCATCGCTCCACGTAGTTCTCCCAGACCTTCGGCATGTGGAACAGCAGCGATCCGCCGGCCAGCCCCGCCGACGTTGGCGCCATCGACTGCGACCGCAGAATGACCTCGGCCAGCGCGAGCGCCTCCCGATAGTGCGCCGTCAGGTTCGTCAGGCGGATCCGCCCGATGTCGTCGGCCCGCCATGACTCGCGCGAGACGCGGCGGACGGCGGGCCCGAGCGCCGCCAGCCGCGTCGCGGCCTCGCGGGCGAGCGGCACCCGCGTGAGCACGTCCAGCGCCGCCGCGAGCGCCCGGTTCTCCTGGATGTCGACCGTGAGCCGCCGCGCGACCGTGGCCAGCCGGTCCGGCCGTGCGGCCAGCCGCCCGATGTGATGGGCGACGTCGATCCGGCCGGGATATGGCGGCCGTTCATGGCGCACCGGTTCGTACCCCTTGGCCAGCCCTCGGCCGACCAGATGCTCGACCTCCCCGGCGTACGCGAGAGCGATGACGTCGATCAGGAAGTGCCGCGCGCCGGCATCCGCGGGCAGGGTCCCGGTCAGCACCGGGCGGCGGCCGGACCGCCAGATGAGCTCCACGACGTCCCCGAACGGAAACCGGCTGCGGAAGTCGATCCACCGTCCGGACGGCAGGCCGAGCCGGCCCACGAACGGTCCCGGCGTCACCGCGAAGACCCCCGGCTCGTGGGTGGGCGTGATGCTCTGCAGCACCCGGGCCTCCTGGCTGTCACGGGAGCCGGCCCGCACCAGGTCGAGGAGGTAGTCGAGCTCGCCCGCCGCCAGCCGGAGCGTCGCCGGACGGTACTCCACGACCTCCACGGTCAGGCTTCCTCGGACAACATCTTGGTGACCTTCGCGTCCAGGTCGTTCAGCCGCGACCGGTGCTCGAACCAGTACTCGCTCAGGTACGGATACAGCTCGTACCGCCAGATCCGATACAGCCCGGCCGCCGTGGCGTCGTCGCCCATCCAGTACGAATGCCCGGGCGCGAAGTCGCGGTTGTCCACCTCCCGCTGCACGAGGTCGAAGAACTCCAGCACCAGGTCGGCCGACTCCCCGCCGCCCAGATGCGCGCTCAGCACGTCCCGGCTCGGGCGCATCTCGAGGGCGTGGAACCGGCGGCGCAGGGCGAAGTCAACGAGGGCGAGGCTTCGGTCCGCCGTGTTCATGGTCGCCAGCACGACCACGTTCTCGGGGACGAAGAACCGCTCCTGCGAGTACGGCAGCAGCACCGACTTCCGGACGCGGTACTCGAGCAGCATCATCAGCTCGCCGAGCACCGCGCCCAGCTCGGCCCGGTTGATCTCGTCGATGATGAAGACGTGCGTCGCGGTGGAGTTCTTCGCGTCCTCGCAGAACCGTTTGAAGATGCCCGGCCGCACCTCGTAGCCGATCGTGCCGCCCGGGTTCGACACCGGTCGCAGGCCCTCGATGAAGTCCTCGTAGGAGAACGACGGGTGGAACTGCACCGTCTCGACTTTTCCGTCGGGTCCGGCCAGGTGCAGGCCGATCTCCTCGGCGACGAAGGTCTTCCCGGTTCCCGGCGGGCCGTACAGCAGCGCTTGTTTCTTGCTGCCCTGAAATAGCGCGACCCATTCCTCGAGCTGTTCGAGCGGCAGATGCGTCCGCTCCGCCACCTCAGCCAAGGGGCGGGGCATTGGCGGCGGGTCAAAATCGTCCACGGGTTGCGGTCGGCCGATCTCCGCAAGCACGGCGTCGATTTCCTGCGGCGCCAGCCCGAAGTCGGCCGCGAAACGCTGCGCCGCCTCGCAATAGCGCAGATAGCGCTCGACTCCGCCCCCACGGCCGCGCGACTCGTCGAGCCGGCCAAGCGTGGCCAGGCCCTGATGCGTGATCTGGAGCCAGATGGCGAATCGGTCGGGGTCGCGCAGATACATCAGCATCGTCGGGTAGGACCGCCCGGCACCGGGGAACGCCGAGACGTTCTTCAGGATCTCGTCGACGTACGACAGCGACTCGTCGATCGGCCGCCGCCACAGCCGCTCGGTCCACTGATTGAACTGGTCGAGGGGATCGATGACCCGGCTCATCGTGGCCCCCACGAAGGCCGGGGTGAAGCGGTTGTGCTTCATGGCGCCGCCCCACTCGCCGGTGTTGAACAGCCGGCCCAACTCCAGCGCCTGATCCGCGGTCATCGTGCCGGCGAACTCGTCCAGCAACTCCCGCGCCTGCTGCTCGGCGCGGCGCCTCGACTCGACCAGCGACGCCGGTTCGTAGGAGTCGCGCCACCAGTCGACGAAACGCCGTAGATCGCTCAGCGGAGGGCGCGTGTCGGTCACGGTGATTCCTTCCGGGACGGCGGACCGACCGAGGATGGCATACGTGAAGTGATCTCGGTGACCCGACACGCCGACACGACATCTAGTGTTGCGCTCACTCCCCCGTACCCATATATGGTGTCTCTCGCAGCTGGTTCGGCGCTCCGATGAGGAACGTCGAGGCAAGAGGGAACCCGGTGTGAATCCGGGACTGCCCCGCAGCGGTGAGTGGGAACGAAAGCCGTCACGAGCACTGGGCCCGGGCCTGGGAAGCGACGGCCGGTAGGTCGGTGCAACGCGCCCACGAGTCCGAAGACCTGCCAGCGCGCCGCTTGCCGTCCGGCAAGCGGCGGTTCGAGGCCGCGCGGGACGGCCGACGCCACCATGCCGGCCCAAAACCGGTGGCGTCCCCGCGTGCCCTCATCACCTCGAGGGGGGACACGAGATGCAGGTTCGTAAGCGCAACGGCGACCTGGAAGCGGTCGACGTCAACAAGATTGTGCGGGCGGTCGAGCGGTGGGTCGCCGACCTGGACGAGGTCGATCCGCTGCGGGTCGCCACCAAGACGATCAGCGGGCTGTACGACGGCGCCACCACCGCCGAGCTCGACAAACTCTCCATCCAGACCGCGGCCGAGCTGATCGGCGAGGAGCCGCAGTACTCGAAGCTCGGCGCCCGCCTGCTCGCCGCGTACGTGGACAAGGAGGTCCGCGGCCAGGGCATCGCGAGCTTCAGCCAGTCGATCCGGTACGCCCACCAGCAGGGCCTGATCGGCGACGCGACCGCGGAGTTCGTGGCCCGCAACGCCCGCAAGCTCGACGACGCCATCGACCAGGAGGCCGACAAGCGGTTCGAGTACTTCGGCCTGCGCACGGTCGCCGACCGCTACCTGCTGCGCCACCCCCAGCTGCGGCTGGTCGTCGAGACGCCGCAGTACTGGCTGCTCCGAGTGGCGTGCGGCCTCGCCGAGACGCCGGCCGAGGCGATCGGCTTCTACCGGCTCATGTCGAGCCTCGCCTATCTGCCCAGCTCACCGACGCTGTTCAACTCGGGCACCCGGCACACTCAGATGTCCTCCTGCTTCCTGGTCGACTCGCCGCGGGACGAGCTCGACTCGATCTACGAGCGGTACCACCAGGTCGCGAAGCTGTCGAAGTTCTCCGGCGGCATCGGCATCTCCTGGACCCGGATCCGCGGCCGGGGCGCGCTCATCCGCGGCACGAACGGGCAGTCCAACGGCATCGTCCCGTTCCTCAAGACGCTCGACGCCGGGGTGGCCGCGGTCAACCAGGGCGGCCGTCGCAAGGGCGCGGCCTGCGTCTACCTCGAACCGTGGCACCCGGACGTCGAGGAGTTCCTCGAGTTGCGCGACAACACCGGCGAGGACTCCCGGCGTACGCATAATTTGAATCTCGCGAATTGGATTCCGGACGAGTTCATGCGCCGGGTCGAGGCCGACGAGGACTGGTCGCTCATCGATCCCTCCGACGCGCCCGAGCTGCCCGACCTGTTCGGCGAGGCGTTCGACCAGGCCTACAAGAACGCCGAGAAAAAGGCCGTCAAGACCATCAAGGCCCGGGATTTGTACGGCCGGATGATGCGCACCCTGGCGCAGACCGGAAACGGCTGGATGACGTTCAAGGACGCGTCCAACCGGTTGTCCAATCAGACCGGCGAGCCGGGGAACACGATTCACCTCTCCAATCTGTGCACCGAGATCCTCGAGGTGAACAGCGACGAGGAGACGGCCGTCTGCAACCTGGGTTCGATCAACCTGGGCGCCCATGTCAGCGCGGACGGCGTCGATTGGGAGAAGCTGCGCGAGACGGTGCGCACGGCGGTCGTCTTCCTCGACCGGGTCATCGACATCAACTACTACCCCTCGGCCCAGGCCGCCGCCTCGAACCCGAAATGGCGCCCGGTCGGGCTCGGCCTCATGGGCCTGCAGGACGCGTTCTTCACGCTGCGCCTGCCGTTCGACTCCGAGGCCGCGAAGGACCTGTCGACCCGGGTACAGGAGGAAATCTTCCTCACCGCGCTCGAGACCAGCGCCGCCCTCGCCGAGCAATTCGGACCGCATCCGGCATTTCCGGAGACCCGCGCCGCGAAGGGCGGGCTGCATCCGGAACTGTGGGGGGCTACCCCGGTCCAAACCGAGCGCTGGAGCGTATTGAAGAAGCGAGTCGCGGAAAAGGGCCTGCGCAATTCGCTGCTGGTCGCGATCGCCCCGACCGCGACCATCGCGTCGATCGCCGGCTGCTACGAATGCATCGAGCCGCAGGTGTCCAACCTGTTCAAGCGCGAGACGATGTCCGGCGAGTTTCTTCAGATCAATACCTTTCTTGTACGCGAGCTGAAGGCGCGCGGCCTCTGGACCAGCGCGATCCGGGAGCAGATCAAGCGGGCCGAGGGTTCCGTGCAGGGCATCACCGGCCTGCCGGACGACGTGCGCGAACTGTTCCGCACGGCGTGGGAGCTGCCGCAGCGCGCTCTGATCGACCTGGCCGCCGACCGCGCGCCCTACATCGACCAGTCCCAATCGCTGAACCTGTTCCTGAGCGCGCCCACCATCGGCCGCCTCTCGTCGATGTACCTGCACGCCTGGAAGTCCGGCCTGAAGACGACGTATTACCTGCGCTCCCGGCCCGCCACGCGCATTCAGCAGGCCACCGTTTCGATCGAGCCGGTCTCGTCCGACGCGGAAGCGCTCGCCTGCTCCCTGGAGAACCCCGAGTCCTGTGAGGCCTGCCAGTAATGCTGCTCGATCCCGGAATGGACCTGTCCCTGCGGCCGATGAAGTACCCGCACTTCTTCGACCGGTTCAAGGACGCCATCAAGAACACGTGGACGGTGGAGGAGGTCGACCTGCACTCCGACCTGGCCGACCTCTCGAAGCTCTCCCCGGCCGAACAGCATCTGGTCTCGCGGCTGGTCGCCTTCTTCGCGACCGGCGACACGATCGTCGCCAACAACCTCGTGCTCAACCTCTACCAGCACGTGAACTCGCCGGAGGGCCGCCTTTACCTTTCCCGGCAACTGTTCGAGGAGGCCGTGCACGTCCAGTTCTATCTGAACCTGCTCGACACGTACGTGCCGGACGAGAAGGAGCGGGCGGCGGCGTTCGCGGCCGTCGAGAACATCCCGTCGATCGCCCGCAAGGCGGAATTCTGCTTCCGGTGGATCGACTCGGTCTTCGAACTGCGTGCGCTCAAGACCCGGGACGACCGGCGGGCGTTCCTGCTCAACGTGATCTGTTTCGCGGCATGCATCGAGGGCCTGTTCTTCTACGGCGCCTTCGCGTACGTCTACTTCCTGCGCTCCCGCGGCCTGCTCAACGGCCTCGCCAGCGGCACGAACTGGGTCTTTCGCGACGAGTCCATGCACATGGCGTTCGCCTTCGACGTGGTCGAGCAGGTCCGGCGGGAGGAGCCCGGCCTGTTCGACGCCGAGATGGAGAAGCAGGTCCGGGACATGCTGACCGAGGCCGTCGACTGCGAGGTCCAGTTCGCCGAGGACCTCCTCGAGCAGGGCGTCTCCGGCATGTCCCCGGCCGACATGCGCGAGTACCTGCAGCATGTGGCCGACCGCCGGCTGACCGTGCTGGGCATGGAGCCGATCTACGGCAGCACCAACCCGTTCGCGTTCATGGAGTTGCAGGACGTGCAGGAGCTGTCGAACTTCTTCGAGCGCCGCGTCTCGGCGTACCAGGTCGGTGTCTCCGGAAGCGTGAGCTTCGACGAAGATTTCTGACCGCGTTGACGCGCTTCCTCACATCGCCCTAGGGTCAACCGTTGAGGCGGTGTGAGGAAGCTGGGAACTAGCCAGCACGGTCGCGCCACTGTGAGCCGGGTCCCCCCGGGAAGTCAGATACTCACCCGCCTCCCGCCCCAACCGCACGAGGGACGCACGATCCCCAAGGAGGCATTCGTGAGCTCTATGCCGCACCCCACCACCGCGGCCACGCCGCTGGTCATTCCCGGTTCCAAGGCCGTGCTCTGGCTGGTCGGCACCGCCCTGCTCGCCATCGCGGTGTACTACTTCGTCGGCGTCGACCAGGGCGCCTGGTCGGTGTTCGGCAACGACACCCACATCCACGAGCTCGTGCACGACGGCCGGCACTTCCTCGGCTTCCCCTGTCACTGACGGCATGGAAAAGCAGATCATCTGGCGCGGCATCCTGGCCGGCGCCATCGGTGGCGTGTTCGCGTTCGTGTTCGCACGGATCTTCGCGGAGCCCCAGATCCAGCGGGCCATCGACTACGAGGAGGGCCGTGACCACGCGCAATCGGCCCTCGACCAGGCGACCGGCCTCGCCGCCGCGCACGAGCACGCCGACCCGTTCTCGCGGGCCGTCCAGGGCAACATCGGCCTCGGCATCGGGCTGATCCTGTTCGGCGTCGCGATGGGCGCGCTGTTCGCGGTCGCGTACGCCCTCTGTCTGGGTCGCACCGGCCGGGTGCGCCCCCGCACGCTGGCCCTGCTCGTGGCCGGCGGGGGTTTTCTCGGCATCTATCTCGTGCCGTTCCTGAAGTACCCGGCGAACCCGCCGGCGATCGGCCACGAGGACACGATCCGCGAGCGCGGCACGTTCTTCCTGCTCATGGTGACCGCGTCGGTGCTGTTCCTGGTGCTGACCGGGTGGCTCGGCCGGCGGCTGCAGCCGCGTTTCGGCACGTGGAACGCGGCGCTGATCGCCGGCGGCGTGTTCGTGGCCGCGACCGCGATCGTCATGCTGGCGCTGCCGTCGTTCAGCGAGACTCCGGACGCCCTGACCGACACGACCGGGCGGATCGTCTTCTCCGGCTTCCCGGCGGACGTGCTGTCCCACTTCCGCCTCTACTCGGTGGGCGCGCAGCTGATCCTCTGGGGCGCGATCGGGCTGGTCTTCGCGCCGATGGCCGAGCGGCTGCTGTCTCCGGGGAAGCCGGCGGCCGCGGTCAGCGTCTGAGCACCGCCTGCCAGTGCCGGCGCCGGACGTCGTCCGGCGTCAGCACGCAGTCGCCGCATTTCCCGCCGCCGGGGATCCGGTAGTAGAGGCAGCAGTTGCCGCGCACGAGGAACCACCGGTCCCGCCGTGGATCGGGCCGTTCGAGCCTCGCCGTTCCGGCCAGCGGCGCCCGCTTCAGCAGCTCCTCGACGACGGCCGCGGCTCGGGCCGCGTGTTCCGGCGACGCGTCGGCGATCATCCCGGCCGCCCCGCCCAGCGCGGACGCCACGTTCCCCCACAGCAGGTGCTCCGGCAGCCGGAAGCGCCGGCCGATCACCCCCAGCATCGGGGCGACCGTCGGCATGCCGCCGATCGCCGCCGCCACCTCCGCGGCATCGAGGCCCGCGACGTCGGTCACGCTCATTTCCGCGTACGCGATGGGAAGTGGCCCACCCGGAGCCTCGCGCCAGCGCAGCCACCCGGCGTCGGGCAGAGGCAATGCGCCGGCCACCGCGACCGCTCCGAGCAGCGGCGACACCAGGCGCGACGCCCACCCGAGGAACGTGATCGAGGCGACCTCACGCTCACCGACCTCGTCCGCGCTCAGTCCGGTCATGGCGATGAGCGTCTGCCGGGCGACGCCGACCCGCTCGGCGACCACGCCGGCGTCGTAGAGGTCGGTCAGCGGCCGCCATCCGTCGGTGTCGCCGTCCCACGGCTCCCAGGCGAAGTAAGGGCCCAGCTTCGCAGTGGCTTCCAGGACCCGCACGACGTTCACCCTACGTGCGGGTCAGGCCAGGCGGCGGACCCGGCGCACCGCGAGCCACACCAGCAGCGCGGCGAGCGCCACGAAGATCCCCAGCTCGATCCACTGGAACGCCCAGAACCGGTCGCCCGGCTGGATCAGCTGGTGGTTGTAGGCGCCCGGGCCCATCTCGGTGTCGCCCGCGCACGCGCCCGTCGCCGGACAGCGGAAGGTGCCGTTCGTGACGAAGGTGCCGTCCGCGCGCCGTACCTCCTTGGCCAGGACCCACGCCCCGTCGAGCTCGCCGGTCGGCTTGCCGGTCGCGCCGCGCACCAGCTGGTCGGCGGCGACCGGCGTCATGTAGTGCGGGCGGGCGAACAGGGCCACGGCCGCCCGGACCCCGACGAAGCCGGTGAGGGTGAGCGCCATCGCGGGCAGCACCTTGGGCACCATCGTGCCCGCGACGACGCCGAGCGCCACCGCGAAGATCGTGTAGCCGACCGGGGCCACGCCCTGCATGTCGAAGAAGATCTCGGCGAACCGGGTCTGCCGGACGTCGATCTGGCCGAGCGGCTGGTACCACCAGGCCAGGCCCAGGCCGTAGACCAGCGCGAACACCACCACCGCGCCACCGAGCAGGCCGACCTTGGCCAGCGCCCAGTGCCGGCGGGTGATGCCCTGGGTCCAGATCATGCGATGGGTGCCGTGCTCGATCTCGCGGGCGATCAGCGGCGCGCCCCAGAACAGGCCGATCAGCAGCGGCACGACCAGCAGGAGGATGCTGAGCAGCGCGAGCGAGCCGTAGGTGTCGGCGAATCGGCCGGGGTCGAGCGTCCGCTGGTCGTGCCGCATCGACAGGCCGGTCGGCACGACGAAGACCGCCAGGGCCGCGAGGCCGAGCACGGTGAACAGCGCCTGCCGGCGATGCTGGCGCCAGGTCAGCCAGATCATGCCGGCACTCCCCACTCCGCGTGGTTGGTCGCGCCCTCGGCCTCGCCCAGGTAGCCCAGGATCAGCTCCTCCAGGGTCAGCTCGTGGACCGTCCACGCGGGATCGAAGATCGGCACGTCCGTACGGACCAGGACCGTGGACTGGCGGTCGGTGTGCCGCTCCCGGATCACCGTTCCGTCCGCCGTGAGGTGGCGCGGCCCGACGAGCTGCCGGTGACCGGCCACGATGTCGTCGACGTCGCCGGAGAGCCGCACCCGGCCGCCCTGCAGCACGAGCAGGTAGTCGCAGGAGCGTTCCAGGTCGGCGAGGATGTGCGAGGAGAGCAGGACGGTCGTGCCCGACTCGGCGACGTTGCCCATCAGCGCGGCCAGGAACTCGCGCCGGGCCAGCGGGTCGAGGCTGGCGACCGGCTCGTCGAGCAGCAGCAGCCGGGGCCGTTTCGCCAGCGCCAGAGCGAGGGCGACCTGCGCGCGCTGGCCGCCGGAGAGCTTGCCGACCGGCTTGCGGGGCGGGATGCCGAGCTGGGCCAGGCGGGTGCGGGCGAGAGTCGCGTCCCAGCGGCGGTTGACCTTGCCGCCCATGCGCACCAGCTCGTCGGCGGTGAAGTCGCGATAGACCGGGGTGTCCTGCGCGACGAACCCGATCTCGGCGAGCGTCGTCGTGTTCTCGTACGGGTGCTCGCCGAAGACCCGCACCTGACCGGCGTCGGGCCGCAGCAGGCCGACCGCGAGGTGCAGCAGCGTGCTCTTGCCGGCGCCGTTCGGCCCGACGAGCGCGGCGACCCGGCCGGCCGGCAGCCGCAGCGTGCAGTCGCGCAGGGCCCACCGGCCCGCATAGCGTTTGCCGAGGCCGTCAGCCTCGAGCACGTGCTCCATCGCGCGTCCCCTCCCCGCTCGTGCCGCGCTCGGCGCGCCTCGTGGTGTCGATCAACGCCGTGACCTCATCGTCGTCGAGGCCCGCGGCGTGCGCCCGGCCCAGCCAGCCGACGAGCTCGGCGCGCAGCTCGGCCTGGCCGGCGAGCGATGCCCCGGCCAGCGTGGCGGTGACGAAGGTGCCGACCCCGGGCCGTCCCTCGACAAGACCCTCGATCTCCAGTTCGCGGTACGCCTTGAGCACCGTGTTCGGATTGATCGCGAGCGACAGGGCGACCTCGCGCACCCGCGGCAGCTTGTCGCCCGGCACCAGCAGCCCGACTCGCAAGGCCTGTTTGACCTGCTGCACGAGCTGCAGATAGGTGTTTGCCGTGGACCGCCCGTCCAGCACGAACTCGATCACCGCCACCCCTTTCTTGCCCCGTTGTACTACGACACTAGGACAATAGGACGGCATCCGTGACCATGGCAAGCCTCGACGGGCGCAACGCATCGGTCCGGCACCCCAGGGTCTCGTCCTGGCCCCGGCTGCGTACCCGGCCGAAGCCGTGCCGGCCGAGCAGATCGGCCATCTCCTCCGGCGTGTAGAAGCCGATCCAGGGCTCACCCTGGCCGGCGGTGTGCGCCGAGACCGCGTCGACGTAGGCCTGGCCGGTCTCGTCCCGCTCGGCCGCCGGCAGCATGTGATCGAGGATCAGGCGGGTGCCGGGCGCGAGGGCGGCGAGCTGGGTGAGGGTGCGTGCGGCCGCCTCCGGGGTGAGATACATGCTCACGCCGAGCCAGCTCACCACCGCCGGGCGGGCGAGGTCGAAGCCGGCGTCGCGCAGGGGCCCGAGCAGCTCGCCGGTCTCCAGGTCGACGGGCACGTAGCCGACCGGGCGCTCCGGCTCCTCTTTCAGGGCGGCGACTCGCTCCCGCTTGTCGGCCTGACTTGCCGGATGATCCACTTCGAAGACATCTATCGCGCGTCGCGATCGGTAGGCGAACGAGTCGAGGCCGGCGCCGAGGATCACGTACTGGCCGGACTCGCCGATCAGCTCCTCGGTCAGCCGGGACCGGACCGTCACCTGGGCTCGGGCGCCGGCGAGCACGAGGTGGTCGCCGTGCAGCCGGTGGTAGGCGATCAGCTCGTCGGCCCGGTCGCCCAGCAGCCGCTCGGCCAGGGTGTCGGCGAAGACGTACGGCTGGTGGTCGACGATGAGGTGGGCGGCCCGGGCGGCGGCCGCGGTCAATGCGCTGGCACTGGCTTGGTTCTGCATGCCGCCGAGGCTACGAGCGTGTTGCGCAAATCATACCATACTGGACGGAATTAATCCAGTACCGCCCGGGTCGTTCGCACTAGGCTTTCCGGGTGGCAACCACACTCGCCGAGGCCTGGGAGCTCAGCCGCTCCGATCGAGGCCTCGCCATAGTCTCCACCCTCCGCGCCGACCAGACCATCCAGACCTCGCTGGTCAACACCGGCGTCGTCGGGGATCAGCTCGCCTTCGTCACGTACGGGCCGGTGAAGCTGGCCAACCTGCGCGCGCGCCCGCAGATCGCCGTGGCCTTCCGCGACGGCTGGCGGTGGGCGGCCGTCGAGGGGCGCGCCGAGCTGGCCGGCCCCGACGACCCGCGTCCCGGGCTGGACGCCGAGGGCCTGCGACTGCTGCTCCGCGAGATCTTCACCGCGGCCGGCGGCACCCACGACAACTGGGACGAGTACGACCGCACCATGCGCGACCAGCGCCGGGCGGCCGTGCTCATCACGCCCACCCGCGTCTACGGCAGCTGACCGCTTTCCGGGAGCTTCGCGAGCCAGTCCTCGAAACGGACGGTGCCCCGCGGCCCCGGCCCGGTAGGGAGGAGGCCGCCGGTGGCCATCCTCCATCCCGCGACCGAGGGCCACGGCACGCTCGCCACGAGCTTGCGCGGGCCGTGGACCTTGGCCGCCCGGCGTACGGCCGCGGCCATCTTCATGACCTCGGGCCCGGCCAGCTCCGGGACCCGCCCCGCCGCCGGCTTCTCGGCCACCCGGAGCAGTTCGGCCGCCACGTCGGCCGCCGCCACCGGCTGGGCGCGCATCCACGGCACCACGGCCAGCGGCCCCGGGTAGAGCGTCAGTGACTGAAGGGTGAGCTCGAAGAACTGGGTGGCCCGGAGCACGGTCGCCGGCACCGGCCCGGCCAGCACCAGCTCCTCCTGCCTCAGCTTGCCCAGGTAGTAACCCCACCGGACCCGATCGATCCCGACGATCGACAGCAGCGCGTGGTGCCGAACCCCCGCGCGCTCCTCGGCCGCGAGCAGGTTCCGCGTGGTCTTCTCGAAGAATCTGATGGACTGACCTTTGCCGATGGTCTGAACGTTCGACACGTCGACCACGGTCTCGACGCCCCGCAGCGCCTCATCCAGTCCCGCGCCGGTGGTCAGATCGATCCCGTGCGATCGGGAGATCACCACTACGTCGTGGCCGGCCTCGCGCGCCCGCTCCACGACCGGCCTGCCCACCGTGCCGGTGCCCCCGGCCACCGCGATACGCATCGCGCCACCTCTCTTCTCGCTCGCCCTCGAGAGGGGTGACCGGATCGGGCCCGCGTTGTGACAGTCAGCCGCCGGCGGAGCTCTTTCGCACCCGCAGGTCGGCCGGGAACACGCAGCGCCAGTGCGGGGCGAGCTGCCGGTTCACCAACGCGCGGGTGGCGGCGGCCGCCATCTGCTCGACCGGCTGATGCACCGAGGACATCGGCGGCGTGGTGCACGAGGCGATGATGCTGTCGTCGAAGCCCACCACCGCCACGTCGTCCGGCATCCGCCGGCCCAGCTCGGCCAGCGCCTGCATCGCTCCCGTGGCCATCAGGTCACACCCGGCGAAGAGCGCGTCCACCGCCGGCTCCTCGGCTAGCAGGCGCACCGTCAGCTCGTAACCCGCCTCCCGCCGGAACTTGCCGACCGCGGAGATCTCCGGCAGTCCCAGGTCGCGCACGGCCCGCTGATACCCTTGCCGCCGCGCCACGGCGTCCGGATTGGCGTCCTGCCCGTGCAGCCCCGCGATCCGGCGCCGCCCGGTCTCGTACAAATGCACGACCGCGGCGAACGCCCCCTCGGCATTCTCCACGTCCACGAACGGCACCCCCGGCGCCGACGGCCCCAGCGTGACCACCCGCTCGCACCGCTCGTAGAACTCCCCCGCCAGCCGCGGCGCCACATTGGAGAGCACAACCCCGAGACTCGCCGTCTCCGCGACCTTGGCCAGCAGCGCGGGTGCTTCCGCTTCCTCCACCACGTGTACGCGAAGCTGAGCACTGCCGCCCGCAAGCTCCTGCAGGATCCCCGCCGTGACCCGCCCGTAGTACGGACTGTCGGCGAACACCCCCGGCTCGTCCACCACGATCAGCTCCACGACATCCCCATGCCCCGAAGCCAGCGCCCGCGCCACCGAGTCGGGCCGATACCCCAGCCGCTCGACAACCGCCCGGACCCGCTCTCGAGTCCCCGGCGCCACCCCCGGCGCGTCGTTCATGACCCGCGAAACCGCCGCCTTCGAAACCCCGGCCGCCGCCGCGACATCGGCCAGCGTCGGCTTCCTGTGTGGCATAACCCCACTATAGGTCGGCGATCCCGCCAAGATCGCCCCACCGCGAGGTCACCTTTTAAGGTTACTTTTCGGTAAAATAACCGATTCGCGGCTAAGGAGATGTATTGTCTCGCGCGTGACGGAAGCCATGTCGATCGACACCGCGTCAAGGCAGGATTCCGTCCCGCCCAAGCGCATTAGTTTCAACTTCGTCGACCGCTGCAATATGACCTGCAGCTTCTGCTACATACCGTTCGACAACATTCGAGTCAATGTCGAGGTTGCGGCGAACGTCATCGAGGTCATCCTCCGGTGGTCGCCCGCGAGCATCACCGTGGGCGGCGGAGATCCCCTGATGTACCGATTCACCCCGGATCTGCTCCGCCACATCCGCGACCTGGCCGGCCCCGCCCTCTTCCTCCAGCTCGACACCAATCTGATGCGTCCCGAAAGATGCGACCTCGCGGCCATCGCGAAATCGGTCGACATGGTGGGCGTACCGCTGGACACCTTCGACACGGCCGTGGCCTGGCAGATGCGCGGCAACGGCGGCCATCCACGGCAGATCGGCGCCCTCATCCCGACGATTCTCCGCGCGGGAACCAGCGTCAAGGTCAATACCGTGGTCGCCCGCCCGAACCTCGTTAGCCTGCCCGAGCTCGCCGATTTCGTCGCCGAGGCGAACGTGCAGGCCTGGTCCCTCTACGAATTCTGGCCGATCGGGCCGAGGGCCGTCGCCAATCGCGCCGCGATGGCGGTCGACCACGCCGAATTCCGGAAAGCGGTCGAGGAGGCTTCCGGGCGCGCCCACGGGGTCAACGTCGAGACCGGAGCGATCAGGGCACGTCGCTCCGCTTACTTCTTCGTGACCCCCACCGGCCGTGCATACACAGTGGACGGCAACGATCATTCACAGTACGCCGAGCTCGGCAACATTCTCGAGGACGAGCCAGGCGTGCTGAGCCGGTGGCACCGGCACGCCGACGAGGTGGTCAACGAGGAGCGGGTGAGGCAGCGAGCTGGCTGGGCTCATTCGGGAAGGCTTCGCGCCGCGGGTTGCCACTCCTGAGCGTCCTCGAACCGCAATGACGCCGCTCGGTGCAGGCTTTCGTACAGGTCCTTCCCGGTTCCCGTCGTCTCGAACCCAACGCTGTTCCTTCGCACGGTCCGATACAGCTTGATGTCGATCTGCGCCCGAGCATCCGGCTCACCCTCGTCGAGAACGATGATCGAGGCGACCGCGGTCGAGGTGTACGTCTTTACGATCATCCGTTGCTGGGCCTCGCCGGGAAGTTTGCGCCTGACCTGAATCAGCTTGTCCAGGGTTGCCTTGCAGTTCTGCGTCACCCGCTCCGGCGACTCGCCCAGATGTTCCGCGAGGCTGTCGATGTGCGGCCCGACCGGGTCGATGATGGCGATCCGGATCTGAAAGTCTGGCCGGTGCAGGACCATCGCACCCAGATCCTTCAGATCTTCGATCTCCCGCCCCTGCGCCATCCAGTACCCCACCACCAGGACCGATCGGCGTGCCGTCGCGAGATAGCCCATCAGGGTCTCGATTCCGCGGTACTCCTTGTAGTCACCGCGATTGATGAACAGGTTCGTGAACCCGGCTTCCTCCAACCGCGACGCCAGGCGCTGGTGTTTTGAGCGCCGGGCGGCGCCGGCGAACGACCGCTGGGTCAAATATCGCGCAGTGGGGCCAGTCGAACGCATTGATTCGCTTCGGACGGTGACGAAGGGCTGGCTGTCGGGTGTGGATGGCTCTTCGGGCGATGGAGGTCTGGCTTCGGGTCCGGTAGACCGATGAGCATGGTTTCGAGTGAGCTGGTCGCGCTGGCGAAGTCCGGCGCGAACGCCCTGGTCGACGCGATGGGTACTAGCGCGTGGGGCAGCACCAGGGACAGGTTCGTCGTCTTCCTCAACCGCGGCCGGAAGAAGGACTGGACCGGCGGCGCGCTCGACGGGGCGGCGGAGCGGCTCGCGACCGGGGTGACCAGCCGGGACATTCAGCTCGAGGTGTGGCGTTCCCATCTCGAGCTGGTGCTCGTGGAGGACGAGAAAGCCGCCGACGCGCTCCAGGAGCTGACCGCCGAGACGCCGTCCGCGCCCTGACTACACCGCCTGAGCAACCGCGGCCAGCACCGCCTCGGGCGTCTCCAGCTGGGGCAGGTGGCCGGTGGCCGGGAGGACGGTCAGCCGGGATTTCGGGATCGCCGCCGCCAGTGCCCGGGCGTGGGCGGTGTCGACGATGCGGTCGCTCTCGCCCCAGATGACGTGGACCGGGAGATCCAGCATGGTCAGGCGGTCGAGCAGGGCCGGGTCGGACATCGCCGCACCGGTGTAGGCGGCCAGAGCGCGCAGATCGGGGCTGGGACCTGACGACGGGGCGGGAGCCCGCGACGGGTCGTGCCAGGCGTGGGCGGCCAGCTCCGACGGAGTCATCCCCGCCACGTCGGCCACCGGATGACCGGGGACCGCGGCACCGATCGCGTCGATCAGGACCGCGGCGGTGACCCGAGGGCTGCCCAGCAAGGCGATCTCGGCGGCCAGCCAACCGCCGAAGGAGTTGCCGGCGACCGTGACATCCGAGAGGTCCAGTTTGTCCAGCAGTGCCACGTAGGCGCCGGCCAGATCGGCGACAGAGGCCAGCGACTCGGGGCGGTCCGTGCCGCCGAAGCCGGGATGGGTGGGCAGCAGCACGCGGGATCGGGTCCGCGAAGCGAGCAGATCCGCGAAACGGGCCATCGTGGGCACTCCGCCGCCGCCGTGCAGCAGCAGGAACGGCCGGGTGCGGTCGTGATCGGCGACGGTGATCTCCACGGCGCCGGAGGGTGCGTCTACGACGAGGTTCATGTCAGGAACCTTAGGTAAGGAAGCTTATATACGCAACCTGTCTAGACTGACGGCCGTGACACATCGCCGGGCCGAGGTCGCGCTTGCCGTCAAGCGCCTGCAACACCGCCACCACCGGGCGCTCAGCGGGGTGCTGGCGCCGCTCGGTCTGTCCCTCGTCCAATGGGACACGCTGCGACATCTGCATCGACGGCCGGAGGCGTCGCTGCACGATCTCGCCGTGCTGACGTTCCAGACCGACCAGTCGTTCGGCTCGCTGGCGGGAAGGATGGCCGAGCGGGGGCTGATCGAGCGCGTGCCGGGTCCGGGGCGGGCCGTGAAGCACCGCCTCACCCCCGACGGCGAGCGCCTTCGCGCGGCGGGGCAGGAACTGGTCGACGAGGTCTTCGCGCAATCGTTCGCGGGTCTGACCGACGATCAGGTCGAGCAGCTGGGCGAGCTGCTCGACGCGGCGCTGAAACCTAGAGACGCGTCGCCGCTCTGACCAGACCGGCGACCGCACGCGACCGGCTCTGCGGCGGCCACGCGATCACCGTGGTCACCGTCGGCGCGTCGGAGACCGGCACGGCGACCAGGTCGTGGCCGAGCTGGGCGCGGCACGACTCCGGCAGCAGCGCCGCCGCCCGGCCGAGGGAGATCAGCTGCAGCAACTGGGTGTGGTTGTGGACCTCGGGCCCGGGTCCGGGCGGGTACACGCCGCCGGGGCCCGGCCAGCGTGGCATCGGCAGCCCGGGCAGCGCCGTGACCTCGGCCAGCGTCAGGGACGGCCGGGTGCTGAGCGGATGGCCGCCCGGCAGAACCACGACCTGCGTTTCGGTGCGCAGTTCCTCGGTGTCCAGGCCGACGATCGAGTCGAACGGGAGGTGCAGCAGCGCGACGTCGGCACGGCCGTCACGCAGCAGGCGTTCCTGCTCGGCGATCCCGCACAGCAGCACCTCCACCTCGACCGCGCCGGGCTCCGCCGCGTACGCGTCAAGAAGCTTGGCCAGAAACTCGCCGGAGGCGCCGGCCTTGGCGGCCAGGACGAAACCGGCGCCGGCCCGGCGGGTGCGGCGATCGGCGGCCTCCACCGCCTCGAGCGCCGCCCGGCCCTCGGCCAGCAGCACCCGGCCGGCCTCGGTGAGCGAGACCGCGCGGCTGCTGCGCTCGAGCAGTGTCACCCCGAGCCGGCGTTCGAGGCGCTGGATCGCGCGGGACAGCGGCGGCTGCGCGATGCCGAGCCGCTCGGCCGCCCGCCCGAAATGCAGCTCCTCGGCGACCGCGACGTAGTACCGCAGCTCCCGCGTCTCCATGGCCCCGACGATACCCGCCGGGTATCGCCGGCCACCCAGATGGTGTTGGCCGCCGGCCGGGGTACGCGGACAGGATCGACCCATGAGCGAAGAACAGACGATCGCGCTGGTGACGGGCGCGAACAAGGGCATCGGGTACGAGATCGCGGCCGGGCTCGGCGCGCTGGGCTGGCGCGTCGGCGTCGGCGCCCGGGACGACCAGCGGCGCGAGGCGGCCGTGGCGAAGCTGCGCGCGGGCGGCGCCGACGCGTTCGGCGTGCCCCTCGACGTGACGAGCGACGAGAGCGTGCGGGCGGCCGCCGCATTTCTCGGCGACCGAGAAGGGTTGGACGTGCTGGTCAACAACGCCGGGATCACCGGCGGGCAGCCACAGGACCCGATCGGCGCCGACCTCGACGCCGTGCGGCGGGCGGTCGAGACCAACGTCATCGGCGTCATCCGGGTCACCAACGCGATGCTGCCTCTCCTGCGGCAATCGACGTCGCCGCGGATCGTGAACATGTCGAGCCGCGTCGGGTCGCTGACCCTGCAGTCGGGCGGCGCCGAGACCGGGCCAATCTCGGTGGCCTACGCGCCGTCGAAGTCGTTCCTCAACGCCGTGACGATCCAGTACGCGAAGCAGCTGGCCGGCACGAACATCCTGATCAACGCAGGCTGCCCGGGCTTCACCGCGACCGACCTCAACGGGTTCCGCGGCGTGCGCACCCCGGAGCAGGGCGCCGCGATCGCCATCCGGCTGGCCACCCTCCCCGGCGACGGCCCCACCGGCGGCTTCTTCGACGACGAGGGCGTCATCCCCTGGTAATCGTGGCAGTCGTCACAAAACCGGGCTCAGGTCTCACATCGCCTCGATTCGCTTCGTCGGGTGTCTGTTCAGCGAAGACATCAGACGGAGGAATCATGAGCTCAGTCCTGGCAAGTGACTTCGGCGGCGACATCATCGAGCCCGGCGCCGCCGAGTACGAATCGGCCCGCCGGTCGGTGCTCGCCATCGGCAGCCCGGCCGTCGTCCTGCGCCCCAAGAGCGTTCCCGACGTGCGGGAAGGAGTCAGATTCGCCGCCGCCGCCGGGCTCACGCTGTCGGTGCGCGGCGGCGGTCACAGCTTTGCCGGCTTCAGCACCAACGACGGCGGCGTCGTGCTCGATCTCAGCGAGCTGGCCGAGGTCGAGGTCATCGACAAAACCCACCATGTCGTACGCATCGGGGGCGGCGCGACGTGGGGTCAGGTGACCGCCGCTCTGACCCCGTACGGCCTCGCGATCTCCTCGGGCGACACCCGGAGCGTCGGCGTCGGCGGGCTCACGCTCGGCGGCGGCATGGGCTGGAAGGTCCGCAAGTACGGCCTGGCCATGGACAGCCTGGTCGCCGCCGAGGTGGTCACCGCCTCCGGCGAGGTCGTGCGCGCGGACGCGACGGAGAACTCGGAGCTGTTCTGGGCGCTTCGCGGCGGCGGCGGGAACTTCGGGGTCGTGACGGCGTTCGAGTTCGCCGCCCACCCGACGACCGACGTCTTCCACGGCAAGATCACCTTCCCGGCGTCGGAGGCGGCAACCGTGCTCCAGGGCTGGGCGGACTACCAGCGCAGCGCCCCCGAGGAGCTCAGCACGATCACGAGCTTCGCCAACCCTTTCACCGGTGGGCCGGCCGCACCCGTCGAGATCCACCTCGTCTTCGACGGCGACGACGCGCTGGCCGCGGCGGCCGCGATCGACCCGATCCGCCGGCTCGGCACCGTGCTCGTCGACGACGTGGCCCTGAAGCCGTACGCGGAGGTCCTGGAGGACGGCATGACCCCGCCGCCCGGCATCCAGCTGGTGACCCGGAGCGCCTTCGCCGGGCCCGACTCGACGGCCGACCTCCTGCGGATCCTGGTCGAGACGGGTGCGTCGGGCAAGTCGCCGGTGATCGTCCTCCGGAGCCTCGGCGGCGCGGTGTCTCGCGTGCCGGGCGACGCCACCGCCTACGCGTACCGGCAGGCCACGTTGATGCTGGCGACCACCACCATCGGCCCGGCCCCGGCGATCGAGGCCGCCCGTCCCGCCCTCGAGTCACTGTGGGCGCGGCTCGCTCCGCACGTCGCGGGCGCCTACTCCAACTTCCAGACCGGGGCCACCGACGACGACGTGGCCGCGGTCTACCCGGCCGAGACCTACCGGCGCCTCGCCGAGGTCAAGCGCCGGTACGACCCGGAGAACCTGTTCGCCGGCAACCACAACGTCCGCCCCGAGTAGACGGACCCTATTTGGTGGGCGCGACGATGCCGTACTCGTGGATCTTGCGGTAGATCGTCGCGCGGGACATGCCCAGGGCCGCCGCCGCTTTGATCTTGCTCCCGTCCCAGTCGATGAGGCTGCGGACGATGGCGTCACGCTCCATCGCCTCGAGCGGGCTCAGCAGGCGGCGGCTCACCGTGCGGCACTCGGGCGGCAGGTCGGCGGGCAGGATCGCGCCGCTGCGCCGGTGCTGGACGATGTTGCGCAGCACCTGCCAGAGCTGCTCGATGTTGCCAGGCCAGCTCGACCGGCTGAGCATCTGCAGTGCCTCGGGCGAGCACACCAGGCGGCCGTCGGGGACGAGCTTGGCCAGGAAGAACGGCACCAGAGCCGCGATGTCCTCGAGGTGGTAGCGCAGCGGGGGCAGCTCGACCGTGCTGGGGAAGAAGCGCAGCAGGTCGGCCAGCTCGCCGCCGTCGTGGCGCTGGCTCAGGGTCACCGCGACCCACGGCGTCGGTCCGTCGGCGCGGGCCTGTTCCAGCAGCCGGGAGAGCGCCCGCAGGGTGGGGCCGGCGACGCGGTCGGCGTGCTGGATGACCAGCGCGCCCTCGCCTCCGGCCAGTTCCCGGCGCAGGTCGGTGAGCCAGCCCCGCTCGGCCGCGGCCGCGTCGATGACGGCGAAGTGGGCGCCGGGCCGTTCGTGCTGGTGGACGGCGCGAATCACGGCGAGCTTGCCGACACCGGCCTCGCCCTCCAGCGCCAGCCACTCACCGGTGGCGTGCACGGATCGCACCTGGTGGCAGCCGCGCAGCCAGAGACCGCCGGAGCCGACCAGGCCGGGCAGGAACATCCGCGGCGAGGGCACGGCGTCGAGCCGTACGCCCGCTCGCTGCTCCCCCAGTTTCACGTGGACGACGCCGCCGGTCAGCCGGCCCTCGCCGCGCACCGGGCGGCAGTACATCCGGGCCTTCACGCCGCTGGGCAGCTCGACCTCGAGCGACGCCGTCGGGTTGCGCCCGGCGAGCGTCTCCGCCGCCTGGGCCAGCAGCACCGACTGCTCGGCCGGGTCGAGCGCGTGCCGGGCGTTGTCGTTCATCATCACGACGTCGTTGTTCAGGGCAAAGACAATTCCCGCCGTACGACGGCAGGTGCGCAGGTATTCCTGGAGCAGCTCCAGCTCGCGGATGCCGCTGTCGGCGAGCAGCGCCTGCTGGATCTGCCCGGCCGTGGTCTTGGCCAGCGCGAGCAGCAGCGGGTCGGCGTCCTTGCGCCAGCAGGTCAGGTCGACCGCGCCGACCGTCTTGCCGGAGATCGGGTGGTGGATCGGCACGCCCGCGCAGGCGAGATCCTCCAGGTGCTCGGCATAGTGCTCGTGGCCGAAGACGTTCATCGGCCGGCCGCCCTCCAGCGCGGTGCCGATCCCGTTGGTGCCGACGTACTCCTCGGCGTAGCTGAATCCGGGCGCCAGTTTGACCCGGTCGAGGTGCGCGTCCAGGTCACGGCCCGCGTCCAGCCGGGTCAGCACGAGGCCGGCCTGGTCGGTGAGGATGATGCTGATCGGCTGCCCGTCGAGATGCTCGCGCAGGTGCCGCAGCACCGGAAGCGCGCTGCGGCTCAGCGGCGTGTCCAGATCGGGGTCACGCTGGTAGGCCAGGTCTATCCGGTCCGCGGCGACGTTCCAGCGGCGGGACCGCCACCAGGAGGCGAGGATCGCGTCCCGGACCTGGTTGGGTTCGATCTCTTCGGCGGTGAGGAACTGCTCCCTGGTCCTGGCGAGGCGGGAGCCTTCGCCGGGCTCGATTGAGGAAGGTGGCATCGGCGCCCCCTTGTTTCACGCTGGTTACACGCTACGCGCCGGATCGACCGTGTTCGTCTCATGTTGAGACCCCCGTTTCGCGCATGCCGCGATGGGGTCGGGTGATGGAGCCGGCGCCCGAGACCTACAACCCGTGGACCGTCGTCAACGTGGTCTTCCACCATCTGGCGGCCCAGGGGCTGCATCCCGTGCTGGGCGGGGCCGATCCGGGCGCGCCCGCGGCCGACCTGCTGCGCGCGTTCGGCATCGAACCGGCTCCGGAAGGCGACCGCCAGGCCGGCGAGAACGTGAAACGCCACCTGGCCGAGATCAGAGCCGCGGTCTTCGGCGAGAGCGAAAACGGGAGCTAGAGCGAGAACGGCTCAATGTGAGACCCCAGACGGCCGGGAGCTGGGGTGTGATCCCGCTGAAGGACGCAGCCACAGATGAGGAGTGACTCATGAGTCGGCAGAGCGTGGCCAGGGCTCATCAGAAGATCCAGGAGTTGTCCTGGGAACCGATGTACCACCAGCCGGTCTCGCACTACGGAACGGACTACACCTTCCGTAAGGCCCAGAAGAAGGACCCGCTCAAGCAGGTTCTGCGGTCGTACTTCCCGATGCAGGAGGAGAAGGACCACCGGGTGTACGGCGCGTCGGACGGCGCGATCCGCGGCAACATGTTCCGCCAGGTGCAGGAGCGCTGGCTGGAATGGCAGAAGTTGTTCCTGTCGATCATCCCGCTGCCGGAGATCTCGGCGGCCCGGGCGATGCCGCTGCTGTTCCGCAACGTGCCCAACCCCGAGCTGCACAACGGCCAGGCGATCCAGATGATCGACGAGGTCCGGCACTCGACGATCCAGCAGAACCTCAAGCGCCTGTACATGAACAACTACATCGACCCGGCCGGCTTCAACTCGAGCCTGCGCAACTTCCAGAACGACTACTGCGGCACCATCGGCCGCCAGTTCGCCGAGGGCTTCATCACCGGTGACGCGATCACCGCGGCCAGCATCTACCTGACCATCGTGGCCGAGACGGCGTTCACCAACACCCTGTTCGTCGCGATGCCGGCCGAGGCCGCCGCGAACGGCGACTACCTGCTGCCCACCGTCTTCCACTCGGTCCAGTCGGACGAGTCGCGGCACATCAGCAACGGCTACGCCACGCTGCTGATGGCGCTGGCCGACGAGGGCAACCACCAGCTGCTCGAGCGCGACCTGCGGTACGCCTGGTGGAACAACCACCGCGTCGTCGACGCCGCGATCGGCACGTTCATCGAGTACGGCACCAAGGACCGGCGCAAGGACCGCGAGTCGTACGCCGAGATGTGGCGCCGCTGGATCTACGACGACTACTACCGCAGCTACCTCGTGCCGCTGGAGAAGTACGGCCTGGTCATCCCCCACGACCTCATCGAGGAGGCGTGGAACCAGATCTGGAACAAGGGCTACGTGCACGAGGTCGCCCAGTTCTTCGCCACCGGCTGGCTGGCCAACTACTGGCGGATCGACCCGATGACCGACAAGGACTTCGAGTGGTTCGAGTTCAAGTACCCGGGCTGGTACGACCGGTACGGCAAGTGGTGGGAGCAGTACAACCGCCTGTCCACGCCGAACGGCCACCACCCGATCGTCGCCGAGGACGTCGACTACCAGTACCCGCACCGCTGCTGGGTCTGCATGGTCCCGTGCCTGGTCCGTGAGGACATGGTCATGGCCGAGGTCGACGGGCAGTGGCGCACGTACTGCCACGAGGCCTGCCGCTGGACCGACGTCGAGGCGTTCCGGCCCACCTTCCAGGGTCGCAACACGCCGAACATGGGCCAGCTGATCGGCGCCCGCGAGTGGGAGACCCTGTACCACGGCTGGAACTGGGCCGACGTGGTCTCCGACATGGGCTTCGTCCGCGATGACGGCAAGACCATGGTCGCGCAGCCGCACCTGAACCTGGACGACCCGAAGAAGCTGTGGACGCTCGACCACCTGCGCCGGATGGATCCGCTGCTGAGCCCGAACGTCCTGCTCAACCAGATGAGCGACGACGAGCGCGCCAAGTTCCACGCCGACTACATCCGCGGCGGCCCGGCCGGGCGCCCGTACCGCGGCGACAGCTGACCAACGATGGGCGAGAAGCACCGGGTGAGGTTCGAGCCGGTCGGCATCGAGATCGAGGTCGACGAGGAGCAGACCGTGCTGCGCTCCGCATCCGAGCAGGGGCTGATGCTCATGCACGGGTGCAAGGAGGGCCAGTGCGCGGCCTGCAAGTCGTTCGTCCTCGACGGTGACGACATCGAGCTCGACCGCTATTCCACGTTCGCGCTGCCCGACTACGAGAGGGAGGAAGGCTTCACGCTGCTGTGCCGGGCGCACGTGTACGAGGACGTGACGATCGAGCTGCTCAACTTCGACGAGGAGATGATCCGCTCGGGGCTGCCCATCGTGAACGCGGTGGCGGAGGTCGTGGCCATCAACGCGGTGACCCACGACCTCCGGCACCTGGTGCTCAAGCTGATCGAGCCGGCCGAGGTCACGTTCTTCCCCGGCCAGTACATGGACATCAAGGTGCCGGGCACGGACGTGACCCGCTCCTTCTCGATGGCGAACACGTCGAGCAAGGAGGATGGCCGGCTCGAGTTCGTCATCAAGGTCTACCCGGACGGGATCTTCTCCTCGTTCCTGGACACGAAGCTCAAGGTCGGTGACCGGCTCGACCTGACCGGGCCGTTCGGGGTCTTCACCCTGCGCGACGCCCCCGGCAAGGACCTGATCTTCGTGGGCGGCGGGGCCGGACTGGCCCCGATCCTCGCGCTGCTGCGCTCGATGGCCGAGCGCGGAATCGACCGGAAAGCCGTCTTCTACTACGGCGCCCGTACGGCAAAAGATCTTTGTTTTGTCGCCGAGATCGAGGCCCTCCGGGAGAAGCTCCCGGACTTCCAGTTCGTGCCCGCCCTGTCCGAGCCGATCGAGGGCGAGGACTGGAACGGCGAGGTCGGATTCATCACCGACGTGCTCAAGCGGTACGAGGTCGATCTTCGCGGCGCCCACGCGTACCTGTGCGGGCCGCCGCCGATGGTCGAGGCGGCCATGCCGCTGCTCGCCTCGCTGGGCGCGCCGGAGAAGCACATCTACTACGACAAGTTCACGACCACAGGTGGGGAGGACTGATGACGACCGCGCCGGAACGTAGCGTTCCCAAGCCCGTCTTCACCGACGCCGAGGCCGGTGCCAAGGAATTCCCGGACTCGAACGCGCGCCGGTTCAACTATTACGTCCCGCAGAAGCGCAAGCAGACCCACTACGAGGACGTCACGGTCGAGGTGCAGCCGGATCCCCGGCACTACCTCGCCCAGGGCTGGCTCTACGGGTTCGCCGACGGCCGGGGTGGTTACCCGCTGGAGTGGACCGCCCTCAAGGCCTGGGGAAGCGGCCGCCCGGAGCCCGAGCGCGGGCCCGGATCCGGCGGCAAGGGCTACGAGTGGCCGGCTCACGGCTGGCACGAGTTCCGCGACCCCAACGAGGAGTGGGAGCTGTCGCTCTACCGCTACAACGCCAACGTGGTGCGGCAGGTCAACGCGAACGTCGACGCGGCCAAGCAGGCCAAGGCGTTCGAGCAGTGGAACCCGAACTGGGTGCGGTTCGTGCAGCAGCACGTGGGCGCGTGGATGCACATCGACCACGGCCTGGGCCTGTACCTGTTCGCCAACGCCAACCGCCGCGGGCCGACCAACATGCACAACACCGCGATCGCGGTGAACAGCATGCACCTGATCCGGGCCGCTCAGGACCTGGCGCTCTACCAGCTCACGCTGGACGAGGAGATCGAGGGCTTCTTCGGCGCCGCCCACCTGGACACCTGGAACTCGGACCCGTCCTGGCAGGGCGTACGCGACCTGGCCGAACGGCTGACCGGGATCGACGACTGGGCCGAGGCCATCTTCGCGGCCAACATCGTCTTCCAGCCGCTGATCGGCGAGCTGTTCCGCAGCCAGCTGGTGATGCAGGCCGCCCCGCGCAACGGCGACTTCATCACCCCGACGATCGTCGGCGCCGAGGAGTTCGACTTCTCCGAGCGGGACCTGCGCTACACCACGGCGATCTTCGACCTGCTCGCCAACGACCGTGAGTTCGCCGAGCACAACAACCGGACCATGAACGGCTGGCTGGCCAACTGGGTCGGGCTGACCATTCCCGCCGCCCGGGCACTGCAGCCGCTGTGGTCGCAGCCGGACAGCAAGCCGATGCGCTTCGAGGACGCGCTCGACCGGGTCAAGAGCCGCTTCGGCGGCATCGTCGAGGACCTGGGCCTGGAACTCCCGAAGGAGCTGGACCGATGACTCAGTTCAAGATCGCGGAGAGCCCGTACAAGTCGGACAACACCGCGTCCAACATGTGCGGCTTCACGCTGATGAACAACCAGGTCGGCGTGGTCGTGGCCGAGGTCATGGGCGACAAGCCGAACGTACGGGTCACGCCGCTGCCCTCGATGATCCGGGTCGACGCGACCAACCGGATGGACGTCGTCTACGACGAGGTCTCCGAGGCACTCGGCGAGGAGCCCGGCTACTTCGACGCGGCCCAGTTCGAGGAGAACATGTCGACCCACTACGGCCGCATGATCCACGAGGACGACCGGACGATCATGTTCGCCAACCCGGAGGACGCGGCCGAGTACATCGGCTTCGACCTGCAGGCCGAGAGGAGGTAGGCGCCTTGTACGAGAAGGACGGTGAGAAGTACTTCGTCGTCGACAGCCACATGCACTACTGGAACGCGGCACCGTCGAACTGGGTGCCGGGGGCCGAGCAGTATGCCAAGGGCTGGATCGAGTGCTTCCACGCGTACCAGGGTCTCGGCCCCGCCGAGACACACTGGCCGATCGAGAAATTCATGGCCTACACCGAGGACGACCTCATGAAGGACGTCTTCCAGGACGGCTACGTCGACGTGGCGATCTTCCAGCCGACGTACCTGACCGAGTGGTACAAGGAGGGGTTCAACACCACCGAGCGCAACGCCGCGCTCGGCGCCAAGCACCCCGGCAAGTTCATCGCGAACACCCGGTGGGACCCGCGCGACGGCGACGACGGGCTCAAGAAGCTGGCCGAGAACGTCGACCGCTTCGGCAGCAAGGGCGTGAAGCTCTACACCGCCGAGTGGAACAACGGCTCGCGCGGCTGGACGCTGAAGGACGCCGGCGCGTACCGGTACCTGGAGAAGTGCCAGGAGCTGGGTATCAAGAACATCCACGTGCACAAGGGCCCGACGATCTGGCCGCTGGACAAGGACGCGTTCGACGTCTCCGACGTCGACCACGCCGCGACCGACTTCCCCGAGCTCAACTTCATCGTCGAGCACGTCGGCCTGCCCCGGATCGAGGACTTCTGCTTCATGGCGACGCAGGAGCCCAACGTGTACGCCGGACTGTCGGTGGTCATCGGCGGCCTGATGCACGCGCGCCCCCGCTTCTTCGCGAAGGTGATGGGCGAGCTGCTGTTCTGGGTCGGCGAGGACAAGATGACCTTCGGCAGCGACTACGGCATCTGGGAACCCAAGTGGCAGATCGAGGGCTTCGTCGACTGGGACTACCCAGGCGAGGAGTTCGACGACTTCCCGAGGGTCACCACCGCCACCAAGAAGAAGATCCTCGGCCTCAACGCCGCCAAGCTCTACGGCATCGAGGTACCGCAGGAGTATCAGCTCGGCGCGGGCGAGGGGACTCCGGCGGCCCGGGACGATGCCGTCGGTGTCAGCTCGGAGTCGCCGGCGGCCACGCCGGCATGACCAGCGCCATCGTGGGATCGCGTATCCTCGCCGCTCTGGCGGGGGTGCGCGATCCCGAGCTGGACGAGCCGATCACGACGCTCGGCTTCGTCGCCTCCGCGGCGGTGGCCGAGGACGGCACCGCCGAGGTGCACCTGCGGCTGCCGACGTACTTCTGTGCGCCCAACTTCGCCTACCTGATGGTGGCCGACGCGTACGACGCGGTCTCCGCCCTCGACGACGTCCGGCGGACGTCCGTCATCCTCGACGATCACTTCGCGTCCGACGCCATCAACGACGGGGTCGCGGCCCGCGCCGGATTTATCCGGTCGTTCGAGGGCGAGGCGGTCGACGAGCTCGACAGCCTGCGCGCCGACTTCCTGCGTAAGGCCGTCATGGCCGGCACCGACCAGGTATGCCGCCCGCTGGGCCTTTCGCCCGATTCGCTGGCGGCGGCCGTGCTGGGCGACCTGCCGCCGTCGAACGCGCTGGACCGGCTGCGCCGCCGGCGTCACGAGCTCGGGCTCCCCGCCGGCGACGACTCACCACTGCTGATCGACCCGCTCACCGGCACCCCGATCGGCACCGATGCCGTGCCGCTGCACCTGCGCAAGGCCCGCCTGACCCGCACCAGCCTGGACGCGAACACCGGCATCTGCCGCGGCATGCTGCGGCACCGCTACGACACCGACGGCCAGGGCGAAGAGGCCCTTCCCTAAGGAGACCGTGATGGCCAAGGAACTCAGATTCGGCGCGGACGCGCGAACCCTGCTACAGACCGGCGTCGACAAGCTGGCCGAGGCGGTCAAGTCGACGCTCGGGCCGAAAGGCCGGAACGTCATCCTCGAGAAGATCACCGGCTCGCCCGTGGTGACCAACGACGGCGTGACCATCGCACGGGAGATCCACCTCAAGAACCAGTTCGAGAACATGGGCGCGCAGCTCGTCAAGGAAGCCGCGATCAAGACGAACGACATCGTCGGCGACGGCACGACCACGGCCACGGTGCTGGCTCAGGCGATCATCCGCGAGGGCATGTCCGCGATCGGGTCGGGTGCGAACCCCGTACGCGTCAAGCGGGGTGTTGATCTTGCAGTTGATCGTCTGGTCGAGCGGCTGCGCGCGGTGGCCCGGACGGTGAGCAGCGAGGAGGAGCTGACCCGGGTCGCGGCGATCTCGGCCAACGACGACGACTACGTCGGCTCGGTGATCGCGAAGGCGCTGCACACCGTCGGCGACGGCGGCATCGTGACCGTCGAGGAGTCGCAGCGGCACGGGATGAGCGTCGACTTCGTGGAGGGCTTCGAGTTCGACAACGGCTATCTGTCGCCCTACATGGTCACCGACCCGGGACGGCTCGAGGCGATCGTCGACGACCCGTACATCCTGCTGTGCAGCGAGAAGATCACCAAGGTGCAGCAGCTCATGCCGATCCTCGACAAGATCATGCGGGCGCCGCGGCCGCTGATCATCATTGCCGAGAACGTCGAGGGCACCGCCCTGTCGATGCTCACCCACAACCACGTCAACGGCATCTTCCAGTGCGTGGCCGTGCGCGCGCCCGGCTTCGGCGACCGCCGGCTGCACAAGCTCGAGGACATCGCCGCGATCACCGGCGGCGCGGTCTTCAGCCGGCACTCCGGGTTCACCCTCGAGACCATGACGCTCGATCAGCTGGGCCGGGCCGACCAGGTACGGGTCGAGTCCGAGCGCACCGCGATCGTGGGCGGCGGCGGCTCCCCCGACGACATCGACTTCCGGGTCACCCAGCTGCGGGCGGAACTGGCCCGCGCGACGTTCGGGGCGGACGAGGACGTTCTCACCGAGCGGATCGGCGCGCTGACCGGCAAGGTCGCCGTGATCCACGTCGGCGCGCCGACGCCGGCCGAGCTCAAGGAGCTGCAGCACCGGGTCGAGGACGCGTTGTCGGCCACCCGCGCGGCGATGGCCGAGGGGATCGTGGCCGGCGGCGGGGCGGCACTGCTGCACGCGGCGGACGCTCTCGACAACATGGAGATCAAGGACGAGGACTACGCCACCGGCGTCGACATCGTGCGGCGCGCGCTGCCCGAGCCGGCGTTCCTGATCGCCACGAACGCCGGCTTCTCCGGCCAGGAGGTCGTCGAGCGGATCTCGCAGCTCGGCCCGGACGAGGGCTTCGACGCGCTGCTCGGCCGCTACGGCAACATGATCGAGATGGGCATCGTCGACCCGCTGCGGGTCGCCCGCTCCGCGCTGGAGAACGGCGCGTCGGTCGCCGGCCTGCTGCTCACCACCAACACGCTGGTGGCCGAGGAGCAGACGCCGTGGGGCGGCAGCCCCGCGCTGATGACCGAGATCGGCGAGCTCGACGAGGGCCTGCGGCAGCCGTCGCCCGACTCCAGCACCCCGCAGTCGCTGGGCCTCGGCCCGTCGGTCGGATAGCGCCTCGATGAGCACCATCGCCCCCGAGTCCGTATTCCAGCAGATACGGGCTCGGGGCCGGCTGCGGGGCACGGTCGCGCTGCTCGGCCCGGCCTTCGTGGCCGCCGTCGCCTATGTGGACCCGGGCAACTTCGCCACGAACTTCACCGCCGGCGCGAAGTTCGGCTACACCTTGATCTGGGTGATCGTCCTCGCCAACCTCACCGCGATGCTGGTGCAGTACCTCTCCGCGAAGGCCGGCGTCGCGACCGGCCGCGACCTGCCCGAGCTCTGCCGCCAGCACCTGCCCCGCCCGGTGTCGCTGGGCCTCTGGGTGCAGGCCGAGATCATCGCGATGGCGACCGACCTGGCCGAGTTCCTGGGCGCCGCCGTCGGGCTCTACCTCCTGTTCCACGTGCCGCTCTTCCCCGCCGGGCTGATCACGGCCGTGGTCGCCTTCGGCATCCTGGCCCTGGAACAGCGCGGCTACCGCCGCTTCGAGCTGGCGATCGCCGGCCTTCTCGGGATCGTCCTTCTCGGTTTCCTGTACGACCTGATCGTGGTCGGCGCGGACCCGGGGGCGGCCGCGTCCGGCCTCGTCCCGCGCCTCGCGGGCAGCGACAGCCTCCTGCTGGTCTGCGGCATCATCGGCGCGACGGTCATGCCGCACGTGGTCTACCTGCACTCGGCCCTGACCAAGTCCCGGGTGGCCTGCCGCGACGACGGCGAACGGCGCGAGCTGCTGCGCTTCCAGCGCCTCGACGTGCTGATCGGCCTGGGCGCGGCCGGCCTGATCAACCTCTCGATGCTGGTGGTCGCCGCGTCCCTGTTCCACAACACGCCGTTCTTCGCCTCCGACGACGCCATCCAGTCCGCACACGACGGCCTGGGCCGCATGGTCGGCGGCGGCGCGGCGCTGGCGTTCGCGGTCGCCCTGCTGGCCTCCGGCTTGTCGTCCTCCTCGGTGGGCACCTATGCCGGCCAGGTCGTGATGCAGGGCTTCATCCGCCGCCGCATCCCGATCTTCGTCCGCCGGGCGGTGACGATGGCGCCGGCCCTGATCGTGCTGGCGCTGGGCCTGCCGCCCACCGACAGCCTCGTGATCTCGCAGGTGGTGCTGTCGTTCGGCATCCCGTTCGCGCTGGTCCCGCTGGTGCTGGTGACCCGCCGCCGGGACATCATGGGCGTCTTCGTCAACCACCGTCTGACGACCCTGGCCGCCGGCGTGGTAGCCGTCCTGATCATCGCCCTGAACGCTTACCTCCTGGCAGTCATCTAGACCATCTGCTTGGTTGGTTCGGCTGTTGGTCAGTCCATCAGTTGGGCTGACCCCACCGCCGCGCCGGCAATGGACTTTGTGCCAGACATCCCGATGTGCGAGCCCGGCCGACCCTGGCACCCGCCTGGCAAAGGATGGCGACCAACTGCGCGCAGCGAACATTTGCCCTGCAAGCGCCCGCGCCCGCGGGCGAAGGGTGGCGACTACCTGCGCGCTACGAACAGAAGGCCTTCAGACTTCGGCAGCGAAGCGCCCGGCGAGATCCACGCGGCGTCCCCGGCCCGGCATCCCCGCGGCCCGGCATCCCCGGCCCGGCATCCCCGCCCCCGGCATCCCCGGCCCGGCACCCCCGGCCCCGCATCAGTCGCACGTCGTCCGCTGAGCCTGGCGGGTCGCTGGGCGGAGGATCTCGGGCTGAACATTCGCCGTGGTCTTAAAACGCGGCGAGCCCGACCAGCCCGACGACCGCGAGGCCCACGCTCCCCAGCAGGAACGCCGAGTTGTGCGCGCTCCACCACTCGATCCGGCATCGCACGTAGCCGGGCACCTCGTCCGGCCGGACCACGCGCAGCGCCACCACGTTCAGCGCTGCCACGATCATGCCCAGCGCGCCGAACCAGACCACCAACCCGGCCAGCTCCATGACCCATCTGAGCCCGCGCGATCGGGGGCGCGCGTCTCATTGTGAGACGACTACCGCAGCGGACGGCGTCGAGACCGACGCGGTGAGCCCGGTCATCAGCAGCGACAGCGTGACGTTGCCCGATCTTCCGGCGGCGGGCAGTGTCATCGTGCACATCGGCTGAGGCGAGCCACCGTCGTCATCGGCTCGCCGAGCGGCGCATCCTTCACCGGCTCGTCGTCGCACCGGACGGCGGGCGGCAGCGGGCGGACGGCTCCTATCTCGGGCGGGACGCCGGGGCGGGTCTTCGGGCTGCTGGGCGGCAGCGTGCAGAACTGGTTGCGCCTCATAGTTAAACGGCTTGCCGATGGTGATTCCAACAGGATCGCACATTGGGAGTCATTTATTGACTCAATCGACCATCGGGGTTAACTTTCCAAACAGTTAGTCCTTTCTATGTCTGCCCCGGCCGGGCAACCGCAGACGCCCACCGCGCTCCCGTTCCCCGATAGGAGCAACTCCCCCATGCGCAGACACCGTCTTCCCGTCCTCGGCGCCGCCCTGATGCTCGTGCTCGGCATGCTCTTCGGCATGCCGGGCGCGGCCAGCGCGGCCGCCTCCCTCCCCTGCGACATCTACGCCGCGGCCGGCACCCCGTGCGTGGCCGCGCACAGCACCGTGCGAGCCCTGTACGCGTCCTACAACGGCGCGCTCTACCAGCTCACCCGCGCCTCCGACGGCGCTACCCACAACGTCGGGCTGCTCGCGGCCGGTGGCTACGCCAACGCCGGTGACCACGACGCCTTCTGCAACGGCACCACCTGCCGGATCACCAGGATCTACGACCAGTCGCCGCGGCACAGTGACCTCTCCGTCGCGCCCGACGGCGGCGCCGGCAGCGGCGATCGCGGGGCGGACGCCAGTCAGATCGCGGTGATCGCGGGCGGCCACAAGGCGTACGGAATCTGGGTCTCTCCGGGAATTGGCTACCGCTACAACGGCGTCGCGCCCGGCGTCGCCGTCAACGGTCAGCCCGAGGGCGTCTACATGGTGGCCAGCGGCACCCACGTCGGCTCGGACTGCTGTTTCGACTACGGGAACGCCGAGTCGACGCCGTACGACACCGGCAACGGGCACATGGACGCCGTCAGCATCGCCACCACCTGCTACTTCCAGCCCTGCAACGGCTCCGGACCGTGGGTCGAGGCGGACATGGAGAACGGCATGTTCCAGGGCGCCAACGGCTCCAACACCGCCAACGCCGGCAACAAGACGACGTACGTGACGGCTGTTCTCAAGAACAACGGCCAGACGACGTACGCGATCAAGGGTGGAAACTCGCAGTCCGGCGGCCTGAGCACGTGGTGGAACGGCTCGCTGCCGACCGACAAGGCCGGTTACCGCCCGATGCACCAGGAGGGCGGCATCATCCTGGGCATCGGCGGCGACAACAGCAACCGCAACATGGGCACCTGGTTCGAGGGCGCGATGGTCGCGGGCTACCCGACCGACGCGGCCGAGAACGCGGTCCAGGCCAACGTCGTCGCGGTCGGCTACTCCGGCCAGACCAATGTGCCGAACGGCCCGCAGGGCACCGTCATCGGCCCCGGCGGCAAGTGCGTGGACGTGGCCGCCAACGACACCGGCAGCAATGGTACGGCGGTCCAACTGTGGGACTGTCAGTCCTACGCGTCCGACCAGCACTGGACCCACTACACCGACGGCTCGTTGCGCACGCTCGGGCGCTGCCTCGACATCAACGGCAACGGCACGGGCAACGCGACGCAGGTCGAGCTCTGGGACTGCAACGGCGTCGGCGGCCAGAAATGGGTCCAGCAGGCCGACGGCTCGCTGCGCAACCCGCAGTCCGGCCGCTGCCTCGACTCGCCGAGCGGGGCCACGGGCAACGGCACGCGGCTGCAGATCTACGACTGCAACGGCAGCGCCGCGCAGAAGTTCGCGGCGAACGGCGGCGGCCCGGTGGCCGGCCCCGCCGCCAAGTGCGTCGACGTCGCGGCCGACGACTCCGGCGTGAACCTCGCCCCGGTCCAGCTGTGGGACTGCCAGTCGTACGCGGTCGACCAGCACTGGTTCCGCAACTCCAACGGGTCGCTGCGCACGCTCGGCCGCTGCCTCGACATCAACGGCAACGGCACGGCCAACGGGACGCAGGTCGAGCTGTACGACTGCAACGGCGTCGGCGGCCAGGTGTGGCAGCAACAGGCCGACGGCTCGCTGCTCAACCCGCAGTCGGGCCGCTGTCTCGACTCGCCGAGCGGCGCCACGGCCAACGGCACCCGGCTGCAGATCTACGACTGCAACGGGAGCGCGGCCCAGAAGTTCGCGCTGACCTGACCGAACTCCTTCAGTAGCCACGCCGGCGACCGATTGCTTCCGGCGTAAAGAGGCCCGCGCCTTCCCGGTGCGGGCCTCCGGCGCATCCTGGGGAGGAACGCGTGCGCAAGTTCCCGGCCGTCGCGGCCGCCGTCCTGGCCACGGTGCCGTTCGTGGGTGTCACGGCTCAGCCGGCGAGCGCCGCGCAACCCGCCACGGCGAAGACCTGGTCGGCGCTGATGTACAACAGCCTCAACCCGAGCCCCGAGGCGATCAAGCTGCGGACGATGCTGCCGGTGATGAGGCGTACGGTCATCGATCGAAGGAACGCGCTCGCGCAAGCGGTCCGCGCACAGGGCGCCGCACAAGCCGCCGTCGCGGCGGCCACGTCGGGAACCAGGCTGGCCACCAAGCGGTACGCGGCGGCGACCGTGGCCCGGGACGCGGCGAAGAAGGCCGACCGGCCGAAGGCGAACGCCACGGTCAAGCTGCGGCACACCCAGCTCGGCCAGTCGGTGACCGCCCTGCGGGTCGCGCAGACCGGCCTGCGCAACACCACCGCCAAGGCCACCGCCGCGAACGACGCCTGGCACGCCGCGACCGTGGCGGTCCGCAACGCCGAGCAGAAGATCGCGGCCAGCGGTTACGACCCCACCGCCGCCGCCCAGGCCGCGAAGATCAGCGCTCAGGTCGTCACCGACACCCGGGCCGGTTTTACCATCGACGACACCACACAGATTTACGGTATAACCATCAACAAGACCATCGCGTACGCCTTCCAGCGCATGCTCGACGACGCCGCGCACGACGGCGTGCCGCTGTCCGGGGGCGGGTTCCGCACCAAGGAACGGCAGATCGAGCTGCGGGTCATCAACGGTTGCCCGGACATCTGGACGGCGCCGGCGTCGTCGTGCCGGGTGCCGACCGCGATCCCCGGCCGCTCGCTGCACGAGATCGGGCTCGCCATCGACCTGACCTACGGCGGCAAGACGATCGGCAGCCGCGACGGCGTCGCGTTCAAGTGGCTGGCCGCCAACGCCGCCCGGTACGGCCTGGTGAACCTGCCCTCCGAGCCCTGGCACTGGAGTATCACCGGAAGCTGATCAAATGTTCACCGGGGAAACACTGCGCCGTATCCCGGGGCGGACGAGCCTGTCCGCATGGCTTTGAACAGGCGTGATGTCCTGGCGGTGACCGGTCTGGGCCTGGTCGGCGGCGGGCTGGGCGGCGCTTTCGCCGGTTCCTCTTCCGCTTCGGCTTCGGCTTTCAACGGCCGGCCGCCGGTCGACGGCTATGGACCACTTCACGCCGCCGGCAAGGAACTGGCGCTGCCGGCGGGCTTCGGCTACCGGACCTTCGGCGCGGCCGGCACGCGGATGAGCGACGGCCTCCCGACGCCCGGCTGTCACGACGGCCAGGCGGTCTTCGCGGCCGGCCACGACCGCTTCCGCCTCATCCGCAACCACGAGATCGACTCCGACATCCCCGGCGTCGAGCACCGGGCGCTGGGCAAGGTCAACGCGTACGACCGCGCCGGGCCGGCCGGCTGCACCTCGTCGCTCTACAACCTCGGCTCGGGCCGGCTGCTGGAGAGCTTCCTCGTGCTCAACGGCACGCTGAGCAACTGCAGCGGCGCGGCCACCCCGTGGGGTTCGTGGCTGTCCTGCGAGGAGACCACCGAGGGCGTCGGCGCCGGTTTCGAGAAGCCGCACGGCTACGTCTTCGAGGTGCCCGCGACCGCCCGCGGCCCGGTCGAGCCGGTGCCGCTGAAGGCGATGGGCCGCTTCGAGCACGAGACCGCCCCGATCGACCCGCGGACCGGGATCGTCTACATGACCGAGGACAACGGGGACCCCGGCGACGGGTTCTACCGGTTCCTGCCGCGCAAGCCCGGCCACCTGGCCGCCGGCGGCAAGCTGCAGATGCTGGCGGTGACCGGCGAGCCGTCCTACGACACGGCGACCGGCCAGCGGGTCGGCGAGGTGCTCGACACTCACTGGGTCGACATCGACGAGCCGGATCCGTCGGACGCCGAGGACAACCCCGGCGCGGTCTACTCACAGGGCCGCGCCCGCGGCGGCTGCCGTTTCCTGGGGCTGGAGGGCTCGGCCTGGTCCGACGGCGGCGTCACCTTCGTGGCGAGCGAGGCCGGCGACGCTGAGAACGGCCAGGTCTGGCGTTACGTCCCGACCGGCCACGACACCGGCAAGCTGCAGCTGCTGTTCGAGTCCCCCAACCCGAAGACGCTGAACCAGCCCGACACGGTGGCCGTCTCCCCCAACGGCACCCTGCTGCTGGCCGAGGACGGCGACGGCGAGGACGAGGCCGGCGGCGACAACTGGCTGCGAGTGCTGACCCCCCGAGGCGGCATAGCCAACCTGGCCAAGGTGATCGCCCCGCTCGACCTGCACCACTGGAATCCGGACGACTTCCCCACCCCGGGCCCCACCGGCGCCAGCGAACTGGCCGGCGCCGCCTTCACCCCCGACGGCCGTCACCTGTTCATCAACGTCCAGTACCCCGGCGTCACCTGCGTGGTCACCGGGCCCTTCTGAGCACGCAGGTCGACGCCCGTGCCCAGCGACCTGGCATAGCCTGGCGTCATGAGAGTCGTGGTCGTCGGGGGAAGCGGGCACATCGGCACGTTCCTGATCCCGAGGTTGGTCCGCGCCGGCCACGAGGTGATCAGCATCAGCCGCGGGCAGCACTCCAGCTACGCCGACGACGCAGCCTGGCAACAGGTGCGGCAGGTGACCGCCGACCGGGCGGCCGAGGACCGCGACGGCACTTTCGGCACCCGCGTCGCCGGCCTTCGACCCGACGTCGTCGTCGACCTGATCTGCTTCACTCTCGAGTCCGCCACCGCGCTCGTCGAACGGCTGCGCGACGAGGTCGGGCATCTGCTGCACTGCGGGTCCATCTGGCGGGCCGGCCCGAGCTGGAAACTACCGATCACCGAGGACAACGCGACCCCGCCGCTGGGCGAGTACGGCATCGCGAAGGCCGCGATCGCCCGGATGCTGCGCGACGAAACCCGCTCCGGAGGGTTGGTCACCACCTCGCTGCACCCTGGCCACATCGTCGGACCCGGCTGGCATCCCATCGGACCCCTCGGCAACTTCGACGCTGAGGTCTGGCGGAAGCTCTCGGCCGGCGAACCGATCGGCATCCCCGGCATCGGCGCGGAGTTCATGCACCACGTCCACGCCGATGACGTCGCACACGCTTTCGAAGCCGCCATCACTCACCGCGAGACCGCCGCCGGTGAGGACTTCAACATCGTCGCGCCCTCCGCATTGAACGTGCGGGGCTACGCCCAGATCGGCGCGTCATGGTTCGGCCGGACCGCTGACCTTCGCACTGTCACGTGGGATGAGTTCCGCCGCACCGGCCCCGATGCCGCCCAAGTCAGCTGGGATCACCTCGTCCGCAACCATTACTTCGGCATCGACAAGGCCCGCAGGCTGCTCGACTACGCGCCTCGCTACCAGCCTGAGGCGGCCGCCCTGGAGTCGGTGCGCTGGCTGATCGACCACGACCGACTCGACGTCGCCAATTCGCTGAAGGTTTGACCACGGCCGGGATGTGGGAGGCGCGGGCGGCATCCGGGAGCGAGTCGCCGTCGACGTCGGCGGTCAGGCTTCGTCGTGGGCTATCCGGGTCAGTTGAGGCCAGAGCAGGACGAGGAAGACGGCGGAGCCGGCGAAGGCGAACCAGAACGGGGCGGTGACCCCGAAGTGGGTGGCCAGGACGCCGCCGACGGCCGAGCCGACGACCAGGCCGCCGAAGACGCAGATGGTGTTGACGCTGGTGACGCGGCCCTGCAGGTGTTCGGGGACGGCTCGCTGGCGGACGGTGATCGAGGTCGTGCCCCAGATGAAGGCATGGGCGCCGAAGACGAAGAAGACGCACAGGGCCACCACCGGCGAGGTCGTCAGCGCCAGCGCCAGATGCGTGAGCGTCTCGATGATGAGCCCCGCCCGCATGACGTTCCCCAGGCTCACCCGCGCGGTGATCCAGCCGTACAGCCCGGTCCCGAGCAACCCGCCGACCGCCGACACCGTGGTCAGCAGGCCGAACCCGATGGCGCCGAGCCCCAGCCGCTCGGACGAATAGATCACGAGTACCGACCAGGCCGCTCCGAAGGTCACATTGAAGATCAAAATCGTCAGGACCAGCGTCCGTACGGCCGGATGCCGCACGGTCCAGACGAAGCCTTCGCGGATCTCGCGTAACGCGTGGGTGCGCTCGCCGCTCTTGGGCGCCGGGAGGCGGACCCGGGCGACCAGCAGCACCCCGGCCACGACCAGCACCGCCTCGGTGACGAACGGCCAGGTACGCCCGGCGGCGAAGAGCGCGGCGCCGATCGGCGGCCCGGCCAGCTGGTTGAGGGACAGGAAGCCGAACTGCAGCCGGGCGTTCGCCAGGGTCAGGTCGTCGCGGGCGACCAGCATCGGGGCGAGCGTCGCCGCGGTGTTGTCGGCGAAGACCTCGGCGGTGGCCAGCAGGCCGAGCGCGACCAGGGCGCCGGCCGCGGTGAGGTGGCCGGTGGCCAGGGCCGCGATCATGACGGCCAGCACGACCGCGCGGCTGCCGTCGGCGAGCATGACGATCCGGCGGCGGTCGTGGCGGTCGGAGAGCACCCCGGCGTACAGGCCGAACAGCAGCGGCGGGGCCCAGCGCAGCAGCGCCGCCAGCGAGATCAGGAACGCGTCGCCGGTCAGCGAGGCGACCAGCAGCGGGCCGGCCGCGACCGCGACCCCGTCACCGAAGTTGGTCGTCCAGGAGGAGGCCAGCAGCCAACGGAACGGCCCGCCGAGGCGGGCGGGCACCAGGCGTTCCGCGACAGCGAGCACCGCGAGACTGTACTTATCGGGCGCACGATCGCGCGATGCATTTTCCGGCCGGGCGCGGCCGCGGCGTTCAGTGGCGGAAGGCGGTCGCGCGCGGGAACGGCGGCATGCCCGCGGGCCGGTCCTTCAGGTAGGACAGCATGCGGTTCAGGTCGGCCAGGAACAGGTTGGCCAGGTCCATGGTGAAGCCGTTGCGGACGACGATCCGCAGGACGGCCAGGTCGGTGCGGTCGGCCGGGAACGTGTACGCCGGCACCAGCCACCCCCGCTCGCGCAGCACCCGGGACACGTCGAAGACGTCGAAGCCGGTCACCCCGGGTGCGGTGGTGAACGCGAAGGCCGGAACCTGGTCGCCCCGCGTGATCAGGCGGAACTGGCCGGTCGCCTCGATCCCGGAGGACAGGTGCACGGCGACGTCGCGGGCGGCCTGCTGTACGGCCCGGAAGCCCTCGCGGCCGAGCCGGAAGAACGTGTAGTACTGGGCGACCACCTCGGCGCCGGGACGGGAGAAGTTCAGCGCGAACGTCGGCATCGAGCCGCCCAGGTAGCTGACGTCGAAGACCAGCTCCTTGGGCAGGGCACTGCGGGTGCGCCACAGCACCCAGCCGACGCCCGGGTAGACCAGGCCGTACTTGTGCCCCGAGGTGTTGATCGACGCGACCCGGCCGAGTTGGAAGTCCCACTCGAGGTCCGGGTCGAGGAACGGCGCGATCATGGCACCGGAGGCGCCGTCGACGTGCACCGGGATGTCCCAGCCGGTGCGCTCCTGCAGGTCGTCCAGCGCGGCGGCGATCTCGGCCACCGGCTCGTAGCTGCCGTCGAACGTCGAACCCAGGATCGCGACCACGCCGATCGTGTTCTCGTCGCAGAGCGCCACCGCGTCCTGCGCCGTGAGGTGGAGCGTGTCGCCGTGCAGTTTCGCCATCCGGGGCTCGACCTCCCAGTAGTTGGCGAACTTCTCCCAGCACACCTGCACGTTGCTGCCCATGACGATGTTGGGCCGGGCCGTGCTCCCGGCCGGCTGCCGGGCCGCCCAGCGCCGTTTGAGGGCCATGCCGGCCAGCATGGCCGCCTCGCTCGACCCGGTCGTCGAGCAGCCGACCACGTCGTCCGGGTCGGGCGCGTGCCACAGGTCGGCCAGCATGTTCACGCAGCGCCGCTCGAACTCGGCCGTCTGCGGGTACTCGTCCTTGTCGATCATGTTCTTGTCGGCGCACTCGGCCATCAGCCGCGCCGCCTGCGGCTCCATCCACGTGGTCACGAACGTGGCCAGGTTCAGCCGCGACCGCCCGTCGAGGAGCAGCTCGTCGTGGACGAGCTGGTAGGCGACGTCGGCCGGCACCGGGTCGTCGGCCAGCGCCCGCAGCGGCGGCGCCAGCTGCTGCGCCAGCGCCGGATTGGCCACGGTCGCGAAGGGATTGCCGTTACGTTCCGTCACCGCGTCCTGCGGGTGCCGTCCGGAGTGCAGAGCCATGCGTCCATCCTGCCCCGCGGCGCGCCCGGCCGATTCCCCGAAGGGGGAATGGCCACCCCCACCGCGTGGTGATGTGCCCGCTCTCCCGCGCTGCGAGCGTCATAGGCGCGGTCGGCGAGGCCGCCACACGGAGGGAGCGATCATGCCTGTGTCGCGGGGCGGCCGATGGACGGCCGTGGTCTTCGTCCTGATCGGAATGGTCGCGCCGGCGGGATGCGGAGGCGGCTCGTCGGCGTCGCCGTCCCCCTCGCCCAGCAGCATGTCCGATGCACAGCTTCAGGTACTGGTGAACAACCTGGTTCAGTGCATCCGGCAGCACGGGGCGCCGGGGATGCCGGACATCCCCGTCCGCGAGGGGCGCGTCGTGGTGCCCGACGAGAACACGGTCGACCAGGCGACGCGGCGGAATGCCGAATCGGCCCGGGCCGCCTGCAAGGCGGTGGAGGACCGGATTCCGGCGACCGCGCTGCAGAACGGCAACGACCGGCAGGGCGTTCCGAACGCCGCCGACGTTCCCAAGATGCGGCAGTTCGCCCAATGCATGCGTCAGAACGGGGTGCCCGGCTGGCCCGATCCGCGGGCCGACGGCACGTTCCCGGGCGCTGATCAGATCATGGCGCAGGGCAAGGCCGTGGTCGGTCCGAAAATCCGGGTCTGCCAGAAGTACTACGACGGCCCGATCAGGTTCAGCTCGTGAGAAGGGCAGTCGGTGCGACGGCGACCATTCTCGGCTTGGCCGCGGCCGGCACCTGGTGGGCGATGACCGCCCGGCCCGACACGCCGGCGCCGGCGGCCGAGGTGGAGACGGGCACGGCGGCGGTGACCCGTGGCTCGGTGGCCGAGCGGACCCAGTACACCGGCACGCTCGGGTTCGACGGCAGCTACCCGGTGGCGAATCACGGCGATCCGGGCGTGCTGACCGCGGTGGCGCGGGCCGGAAGCACGGTGAACCGGGGCGGTGTCCTGTACCGGGTGGCCGACCGGCCGGCGCGCCTGCTGTTCGGGCCGGTGCCGGCGTACCGGGATCTGCGCCTGGGAGTGGCTGCCGGGCCGGACGTCAAGGAGCTGGAGACCAACCTGGTCGCGCTCGGCATGGACCGGGACCGCGAGATGACGGTGGACGACACCTTTACGGCGGCCACAGCGGCGGCCATCCGGCGATGGCAGGCGGTCTGGGGTCTGCCGGCACGTCGGCGCACGGGCCAGGTGCCGCTGGGAAGCGTGGTGTTCGAGCCCGGGCCGCTGCGCGTCGACCAGGTGCGGGCCGCACCCGGGACGAGCATCGGGCCGGGCGCGGAGATCCTGATCGGCACGTCGACCCGCCCGGTGGTCGCCTGTCAGATCCCGGTGGCCGAGCGGACCTCGGTCACCGCCGGGGACAAGGTGGAGATCACAGTGAACGGCCTGCCCGGTACGAGCACCGGTACCGTGACCTCGGTGGCCCGCACGGCCACGGCGCCGGGCCCGCAAGGCGATGATCAGGGCGCCGCCACCGTGACGGTGACCATCCGGGTCACGCTGCCCAGGGCGGCGCAGGGTCTGGACGAGGCGCCGACCGGCGTCTCCATCACGACCGCGAGCCGGAGCGGCGTGTTGCTGGTGCCGATCCTGGCATTGCTGCCCCGGTCCGGCGGCGGGTACCAGGTGCGGCTGGCGAGCGGCGGGTTCGTGCCGGTCACGCCGGGGCTGTTCGACGACGTGACCGGAACGGTCGAGGTCGGCGGGGACCTCACGCCCGGTCAGCTCGTTCAGGTACCGGCCTCATGAGCGCCGTCCTGGAGCTGCGTGCGGTCCGCAAGGCCTACCCGGGTGTGGTGCCGGTCGACGGGATCAGCCTGACCGTCCACGCCGGGGAGATGGTCGCGGTCGTCGGACCGTCCGGCTCCGGCAAGACCACGCTGCTCAACCTCGCCGCCGGGCTGGACCGGCCGACGTCGGGTTCCGTGCGCATCGCCGGCCACCCGATCGAAGCGCTGTCCGACCGCCGGATCGCCGGGCTACGGGCACACCGCCTGGGTGTCGTCTTCCAGCAGTTCTTCCTGATGGAACGGCTCACGGCGAGCGAGAACGTGGCCACCGGGCTGCTGTACCGGGGGGTGCCGGCCGCCGAGCGCCGCCGGGCCGCCGCCGAGGCGCTGGACCGGGTCGGGCTCGGGCACCGCGCGCGTCACCGGGTCCGGCTGCTCTCCGGCGGCGAGCGCCAGCGGGTGGCCATCGCGCGGGCGGTGGTCGGCCGGCCGGCCGTCGTGCTGGCCGACGAGCCGACCGGCAACCTCGACAGCGCCACCGGCGCCGGCATCCTGGCCCTGCTGCGGGAGCTGAACGAGGCCGGCACCACGATCGTCGTGATCACCCACGACGACCAGGTCGCGGCGGCCGCCCTCCGGCGCGTGGAGATCCGCGACGGCCGGATCGCCACCGACACCGGGGGCATCTCATGACCGAAAGGTCGCGCCTGCGCCCCGGCGACCTGCTGCCGGTCGGTACGGTCGGGCTGCGAAGCCGGCCCGTGCGGGCGTCGCTCTCGCTGGTCGGCGTGGCCATCGGCATCGCCGCCGTGGTGGCCGTCCTCGGCATCACCCGGTCCAGCCAGGCCGGCCTGCTCGCCCGGATCGACCGGCTGGGCACCGACATGCTGACCGTGTCGTCGGGGCAGAGCCTGGCCGGGCAGGAGGTGCCGCTACCGGCCACCGCGCCGGCCACGATCGCCCGGACCCAGGGCGTGACCAGGGCGGCGGCCACGGCCGAGCTGGCCGGCGTGAACGCGTACCGGTCCGATCTGGTGCCGTCGCAGCTGACCGGCGGGATCGGCGTACGCGCCACCGCCCTTGACCTTCTGTCCGCGGTCGGCGGGACGCTCGAGCGCGGCACCTTCCTCAGCGGCACGACCGACCGTTACCCGGCGGCCGTGCTCGGTCACGCGGCGGCGCAGTCGCTGGGCATCGCCGACCTGGCCGGCAACCCGCGGATCGCGGTCGGCGGCCGCTGGTACGTGGTGATCGGCATCCTGCGCCCGGTCGACCTGGTCCCCGAGATCGACAACTCGGTGTTGGTCGGCCTGCCCGTGGCGGCGACGCAGCTGGGCTACGACGGCCATCCGACGCGCATATACGTGCGTACCCAGACCGGCCGGACCACCCAGGTGCGCGACATGCTGTCCCGCGCGGCCGATCCCGAGGCGCCCGAACAGGTCGCGGTGAGCCGTCCCTCGGACGCGCTGACCGCCCGGCTGGCCGCCGCGAGCTCGGGCACCGCCCTCTACCTCGGCCTGGGAGCGGTGGCGCTGCTGGTCGGCGGCATCGGCATCGCCAATGTCATGATCGTCTCGGTGCTGGAACGCCGCGGCGAGATCGGCCTGCGCCGGGCCCTCGGGGCCGCCCGCTCCCACGTGGCCGCCCAGTTCCTCGTCGAGTCGGTCGTGCTGGCCGCGGCCGGCGGCGCGGTCGGCACGGTGGCCGGGACGATCATCACCCGGGTGCTGGCCTTCGAGCACGGCTGGCCGCCGCTGATCCCGCCGGTCGCCGTGGTGGCCGGGCCGGCCGCGGCCCTGGTGATCGGGGCGGTGGCCGGTCTGTATCCGGCGCTGCGGGCGGCCCGCCTGGCGCCGGTCGACGCGCTGCGCGGTATCTGAGCCGACGGATGCGCTCTATGGTGAGGTGGATGCGCAGAGGCTGGGGTCTCCGGGCCAGGATGGCCGGCTCATACGTGCTCGTGACGGCGGCCGCCGTGATCGTGGTCGAGGCCGTGGTGCTGATCGTGGTCGTGCCCGGCCTGCTCGGGGGCGGCCAGCAGGACGCCCGCGTGCTCGTGGCCGGCCTGACCGCGCGGGAGATCGCGAGCAACGCCGGCGAGCGGGCCGCCCAGCTGGGCCGGCTGCCGGACGTCGCGCAGTTCCCGCTCGGCGACCGGAACCTGCACCTGCTGCCGGGCCAGGCTCAGCTGACCGCGGACGGAGCCGAGGTGCGCATCCCGTACACGGCGGAGGCCCAGGAGGGCAGCGCCCCGATGTCGATGGCGCTGCTGGCCGACCCGTCCGGGCGAATCGTCACCAGCTCGTACCCGGCCCGGTACCCGGTCGGGGGCGAGATCGACGCCGGGGTGCTGGCCAAACTCAAGACCAATCCCAAGGGGTACGGCGCCGAGGGCCGCGAGGTGCTCTGGTCCGTCGTACCGGTGAGCGTCATCCGGGCGGACGCCCGTGACGTCGTTGGCCTGGTCTACGTCCAGATCCCGGTCGCGGCCAAGATCAAGGCTTCCGGCCGCCGCGGCACGACCGTCTGGGACGGCCTGTCCGGCCAGCTCGGCCTCGGGCTGCTGGTCCTGCTGGGCGCGCTGCCGGTGGGCGCGGTGTTCGGGCTGCTGTCGACCCGCCGGCTGCTCGGCCGCCTGCGGAGCCTGGCCGACAGCACCGACGCCGTGGCCGCCGGCGACTACGAGCGGCGGGTGCCGGTGGCCGGCGACGACGAGGTGGCCCGGCTCGAGACCGGATTCAACCGGATGGCCGAGCGGCTGGCCGAGGCCATGGCCACCGAACGAGCGCTGGCCGGCGCGGGCGAGCGCGCACGCATCGCCCGCGAGCTGCACGACTCGATCTCGCAGGACCTGTTCTCGCTGCGACTGCTGGCCGGTGGCCTACGGCGGGCACTGCCGGAGGGGTCGCCGATGCACCCCCGCGTCGAGGCGATGGAGCGGACCGTGACGGGCACGCTGCGGGAGATGCAGGCGTTGCTGCTGGAGCTGCGGCCGGTCGCCTTGCGCGGGGCCGGGCTGATCCCCGCGTTGGACGAGCTGGCTCGCGCCTACCGGGATCGGCTCGGTATCCCGGTCGAGACCGAGCTGGAACCGGTCGGCCTGGACCCGGCGGCGGAGCCGGCCCTGCTGCGGGTGGCCCAGGAGGCCCTGGCCAATGCGGTCAAGCACGCCCGGCCGTCCACTGTGGTGGTACGCCTCGCCGACGCGGGCGGCGGCCGGATCGAGCTGTCGGTACGGGACGACGGTGCCGGATTCGACCCTGACCGGGCCGCCGACCGGCACGGCATGGGCCTCGGCCTGATGCGTGAACGGGTGGCCGAGCTGGGCGGCGAACTGCGGGTCGAGTCGGCGCCGGACCGGGGTACGACCGTACGCGCGACGCTGGGACCGGTCGCGTGATCACCGTACTGATCGTCGACGACCACAGCGTGGTCCGGCAGGGCCTGCGCTACCTCCTCGAGCAGGAGGACGGCATCGAAGTGGTGGGCGACTGCCCCGACGGCGCGAGCGCGATGGCCGCGGCACGGGCCCTGGCGCCCACGGTCGTCCTGCTGGACCTGTTCCTTCCCGACGCCAGCGGCCTGGACGTCCTGGCCCGGATCAAGCGCGACCGCCCCGCCACCGAGGTGCTGATGCTCACCTCGTCCACCGCCGACGAGCATCTGCTAGGCGCGATTCGGGCCGGCGCCCTGGCCTACCTGCCCAAGACGGCCGGCGTCGACGACGTCGTCGCGTCGGTGCGGGCCGCCGCCCGCGGGGAGAGCCGACTCGACCCGCGGATCGCGGCCCGCCTGGTCCGCGAGGTACGCGATGGCGGTCCCCGACCCGGCCCGCTGAACCTGCTGTCCCCGCGCGAGACGCAGGTGCTGGCCCAGCAGGCCCGCGGCCGCTCGAACCGCGAGATCGCGAAGACATTGGCCATCACCGAGGAGACGGTCAAGGCCCACGTCTCCAGCATCCTGTCGAAGCTCCACCTGTCCGACCGCACCCAGGCCGCCATCTTCGGCCTGCAACACGGCCTGGTCCCGCTGGGCGAGGCGCTCGACTAGATCGCCGGCGCCACCTCCTTGGCGATCAGCTCCAGCGCGTGGACGGCCGCGTCGAGGTCCGGGATGCCGGGGTTGAACTGGGTGATCAGGTCGGTGGCGACCGGCATGACCTTCTCGGCCCGCAGCGCCTCGACGATCTCGTCGGGGTGGCCGATGAAGGCGTGGAACCGCCGCAGGTAGTCGTCGAGGCTCAGCCCGGCCGGGAAGGTGCCGCGCCGGACGAACCCCTCGGTCGCGTGCCACAGCCCGTCCTCGATCTGGGACAGCGCCGTCTTCCGGTCCTTGGCCGGGAACACGAAGCGGGACAGCCCGATCCGCGGCTTGTGCGGCCGGTCCCACGCGGCCAGGAACTCGTCGGCCCATACGCGCTGCACCGTGTCGGTCGGTTCCTCGTACCCGTAGGTGGCCCGGTTGAGCAGCAGGTTGGCCCCGGCCTCGGCGGCGAACCGGGCCCCCGGCCCGCTGAAGACCCCCTGCCAGATCCGCGAAGTGAAGTCGGCGGCCGGCAGCGGCTGGATGGTGAAGCCGGGCGCGCCGACCTCCTCCCCCGCCAGCGCCCGGCGCAGCGTCGCCAGGCCCGACGTGGTCAGCTCGCGCTTGCGGTCGACGTCGACGCCGAACGCCGCGTACTCCTCGGGGCCGGAACCGCTGCCCACCCCGATCTCGACCCGGCCGCCGCTGAGCGTGTCGACGACCGCCACGTCCTCGGCGAGCCGCAGCGGGTGCTCCAGCGGCAGGATCGTGATCGCCGTCGAGAGCCTGATTCTCCGGGTACGCGCCGCCGCGTACGCGAGAAATGGCCAGGGCGACGACAAGCCGCCGCCCTGCAACGGCGCGTGATGTTGCGCGACCCACCCGGTGTCGAAGCCGAGCTCGTCGGCGACGACGAAGAGCTCCTGGGCGTTCCGGTACGCCTCGGCGCTGCCGTTCCGCCCCTGGACGTGGGTCAGGAAGCCGAGCCTCATGACACCAGCGCCGATCGGCGATCGCGGGTGTGCACGTTCTCCGGGACCGGCAGGCCGAGGTTGCCGCGCAGCGTGGTCGCGTCGTACTCGGTGCGGGCGATGCCGCGCTCGCGCAGGATCGGCAGGACCTCGTCGGTGAAGCGCGCGAACTCGCTGGGCACCGTGATCGTCAAGTTGATGCCGTCGAACGCGCCGGCCTCGAACCAGCGCTGGATCTCGTTGGCGACCGTGAGCGCGGAGCCGGTGAACGGCGAGCGCTGCGCGTCGATCGAGTGCTGGACGACCTGCCGCAGCGTGTAGTTGTTCTCCCGGGCCAGGCGCTTGATCTTCTCGGCCTGCGTCTTGAAGCTGCGGTCGCCGGCGTCGCCCAGCTCGGGGAAGGGCGCGTCCAGGTCGTACACGGTGAAGTCGTGCCAGCCGAAGGGCCGGCCGAGCTCCTTGAGCGCGCGGGCGAAGTCCTTGCCCCCGACCAGCGCCCGCTCCTTCTCCCGGGCCTCCTCGTCGGTGTCCGCGATGATCGGGCTGATCCCGGGCACGATCAGCAGGTCGCGGCCCTTGGCGGCGGCCCGCGCCCGCATGTCGTCGCGGAACGCCCGGCCCTGCTCGACCGTCGCGGCGTGCGTGAAGATGGCGTCGCCGATCGACGCGCCGAGGTCGCGGCCCTCGTCGGAGTCGCCGGCCTGGAAGATCACGGGCTGGCCCTGCGGGGAGCGCTCGATGTTCAGCGGCCCGGCCACCGAGAAGTGCTCGCCGACGTGGTTGAGCGGGTGCTGACGGGTCTTGTCGAAGAAGACGCCGCTCTCCTTGTTCCGAGGAAAGGCGTCGTCCTCGTACGAGTCCCAGAGGCTCTGCACCACGCGGACGTGCTCGAGCGCACGGCCGTACCGGGTCGCGTAGTCGTAATGCTCCTGGCGCCCGTAGTTCCCGGCGGTCCCGCCGTCGCCGGTGGCCACCACGTTCCAGCCGGCCCGCCCGCCGCTGATCAGATCGAGCGACGCCAGCCGCCGGGCCACGTTGAACGGGTCGTTGTACGAGGTCGTCAGGGTGCCGACCAGCCCGATGTGACTGGTGTGCACGGCCACCGCGGACAGCAGCGTGAGCGGCTCGAGCCGGTTCAGGTAGTGGTGCGGCGAGTCCGGCGTGATGAACTGGCTGTCGACGATGAAGACGTGGTCGAACTTCGCCGCCTCGGCCTGCTGGGCGCGGGCGATGTACCAGCGGATGTCCACGCTCGCGTCGCCCGGTATCTCGGGATCGAGCCAGGTGTGGTGCTGACCGGGCCCGCCGACGCCCATGAGGACGGCGCCGAGGATGAGGTTTCTGCGCGTAGCCATGCCAGAAGTCTCGGCGTCGAGCCGCGTCGCTGTCCAAGGAGAGATCGTGATGACAGGCCATTACGCAGGCTCATTAATTCCTAGTAAGCTGATAGGCATGGGTCGCGAACTGGGAATTGCGCCGCTGCGGAGCTTCGTGGCCGTGGCCGACTGCGGTGGCTTCCAGCGGGCGGCGACCGCGCTGCACCTCACCCAGGGCGCCGTGAGTCAGCACGTACGCCGGCTGGAGTCGACGCTCGGCCGTGCGCTGGTCGAGCGGGACGGGCGCGGCTCGCGGTTCACCCCCGACGGCGAGACGCTGCTGACCCAGGCCCGGCGGATCCTCGCCGCGCACGACGAGACGCTGCGGGCGTTCGCCGCCGAGGAGGAGCCGCGGCTGGTCATCGGCTCGACCGAGCACGCCGCCGCCTACCTGCTGCCCGGCCTGGCCGCGGCGCTGGCCACCACGTTCCCCCGGCACCGGGTGCGGTTCCGGATCGACCGGGGCGCGCAGCTGCGCTCGGCGCTGACCGAGGGCCGCATCGACCTGGCCCTGCTGCTCGGGCCGGGCGGCGATGAGGCTCGTACGGTCGGCGAGCTGCCCCTGGCCTGGTATTCCGCGCCCGGCTGGACGGCCGCGGGCCCGATCTCGCTGGTCGCCTTCGACGCGCCGTGCTCCCTCCGTACGCGGGCATTGGAAACCCTGGCCATGCACCAGCTGGCGGCGGAGGTCGGATGCGAGGCCGCCCACCTGGCCGGGGTTCAGGCGGCCGTCCGCGCCGGTCTCGGCGTGGCCCTGATGGCGACGCTCGGCGAGGAGCCCGAGGGGCTGACCGTGCGCGACGATCTGCCGGCCGCCGAACCGCTCGCGCTCTCGGTCTGGCCCCGACGGGGGCTGCCCGCGCCCGTGCTGGACGGGGCCGAGCGGGCATTGCGGGGTCTGTTCTGATTTCGGCTTGCGGTACCTCCCCATCATGGAAGCCGACGGATTTCTTCAACGGGGGAGAACGATGCGCGCGAAGCGTTATCTGGCCGGCGCCACCGCCGGTGTCGCGGTCCTGGCGGTCATCGCCGGGTGTGCCGGGCAGATCAAGCAGCTCGAGCCGAAGCTTCAGCTGCGCAGCGCCGCCCAGCACCTGGGCGAGCAGAAGCAGGCGGGATTCACCCTCAAGCTCACCGGCAGCGCCGACGACCTGATCGCCGCCGCGAAGAAGGACGACCCCGACTTCTCGGACGACGACGCGGCGACGATGAAGAAGCTGTTCAACTCGTCGTTCACGGTCGCGTACGACCAGGCCGGCGAGGGCACCGACGACGACCGGGCGCTGCTGGCCGCGACGATCGACGGCGTGACCGGCACCGAGATCCGGGTGGTCGACCAGACGCTGTACGCGAAGGCGCCGGTCAACGACCTGGTGACGAAGTTCGGCGGCTCGACGGCCGACATCGACGACATCCGCCGGCAGGCCACCGCCGAGGACAAGGCGCTCGGCGCGTTCTTCGACGGCGGCTGGGTCTCGCTCGACGTCAAGGACGTCCAGAAGACCAGCGGGCTGCCGGCCGCGGACGCCACGAACCCCAAGGCCGCGGCCGAGGTCAAGAAGAGCGCGCAGAACCTCTTCGACAACGCCCAGATCGCCCGCGACCCCAAGGACGACAAGCACCTGATCGTCACGACCTCGACCACGAAGGCGTACTCGGAGCTCAAGCGCCTGGTGACCGCCGTCGGCGGCGAGGAGGCGAAGGGCTTCGAGGACTCGATCCCCGAGGCGCCGAAGGATCGGCCGATCGTGGTCGACCTGTGGATCGACCAGGACAAGCTGACCGCCGCCGAGATCAACATCCTGCAGTTCGTCGACGGCGCGACCGGCCGGGTCGCCGTCCGGCTCGAGGTGACCTCGGGCAGCCCGATCGACGCCCCGCAGGGCGCCACGAAGATCGACCCGAAGCTGCTGCAGAGCCTGACCTCCGCCGGTGCCAACGGCGCCGGCGAGGATGTGGTCACCGCCGCCCAGTCGCTGGGCTACGACACCCTCTCGCTCGCCGACGAGAACGGCGGGACGCCCGCGAGCCACCTCAAGGAGGCCGTCGCCGACTTCGCGGGCTCCGGCGTCAAGGCGCGGATAGTCCGCAGCGGCGTGGCCGAGGTGACGCTCAACGGCGACATGGCCTGCCTCAAGCTGCCGGCCACCACGACCGGCGGGCCCAAGGTGACGGCCGGCGCCTGCTGAAAACCGAGCGGGAATCACCCCGGCGCCGGCGAGGTTGGTGCCGGGGTGACCAAGAAGATCGGGTTCTTGTCGTTCGGGCACTGGCGCAACGCGGCCGGTTCGCAGACGCGCTCCGCCGCCGACTCGCTGCTGCAGACCATCGAGCTGGCCGAGGCGGCCGAGGAGCTCGGCGTCGACGGCGCGTTCGTGCGCGTGCACCATTTCGAGCGGCAGCTGGCGTCGCCGTTCCCGCTGCTCTCGGCGATCGGCGCCCGCACCGGCCGCATCGAGATCGGCACCGGCGTGATCGACATGCGTTACGAGAACCCGCTGTACATGGCCGAGGAAGCGGCCGCCGCCGACCTGATCAGCGGCGGCCGTCTCCAGCTCGGCGTGAGCCGTGGATCCCCGGAGACGGTGCTGAACGGGGCGTACGCCTTCGGCTACGTGCCGCCGGAGGGCAAGACCGCCGCCGACCTGGCCCGGGAGAAGACCGCGATCTTCCTGGAGGCGATCGGCGGGGCGGCGGTGGCCCGCACCGACCCGGCCCGCACCGGCATCAGCGGCGGGCTGGCGATTCAGCCCCAGTCCCCCGGCCTGCGCGAGCGCATCTGGTGGGGCGCCGGCACCCGGCAGACGGCGCAGTGGGCGGCCGGCGCCGGGATGAACCTGCAGAGCTCGACGCTGCTGTCCGAGGACACCGGCGTGCCCTTCGACCAGCTGCAGGCCGAGCAGCTCCAGCTGTACCGGGAGGCGTGGAAGGAGGCCGGGCAGTCGCGCGAGCCGCAGGTGTCGGTCTCCCGCAGCGTCCTGCCGATCACCGAGGAGATCGACCGGATCTACTTCGGCGACCGGGAGCAGGAGGACCAGGTGGGCCTGCTCGAGGGGGTCCGGTCCCGCTTCGGCCGCACGTACGCGGGCGAGCCCGATCGCATCGCCGCGGAGCTGGCGGCCGACGAGGCGGTCCGCGCCGCCGACTACGTCCTGTTCACGGTCCCCAACCAGCTGGGCGTCGCCTACAACGCCCGCATCCTGGAGACGATCGTGAAGCACATCGCCCCGGCCATCGGCTGGCGGCCGCGGTAGGGCTCAGGGCTTGCGAGCCACGGCCACCCAGACGTTGATGTCGGAGCGCTCCGGGATGGTGGCTCCCGGCTCGGGGCGCCACTCGCTGGCCGGCACGATGCCCGGCTCGATCAGGTCGAGGCCGTCGAAGAGGGCGGCGAACTCGTCCCGCGTCCGGGTCCAGACGTCGGACTTGCCCTCGTCGAGGAGCTGCTGATAGAGCCGCTGCTGCTCGGGCGTGCCGAAGTCGCTGGTGGCGTGGGTGGCGCACAGGTAGCTGCCGGACGGCAGGGCATCCACGAGCCGGCGGACGATCGGCCGGGCCGCGCCGTGGCCGCGGATGAAATGCAGCACGGCGATCAGCATGAGGCCGACCGGCTGGGACAGGTCGAGCGTCTCGGCGACGGCCCGGTTGGCCAGGATCGCGCCGGGCTCGTTGAGGTCGGCCTCGATGTACGCCGTGCGGCCCTCGGGGGTGCTGGTGAGCAGCGCCCGGGCGTGCACCATGACCATCGGGTCGTTGTCGACGTAGACGACCCGGCTCTCGGGGGCGACCGACTGGGCGACCTCGTGCGTGTTGTCGGCGGTGGGCAGGCCGGTGCCGATGTCGAGGAACTGCCGGACGCCGGCCTCGGCCGCGAGGTACCGCGTGGCCCGCTGAAGGTAGGCCCGGTTGGCGAGCGCGCCCAGACGCACCTTGGGGAACAGGGCCTCCAGCTGGTCGCCGGACTCCCGGTCGGCGGCGAAGTTGTCCTTGCCGCCGAGCCAGTAGTTGTATCGGCGCGCGGGATGCGGCACGGTCGTGTCGATCTCGGTGCGTTCCACACGCGAATGATAATCAACTGACGCTTGTCGATATGTGCACCCGGTTGCGACCCGCGTTCTTCGCCTCGTACAGCCGCCGGTCGGCCAGCGAGAGCAGGCCCGCGGGCAGCGCCGACTCACCGCCGACGGCCACCCCGACGCTCACCGTGACGGCCAGCCCGGGCGCGACGCCCGCCCAGTCGTAGTCCTCGACCGTGCGCCGGATCCGCTCGGCCGCGGCCGCCGCCTCCGCGGTGGACAGCCCGCGGAACAGCACGGCGAACTCCTCGCCGCCGTAACGCGCGGCCACGTCGCCGGCCCGGCAGGCGGGCCGCAGCAGGCCGCCCAGCGCGCGCAGCACCTCGTCGCCGATCTGGTGCGAGAACGAGTCGTTGACCCGCTTGAAGTGGTCGACGTCGACCAGCGCGATCGCCCGGCCGGCGACGCCGGTGGCCAGCTCGTCGTCGAGGTGGCGCCGGTTGGCCAGCCCGGTCAGCGGGTCCTCGAGCGACATCCGCAGCAGGCCGTCGGCGCGCAGGCGCTCCCGTTCGGCGCTGGCCTTGGCCTGCTCGGTCTCCATCCGCACCGCCGCCACCCGGGCCGTGCGCAGCGCCGCCTCCGACGCGACCTGGCGGTACAGCAGGTGGTACTTCTTGTGGGCGTCCAGCGCCGCCGCGAAGTCACCGCTCCTCTCGTACGCGGCCGAGAGGTGCTCGCAGAACATCATGGCCGCGCTCTTGCTCTCGGCCACGCCCAGCGCCTGGGTGAAGAGCGTGATCGCCTCCTCGTACCGTTCGAGGGCCAGGCAGATGCCGCCGCGGGTGTCGAGGTGATGGGTGATCGTGTACGCCGAGTCCCGCGCCGGGTCGATCCGCCACGTGTCGAGCAGCTCCAGGGCCCGCGCCGGCTGCCCGGCCGAGCCCAGCGCCTCGGCCAGGTTGGCCAGCGCGCAGGCCTCGTTGCGCCGGTGCCCGTGCTCGCGGGCGATCAGCATGGCGGTGTGCGACCGCTCGGCGGCGGCCAGCGCGAGCCGGACGGCCTCGGTCTGGTCGCCCCGGCCGCGGGCCACCTCGGAGTCGTTCATCAGCACGCAGGCGACGGTGTCCTGCAGCGCGGCGTTGGCGATCTCGTCGCCGATCAGCCGGGCCATCTCGGCGCCGCGCTCGCACACCTGCAGGGCCAGGTCGAGCTGCTGCATCGACAGGTAGACGTTGCCGAGCGCGGTCATCGCGGTCACGTGCGCGCTGAGGTCGGCGCCGGCCTCGGCCAGCTCCAGCGCGGACAGGCTCTCCTTGAGCGCCTCGTCGGTCTCCCCGGAGGAGAGCAGGGCCCGGGCGACCTCGCTGCGGGCGCGCGCCTCGCCGCCCGGATGGCCGATCTCGCGGAACAGCTCGGCGGCGCCCAGCGCGTACTCGAGAGCCTGCGGATAGTCGTCCTGCAGGCGGCGGCAGTTGGCCAGGATCCACAGCGCCTCGGCCCGCGTCGCCGGGTCGCCCTCCTCGGCCGCTTGCCGGGCCAGCGCGATCGCGGTCTCGTACTCCGAGCCGCGCAGCAGGTCACGGCTGCGCGACAGGAGCTCGGCGGGCGTTGCCCGCTCGGCCACCGCGATCTCATGCGACATGCGCTACTCCGACCGGACGACGGACGCGACCTGACCGCCGAAGCATCGGCCACGAACCCGGCGGCATGAGCAGTCCGTCAGCGCGATGTCCGAGCCGCCGGACGGAGCAGGCAGCTGCAGATCATATCGCCGAGCCACCCCTCCTCGACCGCGACGAAGGCAGTGCGCCCACGACGCCGCCGGCGGTTTCACCGCCGACCCGTACGAGACCGCCGTGGGTATGGCCGCCGGCTTCCCCGCGCCGCTGCCCCGGCCGGTCGCCGCGACCGACCGGCCGACGTGCAGCGCTGGGTGCTGCGCGACCGCGGCTCGCTGCGGCAGTGGTCGACGGGCTGGGCCTCGCCGGGTGAGGTCGTCGCCCAACTCGCCGAGATCGACGAGGCCGAGCGGCTGTTTCGAGAGCGGTATTGACAAGCGTGAAACATAGACGCAAGGATTTGTTAACGTTCACATCCCCGCGGACCTCCCCAGCCGCGTCCGGGCCACGTGCCGCTGCTTCGCATGCACGCACGCGAAAGGACACAAAATGGGTCTCCGTTCCCTCCGTTCCCACTGGCGGAAGGCGCTCGCGGTCGGCGCCTCCGCCCTGCTCACCACGGTCGCGCTGGTCGCCGTGACCGGCACCGCCAACGCCGCCGGCACCGGGCCGTGCGACATCTACGCGAGCGGTGGCACCCCCTGCGTCGCCGCGCACAGCACCACGCGGGCGCTGTTCGGGGCGTACAGCGGCTCGCTCTATCAAGTGCGGCGCTGGTCCGACGGCGCCACCACCAACGTCGGCGTGCTCAGCGCCGGTGGGTACGCGAACGCCGCCACGCAGGACAACTTCTGCTCCGGCACCTACTGCACGATCGTGCGGATCTACGACCAGACCTCGCGCCACAACGACCTGACCATCGCTCCCGGCGGCGGCGCCAACCCCACCGCCGACCAGGGCGCGAACGCGGCGGCGCTGCCGATCACGGCGGGCGGCCACAAGGTCTACGGCGTCTACATCTCGGCCGGCAACGGGTACCGCAACAACAGCACCAACGGCATCGCCACCGGCAGCGCGCCCGAGGGCATGTACATGGTCACCGAGGGCACGCACGTCAACAACCGCTGCTGCTTCGACTACGGCAACGCCGAGACGAACAACAACGACACCGGCAACGGCGACATGGACGCCATCTACTTCGGCACGCTGTGCTGGTTCTCGCCGTGCAGCGGCTCGAACCCCAAGGTCATGGCCGACCTGGAGAACGGCCTGTTCGCCGGCGGCAACGGCTCCAACACCGCCAACACCGGCCGCAACAGCGCCTTCGTCACCGCGATGACCAAGAACAACGGCACCACGACGTACGCGATCAAGGACGGCAACGCGCAGTCCGGCGGCCTGGCCACGCGGTGGAACGGCTCGCTGCCCACGCAGAGCGGCTACATGCCGATGACCAAACAGGGCGCGATCATCCTGGGCATCGGCGGCGACAACAGCAACGGCTCGGTCGGCTCGTTCTTCGAGGGCGTCATGACCTCGGGCTACCCGTCGGACGCCACGGAGAACTCCGTCCAGTCGAACATCGTCGCGGTCGGCTACGCCAAGAGCGTCACCTTCCCGGCGAGCGGCTCGGCCTACCGGCTGACCAACCTGGCCAGCGGCAAGGTGCTCGACGCGATCAACTGCGGCACCGCGAACGGCACCCTGCTCGACGTCTGGCAGAACCTCAGCAACTCCTGCCAGCAGTGGCGGTTCACCAACGTCGCCGCAAACAAATGGACAATCACCAATGTGAACGCGAACAGGGTGCTCGACGCGCAGAACTGCGGTCTGGCCCTCGGCACCGTCGCCCAGCTCTGGGACTCGCTCGGCAACACCTGCCAGCAATGGGCGGTCATCCCGGCCGGGAACGGGCGCTACGAGTTGGTCGTCGAGAACAGCGGCATGGTCCTCGACGACGTGAACTGCGGCACCGCGAACGGCACCCGCGTGCAGATGTGGATGTGGCTCAACAACACCTGCCAGCTCTGGTCGTTCTCGTCGTAGGAAGTCGTACGAACGTGACGCGCGGGACCGCCGAGCGGTCCCGCGCTCATGTCAGCGTCTGCGAAGCCCTCGCCAGCGCCTGGCGAGCGAACGGTTCGACCAGCGTGGTGTCGGGCTTTTCCGTGTACGAGGCGACGGTCAGCACCATGCCGCCGCGGCGAATCATGATCGTGTTGTCGTAGAAGACCTGATCGTTGCCCATGCGTATCGCGTACGAGTCGTCGCCGAGGCGCGCGAACCGGGGCTCACTCAGGTCGAAGACGTACGGGTTGCCGAGCTCGTCGCGAACCGTGATCGTCGGGCACTGGCCGATCATCTGACGGGCGGTGGCGAGCATCCTCTTCGCCTGCTCGGGCGTGGTGACGAGCAGGCCCTCGACCAGCTGGGTGCCGCCGTCCGCGGAGTAGAAGCCGATCACCGCCTGCACGCCCGGCCACTCGTTGATCTGGTCGTACGGCGGGCAGTTCGTGCGCGGCTGCCCGGGCTGGTTGGTCTTGCTCGTCCCGATCGTCCACCCGGCGGGCAGGTCGGCCGGCGTGAGCAGGGCGCCGGTGAGCCGTCCGCGGTCGACGATCTCGGGCGGCCCGCCGGGCCGGCTGGCCACCATCGCGGACGGCACCGTGCCGGGAATCGCCGACGGGGCCTCGCTGGCCTTCTCCGTCACCGCCGGCCGGACACTCACCGGCGCGGCCGACGGCACGATCAGGCCGTGCCGCTGGACGGAACAGCCGGCGAGCAACGCCAGCGCGGTTGTCGCGGCAGCCAGACGGATCACCATCGCACGCCCCCGACAGTGCAAAGTGGTGGGTCATTACAGGCTTCGCCAGGGGCTGGCAACGCCACAACGGCCGTTCGGCCGATCCCTATTGGGGACGAGGCGCGACGCGCGCATAAAAAGACCCCAAAACACCATGATCTTGTACGCCCGGCCGTAATGTCCCCGGAATGCTGGTGACCGAACTCGCCCTCGTGGCCGAGAGTGCCCGTGTGTCCGCCTCGCAGCTCAACCGGGTCGCCGCGGCCCTGCAGAAGCAGGCGATCCGCGACTTCGAGCCGATCTGGGAGATCAAGGCGACCGTCGACGCGTTCACGACGCTCGACGACGTCCCGATCGGGTACTGGCCGATCATCGTGCAGGACGACATCGGCCAGCCCGGCGCCTCGGGCGTGCACCTCGACCAGAACGGCCAGCCGTTCGCCCTGGTGGAGTACAGCGAGGCCTGGTCGCTGACCGCGAGCCATGAGGCGCTCGAGATGCTGGCCGACCCGTTCGGCAACCGCCTGATCGCCGGCGACTCGCCGCAGCCGGGGCAGGGCCGGGTCGAGTTCCTGGTCGAGGTGGCCGACCCGACCGAGGCCGCCGAGTTCGGGTACACGGTCAACGGCATGCTCGTCTCCGACTTCCTGACCCCGAACTTCTACGACCCGCAGGCCGCCCCCGGCGTCCGCTACACGTTCGGCGGCCACCTCGACGGCCCGCGGAAGATCGCCCGGGGCGGCTACATGAGCTGGCACGACCCGTCCAGCGACCACTGGTGGCAGCAGCTGTGGTTCAACGGCGACCCCGAGTTCCGCGACCTCGGCCGGCTCACCAACCGGGTCGGCAGCCTCCGCGAGGCCGTCGACGCCGCCACCGGCTCCCTGCCCCGCCTGGTGCAGTCCGTCCCGGCCTCCACCACGTTCGCCTCGGTCCTGCAGGCCTCCCCGGCCGTCAAGACCGCGACCACGTCGCGCGCCGACGCCCTCCGCGCGCAGATCGAGCAGCTGCGCGCCGGCACCGCCCCCGCCGCCGAGTGGGTCGACCCGGGCGACGCCCCCGGCGTGCGGCGCTGATCACCCGGGCGTCAACAGCGCGTCAAAAAGGCGCCCGGCCACGTCGAAGAGGCGTCAACGCCGAGATGTCCGGCGGGTGAACGGCGTTCCCTTTAAACGTGAATGATGCTCACATAGCCGTCCTCGGCATCGGCGCGGTGGCCCTGGTCCTGCAGCTGTTCGTGATCGCGCGCTGCCGCCGGACCACCCATCGCGCCGCCGCCACGGCTACCGCCTCGCTCGCGATCCTGCTCTGTGCCGCCCTGTTGGCGACCGGCCACCAGCCGCCCCGGATGCGCGCGGCCCGGCACGAGGCCTTCGACTCGGCGCTGCTGCGTGACCGGCCGGCCGCGGTGAGCTACGAGACGCCACACATCTTGATGAATATCGAATAAGACGAATACCTGTCGCCCTTCGTTCGATCATCGTTCAACTCACGGTGCACGCCCTCGTCAGGGAAAACCTCCTACGTTTTGTAGGAACTTCGACGAGGAGAGGGATCGATGGACAGGCCGCTCGCCGTCCGGGCCCGCGGGATCACCAAAAGCTTCGGCGAGGTGATCGCGCTCGATGAGATCGATCTGGACGTGGCACCGGGCCAGATACACGGGCTGGTGGGGCCGAACGGCGCCGGCAAGACCACGCTGCTCGGACTCCTTCTCGGACTGGCCGTCGCCGACGGCGGCAAACTCGAGATCCTCGGTACGCCGATCCGGCGGGCGCTCGACGCCCCGGACGGCGTCGCCGGCTTTGTGGACGGTCCGGGCCTCTACCCGTCGCTGACGGCCCGGCAGAACCTGGCCGCGCTCGCCACCCTGCGCGGCCGGGACGCCCGGAGCGCCGGCATCGACGAGGCGCTCGACCAGGTCGGGCTCACCGACGTCGCCGACGACCGCACCGGCGGCTTCTCGCTGGGCATGCGGCAGCGGCTCGGGCTGGCCGCCGCGCTGCTCACCGAGCCCCGCCTGCTGGTGCTCGACGAGCCCTCCAACGGCCTCGACCCGATCGGCACCCGGCACGTCCACCGCGTGCTCACCGCGCTCGCCGCCGGCGGGACCGGCATCGTGCTCTCCAGCCATCGCATGGACGACGTCGAGACACTGTGCTCGGAGGTCACCATCCTCGCCACCGGCCGGGTCGTCTTCTCCGGGCCGCTGAGCAAGCTCGCCGCCGAGAACCGCGAGCTCGACTACCGCCTGCGCACCTCCGACCCGGCCCGGGCCCGCACGGTCGCCGAGAAGGCGCCGGGCATCACCGTCGTCGAGGACGAGGTCGTGCGCGCCCTGGTGCCGGCCCTCGACGAGCTCGTCACCGCTCTGATGCGGGACGGCATCGCGATCCGGGAGCTCACCCCGGTCGTCTCGCCGCTCGAGGCCGCGTTCCTGGCCCTCACGGAAGGCAGCAAATGACCGCGACGGTCCTCGCCCGTCCCGCGCCGCTCTCCCGCGGCCTCCGGTTCGAGCTGGTCAAGCTGGTCTCGCAGTGGCGGATCCGGCTGGTCGTACTGGCCTGCTGGATCGCGCCGGGCCTGTTCGTGGCCGCGGTGAGCCAGCAGAGCACGCTCCCGGTCGACACCCTTTTCGGCCGGTGGATGCACGCCACCGGCTGGGCCGGCGCGCTGGTCATGCTCGGCTTCGCCGGCACCTGGGCGCTGCCGCTGCTCACCTCGCTGGTGGCCGGCGACGTCTTCGCCTCGGAGGACCGCCTCGGCACCTGGCGCCACCTGCTGGTCGCGGTCCGCTCGCCGCGGCGCATCTTCGTGGCCAAGACGCTCGCGAGCCTCACGGTGATCGTCCTGATGGTGGCCGGCCTGCTCGTCTCCAGTGTGGCCGGTGGGCTGCTCGCGGTCGGCAACCAGCCGCTGGCCGGCCTGGACGGCCACCTGCTGTCCACGGGCGACACCGCGGCGCGGGTCCTGCTCGCCTGGGTCTGCGTGCTCGCGCCGACCCTGGCCCTCGCCGCGATCGGCCTGCTCGGCTCCGTCCTGCTCGGTCGGTCCCCGATGGGCCTGCTGCTGCCCGCGCTGGTCGCGCTCGCCCTTCAGCTCGCCCAGATGCTGCCGATCCCGGTGGCGGTGCGGCTGGCGCTGCCCGGGTACGCCTTCATCTCCTGGAACGGCCTGTTCACCGAGCCCGCCCAGCTCGGCCCGCTGCTGATCGGCATCGCGGTCGGCCTCGTCTGGGCGGTCGTCGCGACCACGCTCGCGTACGTGCTGTTCCTGCGCCGCGACTTCACCAGCGTCAGCCACGACGGCATCGGGCGCCGCGCGATTCTCGCCGGGGTGCTGCCGCTGGCCGGTCTGCTCGTCGCGTCGGTCGTCGTCATCGGCGCGACCACCGGCGCCACCGCCTCCGGCATCGACCAGGACAAGGTGCAGCGCTCGGTCGCCACCGCCTTCGCCCACCTCTACCGCATCCAGACCGGCCAGCTGAACCGGCCGGACGTCACCGAGGCGCAGCTGGGCGCCACGGCCGACTGCAACAAGGGCGGCGGCAAGCTCGACCCCGAGGGCGCCGGCAACGACTGGCGCTGCGTCGTCTCCTGGCACCTCCCCGACACGCCCGCCACCGGGCAGGCCGTCTACCAGCTCGACCTGACGCCCGACGGGCGGTACATGGCCGACGGAGACGGGCCCAAGGAGGTCAACGGCTACTTCCTGGTGCACACCCCGGCCGGGGACGCACCGAATCCGCTCTGGCAGTTCGACGGCAACGTCGATCTGCTGGCAAACGAGCCGAAGGGATAGCTCGATGCAGGTAACACGCCGCCGGAAAGAGAAGATCCGGCGGATCCCGAAGGGACGGCTGGTCGCCGTCACGGCGGGTGCCACCGTCGTTGTCGTCGGCACCGGCGCCGGCGTCGCGTACGCAAGCACCTGGCAGTTCGGCACCGATCAGGTCGGCCAGGTCACCAAGAAGGGCCAGGTCGTCTCGGCCGACCAGTACATCGACCCGATCGGTACCCGGCTGGTCATCAACAACGGCAAGATCATGTCGTCCTCGGTCAGCCCGGACGGCACGCACCTCGCCGCCTCGGTCACCGACGGCGGGATGGCGCTGGCCATCGTCGACCTCAAGTCGTGGAAGGTGCAGCAGCTCATCGGCAACAACGCCGCGGCCAACCTGCGCATCAGCGGCAACGACGTCGGCCAGGAAGGCCCCACCTACTCCCCCGACGGAAAGCAGCTCTGGCTCGGCCAGGCCGACGGGTACCGCAAGTTCGACGTGAACCCCGACGGCTCGCTCGCCAACCCGACGTTCATCACCATCCCGGCCGACGGCCCCAAGCGGGCGCTCGCCGGCGAGGCAGTCTTCTCGGCCGACGGCGCCACCGTGTACTCCGCGGTCAACGGCCAGAACAAGGTGATGGCCATCGACACGGCGACCGGCACGATCCAGCAGAGCTGGGCGACCGGCAACGCGCCGCGCGACATGGTGCGGGTCGGCACCAAGCTGTACGTCAGCAACGAGGGCGGACGGACGGCACGGCCCGGCGACACCACGATCAACTCGTACAACACCCCGGTGCCGGCCAGCCCGGTGACCGCGGCCACCACGACCGGCACGGTCAGCGTCATCGACCTGGCCAAGCCGGCCGCCGCGGTCGGCAGCATCACGGTGGGCCTGCATCCGACCGCGATGTTCGCGAAGGGCCGCACGCTGTTCGTCACCAACACGGCCACCAACGACGTCTCGGTGATCGACACCGGCCGCGACAAGGTCGTGCAGACCATCGCCACCCGGCCCTGGCCGGAGGCGTCGGTCGGGTACGAGCCCGACGGCGTGACGGTCACCGGCGACGGCCACCTGCTGGTCACGCTGGGCCGGGCCAACGCGATCGCGGTCTACCGGTTCACCAGCGCGCTCGCGCCGGTCAGCTACATCGGCCTGCTCCCGGCCGACTACTTCCCGGCCGAGATCGCCACGGTCGGCCACGACATCGTGGTCTCCAACACCCGCGGCGTCGACGCGCTGCGCCCGACCACGGCGGCCGGGCACGGCACCCACGACACGACCTCGAGCCTGGTGCGCTTCACGCTGCCGAGCGACCGGGTCATCCGGTCCGAGACCGCCAAGGTGTTCGCCCAGAACGGCTGGACGCCCGGCTCGGTCACCTACGGCAGCCGGCACGCGAAGCCGGCACCCGTACCGGCACGGCTCGGCGACCCGTCGACGATCAAGCACATCTTCCTGGTCGTCAAGGAGAACCGGACGTACGACCAGATGTTCGGCGACGAGGCCCGGGCCAACGGCGACCCCGCGCTGGCCCAGTACGGCGAGAACGTCACGCCGAACCAGCACCTGATGGAGCAGCAGTTCGGGCTCTTCGACAACACGTACGACATCGGCACCAACTCGGCCGAGGGGCACAACTGGCTGATGCAGGCCGACGACCCCGAGTACACCGAGTCGTCCGCCGGTGAGTACCTGCGCAGCTACGACACCGAGGACGACGCGCTCGGCCACCAGAAGTCCGGCTTCCTCTGGACCGGGGCCCAGGCGGCCGGCAACACGGTGCGCGACTTCGGCGAGTTCCACCAGTTCCTGTCGAAGCCGGCCGGGGCGACCTGGCAGAACCTGTACTGCGACACCAAGAACATGGCGGCGACCGGGGCCAACACCGCGTACCCGCTGGTCTCCTCCTCCCCGATCCCGTCGCTGAACGCGGTGTCGGTGCCCGGCTTCCCGAAGTTCGACACCGATGTCCCGGACATTTACCGGTACGAGATCTGGAAGAAGGACTTCGAGAAGAACGGCCCGGCGAACCTGAACATGTTCTGGTTCTCCAGCGACCACACCGGGGGCCCGCCGAACGGCGCCGCCCAGGTCGCCGACAACGACCTCGCGGTCGGCAAGCTGGTCGACACCATCTCGCACAGCAAGTACTGGAAGGACTCCGCGATCTTCGTGGTCGAGGACGACTCCCAGGCCGGCCTCGACCACATCGACGGTCACCGGGCCCCGATCCAGATCATCAGCCCGTACGCGAAGCGGGGCGTGGTGGACACCCACTACTACTCGCAGATCACGATGATCCGGACGATCGAGCAGATCCTCGGGATCCACCCGATGAACCAGAAGGACAGCGCGGCCACCCCGATGACCGCCGCCTTCACCGCGAAGCCCAACTACACCCCGTTCACCGCGGTGCCCAACCGCACCTCGCTGACCGCGGGCCTGTCCACCGCCAACCTGCCGTCCTGCGGCGCGGATGTGCCGGCGGCGCAGGACCCGACGGCGGCGGCCGCTCCGACCGGCGTGGTGCCGGCGGACAAGACGCAGGTCGCGTCGCAGTGGGACACCTGGAAGGCGCAGCAGCGGCTGTCCGGGCCGACCGCGAGGGCCGACTTCGCCAACCCCGCCCAGATGAACCACTTCGACTGGTACCAGGCGCACGACTGGAAGAAGCCCTACCCGGGCGAGAGCTCGATCGTCACGCCGGACAAGGTGCCGGGGGCGTACATCCCCGCCAACGAGACGGACTGACGCAACGCTTTTGAGACCGGCCGGCTACGCGCGAGCAACGCATCGACAAACTCGCGCTCAGCCGGCCGGTTCGCGTGTCCGATGGGAGCGGCATGACGCCGAGCCTTCCCGCCCGCCACCCCGCGACCTGGTGGGCCGAGTTCCAGCAGCACGCCGAGCAGTTCGACCTGGCCTCGGTCACCGAGACGCTGCTGGAGAACATCCTTCCCCGCATCCCATCGATGCTGCTGCGCCGGGAGGCCGAGATCGCCGGCGAGACCGTGATGCGGCACCTGAACAAGCCGGCCAGCCCCGAGCTCGCCGAGCGGGCCGGGCAGGCGACCGACCGCCTGGTCGCCACCGTCGAGCGCATCGCCGAGCGCAGCCTCGGCGGGGCCAGGACCATCGAGGCGTACGCCATCTGCCGTCTTCTGCGCGGCGAGTGGGCCGCCGCCGCGGCCGCGACCGAACCGGTGGTCGGCACGCTGCGGCTGATCCAGGCCGTCGTCGCCGCGCTGCGCCTCAACACGTTCGGCAGCGACCTCGCCGTCCGGCTGCTCAAGGCCGGTCACGCGCCGGCCGCGGCCATCCTCGCCGGCCGCACCATCGGCCGGTACAGCTGGTGGCCGGACTGGATGCAGTCGATCGTGATCGACCGCGCGGTGGCCGGCGCGCTGGACGAGGAGGTCGTCGCGGCCTTGCAGACCTGCGCGTTCGCCTCGCTGAGCCCGGCGCAGGCGCGGATGGCCAAGCGCCTGATCGCGGCCGAGGCCACGCTGGTCGAGGCGACCGCCTACCGGCTGGAGGCGCTCGGCGAGCACCCGGCGGCCCACAAGCTCCGCCGCGGCGACCTCGACACGGTCGCCTTCGCCGCCCGCCTCATCCCGGTCTAGCTCGCGGCATGATCAGTCGAGCGCTCCCATGAGCGGCGGGCCCGCCGACATCGGTCGTCCGGCTCCGGCGCCCCGGCTCACCCGGCGCCGAGGGACAGCGCGATCGCGCCGAGGTCCGGCAGGACGACACCGGTAAGGTCACCGTCCGCGCGCAGCCCGCCGACCCGATCGCGAAACTCGCCGAACCTCTCGGCCGCCTCGTCGGTCCGGCCGGCGTCCAGGGCGCGGACGACGCCCTCGATGTCGCGCAGCAGCCCCTTGGCTGCCTTCGGGCGCAGGCGGCCGGAGTCGGCGTCCTGCTGGAGCAGCATGGCCAGGGCGATGAGCCGGTCTCTCGGCGTGGCGGACGGGTACGCCGAGGTGGCCGCGTTGGCCGGCGGCACCGGCGAGGCGATCCCGGCGGGGGCGGACGACGAGGGCTCGACCGGAGGCACGACGGCCTCCGGGGACGCCGTCGGCGCCGACGGTGGCTCGCCGACGGAGGTCTCCGGCCGCCCGCCACTGGTCATCAGCGACACCACGAGGATTGTCGCCAGCGCGGCCGCGGCGACCGCACCGATGCCGAGCACGAGCAGCCGGTCGAGCGGCCACCGGCGGTGCCGCGCGGGGAGCACCGCCGTCCGGTGCCGGCCGTCCGTCCGCGTCACCGCCGGCACCAGCACGGTCGGCGCGACCGCGGCGGCCGGCTCCGGGGCCGCCACGTCGCCGATCGCCCGCAGCCGATCCCGGACCGACCAGGCCGTCGCGGGCCGATCGGCGGGGTGCTTGGCGAGCATCTCGTCCACCAGCCGATGCAGGTCGGACGGCACGTCGTCGCGGTGAGCCCGCAGCGGCACCGGTGGCTCGTTCAGGTGCAGATCGAGTACGTCGATCGGATCGTCGGCGGCGAACGGCGGGGCACCGGCCAGCATCGCGTACAGCACACAACCCACCGCGTACAGGTCGGCCCGGCCGTCGACCGGGTCGCCGGCCGCCTGCTCGGGCGCCATGTACTGGCAGGTTCCCACCACGTTGCCGGCGCCGGTCAGCGCCGCGTCACCGCCGACCAGGTCGAGCAGCGCGACGCCGAAGTCACAGACCTTCACCACCCCCGACGGGCCGACGAGGATGTTCGACGGCTTGATGTCGCGGTGCACGACGCCGGCCGCGTGCGCCGCGCCGAGCGCGTCACAGATCTGGGCGGCGATCGACGTTGCCTGCTCGAACGGCAGGCGCCCCTCCACAGCGAGCAGCTCGGTCAGGCTGCGACCGTCCACCAGCTCCATGACCAGGTACGCGGCATCGTCGGCGATGTCGACGTCGTACATCCCGACGATGTTGTCGTGATCGAGCCGGGCCACCGACCGGGCCTCGCGGCGTAGTCGCTCCATGGCGGCGGGGTCGGCCCGGGACCGGGAGTTGAGGATCTTCACCGCGGCGCCGCGCTCCAGCCGGGTGTCGCACGCCTGCCACACGGTGGCGGTGGCGCCGCGGCCCAGCGGCCGCTGGAGGCGGTAACGCCCACCCACCACTTGATTCGACATGACCAGTCCCCTTCGTCCGCCGGCGCCGCAGGAATAAGAGCGCGCCCCTCCCGGGATCTGTTACACCCCCGGCACGAACGGGCGTATCCCGCCTGCGATCATGGCGTCGATGGTCCTGAATGTCGTGGTCGACGGCGCCCGGTATCACCCGCGGACGTGGCCGGAGACGTCCGAGCTGCTCGACCGGATCATGCGGTGGCAGCACACCTGGTTCCCCAGCTTCGGCGTGGGTGACCAGGTCGCGCTGTCGATCGGCGAGAGTCGTCTCCACGTCCGGGTGAACTCGTTCACCGGGTACGGCAGCCTCATCTGGTACGTGGCCGACCAGGGATGCTGGCTGACCGACAACCCGAGTCCGCCGGCGTTCGATCCGCTGGTCCTCGCGGAGCCGGGCGGCCCGCAGACCTTCGACCCGCGCAGCACGCTGCCGGTCGCCCGGATCCGCGAGGCGGTGGAGGAGTTCTGCCGGACCGCGACGGGGAAACGGCCCACCTCCGTGTCCTGGGTTCCCGGGGATCTGGGCGGTGTCCGGCACGACCAGGAGCGGGGGCGGTATCACGACGATGTCACGGCGCCGCTCCGCGAGGCGATCCTGGGCGAGCCGGCCAAGCTGCGGGTGCTCGGCGCGCTGCGGGTGCTGCGCATGCTGCCGATCCTCGCCGCGACCGGGGCATCGTTCGTGGAGGCGGCGGCCGAGATCTGCGAGGTGCGGGGCCGCGACTCGCTCGGGACGCTGGACGAGCAGATCCGGGTCATCGAGCCGTTCGACGGCTTCGAGTCGGACGAGGGCCCCGGCGACGCCGGCTTCAGGTACGCCCGCATGGTGGTGGCGGGCGCAGCGCTGATGCTGGCCCGCCCGGACGAGGAAGAGACGCAGTTCGGCACGTACGAATACAGCACCTGTTCCTTCTGGTCGGTGTGCCATCGGGCCGTGCTGAAGCCGGAGCCCCGCGCCTGGGAGGTCGCCACGGTCATGAGGGACGCCGAGGAGACGTGCCGCGTCCGCGAGGCCGCGCTGCTCATGGGCTCCTCGGACCCTGATCGGGTGTTCCGGGACGAGCGGCTCCGGATGGAGCGGGAGGGCGGGGCTGCCCTGTCGAGGGCGCTGGCCGCGGCCCGCCACGCCGGCTGGGTCTCCGGCTAGGAGATCTCCCGCTTCAGGAGCTTGGGGTACCCGGGGTCCGGGAACTTGACGAAGACGGCCGAGCGGCCGTCCGGTGACAGCCCGGGCGCGCCGAAGTCGCCCTCGGCGATCGTCCGGGTGGCGCCGCTGGCCAGGTCGACGGCGTAGAGGCCCTGCCGGGCGGTGACGAGGGCGGTGCCGCCCGCCACGGCGATGCCCTTCGGCTCGACGAAGCTGCCGCCGATCTGCCGGATCTGCCGGGACGCCAGGTCGATCCCGTACAGATGCCAGGGGAGATCTTTCCGGCCGTCGCCGAGGTCGCCGGGGTCGACCCCGGCGGCCTCGGGCGAGGCCAGCACGACGATCCGGTCCATGGTCGGCGCGGCCGCGGGGAAACCGATCATCCCGCGCGGCGTGCAGTCCCCCGCCCCCGCCGCGAAGTCGGCGTCGAGGTCCCACGGGAGCAACGACGCCGGCTCGAGCGGCGGGACCGCCGACCAGCCCTTCCGGTCGATGGGCTCGATGCTCGCGCAGCCGTCCTGGGAGTACGCCGACCAGCCCTTGTTCTCCGCGGTCGACCAGATGCCGTCGTCGCCGCCGTAGAGCCCGGAGATCTTTGCGACGCGCCCGGAGGCCGGGTCGATGGAGACCAGGGTCGCCGAGCCGTCTTCCTGCGCGCACACCAGCACGGCGCCCAGCCCGCCGTCCGGGAGCCGGCGGAGGCTGGTGAGGTAGGGAATCCGGCAGAAGGTGACCCCGCTCAGATGGATCTCCCGGGCCTTCCCCTTGCCGTCCGCCGGCGTCCGGTACAGGTGCAGCGGCGAGTCGGACTCACCGCCCACCGCGGCGAGGTAGTAGACCATCCCGTCGGCGAGCCAGGCGGGGGTGTCCGAGGGACCGATCGTCGAGGTACCGGCCACCAGCACCGTCCCGGAGTCGTCGGCGTGACCGGTGCAGCCGGCGAGCAAAAGGGCGGACACCAGCGACGCCACTCCGAGCAACCTGATGAGTGCCATCGTGGTGCCTCGCCCTTTCGTCACTGGCCTCGGATCACCGGTTCATCAGGCTGAAGCAGACGTTGTAGCCGCAGCCGCCGGAGCTCACAGTCTGCTCCACCATCTGCACCGCCATGCTGCTCGGATTGGGCGTTCCGACCTGGTAGGGATCGTCGTGAGGTGCGGACGACGCCTGATACTTCTCGCGTGCGGCGAGGCCAACCGCGATGCCCGCCGAGTTGTTGTGGACATCTATTCGCGAGTCCCGGGTTTGCCACGCGGGCGCGCCGGTTTTGGCGGGAGCGTCCAGCTCGTGGGCTATCCCGATGAGCCGGGCGTCCTCCGGTGAGATGCCATTCGCCACCATGAGGGCCATCCAGATGCCGTGGTGCCGCGCGTTCCACTTCGGGTTGTACACCGACGCGTCCCCTTGGGGAGCGGCCTTCTGGGCCCCCTGGTAGGCCTTGAAGTACTCGAAGCAGAGCCGTGCGCCGATCTTGTGGCACATCGCCATCTCGTGCGGCCCCGGAAGGGCGGCATCATCCGAGACCCAGGTAGTCGGAAGGCAGGCCTTCCACACCAGGCAGACCTTGCGGTCGGAGCCGTACTTCTTGAGGATCTTCTCCACCTTCCGCCGGGACTGCTCGTCCTCGCTGTCGGGAACCGCCCGGTTGTCGCGCTTGTCGTACTTCGACGCGTACTTGCCCTGCTTGGACTTCGAGTAGCCGCCCGTGCTCTCGGGCGACGGGCCGGCGTAGTTCGGATCCTCGTGCCCGTCGCAGGCGCCGGGCCCGCCGACCATCCCGCCGGTGCAGCTGGCGGAGCCGTGGATGAGCCCGCTGGGGTCGCTGTAGGTGATCGGGTTGTTGCTGGCATAGCTGTACCCGTTGAGCTGTCCGGGGTCGGTCTTCTCGAGCAGCGGGTCGTCGGTGATGAAGCGGCCGGTGTCCGGGTCGTACTGCCGGGCGCCGACGATGGTCAGGCCGGTGCTGCCGTCGAGCGGCTTGTTGAGGAAGCCCCGGTTGTCGGGCGCGACGACCGATGCTCCGCGGGGTGCGCCGTACGGCGTGGTCTGCCGCCACCGCGGGTTGGCGGTGGTGTTGTCGAGGTAGAGGCAGGGCGTGCCGTGCTGGTCGCCGAACGCGTAGCCGAACGCGGTGGCAGTAGTGCCGGTCCGGATCGCCTGACCGCCGCCCGGCAGGTCGTAGTAGCGGGTGCCGGTGATCGCCCCGGTCGCGGTGGTGAGCGTGTACTGCTGGTTGCCGAAGTACAGCGTGGTGGCGGCGGGATCCTTCTGGACCAGCAGCTGCCCGTCGGCGTCGTACTTGAAGGTGGAGTTGCCGCTGGTGGAACCGTTGACGCCGGTGACCCGTCCCGAGTCGCCGTAGGTGAGGGTCTGGTTGCCCTGGCCGGCGTTGCGACCGGTCATGTTGCCGGCGAGGTCGTAGGCGTAGCTGGTCGACCCGGTGCTGGCGCCGGTCGTGCTGGTGGAGGTCAGGGTGTGCGGCTGGTTGCCGCCGTTCCCGTACCCGTAGCTGGTGCTGGTGTCGGCGGCCGGTCCGCCGCTGAAACCGTGCTGGGTCTGGTTGTTACGGTCGCCCAGCCCGTCGAACGTCCAGGTCGTCCAGTACGCCGAGCCGGCGCCGAGCCCGTCGACGACCATGCTCGAGTTGCCGGCCGCCGGAGCGGTGGCGCACTGGTCGTTCGCCGTCCACGCCGCCGCGAGCTGGTCGAGACCGTTGTACTGGTAGCACTGGGTCTCGGCGGTGGCGGCGTTGCCCGACCGGGTGCCGGTCTGCCCGGTCAGGTTGCCGGCCTTGTCGTACGCGTACGTCTGCTGATCGGTTGTCGTGGTGACACCGGCATCGGTCCGCTTGATCAGCTGTTTGGTGGTCTTGCCGGTGTTCTCGTCGTACCAGTACCCGATCGTGGAGAACGTGGTGGTGGACGGCCCGAACTTGGCCTCCAGGGGCCGGCCGAGCTCGTCGTAGCTGGTGGTCTGGGTGTACGACGCGAGGCCGGCCAGGCTGTCGGGCAGGTCCGTCTGGCTGAGGTAGCCGTGCAGGACCTGCTCGGCGGGAAGACCGCCCTTGGCCTGGTAGATGTCGCGCAGCGGCAGCCCGAGGTTGGTCGTGTAGGTGTGCTTCGCCAGGTAGGTGCCGGCCAGGGTGCCCTCGGCGCCGCTCGGGATCGTGAGGCTGGTGCCCAGCGACTCACCGAAGATGTTGAAGTCCGTCTGCTGCGTCGTGTAGGCGAGGTGGTCGATGTACGCGGTCGACGTGGTGAGCTGGCCGATGGCGTGGGTCACGGCAGCGACGTTGTTCGCGTTGTCGTACACCCAGGCCGCGGTCTGGTTGCCCGCCGCGCCGTCCACCTGGGCGTCGGCGGCGGACGCGTACGTGCCGAGCCTGCGGTTGAGGGCGTCGTACTTGTAGGAGATCGTCTTGCCGCGGCCGTCGGTGCTCTGGGTGAGGTTGCCGGCCTTGTCGTACTTGATGTTCGTCGTCGTGCCGGCGTCCGGGTCGGACTTCTGGGTCACCTGGCCGCGCAGGTTGTACGTGTCCGTCCAGGTCGGCCCGATGCTGCCGAGCGGCGCCTGGGTGGTGACGGTCTGCTTCCCGTGCCCGTCGAAGCCGTAGCTGATCGACTGGCTGCTGCCGCCGGAGATGGCGAACCGGCCGGTGAACGTGTCACCGGGAACGGTGAGCGCCGGGCGGGTCAGATAGCTGTCGAGCTGGACCGTGCGGCCGAGCGGGTCGATCCGGGTGGTGGTGACGGTTCCGCCGTCGGGCGGGACGACGGTGGTGCGGTCGCCGTTGTAGACGGTCGTGGTGTGCGAGACCTCGACGCCGTCCTTCGCGCTCTGGTCGATCACGACCTGGCCGAGCGAGTTGTAGGTGTACAGGTTCTGCATCGGCACGCCGACCTTCAGATCCGTCGGGTTGACGGTCGTGGTGCCGGGTGTGTTCTTGTCGTCGTACCAGTTGGTGTACTTCGCCGACACCCAGCCGCGGCTGTCGTAGAGGGTGTCGTTGATCAGGCGGCCGCCCCGCGGCGTGGGCTCCTGGGTCTGCCGTTCCCGCAGCAGCCCGTCGTAGAGGAGCGTCGAGGTCTGGTAGGCGCCCAGCTCGTTCAGCTTGTCGGTGGTGACCGCGGTCGGCCCGGTGTTGCTGATCGCGTAGGTGTACACGAAGTTCGCCGCCGGAGTCGGCCAGGCGTCGTCGGTGACGACCCCGGCCCGGCTGTCGAGCCACACCGCGGCGGCTCGGCCCAGCGCGTCGTACCGCCGCACGATCACCGCGCCGTTCGGGTCGGTGCTGGACAGGGTCGCACCGCGCTGGACGTCCTGTGTGGTGCTCGACGCGTGCCCGAGGGCATCGGTGATGGAGGTGCCGGTGACCCGGCCGAGGCTGTCGGTGACGTAGCCGGTGTGCGTGTTGTTGCCGGCGCCGTCGTAGGTGTCGGTCTGCCGGCCGACGCTGTCGAACTTGGCCTGCCCGTCGACCTGCCAGGAGTACGCGCCGCCGGTGTAGTTGTCGGCGACCTGCGTCATCGTGACGTCGCCCTTGGACGGGGCGGTGGCCTGCGGGAACGTGGTGGCGAAGTTCGGATCGTCGTAGAAGGTGCGGGACGCCTTGACGACCTGGGCCGGACGGCTCACCGAGGCGGGTGCGGTGAGGGTGTTGACGCTGCCCGGCACCGAGGGCACGCCGCCGGCCGTGTAGCCGCCGCAGGCCACGGAGAGGGTTTCGCTCTGCGATTCGAGGCCGACCAGGTTCTTGGCGGTGTTGGCGGCCGCGTAGGTCGTGGTCTCGCAGGTGCTGTAGTTGGCGTCGACCGGGATGGTGTGCATGAACTCCCGGACCGGCAGGCCGAAGTTCGTATCGGTCGTCGTGTCGACGTACGAGGTGTCGGTGGCGGTGTAGCGCCAGGTGGTCGTCCCGCCGGAGGTGACCGCCTGCCGGGAGAACTGCTCGATCGGCGCCACCCACCGCGAGGTCAGGGCGGGCAGGCCGGTGCGGGACCGGGAGGCGGCCGCGTCGGAGACCCAGTACGAGGTGATGCTCGAGTGGTCGACGACGTCGCCGAGGAAGGCGCTGCTCTCCAGCGGCCGCCCGGCGAGCTGGTTCACGTCCTCGTGCACGCCGCCGAGGGAGTCGGGCACGTTGACGACCGTGGTGCTGTTGTTCTTCGACATGCCGCGGTAGAAGGTGGTCTCGGTCTTCGACGTGCGGTCGTTGGTGCCGTCGCCGACGGACGTGACGACGTCGCCGTAACCGCGGAACTGGCCGTAGGTGCGGTACTTCGCCTTGACCAGCTCGTTGTCGTCGTAGTGCCAGGCCGCACCGCCCGGGTAGTCGTACGAGGTGATCTTCACCCGGGCGCCGCCGGTGGGGTCGTCCTGATGCACGGAGAGCACGGCGTACTTGTTGAACCAGTCGATGACCGGATCGGTGTAGCCCTCCGGGGTCCAGGAGACCGGGTAGCAGGAGTACGTGTTGGACGCGGCCGACGGCTTGGTCGACGGACACGGCCGGGGCAGCCCGTACTCGACGGTGATGGTCGACCCGGTCTCGGTGTGGATGGCGCCGAGCCGGTACCGGAAGTAGGCCGGCAGCCCGCCGGCGTCGGTGCGGTTGGCCATCTGCATGGTCTGGTCGAAGGTCACCGCGGGCAGCGTGATCGCGGTGGCGTGCCCGCCGCCGGCGCCCGTCGCGGCCGCCGTGTGCACGACCTTGTCGAGCCACAGCGCCGGTGACGTGCCGTCGCCGGCCTGCGGCATCGACTGGGTCAGGGTGTAGGTGTCCAGGTCCACGTACTTGGCCCCGGACACCGACCACTGCTGCGCGGCGACGCTGGTCAGCCGGACGGTGGAGAAGTACGTCGGCGAGAACTGCTTACAGGTCGCGCCGGACGCGCAGAGCCGGTCGACCGGCACGTCCGGCCAGTTGGCGGCGTTGGCGTCGGTCAGCGCGCAGTTGGTGGCGAAGCACCGGGTGCCGGTGCCGAACGCGTACCGGTTGGGCACCGTGCCGTAGGCGTTGCCGTCGGTGAAGCCGTAGTCGATGTGCAGCAGGTGCTGGTCCCGGACGTAGGACTTCATGCTGGCGCCGTTGTAAGCGCCGTAGTAGTTGACGTCCTGCCCGTAGTAGTAGGACATCGCGTTGCTGTGCGTGTCGGTGACGTAGTCCAGGTTCCACCGGTACGGCATGGTGCAGACCGACGAGGAGAAGCCCGCCGACGAGTAGCACGGGTCGCCCGAATGAGCCGCGTACACCGGCTGGTAGGCGACCGAGCTGGTCGCCGTCTTGGACGAGGTCCAGCCGGGGAGGTGGTTGAGGCCGAACGAGTACGAGGCGCCCGACCGGTCGGTGATCTTCCACCAGTCGTTGTAATAGGTGCCGGTCGCGTTGCCGGTTCCCGCGACGCAGGTCGGGTCCGCGAACGAGGTCTGGCCCGCGGGCAGGACGCAGTAGTGGGTGATGACCGAGCCGCCGGCCGACTCGGTCTTGAGCACCTGCTTCGCGGCGTCCCAGACCAGCGCGCTGGTCTTGCCGTTGAGCGACAGCGAGTAGATCGGCCCGTCGTAGCACTGGTCGTAGGTCTTGGCCGGCGCGGCGGAGCCCTCGGGGCTCTCCGAGCAGGTCTGGAACGACTGCTCGATGTACGACTCCGGGGTCGACCAGCCGTCACCGGCCCACGACGACTGCGGCTCGACGGTCGCGGTCATCCCGTCGACCGACGCGGAGTCGTAGGACAGGCTCATGCCGGGCTCGAGCGACGACGGCGTCTCCGCGCCGGACATCGGGTACGAGTACGCGAAGCTGCCCGCGCTGCCGCCGCTGCTCCACGAGCCGGACGGGCTGAGGCTGGTCGCGTTGTAGGTGCCGAGGTTGCTGCCGCCCGCGTCGCCGGTGGCCGCCGCGGCCGCCGCCAGCACCAGGGACTTCGCCGCGGGAACGCTGACGGTCGCGGCGACGGTCCGCGTACCGGGGTCGTTCGTGGACTCCAGCGGGGCCGGCCGCTGACAGGCCGGGACCGATGGCGTCGTGAGCACACAGGACGGGTACGCGGACAGCGCGAGGTGGGCGCCGTAGTTGCCGCCGTAGGCCTCGGCGAAACCGCTGTAGTCCAGGCCGATCCGGGCCTCGCCGGCCTGGTCCGCGGCGACCGTCAGCAGGACTCCCTTGACGCCGGCCGCGGTGGCGGCGGCGTGGTCGAGGACGGTGACGTGCAGGGTCCGCGGCCCACCGGCGGTGCGGCCGCGGGAGGCCTGCAGAGCGGATCTGGCCGGCGCCGGAGTGGCGGTCACCGGCACGTCGACCGCGCCCGCCTCCGGCCAGGTGGTCCGGCTTGCGCGGTACGGCTTCGGCTTGGCGGCCGGCTTGGCGAACTTCGCCGGTACCGCCGCGACCCCTCGGACCGGTCGCACTCCCGGCGGCGTCTCCACCGCGGTCGAGCCGGAGTCGGGCGGCGCGCCGAACGCCACTCCCGCCCCAGCGATGATCATCGTGCTCGCGGCCACGGCCACGCCCAGCGCCCGCCATCCGCGTCGCTGAAAAACCCCGTATAGGTACATCCACTGCTCCCCGTTATGACCATCATTCGTCCAAATAGGACAAACGCCGGACGGCGCACTCCCGTTGCGCAGCAACGAACGGGAGAACCGCAGCCATCCAGCCGGAACAATTTCATGAACAACGGGTAAAGCGCGTTCGGTCGATGATCTCGATTTGGTCACGAACGCGGGCCGCCGCGGGGCCGCGGCCATTGATACGCTCCGCTGCCTCACCCCAAGGAGGGACACCGAGGTGAAGAAACTATCCAGCGTGGCGTCCGTGCTCGCGCTCGCCGTCGGCATCACTGTTGCCGTGACGGCGCCGGCCTACGCCGCTACGGACCGGAGCGGGGCGGAACGGCTCAACATCCCGAACAGCAGTGCGTGCCGGGCGGGTCGCACCGTCCTGGAGGGCATGGTGGCGGGGCCGGGTGGCGCGCTCTACATCATCTTCTCGAAGGGAAGCGCCGGGGAGCCGGTCCTGTCCCGATGGGTGCGTGACGGCACGACCTGGGACGGCGCCAGCTGGATCTGTTCCGGGGCGCCGATCTCCATGCCCGAGCTCGGCCACGGCAACGACCTCGCCTACAACGCGAACTATCTGGGCGGGGGGCCGGCCCTGATCGCCACGCAGGGAAGTCAATCCGCGTTTCCGAGCGACGATGTGACGATCGTGCACCTGGGCACCGACGGATCCATCGGCGCGACCTCGACAGTGCATCTGCCGACCGGCAACATCAGCGGCCTCTGCTACAGCGCGACGGCGGCCGGCGGAGCCGGCAAATATGCCGCCCGGCGGTTGAATTCGCTATGGACCCACCCCGGCGCCGGCGCGCTCACCAGCGGCTGGACGCTGGTGACGAGCAGCCTGACGACTCACGACAATCGTTCCGACCAAGGCATCGACTGCTCGGAGAACTACATCTGGAACACCAAGTCGATCAATGATTCGACGCCCGACACCGGATGGAACTGGGTGTATCAGTACAACTGGTCCGGCGGCGATGTGGAGAGCGACATCGGAGTTCCGGGCAACACCCTGACCGACGAGATCGAAGACATCACCCACGTGGGAAGCGACTTCTTCGTCGGCGTCAACCGGAACGGCGGGGTCGCCGACTCCGTGAAGGTGTTCACCGAGTGAGCGGGATGAGCATGGGATCGCCGGAGGCCCACTCGCAGTCGTCGGCGGGGACGCCGATCGGCTGGTAGTAGACGCTTACCTCGAAGCCGGCCTTCTCGGCGCTCAGGACGAACCACCACGGGCAGTTGCCGTCCGGTTTGGTCGCCGAGTAAAGGCCGGCTTTGGTGTCGTCGGGTGTCCAGCCCGAGCGCCGGGCGAGGTCGGCATAGTAGGCGCGAACGTCCGCAGGGGACGTCGACGTCGTCAGGCGCCGGCTGACGGCGCCGTTGGAGACGAAGCTGATGAGGTCGCCGGCCGGCGGCGCGGTGTTGCACGAGTACGCCTCGACCGGCTCGTCGAGGGGGCCCGCGCGCGGCGGCTGGTTGAGCACCGGCTCCGCCCGGATCGCGCGCACGGTCTCCGGCCGGCCGCGGCAGGCGCCCATGGCGTCGTCCCGATCGTCCTTGTGCGACACCTGGTACACCACGCCCGTGACCAGCAGCGCGCTCACGAGCACCGGCCCGGCCAGCCTGCCCGCCCAGGCGAGCGGGCCGCGGCGCGGGACTGGCGCATCCGTGCTCATCTGTCTTCTCCCCCGTGACGGTGTCGCACGATGATAGGCAACGCGATGCGATACTGCCGCCCATGTTGATCACGGGGAAAATCAGGATTACCTATGCCGTGTACCGCAAGATGGCGCTGACGTCCTACGGCGTCCGGCCCGCCATCGGCCGTGCGCTGCCCTTGCTGTTCATCGCCATCGGGCTCGGGCAGTGGCTGATCGGGAAGCAACCCGGCAGCACGTTCCTGCCGGCCGGAGTGTTCTTCCTGGTCATTCCGGCGGTCTACGAGGTGCTCGCGCTGGCGGGCTGGATGCTGCGCCGCAAGACGTTCGCGCAACCGTTCCGGTACGAGTTCACGGCCACCGGCATGACGCAGGTGACCGCCGCAGGCCGCACCGACGTGCCGTGGGCCGAGGTCACCCGGGTGGATCGCTGGCCCTCGACCTGGGTCGTGCGGCTCGGCCGTGGGCGGCACCTGGCCGTACCGCGCAGAGCTCTCGAACCGGCGGACCGCCGCGCCCTCAACGACTTCTTCCTCGCCAGCCCCGTGGTTTTCGGCTAACCGCGGCGCGGGTCCTCGCCCTGCTGCTTCACGAGGCGGTCGCCGACGGCGAGCTCCTTCCACATGTCCCGGCCGACCTTGACGTCCATCTGGGTCCCGTCGTCGAGCCGGACCTTCAGGCGCCGGTAGAGGTTGGAACCGTCGAGCATCGCGCGGGACTTCTTCACCACGGTCCCGGCCCAGGCGTCCTTGTTTGTCGTCATGGTCCAACGGTATGAATCCCCGAGATCGGGCGCGTCCGACATGAGACGGGTCTTGCCTCTACGACTTTAGGCGGAGGCCGCCTCAGCGGCGCGGGGCGACCGGCGCGCTCAGCCCGACCGAGAAGAGACGCTGGTCGACCTCGTTGAGCGCGAGCCGCAGCGCGCCCAGCGCGACGCTGTCCGCCCCGAGAGTCGACGCCCGCACCTCCGGCATCCGCAGGACCAGCTTCCGCAGCTCGCGATGCAGCGGCTCGAGCACGAGGTCGGCCGACCGGGAGAAGCCACCGCCGAAGACGACGACCTGGGGGTCGAGCGCCAGTACCAGCGCCGCCGTGCCGATCGCCACGTCCTTCACGTACCGGTTGACGGCCGTGCGGGCGTCCCGGTTGCCGTCGCGGGCCGCGTTGAAGACCCAGGCCGCCGCGTCGTCGGGCCCGACCGTCGGCGGAACGCCGGGGCATCTCTGCAGGTGGGAGGGGGCGGTCAGCCACTTCACGGCCTTGAGGGCGCCGATCTCGCCGGCTGCTCCCCCGAAGCCCCGCCGCAGCACCCCGTCGATGATGAGACCGGCGCCCATACGCATGCCGGCCAGCAGGAAGACGATGTCGTTCGCGTCGCGGGCCGTGCCCCGCCAGCGCTCGGCCAGCGCGGCCAGCTTGCAGTCGTTCTCGACGATGACCGGGCAGGTGAATCTGTCGCTCAAATGGGTTGCCAGGTCTACCGTTTGCCAGCCGGGCAGCGGCGTGAACAGCGTGGTCTTACCACTCGCGTCGACCGGGCCGGTGACGCCGACCGTGACCGCCCAGATGTCCGACGCCGTCTTTCCCGCGTCGCGCAGGCAGGCGGCGAGGATCTCGTCGAGGGCGGCCAGGCGCGAGGCCGGGTCGGCGTCGGCCGCGACCGAGCGGCGGGCCGTGTGCACCACGTTGCCGTCGAGGTCGGCCAGCAGCACCAGTATTTTGTGGCCGCCCACATCGACGCCGATGACGTGACCGGCGGTGGCGCGGAACCGGTAGCGCCGGGCGGGCCGGCCGACCGTGCTGCTGCCGCCGGGCTCGACGACCGTCGCCCACCCGCTGCTGACCAGGCCCTGGGCGATGACATCGACCGCCGGACGGGACAAACCGGTCACACTGGCGAGCTCGGTGACGGTGGTCGGCGGCTGGTCGCGCAGGGCCCGGACGACCGTCAACGAGTTGAGTTCCCGCAGCCGAGACAGGTCGGTACCGGCGATGACCTGTTCAGTCACAGTCTGCCCCTTGACGCGTGGAGTCGATCGGCCGCAAATATTGCTATGGAGTTTACAAAGTACGCGAGTGTTCGCAAGTCCGGTGGCGACGTGGTCACGCTCGCCGTAGTCGGAGCCGGCCTGCGCGGCCGGCATTACGCACGGCTCGCCGAGGCGAGCGGACGCGGGCGGGTGGTCGCGGTCGCCGAGCCGGACCCCGCTCGCCGTTCGGCCTTTTCCGACGCGCACGCGCTGGAGCCGGCCCAGGTCTTCGCGAGCTGGGAGGAACTGGGGGCGGCCGGGCGCCTCGCCGACGTCGCGATCGTCGCCACCCAGGACCGCATGCACACCGATCCCGCCGTACGGCTCGCCGGGCTCGGCTACCACCTGCTGCTGGAGAAGCCGATGGCGCCGACCGAGCCCGACGCCCGGCGCATCACCGACGCGGTCGAGGCGGCCGGCGTGATCGGCGCGGTCTGCCACGTGCTGCGCTACACCCCGTACACCCGCGCCCTGAAAAGCCTCATCGACTCGGGCCGCCTCGGCGAGCTCATCAACGTGCAGCACCTCGAGCCGGTCGGCTGGTGGCATCAGGCGCACTCGTTCGTGCGCGGAAACTGGCGCAACACCGCCGAGTCCGGCCCGATGCTGCTCACCAAGTCGTGCCACGACCTGGACTGGCTCGCCTACCTGATCGGGGGCGCCCCGCACGAGGTGGCCTCGTTCGGCGGCCTCACCCACTTCCACCCGGGCAAGCGTCCCGAGGGTGCGGCCGACCGGTGCCTGGACTGCGCGGTCGAGTCGACCTGCCCGTACTCGGCCAAGCGTCTCTACCTGAACTGCCTCGACGACGACATGGCCGAGTGGCCGCTCCCGGCGGTGACCCCCGAGCGCTCGCGCGAGGCCGTTCTCCAGGCGCTGCGCGAGGGACCGTACGGCCGCTGCGTCTACGACTGCGACAACGACGTGGTCGACAACCAGGTCGTCGCCATGCGCTACACCTCGGGCCTGACCGCCACGTTCACGATGACCGCCTTCACCCCGATGCAGCGCCGGCAGACCCGGCTCTTCGGCAGTCACGGCAGCGTCGACGGCGACGGTCGTTTCCTCACCGTCACCGATTTCCGCACGGGCGAGACCGAGACGATCGACGCGAGCGGCCCCGAGGACAGTTTCGGCCACGACGGCGGTGACGGCGGCCTGGTCGACGCCCTGCTGGCCGCCGTCACCGCCGGCGATCCGGCCCTGCTGAGCTCGGACATGCCGGCCAGCCTGGCCTCGCACCGCGTCGTGTGGGCGGCGGAGCGGGCCAGGCTGACCGGGACGGTGGTGACCATCTGACTACTGGTAGCCGATGCTCTCGATCGAGATCGTGCTGTTCCCGCCGTACCAGAAGCCCATGGCGAGCTGCCCGGGGCTGGTGCGGCTGATCCCGTTGGCGGCCATCGGGATCCGGATGTCCTGGTAGGCGGCGGTCAGCACCGGATGGCCGCCGCCGTCCAGGACGAAGTCGCCGAAGACCTTGGTCGTGCCGCCCAGCGAGACGTTGAAGTCGGCCGCGTTTCCTCCCTTGATACGAACGACGAGATAGCCGTACGCGGACAGATCGGTGTTGACGTCGCTGCCGAACCAGCCGCAGTTGTTGTACTGAAGAGTCAGCGCCCCGCCACTCACGACACCGCTGCCGGCCCCGTTGAGGAAGCAGTTCCCGCCCGTCCACTTGCCGAGGTCGTTCTTGGCGGCGGACGGGTAGGCGGGCGTGCCGTCGAAGTCGTCGAGCACCAGCCCCACCGGCGGTGGCGGGGTGGCGGTCGCGGCGGTCAGCGGCGCCGACGCGGCCGAGATGTTGCCCGCCGCGTCGCGGGCCTTGACCGTGTACGTGTACGACGACCCGCTCGGCAGGCCCGAGTCGGTGAACGTCGTGCCGGTGGGCGTGCCCACCTGCGTGCCGTTGCGGAACACCAGGTACCCCGTGACGCCCACGTTGTCGGTGGCCGGGTTCCAGGAGAGCCCGATCGACGACGTGGTGGTGCCGGTGACGGCGAGCCCGGCCGGCGTCGTCGGCGCGGCGGTGTCCACCGGCGGCGGCGTGCAGCCACCGGTGCAGGCGCCCACGGTGACCGCGTTCGCCAGCACGTTGTAGCCCTTGCCGCCGTCCCAGATCCCGGTGTCGGCGAGGCGGATCGAGTACGCGGGGTTGCCGCGCAGCCCGGTCGCCTGGTCGGGCAGCCACAGCGCGAGCTTGTACTGCCCGGCCACCATGTCGGGCAGGGTCACCGTCTGGGTGGGAACGGTGACCGCGCCCGGCTTCCAGGTGCGCGGGTCCAGGCCGGCCAGCGGCACGTTGTAGCGGTGGGTGCCGTCGTCGAAGACCAGGAAGACCGGGCGAGGCTTGATGACGCCCGCGTAACCGTCGTTGACCAGGTGGGCCGAGAACGTGTACGCGGCCCCGCCCGTCGCCTGGTTGCCGAAGGTCGCGTCGACCAGCCGCAACCGGTAGCCGAGCAGCCGCTTGACCCGCGTGAAGAGGGTCTCCGACGGGTTGCTCACGGTCGTGCTCTTCCACTGGTCGATGTTGACCGGCGCGTAGTCCTCGTTGAGCTCCGTCCAGTGCTGGTGGGAGAGCTCGTACTGGGCGTTGACGCCGGCCGCGTCGTTGCCGCCGGTGGAGTTGCACGTCTCCCCGCCGACGATCTTGTTGCCCCCGGTCGACGTCGTCATGTCGTACACCCATTGCTTCTTGGTGGTGACGTCGAACCAGCCGAGCCAGGAGTTCTGGTCGTAGGTGCCCATGTCGGCCGAGTCGGCCAGGAAGCAGTCGTCGTGGAAGCCGATACGGTCGAAGTCCTGCGTGGTCAGCAGGCAGTTGTCCGGCAGCGGGCAGCCGGCCGGCGGGGTGGTGCGCTGGGCCATCTCGTAGTTGAAGATCGGATAGCGGATCGCGACCGGGATAGTGGGCGGCGTGCTCGCCAGCAATTTCTTGACCAGGCGATAGCGTACGGGCGCCTGACTCTCCTCGGACGAGGCCGTGTACGGGCTCTCGTGCCATTCGCCCCAGGCGCCGAAGAAGCCGGCCTCCAGGTGCATGAGAACGTCGGCGTTGGCGGCCAGGACCGGCGCGAGCTGGTCGAGGTGCCGTTCCATCTGCGGCTCGGTGACGGCGGAGTAGCCGTCCCAGACGTACGCGAACCGGAGCACGATCTTCAGTCCCTGCGCCCGGATCGCGGCCAGGCCGGTCCCGAGGTTGTCGAGCAGTGCCTGCGGCAGGTCGGTGGTCTGGTACTTGTCGAGGTGGACGTAGCTGTGGATGAGGGTGTCGCCGTCCGCCCGCGCGCGGGCGAACGTGCGGTCGAGCATGTCCGGGTTGAAACCGGGGATGGTGTTGCTGGCGTAGTCGTTGACGGCCGGGTCGTTCACGATCTCGTAGCGGTTGTGGAAGCCGCGCTCCGGGTTGGCGAAGACGCTGGTGAGGTCCCCGGTGTAGGTGACGGTCGTGGTCGCGGCGTGCGCTGTTCCGGGCGTACCGGCCAGGATCAGGGCGAGGGCGGCCGCGGCGACAAGGAGTCTTCTCATCGTTCTCCTCAATTCGAGAAGGAGAAGCTGTCGATGCTGATCGTGCTGTTTCCGCCGTACCAGAAGCCCATGGCGAGCTGGGCCGGGCTGGTGCGGCTGATGCCGTTCGCGGCCATCGGGATCTTGATGTCCTGGTAGTCGCTCGTCAGCACGGGGTGGCCGCCGCCGTCGAGGACGTAGTCGCCGAACACCTTGGTGACGCCGCCCAGGCTCAGGTTGAAGTGGGCCGCGTTCCCGCCCTTGATCCGGACGACCAGGTACTTGTACGCGTAGACGTCCTGGTTGACGTCGCTGCCGAACCAGCCGCAGTTGTTGTACTGCAGGGTCAGCGCCCCGCCGGAGACGACGCCGTTGCCGCCGCCGTTGAGGAAGCAGTTGCCGCCGGTCCACTTGCCGAGGTCGTTCTGCGCGGCCGACGGGTAGGCCGGCGTGCCGTCGTAGTTGTCGAGCACCAGGCCGGTGGGCGTGCCGCCGCCCCCGCTCGTGGTGGAGACGCTCAGCGCGGCCGAGGCGGCCGACGTGTTGCCGGCGGCGTCATAGGCCCGCACCGAGTAGCTGTACGCGGTCGACGCGGTCAGCCCGGTGTCGGTGTAGGAGGTGGTGGTCGTGGTGCCGACCTGGGCGCCGCCGCGCAGCACCTGGTAGCCGGCCACGCCGACGTTGTCGGTGGACGCGTTCCAGCTCAGCGAGACGCTGTCGGACGTCTGGGCCGGCGAGGCCAGCCCGGTCGGCGTGGACGGCGCGGTCGTGTCGGTCCCGCCGCCGCTGCCGACGCCGATCGAGCCGAGGCCCAGCCAGCCGTCGGCGTTCTGGGTGGCGTTGCCGAAGCGCAGCTTCTTGGCGGCCGGGCTGAGCGCCTCGAGCGGGTTCTTGACCTTCAGGACGAGCTGGTACGAGCCGCCGGCCACGCCGGTCGTGCTGACGCTGGTCTGGAAGTACTGCGGGTAACCGAAGTCCCGGTAGGCCGGGTCGGCGCCGACGTTCCAGTCCGGGAACGCCCGGATCTTCAGCGGCATCACGGTACGCAGATCCCAGGGGGTGTCCCAGGTCTTGACGACCGTGCCGGCCGAGTTCTTGAGCCCGAGCGAGACCGTCCACGGGTAGTAGAACGGGGCGACGCCGTTATTGGCGATGGTGACGCCGACGGTGGCGGTCGAGCCGGTGACCGAGTTCGGGTAGTACGCGTGGGTGGCCGTCAGGTCGTACCCCATCAATCGGACCGCGGCCGCGACGTTGGGATCGGAGCCGGAGTAGCTCTGGCTGGTTTGGTTGATCTTCCAGGTGGTGTGCTCGAGCTCGATGCAGGCCTTCATGTTGTCGACCTGCCCGGAGCCGCCCGGCCACGAGGTGAACGCCGAGCTCTGGATCTCGGGTCGCACCTCGCCGCCCATCGAGTCGGTGATCCACTTGTTCTCGACGCCCATGTTCAGCGCGCGCTGCAGCTGGGCGTAGTCGGCGCCGCCGAGTGACTGCGGCAGCGTGACGCCGGCCAGCGGCGAGCCCTCCCGGTAGCAGAACGAGTCGTCGTGGTACCCGATGTCGCGGGTGTTCGCGGCGCCCCCGGCCGAGTCCGGGTAGCGGATCTCCAGCTTGGTCCTGCTGAACGCGTTGTCGAAGGCCGTCACGATCTGCGCGGCGTGCGCGTCGGTAGGCATCAGGTTGGGGTAGCCGTCGGCCGTGTCGGTGTCGAACGGCCAGGTGTGCCACTCGCCCCACAGCCCGACCAGGCCGAGGTTGATGAAGCCGATCCGCGGATCGCCGTCGTAGCGGGCCCCGAACGCCGCGATGAAGTTGGAGACCGCGGTGAGCAGATAGGCGCTGTCGTAGTCGGGCGAGACGGTGCCCCAGAACGTGTTGTTGCGGTAGGTGACGTGCCCGTCGAAGCAGTGCGGGATGGCGTTGCCGGGGTGGCTGCCGGTGCCGCCGGGGTACTCCATGTAGAGGCGGATCGCGGCCTGGTTGCCGTACGAGGCGATCTCGTTCAGTGCATTGTCCACAATGGACCAGTTGTAGCTGCCGCAGTCGGTGGCGCTGGTCATCACCTCGGACAGGCCGAAGTAGCTCCAGGACAGCGAGCGCGGGTAGCCGAGGCTCTGGTCGTCGCCGGGGAAGTAGAACCGGGCGAAGCCCTTGAGCGGGTTGTCCAGCGGGCTGGGCGCGGCGGTGAGCGGGTGGTCGGTCAGCGAGGGGCTGGGCGAGGACGGCGGGGCCGGCCGAGGTGGCGGACCGGCGGGCGCGGCAACCGCCGCCCGCGGCGCGAAGAGCACCGCGGCGGCCACCACGCAGAGCGTGACTACACGGGCAAAGCGCATGGATCAACCTTCCGACGAGAGGACGAGATTTCGAGGAGGTGTTGACAAAGTTTCCATGAGCTTCATCATTATTAGCGGCCGACCGGCCCGCGCCGCAAGACGCAAATCTCGAAGATCTTCGATAGCTGAAAGAGGACGGATCGTGACGACATCCCCTCCCCTCGCGGCGCCCGCGCCACCCAGAGTCACGCCGGTCGTCACCGGCAAGCGGCGTCGCGACGACCGGCAGGTGGCATGGCTGTTCCTGCTGCCGGTGCTGATCGGGTTCGCGGTGTTCTACCTGTATCCGACGGTCCGCGGCGCGTGGTACTCGCTCACCGACTACAGCCTGCTCAACACCCCTCGCTTCGTCGGCTCGGACAACTACGCCGATCTGATCAAGGACCCGAAGTTCTGGGACTCGATGAAGGTCACCGCGTACTACGTCGTCATCAACATCGGCTCGCAGACGCTGATCGCGCTCGGCCTGGCCGCGCTGATGCACCGGCTCACCCGCTCGGTCGTCCTGCGCGCCACGCTGCTGCTGCCCTGGCTGGTGCCGAACGTGACCGTCGGCCTGCTCTGGATGTGGCTGCTCGACGCCAACCTCGGCTTCGTCAACCACCTGCTGAACGGCCTCGGCCTCGGCACGCAGGGCTTCCTGGCCTCGCCCACCGGCGCGCTCCCGTCGATCGCGCTGATCAACACGTGGGCGTACACCGGGTACACCGCGCTGCTGCTCTACGCCGGCATGCTGCAAATTCCCCAGCACCTGTACGAGAGCGCGGCGCTGGACGGCGCCGGCGAGCTCCGGATGTTCCGCAAGATCACGCTGCCCCTGCTGCGGCCCGTGCTCGCGCTGGTGCTCGTGGTCTCGCTGATCGGGTCGTTCCAGATCTTCGACACGGTCGCCGTCACCACCGCCGGCGATCCGGCCGGGGCCACCCGGGTCATCTACTTCTACATCTACCAGCAGGCGTTCACGTACTTCCACATGGGCTACGCGTCCGCGGCGGCCATGTTCCTGGTGCTGGTCCTCGGCCTGCTCACGTTCGTGCAGATGCGGTTGCTGCGCGCCTCCCGTTCCGATCTCGCCTGAGAGGCAGCCATGAGACTCAATCCCGGCCGTCTCTTCGCGTGGGCCGTCCTGATCGCCTTCCTTCTCCTGACGATCTTCCCGTTCTACTGGATGGTCCGCACGGCGATCACTCCGGCCGGCGACATCTTCACCGACAGCACCAGCCTCGTCCCCCACCATCCGACGATGATCAATTTCTGGCGGATCCTGGGCCTGGTCGACGCCCAGACCGCCCGGGAGGCCGGCGGCTCCGGCGCGAAAATCAACTTCCTGCGGTACACCCTCAACTCGGGCATCTACTCGCTGGTCATCGCCGGCGTGCAGACGTTCTGCTGCGCGATGGCGGGATACGCGTTCGCCCGCCTGCGCTTCCCGGGGCGCGACTTCGTCTTCGCCGTGCTCATCGCGGCGCTGATGGTCCCGCCGATCTTCACGCTGCTGCCCAACTTCACCCTCGTGAAGAACCTCGGCCTGATCGACACGTTCGCTGGCATGGTCGCCCCGTCGCTGCTGATGACGCCGTTCGCGGTGTTCTTCCTGCGCCAGTTCTTCCTCTCCGTGCCCCGGGAGGTCGAGGAGGCGGCGGTCATCGACGGCGCCGGCCGCTGGGGCATCTTCTGGCGGGTCGTTATGCCGATGAGCCGCGGCCCGCTGATCACGATCGCGCTCACCACCTCGGTGTGGGCGTGGAAGGACTTCCTGTGGCCGCTGCTCGTCGGCCGCGGGGAGCAGACCCGGGTGCTGACCGTCGCGCTCGGCGTGTTTCTCCAGCAGTCCCCCAACACCCAGCCGGACTGGACCGGGCTGATGGCCGCGTCCGTGCTCTCCGTCCTGCCCGTCCTCGCGCTGCTCGTCTTCCTCGGCAAGCGCCTCGTCCAGTCGCTCAACTTCACCGGAATCAAGTAGAACCCTCCGAAGGGAAAACTCCCGTGCTCCGTCGATCCTTGGCGGCGGCGCTGACCGCCGCTGCGCTCACCACGTCCCTGGTCGCCTGCTCCAACGGCGACTCCTCCGACAGCGGCGGGCCCGTCGCTCTCAACTACTGGCTCTGGGACGACAAGCAACTTCCCGCGTACCAGGCCTGCGCGGACGCGTTCACCAAGGCCAACCCGAACATCACCGTCAAGCTCAGCCAGACCGCCTGGGACCAGTACTGGCAGAACCTCACCACCCAGCTCGCCAGCGGCAGCGCGCCGGACGTCTGGACCGACCACGCGTCGTACTACGCCCAGTTCGTCACCAGCAACCAGATCCTCGACATCCAGCCGTACGTGGACAAGGACAAGGTCGACCTGAGCCAGTACCAGGCGGGCCTGGCCGACCTGTTCACCAAGGACGGCAAGCGGTACGGCCTGCCGAAGGACTGGGACACGATGGCGGTCGTCTACAACACCAAGCTCGTGAAGGACACCAGCGGACTGGACGCCCTCACCTGGAACCCCAGCGACGGCGGCACGTTCGAGAAGGCGATCGCGGCGGCCACCGTCGACGCCAACGGCAAGAACGGCCTCGACCCGGGCTTCGACTCCAAGCACGTGAAGGTGTACGGCTTCCTGCCCGAGTGGGCCGACGGTGCGCAGGGCCAGAACGGCTGGGGCGACCTCGCCGTGTCGAACGGGTTCACCTACCTCGACAAGAACCCGTGGGGCACGCACTACAACTACGACGACCCCAAGCTGGCCCAGACGATCGACTGGTTCAAGCACCTCATCGACGCCGGCTACGCCCCCAAGTTCGACAAGCAGTCCACGCTCAGCCGCGACGCGGTGATGGAGTCCGGCACCGGCGCGTTCACCATCGTCGGCTCCTGGACGATCGGCACCTACCTCGGTGACGGCGCCAAGCAGAAGTACGCGTTCGCGCCGCTGCCCACCGGCCCGGCCGGCCGCAAGACCGCCATCAACGGCCTGTCCGACGCCATCTACGCCGGCACCAAGCACCCGGCCGAGGCGTGGGCCTGGGTGAAGTTCCTCGGCTCGCCCGACTGCCAGAACATCGTCGGCGACAAGGCGGTCGTCTTCCCGGCCATCAAGTCCGGCACCGAGAAGGCCCTCGCCGCCCACAAGGCGGCCGGCCGGGACGTGCACGTCTTCACCGACGAGGCGACCGCCGCCGGCGGCACGTTCTTCCTGCCGATCACCGACCACGGCAACGAGGTCAGCCAGAGCGTGCAGGACGCCATCCAGTCCGTCGTGCTCGGCCAGGCGCCGACCGCCGACGCCCTCAAGAAGGCAAACGACGAGGTCAACGGCCTCCTCAAGTAACACCCGCTCGCTCACACCAAGGAGAATCATGGCTGAGCTCGTGCAGCTCGACGGACGTCCCTTCGCCCTTCAGCACTCCGGCGAGGGGACAGCACGGCCCGTACCCGGCGGCGTCCTGCTACCCCCGGGCCGCGTCGCGATCCTGCACGGGCTCGGCGATGCCTCCTTCTACCGCCACGGCCAGAACTCGTGGAGTCCCTGCGGGTGGCGGCGGCTGAGCGACCCGCCGCTGCGCGTCCCCCATCCGGAACGGCTGGTCACGGCGGACGATCCCGCCTTCGACGACCCGGCCCGCCATCACGGATCGGCGGTGGCGGCCCTGCGCGGCGACGACGGGCGGACGCTTCTGCTGGGCGCGCTCGGCCTGGACACGCCGCGGCTCGTCGCCGACCGCGACACTCTCACCGGGTGGTACGCCGGCGGCGGCGACGACTGGTTTCTGGCGTACGGGGACGAGCTGGAGGTCTTCCGGGCGTACGCGGACCGGCTGGCCGACCGGTTCGGCGCGGGCACCCGCCGGGCCGGCAACGTGTGGTGCAGCTGGTACGCCTACTACGAGAACATCACCGAGACCCAGCTGGCGAAGGACGTGGCCGACCTGGCCGGCCTGCCGTTCGACGTGGTGCAGATCGACGACGGCTGGGAGGAGCTGGTCGGCGACTGGCGGCCGAACGCGAAGTTCCCCAGCGGCATGCGGGCGCTGGCCGGCCGGATCGCCGACGCGGGTTTCACGCCCGGGCTGTGGCTGGCGCCGTTCATCGCGCTGCCCCATTCGCGGCTGGCGATCGAGCACCCCGAGCTGCTGCTGCGCGACGCGTCCGGGCGCCCGGTCGAGGCCGGCTACAACTGGGGCGGCGCGTACTACGCCCTCGATCTGGACCGTGCTGACGCGCGTACCCACGTGGCGTCTTTGATCCGGACGGTGGTCCACGAGTGGGGCTTCCGCTATCTGAAGCTCGACTTCATCAACGCGGCCGCGGCTCACCTGCCCGGCCGCGATCGCGAGCGGATCTATCGGGACGCCCTGCGCGTGGTCCGCGAGGCGGCCGGCGACGACGTCTACCTGCTCGGCTCCGGCGCGATCCTGATCCCGTCGCTGGGCCTGCTCGACGGCCTGCGCAGCGGCCCCGACGTGGCCCCGATGTGGGACAACTACGCCTCGATCGACCCGTCGGACGCCACCGCCCGCAACGCCGTCGTCAACAGCGTCCACCGCGTGTGGCAGTCCCCGCTCATCGAGGTGGATCCCGACGTCGTCTACTTCCGCAGCAAGCTCAACCTGCTGACCCCGCAGCAGTTGCAGTGGCTGCGCGACCTGGCCGACGTGTGCGGCTTCCGGGCCATCTCCGACCCGCCGAGCTGGCTGACCGCGCCGGAGCTCGAGGAGTTGCGCGACTACCTCGACGCGAAGCCGGTGATCCGCCAGTTGAGCCGGTACACCTTCAGCATCGACGGCCGCGAGGTCGACTTCGCCCCCGCGGTGTCCGGCGACACCGGCGCCCAGCTCTACCCGATCTCTTGACAAGCTCCAGATTCACAAGCAATATCTTGTACAAGGAATTGCTTGTATATCGAGGAGATGTGAGATGGAGACAACGACGGAGGACTTCACCGCGGTCCTCACCCTGCCCGCCCGCCCCGCGGCCGTGTCGCGGCTGTTCACCTCCGCCGACGGCGTCAGCCGATGGTGGGGGCCGACCGAGGGCGACGCGGCGGTCGGCGGCACGCTCGTCACCAGCTTCGGCGCGTACGGTGCCAACGCCATGCGCGTGCTCGAGGCCGGGCCGGGCCGGGTGGTCTGGGAGTCGATCGCGCCCGCCGAGGGCAAGGCCACCGCGCACACGCGGGAATGGCTCGGCACCCGGATGGAGTTCGACATCATCCCCGACGGCGAGGGAACGCGGCTGCGCTTCCGGCACGCCGGGATGACCCCCCGACTCGAGTGCTGGGACGCCTGCTTCGCCGCCTGGACACAATTCATGGCCAGCATCCAGGCCTTCGCCGAGACCGGCACGGGTACGCCGTTCGAGGGCTGAGGAAAGATGAGGGGCATGGCCGACCGACCCGACACGGACACGGACACGGTTCTGCGGGCACTCGCCGACCCGCACCGCCGGCAGATCCTGCGCCTCGTCCAGCACGCCGAGCTGCCGGCGGGCCGGATCGCGGCCTCCTTCACCCTCACCCAGCAGGCGGTCAGCCAGCACATCGGCGTGCTCAAGCAGGCCGGGCTGCTCACCGAGCGCCGCGAGGGCGCCCGCCGGCTGTACGCGCTGCACCACGAGTCGCTCGCCCCGGTCCGCGAGCTGCTCGCCGAGTTCTGGCCGGACGCCCTCAGCCGCCTGAAGAAGGCGGTCGAGACCGCCCATCCTCGCCCCGGAAAGGGTCAGGCGTGACCGCCGAGATCCGCGACGACGTCATCGTCGCGACCGAGCACATCAAGGCGCCGCCCGAGGTGGTGTTCCCGTACTTCACCGACCCCGCGCTCATCGTGACGTGGATCGGCGATCGCGCGGAGCTCGACCCGCGCCCGGGCGGGGTCTTCGCCCTCGACATGGGCGCGAGCCTCGCCCGCGGCGCCTACCTCACCGTCGAGCCGCCGTACCGCGTCGTGTTCAGCTGGGGCGTCCCCGGCGACGACACGCTGCCGCCCGGCGGCTCGACGGTCGAGGTGGTGCTGACCCCGGACGGCGACGACACCCTGGTCGTGCTCACCCATCGCGGTCTGCCTCCGGTCCACCTCCCCGGCCACCGCGAGGGCTGGGAGCGCCAGCTCGGCCATCTGCCGGCCGCCGCCGGCTGACACTCCGCCGGGGATGTCAGTGGTCGACCGCGCGGAAGCACCCGTGGAGGTGGTCGTTGACGATGCCGACGTTCTGCATGAACGCGTAGACGCTGGTGGGCCCGACGAAGCGGTATCCCTGCGCCTTCAGTTGCTTGGCGAACGCCTCGGCCGGCGCGGTCGCCTTGGGCAGGTCGGCGAGTGACCGGGGCGCGTGCTTGCGGTTGATCTCGTAGGACCGCGCGAGCGCGGCGAGATCGGGCACCGCGGACATCATCGCGCGAGCGTTGCCGATGGTTGCCGCGATCTTGGCACGGTTACGGATGATCGAGGCATCCTGTGCCAGCCGGTCGAGGTCGCGTTCGGTCATGGCGGCCACCTCGGAAACGTCGAATCCGCGGAATGCCGCCCGGAACGCGTCCCTCTTGCCGAACACGATCGACCAGCTCAGGCCCACCTGGAAAACGCCCAGGGTGAGCGACTCGAACATGGCGGACTCGTCGTAGGTCCGGGTGCCCCAGACCTCGTCGTGGTACCGGCCGAACGCGGTGTCCCCGGCTCCGGCCCAGGCGCAGCGTGGCTTCCCGTCGTATCCGATGATCACGTCGCTCATCGGGAACTCAGGTCCTGTTCACAGAAGGGCGGTCAGCGACACGTCCGGGCCGGCGGTCTCGAGGCCGAACTCGAGTTCCTCGCGGATGTCCTCGATCGTGTCGTCCTCGCCCAGCACCTCGGGCACGTCGTTGCTCAGCTCCAGCTGATCGAGCAGGTCGTATGCCTCGCCGAGCGTCGACGCGCCCATCTCCTGTGCCCAGCGCAGGGTGTTCCGGGCGCCGGCCGACGGGGCGAACTCCTCATCCCATGGGTTGCTCACCGGCCCCATCCAACCACCGGCAACCGTCCGACAACCGGCGCGACCGCTTCCGGGCGCGCCGGCCAAGATCCGGTCAGCCGCAGAAGGCGTCGTTCAGAAAGTCGTCGACGGCTTTGTCCGGGTCGCCGCGGAAGTTGGGCGTGAGCCCCAGCGTGGCCTGGCGGCGCCCGTCCTCGGTGGAGTACGACCAGGCCTGATAGGCGACCGCGTCACCGTCGTTGCCGTACACCCGCACGCCGCACGAGGTGTCCCGCCACCAGGCCAGTCCGAGGCCGTACCGTGCGCCGGCGACACCCGGCGTCTTCATCTCGCCGAGCAGGCGCGCCGGCAGGAGGCGTCCACCGAGCAGCGCGGCGAAGAACCGGTTGAGATCCCTCGTCGTCGAGATCATCCCGCCGGCCGCGCTCAGCAGCGACGGATTCATCTCCGTCAGGTCGGCCAGGCGGGTCTCGCCGTTCCGCTCCACCGGCGCGTAGCCGTGCGGATGCGGCCCGGGGATCACCGGCGACGTTCCGGGCACCGACGTGCCGCTCAGCCCCAGCGGCCGGATGATGCGGCGATCGATCTCCTGGCCGTACGACCGTCCGGACGCCTTCCCGATGATCTGGGCGAGCAGCAGGTAGCCGGTGTTCGAGTAGGCGAAGGCCGAGCCCGGCGGTTCGAACGTCGCCGGGTTCGCCACCGCACGCGCCACGAGCCCGGCGGGGGTCCAGGTCCGCCACCGGCCGGCCACGAACTCCGGCGCGGGCGGCAACTGGAAGGTGTGCAGATAGTCGTACAGCCCGCTGGTGTGGTTGAGCAGCTCGCGCACGGTGATGCGGTCACCGTCCGGGACGGCCCCGGGCAGCCACGCCCCGACCGTGTCGGTGAGTCGAAGCCGGCCCTCGCCGACCAGCTGCAGCGCGACGGTGGCCACGAACGTCTTGGTGATGCTGCCCGCCCGGAACCGGCCGTCGACCGGGACCGCCCGGGTCGTGCCCAGCTCGGCGGCGCCCGCGGCGGCTCGCCAGGTGCCGTGCTCGTCGCGGACCTCGGCCAGCGCACCGACGGCGCCGGCGGCGACGATGTCGTCCAGCCGGCTCCGCAGCCCGGCCCGGTCCGGGGCGGCGGCGACAGCGGCCGGCACCGAGAGAACCGCCAGGGCCGCCGTCGCACTCATCAGTGGGCGGAGAAGAGTCATCAGATTCATGCGATCGAGCGTGGGCCTTCGCCAACGGCCGGCGCGTCCCTCGCGGGTAGGGGGCCGGATACCTCTCCCGTCGGGTGTCGGGCGAGGGCCGGCCTCGGTAACGTCGCCGCGTGATGGCGCGCTCGGGATCGAACCGCGGGCCGGTGCCCACCAAGCTCTGGTGGTGGCTGGGCACGGGCCTGCCCGCGCTCGCACTGGCGTTCTTCAACGTGGCGGTGGCCGCCTCGGAGCTCGGCGTGCCGCCGGCGGCCGCGTTCCTGGCCGGCATCGGGCAGAGTGCCGCGCTGGTGCTGATCCTGGTCCGGCCGCGGGCGGCGACCGTGCTGCAGTTCTCGGCCGTCGCCGTGTTCGCCGTGGCCATCCCGCCCGGCTCGGGACCGACCTGGCCGTTGACGGTGCTGGGCATGATCGCGCTGGTCGCCCACGTCGGGCTGGTGACCGTCCGGACCACCCGGCGGGCGGCGCTGACAGTCTGGTGCGCGAGCCTGCTGCTGCTCGTCCTGCTGGTGCTGGTCGATCCGCGCGGCCGGTCCGTCTCGGACGCCCTGCCGATCACGACCGTCTACCTTCTTCTCTCCACCGTCGTGGTCGGTCTCGCGCTGGCGGTCCGCCGCTGGCGGGAGATCCGCGGGGAGCTCGCCGGCGCGCGGCGCGACGTCGAGGCCGAGCAGAGCCGACGGGCGGTCGCCGAGGAGCGCACCCGGATCGCGCGCGAACTGCACGACGTCGTCGCGCACAGCATGTCGGTGATCCACATGCAGGCCACGTCGGCGTCGTACCGGATCAAGAACCTGGACCCGGAGGCGAAGGCCGAGTTCGGACGGATAGCCGCCGGCGCTCGGTCGACGTTGGGCGAGATGCGGCAACTGCTGGCGGTGCTGCGCGACGAGAACGCGGACGCGGAGCTGGCTCCGGTGCCCGGCCTCGGCCGGCTGGCGGAACTGGTCGAGTCGGCCGGGCGCGCGGGGGTGCCGGTCGAGGTGCGCGAGGCCGACGCCGTGCGGGCGGCGGCCGTTCCGGAGAGCGTCGCGCTGGCCGCGTACCGGATCGCCCAGGAATCGCTGAGCAACGTCATCCGGCACGCGCCCGGCGCCCGTACGACCATCTGTCTTGATCTTGAAGGTTCTGATCTTGTCTTGTCCGTCGTGAACGACGCCGCGACCCGGCCGGCCCCTTCGATGGAGGCACCCGGCCGGTCCCGTCACGGACTGCCGGGGATGCGCGAGCGAGCCCGGCTGGCGGGGGGATCATTGGAGACCGGCGCACGCGGCGAGGGCGGCTATCGGGTCGCGGCGCGACTGCCGATCGGGGGCCGGGCGTGATCCGCACGTTGATCGTGGACGACCAGTCGATGATCCGGGTGGGGATCCGGGCGATCCTCGAGTCGCAGGACGATATCACCGTCGTCGGCGAGGCGGAGAACGGGCAGCTCGGCGTCGAACGGTGCCGCGCCCTGCGCCCCGATGTCGTGCTGATGGACGTCCGGATGCCGGTGCTGGACGGACTGGCGGCGACGAGGGCCCTGCTCGGGCCGGAGCGCACCGAGGGGCACCCGCCGCGCGTGCTGATGCTGACGACCTTCGACCTCGACGACTACATCTATGCCGCGCTGCGGGCGGGCGCCAGCGGGTTCCTGCTCAAGGACAGCGAGCCCGAGGAGCTGATCCGGGCCGTGCGGGTGGTCGCCGGCGGCGACGCGCTGCTCGCGCCGAGCATCACCCGCCGGCTCATCGAGAGCTTCGTCGAGGCGAGGCCGCGGGAGCCGGCCGGCGCCGCCGCGCTCAACGGGCTCACCGACCGGGAGCGGGAGGTGCTGCGGCTGATGGCGCGGGGCCTGTCCAACGCCGAGATAGCCGCGTCGCTGTTCATCGCCGAGCAGACCACCAAAACCCACGTGAGCCGGATCCTGCAGAAACTGGGACTGCGCGACCGGGTCCAGGCCGTGGTCTTCGGCTACGAGACCGGCCTCGTCAAGCCGGGCTGACCTACAGTGACTGGCGTGAACACGCGGCAGCTGCGCAAGGAGGAGACGCGGGCGCGGATCGCCGCCGCGGCGCTGGAGTTGTTCGCGGAACGCGGCTTCGAGCGGGTGTCGGTCGCCGAGGTCGCCGCGGCCGCCGGAGTGACCGAGAAGACGGTGTTCAACCACTTCGCCACGAAGGAGGACCTGGTCTACTTCGAGGACCAGGCCTTCGAGGACGCCCTGCTCGGGGCGGTGCGGGACCGTGGCGCCGGCACGCCGGTGCTGGTCGCTCTCCGGGGGTTCTTTCTTGAGGCGTACGCGCGTGGGGCCCAGCGCCGGGCGACCACGCTGGCCGAGCTGCTCGCCTCGAGTGCGGCGCTGCGGGTGCGGGAGCGGGAGATCCTGGCCCGGTACGCCGACCGGCTCGCGGAGGAACTCGGCGCCCGGCCCGGCGATCTGCGGCCGGCGGTGGTCGCGACGGCGGTCATCGGGGTGCATCAGGCGGTGATCGCGGGGTACCGGGAGGGGCTGCTCGCTCGCGAACCGGCCGCGGCGCTGGACCGGCGGATGCTGGCGGCGGCCGGCGAGGCGTTCGACCTGCTCGCCGACGGCCTCGCCGGGTTCGGGTAGGCAGGCCGCGGCCGGACGGCTCAGGCGAAGGTCGGCGTTCCGGCCAGCAGGCCGCCGTCGATGACGAGCGTGCTTCCGGTGACGAAGGCCGCGTCCTCACCGCACATCCAGCGGATGGTGGCCGCGACCTCGTCGACGGTGCCGAGCCGGTGCACGGGAACCGTCCGGCGGACGTGCTCGCGGGCGGCGGCCCCGGCCCGCTCCAGCTGCTCGGTGTGGATGGGGCCGGGGGCGATCGCATTGACCCGCACGCCGTCCGCGGCATAGTCGAGGGCGGCGACCTCGGTCAGGCCGATCAGCGCGCGCTTCGCGGCGACGTACCCGGCCAGGCCGGAGATCGACCGGAGGCCGGCGGTCGACGCGACGTTGACGATGACGCCCCCGCCCGCCGTGATCATCGCGGGGATCTCATTGCGCATCGACAGGTACGTGCCCCGCACGGTCACGGCGAGGGCCTGCTCGAACTCCTCGGGCGGGGTCTCGGCGAGCGGCCGCGGCCGTGACCCGTGGGCGGCGGCCGCGTTGACCGCGACGTCCAGCCGGCCGAACTCGGCGATCGCGCGCCCGACCATGGCCTCGGTCGCGGCGACCTCGCTGACGTCGGCCGGGAACGCGATCGCCGCTCCCCCGGCCGCGGCGATCTCCTTCCGTACGGCGTCGAGGCGCTGCTCATCACGCGCGACCAGGACCACCGATGCCCCGGCCGCGGCGAATGCTCGTGCCGTGGCCGCACCGATCCCTCGGCTCGCGCCGGTCACCAGGACAACCCGGGTCATCGACTTCATTACAGTGACTGTAACGAAGTCGAGGACCAAAGGAAAGGTCAGGCGGCTTCCCGGTGGAGGCGGCGCTCGTTGATCTCCCAGGCCATCACGTAGAGGCGGATCATCTGGGCCATGCTCTCCGGCGTGTCGAAGGTGAGCACGACGTGCCGGCCGGGGTCACCGTGCGGGGCCTCGCGGACGGTCAGGATCGTGCCGCTCAGCTCGACCTCGCCCGACGTGCCGAGCCGGACGGCGGCCCGCAGGGCGTCACCGGGGGCCAGTGCCACCGGCTCGTCGATCCAGCAGCGCAGACCGCCCTCGCTGATGTCGAGGAGGGCCCCCTCGATCGCGTGGTCATCGGTCGCGAGACGGACGGCGGCACCGCCACCGCCCCGGACGTACTCGCGGCGGTTGTTCTGGCGCGGAGCGTCGGTGGCGGTGAGCGTCCAGCGGTACGGCGACTCGTCGGAGATGGCGATCAGGCGGGTGGCGAGCACGATGCGGGTGCTCGGCGGCACCCAGAAGACGTCGAGCTCCCGGCCCGGCGTGGGGGTGGCCGGGCCGGCGGTCTCCAGCGGCGCGGCGACCGTGAAGGTGTCGCCGTCGACCGACACCAGACGGGATCGGAAGTTCACGCCGTCGCCGAGGACGAGGAACATCGGCGTGCCGACGGCGGGGAGCTCGGTGGCGACGGAAGCCGAGACGATCATGTTGAAGGCACCTCGCGGAAGGGGGGATCCGGTCGAGTGCCTTATTCGGCCGGCAGTGCGGAAGCGTGAGCATTGTGGTTGCGATCCGGGAGTGATCCAGGTCTCGCCGGCGGGGTGGCCCGCTCCGGCTCCCCGGGAGAGCATGAGGCCATGGACGTGGTCAGCACCGACGGGGTCCCCGCCGAGGAGCGGTTCGCCTACTGGCGCGAGGTGAACGCGAAACTCGACCTGCCCTACGACCTACGCTGCGAGCCTCGGGCGCAGAGCGGGTTCGGGGCGAGCGTCGGTTTCAGCGCATTCGGCCCGGTGCAGACGGCGCTGGCGACCATGGCGCCGCACTCGACCCACCGCACGACCCGGCTCATCCGCCAGGCCGACCCCGGAATGCTCGAGGTGGGCTGCACCGTGCGCGGCCGCGGCACGGTGACCCAGGACGGCCGGCGCGCGGAGGTGTGCTCCGGAGATCTGGTTCTGCTCGACACGTCCCGGCCGTACGAGGTCGAGCACGCACCGGAGGCCGCGGTCAGCCGGGTGCTGCTGCTGCGCTTCGCACGCTCGCAGCTGCCGTTGCCGCCGAAGGAGCTGCGTCATCTGACCGCCGTACGCATCCCGGGCGATCGGGGCCTCGGCACGCTCCCGTCGCTGGTGCTGTTGCAGCTGGCCCGGCAGCTGCCCGAGCTGAGCCCGTCGGACACGTCCCGGCTGTCGACCCTGGTCGTCGACGTCCTGACCACGGCGCTCGGCCACGCGCTGGAGACCCGGAGCGCGGTGCCGCCGCACAGCCGGCAGCGGACGCTCAAGACCCAGGTGTACGCCTTCATCCAGCACAACCTGGGCGACGAGCGCCTGACCCCGGAGGCGATCGCCGCCGCTCACCACATCTCGCTGCGCTACCTGCACAAGCTGTTCCAGCAGGAGGGGCACACTGTCGCCGGCTACATCCGCGGCCGCCGCCTGGAGCAGTGCCGGCACGACATCGCCGACCCCGGGCTGGCCGCGAGCCCGATCCACGAGCTCGCGGCCCGCTGGGGATTCCCCAGCTCCGCACATTTCAGCCGGGTGTTCCGCGGCGCGTACGGCCTTTCCCCGGCGCAGTTCCGCCGGCAGAGCGCTCCCTAGGGCGGCGGAATCCGAAACCTCAGAAATGCGGGTCGAGAGCGCTGCCCCACGTGTACCAACCGTCGGACGGCAACCGGAAGTAGCAGGTGATCTGGTAGGCCCACCCGTGGGTCTTCTCGGTCAGATAGCTGTCGTGCCGGTAGTAGCCGTTCTGGTAACTCCCGGGCCAGAGCTGGTCGGTCCAGATGTACGTTCCCGCGAGAATGTGCCCGGTGAAGTTCTGGCAAGTGCCGATCGCGGCCGGGTCGACGTACGTGTACCACCCGTACGTGCCGTCCCAGAGGGTGATCTCGCGCCGCACCATCGACATGGGCATGGTGTTGGTCGGAGCGGCGGTCAGCCATTGGTTCTTCAGGTTGTACGCCGTGGGGGCCTCGGCGTACGCCGGCCCTTCGACCGCGGACACGACGAGGGCGACGACCACCGCCGCGATCAGGCCGAGCTTCTTGAATGCGAGGCGCATGAATACCTCTTTCTCCGGAATTGCGGGCCGCGGCATGTCACCGCAAAGCCTGCCCGCACCGCCCGGAGAAAGCGTTGCCGGTGCGCGTACGGCTCGTTGCCCGTACGCGCACCCGGCTCAGCCCTCGGCGTTGCTGGTGAGGAGGTAGTCCTCGCTCTCGGGGCTCCAGCGCAGGTCGACCGCGCCGCTGGTTGCCGCCGCGCGGGTGAACTGGAGGAAGCTTCGGTAGCCGAGCTTCTTCTCGCTGAAGTCGGGGGCCACCTTGCGCACCTTGTTCTTCAGGCCGGAGAGGGCGACCGCGCCGTCCGGCCCGGCCAGATCGCGGACCACCGAGCGGAGCAGCACGAACGCCGCCTCGCGGTCGCCGTGCTCGGGGAGGCTCACCTCGGGGTCGCCCTTGGCCGAGCCGGTGGCCAGCTCGACCACGTTGTGGCCGGCCAGATGGCGCAGCAGCTCGCCGAAGGCGCGGAAGCCGTAGTCGGCCTCGTTGAAGGTCGGGTCCTTGCGGAGCAGGGTCCGCTTCAGCGTCGATGCGGTGACCGGGCCGTTCGAGCTGCTCTGCAGGCCGGCCACGGTCTGCGCGACCAGTGAGGCAAGCGTGTCGACGTCTCGCGGCGAGGGCGGCGCCGACTCCGGCGAGGGCGATGGCGCCGAGGAAGGCTTCGGACGGGCCGGCGCCGGCACATCGACACCCTCGAGGCGGTCGTAGTAGAGGAACTCGTCGCAGGCCGGCGGCAGCAGCGCCGACGTGCTCTTCTCGACGCCGACGCCGATCACGCGCTTGTTGAGCTCGCGCAGCTTGTGCACGAGCGGGGTGAAGTCGCTGTCGCCGGTGCCGAACACGAACGTCGAGATGTAGTCCCGCTCGAACGCCATCTCGAGGGCGTCGACCGCCATCTTGATGTCGGCGGCGTTCTTGCGGGACGCGCCCATCCGCTGCGGGATGTCGATCAGCTCGACGTGCGACCGGGTGAGCATGCGGCGGTCCTCGTCGAAATAGGACCAGTCCGCGTACGCGCGACGCACGACCACCCGGCCTCGCTCGGCGAGCGCGTCGGCGACCGGACGCAGGTCGAAGGTCATGCCGCCGAGATGCTCGCGCGCCCCGATCGCGAGGTTCTCGTAGTCCAGGAACAGGGCGATGCGTTCCTCTTGATCCACGCCGGTCAGCGTACGCCGCCGGCCAGTTTCGCCACGTTCTCCGGCGCGAAGAACTCGGCCGGGGAGGTCACCCCGGAGTTGAGCCGGGCGAAGGCGTCCATCGCGGGCTGGTTGCCGGCGATCGCGGAGACCAGCTGGATCATCTGCTCGTCCGGCGGCTGCAGCGCGGCGATCCCCAGCGTCATCTGGTAGACCGGCATGGCCCGGGCGTCGCGGCGGGCCTGGTAGCCAGCCATGGCTTCGTCAAACGGAAGATCAGCGCTGAGGGCCTCCGCCAACGACGAAGCGTCCAGGAACGCGTCGGTGATGCCCTGCGCGGTGATGAAGTCGCGGCTGTAACCGGCGTCGCCGACGAGCGCCCAGCCCGGCCCGTACGGCGTACGGAAATAGTTGGGAACGGATGCCCCGGCGATCCGCTCCTCGCGCTTGGCGTCGCGGATGCGCTCGGCGAACGCCGGCGAGAGCTCGAACGTCCGCATCAGCTCGCCCTCGATGTCGGCGCGGTGGTCGGCCAGCTCGGCGTGCGGCCAGCCGCCGACGACCAGCGTGAGGTCGTCGTTGGTGGGGCACACCGCCCAGCCGCGCCCGGGCCGGCTGTACGCCTCGAACGTGTCGGTCGGCAGGTTGCTCCAGTACGAGTAGTACCCGACCGTGAGCGCCGGCACCTCCTCGTAGGCGGCCGGCCGGACGGCCCTGGCCACCACCGAGTTGCGCCCGTCGGCACCGACCACGACCCGGGCCCGCTCCTCGACGCGAGAAGCGCCCGAACCGCCGCGGATGCCGACGACCCGGCCGTCGGAGACCAGCACCTCGTCGACGACGAAGCCCTCGCGGACCTCCGCGCCGGCCGTCACCGCGGCGTCGACGAGGATCTTGTCGAGCAGCTGGCGGCGCGGCGCGTACGCGTACGGCATCTCGGGTGTGCCGGGAGAACCGGCGAGCGTGAGCGGGCCGAAGTCGAACGAGTAACGCCCCACCGGCGGGCACCCGGTCGCCGTGACCTGGTCGAGCAGGCCCCACCGCTGAAGGGCGGCCACGCCCGGCGTATGGACGACGTGCGTGGAGACCGTGTCGCTCGGGAAGGTGGCCCGGTCGACCAGGAGGGTGCGAAGGCCCCGGCGGGCCAGCAACATGGCGAGCGGCGCCCCGGCGCAGCGTGCCCCGACCACTATGACGTCATACATCACGCCATAGTGGACGACGCGCCACGCCGGGGCAAACGATCAGGCGTGAAGATCGAACCGGTCGAGGTTCATCACCTTCGTCCACGCCGCCGCGAAGTCGCGGGCGAACTTCTCCCCCGCGTCCTGCGTCGCGTAGACCTCGGCGTTGGCCCGCAGCTGCGAGTGCGAGCCGAAGACCAGGTCGACCGCGGTGGCCGTCCACCGGAGCTCGCCGGTGTGGCGGTCGCGGCCCTCGTACAGGTTCTCGCCCTCCTCCGCCGGCTTCCACTCGGTGCTCATGTCGAGCAGGTTCCGGAAGAAGTCGGTGGTGAGCGCGCCGGGCCGGTCGGTGAGGATGCCCTCCGAACCGACGTTCAGCGCCCGCAGACCGCCGACCAGCACGGTCATCTCGGGCGCGGACAGATCCAGCATGTACGCCCGGTCGAGCAGCAGCGTCTCGGGCGGCAGTTTCTCGCCGGAGCGCAGATAGTTGCGGAAGCCGTCGGCCCGCGGCTCGAGCACCGCGAACGACTCCGCGTCGGTCTGCTCCTGCGACGCGTCGGTGCGGCCGGGCGCGAACGCCACGGTGACGTCGTAGCCGGCGTCGCGCGCCGCCTTCTCGACCGCCGCGCCGCCGGCCAGGACGATCATGTCGGCCAGCGAGATCCGCTTGCCGGACCGCTCCCGCACGCCGTCGAGCACGCCCAGCACCCGGGCCAGCTGCGGCGGGTTGTTGACGTCCCAGTCCTTCTGCGGCGCGAGCCGGACCCGCCCGCCGTTGGCGCCACCGCGCTTGTCGGTGCCGCGGAAGCTCGCCGCGGCCGCCCACGCCGTCTCCACCAGCTCGGGCACGGTCAGGCCGGACTCCAGGACCGCCGCCTTGAGCGCGGCCACGTCCGCCTCGGTGACCAGCTCGTGGTCGACCGCGGGCACCGGGTCCTGCCACAGCTGCGGCTCGGGGATCCACGGGCCGAGGTAGCGCGGGAGCGGGCCCATGTCGCGGTGCAGCAGCTTGTACCAGGCCTTCGCGAACGCCAGGGCGAGCTCCTCCGGGTGCTGCCAGAAGCGCCGGGCGATCGGCTCGTAGATCGGGTCGATCTTCAGCGCCAGGTCGGAGGTGAGCATCATCGGGGCGTGCCGCTTGCTCGGGTCGTGGGCGTCGGGCACCGCGTCGGCCGCCGCGCCGTCCTTCGGCTTCCACTGCTTGGCGCCCGCCGGGCTGGTGGTCAGCTCCCAGTCGTACCCGAAAAGGTTGTCGAGGAAGCCGTTGTCCCAGGTGATCGGCGAGTTCGTCCACGCGCCCTCGAGGCCACTGGTGATCGCGTCGCCGCCGACACCCGTGCCGAACGAGTTGCGCCAGCCGAAGCCCTGCTGCTCGATCGGGGCGCCTTCCGGCTCGGGGCCGAGGTATTCCGGCTTGACCGCGCCGTGCGCCTTGCCGACGGTGTGCCCGCCGACGATCAGCGCCACGGTCTCCTCGTCGTTCATCGCCATCCGGGCGAACGTCTCCCGGATGTCCTTCGCCGAGGCCAGCGCGTCCGGGTGGCCGGCCGGGCCCTCCGGGTTCACGTAGATCAGGCCCATCTGCACGGCACCCAGCGGGTGGGCCAGCTCGCGCTCACCGCTGTAGCGCTCGTCGCCGAGCCAGGTGTCCTCCGGCCCCCAGAAGATCTCTTCCGGCTCCCAGATGTCCTCCCGGCCGAAACCGAAACCAAAGGTCTTGAAACCCATCGACTCGTACGCGCAATTGCCCGCGAACACCAGCAGGTCCGCCCACGAGATCTTCCGGCCGTACTTCTGCTTGATGGGCCAGAGCAGGCGGCGTGCCTTGTCGAGACTCACGTTGTCGGGCCAGCTGTTGAGCGGGGCGAACCGCTGCGCGCCGCTGCCACCGCCACCGCGGCCGTCGGAGATGCGGTACGTCCCCGCGGCGTGCCAGCTCATGCGGATGAACAGCGGACCGTAGTGGCCGTAGTCGGCCGGCCACCAGTCCTGCGACGTGGTCATCACCGCGAAGATGTCGCGCCGCAGCTGCTCGACGTCGAGGGTCTTGAACTCCTCGGCGTAGTCGTAGTCGGCCCCCATCGGATTGGCCCGGGGCGAATTGCGGTGCAGGACCGACAGGTCCAGCTGGTTGGGCCACCAGTCCCGGTTGGTGTGCGGCCGGCCCGCCTTGACGGTGGGAGCCGGGATCTCGGGATTTTCGCTCTCGCTGACGCTCTCGGTCGCGCCCTCGTAGTCAGACACCGTTGTCATCTCCCTACGCAGCCAGCCGGCTGCGACGACGTCGTCGGCACGGTGCGAGTCTCGTCCTGTTTCTGGAACCAATCAAGTCTCAGAGCACCGTTGCGACCCTACGCCGCATAGCGTGCACCCGGGCGGGGTATGGCGGCATTCATGTCCCTCGCAACGATCCGCACCGACGTCCCCGCCCGGCTCGACCGCCTGCCGTGGGCACGGTGGCACTGGATGATCGTCATCGGGCTCGGCACGGTCTGGATCCTGGACGGCCTCGAGGTGACGATCGTCGGCAACCTCTCCGGACGGCTGTCCGAGCAGGGCAGCGGCCTGGACATTACGCAGAGCCAGGTCACCGGCCTCGGCGCCGCCATGTACGTGGCCGGGGCCTGCGTCGGCGCGCTGTTCTTCGGCTGGCTGACCGACCGGTACGGCCGCAAGAAGCTATTCATGATCACCCTCGGGGTCTACCTGTTCGGCACCGCGATGACCGCGCTGTCGTTCCACGCCTGGTGGTTCTTCCTGTTCCGGTTCATCACCGGCGCCGGCATCGGCGGCGAGTACGCGGCGATCAACTCGGCGATCGACGAGCTGATCCCGGCCAAGCACCGCGGCCGGATCGACCTGGTCATCAACGGCACCTACTGGGCGGGCGCGGCGTTCGGCGCGCTGCTCACCGTGCCGATTCTGACCCAGTTGCCGGTCAGCTGGGGCTGGCGGGTGGCGTTCGGGCTGGGCGTCGTGCTCGGCCTGGTGATCCTGCTGGTCCGGCGGCACGTGCCGGAGAGCCCGCGCTGGCTGTTCATCCACGGGCGCGGCGACGAGGCCGAGGCGCTGGTCCGCGGGGTCGAGGAGGAGGTCGAGCGGGAGGACCGGGTCACCCTCGACCCGGTCGACACCACGATCGAGATCCACCAGCGGAAGACGATCGGCTTCGGCACGATCGCGAAGACGCTGGTCACGCGGTACCCGAAACGGTCCGCCCTCGGGCTCGCGCTCTTCATCGGGCAGGCGTTCCTCTACAACGCCATCACCTTCGGGTACGCGCAGATCCTGCAGACGTTCTTCAAGGTGCCCTCCGGCAACACCGGCTACTACTTCGCGGCGATCGCGGTCGGCAACCTGCTCGGCCCGCTGCTGCTGGCGCCCCTGTTCGACTCGATCGGCCGCAAGGTCATGATCACCGGCACCTACGTGATCTCCGGCGTGCTGCTGCTCGGCACCGCGTGGCTGTTCGGCCACGGCGCGCTGAACGCGACCACCATGACGGCCTGCTGGTGCGTCGTGCTGTTCTTCGCCTCGGCCGGCGCCTCCTCGGCGTACCTGACGGTCAGCGAGATCTTCCCGATGGAGACCCGGGCGCTGGCGATCGCGTTCTTCTACGCCGTCGGAACCGCGGCCGGCGGGATCACCGGGCCGCTGCTCTTCTCGCACCTGGTCGGCACCGGCCAGGTCGGCGACACGGTCACGGCGTTCGTGATCGGTGCGATCGTGATGATCGCGGGCGGCCTGGTGGAGGCGGTGCTCGGGGTGCGGGCCGAGCGGCGGAGCCTGGAGGAGATCGCCACGCCGTTGACCGCGACGGACGCGCGTACGTAGAGAATTGCTCCATGCTCGCGGTGGCCCACCGGGCCGGCAACACACTCGCCGGCCTGCGGGCCGCCCTGGCGGCCGGCGTCGACCTCGTCGAGGCCGACGTCCATCTCTATCGGGGCGCGCTCGAGGTGCGGCACAGCCGGGCGATCGGACCGCACCTGTACTGGGACCGGACGACCGGCGTGACCCGGCGGCGCGACATCGTGGTCCCCGAGCTCGAGGATGTGCTCGCGGTCGCGGGCGACGACCCGCGGATGATGCTCGACCTGAAGGGGACGTCGCTCGCCGTCGCGGACCGGGTCGCCGCCACGCTGCGTGAGCGCCGGCCGGGCGTGCCGGTCGCGGTGTGCACGAAGCAGTGGCGGATGCTCGACGCGTTCGCCGATCTTGACGACGCGAGGCGGCTCTACTCCGCGGCCAACACCCGGCAGCTGCGCCGCCTGCTCGCCCTGACCCGCGGCGGGCGGGTGGACGGCGTGTCGATCCGGCTGCGGCTGCTCACCCCGCCGGTGATGGCCGAGCTGCGCCGGGCCACCGGCCTCATCCTGGCCTGGTCGGTGGACACCGAGCAGGAGCTGGCCCGGGCCCGGCAACTCGGGGTCACCGGGGTGATCAGCAAGAACATGCCGATGCTCAGCCGGCTCGTGACGTAGCCGCCAGCCGCTTGCGCTCGTACATCCGCAGGTCGGCCCGGTTCAGCAGACTCTCCGGATCCCCGGCCGGCCCGGCGGCGCATCCGATGCTGGCCCGCACGGCGACGAGCCGGCCCGCGATCGGCACCGGCACCTCCAGCGACTCCCGGAGCCGGGCCGCCGCCCGCTCGGCCGTGGCCAGGTCGGCGCCGGGCAGCAGCACGGCGAACTCGTCGCCGCCCAGCCGGGCCGGCAGGCCACCGGCGTCGCAGCAGTCGCGCAGCGCCGCGGCCACGTGCAGCAGCACCTCGTCGCCGGCCGCGTGGCCGTACGCGTCGTTGATCGGCTTGAAGCCGTCCAGGTCGATCAGCATCACCGCGGCCGTGCCGTCGCCGAGCTCGGCCATCCGCTCGGCGAGCCGCCGCCGGTTGGCCAGGCCGGTGAGCGAGTCGTGGGTCGCCTGGTGCTGCAGCAGCTCCTGTGCCGCGCGGGCCTCGGTGACGTCGCGGGCGTTGCTGACCAGGCCGTTGATGCCGGGCTCGTGCAGCAGGTTCACCACCACCACCGCGAGCCAGCGGTACGAGCCGTCGGCGTGCCGGAACCGGGCCTCGTAGCTGATCTGCGCGCCCGGAGCGCCGAACAGCACGCCCAGCCGGCTGCTCAGCTCGACCTGGTCGTCGTCGTGGATCGTGGTGATCAGGCGGACGCCGATCATCTCGTCCGGGTCGTAGCCGAGCGTCTCGCTGACCGCGGGCGTGAGGTAGGTCAGGTGGCCGCCGCCGTCGCAGACCGAGGTGATGTCGGAGGAGTGCCGCAGCAGCGACTCCAGCCGGTTGCGCTGCTGCCGGGTCTCCTCGAGGCTGTCGTCGAGCCGGTCCACGAGCCGGTTGTTGTCCCGCAACACCAGCAGTTGCCGGGCCGCGACCAGCGCGAAGTTGACGAACAGGCCGGCCACCGCGCTCCAGCCCTGGGCGCCGACACCATGGCGCAGCGATTCCACCAGCACGGCGAAGACAACGGCGCTTCCCGCGTACGGGAGGACGCTGACGCGCCGCCGGGGGCGGCGGGCCGGCCCCGCCGAGTCGTGGAGCACCGCCCTCTCCTGCAAGCGTGCGGCCAGGGCCACCAGCAGGCACGGCCAGACCAGGGACAGCCCCTGCAGCGTCAGCAGCGTGCCGTGCGCACCGAGCGGGAGAAGCATGTTCGCGAAGCCCTGGATGGCCGCGGCGGCGATCATCGGGACCGCGGCCGCGCCCCGGATCGGGCTGGTTCCCGAGCGGCTGAGCTTCATCGCGACGAAGACGCCCACCATGAGGACGGCGAACCCGGACATCGCGGTGGCGAACTGCTCGGGGCCGGCGGTGGAGAGACCCGACCGGGTCAGCAGGCACCAGAAGAGGACGGCGGCGGCGCTCAGCACGCTCGCCGTGTCGAGGCCGAACCGCAGGCGGGCCCCGCCCGGCATCGCGCCGGCCGGGAGGGTGAGGATCACGACGCCTACGACGAGCAGCACGCCGGCGGCCGCGGTCACCGACTGGATGGGGATGGGGGCGAGCGTGCTCCCGGCCCGGCCGGTGAGCGCGACCCAGGCCTGGACGGAGTCGCCCGCCAGCCAGAGGGCGGCGCCCGCCGCCATCGAGGTCCAGAACCGGCGGGGTGCCGGGGCCTCGGCCACGGTCCGGCGCACCCGGCCGGCCAAGACGAAGAGGACGAGGTCGAGGGGCGGCAGAAACAGCCAGGTGACCAGGACCCGCGTGTGCTCGCCGGCGCCCGCGGCCGCGTACCAGAGCGTGGTGACCAGCGCCACGACGCCGAGACCGACGACGACCGGGTCACGCCACGGTCGCGCGGGCGGGGCAGCGGGCATCTCGTCTCCGGGGCCGAGTCAAAGGAACGAGACGCCCCATCGGCCCACTGCTCGGACAGCTGAGAAGAACGCTCCGCTTCGCTGCCGGCTGAATCCGCGGGCGACCCGGATCGCCCGCGGATCGGTAACGTGAGGGCATGGCAGAGAAGCGGCCCCTGTTGCGCACCGTCGTCGGCGAGGTGCTGCGACGGCACCGGCAGGAGCAGCGGCGCACGCTGGCCGAGGTCGCCAAGGAGGCCAACGTCTCGGTGCCCTACCTGTCCGAGGTCGAGCGCGGCCGCAAGGAGCCCAGCTCCGAGGTGCTGGCCGCGGTCTGCGACTCGCTGCGCCTCGGGCTGCCCGACCTGCTGGCCGAGGTCCGCCACGAGCTCACCTTCGCGTACGCGCCGGTGATCCGTCTCGACGCCGCCCGGCTGGAGCTGGCCCGGCGGGAGACGCGCCGCCAGGCTCATCGGCCCGGCGACGCCCTCCTGCTCGCCGCGTGATCAGGCGGCGTTGTCCAGGCGGTACGCCCTCGCCTGCCGCCGCGTGATCACCTGGTCGGCCAGGCCGTAGGCGACGGCCTCGTCCGCCGTCAGCGTCATGCTGCGGTCGGTGTCCGAGCGGATCTTCGCGACCGAGTGGCCGGTGTGATCGGCGAGGATCTGGTCCATCTCCGCGCGCACCTTGGCCACCTCCTTCGCCTCCACCGCGAGGTCGGGCAGCGTGCCGCGGGCCTGGCTGGACGGCTGGTGCAGGGTCACCTTCGCGTGCCGCAGCACCGACCGCTTCCCGGGAGTGCCGGCCGCGAGCAGGGCCGCCGCCGCCGAGGCCGCCTGCCCCACGCAGATCGTCGCGATGTCACACCGTACGAAATGCATGGTGTCGTAGATGGCGGTGAGCGCGCTGAAGGACCCGCCCGGGGAGTTGATGTAGAGACCGATCTCCTGCTCCCCCGACGACTCCAGGTGGATGAGCTGGGCGATCACGACGTTGGCCACGCCGTCGTCGATCTCGGTGCCGAGGAAGATGATGCGGTCGGACAGCAGGCGGGAGTAGATGTCGAAGGCGCGTTCCCCGTTCGGCGTCTTCTCGACAACGGTCGGGATCGTGTACTGGCTCATGCTGTGCCTCCTTTGGCATGCGCTCCTGGCCCTATGCCTGCTCCGCCTGCTCCGGTGCAGTCGCTCATACCGTCAGTCCCATCGGCTGGCGCGCCATCGCCGGGCGCACGTCGTCCACGCTTTCCAGGATGTGATCGATGAGGCCGTAGTCGCGGGCCTCGGTCGCCGTGAACCAGCGGTCCCGGCGGCTGTCGCGCTCCACCGTCTCGTACGGCTGCCCGCTGTGCTCGGCGGTGAGCCGCACCATCGTGTTGCCGATCCGTTCCAGCTGCTCGGCGTAGATCTCGACGTCGGCCGCGGTGCCGCCGAACCCGGCCGAGCCCTGGTGCATGAGGATCTGCGCGTGCGGCAGGGCGAACCGCTTGCCCGGCGCGCCCGCGGTGAGCAGGAACTGGCCCATGCTGCCGGCCAGCCCGAGCGCGAGCGTGCTCACGTCGTTGGGGATCATCCGCATGGTGTCGTAGATCGCGAGGCCTGCGCTGACCGACCCGCCCGGCGAGTTGATGTAGAGGCTGATGGTGCCGCGCGGGTCCTCCGCCGACAGCAGCAGAAGCTGGCCGCAGATCCGGTTGGCGATCGGATCGTCCACCTCCTGGCCGAGCACGATGATGCGCTGGTGCAGCAGGCGGGCGGTCACCTGGTCGTCGACGGACCCGATCCCGATGGCAGGTTGCATGATGTTCTCCTCTCCTGCACCCACCATCGGGTCGGTATCGGCGCCACACCAAGCCGATCTGCTGTTAGCAGATGAGCCCGTGGTCAGCCCTCGATCAGGTCGCGAACCATCGGCGCGACCTTCGTGCCGAAGAGCTCGACGGCGCGCGTGCGAGCGCTCGCGCTCTGGGCGCCGGCCGTGTAGATCAGGTCGAAGCGGCCCACGCCGAGCGTGTCGACCGCCTTGGCGATCTTCCGGGCCACCGTGTCCGGCGAGCCGATGTACAGCGAGCCGTGCGCCACCTCGGCGTCGAACTCCGCCCGGCGCAGCGGCTGCCAGCCGCGCAGCTTGCCGATCCGGTCCCGGATGACCTTGTACGCCGGGTAGAACAGCTCCTTGGCCTCCTCGTCCGTGTCGGCCACGAAGCCCGGCGAGTGCATGCCGACCGGGTGCGCGACCGTCCCGAGCTGCTCGGCCGCCCGCCGATAGAGGTCGATGTACGGCGCGAACCGGTCCGGCTGCCCGCCGATGATGGCCAGCATCAGCGGCAGGCCGTACCGCGCGGTGCGCACCACCGACTGCGGGGAGCCGCCGACGCCGACCCAGGTGTCGAGGTGGCCGGACTCGGTCTTCGGGAACACGTCGGCGTTCTCGAGCGCGGCCCGCGTCGTGCCCTCCCAGGTGACCGGCTCCTCGTCGAGCAGCTGCGCGAACAGGTTCAGCTTCTCCTCGAACAGCACGTCGTAGTCGGTGAGGTCGTAGCCGAACAGCGGGAACGACTCGGTGAACGAGCCGCGCCCGAGGATCGCCTGGGCCCGGCCGTTGGACAGGGCGTCGACGGTCGCGAAGCGCTGGAACACCCGGACCGGGTCGTCGGAGCTGAGCACGGTGACGCCGGAGGCCAGCCGGATCCGCTTGGTGCGGGTCGCGATGCCGGCCAGGACCGTCTCCGGGGTGGAGATCGAGTATTCGGGGCGGTGGTGCTCGCCGAGGGCGATCACGTCGACGCCGAGCTCGTCGGCGAGCACGGCCTCGTCGACGACCTGGCGGATCGCGGCGGCCTGCGAGATGGGCGCGCCGGAGTCGTCGACCGGCACGTCGCCGAAGGTGTCGAGCCCGAGCACGAGATCACTCATGGTGGAGCCTCCTGTAATTGACATGTCAATCATGCGGACGTCGCCTCCAACGCGATCGGCACCGGCGTTATGCCCGCCCCCTCGACGTCGATGACCGGCACCACACGGTCCAGTCGCCGCGGCAGCCACCACGCCGCCCGCCCGAACAGCGAGATCGCCGCCGGGACCAGCACCAGCCGCACCACGAACGCGTCCACCAGCACGCCGACCGCGAGCGCGAACGCGATCGGCCGGGTCACCGGGTCGCCGCCGGCCACGCCGCCGCCGAACACCCCGATCATGATCAGCGCCGCCGCCGTGACCACCTTCGCGCCGCGGGCGAAGCCATCGGTCACCGCCGCCCGCGCGCCGGCGCCGCGCCGGTGCTCCTCGTGCATGCCCGAGACCAGGAACATCTCGTAGTCCATCGACAGCCCGAAGAGCACCCCGATCACGATCGTCGGCAGGAAGCTGAGCAGCGGTCCGGGCGGGTCGGCCACGCCGAACCACCCCCACTGGAAGACCGCGACCGTGCAGCCGAGCGCCGCGCCGAGGCTGAGCAGGAAGCTGAGCACCGCCTTGAGCGGGATCAGCACCGACCGGAACACCACCATGAGCAGCAGGAACGCGAAGCCGACCACGAGCGCGAGATACAGCGGCAGCGCGTGCGCGAGGTGGTCGGAGATGTCGATCGCGACCGCGGTCTGCCCGGTGACCAGGAACGTTCCCGGGACGGGTGGGTGATCCCTCAGCTCCGCGACCAGGGTCGCGGTCGCCGCATCGTCAGGACCACTTGCCGGTACGAGGGTGAGCAGCGCGTCCTTGCCCTTCACGCCCGAGGGCAGCACGTGCGCGACGCCGGGCATCGCGGCCAGCCGCTGGGTGGCCCGCTCGACGGCCGACGCATCGGTGAGGATCAGCAGGGGTCCGTTCGCGCCCGGCCCGAAGCCCTCGGCGATCAGATCGTACGCCCCGCGGTCGGAGCTGGTGGCCGGGTCGTCGCCGTCGTTGGGCAGGCCGAGGCGCATGCTCAGCACCGGCGCCGCGAGCACGGCGAGCAGCAGCACGGACAGCGCGACGGCGACACCGCGGTGACGGACCACCGCCTCGGCCCAGCGCGGCGCGATCCGCGGCTTCGGCAGGAACTTCCGCCCGATCACCCGCCGGCCCACGAGGCTCAGCAGCGCCGGCGTGAGCGTCAGCGCCATCAGCATCGCGACCAGCACGGCACCGGCGGCGGCCAGCCCCATCTGGGTGAGGAACCCGACGCGGGCCACGGCCAGGCCGGCCAGCGCGATGATCACCGTGAGCGCCGCGAAGACCACCGCCGACCCGGCCGTGCCGGTGGCCAGCGCGATCGAGGTCCGTACGTCCGGCTCGCCGTTGATCAGCTGGCGGCGGTGGCGGTCGATGAGGAACAGCGCGTAGTCGATGCCGACGGCCAGCCCGAGCAGGATCGCGAGGGTCGGCGCGACCGAGTTGATCGGCACCAGCGCGGTGGCCGCGTGCACCAGCTCCAGCGAGATGCCGAGGCCGAGCACCGCGGTGAGCAGGGGCAGCCCGGCCGCGCTCAGCGACCCGAAGGTGACGAGCAGGACCACCAGCGCGATGAGCAGGCCGATCCCCGGCGAGCTGCCCCCGCCCGGCGGCGGCGCCAGCTCGGACGACTCCTCCACCTCGAGCCCGGCCGCCCGCGCCTGGTCGATCGCGGCGGCCGGCGCGCTCGCGACGCTGAAGTAGCCGATGCGACCGGCCGGCGAAAGCGTCGGCCGAGCGTTCAGGGCCTGGCCGAGCGCGGTGAGGGCGGGCCGATAGGCGGCGAGCGTCTGCCCGGCGGGGGCGGCGACGACCACCCGGCCGCCGTCGCCCCCGCCACCGAACTCCCGGTCCACCTGGTCGAGGGCCTCGGTCGACTGCAGTCCCGAGACGGTCAGCTTCGTGTCGAGGGGCTCGGCGAAGCGGGCCGCGAGACCCACCGCCACCACCAGCACCACCAGCCAGGCGCCCAGCACGAGCCAGCGCCGCCGGGCGCAGAAGGCTCCGATCCGCGCGAGTGTCGCGGCCACGATTGTTCTCCCTGTCTCCGTACCTGAAGGTCGTTCCGAATGCTGGCCGCGGCAGCGGAAAGACAGCACCAACCACGGGTGGGGATCAGGGTGGGAACCGGCGTTACTCGGAGCGGCCCAGGGCGATGGCGGCGGCGTGGGCGCGGTCGCGGGCGCCGAGCTTCGCGAAGATCGAGTTGATGTAGCTCTTCACGGTGGCGACGCTGAGGAACAGGTCGGCCGCGATCTGGGCGTTGTTGTGGCCGAGCGTGATGGCCTCGAGGACGTCGGCCTCGCGGGCGGTGAGCGCCGGGAAGCGTTCGCGCAGCCCGGGCCGGGGCGCGGCGGTCGTGAAGCCCAGCACCAGCCGGTCGGCGATCTCCTTGGCGAAGGTGGCCTGGCCGGAGGCGACCGAACGGACCGCGGCGGCGAGCTCGGCGCGGCCCGCGTCCTTGGTCAGGTAGCCGCGGGCGCCGGCTCGCAGCGCGCCGGCCAGCGAGTCGTCGTCGGCGTACGTGGTCAGCACCAGCACGGCCGTGCCGGGCGTCTCGGCCATGATCCGGGCGGTGGCCCCGGCGCCGTCGAGCCGGGGCATGCGCAGGTCCATCAGCACCACGTCGGGCCGCAGCTCGGCGGTGAGCCGCACCGCCTCCTCGCCGTCGGCGGCGTCGCCGACCACCTCGACCCCGTCGGTGAGCCCGAGCAGCGTGACCAGACCGTCCCGCACGGTGGCCTGGTCGTCGGCGACGAGCACGCGGATCACGCGCTCCGCTCCCCCGGCAGGTGCAGCACAACCTCGAACGGCGGCCCGGGCCGGACGGTCATCGTGCCGCCGGCCTCGGTGACCCGCTCGCGCATCCCGGCCAGCCCGTGCCCGCCGCCCGGGGAGGAGACGCCCGCGGAGGCGACGTCGGCGCGGTGGCCGCCGGGCGTCGACGCGGTGATCGTCAGCATGTCGTCGTCCCAGTCCAGGTCCAGGGTCGTGGGCGCGCCGGGCGCGTGCCGCCGGGCGTTGGTGAGTATCTCCTGCACCGCCCGGCGCACCGCGACCCGGCCCGCGGCGCTCAGCGTGCCGCGGTCGGCGTCGCCGCGCACGGCCACCTGGCCGCCGATCGTCCGGTGGGTCTCGGCGAGCCCGGCGACCACCACGGAGACCGGCTCCTCGGGCTCGCGCAGCGCGCTGACCGCCTGTTTCGCGTCGTCGAGGCCGGAGACGGCCAGCTTGCGGGCGGACTGCACCCGGGCGCGGGCCTCCTCGGCGCGGCCCGACTCGAGCAGCGCGTCGACCGCCTCCAGCTGGATCACCAGGCCGCCGAGCGAGTGGGCGAGCACGTCGTGCAGGTCGCGGGCGATGCGGGAGCGCTCGGTGAGGGCGGCGACGTGGGCGCGCTCCTGCTCGACCGTGATCCGCTCCTCGAGCAGCGCCCGGGACTGGGCCTCGGACACCCGGTACTGCCGGCGACTCAGCCCGCCGAGCCCGCAGATGACCAGCAGCGACGCCTCGCTGATGAGGACACCGGCCGGTGCGTGATCGACCGCGACGCCGATCCCGATCAGCACCGCCGACCCGGCCACGGCCGCCCCGACCACGCGCATCGGGACGGCGGGGGTGCCGGTCAGGACGATCAGGCCGACCACGGCCGGGACGAAACCGACCACGTTGGTGGTGGAGCCGGCGAACGACCCGAAGGCGATCATCGCGAGGTAGCCGACGGCACGAAGGCGTACGTGCTGCTCGGGAATCAGGGTGACCACGGCCCAGAGCGACCAGGCCGCCCAGGCCGCCACCGCGATCGACGCCGGCGCGTCGCGCAGCGACCGCTGCGCGAGATCGATCCCGACCAGGACGACACCGATCAGGTTGAGCGCCACGGCCCACGCGCGCCGCGCCGGGAAGAGGAACACAGATCTATCTTCCGGCCATCGCGTACGCGCGGCGAGGCTGGCGCGCCGAGAGGACCAGCGCGTTCGCGCCCCGGTTGAGCGCGAGGACGAGCAGGATGCTGCCGGTCGAGACGGCCAGGTCGGAGCCCATCCGGTGGCCGGCGACGTCGAGCGCGACGCGGATCGCGATGAGGCCGAACCAGATGGCGACCCCCATCCAGCCGGTGCGGCTCTCGACCAGGCGCGGGTCGGCCGCCGACGGGCGGAACCGGGCGATCCGGGCCATCAGGGCGCCGGAGGCCAGCGCCGACACCGCCGAGATGCCCAGGATCACCGCGTCGACCGGGTGGATCGTGAGGTGCTCGCGGGCCAGCGAGATGACGCCGGCCGCGCCGAGGATCAGCGGCAGCTTCCACATCCGGGCCGGGTCGACCGGGCGCCAGGACAGCTGCTTGGCGCAGAGGTAGGCGATGAGGGCGAGGGCGAGGGCCACGTCGATCAGGGCGTTCGAGGTCATGCGTCGAGGATCGGCAGGACGGGTTCCCGCCGGTACCAACCCTGGGTGGTAAAGCGGGTGGTGACGCACGGGCCGACCACGCTTGGTGACGGCATGCTACCGTGCCGCGTACGCAGGGCGGTCGATGTCTTTGAATCGGGGGGAGCCGCGATGCCACCGGCGGATGCCGTGCGCCAGGCCGAACGGATGCGGGGGTTCCTCGAGGACGTCGAGGGGCTCGCCCGGTCCGCGCCCCCGGGGCGCTGGCCCCGGCTCGGGCAGATCGAGGGCACCGATCCGTCGGGCACGGTGTCGTTCGTGATCGACGACCAGGGCGCGTTCGTGACCGTCTACCTCGCCCCCGAGTGGAGCGAGAACGACGACGGCCTGCCGTCGGCCCTGAAGGCCGCGCAGCGCAACGCCCTCGACAAGCTGAACGTGGCCCGGCTGACCTTCCGCCGGCTGCTCGGCCCGTCGCCCGCGCCACCGGCGAGCGACGACGGTTTCCGGCCGCGGTACGGGCTGAGCCGGACGACCGACTACGAGGAGCTTCTCGGCTCCTGGCGAACCATGACGGCCGAGTCCTACCAGCGCTTCTACGAGTACGAACGGCGGGGCGCGGGCGGGCCGGTGGAGGTTTCCGGGCCGGCGGGGCTGGTGCGCCTCACGGTGGACAACGGCGTGATCACCGACGTGCGGCTGCCCGTCGGCGGCGTGACGAGCGAGCGGCTGGCCGAGGACATCCGGGCGGCGCTCCACGAGGCAGGGGGGCACCATGGGTGACGGCGATTTCGACTACTACGCGCCGAACATCCTGCGGGCCGCGGGCGACGCGATCCGCAAGGAGGCCCACAAGTGGGACGACATGTCCGGTGACATGGGCAAGGTGGCGTCCTCGGCCAAGGACCTGTGGCTCACCCCGGCCGCGTTCATGGTCGCCGACCCGTGGGCCGGGCCGGCGGTGAGCATCGACCAGTTCGCCGCGTACGAGCAGGTGCACAAGCTGCTGACCTCGCTGTTCGACGGCGCGGTCACCGAGTTCGGCCAGATCGGCGACGCGCTGCGCAAGAACGCGACCGAGTACGAGCGGTCCGACGAGCGCAGCTACATCGACATCAGCAAGATCTACGAGGCGTGATCATGGCACCCACGAAGCCCCTGCCCACCCCGTCCGAGGCCAGCGCGATCCTCGGCCAGTTCCGCACCAGCAAGGAGCTGTTCGCCGACATCGTCGCCGGCGTCGAACGGGAGTGGAAGAACCTCTGCGACCAGGTCGACGCGATGCTCCGGCGCGGCGAGCACATCGTGCACTCGGACAGCGCGTGGTCGAGCTTCACCGGCTGGATAGCCGACCTCAACCCGTTCCAGAAGGCGCTGGTCGAGATCCTCGAGGACATCCGGAACATCTTCGAGAAGATCCGCGGCAAGGTGGACGAGCTGCTGCCGAAGATCCGGCTGGTCGTCGAGCGGTCGGTGCCGGTGCTCTCGCTCTGCGACCACAGCTTCATCTGGCTGTCGAAGGTCTTCTCGCCGCTCGGCGACCTCTACACCACCTCGGGCAGCCTGGTCCCCGACGCGTACTACTGGGGCGGGCCGACCAAGGAGTTCTACGAGAAGGAGGTCGTCGGCGACCAGGAGGCGGCGCTCGACCGGGTCACCGACCACGTCGAGGCGCTCAGCGGCTGGCTCGCGCAGACGGCGGCGCAGAACACCGACTACATGGCGACGATCGTGCACAACCTGAGCCCGATCCCGAACGCCCTGGCCGCCGCGGCCGCCGATGCCGCCGCCGCGACCGCCGACTTCGTGCAGGCGTTCTGGGCGCTCGACAAGCTGGCCCAGGCCATCGGCAACGCGGTGCAGGCCGTGCTCGACCAGACCGCCGACCTGATGAGCTTCCTGGTCACCGTCGTCGCCGGCATCCAGGAGCTCACGGTGATCAAGTCGGAGCGCCGCGACCTGGCCGGCGGTGTCTGGCCGCAGTCGGTGGCGGGCTGAGGGTGAAGCTCGTCGCTGGGCTGACGGGTGGCGCTCTGGCGCTGGCGCTCGGTGTCCCGTCGCTCGCGCTTGCCGCGCCGGCTGCGCCTGAGGCCTGGCAGGTTGCGTCGCTGAAGCTGGCCGCGGCGCACAAGGTCTCGCGGGGCGCCGGCGTCACCGTCGCCGTGCTCGACAGCGGGGTGGCCGCGCACGCTCAGCTGGCCGGAGCCCTGTTGCCCGAGATCGACGTGGTGGCCGCGGGCGATCCGGCTCGCGGGACGGAGCTGGCCGGTCTGATCGCGGCCCGCGACCTCGGCGTCGCTCCACAAGCCAAGATTCTTCCCGTACGGGTGGGAGCAAAGGGATTCGACGCGGGGGCGAACGCGGTGGCCACCGGGATCGACCGGGCGATCGCCGCGGGCGCGAAGGTCGTCGTCAGCTCGTACGCGAAGCCGGAGATCAGCCCCGCGCTCTCCGCGGCCGTGCGTCACGCCGTCGCGGCCGATGTGCTGATCGTCGCGCCGGCCGCGCCCACGACCGCGACGACGGTGACGCTCGGCGACCTGCCCGGCGTGCTCTCGGTGACCGCCTCCGACGAGAGCGGGCGGCCGGTGCGCGAGTCCGTGTCCGGCCTGCGCATCGACGTGGCCGCGCCCGGCGATCACCTGGTCGCTCCCGTACATGCCAGCCTCGGCGACGCGTACGCCGAGGTCAGCGGCGCCGATTTCGCGGCCGCGCTGGCCGGCGGGGTGGCCGCCCTGGTCCGGTCGAAGTATCCCGGCCTTTCCGCGGCCGACGTGGCCCGGCGTCTCGGCTACGGCGCGAGGCGGGACTTCTCGCTCGGCCATGGCGTGATCGACGCGGCCGACGCGCTCGGCCTCCCGCTGAAGAAGCTGCCCGACCCGAAGCGGGGCGCGCTCCTCCCCCGCGACGAACAGTGGTATTTCGGCGCTGTCCGGCTGACCGATGCCCAGCGGGTCACGCTGGGTGAGGGCGTCGCGCTCGGCCTGGTCACCGCGAGTGTCGACGCCACCCGGCCGGAGCTGACCGGCCGGGTCACCCAGCAGCCGCCCTGGGGTCCCGCCGGCCGTTCTGGCACGGAGGCCGCGTTGGTCGCCGCCGGCTCGGGCGGGGACGGCCTTCTCGGCGCCGCCCCCGCGGCCCGGCTGATCGTGGCGGCCGACTCCCGGTGGGTCGTCGACCACGGCGCCAAGGTCGTGCTGGTCGTCGACGGCGCCTTCACCGAGGACGACGCCGCCTACGCCGTGGCCCACGACGCGGTGGTGGTGGCGCCCTGGTCGGACACCGCGCCGGTGATTCCCGGCGTGATCTACGTGCGTGGGGTGGGGCAGGACGAGCCGACCGCGGCGGCGCATCCGCCCGCGCTCAGCGCGCCGGCATACGCGGCGGCCGGGGGCGGCGGCGGCTCAGCGGCCATCGGCCGTGGCCCAGCGGCGGCCGGCGGCGGCTCAGCGACCGCCAGCGGTGGCCCAGCGACCGCCGGCGGCGGTTCGGTGGCGGCCGGGGGCAGCTCGGCGGCCGGGGGCGGAGTGTCTGCCGCGGCTTTGGTGGCCGGTGTCGCCGCGCTCGTCCGCGCCAAGGACCCCGGCGCGAACGCGAACAACGTCGTCGCCCGCCTGCTGGACACCGCGACGCCGATGACCGGCGCGTCGGCGACGGCCTACGGGCGCGGGATCGTCGACCCGGTGGGCGCGCTGACCGAGGGCACGTTCTCGGTCGGCAAGAACCCGCTCGGCGAACCGGCCGCGACGACCCCGGCCGCCGACGGCGACAGCGGCAGCCGCTGGGCCTGGGTCGCCGTCCCGATCGTGGTGCTGGTGGCCGGGTTACTGGCCTGGGTACTGCTGTGGCGGCATCGGCGCCGGCCGGTAGTCGCGGCGGAGGAAGACTAGCTTTCCCTCGTCGGCGAAGTTGACCACGCGCCAGCCCTGCGCCTCGAGCAGCTCGGCCGCGGCCATCGTCATCTCCAGCGCCCGCGCGCCCATGACGTTCACCGCGCCGACGGCGACGAACGTGCCCGGGAAGGAGTGCAACTGCACCTGTCCGGAAAGGACGTCCGCGGCCTTGAACCAGCGCGGTGGCGGCGGCATCGTCATGCGCGACAGCATAGTGATCCGCCGCCACCGCGCCCGCTCAGCTGACCGCCTGCTTCAGCAGCGCGCCGATCCGCGCCTCCGCGTCCGGCGTGAGCTCGGTCAGCGCGTAGTACGCCGGCCACATCGCGCCGTCGTCGAGGTTCGCGGCGTCGCTGAAGCCGATCATCGCGTACCGGGCCTTGAACTTCGCGGCCGCCTGGAAGAAGCAGATCATCTTGCCGTTCCGGTAGTACGCGGGCATCCCGTACCAGGTCTTCGCGGTCAGCTCCGGCACGCTCGTCCTGATCAGCTCGTGCAGCCGCTCGCCGAGCTCCCGGTCGGCCGGCGGCATCGCGGCGATCTTCTCGAGCACCTCCGCCTCCGTGCTGGCGCCGCCCTTCAGCTCGCGGTTGCGCTCCTTCATCGCGCCGCGCTCGGACTCGGTGAAGCCCTTTTTGGTGGTGGCCATGGCTGAGATCCCCTCTAGTTGACGCTCGTCCGGCGGGTTGCCGTGGCGAGCCGATCGATGGCATTGGTCAGTGCGATGGCGAGCAGCAGCGCCGCCAGTTCCTTCTGGTCGAAATGCGTGGCGGCCCGGTCCCACACCCGGTCGGGCACGGGGTCGTCCTGATCCGCGATCCGGGTGACCGCCTCGCTCAGGGCAAGCGCGGCACGTTCCTCATCGCCGAGCCCGGCCGCACTCTCCGACGGCCGGCCCCCGCTCTCCGGCGAGCCGGTCCCGTTGATCTGGCTGGCCCGCCGCCGGCTCAGCGCCAGCAGCCCGCTGTCCACCCCGGCGCCCGCGATGGCCGCCTCCAGGGCCGCCAAGGCTTCCGCCGCACCGGGGACCAGATCCGCCGGGCTCGGCATTCGCTCGGTTCTCATCTCGCCTCTCTCTCGGTCCGACCCGTTCGTTCCGACGGGATTCATCCGACCACCGAGTTGTGCCGCGCCGCGCGGCCCGTGGGACACCGTGGGACACTCGGATCCGCCCTGACCAGCCAGAACGCGTACGTGATCCGGCACGGTGGGCCGGGACGATACGGTGTTGCACGTGCCCGGAGCGCAGGAGCGGCTGGTGGCTCAGCTTGCTCAGATCAAGGAGCTGAGCGGGCTCAGCCTGCGGTCGCTCGCCCGCGAGGCCGGTCTCAGCAGCTCGTCGCTCTCGCGGTACCTGACCGGCCGGCTCGTGCCGCCGTGGGAGGCGGTCGTGGCGCTGTGCCGGGCGGTGCGGCGCGACCCGCGGCCGCTGCGGGCGGTCTGGGCCGAGGCCGCCCAGGCCGGACCGGCGGCCGCGCCTCGGCGCAACGACCTGCCCGCCGACCTGTTCGACTTCACCGGGCGCGAGGCCGAATCAGCGCGGGTCGAGGAGCTGCTGCGCGAGGCCGGCGCGGCCTCCGTCGACGGCATGGCCGGTGTCGGCAAGACCAGCCTCGCCCTGCATGTCGCACACCGGCTGGCGCCGGTGTACCCGGACGGCGGCCTCTACCTCGACCTGCAGGGGTTCACCCCGGGTCAGGAGCCGCTCGAGCCGCAGGCCGCACTCGGCCGGCTGCTCGCGGGCCTGGAGGTCACGCACCCGCCGGCCGGCCTCGCCGAGCGCGCGGCTCTCTGGCGGTCGGAGCTGTCCCGGCGCCGGGCGCTCGTTGTGCTCGACAACGCGGCCGACGCCGATCAGGTGCGTCCGCTGCTGCCCGGCGCCGGCAAGTCCGCTGTGCTGGTCACCAGCCGCAACCGGCTGGTCAGCCTGGACGTGCCGCCGGTGTCACTGCGGCCGCTGGCCGACGGCGACGCGGCCCGGCTGTTCGGGCGGGCGGCCGGGTTGACCTTCGAAGACCGGGCCGGAGGCGGCGGCCGCGCGGAGCCGCCCGGCGGCCGCGCCGAGCCGCCCGGCGAGCACGAGGCGGTCGGCCAGGTGCTGCGCGAGTGCGGCGGGCTGCCGCTGGCGCTGCGGATGGCGGGCGCCCGGCTGCGGCACCGTCCCGGCTGGACGGTAGCCGTGCTGGCCGAGCGGCTGCGCGACAACGCCGGGCGCTTCGACGCCGTGTTCGGCATGTCGCTGCAGCAGCTCGACGAGGCACAGCGCCGCACGTTCCGCCTGCTCGGGGTGTTGCCGGGCGCCGACTTCGACGCCGGCGTGGCCGGTGCGCTCGCCGATCTGCCGCCCGGCCGGGTCGACGCGGTACTGGAGGAACTCGTCGACGCCCACCTCGTGCAGGAGACCTCGCCCGGCCGGTACCGGATGCACGACCTCATCCGCCGCTACGCGGCCGACCTCGCCGCCGAGGAGGAGCCGGGGGCCGACGAGGCCCTGCGCCGGGCGCTGAGCCATTGGCTCGCGGTGGCCGTAGCCCACGATCGGATGCTGCCGTCGCCGCAGCGACCGCGGCCCGAGCCGGGCGACCCGGATGAGGCGATGGCCTGGTTCGACCTGGAGTACGTCAATCTGGTCGCCGCGTTCGACGCGGCCGTGCGGCTCGGCGCCGACGAGGTGGTGGCCGGGCTGCCGCAGGCGATGCGGGTCTGGTTCTTCCGGCACCGCGGCACCGACGACCAGGCGCGCATGCTGACGGCCGCCGCGGACGCCGCCGGTCGCCTCGGCCGTCGCCGGGAACTGGCCGCGCTGCTCGCCGATCTCGGGTTCGTCCTGGCCACCGCGGGCCGGCCGGCCGAGGCGTTGGAGGCGTACGAGATGGCCGCCGCGGGCCGGCCGGACGAGGCGTACGGGATGGGGGAAAAGGACGACGACGAGCTCGCGGCCGGGCTGGAGCTGCGGATCGGTTTCGTGCACCGGGACCTCGGCGACTTCGCGGCGGCGCGCACGCACCTGCGGCGGGCCCGCGAGCTTTTCGAGCGGCTCGGCCGGCCCGGTGGGCAGTCGCAGGCCCTCGCCGTCGAGGGCTGGGCGGCGCTGCACCTCGGCGACCGCGACGAGGCGATCGACCTGGCCCGCGCCTCGCTCAGGCTGGCCGACGGCCCGGCCCGGATCACCGGGCTGGTCACGCTCGGCGTCGCACTGGCGCCGGTGGATCGGGCAGAGTCGCTGCGCACGCTGCACGAGGCGTTGGGGCTGGCCGAGGAGCACCGCCTCCCGCACCAGCAGGCGTGGTGCCACAGCTGCCTCGGCGTCGCGCTGCGCGAGAGCGGCACGCCCGGCGAGGCGCTGGAGCATCACCGGCGCGCGCTCGAACTGCTGGAACCGCTGGCCGAGGCGCAGCTGGAGATCGACTGCCGGCGGGCGTACGAGGAGACCCTGAGCGCGGTACGGATCGCGAACGATCGATCGGCATGACAGCATCGACGGGCGGGCCCCGCCATGCCCGGCCGGGCCGCGACGATCGCGGGAGGAACAAGTCATGCCCGTCACCGTGAACCTCGACGCCGTCCTCGACCCGGATTTCCAGAACAGCCCGATCACCGACCTCGTCAACGCGCCCACCTCCGCGCTCTCCGGCATCGACGAGGCACAGGCGGAGGGCCTGCGGCTCGCGTTCGGCATCGAGACGATCGGCGACCTCGCCGACAACACGTTCGTCCGCGCCGCCGTCGCCATCCGCGCGCTGGCCGACGTCGCCCAGTAGGCAGCCACGGTCGCGCAGTAGACAGCGGTATCGGCATGCCACGCCGGTGACCCGCGTGGCATGCTGGGCCGGTGAGACAGGTGGTGGAGTTCGCCGCCACGCCCGCGGGCCGGGTCGCCTACGCGGTGACCGGCAGCGGGCCACCGCTGCTGTGCCTGCCCGGCTGGGTGTCGCACCTCGGGCTGATGTGGGAAGACCCCGCCCATCGGCGGTACGTCGAAGCCCTGTCCCGCGAGCACACGGTGATCCGGTTCGACCGGGTCGGGTGCGGGCTGTCCGATCGGGAGCGCACCGAGTTCACGATGGAGTCCGAGCTGGCGGTGCTCAAGGCGCTCGCCGGGCACCTCGGGCTCGACCGGTTCGCGCTGTTCGGCACCTGCGAGAGCGGGCAGGTCGCCGCCGCGTTCGCCGCGACCCATCCCGGCACGGTGTCGTCGCTGATCGTCTACGGCAGCTGCGCCCGCGGGGCCGATCTCGCCCCGCCCGCCGTACGGGAATCGGTGTTGTCGCTGGTGCGGGCGCACTGGGGCCTCGGCTCGCGGGTGCTCGCCGACATCTGGTTCCCCGAGGCGCCGGTCGAGGTGACCGGGATGTTCGCCCGGGTGCAACGGGCCGCCGCGAGCGCCGAGATGGCCGCCTCGCTGCTCGACATGTTCTACCGGTTCGACGTGACCGACCTGCTGCCGACGGTGCGGGTGCCGACGCTGGTGGCGCACCGGCGGGGCAGCCGGGCGGTCAAGTTCGAGCTCGGCCGGCAGCTCGCCGCGCAGATCCCGGGGGCGCAACTCGCGGCGCTCGACGGCCGGGTGCAGCCGATCTACGCCGAGGACGGCGAGACCGGCGCCGCCACGATCCTGTCCTTCCTGCGCCGGGAGAAAAGCGCCGAGATCGCGGACGGCCCGCTCACCGCCCGGGAGTACCAGGTCGCCGACCTCATCGCGGACGGGCTCACCAACAGCGAGATCGGGCGGCGGCTGGGCCTGTCGGTGCGCACGGTCGACGCGCACGTCGAGCACATCCGCACCAAGCTGGGGGTTCGCGCGCGCACGCAGATCGCGGTCTGGGCGCGGGTAGGTAGTTTCCCGGCCGGGTCGCCGGTAGGGCAACCGATTCGGCCGGGCGGCGCGCGCCGCTAGCTTCGGGGCATGACCAAACCCATCAAGATCGATCCCGCGTACGAGGGACCGCCCGGCTCGGCCAACGGCGGTTACTCCTGCGGTGTCCTGGCCGCCCACCTGGACGGCGACGCCGAGATCACCTTGCGCCGGCCGGTGCCGCTCGGCACCCCGCTGCGGGTCGCGCCCCGCGACGGCGGGGTGCTGCTGCTCGACGGCGACGAGACCATCGCCGAGGGAGCGCCGGTACGGCTCGAGGACAACTCGCCGAAGGCGCCCGCCTTTGCCGACGCGCTCACGGCCACCGCCTCGTTCCCGGGGCTCGGCTTCCATCCGTACCCGAAATGTGTGGGATGTGGGACGGCCCGGACCGACGCACGAGCCTTGCGGATCTTCCCTGGTCCGATCGAGGAGCGGAAGCTGCTCGCGGCGGTCTGGTACCCGGGCGGGCCGATCGGGCCGGCGGAGGCGTGGGCGGCGCTGGACTGCCCCGGCGGCTGGGCGGCGATGCACTTCGGCCGGACCGAGCGGCCCGCGGTGCTGGGCCGGATGGCGGCGCACCTGTCGCTTCCGGAGGACCCGCAGAGCGCGTACATCGTGGTCGGCTGGCTGGAGAGCGTCGACGGGCGCAAGCTGACCGCCGGGACCGCGCTCTACTCGCGCGACGGGACGCCGCACGGCTTCTCCCGCCAGACCTGGATCACGCTCCGATGAGGCGCGGCATCGGGATCACACCGATGGAGACCCGCGGCGACGTCATCGTGCGGGCCGCGCGGCTCGCCGACGAGCTGGGCTACGAGGTCTTCTCGGTCGCCGAGGGCTGGGGTCTCGACTCGACGGTCGTGCTGGCCGAGCTGGCCACGGTCACCCGCCGGATCACGCTGGTGGCGGGCGTGCTGTCGGTGTGGGGCCGTTCCCCCGCCACGATCGCGATGACCGCGGCGTCGCTGAACCGGCTCTCGGGCGGGAGGTTCGTGCTCGGTCTGGGGGCGAGCACGCGCCAGCTCACCGAGGGCTGGCACGACCGGGCGTACGAGCGTCCGGCCGCCCGCCTGCGCGAGGTCACCACCCGGGTGCGCGCTCTGCTGAACGGCGAGCGGGCGACGCTCTCGACCGTGCCGGAGGCGCGACCCCTGCGGCTCGGCCAGCCGCCGGCGCCCGAGGTGCCGATCTGGCTGGCCGCCACCGGCGAGCAGACGGTACGGATCACCGCCGAGCTGGCCGACGGCTGGTACCCGATCTACCTGCGCCGCGACCGGCTCACGGAGCTCGCGTCCGAGATGTCCCGGCCGGTCACGGTCGCGGCCGGACCGTTCACGATCGTCGACCCGGACCTCGCCGCGGCCCGGGCGGCCGCCGCGGCCTGCACCGCCGGATACCTCGGGGTGATGGGCGACGTCTACCCGCGGCTGGTCGCCTCCCAGGGGCTCGCCGCCGAGGTCGGCCTGGTCCGCTCCAGCCGGACCGTCCCGGAGGAGGCGCAGATCCTGCTCGACGAGTTCACCGTCTACGGCGACGCGGCGACCGTCCGGGACCGGCTGGAGCAGTGGGAGAAGGCGGTCGACGTGCTCATGGTCGGGCTGCCGCCGGGCCTGCCGTGGCCCCGCATAGAGGAGACGATCCGCGCCGCCGCCCCCGCGGGGTGACCGGGTTTCCGCGCTACCCGGCCACCGGGTAGCGTGCTCCCCTGTTTCTCAGGGGGCCCGGATTGCCGACGGATGACGAACTCGCCGAGGCGCTGGCCGCGGCGCGCGCCGGCGACGAGCGCGGCTTCGCCGTTCTCTGGCACGCGTTGCAGCCCGCGGTCCTGCGCTACCTGCGGGTGGTCGCCGGCGCCGGCGCCGAGGACGCCGCCTCGGAGACCTGGCTGCAGGTCGCGCGCGACCTCGACCGGTTCACCGGCGACCCGGGCGCGTTCCGCGGCTGGTTGTTCCGCGTGGCCCGGCACCGCGGCGTCGACGAGCTCCGGCGCGCCTCCCGGCGCCGCGAGGACCCGGCCGAGACGGTCGACGACGGGCAGATCGCCCCGGACGCCGCCGACGAGATGGTCGAGGCCGCCGAGACCACGTGGGCGCTGAGCCGGGTCAAGGCCCTGCCCGCCGACCAGGCCGAGGCCGTGATGCTGCGGATCGTGGCCGGGCTCGACGTCGCCACCACCGCCCAGGTGCTGGGTAAGCGCCGCGGTGCGGTGCGCATCGCGACCATGCGTGGCCTGCGCCGGCTCGCCGAGGACCCGGAAGTCCGCGAGCGCGGCGCCGATCGCGCGCGCCCGGAAACCGTCGAGGAGGTGTAACAGGATGCCACTCCTCAGCGCTCTCCTTCGTGCGATGCGTATGCGGCGAGCCGGCCGGATCGGCCTCGACGAGGCCGACCGGCTGGCTGCCGGCGGACGGGCCGGCCCGGGCAAGCCCGGGCTGGACCACCTGCTCGACGCCGTCCGGGCCCCCGCCACCGCGGGGGAGAAAACCGGCGGGCAGGCGGTGGCCGCCGGTCTTGCCGCGGAGCGTCGCCGTGCCGCGCTGACCACAGGGCCGAAGGGAAGCATTCGTGTCGAGGTGCCAAGAGCCAGGAGGACGGTCGTCGTGAGCATCGCGACCGGAATTGCCGTCCTGAGCCTGGGCGGCACCGCTGTGGCGGCTGGGACCGGAAGTCTCCCCGCCGGTCTTCAGGAGCGCGCGCACAGCCTGTTCTCGGCGCTTGGCGTACCGGCGCCGAGAACAGGCCCCAGCATCTCGACGCCGGCTCCATCCGGGTCCACGGCCACCCCGCGACCCACCTCGGCACCGGCCACGCCCACTCCCACGGCCACCTCTCCCCGGCCGGCGCAGGTGGTGGCGTGGTGCGCGGCGTGGCGTACGGCCGAGGACGGTGGCAAGCCGATGAACGGACGGGATCGGCGCGAGCTGACCACCGCGGCCGGCGGGGCGGAGAGCGTCGCGCGGTACTGCGCCGGCGTGACCGGCTCCGGCACCCCGGGCGCCACCACCGGGACGACGAAACCCGGCGCGGCGCCGTCGCACCGCGCGACGCCGTCCCACCCGACCCCGCACGCCACCACCCCCAGCCACCCCGGCCCGAACAAGTGATCGTCGATCCCGTCTTCGTCGACCGCTCCGGCCGGCGCCGCCGCCTGATCGTGGCCGCCGGCCTCACGGGATCGCTGGCACTGCTGGTAGCGGTCGCCGCCCTGCTGGCCGGCTTCACCGGGGCGGGGCCCGCGGGCGTGCCCGGCTGGCCCGGCGCCGACGCCGGTGCCGGCGCCGGTCAGCGCGCCCCGCGGACTCACATCGCCGTCCCTGCCACGACCACCCCCGCCCCGGCCGCCGCGACCACCACCGCACGGCCTGCCGTCGCGGAAACCAGGTCGTCCCCTCCGGTCGCGACCGGTACCAGCGCCTCGGCGACCCCGTCGGCCCGCGGCAAGGGCCGCGGTCACTCGCCCAGCGCGCGGCCATCCCGGAAGAACTGAACGTGGGCAAGCGTGTCCTGCGCCGTGAGCCGCGCGCCCACTGGCCGCTGCTCGTCATCGCCATGCTGGTCCTGCTCGCGGAGCTCTGTCTCAACGGGTACGTCACACACGCGGGGTCCGAGAACGGCGACACCTCGCCCGAGCCGTCCTCGGACCCGGCTCCCGTCGCCGCCACCGGCGGCGCCGCCGTCCAGCGCCTCGAGGCCGGGGGCAGGGTGACCAGCCGCGCCGCCCCGGCGAAGACCATCGCGCTCACCTTCGACGACGGGCCCGACCCGGTCTGGACCCCGCGCATCCTCGCCGTCCTGGCCAAGTACCACGCCCGGGCCACGTTCTTCGAGGTCGGATCGCGCGTCAACCAGTACCCGGACATCGCCCGGCAGGTCGTGTCGGGCGGCAACGAGATCGGCTCGCACACGTTCACGCACATCGCGGCCGGTGTTCCGGCGTGGCGGATGCGGCTCGAGCTGACCCTCACCGGCAACGCGGTCGCCTCGGCCGTCGGGAAGAGCCCGGTTCTGCTGCGACTGCCGTACTCCGCCACCCCGGAGGCGCTCACCGGCGCCGAGTACGCTGCCTGGCGCGACGCCGCGCCCGGCTACCTGCTCGTGCTGACCGACCACGACACCGGCGACTGGCGACGGCCCGGCGCCGCGGCGATCGCGCGGGGCGTCCGCCCGGGAGTCGTCATGCTGCACGACAGCGGCGGCGACCGGTCCCAGACGGTGTCCGCGCTCGACCAGGCCATCCCGCGACTGCAGGCCCAGGGCTACCGCTTCGTCACGGTCTCCGAGGCGCTCGGCCTGCCGGCCACGCCCGCCGCGACCGCGCCACAGCGGTGGCGTGGCCAGGCGCTGCGGCTGGCGCAGTCGGCCGCCGCCGGGCTGGTCCGGATCCTGACCGTGGTCATGGTGGTCGCCGTCGTCCTGGGCCTGCTGCGCCTGGTCGTACAACTCGTCACGGCCGGCCTGCACGTGCGCCGGGTACGCCGCCGGCATCGCCGCCCGCTGCGTGACCTGGGACCGGTCAGCGTCGTCGTTCCCGCCTTCAACGAGGCCGCCAACATCGCGGCGACGGTCCGCTCGCTGATCACCAGCGACTACCCCGCGGTCGAGGTCATCGTGGTGGACGACGGCTCGACCGACGACACCGCCGGCATCGTGGAACGACTCGGCCTGCCCGGCGTGTACGTCGTACGGCAGCCGAACGCCGGGAAGCCCGCGGCCCTCAACACCGGCATCCGCCACGCCCGCGGCGAGATCCTCGTCCTGGTGGACGGCGACACCGTCTTCGCGCCCGACGCGATCGGCCGTCTCGTGCAGCCGATGGCGGACGCCCGCGTCGGCGCGGTCTCCGGAAACACCAAGGTCGCCAATCGCACCGGCCTGCTCGGCCGGTGGCAGCACCTGGAGTACGTCCAGGGCTTCAATCTCGACCGCCGGATGTTCGAGATCGCCCGCTGCATGCCGACGGTGCCGGGCGCGATCGGCGCGTTCCGGCGCGCCGCCGTCCGCGACGCCGGGGGCGTGCCCGCCGAGACGCTGGCCGAAGACACCGACTTCACGATGGCCGTGCTGCGTGCCGGCTGGCTGGTCGTCTACGAGCCGCGCGCCGTGGCCTGGACCGAGGCGCCCGCCACCGTCCGCCAGCTGTGGCGCCAGCGCTACCGATGGTGCTACGGAACGATGCAGGCCATGTGGAAGCACCGCCGCACGGTCCTGCGGCGGGGCGCCGCCGGGCGGCTCGGCCGGCGCGGGCTCGGTTACCTGCTTCTCTTCCAGGTCCTGCTGCCACTGACCGCGCCGGTGATCGACGTGTACGCCCTCTACAGCGTGCTGTTCCTGCCGCTGGGAAGGACGGTCGCGGTCTGGGCCGGATTCACCGCCGTCCAGGCCGCGACGACCGCCGTCGCGTTGCGCCTGGACGGTGAGCGGTACGGCCCGCTCTGGAGCCTGCCCCTGCAACAGGTCGTCCATCGCCAGATCATGTACCTGGTGGTGATCCAGTCCACCGTGATGGCGCTGCTGGGCGGCCGGCTCCGCTGGCACCGCATTGTCCGGACGGGTGCGGCCGCCGAGCACGCGGTCCGCTAGTCGTTCGGCGCGCGCCCGGCAATTCATCACTCGTTGAAATCGTCCGGGATTGTGCCGGAGAATGGTCGGCGTGAGCAATGGTCTGACCCAGGCGCGACGCGGGCCCCGGCCGGGCGGGGTCGACACCCGGGCGGCCCTGCTCGACGCGGCCCGCGAGGTGTTCGCCGAGCGCGGCTACCAAGGCGCCACGATGCGCGCGATCGCCGCTCGTGCCGACGTCGATGCCGCGATGGTCAACCACTGGTTCGGGAGCAAGGAGGGCTTGTTCGCCGAGGCCGTGATGGACATACCCTTCGACCTCGACGGGCTCGTCCGCCGATTGCTCGACGGCGATGTCGGCCGGCTCGGCGAACGGATCGTGCGCACCTTCCTCACGAACTGCGACACCGCGGGCGGCGGTGTCTTCGCGGCCCTCCTGCGCAGCGGTGCCGACCCCGGGCCGGGCGGCCACCATCTGCACGACTTCGTGATCACGAGCATCCTGGCGCCGGTGCTGCGCGCGGTGGGCGTGGATCAGCCGGACTTCCGGGCGATGCTGGTGACGACCCAGGTGGTCGGCATCGGCGTCGTCCGCTATGTCGCCCGGTTCGACCAGTTCGCCGCCGCGGACGTCGACCGGATAGTCACCGCCGTGGCTCCTGCCATCCAGCGCTACATCACCGGCGACATCGCGTGACGCGGCCCGTCGTCCGCACCGCACACGGTCTCCTGCAGGGCTTCACCGAGGCCGGCATCCACAAATTCCGGGGCGTGCCGTACGCCGAACCGCCCGTCGGCCGGCTGCGCTGGCGACCGCCCGGTCCGATGGCCGAATGGACTGGCATTCGCGACGCGACAGAGTTCGGTCCAATCTGCCCTCAGACCGTTGGAGCCGTCTTCACGACGCGCGCCTCGCGGGAGAGCGAGGACTGCCTGTACCTCAACGTGTGGACCCGCTCCCTGGACAGTCGGGCCCGACAGCCGGTGATGGTCTGGATCCACGGCGGCGGCTACCTGGGCGGTGGCGGCTGCGAGGATGGCACGGATGGCTCGCAGCTGGCCGCACGGGGCGCCACTGTCGTCAGCTTCAATTACCGGCTGGGCGCCTTCGGCTACCTGGCGAGCCCGGAGCTCGGCAGCAATTTCGGCGTTCAGGACCAGATCGCCGTACTCCGATGGGTGCGGGACACCATCGACCAGTTCGGCGGCGACCCCGGCTGCGTCACGATCTTCGGCCAGTCCGCGGGCGCCCATTCGGTGCGCACATTGCTCAGTTGCCCGGCCGCTGAAGGACTGTTCCACCGCGCGATCCTGCAGAGCGGTGGCGGAGAACGCTTCGCCTTCGACCGTCGCGAACCGAACTCGCGGACCTGTGCCGCGAGCCGGGAACTCATCGCCCGTCTCGGCGGCGGCAACGCGGAGGACCTCAGGCGCGTGCCGACCGACGCGGTCAAGGCGGCCTCGCATCTCTTCAGCGGCGTCATTCCCCGGCGCGGGCGGGTGCACACTCCGGCCAATCTGGCGTGGATGCCGGTGGCCGACGGAGAGATCGTGCCGGCGGACAACCCTCCACCGGCACCGGTGCCACTGCTTCTCGGCTACACGCGCAACGAGGCGAGATACTTCATCAAGCCCGGCATGTTGCCCTACAACCGGCTGCTCCTGTGGGCGATGACAAGAGCCCTGGCCGGCTCCGAGGCCAGGGCCGTTCGGTCCGCGCTAGCGGCAGGCAAACCACCGATGTATGAACGGTTTGACCGTGCGTACACGTCTGCCGTTTTCGCCGAACCGCTCCTCGCGACGGCCGAGCGACTGTCGGACTTGGACCGCGTGTTCCACTGCTACCGCTTCGACCGGGTCTCACCCGGCGCCGCACGATCCGCGGACCTGGCGAAACACACCGCCGAGCTGCGCTACCTGTTCGGCACCCTGACCGCGGACGGCTACGACGGGACTGACCGGCAGGTGTCGAGCTGGATGCAGGCCCGCTGGATCGCGTTCGCCCGCGACGGCGCACCGGCTGACGAGTCCGACTGGCCGGCCTACGGGGACGGCGGACATGTCACCCTCATCGACGGAGTCCCGGCCCAGGGGCGGATCGACGAAGACCCCGTCGTGCCGCTGCAGCATCGGATACGCCTCTCCTCAGTCGCCGGCGATCTCGGCTAGGGCGCTCGGATCGCCGGAGCGTGCCACCTCCAGGAACGCGCCCAGCAGCCGGAGCTGGTCGGCGGGGGACGCGGCGCGGCCGTGGTCGACGGCCACCCGCGCGCGGGCGCGCCGGATCAGCTGGCGGGCGTTGGCCTCGGTGAGGCCGAGCAGCTCGCCGATCTGGCGGTGCGGGTAGTCGAAGGCCTCCCGCAGCACGTACGCGGACCGTTCGCGCGGGGTGAGCCGCTCGACCAGCAGCCGGACCGCGTGCCGGAACTCCTCGGCGCGGGCCGACTGCACGGCCGGGTCGTCGGCGAGATCCGGGCGCTCGACCGGCCAGAGCCCGGTCGAGCTCTGATGCCGGGCGTACGCCGTCTGGATCGCGTTGATGGACAGCCGGGCGGTCGTACGGCAGAGAAAGCCCGGGATGTTGTCGATGACGCTGCGGTCGGTGTGGCTCCAGCGCAGCCACGCGTCCTGCACGACGTCCTCCGCGTCGGAGCGGCCGCCGGTGATGCGCCGGGCGATGCGCAGCAGCCGGTCGCGGACGTCGAGGAACTCGGTGAGGTGCTCTTCGCGGGGCCGGGGCCGCTCGAGGACTGCTTCGGACATCGGTGCCTCCTGGTCGTAACCCTGATGATCACGACGCTAGGAGCGCGCAGGTCAGAAGCAGTTGCAAAGAAGTGCGGCTTTCAGTGACGTCCTGATATGTGCTCCGGATCACAGCCGGTTCTGTCACAACCGGGCGGGCTGGCGGGTCTCCGCTTGCGAGAGATCCGGAACAGGGAGGGCACCGACCATGACGGCCGTAGAGTTCCGGATCCTCGGCCCGGTGCGCGCCCTGCACGGCCCGGCCGACGTCGAGCTCGGCGGCCGGCAGCAGCGGCTGGTGCTCGCCCTGCTGCTGGCCCGGGCCGGGTCGGTGGTCAGCGTGACCGAGCTGATCGACACGATCTGGGACGAGGAGCCGCCGACCAGCGCGATCAACGTCGTGCACCGCTACATCGGCGCGCTGCGCCGGCTGGTCGAGCCCGACCTGCCGGTACGCACCACGGGCCGGTACCTGATCCGGCAGGCGGCGGGCTACCAGCTGCGGGTCACCGAGGACACGCTCGACCTGCTGCGCTTCCGGGCACTGGTCGCCCGGGCCCGGCAGGCCGGAGATCCCCGGCTCTTCCTCGACGCGCTGGCCCTGTGGCAGGGCCCGTGCGCGGCCGGGCTGGAGCCCACCTCCCGTACCCATCCGGCCTTTGTGGCCATCGCGGCCGAGTACTCGCAGGCCGTGCGGGACGCCGCCGACACCGCGCTGCGTACCGGGCAGGTCCGGCTGATCATGCCGGCGCTGCGCCAGGCCGCCGGGCAGGATCCGCTGGACGAGGCGCTCCAGGCCCGGCTGCTGGTGGCGCTGGCCGCGGAGGGCCGGCAGGCGGAGGCCGTCGACCTGTTCCGGGACGTCCAGCGGCGGCTGCGCGACGAGCTCGGGATCAGTCCGGGGGCGGAGCTGCTCGAGGCGTACGAACGTGTGTTGCACCAACGCACCGGCCTGGTGGTCGCCACCAGAGCGGCCACGACGGTGAGACCCGCGATGATCGGCCGGGAGGCCGAGCTGAGCACGTTGCGGAACCTGCTCGCCGAGGCCGGCCACGGGCGCGGGTCCACGCTGCTCGTCCACGGCACCGCCGGGGTCGGCAAATCGGCGCTGCTGCGCGCGGCCGGCGCGGATGCCGCCGAACGCGGCTTCACCGTGCTCTCGACGGCCGGGGTGGAGACCGAGCGGTGGTTCCCGTTCGCCGCGCTCCACCTGCTGCTTCAGCCGATGTCCCGGCTGGTCGACGAGCTGCCCGAGGCGCACCGGCACGCGCTGCGCGGGGCGTTCGGCGGCGCCGAGAGCCAGCCGGACGCGTACCGGGTGGCGTTCGCCCTGCTGGAGCTGCTCGCCGACGCCGCCGACCGGCAGCCGATCCTGCTGCTCTGCGACGACCTGCAATGGTTCGACTCGCCCAGCCGCGAGGTGCTGAGCTTCGTGGCCCGGCGCACCCGCGACCACGCCATGCTGGTCGTCGGCGCCGCGCGTACCGACAATGCCGACTGGCCCATCGTGATGGACCAGCCGACCCTGCACCTCGGGCCGCTCGACCGGGCGCCCGCCGCCGAGCTGCTCGACGTCGGCGCGCCCGGCCTCCCGCCGCCGGTGCGGTCGCTGATCCTGGAACGGTCGGCCGGCAACCCCCTCGCCCTGGTCGAGCTGCCCAAGGCGGTGCAGGGCAACCACGAGCGGGTCCACGACCTGCCGCTGACCACCCGGCTCGAGGTCGCGTTCGCGGCTCGCACCGACGTGGCGAGTCCCGGCTGCCGCTCGTTCCTGCTCGCCATGGCGGCCGAGCCGACCGCGCCGCTGGACCGGCTGCTGGACCTGTCCAGCCGGCTCACCGGCGCGCCGGTGACGCAGGAGGTGCTGCACGAGGCCGTCGACGCGGGGCTGGTCGTCTTCGCCGACGACCGGCTGGAGTTCCGGCACCCGCTGATGCGCTCGGCCGTCTACAAGCGGGCGAGCGTCGCCGACCGGCTTACCGTCCACCGTGCGCTGGCGGCGGTGTTGCCGGACAACCAGGAGCGCCAGCTCGCGCACCTGGCCGCGGCGACCCTCGGCCCGGACGAGGAGCTGGCCGGGCGACTGGAGAGCTTCGCCGACGCCGCGCAGGCGCGGGGCAAGGTCGCCGCCGCGCTCCCGGCCCTGAGCCGGGCGGCCGGGCTGGTCAGCGACGTGCGGCGGCGGACCGGCATCCTCGTCCGGGCGGCCGAGCTGTCCAGCGACCTCAACGACCGCGACCAGGCCCGCACGCTGCTCGCGCGGGCCGACATGAGCGTGGCCGGCCCGATCGAGCGCGCCCGGCTCATGCTCGTGTCGGACAACGCGGCGTTCGAGCCGGACGAGCCGAGCCGGCGGATCCAGGAGATGGTCGAGGCGGCGGTCGCGGCGTACGACGACGGCGGCCGGGACGTCGCCGAGAACCTGCTGTGGCGGGCGGCGGCCCGGTGCTTCTTCCACGACGGCGACGCGCGGACCCGGGCCGGGACGGCCGCCGTGCTCGAACGGTGGGGCATCGACCCGGCCAGCCCGCTGGCGCTCACGGTTCGCGCGTACACCGAGCCGTACCGCTACGGCGCCGAGGTGCTGGCCCGCTTCGAGGACATCGCTCCCGACCCCGGCAACGGCCGCAATCTGCACATCCTCGGCACCGGCGTGATGGCGCTCGGCGACTTCAGCAACGCCTCCCGCTGGCTGGCGCAGGCCGCCTCGGCCTGGCGCGAGCAGGGCCGGCTCGGGCTGCTCGCCCGCTCGCTCGCCGGTTCCTGGCCGCGGGTCTACCTGGGACAACTCGACCAGGCCCGCAGCGAGTCGGAGGAGGGCCGGTTGCTGGCCCGCGAGGCCGGGGAGGCGATCGTCTGGCTCGGGGTGACCGCCACGGCCGGGCTCGTGGCGGCGATGCGCGGGGAGACGGCCGAGGCCGCCCGCCTGGTCGCGGAGCTGCGCGACGGCGACCTCTTCGGCCACATGCCGTTCGCCACGGTGATGGCCCAGCAGATCGACGGCCTGCTCGCGCTGTTCGAGGGGCATTCCTTCCGGGCGTACGGGCTACTCGCGTCCACGTTCGACCCGGCCGACCCGCATTACCACTCCGTGAGCCGCTGGCGGGGCGCGCCGGACCTGGCCGACGCCGCCGTTGCCGCGGGCACGGCCGAGCACGCCCGGGACCTGCTGGCCGAGCTGCCCGAGCTGGCCCGCGGCCTGCCCTCGGAGATGATGCTGATGGCGCAGGCGTACACCACCGCGGTGCTGGCCCCCGGCGAGGAGGCGGAGCGGGCGTACGCGGAGGCGCTGACCACCCTCCCGGCCGGCTGCCGCCTGGTGCGCGCCCGCCTGCACCTGCACCGCGGCCGCCACCTGCTCGGCGAGCACCGCCGGGCGGAGGCCCGCGAGCTGCTCCGCACCGCCCGCGACGAGTTCGACCGGCTCGGCGCCAGCCCCTGGGCCGAGGCCGCCCGCGGCGAACTGCGCGCGGCCGGCGAGTCGAGCGGCCGCCGCCTGCCGAACGCCGGCGAGCAGCTCTCCGGCCAGCAGATGCAGATCGCCGTGCTGGCCTCGCGGGGGCTGAGCAACCGCGAGATCGCCCAGCGCCTGTTCATCTCCCACCGCACGGTCGACTCGCACCTCAACCAGATCCTCCCCCGGCTGGGCGTCGCCCACCGCGGCCAGCTGGCCGCCGCCCTCGGCACCGGCGCCGACGACTCGGAGGACGTGGCCTGACACGGCGGAGGTCGTCGCGGAGAAGCCGTCCCGCGCCTCGATGGCGTCGGTGGTCGGCTGGGTCAGATCGGCCGCGCTCGCGTCGGTGAGCACCCGGGCGACCGAGGGCGGTAGAGCCGGCGCCGGTCCATCGCCGGCATATCGGGACGTATCCGGTCGAGCAGGCCGGCCCGGGCGGCCGCGCTCAGCGCCGCGGCCGAGCGATGTCAGCAGATTCCGAGTGGCGGAGAGCACTCGCGTATTCTGGCAGCACCCGCTTTATCAGCATTGACCCGCCGAAAACCTAGGGCTAGCGTGCTGATCATTCGCGGGGAACGGCGGCGCGGCAGTGATCATCACGTTGGTCATCGACACGTTCAACGTCAACAACAACGGCACCACCATATCGGCAAACCGGTTCGCGGCCGCACTCGTCGCGCGCGGACACACCGTACGCGTGGTGGCTTGTGGCGAACCGGCCGGCGACGGTGAGCGGGAGTCGAAAGGCCCGGAGATGTTCTGGGTTCCCGAGCTCGTCGTGCCGATCGCGAGCCGCCTGGCCCACCGGCAGAGCACCGTGTTCGCCAAGCCCGTGCGCGAGGTGCTGACCGCGGCCATCAAGGACGCCGACGTCGTGCACATCTACCAGCCGTGGGCCCTGGGCCGCGCCGCCGAGCGGATGGCGCGCGAGTTCGGGGTGCCGGCCGTCGCCGCCTTCCACATTCAGCCCGAGAACATCACGTACAACATCGGGCTTGGTTGGTTCTCCCCCGCCGCGCATTTCGTGTACGTCCTGATGCGTGTGCTTTTCTACCGCCGCTTCGCCGACATTCACTGTCCATCGACGTTCATCGCGGCGCAGTTGCGTCACCACGGCTACCGCGCCCGCCTGCACGTGATCTCCAACGGCGTCGACGACAGTTTCCGGCCCGGCCCGCCCCGCGAGCGTGCCCCCGGCGAGCCGTTCCGGATTCTCATGGTGGGCCGGTTCGCGCCCGAGAAGCGGCAGGACGTGCTGATCCGGGCCGTGCGCCGCTCCCGCCACCGCGACCGCATCCAGCTGCACTTCGCCGGCCACGGCCCGGCCGAGAAACGCCTGCGCCGCCTCGGCGCCCGGCTGCCCCGGCCGCCGGAGTTCGGCTACTACGGCCAGGACGAGCTCATCGAGCTCATCCGCGAGTGCGACCTCTACGTGCACGCCTCCGACGTCGAGATCGAGGGGCTGTCCTGCCTGGAGGCCTTCTCCTGCGGCCTGGTGCCGGTCATCTCCGACAGCCGGCGCAGCGCGACCGGCCAGTTCGCGCTCGAGTCGCGCAACCTCTTCCACGCCGGCGACCCGCGATCGCTGGCCGGGCGCATCGACGGCTGGATCGAGGACCCGGCCGGGCTCGAGACCGCGTCCGAGACGTACGCCCGCTACGGCCGGCTGTACGCGGTCGACCGCAGCATCAAGGCAATAGAGCGCGTCTACGAGCGTGCCGGCAGCGCGCCCGAGGCGCCGGCCGGGTATTCGGGCCGCATCTTCCGGTTCATCTCGACCGGTTTCTACTACGGGGTCGCGGTGCCGCTGCTGTTCCTCTGGACGCGGGTCGTGCTCGGCGTCCGCAGCGAGGGCAAGAGCCATCTCCCCCGCGGCGGCGCGCTGACCGTCTGCAACCACGTGCACCTGCTCGACAGCGTGCTGGTCGGGCTCGCCCTGTTCCCGCGCCGCGTCGTCTTCACCACGGCGCCGATGAACCTGGAAAACCGCTGGTACGGTGGCATCGTGCGGCTGCTGGGCGGGGTGCCGGTGCCGCTCACCCCGGCCGGCCTGACGCAGTTCTTCTCCGAGCTCGAGCTCTTCCTGGCCAAGGGGCAGATCGTGCACTTCTTTCCCGAGGGCGAGCTGAAGCCGTACGACACGAGTCTGCGCGACTTCAAGCGCGGCGCGTTCCACCTCGCGGCGCTGGCCCGGGTGCCGGTGGTGCCGCTGTCGATCCGCTTCACGCCCCCGCGCGGCCTGCGGCGCCTGGTCCGGCGCAAGCCCACGATGGTGATCGTCCTCGGCGAGCCGATCGTCCCGGCCACCACCGACCCGCGCAGCGACCGTACGATCCGGATGGAGCTGGCCCGGCGCAGCATGCACGACCTGATCACACGGGAGGCGTCATGACCCGCACCTATCCGGACGGCTTCCGCTGGGGCGTGGCCAGCGCCGGCCACCAGACCGAGGGCGACAACACGAACAGCGACACCTGGTTCGCCGAGAACGTGTCGCCGACCGTCTTCCAGGAGCCGTCCGGCAAGGCGTGCGACGGCTATTCGCGGTGGCGCGACGACGTCGACCTGGCCGCCGGGATGGGCCTCTCCGCGTACCGCTTCTCGGTGGAGTGGTCCCGCGTCGAGCCGCAAGAGGGTGTTTTCGAGCCGGCCGCGCTTGCCCACTACTCCGACATCGTCGACCGTTGCCTGTCCCGCGGCATGGCCCCGGTGGTGACGTTCAACCACATGACGTCCCCGCACTGGTTCGCCGCGCGCGGTGCGTGGCTCGACCCGGCGGCGCCGGCCCTGTTCGCCCGCTACTGCGACCAGGTGATGGCCGCCTTCGGCGACCGCATCGCCGTGGCCGTCACCCTCAACGAGCCCAATCTTCCGCGCCTTCTCACCTGGATGGACATTCCCGATTTCGTACGGGACATGGAGCGCGCGACGCTCGAAGCAGCGAGCAAGGCGGCGGGCGTGCCCCGCTACCGCCTGACGAATGTCCTGCTCCCCGAGGAGATGGACGCCATGGCCGACGGCATGGAGGCCGGCCATCGGGCGGCCCGCGACGCCATCAAGGCCTGCCGCGCCGACCTGCCGGTGGGCTTCTCCCTCGCGGTCGTGGACGACCAGGTGGTCGGCGACGACCCGACGGTCCGCGATCGCAAGCGCGCCGAGGTCTACGGCCGATGGCTGGAGCTCGCCCAGGGTGACGACTACATCGGCGTGCAGAACTACGAGCGCCAGTACTACGACGCGACCGGCCCGGTCTCGGCGGGCGGCCCGCTCTCCGGCGTCGATGCTCGCTCGCTGGGCGAGGCCGCGCGATACGCCCACGCGCAGACCGGCGTCCCCGTCCTGGTAACCGAACACGGAATCTCCACAGAGGACGACAGCCGCCGGGCGGCCTTCCTCGGCGAGTCCCTCGCCGGGCTGCTGACGGCCGTGGAGGACGGCATCCCCGTCCTCGGCTACTTCCACTGGACCCTGATGGACAACTTCGAGTGGATCTTCGGCTACGGCCCGAAGCTGGGCCTGCACGCGGTCGATCGGGCGACCTTCGCCCGCACGCCGAAGCCGAGCGCCGCCGTCTACTCCACAGTGGTACGGGCCAACGGCCTCCCTTAACCCAGGTGCAGCTCGCGCGGCGTGGTGAGGAAATGGTCGAGCCGCAGACGCGTCGAGTGATCCATCTCCAGGGTCTCGATCTCCGCGACCGGGACCCAGCGCACCTCGGTCGACTCGGCGCTGGGCGTCGGTGTGCCGGCCACCGGGCGCGCCGCGAACACGACCGAGAACTCCTGCCGTACCTCGCCGTCGCTGGTGTACAGGATGACGTGCCGAGGGTCGGTGAAGATGCCCACCAGCCCGGTGATCTCGACGTCGATCCCGGTCTCCTCGAACGTCTCCCGCACGGCCGTTCCGGGCAGCGACTCGCCGATGTCCATGGCGCCGCCCGGAAGCGCCCACAAGTCGTTGTCCGACCGGCGAATCAGCAGGATCTCGCCGTCCTCGTTGACAACCACCACGTTCGCCCCCGGTACGAGCGATGTGGCGGCGGGCGCGCCCGGGTCGTCGTAGAAGTCGATCCGCCGTCCCACAGTTACCCCATTTCCTCGCCCGGCCGCCCTCCCCTAGTCTCCGCCTATGCGTCGTGAGCCGCCGATCACTTTCCGTGGCGCCCTGCAGCTCCTCGGCCACTACGGTCGCCCGTTGGTCGACCGCCTGGACAAGCTGCTGGGCGGCGCGATCCTCGCCGCCGGTGCCCTGGTCACCGTTCCGGCGTTGGCCGCGCTGGCACCTCTGTTCGGTTGGGTCGACCAGAAGAACGAGGCCGCCGGCCTGCTGCGGACATGCCTCGACAAGCTGCAGTCTCGATTGTCCGGCGTGCAGGGATACGACCGGATCGAGCTGCTGGCGGCAGCGCACACCATGATCGCCGTGGACGCCTTCTTCGAGGTGATGCACGAGGAATATCCGAGTCTCGAGTTGTCCGCCGCCGAACGCGAGCGGCTCGCGACCGGTCGATGGCGCAAGCCGGATGATGATCTGCTGACGGTGCTCTGGGCAAACGAGGTGCCGGCACCCAGCGGCGCACGGGGCTTTTACGAGACCTCAGTCCTCGTCCAATTCTGGGCCACGCAGCTCTGCCTTCGCGTTCTGACCTTCGCCGACGACTCGGAGGCCACTTCCCGGGCCACTTCCCGGGCCGCTGAGTCGGTCGCCGTGGCGGACATGATCGTTCGGCGGTATCGCGAGTCCTACCTGCGGCTCGCCGACACCGTGCCGGACTTCTGGATCTGGGCACAGTTGGACGAGCACGCCGCCACCCGGGTGACGGTGGCCACCGCGCTGTCCCGGATCGAGACACTGCTCGGAGGGCTGACCGCCGGCTCTCCGACGCCCGGCCGACAACGCGCGGCACTGGCCCGGGCCAATCGGGACGTGCTGGACCGGCCCGTGGTCGGCTGGCCCGGCAGCGGCGACCATCCCGGCGCGATCACGTTCCCGGCGGTCGGCGAGAGCTACGTCAACCCCCGGTACCGGATGGCGACCGCGGGCGGCTTCGCCGAGGACCACGCCATCTTCGTGATCGGCGGTGACGGGCCGGTGCCTATGGGATCGGTGACCGGATCGCTGTCCGAGGGCCGAACGAGGGATCTCGACGGGTCGGCGCCCGAGGTTCTCGAGTAGCCGGCCGCACCTCGGAAAGGCGCGGCCGGCCGTCGAGACTGCTCAGCTCACCGCCACGTCGAAGATGTGCATGATGCCCTTGTCGGTGGACTCGGGCAGGAGCACGGCGTCCACCGTCTTGGTCGAGTCGAGGGCTGCTGGGTCGGTGGCGAAGACGCGGAAAGTTCCGGTGCCGGCGGTGCCGTTGGCGTTGTTGCGGCCGGACAGGGTGATCAGCGCGGTGTTGCCGGGTGGGGCGGCGGCGGCCCAGTCGGCGAAGGAGAGCGGCACCGGCTGAACGGTGCCGTCGGTGTAGACGACCGTGGCCGTGCCCGACGCCGGGCCGTTGGTGGCCAGGCCGAGGAACGACACGCTCGTGGCCTGATGGTTGGGCAGGTCTACGCGCTGACCATGCGGGATCCAGTTGTCGGGGGTGCCGGGCGCGGCGGACGGCCAGGTGAACGAGATGCCCGTGGTGCCGAACGGCAGTGCCGCGCCGGGTGCGGGCACGCCCGAGCGGGAGAGCGACCAGTCGCTCAGGTCGAGCAAGCCGAGGTTGCCCTGGCCGTCGGGGGTGGTGCCGACGTTGTTGCGGGCGTCGGCGCCGTCCGTGTACGACGGCGGCACGTCCGCGGCGCCCGTCCCCCACGCGCCGGGGGTGGCCGACATGGTGAAGTCGAGGCGGCCGCCCGAGCGGACGAAGCTGGAGGGCAGCCAGTTCGCGGTGCGCTTGGTGCCGTTCACGCGGAGGCCGGCGACGTAGCGAGCGCCGTCCTGCACGCCGGGTGCGGTGATCCGGATGGTGCGGTGGCCGCCGACCGGGTCGATCGCGATGCTGCGGAACATCGGTGCGCTGATCACCAGGTCGCCGGTGCCGTAGATGGCCGGGTAGACGCCGAGGTTGGCGAACACGTACCAGGCGCTGAGCGAGCCCTGGTCGTCGTTGCCGGGCAGGCCGGACGGCGTCGTGTCATACATCTCGGCGACCGCGCGGTAGAGCACGTCCGTGGCCTTCGAGGGCGCCCGCAACCAGTTGTAGACCCACGGCGTGCCGAAGGCCGGCTGGTTGGACAGATAGTTGCCGGTCTGCGTGTATGCCCCGGCGTCGAGCTGGGCCATCAGCACGTCGAGCTGGGCGGTGGCCGCCGCCACGCCGCCGCGCTTGGCGATCAGCGTGCTGAGGTTCTGAGGGACCAACCATCCGTACTGATAGCCGGTCGATTGGTTGAACTGGCCGCGGCCGGCGCCGTCGTCGCGCACGCTCAGGTCGAACGAGCGGTCGAAGCCGGTTCGCTCGCGCGGGCGGATGTGCTGGGTGACCGGGTCGAAGACGTTCATCCAGTTCTGGGCGCGGGCCATGAAGAAGTCGTGGTCCGCGCGGGCGCCGAGCCGGGACGCCAGCTGGGCGATCGCGAAGTCGTCGATCGAGTACTCGAGGACGCGGGACGTCGCGAAGTCGCCCTTCCGGTTCTCGATCAGGCCGGTCGCGAAGTACTGGTAGCCATCCGATCGCGTTGTCAAAACCGCCGGCAGCTTCTGGGTGGCCACCATCGAGGCCAGCGCGGCCTTCCGGTCGTACCCGGTCGCACCCATGTCGTCCAGCGTGGACAGAATGACCTGGTAGTTGTCACCCTGCATGCGGGCCGCGCCCGGCGCCCATGAGCCGCGCTGCGCAACCATGTCCACGATGGACTGCTGCATGTCGTCGGCGACCTTCGGGAAGGTCAGCGCGATCAGCTGCGCCTGGCTGCGGTACATGTCCCAGCCCGAGCCCGCGAAGTTCAGGTTCTCGTAGAAGTGCCGCCCCTTCGCGACGACGTGCACCTGGTTGTCGTATCCGAGGTACTGACCATTGACGTCGTCGCGCACGTTCGGGTGCAGCAGCGCGTGGTAGAGCGCGGTGTAGAACGCCGTCCGCTGTGCGTCGGTGCCGCCGCCGACGTCGATCGTGCCGAGCGCCTGCTCCCACTGGCAGCGGGCGCGGGAGCGCACGGTCTCGAACCGGTCGCGGCCGACCTCCGCATCCCGGTTGGCCGCCGCATTGGCCACGCTCACGTAGCTGAAGCCGGTCTTCGCCGTCACCCGCGCGCCGTCCGCGAACGTGATCCACGCGCCGGTGTCGTGCCGGTAGTCCACGCTCACATCGGTGTCGCTCTTGACGGCGTGGGCCGAGCCGGCGGTCATCTCGCCGTCGTTCCAGGTCCCGTAAGACGCGAATGGCTTGTCATAGGTCGTCGAGAAGTACGCCTTGTAGTAGTTGCCGACGTCGCAGACATCGACGCCGTACATCCAGCCCGAGACCGTACGCGTGGCCGGGTCAATGGTCACCTCGCTGCCGAACGTCCGGTTGTTCGGCCCGGACACGTCGAGGATCAGCGACGCGTGCCCGGCGAACGAGAATCGGCTCACCGCCGCCCGCGGCGAGGCAGTCAGTTCGGTGGTCACACCATTGTCGAGAGCCACCTTGTAGTACCCCGGCTCGGACACCTCATTGGTATGACTGAACCCGAGGTAGTACCCCTTGACGTCCGTCGACGGATTGACCGGCAGCACGCCGTCGACCAGGTCCCCCGCGTACGGAATGGTAGGAAATTCATACCCGCCGTAGCGTCCCGTGCACCCGGTCCCCGAGTACCGCGTCATGCCGAAACCGCGGATGAGCCCGGCCGTGTACTCGTAGCCGCCCTTCTCCCCCACCAGCGCGTTGCCCGGCTTGTAGGTGGTGGGCGACGGCTGCACCATGCCGAACGGCACCGCCGCGCCCGGAAAGGTATTTCCATAGGCGTCGTTGCTCTTGTTCTGCGTGGTGTCCATCTCGGTGCCGATGAACTGGTCCACCGCGTCGAACGGCGAGAGCGCCCTGCTCGCAGCGGCCGGCGTCGCCAGCCCCACCGTCGCGAGCAGAGGCGCGAGCCCCCAGGCCAGAAGTCTTCTACGCATAGACCGATCCTGCTGTCTTCAAAGGACGACAAAGTGACCGGTAGTCGGCCCAAAGATCAACAAACCGCCTAGCCCAGAAGCTCCGGCGGATTCCACTCCACGCCTCGGACATGGTGGTCCAGGAAGGCGAGCACCGTCGCGTACCAAATCTTGGAATTGCCGGGTTTGAGGATCCAGTGGTTCTCGTCCGGGAAGTAGAGGAACTTGTGGATGCTCGACCCGTCCTCCGCCTTCGACCGGGACAGCAGGTCCCACCACAGGCTCAGCGCCTCGCCGATCGGCACGCGGTAGTCCTTGTCGCCGTGGATGACCAGCACGGGCGTGGTGATGGCGTCGGCGAAACGGTGCGGCGAGTTGTCCCGCATGCGCTGCCCGGTCATCTCGCGCGCCCAGTAGTAGGCGGCGTCGGTGGTGCCCGTCATCTGCTCGAGCCCCCACAGCGACGCGTGGGTGACGATCGCGCGGAACCGGTCGGTGTGACCGGCGACCCAGTTGGCCATGTAACCGCCGAACGACCCGCCCATCGCGGCCGTGCGCGCCGCGTCGATGTCGGCACGCCGCTCGGCCACATCGGTGATCGCCAGCAGATCGGTGTAGGGAGCGTCGCCCCAGGCGCCCCAGCCGCGCTTGATGAAGTCGTTCCCGTAACCGGTGGACAGGGCCGGATCGGGCAGCAGGACGGCGTACCCGCGCGCCACCGCCACCCACGGGTTCCACCGCCAGTTCCATCCGTTCCACGACGACTGCGGTCCACCGTGGATCCACAGCAGCAGCGGCGCCGGTTTCTCGGCACTCGCTCCGCTCGGCAACGCCAGCCAGGCGCGGAGCGAGGTGCCATCCCCGGCCTCCGCCGCGATTTCCAGCAAATTTCCCGGTACGGAGGGAAGCGCGGCCGGGCCCGGCAGGTGCTCCGCGTCCCCGGAGCCGTCGGCCCGCACCCGCACCGGAGCCGGCGGGCTGTCGATCGCGGCCCGCAGCGCGTAAACCCAGCGCCCGTCCGGCGAGACCCGGATCTCCCCGTAGTAGCCGTGGTCGGGCGTCAACCGCGTCACGGCACCGCTCGTCGCGTCGACCCGCCATAGTGGAGCGCGCCCGTGGTCGTCGGCGGCCACGATCAGCGCCGCGCCGTCCGGGGTCCACCGCGCGCCGTGCGGGCGCCGGTCCCAGTCCGCGGTCAGATCGCGGACCGGCCCACCGGCGAGCGACACCTCAGCCAGCCAGCTGTCGCCCGGATCGTCCACCGAGGACCGTCGGTAGACCGTGAACGCCACCCGGGACCCGTCCGGCGAGACCCGCGGCGAGCCGTAGTCGTGGGCCGGGTCGTCGGCGAGCACCCGCCGCTCCCCCGTCCCCACGTCGATCGCGACCAGCGTTCCCCGCTGCGATCCGCCGCGCTCGGCGACCGTCCACCCGGCGACCACGGTGCGGCCGTCCGGGGAGATGTCCCACGAGCCCTCCTCGTCGAGCGCCCGCCCCACGTGGCCGGTGAGGTCGCGCAGCTCCAGCTCGTCACCCAGATCGCCGGCGAGCAGCCGCGGCCGGGCCGGGCCGAGGTCCTGGTCCCAGAAGCGGATCGGGTAGCTCTCGTGCAGGATCGCCGAGACTCCCGCGTCCTTGCGCTGTTTACGCAGGTCACGGTCGTCGTCGGGCCCGTCGGCCGACGGCAGCAGCGACGATCCCGCCACGACCGTCCCGTTGTCGCTGACGACCACGCCCTGCACGCCACCGGCCGGTTTCGCGATCACCCGGGCGTCACCGCCCGCGGCCGGAAGCAACCAGAGCGCCGCCTTCGGCTCGTCGTCGTCCTCGCCGTCCGGGTCGGGCCGGGCCGAGGTGAACAGCAGGTCGCCGCCCGGCGTGAACGCGGCCGCCGCCTCGCCCTTGGTGCTACGCGTCAACCGCCTCGCCGGTCGTTTCCCGTCCGGGTCGACCTCCCACAGTGCGGTGGCGTAGCGGGCGTTCTTCTTGTCCGGCGTCCCCACCCCGACCACCAGCCGGCGGCCGTCCGGCGAGAGCCACAGCCCGCTCAGGCGCGGCATGCGCGCGTACTCGTCAAGGTCGAGGAAAGGATCGGCGCTCATCGGACATTCTTATCACCGGTCGCGACGCCGCTCGGCCGCCGGGATCGCCAGCGGGACGGCGAAGCGGCAGATCTCCTCGGCCGCGTCGAACTCCTGGCTGACCGGCTCCCGCCAGCCGGGCCCGGCCGGCATGCCGGGCCAGCTGTGGCCACCGTCCGGCAGGGTCCGGGCCGCCACCGCCGTGCCGCCGATGCCCGGCGGGAAGCGGTCGATCTCCCGCCAGCGCGCGGCGGTCTCGTCGAGCGACAGCGTGCGCCCCCGCAACTCCCCGTTCGGCCCCCGCCGCCGCGACCATCCACCGCCGATCGGCGCCAGGCCGTCGAGCGCACCGTGGATGAGCAGCGCCGACACGGCATGGCTCGGTTCCCGCGAGGCAAGCGCGGCCGGCAGCGTCCCGGCCACCGCGGCCAGCACCGCGACCCGATCGGACGCCTCCAGGCCGAGCCGGGTGCGCCATGAACGCGCCGTTCGAGATGCCGGCCACGACCGCACGGTCGGCCGGCGTCCCGTGCTCGGCGGCGGACCACTCGATCAGCGCCCGCAGGAACGCCACGTCGTCGACCCCGGCCTCGTCGGCGGTGGTGACCCCGCGCCCGTCCGCCCAGCAGTCGCCGATCCCGTCCGGGTAGGCGACGGCCAGCCCGAACGCCTCGGCCTGCCGGTCGAAGGTGGTCCACTCCCGCATCGCGCGCCCGCCACCGGCCCCGTTCCCATGCAGCACCAGCACGAGCGCCACCGGATCGGCCTGCGGCACGACGATCCCGAACGTCCGGCTGACCCCGCCGACGATGATCTCGGCCATCACCTCACCCTAGCCGCGGGTGAAGACCGGCATCGTGTCGAGCGTTGTGGTGACCGTGGCGGTGGTGCCGCCGGCGTACGTGCGTCCGGTGAAGTAATCGGTCCAGGTGTTGCCGGGCGGGAACCAGACCGTGGTGGTGGCGCTCGTGCCCGGTGTGGTGACGGGGGCGACCAGGAAATCGGGGCCGTAGAGGTACTCCGTGCCGGCGGTGGCGTAGGCCTCCTGCTCGCCCGGGTAGGCCAGGTAGAGCGGGCGGACGATCGGCGTGCCGGTCCGGGTCGCCTCGGCGGCGGTCCGATAGGTGTACGGGACCAGTTGCTCCCTCAGCTTCAGGAACTTCGTCGCCGACGCCTTCGCGGCCGGGCCGTACTGCCACGGGAGCCGGTCGCTGTGGTTCGAGTGCAGCCGGTCGATCGGCTGGAACGTTCCGAACTGAACCCAGCGGGCGTACAGGTCGTCGGGCAGTTTGGTGCTGCCCGGCTCGGTGCCCGGCTCCTGCAGGCCCTGAGTGTGGCCGCCGATGTCGTGGCTGATCGCGGCCAGCCCGGTCGCCACCGACTCGCCACCGGTGTAGCCGACCTCGAATTGAAGGGTCGCCCAGTCGGAGATGGTGTCGCCCGTGAAGTGCAGGGTGGTGCGCTTGTCGGCCCACGGCCCGGTCGGCACCGAGGTCGGGTTGCCGTATCCGCCGGACTGCAGCGACCCGTACGCCCGGGAGAAGGCGAAGCCGGTCTCGTCGGCGTACTTCTGGTTGATCCACGCGTCCGGGGTGACGTTCGGCAGCGAGGAGCGGGAGCCGTCGCAGCACCAGTCCAGCCACCAGAAGTCGGGCTTTCCCGGGAGGAGCTGACGGTGCAGCTGGAGGTACGCCGCGAGCTGGTCGGGGTCGCCCCAGTCGAAGACGTAACAGTCCGCGCCGCCGTTGCAGCCGACCCGCTGGAGCCTGCCCTTCGCCGTGGCCTGTGCCGCCGCGAACCGCGGGTCGGAGCCGAGGATGCTCGGGTGGATGTTGAAGCCGGTGTGCAGGCCCTGCGCGTGCACCCAGTCGACGAAACCCTGCGGGTCGGGGAACTTCGCCGGGTCGAAGTTCCAGCCGTTCCACCGGTCCGGTGACTTGAAATCGGTGTCCACCACGACGGCGTCGAGCGGCACGCCCTCGGCCCGGGCACGCTGGACGATCTGCTGGAAGCCGGCGGCGGTGCGGTCGTAGTACTCGGAATACCAGACGCCGTACGCCCACTGCGGCAGCAGCTTCGTGGGACCGGTCAGCACGGACAGCTCCTGCAAAGCCCGGGCGTAGTTCTGCCCGTACCCGAAGAGGTAGCCGTCCTGATGGTCGAGGGAGTCGTTCAGCAGCGACCAGCCGTCCTGGTACAGCAGCCCGGGCGAGGTCGGTGCTCCGCCGTCCACCCCGTCGAGGCCGCGGCGGTACCCGCCGAGCGGGGCGTGCGGGGCGAGCAGCGGCGCGTCCGCGGCGGTGACGGCGACCGTGTCGAGGTTGACGTTGCAGCTGACGTCGGTCGGGCACCCCAGCGCCACCGTGTTGCTGCCGGCCGCGAGGGTGACCGGGATCGACACCGTCCGCCAGTAGTCCCAGCCGGAGGTCGGCGCGAGCGTGGCCGTCGCCCCGTTGACCGTGATCGTGCGCGACTGGACGGGCTGGGCGCCGGCCTTGCCGTTGGCGTAGCGCAGTTGCAGCCGGTACGCGCCCGCGCGGGGAACGCCGGTCACGGTGATCGCGTCGCCGGCCCCGGCTCGTTCCAGCCCGGCGAGGAAGCCGGCGCCGGAGTGTCCATTGTGGTCGTGGGCGGCGGTCGCGCCACCGGACAGGGCGCCGGTCTCCGCTTCACACAACGTGCCGTACGGGCACGGCTGCGGACCCGGCGTGACGGGCGCCGGGTAGGCATCCCCGGGGCGCCCGACGGCCACGCTGTCGATGTTCACGTTGCCGGAGTCGGCGGCCGTGCGCGCGATGCTGACCTGGTGCCGCCCGGCGGTGAGGTCGAGCGGCACGCCGGTCACGGCCCACGTGTCCCAGTTCGCGGTGGGCGGGAGGGTGAGCGTGCGGGCCGCGCCGCCGTCGACCGTGACGGTGAGCGTGCGGGTGGTGTTCTGGCCGTCGCCGCCGGTGCTGTTGGCGTAGCGGACGCTCAACTGGAACGTTCCCGTCGCCGGCGCGGTGACCGGGAATCCGAGCGAGTCACCGGTAGCGACGAAGCCGGCCGCGAAACCCGTTCCGGTGTAGCCGCCGTGGTCGGTCGCGACGCCGGGACCGCGCAGCGCGAGCGACTCGGCCTCGCACAGCGTCCCGAAGGCGCATTCCGGACCGGCCCACGGGGTCGCGTCGACGGTCTGGAGCCCGGCGGTCAGGCGTACGGCCAGATTGTCGTGATTGAACTCGCCCGAACCGACCCGGTAGCGAAGGGTCAGCGCCCCGGTCTCGACGATGAGCCAGCCGTTCTCGGTGCGGCTGCGGAACGGCGTGGCCGCGAAGGAGTCCCGGCCGATCACGTTGAACGTGGCGGCGTCGGTGAAGTGGCCGCCGGCGGCGTACTCGGTGCGGATCAGCGTCGGCGAGAGCACCTCGAAGCGCGCGTCCCCGGAGATCACGGCCGAGTCGGTCGCCGCGCGCCGGTGGGCCTGCGCTGGCATCGAGGGGACCAGCAGGAGGCCCACGGCGGCGCCCCGGAGGAAACGATTCTCGAGCATGGCGGCGCTCCTCGTACCCGTCGATATCCGTCGACTTCCGTCGATGACAACGCTGTCGCTTACAGTCACAAGTGTCAATGGATTGAAGTGCAGGCCGCACGGGCGTACGGGCAGCGGACGAACGGCCGGTCGTGCCGGCGGATCACATCGGCCAGGATGAGGGCCTGCGTCTTCTGAGGAGGTCCGATGTACGACAACGCGCCGGTAGCCGCCGGAGCCCCGCGCCGCCGGGCCTGGCTGCGCGTCTTCCTCACCGGGCTCGTCCTGTGGCTGCTCACCGTCGTCGTCACGATGGTGACCAAGAACCCGAACCTGATACCCACGCTGGTGCTGCTGGGGAGCTTCCTCGTGCCGGTCAGCTTCGTGGTGTGGGCCTTCGGCCGGCGGCACAGCGGCGAGGTCACGGCGGAGCTGCTGTTCAGCACGTTCGTGACCGGCGGGGTCCTCGGCGTGCTCGCCGCGTCGCTGCTGGAGTCCTACCTGCTGCACCCGTCGCCGTGGCTGTTCCTCGGGGTGGGGCTCATCGAGGAGGCGGCGAAGCTGGCCGTGCTGGCCTTCCTGAGCCGCCATCTGGAGCACAAGTACGCCCGCGACGGCATCATCCTCGGCGCGTCCGTCGGCTTCGGGTTCGCGGCGTTCGAGTCGGCCGGGTACGCCTTCACGGCCCTGTTCACCGAGCAGGGGCTGTCGCTGATGCAGCTGGTGCAGACGGAACTGCTCCGCGGCATCCTCGCCCCGGTCGGGCACGGCCTGTGGACCGCGATCCTGGGCGGAGTGCTGTTCTCGGCCAGCGGGCGGCGGCATTTCGCCTTCACCGGCCGGCTGCTGGTCACCTACCTGGGCGTCTCGGTGCTGCACGCGCTGTGGGACAGCATGCACAGCATCGCGCTGCTCATCACCCTGGTGCTGACCGGGACGCCGTACCAGTTCCAGCTCCTCCAGCGCGGCTACGAGCCCCAGCCGACGGACGCGCAGGCGACGCTGTTCACCGTGCTGTCCTGGGGCGGTCTGATCCTGGTGGCGCTGGCCGGGATCGCGTGGCTGTTGGTGGTGCGCCGCCGGGCGGACGAGGAGGCCCGGACCGTGCTCTGGCGGATGCCCATCCGGAACGGTCCCGGCTCATGAGGTCAGGTCGGCGCAGTCGTGCTCGTACGGCAGCAGGGGACGGACGCGCAGGGACAGCGGGCGATCGCCCGACGACCATCGGGTATGGAAGGTGGCGGTCCGAGCGCCGTCCAGCAGCGGCCGTACGCCGGCGCCGCTGACGATCAGGCACGGCCGGGCGGGGAATCCGGGCATCTTGTCGGCCGGCACCGCCAGCGGCCACGGGCGCACGTCGGCGGTGTCGTCGCTGTCGCCGACGACGATCGCGGCGACGCGGTCGGGCGCGTAGACGCCGTCCGGCGAACCGGCCTCCAGCACGCCGGAGGCGAAGTCGACGACCCGGCCCCGGGCGCCACCCTCGCGCGTGTCCGGCTGGACGACGACGGTCTGATAGCTGCCCTTTGTCGAGGTAATCCGTATGACCATTGCCGAAGCGTCGAGGATTGCGTCTTGGCGGTATTCGTGCGAGCGGAACAGATTCGCGCGCGCGGCTCCCCCGTACACCTCATGAATTTGATCTGTGGAGAGCCGGCGCCGGGTCGCCGAGAGCACGATGCCCTGGTCCTCGGCGCGCGAAAGAGCGGTGCCGTCGGCCAGCAGGACGTAGCCGGGAAGCGCGAACCGCTCGGCGGCCGGCGCCAGGCCGGAGTAGTTCTCGATCACGAGGATCGGCTGGTCACCCGCGGTCGGCGGTTGTTCGGCGTGTCTGCCGCAGGCTGCCGGCGCGAAAATCAACAACAAGACGGCGGCCGTACGCGAAATCCTCATGCGGCTCTGACGGGCGACCGGGCACGGCCGGTTCCGTCAGCCCGCTGGACGTGTGCGGTGCCCCGCAGCGACACCCCAGGACATCCGTCATCGGCCCAGCAGCGCGCTCAGGGTGACCAGCTGGTAGCCGCCCGCCCGGAGCCGAGTGATGATCTGCGGGAGGGCCTTGGCCGTCGCCGGGGCGTTGGCCTCGGTGATGTGCAGGACGACGATCGATCCCGGCCGGGCCTGGGCGACCGTGTCGTCGGCGATCCGCTTCGGGTTGTGGCCGAAGGCGTCGCCCGAGACGTCGTCGTACTCGACCGCGGTGCAGCCGGTCGGGGCGATCGCGTCCAGCGCCGCCTGGTCGTAACAGCCGCCGGGGAAGCGGAAGTACCGGGTCGGGCGGTCGGTGTAGCGGGCCAGCACCTGGAACGAGCGCTCGACGTCGGCGGCCATGTCGGCCCGGGCGATCGTGCCGAGGCCGTAGCAGGGCGCGTGGAAGCCCTCGTGCGCCCAGGAGTGGCTGGCCAGTTCGAAGTCCGGGTCGGCGGCGAGCCGCCGGGTGAGTTGGGGGTACGCCTCGACCCACTTGCCGGCCAGGAAGAAGGTCGCCGGCGTGTGGGTGCGCTGCAGCTCGTCGACGACGGAGTAGTTGGCGTACGACCGGACCTGCCGACCGGCCAGCCGCCGCAGCATGGCGTCGGTCATGTTCGAGTCGAAGGTCAGCGCCACCCGCTTGTCGTCGCGAGGCCCATGGAAGATCAGCGGCGGGCGGGTGCCGCGCGGGAGTGCGCCGGGTCCGTGCGGCGCCGGCAATTCCAGCAGCCGTACGGCGGGAAGGGGCGCGGCTTCGCCGAGCTCGGCGCCCGCGGCCCGACCGGCTCGCGGGTCGGCCAGGGCGATCAGCGGGGCGGGGCGCGTGGTCGCCGCTGGTGCCGCGCTCGCGGGCGGCGCTCCTGTGGGTGCGGTTCCCGCGGGTGCCGTTTCCGCGGGTGCCGTTTCCGCGGGTGCCGTTTCCGCGGGCGCCGCGGAGGGTGCCGCACCGGACCGGCAGCCCGCCAGCGTCAAGACCAGGATCGCGGCAACCGGGACCAGTCGCCTCAAGAAGTCGCCGAACCACAGCCGGTGCAGAACATCGCCCCCGCGCCCAGCTTCGTGCCGCACTGCCCGCAGAAGCTCTTCGCCTCCGGCGCGGCCGCCAGCGGAGTACCGCAGTGCTGGCAGTACTTGCCGCCGCCGGTGTCGTTCGCGCACGACGGGCACCGCCCCACGGCCGTCGTGCCGTAGTTCGTCCCCTCGGTCCAGTCGACCTGGCGGATCTTGTCGTTGAGCTGCTCCACCTGTGCCCGCGCCTGAATGCCCGCGATCTCCTGGTCGAGCTTGGGCGCGCAGTTCACGCAGACCCCCCGCTGGTCGTTCCAGCAGACCTGTCCGCACACCCACTCACCGCAGCGGTGGCACTGGTGGAAGTGCGGCCGGATCTCCTCGACCGCGCCGTTCAGCGCCTTGTCCCAGGCCGGGCCGCGCGTGCCGTCCCGCATCCAGTTGGCGTCCCACCCCAGCTCGGACGCGCGGCGCCCCCACTCCCCACCGATCAGGTCGCCGCCCATCCGCAGCAGCTTCCCCCCGAAGTTCACGGCCGACCGCCGGAACGTCGACGTGTACCCGTTCCCGCACCGCTCGCAGAAGAACTCGAACTGATATCCCTCGTGCGTCGACCGATCCTGGTAGTTGTCGGTGAAGCCGATCATGCCCATACCCTGCCCCCTACATTTCGCCGCCCCAGACCGTACCCAAGCGGTCTGATTTTTTCGACGCCCCCACGAGCGACCCGCCGAGGCCAAGGTCACCACAGCTTGAGTTGGCCCGGGTTGTCCCCCAGCCGGCGAAGAGGTGTCGGCCAGATGTCGAGCAGGGGCCGCATGCCGCACTCCCGCGGAAAGGTCATCGACGGCGCGCCTCGGCGTGAGCCGTCAGGGTGCCGCGGAGAAGGGGCCAGACGATGAGGGTCGACGAGTGCGCATCCGGCCGGTCGTTCACGCCTCATAGGATCCGGCTCTGGGTGGCAAGCGCCCTTATCGGGAAGAGCGGCGACGACACCACGTGGACGCGATGGGGCGACGTGGGGCAAGCGTTCGGGGTCGTCAGTGCGTCGGCTTCACGTCACCCTGACCCGCATGGCAATCGACAATCCCCATCTGGCCGAGGTCTGGCCTCCGACCACGCCGGAAGACTCGGTGACCCAGTCGCAGCACATGTACGCCAACTTGCTGCTTCAGCATGCCTGGTTGCAGTACACGACCGGGGAGTGAGTCTAGGCGCGGCTACCTCCGCAGATCGTCCGCGGCCGCGAGCAGGGTGTCCCGGGTGATCACGACGATCCGTTCATAGGGCGCGACGCCGGCGTCCTCCGGAAGTTGTCCCGTGAGCTCGGCCGTCCGATCGGTCCCGACGATCGCGAAGTTTCCGTCCTGCAACTCGAAGACGTCGGGGCAAGTGCAGTTGGTCGCACTTCCACGGACCGAGGGAGGCAATCCAACCCGTCTGCTGATCGACGCTGCGGGCAGGGCACCAGCCGTCCCGCCCTGCGTTGCGCTCGCGGTCAGTGTCCGAGAGGGCGATAGCGGAGGTGAACGACGCCGCTGGGGAAGCGGCGTTCGTCTAGGAGCTCGAAGTTGGTGCGTAGGCCGGTGGGTAGACCTGCTTTGCCGCCTCCGACGGCGAGGGGCCAGATGATCAACTGGCACTCGTCCACAAGCCCGGCCCGCATGGCCTGCGCCGCGAGGTTGGCGCCTCCGATGGTGATATCGCTGCCGGCCGTGGCCTTCAGTTGGCGTACGGCAGTGGGATCGAAATGGCGTTCCAGTCGGGTCTTGGCCGTTGACGTCGCGGTCAGAGTCGTGGAATAGACGACTTTGTCCGCCGCCTGCCAGGCGCTCGCGAAGTCGGCGGTGAGGCTGGACTGCGCGGCCAGAGCGGCGTCGGTCTCCCAGACGGCCATCATTTCGTACAGGCGCCGCCCGTAGAGGAACGTGCCGGCGGACCGTATGAGGTCGGTGGTGAACGCGAACACCTCGTCGTCGCGAGGGAACCAGTCGAAGGCGCCCTTTTCGTCCTCGATGTAGCCGTCAGTCGACACATTCGTCACGTAGACCAGCTTGGCCATGCCTCTTCCTCCAGCGCATACCGCGGCGGCGCTGCCGGCCGCCTCTCATCTGTTCTACGAACGGCTCGGCCCAGATCCGACACCCGACGGAGGGAAGGTCAGCGGAAGGCCGCGTCGCGGAGTTGGCGGGGCAGGGCCCGGTCGAGGTAGGTCGTGGTTCCGCTGTCGCGCAATTCCGTGGCAGCGTGCACCAGCGCGCCGTAGGCCGTCCAGGCCAGGCTGCCGCCGGTCGACACGCGGCGTACGCCGATTTCCGCCAACTGGGGCACGGTCGGGGCGTTCGGAAGGGCCAGCACGTTGATCGGGGCGCCGACCTCGCCGACCACCCGGGCGATGTCGTCGAGGTCGGCCAGCCCGGGCGCGTACAGGCACGTCGCACCGGCGTCGCGATAGGCGCTCAGGCGGGCGATCGTGTCGGGCAGGTCGTCGACGCCGTGAAGGTAGTTCTCCGCGCGGCCGGTCAGGACCATGCCGTGTCGGGCGCACACGCTCGCGGCGGCGGCGATCCGCTCGGTGGCGACGTCCACGGGGTCAATGCCGCCGGTGGCCGGGTTGTAGTCCTCGATCGACACGCCGCTGGCGCCGGCCTCGGCCAGCATCTGGACCGTCTCCGCTACGCCCTCGGGATGCTCGGCATAGCCTCTTTCGGCGTCGACCGACACCGGCAGGCGTACGGCCGCGGTGATGTTTTTGACATGAGCGACCAATTCGTCGCGGGTGACGTGCTGGTCCGCGCGGCCGAGCGTGGCGGCGAAGCCGGAGCTCGTCGTGGCCAGGGCCGGGAAGCCGAGCTGTTCCAGCAGCCGAGCCGACGGCACGTCCCACGGGTTGGGCAGCACGAATGTGCCGGCCGAGTGCAGTTGCCGGAAGGCGCCACGAATGTCCTCGATCACGGCACCCGATCCTACGGAATTGAACTGCGGACCGCTGTGGACCGTTCTCCCTGCAGGGTGGGTGTCGTCGGACGTACGGGGGACGGTTCGTGACGGAACGACCAGAGCGTGGCCGAATTGCGGGGCTTGACGGCTTGCGTGGCCTGGCGGCGCTCTACGTGCTCCTGTTCCACGCCTGGCTGTTGTCCTTCCAGTTCTTTCCGCGCAACACCGGACCGGCCTACCTGACCTGGGCGATGTACGGCCGGCTCAGCGTCGTCTTCTTCCTGGCGCTGTCCGGTTTCTCGCTGGCGCTGTCACCCGCGGTGAATCAGTGGCGACTCGGCGGAACGGCCCGGTTCCTGCGCCGGCGGGCGTGGCGGATCCTTCCGGCCTACTGGGCGGCACTTGCGTTCAGCCTGGTCGTCGCCGTGTTCGTCGTGAAGGCCACCCACACGGGCCCGCCGAATCACCGGTCGGCAATGGTCTTCGGCCTGCTGCTGCAGGATTTCATCAAGGCCCGTACGCCGAACGGGGCGCTCTGGTCGGTCGCCGTCGAGGTCGAGCTCTACCTGCTCTTTCCGGTGTTCCTGCTGATCCGCCGGCGGCTCGGGGCGTTGGCACTCCTCGCCGTGGTCACTGTGCCGGTTCTCCTGCTGGCCGTGGCGGCACCGCGCTTGACCCCGCACGAGGGCGACACCGGGCTGACCTCGCACCTGGCTCCGGTCTTCGTCGCCGGCATCATCGCCGCCGGGGTGGTCACCGCATCGGCCCGCGTACGCGCCGTGCCGTGGTTGTGGCTGGCGTTGGCGGCCTGCGCCCCGGTGTTGCTGTTGATCTACGTCAAGGGCTCGTACTGGACCGGCCACCACTACTTCTGGGTCGACCTCGCGATCACGCCCGGCCTGACGATGCTGATCGTGGCCGTCGCCACCGGCCGCGCCGCCGCGCTGACCCGTTGTCTGTCGAGTTGGCCGCTCGAGCGCCTGGGCAGGATCTCGTTCAGCCTGTACCTGATCCACCTGCCGATCCTCACCGTGCTCGCGAAGAAGGTCGCGCCACATTACGCCGAGCGCGGTCCCCACACGTACGTCTTCGTGGTGGTGGTTGGTTTGCCTTTGTCGCTGATGGCCGCCTGGCTCTTCGCGGCCGTGTTCGAGTTCCCGTTCCAGCGTCACCGCTCCTGGCGCGCTCTGCTGGCGGCCTTCTCGGGCGGGCTGGCCGTCCTCCGGCGCTCCCCGGCGGCTCCCTCGCCGACGCCCGATCCGGACCCGAGGCCGGAGCGAGCACCGGCCCGCGTGGGCTGAGCGGTCGCCCGCCACCTCTACGACCGTTGTCCATGCGCGGCCCCTTAGGCTTCGCGCCGGGGATGCACGATTCGCGGAGGAAGAGGTGGCTGACCTTGTGGAAAAGGATGTGGCGAGCCGTCGGGGCCTGGCCCGGGTTCACGCCGGTGGCCCGCAGCCTGGTCAGCGTCGACCGCCGGCTCGGCCGGCTGACCCGCGGGCGGGTGGTGGCGCTGGGCATGGCCCCTTCGCTCATGCTGACCACCACCGGGCGCCGCTCCGGGCAACCCCGGAGCAATCCCCTGCAATACGTACGGGAGGGCGACGATCTCATCGTCATCGCCTCGAACTGGGGCGGGACGAACGATCCCGGCTGGGCCTGGAACCTGAGCGCCGACCCGCGCGCCCGGGTGCTGCTGGGCGGGCGTGAGGTGCCGGTGACGGCGCACGAGTGCGAGGGCGCCGACCGCGACCGCCTCTGGCTGTTGATAGTCGACCAGTGGCCGGGCTACCAGGCGTACAAGACCCGCGCGTCGCACCGGAAGCTGCGCATCTTCCGCCTCACCCCGGACCGCCCCGCTTGAGGATTTTGTCCGATACCGACCGCTAGGAGCGTCAATGCCGACCCTGTTCACCCGCATCATCAACGGTGATCTGCCCGGCCGGTTCGTCTGGACGGACGACCGCGCGGTCGCGTTCCTCACGATCGCCCCGCTCACGGCCGGGCACACCCTGGTCGTACCGCGCGCCGAGGTCGACGACTGGACCGACCTCGAACCGCAACTGCTGGCGCATGTCATGACCGTCAGCCGAACGATCGGCGCGGCGCTGAAACGGGCCTTCGATGCGCCGCGGGCCGGCCTGGTCGTCGCGGGTTTCGAGGTACCGCACGCGCACGTTCATGTCTTTCCGGCCTGGCAGATGACCGACTTCGACTTCGGCCGCATCGATCCGGACGTGTCCGCCCAGGAACTCGACGCCAACCAGAAGCGGATCCTGGCCGCCCTCGCCGACCGCCCGGGCTGAGCAGCCGGCCGCCGGCGGTCAGTCCGCGAGCATTTCCGCGAATTCGGCCGGGTCGATGATGGGGATGCCGAGCTTGGCGGCCTTCGTGGCCTTCGCCGTGGTTGTCTCGGACGTGACCAGCGCTGTGGTCGTCGCCGAGACGTTGCCGGTGGCTCGGCCGCCCAGCTGCTCGATGCGCTCGCTCACGGTCGTGCGCGTGTAGCCGGGGACGCTGCCGCTGACCACGTACGTCCTGCCCTCGAGCGGTCTGTCGCCCGTGGTCTCGGGGACGCTCATGGTGACGCCGGCGGCAGCCAGCCGGTCGATGACGCCGGCCATGCCCGCCAGGCCGTCGACGACGTGTTGTGCCTTGATCAGGCCCATCTTGTCGATCTCGGCGATCTCCTCGACGGTGGCGGCCCGTAGCGCGTCCATCGTCTTGAAGCGAGCGGCCAGCCAGCGGCCGACGCTGCGGCCGGTCATGCGGATGCCCAGGCCGGTGATGACGCGGTTGAACGGCTGGGACTTGCTGCGTTCCAGCGACGCGACGACCTTGGCGGCGTTGAGCTTGCCGAGCAGGACCACACCGCCGGCCTTGGTGTTGCCGACGGGCAGGCCGGCCAGCTGTTCCTCGGTCAGGTCGTACAGGTCGGCCACGTCGGTCGCCAGGCCGGCGTTGACCAGGGCGACGCAGAGGGCCTCGCCGGCGCCTTCGACATCCATGGCCTCGCGGCTGCACCAGTACTCGAGCGCGTTGGTGGCGCTGCACGAGGCGGTGTGGCAGCGCCAGAGCAGGCTGGACTTGTCCCACGGCTCGCCGCACTGCGGGCAGGTCTCGGGCGGCACCCACGGGGTGAGCCCGTGCGGCTGCTCGCCGATGGGCGCGGTGACGCGCGGGATGACGTCGCCGGCCCGCCACACCGCCACGGTCTGGCCGACGGCGAGGCCCTGTTCCTCGACGAACTTCGGGTTGTGCAGCGTCGCGTAGGTGATCGTGGTGCCGTCGACGAAGACCGGATCGAGCACCGCGCGCAGCGAGATGCGCCCGGTGCGCCCGACCCGCACCTCGATGTCGCGCAGCACGGTCGAGCCCGTGTCGGCGGGATATTTGAAGGCGGCCGCCCAGTACGGCGTGCGGCTGCCGGAGCCGAGCCGCCGGCGCGTCGATTCCAGGTCGGCGGTGAGCACCGCGCCGTCGATCGGAAACTCCAGGCCGCCACGCAGCTCGCCGATGCGCGCGACGGCGGCGAGCGCTTCCTCCGCGTCCACCGCGACCTGGATCTCGCCCGTGGCAAGCCGCCCGGCCACGGGGAATCCAAGCTCGGCCGCGCGACCCATGCGCTCCTGGTGAGAATCAAAATCGCCCGAGATGTCGTACGCCGAGAAGGTCATCGGCGCCTCATAGTTGCGGTCGACGCTGCGGATCGACCCCGCGACGGCGCCGCGCGAGTTGATGAACGCCTTGCCGCCGGCCGCGACCCGGTTGGCGCCGGCCGCCTCGAAATCACCGACGGTCATGTAGACCTCGCCGCGGACCTCGCCCGTCCACGGGGTGCCGAGCCGGGCAGGCAGGCCGGCGATGCCCCGCAGCACCTGTGCGGTGACGTTCTCCCCGGTGCTGCCGTCACCGCGCAGGGCGGCCAGGGCGAGGCGCCCCGACTCGTACGCCACGCGGATCGCGAGCCCGTCGAGCTTCACCTCGACCAGGCAGGGGTCCCCACCGAGGCTCGCGACGAACGCGCGCACCTCTTCCTCACCGGTGACCTTGCCGAGCGACATCATCGGTTCCGGGTGCCGCACGTCGCCGCCGCCGGACACCCCCGCCGCGACCCTCGTGGTCAGCCCCCGGTCGTCCCACTCCGGGTGAGCCTTCTTAGCCGCGGCGATCCGGTCGAGCAGCACGTCGTAGTCGGCGTCGGTCATCAGCACGTCACCGGTGTCGTAATACGACTTGGCGGCGGCCGAAGCCCGCTCGACGTCGGCAACGAAGTCGCTGAAGGCGCTGTCCGTCATGCCGACAACCTACGACGCCGGTACGACAATGTGGCGAACCGCCTGGCGAACCGCGATCGCGCCATGCGCTCGCCGCGATCTTCTGCGTGATGAGTGTGCTGACACTAAGACAAATGGCGCCCCGCCGTTGTAGCGCAATCTCTTCCCAGCAGGCCGTGCGCTATCTGCACGAGAGGTAGCTTGTCCGGTGGCGGTGTCGTGTCGGCTCCCACTGCACCTAGCTTCTGCATCCGCCTGACCCAGTCGTCCAGGTCACGGACGTGGTTGGTGAACGATTCGGCTGCGTGTGGACCGAGGAGCAGCATGAGGAGGTCTCCGGCCACCGCCCCGTTGCTCATGACAGTAATGTGCGGTGGATCCAAGAGCGCCGATTGTGGGGTGTCGTTCAACGGGGCCGGCGCGTCCTCTTGATCGCGCTTTCGGTCACCCGCGATCTCGTTTCTACCGGTGAGCCAGACGTCGATTCCCATTTGTTCGATCCGGCGTATCGCCTCGAAGTACTGCATAAAGGCAAGTCGAAGCTCTTCGCGTCGCCTTTCTGATCTTTCGCGGTGCCATCTTCGACTCTCTGCCTTTTCGTCCCATCGTCGCTTCAATGCGGCTGCTCCGAAACCGGTCAAAATGGCCGCAACCACGGTTCCGCCGGCTGTGATCAAAGGCACCGCCACCTCTACCATATATGTATGCTACGGCTATCGAGTTAGGTCAGAATCAGACTGGGCTGCGGCCGACATTTACGCCAGAGCTGATACAGGGTTGGGCCTTCGATACACGAGCTGTTGGTCAGTCGCCCTTGCTCGTACCGAAGACCCTTCCTGATGCCGTCTAGTGAGTGTGCACGACCAGGTGGAAAGCGCGATCCGCGAGGCGGCCGTTGGAGTCGTGAGTGTCTACCCAGACGCCCTTGTTCTCCTCGGGACTGGCGAGGCAGCAGCGCAGCGCGACAGTGATCTCACCGGGTGGTTCGGTGGCGATGCCGGGCCGGCCGATCGTCGCGACGAACACACCCTCGCTGACGTCGCTGGTGAAGACCACTTCGTAGACGCCGTCCTCGAGACGAGCCACTCTCGCGACGTTTCGTCCGCGGACCAGGGTGCCGTCAGTCTCGACCACCGCCCAGAATGTGCGGACGCAACAGCCTTCCACGCCGTACTTGGCCGAGTCGTCGCGGTCCGGACGGATCGCCCGTGCCTCTTCGGCGGCGCGTGCATCGGGGGCATTGTTTCCGTTACTCATGTCAATTCTCCCTCGCCCGGGCCGGCCTGCGCCTCCGTCCGCCGGAGAATCAACGTGACAGACCGGCCACACGGCAAGAGACCCGGCGCGCCCGGCCGGAAATACCGTGGCGTCGGGGCATTCTGTCGAGACTGCGGATTCCCGACAATCCCGGAGAGTCGATCTTGCGATTCGTCACGAAAATGTGTAGCCGGGTGCGCGAGCGACACACACCGCGGCGGGGGCGTCCGGTTCTTCGTGCTCGATCTCGTAGCCGCACTCACCGCAGCCGCGACCAGGATGGTGCTCCCGCCAATCGTGCCGGCACTTGTCGCACACACCGTAGAAGGCGCGGGCTGCGCGTCGCTGCTTGTGCTCCGTGTAGCCCGCCGCCAGGGTGCTGATCCACCTCACCGTCAAAGTCAATCGCGGCTCGATCCCGGCCCGATACGGGCGTCAGGACCGGCGGCTGTGCCGGGCGGGGGCCTTGGGATCTACGCCCCAGCTTGTGACCCAGGTCGGGGTGATTCGGATGACTTCGCGGCTCATGAACGGCACTGGCGGGTCGACGTCTTCCAGCGCTACCGCGGTGCCGCGGATCTCCAGGCCGCGTACGGTCCATGGGTCCCGCGAGACCAGGTCGTCGACGACGATGGCTACCTGGCGGTTGGCTTGGACGTTGCGGAACTTGCGGGTGGTGCCCAGGGCGGCGCCGCCGACCAGGATGTCGCCGGTCGCGTCGTCCAGGAACACGCCGACCGGGTTGTTCTGGGGGGCTCCGCTCGCATCGACGGTGGCCAGGCGCGCCAACGGCTGGCCCTTGAGGTAGCTGCGCTCGGCCTCGGTCAGAGTGACTGTCATAACCGCAGCGTACGACGCAAGCGGATCCCCTCCGACGTCAGTGTGCGTACACCCCTCGGTTGATTGATCTTGCCTGGTCCGGTCGTTTGTCTGGCTTTCAGGCCATCACGCTCGCCGTCCGTCGTTACTTAGCGTGGTCGACAGATCCGTTCCCTCGAGAGGAGCCCGACGGCGATGTCACATGCTCGTGTCACGCGCTTGCTGGTCGTCGCCGCGGTGCTGGCGGTGTCGGGCTGCGGTTCGTCCGACCCGAAACCTACGGCCGCGGGCGGCGGAGACGGCGCCTCCGCCGAGCCGGTTGCCTCCAGCGAGCCGATCGCGTCCGCCGCGCCGGCGGGACCCGGGCCCGGTACGACCGACCTCGGTGACAACACCGGCCCGGTCGGGCAACCGCGCGTGTTGTGGCAGGGCCACGCCGGCGCGGAGTATGCCGGCTACAGCGGTCAGGCCGTGTTGTTCAGCGAGAGCACGCCGAACCCGGCCGGCGGCGTCACCGTCAACGACATCGTCGCCGTTGATCTCGCGACCGGCAGTCCATCGTGGACGTTTGCCGCGTCCGGCCTTCCCGCCGGTGAGATCTTCTACAGCCCGTCGGAAGCGGTCGCCGACGGCTACCTGTTCGTACTGACCCGCCCGAACAAGCAGTTCTCCGATCCGGACGCGGTCAGAGCGATCAAGGTCGGCACGTCGACGGTCGCCTGGTCGGTGCCGCTCGACGCCAGGAACCAGCGTCCGCTGCTCAGCGTTCTGGGCTCCGATCTCGTGGTCGGAAGAGGCGACGGCGGGGGTGGAACGCGGTACACCGCCGCCACCGGGAAGCCCGCCGGCCCGTTCCAGGGCGCGGTGCCGCGGTTGCCGGGGCCGGACAACCACGACGGGCTGTACGTCGACACCACGGGCATCCACCACGACGCCACGACCACGGCGGCCGTCAACGACCAGAGCGGGATGTGCGCCTGGAGCGCCACCGCCCTGGTCGAGGACCTGTCCGGGGGGCTGACCCTGTACGACCGGACCAGCCGCACCGAGAGCTGGTCGACCCCAGAGCACAGCTACGCCTGTCAGGTCGCCACCAACAACGGCGTGGTCATCACGCAGCAGGAGGCGGACGGGCCGATCGTGGGTCTCAGCGCCACCGACGGAACGGTGCTCTGGACAGCGCCCGAGCTCGAGTCGAACGGCCAGAGCACCAAGTGCACCGTGCCGTTCGTGGGCAGCGCGGTCGTCATCGAAGAATGCGACGACACGTTCTACGCGCTCGGCTGACCCGGTTGTCCTCGGGATCGAGGAAGAATCGCCGGTTGTGGGGATTCGACGAGGGAGCGGGTGCGGCCTCGCCGTACTGGCGATGATGGTTGTTCCGGTCGGGCTGGCCTGGCTGGTTCTGCACTTGGCCGGCGCCGACGGATGGCTCGCGCTCAGCACGGCGGCCACCGTCGCGGTGCTTTTCGCCGCGCTCGCCCTGGGCGTGGTCGCGCTCCTCACCGACCAGGTCCCGCATCCACTCCCCCGCCGCGTCTACCTGGCCTGGCTCCTGCCCGTCATCCCGCTCGTGGCTCTGGCCTCGACGATCGCCGCCTGGATCACCAGGAACTCCGGCCTCGCCCCGATCCCGTGGATCTCCGGCGCGGCCCTGGCCCTCACCGCCGCCATCGTGCTGAGCGGGCTCGCCACCGATTGAGCCCGGCTACCGAGATCGCCGTTGAAATGGTCTAAGCATTCCTGCGTCCAGTTGGTATGACGTTCACGCAATTTGGCCGCGGTCAGATCGGTGCGGCCGAGGTCGTGGTAGTTCGGGAGCCAGGTCTCGACGGTGCGGTAGGAGTTGTCGAGGGCGAACAAATCCCACAGAGCCAGGTCGGGCACGGCTCCTGCGGCTTGCTCGTACGCCGCCAGGAATGTCTCGGCCGAGTCCGGGCCGTGCAGCAGGGTCAGATCGAGGCGGCACCAGCTCACGTCGAGGCCGCGCGGCGCCTGTGCGGCCCCCGACCAGTCGACGACGCCGGTGATCACCCCGTGCTCCCACAGGACATTGCCGGACCAAAAATCAAAGTGCGTCAGTACGGGTTTCCGACCGGCAAGCCGATGAGTGTGGGCAGCCAGGATCGCCGCGGCAGGCCCCGAGTCGGCGGCGGCAGAGGATGCGGCGGATGCCGGGTCGGCGCCGGCAGAGAAGGAAGCGGATGCCGAGTCGGCTGCGGCAGAGGAGGAAGCGGATGCCGCCGCGAAGCCGTCTCGCAGCCCGGCAAGCCGAGTGAGTGCCGCCGGCGAGTCGCCGAACGGTGCGCGCGGAGGCGCCCGGACCGGCGACTTCGGCCGCCCAGGCAACGGCCGATGAAGGAGGCTGCGACCCGGTCACCGCGTCAGGGCGGCGCCCAGCCGGCGGATCGTCTCGGACTCGCCGGCGTCGACGTCGTCGCCGGCCGGGGCGTGCTCGGTGATGGCAGCGCCGACGATGTCGTCCACCTGAGCGATCAGGTCGATCAGTCGTTGCGGCCGCACGCCGTCCGGCTCGGGGTAGCAGGTCGAGCCGAAGACCGTCGGCTCCAGGACGTCGAGGTCGACATGCACGTACACCGGGCCGCGCAGACCGTCGAGCACCTGCTCCAGGTCGTCGACGCCGTGCCGGCGCAGGCCGGTCTCCGCGAGATACGCATGCTCGGACGGCACGTTCGCCCGCTCGCCGCCAATGACGATCTGGCGCGGCGTCAGCGGCTGCTCCGGCGTGAGCCCGGCCGGTGCATCGCCGAGCAGCGCGCGTACCACCATGGCGTGAAAGGCACCCGACTCCAGGGTCTGCGGGCTGTACACGTCCGGGTGGGCATCGATCCACAACACCGTCAACGCATCGCCGTAGCGCGCTCGGGCGGCGGCGATCGGCGCGATGTCGACCGAGCAGTCGCCGCCGATCGTGATGACCCGGCCGTCGATGGCGGCGAGCGCTTCCCGGGTCAGTCGCTGGTTCTCGACGAGAGCGTCGAACGCGCGGATACCGGAGACCTTCTCACCGGCGGTTTCCACCACCGGCACGGTCACCACGGCGGCGCCCGGCACAAGGGCGGCGGCGCGGCGGGCACCGGCCATGAGCCGCGGCGCCTTGCTCGATGCCGAACCTTGCCACTGGGGTACGCAGAGCACAGTCATCACGCAGGGACCATAGAGGCCGATCGACGTCGAAATCCAGGATCAGCCGGCGGTGTCGGTGGCGGCCTCGACGAACGCTCGGATCAGCGCTGTTTCGCTTCCGCTGCGCCACACCGGGGCGTACCGCAGAATTGGTCCGTTGTTTATGGGTAGGAAGGTTATGTCGCGGCGCACCCGGGACGCCGCCGAGAACTCCCCGATCGGGGACACCACGCGGCCGGTGCCGATCGCCGTGAATGCCTCCTCAAGGGTGGCCACGGGAGCACCGCGCTTGATGGGGCGGCCGGACGGGGTCACCGACGGCGTGTGCGACTCCCACACGTAGTCCGGAATGGGCCCGTCAGGATAGACAACCTGATGGTCTGCCAGATCCTCCATTTCGACCCGGTCGCGTGCGGCCAGTGGATGGCCGGGCGCGACGGCCAGCACCAGGCGCTCGGTGTACAGCTCCGGCCCGACGACGAGGTCGGGCTCGCGGATGGGCTGCCAGAGCAGGCCGACGTCGACCCGGCCGGCGCGCAGCCCGCCGAACGGGTCGACCGGCGGAACCTCCCGCATGCGCAGCTCGCATCGCGGGTGCCGCTGCCGGAACAGGTCGAGAACGGCGGCGATCTCCTGATGGTGGGTGTCAAACGTTCCGATGGTCAGGGTGCCTGACTGTCCGCGGGCGGCGGCGACGGCCTCCTCGAGACCCCCCATGATCTCGCGGTAGCCCGCGTCGAGCCGCGCGCGCAACTGCTCGCCCAGCGGAGTCAGTCGCACACTGCGGCTGGTCCGCTCGAACAGGGCGCCGCCGATCCGGCGCTCCTGCTGTTTGATCGACTGGCTGACGCGCGCCTGCGAGACTCGGAGTCGTTCGGCCGTACGCCCGAAATGCAGCTCTTCGGCCAGCGCCAGGAAGATCTCGACGTCGCGCAACTCCACCAGGCCGTCTCCTCTACCGGTCACCGCGCGCCGGAATCTCGTCCCTGACCTGCGCGAACCGGAAGTGTACGGCGGCGGCGACGGCCCGTCCCGCCCGGGGCGCGGCCAGGAACGATAACCGCTGGCTTAACCGCCGGTTCGATCTTTCGCGTTGTTCGGCACCGGCGGCCGAGGCGATCGTGGTGCCCGTGAGCGAACCATCGATCGACATAGTGCCGGCGGCATCGCGGTGGGAGGCGGTGGCACCGAACGGGACCGTGGCCGGGGTGGCTGCCCTCTGGCCAGTGCCGGCCGTGATTCCGGGCGTACCCGAGCTGAGCCTGCACGTCGAGCCGGAATGGCGGCGGCGCGGGATCGGCTCCCGGCTCCTGGCCGCCGTCCGAGCGGAGACCGTCGAACCACGCCTGGTCGCGGACGTGGCCGCGGGCTCGCCGGGCGAGGCGTTCTGCCGACGGCACGGCTTCCGGCACACCCGCTCCCTCCGGCACGACCTGCTCACGTACTGCGGTGTCCATCAGGCCTGGCTCGGTGAGCTGGTCGACGCCGAGCATCCCGGCTATCGCCTGACCCACTGGACCGGCGACCTCCCTCGCGCGCCGCGCGTCGAGGAGCTGCTGCGGAGCTCGAGCCGCCCCGGCAACACCCTGTTGACCGCCGCGGACACGGACGGCGGCCTGGCGGCCTATGCCGTCGCGGTCGTCGGCGCGCTGTCCACGCAGGGCGGCATCACCAAGGCGGACGCCCGGGCGCGCGCCCGCCAGTACGGACCGGCCGTGCTTCCCGGTCATCGCGGGCGGCGGCTGGGCCTCTGGGTCAACGCCGCCCTCGTTCAGCGCCTGCGCGAGATCCACCCGTACGTCGATGAGATCGAGACCATCACCGCCGGAAGCGACCCGGTGCGCGAGCACCTCGGCTTCCAGCTCCTGCGGCGAACTCACCTCTACGAGTTCCCCCCGCCGTAGCCCGAGAGGTTTGTCATGAACATCCGAAAAACATGGCTTCTTGCCGCCGGCGCGCTGGTCGAGCGCGTCGCCCCCAGCGTCTCCCCCCGGAGCCGCCGGTGGCGTTCACTCCACAACCATTGCAACAAACGAGCCACCAACGTTGCATTAGATTCATCGCCATTGCAACAACTTCGGCCCATTTACCTGCTAAGACATCGCGAGCGAGCAACAAGGGTGTTGCGGAATTCGTGAACGCAACTTAGCGTTTCTCTCATCGGAAACAACGAGTGCAAGGAGAGCACGATGCAGAAGTTCGACACCCCCGCCGCCATCTCCGCCGTCCTGGCCATCCCGGCCGGGCGCATCCAGGTCATCGCCGCGGAGCGGGCCGACACCACCGTCGAGGTCCTGCCCACGGACGCCGCCAAGGGCCGCGACGTCAGGCTGGCCGAGCAGACCACCGTCGAGTACGCCGACGGCGTCCTGCGGATCAGCACCCCCGAGCCGGCCAACCAGCTCATCGGGCCGAAGGGATCCCTGCAGGTCACCGTCCAGCTGCCCGCCGGCTCCCGCCTCGAGGGCAAGGCCGCCGCCGCCGAGCTGCGTGGTGTCGGCCGCCTCGGCGAGGTCGTCTTCGACGGCGCGTACCAGCAAATCAAAATCGACGAGGCCGCGAGCGTACGACTGACCGCGGTCGACGGCGATGTCGAGGTCGGCCGGCTCGGCGGCCCCGCGCAGATCAGCACCACGCGAGGCGACATCCGGATCGCCGAGGCCGTCGGCGGGACGGTCGTGCTGAGCACCCAGTCCGGCGACATCTCGGTCACCGCCGCCGCGGGTGTCTCGGCCGCTCTCGACGCCGGCACCGGCCTCGGCCGGATCAGCAACGCCCTCAAGAACGACGGCACCGCCGAGCTCGACATCCGCGCCACCACCTCCATGGGCGACATCACCGCCCGCAGCCTCTGAAGGAGAACACTCACCATGACCAACCTGGCCATCGCGGCGAACCAGCTACGCAAGTCGTACGGCGAGAAGGTCGTGCTCGACGGCGTCGATCTGGCCGTGCCCGAGGGGACGATCTTCTCCCTGCTCGGCCCGAACGGCGCCGGCAAGACCACCGCCGTCCAGATCCTCTCCACCCTCATCGCGGCCGACCCGGCCTCCGGCAGCATCAGCGTCGGCGGCCACGACCTGGCCACCGACCCGCAGGCGGTGCGCGCCGCGATCGGCGTGACCGGCCAGTTCTCCGCGGTCGACGGCCTGATCACCGGCGAGGAGAACATGCTTCTCATGGCGGACCTGCACCATCTCTCCCGCGGTGAGGGCCGTCGCATCGCGGCCGGACTGCTGGAGCGCTTCGACCTGGTCGAGGCGGCGAAGAAGCCCGCGTCCACCTACTCCGGCGGCATGAAGCGCCGCCTCGACATCGCGATGACCCTGGTCGGCAGCCCGCGGATCATCTTCCTCGACGAGCCGACCACGGGTCTCGACCCGCGCAGCCGGCACAACATGTGGCAGATCATCCGCGAGCTCGTCGCCGACGGCGTCACCGTCTTCCTCACCACGCAGTACCTGGACGAGGCGGACGAGCTCGCCGACCGGATCGCCGTGCTCAACGACGGCAGGATCGTCGCCGAGGGAACGGCCGAGGAGCTCAAGCGGCAGGTCCCGGGCGGGCACGTCCGGCTTCGCTTCGACGACCCGATGGCGTACGAGCGGACGGCCGTCACGCTGCGCGATGTCGTGCGCGACGACCCGGCGCTGTCGCTGCAGGTCCCCACCGACGGCACGCAGCGCGAACTCGGCGAGATCATCCAGCGGTTGAACGCCGCCGGCATCGAGGCCGACAGCCTCACCGTGCACACCCCCGACCTCGACGACGTGTTCTTCGCCCTGACCGGCGGCGCACGCGTCCCCCACCAGCCCAAGGAGGCCGTCCGATGAGCACCTTCGCCCTCGCCGCCCGCGACTCGTCCACGATGCTGCGCCGCAACCTGCTGCACGCGCGCCGCTATCCCTCGCTGACTCTGAACCTGCTGCTCACCCCGATCATGCTGTTGCTGCTCTTCGTGTACATCTTCGGCGACACATTGAGCGCGGGCATCGGCGGCGGGGTTCCGGACCGGGCGAAGTACATCGCCTACCTCGTACCGGGCCTGCTGCTGATGACCATCGGCAGCACCGTGATCGGCACCGCGGTCTCCGTCTCCAACGACATGACCGAGGGCATCATCGCCCGCTTCCGCACGATGGCGATCCACCGCGGTTCGGTGCTCATCGGCCACGTCGTCGGCAGCGTGCTGCAGTCGGTGCTGAGCGTGGTCCTCGTCGGCGCCGTCGCCGTGGCCATCGGCTTCCGCTCCACGGACGCCACCGCCCTCGACTGGCTGGGGGCGTTCGGGCTGCTGGTGCTGTTCGCCCTGGCGCTGACCTGGATCGCGGTCGGCATGGGCCTGGTCAGCCCGAACGCCGAGGCGGCCAGCAACAACGCGATGCCGCTGATCCTGCTGCCGTTGCTGTCCAGCGCGTTCGTCCCGGTCGACGCGATGCCCGGCTGGTTCCAGCCGATCGCCGAGTACCAGCCGTTCACTCCCGCCATCGAAACCCTGCGCGGCCTGCTGCTCGGCAGCGAGATCGGCCACAACGGATGGCTCGCGGTCGCCTGGTGCCTGGGCCTGACCGTCCTCGGCTACTTCTGGTCGACCTCGACGTTCAACCGCGGCCCGAGGTAACGCACGAAAGAGCGGCGTACACCATTTCGGTGTACGCCGCTCGTGTTTGTCGCGGTTCGAGGTCGTAGCCGGAATCGAACCGGCGTGTTCCGCTTTGCAGGCGGATCCCTTGGCCACTCGGGCATACGACCGTGGTGCCCCCGGCTGGACTCGAACCAGCGGCCTCGGCGCTCGGAACGCCGCGCTCTCTCCGCTGAGCTACGGGGGCTTGGTGCGCGTCCCTGGTGCCGACCCAGGTAAGCCACGATGGCAACGGTTTTACGGACCGCCGGACGTGCCGCCGTCCACGACGCGCGCGAGAGCGGCTGACCGGGATCGAACCGGTGACCTCCACCATGGCGAGGTGGCGCTCTACCATCTGAGCTACAACCGCATGTACATATGGAATTCTCAAAGGACAAACAAAAAAGCCGCCGATCCCGTACGGGGGACGGCGGCGTGAGCCTGGCAGCATTGGCTAGCTGCGCCACCGTTCCCGGTAGTAACCGCTGACATAGGGCCGGCCGGAACAGGACACGGCAGCCTCACCGCGCGGCGAGCGCCGCTGCGGAGAAATCGAGGACTGTCGCATCACTCCATGCTCCTTGACCGTGGTGATCGGTGGTGACTCCCAAGGTAAATACCGCCGCGGAAACGGACAACGCATTTATCGACCGTCAAGCGAGTCGCGGGCGCTCGCCGGGGTTGGCGAAGTAGTACGTCAGCGCCTCGTAGGCCGGCACCGCGTTGGCGCCGAGCCACGACGTACGGATGACCATGAAGGGCAGGAACTGGGCGCCGGCGCCGATCCGCCCGGTGTGCCGGCGCTGCCGGGCGCCGTCGGCGGGCACGGCCCGCACGGTGATCCACGGGGTCGGACCCGGCCGCGCCACCACCTCGACGACCCCCTCCCACGGCACGAAATGCTCGTGCGCCAGCCCGCGGTGGTAGATGCCGGTCGGCGTCACCACGACAACCCCGGGCGCCAGCCGCAGCATGACCAGCAGGAACCGGGCGAGGAACACCGCGCCGGCCACGAAGACGACCGCGAACACCCCGCCGCCCACCGACCCGGCCACGGCGAGGACCACCGCGAACCCGGCCAGGCTGAGCACCACGGTCACCAGCACCGCGCCGAGCCAGTAGTACGCCCACCGGGAGTACCGGAACGCGAGCCCTCGCTCCCCCTGGTCGGTGACCCCGGCGGCGGGCGGGCCGGCGGCGGGCGCGGGCCGGCGCAACATGCTGACGATCAGGCCAACCAGGTGGCCGAACATCAGCGTGACAAACGCTAAGACCACCGACCGCGCGACGTCGCCGGTGGTGACCGCGGAAACCAGGACCGCCGCGGCGATCACGGTGAGCAGGGCGAACCCCGCCAGCGACACGATTCGCGTGACGGTGGGCCGTGGCCTCGGCCACCCGGCCGGTGGCTCCTGGTTCGGAAGCATCCGGTACGCCTCGGCGCCGTCCTCGGACACGTCACCCATAGGCGGGAGTCTACGAATCAGACCATGACGATGGTGTACGCAACCAAGCCGCAACCCACACTCAGCTAAAGGTCGCCCCGTAGCCCGGCGATAGGGCCGCGCATGGCGATCAGAGACACCATGCGGCGCCGGATCGTGCCGGCCGTGCTCGCGGCGGCGCTGGTCCTCGCCCCGGCCACCGCCCCGGCCGGCGCGGCCGCGAAGGGCAACCCGAAGGCGTACGCGTTCCTCAGCCGCTCGTCGGGCGACCCGGTGCCGATCGCCCGCTGGAACCCGTGCAAGCCGATCCGGTACCGGGTCAACCTGGACCGCTCGGCCAGTGGGGCGCTGGCGGACGTCAAGGGCGCGATCGCCCGCATCGCCCAGGCCACCGGGCTGCGCTTCACGTACCAGGGCACCACGAAGGTCGTTCCGGAGGCGGCGAAGGACTACCCCGGGACCTACCCGATCGGCACCGACCTGATCGTGGCCTGGGTCAACCCCGGCAAGCAGAGCACCATGCTGCCCAACGTCTCCGGTCTCGCCGGAATGGGCGGCGGCTACTGGACCAGCGCGTACACGAAGAAGGGCGTCCCGGCCTACATGTTCACCAGGGGCCAGGTGGTGCTGAACGCCTCGATGAAGCTCCCGGGCGGCTTCGGGCCCGGCAACGACACGGGGTGGCAGGGCACGCGCGGACAACTCCTGATGCACGAGATCGGCCATGCCGTGGGCCTCGATCACCCCAAGATCAAGGACCAGGCCGAGATCATGTACCCGATGATGGCCCACAAGGCGGCGGTCTGGGGAGCGGGAGATCTGAACGGGCTGAAGGCGCTGGGCACGTCGGGAGGCTGCCTCTACACCAGCGATCCGACCGCCGCGGCCAGCGCGGCCGCCATCACCACCGGGCACCAGGCCCAGTCGTAGGCCGCCGCCTCAAAGAGTTCCGCCGCGGGTGCTGACCCACGAGCCGAACGCGGCGACCGCGTCGATGACGTACGTGTAGCGGAGCGAGAAGTACAGGTCGAAGCCATGCTGGCCGCCCGGCAGCTCGGCGTAGAGGACGGGCTGGGCGCTGGCCGCGCGCAGCCCGCCGACAAGTTCGCGGGCGTCCTCGACCAGGACCGAGCTGTCGTTGGTGCCGTGCACGATGAGGATCGGCGGCGCGTCGCCGAGCCGGTCGAGCGGCGACGAGCCCGGCCCGTCGAGGCGCCCGTAGTACCCGCCGAAGCCGATCGCCGCCGCGACCGACGTGTCCTCGTCCTCGAACCCTGGCTGGAAGACGGGGTCGTTCGGGGTCAGCGCGATCATCGTGGCCAGGTGACCGCCGGCCGAGCTTCCGGAGACGACGATCGTACGGGGGTCACCGCCGTACTCGGCCGCGTGCGAGCGCGCCCACGCGACCACCTTCTTGGCGTCGACGTGATGGTCCGGGTATTGGGCCGGCGCGAGCCGGTAGTTGGCGTTGACGCACATCCAGCCCTGGGCGGCGAGCCGGTTGAGCATGGCTCGCGCCTCCCGGTTCTTGCTGCCGATCCGGAAGCCACCGCCGTGGAAGAAAACCAGGATCGGCCCTCCGGCCGGGCGGTCCCGCTGGTGGTAGACGTCGAGCAGGTTGTGCTTGCCGGCGTCGCCGTACGAGATGTTCCGGATCCGCGCGACCTCCCGCCGCCGGTACCCGAACGGCGCGAGCAGGATGTGCGCCCACGGCCGCGGCCGAAGCGTCAGCTCGATCCCTGCGCCCTCGGCGAACGCCCGTCGCACCGCCGGCCCGGCCAGCACGGCACGCTGAACCAGAACCACGAGCCCCACGACGGTGAGCACCGCGAACCCGAAGATCTCGATCCCGCCCGGCGAGGCGAGATCCCCCTGCGAGAACGCGAGCAGGCTGCTCGCCGCCAGCACGTACAGCGCCACGAACGGCACCTCGTTGATCTGGAACGTCACCCAGAAGCCCCAGAAGGACGGCGTCGTATGCGGCGGCCGCGGCCCGATCACCGCCACCGCGGTGCAGAACGCGATGAGCGCGACGGTGATGGCATATCCAATCGGCATGGGCTCCACGCTAGGTTCCGGCCGTGCCCGGAGAAAGGTCCACTTCGATGCCCGCGCAGTGGTCCGCTTCAGACCACGAGGCCTCGGCGGTACGCATAGACAACGGCCTGGACCCGGTCGCGGAGGTCCAACTTCGTCAAGATCCTTGAGACGTACGTCTTGACGGTCTCATGGCTGATCACCAGGTGCGCGGCTATCTCGCTGTTGGAGCGGCCGTCGGCGATCAGGCGCAGGACCTCGAGCTCGCGCGGCGTCAGCGGGATGTCGTCCGGGGCGCCACCGCCGGCCGGGCGGATGCGAGCGGCGTAGCGGCCGACGAGCTGGCGGGTCACCTCGGGGGCGAGCAGGGCGGCGCCGGTGGCGACCGTGCGGATGCCGTTGAGGAGCTGGGCGGGCGGGGCGTCCTTGAGCAGGAAGCCGCTGGCGCCGGCGCGCAGTGCCTCGTAGACGTACTCGTCCAGGTTGAACGTGGTCACGACGAGGACCTTGACCGGGTCGGTGACGCCGGCGCCGGCCAGCAGGCGGGTGGCCTCGATGCCGTCCAGCACAGGCATGCGTACGTCCATCACCACGACGTCGGGGCGCAGCCGGGTGGCCAGCTCGACCGCCGCCCGGCCGTCGCCGCACTCGCCGACCACCTCGAGGTCGGGCTGGGCGTCGATGATGGTCGCGAAGCCGGTGCGGATCAGCGCCTGGTCGTCGCAGACCAGCACGCGGACCGTCCCGGTCACCGGCCGCCCCCGGACGGAACGGCGGGGATGCGGGCACGCACGAGGAAGCCGCCGCCGGGCCGGCCACCCGCGCTGAACTCGCCGCCCAGCACGCCGACCCGTTCGCGCAGGCCGGCCAGTCCGCGGCCGCTGCCGCCGGGCGAGGCCGCGCTCGAGCCGGAGCCGTCGGTGCTGACCTCGACCGTGATCTCGTTCGCGCCGTGCCGCACGCGTACCTCCGTCTGACTGCCGTGGGCGTATTTCAGGGCGTTGGTCAGCGCTTCTTGCACGACCCGGTAGGCCGCGACCTCGGCGCTTCCGGCCGCGGCGGGCGCGCTGCCCTCCTCGGTGAACTCCACCGGCTGACCGGCCCGGCGGGTGTGCTCCACGAGGTCGCCCAGTTCGCCCACCGACGGCGTACGCGGCTCGGTGTCGTGCTCTGGTTTGAGGAGGTCGAGCAGATGCCGGAGGTCGGCGATGGCCCGGCGGCCGGTGTCGGTGACCGCCGTCAGTGTCTCGTCGAGGCGTTCGGGGGCGGCTGTCAGGTAGCGCGCCGCCTCGGCCTGCACCACCATCGCCGTCACGTGGTGGGTGACGACGTCGTGCAGCTCGCGGGCGATCCGCGTGCGCTCGGCCGTGCGGGTGGCCTCGGCGACGTGGCGGCGGTGTTCCGCCTCGGCGAACCGCGTGGTCCGCAGCCAGGCCCCGATGCCCCAGGCGATGGCGAGGATCAGGTAGAAGGTGACGAAGCCGGTCACGCCCTCGGTGGAGCCGTCCCGGTCGAGAGCGACGGCCAGCACCCCGTACGCGATGGTGGCGGTGACCATCGTGGTGCGGCGGTGATGCTCGAGGTGGGCGCCCGCGCTGAGCAGGGCGATCGGCAGCGCGGCCCCGGCGGCGGTGTGGTACCCGCGAAGCTGGTCGATGGCGAAGCCGAGCGACACCAGCGCGAGACAGACGGCGGGCCGGCGACGGCGCACGGCCAGGGGCAGGCACTCGAGGGCGATCACCAGGGCGGTGAGCGCGTCCCACGGGCGGTTCGGCAGATCGCCGAGCTGCGTGCCGTGGCCGCGCAGGCCCGGCACCACCGACGCGAGCGCGAGCACCAGCCCCAACGGGAGATCCCGGACCGTGACGTCGAGCCGACGCCACCGATCCGGGACACGCCGGAGGTCGATCACGGGACGAGCGTAGCGGCCGGGGTGGCGGCGGCGGGCCGGCGGCGGGGCACGATGTGGCCGCGGCGACGGGCCAGCACGAGGAAGACGATCGTCACGATCGTGCAGGCCAGCACCGAGTAGAGGCTCGCCTCCGGGCCGAACTCGCCGCCGCCGATCAGGCTGGAGCCGGAGACCGTGCCGTGCAGCAGGCCCACGGGCGTGTCGCTGCCGGAGACCTGGGTGCCGAAGATGGCGCCCTCGGCAAGGTTCCAGCCGAAGTGCAGGCCGATCGGCAGCCACAGGGTGCGGGTGGCGGCGTACGCGGCGGCCAGCATGCCGCCGGCCTCGATCGCGATGGCGATCGCGCCCCACAGCGTGGCGTGCGGGTTGAACAGGTGCGACAGTCCGAACAGGACAGAGGTGAAAATCAGCGCGAGCCACGTGCCGAACCGTCCCTCGACGATCCGGAACAGGATCCCGCGGAAGATCAGCTCCTCGGTGACCGCGGCGGCCGCGCTGAACCCGAACAGCGCCACCGCGCCGCCGAACGAGCCCCGGCCGGCGTGGTAGTCGCCGAGGAACGCGATGTTCAGGATGACCGCCGCGAACAGCCCGATCCCCAGCAGCGTCCCCCGGCCGAGAGCGCCGGCGGCGCCTTTCAGCGCCACCTCCGTCACCTCACGCTTCTCGGTGCGTCCGACGATCCAGCGGTACGCGCGGAGCGCGAGCACCGCCGTCGCGAGCCCAAGGATGAGCGTGAGCGGCGCGTTCCAGTTCACGGCTCCGACGGCGAGACTGCCGGCGAGGGCGACCACCGCGACGACGACGAATTGTTTCACCAGGCGCATGACGGCTCCTTCGGGAGAATCCCGCGGCCGTGCGCCGCGGACACGTCGAACGCTATGGATACGACGGTCCGAAATCGTCACCGTGCGGTGGACACCTGCCGGTAGCTCGCTCGGGGGACAGCTTTCAGCCGACCGGGCCCGTGGCCAGCTTGACGGTGGCCGAGTGCGACTGGCCGTTGACGTCGGTCCAGGCCAGTTTCACCTTGTCGCCGGGGTGGTAGCGGTCGAGCACCGTGGTCAGCGCCGTGGCCGAGTCGACCGAGGAGCCACCGATCGCGGTGATCGCGTCGCCGCGGGTGAGCCCCGCCGACTCGGCCGGGGAGCCCTCGACGACGCCGAGGACGACCGGGCCGGACTGGCCGGTGAAGCCTTGGCCGCTTGCGCTGCCGGAGGTCTCGATGCCCAGGTACGCGGTTTCGCCGATGTGCACGGTGCTCGACGACTTGCCGGCCCGGATCTGGTCGGCGATCGTCGTCGCGTGGGCGATCGGGATCGCGAAGCCGTCGCCGCCCGCCGCCTGGTACTGGAAGCCGGCCGACGCCGCGGTGTCCACGCCGATGACCTCGCCGCCGGTGGTCAGCAGCGGGCCGCCCGAGTCGCCGGCGAGGATGCCGGCGTTCACCTCGATGAGCCCGGTGAGCTTCTCCGACGAGCCGGTCCCCTCGTCCTGCGCGGTGATCGACTGATCGAGCGCCGTGACCACGCCGCCGACCGCGCTGGGCGTCCCGCCGGTGCCGCCCGCGTTGCCGATCGCCACGACCTGCTGGCCGGCCTTGACGGTGGCCGTGGAGAGGGTCGCGGTGGCCAGCCCGGAGGCGCCGGAGAGCCGCAGCACCGCGACGTCGCCGGAGCGGTCGTAACCGACCACGGCCGCGCGGTAGCTCTTGTGGTTGCCGATGTCGGTGACGGTGATGCTGGTGGCGCCGGCCACGACGTGGTTGTTGGTCAGCACGATGCCGTCCGAGCCGATCACGATGCCGGTGCCGGCCGCCGCGCCGTTCTGCGCGCCGAGCACGGTGTCGATGTCCACGAGCGCGGGGTCGACCTTCGCGGCGACGGCCGAGATCGTGCTGTCGCTGGGCCCGCCGGCCCCGGCCGTGCTGCCGTTGCCCTGATCGGGAAGGCCGTTGCCGTTGCCGTTGCCATTTCCGTTGCCGGTGCTGCCGTCACCGGGATTGAAAGGCAGATACGGCGCGGAGTAGCCGCCGTTGTCGCTGGGTTGCGCCTGCGTCGACGCGACCGGCCGCAGCGCCCAGCCCGCGGCGAACCCGCCCGCGCCCACGAGCGCGAGCAGAGCGATGCCGCCGCCGACCGCCGCGACGATCCGCCCGGTGTGCCGCTTGCGCGGCGGCTCGGGCTGCTGGGGGTACTGCTGCCACTGCCCTGGTGGTGGCCACCCACCCGGGGAGGGCGTGTAGGTGTACTGATCGGGAATGGTCACCACTCCCTTGTACTTCCGGATTCTCGAAGTCCGCTGAACGCTCGCTGGACGTATGCGGGGATCGGCACCGGAAGCGCGGCGGCAATCTGGGCAGAGCCCTAGGCCGCGAAGATGGTCACGAGGGTGGCGATCTTGCCGTCGCGGACGGTGATGATGTCGATGCCCCGCGCCACCGGCTCGCCGGACGGGCCGAAGGACCAGGCCAGAGCGCCCGTCTCCGGGCCGGCGTAGCGGCGCCCCTCCTCGGTGAAGGCGAAGGTGGGCGGGACGTTCTCGAGCAGCTGCCGGGCCTTCTCCTCGAGCGCGTCGCGGCCGTGGGCGACGCCCTCGGGGTCGGTGAAGACGACGTCCTCGGTGTAGGTGCGCTCGATGGCCGCCCGGCGGGTCGCGGCGTCGCGGTTGCCGAACACTTCGTGCAGGTTGGCCGCGAGCAGGTCGGACACGATGATCATGAGATTCCTCCGGACTTTTTCGGGGCGCGCGGGGCGGCGGATCGGGGTGGGGCGGCGCGCATGTGGTCGCGGACGCGGGTCAGGACCTCGGTGAGCACGGCGATGTCGGCCTCGGTGAGGGACGACATCATAAGGCCGTCCACGACCTCGACGTGGCCCACCATCACGTGGGCGAGGAGGTCGCGGCCCGGCGGGGTGAGGGTGACCTCGACGCTGCGCTCGTCGTCGGCGCCCGGGGTGCGCGTGACCAGGCCGCGTTTCTCCAGCTGGGCGGCCTGGTAGGTGAGGCCGCTGCGGCTGTAGACCAGCCCGTCGGCGAGGTCGGTCATGCGCAGGCGGCCGCCCGCCGCGTTGAGCCGGGCGAGGATCTGGAACTGCGGGGTGGTGAGCCCTCCGTCGGTCTTGAGCTGCTGTTCGACCGCGTGCTGCAGCAGGCTGCTCACCTCGGTGAGCGCGAAATAGGCGGCCAGCTGCGCGGGCGGCAGACGTGTGGGCTCAGTCACGCGAATTCCTCGGGGTCAGCCATTGCTTCGAGTTCGAAGCAGTTCTACCTTTGCTCGTGTGCTTCGAGTTCGAAGCAAGCCTACAGGAGGTCTTGTCATGAAGGCAGTGCGGTTCCACGAGTACGGCGAGCACGACGTCCTCCGGTACGAGGACGCCGACCGGCCGGCGGCCGCCGACGGCCAGGTGCTGGTCCGGGTCGCGGGCACGACGTTCAACCCGGTCGACGCCGCGATCCGGGCCGGATACATGCGGGAGGCGATGCCGGTGACGCTGCCACACACCCCGGGCATCGACCTGTCCGGCACGGTCGAGGGCACCGGTGAGGCGGTGATCGCGTTCCTGCCGATGCTCGCCGACGGCGCCAGTGCCGAATACGTCGTCGTCGACCGGGCTCTGCTGGCCGCCGCGCCCACCAACGTGCCGCTGGCCGACACGGCGGCGCTGCCGTCGAGCGCGCTCACCGCGTGGCAGGCGGTCTTCGAGCACGCCGACATCCGGCCGGGGCAGCGCGTCCTGGTCAACGGCGGCGGGGGCGCGGTCGGCGGGTACGCGATCCAGCTGGCGGCCCAGGCCGGGGCGTATGTGATCGCCACAGCCGGCCCGCGCAGCCGCGACGCGGTCCGCGCGCACGGCGCCTCGGAGGTCATCGACTACACGGCCGGCCCGATCCGTGTCGGCGAGCCGGTCGACGCCGTCCTGCACCTGGCCCGGGCCGACGCGTCCACCCTGGTCGAGCAGATCCGGCCGGGCGGCGTGCTGGTCTCGACGGTAGGCCCGGTCGAAGCGGGCGGGGCCGCGGGCATCCGGGTGGTTCCGATGGGTGTACGCAGCGACGCCGCCCAGCTCACCGAGATCGTCCACCGCGTCGAGGCCGGCACGCTGAGGCTCGACATCAGCGCCCGCTACCGGCTGCCCGACCTGCCCGAGGTGCACGCGCTCGGCGAGAAGGGCGGCTTCCGCGGCAAGGTGGTCGTGACCGTCGGCGAATGAGAGCCGCCGAGCCCGGTGAGAGCCGGCCGGATCTCGCCACGGACCGCGCCGCCGGCCGAGCGCCCGTCAGCTTTCGGCGGGCGCCCGGTTTCGGCGGGCCGCCCGGCCTCGCCGCCCGGCCGATCTACGGCTGCGGCAGGGTGCCGGCCTCGGCGCGGCGGCGCAGCTCCGGCGGGATCAGCTCGAGCAGTTGGTCGCGGCGCACCGGCAGGTCGAGCAGGCTCAGCTTGATGCGGCTGCGGCTGGCGTGCTCGCTGGCCGCGAACCGCACGACCTGGGCGGCGCCCGGCCGCAACATGGCGGTCAGCCGGTCGCCGGGCTGCAGCTCGCCGCCCGCCACGCCGTCCACGTCCACGACGATCGGCGCGCTCTCGGCGGCCACCGACAGCATCACGCGATCGCCCGCGCCCAGCACGACCGGGCGGCCGATGCCCGACATCGGCGCGACCGGGGTGATGACCAGGGCCCGCGACGACGGCGACAGCACGGGACCGCCGGCCGCGTAGTTGTACGCCGTCGAGCCGGTCGGCGTGGCCACGATGACCGCGTCGCCACGGTAGTAGCCGTAGCGCTGCCCGTTGACCGCCAGGTCGACCGAGATCGAGCCGGACCGCGCGGCGCGGCCGAGCACGAGGTCGTTGAAGCCGTACTTGGCGGACAGTCCGGTGACCTCAAGGCAGGCGTGCGGCTCGACCGTGAAGTCGCCCTCCGCCAGCCGCTTCAGCGCCGACGGCAGCTCGGCCGGGGTGACCTCGACCAGGAACCCGAGGTGGCCGTGGTTGACGCCGAGCACCGGGGCCGGCCGCCCCACCATGAGCCGCAGAGCGCCGAGCATCGTGCCGTCGCCGCCGAGCGCGACGACCCCGTCGACCGAGGCCACGAATTCCGGCTCGGTAACGATCTCGACGCCGGCCGGCACCCGCTCGCGGTCGCTGTCGCGGGCCAGCACCCGGATCTCCTGCTCGCGGCCGAAGGCCAGCAGGGTCTCGACGGACCGGTCCACCAGCTTCGTCGGATGCAGAACCAGCCCAACGGCCCTGACGCCCCTCTCGGAACCCATGCCATCCACCCTAGCCGCGCCCCCTGCCCCGGTCGGCCCGGCTTCGGAGGGAGAGAGCGGGACGGTGGCACACTGGGCGGCATGCGCGCAAAGGCCGCGATCCTGGCCACCTCCACGGGCCTGGCCCTGACCCTGGCCGGCTGCAGCTCCGGCGGAGGCGGAGGTTCGGCGGTCGCGCCCCCGGCGAGCGCTCCCGGCGTCGCCAGTGCGAGCCCGGGCGCCAGCTCCGGCGCGGCCGAGTGGCCGATGTACCACGGCACCCCCGACCACGCCGGCGTCTCGACGACGATGCCCGCCGCCTCCGGCGCGCCGCGCCGCATCCAGAACCTGAAGCTGGACGGCGCCGTCTACGCCTCTCCCCTCGTCGTCAACGGCCTGACCATCGTCGCCACGGAGAACGACTCCGTCTACGCCTTCGACGGCTCGTACGCCCAGGTCTGGAAGCGCAGCCTCGGCACGCCCTCCCCGGCCGAGGAACGCCAGTGCGGGAACATCAACCCGCTGGGCATCACCGGCACGCCGATCTACGAGGCGTCCACGGGCAAGGTCTACGTGGTGGCCGAGCACGGCGGCGCCGTACGGCACGAGCTCTACGCTCTCGACCCGGCGACCGGGGAGGTCGCCTGGAGCAAGAGCGTCGACCTCCCCGGCGTGAGCGCTCGCGACATGCAGCAGCGCGGCGCCCTGGCGGTCACCGGCGGCAAGGTCTGGATCCCGTACGGCGCCCAGGCCGGCGACTGCGGCGACTACAAAGGCCGGGTCGTCGGGGTGCCGCTGGACGGCGGTGACGGCGTCGTCTACTACAGCCCTCCGACCAAGCGCGGCGGTGGCATCTGGAACCCGGCCGGCCCGACGGTGACGGCCGACGGGCATCTGCTGGCGGTCTCCGCGAACGGGGCCGGCTTCCCCGGCGACAACTACGACCACACCAACACGGTCCTCGAGCTGGACTCGTCGGCCAAGCTGGTCGACTCGTTCGCCCCCTCCGACTGGGCCGAGAACAACCAGGGCGACGTCGGCCTGGGCTCGCAGGGCGTGGCGCTGATCGGCACGAAATGGGCGGTGCTCGGCGGCAAGTCCGGCCCGGTCTACGTGCTGCGCCAGGGCGACCTGGGCGGCATCGGCGGCCAGGTCGACGTGCAGGACATCTGCCTGGTCTTCGGCGGCTCCGCCGTCAGTGGCGACACCGTCTTCCTGCCCTGCACCGACGGGGTACGCGCGGTGCGGGTCGACGACGCCGGCAAGCTGCACGTCGTCTGGCACGCCGACGACTCGATCACCGGCTCCCCGGTGATCGGCGGCGGCCGGGTCTGGGTGCTCGATACGAGCGGCGGGGTCCTGCACGGCCTCGACCCGGCCACGGGCAAGAGCCTCGGCGAGGTGGAAGTCGGTGATGCGAACCGGTTCTCGACCCCGGCGCTGAAGGGCACGGACGTCATCGTCGGCACGCTCACCGGCGTCGCGGTGGTCCGCACCAGCTGACGCTCAGCGCCGCTCAGCGCCCCATGCCCGCGGTCAGCCCCTCGACGATCTGCTTGGTCGCCACCAGGAACAGCACGACCAGCGGGACCGTGGCGATGACCAGGCCCGCGAACAGCGCCGACCAGTTCGTCTGGAACTCACCGAAGAACTGGGTGAGCCCGACCGGCAGCGTGTACCGGTCGGTGGTGCGCAACAGCACGAGCGGGAAGAAGAAGTCGTTCCACAGTGGCACGAAGCGGAACACCACGACCGTGGCGATGGCCGGCTTCACCAGCGGCGCCATCACCCGCGCGAAGACCCGGAACTCCCCCGCGCCGTCGATGCGGGCCGCCTCCTCGAGCTCGCGCGGCAGCCCCCGGAAGAACGCCGACATGATGAAGACCGAGAACGGGATGCCGCTCGCCGCGTACACGAGAACCAGCCCGAGCCGCGAGTCGACCAGGTTCATGCTTCCGAGCAGGTAGAAGATCGGCAGGATGCCGAGCCGGATCGGCAACATCAAACCCGCCAGGAAGTACGCGATGAGCACCCCGCTGCCCCGGAAGCGAAAACGGCCCAGCACGTACGAGGCCGGCAGCGAGACAGCCACGTCCAGCGCCACCGCCCCCACCGTCACCAGCACCGAGTTGCGCACGTACGTGGAGAACGAGGCCTGGGTCCAGGCCGTCGCGTAGCTGGAGAAGTCCACTGTGGTGGGCAGGGCCAGCGGGCGCGACAGCACCTCGGTGTTCGGGCGCAACGAGTCGATCACCATTACGATCAGCGGCGCCACGGCGACCGCGGCGTAGCTCCACAGCAGCAGGTATCCGGCGACGCGCCATCCCCTCATGTCAGGGAGGCCTCACGCCGCCGGACCACGCGGTTCGCGACCACGGCGATGCCGAAGGTAAAAAGGAACAACAGCGCCGCCAGTGCCGAGGACTGACCAATCGCATTGGTACCGCCCTCCTGGAACGCCACCCGGTAGAAGATCAGCCCGAGCACGTCGGTGGCGCCGCCCGGCCCCGTCGGCTGGTTGCCCTGGGCGCCCTCGAGCGAGTAGACGAGCTCGAACGTGTTCATCGAGCCGATGAAGGTGAGGATCGAGACCACGCCGATGGCCGGCAGCATCAGCGGCAGCGTGACCCGGAAGAACCGCTGCCCCGCGTTCGCGCCGTCCACCCGCGCGGCCTCGCCGTACTCCGGCGGCAACCCAGCCAGCGCCGCCCCGAACAGCAGCACCGGGAAGCCGATGTACTGCCACGCGTTGACCAGGATCACCACCGGCAGCGCGGTCGCCGGGTCGCCGAGCCAGGGCCGGGCCAGCGAGCCGAGCCCCACCGCGTCGAGCCCGGCGTTGAGCGGGCCGAAGGTCGGGCTCAGCAGCAGGCTCCACAGGTACCCGACGACCAGCCCGCCGATCAGGTACGGCACGGTGTAGACCGTCCGCAGGAACCGGCGGGCGACCGGCAGCTCGACGAGCAGGACGGCGACCAGCAGGCCGAACGTGTTCTGCACCAGCATCGTCCCGGCGAAGAACGCCATCGTGTGCCAGAACGCCGGCCCTAGCTGCCGGTTGAGCGGGAACGTCGTGAAAAGGCTGGTGAAGTTGCCGGCGCCGGCGAACCCGCCCCGGGCCGTGCCCTCCCATTGCCAGAGGCTGTCGGTCAGCGCCGACAGCAGCGGGTAGACGGTGAACACGGTGTAGAGCAGGAACGCCGGCAGCAGAAACCAGAAGGCGACCCGCCACCTCACGGTTTGAACCACTGGGAGACGCCGGTCTGGATGTCGCCGGCCACCTGCGCCGCGGTCTGCTGGCCGAGCAGCATCTTCTGCAGGCCGGTCGCCTGCAGGTCGCTGCCGAGCGGCGTGCCGTAGCGGAAGTCGACGAGCATCAGGTACGGCGTCGGGTCGGTGCGGTACGCGCTGACCATCTGGCCGAGCAGCGGGTCGCTCGACTGCACGCCCTTGACCAGCGAGACCTGCTTGAGGTTGTCGGCCACCTGCTGCCCGAACTCGGTGGTGGTCATCCACTGCAGCAGCTCGAGCGCCTCCTTCTGATGGTCCGACTTCGCGTTCAGCCCGTACGAGGCGTCCACCCAGCCGACCTGCAGCGGCTTCGCGACCACTGCGCCGGGCGGTGGCGGCGGGTTGAAGACGCCCAGCTTGAGCTCCGGGTTGATGGCCTTCATCGGGGCGAGCGCGAACGATCCCTCCGGGATCATCGCGGCCTTGCCGGTGGCGAACAGCGTCTGCACGTCGGTCTCCCCGAGGCCCATCATGTCCTTCGGGAAGTACGGCTTGAGCTGGTTGAGCACGTCGAGCGAGGCGACGTACTCGGGGTCGGTGAACTTCGCCTGCCCGGCGAGGACCTTCTTCTCGAAGTCCGGCCCGCCGTACCGGGTGGCCGCGAACGTGTCGTTGTACAGCGGCAGCAGCCAGGTGTCCTTGCCGGACACGGCGAACGGCGTGATGCCGGCGGCCTGCAGCTTCTTCGCGTCCGCGATCATCTGGTCCCAGGTGGCCGGCGGCTGGAGCTGGTTCTTCGTGAAGATGTCCTGGTTGTAGTAGACCTGGAACGTCGACATCTCCAGCGGTACGCCGTAGACCTTGCCGTCCTTCTTGCCGCGGATGCCGTCCAGCGCCCCGGTCTCGAAGTTGGTCAGGCCGGCCACCTTGCCCTCCAACGGCACGAGCTCGCCCGCGTCGATGAGGGGCTGCACCCCGCCGTACGCCCGCAATTGTGCGACGTCGGGGCCGCCGGCCTGGGTCAGGCCGGTGGAAAGGATGGTGTTGTACTCGGTTGCCTTGTACGGCTTGAAGTCAACCTTGATGTGCGGGTGCGACTCCTGGAACTTGGCGAAGATCTGCTTGTAGACGGCCGCGTCCTCGGGCCGCCACGACCAGACCGACAGCGTGACGTCGCCGTTGTCGCCGTTGGATCCCGTCGCGGTACAGGCGGCGGAGGCGGCCATGGTGGCCGCGACCGCGAGAACCGCGAATCCGTTGCGCGCTCTCATCTCTCTGCCTTTCGCAATCGACTTCAGCCGGCGATGGCCAGCGCTTGCCGCACCGCTCCTCCCGACGCCGCGAGCGCGTCCCGCGCCACTCCGACGGGCACCCCGGCCAGCAGCGAGACCAGCGCGACCCGGCAGTCGCCGCCGGCGCGTTCCGCCGCCACCGCGCAGACCTCGGGGTCGAGCCCCGTCGCCTCGACGAGGATCCGCACGACCCGGCCGCGCAGCTTCGCGTTGCGGGCGCCGACCGCGACCATGAGGTTGGAGTAGGTGCGGCCCAACCGCACCATGAGCGCGGTCGAGAACGCGTTGAGCAGCATCTTCTGCGCCGTGCCGGCCTTCATCCGGGTCGACCCGGCGATCACCTCCGGGCCGGTGGCCACCCCGACGTGCACGTCGACCTCCGTGCCGAAGCTCGCGCCGGGATTGGCCGACATCAATATCGTACGGGCGCCTCGGGCTCGCGCGGCCCGCAGTGCCCCGATCACGTACGGGGTGCGCCCGCTCGCGGTCAGCCCGACCGCGACGTCCTCGGGCAGCAGTTCGCCGCCCTCGTCCGCGCCGCCCACCTCCTGGTCCTCGACGTTCTCGATCGGACGCTGGACCGCCTCGAGGCCGCCGGCGTGATGGGCGACCACCTGCGACGGATCGGTGCCGTAGGTCGGCACCAGCTCGGCCGCGTCCATCATCGCGATGCGCCCCGACGTGCCGGCCCCGAAGTAGTGGACGCGGTGACCGCCGCGCAGCGCGACCGCGGCGAGGTCGACCGCCCCGGCCAGCGCCGGCAGCACCGCGCGGACGGCGGCGGCGACCTTGGCGTCCTCGTCATTGATCATGCACAGCATGTCGAGCGTGCCGGCGAGATCGATGTCCACCGTGTCCGGGTTTCGCTCCTCGGTCGGAGCGATGACCCAGGGGTTCGTTTGTGCCGCCACGACAGAAACTTTCCATGATGTGTTTCTCTTCGTCAATCTCTTACCGTCGATGATCGCGAGCCGTTGTCCCTGATCGGACATTGACGCCGCTCCTCCGATGTCACTAACCTTCACACTTGTCAAGCAACTGGAAAATGGGCTTCAAGGAACGGGGGCCCGCGGTTGGGCGACAACGCTGCCGCCCAGCCGCGCGGGCCGCCCGCCGACGGAGGGAGCGCTGTGCCGGTCGGCCGTCGCGGATTTCTGGCCATCTCGGCGGGCATCGTCGCCGCGCCCGGCCTCGGAGTCCCGGCCGCCGCGTCCCGTGGACGGGTGCGCACCGGCGTCGAGCGCCTGATCGCCTCGCGGTACGAGATCCTGCGCGGCCGGCGGATCGGCGTCATCACCAATCCCACCGGCATCCTGCCCGACCTGCGGCACGAGGTCGACGTGCTGCACGCCGACCCGGCCGTCGAGCTGACCGCCGTCTTCGGCCCGGAGCACGGCTTCCGCGGCACCGCGCAGGCCGGCGGCTCACAGGGGTTCTACGACGACCCGCGCACCGGTCTGCCCGTCTACGACACGTACGGGAAAAGCGGCCAGGCCCTGGCCGACGTCTTCACCGCGTCCGATGTGGACACCGTTCTCTTCGACATCCAGGACGTCGGCGCACGCTTCTACACCTACATCTGGACGCTGTACGACTCGATGGTCGCGGCGGCGCTGGCCGGCAAGCGGCTGGTGGTGCTGGACCGTCCCAACGCGATCTCGAGCCGGCGGGCGTCGGGCCCGGTGCTGCACCCCGAGTACGCCACCTTCGTCGGCCGTAAACCGATCGCTCAGGCCCACGGCATGACCGTCGGCGAGCTGGCCCGGCTCTTCAACGACACCTGGGTCGCCGGCGACGCGGGCCGCCCGGCCGACCTGGCCGTGGTGGAGATGGACGGCTGGCACCGGGACATGTACTACGAGGACACCGGGCTGCCGTGGGTGCCGCCGTCGCCGAACATGCCGACCGTCGACACCGCCGTCGTCTACCCCGGCACCTGCCTGTTCGAGGGCACCCTGGCCTCGGAGGGGCGCGGGAGCACCCGGCCGTTCGAGATGATCGGCGCGCCGTACGGCGACTGGCGCTGGGCTTCGGCGCTCACCGAGCTGCGCCTGCCCGGGGTGGCGTTCCGGGAGAACTACTTCACTCCGACTTTCTCCAAGTTCGCGGGCGTGGCGGTCGGTGGGGTCCAGCTCATCGTCACCGACCGCCGCGCCTGCGACCCGATCCGGACCGCGATCGCCATGCTCGTGACGCTCCGGCGGGTGTACCCGGCCGGTTTCGCGTGGCGGCCGGACAACTGGATCGACAAGCTCACCGGTTCCGACCAGGTCCGCACGGCGATCGACGCGGGCCGGGACACCGACGAGATCGTGGCCGGTTGGCAGGGCGAGCTGGCCGCCTTCCGCGCGCTGCGCGCCCGGTACCTCCGCTATCCCGACCGGGAAGACCGCCGATGACGTCCTTGGCCGGGACCGCGGCCGCGATCCTCTCGCTTCTGATGCCGCCGCTGGTCTTCACCCCTGGGCAAACGCTGCACTATGGCCGCGCGGCGCAGGCCGGACTCGTGCCGTCGTCCATCGAGAAGATCGCCGACGACATCGACACGTACGCCCGGACATCGCCGCCCGAATACGCGGGCGCGGTCGCGCTCGCCGCCCACAACGGGGTGATCGTCGCGCACGACGTGACCGGGTACGCGCTGCGGTACGCCGACGACAAGCCCACCGAGCTGCCGCCGGACCAGTGGATCCCGATGCGGGCCGACACCATCTTCGACATCGCCTCGATGACCAAGTTGTTCACGTCGATCGCCGCGGTGCAGCTCATCCAGGCCGGCCGCATCGGCCTCGACACCCCGGTCGTGACCTATCTCCCGGCGTTCGCAGCTAACGGCAAGTCCGGCATCACCATCCGCGAGCTGCTCACCCATACTTCGGGGCTGCCGGCCGATCCGGTGCCGTCGCTGTGCTCCTACGCGACCGACGACGGGCGCTGGGCGGCCGTCTACGCGGTGGCGCCGATCGCGCCGCCGGACACGACCTACCTGTACAGCGACATGAACCTGATGACGCTCGGCAAGGTGATCGAGACGGTCACCGGGCAGCCGCTCGACCGGGTCGTCGCCGACCACATCACCCGGCCGCTCCGACTGCGCGACACCATGTTCAACCCGCCCGCGTCGCTGCGCCCGCGAATCGCCGCCGAGGAGTACCAGCCGTGGACCGGCCGCGGCATCGTCTGGGGCAGCGTGCACGACGAGAACGCGTACTGCGTCGGCGGGGTGTCCGGGCACGCCGGCGTCTTCTCGACCGCGCACGACCTGGCCGTCCTGGCCCAGTCCCTCCTCGACGGCGGGCGGTACGGCCGCACCCGGATTCTCTCCTCGTCTTCGACCCGATTGTTCTTCACCAACTTCAATCAGGCGTACGGGAGAAACGCGCACGCGCTCGGGTTCGAGCTGAACCAGCGCTTCTACATGGACGCGCTGAGCTCGCCGGTGACGGCCGGTCACACCGGCTACACCGGCACCTCGATCGTCATCGACCCGCTGTCGCACTCGTTCGTCATTCTGCTGACCAACCGCGTCCACCCGAGCCGGGCCTGGGGCAGCAACAACCCGTCCCGCCGCGCGGTGGCCCGCGACCTCGCGCTCGCCCTGCCGGTGCGCCCCGCCTCCGGCCCGACCGACTGGTTCTCGGGCACGGCCGACGCCACCACGGTGACCCTGACCGTGCCGGTGGCCGTCCCGGCCGAGGGCGCCCGGCTGTCGTTCGACCTCTGGTACGACACCGAGGAGACGGACGTCGGGCGCCTTGAGTCGTCCACCGACGGCGGTGTGACCTGGCAGCCGGTTCCGTTCTCGCTGCCGGCCGGCCCGACCGACGGCTCGTTCTCCGGTTTCGAGGGCCGACGCTGGCTCGCCGCGACAGCCGGGCTCGCCCCCGGCACGACCGGGCTGCGCTGGCGGTACACCACCGACGCGCTGTACGAGGGCCGCGGCGTCTACGTCGACGGGATCCGGGTGACCGGACCGCGCGGCCCGCTCTTCGACGACCGCCGGCCCGCCGACGCCGCCCTCGTCCAGCCGGACGGCTGGCAGCTCAGCCGGGTCTGAGCGCGGTCGGCTACGTTCACAGCCATGGCACGTACCCGAAAGCCCGCCACGCCGGTCGAGGCCGAGCCGGTGCCCGCGGCCGCCACCGCGGTGCACATCCGCGCGCTCCTGCCGAGCCTGCAGCCGTCGATGCGGCAGGTCGCCGAGCAGGTGCTGGCCGACACGAGGGCCACGGCCACGCTGACCGTCACCGAGCTGGCGGCCGCCTCCGGCGTCTCCGAGGCGACGGTCATCCGGTTCTGCAAGGCGATCGGCTTCGCCGGGTACCCGCAGTTGCGCCTGGCCCTGGCCGCTGAGGCCGGACGGGCCCAGGGCGCCGACCGCAACGGCCGCGAGCTCGACACCGACATCCGCCCCGGCGACGACCTGGCCCGGGTGGTCGAGAAGATCGCCTTCGCCGACGCCCGGGCGGTCGAGGAGACGGGCGCCCAGCTGGACATCGTGGTGCTCGAGCGGGTCGTCGAGGCGCTGGTCCGGGCGTCGCGGGTCGACCTGTACGGGGTCGGGGCGAGCGCCTTCGTCGCCCTCGACTTCCAGCAGAAGCTGCACCGCATCGGCCGGGTCGCCTTCGCTTGGCCGGACACCCACGTGGCCCTGACCAGCGCGGCCCTGCTGCGCCCCGGCGACGTGGCGATCGGCATCTCACACACCGGCACGACCACCGACACGATCGACGCGGTGACCGAGGCCCGCTCCCACGGCGCCACGACGGTCGCGCTGACCAACTTCCCCCGCTCCCCCATCGCCCAGGCGGCCGAACACGTCCTGACCACGGCCGCCCGCGAGACCACGTTCCGCTCCGGCGCCACCGCCAGCCGCCTGGCCCAGCTCACGGTCGTCGACTGCCTGTTCGTAGGCGTAGCGCAGCGAACGTACGGCCAAACCCTGGCCGCGCTCGACGCCACCCGCGCGGCAGTCGGCAGCCGCCACACTTCAGGCCCCCGCCGAACCAGCCGCTGACGGTTCGCCCGCGACCCGGCCGAACCGCCGACGGGGCGAACACGCCTCGGCCGGCCGCCGGGCTGGCCGACGCACCCTCACCCGCTGCCAGGCTGGCCGACTCGCCTACCCGCCGCCAGGCCGGCTGCCGCGCCNACCCGCCGCCAGGCCGGCTGCCGCGCCCACCCGCCGCCAGGCCGGCTGCCGCGCCCACCCGCCGCCAGGCCGGCTGCCGCGCCCACCCGCCGCCAGGCTGGCTGCCGCGCCCACCCGCCGCCGGGGAGGCGGCCGCAGCCGGCTAGCCGGCGAGGCGGGCGTGGATCTCGGTCAGGCGCTGGTCCGGCCATTCCGGGCGGATGCTGCGCACGGCCAGCCAGGCGGCCCCGACCAGGCCGTCGGCCGGGGCCAGCACGTCACCGCCGAACCGCCCAGCGATCAGCTCGCGGACCCGGCGGCCGACCGGGGAAGCCGGTTCGCGCACGACGCTGCCGTTGAGCACCAGCGGCGCCGACTCGCCAGTCGCCCGCACCTCACCGATGAGGCCGACCAGCCGCGCCGCGGCGTCATCGCAGATGGTCGCGGCGACCGCGTCCCCCGCCGCCTCGGCCGCGACCACCAGTGGCGCCAGCGCGGCCAGCTCGATCGGTGGCTGGCCCGCCGCCGCGCGAATGAGGCCGGACCGCCGTCGCTCGGCCGACCCGCCGCCCGAGTCCCCCAGCAGCCGCCCGCAGACCGCGCCGGCCAGCGCGGTCGACGCCCCGGTGCCACAGATCGCCGCGATCGCCCGGCGCACGGCCTCGCGACCCATCCAGAAAGCGGAGCCCTCGTCCCCGAGCAGCCAGCCGAGCCCGTCGGCGGTGGCGTCGACGCGCCGATCCCGAATCCGCACCGCCATCGCACCGGTGCCCGCGAGCAACACCGTCCCCTCCGCCCCCGCGGTGGCCGAACTGAACGCGACCTCGGCGTCTCCCACGTACCGCGGCGAAACCGAGATGCCAACAGCGGCCAATGCCTCCCTGAACGCCCCCGCCGCCCGCTCGTCGTCCAGCGTGGCCCGCCCGGCAACGCCCAGCACGACGGCGCGCACCCGCCCCGGCTCCAGCCCGTCCAGCGCCCGCCGAGCCGTCGCCGCCAACTCGGCGGCGGCCCGCTCGGCGCCGTGCGTGGTCGGGTTCCCTCCCCCACCCTCCACGGTGACCAGCCGAGCCCCGCCCACGGTAGCCACGGTCACCCGGGTCGACGTCCCACCCAGATCCGCACCGACGACGAGTTCGTCCATCCCGCACACGGTAGCGGTGCTCCGGTCAGCCGGCCTTGAGGCGGCTGGCCTTCACCGTGGTCTGGCGTGGGCCGACGACGCGGCCGTCGTTGCTGATCTCGACGCCGTGGACGTCGTACCAGGTTTCGCCGTCGTGGGTGCGTGGGCGGGTCCAGTCGACGCCTTCGATGACCATGCGGAGCACGCCGGCGCCGAAGAGGTAGTCGGTCTCCGCGAAGGTCCACACCCGTGGCGGGAGTCCGTCGTGCGCGTCCATAGCCAGATCCCCGATCCCTCGTCGAGCGCGCCGGGACTTGCGTCCCGCCATGTGAGCATGCACCTGCGCGCGCAAGAGCACGTTACTTTGCACGTGCATCTGCACGGAGGGGCCGACGATCGATCCGGAAGTTCACCCTCCGTCCACCGTCCGGACGATGTGTTCCGTGCGGGGCGGGCGGAGGCGATCTCAGACCGTCAGCGTAACGGTGACCTGCGCGATCGAGGGATCGGCCTCCAGTTCGGACCGCAGCCGGTCGACCTTGGCGATCAGGGTTTCGGCCGGCTCCTCCCGGCTCGACCGCGCCGGCGCCAGCAGGATGTTGACCAGCAGGCGGGACGGGCCGACGTAGACGGCGTGCACCGTGGTCGGCTCGCCCACCCATTCCGCGTCCGTCACCTGCCGCCGGATCGGCTCGACCACGTCGTCCGGGGCAGCCTCCTCGAGCAGCAGGCCCTTGGACCGGCGGGCCAGCAGGAAGGCCACGACGACCAGCAGGACGCCGATGGTCATGCTGCCGATCGCGTCCCACGCGGCCCAGCCGGTCACGGCGTGCAGGATCAGCGCCACGAACGCGACGGCCAGGCCGACCAGCGCCGCCGAGTCCTCCAGGAACACCGTGGTGGCGCTCGGATCGGACGCGCGGGCCAGGTGCTGCACCATCGAGCGGCTCTGCTCCTTCGACTCCTTCGCGAGCTGCTTGCGGGCGGTCTGCCACGAGTAGCCCTCGAACGCGGCCGCCACGACCAGCACGCCGATGCCCACCCACAGCGACTCGACCGGCTCGGGCAGCAGCAAGCCGCGGATGCCCTCGCCGATCGAGAGCGCGCCGCCGATCAGGAAGATGCCGAGCGCGGCGAGGAAGGACCAGAAGTACCGCTCCTGGCCGTAGCCGAACGGCCGCGACGGGTCTGGCCCGCCCGCCGACTTGCGCAACCCCACGAAGAGCAGCACCTCGTTGCCGGTGTCGGCGATCGAGTGCAGGGCCTCGGCCCACATCGACGCCGACCCGGTCAGCAACGCCGCCACGATCTTCGCCACGGCGATCGCGAAATTGGCGGCCACCGCCACGATCACCGTCCGGGAGCTTCCGCTGGTCACGTCCGGCGGTTACCCATCGACCGGCTCGGATAACCGATTCCGTGCATAACTGGCGCCCGGTCGGGGGAATCTTGGGCCGTGAACCGGTTCTCCCTGATCGTGGTGGTGCCGGCGGTGCTGCTCGCCGCCGCGGGCTGCGGCGACGGCGGTCGTCGCACGGCGGCCTCGAACACGGCCTCGGCGATGTTGCGCGCGGTGGCCGAAGGCGACGGCAGCGGCGCGTGTGCGCTGCTCGCCCCGGACACGGCCGACGCAGTGGCGCAGGCGCAGGAGACGAGCTGCGCCGAGGGGGTGCTCCGCGAGGATCTGCCGGCGCCGGGCGCGGAGCGGCACGCCGACGTGTACGGGCAGTGGGCACGAGTCCGGCTCGACGGCGACACGGTCTTCCTGGCCGTGTTCCCCGGCGGCTGGCGGGTCGTGGCGGCCGGCTGCCGCCCCGACGGGTCGGACCGTCCCTACGACTGCACATTGTCGGGGCGGTGAGGCGCGTGCGCTGGCTGTTGGTCGTGTTGCTGCTGGTGATCGGGGCCGGCCTGGGTTACGTGATCACGATCGGGGCGTTGCACCGATGACGCGCCGGCTGCGGGAGAACTCGCTCGGCCTGGTCTTCGGCGTGCTGTTCCTGCTGGCGCTGGCCGCGCAGGCCGTCGCCGGGCACGCCGACTTCAACCAGCAGCAGCTCACCGACGGCCTCGAGCCGATCTCGATGGGCCGCTACGTGACCTCGGCGAGTTTCGCGGTGGACGTCGCCGAGAACTGGCAATCGGAATATCTGCAGTTCTTTCTGTATATCTTTCTGACGGTCTGGTTGATCCAGCGCGGCTCCCCCGAGTCGAAACCGGTCGGCGAGCAGGGCCTCGAATCAGATCAAAAGCAAAAGGTCGGGCCGTACGCCGGCGACGACTCCCCGGCGTGGGCCCGTGCGCGCGGCGCCCGGCTGTGGTTGTTCAGCAACTCGCTCGGCCTGGTGATGGGCCTGATCTTCGTGCTGTCCTGGCTGGCCCAGTCGATCGCGGGGGTCGCCGCCTACAACGAGCGGCAGCTCAGCGACCTCGAGGAGCCGATCTCCTGGGGGCAGTACCTGGCCTCCCCGGACTTCTGGAACCGGACTCTGCAGAACTGGCAGTCCGAGCTGCTGGCGGTCGCCTCGATGGCGATCCTCTCGATCTACCTGCGTCAACGCGGCTCACCGCAGTCCAAGCCGGTCGGCGCCCCGCACACCGCCACCGGCATCGAGGGCTGAAACCCGTTTGCCGTCGTCGATCGGCGGGCATCCGCCCGCTGTGCGCTTGCTACGCAGCAAACTCTCCCGGCCCGGCCTGTCGCGCCGCCGGGCGGGGCGCGGCTTCACCTACCTGGACGCCGACGGTTCCCGGATCACCGACGCCGAGACGCTCGACCGGGTCAAGGGCCTGGTCATCCCGCCGGCCTGGGAGCAGGTGTGGATCTCGCCGGAGCCGCGCGGGCACATCCAGGCCACGGGCGTCGACGCGGCCGGCCGCACGCAGTACCTCTACCACCCCGAGTGGCGCGCCGCCCGGGACGCGACGAAGTTCGACCACGTGCGGGAGGTGGCCGGCCGCCTGCCCCGCGTCCGGCGGCGGCTGCGCGCCGATCTCACCGCGGGCGGCGGCCTGACCCGCGAGCGCGTTCTCGCCGCCCTGGTCCGCCTGCTCGACCTGGGCATGTTCCGGGTCGGCAGCGGCGAGTACGCCGACCGCGACGACGATCCATCGTATGGTCTGACCACGCTGCGGCCCGATCACGTGAGCGCCCGCGGCGGCCGCACGCTGTTGCGCTTCCCCGGGAAGTCCGGCGTGGAGCACACCGGCACCGTGCGGGACCGGGAGGTCCAGGCCGTGCTCGCCGACCTCAAGCGGCGCCGCCGCGACGAGGAGCGGCTCTTCGCGTACTGGGACCGGGCAGGACGGCGCTGGCGGGAGGTCGACGCCGCCGCGGTCAACGAGTATCTCGGCCGGATCAGCGGCGGGCGGATGACCGCCAAGGACTTCCGCACCTGGCACGGCACCGTCAAGGCCGCCACCGAGCTGGCCCGGATCGGCCCGGAACAAACCGTGACCAAGCGCCGGAGGGCGGTCGCCCACGCCATGCGGGAGGTCGCGGACCTGCTCGGCAACACCCCGGCCGTGGCGCGCGCCTCGTACGTGGATCCCCGGGTGATCGACCGCTACGAGCACGGCGAAACCATCGAACGCGAGACCGAGCAGGCGGTACGCAACCTGCTGGGGTGAGCCCGCTCAGGGCTTGCGCGGCGTGTAGGCGACCTTGAAGAACCCGCGGATCGGGCGGCCGAGGCCGAGGTTGTGCTCGAAGGTGACCGGCTTGGCCGGGGCGTTCGTGTCCAGCCGGATGGCGATGTCGTCGCGGCGGCCGCGGTTGGGGTCGTAGACGTCGACGGTCAGCCGGCTGCCGTCCACCCGGTAGCCGTACGCCAGCACCTGGTGGTTGAAGGCCAAGTCCTTCGGGTTGCGCGAGGCCACGGTCACGACGCCGAGCGGCACCGGCAGGCCGCGGTCGAGGTCCTTCTTGATCTGCGGCCACTGCACGCGGACCGTGCGCCAGCCGAGGCCGCGCTCGGCCACGACCTGACGGCCGAAGAGCTTGATGACGTGGTCGCCGTCGGGAAGGCTCATCCACTGGTAGTACTGCGCGACGCCGGCCGGGACGTGCCAGGACTCGATCAGGCGGCAGACGATGAACTTGTAGAACGGGTCGCCGGCCGGCGGGCGGTCGGCCGCGGGCTCCCGCTCGGCGAGCCAGTAGTCGAGGGCGGCGAAGACCATGCCGCCGCAGAGGCCGCCCCCGGCGTTCCCGATCCCGATGTCGCCGAACGGGGTGGGCAGAACGACCGCGGGCTGCTGGGGCCACGCGTTGGTGAACGCGAAGCCGTGCTTCGAGGGCAGGAAGCCGTCCGCCATCCCGTCACGCTAGACCGGGCGCCCCCACCGGCGGGAGCGCCCGGTCGGCAAGCCGTCAGAGCGACGTGCGGTGGATCCGCCCGTCGACGCCGCGGAGCACGACCACGGCCGAGCCGTCGGGACCGGGCGAAGCGCCGATCGCGCCCTGGATCTCGTCGGTGGCGAACTCGCCGCGCTGGAACCAGCCGCCCCACGCGCCGTCGACGAAGTTGCGCTGCCACAGCCGATTGTCGGCGGCGACCGCGAACAGGTAGATGCGGCCGGTGGTGCCGAGCAGCGTCGGGCTGCCGTTCAGCGTGCCGCCCAGGTTCTGCCACTCCGACCAGGCGCCGCCCGAGAGGACCCGCTCCCAGATCTCGTCGGTGCGGTACCGCACGGTGACGTGGATCGCGCCGGAGCCGTCGACCGCCGCGCTGGGCCGGCCCTGCACGCCGCGGCCGTTCGGCCCGCTGATGCCGGTCCATCCGGTGTGCGGGCCTCGGGTGACGATCAGCCCGTCGAAGCCGCGAGCGAAGACGGTCCAGTCGGAGGGTCCGGTGAAGGCGACGGCCGGGGCGTCGGCGACCTTGCCGCCGAGGTCGGACCACGAACCCCAGCGGTCACCCGTCAGCGTGCGGTGCCAGACCCGGTTGTCGGTGCCGCGGGCGAAGACGTCGATCCGGCCGTCGGCCGGCGCGTACGCCGCCGGTTGCCCCTGAATCCGCAGGCCCAGGCTGTGCCAGACGCCGTCCACGTTCTCCCGGAGCGTGCCGTCCGGGCCGCGGGCGAAGACCCGCCCACCGGCCGCCGCGGGCGGGTCCGAGGCCGGCCCGAGGTCGGTGCCGACCACGTCGTCGGTGCCGGTGAGGCCGAGCATCGCGACGCCGTGCGCCGGAAACGTGGCCGTGTAGGAGCCCTGGAACGTACCGGCGTCGGCTCGCGCCCACAGGTCGCGCACGCGCACGTCGCCGCCGAGCGCCACACTGTCGAACGAAACCGTGATCTGCTGCGCGGTGTCACCCCGGTTGAGCAGCGCCACCGCGCGACGACCCGAGCCCGCGAGCGGCTTGCTCCACACCTGCGTGGTGCCGGACGGGTCGGCCACCTTGACGCCCTGCTTCACCAGCGGGTCCTGGTCGACCGCGACGATCTCCGGATTGCGCAGCGCCGCGATCATCGAGGCCGGTAGCGTGCGCGGGTCCGACCCCAGCACGAGCGGCGCGGCCATCATCGACCACATCGCCAGCTGCGACTTCGACTCCTCGAACGTGAGCTCGGTGCCGCCTCCGGGCAGCGGCCGCATCGGCAGCAGATAGTCCGGGTCGCTGAAATGCCCCGGCTTCGTGGCGGAGGGGTGGTACGCGTTGACATCCATGTTGCGCAGCACCCACAGCCACTGCCATTGCGGCTGCGGGTCGAGCACCCCCACGTCGGTGTAGGTGCGCCAGGACGTCGCAATCGAGGGGGCGTACGTGTAGCTCCAGGTCGACAGGGCCTCCGGCGGATAGGGCCCGCCACCCCAGTCGCTGCTCACCGGGTTGCAGATGTTCAGGAACATCGGCCGCGGCGCATGATCAACTTCAAAGGCGAGCTGCCGGTACGCCGTTTCCGGGTCCAATCCGGACACTCGGCCGCACAGCCAGTCCGCCTTGAGCGCGTCGAAACCCCAGCGGGCGAACTGGCGTACGTCGTCGCGGTAGTGCCCGTAGCTGCCGAGTCCGCAGTTGCCCTCGAGGTAGGGCCCGGCGTCGGTGTAGATGCCCGCCTGGAATCCGCGGGCGTGCAGGTAGCGGGTCAGCGCCGCCATCCCGGACGGGAACCGGGCCGGGTCGGCGACCAGCTCGCCGGCGGCGTTGCGGGGCGTGGGCGCGGCCCAGTTCCCGTCGATCCAGACGATCCGGTAGCCGGCGTCGCGCAGCCCGTCGCGGGCCATCGTGTCGGCGATCGTCTTGATCTCGGCCTCGGTCGGGTCGCCGCCGAGTCCGTAGTAGGTGTTCCAGCCCATGTAGGGCGTCGTGGGGGCCGCGGGCGCCGCCGACGCGGCCGTGGGTGCGGCGATCAGGGGGATGAGGAGCAGGGAGAGAGCAGCGGCACGGAGGAAGCGCACGGTCACCTCTCTTGCAGAAGCAGAGCGATCTGGTCGCGCTGACCGGGATCGGCCAGCGCCGCACCGAGCGCGACCACGCGCGCGCCGGCGGAGAGATAGGCGGGCGCGCCGGCCACGGTGAGCCCACCGGTGGCGACGAACCGCGCGTCGGGGAACGGCCCGAGCAGCCCGGAGATCCAGGCCGGTCCGAGCGCCGCCGCCGGGAACGCCTTGAGCCAGCGGCATCCGGCCAGCCACGCCCGCTGCACCTCGGTCGCAGTGCCCACGCCCGGCAGGTGCGGCATTCCGGCGGCCAGGCTCGCGGCGAGCACGCCGAGGTCGAGGCCGGGCGCCACGGTGTACTGCGCCCCGGCGTCAGCGGCGGCGCGCACCTGCTCGGGGGTGATCACGGTGCCGGCGCCGACCCGCAGGCCTCGCTCGCTCGCGGCGTCGACGGCAGCCCGCAACGACGGGATCTGTGACGGGTGGCCGATCGGGATCTCGAGCACGGTGACCCCCGCGTCCCACAGCCGTTCGGCAACGGAGACGGTCTCGGACGGCGGCAGTCCGCGCAGGATCGCCATGACCGTCGTGCCGCCGAGGATGTCGTCGAAATTCATGAAATATCCTCCGTGAGCAGGGCAACGTCGCCCGTCACCCGCAGCGCGGCGCCGGCCAGGCGATGCCCAAGACCGAGGCGGTCCGCTTCCGGCAGGCGTCGCATCAGCCCGGCGAGATAGCCCGAGGCGTACGCGTCCCCCGCGCCGACCGGCTCGACGACCGCAATCGTCGGCGCCGCGCCGAAGTCGATGCCGCCCGGGTGGAACGAGGTCGCCCCGACCGCGCCGTCCTTGACCACGAGCACCTCGGGCGCGGGCAGCAGATCGCGCACCTCGGCCGGGTTCGATACACCCCAGAGAAGGCGCGCCTCGTCGAGCCCGACGAAGACGATGGCGGCCCGGCCGGCAAGCTCGCGCAGCACCGGCGCGGCGGTCGCGACCGGCCACAGCCCGGGCCGGTAGTTGACGTCGAAGCTGCACCGGCGCGACGCGAGCAGCCGGTCGACCAGCCGCGCGCACGAGTCGGACAGCGCCGGGGTGATGCCGCTGAGATGGGTGATCTCTCCGTCCGGGACCGGGGTGTCCGGGCCGAGCCGCGACGCCGCCGATCCCGCGCGGTAGTAGTGGACGCTCGTCGTGAGACCCGGGTTCTTGAAGAACACCCCGGTCGGCGCGCTCTTGTCGACCTCGCAGAGCACCTCGACGCCGTACGAGGCGATCCGACTGCGCAGCAGCTCGCCGAGCGGATCGTCGCCGACCCGGCTCACCCAGGCCGCGTGCACGCCGAGTTGGGCGAGGTAACAGGCCACAGTGGACTCCGCGCCCGCGACGTCGAGCCGCATGCGCCCGCCCTGCGACAGCGGCGCCGGCGGGTCGGGCGTCACGAGCGCCATCGACTCCCCCACGCAGACGACGTCGATCATGCGGCGCTCACCCGCAGACGCCACTCGCAGACGCCACCCGGGGGCACGACCGCGGCATCGCCGGGCCCGGCGTCGGCGAGGTCGAAGACGCGGCCCAGCATGGGCTCGACGCCGATACTGCGGTATGGATTGACCTCGGGCCAGCCGCATAGGTTGCGCCATAGCGCCGTGGAGACCGGCTGGCCGGGCGCCTCGAGCGTGAACGTGAGCCGTTCGCCGTCGCTGACGGTCACGGTGGGGCAGTCGACCAGGATCGCGCCGACCGCCGTGCCGTCGTCGGGACCGAGCGCCGCGAGGGGGGTCGGCCACTTCTCGACCGCTCCCCCGTCGATGCGGGTCTCGGTCCCGGCCGGCGCCTCCAGCACAGCGTCTTCCGACACGTCGAGCAACGCGTGCGCGGCCCAGATGAACCGGTAGCCGGGCTCCGCCTCCAGCCGGTACGCCACGCTGCCGGCCGAGATCGCCCGCCACAGCTGGAAGTCGCCGCAGTTCACATAGCCCCCGTCCCACGGGCGAGACCACGCGGCGCCATGGTCCGGGCGGCCGCGGACTGTGGGAACGCACTCCTCCAGGCCACCTGCGTCGACAAAGGAGTCGCCGGGGCGTACGGAAAAACGGGTTTGATCTTGATGGTGCCAGAGCCACTCCCGGCCGGCGGCGTGCAGCGACGTCCAGCGGCCGCCGTGCTCCGGGTCGACGGTCACGGTCACCATTCCGCGAACGACCCGTCGTCGTGGCGCCAGACCGGGTTGCGCCAGGTGTGCCCGGACGCGTCGGCCCGCCGGACGGCCTTCTCGTCGACGGTGATGCCGAGGCCGGGTGCGTCGAAGCGGGCGATGTGCCCGTCGACGATCCGCAGCGGCGCCGGGTCGGTCACGTAGTCGAGCAGGTCGGCCGAGCCACGGTGGTAGTGGATGCCCATGCTCTGTTCCTGGATCAGGAAGTTGGGCGTGGCGAACGCGACCTGCAGGCTGGCGGCGAGCGCGATCGGCCCTAGTGGACAGTGCGGCGCGAACAGGGCGCCGTAGGTCTCGGCGAGCGCGGCGATCCGGCGTACCTCGGAGATGCCGCCGGCGTGCGAGAGGTCGGGCTGCACCACGCTGACACCGGCCTGCAGAGCCGGCAGGAACCCGGCCCGGTCGTAGAGGCGCTCCCCGGTCGCGACCGGGATCGGGGCGCAGCGCACCAGATCGGCGAGCAGGTGGGTCTGCTCGGGCACCAGCGGCTCCTCGACCAGCAGGGGACGCAGCGGCGCGACGGCGGGCAGAATCATCCGTGCGGCCGGAAGGCTGGCCCGCCCGTGCAGGTCGATCGCCACATCGCGGTCGTCGCCGAGGGCGGCGCGGGCCGCGGCGACCCGAGCGACGATGCCGTTGACCTCGGCGAGCGTGGGCACCGGGGAGAGGCGGCCGCTGGCGTTCATCTTGACGGCGGTCATGCCCGCCTCGACGTGCGCGGCAACCCCCTCGGCGATCTCGGACGGCTCGTCGCCGCCGACCCAGGCGTAGACCCGGGCGCGGTCGCGGACCGGCCCGCCGAGCAGGGCGTGCACCGGCGCCCCGTACGCCTGGCCGGCGATGTCCCACAGCGCCTGGTCGAGCCCGGCCACGGCGCTGGAGAGCACCGGGCCGCCGCGGTAGAAGCCGCCCTTGGTGAGCACCTGCCAGTGGTGCTCGATGCGCAGCGGGTCCTCGCCGATCAGGTAGTCGGCGAGCACGTCGACGGCGGCGCGGACGACCTCGGCCCGGCCCTCCACGACCGGCTCGCCCCAGCCGATCAGGCCCTCGTCGGTCTCCACGCGGCAGAACAGCCAGCGCGGCGGAACCAGGAAGGTCTCAATCCTGGCGATTTTCATGCTGCGTCCTTTCCAGCCGGGCCACGTCCTCGATGGCCTGGTCGAGCAGCTTGCCCATGGCCCGGGCGGCCTGGGTGGGGTTGCGTCGGCGGATCGCCTCGACCACGGCTTTGTGGCTGGGCACCGGATCGTTGGGTCCCGCGGCGCCGTGCACCATGCGGTCGCGTTCGGCCAGGCCGGTCTCGATGACCACCTCCATGCGCTGGACGAGTTCGTTGTGGGTGGCGGCGAGCAGAGCGCGGTGGAAGGCGAGGTCGGCGGCGACCGCGGCCGACGCGTCGTCGCCGGCCGCGGCCATGTCGCGAAGCGCGGCGTCCAGCGCGGCGAGGTCGTCGTCGGTGGCCCGCGCGGCGGCGAGGCTGGCCGCGCCGGGCTCGACGATCGCGCGCAGCTCGTGCAGGTCGTCGAAGAGACCGGGGCGCTGCGAACGGGCGAACTGCCAGCGCAGCACGTCGGGGTCGAGCAGGCTCCAGGCCGCGCGGGGCCGCACGAAGGTGCCGCGCTTGGGCCGGGCGTCGACCATGCCCTTGGCCGCGAGCACCCGCAGCGCCTCGCGCAGCACGGTCAGGCTCACGTCGAACTCGGACTGCAGCGCGATCAGGTCGAGGGTGTGCCCCTCGGGAAGCTGGCCGGTGAGGATCCGCTGAGCGAGGACCTCGACCGTCTGACCGTGCACGCCACGAGCCGCGAACTGCTGCATCCCGGTTTCTCTCTCTTCTGTCGGTCGTTCATGCCGAGGACTTCACGGCCGTCCAGCCGCCGTCGACCACCAGGCTCGCGCCGGTCACGAACGACGCCTCGGGGGAGGCCAGGAACGCCACCGCGGCGGCCACCTCGGCGGGGGTGCCGAAGCGGCCGGCCACGGTCTCGGCGATGCTGCGGGCCCGGTCCTCTTCGGACACCCGATCCCACGCGGCCGTCATGATCGGGCCGGGCAGGACGGTGTTCACCCGCAGCGCCGGACCGTACTCGACGGCGAGTTGCCGGGCCAGGGCCACGAGGCCACCCTTCGCCGCCGCATAGGCGGGATGCCCGGGCAGACCGACCAGGGCGTGCACCGAGGACACGACGACGACGCTTCCGTCGCTCTTTTGAAGATCAGGCAGAAGCGCGCGTACGCCGAGGAACGTGCCGGTGAGGTTCACGGCGATCTGCCGTTCCCAGGAGGCCGGCGTCATCTCACCGGCGGGGGTCACGTCGACCGTGTAGGCGTTGCTGACGAGCACGCTGACCGGGCCCTCGTCACGCGCCGTAGCGGCGATCGCGGCCCAGCCCTCCTCGCTCGAGACGTCGGCCAGCACGGGTCTCGCGCGGCCCGCGGCGGCCTCTATGCGCTTGGTCGTCTCGTCGCTCGCACGCACGTCGGCGAGCACCACCACGGCACCCTCGGCTGCCAGCCGCTCGGCGGTCGCGGCCCCGATGCCCGAAGCGGCTCCCGTCACCACGGCCACGCGACCAGCGAAGCGACGCTCCACGCTCTCACCCTTCGCCGCAACTCTTCATTAATTACGAAGATATGTTGACAGGCCTTCAACGGTGATGCAACCTCTTGGAAACACGAATCAGGAGGCTCAGCATGACTACCGCTCCACTAAGTCGCCGCGGGTTCCTCGCCGGGCTCGGCGGTCTCGGTGTGGCCGGCATCCTCGGCGCTTGTGCTACGGGGAGTGACGACACCTCCGGCACCGCCTCCTCAACCCTGACCCTTCAGTCGTCGCTCTCCGACGCTGACCCCAAGGCCGCGCTCACCAAGGTGGTCGAGGGCTATACCAAAAACAAAGTCACCCTCAACACGATCGCGATCGAGACGTTCCGGGCGCAGCTGCCGACGTACCTGAACTCGGGCAACCCGCCGGACGTGCTGACCTGGTACGCGGGCTCGGTGGCCCGCGACTACGCGAGCAAGGGCTTCCTGCTCGACGTCTCCGACCTGTGGACGGGCAGCGGGCCGTGCGCCGGCTTCTCCCCCGCCCTCAAGGAGCTGTCCACCGCGGACGGCAAGCAGATCTTCGTGCCGACCAACTACTACTGGTGGGGCGTCTTCTACCGGAAGTCCGCGTTCCAGGAGTGGGGCGTGCAGGTGCCGACGACCTGGGACGAGTTCATCCAGGTCTGCAAGACGATCAAGAGCAAGGGCGTGGCGCCGATCAGCATGGGCACCGGCTCCACCCCGTGGGTCGCCTCCGGCTGGTTCGACTACCTCGACCTGCGCATCAACGGCGCCGAGTTCCACCGCGACCTGCTGGCCGGCAAGCACCCGTTCGACGGCCCCGAGGTCAAGGCGGTCATGGACCACTACCGCCAGCTGGTCGAGTACATCGACCCCAAGGGCCGGTCGTACTCCTGGCAGGACGCGGTCACCCCGCTGAACTCCAAGAAGGCCGGCATGTACCTGATCGGCGCCTTCATCACCTCGGCGGTGCCCGCGGACGGCGTCGACGACCTCGACTTCTTCCGAGTGCCGATCATCGACCCGAGCGTGCCGGTGGCCGAGGAGGCGCCGACCGACGGCTACTTCGCCAGCGCGAAGTCGAAGAACGTGTCCGGCGCGAAGGACCTGCTCGCCTACCTGGCCGCCCCGCAGTCCCAGCAGCAGTTCATCCAGCTGTCCAAGTCGTCCAACCTGCCGACCTCGCAGCAGGTCGACACCAGCACGTTCTCCCCGCTGGTGCAGAAGGGCATCAAGCTGCTGAACGACAGCAAGGCGATCACCCAGTTCTTCAACCGGGACTCCAGCGACGAGCTGCAGACGACCGCCGACACCGCGCTGACCAAGTTCCTCGACCGCCCTGGCGACGTCAACAAGATCCTCACCGAGTGGCAGGCGAACGCCAAGAAGGTCTTCGGGCAGTGACCACCGTCGCGGCACCCAGGGGACGGCGCGATCGCCAGCGCGCCGTCCCCGCCGTGGTCTGGCTGTTCCTGCTGATCCCGGCGCTTGTCGAGATCGGCATGGTCTTCTGGCCCGCGCTCAACAGCTTCTACCTGTCGCTCACGAAGTGGAACGGGCTGGGAGCGGCCCAGCCGGTGGGCCTCGACAACTTCCGCGACCTGTTCTCGGACGACGTCTTCCGCGGGGCGCTGAAGAACAACGTCATCTGGGCGATCGGCTTCGGCGGGTTGTCGGTGCTGGGCGGGCTCGGGCTGGCGCTGGCGCTCAACAAGCCCCGTCGCGGCGTCGGTCTCTACCGCAGCGCGATCTACCTGCCGATGGTGTTCTCGCTGGCGGTGACCGGCCTGTTCTGGCGGGTGCAGTACCAACCCGACGGGACCATCAACACGCTGCTCGGCGCGGTCGGGCTCTCCGGCCTCGAGAAGCAGTGGCTCGCCGATCCCGACACGGCGCTCTACGCGGTCCTCGTCGCCGCGGTGTGGCGGCAGGTCGGGTACGTGATGGTGCTCTACCTGGCCGGTCTCAAGAGCACCGACCCCACACTCGACGACGCCTCGGCGGTGGACGGCGCCGGCGCCTGGCAGCGCTTCCGGTACGTCACCTGGCCGCAGCTGAAGGGAGTGAACACCGTGGTCTTCGCGGTCACGGTGATCGACTCGCTGCGTACCTTCGACATCGTCTGGGCGATGACGCAGGGCGGGCCGTACCACTCGTCGGAGCTGCTCAGCACGTACATGTTCCAGCAGGGCTTCACGTTCCTGAACCTCGGCTACGCGTCCGCGATCGCCGTGGTGATCTTCGCGCTGGCCCTGGTCTTCATCATCACGTACCTGATCCGGGCCACAAAGGAGGAGGCGTCGTGACGGCTGCGACCCTGACTCGGCCGGCATCCGAGCAGACGGCGGAGACCCCGGCGAACCGGAAGCGACGCCGCTGGGTCTTCCACGCGGTGATGGCGCCGCTCACCCTGCTCTGGGTGGCGCCGATGATCTTCGTGCTGGTGCTGGCGTTCCGCTCGTTCGACGACATCGCCCAGAACGGCACCGCGGCCTGGCCGTCGTCGTTCACGTTCCAGGGCTTCAAGACGGCGCTCGGCACCGGGGCGATGGGCCGGGCGTTGTGGATCAGCATCCAGGTGACGGTTCCGGCCGTGCTGCTCAGCCTGCTGCTGGCGTCCTGGGCCGCGTACGCGCTGAGTCGTTATGCGGTGCCCGGACGGCGGATCATCCTGCTCACCATGCTGGCCGGCAACCTGCTGCCGCCGCAGATCCTGCTGATCCCGGTGTCGCGGGTGATGGAGTCGCTGGGCATCTACGACACGCTGGTGGCGCTGGTCGCCATCCACGTCGGCTTCGGGCTCGGCTTCTACACGTTCGTGCTGCACGGCTTCATGCGGTCGATCCCGTCCGAGCTGACCGAGGCGGCCCGCATCGACGGGGCCGGGCCGGTGCAGATCTACGCGCGGATCATCATGCCGCTGTGCCGGCCGTCGCTCGCGGCGCTCGGCGCCCTCGCCACCACCTGGATCTTCAACGACCTGATCTGGGCGATCACCGTGCTGCGCACCGAGGCGAAGCTGCCGGTCACCGCCGCGCTGCTGAACCTGCAGGGTGGTTATGTGAGCAACTGGAACGTCGTGGCCGCCGCGTCGGTGGTCGCCGCCATTCCCACCGCGATCGTCTTCTTCGCCTTCCAGCGGCACTTCGTGTCGGGTCTGCTGATGGGATCCACGAAATGACCCCGATGACCATCACGCTCTGGGACTTCACCTGGTACACCCGGACCGGCCCGGGCCAGCCCTTCGAAGACCTCGACTCCGCCTTCCGGCAGGCGGTGGATCGCGGATATGACACCGTACGCGTTTGCGCGATGCCCTACCTGCTCTTCGGATCGGGGCTGGACACCTCCGCGCTGCGCTTCTCGGGACTCGGCGGTTCTTACGGCCAGCGGACGCGGTGGTACGACGTCCCTTCCGGCCCGCCTGTCGATGGCCGCGCCTGGCTCATCGAGCTGTTCCGGGCGGCCGACCGGCACGGCTGCCGGGTGATCGTTTCAAGCTGGGAGTATCAGCAGAGCCCGTCCTTCTCGGTCGACGACGCCTGGCACCGCGCCCTGCAAGGGGTGCCGCGCGATTCCCGCACGGTCGCGCTGGCCGACGCGCACGCCGATCTGATCGACCTGCTTCTCTCGGAAGGCCTTGCGCACACGGTCGCGTTCGTCGAGCTGCACAACGAGGTTCAATTCAGCGGGCTGCACCACGGCGAGGGCATCGTCGGGCTGCGGCCGTCGATGGAGCGCGGCATCGACCGCTTCAAGCAGCGCCACCCGTCGGTTCCGGTGACCGTCAACTACGCGCGCGTGCCGGTCGGCGAGATGCGCGGCATGCCCCGCAACGCGGACGTCGCGGTCTTCCATCCGTACGTCTACGGCGTGCTCGACCAGCTCGTGACGGAGTTCGCGCTGCGCGACCCGTCGCGGCCCTATCCGCAGGAGCGGGCGTTCGCCGAGCTGCTGCGCGACGGCGCGCCCAAGCTGGAGGACTGGTTCCCGCCGGCGAGCTGGAAGACCGAGGCGACCGTGGTGCCGCACCGGGAGATCTACACCCACGACTGGTGCGACCCCGATAAGTGGGATCGCTGGCTGTACGACCGCTACGGCTCGCACCGCCGGGCCATGCGGCAGACTCTGGACACCTGGCTGGACGTGGCCGCGGACTACGCGTTGTCGCGGGACATCCCGCTGGTGTTCGGCGAGGGCTGGGTCGGCTACACGCCGTTGCACGCTTCGTTCGAGGAGGGGCCGGTCGGCGCGGAGATCTGCGAGCACGCCGTACGCCGGTCGCGCGAGCTCGGCGCCTGGGGCACGCTCGTCTGCTCGAACGCGGCCCCGCACCATCCGATGTGGAACGACGTGGCGCTGCAGCGCCGGCTGAACGACGAGTTCCGGGAGAACCGCTGAGCATGTGGACCCTCAGGGGCGTCAACACCGAGTACACCGTCGCGGCGCGTGGCGACCGCATCGACCTTGTCGCGTGGGGGCCGCACGGGGTCTCCGACGGCCCGTCGCCGTTCGACTTTTCGGGCAAGGTGCAGTACATGCTGCCCGGGGATGTCGCCGCCGTCGAGTACGCTGCCGACGGCCAGCGCCCCTTTCTCGGGGCGGATCTGGCCGTGGCCGGCTCGGTGCTGACGCTTGCCCTCGCCGATGTCGCGTTCCTCCCCGACGACGGGCTGCGGGCCCGATTCTCCGACCCGCTCACCGGGCTCGTTGTGACGCTGCGCTGGCGTTTCGCGCCGGGGACCGATGTCATCGAGCGCTGGGCCGTTGTCGAGAACAGCGGGGACGCGCCCGTGGCTTTGAGCCGGCTCGGGTCGGCCGGCTTCTCGGTGCCGACCCCGTCGGGCGCGACGCTGTCCTACCTATGGGGACAGTGGGCGCAGGAGTTCACGCCGGCCTCCGTGCGGCTGGCCCGGGGGCGCTTCGAGATCGGCAGCGCGCAGGGTGTTACGGGGCATCAGTTCTCGCCCTGTCTCGCGGTCGAGAACGGCGATGCCGCGTACGGGATCCAGCTGGCCTGGACGGGATCGTGGCAGATCACCGCCGATCTTGACGTGGCCGGGCTGACCCGGGTGCGGGCGGGCCGACAGCTCGCCGAGGGGCCTGTGACGGTGGCGCCCGGCGAATCGGTGACCACACCGGTCGCGGCCGGGGTCTACAGCGCCGAGGGGCTCGGCGGGCTGGCCCGGGAGTGGCACGCCTATGAGCGGCATCTCGCCGGCCCGCGGCTGGAACGTACCCGGAAGGTCATCTACAACTCGTGGGAGGCGACCGCCTTCGACGTGACGGCCTCCGGGCAACTGGCGCTCGCCGACGTGGCCGCGTCGCTGGGGGTGGAGACGTTCGTCGTGGACGACGGGTGGTTCGTGGGGCGGCACGACGACCACGGTGGGCTCGGCGACTGGACGCCGGACCCGGCCAAGTTTCCCGACGGCTTCGGGGCGTTCGTCGACGCGGTGCGGGCCAAGGGGCTCGACTTCGGTCTCTGGGTCGAGCCGGAGATGGTCAATCCGAAGTCGGCCCTCTATGCCGCCCACCCCTCGTGGGTCTACCAATCGGACGGGCGCCCCCGCACGACGATCCGCAACCAGTACCTCCTGAACCTCGGCCGGGACGACGTGTACGAATTTGTGCGCGAGACCCTCGACGCTTTGCTCTCGACGTACGCCATCTCGTATTTGAAGTGGGATTTCAACCGGCCACGCACCGAGGCGGCGCGCAACGCGTCCGATGTGGATGGTGCGCACGTGCGGAACCTGTACCGGATCCTGGACCACCTGCGGGTGGCTCATCCGGACGTGACCGTGGAGGGCTGCGCGGCCGGTGGGGCGCGGGTCGACCTGGCGATGGCGGCCCGCACCGACGTGCTGTGGCCGAGCGACAACACGGCGCCGCTCGACCGGCTGCGCATCCAGGACGGGTTTCTGTCGGCACACGCGCCGCACCTGATGAGCTCGTGGGTGACCGACGCCGAGGGGATGTTCGACGAGCGGCCGCGATCGCTGGCGTTCCGGTTCGTGCTGGCCTGCGCCGGGGTGTTGGGGATCGGCGCGGACATCACCCGCTGGTCGCCCGCTTCGCTCTCCGAGGCGGCTTCATGGGTGGCTCGCTACAAGGATGTGCGGGAGGTGATCCAGCGCGGCGTGGTGCATCGGATCGGCGGGCCTTCTGAGCGCCGGTGCGCCGTGCAGTACACGCTCGGCGACCGGGTGGTGGTGCTGGCCTGGAACGCGGGTGGGCTGGACGGGCTCGACCGGGTGCCGGCGCGGGACATCCGGCTGCCTCTGCGCGGCCTCGACCCTCGTGCTCGTTACCGGCACGGCACGCAGGTTTACTCGGGCAGCCACCTCATGGCGGTCGGCCTGCCGGTGCGGTGGACGGCGACCCATGACGCCGACCTGATCGAGCTCGCCCTCATCTGACCACGCCGTTGCGGTAGGCGAAGACGACGGCCTGGACCCGGGTGCGGAGGCCCAGTTTCATGAGCACGCGGGAGAGGTGGGTCTTGACGGTGGCCTCGCCCAGGTAGATGCGGGCGGCGATCTCGGCATTGGTCAGTCCCTCGGCGAGCAGGCGCAGGACGTCCCGTTCGCGCGGGGTGAGGCGGGCGAGGGCCTGGCGGTCGGCCTCGGAGGCGGCGGGGTCGGGGTGGCCGGCGAAGGAGGCGATCACGCGCAGGGTGACGGCCGGGTCGAGCAGGCCCTTCCCCGCGGCGACCGTCCGCACCGCGTCGATGAGCTGCTCCGGGGGCGCGACCTTGAGCAGGAAGCCGCTCACCCCGGCGCGCAGGGCGGCCGCGACGTACTCGTCCTCGTCGAAGGTGGTCAGCACGATCACCTTGCTGTCGGGGTGCTCGGCGCAGATCTGGGCGGCCGCGGTCAGACCATCTATCCGTGCCATCCGTACATCCATCAGAACAACGTCGGGCTTGAGGCGGGCCACCAGGTCGGCGGCCTGGTCGCCGTCGGAGGCCTCGCCCACCACCTCGATGTCGTCCTCGCCGCTGAGCACCATGCGCAGGCCGACCCGGATCATCGCCTCGTCGTCGACCAGAGCCACGCGGATCATGCGGTCCGTCCCATCGGCAGGCGGGTCATACGGTTAGTCCCATCCGCTCGCGGGTCATACGGTCTGTCCCATCGGGAAGCTGGCCCGCACGGCGAAGCCGCCGTCCGGTTGCGGGCCGGCGCTGATCGTGCCGCGGAAGAGCGACACCCGCTCCCGCATGCCGACCAGGCCGTGGCCGCCGGTCTTTCCCGGCTCGGCGGTGCCCTTCTCGTTTACCACCTCGACGGTCACCCGCTCGGGCGCATAGCCGATCGTCACGCGGGTCGGGACCAGGCCGGAGTGGCGCAGCACGTTGGTAAGGGCCTCCTGCAACACGCGGTAGGCCGACGCGTCGAGCAGGCGCGGGATCTCGGCCCGTTCGCCGTCCACCACCAGGTCGACCGGCAGCCCGGCCGCGGCCACGTCGGCGACGAGCTCCGTGGCCCGGGCCAGCGACGGCTCCGGCACCGGCAGCCCGGCCGTGCCGCTGTCGCGCAGGATGCCGACCAGGCCGCGCATCTCCTCCACCGACTGGCGGCCCAGGCGTTCCAGGCTTCCCGCTATCTCGCGGTGGACCGGATCGTCGAGCTGACGACGCAGGCCGCCCAGCTGGAGCGTCATCACGCTGACCGAGTGGGCGACGGCGTCGTGCACCTCGCGGGCTATCCGGGTGCGCTCGTCGATGATCGCCGCATGCTCGCTACGCTCCCGCTCGGCGTCCAGGGCGGCGGCCAGGCGGGTGAGCTCGGCGGCGCGCTCACCGTTGATCCGGCTCAGGCGGCCCAGCAGCCACCCCGGCAGCAGGATCGCCGGCTGGAAGATCGCCTCCCACACCGTCTGCCCGGCGAGCAGGGAGGTCACCACACCGGCCGCCATGGCCGTGACCAGCGCCAGCAGCGCCCGGCGGGGAGGGAGCCGCCAGGCCGACCAAGCGACCACGCCGATCAGCCCGATCAGGCCCGCGCCGCCGATGTCCGGGGCGCCGAGCAGCAGGCCGAGCGGAAAACAGGCGGCCGCGGCCAGAGTGCCGGCCAGGGGGAACCAGGTGGCGAGCGTGACGCCGGCGCCGAGCAGGAGGCCCGGGCCGTAGATGGCGGCCGCGCGCTGGGCGAACTCGGCGTCCAGGTTCGCCTCGGCCACGGCGAGCAGGCCCACCAGGGGGCCCAGGACCAGGGGAATCGCGCGCGCTTTCACACCCGGATCGTACGGTCGAGATCACCGCCCCCGAGTCCATCGTTTGACGGACCCGCTCGATGCGTCCCGGCGGACTCGGCACGGCGGGATGCGACGGCATTGTTCTCGCCATGGACATCATGACCAGCCCAAACGCGGCCGACAGCGCCACTTCGCCGAAGACCGGCACCAGCAAGATCCTCTACCGCATCGGCGGCGGCCTCCTGATCGCCGGCCCGATCCTCACCTTCGCCGGCATGCTGACCGCGCCCTCCCAGGCCGCCGACACCACCGCGGCGTACGTGGAATCGCTGGCCCGAGACAGCACGCTGACCCAGATTTCGGCCCTGTTCCTGCACTACTCGAACATGACGATGGCCCTGGGCCTGATCGCCGCCCCGCTCCTGATCCGCGGCGTCCGAGGCCGCCTCCTGACCCTGATCGGCATGCTGGCCGCCGTCCTGACCATGCTGAACATCTCCGGCGCGGTCAAGGACGACTGGTGGCGCATGGTGATCGGCCAGACGGTGCCCCTGGACGTGGCCGTACGCATCTCGGACACCGTCGATGCTCAGGCCTGGCTCTCTCCCTGGCGCGACACCGCGATGATCGGCTTCCTGGGCCTGCTCCTGGTGTACATCGGCCTGGCCCGGGCGGGCGTCCTGGGCTGGTGGGCCCCGGCGGTCTACGTGGTCGCCCTGGTCGGCATGTTCACGGTCCCGGTCAGCCTGACCTTCGTGTACGGCCTGACGTTCACCGCGCTCTTCGCCCCGCTGGCGGTGCTCGGCTTCCTCACCATCCGCCGCACCCGCCTGCCACGGCCGACCGTCTGATCCTGGTAGGTGCCCCTGCCGCACGCCTCGTAGATGAGGGTGCGGCGGGGGCACCTCTTTGCTCGGTGACCTAGTTGCGGCGCATCGGGCGTCAAGCGCCGGCTCTGTCTCGGATCACCTGAGGCTGAATGGCGGGTACCGGTCGGTGACCAGCAAGAACGCGTAGGCCTGCACGCGAAGCGCCCACCGGCCGACACCCACCATGTAGTCGAACAGCGGCCGCGGATAGCGCCCGGTGAAGAGGATGGCGAACCACGCGATGACCCAGACCACGATCGCGCCGATCCCGAGAAAGAAGAGCACGATGTAGTGAGGGATTGCCAGCAGCCATTTGACCAATGGGAGCCAGCGGTTGAGATCCTGCTCGACGTCCGGGTAGTCGATTTCCAGATGCACCGACTGCTCCTCGACCGTCGAGGGATACCGATCGGTCAAAAGAAACAGATAGGCGCCGACTCGGGCGCTGAAGCGCGTGAACTCCCGGGCGAAATCGAACCACCAGCGTGGGTAGCGCTTTCGGAACAAGATCATCAGCAATGTCGCGCCGACGAGGGCGGCTGCGATTCCCCCGCCACTCGTCGTGGTGGTCGTGACCGCGTTGTCGGTGACCGTCCTCACCGTCTGGCTGGTGTAGGCCGAGAGCACGTTGAGAACAATGGCAATCGGAAGGATCCAGATCAGCCGGAAGAACGACGTCAAGCGGTCGAGTCTTTCGGGGTAGTCGATGTCCAAGCGGGCAGCGTAGGAATCCGACGCTACGACCACGACAATGCCTCCTCAAGCCGGCTCATGCCGGCGGACAGCCTTGCGGCGCTTCGGCGGTTCTGTCAGCGCGGAATACGTACAGCCTTCTCGCCCCTGTGACCGGCGTCAATGAGTCAACCGGCTGGGGCTGTGCTGGCCACGGCGGCCACCATGTCCTCACCTTCGCCTCCCGCCACCCCGGCGGGATCGCCGATTCCACCGCGCCCAAATGGGATGCGCGGCCGGCAGTTCGGGTGACGTCACAGGCCGGGTGGCCGGGCCGATCTCCTGCTCCACACGGCTCGGCCCGGGCCGCCCGTCCTGCGCGCGCCCGGCGTGTGATCTCCGTCGCAAGGGCTGCCGTGCATGGGCCCGCTGCCGTCACGTACCTTGTAATTGCAGATTTTTGCAACTTAGAAATTCAAGATACAGTCACATACTGGCGGGATCGGTGAGACGAGTGAAGGTTTCCCAGTCGCAGCAGCCGGCGGTGCTGCGCCGGGCGGGAACGGGGTCCTCCTGGCGGGAGGGCACGCTCGTTGTCTACGCGCTCAGCACGCCCGACATGGCAGATCTGCCGGCGGCCGGGCGGCGGATCCTGTCCACGATCCTGACCGCCCGCGACGGCCTGCGCGAACGACTGCGCGTCGAAGGCGTCGCCCGGTGAGTGCCACGCCGATCCGTCGCCGCATGGCCGGGTGGCTGATCGACCTGCTGCCGCAGCGCTCGGATTGGGACGCGTTGCGGCGCGCTCCGGGCCGGGACCTCGTGGCCGGGATCACGGTCGCGGTCGTGGCGCTGCCTCTGGCACTGGCGTTCGGGGTCGCCTCCGGCATGGGCGCTCAGGCCGGGTTGATCACGGCGGTGGTGGCCGGTGCTCTGGCGGCGGTATTCGGCGGCTCGAACCTACAGGTTTCGGGGCCGACAGGGGCTATGACGGTCGTGCTCCTCCCCGTCGTGCACCAGTTCGGGCGCACCGGTGTGCTGATGGTGGGGCTGCTGGCCGGTTTGCTGCTGATCGGGATGGCGTTCGCCCGGCTCGGCCGCTACGTCCGTTATCTGCCCGTTCCGGTGGTCGAAGGCTTCACCGCGGGCATCGCGGTGGTGATCGCGCTGCAGCAGGTGCCCGCCGCGCTCGGTATTGCCGATGCGCACGGCGAGAAGGTGTGGTCGGCCGCGGCGGACGCGGTGATCCGGTTCGCCGGGCATCCACACCCGGCACCCGTTGCGGTGGCCGCCGGCGTCGCCGCGTTGATGCTGCTGGGCGCCCGGTGGCGGCCGGTCGTGCCGTTCTCCCTGGTCGGGATTGTCGCGGCGACGCTGCTGGCGGCGACCATGGCGCTGCCACTGGCCCGGATCGGCACGCTTCCCGCCGGCTTCGCGCAGCCGTCGCTGAGCTTCCTCGATTGGCGGGCGCTACCCGGGCTGCTTCCCGCCGCGTGCGCGGTCGCAGCGCTGGCGGCGCTGGAGAGCCTGCTGTCAGCGACGGTCGCCGATGCGATGAGCGTCGACGAACGCCACCAGCCCGACCGGGAACTGTTCGGCCAAGGCATCGCGAACCTGGTCACGCCCGTCCTGGGTGGCGTGCCCGCCACGGCCGCGATCGCCCGCACCGCGGTCAGCGTGCGCGCCGGCGCACGCTCCAAGCTCGCCGCGTTCACCCACGCCGTCGCCCTGGCGGGCGTGGTCCTGCTGGCCGCGCCGCTGGTGTCCCGAATCCCGATGGCCGCGCTGGCCGGAGTCCTGCTTGCCACCGCGGTCCGGATGATCCAGGCCGCATCGCTGCTCGCCCTGGTCCGTGCGACCCGCCGCGATGCGATCGTGCTGGTGCTCACCTTCGCCGTCACCGTCTTCTTCGATCTGGTGACGGCGGTGGCCGCCGGCATCGGCGTCGCGGTCGTGCTGGCTCTGCGCGCGGTTGCCCGCTCGGCCCGTCTCGAACGCGTGCCGATCGACCCCGGCGACCGCCACGCCGAGGAGCAGGCCCTGCTCGACCAGCACATCGTCGCGTACCGCCTGGACGGGCCGCTGTTCTTCGCCGCCGCGCACGACTTCCTGCTGCAACTGAGCGACGTCGCCGACGTACGGGTGGTCATCCTGCGCATGTCACGGGTGTCGACCATCGACGCCACCGGAGCGCACATCCTCGATGACGCCATCAACCGGCTGCGGCGGCGCGGCATCGCGGTCCTGCTGTCCGGCGTCGATCCGGATCATCAGCAGGTGCTCTCCGCCCTCGGTGCCGCGACCCTTCGCGGGGACCATCTTGTCTTCGCCGACACCCCAGCGGCCATCGACCACGCGCGCCACCTGCTGCACATCGACACCACGGACCCCACTCCGCAGCCGGACGCGGCCACCGCTCGCTGACCGGGCGGATCACCGTCGAGAACCTGCCGCAATGTCGTCGAGCTCGCCCGCCGCGAGACGGCCGTCCGGTCAGATCAGGAGGTCTCGGCGGGCGGGGGGCCGTCCAATGCCTCGCGCACGCGTCGCAGCAGAGCGACCTCGGAGAACGGCTTCTCCACGAGGATGACGCCGGGTTCGAGGGTGCCCTGGGAGGCGAGCACGGGCTGGGCGTATCCGGACATGTAGAGCACCCGGATGCCGGGAACGAGGTCGCCGATCGCGGCGGCCAGCTCCTTGCCGAGCATGCGCGGCATGATCACGTCGGTGAGCAGGACGTCGATGGAGTGCTCGGCGTGCTCGGCGATTTTCAGTGCTTCGGGGCCGCTGTCGGCGGTCAGGACGTGGTAGCCGTTGCGGGCCAGGATGCGGCGGGTGACTTCGCGGAGCGCGTCTTCGTCCTCGACGACCAGGACGGTTTCACCGCCGTGCCTGAGCTGGCCGGCGGCCGCGGGGCAGGCGGCCGTTGCCGGGGCGGGGATGTGGTCGGTGACCGGCAGTTGCAGGGTGAAGGTGGTGCCTGCTCCCTGGGCCGAGTGGATGTCGACGTGGCCGCCGGCTTGGGTGACGATGCCGTAGACGGTGGCGAGGCCCAGCCCCGATCCTTCGCCCTTGGGCTTGGTGGTGAAGAACGGTTCGAAGACCCGTTCGGCGATCTCCGGCGGAATACCGGTTCCGGTGTCGGCGACCAGCACCTCCACGTGCCGGCCCGGACGCATCGAGTCATTGGTCAGGACACGATTGGTGGTCGCGATGCTCAAGGTACCGCCGTCGGGCATGGCGTCCCGGGCGTTGACGGCGAGGTTGACCAGGACCTGCTCGATCTGGCCGGGGTCGGCGAGCACCGGCCACAGGTCCCAGGCCAGGCTGGTGTGCAGGGTGATGTGCTCGCCCAGGGTACGGCGTAGTAGTTGTTCGACCTCGGTGACGACGGTGTTGAGGTTGAGGACCTGGGGGCGCACGACTTCGCGGCGGCCGAACGCGAGTAGTTGGTGGGTGAGGTCGGTGGCGCGCTGGCCGGCGCGGAGTACCTGGTTGAGGTCGTTGGTGGCGGCCTGCCAGTCCGGGTCGCCGTCGGCGGCGGCCCGGGCGGCCTGTTCGGCCACGAAGGTGGTGTAGTTGAGCATCACGGCCAGCAGGTTGTTGAAGTCGTGTGCCACGCCACCGGCGAGCTGACCGAGGCTTTCCAGCCGCTGGGACTGGTGGAGTTGGGCTTCCAGCCGCTCGCGTTCGGCGGTGGCCTTCAGCCGTTCGCGCTCGGCCTGGGCTTCGATGCGGTCGGTCACGTCGCGGATGGCCGCGGACACGACGGTGCCGTCCTCGGTGTCCAGGGCGGACAGGCTGATCTCGGCCGGGAACTCCGTGCCGTCCTTGCGCCGGGCGGCCAGTTGTGTGCCGGCGCCCATGGGCCGGGGTTGAGGGTGGTGGAAGTAATGGGTACGTCGCTGCGGATGTGCGGCGCGGGCACGCTCGGGCACCAGGATCTCGATCGGTTGTCCGAGCAACTCGGTGCGGGTGTAGCCGAACAGCCGTTCGGCCTGGGCGTTGACCAGGGTGATCTTGCCATCCGGGGTGACGCCGACGATGGCGTCCGGGGCGGCCTCCAGCAGACCACGGAACTTGGCCTCGGCCCGGGCGCGGTCAGTGACATCACGGATCGCGGCGGACACCAGTACACCGTCCTCGGTGTTGATCGAGGACAGGGAAATTTCCGCGGGGAACCGCGTGCCGTCCTTGCGCCGGCCGGCCAGTTGCATACCGGCGCCCATCGGACGCGGCGCGGGATCGGCCAGGTAACGGAAGCGGTGCCCGGGGTGCACGTCGCGGGCGTACTCGGGGACCAGGATTTCCACCGGCTGGCCGAGCAGTTCCTGCCGTGGATAACCGAACAGGCGTTCGGCCTGGGCGTTGACCAGCGCGATCCGTCCGTCCGGGGTGGCACCGACGATGGCGTCCGGGGCGGCCTCCAGCAGGCCGCGGAACTTGACCTCGGCCTGCTGCCGTTCGGTGACGTCCCGGGACACCGAGGCCACGCCGACGATGGCCCCGGCCGCGTCGACGATCGGCGACATCGTCAGCGACACCGTCACCGCGCTGCTGTCCTTACGCAGCCGTTCGGTCTGGTACTGCTGCACCCGTTCACCCCGGCCGATCCGGGCCAGCAACTCCGTCTCCGATGCCCGCTGGTCCGGGGGGAACAGCACCTCAGCGTGACGGCCCACGATCTCGGCGGCCGAGTACCCGTACAACCGCTCCGCGCCCGGGTTCCAGCTGGTGATCACCCCGGCGAGAGTCTTACCCATGATCGCGTCGTGCGACGACTGCACGATCGAGGCCAACTGGTTGCGGGCCTCGGCGGCCCGGCGCTGCTCGGTGACGTCCCGGATTGCCGCCGACACCAGCACGCCGTCCTCCGTGTCGATCGCGGACAGGGAGATCTCGGCGGGGAATTCGCTGCCGTTCTTGCGACGAGCCACCAGGGCCATCCCGGCGCCCATCGGCCGCGGTTCCGGATTGGCCAGGTATCGGAGACGATGCGCGGGATGCCCCAATCGCTTGGCCTGCGGGACCAGGATCTCCACCGGCTCGCCGACCAGCTCGTCACGCCGGTAGCCGAACAACCGCTCCGCCTGCGCGTTGAGCAACGCGATCAGGCCGTCGGCGTCCACCCCCACGATGGCGTCGGGAGCCGCTTCCAGCAGGCCACGGAACTTCGCCTCAGCCCGTACGCGGTCTGTTACGTCCCGCACCGCGGCGGCAACCAACACCCCGCGATCGGTGGCGATCGCGGACAGCGAGATCTCCGCCGGGAACTCGGTGCCGTCCTGGCGGCGTGCCGCCAGCCTCATCCCGGCACCCATCGGCCGCGGCTGCGGATCTCGCAGGTACCGCTTTCGATGCCCCGGGTGCACGGTCCGCACGTCGTCGGGCACCAACAGCTCTATCGGCTGGCCGAGCAGCGCGCTGCGGCGGTAGCCGAACAGGCGCTCCGCCTGCGCATTGACCAACACGATCCGGCCAGCCGTGTCTACGGCAAGAATGGCGTCCGGCGCCGCCTCCAACAGCAGACCTGAGACATCCTCTGACCCTGTCGACATGCCGACTCCCCCGGCCGACCGCGCCACCCGAGATCCCTGCACCTCACGGTAGACCGTGCTGGTTCGCCGCATCCGGAAACCGTCGTTCCCGCCATGGCCCGCCCCAGCGGCGCCCGCGCTGGACTGACTGTGCGCGCGAGGAAAGAGCGCGCCGGCGGGCGTGGGTCGTCGACGCCGGCGGCGCGCACGGCGGCGTCCGCTCCCGATCTCGAGCAGGTCACCGGCCACTGCTTCGCCAGCAGCGCACCGAAGCGATCCGCCAAACTCGCGCGCTCAGAACCGCCACGCCCGATCGTCCAGCTTCGCGCTTCGCCGCTTCACCGCGCGGACCGGTCGGGTGCATCACGGGCCCGGATGGGCGCCCGGAGCAGATCCGGGGCAGCACAGGCCGGACTCGCCACATGAACTGTTCGGACCGGCGGGGTGTATTTCCCGGTGACACTGCCCAACCCGAGAGGAGTGCATCGATGAATCCACGTTGGAGCTGGCGCACCGGAACGGGACTCGCTGCGTCGGCCGGCGCTACGGCGCTGGTCATGCTGGTCGCCTCACCGGCGACGGCCAGCCCATTGTTCTGCGGCGCGGGCCGCGGTCTGACTGCGCAAGTCGCCGTACAGGGCGCGCTCGACGACGCGCAGAATTCGGCACAGTCCGAAGGGTTCTACGGACCGTGCACCTTGTCCGGGGAACCTCAGATCTTCGAAGTGTTCGACGATCCCTATTTCGGGCACATCTTCCGCGCCCAGGTCACCGTCACCTGCCAGGCGTAGGCAGTGCCTCATCGCGGAAATACCAGCGAGGTCACCGGTCCGTCCCGGTGACCTCGCGGCGCCGAATGCCGGAAGGACCCCTGTAGTGCTTTGTCATGGTCGTCTTCGCGCCGTCCCAGGCCGCGGACACCACCGCGGCGTGCCGCCGATGAAAGCGCACCCTTGCCGACGCCGCCGAGCGCGGCGGCAACCCCGCCGATCGCGACCGTAGCCAGCAGATCACCTCCCCGACCGGCCGGGTGGACGCGCGCGTCCCATATTGCGACGGTCGGTGACGGCCTCCGCCGATAGCGTCGGTCGAGCCGATCAGTATGCGTAATTTGCGGAGGTCCTGATGAAGGCACTTGTCTATCACGGCCCTGGTCAGAAGGCCTGGGAGGACGTTCCCGATGCGACGGTCGTGGAGCCGACCGACGTTGTCGTCCGGGTGGACACCACGACGATCTGCGGTACCGACCTGCACATCCTGCACGGCGACGTGGCCGCCGTTACCGATGGGCGGATCCTCGGCCACGAAGCCGTCGGCACCGTCACGGCGGTCGGCGACGCGGTCAAGGGGTTCGGCGTCGGGGACCGGGTGCTGGTGCCGGCGATCACCAAATGCGGGCGGTGCGAGTACTGCCAACGGGGCATGCCGTCGCATTGTCAGACCGTTGGTGGGATCGGATGGATTTTTGGTCATCTCATTGACGGGACTCAGGCCGAGCTCGTAAGGGTGCCGTATGCGGACACGTCGCTCTACGCCGTGCCCGAGAACGTGACCAATGAGCAGGCCATTTTCCTGGCTGACTCGCTGCCCACCGGGTACGAGGTCGGGGTCCTGGCCGGTGCGGTGCGGCCGGGCGACACTGTCGCCGTGGTCGGTGCGGGTGCGGTCGGGCTGGCCGCCATCCTCACCACGGGGCTGTGGGGCGCCGCCCGGGTCATCGCCATCGACTCGAACAAGTTCCGGTTGGAGAAGGCGCTCGAGTTCGGCGCTACCGACGTGTTCGAAGCCGGCCAGAGCGCAGCCAGCGACGTCCGAGCGCTCACCGATGGGCTCGGCGTCGACGTCGCCATCGAGGCGGTCGGCTACCCCGAGACTCTGCTGACGGCGGCCTCGCTGGTACGGCCCGGCGGCACGATCGCCAACATCGGGGTGCACGGCGTGCCGGTCGAACTGCCGATGCAGGACATGTGGATCCAGAACGTGAAACTCACCATGGGCCTGGTCGACACGGTCTCGATTCCGACGCTGCTCAAGATGGTGGCGAGCGGGCGGATCCCGGCGGAGAAGATGGGCACGCACTCGTTCACGTTCGACCAGATGGACGAGGCATATGGCGTCTTCGGCAACGCCGCCGCCAACGCCGCCCTGAAAGTCATCATCACGCCCGCCTGATCCAGGCCGCCTCGCCCCCGCCGATGGGCCCGTTCGACGCGGCCGCGCCCCCGGGCCGGTGGGCCCGCCGGCTGGGGCCTCGCCCCGCGAGTGGGCCCGCCGGAGGCGGGGGCGCCCCCGGGCCGGTGAGCCCGCCGGCTGGGGCCTCGCCCCGCGAGCGGGCCCGCCCGACGCGGATGCGCCTCGCCCCGGCCGGTGGGCCGGGGCGGGGCCATCAACTAGGACGGAAGCTCGGGCTGAACCCGCATCGGAGCGAACGTGCTCGGCGCGGGCGCCGTCGACACGATCGGAGCTGTCGCGCCCGAGGCCGGCAGCCGGCCCACCAGCGGCAGCGAGAGCGAACTGCCCCGCAGGTCGAGGCGGATCGTCGCGCCCACGGACTGCGGTGATGAGTACTCGTTGTCGCTGGCCTGCAGGATCAGGCCGAGCACGTGCCCGCGGGCGATCCGCTGGTCGGTGGCCTGCATCGGCACGGTCACCGAGTACCACTTGCCGGGCTGCAACGGCGTGACGAAGCGCAACGAAACGTGGTGGGCCGCGTCCTGCCAGCCGCGAGTGAGAATCGCGTGGTCGCTGGTCACGACGTCCTCGGCGGTGTCGAGGTAGCACGCGTCGTCGGCCGTGGTCGAGGCACCCCAGCACGACGACGTGTCCAAGGTCGTGATGCCCTCGCCGTTGCCCAGGTAGTCCACGCGGGACGCGGTGCCGTAGTCGACCAGGCGCGCGGTCAGCTCAGTCGTGGGCTTGTCGACCTGCACCCGCAAACTCACGGCGGGGGTTCCGGAGACGCGTACGCCCGAGGAGAGTGGCGCCGAGAGGAAGGCGACCCGGCCGGGAACCGCGGTGTTCGGCGAGGCGACGGCCGCCGCCTCACTGAGGTCGGGCGCGTCTGTCCACGTACGGAAGCCGCCGGAGGACCCACCACCCAGCGTGCCCGTAAGACCATCGCCGTTGCCGAGCGTCACCTTGGTCTGATGCGCGCCGGAGGCGGGCCAGCTCCGCTCGTTCACCCACGTGCCCGGCGCGGTCTCGATCCTCGCCTGCGGTTCGCGGTCGATACCGTTCGGCAAACCGAAGAGCCAACGGTCAAACCATCGGTGCAGGACGTCGACCCACGCGGCCCGATCGATGTCGAAGGGATCGACGTGGCTCATCTGGGACAGCCAGATCTTCTTCGGCACGTCGAGCCGGCTCCACCACTGAGCGAATTGGGTGGTCGTCACGTTGGTGTCGTTGATGCCGTGCACGATGAACACGCTGGCGTGCACCTTCCGCGCGTCCGGCCGGAAGTCCCGCGACGCCCAGAACGCGTTGTAGTTGCCGGTCGCGTCGTCGCTGCCCTGGTCGAGGCCGGCGACCGTGGCGGCACAGACCGAAGCGGGCCGCCCGCTGACGACCGACGCCAGATACTCCGGGTAGTCCGGCGCCCGCAACACGCCGTTGAAGCGCTGATAGTCATACCAACTGGAAATCGCCGAGATAGGAACAATTGTCTCGAGGCCCTCGACGCCGGTCGCGGCCACACCGTTGGCCACCGACCCGTCCCAGGACTTGCCGATCATTCCGGTCTTACCGTTGGTCCAAGCCGTCGCGACCGCCGGCGTCCCATCGGCGTACGTGGCCCGGGCGCGCCCGTTCAGCCAGTCGATCACGGCCTTGGCCCCGAGCACCTCCTCCCGCCCGCCGACGTCCATGCAACCGGTGGACCGGTTCGTCCCGGCCAGGTCGGCGGAGACGAACGCGTACCCGCGCGGCACGAAGTAGTTGTCGTAGAAGAGCGGCTGCTTGGCGATGGTGCCGCTCGCGTCGTACTCCTTGAGCTCGCTCTCGTTGCCGCGCCCGCAGCAGGCGTAGTACGGCGAGCCCTCGAGGATGACCGGCACCTTCAGGTGCCGCGCGGCCGCCTCGCGCGGCCGGACGATGTCGACGGCGACGCGGTCGGGAACGCCGTCGCCGTCGTTGTCGAGCGAGGTCTGCACCCAGACGCTCTCCCGGACGGCATTCTGGTAGGAGTAGACCGGCATGGTCTCGGTGCCCGAAACAGCCGGCGTGGCGAAGGCTGCGGCCGGAGCGACGAAGATGGTCAGCACCCCCGCGACGACAGCCATGGCAAGCGTTCGTGGCCTTGACATCGACGCATCTTAATACGGGAGCGGACGTGCACGGATCGATAAACGTCGAAACACAGGCCCGCGTCACCACGGTAATCATGAATCGGCCCGAACGCCGCAACGCCGTCGACGCCGCGATGGCAAACGAGCTGGCGGCCGCGTTCCGGCAGTTCGACGCCGACCCCGACGCCGATGTCGCCGTGCTGTGGGGCGCCGGCGGAACGTTCTGCGCCGGCGCGGACCTCAAGGCCGTCGGCACCGACCGCCAGAACACGGTCGAACCCGACGGCGACGGCCCGATGGGACCGACCCGGATGCGACTGAGCAAGCCGGTGATCGCCGCCGTCGAGGGCTACGCCGTCGCCGGTGGCCTGGAGCTGGCCGCCTGGTGCGACCTGCGGATCGCCGCGACCGATGCGACCTTCGGCGTGTTCTGCCGCCGCTGGGGCGTACCGCTGATCGACGGCGGCACGGTGCGACTCCCCCGGCTGATCGGGATGAGCCGGGCGCTCGACATGATCCTCACCGGGCGCGCGGTGCCGGCCGCGGAGGCCTTCACCTTCGGCCTGGTGAATCGCCTGGTCGACCCCGGCACCGCGCGCATGAGAGCCGAGGAACTGGCCCGCGAGCTCACCCAACTCCCCCAGACCTGCCTGCGCAACGACCGCCGATCCACCTACGAGCAGGCCGGCAAGGGCGAGGAAGAAGCGATGCGGTTCGAGCTGGAGGTCGGCCTGGAATCGCTACGGCGGGACGGGGTCGCGGGAGCGGCACGGTTCGCGGCGCCCGGCTCCAAATGATCGACGATCATGCACCGGTCCTCACAGGAGCCAGGTGATGGGCGCCGCCGGATCGGGGTCGTACCGGCAGGCCGCGCCCGTGCTGACCTGGGTGTAGAGGTGCCGGCCGGCCTCCGGCTCGCATTCGGCGATCTTCGCGAGTGCGGCGACGATCGCCTTGCGCACGGCGACCCGGGCCCGCTCGGCGTTCGACCCGTTCTCCCGCGCCCGGCCGCCGAGGCCCGTCACCGAGCGGAGATGGGCCTCGATCGCCGCCCTCTCGTCGGGCGCCGCCGTCGCGAGTCGCCGGCGGTAGGCCGCGAGGGCTTTCGCGTCCGCCGAAGGGCCGGTCCCGGGCTGGTGGACCGTCTGCGGGCCGACCAGGTCGAGCGCGGCGACGTCGACGCCGGGCCGGGCCAGCAGGTGGTGCAGGTATTCGAGGCCGCGCATCGCCGGCAGCGTCACCGGCGTCGCGTCCGGCCCGACGCTCCACAGTCCGCCGTCGGCCGGGCGCAGCCGCATCCGGGTCGCCCCGCCTTGTGCCTCCAGGCGCTCGCGCCACCAGACCGCGCCGATCCGGCGGTACGTCGCCAGCGCCCGGGCCCGCTGCCGCGCCGCCGCCGTCTCGTTGCCGAGCAGCGCGTTTCCCCGCGAGAGCGGGTCGTCGGTGACGCCATGGAACATCACCGCGCCGGCATTGACAACAGACCGATTCTCGTACGGGGTGAGCAGCGCGACGGCCGACTCGACCACCTCGCGCACGCCGCCCGCGAGCGCCGCGTCCAGCACGCACTGAAGGATCAGCAGCCAGTCCATGTCGGCCGGAAGCCCGGCCAGGGTGTCGCCGCCGAACTGCCCGGCGACCGCGGCGGCCCGGTCGGCCCGGCCGGCCGCCGCCCAGAGCAGCCCCGCCTCGGCGAGCACGGTCGGGGCGCCCTCGGCCCGCGCGAACTCCTCGAACTCGTCCGCCTCGGCGGCGCAGGTCTCGCGGTCGCCGAGCAGCATCGCCGGGTACGCGGTCATCGCGTGCCGGACCCCGTCCCCGTCGGCGATGAACGCCTGCCGGGCCGCGTCCTCGGCGAGCTCGCGCAGGTAGGCGGCGGTGTCGAGGCGGCCGAGCATCAGGTCGGCGGCCAGGCGGCGGGACGCGGCGAAGAACCGGGCCTCGGCGTTGCCGGCGCCCAGATCCTCGAGGGCGCGCAGGTTGCGATGGATGCGGGGCAGGTCGAGCAGCTCGAAGGCGACGGTCAGGCCCCACAGATGGGCCTGGAGGCGGGCCTTCGGATCGCGCAGGTGGGCCACGACGTCGTCGAGCTCCTGCGCCCAGCCGCGGCGGCGGTCCAGGTCGTCCGGGCCCCAGTGCGCGGTGAGGGTGGCGTCGAGGCAGTCGGCGAGCAGCACCGGGTCGCCGGCCTCGCGAGCGATCTCCAGCGCCACGGCGGCGAACGGCACGGCCCGGTGCGGGCGGCTCGCGTAGACCCAGACCCGGGCGAGGGCGGCGGCGAGCGCGGCCCGGGCGGTGGGCTCCTCGACGCGTACGTAGACGTCGTGCAACCGGGCCGGGATGAGCCCGGGCGTCGCGTCGAAGCGCTGGCCCTGGGCCAGGGCGAGCGCCCCCCGGGTCGCCGCCGGCAGGTCGTCCGCGGCGAGCGCCCGGTCGGTGGCCTCCGCGTAGAGCGGGACGGCGTCGGCTCCCCGGCCGGCCGCGGCATGCCCGTCGGCCAGGTCGAGGAGCCGCCGCACGTCGTCGTTCATGGGCGGGACAGCTCGACTTCCACGGCGTGCCGGCGCACCGTGTCCTCGTCCCAGTCGCCGGTGCAGTAGATGGCGATGTCGGTGATCGAGCCGTTCTCGACGTCGGCGCGGAACATCTCCCGGCAGTACCACGCGGCGCCCTCGTCGTCGGTCCACCGCTCGGCCATCTGCATCACCCAGCCGCCGGCGGTGATGTCGAGGCGCTCGACGGTCACCTTGCCGGGCCACGGGTGGCCCTGCGTGCGCAGTGCCATCAGGTCTTTGTCGTTACCTGCCTGCAGCCGCCACTGCGGCAGCGACAGGTCGCCGAACGCGTCCGGGGCGAACAGGTCGCCCGGGTCCTCGCCGGTCTCCAGCCAGTGCACGAACCGGTCCGCGGTCATGTGGGCCCCGATCACGTGCTGGACCTTGGCGAGCTCGCCGGCCGGGCTGAACTCCACGATGCCGGTGCCGGCGGCGATCAGCGGGAGGTGGCCGGGCGGGGCGTAGTAGGCGTCGCCCTCGCCGTACGTCTCCTCGTGGCCGGCCCACCGGAAGGTGATCTGACCGCTGGTCACCACACCCCAGTGCGGGCAGGTGCACCGATCACCGGGCAGGCCGGCGAAGTAGGGCGCCGGGTCGACGTCCTGCGGGAACCGCTCGAACGCGACGGTGTACCCGCCGAGGTCGGCGTACCGTCCCTCGATCAGCTCGTGGTCGATGGCGACGGGAGTGGTCATCTGGCGTGCGCTGGGCATCGCTTCCTCCTCTGAGAAGATGCTGACACCCCTACGGCGTGACGCGCGTCGTCACATCTCGTAACCACTCGGGTTTCATTTTTCGAGGATCAGCACGGCCCGGGTGTAGAGCAGCTCGAAGCCGGCCCGCTGGACGTTGCGCTGGGACGGGGAGCCGGGCCGGGTGGTGACCACGGCGAGGTCGCAGCCGGCCGCGTGGGCGTCGGCGAGCCGGGCCGCCAGCAGCGCGGTCTGCACGCCGCGGCGCCGGTGCTCGGGCAGGGTGGCCGCGCCGGCGAACTGGGCGATGCCGTCGCCGGTGGCATGGTAGAGGGCGCCGCCGGCCGGCACCCCGTCGCGCCGGGCCAGGTAGCGGGTCGCGCCGGCCGAGGTGGCCTGGTCGCGCTCGGCCGCCTCGAGGATCGCCCGCGGGAACTCCTCGAACGACGCGATGCCCTCGACGTCCTCGTGCAGAAAGGCCTCGACCACCACGTCCAGCCAGGTCTGCAGCTCACCCTCCGGGCTTCGCGAGACATTCGGCGGGTACGACGGAATGTCGGTCAGCGGCCGGCCGAGCACATTCTCGAACGAGGCGAGGCGGTAACCGCGGCCGGTGAGGCGTTCCGGGAGCGCCGCGTCGCCGAGGATGGAGAGCTCCACCTGCACGGGGCAGCCGACGGCCGCGTAGGCCCGCTCCACCGCGTCCAGCCCGGCGTCGGGCGTCGGGCCGTCGAACCCCAGGCCCGCCACCTTGTTGAACGGCGAGCCCGGTTCGACGTACGTCGCCACTCCCCCACCCACCCGGATGGTGAACCCGTGCGGGTCGGCGCCGCGACCCCGGCCCGCCGCGGCGCACGCGGCCATGAACTCGGCCTCCGCGCGCTCGATGCGCGCGGCCAGCGCGGTGTCGCAGAACAGGGCGGCCACTTAACTGGAGGCGACCCAGGTGGGGTTGGCGATGACGAAGGCGGCCATCGTGTCGGTCCTGGCGGCCTTGAGCATCTCCAGGCTCGTGGGGTCGAGGATCTCGACGTCGCCGATGCCGGCCACGGTGCGCGGGTTGAACTTGCCGTCGTTGGTCTTGAGGGTGACCAGGGCGTTGGGGTTGATGCCCTTCATCGCGAACGCCCAGTCCTCCAGCGAGATGCCGCCGCCGTCGACGGTCATCGTCTTGCCGATCGCCGAGAGCAGGCCGGGCAGCTTGGTCGGCGAGTTCAGCCCCTGGTGCACGGCCGTGGTCAGGATCGCCTTGAGCAGTTGCTGCTGGTGGCGCTGGCGGCCGTAGTCGGAGTCGTGCAGGGAGAGCAGGTCACGCTGGCGGGCGTAGTCGAGCGCCTCGACCGGGGTGAAGCAGTGGTTGCCCTTGGCGTAGAAGTTCGCGGTGACGCCGGGCACCTTCCTCGGGTGCAGGCCGGCCGCGTCGGTCTTGTACGGCACCGCCTGCTTGCCGTCGGCGGTGTGGCCCACGTGGATCGAGGTGACGTCCTCGTCGACGTACATGCAGACCTTGCCGAGCACCTGCAGGACCTTGGTGAAACCGGAGAAGTCGATGATCGCCCCCGCGTCCGGGGTGATGCCGGTCAGTTGCTTGACCGTGAGCGCGAGCAGCTCGAAGCCGTGCGACTCCGCCGCTGCGCCGGTCAGCCCCCGACTCCCGTACGCGAAAGCGGAGTTGATCTTGTTTTTCCCGCCCGGATATTTCTGGGCGCCGTTGTCGTAGGCCGGGATCGACACGTAGCTGTCGCGGGGAAGGGAGATGAGGTACGCCCCGGAGCGGTCGGCCGGGATGTGCATCAGGATGATCGAGTCGGACCGGCTCAGCTCGCCCGTGTTTGCCCAGCTCGGCCGCGTGTCCAGCCCGACCAGCAGGATGTTCTTCGCGCCGGTGATCTCGGCGTGCTTCGTGGTGTCGCGCGCGCCGCCGAGCAGGCTCTGCTGCTGGATCGCGCCGGTCGCCGATTTCAGCACCACGTCGGCCGTGACGAGGGTCCCGCCGCTGACGGTGAGCAGCAGCGAGCCGATGCCGATCAGCCAGCGCGCCCAGACCGGGCTGCGCCGCCGAGTGGCGGACAAGACTTTCGACAAAGGGTTCCCCTCGGGTGCGGTCGCCTCGAATGCTAGAAGCGCCCCGCCACCGCGGCCAGTCGAGAGCCCGAGGTCACAGCGCTCTTTCAGGTTGGCCGGGTGGCTTGATCGCCCGTTCGGAGAGGAGCCGGCCGTGTCACCGGAGCAGAACAAGAGGGTCGTCGCCGGCTTCGTCGAGGAATGCCAGAACAAGCACAACCTTGCGTACGCCGACGAGATCTTCCACCCCGATTTCGTCAACCACTACCGGCCCGGCGGCCGGGAGATCGTCGAGACGCCCGGTCGTCCGGCCGCCGGTTTCCAGGGCTTCTACGGCATGCTGCTGCGCGGCTTCCCCGACGCGACCATGCAGGTGGACGAGCAACTGGCCGAGCGCGACCTGGTGGCGACCCGCAAGACCTTCCGCGGCACGCACACCGGCGAACTGTGGGACCTGCCGCCCTCGGGCAACCGGGTCGAGTGGGAGTTCATCGACATCATGCGCATCCGAGACGGCAAAATAGTCGAACACTGGACAAGCATGGACCTGGACGCCCTGCGCGCCCAGATGCGCCTCGGTTAGCTTGATGTCGTGGGGGTCGTGGCCGCGGTCGAGGATGACGGGTATGTCCCCGAGTATGGGCTTCTTGTTCTGGGTGACACGTCCCTCGATTGGGGGCCTGAGGAACCGGACGTCCCGCGATACCGCGATCGGGGTGACTCGCCGGCCGGGACGTTCGCCGGTACCGGAGGGGGCTGGGTCACCGCCCAGGCCGACAGCCTGATCGACCACACGATCCGCCTCGAGACGCACGACGAGGCGCCGGCGCCGGACCAGGGTGAGTTCGACGACGTGCTGGAGGCGCCGTACCGGTCAAGCTCGGGCGCGGTGATGCTGAGCCACGTCACCGGCGGTATCTACGATCCGACCACCCTCGAGCTGGGCGACGCCGAGTGGTATCGGGTGCGGGTCGCGCGGCGGCACGGTCGCGCCGGCGACACGCCGCGGGACAGTTGGCTGCTGCGGTTCTGGCCGGATCCCGGGCTCGAACCACCCGTGTGGCAGGCACGAAGCCGGCCCGCCGTCGGCGCCGGGGACAACGGGTGGCATTCCGCGCTGCCGCAGGAAGTCACCCAGGTCGGGTACATCGCCATGAACGCGGCCCGCGCGCTCGGCGGGCCGGTGACCGCCGCGCAGGTCGACGCCTGGCATCGGCACCCCTCCTTCCCGGCGGGCTGGATCGACGAGCCGCTGTGGCCGGCCGGGGCCACAGGTCCGGCCGCACAGTACTTCGACCGGCGGCAGCGTCGATGCGATGAGATCGCCGCGGAGCTCGGCGTGCCGGCGGCGCGCCGCAAACGCGACGTGCTCCCACTGCTGGCCGCCGCCGGCCTGCTGGTACGCGAGGGGGACGCCTACCGCCCGGGCCGGCCGGCGCGGATCGACACGGTCCTGTCGCTGCCGCCCGAGCAGGTCGAGGCGGTGCGCCGCCAGGACGCCAAGAGCCGGTACGGCGGCCTAGCCCAGGATCTCGAACTCATACTCAGGTGGATCCGCCGGCCGCCGTTCCGGACGACGGCCGCCGAACTGACGGGACGGCTGCTGGTCACCGAGGCGGAGCTGGCCGCCGCCCTCGCCCACGCGGAGCAGTCGGCCGGACTGCTGCATTTCGACGAGGAACCGGCGCTGCGTCTATGGCTCGGTCATCGCCCCCACGGGTGACCGCCGATCAGAACGGTGCCGGACCGCTGCCGGCCAGCGACACCAGGATCTGCGTGGCGAGCAGCTTCCGGACGCCGGTGACGGCCACCGACCCGATCTGGTCGTAGGGCAACTCCAGGGACAACCCGTCACTCGGGTTACGGATGTCGGCGCTGGTCTGGTCCGGGCGGAACGTGCCGCCCCAGCCCTCGACACCGCCGCGCTGGTTGGTGCTGAGGGAAGCCATGCCGGACACGCGCGTGCCGTCGACGAGGGTCAGCCTTGCCGGACCGGAATAGGTCGTCATGGTAGTTACCGTAACCGGCCCTCCGGGCATCGCGGACCCACCGCGCTCACCTCGACCGGGTCAGGCTCCGTTCCGGCGGGCCCGCGGCGCGGTCAGGACCGGGGCGGGCGCCACATCGTGGTCATGACGTGGCCGGTCGCGGTGGTGATTTTCCCGTACGGGGTGAAGCCCAGCCGCTCGTACCGGATGTCGTTGACGGGGTTGGATGATTCCAGATACGCCGCGGCGCCGCGCGTGTCGACCGCGGCCAGGTTCTCCGCCAGCAGGCGCATTCCGTGCCCCTGGCCCCGGTGGGCGTCGTGGGTGCCGATCAGGCCCAGGTAGAAGTGGGGCTCGCGGGGCCGGGCGGCGTCGAACTGGGCCATGATCCCGAGGATCCCGTCGGTCGTCTCGCGGCCGGTGGTGGCCAGCAACAGGCGCTCCAGCTCGTGCTCCTCGGCGCCGGTCAGCTCGACCCCACCGGGCGGAATCCACACCGAGGTGGCCTCGCCGCCGGCGGTCAGGAACGTCCACGGATAGCGCTGCACGCACGTGACGTAGAACCGCCACAACCCGGCCGCCTGCTCGGCTCGGCGCTCGGCGTCGGGGAACGCCGGCCCCCACAGCGGGTCGTCGAAGAACGCAACTGTCAGAATTTCGACGATCCGGTCGATATCGGCCGGCCCGGCGGCCCGGGCGGATCCGGTGGTCATCGCGGGCAGCCCTCCGGCAATACGTTATGGCGGTCAGAACATTAGGTCGCGGCGACGGCGCCGTCCATCGCGATACCGGACCGGACGATCAGCGTGAAGCGGCCGGGCCGGCCGACGCGGTCGCGACGTCGAAGAGCCGCACCGTCAAGTACCAGTCCGCGACGGCGACGGTCCGCCCGTCCGGGCTGAAGGCCAGATCCTGGAGCGCGCCCTCGGTCGCGGTCACCCCGGCGGCGTCGAAGTGCCGCTGCCGGCCGGGATCGGTGGCGACGACCCGGCCGGATCGGACGTCGCAGACCCGGACCACGCCGTCCCCGGTCCCGACGGCGAGCATGGTGCCGTCCGGGCTGAACTCCAGGTCGACCAGCGATGCGGCCGGAACGGTGACCCGGGTGCGGCCGGCCAGGTCCCGGATCACCACGCTCCCCTCGGTGCTGAGGGCGACGAGTTTGCCGTCCGGGCTGAATATCGCGTTCGCGCCCGGGAAGCTGTCCGTCACTCGCCGGTCGGTCATCCGGATCAGCTGGACCACATCCGTGCTCACCACGAGCAGCTTTCCGTCGGGGCTGAACGCGACCTTCCCGGCGTACCCGTCGTCGGAGAACGTCGCGGAGGCGCGCCTGGTCGCCACGTCCCAGAGCTTGACCATCCACTTGGGAGCGGTGCCCGGGATGGCTCCTCCGTTGTTGAAGCTGGCGACCGCGAGCGTGGCGCCGTCCGGGCTGAAGACGACGCCGGTGTCGAGGCGATAGTGCCCGGAGAGAGTGGCCAGGCGCTGCCCGGAGGCCATGTCCCAGAGCAGCACGCTCCCGATGCCGTCGTCGCTGACCTTCCCGGCGGTGACGATGAGCCGGCCGTCCGGGCTGAACGCCACGACCTGGTTCCCGAGAACGCCGGTCGACAAGCTGCGTACCGTACGGCCGGCCGCGAGGTCCCACAGGCGGACCGTCTCGTCGTTGCTCGCGGTCGCGAGCAGCCGGCCGTCCGGGCTGAAGGCGAGCGCGGAGACATTGCCCTCGTGACCGAGGTCGACGACCCGGACGTGGGGGTCGTAGTTCGTCGGCTCTGTCGTCCGCTCCGAATCGGAGCAACCCGCGGCGATGGCGACAACGGCTACCGCCATCACCAGGACGGGCCGGCCCATCGACGCGCGGCGAAGGCCCACGACCGGACGCTAGCACCGATCGAAGGGTACGGGCTGATGGTCGTACCCTTCGATCGGATTGGTCGTTGTCAGCAGGTCAGGTTGGACCCGGTCGGGACGCCGAGGATGCCGGCGAAGCGGGTGTAGAGGTTGACCCGGTCCTGCATCTGGGCGGTGTTGCCGCCGTTGCACTCGATGCTGTTGATGGCGCGGATCGTGGTGCCGAAGCCCTGGCCGTTGACCATCGCGTTGTGCGAGGTGGTGCCGGCGTTGCCGGTGCCGGTCATCCAGTACCAGATGCCGGTCTCCCACGAGATGGCGGCGTTGGTGGAGACCAGGTTGGGGTTGTTGAGCAGGTCGACGCCGAGGGCATTGCCGGCCGCGTAGTAGTTGAAGTTCCAGCTCAGCTGGATGGGCCCGCGACCGTGGTACGCGGATTGGCCGGCCGGGCAGCCGTAGGGCTGGGACCAGTCGCAGTAGGTCGGCCAGTTCGCCTGGTTGATCTCGTCGATGTAGACCAGGCCTCCGGTCTCGTGACCGACGTTGGCCAGGAACGCGGCCGCCTCCTGCTTGGCGACGGTGTCACCGCCGGTGGTCGCGAACGACGGGTACTTGGACAGCGCGGTGACCAGACCCTGATACGTGTAGAACCCATTGCGTCCCGGGAACATTGAATTGAACTGACCTTCGCTGACGACGAATCCGCCCGGCGGGGTCGTGGTGCCGCCGCCACCACCGGTGCAGGAGTACGGCGACCAGAACCAGGTCGAGATCGTCGGGTCGTACCCCGGGTTGTCGTGGGTTGCCTGGTAGTAGAGGCCGTTGGTGTACCGCACGATGGCGCCGGTGGTGTAGTTCTGCCCGGCCACCCAGTTGGGGTAGTTGCAGGTGCCGCCGCCTCCGCCACCGCCACCTCCGCCGCCGCAGGTGCCGTTGTCGGCCCAGACGCCGGAGCCGCCGGTGGAGGGCGCCTCGTACTGCGTCCACCATTTGGCGGTCCAGTTGTGGCTGTTGTAGGAGACGACCGCTCCGCCGGTGTAGACGGTGCTGTTGTTGTAGGCCGTCGCGCAGGCCGCGGCGGCCTCGGACGCGGTGATCGGGAACAGGGCGGCGGCCGCTCCAGCGATCGCGACGCCAACGGTGACGACGATCGCCATGAGGCGTTTTCTGGGCATGGGTCACCTTCCGTGCGTGGGGACGACGCACAGCACATGGGGGATTGTGGGCGGTCATGGGAGCAATGCCCCGACCGTCCGATAGACATCGACTGAACCAGATGTCCGGGTAGCCGGTCAATATCTGTTAACAAACTTCAGCATAATCGGGCAACGGGCCGGCCAGCGGATGTGCCGCCGCCGCGGCACACCCGGGCCGATCGGTTCAGTCCTGCAGCCAGGTGAAGGTGACGCGGCGTCCCTGCAGCACGGCCTGGTGCAGGTGGCGCAGGTGGAGGCTGGGTTCGACGCCGAGCTCGCCGGAGAGCAGGCGGCGCAGGCGCTGGTAGGCCCCGAGCGCCGCCGCGGCGTCGCCGGTCTCGTAGAGGGCTCGGATCAGCAGGGCGTGCGCGCTTTCCCGGCGCGGGTGCTCGGCCACGAGCTGGTGCAGGTCGCCGAGCACGGCGCCGGGATCGCCGCCGGCACAGAGGGCGTCGACCAGGCCCGCGTACGCCCGAAGGCGGCACTCCTCGAAGCGGCAGGCGATGCTCTCGGCCGTCACCGACCGCTCCCGCATCCCCGCGGAGATCGGCGACCCATGCCACAGCGACGCCGAGCAGGCGCGCGGCGTCCTGTTCGGCTCCGCCGGTCGCCCGCCCCGAGAGGTCGAGAAAGGAGAGCAGGTCGCACTCCCCCGGGCCCAGCGTCAGGACGTATGCGCCGCCGGTGTGCAGCAGACGCCGCTCACCGCCCCGGGCAAGCCCGGCGAGCGTGGCCCGCACCTGCGACGCGTACGTGTGAATGTTGGCGGTGGCCGACCGCGGCGGCCGGTCGTCCCACAACTCGTCCGCGACGGTGTGCAACGGAACCGGCCGGTTGACCCCGGCGACCACCAGTCGAAGCAGCTCGGCGGCCCGCCCCCGCAGGACATGCCGGCGACCGGAGTCGTCGGTCAGGCGCAGGTCGCCCAGGACATCAATTCGCATGCCCCCAGGCCACCTGTCCGGCGAGGTGTCCAGGCCATTCCCCGGACGCGACCCCCTCGGTCTCGTCCGGGATTCCTGGACGAGACGCGGGACACGGCCGGACGGGCGGCGGCGCGGGTAGCATCCGGCGGGATGGATCAGCTGGATGCGATTGCGGCCGACATTCTCGGCATCACCCTGCGGCCGGCGCAGCGCCGGGCGCTCGCGGCGCTCACCCAGCACGGTGACACGCTCGCCGTGCTGCCCACCGGGAGTGGCAAGACCGCGATCTACCAGGTCGGCGGGCTCGCGCTCGGCGGGCTGACCGTGGTCGTCTCGCCGCTGATCGCATTGCAGCGGGACCAGCTGCGCGCGATGACCTCCAACGGCAAGGTGCGGGCCGTCATGCTCAACTCGGCGCAGCACCACGCCGACCGCGCGTCCGCGCTCGGCGAGCTCGGCGGCGGCCGGGTCGACTTCCTGATGCTCGGGCCGGAGCAACTGGCCAACGCCGAGACGATGGCCGCGATCGCCGGCAGCCCGCGGCCGATCACGCTGGTCGCGGTGGACGAGGCGCACCTGGTCAGCGAGTGGGGGCACGACTTCCGGCCGGAGTACCTGCGTCTGGCCGACGTGGTCGAGTCGGCGGGACGGCCGCCGGTGCTGGCGCTGACCGCGACCGCGGCGCCGCCGGTGCAGGCCGACATCACCCGCCAGCTGCGGATGCGGGACGCGCAGGTCATCGTGGCCGACTTCGACCGGCCCAACATCTCGCTCGCCGTGCGCCGGGCCCGCCACGACCTGCCAGAGGACCAGGCGATCGACGACCGTACGGTGGAGGTGGTGCTCGCGCACGACGGGCCGGCCCTGGTGTACGCGCTGAGCCACGCCCGCTGCGAGAGCCTGGCCAAGCGGCTGCGCCTCGACGCGTACAAGGCCGAGCCGTACCACGCCGGGTTGCCCGCGGCCCGCCGCAGCGAGATCCAGGACGCGTTTTTCTCGGGCGAGCTCGACGTCGTGGTCGCGACCAGCGCCTTCGGCATGGGCATCGACAAGCCGGACGTGCGGACCGTGGTGCATGCCGGCGTGCCGGGCAGCCTCGACGAGTACTACCAGGAGATCGGCCGCGCCGGGCGGGACGGTGGGCCGGCCGCCGCGGTGCTGGTCTACGACCCCCGGACCGTACGCATTCCGCGCCTGCTCGCGGCCCGGTCGAAGATGGGCGACGCGGCGGTGCACTCGGTCGTCGACGCGATCGAGGCGGCGACCGGGCGGATCACCGTGAGGGAGCTGGCCGACGCGAGCGGTGTCGGCCGGGCCGCGGCCGGCCGGGTCGTGGACGAGCTGCTGGAGCTGGGCCTGGTGCGGCCGGACGGCAACGACGCCGTGCTCGCGGCCCCGATGGGCGATGCGTTCCGGCAGGTCACCGCCGCGGGCAACCGGCGGCAGGCCATCCTGCGCTCCCGGATCGAGGCGGCCCGGGGGTACGCCGAGACGACCCACTGCCGCCGGGCCGAGCTGCTCGGCTACTTCGGCGAGCAGTACGACCCGCCCTGCAAGTCCTGCGACAACGACGACCATGCCGCGACACCCGCGCCGGCCGGCAAGCACGGCACGGGCCAGCGTGTCGTCCACCGCCTCTGGGGCCCCGGCACCATCCTCAGCCGGGACGACCATGAGCTGGTGGTCGCCTTCGACTCGGTCGGGTATCGCCATCTCACGGCGGCGTCGCTCACCAATGGACTGCTCATCATTCAATAAGGCAGGCATATCGGCAAACCGACACATTGCACCCCGATTGGCGGGGATGCGCTTCGATGGACGCGCTCACGCCGATGTCGGAGGTGTACTGGTATGACCACGGGGACGAGAGCGCCCTGGCGGGAAGCCTATCTGGGCGGATCGCCGGAGGCCGAGCGCAAGATCTTCGAGCAGATGGCCCTGAAGATCATGCAGACGCAGGCGAAGAACGCCAAGGGCGGCCCGATCGTGGCCGGCTTCCAGGCCAAGGTCACGTTCGCCGTCGACGACGCCGAGCTGCGCTTCCTCGACCTGCCGCCCGAGCTGCGGGTGGGCTTCGCGCAGCCGGGCGCGGTCTATCGCACGGCGGTGCGGTTCAGCAACGCCGAGGGGCGCATCCTCTCCGACCACGAGCCCGACCTGCGCGGCGCCGGCCTGCGTGTGCACGTGTCGGCCGACGAGCAGCACGACCTGCTGATGACCAGCGCGCCCGTGGCCCACGCGCGGGACGCCCGGCAGTTCACCGAGTTCGCGCTGGCCACGGCCGGCGGCGGCATCGGTCGCTACCTGGGACTGGTCAGGCTCGTCTTCGTGATCGGGCCGTTCGAGACGATCCGCATGGTGCGCAACGTGCTCGCCGGCCGCACCAAGGCCACCAGCGTCGCGACCGAGACCTATTGGAGTCGTACGCCGGTGACCTGGGGCGCGGAGACCGCGGTGCAATATCTGCTGCGGCCGTGGACCGGCACCCCGGACGCGGGCCTGCCGCCGGCCGGTGACCCCGATTTCCTGACACACGAGATGGAGCACCGGCTCGCCCTCGGGGACGTGCGCTTCGAGCTGTGCGTGCAGCGCTTCCGCGACAGCCGGGAGACGCCGATCGAGGACGCGGCCGTCGACTGGCGGTCATCGTCGGCGCCGCCCGAGCCGATCGCCGTGCTGACCATCCGGACCGGGACGGCGGACAGCGAGGCCGCGCGGGCCCTGCGGCTCAATCCGTGGAACACGACCGACGAGTTCCGCCCGCTCGGGAACCTCAACCGGGTGCGCAAGGCCGCGTACGACGCGAGCGCCGCGCATCGCGACCGGGAACGCTGGCTGACCGAGCTGCCGCTGCGCAACCGGATCGCGGGCGCCGCCATGCGCGGGATCTTCGGCACGATCAACCGGTTCCGGCCGTGGTACCGGCTGCCGCAGACGATCTCGCTGCTCAACCTGGCCACGCTGCGCGATGTGCTCCGCCGGGACAACCTGATCGACACCGAGATCCGGGAGGCTCCTCCGCGCGTACGGAAGGCTCCCGCTCCGATCCCGGAGGACAAACGCTCATACCGTACGCACGAAGGATCTTTCAATGATTTGTCGGATCCGCCGATGGGGGCCGTCGGCGCCGCGTTCGGCCGCAACGTGCCCGGCGTCAACCGGCCCGACCTCGCCGACGAGCCGAACGCGATCGCCGTCAGCCGGGAGCTGCTGCACCGCGAGTCGTTCATCCCGGCGACCTCGCTGAACATCCTGGCCGCCGCCTGGATCCAGTTCCAGGTGCACGACTGGGTGGTGCACGCCCGGCACCCGCTCGGCGTCGACGATGTGCGCGTCCCGCTGCCGCCGGACATGCCGGGCTGGCGGAACACTCCCGGCGGCCCGCTCGAGCCGGAGATGCGGATCGGCGGCAACATCCCGAAGGGCATCGGCGCGGACGGCGTCGAGATCCTGTACGGCAACGTCGCCTCGCATTGGTGGGACGGTTCCGAGGTCTATGGGACCAACACGTCAAAGGCCAGAGCATTGCGGGACGGCGCCAAGATCCGCCTCACGCCGGAGGGCTACCTGCCGGTCGACGTGCACGGATCCGAGATCACCGGCTTCAACGAGGCCTGGTGGCTGGGTCTCAGCAGCATGCACACGCTGTTCGCGCGGGAGCACAACTTCGTCTGCGACCAGCTGCGGGAACGCAATCCCGGCTGGGACGACGAGCGGCTCTACCAGACCGCCCGGCTGGTCGTGGCCGCGATCATCGCGAAGATCCACACGGTCGAGTGGACGCCCGCGATCCTCAACACGCCGGTTCTGGACCGCGCGATGCACGTGAACTGGAACGGCGTACCGGCGAGCGACTGGCTCACCCGCTTCGGCGTCTGGCTGACCGACGTCCACACGCTGAAGGGCATACCAAAGACGGTGCCAGACCATCACGGCACGCCGTACTCGCTGACCGAGGACTTCGTCACCGTCTACCGCATGCACCCGCTGGTCCCCGACGACTACACCTTCCAAGACCCCGCAACCGGTCACACCGTACGCACCGAAGCCCTGCGCGACCTGCTCGGCGACCAGGCCGACGACGTTCTGCGCGAGGTTGGACTGACCAATGTGCTCTACTCGTTCGCGGTCGCCAACCCCGGCGCGATCACCCTGCGGAACTACCCGAAGACCCTGCTCAACCTGGAACGCGAGGGCGAGCTGATCGACCTGTCGGTGGTCGACATCGTGCGCACCCGCCGCCGGGGCGTACCGCGCTACAACGACTTCCGCGCGGCGCTGCACATGCCCCGCATCGAACGTTTCGAAGACCTGAGTCAAGATCCTGATCTCGTACGCCGTCTGAGCACCCTTTACCGCAGTGTCGACGAGGTGGACACCATGGTCGGTCTGTTCGCCGAGACGCCACCCGAGGGATTCGGCTTCTCCGACACCGCGTTCCGCGTCTTCATCCTGATGGCGTCCCGCCGGCTGCAGAGCGACCGCTTCCTGACCGCCGACTACCGCCCCGAGATCTACACCCAGTTCGGCATCGACCACGTCGAGGCGACCACCATGACCAGCCTGATCAAGCGGCACTGCCCCGGCCTCGCCGGGCTGATCCCCGACGAGGCCAACGCGTTCCGTCCGTGGGCTAGCTGACCAGTGGTTTGAGAGCGGCCCCGACCCGGCTCACCATGCCGGGCCGGTGGCCGTTGCGGATCAGGTTGATGGTGATGCCACCGATGCCGGCGCCGATCACCTTCTCGTGGAGCTGCTCGGCGACCTGGTCGACCGTGCCGAGGAAGACCCGGTTCCGGCGGTCGGCCGGCACCAGCTCGGCCATCTCCTTGACCTCCTGCTCGGTCTCGCCGACCAGGCCCATGGTCAGGTAGCTGGTCGGCAGCGTCGCCGGGTCGCGATCGGCCTCCTCGCAGCGCTGCCGCAGGGCGGACACCTTCTGCGGCAGGTCGGCCACGTCGCAGATGATGTTCATGTGGTCGGCGAAGCGGGCGGCCAGCCGGAACGTCTTCTTCTCCCCGCCACCGCCGAGCATGATCGGCACCTTGGGGCGTACGCGCGGATTGTTCATGGCACCGTGCGCGGTGTACCACTTGCCCTCGAACGTCGCCGGCTCGCCGCGCAGCATCGGCGCGATGATCGTGAGCGCCTCCTCGAGCCGCTCGAACCGCTCGCCGAACGAGCCGAACTCGAAGCCGTAGTCGTGATGCTCGCGCTCGAACCAGCCGGCCCCGATCCCGAGGATCGCCCGGCCCCGCGAGACCACGTCGAGGGTGGTCACGACCTTCGCGGTCAGGGCCGGGTTCCGGTAAGTGTTGCCGGTGACGAGCGCGGACAGCTGGATCGTCTCGGTGGCGGACGCGAGCGCGCCCAGCGTCGTGTAGGACTCGAGCATCGGCTGGTCGGGGGAGCCGATGCCCGGCAGCTGATAGAAGTGGTCCATCACCAGCACGGTGTCGAAGCCGGCGGCCTCGGCCTCCCGCGCCTGCGCGACCACGGTGGGGAAGAGGTCCTCCGGCGCGACGCCGGGATAGGTGAAGTTCGGGATCTGATAGCCCAGCCGGATTGTCACGCTCTCATCTTGTACGTCTCCCGGCGGTGACGCACCCTTTCACGCAGGTGTGGCGTTCCGCCTCGGCAGGACCCAGCCCGCGCGCGGGAAGTGGCAGGTGTACCCGTCGGGGATGCGCTCCAGGTAGTCCTGGTGCTCGACCTCGGCCTCCCAGAACGGGCCGGCCGGCTCGACCGCGGTGACGACCTTGCCCGGCCAGAGACCGGAGGCCTCCACGTCGGCGATCGTGTCCTCGGCGACCCGCTTCTGCTCGTCGCTGGTGTAGAAGATCGCCGAACGGTAGCTGAGCCCGATGTCGTTGCCCTGCCGGTTCAGCGTGGTCGGGTCGTGGATCTGGAAGAAGAACTCCAGAATTTCCCGGTACGACGTGACCGCCGGGTCGAAGACGATCTCGATGGCCTCGGCGTGCGTGCCGTGGTTGTAGTAGGTCGCGTTCGGCACGTCGCCGCCCGTGTAACCCACCCGCGTGCTGATCACGCCGGGCCGCCGGCGGATGAGCTGCTGCATACCCCAGAAGCAACCGCCGGCCAGGATGGCGGTCTCGGTTTCACTCATGCCCGCAACGGTACCGCCGTCGTCGCCGTTTCCCGCGCCGCTGCCACCACCGTCACTCACGGCTGCGCGCCCTCGTCGATCCACCGCCGGAGCAGGTCCTTGTCCGCCGCCGTCCAGGCGCCGTCACACGGCATGACCCCCCGATCGAGCGCGCCGTAGATTCGCTCCGCGTTCCGCCGCACATCATCGGCCGACCACAGGTCGAAGTGCCGGAGCATGGCGTTCCGATCCTTCTCCCGGAACAACGGACGGATATCAGCCTCAAAACTGGTCATTTCGATTCCTCCCGGCTGCGCGACGCTTCCGCCTCCATGACCGAGCGGCCCGGCCGCTCGTGACATCCCGGCCGGTCACTCCCGATGAACGTACTCGCGGACGGCCGCGAGGCACGTCTACCTCGATGGCGGGCACGTCTACCTCGATGGCTCGCCCGGTGCCGTATTGTCGGACGGTGCCCGATTCCGCAACGAGCCGCGGCCGCGCGGCCACCAAGCGCGCCGCAGCCGGCCCGCCGAGCAAGACCGCCGGCGGCCAGCCGCTCAAGACTCCCGGCGGCCCGCCGAGCAAGACCGCCGGCGGCCAGCCGAGCAAGAGCCCCGGCGGTCCGCCGCTCAAGACGAAGGCCGAGAAGCGGGCCGAAGCCAAGGTCGCCAAGGCACGCGCCCGGGCGATGGAGAAGCGCCGCCAGAGGTTGAGCATCCTCGGCGCCGCGGCGGTCGTGCTGGCTCTCGTCGGCGGGCTGATCCTGTGGATCGGTAACACGTCGTCGCAGCCGGGCCCCACCGCCGCGAGCGCGACCGCGGATGCCGGCTCCAGTCCCGGCCCGGCCGCGTCGAGTGCGGCGTTCCCTCCCGTGCCCCCGGGCGCCGACCCCGCCTTGAGCAAGAAGCCGGCCGCAACCGCCGGCAAGGGCACCGTCACCGAGCTCAAGACGACGACCCTCATCCAGGGCACGGGCGCGGCGGTCCAATCCGGTCAGACGATCAACGTGAACTACGTGGGCGTCACCTACGCCGACGGCAAGGAGTTCGACTCGTCCTGGAGCCGCTCGGAGGCGTTCAGCTTCCAGGTCGGCGCCGGCAACGTCATCAAGGGCTGGGACCAGGGCCTGATCGGCGTCAAGGTCGGCAGCCGAGTTCAACTCGACATCCCCGCCGACCTGGCCTACGGCACCAATCCCACCGGCGGCCAGCCGGCCGGCACACTCCGATTCATCGTCGACGTCCTGTCCGCCTCCTGACGGATCAGAACGGCAGGCGCACACCGTTGGAAACCGCCTGGCCGGTTCGGTCGGCAAAGAAATCGTTGTCACTTGGCCCGGCACCTTGCCGGGCCAGGCGTACGTCCGCCGCATTCGATTGTTCTTCGTTGAGCGCGTACACGCGGCCGGTTCTGGCAAAGTCGGTACTGGCGTCAACCGGAATCGTGACGTCGAAGGTAGATGCCTGATCATCCAGGCGGCGGCGCGGGTAGTAGTCGATGTTCCCGTCACCCCAGTTCACCTCGACCATGAACCAGTAGGTCATCCCGGGCGCGGGAAGTCCGGTCGGAGTCGTCGTGACCGTAACGGTGCGAGCATCGACAGGACTCGCCGCGAGCCGATAGGACAGAACCGCAGCCGGTCCATGGGTGGGTGCGGCGCTCGCCGAAACGCCCGAGGCCGGCGGGCTGATCGGGGCTGCCGGCAAATCGACAGCGGCTGAGTTGCGAGGTTCCGGGTTCGCCTTGGCCGCCCGATCCCTTTCGTCGCCGCGCCAGGACAGGAAGGCGATGATCACGCCGATGAGCGCAAGGATCAGGCCGACCAGCCCGACCAGGCCGGCGAGTTTGGCGTCGCCCAGAACGCCGAAGCGGCCTCGGCGAGCCGTAGGCCGGGCCTCCTTGCGGCGCGACGTCGATGGAGCGCTGATTGCCAACACCTTCTCCCAGACAATTCACATGACTCCGAAATGGCGTTGAACCCCCGTGATACCGCAGACGGGTCCGCCGACGGCCGTCACCATCAGGCCGAATGTCGGCAAGCCATTGGTCACGCCGATATCGTCTACCTCGCCGTCAATGGGCGAGACCGGCAGTACGCGATCAAAAATTCGCTGTCAAGAACGCGGCCGGGCACCAAACTTATAATCGCCACGCAACGGCCCAATTGTCGCGGCAATCCCCAAGAATAGATCTTGACTGACAGCGCGACGTCACTATCCGCTTCTGGATGGAGGCTCGACGTATCGCCCGCCGTCCATTTGGCCGGATTTCTCACTGACCGCAACGGCCCCAGGATCGGGCGGGCGCGGGCGTACCGATTAATCTCGGGTCCGTTGCCGGTCTGTCTGTTCGCACACGATGGAAACGAACTCGAGGAGAGCATGATGACCGCTACCTACACGTTCGACTTCTTCACCAGCCTTGACGGGTTCGGCACGGCCGTCAGCGGGTGGGGTGGGTACTGGGGCAAGCAAGGCCCCGAGCTGCTCGAGCACCGCCTCGCCGTCTACAGCGACGCGCAGCGGCTGGTGCTCGGGGCCAACACCTACCGGGCCTTCGCGCAGATGCTGGCCTCCGGCGAGGAGGAGACCGTGCACGACGCTTGGGTGACCAAGCTGCGGAACCTGCCGGCGACGGTGGTGTCGAACACGCTGGAAGGGAAACTCGACTGGCCGGACGCGACCCTCGTCAAGGGCGACGCCGTCGACGTCGTCGCGCGGCTCAAGGAGGACTCGGACGTGCCGTTGCGCTCGCACGGCAGCCTGTCGATGAACCGGGCGTTGATGGCGGCGGGGCTGGTCGACCGCGTCCAGGTGACGCTCTTTCCGGTGATCACCGGCAAGACCGGCTCGGACCCGATCTTCCGCGGCGCCGAGGACTTCGACCTCGAGCTGCTCGAGAGCCGGACGCTCGACGGCAACATCCAGGAGCTGGTCTACCGGCCCACGCTGCACGTCGAGGGCCAAGTCGACGGCTAAACGGTCGACCAGCGGGCGGTGATCGGGCCGAGGATGTCGGCGACCAGGGTGCACATCGTCGGGGACGGCTCGACGGCCAGGTCCTGGCGCAGGAGATCGCGGTAGACGTAGAAGGCATGCAGGGCCTCGTACGCGTTCCCCTCGGCCAGGTGGATCTCGACGATCAGGCGGTGCGGCGACTCGCGCAGCGGCTCGGCGCGCATCGCCTCGAGGGCCGCCTGCAACGCGTCGCCGTGCTCGGCCGCTCGCAGGTGGGCCCGGGCCAGCTCCTCCAGGGCGTGCAGGCGCAGCTGGCGCAGGCGCTCGCGATCGAGCAGCACCCAGTCCTCGTACCAGCCGGGAAGCAGGTCGTAGCCGCCGGCGGCGAGGACCTCGCGGGCGCAGCGGGGGTCGGCGCCGGCGCGCACCTCGGAGACCGAGCGGATCAGCTCGTCGACGTCGACCGTCACCACCGGGTCGAGCCGGACCGTGTCGCCGGCGGCCAGGATGGGGCAGCAGCGGGAGCGGCGCAGCCGCCAGATGGCCGTACGCAGGCAGGACAGCGCCCGCTCCTCCGAGGTCTCCGGCCATAGGGAGCCGGCCAGGTGGCCACGGGTCGCGCCGGGGTGCAGGCCGACGATGGCGACGATCCGCTGCAGGCCGCGGGGAACCGGGACGGGTTCGCCGTCGTGGAGCAGGCGGAAGCCGTCCAGCAGGTGGAGGCGGTCTGGGGTCACATCGGCACCCCCTCACGAACGCGGCGGAGGCCACCGAGGTAACGCGGTGAAAAGCCGCAGGTCAACACGCTTGGCCATGATCCGACTGGCCATCATCCCGAAGGGGGACTAGACCGGCCGAGGAATTCGTCGAGCCAGCCGCGCACCAGGCGGCTCACCTCGTCGGGGTTGGCGGTGGCCGCGTAGGGCACGCCGGCCGCCCCACCCTCGTCCAGGCGCAGCAGCCGGGCGCGGAACGAGTCCGGGTCGGGCCCGGCCCAGACCCTGATCAGCAGCACCGCGCCGCGCTCAGGGTCACCGTTGGTCCCCGCGTCTACGCCCATCGGCACCTCCAGCGGCGCACACGTTGCGCCGGCCGCCGTCACCGCGGCGTCACCGGGCCGGACCGCGCGGTCACGCCACGGTGACGCTGACCTGGGCACGGTGACCGGCGTCGAAACAGATTCCGGGATCCGGGGGCTCGAGTGGGTGACTTCACCGTCGTACGTGCCGCCACGCTGACGCTGGCCGCGCTGCTGCGCCGGTACATCACCGACAGCGCCGACCCGCAGCTGGCCACCATCGCGGTCGACCTCCGCTCCCCGCGGGAGATGCACGACGCCTCGGACGCGCAGGGCATCTCGCTCTGGCTCTACCAGGTACGCCGGGATCCCGATCTGATGAACCGGCCCGAGCCGCGGCCGGCCGACGATCAACGGGCCCGCCGGCCGATACCGCTGGAGCTCTGCTACCTGATCAGCCCGCTGGTCACCGACCCGGAGACCAGCCAGCTGCTGCACGGCCGGGTGATCGAGGTCTTCAACGACCATCCGGTCCTGGCCGGCGCCGACCTCCGCGACACCCTGACCGGCGCGGACGACGAGCTGCGCGTGCACATCGACACCGAGGCCATGATCGACCACACCCGGCTCTGGCACGTCCTTCACCTGCCCTACCGGCTTTCCATCCCGTACGTCGTGCAGCACGTGACCATCGACAGCGAGCTGCCACCCCGGCAGGCGCAGCCCGTGTTGCATCGCGAGATCGAGTACGCGCCGTGACCCGCCTCGATGTGTACGACGTGCTCGTGGCGGGACGCGCGGTCGACGGACGCGGGGACCCGCTCACCGGCGTACGCGTGGAATGTGACCGGCCCGGAACCCGGACCCGAATCGCCTCCGGTGGCCAATTCGTGGTTGCCGGCGTCGCCGGCCTGGTCTTCCCTCACCTGGCCACCGCGGCGGACAGCGTGACCGTACGACTCGAGGCGCCGGGCCGGGAGACGTTCGAGCTGGCCGTGCCACTCGCGGCCGGGAGCGTTCCGCCGGTGCTGCTCGGCGACGTCGAGATCCCCGGCCCGGCCGTCGGCGTGGCCGGTCAGGTCCGCCGGGAGGACCTGTCGCAGGACCCGATCCCGGGCGCACTGATCCGGTTCGTGACCGACGCATCCGTGCCGGGGCTCTTCCCGCTGGCGCTGCGGATCGGCGTGCCGGGCGCGCGAGCGGCCACCACGACCACGGTCCGGGCCACCACCGTCGCGTCGGCCGGCGCACCCGTCAGCTGCCCGGCGGGCGCACGCGCCGGCGACGAGGTGCTCGCGGCCACCGGCATCGCCGCCGGAACGATCCTGCGCGCCGGTCCTCGGGAGCAGTACCTCCAGGTCCGCGCGGTCGTCGGCGACCTGCTCCTGCTCACCCGCCCGCTCGCCGTGAGCCTCGCGCCGGGCGCCACCCTCGAACCCGTCACGATCACGCCGTCCGGCCCGACCCGCACGGTGGTGCGCCCGCTGGCCGCCGGAGACTGCCTGGTCGCGCTGGATGCCGATCTGACCGCGGACACCGTACGGGTGACCGACGGCGTGACCGGCGAGACGACCGACCACGCGACCGGTGCGCGCGCCGACGCCGCCGGCTTCTACCAGATCGGCGGCGTGCGCGGGGTGGACGCGGTGGCGGTGAAGGCCACCGCGGCCGGGCTCGCCGGCGCCCAGCCGCCGACCGTCTGGCGGCCGGATGAGAGCCGGCCGGTCAACCCGCTCGACCTGTCCGTACGGCCGTAAGGAGACGTAACCATGGTCCAGTACCTCTCGCCGGGGGTGTACATCCAGGAGGTCGCGGCCGGACCGACCCCGATCGCCGGGGTGGGCACGAGCACCGCCGGCTTCATCGGGATGGCACGCCGGGGCCCCACCACGGGCCGCCCCACGCTGGTCACCAACTGGGGTGACTTCCTCCGCGCTTTCGGCGGGCATTTCACGCTCGGCGGTGCCTTCGCCGGAGCAACCCATCTCCCGTACGCCGTGGAGGGGTTCTTCGCCAACGAGGGCCAGCGGGTCTACGTGGTGCGGGTAGTGCCCGACGACGCGACGGCGGCCCAGACCACCACCTCCGGCGGGATCACGACCCGGCTGGTGCTCGACACCGTGCTCGCCCCGCCCGCGGCCGCCAACGTGATCCGCCTGACCTCGACCCGGGGTTTGCAGGTGGGCAGCGTCCTGCGGCTTCAGCAGACCCGGGACGGGGTCACCACGACCAGCGCGGACCGCACCATCACCGCGCTCGACCGGCGCACCGGCGCGGCCACCCTGGACGACGTGGTCTCCGCGACCGACGTCTTCGGCGCCAGGTGGACCGTGGTACAGACCAACACCGAGACGGTCGCCACGGACGGCGCCATCGACACCCTCACCAACATCGGCGACCCGGTGCCCGCGAGCGTCGAGCTCCGCGCGACCAGCGCCGGCGCCTGGGGGCGGGATCTGGTCGTCGAGGCGCGACACGAGTCGGCCGCCACCTCGCGGCTCGTCGAGGTCACGGCGGGGCACCTGGTCACCGGCGCGGTCGACGACAACAAGGTGCGGCTGCTGTCGGCCGCCAACTTCTACGCGGGCGCCTGGGTCGAGCTGGACCGCGGCAACACCAAGCTGTACCGCGAGGTGGCCTCGGTCGACGGCCCGGTGCTCACCCTGCTCGGCCCGGCGCTAGCCGACGGCGACCTGACGCCGCAGCTGGCCGCGCCGGACGACTACACCACGGTCTCGACCTGCGAGTTCAGCCTCTCCGCGACCGCCGACACCGTGTCCGAGCGGTTCTCCGGGCTGACCCTGGCCGATGTGCCCGGCCGGTACTACGTGGACCGGCTGGAGGCGTCCACCCTGATCGAGCCGTTCGGCACCGCGCCGGCCGCCACCCACCCGCTGCTGTTCCCGGCCGGCCTCGACGGGCTGACCGTCCCGCTGGACACCAACGGGTCGGACGGCACCGCGCCGCCGGACGCGATCGCGATCCGCGGCGACGACCTCGGTCCCGGGCAGAAGACCGGGCTGCGCGCGTTCGAGGAGGTCGACGAGGTCGCCATTCTCGCGGCGCCCGGACTGACCGACGACGCGGTGCAGGACGCGCTGGTCGAGCAATGCGAGCGGCTGGCCGACCGGTTCGCGATCCTGGACCCCAAACCGGGCGCCGGCGGACTCGCGCTCGGGCTGCCCGAGGTCCTCGACCAGCGGGCCCGCTTCGACACGTCGTACGCCGCCCTGTACTACCCGCGGATCGTCGTGCTCGACCCGATCGGGGGCGGGCCGGTGACCGTGCCGCCCAGCGGTCACCTGGCCGGCATCTACGCCCGGGTGGACGACAGCCGGGGCGTGCACAAGGCCCCGGCCAACGAGGTGATCCGCGGCTGCCTCGACCTCGAGGTGACAGTCACCCGGGGCGAGCAGGACATCCTCAACCCGGCGATGGTCAACGTCATCCGCAACTTCCGGTCCGACCTGCGCGGCCTGCGCGTCTACGGCGCCCGGTGCCTGACCAGCGACGAGAACTTCCGGTACGTCAACGTGCGCCGGCTGTTCCTGTTCCTCGAGGAGTCGCTCGACGTCGGGCTGCAGTGGGTCGTCTTCGAACCGAACGACGAGCGGCTGTGGGCGCGGGTACGGCAGAGCGTCGAGATCTTCCTGACCGGCGTGTGGAAGGCCGGCGCGCTGATGGGCGTCAAGCCCGAGGAGGCGTTCTTCGTGCGCTGCGACCGCTCGACGATGGGCCCGGACGACCTCTACAACGGCCGCCTGATCCTCGACATCGGGGTGGCGCCGGTGCGGCCGGCCGAGTTCGTGGTGGTCCGCATCGGGCAGTGGCTCGGCGGTTCCTCGGCGCAGGAACTCTAGGGAGGGTTGGCGATGGCTACCGGCGACCGCATCGATCCGTATCGCGGCTACAACTTCACCGTCGAGATCGACAACATCACCGTGGCGGGCTTCCGCGAGGCCAGCGGCCTGCAGCTGTCCATCGACTCGGTCGAGTACCGCGAGGGCAACGAGCGGACCATGCACGTACGCAAGCTGCCCGGCCTGCGCAAGTACGCCAACATCGTGCTGAAGCGGGGCATCACCACCAACCCCGAGCTGTGGAACTGGTACCTCAACGTCGTCAACGGCGAGGCGGACCGCCGCAACGGCGCGATCATCCTGCGCGGCGAGTCCGAGGCCGAGGCGAACGGGGTGCTGCGCTGGAACTTCGAGGCCGCCTGGCCGTGCAAGTACGAGGCGCCGTCGTTCAACGCCACCACCAACGAGGTGGGGATCGTGAGCATGGAGCTCAGCGTCGAGCGCGTCGTCCAGGTTCCGGTGTAGCCGATGCCCGTCTACCGGACGCCCGGCGTGTACTACGAGACCGCCGACACCGCGGGAGTGCCGAGCGGGCTGAGCCCAGCCCGGGTCGACGTCTGCGGGTTCGTCGGGGTCTGCGAGCGCGGGCCGCTGGGCGCTCCGGTGCGGCTCACCACGTGGGCCCAGTTCACGACGGTGTTCGGGCAGTTCACGCCGGCCGGTCTGGTCGCGTACGCGGTGAAGGGCTTCTTCGACAACGGCGGCCGCACCTGCTACGTCACCCGGGTCGCCGCTCCCCCGGTCACGCTCGCGCCGGCCGGCGCCCAGCCGGCGGATCGGCAGAGCTCGGTGGTTTCCCCGCCGGACGCCCTGGTGGCCGGCGCGGTCGTGACCGTCACGCAGGGCACCGTCGCCCACGACCACCTCGTCGTCGAGGCCGACCCCAGCACCGGGACCGTCCGCTGGGACCGGGAGCTGTCGGCCGAGTTCGACCTCACCGCCCCGGTGAGCCTGGAGACCGGAGCCGCTGCGGCGACCGCCGTCCTTCCCGGCCTCACCGTCATGGCCGCCAGCCCGGGCGCGTGGGGCGGCATGCTCGCGGTCGGGGTGAGCCGAACCGCCGGCGCGGCCACCACGACCATCGGTCCTCAGCCGTCGTCCCGGCAGTTCTGCTACGTCGCCGGGACGGCCGGTCTGACGCCCGGAACGCTGGTGCGGCTCGCCCAGGGCGACCCGGCGCTGGTCACTCAGCGGCTGGTCACGTCGGTGGACCCGGTCGCCCGCCGGATCGGCTGGGATCTGCCGCTGGACGCTGGTTACGACCTGACCCTGCCGATCGTGCTGGAGGCGGAAGCGGTCACGCTGTCGGTCGAGTCGGCGGGCACCCTCGCGGAGGTGCACACCGGCCTGTCATTGCGCCTTGACCATCCGCGGTATGCCGTGGCCGTGCTGGCCGCCGAGAGCGCCCTGATCCGCGCCACGGTCACCGCCACCGGCCCCTACGACCTGCCGGCGCCCGGATCCCCGATTCCGCTGCGCGGCGGCCGGGACGGCACGGCTGGTCTGCGTCTGGCCGACGTGCTCGACGGGCTGCGGGCCTACGAGGTGGTCGGCGAGGTGGCGATACTGGCCGTGCCCGACCTGGTCGCCGAGTCGGTGACCCCGTCCGTCCACGCCCCCGTCGTGCCGCCGCCGGTCGATCCGTGCTGCCCGGCGCCGGCCGCCCCGCCCGCGCCGCCGGTCCCGCACGATCCGGCGTTGGCCGAGGGCCGCCGCGCGTTCTCCGCCCTCGATCTGCAGGTAGGGCAGGAAGCGTTGGTGGCGCAGGGAGAGCGGACGGACACGCTGGCGCTGCTCGACCCGCCGCGGGCGATCGGCGCGGACCTGCCGGCCCTGCTGAACTGGCGGGCCGCCTTCGACTCCTCGTACGCCGCGACCTACACGCCGTGGATCCGGATGGCGGACCCGCCGCGGGTCGTCCCGCCGAGCGGGCACGTGGCCGGCGTGATCGGCCGCGTCGAGGCGGCGCGCGGGCCCGGCGCGGCCCCCGCCAACGAGGTGCTGGCGGCCGCGGTCGAGCTCGACGGTGAGCTCGACGGCGTCGCCCAGGGCCTGCTCAACCCGGACGGGGTCAACTGCCTGAGGGCGCTGCCCGGGCGGGGCCTGCGGGTCTACGGCGCGCGCACGGCGGCCGGCCCCGGCGGCGTCTTCCTGCTGAACGTGCGGCGGCTGCTGCTCGCGATGACCCGCACGCTGCGGGCCGAGCTGCAGTGGGCGGTCTTCGAGCCGGCCGGCCCGGAGCTGGTCCGGCTGCTGGTCACCTCCGTCACCGGCTACCTCACCGGGCTGTGGAGTGCCGGAGCGCTGGCCGGCGGCGTACCGGAGGAGGCGTTTTTCGTTCTGATCCCGCCGGACGGCTACGACGGCGCGCTGACCGTCGAGATCGGGGTGGCGCCGGTGCTTCCGGCCGAGTTCGTGGTGCTGCGGATCGGGCGTACGGAAGCGGCATTGGAAGTGACGGAGGTGGCGCGTGACTGAGCCGGTGGGTGGCTGGAACTTCGCGGTCTCGCTGGTGGACGCGGCCGGCGCGGTCGGCACCGTCGTGTCGGTGGCCATGGGCGGCCGGCCGATCCAGGCCGGGTTCAGCGAGTGCGCCGGACTGGAGACCTCGATGGCGATCGAGGAGTACAAGGAGGGCGGGCGCAACGACACCGTGCTGCGCTTCCCCGGCCGCATTCAATGGGCGCCGCTGCGGCTGCGCCGGGGCGTGGCGGTCGGCAACGATCTGTGGGCCTGGTACCAGGGCTTCCTGGAGGGCCGGGGCAAGCGCAAGGACGGCGTGGTCACGCTGCTGAACGACGCCGGCGACCCGGTTCGCGCCTGGCGCTTCCTGCGCGGCCTGCCGAGCAAGTGGACCGGCCCCATGCTGAACGCCACCCAGAGCACCGTCGCGATCGAGGAGCTCGAGATCGCGCACGAGGGACTGCGGGCCGAGGGCGGCGGCGCGGTCTCCCAGATCGCCGGGGCCATCGGCACCATCGCGCGAACGCTGGGCGGGTGAGCGGCATGGACGTCCACATCGGCGAGCTGGCCTCGACCGTACGCGCGGTCGACGGCGAGTCGATCCTGACGCCGCGCCTGCTCGAGCGGATCGTGGACGCGACCGTGGCCCGGCTCGAGGAGCGCCGCCGCGCCGGCCGGGACGCCGACGCGGACCGGGCGACGCGCACCGGCCTGGCCACCCCGCCCTGGCTCGACGACGACCCGGGGAGCCGGGGATGAACCCGCAGAAGGCGATGTTCTATCGGCTGAACCCGGACGGGACCCCGGGCGCCGGGCTGGCCGTCCAGTTCAACCCGACCGAGTACACCCTGGCCAAGACCAACCAGATCGCCGAGGTGCCGATCCCGGGGCTGGACTCGCCGATCCTGCAGTTCGTCCGGGGCCAGGCCGAGACGTTCGCGGTCGAGCTGTTCTTCGACAGCACCGAGGCCGGCACCGCGGTCAACGCCACCCCGGTCACCGACAGCACCGACAAGTTCTACGACCTCATCAAGATCGAGTCGGGGAGCCACGCGCCGCCGGTGCTGCTGTTCAGCTGGGGCGGCACGCACTTCCCCGGCCGGCGGGCCGGCGGGACCGGGTCCAACTCCCGCAACGGCTTCAAGTGCGTGGTCGAGTCGGTGCGGCAGCGGTACACGCTGTTCGACCCGGCCGGGGTGCCGCTGCGGGCCGTGGTCACGCTGGCGCTGCGCGAGTACAAGACGCTCGCCGAGCAGGTCGACCAGCTGAACCTGCAGTCGGCCGACCACACCAAGGCGCACGTACTGGCCGAGGGTGAAACGCTGTCCCGGGTCGCCTATCTGGCCTACGACGACCCGGCACGGTGGCGGGTGATCGCCGAGGCCAACGACATCGACGACCCGCTGGACGTCGCGCCGGGCACGGTGCTCGCGCTGCCCAGGACGCTGCCGTGACCGCCCCGGCCGTCCCGATCCCGCTCTACCAGACGCGGCAGCCGTTCTACGTGCCCGCGTTCGAGGTGAAGGTGGCCGGCGCCCCGATGCCGCGCTCGGTGGTGCGCGACGTCATCGAGGTGACCTACGACGACAGCGTCGACAAGGTCGACGGCTTCACGCTCCAGGTCAACAACTGGGACGCGACGAAGCGGAACGCGCCGTACTTCGGGCCGAGCGCGACCCATCCGGAGGTCTTCGAGCCGGGCGCCGAGGTGCAGCTGCTGATGGGCTACCGGGGCGCCGCCGACGACCTGCGGACCATGGTGACGGGCCAGTTGACCTCGGTGGACGTGGAGCTCACCGAGACCGCGGCGCCGCGGATCACCGTACGCGGGCTGAATCAGCTCGACCGGTTCCGGCGCAAGCAGTACACGTGGGCGTGGCCGGAGTCGGGCACGGGCACGATCCGCGACTCGGACCTCGCGGTGGCCCTGGCCGGCCCGCCCGACGAGGGATCCGGGCGCCCCGGGCTCGGGCCGCACGTGCGGGTCCGTACCGATCGGGCCGCCGCCCTCAAGGAGACCGGTCACGACTACGTGTTCATGAACAACATGTACCCGGTGGTCTTCCTCATGGAGCGGGCCCGCCGACTCGGCTACACGCTGGTGTACGAGGGGCTCGACACCGTCACCGGCGACCACCAGCTCTACTTCGGCCCGTCCGACCGGCTGCGCGACCAGGTGTACCTGCTGGAGTGGGGCATGTCGCTGGTGAGCCTCAAGGCCGCCTTCTCGATGGGCCGGCAGGTCAAGAAGGTGACGGTGCTGGGCTGGGACCGCAAGGCCAAGAAGTCGATCAGCGAGTCGGCCACGCTGGACGCGGACTGCGCCGACCTCAACCCCGACCTGCACCGGTTCGCCGCCGTCGCCGACCGGGAGGAGGTGGTGGCCGGGGAGCCGATCTACACGACCGGCGAGGCGAAACAGCGGGCCGTCAACGTGCTGCGCGACCTCAACCGCCAGATGGTCACGGTCACCGGGGTCACCGTCGGGCTGCCCGACCTGCGGGCCGGCCGGGTGGTGTACCTGTCCAAGGTCGATCCGCGCATCGACGGCCGGTACTTCGTCACGACCACGACGCACGTCCTGAACGACATGGGCTACCGGACGACGTTCACGGCGCGCCGCGAGGACGACGGCCGGGGCGCGAGCGGCGGGCGCGGGGCCACCGGAGGCGCGCGATGAGCCGCATCTACGGGATCGTGCTGGGCGTCGTCACCGACGTCGACCACCCGGACGGCGAGGGCGCGATCCAGGTCGACTACCCCTGGCTCAACGGCAAGCGGATGAGCCGGTGGGCGCCCGTGGCGTCCCCGATGGCCGGCGCCGGCCGCGGCATCTGGTTCCCGCCCGAGGTCGACGACGAGGTGGTGCTCGCCTTCGACCGTGGCGATCCCGAGCGCCCGTACATCGTCGGCTACCTGTGGAACGGCCTGGACGGGCCGCCCTCGGGCGCGGTCCGGGAACGGATGATCCGGTCCTACAACGGGCACACGATCCGGTTCCTCGACTCCACGCCGACCGCGGGCGGCAACACCGGCGGCATCGCGATCGAGGACGCGGCCGGCAACCAGATCGTGCTCACCAACGGCAAGGTGACGATCCGCTCGGTCGGCGTCCTGGAGATCGACGCGCCGGTCATCGTGCTCGGCAACACCGCGAACGGCCAGCCCGTCTACCGCCGCATCGTCACGCCCAACAACAACCCCATCTGACAGGAGTCGCCATGCCGCCCCAGATCGACATCCCGGTATCGGTGGACCTGCAGCGCGCGCTGGACCTGCCCGAGTGCGACCTGATCCGGCTGCCGCAGCCCGATCCGCTCCAGATCCGGCTGCCCACCGGTGGCACCATCCACGCGCTGCAGGACATGTCGAAGGGGGTGCCGACCGACTGCGCGCTCAGCTTCAGCCTGATGCTGCAGCTCGCGCCGTTCCTGGCCGCGATCGACTGCCCGCTGAAGATCCTCAAGCTGCTCGAGCCGCTGGCCGAGATCATCGGCGGGCTCAGCAAGGTGCCGCCGTCGCCGCCCAGCCCCGAGATACTCGGGAAGTTCACCAAGGCCGTCTCCGACCTGGCGCCCTGCTTCCTGGTGCTCACCGGCGCGCCGCTGGTGCCGTTCATCTGCGACCTGCTCAACCTGGTCAGCAAGATCATGCACTGCCTGGTGGGTCAGCTGCAGACGGTCGTCTCGCTGGCGTCGGGGCTGAGCCTGCAGATCCAGGCCGCCGCGGACAACCCCGACCTGCTCGCCCAGCTCCAGTGCGCGCAGGACAACGCGAACGCCGCGGCCGGCTCACTGGCCAACGCGATCGAGCCGATCAGCGCGGTGCTGAGCCTCGCCTCGCCGCTGTTCGCGCTGGCCGGGATCGAGCCGATCACGCTGACCCCGCCCGGTGGTGAGGCCGCGGCCGACGCGCTGGAGCCGGTGATCCAGACCCTCAACGACGTGCTCACCACGATCGACGACGTCCGGAAGACGCTCTGCCCATGACCGGACCGGCGTTCCTCGGCACCGGATGGCGCTTCCCCCTCCGGGTGGACGCGCACGGCGGCCTCGCGTACGGCAGCGGCGAGCGGTCGGTCGCCGAGTCCGTGTGGCTGGTGCTCGCGACCGCGCGGGGCGAGCGGCAGATGCGCCCGCGCTTCGGCTGCGGCATCCACGACCTGGTCTTCACCGGCGACAGCCCGCCCGGCCGCGCGGCGCTGGCCCATCTGGTCCGCGAGGCGCTGACCGAGTGGGAACCGCGCATCGACGTGCTGGACGTGCGGGTCGAGCCGGGCAATCCCGCGCTGCCCAGCGACACGCTGCTGCTCATCCACGTCGACTACCGGCTGCGCTCCAACAACGCGCTGCACAACCTGGTCTATCCGTTCTACGCCGTCGAGGGTGAGGGGGTCTGACATGCCGCTGGAGCCGCCCAACCTGGACGACCGCACGTTCGCCGACCTGTTCGCCGAGGCCCGCTCGCTGATTCCGCGCTATGCCCCGGAATGGACGAACCACAACGACAGCGACCCCGGCATCACGCTGTTGCAGCTGTTCTCGTGGCTCACCGAGCAAACGGTCTATCGGTTGAACCGCGTACCGGACCGGAATTATCTGAAGTTCCTACAGTTGCTCGGCATCCAGACCCGGCCGGCCCGTCCGGCCCGGGTCGACGTCACGTTCACGCTCGCCCGCCCGGACGCCGACGCGTTCGTCATCGTGCCCAAGGGAACCCAGGTGGCCACGGCCGGCGGCGACGTCCCGCCGGTCGTCTTCGAGACCGGGCAGGCGCTGGTCGCCCTGGGTGCGCGTCTCGCGGCGGTGCAGGTTTTCGACGCGTACGCCTACAGCGACGCCACAACCGCAAACGGGATCGCCGGGCAGGATTTCGCGCCGTTCGGGGCGCACGCGCACGAGGGCGCCGCGCTGCTGCTCGGGTTCTCCTCGCCGCTCCCGTTCGTCGACCAGTCCATCGACCTGGCCTGCTACGCGCAGCCCCGCTCGTCCGGGCACCCGGGCCTGCACTGCGACACCGACCAGCTGGTGGAGCCGCCGCCGCCCGCCGAGCTCGCGTACGAGTTCTGGGACGGCGCGCATTGGGAGACGCTCGGGCTGGAGGCCGACGGCACCCGGGCGTTCAGCCGCGACGGCCACCTCGTCCTGGTCGGGCCGGGCACGGCGGCAAGCAAGGCCACCATCGGCGCGGTCGGCACGGCGCTCTACTGGCTGCGGGTACGGCTGGTGACCTCGCGGTACGAGGTGGCGCCCCGGCTGAGCGCGGTGCGCACCAACACGATCGCCGCCGTCGCCGCGCAGACCGCCGCCGACGAGGTGCTCGGCGGCAGCGACGGCACGCCCGCGCAGGGCCCGTTCCGGCTGGGCAACCGGCCGGTGCTGGAGCGGGACGAGCCGCTGGCGCTGACCCGCACCGACGGCACCCCGGTCACGGTGGCGAGCCTGCAGCTCGAGGTGGACGAGGGCGGCGGCTTCGAGCCGTGGCAGGAGGTGGCCGACTTCGTGGCGTCCGGGCCGGACGACCCGCACTACGTGCTCGACCACACGACCGGGCAGGTGACCTTCGGCGACGGGCGCACGGGCCGGATCCCTGTCGCGAATCCGGCCAACCCCTCCTCGAACATCGTGGCGCGCTCCTATTCGTACGGTGGCGGGAAAGGAACCAACGTCGGAGCCGGAACCGTCACGACCCTGCGCACCTTCGCCGAGGGCGTGAAATCGGCGACGAACTTCGCCCCGGCGCTCGGCGGCGCGGACGAGGAGACGGTCGACGACGCGAAACGCCGCGCGCCGGCCATGCTCGCGGCCCGGGACCGCGCGGTCACCGCCGACGACTTCGTCACGCTGGCGCTGGCCACCCCGCAGGTCGTGGTCCGCCGGGCGCAGGCGCTGCCGCTGTACCACCCGGAGTTCCCCGACGTGCCGGTGCCGGGCGTGGTCTCGGTGATCGTCGTGCCGGACGGCGACGGGCCCGCGCCGCTGCCCAGCGACGTCACCCTGCGGGCGGTCTGCCGGCACCTCAACGCGCACCGGCTGGTCACCAACGAGCTGTACGTGCTGCCGCCGACCTACCGCAGCGTGCTGGTCACCGCCGAGATCGTGGCCCGACCGGACGCCGACCTAGCCTCCCTGCGCCGGGCGCTGGCCGGCCGGATCGCCGAGTATTTCCACCCGCTCACCGGCGGCGCGGACGGGACCGGCTGGCCGTTCGGCGGGACGATCTACTACTCGACGCTGTGCCGGGTGCTGCTCGATGTGCCGGGCGTCGACCGGATCCGGGACAACCAGCTGACCGTGACGCTCGACCGGCGGGTGCAGCCGTTCTGCCGGGACGTCGAGATCGGCGTGGGCCGGCTGATCGCGAGCGAGCCGCCCGACCTGAGGGTGAGCTACTCATGAGCGCCTTCCTCCTCGACGGCCGGGCGGGCTGGCGCGACGAGCCGGCGCTGTGCGTGGGCGTGCACACGGGCGACGTGCTGCGCCTGGCCGCGGACGCCGATCTGCCGCGGCCGCTGGCGGACGCCTCGGGTTCCTTCGGGGGGCTCTCCGAGCCCACCGGCACGGCGGGACCGTATCGGGTGGACCGGGCGGGCAACCGGTTGCTCCGGTACGACGACTGCGAGCAGGACTTCCTTCCGGTGCCCTGCTTCGGCGGGCGCGGCTCCGGCGTACGCCAGCTCGACGACCCGCACGGGGTGGCGGTCACGGAAACCGGCGATGTGGTCGTGGCCGACACCGGAAACAAGCGGCTGATCGTCCTCACGCCCGGCGGCGAGGCGGTGCGCCGGGTCATCGCCAGGCCGGATTGGACACCCTTTGACGTCGCCTTCTCCCGGGGACGGTTGCTGGTCGCCGACCGGGACGGCGGCCTGGTGCACGTGTTGACCTGCGCGGGGCGGCACCTGGATGCCTGGACCAGTGCCGCACCGGTCGCGCTCGCCGTGGACCGCGACGGCCGGATCTACGTGGCCGACGAGGGCTCGCCGCTGGTGCACGTCTACGACCTCGACGGGACCCTGCTGGAGACACGCACGACCACCGAGGGCCTGGCCGACCGGTTCGACGCGGCCCCCGCCGAGCCGTCCGCCTATGCGGCTACGGGCACCTTCGTCACCGCGCCGCTCGACGGCCGGCGGCACGGGCAGGTCTGGCACCGCATCGAGCTCGACGCCGACATTCCCGCGGGCGCGGGCGTGACCGTCCACACGCTCACCGCCGAGGTACCGCTCACCGCGGCCGAGGTCGCCGCGCTCCCCGCCGATCGGTGGGCCGGCGGGCAGGAGCACGGCGTCGTGGGCCGGGATCCGTGGGACTGCCTGGTCCTCGGGCCGCCCGGCCGATACCTGTGGCTGCGGCTCACGCTGACCGGCGGGCCGGCGCGAACCCCGGCCGTCCACGGTGTGCGCGCCGAGTACCCGCGCCGCACCTCGCTGCGGTACCTGCCGGCCGCGTACCGGGAGGAGCCGGTCAGCGCGGACTTCACCGACCGGTTCCTCGCGATCCTCGACGCCGTCCGGGCGACCGTCAGCGCTCGCATCGACGCGCTCCCGGCCTACCTCGACCCGTACGCGAGCCCGCCGGAGTTCCTCGACTACCTGGCCGCCTGGCTCGGCCTCGCCGACGACCTGCGGCTGCCGCTCGCGCGCAAGCGGGAGCTGGTCGCCCGGGCGCATGAGCTGTACCGCCTGCGCGGCACCCCGGCCGGCATCCGGCTGCACCTGCGGATCTGTACCGGTATCGAGGCGTACGTCATGGAGGAGTACCGGCTGCGCCGCTGGCTCTACCTCGGCAGCGGGCGGCTCGGCGACGACAGCGCGGTCTGGGACGACGAGGTGGTCCGCCGCCTCCAGCTCGACGCGAACAGCCGGATCGGCTCGGCCCAGCTCATCGGCAGCACCGACCCGCTGCGCGACCCGTTCCACGTGCACGCGCACCGCTTCCGCGTCTATCTGCCCGCCGCCGAGGATGCGGGGCTGCGGCGGCTCGCCGAGCGGGTTCTGACGCTCGCCGCCCCGGCGCACACCCTGGGCCGGGTGGTGCTGGTCGCACCCCGGATGCGGATCGGCGTCCAGTCGTTCCTCGGCATCGACAGCGTGGTCGGCGCGTACCCGGCCGAGACCGTGACCGGCGCCGGCCGGCTCGGCAGCGACACCGTCCTCGGCACCGCCGGGGACCTTCCCGACCGGACCGGATCGCGCATCGGCCGGACCACGCGCGTGGGCACCGGCACGGTGCTGGAATGACAGGAGGACGTGGCATGTCCTGCGTGGAGTGCGACATACCGCAGCTGGCGAGGAACAACTACTTCACCGGCAAGTTCATGACCGGGCGGGACTTCACCGACGAGCAGCGGTACCTGCTGGGCAAGGTGCGGCGGCACAACCGGTACCTGCACGGCTCCGGCGTGGTCTGCGGCCTCACCGTCAGCCAGCATCAGAATCCGGCCTGCCGGGACCGGTTCGTGCGGGTCGCGCCGGGTGTCGCGGTCGACTGCTGCGGCCGGGAGATCCTCGTCAGCGAGGAGGAGATCGTCGACCTGCGAGCGCTGGCGATCCAGGCCTGGCAGCGGGACCACGGTCCCGGCGCACCCTTCGACAATCAGCCGCATGCCGTACGCCTGTGCGTGCGGTACCACGAGTGCGCGATCGAGGAGGTGCCCGCGCTCTTCGACGAATGCGGCTGCGCGGATGACGGTTGCCAGCCGAACCGGATCCTCGACTCGTACCGCTTCGAGGCGCACCTCGACCCGCCCCCGGAGCCGGTCGCCGACACGGCGCTCTCGCTGGAACGGGCCACGACCATCGCGGCGACCGGTGCCATGTCGTACGCGGTCGGCACCGATCGCGTCTACGTCGCCACCGCCGGGCCGGACATGCTGCACGCCTTCTCCCCCGAGGGCGTGCTGCTGGACTCGCGCGCGCTGCCGGCCGTCTGCCTCGACGTGGCGGTGAACGCGGCCGGCACCCGGGTCTACGTCGCGCTCGCCGCGCTGGACGCCGTACTCGTGCTCGACGCGGCGACGCTCGGCACGGCGGTCAACACGATCACGCTGGCGGCCGGGCCGGGCGGCAGGGCGCGGCTCGCGCCCTCCCCCGGCGACGGTCGCCTGGCCTTGCTGGACTGCGACGCGGGACGGGTCAGCACCTGGTCGGCCGACGTCGACAACGGCACCGACCCGGCAACGGTCCTGCTCGGCGAGGCGCCGGTGTCGGTCGGCAATGCCGAGGCGGTGTGGCTACCGGACGGCGCGGCCCTGCTCGTGACCGACGCGTCGGCGGCGGCAATGCTGGTCGTGACGGCGGCCGACCCGACGACCGCCGTCCAGCGGGCGATGGACCTGGCGCCGGACGCGATCGGGGTGGCGCCCAGCTCCGGCGGGGCCCGGCTGATCGCGTCCGACATCGCGGGCGGCCTGCTGCGGCTGTACACCGTGGACGGCGCCGGGGACACGATCACGCCCCTCGGCGCGGCGACCACGCCGACGCCCGACATCCCGGTGGCCTTCGCCGGGGCGGCCGGGGGCCGGTGGTGGTTCATGCTGACCGCGTCGGGCACGGTTCAGATCGTCGACGGGTACGCCCTCGAGACCGGGACCGGCACGGTGTACGGGCCGCCGGAGCCGGTGGGGGGCTCGCCGTACCGGCTGGTGCTGACGAGCAATCCGCGGCGGCTGTTCGCCGGGTTCGCCCCGGCCGCGCCGGCCCAGGCCGGGGTCGCGGTGTTCACGGTGACCGGCGGGGACTGTGCTTCGCTGCTGGACGCCGACTGCCCGGATTGTGATGACGACTGCCTGCCGCTGGTGACGGTGGCCGGGTGGGTGCCGGACGACCCGGTGGCCGGGCTCTTCACGGACGACGTGCTCGACAACGACTCGGGGCGGCCGCGGCTGCCCAGCGTGGCGGCGCTGACCGAGGCCGTGCGCTGTCTGCTCGAACACGGTGGCGCGGCTGGGGAACCGGGAGAGCAGGGGCCGCCTGGACCGCCCGGTCCGGCTGGTCCCGCCGGACCTGAAGGCTCCACCGGCCCGGCCGGCCCTGCTGGTTCCACTGGCCCAGCCGGTCCTACCGGCCCCAAGGGTGATCCCGGCCCACCGGCGCCCACATTGGACCTTCCGAAGATCGTCGCGATCAACTGGCCGCATCGGGGCACGCTGACCGCCGCGGCGGCGGACAAGCTCGTCCGCGGCACCGGCCTGGTGGTGACCTTCGACCGGCCGATGCTCGCCGAGACGCTCGACCGATTCACCGTCGAGCTCTTCTTCCGCACCACCGCCAACGCGGGCGGCTACCCCGGCTTCGTGTGGACCGGCATCACGCTCACGGTCGAGCCGGTCACGGCCAAGGGCGAGTGCGGCGGCGTCGCCGAGGCGGTGGACAAGCCACCCGGCGACGGCAGCTGCACCGGCGTGCGGTTCCTCCCGATCGAGAAGGCCCAGGTGCCGGTCGGCGACTTCCTCGTGCTCCTGCACGGCGACGGCATCGTCGCCTTCAAGGAGACCAAGCTGCCGGACGGCAGCCTGTGGCGACTCGCGCTGGACGGCAACCAGTTCTTCCCCGGGCTGCCGGACCGGTGCCCGACCGGCGACCGGATCGAGGGCGGCCAGTTCCGGAGCTGGTTCACGGTCGGCCGGCTGGGCGTGCGCGGAGCCCGCAAGACCGCGAGGAAGACCACCGCGAGCAAGGGAGCGTCACGATGAGCCAGGTCGCTGAGGGCACCGCCAAGAGGGCCACCGGCTGCGGCTGCGGCGGCGGGGGGAAGAGCTGCGGATGCGGCGGCGGGTCCGGGGGGCTCGCCACCTTCGACCGGCCCCGGTACTTCGCCGGCCAGCTGCTCACCGAGGACGAGCTGACCTCGGAGCAGGCGTACGTGCTGGCCAAGAACCGGCTGCACAACCGGTACCTGCACGGCTGGGGCGTGGTCTGCGGCCTGGAGCTGGCCTGCGGGGACTGCCCGGGCTACGTGACCGTCCGGCCGGGTTACGCCCTCGACCCGTTCGGCAACGACGTCGTGGTGCCGGCCGAGCAGCAGTTCGACTTGCTCGCCGCGGTGCGGGCCTGCCAGAACACCCGGAAGCGGGCGGACTGCGACCCGTACGCGCCGCCGCAGCCGGACCCGTGCGACGGCGTCACCGAGCACTGGTGCGTGTCGCTGCGCTACGAGGAGGTGCAGAAGCGCCCCACTACTGCTCTGCGTACCCAGCGCGGCAACGGAAACGGATGTTCTTGCGGCTGCGGAAGCACCAAAACCGAGACGGTGCCGCTCGGCGCCTGCGAGCCGACCCGGGTGCTGGAGACGTTCCGGCTCGGCGTGGTCAAGCAGTGCGAGGACGAGTGCCCCCTTCCGGTGGATGCTCTCCGCCGTACGTTCGTCGGCCAGGTCGTCACCTGCGTGCAACACGTCGCCCAGCGTCTCGGCCGGCTCAGCCGGTCGGACCGTCAGATCCTTTTGGCGGCCGGGTTCGCGTCGGAGCCGGTGGACGCCTCCGCCCAGCAGCGGTACGAGGCGCTGTGCCGCTACCGCCAGGCGGTCCGCGACCTGCTCGAGGACGAGGCCCTGAGCACCCAGTGCACCCGGCTCAAGGACTTCGATCGGATCGAGATCCCCCGGCCGCAGGGCGACGAGTCCGGCCCCGCCTACGGCCAGCGGGCCGGCGCCGCGTTCCTGGCCTTGACCGCGCTGCTCGTCGACCAGATCCGGGACTGCATCTGCTTCGCGCTGATGCCACCGTGCCCGGCCGACCCCTGCGACGACCGGGTGATCCTGGGCTGCGTCGAGATCCGGGACGGCGCGATCGTCGAGGTCTGCGGCTGGAGTGGCCGCCGGTACGCCGGATCCTTCCCGGCGCTGGCGTACTGGCTCTCCTTCGGGCCCGCGCTGGCCTGGGCGATCTGCCGGCTCTGCTGCGCCGGCCGCGCCCGCTTCTCCCGCCGCGACGGGCGGCTCGGGCTGGCCCGGCTGCTCGACAGCGTCGACCCGTCCGGTTCGCTGCGCCGCGCGGCGTACACGGACGACTTCGCGGCGCCGCGCCGGACGATGCGCCGGGTCGGCGACCTCGTCGACCGGCTGCGCCACCCGGACACGTGGGCCGCCGAGTTCGAACGGCTGCGCGGGAGGTCCGGCGATGACGACTGAGGACATCGAGCGGGTCAACTACTACGAGCGGCAGTACCTTCAGGCCGCCGACTTCCGCGCCGAGCAGGACTACCACCGGGACATGCGGCGGCGGCACAACCTGGCCCACCACACCTGGGGCATCGTGACCGGCCTCGAGCTGGTCGAGCAGGACAACGCCGGGTCGGTGTCGGTCTTCGTGCAGCCGGGCATGGCGGTCGACGGGTACGGCCGGGAGATAGTCCTGCTGGCGCCCTACCTGCTGGACGCCGCCCTGTTCGAACGGTTCAACACGCTGGCCCACCGGCAGGTCTGGCTGTCCTACGACCAGACCGACGCGCTCCCGCCCGGATACGGCTTCGAGTCCTGCGAGGACACGTCCGCGATGCGCCGGATCGTCGAGGGCTTCCGGATCGTCGTCGACCCAGGGCCGGTCACCCACGACCCGGTGATCATCGACGGGCAGCCGGCCCCCGGCGCCTTCACCGTCCCGGCCGACGAATCGGTGCCGTACCAGGAGTTCCCGGACGAGACCGTCACCGATCCGCTCTGGCTGATCCGGCTCGGCACGGTCCAGTGGGACGGCCCGAACCAGGCGTTCGTGCACGCCGCCGCCGGCCGGCTCAACGAGGCCCGGTCGTACGTGGGCGCGGTCGCCGCGTCGGTGCTGGCCCCGGCGGACGCCCTCACGATCACCCCGCGCACCCCACCGGCCGACCCGGACGCCGAGGACTTCGCCGAGGTGGTGGGCCGGCTCGCGGTCGACGGGCGGCTGACCGCACGGGCCGACGTGCACGTGGACGGCGGCCTGGTCCGGCTCAACTACACCGGCGGCGACACCGATTCCGTCGACCTGTGGCTCGGCCGGCGTCGCGGCCCCTCCGACGTCGGCCACCTCATCCGGGTCCACCTCGGCGACGCCGCCGACGCCGACAACCAACTGACCATCGGGCCGAGCGAGCAATCCGTGCTGGCCGTGCGCGCGGACGACGTCGTCCAGGTGCCGACGGGGACGTTGTCGTTCGGCACGCAGACCCGGCAGATGCTCGGGCTGTGGACCGCCGGCGGCACCGCGGCGAACGAGGCCGAGTACGGGATCGGCGTGCAGTCCGGCACGCTCTACCAGCGGGCCGCCACCCAGTTCGCCTGGTTCCGCGGCGGCAAGCACGACGATGCCGCCAACACGCCCGGCGACGGCGGCAGCCTCCAGATGCGACTGGACAGCCAGGCCCGGCTGCTGTTCGACTCGGCCGCCGCCCGGCAGGTGCTCAATCTGCAGGGATCGGCGTGGGGCGTGGGCACCCAACCGTCCACTCTGTACCTGCGCAGTCCCGGCGGTTTCGCGTTCTTCCGGGGCGGCCTGGAGAGCCCGGCCGACGCCGACCCCGGGGGTGGCGGCGCGCTGGCGATGCGGCTCACCTCCGGCGGCGACCTCGACGTCTTCGGCGAGTTGCGGGCCACCGGTGACGTCATCGCCGGGCACAACGGCGACGCCGAGGTGCGCACCCGGCACGTACGGGGGAAATCTGGGGTTTCTGATGCCGACGACGACCTGTTCCTCAACTGGGGCAGCGGCCGCGATGTCTATGTTGGACAGCCGGGCGGCAATTCCTCGGACCTGCTCGTCGCGGGCGACCTCAAGATCTCCGGGGCGGACGACAGCGCGTTCCGGGTGCGCTCCTACACCCAGCAGCTAGCCAACGACGGCGCCGGCGGCGACGGCCACACGCCCCGCCCGTGGACGATCTCGCTGGGCGCCGACTTCGGACGGATCTTCACGGCGTTCGCCGTGCTCAACGGCTTCAGCCTGTGGAACAACGACGGCAACCCGGCCTTCGACGTGTTCGACCACCTGCAGTCGACCGCGATCGTCCCGCAGCACTGTTACGTGCGGGTGACCAGCTGGACCACGACCCAGGTCTTCGGCGAGTGCTTCTGCCAGCAGTCGGACGCCGCGCAGGAGGCCAACAACACCGTGTTCTTCACGCTCGTGGTGGTGGGTCGGCGCAGCTGACCGCCAGGAAGGAGGTCCTCGATGGACAGTGCGATGACCGAGCGGCTGAGCCGGCTGCGCACCGAACGCGCCGCCGGGCTGCGGCGCCTGGAGGAGCTGGCCGCCGAATACGACCGAACCCGGGAGACGTTGCTGCGCATCTGCGGCGCCATCCAGGTGCTGGAAGAGCTGACTGCCGCGAAACCGGCCGAGCCGGTGGCGGTCACGGCCTGATGCGTACGACGAGCGGGCCGGCCACCAGCATCGAGCGGCTGACCTGCACCTATCTCGTGCCGGCCGACCACCGGGACCCGGCGCCGCTGGCCGCCCGTCTCGACGCGGTGGCCGGGGCGCGGCTGGCGGGCACCCTGGCGGACGCGCTCGACGCCGCCCTCGACCCGGCCGACCCCTCGGTCTGGGTCATCGACCGGCTCGAGCTGTCGGTGTCGCTGCCGGGCGACGTGGACGACCTCGACCTGCTCGCCCGGCTCTGGGCGCGGGGCATCGCCGACCGGATCGCCGCGGTCGTGGCCGGCGCGCTCGACCTGCCGGGTGTGCGGCGGTTCCCCCACCGCGCCGGCTATCTCGCGGCGTTCGCGGCCGCGCTGGCCGCCGGGGACGCCCACACCCGCTGGGAGTACGCGACATTCGCCGGGCTGGCAGCCGCTCCGCCCGGTCAGGCCCTGGTCGGCGCGGCCGGGGCGCTGGGCGTGCCGGTGCTGGACGTGATCGAGGTGCTGGCCCGCACCCGCCGCCTGGACAGCGTGCTGGACCGGCTCGGCGCGGCGGCCGCCCCTCTGTGGCGGGCGCTGATGCCCGCCGCGGCGCCGGCGGTGGCGGTCGACGCGCCGACGCTGGCCGCGGTCTGGGCCCGCCGCGCGGTGCTCGCCGGCCGGCCCGATCCCAGTGGGCCGGTGGCCCGGCTGCGGCTGCTCGGCGTGGTGCGGGCCGGGACCGGTCGCGCCCTTGACCCGCAGCGGCTGGTAGCCGCCGTGGACCAGGTGGTCAGTCTGTTGGACCGTTTCCCCTCGGCGGATGTACCCGACTCCGCGGTTCCGCCTGGACTCGGCCCTCTCGTCGCGCGGCCGCAATGGACTGATCCCTGGTCCGACATACCGGCCGCGGGCGACTCCGCCACGCCGGCCGCACCGGAACCCGCGTCGCCGACAAGCCTGGTCTGCCCGTACGCCGGCGTGCTCTTGATTGTTCCGGATCTGCTCGCGGCCGGGCTCTCTCCGGCGCCCGAGGCCGCCGAATGGCGACTGCGGGTGCTGGCGCGATGCCTGGGGGCGCGGCTCGCGGCGGAGGCGCTCGACGATGCCGCGCTGCGCCTGATCGCCGGTGTCCCGCCGCCCGGCCCGCGACCCGGCATTCCCGTGGTGCCGGGCCTGCCGACGCCGTCGCCGTCCGATGCGGCCTTCCTCGGCGCGGATCCGGCGGGTGCGGTGATCGCGCTGCTCGCGCACGCGGGCGTGCGACTCTTCGCCCAGCACCTGGCCGGCTTCGGCAACGCCTCCCTCGAACACCTGCACACCAACGTGTACGGCGTTCCCGGCACCGTCACCGTGCGGCCCGAGCTGATCGACGTGGCGCTGGAGCCCGCGCCGCTGCAGGTGCTGCTCGACCTGGCCGGGCTGGACGAGCTGGTCTGCCCGCTGCCCTGGCTCGGCGCCGACCTGGTGGTACGACAGGCAGACCGATGACCGCCGCGCCGACCGCTCGCGGAACGCTGGACGAACCGGTGACCGACGCACCGGCCGGAGCCGCGCTCGCGGCCTTCCGTGATCCGGCCGATCACCTCCGCGCCGAACTGGACCGGCTCGAGCTGGAGCTGCGCCGCTTGGTGCTGCGCCGCCGTCTGGCCGGGCGGATCGCCGGCGACACCGATTACCGCGGGCTGTACGTGCCCGACGAGCTGGTGGACGCGCTGCTCGACCCACCCGCCATCGACCGCGCCGGCCAGGAACGACTCGCCGCGGCCGACCGCCACGTGCGCCAGGCCCGCCGCGACAACCAGGCCCGGCTGCTGGCCACTGCCCCGGGCGCGCTGCGGCTGCCTGGGCTCGGCCTCTGCCCGCTCGACCAGGACCTGCTGCTCCTGGCCGTCTCGGTGGAGCTGGAGCCGCGCTACCCGGCCCTGATCTCCTGGCTGCAGGACGACGCGGCCCTACGCCGCCCGACGGCGGCGCTGGCCGCGGCACTCTGGCCGGACCCGGAGGCGGCGCGGGACCCGGCAGGCCCGCGCGACCAGGCGAGCGGGCCGGGCACGGTGGGTGTGCGGTCGCGGTTGCACGCTGCCGCGCCGCTGCGGGCGACCGGGCTGCTCGAGGTTGCGCCGCCGGGTGGATCCGTGCCGGCCACGCTGCTCGACCAGGCGCTGGTCGTCCCGTGCCGGGTGGTCGACCATCTGCTCGGCGACGACCGCCCGGACGGGATGCTCGCGGACTTCCTCGGCCGGCACCGCGCGGGTCGCGCCGAGGTGTCGCTGCCCAACTTGGCGACACCGCCCGGCACCGCGGCGGCACTGGCGGACGCGGCTGGACGGCTGCGCTCCGGAAGGACGCGCGTGGCTGTGCTCACCGGGCCGCCCGATTCGGGTCGGCGCACCGCGGCAATCGCGCTGGCTGCGGCGATCGGCGGCCCCTACCTGGTGCTCGACTCCGACCGCATTCCCTCCGGTCTACTCGACGCCCCTCACGCGCGCGACGCCCTGCACCGGGAAGTGCGGCTGGCCGCCGCGACGCTGGTCGTCGTCGCCGCTGACCGGCTCGCCGAGTCGCTGGGCGCAGCCAAGCTCGCGCGCGTGGTCGAGGCGGCGCCGCGGGCCATCCTCACCGGAGGTTCCGTCTGGCACCACGGCGTCGACGGCACCAGCGGCTGGCTCGACGTGGCCGTGGAGGAGCCCGGCTGCGCCGAGCGGACCGCGCTGTGGCGAGCGGCGCTTGCCCGTGCCCAAGCGTCCGCGAGCGACGCCGACGTGACCGCGATCGCCGACGCCTTCCGGCTCGGCCCGGGACGCATCCTTGCGGCCGGCCGTGCCGCCGTTCGAGCCCGCTCCGGTCCGGCCGAGCTGGACCGGACCGGTCTTGCGGAGGCGGCACGGGCTCAGTCCGCGACCGCGCTCAGCCGACTGGCTCGGCGGGTCACCTCGCCGTACGGGTGGGCGGACCTGGTCGTCCCGGGGCGGGTGCGGCGACAGCTCGACGAGGTGGTCGCGGCGGCGCGGCTCCGGCCGTTGGTCCGCGACGAGTGGGGCTTCCGGGACCAGCGCGGGCTGCACGTGCTCTTCTACGGGCCGAGCGGCACAGGAAAGACCATGTCGGCCGGGCTGCTCGCCGCCGAGCTGGGCCAGGAGCTGTACGCGGTCGACCTGTCCGCGGTGGTGAGCAAGTACATCGGTGAGACCGAGAAGAACCTGGAAGAGGTGTTCACGACCGGCCGGGCGGCTAACGCGATCCTGTTCTTCGACGAGGCGGACGCGCTCTTCGGCCGCCGGTCGCAGGTCAAAGACGCGCACGACCGCTACGCCAACGTCGAAGTGGCCTATCTGTTGAGCCGGATCGAACAATATGACGGTCTGACCATCCTTGCCACTAACCTGCGCGGCAATCTCGACGAGGCGTTCGCCCGCCGGCTGCGGCACACGGTCGAATTCCCGCCTCCGGACGCCGCGATGCGCCGCCGGATCTGGGATGTCGCCCTCCCGCCAGGCGTGCCCCTGGCGTCGGATGTGGACCTCGACGTGCTGGCCCGGCACGTCGAGCTGACCGGTGCGGGCATTCGCAACGCCGCGCTGACCGCGGCCTACCTGGCGGCCGCCGGGAAGGGCCGGGTCGGCATGCCGGAGCTGGTCCAGGGCGTGGCCCGCGAGCTGCGCAAGCTCGGCCGGGCACCGTCGCGGGCCGCCTTCGGCGAGTACTTCGAGCTGCTCGCCGAGCCCGCCGAGGAGACGCCGTGACCGCGCCCGTGCGGGACCGATCGCGGCGCGCGGAATCGGCCCAGCGCACCGCCGCCGAGCCCACGACCGACGGCGCGGCGGGCCCCACGCGAAGCCCTCCCCCGCCGGGAACGCCGGAACTTCGCCGGCCGACCGCGCGCCGCGCGAGAGCGGCGGCCACCCAGACGGCGCAGGCGGCGCGAGGCAACGCCGCGGTGGAGGCCCTGCTGGAGCCAGGCAGGCTACGCGGCGGAGAAGCCTCCTTCGGCCCCGAGACAAACCTGCCCGCCACCTCGCCGGCCACGGTCGCCGAGATGCAGCAAACCGCAGGGTCATCCGAGATCGGCCCGATCGGCCTGGCGCCGATCACGGTTGCTCCGGCCGACAGTTCCGCCGCCGGCCCCGCTGCGGTGGGCTCTGCGCCCACGGGTTCCGCGGCCGCGGGGCCCGCAGCCGCGGGCCCCGCGCCCACCGGCCTTGCCCTGGGTGGCGCCGCAACGGCCGGCCCCGCACCCGTTGGTCTCGCGCGCGCCGGCCCTGCCCCGGCGGGCGCAGCAACCGCCGGCTCCACCCCCGTCGGTGCCGGCCCAGGCGGCGCCGTAACCGCCGGTCCCACGCCCGTCGGCGCCGGCCCAGGCGGCGCTGCACCCGCCGGACCCACGCCGGCCGAGGCCGCGGTGCCGGGCGCCGCCGTCGGAGAGGCGGCGCCGGCCACCATCGAGCAGTGGCACGCCACGACCCGCCGGGCCGCGGACGCCCTCCCCCACCCGGCGGTCAGCGGCACCCCCGGCGCCCGGGAGATCGCCAGCACGGGACAGAGCGCCGCCGACCACCAGGCCCGCATCGCCGGGGCCGCACCGCATGCCGCCGCGCGGCAGGTGCCGCCGCACCCGCGCACGCCGCCGACCCCGGCGCCGCCGCCCGACCCCGTACCGGAAGCAACCCGGGTGGTGCGGGAGGCCGCCGCGGCCCGCCTGCCGCCGATTGCGTTGCCCGCGCTGCAGGCCACGCCGAGCGGCCGGATGCCGGTCCTCGGGCCGAGCGGGATCGCCGACCTCACCGCGGCCCGGCAGCAGCTGCGGACCGTTGTCGCCCCGCCGGTGCGCCCGGCCCGGCAGCCGTCGCGCACCGAGCGACCGGCCGTTGCCGCCGAGCCGCCGGTCACCGCCGCGCCGGCGCCGGCGCGGATCGAGGACATCCGGCTGGAGGCGCTGGGCGAGCTGCCCGCGCCGCTGCTCGCCGAGGCGACCCAGGTGATCGACGGCCTGCGCGCCGGCCTGCCCGGGATGGCCGCCGACGCGCTCCGGCTGGCGCGGCTCGCGGCGTACCGGGAGGGGGCGCTGGCCAAATCCGAGGAGTACCACAATTACAACGACGACACGCTCGTGCCGGAGCTGACCGCCGGCTACACCGGGCAGGTCGACGAGCTCGCGGCGTCCGTCGGCTACACGGACCGCTATCTGCATTCGGCCGCCGCGGAACGGCACACCCGGTTGACCGCCACACGCCGGGCGGCCGCGACCAGCCAGCAGGGCGCCGCGACCGACGCCGCCGCGACCGCGCGGCAGGCCGCCGAGCGTACCGCCGTGGTTATCGGTGAGGCGCGGCGCGACGCCGAACGAGAGACCCGCAAGCGGCTCCGCACGGCGATGACCTCCACCGATCCGGCCCTGATCCTCGACGTACGGGACGAGCTGCTCGGCCGGGCCCGGGCCGGTGCGGCCGACGCGGCCGTGGCGCACGAGCGCGCCCGGGATCAGCGGCTGGCGCAGGTCGACGACTACGAGCGGCGCTACACCGAAGCGTACGAGGCCGCCGACTCCGCGGACGTGCGCGTGCTGCCCACCGGCGGCCTCGACGTCAACCGGACCCCGGACGGGCGGCCCTGGCTTTCCGTGCAGAGTGCGCGGATCGCCGCCGCGATGACGGCCCTGCGCACCGACACCCGCGAGTCGGCCGACCTGCTGATCGCCGCCGCCTGGGCGGCCGGGGGCCAGGCCGCCGCGCTGGTACGCGACTGGGCGGCCGAGCGCACCGGCGACTTGCGCGACGACGACCGCCGCCGGCTCGACGCGGCGGTCGATGCCGTCGACCTGAGCCGGGAGCGCGTCGCCGCGGAGGCCCGGGCGACCGCCGAGCAGAGCCGCGACCAGCTTCTGCTCGACGTACTCGTGATGCGGGCCGCGGTGGCCCGGCAGTCGGCCGCGACCGCCGCCGAGGCGGCCGAGCAGGACGCGGGACTGGCCAAGATCGCCTCTGCGGCCGGGACCACCGCCGAGTCCCAGCTCGCCTTCCTGGTGCGGCAGTCCCGCGACCGCATCGTCGCGGCCGGACAGGACGGGCTGGTCCAGCGGTTGCGGTCCGACATCGAGGCGGTCACGCCCACCCCGGACAACTACCACCCGCTCGACCTGATCCTGTTCGCCGGCACCGGGCGCAACGCGGTCGACATCGCGGAGCAGGTGCACGACGCGGTGGACCGCATCGGCACCGAGGAGCAGCAGATCTACGACGCCCTGGCGAACCTCACCCGGCCGCAGGCCGCCGTGGTGCGCGCCGCCTACCTCAAGGGGCACGGCGAGACCATCGAGGAGGCCATCAAGGACGACATGTCATCGGGATCGGAGCGGGACCGGGCGCTCGCGCTGGCCCACGGTGACGCGGCGAGCGCCGCCGCGGCCCGGCTGCACGAGGCGATGGACGGGCCCGGCACGGCCGAGCGCGAGGTCTATGCCACGCTGCGCGCCCTGCCGCCCGACCAGCGCGCCGAGGTCGCCCGGCGGTACCGGGAGATGTACGACGAGACCCTCGACGCCGCGCTGAAGGACGACTTCGAGGACCAGGAGCTGGAACGGGCCCAGGCGCTCGCGGCCGGCGACACCGACCGGGCCGACGCGCTCGCCCTCGACGAGGCGGTGCTCGGCCACGACGTGGCGGCCATGGAGGAGGTGCACAAGCAGATCCGCGACGAGGTGGGCGCGGCGCACCCGGAGTACAGCTCCCGGCAGGTCGAGGCCGAGGTGCGGCGGCGTACGGCCGGGGTCGAGGTTTCCTATGACGTCCGGTTCGCGGGCGCCGCGCGGACGCTGGTCAGCGCCTACCAGGACAACCTCACCGGGCCGGTGCGGGACCTGGCCGAGGCGTTGCGCACCAACGACCTGGTCGGCGCGGACGCCGCCCGGTTCGCCGTGTACGGGCAGCGGGCCGAGGCCGGCGGCACCGAGGCCGACACCCAGCTGAACGAGGTGATGCGGGGCCGCTACGAGCGCATCCTCGACAGCGTCCGGCGCGACGAGGAGCCGGCGCTGCGCCGGGCGTTCGGCGACCAGATGCGGATCGCCGCCGAGCAGGGCAGCCCGATGACCCCGCAGCAGCAGGCGATCGCCGAGCGCAACATCCAGGTCGAACTGGAGAAGAAGGCCCGCGAGCGCAGCCGCGACCAGATGAGCGTGCTGGAGCGCCGATTCGACGACCACTACAGCCAGACCTGGGGCGCCACCCAGAGCGTGGACTCCGGCGAGGGCCCCCGGATCATCGAGACCCCGGGCGAGTACGGCGGCCTGCGCACGCTGATCGAGCAGCGCGGCCGGGAGGAATCGCGCACCCGGTACGAGACCGGCGGCTATCTCACCGCGGCGCAGGAGGTGCGGTTCGCGGTCACCGGCCCCGGCACCGACGAGGACCGGATCCGGCGGGTGCTGCGCGGCCGCACCCGCGAGGAGATCAACGAGATCCTCGGTGAGTACCAGAAGACGTACCACGAGGACATGAAGGGCCGGCTGGAATACGAGACCGACCCGGGCACCCGCGACCGGTTCGACTTCGGCGAGATGCTGGTCGGCCTGCCGCGGAACGAGCACGAGCAGTGGCAGGCGATCGAGCGCCGGCACCAATTCGAGTCCACCACGTACGGGCTGGGTGGCGCGTTCGAGGTGTCGCCGGAGCAGCGCCGAATCCTGGACGACGAGTACGAGCGGTCCAAAGTGGCGTACCAGCGGATCACCGATCCGGAGCACAAGCCGGACGCCGAGGAGCTGGAGCGATACCGGTACGAGTTCGCGGGCGTCGCGACCCGGTACGACGCGGCGGCCGAGGCGTACCGGCGCGGCGTCGACCACGTCACCGACGTGATCACCCAGATCGTCGGCGCCGTCGTCACGGTCGTCGCGGCCCTCGTGATCACCGCGGCCGTCGTCGCCTCCGGCGGCACCGCGGCGCCGGCGGCGATCGCCTTGGTCGCGTCGCTGCTGGGCACCCTCGCCACGATGACCACCCGGGCCATCCTGCTCGGCAACCAGTACGGCCTCGAAGACATCGCCCATGACGCCGCGATGGGCGTGGTGGACGCCGCCCTCGCCGCCGCCACCGCCGGCCTCGGCGAGAAGCTGCTGGTGGTGGCGAAGGGCGCGCCGCCGGGGCTGCTCGCCCGGATGGCGCAGACCGGCGGCACCGCCGCCAAGCTGACCGCGAAGGCCGCCGCCGAGGTCGTCGAGCAGGCGGCCCAGGCCGGTCCGCAGGCGCTGGCCGCGACCCTGCTCGACGACAACACGTACCGCGGCGACGTGCTCAAGAACATCGTCGAGGGCACCGTCCGCCAGGGCGCCATCAACCTGGCCACCGGCGTAGCCGCGGGCGCCGTGATGCGGGTCGGCATGCACGTGGGCGGCGCCGCGCTCGGCGAGATGCGGGCGGCCTGGCGCAGCGTGCGCGGCAAGCCGCCGCTGGACGCGGTCACGGTCCTCGCCACCGCCCCCGAACTCGCCGCCGAGCGGGCCGCGCGCCCCGGGCGCCCGGCCGACATCCTGGAGCTGCGCGGCAACCCGGCGCAGCGGGCGGCCGCCTTCCGCGAATTCCGCGGTCAATACCCGAACGCGTCCTACCGTGAGTTCCTCACCGCGCTCGACCGGGGCCTGACCGAGGTCCAGATCTCCGCCGACGCCGACCAGTTGCTGCGCAAGCAGATGCGCGGGGAACTTCTGACCGTGATCCCGCCCGAGCTGCGCGGCCGATTCGCGCGCACCCCGATCGAGGTGATCAGCGACGCCGACTTCGCCGCGCACACCCGAAGCGGCAGCGGGTACGCCGTGGTCGAGTTCCACAATGGAGAGCCGCGCGTGATCGTCCGCGAGACCGCGCCGCCGGGCACGCTGCTGCGCGAGGGCGCTCACTTGTGGCAGTCCGTGGACCCCGCCACCGCCGACCTGATCACCAAGGTCGACCAGTCGGTGCTCGGGCGCTGGGACTCCCTCACGGTTGCCGAGAAGATGGAGCTCTACCGGGCAAAACTCGACCTGGAAATCGACGCTCACCAACGTACTATCGCCATTTTTGAGGGACGCCTGGCCGCACCGGAGCTCCCACCGCAAGGCAAGCTGGTTTTGTCGCGGGAGCTGAACACCGACCTCGCCACGTTGCGCGCCTTGCGCGAGATCCACGAGGGCGTGCGCGCGCTGAGCCCGGACGACATCGCCCGCATCGGCCGCGGCGAGCTGCACTCGCCGGTCGACCTGAACCAACCGGCGAGGCTGTTCAGCAAGTCGCCACCACCCGGCACCGGAATCCCGAAGGACGAGATCGTGGAGATCTTCGACTCGCCACAGCTGTGGCGGGCGAGCGGCCCGGCGGAACGCGTCTACCAGATCGGCGACACCGAGCCCCTCACCGACCGCAAGGCCCAATCCCCGTACTACCGCGACATCATCGTCATCGAGAAGAACGGGTGGCGCTGGCACACGGAGGAGAACTGGACGCCCGAGGACTACTGGGTGCAGAGCGGGTCGGAACGCGAGCGGGCCGGCCGCAACCTGGAGGTCGCGGCCCGGGCGGAGGCGGCGGGGCGAGCGGCGAGCCCGCCGCCCGGGATGAAGGCCTATCACTATTTCGAACCGACCAGGATTGCCCGCGAGGGCTTCGATTTGGTGGGCATCGCGGTTCAGCACGACGACACCGTCCGGGTCGAGCTCATCGAGGTCAAACGCTCGAAGAAGCTGAAGACGGAAGAATTCACCGCGGTCCGGGAGAACTTCCAAAAGAACCTCGACACCATTCGCGAGGATCTGGACGCGATGAACGAACGGCTCAGGACCAACCCGGACGCGCCATCGGAGGGAATGTCGCAGCAGACCATCCGGGCGGCGCTCGACGCCATCGACGACAAGCGGATCGACCTGCGGGTCGTCATCGGCCCGAACTCCAAGGTCGGACCGACCGGGAACAAGCGTTCGCTTCTGGACGGCCTGGTCGAATCGGTTCGCAACTCCCTCGGCGAGGGCGCGGACGTCAGGCCGGTCATCCTCGACCGGATCCACGAGTCGAGGCTCGCCACCATCGAGCGGGACGAGGCACTGGCGATCCTCGGCACACCGGAGCAGCGGCTCGCAGTAATGGCCGAGCGCAACCTCGCGATCGGACCCGACGGGCTGCGGGAGGCCCGTGCCGTCCTGCGGGAGGAGGGCAGGAGTTTGCCCGGGCCAGCACGCCGCAGCGAACGTGACGGCGTTGTCTACTGCGACAGCGAGGGGAACCCGGTCCACGTGCGCGTCATCGATCCCAAGGCATTCAGCGCCGCCGCGGCCGCCAGGGAGATCCTCGGCGACCTCGCGGTCCGTGTGCCGCATGAGACCGACCCGGGCAGTCTCGTCACGCGTAAGGTCGTGGTGGACGTCAGCGAGCTGACCCCGGCGCAGCTGAGGGCGCTGAAGCAGGCAGTCAGCCGGCAGGCCGCCCGGGCCGAAACGCCGAGCGTGACCGCCGCCATCATCTGGGGAGTGAAGTGATGGGCACCGACTGGCAGTCCGAGGCGGACCGCCTCCGCTCCGACCTGCCGGTCCAGCTCTCCATGATCGCCGAGGACGTCGCGGCCCAGCTGTCCCGGGGAAAGGACGAGCGCCTGCCCGAGGCGCTGATCGGCGCCGACGGCGTGCTGGCCCGGGTGGCAGTGCTCGGCGACGGGCCGAGCCTCGACCAGGCGGCGGCCGTGATCGAGCCGCACCTGTCCCGGGCGATCGCGGCGACCGAGACCGGCGCGGGCCCCGCCGGGCTCCCCCTCGTGACGACAGGCATCGTGAATCTGATCGCCGTGCTGCGCTGTGCCGGGCGGCGGGACGACCCGGCCGACCAGGAGCGGATCCTCCTGCTGCTGGACCGCGTCGCGTCCGACCAGAGGGGCCTGCTGCGGGTGGAGACGGCGCGCCGCGCATGCCTCACCGCGCTCGCCTTCGGCCGCCCCGACCAGGCCCGCGCCCTCTGGTCGACCACCGAGAAGGCCGGCCGGTTGACCCGCAAGCCGGTCGCCGCGCCCATCGGCGAGCTGGCCACGGCCGACGACATCACCGCGGCCTGGCGTGACCTGCTCGGGGCCTTCCCCGCGCTGCTCGACGACCGGCTGATGACGTGGGGCGAGCTGGTCGTCGCGGGGCGGGCCGTGCACCACGTGCACGGCGGGATTCCCGAGGGCCGGGTGGTCGCGGCGATCCGGGCGGAGCTGCCGTGAGCGCCCTCGTGCTCGATCCCGATCTGCGGTACGCCGACCTGACCGCGACCCTCCGCCGGTTCGGTTTTGCCCTCGTCCGCGAGCCGTCCGCGCCGCCGCTCGTTCCGGGCGAGCCGGAGTTCGGCACCTGGCGGCGTGCGGACGACATCGCCGTCTACACGTGCAACCCGGTCGTCCGGCTGCGGCTGCTCGACCTGTCCGGGGTGGCCGAGCCGGACGCGATCCGGGCCGAGCTGCCGCTGCTGCACGCGAGCGCGCTGCCGCGTCTGTTGCGCTCCTCCGACCCGGAGCAGCTTCTGCTGGGCGTGCTGGCCGCGGGCGCGATGCACGCGTACGACCAGCTGCCCGCGCTCCGGGCCCTGGGCCGGCATCGCGACTCGGCCGTCGCCCGGGCCGCCGTCCTCACCGCGCGGGGTCTGGCCGCCCGCTGATCACCGGAACGATCTCGGGAAACGTGTCGACGGCGGCGATCACGTAGCGCGGGTCGAACTCGTCGAGGCGGCGCAGGCCGCTCTGCAGGCAGGCGATGAAGCCGATGCCGGCCCCGCCCGCGGCGACCGCGTCGCCCGGGGAGTCGCCCACGTAGACGCACTGCTCGGGCCGGAAGCCGGTCTCGGCGAGCAGCACGTCGAACACCCGCGGGTCCGGCTTGGTGAAAAGCGTATTTCCCTGGTGGTACGCGCCGGCGACGCGCCCGGCCAGGGCATGGCCGGGCTCCAGCAGGTGGCGCACCTCCGCCTCGGCCCGGGAGGTCAGCAGCAGGACGGTACGCCCGTCCGCGACCAGCCGGTCCAAGGCGGCCAGGTTCTCCGGTGGAATCACGTCGAGCCGGCCCTCGGCCAGGAAGCGCTGGTTCACGATCGGGAACAGCTCCGCGAATCGCTCCAGGTCGAGGCCCGGCGACCGGTGCGGCATGGCGACCAGCAGCGGCTCGCCCCACGTGGCCAGGTGCACCTCGCGCGGCATGGGCGGACGCCCGAGGGCGGCCAGCACCTCGTTCTCCAGGTCGAACGAGGCCGCCTCGGTCAGGCACAGCGTGTCGTCGACGTCGACGACCACCGCTTGGATCAACGGTTAGTCCTCGACCCGGAAGCCGATCTTGACGCGGACCTGGTAGTAGGCCACGTCGCCGTCGACGACCTGGCCGCGAACCTCCTGCGCTTCAAACCATTCGATATTCCGAACGGTCTGTGCGGCCTTCCGGATCGCAGTGCGGATCGCGTCGTCGACGCTGGTCGGGCTGCTGCCGACGACCTCGGTGAGCCGGTACACGTGGTTGGACATCACGGCCTCCTCGGGTTTCCCCCTACTCAACCAGAAACCCAGTCCCGCGGGGTCAGGAACCGTTCGCGCATCTCCGGCTCCGGGGGCTGAGCTGGGCTTGCCATGGCCGGGCTGTGCCTGGTCGCGCACGCTGCGGCCGGTCGCGGTCACGGCTGCTGAGAGTGAAGCCGCGGGCATATCTATGCGGCCCGGCGGTCCAGGCCGTGCGAGACGGAGTCGGCTGCCAGGAAGGGGAGGACCGTGGCGGCGAACTCGGCCGGGGCGAGGCTGTGGACGCGGTGTCCGACCGGGATGGTGGCCAGCCGCGCGCCGGGGATCGCCGTCGCCACCTCGGTCAGTCGCGCGGGCGGGATGCAGCTGGTCGGGCCGCCGGAAAGGACCAGGGTCGGATGACTCACCTCGCCGAGGCGCTCCCACCACTGGGCGTCCGGCCGGGTGAGCTGGCGCAGGATCGAGCCGACGGCGCGCAGGTCGTAGTCGCGGCTGCCGCCGAAGATGCTGGTGATCGCGTTGAGCACCTGAAGCGGGTTGACCTTCACCGAGCCCGAGCCGCCCGAGCCGCCCAAGCGGCCCGAGCGCCGCGGCGGCGCAGCGAGATCCTCCAGGACCAGCTGGGAGATCCGCTCCGGCGCCTTCAGGGACGCGGCGAGCGCCGCGTGCGCGCCGACCGAGTGACCGATGAGGACGGCGTCGCGCAACGACCGGAGCTCCAGCAGCGACAGGACGTCGTCGCGGAGGCTGGCCAGCGAATAATCCCGGCTGCGGCTGCTGGTGGCGTGCCCGCGCAGGTCGACGGCGATCGCCCGATAGCCGAGACCCGCCAGCCGGGCGGCGAACCGGTCCCAGGTGCGGGCGCTGCTCCCGCTGCCGTGCAGCAGCACCACCGGCGTGCCGGACGGGTCGCCGGTCTCGCGGCAACCGAGGCGCACGCCGTTGACCTCAACCGACCCGCAGTCAAACACCATCCAAGCTGTTTACCAGATGTTTGACCATCGATTGGTCGGAATGAACCCGAACGTAAGCGGCGCCACCCCCGCGAGGCTTGACAAAGTTTGTTAATCGAAGCTCTTGACTGTCCACGCCCGAGCGTCGTTCACTGACTTTCCGACAACGTTGTCATAGACGTTCATCGCTCCCCTGGAGTCGGCATGGCACGAAAACTCCCCCTGGTCCTGGGCGCCGTCCTCGCCGTCCTGATCAGCACCGTCTCCGTCCCCTCGCCCGCGGCCGCCGCCGCGGGCGACTTCGTCACCGGGTTCGAGTCCGGCGATCCCCAGGCCACCTGGACCAACACCGTCGAGAGCAGCTCCGGCGTCGGCGGCTACTGCTGCGGCCTGACCGCGATGGAGAGCGGCACCCGCACCGAGCTCGCCCACACCGGCAGCACGGCGCTGATGTACTCGGGCGCCGACACCAGCACCACCTCGAGCTACTCCTACAACCGGATCCTCGACGTGAACATCCCGATCGTCGCCGGCACCACGCTCTCCTACTGGGTGTACCCGCAGAGCGGCGGCAACCTCGACGTCGCCGTCGACCTGGCGTTCACCGACGGCACCTTCCTGCGTGACTCCGGGGCCGTCGACCAGCACGGCGTACGCCTGCACCCGACCTTCCAGGGCGCCGGCAGCGTCCTGAGCTTCAACACCTGGAACTACGTCACCTCGGCGATCGGCGCGCAGACCGCCGGCAAGACGATCGACCGGATCCTCATCGGGTACGACAAGCCCGAGGGCACCGGCACCTTCCGCGGGTACTTCGACGACATCAGCATCACCGCGAGCTCGGCCGCCGCCTCGCTCGCCGATTACGTCGACACCCGCCGCGGCTCCAACTCCGACCCCAGCTACTCGCGCGGCAACACGTTCCCCGGCGCGACCGTGCCCAACGGGTTCAACTTCTGGACGCCGGTCACCAACGGCAACAGCGACGGCTGGCTCTATCAGTACAGCGCCTCGACCGTGCAGGGCTTCGCGATCAGCCACGAGCCGAGCCCCTGGGTCGCCGACTACGGGCAGCTGCAGATCATGCCGACCACCGGCGCGATCAAGGCCACGCCCGACGCGCGCAAATCCACATTCAGTCATGCCAACGAAATCGCCAGACCGTATTACTACAAGACCAGGCTCGACACGTACGGGATCACGGCCGAGATGGCGCCGACCGATCACGCCGGTGTCCTGCGCTTCACGTTCCCGTCCGCCTCCGACTCGGTGATCCTCTTCGACACGATCGACAGCGCCGGCGGCTCGTTCACGGTCGACACCGCCGGGCGCACCATCTCCGGCTACGCCGACCAGAACGGGCAGAAGCTCTACTTCTCCGCCACCGTCGACCACGCCATCGCCGCCACCGGCCAGGTCTCCGGCGGCGGCGCTACCAGCTGGATCCGCTTCGCCACCACCGCGAACGAGCAGGTCACCCTGCGGGTCGGCACATCCTGGACGAGCGTGGCCCAGGCCGCGGCGAACCTCAGCGCCGAGGTGGGTTCCAAGACCCTTGACGCCGTACGCGATGAGACCGCCGCGCAATGGAACGCCGTCCTGGGCAAGGTGGCGATCGAGGGCGCGACGAACGACCAGCTGATCACGTTCTACTCGAACCTCTACCGCGCCTACATGTACCCGAACAACCGGACCGAGATGGTCGGCGGCGTCCGCCGATACTTCAGTCCGTATGACAATCAACTGCACGACGGTCAGATGTATGTGAACAACGGCTTCTGGGACACCTCCCGGGCGGTCTGGCCGCTGTACACGCTGCTGTCCCCGACGAAGACCGGCGAGATGCTCGACGGCTTCGTCAACGTCTACAAGACCGCCGGCTGGACGCCGAGCTGGTCCGGGCCGTGGAACAAGGCCGTCATGCCCGGCACCAACCAGGACCTCGCGTTCGCCGACGCGTACATGAAGGGCGTGCGCAACTTCGACTACCAGGCCGCGTACGCCTCGGCGGTGAAGAACGCGACCGTCTACTCCTCGTCCGCCAACGGCCGCGCCGGGCTGCAGGTCTCGCCGTTCAAGGGCTACCTGCCCTCGGACGTGCGCGACGCCTCGCTCTCGTGGACCATCGAGGACGCCACCAGCGACTTCGGCATCTACCAGATGGCCACGGCGCTCGGAAAGACCGACGACGCGGCGTACTTCCGCAACCGCACCCTCGATTACGCCAACCTCTACTCGCCGTCGGTCGGCTTCTTCCGCGGCAAGCAGAGCAACGGCAGCTGGCGGACGAGCGACGCCGACTTCAAGCCCCAGTCGTGGGGCTGCGAGTACACCGAGGGCAACGCCTACCACTACGCGCTACCGGCGCCGCAGGACCCGCAGGGCATGGCCAACTTGTACGGCGGCCGCGCCCAGCTCTCTGCGAAGATCGACTCGGTGCTGGCGGCGCCGCGTGACTACCTCACCGGCTGCTACGGCGGCGTCATCCACGAGATGCGCGAGGCGTACGACGGGAACATGGGCCAGTACGCGCACGCCAACGAGCCCATCCACCACATGCTCTACATGTACAACTACGCCGGCACCCCGGCGAAGACGCAGAACCAGGTCCGCAATGTCCTCACCAAGCTGTACGGCTCGGGGACCGGCACGGGCAACGGCTACCTCGGCGACGAGGACAACGGGGAGATGTCGGCCTGGTACATCTTCAGCGCGCTCGGCTTCTACCCGGCCCGGATGGCGAGCACCGACTACACGATCGGCGCGCCGCTGTTCCCGAAGGCCACGATCACCCTGGAGAACGGGCACACCCTGACCGTCAGCGCGCCCGGCGTGAGCGACACCAACCGGTACATCCAGAGCGCCACGCTCAACGGCGTCGCGTACACGAAGAACTACCTCACCCACGCCGACCTGCTGGCCGGCGGGACGCTCACGTTCGCCATGGGCCCCAACCCGTCCAGCTGGGGCACCGCGGACGCCGACATCCCGCCGTCGCTGACCACCGGCACGGCCGCCCCGGCCCGCCTGACCGACAAGGCCACCGGCGGCACGCTCACGGTCAGCGGCGAGAACGGCCCGAACGAGGGCCGCGCCGCGCTCACCGACGACACGTCGCTGACGAAGTGGCTGACGTTCGCGAACACCGCCACCATCACCGACCAGCTCTCCTCGGCGGCGGCGGTCAAGCAGTACACGCTCACGTCCGCCGACGACTTCGCCACCCGCGACCCGAAGAACTGGACCCTGCAGGGCTCCAACGACGGGACGACCTGGACGACGATCGACACCCGCAGCAACGTCGACTTCGCCGACCGCCGCCAGACCCGCCCGTTCACCGTCACCGGAAGCGCGTCGTACTCGCGCTACCGCCTGAACATCACCGCCAACCACGGCGGTGCCGAGACACAGCTGGCCGAACTGCAGCTGCTGGGCTGAGAGCGAACGCCCATCACCCGTATGCGGGCGATGGGCGTTCCCTGCCGAACCTCGGCCTCCTCGGGGACGAGCAGGTGGACGGTGCCGCCCACGGGCGCGACGACGTCCATCGACACCTTGTCCACCTGCACCTCCGCCAGCACCTGATCGGCCCGCACCGGATCGCCCTCACCGACGAACCAGGTGGTGAGGACCCCCAGCGCGGCCGGGTCCTTCTTGGACATCTCGGGGAACAGCACGTCCTCGGTCACGCGGCGGCCACCGCGCGGATCGCCGCCTCGATGCGGTCGGGCCGGGGCAGCACCGCGTACTCGAGGCTGTGCGCGTACGGGATCGGGACGTCGGGCACGGCGACCCGGGCGACCGGGGCCCGCAGCAGGCCGGGATCCACGTCCGTCACCGACGCCACCACCTCACCGGACAGACCGTACGACAGATAGTCCTCGTCGACGACCACGAGCCGCCCGGTCTTGCGGACCGAGGCCACGATCGCCTCGCGGTCCAGCGGCACGAGGCTGCGCAGGTCGAGCACCTCGACGTCGATGCCGTCCTCGGCGAGCTTCTCGGCGACGTCGAGCGCGTGGTGCACCGACAGGGAGACGGTCGCGACGGTCACCGACGTCCCCTCCCGCGCGACCCGGGCGCTGCCGATCGGCACCGTGTACTCGCCGTCGGGCACCTCGCCGATGGCGCGCCGGTTCTTGACCATCCAGGCCAGGCCCATGACTCCCTTGTGGAACATGTAGACGACCGGCCCGTCGTCGCGGATCGCGGAAATCATCAAGCCCTTGGCGTCGTACGGATTGCTGGGCACCACAACCTTCATACCCGGCAAATGGGCAAACGTTCCCCACAGGCACTGGCTGTGCTGGGCGCCGTCGCTGTACCCGCCGCCGACCGCCGTCGTCAGCACCATCGGCACCTTCACGTGGCCCCCGGACTCGTACGAAATCTTGGCCATGTGGTTGTAGATCTGATCCATGCAGACGCCGAAGAAGTCGACGAACATCAGCTCGACGATGGGCCGCATGCCCTCTACGGCGGCGCCGATCGCCAGCCCGATGAAGGCGGTCTCGGAGATCGGCGTGTCGATGACCCGGGTGGCGCCGAAGCGATCCAGCAGGCCGGTCGAGGAACCGAAGATCCCGCCGTACGCCCCGACGTCCTCGCCGAGATAGATGACCGACTCGTCCCGCGCCATCTCGGCGGCGATGCCGTCGACCATGGCCCGGGAGGTGGTGAGCCGTTCGGCCGTCGCGGTCATGAGACACCTCCGGAGGCGAAGACGTAGCGCAGGGCGCCGGCGGGATCGGGCACGGGACTCTCCTTCGCGAACGTCACGGCGTCCTCGACCCGCTCGGTGGCGCTCTCGCGAATGGCGGCCGCCGCGGCGTCGTCGAGCAGCCCGGCGTCGCGCAGACTCTTCTCGTACGTCGGAATGGGATCGCGACCCGGCACGTCCTCGATGTCCTTGCGATAGGCCTGCGCGTCGCCCTCGAAATGCCCCCACAGCCGCAGCGTGTGCACCTCGATGAGGCTCGGCCCGTCCCCGGCGCGAGCGCGCGCGACCGCCCGGCCGGCCGCGGCGTGCACGGCCTCGACAGCGTTGTCCTCGATCCGCTCGCCGGGCATGTCGTACGCCGCCGCCCGCGCCGCGTTGGACGGCACCGAGGTCGACGCCGCCCGCGGCACCGAGATCCCCCAGTCGTTGTCCTCGACGACGAAGACGACCGGCAGCTTCCACAGGGCCGCGAGGTTCAGCGACTCGTGGAAGGCGCCCTGGTTGGCCGCGCCCTCCCCGGTGACGGCGACCGCGACCCGGCCCGCGCCCTGCCGCTGGAAGGCGAAGGCCTGCCCGAGCGCCGGCGGATAGCCCTCGGCGATGATCCCGGAGCAGGAGAAATGGGTGTCGGGGTCGAACAAATGCATGTGCCCGCCGCGCCCGCGCCCCAGCCCGGTCTCCCGGCCGAAGATCTCCGCGGTCATCCGCCGCAGGTCGACGCCGTGCGCGATGGCGAAATGATGCGGCCGGTGGGTGGCCGTGACGGCGTCGTCGGTGGTCAGGTGCGCACAGACCCCGGCCGCCACCGGCTCCTGCCCGGCGGCCAGGTGCATCTCCCCCGGCACGAGTCCCTTGCCGATGTCGAAGCCCGGCCCCTTGTCGGCGTGGTACTCGCGGAGCATCGCCTCCTCGAAGAGGCGGACGAGCACCATTGTTCGGTACAGATCCAGACGCGCCTCCGCGTCGATGGTGTCGGTCATCCTCTCACGGTCGACTCCCTTTGTGAGGCAAGGCAACGACCGCTTCAGATACCGCAACGCCTACGGCGGCCCTACCAGGCTCAGGACCGTCTCGAGCGGGTCGAAACCGGCCGGGATGCCCGGCTTGCGCCACGAGCCGGCCGGCGCGTCCGGCGGCAGCCACTCCGGGCGGAACATGCCGATCGCCAGATCGAGATCCTCGAGACTCTTGCGCAGCTCGTCGGTGACCGGGGTGCGCAGGTGCTCGGCCCAGAGCCGCACCCGCAGGTCCCGCACCTCCTCGCCGGTGGTGACAAGCGCCGCCGTCAGCTCGGTGTCGACCCCGACCATCGAGCGGCTGAAGAAGTTCGCCGAGCCGACCGCCGCGAACCGGTCGTCGACGATGACGATCTTGGTGTGCACGGTCAGATGCTCGACCCGCCACAGGCCGACGTTGCGGCGCAACTGCTGCGGGAGCGGGTCGATGATCTTCTTCTGGAGGTCGGGGTTGACCGTGCCGTTGATCAGCGGCGAGGACTCGGCCGGGTCCCGCGACCCGGAGCCGACCAGGATCACCTTCACTCCGCGGGCCGCCGCCGCCCGTACGTGCGGATACAGCTCGAACCGGTGGTCGCCGCCCGGGTACTCGCGGAAGTACTGGTCCTCGATGTAGACGTAGCGCCGCGCGGCCCCGATCGCCTGCACCAGCGTGAGGTAGATCTCGTGGACGCCCTCCGGGGCCAGCTCGTCGTAGTGCCGTCGTTCCCACGGCAGCAGCGAGTCGACGTACCACGGGCCCACCGAGCGCAGGATCTGGCAGGCCGACCCGCTCATCTCCCGGGCTCTCTGCGGCGGGGCCGGGTCGATCGAGGGCGGCATGCCGGGCGGGTTGATCAGGGGCAGCCCACGCATCGTCGGCCAGACGTACCGGCGGCGGGGCAGGTTCACGGCGCCGATCCAGCGCATCCGGAACACCCGCCAGACATCGGCGGCGGCCGGCCCCTCGATGATCGCGCCGGCGTCGTGCCAGCCCCAGCGCCCACCCCGCACGGCAAGCCGCCGATGCGGCGTCTCGTCGACCCGGTTGGCGGCGTAGTCGATGCCGCCCAGACACGCGGTGAGCTCGGTTCCCCGGCGTACCAACGTAATCTTTTGATGGTTGGACCCTATGCCCGAGCCGGACCAGTCGAGCACTACCCGGTTGGCGAGCGGCTGGTCCCTTTTGACCCGCCAGCGGCGCAACCGGTGCGCCGAACTGACGTTCTGATGGAAAGGCCCAATCGTCGGCCGCGCGATGCTGCTGCTCACGATCGCGCCGGCCAGGATCACCCGGACGTCGACTCCCTGGCTCGCCAGTCCGGCGAGCAGGTCGCCGAGCGGTTCGTAGCCGCGCTCCCCCGGCTGCCGGCCGGTGAGGTCCATTTCCGGTTCCATTTGCAGACCACAGATGTACGCGGCATCGCCCGGCCCGAGCGACGTGAGCAACTCACGCATCCGCCGCATCCAGCCCCGCCCGTCGACGACGAACTCGACCGACGAGTTCTCACAGTGCGCCGTCACCGCCGGCGAGAAAAAGTCAGCCACAAGATCGTCGAGCGCCGTCACGAGCACGACCCTACAAACTCGCGGGCCTCTCCGAATAGAGTGCCCTCCATGACCACGATCGACTTCGCATTGGTGGACGTCTTCTCCGACCGGCCGCTGGCCGGAAACCCGCTGGCCGTGGTGCCGGACGCCGATCAGGTCGACGAGGCGGTCATGCCGCGCATCGCCGCGGAGTTCAACCAGTCCGAGACCACGTTCCTGGTCGCCCCCACCGTGGCCGGCGCCGACCATCGGTTGCGTTCGTTCACCCCGGCCGGCGTCGAGGTCTTCGGCGCCGGTCACAACGCGCTCGGGGCATGGTGGTGGCTGGCCGACAACGGCCGGCTGGACCGTTCCGGCGTGTGGCACCAACAGCTGGGCGACGTGGTTCTGCCGGTCGAGGTGAGCCCCGACCGGATCGCCATGCGCCAGGAGCCGGCCCGTTACGGCAACACGGTGGAGCCGGCCCCGCTCGCCGCCGCCCTGGGCGTCGACGTCGCGGCACTAGGCGCCGGCGCCGGGCTGCCGGTGGCCCAGGTGGTCGAGACCGGCGCGGCGCACCTCCTGGTCGGCCTGCGCGACCGGGCGACGGTGGATTCGGTGTCTCCCGACACGGCCGCGCTGCGTACCCTCCTGCTGGCGGCCGGCGGCGAGGGCTGCTACCTGTACTCGCTCGACCCGGCCGAGCCCGGCGCGACCGCACACGCGCGATTCTTCAACCCGGTCGCCGGCATCACGGAGGATCCGGCCACCGGCACGGCGGCCGGCCCGCTCGCCTGCCTGCTGCACAGCCACGACGCCGCCGGCGAGACCGTCGTGGTCATCCAGGGCCACCGCCTCGGCCGCCCCTCCCGCCTCGAGCTCCGCCTCGACGGCACGACGCCGGTACTCTCCGGCCGCGCGGTCGTGAGCGCCACCGGCACCCTGCGCCTGCCCTGACTCCGCCGCCCGCCCTCGCCGAGGCTCTCCTCAGCCATCCCGCGCTGCACGCGCTCCCTCCCCCACCGGACGGGTGAGTACGTTCCGGACGGCGAGTTGGGCAGGGTTGACGAATGGCAACGCGGCACGGTCGGTACGTCGAAATCGGGTCAAGAGGAAGGACAGCCGGGATGGGCTCAGGCGTGCTCGGCGGGTCTTGCCGGGGACAGGAGCATGACCAGCCGGCCCACGTTGACGGCGTGGTCGGCGTAGCGCTCGTAGTAGCGGCCCAGCAGAGCGCCGTCGACGGCGGCCTCGACGCCGAGGGGCCAGTCCGGGCGGAGCATGACGCTGAACAGGCGGCGGTGCAGCTCGTCCATGGCATCGTCGTCGCCGTCGAGCTGGCCGGCCAGCTCGGCGTCCTGGTCGGCGAGGGCGGACACGATCTTGCCGGCCAGCTCGTCGGCGATCGTGCTCATCGCGCGGAACAGGTGGGCCAGCTCGGGGGCGACCGCGGGCACCGGGTGCCGGCGCAGCGCCGACCGGGCCACGTGCACGGCCAGGTCACCCATGCGCTCGAGGTCGGAGGCCACCTGCAGGGCGGTCATGACCTTCCGCAGGTCGACCGGGTCCGGCGAGCGGTCGGCGAACACCTCGTAGATCCGGTCCTCGACGACGCGGTAGAGCACGTCGATCTCGGCGTCCCGGACCGTGACCTGCTGGGCCAGGGTGGGATCGGCGGCGAGCAGAGCAGTGCTAGCCTGCCGCATCGCCTCACGCACCGCCTTGGCCATCGTCACCAACGAACTGGTGACGCGGGCGAGTTCGTCCTGTAGCTCCCCGCGCATCCCCGCTCCTCACCCTCGGTCGCCAAACGGCAATGCTATGTGCTCAACCGCCCGGCCGGTGGCATCCGGTAGGAACGCGGCGTAACTTCCGATTAGCTCGTGTGGATGGAAGGACACGTTTGACCGCGCTCTTCGGTACCGCGCCGGGGTCACTCTCCGATCTTGAGGTGATCGCGCAGCTCGGGCGCGGAGCGGACACGGTCGTCTATCGGGTGCGGCGGCGCGGCGGCGACTACACGCTCAAGGTCCTGACCTCGACAGATACCCAAGCATTGGCCACCGTACGCCGGGAGGCGGCGCTGCTCGGGTCGGTCGGCCACCCGCTGCTCCCGCGGATCTTCGAAGTGGGCCAGACCTCGACGGGGCCGTACCTGATCCTCGAGTACATCGACGGCTTCTCGCTGTCGCAGACGCTGCGCCACGGGCGGCTGGACGAACCGACGACCGTACGGCTCGCGATCGACCTCGTCGAGCCGCTCGCCGCCGCGCACCGGGCCGGGCTCGTGCATCGCGACGTGAAACCGGACAACGTGATCGTCGAGCCGGTCGGCACCGGCCGCCTGATCGATTTCGGGCTCGCGGCGCGCGGCGGGGCGCACGAGGACCGGGTCGCCGGAACCCTGCTCTACAGCGCCCCCGAGCAGACCGGCATGCTCAAGCGGCCCATCGACGGCCGTTCCGACCTGTACGCGCTCGGCGTGCTCCTGCACGAGTGCGTGACCGGCCAGCTCCCGTACTTCTCGAAGGACGCGGGCGAGCTGATCCGCCTGCACGCCACCGCCCCGATCCCCGACCCGCGCACGCACGCGCCGCAGCTCAGCCCCACGATGGCCGCGATCATCGCGACGCTGATGGCCAAGGACCCCGACGACCGGTACCAGACTGGTGAGAGCCTGCTGGCCGACCTGCGCCGGCTCGCCGCCCAGCCGGGCGCGGCGTTCCCGGTGGCCGCCGGGCGGGCCCGCGGCGACCAGCTGATCGGTCCCCAGCGCCTGGTCGGCCGCGACGACGAGGTGGTCACGCTGGCCCACCGCTGGCTGAAGGCCCGGGACGGCGGCGGGGGCGCCGTGATCGTCGAGGGCACGGCCGGCGCCGGCAAGACCCGGCTGGTCCGCGAGCTGACCAACGCCGTCGCCTCCGACGGCGACCTCATCCTGTACGGCAAGTGCGTGCCCGACGACCCGGTACCACTCGCTCCCTTGCGCGGCGCGGTCGAGCGCTACCTCCGTACGGTGGACAAATTGCCACCCGGAGAGCGCGACCTGGCCGTCGAGCAGGTCCGTCGCGCGGCGGGCCGGGGTGGACCGCTGCTGCGGACGCTCTCGCCGCTGCTGGCCGACCTGGTGCAGGCCCCGGCGATGGGCGAGCTGAACCGGCACGAACAGTTCGTCAACGCGGTCGCCGCCTTCCTCATCGGGCTGGCCGACGAGGTCCAGGGCGCCGTCCTGCACATCGACGACGTGCAGTGGCTCGACGAGCCGACCCGGCGCGTGCTGCACCGGGTGAGCAACCGGCTGCCCGACACTCCCCTGCTGGTCATCGCGACAAGCCGGGACGACCCGGGCAGCACGGCCGCGCTGGAACGCTTCGTCATCGACATGGACACCACCCTCGACACCCGCATCCCGCTCGGCCCGCTCGACCGGGAAGCGGTGGAGGAGCTCGTCGGCGAGCATCTGGGCGCGATCGGCCTGCCCGGCGGGTACGTCGAGGAGCTGGCGGCGCGGGCCGGCGGCAACCCGTTCACGATCGGCGAGTACGTCCGGGCGGTCCTCGACGCGGGCCTGGTCACGCCCTCCTGGAACGGCTGGCAGCTGGACATGGCCGGGCTGGACCGCCTCGAGCTCTCCGGCGACGCGGTCGACCTGGTGCTGCAGCGCATCGACGGCCTCGGCGCGGAAAGCCGCACGCTGCTGGCCGCCGGCGCCGCGGCCGGCCGGTGGTTCCCGGCCGAGCTGGCCGCCGCGGTCTGCGACATCGACCCGCGCCGGGCCCGTGCCCTGCTCGCCGAGGCCGAGTCGCGGCGGCTGGTGACCGCCGCCGGCACCGACGGGTACCGCTTCCTGCACGACCGGATCCGGGAGGCGCTGCTGGTCGGCCTCGACGCGGCCGCGCTGCGCGACCTGCATCAGCGCATCGCCGAGGTGCTCGACGCGGCCGCGCCCGGCGACCCCCGCTACATCTACGCGGTCGCCCGGCACTACGCGCTCGGCGAGACCGGCCGCCGGCCGCAGCGGGTGTACTTCAGCGGCTTCGCCGCCGGACGGCTGGCGCTGACCGAGCACGCACCGGCCGAGGCCCGCGAGTTCCTCAAGGTCGCCGCCCGCGCGGCCGGGGCCGCCCGCGTCACGCCGCCGCCCGACTTCTTCCTCGCGCTCGGCACGAGCTGCGCCCGGTCCGGCCGGTTCGCCGAGGCGTACGAGCATCTCGATCAGGCGCTGCGCGGCGAGCCCGACCGGATCGGCCGGGCCGGGATCCTCGTCCAGGAGGCGATGGTCCGCAACAGCGCGTGGAACCCCGACCAGGCCTACGACGCGGTGCGCCGCGGGCTCGCCGAGCTGGGCAAACCGCTGCCGAGAACCCGGCTCGGCCTCGCCGTCACCACGATCTGGTCGGTGCTGGTCGGGTTGTTCATCGGCACCACCGGCATCGGCTTCGGCAAGGCGGGCGGGCGCACTCGGGAGAGCTACCGCCTCGAGGCCGTCCTCTGCGACATCGGCACGCTGGCGCTGTCGATGCGGATGCGCCGTGTCATGCGTGCGGTCCTGAGCCTGCGCGCCCTGCACCCGATCAACCGCATCGGGCCCGGCCGGGAGTACGCCCAGCACATGGCCGGTCTCGGGGTGATCGCCGACGTGGCCGGCCGGCGGAAACTCGCGGCCCGCCTCTACGACCGGGCCGCCGCGGCCGCCGCCGAGATCGACGACCCGGAACTGGTCGGCTACGTCGAGTGGAAACGCGGCGCCGGCCGCTACCTGAGCGGGCACGACGACGAGAGCAAGGTCTGGAGCCGGATCCTGGTCGAGCACGAGCGGTGGCTCGAGCTGGGCGACTACCTGACCGGCGTGTCCACCGTCTGCATGCAGTACTTCAAGCGCGGCTGCACCGACGAGGCCGAGTCCTGGCACCGGCGCGGCCAGGCCCGCCTCGGCCCGGGCGCGGAGGCGGAGGGCGCCGCGATCGGTGCCGTCGGTGCCGTCATCGCCGCGCAGCGCGGACGCCCCGAGGAGGCGGAGGCGCGGATCGAGTCGCTGCGCCGCTTCCTGCGGTCCAACCCCGACAATCCCATGCAACTGATCAATTTGTACGGGGCCCAGATGGTCGCCCTGGTCGAGCAGGGCCAGCTGGGAGAGCCGTTCGAGCGGCTCACCGCCGAGTTCGCGACGCTCGGGCTCCGGCCCAAGGCGATGGTCCCCGAGCAGCGCATCTACTACGTCTACGAGGCTCTGGGCCGGCTCGCCCGGTACCGCGCCGGTCACGACCGGCAGGCCGCCGAGGCCGCCGTCGCCCGGCTGGAGAAGATGGCCGACACCAAGGTGCTGCGCGCCTTCCACCTGGTGGGGCGGGCCGACCTCGAGGTGCTCGCCGGCCGGCCCGGCGACGCGCTGCGCACCCTGGCCGGGGTCGAGCTGGAGCTGGTGCCGCTGGACGCGCCGCTGATCGCCTACGAGGCGGCCCGGGTCCGCGCCCGCGCACTGAGCGCCCTCGACCAGCCCGCCTCGGCCGCCCAGCAGGCGAAACTCGCCCAGATGATCGCCATCGAGCAGGAGTGGCCGCAGCGGTCCCGCTGGGTCGTCGACGAGTTCCGGGTCCTGGCCCACGTCTCGACCGAGCCCGGCACGCCGCCCAGCTCCGAGGACCGGAACGATCCCGCCACGCCCGGCACCGACCAGGGCCGCTACCGCCGGCGGCTGGAGGCGTTGCAGCAGGTCAGCCTGGCCTCGGCGACGGTGCTGGACCCGACCGCCCTGTCCCGGGTCGCGCTCGACGAGACCCTGCGCATCCTGGGCGCCGAGCGGGCGTACCTCTTCCTGCTCGACCGGGAGCGCGACGAGCTGGTCCCGCACGTGGGCCGCGACGCGCAGGGCAACGACATCCGCGAGCTGACCGGCTACAGCACCACGCTGGTCGACCGGGTGCGGCACTCCGGCGAGCCGGTCGTGGTGACCGGCAGCGAGGAGGGCGTGGCGCTCGGCTCGCACAGCGTGCAGGTCCACGGCCTGCGCAGCATCATGGTCGCGCCGCTGCGGTTCAACGGTCAGCCCATCGGCGTGGTCTATCTCGACAGCCGGATCGCCAAGGGCGTGTTCACCGGCGAGGACGTCGACATCCTCAAGGCCATCACCAACCACGTCGCGGTCTCGCTGGAGACGGCCCGCGCCGCCCAGCTCGAGGTCGCGGTGCAGGCCGCCCGGCGGCAGCGGGACGTGGCCGAGACCCTGCGCGCGGCCATGGCCGACCAGAGCTCCTCGCTCGACCCGGACGAGGTGATGCGCCGACTGCTCGACAGCCTGACCCGCACGCTCGGCGGCGACACGGCCGTGCTGATGACCCGCACCGCTCACGACGGGCTGGAGGTCGCCGCCGTGCGCGGCGCCGCCGCGGCGGCGGTGGGCACCCGGTTGCCGTCAATGCCGCCCGACCTGCTCGATCTCACCGGCCCCCGGGCGCGCACGATCTTCCCGGGCGAGCGTCCCCCGTTCGGCGGCGTGCTCGGCACTCCCCGCTGCTGGTGGGCGATCCAGGCCGTGCGGCCCGGCGAGCCGTCCGGCGTCCTGCTGGTGGGCGCGACCGACGAGGGCGTCATGACCGAGGCGCAGATCCAGATGGCGGCGGCCATCGCCGGGCAGGGCATGACGGCGTACGAGAACGCGCGCCTGTTCAGCCAGGTGCGCACGATGGCCACGATCGACGGGCTCACCGGCCTGTTCAACCGCAACCACTTCTTCGCGGAGGCCGACCGCCTGGTCGGGACCGCCGCCCGGCCGATCGCCGCCATCATGATGGACATCGACCACTTCAAGCGCATCAACGACACGTACGGGCATCCGGTCGGCGACGAGGTGATCCGCACGGTAGCCCGGCGCCTGACCAGCTCCCTCGGCCCCGGCGACGTCCTGGGCCGCTACGGCGGCGAGGAGTTCGCGGTGGTCACGGCCCAGTCCTCGGCGTCCGCGGTCGACCTGGCCGGTCGCCTGCACCTGTCCGTGTCCAGTCATCCCGTGGCCACCGACGCCGGGCTCCTGCCGGTGACCATCAGCGTGGGGCTGGCCGGGCCGGACGGCAGCGGGGATGATCTGCGGCAGCTGCTGGCGCGGGCTGATGCGGCGCTCTACCAGGCCAAGCAGAGCGGCCGCGACCGCGTCTGCGTCGCAGACTAGGGCCTGGGCCACGCCGCAGCCCCGCGTGATCGGCAGGACAGGCCCTGGCCCGGAAACGTGCCTGGTCGCGCGGCGTGCGGCCGGGTGGGCGGTCGCGCATGGCGAGCCGGCCCGTCACCCACCGGCCGCGACGGGCCGCACGCCGCGCGACCACCCAGCGGCGGCCGCGCTCGCGACCTGCGCCCCGGCGGCGCCCCGAAACACCCGCCGTGCGGGGGGTTAAGGCGGCTCTAAGCAGGGCGAAAGCTGGCCCACGAAGAGGCGTAACGGTTTTCTCCGGGACGGTGCAGATCTTGGGAAAACGGTCCGTCGGGGTGCCGGTTGCGGGGTGGGGGTGGCTAACTTTGCGGCCGCGAGGACGCCGCCTAGTCGAGGAGCGACATGCCGGACATGTACGACCCCGCCCCGCCCGGTGTGGGTGGACGGCATGCCGCGCCGGTGTCCAAGGTGGCGATCGTCGGAGCGGCGGCGGCCGTGCTCGTTCTGGTGGGTGCGGTCGCCGTGTTCGCGGCCGGGCGAGGCAGCGGGGCCGGCAACGGTGGCGACGATCAGCGGGCGGCGCCGGCGGCCGAGGCTACGGGGACCAAGGCGGCGCAGTCGGCTGCCGGCGCGGCCAAACCCAGCGCGAAGCCGGCGAAGTCCGCCACGTCGGCGGCGGCCACCAAGAAACCCGCGACGACCGCGGCCACCACCAAACCGGGTGGGTTCAAGACCACCTTCTACGACTCGTTCGACGGGAAAGCCGGCACCGGGCTCGACACGTCGCGCTACCGGTACGACACCGGGCCGGGCAGCAAGTTCGGCACGGGCGAGATCGAGACGATGACCGACAGCACCCGCAACGTCTTCCACGACGGGCAGGGGCACCTGGTCCTGCGGGCCCTGCACAGCGGCGATGACCCGGGGAGCGGCTGGACCTCGGGGCGCTTCGAGACCGAGTCGTCGGCGTTCGGGGCGGCCAAGGGCGGCGTGGTGCGGATGGAGGCTTCCATCCAGCAGCCGAACGTCACCAAGTCGAACGGCGCGGGCTACTGGCCGGCGTTCTGGATGCTGGGCAACGGGCTTCGCAACGGCGGCAGCTGGCCCTCGATCGGTGAGGTCGACATCCTCGAGGACATCAACGGGCGGTCCTCCGTGTTCGGCACGCTGCACTGCGGCAGCAACCCGGGCGGGCCGTGCGGCGAGTCCACCGGGATCGGCAGCGGTGAGCGCGCCTGCGCTGGGTGCCAGACCGGTTTCCACACGTACGCCGTGGAGATCGACCGCTCGGTGGCGCCGGAGCAGATCCGGTGGTACCTCGACGGGCGCAACTACTTCACGCTGAAGCAGACCCGGGTGGACGCCACGACCTGGAGCAAGGCGGTCGACCACCCGTTCTTCATCATCTTTGACCTGGCCATGGGCGGCGGCTTCCCGGCGGCCTTCGGCGGCGGTCCCAACGGCGACACGGTCTCCGGCGGGCAGATGAAGATCGACTATCTGGCCGTCTACAACAAGTGAGTCACTTGACGGCGCCGCCGGTGATGCCGGAGATGATGCGACGCTGGGCCACGGCGAAGACCGCGATCAGCGGAAGGCTCATCAGCAGCACGTACGCGAAGATCAGGTGCCAGTTGTTGAGGTAGAGGCCGGCGCTGGCCACCCGGAACAGGTTGAGCGGCAGCGTGTCGACGCGCCCGCCGACGACGAAGAAGGCGTAGAAGACGTCGTTCCAGACGTAGAGGCAGACCAGGATCGTCGCGGTCGCGAGCACGGGACGAAGAAGCGGCAGCACGATCCGGCGGAAGACCGCGAACGGCGCCGCGCCGTCTATCTGCGCGGCCTCCTCGAGGGCGGGCGGGATCGTCCGCACGAAGCCGGTGACGAAGAAGATCACCGTCGACAGGTAGATGCCCATGTAGACGCCGATCATGCCGATCACCGTGCCGGCCAGGCCGAGTTGGCGCAGCAGCAGCACGACCGTGATCACGGCGGGCGGCAGGATGATCCCGCTGATGCCGAGCGCGTACAGCACGGCGTTGACGCGGGTCGCCCGCCGGGCCAGCACCCACGCGGCCATAGAGCCGAGCAGCAGCACGCCGGCCACGGTCGGCGCCACGATTATCAGGCTGCCGAAGAAGGCGGCCGGAACGTCCGCTTCGGTCCAGACCTGCCGCAGGTTCGCCCACAGCTGCCAATGGCCCGGCAGGGAGAGATTGGGCTGGACGGCCTCGCCCTGCGACTTGCCCGCAGTGACCACGACCAGCCACAGCGGGACGCCGATCAGCACGACGACGAGGATGATCGTGACGACCGGTTGCAGCCGGCGCCAAAGAGGCAGGTCGCTCACATGACTTCCTCTCGCTTGCGCAGCACGTAGATGACCGGGAACGCCATGAGCGCCACCAGTAGGAACAGCACGAGGCTCATGGTGGTGGCCTGGGCGAACAGGCCCTGGCCGAAGGTGCGGTAGATGAAGATGTTGAGGATCTCGGTGGTGCGGGCCGGGCCACCGCCGGTGGTCGCCTGCACGATGTCGAAGCCGTTCATCGAGCCGAGCAGCGCGGTCGCGACGTTGAAGGTGACCGCCGGCGCGAGCAGTGGCACCCGGATCCGCCAGAACGTCCGCGCCCGTGACGCGCCGTCGATGCGGGCGGCCTCGACCAGGTCCTCCGGGACGGTCTTGAGCCCGGCCAGGTATATGAGCATCGAAAGGCCCATCCATTTCCAGGCGTGGATGAGCGCGACGACCACGATCGTCCAGCGGGTGTCTGCGAGCCAGGCGTAGTCGATGCCGAACAGTTGGTTGACGGCGCCCGACGGTTTGAGCAGCGCCTGGAAGATGTAGCCGACCGCCAGCGCCGACATCAGGACCGGGACGAGGAAGAACGTCCGGGCGATCCGGTTGACGACCGTGTCGCGCTCGAGCAGGACCGCCAGGCCAAACCCTAAGACATTTTGAAAGACAGCCACGAGTACGGCGTAGACCACGGTCACCCGGATGGCGCGAAACAGCGTTCCGTCCGTGGCCAGCTGCGTGAAGTTGTCGAGGCCGACCGGGTTGATGGCGGACTTGAAGCTCGACCAGTCCGTGAAGGCATAGACGAAGTTGAACACGGTCGGCACGAAGAAGAAGAGCAGCAGTACCGCGTACGCGGGAATGAGAAACCACATCGGATGGGTGCCGCGCGCGGTGCGCCGCCGGCCGGCGAGCTTGGGGGTGGCGGGCGCGCCGGCCGACGTACGCGAATCGATTGTCAAGGTCATGGGGTCAGAAACCGGCGGCGCCGGCGGCCTTCGCGAGCTGGGCGAATTGGTCCTGGGTGGCCTTCGCGACCTGGGTCGGATCCATGGTTCCGGAGATCATGTCGGCCAGGTTGAGGTAGAGGTCGGGGTTGGCGACGGCGAGCGCCTGCATCGAGCCGACCGAGCCACCGACCGCAGCATGCACGTCGAGCAGCGCCTGCGGCACACCGGCCGGGTTGGCCACCCCGGTCTCGAGCGAGACGGTGTTGCGGTCGGCGATGAAGTCCTGGTAGCCCGGCCCCATCCAGTACGCGAGCAACTGCCGCGCCGCCGCCTCACGCTTCGCGTCGCCGGTCTTGAAGGCAACCAGCGCGTTGGACTGGTCGGGGATGAACGTGCCCACGTTGCCGGACGGCGAGATCGGGAAGAAGCCGATCTTCTTGTTCAGCGTGGCGGTGTCGGCCTTGGCCTGCAGCTGGCCGAAGAACGAGTTGACCTGCATGACCATGGCGGTCTTGCCGTCCAGCAGCGCCGCGCCCTGGTCCTCGAACTTCGCGGTCTTGATGTCGGCGTTGAACAGGCCCTCCTTGATCAGCGCCTGGTACTTGGTGATCGCGCCGAGCACGGTCGGGTCGGTGAACTTCTCCTGGCCGGCGTTGATCCGCTCCCACAGGCCGGCCTTCGCGGCGTCGGCGAGCTGCACCTGCACCCACCACTGGGTGGCCCACCGGTCGGCGCCCATCTCGTAGAACGGGGTGACGCCCTTGCCCTTGAGCTGCCGGGCGAGGGTGATCATGTCGTCGAAGCTCGTGGGCGTCGCCGTGACGCCGTTGGCCGCGAAGACGTCCTTGTTGTAATAGACGCCCTCGACGGCGGGGCTCGTGATCAGCGTGGCGTACCGGGTATCGCCCAGCAGGCCGGTGATGTCCTTGAGCTTGGGGTCCATCTTGTCGAGCCAGGGCGCGCCGGTCAGCGGCTGCAGGTTCGTCTTCGCGTTGATCGCGGTCAGCATCGAGGCCGTGGGCTGCCAGAAGGCGAGGTCCGGCTTGTCGCCGGTGGCCACCTTCGTCTGCACCCCCTGCTCGTACGGGTCGGGGATGGTGACGACCTGGACGGTGGCGCCGGTGGCCTTCTGGAAGCCCTCGATCACCTTCTGCGGCATGGTGTTGCTGTTCTGCGCGGCCCAGATGGTCAGCTTGACCCCGTCCAGCTTGGCGGTGGGGTCGGTCCAGGTGACGGCGGAGTTGTCGGTGCTCGCGTCGGAGCCGGGGTCACTGCACCCGGCGGCGGCAGTCAGGAGCGCCGCGGTGACCGCGACGCTGATCCAGCGCTTCATTATTTCGGTCCTTTCGGGAGGTGGGTGATTCGAAAGACTCGTGCGGCGTACGGGTCGGGGCCGTCGCTGGTCACGGTGAGGGCGTCCGCGTCCCAGGCGTACGTCCAAGGGGTCAGATGCCGGGGAAAGAGCACCTCGACGCTCTTTGTGTGCTCAAGCGGGAGAGTGACGGTCGCCGAAGCGCCGGGGCGTCGCCAGAGACCGAGGTAGGTCACCTCGTCGGTGCGCAGGACCAGGGCGAGCCATCGGTCGTCCCAGCCGGGCAGCCCGAGCGGCCACGCGGGAACGGCGGTGGCCAGGTCGGCGCGGATCGCCCGATGGACCTGCACGGCGTCCTGGACCGCCTGCCGCTGCGCCGGGCGCATCCGGTCGAGGTGACCGGAAAGGTAGAGCCGGCCGAGCAGGCCGGTGCACAGCGTGTGGGCGATCTCCTCGTCGGACATGCCGGGCTGCGGGTACGCCCAGCTCGCCGCCTGCTCCGGCACGATCGACATCGGCGCCGCCACCGCGATCGGCGGGTAGAGGCGGTGGTCCTGCTGGTCGCTGGTCGACTGCAGTTGCATCCGGGCGAGCAGCGCGTAGTCGGCACGCATCCCGCCCGAGGCACAGTTCTCGAGGATCAGGTCTGGGTGTCGGTCCAACAGACGGTCCAGCCATTCCAGGTGTGCGCGGTTGTGCCCGAGCAGGCCCGCCCCGGCACTGGACGAGTCAATATCCGTACCGGCGCCGGGGTCGATGTTGTAATCGAGCTTCAGATAGCCGACGCCCAGCTCCTCGACGAGCCGGTTCACGACGTCGTCCAGGTGCTCGACGGCGGCCGGATGGCGCAGGTCCAGGTGGTAGCGGCCGTGCTCGACCAGGCGTACGCCGCCGCGCCGCAGGAACGCCTCGTCGGGCAGCTTTTCGGCCATCGGGCTGCGCACGCCGATCACCTCGGGCTCCAGCCACAGCCCGGCCACCAGCCCCCGCTCGCGGATGTGGGCGAGGACCTCCTCGATGCCGCGGGGGAAGCGGGTCTGCGACGGCTGCCATTCGCCGACGCTGTCCCACCAAGCGGCGCCGTTGTCGTACCAGCCGGCGTCGATGCAGAAGACCTCGGCGCCGGCGTTCGCGGCCGCGTCGATCAGCGGCAGCAGTTTGGCCGTGGTCGGGTCGCCCATCAGCGTGTTCATGTAGTCGTTGAAGATCACCGGCCGCGTCGCATTGTCGGGGTGCGGGCGGCGCAGGGCCCGGCGGTGCGCGGTGAGCACGGCCACCGCGCCCTCCAGGCCGTCGCGGGAGACCGCAAGCGACGCCGGCACGGTGGTGAACGACTCCCCCGGCCGCAGCTCGTGACTCCACTGGTGGTCGATGTCGGTGGGGCCGAGCAGGCCGACATACGCGTCGTCGACCCGCTCGCCGACCTCCCACCGCCACGGTCCGTTGTGCTCGACCTGCCACAGCCACGCGTGCCCGCGCTCCCGATCGGTCAGTCCACCGACCGGGAGATGGGTGCCCGTCGACCAGGTGCCGGTGCTGCGCAGGGCGTACTGGCCGCGGCCGTCCTGTCCGTGCATCCGCAGGTTGATGTCGGGGACGAGAGCGCGCAGGGGCCGCCGGGTCCAGCGGTTCTCGCCGAGCCACTCGCTGTCGGCCGAGATCAGGTCGAGGTCGCCGACCGGATGCCCGGGCAGGCCGAGGGCGAGCGAGGTGACGCCGAGCAGCAGGATCGGCTCGGCGCCCTCGTTGGTGACGGTCGTGCTGACCTGGAACGCGGGCACGCCGTCCGACGACCGGAGCCGCACCTCGGCGACCAGGCCGGTCTCCCGGTCACTTTCGGTGAGCCGCAGCTCGTGCCAGGAGCCGTCGATCGAGCGCTCGCTTCCGGTCAGCCGCAGGCGCCGGCCGACGACCGTCTCGGAGAAGCGGTGTGAGACGTGGCCGCGGCCTTCCCGGGCGGTGAGGATCTCCACCAGGGGCTGGCCGTCCGCCGCGTCGCCGTCGGCGAAGGTCCGCAGGGTGGCGGGCCCGTCCTTCGGCGCGGTGATCTCCAGTTGCAGCCCCGAGTGGCCCCACACCAGGCTGGTGCCTGCTGAATTCACTTGTGCTCCCTTGCCTGGTTATGCGGTCGGGGCCGCGATGTGAATACGGTCGATGTTCGGCGCGTATCCGCTGGAGGAATTGCCGAAGGTGATCGTGTTGGCGCCGGCGGCCAGATCCACGTCGACGACGGTGGTCCAATAGTTCGACCATCCGAGCGTGTTACGGAAGAACACCTTTTTCGCTGCGCCGCCGTTGACGCTGATCTGCGCGTACCGGTCGACGATGTTGCTGTTGTAGTTGGTGGCGCCGGCGCCGAGCTCGCCGTTCGCGTAGCCGACGATCATCCGGTAACGCCCGGCCGCCGCGACATTCACGCCGTTGAATCGCAGCGTGTTGGCGGCGCCGGCGCCGATCCAGCCGACGTACTTGCCGCCCGAGGCGGCGGAATCATTGACCACCACGGCGGTTCCGCTGAGCGTGTTTCCCGAGCCTTCTCCCTCGTACGCCGTGACGGCGCCGGTCGAGGCCGCGACGTCGAGGTAGTCGAGGTTGACCGCGTCCCGGTCGTCGGAGGCATAGGCGTTGTACTCCACTCGGCTGATGCCGGCCGGGAGATAGACCTTTGTGGTGGCGGTCTTCCAGGTGTTCCAGTCGGCGGTGCCGGGCAATGTCACGGTGGTCAGGTCGGAGCCGTTGAGCCGCAGCCGGATCGACCGGTCGGCCGGCGCGCCGGTGTAGGGCCCGGCCGCATAGCGCAGGCTGAGGTTGTAGTAACCGTCGCTCGGCACCGTGACGACGAAGCGGGTGCTCGCCGTCGTGCTCGCGCCGTAGCCCTCGACGAAATAGGTCCCGGAATAGCCGGTGTTGCCGCCGTAGGTCACCTTGGCGGTGCCGCCGAGGGCGGCGTACTCCGCCTCGTAGCGGTTGGCCGAGGCCGCGGTCAGGTCGCTGTTTGGTGTGACGATTATCTGGTACGCCGATTGGCCCTTCAGCCCGGTAAGTGGCACGGTGATCTGGCCATTGGCCGCGCTGTAGTCGCCCTCCTTGACGACATACGGGCCGGAGGAGGCGTTGAGCCCGGAGTTGTCGACGCCCCAGACCGTGGCGTGCACCGTGCTGCCGATCGCGGCAATGCCCTTGACCACGACGTTGGTGTCGTAGGTCCCGGTCGCAGGGTTGTTGCCGCCGAAGACGACCCGCGCCTGGTGCTTGCCGGTGTCGAGGGCGGCCAGGCCCTGCAGCGAGCCGCTCGCCGAGGGCGGCGTGACCGCGACGGTGTTACCGGTCAGCTCGCCATACCATTTGTAGAGCCACCACCCGCCGGTCGCCTGATTGTTGTGGGTGACCAGGTCGTTGAGCCCGCCGGCCGTCGTCCAGTACGCGAGGCAGCCGTCCACCTTGCTGTTCTCGAACTTGGCGACGTACTGCACGAGGTTGCCCGGCACGCCGAGATCGCCGGAGGAGCGCCCGTACTCGTTGATGGTGATCGGCCGGGCGCTGACGCCGACACTCGTTTCGATGGACCGATAGTCGTTGTAATGGTCCTGCCAGCTCGAGTAGAAGTCGTTGCCCAGCTCGTGCCAGGTCATGACGTCCGGGAGCACGCCGTTGGCCTTGGCGTAGGTGAGGAACGAGCGCAGGTCGGCGGAGCGGTACGAGGAGAAGTTCGGACCGGCGATCCGGGCCGTGGAGTCGATCGAGCGAATCTTCTGAACGACTGTCTTCCAGTCCGTTTCCAGGCCGGCGAGGTTGCCCGCGTACCAGATCTGGTCGGGCTCGTTGAACGGCACGTAGACGTAGGAGCTGCGGTACGGGTCGGCGACCACCTTTCGGGTCATCGTGTCGACCTTGGCGAGGTAGTCCGCGATCCCGTTGTTCTCGTACGGCCACTGCTGGTAGACGTCCTGCATGTAGATCTGGATGTCGCGGCCACCGGTGCGCTTGAACATCGGGGCGATCTTCAGCGCGTCGCCGTTGGGGTGCTGCAGGCCGTCGGGGGCCTTCTGGGCGGTGACCTGCGGCTTGAGCGCGGCGAGCATCGTTTCGTTGGGGATTCCCTCGTCGCCGAGCCCGTAGAGGAAGCCGGTCGCGCCGTAGCGCAGGGCGCCGGTGCCGGTCGCGAGGTCGACGGTCAGCTGGGAGGCCGCGGCCTGGGCGGGCAGGCTCGGCAGCAGGGCGCTGCAAGCCACCACCGCGATGGCGCCGCCCAGGACTTTTCGAACCGGGGATCTCATGTCAGGGGAACCTCCTTTTCGGCCGGTGGCCGACTGGCGTTGGGGGCGGCCGCCGAGGGAGGAGCTCGGCGACCCGCACAGAGCGGGTGAATGTGACCGGTCACATTCGGCGTCGCACGAGCAGTGTTACCGGTCACACCGGCCTAGGAAAAGAGTGCGTTACGGTTTTGTTACCTCCGGCGGGCGTCACCGCCGTCGCATATCGCCCGCGCCGCTGTGTCACTCGCGCCGCGTTGTCACCCTCGCTGTGGATTCCCGCACGATCAGCCGCGGGGCCTCCAGTGCTGGGAATTCGCCACCGACGACAGCGGCCACGCAGGCGCGCCCCAGCGCCGCGAAGTCCATCCGCACCGTGGTCAGCGCGGGCGTCCAATACGCGGCGCCGGGCACGTCATCGAAACCGACGATGCTCACGTCGCCGGGCACGTCACGGCCGGCCTCGTACAGGGCCCGGCGTACCGCCAGGGCGGTGTCGTCGTTGCCGCAGAGGATCGCCGTCACCGAGGGGTCCGCGGCCAGCCGCCGGCCGGCCTCGTGCGCGGACCGGGCGTCCCAGCCGGCCGACACCACCTCGGGCACCGCGGCACCCGCCGCCAGCAAAGCGTCCCGCCAGCCACTTTGGCGTGCGCTGGCCGGCGCCTCCGAGGGAATCGCCACGTGGTGCACGGTCGCGTGCCCGAGCCCGAGCAAATGGCGGGTGGCGTCGGCGGCCGCCTCCCGCTCGTCCAGGTAGATCATCGGCCGGTCCACCCCGGCCAGCCCACCGGCCTCGGTCGCCGCCACCACCGGCACGACCTCCGGCAATGCTCGCAGCACCCCCGTGCCCGCCGGGTCGAAGGCCACGACGACGACCCACCCCGCGCTGGGATCGCCGAGATACTCCACGGTCTCGCGAATCTCGTCGGCGCTGTCCGACTTGACCACCCGGATGCCGACCGTGAGCCCCTGAACCCGGGCCGCCTCCTCGACGCCCTGCAGCAGGCTCGCGTACCCGTAAAGCACCGTATCGGCGGTCACCACCGTGATGCCCCCGGCCCGCCCCGACCCCAATGCCCGCGCGGCCCGGTTGGGCCGATACCGCAGCCGCTCCATCGCCTCGAGCACCAGCTGCCGGGTGGCGGGCCGCACCTTGGGCGAATTGTTCAACACCCGCGACACCGTCTGATGGGACACGCCCGCCGCCACCGCGACATCACGGATCTGCGGACCCGACTCACCCCGGGCCCGCCCCCGCCGATCCTCCTGTCCCACGTCACTAGTTGTATACGAACCGCCCCAGCACCGGCGGCCCGGCCCAGCTCGCACAGCCCAACCCGAGCGGCATGCACCCCCGCCACCTGCGCACCCGAGCCACCCCCCGCACCCGAGCCACCCCCGCGCCGCCGGCGCACCCGATCCGCCCGCGCCGCCCGCACCGCCCCCCGCACCCGTGCCACCCGTGCCACCCGCGCCACCCGCGCCACCCGCGCCACCCGCGCCACCCGCGCCGCCCCCGCACCCGTGCCACCCGCGCTGCCCGCGCCACCCGCGCTGCCCGCGCTGCCCGCGCCACCCGCGCTGCCCGCGCTGCCCGCGCCGCCCGGGCCGCGACGCCTCCGCGGCCTTACGCGTGCAGCCATGTCCGCGATTGGCCAACGTTGAAGAGAAAACGCGCGGAGCGAACAGGAAGTCGCCTTCGTTGCGCCACCCCTTGCCGACCTAGCAGAGGAACTGTCCGGAGCGAACGGAAGCTCTCCATCCGTCGCCGGCGGAAAATGTCAGAGGCCGTTGCTACGGTGCGGCGCATGGACGTGGAGGAACGCTTCGAGCTCCTGGTGGACGAGTTCGTCAAGGTCGACGGCGTCGCCCCGCCCTCACCCGGCCGCGGTTTCGGCTCGTCGGCGCTGAGATACCGCGGCAAGATCTTCGCCATGCTGGTCCGCGGTCACCTCGTCGTCAAGCTGCCCAAAGCCCGCGTGACCGCCCTGGTCGAGGCCGGCGAGGGCATTCATTTCGACGCCAACAAGGGCACCCCGATGAAGGAGTGGTTCACCCTCGGCGAACCCTCCGGCCTCGACTGGTCGCCCCTGACTCAGGAGGCGCTCGACCACGCCACCGGCGCCCCGCCCACCCGCTGAGCGACGACAAGCACCGCCAGCACCCGGGACTTTTGCGACCTCGTCGAAATGTGCAGGCAGGGAGCGCACGCGGCGCGGGTGAGGTGCGCATGCGGAGCAGGCAGCGCAGGCAAGGCGCGCTAGCGGCGCGCCGGTGAGGTGCACACGCGGCACGGGTGGGGGCGCGTGCACACGCGGCACAGGTGGGGGCGCGTGCACACGCGACACAGGTGGGGGCGCGTGCACACGCGGCACGGGTGGGAGCGCGCCGAGGCGCGGGCACGAAGCGCAGGCAAGGGGCGGCCGACTCGCGCTTGACCCCGTGAGCCGGCGACCGAGCCGTGCCCGGTCAGCGGCGGGTCAGTTCGGGGGCGGGAAAGAGCTGGCGAAACGTGAAGGCCTCCGCCGTGGGTCCACCCGCGTTGAGCCGGCCCAGCCGCGAAATACCCTGCCGCAAGGTGGGAATCGTGCCGGCCGGGATCCACCACAGGACCAGCGCGGCCTGCTGCCCGTGCGGGAAGAACCAGTCGCGGCGGCGGCGCAAATACTCCAAGTGCTCGGACTGGTAGACGAAGGCCCGCAGATGCTCGGGCGACTCCCAGACCGAGAGCGTGTAGATGTGGCTGGGATCGGACGGGGCGGCGATCGTGCCGTCGCCGCTGTCGCCGACCAGACGCCAGACGAAGCCGGGCGAACGGTCGGCCAGCGCGTTCATCAGTGAGATGCCCTCGGCGAAATCGATCATCGAGGGGTCTTCCAGCGGGGCTCGGAGGCGGGCGGAGTTCATCTGGGCCAGGTGGAAGTCGCTCATGACGTCAGCTCACCAGCTCCGCCTTCTATTGTCAATCGAATTACTTTTTAGAGAGCGTCACGCAGCAGCGGCCGGGAGCGGCGTCCATGCGCGCGGCCCACGTCTCGTCCAGGCCGGCGCCCGAGAGCAGGCCGCTGACCAGGGCGTGGTTCATGCCGCAGATCACCGGCGGGAACTGCTCGGCCAGCAGGTGGAACGGGCAGTTGCGCAGCTCGATCCGGTCGGGGCCGTCGGCCACCGGCGCGTAGCCCTGCCCGGCCAGCAACGCGGTCACGTCGGAGCTGGCCGGCGCGCCCCGGCCGTGCCGCGCGGCCACCCTGTACAGGGTCTCCTCGGCGCCGGCCTGCTCCAGCGCCTCCGCCAGCAACTCGGCCGCCGCGCGATAGGACCGCGGCGGCACGCTCACCGCGTGCTCCGCCGCGGCGACCTGGTACAGCTTCGCGGGACGTCCCGCTCCGGGGCCGGTCCTTCCCGACCTTCGCGCGTACGAGACCTCGAGCAGCCCTGCCGTCACGAGTTTGTCCAGGTGGAACGCGGCCAGCGTCCGGCCCACGCCGAGCGCCTCGGCGACCTCGTCCCGCCCGACCGGCCCGGCGCCGTCGGCGACCACCCGATACGCCTGGCGCCTCACTCGGTCGGTGAGGCTGGCCAGGGCATCGAGGTCGTGCAGGTCTTCGGAGGTCGTCACGCCGCAATCGTATTACCAACGCAGCTTGTCAAAAGAACTAACCAACCCGGCCGTACCGGCTGAGCACCGCCGGCCCCACTCGCTCAGAAGACAGCGTCTCCAGGTCGAACTGCGACTCGGCAGCGGCAGCGGGGAAGAGCCGCCGGCCCGACCCCAGCACCGTCGGGAGCACGCTCAGCCGGTACTCGTCGATCAGGTCGTGGGCCATCAGGGTGTGCACCAGGCTGAGGCTGCCGGTGATGACGATGTCCCGCCGCTCCTGCTTGACGAAGTCGACGACGTCACCCTCGAGAAGCCGGGAGTTGGCCCACGCCGACGTGTCGGTGAGCGTGCGCGACGCGACCAGCTTCGACATCCCGTTCATCTTCCGCGAGAACGGGTCGTCGCGCGTCGGCCAGAGTCCGGAGAACAGCTGCCACGTGGTGCGCCCCAGCAGCATGACCCCGTCGTCCATGACGCTGCCGAGGCGGAACTTGTCGCCGGCGACGACCTCGGGGCCGTGGTGGAACAACCAGCCACCGCCGGGTGTGCCGCCCTTCCCGTCCGGGTCCTCGATGACGCCGTCCAGGGTGACGTACTGAATGACGATGACGCTCATGGTGGATGTCCTCTCGCTCGATGGTCGCCGGTACATACCGGCGCCACCGGGTGGACTCATCGCGGCGAGCGAGAAATTTCCTCCGGAAAATCAAAAGGAAGACCAAACGATTTGAGTACGGCCGGATCGGCGAACACGAGATTGCTGGTGACCAGGCCGCCGACCACGCTGAAGACCTGCAACGTGTGCAGGTGAAGCCCCCCGTTCGAGGGCGCATAGGCGGCCAGCGCCGGCTGCCCGTTGGCGGTCAGCCGGGTCATCGCCCAGCCCGGCCCCCACATCCCGAAGACCCGGTCCATGAACCGCCCGTAGTAGTCGCGGCCGCGGAACCACAGCGGGACCGGCGGCATCTCCATGATCGCCTGGTCGGTCACCAGCCGGACCAGCGCCGGCACATCCGCCGCCTCGAACGCCCGCACGTACCGGTCGATGACCGCCCGCACCTCCGGATCGTCCGGCTCGGTGACCTCGCCCAGATCGCCCACCTCGGCGAGAGCCCCGCGCGCCCGCTGCAGAGCGCTGTTGACCGCCGGCACCGTCGTCTCCAGCTGCGAGGCGACCTCGGCCGCGGTGAAGTCGAGCACCTCCCGCAGCACGAGCACGGCCCGCTGCCGGGCGGGCAGGGTCTGCATCGCCGCCACCAGCGCCAGCCGCAGGTCGGCCCGCACGTCGGCGTCGACCTGAGCGTCCGGGAACGGCTGGAGCCACGGAATGTCCAGCGCCGGCGTGAGCGGCGCCCCGGGATCCTTGCTCGGCGCGCCCAGCCCCGACGGCAGCGGCCGCCGCGCCCCGCCCTCCAGCGCGGTCAGGCACACGTTGGTGGCGATCCGGTAGAGCCAGGTCCGCACCGAGGCGCGCGACGGGTCGTACCGGTCGCGGGCCTTCCATGCCCGCAGCATGGTCTCCTGCACCAGGTCCTCGGCCTCGTGGAACGACCCCAGCATCCGGTAGCAGTAGGCGATCAGCTCGCCCCGATAAGGCTCCAGGTCCACACCCCAATCCTGGCAAACGAAGGCCGACCCAACCCGTTGACAAGCCGGACATCGAGCGTTCACAGTATTTGCATGGCAAGTCGGCCGTGAATATCTATTCCATGGAGGAGCCATGCGCCGCGTCATCGTCAACACCGACGCCAAGAACGAGGCCGACGACCAGTTCGCCATCGTGCACGCCCTGCTCTCGCCGACGCTGGACGTTCGCGGGCTGATCCCGGCCCACTTCGGACGGCACCGCAGCGACCGCAGCATGGAGGAGTCCCGCGAGGAGATCGACCTGCTGCTGCGACTCATGGACCTGACCGGCCGGGTCCCGGTCGCCGATGGAGCGGCCGAGCCGATCCCCGACGAGTCGACGCCGCGCGACAGCCCCGGCGCCCGGCTGATCATCGAGGAGAGCAAGGGGCCGGGCACCCTCTACGTCGCGTTCCTCGGCCCGCTCACCGACATGGCCTCCGCGATCCTGCTCGATCCGGCCATCGTCGAGCGCGACGTCGTGGTGATCTGGATCGGCGGCGTCGCGTACGGCGGCATCGACGCGGCGTACCCCGGCCTCGAGTTCAATCTCGGCAACGACATCGCGGCGGCCAATGTGGTCTTCGGCTCCGGGATCACGGTCTGGCAGGTGCCCTCCAACGTGTACTCGCTCGTCTCGGTCGGCTACGCCGAGCTCGAGGAGAAGATCGGCGGCACCTCCGACCTCGCCGACTACCTGATCAAGCAGCTCGTCGAGTGGAACGCGACGTACCACCCGGAACCCATCGAGTCCCGGTCGCTGGGCGACTCCCCGGCGATCGCGCTGATGCTCTACCCGCGCGGCGCCCAGTCCCGCACCGTGCCGGCTCCCCGCTTCGGGCGGGAGGGCCACTACCTGCCGGGCACCGGCAATCCCATCCGGGTCGTCGAGGCCGTCGACGTCCGGTTCCTCCTCGAGGACATGTTCGCCAAGATCCGCCGCTTCGGGCGGCAAAAGGAGATATAGATGATTAATCGCCGCAAGTTCCTGGGTCTCAGCGGAGGCGCCGCGATAGCGGCCGGGCTGGCCGCGTGCACCGGCACGAGCAGCGACAGCGGAAGCACCACGAGCACCGGCTCGAAGGAACTGCGCCTGTTCACGTACGAGGACAACTCGACGATCGATCTGCTCAAGGAGCAGGTCAAGAAGTTCGACACGCAGAACGGCACGACCACCACCGTCGACTCGCTGCCCGGCTCCGGCGCCGCCGTCTATCCCGACAAGCTGCGCACCGAGTTGCTCGGCGGGAAGGGCCCGGACGTGTGGCGGATCTGGGGCGGCCAGATCGGCGCCCCGTTCGTCAAGGCCAAGCAGGCCATGGACCTCAGCACGTACTACCAGAAGTACGGCTGGGACTCGAAGATCAACCCGGCCGCGGTCGAGGGCATGACCTTCGACGGGGTGAAGGGCGGCATGCCGTTCATCGCGCTCGGCATCGGCGGCTGGTACAGCAAGGCGGCGTTCGCCAAGGCCGGGGTCACCGCGCCGCCGAAGACGTACGCCGAGCTCGAGGAGGCCAACGCCAAGCTGCTGAAGTCCGGCATCACCCCGCTCGGCACGGGCGGCAAGTACGGCTGGCACGTCATGCGCCTGTTCGAGTACCTGCTCGAGACGAGTGCCGGGCCCGACCTGCACGACAAGCTGCTCACCGGCGACGAGAGCTGGGACCGGCCCGAGGTGGTCACCGCCTTCACCAACTTCAAGAAGTGGCAGGACCAGAAGTGGATCCCCGACGGCGCGGTCGGCCTCGACCCGGCCGAGGTCGAGCTCTGGTACGTGCAGGGAAAGTCGGCGTACACGATCACCGGCCCCTGGACCGAGGCCCAGGGCATCCAGGCCGGCGGCAAGAAGTCGGAGGACTTCGGCGTCTTCGAGTTCCCCACCGACCACGACCCGCTGCGGCACTCCGGCTTCGTCGAGGGCTACATGATCAACGCGAAGACCGGGAACCCGGACATGGCCGCCGCGCTGCTCGACTTCCTGAACCAGCCGGAAACGCACAAGGCGCTCAAGATCACCGCCTCGGTGGTCGCCGGCGCCGAGCCCGACCAGGCGACGCTGCCGCTGTCCTACGAGTGGGCGCAGGGCCCGGCCAAGAAGCCGTTCTACACCATCCAGGACCAGGCCTTCCCCAAGAAGGAGGCGGACCAGTACTTCGCGATCCAGAGTGACGTGCTGCAGGGCAAGACCAGCCCGGCCGACGCTGCCAAGAAGATGCAGGACGTCATCAAGGCCATGAAGAAATGAGACGCGGAGGGGGCGCGGTGGCCTGGGTGTTCGCCGCGCCCGCCCTGCTCGTCTACGTCGTCTTCCTGGTCTACCCGGCGCTGTCGTCGCTGTGGTTCAGCTTCACCGACTGGGACGGCCTCAGCGCCACCTACAACGTGGTCGGCCTTCAGAACTACAAGGACATGCCGCACGATCCGGTGGTCGTCCAGGCCGCGATCAACAACCTGATCTGGGCCGTGGTGACCGTCGTCGTGCCCGTGGTCCTCGGGCTCACGCTCGCGGTCGTGCTCAACGGCAAGGTCCGCGGCAAGCCCTTCCTACGACTGATCTTCTACACGCCGGCCGTGCTCCCGCTGGTCTCGGTCGCCTCGATCTGGGGCTGGCTCTACAACCCGCAGTACGGCGCGATCAACGCGTTCCTGCGCGCGGTCGGCCTGGACAGCCTGGCCCAGCCGTGGCTCGGCCAGGACTCGACGGCGCTCGGCGCGACCATGGTGGCCGCGATCTGGCTGCGGGTCGGCTTCCCGATGCTGCTCTACCTGGCCGCGCTGCAGGGCATCTCCCCCGACCTGTACGAGGCCGCGACCGTCGACGGCGCCGGCAAGTGGCAGCAGTTCTGGCACATCACGATGCCCGGCCTGCGTCCCGCGCACTACGTCGTCATCGCGCTCTCGGTGATCGACTCGTTCAAGGTGTTCGACCTGATCTACGCGATGACCTACGGCGGCCCCGGCACGGCCACCCAGGTCATGGGCACCTGGATGTACTTCAACGTCTTCCAGTACAACCAGGCCGGCTACGGCACCGCGATCGCCGTCGTGATCACTCTGGTGGCCGTCGTGGTCAGCGTCCCGTACGTCCGCTCGCAGACGAAGGAGCACGCGGTATGACCTCGGTAGTGCCCACCGCCGCGCTCCCGGACACGATCGTGACCACCGGCGAAAAGAACAAACCGAAGAACCAAGGCATCGGCACGACCATTGTGATGGTCCTCGCCGCCCTGGTGTGGATCTCGCCGCTGGTGCTGCTGGTGATCACGGCGCTGCGGCCGCTGTCCGACTTCGTCGCGCACGGCCCGCTCTCCTGGCCGGGCGAGCTCACGGTCAAGAACTTCACCCAGGCCTGGGACATCGGCAACTTCGCGACGACCTACCGCAACAGCACCATCGTGCTGATCTTGAAGGTCCCGCTGGGCGTCTTCGTCTCGGCCATGCTCGCGTACGCCCTGGCCAAGCTGCGCATCCGGTTCGGCGCGGCGATCATGTACACGGTGTTCCTCGGGCTCACGATCCCGATCTACATCACGATCGTGCCGGTGTTCGTCATGGCCCGCAGCGCCGGCATCACCGACAGCCTGGTCGGCCTGATCGGGCCGTACCTGGCATTTGGTATTCCCTTCGAAGTCCTGGTCCTTCAGTCGTTCATACGGCAGATCCCGGACGAGATCGTCGAGGCGGCCCGGATCGACGGCGCCGGCGCGTGGCGGATCTTCCTGACCATCGTGCTGCCGCTCTCGGCACCGGCCCTGGTCACCGTGCTGATCCTGGACGCGGTGGCGACCTGGAACGAGTTCCTCTTCGCCCTGATCCTGCTCAACTCGGACGCGCACAAGACGATCCCGGTCGGCCTGCTCAACTTCCAGGGCCAGTTCTCCAACAACAGCACGGGCCTGGCCGCGGGCATCCTCATCGCCGTCGTGCCGATCCTGATCGCGTACACCTTCCTGCAACGCTGGATCGTCGGCGGCCTCACCGCGGGAGCATCGAAAGGATGAAAGAACAGGAAATCACCCTGACCTCAGACCAAGACCTTCCCGATCCGTACGCGTCGGTGGAGCTCTGGGCGACGTTCACGCACGACGACGGCACCGTCCTGCGCAGGCCGGCCTTCCACGACGGCGGCCGGGTGTGGCGGGTCCGGTTCGCCTCGCCGGTCGGGCACGGCGCCTGGCACTGGAAGATCACCGCGAACGTGCCCGACCCCGGTCTCGAGGCCACCGGCACGCTGCCGGTCGAGCCGGGCGACGACGCCAATCCGTTCCACCGGCACGGCTTCTGGCGCATGTCGCCGGGCGGCCGCAGCCTCGTCCACGCCGACGGCACCCCGGCGATCCTGGTCGCCGACACCGCGTGGGCCCTGCCCTGGCGCGCCACCGAGGACGACGTGCTCGACTACGCCCGCGACCGCCGGGCCAAGGGCTTCAACGCCGTCCTGCTGATGTCGGTGCAACCCGACATGCGCGCGTCCGGCCCCCGCGATCGTACGGCCGACGAAGGTTTTGCCGTGGGTTTCGAGGACCTGCCGACCGGGCGGCTGAACAGGCCGAACTACGCCTACTTCCGGTACCTCGACCGGTTGCTCGGCATCCTCGCCGAGCACGGCATCGTCCCGGTCCTGCAGCCGGTCTTCCAGGGCTTCGGCTGGAAAGGGCTGGACGTGGCCGGCACGGTCGTGCCGCCGCCGGAGTACGCCCGCTACTGCCGCTACCTCGTCGCCCGCTACGGCGCCCGCCCCGCGATCTACCTCGTCGGCGCCGACGGCTCCGGCGCCGAGCCGCAGATCGAGGCGGGCGGGCGCGAGGTGCACGACGCCGACTGCTACGGCCAGCCCACCGGCATCCACTACCGCCCGCACGCCCGCGCCACCGCCCACCAGGCCGCGGACTGGCTCGACTTCCAGTGGTGCCAGACCGGCCACGGCGGCGAGCACGTACCGGAACGCGTGGCCGACATGTGGCGGGAGACGCCGGTCAAGGCGGTCGCCAACGGCGAGCCGACTTATGAGCGAACCGGCGGCCCCGGCGTTGCGACCGGGTGGTGGCAGGGACACGAGGCGTGGAGCAACCTCTGCGCCGGCTCCACCATGGGCGTCGTCTACGGCGCCGCGAACATCTGGCAGTGGGTGCACCACGACGGCGAGCCCGGCCATGCCCCGTACTTCCTGGGCCCGGGCGGCGGCTGGCGGGAGGCCCTCGACTACGAGGGCTCCACCTACGTCGGCCTCCTCGGCCGGATCCTGGCGGGCCTGCCCACGACCGACATGCGGCCGGAATGGGAGACCTTCATCGGCCCGCGTGGCCTGAGCGTGCCCGGCGAACTGCACATCGTCTATCAGGAGAGCGGCGTCCGGCTGCCGATGATGCAGGAGCGCGGCACCCCGCCCGCGTACCGGATCGTCGACCCGCGCACCGGCGAGGTGCTGTCCACCGGCCGGTTACGCCCGGGCGAGACCATCGAGGCCGATCCCGGCCGTCGCCCCCGCGTGGTGATCTTCCATCGGGACGCGTGAGAGTCAGGAGCTCACCGGGACCGGCGCGGTCTCGAGGCTTCGCCACAGATAGAGGCAGGCACGCGTCCGATGTGGACGCCAGGGCTCGGCGAGGCGCGTCACGGTGGTCGCGTCGGGCAGACCTCCGAGGCCGTACGCGTCCCGCACGCCTTTGCGGATGCCGAGGTCGTTGGCGAGGAGCACGTCGGGCCGGTGCAGGGTGAACAGGAGGAACACGCCCGCCGTCCAGTCCCCGATGCCGTCGACCGCGACCAGTTGGCGCCGCACCTCGTCGTCGGGCAGACCGGGCAGGCCGTCGAGGTCGAGCGCGCCCGACTCGATGTGCTCGGCCAGCGAGCGGATGGCCCGGGCCTTCGCGTGCGAGAGGCCAGCCGCGACGCGCAGCTCGTCGAGGTCGGTGGCGAGCAGCTCGGCGGGCGTGGGGAGCCGGCCGCTGTACTGGCCCATGATCCGGTCGAACATGGCCCGGGCCGCACGGGTCGAGAACTGCTGGCTGACGATCGCCAGGATCAGCGAGCCGAAATGCTCCCGGCTCGCCTCGGGCAGCTCGACCTCGGCGACCGGTCCCCACCGCGCGATCAGGCCGCGCATCGCCGGGTCGGCCGCCGCCAGATGCCGGTCGGCCGCGTCCAGCGGTGTGCCGTCGGGGTAGCTGTCTGATCGCGCCATGTCCGGACCGTCCCCTGAATCACTGCGCCATTGGCGTGGTCAATAGTGCCGGACGGGGAAGAATCACGGTATGAAGGCCATCATCTACCGCGACAACGGCGGCCCCGACGTCCTCGACCTGCTCGACCGTGAGGTGCCCGCGCCCGGCCCCGGCGAGGTTCGCGTGCGGGTAGCCGTGTCGGGGGTCAACCCGACCGACTGGAAGACCCGCTCGGGCGCCACCAACCCCAAGGTGCACCCCGAGATCATCCCGCACCTGGACGGCGCCGGCGTGATCGACGCCGTCGGCGCGGGCGTCGACGAGAGCCGGGTCGGCCAGCGCGTGTGGCTGTTCCTGGCCGGGGCCGGCCTGCCCGCGGGCACCGCCGCCGAGTACACGGTCGTGCCCGCCGACCGGGCGGTGCCGCTGCCCGGCGAGGCCAGTTTCGAGCTCGGCGCCGCGCTCGGCGTGCCCGCGCTCACCGCGCACCGCGCGCTCACCGTGGCCGAGGACGGGCCGAGCCGCCTGGCGCCCGGCGCTCTCGACGGCAAGGTGGTGCTGGCCGCGGGCGGCGCCGGCGCGGTCGGGCACGCGGCGATCCAGCTCGCCCGCTGGGCCGGCGCCACCGTGATCACCACGATCAGCGGCCCCGAGAAGGCGCGGCTGGCCACCGCGGCCGGCGCCCACCACGTGATCAACTACCGCGAGGGCGACCCGGTCGCCGAGATCCGCGCGATCGCCCCGGACGGCGTCGACATCATCGCCGAGGTGGCGCTGGGCGCGAACCTGGCGCTCGACCTCGCCGTGCTGCGCACCCGGGGCACGATCGCGACGTACGCGAACGACGGCGCCCGGCGGGTCGAGCTGGACGTGCGGCAGAACATGACGCTGAACACCCGCTTCCAGTTCATGGTGCTCTACACGGTCGGGGACAAGGCGCTGGCCGCCGGCGCCCAGGACGTCGCGGCCGCGGTCGCCGACGGTGCCCTGCCGGTCGGCGAGGAGCACGGCCTGCCGCTGGTCCGGTTCCCGCTCGCCCGCACGGCCGACGCGCACCGCGCGGTCGAGAGCGGAGCGGTCGGCAAGGTCTTGGTCGACGTGTCATGACGTTTCCCGCCCCGGTGCCCCCGATGCTGGCCGCGCTCGGCACGCTGCCGAGCGGTGGCGGCTGGGCCTACGAGTACAAGTGGGACGGCGTGCGCGCCGTCGTCTACGTGCGCGGGGAGGACGTGCGCATCCTCAGCCGCAACGAGCGGGACGTGACTCGACTACGCCGACGATCAGGTGGAACGAGCGGTGCACGGCAAGCGTTGGCGGCGTACCGGGACGCCACCTTGTTCAAGGTGATCTACGCCTGGGGGCGAAACGGGGCGGTCAGCCGCGTCGCCGCAACGTCGTCTCCGTGATGGCCCGGGCAGTCGAGGCGGTCGGCGACTACGTTGACAACATTCGCCCTCGGTTCGGGTGTGCGCAGCACCCGGCACTGTGGGTGACGGAGCGCGGCGACCGCATCAACCCGGTCGATCCGCCGCCGCACCCGCGACGTCATCGCGTTCCTGGACCTGCTCGCCACCCACGACCAGGCGCTGAACTTGCCGTGCCTGTCGCTGGCCGGGGCTTGAAGACGTAGGCGACGGGCGCCGGCGCCAACTAACCTCCGTTCTCGGTCGGACGGTCCGCCAGGCACAACACCGACACACAACACAGACCGCTCGGCTCCGGTCGCCCGATACCGTCGGAAATGGACCGGCGGCGCTACAGAGGAGGCCGGCGGCAAGGACGCCGGCCAGGGCCGTCGGACCTGTCGGCTCCCCACTCCCGGGCTGGGGGCATCACCGCCGAGGCGACGGCATGCCGTGGCGACTGGCGGCGGCGCGCCACCAGGACCCGGGGGGAGGGCCGGTGGCCACGCTGCCACGGCGCTTTCAACCCAAGCCGTGAATGCTCCTGCCGCGCCGGTGGTCAGCCTTCAGGTCCGACGCCTACGTGAAATGGTTCCGCGCGCTGGGGGTCGACCACCATGCATGTCAGCCGCAACAAGCGATGTGGTTTCTTGCTGGCTGTCGGCAAGCTCGGTCGATCACGCGTCGGCCGGTCTTCCTGCCGGAGGCGGCTCCAGGTGGCTGGCGCCGCCGAAGGTGCGCGGCTGGTCGGGGCAATGTCGTGAAAGATGAGGTGATGAGTGAGCCCCGATCGATTCGACGCTGTAGCACGCGCGTCCGGGCCGACGAAGTCGCCCGTCATTTCGGGGTGGAGCCGGGCGCCGGCGGTCATTCGGCGGCGGAGGCTGGGCGCAGGCTGGAGCGGTACGGTCCGAACCGGCTCGTCGAGGCGCCGAGGGCGCCGTGGTGGTACGGGACGGCGTTAGATCCTGTCCTCGGAACGCTACCGGTCACGGCTGTTCCGGGTGGACGATCATCACCGGGCAGTCGGCATGGTGCAGTAGCTGCTGGCCGACCGAGCCGAGAAGGGTGCCGATCAGCGGGCCGTGGCGGCCGCGTCCTGGTCGTAGGTCTCCAGCGGCATATCCATTCCGTACAGCGACATCGGCACCGGATAGCAGCGAACCGCGAGCAGTCCGCTGCCGCGCCGCTGCGCTTCGTCGAATCCAAGCGCCAGAGCGCGCTGCGCCGAGGCCGAGCCGTCGACACCGACCGTGACCGGGCCGGACGGGGTTTCGCGTCGGCCGCGGAATACCACGACGGGCCCGGCCATTTGGGTGGCGACCTGCTGACCGACCGAGCCGAGCAGCAGGCTGGCGAAGCCACCGCGCCCGCGGTTACCCACCACCAGCATGCCCGCGCCGCGGGCGGCGTCCAACAGGACTGATGCCGGATCGCCGATCACGGCGGCGCCGGAGACCTCGATGCCCGCTCCAGGAGTAGGCACTAATGACCTTTAGCGGGGCGGCGCGTAGCCGGTCCTCGGCGGCCTACCGCACAGCGGCCATGGCCTGCTCGGAGCCGTCGGTGCCGACGACGATGTCGAGGTGTCTCATCTGTGCCTTCAGAAAGGGGACGATTACCCGTCGTTCCGTTGCACGACGAACAACGGTCGACGTCGGATGCCGCAACCGGTCACCTGGCCGACCGTCCGGCCGCTTGCCGGGCGGCCAAGTCCAGAGCGTGCCGGCTGGGCGGCAGCCGTCGAGGCCTACCACGATCGCGGCGGGCGGTCTCTGGTCATGATCTGTTGCTCCTTCCGGCGGCGAAGGGCTGGGATTCGATGGGTGTGAGGTCGTCGAGGGCGATGTCGGGGTCGGCGAGTCGGGCGAGGTCGACCGGCTTGTTGCTGCGGATCAGGGCCTCGATCTGCGGTGTGGTGTCCCAGACGTTGACGTTCATGCCGGCCATCACCCGACCGCCGGTGGTCCAGAACGCGACGAACTCCCGCTCGGCGACGTCGCCGCGCACCACGACGGTGTCGTACCTGCCGGGCGGGGCGTAGCCGGTGTATTCCATGCCCAGGTCGTACTGGTCGGTGTAGAAGTAGGGCAGCCGGTCGTAGACGACCTCGGCGCCCAGCATGGACTGGGCGGCGGCGGGACCGGAGTGCAGCGCGGTTGCCCAGTGCTCGACCCGCAGATGCGTGTCATACAGCGGGTGGTAGGCGTTGGCGATGTCCCCGGCAGCGTAGATTCGGGGGTCGCTGCTGCGTAGCGCCCGGTCGACGACGACGCCGTTGTCGACCGTCAGTCCTGCCTGTTCGGCGAGAGCCACGTTGGGATCGACGCCGACGCCGGCGACGACCGCGTCGGCCGGCAGTTCGGTGCCGTCGCCCAGCAGTACCGCGGACACCCGGCCGTCGCCGCGGAACGCCTGCACGACGGCACCGAGGCGGAAGGTGACGCCGTGGTCGCGGTGCAGGTCGGCGAAGACCCGGGCGATGCCCGGGCCGAGCACGCGCAGCAACGGCAGTTCGGAACGTTCCACGACGGTGACCGTGACGCCACGCCGGCGGGCGGCGGCGGCGACTTCCAGCCCGATCCAGCCGGCACCGACGACCACGAGGTGGCTGCCGTCGACGAGCGCGGCTGCGATCCGGTCGCTGTCGGGCAGGGTCCGCAATCCCAGCACCCCGTCGAGGTCGGCGCCGGGGACGGCCAAGCGGCGAGGTGTCGCACCGGTGGCCAGCAGCAGCGCGTCGTAGCCGACGCGTTCGCCGCCGGCCAGCTCGACCTGCCGGGTGTCGCGGTCGATCGCGACCGCCCGGACGCCGGTACGCAGGTCCACGTCGTGCGCCGCGTACTAGCCGGGCTCGTGCACGAACACCGACTCCCGCTCGGCCGTGCCCAGCAACAGGCCCTTGGACAATGGCGGCCGTTCATAAGGGCGTTCGGGTTCCTCCCCGAGCAGCACGATCTCGCCGCCGAAGCCGGTCTCGCGCAGCGTCTGCGCGGCCTTCGCCCCGGCCAAGCCGGCCCCGACGATGACGAACACCTGTGAGTCTTTCATCGATTCGTCTCCCTGCGTTGCGTCGTCGTGGCTAGGCGATCTGCGACCGTGTCGTGCGTGACTAGGGCAAAGATGCGTTCACGGGCCAGCGTCGGCGCCCGTTCCGGCGCTGGCGCTGGTTTGAAGCGGTCATATCGGTCTCCAGCGCATCGGCCGTGACCCGCGTCGGACGTTTCGCGTTGGTGAGCAGCACGACCGCGTCTTCCTGTGCGGTCAACGTGTGCCGGGCGCCGGGCACGATCAGCAACTGTCCGGGGAAGCCGTCCGTCGCGTCATCGCCGGCCGTGACCCGCACCCGGCCGCGCAGCACCTGCACGGTCGCCTCACCCGGGTTGTCGTGCTCGTCCAACCTCTGCCCCCGGGCCAACGCGATCATGGTCTGGTGGGGCAGGTGCGGACGTCCGCCACCGAAGGTCCGCATGCCGCGGCCGCTCGACGCGCTCAACGCATAGCTCAGCAATCCATCGGCGAGTGCCGTCAACGACCACTTCTCCATCACCAAACTCCTGTCCGGGTGAGCCGAACACACCGCCGGTCGATCCGGCGGCGGTCCGCACTTCGCTGGCCTTCTCGATAGCGCGCAGATCGGCGTAAGCGCGTTGCTCGCATGGCTACCAGGGCGCCGATGCCAGCGCTGTATGCCGATGTCCTGTGGCGTCGCCCTCCTGTGCGCGCTCGCCGTCGGTGTCGGCGGTCAGCCGGTCTGCCTGCATTGGCAGGGCACGCAGAACCGGGCGTGCGGCAGAATCTCCAGCCGCTGCAGCGGGATGTCGACGGCGCAGCGTTCGCAGGTGCCGTAGCTGCCCTCGGCCATGCGCTTCAGCGCGTGAGCGGTTTCCGACACCGTCTGGCGAGCCGACGCGATCAGCGCTGCGAGCGTGTCGTGGTCATAGCCGCCGAAGCCCCGCTGCCGGCTGCGCAGGGTAAGTTCGGCGAGTTGGTCAGTGCTCCGCTGAAACTGCTCCTCCAAGCAGTTGCGGAGTAGTTCGATCGGTTCCTGCACGGTGCTGGTCACCTCAAGGGTCCTTTCCGCGTTCGGGAAACAAGTGCGGATGCCGACAACCCCGTACGGAAGCCCGCCTGGGTGTGGCACCACGATGGTGTGAGCGATACCCATCGCAGGGCCTATCGGCCCTCGATGGTGGGTTGCCGGCTCAGCGATTCGACGAGGCGGAAGCCGTCGTAGCCGCCGTGTCAGACGTTCCGCAACCGGGCCTGACCGTGTCCGCGATCGCCGTTCGCGTGTCCTTATCGGATACGACCGGCGACGCGTCCCCGGGCAAATACCGGCGGCGGAGCGCCAGTCTCGGTGAGGCGCAGGCGCTCGGTACCAGGGTCAGCATGTGACTCGCCACCAATGCCTCCCGGCTCGCTTCCGGACAACCTGTCGCGTCCAGCCTGCTCCTTCCCGAGCGGCGATGGCACGGGGGCGCCCCGGTCAACACTGGGGCGCGTGGTTGCCGATCGTCGGCAAACACATAGTTCGTTGCACGGACCGGTAGTAGCGGCTCCCGGTTCGAGGTTGTTCACCACTCGCCGTGCCCCGGCACACGTACGGCTTCGGTCGATACCTGTCGGCTGCGATCGCCGAGACGAAGTCCGCTTGGTGCAACGCGATATCCGGATCGTCGATCATCACAGCGGGGCGACACGCCGGCTGCTGAGAGCGCCCACAATGATGACGGCCTGGCAGCTGCAGGTCCGCGTTGCCACAGTGCCCCGGGTCGCTTCGCCGCCCACGTGATGACCGGTGTGATCAGCTCGGCTGCAAGGTGGCCTCGACGCTGAGGCGCTGCGGTGGTGTGTGGGCCTTGCCGAGCACCAGCGTCAGCGCCATCGCGAAACACGACGAGTGAGCGGCGGCCGCCAACTCCTCCGGACTGGTCCTACCGCCGGGCGCCTCCGTCCGCGCCGCCCAGGTCACCTCCAGCCCGTCGAGTGCACTACTACCCGAGCGGATCGCTCCGCCACCGGCGGACAACGAGCCTTCCCAGACAGTTTCTGCGGTTCGTTGAGCAATACTCATATCCGGCTCCCTCGGGATCGGCGCCTGCGCAGATGCCGCGGCCGGTCGGTCTGATCGCCGGAACCTGCTGACGCTCGGCAGTGCGGCCGATCAGGAATCCGCGATGCGCTTCGTCGGGCACCAGGCGAACCCGATCGGCTCGGTGGTGCGACCGGCCGCTGCCCAAGTCACCGGGACACCGCGCAGTTCGACCGCTACCGGGATCGGGCAACCGATCCGCCGATGCGGCGTTGCCGGGATCCGGCAATCCGGGAAGGTCGTAGATGCTGGCCGGACACCTGTCCGGCGACCAGCGCACCGCGCAAGCATTGAGGACGACACCTCGCACCATGGCCGTAGCGGGCGGCCACGAACGATCCACGCGACCCACATCGAGGAGGACCCATGAAAACGCAGGTACGGCTCCGCCGGGTCTACGAGGGTCCCTCCCCCGAGGACGGCGTTCGGGTGCTGGTCGACCGGGTATGGCCGCGCGGTCTGACCAAAGCTGCGGTCCACCTCGACGAATGGGTGAAGGACATCGCGCCGTCCACACAGTTGCGCCGCTGGTACGGTCACCAACCCGAGCGGTACACCGAATTCCGTCGTCGCTATCTGATCGAGCTGCGCGACGCTCAACCCGCAGCCACCATCGACCGGCTCCGGAAACTGGCCCGCACCGGGCCCGTCACGCTGCTGACTGCGACCAAGGACGTCGAACACAGCCAGGCTGCCGTCCTCATCGAGGTACTGCGCGACGACCGGACAGTCCAGGAGCCGGCACCGGATGGCGCCGGCGCGGCGCCACTCGCCCGCCTCGTGAACGCCGGGCGTCCGCAGCACAGGGACTCCCGGGAGGCCCGAGCATGAGGCACCAGACGACTGCCGTCGACCGGCCACCCGCCGTCGCGTACATGGACGCCGCGACGGTGGCCTGCAACGCCCCGTCGATCCTCAACACCCAACCGTGGCGCTGGCGGGTACGCCCGGATGGACTGGACCTGGTCGCCGATCGCAGCCGCCAGCTGGTGGCCGGAGATCCTCAAGGCCGGCAGATGGTGCTCAGCTGCGGCGCCGCGCTGCACCACGCCCGGATCGAACTCGCCGCCGACGGCTGGGCGACGCAGGTGACCAGGTTGCCGGCGGCAAATGATCCTGACCTGCTGGCAACGCTCATGGTGAATGGCCGCGCTCCGGTAACGATGGAGGCGCTGCGCCTCGCGTACGCGACGCGCATCCGGCACACCGACCGGCGGCCCGTCAGCGAGCGGCCCATACCCGACGTAGCGTTGCAAGCCATCGCGGCCGCGGCCCGCGCGGAAGGCAACCTGCACGTCCTCACCTCCGAGAACGTGGCCGACCTGGGTTCCGCGGCATGCCGGGCCGCCGCCGTCGAAGCCGGCGACGCGCAGATCGCCGCGGAGCTGACGTACTGGACCGGCCGAGCCAGGCTGTCGGGCACCGGACTCCCCGCGGGCGTGCTGCCCGACCATCCCACGCAGACCACCGTGCCCAGCCGCGACTTCGGCCGGCCCGGGACACTGCCGGTCGGCGCCGGCCACGACTGGGCCGCGGTCTACGCACTGCTGTTCGGCGACGGGGACGACCCACGGGACTGGCTACGCGCCGGCGAGGCACTGTCCGCGGCCTGGTTGACCGCCACCACCATCGGCATGTCGGTGGTGCCGCTCAGCGGTGTCGTCGAGGTCGCCGGCACCTGGCACACCTTGCGGCGCCTGCTCGCCAACCTCGGCCATCCCTACCTCGCGCTGCGGCTGGGAATCGCCGACCCGGAACAGCACGGACGACCGCCGCGAACACCACGGCTTCCCCTCGCGCAAGTCGTCGACACCTCGGCGATGCCGGCACCGCACCCTCTGACGGCACGCGGGCCGAAATGAACGGGCGATGGCGCACCGCGGCTGCGCGGCGACCCGAGCCCTGACCGGGTCCGCACCACGGTCGTCGACAGCAGCGGTTCGACAACCGAGACGCCCAAGCACGCCTCGCACCGTGGCGCTACGACGCCGTTTCAGGTGATCGCGTACCGAGGTCATCAGGCAGCCCCGCTTCGCACTTCGCACAAGGCCGGGTGGGCGCAGGAAAAACCCCCGGCCGGGGTGGCGGCCACCGCTGATCGTCGGCGCTGTGCTGAGTCTGATCGTCGCCGTGGTCGGTGCGGTGTACGCCTGGCGGAACTGGTCAGGTGGTTCGGCGCTCAGCGAACCGCGCCATGCGGCGCTACGGCATAATCGTCGGCGCGCACTTCTGGCCGATGGCGCCGGTGCTGAAGAGCCCGTCCCTCGTTGGGCTGGGGCCGCGCCGGATCCTCGCGGTCGTCGAGATACATGGGGATAACCGTGCGGAGGAATATGCGCGACCCGTTCCTATTGCGGTAACGCAGAGTCGGATACGGCGGTCATCAGGTTCCGCTTCCGTTGGGCGAACCCCTCAGTTTCCGCTCGAACGGTCGTGGGCAGCTCGCTTGCGTTTGCGTTGCTCCCGAGTGTAGTCCTTACGATGTTCCAGATCGTGCTCCCATCGCTCGCGCGTAGCTGGCGCGGTGCCGTCGACTGGCTTGTCGACTTGGGCGGGCCCGAGCAAATACCTGAAGGACCAGTCGTCGAATGTCCGGTGCAGCCAGCGTGAGAACCGACCCGGCTTCCGCCCGTTCTTGTTTCTCAGCATGGCTATCAGCCTCCTTGACGCGGAGCTTTGCCTCCGATGCCCTTTAGCGTGCAACGCTTGTACCTCCAACTATCACCCCTTACACGATCTGCGGGAAAGGGCCGACGACGGCGATGAACGAAGTCGGGCCTTGCCGGGCTTCGGCAAGTCATAGAGCGCCGTTCGCACGCAGCTTGTCCAGCAGTAGGTGAAAATAGACGACGCCTTCGTAGGGATGCCACGGCGAGCTCAACTGCCGAATACGGTCGTAGTCCGGTTTGCCGGCAAGGTGAAACAATCGTTGCAGGTTGTTCTGCGCCCCGACGTCGTCGCCCGGAAAGGTGTCCAGTCTCCCCAGCCCTCGCAGCAGTACGTATTCCGCAGACCAGCGACCGATGCCATGAATGCGGGACAGCTCGACGACAGCCTGGTCGTTGTCCAACCCCTCCAGCCGCACCAGATCCACACTCCGGTCGACGACATGAGCGGCGAGTTGCAGTACCGCTCGCGTCTTCTGGCGGCTGAACCCGAGCTCCCGGATCGAATCCTCGGGGACGCCGGCCAGATCGGGCGCTGCAGCGAACGCGTGCAGCTCGACACCTTGATCAACAAAGGATGGTCCGAATCGTTGCGACAACCGGGCCGTTATCCCACTGGTCGACAGTGTTTCGGTGTCGTCGCCGCAACGCCCAGACCGTGAGGTCCAGCCGAAAGGGATGAAGCGTAGGCAAAACCATTGTGGCACGAGCCATATCGAATCTCGAATACTGTCGTGGCGGGCAGAGGCGTACCGTTTCTGGTGATCGCCGATAAGCGCTGCGGCGTGCCGGAACCGCTCGCCGTAGCGGGTCGCGATGGTGTGGCCGTTGCCTGTGACCGGCAATTCCGGGCTGCCAACGTGTCCGCCGCCGCCCCTGTCGGCACGGCGCAGACGTGCCCATCGTTGAGGAAAGCGCGGCGCGGCGAAAAAACAGCAGGGGGACGCGCGCTGGCCGCCCCATGACCGCGGGCGGCGTCGGCGGAACTGGGCGTGGGTGAGCTCACGCCGGCTGCCGTACTGGATCTCGCCGACGGGCCGGTTCCCGCAAACGACGCCGCCGTCGCCGTCCGCGCCGGTCGAGCATCGCCGCGGATGACCCACGAACGCCGCTCGCGCAAGCGTGTGGCGACACCACGCCGGCGCGACCAACGGAGACCGGACCTGATCGCCTCCGAAACACCTTCAGAAAGGGAAATCATGCGTTCCTATCGGCAACGACCGGCCTCGCCGCGGGCAGCGACGGCGAACCAGCCGCCGACAGTCGGGCTTCCTGCCGCGGGAGGCGATACCGGCCGGTCGCGCAGGCTCGCTGCCGACTACGGCGACGTGAGACTCGTGACCTACTACCTGCCGCGCGGACGATCGCTCAGCACCGACGCGACGACGGAGGTCTTTCGATGAGCAGGCCCGTGATTGTCGGCTTCGACGGTTCGGCTACGGCACGATCCGCAGTTCTTTACGGCGCGCGGGAGGCGCTGCGGCGCGGCTGCGGCCTGCGCATCGTGCACGCTTTCGGTTGGCCGGTGATCCTTCCGCCCTTCTACGCCCCGTACGATCAGCACGGCAAAGGTCCCCGATTGGCGATGCTGGACCTGCTGGCGCAGTCCGCACAGGAGGTCCGCGCCGATCACCCTTCCCTGCCGGTGACCACCGACCTGATCGACGGTTCGCCCGGCGGGGTACTGGTCGACGTTTCACGCGATGCTCAGCTGCTTGTGGTCGGGCATCGCGGCCTGGGCGGGTTCGCGGGACTCCTGGTGGGCTCGGTGGCCGCCCAGACCTCAGCGCACGCTCGTTGCCCGGTCGTGGTCGTACGCGGCGACACCCCACCCGATGGCGCGCCGGTCGTGCTCGGCACCGATGGTTCACCCGGGGCGAACAGGGCAGCAGAGATCGCCTTCGCGCAAGCGCAACTGCGCGACGTCGAGCTGATCCTCGCGCATCATCAGCCGGCTCGCCGCAGCACTGCGGGCGCGATCGCGGCGGGCGACCCCGGGTTCTGGGCCACGGTCGGCGATCCTGCGGCAGGCGCGCTCGGCGTCGGGGCGCGATATCCGGATGTCAAATATCGCACCGAGCTCGTTTCGGGCGATTCCGTCGCCTCCGCGTTGATCACCTTCGCTCGCCGCAACTCTGCCGGGCTACTGATCGTCGGCTCGCGGGGACTCGGAGGATTCCGTGGGCTGGTGATGGGCTCGACGTCGCGGAACGTGATCGAGCACGCCCCGTGCCCGGTGATGGTGGTCCCCGCGGCCCCCGACATGGTTTGACGTCTTGCCGCGCTGCCGATGTGTCGATCCAGCCCGGTCGGCTGTCCACCGGCTCTCGGACGATTCCGCAGAGGTCAGTCCTCGGATCACACCAGCCGCCCTGGCGACACCACAGCGCATTTTCCTGATTGTTGGCGCCGGTGTGGCCGCGCCGCTGCACGGTCGGCTCGCACCGGGTCATTCCGGCACCGATCCCTTTGGTTGCCGGGCGCCGGAAGGCCAACGCCGGCTGTTCTGCCCGCGACGGCCGCTGTCGTTCCGCAGTCACCCACGCACGCTTGACCTACCGCGTTCCCGCACGTGAGGAGGCAATGATGACGACGCAAGCGGCCCCTTCCAGCCCCACCGTCGATGCCACGTTCGCCCGCCCGGTCCACCCGACCACGCCGATCCGGGCCACGCCGATCCGGGCCAGACGGTCGGACCTGGCGCCACCGATGCTCGCTGATATGCAACGCGATGCGGTGGCCCTCACCTGGGACCTGACGGTCCATCAGCTGCATCAGGCGTTCGCAGACTCCTTGGCCACCCCGTCGACCGAACTGCTGGATGCCGCCGGGTCGCAAGAGTTGGCCCGGACTCGGCTCGCCGCGGCGAGGCATGCCATCGACGACATCCAAGCCGCGCTGGGTCGCATGGCCCGCGGCACCTACGGCAGGTGCCAGCAATGCGGCCAGAGGATCACCGCTGATCGTCTGCAGGCTTCACCCACCGCCCGCTGGTGTGCCGCCTGCCAGGGGCAACCGGCCGAAGTCTCTCGTACGCCGCCGCGCGGCGTGACCGTCCTTTCGAGCCCGCAGAAATGAGGTCGGCATGTTCGTATCCACCGCGGTGGCATCCGGTCAGCACCCCTCCATCCGACCGGCGGCCGAGCCGCCCGTCGATACCCAGGCGACCGCCGAGACCTCGCCCACTGCGATAGCCGTCATCCTCGGCAGCAGCCAAACCCATCTGTGGGTGGCCGGCCGCGGCGGCGTGAGTTGCCCGAGTAGCGAGACCGCCGGAACCCATGCGGCGGTGCGCCGGGGACGTGTCGCCGACGGATCCGGCTGCGTCGGCGTGCTGACGCAGCTGACCCGCCAGCACCGCGATCCGATCCCGGCCGACCCGGTCGTGGTCGTCTGCCGGCCCGTGCTCGCGACCATGGCGGAGCAGTACGCGCTGCGCCGGGTCGCGACAGCGGTGTTCGCCCCGTCGCGGGTGCTTTTCATCGACACCGTACGCGCGGCGGCCATCGGGGCCGGGGCCGCGACGGGTGGACTGCTCATCGCTGACATCGGTGCCGAACTCAGCGAGGTGGCGGTCCTGCAGGACGGTCGGGTGGCGGCGGCGCGGCGCACGGACCTCGGCACCCGTGACCTCAAGCGCGGTACCCCCACCGAAGTGCTTGCCCAGGCCACCACCCGGATGGTCGGCGAGCTGCGCCGCGACCCTGCCGCGCCGGCCTTGGTCCCCGCCGCGTTGACCCGCGGCCTCATGGTGGTGGGCGACGGCGCCATGACGCCCAGCCTGATGTCGCAGATCGCGACGGACCTGCGCGTCCTGGTGCGGTCGGCGGCCGCGCCATGGACCGCCGCGCTCAACGGTGCCGGCCTCGCCGCGATGGCGGCAGCCCGCCACCCTGCGATCCGATGACCTGCCGGCGCGGCGACGCCCGCGCCTACCAGCCGGCGGTGAACGAGAACAGGCCCGCGATCACCGCGGCGAACCGTCCCCGGGAACTGCTGCGCGGCATGCTCGAGGAGCAACGTCGAACCCTCACCATCTGGCTCACCTAGCTCATGAACTGCGGTCAGCCGCCCCGGGTCACGGGCCATGACAGAGCCACCGTCGACGCATCGGTTGCCCTGGCCCGGCAAGGTGTCGCGGACACACAGGCCCTGCGCCGCGTGGAGCAGGGCACGTACGGGCGTCTGTGGAGCATGGGGAATGAACATTCCCGTCGCGCGGCTACGGAACCGGCCGTACGCCCGGTTCTGTGTCCCCTTGTCAACGCCGCGCCGCCACGTCACTGTGCAGCCGGGCGCAGCCGTACGCAGCAGCGGCCCGGGCCAGGGTCGAGCTCAGTGAGACAGGAGGAGTCACCGGCACCGTCAGCGACGCCGCGCAACAACTGCAGGTTCACCCCGCAGACCAATGCCGTGTACTGCCGGGCGAGCCGGTGGAACGGGCAGTTGCCCAGCACGACAGCGCCACTGTCATGATCCTGCTGCCGTGGCTCGTACCCGGCTTCCTCCAGCGCCGCGAGCAGGCTGCCGGTGGCCTTGCCAGTGGCCTTGCCGACGTCATAAGCGACCCGGTGCAGCACCTCCTGCACTTGGCCGCCGGTATCGATCGACTCGGCCACGGCCGCGGCGAGCAACCCACCGACCAGGTCGTAGTGCCGTTCGGGCACCGACACCGCGACCTCATCCTCGACCCGCCGATACAGCTTCGCCGGACGACCGGCCCCGGGACCGCTCCGCCCCGGCGGCCGGCGGTACTCGACGGCGAGCAGCCCCTGGTCGGCAAGGTGGTCGAGATGGTAGGCGGCGACCCGCCGGCTCAGGCCGAGGGCGTCCGCCGCCGCGTCGCGGCTCACCGCCGTTGTGGAGCGGGCGACGAAGTCGAACACGGTGCGCCGGACCGGATCGTCGAGGGCGGCCAGAGCGGCGACGCGGTCGGGTAACGAGCGAATGGCCATGACCAAGTGTAAAACACGAAAACCTTGACTTTAGAAGAGACAGGGGCCTAGCTTTCTAACGTACGGGAAACCTGTTTTTAGAAGATCGGAGCACATGTGATGAGCGTCAACGCACCGGGTTCGGCAACGATCTCCCGGCTGACCCGCCGAGTCGGGGATCCGGCTCAGCAGGCGCTGCTGCTGCTACGCACCGTCTTCACGGTGGCGCCGATCGCGTTCGGCCTGGACAAGTTCTTCAATCTGTTGACCGACTGGCCGGGCTACCTGGCACCGTTCGTCGATCGGCTCGTCCCGGGCACGGCGCAGCAGGCGATGTACGTCGTCGGCGTGATCGAGATCGCGGCCGGGCTCCTCGTGGCGGTCCGGCCGAGGTACGGCGCCCTCGTGGTGTCCGCCTGGCTGGCCGGGATCATCATCAACCTGCTGATCCTGGGCGACTACTACGACGTCGCACTGCGCGACTTCGGCCTGCTCGTCGCTGCTCTCGCGCTGTGGCGGCTGGCCGGACGGACGGCAGACCCGGCCGAGCCCCGCCGGTAGCGCACCGCGGGTTCGACCGGCACCCTTCACGACCCTTCCAGCTGAAAGGCAGGCCGATGACCGCCCTGCAGCGTCTCTACGCCGAGTACGGCCAGAGCCCTTGGCTCGACAACCTCACCCGCGGCTATCTGCGCGACGGCACCCTGAAGCAGATGGTCGCCAACGGTATCCGCGGGGTGACCGCCAACCCGACCATCTTCGCCAAGGCCGTCCTCGGCTCGACCGACTACGACGGACAGTTCGCGGCGCTGACCGCGGCCGGGGTGCCGCTCGAGGATGCGTACTGGCAGCTGGTCGTCGACGACACCACCGCGGCGCTGGCCGTGCTGCGCCCGGTCTTCGACGGCAGCGGCGGCACCGATGGATTCGTCTCCGTCGAGGTCGCCGCCGAGTTGGCCCGCGACACCCAGGCCACGCTGGTGGCCGCCCGCGCGCTGCACGAGCGGATCGCCGCGCCCAACCTGTTCGTGAAGATCCCGGCGACCGCCGAGGGCATCCCCGCGATTCAGGCGATGACCGCCGAAGGTCACAGCATCAACATCACGCTGATCTTCTCCCTCGCCCGCTACGAGCAGGTCATCGAGGCGTACCTGTCCGGTCTCGAAGCCTTCGCCGAGCGCGGCGGCGATCCTTCGCGCGTGCACAGCGTCGCCTCGTTCTTCGTCAGCAGGGTCGACACTGAGGTCGACCGCCGCCTGGAGACGACCGGCACCGAGGACGCGCTGACGCTGCGCGGACAAGCGGCGATCGCCCAGGCCAAGCTCGCCTACCGGCTGTTCCGGGAACGTTTCGCGGACGAGCGGTGGCAGCGCCTGGCCGCGCACGGGGCACACCCGCAACGGCCGCTGTGGGCCTCCACCTCCACCAAGAATCCGGCCTACCCCGACACCCGCTACGTCGACGAGCTCATCGGGCCCGACACGGTCAACACCCTGCCCGAGGCCACCATCGCCGCGTTCAACGACCACGGCACGCCGGCCCGCACCATCGACACCGCAGTGGACGAAGCCGCCGAAGTGATGCGCCGGCTCGCCCGGGCCGGCGTCGACCTGGACGACGTCGGGCAGACCTTGGAAGACGGGGGCGTCGCCGCCTTCCACACCTCACATCAGCAGGTACTCGCCGCGCTTGCGGCCAAGGCCGACCAGCTCAGCCGCCGCTGAGATGGACTGGGCCGGATGGGCGTTGTTCGGGCTGCTCGCCACGGGCGCCTGACCGCGGTGATGATCGCTGCCCAGCGGCCGGCCTGACCTGCCTCGACCTTCCCTCGTGCTGGGCCCGCATTCCGCACATGGCTGATTCTCGGCACCGCCACATGTAACCAACGGCTCGGCTGGTCCGTGTACGGCGAGGAAGAGGACTACCTGAGGTTAAGGCACCGGCCTATGCACATCGCGCTGATCGACTGCTGACCCGGCCGCCGACCGCGGAGCATCGCTCTACGTGCGTTCGTATCGCCAGGAACGGGCTACGCCGATGAATGACACACACGACATGACGGCTGACCTGGCGGTCCCGCCGGATGGCGAAACCTTCGACGGCCGCCGGTTAGTTCCTTGGTTTACGAAGCCTCGCGATAGAGGCTGTCGGCCGCTGTGATGCCGCACGACCCGTGCACGTTCCCTTCGATGAGGCTGCGGTCATGGGGCCGGGTGCCGGGCGACGAGCGGAGTGTCCACCCCCACCCGGCCGAGCTTGGCTGCCCCACCCGGGGAGTCCAAGGCTGTCACCGCGCCGGGCAGCGGCTCGGCGAAGAACCGGGCGTTGTCGTCGGTGAACACCGACCACTGGGCGGGAAGGTCATCCTCGTAGTAGATCGCCTCGACCGGGCAGACCGGCTCGCAGGCGCCGCAGTCCACGCACTCGTCGGGCTGGATGTACAGCGCCCGGTCTCCTTCGTAGATGCAGTCGACCGGGCATTCCTCGACGCAGGCCCGGTCGACGACGTCGATGCATGGCTCAGCGATCACGTACGTCATGTCGGCCCCTCCTTCCACGGCGGGTGTTTGTTCACCGGATTTTAGACTATCAGCATCATTTCTATTAGGCTGGGGGCATGAACGAGGATCGAGCAGGGGAGCGCAGCCAAACGCATGGGGCACTGGCCGTCGCGAGCCGACTACGGCTACTGGATGCGCTGCGCGCCAGCGAGCGGCCGTTGGACGTGCGTGAGCTCGCCGCCGCGTGCGGGTTGCACATCACGACGGTCCGGTTCCACCTGGATGTGCTCACCGACGCCGGCCTGGTGATCAGCCAGGCCGGCCGGTCCGGCACACGAGGGCGGCCGCGCCGGCTCTACCTGCCGGCCGGCCACGGCGCCGGCGGGTCGTCCGGCTACGAGTTGCTCTCCGAGATCCTCGCCGCACATTGGGCCGGGGATGGCGACGAACGGGCGCGGCGGGCCGAACGGGCCGGCTGGGATTGGGCTGGGCCACCGGAATCCCGGCCGGCGGCAACCGCGGCGACGCTGGCCGAAGCGGCGGTGCACGTGAACGCGGTGTTCGCCGAGTTGGGCTTCGACCCTGATCTCGTTCGCGACGGCGACAGCCTCGAGATCCGGCTGCATTCCTGCCCGTTTCGCGCCGTCGCCGCCGCGCACTCGGATGTGGTCTGCTCGGTGCATCTGGGTCTGCTTCGGCGGACTCTGGCCGACATCGATGCCCCACCCGCGGCGGTCAGCCTGAAGCCGTTCGTCGAGCCGCATCTGTGCCTTGCCCAGATCGCCCCCGCGACGGCGCCGATCCCAGCACGGCGGATCCTGCCGCCACCGGGCGTCGAGGCACAGCCGTGACCGCCCCGCTCGCGATCGTGCCACTCGGTGTCCCGTTCCTCTGGCTGGGCATGGTCCTTGCGATCTCCTTCGTGGAGACACCGTTGAAGTTCCGCGCCAGGCATCACCGTGCCGCTCGGGCTGGGCATCGGCCGACTGGTCTTCCGCGTGCTCAACGCCGCGGAGCTCGCTCTCGCCGCCACCCTGACGCTGGCCGCGATCGCACCTTCATCTCGCCTACATCGCCGCCGAATGCGCCAAAGTCCTGCTCCTGCCCGCCTTCGGGATCCTGCTCGCGCTGCGGCTGATGCCATGAGCTCGCTACCCGATGCCAGTCCATCGGTCAACGAACCGTCTGCGGCTCCCCTGGGTCGCCGACCGCGGGGCGTTATCCGATCAAGCCATCGCCACAATGTCACCTCAACGCGGTGAGAAAGGCGTTACGCCATGACCGCAGAAATCCACCGGCAGCCGTTGATCAGCGACGGGCTGCCCAGCCAGCTGTACGACCTGGACCCCGCCGAGACTCAGGAATGGCGGGAGTCGCTCGACGCGGTCGTGGAACACGCCGGAACGAATCGCGCGCGATACCTGATGCTCGACTTGCTGCAACGGGCCCGTGAACAGCACGTCGGCGTGCCCGGTCTGCACAGCACCGACTACCTCAACACCATCCCGCCCGCTCTGGAGCCGCCGTTCCCCGGCGACGAAGACATCGAACGGCGCATCCGCGCCCACATCAGGTGGAACGCCGCGATCATGGTGCACCGCGCGCAGCGCCCCGGGATCGAGGTCGGCGGACACATCTCGACCTACGCCTCGGCCGCGTCGCTGTACGAGGTCGGGTTCAACCACTTCTTCCACGGCCGCGCGGCCGGCGGCGGCGACCAGATCTTCTTCCAGGGCCACGCCTCCCCGGGCATCTACGCGCGGGCCTTCCTGGAGGGCCGGTTGACCGAGCAGCAGCTCGACGGTTTCCGGCAGGAACTGTCGCATCCTGGCGGGCTGCCGTCCTACCCGCACCCGCGACTGATGCCGACCTTCTGGCAGTTCCCGACCGTCTCGATGGGCCTCGGCGCAATCAATGCGATCTACCAGGCTCGGTTCAACCGCTACCTGCACCACCGCGGTCTCAAGGACACCAGCGGCCAGCACGTCTGGGCGTTCCTCGGCGACGGTGAGATGGACGAGGTCGAAGCGCTCGGCGCGCTCGGGGTAGCCGCCCGCGAGGAACTGGACAACCTCACCTTCGTCGTCAACTGCAACCTGCAGCGCCTCGACGGGCCGGTCCGCGGCAACGGCAAGATCATCCAGGAGCTGGAGTCGTTCTTCCGCGGCGCCGGGTGGAACGTCATCAAGGTGATCTGGGGCCGGCAGTGGGACCCGCTGCTGGCCGCCGACACCGACGGCGCGCTGGTCAACCTGATGAACGTCACCCCGGACGGCGACTACCAGACCTACAAGGCCGAATCCGGGGCGTTCGTGCGGGAACACTTCTTCGGCCGTGATCCGCGCACCGCAGCCCTGGTCGCGCACCTGTCCGACGAGCAGATCTGGGGGCTCACCCGGGGCGGCCACGACTATCGCAAGCTGTACGCGGCGTACCAGGCCGCCGTTACGCACACCGGCCAGCCGACCGTGATCCTCGCCAAGACGATCAAAGGGTGGACGCTCGGGTCGCATTTCGAGGGCCGTAACGCCACCCACCAGATGAAGAAACTCACCCTCGACGACCTCAAGGGCTTCCGGGACCGGCTGCACCTCGACATTCCCGACGCGGCGCTCGACGAGACCCTGCCGCCCTACCACCGGCTGCCCGACCGGTCCCCGGAGCTGGAATACCTGCACGAGCGACGCAGCGCCCTGGGTGGCTACCTACCGGCTCGGAGCGTGCAAAGCCGGCCGCTTGCGCTACCGCCCACCGAGGCGTACGCGGTCGCCGCCCGCGGTTCAGGTCGGCAACAGGTCGCCACCACAATGGCGTTCGTACGGCTGCTCAAAGACCTGATGAAAGACCCGCACATCGGTCACCGGTTCGTGCCGATCATCCCGGACGAAGCCCGCACCTTCGGCCTGGACGCCCTGTTCCGGTCCAAGAAGATCTACTCACCGCACGGGCAGCACTACCTGTCCGTCGACCGGGAACTCATGCTCAGCTACCAGGAAGACACCACGGGTGTCCTGCTGCACGAGGGCATCACCGAAGCCGGCGCCGTGGCGTCCTGGACTGCGGCCGGTACCTCCTACGCCACCCACGGCAAACCGATGATCCCGGTCTACATCTTCTACTCCATGTTCGGGTTCCAGCGCACCGGCGACGGCCTGTGGGCGGCCGCCGATCAGATGACCCGGGGCTTCCTGCTCGGCGCCACCGCCGGCCGGACCACCCTCAACGGCGAAGGCCTGCAACACCAAGACGGCCACTCGATGATGCTGGCCTCCACCAATCCCGCCTGCGTCGCCTACGACGCCGCGTTCGCCTTCGAGCTCAGCCACATCACCGGCGACGGCCTGCGCCGCATGTACGGCGAGCCCCGCGACGGTGAGGATCCCAACGTCTTCTACTACCTCACCCTCTACAACGAACCAATCACCCAGCCCGCCCAGCCGGCCGACGTGGACGTCGACGGCATCCTTGCCGGCATGCACCGCTACCGCCCCGCCGACGACCTCGACGGGCCGCGAGCACAGATCCTGGCCTCCGGCATCGCCATGCAGTGGGCGTTGCAGGCACAACAGCTGCTGCGCGACGACTGGGGCGTAGCCGCCGACGTCTGGTCGGTGACCTCCTGGACCGAACTGCGCCGCGAGGCCCTCGCCGCCGATGCCTGGAACCTCACCCATCCCGGTCAGCCACGCAGAACCCCGTACGTCACCCGCCGCCTGGCGTCCACGCCGGGCCCGGTCACCGCCGTGTCCGACTGGATGCGGGCCGTCCCCGACCAGATCGCACCCTTCGTGCCCGGCCAGTGGTCCTCATTGGGCACCGACGGGTTCGGGCACTCCGACACCCGCCGAGCGCTGCGCCGCCACTTCCGTGTCGACGCACCCTCCATCGTGCTGCGGGTGCTCTCTCAACTGGCCGACGCCGCAGAGATCGACGAGTCCGCGCCACACAAGGCGATCGCGTTGTACCGGCTGAACGAGATCGACGCGGCCGCCCCGGACGGCGCCGAAGGCTCCGCCGAGTAGAGAGGGACCGGACGAGTCCGATGATGGCGTACGCCCGACGCCGGCACGCAGGGTCGCGGCGACAGAGCCGAATCGTCCGCTGCGGTGCCGCCACGGTCGGCGAGGAAGGCATGCACCTGTGGCGGGCGGCGCGGCATGGTGAGCCACACCGCCAGTGGGAGCCCGTCGAGTTGGACCTGGTCGAGCCCGGCCTGGGTGCCATGGAATAGCCGGATCTCGTCCTGGCTGAGCGTCAGGACGTAGAAATGTCCGCCGGCGCTCAAGAGAGCTGCAGCAGCGGCCGAACCGCGAACCTGTCGCCGATGGTGACCAAGTTCGGGCAACCGCAACGGAACCCGCACGTGGTCGGGACTATCCGGTCCAAGGGACAATGCCAGACCGTCGCTGGGCTGGTCCCACAGCCTCACCAGGTTGGGGAGGCGATGTCCCGGCTCGAGCATCGCGTCAATCCGGGCATTGCCAGGTTGGGCCTGCGAGCTCCGTCGGTACCTGCGGCGGCGGTGACGTGACTACCAGTTGCCCGGCGGGTCGCTGGCCGGAAATGATTGCCGGCCCCACTCGTCAACAATGTCGCCGACGAACCCACCGAGGTCGTCGTCGACCTTCGGCGGCCACGGCACATCGGGTGCTCGGCCGCGCGAGTCCACGATCGCGGAATGGCGTTCACCCTCCGGCCGCGATGACATCGACGCCGGGGACCGTCCCGCGGGCGGCGTGATCATTGCAATGCCGCCGCTCGGGCCACGGTCCGCTCGTCGTGGGTGCCGGTCCGGTCTGCGGGGACCAGGGCGCCCGACCAAGCGGGAGTGCGTCCGATCCACCAGCCGAGCAGTGGGTCCCGTTCGGCCGCTTTACGGGCGGGCGCGGCTGCAGCAGTGTCGTCGACGGCAAAGGTGAGCTGGTCGACGACACCGACGACGCCGGGAACCGCCTCGGTCAGCTGGGCGGCGGCGACTGCGGTCATCTTGCGGGCAGTGCGCCCCGTGAGGCTGACGACACCGTCGTCGACGGTGGCCTGGACATCTCCCGGCGGGATCATCAGCGTGCGGTGCAGGACCCGGTGGATCACGTCGTCACGGATGACGGAGTCGAGCCGGGCGTGGACCTTCAACAGGTCCGATCGGGTGACGATGCCACGCAGCCGGTTGTCGCCGTCGACGACGAGCAGCCGGCCGACCTCGCTGCGATACATCATCCGGGCGGCAGCCGACAGCGACGCGTCGGCGCCGATGGTCAGCGCCGGTCCGCTCATCACCTCAACCGCTGTGCCCTCCGGCCATTGCGCCAGCGACGGCGCCCACCGGCGCCGCCAACCGACATGCGGCTCGCCGTCCGGCAGACGAATGTCGATCTTGTCCCGAAGGTCGGTCCAGGAGACCACGCCCAGCACCACATCGAACCTGTCGACGATCGGCACGGCGGTGATCTGCCGGTCGGTGAGCACTGCGACGATTTCCGCGACCGACGCGTCGTCGGGTGCGGTGATCACGTCCGTGGTCATCACATCACGTACTTGCCACTGCGTCATGGTGCCCCTTTCTTGTGGCCACCGATCTTGCGGATCCGCACGGCGGCGAACCCGGTTCGGTGGTGACGATCGTTCGTGGGACGGGAATGGTGTCGTCGGTGTGGCGGGTTGACGAGCTGCTGTCTGCGTGAGCTCCGTCGTGCGTGGTGGTCACCGGTACCCACATGCACGGCCGCACCTTCACGTCCGCTCGCGAACATGACATTTCACGATCGCCGGCGTGGACGGCCGACGAACTTGCCTGGCCTGTCCGCGCCTATGTGAGCGTGCGCCCGCGCCGGCTAGCGGGCGCAGCGACCCCGGGTTCCAGCTCTATCGTCGCCTCGCTGACCTGAGTGCGGCAGAGCTACGGTGCACAGACACAGCGGGTTTAAACTGCCGACTGTCGGCAACAATGGCCGATGTAGATCCTGGCACCGCCAGGTCGTACGCGCGCCCCGGCCGAACGGAAGCCGCGCCGGTGAGACTGTGGTTGTCTCGGCCAGGCACGGCTGGGAGGTGCCCTGGCATTGGCGGTTCGGGAAGGCGAGGCGGGGATGACCGACAGCATGCGCCAGCGAGGTGGGCGCCGGCCTGCCACGCCCGGCCCGGAGGATGTGTGGCTGGTAGAGGTCGCCGAAGGAGCCAGCCGCGACGCCGGCGGCGTTCCGGTGGAGTTGCTCGGCGACTACCTGCCGCTGCTGGCCGACGCGGCGATCAAGGGACGCCGAGCCAAGCGTGGTGAGCTGGACGCGGTCGGTCTGCTTGGCCGGCGCGCCGCCGAGCAGGGGATCTCCGCGGGACGAGTCGTGCAGCTGTACCTGTCCGCTGCGCGCCGGCTGTGGCAGGACCTGCCGATGGTGGTGCGGTCCCGCGACCGGGAAGCGGTCCGCGCTGCCGCCGGCGCCGTCCTGCAGGTCGTCGACGACGCGGTCGCGACGCTTGCCGAGGGCTACGCGGTGGCCCGCCGCGACCTGGTCCGCCGGGAGGAGACCCTGCGCCGTGAGCTGATCGACGACCTGCTCCGCGGCGACTCCGACCTCGGCACCCTCGTGGAACGCGCCGAACCGTTCGGGCTCGACCTCGCCCGCGTCCACCAGGTGGCGTTGGCCGCACCGAGCCGGCGGCTACCGGACGCCGACGCGGCGATCAGCGCCCTGGAAGCGGTCGTGTTCGACCGGCTCGGCGACCGCGACGTCCTCGTCGCGACCAAGGACGGCCTGCTCGTCGTGCTGGCGCCGGCCGACGCCGGAGCAGCCGGCCGGCTGCCCTCCACGCTGGACGCGAGAAACGAACTTGGCCAGCTCATGTACCGCGAGCTGAGCCGGCTGCCCCGTGGAAAGCCATGGCGGGTTGCCGTCGGCCGGGCTCACCCCGGCCTGTACGGCATCGCTCGCTCCTACGAGGAGGCTCGCGAGGCGCTCACCATGGCCGGCCGGCTCAAAGCGGACACCCCCGTCATCAACGCCCACGACATACTCATCTACCGAGTCCTACTGCGCGACCAACCCGCCATCGTCGACCTGGTCCAGGCCGTCCTCAGCCCACTCACCCAGGCCCGCGGCGGCGCCGGCCCGCTGCTCGACACCTTGCACGCCTACTTCGCCACCGGTGCGGTGGCCACCGAGTCGGCCAAGCGGCTGCACATGTCGGTCCGTACCGTCACCTACCGCCTGGCCCGGGTCAAGACGTTGACCGGCTACGACCCGGCCGACCCCGCCCACCGCTTCACCCTGCAGGCGGCGGTGCTCGGCGCCAAGGTCCTCAACTGGCCGCAGGAACCCCTGCCCAATCCTGTCTGACCTCAGGGTGTCGACGGACACGGGCACCCGGCCGGCCGGCACCACACGTTCTGACCAGCCGTGCCCTCGGGCGCGGAGTTGCCGGCGAGCCGGCCTCCCGCGCGATATGCCCTCACCTTGAGCTGGTGCTGCCAACGCCCTCTGTCTGGTTGCCGACTGTCGGCAACCAGAGGGCGCGAACACTTGCCGCCGCGAACCCTGGCCGGCTTCTGCCTTTCACGACACGCTGGAGTCAAAGCATTCGTCGCCTATCCCACGCCTTTGCGGGTGGTTCGAGATGACGGAAAGAGGAGGTGCGCGACCGTGCAGGAGTGGAAGGTCAGCGACGTGATGACCACCCCAGTGATTACGACCCTGGAGCACACACCCGTCGGGGAACTTGTCGGCATCATGTCCACCCACCGGGTCAGCGCTGTTCCGATCGTCGGCGACGACGACCGAGTGGTGGGTGTCGTGTCGGAGGCCGACCTGCTGCCCAAGGCCGCGGCCGCCGGAGTGACCGGCGCCCGGGGAGCCCGCTGGCGTACTGCGGTCAAAGCTGCCGCCGCCTCGGCCCGTGACCTGATGAGTACGCCCGCGTTGAGTATCGGCGTGGATGCGTCGCTGTCCGCAGCCGCGAAGAAGATGCAGGCCAAGAACGTCAATCGGCTTCTCGTCACCGACAGCTCCGGTCAACTGCGCGGCATCGTGTCCCGCGCCGATCTGCTACGCCCCTACACACGGCCTGACTCGGATATCCGGCAAGACGTGATCGACCACGTCTTACGGCGCGTCCTGTGGATCGACACCAGCCAAGTCCAAGTCCACGTCGACGCCGGAACAGTCACCCTCACCGGCGCCGTCGGCCGGCGAACAACCGCCGCCATCGCCGCACGACTGGCCGCACGCGTGCCGGGGGTCACCGCCGTCGTCAACCACATCCGTGACACCTTCGACGACACCGCCCTGGCCCGATCGCGGGCCCACCGCACGCACCCGTTCAGCGCCGAACCGTTCAACCCCTGACAACGGCCAGACGACGGCCTCCAGCTGACGCCGTCGTTCGTCCAGGACACGCCCGACTCGGTGGTGGCCGAGTCCCGCCGGAGGGGGCTCGAGGGCGTCATCGCCAAGCGGCTGGACTCCCCCTACTCCCCCGGTCGTCGGTCACTGGATTGGATCAAGGCCCCGTTCATCCGTACGCAAGAAGTGGTGATCCTGGGTTTCAAGGAGGGTGAGGGCCGCCGGGCCGGAACGATCGGCGCGCTGCTGGTGGGGCTGTACCGATCGGGGAGGCTGTCGTTCGCCGGCGGTGTCGGCACCGGCTTCACCGACGCCGCCCTGCACGCGCTGCAGGCTCAGCTGACGCCGCTGATAACGGCGGAGCCGGCGGCCGGCGACGTCCCCCGTCACGACGCCCGCGGCGCCATCTGGGTCGAGCCGTCGGTGGTCGGCGAGGTGGAGTACCGGAGCTTCACCGACGACGGCCGGCTCCGGCACTCCTCCTGGCGTGGCCTGCGCCCCGATCGCCGCCCGGAGGAGGCCACGGGTTAGGCCCGGGTCAGCGCGGCGACCTCGCGCACGGCGTCGGCGATGGCGTGGTAGTCCTTCTTCAGGATCGCGCCGTGGTTGCTGGGGACCTTCGCGCTGAGCTTGATGTTCGGGTTGCGCGCGAGCACCGCGTCGAGGCTCGCGCGGATCTTCTCCTGCTCGTCGCCGCGGCTGCCGAGAGAGGTGCCCGAGGCGAGCACGTACCGGGTCGGGACGACGATGCGGTCGAGCACCGGACCCAGCGCGCTCTCGCGGGAGATCTTGCCGAGCTCGATGTTGCACTCGGCCTGCTGGGCGGCGCTCATCCGCGGGGTCAGGCCGGTCGGGCGCAGCAGCGGGGTGAACCAGCCCATCCGCCGGAACAGCTTGCGGATCCGCTGCTCCATGGCGTCGTCCAGCCAGTCGTACGGCTCGGCGCCGTCGACCAGGACCGCGCCGATCGTGCGGTCCGGGTTCCGGCTGGCCCAGTGCGCGCCGAGGAAGGCCCCGTAGGACCAGCCCACCAGCAGCGCCCGGTCGACGCCCCGCGCCGCGAGAACGGCGTCGACGTCGCGGAGGGCGGCCTCGAAGGAGTAGTCGGCCGAGCGGCCGGACTTGCGGCCCCGGGCCCGCTCGTCGTAGGTGATGTGCCGGAAGCCCGTCCCCAGGTCGGCGACGACCCGCCGCCAGTACCCCTGGGTGGCGAACTGGCCGTTGAGGTAGACGACCGGGATGCCGGAGCCGCCGGTGTCGGTGGTGGCCAGGGCGGTGTCGTCGACCGGCACCATGCCGGTCCAGGTCGCATCGGTGCTCATCGTGCTCTCCTCGCGCGTTCGCTGTTTCTGATATCGGAAACGCTACGTTGCGTTCGAGGATCCTGCAACACCGTCGTTGCGCACTTATCGCGTTTATGCAGCTCAACGTCGTCAGATTGTTGCAACCGTCGTGAATTCAACGCAACGATCGTTGCGTTGGCGGAGAAATGAACGCTACGGCCTACTCGCCCCGGAACACCGGGGAGCGGCGCTGGAGACTCGCCTCGATGCCCTCGGCGCTGTCCCGGGTCGCCCACAGCGCGCGCTGTTCGGCCAGCTCGTGGTCGAGCGCCCGCCGCACCCGTGCCGCCAGGTCACCCCGCAGCGTGGCCCGGATCGACCGCACCGCCAGCGGCGCCGACGCCGCGATCTGGCCGGCCAGCTCGCGCGCGGTCTCCCGGACCCGGCCCGGCTCCGCGAGCCGGTCGGCGAGCCCGAGGCGCACGGCCTCCTCGCCACCGACCCGCCGCGCGGTGAGCAGCATGTCGGCCGCGGCCTGCCGCCCCACCAGCTCGGGCAGCGTGACGCTGAGCCCGAACCCCTGGTGAAACCCGAGCCGCGCGAAGTTGGCCATGAACCGGGTCGACGCCTCCGCCACCCGGAAGTCGGCGGCGCACGCCAGCCCGAGGCCGCCGCCCACGGCGCTCCCCTGCACCGCCGCGATCACCGGGGTCCGCACCTCGAACAGCTTCAATGCGTGCCGATACAGCCCCTGCGCGGCGGCCGCCCGGTCCTTGACGAACTCACCCTCGCCGAGATCGGCCCCGGCGCAGAAATGCTTGCCCGCCGACGCCAGGATCATCACCCGGCAGGCGGGATCGTCGTCCAGCGCCGAGGCGGCCTCGACGATCCGTGCCAGCAGTGCCTCATCGACGTGGTTGGCCGGCGGGCGGCGCATCTCGAGCAGCGCCACCCCGTCCGCGACGGTGACCGCCAGATCGGTGCCGGTTTCCGAACCCACCGCAGACCTCCGCGAGCGACGACGACCCGGTCCACGAAACCGTATCGGGATGAACAGCCAATGGTGTGACCAATGTCCGAAGCGGAGGATCAGACCGTCAAGGAGGCGCCATGAAACGTCCGGTCTTGATCGCTTTTGCCGTGTCCACCACCGTGGGGCTGATGGTTGCCGCCGCCGGGTCCACGCCGGCCGCCGCCACCGACTCCTCGCGGGCGACGCTGCAGTTCCGGGTGCAGTTCAGCCCGTTCTTCTTCCTCGACCTCGGCACACCCGGCCCTAGCATGGGAGACCAGATCATCTCCCACGACCTGCTCTTCGACGCCGCCGGCCGTCAGGTCGGGCACGACGGCGTCGCCTGCACCATCACCGATCCCGACGGCGGGCCGGAGGCGCAGTGCACGGCGACGTTCGCGCTGCCCGGCGGCCAGCTGACCACCCAGTTCCTGAACGCGCCGCCACCGGTGAAGCACTTCGCGGTGACCGGCGGCACCGGGGCTTACCGCAAGGCCCGCGGCGATGCCGTCCTCGTGGAGAACGGCGACGGAACCGGGAGCCTGACCTTCAGCCTCATCTCGTGACGGCACGGGGCGCGGCGGATCAGGACGCGGGTGAGTGCATGCGGGATCTGAGGACGTCGACCTCGCAGCCCGGCGCGAACGGGTCGAAGCCGTGTTCGGCGAGCCAGCGGACGTTGAGGAGACTGCGCAAGGACCACCAGGCGCGGATGGCGGCGAGGTCGGCGGCGGGCCCGTAGCCGGCGAGGAGGTCGGCGAGGCGTTCCTCGTGGCCCAGCGTCAGCGTGGCGAGGTCGAACATCGGGTCGCCGTGGCCGGCCTCGGACCAGTCGAGCACGCCCGTGACCCGATCACCGTCGGTGAAGACGTGGCTGAGCTGCAGGTCGCCGTGGGCGAACACCGGGGTGAACGGCCGGAAAGCGGCCTCGGCGACCGCGCGGTTTCGGGCGACCAGGTCGGCCGGGAGCAGACCCTTCGCGACGAGCAGCTCGCACTCGGATTCCAACTCGGCCCGGACCAGCGAGTCGGCGCGGCGGCCGGGCCGCTTGGGCAGTGGCGCGTCGTGCAGGGTGCGGACGGCGGCACCGGCGGCGGCCCAGGCCGCGGGCGAGGCGGGCGACGGCTCGCCGAGGCGGCCGAGGGCCCGGCCGGGGAGGGCGCCGAACGCGATCACCGACGGTTGGCGCCACAGGATCGGGGCCGTCGGGACGGGCGCCGCGGCCATCGCCTCGGCCTCGGCGTCCAGGCGCGCCGGGTCGCCGTCGACCTTGAGGAAGACGTCGCCGACGCGCAGCGTCACCCGCTCGGAGTGAGCGACCACCACCTTGACCTCGTCCACGCGGGCCAGTATCGCGGAAAGCCCGCGCGGCGGCCCCCGCTTTATCGCCCCGGTCGGCCACCGGCGGGACGGTACGCGAACGCACCGTCCCGCCGGCCGGCGGCGCGGGGGACGAGCTGACCGTGCAGGAACGGCAGATCGGCCCGCGCACGGTGGAATGGCGTCGGCGGGAGGGCTACTCCCAGGCGGAGCGGTCGAAGCCGGCCGCCTCGTAGATGGCGTCGATGACGGTCATGGTGGCGATCGAGTCGTCGCCCTCGGTCGGCAGCGGCGACCCGGTGCGCAGCGCGTCGAGCACGGCCTCCAGCTGGTGGTCGTAGGTCGTGCGGCCGGCCACCGTGGACACCCGGGGCACGCCGTCGAGCTCGAGCGTGATGCTGTGGCCGGCCGACGGGAAGACGATGTTGTCGACCAGCAGGGTGCCGCGCTCGCCGGTCAGGGTCAGCGCCGACTTCAGCGACACTCCCTCGACCATCGAGGCCTCGACCGTGGCTTGCACCCCGCCGGAGAAGGGGAAGACCAGCTCGGCCCGCATCGACAGGTCGGCGCCGGACGGGTTCGTCGTCGCCGAGGCCGAGGTGACCGTCGGCGTGCCCGGGAAGATGGACCGCAGCCAGTGCACCGGGTAGCAGCCGAGGTCCATCAGGGCGCCGCCGCCCAGTTCCGGCTCGTGCCGCAGGGTGCCGCGGACGTACGGGTTGGAGCCGTCGAACACGGCCTCGGCGCGGTGGATGCGGCCGAGGACGCCGTCGGCGACCGTGCGGCGGATGAAGGCGCTCAGCGGGTGGTAGTGGTCGTGGAACGCCTCGATCACGCGCCGCCCGGACGAGGCGGCCGCCGCGATGACCCGGCGGGCCTGGGCCGCGTTCATCGTGAACGGCTTCTCGCAGAGCACGTCCTTGCCGGCCCGCAGCGCGGCGACCGTCCAGTCCGCGTGCATCGACGGGGGCAGCGCGTTGTAGACCAGGTCGACGCCGGGGTCGGCCAGCAGCTCGTCGTACGAGTCGTACGCCCGCTCGATGTTGTTCTCCGCGGCGTACGCCTTGGCGGCGGAACGGGACGCGACCGCCGCGACCACCACATCGTCGCGGCGGAGCACCGGGAGCAGCACCGCGGCGCGGGCGATGCCGGCGCCGCCGAGGAGCCCGATCGTCGTGGTCATCGCGGGTCCAGCCACAGCTCCTCCAAAGGCGCCAGCGCGTCCAGCTCGGCCCAGAGCTCGTCCGGGATCGGCGTCGCGGCCAGCTCGAGCGTCTCGGCCACCCGGGACGGCGAGGAGACACCGACGACGGTCGAGTCGACGAACGGCGCGCGCAGCGAGAATTGTAAGGCCGCCGCGGCCAGCGGGACCCCGGCGCGGGCGGCGGCCTCCCGCATCGCGATCGCGGCCGCCGCTATCCGGTCGTCGCGCTGCCCGTAGGCGTACCGCTGCTGCTTTTCCGGTCCTTTGACCAGCATGCCGCCGCCGTACGGCGCGGCGTTGAGCACCCCGATGCCGCGCTCGTGCGCGGCCTGGAAAAGGCCGGCCGCCGACCGGTCGAGCAGCGTGTAGCGGTTGTGGGTGAGGACCACCTCGAAGACGCCGGTGTCGAGGTACCGCTGCATCAGGCCGACCGGGCCGCCGGCCACCCCGAGATGCTCGGCGATCCCCTCCCGCTTGAGCTCGGCGAGCGCGTCCACCGGGCCGCCGGGCTCGGTCGCCGCGTCGAAGCTGATCCGCTCGGGGTCGTGCAGGTGCAGCACCGGGATCCGGTCGAGGCCGAGCCGTTCCAGGCTCTCCTCGACCGACGCCCGCACCCGCTTGCCGGAGAAGTCGCCGGTACGCGGGTCCGGATCGACCTTCGTGGCGAGGACGAGACCGGCCGGCACACCGCCGCGGGCCCGTAGAGCGAGTCCGATCCGCTTCTCGGCCGAGCCGTCCTCGCCGTACCCGTTGGAAGTGTCGATGAAGTTGATCTCGTCACTGTCGAACACCGCGTCGACGGTCGCGATGGCCTGTTCCTCGGTCACCGCGTAGCCGTACAGGAAAGGCATGCTGGCCAGCGGGCTGGTGCCGACGCAGATCGGCGACACCCGCAGGCCCGTGCGTCCCAGATTTCTCATGCGGCCGCCTTGGTGAACACATCCCGCGCGGCGTGGTAGGCCGCGACGATCCGGTCGAGCACGGCGTCAGTCTCGTCGTTGTCGGCGATCTTCGCCGGGCGATGGGCCATCATCCGGGCGGCGGCGCGGTGGAACGTGAGCTTCGGCGCGAAGCCCGGCACGAACGTGCGGATCTTGGTGGTGTCGAAGACCGCGCTGTGCCCGATGTCGCCGACCGCATCGCCCGACCAGAACCACTCCGGCGCGATCAGCGGGAACATCTCCGAGGCGACGTGCACGAGCCGGGCCTCGACGCCGAGCGCCTCCGCGACGATCGTGTAGATCTGATCCCAGGTGTAGATGTCGGACCCGGTGATGTTGAAGGTCTCGCCGACCGCCCGCGGGTTGCCGAGCAGCCCGACCAGGCCCTGAGCGAAGTCCTCGGCGTGGGTGAGCGTCCACAGCGAGGTGCCGTCGCCGTGCACCGGAATCTCCTCGCCCCGCGCGATCCGCTCGACCGTGGCCCAGCCGCCGGGCAGGGGCGGGTTCCGGTCGTCGTAGGTGTGCGACGGCCGCACGATGGTGACCGGCAGGTCGCGCAGGGCCTGCTCGGCCTCCCATTTCGCGGTGGCGTAGGGCAGCGGCGGGTTCGGCCCGACCGGCGTCGACTCGGTGATCGGCGTCTGCCAGACCGGCTTCGAGTAGATCGAGGCCGAGCTGATGTGCACGTACTGCCTGGTCCGGGACGCGAAGAACGCCGCCTTGCGACGCGCGTCGTCGGCGTCGTAGGAGACGAAGTTGACGACCGCGTCGAAGGTCCGGTCCCCCAGGGCGGAGGTCAGCGACGCCTCGTCTGCGACATCGGCGACCAGTGCCTCGGTCCCGCTCGGCGTTTCCCTCTTTCCCCGATTGAGTACGGTGGTGTGCTGCCCGGACGCGACCGAGAGGCCCACGCACGAGGTGCTGATGGTGCCCGTGCCGCCGAGGTAGAGCACCCGGAGCGGGGCTGAGTCGAAGTGGAGCATCGGTTTCCCCTCAGAGCTTTCCGGCGTACCAGTCTTCGAAGCCGTTCTCGGTCAGGCTGATCAGCACGTCCTCGGGCCGGATGCCCAGCGGTACGAGCCGGTCGACCACGGCCTGGAAGAAGCGCCGCTTGGTCGCCACGTCGTACATGTGGACCGCCGTGACCCGGATGACGAGCAGGTTCTGCCGGTCGACGTCGTTGTAGCCGGGATCGAACTTGAGCTCGCCGTCGTCGTGCGGCTGGAAGATCTGGAACCGGTCGTCGGCCGGGATGCCCAGGGCCGCGATCTGCGCGTCGTGGATCGCGTGGCCGATCTTCTCGTGGTGGGCGTCGAAGGTTTCCCGGGCAAGGTGGACCTGGATGAGGGGCACTATGGCCACCTTTCTCGTTACTTGATGGCGCCGGCCGAGAGGCCGCGCTCGAAGAGGCGCTGGAGGCTGAGGTACGCGACGATCTCGGGGATCGCCGTGATCACCGCCGACGCGAGGATCTTGGTCTGGTCGTTGCTGAACTCGCCGACGAAGAACTGCGGAACCAGCGTGATCGTCTGCAGCTCGGGCGACTGCAGGAAGACCAGCGGGAACAGGTAGTCGTTCCAGGACGCGACCAGGGTGAAGATGAGCACCGCGGCGGCGATCGGCCGGGTCAGCGGGATGACCAGGTGGACGAAGCCGCGGTACGAGTTGGCGCCGTCCACGCGGGCCGCCTCGAACAGCTCGTCCGGCAGGCTGTTGATGAAGTTGCGGGTCAGCAGCACCGCGAACGGCACCTGCAGTGCGGCCAGCGGCAGAATCACCGCCCAGTACGTGTCGTACAGGCCGAGCCGGGTGTCGGTGGCGAACAGCGGTGCCAGCAGCACCACCTCGGGCAGCGTCAGGCAGGCCAGCAGCAGCCAGAAGTAGACCTCCCGGAACCGGATGTGCAGCTTGGCGAAGCCGAACGCGGCCATCATCGTGACGACGTAGACCAGGACGATGACCGCCGCCGACACGATGATGCTGTTGACGAAGAAGCGGCCGAAGCCCGGCACCCGCAGGACCGCGGCGAAGTTGTGCACGCCCTCCCCGGCGAAGGCGCCCTTGACCATCACGACCAGCGGGAACAGGTACGGGATGATCAGCAGGGTGGCGACCACCTGGAGCAGCGTCTTTCCCCACCGGGTACGGATCTCGAACATCAGCGGCCCTTCCGCTCCCGGCCGGCGAACTGCAGCGCCAGCGCCATGATCAGGGCGACCACCAGCAGGATGATCGAGAGCGCCGCGCCGTACCCGACGTGACTCAGCGGGATCGTCATCCGGTAGATGTAGGTGCCGAGGAACTCGGTGGCGTAGTTCGGTCCGCCGATCGTCACCAGGTACGGCACGTCGAAGGTCTTGAGCGCCCCGATCGCGCCGAGCATGGCCAGCGCGACCGTGGTGCCGCGCAGGTCCGGCCAGATGATACTGACCAGGGTGCGCATGTTGCCGGCGCCGTCCATCCGGGCCGCCTCGAGCACCGACGGGTCGACCTGCGTCATCGCCGCGTAGTAGAGGACGAACGTGACGCCGGTCCACTCCCAGATCGTGATGAACATGATCACGGGCAGCGCGGTGCTGGTCTGCCCGATCCAGGGCTGGGCGAGACCGCCCAGCCCCACGTGCCGCAGCACCGCGTTGAGCTCGCCGTCCGGCGCGAACATGTGCCGGAAGACCGGGGCCATGATGGCCGGGGCCAGCACCACCGGGACGAAGACGATCACCTTGTAGATCGCGGCCAGCCGCAGTTTCGCGTGCAGGATGACCGCGAACGCCAGGCCGAGGATCGTCTGGATCACGAAGGTGACGACGAAGAACACCAGCGTGTGCCGCACCGCGTCCCAGAAGACCGGGTCGTGGAAGATCCGGGTGTAGTTGTGCGCGCCCACGTGCTCGGCGCCCGGGCTGAGACCGTCCCAGTTGAGCGTCGAGATGTACCCGGTGTAACCGATCCCGTAGTAGATCAGCCCGACGCTGAGCACCAGGGCGGGGAGGATCCAGGGCAGGCCCGGCGGCTTCTTCATCCGGCCGCTGCCCTGGACCACCGCCTTACGCTCCGGGCGGACCCGGGTCGTCGTCGCGGTCATTTAAAGGTCACTCCCGCCGCCTCCGCGGCCTGCTGCAGGGTCTTGGTGGCGTCCTCGGGGCTGGCCTTGCCGGTCGCCACCGAGGTGGCCGCGGCCAGGATGCCGTTCTGCACGTCCGAGCTGAGCAGCGACTCCCGCGGCTCGGTGATCGAGGCGGCCTTGGTGATCAGGTCCTGGACGGGGCCCTTCTGGGAGGCCGCGTCGACGAGCTGGATCTGGTCGAAGTTCGGCGTCACGCCCTTGACCGAGGGCAGGTCGTTGAGCTGGTCGGCGATCGCCTGCTGGCCCTCGGTCGAGGTGGCCATCCACTTCACGAAGGTCTCGGCCGCCGCCTTGGACTGGCTCTTGGTCGAGATCGCCAGACCGAAGTCGGCGTCGCCGTACATCTCGCTGGTGTTGCCGGCGCCGGCCACGTCGGGGAAGGCGATCGGCAGGATCGGGAACGGCTTGGCCCCGCTGACCCCGGCCGCCGAGAGCGCCGCGGTCATCGCCTTGCCGGTGGCGTACTGGGTGTACCAGGTGCCCATCATGACCATGCCGTACTTGCCGGTCAGGAAGTCGTTGTTGGCGTCCGGGTACTGCTGGTAGCCGACCGCGCCCTCCTGCATGATGCCGCTGTCGAACAGCTGCTTCCAGATCTGGAACGTCTTGACGATGCCGGGGTCGGTCCACTTGGCGTCGCCGGTCGAGACCTTGGTCCACAGGCCGGGCTGCACCGAGTTGGCGATCGACTGGAGGGTGTCCTGGTCGAAGCCCTCCTGGGCGGCGCCCTGCACGAAGCAGCCGACCTTGTTCTGCTTGAGCACCTGGCAGACGTGCTGCCACTCGCTCAGCGTCGTCGGCGGCTTCAGGTTGTACTTCTTGAAGATGTCGCCGTTGATCCAGAGCATGCCGGCGTAGACCGAGCCGACCGACATCGCGGTGAGCTTGCCGTCGGCGGTCAGGCCGCTGATCCCGATCGGGGCGATCTTGTCCTTCCAGCCCGCGCCCAGCGCCTGCTCGGCCAGCGGGGTCTGGTCCTCGGCGAATGACTTGAACTGCGTGACGTACGCGCCGGGCTGCATGTCGAAGACGTCCGGGCCCTTGCCGGAGGCGAGCGCGGGGCGCAGCGCGGCCACCCAGTCCGAGATGTTGACCAGCTTGTAGTTGACCTTGATGTCCGGGTACTTCTTGTTGAACTCCGCGATGTACCCATTGGCGGTCGCGGTGTCGGTCGGCGTCCAGCCCCACCAGTTGACGGTGCCGGAGGTCGCGGTCGAGGCGTCGGACGACTTGTCGGAACCGCCTCCGCAGGCGGCCAGGCCGGTGACGGCCAGGGTCGCGGCGACGAGGACGGACAGAGACTTCAGGGACGACAGAGAGCGCATGGAGTCCTCTCCACTCTGCATGGAGCAAGGGAAATGTTTTGAGGAAAACCCGATGCGCCCGAGGCTAAGCTCGACGAAACATTCTCGTCAAGGTTTCCTGATCAGTTGGAAATGTTTCGCGCTCAACTTGCCCGGATCGGGGCGGTGCTGGCCCGTACGACCAGGGTGGTGTCGATGTCGATCCGGCTGAACGCCAGCTCGGGCTCGTCGCCCAGGCGCATCACCAGGTGGACGGCCTGTTCGGCCATCGCGACCAGCGGCACGTGCACGGTGGTCAGCGGCGGGCCGGCCCACTGGGCGATCCGCAGGTCGTCGTAGCCGACCACGGAGAGGTCGCCGGGGATCGTCATTCCCAGCGAGCGGGCGGCCTCGTAGACGCCCAGCGCGTACAGGTCGGAGGAGGCGAAGATCGCGGTGGGCCGGTCGGGCAGCTGGAGCAGGGCCCGCCCCTGCTCGAGGCCGTCGGCGTGGTGGAAGTGGCCGGGCCGGATCAGCTCGGGCTCGCTGCTCAGGCCGGCCGAGTCGAGCGCGGCGCGGTAGCCGGACAGGCGGGCCGTCGAGGCCATCATGTCGGTCGGGCCGGTGATGATCCCGATCCGGGTGTGCCCGAGGTCGATCAGGTGCCGGGTGGCCTGGTAGCCGCCGTTCCAGTCGGCCGAGCCGATCGACGGCACGTCGGGCGCCGGCGTGCCGGCCGGGTCGACCATGACCAGCGGGATGTTGCGCGAGCGCAGCCGCTGCCGGTCGTCGGCCGAGAGCTTGCAGGCGATCAGCACCACGCCGACCGGCTGGCGGCGCAGCACGTCGTCGAGCCAATGTTCGTACGGGGTGCTCTGCTCGGTGGCGCCGGTCAGCACCATGCCGATCCGCCGCTGCCGGGCCGACTGCTCGATGCTGGCCACCACCTCGCTGCCGAACGGGCTGTCCACCTCGTAGCAGAGCACGTCGATCAGCGGCGCGGCCGGGCGCTTCGCGGTCCGCTGCTGGTAGCGGTGGTCCTGCAGGAGTGCCTCGATGCGCGCGCGGGTCTCGTCGGAGACGCCCGACCGGCCGTTGAGCACCTTGGAGACGGTCGACACCGACACGTCGGCCTGTGCGGCGACCTCGTGGAGAGTCGCGCGGGAACGTGAACCGTCCTCGGCGGGCATGCGCATCACCCTATCTGTGCTGTTGACCCGCGAGCGCGGGCAGACCTATGCTGCCGTTCACCACGACACTTTCGCAATCGGCAGCGAAAACTTTCCTTGAGGTAGGCATGGCAGACGACATGCGGCATCGGACCGGCGAGGTCACGCTCACGGTGCTCACGCCCGACCGGCAACCGCTCGCCGACCAGGTGATCACGGTCGCCCAGCAGCGGCACGACTTCGCCTTCGGCAACATCGGGTTCGATTTCGTACGCCTGGTGGGCGGCCCCTCGGACACGGCGGGCGTTTTCGGCGATGCCGAGCACCTGGGGCTGGACGTGCTCGCCGACGCCTGGCTCGGCCTGTTCAACACCGCGACGCTGCCGTTCTACTGGGGCGGCTACGAGCCCAAACGGGGCGAGACCGACTCGCGCCGGCTGACGGCGACCGCCCGCTGGCTGGCCGAGCGCGGCGTGACGGTCAAGGGGCATCCGCTCGTCTGGCACACGGTGCAGCCGGACTGGCTGCTCGGCCTCCCGCTCGACGAGGTCGAGCAGCTGGCCCGCGCCCGGATCCGGGAGCTGGCCGGCGGGTTCGCCGGGCTCATCGACGTGTGGGACGCGATCAACGAGACCGTGATCATGCCGGTCTTCGCGAACGGGGACAACGCGATCACCCCGCTGGCCTGGGCCCGCGGCCGGATCGCCATGGTGCGGATGGCGTTCGAGGAGGCGCGGGCGGCGAACCCGTCGGCCACCCTGGTCCTCAACGACTTCGACCTCAGCACGGCGTACGAATGCCTGATCGAGGGTGTTCTCGAGGCCGGCATCAGGATCGACGCCATCGGCCTGCAGACCCACATGCACCAGGGCTACCGCGGCGAGGAGTACATGCAGCGCACCCTCGATCGGTTCGCGCGGTACGGCCTGCCGCTGCACATGACCGAGACCACGCTGCTCTCGGGGCACCTCATGCCGCCCGAGATCACCGACCTGAACGACTACCAGATCCCGTCCTGGCCGTCGACGCCCGAGGGCGAGCAGCGGCAGGCCGAGGAGATCGTCCGGCACTACCGGTCGCTGGTCGGGCACCCGGCCGTCCAGTCGATCAACTACTGGGGCATCACCGACGACGGCGCCTGGCTGGGCGCGCCGGTCGGGCTGCTGCGCGCCGACGGCAGCCGCAAGCCGTCGTACGACGCGCTGGCCGGCCTGATCAAGGGCGAGTGGTGGCTGCCGCCGACCGAGATGCGCACGGCCGCCGACGGCACCGTCACCGTGGCCGGTTTCCACGGCGACTACACCGCCGGCGGCGTGCCCTTCACCATCAAGCCCGGCCGGACTTCCGCGACCGTCGTTCTGTGACGCGCGAGCGGGCGCGGCGTCGGGCCGCCGCGCGGCCGGTCGTTGCGGATCAGCCGGTGACGGTGAGCCCGAAACTCGCCGACGTTCCGATCGGGTCGCTGCTGATGGTGATGGCAGTGATGGTCACCGCGGCGGCCCCGGCCGGCGTCGACCGCGAGGTCGTCAGCAACAGCACCGACCTGCCGCTGAGCTTGGGCGTCGGCGGGATGAACCGGGCCGTGACCCCGCGGGGCAGGCCGGTCGCGCTCAGCGTGACCCGGGTCCCGTCCAGGTAGGGCTCCGCCTCGAACGAGATGACGGCCGCGGTCGTGCCGCCCGGCGCCACCGCGGCCGAGGCCGAGCTGAGGTCCATCGTGTATTCGGTCTCCGGGCCGGCGACCGCGGCCGTCGACCCGGCGAGGACCAGCGCCAGCGCCACCGGCACCGCGCCTCCGAGAATGCGCACCATGTCGCTCCCTTGCCGTTGCGAGGCGGCGCCGATCCCGGTGCCACCGTCAGCCTGACGATGGCACCGGGCGCTGGAACGAGCCTGACGCGACGCTGAAGCGGCGGGTCAGCCGTTGTATCCGGCGAAGATCTTGCTGAACTCGTACGGCTGCTGGGCGATGTTCGTGCACATGTAGAGCGCCCCGTTGCAGGCGTTCTTGTCGCGGCCGAGCTCCCAGAAGCTCAGCATGCCGAGGTGCTTGCCCTGGGCGAAGCTGACCAGCTGCCGGGCGTCGGCCTGGTCGTAGATGTGGCCGTCGTCGTTCTGGCCGAGCATCGGCGTCACGCCGACCATCTTCCAGACCTGGGCGTCGGTGTATCCGGGGTAGAGCGACTTGAGCTGGCCGAAGGTCGCGTTGGCGGCGGCGACCGCGAAATCGCCGTAGTCGCCGCTGCGGTAGTAGTCCATGGCCATGACGTTGACCAGGTTCACGCTGACGCCGGCGTCGCGGGCCGAGCGGACCACATTCAGCCCGTCGGCGGTCAGGCCCTCGGGCAGCACCGGCAGCGTGAACGACACCTTCAGCCCCGGGTTGGCCCGCTGCAGGCCGGCCAGCGCCTGCGAGCGCCGGGAGACCGAGGCGGGGTCGGCGGTCGCGCTGCCCTCGATGTCGAGGTCGATGTACTTCAGGCTGTAGGCGCTGACCACGGCCTGGTACTCGGCCTGCAGCGCGGAGACGCTGGAGCACGCCTGCGCCAGCTCGATGCCGGTGGCGCCGCCGAACGAGATCTTCACGTCGCCGCCGCGAGCGCGGACGGCGTCGATCTGGTCGCGGGCCCAGGCCTGCCGCGGGTCGTACGCGTTGAACCACATGGCCTTGCAGGCGGACGCCGTGATGAACGCGAGCGTGACGTTCTTGAGGTTTCCGCTGCTCACCATCGTCGGCAGGCTCGGGGTCGGCCAGGCGCCCATGTCGACGTACGGGGCATGGGGAAGCCCGCCGGTGGACGGCGGCGGGTTGGTGGGGGGTGTGGTCGGGGGCGTGGTGGGCGGTGTGGTCGGAGGCGTGGTGCTGCCGCAGGCACCGAGGTCCTCCCAGAGGGAGGCCGCCGCCACGGGATTCCAGCCGGCGCCGACCGGCGGGGTGTGCGCGACCCGGGCCCGGTAGAGGCGCCCGTTGTAGGTGACCAGCGCGCCGGCGGCGTAGCTGGTGCCCTCGGCCCAGGCCGGCGCCGAGCAGGCCACCATCACGGTCGCGCCGGACGGCGCGGCGGCGAAGACGGCCGGGGACGTCACGATTCCCGCCGCGACGGTGATGGCGCCCGCGGCCAGCGCCACCCAGCGGTGCAAATGCCTCATCGCATCTCCTTCGGCTCAAGCGATTTCATCGAGCCTGATGGATGTGGCAACAAACTGTCAACACTCTTAACCATTTCGCTGGGAATTTCGGTGGCCGCCGAAGGGACCGCCTCTTAGGGTCTGTGTCGGAGTGGGGGCCGGAGTGAGGCGAGGTTCAGGTGTTGTCTGGGTGTGCGCCGTGGGCGCCCGAATACCGGGGTTGTATTCGGGTGTTCGCGGCGTGCGGCCAGGCGGCGGCTGGGCCACGCCGCAGCCCGTCTCCCACTCCGACACAGACCCTAAGTTCGTTCCATGAGTGATCGACAGCCCGCCGGCGCCCTGCTGGCCGCGGCCGTGACCGTGCTCTTCTGGTCGTCCGCGTTCGTCTCCATCCGCAGCGCGGGCGCCGCCTACTCGCCGGGCGCGCTGGCGCTCGGCCGGCTGGCGGTCGCGGCGCTGTTGCTGGGCGGGTTCGCCCTGGTCCGCCGGGTCGGCTGGCCCGACCGCCGGGCCTGGCCGGGCATCCTCACCTCGGGGCTGCTCTGGTTCGGCGGCTACATGGTCTTCCTCAACTGGGGCGAGCGCCTGGTCGACGCCGGGACCGCCGCGCTGGTCGTGAACGTCGGCCCGATCCTGATCGCCCTGCTCAGCACGTGGCTGCTGCGTGAGGCGGCGCCCCGGTCGCTGTGGGTCGGCATCGCGGTGTCGTTCGCCGGCACCGTGGTCGTCGGGCTGTCGATGTCCGGCGGCGGCAGCTCGTCGCTGCTCGGTGTGCTGCTGTGCGTGCTGGCCGCGATCACGTACGCGATCGGGGTCGTCGCCCAGAAACCCGCCCTCCGGCACGGCAGCGCGCTGCAGATCACCACCTACTCGGCGCTGGTCGCGGCGATCGCCCTGCTGCCGTTCGCCGGGGTGCTCGCCCGGGAGGCGGCCGACGCGCCCCTGTCCGCCACCCTGAACGTGATCTACCTGGGCGTCGGCCCGACCGCCATCGCATTCACCACGTGGGCGTACGCGCTCGCCCGCACCAGCGCCAGCAAGCTCGGCGCCACCACGTACGTCGTACCGGCGCTGGTTGTTGTGATGTCTTGGTTGTTTCTCGGCGAGGTGCCCGGCTGGCTCACACTCGCCGGTGGGGCGCTCTGCCTGGCCGGTGTGGCGGTGTCCCGGCGCCGGGTCGCGGCGCCGGTTGCCGTCGTCAGTCCTCGGGGATGACCAGGTCGAAGATCTCGCGGGACGCTTCCGGGTCGGGCCCGTTGCGCACGCCGAGGTCGAGGCCGTCGATGCGCGCCATCTCCCCCGCCGTGAGCTCGAAGCCGAAGACGTCGAAGTTCTCGGCGATCCGGCCCGGGTTGGTCGACTTGGGGATGGCCGAGCGCCCGTGCTGCAGCTGCCACCGCAGCAGCACCTGAGCCGGAGTCTTGTCGTGCGCTTCGGCGATGGTCCCGACCGCCGGGTCCTCCAGGACGTTGCGGCGCTCCTCGCCCCAGCCCGGATAGAAGGTGATGCCGCCGATCGGGGACCAGGCCTGGGTCAGAATGCCGAGCTCGGCGTCGGCCTTCTGCACGTCCGGCTGGCTGAAGTACGGGTGCAGCTCGATCTGGTTCACCGACGGCACGATTTCCGTACGCCTTCGCAGCTCGTCGAGATGGTGGCGCATGAAGTTGCTGACGCCGATCGCCCGGACCGCGCCGTCGGCGAGCAACTTCTCCAGCGCTTGGTACGCGGCGACCGTACGGTCGAACCGGTCCGGCGCCGGCTGGTGCAGGATGAGCAGGTCCAGGCGGTCGACGCCGATCTTGCGGGCGGCCTTGTCGAAGGCGTGCAGCGTCTCGTCGTAGCCGTAGTCGCTGACCCACACCTTGGTCTCGATGAAGACGTCGGCCGGGTCGACACCGGCGCGGCGGATCCCCTCACCGACCTGCCGCTCGTTCCCGTACGCGGCCGCCGTGTCGACGTGCCGGTACCCGACCTTCAGCGCCGTCTCGACCGCCGCCGCGGTCTCCTCGGGCGGGCTCTGAAACACCCCGAGACCGAGCGCCGGCATCGCGACGCCGTTGTTGAGCACAAGTTCTGGTGTCATGCCTCGACCGTATGCCCTGGGTAGGGTCGGGTCATGCCCGAGCTGGAGCGGCTGCGCGCCGGTCACGCCCCGGCGGTCCTGGCCTTCGAGCTGGCGAACCGCGCCTACTTCGCCGCCTCGATCTCCGACCGCGGCGACGACTACTTCGACCGGTTCACCGAGCGGTTCGACGCCTTGCTGGCCGAGCAGGAGGCCGGCGTCTGCGCCTTCCACGTGCTCGTCGCCGAGGACGGCGCGGTACTGGGCCGGTTCAACCTGTTCGACATCGAGGACGGCACGGCAGTTCTCGGCTACCGGCTCGCACAACAGGCCGCCGGCCGCGGCGTGGCGACCGCGACGGTCCAGCAGCTGTGCCGGCTGGCCGCGGCCCAGCACGGGCTGCGCACGCTGCGGGCGGCCACCACCCACCAGAACGTCGCGTCGCAGAGGGTGCTGGCAAAGGCCGGCTTCGTCCCGATCGGCCCGGCCGACCCGGCCGACGTCGGGGGCAAGCCGGGCACCTGGTACGAGCGCGACCTGGCGCTCGAGCCACCGAACGTCACGACACGAGACCGGTAGGAAAGCCCTTCCCGTTTTGGGGGTCTGCGCTGCGGCCGGACGGCGTACTGTGCCCCTGTGCCTTCGTCGTGGAGGTTGTTCCTCACATACGCCGGGGCCAGCTTGATCTCGGTGGTGCTGCTTGGGCTCGTGTTGTCCGTGGCGCTGTCGAGCGAGGCGCGGGACCGCGGCGTCAGCGAGGGCAGAGCCGAGGCGGCGCTGGTCGCGCGGACCGCGATCGAGCCCAATCTTGACGGCCGGTCGCTCGCCGTACCGTTGTCGGGGCCCGAGCTCGCGGCCCTGCGCAAGCTGACCGACCGCGCGATCGAGGACGGCTCGGTGGTCCGGCTGCGGCTGCGCGACACCGCCGGTCAGGTGGTGTTCTCCGACGACGGCTCCGGGTTCGGCGAGGAGATCGAGGACGAGGCCCTCGACGCCGCCCGCGGCGAGGTCGTGGCCCTCCTGACCCGGCTCAACGCCGACCAGAACGACTCCGGGCCGGTCGGGCAGCGGGTGGTCGAGGTCTACCTGCCGCTCAGCACCGGCGGCCCGGTCCTCGGGGTTCTCGAGGTCTACCTTCCGTACGCGCCGATCGCCAAGGACGTCAGCCTCGGACTGCGGACCACCTATCTCGTGCTGGGCGGCGGCCTGCTCGCACTCTGGGCGATCCTCGCCGCGATCTCCGCCTCGACCATCCGCCTCATGGCGCACCAGGCCGGCCACGACGCGCTGACCGGCCTGCCGAACCGTGCCCTCTTCCAGCGCCGGGCGGCCGCGGCCATCCACGCCGCCCAGCGCGACGGCGGCACCGTCGCCGTGGTCCTGGCCGACGTCGACCGGTTCAAGGAGGTCAACGAGACGCTCGGCCATCACAACGGGGACGCCCTGCTGCGCGAGCTGGGCACCCGCCTGGCCGCGGCGGTCCGGTCGAGCGACACCGTGGCCCGGCTCGGCGGCGACGAGTTCGGCATGGTGCTGCCGGCCGTCCGCGAGGAGGAGATCCCGCCCCTGCTGGACCGCATGCGGACCGTTTTCGAGACGGAGATCGTGGTCGACACGCTGCCGCTGTCGCCCGAGGCCAGTTTCGGGTACGCGCTGGCCCCGTCGGACGGCAACGACGTGGACACCCTGCTGCGCCGGGCCGACATGGCGATGTACCTCGCCAAGGGCAGCCGCAGCGGCACCGCCCGGTACGACCAGCAGCGCGACCACTTCGACCCGGCCCAGCTGGCCCTGGTCGCCGAGCTGCGGCGGGCCATCGAGGGCAACGAGCTGGTCCTGTACTACCAGCCCAAGGCCGAGCTGCGGACGGGCCGGGTCTGCGCGGTCGAGGCCCTGGTCCGATGGCGGCATCCGGAGCGCGGCATGGTGCCGCCGGACGCGTTCCTCCCGGTGGCGGAGCAGACCGGGCTGATCGACGCCCTCACCAAGTGGGTGCTGGCCACCGCGCTGGCGCAGGCCGTCGCGTGGGGGCTCTCGTTCGACCGGCTGACCATGGCGATCAACATCTCGGCGCGCAACCTGGCCCGGGCGGACTTCGCCGACACCGTCCTGTCGGCCCTGGCCGCCGCGCACGTACTGCCCGGCCGGCTGGTCCTCGAGATCACCGAGACGGCGCTGATGACCGACCCCGAGACGGCGGCGGACGTCCTCTTCCGGCTGGCCGAGGCCGGCGTACGGGTCAGCGTCGACGACTTCGGGCAGGGACAGACGTCGCTGAGCTACCTGGCGACGCTGCCGCTGCACGAGCTGAAGATCGACAAGAACTTCGTGGGCGATCTGCCGGACAACGCCGCGCACGCGGCCATCGTCCGGTCGGTGATCGACCTCGGTCACAACCTGGGCCTGCAGGTCGTCGCCGAGGGGGTGGAGACCCGCGAGATCACCGCCATGCTGACCGCCGCCGGCTGCGACATCATCCAGGGCTACCTGCTGGCCCGGCCGATGCCGGCCGACGAGCTGCCGTCCTGGCTGGCCGGTCATCGGGTCAGCGAGCTGACCGTCGAGCGGTAGGACCACTCGTCCATCTAACTCGGCCGGTTCCCCGATAGGTTCTACCAATCCGCGATGTGACGATTCAGCCTCACGCATCACGTTCACGGTGGGGAGAACAGCGTGCCGCTGGTTTCGGTCTGTTTGCCGGTGCGCAACTGTGAAGATCGGGTGTCCGATGTGGTCCGGGCGGTCCTGAAGCAGGACCACGAGAACCTCGAGCTGATCATCTCGGACAACGCCTCGACCGACGGCACCGGGGAGATCTGCCGCGAGCTCGCGCACGAGGATGCGCGGATCGTCTACCACCGCCAGCCCGAGAACGTCGGCATGCTGAACAACTTCATCACCGCGATGAGGCTCACCACCGGCACGTACCTCCGCTGGATCGGCGACGACGACTCGATCGCGCCGGCCAACGTGTCCCGCTGCCTGGAGGCGTTCGCGGCCGACGAGCGGCTCGTTCTGGTGACGACCCAGGTCAGCTTCATCGGCCCCGACGGAATCGAGCGGACCGCGCCGTACGACGGGAATGGTCTGTCCTCCGACGATCCGGCCGATCGCTTCGCCGAACTGCTGCGCCTGCTCAACGCCAGCTACCTGCTGATGGATCCGCTGTACGGGCTGATGCGGCGGTCCGCGGTCGTCGGCATACCGCGGCGCAACATGCTCCGGGAGGACCAGATCTTCGCGGCCAACATCGCGCTGGCCGGGCCGTGGGCGCACGTCAACGAGGTGCTCGGGCGGCGCGGGTGGACGCATGACAGCGGTCCGCCGATGACGGAACGGCTTGGCCTGCCGGCCTGGCACGCCCGGATCGCGAACGTGCGGCAGTGCCGGGAGCTGCTCCGATGCGTACGCAATGCTGATCTTGACTCTGGGCAGCGGGCGAGGGCTCGGGCGGCGGTGGGGCGGTTGTATGTGGAGCGGCAGCGGCAGCTGGTGACGCGCCGCAGCCGGAAGCTCGTCGCGATGGCTCTGCGCGGAGGAGTTGTTCGGGGGTAAGACCGTTGGGCCTCCGCCGGTGGTACTTGCCGTCTAATCCAATCCCGGGTGGACGGGTCAGGAGGACGCTCGCAGCCACTCCTCCAGGACCACCAGGCTGAAGATGATTTTGTGGTGGTCGCGGTGGCCCGATTGGTGTTCGGTGACCAATTGGCGGACCGGCTCGGGGCGCAGGAAGGAATACAGCGGCGCGTCGTCGGCCAGCAGCATCTTGCCCAGCTTTCCCGAGAGCGACTCGCGGAACCAGCGGTCGACCACGTCGTCGGCGAACGCTCGTTTCGGCCGCCTGACCATCTCCGGTGGCAGATACTGGCGGCACAGTCGCTTGTGGAGCCACTTGCGGGTCCCCCGGCGGACCTTCAGCGACGCGGGGAGGCGTGCCGCGTACTCGATGATTTCGTGGTCCAAATAGGGCACTCGAAGCTCGAGCGAGTGTCGCATCCCGATTTTGTCGGCGGCCAGCAAGAGCTCGTCCGGCAAGGACGAGCGCACCTCCAGATACTGGAACGCGGCCAGCTCGTCCCCACCCATGTGCACGGCCGAATCGGCCCAGCAATCCAGAATCGCGTCGCCGGCGCCGGGCGGCAGGACGTCGTCGGCGAACAGACCGTCCACGGCCGACCCCGGAAGCAGGGAGAAGACCTGCTGGAATCGGCGCATCGGGTCGGCGTCGTCGAGCGCGAACAGTCCACGATGGAGGGCCTCGGCACGGTGGGCGCGGCCGAGCACGGAACGCGTGACTGACTGCACCGGCGCCGGCAGGGAGCGCCACGCCGATCCATATCGGACGCCGAGATGCCGCTGGTACCCGCCGAGCAGTTCGTCGGGCCCCTGCCCGATGAGGGCGACCTTGAGATCCTGTCCGGCCCGCGCGCACACGTGATGCAACGCCACCATCGAGGCGGTCGCGATCGGCTCCTCGAGCGAGTCGATGACCTCGGACAGAACGGTCTCGAAAGCGAACCGGTTCAGCCGGACCTCGGTGTGCGAGGCCCCGAAGTATCGGGCCGTGGCGGCGGCGTCGGCCAGTTCGTCGCCGGCGTAGGAGTCGCCGTAGCCGACCGTGTAGGTCTGCCGGCCGGTGCCGTGCTCGCTCATCAGCGCGAGCAGCAGCGCCGAGTCGACGCCCCCCGAGAGCAGCAGCCCGACCGGCACGTCCGACATCAGCTGCCGCCGGGTCGCCGTTGCGTAGAGCTCCAGCAGTCGCTCCGCCGCCTCCTCGGGAGTCGGCTCGGGCTCCGCGGACGAAAGGTCGAAATCCCAGTAGCGGCGCACATCCACCTTGCCGCCCTTGACGACGAGCCGCGTGCCCGACGCGAGCTTGTGTACTCCTTTGTAGACCGTGAGCGGCGACGGGACGTACCGGTAGCGGAGAAAGAGATTCATCGCGACCGGATCGATCGCCGGCCGGTCCGGGCGGCCGGCCAGCACGGCCCGCAGCTCCGAGCCGAAGACCAGCTCGTCGCCCACCACTCGGTAGTAGAGGAACTTCACCCCGGCGCGGTCGCGGGCGAGCAGCAGCCGCTCCTCGGCGCTGTCCCAGACCGCGAGCGCGAACATACCGTTCAGCCGATCGAGGATGCCGTCGCCCCACTCGCGGTACCCGTGCAGCACCACCTCGGAGTCGCTCCGCGTCCGGAACACGTGCCCGTATCCCTCGAGCTCGCTCCGCAGCTCCGGGAAGTTGTAGATCTCGCCGTTGACCATCACCGTCAGCCGGCCATCGGCGCTGGTCATCGGCTGGGGGCCGCCCGCCGGGTCCATGATGGACAGCCGACGGAAGCCGAAGCCGAGCGGCCCGTCGGCGTGGAAGCCCTCGTCGTCCGGCCCGCGATGCGCGATCGCTCTGGCCATCGCGGTCAGCCGGTCCGGGCTGACGACGCCGCCGCGCAGTCGCAGGATCCCCGTTATCCCGCACATCAGGCCGGTTTCACCCATCCGGCCATCGCCCACAGCCGGCGCCGCTGCTCGGCCCGCAGATAGGCCACCTCGTCGGGCTTCAGCGCGAGCGCGTCGCGCCGCAGCATGGCCCATAGGAAACCCGCGAACATCGCCAAACCACTGATGACGTACGGGGGTTGCACCGCGGCCCGATAACCACTGACCGACAGCTGGAAAAGGGGCGCATAACCCAGCGACCGGTTCACGATGCCGCGGACGAACCACGTCCGGGCCGGCCGGACGCTCCCGGAGAGCACGCGCCCCCGGTGACGGACCGGAAGGTCGAACAGCGTCTCCACCTCCCAGCCGTGCATCCGCGCGAGGATCTCGGCGACCGAGTCCTCCCCGCCCAGGCGCATCGGCCGGAGCCCGCCGATGTCCTCGTACGTCCGCCGGCGGAACATCTGTACGGCCCCGGAGACGCTGTTGCCGCTGATCCGCTGGCGCACGCGCCGCCCGTCGTACTCCTCGATCAGGTGACCCCCGGCGATGCCGAGCCGCGGTCGCCTGGCGAATTCCTCGAACAGCCGCTCGAAGTAGTCGGGATCCAGCACGATATCGGCGTCAAGTGTGCCGAGGTAGTCATAGCGGACATCATTCAGAGCCGCGATGCCGGCCTCGACCGCATGCACTTTCGACCCGAAGTCGGCGGGCTCCGCGGCCGAGTGCCGCCGCACCACACTGATCCAGCCCAAACCGGCGATCCGCGCGCTGACCAGCGCCGCGGTGTCATCGGACGAGCCGTCGTCGACAATCACCCACCGATCCGGCCGCACCGACTGCGCAATGACCGATTCCACGGTCTCGAGAATGCCGTCGGCCTCGTCGCGCGCGGGCGTGACCAACACGAAACTGCCATGCTCGGGCATGAGCCTCCGCCCCGTCGCGCTCCCCGGACGCGAGGAGCATAGGTAGTGCGGACGGGGCCTCGCGACCCCCTCATTTACCAGCTTCAAACCACCGAAAGGACAATTGCCGCCGTCCACTTTGAATCAGGCGGCGTCGTGGCGGAGGACCCAATCTGTGAACGCGGTGTCGTCGGAATAGCGGTCCACCTCGGCGGCGTCGCGGCGGGCCGTCTCGAAATCACCCAGGTCGGCGGCCAGCACCGCCCGCACGGCGAGCCGGTTGCAGAAGCCGGACATCGGCGTCTCGTCGCGCAACCGGGCGAGCAGAGTCGCCCGATCGAGTAACGGCAGGTAATCCGGCAGCGCCGACCGGAACGCGGCCACGGCGGCCGCGCCGATCCGATCGACGTCGTCCGGACCCGCTCCGAACGTCTCCTCGTACCAAGGCTGGTTCTCGGAACTGCGAAGCCGGTCGTTCACGGCCCCCTCGGTGGCGATCACCTTGTCGGTGTCGACCGGCCCCTCGGACCCGCGCAGCCAGCCCAGCCACGGCTGCGACAGCAATGCGAAGTTGAGGTAGAACCGCGCCTGGTCCCGCCGCGAACCGGACGAGCTCTGCACCTCGAGGAGGAGGGCGTCACCGCTTTCGGCCACCCGGCGGAACGTGCGGGACCGGCCCCGGCGAACGAAACCCGAAGCCTCCAGCGCGGGCGCCAGGTATTGCCGGACGATCTGGTCGATGACGGTCGCGCCAGCCACACGCCCAGGGTAGAGCGATCAGTGGCGGCCGATGAGGTCGCCTACCTCGGTGCGGGAGGAGGCGCCGAGCTTGCGGAGGATGTTCGAGACGTGGACGGCCGCCGTTTTCGGGGAGATGTAGAGGCGGCGGGCCAGTTCCGCGTTGGTGAGGCCGTCGCTGATCAGGACCGCCACCTCGCGCTCGCGCGGGGTCAGCGCGGCCGGGCCGGTGACCGCCGGGGGCGCGTCGGCCGGGGCCATGCCGAGCTGGGCGCGGACCTGGTCGAGCTGTGCCACCCGCCAGCCGCGCCACTTCGCCAGCAGGGTTGCCGCCTCCTCGGCCTGCGCAGTCGCCTCCTCGCGCCGGTCGGCCGCGAGCAGGCAGCGGGCCGCGCCGACGCGTACGGTGCCTCGGGTGGCCGGCGCCAGGATGTGGGCGTCGGCGATGGAGAGAAAGCCGGTCAGCGCCTCGGCGTGCTTGCCCTGCGCCTCGGCGAGCTGGGCGTCGACCAGCGTCCGGAAGGCGTCCCAGACGTCGTACTCGAGCAGCACGGCGGCCATCTCGTCGAGCCGGTGGGCCGGCAGGCCGATCTCGAGCGCGGCGGAGATCAGGTCGTGGGCCCGTTCGCCGCTGCGCCACGCCTCCTCGGCCAGCTCCACGAGCAGCTGGTCGAGAATCGCCTCGGCCCGCGGCAGGTCGTGCCGGCGGCAGGCCAGGTGGAACGCGAGGCCGGAAATCGTGGTCGGCGGGTTGTTCGGCAGCGCCGACAGGTCGTCGATGAGCTGGTCGACCCGGTCGAGCTCGCCGGCCTCCAGGTAGAGCCCGGCCAGGAAGACCGCGTGGTAGTCGGCCCAGCGGCCCAGGCGCCGGTAGGTCAGGTCCTGCTCACGCCCGGCCTCGAGCAAGGCGATCGCGGCGCCCAGGTCTCCGGACCGGATCGCGAGCCGGGCCTGACCCTGGAAGTAGGTGGCGACCGCCAGCGACTCGAAGCCGGCCCTCTCGGCGTCGACCCGCATCCGCTCCAGCATCTCGGCATGCTCGACGGGCGAGCTGGGCGGCTCGCCCACCACCAGGATGTTGAGGGCGCGGGCGGCCAGCACCCACTCCCCCGCCTTTTCCGCCTCGTCGACGAGCGCCGACAGCATCTGCCGGCCCTCGGCGCCGGTCTGCGGATGCTCGGCGAGCGTCGAGCCCTTCTCCAGCAGCGCGGCCAGGCGTACGGCGGGAAGGTCGAACTCGTCGGCCAGCGCCAGCGCGCGGTCGGACCAGAGCAGCGCGGCGTCGAGGTCGTCGCGCAGGTACGACGACTGCGCGATCGCGGTCATCGCCCGGGCCTGGTCGGCGCCGGGCGGCAACTGCGCGATCAGGGTCTCGATGTCCTGGGTGAGAGCGCTCATCGCGCCGGTCTCGCGGGACTCCCAGGCGATGCGTACGAGCAGATAAAGCGACTCGGCCCGGTCGGTCGTGGTGGCGGCGACGTCCCGCCAGTGCCGGGCGTAGCGCAGGGCGTCGTCGAGCAGACCGGCCAGCCAGGCGGCGCGGGCGGCCCCGGCCAGCAGCTCGGTGTCGTCGGGCACCTCGTCGAGGCCCATCTCGGCCAGGTGCAGGGCCTGGTAGGCGGAGCCGATGGAGAGGTAGAGCGCGGTGCCGCGACGGGCCGCGGCGATCATGTCGTCGTACCGGCCGGCGCCGCGGGCGTGGTGCGCCACCATGGCCGGGTCGGAGGCGCCGCCGCTCAGCAGCGCCTCGAGCGCCGCCTCGTGCAGCCGGCGGCGCTGCCGGGCGAGCATCTGGTCGGCGATCGCCTCGCGCACCAGCGCGTGCCGGAACGCGAACTCGTCCTCGCCGGACTCGACCAGCACGCCCCGGGTGACCAGGTCGCGCAGGACGGCGATGAGCTCGTCCTCGCCGGTGCCGGTCACGGCGGCGAGCAGGTCGAACGGGATGCGCTGACCGAGCACGGCCGCCGCCTCGACGATGCGCTGGCTGGCCGGCTCGAGGTCGTCGACCTGGCGGCGCAGCACGTCGGCGAGGCTCCAGGGCAACGGCTGCTCGACGAGCGCCTCCGCGTCGTACCCGGGAAGGGCGCGCAGCAGCTCCTCCAGGAAGAAGGGATTGCCGCCGGTGCGGTGATGCAGCGCCGTCGCGGCCCGCATCGGCGCCGGAGCGCCGGTCGCCGCCGCGAGCATGGCCGCGGTCTGCGAGGGAGTCAGACGATCCAGCCGTACGTGGGTCACGGCGTGCCGGCGTTCCATCCGGGCGAGCAGGCCGGCCACCGGTTGGCGGAGGGTCACCTCGTCGGGCCGGTACGTCCCGATGAGCAGCCGCGGCCCGCGCTGGTCGGCGATCCGCTCGAACAGGGCGGCGCTCTCCGAGTCGGCCCAGTGCAGGTCCTCGAAGACGATGACGGCGGGCGAGTCGCCGATCAGGGCGTCGAGGATCGCGAGCCCCGTGTGCAGCCGCTCGACCGGGCTGCGCCGCGGGTCGGCGAGGGCCGCCAGCTGCTGTTCACCGACCTCGGGGTGGTCGTCGATGGCGTCCAGGAGCACCTCGTACGGCCGGGCGAGGGAGCCGGGCTCGGCCTGGCCGACCAGCACCACGGTCTCGGCCGGCAGGGTCGCCAGCAGCTCGTGCACCAGCCGGGTCTTCCCGATGCCCGGCTCGCCCGCGATGATCGCCACCGCGGGCTCACGCGCCGAAGCGAGCCGCGCCAACCGGCGCAGCTCGCTCTCGCGCCCGATCATCACCGGGCTGGCACCACCGCGGATGGTTCGCACGACGCAACCCTACCGGTGGGGCGTCCGCGCACCTCCGCCGCTTTGCGGGACCGGCGGGCCTCGCGGGCGTTGTTCAGGACCTGCCTCTTCTCGGCCTCGGCGATCAGCTCACGGTTCCGGTCGTTGGCGAGGGTCAGCATCAGGTCCGCGTGCATCAACATGGCTTTCTCCTTTGTCAACCGCTGATGCACTAATCTTCGGCCGATCGGGGGTCTGCCACATCGGAAGGGTTTACCTATCTTCCCTGCTCAGGGGGCCTTAGGAGGGCCGTCTAGGTGGCCCTAGGTATACCTAGGCGGGCTGGTGGGTGCGTACCCGGTACACGCGTTTGGGCGGTGCCGCCGAAGATCCGCGCGAGCTCGTCCGGGCTCAGCTCCGGCAGGACGGCGCCGAGACCGCCGACGCGACCCTCGTCGTGGGTGATCCGCGGGAAGCCGATCACCACACGACGAGGGTCGCCCCGGCTCAGGCGGTGGCGCCGTAGACCGCCAGCTCGACGGTGTCGACGAACGCGCAGCCGCTGAACTGGCTCGGGCAGCTGCCGCCCTCGTCGGCGACCTGCGTGCCGAGCATCGTGTAGCGCACGAACTGCACGCCGGTGGTGCCGGCGGACAGCGGCACCGCGTTCATCTTGTCGCGGTTGTCCGGGCCGAAATGACCCGTCGCGGCGGCGGTCCAGGTGGTGCCGTCCGGGGACGTCTCCACGCGGTAGTCGCCGGTCGACGAGCTCGGGTCGTCGCCGCAGTTGCCGGTCGGGTTGATCTCGATCGACGTCACGTCGACCGCCGACGGCAGCTGGACGGTGATGAACCGCGGCTCGATCGCCGTTCCGCCGGTGACGACGGAGTCGGAGCTCCAGCCGGTGCCCTGCGACATGTCGATCGCCTGGCCCGGACCGCAGCCGAAGCCGCTGCTGTCCTCGCCGCTGAACTCGGTGACCTGGGCGCCGCCCTGGGACGCGGCCCAGTCGCGACGGACCGTCCAGTCGACCGTGGCCGGCCGGCGGGTGACGGTTACCGTCTTGACCTGCTTCTCGAAGCCCGCTCCTCCGGCGGACACCTTTTGATACGTACCGGCGAAAATGTTCTTGATCTGGTAATGACCGGCGGCGTCGGTGACGGCGGCGTAGGAACCGGCGAACCCGGAGCTGTGCCCGCCGAACGTGACCGCGACCCCGGCCGTCGGGAGCCCGGTGTCCTGGTCGGTCACGGTGCCGGCGATCGAGCCCTTGGGCGAGCCCGGCGCGGGCGGCAGCGAGAAGTCCTCGACCGGCGCGGTGTCCGAGCCGTCGACCGTGGCCGCGAAGAAGCCCATGCCCCGGTTCGCGAAGACCTTCCAGATGTCCCGCTGGTGCCGGCCCTTGTCCACGACAAGGTCGGCCATCAGGATCGAGTTGCGCATGTCCAGGTACGACGGATCGGCGGGCGCCAGCTCCATGGCCCGGGTGACCAGCGACTCCGTGAGCCGGTAGCCGAGCGCGGTGCGCAGGTCCCACAGCGTCTGCGCCCAGATCTCGCCGTCGGCGTGCACCTCGGCGCCGCGGCGCGAGATGTGGCCGAAGTCGCCGTAGGTGTACCCGCCGGTACCCGCGGTCGGCCGGCCGGGGCACACCGAGGCCGGAGCGCCGACCGTGCAGTCCAGCGGCTCGGTGCGGATCGTGTTCGCCCCGGCCGTGGAGTACTCGAAGATCACCAATTCGCCCGGCTTCGCGGTGTCCTTCTCCAGGCCTTCCTTCTGCAGGTAGTCGTAGGCGTACCAGTCGCTCCACGCCTCGCCCATGGCCCCCGACTGCGGGCCGTTGAGGGTGGAGACACCGGCCGCGTCGACGACGAGCCGGTTGGACAGCCCGTGGGTGTACTCGTGATACACCGACGACGCCTCGTTGCCGACGTCCGACGGCACGTACGGGTCGTCCTCGGTCGGCGTGTTCGGCGCCGGCTGCAGGTACATCTGCATCGTCGGCGGGGTCCCGTCCGGCGGGGTCGACATGTTGGCGTTGTCGACGTGGTTGCCGTCCGGGAAGCCGTTGTCGGTGTTAGCCCCGTCGAGGTCGTTCACCTCCACCGCGTCGCCGTCCCGGGTCTCGAAGTTGCCGGCGGCGCGGGTGAACCCGATCGGCGCGGCCTGCAGGTGATCGTGGAACACCGAGGTGAAGTACAGCAGCTGCGTGGCGTCCATCGCCCGGTTGGCCTGCCACGAGAACGCCGTGAACGGATCCCACGTGCACTGGAACTGCGCCGTGCACAGGTCGCCGGAGAACTGCTTCAGCGGGTACTTGAAGTGGCCCGGCGAACTCTGCCCGACGTCCTCCCCCGCGTCGGCGACGTTGTTGTCGTTCAGGTCGGAGAAGACGTGCGAGGAATTGCCGACGAGATTCTTCGCGTACGGGGTGACCCACTTGCTCAGCGAGACCCGGCGCTGCTGGCCCCCGGCCGGCGCGCCCGGATAGTTGTCCCACACCAGCGCGTCGGGGCCGGCGTCATAGTCGGTCAGGCTCTGCCGGTAGAGGATGCGGCCGGTCTGCGCGTCGATGACGTGCAGGTACCCGGACTGCATGGTGAGCGTCTGATAGCCCAGGCGCACCCCGCCGACGGTGGGGAAGGCGACCAGCTTGGCGTTGTCGCTGGTGGTCGAGCGGGTCTCCCGGGCGTCCCGCCGGGCGGTCTGCAGGGCCTGGTCGCCGCTCAGTCGGGCCCCGGCCAGCCCGGCCGGCAACTGCTTCACCGGCGAGCCGGTCATCTGGATCAGCGCGCCGTTCTTCGCGACGTCGGCCCGGATGCCGTTGCCGAAGACCGGAACATCGCCGACCCGCTGCAGGAAGCTCAGGTGGCTGGTGCCCTCGATGTCCACGTAGTCGCGGCTCAGCTTGAGCGTCGCCGGGTCCACCCCGAACAGGTCGGCGTGCGTCCTGAGGTAGTCGCGGGCGACCTGCACGGCCGGCTTCCTCGACGGTCCGGTGAGGAATCCGTCGAGCTTCGCCACCTGCCGCGGGGTCCCGGTGAGCGGGTCGAGGTCGACAATGCCCTGATCGCCCAGTTCGGAGCGCATGTCGCTGACAGAGGCCGGAGGCTTCGCCGCGAGCATCGCCGCCTTGGTCTGGAGCATGCCGGTGACGGCGGGATCGTGCCGCGCGTCGTAGTTCGCCGGAGCGGCGGTTGATTCCGCCGTCCGCGCCGGAGCGGCCGGTGCATACGCCATCGCCGGTCCGGCGCCGATCGCGGCCGGCGTGATGCCGATGGCCAGGACCACGCCCCCGGCGAGGGTTCGTCTGAGGTTCTTTCTCATCCGGCCAGCCTGGCAAGTCGATCGACAGGTATCAACAGCCGATCGGTTGTCACCATCGCCTCCTTCCACATCGCCGGGGGCTTCCGCATCATGAGGTCATGGACGTGGTCAGTACCGACGAGGTCCCCGTGGAGGAGCGATTCCCCTACTGGCGGGAACTGAACAAGAAGCTGCTCGTGCCGTACGACCTGCGGTGCGATCCGCGGTGGGAGAGCAGGTTCCGGGTGCGCGCGGGTTTCAGCGGGTGCGGTCCCGTCCAGGTGACGCTGGTGACCATGACACCGCACTCGGTCCATCGCACCGCCCGGCTCATCCGCCAGGCCGATCCGGAGGTGTGGGAGGTGGGCTGCACGGTCCGCGGCGGCAGCGTCCTCACCCAGGACGGCCGCAGCTCGGAGCTCGGCGTCGGCGACCTGGTGCTGGTGGACACCTCACGGCCGTACCGGATCGACCAGACCGACTGCGAGGTGTTGCTCCTGCATTTCGAACGGTCGCGGATGCCCCTCGCCGCCGGGGACCTGCGGTGCCTCTCCGGGGTGCGGATACCCGGCGACCGCGGCATCGGTGCGCTGACCTCGCAGTTCATGCTGCACCTGGCCGGTAGCCTGCCGGGCCTCACCCCCACCGAGACCGGCCGGCTCTCCGCCGTCGTCCTGGAGGTGCTGACCACGGCGCTCGCCCACGCCCTCGAGCGGGAAGGGCAGCTGCCGGCGGACACCCGGCAGCGGGCGCTGCTCGCCCGGATCGACGCGTTCGTCCGCGCCAACCTGGGCGAGCCGGGGCTGGACCCGGAGACGATCGCGGCCGCCCACCACATCTCCCGGCGCTACCTGCACCGGCTCTTCCAGCAGGAAGGGCGCACCGTCGCCGGGTCCATCCGCGAGCTACGCCTGGAGCGCTGCCGGCGCGACCTGACCGACCCGCGGCTCGCGTCCCGGCCGGTCCACGCGATCGCGGCCCGGTGGGGTTTCGGCAGTGCCGCCCATTTCAGCGCAGCCTTCCGGGCGGCCTACGGGGTCTCGCCGCGGCAGTACCGGGAGGGCGCGCAGACGTAAGAGGTGTGCACGCGGGCGTAAGGACAGCCGGGTGCCGCGGCACGCACGCTGGATCCCATGCGACGGATCATCAACTCCACCTACATATCCATCGACGGCGTCGTCCAGGACCCGCAGAACTGGACCTTCGACTATCGCGACGAAGGGGCCGCCGCCTTCGCACACGACCAGCTCTTCGAATGCGACGCCCTGGTCATGGGCCGGCGCACCTACGAGGGCTTCATCGGCTACTGGCCGACCGCGACCGACGACGACGGCACCGCGGACCGGATGAACTCGATGGCGAAGTACGTCGTCTCGGACAGCCTCCGCGACCCGGCGTGGAACAACACCACCGTCGTCGGCCGGGCCGAACTCCCGGCCCTGGCGCGAGAGCTCAAGCAAAAACCAGGCCAGGACATCATCCAGTACGGGTACGGGCCGGTCACCGCGGCGCTGCTCAGCGAAGGCCTGCTCGACGAGCTCCGCCTCTGGCTGCACCCGATCATGGTCGGCGGTCCGACCCGCGACGCCCTGCTCGCCGAGGTCAGCGGCGACGCCCGGTTCCGTCTCGCCGGCCACCGGGCGTTCGACTCCGGACTGGTCATCCTCAGCTACCAGCCCCAGGGATGACGTCGGGGATCGTGATCGCCCCATCACGGTCGAGCGGGAAGCCGGGATTGTGGGCCACCTCCCAGAGGTGGCCGTCCGGATCGGCGAACGCGCCCGCTCGGCCGAAGGGCATCGCGCGCGCCGGGTGGGTGATCCGGCCGCCGGCCTCCTCCGCCGCGAGGAGAAGCTCATCGACCTCGTCGGCGGACCGCACATTGTGTGCCACCATGATGCCGCCGAAGCCGTCCGCGTTGCTGTCCTCGATACCGGCGTCGGCCGCAACCTTGTCCCGGCCCCACAGCACCAGTCCGATGCCGCCGGCCTGGAAGAAGACCGTCTCCTCAACCTCCTGCCCACGCCATCCCAGTCGCTCGTAGAACGTCCGGGCCCGGTCCAGATCGGCGACGCCGAGCGTCACCAGACTGAGTCGTTGCTCCATTTCCAGAACCTCCTGGTCGGTCGTCTCGACATGATGCTGCGACCGGCCGCGCTTCGTCGTTACTTTTCCGCGTACACGTCTTTCGAGTACGCGCACCAGCCGCAGATCACCGGCCGGCAGCGGTGTCAGCGCGGGTCGAGGGGGTCGGCTCCGGCGTTGACGGCGAGTGCCGTGGCCGCGAGCAGGGTCACGACGCCGGTGACGACGACGGTTGCCGCGGTCAGGCCGATCGCGCCCGAGAGGGCTCCGATAGCGAGCACGGGCACGGCGAGACCGCTGTACGCGGCGATGAAGTAGGCGGCGACGGACTTGGCGTGGCTGTCGTGGGGCACGGCTCGGGTCAGCCGGCCGAGACTGCCCATGAAGGTCAGACCCGCTCCGAGCCCGCCGACCACGGTGCCGAGCGCGAAGATCGGGAAGTCCGCGGTCAGCAAGCCGGCCAGAACCAGAAGCAGCGCGGCGATCAGCAGGGGCAGGCCGTGCCGGATCGACCAGCGCGGGGGCCGGCCGCGGAAGGCGAGCTGGGCCGCGACGCCGGTCTCGAACAGGACGAAGGTGGCCAGCCCGGCGACGGCCAGGTTGTGGATCCCGAGGATGCCGGTGATGAAGCGGGGAGTGACGCTGGAGAACAGCCCGAGCAGGGTGAAGGTGGGGAAGACGGCGATCGCGGAACGCCAGTAGACCGACCGGGCCGACCGGGGAACCCCGACCCGTGGCGTCCAGTCGATCCGGCGGCCGGGGCGGCGCGGGTTGGTCTCGGGCAGCCGCAGCGCCACCAGTGTCACGACGCCGACGAGCGCGAGGAAGACGACGAACACCAGCCGGGTGGGGTCGGGCAAGTACTGGGCGAACACGCCGGCGGCCAGCGGCCCGAGACCGAGGCCGCCCATGTTCGCCGCGGTGGCGACCATCGGCGGGACCGCCCGGTTGGTGCCGGGGTACGCCTCGGCGAGGGCCGCGGTCGCGGCGGAGGTGATCAGGCCGACGCCGACGCCGCTGATGAAGCGGGCGGCCAGCAGGGTGACGAGGTCGCCGGCGAACAGGAACAACAGCGTCGACCCGACGGTCAGCAGCAACGCGGCGAGGATCAGCGGCTTGCGGCCGGTCTGGTCGGACAGCCCGCCGAAGAACACCAGCGCCAGCAGCGTGCCCACCACGTAGATCGCGAAGACCCAGGTGGTGACGGCGGCGCCGAATCCGAGCTCCGTACCCCACAGGGTGTACAGCGGGATCGGCAGCGTGCCGCCGGTGGTCAGCAGGGCGAAGGTCGCCGCGATGACGGTGAAGGAACGCCCGCGACCCGCCCGCGAGGCCGGGGTCGTGGGGGTGAGGACGGCATTGCCGGTCACGTCAGAATCTCCGTTCCGGGTGATGGAATCGGACCTGTTCCCACCCTCGCGACCTCGTCCGCCGCTGTCTTCGCGGCCAGCACCCAACCCCGCTACCCGGTAGCGGGAAGCCGAAGGTGGTGCCAGCGGCGATGCCGCGGCGAGGAGGTCGCACGAGGCTGGTACCGGTGGCGCGGCGGCACTCAGGACCGCGCGAATCGACCGGAGGAGAAATGGACTCGTCCCCAGGCTCGGCGGCAGTCGTCGCAGACCCGGCCGCCGCGCTTTCCCGCCCGGAAACGGACGTGGAGAACCCCAAGCGCTGGCGAGCCCTGGCCGTCACGCAGCTCGCGGCCTTCATGATCCTGCTCGACGTGAGCATCGTGAACGTGGCGCTGCCGTCCATCGAGCGCGATCTCGGGGCGTCGGCGGCGACGGTGCAGTGGGTGGTGTCCGGCTACGCGCTCACCATGGGGCTCGTCCTGGTGCCGGCCGGCCGGCTCGGCGACACCCTCGGCCGCCGCCGCATGTTCCTGTTCGCGCTGTCCGCGTTCGTACTGACCAGCGCCCTGAGCGGCGCGGCGCCGACGATGGGTCTGCTGATCGCCGCCCGCCTCGTGCAGGGAGTGGCGGGTGGCATGCTCCTGCCGCAGAACAGCGCGCTGATCCAGGAGTTGTTCCGCGGCGCCGAGCGAGGCCGGGCCTTCGGGATCATGGGCGGCACCGTCGGGCTGTCCACCGCGTCCGGCCCGGTGATCGGTGGGCTGCTGCTGACCGCGTTCACCGGCCATGACGGCTGGCGATGGGTGTTCTACGTCAACGTGCCGATCGGTCTGGTCGCCCTGGTGCTCGCCGCCCGGTTCGTGCCGGTCACCGCCCGCCGCCGGTCCGGCGCCCATCCGGATCTGGTCGGCACGCTGCTGCTGGGCGGCGGAGTCCTGAGCGTTCTGCTGCCGCTGGTGCAGGCCGACGGCGGGAACCTGCGCGGATGGTCGCCGCTGTTCGGCGTGGCCGTGGTGCTGCTGGCCGCGTTCGCCTGGTGGGAGCTGCGCACCGTACGCCGGGGCCGGGAGCCACTGCTCGATCCGCGGCTGAGGCGTACGCCCGGATTTCTCGCCGGCTCGACCGTCGGGCTGGTCTACTTCGCCGGGTTCACCGGCCTCTGGCTGGTGATGGCGCTGTTCCTCCAGGACGGGCTGGGCTACTCGCCGCTGCGCTCCGGTCTGGCCGTCACCCCGTTCGCGTGCGGGGTGGCCGTGTCCGCCGTCGTCGCCGGCCGGCTGGTGCCCCGGGCCGGGCGGTGGCTGACAATCGCCGGGCTGAGCACGGTCATCGTGGGTGTGGCGACGACCGCGTTGATCCTTCGGCACGTGGACGGGAACGCGTCGGCGTGGGCGATCGCGGGGCCGCTGCTGTTCGCCGGGCTCGGCGGGGGCCTGGTCACCGCGCCGAACATCACGCTGACGCTGCGGAACGTACCGGTGCGGACGGCGGGCGCGGCGGGCGGCGCCCTGCAGACCGCCCAGCGCCTCGGCTCGGCGATCGGCACCGCGGTGCTGACCGTCGTGTTCTACCGGGTGCTCACCGCCACCGGGCACCACTACCCGGCCGCCGTGTCCGGCACGCTGTTGTGCTCGTGCGGGTTCATGGCGCTGGGCCTGCTCGTCGCCATCGTGGAGCTGAGGCGCCACGGGCGTGATCAGCGAGCCTCGAGGAACTTGACCACGGCGAGGACCCGGCGGTGATGATCGGCGGTGTCGGGCAGGTCGAGCTTGCTCAGGATGTGCCTGACGTGTTTCTCGGTGGTCCCCTCGGTGATCCAGAGCCGCCGCCCGATGCCGGCGTTCGAATGTCCCTCCGCCATCAGCTCCAGGACCTCACGTTCACGGCTGCTGAGCTTCGCCAGCGGGTCGTCGCGCCGGTTCGCCATGACCAGTTCGTGCACGAGGGCGGGGTCGACGACCGACCCCCCGGTCGCCACGCGGCTCAGCGTGGCGAGGAACTCCCCGACGTCCGTGATGCGGCTCTTCAGCAGGTAGCCGACGCCGCGGCCGCTGGCCAGCAGCTCCATCGCGTGTTCCACGTCGACGTGGGCCGACAGCACGAGGACTCCGGTCTCCGGCAGTTCCCGGCGGATGGTCCGCGCCGCCTCGAGTCCTTCGGTGGTGTGCGTGGGCGGCATGCGGATGTCGGCGATCACGACGTCGGGTTTCGCGGCCCGCGCGAGGATGAGCAGCCGCTCGCCGTCGCCGGCCTGCCCCACCACCTCGTGCCCCGACCGGTCGAGCAGGCTGGCGATGCCCTCGCGCAGGAGGACGTCGTCCTCGGCCACTATCACTCGCAGCCCGGCCATGACCCCGAGATTTGCACACGAGCCGTTCTCGGCGCTACCTGCGGCCCTGACACCCGCTGCCATCCAGGACGGATGGAGGCTGCCGGGGATGCCGGCGCGGCCCGCCGTGGCGATGCTGGGTTCGAGAGGGAATGGCGAAAGACAGGAGACACATCATGGCTGGTACGTACGAGGGCGTTGCGCTGCTGGGGGCCGGGATCATGGGTTCGGCGATGGTCCGTAACCTGCTGGTGGCCGGGCTGCCCGTGACCGTCTGGGATCGGTCGCCGGAGGTCGCCGCGCCGCTGGGCCAAGTGGGCGCCACGGTCGCCGGATCACCTCGGCAGGCGGTCGCCCGTACCGTCATCACGATGTTGCCCACCGCCGACGTGGTGGGGACGGTGATGTTCGACGGAGGCGTGATCGAGGCGCTCCCGCGCGACGCGGTGTGGGCGCAGATGGGCACCATCGGCCTCGAGGCGACCGCCGATTTCTCGGAACGGCTGCGCCGGTTACGACCGGACGTGTCGTTCGTGGACGCACCGGTGTCGGGCAGCAAGGGACCGGCCGAGGCCGGACAGCTGCTCATCCTCGCCTCCGGACCGGCCACGGCGGAACCCGTCGTGCGCGCCCCGTTCGCCGCGATCGGCCGCAAGACGGTGTGGCTCGGGCCGGCCGGGCACGGCACCGCGATGAAGCTGGTGGTCAACGCGTACATGTCGATCCTGGTCGAGGGTGTGGCGGAGGCCCTGGAGCTCGCCGCCCGCCTGGGCATCGAGCCCTCGGGCCTGGCCGAGGCGATCGAGGGCGGCCCGCTCGACGCCCCGATCGCCGACGCCAAGCTGCACAAGATGGCGGACGGCGACTTCGCGCCCGAGTTCCCGCTGCAGTGGGCCCTGAAGGACGTGGACCTGGCGATCGCGGCGGCCGGTGCGGACCGGCTCCCGCTGCTCGAGGCGCTGTCCGGCCAGTGGAAGGCAGCGGTGGACGCCGGCCACGGGCGCGAGGACATCAGCGCCGCCCGCGCGGCGGTGGGCCTGCACCCGGCCCCGACCGGTCAGCTTGCGTAGGTCTTGCCGTAGAGCGGCGGCCGCGATCGAGGAGTGCCGCCTTCCGGAGGCGTCCGGAAGGCGGCACTGTCACATGGGTGGAGCTAGGCCGCCGCTCGCCAGCTGAGCGGGACGCCCGTCACCCCGGTCGAGTGCGGTCGTGTGCCCGCGGCGGTCATCAGCCAGATCTGCGGGTCTTTCGCGTACCACCTGGCCGTCCGGAGACCAGACCGGGTTCTCCTCCGCCACGTCGGGCGTGTTCGTCACCTGTCGTTTCGCGCCGGTGACCGCATCCACCAACCACAGGTCGCCCGCGGCCACGACCGCGATGGTGTTGCCGCGCGGACTCCAGTCGAGGCCGCGGGCCGCGGGCAGGTCGGTGAGCACCCGCGAGGCGGACCCGTCGGCCCGGTAGATCCGTACGGTGCCCTGGGCGGGCGCTGCGATCCGCTTGCACGGTTCCTTTCGCCGCTCGATGACTGTTGGTGGCGATGATGCCGCACAGCGTGGTCGTGGCGCAGCCCCCGCTCGCGCCGTCGGCCCGGGTTCATTCGACGAGGATGATTTCCCGCTCTCGGCCGGTCCCCGACACTGACGGCTCGGCGGAAGAGTCTTGAGGAGCGTCCATGTTTGAGGGAAGCATGCTCCAGCCCGAGCGCAGCAAGTACTGGTGGGTCGAGCTGGTGGTCGGGATCGGCTGGCTGATCATCGGCTGGCTGGTGCTGCGCGCGAACGTGACGTCGCTGGCCACGGTCGGCCTGCTGCTCGGAGTCCTGTTCATCGTGGCCGGCCTCAACGAGATCTTCGTGGCCACCATGGTGAGCGGCGGCTGGAAGGTCCTGCACTGGGCGATCGCCGTGATCCTGCTGCTCGGCGGCCTGTGGGCGCTCATCCGCCCGGTCAACACCTTCTTCGCCCTGGTCTCGGTGCTGGGGCTGGTGCTGTTCCTGGAGGGCGCCTTCGAGATCGTCCGCGGTGTCGCCTCGCGCGGGGACAATCCGTACTGGTGGCTCGGCCTTGTGGTTGGTGTGCTGTTGATCCTGCTCGCCCTGTGGGTGTCCGGTTCGGACCGCATCTTCAACCTTCAGGCGCGCGCCTTCCTGGTGCTGTTCTGGGTCGGCCTGATGGCGCTGATCCGCGGGGTCACGGCGATCGTCCTGGCCTTCGTGATCCGCCGCGGGGATCGGTCACTAGCGCCGGCGTGAGCGGGACGACCTAGCCCAAACTAGGGAGTAACGCCAGCTCAGGTGGCGTCGCCAGCGGACTCCGGGAAGCAGTTCGCGGGCCAGGTGGCGCATCGTCGAGTAGCGCTCCGGCGGCGGCCAGACAATCGGTGCCAGGGGATCCCCGGCCGGGTCGGCGGTACGGCGCCGGAACCGGCCGGCGATCTGCGCCGCGACCTCGATCGGGAGGTCTCGGGGCAGGTCCGGCCGGGCCAGCCCGACCACCACCAGCACGCCACCGGGCGCCACCAGGCTTCGCAGCCGGAGGAGTCCCTCGCGGGCATCCAGGTGGTGCAGCGAGGCCACGGCGCTGACCAGGTCGAATCCTTGCGGTGCCAAGTCCGTGCTGCGGAGGTCCCCGACGACGTACCGGATGTCACCCGCGTCGGGATGGAGTCGGCACCGCTGGACGCACGGCTCGTCCCGATCGAGGCCCACGACCTCCGGAATACCTCGCCGGCGCAGGTCCCGGGTGAGCTCGCCGTTGCCGCAGCCGATGTCGGCGGCCCTCCTGCAGCCGGCCGGGATCGCGTCGAGCACCAACGACTCGTATCGGGAGCTCACGGGTGCCGAGCGTAGGAAGCCGACGCAATTTCCGCGTTCAGTTGGCGTCGGTCTTGCCGTAGAGCAGTCGCCGGACGGCCGCCCGCGACGCCAGCAGGGCGAGCACGAGCACCGTCACGGGTATGAAGCCGCCCAGACTGACCGAGCCACCGAAGACGACGTCGATCAGCCAGAGCACGACGAGCTTGCTCCCCGCCGCCACCACCCAGAGCATGAGGGCCGAGGTCGCCTTGGCCAGCCGCGTGGTCGCCCCGCGCAGCCGGGCCAGGACGACGCCTTTGAGGAGGAGCACGAGCTCCAGAGTGACCTTGAGCAGGGCGGCCGTCAGCAGCGAGAGGGTGAAGGTCTCGCTGATGACCGCCGGGAGGTACTGAATGGCGAGGTTCAGGACGACCACGTAGACGAAAACGTCGATCACGTCGGCCGGGTCGACGACGACCCAGGCTCGCAGCGGCCGGCGCCGGGGACGGGTTTGGCCTGTCACAAGACTGAATCCTGCCGGACAACGCGGCCTCGATCGAGGAGCGCCCGCCACCAGCTGCCGAAAGACCCGGTCGGCCGAGGTGGGGCTGTACTGATCTGTTACAAACTCACCATGACTCCGTTACCGCAGCTGGCGGGCCGTCCGATGGTCACCGACGGCGGCCTCGAGACCGACCTCATCTACCACCACGACGTCGACCTGCCGGATTTCGCGGCGTACCCGCTGGTCGACGGCGAGCACGGGCGAGAGCTGCTCCTGCGCTACTACGAGGCGTACGTGGAGATCGCCCGCCGAGCCGGCGCCGGTGTCCAGCTGGAGACACCGACCTGGCGCGCGAGCGGCGACTGGGGCGACCGCCTCGGCCACTCCGCCGCCGACCTGCGCCGGATCAACCGCGAGTCGGTCGCCATGCTGGCCCGCCTGCGCGACGACCTCGATCCCCTGCTGGTCAGCGGCTGCGTCGGCCCGCGCGGCGACGGCTACGTGGCCGGCGAGGAGGCCTCCCCCGACGACGCGGCGAGATACCACGCGCCGCAGATCGAGGCCTTCGCCGAGGGCGGCGCCGATCTCGTCTCCGCGCTGACCATGACCGGCGTCGGCGAGGCGATCGGCATCGTCCGCGCCGCACGCTCGGCCGGCCTTCCGGTGGCCATTTCGTTCACCGTCGAACTGGACGGCCGACTCCCCTCGGGCGCGACGCTGGCGGAGGCCGTCGCCGCGGTCGACGCCGACGCCGCCCCCGACTACTTCATGGTCAACTGCGCTCACCCCGGCCACATCGCCCCCGGCCTGGCCGGCGAGGGCGCCTGGCGGTCACGCATCGTGGGCCTGCGGGCGAACGCGTCGGAGCGCAGCCACGAGGAGCTGGACGCCGCCACCGAACTGGACGAGGGCGACCCGGTCGCGCTCGCGCGCGCCCAGGACGCCCTTCGCCCCCTCCTGCCCCGCCTCGCCCTCATCGGCGGCTGCTGCGGCACCGACGCCCGCCACGTGGCCGCGATGTGGGGCCTCGACAAGATCTAGATCAGCGGGAGCAGATCGCGTACGCGCGGACCGGGCCCTCGGTCGGGACGACCGAGTTGGCGATGACGTCGACCCGGGTGGCGAACGGCCTGACGATCATGGCGGTCCGGCCGTTGAACGCCTCACCGGCGGCGTCGGTGACGACCATGCCGGCCGGGCAGGAGGCCGAGGCGCTCTGGACCGCGACCGGAGTGGACTCCGGGATGCTGTCGGCCCGGACCACCTGCAGGTCGGCCGTGGTCGGCACGCAGACCGCGTATCCGATCAGGAACCAGGTGCCGGCGAAGCCGTCGGCGTCCTCACTGGCGTTGAGCAGGGTGGAGGCCGGGAACTGCCGCGCCGCGGTGTTCATCCGGACCTGCCCCTCGCCGCCCTCGACGCGGCCGCCCGTGCCGATCAGGTTGGTCCCGCTGGGGCATTGTGCGCCGCCCTGCTGGAAGGCGTCCGAGGTGGGTGGCTGAGCCCGGACAGCGGTCACGATCTGCAGGCCCGGCACCGGGTTGGCGCAGATCGCGTGCGCGGTCAGCGACCAGTTGCCGGGCTCGCCGACCTGGTCCTCGGAGGCCGAGACCTCATATGCGTCGCCGGTGCCGGAGGTGACCGGCCGCAGCTCGGTGATCCCGATGTGCGCGGTGGTGGTGAACGACCCGCCGCCGATCTCGCCGCCGCCGCCGAGGATCCGCTTGCCGGCCGGGCAGGAGGCCACCACGGTCTTGACGGCGGTGCTGTCCGAGGCGCCGATCACGGTCGTCGTGGTCACCGCGCTGACGGCCGCCGCCGCCGGGCCCCCGATCGTCACGCTTCCGGCGAGCGCCAGCACGACCGCCCCGAGAATCGCCCCGGACCTGCGTAGATTTCTCATCACCCATATCCCCCTCGTGTCGGTTTTCCGCGCCGAGCGTGCGGCGGCCGGGCCGCTCGCGGGGAGGTTCCGGACGATCCCGGACGGATCACAGACACAGCGCTGGCCCCGCGGGGGACACGTTGCTTACCTGGATCGATGAACGCGCCACCCGACCCGGGCCGGGCCGGCACGCTGGACGAGCTGACGCAGGTGCTGCGGCTGCTGAAGGTGTGGGCGGGCGATCCCTCGTACGAAATGATCAAGAATCGCATCAATGCCGCCTGGTCCGCGGCCGGTCGTCCCGCCGGGGAGCTGGCGCGGAAGAACACCGTGGCCGATTGCTTCAAACGAGGCCGGCGGCGGATCAATGCCGATCTCGTGATCGCGGTGGTGCGGGCCCTGCATCCCGACGCCGCCTACGCGGCGCAGTGGGCGCAGGCGCTGCGGTTCGTCGGCGGGGAGATCACGGCGGCCGCCCAGGTCCGCGTCCAGGATCGCCTCCCGGAGGATCCGGCCGGTTTCGCCGGGCGGGCGGCCGAGCTGAGCGGTCTGCCCCGCGCCGGCACGGTCGTGATCACCGGCATGGCCGGGGTGGGCAAGACCGAGTTCGCCGTGCGGGCCGGTCATCGGCTCGGATTCGCGCGCGTTCTCTTCGTCAATCTGCGCGGCTTCGATCCGAGCCGCCCACCGGCCGAGCCCGGCGCGGTCCTCGACGGCTTCCTGCGCGGGCTGGGCATGCCGGGCGGGGAGATCCCGCACGACCTGCCCGGCCGGAAGGCCGCCTATCGGGCCCGGCTGGCCGGGACGCCGACGCTGGTCGTGCTGGACGACGCCGCCGACGAGGCCCAGATCCGGCCGCTTCTCGCCGAGCGCCCGGACTGCCTCACGCTGGTCACCAGCCGGCGTCGGCTCGCCGGACTGCCGCTCGCCGCGCGCGTCGTGCTCGACGTCTTCACCGCCGACGAGGCCACGGCGTACCTGATCGACGCCGCCCCCGAGGTGCCGATCGGGCCGGATCCGGAGGCGCCGGCCCGGATCGCCCGCCGGTGCGGTTACCTGCCGCTCGCCGTCGGCCTGGTCGCCGGCCGGCTGCGCGGCCGTCCGGGGTGGACGTTCACCGATCACGCGGACCGGCTCGACGCCTGCCGCCTCGAGGCCGGCGTGGAGCTCGCGCTCGACGTCTCGTACCGCCATCTCCCGACGGAGCGCCGGTGGGTGCTCCGGTCACTCTCGCTGCATCCCGCGCAGGATTTCGACGCGTACGCGGTGACGGCGCTCGCCGGAATAGACCTCGTCGCGGCGACCGGGCACCTGGACCTCCTGCACCGCGACCACCTGCTCCGGCGCGGTCCGGCCGGCCGGTTCACCTGCCACGACCTGGTCCGGGCGTACGCCGCCGAACGGGCCGCCGACGAGGACCGCCGGACCGACCGGGAGGCCGCCCGGACCCGTCTGCTCGACTACTACGTGGGCACGGCCGCGGCCGCCATGGACGCCCTGCACCCGGCCGAGACCGCGTCCCGGCCGCGGGTGCCCCGGCCGGCGACGCCCACCCCGAACCTGTCCCGCCTGGATGTCGCCCGGGACTGGCTCGACACCGAGCGACCCACCCTGGTGATGGTCGGCGCGCACGGCGATCCCGCGCACGCCGTCCGCCTGTCCGCGATCCTCTACCGCTACCTCGACAGCGGGTATCTCGCCGAGGCCATCACCCTGCACCGGTACGCCCTGCGCGCAGCCGAGGACCTCGGCGACGACACCGCCCAGGCCCGCGCCCTCGCCTACCTGGCCAGCGTCGACCTGCGGCTCGGCCGGTACGGGCCGGCCGTCGAGCGGTTCGAGCGAGCGCTCGCCCTGTCCCGGCGCGACGGTGATCTCGCCGGTCAGGCGCGCAGCCTGTCCGGCCTGGGCTTCACTCTCGAGCGCCTGGGCCGGTACTCGTCGGCCGTCGACCATCTGGAACGGGCGCTCCCGCTGTTCCGCCGGGTGGACGACCTGACCGGGGAGGCGCGGGCCCTGGACAACCTGGGCATCGTCGAGGCCCGGCTGGGCCGCCGGTACGGCGCCATCGAGCACTACCGCCGGGCCCTGGTCATGTTCCGGCAGGCCGGCGACCGGGGCGGCGAGGCGCGCACGCTGAACAACCTCGGCTACGAGGAGGCGCGGCTGGGCCGCCATTCCGCCGCCGACCACCTCCACCAGGCACTGGCCATGCACCACCTGCTCGGCAACCGCGTGCAGGAGGCGTGGACGCTGGACAGCCTGGGCACGATGTACCAGGTCGCCGGGCAGCCGACGGCGGCGGCCGAGCAGTACCGCCAGGCGGAGGCCATCTTTCACGAGATCGGCGCGCGCGACGGGCAGGCTACCGTCCTCAACGGACTCGGCGAGGTGGCCGCCGCTCTCGGCGACCCGGCCCGGGCGCTGACCCTGCACACCGAGGCGGCCGCGCTCGCCCTCGACTGCGCCGACCGCGAGCAGCAGGCCCGCGCCCACACCGGCCTGGCCCGCGCCCACGACGCCCTGAACCAGGCGGCTCTCTCGGCACGGCACCGGCGGCGGGCCGGCGCGCTGTATCGCGCCCTCGGCCAAACCGGGGAAGGGCCCCCTCGCGTACGCGGAGAGGGCCCTTCGAAACTGCCGGCGTCTACTTCTTGATCTTGGCGACGGTGTAGGTCACCGGCTTGGAGAGCCGCTCGTTGCCGGAGGAGTCGACGACCAGCGCCTGCATCGTCACCTTCTTACCGGCGTCCGCCGCGGTCGGCGTCCAGCTGAACAGGTACGGCGCGGTGGTCGCGGTGCCCACCTTCTCGCCGTTCACGATCAGCGAGGCGGACTTGATCGCGAAGTCGTCGGTGCCCCGGATCAGCGGGGTCACCGCCGTCCCGACCCTGAACGTCGCGCCACTTCCCGGGTCGGCCAGCTCGGCCGTCGGGTCGTTGTCGACCACCGCTCCCACACCGGTCGGCACCCCGCGCGGCGCGGACTTGAGCGACTTGGTGATCTCCACCGTGTCGATACCGGTGCTGTCCGGCCCGGAGACGACCGGGGCGTCGCCGAGATAGCTGCGGTTGACGAAGAACGGCGCGCCCTCCCGCACCGCCGTGTTGGCGGCGTCGGCGTTGTACGCCGCGTAGCCGTTGCCGGTGATGATGTCGCCCTCGGCCGTGACGTTCCCGGAGTCGGTGAGCAGCACGCCGTAGGCGTTCCCGGTGATCCGGCTCGCGTTGACGAAGCCGTCCACACCGGACGTGTACTTCACGCCGGCGGCGGCCGGGTTGCCCTCGACGACCGTGTCGCTCACGTACCCGTGGTAGCGGATGCCGGTGCGGACGATGTTGTCGGCCGCGCCGTCCTTGCCGCGGGCGCCGTCGAACAGGATGCCGCCGGACTGGTACCCGGTGACCACACTGTCCGCGACCGTGAGCTCGCTCTCCACCGTTCCCGAACTGGAGCCCAGCAGCATGCCGGTCTTGACGATGCCCCAGCCGTGCGGGTGCGCGGCCTTCTCCTCGTCCGTGGTCGCGACCTTCATGGGCCCGACGACGCTGTCCGAGACGCGACCGGCCGCGCCGAAGTAGGCGATGCCGGCCTCGGCCCAGACGTTGCCGGCGGTGACCGTCACGCCCGAGATGTCGACGAACATCTCGTTGGTGTCGGTCGAGCCGAGCGACTGCCGCGACACCGTGATCACGTTGCCGCCACCGTCGCGGAGGTACGGGTCGGTGCCCGCCAGCGTGGTGAGCGACTGGTCCGGCTCGATGGTCACCTTGTCCGCGCCCGCGCCCTTGATCTTGAGCGGCTTGTTGATGGTGAGGCCGTTCTTCGCACCGGTCGCGACCGGGTTGGAGGTGGCGTTCACCGGGGTCGAGGACTCCTGGTAGGTGCCGGCGCAGACCACGATCGTGTCCCACGGCGACGCGTAGTCGACCGCCGACTGGATCGAGGTGAACTGCGCGTTCGGGCACTGCTGCTTGTCGTCGTCGACGGTCCAGGTGGTGCTCTTGCCGAGCAGCTCCAGATTGCCGGGCGCGTTGTTGTACGACTCCAGATAGTTCGCCGGGATCGGGCCGCCGAGCGTGTACCGGCCGTAGCCGGCGCCGTTCGCCTTGGTCTTGCCGTCCGACAGGATCTGGGCGCCGGCCGCGGTCTCCTGGAAGCGCACGTCGGCCAGCTGGATCGAGCCGGACTTGGGCAGGTCGCCGGTGCCGAACTTCAGCTCCAGCTTGGACAGATCGCCCACGTCCACGCCCTGCTTGGTGAACTCGGTCAGCGGTACGCGGATCTGGTCGAGCACGATGTGCGTGTTCGGGGTGTTCGTGCCGGTCGACATGTGCAGGGCGTTGCCCCAGCGCGGGTCGCCGGCGTCGACCGATGCCGTGTGTCCTTCGAGGTCGGTCAGCACGATCTGGAAGTTCTGCGTCGTCGAGGTCGGGTCGTACGAGGTGGGCTTCTCGTTCGGCCAGACCGGGCTCGCCGCGGTGCCGTTCACCGTGGTGTCCCGGGTGTTGTCGCCGCGGTTGTCGGCGCCGGGGTTGCGGGTGTCGAAGAAGTTGACCGCGGCGTCCAGCGCCAGGGACTTCATCTCGTTCACGTTCTTCGACGCGGCCGGGATCTTGGCGGTGAGCGTCGCGGGCGAGCTCTGGTCCCAGGCCAGGGTCAGCTGGCGGCCGTACGACTGGTTGACCGGGCTGTTCTCGCGGATGCCGTTCTGGCCGCCGAGCGCCGTGGCCGCGGGCAGCGGGCACTGCTTCATGGCGGTGGGCAGCCCGGTCTTGCCGAGCTGCGACGGCGCGAAGTCCATCGGCTCCGGGTTGCACCAGTCGTAGCCCTGCGCGGTCGCCGCCGGCTTGGTGGTGACGCCGGCCGCCTGGGCGTACGGGTCGGCGAAGCCGCTCCCGCTCAGCGTGCCGCCGAGCGCGTTCTGGGTGAGCGGGTTCTGCACCTCGGGCCGGATGACGTCGACCCGTTCCTGCGGCGCCCCGAAGTAGGTGGTGTTGACCCGCTCGTTACACGGGATGGCCTGGCCGGACGCGCTCGTCGGGCAGGCCGACGCGGGGATCTGCAACCCCGTGGCGGTGTTCGACAGCTCGCCGGTCATGTACGGCTCGAACGCGCCCTCGCCGCCGATGTAGCGCCGGAAGAACGCGGCCATCGTGGCCAGGCCCAGCTTCTCCTGGTCGCCCATCCGCTCCGCGTCACCCGAGATCTTGGTGTTGACCGCCGGGTTGAGCGGGTCGGAGTTGTCGATGGCGTAGTTCTGGGCCGGGTCGGTGTAACTGGCCGCGCCGGAGAGCCGCAGGTTGTGCGGATGGATGTTGTTGGTCGCGAACGGCGCCGAGTTGCCGCAGGCGGCGTCGTTGTTGGCCTGGCCGTCCGCGCCGCCGTCGGCGTACCAGACGGTGTTGTACCAGTTGTGGATCGCGCCGAGCTGCTCGACCTGGATCCGCGGGAACGGGTCGTCCGGGTTGACGTACTGGCTGCGCTCGAACAGGCGGGCGCCCTGCAGGTTGGAGACGTCGCCGTCGCACATCGGCAGAATTGCCATGTACGGCATGCCGTACGGCGCCTTGCGCTCGTAGTCGACCGGGGCCAGCGAGATGACGCCGCTGATCGGGTAGCGCGGTCCGTCCGTACGGATGCGGTTGTAGTCAAGGAAGTTGGCCACCGCGTCACCGCCGCGGGAGTGACCCATCAGGCCGATCCGGGTCATGTCGAGGTGACCCGAGAGCGTCGTGCCGATCGTGGTGTGCGCGTCGATGGGCAGGCCCTTGGCCTTGCTCGCCGCGGTGATCGCGTCCAGGGTGGCGGCGATGAGCATGCGCCGGTTGTGCATGCCCTTCCCCTTGTTGTTGTCCTGACGCATCATCAGCTGGTCCTGGGAGATGGAGAACGTCGTGTAACCCCAGGTGGCGAGGTTCTCCGCGAGATACGCGTACCCGTCCTCGTTGTGCTTGAACTGCGTGCAGGACGCGGTCGTCGAGTCCTGCCCGGCGTCGCACGAGCCGTGGTTGCCGTGCACCAGCACGAGCAGCGGGGACGGCGTCTTCCGCAGGCTGTAGTCCGGCATGTACAGCTGGCCGCGGATCTCGACCTGCTCGGCCGCCTGCGCGGTGCCGGCCGTCGGGGCGGCGCCGTCGGAGTTCGGCTCCTCGATGGTGGCGAGGCCGAACTTGGCCTCCTCGATGACCTGGTGGCCGTACGGGCCGCGCGCCGTCGGGTCGGGCAGGGCGGCCGGCTTCGTCGTCGCGGTGGTGGTGGTGGTGGTCGGGTTGGTCGCTGCAGCCGCTGGTGTCGCCAGTGCCAGGGGGATCACCAAACCGGCAATCACCCCGAATATTCGTGCGGTCACACAATTCTCCCGGCAAGAAGGTTGAACCTTTGAACAGCCGGGACGTTAAGCAGCAGACGTTTCTCACGGATTTCTGAATTCGCACGTCTTTCACCGAGGTTGCCGGGTGGGGCTACCCAGCGCTTCAGCGCCAATACGCCGCCAATTGGCAGCACGCCGTCCAAATCGGTCAAACGATCGAGCTAGGCGAGACACGGGGCATCTATAAAACCGAAATACGGCGGATGTTTTCGCGTCGTGGGCCGTTCACACGCTGGCTGTATCGCTACGCCGACGGCCTGGCCGAGGTCGACCCGGACGGGCGGGCCCGGATGGTCCGCCCGGCCGCTGTCCGAATCGGGACTAGTTACTCGACCGGCCAACAGTTCGCTGAGAGCATCGGTCGTGACCACGATCCTGTTGATACGGCACGCGGACATCGACCTTCCACCGGCCAGTGCGGATCCCTCGCTGAACGACGCCGGGCGCGAGCGTGCCCGGGCACTCGCGCACGTCGTGGGCTCGGCCGGCGTGACCACGGTTTTCACTTCGTCGTTCACGCGTACGAAGGAGACGGTGGAACCGCTTCTCGAGGTGCTCGGCATCAGCGGGCGGGAAATGCCGTCCCCGGCCGCCGTCGCGCGGTCGGCCCGGGCCGGGGAACTCGGCGCCGTCGTGGTGATCGCCGGTCACAGCAACACCGTCCCGGAGGTGATCGAGGCGCTGGGTGTGCCGACGCCGCCCGTCATCGGCGAAACCCAGTTCGACAATCTGTTCGTCGTGACACTCGCCGAGCCCACCGGCGCAAGCATGCTCGCGCTGAAATACGGCCCGACCGTCAGGGGAGCATCGCCGGGCCGGCGATGAGCGCGGCGAGCTGATCGTCGGTGAGGAACCAGTCGCCGAGGGCCGAGGTCGGTGCCTGCTTCTTCGGGTGGCGGTTGACGGCGTCCGGGGGAAGCTGGGCCTTCTCCGACTGGAAGTCGGGCACGCTGCGGCTCTCGGTGATGATGAGGGCGCCGTTGCGCAGGAACTTCGTCGCGGTGATCACGTCGATCTCCGGGGCGGTGTTGTCCCAGTGTTCCCGGGTCACGCGGATTGTCGTGCCGTTGACGTCGATGGCCTTGCAGGTCGTGCCCGGCTGATCGTTGTACCGTTTGGCCATCTCGGGTCCGCACACGTCGCCGGTTGGCACCGGCCTGCCGTCGTTGACGATCTGCGCGGCGATCCAGCCGACCCGGCCGTCCTTCGACACGAGCACGCTGACGTTCGCGGCCGCCAGCACACCCCCGCCCTTGCCGACCGGGGCGGCGGGATCGGTCGGATACGGCGTCCGGCTGGTCGAGAACGGGTACTGCGACGCGGCGGTGTAGCCCGGCGGCAACGCTCGTTTGATCGCCATGAACATCTTCTTGTCGTGTGTTCCGGCCGCCTGCGCGTAGGGCACGTCCGGCGCTGCGGCCGAACTCGGCGGCGGGTTCGTCGCGGGTGATGCGCCGGCCACCGCCGCCGGCGCCTGGTGGCCGGTCAGCATTGGCGCGGCGAGCACCGCCGTACCGGTGAGCGCCGCGGTGGCGAGGAGGCCGCCGCCGGCCCGAATCGCCGAGCGGCGCGCGGTCGAGCGGCGTACGGCGGCCAGCATCTCGGCGCCGTCGCGCATCGGTGGCGGGGCGTCGAGCAGCTGCTCGCAAAGGTACTTGACGTCGTTCATTTCCGTCCTCCCGTGGTCGATCGCGTCAGCTCGCCGAGCGCGTCGCGCAGCTCACCCAGGCCGCGCGAGGTCTGGCTCTTCACAGTTCCGGTGGTACAGCCGAGAATCTCCGCGACCTGCTCGACGGACAGGTCCGCCCAGAAACGCAGGATCAGCACGGCCCGACGCCGCTTGGCGACCTGCTGCAACGCGTTCCGCAGCACCTCACGGTCCTCCGAGCCGCGCACCTCGGGCGCCGTGACATCGAGCACGGCGTCCTCGGGCGCGGTCGGGCTCTCCCGGCGCCATGGCCGCCGCCGTTCGTCGAGAAAGGTTCGCAGCAGCACCTGTCGCGCGTACTGGTCGATCGTGTCGTGTCGTTCGATGCGCGGCCACGCCCGGTACAGCTTGGTGAAGGTGACCTGGGTCAGGTCCTCGGCCAGGTGCCAGTCGCCGCACAGCAGATAGGCCGTGCTGCGCAGTTGCGCCGCGCGAACGGAGTAGTACGCGACGAACTCCTCGTCGTACGCGCGCCGAAATCCCGTCATCTTGTCCCTTCGCTCCTCAGTCGGGATAGACACGAGACGCGAGGCGCGGGAGGTTGCTCGGTTTCACAAACCCATTCCCGAATCCGCCGTACGGGGTGGTACTAGGCCCCCCTCGGAAACGGGGCGCAGTACCCGTGATTCGGCCGAACGGAACGGGCACGCTCATTTCAGACACCAGCGCACGCAGACAGGGAGCGGCTCATGCAACGGCGCACCATCCTCACCGGCACGGCACTCGGCGTCGCGGGCGCCGCCCTCGGACTGTCCCCATCGGCCGAGGCTAGCCCCGCGGCGACCCGCAAGCTCATCGCGATCCGGGGCGTGACCGTGATCGACGCGTCCGGCGGCGTCCGGCGCGGATGCACCGTGCTCATCCAGGGCGACCGCATCCTCGACGCCGGCCCGGCCCAGCGGGTACCGGTCCCGCACGACGCCACCGTCCTCGACGGCTCCGGGAAGTACCTCATCCCCGGGCTCGCCGACATGCACACGCACGCCGTCGGCATCGACGACACCGATCCCGAGCTGTACGTGGTCAACGGCGTCACGACCACCCGGCAGATGTCGGGCAGCCCCGAGGCCCGCGCCTGGCAGGGGCAGATCGCGGCCGGCGCCCGCCTCGGCCCGCAGTGGTCGATCGGCAGCCGGATCGTCGACGGCGCGCCCTCGCTGTGGGACGGGCTGGACGTCGACGGGTCCGTGCACGTCTCGGTCGCGAACCCCGCGGAGGCCCGATCCGCCGTTCAGCGGGAACACGCCTCCGGGGTCGCCTTCATCAAGACGTACACGCGGCTGACCCGCGAGTCGTTCCTCGCCGTCGCCGACGAATCCGCCAAGCTCGGGCTCCCGTTCCTCGGCCACGTGCCCGACTTCGTGACGCTGACCGAGGCCAGCGACCGCGGCATGCGGACGATCGAGCACCTGTTCGAGGTGTGGTACGACACGTCGAGCGAGGAGGACCGGCTGCGCCGGGCCGTCGCCGCGGTGCCGATCGGGCCGGGCGACTACAACGGCTGGTTCACCAAGATGCATCCGTACGAGTACGCCGCGGCCCGCAGCTACGACCGGCGCAAGGCGGCCCGGGTGTTCCACCGGATCGCTCGCAACGGCACGTTCTTCACGCCGACGCTGGTGCTGCACGAGACCAACGACATGCCCGAGCAGATCGACCGCCACGACCCCCGCTACCGGTACTTCAGCCCCGACGTGATCGGGTACTGGGACTGGGCGCTGGACAACCTGTATCTGCCCGGCCGTACCCCGGCCCGGATCGCCGAGTCGCGGGAGCTCTTCCGGCGCCGCCTGGCGCTGACCGCCGACCTGGCCGAGGCCGGCGTGCCCCTGATGACCGGGACCGACCTCGGCACCACGTACCTGATGCCCGGCTTCAGCCTCCACGACGAGCTGGCCCGGTTCGTCCGGGCGGGCCTCAAGCCGATGGAGGCCCTCGCCGCCGCGACGCTGAACCCGGCCCGCTACCTGGGCCGGCGCGACCAGGGCGTGATCAGTCGCGGGGCGGTCGCCGACCTGGTTCTGCTCGACGCCGACCCGCTGCACGACATCCGCAACACGACCCGGATCGACAGCGTCTTCGTCCGCGGCACCCACCTCGGCCCGGCCCGGCGCCGGCAGATGCTCGCCGACATCGAGGCCGCGGCACAGCGACCGAAGCCGGCTGCCGCGGCCCCCGTCGCCTTCCGTGGCTGCCCGTGTCACGGAGCAGTCCCGCCCGGCATTTCGGCCTGACCATCTTCGAGTCGTACCTATCGATTGGTACGACGGCCAGGCAGTCCGATGATCAGAATCGCGCCGACGGTCAGGTGCATGGCGAGCAGCACCAGCTTGCAGCTGATACCGACGCCGCTGCCGAGCGGCCCGGCCAGCGACAGCACCAGCAGGATCGACGCGATGATCCGGTACGTCCGAGCGGGCCGGCGGACGGTCCGCTCCAGCACGGCGAGCAGCGCCCAGGCGGCCAGACCGGCGATCAGGGCGGTGACCGCGACTGTGGCCGGGCCCACGTGCTGGACGGTTCCGCCCTGGCGGACGGCGAGGTCGATGCCTCCCCACGGGTCGTTGACGGCCCAGAGGATCAAGGCGCTCGCCGCTCCGCCGACGACGGCCACGCCGCGGCCGGCACGTCGTACGGTCGAAGTGGTCTTGATCTGCTTCATGTCGTTCGTCATGCCGACAAGCGTCGCGATCCGGGGTGGCCCGCACATCGGGCCGCCGACCGGGCGCAGGCTTTCCTAAGCAAGGCCGCCGTACGACTTTGGATAGTGTCGCCGGCCGCCACCTGCTGGTTAGTCTCGCGGCGTGGACAGCTCCGAAGACTGTGACCGCCCTCCCCGGGCCGCGGCCGTCGTCACGCTGACGGCCGTCTCCGGCGCGCTGATCGGGGGAACGATCGTGGGCTGGTGGGCCGGCCGCGCGCTCGGCCCGCTCTTCGCCCTCGACCTGGTGGCCGGCGTGCTCAGCTGGGCGCTGACGCCGCTGACGCTGTGGCGCCCGGTTCCCGCCACGGCCGTGCTGACCGCGCTCGCCGCGGTGTCGCCGGCCGCGACCCCACCGGCCACGATCGGCGCGGTCCAGGTGACGCGGCGCCGGCGCTTCCCGATCGGGATCGCGGCGGCGGTGGGCGGGATCGGCGCGCACGCCATCCAGGGCGCCTGGCGACCCAACGGCGGCATGTCGTACGGATGGTGGCTGGTATTGATCACCGTCGGTTACGGAGCGCTGCTCGGCTGGGGCGCCTGGGCGCGGGCCCGGGAGGCGCTGATCAGCTCGCTGCACGAGCGGGCCCGCCGCGCCGAGGCGGAGCAGGGCCGCCGGGTCGCCGAGGCGCGCATGCTGGAACGCCGCAAGATCGCTCGGGAGATGCACGACGTCCTCGCCCACCGGCTGTCCCTGCTGGCCACGTTCGCCGGCGCGATGGAGTACCGCCCGGACTCCTCCCCCGAGCAGCTGTCCCGGGCGGCCGGGGTGGTGCGCGCCGGCGTACACCAGGCCCTCGAGGAGCTGCGCGAGGTGATCTCGCTCTTGCGTGACGACGCCCCGGAGGACGGCGACGGCAGCCGCCCGCAGCCGGTGCTGACCGATGTGCCGCGGCTGGTCGAGGAGTCCCGGGAAGCCGGGACCGAGGTGCAGCTGCGCGACACCGTGGAGGAGCCCGCCGAGGCGCCGCCGGCCGTGGCCCGCACGGCGTACCGGGTCGTCCAGGAGGGCCTGACCAACGCCCGGAAACACGCGGCGGGGCAGGTGGTCCGGGTGGCGTTGCGCGGCGGGCCCGGCGAAGGACTGGAGATCGACGTACGCAATGGGCTGTTGCCGCAGCCCGCGGCGCCCGGCTGGTCCGGGGGCGCGGGGCTGGTCGGCCTCACCGAGCGGGTGCACCTGGCCGGCGGGCAGCTCGACCATCAGGAGGTCGGCGGCGAGTTCCGGCTGCACGCGTTGATACCGTGGCCCTCGTGACTCAGCCGGTGCGCGTGCTCGTGGTCGACGACGACGCACTCGTCCGCGCCGGGCTCACGATGATGCTGGACGGGGCGCCCGGGATCTCCGTGGTCGGTGAGGCCGCGGACGGCGACCAGGTGCCGGCCGCCGCCGACGCGCACGCCCCCGACGTCGTACTCATGGATCTGCGCATGCCACGCGTCGACGGGATCACCGCGACCCGGCGCCTGCGGGCGCGACCGCACCCGCCCGAGATCATCGTGCTGACCACCTTCGACACCGACGAGAACATCCTGCACGCGCTGCGGGCCGGGGCCAGCGGTTTCCTGCTCAAGGACACTCCGCCGGCCCGGATAGCCGAGGCGGTCCGGCAGGTCGCGGCCGGCGAGCCGATCCTGTCGCCGGGCATCACCCGGCGGTTGATGGACCGGGTCGCCGTCCAGGCCGGCGCCTACGCTCGCGCCAAGGCGACTCTCGCCACGCTGAGCCCGCGCGAGCGCGACGTGGTGGTGGCGGTCGGCCGGGGCCACAACAACGCGGAGATCGCCGCGGCGCTCGACATGACGCTGGGCACGGTGAAGACCCACGTCTCCCACATCCTGACCAAACTGGACCTCGACAACCGTACGCAGATAGCGCTGCTCGCCCACGACGCCGGCCTCACCTGACCGCGTCTCCTCGATCGGCTCATTGCGTGCGCCATCCGCCGCCGGCGAATCGCACGAACCGCGCGATGAGCGGGGTGAGATGGGCGAGAAGACTGATGATCAGCGGAGCCGCCACGGCGGTGATCGCCATGCCGAGCAGGCCCACGATGCAAACGGTGATCTCGTTCCAGCCGGTGATCCGGTACGCGAACTGCCGGAACGGTTCGACGTTGTCGTGCAACCACACCGAGGTCAGCGCGGTGGCGGGGGTGGCGACGATCAGCAGAGTCCAGGCGCCACGGGCCCGGCCGCGGGCGGCCTGTGCCAGCGCGTGGACCACCGCGGCGGCGATCAGTGCCACGGCCGCCAGATGCAGGGCGTACGTGGCGGGTACGCGGTAATCGCAGCACGTGGCGTAGGAGGCCGCGGGCGGATCCCACATGCTCGTCGTGCCATTGACCAGGTCGACACTGGCGGAAGGCAGCGGCAGACGCGCCTTGGCGGCAACGCCGGCGACGACCGCGACCACCAGCGGGGCCAGCCGGAGAGCCCGGGAGGGGTTGGCGGGCAGGGGCAGTGCCACCAGCCCGAGCGCGAGGAATGCCAGCGGGAAGAAGGCCGGCAGATCCGGCACCGGCGCGTGCACGGCGCGCACCGCGACACCGGCGACGACCAGGACCAGCGTGACGCCGGCCGAGATCCGCGCCAATCGCCCCGGCGAGACCGCCGCGACGACCGAGGTCACCAGCCATCCCAGGTACGCGCAGGCGAAGAAGGTGGCGAACGGGCCGAAGGAGCCGGGATCGTCCGTCGACCGGCCGCCCCGCAACTCGAACGCCACCAGGAGATAGACCGACAACGCGGTCAGCGTGCTGAGCGCGAAGACCGCGGCGGTGGGCAGAGCGTCCGCGAGGCCGCCGAGCCGGAGCACGCGCAGCCATTGCCGAATCCCGCCGAGCAGCAGGTCGACCGCGTCGGAGAGGCGGGGACGGCTCCGCGGGCCGGCCATCTCCAGGTACATGTCGACCAGTTCCCGGCCGCGCTCACGCCGGTACTTCCCCGGATAGGCGAACAGCAGACGGCCGTACGAGCTCGCGAGCTTGTCGTCGTTCACGCCGGACCTCCGGCCGGGGCCGCGGCGCTCCCGGGGCGTCCGAGCCGCGCGGTGGCGGCCGCGACGTGCCGGCGCATGCGCTCGGTCTCGGCCCGCAAGGCCGCTTCGCCGTCCGGGGTGAGCCGGTAGTAGCGGCGCAGCCGGCCGTCGACAACCTCTTCGCGGTCCCGCGCGGCGAGGCCGTCGTCGCACAGGCGGTCGAGGGCACCGTAGAGCGTGCCGGGGCGCAAGGCGACCCGGCCCTCGGACAGCCGGTCGACCTCGGCGATCAGGCCGTAGCCGTGCAGTGGCTCGCCGGCCAGCGCCATGAGAATCAGGAACGTCGGTTCCCGCAGGGGATCAGGCATGCCGGGCAATATATCGGACGCGAAGGTATCTTCGAAACCAGGTCAACGGATCGCCGGGGACTCGCCGATCACACCCGACCGGAGTACGCCGTCGGACGAGCCGGTGCCGCGCAGGACGCGCGCGACGAGGGCCGGGCGCAGCAAGCGGCCCGGAGGGTCGACGAGACCGGCCACGCGGACGAACGACGCGGCGGCCTCGGCGTCGGACGCGGCGGTGGCATGCAGCCGGGACACGTACCGGTTCATCACCCGGCCCACCGGGGTCCGACGCCCCTCGACGCCGGGCAGCGCGAGATCGGCGCCCGACGAGATCTTCCACGGTCCATCGAGCACCCGGGCCAGGTCCCGGAGGAATCCGCGCGGATCCGGGTCGCCGGCGCGCACGTGCTCGCGCAGAACGAGCGCCTCCAGCGCGGCCACGCTCATGCCCTGGGCGTACTGCGGATTGAGCCGGCAGACCGCGTCACCGATGACCAGCAGGCCGGCCGGCATGCGGCGCAGCCGGTCGTAGCGGCGCCACACGCTTTCCGGGAACCGGAACGGCACCGGGTCGTCCAGCGGCTCGGCGTCGCGGATCGACCGGTGAATGTCGGGAAAGGGCAGGCTGCGCGCGAACGCCAGGAACCCGTCCGGGTCGACGGGCGGAACGTCGCCGAGCCGCCCGGTCAGGGTGACCAGCGCCGTTTCCCCGCCGACCAGCTGGACGAGGCCGCCGCGCAACTGCTCGCGGGTGGCGCCGTTGATGACGACCAGGTCGCCGCCCAACGCATCGGCGGACAGCCGGTAGGCGCGGGTGGCATAGGCGAGGCGGATCCCGATCCGCTCCTCGGGCGGCGCGTCGTAGCCCAGCCGTTCGAGCCAGTGCGGTAGCCGGGACCCGCGGCCCGTCGCGTCGACGACGAGGTCCGCAGCCACGTCCTCGGCCGTGCCGTCGTCGGACCGGCCCATGATCCGCGCACCGGTCACCCGGCGGGAGTCGGGTGTCGCGGTCAGCCCGACGATGTCGTAACCCTCGCGCAGCGTGACGTCGGCCCGGCCGAGCACCCGGGCCCGGACCGTCCCCTCCAGCAGCGGGCGGCGCGCGCACAGGACGGTCAACCCGCTGTCGGTCTGCCGGAGCCGGTGGCCGTTGAGATACCAGCGGCAGTTGGCGAGCAGGTCGCCGGCGAGCGCACCCTGCGCGATCAGTTCGGCGGTCAACCCGGGGAACAGCTCCTCCAGGATCTGCTGACCGCGGGCGAGCAGGCCGTGCACGTGCCGCCCCTGCGGGACGCCGCGGCGGTGCTCGCCGGGAACGGGCATCCGGTCGCGGTCGATCAGCGTCACCCGGTCGTACGTATCCGCCAGGACCCGTGCGGCTAGCAGGCCGCCGATGCCGCCGCCGAGCACCAGGGCATGGTCTCCATTTGTCCGCGTCATCGCGACACCTCCTGTTCGCGATGCAGCGTGTACCGGGAAGCAGCTCAGTTCACAGACCAGAAAACGCTCGGTTTGCGCTCACCGGCCGGTCTGTTCGCTCTCCTGCTTCCACATCCATGCGACTACGCGGCCGACAGCCAGGGTGAGGTGCCGCCGATACGTGCTCGAGGGCAGCCCCAGCAGCTCGGCGGCGAGTTCCTGGGTGCGTGCCGGCCGGAGGTAGGTACGGTCGAGCACCCGGTGGAGCTTCTCGTCGCGTGGGTGCTGCCGCAGCTTCTCGGCGGCCTCGTTCACCAGATCCACCAGGACCGCCGGTGCGGGCCGCTCGCCGCCGCGGGCCAGGACGAGTCGCGAGCTCAGCAGCGGGTTGCGGGCCAGCAGATCGGGCCGGCGCAGATCGCGCAGGGCCTGCCTGACGTGCCGTTCATATTCCGGCGGTACGGGCGCGCCGGCGGCGGCCGGGACGGCCTCCCCCAGCAGGTCGGCCCATTTGGCCGGCAGCGGCGCGGTCCTCCAGTCGCGCGCGAACGCGGCGAAGCGACGCCCACCGACCTCGAAATCGGCGTCCGGCGCGCGGTCGTAGCCGGCGTGGGTCCACAGCGGTGTCCAGAAGTCGGCGTCGGCCACGATCAGCAGGTCCCAGCTCAGCCGCGGGTGGCGCAGCACGTGCAACACGTGGTGCACCGACCCGACGTTGAAGATCTGGGAAGCCCCCTGGTACTGGTCCCGGTCCATGAGGAAGCGGACCATGGTCACCTCCTCGCCCGGTTTCGGCGCGGCGGCGTCCATGGCGTACCGCCAGGCGCTGCGCGTCCCCGGATCCGACTCGACGTCCGCCGGGCGGGCATCGTGCAGGGACAGCCAGGCAAGAAAACCCATCACCCGGCGCCCGTGCCGGTAGACGACGAACGACCCGGGTTGCCGGTCGAACCAGTGCGCGGCCAGCGCCGCCGATGCGGCGCCCTCGTGCCGGCGCACGATCGCCACGATCTCCGCCCGGTCCGACGGTTGCGCGGGCTCGCCGAGCGCCTGGCCCATCGTGTCCCACTGGGTCCAGTACCGCCGGAACAACGGATCGCTGTACTCGGTGAAGAGAAAGTCGAGGGCGGCTAGTTGCTCCGCGCGTCCCCGTGCCGCGCGCAGACGCGACACCGCATGCATGCGGATCCGGCGGTGCAGCGTCGTCCGGATCTCCGGGTCGCGCCACGTCAGGTCCGCGACCAGGACATCGCGCGCAAGATCGTGCGGAAAGAGCCCGTACGGTCCGCACTCGACGAACGACAACTCGCGCAGCCACTCGAACGGCGGGTGGACATCCTCCTCGCCGAGCGCCGCACGCAGCACCGCCTCAGTCGTGGTCCTCGCCTCGGCGCACACCTGCAGGGCATGCCGGTGTCGCCCGGTCGGCAACTCGTCCACGAACCGCTGCATCAGGGCCTGCACGACGTCCGGTGCGTGCATCCGTTCGAACAGCGCCCCGCCATCGCCCTGGCGAAGGACATCGATCGCGAGGGCGAGCGCCAGCGGATGGCCGTGGGTGAGATCGACCAGTTCCCGGTGCAGCCGCGCCGGCGCGCCCCTCGAGCGCAGGTATCCGATCGCCTCGCCGTCGCGCAGGTTGGACAGTGCGAGCACCCGGAGCAGGTCCCGCCATCCGGGGTCGGTCCGCCAGGCCGGCGCCGGGGGCCGGCGGCCCGCGAGTACCACGAGAGTCCGCTCGGGAAGCCGGGGCAGGAACTCGTCCCGCAGCCACTCGTCGATCGCCGTGAGGGACTCGTAGGTGTCGACCAGCAACACGGCACGTCCGTCCGGGTCGAACGCCCCGACCGGGTCACCGTCGACCTCCAGCGCCGCGGCCAGCGAAGACACGAAACAGTTCGGAGTGGCTTGGACGTCGCGCCCATCGACGCGGGCAACCGGTATCCCGGTCCGCTCCGCGATCTCGCGGAACCGGTGCAGCAACGCGGTCTTCCCCACGCCACCGGGCCCGTGCACGAACAGGAGCGTGAACGGAGGTTCGTCGCCCTCCAGCGCCGCCTCGAACAACTCCAGCTCTTCGACCCGGCCCGCGAAGGAGGCCCGGCGAGCGGCCTCGATCCGACCTGCGACCGCGCCACGCATCGAGCACCTCCCGGCCCACTTGCTCCCTACCACACCGTAGGACCGCTGCTCGCCCGGCCGTCCCGCGTGCGCGGATTTCTGACAGCCCCGGCCGCTCTTACTCCGACTGCACCACCGTGAAGGGCGGCCGCACACCCTCGGTGAGCTCGGCCGCTGCCTCCAGTGCCATCACCGCGCGTTCCCGGCTGCTGACGGGCGACTTGGCCGTGGAGTGCAGCGACCCCAGGGCGACCAGATAGCCGGACCCCACCGCGGCGTAACCCGAGATCGTGTGCCCGATCTGATAGTCGTGGCCGACCACGTAGAGGCGACCCTGAATGCCGACGAGAAACTGTCCTCCCTGTTCCTGGCCGTCCTCGGTCCGGGCATAGCCGCCCTTGGAGAGGCACTCGCGGGCGGCATCGATGAACGTGGTGGCCATGAACCGGTCGACGTCCCAGGTGTCGGGCTCCCCGACGTCCAGGGAATAACGCAGGAGCTGACCCATCCGATAGCTGGTCGTGAACCCCATCAGGTAAGGCCCCACCTGAAACACCTTGGAATCCGACCGCACCGCAACGTGCCACCCGTCGCTTCCCGCCGAGTCACCACCAATGGTGACGACCCGCCCATCCGTAATCCCGACGATGCACGTCATGAAGCCACTTTCCCCGGCCGCCGACCCGATGCCAACCGTCGTGTCGGCGGCTCCGGGAGGACGGACGGTCCTAGGTCACGCTGGGTGATCGGGCGCAGGGTCGGCGACGATGAAATCGAGGTAGCGCGACAGCTCGACGAGCGGCTTGCCGTCGTTGAAATGGACCCTCGCAATGCAAAGCGCCGGCCCGTATGCCGACACGTCGAGCCGGAACCCGGAGGCCGGGTCGACCTTCACGAATGTTCCGCGGAACGACGAACCGAGATAGTATTCAACCTTCTCGATGAGCCCATCGGTGAGTGGCCTCTCGATGCTGGCCTGGCCAGCTTTCGGCCAGGCGCCCCGGCGCTCGTGCTCCACGATCCGGATCGAGATGTCCACCACCTGCTGCGGCTCGGACGAGGGACGCCATGCATGAATCAGGAACAGATTGCGGTTCTCGACGTAAAGCGCGTCGCGTGCCGAAGCGATGTCCCTGTTGCGGTCCTCGACCCCGGTCGACCCGGTCGTCTTCTGAGCCTCGTCGACGAAATTCTCGAACAGCGGCCGCTCGGCGACGGCCTTGATATAGAGCGGATCGATGGCGACGGACATCCCGGTCGTTTGTGCAGACATAGTTTCTATGGAACTCAGTGTTCTATCGCTCAAGGTCTTGACGCGCAGTTCACGTTGCGCCACCCCGACGACGGCGGCATAGGCTGATGCCAGCCGTTCACCGCCCGGCCTGTCCACATCCTTGTCGCCAGGTCCACTCGGCATGGCGACAAGCTGTTCTATGACTCGCAGATAAGCCGTGACCTCTTCGGTCATGGGTTGTGGAATAACCACACTCCAACGACGGTAAGACTTGAAAAACGCGGTCTTGGCATCGGTGACCGCCGCACGACGATCAACATCTGACGCCAGGGCACCTGGCGGTCCGTCGACAATGGTGAGCCCCTCGTCGTGATATCTGCCGAGTGCCTGGAGGACCTCGGTCACAGCGTCCAGCTGACGTTCGTACAGCTTCTGCTGGTACGGACTGAATCGCGACCGATACGTCAACGCAAGCGTCAACAGGGCCACCGCGACTCCCCCGAGCCCGATTGCAACAGACGCCCAGCTCATCAACAGATCCTCGGTCATCCACTTCGGCGGGTCAGGCCCGTGAAGCCTAGTTTCCGCCGTGCCGACGGTCAAAGGTGCTACAGCCCGGCCTTCTTGACGCCGTATGTGGCCTGTCCGGTGGAGAAGCCTTCGAACTTCAGCTGTTCGATGAGCCCGGAGCGGGAGAAGGAGCTGTACTCCAGGTACTCCGCCGCTTTCTTGGCCGCCTGCTCGTTCCAGTTGGCCTTCTGCGCGTTCACGCCGAAGGTGGCGTCCTTGGTGGAGAAACCTTCGAACTTGAGCTGTTTGATCAGTCCGGAGCGGGAGAAGGAGCCGTTCTCCAGGTATTCGGCTGCCTTCTTGGCCGCCTGCTCGTTCCAGTTTGCCTTCTGCGCGTCCACGCCGAAGGTGGCGTCCTTGGTGGTGAAGCCTTCGAACTTGAGCTGCTTGATCAGTCCGGAGCGGGAGAAGGACGAGAACGACAGGTAGTCGGTTGCCTTGTCGACGGCGTTCTGCTGGGATTCTGTCAGCTGTTTGGTGGGCTCCGGGGCCGGCTCCGCGACGGTCTCGGTGGCCTCGATGGTCGGCGGTTCTGTGGAGCCGAGCGTGTCGATTGCTTCCTGGTCTGCCGTCGGTGCGGTGGTCGAGTCCGCCGCTGTGGTGGTGGCGGCCGCAGCGGGCGCGGCGGTGGGTGTCTCGTCGTGTCCGCCTGCGGCGATGCTGATGATGACCAGACCGGCGAGTACGCCGCCGCCGACCAGGCCGGCCTTTTTGCCCCGGCTCATTTTCTTCTTCGGGGCCGATGCGCGCGTGCAATCAGGCATAGGTATAGACATGAGCGATTCTCCTTGCGCGTGGGCCGGATCAGCGGCAGCGCATTCGGGCCCACCATTCGAACCCGGCCGTCACCAGGCTAAATGCCGACGCCGGCGAATCCATCCGTCGCCCGTACACGGGCGGCAGCTTCACGACCGATTCGTCAATGCCGTTGGTGCTGTCCGGCAGACCGGGGGGATGACGCAGTCCGGGTGCGGGTCGCTCTAGGTCGTCGTTGGTTCTGGGGGCGGCTGGAGGACGCAGAATTCGTTGCCGCCGGGGTCGGCCAGCACGTGCCAGGTCCAGCCGTACTCCTCGATCGGGTCGGTGGTCACACGGCGGGCGCCCAACGCCAGTACTCGGGCGGTCTCGGACTCGAGGTCGGGTACTCGTAGGTCCAGATGCAAGCGATTCTTGGTGACCTTGCTTTCGGCGACCCGCTGCAGGAGCAGCTCAACGCCGTTGCCGTCGGCCGGTAGCAGTTGTTGGTAGCGGCCCGGGGAGCTGGGCTCGGCGCGGTAGCCGAGCACGCCGCACCAGAAGGTCGCCGACCGGTCCAGGTCGAGGCAGTCGATGACGACCGCCAGGACCACGTCGTTTCGGCCGCCGAAGCGCGCGGGCCCGCTACTCATGAGAGCAGGCTACGTCGAACGGCTACCCTGACAGCCGAGGTGTCACGTGAAGGTCTTGTTGACCGGTGGGGCCGGCAACGTCGGGTCGCACGCGCTGCCGGCGTTGGTGGCGCGCGGCCACACTGTGCGCTGGTTCGAGCGGCCGACCACGGCCAAGCGGCGCGCGGCGCGCGACCTGCCGCCGGGCGTCGAGGTTGTCTGGGGCGACGTCACCGACGCCGCCACGGTCCTGCGCGCGACCGACGGCGTGGATGCGGTGGTCCACCTCGCGGCGGTCATCCCGCCGGAGGCGGACGTTGAGCCGGAACGGGCCCGTGCGGTCAACGTCGACGGAACGGCCAACGTCGTGGCGGCGTGCCAGGCACAGCCGGCGCCACCTCGGCTGCTGTTCACGTCCACCTTCGACGTCCATGGGTACACATTGGACAAGCCGCCGCCCCGGCGCGTCGACGATCCACTGGTCGCGACGAACCCGTACACGGAACACAAGATCGAATGTGAAGGGCTGATCCGGGAGTCCGGCCTGACCTGGTGCATCTTCCGGTTCGCCGACGTTCCGATCCTTGGCGTGCGCGACCCACACCCGATCATGTTCGAGATCGGGCTGGACAACCGGATCGAGGCGCTGCACGCCGACGATGCCGGCCTGGCCATCGCCAACGCGGTGGAAACGCCGGAGGTCTGGGGCCGGACACTGTTCGTCGGCGGGGGATCCTCGTGCCAGCTCACGTATCGGGAGTACCTGACCCGGCTGCTGGCGGCGATGGGTGTCCCGCCGTTGCCAGATGGGGCGTTCAGCGACGCGGTCTACGCGACCGACTGGATCGACACCACCGAAAGCGAGGCACTCCTGCACTACCAGCGCCACGACTTCACCGATATCGCCGAGGCCATCGCGGCGAGTCTCGGCTGGAAGCGGCGTCTGGTGCCGTTGGTCGGCCCGCTCGCGCGCCGCGCGATCCTGCGACTGTCGCCCTACCACGGCCGACCGAGCGGCTAGCGGAGCGGTGCCTCGCCGGACCACCGATCCAAGGTCCGAGCGGCCGCGCGGGCCAGCTCCGGGTCGCCGGCCAGTCGCCGGAGCAGGTCGGCGTGGCGGTCGGCGGGGCCAGCCTCCGCGATCGCGGCCAGGGCGTTGTGTCGTACGTCGAGGTCGTCGTCGTGCAGCACGGTGGCGGTCAGCGCCTCGAAGACCGGCGGGTCGTCCAGATAAGGCCCGAGGGACATGGCGGCGTACTGGCGGACAAGCTCGTCGTCGTCCCGCAGCGCCGCGGCCATGGCTCGCCCCGCGTCGCGACGGGCGTCCGGCGCCGGCGGTGGCCACAAGCGCAGGATCTTCATGCACTCGATGCGGGCGAGGTCGTACTCGCCGGGGTCAGCGGTCACCACGGTGAGGAACGCGATCACCTGCGGGTCGGCGGCATGCTCGTCGAGCGCGACGATCGCCTCGACCTTGACGTCATCGTCGGGCGTTGATCGAAACAGGTCGATGAAACGATTCTCGTGCACCCCAGACCTTCCGCTCACCGAACCCCTGCGATCGACGATGATAGGCCGGGCGGGTCAGCGCAGAGAGCGCCGGGCCACGGCCGCGATCTCGTCGGCGATGCTCGGCTGGAGCTCGTCGGGCAGGTCGTGGCCCATGCCCGGATAGGTCACCAGCCGGGCGCCGGCCAGCGCGCGGGCCGTGGCCCGGCCGCCGGACGGCCGGACCAGCGGGTCGGCGTCGCCGTGCACGACCAGGGCCGGCACCCGCAGGCGGCGCAGCATCGGGCGGCGGTCCTCGGCCGACACGACCGCCGCCAGCTGCCGACGGACGCCCGCCGGATCGTGCGCCACGTCGAACAAGCCGGCGGCCGCGGTCCGGATGTCCGCCTCCGGGTGGGGATAGCCCGGCGACCCGATGATCCGGAAGACCCGGACCATCCGCTCGGCCGCCGCGTCGCGGTCCGGCTCGGGCCCGGATCGCAGGACCGGCAGCGCGCGCGGCGACGGCCGCCCGATCCGCGGCGACGGGGTGGACGAGATCGAGGTCAGGCTGCGTACGCGCCGGGGGTGCCGGGCGGCGAGGGTCTGCGCGATCATGCCGCCCAGCGAGACGCCGGCCACGTGCGCGCTCTCCCACCCCAGCGCGTCGAGCACCGCCACCGCGTCGCCGGCCATGTCGGCGAGGGTGTAGCCGCGCCAGCGCCGGGCCAGCGCCGCGAGCAGGGACGGCGCGCCGAGACCGGTCAGGTGGGTGGAGCGGCCGACATCGCGGTTGTCGAACCGGGCCACGGCGAAACCACGCTCGATCAGCAGCCCCCGGAACCGCTCGGGCCAGAAATCCATGGACAACCCGACACCCATGATCAACAGGAGCGGCTCACCCTCCGGGGGCCCTTCCCTCTCGTACGCAATCTGGACGTGGCCGTGTGATGCGGTGCTCGCGGTCATGCAACCAGCGTGACCCTCGCCGGGCCGATCGTCATTCCCGGGAGACGGCGACCTTCACGGGCGCGTGCCATTGGACGCGCCAGCCCGGGCGGAGCACGGCGATCAGGTACGCGAAACTGCAGGTCCACAGCGACATGCTGAGCCCGGTGGCGGCGAGCATGGTGGCGCCGGCGAGGCCGCCGAACGGGATGCCGACCCAGGCCCACGCGGTGATCAGGGTCTGCACCCGGCCGAGCAGCTCGGGCGGGATGCGCTCGTAGGTGAGCGTGCTGATGATCGGGTTGACCAGTCCGGAGCCGAGCCCGGCGATGGCGAAGACGACCACGACGGCGTTGGGCGGGAGACCGGCCGCGAGCGCGACGATGCGGGAGACGCCGCTGGTGACGAAGCCGGCGAGGTAGGCGACGCGGCGGGGCAGGCGATGGCCGATCCAGGCGGCCAGCAGAGCGGTACCGATCGACATGGTGGCGAAGCCGCTGATCGCGACACCGACCAGGGCAGCGCCGTGACCGGCGCTGCGGGCCCAGACCGGGAGCAGGACGGTCAGGAAGGCCTGGTCGGCGAAGTTGGTGAAGACGATCATCGTGACGATCGCCCGCAGCGACATGTCGCCGCGCAGGAAAACGGCGCCGTGGCGCAGCCGGGTCAGGTAGGCGTCACCGGTCGGGGCCGGACGGCGGGTGGCGGCAGTGGTCGCCGGCAGCACAACCGCCGCGAGCAGCAGGGTGGCGACCGCGGACCACAGCGCGGCGGGAACCCCGTACGCGGCGATCAGCAGACCGGCGAGGGCGGGCCCGGCCGCGGTCGCCGTTCGCTCGGCCGCCGTGGCCAGGCCGGTGCCGCGTTCGAGCGGCTGGCCGGCCCCGCTGGTCGCGGTGGGAAGCAGCACGGCCTTGGCCGCGGTCGCCGGCCCGTCGGCGGCGCCGATGAGCGCGGCGACGGCCATGAGCAACCACAACGGCCGATCGCCGGGCATAGCGAGGATGGTGATCGCCGCCGCCGAGGTCAGGTCGCCGGCGGTGCTCACCCGCCGCGGCGCGACCCGGTCGAGGATCGGCCCGGTCAGCGCCTGGATCACGACGAACGGCATGACCTGGCAGAACACGACGAGACCGGTCTCGGTCGGACTGCCGGTCGCGGTCAGGACCAGCCACGGAAGGGCGACGAGCAGGATCCGGTTGGCGGTGAGCGCACCGGCCTGGGCCACCAGCAACCCGGCCAGGGGCCGCCACGACACGAGCATCCCCGGCTACTCCTCTCGCCGCCTGCGGTAGTCAGGGAATCGACGGCCGGATTTTTGGCCGTCTCAGGTCTACGGGTCCCCCGGACCGCGGTGGAGAGGAACTGGACAACTTGGCTCGCACGTCACCCTGGCGGTGCGGTCGGGCCGGTGTGCCGGCCCTCGATTCCTCCCGGTTCGTCGCTGCTGGCGTTCTTCGGGGCGCGGATGACGGGCCGGCCGTTCAGGGTGTGCACCAAGACGCTGCACCGGTCGAGAACCTCGCGCGGGACTCCGATCGGTGCGACATGTCGGATACGCACAATCCGTACGGGTCCTCGTGGGCTGAGGTCGGCGACGGCGGCATCCCACGCGTCGGCATCACCGACGGCGTACGCGTCGGCGAGCTCCTGCAGAATTTGGGCGACCGATTCCCATTGCTGCGGTGGCAGCCGCCAGGACCCCACGTCGTCCAGCAGGGCAAGCACCTCCGTCACCGGTGTCGCGGGCCACCGCGGCGAGCTCATTGCCAGGACGCCCAGAACAGCAGGACCGCCACGGACAGAACGGACAGAATCCCGAGCGCCGACCAGATACCGAAGATCGTGCGCCGCCACCTGCGGTAGACGTCCATCAGACCGATATCCCTTCGTTGTTCAGGATCCAGGAGGTCAGGGTCTCGATGCTGGCGTGCGTTCTCCGGTCGCCGAGCGTGGCGTTGGTGAGGAAGAACCGCGCCCGCTGGAATTCGTGCGTCACGGACCGGACGAGATTTCCCTGATCGAGGGGCCCGCCGAGCCACTCGCGGATGGAGGCGTCGTCGCCGACGCGGGCCGCCGACACCTCGGGGGCGATCACATCCGCCTTGCTGACGACCACCGCGAGGCGGAATCTGGCGGTGTCGATGTTGATCTGATGGAGCGTCTGGATGGTCTCCTGGAAAACGATCAACGGTTCGGTGACCGCCCGGATGGGCTCCAGTTGCCGGCGGCGTTCGTCGCCGAGCCCGTTCCACAGGGCGGGGACGGACAACGGGTCAAGCACGAAAAGCAGCGTTCCGCCGCCGCGAAGGTAGCGGAGCTCGCGAATTCGCTCGGGATCCTGGAACGTCTCTCCCGCGGCGTCGAACATCTTGAGCAGCAGGCGGCGGCCGTTGTGGGTGAGCTGCAGCGAGACCGCGTGCTGGCTGGCCGTCGTGGTCTTGGTGACGGTGCCGCCGCGGGTGTGCAACTCCTTCGCGTGCCGCAGCCAGCGCCGGCTCGGGTCGTCGGCCGGTTCGACCTGACCCTGGGCCCGTTCGAGAAGGGAATCGGTGGCCATCGCGACCGCGGCGAGCAGTTGGGTCTTGCCCGCGATCGGCGACCCGAAGACGGGAAGGATCAACTCGCGCATCCGGCCGGCGTTGCTCTCGAGAGGGTTCTTGCATTTCGGGCAGATCGCGGTCATCCGGTGGCTGCCGAGCATGAGCAGGGTGGGCATGTGGCTTCCGCAGCGGCAGGTGCGATGAATCACGCCGTAGCGCCCGGGGCGAATGTCGTGATGAAGGGTCCGGCAGTTCGGGCATGCGTAGCGCGGGTAGGACACCACCTCGTGACAGTCCGGGTTCGGGCAGGTGATGTGGATGTGCCGCATGGACAGCAGGGCCGAGTCGGCCAGGATCAGGACGTACACGAACGCGATGACGCCGGCCCAGAGAAGGCCTAGCACGGCGGCCTGCGCGACGAACGCCACGAACAGCAGGGCCTCGGCGAGCAGCAATCCGGTGCCGATCGCGGTGAGCTGGGCGGCACCGATGACGGCGTTGCGCTTGTCCGGCGCGTCGTCCTCGGGCGGCAGGAAGCGGCGCTTCTGGACCCGCTCGAACTCGGACTTGATGCCCTGCCGCTGCCGGCGGAGCGCGACGGCGACCGTGTGCCGGACGTCGCGCCAGGCCTGGCCGAAGAGGTACTGCACGTAGGCCGGCTCGCGACCGTCCTCCCACTCGCGCGGCGGGAGGCGCGGGCTGAGTTCCTCGGTGTCGCCGCGCCCGACACCGAGGCCCGACGCCACCCCGCCCGCGTACGCGGTGATCGATCTGCCCGCCTGGATCAGGGTTCCGGCGAGAACGATGAACGGAAAGGCGAGCAGGGAGAAGCCGAGTCGCCAGTACTGGTCCGTGTCCCGGGCCGGCGGTGTGTACGTGTAGTAGGTGTACTGCCCAGGGTTGCCCTTCGTGGCTGCCATCAGCGACCCCACCATCCTGCCCGGGCGCCCTCAGGAGCGCCGCGGCCTCGTCCGAGCAGGCCGCGCACGCGGCCCAGCATGCCGGGTGACAGTTGTTCCATCCATTGCGCGATCCAGGCGACGGTCGCCGGCTGGTGGTCGAGGGCGAGCATGTCGAGCAGCCGGTGCTGTGCGCGGCCGTTCCACCGTCCGACGCTGCGGCGCAGCACTCCGTCCAGTTCGCCGGCGGCCGTGCGCACCGGCGGTGTCGGATTGAGCCGCGCGACTCCGGCCAGCGTCACCAGCGCCGCCAGGGCCGTCTCGACGTCGCCCTCCCGCCGGCTCAGCCGCTGTGACAGGCCCGCGCAGTAGGCGTGGCGCAGACCGGGCATGCCCACCAGCAGCCGGGCGCGGACCGGCGGGTACATCTCGTCGAACCGGGCGGCCAGCACGGCCTCGACCAGTCGCTGGTCGGCCGCCGCGAGGGCCGCGAACCACTTGCGGAACTCGCCGATCGGGCCCGCGTAGTCCTTGCGTTGCCGACTCAGCCGGTGGATCCAGCTCGCGGCGTGCGCCAGCAGGTCGATCCGCGCGCGGGCACGATCGCCGAGGCCCGCGTACACCGCGGTCGGCCGCAGCCGGGCACAGAATCTCGCGTACGCGCCGACGCCTTTCTCGTCGCCGTCGGCGAGAACGGTGTCCTCGATCCGCCGGAGAACCGCCGTCGCGCTCCGTCCCCGATCGTCCAGCAGATCGAGGATCCGGCGGGCCTGGTCCAGCGTCCACGGCCGGTCGCCGAAGAGCATGCTCAACAGCCGGTCGTCGACCGGGCCGGGCCCGGACACGACGGCGGCCAGCCCGTCCACCTCGTCCAGCACGCCGGACCGGACCTCGGCCACCACGACGGCCCGCCGGGTCCACGGCCCGGCGCCGGCCAGCTCCCGCCCGAGCAGGTCGGCGAGCCCGGTCCCGAGGGCGTCCACCATGCGGTCCAGCTCGTCGGCGCCGACCGCGTCCAGGTAGCGCACGACGCCGGCCCGCATCGGCGGCGTCCGGGCCAGAACGTCGCGCAGCAGCTCGTCGTCCGGGTTGTGCAGGACCGCCGGGCCGACTATCCGCTCGCCCGCCCGTTCCAGAGCCGGCGGGTCCAGGGCCAGCCCGGCCGCGTCCGCCCACGCCACCAGCCGGGCCGTCGCCGAGGCCGGCAGGTTCGGAAGCTCCGCCGAGATCCTCTCCACGGCGTGCCGGCGCGCGCGATCGGTGGTCAGCCGCGGCTGGGGACCGGCGGCGGGCTCGCCGGTGGCGCGCAGCCCGGCGAACAGCACGTCAACGGACCGCACCTCGACGGCGTCCAAGAGGCCGGCCGCCGGGCAGCGGGACGCGGCCACGGCGAGGTCGCGCAGCGCCGCCAGATCGGATTCGCCGGGCGCGGCGGTCAGGAACGCGAGCACGGCCCGGCCGACCTCGCCGACCCAGTCGGGTGCGAGCCGGGACGCGTGCTCGGACAGCCAGGCGGCGACCACCGCCGGCTCGTCACGTGCGCTCTCCGGCCCGCGGGGCCAGGTCATCAGCGCGGCGGCGACCACCGGCAGCCAGTCGTCGAAGGACTGTTCGTCCCCGCCGGCGACCTCGGTCGCGCGGGACCACGCCTCCCCCGCGTCGGCCGGGTCGAGCTCGGCGAGAATCCGGGCCAGCGGATGAACGTCGATGGCGCTCACCCGGCCGGCGGTGAAGTCGAACAGGTGGTACGCGGTGAGCTCGTTGCCGCCTAGATCGAGATCGACGCCCCCGATCGCGCCGATCACGTCCACCCGGCTGTACCGGGGGTCACGGTCATACGTCGCGAACGACATCCGCGCTGCCGTCGCCGGGGGGAGCAGGTAACTGAGTGTGGCGATCCAGCGCGCCACCTCGTCCGAGTCCGCTCCGGCGACCACGACCTTCCGCCGCTTGGTCCGTACGGTCTCCTCGGCGGCGGTGAGCAGCGCCGGCAGATGAGCGGCACCCTGATGTTCCCGGAGGAAGACAGCCACGGCCGTCCGGTCGAGAGCCCCGGTCGGCAGCGGCCCCGGCAGCTCGGGCAGCTCGGTGCCGTCGACCTCGTCGCGGACCCAGAACGGAGCCCGCCACAGCTCGATCGGCAGGACCGCGCGCAGGTCGCCGCCGGGGTCGCGGCTGACCAGCGTGTGCGCGAAATAGTTTCCCGGACGCCGGGAGTAGTCGGCGCCGACATAGACGACGTTGGCCAGCAGCGCCGTCGGGCCGGGCAGATAGCACAGGTTGACCGGAGCCCGGCGTACGTTCTCCTCGCTGGGGGCCTGCGCGATGGCGCGCGGGGGCTGGTAGGAGGTGAGCGCCTCCGCCTCGCGCAGGACATCGGGCCCGATGCCCCGGCTCACGGCGTTGAACTGGAAGCCCGGCGCGCCGGACAGCCCCTTGCGGCACGAGGTGTAGTACATCTGCCCGAACGCCATCCTGCGCCTACGCCTTCTTCGCCGGGATCGTTCCGAACGTGCTGAGCAGCCAGAGAAACGGATCCTGGACGCGGCGGGGGTGGACGCCGTACTCGGACACGCGCTGGGCGTCGTGTTCGTCCTTGATGGGACTGGCTCCCAGCGCCGACAGCCCGAAGAAGCGGTAGTGCTCGAAGTTCTGTTCGAGCACGGTCTGCATCCCGCTGCCCTGCCACTTGTCCAGCAGGGCGCCGACCTCGTCATGCACGGCGAGGCTGTCGGCGTTGTCGAACTCGGCGGCCCCGTGCGGCGAGTTCTCGAGCAGCGAGCTCTCCTCGGGCAGCGTGCCGTCGAGAGCGTCCATCTTGGTGAAGGCCACCGCGATCGGCCGCTTGATCCGTTTGCCCTTGGGCGTCGCGAGGGCGTCGTGCAGCAGGTTGGTGATGCGCGAGAGCACGTTCGCCGGATCGTCCTGCGGCGATCCCTGGTCCGGCAGGAGCGTGCCGGGATCGGCCAATGGCCGGGCGCCCCGCATCTGCAGCGGGTCGAGCAACAGGACGATGCCGTCGGCGGCGCCGAGGTATCGGACGTGGCGCTCGACGCTCTCGACCGAGCGCAGGTCCTCCCCCGCCGTGTCGAAGAACGAGAAAAGGCTGCGATCGACCACCTCGGGAAGCACGCGGCGGTGCCGTACCCGGGAGATACTGAACACGAAGGGCCGCCGGCCGCGGTCACCCACCGCGGTGGCCGTCGCCTGGTGCAGCCGGTGGTCGTCGTAGAGCGTGGTCTCGAACTCGGACCGGAAATGCTCCATGGTGTGCTCGTCGGCGCCCAGGACGGCCAGGCCGAACTGGTTGCCGACCTGATGCTGCAGCTCGTGCAGGAGCACGGTCATGAAGACCGTCTTGCCGCTCTCCTTGGCGCCCACCAGGGCGATGAGGCGGGTGTCGGCCTCGCCGAAATGGGTGGGCAACTGGCTGTGGCAGTGGCCGCAGATCCGCAGGAAGGTCCGGCCGTGGCAGTCCGGGTGCACCGCGGAGCGTTTGCCACCGTCGGCCCGGAAGGCGGGAAATCGCGGCTTGGTGTCGCCGGTGTGTGCGGCCAGCAGAGGGTCGATGACCTCTTCGCAGCGCCGGCCGCTGGCACCGATGCGCCCGGCGCACCGGAACATGATCTGCTGGGGTCGTAGCGGCAGATAGCAGTAGGGGCAGTGCAGTCGGGTGGCCATCCTCGTCTCCTCTCAGCCTCGGCGCCGGGCCAGGCTGACGCCCAGCGGACCGGGTGGCTCGGCGAACTCGCAGCACACCGATGGGATCAGGGGTGCCGGTACGGTGCGGGTGACGTCGACCGTGCTGGGATGCCCGGCCGGCAGCCATCGGCCGGGAATGCGGATCAGCACGCGCGGCCCGGACCGCTCGCCGGCGACGGTGAGCGTGAGCTCCGGGATCTCGCAGGCCTGGTCCGTGCTCAGCACCAGGGTCCGGCGTGGGCGCGGCAGCCGGGTGCGCTCCAGCCACCAGGTGACTCGCGGGGCCCGGCCGGCCACCTCGGCGACGACCGGCGCGGACAGGAGCTCGGCGTGGCGCTCGCGGACGACCGTCCGGACCGAGATCGACGCGGGACCGGGGCCGAGCGGCAACAGCACTCCACCGCCGTCCTGAACCTCACGGCGGCCGAACGTGCGGTCACCGGCCGCGGCCCCCGTGGACCATTCGACCCGGGCCTCGTGGGCGTCCGGCGGCCAGATCCACACGACGTGGACGTCGTCGCCGCGGCGGCGGGCGCGCAGGCCCAGCACGGGGGCGGTCAGTTCCACCGCGACGGTGTTGCCGATGACCGCCACCCCCGAGCCCCGGGTGACCGCCGTGAGCAGGAAGCGGCCCTGCCCGGCCGCGGCGGACGCCGAGCACCGGCCGGACGAGTCCGGCTCCGCCGTGGCGGCGACGGCCTCGCCGTACCCGTCGACCTCCGCGGGCGAGACGGTGTCACCGGCGCTCCACGGTGGTTCGGCGGACGCCCGCCGGATCTCGACGCGGCCGCCCGCCGGTGCCGACCAGCTCATCGCCAGTTGTGGCGCGCGGGCACCGGCGACGATCTCGACTCGCAGATCGGACACCGCGGTGGGAGCGTGGTCGGCGACCAGATGCCGCACGACCGGCGTGGACTCGAGCCGTTCGCCGTCCGGGCTCAGGTAGTGGACGGTGATCCGGTAGCTGTAACCCACGCCGAGCTCGACGTCCGGGTCCACGAACCCGGACACCGCTCCGGACCGGGTGCCGATTCGCCGGGCCGGGCCGGCGCCGTCCAGCCTCGACCGGGTGACCACCACCTCCGCCGCCGCCGGATCGGTACGCCAATCGCCCTTGATCGTGTGACCGTCCGCGGTGAGGGTGAGGCCGGCGATCGGTGGCACCAGGGTCACCGGGGCCGCGGCGGCACCGGCCGACGCGACCGTTCCGCGCAGCGCGAAGACCGTGTAGTGCAACGCCGTCGCGGCCGACGGCCCCGTGTCGGTGAGAGTGTTGGCGCTCGTCTCGGCGACCGTTTCCCCGTCGTCCGGCGACACCGCCGGGGTGCCACGGCGGCGTACGAGCCGGTAGACGATGTCGCCGGTGACGGCGGCGCTCGGGTTCCAGCGGACCGTGACCCGGTCGTCGCCCGCGCCGGCGACCACCTCGGTGGGCGGCGGTGGCGGGATGCGGGCCAGGCGGGCCGTGAGATCCGCGTCGTCGCCGGCCAGTCCGGCGGCCTCGGCGAGCAGCCGGGCGGTCTCCTCGGTGCGGCCCGCACGCTCGGCCGCGTCGGCCTTGGCGACGGTGTCGTCCACGGTGGCGACCAGCCGTTCGACGCGCTCGCGGACATCCTTGTCCACCGCGGCAGCGGCGGCCAGCTCCGCCTGCGCGGCGCGCAACCGCCCGGCCGACAGCTCGGCCGCGATGAGGGCGTTGGCGTCGTCCTCCGGACCGGCGCCGCGCCCGGGCCCGGCGGCCAGCGTCACGGCGAGCTCGAGCGCCTCGCCGCGATCCAGGCCCAGCTCGATGAGGCCGTCCGCGGCGAGCATCGGTGGCAGGCCGTTGCCCAGCGCCGAACGGACGATCTCCGCCGCCTCCCAGCGAACCAGCCGGTCGAGGGCGCCCATGCGGTCCGCGGTCAGCATGGTGGTCAGCACGGTCTCGGTGGCGGTCTTGCGGGTGTCGTGCGGCCGTTTGGCCTGCTCCCGCTTGGCCTCGTGCATGAGGTCAGCGGTCAGCCGGCTGCCGCTGCCGCCGGTGAGCCGGAAGCCGTCCTTGAGGCGGAATCCGGCGCCGAAGTCCGCGGCGGAGAAGATCACCTGCGGCGAGATGCGCAGGCCGAGCATGTGCAGGTTGCGGGGCACCGCCGCGGCGGCCGGGACGGGTGCCTGGCTCGGGACGTCCCAGTCCGGGTCGATCAGCTTCACCCCGCCGTCGGCAAGCGCCTTGCGGACGTCCGCGTCGGTCAGCAGGCCCCCGCCGAGCTGGACGAAGTGCGCGAGGGTGGCGAGGGTGACACACGGGATGCCCGCCGCCACCGTGGCGATCCATCCGGAGAGCCGCTGCGCGGCCCGGGCGCGTGCCTCGTCCCGCAGGCGGGTGAAGTCCCCCAGGTTCAGGACGTTCGTCGTGCCCAGTTCCTTGTGCGCGGTGAGCAGGGCCTCGGCGAGCGGTTTGTAGACCTTGGTATTGACCAGCCGGTTCCAGTACTTGACGGTCTCCCGCACGCGTGCCTCGAAGCCGGCCTCGTCCTGGTGGGCGCCGGTGATGCCGTACCGCGCGAACAGGTCCTGCGGTAGCGCGTTGCCGGCTCGCCGGGCCGGGTCGAGCACCCTGGCCTTGTAGTCGTCTTCCCAGTCCTTGCTCACGGAGACGGTCCGGGGGTCAGGCGCCGACGGCGTACTTGGCGACGGCGGACCGGGCCTCGTCCAGACGGTCCTTGCTGAGCCCGGTGATCGCGAGTTCCATCGAGAGCTCCTTGTCGGTGCGTCTCTCGACGGCGTGCACGCGCAACGTGCCCATCTCGTCCATCGCGAACGTCACCTCGACCGGCGACTGCGCCGGCATCGGGGGAAGGTCGTCGATCCGGCCCTCGCCGATCTTGGCGTTGTCGGACAGGCGGGCCGACTCGGTGGCGCCGGCCTGCTCCCAGATCTCGAGGTTGATGCCCGTCATCCCCTCGTACGCGGTGCCGTAGGTCTGGGCCGGCGGCTCGGCCGGCAACGCCGTGTTGGCCCGCAGAAGGTGATCGACGACGAAGCCCTCCGGGTCGGCGTCCTGATCGGCCGGGGCGAGAACCTTGACGCCGAAGGCCCGGGGCACCACGGCGGTCACCCGCTTGCCGACGAGCTGCTTCATGTTCTCGACGTCGATGCCCAGGTCGGCGGCCGCGTCCCGCAGAGCGGCCGGGGCCGGTCCGGCGCCGTCCGCCGCCGCCTCGGGCAGCGCGACGCGAACCGACTCGATGAGGGCGTAGAGAGCGGCGCCCTTGGCCACCGCCAGATCCGGATCGTGGATCCTCGCCTCGAAGCCGAAGCGGGACCGCAGCATCTCCCGCACCGCGGGCATGCGCGTCGATCCACCCACGAGCAGGACGTCGTCGAACCGCTCGACCCCCTTCTCGCGGGCCGTGTCGACGGTCCGGCGGGTGATGTCGTGGGTGCGTTCCAGCAGGTCGGCGGTGGCGTTCTCGAATGACTGGCGGGTCAGCTCCAGCCGGCTGGTCTCGCCGTTCCACCGCATGTTCTGCCGGCGGCTCTCCAGGGTGCTCAGGGCGCGCTTGACGTCCTCGGCGGCGACCGCCAGCTCCTGCAGGAACTCGTCGCTGCTCCCGGCGTCGGAGTCCGGGTGGTCCTCGAGGAACCGCTGCAGAAGCAGGTCGGCGACGCGCTCGTCCCAGTCCGCGCCTCCGAGCTGGTGATCACCGTCGGTGCAGACCACGGTGACGTCCCGCTCGGAGATCTTGATGACCGTCGTGTCGAAGGTGCCGCCGCCCAGGTCGTAGACGAGGATCGTCCGTTCGCCGCCGGCCGAGCCGAACGCGTCGTAGTGCAGCGCCGCCGCGACGGGTTCCGGGACGACGTTCAGGACGTTGAGTCCGGCCACCTGACCGGCGGCCCGGGTCGCCTCCCGCTCCTTCACCCCGAAGTAGGCCGGCACCGTGATGACCACGTCCAGGACCGGTACGTGGGTGCTCTCCCCGGCGGCGCGGGCCAGCTCGCGGAGGATGAGAGCGGAGACCGAGACCGGCGTCTGCACGACGCCGTGGATCTCCAGCTCGGCGCCGTCCTCGCCGATCCGCCGCTTGATCAGCGACACCACCAGATCGGGGTAGAGCCGGGCGGAGTTCTTGGCCTCCCGGCCGACCACCACGTTGTCCGGCGTTTCGAAGAACACCACGGAGGGCGTCGAATCCTCGCCGATCGCATTCTTGATCACGACCGGCCGGCCGGTGTCGTCGACCTGGGCGATACAGGAATATGTCGTTCCCAGATCAATTCCGAAAATCGCCATGGTCAATCCACCGTTCCCACGGTCACGGCCTCCGCGGCCTCGCGATAGAGCTTTACTCGCACCGGCCGGCGAATCTGTCCGGTCTCCTGGTCGATCAGTCCGGCGTGGAGCGCCCGGGCGACGGTGCCGCCCGCCGCGGGATCCGTATTCTCGACCCAGCCGGCGACCACGTGCCGGCCACGCTCGTACGGCTCGCCCGGCTCCGCGGTGACGATGTCCACCCCGTAGCGGGCGAGCGCCATCGCGACATCGTCGGCGAACCCCTCCCAGAGCTGCCGGTCGGCGGCGCGTTCCGGCTGCTCCGCCAGCCGATCGGCCTGCTGGGAGAGCCCGTCGTAGAGCTTCGCGAGGTCGGTCAGGACCGGCTGCAGGACCGTGCGCGCGAGCCCGGCGCGCAGCACCTGGTTCTCCTCGTGCAGCCGGTCGATCACCGCCTCGCGGCGTTCCGACCGCTGGTGGAAGGCGCGCAGGCTCTCGTCGATGGAAGCCAGCGTGCCGGCGAGTGGTTCGCCGTCGCCGGACCGGTCGTCATCCGAATCGGTCACGCGGCACCCCTTTCGGGCGTGATATTGAATTCGGAAACGTCGCGGTCAAGGTAACGCGAGCGGCCCGGCCGAGGAATCCGGAGACCGGCGGTCAACAAATGGCCGGAGATGCCTTCCATTCCGGCTATCGAGCCCGAAAAATCGATCAAGCGATCGGCTCGGAACGCCGGAGGCGGAATCATCAATGGCGGAGGACGCGCTGGTCTATGTGGCCTGCTCGGCGGGCGACACCGACCGGGCCGGGCGGCTGTGCGCGGCGCTGGAGGAGCGCGGACTGCACGTCTTCCTGCACGCCTGGGACGTGCTGCCCGGGCAGGTGACGGTCGACCGGGTCGACGAGGCGATCCAGCGCTGCGGCGCGGCGGTCATCGTCGTGTCCGGGGCAACCGGCCGCATCCGGGAGTACCCGGCCCTGACCGAGCGGGCCGATCTCGGGGGTCTGGTCCTGGTGCCGGTGGTGTTCGACGGCGCCGCCGTGCCGCCCTCGCTGAGCGGGCGCGAGCGGGTCGACTTCGCCGGCGCGGCCACCAGCGCTGATCACGAGCGGCGGTACGACGCGCTGGCCGGCGCATTGCGCGGCGAGCCGATCGCGCGACGAGGGTTCGCCGCGCCGGAGTTCGATCGCACGGCGGAAACCCCGATGGTCGTACGACTGCGGGTCGCGGCGAGCGAGACGGTCCTGGAGCCGCCCGCCGGGAGCCCGGTGATCGCGACGCACGGCGGGGTCACCGCCGGACTCCGGGACCTGGTGGCCGAAGTGGGGCGCGATCGGTTCCGTCCGAGCCGCGCCGAGCGGGCGATCGCGGACCTGGGCCGCGAGCTCGGCGAACGTTTCCTGCCCGAACCGGTCGCCCCGGCGCTCGCGGCGCTGCTGGCCGAGGCGCGCACGCGTAATCAGGCGGTGCGAATCCGGTTGGAGACCGAGCTCGCCGAGCTGCCGTGGGAGACGCTCGTACTGCCCGGCGAGGACACTCCGCTGGCTCTGCGCCCGCAGGTGCGGCTGTACCGCGGCCGCGACCTCGGACCCACGCCACAGCCCGACATACCCGGCCCGCTGCGGATCCTGGCCGTGATCGCGAGCCCGGACGACGGTGGCCAGGACGAGCTCGACTACGAGCACGAGCTCAGCACGATCCTGCGCCGGGTCGACAGTGCCAGGCGCGGCGGCGCCCACGTCCGAGTGCTGAACTGGGGCTCGGTGGCGGCGATCCGCGAGGCGCTGCACGAGGAGCGCTTCCACATCCTGCACATCTCCTGCCATGCGGCGCCGGGTGTGCTTCTGATGGAGACTCCGGACGGTGGCGTCGACGAGGTCGACGCCGTACGCCTCGCCGGGGAGCTGGTGCTTCCCGGCCGCGGCGTCCCGTTGATCGTCCTGGCCGGTTGCCACACCGCTCAGACCGAGGCCGGCCCCGGCGTCCGGCAGACCACCGAGGCGCTGCCCGGACTCGCGCACACCCTCCTGGAGCACGGCGTCCCGGCGGTGATCGCCATGACGACCGCCGTCACCGACATCTACGCCACGGAACTGCTCTCGAAGATGTACGGCCGGCTGTCGCGCGCCGGTGAGCCGGCCGACGCGCTGGGCGCGCTGGCGGACGCCCGCCGCGAGGTCGAGGCCGCCCGGGCCGCCCGTCCGGCCCGGGACCGGATGAGACAACTGCCGGAGTGGCCGACGGCGACGATGTTCGCCCGGACCGGTGACGCCGTTCTGTACGACCCGCGCACTCGGGGCGCGATGCCCAGGCCGGTGGGGCCGCCCGGCGTCGCCGAGGGAATCGCCTATCTCGACGACGGCGAGTTCGTCGGCCGCCGCGCCGATCTGCGCCTGCTGCTGCGGGTGCTGCGCGGCAGGGCCAAACAGCACGGTGTGCTCATCCACGGCGTGGGCGGAATCGGCAAGAGCAGCCTGGCCGTCCAGGCCGCCCGCATGGCCGCGTCCGCCGGGGGAACCGTCGTGGCCAGCCTGCACGGCCGCTGCACCAGCGACGAGATCATGACCGCCGTCGCAGCCCGGCTGCGCGTCGCCGGGTTGCCCGACACCGATGATGACCGGCGCCTGCAGCGGCGACTGACCGATCCGCAGGACGGCTGGCAGCTTCGCCTGGAGATTCTGCGCGACGAGGTACTCGAGCGGGGCGTGGACGTCCTGATCCTGATCGACGATCCCCTCGGCGATCCGGCGCAGGCCGGCCTCGAGGTGACGCTCGACGCCGATGTCCGCGATTTCCTGAGCGCCTGGCTCCGGATCGGACGCGGCGCGCGCCTGCTGGTCACCTCCCGTCAGGCCGGCGCCGTCGCCCATCCGCAACTACTGGAGCACCACCTCGGGCCGCTCAGCCGCGCCGAGCTGGACAAGCTGACCTGGCGTCTTCCCGCCGTCTACGCGCTGGACGAGGAGCAGCTCGCGCGCGCCTATCGCGATCTCGGCGGTCACCCGCGGTCGCTGGAATACCTGGAGGCCATCCTCAGCAGCGGACCGGACGCACCCGGTGGGCCGTCCGGCGCTCGCGGCGGCTCCCGGCCGTTCGACCGGGTCGCCGAGCGGATGGAGGCCGGCCTTCGCCGGCGCGGCGTGCGGGACGTACTGCAATGGATGCGCTCGGCCGCCGGGGACATCGACGTCGCCACCGCGGAGGCGGTCGCCGAGATCTCGGCCGACGTGCTGCTCGACGGCATCCTCGAACGCCTCGCCGCCGGTTTCCCCGAGGCCCGCGAGCTGCTCCTGGCGGCCTCGGTGCATCGCCTGCCGGTGACCTCTCAAGCGCTGCAGTGGGTCGTCACCGAGCCCCCGGCGGTCGACCCGGAGCGGGTCGCCCGCCTCCGCGCGCACTACGACCGGCTCCGGCAGTCGCTGCGGGACGATCCCGACACGACGCTGGAGGATCTGCCGATGCCGGCGGAAGACTACGCGCAGCTGAACCGCGATCTCGCCGCGCAGACGCTGCCCGCGGACGTCCCCTGGCTGGCGGCGGCCTGCACCGAGCTGGCGCGGCTCGGCCTGCTGACCCCCATCACCGATGCGGACGGAGACCGGCGGTGGCTGGTCCATCGGTGGACGGCGTCCGCCCTGGCCGTCATGGCGCCCGCGGAGGTGCGCCGTGCCCACCTCCGGGCGGCCTCGTACCGGCGCTGGTGGGCCGCGCTGAACGAACCCGACCCGGAGTACGACCACCACGCGGACCTCGCCGAGGCGCATCACCACTGCATCGCCGCGGGCGACGTCCACCAGGCGATCGGTGTCGCCGTGGAGCTGTGCGTGGGGCTGTACGCCCGGAGCGCGCTGCGGCAGGAACGACAGGTGTGTCAGGACACGATCGCGCTGGGCGACGCCGGCCGGTCGGTGGCGTGGTTCTTCCGGCATCAGCTGGGCGTGATCGCGCTGCGGCTGGGCGATTACTCGGAGGCCGAACGGCATCTCGAGCACTGCCGCACCCTCGCCGAGACCCAGCGGGAGCCGGTGGCCGAGGCCACCAGCATGCGTGAGCTCGGCGCGCTGGCCCAGCTCGGCGGTCGTCCGGAGACCGCCCACGACCTCTACCTGCGGGCGGCGCAACGATGTCAGGAGCCCGCCGTCAACGGGACGCCGGCCGCGCTGACCGTGCTGGCCTCCTGCTATCAGCAGCTCGGCGCGCTGACGCTGGCCCGGGGCGACCGGGCGGCCTGGCGGTGGAGCCTCGGCGCGCTGCGCATCGCCGAGGAGCTCGAGGACACGAACGGACTCGCGGCCGCCGACCGGGATCTCGCCCGGCTCGCCCGGGCCATCGGCGACACCCAACGGGCCGACGAGCACGAACTGTCCGCGGGCGAGAACGTCGCCGTGGACCAGGACTCCCTGCGGTTGTTCGCCACGTCGGCCCTGCAGTGCGGCGCGGTCCAGCTCATGCGCGGCGCACCCGGCATGGCGATGGACCACCTGCTGCAGGCTCTCCAGGCCGCTCTCGACCTTCAGGACCTGCCGCTGCTGGCCCAGTGCCTTCAGCTCTGCGGCGACGTGCTCTTCGAGGTCGGTGACCACGACAGCGCCACCGCGATGTACCGGGAGCTCGCCACGGCGGCCGAGGAGCTGGAGGACCCGGTCCGGCAGGCGATCGCCGAGCAGCAGCTGGGCCGGGTCATTGGCGAGCTGGGCGAACACGCGCTCGCCGAGCGGCATTTCACCGAGGCCGACGCCATCGCGGCCCGGCTGCACTCGACGCCGCTACTCGCGGCGAACAGTCTCTTTCGCGGTTCGGTCGCCGAGCACGCCGGCGACGTCGACGGCGCGCGCGAGCTTCTGCTGCGGGCCATGACGACCGCCGACGGCGCGGACGACGCCGTCTGGGTGGCGAGCGCGATCCAGCACGGCAGCATCGACGCGAGCGGCGGCGCGCCGGAGGAGGCCGCGCGATGGTTCGACCTGGCGCTGCGCCGCGCCGCCGCGACCGGCAACCAGCGATCGATGGTGGCCTGCCTGATCGCGTCCGGACTGCTCGCGCGGCAGGACGACCGCGACGGCGACGCGGTCGGAGCGCTGCGCCGCGCCGTCCGCGTGGCCGAGCAGGACGCCGATCACCGGGCGGCGGCCGGCGGGCTCCTGCACCTGGGCCGGATCGAGGCCGACCGGGGCGATCTTCGCCGCGCCGAGGTCTACTACGGCCGGATCCTGCGCTCGGTCGACGCGGCCCAGGACGCGGATCTGGTGGCCGAGGCGCGCCGGCAACGAGGACGCTGCCGGCTGGAGCACGAGAAGTACGCGGAGGCGATCGAGGATTTCGAGGCGGCCGCGAGTTTCTATCGGGCACACGAGTCCGCGGGCCCGCTGGCCTGGTGCCTGTTGCACATCTATCGCGGCTGTCTGATGACCGGCGACGACGAGGCCGCCGCGGAGGCCGGGTCGGCGGCGGGCGGCCTGGCCGAGCGCCTGCCCGACACACCGTTGCGGGTGGTGGCGCTGATCGCCTCGGGCGAGCACCGCCTCTACGTCGGTGAACCGGAGCCGGCGTCCGCCGCCTTCGACGCCGCCCGGGCCGCGGCGGCGCGGATCGAAGATCCTCCGGCGGGGCTGGTCGCCGACGCGCGGCGGATGCTGGCCCGGGTGTGCCGGACAGCCGGCGACCACGCCGGGGCGGCGGCGCATCTGGGCGGAGCGGTCGCCATCGCCGACGTCCAGCAGGACCGTCTCGCGGTCATGCACGACAGCCGGGACCTCGGCCGCGCCTGCCGAGATCTCGGCCGGGAGGACGAGGCCCGCGAGCACCTGGAACGGTCGGCCACGATCGCCGAGCGGCTGCACAACCAGGCCGCGGCCGACGCCTGCGCCGCGCTGCTCGCCGCGGACCGGGCCGACCGTCGCGCCCGGGCGACGATCACGGTGGCCGACGGCCAGTGGCGCGACACCCTCTGGTTGCGGCGCACCCGGCACATCGTGGGCGAGCGGCCGTTCGCCGACGGAACACCGAGATACCTGGGCCCATCGGTCGACCAGGTCCTGCGGGAGATGAGCCCGCGCTGGTCGGCCGTCGCCGGCGTACCCCTGGTGTGCCGCCCGTTCCGGCTCACCGGGCCGCGCCGCGCGGCGTGACCGCGGACCCGGTCAGGACAGCCGGGCCACCGCCTCGCGCGCCTGATGGACCCGCTTCTCGTCGAGGCCGCCGATCTGCACCTCGATCCGGATCTTCTGGCCGGTGGTCAGCTCACTCGCGTCCACCGTGAGCAGCCCGGTCTCGTTCATCGAGAAGGTGATGTCGACGGGCGAGCCCTTGGGCAGCAGCGGCAGCCGGCTGATCACGCCCTCCCCGATCGGGTTGTTGAACTCGACCAGGTGGGACACCTCGGCGCCGGCCTGCTCGTAGATGGTGATCAGGATGCTGGTCTGATCGCTGACGGCGGTGAAGAACTGTTCAGTGATCTTCGGGGACGGGAGCGGCGTGTTCGCCTCGAGGAGGTGACGGACCTCGGTCTTGCCGTCCTCCGGCTTGGTGTCCCGGGCGACGACCCCGACACCGAATGCCCGGGGTACGACGATGGTGACCTTCTTGGCGGCCAGCGCGCGTACGGTGTCGGCCTTGACGCCGAGAGCCTCGGCGGTGGTCTTCACGTCGTCGGAGTCGGGCGTCTTCTCCCCGGCGAGCCGGACCCGGATGGACTCCTGCAGCGCGAACATCGCGGCGCCCTTGGCCACCGCCAGGTGCGGGTCGTGCAGATGCGGCTGGAGGCCGAGCGTCCCGCCCAGCACCCGGGCGACGGCGGGCATGATGGTGGACCCGCCCACCAGGAGCAACGTGTCGGGGCGGCCCGCGTCCAGTTCCTCGGCGACGCGCAGCGTCCGCGCCGTGATCTCCAGCGTCCGGTTCAGCAGGTCGGCCGTGATCTCCTCGAACGTCTCGCGGGTCAGGTCGACATTGAGCCGGGCGCCGCCGAACTGGATCAGTTGCCGCTTGGTCGTCCGGGAGGAGAGCGCAATCTTCGTCTCCTCGGCGATCAGCCCCAGGCCCTGCAGGAAGGACTCGCTCTCGTCGGCGCCGGCCTCGGGATGCGCGGCCACGAAGCACTCGGCCAGATAGGTCACGATGCGGTCGTCCCAGTCGGCGCCGCCGAGGTGGTGATCGCCGTCCGTGCAGACCACGGTGACGTCCCCGCCGTGCAGCTTGATCACCGTGGTGTCGAAAGTCCCGCCACCGAGGTCGTACACGAGAATCGTCCGGGCTTCGCTCGCGGAGAGGGCGCCGTAATGCAGGGCCGCCGCCACCGGTTCCGGGACGACGCTCACCACGTTGAGCCCGGCGATCTCGCCGGCGAGCCGGGTGGCGTGCCGTTCGCTGACGCCGAAGTAGGCGGGAACCGTGATCACGGCATCGGTCGCCTCGGTGCCGATGACCCTGCGGGCCGATCGCGCCAGGTCCCGCACGATGAAGGCGGAGACGCTCTCCGGCGTGTACGAGACCCCGTCGAAGTCGAACTCGGTGTCGCGGTTGCCCATCTGGCGCTTGATCAGCGCGACGACCCGCTCCGCATCGGACTTCGCGGCGTCCTTGGCCTGTTCGCCGACGACAACGTTGTGCGGCGACTCGAAGTAGACCACCGACGGCGTCAGCTCGCGTCCCTCGGCGTTCGGCACGATCACCGGCTTGCCACTGTCATCCACGTAGGAGATGCAGGAGTAAGTCGTTCCGAGGTCAATGCCGAAGGTTGCCATACCGCTCCTCGCCTGATGGCTCAGAGGCCATACTCCAACCGCGCAGCGGTCGTCGCGACGGCCGGGACGGTCGAGCTTTCGACGATTCGGGCCTTACATTCCGGCTAGCGCGGCGGGCCCCGGAAGGGCCGCTGGTCAGCTCAGCGGGAAGAAGGACTGGGCCCAGGGTGGGCGCGGGGACGTCTCGAGCGCAGTCACCCATTTGACCCACCAGAAGCCGCGGCGGCCGGGGGCCACGATGCGGGCCGGAAAGCCGTGGCCGTAGGAGAGCGGCCGGCCGCCGACGGCGGTCACCAGCCAGACGTCGTCCAGCGTGTCGGCGCCGAACCAGCGGGCGTAACCGGTGGTCGAGGTGGCCTTCAGGCTGCGCCATCCACCGGCCGGGATCCCGGTCGCCGCGAGGACCGAGCTGAGCCGTACGCCGTCCCAGTCCTGGCTGCTGTACCAGCCGCTGGTGCAGTCGAGGATCGCGGTGAAGCGCTCGTGCGGCAGCGCCCGGACCGCGTCCAGGTCGAGCTCGGCGTCGCCGACCCGCAGTCGCCACTCGGCCGGGTCGATTCGCGGGACGCCGTCGTCGAACCAGGACGTGACCTCCAGCGACTCCTTGGGGACCGAGCCGGTGAATCGCCGGCCGGTCGCGACCGCGGCGGTGTTCCAGGCGGCGGTGGCCACGGCCGCGCCGGCGCCGAGCACGCCGAGCCGCAGCAGGGCCCGCCGGTCGGGGTCGGTGCGGCGGGGGCGCACGGCGTGGCCGAGGAAGTGCCCGGTCAGGGCGAGCACCGCGCCGATGGCCGCACCGACGTGGATCTGCATGAGCGTGAGCGGCCCGACGAACTCGACCCGGCCGGTCGAGTGGAGCAGCCCGCTGCCGATCGTGATCAGCACGAACGTCGCGAGCGTGAGCGACAGCGCCTTGGTCGCCCGCCGTCGCCGCTTCCGCCGCAGGCCGCGCCGGATCACCACGTACTTCCAGGGCGCGAGCAGCAGGATCGCCAGCGCGGCGGCGGCATGCAGCTGGATCAGGTCGAGGGGCCAGTTGACGCCGATGGTGTTGGCGGCCGTCCCGGTGAGCACGCCCGCGGTCAGGAGCAGGCCGAGCACCAGATCGACCCGCCGCCCGCCCTGCCTGGCCCGCAGACTCACCCGCATGGCCGAACGTTAGTCCGGGTTCGCCGCCGGAAAAGTCTGACTGATCGTGTACGGGAAGTGGCGAGCGAACGGCCATTTCGTGCATACGCTCGCTTTGTGCACGTGACCGTCGAGGTGGGCAGCCGGCTCGATCCCGAAGTCGACTGGCCGGAGGACGCCGCCCTGACGATGGTGGCGGGCGAGCCCGTACAGCTGATGATCTTTCTGCGTCATCCGCACGAGCTCGAGGTCGAGGCCGTCACGACGGCGCCGACCCAGTTCGCGTGGGTGGACGGCGAGCACGCCGGGGTGCTGTTGTACCGGCTGGGCCCGATCCTGTCCTGGTCGCAGGTGGCGTACTCGCCGCATCTCACCCTTCGCCAGGACGCCCCGGCCGGTGTCGATCGGGACCCGGTCGTGCGGATCGTGCTGGTCGACCGGGACACCTGCACCGTCCGGGCGATGCACGAGGTGCGCTGGCCGGACGACTTCGCCGGCGTGGTCCGGGCTTCCGTGGAGCGGATGCGGGACGCCGAGTTCAGCCGGGCCGCGTACGTGCACGTCCTCGCCGGGCTGCACCGCAGATATCCGACACCGGAGGACCTGATCACCGACCGCACCGACGCGTACTGCACCGCGACCCCGCTCCACCAGCCGTCCGACGTGACGGCGGAGACGTAGGTCGAAGTAGCGTCACCGGAGTATTACTGAACGGTGACGGTTGACGGGTGGGACGGGCGGGGGCTGCCACCGGTGGCGCGGGCCCGGATCGCCCGCGCCGCCGACGACGGGGTCAAGACGTCGCTGCTGAGCACCGCCGGGGCGGCCGGTCTGGTCGCGGCGGGCTTCGACGTGGTCGGCGAGGTCCTCGGCACGACGGTCATGCAGATCGGCTGGACCGGGTTCACCGGCTGCGGCTGGTACGGCGCGTCCGGCGGCATGTTCGGGCCGGGCACGGTGGTCAGCTCCCGCACCCAGTGGTCCGGCTACGCCCCGTACGTCAATGCCCTGAAAAGAGGCCGCGACCTGGCGATGGGCCGGATGACCGAGGAGGCGGCGGCGCTCGGCGCCGACGGCGTGGTCGGGATCCGGCTCACCGACGAGCGGATGGAGGGGCGTAAGCGCGAGTTCATGGCGCTGGGCACGGCGGTGCGCTCGCGCGGCCGGGTGCGCCCGGCCCGCCCGTTCACCACCGACCTGACCGGCCAGGACTTCGCCAAGCTGATCTCGGCGGGCTGGATACCGGCCGGGCTGACGTACGGGATCTCGGTCGGCATCCGGCACGACGACTGGCGCACGCAGTCGCAGATCGCCCCGTTCGCGGGCAACACCGAGGTCGTCGGGTACACCGAGCTCGTCAACCACGTGCGCGCCGACGCCCGCCGCGAGTTCGCCGAGCGGGCGGCGCGGATCGGCGGCGACGCGGCGCTGGCCACCGACGTCCGGTCGCACGTGTGGCCGCTGGAGATCGGGGAGAACCACCGCGACCACGTGGCCGAGTGCGTGATCGTGGGCAACGTGATCGCCCGTTTCCACACCGGCCACCGGCCCATCACCAAGAGCCTTTCCATCCTTCCGCTGCGGAGTATGAGATGAGCGTGGACACCCCCGACGCCCTCGGCGTCCCCGACGACGCGATGCGCCGCCTGGCGCAGATGCGCCCCGGCCAGCCGACCAGCCTGTTCACCTCCGACCTGAGCGTCAACGAGTTCCTGCTCGTACGCGAGGCCGGCTTCCGCCCGCTCGGGCTGGTGCTCGGCTCGAGCATCTACCACGTCGGGTTCCAGTTCGGCCGGTGGAACCAGAACCGCGAGCTGGACGGGCTGTCCCAGGCGATGTACCACGCCCGCGACCTGGCGATGACCCGGATGGAGGCCGAGGCGCACGAGCTCGGCGCGGACGGCATCGTCGGCGTCCGGCTCGACATCGAGTTCAAGGAGTTCGGCAGCGACCTGGCCGAGTTCATCGCGATCGGCACCGCGGTCAAGGCCGACGCGCCCCCGCCGGGCGGCGGCGTCTGGCGCAACAACCAGGGCAAGCCCTTCACCAGCGACCTGTCGGGCCAGGATTTCTGGACGCTGGTGCAGGCCGGGTACGCCCCGCTCGGGATGACGATGGGCACGTGCGTCTACCACATCGCGCACCAGCGGTTCTGGCAGGCGATGGGCAACATCGGCCAGAACGTGGAGATCCCCCAATACACCGAGGCCCTGTACGACGCCCGGGAACTGGCGATGAGCCGGATGCAGGCGGAGGCCGAGCACCTCGGGGCGGAGGGGATCGTCGGGGTGCAGATGCTCTCCAACACCCACCGCTGGGGCGGCCACACGACCGAGTTCTTCGCGATCGGCACGGCGGTACGCTCACTGCGTCCCGACCACGTGATCGCGAAGCCGCAGCTCGTGCTGCCCCTCACAGATCGATGAGGCGTCAATGACCGCCGGCCTGGGCCCGATGGGCGACCTGCACCTGATCGCCGCCGCGCTGCGCGCCGACCGGGCCGACGTCGAGTCGTACACCCGGGTGCTGACCACGGTGCTCGGCGACGCGCTGCCGGCCGGCATGGTCGAGGTGGAGCGCAAGCGCTCGCTGGCCGACCGGATGGCCGGGCGCGACGGCACGCCGGTCGCGCTCACCGTGACCACCCCCGACGAGCGGCTCACCCTGCGCCAGGAACCGCACGGCGTGGCCGGTGAGATCCATCAGATCGTCCGCGGCGTGACCATCAAGCGGCGCACGGTCGGCCTCGACGAGTGGCTGGTGGCGCTGGCCGGGGTGCTGTCCCGGCTGGCCGAGGGCTCGGCGGCGGCCCGGGCGGCGCTCGGCGGGCTACTGGGCGAGTAGCCGGATCGCCAGCTCGATCTGCCAGCGGGTCTTCATCCGCTCGGTGCGCGGGTCGGTCAGGTACGCCTCGTAGCGGCACCCGAACTCGTCGCCGCGCGGCCCGGTCACCCGGTCGAACGTCAACCCCTCGGCGTTGGCCCAATCGATCAGCGTGCCGTTGGCCCGGCGGCCATGGTTCACGTACGTGAGAGCGGCGTACCGCCCGGCCGGCAGGACGCCCGGGCGGACCCGCTCGTCGCCCGCGACCGGCGTCTCGGTGACCGCGCCAACCTCGATGTCCATGTCGCCGTCCATGTCCACCACGTGCAGGCGGAAGAAGACCGGACCATAGCCGACGCCCGCGGCGTCGAGCCGCTCGAACAGATTGGCCATGAGCTTGTCGCGGACCGCGAACATCCCCCGGAACGGGGTGACGGTCCGGATCCCGGCGGTGGGGCGCTCGGGCTTCGTCACCACCGACGGCCCCTCGATGATTTCCACGAGAGCCCACTATGCCGCAACGATCAGCGTTGCAGGGCCGCCACCGGCTGGATGCGCAGCGCGCGGATCGCGGGCACGAAGCCGGCCAGCAGGCCCGCGCCGGCGCAGATGCCCGAGGCCAGCAGCGCGGTCCGCAGGTCGATCACCGGCACCCAGCGGTTGGCGAGCGAGATGCCCAGGGTCAGGCAGACCCCGAGGAACGCGCCGAGCACGCCGCCCAGCAGCCCGAGCGTGGTGGTCTCGCCCAGCAGCTGCACGAAGACGTGCCGGCGGCGCGCACCGACCGCCCGGCGCAGGCCGATCTCCTGCGTGCGCGCGGCGATCCCGGCGGTCGTCGCGTTCGCGATCGACACCGCGCCGATGACCAGGGCGATCACGCTGATCAGCAGGCTGGACCGGGCGACGTTGCCCTCGATCTCCTGGCGCAGCAGCCGGGGGTCGGGCGGCGCGACCGCCCGCAGCGCCTGCGGCTCGGTCGGGAGCATGGCCAGCGCGGCCTGGCCGCCGATGAGCTGGGCGGCGCCGGGCTGGGTCTCGATCACCACGTCGCGGGTGTCCTCGCCGCCGGGTTGGCGCAGCTCCTCCGCGCTGAGCAGCGGCATGAGAATGGCCTGGAGTGCCTCCGGCCGACGGGCGACGTCGTCGTAGATGCCGATCACGGTGTACGACTCGGCGCCGATGAAGACCGCGACCTGGGTACGGGTGATGCCCAGCTCTCGCGCGAGCGACCGGGGCAGCATGACCACCCGCTCGGCCTGGCCGGGGATGAAGCCGTCGAAGTACCGGCCGGCCGTGAGCGAGGGGCTCATCACCCGCAGCGCGCCGCTGTCGGCGCCGATGATCCGGGTACGTATCTCGGTGTCGCCGGCGCGCGACGAGCGCTGGACGGTCCGGTCGCCGTCGAGCGACAGGCGCGCGCCCGCCGCCACCACGCCGTGCAGTCCGGTGAGCCGGGCCAGCGCCGTGCCGTCCTGCCAGGCCGGATCGAGGGACGCCTGCTCGGGCCGGACCAGCACCTCGGTCGCCCGGCGTACGTCGAACGACGAGCTGACTTGGTGGTCGAGCGTGCTGCTCAGGCCGAGCGTGCAGACGAACGCGGCGGCACTGAGCACGGTGCCGACCGCGGTCAGCAGCGACCGGCCGGGGTGCCGCACGACGGCGATCATCGACTCGTGCAGGAAGTCCACGCCGCGGAACCGGGACGGAGACACGCCGGCACTCGCGAGGGGCGTGCTACGCCGGAACCTCAACTTCGGTCACCGTCCCGTCCGAGACCTCAATGCGGCGTCGTCCCTCGGCGGCCACCCCCGGGTCGTGCGTCACCACCACGACGGTGAGGCCCTCCTCGTTGAGCCCGCGCAGCGTGTCGAGCACGGTGGCGGTGTTCGCCGAGTCGAGGTTCCCGGTCGGCTCGTCGCAGAACAGCACCCGGGGCCGGCCGGCGACCGCCCGGGCCACGGCGACCCGCTGGCGCTCGCCGCCCGACATCCGCCGCGGGTCGGCGAGGGCACGATGGGCCAGGCCGAGGCGCTCGACCGTCTCCCACGCCCGCCGGCGTCGCTCGCGGCGGTTGTACGGCCCGTACAGCATGCCCAGCTCCACGTTCTCCAGCGCGCTACGGCCGTTGAGCAGGTGGAAGTTCTGGAAGATGAAGCCGAAGACCTGGCCGCGTACGGCGCCGCGGTGCGACTCGGCCAGCTCGTGCGCCGGCAGGCCCAGCACCCGGTAGGAGCCGGTGGTGGGCACGTCGAGCAGCCCGAGCAGGTTGAGCAGCGTCGACTTGCCGGAGCCGGACGCGCCGGTGATCGCCACGTAGTCGCCCTCCTCGACGGTGAGGCTGGTCTCGCGCAGCGCGTGCACCGGGTGCCCGTCGTCGTACGTCTTGGTGGCGGCGCGCAGCTCGAGCATCAATTGACCGGCCCGTTCGCGCCGACCACGACCTTGGTGCCCGCCACGATGTCGCCGTCGTGGCCGGGGCGCACCTCGACCCAGCCGCCGGCGATGCCTCCGGTCTCGACCGTCACGTCCCGGGTGCTGCCGTCGCCGGCCAGGACGGTGGCGAACATGCTGCCGTCCGCGCGGGCGTACACGGCCGTGACCGGGACGGCGAGGACCTCGTCGTCACCGGTGGACACGGCGATGTCGATGCGCAGCGACCCGCCCGCGGCTGCGCCGAGGTCGGAGCCGGCCAGGCTGACGCGGACCTCGTAGCCGGACTCCTTGTCGGCGCCGGTGGCGGCGGTGGTCGCGACCGAGGCGACCATGCCGTCCGCCTCGGTTCCGCTGCTCTCGTCGCTGACCTTCACCCGCTGCCCGGCCTTGATCAGCTGCACCTGACGCTCGGTGGCGACGGCGCTGAGGTAGGGCTTCTGCCCGTCGAGCTCGAGGATCGGCTTCCCGGGGTCGGTGAGCACCGCGCCGACCTTGACCCGGACGGCGGTGACTTTCCGGTCGGCCTTGTCCATCCGCAGCACGCACCGGCGCGGCAGGCCCGCCCCGGCCGCCAGCGTCAGCGCGTCCAGCTGCCGCTGTGCCTCGTCCACGCGGGCCTGAGCCGCGGGGACGGCGGCGCGAGCGGCGGCCAGTTCCCGGTTCGCGGCCGGGATCTGCTCGGCCGCGCGGGGGTCGCCCCCGACCGGGTCGTAGCCGAGCCGCCGGTAGAACCGGGCCAGCGCGCGCTGGGTGGGCTCGTCGAGCGTGTCGGACCGGGGCACGTAGTAGCCGAGCCGGCGCAGCGCCTGCTGGATCTCGCCGACGTCCGGCCCCTTCATCCCGCCGGTCAGGTCACGCCAGAGCGGGAACGGCAGGCCGAGCGTGAACATCGGCTGCCCGGAGACGTCCAGGACCCGGGTGCCCTCGGCCAGCCGGTCGCCGGCCTCCACCGCCACCTCGGTGACCACGCTGTCCGGGCCGACGGCCGCCGCCGGTGCCGGCAGGTTCACCTTCGGGCCCGGCTTCATCTGCCCGCGCAGCGTCACCGGCTCGGCGAGCACCCGCTGCTCCGCGACGGCGGTGATCAGCGACGGCGCCGGCGGCCGCGCGTCGGCCGCGGCCTGTTCCGGCGACCGGAACTGCCGGCCGGCGACCACTCCCCCGCCGACCAGCAGCACGGCGGTCACGACGGCGGCCAGGACGAACAGCCATCGGCGCGGCCGGCGGGGCCGGCGGGGGATCTCCTGTGTGGTCATCGGGTCGCACCACCGACCTCGCGGGCCAGGGCGTCGACCTTCGCGTTGAGCTCGGTGATCTGCGACTCGTACCGGTCCACGTAGGACTGCTGCACCGGCCGGGCGGCGGTCAGGTAGGCGTCGAGCATCTTCGCCTGCTGGCGGCAGTGGAACCAGGCCACCGCGAGGTCGGATTCCGCGGCGGTCGGCCGGTAGTGCCGGGCCGGAACGGCCGGGCCCACCTCCACGGTGCCGGGCTTCCGCTTCGGCGCCCAGTCGGTGCCGGCGGCGGTGTCCAGCTGGCCGAACGGCACGCCGAGCGTCCTCGGGTTCGGCGACTTCACAAACTTGTCCCGGTCGGGCACCTTGTACCCCTTGCCGGTGATGCAGTCGTAGAGGCCGGTGCCGAGGCTCGAGGGCAGCCGGGTGTCCAGCTCGTGGCGGTAGCCGGCGAACTGATTGGTCAGGTCGTAGTACGCGTAGACCGTCTGCCGGGCGTCGGCGCCGAGCGCCTTCCAGGACTGGTCGGCGCACCGCTCGGCCGCCGCGTCGTAGTTCTTGTCGCTGCTGACCAGGGCGGGACGCTCGGCCGGCTGGTCCTGGCCGAAGCCCTCGTCGCGGGCCTGCTGCTCGGTCGTCGGCCCCAACGAGGCGGCGTCGATGGTCAGACCGGCGAACGGATCGACCGTTTCCGGCAGGCCGACGTCCTGGTTCTGCGGGAAGCCGGCCTTGGCCATGCACGCGAACTCGAGCCGCGTCTCCGCGGCCTCGATCAGCCCGACCTTGCCGCCCTCCAGGATGTCGAAGGGCTGGGACGGCTTGGCCTGGGCCGAGGCGGCGGGCGCGGGCGCGCCGGGCTTCTCGGCCGCCTTGTCGTCCGCGCTCAGCGAGCACGCGGCCAGAGGCAGGACCGACAGCACGGCCGCGGTGGCGACCAGCCGGGAAATGAGAGGCATCTTCACTCCGAGGGATTCACGACGGCGGAGGGGCCGGGCGAGCGGATGGCTCGCCCGGCCGCGGAATCGGCCGACTACAGGTTCGCGGGCGAGGCGGTGCCGCTGCACCGGGAGTGCCCGTTGTTACGGTTCGCGCCCGAGTTCGTGAAGCTGCCGGAGTTCTTCCCCTGGCTGTAGTACGTGTACCAGTTGCCGGCCCCGTCGACGTCCCAGAGCCACACGGTGCACGCGCTGTCCCGGTTGCGGAAACCCTCGGCGTTGTCCATCACGCGGGCGCTGCTGCGCACGCCGTTCGGCACGTCGAAGAAGTAGTACGCGCCGTGCGCGCCGTTCGAGTAGTGGTTGGCGCCGTTCCAGAACTGCTTGACCAGGTTGTTCGAGTTGTAGACCCACTGGAAGCAGATCTCGGTGTAGTTGCACGCCGTGCTGCCGTCGCCGTTGTCGTCGGCCTGGGCGGCGCCGGGCATGGCAGCGAGCGCGAGAGCGGCGGCCGCCGGCACCGCGGCGAGCTTGAGCGCGGATCGCAGTTTCACGGTAAGTTCCCTTCCTGAGGCCGCGCCGGCTCACCGGTTCCCCAACCACGCCGGCGCGGTACGAAAGGTGTGGCCCCCGGCCACACCCGCCACTACCGTTGTGGCACCGTCCACTGTGGCAAACCGGCAGCACAGGAAACGCATATCGACGCCGATCTATCTGATCATCCTTGTCGAGATCGACACATGGAAATGACAGATGGCTGTCCGGGCATTGTCCGTGAACGAGCGCAGCCGCTAACGTCAGTCAGTCACCGCGACAGATGAGAATGCATCCACGGGGGTGGACGTGCGTCTGACCATCTTGGGCGATTTACGGGTCGACGACGGAACGACCGGCATCGAACGCCGGATGGTGCGAGGCCTACTGGCGGGGCTCGCCATCAACGTCAACGAGGCGGTTTGCAGCGCCCGCCTCTGCGAGAGGATCTGGGACCGGCCGCCGAAATCGGCGCCGGCCAACCTGCGGTCGTACGCGGCCGAGCTACGCAAGCAACTGCGCTGCACCTCCCTGCGGGGCGCCGTGCGCCGGGACACGGGCGGCCTCCGGCTGACCCTCGACCCGGACGACTGCGACGTCTCCGCCTTCACCCGCCTCGTCCGCCACGGCCATGACCTGCTGCGCAGGGACCGTGCGGAGGAGGCCGCGAGCACCCTCGGCGAGGCGCTGCGGCTCTGGCACGATCCGCCGTACGCGACGCTGCCCGGCAGCACCTGGCTCATGCTCGAGTTCGACCGGCTGCGCGACCTCATGAACCAGGCGAGAGAAGACCGCATCACCGCCCAGCTGCTGCTGCGCCGTTACGAGGGCCTGCTGCCCGAGGTGCGCCGGCACGCGGCCCTCTTCCAGGACCGCGAGCGCTCCTGGGGACGGCTGATGCAGGTGTCCTATCTGGCCGGTGACCAGGTCGGCGCGCTCGCCGCCTTCGATCGCGCGACCGAGGCTTTGTCTGACAATTTCGGCCTCGACCCGTCGCCGGCGCTGCGGCGGCTGCATCTGGCAATACTGCAGCACGACGAGGAAGCGATCACCGCGTACTGCATGCCCGCGACGCAAATTCCGGCCGCGACATGAATAGCTTTCAATTCCGGGGGACCTTACGGCCCCATCTCGGCGGAAAGACCCGTAATCACGATCTCCGCGAATATTGATTCGATACTGATCTAAGTCTTCCCTCGGCGACTCATCGATGCCTACGTTCCAAGGCGGCCATGACCGGCCATTTTGGCATCCGGGCCGGCGCCCGCGTCACCCGCGGGCGCCGGCGCGACCACCCCGGAGGTAGTCGATGCGTAAAGTCGTAGCAGGACTGCTGGGCCTGAGCCTGGCGTCCGGACTGGGTGTCTCGCTCAGTCCGGCCGCCGTGGCCGCCCCGCCGGCCGACCAGCCGGCCGCGGTCCCCTCGATGAAGAACACGCCCAGCGACGAGCTGGTGAGCCCGCTCGAGCAGAAGCGCCGGGCGCTGCGGGACAAGGCCGTCAGCGATGTCGCGGCCGGCCGCGCCAAGACGGAGAACCGGAACGGCAGCACGGTCGTCAAGGTCGGCCAGACCGCCGGCGGCGGTGCGTTCGGCCGCCAGGCCCGCAACCGCCACGGCTCCAGGGACAACCGCGACCAGTACGTCGAGCTCGCCCGCGAGCGGACCGACCGGATCTTCGTGATCCTCGCCGAGTTCGGCAACGAGCGCGATCCGCGGTTCCCCGACCAGGACACCGATCCCACCACGGCGGGACCGCAGCGGTTCGACGGGCCGGTGCACAACCAGATCCCCGCGCCGGACCGGGCGGTCGACAACACGACCGTCTGGCAGGCCGACTACGGCCGGAAGCATTACCAGGACCTGTACTTCGGCAAGGGCCGCAACGTCGAGTCGGTCAAGACGTACTACGAGACGCAGTCCTCGGGACGGTACAGCGTCGACGGCACGGTCACCGACTGGGTGAAGGTCAAGTACAACGAGGCCCGGTACGGGCGCTCCGGCGACGACCCCACCGACGCGAACGGCGACGACCCGAACGTCTGCGGCAGCATCGTCTGCAACACCACTTTCGACCTGGTACGCGACGCCGCCAACCAATGGGTCGCCGACCAGGAGGCCCAGGGCCGCACCCGGGCCGACGTCATCGCCGAGCTCAAGACGTTCGACCAGTGGGACCGGTACGACTTCGACGGGGACGGCAACTTCAACGAGCCCGACGGCTACCTCGACCACTTCCAGATCGTGCACGCCGGCGGCGACGAGGCGGACGGCGACCCGATCCAGGGCGAGGACGCCATCTGGAGCCACCGCGCGTTCGCGTACGGCGACGACGAGGGCGACCGCGGCCCGACCGGCAACCTGCTCGGCGGCACCGAGATCGCCGACACCGGCCTGTGGATCGGCGACTACACGATCCAGCCCGAGAACGGCGGCCTGAGCGTGTTCGTCCACGAGTACGGCCACGACCTGGGCCTGCCGGACGACTACAACGTGCTCGCCGGCGGCACCGGCACCAACGAGTACTGGACGCTGATGGCGCAGAGCCGCCTCAACGCGGCCGGGGAGCCGCTCGGCACCCGCCCGGGCGACCTGGGCGCTTGGAACAAGCTGCAGCTCGGCTGGCTCGACTACGAGACGGTGGTGGCCGGGCAGAAACGCACGCTCACCCTCGGCCCACAGGAGTACAACAGCAGGAACGCCCAGGCGGCCGTCGTGGTGCTGCCGAAGAAGACGGTCACGACGCAGTTCGGCGCGCCGTTCTCCGGGGCGAAGCAGTACTTCTCCGGCAACGCCGACGACCTGCGCAACTCGATGACCCGCCAGTTCGATTTCACCGGCGCGACCGCTCCGGCGCTGACGTTCAAAGCGCGGTACAACATCGAGGAGGGCTTCGACTATCTGTACGTCCGGGCCTCGCTCGACGGTCAGAAGTGGACCGCCCTCGACGGCACCGTCAACGGGGCGCCGTTCATCCGCGACGGCGCCAACCCGCCGCGGCCGGCGATCGGCGGCACCACCGACGATCAGTGGGTCGACGTTTCGGTGCCACTCACCGCGTACGCGGGGAAGAATGTGTATTTGCAGTTCTACTACCGCACCGACGGCGGCTTCTCGGCCGGCGGGTTCTTCTCCGACAACCTCCAGGTCGCCGACGGCGGGACGGTGCTGTTCAGCGACGACGCCGAGGGCACGAGCTCGTGGACGCTGCACGGCTTCAGCACCGTTGGCACCAGCGCGACGGGCCAGTACGACAACTTCTACATCGCCGGCCACCGGACGTACGTCTCCTTCGACCGGTACCTCAAGACGGGGCCGTACAACTTCGGCTTCCTCAACACCAAGCCGGACTTCGTCGAGCACTACTCGTACCAGCAGGGCGTGCTGATCTCCTACTGGGACCGGTCGCAGGTCGACAACGACACGAACTGGCACCCGGGCGTGGGCCGCAATCTGTATATCGATTCGCACCCGCGACCGTTCTATCGGTTGGACGGTTTGCCCTTCAGCGCCCGCATCCAGATCTACGACGCGCCCTTCGGCCTGCGCAAGGCCGACTCGATGACGCTGCACATCAACGGCCAGGCTTCCTACGTACGGGGTCAGGCCGCGCAGCCGCTGTTCGACGACACCCAGAAGTACTTCTACGACGAGCTGCCGAATGCCGGCGTCAAGCTCCCGGCGGTCGGCGTGAAGATCCGCGTGCTGGACGAGAACGGCACGTCAGCGAAGATCCGCATCTCGTGAGTCCGGCGGCCCGGGAACCATCCAGTTCCCGGGCCGCCCCCGACCGAGCGCCGCGCCACCCGTGAGGAGGTTCGTCCCATGGCCTGGACCACCACCTGGATCTACCTGAACACCACGGCGACGGTACGAGTGAATGTCGTGTTCGCCGACCGGCAATGGCACGGCGTTCAGCACATCCTGGCCGTCCCGATAGCGCCACTCTTCGAGGCGCTGACCCACACGGTGATGACCACCCAGGGCGTGTCCGCCACCGGCCCGGACGGGCTGGGCGGTGGCGGGACCACGTACATGTATCCGGTTTCTCTCCAAAACATGTCGTACGCGACCAATGTGTATCTGACGGGAGGGAGCGTCCCGTGACGGAAAGCCGCCGCCTCGCCGTCCTTGCCGACGCGGACGGGAGAATTCTGGCGGCCCTCGCGCCCGGCGTGGCGGGCAGCGAGGGCGCGCCCGTTCTGGAGTTCGAGCCCGGGCCGGATCAGGTCGTTCGCGAGGTCGAGGTGCCCGCCGAGTGGTTCGGCGAGCACGGTCCCGACGTCGCGATGCTGGTCAGGCATCGGGTCGAACTGTCAACCGGCGACAGACTCGTCCGGGTGGACGACGACCGGTAGCGCCGCCGTCAGCGGGTGAACGGCAGCATGAGGTGGGTGAACTCGTACGGCTTCTGGGCCACGCCCGAGCAGTCGTCGGAGCCGGGCGTGCCGGGGCAGCCGCCGTTGTCGCGGCCCAGCGCCCAGAAGGACAGCTCGCCGATGCGGTGGGCGGTCGCCCAGCGCACGACGTCGCGGGCTCCGGCGAGCGTGAGGATCTCGAGCGGGCCGGTCTCGCCGCCGGAGCCGTAGTCGTCGATGCCGATCATCTCGGTGATGCCGACCATCGCCCACAGCTGGGACGTGGAGCGGTGCGGGTACAGCTGCCGCAGGGTGGTGAGCAGGCCGCTCGCCGCGGTCTTGGTGTCCGCGGCCATGTCGTGCGCCTGGTCGTCGTAGTAGTCGAAGGTCATGATGTTGACGATGTCGACCCGGACGCCGTAGCGGAGCGCGCTGGCGAGCACGTTGATCGCGTTCGGCTCGAGGCCGGTGGGCGCGGTCGGCAGGGTGTAGACGATCTGCAGCGGCCGGTGCTGCCGCTCCGCCCACGCCTGCACCAGCCGGATGGCCTGGTTGCGCCGGTCGACGGCGGCGGTGTTGTCGAGCGACGCGTCCTCGATGTCCATGTCGAGGCGGGTGACGCCGTAGGTCGAGATGACCTTCTGGTACGCGGCGGCGATCCGCTCGACGTCGGTGCAGCTGTCGGCGATCTCGGTGGCGGTGCTGTCGGCGCTGTACCCGCCGAACGACGGCACCACGTCACCGCCCGCGGCGCGGATCCGGGCGATCTCCTTTCCGTAGACCGACCGGGAGACGGGCGTGGACGGGTCGCCGTTCCACAGCACGTCGCAGGATCCGGTCACCTCGGTCTGGAGGAACGCCATCGTCAGGTAGCGCGCGCCGGAGGCCTTGCTGACCTCGGCGGGGTTGGCGTCGGTGTAGGTCTGGAAGTACGGCGCGAACACGTGCTCGGGCAACTTCCCCGATCCGGCGTACGCGGGCGCCGCACCGGCGGCGATCGCGGCGACGGCGGTAGCGGCGGCGAGGATGCCGCGCGCGAGAAGACGGGTCCTTGGCATGGGGCGGCCTCCGTAGCCGTCAGATAATAGTTAAGTAATCTGCCAGTCAGACCGTAGGATCGACTGACACCCATGTCAACGGCTCCGCGTCCACATTGAGCAGCATCTATGCAAGATGCGAAGCGTCATGTTAGCGTCACTCACGCTTGCCGATCTCAGCGTGCGGGGGAACGCGTTGTCCGATGTCGCCACTGCCTCGGGCGAAGTGACCGCGCCGCCCGCCGAGCCGCCCGCCGAGCCGCCGAAGCGCCGCTTGCGCGGCGGCCTCCGCCATGAATGGACCCTCGCGACCCTCGGCTCGGTGCTGCTCGCAGTCGCCATGACCTGGCTGTTGCCGCCGTACGCCAGCGACCTGATCGCGGCCGGCGTCAAGCCCGCGACCATCGGCGACCCCGCGCACACCATCGTCGGCGACGGCGGTGACACGGCCGCGCAGGCGTGGCTGGTCGCCTGGGACGGCCACGCCATCCGGCACGGCCTGCGCGGCCTGTGGGACACCAACGCGTTCTTCCCCGCCAAGGACGGCCTCGCCCTCAACGACACCCTTCTCGGGTACGCCCCGGCCGGGCTGATCGGCGACGGCGTGACGGCCACGATCCTGCGCTACAACATCTTGTTCGTGCTGACGTTCGCGCTCGCGTTCCTCGGCGGGTACGCGCTCGTACGCCAGCTCGGAGCCAACCGGATCGCGGGCGCGGTGGCCGGCGCCGCCCTCGCCTACGCGCCCTGGCGGTACGGCCACGTCGGCCACCTGAACATCCTGTCCACCGGCGGCATCACGCTCGCGCTCGCCATGCTCGCCCGCGGTCACGGCTGGTCGCTGACCCGCGGCTACCGCCGGGAGCTGGTCCGGCCCGGCTGGGCGGTGGCCGGCTGGCTGGTCGCGGCCTGGCAGGTCAGCCTGGGCTTCGGCGTCGGCCTCCCCTTCGTCTACATGCTCGCCGCCGCCTGCCTCACCGCCGCGATCGCCTGGCTGGTCCGCGGCCGCCCGCCCCTCCCTCGCCGGCTGGTCCTGAGCGACCTCGCCGGTGGCCTGGTCTTCACCGCGGTCACGGCCTATTTCGCGTACGCCTTCCAGCACATCCGCGAGCTCTACCCGGACGTGCTCCGCTCCTGGGACTACGTCTCGGCGTTCTCCCCCGTTCCGCGGAGCCTGCTGGTCGCGCCCGGGTTCTCGCTGCCCTGGGGCACGCTGCACACCGCCGGCCGGACCGCGCTCGGCAACGCCGACAACGAGAAGGCGCTGCTCTGCGGGTTCGCGCTGTACCTGCTCGCCTTCGGCGGGATGTTCCTGTCGGTGTGGTCGGTGCGGCAACGGCTGCTGCTGCTCGCCGGGACGATCCTCGGTGTGCTGACCGCGCTGGGCACCCACGGCCCGACCTATCACCTGCTCTACCAGTACGTTCCCGGCTTCGACGGCGCCCGCACCCCGGGCCGGCTGATCCTCTGGCCGACCATCCTCCTGGCGATCCTCGCGGCCGGTTTCGTCACCGCGCTCGCGCAAGCCGCCCGCGAGGCCACCCTGCCCGAGTGGTCGGCGACCGCCGTCCGGGTGGTGACCATCCCGCTGCTGGTGCTGGTGCTGGCCGAGGGCATGCCCGACCTGGCCCATGTGAACGAGCCGGTCGAGCCGGCCGCCATGGCGAGGGCGACGGCGCCGCTGATGGTGCTGCCCTCCGACGACGGCTTCGACAGCACGGTCATGCTCTGGTCGACCGCCGGCTTCCCGACGATGGTCAACGGGGTGGCCAGCTACAACACGCCGGACCGCCAGGCCGTCCGCGACGTCATGCAGACCTTCCCCAGCCCGGGAAGCCTGGATCTCCTGCGCCGGCACGGAATCCGGAGCGTGGTGGTGGTCCGCGACCGCGTCGCCGGCACGCCGTTCGAGGCCGCCCTCGGCGTGCAGACGATGCCCGGCGTGACCCGCTACGAAATCGGCGCGGACGTCCTTTTCAGCATCGACTGATCTGAACAGGCCGATTTCCGGCATGTTTCCCGCGGCCTTCTTGACAACGTTGTCAGCCGGGGTCGAAGCTGTCGATCTCCGCTCTCCCCTCTGGAGTTGTGCATGAAGTCCTTCTCAAGTCGACGGTGGATGACCGCCGCCGGCGCACTTCTTGTGCCGGTGGTCGGACTTCTCGTCGCCCCGCCCATGGCAAGCGCCGCGGTAACGCCCGGCGACTTCAGTTCCTCGTTCGAGACCGCCGACCTGCAACCCGCGACGAGCACCGCCGAGCTCGACGCGAACGGCGCGCCGGTGCAGGGAAACCTCACCGGATCGGCCAGCGCCGCGTTGCCCGGCAGCGTGCTCAAGCAGGTCACGGCGGTGACCGCGAGCGCCGAGAACGCGCCCAACGAGACCGCGGTCAAGCTCAAGGACAGCGACTCGTCGACCAAGTGGCTCGCGTTCGCCACGACCGGCTGGGTCACCTACCAGCTGTCGGCGCCCGTCGCCGTCGCGAAGTACTCGCTGACCTCGGCCAACGACGCCGCCGGCCGCGACCCCAAGGACTTCACCCTCCAGGGGTCGAGCGACGGCTCGGCGTGGACCGACCTCGACCGCCGGACCGGACAGACCTACGCCGGTCGCTTCGCCACCAACGTCTACAGCTTCACCAACACCACCGCGTACGCCTATTACCGGCTGAACATCACCGCGAACTCGGGCGACTCGATCGTCCAGCTGGCCGACTGGGACATCAGCGACGGCTCGAACGTCCTGCCCCCGGCCACCCCGATGGTCAGCGTGGTCGGCGCCGGATCCGTCCGCGGCAACAACAACAAGACGAGCGCCGGGTTCAGCGGCGTGAAGTCGCTGCGGTACGCCGGCGGCGCCCAGACCGACGGACGCTCGTACGCGACCGACAAGCTGTACGACGTGAACATCCCGGTCGGGCCGAAGACCGAGCTCTCGTACAAGATCTTCCCCGAGCTCACCGCGGAGGACCTGCAGTACCCGTCCACGTACGCGGCCATCGACCTGCACTTCACCGACGGCACCTACCTCAGCGGGCGCTCCCCCGTCGACCAGCACGGCTACGCGCTCACGGCGGCCGGCCAGGGCGCGTCGAAGGTGCTCTACGCCGACGAGTGGAACGCGGTGCGGTCGGACCTCGGCGCGGTCGCGAACGGCAAGACGATCGACCGGATCCTGCTCGCCTACGACAACCCGAACGCCACCGCCGCCACCCGCTTCCAGGGGTGGATCGACGACCTGACGGTCGTGGGCGCGGCGACGGCGATCGACGGCTCGAGCCTCACCAACTACGTCGACACGCGCCGCGGCTCGAACGCCTCGGGCGGTTTCTCGCGGGGCAACAACCTGCCCCTCGCGGCACTGCCGAACGGCTTCAACTTCCTGACCCCGGTCACGAACGCCACCTCGGACTCGTGGGAGTACGTGTACCAGCGGGACAACAACGGCGCCAACCTGCCCACGCTGCAGGGCCTCGCCATCTCGCACGAGCCCAGCCCGTGGATGGGCGACCGCAACCAGATGTCGGTCATGCCGGTGCCGGCCGGTGGCAACCTCACCGGGCAGCCGAGCAGCCGCGCACTCGCGTTCAGCCACAACGACGAGATCGCCCGGCCCGACTTCTACAGCGTCAAGGCGCAGAACGGCCTGACGGCGCAGATGTCGCCGACCGACCACGGCGGGATCATGCAGGTCACCTTCCCGGCCGGCGGGGCCACCGGAAGCCTGGTCTTCCAGAACGGCACCTTCACGATCGGCGCGGACGGCACCGTCACCGGCTGGGTCGACAACGGCAGCGGCCTGTCCGCCGGTCGTAGCCGGATGTTCTACGCCGGCACGTTCGACCGCGCGCCGACCGCGACGGCGGCGACGTACGCCACCTTCGACCTCTCGGCGAGCCCGCAGGTGACCCTGCGCTTCGCGACCTCGTTCATCTCGGTCGACCAGGCCAAGCGGAACCTCGGATTCGAGGTCACCGGGCAGAGCTTCGACCAGATCCACGCGGCCGCGACCGCGGCCTGGGCCGACCGCCTGGGCCGGGTCGAGGTGAAGGGCGCGACCGAGACCCAGCTGGTCACGCTCTACTCCAACCTGTACCGCCTGAACCTGTACCCGAACTCGCAGTCGGAGAACACCGGCACCGCCGCGGCGCCGCACTGGCAGTACGCGAGCCCGGTTTCGGCGGCGACCGGGGCGTCGACCCCGACCACCACCGGCGCCAAGCTCGTCGACGGCCAGATCTACGTGAACAACGGCTTCTGGGACACCTACCGGACCGTGTGGCCGGCGTACTCGCTGCTCTACCCGGACATCGCCGCCAAGATCGCCGACGGCTTCGTCCAGCAGTACCGCGACGGCGGCTGGATCGCCCGCTGGTCGTCGCCGGGTTACGCCGACCTCATGACCGGCACCAGCGCGGACGTCGCGCTCGCCGAGGCGTACCTCAACGGGGTCAAGCTTCCCGACCCGCTCGCGGCGTACGACGCGGCGGTGAAGGACGCGACGGTGGCCTCGGGGCGAAGCGCCGTGGGCCGCAAGGGCATCGAGACGTCGCTGTTCCTCGGCTACACGCCGACCAGCACCGGCGAGTCGGTCTCCTGGGCGCTCGAGGGCTTCATCAACGACTACGGCATCGGCAACATGGCCGCCGCCCTCGCTGCCGCCCCGGAGACCCCGGACGCCCGGCGTGAGCAGCTGCGGGACGACTCGCAGTACTTCCTCGAGCGGGCCCGCAACTACGTCAACCTGTTCGACGGGAAGACGAAGTTCTTCCAGGGGCGCGACGCGTCCGGCAACTTCCTCGACGGCGACCCGCTCGACTGGGGTGGCGTCTACACCGAGACCGACGGCTGGAACTACGCCTTCACCGCGCAGCAGGACGGCCAGGGCCTGGCCAACCTGTACGGCGGGAAGGCCGAGCTGGAGAAGAAGCTCGACCAGTTCTTCGCGACGCCGGAGAAGGCCGATCACCCGGGCGGTTACAACGGCACGATCCACGAGATGCTCGAGGCGCGCGCGGTCCGGCTGGGCCAGCTCGGCATGAGCAACCAGCCGTCGCACCACATCCCCTACATGTACGACTACGCGGGCGCGCCGGCCAAGACGCAGGCGATCGTGCGCGAGATCCTGCAGCGGCTCTACGTGGGCAGCGAAATCGGCCAGGGCTACCTGGGCGACGAGGACAACGGCGAGATGTCGTCGTGGTACATCCTCAGCTCGTTGGGCCTCTACCCGCTGCAGAACGGGTCGTCCAACTGGGTCATCGGCTCGCCGCAGTTCAGCCAGATGACGGTGCACCGCGCGAGCGGCGACATCGTCGTCAACGCGACCAACAACAGCACGAAGAACGTGTACGTGCAGAGCGTGAAGGTGAACGGCGCGACCCAGCGCAACGTGTCCCTCGACTCGTCGGTCTTCGAGCACGGCGGCACCATCGACTTCAAGATGGGCCCGAACCCGTCGACGTGGGGCACCGGCAAGAACGACGGGCCGAAGTCGCTGACCAAGGGCGACGCCGTGCCCAAGCCGCTGCAGGACACCACCGGCCCGGGCCTCGGCACCGCGACCGCGTCCGGCGGCCAGGACGCGTCGAAGCTGTTCGACGATTCGTCGACCACGCAGATGACGTTCACCTCGGCCACGCCCAAGATCACCTGGGTCTACCGCGGTGGACCGCAGGCGCCGACCTACTACACCGTCACCTCGGGGGCGACCGCGGGCAATGATCCGGAGGACTGGCAGCTGCAGGCCTCCCGCGACGGGATCCGCTGGACCACGGTGGACTACCGTCCCGGCGAGGTGTTCCAGTGGCGTAACCAGACCAAGGCGTACCGGATCGGTCTGCCCGGGAACTTCCCGCAGTACCGCCTGCTCGTCACGAAGTCGACCTCGGCAACGCCGAGCCTGGCCGAGATCGAGCTGCTGGCCGGCGGCGACGTGCAGCTCGGCGGCGGCGCCGTCGGGGTGACCGCCGCGACCAACGTGTCGGCGCGGGCCGGCGCCGCGGTGTCGGTCCCGCTGGCCACCGTCACCGGCGGTACGGCGAGCGCCTACCAGGCGACGGTCGACTGGGGTGACGGCTCGGCGACCACCGCCGGCACCATCGCCCTGTCGTCGCGCGCGGTGTACAGCGTGAGCGGATCGCACACGTACGCCAAGCCCGGTTATTACCAGGCCGCGGTGACGGTGAGCGACGGGACCAGCCAGAGTTCCGCCACGGTCGGCATCGACGTGTCCTACGTGCCGGCGGACGGTCTCGTGGCCGCCTTCGACACCGTCTGCATCGGTGACGAGGGCGCGCTCGCGGCCAACTGCGACGCGAAGAGCTGGGCCTACTCCCGCGCCGCGCTCAACGCGGCCGGCGTGACCCAGGGCAAGCCGATGACGGTGCCCGGGACCGCGTTGCAGTTCACGCTGCCCGCCACCCCGGCCGGTCAGCCGGACGACGCGATCGGCAACGGTAAGAAGATCGCGCTCAACCTGCCGGCCGACGCCAAGAGCATCTCGTTCATCGGCGCCGGCACCCAGGGCAACCAGAACACGACCGCCACCGCGACGTTCAGCGACGGCACCACCGCCACCATCCCGATCCAGATGAGCGACTGGACGCTGGGTGGCAACCCCAACGGCACGCCGTCGTTCGGCAACATCGTCGTTGCCCACGCCGCGTACCGGCTGCTCGGCACGAACCGGGACGACGCACAGCCGTTCCTGTTCGCCACCGCGCCGTACCAGATCCCGGCGGGCAAGACGCTCGTCTCGGTGACCCTGCCGCTGCAGACCGGTGACCCCGGCTCGGCGGGCCGGATCCACGTGTTCGCCATCGCCGACGACGGGACGCCCCGCGCGTCGCTGACCCTGGCGGCGCCGAAGGACCAGACCGCCACGGCCGGGCAGGCGCTCACCGCCCAGCTGGGCACGGTGTCCGGCGGTGTCACCGACGCCACCGGTTACCACGCCCGCGTCCAGTGGGGCGACGGCACGGCTCCGGCCGACACCACGGTCGACGCCACCGGGGCGATCAGCGGGTCGCACACCTACGCCCAGCCGGGCACCTACACGGTGCACGTCACGGCGTGGGACACGCTGTCCAGCGGCACGGCCACCTTCACCGCGACGGTGGCCAAGTCGGTGACGCCGGCCGCCACCTCGACCACGGTCGATCTGACCGGGAAGGCGGCACCGACCGTGTACCGCCCGGAGGTGGCCCTGTCGGTCGCCGAGGGACCGCGGGGCACGGCCATCACCGTCGACGGCTCCGGCTTCGCGCCGAACGAGACCGTCACCGGTACCTTCGGCGCCGGGCTCTCGGTCACGACCCTGCACGCCAACGCCGACGGTGTCGTCTCGGACGCGACCGTGAGCGTGCCGGGCAAGGCGGTGCCGGGAGCCACCAGCGTCACGCTGGCCGGCGCCGACTCGGCGACCAGGGTGGAGAAGCCCTTCCGGGTCACCGACTGACAACACCCGATCGAGCCCCGCCGGTGAGCCGTCCTCACCGGCGGGGCTTCTTCTTTCTTCAAGCATCCCGCCGTACGAGGAAAGTGGCGCCGACGAGCAGGGAGGCGAGCGCCCACAGGGCCAGCACGCCCAGGCCCTTCCACGGCCCGATGGGCTGATCGCCGGTCGTGGCGAGGACGGCCAGGCCGGCGCTCACCGGCTCGGCCTGCTGGAGGCGCTTGGCCCACGTCGGGTCGCTGACCACCATGGTGAGGATCGGCGCCGCGTAGAGCAGGGCCAGGACGATTCCGCTCGCCGCGGCCGGGTTGCGGACCGCGGTGGTGGCGCCGAGGGCCAGCAGGGCGATCAGGACCAGGTAGAGCACCGCGCCGACCGCCGTCCGCGGGACCAGGTGGTGGGCGGGCAGGAGCCAGTTGCCCACGGCCAGCGACCCGCCGACGGCGACGATCGAGGCGGCCGCCACGACCACGGCGACGACCACGGCCTTGGCCGCCAGGACCCGGAGACGGCGGGGCACGGCGGCATAGGTGACGGCGGCCAGGCCGCTGCTGTATTCGTTGCCCATCACCAGCACCGCGAGGAGTGCCACGACCGCCTGGCCGAGTTGGACGCCGGTGAGGCTGAGCCGCGGCAGGTCCGCCGTGCAGGCCCCGCCGGTGCAGCCGTCCGCCGCGGCGCTCACCCCGGCCGTGCCGACGACGATCGCCACAAGCAGTGCCGGCCACCCCGGATTCGTGCGGAACTTGGTCCACTCGGCGTGCAGCGCGGATCTCACGCGTCCCTCCCGCGTTCCGGCGCGGGCCACGTCGCGTCCCTTCGGCAGATCGGCGCGGGATTCACGCGTCCCGCCGGGAGGTCAGCAGCGCGGCGGCGGCGAAGGCCAGGGCGGCCCAGCCGGTCAGTACCGCGAGCCCCGCCCAGCCGGGCAGGGGGAAGTAACCGTCGGCCGGGCGGTAGGAGTTGTCGACCTGCGGGTACTGCCGCGCGGCCTGCTGGAGCGCGAACGCCGCCGCCGGACTGACCCGCAGCAGCCAGCTCGCCGCCGCGCCGGACAGCACCGCGACCGCCAGCAGGTAGGGCAGGACGATCACCACGATGGCCGTCGTGACGGCCGTGACCCCGCGTCGCAGCAGCGCGCCGACACCGAGCGCCATGACCGCGGCCACGGCGAGCAGCGCCGCCGTCCCGGCCACGATCCGCAGCTCGGTCGGCAGGGCGGCCGGGTGGACGTAGACACCGCCCGCCCGCAGCACCCGCCGGCCGGCGAAGACGACGACGGCGGCCGCGACGAGACCCACCCCGAAGGTCACGGCACCGAGGACAGTCGCCTTGGCCGCGAGCACGCGTACCCGTCCGGGATCGGCGGCGAAGGTCGTGCGAATCAGTCCCCGCCGGTACTCCGCGGTGACGAACATCGTCGCGACCACGACCACGAGGATCAGGCCGACGAACGTGCCGGTCAGCGTCTGGGTGACGGTGACGCCCACCCCGGCGCCGCCCGCGACGGAGGGCGCGATGTCGCCGGCGCCGGTCACCCGCCAGGCGTCGCCGTCGCGCTCGAGGCCGCTGCCGCCGTCCGCCGCACCGGCGGCGGCGTCCCCGACGGGATCGGACCGCCAGGCGGCGCCCCTCCAGCCGCCCTCGAGCGTGAGGTGGTCGAAGGTGCCGGTCGCCCGGCTCGGCCCGCTGTCGGTGCCGGCGGCCAGGCCCTGGCGAATCTCCGCGACGAATTCGGGCGAGGTCACGAACAGGCCGACCTCCGCGGTCGCCGGCAGGCCGGGCAGCTGGGCGTGGTCGACGCCGGTCCACCTGATCCCGTCGGCGGACTCGGCGGCGGTCACGGTGTTGCCGGCGCGGGTGAGCCGGAGCCAGCGCGGCGCGCCGACGGCCGGTCCGCCGATGTCGTGGGTGTAGTCGTACTGCAGGCGCACGCCATGGTCGCCGGTGACCATGACCGCGGCGTAGGTGGAGCCCCGGGTCGTGCCGTCCTTGACGATGAGACCGGCCTTGGCCCACGGCACGGCGCTTTTCAGTGCGGCCACGCGCACCGTGATGCTGCCGTCGCCCGCCAACGGCTGGTGGACGAAGGTGAAGCTGTCGCGCACCTCCGTGCCGTCCGGCCCGATCAGCGTCGGGCAGGCGGACGTCCCGCAGGAGCCGCCGATCCCGGGCAGCAGACCGAACGCGACGATGCCCGCGGCCGCGGCCAGCACGCCCAGCACCCAGCCGGGCACGGTCCGGAACTTCGTCCACTCGGCGTGCAGCGTGTCCCCGAACCCGGTCACGAGGCCACCGGGCCCGGGGTCGCGGCGCGGTACTCGACGGCGTCGCGGGTGAGTTCCAGGTAGGCGTCCTCGAGCGTGGCGCGGTGCCCGGCCACCTCGGAGAACGGAACCCCGTGCCGGTTGAGCACGGCGACGACCTCCTCCGCCGCCAGGCCGCCGACCGTGAACGCGCCGGTGCCGCCCGGCGTGATCGACCCGCCCGCCCCGGCCAGCACCGCCGCCGCGCCCGGCTCGGCGGAGCGAACAGTGACCCGGCCGCCGGCCACGGTCGCGAGCAGCTCGGCGACGTTGGCGTCGGCGATGATCCGGCCCCGGCCGGCGATCACCACGTGGTCGGCGGTGTCCTGCAGCTCGCCCATCAGGTGGCTGGAGACCAGCACCGCGCGCCCCTGCGAAGCGAGCTCGCGAAGCAGGCCCCGGATCCAGATGATGCCCTCGGGGTCCATCCCGTTGAACGGCTCGTCGAGCATGAGCGCGGGCGGGTCGCCGAGCAGGGCGGCGGCGATGCCGAGCCGCTGCCGCATGCCGAGCGAGAACCCGCCGGCCCGGCGCCGGCCCACCGCCCCCAGCCCGACCTGGTCGAGGACCTCGTCGACCCGGCCGCCGCCGAGGCCCTGGGAGTGGGCGATCCACAGCAGATGGTTGCGGGCGGTACGGCTCGGCTGCAGCGCGGCCGCGTCGAGCAGCGAGCCGAGGTGGCGCATCGGGTGGCGCAGGGAGCGGTAGGGCCGGCCGCCGACCAGGGCCTCGCCGGCGTCCGGCGCGTCGAGGCCGACGACGACCCGCATGGTGGTCGACTTGCCGGCGCCGTTCGGCCCGACGAAGCCGGTGACCTGACCCGGCCGGACGCTGAACGTCATCCCGTCCAGGGCGACGGTCGAGCCGAAGCGTTTCCGAAGTCCGCTCACGCTAATCATGGGTCCCGGTTCTACGCCGCGGCCGGTGTCAGCCCGGTGTCGTCCGCCGACACCTGGCTGACACCGGGGACCTGGCATCGTGGTGGCATGCGCGTGCTCGTGGTGGAGGATTTCGAGATCCTGGCCCGGACCATCGGGGTCGGGCTGCGCCGCGAGGGCATGGCCACCGATGTGGTCCTCGACGGCGACGACGCGCTCGAGCGCCTGGCCGTCACCCGGTACGACGTGGTGGTGCTCGACCGGGACCTGCCCGGCACCCACGGCGACGAGGTGTGCCGCCGGATAGTCGCCGCGCAACAGGGCAGCCGGGTTCTCATGCTCACTGCCTCGGGCACGGTCAAGGACCGGGTCGACGGCCTCGGCCTGGGCGCCGACGACTATCTGCCGAAACCGTTCGACTTCGCCGAGCTGGTGGCCCGCGTCCGGGCACTGGCCCGCCGCCCGGCCGTGCTGGTGCCGCCGGTGCTGGAGCACGGCGACCTGACCCTCGACACCGGCCGGCGGCTCGCCTCGCGCGGCGGCCGCCGGCTCGATCTCGGGCCGAAGGAGCTGGCCGTGCTCGAGTGCCTGCTCGCCGCCGGTGGCCGCCCGGTGCCGGCCGAGGAGCTGCTGGAACGCGTCTGGGACGAGGCGGCCGACCCGTTCACCACCGCGGTGAAGACCACGATCCGCCGGCTGCGGGCCAAGCTCGGCGATCCGCCGGTCGTGCACACGGTCCGCGAGGGCGGCTACCGGGTCGGCGAGCCGTGAGCCGCCGCCGGCGGACGCTGCGCACCCAGCTCACGCTGCTCTACGCGGTGCCGTTCGTGGCATCCGGCGCCTTGCTGGTCACCGTGCCGCTGCTCAGCGATACCGATCCCGTGTCCGACGGGCCCGCGCCGCCGGCGGCCGCCGACGCGGCGAGCTTCCCCGTCGCCACCTGGTCGGTCACGATGATCCTGCTGGTGCTGGTGTCGCTCGTCCTCGGCTGGCTGGTCGCCGGCCGGTTCGTGCGGCCGTTGCGGGCGATCACCGCGACCGCGCGGGACATCTCGGCCACCAGCCTCGACCGCCGGCTCGGCGACGTCGGCGGCACCGACGAGTTCGCCCAGCTGGCGGCCACCCTCGACAGCCTGTTCGAGCGCCTGGAGGCGGCGTTCACCTCGCAGCGGCACTTCGTCGCGAACGCCTCGCACGAGTTGCGCACGCCGCTCACCGCCGAGCGGGCCTTGCTGCAGGTGGCCCTGCGCAACCCCGACGCGACGATCGAGTCGATGCGCGACGCCTGCCGGGAGGTGCTCCAGCTGAGCGCCGCACAGGAACGGCTGATCGAGGCGCTCTTCACCCTGGCCGACGGACAACGGCCGGTGGAGCACCGGGAGCCGATCGACCTGGCCGCCATCGCCCGCACGGTCCTGCGGTCCCGCCCGGCCGAGGGTCTCACCGTCGAGAGCACGCTGGAACCGGCCCCGGCGCCGGGCGATCCGCGGCTGGTGGAGAGCCTGGTCGCCAACCTCGTCGACAACGCCGTCCGGTACAACGTGCCCGGCGGCCGGGTCCAGGTGACGACCACGTCCGTCCCGGGCGGGGCCCGGCTGGCCGTGCGCAACTCGGGCCCGATCGTGCCGGCCGCCGAGATCGACCGGCTCTTCGAACCGTTCCAGCAACTGCGGCGGGAACGCACCGGCGGCGGTCACGGCCTGGGCCTCGCGATCGTCCGCGCGATCGCCACCGCCCACGGCGCCGCCCTCGAGGTCCGGGCCCGCCCGACCGGCGGCCTGGACGTGGAGGTCACCTTCGGCGACCATGTTTATTTGGGTCCGAACGATTAGGGTGGCGCGATGGAGTTGAGCAAGTGGCTGGCCGCCGCGGCCGCGGCGAACGCCGACTGGGCGAAGACCTTCGGTCCCTTCGAGCCGCATGCGTCCCTGTCCGTCGACGACGGGCGGTTCGCCGAGGCGTTCGCGGCCCTCACCGAGCGGCTGAAGGACAACTACCCCTTCTTCCACCCGCGTTACGCGGGCCAGATGCTCAAGCCGCCGCACCCGGCCGCCGTGGTGGGCTACCTGACCGCGATGCTGATCAACCCCAACAACCACGCCCTGGACGGCGGACCGGCCACCGCCGCCATGGAACGTGAGGCGGTCCAGCAGCTGGCCACGATGTTCGGCTACGACACGCACCTCGGGCACCTGACCACCAGCGGCACCATCGCCAACCTCGAGGCCCTCTTCGTGGCCCGCGAGCTGCACCCGGAGAGCGGCATCGCGTACAGCACCGAGGCCCACTACACGCACGGCCGGATGTGCCGGGTGCTGGGCGTGGAGGGCCACGCCGTCCCGGCCGACGATCTCGGCCGGATCGACCTCGACGCGCTGGAGGACCTGCTGCGGAAGGGCCGGATCGGCACGGTCGTGCTCACCGCGGGCACCACCGGCCTCGGCGCCGTCGAGCCGGTTCACGAGGCGCTGGCGTTGCGCGAGCGGTACGGCGTACGGATCCACGTCGACGCCGCGTACGGCGGCTTCTTCACGCTGCTGGCCGGCGACGGGCTGCCGGCCGAGCCCTGGCGAGCGATCGCGCAGGCCGATTCGATCGTGGTGGACCCGCACAAGCACGGCCTGCAACCGTACGGCTGCGGCGCCGTCCTCTTCCGCGACCCCGCGGTGGGCCGCTTCTACCTGCACGACTCGCCGTACACGTACTTCACCTCGGACGAGCTGCACCTGGGCGAGATCAGCCTCGAGTGCTCGCGGGCGGGCGCGGCCGCCGCCGCTCTGTGGTTCACCTTCCAGCTGCTGCCGCCCACCCGCGACGGGCTGGGCGAGGTGCTGGCGGCCGGCCGGCGGGCGGCGCTGCGCTGGGCCGAACTGATCGAAGAGTCCGACCGCCTCCGGCTCTACCAGCCGCCCGAGCTCGACATCGTCAGCTATTTCGCGGGTGACACGCTGTCCGGGATCGACGCGGCCAGCGACCGGATCCTGCACGAGGGGATGACCGACCGTGACGACCCGGTCTTCCTCAGCACGCTCCGCGTCGACGGCGGCCGGTTCACGCGCCGCCACCCGCAGGTCACCGCCGATGCCGACGGCGCACGGATCCTGCGCAGCGTGCTGATGAAACCCGAGTCCGAGACGTACGTCGAGCACCTGCACCGGCGCGTGGAGCAGCTGGCCCGCCGCTGACGCGTCAGCCCGGCCGGACCACCGCGGGCTGCCGGGGGATCGAGCCGGCCGGGGTGGCGCCGGGCGCGGCGTCGAGTCGTACCCGCAAATGCTCGACGACCAGGGCGGCGAGCTGGGTGAGCACGCCGGTCTGCGTCTCGGTGAGCTGACGCGGCCCGGTGTCGAGCGCGGCGACGAAACCGAGGCGGTGGCCGTCAGGGTCGATGATCGGGGCACCGGCGTAGAACCGTACGCCCTGTTCCAGGCGTACGAGTGGATGGTTCTTGGTTCTTGGGTCGTCGGCCGCGACGGTGACCAGGTGGATGCCCTCGGCCACCAGCGCGGACGCGCACAGGCCCGGCTCGGTGGGGATCTGACGCAGCCCCGGCAGCCCGCGTGCGGCCAGGAACCAGACCCGATCGGCGCCGATCATGCTGACGGCGGCCATCGGCGTGCCGCACACCGTGGCGGCGATCTCGGCTATCAGGTCCAAGGCGGCGCCGGACGCGGCGCCTGCCTGGCGATATCGGCGGACGGCCTCGAGCCGGCCGGGATCGGTGAGTAGCGTTCGACTCTGACCGCTGGCGGGCGACACAGTGTCTCCTTCCGCTCGTCGGCGAGCGGGCCAGGCGAGCTTGCCAGGCCGGGAAGCCGCCAACGATGGCACGAATACTTGCATGACGACAAGTAGGAGTCATCAAGTCGGCACGCGGCACAGTCACTCGTCCGGGTTACGGCGTTGCTCATCGACCGATCCGAACGCCGTTCAGATCTTGCGTGGTACGGTCTGCCGCCACGACGGACGGACTTGACGACCCCATGACGCTACTGGACCCCGCTTACGGCGGCGTCGTCGCGTGGCCGCGCTGGTGGAGGCGGCCCGCGGTCGCCGCGGCGCTGTTGGCCGGCGTGCTCAGCCTGGCGTGGGCGCTGTGGCTGGCCAGCGACGCCGGGGACCTCGCCGCCCAGTACGCCTGGACCTCGTTCGTCCGGCACCACCCCGGGGCGGCCTACAACCTGTCCTGGTACGGCGGCATCCACCCGGCGTCGTACAGCGTCGTCTCGCCGTACCTGATGGCCTGGCTCGGCGTGCGCACGACCGGGGTGCTCGCCTGCACCGGCAGCGCGGCCCTCGGCGCGGTGCTGCTCACCCGGGCCGGCATCCGTCGCCCGCTGCCGGTGGCCCTGTGGTGGTCGGTCGCCGTCTGCTGCAACCTCGCCGCCGGGCGGGTCACGTACCTGCTCGGCATGGTGTTCGCGCTGATGGCCGCCATCTACGTTCTGAAGAGCCGCCCGCAACCGGCGCTCGCGGCGGCGCTCGGCACGGTCGCCACCCTGTGCAGCCCGGTCGCCGGGCTGTTCGTCGAGGTTCTGGCGGCCGCGCTGTTCGTGGTCGGCCGGCGGCGGCACGCCTACCTGGTCGCGGCCGGGCCGCCCGTGGTGATCGGTGTGACGGCCTTACTGTTCCCGTTTTCCGGGGTTCAGCCATTCCATTGGTATGCCGCGCTGCCCACGGTCGCCACCGCGATCGGCGTCGCCCTGCTGGCCCCGCCCGCGTGGCGGACGGTACGGGCCGGGGCGTGGGTGTACGCCCTCGGCGTCACGCTGTGCTGGGTGCTGCCCACCCCGATCGGCAGCAACGTCGAGCGGCTCGCCCTGCTGGCCGGCGCGGCGATCCTCATCTGCGTCGCGACGCTGCCCGAGCCCCGCGGGTGGAAGGTGCTGGTCAACTACGCGTGCGCCGCCGCGCTGGCGATCTGGACGGTGGTCCAGCCGGTCCCCGGCCTGGTCGGCACCGCCCCGGCCACCGCCACCGCCACCGTCGACGACGCCCGGCCGCTGATCGACCAGTTGCTCGCCCTGAACGCCCAGCGGGGCCGGGTCGAGGTGGTGCCGCTGCGCACGCACTGGGAGGCGGCCGGGATAGCCCCATACGTGAATCTGGCCCGCGGCTGGAACCGGCAGGCCGACGTCGAGCGCAACCCGCTGTTCTACGACGGCACGCTGACCGCGGCGACCTATCACCAATGGCTGCTCACCTGGAGCGTCGGCTACATCGTGCTGCCGGCGACCGAGCCGGACAGCGCCGGCGTCGCCGAGGCCCGGCTGATCACCGCCGGGCAGGCGTGGCTGCCGCTGGTGTGGGAGGACGCCAACTGGCGCGTCTACCGGGTGGAGGGCGCCTACCCGCTCGTGTCGGCGCCCGCGTCGGTCACCTACGCCGGGCCGGCCACCCTCACCGTCCATCTGCCCAGCGCGGGCTCGACGATCGTGCGGATCGCGTGGTCGCCGTGGCTCGCCATCGCCGGGACCGACGACGACACGGCCCCGCGGGCCTGCCTCGTCCGTAACGGGACGTGGACCGAGCTGGTCGCCCCCACGGCCGGGAACTTCACCATCGAGGCCCGGTACTCGCTGGATCGGGGCACACCGTGCCCCGCCGCCACCTCGAGCTGACTCTCGCGGGAGCGTCCCGGGGCTCTCGTGCGTGTACCCGCATGGAGACTGACATCGTGTCGGAGCCACCGGACGCCGCCGAGCACGGGCCGCCCGCGGATTCCTCGTTCGAGACGTTCTACGGGGCGTCGGTCGATCGGGTCCATCGCGCGCTCGCGGTCGCGCTCGGCGACGTCCATCTGGCCCGCGAGGCGACCGACGAGGCGATGGCGCGTGCCTTCGTCCGCTGGCCGGCGGTCTCCCGGTGTGACAATCCCGGCGGCTGGGTCTTCCGGGTCGGGCTCAACTGGGCGACGTCCTGGCGGCGCAAGCTGCGGCGCGAGCGTGCCCTGCCGGAATCGGAGCACGGGATGCCCGTCGTCGAGGCGCCCGGCCCGGACGGGGACGCCGCGGCCGCGTTGACACTTCTGTCGGTCGAGGCCCGCGCGGTGGTCGTCTGCCGGATCGTCTTCGGGCTGTCCACCGCGGACACCGCGGCCGTCCTGCGCATCGCCGAGGGCACGGTGCGCAGCCGGTTGTCGCGAGCGATGACCGTGCTCCGGAAAGCGCTGGAGGTCTCATGAACATCGATCAGCTCGAGGCTGCCGTCCGGACCGCCGTCGCGCACGTTCCGCCGATGCCACAGGATCTCGACCGGGTACGGGCCCGGGCCCGCGCGTTCCGGCGCCGGCGGACGGTGTTGCGGGCCGCGATGGCGGGCGTTGTCGTTCTGGCGCTCGGCGCGGCCGTGCCGGGCGTGCGGGCGATGATCCGGTCGAACGACGTCGTCGTCGGCGACCCCCACGGCCGGTATCCGATCGGGCTGTGGCGCAACCGCGACGAACCGCCCGTGACCCAGGGCCTGCCGTCCGGCCTCCACGTCCCGGGATCCTCCGGCGAGATCTCGGCGCAGATGCGCACGGTGAACGGCACCGCGACCATCGTCGCGGTGGGCGAACAGCCCGGGCTCGGCGAGGGCACGTACGCCGGGCCGGCGCCCCTACCGGGCGGGCAGCTCGCCACCATCGGGGTTGCGTCGGCGAGACAGGGCTATCGGGTGGTCGTCGTGGACGCCGGCGGGCACGTGGTGTCCTCCCGGCCGCTGCCGGAGACGAACTCCCACGCCGGCCGTTCCATGCCGATGACCGGGTCCGGCACGACCCTCTTCTGGTGGCAGCTGAGCGACCCCATCGACACCCAGCGGCCGGTGCTCCTCACCTACGACATCGCGGCCGGGACGGTCCGGCGGCTGACCCCCAGCACCGCGCCGACCGGGTTCGAGCTGCCGTACTTCGGGATGCAGGCCACCGCCGACCGGATCGTCGAGTGGCCGGCCGAGTTCGGCAGGACCTGCTCGGCCGAGGTCCTGGACGCCCACACCGGCGAGCGGGTCGCCCTGCTGCGCCCGGCGATCAGCGGGTGCACCGACGTGTACTACGCGCTCTCCCCCGACAACAAGCGCGTCGCCGCGCTGGTGACCCATCGGGACGCGAGCTCGTGGAGCCAGCGGGTGATCGTCGTCGACGCCGCGACCGGCAAGATCCAGAAAGAGTTTCCGACCCCGGCGCTCGCGGCCGGGACGGACCGCAGTCGCATCGTGTCCGGCATCGACTGGGCGGATAGAAAATACCTGCGGTACGCCCGGGGTGTCCTACCGGCGAACGGTAGGACCGAACCGGCCGCGGTTGTTCTGACCTTCAGACCATGATGCGGCGGTGGACCACGGCCCGTCCGCCGCGGGCCGGCGCCACGGCGATACCGCGGGGACGCCGCCGCTCGGCCCGCTCGGTGGTGGGTTCGATGGTGAAGTCGCGCAGCACGGTGCGCAGGACGACCCGCATCTCCAGCGAGGCGAACGCGGCGCCGATACAGCGCCGTACGCCGCCGCCGAACGGGATCCAGCCGTACGTGTCCGCGCGCGAGCCGAGGAACCGGTCCGGGTCGAAGCGCGCCGGGTCGGGGAACAGCGTCTCGTCCTCGTGCAGCAGGGCGATGCACGCGCCCATGACCGTGCCCCGCGGCATGGTCCAGCGGCCGATGCGCAGCGTGTCGGCGCGTACCTGCCGCGCGGTGAACTCGACGACCGGCCGGACGCGCTGCACCTCGATGATCGCGGCGTCCAGCAGGTCGTCGTCGCCCGCGGCCAGCCGCTCCAGCACGTCCGGGTGGCGGCGCAGCCGTTCGACCGCCCAGGCCAGCGTCGTGGCCGTGGTCTCGTGCCCGGCCGTCAGCAGGGTGAGGAGCTGGTCGGCGATCTGCTCGCGGGTCATCGGCGAGCCGTCGTCGTAGCGGGCCTGCACGAGCAGGGCGAGCACGTCCTCCCGCTGGTCGAGGCGCGGGTCGGCGGTCGCGCGTTCGACGAGCCGGTCGACGATCTCGTCGTACCGATGCCGGTATTTGTCGAAACGCGCACCGGGACCGAACCCGCCGAGGTCTCGCCGGACGGCCGGCAGCACGGCCAGCACCGAGCCGAGCTTGACCGCCCGCGGCAACAGCTCCCGCAGCTCGTCGAGCTCGGCCCCCTCGGCGCCGAAGACGGCCCGCAGAATGACGTTGAGCGTGATCCGCATCGTCGACGGCATGACCGGGAAAGGCCGGCCTTCCGGCCACGATCTCGTCTCGCGCCGCGTCTCGCTTTCGATGATCTGCTCGTACGCCCGGAGCCGGCGCCCGTGGAACGGCGGGGTCAGCAGTTTGCGCTGCCGGCGGTGCTCGTCGCCGGTGATGGCGAAGAACGATCCCCGCCCAAGCACGGAACCGAGGTTCACGTCGGGGGTGTCGGCCAGCTCGGGGGCGGTCTGGAACAGCTCGCGCACCTCGGCCGGGTCGGCGAGCATCACCATGCGGCCGAAGTTGAGCGTGTCGAGGGTGAAGGCCGATCCGTACTGACGGCGCAGGCGGCGCATGGTGCCGCTGCGGGAGACCACGAACCGCACACTCTGCGCGAGGCGGTGGTTGTGCGGGCCGTCGGGCAGAACCGCTTCGGGCGCTGTTGTCGCTGTCATGGCCACCCTCCCGGTGGTACGTCCGCGTACCGCCTCACGGTACGTTCGCGTACCAGCCGAGCACAAGACTGTCGTCACGTATTAGCGTGTCCGGTGTGACGACCACTGACGTGCCGGTCGAGGCCACCGCGCACCGCCGCCGGCTGCTGGAGGGCATGGCGGAGTGCATCCGCGCCCACGGGTACGGCGACACGACCGTGGCCGACGTCGTCCGGGCGGCGCGGACCTCCCGCCGCACGTTCTACGCGCATTTCGCCGACCGCCAGGAGTGCCTGGTCGCGCTGCTGCACGAGAGCAACCAGCGGACGATCGCCCGCATCGTCGCGGCGGTCGACCCGGTCGCGGCGTGGGAGGTGCAGGCGCGCCAGGCGATCGAGGGCTGGATCGCGGCGGTCCAGTCCGACCCGCCGATCACGCTCAGCTGGATCCGCGACGTGCCGGCGCTGGCCCAGGGCCCGTCCCCCCATTTCCAGCGGGAGACGATGCGGTCGTACGTCGAGCTGATCCAGGCGCTCACCGACACGCCGCACCTGCGCGCCGCGGGCGTACGGCCGCCGTCGGAGCAGATCGCGACCATCCTGCTCGGCGGGCTCCGCGAGCTGATCGCCACCGCGGTCGAGGACGGCCACGACGTGGCGACGATCATCGACTCCGCCGTGGAGGCGACCCAGCAGCTGCTGGGTCCGCGCCGTTAACCCCAGGGGGCAACCATGTCCGGCTACCCACGAGGCCTGTCCGCGTTCTCGCTCGAAGGCAAGAAAGCCCTGGTCACGGGCGGCAATCGCGGTCTCGGGTACGCGTTCACGCAGGCCCTGGCCGACAGCGGCGCCACGGTCGCGTTCGTCGGCCGCGGCGGCGAGGCCAACGAGGCGGCGGTCGGCCGGCTCGCGAGCGCCGGTGTCCGGGCGTACGGGATAAGCGCCGACCTGACCGTGGACGACGACGTGGACCGGGCCGTCGACCGGGCGGCCGAGGCGCTCGGCGGCCTCGACATCGTCGTCAACAACGCCGGGGTCTGCTTCCACAACCCGGCGACCGACGCCACTGACGAGCAGTGGCACGAGGTCTTCGACCTGAACGTCCGCGCGGTGTGGAAGGTCAGCCTCGCCGCCGGCCGCCACCTGCGGGAGGCCGGCGGCGGCGCGATCGTCAACATCGGCTCCATCTCCGGGCTGATCGTCAACCGGCCGCAGGCGCAGGCGCCCTACAACGCCTCCAAGGCCGCCGTCCACCAGCTGACCAAGTCCCTCGCGGCCGAGTGGGCGCCGTACAACATCCGGGTCAACGCGGTCGCGCCCGGCTACGTCAAGACCGAGATGGCGCCGGTCGACCGGCCCGAGCTGCGCCGGATGTGGATCGAGGATGCCCCGCAGCAGCGGTACGCGATGCCGGAGGAGATCGCGCCGACCGTCGTCTACCTCTGCTCGCCGGCGGCCGCCTTCGTCACCGGCTCGGTGCTGGTGATCGACGGCGGCTACACGGTCTACTGACTATTCTCCGGTCGCGCCGTCGATGGCCTCCCGGAGCAGATCGGCGTGGCCCACATGCCGGGCGTACTCCTCGATCATGTGCGCGAGGACGAACCGTACGTCCGCCTCCCCGAACTCGGGATTGGGCACCTCGCGATCAAGATCCTCGGTGACCTTCGCGAACACGTCCCGCGACTCCTGGCACGCCGCCAGGTAGTCGGCGTAGACCACGCCCGCGGGAGTGGGGTCGGTCTCGTCGTTCCATTCGCCCTGGTACGGGTAGAAGTTCGGCGTGGTGTCCGCGAGGCGCCGCTGGAACCAGTAGCGCTCGGCGCCCTGCAGATGGCGCATGAGTCCGAGCAGGGTCAGCTGCGCCGGCAGGGGGCGCCGCCGCAGCTGACCCTCGGTGAGGCCCGCGCATTTCCAGAGGAAGGTCGCCCGGTGGTAGTCGAGGTTCGAGGCGATCACCTCCTGCCATGATCCGTTGAGGGTGCGCCGGGGCCGGTCGATCCTGGGGATGACGATGTCGCTCATGCCTCTATGACGAAGCCGATGCCCGGGATTGGACAGGTGCGGCCTGCCGAATTCGAAGATGTCCGGGCAGAACAAGACCGGCGGCCGTGGCCGCGAAGGCGAGCGCCGCGGCGACGGCCATGGCCGGGACGTATCCGTCGCTGAACAGGCGCGCGGTGCCGTAGCCGCCGGCCGAGGCGAAGACCGCACCGGTCAGGGCGACCCCGAACGCGCCCCCGAGCTGCCGCAGCGTGCTGAAGGTGCCGGACGCCCGGCCGATGTCGGGCGGCGCGACCCGGCTGACGACCGACCTGGTGACGGCGGGCAGGGCCAGCGAGAACCCGACGCCGCCGACGGTCATCGCCACCGCGGTCGGCGCGTACCCGATGCCGGGCCCGGAGATGAGCGCGATCCAGCCCATGCCGATGCCGAGCAGGAGGGTGCCGGCGACGACCAGCCTCCGCTCGCCGATCCGGTCGGTGAGCGCGCCGGCCCGCGGCGCGATGAGGAACGGCGCGATGCCCCACGGCAGCAACCGCAGGCCGGCCTGTACCGGGCCGTGGCCGAGCGCGACCTGCTGGAACTGGGCAGTGAAGAAGACCGCGCTGGTCAGCGACGCGTTGACGAAGAAGACCGCCGCGTTGCCCGCGGAGAACGCCGGCGAACGGAACAGCCGCAACGGCAGCATCGGCGTGGCGGTCCGCAGCTCCCGCAGGAGGAACAGGCCGCCGAGCACGATCCCGCCGGCCAGCGTCGACACGATCTCGGCGCTGCCCCAGCCGGCCGCGTTGCCGCGCACCAGCGCCCAGGTGACGCCCAGCGCCGCCCCGGCCGCCAGGACCAGGCCCGGCAGGTCGAGAGCGCCGCCCGGCCCGCGGACCTCGGCGATCCGGCCCAGCACGAACGGGATCGCCGCCAGCGCGATCGGGACGTTCAGCCAGAAGATCCACTGCCAGGCCAGATGCTGGGTGACGACGCCGCCCAGGATCGGCCCGGCGATCGCGGCCAGCCCGGTCACGCTGCCGTAGATGCCGGTCGCCCAGCCGCGCCGCTCGGGCGGGAACGCGCCGTTGAGCAGGCCGAGCGCGACCGGCATGATCAGCGCGGCGCCGCCGCCCTGCACGGCTCGCGCCGCGATCAGCGCCCCCGCCTGGGTGGCCAGCGCGCAGGCGGCCGAGGCCGCGGCGAACAGTCCCAGCCCGAGGGCGAACACGCGGCGCCGCCCGTAGCGGTCGCCCAGCGCCGACCCGGTCATCAGCAGAACCGCGAAGCTGAGCGTGTACGCGTTGACGGTCCACTCGAGGTCCTCGAGCGAGGCGCCGAGATCCCGCTGGATCGCCGGCAGCGCGGTCGCCACCACCAGCATGTCCAGCACCACGATGAACGAGGCGAGGGAGCTGAGCGCGAGCACCCACCGCTGAGCCTTCGTCGCTCCGCTCATCGCAGCACCAGTTCCTCTCGAGCCGCCGGTGCCTTTTGCTTCGCGGGCGCCAGGACCGCGGCGACGGTGCCGGCCAGCGCGACCGCCGCGGCCACCACCTCGGCCGCCTTGAAGCCGGAGATGAAGTGGGCTGGCGACGTGTAGTCGCCGTTCGCGCTGAACACCGCGGCCAGGATCGCGACGCCGAACACGCCGCCGACCTCGCGCAGGGCGTTGTTGGTGCCGGCCGCGACCCCGGAATCCTCGATCGGGACCGCGCCGACCACGGCGTTGGCGACGGTCGGGAAGCACATCGCGGTGCCCGTGCCGGCCACGATGAGCGGGAACACCAGGCTGCCGTAGCCGACGCCCTCCTCGGTGACCGCGGCCAGCCAGATCAGCCCGGCGCCCTGCAGCAGCAGGCCGAACAGCATGAACGGCCGGTTGCCGACGCGGTCGGCCAGCGCGCCGGCGATCGGCGCCACCAGCATCGGCATCGCGGTCCAGACCAGGATCCGCAGGCCGGCGCTGAGCGGGCCGTACCCGAGACCGGTCTGGAACAGCTGCGCGATCATGAACAGCGAGCCGATCAGCGAGACCTGCTGGAAGAACACGACGGCGTTCGCCGTGGAGAACGCCCGGCGCCGGAAGTACCCCAGCGGGAGCATCGGGTACGGGGCTCGCCGCTCCCACATGAGGAACGCGACCATCGCGACGACACCGATCAGGGCGGCGCCGACGACCTCGCTGCTCCCCCAGCCGACACTCGGCGCGCGGGCCGGTGCCCAGGTCAGGGCGAGCAGGGCGAACGCGCCGAGGAACAGGCCGGCGAGGTCGAGCTGCGGCCGCGGTCCGTGGCTCTCCCGCAGCAGCAGGCGCGAGAGCACGAGCGCGACGATCCCGACCGGCACGTTGATCCAGAAGATCCACTGCCAGGAGACGCCCTCGGTGATGGCGCCGCCCACGATCGGGCCGGCCGCCACGCCGAGGCCGGTGATGCCGCCCCAGATGCCGATCGCCGCGCCCCGCTTCTCGACCGGGAAGGCGTCGCTGATCAGCGCGAGGGTCAGTGGGAGCACGACCGCGGCGCCGGCGCCCTGGAAGATGCGGGCCGCGATCAGCGTCCCGACCGAGGTCGACAGGGCGCAGGCCGCCGAGCCCGCCGCGAACACGCCGAGGCCCACGACGTACATCCGGCGCCGCCCGAAGCGGTCGCCGAGCGCGGCGCCGGTGAGCATCAGGCTCGCGAACGCCAGGTTGTACGCGTTGATCGTCCATTCCAGGCCGGGAAGGCTCGCGTGCAGGTCGGCCCGCAACGTCGGCAGGGCGGTGGAGACGACCACCACGTCCAGGGACGTGACAAAGGCGCCGATCGATGCGAGGAGCAACGTCCAGCCGGTCCGGACCGGCGGTGAACTTGACATGGGAACATCCGTCTCATTCGGGCTACGAGGTCGCGAATGAAGACTTGGCGCGCGCATCGAACTCGTCGGCGGGTGGTCTTGGCCACAATCAGCTCGCGGACCGACCAGTTCCCGGCCTCGCGCGGGTCTGCACCACCATGACGCAGCCCGTCGAGGAGTTCTCCCGCCTCACCGAGCCCTACCGCCGGGAGTTGCTGGCGCACTGCTACCGCATGCTGGGCTCGGCGCACGACGCCCAGGACGTGGTCCAGGAGACCTACGTGCGCGCCTGGCGCGGCTTCGACAGTTTCGAGGGCCGCTCGTCACTGCGGGTCTGGCTGTACCGCATCGCGACCCACGCCTGCCTCACCGCGCTCGAGCACAGCAGCCGCCGGGTCCTGCCCGCCGGCCTGGGGCCGGCCGGCGACCCCGAACAGCCGCTCTCGGTCGCCGGCCCCGATGTCGCCTGGGTCCAGCCGCTGCCCTCTCCGGACCCGGCCGCGATAGTCGCCACCCGCAGCAGCGTGCGGCTGGCCCTGGTGGCCGCCCTGCAGTACCTCCCGGCGAAACAGCGGGCCGTCCTGATCCTGCGCGACGTGCTCGCCTGGCACGCCGCCGAGGTCGCCGATCTGCTCGACACCTCGGTCGACGCGGTCAACAGCGCCCTGGCCCGGGCCCGGGCCCACCTGGCGCGGACCGGCCTGACCGAGGAGATGCTCGCCGAACCGGCCAATCCCGGCGACCGCATCCTGCTGAACCGCTACGCACGCGCCTTCGAGAACGCGGACACCGAGGAGCTGCTGCGTGTGCTGCGCGACGACGTGACCATGGAGATGCCGCCGCACCTGACCTGGTTCGCCGGAAACGAGGCGGTCACCCGCTTCCTGACCACCACGGTCGTCGACTGCGCCGGCCCCTTCCGCACGCTCCCCGCGGCCGCCAACGGCCAGCCGGCCCTGGCCACGTACACCCGCGGCGCCGACGGCCGCTACCACCCGCACGGCCTGCAGATCCTCACCCTGACCCGGACCGGAGTCTCCCGGATCGTCTCCTTCCACGATCGAAGCCTCTTCGAGCCCTCCGGCCTCCCGCCCCACCTGGACGAGACCGCCCCGGCCCTCAGACCCGCGACAGCGCCCGGTCGCTGACCACGCATCGCATGCCGTACCGGCAGACCGCCTCGGACCCGCCGGAGACGATGCTCGACGTGCTCGGCGGCCTCCGGCCGGTCCCAGGAACCGATCTTCATCCAATATCGTTGGTCCCTACCCGGCGCGACATCCGACCTCCGAGGGGCGACAACGCCGGTCGGCGAGTACACCTACCACCTGGACCTGACGCCGCGGTTCTACCACTGGAAAGGGTCGGCCGTGATCACGCGGACCGCCAAGGCGGCCGGTGTGGACGACTATCGCCACACCTTCAAAATCACGGCGATGCGGCGCGGCGCGTACGTCGTGGTCAATCTCCTCGGGACGAAGGGCAACCCCGGTTCCATGGCGACCGGCCTGTTCCTGCTGCAGCAGCGTGGAGCGCGAATGACCGGGGAATGGACATATCGTCCGGGTGGAACCGAGGTACCCGAGTCCGAGAAGATCAGCTTCAAGAGGATGTGAGCCGGTCCCGGGTCAGAAGCCGGGGAAGATCGCTCGCAGGTCGTCGAGGGTGACGTTGCCGGTGACCTCGAGGCCGGGCGGGGTGTGTGCCGGGGTCAGGCGGCCGACCAGCAGCCGCAGCGCCGCCTCGAGCGGTCCGTCGAAGGTCGCGGTGGCGGCGGCCGGGTCCGAGGTGAAGTGGGCGCGCTCGTCGAGGACGATGCGGTACGGGGTGCCGGCGATCTCGACGACGGCCGGCTCGCGGATGGCCTCGGTCTGGGCGATGAAGCTCAGGAAGAAGCTCAGGCCGCCCACCATGTGCTCGGCCAGCAGCTCCGCCGAGTCGTCGGCGAGGGCCGCCGCCGGGTCCACGCCGACGCGGATGTCCCAGCCGTGATGGATCACTTCGCTCAACCGCATTCCGGCGTACGACGCCAGCGGGAGCGCCTGCGGCAGGAAGCCCGGGTTGATCGCGATCTCGTCATAGCGCTCGGGTGCCACCGCCTCCAGGGCCGCCACCAGCGCCGCGTCCGACACGACCGCGTCCGCGGCCTGGGCCTCGGGGCTCTTGGCGTTCCACCGGTCCCACACGCTCTGGTTGAAGCCGGGGCCGGGCGGCTCGGCCTCGCCGATGCCGGCGCGGAAGGTGGCGAGCGTGATCTCGGAGCCGCTGCCCAGGTGGGAGAAGACCTGCGCCACGGTCCAGTCCGAGGCGCCGGACTGGCCCTTGAGCTGGGCGGGCGAGATGGTGGCGCCGGCCGACGCCAGGTCGTCGTGCTCGGAGCGCAGAGCCGCGATCGTGCGGGCCGCAAGGGTTGTCATGACCCAAGCCTAGATCCACCCCCGATCACCTTCACGGGATGAGGCGCTTCCGCGCGGCCGCGCCCAGCCTGACGTGATGAGTGGCGATACCGGATTGGCCGGCAAACAGGGACGCCTCGCGATCCTGCTCGCGATGGCGATGTTCGTGCTGGTCGTGGACACGTCGCTGATGAACGTCTCGATCGCGGCGGTGGTCCGCGATCTCGGCACGACCACGAGCGGGGTCCAGTCCGCGATCGCCCTGGAGGCTCTGGTGTCCGCCGCCTTCATCCTGATCGGCGGGAAGGTCGGCGACCTCATCGGGCGCAAGCGTGCGTACGTGCTGGGCCTGCTCGGATACGCCGTCGGCGCGCTGGCGATGACGCTGGCCCAGAGCCTGACCGTGGTCATCATCTTCTGGGCGCTGGTGGGCGGCATCGGCGCCTCGCTGCTGCTGCCGTCCATGCAGTCGCTCATCCACGGCAACTTCCAGGGGCCGGCGCAACGGCGGGTGTACGCCCTGGTCGGCGCCGCGGCTGCGATCGCGGCCGCGGTCGGGCCGTTGCTCGGCGGCTTCATCACCACGTACCTGTCGTGGCGGGTGGGATTCGCGCTGGAGGTCGTCATCATCGCCGGCGTGCTCTCCGGCATCGGGCTCGTCCGCAACGTCCCCTACACCGGCGAGCGCAGCATCGACATCGTCGGCTCGATCCTGTCGGTCATCGGCATGGGCGGCATCGTGCTCGGCATCCTGGTGTGGCAGGAGGGCGGCGAGGCGGTTCTCGGGCTCATTCTGCTCGGCGTGGCGGCCCTGGCCGGGCTGGCGTACTGGCTGGTGCGGCGGGCGCGCTCGGGCAAGCCGCACCTGCTCGACCCGGCCCTGTTCAAGTCGCCGATGTTCCGGGTGGGCATCTCCCAGCAGCTGCTGCAGCAGATCGCCCTGGGCGGCCTGATGATCGCGCTGCCGATCTACCTGCAGATGGTGCTGGAGTACAGCGCCATGCTGGCCGGCCTGTCGATCGCGCCGCTGTCGCTGAGCATGTTCGCCGTGGCCCTGCTGGCCGGCAAGCGGGCCGGGCGGCGGCGACCGGCGAGCATCGTCGGGGCCGGGTTCCTGCTCGTCTCCATCGGGGTCGGGCTGCTGATCCCGATCGTGCCGCGCGCGGAGTTCGGCTGGGGCCTGCTGATCCCGCTGGCCATCGCCGGGTCCGGGCTCGGCCTGCTGGTGTCGCAGCTCAACGACTACACGCTCGCGCCGATCTCCGAGGAGCGGGTGAGCGAGGCCGCCGCCGTGAACTCGGCCGGTGGCTCGTTCGGGCTGTCGTTCGGGCTGGCGTTCGCCGGCGCGATCATGCTGGCGGCGCTCTCCCTCTCCTTCACCAACAAGGCCGACGCGAGCACCGTCCTCTCCCCCGCCCAGCAGACCCAGGTCGCGCAGGCGCTCGACGAGAACGCCGAGGTCATGACCAACGCTCACCTCGACGAGCTGCTGGCCGGCCAGACCCCCGAGGTGAAGGCGGAGATCCTCCGCATCAACACCGAGGCCCGGCCCATCTCCCTGCAGGTCGCTCTGCTCATCCCCCTGCTGGCCGCCCTGCTGGGCCTGCTGAACTCGATCCGGATGCGGCGCCTGCCCGATCCCGAGCCGTCCAACACGGACGGTGCGGTGCTGGGCTGACGCAGGCCATTGACTGACCTCTATCGGCGCGCGAAGATTTCCCGACAGTTACATCAAGTCGTGAAATTACGTCGAGGGGCCTACCGCCGATGTCCCGTACCAAAGTCGCGGCCATGCTGGCCGCGGTCGTCGCCACCGCCGCCGGCCTGAGCAGCCCGGCCCACGCGGCCGCCGCCACCACCGTCCAGGTCTACCTGAGCTCCGAGTCCCGCACCGCGGGCTACGAACCCAAGAACGGCAACTGGTACACCAATCCCGCCACCGGCCTGGCCGGCACGCCGTACCAGCTGAGCCGCCAGGCCGACCTGGCCACCGCGGCCGCCGGCGGCACCGCGACCATCACCGTCGACACGACGCAGCAGTTCCAGACCGTGCTCGGCGTCGGCTCCTCGCTCGAGGAGTCCACGATCTACAACCTGTCGCGGATGAGCGCGGCCGGCCGGGACGCCGCGCTGCGCGCCCTGGTCGACCCGGTCAACGGGGCCGGGTTCAACGTCGCCCGGATCACCCTGGGCACCAGCGACTTCACCTCGCACGACTTCTACACGTACGACGACGGGGCCGCCGATCCGACGCTGGCGCGCTTCTCGATCCAGCGCGACATCGACTACCACATCATCTCGACGCTCCAGCAGGCCCTCGCGATCAACCCGAACCTGAAGATCTTCGCGAGCGCGTGGAGCGCGCCGCCGTGGATGAAGACCAGCAACAACATCATCGGCGGCAGCCTGCTCAGCCAGTACATCCCGACGCTCGCCTCGTATTACGGGAAGGCGGTCCGGGCGTACGCGGCGCAAGGAATTCCGATCCATGCCCTGACCCTGCAGAACGAGCCGCTGTTCCAGCCGGCTGACTACCCCGGCATGCTCGTCTCGGCCGATCAGGAGCGTCAGCTGGCCAAGGCCGTCCGCACCGAGCTGCCGACGACGAAGATCTGGGCGTTCGACCACAACTTCTCCGAGGGCGTCTCGTACGCGGCCGGCGTGCTCACCGCCGACGCGCGCTCGTCCGTCGACGGGATCGCGTTCCACGACTACGCCGGCGACCCCTCCGCGATGGCGACGGTCAAGGCCACGTACCCGGAGAAAGATGTTTTGATGACCGAGCGCTCGGTGTGGGGCACCTCGGGCGCCGACCGGATCGTGCAGTACTTCCGCAACCAGGCCACCCTGTACGAGGGCTGGGTGTCGATGCTCGACCAGAACCGCTCGCCGGAGCGCTGGTCCGGCTCGCCCGACCCGACCATGCTGGTGCAGAGCCCGTCCAACCCGGACACGTTCTGGAAGCTGCCCGACTACAACATGATCGCCCAGTTCTCGAAGTTCGTGAAGGCGGGCGCCAAGCGGGTGGCCAGCGGTTACGGCTCGACCGGCTCGGTCACCGACGTCGCCTTCGTCAACCCCGACAACTCGCTGGTCACCGTCGTGGTCAACCAGACCTCGGCCAACCAGACCTTCACCCTGCGGGCCGGTACCCGCCAGTTCACCGCCACCCTGCCGGCCAAGACCACCGGGACCTACGTCTGGGCCGGCGCCGGGGATGCCGGTTCCGGGCCGTCGCACACCGGCCCCATCGTCGGGTACGGCGGAAAGTGCGTCGACGTGGCCGGCGCCAACTCGGCCAACGGCACCGCGGTCCAGCTCTACACCTGCAACGGCACCGCCGCGCAGTCCTGGACGGTCGGCACCGACGGCACGGTCCGCTCGCTCGGCAAGTGCCTCGACGTGGCCGGGGCCAACTCCGCCAACGGCACCAAGGTCCAGCTGTACGACTGCAACGGCACCGCCGCCCAGCAGTGGACGCCGAATTCCGACGGCACCCTGCGCTCGCTGGGCAAGTGCCTGGACGCCACCGGCCCCAGCTCGGCCGACGGCACCCGCCTGCAGATCTGGGACTGCTTCGCCGCCGCCAACCAGAAATGGACCCTGCCCGCCTAGGTGTACGGGTTCGCCCACGGGAACCGATCCACCGCGTTCAGGTGCTCGAGCTGATCCTCGGTCAGCTCGAGCCCGACACCGTCCAGCGCACTGTCCAGCTGGCCTGGCTTGCTGGCGCCGAGCATCGGCCTGATGCCCCGGCTCAGCAGCCAGGCCAGCACCACCTGGCCACGGGCGGCGCCGCTTTCGGCCGCGACCTCATCCAGGGCGGCCAGCCGGGCCGTGGTGCCCGGGTGGTCGTACACGCGGGGAATGGTTTTTGCGGGGTTGTCGTAGGCACCCGACAACAAGGGCGTGTACGCCCACAAGTCCATCCCGTGCTCCGTCGCGTAGTCGGCCTGCTCGTCGCTGAGCACCCCGAACCGGTGCACGACCCCCGGCGGCAGCGTCCCCGGCCGCGGCCGCAGGTAGGTGGCGTTGAGCTGCATCGCGTCGAACGGCCGCGCCCCGATCGCGACGGCGTGCGCACGGGCCCGCTCGACCCGCCACGCCGGATGGTTGGAGAAGCCGAACCGGTCGGCCGCCAGCCCGGCCAGCGCTTCGACGGTCTCCTCGATCGGCACCGACCGGTCCTCCTGGTGCAGCCAGAGCAGGTCGACACGATCGATGCCGAGTCGGTCGAGACTGCCGGCGAACGCCGCTCGCACCGCGGCCGGCGACAGCCCCTCCCGCCGCTCCGGCCCGGCGCCGGGCTCGAGCCGGTCGGCGCCCAGCTTGGTGGCGATCCGCACCCGGTCGCGAACACCCGGGCGGGCCGCGAGCCAGCGGCCGAGCAGCCGCTCGCTGTCGCCACCGAGGCCGGAGTCGGTGGCCCAGAAGGCGTACACGTTGGCGGTGTCGATCCAGACACCGCCGCGCTCGACGAACCGGTCGAGCAGCGCGAAGGACGTGCCCTCGTCGACAGCGGTGCCCAGCATCATCGCCCCGAGCACCAGCCGGGCGGGCGCGGTTTCAGTCATGCCGTCGACCTTGGCATCTGGAGCGCACTCCAGGTCAAGCAGGCTTGGCGCAGAACCTTCACCGCGGCGGCACACCTTCTCCGCAGGCGTTTTCTAGCCTTCGGCCATGCGCGTGACGATGATCCTGCCGGCACTGACCGAGGCGACCAGCCCGCTGTTCCGGCCGATCAAGTACTCGTTGTTCCCGCCGCTCGGGCTGGCCACGCTGGCCGGTTACCTGGACCCCGACGACGAGGTGCGCATCCTCGACGAGCACGTGGAGCGGATCGGCGGTCAGGTCGCGGACGACCGGCCCGACCTCGTGGTGATCCAGGTTTACATCACGTCGGCCCGGCGCAGCTACGAGCTTGCCGACCGGTACCGCGAGCGCGGCGTCTTCGTGGCCCTCGGCGGGCTGCACGTGACCTCGCTGCCGGACGAGGCCGCCGCGCACGCCGACGCGATCTTCCTCGGGCCCGGGGAGGACACCTGGCCTCGCTTCCTGGCCGACTTCCGCCGGGGTGAGCCCGCGAAACGGTACGTCTCCACCGAGCGCACGCTGCAGGGCCTGCCCCCGGTGCGGCGCGACCTGATCAGGCGGGAGCGCTATCTCGTACCCAATTCGATCGTCGTGTCGCGTGGCTGCCCGCACCACTGCGACTTCTGCTACAAGGACGCGTTCTTCGCGGGCGGCAAGTCGTTCTACACCCAACTGGTGGATGATGCCCTCGCCGAGATCGACCGCCTGCCCGGCCGGCACCTCTATTTTCTCGACGACCACCTGCTCGGGAACCGCCGCTTCGCCGAGGCCCTGTTCGAGGGCATGAGAGGCATGAACCGGGTCTGGCAGGCGGCCGGCACCGTCGACGCGATCCTCGCGCCCGGCCTGCTGGAGAAGGCGGCCGCCGCCGGGCTGCGCAGCATGTTCGTCGGCTTCGAGACGATCAACGCGGGCAACCTGGCCGAGCAGCGCAAACGGCAGAACGTCGGGCGCAGCTACGAGGCCGTGGCGCGGCGGCTGCACGACGCCGGGGTCATGGTCAACGCCAGTTTCGTGTTCGGCATGGACGGCGACGGCCCCGACGTCTTCGACCGGACCGTCGCCTGGGGAGTCGACGTCGGGCTCGAGACCGCCACGTTCCACATCATGACGCCGTACCCGGGCACCGCGCTGTTCCGCCGGATGGAGGCCGCGGGCCGGATCGTGCACCGGGACTGGGACCGCTACGACACCCGGCACGTGGTGTACAGGCCGCGCGGGCTGAACCCCTCGCAGCTCGAGGCCGGTTATTGGAGGGCGTACCGGGACTTCTATCGGTGGCGGTCCATCTGGCGCGGCGCCGCCGGCAAGCCTCGCGACTACCGGATGCGGCACCTCGCGTACGCGGGCGGCTGGAAGAAGTTCGAGCCGGTCTGGGACGCGCTGATCCGTTCCCGCCAGGTGCTTCGGGCCCTGCCGTTGCTGGAGACGACGCTCAACGGCATGCGGCGCTGATGCCGATCGCCGCCTCACCGCCTCACCGCCTCGCCGACGGGGTGGACGATGACGTCGGCCACCACCGCCGGCGAGACCGCATACGCGAGCGGTCGGCAGGTCCGGTCAGCCCCGGTTATGGGTGGACCGGCCCGCTGGGCCCGAAGTCGAGGCGGCTCGAATGCAGGATCATGAACGTGGTGCTCCGGACGAACGGCTTGACGTCCGCGGCGGCCAGCACCCCGGTGTACTTGGCCATGATCGGCTCGGCGGCGAGGTCGGTGATGGTGTCGAGGTAGAGCTGCACCGCGGCCCAGACGTTCGCGCCGTACTTGACGAAGTACGGCGTCGGGTCGACCGTGCCGAGCATCTGCTTCACGCTGGCCTGGATGTCGGCGATGTACTGCTGGTGCAGGCCGACGGTATCGCGGTTGCCGACCTGGCCCAGGTGCCCACCGATGAAATGCGTCCACGGGTAGGACTGCGCGATCGACGGCGCCTCGATGTAGCCGGGCACGTCCTCGCTGAGGTTGAGGTTGAACACCGGCACCCAGCCGGCGTTCACGATGTCGACGAGCATGAGGGTGTCGTGGTCCGGGAAGTGGATGTAGATGTTGTCCGGCGAGTGGTTCGGCCCGTGGTACGCCAGTTCGACCCGCTCACCGCCGACCTCCAGGGTGTAGCGGTCCTGGAAGGTCACGTCCGGCAGCGGCCGGCCCGGGTCGTTGTCCCGCCGCAGCAGCCGCTTGGTCTCCTCGTGCCCGATCCGGGTCACGTCATTGCCGAACAGCGACGAGGCGGCGCCGTGGTCGGCGTGGTGATGGGAGTACACGAGATGGGTCACCTTGTTGCCGGCGCCCTCGGCCACGGCCATCTCGTCGACGGCCCGCCGCAGGTTGTGGCCGATGCTCGGCGGCGCGTCGAACAGCACGACGCCGTCCGAGGTGAGCAGGAACGCCGACTGGTACGTACCGTCGGTGACGCTGAACAGGTTCCGTTCGACTCGGCCGACGTGGTACCCCTGCTCGTTGAGGGCCGGGCCCAGGGAGGCCTCCGGCACCGGGGCATAGTCCGGCAGGTGGGGTGTGCTGTCCGCGGGTGTGCTGGACGAAGTCATGCGCTCGCCTCCATGTTCGCGCTCGGTGCCGATCAGGCCTGTTGAGGTTCACTGCCGGGACGGTGAGCCGTCGTCACCGGATTCCGGTGATCCGGCCGCCACCGGCAGCTCGACCCCGGAGAGATCAGCGCGACCCGAGCCGCGTCCTCATGAAGCCCGATGCTCGGCCGAGCGCCGCCGCGGCCTCGTCGAGGACTCCGCCGAAGCCTTGGAACACGTGCGGGGCGCCGGGAGTGACGTCGAGCGTGACGGCGACGTCGCTGGTGGCGGCCCGGGCCGCGAGCCGGAGCGCGTCGCTGAGCAGGATCTCGTGCGACCCCACCTGGATCAGCATCGGCGGCAGTCCGCTGAGGTCGCCGAAGATCGGGCTGATCAGCGGGTCGGCGGCGTCGGCCCCGCCGACGTACTCCGGGGCCCGGACGCGCAGGCCCTCAGGGGTCAGGATCGGGTCGAGCGACTCCCGCGCGACCAGGGACTCGCCGGACAAGGTCAGATCGGCATAGGGCGACAGCAGGTACAGGCACGAGGGCATGGGCAGACCGGCCTCCCGGGCCGCGAGCAGGACCGCCACCGCCAGCCCGCCGCCCGCCGACTCGCCCGCCAGCACGATGCGACCGGGGTCCACGCCCTGCCCGAGCAGTCCCTCATAGGCCGCACGAGCGTCGTCGACCGCGGCCGGATAAGGGTGCTCGGGAGCGAGCCGGTAGTCGAGGGTGACAGCCCTGACGCCCGCACGCCGGGCGATGTCACCCACCAGCGGGACGGTCGCCACGGCCGAACCGATGACGTAGACGCCGCTGTGGAAGTACAGCATGACGTTGTCGGTCTCGTGGCCGGCGATCGTGACCTCGATGCCGCCGACGCCGCCGATCTCGATGGGCTTCTGCAGGACATCGGGGGGCACCGGGACCTGCGAGACGAACGCGTCGAATGCCGCTCGCACCGACGCGACACCGGCCGTGGTATCGAGCCGGCCCTGGCGCAGGATGCCATCCAACTGGCTCAGCTGTTCCTTGCTCATCGGCAGTTCTCCCCCTCGGGCGTCGGCGCTGCTTCGCTCGCCACAGGGTCGCCCCGATCCGGCCGAGTTGTCGTCGCCGGAATGTGGTGATTCCTGGTCACGGCACGCGAAGACCATTGCGGAGTTTCGAGCGCGACCGCATCTACGCCGAGCAGGCGCGGCGCCACCCGGGTTTCGCCGAGTACGAGCGCCAGACTGCCGGAATCCGCACCATCCCGGTGCTCGAACTTGAGCTGCAGACCGACCCGGCCTGAACGCATCCGCTGAGCCGCAGCTCGGCGGCATAGGCGACCCTCCATGTCTGACCGCGGTGCGTAGATGATCTACAGTGAGCCGATGGCACGGGAGTTCACCGTTGTGTTGCGCGGATACGAGCGGAAACAGGTCGACGCGGCTCTGGCCCGGGCCTTCGACGCGCTGGCCCCCGACGGCGGGGTCGCCCAGCGCACGGCGGCACGCGACGCGCTGCGGGCGGCCGAGTTCGAGGTGGCGCTTCGCGGCTACGACCGGCTCCAGGTCGACGAGGTGGTGCAGGGGCTTCTGCGGGAGCTCGACAACGTCGTGGCCGGCGACGACCTGCGGTCGACGCTGGGCTCGGTGCTGCGCATGTCGCAGCCCGACGATCAGCTGATCGTCGACGAGGTCCGGCGGCTGCGGGAACTGGCCGACCAGCACAACCTCTGAGTCAGGCCGGGTTCGCGGCGCGCAGCTCCACGCAGCAGCGGCCCGGGTGCGGGGCCAGCACCGGCGCCGAGTCGGTCGCGCCGAGCCCGTCGACCAGCCCGGACAGGAACGCGTGGTTGAGCCCGCACACCAGCGTCGTGTGCCGGGCGGCCAGCGCGTGGAACGGGCAGTTGTGCAGCGTGACCGCGCCGGGGTCGGGCCTCGGCTCGAAGCCCAGGCCGGCCAGCGCGCCGACCACATCCTGCCCGGGCGGCAACAGCGCCGACAGATCCCGCCCGCGGCGGTAGGCCAGCCGGGCGGCGGCCTCCGCGGCCGGCTCCTCGCCGCCGGCCACCGCCTCGGCCAGGATGTCGGCGATCAGCTCGTAGCGCCGCTGCGGAATCGTCACGGCCAGGCCGTCGCCGGCGGCCTCGTACACCTTCGGTGCGCGTCCCCGGCCCCGCGGCTGATCGGCCGGCGCCGCGTAGCGGGCCGTCAGCAGCCCGGCGTCGACCAGCTTGTCCAGGTGGAACGCGGCCAGCCCGCGGGACATCGCGGTGGCTGCCCCCGCCTCGTCCCGGCCGACCGGGTGGTCCTGGCGGCGGACGTAGTCGTACAGCGCGCGCCGCGACGGGTCGGACAAGGTCGTGACGGCGTCCCACGGGTCGTCCATGTCGCGAGATTATCACCAACGAGGGCTCTTGAAATTCCCGCCGATCAGGCGCAGGCTCGTCATTAAACACAATGGCCATTGGTGAAAATGGAGGCCGCGGATGACGATCGCGCCGGAACGTGACCTGCTCTCCGCCGAGCGCGCCGCCGAGGCGTTCCTGTCCGCGGTCGGCGTGGATTTGTCGGCCCCCGGCCTGGCCGAGACGCCGATGCGGATGGCCAGGGCGTACGCCGAGCTGCTCACCCCGCGGGAGTTCGTGCTCACCACGTTCGACAACGACGAGGGGTACGACGAGCTGGTCCTGGCCCGGTCGATCCCGGTGCGCTCGCTCTGTGAGCACCACCTGTTGCCGTTCATCGGCGTCGCGCACGTGGGCTACCTGCCCGGCGACCGCATCCTCGGCCTGTCCAAGCTGGCCCGCGTCGTCGAGCTCTTCGCCTGCCGGGCCCAGGTGCAGGAACGGCTGACCAAGCAGGTGGCCGACTGGCTGAACACCCATCTGCGCCCGCGCGGCGTGGGCGTGGTGATCGAGGCCGAGCACCTGTGCATGAGCCTGCGCGGCGTCCAGGCCGTCGGCGCGCGGACGGTCACCTCCACCCTGCTCGGCGCGCTGCGCGACGACGCCCGCTCGCGCGCCGAGTTCCTCGCCGTGGCCGGCCTGAACTCCACCTCCAAGGGGGAACGATGATCGACGACCGCACCTTCGTGATCGTGGGAGCCGGCCTGGCCGGCGCCAAAGCCGCCGAGACCTTGCGCTCCGAGGGATTCCCCGGGCGCGTCGTGCTTCTGGGCGAGGAGACCGAGCGGCCGTACGAGCGGCCGCCGCTCTCCAAGGGCATGTTGCTCGGCACGGCCGAACGCGGCAGCGTGTACGTGCACGCGGCCGACTGGTACCGCCGGCACGACGTCGACCTGCGCACCTCCACCCCGGTGCGGGCGCTCGACCGGACCGCGCGCGAGGTCCGCCTGGCCGACGACAGCACCATCGGCTACGACCGGCTGCTGCTCGCCACCGGCGCCGAGCCCCGCCGCCTGCCGATCCCCGGCGACGTCACCTATCTCCGTACGCTCCAGGACAGCGACCGGCTGGCCGCGAACCTGCACGAGGGCGCCCGCCTGGTGATCGTCGGCGCCGGATGGATCGGCCTCGAGATCGCGGCCGCGGCCCGGGAGCGTGGCGCGGCGGTCACGGTGATCGAGACCGCCCCGCTGCCGCTGCACCGGGTGCTCGGCGACCGGCTCGCCGCGTCGTTCGCCGCGCTGCACGCGGCGCACGGCGTGGTGTTCCACTTCGGCCGGCAGGCCGCCGAGTTCCGCCCGGACGGGGTGGTGCTCGACGACGGCACCGTGTGCCCGGCCGACACCGTGCTGGTCGCGGTGGGCGTACGGCCGCGAACCGACCTGGCCGAAGCGGCCGGGCTGGCGGTGGACGACGGCGTCCCGGTCGACAGCCGCCTGCGCACGAACGACCCGTTCATCTTCGCCGCCGGTGACATCGCCGCCGTCGACAACGTGCTGCTCGGCCACCGGGTCCGAGTGGAGCACTGGGCGGCCGCGATCGACACCGGCGAGGCGGCCGCCCGGGCCATGCTGGGTCAGGAAGTGGCGTACGACCGGGTGCCGTACTTCTTCACCGACCAGTACGACCTGGGCATGGAGTTCGCCGGCTGGATCCCGCCCGGCACCGACCCCGAGCTGGTGATCCGTGGCGACCTGGCGGCCCGCGAGTACGTCGCCTTCTGGCACGACAAGGGCCGGGTGCTGGCCGGCATGAACGTCAACGTCTGGGACGTCAACGAGTCGATCCAGGACCTGGTGCGCTCCGGCGTCGAGGTCGACCCGGCCCGGATGGCCGACCCGGGCGTCCCGCTGGCGGAGCTGACTCAGTAGCAGTCACCTACGGCAATTCCGGCGGAATGAGGCCCGACCTATTCCTACTTGATGTAGGTTCGGGGTGATATACGGCATTAGGCGAGGATGACACTGCCGCATGACGACCCTGGTGCTGGCCGAGGACGATGACGACATCCGGCCCATCGCTGCCCGTATTCTCCGCCGGGCCGGATTCACCGTCATCGAGGCGACCGACGGATCGGTGGCGCTGGCGGCGGTTCGCGAGCACCGGCCCGCGGCGGTGGTCAGCGACATCGACATGCCGGCAATGTCGGGCATCGACCTGTGCCTGGCCCTGCGCGCCGATCCGGTGACCCGCGACCTGCCGGTCATCTTCGTCAGCGGCAGCCTGCTGCCCGGCGATGCCCGGCCCGCGCAGGCACAGGCCACCGCGGTGCTCTCGAAGCCGTTCTCGCCCGGCGAACTGGTCGCCTGCGTGGAGACGGCGCTGGCCGACGGGAACCAGCCGAGCTAGCGGGCCTGGCCGATCGGAAGGCGCACGACCACCCGCGAGCCGGGCCCGGCGACCGGAACCAGCCGGATGGTTCCCCGGTGGCTCTCCACGACCGCACGACTGATGGCCAGGCCGAGCCCGTTTCCGGCGATCCCGTGCTTGCGGGCGCGCTGCGTGCGGTGGAACGGCAGGAACAGACCGCCCCGCTCGTCGTCGGGGATGCCGAGGCCGGTGTCGGTGACCGTGAGCTCGGCGGCGGCCGGACGCGGCCTGGTCACGGCGACCGTCACCCGGCCTCCGCCGATGGTGTGCTTGACGGCGTTGTCGAGCAGGTGGTCGGCCATCTGCCGGATCCGGACCGGATCGCCGGTGATCGTCGGGCCGGCGTCGAGGTCGAGCGCGATGCAGACGCCGGCCGCCGAGGCGAGCGGCTGTACCGCCTTCGCGGCCGCCTCGACCACGGCGGCCAGGTTGACCGGCTCGCATGCCAGCTGGGCGTGCCCGCCGTCGAGAGCGGCCAGGTCCAGCAGCTGGTCGATGATCCGCCGCAGGGCGGTGCTGTTGCGGCCGAGGACGTCGAGCAGGCCGGGCAGGTCGTCGGCCACAGTGGCGGGGTCGGACTCCCGGAGCATCTCGACGTAGGCGCCGATCGAGGTCAGCGGGGTCCGCAGCTCGTGGCTGATCAGGGCGAGGTAGTCGTTCCGGCTCCGGTCCAGCGCCACCGTGAGCTCGTCCGCGCGGCGCCGCTCGAGGAACTCGGCGATGCGCGTGCCGATCCCGGACAACAGGCTGATCAGCGGGTCGGCGGGGTCGTCGACGGCCGCGGCGAAGAAGGACAGGACGGCGAGGACCCGGCCGCCGGAGGGCGCGGGCACCGCGAGGCCGGTCTTCGGCTTCGCGGCACCATCCGGCGGGTCGCAGGTCCAGACCGGCGCGCCGGTCCGCCAGGCGGCCTCGGTCAGAACGTCCGCCTCCGCCGGCGACGGCGCGCCCTCACCGTCGGGGAAACGGGCGGCCAGCACGAGCGCACCGGCCTCCCGGTCGGCCAGCCAGAGCTCCGAACGCGGCCACCCGAAGGCGACGCAGACGGTCGCCAGGATTCCCGGCGCCGCCTCGTGGATGTCGTCGGCGACCTTCAACGCGTCCGCCACCGCCTGCTCCACATGCCGGAACCGTTCGGCGCGGCAGCGGTCGGTCACGTCCCGGACGGCGACCACCGCGCCCAGCCGCCGGCCGTCCGCGCCGACGATGGGCTGGGCGTCCGCGTACACCGTCTTGGTGGGCTTGCCGGGGACGCTGACCGTGAGCTCGGCATCGCACACCTGATCGCCACGCAGCGCCCGGCAGAGCGGCAGTTCCTCGAACGGCACCGGCCGACCGCGGTCGTCGGTCAGGAGGCTGTGCTCGACGCATTCGCTGATGTGAGCGCCGATCGGCATCGCGCCGGACAGCAACCGGGTGGCGGCGTTGGTGAACACCAGCCGGCCGTTCTCGTCGCAGGCGGCCACTGCCACGTGCAGGTGCTGCAGCACCGCCTCGAGGAAGCGGCGGTGGGTGTCGGCTCGTTGCTGCTCGGCCACCAGGGCGGTGCACGCCTGCGCCGCCTCGTCGACCGCGGCCAGTTCGTCGGGCGTCCATCGCCGGGGACGAAGATCCACGACGGTGCACACGCCGACGACGCGTTCCTGCGGGTCACGAATCGGAAACCCCGCATACGCCCGTACGCCGAGGGTGCGCGCCGGCGCGTACCGCGGCACCCGGGGATCCTCCGTGATGTCGGCGATGATGATCGGGTGCTGGTGCCCCAGGACCAGACCGGCCAGGGTGACGGAGGTCGGCGTGGGCCCGAACCGCGGCCAGTCGTCGGGCATCCCGGCCGCCCCGGCCAGCTGCAGCCGCTCCCCATCCTCGGTCAGATGTATCAGCGCGATCGGCGCGTTCGCCGACCGCGTGATCATCGCGGCCAGCTTGGCCGCCGGTCGATCCGGGCCGCTGCCCAGGCAGAGCTGGACGATCCGGCTTTCGCTGACGGCTTCCGACCCACTCACATTTCCGAGCCAACCATCATCCCGTACGCCGTCGGCGCTACTTGCCGGTTAATGAGGTCTCCTGGTTCACCGGCGCGGCGGCAAGGGTGTCGTCCGGCGCGACGGTCGGCAGGGTGAAGGTGAAGCGGGTGCCGCCGCCGGGGTTCTCGGTGGCGGCGATGGTGCCACCGTGGCGGGTGACGATGCGCTCGCAGATCGCGAGGCCGAGACCGGTGCCCTGGTAGCCGCTGTGCGCGGCGGCCCGGTGGAACGAGGCGAAGATGTGCGGCTGGTCGGCGAGGGGGATGCCGATGCCGCGGTCGGCGATGGTGACGGCCCATCGGTCGTCGTGCCGGTGCGCGGAGATGTCGATGCGGGCCGGCTGCCCCGGCGCGGTGTATTTGAGGGCGTTGCCGACGAGGTTGTCGATCAGCTGGCGGATCATGCCGCGATCGGCGTGCACCAGCGGCAGCGGCCCGATGTAGATGTCCGGGAACAGGACGGGCGTGCCGTCGGTCCCGGTAGCGCGCAGGTGCGCGGTCCGCTCGTGGACCACGTCGTCGACGACGTCCGCGAGGTCGACCGGCTGACTGTCGAGGGGTGCGTCGCGGGCGGTGGCGTACGTGAGAAGGTCGTCGATCAGGGTGCGCATCCGGTCCACGCCGCGGCGGATCCGCTCCACCTGCGGGCGGAGCAGGTCCGGCGAGGCACCGTCGCCCAGGTCGTCCTCGACCAGTTCGGCGTATCCGGCGATGGACGACAACGGTGACTTGAGGTCGTGCGCGACCACGCCGGCGAAGGCGCGCAGCTCGTTCTCGCGCTCCCGCAACTGCGTGATGTCGTACGCCGAGGCGACCGCACCGGTGATGTGGCCGTCGCCGTGCCGCAGCGGGCGGCTGTGCACGACGACGAAGCGAACAGAGCCGTCCGGCGCGTGCGTGACCAGCTCCATGCTCGTGACCAGCTCGCCGCGCAGCGACCGCAGCAGCGGCAGGTCGGCCGGCTCGACCGGGGTTCCGTCCGGATGCTCGTAGCCGAGTGCCTGCGCCCGTTCCGCGATGGTCTTCGGAGCGTCCGCGCCCGGCACGGCGGCTCGGGCGGAACGGTTGGCGTGCACGATCGCGCCGTCGTTGTCGCAGGTCAGCACCGACGGCTCGAGAGCGTCGAGCACCTGGGCCAGGAAGGCCCGCTGGGCGTCCAGGTCGTCGCGGGCCCGGCGCAGATCCGCCTCGATCGCCTCCCGCCGCGCCAGCTCCCGCCCCAGCACCCCGGCGTGGTCGCGCGCCTCGAGCTCGGCGGCGGCCAGGCCCGCGGTGGCCGCCTCCACCTGGGCGCGGGCCCGGCGGCGACCGGTCGCCAGCACGGCGACCAGGGTGGCGAGCAGGTAGCTGACCGCGCTCCCGCCGATCGCGACGGTGGCCGGCATGCCGCTCCCGGCGCCGGGCAGGGCGCGGCCGTGCGCCGCGAGCTGCAGCTGCCAGCGCCGATCGGCGACCGTGAGGCTGACGTCGCGGGTGATGTCCCGGCGACCGTGCACGGGCGCGGTCAGCCGGGCCACCGAGACCTGCTCCTGGTTGCTGTTGAGCGCGCGCAGGTCGATGTCGAGCAGCCGCTGCGACACGCGTTGCAGCGTGGCCGCGGCGAAGTTCTGGCCGCGCAGGCCCATCAGCACCCAGCCGCGGAACGCCCGGCCGCCCGGCCCGGAGTCCAGCCCGTACACCGGCGCGGTCAGCACGAACGACATCTGCCGCTGGCTCTCCGGCAGATGGCTGTCGCGCAGCAGGTGGTAGGCATCGGAGACGGCCGGCTGGCCGCTGCGACGGGACTCGTTCAGCGCCGCGGTCGGCGCGGGCGCCTGCGAGACGTCGATGCTGACTCCGGACACGACCGAGCCGTCCAGCGGGGTGGCCAGGACCGAGAAGAGATGCTCGGCCGCCGTTCCGGCCGGGGTCAGCTGCAGACCCTTCGCGCCGCGTGAGCGCCAGAACGCCTGCACCGCCGGGATCTGCGACTCCGTCGCCGGTACGAGGTACGCGATCGAGGTCACCCCGGCCAGCCGCATCGACGCCAGCGGCGCGGTGAACCCGCGGAACTTCTCCGCGGTCAGCTCGTTGAACGAGCCCGCGGCCGCCGCGACCGTGCGCAGCGTGTCGACGTAGCGGCCGGCCTCCGCGGTGACCGACTCCTGCGCCTGCCGGGCCCGCCGGTCCAGCTGCTGCTCGGCGACGCCCCGCTGCCCGGCGGCAAGCGCGGCCGCGACGGCGACGGACAGCGCGGTCCCGCCGACCGCCACCAGCGCGGTGAGGGCCACGACCGAGCGCAGCCCGGGAACTCGGCTCCTCAGCGTGCCCACCTCCCGGCCTCCGGCAAGGTCCCCTCCGTCAGATCGGCAGGTTGCCGGCAACACTGACCGGGAGGTGCGGTGGGGCAGCCTTTTGTGCACCCATCGACGGTGGCCTTGTCGGTGCCGGGGTGGCGGCCGATGCTGGGTGCCGGTCGCCGGTGCGGCCGTGGCCAGCGGGGCGCGGATCGGAGGGGCCGGTGACGGTCACGGTGAGGCCGAGATGACGTATGGGCTGGGCGTGGACCTCGGTACCACCTGGACCGCGGCGGCCGTGCGACGCGGCGATGCCGTGGAGGTGCTGCGGCTCGGTGGCCGGCGGCCCGAGATCCCGTCGCTGATCTTCCTGCCCGAGAGCGGGCCGGTGCTGGTCGGCGAGCCGGCCGCCCGCCGCGGCGAGGAGCAGCCGGGCCGGCTGGCCCGCGAGTTCAAGCGACGGGTCGGCGACCCGGTGCCGCTGCTGATCGGCGGCTCACCGTACCCGGCGCACGCGCTGCTCGCCCGCCAGTTGGAGCATGTGCTGACCGTCGCCACCGCCGCCGAGCAGGGCCCGCCCGGCTCGGTGGTGCTGGCCTGCCCGGCGAACTGGGGTCCGTACAAGCGCGACCTGCTGGAACAGGCGGCCCGCCTGGCCGACGCGCCGCCGGTGGCGCTGCACAGCGAGCCGGAGGCGGCGGCCATCTCGTACGCGGCCGGCGAGCACATGGCCGACGGCGACGTGGTGGCCGTCTACGACCTGGGCGGCGGCACCTTCGACGCGGCCGTGCTGCGCCGCACCGCGACCGGTTTCGAGCTGCTCGGCACGCCGGAGGGCATCGAGCAGCTGGGCGGCGCCGACTTCGACGAGGCGGTCTTCGACCACGTGACCCGGATCCTGCCGGCCGACCGGCTGACCGGGGACGATCCCGAGCTGCTGACGGCCCTCACCCGGCTGCGGCGCGACTGCGTGGACGCCAAGGAGGCGCTCTCCTTCGACACCGAGGTGATGATCCCGGTGGCGCTGCCCGGCCTGCACACCCGGGTGCGCCTGACCCGGCGCGAGTTCGAGACGATGATCGCGCCGGCGCTGCAGGAGACGGTACGCGCGCTGGGCCGCGCGCTGCGCTCGGCTCAGGTCGGCCCGGACCAGCTGAAGGTCGTGCTGCTGGCCGGCGGATCGTCGCGGATCCCGCTGGCAGGGGCGCTGGTGGGCGAGGCGTTCGAGCGCCCGGTAGTGGTCGATCCCAACCCGGAGCACAGCATCGCGCTGGGCGCGGCCCGCCTGACCGGCTCCATCCCGGCGCCCGCACCCGCACGGCCGGCCACCGCCTCCGCCCGGCCGTCCACACTCGCCACTCCCCCGCCGGCACCGCCCTCCCCACCGCCGACAACGCCACCGCGGGCCAAGCCGCGGGTGGCCCCGCCACAGCCGGCAGCACCGCAGGCGGCAACACCACCGCTGGCCGCGCGGCAGGCGCCCCCGCCGCAGGCAGCAGGGCAACAACCGGCCCCGCCAAAGTCGGCCCCGCCACAGGCGGCCGGGTCACAGCCGGCCGCGCCACAGGCGGCCCCGCCACAGGCGGCCCCACCAAAGTCGGTCCCGCCACAGGCGGCAACACCAAAGTCGGTCCCGCCACAGGCGGCAACACCAAAATCGGTCCCGGCGCGGTCGGGCCCGCCGCAGTCGGCAGCGCCACCGCCGGTCAAGCCGCCGACCGCGCCGGGCTCGCCGATGCCGTCGTCGCCGGGGCCGACGCCGACCCAGCCCTTCGCGGTGGGCCGGGCCACGCCGGCCGGGGCCACCGAGCCGCTGCCGGCCGCAGCCGGGACGCCCGCCGGCTCGAGGCGACGTCGCCTCCGCATCCTGGTCGCGGCCGCGGCGGTCCTGGTGATCGCGGTCAGCGTCCCGATCACCGTTCGGCTGCTTCGCGGCAATGACCGCCCGGCTGCCCAGTCGCCGCCATCGTCGGCCGGCGCCTCTGCCAGTGCCCCGGCCTGCGGCTTCACCGACGATTTCACCGGCACCGCGGTGGACCCGGCCTGGCAGCGCAGCCGCGCCGACACGAAGGTCACCGTGAGCGGCGGTGCGGTCGACCTCGACGCTCCGAACGGGGCCGACATCTACGGCGACATCCTGACCGCCCCGATGCTGCTGCGCCCGATCACCGGCGACTTCGTCCTGGAGACCGCGATGGAGGTCTCGCCCACCGTGTTCTACCAGGGCGCCGGCCTGCTGCTGTGGAACGGCCCGGTCAGCTACGTGCGCATGGAACGCGCCTTCGGCAAGACCGGCACCATCGGCTTCGAGTACAACGACGGCGGCACCCACCTGCGGGCGCACGGTCCGCTGCCCAGCCAGCACCCGATCACGACGAACGCCACCCGGCTCGTCCTGCGGATGGTTCGCTCGGGCGGCACGATCACCGGCTCCTGGCGCCCGGCCGACAAGCCCGAGTTCGCCCAGCTGGCCTCCGTGCGCATGACCCTGCCGCAAACCGTGAAGGTCGGCGTGGCCGCGCTCAACCGGGCCCAGTTCGGCGCCAAGCCCACCCCCTTCCACGCCCGCTTCGACCAGATCACGGTGACCTGCTGAGTCCCAGAGCGCCCAGCACCAGCCCGACCTGCTGATCGGTGGTGAGCGCGCCGTCGACCGTGACCACCGGCACGGCCGGGGGTGGCGCCGGCGGCGGCGCGATGCGGTGCCGATCCCGTTCCTCGGCCCGCACGGCCCGGCGCGCGGCGAACAGGTCGGCGTCGCCGTCGATGTGCACCACGCGCAGGCCGGCCGCGCCCGCCGCCCGGCGCAGCAGATCCCACGGCTCGCCGCCGCGAAGCTCGGCGGTGAACGGGGCGACGAGCACCGCCCGGCCCGCGGTGGCGACGGTGTCGCGCGTTACAGCGCGAAGTGCGGCGTAGCGCCCGTCGCGGATCGCCGCGCCGTGCGGCGAGACGAGCCAGTGCCCGCCGAGCGCCCCCGGCGGCAGGCGATCGAGCAGCGGATTCGTCATCGAGTCGAGGTCGAGCAACGGTGCTCCGAGGGCGGTCGCGAGTGCACGGCCGAGCGTCGACTTCCCGCTGCCGGCGACTCCGGCGACGGCCACGACAAGGGTTTCGGCCGGTTGACAATCCGTCGATGAGGGCCACATCATGAGGTCCATGTTACCGGTGTCATGGCCAAGCGCGACACCGGTGACATGACGCAATCCCAGCGACTAGGAGAACTCCTGTGGCAAACCCGGCCGGCCCCCCGGCACGCCTGGTCGCCGGCGTCGACCTCGGCAGCACGAGCATGAAGATGCTCGTCACGGACGAGGCCGGCGCCGAGATCGGTGCCGCGCAGGTGCCGACGCCGTGGCGCTCCGGTCCGGGCGGCATCACCGAGATGACGGCCGAGGAGCTGCTCGGCGCCGTACGTTCCCTGATCGACGCCGGCGCTCGCGAGGTCGCCAGGGTGACCTCGGCGTCGATCGACGCCATCGCGATCGCGGGCATGGCCGAGACCGGCATGATCATCGACCGGTACGGCGCCGCCATCGCCCCCGGAATCGCCTGGTTCGATCCGCGGGGCGGTGAGCAGGCCGCGGCCTTTCCCGCCGAGATCCGTGCCGAGTTCGCCGGCCGCACCGGGCTGCCGCTTGGTGCGCAGGTCAGCGTGGCCAAGCTGGCCTGGCTGCGCGGCCGTGGCGTGCCGCTGCCCGGCTCGCGCTGGCTCAACCTGCCGGAGTTCGTCGCGGCCGCCCTCGGCGGCCGCACCGCGCTGGAGCAGTCGCTGACCTCGCGTACCGGGCTGCTCGACCAGGACACCGGCGGCCCGTGGCCCCGGATGCTCGACGTCCTGGGAGTCGACGAGACTTTCCTTCCGACGCTGGTCGAGGCCGGCAGTCCGTTCGGCGAGGCGAGTGCCAGCGCGGTCCCGGACAGCATGGCCGGTGCGCTGCTGACCGTCGCCGGACACGACCACCTCGTCGCGGCCGAGGCCACCGGGCGGCTGCCGGCCGACCACTACCACGTGTCCATGGGCACCGCCGAGGTCCTGCTGCGCGTGATCGACGGTCCACTCGGCTTCGACGCCCGGCGTCGCCTCGCCGACCATCTGATCAACGAAGTCCGCCACGTCGTGCCCGGCAAGCACGTGCTCGTCGCCGGGGTGAAGACCGGCCTGCTGCTGCGCCGGATCCTGCAGACCGCCGGCATCCACGACCGGGCCGGCCGCGACCTCCTCGACGCCGACGTCATGGCTTTGCCCTATGAGGGAAAGCTGCCCGCCGACGCCATTCAGGTCTCCGGGGCACGCAACGACGACGGCGTCCTCAAACTGACCGTCCGCACCGACGGCGTCAGCCCCGCCGAGGTGTTCGGCGCGGTGCTGCGCCACAGCAACGACGAGATCGCACGGCTGATCGAGGCCATGGACCGGGAACTGCCCCCCGCGGCCACCACCACCCTCACCGGCGGCTGGGCCAGCATGGCCGCGGTGCGCCGCGCCCGGGGCCGCGTCCTGCCGGCGATGACGGCGTCGGCCCGCGACCAGGAGACCGCGTACGGGGCCACTCGGGTCGCCGCACGCGTGCTGAACACGACCCCACCCAAGATTGGAACCGCATCGTGAATTCCCTGACCACCATCGAACGACGAGGCATGGCCGCGATCTCCACCCCCGGCGGCCGGATGCTCATCGTCGCCGCCGACCAGCGCAACGGCATGAAGGCAGCCATGGACGACGCGCCGGACGGACCCGGGTCGATCAGCACCGCCGAGCTGGCCGAGGCTAAGGCCGACCTCGTTCGCTACCTGGCCAACAACGCCCCCGCCATCCTGCTCGACCCGGAGGTCGCGCTGCCGGCGGTCGTCGACGACGGTGTCCTGGTCCGCGGCACATCGCTGGTCGTCGGCATGGACGCCTCCGGGTTCGAGACCGTCGACGGACTGCGTCACACCCGGTTCGTGCCGGGCATGACCGCACGCCGCGTACGCGAGCTCGGCGGCGACGCCGCCAAGATGCTCTGGTACCTGCGCCCGGACAAGCAGGACGAGCGGTCCCGCGTCGCCGCGGAGATGCGCGCCCTCATTCAGGCCTGCACGGACGAGGGCGTGCTGCTGATCGTCGAGCTGCTGACCTATCGACTCGAGGGCGAGACCGAGGAACAGTACGCCGCGGCCTTCCCCGGCCTTGTGGCCGGCGGGGCGAGGCTGGCCGTCGCGTGCGGGGCGAAGGTGCTGAAACTGCAGTACCCCGGCTCCGCGGAAGGCTGCGTCGCGGTCACCACGGCCGCCGGCGGCGTGCCGTGGGCCGTGCTGTCGGCCGGCGTCGACCACGAGACCTTCCTCGAGCAGGTCACCATCGCGATGGCGAACGGCGCCGGCGGGGCCATGGCCGGCCGCTCGCTGTGGAAGGACAGCCTGTCGGTCTCCCACGACCTCCGCAAGGACTATCTGACCAAGCGCGCCCTGCCACGGTTGTACGAACTCGCGGAGGTGTTGGACGGCCGCCGCTGACCGCCGCGGGGCCGGGGCGTTGCAGCAGGTCGGATATGCTGCCGCAGCGTTCGCGATACGACCGGGAGGTGGCCCATGGCGACAATGCGGGACGTGGCCGCGCGCGCCGGCGTGAGTGCGAAGACGGTCTCCCGGGTGTTCAACAACGACCCGCACGTGCTCCCGGAGACCCGTTCCCACGTGGAACAGATCATGAAGGAGCTCAACTACGTCCCGAACGTCCTCGCCACCACCTTTCGCTCCGGCCGGTCGTCGGCCATCGGCGTCGCTGTTCCGGACATCGTCGACCCCTTCTTCGCCGCCATCGCCCGGGCCGTCGACACCGTCGCCCGCGACCGGGGCGTGGCCACGCTGCTCACGAATCTCGGCGACGATCCGGGCCGGGAACGCGACATCCTCGAATCGTTGCTCAGCCGCCGGCTCGCCGGCCTGATCGTCGCCCCGGTCGGGGTCGACCATTCGTGGCTGAAACGCTGGACCGACAGCACGCCCATGGTGTTCGTCGACCGGGCGCCGGCCGGATTGTCCGCCGACACCTTCGCCGACAACGACGAGGCCGGCGGATACCTGGCCACCCATCATCTGATCGGGCACGGCCACCGGCGGATCGCGTACGTCGCCGACACCCTGCGTCTGTCCACCGAGACCAACCGCCTGGCCGGGTATCGCCGCGCGCTCACCGAGGCCGGGATCGAGCCGGACGACGAGCTGGTGGCGGCGTACGTCAACGACCGTGAGTCCACCGAGGCCGCGGTCACCCGGCTGCTCGGCCTGCCCGACCGCCCGACGGCGATCTTCTCCTCCAACGCCCGCAGCTCGATGCTGGTGGTGCACGCACTGCCGGCGAACGAGTTGGCCGTCGTCGGGTTCGGCGACTTCCCGATGGCCGACATCCTGCATCCGGCGCTGACCGTAATCGATCAAGATCCCGACCAGATCGGCCGGTTCGCCGCGAACCGGGTGTTCGAGCGCGTGGACCATCCGAAGCGCCGGCTGCGGCGCACCACGATCCTCGACGTCACGCTGATAGAACGCGAGTCCTGCAAGGTCGCCCGGCACTGACCGGAGCCGGAACCGCCTCCGGGCCGGGCGGTCAGATCGCCAGAGCCGGGTCCGCTGGGACCGGCAGGGTTTCCTGGCCGCAACAGGATTCACGGGCGATCAGGGGTACGGGCAGAACGATCTGCCGCTTGAGCCGCCGCCGGGGGTGCTCGATCCGTTCGAACAGCCGGGTCGCGGCCGCCCGGCCGACCGAAGCCGGGTCCTGGTCGACGACGGTCGGCGCCGGCCGGATGGCCTCGGCCAAGGGGAAGTCACCGAAGCTGACCAGGGGAACGGACCGGTATCCCGCGATCTGCAACGCCGGGATGATGCCGATGGTGGACCACGCGTTGGAGGAGAACAGCGCGGTGGGCGGCAGGTCGGCGTTCAGCAGGTCGACGGCCGCCGTGCCGGCCTCGCGTCCGGTGGTCGGACCGAATCGGATCAAGCTTGGATCCGGGGTGACCCCGGCATCGCGAAGGGCGTGGCGATAGCCCTTGAAGCGGCGAGCCGTGGTGGCGGTGGCGATGCTGTCGCCGATGAACGCGATGCGGCGATGCCCGTGCCCGATCAGGTGCCGGGTGGCCGCATAGGCGCCGCCGTGGTCGTCCTCCACGACGCTGTCGGCGACGATGCCGGCCGGCGGGCGGTCGATGAAAACGATGGCGATCCTGTCCTGCCACGGCTTGAGATAGGACTGGTCCGCGGACACCGGTGTGGTGACGAGACCGTTCAACTGCCGGCGCAGCAGAGCCTCGACCCGGCTCTGCTCCTCGGCGCCGTCCTGTCCGAGGCTGGTGATCAGCACCGCGAGCCCGCGTGATCGGGCGATCTGTTCGATCTCACGAGTGAGACGCGCGAAGAACGGGTCGGAGAGATCGGGTATGGCAACGCCGATCGCGGCGTCGCGTCCGGAGCGGAAGGTGCGGGCCAACTCGTTGGGAACATAGCTGAGCTCGGCCACGGCCTGCTCCACCCGCCGGCGGACGTCGGCCGACACGTACCGATCGTTGTTGATGACACGGGACACGGACTTGGCGCTGACGCCGGCGCGCTCCGCGACTTGGCGCATCGTGCTCATCTGGTCAACCTCCCGCAGAGACGATACGTCGGCTCCACCGGGCCTGTCACCGGTGACATATTTTCAAGATTTTCTATCTGACACCGGTGACAGACACCGGTGTCATGTCTTAGTGTTCGTTTCCATCAAGTTACGAAGCGGCAACCGAGCGGGACCGGCGTCGACACGACGATCGTTCTCCGGAGGAGCAGAAGACATGAAGGCCGTCGTGTACGACGCCCCGCGTAGCTACGCCGTGAAGGACATCTCCGTCCCGCGGGCCGGTGCCGGCGAAGTGCTCATCAAGGTCAACCAGGTCGGAGTGTGCGGCACCGACCTGCACATCCACGAGGGCGACTTCAATGCTGTCTTCCCGCTGATCCCGGGCCATGAGCTGGTCGGCGTCGTGGAACAGCTCGGCGACGGTGTCACCGGCCTGCGTGTCGGCGAGCAGGTGACGGTCAACCCGAATGTGAACTGCGGGCACTGCTCCTACTGCCGCGCCGGCCGGCTGATCCTGTGCGAGAACCTCAAGGGTTACGGCAGCAACTTCCCCGGCTTCTTCGCCGAGTACGTCGCTGTCCCGCAGACCCTGGTCTTCTCCGTCGACGGCCTGCCCGCCGACACCGCCGTGTTCACCGAGCCGGCCGGCTGCGCGATGCACGGCCTGGAGACTCTCGGCCTCAGGCCCGGGTCGAGCGTGCTGGTCTTCGGCGCCGGGCCCACCGGGCTGCTGCTGGCGCAGCTGATCGCGCACGGCGGGGCGTCCTCGGTGACGGTGGCCGCCCCGACGGCGTTCAAACTCGAGACCGCCGCGGCTCTGGGTATCGACCGGACCGTGCAGATCAACCGGGCGGACCCCGAGGCCGACATCGCCGCGCTGAAGCGGGCCTCACCGGGTGGGGACGGCTACGACGTCGTCGTCGAGGCGACCGGATCTCCGCGGATCGGCGGCATCTGCGTCCCGCTGACCCGCAACGGCGGCACAGTGCTGGTGTACGGCGTCACCCGGACCGAAGACATCGTCACCGTGCACCCGTTCGATGTCTTCCGCCGCGAGATCACCATCAAGGGCTCGTTCGCCGAGATCTCGTCGTTCGGCGCCGCCATCGCCGCGCTGCGTGGCGGCCGCGCGAAGACCGACGGGATCATCACCCACCGCTTTTCGCTGGACGACTACGGCAAGGCTCTCGATGCCCTGCGAAACGACCCCACCGTGCACAAGGTCGTCATCGTTCCCTGATCGAGCATTTCCGGCAACGCCCCACCCCGGACCGTGAAAGGAGGTGATCGACATGCCGCAGACGACCACATTGCTCGGTGTCGACCTGGGCACCAGCTCGGTCAAGGCGGTGGTCGCCCGCCTCGACGGGACGGTCGTCGCGCAGGCGCGTCGCGACTACCCGGTCTCCCACCCACGCCCGGGGTGGAGCGAGACGTCGGCGAGCGACTGGCTCGACGCCTCGGCGGCGGCGGTACGCGCCGCGGTCGCCCAGGCCGGCTCGCAGCCGGACGCGATCGGGCTGTCGGGCCAGATGCACGGCGTCGTGCTGGCGACCGAGAACGGCCGGGCGGTCCGGCCGGCCGTTGTCTGGTCCGATGCCCGGGCCGTCGACCAGGTCGAGCAGTACGACGACCTGCCGGAGCAGCTGTTGACCCGGCTGGCCAATCCGCTCAGCCCGGGCATGGCGGGACCGCTGCTGGCCTGGCTGACGATCCACGAGGCCGCGACGTACCGGGCCGCCCGCTGGGCACTGCAGCCCAAGGACTGGCTGCGGGCCCAACTGACCGGACTGTTCGCCACCGAGCCCAGCGACGCCTCGGCCACCTTGCTGTATGACATCTCCGGCGACACCTGGGACACCGAACTGCTCGACGCTCTCGGGCTCGACGCCGACAAACTCCCGCCGATCCTCGATCGTTCCGCCGAGCCCGCCGGCCTGCTGACCGCGGACGCGGCGGCACGGCTCGGCCTCCGCCCCGGCGTGCCGATCGCGGCGGGCGCCGCCGACACCGCCGCCGCGGCGCTCGGCTCGCAGCTGACCGAACCGGGAACGATGCAGTTGACCATCGGCACCGGCGCCCAGCTGGTCATGCCGGTTGCCGAACGGCCTGAGCCGTTGCCGGCGCACCCCGTCACGCACCTCTACCGCGCCGCGACCGACACCGGCTGGTACCGGATGGCGGCCGTGCTCAACGGCGGCCTCACTCTGGACTGGGTCCGCCGTGCGCTCGGCGCCGGCTGGCCCGAGCTCTACGCGGCGGCCGGGGTCCCCCCGCAGGCCGACGACCCGTACTTCCTGCCACACGTCAACGGCGAGCGCACTCCATACCTGGATCCTTCGCTCCGCGGCGCCTGGACCGGTCTCGGGCCTCGCCACGACCGCATCCATCTGCTGCGCGCGGCTCTGGAGGGTGTCGCCTTCGCCGTCCGTGACGCCCTCGACAGCCTCGACCCCACCGGCGAGATCGCCGGCCTGCACCTTGCCGGCGGCGGCACCACCGACCCGCAGTGGCGACAGATGCTCGCCGATGTTCTCGGCCGGACCCTGGTGCCGGTCGAGGTGCCCGCGGCATCGGGGCTCGGCGCCGCCGTTCTCGGCGCCCGCGCCACCGGCCTGACCGACCGCTTTCCGTCCCGCGACTCGTTCGCCACATCCCGCAACGACCCCCGCAGCCACCGACACGATCTCTACCACGACCGTCATGCGGCCTTCCGCCGCAAGGTCCGCGCCCTGCGCGACAGCGACAGCACCACGGTCGGCACGTATGCCGGCTCGGCGCCCCACGGCGCCGCTTCTGCGAGCGGTTAGGTCCCGGCGGCCCCAGGCCTGGCCGGCAAGCACGCTCACCTGGACGCCGCGGCACGCCGCGACGGTCACCCCCGGCACACCGCTCTCCCTGGACCCCGGTCACGGCGTTGCCACCAGCACACCGAAAGGTGATCCCCTCATGGCACCACTTCTCGAGGCGCGCGGCCTGTCGCGAAGCTTCGGACACGTCCGCGCACTGGACGACGCGTCCTTCGACATCGACGCCGGTGAGGTCGTCGCACTGATCGGCGACAACGGAGCCGGCAAGTCCACCCTGGTCAAGGCCCTCACGGGCAACCTCGCCGTCGACGCCGGCGACCTCTACTTCGAGGGCCGCCAGGTCACCATCACCAGCCCGCACCAGGCTTCGGAGATGGGCATGGAGGTGGTCTACCAGGACCTCGCTCTCGCCCCCCACCTCAACCCGGTGCAGAACATGTTCCTGGGCCGCGAGATCCCCCGCAAAGGGCTGTTCGGCTCCCTGGGATTCATGGACGAGAAGCAGATGCGCGCCAAGGCCGAGGCCGGCTTCGCGGACCTCGGCGGCACCGTCCGCTCCTTCACCTCGCCCGTCGGCTCGATGTCCGGCGGCCAGCGTCAGCAGATCGCGATCGTCCGCGCCATCAGCTGGGCCGACAAGATCGTGTTCCTGGACGAGCCGACCGCCGCGCTCGGTGTCGTACAGACCAAGAACGTCCTGGACACCATCAAGCGCGTACGCGACAAGGGCATCGCCGTGGTGCTCATCTCCCACTCCATGCCGCACGTCCTCGAGGTCGCCGACCGCATTCAGGTCATGCGCCTGGGGACCAGGGTCGCCACCATGCCCGCCGAAGGCACCACCGTCGAGCAACTGGTCGGCGCGATGACCGGCGCCCTGGACTCGCAGACCGTCAACCGCAGGAACTCCGCCACCCTTGAGGACAGCGCGTCATGAGCGTCATAACCCCTCCCGGCCAGGCCCCCGACCAGCAAGCCGTCCTCGAGGCGCCGCCGAAGCAGTCCTACGTCAAGCGCATCGCGAACATGCAGTCCGTGTGGATCCTCGGCGTCCTGGTCGTCATCGTCGCCGCCTTCTCCCTGGCTGCCGGAACCAAGTTCCTGTCCACCAGCAACTTCTCGCTGATCTCCCAGAACATCGCGGTCTGGGCCGTCCTCGGCGTCGGCATGACCTTCGTCATCATCACCTCCGGCATCGACCTGTCCATCGGCTCGGTGCTGGTCTTCTCCTCGGTCATCGCGGCGAAGGTCATGGAAGCGGTCGGCGGCAACGGGTGGTCGACCGCGGCCGTCGGCATCGTCGGAGCGCTCGTGTCCGGGATCGCCTGGGGCACGCTCAACGGCTTCCTCATCGCCAAAGCCAAGATCCCGCCGTTGATCGTCACGCTCGGCGCGCTGTCCGTGGCGCTCGGCCTGGCCCAGGTCATCACCGGCGGTATCGACATCCGCTCGGTGCCGGAGGCGCTGACGGACTTCAACACGTACATCAAGATCGTCGGCATCCCGGCTCTTCCCTTCGTCGCCCTGATCGTCGTGATCATCGGCGGGATCGTGCTGCACAAGACCAGGTTCGGCCGCTACACCTACGCGGTCGGCTCCAACGAGCTCGGCGCACGCCGGGTCGGCATCAACGTCGACCGGCACCTGATCATGGTTTACGCCCTGTCGGGCGCCTGCGCCGGACTGGGCGCGGTGCTGGCCCTGGCGCAGTTCGGCACCACCACCATCGCCGGGCAGTCGCTGACCAACCTCAACGTCATCGCGGCTGTCGTCATCGGCGGGACCTCGATCTTCGGCGGCGAGGGCTCCATCTTCGGCACCGTCGTCGGCCTGTTCATCCCGGCCGTCCTCCAGGCCGGTTTCGTGATCGTCGGCGTCGAGGCCTTCTGGCAGGGCGTCGCCGTCGGATCGGTCCTCGTCGCCGCCGTCTACGTCGACCAGTCACGTCGCGCCGCCGCCCTGCGCGGCAGTTCCCGACCGTCCTTCCTCGCCATGCTCAGGACCAAGAAGTAAAGGATCCCTTTCGATGAACAAGTCCAGATTCCTCGCCGCCGCCGGCAGTGTCGCGCTGGTCGCCGCCATGACCGCGTGCACCAGCACCAAGCCGGCCGAGAGCGCCGCCAACACGGCCGCCGCCGACCCCAACGCACCCGCCGCCTCCGCCGCTGTCGTGCCCGGCAAGGCGAAGAAGAACTACAGCATCCAGTTCATCCAGGGCGTCGCCGGCGACGAGTTCTACATCACCATGCAATGCGGCGTCGAGGCCGAAGCCGCCAAGCTCGGCGTCAGCGTCAAAACCCAGGGCCCGCAGAAGTTCGACCCCACCTTGCAGAAACCGATCCTCGACTCGGTCGTGGCCGCCAAGCCCGACGCCATCCTCATCGCACCCACCGACGTCACCGCCATGCAGACGCCGCTTCAGGCCGCCGCGGCCGCCGGGATCAAGGTCATCCTGGTCGACACCACCACCAAGGATCCGTCGTACGCGGCCAGCGCCATCGCCTCCGACAACGTCGGTGGCGGGAAAGCGGCCTTCGACGCCATCAAGAAGCTCAACCCCGATGGCGGCAAGGTCATGGTGATGTCCACCGATCCCGGCGTCTCCACCGTCGACCAGCGCATCCAGGGCTTCGAAGAGTCCGCCAAGGCTGACTCGAAGTTCCAGTACCTGCCGGTGCAGTACTCCCACAACGACCCGGCGACGGCCTCCAACCTGATCAGTTCCGCGCTGCAGAAGGACCCCGACATCATCGGCGTCTTCGCCGCCAACCTGTTCGCGGCCGAAGGCACCGCCACCGGCGTCCGCCAGGCCGGCAAGACCAGCACCGTCAAGATCGTGGGCTTCGACGCCGGCCCCAACCAGATCAAGGCCCTGCAGGAGGGCACCGTGCAGGCCCTGATCGCCCAGCAGCCCGGCAGCATCGGCCAGTACGGCATCGACGAGGCCGTCGCCGCCCTCGACGGCGGGCAGATCCAGCCGAAGATCCAGACCGGCTTCACCACCATCACCAAGGAGAACCTCGGCGGCGAGGGCGGCCAGGCCGCCTACAAGTCCAACTGCTGACGAGCACGGCGCTGTCCGAGATCCTGCACGAAGCACCGCTGTTCAGACGCCGGCGCCCTCGATACCGTCCAGGCCATGAGGACTGTGTGGAGGGTCGCCGGCGTCGCGGTTCACCTGCTCCTGGTCGTGGCGGCCATGGTCGGGGTGCTGGTGGCGACCGCGCACCCGGCGTACCCGCCACTCCGGGTCGCGCTGGTCGTGCTGGTCGGCGTTCTCTGCGCGGTCACCCTGTTCGCCCGGTTCCCGCTCGGTCTCGGACCGGTGGCGGAGTCCGCGATCGCCCGGGTCGTGCGGTCGGTGGGCGTCGCGCTGGCCGGTGCCGGCGCGACGGGTGCGGTCCTCGGCCTGGCCCAGGGCGGCTCCTCGTTCGAACGAGCCAGCACCGGCGTTCCGCTGTACACAGTGGTTCTCGCCGCGTACCTCGGCGCCTTCCTGGCCGTGACCCGGCGCGACAGCGGGCTTCCGCCCCGCGGAGCGCTGATCAGCGTGGGCCTCGGGCTGCTCGCCGCCGGCCTGTTCGCCGCGGCGGTGCCGGCCCTCCCGCCGGCGGTCCGCTGGCTGGCCTTCCTGCTGATCGCCGCGGCCGGCGCCGGCGCCGCGCGGCTGACGCGACCGGCCGAAAGCAGGCCCACGGCCGCGCTCCTCGCCGCGATCACGGCCTGCCAGGCCATCTTCTTCGCCGCCGCCGTCCTCTACCAGTACGGCCCCGACGCGTGGATGCCCTACGCCGGCCCCGGACCGCTGACCCCGCAGGCGCAGCTCGAGCAGAACCGCGCCGAGGCGATCGACCCGTACGTCGGTGTGTTGTTCATCGGCTTGCTCGCCGCGATCGTTCTGATCGGCGCGGCGCTGTCCGAGTGGCGCCGCGCCCGCACCGCCGCGGCACCCACCGCACTCCGCGCGGTGTAGAGGGTGGTGGAGGACTTGTACGAGGATGACGAGGCATTCCCGGCGGCACCGGGTATCCGGCGCGGCGTGCCCATGGGTCGTCGGGTGCTCCTGGGCCTGGGCGGGCTCCTGGCCCTGTTCGCCGTCGCGATGTCGGTCGCGATCTTTCTCGTGATCAGCCTGCGGGACGGCGAAACACGGCTCAACGATCGCGATGTCCCCTACGCGAGCGCGGTCGCCGACGCCGCGCTCAACGCCAAGGGCATCGCCAACGACCAGCGCGGGTTCCTGCTGAGCGGCGACCCGACGTACATCGACGAGGCCAACCTCCGCGTCGGCGCCGTACGCACCAGTCTCGCGGCCGCGGCGCGAGCGGCCGGCAACGACGGTCAACGGCAGGCCGTCGGCGCGGCCCAGGCCGGCTTCGAGCGCTGGTTCGCCGCGGTTCACGAGGAGTTCGTGTCATTCCAGGCCGGTGACCGCGAGCGCGCCGTCGCCGCGTCGGCCGGCGAGGACAGGGAACTGCGCAAGACGTACGAGCAGGCGCTGGCCGACGCTCAACGGCAGGCGGACAGCTCGATCCACGCGGCCAGCAGCGCGGTGTCCGCCGCGTCCCAGCGATCGGTGTGGATCCTGGCCGGTGGACTGCTCGCCGTCCTCGGGATCGGCGGCGCCGTCGCCTATTGGCTGATGCGCTCGATCGCGACTCCCCTGTTCCGGCTGATGGACCTGCTGACCGTTGATCTGCCCCGCTGAGACCCGGGTGTGACCGCCGGTGGCCGGCCGGGACGATGTCGTGGATCATCAGGTCGTGTCTGGTGCGCACAGACGCCGGCTGGGCGGATGCTGACTCTCGCGCCGCTGCCGACGCTGGCGGTGGCGTCGGTGGCCGCATTCGGGCTGGCGCTGTTGTCGGCGGTGGCGGGCTTCGGTGGCGGAGTGCTGCTGCTGCCGGTGTTCACCGCGCTGTTCGGGCTGCGGGTCGCGGTGCCGATGCTGACGCTGACCCAGTTGTCGAGCAACGGGTTCCGGGTCTGGCTCAACCGCCGTGACCTGCGGTGGCGCCTGATCGGCTGGTTCGCGGCCGGTGCGGTGCCGTTCGCCGTCGCGGGTGGGCTGCTGCTGGCGCACGCGCCGCTGGGAGCCTTGAAGCGAGCGCTCGGGGCGTTCCTGATCGGCGTGGTCGTCTGGCGCCGGCTCCGCCCGCGACCGCGCAAGCCGCCCGATCGCGGGTTCGCCCTGGTCGGCGCCGTCTCGGGGCTGGGGTCGGCGCTGCTGGGCTCGGTCGGGCCGCTGACCGCGCCGTTCTTCCTCGCCTACGGGCTGACCCGCGACGCCTACATCGGAACCGAGGCGGCCGCCGCGCTCACGACGCACCTGTCGAAGATCGCCGCTTACGGCGCGGGCGACCTGCTCACCGTACGCGTGCTGCTGTTCGGTGTTGCTTTGACGCCGGCGACGCTGGCCGGCGCCTGGGTCGGCAAGAGGATCGTCGGGCGGATCAGCGACCGGGTCTTCGTCCTCCTTGTGGAGATCGGCCTGGTCGCCGCGGGTCTGCTGTTCCTGGCCGGCTTCTGACGCGTCACGCCGATCCGGTCGGCGCCGGGGCCGACAGGTCCCATTCCGCTACCTTTTCGCCCATTGAGTCGTCTCCAAGTGGAACCACCGCCCACGGGTCTGGGTTCTGGGGGCCTCGCCCCGTGGGCGGTGAGCTGGGTGACGCAGGGCAGGTCGCCCGTCGCTCTTGGTCTCGACTTCACGTCCCGATTCCCCCGTAACGCTTCACGCAACCGGGCTAGGACGACCTGCTTCCCTGCAACGCGATCAATGGTCGCGGGCGCACCTTGTACGAAGCGTGCAACACTGGGCGCGCTCCTTGTGGATATCTTGAATCCCCTGCTGGGGCCGTTCCGGTGAAGGGTTTGCGGAGGTCAGTTGACGGCGCAGTTCGGCGTGCTCGGCGCGGTGGAGGCCCAGATCGCCGGTCGGCCGGTCGCCCTCGGGCATGCCCGGCAACGCAGCGTGCTCGCCGTGCTGCTCGTCGAGGCTGGTCGCCCGGTCACGGTCGACCACCTGATCGACCGGGTCTGGGGCGAGGACGCGCCGCAGCGGGCCACCGGCGCGCTGTACAGCTATCTGTCGCGATTGCGGCAGGCCGTCGCCGAGGCCGGCATCGGGATCGAGCGCCGGCCGGGCGGGTACGTCCTGACCGCCGACCCGCAGACGGTGGATCTGCACCGCTTCCGCGAACTCGTCACGCGGGGGCGGTCGGCGGAGTCGGACCGGTCCGCCGCGGAACTGATCACTCAGGCGCTCGGCCTGTGGCGGGGCGAGCCGTTCGCCGGCCTGGACACCCCGTGGCTGGCCTCGATGCGGCAATCGCTGTGGAACGAACGCCTCGCCGCCGAGCTGGACCACAACGACGTCCTGCTCCGGCTCGGCCGGCACGGTGAGCTGCTGGCGTCCCTGTCGGCCGCCGTCGCCGAGCATCCGCTGGACGAACGGCTGGCCGAGCAGTTGATGCTCGCGCTCTACCGCTCCGGCCGCCAGGCCGACGCCGACGAACAGTACCGGCGGATCCGCCGCTGCCTCGCCGACGAGCTCGGCAGCGATCCCGGCGCCGGGCTGCGCCGCCTGCACGAGCGCATCCTCGCCGCCGACCCCGCCCTGGCCGCGACGGGCGAGACCCGCGAACCTCACCTTCAGCCGCCCGCTCGCCTGGCGGTGCCCGCACAGCTGCCGGCGGACGTGCGCGCCTTCACCGGGCGAACCAGGGAACTCGCCACGCTGGACGGGACTCTCGCGCCGCCCGGCGGCGACGAGCCGCCCCTGACCGTCGTGCTGCTTTCCGGCACGCCCGGCGTGGGCAAGTCCGCTCTCGCCGTGCGGTGGGCTCACCGCGTACGGGAAGCATTTCCCGATGGGCAGTTGTACGTGAACCTGCGCGGTTACGACGCCGAGCAACCGGTGGCGGTCGGTGACGCGCTGGCCGGCTTCCTGACCGCGCTCGGCGTGCCCGGGACGGAAATCCCGCCGGGCGTCGAGGAGCGGGCCGGCCGGTACCGGTCCGAGCTGACCGGCCGCCGGATGCTCGTGCTGCTCGACAACGCGTCCTCGGTGGAACAGGTCCGCCCGCTGCTGCCCGGCACCGGGTCCTGCCTGGTGCTGATCACCAGCCGCGACTCGCTGCCGGGCATGGTGGCGATCCATGGCGCCGAGCGGATCAACCTGGATCTGCTGCCCCTGGCCGACGCGGTGGTGCTGCTGCGCCGCCTGATCGGCGGCCGGGTGGATCGCGAGCCGTCGGTCGCCGAGGAGCTGGCCGCGGCGTGCGCCCGGCTGCCGCTGGCCCTGCGGATCGCCGCCGAGCTGGCCGCCGCGCGTACCGACGTCTCGCTGGCCGAGCTGGTCGGCGAGCTGGGCGACCACCGGCTGCGACTTGATCTGCTCGACGCCGGCGATCCGCGCGCCGAGGTCCGCGCCGTGTTCTCCTGGTCGTACCAGAACCTGCCCGCCGACGCGGCCCGGGTGTTCCGCCTGCTCGGCCTGAACCCGGGCGAGAGCCTGCGGGTCGAGGCCGTGGCCGCCCTGACCGGGACCGACGCCGGCGAGGCCCGGCGGCTGCTCGGCGTGCTGGTCCGGGCCAGCCTGGTGCACACCGGCCGCGGCGGCCGGTACGGCCTGCACGACCTGCTGCGGGCGTACGCGGCGGAGCTCGCGGCCGAGCACGACCCCGAGCCGGAGCGGAGGGCCGCGCTGACCCGCCTGTTCGATCACTACCTGGCCGGGTCGGTCGCGGCGATGAACACGTTGTACCCGGAGAGTCCCGACGCCGGCGGCGATCCGGAGGCGGCCCGGAACTGGATCGAGGCGGAACGGCCCAACCTGGCCGCCACCTGTACGTATGCCGCCGCTCACGGCTGGTACCGGCTCGCGATCGCGCTGGCGGGAACGCTGTTCCGCTACCTCGACGCCGGTGGCCCGGCCGCCGAGGCCGTCGCCGTCACCACCTCCGCCGTGTCGGCCGCCGTCGCCGTCGGCGACCGGGAGGCGCAGGCCCGGGCGCTCTCCGATCTGGGCCGGTTGCACCGGCGGCAGGGCCGCCTCGACGAGGCGGCCGACACCTACCAGCGGGCCCTGACCCTGTACGCGGACCTCGGCGAGCGGGCCGCGGAGGCGGTGGCGCTGCGCAACCTGGGCAGCGTCCACTGGCGGCTGGGCGACTATCGGCAGGCCGCCGACCACTATCGGCGGGCGTGGTCGCACTACCGGCGCCTGGGTGACGACGCCGGTCAGGCCGACGCGTCGGTCCGGCTCGGCCTGGTCGACGCCCGGCTCGGCGACGAGGCCCAGGCCACGAAGCGTCTCCGGTCGGCGCTCGCGCTCTACACCGGGCTCGGCGACCGGTTCAGCGAGGCGTACGTGCTCTCGCTCCTCGCCCGGCTCTCCCGCCAACCGGCAGACCTCGAACGGGCCGTCGCCCAGCTGGAGCAGAACCTGGCCGTGGTCCGGCAGGCCGGCGACCGTACGGCCGAGGCGTACGTGCTGACCGACCTCGCCGCGATGTACGCCCGCGACGGCCGGCTAGCCGAGGCGGCGGCGCACCTGCGGCGGGCCCTGGTGCTGCACCGGCGGATCGGGGACCGCGCGAGCGAGGCCGAGGCCCTCAACGACCTCGGTCAGGTCCTGCGGGCCGCGGGCGACGCGGCCGAGGCCCGGTCCCAGCACGAGCAGGCGCTGGTCCTGGCCCGGGAGATCGGCGACCGGTACGAGGAGGCCCGCGCTCTGGACGGCGCCGGCGGGCCGCAGCAGGACCTCGCCCAGCGCCTCTTCGCCGATCTCGCGGTGCCTGGCGCCCCGAGTTGGTAACCGTTGTTGGTCAGACCCGGACCACGCCGTCGACCCACAGCACCGTGATCGGGCGTCCGCATTCTTTCGCGTACGCGACGACATCTGCTGTTCCGCCCAGGCCCCGAGCCGGATGGCCGTCCCACACGGCGAACAGGTGGTCGCAACGGTCCACCAGAGCCTGACCGGCGGCGAGGAACGCCTGGTCACTGGGCTCCGGGTAGGGCATCGTCACCACCGTCGCCGCGGCGCGCCGCAGGTCTTCGAACCGGGTCCGGCTGTCGTCCGCGATCAGCGAGCCGGCGTAGCCCGCGCACGGCAGCACCACCTCGAGAGTGCCGCCCGCCGCCAGCACGTGCGCCGCGAACAGCTGGTCGGCGCCGTCGGCGAGGTTCGACACCCCGTGCAGGCGGGAGCCGGTGGGCAGCACCCGGGTCCAATGCCGCACCGCACAGTCGACGATGCTCGGCGGGAGGATCCGATGACCGGTGACACCGAATCGCACATCGACCTCCGTACCGGGGCTGGTCAATCTGGTGACGCATGTTGACCATACGATCCCCGGCCTTTTCTCGTGGGGCGCGGCCATGCACAATCTGTCGTCGCAGCACGCGCCGAACGGGGGAGACCTACGATGACCTTCGATGGGTTCATTTCGTACAGCCACGCCGCCGACGGGCGGCTGGCTCCCGCTGTGCAGCGTGGTCTGCACCGGCTGGCCAAGCCCTGGCACCGGCGGCGCGCCCTGTGGATCTTCCGGGACCAGACCGGCCTGGCGGTGACGCCGGGGCTCTGGTCCTCCATCCAGACCGCCCTGGACGGCTCGGAGTACTTCGTGCTGCTCGCCTCGCCCGAGGCCGCGGCGTCGCCGTGGGTGAACAAGGAGATCGAGCACTGGATCGCCACGAAATCCGCGGACCGGGTCCTGCCCGTGGTGACCGACGGGGAGTGGACGTGGGACGGGGAGCTCGGCGACTTCACCGCGGAGTCGACGGCGGTGCCGCCCACCCTGCGGGGAGTCTTCAGCGAGGAGCCGTTCTTCCTGGACCTGCGGTGGGCGCGGGGCAGCGAGCAGCTGAGCCTGCACCACGCCCGCTTCCGGGATGCGATCGCGCAGCTGGCGGCCCCGATGCACGGGGTGAGCAAGGACGAGCTCGAGGGTGAGGACGTCCGTCAGCACCGCCGGGTGAAGCGACTGCGCTCGGGGGCCGTGGCGACCCTGGTCGTGCTGGCGTTGCTGGCGTCGTTGACGGGATTGTCCGCCGTACGCAATGCCGATCGGGCGAAGGCCGCGGCCGCCGAGGCGTTGCGTCAGCAGGAGGTGGCGAACAGCCAGCGGGACAGCGCCCAGCGGTCCGCCGAGGAGGCACGCCGGCAGCAGGTGCTCGCGCAGCAACAGCAGGATCTGGCGCAGCAGCAGAAGGCCCGGGCGGCCCAGGCGGCGATCGAGGCGGACAAGTCCGAACAGGCGGCGAAGGAGCAGCAGAAGCTGGCCGATCAGGCGGCGGCCGAGGCGCGGCGCCAGCGTCGGCTCGCCGACCAGGCATCGGTACGGACCAGGAAGCAGCAGCAGCTGGCGAAGGAAGCGGCGGACCGTGCCCAGCGGATGCAGGCGGAGGCGCAGCGGCTGGCGACGATCGCGGCACAGCAGCGCCGGCTCGCCGACCAGGCGGCGGAAGAGGCCAGGAAGCAGCAGGCCAAGGCCGACCAGCAGGAGCGCATCGCGGTCAGCCGGCGACTGATGAACCAGGCCACGGCGTCGGCCGTCGACGACCCGAAGACCGCCCTGATGCTGGGGACGGCGGCCCAGAACCTCGACCCCGGCGCGACGTCCCGGCTTCAGCTCACCGGCGTCGTCGCGGCGACGCACTACACCGGCGCGATCGGCGACGTGCAGAATGCCAAGTTCCTGCCGGACGGCCGGCTGCTGGCTCTCGGCACCGACGGCCGCTACACGGTCTGGAACGTGGCCGACCCGCGGAACCCGGTCCGGGGCGCCACGCTTCCGTTCACGGCCGCGACCGCCGATCCACTGGAGATCAGCTCGGACGGGCTGACGGCGGCCGCCGGGAACGGCGCCGAGATCGACCTGTGGGACATCACCGACCTGTCCCGCCCGGCCCGGCTCGGCACGGTGCCGAGCACCCGCATTGTCACGGCGATCGCCTTCACCAGGGACAAGTCCATCCTCCTCATGGGCGACGGACGGGGCGCCTCGAGCGTGTGGGACACGTCCGACCTGATGCATCCGACCAGGCTCGCCACGCTGACCGGGGAGGACTGGCACGGGGTGGCGCAAATCGCGCTCGCCCCGGACGGAAGTCGCGCCATCCTGGACAAGGATCGGTTCGTCCCGTTCTTCGACCTGAGCGAGCCCTCCATTCCGATGGGTCTCCCCGCCCTCATCGGCTGGGGCCAGGCGCCGATGGTGTTCAGCCCGGACAGTACGACCGTGGCCTTCGGAGAAAACACCCTGACCGTCGGAGGTAGCAGCGCCAAGGTGGGTCTCTACGACGCGACGGGCGAGAACCCCGCGGACATGCCGACGGCTGATCCGTGGCCCACGCCGTCGGTAAGTTGGACGTACGATCCCAACGGACCGCCTCCGCCGCTGCCGGATAACCCGGACACGGTTCCGTTCGATCAGCTGAGCGGCAACACCGGTCGGATCACCTCGGTGGCGTACAGCCCGGACGGAAGCCTGGTCGCCGCCGGGGACTCGAACGGGACGACGATGGTGTGGAATGTGGGCAGCGCGATGAGCCCGGGGCCGTTGGCCTCCGTCAAGACTCACGGTGCGATCAACTCGGTGTCCTTCGACCGGACCGGGTTGTTGGCCACGACCGACAGCTTCGGGGTGGCGACCCTGTGGAAAATCCCCGGGCCGAGCGCTCCGGACCCGCTCGCCATGGTCACCGCCCCGGCGGCGCCCCTGACCACAGTGTTCGGTCCGGACGGACGCTCGCTGGTCGCCGCCGGCGCGGACGGCAGGGCGCGCACCTGGAACATCGCGGACCCCAGCCATCCGACCCGCGGCGCCGACGCGACCCTCGGTGCCGGTGTGCACGTGGTGAGGTACAGCCCGGACAGCCGCACGGTGGCGACCATCGCCGGGAACGACTGGACGCTGTCCCTGGCCGACGTCACCCAGCCGGCCCGGGCGACGACCCTCACCGCCGCCGGCAAGGCGGTACGCGGAACCTGGGCGATGGAGTTCAGTCCCGACGGGCGCACCCTGGCCGTTCTCGCCACCGATGCCACCACCACACTGACGCTGTGGGATGTGGCCGACCGCGGCCGTCCCACCCTCCTGGGTACTCACACCGGCGGCGATTTCGCCACCTCGATGACCTTCAGCCCCGACGGCCGCACCCTGGCCACGGCGGGCTACAACCAGCCCACGATCACGATGTGGAACGTCGCCAACCGCGCCAATCCCGTCCCGCTGGCCACCGTGCAGGGCATGGGCAGCGGCGGGCGCACGATGGCCTTCAGTCCCGACGGTCACACCCTGGCCAGCGGCGGCTACGAGCAGACCGCGCTGCTGTGGGACATCACGGACCCCGTTCATCCGTACCGGCTCGCCACCCTGGCCGGCCACACCGCGCAGGTCAAGACGCTGGCCTTCAGCCCCGACGGCCGTACCCTGGCCACCGGAGCCGACGACTACTCGGTGATCCTGTGGGACACCACCCTGCCGGCCGTGCCGGTCCGACTCGCGAAGATGAACACCCCCTCCGCCGCCGAGCCCGTCGGGCTGGTCTTCGGTCGCGACGGACGCACACTGGCAGTGACCGGCCAGCCAAACCAGACTGCTTCCTCGAACGTGACGCTGTGGAGTTACGCCAACCTGAACACGCTCCGGGCCGATCCGGCCAAATACGCCTGCTCCATCACCGGCCGCGGCCTCACCGCCGCCGAATGGGCCCGGTTCATTCCGGAGCTCCCCTACCGGCGCACGTGCGCCACCTGACCGGAGGGGTGCGGTGGAGGTTCAGGATCAGGTCGACGGCGGGTGGTTCCTCCTGCGCGAGGGGAACCACCACTACCTGGCCGTGAACTGCCACCTTCCCCTGGTCGACATCTCCCTCCTGATCCGGCTCGAGCCGGACGAGGAGACCGAGTTGCACGCCCTGGGCCGGACGTTCGCCGACTATCTCGCGGCCAAGGTCGCGTACTGGCCGGATCGCTACCGGCCGCGCGACCTCGACCGGGAGCTCGGAGCGGAGGTGGATGCCGCCGTCGCCCGGTGGCGGGCGGGCGCCGTCCCGCGCGAGGGCTCAGGCGGCTCGGCGTAGGCGCAGGGCGGAGACCAGGAAGAAGATGCCGCCGAGGAGGGCGTAGCCGGCCAGGTTGCTCAGCGACGCGCCGTCGCCGGAGGCCTGCAGGATGAACGACGTTCCGGCGAGCGTGGAGATGCCGCCGCTGACGATCATCGGCCACTGACCGCCCATCCGGCGGCGGTTCGCGCCGACGATCAGCTGGACCAGGCCCGACACGATGGCCCAGGCTCCCCACACGCGCAGGACGGCGGGAATGCCGTCCGAACAGGCGACAGCCACGCCGACGGCGGCCAGCGAGCTGATCGCGATGTTGACGTACAGACCCCGGGCCGGACCGGTCGACCCGGACGAGCGCGAGTCGACGATGGCGGCGGCCGCGTCGAACAGCGGGTAGAGCACGAGCAGCGGCACGCTCAGCGGGCCGAGATCGGACGCGGTCGCGAACAGCAGGACCGCCCAGACGAGGGCGAACGCGAAGCGGACGAGGTACAGCCGCCGGAGGGCGGGTGCGATCGCGGGGGCAACGGTGGTCATGACGGTCCCTTCGAGGCGGGTCGAGGTAGACTAACTAGTAACTCTACCGACGGACATAACCATGCACCGCCGGGACGGCTCGACGCAAGGGGATGTGAGATCCGTACCATGAAGCCCGTGACATCGCCGGTACGTGAGCGCCTCATCGAGGCCGCTTCCGAGCTCTTCTACGCGCAGGGGTTGCGCGCGGTGAGCGCCGACAAGGTCATCGAGCGGGTCGGCACCACGAAGGTGACGTTCTATCGCCACTTCCGCACCAAGGACGACCTGGTCGTTGCCTATCTGCTCGGCCGGGCGGCGATCGAGCGCGAGGGTGTCGGCAGCGCCATCGGCCGCGCCGGCGGTGACATCGACACGGCCCTGCGACTGGTCTCCGAGGGGCTCGGGGCGGTGGCGTGCAGCCCGGGGTTCCGCGGCTGCCCGTTCATCAACGCCGCCGCGGAGTACCCCGATCCCGACAGCCCCGTGCGCCGGGTGGTCGACGAGCATCGGGCCTGGTACAGAACGACGTTCGAGCAGCTCATCGCGCCGCTCGACCTGCCAGATCGGGCCGCGGTCGCCGACGAGCTGATGCTGCTGCGCGACGGCGCCATGGTGGCCGGCTATCTCGGCGACCCGGCGGCGGCCGGGGGTGCTTTCCTGCGGGGCTGCCGAGCGGTGATCCGCGCCCGGGAGTAGACGGACTCGTCTACGCTAGGACACTCGACGGGCGGGCATGCCGGTCAGCCAGATCTCGGCCAGGTCGCCCACCGGGATGCCGAGGACCTCGCTGAGGCAGACGACGGTGCCGAAAGCCGGAGTCGGCAGGCGGCCCGCCTCGATCTTGCGGAGCGTCTCGGGCGAGATGCCGGCGGCCAGCGCGATCTCGGCCTGGCTGCGGGGCCCGCGGGCGGTCCGCAGGGCAATTCCGAGGCGCTGGCCCGCCGCGATCTGGTCCGGGGCGAGCGGCGGGCGATTCATAGGGAGCAGGATAGGCCCTCCGGGGCCGCAGTGGTATATCTATACCGCTAAGGAGGGGTCACATGATCGAGCTCAAGGCGCCCGAGGAGATTGACCGGATGGCCGTGACCGGCCAGTTCGTCGGCGAGTTGCTCGCGGAACTGGCCGAGGTCGCCGACGTCGGGGTCAACCTCATGGACCTCGAACACCACGCGCGCCGCCGGATCAAGGAGCGCGGTGCCGAGTCGTCGTACTGGGACTACGCGCCGTCGTTCGGCCGGGGCCCGTTCCGCAACGTCCTGTGCCTGTCGGTGAACGACGCGGTGCTGCACGGCCTGCCGCACGACTACCGGCTGCGCGACGGCGACCTGCTGAGCATCGACATGGCGGTGGCGATCGACGGGTGGACCGCCGACTCCGCGCTCTCGGTGATCGTCGGTACGCCGGCCCCCGCCGACCTGAAGCTGATCGAGGCCACCGAGGTCGCGCTCGACGCGGCGATCGCCGTCGCCCGGCCCGGTGGGCGGATGGGCGACATCTCGGCCGCGATCGGCGGCGTCGCCCGCGACTACGGCTACCGGGTGAACCTCGAGTTCGGCGGCCACGGCATCGGGCGGACGATGCACGAGTCGCCGCACGTGAACAACGACGGGCGCCCAGGACGGGGCATCCGGCTCGAGCCCGGCCTGACGATCGCGCTCGAGCCCTGGCTCTGCGCGAGCACCGACAAGATCCGGTTCGACAAGGACGGGTGGACGATCCGATCCGCCGACGGCTCACGGACCGCCCACTCCGAGCACACCATCGCGATCACCGAGGCCGGACCGCGCGTCCTCACCGCGCGGTAGGCCACGCTCGGGTCAGCCCTGGTAGACCAGGTCGGTCGCGGGGGTGCTGAAGTCGGCCGGCAGGTCGCCGACCTTCTTCATCGGGTCGATCCAGGGCTGCAGGTGTTCGGGCTTGGCGTCGAAGGAGACCCATTTGGTGACCGGGTAGTTCGCGGCCACCGGCTCGGGCAGCTTGAACTCCTTGACCAGAACCTGCTTGGCCGCGGCGTCGTTCGCCTTCATCCAGGCCAGGGCGTCGTCCTGGGACTTGGCGAAGGCGTCGAGGGCCGCCTTGTTGGCGGTGGCCCACGCGGCGGACGCGACCCATCCCGCGGACAGCGACTCGGAACCGTCGCCGGCCACGTCGGTCGGGCTGCCCAGGTCGGTGCCGCCCTGGCCCAGGAGCTGATTGTTGAACGGGAAGATGGTCGCGGCCGCCTGGATCGTGCCGGTCTTGAGCCCGCCGGCCATGTCCGCGAACGGTACCGGCAGGAACTTGACGTCGGTCTTCTTGATGCCGGCCTTGTCGAGCATGATGACGGCGCCCTCGTACAGATTGCCGCTCATGCCCGGGACGCCGATCGTCTTGCCCTTGAGCGCGGCGACCGAGGTGATGCCCGGTCCGCCGATCAGGTAGCTGTTGCGTTTGTCGGTGGAGTTCTCGACGTTCTGCGCGGAGACCAGGATCGGCTTGAGGCCCTGCGCCGCGGCCTGCAGCAGCGACGGCGGGGTCACCGTCACCAGGTCGAACTGCTTGCCGACCGCGGGGATGAGCGCGGCCGAGTTCTGAGTGGCGGTGAGCTTGACCTCGAGACCGTTCTTCGTGAAGAAGCCCTGCTGATCGGCCACGACGATCGTCGTGTTGGTGGCGTTGGCGTTGTATGCGATGCGCAGCGTGAGCGGCCCGGACCGGGTTCCCGTGCTGGTGTCGTCGTTCGAAGATCCGCCACCGCAGCCGGCGGCGGCGAGGACGACGGCCGTACCGATGGTGAGCAGGAGACGCGCCTGCATGTGACCTCTCCCTTCCGTGATGATTCCGGTTGGGATCCGCGTCACCGACGCCTGTGCGCCCATCCGGTGCGCACGATGCTGCACCCAACAGTCCGTCACGCGGGTGCAACATAAGCGTTACGAAAAGTCGCCCTCGGGGATCCGGCCGGTGCGAGATCCTCCGCGCGCGACGGGCCAGGCGCCCTCGTACGCCGGGTCCTCGCCCTCGAGGGCGACGGTCAGCTCGCGCAGGCGGCCGGCGAGTTCGTCCCGGACACCCTCCGGCAGGGAGTCCGTGAGCAGGCGGTCGATCGCGGCCATCCGGGCCCGGCCGTCGGCGACACCGGCCAGGCCGGTCTCGGTGAGCTCGTGCAGGATCACGCGCCGGTGCACCGGGTGCGGGAGCCGGCGAACCCAGCCGAGGCGCTCCAGCTGGGCCAGCGCGGTGGTCACGCTCTGCGGCGTGAGCCGGAAGCGGCGGGCCAGGTCGGAGGCCGACATCAGGCCCAGCTCGTCGATGTGCACGCACAGTCCGAGCTGGGTCAGCGTGACGCCGAGACCGTCGAGCGCCTCCTGCGCCCGGCGGTGAACGGCCTGCTGAGCGCGGTAGAGGACGTACGGCAGACCGTCTTGCCATGGCATCGTCATACGGTCACCTTAAAATATTTCAGGGCCTTTAAAAGTTTTCAGGTGCCTGATAACTTCGCCACATGGTCAGCCTCGAAGAAGAGATCAACAACGCGGGCGGAGCGCTCGAGCTCCTGCGTCAGGGGCGTTCCGGCGCCTACCCGTTCCCGATCAAGGCGGAGTTCACCAACTGGCGCGACGAGCAGGAGGCGTGGCGGAACTCCGCGGCGCTGATGGACCTGTCGCACCACATGCCCGACCTGGTCGTGCAGGGCCCGGACACGTACCGGCTGCTGGAGAGCCTCGGCGCGAACAGCTTCAAGGGCTTCGGCACCGACAGCGCAAAACAGCTCATCACCGTACGCCCCGACGGCTACATGATCGGCGACTGCATCCTGTTCGGGATCGCCGACGAGCACGTACGCATCGTCGGCCGGCCCCCGGCGCTGAACTGGGTCGAGTTCAACGCGGCCACCGGCGACTGGGACGTCGAGGTGCGCCGCGACGAGCGCACGGTGAACAACCCGAAGGGCCGGGAGCTGTTCCGCCTGCAGCTGCAGGGTCCGCATGCGGCGGCCATCTTCGAGAAGGTCAACGGCGGCCCGATGCCCGACATCCCGTTCTTCCACATGGGCCGCTTCAAGGTCGGCCGGCACGACGTGCGGGCGCTCAACCACCGGATGTCCGGCTTCCCCGGGTACGAGTTCACCGGCCCCTTCGCCGAGTTCGAGTCGGTGCGGGACACGATCGTCGAGGCCGGCGCCTCCTTCGGCCTCCGGTTGATCGGCGCGCGGGCGTACGCGTCGGTGGCCACCGAGTCCGGCTGGATCGCCAACACGCTGCCGTCCACGTACACCGGCGACGACATGAAGGCGTACCGGGAATGGCTGCCGTCCCGGTCCTTCGAGGGCAACCTGGCGCTGGGCGGCAGCTGGGTCGCCGACGACATCGAGGATTACTACCTCACGCCGTGGGATCTCGGCTACGGGCACGTCATCAAGTTCGACCACGACTACATCGGGCGGGACGGCCTCGAGGCGCGCAAGGACGAGCCGCACAAGCGCAAGGCGTGGGTGCTCTGGGACCGCGAGGACGTCGCCAAGATCTTCGCCAGCTACTACGAGCGGGGCGACAAGCGCTTCAAGTACCTGGAGATGCCGGCCGCGTTCTACACCGCCTGCCAGTTCGACCGGATCGAGAAGGACGGCGAGCTGGTCGGCGCGGCCATGCTCACCATCTACTCGGCCAACGTGCGCGGCTGGATCTCGCTCGGCCCGATCGACCCGTCCGCTGCCGTCGGCGACCAGGTCGAGATCGTCTGGGGCGAGCCGGACGGCGGGTCGCCGAACCCGGCCGTCGAGCGGCACACGCAGACCCGGGTCAAGGGGACCGTGATGTCCCGCCCGTTCCCCCAGGGTCACTGACCTTCCCCCGAAAGCAGCGCCGGGGCTCGCCGCCGACTCCTCTCGATGGTCATCGGCGGCGCGCCCCGGCGCGCCCACATCCGCGCGAAGGAGCCCGTCATGAGCTCATCCCTCCCGACCGCCGAGACCACGTCGACGCTTCTCGACGGTTTCTCGCTGGAGATGACCGGCAAGGACATCGACGAGCTGACCGCCGCCCGGCACGTGATCCCCGGCGGCACCCGGATCAACGTGACGTTCCTCGGCAACGAGGACCTGCCGATGCGGGTCGCGGCCGCGAACGCCGTACGGGATGCCGGTCTTGTTCCGGTCCCGCATGTCTCGGCCCGGCGCCTGCGATCGCACGAGGACCTGGCCGAGTTCCTGTCGGCGCTGAACACCGACCGGGTCTTCGCGGTCGGCGGCGATCCGGCCACGCCGCACGGGCCCTTCGCCGACGCCCTCTCGGTCATCGAGTCCGGCCTGCTGGAGGCCCACGGCGTGCGCAGCGTCAGCATCGCCGGCTATCCGGAGGGACACCCGGACATCTCGGACGAGGCCCTGTGGCGGGCCCTCGCCGACAAGCACGCGGCGCTGGCCGAGCGCGGCCTGACCGGGGAGATCATCACCCAGTTCGGCTTCGACGTCGACCCGGTCCTCGACTGGATCGCCGCGATCCGGGAGCGCGGCATCGACCTGCCCGTCCGCGTCGGCGTCCCCGGCCCGGCCGGCATCCGCAAGCTGCTCCGCTTCGCCGCCCGCTTCGGTGTGGGCACGAGCGCCTCGATCGCCCGCAAGTACGGCCTCTCGCTGACCAACCTGATGGGCACGGCCGGCCCGGACCGGTTCCTGCGCACGCTGGCCGGCGACTACCACCCCGGCGTGCACGGAACCGTGCGGCTGCACTTCTACACGTTCGGCGGCCTGCGTACGACCTCGGAATGGATTGCTGATTTCCGGTCCTGAAAGGTCAGTCCTTGCTGCGGGCCACGGCCAGGAACTCCTGCCGGGAGCGGGCGTCGGTGCGCAGCCGGCCGAGCATGGCCGAGGTGACGGTGGTGGCGCCGATGGCCTGGACGCCGCGCAGGCTCATGCAGGTGTGCTCGGCCTCGAGGACGACGCCGACGCCCTTGGGCCGCAGTTCCAGGTCGAGCAGGTCGGCGATCTGTTTGGTCAGACGTTCCTGCACCTGCGGGCGGAGGGCGAAGTGCTCGACCACGCGGGCCAGCTTGGAGAGCCCGAGGATGCGCTCGTCGGGCAGGTAGCCCACCGCCGCCTTGCCGTAGAAGGGCAGCAGGTGGTGCTCGCAGACCGACCGGAACGGGATGTCGCGAGCCAGCACGAGCTCGTCGTAGTGGCCGTCGTTGGGAAAGGTCGTCAGATCGAACGGCCGCGGGGAGAACAGCTCGGCGTAAGCCTTGGCCATCCGCCGCGGCGTGCCCCGCATCGTCTCGTCGTCCGTGGTGATGTTGAGCGCATGCAGGAAGTCCTCGGCGGCCTTCGCGGCGACGTCGATGTCGATCTCGGCGCGGTTGTTCTCGATGCGCGGCGTGCTCATCGTGCCTCCATCAGCGTGCGGGTGGGGTCATGACTGAGCACCGCCGCCTTGGTCAGCAGCTCGGCGTGTTCCGCGGCCGCGTCGGAGTCCCAGGTGATGCCGCCGCCGGCGCCGTAGACGGCGATGCCGGTGGACCGATCCAGGACCGCGGTGCGGATCGCGACGTTGAACCTCGCCCGGAACGGAGCGCCCGGCGGGGCGACCAGGCCGACGGCGCCGCAGTAGACGCCGCGCGGGCCCTCCTCGAGGTCGCGGATGATCTCCATGCTGCGGTGCTTCGGCGCGCCGGTGACCGAGCCGCACGGGAAGAGCGCCGCGAAGATGTCGGCGAGCCCGCACTCCGGTCGCGGCCGGGCGGCGATCTCGGAGGCCAGCTGCCACACCGTCGGGTATCGCTCGACGGCGAACAGCTCGGTCACTTCGACCGTGCCCAGCGCCGCGACCCGGGAGAGGTCGTTGCGGAGCAGGTCGACGATCATCAGGTTCTCGGCCTGCTCCTTGGCGCTGGCCCGCAGCCCGCGCGCCAACTCGGCGTCGACGGCCGGGTCGCGGTCGCGGCGCGCCGTGCCCTTCATCGGCCGGGTCCGCAGGCGATCACCGGTCCAGTCGAAGAACAGCTCGGGGCTGGCACTGGCAATGACAAACCGACCGAGATCGACGTACGCGTTGTAGGCCGCCCGCTGCGATGTCGCGAGCCGGCGGTAGAGGTCGTACGGGTCGTCGACGGCGGCGCGGAGCCGATCGGTCAGATTGCACTGGTAGGTCTCCCCCGCCGCGATGTGGCGGCGCACGGCGGCGACGGCACGCGCGTGCTCGGCGGCCCTCCAGCCGGGTGTCCAGCGGGACGGCCGCCGCGCCTCGGGCGGGCTCACCGGGAGGTCCTCGACCGGCTCGTCGCACAGGCCGAACCAGATCAGCGGAGGATCGGCGGCCGACCGAGCGGCGGCCGGCAGTCCGGGCGCGGCCTCGTAGGAGACGTAGCCGAACGCCCACTCCCCCGCGGCCGTGGCCAGCTCGACCTCGCGCAGGACCGAGTGCACCTCGTCCACGTCATCGGTGGTCAGCACCCGGCGCGGCGGCGGGCAGACCAGGGCGCGGCCGGTGACGAAGTCGTCGAATCGGGCCACCGCCATGGAGCTTCCTTCCGCAGAACAGGACCGTACCGTACGGTACGATTCGCGGCGTCACAAGGCCCCGCCCGGGCGATCCGCGATGCCGGATCAGCCGAGCTTGAACGGATCCCGCAGCTCGCCGGTGAGCTCGACGTACACCGACTTCGTCTCCAGGTACTCCTCGACGGCCGCGATCCCGTTCTCGCGGCCGATCCCGGACAGCCCGAACCCGCCGAAGGGCATGTTCGGCGCGACGACCCGGTAGGCGTTCACCCACACGCTGCCGGCCCGGATCTTCGCGGCCACCCGGTGCGCCCGGTGGACGTCCTTGGTCCAGACGGCGCCGGCCAGGCCGTACTCGGTGTCGTTGGCGAGCCGGACGCCCTCGGCCTCCCCGCCGGCCTCGCTGAACGTGTACACGCTCAGGACCGGTCCGAAGATCTCCTGGCGCACGACCGTCGACTCCGGGGTGACGCCGGTGATGACGGTCGGCTTGACGAAGAGGCCCCCGAGGTCGGTGGCCGCCGCACCGCCCGCGGCGAAGGTGCCGCCCTCGTCGCGCGCGGTCTGCAGGTAGCCGAGAACCTTCTCGTACTGCGGCAGGTTCGCCACCGGGCCCATCTCGGTGCCCGGGTCCATCGGGTCGCCCAGCTTGATGGCGTTCGCGCGCGCCACGATCTTGCCGATCAGCTCCTCGGCCACCGCCTCGTGCACGACGAGCCGCGAACCCGCCATGCACGTCTGCCCGGTCGCGGCGAAGACGCCGGCCACGACACCGTTCGCGGCCGCGTCGAGGTCGGCGTCCGGGAACACGAGCTGGCACGACTTGCCGCCCAGTTCCAGGCCGGCCCGGTTGACGTTGCCCATCGCGGCCCGGCCCACGGCGATGCCGGTGGCCGTCGACCCGGTGAACGCGACCTTGTCGATGCCCCGGTGGCCGGCGAGCGCCTCGCCGGTCGAGCGGTCCCACCCGGTGACGACGTTGACGACGCCCGGGGGCAGGCCGGCCTCGGTGAGGATCTCGGCGAACGCCACGGTCGAGCAGGGCGAGTGCTCCGACGGCTTGACGACGCACGTGTTCCCGGCCGCGAGCAGCGGGGCGAGCTTCCAGGTGAACAGCAGAAGCGGGCTGTTCCACGGGGTGATGCAGCCGACCACGCCGACGGGTTCCTTGCGCGTGTACGCGAAGTAGTTGGGGTTGGCGAGCGGGACGGTGGCGCCCTCCAGCTTGTCGGCCAGCCCGGAGAAATAGTTGAACCACGAGGACAGGCCCGCCATCTGGCCGCTCATCTCGCGCATCAGCTTGCCGGAGTCGCTGACCTCGAGCCGGGCCAGGCGATCCGCGTTCGCGTCCAGCGCCTCGGCACACCGGCGCATGATCGCGGCCCGCTGAAAGCCGGTCATCGCGCCCCACGGCCCGTGGAACGCCGCCCGGGCGGCGGCGACGGCCGCGTCGACGTCCTCGGCACTGCCGTCCGCGACCCGCGCCCACGGCCGGCCGGTGTACGGATTCATCGATTCGAAGACCCGGCCGGTGACCGACTCGACGGCTTTGCCGCCGATGAACAGACGAAACTCCTCCACGATGCACACCCCTCTCCACCCACTATCGTTGCGCCGGTGGACGAACTGCGGTACCGGGTCCTACGCGCCGAGTCCGAGTACAACAGCGTCAAAAAGGACGCGCGGGTCGCGTACGGCATCTGGTTGGTCTTGGGCATTTTCGGCGGCCATCGCTTCTACCTCGGCGACACCGGCCGCTCGATAGCAATGCTGTTCACGCTGGGCGGCCTCGGCCTGTGGACCCTCGCCGACGTCTTCTTCGTGGGCCGCCGCGTGCGCACGGTCAACTCCTCACGCCGAGCGGCCATCATGGCCCGCCACGGCATAGTCGACGCCTGACCGACCAACAGCGCCTACTCGCCCTCCCGCATCGGCAGTACTGCGTCACGCGTCGTTCGCCCAGCGAGTCGTTGTCAGAAGCGCGGTCTTCTCGATGGGTGGAAGTCCGTCGTCGAGGCTGCGCAGGCGTTGATATGTCGCACGCATCTGTGCTCTGCCGGGAATGTGCGTCGTACCGGCGGCCCTCTCCAGGACCGTCAGTGTACTTGCCAGCCTGATCGACCCGATCGTGCTGTTGCCTGCCCTGAGCCGGAGCCGGTCCAGGCGGCGGATTTCGCCGGTGGCCGTCTGCGCCCCGAGCCCGTCGTCGATGAGGATGATGACGTCGGCACCCGATTCCGCGGCTACGACGGCGTGCGCGATCACCATCGTTTCGCCCAGGTCCTTCGAGCGTGTCAGACGTTCTGCCATGGGTTGCTGGGTGATCCTGTTGACAACCCGCGCGAGTTCGGGGGTCGGGTCGTCGGGCAGGATCTGGATCCATTTTGATGCCAGCTTCCTCCACACCGCCTCCGCGGGACGGAAGCGCTGGTCCTGGGCTGCTTTGCGGAGCACCTCAGCCTCCACGGCCGCTGGGGCGCTGAGCGGGCCCAGCATGCCGATGAGGAGCCGCTCCTTGTTGATCGACAGGAAGTTGAGTCCCGGGCCCGCATCGATGATCGGTCGCTGGCTCATCCCGGGTCCGGCTCCGACGCGGTGCCGAAGGGTGTGTCTGTCGCGCCGAGCGTGTCGTCCAAGGCGTCGAGATCCACCTGCACCTCGGGCAAGTCTCCCGGATCTGCCCAGGTGACAATATGCCGAGCGGGAGGCGATATACCCGCTTCGCGGAGCTCGCCGGCGGCGCTCTCGGGCGGTATGCCCCGCATGGTGGCGATGGTCTGCACGGAGACCACCCCCTCGGCGTAACCCTGGATGGCGCGGGCCAGCAGCCGCTGTGGCGCACGGCGCTGATGGGAGTCGGCTTGGAGCGCACGGTACTGGTCGCTCCAGCCGAAACGCACGGCCAGTTGAGGAGCGGACACGGCCATCCAGTCGACTTTGGTGTCCGCGTCGATGCGACCACTCTGTTCAAGTGCGATGGCGGCGATCTGAGGCGACACCAGGAATCTCTGAACGACGGCGGAGAGCGCGGCCAGGTTGACCTCCCGTGCTCCCCCTACGAAGGCGTTCAGCCCGTCGATCGGTAGTAAGAGGTGCCGGGCGAAGACGTTGGCGCGGCTTTCCCGGGCCGACGGTGCGCTCCAGTCACAGGTGGTGTTGTCGGCCCAGTCGTCGAAGACGACATGACCGAGCTCGTGTGCGAGCGTGCTGCGTTGCCGCATCGGATGCCGGGTTCTCGCAACGCCGATGAACACGGCGCCGCGCTGCGGGTCCCGCATCGTCAGGCCGTGTTCATCGGGTCCTGCGTCCAGCACGGCGACGTCGACGCCGGCCGACTGCTCGATAAGCGCGACCAAGTCGCCCAGCGGTTGCAGCCCGAGACCGTGCTCCTGGCGGAACCGCTCGGCAGCGGCACGGCCCTCGGTCTCGGGATACACGGTTGTCACCGCCGTCAAATCATGGCCGGGATGGCCTGCTCGTCCAGATAGTCATCCAGTTCGAGGAAGTGCAGCAGCGTGTCGCGCATTTGTTCCATGCCCGAGCCGTTGGTCGCCCGGGCCGCGCACTGGACCCGGTCGGCCACCGTGCTGACCCCGGTGAGCTGGGCAACCGTGAAACCCGTCGCCCACGAGATCGCAACGATTTCCGGCAGTTTCGCCACCCGGTCGCCGGAGATGATCCGCGACAACGTGGGCTGAGACATGCCTGCGGCGTCGGCGAGCGCACGCTGGCTCAGCCCGGCGGCAACTCGCGCCTTCTCTATCAGTGCACCAACGTTGACGCTGGTCACGACCACCGCCCCCTGGACTGAATCATGATCTGCTTCGCTGATTCAGTCTACGTGATCGTCCGAGACGGCGCCATGCCCGTCGTGCGGTGCAGCCCACCGCGACCAATTGCCCGGCCTCAAGCGCTCGCGGGCGGGCTGAGCGTCGCCGGTTCCAGGATGACCGGGAGGGCGTCCAGGCCGAAGACGATCGAGGCGCGGCGGGTCGGGAGGTCGGCCGGGTCGATTGCCGGGCGCATCGACGGGAAGCGGCGCACCAGGGCCGGGTAGGCGGTGCGCAGCTCCATGCGGGCCAGTTCGGCGCCGACGCAGCGGTGCAGGCCGTGGCCGAAGGCCAGGTGGGAGCGGCTGGTGGGGCGGCCGACGTCGATTTTGTCCATGCCGGGGCCGAGCATGCCGTCGCGGTCGGCGGCGCTCAGCGAGCACATGATGGCGTCGCCCGCCTTGATCTGCACGCCGGCGATCTCGAGGTCGCGGACGGCGAAGCGCGGGAAGGCCACCTGCACCACCGTCAGGTAGCGCAGCAACTCCTCGACCAGGGCGTCGGCCGGTTCGCCGGCGTGCAGCGGCGCGGCCAGCTCGGGCTGGGTCATCAGCACCAGGGCGCCGAGCGCGAGCATGCTGGCGCTCGTCTCCAGGCCGCCGGTGAGCACGCCGTCGGCGAGCCCGGCCAGCTCCTGGTCGTCGAGCTCGTCGCCGTGGTCGCGGATCAGCGAGCCGATCAGGCCCTCGCCCGGGTTCCGGCGCTGGTCGGCGACCAGGCCGCGCAGGTACGCCTTGGACTCGTTGATCGCGTCGAGCGGGGCGTACGCGCCGTCGCCGAGGTCGAACCGCGCGGTGCTGAACCGCTGCACCAGCTCGCGGTCGGCGTACGGCACGCCGAGCAGCTCGCAGATGGCCAGCGCGGGCACCGGCAGGGCGAACTCCTGCATCAGGTCGACCGGCCCGCTGATCTTGGCCATCGCGTCGAGCCGGTCGGCGACGATGGTCTCGATCCGCGGCTGCAGGCGGGCGAGCTTGCGCATGGTGAACTCGGGCGTGACCAGGCGGCGCAGCCGGGTGTGTATCGGCGGGTCGGCCATGCCGAGACCGCCGGGCTGCGCCGCCGCCGTCAGGCCGACCCGCACGGCGAACTTGCCGAAGTCGTTGCTGAAGCCGTCGGTGCTGCCGAGCACCGCCCGCACCGGTTCGTAGCCGGCCGCCAGCCAGACGCGGATGCCCAGCGGCACCGGCAGCCGGGTGACCGGCGACTCCTCGCGCCGCCGGGTGAGCTCGGGAACCGGGTCGAGGCCGTTCCGGAAGAGCGGGTACAGCGAGCTGTCGGGCAGCATCGACAGGGATCCCTCGAGGGATACCGTGCCCGATTTTCCGGCGAAGCGGCGGGCCGCCCACCCGAGCAGGCGCAGGCGTACCGCCGAAAACCTCGTACCGGCATTGGCGATCTGCACGTCGCCCTCCAGACAGCCGTTGTTCGTCCCCGTGTGTAACGGCATATCTGATACTGGCCGCAAGATCGTGTCAATGCAGTGAGGCCGATCACGGGCGTGCCGTCGATCACCCCTCGGTGACGGCCTCCACTCTGACCACCGTACCGGGCGGGGCGAGGGGCACGACCGTGCCGTCCACTCGTTCGCCGTCCACGATCAGATAGGCGACTCGACCGGTCGCTCCGGCTTCCTTCCGTACGGTGATCTCGTAGGTGGCTTCGCGGAAGGCCCGGGTGACCCGGAATCCGGGCCAGGCCGCCGGCAGCACGGGGTCGACGCGCAGGCCCGTCAGCTCCGGCCGGATGCCGAGGATCCACTGCGTGATCGCGACGAAGTTCCAGGCCGCGGTGCCCGTGAGCCAGGAGTTCTTGGCCTCGCCGTGGGTGGGCGCGTCCCGCCCGGCGATCATCTGCGCGTAGACGTACGGCTCGCAGCGGTGCAGCTCGCTGATCTCCTCCCGGACCGACGGGTTGATCCGCCGGTAGTAGTCGAAGGCGCGGTCGCCGTTGCCCACCATCGCCTCGGCGATCATGATCCACGGGTTGGTGTGGCAGAAGATGCCGGCGTTCTCCTTGTAGCCAGGCGGGTAGGAGGAGATCTCGCCCAGCTCGATCCGATAGGACGAGTACGCGGGCTGCTGCAGGATGATGCCGTGCGGGGTGGCCAGCCGCTCGGCCACGCTGCGCAGCGCCTGGGCGGCGAGCCCGTCGTCGAGGCCGACCCCGCCCAGCACGCACATGCCCTGCGGCTCGATGAAGATCTGTCCCTCGTCGGCCTCGCTGGAGCCGACCGGGTTGCCGTGGAAGTCGTACGCCCGCCGGAACCAGGCGCCGTCCCAGCCGTGCTCGATGATGACGCCGGTCATCTTCTCGGCGGCGGCCCGGTACTCGGCCGCCTCCGGGCCCAGCCCGCGCAGCTCGGCCAGCGCGGCCAGCTCCTTGGCGGCCAGCACGAACTGGCCGGCGATGAAGACCGACTCGGCCGTGCCCCCGCTGACGTTCTCGGTGGTCTGGAATGGTTCTCCGGGCGTATCGGAAAAACAGTTGAGGTTAAGACAGTCATTCCAATCGGCCCGCCCGATCAACGGCAGGCCGTGCGGGCCGAGCCGCTCCTGGGTGTAGCGCAGCGAACGCCGCAAGTGCTCGTACAACGACACTTCAGTGCCGGGCGCGTTGTCGAAGGGCACCGGCTCGTCCAGGATCGTCTCGTCGCCGGTCTCCTTGACGTACGCGGTGACGCCGAGCACCAGCCACAGCGGGTCGTCGTTGAAGCCCTCGCCGATGTCGTTGTTCCCGCGCTTGGTCAGCGGCTGGTACTGGTGGTACGCCCCGCCGGTCGCCATCTGGGTGGACGCGATGTCCAGGATCCGCTCGCGGGCGCGCTCCGGAATCATGTGGACGAAGCCGAGCAGGTCCTGGTTCGAGTCGCGGAAACCCATGCCGCGGCCGATCCCGGATTCGTAGAAGGACGCCGACCGGCTCATGTTGAAGGTCACCATGCACTGGTACGCGTTCCAGACGTTGACCATCCGGTCGGTGTCCGCGTCCGGGGTCGTCACGTTCAGCCCACCGAGCAGCCGGTCCCAGTACGCGCCGAGCGCCGCGAACCCCTCCGCCACGGTCGAGGGCTGCAGCCAGCGCTCGATGACCGGGCGTACGTGCCGTTTGTTGAGCGTCTGCGACCCGCGCGGGTCGAACTTCTCGTCGCGCGGGTTCTCCGCGTACCCGAGCACGAAGTTGACCTCGCGGCTCTCCCCCGGCGCCAGGCCGAGGCGCACGTGATGGCTGCCCATCGGCGCCCAGCCGTGCGCGACCGAGTCGAAGGAGGCGCCGCGCTCGACCGCCGCCGGCTGGTCCCAGCCGCGGTAGGCGCCGAGGAACATCTCGCGCTGGGTGTCGAACCCGGCGAGCGGCTCCGAGCAGGCGAAATAGGCGAAGTGGTCGCGCCGCTCCCGGTACTCGGTCTTGTGGTAGATCACCCCGTCGGCCACCTCGACCTGTCCGGTGGAGAAGTTGCGCTGGAAGTTCGTGGCGTCGTCCTGCGCGTCCCAGAGGCAGAACTCGACCGAGGAGAAGAGCGAGAGCTCCGCCGCCGTGTCGCGCTCGTTGGTGACCCGGACCCGCCACACCTCGAGGGTCTCGCCGAGCGGCACGTAGTAGAGCGTCTCGGACCGGATCCCGTCGCGGGCCGAGGCGATCCGGGTGTACGACAGGCCGTGTCGGCACTCGTACTCGTCCAGCCGGCCGCGCGTCGGCTGCCACGACGGTGACCAGAAGTCACCGGTGGCGTCGTCCCGCACGTACAGGTAGCGGCCGCCGACGTCGAACGGCGCGTTGTTGTAGCGGTAGCGGGTCAGGCGGCGCAGCTTGGCGTCGCGGTAGAACGAATACCCGCCCGCGGTGTTGGAGACGATGCCGAAGTACGCCTCGGTGCCCAGGTAGTTGATCCAGGGCAGTGGCGTGTCGGGGCGGTCGATGACGTACTCGCGCCGCTCGTCGTCGAAGTGTCCGTAGCGCACCGGTCCTCCTGTGGGAGCGCTCCCAAAAGTGGGCCCATGCCCGCCTGTCGCGCCCGCTCGGTAGGGCAATGTTAGGGTGTGACGCCGCTCACCCGCGACCCCCAAAGTCTGGCGCCGATGATCCAGTTCGAGCATCGCCCCGGCATTCTCGACCTGAGTTGGGGGCATCCGCGCCCCGGCCTGCTGCCCGTCGAGGAGTGGGCTCGAGCGTCGGCCGCGGCGTCCCGGGAGTTCGGCTGGCGGCAATTGACGTACGGATACGCCACCGGGCCCGCGCCGCTGCTGGAGTGGCTGGCCGCTCACCTCCCCTCCGCGACCGATCAACTTTTCGTCACCGCCGGCGCCTCGCACGGGATGGCGCTGGTGGCCTCGCTGCTGGCCGGCCCGGGCGACGTGATCCTGGTCGACTCGCCCACGTACTACCTGGCGTTCCAGATCTTCGCCGACACCGGCGCCACGGTCCTGCGGGCTCCCGCCGACGAGGACGGTGTCGACCCCGACGCCCTGGCCGCGATGCTCGAGGGACGTCGCGTTCCGTTGCTCTACCTGGTGCCGACGTTCGCCAACCCGACCGGCCGGAGCCTGCCGCCCGATCGGCGCCGCGCCCTGGTGGCGCTGGCCCAGCGGACCGGCCTCACGCTGCTCGAGGACGACACCTACCGCGAGTTGTGCTACGAGGGCGACGCCCCGCCGTCGCTGTGGCAACTGTCCGGCGGCGACGGCGTCGTCCGGCTGGGCAGCTTCGCCAAGACCGTCGCGCCCGGCCTGCGCCTGGGCTGGATCAACGCCGACCCCGCGCTGATCACCCGGCTGGCCACGCTGGGCTACGTGCACAGCGGCGGGGGCGTCAACCACTCGGTCGCCACCACCATGTCCTGCTTCGGCGCGTCCGGGGCCTATCAACGGCATATCGCGGCGGTACGCGCCGAGTACCGCGCGCAGCGTGACGCCCTGGTCTCGGCCGTGCGCGCGTACCTGCCGGCCTCGGCTCCAGGCGGCGGGTGGTTCCTGTGGCTGCCGCTGCCGCCCGGCGTCAGCGCGACCGGGCTGCTGGCCGAGGCCGAGCGGCGAGGCACGTCCTTCGTTCCCGGCCCGCGGTTCTACGTCGACGGCGTCGGGGGCGACGACCGCATCCGGCTCAGCTTCTCCCATCTCGCGCCGGCCGACCTGGCCGAAGCCACCGACCGGCTCGGCGCGGCACTGCCCTCAGTCGCCGCCGATTAGCTGCTGCGTGGCCGTTTCCGTCAGCCACGCCTGGTAGCGCTGCCGCGTCCAGCCGCAGTGCCGTCTGAGCAGTTGGTGGGTGTGCGGCGAGGCCAGGGCGTAGAGGATGTCCGCGGCGGTCTGCGCGGTCAGGCCGGTGCGCAGCGCCCCTCGATCGCGCAGTGTCTGGGTGAGGGTGAGCCAGAAGTCCCGGGTGGCGCGCGAGCCGGCGTCGGCGGCGGCGCGCATGTCCGCGTCGGCGTCGGCGGCCTGGACGGTCACCATGATCAGGTCGCCGGCCCGCTCGAGCAGCGCCACTGTGTAGTCGATGGTCCGGCCGATCGCTTCGTGCGGATCGGTTCGGGCGTACGCATCAATGATCTCCGGCCTTTCCGCGACGGCCACGGGCTCTTCGTCGCCGACGGTCGCCACGTCGAGGGCATGCCGGAAGAGGTCGGCCTTGCCGGGAAAGGCGGCGTACACCGTGCGCTCGCCGACCCCGGCCGCCCGGGCGATCTCGCGGATCGTGGTGGCGACGTACCCCTGCTCGACGAAGAGCCGGGCGGCCGCATCCCCGGGCTCTCCCCCACGCTCGCCACGTTCCGGGTGAATCCGGCCGCGGTCGAGGGCAACCGGGGCTTCGACCCGGTCAGCTTCGCCGTGCGCGGCCGCGACGATCTGGCGGCCTGGGCGTCCCACCTGGACAGCCTCGACGTGAAGCACTCCCCGCTCATCGAGGCGTCCATCGGCTGGTTGCTGGTCTTCGACGACCCCGACGGGCTCTCGCTGCACCTGTACACGTGGGACGAGCACGGCATCGACCAGTCGCACCGGCCCGGCTACGGCACACCGATCACCGAGCCGGACGACTGGGATCCGGTCAGCGCAGCGAGCGGAACGCGGCCCTGAGCTCCGCCGCGAACAGCTCCGGCTCCTCCCAGGCGGCGAAGTGGCCGCCCCGCGCGGCCTGGCCGAAGTAGTTGAGCGTGGGGTAAGACGCCTCGGCCCAGCTGCGCGGAGTCACCCAGATCTCGCCGGGGAACGCGCTGAAGCCGACCGGGACGCGGGGGTCCGGAAGCGGCGGGCTGCCGGCGGTGGGCGCGTCCGCGCCGTAGGCCTCCCAGTAGGACCGGGCCGCGGACGCGGCCGTACCGGTCAGCCAGTAGGCCGTGACGTTGTCGAGAATGTGGTCGCGGGTGAGGTTGCCCGAGGGCTTGTCGTCGACGAACGCGCTGGCGATCTTGTAGTACGCGTCGGTGTCGTGGTCGATCATCCAGGCGGCGAGCGCGGCCGGCGAGTCCAGCAGCGCGTACCCGATCGTCTGCGGCCGGGTCGCCATCTCCACGAAGTAGCCGTTCCCGGTGGACTGGAAGGTCTTGATCGCGGCGAGCGCCGCGCGTTCCGCGTCCCCGTCGTTCGGCAGCGCCGCCGGGTCGTTCAGCGCCGGCACGAGCAGGTTGGTGTGGATTCCGACCAGCCCGTCGGGGCCGATCCGCCCGATCGCGTCGGTGACGCCGGCGCCGACGTCGCCGCCCTGGGCCACGTAGCGGTCGTAGCCGAGCCGGCGCATGAGCTCCGCCCAGGCCCGCGCGGTCCGGGCGAGGTCCCACCCGGTCTCGGTCGGCTCGGCCGAGAAGCCGTACCCGGGCAGCGACGGCAGCACGAGGTGGAACGCGTCCGCGGCGGTGCCGCCGTGCGCGGTGGGATCGGTGAGCGGGCCGACGGAGTCGAGCATCTCGATGACCGAGCCCGGCCAGCCGTGCGTCATGATCAGCGGAAGCGCGTCCTCGTGCGGGGACCGGACGTGCACGAAGTGGATGTCCACGCCGTCGATCTCGGTGGTGAACTGCGGCAGCGCGTTCAGCCGGGATTCGACCCGCCGTCCGTCGTAGTCGGTCGCCCAGTACTGGCGCAGCGCCTGCAACGTGGCCAGCTGCACCCCCTGCTTGCGGTCGTCGGCGAGCTCCCTGCTCGGCCAGCGTGTCGCGGTCAGGCGGCGCCGCAGATCGTCGAGCGCCTCATCGGAGATCTGTACGGTGAACGGCCGGACGACGCCGGCTTGCTGATCGAGCGTGGTCATGTCGGGCACTGCCTCTCTCGGAACCCAGCACGGAGGGGCCGCGGATCCGGCCGGCGGATCCGCTGCTTCCAGGACTTCCCTCAGCCTGGTGCCGACCCGGAGCGCTCGCACCCGTGAAACACCCTGGTCGATGGTCAGGTCGCGGACCACCCCTCCCCTTCCCGCGCGCCACACAACGCCGCGTACAGGCGGAACGGTAATCGTCCTCACCAATATCGTCCAATAGGCAGATGACAATAGGTGGCGGACTGATCGGTATAGCGGAACCAGCATATGTAAATGTGCATTCCACAGCATGCTTGCCTTTCGACACGCAGCCATTTCTCGCTGCATTATGGCGCTCGTGACGAGAATTACTTCCCGTGGCTTGCGCGGCGGACGCGGTGAACCCTACGGTCTAACCGACATGGAATTCATTTCCAAAAGTCGTCACAAGGAGTGAGCATGGTGTTGACGCGTCGGAGTACCGGCCTGTGGGCCATAGGCGCGCTGTCGTTGGTGATGGCCGCGTCGGCCTGCGGGTCCTCGGCGGACGGTAGCCCGGGGTCGGTCGGCGCCAGTTCCGGCGGCGGCACGTCACTCTCGGTGGTGGCGTCGACGAACGTCTACGGCGATGTGGTCGAGCAGATCGCCGGTGACAAGGTGGAGGTGACGTCGATAATCAGCGACCCCGACGCGGATCCGCACTCCTACGAGGCGAACAGCCGCACGCAGCTGCAGCTGTCCAAAGCCGATGTGGTGATCGAGAACGGGGGCGGTTACGACGACTTTGTGGACACCATGCTGAAGGCGGCGAACAACAGCAAGGTGACCGTGCTCAACGTCGTCGACATCTCCGGCAAGAAGGCGCCGGCCGGCGGCGAACTCAACGAACATGTCTGGTACGACTTCCCGACCATGGAGAAGTTCGTGGCCGAGTTGGTGACCACGTTGTCGGCCAAGGATCCGGCGGGCGCGTCCGCGTTCCAGGCGGGTGGCGCCGCGTTCACCGAGAAGCTGAAGCATCTGGAGGGCACCGAGGCGTCGATCAAGGCCGCGCACACGGGTGCGGGCGCTGCGATCACCGAGCCGGTGCCGCTGTACCTGCTCGAGGCGTGCGGGCTGGTGAACAAGACGCCGGCCGAGTTCAGCGAGGCGATCGAGGAGGGCACCGACGTGTCCGCGAGCGTGCTCTCCGAAACCCTCGACCTGTTCTCGCGGAGGAAGGTGTCGCTGCTCGCCTACAACGAACAGACTTCGGGCCCGGAGACGGAGAAGGTCAAGGACGCCGCGGCGGCCGCCAAGATCTCGGTCGTCCCGGTCACCGAGACCTTGCCGGCCGGCAAGGACTACGTGAGCTGGATGAGCGGCAACCTGACGGCGATCCAGACGGCACTCGGATAGGTCGACATGTCGTCGCCAACCCTCAAGATCCATGACGCCTCGCTCAGTTTCGGCGCGCGCCGCCTCTGGTCTCACCTGAACCTGCTCGTCGAGCCGGGCGAGTTCGTGGCCGTGCTCGGCGCCAACGGGTCCGGCAAGACCAGCCTCCTGCGGGTCATCCTGGGCGAGCAGCGCCTGACCAGCGGCACGGTCGCCATCGCCGGGCGTCCGGCGCGCCGGGGCAGCGGGGAGATCGGCTATGTGCCGCAGCAGCGTCGCGTGGACCCGCTCACCCCTCTACGCGCCCGCGACCTGGTCGGTCTGGGTCTGGACGGTCACCGCTGGGGCATCGGGTGGCCGAACCCCGGCCGACGCCGCCGGATCGACGCACTCCTCGACCGGGTCGGCGCGGCCGGCTACGCGGACCGGCCGGTCGGCCTGCTCTCCGGCGGCGAGCAGCAACGGGTACGCATCGCGCAGGCCCTGGTCGCCGGCCCCAGGTTGCTGTTGTGCGACGAACCGCTGCTGTCGCTCGACCCGCAGAGCCAGAGCGCCACGACGGCGCTGGTGGACCAGTCCCGGCGCACCGGCGACACTGCCGTCCTGTTCGTCACCCATGAGATCAACCCCGTGCTCCCGTACGCCGACCGCGTCCTCTACCTCGCCGGCGGGCAATTCCGCGCCGGCACGGTCGACGAGGTCCTCAACTCGTCGACGCTGAGCGAGATGTACCGGACCCCGGTCGAGGTGATCCGTTCCCACGGCCGGATCCTGGTTGCCGGCCTGCCGGAGATGAGCGGGCACGAGGGCCACGAGACCAACTACGCGCTGGGTGCGCCATGACCGTCTGGCATCGGATCTTCGACTTCACCGATTACGGCCAGTTGCTCTCGCTGGTGCACAACTCCATCCTCGCCGGCCTCATCCTCGGTGTCGTCGGCGGCCTCATCAGCACCTTCGTCATGATGCGGGACCTGCCCTTCGCGGTGCACGGCATCAGCGAACTCTCCTTCGCCGGCGCCTCGGCCGCCCTGCTGCTCGGCGTCAATGTCGTCGCCGGATCGCTGACCGGATCGCTCATCGCGGCCCTGACGATCGGCGCGCTGGGCAGCCGGGCCCGCGACCGCAACTCGATCATCGGCGTGCTGATGCCGTTCGGCCTCGGCCTGGGCGTGCTCTTCCTTTCCCTGTACAAGGGACGATCGGCCAACAAATTCGGTCTGCTGACCGGACAGATCGTCGCGGTCGACACCCCGCAGCTGTCCTGGCTGCTCGGAACATCGGCCTTCGTCCTGCTCGGCCTGGCGCTGATCTGGCGCCCGCTCACCTTCGCCAGCACCGATCCCGAGGTGGCCGCCGCCCGCGGCGTGCCGGTCGATGTCCTCTCGCCGGCTTTCATGCTCCTGCTCGGGTTGGCCGTCGCGATGTCCATCCAGATCGTCGGCGCCCTGCTCGTGCTCAGCATCATGTGCACACCGGCCGCGGCCGCCATGCGCGTCACCGCGGCCCCACGCCTGGTCACCCTGCTCAGCGTGGTGTTCGCCGTATGTTCCGTGGTCGGCGGCATCCTGCTGTCCCTCGGCAGCAGCATCCCGATCAGCCCCTACGTCACCACCATCTCGTTCGCCATCTACCTCGCCTGCCGACTGATCGGCAGCCGCCCCAACCGGCGAGGGCCGCGCCGCGCCGTGGCTGTCGCGGCGCGACCCGGCGCTCCTGTCAGCTCACGTTGACGGCAGTGGGGCTCGCTCACCCGGCACGGCTCGTAGCCACCGGGAGGGCCGGCTTCGACGGGGTGTAGAGCCAGGCCGTGAACAAGGCGCCGAGGTCGCGGCCCGAGATGTGCTCGGCGAGGGCGATGAACTCCTCCGTGGTCACGTTGCCGTTGCGGTGGATCTGGGCCCACGAGCGCAGGATGCGGAAGAACTTCTGGTCGCCGACGGTCAGCCGCAGCGCGTGCAGCGTCATCGCGCCGCGGTTGTAGACGGCGCCGATGAAGAGGTTGGGCGGGCCGGGGTCGGCGACCTTCGACTTCCACAGCGACGAGGTGGCCGGGGTCGCGTACCGCCGGTCGAAGATCTGCTGCGCGGTCTCCAGGCCCTCGTGCTCGCTCCAGAGCCACTCGGCGTACGACGCGAAGCCCTCGTTCAGCCAGATCCCCCGCCAGCGTTCCAGCGCGACGCTGTCCCCGTACCACTGATGTGCCAGCTCGTGGACCACGACGCTGTCGCCGTCCTCCTGGGTGTCGAAGTCCTGCGGGGTGTAGATCGGGCGGCCCTGGTTCTCCAGCGCGTAGTCCCACTCGCCGTCGGCGTCCACGATGCCGCCGGCCCCGCGGAACGGGTACGGGCCGAAGCAGCCGGACAGGAACCGCAGGATCTCGGGCTCGCGGGCGAACGACTTGGCCACCCGGGCATAGGTCTCCGCCGGCAGCGCCGGGTCGATCGCGTCCAGGAACTGGATCCCATTTTTCCGGTACGACGTCACGTCGAACTTGCCGATCGCCGCCATCGCCAGGTACGTCGCCATCGGCTCGCGCTGCTCCCAGCGCCAGGTCGACCAGCCCCGGGCGGTCGAGCGCCCGGCCGGAACGCCGTTGGAGATCGCCTGCAGATCCTTCGGAACCGTCAGTGCGATCGAGAACGACGCCTTGTCGCTCGGGTGGTCGTTGGACGGGAACCAGGCCTGCGCGACATCCGGCTCGCCGAGGATCACGACGCCGTCGTCGGTGGTGAAGGCGCCGCCGTCGCCGAGGTCCGGATCGCGGATCACCTTGGGCACGCCGTCGTAGACGATCCTGGTGTCGAAGACGTGCCCCTTGCCCAGCGACCGGCGCGGCGTCACGGTCAGCTCGGTGGCGTCGCGCGACCATTTCGCCGGCCGGCCGTCCACGGTGACCGACCGGATCGTCAGCCCGTCGAGATCGAGGTTGAACGCCGACAGCCGCTGCGTCGCCACCGCCCGGATCGTCACCACCCCGGCCAGGGCGTCCGAGCTCGGCGCGTACCTGATCGCCAGGTCGTAGTGCTTGACGTCGTAGCCGCCGTTGCCGTCCAGCGGGTAGTAGGGATCGCCCGCGCCGACGGCGCCCGGCGTCGCCGGGGATGAGGAGGCATCGGCGGGCGTGCCCGCGAGCACGACCGACGTCGACACCACAAGGACCAGGGCCAGAGCCAGCTTCCGCGCCATGGAGACAAGCTATCGGTCACGGCCGATCAATGCACCAGGCGAGGTGCCTCAGGAGAAGAGCGGCAGCGGCGGCAACGGCCGTCGATCGAGCCACGCCGCGAACAGGTCGTCCAGCGGCCGGGCGGTGAAGCGCTGGGCGTGCTCCCGGAACTGGTCGGTCGTCACGGTCTGATACTGGTGCTCGGCGACCCACGATCGCAGGAGTGCGAAGAACACGTCGTCGCCGACCCTCGTGCGCAGGGCGTGCAGCGTCAGCGCGCCGCGCTTGTAGACCAGCGGGTCGAACATCCGATGGACGCCCGGGTTGGCGACGACGATGTCGGCCGGCCGGGCCGCGAGCCGCGCGTGCCACTGGGTCGCGAGGACGTCCGCCGACGGGCCGCCCGAGGCCGCGGACCACAGCCATTCCGCGTACGTGGCAAAGCCCTCGTTGAGCCAGATGTGCCGCCAGTCCGCGACCGTCAGGCTGTTGCCGAACCACTGGTGGGCCAGCTCGTGCGCGACCAGCCGCTCGTGGGTGCGCAGCCCGTCGAGATGGTTGCGCCCGAAGATCGCCATGCCCTGGGCCTCGATCGGGTCGTCCAGGTCGTCGTCGGCGACCACCACGACGTACTCGCGGAACGGGTACGGCCCGAACAGACCCTCCAGGGCCGCCATGATCTCGCCGTGCCGGGCGAAATCGTGCCGGAAGACGGCCCGCAGCCGGGGCGGGATCGCGGCCCGCTGCCTCACCCGCCGGGCGCCCGTACCAGGGGCCAGGTCGACCGTCTCGTACCGGCCGATCTGGACGCTCATGAGGTACGCGGCGGTGGGCTCGGTCCGCTCGTACACCCAGGTGGTGTTGCCGGCCCCGCGGCGCCGGGAGACGAGATCGCCGGTGACCAGCACCGTGTACGGCGACGCCGCGGTGAGCGTCACCAGGTAGGTGGCCTTGTCGTCGGGCCGGTCGTTGCACGGGAACCAGGACGGCGCCCCGTTCGGCTGGCTCGCGACGAGCACCCCGTCGGTCAGCTCGTCCCAGCCGATGTCGCCCCACCGGCCGGAGATGGGCACCGGTGTCCCGGCGTACCGTATTTCGATCTTGAAGGCCGAGCCGTACGCGACCGGCCGCTCCGGCTTGATCTGGAGCTTGCCGGCCCGATGCGTGAACTTCGCGGGCTGGCCGTCCACCCGGACGCTCTGGACCCGGAATCGGCCGAGGTCGAGGCTGAACCGGGACAGCGACTGGACGGCCCGCGCCGTGACGACCGCCTTGCCGGCCAGCCGGTTGGTCGTGATGCGGTAGTCGAGGTCCAGGTCGTAGTGCAGGACGCGGTACCCACCGTTGCCGTGCGCGGGCAGGTACGTGTCGTTCGAGTAGTCGGCACCGGGTGTGGCGCCGAGCGGCCCCACCCCCGGAGTCATGTCCAGTTCGCGATCGGGTTACCGAGCCATCGGCTGTCCTCGGGCACGACGTCACCGCGGGTGACCAGCGACCCGGGCCCGACGGTGGTGCGGGCGCCGATGCTCACTCCGGGGAGCACGATGCCGTGCGGGCCGAGCGTGGCGCCCGCGCCCAGAGTCACCTCGTCCATGCTCATGATTCGATCATGAAACAGGTGGGTCTGCACCACGCAGCCCCGGTTGACGGTGGCGCCCGGCCCGAGCCGCACCAGGTCGTACTCCGGCAGCCAGAAGGTCTCCAGCCAGGCACCGCGGCCGATCTTCGCGCCGAGCGTGCGCAGCCACATGCTCAGCAGGGGCGTGCCGGTGGCGAAGCGGAACAGCCATGGCGCGGCGAGCACCTCGACGAACGTGTCGGCGAGCTCGTTGCGCCAGACGAACGACGTCCACAGCGCCCGCTCGGTGACCCGGAACCGGCCCACCAGCAGCCACTTCGCGGCCGTCGCGACGAGCGCGGCGGCGATCGCCGCGACCAGCAGCACCGGCCCGGCGACGAGCGCGGCCGCCCAGCCGCCGGCGACCTCCCAGACCCGGGCGAGCGTGCCGAGGACGAGGACGGCCAGCGCGGCGGCCAGCATCACCGGGACGATCCGGCACAGCTCGATCGCGGCCCGGGCCAGCTTGAGCCGCAGCGGCGGGTGGTACGTGCGGCTGGTGTCGCCGGCCTCGACGGCGCGGCGCAGCGGCATCGGCGGCGAGCCGAGCCACGACGAGCCCTTCTTCGCCTTGCGCGGCGCCGACGAGAGCACGCCCACCAGGCCCCGTTTGGGCACCGACCGGCCGGGGGCCGCCATGCCGGAGTTGCCGAGGAAGGCCTGCTTGCCGATCCGGGCCGGGGCCACCCGCAGCCAGCCGTGGCTCAGCTCGTACGTGGCGACCATCGTGTCGTCGGCCAGGAACGCGCCGTCGGCGACCGTCGTCATCGCCGGCAGCGCGAGCACGGTGGAGGCCTCTACGTCGCGGCCGACCTTGGCGCCCAGCAGCCGCAGCCAGACTGGCGTGAACAGGCTGGCGTACATCGGGAAGAGGGCGAACCGGGCCATCCCCATCAGGCGCTCGGTCGTCCACACCTGCCACGCCACTCTCCCCCGTACGGGATGGAAACCGGCCTTGAGGCCGACGCCGAGCAGGCGGACCGCCCCCAGAACGAGCAGGGCGTACGTCACGAAGTAGGCGACGGCCGCGGCCGGCACCAGGAAAACCGAGACGGTCAGCAGCTTGAGGGCCGGAAGCGCCGCGACCACCGGCAGGACGCCGAGCAGCTGGGCGGTCAGGCTGTACCAGGCCACCCAGATCCGGGACCGTTGCTCGGGACGCTGCGCCGGCCAATCGGCCGCGCCCTTGGCCGCGGGCACCGCCGGCGAGCCCGCCCAGCGCTGGTTCGCCGGCACCGCGCCGGAGACGGTCGACCCGGCGGCGATCTTCGCGCCCTTGCCGATCCGGGCGCCGGGCATCAGCGTGCTGCGGGAACCGACCCGGCTGCCCGCGCCGATCCGCACCTTGCCGATCCGGACGACGTCGCCGTCGACCCAGTAGCCGGACAGGTCGACCTCGGGCTCGATCGCCACGCCGCGGCCCAGCTTCAGCAGGCCGGTGACCGGCGGCGCCGAGTGCAGGTCGACGTCCTTGCCGACCTGCGCGCCGAGTGCCCGCGCGTACGTGATCATCCAGCCCGCCCCGGCGACGCCGGTCGCGCCGGTCAGCTCGGCCAGCCGCTCGGCCGCCCACAGCCGCAGGTGGACCTGGCCGCCACGCGGGTAGTCGCCCGGGCCCACGCCGCGAAGCAGCAACCGCGCTCCGGCCGCCGCCACCCCGATCCGCCCGGGCGAGCTGAACAGCAGCACCCAGGCGGCCGCGATCCACCACCAGGAGACCTGCGGCGCCCAGGGGATCAGAACGTTGCCCAGGGCGGCGAGGACGGTGATCCAGCGCAGCCCGACGAGCGCGAGCATCGGCAGCATCAGGACGGCCTGGAACAGCCCGGTCCGCAGCGGGGTGGGCCGGACCTCGCGGCGGACCGTCGCCGTCGTGTCCAGCGCGTCGAGCACGGCCGCCATCTCCGACAGCCGGGGGTTCTGGTAGACGCCGGCCACCGACACCTGCGGGTGCGTCTGCCGGATCCAGGCCACCAGCTGGGCCGCGTTGAGGCTGCTGCCACCGCTGCTGAAGAAATCGGCGTCCGCCGCGGCCGGGCGTACGCCCAGAATCTGCTCCCAGCCGCCGGCGAGCCACTCCTGCGTGGCGGTCAGCTCGGCGTTGTTCTCGCCGCCGGTGGCCAGGGGCCACGGCAGCGCCGCCCGGTCCACCTTCCCGGACGTACGCGTGGGAAGCGCCTCGACCTCGGCCAGCAGCGGGACGAGCGCGGCCGGAAGCTGCTCGCGGATGCGCAGCGCGGCGGCGGCGGCATCGAAGCCCTCGCGCGGCACGACGTAGCCCACCAGCAGCTGGTTGCCGGCCGCGGTCCGCTTCACCGCGGCGGCCGCGCCGGCCACGTCGGGCAGCGCCTGCAGCGCGGCGTCGACCTCGCCCAGCTCGATCCGGCGCCCGCCGAGTTTCACCTGCTCGTCGCCGCGGCCCAGGAACAGCAGCCCCTCCGGCTCCGCGCGGACGATGTCGCCACTGCGGTACGCGCGCTGCCAGCCGAGGGAGGTCAGCGGCGCGAACTTCTCGGCGTCCTTCGCGGCGTCGAGGTACCGGGCCAGGCCGACGCCGCCGATGACCAGCTCGCCGGTCTCCCCCATCGCGACCGGCTCGCCGGCCGGGTCGATCACCGCGAGCTCCCAGCCGGCCAGCGGCAGGCCGATACGCACCGGTCCGTCGCCGGTCATCCGCGCGGCGCAGGCGACCACGGTCGCCTCGGTCGGGCCGTAGGTGTTCCAGACCTCGCGTCCCTCGACGGCCAGCCGTTCCGCGAGCTCCGGCGGGCAGGCCTCACCACCAAAGATCAGCAGGCGTACGTCGTCGAGCGCCTCGGCCGGCCACAGCGCGGCGAGGGTCGGCACCGTGGACACGACGGTGATGCGCTGCTCGACCAGCCACGGGCCGAGATCGACGCCGCTGCGCACGAGCGAGCGCGCGGCCGGCACCAGGCAGGCGCCGTGCCGCCACGCGAGCCACATCTCCTCGCAGGAGGCGTCGAAGGCGACCGACAGGCCGGCCAGGACGCGGTCGCTCGGTTGGACTCCGGTGTCACCCGCGTCCTTCGTGTCACCGGCGTCATCGGCTTCGCCGGCCAGGAACAGCTGCGCCTCGGCGTCGACGAAAGCGGCGGCGGCGCCGTGCGACACGGCCACGCCCTTCGGCGTACCGGTGGATCCGGACGTGAAGATGATCCAGGCGTCGTCGGCCGGCTCCGGCCGTCCGGGACGGCCGGAGGGGGTACCACGCAGCGTCACGCTCAGGCCGTCGCCGATGACCGCGCACACGTCGGCCTCGCCGAAGACCAGCTCGGCGCGCTCCTCGGGGTCGTCCGCGTCGACCGGGACGTACGCCGCGCCGGCCGCCAGCACGCCGAGGATCGCCAGGTACAGGTCCGCCGTGCCGGAGGAGACCCGGACCCCGACCCGGTCGCCGACGCCGATCCCGTGCTCGCTCAGCCGTGAGCGCAGCGCCTCGACCTGGTCGGCCAGCTCGCGATAGGTCAGCGTGGTGGCCCCGGTGTCGATCGCGCGGCTCGTCGCGTGGTCTCGGACCGTCGCGTCGAGGATGTCGACCAGCGTGCGGCGGACCGGTGCGGACGAGGAGCGGAACAGTGCCGGTGCCGCCGGCTCCTCCGCCATCTCGGCAAGATCGATCAGTCGCAGTTCGGTCGTCACGGCAGTCGTCACGGTCACCGGGCGTGCACCATTCCTCACTCACGAGTCAAGTCGGCCAGGCGCGTGACACTCAGCCGCCCGGGGCAGCGTTCAAAGTTACGGGAAGGAAACAGAGGATGACGGCCGTATGTCGAATTCGTGTCCACTGACACACCGGTCGGGTCGGTCACACACCCGGGCCGAATTGCTGCAGAATTTACTAAATGAAGGATTTAGCAATGTGACCAGGCCGCTCGACGACGTGCTGCGTCGCACCGCGGCCGCGACCGCCGCCTACCAGGTGCCCGAGCGGACGATCGAGCTGGCCGCGTCGGCGCTGCTGGGCGTCCCGGACGGGCCACGCCTGCGTCTCGAGGTACGCGCCCTGCGCGACGCCGCCCTGCTCGTGGCGGAGGCGCACCGGAGGGACTGCGCCGAGTCCGTGTGCACGACGTGCGAGGCGATCCGCTACAACCTCGCCGTGGCGCTCGCCACCGTCCGCTCGGAGACGCACCCCGGACTGGACGAGCGCCCCGGCTGAACCCGCGGCGCGGCGCCGTCCGTGTAGCCTTGGGAGTCGCCGCGCAGGTCAGACCGGGATTGACCGCGTTGGCCGATCATGCTGGGAGCGCTCGTGTCCGTGCCGTTGTACCAGGCAAAGGCCGAGATGTTCCGCACGCTCGGGCATCCGGTTCGCATCCGGGTCCTGGAGTTGCTCCAGCCCGGGCCGATGCCGGTTCGCGACCTCCTCGCCGAGATCGACATCGAGCCGTCCAACCTGTCGCAGCAGCTCGCCGTGCTGCGCCGGGCCGGCATCGTGGTCTCGTTCCGCGACGGCGGCGCGGTCATGTACGCGCTGAGCACACCGGCCGTGCTCGACCTGCTCGCCGCCGGCCGGCGCATTCTCGGCGAGATCCTCACCGACCGCGACGGGCTCCTGGCCGAACTGCAGGACCGGGCCACCGGCGCCGAGCTCCCGTAGCGGAGACGCCGCTGACCGCACCGCGGGCCCGGCCGTAGTTGAAGAGTTTTGCAATTGGTAATATCGACGCCTCCGCACCCACGCTCCGGGGGACCGATGAGCCAATTCGACCTCGGCGCGCCGCGAGACCGGCGCGTCACGATCCCGCTGGCCCGTGCGGGCGACCCGGCCCCGGGCAATCCCGACGACGTCGACCGGTACACCGGTCGCCGGCACCGGGTCGCGCTGGTCAGCGATGCCAGCGGCCTGCGCGCGGGCGCCGAGGCGGCGACCGCGCTGGCGGGCATGGAGCCGGTGGCCGCCTTCCTCAACCACCACAGCGGCCTGGAGATCGCGCTCCTGCCCGTCGACACCAGGCAGGCCGCCCTCGAGGACACGGTCGCCGCGCTCACGCCCGGCTTCGCCGCGGTCTGTCTGCACCACACCAGCACGGCGCGCGCCGACGCCGTACGCGACCGGCTGGATCGCCTGCGGCCCGTCCTGCCGGTTCTCGAGACCGGCGACGACTCCGCCGCGGTCACCGTGATCGCCGCGCTGCTCAACGCCGTACGGCAGACGCATGTCCCGCTGTCGGCCAGCCGGGTCCTCGTCATCGACGCGCACACCGTTCCGGAGATCGCGGCCCTGCTGACCGCGACCGGCGTCCGCGACCTCACCTTCGCCGACAGCCGCCTCACGGTGGACGCGACGCCCGGCGAGGTTCCCGTCCGATACGACGTGCTGATCGACCTGTCGGTCGCCGACAGCGTCCCGCCGCAATGGGTCGACGACCGCGATCCACCGCACATCAACCTGACGATGAACGGCCGTGACGACGACACCGCGACCGGCCCGGCCCGGCCGAACCGGCTGCACCCCCTGCTCGCGCTGCCGGGCCTGCTCAGCGTCTCCGTCCACCGGCGGATGACCATCGACATAGGTCACCGGCTCGCCGCCGCGCACGCGCTCGCCCGCCTGGCCGGGCCGGGCCGGCTGCTCCCGGACCCGCTCGACCCCCGCCTCACCGCCACCGTCTACGCCGCGGTCACCGCGCTTCAGTAACGGGGACGGCTGGGAGCACAGTGGACGGTACGATCCATCCGCCGTGGTCGTGACCCGACGGAAGGCGGATCGATGAGCGACTCCGATTCTGACCTGCAAGCCCGGCTCAACTCCGAGCAGCCGCACAGCGCCCGCATCTGGAACTACTGGCTCGGCGGTACGGACAACTACCCCGCCGACCGCGCGGTCGGCGACCAGGTCAAGCAGGTGTACCCCGACGTGGTGCGGGTCGCGCGGGCCTCGCGGGAGTTCCTCGGCCGGGTCGTGACCTTCCTGACCGGCGAGGCCGGCGTCCGCCAGTTCCTCGACCTCGGCACCGGCCTGCCCAGCGCCGGAAACACCCACCAGGTCGCCCAGGCCGTCGCGCCCGAGACCAGGGTGGTGTACGTCGACAACGACCCGCTGGTGCTCGTCCACGCCCGCGCCTTGCTGGCCGGCTCGGGCGTCACCGACTATGTCGACGCCGACGTGCACGACCCCGCGCGCATCGTCGACGCGGCGGCGAAGACGCTGGACCTCACCCGCCCGGTGGCCCTGATGATGCTGGGCATCCTCGGCAACGTCGCCGACACCGACGTCCCGGGCCCGGCCGAGATAGTCGCGCGGTTCCTCGCCGCCGTGCCGTCCGGCAGCTACCTGGTGGTGAACGACAGCGTCGTGACCGAGGCGACGGCCGAGGCGGTGCGGACCGCGCGTTCCGGCGGCGCCGACTACCACCTGCGTACGGTCGAGCAAATGAATGGCTTTTTCACGGGCCTCGATCTGGTCGAGCCGGGCGTCGTGCCGACCCCGCTCTGGCGGCCCGGCCCGGGCGCCACCCCGGAGGCTCTCAGCGTCTACTGCGGGGTCGGGCGCAAACCGTGAGGCTGCGGCGTCACGGCCGTGAACGCCACGCTGAGCAGTCCGGCCCGGGTCTCGACCTGGTAGCGGGTTCGCCCCCGCTTCACGACCGTGCCGGCCAGTCCCGCGTATTTGCCCGTGCCCGTCAGCCGGACTCGTTCACCGACCTGCACCGGCACCACCACGGGCTTCGTCGCGGACCGACCGGCCCGGATGCGCGCCAGCTCGGCCTCGTACCGGGGGTCCATCGAGGCCGGCTCGCCGCGATGTGACCACGTGTAGATCGCGGACGGATCGAACCCGGCGGAGCAGCCGCGGCACGACTTGACGCGTACCGGGCGGCGATGTGCCGTCGTGCGGTGACCGGCCGGGCAGACACCCTCCCACGGCCCGTCGACGCTGGGCGCGTCCGCCCGGATGCACCTCTCCCCCGAGCAGCCGATCCGCCGCGCGACGGCCCGCCAGACCCGATCGTGCCCGTGCCGCGGCCCGGCCAGCGCATGGGCGATCTCGTGCAGCACCGTGTCGGTGACCTGCTCGATCTCGTAGAGAGCGATCAACGGGCGGGACAGCCCGATCTCCTTGCGGTCGAAGCGGCACACTCCGGCCCGGGTCTTGGCGTTGTCGAACACCAGGCGCCACCCGGTCAGCCCGTGCCGGGCCATGAGGCCGGAGGCGAGGTGCCTCGCTTCTGTCAGATCCAACCCCGCCGCTCCCCGTCGACTCGCCTCGGCCGGGCAATCCTGCCACGCCGGGCGCCTCAGGCCACGGGGTAGACGGCCTCCGGCGGTCGTGTCTGGTGATGCATGGTCCAGAGCAGGTCGGCGAGGTCGGCCGGATCGACCGACGGGATGTCGGGTACCGGGTCGCCGGCCGCCCGCGCCGACTCCATCCGGGCGTGGAAGGGCGTGTTCTCGATGGCGGCGCCGATGTAGAGGCCGCCGACGTAGACTCCCTGGCCGGCCACCGCGGCGTGCAATGCCTGCAGGAGGTTGCGCTGGGCGGCGAGGGCGACGCCACCGGCGATGTCCGGGTTACCCCACCGGGCGCTGGCGCCCTGGGCACTCAGGATCGCTCCGTCACCCTTGGCGATCATCGCGGGCAGCATTTCCCGTACGAGGGAGAGCAGCGCGTGCACACTGAGCGGCATGAGCTCGTCCACCCGCTCGGGCGTCAGCTCCAGCACCGGCACGAAGCCGTTGGCGGCGGCGCCGTAGTACAGCGCGTCGGGGTCGCCGACTGCGGTCCGGATGCGCTCGGCCAGCGCCGGGATGGCGGCGGTGTCGGCGAGGTCGGCGGCGATCGCATGCGCCCGCGCGCCCTCCCTCGTCAGTTGCTCGGCGAGCCGGTCGAGCGGCTCCTGACGGCGGGCCACGATCGCGACGGCGTAACCCTCGCGGGCGTAGCGGTGGGCGACGGCCTGGCCGAGACCCGGCCCCGCCCCGAGGACGGCGATGGACTTCGTCATAACCTGACCCTAGGGTTAACTTAACTGCCGGGTCAAGTTGGTACGGTGACGAGGTGGATACCGAGGTGACCGTGGTCGGGCCGCCGTTGCGCGCCGATGCGGCCCGCAACGTGGCCCAGATCCGCGCCGCTGCCATCGCGGCCTTCCGGGGCCGCGGGCTGAGCACCCCGCTGGAGGAGATCGCGGCGGCGGCCGGGGTCAGCAAGGCCACGATCTACAACCGCTTCGGCGGGCGCGACGGCCTCATCGACGCCGTGATCGGCGAGCTGGTCGCCGCCGAGATGCACACCATCATGGGCCGGGCGCGGGCCGTCGACGACCCGTGGCAAGCCATCGCGACGTACGTCGGCGACCGGCGCGACCTGCAGTATCGCGAGCCCGCCTTCACCGACGCGCTGCTGATGACGTACCCGAACTCGGCCCAGCTCGTCGCCCTGGCCAACGCCGCCACCGACACCACCGTGCATCTGCTCCGGCGAGGCCACGACGCGGGCGTCCTCCGCCCCGGCTTCACCGCCGCCGACCTGTACTACGCCGACATCGCCAACGGCCTGGCGCTCCGCGCGCTGGGCCCGCAACCGCGCGAGGACTACGACCGCCGTACCCGCTTCTTCCTCGACAGCCTCGGCCGGCAGTGAGCCGGTCTTTCGAAAAATTGCGCAATGTTGCGATACTCGGGTCAGCTCCGCAGGAGGGATCACCGTGGGTAAGGACGCATCGGAACGGCGGGCGACGCTGGCCGCGGTGGCGCGCGAGGCGGGCGTTTCCGTGCCCACGGTCTCGAAGGTCGTCAACGGCCGCACCGACGTCGCGCCGGAGACCCGGACCCGGATCGGGGTGCTGCTCGCCCAGCACGGGTACGTCGCGCGCGGACCGGGCGGCAGCCAGCCGGTGGCGCGTACGGTCGACCTCGTCTTCGACGCCATGGAGACGCCGAACAACCTCGAGATCATCCGCGGCGCGATCGAGGCCGCCTCGGCCGAGCAGGTGGACGTCGTCGTCGGGCTCGTCCCGGAAGACCCGCTCGGCGCCGGCTGGGCCCGGCGGACCGCGAACGCGCACCGCGAGGGCGTCGTGCTGGTGACCTCGACCGTGACCTCGCAGCAGTGGCGTCACTTCTCCGACCAGGACATCCCGATCGTCACCATCGACCCGGTGAACATCCCGTCCCCGGAGATCCCGAGCGTGGGCGCCACGAACTTCAACGGCGGCATGGAGGCCACCGCCCATCTGATCGGGCTCGGGCACCGCCGGATCGGCTTCGTGGAGGGGCCGCCCGAGGCGATGGTCAGCATCGCCCGCCTGCACGGCTACCACGCCGCCCTGTCGCGGGCCGGGCAGGCGCTGGAGCCCGAGCTGATCCGGCCCGGCCCGTTCACCTTCGACGCGGGCTTCACGGCCGCCGCCGAGCTGCTATCACTCACGGAACGGCCCACCGCCCTGTTCGCCGCCAACGACGCGCAGGCGCTGGGCGCGATCGAGGCGGCCCGGACACTGGGCCTGCGAGTGCCGGAGGACGTCAGCGTGGTCGGCTTCGATGACATGACCGCGTCGCGGTGGTCGGCGCCGCCGCTGACGACCGTGCGGCAGCCGCTCGCCGAGATGGGCCGGGTGGCGATGCAGCGGCTGTTGCGGCTGGTCGCCGGCGAGCAGTTGACCTCGCCGCGCATCGAGCTGGCCACGCAACTGGTCATCCGGAAGTCGACCGCTCCGCCCGCGGCCTAGCCGAGGTCCGGCGTGACGATCGTCGACCTGGACATCGCTCCGGAGGCGGGCCGGCGGCCGCGCCGGGCGATGCCGTCCCGATCGGTGGCGCTGTTCCTGGTCGGGCTGCTCACGCTGTTCCTCGTCAACGGGTCGGTCCGGCCGTCCCCGCCGTTCGGCGGCGTGCTCTGGTCCGCCCCGTACGACCGCGACGACGACACCATGACACTCACTCCGGCGTCGCTCTACCTGTTCCACCACGATGCCGGGGTGCCGGCGCTGAAGGCGTACGACCTGGCCTCCGGCGCGTTGCGATGGTCGGTGCCGGCGCCCGACGTCCTCGCTCAGGCCCCGTCGGTGGCCGGCGGGGTGATCGTGGCGCCGGACGACTTCGAGAGGTACTTCAACCGCCCCGATCTGCTCCTTGCCCGGACCACCCGCACAATCGCCCGGGATGTGCACACCGGCCTGGCGCTGTGGCGGGCGGCGGGCGCCCCGGAGGACGTCACCGATCAATCCGTGCTGCTGGTCGACGCCGGCGCGGGCGGTGCCGACCAGCTGCGCAACGTCAGCCTGCGGGACGGCCGCACACTATGGAGCCGCCCGGTCCCGGGCCTGGCGAGTCTGGTCGTGGTGGGTGATGCGGTGGTCACGGCCGCGGCGAACGGGCGGCTCACCGTCCTGCGACACGTCGACGGTGCGGTCACGCGTACGGGAAAAGTGCCTTGGTCGGAGGGCACCCGGCTCTCGGCCGCCGCCGGGCGATTGATCGTCACCCGGCAGGACGCGACCGGCCAGACGAGTACGGTGTACCGGCCCGACACGCTCGCCGGCCTGTGGCAGGCCGACGGACCGCTCACCGACTGCCGGCCGGTGCTGTGCGGTGTGGATCCGGGCGGCCTGATCGGGTACGACCCGGACACGGGCGCGCGGCGCTGGCAGGCGAGCGCCATGACGGTCGCCCAGCCGGTCGGCGACGACCGGATCGTCGCCTCGTCGGAGCTGACCGGCGCGTTTCGGCTGCTCGACCCCGCGACCGGCCGGCGGGTCGGCACGGCCGGCGATCGGTATCTGCTGGGCGCCTTGATCGGGTGCCGCAGCGTTCCGGGATACCTGGTCTGTGTGCAGAACGCGAGGATTACCGTCACCGCCGTCCGATGATTCCGCCCAGGTCGGCGCGGGATGATGGTGCCATGAGGTTCGGGCACCGGATGCGGGCCGGCTTGAGCGCGATCGCGGACAGTGTGTTCGTGACCGGCCTGGCCCTGCTCAACGTGCCGGTTCTCGCCGTGTGGCTGGCCGGGTTGGTGTTGTGCCCGGTGCCGGTGCTCGGCACGGACGTCCTCACCGTGGCCGCCCGGGTGGTGCGGTGGCGGGCCAACCTCGAGCGGACGCTGAGCACGCGCGCCGGCGTCCCGATCCGGCGGCCCTATCATCCGGCGCCGGACAGCCACGAACTCGGCACCCGGCGCTGGCTGAGATGGATCATCACCGACTCGGCGACCTGGCGTGACATGGCCTGGCTGCTGCCGGGCGCTTTTGTCGCGGCGTCGCTCGGGTTGCTGGTCCTCGCGCTGGCCGCGTACGGCCTGGTCGGCGTGGTTCTGCTGCCGTTGTGGCTCTTCCTCGGCGGGGCATGGTTCGGGTACGGCCTGTTCTGGCCCACGGCGAATCTCGGCGAGGCGTGGCTGGCCCTCCCGCAGGGAGCGGTCCTGCTCCTCGTCGCGCTGGCCGTGGGGCCGCTGCTGCGCACGACCTGCTTCCGGTTCGAGCGGCTCTTCCTGGCGCCGACGGCGGCCGCGGAACTGCGACTGCGGGTCGCCCACCTCACCGTGAGCAGGTCCGACGCGATCGACGTCCAGGCGGCGGAACTGCGCCGGATCGAGCGCGATCTGCACGACGGCGCCCAGGCCCGGATGGTCTCGGTGGGGATGACGATCGGGCTGGCCGAGCGCCTCGTCCGCCGGGATCCGTCGGCGGCGCTCAAGCTGCTGGCCGAGGCGCGCGCGTCGAGTGCCATCGCGCTGGTCGAGCTGCGCGACCTGGTCCGCGGCATCCACCCGCCGGTGCTCGCCGAGCGCGGTCTCGAGGGTGCCGTCCGGGCGTTGGCGATGACCCTGCCGGTGCGTACGGCGGTCGTCTCGCATCTCCCGGGCCGGCCGGACACACCGGTCGAGTCGGCCGTCTACTTCGCGGTCGCCGAGGCGCTGGCCAACATGGGGCGGCACAGCAAGGCCGGTTCGGCTTCGGTGACCCTCCGGTACGTGGACGGGCTCCTCATCGCCGAGGTCGGCGACGACGGGGTCGGGGGCGCCGACGCGGCGCGGGGCACGGGCCTGCACGGGATCGAACGGCGGCTCGGGGCCTTCGACGGAACGATGACGATCTCCTCGCCGCGGGGTGGACCTACGGTCGTGAAGATGGAGTTGCCGTGCCCGTTGTCGTCGCGGTGACGGTCAGCGCTGCCGCCGCCGATCACTCATTTGCCGCCTCGCTTGCCGCCTCTGTTGCTACCTCGCCTGCCGCTTTGCCCGCGGGCTCGTCTGCCGCTTCGCCGGCCGCCGCCTCGGCTGCCGGCTGCTCGCTTGCCGCGGCCAGCCATTGGGGATCGAGCCGCAACGTGGCCAGCAGACCGCCGTGCCGCGTGGTGTCGACCTCGGCGGGCAATTGCCGGTCGACGAACTCCGCTCGCCGGCTTTCTCCGCGCCGGCGAAGTTCGGCGATGATGAGCTGCTTCGAGATGATCACTTGACCCCGTCTGTCTCGTGCGTGTTCGTGCGGATAAGAGCCCGACCGCGGCGAATCGCTGAACCAGTCGATCCGCCGCGGTCGGAAGTTGCGAGCAGGGCCGGCGCCCTGCCGGTCACAGCAGAACGCTGACCCGCCGTAGCGCTGGGGTGATCAGTTCTTCGACCAGGCCGCGATGGCCGGCCGCGGTCTCCCCACCGGTGTCGGCGACAACCACCAGCACACGGCCCACCCGGGCCGCCACGACGTACGTTTCCCGGGTGCTGGTCTCGCCACTACGCTCGACGTCTTCGCGCAGCAGCAATAACACCGAATCCGGGCCCGCCACCCGAGTGGCGAGGATATTCCAGCGTACGCCCCGGCCGTCCACACCGCGAGAAGCCTCGATGGCGCGGCGCAGGTCGCGCAGATAACGGTGCGCGCCGTTGGACTCATAGATCGCGACGTATTGCACCACGACGGTCGTGGTCCCATTCCATCCCACCACCGCCGACACGGCACGCTCGCGAAGGCAGAGGAACGAACTGGGGTACGCCTCCTCGGCGCCTGGCTGCGGAGGTCGCAGCCGCGCCCAACTGTCATCCTCCACCGTGGCCGCCGCGCCGCCGGTCAGGTCGACCGGCTGAAGCATCGCCCTGTCGGGAATGTTCTCCGGAACGTCGGATCCGAGGTTGGCGGCCACATTTCCCACCCTCCCCGCGAAATGGCATCCCTGCGGCTCGAAAAATCGGAAATCCCGCGGGCGAGGGAAATTCGGCCGTACGCGCATCGGGCGCGCGCGGCGTCGGTGGAAATCAATCCGGAATCCTGACAGTATCACGCAATTGCTGATCGAAACCGTCCGCGGCCGGGGAGGAATTCGGTGTCTGTCCGCTTTCAGCTGGTCATCGACTGTGCCGACCCGGACCGCCTGGCCCGGTTCTGGGCCGCGGCGCTGGGCTACGAGTTGGCACCGCCCCCGGCCGGTTTCGCCAGCTGGAACGACTTCTATCGCGACCTGGGGCTGCCCGAGGAGGAACTGATCGACGGCGCCGACCGGATCAGCGACCCGGACGGTCACGGCCCCACCATCTGGTTCCATGTCGTCCCGGAGGCAAAGATCGTCAAGAACCGGCTGCACCTCGACCTCCACGCGAGCGGCGACCGGGCGGACCCGATCGAGACCCGCCGGAGCCGCGTCGACGCGGAGGCCGCTCGACTGGCCGGGCTGGGCGCCACCATCACCGGCGCTTTGGACGAGGAGGGGCTCGACCACTACGCGGTGGGGATGAGGGATCCGGAAGGCAACGAGTTCGACATCAACTGACCGTGTTCGGTCCGATGGTCAGAGCGACGATCCGTTCCCGCAGCCGCCGGATGTGTTTCCGCGTCCGGTCGCACCAGCCGGCCACATAATGGTTGATACCGACGTCGAGCCGCTCGTACGACCCGTCCGACGAGTCACACTTCTCATGCGGCAGTCGCATTTCCCGCCCCAGGTCCGGATCGGTGGCCAGCCGCCGTATCTCGTCGAACGCCGCACCGGTGAGCCGCCCGCTCCGCGGCGGCCACACCTTCAACCCGTCGATCTTGTCCGTCCGATTCCAGGTCCAGGCCCCGTCCGGCGCGATCGTCCATTCCTGCGAGGTCCCCTCGAACCCGCCGCCGCTGGTCATACCAATCGCGGGCAGCGCCGACCCGGACCCGCCGCACCCGGCGCACCCCACCAAGAGAAGCAGAACGACCAGAAGAACCCGCATGGCCGTTCCGACGATCAGACGCCCCCGCCGGTTCCGGTGCGGCTCAGCGTGGCGAGGTATCCCGGGATGACGACGGTCATGTCGCCCGTCGCGAAGACCTCTGCCAGCGTTTCCCGGCACCAGTCGCGGGCCTCTTCGGCGCTGCAGGCTCCGCGCGTGATGGCAGTGTCGACGTTGATGCCGCTGACCGTGTACCGCAGGTAGTCGTCGAACGTCGTCGGCAGCCTGAGCTCGATGTCGGCGTAGTCCAGCAGGCGCAGGCCGCAGCGGGCGAGGGGCAGTTCGCGCGGGTCGAGCGGCCGCCAGCCCGCGGGCCACGGGAACCGCCGCTCGAATGCGGCGAACCAGTCCGCCAGCGCGTCGCCGTCCGTCGAACGCCGGCCCTCGGAGAAGTCGTACAGCAGGAATCTCCCGCCGGGGGCCAGGACCCGAGCTATCTCTGACAGCGCCGGCGTGAGGTCGGCGTAGTTCAGCGAGCCCGCCGCCGTGACCAGATCGAACATTCCCGCCCCGAACGGCAGCCGCTCGGCCACGCCGACGACGAACCGGGCCTGCGGCGCGACGGTCCCACAATGCGCGAGCATGGCCGGGACGGCCTCCAGACCGATCACCCGCTGGGCAAGCGGTGCCAGCGCGGCGGTGGACAGACCCGCTCCACACCCGACGTCGAGGGCCCGATCGGCGCGGCGCCCGAGGCGGGCCGATCCCAGAATCTGCTGATGCACCGGCGGCCGGTCGAACGCATACGCCGCCGCCAGCCGCTCGCTGTCGTAGACGCTCGTCACCACGCCTCGGGTCAGTTTCGCGTTCGGAACGGGGCGAGGGTGGCACGGATCTGGTCGGCCGCGCCCCAGTCGTCGTCGAACTGGGCCAGCACGGCGAGGTGTTGACGCAGCTGGACGAGCGGCATGCGGGCGCGCCAGTCGCGGTCGAGGCCGGTCAGCTCCGCGTAGATCTCGAAGAACGGCTCTGCCTCGGGCGGGGGCGCGGTGGACCACAGATGGGCAAGGTCGACCTCGGCCCACATGTAGGACACCGCCGGATCGATCAGCGCGGGCTGCCCGTCCGCAGTGGCCAGAACGTTCTGAGCCCACAGGTCGCCGTGCGTCAGGCAGGCCGGGCGGTCGGGCAGCAACTCGGGCAGACGGTGGCACAGCCGCTCCAGCGCCGCCCGGTCGTCGGCATCCAGCGCGGCGTCGACGCGGGGCTCCCCCAGCCAGCGGAGCAGCCGGTGCCGCGCGAAGAAGGCGAAGCCGTCGTCGTCCCAGGTATTGATCTGGCGGCGGCTGCCCAGCCAGTTGTCGCGATGCCAGCCGAAGCGAGGATGGGTCGTGCTCGTGTGCAGGCGGGCGAGCGCGTGGGCGAACCGCTCCCAGAAGCTCTCACTGGGCGGCCGCGGGCTCAGCACCGACAGGGCCAGCAGTTCCCGGTTGGCCAGGATCACCTCGGGTGTCGCCACGCCGCCCTGTTCGCGCAGGGTGGCCAGCCCCTCGGCCTCGGCCACGAAGACGTCGTCGTCGGGGGCGTCGGCGAAGGCCTTGACGAACACGGGCGGCGCGTCCCGGCGGGTCGCAATCCCCGCAAGCGCCGCGAGCCCGCCCGACGCCGGCTCCACGGTGACGACGTCGAGCATCCCGGCCCGGAGCAGACACCGCAGCAGGAACGAGGTCGAGTCGCCGCGCGTGACGCTGGACGAAGCTGTCGTCACTGGGCCAATGTACCTGCTGCGGCCTCCGAGGAAAGGAACTGGACATGGAACTGCTGCCAGTGCAGCCGACGGTCAAGGCACCCGCGTCCCGGTTCACCGGTGACGTCTACCTGACCCCCATCTACAACGGGACCGGGCCGTCGCGGATGACCGTCGCGCTCGTGCGCTTCACCCCGGGCGCCCACACCAACTGGCACTCGCACGCCGTGGGTCAGACCCTGCACGTCACCGAGGGCGTCGGCCTGGTCGGCACCCGCGACGGCACGGTGCTGCGCATCCACGCCGGCGAGACCGTGCTCTGCCCGCCCGGCGAGGACCACTGGCACGGCGCCGGAGCCGGCACGTTCATGAGCCACCTCGCCATGCTGGAGGCCCTTCCCGACGGCGGTGACCCGACCACCTGGCTCGAGCCCGTCCCCGGCGAGCTCTACCAGAAGGCCAATCAGGGGTGACGCAGTTCGTGCCGGCCGGTGGGGTCGGTGTACCAGCCCTGCGCGGTGCGATCGGATGGCGGCGGTTCGCTGCGTGGGGGCTGGTCGACGGCGGCCGCCGAGAGCTGGCCTTGATCAGAAGGGCGGCGCGTCCTCGCCGAGCAGCGCCAGCACGACGCCGCCCTTTCCGCTCTTGAGGCTCTGGACCACGACCTTGCCGGTGCTGCCGTCGGGCAGCTCCAACGTGAAGGTCTTTCCGACCGCGTTCTTGGGGCCGCTGCCTTCGCTGTTGGCGGGCCGGAAGTCACCCGCCCACGGCGGGTTTCCGCCCTTACGGGCCGGCTCGGCGAAGAGCGCGGCGGTACCAGGGGTCCTGGTGCCGTCGGACGAGACAAGCACTGAGGCGCTGCGATAGGTAGGCATTAGCGGTAAGACTAACCCCGACCGCGTTGCGAGTGGTTGATTAGATGAGCCAGTGAATTCGTGGGAAGCAATTCTGCTTGTGATCGCCACGATCGGGTCGGTGGCGGCGGCCGCCGGGGCGTGGGTTCAGGAGCGGCGCAGCTCGGCCACCCAGCTGGCGGCCCTGCAGCGGAAACTTGACCTGGTGATGGACCACCTCGGCATCGCCAACCCCGACGAGCAGGATGTCGTACGGCATCTGGAGGGCGGCCGGACGATCGAGGCTGTCCGCGCCTACCGCAGGCAGACCGGCGCGAGCCTGCTCGAGGCCAAGCAGGCGGTGGACCGTATCGCCGCCCGGCGCGCCGAGCTCTGAGCGCGGGTCTATCCGGCCGTCGCGACGTAGACGGTGTTGGCCGAGGTGCCGCCGGTCAGCGGGTTGGCGAAGGTCACCACGTGGGCGGTCGCGGCGACGAAACACTGCCGGAGGACGCCCAGAAAAGCCTCGTCGGGGGCGTCGTCGGACCACAGTCCGAAGGCCCCGCCCGGGCGCAGGCGGCCGCCGAGCCGGCGCAGTCCGGCCGGGGTGTAGAGGTCGGCGTGGGTGGGGTCCAGAACATTGACCGGTGAGTGGTCGATGTCGACCAGGATGGCGTCGAAGCGGCGGTCCGGTGCGGCCGGGTCGAAACCCGTGCCGTCGCGCAGCAGCGCGAAGAAATCGCCCTCCACCAGGGCGGCGCGGGGGTCGGCGGTAAGCGTGCGGGCCTGCGGGAGCAGCTCACGGCGATGCCAGTCGATCACCGGCGCCAGCGCCTCGACCACGATCAGGGACCGGACCCGGGTGTCGGCGAGCGCGGCGCGGGCGGTGTAGCCGAGGCCGAGACCGCCGACGACGACGTCCAGCGGCGCGTTCGGCAGGGCGGCCAGGGTGAGCCGGGCCAGTTCCTCCTCGGCGACCGTGAACAGGCTGGACATCAGGTACTCGTCGCCGAGCTTGACCTCGTACACCTCAATTTTTGTGGTTGGTTCGAGGCGCCGCCGCAAACTGATCTCGCCGATGCGGGTGGGGGCCCAATCCAGTTCGGTGAGTCGCGGGTGCATTTGCCGAGGATAGTCCGTCGGCAACGGGAGGTGATCGCGCTACTACTTCCCGGCGATCAGGCGTTGGGCGAGTGCCGGGCTGAAGACGCCGGCCCTGATGGTGGGCGCGATGCCGCATTGGCCGTCGGAGTTGCCGGGATTGGCGATCCACAGTTCGAGGGCGGCCGGATTCGCCGTGGAGTGCCGGCCCAATTTGCGGCCGCGGGGATTGCACCATTGCCCGTTGCCGCCGTTGCCGTTGCGGCTGGTGTCGATGACGTACGCGGCCGGCCGGTGCAGGGCGGCCTCGATTCGCTCCGCGTACCGGCGGGATTCGGTCGTGCCGATGTAGTTGGAGACGTTCACGGCGAAGCCGCGGGCCCGGGCCACACCGGCCGAGAGAAGCCGCTTGGCCATGGTCGCGGGACTGATCCAGTCGGCGTGACCGGCGTCAATGTAGGTCCACGTATTCGGCGCTTTTTCGGCGAGCATCCGAGTGGCGGTGTTGAGCAGCCGGAGCCGGGTGGCGATCTGCGCCTTGCTCATGCAACTGAAATCGCCGAGCGCGTCAGGCTCGAGGATCACCAGTGCCGGCCGTACGCCGATCGCCGTCGCGAATGCGGAAACCCACTTCTGGTAGTTCGCCGGGTCGCTCGCCCCGCCTGCGGATTCCGCGCCACAGGCGTCGCGGCCGGGCAGGTTGTAGGCGACGAGGACCGGCAACTGGCCGGCGGCCTCGGCGGATCGGGTGTAGTTGGCGACCGCGGCGCCCACGTCGGCGTCGCTGGTGCCGGTGAACCAGTGCGCCATCGGCTGGCTGCCGATGGCGGCCCGGACCGTGGCCGCCCGCTTGTCCTCGGGATGCGCGGCGACCCAGCGGGCGGCGGGCAGTTGCGGGTCGGTGAAGAGCCCGCGGGTCCGGCTCAACGGGCTGGTGCCCGCCGGCGGCGCGACATCGGCTTCGGCTTCGGCGGGGGTTTGCGCAGCTCCGGTCTCGGGTCTGGCGGCCGTCGACGCCGTGTCGGCCGACAGCACCGACACGGCGACCGCGGCAATGACGGCGGCAACCGTCGTCAGCGCCGTGGTCCGTCTCGTCACGCTCTGCCTCACAGCGATACGGCGGTGGAAGTCGACCATTGACTTCGGCCGCCCGCCGCCGGACGTGAGGAAGTCAGGCGACCCAGAAGTCAGGCCTTCCAGCGGTCAGGCCGTCCAGCGGTCAGGCCTTCCAGCGGTCAGGCCTTCCAGCGGTCAGGCCGTCCAGCGGTCAGGCCTTCCAGCGGTCAGGCCGTCCAGAAGTCAGGCCTTCTAGTGGTCAGGCGGCCCAGAAGTCAGGCGGTTCAGTGGTCAAGCCGTCCAGAAGTCAGGCCATTCAGTGGTCAGGCCGTCCAGAGGTCAGGCGGTCCAGAGGTCAGGCGGTCCAGTGCGGGTCGCGGCCGAGGTAGCGGAGGAGTTCCGCCGCGGAACCGTCTGTCTCGTGGGACTCCAGCGCCGCGGCGTACACGCCGTACTGGCGCAGCGGCTCGACGATCGCCCGGGCCACGGGCAGCAGCTGTGCGGCGAGGTCGTCGTCGAGCGGGGACGGCCGACCAGCCGCGACCGCGACGTCCCAGGCGTGGACGGCGGCGTCGAGCGCTGCGGCACCGGCCGCCGTGGCGGTGGGCAGGGTGCCGTGCGGCAGCGGGGTCGGCGTCGTGCCGGCCCGGTCGAGGGTGGCGAAGGCAGCGGCCGACGCGGTGAGGGAGGGCTCGACCAGCTCGGCCGGGGTGCCGGTCAGACTCCCCGACGGGGTGAAGGGATTTTCCGTCGGACCGCCCGTCCCGGTGATCGCCGAGACGTAGGCGAGCTGGTCGCCCGCCGCGTGCTGCAGGACCTGGGTGACGTTCCACTCGGCGCAGGGAGTGGCCCGGCCGAGGTCGGCGACGGTCAACGCCGCCGTCGTGTCGCGCAGTGCCGTGTGGGCGCGGTCCAGGATCGTCCAGGTGGTCATCGTCTCTCCTCGGGAAGCGATCGCGGAACGGAATGTTTTGTTCCGCTACCTAAGACAGTAGCGGAACGTTCCGTTCCGCACAAGTGTTAGCGTGATGCCATGACAGATCCGGGCGAACGGACCGTCCTCGACGGGCGGCGGGCGCAGGCCGCCCGGAACGACGACGCGATCCTCGCCGCCGCGCGAACGGTCTTCATCGCGGAGCCACATGCCCCCGTCGGCGACGTCGCACGGGCGGCGGGCGTCGGGATCAGCGCGCTGTACCGGCGTTATCCCAGCAAGGAAGCCCTGCTGGCGACGCTCTGCCTCGACGGGCTGCGCCGGTTCGTCGCCATCGCCCGCCGGGCGTGCGAGGTGACCGACCCGTGGGAGGGTTTCGTCGAGTTCATGCGCGGCATCGTCGACGCCGACGTCCACTCCCTCACCGTTCATCTCGCCGGTCGGTTCACGCCCACGCCGGAGCACCGCGGTCTCGCCGTGGAGGCGGGCGCGCTCGCGGATCGAGTCCTGCACCGCGCCCAGCAGAGCGGCGCCGTTCGCGGCGGCCTCGGGAGCACCGACCTGCCCATGATCTACGAGCAACTCGCCGCGATCCGTCTCGGCGATACCGGCCAGATCCGCGAGCTACGCCGGCGCTACCTCGACGTGCACCTCGCCGGCCTGCGGCCCGGGGCGGCCTCGTACGGCCCGCTGACCGGCACCGCCCCTACCCCGGCCGACCTCGGCGCCCGCTGGACCCGTACGGCCTGATCGTCACCGCTTGGCGCGGGACAGCGTGGCTTCGACCTGGCTCAGGTGGCCGCGCATGGCAGTCTCGGCGGCGTCGGGGTCACGGTCGGCGATCGCGTCCACGATGGCGGTGTGCTCGGCGTAGGAGTGAGCGGCGCGACCGGCCACCAGGATGGTGCGGAACTGGAACCGCACCAGCTGGGCCCGCAGGCCGGCGATCAGGCGGGCCGCGGTCTCGTGCCGGGCCGCCTCGATGATGGCGGCGTGCAGCTCGGCGTTGTGCTCGGAGTAGCCGAGCAGGTCGCCCTCCTCGAGCCGGCGGCCCATGCCGGCGACGATCCGGCGCAGGCGGTCGATCTCCCGGGCGGTGGCGCGGACGGCCGCCTGGCGGGCGGCGAGCGCCTCGAGCATGGCGCGGACCTGAAGGATCTCCGCCGCCTCCGCGTCCGTGACGACCCGGACCCGGGCACCGCGGTGCGGGGTAAGGGTCACGATGCCGTCCTGGCCGAGGCGCACCAGGGCGGTACGCACGATGGCCCGGCTGACCTTCAGGCGCTCCGCGAGGTCGGCCTCGACCAGTCGCTCGTTCGGAAGAAGTTCGCCGGTGAAGATCTTCGCGTGGAGCCGGTCGTAGGCATCGTCGACGGCCCGCGTCGGCCGCGGGCTGGACGACGTCACGAACGTTCCATTCCTCTCGGACTGCGGCCAGGGCAAATCGCGGTGGGCGTCGGCCACCGCGAACAGAAGATCCTCAGAAATCCGGTGCAAAGCATTGCCCCCGGCCTATGTGGCTGTCAACCACCATTTGACCTGCGTCGATGTCCACATCGGAGCTGACAAGATCCGTTACGCGGACCGATTTGCGGAGAATGACCGTCATGACAGGCGATCCGCACTGCCCTACGATCTCGTCCGAACACCGGCCGGAACGCAACGGGGTTCATCGACTGGCGTACGCGCAGGTCGGACCAAAAGCCACTTCCGCCGCTGGACGGCCGGAATCTCAGGAGGCCATGGATGATCAGACGCTCTCGTGCGCTGGCGGCGGCACTGCTGGTCGCAGTGCTCGTGACCGCGGGCGCTTGCTCGGGGTCGGGCTCGGACAAGGACGACAGCACCACGAAGGCCGGTGCGAATGGTGCCGAGGTCAAGAAGGTCACGTACTTGACCGGGTTCGGCGCGGTGGGCCGGGACGCCTTCGCCTGGGTGGCGAAGGAGAAGGGCTACTTCCAGGAGGCCGGCCTGGACGTCGACATCCAGAAGGGCGCCGGCAACACCCAGAACCTGACACTGATCAAGTCGGGCCAGGCGCAGTTCGCCGCCATGGACTTCTCGGGCGGCGAGGTGCTGTCCGGCCTCGGCAAGTTCACCGACTGGCGCGCGGTCGCGGCCGTCCACCAGCAGACCCTGGTTTCGATCATGACGACCAAGGACACGGGCATCACCAAGCCCAGCGACCTGGCCGGCAAGAAGATCGCCACGGCCACCGGCTCGGTCAGCGAGCTGCTCTTCCCGGCGTACGCCAAGCTCGCCGGTGTTGATCCTAAGACGGTGACCATGCAGGGTGCTCAGACCACCGCGCTCAACGGCCTGATGGCGCAGCGCAAGGTGGACGCCCTGAGCACGTTCCTGCTCAGCAAGAAGGCGCTCGAGACGGCCTCCAAGAAGGAGGTCGTGGTCATGCCGTACAGCGACTACCTCGGTGACCTGTTCGGCAACGTGATCGTCGCGCGCGAGGAGCTCATCAACTCCGACAAGGACGAGGTCAAGAAGTTCGTCGGCGCGATCCTGAAGGGCCTTCAGTACAGCCTGGATCACCCGGACGAGGCGGCCGCCATCCTCAACAAGGCCGAGCCGACCGCCAAGATCCCGGCCGCGGTTGCCGAGATCAACGCGATGAAGCCGTACACGTCCCCGCCGAACGGCGCCCCGCTCGGCTACCTGGACCACGAGCGAGTGGTCCGCAGCATCGCCATCCTGCAGGGCAACGGGCTGATGCCGGCCGGTCTGACCCCCGACAAGGTCGCCGACTTCAGCTTCGTCGCACCGAGCTGACCGTTGCGCGGGGCGGGTGGCGGCCCGTCCCGCGAACAGGCAATGTCCTGAAACCGACCGACTCCTGGTAAGGCCACGATGACGAACTACGCGCTCGACAACGCGAGCGCTCACGGCGCCGCGCATCTGAGCGGACTGACCGGGTTGTTCGACGAGTTCACGTGCGCGCGGATCGCCGAATCCAGCCGGCTGCACGGCGCCCGCGCGCTGGAGATCGGCGCCGGCAACGGCAGCGTCGCGCGGTGGCTGGCCGACCAGGTCGGCCCGGACGGCTCGGTGATCGCCGTGGACATCGACGTCTCGCACATCCCGCCACACGAACGGCTCACCGTTTCGCAGCTCGATCTGCTCGAGGAACCGCTGCCGGACGGGCCCTTCGACATCATCCACGGCCGATGCGTCATGACCCACCTCCCCAATCGGGCCACGCTCCTGCCGGCACTGTGCGAGCGGCTGGCGCCGGGCGGAACGATCATCGTCGAGGATTTCGATCCGTTCGGGGTCGACCGGGCCGCGCACCTGCTGCAGGCGCCGGCCGCGCCCGCCGGCGTGGCCGAGTTGTGGCATCGATACGTCCACTTGCGCCAAGAGCTTTTCCACGAGTCCGGTACGGCGAGCAGGTTCATCACGCGGATACCGCAGTTGCTGCTGGAGGCCGGCTTCGGCGACGTGCAGGCGACCACCTGGTGCCGGTCGTGGCGGGGCGGCGAGCCGGGCTCCTGGCACGCCCGCGCCACGCTCGAACAGTTCCGGCCGCGGCTGGTCGAGCGCGGTTTCCCGGACGATGCCGTGGACGTCCTCGTACGGGCGCTGGAGGACCCGGACTTCTACTCCGCCGGCCGTCCGCTGTGCTCGGTCAGCGGCCGGGCACCGTCCTGACTCTTCAGGCCCGCTCGGCCAGATAGCAGCGGAAGACCAGGCCCATGCGCACGGTCCCGCCGGGCCGTGTTCGCGGCGCGAAGAAGGACCGCAGCGCCGCCTCGACGGCCGCGCGGCCGGAATGCCGGACCGCCGCGGTGACCGGGCCGGCCGGCAGTTGGGCGGCGACCGCGTCGTCAACGCTCGCGAAGTCGACATCGAACGCGATGTCGGCCACCGTCACGGATGCGAACCCGGCATCGAGCAGCGCTCCGCGGGCCGCGTCCGCGTCGGCGAGATCGAGCTTGCCGAGGTCGGGCACGTCGTTCCGGCGCGCGAGTGGATTGATCAGCGCCGCGCTCTCGGCCTGCTCGGGACCGGCGCCGACCGTCACGACCGCGCGGCCCGGACCGGCGGTCACCCGCGCGATCTCGGCCAGCGCCCGGCGCGGGTCGTCGGCGTACAGGACGGAGTTGAAGGCGGTGACGACGTCGAAGGCGCCGTCGGCGAACGGCATGCGCTCGAGGTCGTCGACGACGTAGCCGGCCGCCGGGCGACGACGGCGCGCGTACTCGATGAGTCCCGGCGCCACGTCCAGCCCGATGACGTCCGCGCCGCGCTGGGCGGCGAGGTCGGCGAACATCCCCGATCCGCAGCCGGCGTCGAGGAGCCGCGTCCCGGGCCGGAGCTGAAGGCGGTCGAGTGTCCGCTCGTACAGCGGCCGGATGCGGCCCTCGGCGGCCTCCGCCCAGCCTCGCGGATCGCTGCTCCAGAGGTCGGCCTGAACGTTGGACCTAGGTGGTGGTGTCATGGTCGAACGGTATGGCCGGGCCCGCCGCGCTCTCTTGAACAAACCGGGCGTCCTCCCCTGACATAGTGGATCGCATGACCGTCTCCGCGCGTTCCGCCGGCGGGCAGAGCTACGTCGAGCGTCCGCCCGTCCCGGGGCTGCGAGGGCTCGCGTCATCGGTCTGGGTTCAGCAGGTCGGCCGGGACGCCGCGCCGTACGTCCACCGGCGCATCCCCCACGGCGGCGCCGAGCTCGTCTGCCGGGTCGGGTCGATGCCCCAGATGATCGGGCCGCTCACCGGGCCGGTGGTCGAGGTGGTCGAGCCGGGCACCACCGTGGTCGGCATGCGCTTCGTGCCGGGCGCCTTCCCGGCGGTCACGGGACAGCCGGCATCGGAGATGGTCGGGCTCGCGATCGGCGCCGACGAGTTGTGGGGCTCGTCGGCCGCCGCGCTCGGCGAGGCGGTCGGCACGGCGGCGTCGCTCCGGGAGGCCCTCGCCGCCATGCAACGCCACGTGTGCCTGCACGCCGGCGCGCTCCCGGACCCGCTCGTGTCCGAGGCGGTGCGCGGGCTCATGCCGTGGCGCCGGGCCGAGGTGGCGCCGCTGAGCACGTCTCTGCACATCTCCGAGACGCAGCTGCGGCGTCGCTGCCGTACGGCCGTCGGGCTCGCGCCGAAGGTGCTGCAGCGGATGCTGCGCTTCCAGGGCTTCCTCGCGCTCGTCCAGCAGGCGATCGCCCACGGACGGGCGCCCACGGACGACGGGCTTGCGGGGCTGGCGATCCGTACCGGCTATGCGGACCAGTCCCACCTCACGCGCGAGTGCGTCCGCCTCACCGGCGTCCCGCCGCGGGTGTTCCTCGCCGAGACGCAGCGGGCCTGCACGTGCGAGCACGATCACGCGGCGTCGTTCGCGCCCATGCTGCGCGCCGGGTAGCCCGGCAAACCTGACAATTGTCAGCCGTTCCGCTGACTCCGCTCACTGGGTCGATGCCGTACGGGCAACGAGGCTTGTCGATGACAAGAAGCTCAGACGGATCAAAATCAGCAGGAGGAACGATGACGCATCGGCAACGGCTATCGATGATCGTCGTGACATTGCTCGCGACGCTGGGACTCAGCTTCGCGGGTGCGGGTGTGGCCAGTGCCGCCCCGACAGCCCCGGCCGCCCCGGCGCCCGTGGCCGCCCTCGCCACACCGATCACCGGTACGGCCGACAACGGCTCCTTCGCCGGCACCTTCACCCCGGCGAGATTCTCGACGCAGAACGGCAACCTGCTGGCCACCGGCGTGCTGACCGGAACGGTCAGCGACTCGTCCGGCGCCGCCATCGGTACCGTCACCCGCACCGTCAGCATGCCCGTGACCGTCGCCGCGACGACCTGTCAGGTGCTGAACCTCGTCCTCGGGCCGCTGCACCTCGACCTGCTCGGCCTGGTCATCGACCTGAACCAGGTGCACCTGGTAATCACCGCGGTGCAGGCGCCCGGCAACCTGCTCGGTAACCTGCTGTGCGCGATCACCCACCTGCTCGACGGCACCCCGACCGCGGGTGGACTGGCCGCGCTCCTCAACGCCATCCTGGCTCTGCTCGGCCAGCTCTGACACGTTCAGCTCTGACCGGTACCGCCGACGCAGTCGCACCCCGCCAGGTGCGGCTGCGTCGCCGTCGTCGGGCGGGCGGTCGTCGGGCCGCAGCCGGGCCGCCGTCGGGCCGCCGGCCGTCGGGTCGCGGTCGGGCCGCCGGTCGGCGGCCGCTGCCATCGGGCCGGCGTCGTGGGCCGCCGTCATTGGAACCAGCCGGCGCCCTCGGCGAGGCGGACCGCTTCCAGGCGGTTGCGCGCGCCGGTCTTGCGCAGGATCGCCGAGATGTAGTTGCGCACGGTGCCGGTGCTCAGGTGCAGCTCGGCGGCGACCTCGGTGGACGGCATCCCGGACGCGGCCACGCTCAGCACGTTGAGCTCCTGCGGCGACAATGGACTGCGCGGCGCCGCGACCATCGCCACGGCCAGGCTCGCGTCGATGACCCGCTCGCCCCGGACGACCCGGCGGATGCCGCGGACCAGGTCACACGGGGCGGACTGGGTACCGACGACGCCGTCGATGCGCAGGTCGAACGCCCGGTTGAGCAGCACCGACTCGCCCGGGCCGGCCAACGCCAGGATCGCGCAACCGGGCTGTTCGGCGGCGAGCCGGGCGATCGTGGCCAGGCCGTCGCCGGCCAGCAGCACGACGTTGACCACGGCCACGTCCGGCGGCACCGCGCGGGCCATGTCCAGCGCCTGGTCGAGGGCGCCCAGGTCGGCGACCACCTCGAGGTCCTCCTCCAGGGACAACGTCGCGGCCAGGGCGCCGCGAATCAGATTCATGGGTTCGACAAGCAGAATGCGGATCACGATGGCCTCCCAGCCAGGGTCAAAGCTTCAGAACGGCCGAACTGGTGCCGGCCGGTTTCCGGATCCCTGCGGGAGTTGGTTCAGCTAGGAGGTCCCGCGTAGCGGACGGTGCGCCCGCGGGCGATGAGATCGGTGGCCACACGCCGGCCGCCGACGGCCATCTCGGGCCGCCACGACGAGGAGAGGGTGCCCATCGCGGGTGCGTTGCCGCCACCGGAGTCACGTGCTTGCCCGGCGGGAGTCGAGCGGTCGTCCGGTTGCGGCAGCGGGGCCGGGAGGGGCGTCCGCGGCGCGGCCGGGAACCGTGTCCGCGGTTGAGCCTGTGCCGCCGGCGGCTCGGTCACGCCGGACAGCCCGAATGCCGGCGGCTCGGTCACGCCAGACAGCCCGGGTGCCGACGCGAAGGCCGGCGCTTGCACGAGCGGACGCACCTGACCCGGCACCGGCGGCATGAGCGGCGGGTGCGGCACAGGGGCGCTGAACAGCGCCACGGTTCGGGTCATCATCGGCGCCCAGGCCTGCGGGAGTGCGGGCGGCTGCGGCCACGAGGGAAGCTGAGGCCGTGCGGTGAACCGGGGCAACGACGGCAGCTGCGGCAGAGCGGGAAGTTCGGCCTGCCGCAAATCGGGCAGCTCGGCAACCTCGGGCAAGGCAGACCGCTGGACGGAAGTCAACGCTTTCTGCCGGACAATCGCGGTCCGCACCGCATCCGACGTGGGCGCGCGGAGCTTCGATGCCCGCACCTGCACCCGCCGCACTGCCTCCCCGGCCCGGATGCTCGGCGCCTGGATCCTTCTCGTTGTCTGAATCTTCGGGGCGTGGATCTTCGTCGGCGCATGAATCTTCGGCGAGTGGATCTCGGGCTTTTTGATCGTCGGCCGTGGGTGGGCCTTCGGAATGGTCAGCTTCTTTTCCGCTATGACCTTTCCGGCGCCGCCTCCGGCGCCGGCGCCGCCTCCGACGCCGGCGTCGACGGCCTTGACCGAGTCGGCCGGATCCGTTGCGCCAATGTGATCAATCGACCCCACATCGGCCCGCGCCGCGTGATCGAAAAGGCTCAGCACGAGATACACCGCAACAACCGCGCCGAGCAGCACAAGCAGACGGACCACGCGCCGAGTCACCCCGGGCGCACGGTCCTCTTCCTGCGCAATCCCACCCCGCATTCGGACTTGGTTACCCATTCCCGGCAAGCACACACACAGCCGCCCGCGGCAATTACTACTTTCCGCCGCTTATCCGATTTATTCGGGCTACCTTCAGACGGCGCTGCCCTCGCACCCACACGGTCCTGCGGAGGCCCCCATGAGCTCTCCGATGCCCTCGGCCCGACGCCGACGCGGCTCCTGGCTGGCCCGGGCCGGCGTCGCGACGATCTCCATCTTCGCCGCCGCGACCGGCCAGGCCGTATTCGCCGAGGCCGCGCCGCCGGACGCCGCGGTGGCCAGGATCGCTACGGCCCTCGCCGACCCGCCACCGGTGCCCACCGGCGCGGTCGCCTCGGTCACGGTCACGCCCACGCCCGGATCCACGACCGTGGAGGTGACCTGGGAGCCGCTGGACCCGGCCGGCTGGAACGGCAGCCAGATCGAGGCGTACGAGGTTCACATCATCGCCCCGGACGACGCGCACCCGACCAACGGCTGCGACGCCCTCATCGCGGACACGTCCTGCATCTTCGTCACCGACAAGGCCGGGGTCTACACGGCCACGGTCGCCGCACACAACGAGACGGGCACCAGCGCCGACTCGACCCAGGACACCGCGACCCTCGTGCTCGATCCGCCGGCCGGCCCGGTTGCCAACCTCGCCGCGGTCAGCACGTACGACCAGAACAACGACCGGGCCGACGTCGGCGTGACCTGGGACGCCCTCTCCCCCGGCGCCTGGAATGTCGGCAGCCAGTACTACCACGTGACCATCGATCCACCGGATGGTATGACCGCCAACCCCGCCTGGTGCCCGGGCAACTTCCCAGAGGGCGACGACTCCTGCCACTTCACCACCACCGGCGCCGGGCTCTACACGATCCGGGTCGCGCCGGCCAACGAGGCCGGGGAGGGCACCGCGGCCGAAACGACCGTCGACGTGGAACTGAGGCCGGGCGCCGCGGTCGGCAACCTCACGCTGGCACCACGCGACGGCGCCGGCCTCGTGGGAGTCTCCTGGGAGCCGCTGCCCGAGGACGACTGGAACGGCGAGACGCACCATTACGACGTACAGATAGCACCCTCCGGCGACGGCGTGCTCGACGACGACTGCCGGCGCTGGGCCGACGAAGACGCCACGTCGGCCACCGGCTGCTCCTTCAAGGTCGACGCCACCGACACCTACACGGTCACGGTGACCGCCGTGAACGAGCTCGGCTCCAGCACGCACTCCACCAGCCGCGACATCTCGGTGACGCTCGGCGGGCCGACCGGGCCGGTGGACGATCTCACGGTCCACACCCAACCGGGATCGGGGGTCGTCGAGGTCAGCTGGACCCCGCTCGCCGAGAACGCCTGGAACGGCGCCCTGACCAGGTACTACAGCGTCGCCGCGACCGGACCGGGCGGCGAGACGGTCACCGACCTGGGCACCTGCGCGCAACTGCTCGACGGCGCGAACTCAAGCTGTTCGTTCCTCGCCGCCGCGCCCGGGAACTACCAGGTCCAGATCGTGGCCATGAGCGAGGGCGGCGTCAGCACGGCCGCCGGAGCGAACATCCAGGTCGTCCTGGCGCCGACCGGCACGGTCGGGCCGGTCGACATCACCAACACGCCGGGCACCGGCGAGGTGGAGCTCTCCTGGGATCAGATGACCGACGGCTGGGGCGGCGCCCAGCAGCGGAAGTACGAGGTCACCATCACCGGCGGCGGCACGCTGACCGACAACACCTGCGACTCGGTGCCCGACGGACCCGAGCCGTCCTGCTCGTTCACGGCCGGCTCGCCGGGCCCGTTCACGGTTGTCGTGAAGGCCGCCGACGAGGTCGGCGCCGCGCCCGGCGGAGCCTCCGCCGACGGGCTCATCGAGCTCGCGCCGACCGCCACCGTGAGCGGCCTGACCGCCGTCGCCGACCCGGACACCTCGACGGTGACCGTGCAGTGGACGAAGCTCGACGACGGCGACTGGCGGGGCAACGCCAGCCGGGCATACCGAGTGTCGGTCGACGGCCCGGACGGCACCGTGCTCTCCGGCGACGCGTGCACAGCCGCCGACATTCCCGACTCGGAAACCCCGGGCTGTTCCTTCCAGGCCACGCGCGGCGGCCACTACACCGTGACGGTCGTCCCCGTCACCGAAAGCGGCGTCGGCATCGGCGGCCCGGCGACCGCCACCGCCGACCTTGTGCTCGCGCCGGCCGTACCGCTCGCGACCGTGACCGGCCTGCGGGTGGAGCCGACGACCGGGACCGCCACCATCCCGGTCGGCTGGGACGCGATTCCGGCCGACGACGACGCCTGGGGCGGCGCGCTCACCACGCACAACTACATCGTGACCATCAGCGGGCCGGACGACGCGACCATCGATCCCGGCACCTGCACCACCGTCTCGTCCGCGTCGTGCCAGTTCTCGACCGACCGAGGCGGCGACTACACCGTTCAGGTCGCGCTCGGCAACGAGGCCGGGACCAGCCCGAACACCGCGAGCGACACCGGGCACCTCACGCTCGCCGCCCCCTCGGGCCAGGTCGGACCGGTGACGGTGAACATCATCGACGGATCCGCTGTCGACCTGAGCTGGCCCTCGCTGGCCGACAGCGACTGGAACGCGGGCGAGACACGCTCGTACGCGGTCACGATCGACGGTGGCCTGCACCTGGTCGAGAACAACTGCGACTCGGTCCCGGCGCCGGAGACCTCCTGCTCCTTCGCGGCCGACACCTCGGGCCCGTTCACGGTCACGGTCAAGGCCGTCAACGAGGCCGGCACCGCCGCCACCGGCGCGTCGGCCGGCGGCACCGTCGTCGTCGCACCGAGCGCCGGCGTTTCCGGCCTGCACACGAACACCTCGATGAACTCTCCGACCGTCACCGTCGGCTGGGACCAGCTGACGACCGGCTGGGAGAGCGGCACCGAGAAGACGTACGCGGTCAGCGTGGAAGGGCCGTTCGACGCGACCCTGTCCAACGACTCGTGCACGATGGAGCCGGTGGGCGACGACGCATCGCCGAGCTGCACGTTCGACGTGAGCGAGGGCGGCGACTACGTCGTCTACGTGCAGCCGCAGAACGAGGGCGGCCTGGGACCGGTCGCCGACGAGACCGCACACGTCACGCTCAAGCCGATCGCCACGGTCACCGGCGTGACGGTCACGGCCTTACCGGGCTCCTCGACGGTCAACGTCGGATGGGACCGCCTGGCGGACAACGACTGGAACGGCGGCGCCACCCACCACTACGTGATCACGCTCCAGGCGCCGCCGAATGCGGTCCTCGGCGACAACACATGCACCACAGTGGACGATGAGGCCGATCCGCACTGCGGCTTCACCACCGACACCCCGGGCGCGTACGCGGCTCAGGTCTTGGCGGTCAACGAGGCCGGCGCGGCCGACACTCCCGGCACTGGTACCGCCACTCTGGCCTCCGGGATCCCCGCGGCCGCCACCCTCGTCACCGGGGCGAGCGGCGTCAACGCCATCACCGCATCGTGGACGGCGGCGGTGACCACCAGCCTCGCCGGGGTCAGCTCCTACACCGTCAGCGCCGTCGCGGACGGGTACCCGGACAGGACCTGCGCCGGCACCGTGACGGCCAGCCCCTGCACGATCACCGACGTGGCCGCCGGCGTGCCGTACACCGTACGCGTGGTGGCCAACGGCCCGGGCGGAAGCTCGTCGCCGGCCGACAGCGCCGAGGAGGTCGTACCGGCCGGCACGCCGAAGGCTCCGGTCGAGGTGCCCTCGGACGCGGTTCCGGCCGGTACCGGCACCGCCCAGCCCGGCGCCGGCATCACCATCACCGGCAGCGGCTACGCGCCCTTCTCAACCGTCGTGTTGTCGCTGTTCAGCGTCCCGGTGTCGCTCGGCACGGCGATCGCCGACGCGAACGGCGCCATCTCGGTCACCGTCAACCTGCCGCCGGGCACGCCCACCGGCGGCCACACGCTGCTCGCCACCGGCCTCGACGCCAACGGCGACGTCCTCAACCTCGCCAAGTCGGTCGCGGTCACGGCGGCCACCCCGGCGCCGACCACATCGACGCTCCCCATCGGTGTCGTCACGTCCCTCGCCATCAAGCAGGTCGCTGCGGATACTCGCGATGCCGTCGTGACCTGGGCACCCGGCCAGGTTTCCTGGGGCACCGGCGTCCGCCGCACCTTCCAGGTCAGCGTGAGCGGGCCGGCCGGCGCCCGGATCACCGGCTCCTGCACGGAGACGGTCGACGGCGCCGCCACGTCGTGCGGGTTCACCACCGATACAAACGGCATCTATGCCGTACGCGTCACCGCCGGCACTGAAGCCGGTCGGAGCAGCCAGTTCGCCACGGCCGGCGGGACTGTCACCGTCGCGCCGGGCGCACCGACCAAGGTCACCGGCGTGCCGGGCGCCAACTCGATCCGGGTGAGCTGGCAGCCGCCGGCCTCGGCGGGCGCGGGAGTCGACGGATACCAGGTCACGGTGACCGCGCCCTACTACCCGGTCCGCGGCTGCGACTCGGCCACGCACAGCCCGTGCACCATCACCGGCCTCGCCGCCGGCGTCCGGTACGTGGCCCGGGTGGTGGCCACCGGCAGCGGCGGCAACTCGCCGACGGCCTCCTCGGCAAGCACCATCATTCCGACCGGAGAGGTGTACGTGCCGTCGGCCGTGCCGTCGAACGCCGTGGACAACGGCAGCCGGACGGCCCGGCCGGGCGCCCGGGTCGTCATCAACGGGGCCGGCTACCGGCCCGGGACCAGGGTGCGGATGACGCTCTTCCCGGGCGGCATCTCGCTCGGCGCCACCAACGCGTCGGCGAAGGGCACCGTGTCCATCGGTGTGACCATGCCGGCGAAGGGTTCGTTCACCGTGCTCACCACGGGCCTCGCCAACGGCGGCCGGGTGCGCTACCTGGCCACGGCCCTGCACCTGGCCGGGGTGACAGGCGGCCCGCTCACGGCCCACCTGGTGACCGGCACGGGGACGACGAGCTCGTCCGCGTCCGACCTGGCCGTCACCGGGGCCGGCACCGGGCCCCTCCTTCTGGCCGGCTTCCTCATGATCACGACAGGGCTGGTGCTGGTCACCACGAGAACACGTCCGCGGCGTACGGCCCCGAGGCACGCCCACCGATCGCGCGGCTGACCCCGGCCTCAGGCGGGCACCTTGGCGGCGAGCACGTCGGCCGGCAGGATCTCCGGCGGCACGACGAGCAGGCGCTCGGCGTTGGCCATCAGGGCGGCGGCGATCGCTCCGTTGATGTGGGCCTGACGGGCGTCCTCGTCCGGGAACGCATCGACGATCCAGAACGTCGCCGGGTCGGTGCGCAGGGCGAACCACACGACCGTGCCGGCCTCGTCGTTGGCGAGCCCGAGCGCCCCGACGAGCAGGTCGGCCACCTCCTGCTCGAACCCGGGCTTGGCGACGAGTCTGGCGACGTACGCAAGGCTGGTTTTGTTGGTAGTCACACCGAACACGCTAGGCCGTCCGCCGGCGCCTGGCAGGTGGCGGAAACGACAACATCCGATACCGTACGCGACATGCGCATCGGACTGCTGATGAACGACGGATGTTTCGCCTCCGGAGTGGCCGCGCTGCTCGACGTGCTCGGCACCGCGGACGCCGTGCGGGCCGATGTCGACCCGTCGATCCCGGCCATCGAGACGGTCCTTGCCGGTCCGAAGAGGACGGTCCATCTCGGATCGGGGCTCAGCGTCAAGACCCAGCGCCCCCTCACCGAGCTCGACGACCTCGACATCGTGGTCGTGCCGGCGATGGGCACCATGACCGGGCCGGCCACGGAGGCGGCCCTCGACAGCCGAGCCGGTCAAGCGCTGGTGCGGGCGCTGCGCTCGGTCGATCCCGGTCGGGTGCGGTTCGCGGCCGCGTGCACGGGCGTCTTCCCGCTCGCCGCCAGCGGACTGGCCGACGGTCGCCGGGTCACCACCACCTGGTTCCTGGCCGGCGCGTTCCGGCGCCGGTTCCCGGCGGTCTCGCTCGACCTGGACAGCATGGTCGTCCGCGACGGCGGGGTGATCACGGCCGGGGCCGCGTTCGCGCACATCGACCTCGCGCTCACGCTGGTCCGCGCGGTGAGCGGCGACCTCGCCCGGCAGGTCGCCCGGCTGCTCGTGATCGACGAACGCCCGTCGCAGGCGGCCTACGTCGCGTACGACCAGATGGCCCACGACGATCAGCTGGTGCTGGCCTTCGAGCGGCACGCCCGCAAGCATCTGGCCGAGCCGTTCGACGTGACGCTCGCCGCCGCCGCGATCGGGGTGACCCGCCGGACCCTCGAGCGCCGCACCAAGCAGGCGCTCGGCCTGAGCCCGCTGGGCGTGATCCACCGGCTGCGTCTCCAGCAGGCCGAGTACCTGCGACGCACCGGCGACCTGAGCGTCGAACAGATAGCCCGCCACGTCGGCTACGCGAACGCGGCAACGCTACGAAGCCTGCAACGCCGCCACCGGTGAACGCAGGGCGAGTGCGGTCTTTCACCGCACTCGGCTCCGGAGGTCGACGCGGAACAGCCGCACGGCCGGGCCGGAGTGCGCGGCTGGCGGCCGGCCGTCACCGCCGGTCAAGCATCCTAGGATCCTGGTATGTAGACCCTTCCGAGGCCCGGTCGTCGTCCCGAATCAACGCGGCGCCCGGGAACGCAACTTCCTGATTCCGGCGATGAGCAGCACCAGGCCCACAATGCCCACGACCAGGCCGATCCACAGCCATTGGGACTCGCCGTTCATCCCTCCGCTGCCGCCCATCGCGCCGGAACCCTGCAGGCTCCAGACCACCCCGACCAAGAGAAGCAACGCCCCGCCAACCACCCGTAGCCAGACCATCAGACATTCCGCCGATTCGATCGAATGACTCCCCACCCGGGGATTTGTAGAACCGTGGCAACGTCGCCGCCGCACGTCTGCAACCCTGACACCACCTCGGCCGGCCAACAAGCTCCGCGATGGTCATCGGGGCAGCGCAATCGTTTGTCGCCATGTCTTGATTCCGGAGAGATTGCTGGCCTAGCCTCCGAGGACACGGAGTTGCAATCGATTGCGGAGACGTGCTCATGCGGATCGAAACCGACGACCTCGCCGACTACTTCCTGGCCGAGACGCTGGACGGCCTCTACACGCCGTACGCGCTGCGCATGCCGGCCGGCGACGGACCGCACCCGTTCGTGTTCGTCGCCTACGGCAACGGCGGTGGCGGCCTGGAATGGCTGCGCGACCGGGTGCACCGCTTCCGCCACGTCACCGACGTACTGCTCGAGGCCGGGTACGCGTGCGCGTGGACCCGCTACCGCACCGAGGTCGAGCTCGGTTACGAGACCGGCGGGGAACTGCGCACCGACGTACGGCAGGGAATGGAATTGATGAGCCGGGCGCCGCTGGAGTACGAGGACGAGGTCGCCATCCTCCGCCATGTGGCCAAACTGCCCGGCATCGACGGCGATCGGCTGTTCCACCTCGGCGTCAGCCACGCCGGCGAGATGCTGTTCAAGCTGCTCTCGCAGTATCACGGCCTGCTCCGGGCCGGGGTCGCCGCCGAACCCGCCTCGCACGAGCTGCTCACGCTGAACCTTCACGACGACGAAAAGGTCAGCGTGACCGATGGTCTGCGTGACATCGAGACCCTCGAGATGCGCAGCGTCGAGCGGGCCCGCCGCGCGATCACCGACCCGGACGAGGTGTCCCGGCGACTCGACGGCGTCGACATCCCGGTCCTGGTGCTGGGCCGCGAGCAGGACGAGCTGCAGGGCATCTTCCGGCTCACGTACGAGTTGCTCGCCGAGAAGCGGGCCGACGCGGAGTGGCGCACGTGGAGCCACGACATCCACGGCTACATCTATCCGGAGGGCGAGCCCGATGACGTCCAGCGCGAAGCCCTCGAGGTCATCGTCGACTTCTTCGACCGCCACCGAGGCTGATGTCGTCGTCATCGGCGCGGGTCACAACGGCCTGGTCAGCGCCGCGTACCTGGCCGAGGCCGGGCTGCGGGTGCTGGTGCTCGAGGCGGGCCACCTCCCCGGCGGGAATACGGTCACCGAGGAACTGACGCTGCCCGGCTTCGCCCACGACTCGTGCTCGTCGGCGCACGTGCTCATCCAGTCCAACCCGCTGCTGGCCGACGACGAGCTCGGGCTGCTGTCGCGGTGGGGGCTGCGCTATGTGCACCCCGATCCGGCCGTGGTGCTCCCCCGCGCCGATGGCCAGACCATTGTGGTGCATCGCGACCTGGACAGCACGGCCAATGAGATAGGCAAATGGTCTGACGCCGACGCCTCGGCGTTCCGCGAGCTGATCGGGGAGTGGAACGGCGGCCTGGCGGCGGCTCACGGCCGTTGGTCGTCCGGCTTTCCGGCAGACCATGACGGGTACGAAAAATTGCGCGCCCGGTCGGCGTGGGACGTCATCCACGAACGGTTCGGGCATCCCGCCGTACGCGATCTGATGGTCTGGTTGTCCTTCGCCACCATTCAGGATCCGCGCCGGCCCGGCACCGGCGTCCTGCCGTCCTCGATCACCGCGGGCCGCCTGCGGTTCGGCTGGTCCACACCGATCGGTGGGTCCGGGGCGCTGCCGGCCGCGCTGATCCGCCTCCTGGAAGCACGCGGCGGCGCGGTGTTGTGCGATGCCGCGGTGGAGCGGATCGAGACGCGGGCCGGCCGGGCGGTCGCGGTGCACACCGCCGACGGTCGCCGCATCGCCGCCCGCCGTGCCGTGCTGAGCAGCGCCAATCTGGCCAGGCTGCCGCAGATGCTGGAGGCCGTGCCCGACGACCTCGCCGCCGCGAATGCCGCCTGGCGGCCCGGGCTGAGCGTCTTCGCCGTGCACGCGGCGCTGACGGGAAACCTGACCACCCGGTCGGCCGCGGCCGGGCTGGGGAGCACCGAGGGGATCGCGCGCCAGCTCGACGCGTTCTACCGCGGCGAGACGGACGCGACCGACCCGTGGCTCCTGGTCGTGAACCAGACGGTGGTCGACCCCTCCCGGGCGCCCGCCGGCGCGGGAACCTTCAAGATCCTGACGGTCGCGCCGTGGGACCGCGCCGACGGCAACGACTGGGCAGAGGCCAAGCATGGGTACGCCGAGCAGATCGTGCAGCGCGTCCGCGAGCGGATCGGCGGCCTCGAGCCGGACGACATCCTCGCGATGCGCACGGAGTCGCCGCGCGACGTGGCCGCGCACAACACCCACAACCTCGGCGGCTCGTGTCACGGCGGCGAGTTCGTCCTGCCGGACGGGCAGTGGCTGGCCGGCTGGCCGTCCTACGCCACCGGGATCGACGGGCTGTTCCTGACCGGCTCGACCAGCCATCCGGGCGGCAGCGTGAGTGGGCGGCCCGGCCGCAACGCCGCGCGCGCCGTGCTCACCGCGCTCGGGATGGATCCGGCCGAGGTGATGAGCTCCCGCTGACCGCCCGCTATTTCACCTCGATCGATCCCTTCATGAACGGATGGATCGAGCAGTGGTAGGTCAGGGTGCCCCCGGTCGCGAAGGTGTGCTCGTAGGTCTGACCGGCGCCCAGAGCCTGGGACGTGAACGAGTTGTCGTCCGCGGTGACCGTGTGGTCGGTGGAGTCGTCGAACTTCCAGGTGACGGAGGTCCCCGGGGAGACGGTCAGGGTGGCCGGGTTGAAGGCGAAGTTGTCGATCTCGACAGTGGAACTACCGGCGGCCGAAGCCGGCCCCGCCGAGGCCGCCCCGGCCGATGCCGATGCCGGGGGCGGCGTGGCGGTCGCCGACGGCGTGGCTGACGAACTCGGGCAGCCGGAGATGGCGCCGGCCACCACGAGCAGACTCGCGGCCACCAGCGGATGACGCCGGTACGTGAACGATGCCGTTGTCCCTTTCATGGAAACCTCCCGCAGCGTGGTGCTGGGACATCGAGAGGCCGCCGGCCGGGGCTGATGGCCTGACGGTACGCGCAACAGTCCGCATCCGGCAGATTGACCAGGCGTGACGTCGAACCCATCTGGCAGGCCCGACCATGATGCCCGATCAGGCTGGTTGAGAGGCGGCCTCGGGCTCGGCCGGCTGATCGAGGCGGGTGAGCATCGGATAGAGGGCCAGACCAATGGCCAGCGTGGGTATGCCGCCGACGAGCAGGCTCCAGCGGGCGCCGAGGTTCTGGCCCACCCACCCGACGATCGGACCACCGATCGGCGTCGAGCCGACCCAGGCCAGGGCCCACAGGGCCATCACCCGGCCACGCATCTCGGCGCGGGCGGTCATCTGCAGGGCGATCTTCCCGTACGAGTTGAACGTGATGCTGCCGTAGCCGACGAACAGGAGCACGACGTACTCGACCGTGAGGGTCGGCGCGAGAGCCGCGACGGTGATGGCGAGGCCCCACCCGATCGCGGAGAGGGCAAGCGCGCGGGTGCCGATGTGCTTGCGGGACGCCGAGACCAGGCCCCCGGCGACCGCGCCCGCGCCCATCACCGAGGTCATCGCGCCGTAGGTGCCGGCCCCGCCGTGGAACGTGGCGCTGGCCAGCAGCGGCAGGCTCACCTGGAACTCCCACGCGAGCATGCCGACGATCGCGACCATCAGCAGCGGAAAGAGCAGTCGCGGGGTGTGCGCGACGTACCGGAAGCCCTCCCGGACCTGGCGTGGGGCGCGCGGCGCCCGGGGTGGCCGGGCAACCGTGGCGGTGTTCATCAGCGCCGTGGTCAGCACGACGACCAGGAACGACACCCCGTTGAGAGCGAAGCAGAGGGCAAGGCCCAGACCGGCGGCGATGATGCCGCCGGCCGCGGCGCCGAAGATGCGGGCCGCGTTGATGGTGATGGAATTGAGCAGGACCGCGTTCGACAGGCGGTCCCGGTCGACCAGGTCCGAGATCATCGATTGGCGGGTCGGATTGTCGAACACATTGGCCAGGCCGAAGCCGACGGCCAGCACGTAGACCATCCACAGCCGGATGACGCCGGTGCCGATCAGCAGCGCGAAGATGCCGGCCAGCGTGGCCGCGGCGATCTGGGTGGCGTACAACAGCTTGCACCGGTCGAATCGGTCGGCGGCCACGCCGCCCCACGGGCCGAGCAGGAAGACCGGGGCGTAGCGGGCGGCGACGGTGAGACCGAGTGCCGTGCCGGAGCCGGTGAGCTGCAGGACCAGGAACGACTGGGCGACCGTCTGCATCCAGTTGCCCATCACCGAGGCCAGCTGGCCGACGAAGAACAACCGGTAGTTGGGGACTGCGAGAGAGCTGAACATGTGCCGGCCGAACGACGACGACCGGTTCACCATGCGCACTCCCTCTAGTTGTAAAAGATCATACCTTTTTAAGGTCAGGACATCGCGGCCAGAGGCGCGTCCGCCTCGACGCGGCCCAGACCGCTCGCTCCTCCGGGCGAACCGAGCGGCTGGTCCCGCCCGGGCAGCACCGACTCGAAGAACGCCACGTTGTCGTCGCGCCAGGGCCGGTTCGGCTCCGTCAACGGGAGGTCGGACGCGATCGCGGTGACCGGGCAGACCGCCTCGCAGGCGCCGCAGTCGATGCACTCCCGGGGGTTGATGTACATCTTGCGGCCGCCCTCGTAGATGCAGTCGACGGGACATTCCTCGATGCACGACTTGTCGAGCACGTCGAGGCACGCGCCGGTGACGAAGAAGGGCATGGCGTCTCCCTTTAGAGGTCAGATGGCAGACAATCAGGCGATGGCGGTCGAGTGACCGGGGAAGAGCGAGGCCGACGGGTCGCCGGCCACATACGCGTTGTTGACCGCGAGCGCGGCCTCGCCGAAACCGACCGAGATCAGTCGCACCTTGCCCGGGTACTCGGTGACGTCGCCCGCCGCGTAGATGCCGGGGACCTCGGTCGACATCGTCGAGTCGACGATGATGTGCCGGTCGACGATCCGCAGGCCCCAGCGGGTGAGCGGGCCGAGGTCGGCGGTGAAGCCGAGCGCCGCCACGACCCGGGAGCAGTCGATCTCGTGCAATTCGCCGGAGGCGGTGTCGCGCAGGATCGCCCGGCGCACCGACCGGTCGCCGGAGAGGGCGTGGACGACGAACGGCGTACGGACCAGCGCGTCCGACCGGTGCAGCTCGGCCACCGACGCCTCGTGCGCGGTGAACCGGTCGCGGCGGTGGATCAGGGTGACCGACCTGGCGACGGGCTGAAGGGCCAGTGCCCAGTCCACCGCGCTGTCCCCGCCGCCGACGACCAGCACGTCGTGGCCCGCGTAGGCATCGAGGTCGGTCACGAAGTAGTCGACACCGCGGCCGAGGAACTCCGCCCCGACCGGCAGCGGGCGTGGCTTGAAGGTGCCGATGCCGGCCGCCAGCACGATCGAACGCGTGACGATCTCGGTTCCACTCGTGAGGCGCAGCAGGATCCGGCCGTCGTCGAGCCGGGTGATCTCGTCCGCCGACTGGCCGAGCAGCCAGCGCGGCGAGTAGGCCGAGGCCTGCTGGAGCAGATTGCGGACCAGTTCGCGGCCGCGGATGCCGGGCAGCCCGGCGACGTCGTGGATGAGCTTCTCCGGATAGAGCGCGGCGACCTGACCGCCGGGCTCGGGCAGCGAGTCGACCACGGCGGTCGTCATGCCGCGGAACCCGGCGTAGTAGGCGGCGTAGAGCCCGACCGGCCCCGCGCCGACCACGACCAGGTCGACCTCGTCACCACTCATCGATACCTCCTCGCAATGGTCTAACCATTCGACCATAAGGAGGTTCGGAGCGCAAGACGGCCCGGAACAGCCGTGCACGGAAAAGGCCGCCGCGCGGAGAAGCGCGGCGGCCCGGGAGATCCGGGGGCTCAGTCGTTGTCGCGGGCCGCCTTGGCCCGGCCGACCCGGCGAGCGGTCCGGTCGAGGTGTGCCCGCATGATCTGCTCGGCCTCCTCGACGTCGCGCCGGGCCACCGCCTCGACGAAATCGCGGTGCTCGTTGGTGCCCCGCACGCCCATCAGCGGCGCCGCCACCTGGGCCTCGCGCAGCGACATGAGCAACGGCCCGTGGAACGAATGGACCAGCATCTCTATGGCCGCGTTGTGCGTACACGCCGCCACCCGGACGTGGAAGGCGGCCGACATCTGCATCGTGTACTCGCCCTTTTTGAGCGCGTCCTGATGCTCGGCGACCATCGCCCGCAGCTCGGCGATGTCGCGTTCGTCGGCCCGCGCCACAACGAGCGGGATGATGCCCAGCTCGAAGACCTGCCGCGCCTCGGTCACCTCGGCCGCGGTCAGCGGGGACAGGCTGATCAGGTCGGCCAGCCCGGTGCCCAGCTTGGTGGAGTTGGGCGTCGTCACGATCGCCCCGCCGCGCGCGCCGACGCGGATCTCGATCAGGCCGCCGGCCTCGAGCACCCGCATCGCCTCGCGCACCGTCACGCGGCTGACGCCCATCTGGTCGCCCAGGTCGCGCTCGCTCGGCAGCCGGTCGCCGGGGCGCAGCTGCTCGGTGCGGATCAGACTGCGGATCTGCTCGACGATGGCCTCGGACATGCGGTTGGACGACACCGTCTTGAACAACCGGGGATCGCCTCTGACCGGCTCCCGGGGGGCGACCACACCCTCGCTCATGTTGATTCCTTTACTGGAGGGCTAGTCTGTCCCCCGCATTGTAGTTGTTAAAGGTTAGACCAGCAGTCCACTAATGTGCCCATCATGTCAGACATGACGGAGGATCCGACCACCACCGGGGTAGCGGAGACGATCGCCACCGCCTGCCGCGTGATGGCGGCATGCGGACTGGTCGAACACGTGCTGGGTCACATCAGTGCACGTCAAAGCGACACCCATCTTCTCGTACGATGCCGGGGCCCGCGAGAGGCAGGCCTGGCCGCGACCGAGCCGGCCGATGTTCGGCGGGTGCCGATGGCCGGTTCGGTGGGCGAGCTTAGCGGCTGGACCGCTCCGAACGAGTTGGTTATCCACAGGGCGGTTTTGCACAGGCGCCCTGAGGCGACAGCGGTCGTCCACGCCCATCCCCCGGCCGTCGTCGCCGCCTCGCTGCTCGACGAGCCACTGGTGCCGATCTATGGGGCGTACGACATCCCGGGCGCGCGGATGGCCGCCGACGGCATCCCGATGTGGGACCGCTCGGCCCTGATCACCACCGATGACCTCGCCGCGGGGATGACCGACGCGCTCGCCGACCGGCCGGTGGTGATCCTGCGCGGGCACGGCCTGGTCAGCGTGGCCGGCGGCGATCCGGTGACCGCGGTCAGGACCGCGGTGCTGCAGGCGGTCGCGGTCGACACGCTGGCCCGGATGACCCTCGCGGTGCGGCAGGCGGGCGGCACGCCGCGCCCGATCAGCGACGACGACCTGGCGGCGCTGCCCGACCTCGGCGGCGGCTTCAACGTCGAGACGATGTGGCGGCATCTGTTGACACGGCTCCCGAGGCGAGTTTGACTGTCCAATGGACTGACCATTAGCCAGGAGGCCCCGCATGCGCGACGACTATCTCAAAGGCGTGATCTCCAGCGAGAAGAGGAACCTCGACTTCTCCGAGATCGCCGCCCGCGACGAGTTCAACAAGCAACATCCGCCCACCAAGGGCCTGGTCGTCGAGGACGACCTGCGGAAGATGGACCTGCCGGCGCGGCCGTGGCGCAAGAACAAGGGGCACTACTTCGACCTGGCCGACTACGAGGTGCTCGGCGCGCACATCTCCGAGCTCATGCCGGGCCGCAACTCGGTGCGCCACCGGCACACCACCGAGGCCTATCTCTACGTGGTCAAGGGCCACGGCTTCTCGCTGATCAACTATGACGACGAGCCGATCGAGGCGGTCGAGTGGCAGGAGGGGACGCTCTTCGCGCCGCCTCGCTGGGCCTGGCACCAGCACTTCAACCTGGACACCGAGGACACGTCGCGCTATCTGGCGATCCAGGACACCGGGCTGCTGCGCACGATGCGCCTGCACAACATCGAGCGGCACGCCGTGCAGCTCACCCCCGAGGACGCCCAGAAGGTGCTCGAGGAAGCGATCAAGCAGGGCCGGGGACACAACATCAAGCGCTGAGCGAGCTTCGCAACGAGACTCGGGCCGGGCTGTTTCCCCGGCCCGTTCCCGTGACCCGTGACGCGTAGGTTCGCGCGGCCCTTCCGCGGGCCGCCCGCCGGGCCGAGCCGCGCGTCTCGGCGCGGCCTCTCCCTCAGCCCGGCCGCTGGTCAGACCACTACCTTCGTCATGATGCCCTTTGGAAAGACCTCTTCGGGGTCGACCAGTTTGTGCGCGATCCCCTGCTGATGGGCGTAGGTCAGCAGCTGGCTGAACGTCGCGCGGTTGGCCTCGATCCCGTACGGGAAGGGGTCACCGCCGAACTGGTCGCGCATCTGCCGGCCGTAGGTCGCGAGCCAGGGCAGCGGATAGCGCGAGACCGCCGGGTCGAGCAACCGCTCGACGCTGCGGTTCTTCGACTCCAGGAACGCGTTGTAGAGGTTCCGCGCAACCCAGGGGTTGTCCTCGAGGATCGCCCGCTTCATGGCGATCAGATGCATGATCGGCCAGACCCCGGTCGTCGCGTAGTAGCCGGCCTCCATCTCCTGATAGTCCGGGTAGAGCCGCACCACGTCAGGGTGGCCCTGCAGGAAGGAGTCCGGCGGGCGGGCGATGATCGCGCAGTCGATGTCGCCGGCCGCCAGCAGGTCGGACAGCGACCGGTCAGGCACCCGGGTCAGCCGGACGCCGTCCGGCAGCGAGAGCTCGACCTTCTCCACCCGGCCGGGCGCGTTCGCGCCGGCCTGATACCAGTGCACCTCGTCGAGCTTCACCCCGACCTCGTTGTGCAGCCAGCCCCGCATGTACACGGCGGCCGAGTGGGCCCACTCCGGAGATCCCACCCGCCGGCCACGCAGGTCGTCGACCGTACGGATGCCGCTCTTCTTGTTCACGTAGAACGACCCGAACCGGAACAGCCGCGAGCAGATCACCGGGAGCCCGACGATGTCCGGGTCGTCGCGGGTGACCTGGGCGGCGAACTTGGCGATGGAGAGTTCGGCGACGTCCCACTCCCGGTTGGCGGTGAACCGGGCGAAAACCTCGTGGTGGCCGAGAACCGACCAGGTGTGGTCGATTCCCTGGGCGGTGACCGTGCCGAGCCGGAAGTCGCGGAAGTGGTCGTAGTCGGTGGTGGCGATGCTCAGGTGCAGGTTTCCCACAGGTTTCCTCCGGACCCTTTAATGGTTAGACCATCAGTCCTATACTGACGGCGGACTGATGGCAAGGTGCTAGAGAGAGCGAGCAGCCAGCATGGGCAAGGGACGCGTCTTCGTCCGAGGCTTGGACTCGGAGACCTACGGGCTCAACCACTTCCGGCAGGAGCAGCTCGCGGCCGAGCGGGTCCGCGACGACTCGGTGGTCGTCGACACCGGCGACAGCGCCGCCCACTCCGGCGACTCGGCCAAGTCGCGCACCTGGTGGCGGATCGGCCCCGGCGACGACCCGTTCCTCACCCAGACCGTGCAGATCCACTTCGTGGAGCTCCCGCCGGACAGCGCCAACCGCGGCCACGGCCACCAGAACGAGGCCGCCTTCTACATCCTCGAGGGCCGCGGTTACGAGATCCACGACGACCAGAAGTACGACTGGAAGCAGGGCGACCTGGTCTTCGTGCACACCGACTCGGTGCACCGGCACTACAACCCGTACGACGAACGCGCGGTTTGCCTGGTCATGAAGGCCAAGTCGACCTGGATGTTCATGGGCCTGATCCAGCAGGGCCGCAGTGGCCCGATCGACCGCCCGGAGGAGTTCGGGGAGCGCGAGGACTGGACCCGCATCTGGACCCCCGGCGTGCTGGACCGTAAGAAGGTCATAACGTCAGAGGACGGGCAGTGGGAGACCACGCCGATGGGCCACATCCGGGTGATGAACTCCAAGGAGCAGACCGACCACCGCCAGTTCTCGGTCGACGTCCAAGAACAGAAGATCCCGGCCGGCGGCCGGTCGGGCAAGTACTGGAAGATGGCCGACGAGGTCGTCTACGTGCTCGAGGGCTCCGGCTACTCGCTGCACTGGGAGGTCGAGGCGGAGATCGCCGAGCGCTACTACGCCCGGTTCGCCAAGGAGCCCACCCGCCACGAGATCACCGAGGGCGACACCCTCTACGTCCCGCAGAACACGATCGTCCAGCATTTCGCCGCCGACGGGACGCCGCTGCACCTGCTGTCGGTGCAGAACCGCATCTTCAAGTACCTCGGCTACGACAACGTCCACTACTTCGAGAACGCCCCCGAGTACGAGGCGGAGGCGGCCGCCGTCGCCGGCTGACACGCGTTGCCCGAACGGCCTCCCGGCGCGCTCCGCGGGAGGCCGTTCCGGTCGCTCAGGCGGCGCGGGCCACCAGATAGAGCGAGGCAAGGGCGCCCGGGAGGTCGAGAGCGTTGTTGATGACGTGGTATTCCTGCGGATCGCACATGCCGGCCAGGTAGTCGCCGCCGGCCGGGTCGATGGTGACCAGGTAGGGGCGGACGCCGACCTGACGGGCCTCCCGCATGGCGCGGGCGGTGTCGGCCACCGCGTACGAGAGGACGGCCGCATCCCCGTACTGCTGGCCGTAGTCGAGGTCGTAGGGGCGGCCGTCCGAGACGATCAGCAGGATCTTCGTCGCGGCGTCCGAGCCGCGCAGCAGCGACGTCAGGTGCCGGATGGGCGGGCCCATCCGCGTCGTGTGGTCGGGGACGAGCCCGGCCAGCCGGTGGATCATCGCCGGCGTCCGGCGCTCGTCGAGGCCCTTCACCACCGACACCCGGACGTCGTCGCGGCCGCCGCCGGAGAAGCCGTATATGCCGTAGACGTCGCCGACCAGGTCGAGGGCCTCCAGCAGCAGGGACACCGCGTCGCGCTGCAGGTCGAGGATCCGCTTGGCCGGAACCGTGCCGGGGAGGCGTTCGGCGGTCGACGAGCTGAGGTCGATCGCCACCGCCACGGCCACGTCCCGGCGCCGGTCCTGGACGCTGACGAAGACGCGGTCGCTCGGCTCCACCCCCGTACGCAGGTCGATGAGGGCGTCGATGCACGCGTCGAGGTCGAGGTCGTCGCCGTGGCGGCTGCGCCGGACGAAGTCGCGGCCCGCCGGGCGCACCCGGGAGAGCTGGGCGACCAGGCCCGGCAGCAGATGTCCGTGCCGGGCCAGCGCCCCGCGATGGCTCCGGTCGTATGCCGGGCGGGTCTGCGCGGCGGGCCGCCGCTGACGCACCAGCGTCCAGTCGTTCAGGTAGTGGCCGGCCACCGAGTCCCACTCCGGGTAGACGAACTCGTCCCGCCCGTGGGCGTGCAGGTGGCCGTGGACGTGGTCATGGTCGTCGTCGAGATCCGGGCCGTGGTCGTGCGGCAGCGGCTCGGGCGGCGTGTCCGGCCGGTCAGTGGCGGTCACGTCGACGCCGCCGCGCTCGGCTTGGATGGACCGTTCGACCATTCCGTCGGTGTCCTCGTCGGAGGAATCGACCGCCTCATCGGGTGTCATCCGCAGAATGGCTTCCTGCAACGGCATTCCCGACGCCTGCTGACCGGCATAGCGGGGCCCGGGCACGTCCCGGTAGCGCACCGGGTGGAAGCGGACGTCGAACTTCTCGTCGCCCTCCAGCCGGATCTCCTTCTCCCCCAGCCGGAACCACGAATCGTCCCGATCGGACTCCGCCTCGGCAAAGGAGAACGGACGAACACTGCGCTGGACGCCGACGTTCGGAAGACCGGCCAGCACCTGGTAGATGCGGATCGCGGCCTCCACGGAGGACTCGGCGCCGGCCGCCGGTGACTCGAGCGCGCGGGCCACGACGGTCACCCGGGCCAGCGAATCCGCCAGGGCGGAAGGGGCCATGACGTCGCGGGCGCCCAGGCTGAGGCGTACCAAGGCCTCGGCAATGGCCGCACGCGGCGGCAGAAGCGTGAGGTCCGGCCGGTTTTCCAGTGCTTCACGCCGCACCGCACGGAAGGCGGGGGCCAGGCCGGGGAATCGGCGCACGGCCGCGGCATCGATACGCAGATCCTCCAGTACGGCGTAGACCTCGACCGCGAGCGCGGAGCGCCCGAACAAGCGGGTGAACTGCTCCAACGCGGGCAGCGACCGGTCGGCGGCCGGCCGGATGCGCCGGAACAGCGGCTCCGGCCGGTCGAGGTCGAGGCGGAACGTGCCCATCGCGTGATGCAGGGCGCGATGGGTCAGCGCGACGTCGTACCACCGGTCGACCGGCGGCGCCGTGGCCGGCAGCCGGACGGTTGTCGCCGTGTCCGGGTGCTGCCAGAGGTCGGCGTCATCGGCGTACGGGGAAAGCTCGCACCTTCGCCCCGAGAGGGCCCGGAAATACAGCGTGAGAGCCTGCTGCGCGGGCTCGAACTGCGGTCTCATCGAGGAAAGACCGCCGAAGCGACCTTGCGCACCGCCTCCTGGATCTCCGCGTCGTCGCTGATCGCCTGGACCAGCGCGACGTCGCAGGCCCGCTGGGGCGGCACGCCCTTGCGGATCAGAGCACCCACGTAGATGAGCAAGCGGGTGCTCGGACCGTCGATCAGGTCGGCCTCGTCGAGGTTGCGCAGCCGGTCGCCGAGGAAGGCCAGCGACTCGGCGGTGGCGGAGTCGACGCCCGCCTCGTGCGCGATGATCGTCGCCTCCTGCTCGGCCACCGGGTAGTCGAACTCGATGGCCATGAACCGCTGCCGGGTGCTGGGTTTCAGGTCCTTCGCGGACGCCTGGTAACCCGGGTTGTAGGAGACGACCAGCAGGAAGTCACGGTGTGCGGTCAGCGAGACGCCGAGGCGCTCGATCGGGAGCGTCCGCCGGTAGTCGGTGAGCGAATGCAGGATGACCGTGGTGTCCTTCCGGGCCTCCACCACCTCGTCGAGGTAGCACATCGCGCCCGTGCGGACCGCCTGGGTGAGCGGCCCGTCCAGCCAGGTCGTGCCGTCGGCGGCCAGCAGATAACGCCCGACCAGGTCGGCCGCGGTCATGTCGTCGTGGCAGGAGACGGTCACCAGCTCGTGGGCCAACTGCCAGGCCATATATTCGACGAACCTGGTCTTTCCGCAGCCGGTAGGACCTTTGAGCAGCACCGGGATGCGCTCCTCGTAGGCCGCCCGGAACAGCTCGACCTCGTCGCCGGCGGGCAGGTAGAACGGCGCATCCAGCACAAGCTCGGACATCAGGCGAACTCTCCCCGCTGCTCCCGCTCGATCCAGGCCACCGGGTCGGGCGCGTAGTCCCGCCGGTAGTCGCCCGGGAAGTTGATGCCGGGCAGGGCGGGGATCCAGTCGTACTCCAGGTGTTCGGTGCCGCCGAGGCTGCTCGCCAGCCGGACCACCCGGGGATGGTCGAGCGCCGCGATCCGGCCCTTGTCGATAAGCGTGACCCACTCACCGGTGTCCCGGCGCTTGATCTTGTAGGTCGCGAAGAGGTTGTGCACGTGCGGGAAATGCATGGTCGGCAGCTTGTTCCGCTTGGCGTAGTCGAGGAAGGTCTGGTCCCAGTGCTCGGCGCCGAACCCGAAGTGGATGACGCCGGCCTGGGCCCGCTCGGGCAGGTTGGTCCAGGAGTCGTTGTACTTCCAGAGCGTCTCGATCTGCCGGTAGCTCTTCGGGTTGGTGCCGATCGAGGCGTCGTTGAAATACGCCCAGCCCTTGTACGGGAATCCGGGGTACTGGACGTCGCGGTAGCGCTCGACCACCTCGCGCCAGAGGTCGCCGTACCGGCCACCCCCCGAGATGTCCGAGATCATCCCGCCCTCGATCGTGATCTGGATGTGCGGGTAGTAGCCGGTGTGGTTGCTCGTCCCGCCGATCACGCCGTTGAGCGTCGGCATGAGCTCCTTCGCCTCGCGCAGGAACGTCTCCGCCGGGTGACCGAAGCGGATGCCCTGGATGGTCGAGCCGAGGATGTGCCCGGAGATGTACGCGCCCTTGGGCCACAGCGCGGCCTGCGCCTCACTGACCTTCCAACCGATGTCCGTGCCCTCAGGACTGGTGATACGAACCTCTGACGCATTGCGGAACGCGTCCACCACCATCAGGTCGACCGTCCGCCAGATCTCGTCCGGCACCCCGTTCGCCCGCGAGATGAAGTCCTCGTACGTCGAGTACACCCAGTTGTTGCGGATGCGCTTGCCGGCCGCCCGTTTCCAGTGCGACCGCCCGGCCTCCCCCGCGTACACGCCCGTGAAGCCGGGCCGGTCGTCGAGGAACTTCTTGAGCGCGGCCGCCGCCACGTTGAACTCCACGCCCTCCTCGATCATCGGCGGCAGCCGGTCGGTGATCTCGCGCCAGCCGTCGGCCGCGCTGTACTCGCGCACCTCCATGCCGAGGTCGGTGACGTCGATCCGGTCGACCTTGGCCACGCCCAGTTCGAGCAGGGCCCGGCGCAGCGCCTCGAACACGAGCTCGTGCTGGTGCGGGAAGGTGACGATGAGCAGCTCGTCGCCCGGCCGTACGTCGCCGAGCGCGGAGCGGCCGTAACGCCGCCGCACGTGCGCGCGGGCCAGCGGCATCAGCTCCTCGATGTCGTCGGTGCGGTCCTGGAGCAGGTAGCGGGGAAAGCGGGGAGCGGGGAACTCGTAGCCGTCGAGGGGCGCGGGGACGCCTGGCGCTTGCAGGGCGGACGTGGTCAAGGTGGCTCCTTACGTTGTTGCCGGCACCTCGGCGGGAGTCGCGGCCATGCCGGTCGCGGCGGGCATGACGATCGCGCTGTCCGGGTCGGGTTCCAGGAAGACCAGGTCGCCGTGCTCGAGGCCGACCTTCTCCCGGTAGACACGGACCTTCAGCAGGTCGTCGCCCAGGCGTACGTGATAGTCCCAGCAGTCACCGTGGTAGATGCTGAACTCGATGGTTCCCGGCCACGCCTCGTCGCTGTGCTGGCGGCGCGACAGCTTGAAGCTCTCCGGCCGCATGAACACGCTGACGGTCTGACCGGCCTCGATCGCCTCGCATTGGCTGCAGAGCATCGAGCGCTTGCCGAACGACACCGTCGCCCCCTCCGGCCCGACCGACTCGACGACGCCGTCGAGGCTGTTGGAGACGCCGAGGAAGCGCGCGGTGAACATGTCGCGCGGGTAGGTGTAGATGGCGTGCGGGATGCCGCGCTCGACGACGTGGCCGCCGTTCATGACGACGACGTCGTCGGAGACCGCGAGCGCCTCGTCCTGGTCGTGGGTGACGAAGACGGTGGTGATGCCGAGCCGCTGCTGGACGGCCCGGATCTCGTCGCGCATGCGGCCGCGCAGGCCCTTGTCGAGGTTGCTCAGCGGCTCGTCGAGCAGTAGCACCTTCGGCTCGCGGACCAGCGCCCGGGCCAGGGCGACGCGCTGCTGCTGCCCGCCGGAGAGCGCCGGCGCCGGGCGTTCGGCGAAGTCGGCCAGGCCCACCGCGTCGAGAGCCTCGAGGGCGCGCTTCCTGGCCTCACCTTTCCGTGGGCGTGGACGACTGACCTTCAGAGGGAACATCACGTTCTCCACGACGGTCATGTGCGGCCAGATCGCGTACGACTGGAAGACGATGCCGATGGGTCGCCGGTGCGGCCCGATGAAGATGCCGCGGGCCGGGTCGGAGACGACCTGGCCGCCGATCTCGACCGTGCCGGCGTCGGCCCGCTCGAGCCCGGCGATAAGCCGCAGGGTGGTGGTCTTGCCGCAGCCGCTCGGCCCCAGCAGAGTGGTCAGCTTGCCCTCGCCGACCTCGAGGTCGATGCCGTCCACGGCGTTCGCACCCACCGCGCGGCCGGGGTAGCGCTTGACGAGCCCGGTCAACTTGATCATGAGCGTCAACTTCCGTTCTTGATGCCGAACCGGCGGCTGATCAACCGCACAACCAGCGCGAGCAGGCTGAGGAACAGCACGATGAGTACACCCAGGGCGGCGACCACCGGGTAGTTGCCGGACGAGTACAGGTCGTAGACCTGCACCGAGACGACCTCGGTGTCCGAGGTGTAGAGGAAGATCGCGGCGGAGATCTCGCGGAACGCCACGATCATCGTGTAGACGAAGGCGGACAGCAGCGACGGCATGAGCAGCGGGATGAAGATCCGCCGGAACGCCTGCGGCCAGTTCGCGCCGCTGGCGGTGGCCGCCTCCTCCAGCTCGTCCTTGATCTGCTGCATACCGGGAACCAGGTAACGCATGGCGTACGGCAGCGTGATCGTGACGAACGCGATGGTCAGGATCGTGAGGGTGCCGTAGAGGTGGAACGGCAGCGGCGCCGAGAGGTACCAGTAGAGGATGCCGACGCCCATCACCACGCTGGGCACCGCGATCGGCACCGTGGCCAGCCCGTCGAGCAGGCCCCGGCCCCGGATCCTGGTCTTCACGGTCAGGTACGCCACCACCGCGCTCAGCACGGTGACGATCAGCCCGGCCGAGAACGCGGTGATCAGGCTGTTCTTCATCGCGTCGACGATGCCGGGCCGGTGGATCACCTGTGAGTAGTTGGTCAGGCTCAGGTGGTGCAGCGCGTCCATCGACGGCGACTCGTAGGTCGGCAGGAACGACGCCCAGAGCAGCATGAGCAGCGGGAGCGCGACGGCGACCACGAAGAAGACCACGAAGCCGGCGAAGCCCACCCAGCGCCAGGCGCCGAGGTCCTGGGCCCGCGCCCGGAAGCCCTTACCGGTGATCGTCTGAACCGCGCTGCCGCGGCTCAGCCGCTGCGAGGAGTAGAGGCCGATGCACGCCACGACCAGCACGAAGATGCCGAGCACGCCGACCGTGCCGTAGTCGGCCGGGAACTGCTGGAGCGCCGAGTAGATCCGGCTGACGAAGACGAAGTGCCGGGCCGGTACGCCGATCAGCTGCGGCACCTCGAAAGTACTGATGGTCTGCACGAACATCAGCAGCGCGGCGCTCAGGATGGCCGGGCGCGCGATCCGCAGCGTGATCGTGCGGAACGTCCGGGCCGGCGAGCAGCCGGACGCCAGCGCGGCCTCCTCGAGCGAGGAGTCCATCGAGGTGAACGACGCGGTGCCCATCAGGTACGCGACGGGGATGACGTGCATGGACTGCACGAACACCATGCCGGCCAGCGAGTAGACGTTGAACTGGGGCAGGTGCAGGGCGTGCAGCGCCAGGTTGGCCTGACCGCGCTGAGGCGACAGGAGCAGGCTCCAGGCGACCGTGTTGAGGATGCCGGGCAGGATCAGCGGCACCAGCGCGGCGATCCGGGCGAATCCTTTGGCCGGAGTGTTGGTCCGTACGACCAGCCAGGCGAGGCCGAACCCGACGACCGTCGAGAAGATCGAGGTCGCCGCCGCGTACACGAACGAGTTGTAGATGAGGCTGCCGATGCCCGGCGCGGTGAAGGTGCTGACGTAGTTGTGCAGCGTCCAGGTGCTCGGCGTGGTGCCCAGGAAGTCGGACTGAAGGCTGGAGTACAGCATCGTGCCGACCGGCACCAGCGCGAGGTAGGCGACGGCGAGGGCCGCGATGGCCAGCGTGATGTACTGCGGGTTGAGACGGTCCCGCCAGCGGCGGCGGTACGGCGCCGGCGGTCCGGGCGGTGGTGCGGTGGTCGGCTGTTGAGCGAGCAACGCCATGGGTCGCGTCCCTTGGTCTGGCTCGGCGGCGCCGGGTTCCGGGCTCCGGCGCCGCCGAGAGCTGTCACGGTGCGCCGAGAGCCGACTTCATCTCGTTGAGCTCGGCGTTGTAGGTCGCGGCGGGCAGGTTGGGCTCGCCCCACGCCGGGGTCCACTTGGCCGGATCCCAGACCGCCGGGTCGTTCTTCACATCGGTACGGATCGACGTGTGGTTGGTGATGTCGATGATCGCCTGCTGTCCCTCCTGGGAGACCAGCCAGTCCTCGAACAGCCGGGCGGCGGCCGGGTGCGGCGCGCCCTTGGCCAGGTCGACCAGCGTCAGCGAGGCCGGCAGCTGGGGGGTGTTGACGAAGGCGACCGTCTTGGCGTTCTTCTTCCCGAGGCTCGACGCCTTGTAGCCGTACGCCGTGGCCGCTCCGGCCGGCTCGCCCGCCTGCACCTGGGTGAGCGCCTGGGTGTGGCTCTCGACGAACACCGGCTTGTTGGCGCCCAGACCCTGCAGCAGCTTGAGCGCTTCGTCGTGGCCCATGCTGTTGACCAGGCTGTCGTACCAGTTGACCGCGCCCGGGTCGATCGAGAACTGGCCCTTCCAGGCCGGGCTGGTCAGGTCCTGCCAGCTCGTCGGGGCCGCCAGGCCCTTCTGCTTGACAATTTCCGGGTTGTACGCGACGACCGTGGTCACGACGTAGACAATGCCCTCGTAGCCCTCCGGCAGCTTCAGCCCGTTGGGCAGCGCCGACTGGTCCTTCGGGGTGTACGGCTGCAGCGCGCCGGCCTGCAGAAGCTGGGCCAGCTGGGGCGAGTCGCCCGAGATGACGTCGGCCGTGAACTGCTTGCCGCGCTGCTCGGTGATCACGCGGGGCGGGATCTTGTCGGCCGACAGCCGCAGCGGCTTGACGGTCACGTTCGGGTAGGTCTTGTTGAACGCCTTGAGCATCGGCTGAACGTCGTCGTCGGCGAACGTGGTGTACCAGGTGAGGGTGCCTTCCGTGGCAGCCTTGGCGGCCAGGTCGGCGGTCGAGAGCGAATCGAGGCTGGTGTCCTTTGAAGCGGCATTTGTCGGCGTGCCCCCGTTGCCCCCGCACGCGGCGAGGACGAGGACCAGGGAGGTGGACAGTAAGGCAAGCAAACGTTGGTGACGTGCTCCACGTGCTCTCATCTGCGTGAACCCTTCAAGGGGGAGATTCGGCTGGGCGCTTCAGGGCCGGACGCGGCCGGCCGTGTCCTGGATCACGCCGCAGCAAATGGAGTATGGCCAGAAGGTAGGACCATTTGTCAATGGGATGTTACGGAGACATGACGGCAGGATCGGGCTCCGGAACCGTCCGGTAATCCCGCAGACGACTCCCCCGTAGCCACAGCCCGGCGGCGTAGCCGATCGGCACGAGCGACCCCAGCGAGAGCGCGGCGACGGGCCCGAGCAGGGACGCCAGGCCGCCGATGATCGTGTCGCCGAGCGCCGGGCCGCCGCGCGACGCCATCTGATAGATCGACGAGACTCGACCTCGTATCTCGTCCGGGGTTTCCAGCTGTACCGCGGCCTGCCGAATCGTCGTGGCCAGCGCGTCGAACGCCCCGACCAGCAGGCCAGCCAGCAGGGCGAGCAACAGCAGCTGCGACTGGGCCAGGGCGAGCGTGGCCACGCCGTACCCCGCGGAGGCAGCGAGGAGGACCCGGCCGGTGCGCCCGGGCCGCCCGACCAGGTGCACCACCGGCCACGTGGCGAGCAGGGCGCCCGCGCTGGGCGCGCTCGAGAGCAGGCCGTACGCGGTCGGTCCGGCATGCAGGACGGTCAGCGTGAGCGCGGGCAGCACCACCCGGTACGCGCCGAACAGCGTGGCCGACAGGTCGAGACTCATCATCATCCAGATGGTCGGACGTTTGGCTACGAAACGGGCGCCCTCGGCGATGCTGTGCAGCACCGGGAGGTGCTTGGCCGGCATCAACCGGGGCACCCGCAGCATGCCGAGCACGACCACCAGCACCGCGTAGGTGGCCGCGTCGGCCAGGTACATCAGGCCCGGCCCGTGCACCGCGATCAACAGGCCGGCGAGGGCCGGTCCGATCAGCACGGCGAGCTCGCGGGACGGGTTGATCAGGGCAAACGCCTGCGCCAGCTGGTTGCGCGGCACCATGGCCGGGATCAGCGCCTGCCGGGCCGGCTGGTCGAACGTGCCGGCCGCGGTGGTCAGCACCACCGCGATCAGCACCTCCGCGACGTTGGCGTGCCCGGCCTCGGTGACGATGCCCAGGCCGAGGGCCACGGCTAGGGCCAGCAGCTGGGTGGCCTGCAGCAGGCGGCGGCGGTCGAGCCGGTCGGCGTAGGCCCCGCCGAGCGGGCTGAGAACCAGCAGGGAGATCGCCTGAGCGAAGCCGACGAGACCGGTCAGCGCGATCGAGCGGCTCAGCTCGTACACCTGGAAGAGGTTGGCGGCGACCGTTCCGCGGGTGCCGATCTGGGAGAAGACCACGCCGAACCAGTAGAGATCGAAGTCGCGATGCCGCAAGACGGCCGGGACAGCCACAGGCGGAACCCCCTCTCGATTTTGGAGGCCAAATGGTATTACAGTTTGCCTGGCAGTCAGCGAAAGGCGGAACCCCGATGCTCAAGCAGGAAATCAACGAGCTGCTGACCCGGACCGGCCCCGGCACCGAGATGGGCGACCTGTTCCGGCAGTACTGGATCCCGGCGATGCTCGCCGAGGAGCTACCCGAACCGGGCAGCCCGCCGGTACGCGTCAAGCTGCTCTCCGAGCGACTGATCGCCTTCCGCGACAGCGCCGGCAACTACGGCCTGATCGACGAGTTCTGCGCGCACCGGGGCGTGTCGCTCTGGTTCGGCAACAACGAGCTGGACTCGGGGCAGGCGCCCGGACTGCGCTGCGCTTACCACGGCTGGAAGTACGACACCACGGGCCAGTGCATCGAGGTGCCGTCGGAGCCGGACAACAGCACGTTCTGCCGCAAGGTCAAGCTCACGTCGTACCCGCTGGTCAAGGTCGGGGACATCCTCTGGACGTACATGGGCGATCCGGACAAGCAGCCCGCGCTGCCGGAGTACGAGTTCTGCACGGTCCCGTCCGAGCAGAGCTACACGTCCAAGCGCTGGCAGGAGTGCAACTGGCTGCAGGCGCTCGAGGGTGGCATCGACTCCAGCCACGTCTCCTGGCTGCACAACGCCGGTCTGAAGAACGATCCATTGTTCAAGGGGTCCCGGGGCAACGAGTACAACCTCAACGACATGCGGCCGTTCTTCGAGGTCGTCGAGTCCGACGGCGGCCTGCTCGTCGGCGTCCGGCGCAACGCCGAGGAGGGCCACTACTACTGGCGGATCACGCCCTGGGTGATGCCGGCGTTCACGATGGTGCCGCCCCGCGCCGACCACCCGGTGCACGGGCACTTCTGGGTGCCGATCGACGACGAGAACTGCTGGGTCTTCACCTTCGACTACCTGCCGGTGCGGGCGCTGACCGAGGCCGAGCTCGCGGCCATGAAAGCCGGGCACGGCGTGCACAACGAGTACGAGCCGGGCGGCACGTACCGGCCGCTGCAGAACCGGGACAACGACTACATGATGGATCGCGACGCGCAGCGCCGCGGCGAGACGTTCTCCGGCATCAAGGGCATCGCCATGCAGGACGCCTCGTTGCAGGAGAGCATGGGCCCGATCGTCGACCGGTCCAAGGAACGCCTGGTCTCGGCGGACAGCGGCATCATCAAGGCTCGGCGCAAGCTGGTCGCCGCGGCGGTCGAGCTGCGCGAGAAGGGCATCACGCCGCCCGGGGTCGACCCGGTCCACCACCGCGTGCGCTCGGTCGCCGCGGTGCTGCCCCAGGACGCGTCGTTCGTCGAGGCGTGCCGGGAAGACCTGGTGGCCACGCCGGGCGTCCGCCAGACAACGGTATGAGGCTATGACTGTCACCGTTACTACCTCTTATATAAGGCCGACCCTTCTGCACAGCTGCGCCTGGGCGGCGACGGCCAAGGAAGCGGCCTTCCGGATCGACAAACCGCCGGCCTACGTACGCACGAGCCGCGTGTTCGCGCTCGATCCGGGCGCCGCCGGCGTGGTCCGCGACCTGGCCGCGATGCCGTGGCACGACACGCGCTTCATTCCCGCCTTCGACGCGGGCACGCTCGCCGACGAGCTGCGGGACGCCGACCTCGCGATGATGATCGCGACCGCCGACGACGGCGCCGCCGCGGCCCACGCGATCGGCCACGCGTGCTGGGAACGCGGCATCACCACCGCCGGCGTCGTGCTCGACCTCGGCGGCCTCGGCCTGCGCCGGGCGGCGACCGAGGCGGTCGCCGCGCTCCGCCCGCACGCCCGGGTGCTGCTGGTCACCGAGGACCGCGGGGACATCGTCGAGATCCTCGGCGAGGTGGGGGCCTGATGCCGACGCTGCCGGAGCTCGCCGCCCGCAAGAAGACCGGGCAGAAGATCGTCGGAGTGGTCGCCTGGGACTACCAGATGGCCCGCATCGCCGACCGGGCCGGAGCCGACCTCCTCGTCGTCGGTGACTCGGTCGGGGTCAACCTGTGGGGGCACGCCAACCCGTTCGAGGTCACCCTCGACGAGATGATCGTGGTCGCCAAGGCCGTACGGCGCGGGGCGGTCTCGGCCCTGGTGTGCTGCGACTTCCCCTACGGCCCGCTCCAGCAGGGGCCGGCGGCGGCGGTCGCGGCGGCGATCCGGATCGTCAAGGAGACCGGCGCCGACCTGGTCAAGCTCGACGGCGCGGCCGACCACCCGGACGGCGTCGAGGCGGTACGCCGGGCCGGCGTGCCGGTGTTCGCGCAGATGGGCGTGACCCCGCAGCTCGCCCTGCGGTACGGCGTCGACTACGCGGCCCTGTCCCGGGCGGGCGCGCAGGTCCCCGCCTCGCTGGCGGACGAGCTCGTGACGGAGGCCAAACGCCTCGAAGCGGCCGGCGCCTCGATGATCGACTTCACCAACTCCGGACCGGTGGCCGGCCGCCTGGTCACCGAGGCGGTCTCGATCCCGGTCCTCGGCGGCTTCGGCGGCGGGCCGTGGCTCGACGGCCGGGTGCGGATGGCCCACGCGGCCATCGGTTACGCCGCGAGCGGCATCGACAAACCATCTGACACGTACGCGCAGGTGGCGCGCGTGGCGCACGCCGCGCTCTCGGCCTATGCCGACGACGTGCGCGCGGGCCGGCAGATCAAGGGAGGGATCCCCGTTGCCGACGGCGGTCGTTGACGGCATCGTCACGCGCTACGAGGTGACCGGGGACGGGCCGCCGCTGCTGATGTACTCCCCCGGCGGCTTCGACTCGCGCCTGGAGAACTGGTCGTCGCTCGGGATCTACGGCCGGCTCGAACTGCTGTCCCGGTTGTCGTCCCGATACACCTGCATCACCTTCGACCGGCGGGAGTCAGGCCTGTCCGGCGGCCGCCTCGAACGCATCGGGTGGGCGTCCTACGTCGCACAGGGCAAAGGTCTGCTGGACCATCTGGGCTTCGATCGGGCCTTTCTGATGGGCGGATGCGTCGGGTGCTCGTCGGTGCTGGCGCTCGCGGTGGCCCATCCCTCGCTGGCCCGGGGCATGGTGCTCTACTCGCCGGCCGGCGGGCCGCGCTATCGGATGGTCCAGCACGCGCGCTTCGCAGACCATTTGGCCTTTGTACGCGAGTCCGGGCTGGGGGCCGTCGTCGAGCTCGCGCGGACGACCTCGCTGGGGTTCACCAAGGACCCTCGGGTCGGGCCCTGGGTTCCGGTGCTCCGGTCGGATCCGGCGTTTGCCGATGCCTACGCGTCGTTCGACCCTTCGCGGTACGCCGTGCTGGTGGCCGGCATGTCCCGGGTTCTGTACGACCGGGACACGGTGCCCGGCACCGAGCCGGAAGACCTGATGACCCTGGACGTGCCGGCCCTGATCGTGCCCGGGCAGGACACGTCGCACGCGCCGTCCGCCGCGCGCTACCTGCAGGAATGTCTGCCCGGCGCGTCCTACTGGGACGTGCCGGTCGCCGCCCAGACGGCCGCCAACGCACCCGCGCGGATTCTCGAGTTTCTCGACGCTCACTAGCGCTCGCCGCGGCCTCCGGCTCGGTCCGTAGCCGCCGGAAAGCTCTCTCCCGCCGGGTGCCGACCACGACAACGCCCCAGCGCCGCGTCACCTGCGGCAGGTCGGCCCCTCGAGAGATTGACCATTCGCGCCTCGCGAGGGCTTGTCCGCCCCGCGGGACTGCCCACTGGCGCCTGCGAGAGACGTCCGCCTGCGGCTAGCGGTAGGCCTCGTCCTCTTCTATGGCCATGATGGCGTCGACCCGGCGCTGATGGATGCCGCCCCGGAAGGCGGTGGTCAGCCACAGGTCGGCGAGTTCGAGCGCGAGCTCGGCGGAGATCACCTTGGCGCCCAGGATCAGCATGTTGCTGTCGTTGTTGAGCCGGGAGATCTCCGTGGTGAAACGGTCGAAGCCCAGGCCCGCGCGGATGCCGTGGAGCTTGTTGCAGGCGATGTGCTCGCCCTGGCCGCTGCCACCCACGATGATCCCGCGGTCGGCGGCGCCTCCCGCCACGAGGTGGCCGACGTCGACGCAGAGGGCCGGATAGTCGACGACTTCGTCGCTGTGGGTGCCCCGGTCGTCCACGGCGTGCCCCTGCGACGTCAGCTGGTCGATGAGGCGGGTTTTGAGGGCGACCCCGTTGTGGTCGGCCGCGATGGCTATGCGCAAAGGTCTAACCTTTCAGGCCGACAGGCTCACGGTGTTACCGGCGAACAGTTCTTCGAGCACCGGCGGCCGGGTCAGGATGTGCTGGCTCAGCGCCGCCCCGACGAGCGCCTGCAGGACGTGCCGGTTGGCCTCGAGCCCGAACGGCACCGGGTCGGCGCCGGTGATCTCGGCGACGCGCCGGTCCAGTTCGGACGGGCCGGCCGCCAGGTAGCGGCGCTTCGCCTCGGCGAAGGCCTCGAACAACGCGGGCGCGAGATCGGTATGACCGGCCAGCAGTTCGTCGCGTACGACCAGCAAATGATTTATCGGATAGACGCCGGTGCGGCGCAGGCTCGCGAGGCCCGCCTCGACCGGGTCGTGGATCAGCGGGACCAGGCCCTCGCCGGCCGGGACTCCGATCGCCGCCGCCAGTTCGCCCGAGGCGACCATCGAGGGCAGCGTGCGGCCGGCCGGCGCGGCGACGACGTTCGCCGGGGGCTGGTAGGAGGCGACGTGCTCGTCGCCGGACAGCACCCAGGTGATCCGGGAGAGGTCGACGCCGTACTCGTCCCGCAGCACCGCTCGGGCCCACACGCCGGTGGTCACGGTGTAACCCCGGTTGACGCCGACCGAGCGGCCCTCGAGCTGCTTCGGGTGGTCGATCGGGCCGCCGTCCAGGCGCATGATCGCGCCGTGGTGGAAGCCGCGCACCAGGAAGATCGGGAGTGCGGTGAACTCGGCACCGTGCTCCTTCGCGACCAGGTAGGTGGTCGCCGCCATCTCGCAGACGTCGAACTCGTTGGACCGGACCATCCGCCGGAAACCCTTGACGAGCACCGGGACGTCCTGCCAGTCGAGCCGGTAGCCGACCGGCTGCACGGCTCCGTCGACGACCGCTCGGTTGATGCCCGAGGGCCGGCTCACCGCGGTCAAGCTCATCGGGCTCACCGGCAATCGCTTCTCCTCCGCCACGTTGGTATGGTAGCAAACGGTTAGACCATTAGTCTTCAACGACCTGGGGGTCCGATGGCCGAAACAGTCCTCGCCGCGGTTCGCACCGCACCGGGCACGACCGAGATCCGCGAGTTCCCGATGCCGGAGATCTCCGACGACTCGGCCCTCATGCGGGTCGAGGTGGCCGGCATCTGCGGCACCGACGTGAAGATGTACGGCAAGCCGCCGTTCGCCGACCCGGTCATCATGGGCCACGAGAACATCGGCATCATCGAACGGTCCGGCGCGGTCTTCCGCGAGCGTCATGGCGTGCGCGACGGCGACCGCGTCTTCGTCGAGCACTACGTGGGCTGTTACCGCTGCGAGTGGTGCCGCATCGGGCAGTACCGCCACTGCGAGCTGACCGACTGGCGGACCAACCCGGATGCCCGCCGCTACGGCTACACCTCGTCCGACAACCCGGGCCGGCTCTGGGGCGGCTTCGCGCAGTACATGTACCTGCCGTGGAACGCCGTCGTGCACAAGGTTCCCGGCAACGTGACCGCCGAGCTGGGTGGCATCGTCACCCCGCTCTCCAACGGCATCGAGTGGGCGCTGGTCGACGGCGGCGTCGGCTACGACTCGCGGGTTCTCATCCAGGGCCCGGGCCAGCAGGGCCTCTCCCAGGTCGTCGCGTGCAAGCAGGCCGGCGCCTCGCTGATCGTCGTGACCGGCACCGCCCGCGACAAGGCCCGCCTCGACCTCGCCCGGCAGCTGGGCGCCGACTTCACCATCGACGTCACGTCGGAGGACCCGCGCGAGCGCATCCGCGAGATCACCGGCGGCAAGGGCGTCGACGTCGTGCTCGACTGCACGGCCGGCGCCGGCACCGCCCCGGTTCTGCTCGGCATCGACGTGCTCAAACGCCGTGAGGGCACCCTGCTGATCCAGGGTGAGCTGGCCGCGTTCCCCGACTTCCCGGTCAAGAAGCTCACCGAGAAGGCCATCACGATCAAGAGCGCCCGCGGGCACAGCTTCCGCTCCTGCGAGCTCGCGCTCTCCCAGCTGGCGTCGCACCGGTTCCCCCTCGAGGAGCTGGCTACCCACACGTACGGGCTGGCCGACGTCGACACCGCGATCCGGGCGGTCGGTGGCGAGGCGGGCGAGGACGTCATCCACGTGTCGCTGCTGCCCTGGCGAGACCTCTGATGGCCCACGTGGTGGTCCAGAACATTCAGCGGACCCCGGTCGAGCTCGCCGGCGCGTTCGCCGGCCTCGGGGTGGCCACCGTCCACGAGGCGCAGGGCCGCACCGGGCTGATGCGCCCCCGCATCCGGCCGGTCTGGAAGGGCGCGCACATCGCGGGCACCGCGGTCACGGTCAGCGTGCCGCCCAACGACAACTGGATGCTGCACGTCGCGGTCGAGCAGTGCCGGCCGGGCGACGTGCTCGTGGTGGCGCCGACCTCGTTCTCCGACGCCGGCTACTTCGGTGAGCTGCTGGCCACCGCGCTCGCCTACCGGGGCGTGCGCGGCCTGGTCATCGACGCCGGCTGCCGCGACATCACCGAGCTCGAGGAGATGGGCTTCCCGGTCTGGTCGGCCTGCGTCTCGGCGACCGGGACGGTGAAGGAGACTCTGGGCAGCGTCAACGTGCCGATCGTCTGCGCCGGCCAGATCGTCGACCCGGGCGACGTGGTGGTGGCCGACGCCGACGGCGTGGTCGTGGTGCCGCGCGCCGATGCCGAGGAGGTGCTCGCCGCCTCGCGGGCCCGCGAGGAGAAGGAAGCGGTCTCCCGCAAGCGCTACGCGGCCGGCGAGCTGAGCCTGGACGTGTCGGGCATGCGGGACGCGCTCGCCGCCAAAGGACTGACCTACCAATGATCATCGACATCCATGGGCACTACACGACCACGCCGGCGGAGCTCGGGGCGTACCGGAAGAAGCAGATCGTCTGGATGAACGATCGTCATTTGGTCAGACCGGAGCCGCCGGTGATCTCGGATCAGGAGATCGTCGACTCCATCGCGCGGAACCAGCTGCGCCTGATGGACGAGCGGGGCGAGGACGTCATGCTCATCTCGCCCAAGGCGTCGGGCATGGAGCACCACCGGCCGGACCGCTCGGTGGCCCGGGACTGGGCGAGGGTGAGCAACGACCTGGTGCATCGCGTCGCCGGTCTGTTCCCGGGGCGGTTCGCGGGCGTCTGCCAGCTGCCGCAGACGCCGGGAAGGTCCCTGGTGGAGCCGGTTCTCGAGTTGCGGCGCTGCGTCGAGGAGCTGGGCTTCGTCGGCTGCAACCTCAACCCGGATCCGTCCGGCGGCTTCTGGACCGCGCCGCCGCTCACCGACGAGTTCTGGTTCCCGCTGTACGAGGTCATGACCGAGCTCGACGTGCCGGCGATGATCCACGTCTCGTCGTCGGACAACCCGGCGGTCGAAACGCTCGGCGGCCACTATCTCAACGCGGACACCACGGTCTTCATGCAGCTGGTCGCCGGTGACCTGTTCGCGCGCTTCCCGGGACTGCGGTTCGTCATCCCGCACGGCGGGGGCGCGGTCCCCTATCACTGGGGGCGCTACGAGGGGCTGGCGACGCGATTGGGCAAGCCGCCGCTGGCTGACCATTTGCTGGGCAACGTGTATTTCGATACATGCGTTTACCACCAGGCCGGGTTCGACCTTCTGACCTCGGTGGTGCCGGCCCGGAACCTGCTCTTCGCGGCGGAGATGCTCGGTGCCGTGCGCGGCGACAACCCGGCCACGGGCAGGTCCTGGGACGACACCACGGCCTACTTCGAGGCGTCGCCCCTCTCCGAATCGGATCGGCAGCGCATCGCCTCCGAGAACGCGCGAATCGTCTACCCACGCCTGGAAAAGGTGCTGCCGTGACGCGGCCCGTGGTCGGGGTGGCTGGGCTGGGCGCGATGGGGCGTCCGATCGCCGCGCGACTGGCCGCGCACGGCTTCGAGGTGCTCGGCCTGGATCCCCACGTCACCCTTGACGGCGTACGCCGGGTCGATCGTCTCGACGAAGCCGACGTGGTCCTCGTGATTGTCCCCACCGACGACGACGTGACCGCCGTCGTCACCGGCATCCTGGCCGCACCGCGACATCGGGCGACGCACGACCCGGGCCGCACCGGCGGCCGGCGCCAGGTGATCGCGATCTGCTCGTCGGTACGCCCGGAGACATGCCGCACGCTCGCCACCGACGCGGCCGCCCGCGGCGTCGATCTGCTCGACGTGGCCCTGACCGGCGGCATTCGCGGCGCCGAGGGCGGCACGCTCAACTTGCTTGTCGGCGGCGATCCCGCGGTCGCGGCGAGGCTCGGCGGCATCTTCGCGGTGATCGCGAGCGCCTATCACGTGCTGGGCCCGGTCGGGGCCGGGCAGGTGGCGAAGGCGGCCAGCAACCTCATCCACTGGGCCGAGATCGTGGCCATCCGCGAGTCCCTGCGCCTGGCCGACGCGTACGGCGTGAAACCCTCGGACCTGCGGGACGCGCTGCAGCAGGGCGGAACCGATTCCCGGACCTTGCGCGAACTGGAACTGATGAAGTTCACCTGGTGGGAGAAGGACATCACCGTCGCCGAGGCGATGGCGGCCGAGGTCGGCATCCCGCTCCCGGTGGCCGGCCTGTCCCGCCGCCTGATGCCGACGGTCACCGTCGAGTCGGTGCGCGACCTGCTCTCCTAGAACCGCCGGCGTCGACGAAACCGGCCAGCCAGCGTGCCGATCGTACGGAATCAATGAAGATCGCCTTGACCAGCAGACTGAGCGGGATGGCGAGCACGGCGCCGAGCGGGCCGAGGACCCACGCCCAGAACGCCACGGATGCCACGGTCACCGTCATGGACATCCCCACCGCGTCGCCCACGACCTTGGCCGGGACGAACGTCGTCACGATCGAGTTCAAGACTATGTAGACGACGATCACGAGGACCATGCTCTGCCACCCCTGGGTCAGCAGCGCCAGCAACGCCGGCGGAACCAGCCCGACCAGGAAGCCGACGTACGGGATGAAGTTGCACACCGCGGCCAGGAGCCCCCACAGGAACGCCAGGGGAATCCCCAGGATGAGCAGGAATACCGTGTCCAAGGTTCCGACAATGATCGCGAACACTCCGGTGATGGCGACGTATCGCCGGGTGTTCGCCACGAAGCTCGCCAGCGCGAGGGCCAGCCGGGGATGGTCCTCCTGCAGCGCGACGGACCGGCGGCTGATCTGGGCGGACTCGATCCCGACGAACAACAGCAGGCTGTAGACGAGGACCAGGCTCGTGGCCGCCCCCACCAGCGAGGGGATGTGCGCCGTGAGCCAGCCGGCCACGACCGGCAGATCGATGTTCCGGACGATCTCGCGAATCTGCTCCGGGCCGACACCGAGCGAGGCCAGGAACTCGGAGAACTCGCGTGTCGTGGCGGCGGCCTCGTCGAAATAGCTCGGCAGGACCGTGGCCAGGCGGGCGATCGCGTACACCACGATCGCCACCAGCCCGAGGATGATCCCGAAGATCGACAGCAGCAGCGCCACCAGCGCCACGATCGCCGGAACCCCGCGCCGCACCAGCGAGGTGTATATCGGATGGACCAATATAACGATCACCAGCGCGAACACCGCCGGAGTGACCAGCCAGGCCAACTCCCGCAGACCCAGCACCGTGATCACGATTCCGCCGAGGACCACGAAAACGGTGGCGGCACGCGACGAGTTGAACCGTGTTGGTTCCATACTGCAAGCTTCGCTGAGCAATCTTGCGGCAGTCTCACCCCGTGCGGGTGAGCCTCGCCCAGCGGATGAGGGCCAGAATGCGCCATGGTCGTCCGCCACGAGATGCGCATCGCGGCGCTGCTGCTGGCCGGTCTCGCCGCCGCTCTCACCCTGGCCGGGCCGGTCGACGGCGCGCAGCCCTCCGATCCGCCGGAACCGGGACCGGCCGCGACGTCCACCGACGACGCCGGTCTGCCGGCGCCGACCCCGACCCCGACACCGGAGCCGAGCGAGTCCGCCTCGCCGGGCCCGCTCACGAGCGACAACGCCTCGGTCTCCGTGTCCGCCAGCCTCCCGTCGCCGCTTCCGACCACGACGACGGCACCGGTGTCGGCGTCCGCGCCCATCCCGACTCCGGATTCCGCGGGATCCCCCGCCGCGACGCGGTCCGGCATCGCGGTGTCCACGCTGCTCGCGGCACTGGGCGCCCTGCTGGCAACGGGCGCGGTCGCCCTCGCGATCGGCCGTCGATCGGCGCGCGCCGCACGCCGCCCGACCGGACCGCGACCGGGACCGCCGCCGCACCCTGGTGTCTCCGGTTCGCTCGTACCCTTCCTCGTGGCCCTGGGGCAGGCCCTGATCGACGGCGGCGAGCCGGTGTCCTCGGTCCAGCGGATCCTGGGCAGGGTGGCGGCGGTCAACGGCGTTCCGGACGCGGAGGTCGTCGTGCTGGCGACGGCGTTGTTCGTCACCGCGCCCACCCTGGGCACGGTGCAGACCGCCGTCGCGCCCGCCGGCACCGAGCAGCTCCGCCTGGAGCAGATGGACGCCCTCCACCGGCTCGTCCGGTCGGCCGAACGTGGCCGGGTCGGGCCGATCGACGGGCTCGGTGAGCTCACCCGGATCCGGGGCCTGCCACCGGCGTTCGGGCCGGCGGCCCGCGTGGCCGGCTATGTCCTGCTGTCGACCGGGCTCGCGCTGGTGCTCCGGGCCGACTGGACCGGCCTGTGGGGAGCTGCCCTGCTCGGCGCGGGCGTGGGCCTTCTGCAACTGGCGACGGAACGGGCGCCGGCGCGATGGCAGCCGTTCCTTCCGCCGTTGTGCGCCTTCGGCGTGGCGTGCGGAGCCTTTCTGCTCGTCCGACTCGCCCCCGGCACGGGGGCGTTGGCGCCGCTGGCCGCGCCCCTGGTGACGTTCCTTCCCGGCGCCCTGCTGACGACGGCGGCGATCGAGCTGGCCACCGGACAAATGATCTCCGGCGCCGGCCGGCTGGCGTCCGGCAGCATGCGCCTGTTCCTGCTGGCGCTCGGCATCACCAGCGCGGCCGAACTGGTCGGCGCCCCGCTCAATACCCTCATCGGGGTCAGTTCCGACCTCCTGCCGGCCTGGACGACCTGGCTCGGCGTCGCTCTCTTCGGTACGGGTGTCGTGCTGCACCACTGCGCCCGTCTTGCCTCGCTCGGCTGGCTGTTGCTGGTGCTCTACATCGCGTACGCGGGTCAGGTGGTCGGAGGGTTCTTCCTCGGTGGAGTGCTGTCCGCCTTCGTCGGAGCGGTGCTGATGACCCCCGCCGCCCGCCTGGTGGCGCGGGCGCCGAACGGACCACCGGCGCCGGTCAGTGTGCTGCCCGCCTTCTGGCTGCTGGTGCCGGGCGCGCTCGGCCTGCTCGGCGTGACCAAGTATCTCGGTGCCGACCCGTTGGACGGGCTCAACACCCTGTTGACGACCGCGGCGACGATGGTCGCCGTCGCGCTCGGCGTGCTGCTGGGCAGCGAGATCTACTGGTCAGACCGTTCGCCGGACAGGGCGGCGCCGGTGGTCTCGTAGGATGCTGCCTCAGACGGAGATGAAGCCCCTCCACAGTCCGATGAAGCCGACGATCCCGGCGCCCACGATCAAGACGCACAGGACGATCTCGGTGGGCGTGAACAACCGGCGGCCTCGCTCGCTGCGCGCCTTGACGTACAGCAGGGTGGCCGGCGCGAGGATCACCGAGCACAGCAGCAGGAACTTGAGACCGGCCGCCTCGAACAGGAACAGGGTGTACGCGGTCGCGACCCCCGCGATGATCGTCTCCTTGCGACGCGTCCGGGTCGCCACCTCGTCGTAGGACTCGCCGGTGAGGCCCAGCTTCAACGCGTACGCGGCGGCCAGGAAGTACGGGATCAGTGCGAGGCTGGTGCACAGGTCGAGCATGAAGTTCAGCGCGTCGGTCAGGACGAGAGTCACCGCGAGGAGCAGTTGGACCGCCAGCGAGGTGACGACGAGCGCGGTGATCGGCGTCGCCTTGTCGTTCTCCTTGCCGAGGAAGGCCGGGAAGTCCTCGTTGTGGGCCGGTATGTACATCACCTCGGCCGCCATCAGGGTCCAGGCGAGGTAGGCGCCGAGGACGGAGACGATGACGGCGATGCTGATGAACCAGCGGCCCCAGTCGCCGACGACGCTTTCGAACAGGCCGATCATCGACGGCTGGCGGGTCGCGGCGATCTCCGGCTGGGCCATCACCGAGTAGCTCGACAGCGTCACCAGAGCGAAGATCGACAGCACGCTCAGCAGGCCGATGACGGTCGCCTTGCCGACGTCCTCGCGCTTCTTGGCGTAGCGGGAGTAGACGCTCGCGCCCTCGATGCCGAGGAAGACGAACGTCGTAATGATCATGGTGTTCCGGACCTGTTCGTTGAGCGAGCCGAGGTCGCCGTACCCGGTGGCGGTCCAGTTGTCGGCGAAGATGCCGGCGTCGAAGGCGACGAACAGGACGACGATGAAGACGAGGATCGGCAGGATCTTGAAGATGGTCACGATCCGGTTGATCACGGCCGCGTCGCGGATCCCCCGCGAGATGAGGTAGTGGAACAGCCAGACCCCGACGGTGGACAGAGCCACCGCGAGGACGGTGTCGCCGTCACCGAAGCCGGCGAAGAGCCCGCCGAGGGTCGCGGTGATGAACACCCAGTAGAAGGCGTTGCCGGCGACCGCGCTGGCCCAGAAGCCGATGGCGGAGTTGAAGCCGGCGTAGTCACCGAAGCCGGCCTTGGCGTAGATGAAGACGCCGGAATCCAGGTGGGGCTTGCGGATGGCGAGGGTCTGGAAGACGAAGGCGAGCATCAGCATCCCGGTTCCGGCGATCGCCCACGCGATCAGCGACCCGAGGATGCCGGTTGCCACGCCGAAGCGCGCCGGCAGCGAGAACACGCCCGCGCCGACCATGCTGCCGACCACCATCGCCGTGAGAGTGGGCAGGCTCATCTTGCCCGGCGTCACGACCGGGGGGTCGGCAGCCGGGGTCGCGCCAACCGGGGTGGCGGCGAGCGAGGTGTGAGCGGCCGCGGGAACTGTGTCATCCATTGTCAGTCACTCCGTCCTGGTGACGGGTCGAGCGCGACCGGCTCGACCTTCTCGATCTTGAAGCCGGTGAAGCCGTACAGCACGCTCAGCGCGGGACTCGCGTAGCAGAAGATGGCGTACGGCAGATAGAGCAAAGTGGAGACGCCAAGGGTGGCGCCCATGAACGCCCCGCACGAGTTCCACGGGACCAGCGGGGAGGTGACGGTGCCGCTGTCGGCGGTCAGCCGGGACAGGTTCGTCGGCGCGAGACCGCGTCGGGCGAACTCGGCGCGGAAGATACGCGCGGGAAGGACAAGCGCGATGTACTGGTCACCGGCGACGATGTTCAGGCCGAAGGCGCACGCGAACACGGTGAGGAACAGCCGCCCGGTGCTCTTCGCGGTGGCGATCATCGGGTCGACCAGGCGCGAGATCAGCCCGAACCGCTCCAGCAGAACGCCGAACGTCACCGCCCCGAAGATCAGCCACAGTGTGAAGAGCATGCTCGCCATGCCGCCGCGGGAGACGAGCCGGTCGACATCGGCGAGGCCGGTGTCGGCATGGAAACCGGTCGCCATCGCGAGCCAGGTCGCCTTGATCGACTCCACCACCACGTTGCCCTGCCCGACGATGAAGTCGGCGACGACCTGGCGCTGGGTGAACGCCGCGAGCACGCCCGCGAACAGCGCCGACCCGAGCAGGGACAGCGACGCCGGCGCCTTGCGCACCGACAGCACGACCAGCAGCAGCAAGGGCAGCAGGTTCACCGGGCTGATCCAGAAGAGCTTGTCGAGATCGGCCAGTTCCGTGGCCGTCGGTACCGCGTCGTGCACGTCCGGAGCCCGGGCGAAACCCAGGATGAAAAAGACGACGAGCGCGATCAGGAACGCCGGCACCGAGGTCCAGACCTGCCGCTTGATGTGCTCGCGTGGGTCCACCCCGACCATCTGCGCGGTCAGGATGGTGGTCTCCGACAGCGGCGAGGTCTTGTCACCGAGGTAGGCCCCCGAGATCACCGCGCCCGCCGTGATCGCCGGCGACACGTCGAGCAGGGCGGCGATACCGACCAGGCCCACTCCGATCGTCGCCGCGGTGGTCCAGGAGCTTCCGATGCTCAGCGCGACGATCCCGCAGATGATCGCCGTGGCCGCGTAGAACCAGGCCGGCGAGAGCACCTGGATCCCGTAGTAGACGAGGGTCGGGATGGTGCCGGACAGGTTCCAGGTGCCGATCAGCGCGCCGACGGCCAGCAGGATGAACATCGCGCTGGTCACCGAGGCGATCGCCTCCTGCCCGGCGTTCTGGATCTCCTCCCAGCTGTGCCCGTTCTTGAGCGCGATCAACGCCGCGATCGCGGCGCACACCACCAGCGCCACCTGCAGGGGCCCGTCCAGCGCGTCCAGACCGAACAGGGCCAGGGAACTCGCGATCAGCACGGCCAGCGCGATCAGCGGGAGGACAGCATCCATCATCGACGGTCGTCTGACCGGCGGGACCTCTGGTTCAGCCATGGTGCACCTGCCACGGGATTACGTCAGACCGTTGGCCGTTGTCAGCCGCACAGTAGGCAGCGGCCGGAATCAAGGTCTTCATCCGCCGCGGGTGATCCCCGCGAGAACGTCCCATGAATCGCCGACTCCCGACCCGCCGGCCGAGTCCGGCACGGCTCGATGCGGCCCCGGGTGGTGGACCGGCGGCCGATGCGGCACCGAGGATCCTCGCCATTCGCGACTGGCTTCCGGTGGCGCTGTCCCTCTCGTCGGGCATGTACGAGGCAATATGCTTTCTGTCGTTCGGAAAGGTCTTCACGGGATTCCAGACCGGCAATCTGGTGTTTCTCGGAATCGGCGCCGCTGGCACCCGGCCGCCGCTGGGCCCGAATCCGGTGACCGTGACCATTTCGCTGGTCGCGTTTGCCGTCGGCGCCGGGCGTTCGACGCCGACGCCTCTCCTTGAAGCGAATCGTTCTGGAGCCCGGCGCCATCCGGGAGCCACAGTGGAACGTCAACGCGAATCGGCTCGCCTACTGCGTTTCCGGCACCGTGCTGGTCGCCGCGCTCGGCAATGGTGACAGCTTCTCGTCCTTCTCCGCCTTCGACCGCTGCCCAACGCCCGCCTGTTCGACATCGAGGGACAACACGCACCCCTCTCGTACGCCAACGGGCACGCGCGCCTGGCCCGAAGGCAGTTCTGGGCCGCCCTCGACGACCTGTCGATGTATTCGCTTCAGATCAAGGAGAACAGCATGCGTGAGCCGCATTGGCACCCGGTGACCGCCGAGATGGGCTACGTCGCATGCGTGTTCTCGCGCCGGGACGGCATGCTTTCCGAGTACGTCCTGAACCCGGGTGACGTCGGCTACCGCGCCACCGCGACCGCGTTCTCCGCTGATCGTCGGCCGGCGCAACCCGGTCGACCCGGTCGTCTGAGCACGCCTGGAGATGCTGGGCCGGCCCATCAGGGCCGGCCCAGCCGGGCTCAGCCGACGGCGATGCGGCCGTCGGTGGTGTAGGTGAACGGGTTGGGCAGGGTGCCGACGTACCAGACCAGCGGCACCAGCTCGGCGTCGGCGGTCTGGACGATGTTGCTCGCGCCGGTGAGGACGGTGAAGCCGTCGCCGCCGCCCATCATGAACGAGTTGGCGGTGCCGGTGTAGGACGCCGACGTGTCGTTCGGGATCGGGGTGCTGTTGTCGCCGGCCGCGCCCAGCCAGACCCCGGTGATCGTTCCGCCGGAGTAGGTGAAGTGCAGGCCGGAGATCTGCATGATCCCGCCGGTGCCGGGCGCGAGCTGCTGCGCCAGCAACGCCCACACCTGGGCGCCGGTCAGCGAGAACGTGTCGACGTAATCGTCCTGGAACGGCTGCATCGTGAACAGGTCACCGTAGGTCACCTCGCCGGCCGTCAGCCCGGCCCGGACGCTGCCGGTGTTGACGAACGCGAGCTGTGTCTTGGTGTAGAGCCGCTGCGAGTCGGCGATCAGGTCACCGGCCGGCGACTCACCGGCCGCAGTCGCCCCGCCCTCCCGCTGGGAGGGGACGTCGGCCGCCGCGTGGCCGACCACCTGCTGGGTCACCGGATTCGTCGCGGTCACCGCGTCGTCGACGATCTTCTGCACCGCCGGGTCCGGCTGCACCGCCGGCGCCGAGGGGTCGGTGGACAGCGGCGGGGTGTTCTCCCAGACCGGGAGCACCGCGCCCCAGGCCGCCGCGATCGTCCCGGCTTGCCGGTCGAGCAGCAGGTGCACCCGGTCGAACGCCCGCGTGTAGGAGGACGCCTGGATGACCAGCGCGTGCCCGACCCGGGTGTCCACGACCGTGTGGCTGTGCCCGCTGATCACCACGGAGACGGCCGGGTCGAGGTTCGCCGCGATCGTGTTGATCCGGTCGCCGACCGTCCCGACCGGGTAGGTGGACTGGGCGCCGCCCTCGTGGATGACCGCCACGAAGGCCCGCACGCCCTTCTTCTTCAGGGCCGCGACCTGCCCGTTGATGGCGGTGGCCTCGTCGGTGAAGTGGACGCCGGTGGTCGCGCCGGTGGTGGTGATCGTCGGCGTGGTGATCGTGGTGGCGCCGATGAAGGCCACCGGGACTCCGCCGACGGTCTTGATCGTGTACGGCTGCAGCAGCGGCTTCCCGGTCGCGTCGCTGATCACGTTGGCGTCGACCATCGGGAAGTTCAGTTTGTTGAAAGTGATGGACGGATCGACCGTTGACACCCCGCCGTTGATCTGCCGGAGCATCTCGGTGACCCCGCGGTCGAACTCGTGGTTGCCGAGCGTCCCGACGTCGATCCCCATCTTGTTGAGCGCGTCCAGCGTCGGCTTGTCGCGGAGCAGACCGGAGGCCGGCGGGCTGGCGCCCACCATGTCGCCCGCCTCGACAGTGACAGTGTCGCGCGGGTCGGCAGCCTTCGCGTTCTTGAGGTACGCGGCGAGCGTCGCGATCCCGCCCGCGGTGTCCTTCACGCCCGTGTACGGGTCGGTGTAGGTGAGCCCGTCGTGGGTCAGGTTGCCGTGCACGTCGTTGATCGCCAGGAGCTGCCCCGTCGCGTACCGCGAACCGCCCTTGATTATCGAGGTGAGCACGCTGCCCTGGGCCTGCAGCGGCGGGTTGAACCCACCCAGCACGGCCAGCGTCGGGGCGAGGTCGACCGCGTGCACCCCGCGGACCGCCGGGACATGCGCGATGTCCGGGCCGCCGGCCACGAACGTCGCGTGCATGTTGATGTTGTGCGCCAGGTCGACGTCGTCCGGCAGGTAGCCGTGCTGGCCGAAGAACTTCGACGGCGCGACGATCGTGCCAACGGTATTACCGTCGAACTCGTACGGCACCTTGGTGACCACCACGACGTCGCCGGAGCGGGTCGGGTTGAGCGAGTCGCTGCCGTCCACGTCGGCCAGCTCGGCCTTGGTGAGCACCTTCTCGACGACCGGCTTGCCGCTCGCCGGGTCCTTCAGGCCCCGGTACGCCGCGACGATCTTGTCAACGGTCGCCTGGTAGTCGGCCTGCGCGAGCACGCCGTCCGGGTTGCGGCCCTTGAGGTCGAGGTAGATCTGCGCGGTACCGCCCGCCCAGCAGGCCTTTGCAATGGTCTTACCGGTCTGGCTGGCCGCCGCCGGCCGGCAGTTGCCGGTCTGCTCGACGTCCTGCAGGCCGAGTTGCTTGAGCACCAGCGGGGCGTCGACCGCGTACCACTGCGGGGCGAAACCGTGGTCGCTGGAGGCGAGGATGTCCGGGTTGTGCAGCACCGAGCGGACGAAGCCGAGCCGCGCGTCCGCCGAGTGGTAGGCGCCGCGCAGGTAGCCCTCGCGCTGGACGAGCCGGTTGTCGCGCGGCCCGCTGCCGGCGACCCGGTCGAAGTACGGGTTGGCGCTGCCGTCCGGCGCGGTCGGGGTGAGCAGACCGAGGATCTGGTGGCTCACCTCGTCCGTCTGGTCGGTGCCGGCCAGCAGAACCTCGGTGTCCGGCTGCAACTTCTTCAGGACATAATCAAAGACCGCGAGGTCGTACGCCTGATTGAGGCCGACGGTCTGGCCGTACCAGGTGTCCTCGTCGATCAGGCCGGCCTCCTCGGGCGCGAAGTCGCCGAAGATCGCCGGGGGCAGGTTGTCGGCGATGTATTTCGCGAGCTTGTCCTCGCCCGGGGCGCCCGCGGGCAGCGCGTTGCAGGCCGCGGTCGCGCAGTGCGCGTTGGGCCGGGTGACCGAGGTGAAGTAGAGGCCGAAGCTGGACAGGTCGCTCGCCAGGTTCGTCACGTCGACGTAGAACCCGGCGCTCTCCCCCGCGGCCGCCCCGATCAGGCCGTTCGCGCCGGTCAGCTTGACCGGGCTGTAGGTGCGCGGCGTCAGGTTGGCCGCCGCCTTGCTGCCGTCCTTGCCCGCCACCGACGGCACCATCACGACCTTGTCGTAGCCGTGGCGCCCGCTCGCGTACACGTAAAGGTCAAATGTTCTGGTCGGGTTGAGGGCTGCGGAGGTCGACGTGACTGTCAGGATGGTCTGCTCGGCGGGCTTGCCGCTACTCGTCGGCACGTTCGTCCAGCCGGCGGCCGGAGTGAACGCGGCGACCTGGTAGGACAGTCCGAAGCTCGCGGCGCTGGTCTGCTTGGCCGGGTTGACCGGGTATTCCAGCAGGCCGCGTTGGGAGTAGAAGGTGGCGTAGTCGACGGTCGGGCCGCTGATGTTGGCGTTCAGACCACCGGTCCATTCCAACTGTGCGACCTTCTTACCGGCCAGCTCGGCGCTCGACGCGACCGACTGGGCCTCGAGCACGTTTGTCGGGTCGCTGCCCGGGCTCGCGCCGTTGCCGTGGAACGAGAACGACGTCGACGTGGTGAACGCCTGACGGTTGTCGAAGAAGGTGTTGTTGGTGCTGCCGTGCACGCCCGGCCCGGCGCCGGTGGCCATCGTGTACCAGCCCAGGCCGGTGTTCGGCGGGAAGCCCTGGGTCAGGCCGTTCGCCCCGGTCGCACCGCCGTGCATGAGCGAGGCGTAGGCCGGCATCTGGCCCTGCGCGGCGTAGCGCTGCATGAGGTCGGGGCGCATGCCGTCGGAGCTGAAGAGCACCACCGGGGTCGCACCGGAGCCGTGATGGGCCGCGGCCGGGCCACCGGTGGCCGCCACACCGGCCGCCGTGAGCGCGACGGTCAGGAAGGCGGCGAGGGGCGGATCGAGAAATCGTCTGTTGACCATTTCACACCTTTTTGGTTCATCTCAATGCTGTGGCATGAGTCGAATGTGGAAATCGACCTAACTCTTGCCAGTGCATGGATGCCGGTCAACGAGTCTCGACAGACTTCAAATCACGGTCCCGGTGGCGGTAGCCAGGCCAACTGGTCCGCCGCGGCGGACATCTCGGCGGCGATGGGCGCGGAACTGGCGTCGAAGAAGGCGTTCTCCACCGTGTTTCGCACCGCCGGCCGGGCCAGCCAAGTCAGGAGCTGGGCTGGTTGGTCGTGCCACCAGCCGGGCAGGACCGGGCCGGTGGGCCGGCGGCGGATCGAGTGGGCGAGTTCGTCGACGAAGGCGGCGAGGTGGCGCGCGGCCAGTTCGGTGGGCGGGTCGAGCCAGGCCGACAGGAAGGGCGACAAATCGTCAATGGCCTGGCCGATAGCCCGTAATACCGTGGCGGCGTCGTCGGGGGCGGGGAAGATGGTCAGGGTGCGCCGCCACCAGGCGCCGGCAAATGCCTCGATCGCGTCCCGTTGGTCCGGGGGCCACCGCGACCACCGAGCCAGCCGTAGCTTGCCGACGACGGTGGCCACGTCGACCGGCAGATCGCCGTGGGCGGCCAGCTCGAGCAGGCGGGGCAGGAAATGCCGCAGGTCGTCGGCGTCTCCCCAGGTACTGATGGCCTTGAAGGCGTAATGGTCCAGGTCTTCGCCGGTCAGTTCGCGCAGCGGCGCCCGCCGGATCTCCCGCTGATCGTCCTCGCCGACGCAGTGCGGGCACCCGGCCACCGGGCCCAGCTCGAAGCGGGCAAACGTCGCATACAGCGTTCCCACGGCCTGGTCCAGGCGTTCGTCGGCCTGTTCAGCAACCGGGCGGGACATGCCGCCACTATGCCGCACCCGCACCAGTGCGGAGCCCGGATACCGTGGCCGTGTGGAACTGGCCTGGTTGACGCCGGCCGGCGAGATCCTCGTCGAGGGGCCGGTCGACTCGGTGACGATCGCCGGCGGGCCGATTCTCACCGAGGCCGGCCTCCCGGTCGCCGCGCCGCACACGTACTACCTGCTCGACGCGGGTTGGACCATCAGACGGATATTCGGCAGCACCACCAGTTCCGTCGACGACTCTCTCTACGGCGCGGTCTGCAAGGTGGACGGGAACGCGCTCTACGAGTACTGGACCGAGTGGAACAGTTACCACGGCCGGGTCGGATCGGTCTGGCGGGACACCGAGATCACGGGTCTGGTGAGCGTCCCGCTCGAGGAGGTCGCCGGGTGGCAGGGCCTGGCGGCGACCCCCGCGCAGGCACTCACGGCGGCGCTCGCCGAATTCGACCGCAGCCGGCGCGAGGAACAGCGCGAACGGCAACGCCCGATCGACGAGCTGGCCGCGCGGTTCTCCGCCGCGCTGCCCGACTACCCCGGCAACGAGCCGGTCCACCTCGTCTTCGGGTACGCCGATGGCGCCCTGGTCCGCGAGCCGAGCGGCCGCGTGGTCTGGCGCCTCACCGAGCAGTGGCCGTACCGGGGCAAGGACCTGTACGAGTTTCTCCACACCGAACTTCGGCGCCGCTACCCGGAGCGGCTCGGCTCGTTCGTGACCGACATCGACGCGGCTCCGTGGTGGTTCTGGGCTCCCGACCTGTAACCCGTCTCGGTTTAGGGTGTGCTCATGCCGACAGACGATCTCCGCCATTCCTTTCACGTCGCGGCGACGGCGGCGGCGATCTACGCCCACCTGATCGAGCCCCGGAACTATGTCGGCCTGTCACCGCTGCTCGTGGCCGTGCACGATGTCCGGCCGGTCCGCGACGAGCAGGGCCGGGAGGCGGTGGGCTACGTGGGCGTCGAGCGTTTCCGGTTCGGCCCGCTGAAGTGGGACAACAAGCTGCGAGTGACCCTGACCCCGGTGACGCCCGACCGCCGGCTCCGCAGCGCGGTGGTCAGCCCGGGCGCGGTCCGCCTCGTCGCCACGGTCGACCTGACCCCGGACGGCGACGGCACCTTGGTGACCGAGTCGGTGGAGCTGCGTACCCCCACGGTCCTGCGGCGTTTTGCCCTCGGTCAGGCAACCGCCGTCCAGCAGTCCCGCGCGGCCGAACTGACTCGCCGAATGGAACGCTCACCGCGCTCGGCGTGACCGAGGTCGTTGTATTTTAGTAATGACTAAAATACCGACCGGGATCGGAGGCGGTCATGGCAGGCGGGCGACCGCGCGCATTTGACGACGACACGGCTCTCGATCGGGCACTGGAGGTGTTCTGGCGCCAGGGTTATGAAGGCACGGCGATCTCCGACCTCACCAAGGCCATGGGCATCAACAACGCGCCCAGCCTCTACAACGCCTTCGGCAACAAGGAGCAGCTGTTCAGGAAGGTGCTCGACCGCTACGCCGACGGTCCCGCCCGGTACATCCGTGAGGCATTCGACCAGCCCACGGCGCGAGCGGCGGTCGAGGCCCTGCTGCATGGCGCCGCCGATGCCACCACCGATCCTGACCATCCGCGAGGATGCATCACGGTGCAGGGCGCTCTGGCGTGCTCGCCGGGCACCGAGGCTGTACGCGACGAGCTGACGGCGCGCCGGGCAGCGGGCGAAGCGGCCCTGCGCGAGCGACTGCAGCGGGCTCGCGGCGACGGGGAACTCCCGGCCGATACCGATCCCGACGGCCTCGCCCGCTACTTCGCCACCATCTACCAGGGCATTGCGGTCCAGGCCGCCGGCGGAGCAACCCGCGCGCAACTGCACCAGATCGTGGACACCGCCATGGCCGTCTGGCCGCGGCGCGCAGACGCCTGATCAGGCCGTTGGCACTACCGGCGCAACCCACCCACTTGACTCCCGCCCTCGGTCGAGCTAGTTTTTTAGCGTTCATTAAAAAACGTAGAGAGGGAGCGCCCCATCATGGGTCAGCTTGAGGGCAAGACAGCGATCGTCACCGGAGGCACCAGCGGCATCGGCCTGGCCACGGCGGAGCGTTTCGCGGCGGAGGGCGCGCACGTCTACATCACCGGCCGGCGCCAGGAGGCACTTGACGCCGCGGTGGTCAAGATCGGTCACCGCGCGACCGGCGTACGCGGCGACGTCGCCGACCTGGCCGACCTGGACCGGCTCTACGAGACCGTGGCCGCGCAGAACCGGCGCATCGACGTGCTGTTCGCCAACGCCGGCGGTGGCGAGTTCTCGACCCTCGAGCAGGTCACCGAGAAGCACTTCGACGAGACGTTCGGCAGCAACACCAAGGGGATGCTGTTCACCGTCCAGAAGGCCCTGCCGCTGCTGAACGACGGCGCGTCCATCATCCTGCAGTCCTCCAACGCGGCCACCCTCGGCAACGAGGCGTTCGGCGTCTACGCAGCCTCCAAGGCGGCCGTACGCTCCTTCGCCCGGACGTGGGCCGCGGAGCTCAAGGGCCGCTCGATCCGGGTGAACGCCATCAGCCCCGGCACGATCGACACGCCCGGCATCGACGGCCTCGCCCCCGATCAGGAACAGGCCGGCCAGCTCAAGTCCTACCTCGCCGGCACCATCCCGATGGGGCGCATCGGACGTCCCGACGAGGTGGCCGGCGCCGCGCTGTTCCTCGCCTCGGACCAGAGCAGCTTCATCACCGGCATCGAGCTCTTCGTCGACGGCGGCCGCAACCAGATCTGACCACCGCCCCCGCACCTCGCGCAGGGCCAGGGCCGCCATCTCGGAGACAGGACCAAGAAATGCACCTGGGGGACCCTGTGGATACCGGGTCTGGGAGGTGGCGACATCCTCGGCGACTCGGAACGGCTGCTGCGGGCGACAGTCAGGGCGAAGGTGGCCATCGGAGTCGCGAGCATCTGGCGACACCGAGCGGGTGACATGGCAGCCGGGCACATACGCCTGCAGGACGCGTACGGCCGCCGGCACCTGCTCGGCCTCGGCGTCAGTGACCCCGCGACGGCGCAGCACGCGGGACACCCGTACCGGCCGCTGGCCGACATGGGCGGCTACCTCGACCAGCTCGACCGGGCGCCCGCGCCGCTGCCCCCGGCGGAGCGGCTCATGGCGGCGCTCGGTCCGAAGATGACCGAACTCGCCGGACGACGCACGGCGGGTGTTCACCCGTTCATGGTCACGCCGGAATACTCGGCCGTGGCCCGGAAACAGCTCGGCGACGGCCCGCTCGTCGCGCCTTACCAGGCCGTCGTTCTCGAACGCGACCCCGGAAGAGCCCGCACCGCGGCCCGCGAGTTCGTCGGCGTGTTCCTGGGCATGGACCACTACACCAGGAGCCTGCGCCGCCAGGGATTCACCGAGGAGGATCTGACCGGCGGTGGCAGCGACCGGCTCATCGACAGCGTCGTCGCCTGGGGAGACGTGGAAACCATCGGCGAGCGCGTCAGCGCGCACCACCAGGCCGGCGCCGATCATGTCTGCCTCCATGTGGTCGGCGCCGGCCCGGGCATGCCGTTGCCCCAGTGGCGCGAACTGGCTTCGCTCATCTCCTGACGGGCCGCCCGCCCGCGGCGACGCACCCCGCCGGGATGCGTCGCCGCGTCTGTCCGCCGCCGGCTGTCAGTCGGTGATGACGACGACACCCGACGGCGCGTCCAACAGCTCGACCGTCCGATCGGCGGCGCGATCGATCTGGACTCGCGGCTCCGCGGGCAGCTGGTGTTCGTGGTAAGTGCCGGGGCCGTAGAACTGGCCGTAGCTCAGCACGACGCCGCCCTCCGCGAGAACGGAGCGCTCCAGCTCCGCCACGGCCGCGGCATCCGGTCCGGCGGGCAATTGCCAGGCGACGGTCTGCGCCAGGATCTTGGGAGATCCGCTCTTCCGGGCGGCCTCGATCAGGTTCTGGTTTCCCTCGGTCCGGATGCGAGCGTTCAGTTCCGCATGCACACCGATGCTCGCGACATCGTCCGGCAGATCGGTGAGCTCGTTCAGGATCACGTCCGGTGCGAAGTCACCGACGGCCTGGAACAGAGTTTCCCGGTCGAAGACGTCGCAGAGGATCGGCTCGGCGCCGAGCCGGGCCAGCAGCTCGGTCTTGCCGGCCGAACGAGTCATGCCACCGACGATGTACCCGGCCTCGATCAGTCGAGGGATCAGTCGCCGGCCGATCACGCCGGACGCTCCGGCAAGGAACACGCGCCGGTTCTGGGTGGAGGACATTGTCTACCTTCCTGGTTGGGTTCGATGGGATGGTCTGGGTTCACACATCGGTGGCGCGGCGTTCGAGGCGCTGCTGAGCGCCCCGGCTGAGCAGCGCGAGGAGTACGACCACCGCGCTGTACCAACCGACCGTCGGTACGACACCGACGACGTCGGTGAGCTGCCCGGCGATGACCACGGGCACGCCGAGCCCGACGTACGAGACGACATAGATTCCGGCGACCACTCCCGCACGCTGGTCCGCGGCCACCAGCGGGATGATGAGACGCAGGGATCCGGTGAACGCCGCACCGAATCCGAGGCCGGCGATGGCCTGCCCGATGAACATGATCGGAAGGCTGCCGGCGGCGGCGCCACTGATGATGCCGAGAGAACCGATGATCGATGCGTAGATGCCGATGGCCGTCGCGGCACGAGGGCGGACGCCCGCGAACGACAGGCCGACGACCACCGAGACCGCCGGCGCGATGAATCCGGCGAACCCGTCGAGCAGGCCGCTGTCGAGGTGGAACACGCTGTGGATCATGCTCGGGGCCAGGCCGCCGGAGAGTCCGGCGAGCATCCAGACCGCGGCGACCACGGGTGCCGCGGCCCGGAACTCGGTGCGGGCCGCGGACGGAATCGCGACCTCGGGGATCATCGAACGAAGCGCGCCGGGCTTCCGGCTGATCGTCTCGGGGATGGTGAACACGGCGAGGCCACCGGCGATCGTCAGCGCGCTGAGAACGACGAAGACGATCGCGTCGGCCGAGGACGTGAGCTGGATCGCCAGGCCCGCGAGCAGGGAACCCACGGCGAGACCTCCGGTGAGCCCGACGCTGCCGAGGATCGGGCCGAGCCTCTTGCGGTGAGCCGGCGCGAGTTCCACGAGCACCGCGGTGAACGCGGAGGTGGCCGCGCCACTGGCAACCCCCTGCACGACGCGGCCCGCGATGACCCACCCGATGCCGGTAGCGAAGAGAAACATGAGATTGGACGCGAGCTGGACGACGAGGGCGGCTATCAATACCGGCCGCCGGCCCAGACGGTCTGACAGCGATCCCAGGGTGAGAGCCGCCGCGAGGAACCCGATCGCATAGACGGCGAACGCCACGGTAAGTAACAGAGGCGAGAAGTCCCACCGACTCCGGTAAACCACCAGCAGCGGCGTGAGAGCACCCGCGGCGAGATACAGGCTGGTGAACGCAAGTGCCGCGCCCACCAGGGCCGCCCCCGCCGGTAGCAGGCGCGTCGCGGGCGAGGAACCGGAAAGTTGTGTTGTGGACATCGAAGCTCCTTGATGCGACCGGGTGCGGTCCCGTGGACGGGCCGCCGTCGATGCCGGCCGGAACCACCATCACGCTATGCAATAAATGGCATGGGTGTAGAGTCCAATTTTGTGGCAAGTTTGCAGACCAATTTCCGCACTGAGCTGCTCTCGGGCAGCGGTGTGGATCTACACCTCGAGCTGAGAGGCGCTGGGCTGCGGGCCGGCCTGACCGATGCTCTGCGCGAGGCTGTGCGCTCGGGACGGCTGACGCCGGGAACCGCCCTGCCCGCGTCCCGGGCCCTCGCCGCCGACCTCGGCATTTCCCGGAGCACCGTGACCGAGAGCTACTCCGAACTGGTGGCGGAGGGCTGGCTCACGGCCCGGCAGGGCTCCGGCACCCGGGTGGCCCAGCGAGCCGAGCCACGCCCGGCGGCCACCGCGGCCGTACGGGTCGATCCGAAGCGACGTCCACCCACGGAGGGCCTCGCGCCGGGGTCCGCCGACTTCGCGGACTTTCCCCGTGCCCGATGGCTCGCCGCCGCGCGCCACGCTCTGACCGCCGCGCCCCACAACGCCTTCGGTTACGGCGATCCCCTCGGCCGGAGCGAACTGCGTACCGCCCTCGCCGACTACGTCTCCCGCGTCCGCGGCGTGTCCGCCGATCCGGAGCGGATCGTCATCTGCTCCGGCTTTCACCACGGCCTGGCCCTGATCGCACAGGCGCTCAGGGCACGGGGCGTGAAAACGGTCGCAGTCGAGGCGTACGGCCTGGATCTCTATCGCGCCCTGCTGCGGGACGCCGGGCTGAACATCCCGCCGCTTCTGGTCGACGAACAGGGTGCACGCATCGACGATCTGCCCGGCCGGAACGGCGTTGGCGCCGTACTGCTCACGCCCGCCCATCAATTCCCGACGGGAGTCGCGCTGTCCGCCGAACGGCGAGCGGCCGCTCTCGACTGGGCACGCGCCACCGGCGGGCTGATCCTGGAAGACGACTATGACGGGGAGTTCCGTTACGACCGTAAGCCGGTGGGCGCCTTGCAGGGCCTCGATCCGGACCGGGTGGTGTACTTCGGCACCGCGAGCAAGTCGCTGGCACCGGCTCTCCGCGTCGCGTGGATGGTGGTGCCGGAGCACCTCCTCCCGGACGTCATGGCGGCGAAGGGGCGCGTCGAGGTGGTCAGCGTGCTGGAACAGCTGACTCTCGCGGAGTTCATCGCTTCGGGTGCTTTCGACCGTCACGTGCGCTCACGGCGGCAGAGCTATCGGCGCCGCCGGGAACAACTGATCGCAGCCCTGGCGCGGACGGCACCTGATGTCCGGGTGACCGGCATGGCCGCCGGGCTGCAAGCGGTTCTCGAACTCCCACCCGGTACCGAGAGCGGGGTGCTGCGGGCCGCGGCCGGCCGAGGACTGCTGGTCAGCGGGATGGCGGAGTTCCGCCACGAGGCGCTGGACCGGTCCGAAGCCCTCCGGGACGGGCTCGTCGTCAACTATTCAGCCGTCTCGGACAGCGCATGGGGCGGAGTGCTGAGCGCATTGTGCGGCGTGATGCCGTAGCGTCGCCGCGCGGGGCTTCTTCAGGTGTCCGCCGGATCAGGCGTGCGGCTGCTCCCGTAGCGGGAGGCCGGCCGCCGTGTAGATGGCGTCGATCACCGACATGGTGGCTATCGAGTCCTGCGGCGGGGTGAGGTTGGTCGGCTCGCCGCGGACCGCGGCGGCGAAGGCGCGCAGCTGGTGGGTGTACGTCGAGTCGCCGCCGAACCGTTCGCGGCGGCGCTTGCCGTCCACGGTGACGACGAATCGCGACGGCAGCTGCGGCGCCGCGTAGTTGTCGACCGTCATGGTGCCGTGTTCGCCGACGACGCGGGCCCGGATGCTGAGCAGGGTCCGCGACCACATGGAGGCGCGGATCTGCCCGGTGGCGCCGTCCGGGAGGGCGAACCGTGCGGTCATCGCCCGGTCGATGCGCCGGTCCTTGCGCAGCGTCGACGCGGTGGCCGAGGTGACCACCGGCCCGCCGCCCGCGAGGCCGCCGGAGAGGTCGCCGGCGAGGCCGCCGGAGATGCCGCCGGAGAGCAGGCGCAGGCAGTGCACGGCGTAGCAGCCGGCGTCCATCAACGCGCCGCCGGCGAGCCCGAAGTCGTACCGGATGTCGGAGAACCTCGGCAGCGGGAAGCACATCGAGGTCTCCACCCGCCGGACCGTGCCCAGCTCTCCACTGTGGACGACCTCGAGCATGCGGTGCGCGAGCGGGTGGTAGCGGTAGTGGAACGCCTCCATCACCACCAGGCCGGTGCCCTCGGCGGCCGCCGCGACCTCGCGTGCCTCGGCCGCGTTGGCGGTGAACGGCTTCTCGCAGAGCACGTGCTTGCCGGCCCGGAGCGCGGTCAGCGTCCACCGGCCGTGCAGTCCATTGGGCAACGGAACGTACACCGCGTCCAGCGACGGGTCGGCCACCAACTCGGCGTACGAGTCATACACAACCGGCACACCGTGCTTGGCGGCGAACGCCTCGGCGCGCCGGCGGTCGCGGGCCGCCACGGCGCCGACCTCGACGCCCTCGACGATGCGGGCGGGCTTCATCAGCGCGGTGGGCGCGATCCGCGCGGCGCCGAGCACACCTATGCGCACTGCCCCTGACCTCCTCGAGATCGGAAATAGTTCATCGGCTCAGTCCGAGGAGGTCCTTGATCTGGGCGTACACGTCATCGATCGGCCGGTCGGCGTCGACGGTCAGCAGGATGCCGCGCCCGCGGTAGTAGTCGATCAGGGGCCTGGTCTCGTCGTTGTAGACCGCCAGCCGGTGCTGGATCACGTCCAGGGTGTCGTCGGGCCGGCCCTGGGCCGAGGCCCGGTCGAGCAGACGGCGGATCAGCACGTCATCGGGCACGTCGAGCGAGACGACCGCGTGGAATTTCAGGTCCCGGTCGATGCCGAGCTCCCGGTAGGCACGCTGGGCCTGGGCCAGGGTCCGCGGGAATCCGTCGGCGACGAAGCCTCCGGTCTGCCTCATCGCCCGCACCGCGATCGGAATCATCAGGTCGAAGAGCAGGTCGTCGTCGACCAGGTCGCCGCGCGCCACGACACCGGCGAGCTTCCGGCCGAGAGGAGTGTCCGTCGCGATCGTGGCACGGAGCACATCACCGGAGGAGACGTGCTCAACCCCAAGTTCCTTTGCCAGCCGTACGCCATGGGTGCCCTTGCCGCTGCCCGGCGGCCCCAGCATGAGCAGTCTCAACCGATCCTCCAGCCACCGGAGCGGACCCCAAACCCTAACTCGGATGGTCCGGGCCGCCGCTGACCGGTCGAGCGGGGCCGAGCTTCAGAAGAAGACCGCGCGGACGCTGCCCAGCCCGGTGATCTCGGCGGACACCTCGTTGCCGGCCTCGACCGGGCGCATCGGCCCGAGCGCTCCGGAGAGCACGACCTGGCCGGCTCGCAGCGGATCGCCCAGTTCGCGCGCCGTCTCCGCCAGCCAGGCCACCGCCCGCAGCGGGTCGCCGAGGCAGGCGGCGCCGGTGCCGGTCGAGACCACCTCGCCGTCGAGCGTCATGGTCATCTCGGCGTCGACCGGCTCGAACCGCTCCAGCGGGGCCACCCGCTCGCCGAGCACGAACAGCCCGCTCGAGGCGTTGTCGGCCACGGTGTCGGCGAACGTGATGTCCCATTCCTCGATCCGGCTGTCCACGATCTCGAGGGCGGCCATCGCGTACGCGATCGCGGCCCTGACCCCGTCCGGACCGAGGCCCGGCTCGTCGAGGTCGCGGCCGAGGACGAAGGCGACTTCGGCCTCGGCCCGCGGCTGGAGCAGGCGCGCCATCGGGACCTTGGCGCCGTCGGCGTAGGCCATGTCCGCGAAAAGCACGCCGAAGTCCGGCCGGTCGACGCCCAGCTGCCGCTGCACCGCGGGCGAGGTCAACCCGATCTTGCGGCCGACGACGCGCGCGCCGGTCGCCAGCCGGGCCCGGGTCAGCCCGCGCTGGACGGCGTAGGCCGCGGTCACGTCGGACGGCCCGATCAGGTCCCGGACCGGCGCGCACGGCCGGTGCTCCTGGGCCGCGCGGCGCAGCCGGGCCGCGGCTTCGAGGACCGCGTTCATGCGTCCTCGAAGGCGGAGGACCGGGCCAGCAACGCCGGCAGGACACCCCGATAGGCCGACGGATCGACCGGGTTCAGCCAGTGCGACGCCCGCACCCCTTTGCCGATGTTGAGGTCGAGGTCGTTCAGCACCTCGTCGACGTTCTTGAGCGAGAACGGGATGATCTTCGTACCCCGGCAGTGGTGCCGGTCGGTGGCCTCGTCCATGAACGCCAGTTGCGCCTCGGCCCGGCGGCGCATCTCCTCCGGTGCGGGCAGCGGCACCGCGCCGGCCAGGTCGGCCGCGATCCAGACCGCGGCCATCTCGGCGTTGAGCGGGCTGAAGAACGACGAGTTGTAGCCGTTGAAGTAGAGCCCGTCCACGCCGATCGGGCGGATCTGCCGGTAGAGCACGAAGTTGCCGCGCTCGTCGAGGATCTGCCGTCGCACGTCCTCGTCCAGGAACGGCACGCCCTGCCGGAAGCCGGTCGCGCAGACGATCAGGTCGGCGGGCAGACGCGTACCGTCGGAAAGTTCGGCGGTCCGCTCGCCCAGGCGGACGATTGTCGTGTCTCGATGGACGACGATCCGGCCGGCCTCGACGCCCTCGAAGAATCCCTCGGTGGCCAGGCCGATCGCGCCCTTGACGATGCCCTCCATCGTGCCGCGCGGCACCAGGCCGAGCTTCTCGAGCTTGAACTGCCGCACCGACACCGACCCGACCGAGTTGAGCATGTTCCGGCGTACGGGGTTGCCCGGCCCGTGCAGGAACTTCTCGGCCCCGCGCAGGGTGTGGTAGCGGAACAGCGCCTCGCCCATCCGGGTCAGCAGCAGCATCTTGAAGTTGAGCACTCCCCCGATCCTGCGAGGTACCTTCCAGAGCAGTTGGCGGGCGATCACGTCGGTGCCGGCCGCGACCTCGCTCAGCGGGACGGTCACGTCGCAGGCCGACTTGCCGTAGCCCACGACGAGCACGTGCTTTCCGCGAGCGATCTCGGCGTCGTGCACATCGGTGCCGGCCATCACCTGGCCGCCGAACGCATCCTGCCCGGGAAAGACCGGCAGGTTGGGCTCGCAGAACACGCCGTTCGCGACCACCAGCCGGTCCACCGCCGCGGTCTCGCCGGTCGACAGCCGCAGGGTCCAGCCGCCGGGCCTTCGCGACACGTGCTCGACCCGGACCCCGAGACGCAGATGTGGCTCGACCTTGAATTCATGCGCGTACGCCTCGAGCCAGGCCTGGACCTGGGCGCCGGTCGGCCATTCGGGGTAGTCCCGGGGCATCGGGTAGTCGGAGAGGCCGTACGTCGCCTTCGCGCTCTGCGTGGTCAGCCCGGGGTAACGCCGGGTGCGGCTCCACACCCCGCCCACGTCCGGCGCCGAGTCGAAGACCACGACCTCGTGCCCCGCCTGCAGCAGAGTCTTGGCCGTGGCGAGCCCCGCGACGCCGGCGCCGATGATCCCGATCCGCATGGTCAATGCCCCCCGCCCGGCGGTAGCTGCGGCCGGATCCCGAACTCCTCCATGATCGGCTTGATGACCGAGAGCTCCTTGGGGCCCGGTGGCAGCTCGCCGAGCGCCTGGTAGTACGCCTCCAGGCCGGCCGGCGAGACCACCGAGATGACCCGGGCCTCGTCGCCGTACGGGTTGCGGAAGGTGTGCACGACGTTGCGCGGCAGGTAGAGGTAGTCGCCGAACTCGATGGTGTACTCCTCGCCGCCGAGCGAGACGTCGAGCCGGCCGGCGAGGCAGATGAACGACTCGTCCTCGCGGGTGTGCAGGTGCGCCGGCGGGCCGTTGGTCTCCGGCGGGATCGCGTACTCGAACAGTGAATAGGCGTCCCGGGTCGCCGACCCGTTGGCCTTCATCGTGATGTTCAGGCCGATCGCGGGGATCTGCGTCCCCTTGCGCGAGCTGAGCATGTAACCGTTGCCGAGGCTCACGGCTTCCTCCTCTTCGCCGGGGCTGGACCGCTGGCTCACAGCGTGCGGCCCGCCGCCGGAGCGCCCAAGGAACAGTCCCGCTCAGCGGGACGGAAAGCTGCTGTACGCCCGCGAAGTCGCCGCCGCCGCCAGGCGTACCGCAGGCCCGGCGCGGTCGGCGCGCACCAGCGCGGCCGGCCCGGTCACCGAGACGGCGGCCACCACCGCGCCCAGTGGCCCGAAGATGGGCGCGGCGACGCAGCTGATCCCGATGTTGCCCTCTTCCCGCTCCACCGCGAGCCCGCGATCGGGGATCGCGGCCAGCTCCCGGCGCAGCGCGGTGGCCGTGGTCATCGTCCGCGGGGTCCGCCGTGGCATCCCGGCGTCGATGACCGCCTGCACGGCCGGCTCGTCGCTGTAGGCCAGGATGGCCAGCCCGAGCGCCGAGCAGTGCGCCGGCAGCAGCGCCCCGACCTGGGACAGCATCGGCATCGGACGATGTCCGGTGATCTTCTCGACCAGCAGGACGTGGGCGCCGCTGAGCGTGCCCAGCTGCACCGTCATGCGGGTGGCGTGGTGCAGGTCCTGCAGGAACGGCAGCGCCGCCTCGCGCAGCTGGTGGCGCACCGGGGCGAGGCCGGAGAGCTCGAAGATGCGGTTGCCGATCCGGTAGCGCGCGGCCGGCTTGTCGAGCCAGCCCAGTTTCAGCATCTTGTCCGCGGTCCGGTGCGTGGTCGAGCGCGGCAGGCGGCAACGCGCCACCAGAGCGGCCAGGCTCAGCTCCCGGTGCTGTTCGTCGAAGGCGCCGAGGATCGCGGCGGCCCGGTCGAGACCGCCGAGGGATCCGGTGTCCCGCTCAGCGGGACTCACGGTAGGGCCCGCAGAGTCATGGCGGTCAGGCTAACCCCGTGACTTCCCGGAGAACAGCACTGATCGGCGGAGGCGGCTCGGGCATCGGGTTCGCCGCCGCGGAGTGCCTGGACGCCGCCGGCCACGACGTGATCCTGGCCGGCCGCCGCCTTGCCCCGCTCGAGAAAGCGGCCGCCGCGCTGGGCTCCGCCTCGGTCGTGCTGGATGTCGCGGTCGACTGTCCCGCGGTGGTGACGGAGGTCGACGTCCTGGTGCTCAACGCCGGCGGTCCGCCGCCGGGCCGAATCCTGGAAATCGACGACGACGGCTGGCAGAACGCCTTCGATCTGTTGCTGCGCGGGCCGCTGCGGCTGGCCCGGGCGGCCCTGCCGGCGATGGCCGGCCGCGGCTTCGGCCGGGTGATCTTCGTGACCTCGACCGCGGTCCGGCAGCCGCAGCCCGACCTGGCCACCAGCGTGGTGCTGCGGGCCGCGGTCACCAGCGCGGCCAAGCTGCTGTCCCGGGAGTACGCGGACCGCGGCGTCACCGTCAACTGTGTGGCGCCCGGCCCGACCACCACCGACCGCAGGCGCGAGGTCCTGGCCGCGCGTGGCGCCAACCTCGCCGAGCTCGACGCCGCCGACGTGGCGACCGTGCCGGCCGGACGTGCCGCGCGGCCCGCCGAGATCGGCGCGGCCGTCGCGTTCCTCGCCTCGGCGGCCGCAAGCTACGTCAACGGGACCGTGCTCACGGTCGACGGTGGCAGAACGGAGACTCCCTGATGTTTGATCTGGCCCAGTTCCTCGGCTCGATCTCGCCGGTGGTGCGGCCGAGCCAGGCCCGCCCGCTCGTGGTCCACGACGACGAGCTGGAGACGCTGCCGGCCGGCCAGGTGCACAACCCGAGCACCCTGCGGATCGCCGGGAAGCTGCCGACCGCCACCTTCGAGCTGTTCCGGCAGAGCATCCCGGCCGGCAAGAGCTCGGACATGCACCGGCACTACCACGAGACGGTGCACTTCGTGATCTCCGGGACCGGCCACACCGAGGTCGAGGACGAGGTCGTGCGGTGGGCGACGGGCGCGTTCGTCTACACGCCGCCGTGGACCTGGCACCGGCACTACAACGACTCGGCGGACGAGCCGGTCGAGTTCCTCACCATCGAGAACTCGCGCCTGCTGAGCAGCCTCGGGGTGGCCCGGCGGCAGAGCGCGGGGCTGGTCACCGTCGACGAAGCACGGGCGCGATTCAAGGAGGGTACGTGAGCCACATCAGCATCTGGGGCGAGCTGGCCACGGTGGACCACGAGCTGCGGCACGTCGACGTGGGCGGTGTGCGCACCCGCGTCCTGCAGGCCGGCCGCGGCCCCGATCTGGTCCTGCTGCACGGGACCGGCGGGCACCTCGAGGCGTACGCCCGGAACATCGGCGGACTGGCCCGGGACTTCCGGGTCACGGCGTACGACATGGTCGGGCACGGCTGGTCGGACACGCCGGACCGGCCGTACACCATCGATGTTCTTTCTGATCATTTGCTCGGCCTGCTCGACGCCCTCGGCATCGACCGCGCTCACCTCTCGGGCGAGTCGCTCGGCGGCTGGGTGGTGGCCTGGAGCGCCGCCCACCACCCGGACCGGGTCGACCGGCTGGTGCTCAACACCCCGGGCAACATCGCGAACAAGCCCGAGGTGATGGCCCGGATGCGGGACAGCACGATGGCGGCGGTCCGCGATCCCAGCGACGAGACCGTACGCCGGCGGGTGGAGTTCCTGTTCCACCACAAGGAGATGGTCACGGACGAGCTGGTGAACCTGCGCCGCGCGGTCTACAGCCGCCCCGGCTTCGTGCAGGCCATCACCAACACGCTGGTGCTGCAGGACCCGGCGGTGCGCAAGGACTTCGCCTGGGACCCGGCGTGGGTCGGCCGGATCACCGCGCCGACCCTGCTGCTGTGGACCGGCCACGACCCGACCGGCGGGCTGGACGAGGCCGAGATGCTGCTCGGCTGGCTGCCCGACGCACGACTGCACGTCATCACCGACGCCGGGCACTGGCCGCAGTGGGAGCAGGTCGGCGAGTACCTGCTCGCCCACCACGACTTCCTCGTGCACGGGAAGGACCCGGCATGAGCGAGATCATCGGGTTCGTCGGGATGTCGCACTCCCCGTTCGCCACCCTGCTGCCGCCGTCCGCCGCCGGCACCGCGGGCGCCCGGTTCCTCGCCGACGCGCGGCGGGTCGCGGCCGCGGTCACCCGGCTGGCGCCCGAGGCGGTGGTGGTGATCGGGCCGGACCATTTCCACGCCAACTTCTACGACCAGATGCCACCGTTCGTGCTCGGCGTCGAGGCCGCCACCGGGTTCGGCGACTTCGGCAGCACCGAGGGGCCGCTGCCGGTCGCGGCCGGGCTCGCGTGGGCCGTCCGCGACGGGCTGGACGAGGCCGGCTTCGACGTCACCCTTTCCTACGCGCTCACCGTCGACCACGGCGTCGTCCAGAGCTACGAGATGGCCACCGGAGGGCACTCGGTGCCGGTGGTCCCGCTGGTGCTCAACACCGCCGCGCCGCCGCTGCCCTCGCTCGGCCGTTGTGTGGCGCTCGGGCGAGCACTCGGCGACGCGATCCGGCGCTCCCCCGGCCCCGGACGCGTCCTCGTCGTCGCCAGCGGCGGCCTCTCGCACTGGTTGCCCTCCAACGACCCTCGCGATCCCTCGGTGGTGGGCGAACGCCGGGACTCGCTGATCCACGGCCGGCGAGACGCCCGCGCCTTCGCGGCGGTCCGGGAGCCTCGCGTACGGGCGATGGCCGGCGACCCGGACGCGCCCGTGAACGCGGAATGGGACCGCTGGTTCCTCGGACAGCTGCGGACGCTCGACCTCGGCCCGATCGTCGCGCTCGGCCACGAGAGACTCGAGCACCAGGCGGGCAGCGGCGGCCACGAGGTGCGGACCTGGCTGGTCGGGCACGCGGCAACCGGGCTCCCGCTGGTGTGGGACAGCTACGAGCCCGTGCCGGAGTGGATCACGGGTATGGGCATCGGCACCACGTTCCCGGTCTAGGTTCCGGAGGCCTCCGGACTTCCATCAGAGCATGAAAGAAGACATGCTGGAAGTCACCACCGTCGATTCCCCGTCGACGTGCCTCCCCTATCCCCCGGGAGTTTCCCCGTGTTCCGACAACGATTCGCGGCGGTCGTGGCCACCGTGCTGGCCGCCACCGTCCTCTACTCATCCCCCGCCCGAGCCGCCGACCCACCCTGGATGGACACCTCCCTGACGGCCGCGGCGCGAGCCGATCTGCTGCTCGCCGCGATGACTCAGGCCGAGAAGCTGACCATGATGCACGGCGGCGGGTCGTGCGGCTACGCCGGCTGCGTACCGGCCAACACCCGTCTCGGCATCCCCGCGCTGCGGCTGCAGGACGGCCCGGTCGGCGTCGGCGACGGCGCCACCGGCGTCACCCAGCTCGCCGCTCCGGTCGCCGGCGCGGCGACCTGGGACACCGCCCTGATGAAGCAGTACGGCAGCACGCTGGGCGCCGAGCAGTGGGGCAAGGGCACCAACGTCGTGCTGGCGCCGACCATCAACATCGTCCGCGATCCCCGGTGGGGCCGTGCGTTCGAGTCGTTCGGCGAGGACCCCTACCTGGCCGGGCAGATGGGCGCCGCCGACATTCAGGGCATCCAGAGCCAGGGGCCGATGGCCCAGGTCAAGCACTACGCCGTCTACAACCAGGAGTCCTACCGCAACAGCTCCGCCGACAACGCGATCGTCTCCGACCGGGCCGTACGGGAGATCTACCTGCCGGCGTTCGAGACGTCGGTGAAGCAGGGCGGCGCCGACTCGGTGATGTGCTCGTACTCGGCGATCAACGGGCCGTTCGCGTGCGAGAACGGGCCGCTGCAGAATCAGATCCTCAAGGGCGACTGGGGCTTCCACGGCTTCATCACCTCGGACTGGGGAGCCACCCACTCGACGGTCGCCTCGGCCAACAACGGGCTCGACATGGAGATGCCGGGCAGCACCTACTACGGCAATGGACTGACCACCGCGGTGGCCAATGGTCAGGTGTCCCAGGCGACCATCGACGACCACGTGCGGCGCATTCTCACCTCGATGTTCCAGCGCGGGCTTTTCGACCGTACGCAGAGCGGCACCATGGCGAGCGTGGTGACCTCGGCGGCGCACACCGCGCTGACCCGGCAGGTCGCCGCCGACGGCAGCGTGCTGCTGAAGAACAGCAACGCCGTCCTGCCCGTGCCCGCCACGACGAAGAGCATCGCCGTGGTGGGAACCGGAGGCGGCAGCGCGCCGATGTACCAGGGCGGCGGCAGCGCGGGCGTCAACGCGTCCGGCTCGGTCAGCCCCTACCAGGGCATCGTGAACCGGGCCGGCAGCGGGATCAGCGTGACCTATTCGCCGGGGACCGCCGGCGCCGGCATCACCGGGCTCGCCGGCCGGTGCATCGACGTGGCGGCCGCGAGCACCGCCAACGGCACCGCGATCCAGCTGTACGACTGCAACGGCACCAACGCGCAGTCCTGGACCGTCGCGTCGGACGGCAGCCTGCGGGCGCTCGGCAAATGCATGGACGTGACCGGCGCCGGCACCACCGACGGCACCAAGATCCAGCTGTACGACTGCAACGGTTCCGCCGCACAGAAGTGGACCGCGACCAACGGGACCCTGGTCAGCACCGGCTCCGGCAAGTGCCTGACCGCGACCGCCTCGACCAACGGCACCCAGCTGACGATCGGCACCTGCAACGGCGCGGCCGGCCAGCAGTGGAAACTGCCGAGCGGGGCCGGCCACGACCAGGCCGTGGCCGCCGCCCGGGCCGCCGATCTGGCCGTGGTGTTCGTGAACAAGTTCGAGTCCGAGGGCAGCGACCTGTCCGACATCAGCCTGCCCGCCGACCAGAACCAGCTGGTGGCCGACGTGGCCGCGGCCAACCCGAACACGGTCGTGGTGGTCAACAGCGGGTCCGCGGTCGCGATGCCGTGGGCCGGCGCGGTCCGCGGCATCATCGAGGCCTGGTACCCCGGCCAGGAGTACGGCAACGCGCTGGCGTCGCTGCTGTTCGGCGATGTCGACCCGTCGGGCAAACTGCCCGTGACCTTCCCGGCGTCGCTGGCCGACGTGCCCGCGCGCACCGCGGCCCAGTGGCCGGGACAGAACAACACCGTGCAGTACTCGGAGGGCATCGGCGTCGGGTATCGCTGGTATGACAAGCAGAACATCACACCCGCATACCCCTTCGGCTTCGGCCTGTCCTACACCACGTTCGCGTACGCCAACCTGGCGGTCGGTGCGCCGGACACCTCGGGCAACGTCGCCGTCTCGTTCGATGTCACCAACGCCGGCACGCGTACCGGCGCCGAGGTGCCTCAGGTGTATGTCGGTCAGCCGTCGTCCACTGGCGAGCCGCCGAAGAACCTGCGCGGCTTCGCGAAGGTCAGTCTCACGCCGGGGCAGACCCAGAGGGTCACCGTCACCCTGGACGCCCGCAGCTTCCAGTACTGGAACAGCGCCTGGACAACCGCTGCCGGGACCAACCAAATAATGGTCGGCGCGTCCTCCCGCGACATCCGCCTCACCGGCGCGGTGACCATCGGCTCGTCGAGCTCGGTGCCGCTGAGCCGTACCGGCTGGATCGCGACCGCCTCGCCCTCCAGCACCACCGACGTCCCGGCCCGGATGCTGGACGGCAACTCGAGCACCCGCTGGAGCTCGGGCACGCCGATGACCAATGGAAATACCATCACGCTCGACCTGGCGTCGGCCCGTACGTTCAGCAAGGTGGTGATGGACTCGGGCGGCAGCGCCTCCGACTACGCCCGCGGCTACCGCATCGACGTGTCGCCGGACGGAAGCACCTGGCGCACCGTCGCCACGGGCGCCGGCACCGCCGCCGTGGTCACCGCCACGACCGGCAGTCAGACCGCCCGCTACCTGCGAATCGTGCAGACCGGATCGGCGTCCTCCTGGTGGTCGATAGCCGAACTCAACCTGTACTCCTGACGTGCCCCACCCGCGGCGCGGCCTCGGTCGCGCCGCGGGCCCACCCGGGCCGCTACAGCCATCCCGCTTCGGTGGCGATCCGGATGGCGTCGACGCGGTTCCGGGCGGCGAGTTTGGCCATGGCGGAGGCGAGGTAGTTACGGACCGTGCCGTAGGACAGGAACAGCTCCGCCGCGATCTCCCTGGGCTCCGCCCCGGCCGCGTACCGCTGGAGGACCGCGGTCTCCCGGGGCGTCAGCGGGGTCGGCCTTTGCTGAAGCGCGGCCGCGGCGGACGTGGGATCGATGACCGGCTCGCCCGCGGCGACCCGCCGGATCGCCGCGATCAGGTCGGCGGCCGGAGTGTCCTTCAGGAGGAACCCCCTGGCACCCGCGTCGAGCGCGGCGCGCAGGTTGCTGGGGCGAGCCAGGCCGGTAAGGATCAGGACCGCGCAGCCGGGGACCCGGTGGCTCAGTTCGGCGGTGGCGGTGATGCCGTCCACCCGGGGAAGGTCGATGTCGACCACGGCCACGTCGGGGTGGTGTTCCAGCGCGGCCGGGACGATGCGGTCGCCCGACGACACTTCCGCCACCACGTCGAGATCGTCCTGCAGTTGCAGCAGCGCGGACAGGGTTTCGCGCAGGATGCCGGTGTCCTCGGCGATCAGAACTCGCACCACAGTCTCCCCCTGGTTCTGCCTGCGCGCCGACGTCATCCCGGCACGGCGGGCAGCTCGACCATCATGACGAAGGTGCCACCGCTGCGTCGCGTGGTCAGGACGCCGCCGCATCCGGTGACGCGGGTCCGCAGGTTGTCCAGGCCATGGCCGGTCCCGTTCGGCGACAGGGGTGCCGAGACAGCGCCGTCGTTGCTGACCCGGAGGCGAACCAGGCCGTCCTCGGACTCGACGGTGATCGCGCATTGCCGCGCCTGGCTGTGGCGGAGGATGTTGGTGATCGCTTCCCGCAGGACGATGGCGAGGACGTTGTCCACAGCCTGCGGCACGGCCCGGTCGACCCCGGTGACGCGTACGTGGATCGCCGCTGACGCGAGCACGTCGGTCGCGAGTCCCAGTTCGGTGTCGAGGGACAGCCGTGGGCGCTCACCGGCGATCCGGGCGGTGTCGGAGCGTACGGTGGCGCAGACGTGGAGCAGTTCGCCGATCTCGCGGGCCGCCCGGGCGTCGTCGGGTCCGATCAACGCCCCGATCAGGTCGGACTTCAGCGCGAGGGTGGACAGCCCGAGCCCGAGCAGGTCGTGGGTGTCACGCGCCAGGCGCAGCCGCTCCCGTACCGCCGCGACGGCGGCCAGGTCCTCGCGGCGGTCGGCGAGGCGAACCGCCAGTCCCGCCAGACGGGACAGCCCGTACGCCATCAGACCGAAGCTGGCGCTGATGGCGGCGGTGTAAACGGCTCTGATGGCGACCGTGGGGGTCGACGGGCTCTCGCCGGACGCCAGCAGGATGAATAGGGCCGACACGCTGACCACGGCCGCGCCGAACCATATCCACCGCCAGGTTCCCGGCAGCAACAGCAGCCCGGACGCGGCGAGGAAGGCGACGAATATCAGTCCCAGGGAACCCACGAGCGGGACCTGGAGGTAGGTCAGAACGGCCAGCAGCGCCAGGGTGTACGGCCAGTACCGAGGTTTGCCGCGACCGGTCCCGGCGCCGGAGTGGTACCACTGCACGGCCATAATGCCCAGCGAGACGACCACGGCCACGAGCAGGGCGGTGGCGACGTGCTGTCGCGGCCGGCCCGATGGCATGGTGACGTTGAGCAGGTTCTGCGCGGCGAACAGCGCCACGACGGTGACGAGCACGGCACGTGCGGTACGCGGGGCCGTCGTCGTGTGCGACGGCTCGTACGGGGTGATGCCGCGGTCCGGGTCGGCGGCGTGCAGGCGCCGGCTTTCGGCCGCGGCCTGCCGGGCGATGACGCCGGCCGCCGCGACCTCGCCCCGGGCGTCTTCCGGTGTCGCCGACAGCCACCGGAGAGCGGCCCGGGCGTGCTGGGCCACCTGTTGAATCCGGTCCCCGATCAAGCGTCGCAGTTGTTCCTGCGTGGCCAGGCGTTCCCGGTCAACCGCGGCCGTCGCCAGTTCCTCCTGCGCGGCACCCAGGTCGCGCACCAACTGGGACAGCCGGGAAAGGCCGAACAGCCCCAGCGCGACGTCGGCGAACGCGACGACCACCCAGACTCCGGCGTTGATCGCGGGCCGGTACGGAACCCCGACGACCTCCACCCACAGCGTCGCTTCCAAGGCCAGCAACCCGCCCAGCAGGAGCCAGGACCGCGGCGCCGGAATCAATACCAGGACCAGGCCACCGAGCAGGCCGGACAAACCGGCCACCCAGCCGTTGCCGAACAGGACGAACGGTACGTAGGTCAGCAATGCCTGGCCCGCGAGCAGCCACCAGCGCCACCGGGTCCAGGCGTGGCGCGCGACCCCGCTCACGTACCAGACCGGCAGCACGAAAAGGGCAGCGACGAACGGCAAGTACCCGAACGTGTGGTGCACTGCCGCGTCGGCGCACCGGGCGAGCAGAAGAGTGCCCAGGAAACCAAGCGAAACCAGGCGGGTCCGGGTGACATCGGGACCCACCCCGCGCGGGTCATCGGAAGGCGTGAGCGTTTCGCGCTGCGAACCGGGCGCGCTCACGACTGTCACGCCGTCCGAGTCTAGGTGGGCGCGGCGCCCTGGCCGCTGTGCAGATTGCACGTCTTCGATTGCGGACCGCACCTGAACCGGTGCGTCGCGCACTACCGCGGCCAAGCGGCGGAAATGCACTGTGCTTGCTGAACGGCCGGATCAATTCGCCAAGAAATTCCGCAAGCGGTGTCGGTTGCGGTCCGGGGTGTTCGTAGCAGGGACGAGGCCGCCCACGAGGGGCGCCCGAGCGTAGAACGGAAGAGCCTTCCTCATGACTATCTTGACGGAACCGGGCCCGGTCACCACACCCCGCTCCAGCCGCCTGTTGTGGGCGATCCTGGCGCTGGTGCTGCTGGCCGACGCCCTCGACGTGATCGATGCGACAGTCACGAACATCGCCGCCCCCACCATCGCCCGGGAGCTGAACGGCGGTGAGAGTTTGATCAAGTGGTTGGGAACGGCGTACATGCTCGCCATGGGCGTCCTGCTCGTGGTCGGCGGACGGCTGGGCGACAAGTACGGTCAGCGCCGGCTTTTCCTGATCGGCATCAGCGGGTTCACCCTGGCCTCGGCGGTCGCCGGGTTCTCGCCCGACCCAACCCTGCTCATCGTGGCCCGGGTCGCTCAGGGAGCGTTCGGCGCTCTGCTCATCCCGCAAGGCATGTCGATCATGATGAAGGCGTTCGGCCCCGACCTGCTCGCCAAGGCGTTCGGGCTGTTCGGCCCCGTTCTCGGTCTCGCCAGCGTCGGCGGTCCGGTCCTGGCCGGATTCGTCATCGGCGCCGACCTGTTCGGTCTGTCCTGGCGCCCGATCTTCCTGATCAACGTCATCCTCGGTGGCGTGGGACTGGTCGTAGCGGCCAGGATCCTGCCGCGTGACGACGACGGCGACCGGTCTGTCGTCGTCGACGGCTGGGGCTCCGGCCTGCTCGCGGTCACCATGATCGGGCTGTTGTACGGCCTGATCGGCGGCTCGACCAATGGTTGGACCGCCGTTCCCGTCGCCTCCATGGCCGCCGGCGTCCTGTTCTTCGCCGCCTTCGCCTACCGTCAGCGCACCGCGACCCACCCGCTCATCACGCCCTCGCTCCTGCGGAACCGGGGCTTCACCTCCGGAATGCTCGTGGGCCTGATCGGCTTCGCCGCCGGCACCGGCCTGATCTTCGTGCTCTCGCTGTTCATGCAGGAGGGGTTGCACGCCGGCCCGCGGGACGCCTCGCTCGGCCTGGTGCCGCTCACCCTGGGCATCATCGTCTCCGCGTTCGCCGCCATGGGTGGCCTGGTCGCCAAGCTCGGTCGCCGGCTCGTCGTCATCGGCCTCGTCGTCGTCCTCGCCGGTTGTGGCTGGGTCCTGGCCCTTGTCGATCGCTCGGGGACGAACCTCGGCCTCTGGGCGCTGGCCCCGGCGCTGTTCGTCATCGGCATCGGCATCGGCCTCTGCTTCGGCACGATCCCCACCGTCGCTCTCGGCAACGCGAGCCCCGACGAGGCCGGCAGTGCCAGCGGCTCGCTCAGCTCGATCCAGCAGCTCTCGTCGGCGATCGGTTCGGCCGGGGTCACCACGATCTTCTTCCAGGCCGCCGCCTCCGGATTCGGTCACGCGATGAAGGTCAGTCTGATCGTCGTTCTGGCCGTCACCGCCCTCAGCCTCCCGGTCGTCGCCCTGATGCCCCGCGAGGCCCCGGCCGGACCTCCGGGAGGGGCAGCGGAGTGATGACCGTACGTCTAAACTCCGGGTCCACTCCATGCCAGCGGAGGTCACGGGGAGGTCCCGCACCATGCATCGCTCGTTCGGCCGGCGTTTGCTCATCGTCGCCGCGGCGGCCATCGCGGTCGGCTCGGCATTCGCCGCGCCCGCGAATGCCGCCCTGATTTCCGTCAAGATGTTCCTGCCCGACGTCCTGGTCGGGGCCGGAGCCTCGGCCGACATACACCCGATCGTCGTCGGCGGCTCGCACTATCCCATCAGCTCGAGAATGGACTACGAGCTCTCCGGCGACCTCGAGGGCGTCCGGCTCGCCGCCCCCGAGGACAACGGCCTGGAGTGCACCAGCGACGGCCCGCGAAAGCTCACCTGCGCCGCCACGCCCACCCAACCCGGAGATCCGTTCGGCTACGCCGAGCAGCATGCCGTGATCGCCGCCGACCCGTCGGCACTCGGGGGGACCGGGAAGCTCACCATGAGTCTCTCGGCCGGATCCATCCACCCGGTCAGCCTCACCGTTGATGTCTCGGTCGTCGACGGCGTCGATCTGACCGCCGGCGGCTCGTCGACGATCAGCGTCAAGCCGGGTGCGACGTTCGACGCCCCGTTGCAGGTCCACAACAACACCGACAAAGTCGTGCACGGGGCCGCGGTCACCGTGGACGCCGCCTACGCGTTCACGGCCGGGAAGCAGTTCAGCAACTGTCTCTACCTCGACGGCCAGTCCAACTCCTGCGTCTTCGACCAGGATCTGGAGCCCGGCGCCACCTACGAGGTCACCCTGCCCTTCCGGCCACGGCCGGACACGTACGCGCCCGGCAAGGTCGTCGGGGATTTCGAGTGGCTCACCACGGACGACTACCAGAACCTGATCAAGTTCCTGAAGGACAACGGCCTCGACGGTCCCGGCACCCCCGGCACCGGCCCGAAGCTGGAGCTGAAGCGGACGGGCACGGTCGGCTCGCTGGCCCGGCAGACGGACACCAATCCCGCCGACAACACGCAGTCGCTGACCGTCAACGTCACCGGCAAGCAGGGCGCCGACCTCGCCGCCGTCGGCGCGACCGCGTCCGGCGCCGCCGGCACCACCGTCACCCTGCCGATCGGCGTCCGCAACAACGGCCCGGCCACGCTGGAACTCCCGGCTGGAAACGCCATCGGGGTCCACATCACGTTCCCGGCCGGCACCGAAGTCGTCGCCGAGCCGGACGTCGCCGTCACGCCGGGCGGCTGCTACCAGCAGACCGGCACACCGCACGTCACGTATGTCTGCTACACGGGCGAGTTTGCCCCGTTCGTGGCCAAGACGACCATCACCTTGAAGTTCCAGGTGAAGATCACCAAGGTCATCGCCAACGCGGAGGGATCGGTCGAGGTCGACGACAGCTTCAACTTCAGCAAGGACATCAACCCGGCCAACAACGTCGCGAAGATCGTCCTGAACCCGGCCACGGGCGGCGGCACCGGCGGCGAAGGTGGGGGCGAAGGCCTTCCGATCACCGGCCCGCAGACCGCCCTGATCGGCGGCGCCGGCACCGGACTCGTGGCCGTCGGCCTGGTCGGCTTCGTCCTGGCCCGCCGGCGCCGGACCCGCTTCGAGGCCTGACCTTCCCTTCGACGAAACGAGCGGACCGACCGGCCGTGAAGGTTCTTCCCGTTACGGCGGGCGTCCTCGTACTGGCGCTGTCGGTCTGCTCGTCGGCCGGGGATGCCGCGGTCCGCCCCTCCGCGGCATCCCCGGTCCTGGAGTTCTCGGCGCGCGAGTGAGCTGCTGAGGGAGCAGCAGCGCGCCCTGCTGGCCGGCGACGAGCAGAAATGGCTGGCGCCGGTCGATCCCGGGCGGCCCGACCTGGTCGCGCGGTACCGCGGGATGTTCCGGCCGGCAGCGAATCACGTCGATGAGCATCGAGCCGCCGACCGGGCACACCCTCGACCCGGTGCCGTGGGAGGAGCAGGACCTGGTCGTTCGCGCCGGTTCCCGGGTCGTCGTGGCCGGCCCCCGGAGCGAGGAGAAGAACCTCGACCGTGTGCTGGCCATCGCCGAGCGGGCGGCGAAGCTCAACGACCGGTTCGCCGCGATCGAGGAGAATCCGCAGCCGCGGTACCGGGTCTACCTCGCCGACGACAAGGCGTGGCGGCGCTGGTTCGCCAAGGCCGGCACCAGCAGCGCGGTCGGCTACACCATCGGGATCGGCGGGCAGGACAGTGAAGTGGTCCTGCGGATGGACGAGTTGCTACGCGACCAGCGCGAGCTGATCGTGACCGTGAAGCACGAGATGGGTCACGTGGTCACCCTGAGCGGCCAGAACGCGCGGACGGCCGACGACATGTGGCTGGCCGGTGAGCCTGCGGCAGGGGCTCGGCTACGAGAACGCGTCCCGCAAGGTCATCGGCGAGCCCTTCACGACTGTCGACAAAACGTGCGTGGGGTGGATTCGCAAACAGGTCGGCTGACTACTCACCTGGTCCGGCCATTTGCGTAGGCCGAAAGGGCGACAGTTGGATGGTCTGGCCTACAGGGGTCCGGGCACGATGACGGGCATGACGACGATCACGCGAATCTATGCCGACCCGGACGGGCACGCGCGGTTCGAGGACGTAGCGATGGAGTTCACGCCGGCGGAGCCGCCGCCGGAGGTGATGAGCGTGTCGGCGCCGCTGCCGGCGTCGGCGGTGCTGTTCGGGCGCGGGGCGGCCGGCGGAAGCCATCCGGAGCAGCCCGAGCACCGGCGGCAGCTGATCATCGGGGTGGCCGGGAGTGTCGAGATCACGGCGACCGGCGAGACGCGGACGTTCGGGCCGGGCGACGTGCTGCTGGTCGAGGACACCACGGGCACGGGGCACTCGAGCCGGTCGGCGACCGGGTTCACGGCGGCGGTCGTGGTGCTCGCCTAGAAGCCCTCGCTCACCTGCCGGGGCGGAAGAGCTGGAACTCCTTGACGCCGACGGCGCGGCCGGTCGCGGGAGTCACCAGCAGGCGCAGTCGCTGGGCGGTGACCGGCGCGAAGGTGATCTCGTTGAGGTTGGCCGCCGGGGTCGGCGGCGTCATCGTCCGGCGATCGACGTCCACCCAGGCAGTGCCGTCGAAGTACTGCAGGGCGTACGCGCTCGGCTCCTTGTAGGTGTTGCCGCCGGAGCCAAAGGCCTTATTGCTGTAGAAGTAGACCTTTGCGTCGCCGACGACGGCCGGCCGTGCAAGATCGACTTCCAGCCAGTCCTGGGCGTTGGGCGAGCCGAGCGTGCCCCAGATCGGATTGGTGCCCACGTAGGAGCCGGAGACCACCGGCAGCCCGCTGATAGTGAAGCCGTCCACCGCGTTGGCCGGACTGGTCGCCTGGGACGCGGGGCTGGTGGTGGTGAACGAGGCGGTCGCGGTGGCACCGGACGCGAGGTCGGCCGGTGGATCGGTCCGCGAGATGTTCACCCCGGCCTTGCCGAAGTAATCGACCAAGGGGGCGTTGCCGGCCAGGCTCACCCGGTCGGCCGCGGGAATCGGGGCCGACCCGTACCGGTGGGCCGCGGTCCGCGCGCCGAAGGTGTCCAGCCGGCCGGTGTGGGTGTCGAACGCGACATGCACCAGATCGTCCACAGTGAACACGGCGTGCCCGCCGAGGTAGAGCGTGTACCCCATCGGGGCCCGCGGGTAATACCGATGGCCGCCCGGCCGCTGCCACACGATCGTCAGGTCGCGGCCGTGGTAGCTCAGGTTGTTCGTGGTGAAATGGTCATACCCCAGGTCGATCGGCGAGAGCTCCACCGTGTCGTCCGGCCGGGGCTGCAGCCCGGCCATGTCCTGGAAGAACATCCAGTTGAACGAGCCGAGCACGTCGTGGTGGATGAACGAGCGTCCGAACGTCTTGGTGGCCGGGTCCCAGTCGAAGAAGTACTCGTTGTTGTCCGGGAACCGGTTGTCGCCGTTGATGTCCTCGTTCCACGCCAGCCAGGAGATCAGTTGGCGGTACATCGTCGGGGTGATGTACGGCGACCGGTACTGGCGCAGTGCCGACGAGTAGAGCCGCGCCTGCAGCGTCGCGTTGATGTTGGAGAAGTTGTTGCTGCCGTGGCTGCACGCCTCGCACGCGGCATCGGCGGCCTGGTCGGCCTGGTCGGCCGTGTAGACCGGCATGATCGGGAACTCGGCGGCGTCCGCGTAGTAGCGCAGCGCCTGGGTGTACTCCGCGGTGGCCGGGGCGACGCCGTCGATGAACGGCGTGAAGTTCTGCTGGTCTTTCCAGCAGACCAGGTTGCCGGTGGTCAGGTCGCGCTGGAGGAACACCTTGCCGGGGCAGGTGACCGTGGGCCGGGTCAGGGTGACGATGGTCGCGTCCCGGGCCTGGCCGGAGGAGTCGACGGCGGCCGGGCCGGACGCCTCGTCGAACCGGTAGGAGGCCACGTCCCCGGCCCCCGGCTGACCGCCGGCCAGCGCCGCGACCTCGTCGGCCGACAGGGCCCGGCCGTAGATGTTGAAATCGTCCACAGTGGCCGGCAGGTACGGATCGCTGTACTGGGAACGGCCGATCCAGTTCTGCGTCGTGGCGCCGAGGTCGGACGGATGCAACGTCATGGCCGTGTTCGTGGCCACCGCGTTCCCGTTGATGTACAGCGTCCCGATGGTGCCGGCCAGCGTGACCGTCAGCTGCGACCAGGTGCCGGTGGGCAGCGCGGCGGTGCCGCTCAACTGCTGCTCGGCGCCGCCCCCGGCGGTGGTGATGGCGAAGCGGGGCGCGCCGCCGGCGTTGACGGTCAGGAACATGTACGCGCCGGTGCCGGTGCCGAAGTCGAACACCCGCGACCAGGACGGGGTCGCCGCCGGGTTGACCCACGCCGAGACGGTGAAGTCGGCGAGCCCGCTGACGATCCCGGCCGGCAGGTCGACGTACTCGTTGGTGCCGGAGAGCTTCACCGCGTTGCCCAGCTTGCCCGGCACGCGGGCGCCGGTCGCCTGCCCGGGGCTGGTCTCGGCGTTGGTGACCGGGCCGGCCGCCCACAGGTTGGTCAGGATCGAGTCGCGGATGGCGTCGGCCGACGCGTTCAGCTGTGCGGCCTTGTCGGCTCTGCCCAGCAGCGCGTTCTCCTGGGCGGCGGCACGCGCCTCCGCGTACCAGTACGAGGACTCGGTGCGGTCCTGCGGCCGGGTGCCGTAGTACTTGAACGCCACGGAGTCGGCGTCGTTGCCGGGCAGCGTTCCCGACGCGTACTGGATGAGGTTGTTGTTGTTGGTGTCGAACTTCTTGAGCGTGCCGGTCAGGTCGCACTCGGAGTATTTGGCGAGTTGTGCCACGACCGACGGCGGGCCGCCGTGCACCAGGTAGCTCTGCCAGGCCTGGGCGCCGGTCCACTGCTCGTACGTGTTGTTCCAGTTCCCGGTGTTGCCGGGGTTGTCGTGGAACGCCTGGCACCCGGACTCCTCGCCCTGCGACAGCCAGGGCCCGTACGAGTACTGCGGGTCCCGCCAGAACTGCAGGTCCTGCAGGCGCATCGGGACGGTCAGCGAGATCTGGTTGTTGTAGCCGAGCGCGCCCTCGAGGTCGACCGGGAACTGGTAGTCGTTGCCGGGGATGTTGCCGTCGAAGAGGTTGAAGCGGTTGAGCCACGTACGGTAATAGGAGGTCTTCTCGACGTTCTTGTCGGGAATGTCGAGGTACGGGACCGTGGTGACCCAGAACTGGTTGTACTCCCGCATCTGGGTGAGCCACGCGGTTCGCGGGTCGTAACGGCGGTACCGCTGGTAGTCGGTGGCCGAGGCGGGCAGTTCACCGGCGATCGCGCCGAGCTGCACCTTGAGCCGCACCGACGCGCCCGGAGCGAGGTTCACGTCGCGGGCCAGGTCGGTCCCTCGGACAGTGAACTTGTCGCCGCTGAACCGCGGATAGATGGTGGACAGCGCGTACCGCAGCGGGACCGTGCCGGTCAGCTCGTCGCCGGCCGCCGAGGCCACGGTGGCGATCGGCGAGTGCGCGGCGACCGTGGTGGACAGCGGCGCCGTGCCGGTGTTGGTCAGGGTCAGGTCGGTGACCGCCACGTTGTTGTCGGTGATGAACTTGCGCTCCAGGGCCGACAGGCCGCCGCCGCTGAAGACGGTGCTGAAGTAGCTCGGATACTGCACCCGCTTGCCGGTGTCCTCGGTCAGGGCCGCGCCCGACACGCTCAGCGTGTAGAGATCCCGCGGGGCGCCGGTGGTCGGCGGCTGCCGGTACGCGTACCCGCCGCCGCCGTTCGCCCCCGTCCCGTCGGCGGCGAAACCGAGCACCGCCGGGTTGTGGGTGTACATGTAGAGCGCCCGGCCGCGGGTCATCAGCGCGGTCTCGTCGTCGGGCGAGTAGGGCCGGGCAAGAATGCGGTCCATCCAGTACGAGGTGCCGCCGGCTCGCACATCGGCGTCGAAGATGGCGCGCAGCATGCTGTCGCCGGGCCGGTAGGCGGCGGGCTCGGCGGGAATCGGCGTGGCCGACCCCACGAACGCCGGCTCGCCCGGGTCGTTGGCCGCCGGCGCGGCCCGGCGATCCTGCGCGCCGGCCGGGCCACCCGGCGCCAGCAGGCCCGTCACGAGAGCGAGGACCGCTGCCCCCGCCCGCAAGCGCGCACTCGACTTCGTCGTTGAGTGGTGCATGCCGACCCCCAACTGCTCGACACTCTTACGAAAACCTTTTCGGCTGACCGTAAGACTGCCCACTGACGCTTGTCAATATGCGAGCCCGGGATAGGTGCACCGACCCACCGAAAACTTTTCGGCCGGACGGGGTTCAGGCGACCGCCCGCCTCCGGGTGGCCTTGACGCGGTACATCGAGCTGTCCGCCTCTTGGAGGACGCGCTCGACCGTCGTGCCGGCGACGCACTCGGCGGTGCCGATGCTCACGCCGATCCGGACGACGTGTTCACCGAACTGGTAGGGCGCCCGGATCGACCGGCCGATGCGGTCGACCAACTCGTCCAGAACCGGGCCGGGTGCGACATCGTCGAGGAGTACCAGGAACTCGTCGCCGCCGAACCGCCCGGCCACGTCCTCACCACGAAGGCAGTGCCGGAGCCGGTCGGCGACGGCCATCAGCAGCTGGTCGCCCGTGTGATGGCCCAGCGCGTCGTTGACCGGCTTGAACCCGTCGAGGTCGAGGAAGAGCACCACCGCCGGCCGGCCGTACGCCCGGCGTCGCTCGATCGCGGCCTCGAGCGACGCGACGAACGAGGACCGGTTGGGCAGGCCGGTGAGCCGATCCGACTGCGCCTCGCGCCTGAGGTGTTCCTCCTGGTCGCGCAGGTCGAGCGCGACGGTCAGCAGCGCGGCGCACTGGTTGACGATCTCCCGTCCGTCCTCGACCCGGCACTCCACCGTGTCGACCAGGGCGAGCCAGCCGCGGTCGCTGTCACCGACCTTGGCCTTCACCACAAAGACCGTTTCTCCCGGTACGGCGGCATCCAGGAGCTCGATCGGCGGAAAGGCCGAGACGGTCGTCGGGCCGGCCGGGATCGACGGACCGGGATGGCGGCGCCAGCCCGGGGTCCGGACCAGTTCACCATCCGGCTCGCGAAGCGCGATCGAGCCGGCCGTCGCCGGAGTCATCCCGAGCCACGACGGATCCCGGGGCTCGACGTCGCGGCGGTGCAGCAGTGCCATGTTCAGCTTGTAGTAGACGCTGATCAGCGAGCGGAGGTGCAGCTTGTCGCCGAGCTGGACACCGGTGTGCGAGCGTCCGACGGACATCATGATGCTCTGCACGCCGGCACCGACCCGTGCCGCGGCCGGCACGTCGCCGAGCGGCAGCCCGGCCGCGTACTCCTGAACCGCCCGGAAGATCACCCGCAACGTCTCCGGGCAGGGGCTCGTCGCCAGCAGATCCCGCAGTTCGTCCACCGCGGGTCCGAGACGCGAGGAGTCTCCCTCGGCCGCGGCCAGGAGCGCATGCGCGGTTGCCGCCGCCGCCCTCTCGGCAGCGGCCCGGGCGCACCTGGCGCCGTCGCCGGCCTCGATCGCCGGCAACGTACCGGCCAAGTGGCGGGCGAGACGCTGCTGCCCGTCGCCGGCCACCACCGTCGGCAGCTTCTCGGCCAGACTCGTGCAGCCGCACGAACTGCGCGGCACGAACCGGGTCGGCAGCAGGTACGGGCCGGGAGGCACCTCCTCGCCATCGAGCTGCCGCATCAGCAGGTCGACCGCGCGCCGGCTCATCGCGTCCAGCGGCTGACCGATGCTGGCCAACTCGGGACGAAGCAGGCCGGCCTCGTCGATGTTGTCGAAACCGGTCACCAGGATGTCGTCCGGACAGCGCAGCCCGGCGGCCGCGATCGTCCGCAGGGCGGTGATCGCGTTCCGGTCGGTCGCCGCGACCAGGGCGTCGGGCCGGCCGTGGCGCATCAGGTCCTCGGCGGTCCAGGCGATGCCGCTCTCGACGTTGTTCCGCGCCGGCAGGAGAACACCCGGCTCCAGACCGTGCGCGCGCAGCGCCTCGAGGTACGCGTCGTACCGCTCGCGGACGTCGGTGGCGGCGAGGTATCCGGTGAAGGCGATGCGGCGGCACCCGTGGTCACGGATCAAGTGAGTGACCGCGGCCCTCGTGCCGGCGCCGTTGTCGGGCAGCACCGCCGGCAGGTCGAGTCCGGCGACGGTGTGGCCGACCAGGACCGCCGGCTTGCCGGCGAGCGCCAGACGGGCCAGGTACTCGGGCCGCACCGCGTCGGCCAGGGCGATGAAGCCGCCGACGTGATCCCAGGACACGGCGGCGTCGAAGGCCGGATCACCGCCGTTGACCGTCAGGTCGGCCGCCGCGTCCAGCGTCTGGATCGCGATGAGCCGCCGGCCGTACGACCGGGCCGCGGCGCCGACACCGGCGACAAGGCTGCCGTAGTAGGTTCCGCCGACGAACGGCGACAGCACCCCTACCGCCCTGGAGTCACGCATATCGGCCCTATCGGGTGCCGAGCGCCCCAGTTGAGCGATCGAGGCCAGGCCGATGCCGAGGCCCGGGGAACGGGCGAGCCCGGCCACCCGACCGTCAGGGGCAGCCGGGCATCGTCGCGGACGAGCAGGGGGATGCGGTCGAGCGGCGCGTCGATCACCACGTGGGCGCCGCCCGGGTAGCGGCGGCCGGTCTCGGAATCCGTCCATTCCGCGCCGGCCGGCAGGTAGACGCGTCGCTGCCGGGCTCCGAGCTCGGTGACGGGGGCGACCAGGATGTCCGGGCCGAGCAGGAACTGGTCCTCCACCGCCCAGGCCGCCGGGTCGTCCGGGAACTCGAGGAACAGCGGGCGCATCGGCGGGACGCCGGTGGCCGAGGCGTGATCCATCTGCTCGAGCAGGTACGGGGTGAGCCGGGGTCCGCAGGCCGAGGTACGAGCGCATCACCGCGTACGCCTCGTCGCCGTAGCTCCACAGCTCGTTGGGGCCGCCGCTGTGCCCGAGGAACTAGGCACCCGCTGACGGCGAGACGTTCTCGGTGTCGGGCGAGCCGGCTGAGGGTGCTATCGCACGCCGAACTGCCGCGCCTGCCGCGTGGCGGTTCGGATGCCGTCGGCGAAGGGTTCGCCGTGGCCAGGCAGCAGCAGGCCGGCCGTCAGCTCGTCGAGGCGATCGAGGGAGGCGAGCGCGGCCCGGCTGTCGTGGGTGAAGCCGCGGCTCACGATCGCGGGGCCGGTGCGTCCCACGAAGCCGTCCACAGTGACCAGGGCGTCGCCGGTGAAGAGCAGCCCGCGGTCGGCGAAGAGGTACGCCGTGCTGCCGGGCGTGTGGCCCGGCACCATGACGGCCCGCGGGGCGCCGGGGACATCGTCCAGCACCCGGTCATCGTCGAAGACCTTGGCGTTGCGGACGGCCGGAGCGGTGAAGGCTCCGGCGCGGGCCAGCCGGAGGGGCAGGGCGATCGCGGACGGCCTGCGCAGCAGGTACGGCAGCATCGAGCGCGCGGGCTTGGCATGACGATTCGCGCTGAGCGGGCCGTCGCGCAGGATGGCCGCGTCCCGCTCGTGGATCCAGATGTCGGCGCCGGCCTCCTGGAGGGCGTGCGCCAGGCCGGTGTGGTCGAGGTGGCCGTGAGTGAGCAGCACGGCGCGGATGTCGGCCGGCGAACGGCCGAGGCCGGACAGCAGTGCGCGCAACTCCCCCAGGTCGGCCGGCACTCCCGCGTCGATCAGAATCAGGCCGTCGGAGTCCTCGATCAGGTAGAAGTTGACGCCGTGATCGCCGAGGCGGTGGACGCCGGGTGCGGGACGGGACATGCGAGCCTCCGGCAGCCGAGATTCGATACAGTCGACTGTAACAGATTTTGGGAGCACGCCGATGACACGGGCCTACAACTCCGAGCGCCGGCGCGAGGCCGCGCGCCGCAACCGCGCCGCGATGCTGTCGGCCTGCCGTGAGCTGCTCTTCCAGGACGGCTTCCACGCCACGACCGTGCGAGCGGTGGCCGAGCGGGCGGGCGTCTCGCCCGAGACGGTGTACAAGTCGTTCGGCGGCAAACCGGGCATGGTCAAGGCGCTGTGGGACATCACGCTGGCCGGGGACGACGAACCGGTGCCCATGGGAGATCGCCCCCAGACGCGAGAGATCCTGCTGACCGCGGCGCCGGGCGCCAAGCTCCGGCTCTACGCCGCGTTCGTGCGCGGCATCAATGAGCGGATCGCCGCGCTGTTCGCCCTGTTGACCCAGGCCGGCCCGGAGGTCGTGGAGGTCCTGGAGATCGCCGAGCGGGAACGGCTGACCGGTGTCACCGCTTTCGTCGCCCACCTCGGCGAGGCCGGTCTGCTGGGACCGGAGGCGGACACGGCCCGCGTGGCGGACGCCCTGTGGGCACTGGCCGGCCCACAGCTGTACACCCAGCTCACGGCGGGCCGGGGCTGGTCGGCCGGCGCGTACGAGGAATGGCTGGCCAGCACCCTCGTCGCCACGCTGTAGACGGTCACAGGGTGCCCGCGGACGGCCCCCGCCCTCCGGTCGTCACCGGCCACGTCAGCACCGGGCTGCGCAGTTGCTCGGACCGCGCGACGATCTCGGTCAGATCCGGGCCGGGCAGCGTCAGGAGCCCGTAGCGCAGCCTGATCCAGCCGCTCTGGACCTGCGGGAAGTTCGTGTCCCAGTAGTTGTTGGCGACCCAGCTCAGCAGGAGCGGATCGGCCACCCGGTCGACCGCCTCCACCGGCGGCCCGAAGGAGAAGTCGCCGAACTGCACGAGCGGCGCGTCCGGCGTGAGCAGCGCCACCGCGCCGCGCTCGTCCCACATCGCGGCCGCCGACTGGGCCGTCACCCAGCCCCGGGACGCGCCGGGCAGCTGGTCGTCGTCGAGGGTGACCATCTGACCCGCCGTGTCGAAGACGGCCCGCCAGCCCGGGTCCATCGCCAGCGGCAGGGCGAGGTACAGCCCGCTCGGCCCGGTGTCGCCGGCGAGGTCGGCCTCGATGTCGATCCGGATGACGGGGTCGACCGCGTCGAATCGGAAGCGCTGGATCAGGCCTCGCGTGCCGGGCGCGGCGAACCGGCGCTCCAGCACGATGCCGCCGGCGTACTCCTCGATCGTGCAGGCCAGCACCCGCTCGGCCGGTTCCCGGATCGGCGCCCACGGCTCCCAGCAGGGTTCGTCGAGCATCTCCCGGTCCAGGTCGCGCTGGTAGAACGCGCGGCGGCTGCCGTCGGCGAGCGGATCGGGCCGTTCCCGGACGTACGACATGAGGTCGAGGCCCGGGCGGGGCCGCAGGATCTCGCGGCCGGTGGCGCGATCGACGAGGGAGAGGATCCGCCCGGAGTCCGGATCGTAGGACAGCACGTGGAACGGGGACTCGATCCGGCCGGTCGCGGCCACCCGGTTGACCGCGGAGGCGAAGTTCAGCTCGCGGGCGGCCGTGCGCTGCCGGACGATCTCGTGTGTCGGCCGGCCGGGGAAGTCGGGCGCGGGCAGGTCGTCGAGGGCGAGGATCCGCCAGGCCCCGGGGGCGAGATCGATCGTCCCGGACGACCGGCGCGGCTCGCCGGGGGCAAAAAACCGCCAGGGCCGGTTCTCGTACGCCATCCGGCTGGCCCGGTAGGTCCGCTCGGTGGCGGCGGTCCGTTCGGCGAACCAGGCGGCGGGCAGGTCGAGGGTCACCGTGCGGTGGTGCTCGGTGGGGTTGGCGACCAGGACGCCGGCGATGCCCTTGTCGGCGAGCGGGTTGCCGGCCAGGCGTTCGAGCGCGTCCATCACGGCGAACGCGGCCAGCTCGTGACCCTCGTACGCGCCGGCTCGTTTGATGGTCTCGATGGCCTGGGCCTGCGGGTTGGCCGGGTCGCTGTCCCAGTAGCTGCCGGTGTGCTCGTCGAACAGGTCGGCGCGGTCGGCCGCGTCGGCGATCACACTCGGGTCCGCGCCCAGTCGCTCGGCGGCGGCCAGCAACGGCTTCGTCTGCTGGTTCACCGCGGTGGCGGCGGGCGTGGCGCCGACACCGAAGGTCCAGAAGTCAGTCCAATCACCCCGAAGAACAGGCAATTCCTCATCCCGTACGCCCAAAACGCGCGCTCGGAGGTCGTCGAGCGTGGCGTAGCGGATGCGAGGGCCGCGCTCCTGCTCGTTCCAGCGCCGGATGAGGTCGGGCAGGTAGGGATTGGGCGGAGCGTTGTCCCACATGACCGGGGAGCAGGTCGAGGTGAGATAGACGAACGGCAGCCGGTAGCCGGTCCGGTCGAGGCGGTCGCGCAGCGCCTCCCAGCCGGCGGCCATCCGCTCCACCGAGTCGTCCCAGGCGTTGAGCAGCTGGTCGAACATCGTGTAGTGGCTGCCGTTGAAGACCCGCAGCCGCCGGCCGGACGGTGCCTCCCACGCGAACAGGCCGGGCCGCGGCGCCACCGGCCGGCCGAGGTGCCGGTTGACCGCCATGACGAACAGGTCGACCCCGGCGTCGAGCAACTCGTCGGCGATCGGCCAGGGCACCCCGTTGACGTCGTGCTGGCAGGCGACCGGGATGGCCCGGCCGACAACTTCCTCCAGCTCGCGCTTGCCGGCCAGCAGCCGGCGGATCCCCGGCCGGTCGATCGTGGCGCTCACGTTCCAGCGCAGCGCGGACAGCCCGATCCGGCCCTGGTCGCAGAGGTCCTTGAACCGGACGACCTGATCCGGGGACGCGCCGGCCAGCCAGCGCCGCACCGGCTCGGTCGCCTCGCACGTCCATTTCGGCCGCTCGTCCTCGGGCCGGTCGGCCGTGCTCTCCAGCCAGTCGAGGGCCTGGGAGATGTACTCGGCCTGCAGCCGCCAGAGGATCGGCTGGGAATGTGTGTATCCGACGTCGAGGTGGCTGTGGTGCAGAACGAGGATCTCGTCGATCTCGGTCACTTGGTGGCTCCCGTGCTGAGTCCGGCGACGAACTGCTTCTGCAGGGCGAGGTAACCGGCGACCGGCAGAATCGCCGCCAGGAACATCACGCCGAACAGCTGTGCGTAGTTGGTGGTGTACTGGCCGAGCGACAGGTACAAGCCCGTGGTGATGGTCTGCCCACGCAACGGGCCGAGGATGAACTGCGGGTTCATGAAGTCGTTCCAGATCCACAGCGACAGGAAGATCGCGACGGTCGCGGTGGCCGGGCGCAGCAGCGGCATGACGATCGTCCACCAGGTCCGCAGCCGGCCGGCGCCGTCCACCTCGGCCGCCTCGACGATCTCGTGCGGGATGGACCGCAGGAACCCGGAGTAGACGAAGACGGCGAAGGACAGGTACCCGCCGCCGACGTTGGCCAGGATCAGTCCCGGATAGGTGTGGTCCAGGTGCAGGAACGTCAGGATCCGGATGGTGGGCAGCAGCACCACGGCCGGTGGGATCATCAGCCCGGCCGCGAAGACGGCCAGGACGATCCGCCGGAAGCGGGCCGGCCGCCGGGTCAGCCAGAAGCTGAACGCCGCGCCGAGCGGGATGATCAGCAGGACCGAGACGAGAACGGTGACGGCCGAGTTGGCCAGCCCGATCTGGATGATCTTGTCGGACCGGCCCAGGGCGTCGGTGAGGTTCTGGGTGGTCGGCGGCACCGGCGGCGCGGACGGGCTCCGGATGATCTGATCCTGGGTCTTGAAGGCGTTGACGACGGTGAGGTAGATCGGGCTGACGAAGGCCAGGGTCAGCAGCCCGGCCGCGGTGAGGTGGCCCCGCGCCGCCCACGCGCGGCGACGACGGTCGGGCGCGGACGTGGTGGGCGCGCCGGCCCGGGGCCGGGTCTCGGTCAGGGTCACAGGTCCACCTCCCGCCGCCGCAGCAGACCGGTCACCGACAGCGCGACGACCGCGGAGACGACCAGCAGCAGCATGGCCACGCCCGAGGCGTACCCGAACCGGTCGTCGGTGAAGGCGAGCTTGACGATGTAGAGGGCGGTCGACTGTGTCGCGTTCGCCGGGCCGCCGGAGGTCAGCGCCACGATGATGTCGTACAGCTTCAGCATCGTGATCAGCGAGATGGTGACGCTGATCGTGGTGCCCGGGGCCAGCATCGGGAGGGTGATCCGCCGGAACCGCTGCCAGGGGCCGGCGCCGTCGACGATGGCGGCCTGGTGGAGCTCGACCGGGATCGACTGCAGCGCGGCCACGTGCACGACCGTGGTAAAGCCGGTGAGCACCCAGGCGGCGACCAGCCCGACCGAGAACGAGGCCAGCAGCGGGCTGCCGAGCCAGGTGATGGGCCGGTCGACGATCCCGGTCCGGACCAGCACCTCGTTGAGAATGCCGTCCTGGGCGAGGATGTACCGCCAGACGAAGCCGACGATGACTCCGGAGAGCACCTGCGGCAGGAACGCGACCGTACGCATCGCTCGGAAGCTCAGCGACGTCCGGTTCAGCAGCAGGGCGAACCCGATGCCGGCGGCGTTGGCGACCAGCGTCACCGCGCCGGCCAGGAGCAGGGTGAAGGTGAGGCTCGAGGTCAGGGCGTCGTCGTGGACCATGTCCCGGTAGTTGGCGAGACCGACGAAGTTTGCCTGTGCCAGCAGCGGGTTCTCGTCGGTCAGGCTCTTCCAGGCGCTCATGCCCAGCGGTACGACGATGAACAGCGCGTACAGGCCGAGCGCGAGCGCGGCGACCGCGCCGAGGGCGGGGTCGCCGCGCCGCATACGGGCTCGGGTGGTCACTTGGTCGCGGCGTTCCAGGCCGCGTCGAGCTTGGCCATCTGCCCGGCCACGTCATCGGAGCCGAAGAGCGCCTGGCTGGCCGCGTAGTACGCGTCGTTGAGGCCGGAGGGCATCGAGTCGTCGTTTGTCGCCCAGCCGAACGACGAGACCTTGTTGTTCTGCTCCCCCACGTATGCGTAGGAGTCCTTGAACACCTGGGTGACGGTCACGTTGTAGTCGGCCAGCGTCTTGCCCTTGAGCATCGGGAAGGCGCCGTCGCCCTCGATCAGGGCCTTGTAGTTCCCCGGGTCCAGCGACCAGGCCTGGGCGAACTCGGTGGCCTTGTCGGGGGCGGCGGTCTTGGCGCTGATCGCCATCGACCCGCCCACGGCGAACGGCACCACCAGCGAGCCGTCGTCGGTGGGTGTCATGAACGAGCCGAAGTCGTCGGCGTGGTCCTTCGGCACCGAGCCCAGGAACCAGCTGCCCATCATGTACATCGCGGCCTTTCCGGCGGTGAAGTTCGTGATCGAGTCGGCGTACTTGACGCCGAGCGCCCCGGTCTCGAAGTAGCCGTTCTTGACCAGCGTCCGGTATTTGGCCACCGCTGTCTGGACGTTGGCGTCGGCGAACTTGACCTTGCCGGCGTAGCGGTCCTGCAGCCATTGCGGGTTCTTGCCCAGCACGTCGGCGGAGAGGATGCCGGACAGCGGCATCGACGCCGCGAACGGCTCGCCGCCGCCCAGCTCGATCGGGGTGACGCCGGCCTTCTTGAGCTTGTCGCACACGGTCAGGAACTCCGCCCAGGTCTTCGGCGGCGCTGTGATCCCGGCCCTGGCGAACAGCGTCTTGTTGTAGAAGACCATCGGGATGATCTGCGAGTTGGTCGGCGGGATATAAACCTTTCCCTTGTACGCGTTGCCGAGCGGCAGCAGGAAGTTGGCGTCCACCCAGGCCTGGTCGTACGGCTTGAGCAGTCCCGCCTGGGCGAAGGTGGACGGGGTGATCGACTGCAGGAGGTCGGGGAACTGGCCGGAGGCCTGCAACTGCTTGGCGTACGCGTCGCGGTCGGTGCTCGGCGCGACCAGTTTCTTGATCGTCACGCCGGAAACCTTCTTGCTGGCGTTGGCGATCGACGTGTCCCAGAATGACGCGGTCAGGCTGGGGGTCTCGAAGGTGAGGTAGGTCAGCGTGGCGCCACCCGAGGCGCCCTCGGGGGACGCTGCGGAACACCCGGCGAGCAAGGCGAGCCCTGCGGTGAGCCAGGCGGCGAGCAGACGGTTATGCCGCATGGAAGTCTCCAAAGGGAGCGGAATAACGTTATCTTTGGCAAGAGGATAGGCTCGCGCTGCGTACAGGTGTCAAGACCGAGGAGAGCGAATGGGTCAAACGCCAGCGGGAAACGGCCGTCCCCGGCGGCCGACCATGGTCGACGTCGCGCGCGAGGCCGGCGTGGCGCTGCGGACCGTTTCCCGGGTGGTCAACAACGACCCGACGGTCGGCCCGGCGTACGTCGCCAAGGTCGAGGCGGCGATCGCGGCGCTGAACTTCCGCCCCGACGAGCGGGCCCGCCAGCTGCGTCTCGGCGTCACCGGCACGATCGGCGCGGCCGTCCGCCGGATCGCCGAGGTCAACCCGGCGCTGGCCGCCATCGAGCAGACGGCACGCGCCACCGGCCTGCGGCTGCTGGCCTCCTCGACCGACTTCGACGAGTCCCGCGAGCGCGACATCCTGGTCTCCATGTGCCGGCAGCGCCTCGACGGGATCATCGTCGAGCCGTTCGGCAACAGCCACGGCTACCTGGAGCCGGAGCTGGCGGCCGGCATGCCGATGGTGTCCATGGACCGGCCGATGAGCGGGATCTCGGTCGACTGCGTCATGTCCGACAACGCCGCCGGCATCGGCACGGCCTTCCATCACCTGCACCGGCACGGCCATCGCCGGATCGGCTACATCGGCGACAGCGAGCTCGTCTTCTCCGGCCGCGAGCGGGCCGCGGCGTTCCGGGCCGCCCTGGTGGCGCACGGGCAGTCGGTGGCCGGCCTGGTGCACCCGGGCGACATCACCGCCGAGCGGGTGGCCGCCGACCTGGACACGGTGCTGCACGGCCCCGACCCGGCAACCGCGCTGGTCACCGGCAACCTGGACACGACCATCGCGGTCCTTCGCGTGCTGGGCCCGCAGGCCGCCTCGCGGCTGGCGATCGTCGGCTTCGACGAGGTCCCGCTGGCCGACCTGGTGCGGCCCGCGCTGACCGTGGTCGCCCAGGACACCGCCACGATCGGCCGGACCGCCGTCGAGCTGCTGTCCGCGCGCATCGCCGATCCCTCCCGGCCGGTGCAGACCGTGATCGTCCCGGTGGAGCTGAAGGTCCGGGGCTCCGGCGAGGTGCCGCCGCACGCGATCGACTCTTGACGGTTGGCGCGATAACGTTATCCCATTGCCGCATGGCGGAAGAGGTCGAGACCACCATGCGCGACGGCGTCGTCCTGCGCGCGGACGTCTACCGGCCGGCCGGGGGCGGCCCCTGGCCGGTGCTGCTGGCCCGCACGCCGTACGGCAAACGGGATCCGGGCGTGCTCGCCCGCCTCGATCCGGCCGCCGCCGCGCGCCGCGGCTACCTGGTCGTCGTCCAGGACTGCCGCGGGCGGTTCCGGTCCGGCGGTCGCTGGGTGCCGCTCGCCCACGAGGAGGCCGACGGGGCCGACACCGTCCGCTGGGCGTCCGGCCTGCCGGAATCCGACGGGCGCGTCGGCATGTACGGGCCCAGCTACCTCGGCTACACCCAATGGGCGGCGACCGAGGCGCGACCGGCCGCGCTGCGTGCCGCGGTGCCCGCGTTCACCTGGGCGGACCCGGCCGACGGACTGGTCGCCCGGGGCGGCGCGCAGGAACTCGGGCTGGTGACCCACTGGACCCTGACGCTGGGGGTCAACGAGCTGGAGCGCCGGAAGGCCGGGCTCGCCGGGCTGAACGCCGCGCTCGCCAACCTGGCCTCGCAGACGTACTGGGAGATCCTGGCCGGCCGGGGACCGACCATGCAACGCCTGGGCCTGCCGGCGCCGGCGGCCGGGCACGCGCGAGCCGCCACCGTGGGCGTCCCGACGCTGACCATCGCCGGCTGGTTCGACGCCTTCCTCCAGGGCAGCCTCGACAACCACGTCCGGGCCCGCGACGCCGGGGCGCCCGCGGCGCTGATCGTCGGGCCGTGGACGCACGACGGCGACTCCGGTTCGCTCTTCGAACGCCAGCTGGACTGGCTGGACCGGTTCCTCCGGCCGGAACGCGCGAGGGTCACGCCGGAACTGCCGGTCCGGGCGTACGTCATGGGTGCCGGCGAGTGGCGCGACTACCCGGCCTGGCCGCCGGAGTCGGCCGATGTCGCCTGGTACCTGCACGCCGGCGGCCGCCTGTCGACCGACCCGCCCGAGCCCGACGCGCCGCCGGACGTGTTCCGCCACGATCCCGGCGACCCGGTTCCCACCTGCGGGGGCGCGTTGCTGATGGCGCCCGGGTTCCCGGCCGGGCAGCGCGACCAGCGCCTGGTCGAGGAGCGCGACGACGTCCTCGTCCACACCAGCGCGCCGCTGCGGGCCCCGCCGGAGGTCATCGGCCGGGTGCGGGTTCACCTGGTCGCCGAGTCCACCGCGCCGAGCGCCGACTGGGTGGTCCGGCTCTGCGACGTCGACACCTCCGGCGTGTCCCGGAACGTCACCGACGGCATGCTCCGGAGCCATCCCGGGAACCAAGCGCGGGAGCACGTCGTCGACCTGTGGTCGACGGCCCATGTGTTCCGCCCCGGCCACCGGGTGCGCCTGCAGATCGCCTCGAGCTGCTTCCCCCGGTGGGACCGCAACCTGAGCGCCCCGGACGCCCGCCAGACCGTGCACCACGACGCCGCGAACCCGTCGCGCGTCATCCTTCCGGTCGTACCGAATGCCGTATCGAATGCCTAGGGAGAACACCGCGATGACGCCGATTCGTGGCTACGAGGCCGAGCCCTGCCATGTCGTCACGGCACCGGTGGGCACGGGATACCGCTCCGCGGTCGCCGGTCTCGACCGCGGGCGGGTCCTCGCGGTCGACGGGCCCGCCGCGGTCGACTGGGACACGGTCGGCGCCGAGATCGGCGAAGCGCTGGCCGCCCGGGAGCTCGCGGCCAAGCCGGTCGACATGCGCGAGTACTTCGCCGCGTGGCCGGACATCGTCGCGCTCACCGCGTCGGCGGCGCTGCCGGACGACCCCGATTTCGCCACGCTGTCCGCGGTGGACCTGGCCGATTTCTTCGCCGAGATCCCCGCGGTCGAGGCCGCCCCCGACGCGGTGACCGTCGTCTTCGGGCCGGGCGCGGCGCTCGTCGCGCACGACGACCTGTGGTACGCGGACCTGCCCAAACGTCACGCCGAGGCCGGGATCGCCGGCGGCACCGGCCGCAATCTCGGGCAGCCGGCCGGCACCGGCGCCGGCACCACCCGCCGCCTGTTCTACATCGACTGGCCGGTGCTGGACCGGCACCGCGACGCCCTGGTCGCCGTCGTCGACCGGTGGCTGGACACCCAGGATTCGGCCGCGCCCGCCTGGCTGGACGGCCCGGCGCTGCGGGCGGCCCTGGCCGAGCTGGCGTCCCAGCCGTTCCGGACCCGGCCCACCTTCAACACCACCTCGTGGGGCGGGCACTGGGCCCAGCAGCGGCTCGGCCTCAATTCCGAGGCGCCCAACACCGCCCTGGGCTACGAGCTCATCGCGCCGGAGAGCGGCATCCTCATCGGCGATCCGGCCGGCCCGCGCGTCGAGATTCCGCTCCAGGCGCTGGTGGCCCTGCACCCCGAGGAGGTCCTCGGCACCCACGTGCACGAGAAGTTCGGCGCCTCGTTCCCGATCCGGTTCGACTATCTGGACACCGTGGGCGGCGGGAACCTGTCCGTGCACTGCCATCCCCGGCACGACTACATGCGGCGGGTCTTCGGCTGGCCGTACACCCAGCACGAGACCTACTACCTGATGGTCGGCGGGCCCGGCCGTCGCGTGTTCCTGGGCCTGCGCCAGGGCGCCGACCTCGACGCGTTCCGGCGCGAGGCCGACCGCGCGGTCCACGACGAGGTGCCGTTCGACGTCGAGCGGTACGTCCAGACCTTCCCCGCCGAGCCGCACCAGCTCTTCCTCATCCCGGCCGGCACCCCGCACGGCAGCGGCGAGGGCAACGTCGTACTCGAGATCAGCGCCACGCCGTACCTGTACAGCCTCCGCTTCTACGACTGGCTGCGCCGGGACCGCGACGGCCGGCAGCGCCCGGTCCACGTGGGCCACGCCTTCGCGAACCTCGACACCACCCGGTCGGGCGTCGACGTGGCGCGCGACCTGGTCCAGCAGCCGCGCACCCTGCGCTCGGGTGACGGCTGGCGCGAGGAGGTCATCGGCCGGCTTCCGGAGATGTTCTTCGAGGTACGGCGGATCGAGCTGGCGGCGGGCGCCGTGGTGGACGACACCACCGACCGCCGGTTCCACGTCCTCAACGTCGTGCAGGGCGACGGCATCCTGGTCGAGACCGCGCTCGGGGATCGCTACCTCCTCGCGTACGCGGAAACTCTGACCATGCCCGCCGCGGCCGGCGCCTACCGGGTGCGCGCCTGCGGAACCGACCCGGTCCGCTTCGTCAAGGCGCTGGTCGCGTGACCGCCGTCGTGTCGGCCATGGACATCGGCGGCACGCACGTGAGCGCCGCGAACGTGGCCCTGGAGACCGGCAGCATCGTTGCCGGCCAGTCGTTCCGGGAGCCGCTGGACGGCGCCGCCAGCGCCGCCGAGATCGTGGACGCGATCGCCCGCTGCGCCCGCCGCCTTCCGGCCTCCCCCGGCGGCCGATGGGCCGTCGCGTTGCCCGGGCCCTTCGATCACGAGCGCGGCATCGGGCGGTACGAGGGAGTCGCCAAGTTCGAGGCGTTGCGCGACTTCGACCTCCGCGCCGCCCTGGAGCGGCGACTGCCCGCGGGGGCCCGCCTCAGCTTCCACCACGACGCGGACGCGTTCCTGCTCGGCGAGTGGTGGACCGGCGCGGCCCGCCACCACCGGCGCGCGGCCGGGATCACGCTGGGCACCGGCGTCGGCTCCTGCTTCCTGCGGGACGGCCACATCCTGCGGGACGGGCCGGGAATCCCGCCCGAGGGACGGGTCGACCTGCTGCGCTACGCGGGCCGGCCGCTGGAGGACACGGTGTCCCGGCGCGCCATCCGCCGGGCGTACGCGGAGGCCACGGGCCGATCGCCGGGGCCGGACGTGCGGGAGATCGCGCAGTGCGCGAGGCAGGGCGACACGGTCGCGGGCGGTGTCCTCGCGCGGGCCTTTCGCACACTGGGCGAGGTGCTCGGCCCCTGCCTCGTGGCGTCCGGCGCGACGGTGCTGGTGGTGGGCGGATCCATCGCGGCGTCGTGGGATCTCGTGGCCGGACCGCTCCGAGCCGGAACGACCGTCGCCGTCGAACCCGCCCGCCACCCGGCCGACGCCGCGCTCCTCGGCGCCGCCTACCTGGCCGCCGTCCGGGACTGATCCGCCGGGCCGGGCGGCGTCAGGCGCCGATCAGGTCGAACTTCTCCCAGGCGCCGATCGACGCGCGGTTGGCGATCAGCGCCTGCGCGCCGGCGTTCTCGGCCGTGACGTAGTTGTTGTCGGCCAGCGCCCGGAGGCTCACCGTGCCGTCGGCGTTGCGGAGGAGCTGGAACGTCTCCCATCCGCCGACGGCGGTGCGGTTGGCGATCAGCGGCGAGACGCCCGCGTTGTCGGCGCAGACGATCTGGCCGTTGGCGTGGGCGCGCAGGGCGACGTTGCCGCCGCCGGCGTCGAGCAGGTCGAACTGCTCCCAGGCGCCGATCGTCGTGCGGTTGGCGATCAGCGGTGAGGCACCCGCGTTGTCGGCGCACACGTACAGGTTGTTCGCCCGGGAGCGCAGGCTGATCACTGTGGTCGACGGGTTGCCGAGGACCGGCGCGGTGGGCCGGGTGGCGGTCAGCGCGATCTGGCCCTTGAGCATGCGGCCGCCGTCGCCGGTCAGCCGCAGGTAGTAGTCGGAGGAGCAGGCGGTGCCGTCCTCGTTCAGGCCGAGCAGACCGGAGTTGGCCGGGAGGTACGCCGACGACTCGGCGGTCTTGACGATCTGGTTGCCCTCGTTGAACTCGTCGTACATCGAGATGTAGATGCTCTGCACCCCGCCGCGGACCATGTTGTAGAACTGCCGCCACATGAAGTCGCCGTGCACCCGCTGCCGGGCCGACACGTCGCCGGGCAGCACGCAGGGCTGGTAGTCGACGCCGTTCGCATTGCAGTCGGCCAGGTCGGGCAAGGTCAGGTTGGCGTACGCGTTGTCGGCCTCGGCGATGGTGCCGATCGCGCCGACCATCCACGGCGAGAGCATGTTGAACGCGTGGTACACGCCCAGGTACCCGGCCCGGGAACCGGCCGTCGCCGTACGCCATCCGCGAGGAACCCCGCCCATGACGTAGCAGCCCTGGCCCTTGAACCAGTTGATCACGTCCAGGCAGGCGGCGGCGTCCCACGGGTGGTTGGGGTCGTCGAACCCGAAGCCCCAGATGCCGACCACCGGCCGGCCCTGCTGCCGGGCGTACGCGCTCGAGGCGGCGTGAGCGGACATCTTGCTGGTCCAGTCGGCCTTGATCTCCGACTGCATAGCGGTCCAATTGCTCACGTCGTACATGACATAGAACTTCCGGCCGTACGCCTCGGCCGCGGACCGCACCCGGGAAGCCACCGCGTCGCGGGTGGCGCCCTCGCCCCCGTTGGGGTTGAAGCGCTGGAGGGCGGCGGTGTCGATGTTGTTCTGCTGCATCCACTGGAAATGCAGGTTCACCGTCGCCTGGTCGTAGGACGAGAAGAGCGTGGCGGGCTGGCCGTTGCCGAGGTTGGCGTACGCGGTCTGATAGCCCTTCGGGTACTCCCGCATGTCCGGCCACGCCCGCAGGGTGCCGTTGTTGGTCGGCGACGGCGGCTGCGACCAGTTCTGCGACCAGTGCCACCACGCGTTGATCGGGGCGCCGTCGCCGATGCAGGCAAACCACCCCTGGTACCCCACGGTGATCTTGCCGACCACGTCGCCGGGCGCGCTGGCGGCGCCGGCCGCGCGGGCCAGGAAGGGCGTGGTGACCGCGGCGGCGCCGGCCACAGCGGCGGACTTGAGGACCGTGCGGCGCGACAGTCTCACGAGGGGCTCCTTGCCGGTCGTTGACGAGGCATGGCTAGCCCCGGTGCCACTTCTGGTTGGTGGTGCCCGCGCAGTCCCACAGCTGCAGGGCGGCGCCGTCGTTGCCGCTGCACGCGGCGATCTGGATGACCGCGCCGTTGGCCGTGGAACCGCCCGCCACGTCCAGGCACATGTTGTTCTGCGTGCGCAGGGTGCCGCCGGCGGAGGAACGGCATGGCGACCACCTCGGCAACAAATTGTTAATAAACCTCGCAGTCGCCGCCACCGTAGGACCACTCATCGTCAGCTGTCAATATGTTGCCGGTTCCGGAACCATTCTTCCGGCCGCTCGTCGACTCCTTACGCCCTTGACGTTCACCCGTTCCCACGCGGTCCGGCTCCTGGCCCCACCCGAGGGACGGGAGCCGCCGAATCAAGGGCCGACCGCCGCCGCGAAGACGTGCATGGCCGTGGTGCCCGGATGCGCGCCGTCGCTGATCGCGGGCAGGGTCAGGTATCGCACGGTCTTGCCCTCGGTCAGCGGGACTGTCATCGCGTACAGGCTGATGTTTTGCACGATGCTGCCGTTGGCGGTGTTGACCTGCGGCATCGTCGCCAGCGTGTCGCCGCCGCCGGTCGGGTTGTTGTTCCACCAGTCGTTGAAGTCGAGGGTGAACTTCTGGGTGCTGCCGTCGGTGTAGGTCACCACCGCGGTGCCGGTCGCCTCGCCGTACGTGCTGGTCCCGACGATTCCCAGCCGGGCGCCGGCGCCGCTGACCGGCACCGTCTGGCCGTTCGCCACGATGTTGTCGGGCTCGCCGGGCGACCCGCCGGGCCAGGCGAAGGCGATCCCGTCGTGGGTGAACGTGCCGCCCGGGGTCAGGCCGGCCGCGGCCAGCGCCTGGGCCGAGAGGCTGTAGCCGCCGCCGTCCAGGCTGCCCTTGGTCTGGTCGCCGTCGTCGCTGATCCCGGGGTTGTCGAGGGCGGCGGCGAACGAGGCGTACGGAAGCGACACGGTCGCGGTGACCGTGCTGTGCCGGGCCGTGCCGTCCTCGGTGAATGCGGCTGTCGCGGTCAGCGGGTACGCGCCCGGAACGGCGCCGGCCGGCACGGACACCTTCCAGGTGGTCGTGGCGGACGCGCCGCCGGGCAGGGTCGGGAAGGTCGACGGTGCCGTCGCCTCGACCGTCCAGCCGTCCGGCGCGGTGACCGTGACGGCCACATCGGACAGTGGCGGCGAACCGGCCCCGTTCGGCAGCGAGGTGGTGGCGGTGAGCACGTCCCCGGGAGAGGCCATGGCCGGCACGGTGAGGGTGAGCGGCCGGTTCACGGCCAGCGCGAAGATGTGCATGGCCAGGCCCGACACCGGGCCGTGGCTGACCTCGGGCAGCGTGACGTACTTGACCGCCTTGGTCTGGTCGAGCGGGATGGCCGCGAAGTACATGCTGACCCGCTGGTTGACCCGGCCGCCGGTGCTGTTGATGTACGACGTCGAGGTCAGGATGTCGCTGCCCGGCGCGGGCGAGTTCGACCACCAGTCGTTGAAGCTCAGCTCGTACGGCTGGGTGGTGCCGTCCGCGTACACGATGGTCCCCGCGCCGGAGGCGGTGCCGTTGTTGGCGGCGCCGACGATGCCGAGCGTCGGCCCGGTCCCGGAGACCGCGATCGTCTGCCCGCTCGCGACGACGTTGTCGGGCGTGCCGGGCGCGACGTCGGGCCAGGTGAACGTGGTGCCGTCGTGGGTGACCGACTCCCCCGGCCGCAGCGCCGGGTTGGCCGCGGCCAGCGCCTGGGCCGAGTAGCTCAATGCGCCGCCGTCCAGGCTGCCGGCCGACGGGTTCGCGTCGTCGCTGATCCCGGTGTTGTTGTAGGCGGCGGCGAGCGACGGATACGGCAGCGAGACCCGGGTGCTCCCGCCCACCGTGTGCCGTCCCGTGTCGTCGGTGAAGGTCACCGAGCCGGCCAGGTCGACCTCGGCCGGGGCGGCGCCGGCCGGCACGTGGACGGTCCAGGTGGTGGCGACGTTCCGTCCCGGCGGCACGGTCCTGAAGGTGGCCGGCGTCTCGGTGGTGGCGGTCCACCCGGCCGGCAGGCCGAGCGCGAACGTCACGGTGCGCAGGGTGACGCCGCCGGCCGGGTTCGGCATCGACGTGGTCGCGGTGAAGTCGCCGCCCGCCTGGGCGATCGCGGGCGCCGAGATCGCGAACGGCGTCCGGACGACGATCGGGGCGCTGCCGGTGACCCCGTCCACGGTGGCGCTGATCGTGGCCGCGCCGTTGCTGTGGGCGGTGACCAGGCCGCGCGAGGTGACCGTGGCCACCCGCGGGTCGCTGCTGCGGTAGGTGACGTGCGCGTGCCTCAGGTCGGCGAACGAATGATCGGACTGCGCCGCCTCGACCACGTGGTCGGCCGCGACGTGCTGGGCCGCCTGCGCGGTGTCGTCGCCGATCCACGGGTTCACCCCGGTCAGGTCGAGCCGGTCGCCGGGCCGGTAGACGATCTGTCCGGGCTCGACGGTGACGCCGGTGACCCGCGGCGCGATCCGGCCGCTCACGCGTACGGCCGACTGCGCCACGACGTGCGCGGCGTCGGTGGCCACCTGGAACTGGTAGACGCCGGGCTGGACGACGTCCCGGTCGTTCCGCTCGTCCCAGAAGGAGAGGTCGCTGATCTTGACCGGTACGGCCAGCCGCTCGGTCCGGCCGGGCTGGAGCACCTTGGTCTTGGCGAATCCGGCCAGCCGCTTGATCGGCAGTTCCCGCCCGGCGACCGGCGGCGAGGCGACGTAGATCTGGGCCACCGTGGCGCCCGGCACCGAGCCGGTGTTGGTCACCGAGACGCGGACGTCCACGGTGTCGTTCGCGTCGGCCCTGCTCGGAACGGACAACCCGGCGTACCGGAAATCGGTGTAGGAGAGGCCATATCCGAAGGGGTACGTCGGCGTACCGGTGAAATCTTGATAGGTGCGGCCGAGACCGTTCGTCTCACCCGGGGCGAGGCCGTAGTTCTCCATGGCCGGCAGCTGCGAGTCGTCGCGGTACCAGGTGAAGTTGAGGCGCCCGCTCGGGTTCTGCGCGCCGAACAGCACATCGGCCAGCGCGTCACCCTGCGCCTGGCCGTTGTAGCCGCTGAACACGATGGCCGGGAAGTCGTCCTGCACGTCGGCGATGGCGATCGGCCCGTTCGTCTGCATCGCCAGCGCGGTGCGCGGGTTGCCGAGCGCGTGCACCTGGTCGATCAGCGACCGGTAGTTGCCCGGGATGGCGAGATTGTCCCGGTCGTTGCCCTCCCCCGAGATCTTGCCGTCGGTCCCGACGAACACGACGACCAGACCGGCCGTCCTGATCGCGTCCTGGGTCGCCGCCGAGCAGGCCGCCGGCGCGGTCGCGGTGGTCGAGGTGCCGCAGGGGTCGAAGGTGACGGTGGCGGCCGGATCGGCGGCCTTGACCGCGTCGGTGATGCCCTGGACCGGGCTGACCCGATGGGTCGGGTCGCCGGAGTAACCGCCGAGCGTCACCGTTCCGGCGAGGTCACCGACGATCACGACGTCGTGCAGCGCGGCCGGATCCGCCGGCAGCAGGCCGCCCTCGTTCTTGAGCAGCACGAGCGAGTTGGCGGCGACGGAGCGCGCCAGCGTCTGGTGCGCCGGGCTCTCGATCTGCTCCTTGGTGATCTTCGTGTAGGCCACCCTGGCCGGCGGGTCGAACTCGCCGGTGCGCATCCGGAGCGTGAACAGGTGCACCAGCGCCTGGTCGACGACGCCCTCGCTGAGGATGCCGCCCTGGATCGCGGCCTGGATGTTGCTCAGCGTCGCCTCGTCGCCGGTGCAGTTGACGTCGGTGCCGGCCCGCAGCGCGTACGCCTGCCCGCCGGCCGGAGCGGGCACCTGCTTGCCGGTGGCGGTCTGCGTCCACACCGCCCGCCCGCCGGTCGTCGCCGTGGTCCAGCCGGGCGGCGCCCAGTTGTGGCTGCCCGGGTTCCAAATGTCGCCGACCGCGCCGCAGTCCGACGTGACGTAGCCGTCCAGCCCGTACGTGCGGCGGGCGATGGCGTCGGTGGTGTACGTGTCGGCCGGCGACGGCGTCCCGTTGATCGCGTTGTACGAGGTCATCAGGCCGGAGACGTCCGCGTCCTCGATCAGGCTCTGGAACTGCCGGAGGTAGTAGTCGCGCAGGTTGGCGTCGGTGGTGTCGGACGACCCGCGGTTACGGGTGTCCTCCACGTTGTTCAGCGCGAAGTGCTTGGCCGTGGCCGCCACCTTGAGGTACGGCGTGCCCTGCCCCTGATAGCCCTCGACGTACGCCCCCGCCATCCGCCCGACCAGGTACGGGTCCTCGCCGAACGACTCGTCCGTGCGTCCCCAGCGCGGATCCCGGTCGAGGTTGACGGTGGGCGCCCAGTAGGTGAGCGAGCCGTAGTCGTCGGCGCTCGGGCCGAGGTTGTTCTGCCCGGTGCCGAACAGCGACTTGTCGAGGAAGCCCCGCGCCTCGTCGGAGATGGCCGTGGTCTCCCGGTACATCAGGGCGGGGTCCCAGCTCATCGACGACGCGAAGTTGGTCGGGAAGCTGGTGGCGTGCACGTTGTCGACCGAGCCCTGCGAGCCCCCGGCGACGTCCGCGCCCAGCCGGTTGATGCCGTGCTGCCCCTCGCTCCAGTACGTGTACTGCTGCACACCGAGCCGCGGGATGGCCGGGGCGTTGTTGGTGTGCAGCTGCAGGACCTTCTCCGGCAGCGTCATCCGGGACACCAGGTCGGCCGCCCGCTCCCCGAACGAGTAGTGGGCGTCGAGATAGACCGGGACCGGATCGGCCGCGGCCGATGCGGGGGCGGCCGCCACGACGGGAAGGGCCGGGACGAGCAGGAGGGCGGCGGCGAGGGCGACAGCGCGCCGCAGCGGATATGTCGTGACCACGGTGCCTCCAGGAGCGCGGACGGCAGCTACATCCAGAAACCTCGATATCTGATTGCAATATTTGTACCAAGAGTTGAAACATTCGGGAAGTCAGATCGAAAAAACTGGATGGACCACCGGCGATCGCACGCCGATCCGGTGGTCAGTAGTCGCCGGCCACGACCTGGTTGCGGCCGCCGTGCTTGGCGGCGTACAGGTTCTCGTCGGCGCGGGCGAGCAGGCCCGGCATGGTGTCGTCGCCGCGCGGCGAGGTGGTCACGCCGATGCTGGCGGTCACGGCGAGATCGCCGGTGAGCGGCCTCCAGGCGTACGACTGGAGGCGTCGCCGCAGCCGCTCGCAACGCCGGACCGCCTCGTCCGCGCCGACGCCCGGCAGGATAAGCACGAACTCCTCGCCGCCCAGCCGGGCCGCGATCGACGCGTCCTCGGTGGCGGCCTCGGCCAGCAGCTCGCTCACCTGCTTGAGCACCGCGTCGCCGGTGCTGTGCGAGAGGGTGTCGTTGATGCGCTTGAAATGGTCGAGGTCGACGATCGCGAGCGACACGGGCCGGCGATCCACACGGGCCGAGCCGAGTATGGCCGGCAGTTTCTCGTTGAGGTACCGGCGGTTGTAGAGGCCGGTCAGCGCGTCCCGGTAGGCCATCTCGCGGAAGCGCTCGTTGTCCTTGCGCGCCTCGGTCGCCTCGAACACCGTGTTCAGCGCGTGGGCGCGAGCTTCGCGCTGGATCGAGCGCAGCGAGGCGAAGACGGCATGGAAGGTCCGATATTCCTCGTACGCCTCGCGGTACCTCCCGGTGTCCGCAAGCAACGCCGCCTTTTCCTCGTGCGCCCGCATGCGCAGCGTTTCCAGCCCGCGTTCCTCGCACATGCGGAAAGCCGCGTCCAGAGCGACCTGCGACGCGGGGTACCGGGAGTCCAGCCGGCGGGCCTCGGCCAGGGTCAGCAGGCACTCGGCCAGCGCGTCGCCCTCGTCGCCCCGTACCGCCGACTCCTCGTGCAGGACCGGGCCCAGGAGTTCCTCGACCACGCCGTAGCGTCGCGACATCATCTCGACCCGGGCCACCGTGTCCAGCTCGTTCGCGGTGAAGGCGCGGCCGCAGTGCGACAGGGTCTCGCGCATGCGGGCGACCAGCGCCCGGGCGCCTGCCTCGTCGTCGTTCTCGTAGGCGATGTAGGCGACGTTGTTGAGGATGTAGAGCACGAGCTCGAACTCGCCGATCGCCGTGGCCAGGTCGAGCGCCTCGCCGAACCGGCGGTGGGCCTCGTCGGCGGATCCGTTCTCGTCCAGGGCCACAGCCAGGGAGACAAGGTGCCGGGCCCGGAGCACCGGGGCCGCGTCGTCGGCGAGGTTCGCCACGCACTGCACCGCGTGCCGGAGCGCGTCCGCCAGGTCGCCGATCTGGCGGTGGAAGATGGCCATCTCACGGTGGGCACGGGCGAGGAGGTTCGGGGTGTCGTGCAACACGGCCCAGTCGAGGACCCGGCGCGCCCGGTAACCGCCCTCGGCGGAACGGCCCTCGCGCAACAGGACACTGCACTGCAGGAGCATCGCCCGGTGCGCCAGCTCCGCGTCGCCCAGCTCGACCGCCCGGAGCTCGGCCATGACCGCCGGCTCCTGAATGGTGCGGAACTGCGACACGGACCGGCTCTCCAGCTCCGCGATGACCTCGGCGAGGGCCGTCCGATCCGCCGGCGCGTCGATCGTCGTCACTGCATTCACCCCCTCCCGAGCGGCGGCCGGGCCCGGTGACCCGGGCCCGGCCGCCTGCCGACGTTCACAGTGCCGGCGGAATCAGTTCCCGTCGCCCTGGTTGTTCTGGTTGGAGGCGGGGGAGGCCTTGACCGACATGATCTTCCCGGCTTCGTGCGTCGTGGTCTGGGAGCTGTCCGACCCGCCGCCGAGGGCCGAGCCGACGACGCCGGCCGCGCCGGCCGTCAGGGCGACGCCGGCCGCGACCGTGGCGAGAGTGGCGAAAATTCGGGAGCGCATTCTGTTCCTCCGTAGCTCAGGTGGGGGACCTGAAGGCAAGAATTCGCTGCCCCGGTTGCATCCGGGATGCCGTACGGGTGCGAGCGGGTTGCCAGGGCGCGGGGCACTAGGATTCCGCCGTGAACGCTGACCGGCCGTGGCTCGACCGGGTGCCGATGCCGGCCGGTCGGGTCGCCGACGCGGCCGACCAGCTGGCCCTGCTGCGCCTCGCGGGCTCGATCGGCGGGCTGGGCAGCCACCCTCTGGTGCTGCCGGCGGCCGAACCGCCCAGCGCGATGATGGCCGCCGACCGGGTGGCGGGACCGATGCCGATCCGGATCGCGGCCTTTCCGGCCCCGGACATCCGGATTCCGCTGAAGCAAGGCGACTACGCGGTCTGGCGCTACGACGGCGAGAATCCGGTGCCGGCGGTGGCCAAACCCACGACCGAGGCCGTACGCATGCTGCGCGAGACCGCCGCGGGGCCGTGGCCGCCGCCTCTGTCCGCACGACCCCGGGCCGAAGCTCTGGGCCGGCTGCCACTCGACGATCTGCTCGGCCTGCTGGCCCATCCGCCGGAGTCCCCGGACACGCCGCACTGGCAGGACCTCAAGCTGTCGACCCCCACCTACTGGTACCGGGTCACGCAGCCGTGGACGTGCCTCGGCATCCTGCGGCATCGTGAGGACGAGCCATGGGCGACCTCGACCCGGCGCCGAGTGTTGATCGATCTCGCCTTCGGCGTGGAGGACTGGGTGGCCGACTCGGCGCTGCTCGCCCTGGTCACCGCCGCCCACGACGATCCGGCGCGGCGGGCCGAGGTGCGCGAACTGGCCCGCGCCCGGCTGGACGAGGCTGCGGTCACCGCCGCCTCCCGGCCGGTCACCATCGCGGAGTCGCTGGCCCAGCTGATGCTGATCACGCCCGGCTGCACGGCTGATGACCGCGCCCGGGCGAGGTCAATGCTCGCGCCGGCGTCTTCCCGCCTCGCCGATAACTAGGCTGTCGCCGCGGTCAGTGCCGACCAGTCCGGGTCGGGGCGGTACACCGAGAACCGGCCCTTGCCTTCGCGCTTCGCGGTGTACATCGCGACGTCGGCGTGGCGGAGCAGGTCGGCGGGCAGGTCTTGCCGGGCGCGCTCGGCGACCCCGACGCTGGCGTTCGCGGCTAGCTCGTGGTCGCCCAGCCGGACCGGCAGCGCCAGGGTGTCGACGATCCGGGCGGCCACCTCGGCGGCCTGTGTGGTGTCGGCGCGCGGGAGCAGCACCGCGAACTCGTCGCCGCCGAGCCGGGCGACCAGGTCGTCGGGTCGCACCGCAGTGCGCAGCCGGCGGGCCACCTCGATCAGCAGTTCATCGCCCACCGGGTGGCCGAGCGTGTCGTTGACGGTCTTGAAGTCGTCCAGGTCGATCAGGATGGCCGAGACCAGTTCCCCGTTGTCGGTGGCGTTGTCCAGGGTTTCGTTGAACAGGGCCCGGTTGGCCAGGCCGGTGAGCGCGTCGTGGGTGGCCTGCTCGCGGAGCCGCAGCTGGTGCTGGCGCAGCTGCTCGACGAGTGCGGCGTTGTCCCGGAACGCGAGCAGCTGGCGGACCACCACGGTGGCGGTCGCGGCGACCGCGCCGATGAGCACGGCGAGCTGGTCGCTGTCGGTCACCACCGCGGCGAACAGCAACGCGTCGACCGCGCCGATCGCGAGGTAGGGCAGCACGCTGTACGGCCGGGTGCGGGGCACCGACGCCACGGAGGTCGCCCGACTGCACTGCACGACTCCGGCGAGAGCCGCGACGAACCCCTCGGTCGTCGTGATCACGTCCGAGACGCCGGCGTACCGAGGGTCGCCCAGCACCGGCACCAGCGCCGAACCGATCGCGCCGACCCCGACCACGGCCGCGAGCAGTCGCAGGGCGAGCGAGTCCACGGCGACCGTGCCGGCCAGCATCAGCTTCACCACGGCGAGCACGGCGAGCAGGCAGATCAGGCACATCACCAGCAGCCCGAGCACGGTCGCCGGACCGCTGCCGCTGCTGAGCTGAGGTCGCAGCACGAAGTGCCACAGGAAGGTGGACGCGCCGATCAGCACGGTCGCGGCGTCCATCCCGAGGCGCAGCCAGTCGGCGCCGCTTCGCCGAGCGCTCGGCAGTCGCAGCAGACTCCACAGCACCAGCCCGAGCGCCACCACGAGCAGCCCGACCGACACGTAGAACACCGGCCCGACGCCCGCACGGGTACCGCCCACGGTCGCGGCGGTGAACGGCCCGGTGGCCGGGGCGATCAGCAGCGTGGCGACGGACAGCCGGCGCCAGAATCGACGACCGGCCGGGGTCAGCTCGGGCAGCTTGGCGGCCTGACGGAAGTACCAGGTCACGGCCAGCATGCTGAGCGCGCCGGGCAACCAGCCGGCGACCGCGAGATGGTCCCAGCCGATCATCCGGGCTATGCACCAGCCGACCGCGGCGGCGTACAGCAGCCCGTACACCGAGGTCAGCCGGCGAAGCATTCGCCTCTCCAACGCTTCACCGCCTTCCGTCGCAGGTGCCATCGACCTGCCGCGGGCGGAGCTGAGCCCAACCGGCCGTTCGCCCCCGTCCCGCCACCGTGGTATCCGCCACGACAGCCGCTGGTGCACACCGCGAGCGCGGTTGTCGGGAACGCTGCTTCCACGCACGCGCCCCGAAGGCGGTCAGCTGCGCCGTGGTCGAGCCGGTGGTGTCGCAGTCGGCGACCACGTACCGGATCGTTGTCCGTCGCGGCGACCGGGTCACGGCCACCGCCACGCGCTGTGTGCAGACCGGTGGCCATGGCCTGACCTGGAAGCGTTGCCTCGATGCGCAGTCGAGCACGAGGGGCCGGGGCCCAACCGCGCAGCAGGTTTGTCCGTCTGCGGACGAAAGATCTGACCGGATCCTGACCGGTAGACATCGGATCTTTCCGCAAGCGTAGGGAAGTGATCACTGTCGAAGCAACCAGCAAGGCGGCCATTTGGACGGATCGCGAGACATCGATGGTGGAGGATTGACCGCCGCAGACATCCTATGTTAACTGTTCGTCTCAGGCATGTAATCGATCGCCGCCGCGGGCCGGCCAGCCGCGGACTCCCCCGGAGGGTCATCCACATGAGCGTGCGCAAACTGTTCCGTACGGCGGCGGCCGGCCTCATCCTCGGTGGCCTGCTCGTTGCCCACCCGTCCCCGGCCGGCGCGGCCCCGACCGACGCCGCGTTCAACTCGAGCACCGGCGCGCTGAACGTCGACTACGCCGGATACCTCTCCAAGCACGACATCGTCTACAACCGTCCGAACACCAATCCGTTGTACGGGCTGACCGTTGGCAACGGTCATACGGGTGCAATGGCCTGGCAGCAGAACGGCCTGACCATGCAGGTCTCGGGCACGGACCTGGCGGAGCAGTCGACGTACGCGGCCGGGAATCTGAATCTGCAGACCAGCCCGGCGCTGGACAGCGGCTACACGACCTTCCAGCAGCGGCTTTCCCTGTACGACGGCACGCTGACCACCAGGTACGACAACAACCGCACGGTCACCGTGCTGGGCTCACCGAACTCCGAGGTGATGGGCGTCCACGTCGAGGACTCGCGCTCCGGGGTCGGCAGCATCTCGCTCGACCTGAGCCTGTGGGACATGAACACCGTGCAGAACATCGCCGACGTGCCCGACCTGAACACGTGGCGCACGGTCAGCACGTTCGCCGACTCGACCGGCGCCGGGCTCAGCCGCGGGCAGACCGACGCCAACGGGTTCGGCTACACGTTCGCCGCGACCGTCGAGGGCGCCGCGTACTCCGCGCAGACGGTGAACGGCACCCGCGTACGGCTGAACATCACACCTTCATCGAGTTACACCATCTGGTTCACCGCCGCCAGCCGCATCAACGCGCCGAGCCGCAACTCGGTGCAGCAGGCCAAGAACCAGCTCGCCGCGGTCAAGTCGACCGGATACGCGACGACGCTGACCAACTACCGCAACTGGTGGCACGGCTTCTGGCAGAAGTCGTTCGTCCAGTACAACGCGGGCGGCTCCGACTATCTGGAGAACGTGTACTACCTGGCCACCTACATGATCGCGGCCGGCGGCTACGGGAACTACCCGGTCCACTTCATCAACGGCGTGTTCCGCGCGACGCAGGACAACTCGAAGTGGAGCAACGGGTACTGGTACTGGAACCAGCGCGACGTCTACAACTCGTTCTACGCGTCCAACCACGCCGACCTGGTGAAGACGTTCAACAACCTGTACTCCCGGAACCTGGGCGCGCTGAAGGCGTACACCCAGACCCGGTACGGCAGCGACGCGCTGTGGGTGCCGGAGACGATGGGCTGGGACGGCAACGCCCGCGGCACAGTGAACAGCGATTACGTGAACGACATCTACTCGACCGGCACCGAGGCCGCGTACAACATGTACCTGTACTACCGGTACACCAACGACGCCTCGTACCTGCAGAACGTGGCCTACCCGTTCATGAAGGACGCGGCGCGTTTCTACCAGAACCGGTTGTCCCGCAACGGATCCCAGTACTACATGGCGAGCTCGAACTCCCACGAGACGTACTGGGACGTGAAGAACGCGATCACCGACCTGGCCGCGGTACGCCTGTTGTTCCCCCTGACCATTCAGGTCTCGACCCAGCTCGGCCTGGACGCCGGTCTCCGGGCCGGCTGGCAGGACGTGCTCAACAACCTCGCGCCGTACCAGACCCAGAACGGCGCCTACCTGCCGCACGACCCGCCGATCTCGCAGACCCGCAACAACGAGAACGTCGCGCTCGAGCTGGTATGGCCGTATGACCAAACGGGCATCGGATACGCCGACACGCAGACCGCGATCAACACCTGGAACGTCCGTCCCTTCCCGTACGGCAATGTCTGGTCCAACGACCACGTGCACGCCGCCCGGCTCGGCCTGGGCGAGCAGGCGTACCAGGGCATGCGGACGATGCTGCAGAAATACCAGAACTATCCGAACGGTATGACCAGCAACACCAACGGGGTGTTCGAGTACCTCGGCATCCACCTGGCCGCGATGAACGAGTCGCTCCTGCAGTCGTACAACGACAAGATCCGCGTCTTCCCCGCGCTGCCCAACGATACGGGTTTCGTCGGCAAATTCACCCTGCTGGCCAAGGACGGCTTCGTCGTCAGCTCCGAGCGGGAGGCCGGCGAGACCAAATACGTCGGCCTCCGCAGCCAGTTCGGCAAGCAGGCCCGCGCGGTCAACCCGTGGGGCACCCAGGAGATCCGGGTGCGCCGCACCTCCGACAACGCCATCCTCACCACCGTCTCGGCCGGCGAGGTCAGCTTCGCGACGACCGCCAACACCACCTACGTCGTGGAAAGAACGGCAAAACCCCTTTCCTCGTACGCGTCGACGACGCTCACCGGAAGCGCCAACCAGGGCGTGAAATCGCTCAGCGGAACGGCGTCCACATTGGGCCTCGGCACCGCGACCGGTGGTGGCGGCGGCACCGCGCTGCTCGCCCAGGCCAACGGCAAGTACGTCAGCGCCCCCGCCAACGGCAATCTCATCGCGAGCGCCACCGCGGTCGGCGCCACCGAGCGCTTCGACATCGTCGACCTCGGCGGCGGCAACGTCGCCCTGCGCTCCCGCGCCAACAACATGTACGTCTGCGCCGAGAACGCCGGCGCCAACCCCCTCATAGCCAACCGCGCCGCGGCCGGCTCGTGGGAGACGTTCGCCCGGATCGACAACGGCGACGGCACGATCAGCCTCCGGGCGACGGTCAACAACAAGTACGTGGTGGCCGAGAACGGCGGCGCCGCCGCCCTGGTCGCCAACCGGGACGCGATCGGTCCCTGGGAAAAGTTCACACCCATCCCCCAATGAGGAGACAGCACTCATGCTGCGACGCCTCGCCACCATCCTGTCCGCCCTCGTCCTCATCCTCATCGCCGCCCCGGCGTTCCCCGCGCCGGCGGCGGCACCCCTCACCAAGGTCCTGGTGTTCTCGAAGACCGCTGGTTTCCGGCACGACGCCATCCCCGCCGGCATCGCCGCGATCCAGCGGCTGGGCACCGAGAACGGCTTCACGGTCACCGCGACCGAGGACGCCGCCCAGTTCACCGCGGCCAACCTCGCCCAGTACCAGGCCGTCGTCTGGCTCTCCACGACCGGCGACGTGCTCGACGCCAACCAGCAAGCGGCGTTCCAGTCCTACATCGCGGCCGGCGGCGGTTACGTCGGCGTGCACGCGGCGGCCGACACCGAGTACGACTGGCCGTGGTACGGCGGGCTGGTCGGCGCGTACTTCCTCTCCCACCCCGCGATCCAGCAGGCCACCGTACGGGTCGAGGACGCCACGAACCCGGCGACCGCGCATCTGCCGGCGGCCTGGGTCCGCACCGACGAGTGGTACAACTACCGGACCAATCCCCGCGCCAACGTCCGCGTGCTGCTGAGCCTCGACGAGGGCACGTACTCGGGCGGCTCGATGAGCGGCGACCACCCGATCACCTGGTGCCAGAACTACGCCGGTGGCCGCGCCTTCTACACCGGGCTCGGGCACACCCAGGAGTCGTACGTGGATCCGAACTTCACCCGGCTGTTGCTGGGCGGCATCCGGTTCGCGGGCGGCGCGGTCACCGCCGACTGCACCCCACGCACCAACCCGACGCCCACCGGCACCGCGCTGCGCTCGCGGGCGAACAACAAGTTCGTCAGCACCGCGGCCGGCAACCTGATCGCCAGCGCCACCACGGCGGGCACCACCGCCGAGCGGTTCGATGTCGTCACCCTCTCCGGTGGCAACGTCGCGCTGCGCTCGAAGGCGACCGGGCTGTACGTGTGCGCGGAGAACGCCGGTAACAACCCGCTGGTCGCGAACCGCGCGGCGGTGGGCTCGTGGGAGACGTTCACGCTGATCACCAACCCCGACGGCACGGTCAGCCTGCGCGCCACCGTCAACAACCGGTACGTGGTGGCCGAGAACGCCGGCGCCGGCGCGCTCATCGCCAACCGCACCGGGATCGGCGCCTGGGAGAAGTTCGACCTCGTCACGGGAGGATGACCATGCGACTCGCTCGTTCCCTGGCCGCCGTGACCCTGATCGTCACCGGCGCGGCCGTCGCGGCCACCCGCAGCGCGCCGGCCCAGGCCGCGGACATCCCCGCGACCGACTACCAGCAGGTCTCGCTGGCCCGCGGCAGCGCCGAGCTCGGCGAGGCCATGTCGCTGGCGGTCCTGCCCAACCGCTCGGTCCTGCACACCGCCCGCAACGGCACGGTCCGGGTCACCGACGCGGCCGGCAACACCAAGGTGGCCGCGAACATCCCGGTCTACAGCCATGACGAGGAGGGGATGCAGGGCGTCGCGGTCGATCCGAACTTCGCGACCAACCGTTGGATCTACCTTTATTACTCGCCGACACTGAGCACCCCGTCCGGCGACGCGCCGACCACCGGCACCGCGGCGGACTTCAATGCCTGGAAGGGCCACCTCAACCTGTCCCGGTTCACGCTGAACGCGGACGAGACCATCAACCTGGCCAGCGAGGTCGTCGTGCTGACCGTCGACAACGACCGCGGCCAGTGCTGCCACGTCGGCGGCGACATCGACTTCGACGCGTCCGGCAACCTGTACCTGACCACCGGCGACGACACCAACCCGTTCGAGTCGCAGGCCTTCACCCCGATCGACGAGCGGACGAACCGCAACCCGCAGTTCGACGCGCAGCGCTCGGCGGCCAACACCAACGACCTGCGCGGCAAGGTTCTACGGATCAAACCTCAGGCCAATGGCACGTACACGATCCCGGCCGGCAACATGTTCCCGCCGGGCACCGCGAACACCCGCCCGGAGATCTACGCGATGGGCTTCCGCAACCCGTTCCGGATGAGCGTGGACAAGCCGACCGGCATCGTCTACCTGGGCGACTACGGGCCGGACGCCGGCGCCGCCGACCCGAACCGCGGGCCCGGCGGGCAGGTCGAGTTCGACCGGATCACCGCGCCCGGCTTCTACGGCTGGCCGTACTGCACCGGCACGAACACGACCGCCGAGACCTACAACGACTACACGTTCCCGTCCGGCCCGTCCGGGGCAAAGTTCAATTGCGCTGGTGGTCCGACCAACAATTCATTCCGCAACACGGGCCTGCAAGCCCTGCCGGCCGCGAAACCCTCGTGGATCCGGTACGGCTTCGACTCCAACCCGCCGGAGTTCGGCAGCGGGTCGGAGTCGCCGATGGGCGGTCCGGTCTATCGGTACGACCCCGCCCTCAACTCGGCGATCAAGTTCCCGCAGTCGCTGGACGGCCGGTACTTCGCCGGCGAGTACGGCCGCCGCTGGATCAAGGCGATCCAGGTCAACAGCAACGGCACGTACGGCGAGATCAGCGCCTTCCCGTGGACCGGCACGCAGGTCATGGACATGGCGTTCGGGCCGGACGGCGCGCTGTACGTCCTCGACTACGGCACCGGGGCGAACGACCAGGCCCTGTACCGGATCGAGTACATCGGCGGCGGCAACCGGGCCCCGATCGCGGTGGCCACGGCCAACCGCACGTCGGGGCCGAACCCGCTGACCGTGGCGTTCTCGTCGGCGGGCAGCAGTGACCCCGAGGGCGGGGCGCTGACCTACCTGTGGACGTTCGGCGACGGGACAACGTCGACCGCGGCGAGCCCCACGAAGACGTACACAAGCAATGGGAATTTTGTCGCGACGCTGAGGGTGACCGATCCGACCGGCCTGAGCGGCACGGCCAGCATCCCGATCACGGTCGGGAACACCGCGCCGACGGTCACGCTGACCACCCCGGCCGACGGCTCGCTGTTCAGCTTCGGCGACACGGTTCCGTTCACGGTGACGGTCAGCGACCCGGAGGACGGCACGATCGACTGCACCAAGGTGACCGTCACCTATCTGCTCGGCCACGACAGCCACCAGCACCAGATCACGTCGAAGACCGGCTGCTCCGGGACGCTGACCGTGCCGGCCGACGGTGAGCACGACAGCGCCGCCAACATCTTCGGGGTGTTCGTGGCCTCGTACACTGACAGGGGCGGGCTGACCGGGACCAGCCAGCGGACCCTGCAGCCGCGGCACCGGCAGGGTGAGCACTTCGGCACCCAGTCCGGCGGCGTGCAGATCGCCACCCACGCGACCGCCGAGGGCGGCGCGACGGCCGGGTACATCGACAACGGCGACTGGATATCGTTCCGGCCGTACAACCTGTCGAACGCGACCCGGTTCACCGCCCGGGTGGCCTCGGCCGGCGCCGGAGGGACGATCGAGGTGCGTACCGGATCGCCCACCGGAACGCTGCACGGCACCGCGACCGTCGCGAGCACCGGAGGATGGGAGACGTACGTTGATGTCAGCACCGCGCTGAGCAACGTCCCGTCCGGTCCCACCCAGCTGTACCTGGTGTTCAAGGGCGGCGCCGGAAGCCTGTTCGACGTGGACGCGTTCACCTTCGACACCGGCGGGGTGCCGACCCCGGGCTCGACGCTGAAGGCGCTGGTGAACAACCAGTTCGTCTCGGCGCCGAACTCGACGACGTCGCTGATCGCGAACAAGGCGGCGGCCGGCACCACCGAGCGGTTCGACGTGGTCGACCTGGGCGGCGGCAACGTCGCGCTGCGATCGCGGGCGACCAACCTGTACGTGTGCGCGGAGAACGGCGGCGCCCAGGCGCTGATCGCCAACCGCGCGACGGTCGGACCGTGGGAGACCTTCGCCCTGATCCGCAACGCCGACGGCAGTGAGAGCCTCCGGTCGGCGGCCAACAACATGTACGTGACCGCGGAGAACGCCGGGGCCAATCCGCTGATCGCCAACCGGGCGGCGATCGGGGCCTGGGAGAAGTTCGACCTGGTCTGAACGACGGGAGGTGCGGTGGTCCGGGAACGGGCCACCGCACACCCAGGCGGGCAGTACGGTTCGAAGGGGTCATTTCGCGGTTGCGCTGGCAACCTTGACGGAGGTGGGCAAGTCGAACCCGCCGTCGGCGGCGTACTCGGCGGTGAGACGATCGAGGGCAGCCCGGATGCGGGCCTGCGTCGCCTCCGGTTGGGTGATCACCAGGCTCCGCGTCCGCACCGTGCCGCCGACCAGGGCATCGAACAGGTCGCCGACGTAGTGGTACGTGAAGGCGACCGTGGACACCGAGGCGTCCACGAACCCGGCCGCATTGAGCAGCCCGACGAACTCGGCCTCGTCGGCGAAGCGATAGAACGGCGGCCCGGTCGGCAGGTCCGGCGGCGGCGCCGCGCCGACCTCCTGTACCGCGTCGTAGAAGACTCCGGGCATCCGGGATGCGGCCGGCACGTCCCAGGTGGAAAGGGCCACCTTCCCGCCGGGGGCCAGCACGCGGGCGAACTCGGCCGCGGCCTGCTCCGGCCGGCCGAGGTGCAGGATGGCGAAGTTGGCGACCACCACGTCGAACGAGTCGTCGGCGAATTGCAGGTGCTCGGCGTCGCCGTCGACGAACTCGACCGACGGGTGCAGCGTCCGGGCCAGCGCCACCATCGCGGGCGCGACGTCCACCCCGACTGCCGACGCGCCGCGGGTGAACGCGGCGGCGGCGACGTAACCCGGCCCGCTGCCCACGTCGAGTACCCGGCTTCCGGGGCCGACGGCGGCTGCATCGAGGAGTGGCTCGACGACCTGTCTGGTGATCGGCAGCAGCAGCCGATGATAGGTGGGCGCCCGCTTCTCCCAGCCGGCGGCCTCGAACGCGTTGAAGGCATCCGGATCGACCTGCGTACCCATCGTGACCTCCCGGTTTGGATGTCATGAACTCGACTCCAGGGTGTGCGTAAGCACCCTCGACCGGATCGGGCAGGTCGCCTTATTGTCACGGCGACGGCGCTTACGTGACGATCCGGACCGCCCGAGTCGGCGGAGAATGACCCGATGGTGCGGACACCATTCGTCGGCCGGGCAGCGGCGATGGAGCGGCTCACCGCGGCGTTGGACGCCGCGGCGTCGGGGCGCGGCACGACGGTGCTGGCCGGCGGCGAGGCGGGCATCGGCAAGTCGCGGGTCGCCGCCGAGCTGACGGTACTGGCCCGCGACCGAGGCTGGCTGGTGTTGACCGGCCGCTGTCTCGACCTCGTCGGCGCCGGCGTGCCGTACCTGCCGATCGCGGAGGCGATCCGCTCGCTGCGGGACCCGTCCGCGCCGAGCAACGGCCCGAGCGTGTCACCGGCCCTGTCGCGGCTGGTCGCCGACCTCACCGATCCGGTCGGTACCCTCGAGCAGCGCCCGCACGAGGGCGACGCCCAGGCGCGGCTGCTCGCCGACGTGCGGGCCCTGCTGGACGCGGTCAGCGCCGAGACACCGGTACTGCTGGTCCTGGAGGACCTGCACTGGGCGGACTCATCGACTCTGGATCTGGTCACTTTCCTCGCGCACGTGGTGTCCGACTCGCGTGTTCTGGTGCTGGCCACCTATCGCAGCGACGAAGCGCGCCCGGAAGACCCCCTGCAGCGCCTGACCACCAGCCTGCTCCGGGCGCGCGCCGCCACAGCCCTCGACCTCGGGCCACTGACCGACGCCGAAATGACCGCGCTGCTCGAGGGAATCTCCAAGGATCCCGTCCTGACCGGCACGATCGTCCAACGTGCAGAAGGCAATCCCTTCTACGCCGAGGAGCTGTACGCCGCGGCGACCCGCGGCGAGCCGGACCTGCCGTACGCGTTGCGAGAAATGCTCCTGCAGCGGGCCGCCCGGCTGGATCCGCGCAGCCGGACAGTGCTCCGGACGGCGGCCGCGGCCGGGCGCGACGTCTCGTACGGGCTGCTGGCCGCGGTTGTCCCGCTCGCCGAGCGAGAGCTGCAGGACGCGCTGCGGTCGGCGGTCGACCAGTTCCTGCTGATACCGGACCAGGACGCCGGCACGTTCCGGTTCCGGCATTCGCTGCTCGCCGAGGCCGTGTACCAGACATTGCTGCCGGGCGAACGCGAGGCGGTGCATGCGCGGCTCGCCGAAACCCTGTGCGAACAGCCTCACCTGGCCGCCGCCGGCCTGGTCGCGAGCGACCTGGCTCACCATTGGGCAGCCGCCGGGCGCCCGGTCGAGGCCCTGGCGGCGTCGGTCCGGGCGGCGCGAGGCGCGGAGGCTCTCGCCGGGCCGGCGGAGGCGTTGCGGCACGCCGAGATGGCACTGACCTTGTGGCCGCGGGTGCCGGACCCCGACGACGTCGCCGGGACGCCGCTGGTCGCGCTGCTCGACTGGGCCGCGGAGCTGGCCTACCTGACCGGGAACAACGGGCGCGCGGCGGAGATCATCGAGCGGGCCATCGACCTGTCCGACGTGGGCGTCGACCCCAACCGCGCCGGGTCACGGTTCGAGCGGCTCGGCACCTACCTACTTCCGGCCGGCCGGCGGGAACAGGGCCTGGCGGCATTCCGGCGGGCGGTTGAGCTGGTGTCGGCTGGGCCACCGTCGGCGGAGCGGGTGCGGGTGCTCGCGGCTCTCGGCAACGCGCTGCTGCTCTCCGACAGCTACGACGAGTCACGCCAGGCGTGCCAGCAGGCGCTCGACCTGGCCGCGGCGATCGGCGACCGGCGCTCGGCGTTCCGGGCCGCGGATGTGCTCGCCGCCGACCTGTGTTACCTGGGCCGGCTCGACGAGGGTCTGGCGATGCTGTTCGCCGCGTGCGAGCCCGATCCGGAGCGGAACACTTCGCCATATCAGCTGCGTCCGTACGTCCACCTGTCCGATGTACTGGTCATGGCCGGGCGCCTGCCCGAGGCGATCCGGGTCGCGTACGAAGGTCTGATGACCGCCCGCCGGCTCGGGGTCGAACGTGGCGTGGGCACCGTACTGGCGTCCAACCTGGCCGAGGCGCTGCTGGGCACCGGCGACTGGGCGCGGGCCGACGACGTCCTGACCACCGCGTTGCGGAACGGCGGCACATTCTGGTCGCACTACCCGCACATCCAGCGAGCCCAGCTCGCCATCTGGCGCGGCGAGTTCGACACGGCGCGGGAGCATCTGCGATCCGGTGCGCAGGCCGCCCTCGAGCCACCGACGGCGCCGTTCCATGCGATCCTGCACGCGGAGCTGGCGGCCTGGGAGGGCCGCATCGACGACGCCGCGAGCGCGGTCGACGAGGCTCTGCGGCAGGCCGAGTCGATCGGCGTCGTGAGCAGTCGGCCCCACTCGTGCGCGATCGGGCTGCGAGTGGAATCCGACCGCACGCGGCTGGCCATCGCCGGCCGCGACGCCGCCACGGTCGACAAGGCGAGACGCCGGGCCGGTCAGCTCCTCCGGGATGCTCGCCGTTCTGCCCGCCCGGCCGCCACCTCGAGGCCGGACGCGGCAGCGTGGCTGGCCATGGCCGAGGCCGAGCACGCGGGTGTGGAGGGGTCACCGAATCCGCATCTGTGGCAGGCCGCGGTCACCGCATGGAAGGATCTCGATCGGCCGTACGGTGTCGCGTACTGCCAGTGGCAGCACGCGGCGGCGCTGGCCCTCGCCGGCTCGACCGCCGCCGACACGACCGCCGCCGCGAGGGCGGCCCACCAGCTCGCCACCCGCCTGGGAGCCGAACCGATCCGGCGCGAGGTGGAGTTGCTCGCCCAACGGGCCCGGCTCGACCTGGTCGGGATCCGGCGATTCGAGCGGACCGGCGCACCCAGCCCACTCGGCCTGACCGCCCGCGAGGACGAGGTCCTGAAACTGCTCGGCCGCGGTTACACCAACCGCCAGATCGCGGCCGAACTCACGATCAGCGTCAAGACCGCGTCCGTGCACGTCTCCCACATCCTGCACAAACTCGGGATGTCCCGTCGGCTGGAGGCGGCTGCCATCGCCCACCGGCTCACGACATCTGCCGACTGACGCTCAGCCCGCGAAGGCGTACGGACGGGCTCCCTCGACCCCGACGTCGACCGCGAACACCGCGCCGGCCCCTGGCTCCGCTTCGCTGCCCAGCCCGTCCCGCGAGGTGGTGATGAAGAGCGTGGTGCCGTCGTCGAAGGCGCAGGCGGTGGTCTGCCGGGCCGGAACGGCGATCCGCTCGGTCAGCGTGCCGTCGCTCGCGTAGCGGTGGATCGCGCCGCCGCGCCACAGAGCCACCCAGACGCCACCCTCGGCATCCAGGGCCATCCCGTCCGGCTGGCCCAGCGCGGGATCGATGACCGCCAGGGTCTCGCGGGCGCCGAAGGTACCCGCGTCCGGATCGAAGGCGTACCGGTCGACCCGGCCGGTCGGAGTGTCGTTGTAGTACGCGTGGTGGCCGTCGGGCGGCCACTGGATGCCGTTGGAGATGGTGACGCCGGTCAGCACCTCGTGCACGGTCAGGTCGGGGTCGAGCCGGTAGAGCACGCCGGCGCCGGGCGTCACCGCGTACGCCATCGTGCCGCAGTAGAACCGGCCCTGCGGGTCGCAGCCGCCGTCGTTCATCCGGATCGCCGGATCGTCGAACGCCGCGATCGGCGGGCCGTCGGGCGTGAAGTCGGCGGTGAAGCGCTGGAATCCGCGTTCGGTGGCCAGCACGTAACCGCCGGCCGCCCGAGCCCGGACGGCCGCCGCCACGCCGCCCACCTCGTACCGGTGGACGTCGCCACCCGGCACCACCGCGACCACCGCCCCGGCCAGCATGTCGACCACCAGGAGCCGACCGGCCGCCTCGTCCCAGAACGGGCCCTCGCCATGATGGGTGACCACCTCGGTCACCTGCCGCGCCGTCGTCATATCCACCCGCCGTCCACGATCCACTGCTGCGCCGTGCACGACCGGGAGTCGTCGGCCGCCAGCCACAGCATCATCCGGGCCACATCATCCGGGTACAGCTTGCCCGGCAGACACTGGTTGCGCGCGATCGACGCCTCCGCCTCCGGGGTCACCCAGTGGGCCAGCTGCTTCTCGGTCATGATCCAGCCGGGGACGATGCAGTTGACCCGGATCTGCCACGGGCCGAACTCGCGGGCCAGGGTGTGGGTCAGGCCCTCGATGCCGGCCTTCGCCGTGATGTACGCCGGGAGTTCGAGCAGGTCGATGTGCGCGCTGATCGAGCCCAGGTTGATGATCGACCCGCCGCCGGCCTCGCGCATCCCGGGCGCCACCGCCTGAGCGGCGAAGAAGTGATGCCGGACGTTGACCGCCATCCGGTCGTCCCACAGCTCGACGTCGAACTCGTCGACCCGATAGCGCCGGTCGTCGGCGGCGTTGTTCACCAGCACGCGGACCGGGCCGAAGCGGTCGGCCGCCGCGGCCAGCGCGGACCGCAGAGCGGGAACGTCCCGGACGTCGCACGCCCGGAACAGGGTGTCGTCGCCGAGCTCCCGCTGCAGGGCCGTGCCGCGATCCTCGTCGATGTCCACGAACGCCACTCGCGCACCCTGACCGGCGAGCTGCCGCACGAACTCCTCGCCCAGCCCCGACGCGCCGCCGCTGACGAAGGCGACCCGGCCGCGCAGCGACGGGTAGGTGGCGTACTCGGCCGTCATGCCCACTCTCCCCTGGGTCTTGGAAATGTTTCGCGCTCGACAGACCCCGTTGCCGACGGAGCATACCGGCCTGTCTGCGCAGGATGACACCCCCTTGACCCCGGTTCGTCGACCCTCGTATGCTCCCGCTACTGCGACACTTTCGCGGGCATTACGAAAACTTTCTGGACAGGTGAGCCGATGACGAGGCGCATCCGGGCCGCAGTGCTCGAACGACCGGGCGCCAAGCTCGCCATCGAGGAGCTGGACCTCGCCGACCCGGCCCGCGACGAGGTGCTGGTGCGGATCGACGCGGCCGGCGTGTGCCACAGCGACTACCACTACCTCATCGGCGACCTGCCCAGCCGGATGCCCCTGGTGCCGGGGCACGAGGGCGCGGGCGAGGTCGTGGCGGTCGGGGCGGAGGTCACCGCCGTACGGCCGGGCGACCTGGTCGGCCTGATGTGGCGGCCCCGCTGCGGGCGGTGCCGGTACTGCCTCACCGGACGACCGGCGTTGTGTCAGTCCGGCGCCATCCATGCCGCCTCCGGCGGCCTCCAGGACGGGACCACCCGCCTGCGCCGGCCGGACGGGACGACCGTGCACCACCTGATGGGCGTCTCCTGCTTCGCCGAATACGCGATCGTCTCGGAACGAGCCGTGGTGAAAATCCCGCCGGGCGTGCCGGCCGACATCGCCGCCATCACCGGCTGCGCGGTCATCACGGGCGTCGGCACCGTGCTCAACGCGATCGGGCCGTGCGCCGGGCAGAGCCTGGTGGTCTTCGGCGCGGGCGGGGTCGGCCTGTCCGTCGTGATGGGGGCGGTGCTGGCCGGGGCGTACCCGATCGTCGCGGTCGACATGGTCGCCGAGCGGCTGGAGGCCGCCACCCGGCTCGGCGCGACGCACCTGGTGAACGCCGGGTCCGAGGATGTGGCCGCGGCGCTGACCGACATCGCCGCCGACGGACTCGACTACGCCGTCGAGGCGATCGGGCGACCGGCCACCCTGCGGCAGGGCTTCGACGCGCTGCGACCCGGCGGCACGCTGGTGGCGATCGGGCTCGGCACGGCCGGTCAGGAGCTGAGCCTTCCGTTGAATCCGCTGGTGCAGCGGGAGCGCCGGGTGGTCGGCAGTCTCTACGGGTCGTCCAACCCCCAGGTGGACGTGCCGAAGCTGCTGTCGCTGTACCAGGCCGGACGCCTGCCCATCGACCAGCTCGTCGGAACGCACTATCCGCTGGACCGGATCGACGACGCGGTGAGCGACCTGATCGGCGGCGCGGTCGGCCGCGGAATCATCGTCCCGGCCTGACCGTCGGCAGGGCCCTCCTCTGTGCTCTGACGTCCTTCTACGGCCACGCTCAGCGCAGCCGCCACGCAGCCGATGTGATGCTCGGAGGGCACACCAGCGCGCGAGGTGGCAGAGGCAGCGATGACGAGTGGATCCGACCCGGCCGAACGCGCCGGCCGACCCGGTGCCTACGGGGCCAGATTTGCCCCCGTTCTTGTCGCTGTCTGCGCCCTCGCCGGGGTAGCGGTGTGGCTGGTGGTACGCCATCCCGGCGACGTCGTTCTCGGCAACCTCGGCGGCTCGGTCGTGCTGCTCAGCGCCACGGTTGCGTGTTACAAGGCCAGCGGCGGCAACCGCACGCCCCGGCCGGAGCGAGCCTTCTGGCGCCTGTGGTCGTACTCGGCCGCCGCGCTGTTTCTCAGCACCGTCGCCGCGATCGTGGCCACGGCCCGGGGCGAAACCGGCATGCCGCTCTACGAGGCGGTCCCGACGCTGCTCAGTCTCACTCTCGCGATGCTCGCGTTCCGGCATGTACCGCTCAACCAGCGCAACAAGACCGACTGGACCCGCCTGGTGCTCGACGGTGCCGCCGTGGCGGTGTCCGGCGCCGTGTACTTCGGCTACGTCCTGCTCGATGCGGCGCCCGCCGGCACACCCGTGGTGGTGCGAGCCACGGCCGCGGCGGTGGGCGTCGGCTGCCTGCTCGCGCTGGTCGTCTTCGGTAAGGCCGCGGTCAGCCCGCAGGCACGGATCGACAAGGGGGCGCTGACCATCCTCGCGGTGACCCCGGTGGTGGGGCTCTCCGCGGTGGTGGTGTTCCTGGGTGGGACCCCGATGGGCATGATGCTGCTGTCGGTGGTCGGGTATCCCCTGGTCGGCCTGGTGATGTGCATGGGCGCCCTGCGGCAGTCGCTGGTCGATTCCGGCGCCGCACGCCGCGGGGAGCGGGTCGGCCGGCGATCTCTGGCCGATCCACTGCAATATCTCGCGGTGACCATGGTCGCGGCGCTGGTCATCACGGTCTCGGCCCGGGATCTCGACGCCCGCGGCCGAGCCGTGATCGTGGGTGCGGTGCTCATCGCGACGATCCTGGTGGCAAGGCAGCTCCTGACGGTTCGGGAGAACACCACGGCGCTGGCCGGCATCCGCCGGCAGCAGGCCGAGCTGGAGCGGCTCGCGCTGAGTGATTCGCTGACCGGCCTTCCCAGCCGTACGGCGTTCGGAGTGGCCCTGACCGAGCGCTTGGACGCTGGTGATCCCGCCACCGTGCTGATGCTCGACGTCGACGACTTCAAGATGATCAACGACACGCTCGGCCCCTCCTCCGCCGATCAACTCCTGCACCAGATCGGGCAACGGCTGCGCGACATCTGCGGCCCAGGCGAGGTGGCCGCGCGGCTCGGCGGGGACGAGTTCGCCCTCCTGCTCCCCCACCACGACGCGGCCGACGCCGAACGGACGGCCGCTCACGCCCAGCGGGCCGTGAGCGAGCCGGTCCAGGCCGCCCAGCACCAGCTCATGCTGCACGCCAGCATCGGGGTCGCGACCGCCGCTCCGGGCGAGTCCGCCGATGAGGTCCTACGCAATGCGGACATCGCCATGTACGCCGCGAAAGACGGCGGAAAGGCCACGTGGGTACGGTACGACCCGCAGATGCGGCAGGACATGACCGACCACGCCCGCACCGCCGGCGAGCTGCGCGACGCCCTCGCCCGTGGTGAACTGCGGCTGCTCTATCAGCCGGTCTTCGACCTGCGCACCGAGCGGCTGCACGGCGCCGAGGCGCTCGTACGCTGGCACCATCCCGTTCGCGGCCCCATCTCACCGGTCGCGTTCATCCCGGTCGCCGAGCGCTCGGGCCTGATCGTGCCGCTCGGCGCCTGGGTACTCCGCGAGGCATGCACGACACTCGCCCGATGGCGCGCCGAGCACCCGGGCGGGGCGATCGAAGCCGTCAACGTCAACGTCGCCGTCCGGCAGCTACGGGAGGCAGACTTCGCCGGCGCGGTCGCCGCCGTTCTCGCGGAGACCGGCCTCGCCCCACGCAACCTCGTCCTCGAGGTCACCGAGTCCGCCGTCGTGGACGGCCCGCAGGTCAACCAGACCCTGCAACAGTTGCACGACCTCGGCGTCCAACTCGCCCTGGACGACTTCGGCACCGGCCAGTCCTCGCTGAGCCTGCTGCGCGCCTTCCCGGCGAACGTCATCAAACTCGACAAGTCGTTCGTCGACGGCATCGCCGCCGACGCCGACCGTGGCCGGCACGCGATCGCCGCAGCGGTAGCCCAACTCGCCGACAACCTCGGCCTCAAAGCCGTCGCCGAGGGCATCGAGACCCGCGATCAGCTGAACCGGCTACGCGACATGGGATTCCCGTACGGCCAGGGCTTCCTTCTGGCAAAACCCATGCCGGCCGACGAGTGCGCCGCCCTGATGGCCGCCCACACTCCGGTCCCGACGGCGTGACAGAAGCTCACCCGGCTCCGGTGATTCCCGCCTGCGGTTGCCGGTGGCGGACTGTGCCGTCGGCCATGACGTCGCCGTCGGGGCACCGCCATTGGACCTTGCCGCCGTCGAACTGCTCCTGATAGAGCGACGAGTACAGGCCACCGTCGCGCAGCAGGGAGCGGTGGGTGCCGGATTCGACCACGCGGCCGCCGTCGATGACGTTGATGACGTCCGCGTTGACGATGGTGGACAGGCGGTGGGCGATGGCGATCGTGGTCCGCGAGCCCATGAGCGAGTCGAGGGCCTTCTGCACCTCGCGCTCGCTGGCCGTGTCGAGCGCCGAGGTCGCCTCGTCCAGGATCAGGATGCGGGGATCGTGCAGCAGCACCCGCGCGATGGCCAGGCGCTGTTTCTCCCCGCCGGAAAGTCGGTAACCGCGCTCACCGACGATCGTGTCGTACCCGTCCGGGAACTCCATGATCCGATCGTGGATGTACGCCTCGCGGGCGGCCTGCTCGACGTCGGCCCGGGAGGCGCCCGGACGGCCGTACTGGATGTTGGCCAGGATGCTGTCGTGGAAGAGGTAGCTCTCCTGCGTCACGAAGCCGATCGCGGCGGCCAGCGACGACTGGCGGACGTCCCGGACGTCGGCGCCGTCGATCCGCACCGAACCGCCCGTGACGTCGTACAGCCGCGGAATGAGGTAGCTGATGGTGGTCTTGCCGGCGCCGCTCGGGCCGACCAGCGCCACCAACTGGCCGGGGTCGGCTTCGAAGCTGATGCCCTTCAGGGCGTCCTGCGGCGCGCCGGGGTAGTGGAAGAAGACCTCCCGGACCGCGACCCGGCCGCCGCTGCCGATCGCCGGCAGATCGACCGCGTCGGGGGCGTCGACGATGTCGGGCACCACGTCCAGATACTCGAAGATCCGGTCGAACAGGGCCAGCGACGAGCGCAGCTCCACCGAGACCTGCAGCAGCTGCCCGATCGGGAAGTACAACCGGGTCTGCAGCGTGGTGAACGCGACCACGGTGCCGGCCGAGATACCCGTGCCGCGGGTCAGCAGCAGCCCGGCGACCAGGTAGACCGCGGCCGGGGTGATCGACAGGAACACCTGCACGATCGTGAAGAAGCCCTGGCCGATCATCTGCTGGCGGACCTGCAGGCCGGCCTGGCGCTGGTTCTCCTCGTGGTAGCGGGCGGTGTCCCGCGCCTGGTTGCCGAACACCTTGGCCAGCAGCACCCCGGAGACCGACAGGGTCTCCTCGGACAGGGCGCTCATCGCCGCCAGCGACTCCTGCGTCGAGCGCGCCACCCGCCGGCGCCGCTCGCCGACCAGCCTGGTCAGCCAGAAGAACACCGGCACGGTCACGAGCGCCACGATGGTCAGCTGCCAGCTGAGGATGATCATGGCGACGACGGTCGAGGCGAAGATCACGATGTTGGCCAGGATCGTGGAGGCGGCCGTGGTGACCACCGACTGGACCCCGCCCACGTCGTTGGCCAGCCGCGACTGGATCTCGCCGGTCTTGGTGCCGGTGAAGAAGGCGAGCGACAGCGTCTGCAGGTGCGAGTAGAGGCGGTCGCGAAGATCCCGCATGACCAGCTGGCCGACCCGGGTGGTCTGGTAGGTCTGCAGGATGCCGATCGCGCCGTTGACGATCGGGACGATCGCCATGATCGTGACCAGGATGACGAGCAGCCGGATGTTCGGACCGCCGGGGACGAACAGGGCCTTGTTGAACACCGCCTCGATCAGCAGCGGGTTGATGATGCCGATCGTCGAGGTCACCATGATCAGCCCGACGACCACGGCCACCTGTACGCGGTAGGGGCGGAACAGCGGGACTATACGGCGGCCGATGTCCCGGTTCAGGCGGGCCGGCCCGGCAGTGGTCATGTCAGCAGCCCCCCGAGCACGGTGTCGGCATCACGCCCCCGCGATCCATCAGGCCACGGTCGGGACCGGCGGGTCAACCGGCATCACCGTGACCCTCGGCTCACACGCCCGTCATTCCTTGAGCAGGCGATCGGTCAGGACGAGTTCGACGATGGCCGGGACGGTGGCCTGCCGCGCCCAGTCGCGCTGGAGCTCGCAGGCGAGCGATACCCAGCTGATCGGCCGGCCGCCGGCCTGGACCACGCGGTCGAGGGCGGCCCGGTGGGCTTCGGGCGAGGTGCCGCCGACCGCGTCGACGACGGGATAGACCTCGTATCCGTCGCGCAGCGCGTCCAGAGCGGTGAAGGCCATGCAGACCTCGGTCCACAGCGCGCAGATGATCAGCTTCCGGCGGCCGGTGGCGCGGACGGCGTCGAGGAACTCGACGTCCTCCCAGGAGTTGACCGTGGTCCGGTCGAGCGGCTTGTCGTCGGTGAGCAGTCCGGCGAGTCCCGGAAGCGTCGGTCCCTGGCCGTTCGCGACGTTGACGGTGGAGTGCACGACCGGCACCCCGAACGTCTTGACGGCCCGGACCGTGGAGACGGCGTTCTTGAGCAGCAACGCGTGATCCATCGAGCGGACCAGGGCCAATTGTGACGGCTGGTAGTCGATGAACAGGAACGCCGCGTTCTGCGGGGTGATGAGATGGTCGGCCAGCGGGTCACGCACTGGGGCACTGGTCATGAGGCTCCCTTCCAGGCAGCAGATTCCGGACTCAGGTTCACTGGCGAGACGGTGAGACGTCGTCGCCAGAATCCGGTGATCTGCTGGGCCCCGCGCCTCTCAGTGAACGAGCGCGTGCCCGGCCGGGGGAAGCGCGGCCGATGGTGCCGCCGGCCAGGCGCGACGGTCGGGTCCCAGTTGGGCCAGCAGGGTGGCCTGCAGTTGGCACCAGGGCGAGTAGGACGAGCCCGCGGCGGTCGCCTCGCGGAGGAACGCCGGCCAGGCCATCCAGCGAACGGCGTCGACCTCGTCGGGGCGGGGGCGGGGCTCGGCGCTCACCGACGCGGTGAACACCGGGCACATCTCGTTCTCCACCACGCCGCTCCACTCGGCACGGTAGCGGAAGCGTGGCAGCAGGAGCCGCACCTCGTCTAGGGCGAGACCGAGCTCGTACGCAGCGCGGCGGCTGACCGCGGCCACCATCGGCTCGGACTCCTGCGGGTGGCCACACACGCTGTTCGTCCAGACGCCCGGCCAGGTCAGCTTGCGCGGCGAGCGGCGGGTCACCAGAACCTGGTCGTCGGCATTGAATATGTAACAGGAGAACGCCAGGTGCAGCGGGGTCGACGCGGTGTGCACCGTGCGTTTGTCCTGATGTCCCAGCGCGTTTCCCGACTCGTCGAGCAGAATGACGTGTTCCATTGCGCAACCGCCTCGCGGAATAGAGGGATGACCGAAGATTAGACCGGCCCCGGGGCGCGGCGCCAGGGGCGCGATTAGCCCGGTAGGTCCACATCGGTCGATGGCACCCTCCGTGCTCATGGTGAGAAAACTTCACGTCTTCGCACAAACCACAAGTAACTTTCAGTAGTCACAATGACCGGATTATGCGCCTAAAGCCGGTCGCACTGCCTTCGCAATGTATTGATCCCGCAGCGATCCCGCGGAGTGTGACCGACATCTCACTCGACATTGAGTAGTTGCTCGATCACTATTCGTGATGCGGCTGATCATCCACGGACACCGCGAATCCCCCAGTGGATGATCGACGGCAGCCGGATCGAAACAGGGGTCATGAATGCAGGCCTTGTCTGTCCTGGACCATATCGGCGGCCAATTGGGCCGCCTCTGCGAAGTTCTCGGAATGGATCCGGGCGATCCGGCCGAACTGTTGAAGGATCTGCTCGGCCCGCACGGCGACCGCCCATTGTCGAAATCGCCGGCCTGGCCGTCCGAGGTGGCCGACGACAATTCCCCGGTCGAGTTCTCGGTGGCCTGGAACCAGACCGAGCCACCCTCGCTGCGGATCCTCGCCGAGGTGATCGACGCCGCGCCCGGCGTGCACGCCAACATGGCCTCCACGTACGACTTCCTCGACCGGCAGACCGCCCGCCACGGGCTTCGCACCGACCGGCTGGACGCGGTCCGCGACCTGTTCGGGGCGGCCTGCCCGGACGCCGCCTTCGCCCTGTGGTGCTCGCTGGTCTTCCGCAGCGGCCGCCGGCCCGAGTTCAAGGTCTACTTCAACCCCGAGGCACAGGGCGTGCACCGCTCCCCCGGCCTGGTCGCCGAGGCGCTGACCCGGCTCGGCCTGGCCGCTTCCTACCGGGCGATGCTCGACCACGCCGCACGCCCCGGCGAGCTCGGCCGCCTCGACCGGCTCAGCTTCTTCGCGCTCGATCTGCACGACGGGCCGCAATCCCGGGTCAAGCTCTACGTGTCGCACCACGACGCCCAGCCGCGGGACGCCGCGCGCGCCGCCGCGGTGGTCGACGAGGTCCACGCCGCCGAGGTCGCCGAGTTCTGCGCGCTCGCCGGGCGGGTCGGGCTGTTCACCGGGCGGCCGCTGGTCAGCAGCTACACGCTCACCGAGGGCCTCGCCCGGCCGACCGGCTACAGCGTCTACGTCCCCATCCGCGGCTACGTCGGCGACGATCGCGAGGCACGCGAGCGGGTGCTCGAGCTGATGAGCCGCTACGACCTCGACCACGACCTGCTCGACCGCGCGATCGACGCGGTCGCCCGGCGTCCGCTGGAGCAGGGCGCCGGGCTGATCGCGCACGTCGCGCTCCGGCTCGGGCGACCCCGGCCCGGCCTCACCGTCTACCTGTCGGCCGAGGCGTACGGCGTCGCCTCCCCCACCCACCTCGCCGCTTGACCGCCAGGAGGCCACCGTGTCCGATCCTCGCCGACTTCCCCCGCCGTACCGGATCAAGGTGGTCGAGCCGATTCCGTTCCTCTCGGCCGAGGAGCGGGCCCGCGCGCTCGACGACGCCGGGCACAACCCGTTCAACCTGCGGGCCGACCAGATCACGGTCGACCTGCTCTCCGATTCCGGCACCGGCGCGACCTCGGCCGCGCAGGAGGCGGCGGCCGCGGTCGGCGACGAGTCCTACGCCGGCGCCCGCTCCTGGTTCCGGTTCCGCGACGAGGCCGCCGACCTCACGGGATACCCCCACCTGCTGCCGGTGCACCAGGGCCGCGCCGGCGAGCGGATCCTCTTCACCACCCTGCTGAAACCGGGCCAGATCTGCATCAGCAACACCCACTTCGACACCACCCACGCCAACGTCGAGCTCGCCGGCGCCGAGGCCCGCGACCTGCCCTGCCCCGAGGCCCTCGACCTGGACTCCGACTTCCCGTTCAAGGGCGACATCGACCTCGCCGGCTTGGAACGCACCCTCGCCGGTCCGGACGGCCCCCGGGTCGGCCTGGTCCTGATGACCATCACCAACAACGGCCTCGGCGCGCAGCCAGTGTCGATGGCGAACCTCGAGGCCGTCGCGTCGCTGTGCCGGCGGTTCGGCGTCCCGTTCTTCCTCGACGGCGCGCGCTTCGCGGAAAACGCCTGGCTGATCCGTTCCCGGGAGCCGGGCTACGCGGACTGGACGCCGCGGCAGATCGCGACCCGGGTCTTCGGGCTCGCCGACGGCTGCGTGATCAGCCTCAAGAAGGACGGGCTTTCGGCGATCGGCGGCCTGATCGGGCTGCGCGACGACGACCTGTTCGCCCGGTGCGAGGCCAACCTGATCGCGACCGAGGGCTTCTCCACGTACGGCGGGCTCGCCGGGCACGACCTGGAACGGCTGGCCCAGGGCCTGCGCGAGGTGGTGGAGCCCGCCTACCTGGCCGCCCGCGCCGCCTCCACCGCCCGCCTGGCCCGCATGATCAACGAGGCCGGCGTGGACACCGTGCAACCGGCCGGCATCCACGCGCTCTATCTCAACGCCGGTCGCCTACTGCCGCACCTGTCGCCGGCCGAGTTCCCGGGTCACTCGCTGGGTTGCGCGCTCTACCTCGAGGGTGGCATCCGCTGCGCCGAGCTGGGCTCGCTCTACCTGGGCACGATCGACGAGCAGTACCGGCTGGTCACGCCGGCGCCGTTCGAACTGGTCCGGCTGGCGATTCCCCGCCGGGTCTACACCGAGGAACATTTCGCGTACGTGGCCGACACGCTGGGCGCCATAGCCAAGGAACCCGAGCGCGTCCGCGGCTACCGCATCGTCTCGACTCCCCCGCTGCTGCGGCACTTCAAGGTACGGCTGGCTCCGCTAGGCGCGGGCGGGTGACAAGCGGCCCAGCGCGTGCCGGACCAGCGCGATCAGCGCCAGCTTGCTGGAACCGCGGTCGCGCGCGTCGCACCACACCAGCGGCACCTCGGGGGTGAGCTCCAGCGCCGAGCGGATCTCGTCCTCCGTGTACGCGCACTCGCCGAAGAACCGGTTGACCGCGGCCACGAACGGGACGCCGCGCCGCTCGAAGTAGTCGACGGCGGGGAAACTGCTCTCCAGCCGCCGCGTGTCGACCAGCACGATCGCGCCGACGGCGCCCTGCGCCAGCTCGTCCCAGATGAACCAGAACCGGTCCTGGCCCGGCGTGCCGAACAGGTAGAGCACCACGTCGGGGCTGATCGTGATGCGGCCGAAGTCGAGGGCCACCGTGGTGTGCGTCTTGCCCTCGACGCCGGTCGTGTCGTCGACCCCGACGCTCGCCTCGGTCAGGACCTCCTCGGTGGTCAGCGGCGGGATCTCGCTGACGGAGCCGACCAGGGTGGTCTTGCCGGTGCCGAATCCGCCGGCCACAACGATCTTGACGGAAGTGCGTTCCACGTCCTGCTCCTACAGCCGTTCCAGCCCGGCGAGCACCGAGTCGAGGAGGTGGCGATCGACGATCTTGCGCTGGGCCGGCGAGCCGACGCCCAGATAGCCCTGCTCCACCAGCACGTCGACCATCACCTTGGCGATGGTGAGCGGCAGCTGGAGGTACGCGCCGATCTCGGCCACCGAGATCCAGTTGCCGCACCGGTCCACGATTCGCAGGTACTCGGGGTCGAGCAGCCGGGTGTCCACCGGCAGCGCCACCACCTGGGTGGCCAGGTCGAGCCGGCTGTCGCGCGGGCTTGTCCGCCCGTTCACCAGGACGTACAGGGGCACGAACCGGCCGGCGGCCGACTCGTCCTCGCCGTCCCAGGCGTCAAACGCCATAGCCGTCCCCGGCGGGGCGGGCCGCGGTGCCCAGATACTCCCCGATCCGGGTCACCAGCCGGCTGACCTCGTACGCCACCATGCCCATGTCGACCTCCTGGTCACACAGCACGGCCAGGCGCGCGTTCTGCCCGGCCGCCGCGATGAACAGTGTGTGGTCCAGGAACTCGATGATCACCTGCTGGACCGCGCCGCTGCCGAACCGCCGCCCGGTCCCGGCCGCGACGCTGTACATCGAGGACGCGCCGGCGGCGAGGATCTCCGCGAGGTCCTGCGACATGGCCGAGGACTTCTGCACGATCAGCCCGTCGGTGGAGAGCACCACCACGGAGGCGACGTGCGGGACCTCGACGAGGTCGTCCAGCATCCACGGCAGATCGTTCTGCGATGTCGAGATGGTCACGGGTTCCCGCCTTGCTCGCCGTCGGTGTTCTGGTCGTCGCGGCCGGCCGCCCGCCCCTCGTTCCGGCCTTGCTGATAGCGCGCGAACCGGTTGCGTGCCTCGTCCGGGGAGCGGGCCGGCAGGGCGGCGCCCGCGTCGGCGCCGTCTTCGCGCAGCTCGGGCACGAGATGCTGCTGCGGCCGCCGATGCGGCAGCGGTGGCCGTTCCGGGCGCGGGGGTGTGGTCACGGCGCCGCCTGGTGTCTCTGGTGCGCGTTCGGGTTCGGGTTCGAGCAGGCCCACCGCCGACCGGCTCGCCGCCGGGACGATGCTGGGAGCGGCCGGCCGTTCGGTCTCGTGGCGTGGGTCGGGCTTCGGCGCCGTCCGGGCCGGCAACGAAGCGCTCTCCACCGGGTCGGGCGCGGCCACCAGCAGCCGCTCCGGCAGCAGCACAATGGCCAGCAGCCCGCCGTACGCCGAGCGCCGCAGGCTGACCTGCAGTCCCTCCCGCTTGGCCAGCTCGGCGACCACGTACAGACCGACCTGGGCGCCGTCCTTGAGCTCGGTGACGTCCGGGGTGGGTGCGGTCGCCAGCAGGGCGTTCGCATTGTCGACGGCGTCGGCGCTCATCCCCACGCCGGCGTCCTCGATCTCGATGGCCACGCCGTGGTTGACCTGGTTCGCCGTCACCCACACCGTCGACGCGGGCGGGGAGAACGCGAGCGCGTTGTCGAGCAGCTCCGCGGTCAGGTGGATGACCTCGGCGACCGCGTGCCCGGCCAGCGCCACGTCGGCCGCGCCGCGCAGCGTGATCCGCTGGTAGTTGCGGGCCTCGGCGAACGAGGCGAGCAGCACCCGGCGCAACGCGACCGGGTTCTGGAAGCGCCGGCCGATCTGACCGCCGGCCAGGATGACCAGGTTCTCCAGGAAGCGCCGGGTCTGATTGAGCTGGTGGTGGATGTCGAACAGCTCGACCAGCAGGTCCTCGTCGCCGATCCGGTTCTGGAGGTCCTCGACGACCTTGAGGCCGCGCTGCAGCGGGCGTTGCGGACGCCGGGCCACACCCATCAGCATCGCCGTGCCGGCCGCGCGGGCCTTCGCCTCGTCGACCGCGGCGCCCGCCGCGACCTGCAGCGAGCGGTTGATCACCTCGGCCACGCGGCCGATCTCGTCGCCGCCGTAGTCCGGGGTGGCGAACTCGGTGGCCAGGTCGACCGGCTCCCGATGGCGCAACCGCTCCATGACCGCGGGCAGCCGCCGGTCGACCAGCTCGCCGGCGTCGGTGCCGAGCCGGGCCAGACGCACCGAGAGGGCGCGGTCGACCAGGACCCGCGACTGGCGCACCGCCCACACGATCGCGCCGATCGCCACGGCCAGTGCCACGAGACTACCGAGCAGGGCGGTGAGCAGCTGATTGTTGCCCTTGCTCAGAGCCTTGGCCGAGACCTGGTCGGCCTGGGCGACGGTGAGACCGATCAGGTCGGCGGAGACCGCGTCGGTCAGCGAGTTCCACTTGTCGCGGCCGGCCGAGATGCTGACCGGGACCCCCGATCGCCACGGGCCGGCCGCGACGATGGCGTTCTCCACCGACGTCAGCTGCTTCCAGGACGCGCCCGCCTGCATCGTCTCGAACTGCTTGCGCGCCCCCGGTTCGAGGTGGGCGGCGGCGTCACCGAGGGCGAAGCGGTACGCCCCGACGAGCTGGACGAACTGGAGGTAGTTGGTCTGACTCAGGGCCTGGGCGGCGAACGCGCCGTCCATCGCCGACGCGGCGCGGGACATCAGGTCGCTGGCCCGGAAGACCTCGGTGGCGGTGAGGCCGCCCTGGGTCGCGGTCACGTCGGGGACCACCCGTGCCTGGTTGTCGAACAGGTCGGTGGCCGAGTCCAGCACGTTGTTGTAGAAGGCGTACGCCCGGGCCGCCGTCATCGACCGCGCGTCGATCGCGCTACGAGTGTTCGGCAACTGGTCCAGCACCGTCGTCAGGGTGTGCCACCGGGACTTGATCGACTCCGGGGCGAGGCCCAGCGCGTCGTCGGCCGCCACCCGCAGGTCGGCGACCTGCTTGTCGGTCTTGCCGCGCTGGTCGAGCAGGGCGCTCAGGTCGCGTGAGGGCCGGGCGAGGTACGCCACGCTGAGCCGCCGCTCCTGCTGGATCGAGGAGAGCGCGGCGACCGCGGGGATCGACACCTGGCGCACGGACTGGGCGACGGCGCGGTTGTAGAAGCCCTGGAAGACCAGGTAGCCCGAGGCGGTGAACCAGAGCAGCAGGGCGACCACGCTGGGCACGAGGACCAGCCGGACGACCCTTCGCTTGATCGACTGCCGGCGGGCCGGACTCTTGGTGGGCTCGTCCGGCGCGATGGCGGACTCGGCCGATGTCGGCGACAAAGTCGATCCAATCTGGACTGCGCTCGACAGTGAGCGCGCACGTACGCGGCCCCCGCCGCCAATGTGGCTTGCACACCCTAGCGGCCGATCGATGCCGAATCCAGATCCGTCCTTTCTCGACGGTGTGACCTGGATCATTCCGTGACGGGGCGGTCCGCGGTCAGGCCTCGGCCGTGCAGGTGGCCGGGAGGCTCAGGGTGTCGACCAGGCGGGTGGCGGCCGGAACATGCTTGGCGTACGCCCCCGGATAGGCCGACACCTGCACGGCCTGGGCGGCGTCGGTGACCCGCATCTTCTGCCAGTCGCGGGTGCGGAGCAGTTTGTCGTAGAACCTCTGGGTCTGGTAGGCCGGGTCGGCGAGCTGGTCCGGCGTTCCCCAGCCCTGGCTGGGGCGCTGCTGGAACAGTCCGATGGAGTCCCGGTCGCCGCCCCGCAGGTTGCGCAGGCGCGACTCCTGAAGGGCGGCGGCGACGGCGATCACCTGGCCTTCTCTCGGCACCCGCCGCTGGTTGCCGATGGCGACGATGGTGCGCGCGTTGGCGACCTGCTCGTCGCTCCAACGCTCCTGGGCCGGTGTGGACGCGGACGCGACGGGCGCGGACGGGCAGGCGGCATCGGCATGCAACAAGGGACTGATGAGGAAGCCGACCAGGACGGCGGCGGCTATCACGAACAACGCGCGCACGACGGCGAAGGGTACCGGTGACCTTCGCTACGCGATCATCCGGGCGCCGAGCCGATCGACGCGGTAGATCCGGCGGCCGTCGACCCACAGCCAGCCCCGGGCGAACGCGGTCCGGTCGCGGATCTCGAGGATCTCCAGTTCGACCGTGATCGTACGGTCGGAGGGCACCACCTGGCCGCGATAGGTCCAGGTCAGCGGCTCGTCGAGCGCGACGGGTCCGAAACGCGCGCCGCCGGGGCCGCGGTCCATCAGGTACCACTGCAACAGCTGGCACATCGCCTCGACGCCGAGCGAACCGGGCATGACCGGATCCTGGAAGAAGTGGGCCTTGAAGAACCAGTCGCCGGCGTCGACGTCCTTCTCGGCGCGAAGCCGCCCGAGACCGGCCGCGCCACCGTCGGGCCAGTAGCCGGTGATCCGGTCGAGCATCGTGAGCATCGGGCCGGCGGGATGGTGGAACACGGGCGGGTTCTCGCACGGTTCGGTGAGCCGCGAACGCTCGGCCGGGGTCGGGGGCAGGCCGGGCTGCTGGGCGAAGGCGGTGGTGAGGAAGTACCCGAACACGGCGGTGCCGTCGAGCAGCGGCTCACCGTCGGCGTGGCACTCGATCCGGAAGGTTTCGATGATCATGCCGGCCGCCCGCGAGACGCTGGTGAGCTCGGCGCGGGTGCGCACGACGCGGGCGCCCGGCCGCACCTCGCGGCGGACGCGGAGGTCGCCGTCGAGGTTGCGGAACAGCAGCTCGGCGTCGATCTGCCGGGGGCTGCCGACGTAGCAGCCGAGCCATCCGCACGGCTGCAGGGCGATCTCCATGAGGACGGCGGCCGGCATGGTGCCGGCCGCGAAGTACCAGGCCTCGCCGGGGACGTCGTACTCCGCGACGACCGCGCTGCCGGCCGCCATGCCCTGGTAGGGGCCCTCGACCGCGGTGACACGGCTCATGAAGTGGTACGGCGGGCCGGGCAGCCGCGGTCCGCGGCGCGTACCGGTGAATGCTTCGGCCATGGGTCCGAGCCCGTCCGTCGGCCGGCCCCATGCGCAGGCCAGCAGCGAGGCGTAGTCGAGCGGCAGGTCCCCGATCCGCGCCACCGGTTGTGCCTCGCGGTGTCCGGCGAGCCCGCCGAGCGCCGGGAGCGGTTCGGGCCGCGCGGTCCGCTGCACCAGCGGCGGCCCGAGGTGCCGCCAGTGCTCGAGCGGCCAGTCCGGGACCAGCCGCACGGCGCAGTCGGCGACGTGCAGGGCCTTCACACCGTCCACGGTGACCAGCACGTCGGCGACGACCATCGGGTACGGGTCGGCCGACATCTCGGTGACGAACACCTCGTACGTCAGCTTGCGGCTGTCCGGAGTGACCTGACCGCGGCAGCGCATGCGGGCGGCCCGCCCCGGCACCGGCTCGAACCGCCAGCCGTCGCGGTCGATCGTGTGGCCGGAGGCGGCCATGAAGAACGAGACGGCCTGGAAACAGGCCTCGGACATGAGCGTGCCGGGCATGCAGGGGTCGTTGTGGAAGTGGCCGTCGAAGAACCAGTCGTCGCGGTGGACCGCCGTCTCGGCGCGGAGATAGCCGGCCGGATCGAAGACCGGGACCTCGTCGAGCAGGCGCAGCCGCCCCGATCCGATACGTGGGGTGCGCACGTGGGCGCGCGTCGTCTCCCAGCCCGGGCCGAAGCACAGGTCGGGGTGACCCTCGGCGAAGGCGGCGACCGCGTCGGCATCGAAAGCGACATGCGGCGCGGCAAGGTCCGGGCGAGGGGCGTCCCAGAGCACCCCGCCGGTGTTGCGGAGCTCGTCGTCGGTGAAGAACCCGGCCTGACCGTTGCGCACGGTGAGCAGCAGATCGTCGCCGACGCGGCAGTCGTACTCGAAGAAGAAGAGCCGGATCGGACCGTGCCCGACATGCCGGACGACCCGGATCTCGAAGCGGAGGGTCTGGCCGGGCCGGGGTGGCGGCCCGTGGAACGTCACGTCGCTGCCGAGCAGGCGGTAGACCCGCTCGCCCCGGTTGTGCAGGTCGGCGCCGAGCCAGCTGATCAGCAGCAGGTCGGCCTGCCCGGCCTCGACGACCAGTCCGGCCGGCATGCGGCCGGCGGGGTCGAGGTACCACTCGTGGCGCACGTCGGTCTCGGTCCAGATGACGCCGGTGCCCATCCGGCCCGGCTCGGCGTCGATCCCGAGGACACGGTCGGCGAGCAGCATGGGTGGGCCGGGCATCCGGGTCTGCCGCCGGTCCGTGTCCTGGCCGGCGAACGCCGGACCGAAAAGATCCGAGATCCGGCCGTACGCGAGAAGCTCGAGCTCTTGGCGGTTGAAGGTGGGTCCCGGATGGGTGGCGGGCGCCGGGGCCCGGCCGCGAAGGAAGCGGGTGTGCGCCGTGGCCTGGATCTCCAGGTATTGGCGATGGGCGGCGGTGACGGACGCGTGCCAGGCCAGCGCCACCGAGACGGCGGAGACAGCCGACGGCTGCGGCATCGGCGCGAGGTCGGGGGCGGGCTCCATCACCTCGTACTCCTCCGTCATGGGGGCGGGGAGCCGTCGGGGTAGGACGATCGTCGCGGGCCGGCCGACGGCGGGCTCCGCGAAATAGGCCTCGAGCGCGTCGTGCCGGACCGCGACGCCGGCGGCGGCCAGCTCCGCGACGGCCAGGTGCAGCGACCACAGTCCCTGGCCCGGTACCGCGTCCAGGGCCACCGCGACGTGGTCCCGGCCGTCCAGGATGCGCCGGGTCCAGCCGGTGCACTGGGCGGCCGGTCCGTGCTCGATGAAGACGCGGACGCCGTCGTGCCAGGCCCGCTCGATCAGGTTCGGGAAGTTGACGGGGGCGATCATCTGCTCGGTGATCGCGTCGGCGGCCGACTCCTCGGCCGGGTGATACCAATCGCCGGTCGCGCCGCGGTAGAACCGGATGCCCGGCACGCTCGTCGTGGGCCGCCGGTGCAGGGCACGCCAGCGGTCGCGCAGCTCCACCACCTCGGGGACGTGCGCGACCAGGAGATTCAGCCGGATGCGGGAGGCCGGGTCGAAGCGCTCGGCGAACGCCGTACACGCCGTTTCCTCCCCGGCGACCACGCAGGCGCCGGGAGCGCACACCGCCGACAGGTAGACGGCCCGCTCGTCCTTGACCATGTCCCGCACCCGGTCGGGGTCGGCCGTCAGGAGGTAGCCGGCCCAGCGCTCGCCGGGGATGCCGTGGCGCTCCCAGAAGCGGCGGACCGCCCGCAGCTCGCCGCTCAGATCGTGCGCGAACAGTCCGTCGGCACGCGCGTCGGCGACCATGCCGGGCACGTCGGTCCAGGCCCCCAGCGCGACGAGGGCGGCCGACTCCCCGGCCGAGAAGCCCAGCGCGGCCTGCGGTTCGATGCCCAGGACCTCCCGGGAGATCCTCGTGTGCAGGCCGGCGAGCGAGCCGACGGCAAGGATCTGGTCGAGGAGCTCCGATCCCGTACGGCCGTCGTGGTCCCCGCCCGTGACCAGCGGGGCGAACGCGATCGTGAGATCGGCGCCCAGGCCGGGGTAGAAGGACGCGCCGTTGGGATAGACGAAGGCCGTCTCGCCGCCGACCGGGGTCTCGCGGAAGGCGACGCCCGGCGGCCGCAACGCCTCGCCGCGCAGCCAGGCCCGGGCGCCGTCGAGCTGCTCGGCGAGGTGGGCGGGGTCGCGAGCCAGGACGGCCAGGCGGGCCGGGCCGGTGTCGCTCTCGTCCCCGGCCGAGGCGGCGGCCGATACGCCCGCTCGGTCGGCCCCCGAGTAGAGGTGCAGCCGGGGCTGGGGACCGGGCGCCCACGGCGCGGCGTCGGCGGCGCGCAGGCGGATCCGGGCCGGTGGCGCACCGAGGACGGGCGTGACCACGTCGGCCGTCGTCGCGCCGGGGTCGGGCTCAGCGGGTTGTCCCGCGCGCGGCCGGACCCGGTGCCGCAGCGCGAGGGCAGCGACCGCGACGTCGAGCAGCCCGGCGGCGGCGTGGGGCGCGCCGAACAGGCCACCGGGAAACGAGCCGACCGGCTTCTCGGGGTCGATCAGGGCCAGGATCTGATCGCCGTCGCGCCGGGCGTCGTCGCGGCGTTTGAGCACGAGGACGACGGCGGCGTCGACCGGCTCCCCGGCCCGGCCGAGCTGGGTCACGGCGGCCCGATGCACGGGCTCGTCGGAGAGATCGACCGCGCCGACGAGCGCGGCATCGACCTCCCCGGCCCGCAGCGCCCGGGCCGCCAGTTCCAGCGCCTCGATCCCGGAGGCTTCCTCGGCGCTGATCGCGAAGCCCGGTCCCGAGAGGCCGAGCTGCCCGCCGACGCGGTTGGCGGTGATGTTCGCCATGGCGCCCAGGACGCGGGCGGCGGTCAGCGGCGGACTGAGCTCGTCGCCGGCCTCGAGGCGCACGCGGGCGGGCGCACGGGCGATCTCGGGATCGCAGCCCATTCCCACCAGGACGGCCGTGCGTTCCGGTGGCAGGTCGAGGCCGCGGACGGCGTCGCGGGCGGCCTCGAGCACGAGGATCTGCTGGCCGAGCGTCTCGCCGAGGTCGCGCGGTGGGTAGCGCAGGTCGTCGAGCGCGACCTCGATGCTGTCGGGGGCCGCGCCCGGCGGCTGTCCGCTCAGCACAGCGTCGCGGAGCCCATCGGCGTCGGTGTCGCCGACGCGAGCTCCGATCGCGACGATCGCGATCTCCGCCGGTCCCGGGTGGTCCGGCATCGCGGCGACAAACCTTTCCCCGCCGTCGTACGCCTCGACGATGAGGTGCGCGTTGTTGCCGCCGAAGCCGAACGCGCTGATCGCCGCGCGCCGCCGAGCCCCCGTCCAGGGTTCGTTCGCCTGGAGCAGCCGCAGCGGACCGCCGCGCAACTCGTCGATCGGGTCGGCGGCGCCGGCCGTCGCCGGGAGCATCCCCCGTTCGATCGCGGCGAGGAGCTTCAGCAGTCCGGCCGCGCCGGAGGCGGTCAGCAGGTGGCCGACGTTCGATTTCGCCGAGCCGATCGGCAGCGGCTGCGGGCGCCGGCCGAAGAACCGGGCGGTCGAGCGGGCCTCCACGGCGTCGCCGATCGGGGTGCCGGTGGCGTGGCATTCCAGCAGTTCCACCGTCTCCGGACCGAAGCCGGCCGCCCGGTACGCCGTACGCATGGCCCGGATCTGGCCTTCCTCCGAGGGCACGAGAAATCCGCCGGTCCGGCCGTCGTTGGACAGGCCGATGCCACGCACAACGCCGAGGACCGGAACGTGCGCGCCCACGGCGTCGCGGAGCCGCATGAAGGCGAGCAGGGCCGCGCCCTCGGCCGGGATCAGCCCGTCGGCGCCGCGCTGCAACGGCCGGCTGCGACCGGACGGGCTCAGCGCGCCCAGGGCCCGGAACCCGGAGTCGATGATCAGCCCGTCGCAGCCGCTCACCGCGCCGGCCAGCATGAGGTCGGCCGTGCCGTCGTGCAGGCGGTCGCACGCGATCTTGATGGCGTACAGCGCGGAGGCGCAGGCCGCGTCGAGGGCGAGCGACCCGCCTTCGAGCCCGAGGGCGTTCGCGGCCGTGTGCGCCCACAGGCCCGAGCAGAACCGGTCCCGCGGGTCGAGGTCGCCGGGGTGGCCGTCCCGCCAGATCCGTTCGGCGTACGCGGCCAGGCTCCGGCTCGGGTAGCCAAGGTTGCCGAGGATCAGCCCGGTGCGGGCCGGGCTCGCGTGGTCACCGGCCTCGCGCAGTGCGGCCCGGCCGGCGTGCACCACCCATTGCAGCGCGGGATCGAAGGCCGCCTCGGCGGCGTCCCTCGGGTCGAAGACGTCGGTGAAGCCCCGGACCAGGCCGGCCGTCGCGCCGGCGGCGAGGGAGCCCGGCGGCAGTCGCCAGTCCTCCGGCCGCACCGCGGCGAGATCGACCCGGCCGGCCGCGATGTTGTCCCCGAACTGCTCGGGGCTCAGCGCTCCGGGCAGCACGCACCCGCGGCCGACGATCGCGATGGGCTCGCTCACGTGCGGGCCGCCGGTGGCAGGTCGGGCCGCCGGATGAGGCCGACGCCGAGCAACTCGGTGCGGACCTCTCCGTCCTCGTCGAGCAACGCGATGTCGCAGCGGGTCTCGTCGGTGGCCACGCCCGCGGCGCGCACCAGGCACCGCACCGTCGCCGGCGCCGGTCCGGGGCGGTGGACGTGGATCGCGCCGACGCTCATGGGCAGTGTCGCGTGGCCGGTGACGTGCCGGGCCCAGAGGACGGCGGTCTGCAGGGCGCCGTCGATCGCGGCGGGGTCCGTCCACCAGGGAATGTCGGGCCAGTCGACGGCCCGCACTCCGACGACCTGCGCCGCGGCGCCCTCCCGGGACAGCCCCTCCACCCGTCGCAACACCTGGAACCGTGGACCGTGGAACAGCGCGGCCGAGTCATAGACCGGCTCGGCCAAGGTCTCCATCGCGGCCGGCGTGACCCAGACGCGCGGCCGTTCCGAGGCGGCGAGCCGGGCCCGGTAGTGGTTGCCGAGCCGCAGGTCGTCGGCCGGGGTGACCTCGATCGTGAAGCGGTGACCGCCGTTGGCCAGGTAGGGCAGTTCGATCCGGTGGAGAACCCGGACGTCGGCCAGTGCGGTGGGGCGGCCCGGGTAGCGCGCCTGCGCGGCCGCCGCGAACCACTCCACCGCCATGGCCAGCGGAAGCACGGGCACGCCGGCCGGCGCGTGGTCGGCCAGGAAGCCATGCGTGCGCGCGTCGACCGCCGCCTCGGCCGCAAATCGTGCCCGGCCGGCATAGGGGGCGATGCCGTCGCGCCCAGTCCCATCGCGCCCAGTCCCATCGCGCCCAGTCCCATCGCGCCCAGTCCCATCGCGCCCGGCGCCATCGCGCCCAGCGCCACCGCGCCCAGCGCCACCGCGCCCAGCGCCACCGCGCCCAGCGCCACCGCGCCCAGCGCCATCGCGGCCCGCGCCATCGCGGCCCGCGCCATCGCGGCCCGTGCCGTCGCGGCCGGTGTCGCCGCCCGTGAGCAGCACCTGGACCGCGTCGCCGGGGGTGCTCAGCTCGGCGACGAAGGCGTGTGCGCCCGCGTCGAGGGGGATGAGCGGGACGCCGAGGTTCCGGAACTGGGCGGCGTGGGCCGCGGTGACCATGCCCGCCTCCCACGGTCCCCAGCCGATCGCGCGGACCCGGGCCGACGGCCGCCGCCGCTGCTCGGCCAGGGCCACCTGGTTGAGCACCTCGTTGGCCATCGCGTAGTCGCACTGCCCGGGGTTGCCGAAGCGGGCCGCGACCGAGGAGAACAGGCAGAGCAGGTCCAGCGGATCGGTGGCGGTCGCGTCGAGCAGGGCGCGGAGCCCGGCGACCTTTGTGGCGTAGACCCGGTCGAACTGGTCGTCGGTCTTGTCGGCGATGCGCTTGTCGGCCAGGACTCCGGCCCCGTGCACGAGCCCGGTGACGGCGCCCCACTCCCGGCGGGCCCGGGTCAGCTCGCGGTCGAGAGCGGCCCGGTCCGTGACGTCGACCCGGGCGTACCGCACGGTCGCCCCGGCCCGCTCGAGACCGGCGAGCGTCGCGCGTACTTCCCGGCGGGCGAGGATGGTGCGGGCCTCGGCGGTCAACTGGGCCGGCGTGGCGGTCCGGTCGTGCTCGGCCAGGAGGCGGGTGAGGGACGGTTCGTCGCGGGCGGGCGCCAGATGCCCGGGCTCGTCGGCGAGGATCGTGCGGCCGAGGATCAGGATGCGTGGACGGCAGGTCGCGGCCAGCGCGAGCAGGGCGGCCGCAGTGACGCCGCGGGCGCCGCCGCTGACGACGAGGACCGGCTCCCCGGTCATCGGCGAGGTGGCGGCGGGCGGCGCCGAAGTTTCCCCGAGGGTCCAGCGCGTGCCGTCGGCGCGCAGGCCCACGTCGAGGGTCGGCCCGCCGGTCAGCAGTTCGGTGACGATGGCGGCGGCCACCTCCCCCGGCCCACGGTCGCCGCGCTGGCAGTCGATGGCCTTGGCCGCGACTTCCGGCCACTCCTTGGCGGCGGTCCGGGTGAGCGCCGCGAAACCGCCGAGCCAGGCGCGCTGCGGATCGGGGTCGGTCAGCCCGAAGCAGCCGCCGGTGTCCTGCACGGTCACGAAGACGCCGCCGCGCTCGGTCATGCCGGCCGCGACGGCCCGAGCCGCCTGGAACGCATGCCTGGCGGCCGGTCCCGCCTCCGTCGCCGGGGCCAGACCACCGAGCAGGATCACGCCGTACGCGTCGGCCGCCGGCTTGTCTTCGGCGGTGGCGGTGATGCCGTGCGTCCGGAGCTGCTCGACCACGGCGGCCGCCAGCCCGCTGCCTCCGTCGACGACGGTGACCGGTCCGTCCCCCAGGCCGGCCAGTGCCAGCCCGCACGCCGGCGCGGCGGCCGGCTGGACCTGTAATCGAGGCAGCCCGGGAGTGGTCGGCTCGGTGGTGATGCCGCGCATGACGTCGTCCAGGGTGCGCGCCTGGAACAGCCGGGCCATCTGGGCCGAATCGGTGGCCGGCAGGCCCTCGGCGCGCTCGCGGACCGCCGCGAAGATCTCCACCTTCTTGATCGAGTCGATGCCGAGGTCGGATTCCAGGTCCATGCCGCCGTTGAGCATGTCCACCGGGTACCCGGTCTTGTCGGCGACCACGGACAGCAGCAGCGCGAGGCTCACCGGCTCGGTGGCGGCGACCGGCGCGACCGGCGCGACCGGCGGCGGCGGTGGCGGTGGTGGCGGCGGTGCCGGATCGAAACGCGGTTCGAAACGCGGCTCGGGCGCCGGCGGCAGCGGCGCCTGCTGGAGGAACTGCACCGGCTCGAGGGACTGCACCGACTGGAGGGACTGCGCCGGCTGGAGGGACTGCGCCGGCTGGAGGGACTGCGCCGGCTGGAGGGACTGCGCCGGCTGGGTGAACTGCGGCCGGGAGAGCTGCCCCGGCCGCGGCGGCTGTCCGGCGAGGGCGGCGAACGCGTTCTCGGCCATCTGCAGGAAGGCCTGGTGCGAGTCGGCGAGAACGCGCTGGAAGTGCATGTGCGCCTCGGCGGTCTGGCGCTGCATCTCCTGCATCGCGGCCAGCCACTCGGGACCGGGCGGAGGCGGGGTCATCGGAGGCGGGGTCATCGGCGGCGGAGTCATCGGATGCTCGGTCATCGGGGCGGCGGGCTCCGTAAAGGTCGATGGGGTTGGGATCTGCGTCGGAGGGACCCGGGGCGCGACGTAGCCGGCGCCGTTGACGCGCATCGGCATCCGCGGCGGCTCCGCCTCCGGCGCCGGGTCGCCCGATGCCGGCAACTTCGTCAGGTCCATCGCGACGCCGTGGACGGCGAGCCGGCCCAGACCCTCGTAGCACGCGGTCACGCCGTCCCGGCCGCGCCGGTCGAGAGCGACCGCGACGTGCGCCCGGTCGCCGAGAATCCGCCCGATCAGCCCGGTGAGCACGGCCGACGGGCCCACCTCGACGAACGTGCGCACGCCGGCCGCGTACATGGCCTCGATTTGATCTTGAAATAGGACCGGCGCACCCGGATGCCGGGCGAGAGCGCGCCGGATCGCCGCCGGCGACTTCTCGTAGACCGTCGCGTCCTCGTTCGCGTACACGTCGATGTGGGGTGTGGCCAGGTCGAGCGTCGCCAGGAACTCGTGCATCGGCGCCTCGGCCGACCGCATCAGCGGGCTGTGGAACGCAGCGGAAACCGCGAGCCGGCGCGCGGTGACGCCGTTGGCGGCGAAATGTGACTGCAAAGCCTCGATCGCCGGCACGGTCCCCGAGACGACGGTCTGCTTGGGCGAGTTCCGGTTCGCGATCCACACCTCCGGATCGGTCGCCTCCTTGATCGCCGATTCCACTGCTTCCGCGTCCGCCTCGACGGCGAGCATCGTGCCCGGCTCGGTGTCGATCCGCGCCAGCAACTCGCCCCGGCGCCGGGCCAGGCGCAGCAGGCTCTCCGCGTCCAGGACGCCGGCCGCGTGGAGCGCGACCAGCTCCCCGAGGCTGTGCCCGGCCACGCAGTCGGGCACAAGCCCGATCGAGGTGACCAGCGCCAGCAGCGACAGGCTGTGCGCGGCCAGCGCCGGCTGCGCCCAGCGCGTGTCGGTGAGCCGCTTCTCCTGGGCCGCGCGCTGCTCATCGGTGAAGACCGGCGGCGGGAAGACGATGTCGGCCAGCTCGGAGCCGGCCACCAGGTCCCACACGTCCTGGGCCTCCGGCGCCGCCAGGGCGAGCGAAGCGCCCATCCCGACGTACTGAGCCCCCTGGCCGGGGAAGACGAACGCGATCCGCCCGGGATCGGCCGGTCCGCGCTCGTAGAAGACGCCGCCGGGCAGCGCGAACGGCTCGCCGGGCCGTCGGGCCAGCATCTCCGCGGCCCGGTCGAGCTTCTCGCGCCGGTCGTCGGCGTCGCTCGCGACCACGGCCAGCCGGTGCGGATCGCCGGCGTCGAAATGATCGCTCCCGATCAGGTCGGCCGGTGACCCGGCGCTGAGCAGGACGAGCTCGCCGGCCCCGGCACGCAGAAGGGCGGGTGAGTTGTCGCCGCCGTACTCCTCCAGCGTGACGTGGAAGTTGGCGCCGCCGAAGCCGAAGCTGGAGACCGACGCGCGCCGGGGGTGGGTGGCCCGCCGCGTCCACGGACGCGCGACCGTGTTCAGGTAGAACGGGCTGTCCTCGATGCCGAGCGCCGGGTTGGGCGAACCCACCTTGATGGTCGGCGGCAGCGTCCGCTGGTGCAGCGCCAGCACCGTCTTGACCAGACCGGCGGCGCCCGCCGCCGCCTTGGTGTGCCCGATCTGCGACTTGATGCTGCCGAGCGCGCACCAGCCTTTGTCGGGCCGCCCGGCCGAACCGAAGACGCGGCGCAGCGACTCGAACTCGGCGGCGTCCCCGGCCCGGGTCGCGGTGCCGTGCGCCTCGACCAGGCCCACCGTCTCCGGGCCGTACCCGGCGGACTCGTACGCGCGCCGCAGTGCCCGCGCCTGCCCGGTGGCCATCGGCGCGTAGATCGCCCCGCCCCGCCCGTCCGAGGAGGTGCCGAGCCCGCGGATCACCGCGTAGATCCGATCCCCGGCCCGCGAAGCGTCGTCCAGGCGCTTGAGACCCAGCATCGCCAGGCCCTCGCCGAGCAGCGTGCCGTCGGCGTCCGCGGCGAACGGGCGCGCGTCGCCGGTCGGGGAAAGGGCCGGCGTCTTGCTGAAGCACACGTACATCAGCGGGTTGTTCGTCGCGTCCACGCCGCCGGTGACGACCAGGTCGGCCTGGCCCAGGGCCAGCTCGTTGGCCGCGGCGGCCACCGCCGCGAGCGAGCTGGCGCAGGCGGCGTCGATGGTGCAGTTGGTGCCGTGCAGGTCGAGGCGGTTCGCGATCCGGCCGGCCACGACGTTGGACAGCAGGCCGGGGAAGGAGTCCTCCTGCCAGGGCACGTACTGCTCGGCGATCCGATCGCAGATCGCCAGCGCCTCGTCCTCCTCCAGGCCATGTGCGAGCAGGGCTGCACGCCAGAGCGGCCGCTGGATGCGCGCGTCCATCGTGCCGACCCGGCTCAGCGTGGAGCTGCCGAGGATGACGCTCACGCGTTCCCGATCGAGCGGGACGGCCAGGTTCCGGCCGAGGTCGGCCAGCAGCGCGTCGGCCACGGTCAGGCCCAGCAGCTGGGCGGGGTCGATGGCCCCGAGCGTGGCCGGCGGCAGCCCGTGGGCGAGGGCGTCGAACTCGATCTCCGGCAGGAAGGCGCCGCGGTTGCTGTAGGTCGTGTCCGGCGTCGCCGGGTCGGGATCGTAGAATCCGTCGGCGGGCCAGCGGCCGGGCGGCACCTCGGTGATCAGGTCCCGGCCGGTGACGATGTTGCGCCAGAACTCGGTCGTGTCGCGCGCCCCGGGCATCAGGGCGGCCACCCCGACGACAGCGATCGAATCCATGGCTCTCCTCAGGACAGCAGGCGCGGACGCGGGGCGAAGGCCTCGGCGGGCACCGGGACGCCGTACGAGCGCAGCTGGTGGGCTCGCGTCACCGCGGCCGCGCCTTCGAGCAGGTTGAGGGCGATCTGGACGACCGTGCGCCGGGCGGGCTGGGCGAGCGGGCTGCCCGCCGCCCACCGGTTGAAGGCGCCGATCGCCGGACCGCACCAGATCTGGTAGTCCGTGACGCGGGTCGGCTCCCCCGTGATCGCCCACCGGCTCGACAGTCCCAGGTAGGACCGGAAGACCAGGGCCATCCGATGGCGCGGCTCGCGCTCGGCCCGGTCGACCTCGCCCGGGTCACGGTCGAGCCAGAACTGGCGGGTCTGCTTCCAGCAGTCCTCGAAGGTGCCGCGCAGGACGTCCTTCTCGAGTCGCTCGCGGGTCGCGTCGGGCACGTCGTCGAGCGTTTGATGAGCCAGGTAGGTCTCGTAGAGCTGACCCGCGCGCGCCGCGAACAGCGTGCCGCGCCGCAGCACCTGCACCTTGACGCCGTACTCGAACATGTCCGCGGCCGGCGCCATCGCCACGTCGGCCAGATCGGCCTGCGCGAGCAGGGCCTTGGCCGTGTCGGACAGCCCGGCCTCGACGGAGAGCTGGTTGATGGTGCCGGTCACGACGTAGTCGGCCCCGGCGGCGAACGCGGCCGCGACCCCGGCCGGATCGCCCAGTCCCCCGGCGGCGCCGATCCGGATCGGCCGGGTGTAGCCGTGCCGCGAGGTCAACTCGTCGCGCAGTGCCCGGATCACCGGGAGCACGACGGCGAGCGGCCGGTTGTCGGTGTGGCCGCCGCTGTCGGCCTCCACGGTCACGTCCTCGGCGAGCGGCACGTGCGCCGCCAGCTCGGCCTCCTCCCGGGTGATCCGCCCCTGCTCGACAAGCCGGCGCAGGATCTCGGGCGGCGCCGGGGAGAGAAACCTCGCGGCGACCTCGGGCCGGGAGACCTTGGCGAACAGCTGCCGGGCCCGGCCCTCCGGGCGCAGGCCAGAAACAGCACACCGGACGACGGCCGGGGTCAGCTCCATGTACGCGGAGGCGGACACCTGCGGCACCGCGGCCCGCACGAGCAGGTCGACCAGGCGTTCCTCGTGCCCCGGCTCGGCCGGCGAGTGGATCAGGTTGACGCCCCAGTTGTCCTGGCCGGGCAGGCTGCGGCGCAGCTCGTCGACCGCCCGCTCGACGGCCGGCAGGGCGAGCCCGGCGGCGCCGAAGAACCCCAGCATCCGCGCGCGGGCCATGGCGACCACCGAAGCCACGGTCGCGATGCCGTTGGCCATCTCCCCCGCCACGTACGGAAATCGCACGCCGTGGGTCCGGTTGAAGGACCGGTCGCCGAGCCACTCGGGGTAGAGCGCGGGCAGCGTGCCGACCAGCTCGTGTCCCGCCCCGGCCCCGACGACTCCGCCCAGGCCGAGCCCGGGCTCGCGCCCGGCCTCGCTGCGCACGATGTGCACGGGCTCGCGAAAGCGGCGAACGCCCTCGAGGATGCCCGCCGGCGAGAAGTCGGCCGCACGTCCCCCCGGAGTCCAGCCCAGCGCGTCCACGAGCCCCCACGTTAGTCCCCGGCGGCCACTTAGGATGTCCGGCGTGACCGCGAGCCTCCTCACCACGATGGTCGAGCGCCTCGACGCGGCTCCGCACGCGCCCCTCTACACGTTCCTCGATCGCCACGGGAACGAGACGGACACGGCCGACTGCGAGGAGATCGTGCGGCGGGCGGCGGGAACGGCCGATCTCCTCCGGTCGTGCGGGGTGGTGGCCGGCGACCGGGTCCTCCTGATCTTCCCGCCCGACGACGGTCTCGACTTCGTCGCGGGCTTCTTCGGGTGCCTGCTGCTCGGCGCGATCGCGGTCCCGGTGGCCAGCCCCGATCCGCGGCACCTCGATCGGGAACTGCCGAAGCTGCGGCACATCGTCGAGGACTGCGGCGCCCGCGTCGCGCTCACGCATGCCAGGTACCGCGCGCTCACGACGCTGGTGTCGGTCCGCGACGGTGTCGCGAATCGGCTGCGCGGCCGCGGGACCTCGAGCTGGCCCAAGCTGACCTGGCTCCTGTCCAACCGCGCGAAGCGGACGGAACCGGGCGACGCGGCGGCGAAGCTGGCCCGCGCGGCGAGCGAGTTCGGCCCCGACGACATCGTCTATCTCCAGTACACGTCCGGCTCGACGTCGGCGCCCAAGGGCGTGGTCATCCGCCATCGGAACCTCGCGCACAACCTCGAGCTGATCGGCCGCAACACTCGAGTCGACGGCGAGTCGGTGCTGGTCGGCTGGGTGCCGCTCTTCCACGACATGGGGCTGGCGGGCGGGATCCTCAACGCGATGCACACCGGCGCCCGCTGCGTCGCCTTCTCCCCGCTCTCCTTCCTGGCCGCGCCCCGGCTCTGGCTCGAGGTGATCGACCGCTATCGCGGCACGCACATCGCCGGGCCGAACTTCGGCTACGAGTACGTGCTGCGCGGCCTGCGCGACGGCGACGCGTACGACCTCTCCTCGCTGCGCGCCACCCTGCAGGGTGGTGAGCCGATGCTCGCGGCGACGATGGATCGCGTCGAGGCCCAGCTCACGCCCATGGGCTTCGATCCGGCGTCGTTCTGCAACGTCTACGGCATGGCCGAGGCCGTGCTCTTCGTCAGCGGCGCGGTCGGCCGGAAACCGACGCTGCTCCGCGGGGACCGGGCCGTGCTGGACCGGGACGGCGTGATCGTTCCCCCCTCGCCGGGCGCGCCCGCGGTCACCCTCGTGGGCAGTGGCGTCCCCGATGCCGAGCTCGGCGTCGCGGTACTGGCCGTCGATCCGGTCACACTTCTGCCGCAACCACCCCATACCGTGGGCGAGCTCTGGGTCTCGAGCGCCAGCGTGTCGACCGGCTACTGGGGACGCGGTGACGAGGCCGTCTTCGCCGCCCGCCTGGCAAACAACGACAAAAGACGATTCTTGCGTACGGGTGACCTCGGCGTCATCGGCGACAGCGGCGAGGTGTTCGTCTGCGGCCGGCTCAAGGACCTGATCATCGTCGGCGGCCGCAACATCCATCCGCAGGACCTGGAGACCGCGGTGGTGGCGGCCGACCCGATCCTGCGGCCGGGCAGCGCGGTCGCGTTCGGGGTGCGGGCCGACGGCGCCGAGCGGGTGGTGGTGGCGGCCGAGGTACGCAAGAAGGCCCTCGCTTCGCCGGTCCCGGTCGAGCGTACGGTGTCGGCGATCCGGGCCGCGGTGGCCGCGCACAGCGGCGTGCAGTGTCACGAGGTCCTGCTCTTGAAGCCCGGTCGCCTGCCCAAGACGACCAGCGGAAAGCTTCAGCGCGGGGAGTGCAGGCGGCAGTGGGCGGACGGTTCGCTGCGCTCGTCGGCCTTGGTGGGACAAAGCGGTCCTGGAGAACAAAAAGAACAAGAGCCACCGGCGGACTACCTGCTCTGGCTGCTGCGGACCGAGGTCGCGGCCCTGCTCCAGCTGAGCGACCCGAACGACGTACCCGTGGATCTGCCTCTGCGCGACGCCGGCCTGGACTCGCTCGGGCTGATGGACCTGGCCAGGCGCATCGAGAACCGGACCGGCGCGCGCGTGACACCGGCGGACGTCGACGACGGCACCACCCTGCGGGATCTGGCGACCCTCGTCGCCCGGCAGTTCGAGCTCGCGCCCGCCGAGGATCAGGCGACGGTTCCGAACGCGGACACGGGCGACATCCCGCTCAGCCCCGGGCAGGTGCACGCCCTGCGGCTCGGCCAGGCGGACTGGTGGAACCGCGCGGTCATGCTCGACGTGCATGGGACGCTCACCCCGGAGCGCCTCCGCCGGGCCACATCCGCGCTGGTCGCCCGGCACGACGCGCTGCGGCTGCGGTTGCACCGGTCCGCCCAGCGCTACGGCGACGTCGAGCACAGCTTCACCTTCGAGTCGGTCACCGTGAACGGGCCCGACGAGCTCCTGCCCTTGCTGAACGACCAGCATCGTCGCATCAGCCGGGAGAACGGGCCGGTGATGCGTCTGCTCCTGATCGAGACGGGCTCGGGGCAGCGCCTCTTCATCGCCGTCAATCACTTCGTCATGGACGGCGTGACGCTCGGCATCCTGGTCGACGAGCTCGACCACCTCTGCCGGCTGGACGAACAGGGCGAGCCGCTCCGCCTGGGCCGGGCCTCGGCGCGTTTCGAGGACTTCTCCCGATGGATCAACGATTTCGCGTACGGGGGCGCGGCCGTCGACCGGGATTTCTGGCGCGCGCAGCTCGACGTCCCACCGCCGACCCGATACGACTCCCGCCTTCATGGCAGCCTCAAACAGAAGGACGCTTCCGACGTACGGCAATATTTGAGTCCCGGGGAGACGCGCGCGCTCCGGGGCGTACGGCTGAATGGTCGTCGTTCTCCGATTGCCACGACCCTGCTCGCGGCGCTGGTACGGACCGCTCAGCACGAGTGGGACTGCGGTCGTCTGACGATCAGACTGTCGACCACGGCGCGACAGGGAGCGGTGCACGGCCTCGATCTCTCGCGGACGGCCGGCGACCTCCACTGCACGTTCCCGCTCGCCTTCGAGGACAGCTCCGCCCAGAGCCCGGCGGAGACGTTGACCGCGGTCGCCGAGCGGCTCGCCCGCGTTCCCTCGGCCGGCGTGTCGTTCGAGGCCCTCACGAATCTGAGCGACGACTCGTCCTTCTCCGACGCGCCGGTTCCGACGCTGTGGTTCAACTTCCAGGGCGAGGCGCCGGCACAGAGCCGGAGCGGCCTCTTCTCCCCCCGTGACGTACCGCTCGGCGAGATGTCGGATCCCGAGGGCGGCCTGCGGCAACCGCCGCTCTACCTCGAATGCTCCATCCTCGAGGGAGCAACCCGGCTGGACTGGTCCTGCTCGCCTCGCCACCTGGGGTGGACGGGCGGAGAGATCGACGACTGGATGGCCCGGTTCTCCGACGAGCTGCGCGGCCTGTTGACCATCCCGTCGGAGCGGCGCTGACCGGGCTGCTCCCGGGACTTCGGCCGAACGCAACCACACCACGGGCCGCGGCGGTAAGGTCCCCTATCGACGCAGTGGCGGGCGGAGGGGGCACGATGGCCGTCCTGGGTGTTCTTTCCCCGTTCCTCGGCGGGTGGTACTTCGGCGGCGTGATCGAGGGGATCGCGCGGGCCGCGGCCGACGCCGGCGCCGCGGTGGTCGCCGTGCAGACGCTGGACGCGGGCACCGTCCAGCTGGAACTGACCGAACCGCCGCACCCGCCGTACCCCCTGGCCTGGGACCACGTCGCCGGCTTCGTCGTGATCGTGAACGCGGCGAGCGCCAAGTACCTGCACGAGATCCAGTCCACCGGCCGTCCGGTCGTCGTGGTCAGCCACGAGTTCCCCGAGCTGGACTGCCCGACCGTCTTTCCCGACAACCGGGTCGGGGTGCGGGCCGCGGTCGAGCATCTGATCCGGCACGGGCACCGGCGGATCGCGTTCGCCGGCTTCCTGAACGCGCTGGACCAGCAGGAGCGGTACGAGACCTACCGCCGGACGCTGCGGGCACACGGCATCGAGCCGGACCCGGACCTGGTCTTCGAGGCCACCGACAACCAGGAGGCCGGGGGCGCCGGCGCGGCCCGCGCGATGCTCGAGGCCGGGCTGCCGTCCACCGCGGTGGTTGCCGGCACCGACCTGAACGCGATGGGCATCCTCCGGGTGCTGGCCGGCGCCGGCTGCCGGCTGCCCGAGGACCAGGCCGTCGTCGGCTTCGACGACCTCTCGGACGCGTCGTTCACCGAGCCGCGCCTGACCACCGTCCGCCAGCCGCTGTTCCAGGTCGGCGCCACCGCGGCCGAGGTGCTGCTGGCGGCGATCGACGGCACCGGCGGGCCACCGGCGCGTCACGAGGTCGCGACGGAACTGGTGGTGCGTGAGTCCTGCGGCTGCCCCGGTTCGGCCGGTGAGGCGTCGCTGCGGGCCGAGGGGCAGTCGCAGTACCGGGAGCGCACCCGGTTGCAGCGCTCCCTCAGCAGCCAGTACGACATCAGCCTCGACCTCTTGCGCAGTCACGAGGAGGATCCCCGGCAGTTGGGCTGGCTGGGCCGCACGTCGGCCCGGGCCGGCTGCCTCGGGCTGTGGACCCCCGGCGAGCCGAGTCTCGAGATAGCGGGACACTTCCCGCCCTCGGCGCCGCTTCCGCCGGTCACGGCCAGCGGGTTCCCGCCGGCGGAGATCCTGGACGAGGCCCGCGCCGAGCCCGGCTCGCTGACCTTCGTCGTACCGGTCAGGGTGGGCGACCGCGACTGGGGGCTGCTGGCCACGGTCGACCGGGTGGACCTGGAGGCGGCCACCGGGCGCGAGCCGATCAACCAGTGGGCGGCGCTGCTGACGATGGCGCTGGACTACCAGGCCGTGCTGCACACCCTCCGCGAGCAGGAGGAGCAGTTGCGGGCGAGCGCGCTCCACGACCACCTCACCGGCTTGCCCAACCGGTCCCACTTCCTGCAACTGCTGGCCGCCGCGATCGAGCGTGGCCCGGAGGTGGCCGTGCTCTTCGTGGACCTCAACGACTTCAAGCAGATCAATGACACGTACGGGCACGCCGTCGGCGACCAGATCCTGGTGGAGGTCGCCGACCGGCTGCGTGCCGAGCTGGGCGGCCACGGCACCGCGGGCCGCTTCGGGGGCGACGAGTTCCTGGTGCTGCTGGACGCGCTCGGCGACGACCACACCCCGGAGTCCACGGCCCGGCGGCTGCTGTCCGCGCTCGACCGCCCCCACCGGCCGGACGGACTTCAGCTGGCGGTCTCGGCGAGCATCGGCGTCGCCGTGGCGCACCGCACGCCCTTCGCCGACGCGGATGCCCTGGTCCGCGAGGCGGACGCGGCCATGTACCGAGCGAAGTCCCGGCGCACCGGCGTCGAGGCCGGCTCGGGCACGCCCCGACGCTGACGTCGCCGGAAGGCAGGCAGCGGGCCTCACCCAGCCCGTCGGGCGGCGAAGAACCGCAGCAGCTCGCTGTTCACCGACTCGTGGTGGCTCGCGTACATCCCATGTCCCGCGTCGGGAAACTCGATGTATTCCGAGCCGGAGATCGCGGCGGCGGTGGGTCGTCCGCAGACTTCGACCGGCGCCGAGAAGTCGGCCGTACCATGCATGACCAGCGTCGGCACGTCGACCAAGTCGACGAAGCGGCGATTGTCGTCGTGGAACACGTGCCGCTGCAGGGCCAGTACCGCGTACATCGAGGCCGACTCGCAGTCACGGCGAGTCCGATCGATGAGGCTGGGCGAGACCGGCCTGAGGTGTGACGCGAAGAAGACCTGTTGCTGGTCGGCGAGCCAGCGAGTGCGGTCGGTCCGCAAGGCGTTCAGCAACCCGTCGAACAGTTCCTCCGGCAATCCGCCCGGGTTGTCGGCGGTCTGCTTCAAGAACGGCAGCATCGGCGACACCAAGGTCAGGCTGTGAACGCGATTGCTGCCACGCTCGGCGAGATAGCGGACGGCCACGGCGGCGCCGCCCGAGTGGCCGACCAAGCGGACGTTGTCCAGGTCGAGGGCATTGGCTTCTCCTCGATCTCCGGACGCCGGACCCGTCCGGGTCCACTAGCGTATGACGTACGCTAGTGATAGCGTACGTCATACGCAAGAGAGGAACCGAGATGCCGGCTCAACGTTCAGGCGGGGGCGCGACCAAGCGAGCGCCGCGCAACACACTATCCCGCACGGTGATCGTCGAGGCGGCGCTGGTGCTGATCGACACCGAGGGTCTCGAAGCGGTGACGATGCCGCATGTCGCCCAGCGCCTCGGGGTCGGAACGATGTCGCTCTATCGCCACGTCAGCGACAAGCGCGACCTCGTCGACGCGGTCGCCGAACGGGTCATGGGACAGATCGAGGTCCCGGACGGCGCCGCTGATGACTGGGAACGCCGCGTTGTCGGCTACCTGCGAGCGCTTCGGTCGGCGGCCACCGCCCATCCCGCTCTCGGGCGCATCCTCGCCGACCACGGGCTGACGGTGGGACCCGTCTTCGCCCAGCTCGAGACCGTTCACGGCGTCCTGATACGCGCCGGCTTCGCGCCCGGCGACGCGGTGCGTGCCTTCTACAGCCTGTTCACCTACGTCTTCGGCTCCGTCATCTGGGAGCTGCCGCGGGTGCACCAGCAGCCGGAAGAGGCATACGTGTCCTCGTGGAACAAAGCAATCGACGCACTCGACCCGAGCGACTACCCGCATCTGCACGCCCTGCGCCCGGACCTGCCATCGGCGGCCTCTGACGACCAGTTCGAGTACGGGCTCGGCCTCCTTGTCGAATCACTACGCACCCGAGGAGATCAGCTCACATGAAGTTCACCAACACGATCACGATCGATCGCCGGCTCGCCGACGTGTTCGGCTTCCTCGCCGACTTCGAAAACGTACCGCTGTGGAACTATGCGATAAGCGACACCCGGAAGATCGACGGCGACCCGGTCGGTGTCGGCTCGCGCTACCGGCAAACACGAACGCTTCCCGCCCGGAGGGAGGAGACGTTCGAGGTCACCCAGTTCGAGCGCGACCAGATGCTCTCGATCCGTGGTGCCCTGGGCCCCTTCCACTCCGAGGTCACCTACCTGCTCACCCCGGCCGGGAACGGCACTTTGCTCACCAACACCATGAAACTCGAGGCCTCGGGTCCGGTCCGGCTCGTCGCGCCCTTGGCGGCCGCCGGCATCAAGTCGGCGGTGGCCGCCAACCTCGGCGTTCTCAAGCAGCTCCTCGAAGAACGGCGGCCGGCCTGACCGCGATCGCACGAGGCGTAGGTCCCTCTAGGAGGCGGGGTCCGCCGCCGTGCCCGAGTCTGCTTGATAGGCGCGGAACACGTCTTGCAAGGTCGGGAAGATGTTGTCGCTTCCGATGACATCCACCGTGCCGTACGCCCGGAGCGTCGTGAGCAGCTGAGTGTCCGGCCGGACGAGCACGAAACGGGCGTGGTGGGCCCGGCTGTAGTCGACGAGGTGGCTCAAGGTCACCCCCGCCGAGTAGTCGACGTCGGAGATCGAGGCGCAGTCGAGCGCGATCCAGCGAACGGGGTCCGGGGCGGCGGAGATCACCGATTCGAGGTGGTCGGCGAAGCGGTTGGCGTTGGCGTAGAACAGCTCCGCGTCGTACCGGAAGATCACCAGTCCAGGCAGGCTCTGTGTGCCCGGTCGTGCCGGCAGGTAGACCGGCTGTCCGGACTCGTCCTGCTGGACGACGTAATCGCCGGGTTTGTACTGCCGCCGGACGAGGTCGAGCAAGGACAGTACGACCGCGAGGACGATTCCCTGCTCGACCCCGATGGCGAAGACGGTGACCGTCGTGATCAGAGCGACCACGAACTCGTTCTTGCGGCGGTGCCACAGCCGCTTCAGGCCGGTCAGGTCGATCAGGCTGAAACCGATGAGGAAGACGATCCCGGCCAGCACCGCCGTGGGCATGGCCGTCAGCAGCTCGGTGAAGAACAGGGTGAAGAGCAGCACCACCGCCGCCATCGTCATGTTGGCCAGCTGGGTGCGCCCCTTCTGCTCATCGAGGATCTCCGTCTTGGTCGGGCTGCCGTTGACCACGAAGGTGCCGCTGAGACCGGCGGCGAGGTTGGCGCCGCTGAGCCCGACGATGTCCCGGTTGATGTCGACCGCGTCTCCGTGCTTGAACGCGAAGCTGCGGGAGGTGGCGGCGCTCTGGGCGATGATGAGCACAAAGCACGACAGTGCGGTCGGCAGCACCTTGGCCGCATCCGACCAGGAGATTCCCGACGGCAGGCCGAGCGGTGGGAAGCCGCCCTGCACGGCACCCACCACGGCCACGCCGTGCGCACGCGCGTCGGTCAGGGCGGAGACCGTGGTCAGCAGGAGGACGGCGACGATGGCGCCCGGGACGACCGGCAGGAAGCGCTTGAAGATCAAGATGATCACGACCGTGCTGAGCCCGAAGGCGAACGTGGTGAGGCTGGTCGAGGACAGCGAGGTCAGCCAGTGCCATTGCTGTTCGACCCAGCCGCCGCCGCCCTTGCTGATGCCGAGCAGGCCCGGGATCTGCCCCGACAACACCTGGATCCCGACCCCGGTGAGGAACCCGATCAGCACCGACGCGCTCAGGAAGTCGCCGATGAAACCCAGCCGCAGCAGGCGTGCCAGGAACAGCAGCACACCGCAGACCAGCGCGGTCAGGCCGGCGAAGGCGAGCCACTCCTGCGACCCCGGTGTCACTCCGGCTACGCCGAGACCACTCAGGCCGGCCGCGAGCACGGCCGCGGTCGCCGAGTCGGCGCCCACGACGAGCAGCCGGGAAGAGCACAGCAGAGCGAAGATCAGGGTAGGGAAGATGACGGTGTAGAGCCCGGTCACGATCGGCGTGCCGGCGATGGAGGTGTAGCCCATCACCTCCGGAATCGCCACGGCGGCCAGCGTGAGGCCGGCGATGACGTCGCCGGTCAACCAGGCGCGGCGGTACCCCCGCAACGACATCGGGAACAGGTTCATGCGAAGCCTCCCGGCTGGACCGTGTGCCATCACGGTGGCGGCCCAGCTCGGTACGCACATCACCCGGAACGGAGGAAAGACCCAAGAGATATAGGTGTTTCGATATCTTGTGCCTGGTGGCACCTTCCTGTTCTCCTACGGCCAGCCGTGAATCGGCCTCGACCCTAGGAGCCCCCCATGAGACTCAGAACGGTGACGGCAGGACCTGCCCTAGCTGTTTTAGCCGCGGCAGCGCTGACCCTCAGCGCGCAGCCGGTGGCGGCCTCGCCCGGCTCATCCCTGCCGGCTTTCAGCGCTTCCCTGTTGGCCGCTCCGCCGACCATCAACGTCGCCAACGTCAACGCCCACCTGCAACAGCTGCAGACCTTCGCCAGCAGCAACGGCGGCAACCGGGCGACCGGCACGGCGGGGCACACCGCGACGACGACGTATCTGCAGCAGAAACTGCAGGCGGCGGGCTTCACCGTCACCGTGCAGACCTGCACCACCTGCAGCGGCGGCTCCGCGAAGAACATCATCGCCGACTGGCCGGGCGGGAACACCAGCAACACCTACATGTTCGGAGCCCATTCCGACGGCGTGTCGGCCGGGCCGGGGATCAACGACGACGGCTCGGGCTCGGCCACGCTCCTCGAGGCCGCGCTCCAGCTGGCCGCGAACAACCCGACCATGACCAACCACCTCCGGTTCGGCTGGTGGGCCGGCGAGGAGCAGGGACTGATCGGCTCCAAGTTCTACGTCAACTCGCTGAGCTCGGCCCAGAGGACCGCGATCAAGGCGTACGGCACCTTCGACATGGTCGCCTCCACCAACGGCGGGTACTTCGTCACCGGCACCGACGCGATCGCCGTGAAGCTGCGTGAGTACTTCACCTCGATCAACGTGCCCACCGAGACGTCGACCGAGTGCTGCAGCGACGACGGCTCGTTCCGCAACGCCGGCATCCCGTCCTCGATCAACTCCACCGGTGCCAGCTTCACGAAGACGAGCGCCCAGGTGGCCAAGTGGGGCGGCACCGCCGGGCAGGCGTACGACTCCTGCTACCACAAGGCCTGTGACTCGTACCCGTCGAACATCAACGGCACTTCGCTGGGACGCTGGGCCAACGCCGAGGAGTACGCCCTCTGGACCCTCACCACGGGTGGCACGACACCGGCCAACGACTTCTCGGTGTCGCTCAGCCCGGGCGCGGGCGCGGTCAACCCGGGCTCGTCGGCCACGGCCACCGTCAACACGGCCACCACCTCAGGCAGCGCGCAAACCGTCGCCCTGACCAGTTCCGGTGCTCCGGCCGGTGTCTCGGTGAGCTTCAGCCCGGCGTCGGTCACCTCCGGTGGATCGTCCACCATGACCGTCGCGACCAGCACGGCCGCCGCGCCCGGTTCGTACACCATCACGGTGACGGGAACGGGCTCCGCGACCCACAGCACTTCATACACGCTGACGGTCAATGGGACTGGCAGTTGTACCAGTCCCGGCCAAAAGCTCGGCAATCCCGGCTTCGAGACCGCATCGACACCGTGGACCGCCACGACCGGGGTCATCGGCGCGAACACCGGCGAGGGATCGCCGCGTACCGGCACCCGCGACGCGTGGCTCGACGGCTACGGCTCGACCCACACCGACACCCTGTCCCAGTCGGTGACCCTGCCCGCCGGCTGCGGCTCGTACACGCTGTCGTTCTATCTGAAGATCAGCACGGCGGAAACAACAACCACCAGCCAGTACGACAAACTGACCGTTCAGGTCGGCAGCAGCACGCTGCAGGTGTTCTCCAATCTCAACGCCAGTGCGTACACCCTGCGCTCGTACGACCTGGCCGCCTTCGCCGGGCAGACCGTCACCCTCAAGTTCACCGGGGCCGAGGATTCCTCGCTGAAGACGTCCTTCGTCATCGACGACACCGCGCTCACCGTCAGCTGACAGCCGGCCGCCGGCCCCGCTTCCTGTCCTGAACCTCTCGGCGGAGGTTCAGGACAGGACGGGTTGCGGCGCCTCCAGGAACTGCTCGATCTGCTCGGCCGGCATCGGCCGGCCGAAGTAGAAGCCCTGCATGAGCGGGCATCCCCACCGGCGAAGCTGGTCGATCTGTTCGGCCGTCTCCACGCCCTCGGCCACGACCTGGAGGCCGAGAGCCCGGCTCAGGTTGAGGATCATGCCGACGATCGCCTCGTCCTCCCGGTCCTGGCCGATGCCGGCGACGAACGATCGGTCGATCTTCAGCGCCTCCACCGGGAACCGGCGCAGGTAGGTCAGCGAGGAATAGCCCGTGCCGAAGTCGTCGAGCGCCAGGTGGACGCCGAGCGCGGCGATCGCCCGGAGGGTCTCGACGGCCGCCTCGGTGTCGGCCATGAGGGTGGTCTCGGTGATCTCCAGGGAGAGCAGGTGCGGTTCGAGGCCGGTGTCACCGAGGACGGCCGAGACCGTCGCGACGAAGGACGGGTCGGCCAGCTGAGCACCGGCCACGTTCACCGACAGCCTCCGGCCGGGCCGGTCGCGTTGCCAGCGAACCGCCTGCGCACAGGCCTGGGCCAGGATCTCGGCCCCCAGCGGCACGATCAGGCCGGTCTCCTCGGCCAATTCGATGAAGTCGGCCGGCCCGAGCAGTCCGCGCGTCGGGTGCTGCCAGCGGGCGAGCGCCTCGAACCCGACGACCGCCGCGGTGACACCGTCGACGATCGGCTGGAAGTGCGGGCGGATCTGCCCGCCGCCGATCGCGTGCCGCAGGTCCTCCTGGGTCCGCAGCCGCAACTCGACGGCGGTTCGCAGGGTGTCGTCGAAGACCTCGGCCCGGCCGCGGCCGCGCTGCTTCGCCCGGTACATGGCGACGTCGGCGTCGCGTACCAGATCTTCCGGGGTCAGCTCGGTGGAGCCGTGCGCGTACGCGATCCCGACGCTCGCCCCGACCGTGACCTCGCGGGCGGCGGCGCCGGTGCCCGTCACGATCGGCCGGCTCAGCTCCGCCACGATCAGCTCCGCCACGTTCTCCGGCACCTCGGCGCCCGTGCAGATCACCAGGAACTCGTCGCCGGCCAGCCGGGCCACCGTGTCCACGCCGTGCAAGACCGTGGTCAGGCGCCGGGCGATCTCGATGAGCACCTGGTCGCCGGCGTGGTGCCCGAGCGAGTCGTTGATCGGCTTGAACCGGTCCAGGTCGATGAAGAGGACGGAGACCCGGCCCCTTTTCAGGGCCTGGCCCAGCCGATCCAGCGCGAGGACCCGGTTCGGCAACCCGGTGAGGGTGTCGTGGGTCGCCTCCTGCGCGAGCCGGTTGGTGGCAGCCTCGGTCTTGGCCACCGTCTCGTTCAGCGCCTGCGCCACGAAGCTCAACTCGTCCCGGGTCTCCACGGCGACCCGCTGGGTGAGGTCGCCGCCCGCGACGGCGTGCAGCGTCGCGACGATCCGGCGGATCGGCGGCGCGACCGACAGGTAGAAACCGACGAAGAGGTACGCCGCGAGCAGCGCCGCCAGCCCGGTGGCGAGTTCGACCCGGTCGGCCCGGCCCGAGAAGCCGTCGATCCGGATCTCGAGGAGACGGTCCAACGACGTCGCGGCCTGCGCGGCGAAGTCGGTCGCCGCCGCCTGCACCGCGCCGGCGCCGTCCGCCGGGATCTCGGCCGGCCGGCGGTCCTTGACGGCCGTCGTCAGGGTGGCGGTCAGCCTCGTGATCGCGCTGTTCAGACGGTCGAAGCTCGCGCCGGTCCGGCTGCGTACGTCGGCCTCGGCGGTGGTGGCGGTGATGGTCGTCACCGCCCGGGCCATGGTCGCTCTCGTGGCCGCGAGGACGCCGTTGGTGAGCCCCAGGTCGATCAGCGCCTGCGTTCCGGCCGTGGCGGGCGCCGCGGCGGCCAGCACCGCCAGGTCCGCGGCGCGTCCGGCGTTGTCGAGCACCACCGGCAGCCGGAACTGCAGCGTGTCCATCAGGTAGTAGCTGTCGAGGTCCGGGTCGAGGGTCAGGTTGGAGAGGTCCCCGACCCGCACGATCAGATCGGAGAGCGCCTGCATGGCCGTGTTGTAGGCCTCGTACCGGGCGCTGGCCGCGCCGGTGGCCTGGTGGGCGGCGACGACCAGCCCGCGGGTGGCCGCCCACGCGTCGCCGGTGCCGAGTTTCGGTGCGAGCCGGTGGTCGACGGCGTCCACCGCGGCGATCTCGCCGTCGAGCGGCACCCCGGCCCGATCACCGGTGACCGCGACGTGGCGGGCCTGCGCGGTCCGGGCGGCCAGCGCGACCAGAGGTGCGAGGTAGGCGACGCCGTTGCGCTCCTTGGCGCTGAAGGCGATCTGGTTGCGCTGCAGTCCGACGTATGCGGCCGCGACAAAACCCAGCGGGATCAGGAGCACCAGGCCCACCACGACGAACTTCTGCGCGTACCGCAGCCGGCCGATCAGCGTGGCGGCCGCGCCGAACAGAGCGCCGATGGCTCGAATGACCAAGATCCGCGCTCCTCGAGGGCCGCAGCCGGATGCGACTCCCCTCTCATCGGCCACCGATTGTCAGTCCTGAGTCGCGATCACCCTCAGTCCTTTCGGCCGCTTGCCGCCAGGCCGACGCCGAGGCCGACCATCGTGAGGCCGGCCGCGCCGCCCACCAGATCGAGCCGTCGTGCGGACCGGGCGAACCAGGCCCGGACGGTGCCGGCGGCCATGCCCCACACCGAGTCCATGACCAGCGCCATCGCCGCGAAGACGGCGCCCAGCACGAGCATCTGGATGTTCGCGTGGCCGGCCCGCGGGTCGACGAACTGCGGCAGGATCGCGGCGAAGAACACCACGGTCTTCGGGTTGGTCACGCCGACCAGGAAGCCCTGCAGCACGGTCCGGCCCCCGCTGATCGGCCCGGCCTGGGCCGCGAACGCCTCGCGCAGGCTGCGCCGGTGCCGGACCGCCTGAACCCCGAGATAGATGAGGTACGCCGCGCCCGCGAACTTGATCACCGTGTACACCACGACCGACGTCTCGACGATCGCCCCGATCCCGAAGGCCACGGCAAAAGCCAGGGTCAGGCTGCCGAGGGCGCCGCCGACGACGGTCTTGAGAGCCACCGTCCGCCCGTACGCGAGGGCCCGGCTCACCGCGAACAGCACGGCGGGCCCGGGAATGACGATGAGCACGAACGAGGCGAGAGCGAAGGCGGCAAGCCGATCGGCAGGAGGCATGCTCGCAAGGCTAACCGTATTGGCGGGCGGCGTCGCCGGTCAGCTGGGCCAGCAGCACGAGGGCCTCGGCGGACGGGGAACCGGCCCGAGCCGTGTACGTCACCAGGCGCTGCCCGATCGTGTCGGCCGTGCTCAGTGCCTGCTCGGTGACCGTGATCCGGCCCACGAGCGGGTGCCGCAGCTCGTAGATCGACGAGGCGCAGGTCGTCACCCGATGGTCGGCCCACATCGCGGCGAACTCGGAGCTCCCCACGGCCAGGGCGCCCACCAGCTCGGCCAGGGCCGGGTCGTCGGGGAACTGACCGGCGACCAGACGCAGGCAGCCGACGTCGGCGCGGGCCTTGGCCTCCCAGTCGGCGAACAGCTCGCGCATCTCCGGGTCGAGAAAGACCAGCTTGGCGATGTTCGGACGGATTGCCGGGGACGCCGGGGCGTCGGCCGGGAGATGACCGGCGAGCAGCGCGTGGCCGAGCGGGTTCCAGGCGAGCACGTCCTTGCGGGCGCCGACCACCATCGCGGGCGTGGTGCCCAGAGCGTTGAGCAGCTCCAGCAACCCCGGCTCGGGTTTCTCGACCGCGGGCCGCCGGACGCGGCGAGGGCCGGCGCCGTCGGCGCCGAGGCGGTGCAGGTGCAGACGCTCGGTCTCGTCGAGGCGCAGCGCGGCGGCCAGCGCGTCGAGCACCTGCGGCGAGGCGTTGCGGGACTGCCCCTGCTCGAGACGGGTGTAGTAGGACGAGCTGACCCCGGCCAGCAGCGCCAGCTCCTCGCGCCGCAGACCGTCGACGCGCCGCCTGTCCCCGTACGTGCTGAGACCGGTTTGTTCGGGTGTGACCCGGGCGCGATGCCACTGCAGGAACTCGCCGAGGGTGCCGGCGATCTTCGGCGTCGTCATGCGGCAAGTATGCGTCGCGGCGAGACCGGTTTCCTGACCCTGCCGGGGGTACCAAATGCCGGGTCTGGGCGAGCGTGATCACCGGCGGCACGGTGGGACGCATGTCAACCTTCACCATCGGCGGCGACCTGACCGTCGGCCGTCTCGGATACGGCGTCATGCAGCTCACCGGCCCCGGCTTCGTCGGGTACCCGGCCGACCAGGACAACGCCATCGCCGTGCTGCGCCGCGCGATCGAGCTCGGCGTCACACTCATCGACACCGCCGACGCGTACGGCCCGCTCGTCACCGACGACCTGATCCGCCGCGCCCTGCACCCGTACCCCGAAAACCTGGTGATCGCCACCAAGGTCGGTGTGACCCGTCCCCGCGCCGGCGAGTGGGTGCCGGTCGGCCGCCCCGAATACCTGCGCCAGCAGACCGAGCTGAGCCTGCGCACGCTCGGCCTCGAGCGCATCGACCTGCTCCAGCTGCACCGCGTCGACCCGCAGGTGCCGATCGAGGACCAGGTGGGCACGCTCGCCGACCTGCGGCGCGAGGGCAAGGTTCGGCACGTCGGCCTGTCCGAGGTCACCGTCGAGCAGATCCGGGCCGCCCAGGCGGTGACCCCGATCGCCGCGGTGCAGAACCTCTACAACCTCACCAACCGCGCGGCCGAGGACGTCCTCGACTACGCGGAACGGGAGAAGATCGCCTTCCTCCCCTGGTATCCCCTCGCCGGCACGGGCATGGCCGACCCCGGCGGCGCCTTCGCCACCACCGCCACCCGCCACGGCGCGTCGCTCAACCAGCTCGCGCTGGCGTGGCTGCTGCGACGCTCCCCGGTGATCCTGCCCATCCCGGGCACCTCCTCGGTGGCCCACCTCGAAGAGAACCTGGCCGCAAGCGACATCGACCTGACCGCCGAGGAGTTCGCACGCCTCACAAGGTGACCAGCTGCGCGTCCGGGAATCGCGGCGACGGACGGTGCAGCAGGCCGTCGTCGCGGTGCCGCAGCGTCAGATCCAAGAACGAGCGCAGGTACGCCCGGACCGTGCGCACCGAGGCGGCCGGGGCGATGGTGCCGATGTAGCCGGCCACCTGCTCCGGTGTGAACCCCGCCGGCCCGGCGAGCTGGGGGATCAACGCCTGGAAGTCGGTGAACGACAGGTGCCCGGAGTCGCGCAGGTTCACCGCGGCCCGGAAGCCGTGCAGCCGCACCCACAGGTCGTGCAGGGTCGGGTCGAGGATGGTGTCGTGCCCCTGGCCCAGGAAGAACAGGAACGGCTTGTCCGAGCTGTCCCACAACGGCGGGCCGAAGATGCCGCCGTCGAGGTTCGCGCCGGCCCTCACCCGCGGGTCGTTGAGCAGGTGCGCCGCGGTGGCTCCGCCGAGCGAATGCCCGATCACCGCCACCCGGCGCAGATCCAGCGCGCCGGTCAGGCCGACCGGCAGGGGCCCGCCCTCCACCGACGGGTTCCGGCCGGCATTCACCGTGGACAGACGGCTCAGCGCGAAGAGCACGTCGGCCATCCGCAGCCCGACCAGCCGTACGTCGTCGTCGGGGGTGTCGTCCGCAAGGCCGATGGCCACCACGTGACCGTCCGGAAACTGCACCTCCCCCGCGTCGTGCGGGTGGTCCACGGTGACCACCAGGTACCCGTGGCTGACGAGATCCTCCACCAGCACCGTGGCGCTGCCCCGGTCCAGGCCGTACCCGGGCGAGAAGATCACCACCGGGTACGGCGCGGCCGCGGGCAGCACGCGGGCACCGATCCGGCCGTGGGTACGGGGCACCGCGAGCAGGTCGAGCGGCAACGCATTGCGCTCCAGGAACGTGCGCCAGGCCGCCGGCGGGAGCCAGTCGGTGCGCGGCTGCCCAGGGCCCGGGTGCGCCGGGTACCAGACGCTGATCATGAAGTCGCGGAACGGGATCCCGGGTACCAGCGGGTCGGGACGGGAGGCGTCACGCAGATGCAGCGGTAGCACGCCGACCGGGAACCGGCCGGTGGGCTCGGGCAGCAGCAGCGGGATCGGCCCGGACGGGACGTGCGCGGCGGCCGCGCCGGCCTCGCTCGGATCCAACGCGGGGGCGACGAGTGCAGCGGCGGCCGCCGTGATCAGGAACGAGCGCCGGGACAACAAGCTGGTCGGTATGTCCGGATGGGACATCTTTCCTCCCGTAGCGGTCGGGTGGCTCGGCCCGACAGTACGGCCGGCGGGCCGGCCCGGGATCCGGCACAATCCCGGGCCGGACCCTGAACCGCCTCAGGGTCGCGCGAGAACCGCTGCCGCCGTACGGAACGCGGCCGCGACCGCCTCGCGTACCGGCGCCTTCCGATGGTCTTCGGAAAGGATCTCGACGCCCCACGGACCGTCCCAGCCCGCGGTGCGCAGCGCGGCGATGACGCCCGCCAGATCGAAGGTGCCCTGGCCGCACAGCCGCCGCCGGTTGACGGTGTCGTCGAAGAGCGTGCCGACCGGCTCCGCGTCGGCGTCATTGAGCTCGACGCCCACGATGTGGCGCAGCGGCACCGCGGCGAGATCGGCCGGTGGGGTGTGCGCGCGCTCGGTGTGCCAGACGTCGATGATCAACCCGCCGGCCGCCGTACCGGCCGCCTCGACCAGCGAGAGGCCGTCGTGCACGGTCTTGATGTTCGACCAGGGCAGGAACTCCAGGCCGACCCGGGTTCCGGCGTTCGCGGCATCGGCCGCCAGCGCGGCGAACGCCGTGACCCACTCGTCGCGGTTCCACGGGCCGTCGGTGACGTCGGGGGCGACCTTGATGTGCCGGGCGCCGAGCGCCTCGGCCGCCGTGAGCAGGTCGCGGCGTACGCGATCGGAGCCTCTCCCCCACCAGCCGGTGATCAGTTCCAGCTCGAGGTCGGCGATGCCGTGGTCGTCCAGAAGGGCGCGCAGGCCGCGTACGCCGTACTCGTCGAGCGCCGGCATCAGGTCCGCGTGCAGCAGGCCCATGCCGCCGAACCCGGCGCCGGACGCGGCCTCGACCCGCTCCCGGATCCCGACCGGGCTGCGCTGGTCGCCGGGGTAGGGGCTCGCGTCGCCGGCGGTGGTCCAGCAGGTCGCAAGGAGACTCATGGCCGAATCCTGCGCGCGACCGGGCCTGGGGAACCATGCCTGAGGGCCTTTTGATGGGTTCGGGCGTGATAAACGGACAGTCACGGTTCCTACGCTGAGCGCCATGCGTATCGGATTGATCGGCCTCGGCCGGATCGGCGCCTTCCACGCCGGCACCCTGAGCACCATCGACGCCATCGACTCGCTCGTCGTCACCGACATCCTGCCGGAACGGGTCCGGCAGGTCGCCGACCGCCATGGCGCCGAAGGTGTCGGCTCGGTCGGCGAACTACTCGCGGCCGGGATCGACGGCGTCGTCGTCGCGGCCGGCACCGACCTGCACGCCCCGCTCATCCTCGCCTGCGCCGAGGCGGGCGTGCCGACGCTCTGCGAGAAGCCGGTCGCGTCCGACGCGGCCGCCGGCGCCGCCCTGCTGCGCCGGCTCGCCGGCAACGACGTACCCGTGATGATGGGTTTTCAGCGTCGTTACGACGTCGCGATGGCGGCGGTCAAGGCCGCGGTCGACGCCGGCGAACTCGGCCGCCTCACCACGGTGCGATCGACCACCATGGACCCCGAGCCGCCGTCCCGCGACTACATCGCGGGCTCGGGCGGCCTCTACCGCGACTGCGGCGTGCACGATTTCGACATCGTACGGTGGGTGACCGGCCAGGAGGCCGTCGAGGTCTACGCCACCGGCAGCGACCGCGGTGCGCCCTTCTTCGCCGAGGTCGGCGACGTCGACACCGCGACGGCCGTCATCACGTTCGCCGACGGCACCCTCGGCGTCGTGTCCAATACGCGCTACAACGGCCGCGGCTACGACGTACGGCTGGAGGTGCACGGCTCGGCCGACAGCATCGCCGCCGGCATCGACCCGAAGTGGCCGATGCGCGACGCGACGCCGGGCGCCGCGGGCGCCGACCCGCAGCCGCATCGCTTCTTCATGGACCGCTTCGCCGACGCCTTCCGCATCGAGTTCGAGACGTTCCTCGACGTCGCCGCCGGGAAGCAGCCGTCGCCGTGCACGGTCGCCGACGGTCTCGAGGCGGACTGGATCGCCGAGGCCTGCATCCGTTCGGCCGCGGAGCACCGTCCCGTACGCATCGACGAGGTCCGGATCCGATGATCGCGGACGGGCGAACCGCGTCGAACTCAGGAGCCTCCGCCAAGTGCCCGGCCGGTGCCGGGTAACTTCGCGAATCTCCTGGCCAATTCTTCGTCCACAGCCTTCTTGTCGGATCGATGACACGGGCGAACCGCGGGGGTCATGGATCCCGTACCACCACGCATGTCGCCGGATGACCTGATCGCTCGGCTCGACGAGCGGCTGAAGCGCTTCGAGACCTCCCGGCAACCCGAGCTGATCCTCGGCCATGAGATCAAGGCGGAGGCGACTGCGCTGCTGGCGGCGACACGGATCGAAAGAGATTCGCTCCCGCCCACCCGGGACGACGCGATGCGGATGATGCTGGCCCACCACCACGTGTCGAGGCTCTATTTTCTCCGGTCCTTCGTGTCCGACCCCGCGGGCGATCCGGCCGAGTTGGCCGCTGCCGTCTTGATGTCGGCCTGGCTCGGCAACATGGTCCCGGACCTCCTTCAGCCGGAGGTCCGCGCTCTCGTCGGGCTGACCCCGGCAACCGGGTCCGAGTCCGAATTCGCCACGACGATCACCGGGGTACTCCAGGCCGCGTCGATGACGTCCGGCGACCCGGCGGTACTTGACGCAGCCGTCCTTACTATGCGCGCCCGGCTTTCGGATCCGGGCGGGGACCCGGGCGGCCGGGTGGCTTCGTGCCTCTGTGTCGCCTACCGGAGCCGTTTCATGCAGCGCGGCGACGCGGCGGACCTGGACTTGGCGATCGAGCAGGGCGTGCGGGCATTCGAGGCGGCGGAGGGCGACGAGGAGCGGATGTCCCGGGCCACGAACCTTTGTGCGTGCTACCGCGACCGGTTCGACCTCGGCGGTGCGGACGCCGATCTGGACCGGGCCGTCTCGTCGGGCGAGCGGGCACTCGGCCTCGTCCCGCCCGGCCGCCCGGTCGCTCAGGTGCTGGTCAACCTCTCGACGGCCTACTTCCGGCGGTTCACTCACCGGGGCACGGAACACGCCGCCCTGGATCGCTGCATCGAGCTCGTTGAGCAGGCGATGGCGGCGCCCGGCGGCGTCCCGGCACCGGTTCTCTCGAACGCCGGGATGGCCTACCGCGAGCGGTTCCTCCTGCACGGACGGCCGGACGACCTGGAACGCGCGGTCGAGCTGACCACCCGCGCGAACGAGGGTGGGCCCGGCGCAGAGCCCGACCGGGCCATGTCCCTCGCCAACGCCGCCGTTGTCCTACGGCAGCGGTTCGACCGTCTCGGGGAGGTGGCCGATCTCCGGCGAGCGATCGAGCTGAACAGGCAGGCCATCGCGGGTATGCCCGACCACCTGACGAACCCGGCCCGGGCGAACCTGGCCAACATGTACCGGGAGCTCTATGGCCGCACGGGGGAGATCGGCGACCTGAGCCGGGCCGTGGACGCCGGCGAGGGCGTCCTGGCGCGGATGCCACCCGGCCACCCGAACAGGGCGACTCACAGCGCCGACCTGAGCGTGGTCTACCAGCGGCGCTTCCGCCGGCTCGGGAGCCGCTCCGATCTGGATCGCGCCGTTGAGCTCGGCGAGCAGGCGCTCACCGGCACCGGGTCGCGCAGTCCCTCGATCCCGCAGGCCGCCGGCCTTGCCCACCTGGAGCGCTACCTCCTGCACGGCGTGACCGGCGACCTGGACCGCTCGATCGAGCTGTCCCAGCGGTCCGCCGACGAGACGCCGGCCGGCCACATCGAACGGCCGGGCCGGCTGCTCGACGCCGCGATCGGCTACTTCGAGCGTTTCCGGCGGCGCGGCGCGGAGACCGACCTGACTCGCGCCATCGCGATGGGCGAGGAGGCTCTCGGCGCGATGGCCGACGACCAGCCCGGTCGCGCCCAGCACCTGGCCGAGCTGAGCCTCGCCCACCTGGAGAAGTTCCACCTCGAATCAGGCGACGAGTCGGCGGATCGGGCGATCGGCTTGGCGGCCGAGGCGGAAGCCGCGTTGGCTGCCGATCATCCGGACTTCACCGGGATCCTCGGCCTCCGATGCATGGCGCATCAGGCAAGATACTGGCTGCGGCGCCGGCGGTCCGACCTGGACGAGGCGATCGCCGCCGGGGAACGGGCGCTGGAGCTGTCCGGTCCCGACGATCCGCGTCTCGCCGACCAGGTGGCCAACATCGCCGTCGCCTATATCGGCCGGATGGATCACTTCCGACGCTCGATCACGCCGGACCGGCTGGCATGGCTGTGTGAGCAGGCGGCCGGCGCCGGCTCGGCGCAGCCCGCCGAGAGGCTTCGGGCCTGCTGGCGGGTCGGAGCGCTGGCCCTGGCGATGGGCCGGGCTGAGCTGGCCGTGCCGCTGCTTGACCAGGCCGTCGACCTGCTGCCGGCGACCGCGCCGCGGGAAGGCGACTGGGCCGACCAGGAGCACCGGCTCGGCAGCCAGCCGGATCTGGTGAGCCAGGCGGTCGCCGCGCACTGCACGGCCGGCGACCCGGGCGGGGCGTTGGCGGTGGCGGAGGCGGGCCGGGCCGGGCCGTCCTACTCACCAACCAGATCCGATCCCGTACGGACCTGAGCGATCTAAGGAGTGCCGCGCCGGCGACAGCCGGCCGCCTCGAAGACGTCTGGCGCGAGCTCAACGCCATGCAGCCGCATGAGGGCATGCCGGAGCACCCGGCCCGGGCCGACGAGCGTCGCGCGCTCTGGGCCGAGCAGGACCGGCTGCTGCACGACATCCGGGCCGATCCGCGCTTCGCCAACTTCCTGCGGCCGGACCCGCTCGGCCACGACCGCCCACCGACCGGCGCCGCGATCCTGATCAACGCCGGCCCGGCCCGCGGCGACGCGGTGATCCTGCGGCCCGGCGGAGACCCCGAACACATCGCGCTGGACGACTTCACCAGCGCCGCCGCGTTGGCGGCCGCCCAGCTCGTGCGAGAGGCCGACGACGTGGGCAACGTACTGGGCTGGCTCTGGGACAAGGTGGTCGAACCGATCCTCGCCGTCGCGGCGCCGGCCGACGCGGGCAAATCCCGGATCTGGTGGCTGCCGGTCGGCCCGATCGGTGGTCTGCCGTTCCACGCGGCCGGGCATCCGGGCCGACCCGGCGCGCTGCATCGGGTCGTCTCGTCGTACGCACCGACCTTGCAGGCGCTCGCCTACAGCCGCGCACGGCCCGCCGCCGGCACCCGCCGCCAGCTGGTGGTCGGGCCCGTGCGCGCGCCCGGCGACGCCAACCTCCCTGCCGCCCGGCTGGAGGTGGCCGACCTGTCCGCGCGGGAGCCCGGCGCCCGCAGCCTGATGGACGACGAGGCCCGCGTTGAGGACGTGCTCCGCGCGCTGCCCGAGGCGACCTGGGTTCACTTCGCCTGCCACGCCGAGGCCGATCCGGTGGCTCCCAGCCGCTCGAACCTCCGGCTGTACGAGGGAAAACTTCCGGTCGCCCGCATCGGCCGCCTCGACCTCGCCTGCGCCGACCTGGCCTACCTCTCCGCCTGCTCCACTATGGACGCCTGGTCGCGCTCGGCCGACGAGTCGCTGCACCTGGCAGGCGCGTTCCAGCTGGCCGGCTTCCGCCACGTGGTCGCGACGCTCTGGCCGCTGAACGACGAGCTCGCCCGGCGGGCCGCGCGGATGTTCTACGACCGCCTGACCGACCCCGACCAGGCGGCGGAGACGCTCAACCACGTCACCCTCGAATTGCGGAACAGTCTCCCGAACCGCCCCGACGCGTGGGCGACGCTGGTGCACAGCGGCCCATAACACGAAGCGGCCTTCACCGGGTGTGAGCTAACAGCAACCGGACGATGCCGCAAGGCCGATCGCCCTGCGGCATCGATCCGGTTCTCAAGGCTTACCGGTAGGTGATGTCGCTCTTGTTGACCTTGCAGTTGGCGGTGTTCCAGCCTTCGCCGAGGTACGACGGTTCGCTGCCCTTGGCGACGCCCTTGTACATGCCGCAGACCACGGCGCCGGAGTTGACGGTGACGCGGGTGATGGTGGCGGTGTCGCCCCAGTTGGTGTTGATGCCGACGACATAGTCGACGCCGGTCAGCAGCACGTTGTTGACCACGACGTTGCGCTGGTACGAGTTCGTGCAGTTGCCGCAGGCGCGGTACAGCTTGCCGGCGCCGTTCAGGTAGAAGCCGGAGATGTTGACCGTGCCGTTGCCGTTGTGCTGGAACGTCTTGTCACTGCCGTTCTTCGCGCCGCCGCCGATGACGTAGCTGGTGCCACCGTTGGTCTGCAGGAAGGTCGCGGCGTCCTCGCCGATGTCGTTCCACCACACGTTCCGGATGGTGCAGGTGCCCAGGCAGTGCACGCCGTCACCGGCGGGCGAACCGAGGATGACGTTCTGCAGGGTGCCGCCGTTGGCGATCTCGAACATCGGGTCCTGGGACTCGCTCTGCGAGCCGTCACCGATGCAGCAGTAGGTCTTCATGCCGCCGTCGAAGGTTCCGGAGACGGAGATCGTGCCGGAGACCGACACCGAACCGGCCGAGGACGGCCACGAACCGGTCGGAGTGCCGGGGTTGCTGGGCGGGCTGGTCGTGGGACCCGTGGTCGGGCCGGTGGTGGGGCTCGTGGTCGGGGTCGAGCCGCCGCTGGCGTACGTCTCGAACTCGGCGATGCGCGGCGCGCTGGACGCGCTGGTGATCTCGAACGTCAGCTTCTTCAGCGACGTCGAGGTGAAGTTGATGGTGCTCGGGCTGCCGCTGCCGCTGGCCAGGACGGAGCCATTGTCGTAGTTGAGCAGTCGCCAGGCGCTGATCGAGCCGCCGCCGGAGGCCTGCCGGATGACGGCGGACGAAACCGTCATGGCACTGCCCCACTTGACCGAGACGTAGCCCGTCGAGCTGGCCGGCGCCCAGTAGGTGCTGGTGCTGCCGTCCTTGACGTTGCCGTAGCTGGTGCCGCTGGCCTTGCTGGAGCCGTCGGCACCGCCGCTGAGGCTCAGGTTGTCGGCGGCCGAAGCGGAGGACACCGGCAGCATCAGCGTGATTGCGGCTGCGGCGACGGCGGTGGCCCCTCCGGCGACCCATCGGAGCGCGATTGGCCTTTTCATCAGTGTGTCACCTCGTGATCGAGAGCGCGTGGCGTGGGTGGATGAGCCACAGGTAAGCGCTTTCCTCGACAATAGAGACCCGTCGATGCCTAGACAAGCGGGTGTCCCATTTGCGTGTGATGTGGATTACAGCACGGCCGGCATCGCGGTCGCAGTGGTCGCGGGCGGTGGACGCCGGGCGAGATCGAGGCGGCATCACCGCCCTCGCACCCGGCGCCCCGCCCAGCGGCCGCCCGCGATGGNGCGAGCCGGTTACGGATATCGGGTGTCGACGACAGTGGCGACACGCCCGGTCTCGGTGTCGTACACGTGCCCGGAGACGCCCATCCCCGGTGGGAGCAAGGGCGAGGCCAGCAGGCGTTGGACATCCGCGGAAACGGTGGTCCGCGGATCGCCGACGACCGAGGCTGCCAGTGCGGCCTCCTCCACGCCCGTCGCCTCGGAGGCTTGTCGACGGAAGCCCGGGTCGGCGAGAAAGCCGGTTCCGCATTGCGTGTGATGGATGACGGCGACCTCGAAACGGCTGTCGACCGGCAGTTGTCCTCCGGACATCCTCTGGGCGAGGAAGGCCAGGTAGGCGATTTCCTCGATGATGGGCTGGGTGACCCGGCCCCCCGCGTTGCGCAGGACCGGTGCGTCACCGAGTTTGAGCCCGAGGGTGACCGCGGGATCCACCCGGTGGTCGAGGCAGGTGACAACGATGACCTGCGCGGCGGGCAAGGCAAGTGGCACGGGAGTGTACGTACGAGCGAACTGCTCGTTGCGTTCGAGCAGCGGTGTCATTTTGCTGATCATGGCGGTTCGGTTCCTCTCCGGCGTGATTGGTGGACACTGACCACTCATTAGTGGACGCTGTCCACGTTACGACGACGAGTGGACGGCGTCCACTAAACTGTGGGAATGACGAGCGACGAATCGCGTGAGACGACCGGGACCAGGCAACGACGCCCGCGCGGCGCCGTCCGCGACGGCCTGATCGCCGCCGGGGTCGAGCTGGCCCGCGCCGGCGGCCCGGATGCCGTGGTGCTGCGCGAAGCGGCACGGATGGTTGGCGTCGTACCCAACGCCGCGTACCGGCATTTCGCCGACCGGGGCGAGCTTCTCGCTGCCGTCTGCGCCGCGGCCATGCGCGAGCTCGCGGCTCGGATGGCCGCCGGAACCGCCCGAGTGCGCGGTAAGTACGGCGATGCCGCCGCGGCCCGCCGGCGATTGCACGCGATAGGCCGCGCGTACCTGGAGTTCGCCCGCGAACAGCCGGGGCTGTTCGAAACGGCCTTCGCCCTGCCCCATCAGCACGCCTACGCAGCACAGGACGGCGGGGCAACGCACTCCCCCATGCCCCTGGATCAGCTCCGCGCCGTCCTCGACGAACTGACCGACGCCGGCGTCCTCAGCAAGCAGCGCCGTCCCGGGCTGGAATACCCCATCTGGTCCACGGTGCACGGGCTCGCCGTGCTCACCGGGCAAGGACCCCTGCGCGAGGTCGCCGCCGGCAGCCGCGTTCATCTCGAAAAAGTGACTCGCACCTTCATCGAAGCCGGCCTGTCGTGAGCCCCAGGCCGGACCGGGCCTGACCCGCCGGTTGTTCATCGGTAACCTTTTTGTTACGGTCACCATTCTGTTACCGATGCGATGGGGTGGTGCGATGCGGGGATATGCGGCGTCCTCGGTGATCCGGGCGACACCGGAGGCCGTGTGGGCGGTACTGGTGGACGGGGCGCGCTGGACGGAATGGGACTCGGCCGTGGTGCGGCTCGACGGGCGGATCGAGCTCGGCGAGAAGGTGACGGTCTACCCCGAGGTGAACCCCAAACGGGGATTCGCCGTACGGGTCGCCGAGATGGTGCCCGGCGAGCGGATGACCTGGCGGGGCGGCATGCCGCTGGGTCTGTTCACCGGCACCCGCACGTACGGGCTGGTGCCGGACCCGGACGGGACGGTGACGTTCGAGATGCGCGAGGAGTACACCGGCCCCTTCGCGCCGATGATCTTCAAATCGATCCCGGACCTCGGACCGTCGTTCACGCGCTTCGCCGACGGACTCAAGCGGCGGGTGGAAGGCTGATGACGCAGCCGGCCGGGGACCCGTTCAACGCGCTCGGCGATCCGCACCGCCGTCAGATCGTCGAGCTGCTCGCGGCCGGCGGCCGGTCGGTCGGGCAGATCGCCGAGGCGTTGCCGATCAGCCGTCCGGCGGTGTCACGGCATCTGCGGCTCCTCCGGGAGGCCGGACTGGTCGTCGAGCAGGCGCACGGGACCCAGCGGATCTACCAGCTGCACGACGAGGGCGTCGCGGCCGTCCGGGCGTACCTCGTGCAGGTCTGGGACGAGGCCGCGGCCCGGCTGCGGCTTTTCGCGGAAAACACCGGCGACGGTACGACGGGAGATCAGCCATGACCGAGCCGTTGCGGATGGCCTTCGACGTGGACCGCGCCGTCGAGCACGTGTTCGAGGTGTGGACCGAGAAGTTCGCCCGGTGGTGGCCGGCCGACCACACGGTCACCGGGGACGCGGAGGCACGGGTGGTGCTCGAGCCCAAGCTGGGCGGCCGGATCTTCGAGGAGACCACGGCCGGTGAAACCCATCAGTGGGGTGAGATCACGATCTGGGACCCGCCGCACCGGCTCGGCTATCTGTGGTACCTGCGCCGCGATCGGGCGGACGCCACCACCGTCGAGATCACCTTCGTCGACCGCGGCGGCTCGACCCGGGTGGAGATCGAACACCGCGGCTGGGAACGCCTCGGCGCCCGCGGCCCGGACTTCCGCACCGCCAACCGCGCCGGGTGGAACGGCCTGCTACCGCACTTCATAGCCGCCTGCACCACCTCGGAGGAACACAGCCGCAACCAGGGAGATTCGGACGAGAACCCGCTGGCGAGCACCGCCGCGTTCGCGCGGTTTCAGGAGGGCCTCGACGAGCGGTGCGCCGTGCCCCCGTCGCCCAGCCCGGCCACCCTCATCGGCCACTACGACGGGTTGGATCCAGCGGAAACGCCAAAGGTTCAACGCCCGCATTCTTGAGAGGCGAGCTGGGTGAGCCCACGGCCGGGAGGCTGGTGTCGCTGGTGGTGGCGGCCCAGGAGGCCAGCAGGGTGAGCGCGTGCGCGGTCGGCGACTCCGGCTCGGCGGCGTAGATGGTCATCGTCAGGCCCGGCTCGGCCTGGAGATCCATGGTCTCGTACGCGAGCTCCAAGTCACCCACGATGTGGTGCCGGAAATGCTTGATGCCGGTGCCGTGGATGCGCACGTTGTGCGAGCCCCAGCGGCGGCGGAAGTCGTCGCTGCGGGTCGAGAGCTCGCCGACCAGGTCGTGCAGGCCCTTGTCGTGCGGGTCGATGCCGGCCGCGGTGCGCAGATTGGCCACGGTCATGTCGGCGAAGCGGTTCCAGTCGGGGTAGAACCGGTGCGCGGCGCTGTCGAGGAACGTGAAGCGGGCGAAGTTCGGCGGGGTGGCCGGATCGGCGTACAGGTCGCTGAACATGGCGCGGCCGAGGTGGTTGCAGGCCAGCAGGTCGGCGCGGTGGTTGACGACCATGGCGGGGGCGGTGACGACATCGAGCGCCCACTGCAGGCTCGGTCGCACGGCCCACTGCTTCGGCCGCCGGCTGGGGCGAAGCAGCGCTCCCGTGCCGTTGGCCTCCTGGGCGAGGCGCATCAGGTGGGCGCGTTCGGCGTCGTCGAGCTGCAGGGCGCGGGCGATCGCCTCGAGCACGCCGGCCGAGACTCCGGCCAGGTGGCCCCGTTCGAGCTTGGCGTAGTACTCCACGCTCATCCCGGCCAGCGTGGCGACCTCGCTGCGGCGCAGGCCGGGCACGCGCCGGGTCCCCGCGGACGGGATGCCGGCCCGCTCCGGGGTGATCTTGGAGCGGCGCGAGGTGAGGAACTCGTGCACTTCCGCTCGGTTGCTGTTCACACCTTCGACCGTACGACGTGTCACGCGCACCAGGGATGTACTGCCAGTACACCCCTCATCAGGAACTCCCTCCGACGGTTCGGGCGCGGTTGTCTGGGACAGAAGCTTCACGAAACGAACCGAGGAGAAAGATCAGCGCATGCTCACCGTCAACGCGATCGCCGCGCCGTCCGCCACCGAGCCGCTCGTCCGGGCCACGATCGAGCGGCGCGACCTGGGGCCGCGCGACGTGCTCATCGAGATCCGGTACGCCGGGATCTGTCACTCCGACATCCACACCGTGCGCGGGGAGTGGGGTGTGCAGTCCTACCCGCTGACGGTCGGTCACGAGATCGTCGGCCGGGTCGCCGAGGTCGGCGCCGAGGTCAGCCGGCACGCCGTCGGTGACCGGGTCGGCGTCGGCTGCATGGTCAACTCGTGCCGCGACTGCGAGAACTGCAAGGCCGGGCACGAGCAGTACTGCACGAACGGCAACACCGGCACCTACGCGAGCGTCGACCGGGACGGCACCATCACGCAGGGCGGCTACTCGACCCACATCGTCGTCGATGAGGACTTCGTGCTGCGGGTGCCCGAGACGATTCCGTACGAGAAGGCCGCTCCCCTCCTGTGCGCGGGCATCACGACGTACTCGCCGCTGGTGAATTGGAATGCCGGCCCCGGCCGAAAGGTCGCCGTGGTCGGCATGGGCGGCCTGGGTCACATGGCCGTCAAGATCGCCGCCGCGATGGGCGCCGAGGTCACCGTGCTGTCGCAGACCCTCGGCAAGAAGGACGACGGCCTCGCGTTCGGCGGCGGGGACTACTACGCCACCAGTGACGCGGCCACCTTCGAGGCGCTCAAGAACACGTTCGACCTGATCGTCAACACCGTCAGCGCCCCCATCGACATGGCCGCCTACCTGGGCCTGCTGCGCCTCGACGGCACCCTGGTCAGCGTGGGCGCCCCGCCGGAGCCGCTCACGGTGCCGGTGTTCGCCCTGTTCGGCAACCGCCGCTCGTTCGCCGGCTCCGGCATCGGCAGCATCGCCGAGACGCAGGAGATGCTCGACTTCTGCGCCGAGCGCGGCATCGCCCCGGAGGTCGAGGTCATCGGCGCCGACGAGGTCAATGACGCGTACGAGCGGGTGTTGCGGTCCGACGTCCGCTACCGCTTCGTCATCGACGTCGACACCCTGCGCTGAGGCGCCGCCGGATGGGGCCGGCCGTGCGCCGGCCCCATCGCGGACAGATTTCCTCGTGGTCAGGCCCGGGTGAAGACGTAACTGCCCGACGGCAGCGTCCAACTGCCCGATCCCTGCGGCACGGCCTCGGCCGGAGCGCTGACCGAGTCTCCGAGGCGCACGGTCGCGGTCGTGTTCGCGGGGACCACCACGCGCAGGGTCAGCGCGGTGCCGCTCCGGGTCCAGGACGAGCTCGCCGTCCCGTACGCCGTCCGCAGCGACGACGACGCGGAGGTGAGCGAACCGCCCGGAATCGGCTCGATGAGCAGTTGCCGGTAGCCGGGCGCGGCCGGAGCGAGACCGCCGACCCCGCGGTAGAGCCAGTCGCCGACCGAGCCGAGCCCGTAATGGTTGAACGAGTTCATGCCCGGGTCCTGGAGCGAACCGTCGGTGCGGATGCCGTCCCACCGCTCCCAGATCGTGGTGGCGCCGCGGGCGTTCATGTAGCCCCAGCCGGGGTAGTCCGGCTGTTGCAGGATCCGGTACGCGGTGTCGGCGTGCCCGTGGTCGGCGAGCACCGGCAGCAGGTTCTCCACGCCCATGAAGCCCACCGACAGGTGACCGCCACGAGCGTCCACTTTGGCCGCGAGCTTGTCGGCCACCGCCTGCTGCCGGGCGGCCGGCACCAGACCGAACGCGAGCGCCAGCACGTACCCGGTCTGGCTGTTGTTGCCCACCGTGCCGTCGGCCGCGACGAACCGGCCGGTGAACGCGGCCGCGATCTGGTCGGCCAGCGTGCCGTACGAGGTGGCCTCGGCCGTCCGCCCGGTGGCCGCCGCCATCCGCGCCAGCAGCCGGGCCGACCACCCGAAGAACGCCGTGCTGGACACGTCGTTGGGCGTGCCGTCGTCGACGTTCAGCCAGTCGCCGTACGTGTCCTGGTTGCGGATCAGGTCGGCGCCCGCGGTCGAGCGCAGGTAGTCGACGTAGCGCGCCATCGCCGCGAAATGCTGGTCGACCACGCTCAGATCGCCGAAACGCTGCCAGACCGTGTACGGCACGATCACCCCCGCGTCGGCCCAGCCCGCCTTGCCGGCGCCGTCGATGACCGCCGGCGCCACGTCGGTGAAGGCGCCGTCCGACCGCTGGGCGTCCACCAGGTCGTCGGCGAACTTGGCCAGCAGCCCGTGGGTGTCGAAGTTGAACGTCGACGTCGCCCCGAACGCGGCGATGTCCCCGGTCCAGCCGAGCCGCTCGTCGCGCTGCGGGCAGTCGGTCGGGATGGAGAGCATGTTCGAGCGCGCGCCCCACAGGATGTTCGACTGCAACTGGTTGACCAGCGGGTCGCTCGACTGGAACGTTCCGGTCGGCGTGCCGCCGGTCCAGGCGGCCAGCCCGGTGATGCTGTCGGCGGTGGGCGTGCCGGGGAACCCGGTGATCTCGACGTACCGGTATCCGTGCACCGTGAAGTGTGGCTCGAAGACCTCGGGCGTGCCGGTCCCGGCCAGCGTGAACGTGTCGGTGGCCTGGGCGGCCCGCAGGTTCGCGGTGTAGAGAGTGCCGTCCGCGTTGAGGATCTCGCCGTGCCGCAGGGTGACCTTCGTGCCGGCCGGCCCGGTCACCCGCAGCCGGTTCCAGCCCGCGAAGTTCTGCCCCATGTCGGCGATGAACACGCCCGGCTGGGGCTGGGTGATCGCGCGCGGCCGGAACTCCTGCTGCACGGTGACACCCGGATCCACCTGGGCCACCAGATGCGGCAGCGCGGCGGTCCGGACCGTCACCGGCACTCCGGCCGTGGTCCCGATCCGGGCGTCCTGGTCCTCGCCGTGGTAGAGGTCGTCGGCGACGATCGTGCTCGGCGCCGCGGTCCAGCTGCCATCGGTCCGCACCTCGGTGCGCGTGCCGTCGGCGTACTCGATGACGAGCTTCGCCGAATACCACGGGGACGTGCCGTACCGCTGGCTGCCGGCGAAGCCGATGTTGCCGGAGTACCAGCCGTTGCCGAGCAGCGCGCCGAGGGTGTTGCCGCCGGTGCGCAGCCGGCCCGTCACGTCGTACTCGCGGTATTGCAGCCGCTTGTTGTAGTCGGTCCAGCCCGGCGCCAGCCGCTCGTCGCTGACCTTCGCACCGTTCAGATAGGTCTCGTGCAGGCCGAGCGCGGTGGCGAACAGCCTGGCCCGGGCGACCGGCTTTCCAAGATCAAATGCTTTGCTCACGTACGGGGTGGGATTCGTGACCGACACTTGGCTGCCCCAGGGGCCCCCGCCCAGCGCGGCGGTAGTCTTTGCCGCGGGCCATGCGGAGTCGTCGAATCCGGGCTGCTCCCATCCGGACGGCCCACCGGTCGAGGCCTTCCAGGAGCCATCGGTGACGACCGTGCCGAGCTTGGCGATCACACCGGCCGGGCTCGCGGTCGTGTTCGTGGCCGCGATCGCCAGCGTGTTGCTGCCGGCTCTGGTCGGCACGGTGACCGTGGTGGCGCGCTTCCACGAGTCGACGACCCGGCGGGACGCGCTGACCTTGGCCCCGTTGAGCCACACGTCGGCGGTGTCGTCGCCGGTCACCACCAGGGTCGCCGTCCCGGCCGCGGAAAGGTTGAACGTGCGGCGGAAATACCGGGTCCCGGCGGGCGCGCTGGTGGCCGGATCGCCTTCCGGGTACCAGATCCATTGCGCGCCGGTCAGATTCGCGGTGACGGGCGCGCCGACGAAGCTCGCCTGCCACTCGGTGGCCGGATCGAACAGCCCGGTGTCGAATGTGGCCGGTGCGCTCCACGGGCTCGGCCGCCCCTGGGCGTCCCAGACGCGTACCTGCCAGTGGTATGTCCGGTTGCCGGCGAGCGCCGGTCCGCCGTACGCGACGTCCACGCTCTGGCCGGACGCGACCTGGCCGCTGTCCCACACGTCGGCGGCGCCGGGCGAGGTGCCGACCGTGATCTGATAGCGCCCCTGGATCTGGGCGTTGGCGGTGGCGGCCAACTGCCAGCCGAACCGGGGCTTGGCCGCGTCGATGCCGACCGGGTTCGGGCGGCGCTCGGTGGTCAGTCCGGCCACGGTGACCGGCGAGGCGGCGGCGACATCGGGGGCGACGACGTTCCGGGCCCACGGCCCGGTCCCGTACGCGCCGAGGTCGCGAGCGGCCACCCAGCTCTCCGGGACGCCGTTCGCCGCCTGCCACGCCCCGTCGGTGACCAGGTCGGCCGTGCCCGCCGCCGAGGCGACCCGCAGGTGCGCGAGCAGCCCCGCCGGCCCGGCGCTGGTGTTACGCACGGCGATCCGAAGCGTGTTACTGCCCGGCCGCAGCGCCGCGGCGAGGTCGACGTAGCGGGCCTGGCGCCAGGAGTCGGTGACCCGGGCCGAACCGGCCAGGTAGGTGTCGTTGAGCCAGACGTCCACTGTGTCGTCGCCGGTGACGACCAGTTGGGCATCGCTGTAGGGCCCGGCCGGCGCGCTGAAGACTCGGCGCAGATAGCGGGTGGCGGCCGGCGCGGACTGCACCGGATCGCCTTCCGGATACCAGATCCAGTGCGCTCCCTCGACCCCGACGGGGGCGGGGGCGGCGGCGTTGGCGGAGATGGGGGCGGAGATGACGGCGAGAGCGGTGACGCTCGCCGCGATCACGGCAACCAGGCGTTTGACGGCCATCCTGTGGTCTCCTCGGGGGATGCGAGGCATTGACACGTTTCAATGCGAAACGTGATTACAGGCTAGGGTCCGGCGTGTGATCGTTTCAATACGAAGCGGCGAGCACTGCCCTTTCGGCCCTCCTGACGAATCGCGTCAGCCGTGCCCGCCGCTCCGGGTCAGATCGAGGCCATCTGCCGTTCCAACGCCTTCGGGTCGTCGCGCCACGTCTGGTGACCGGCGCGGGACATCGCGTCCGGGAAGATGTCTTCCTCGCCGGCCTCGACGCCGTCGAGGATCGCCCGGGCAACGTCCTCCGGGCTGGTCTTGGGCATGTCGAACGCGCGGATCATGTCGGTGTCCACCGCGCCGGGGAACACCCCGTGCACGGTGATGCCGAGGTCGGCCACCTGTGCTCGGACCGCCTGCGTCATCGATGCCGCGGCGGCCTTGGACACGCTGTAGCCGCCCATTCCGCGGACCGCGCCCAACGCCACCAGGCTCAGCAAGTTGACGATCGCGCCACCGCCGTTGCGCCGCAGCACCGGCACGAACGCACGGGTGACGGCGAGCGTACCGAAGTAGTTGGTGTTCAGATCTGAATGTATCGCCTTGAGGTCGCCGCTGAGCAGGTCCGCGAACTCCAGCGAACCTCCGTTGTTCACCAGCAGCGTGACGTCGCCGGCGGCTTCGGCCGCGGCTGCGACGTCGTCGGCGTCGGCGATGTCCATTCGCAACGGCACGACGCGTGGGTCGGTGGCGAGACCGGCCAACGTTTCGCGACGGCGGGCCGTCGCGTACACCTTCCGTGCTCCCCGGGCGAGCAGCGCCTCGGTGATCGCCCGCCCGATGCCGCGATTGGCACCGGTCACCAGCGCCGTTCCGTTCTTCAGTTCCACCACGGTCATGCTCCGTCCACGCTCGATCGTTCCGGTGCCCTCAGCATCGGCCGATCCGCGCGGGCTACCCAGGGCACCGATCAACCCCGGGCGGCGTCAGCCTGGGTCTGGCAGAACCAGGCTCGCGCGGTGCCGGAGCGCCATACTGGTCGGCATGGAACGGCACACCACGTTGGGTGAGTTCCTGCGGTCCCGGCGGGCGCGGCTGCGCCCCGAGGACGTGGGACTGCAACCGATGCTCACCCGGCGCAGGGTGCCCGGGCTGCGCCGGGAAGAGCTCGCCCAACTGGCCGGCGTCAGCGTCGACTACTACGTTCGCCTCGAACAGGGCCGGGGCACCCACGTCTCGGACGCCGTCCTCGATGCCGTCGCCAACGCCCTTCAGCTCGGCGGCGACGAGCGGGAACATCTTCGCGACCTCGCCCGCCCGAACCGGTCCCGCCGCCGTCCGGTCCGGCCGCAGCGAGTGCGTCCTCAACTGCGTCAACTGTTGGACGCCATGACTGATGTCCCCGCGTTCGTCGTCGGCCGGCGCACCGACGTGCTGGCCTGGAACCCACTCGGTGCCGCCCTCGTCGCGGATTTCCGTTCACTGCCGCCACGGCAGCGTAACTTCGCCCGTCTGATCTTCCTCGACGAGCACACCGGGGCGCTGTTCACCGACCGGCGCCGCAAGGCACGCGACATCGTGGCGTTCCTGCGCCTCGACGCCGGCCGTCACCCCGACGATCCGCTGCTCGCCGAGCTAGTCGGCGAACTGTCCCTGCACAGCCGGCTCTTCCGGCAGTTGTGGGCCGAGCACCCCGTCGGCGACAAGACCCACGCCGCGTACGAAATCCTCCATCCCCTCGCCGGACGCCTCGTCCTGGCACAGGAGGCGCTGCGAGCGCCCGACGACCCCGATCAGACGCTCGTCACCTACACCGCCGAGCCCGGGTCACCGTCCCAGGAAAGCCTTCGCATGCTCGCGTCCTGGCACCTCCCGGCGCCGGAGCCCGTCGATCGGTCATGAGACTGACGTCAGCACGGCGCGGTGGTAAAGCAGGTCGAAGCCGCGACGCTGGGCGTTCTGCTGCGACTTGGAGCCCGGCTGAACGGTGATGACCGCGACGTCGCAGCCGGCCGCCGTGGCGTCGGCGAGACGGGCGGCCAGCAGGGCACTCTGGATGCCGCGGCGGCGAAAGGCGGGTGCGGTGGCGGCCCCGGTGAGCTGGGCGATGCCGTCGGCGATGCGCATGCTGCCGCCGCCGGCCGGAATCCCGTCCGACGTCGCCAGATAACGGCGGACGAGGCCGGCGGTGTCCCGCTCGGCGTTCTCGAGGATCTCTCGCGGGAAGTCCTCCTGCCATGGGACGCCTTGCGTGTCCGGGTGCAGCGACGCCTCGACGACGACCTCCACCCAGGCCTCGAACTCGTCGTCGCCGCACGGACGAACCTCGATCCCGGGCGGCGCGATCAGTTCCACGGCGTCGCCGAGAGCCCGGCCGAGGACGTTCTCGAACGACACCAGCCGGTAGCCGCGCGCGGCCAGCACCTCCAGCAGCGCGGGGTCGGCGAGGCTGGCAACCTCAGCCTGGACCGGAGCGCCACGCTCGGCGTACGCCTGCTCGATCTTGTCGAATTCGGCCGGCTCGGGCCGGCCCGCGAAGCCGAGGCCGGCGACTTTGTTGATCGGCGAGTCGGGTTCGGCGTAGCTGGCCACGCCGCCCGCGACGGGCATCGCGAAGCCGCCCGCCGGGCCCCGCCGACGCCGGACGGCCTCGTTCCACACGGCGATGAACTCTTCCTCGGCCCGCTCGATCCGCGCGGCGAGCGGGATGTCGCAGAACAGAGCGGTACGGTCAATCATCGGTACTCCTCGACAAGTTCGGGTTGGTGTGAACGGGCCGGGATACGCAACAGCAGCACCAGGCCGCCGAGGATCGCGGCACCGCCGATCATCTGCGGGAACGAGGGACGGTCGCGGAGAAACACGACCGCGGTCAGCGTGCCGACGACGGGAGTCAGATTTCCCAGCTGACCGGCCCGGGCCGCCGGCACCCGGCCGATCCCCCGGTTGAACAGCACGCCACCGACCACGCCGCAGACGACCACCGCGATGCAGGCCGGCCAGCCCTCGGCACCGGCCGTGCCGAGCCGGCTGCCGCCGGTCGACCACGAGAAGATCAGGAAGGGCACGACTGTCAGGAAGCCGCCGGTGCTCTGCCAGGCGCTCTCGTTGAGCCCGTCGCCGCCGTCGTTGAAGCGCCGAGTGACGATCAGGAACGTCGCGGCGGCCACCACCGCGAGCAGAACCAGCACGTTGCCGACGGTCGTATCGGTGCCGGCCGGGCCGCCGGGTTCGAGCGCGACCAGCGCCCCGCCCGTGAGGCCGACGATCAGTGCCAGCATTGCCCGGCCGGGCAGCCGCTCACGCAGTACCACGACCGCCAGCAACACCGACAGCAGCGGCTCGGCGGCCAGCAGCAGGCTGCCGCTCGACGCGCTGGTGCGGGACAGCCCCAGATCGCCGAACAGGAACGCCAAGCCCGGCACCAGCGCACCGGCCAGCATGTGCCGCAGCGCCCCGCGCCGGCGCAGTTGCCCGCGCACCGCGGCGGTGACCAGCAGCATCGCGGCCGCGCCGGAGATCTCGACGGCCAGCAGGTCGGCCGGGCGAACGGCCCGCAGCGCGACCACCGAGACGGTCGTGCTCACGCCGTAGACAGCGGCCGAGAGCAGCAGCGCCGATTCGCCGGCGCGCAACCGGACAACCCTGACCACCGCGACCTCCCGAAACGATGCAACCGTCATAACCGTTACACCGGTTACGGGGAGAGTCAACCTATAAAGCGTGTACGGTGGTTACATGGTGCGGAACATCTCCTGGCCCGGTCTCGGCGACGAGGATCTGCTCATCGCCGTGGCCAACACCGCCCACGGCGAGCACGACGAGCTCGCCGATGCCGCCTCGGTCCGCGCCTGGTGGCACGGCTTGAACGCGCCGGTCACCGGCCGGGACAGCGGCTCGGAGGCTCCGGAGAGCGTCGCGACATTGCGCGCCTTGCGCGGCCTGATCCGCGGCCTGGCTCTGCGCAACAACGGCATAGAACCCGACATGAGCGGAACGTACGGCCTGGATGGGCTTGCCTTGCGCCTCGATCTGCGTGAAGCGCCGTCGCTTCGCGCCGACGTCCCCGGCGATCTCGCGACCGACATCGGCGCCGCCACCGTCGCGGCGCTGCTACGCGCCACGGCTCGACCCGGCTGGTCCCGGGTCAAAGCCTGCCGCGGGGACGACTGCCGCTGGGTCTTCGTCGACGGGTCGCGCAACACCTCCCGCCGGTGGTGCGCCATGGCCAACTGCGGCAACCGCGCCAAGATGGCCACCTTCCGCGACCGCCACCGCACCCCGTCCCACTCGCCGGCCGGAGGCATCGGCAGCGCCACCTGAGTCGGGGCGCGTCACCTGGGCGCCGGACAGGGCCGAGCGGCCGTACTGACCGGCGAGCCGGGTATCGGCAAGTCGCGCCGGACGCTCGGTCAGATCGCGGTGCGCCCGGCGTCGACCGCGACGGTCGCGCCGGTCATGAAGCCGGCTCGGTCCGACGCCAGGAACCCGATGACCTCCGCGATCTCGCCGGGGTCGGCCAGCCGCTTCAGCAGCGTGGTTCCCGCGACCTGAGCGGCACCCTCCTCCCCCATGCTCAGCATCACCATGTCCGTCCGCGTCGGGCCCGGGGAGACCGTGTTCACCCGCACCCCGGCCGGGCTGAACTCGGCCGCCCAGGTGCGAGTGAGAGCCTCCAGGGCGGCCTTGGTCGCGCTGTAGGTCGACAGGCCGGGCATCCCGATCCGGGCGGCCATCGTGCTGACGTTGACGATGCTGCCCGAGCCCTTCGCCGCCATCGCCGGGGCGAGCGCCGCGACCAGCAGGTACGGTGCGCGCACGTTGGCGGCGAACGCCTCGTCGAGGCGGTCGGGCTCCTGCTCGGTGGTGGCCGCGATCGGGAACAGCGCGGCGTTGTTGACCAGAATGTCGACGTCGCCGGCCTCGTCCGCCAGGCGTCGCAGCGACGCCACGTCGGTCAGGTCGGCGGCGACGAACCGGGCCGTGCCGCCGGCCTCGGTGATCTCCTTGACCAGCGCCTCGCCGCGCTGGGCGTCCCGGCCGGACGCGACGACCCGCGCGCCGCGGGCGGCCAGCAGCCGGGCCGTGGCGCCACCGATCCCCCCGGTCGCGCCGGTGACGAGTGCGATCTTGCCGCTGAGCTCCATGAACAAACCCTTCTCCGGTACGGAATGGATTGCATGGCCCACAATTGCGGCGAGAAAATGGGTTGTCCAATCCAAAACGGGGTAGTGTGTCCGGCGTGACAGCGAAACGGCTCACGGCCAAGGGAGAGGCGACCCGCCGGCGGATCGTCGAGGCGGCCGCCCAGCTCATGTACGAGCAGGGTGTCACCGATGCCACGCTGGAGGACGTTCGAGCCGCGGCCGGGGTCAGCGGTTCGCAGATCTACCACTACTTCGCCGACAAGCAGGCTCTGCTGCTCGCCGTGATCGACCACCAGACCGAGGCGGTCCTCGACCTGCAGGCACCGCATCTCGGCCGCCTCGACACGATCGGTGAGCTACGCGCCTGGCGCGACATGCTGGTCGAGAACCAGAAACGGATGCAATGCCGCGGCGGCTGCCCGATCGGCTCCATCGGCAGCCAGGTCGCCGAGACCAACCCCGAGGCCCGGCTCGCGGTCGCCTCCGGCTACCTGCGCTGGGAGCAGGCGATCCGAGCCGGCCTCACCGCCATGCACGCCCGCGGCGACCTGGCCGGCAATCCCGAGGACCTGGCGCTGGCACTGCTCACCGCCCTGCAGGGCGGGCTGCTCATGGCACAGATCCATCGAGACGTACGCCCGCTGGAAGTCGCCCTGGACGCCGTCATCGACCGTATCGGCTCAGCCCGTGGGCCAGTCCCGGAAGGCGGCCAGTAGGCGGTCGCGGACCTCGGGCGCCATGCGCTGCGCGGGCAGATGGCCGAGGTTGTCCACGGTGCTGCGGATCTGCTCGAGGTAGCGGTCACAGCCGTCGCACTCGGCGAGGTGCTCGACGAACCTCTGCTCGGTCTCCGCCGGTAACGTGCCCTCGAGGTAGGCGGTGACCAGCTCCACGAACTCGTCGCAGTTCACGCCCTCGCCTCCTTGATCCAGTGCTGTTCCAGGGTGGCACGCAGCGCGGCCCGGCCCCGATGCAGCAGGACGCGCTGGTTGGCCGCGCTGATCGACAACAGGTCGCACACCTCGTCGCTGCTGTGCCCGGCGACATCGCGCAAGGTGACCACCACGCGCTGCCGGGCCGGCAGATCGGCCAGCGCGGCGGCGAGTTGACGGCGGGTCTCGGCGGCCACCGCGCCGTCCTCCGGTGACGGCCAGGCGGGTGGCAAGCCACGCCAATGCCCGGGGTACGGGTCGTCGCCGCCCCGGAAGCGGGCCGGGTCCACGGTCGGGCCGCGGTCCCCGTCGCCGGCGACGACGAGACCCGGGACGGTGCGCGCGTCCCGTACACCCCGGGTCCTGGCCTTGTTGATCAAAATCTTGTAGACCCAGGTACGCAGGGAGGACAGCTCCTGGAAACCGTCGATGCCGCGCAGCACGCCCAGCCAGGCCTCCTGGACGACGTCCTGCGCCGCGTGGTCGTCGGCAACATAGGCCCGGGCGGCGCGCAGCATGCCGGCCGACCACGCGTCGAGCAAGGAGGCGAACATGGTCTCGTCCCGGGCGCGCAACCGGGCCACGACGACCGCGTCGGCGGGCAGCGCGGTGTCGGCCATGCAGCGCACGTTACCTGCCGTCGATACCGGGATCGCGCACCCCAGGGGTCGTCGAATGGTGGTCGGCCTTTCAGCGGTATTCGGGGTTGGGGAAGTCGAAGCGGCAGCCGGCGTCCCACTCGCTGCGCTGGTTGCCGTGCGCCGGGATGCCGCCGGCGTCCTTGAGCATCCGGGCCAGGTGCAGCAGGTTCCAGGTCATGAACGTGGTGTTGCGGTTGGTGAAGTCGTTCTGCGGTCCGCCCGAGCCGGCGTCGAGGTAGGAGGGGCCCGGTCCGGCCTCACCGATCCAGCCGGCGTCGGCCTGCGGCGGGATCGTGTAGCCCAGGTGCTGCAGGCTGTACAGGATGTTCTGGGCGCAATGCTTGACGCCGTCCTCGTTGCCGGTGATCAGGCAGCCGCCGACCCGGCCGTAGTAGGCGTACTGGCCGGCGTCGTTGAGCAGATGCGAACAGGCGTACAGCCGCTCGATGACCTGTTTGGTGATCGACGAGTTGTCGCCCAGCCAGATCGGGCCCGCGATGATCAGGATGTCGGCCGGCAGCACCTTGTCCCGGTAGATCTCCGGCCATGCGTCGGTGGCCCAGCCGTGCTCGGTCATGTCCGGCCAGACCCCGGTGGCGATGTCGTGGTCCACGGCCCGCAGGACGTCGACCCGCACCCCCTGTTTCTCCATGATCGCCCGGCTCAGGTCGATCAGCCCACCGGTGTGGGTCAGCTCCGGGGAGCGCTTCAGCGTGCAGTTGATGACCAGGGCTCGCAGATCGTCGTAGCGGGTTTCGGGCATCGGTTCCTCCTCGATCGGTGCCCTGTAGTCCCGGCAACCCCCGCCGGCGTTACACCTCATTTCCGGCGACCTCCGGCAGCGCCGCCTTCCTCGCCTTTTGATCTCGGTCGACACGTGCCTGCCTGTCGCTACCCTGCTCCCCAGGACAAGGGATCCGTCAAAGATCTTGGCCGCCGGTGTCGGAAACCGCGTCGTCCGCTCCGACCGGAGGCCGGCGCCCGCACCGGGCACCGGACGACGGAAGGGATCACCGTGAAGTACATGATCATGATGTTCGGCGGGCTGGGCGAATCGCTGGCCGGCCGGAGCCCGGAGTGGATCGAGAAGATGCAGTCCACGCTCGTCTCGATGGATCGGGAACTGCGCGAGACCGGCGAGGTCGTGGAAAGCCGGCACCTGATGGATCCCGGCCAGGCCACGACCGTTCGGTTCCGCAACGGAACCACGGCCGCAACGGACGGCCCGTTCGCCGAGATCAAGGAATCGCTGGCCGGCTACTGGATCGTCGAGGGCACCCACGAGCGCGCGGTCGAGATCGCGGCACGGGTCGTGGCGCATACCGAATATCCGATGGAGGTCCGCCGGGTCATGGACGAGTCGCCCGAGATGTGATCCGGTGACCGTGTCGTTCGAGAGCCTGCTGCGCGAGCTCGCGCCGCAGGTTCTCGGCATCCTCGTACGCCGGCACGGGCAGTTCGACATCTGCGAGGACGCCGTGCAGGAGGCGCTGCTCGCGGCCGCCGCCCAGTGGCCGCGCGACGGCGTACCCGATCGGCCTCGCGCCTGGCTGCTGACCGTCGCCGACCGGTCCCTCGTCGATCACTGGCGAGCCGACAGCGCCCGCCGGCACCGGGAGGCGGCGGTCGCGCTCGAGACGGCCCGCCGCCCGCCGGCCGAGCCCGGCGACGACACCCTGATCCTGATGTTCCTGTGCGGGCACCCGGCGCTCTCCCCGCCCGCGCAGGTCGCGCTCACCCTCAGGGCGGTGGGCGGTCTGACCACGACACAGATAGCGGCGGCCTTCCTGGTCCCGGAGGCCACAATGTCGCAGCGGATCCGCCGGGCGAAGCAGCGCATCCGCGACGCCGGCGCCCGGTTCGAGCTGCCCGCGGCACACGAGCGGGAACACCGGCTGGACGTCGTCCTGCACGTGCTCTACCTCATCTTCACCGAGGGTCACACGGCAAGCTCCGGGCCCCGCTTGCTCCGCGACGACCTCACCGCGGAGGCCATCCGTCTCACCCGGACGCTGCATCGCCTCGTGCCGGGCGAGTGCGAGGTGGCCGGTTTGCTGGCGTTGATGCTGCTCACCGACGCCCGGCGGGCGTCGCGCACCGACGAGAGCGGATCGATCGTGCCGCTCGCCGACCAGGACCGCGGGCGGTGGGACGCGGCGGCCATCGCCGAGGGCAGGCGGCTGCTCACCCGCACCCTGGGCACCGGACCGGTCGGGCCGTACCAGGTCCAGGCGGCGATCGCGGCGCTGCACGACGAGGCACCCACCGCCGACCAGACCGACTGGCCCCAGATCCTCGCCCTGTACGACGTCCTCGCCCGCGTCACGCCCGGCCCGATCGTGACGCTCAGCCGAGCGGTCGCCGTCGCCGCGGTGCACGGCCCCGCCGCCGGACTCGCCGAGCTCGGCACCCTCGACGCGGACGATCGGATGGCACACACGCACCGCCTCGAGGCGGTCCGCGCTCACCTGCTCGAGGAGGCCGGCGACGCGGACGCGGCCCGCGAGTCCTACCTGCGGGCCGCCCGCGCGACCACCAGCCTGCCCGAGCAGCGCTACCTCACCCGCCGCGCCGCCCGGCTCCGCGGCCCGCAGCCGGAATGAACGGCCGGCCCGTTCCCCGTCAGCCTTCGAGACGGGCAGGACAGCCGGCGCCCGGGCCGCGCTCATCCTGCGCGACGTCCTCGCCTGGAATGCCGCCGAGGTCGCGACCCTGCTCGGCCTCAGCGTGCCCGCGGTCAACAGCGCACTCCACCGGGCGCGTGCCAAGCCGGCCGAGACCGGCGGCGTACCGGCCGCTCCCCCGACCGCGGAGGAGAAACCGGTGCTGGACGCGTTTCTGCGGGCCTGGCAGGCCTGCGACATCCCGGCGGTTTCCCCGACCCGTCCCTCTTCCCGGTCTTCGGCCTGCCCGACCGCGACCGACCGGCCGGGCCGCAATGACCGACTGTCTCGCTCGGGTCGAGCCGGCCTCGGTCGGCGAGGCCCGCCCCCGGATTTGAGGCGTGGCCCCGCGAACGAGCCGGATCAGGTGCCCGGGCGGTCACTCTTGGCGTCGGCCGGCGGCGGCTGTGAGCGGCTCGAGCTCGGAGTCCGGCAGGCCTGCCCGTTCGGCGTCCGCGATGACCGCGGCGAGCTGGCGGTCCAGTTCGCCGACCGCCGCAGCCCGGTCGCCGTGCTCGGCGGTGACGTCACGCAGCATTCGCAGCACCCGCACCAAGGTCAGCGCCACCTGCGGATGCGCTCCGGCATAAAGACGGATCTGGCCGTACGCGTGCCGGACGTACTCGGGGTGGTCGAGGTCCCACGGAGTCAACAGGGTCCGGCCGTCGCCGTCACGCTGCGCCTGGTCGGGCAGGTCGGCCCGTAACAGCGGCCGCATGATCGACGTGACCCGCAGGATCACCTCGTTGGCCGTGGTGGGGTCGTTGACCGCGGGCGAAAGGGCCCGCAGGCCGATGTCGTTGAGCTGACGCAGGGCGAAGTCGATGTCCTGCCGCATGGTGCGGGTCGCGCCGACGATGACCGCCTCCCCGATCAAGCGGGCCGCCCGGCGCCCGGCCTCGGCATCGGGCGCCGGCCAGATCCGGGCCAGCGGCTCGTCCCGGATGAGGTACGACCCGACCCGGGTCTCCAGGCGGATCGTGCTGCCCGGCGGCACCGCGGCCAGGACCGCGCGGTGGCTGACCTGCTGGACCCAGCCGTCGGTGTGCGACCGGACGAGCAGCGCGGCGCCGGCGTCCGGCAGGTCCGGTGCGGCGATCGGCTCGCCGCAGCGTTGACCCATCTGTGTCCCGTACGGCAAATCTTTGATCAGGTTTGTGGCCTCGAGCTGGATGCGTTCCATGATCCGTCCGACGTACTGCTGCCGGGTGATCCGGTTGAGGAAGCCGACGATGGCCAGGATCGACGCCAGCGCCAGAGCGATCGCGCAGGTCATGGTGAGCGTCGGCGCGTGCTCGGCGCTGGTGTCGATCTGGCTGAGCGCGAGCACGCAGAACGCGAACGTGGCCAGCAGCAACCCGATCAGCACCTGCCCCATCCGGTCACGCCAGAAGGTGCGCAGCACCCGCGGCGAGAACTGCCCGCTCGCCAGCTGAAGGGACACCACGAGCAGCGAGAACACCACACCGGCGGTGGTGATGGTCGCCCCGGCCACGGTGGCCAGCAGGGTCACCGCCGCGTCCGGAGCCATCGTGAACGAGTCGAGCCAGCCGATCGGAGCGTGCCGGTCGACGAGCTGGGCCGCTTCCTCCAGGACGACGCCGGCGGCCAGCAGCAGGAGTGGGAGGAACAGCAGGCTTTCCCGGAGCCGGTCGCGCAGTGCCCGCTGTTTCAGCCGCCGAACCTGCGGCGCCACGCTGTCCGCGGTGTCATCGTCCATACCGCGGACCCTAGCGCCGGTCAGGTCACCAGAGGGAAGGTCACGACGTACGCCGTCAGCAGCAGGCCCGCCCCGACCCGGCCGATGCGATGCTGGCGTCGCAGCAGCAGCCAGACAACGACGTTGACCACGACCATCACCGCCGGCGCCGCGTAGCCGAGCGAGGCCGGGCTCCCCCGCCCGGCCAGGCCGACTACCGCCCCGCCCGCCAGGCTGTTGAACAGGTTGCTCCCGAGCAGGTTGCCGATCAGCAGATCCCCCTCGCCTCGGCGCTGGGCCTGGATCGCGGTGACCAGTTCCGGCAACGAGGTGCCCAGGGCTACGACGGTGAGCCCGACGACACTCGCCGGCACGCCGAGCCGGTCGGCCGCCGTCATGGCCGTCACCACCAGCAACTGGGCGCCGGCCAGGGTTCCGGCGAGTCCGGCCACCGCGCGGAGAACCTCCCTGCCGGGCCGGCGGATCGGCGGGCGGTCGAGGAAGTCGTCGACCTCACCCGCCAGCGGATCCGCGATCGGTCCCCGCGCAGTCCGGATCAGCAGCCCCACGGCCGCCACGGTCAGGGCCAGCAGGACGATCCCGGCGATCCGGCCGAGCCCCAGCATGGCGAGCACGGCCAGGACGATCACCGCGCCGACGGTCAAGGGCGCCTCCCGGCGCGATACCGACGACCGCACGGCGATCGGCCCGACCAGAGCGGCGACGCCCAGAATGAGCGTCACGTTGACGATGTTGGAGCCGACCAGGTTGCCCACGGCGAGCCCCGAGTTGCCACCCGCGGCGGCCAGGCCGGACACCACGAACTCGGGCGCGCTCGTGCCTACGCCGATCACGACCACTCCGACGACCACGGGCGAGATCCCCCACCCGGCGGCGAGCCGGCCGGCGCCGACGACCAGCTGATCGGCGGCTGCGGTGAGCAGCACGAGACCGACGACGGCACCGCCCACGAGCACGAACACGCTGGCCTCCGGGGCACACGGCGGACGAACGCCGACCAGACTTCCCGGCACACCAGGTGAAGCAACGGCAACTGTACGACGTGCGCGCACCTGCTCGACGAGCTCGGACCGCATGCGCCGACGCTGCTGACACCGTGGACGAGCCGCGACGTCGCCGCGCACCTGGTCGTGCGCGAGAACGACTACCTCGCCGGTCCGGGGCTGGTCCTGCCCGGCGCGTGGGGCCGATTCGCGGAACGCCGCCGGGCGGCGCTCGCCCGCACGGACTTCGCCTCGCTCAGAACGACGCTGCGGGCGGGGCCGCCGCCAGGTTTCTTCCGACTCCGATGGGTACGGCGGCTGCCGAATCTCAACGAGTTCTTCGTCCACCACGAGGATGTCCGCAGAGCTAACGGCCTCGGCCCTCGCACTCTCGAGCCCGCGATGGACAACGCTCTGTGGCGCAACGTTGTGCTCGGACGGTGGTTCCTCGCCCGCCGGCTGCGCGGTGCGGGACTTGAGCTTCATTGGGCGGGGACAGCCCGAACCGTTCGTGCGAGACGGGCAGAACCGGTCGCCCGCATCACCGCAACTCCCGGCGAACTCCTGCTCTACCTGTTCGGCCGGCAGGGCGCGGCACACGTCGAGCTCAGCGGACCCGCCGAGGCGATCCACGCCGTACGCGGCGCCCGGTTCGGCATGTAGGCACCAGAGCTCCGTCTCGATCAGTGGGAACAGAACGCTTGCCTCAACCGGAACGGACCGGGGGCCGTACTCCACATCGGATTGCGACAGGTCCTACCTCTCACCCAGAGGACTTGCCCGCCATCTGTCCGATTGAGGGTCACATGCGAAGAAAACCGAGGTCCATCCGCTCGAAGATCGTTCTTGCTCTCCTGGTGCCGGTCGTCGCGCTGACCGGGTTGTGGGCGATCGACGTCAAGGCTTCGTTCGCTGACGCGACCGCGTTGCGCGACACGTACAACACGCGGGACAACGTGAGCCTGCCGTGCGACCGGATGGTCGCCGCCCTGCAGGCCGAGCGCACCCGGTCGGCGGAGTTCCTGGCCACGTCGGACGGTGACGCCGCCGCCCTGCGTACGCAACGGGCGGCGACCGACGCGGCGATAGCGCAGTTCCGGGAGCTGTCCCGCCGGTACCGGGGAAGCGGCGTCTCGGCCGAGATCACGCGGGCGCGGTTCCGGGACATGGCCACCAGCATCGATTCCTTGACGCTGGTACGGGCTCAGGTCGATGCCCGGGAAGCCACGGTCACCTCGGTCCTCGGCGGCTACACCGGCGTCATCCGGACCGCGTTCAGCGTCTCGAACGCGGCCGCGGCCTCCAGCGACCCGCTGGTGGAACGCGTCATGCGCACCATGGTCGCCATGCGCCGGGCCGGGGAGCTGCTCTACCAGGAGGACGCCCTGCTGACCGGCGCCACCGCGGCGGGCCGGTTCGGCGGCGGGGAGTACGTGCAGCTGATCCAGATCGTCGGGGCGTTGCGCTTCCAGATCCCCACCGCCGGCTCGACCCTGCCGGCACCCGATCAGGCGCTGTTCAAGAGCATGCTCAGCGGCCCCGCCTTCGCGGCACTGCGGGCGGCCGAGGACCAGATCATCTCCAAGGGCCGCTCCGGTGGGCCGGTGGGGATCAGCCGGGAGGTCTGGAAGGCGACCTCGGCCCCGGCCGTGGGCCAGTTGTTCGCCTTCATGGCGGACGGCTACGACCACGCCGTCGAGTTCGCCAAGGAAGCCCGCGACCGGATCCTGGTGCGTTTCGGCGTCTCCGGCGTGCTCGGCCTGATCGCCATCGTGGTGTCGCTGGTGATGGCCGTCCACATCGGCGGCTCGGTCGTGCGGCGGCTGTCCCTGCTCCGGACGGCGGCCGCCGAGCTCGCCCGCCGGCGGCTGCCGGAGCTGGTCCGGCGGTTGCGGGCCGGTGAGCGCATAGAGGTGGACGACGGGGCGCTGGGCCTGCGCCTGGGTGACGACGAGATCGCGGAGGTCGGCGCCGCGCTGACCGACGTGCACCTCAGTGCCCTCGAGTCGGCGGCCGGGGAAGCGGCCGTGCGGCACGACATGAACAAGGTCCTGGTCAACATCGCCCGGCGCAACCAGGCGCTGTTGGACCGCCAGATCGAGGCGCTCGGTCCGGTGGATGCGGACGCCCGCGCGTACCAATTGGCCGTCCGGATGCGCCGGCACGCCGAGCATCTGGTGATCCTGGCCGGCTCCGCGCGGAGCCGGCGCGGGCTCGGCGCCGAGTCGCTTGCCACGATTCTCGCTCGGACGGCCGGCGAGATGGTGCACGCCGATCGGGTCGCGATCGGACCGGTCGTGAGCGCCGAGGTGCCCGAGCACGCCGTCGGCGACCTCGGCCATCTGATCGGTGAGCTGCTGGAGAACGCCGTCACGTTCTCGGCGCCGGATACGCCGGTGCGCTTGTCGGCCCGCACGGGACCGGACGGGACCGTGGTGGAGATCGAGGACCGAGGGATCGGGATGTCGGCCGCCGCGGTCGAGGAGACGAACCGGAGACTCGCGCAGCCGGGCGAGTTCGATCCGGCCAAGAGCGCCCGGCTCGGCCTGGTCGTGGTGGCGACCCTGGCCGCCCAGCACGGGATCGCAGTGACGCTCGGGCCGGCCGGCGAGGGCGGCATCCACGCGGTGGTGACCCTGCCCGCGGCGCTGGCCGTCCCGACCGAGGAAGCGGCGGAGGCCGCCCCGATCAGGCGGTCGGACGCGTCCCGGCTGGTCGGGATGGCGGTACGGACCGGCCGTCGCCCTCGCCACGCCGCGGCTCAGGCCGACGCGCTGCCGTGACGAGGTGGATGGTGCTCCGGCGCGGAACCGGAGCACCATCGCTCCGGCGCGGAACCGGAGCACCATCGCTCATCGGCGGGTCTTCGGCAGATCGAACTGGTCGGCGGAGCGGCAGTCCTTCTGGTTGCCGATCGCGTCGGGGCCCAGTTCGGCCAGGGCTTCCCGCGCTCGTTGCCGTCCGAGGTTCCACGCGTACCACGGGTCGGGGCTCTTCAGGTCCTCCGCGATCCAGCTGAGCGTGCAACGGCGTACGGGATCGGGAAGTTTTGTCAATGCCGGAGTCGCGTCGGCGGAGAGCGCCCGCAGATACCAGGCGTCGATCTTGCCGGAGCCCGCGTAGCGAGCGGCGTTGCGGCTGGCCACGTAGCCCTCGGGGTCGAGGGCGGCGAGACCGAGCAGCATCAGCACGGCGAGAGCGACGGTGGTGCCGGGGATCCACTTGCCCTGCCACTTGATCCCGGCGACCGCGATCAGCACGAAGATCACGCCGAGCAGCATCTCGGACGACATCACGAAGATCCGCTCACCGGTGAAGCTGTAGACCCGCTGGTACTCCCACATCCGGGACAGCGCGGACGCCACGATGACCACGCTGAGAGCACAAAGCAGACCCAGCAGTACGCGCAGCAGCAGTCGTTCCATCGGCTGGTCCCGCTTCGCCCAGCGAGCCAGGGCCGCGATCAGCGCCAGCGACAACAGCGTGACCGCGACCAGCTGCCAGAAGCCGCTCCGGGCGTACTGCGAGTAGCTGAGCCCGGCCGTCTGCAGCACGTGCCGGCGTCCACCGAACAGCACGGTGAACTGCACCGCCACGAAACCGGCGAAGAGCAACACCAGGGCGGCGCAGGCCGGCGCCCACTCGATCAGGCCGAGCCTGCCCTTGCCCTCCGTGTCCAGGCTGGACGTCGCCGGCGGCGCGGTCAGCGTGTAGAGCCCGGAGACGGCGAGCAGGCCACCGGCCACGGCCAGGAAGATCCACTGGAAGATCGAGCCGATGGCGAAATCGGGGATGACATCGTCGAGCAGCTGGGAGAACGCGCCGTCCGCGGACGACAGCAGGGCGCCGAAGACGAGCAGCACCACGACGGTGAGGGCGATCGAGAAGAAGGTTCGCTTGGCGATGCCCGGGCTGCGGCTCCCTTTCAGGTGCCTGCGGACCCACGGAATGCCGGCGAATGCCGCCCAGGTGGCGGCCACCAGGCTGAACAGGATCGACCTGACCTGCCGGCCGCCGACGATCGCCAGCGCGGTGCAGCCGATCGCGCCCAGCACGCTGAACGTCACCAGCCACCACGCGTTGCGGAACGCCAGGATGAGCAGCAGGGCGAGCGCCGCCGCGGCCCAGCCGGAACGGACCAGCCGCTCCCGGCGTGGCAGATCGGTGGACTGCCGGACGCCGAAGGCCACGCCCAGCGTCAGCACCAGCCAGCCGAGGAACCAGCCGATACCCACCCGGTTCAGCGGCAGGAAAATCAGGAAGCCGAGGGCTCCGGCGAGCACACCGGCCGGGACAGCCCAGCCCTTGGCCTCCTTCGGCGCGGGCCAGTGCTTCTTGCGGAACGTCTGCCAGGGGGTTGGCGGCCGCTCGTACGTGCCGAACGGGCGAATCGGGTGCGGGGGTGCGTACGGCTGCGGCGCCTGAGTAACCACCACTTCCGGTTTCAGCGGTTGGGGGCTCGGCGGCGGGACAGCTCGGGGTGCCGGGGTCGCGGTCTCTGTCGGCTTCGGAGCGACCACGGCCGGGGCTGTGGTCGCAGGCGGGGCGGTGGTCGCAGGCGGGGCGGTGGTCGCAGCCGGCGCGGCGGTCACGGCCGGCGCGACTGCGGGTTTCTCGGGTTGGTCGGCCGGCTTGGTGACGGCCGGGGCCGACGCCTGGGCCGGGACCATCGGCACGAAGAGGGCATACCCCCGCGTACCAGATGGGATCTGGATCGGGATCGCCCATGCCGTTTCACCCTCGGTCCCCGGCCAGACCATCAACGGAATCGCGTCGGTCGGCGGCATGACCAGCAGTTGGGGCGCCGGCACCGGGACGGCGCGAACGTCTGTGCCCGTGTCCGCGGGAACGGCCTTCGCCGCCTCCGCGGGATCCGACTGCTCTGGTGGCGAATGCGCCACTGCACCCTCCTAGGTCGATCGGTGCGCACACCGTAAGCCGTACGCACGGCAATTTCTACGCCGGGACGGGTCCGTACCGCCGCGACGGCTCGCCCGATTGGCACGGATGCGGGATAGGAGGTCGGCCTTGCCACGAGCGTTCGGCACTCCAATAATGATGAGGATCTTCGTAACTTTGCCAAGACTCTTTCGTAACATGCCGACGTCTCCCACCCCAACGGAAGGCCCGCACCATGCGCACTCGTCTCCGGCGACGCGGCCTGACCGCACTCGTCGCCCTGTGTTCCGTCGCTCTCGGCATCGCGGCGCCGCAACCCGGCTTGGCGTTCGCCGGCCCGGCCGCACCGTCGCCCCAGCTCGGTTGGCATCGGCTCGCGCCGGCCGCGGCGCCCGAGGCGAACCCGCTGGAAGGGTTCATACCGTATGCGGGTAAATACAGTACGTTCCCCTACACAATGGAATGGTTCTACCTACCGCTGAACGCCGTCATGTCCGGGCCGGACGTGTTCAACTGGTCGGCGCTGGAGGCACAGCTCAACGCGATCGCCGCTCGCGGCCACCAGGCGGCATTCCGCTTCTACCTCGACTATCCGGGCAAGCCCAGCGGCATCCCGCGGTATCTGCTCGACAACGGGCTGGTCACCCACGCCTACGACGACTTCGGCAACAACGGCCTCAGCGTCTCCCCGGACTACGACGACCCGAACCTCGGCACCGCACTGGACCAGTTCATCGCCGCGCTCGGCGCCCGCTACGACGGCGACCCGCGCATCGGGTTCCTGCAGGTGGGTCTGCTCGGGTTCTGGGGTGAATGGCACACGTACCCGCACGATGGCTACACCCTGCCGGAGAACTGGTTCGCTTCGCAGGCGGAACAGGTTCGGGTTTTGACCGACTTCGACGCCGCGTTCAATAAGACCAAGTTGCAGGTTCGCTACCCCAGCACCGACAACGCGCCGCTGGGCATGGGCTACCACGATGACTCGTTCGCCGTGGAGACGTTGCCCGGTGTCGGCTGGCACTTCATGGACAAGATGATCGCCGCCGGAACCACCGGCAAGTGGCAGAGCGAACCCGTCGGCGGCGAACTGCGGCCGGAGATCCAGGGCTGCATCTTCGACGCTCCGGCCGACTGCCCGGTGATCGAAGGCGGCGCCGACAACGACTTCCCGGACAGCGTCGCGCAGACCCATGCGTCGTGGCTGCTCAATCAGTACGCATTCGACCCCGGGTACGCCGGCCCGAACCTGGCCCGCGCCCTGGCCGGTTCAAAGTCGCTCGGCTACCAACTGCAGGTCACCCAGGCCAGTACCCCGCTGTTCGTTCGCGGCCGTACGTTCACCGTCGGGGTGAAGATGGCCGACCTCGGCATCGCTCCGTTCTACTACGACTGGCCGCCGCAGATCGCCGCCGTCGACGCCCGCGGCCACATCACCCGGACCTGGACCACGCCGTGGCAGTTGACCGCCGTCGGTCCCGGCCGCCCGGCGCAGTTCACGGCCTCGTTGACCAGCGCCGGGCTGCGGCGCGGCACCTACACCCTGGTCATGCGGGCGGCGAACCCGCTGCCCCGTGGCGTACCACTGCGCTTCGCCAACGCCGCCCAGGACCGAACGCTGCGCGGCTGGCTCACCCTCGGCCGTACCGCCGTCGTCTGACCCCCGCCCGGCGGCGGGAGCGATCCCGCCGCCGGGCTTTCACCACGGAAAGAGAGCCGGCGGCCCGCGCACACGAGCGCTTCCGCGATGCGGGCCGGGTCGGCGAGGGGGCCGGCGGCCCAGAGGTGATACGCGAGGCGCTCGGCGACGGCCTCGTCGCCGGCGTGAAGGTGATCGAGCGCGTCCGCGACGCGCAGGTGCAGCCGGACGGCCCGCGTCCGGGTCGTGGTCTCGGAGATCGACTCGCGGACGAGGTCGTGCGCGAACCGCACCGTCGACGGGTCGTCCGGGCTGGTCTCGAGGAGGCCCAGCGCGTGCAGCGGTTCGAGGCGTACGAGGCAGTCGGCGGCGTCGACACCGGTGGCTCGGGACAGCAGCCGCAGGTCGACGTCGCCCCCGATGAGCGCGGCCACGTCCAGCAACTCGGACGTGCCCTCGTCGAGGCCGGCCATGCGGTCGCGGACGACGTCACGGACCGTCGGCGGCACCCCGAGGCGGGGCGAGGAGACGCCGTCGAGCAGCCGGGACAGTTCCCGGACCAAGAACGGATTGCCGGCCGTACGGGCGTGGATCGAGCGGGCGACGCCGTCCTCGGGATCGGTGCCCGTTTCCTGGCGGATGAGTTCGGCGACATCGGCCGGACCGAGCGGGCCGAGGCGGAACCGGCGATGATCGGGCAACCGGCTCGCCGCGGCCAGGATCCGGGACAGGTCCGAGCCGGGCAAGGGCGCGCGGTCGCGGAGCGCGCCCACTATCGCGGTCCGGTCGGGGAGCCGGGCCGCCAGGTGACCGAGGAGCCGCAGCGATGCGGCGTCGGCCCAATGGAGATCGTCGAGTACGAGAAGGGTCGGCCGGCGCGCCGACGCCGCACCGATGACGGCGACAACCTGTTCGAACAGCCGGAACTGGGCGTTGCCGTGGGAAAGGCTTCCGAGGTCACCGGCGAGCCACTTCTCCCGCGACGGCGCGGGCAGGCTGTCGACGACCGGCCCGAGCGCCTGCTCCCAAGGCCACATCGACGGTACGCCGTCGCCCGGCAGGCAGGTGCCCCGGACGACGAGCATGCCGTGCCGGTCGGCGATGACGGCCACCTCTTCCAGCAGGCGGGTCTTGCCGGCGCCGGGTTCGCCTTCGATGAAGCGGATCGCTGTGCGGCCGGCGAGTGCCCGCTCCACGCCGCGCCGCAGAACGGCGAGCTCCCCGGTCCGTCCGACGAGGCCGGCCGCCGGGGCAAAGGGCGTCGAGACGGTGACCGGAATCCTCGCCGAGGTCAGGACCCGCTGGTGCGCGTCCACGAGCGCTGGACCGGGATCGACGCCGAGCTCGTCGGCGAGGCGGTCGCGGACGGCGCGGAACACCGTCAACGCCTCCGCCGGGCGACCGGCGGCGCCGAGCACGCGGATGAGAGCGCCCTGGACGGGTTCGTGGAACGGCGCCATCGACGCGGCCAGCTGCACCGCCGGAAGCACCCGCTCCGGTTGGCCCAGCGACGCCGCGACCTCGGCCGCCGCCGCGCACGCCTCATAGAACTCGTCGTCGAGTGCGGCGAAGATCGGCTCAGCGGCCGTGGCGGCGGCGCCACCGCCGGCCGGCCCTCGCCACAAGCCGAGCGCCTCGGCGTACAGATCCATTGCCTCGGGTCCCGCGGCGGCCCTCGCGCGGTCGACGAGTTCGCGGAAGGTGACCAGGTCCAGCGTGCCGGGGCCGGCGGTGAACAGGTACGCGTTCGCGCGGCGGTGGACGAACGACCCGGTTGTCCGGGCGGGGAGCTCCGGCTGGAGCACCCGGCGCAACGAGCCGACGTACTTCTGGACGATGTTGAGGGCGCTGGCCGGAACGTCGTCGCCCCAGATCAGGTCGATCAGCTCGGCGGTGCTGGTCGGCCGGCCGGCCCGAGCCAGGAGCAGGGCCAGCACGTACGCCTGTTGCGGAGGGCCGGCGTCCACCTCGGCCTCGCCGTGCCACAGCCGCAACGGTCCGAGAATCTGCAGCCGCACAACAGCCGGTGACGTGACCATGCCACCATGCAAACAAGCTGGTCCGGGCCGGACAATGAAGAAGAATACGCAGAACGTCAGGCAGGATCCGTGCCGTCCAGGACGGCCCGTGTCGCGCGGGCCTCGGTCTCGATCCGGCGGGACAGGCTGTCGGCGAGCGTCTCGAGGGTGCGGGTCAGGTCGGCCCCGGCCTCGGCCGTCGCGGTGCCGTCCAGCGTGGGCAGGATTGCCCGCGCCTCGTCCTCGAGCCGGCTGGGCAAGCTTTCGGCGAGCATCTCCAGAGCACGGGTCAGGTCGGCACGGGCCTCGGCGGGCCGGCCGAGCGCGGCCCGGGCCTTGCCCCGCAGGACAAGGGCGAAGGCCACCACGTCGTCGTAACGGTTCTCCATCAACACTGGCAGCGCTCGTTCGACCGCGCGCAGCGACTCTTCGTGACGCCCGGCATGGTCGAAGGACGACGCCACGCCGTACATCGCGGTGGCCCGGTTGGCGAGGGCCGGGCGGGCGGCCACCGGACGTCGGTCGAGTTCGGCCAGGGCCCGCTGGAACTCGCCGATCGCCTCGTCGTAGCGGCCCAGGTACTCCAGCGCATAGCCGACGCCCACCAGGTGATCCACGTACAGGTCGTGGTCGCCGGCCCGGTCGGCCAGCTCGCATCCCGTGCGGTGGGCCCACAGCGCGTCGTCGAAACGGCGAAGGTTCAGCCAGGCAGCTCCGGCCGAACTGAGGGCGCGGGCCTGCTCCTGGAGGTCGCCGATCGACTGTGCGAGCCGGTACGCCTCCATCGCCGCCTCCGCGGCCTCCTCGTACAGGGCCATCAGATACACGGCCGTCCAGGCGTAGAGGCTGGTGTGGAAGGCCTGCTGGCTCAAGTCGGGCAGCGCGCCGGCGGCGGCGCGGGCCAGCCGGCGCACCTCCCACCAGCCGCGCCACCGCAGCGTCGACTCGGAGTACCAGCGGGTTGCCGCCGCGACGCCGGCGACGAGTTGGTGCCGGCCCTCAGCGGCCGCGGTGCGCAGCGCCGGGAGCCAGTTGTCGACCTCCGCCCGCAGCCAGGCGTCGGCCTCCTCCAGGGTGGCCAGGCGCGCCAGGCCGGCCCAGCCGTCGGGCAACCGGCCGTACCCGGGTTCGTACCACCGCCCGGCGACAACGACCGTCTCCAGCAGCCAGGTGTTCATCCGTTCGGTGGTCTCCGCCCGGGTGTCGGGTGGTTCCTCGGCGTGCAGCCGCTCGTCGGCATAGAGCCGGATCAGGTCGTGGAAACGGTAACGGTCGACGCCCACCGTCTGCAGAAGCCCGACCTCCACCAGATCCTCCAGGCGGCCCTCGGCGTCGGGCAGCGCGGCCTCGACGAGCACCGCCGCGAGCGGCGCCGCGAAATCGGCGGCCGGAATGTGGGCGAGGCGGCGGAACAGCTGGGCGGCCGGAGCGGGCAGTTGGGCGTACGACAGCGCGAACGCCGTCGCCACTCCGGTGTCGCCCGCGGACAGGGCGGCCAGCCGGCGGCCTTCGTCGGCGAGCCGGTCGACCATCTGCCCGACCGTCCATTGGGGACGGCTGGCGAGGCGGGTCCCGGCGATCCGCAGGGCCAGCGGCAGGTGCCCGCACAGGTCGGTGACCCGGTCGACCTGGGGCGCCGTCCGCGGGTCGGCGGCCTGCCTGGCGATGGAACGGAGCAGGCCGGCGGATTCCTCCGGCGCGAGGGGTGGCAGCGCGATCCGCAGCACCCCCTCGAGACCGCCGAGCGCCCGCCGGCTGGTCACGATGACGAGACACCTGCCGGCCGCGGGCAGCAGTGGCCGGACCTGCGCCTCCGAACCGGCGTTGTCGAGGACCAGCAGGCATCGCCGGTCGCGCAGGATCCCGCGCAGGTGGGCGCAGCGTTCGTCGTCGCTGTCGGCGACCTGGTCGGGCCGGACGCCGAGCGCACGCAGCAGACGCAGCAGGACGTCCCCGGCGGGGAGCGGCGCGGCGTCGACCCCGCGCAGGTCGACGTACAGGCAGCCGTCGGGGAAGCCGTCACGCAGGTCGTTCGCGGCCCGGACGGCCAACGCGGTCTTGCCCAGTCCCGGCTGCCCGTGCACGACGACGACCGGCGGCAGGTCGTCGCCGTCGACGGCGCGCTTCGCGGCGTACCGGACGATCTCGAGTTCGGCCTGCCGGCCGACGAAGTCGGTGACGCCGCGTGGTGGCTCGCACAACCGGGGCCGGCCGGCCGCACTCGGGGAGCGGGCCTCCTTCGCCGCGGCCGTGAGGCCGGCCCGGGCGTCATCGTCGAGGCCGAGTCCGTCGGCGAGAGCGGCGAGGGTGCGGACCTGCGGCGTGCGACTGCGCCCGCGTTCCATGTCGGAGATGGCCCGGGCGCTGACGCCGGACCTCTCGGCCAGCTCCTCGATGGTGAGGCCGGCCGCTCGGCGCAACGCCCGTAGTCGGTCGCCGAACGGGGACGTCTGGCCGGGCACCCCATCATCGTAGATCGGGGAGTTCCGGTGGACGCCGTCATCTCACGCCCACCGGCTTCCTTCTCGCGACGGTCACGAGGTACAGGAGCAGACCGGCGGCGGTCATGGCGAAACCCGCCCAGACGGTGGAGAGGGTCCCCCACCCGGCGTCGAGGGTGGCGGCGCCGCCGATCGCGCCGAGCGCGTTCGCCAGGTTCAGGGCGGCCAGGTTGAGCGCGCCGGTGAGGGTCGGTGCTCCGGGAGCCGCCCGGGTCAGTCGGACCTGAATGGTCGGGATCGCCGCCATCATGGTCGCCCCGACACCGAACAGGCACGGCAGCAGGACGGCGACGTTGCTACCGCCCACGCCGATCAGCACGAGGAAGATCAGTGCGCCGCCGTAGCCCAGGACCAGTCCGCGGTGCTCGTACCGGTCGGCGAAGCTTCCGCCCACCTGGTTGCCCACGGCCATACCGATCCCGAAGACGGCGAGCGCCACCGGAATGAGCGTGGCGTCCCGCCGCGCCGCGTCGGTGACGAACGGACCGATGAACGTGTACACGGCGAAGATGCTGGAGATGCCGAGCGCCGCAACGGCGACGATCAACCAGACACCGCCCCGACGCAGCGCGCCGACCTCGTTGGCGACGGAGCGTCCCCGGAGGTCGCCGGTGCGGGGCAGCCAGGCCAGCAGCGCGGCGCCGGCGAGCAGGCCGAGGCCGGCGACGACCCAGAACAGGACCCGCCAGCCGGCGTTCTGGCCGACGAGCGTGCCCAGCGGCGATCCGGCGATCGCGGCGACGGTGAGGCCGCTCATCACGGTGGCGAACGCCCGTCCACCCTGGCCCGGGCCGTACACGTACGCGGCGACGACCGCGCCCGCGCCGAAGAACGCGCCCTGCACGGAGCCGGTGAGGAACCGGAAGACGACGAGTGCGGTGATGTCCGGCGCCATCGCGGACAGCCCGTTGCCGACAAGAAACAGCACGATCAGGCCCAACAGCAACGTTCGCCGGTTGATCCGGGCCGCGAGCACCACGATCGCCGGGGAACCGATCATGACACCGACCGCGTACGCCGTGATCGCGTGGGTCGCGACCGAGATCGTCACGCCGAGATCGGCGGCGAACAGCTGGATGATGCCGTTGCTGCCGAACTCGCCGGTGCCGATCGCGAAGGTACCCAGCGCCAGCGCGAACAGCGTCCGTTTCGGGTTGCGGACGCGGGTGGTCGCGGCGATGTGCCGCTTCTCCTCCGCGAGGCACTGGCTGCGGTACGCGAGCCCGTGCATCAGCGAGCGGCGCGTTTGATGACGTCGGCCGTCGCGGCGGGCTGCGACATCATCGCCACGTGCGAGGCGGCGACCTCGACGACGCGCGACCCGGCGCGTTGTGCCATGAACCGTTGCGCCGCAACGGGAATCACCTGGTCGTTACGGGCGGCGAGATACCAGGACGGGATCGTCCGCCAGGCCGGAACCCCGGACGGCTCCTCGAACGTGCTCGCGTTCAGCGGCCGCTGACCGGCCCACATCAGGGATGCCTTCTCCCTCGGCAGGTCGCCCGCGAAGGCGTACCGGAAAAGGTCTTTCTTGATGTATGCGTCGGCGCCCGTCGGGTGCGGGCGGAAGTCGAGCGCGTCCGGGGTGACCCTGCTTCCCGGGAAGCGGTACTGCAGGCCGGGGACGGTGTCGCCCTCGTCGGGCGCGAACGCCGCCACATAGACCAGCGCCTTCACGTTGGCGTTGCCCGTCGCGGCATTCGAGACAACCATGCCGCCGTACGAGTGCGCGACGAGAACCAGCGGGCCGCTCAGGGTGGCGAGGATGCTGGCGAGGTACGCGGCATCGGCGGCGACACCGCGCAACGGGTTCGGCGGAGCGATCACCGGGTAACCGGCGCGGGTCAGCTCGGCCGCCACCTCGTACCAGCCGGAGGCATCGGCGAACGCGCCGTGCACGAGCACCACGGTCGGGGCCGGTCGGCGGTGTGCCAGCGCGGCGGGTTCCGCCAGCACGGCGCCGGTGGCGGCTCCGGCAGTTCCGGCCAGCAAGGTTCGGCGGGTCATCGTCATGATCGTGTCCTCAGGTTCGTCTCCGACAGCGTGCGGCTGAACCTAAGGACGACCACGGGACAATCTGTGAATGGCCGAATTCAGTTTTCGGGAAGTCGGCCCGGACGGTGACGACACTGGCGGGCAGCGACCCTTGCCGGCCGTCACCGTCCGGATCTGGCGTCAGGTGCCGTACACCCCGAACTCCCAGAGCGAGTAGCCGTACTGGGTGGCCCGGGCGGTGCCGTTCACTCGCACGTAGCGGCCGGAGCCGGTGACGTTGAGCGTCTGCACGCCGCCGGTTCCGGCCGTGGTCGAGTAGATCGTCGTCCACGTGGTGCCGTTGGCCGAGGTCTGGATCTGGTACGCCGTCGCGTAGGCGGCCTCCCAGTTCAGCGTCACCTGGCTGATGGTGTGCGTGGCGCCGAGGTCGACCTGCACCCACTGCGGGTCGCTGAACGCGCTCGACCAGCGCGTCCCGGTGTTGCCGTCGACGGCGTTGGGCGCGGTGAAGGCGGCGTTCTCGGTGGACGAGGCGGTGGCCGGGTGTCCCTGGGACAGCAGGGTGGCGGTGGGCGGCGTGCTGGTGCCACCGGTGCTCCACACCTTCAGGTCGTACAGCGAATAGCCCCACGCCGACTGCCGGGCCGTGCCGTTGACCCGGACGTAACGGGCGGCGCCGGAGACCGCGAAGTCCACGTGCTCGCTCGTGCCGCCGGTCTTCGTGGCGACCGTGCTCCACGTCGTACCGTTGGTGGAGGTTTGGATCTGATAGGCCGACGCGGCGGCCGACTCCCAGTTCAGGCTGACGTGGTTGAGGTCGTAGGTCGCGCCGAGGTCGACCTGCACCCACTGCGGGTCGCTGAACGCGCTCGACCACCGCGTCGTGGGGTCGGAATCGGTCACGTTGCCGGGACCGAACAGCGCGCTCTCGCTGGACGAGGCCGTGGCCGTCTTGCCCGCCGCGACGTTGGTGCCCCAGGTCGACTGCGCGGACGGCGGCTTGTTGTAGACGGCGAGGTAGTCGATGTCGAGGTGCGCGCCGGAGACGGTCGCCGCGGTGGGCCCGCCGCCGAACGCCGCCGGGAACTGCCCGCCGATCGCCAGGTCGTAGATCGGCGTGAAGTTGTGGTGCACGGCGTTGTTCCAGGTGGTGGCGTCGACCTGGGTCGAGTTGATCGTGAAGATGTTGGTGTTGTCGAAGTAGTAGCGGATCTGCTCCGGCGACACCGACCGGTCGATCTCGACCGCGTACTTGTGGTAGCCGGTCTTGCAACCCGCGCAGGCCCGCTCGCCACTGCCGATGCCGGTGTATTCGTTGCACGGTCCGGTCGGCAGCGTGCCGCAGTGCAGCGTCGCGAAGAGCGAGTCGTGCCCGTTGATGTTCTCCATCACGTCGATCTCGCCCGAGCCGGGCCACGGGATGCCGATCCGCAAGGGCGAGCCGACCATCCAGTACGCCGGCCAGTAGCCGAGGCCGTTGCCGGTGTTCACGTCGGGCTGCTTGAGCGACGACTCGATCCGGACCACTCCCCCGGCCGGCGCGCCCCAGCCGTCGGCCTGCGTCTCGACCCGGCCCGAGGTCCAGCCGGCGACCGGGTCGGAGCCGGTGTGCAGCGCCTTGAGGACCAGATGGCCCGCGCCGTCCTGATAGACGTTCGCGGTGCTGGTCGTGGTGGTCTCGACCTCGCCGGTGCCGAAGTTGGCGCCCGCGCCGGCGTCATAGCGCCAGACGTCGGTGTTGAGGCCGGTGTTGGCGGCCCCGTTGAAGTCGTCGGCCCAGGTCAGCGTGAAGCCGGCCGGGGCGGCGGGCACCGCGGCGACGGCCGCGGTACTGGATGTCAGCTGGGCGGTCGCGGCGACGCCGAGGGTCAGCGCGACCAGCCCGGCCTTGAGCCGGGGTGTGATCGACATGCGTTCACCAGTCCAGGGGAAAGGGGATGACGGTGGACCGGCCGGTGGTACCGGGGATGTGGCCGGGTGTCGACGAGCACGCTCGAGAGAGCGCTTTCTCAGGCTCGGCTCATGCCCCTCGCGCTGTCAAGGCATCGACGGGCCTCCACGGTTCCGGAACTGTTCCGGAACCTGGAGGGGGTCGTCGATGGTGGTGGGCCGAGCCGGATCAGCGGACGGCGGCGTCGGCGGCCGGAAGTGACGAGGTCGCCGGTGGGGTGGGGCGCACCTCGGTGAACACCCGGGTGTGCATGGCCCAGTAGCGGAAGGCGGTCCCGAGGCCCAGGCCGATGATGTTGGCGGAGATGTTGTCCGCCAGCGGGCTGCGCAGGTCCAGGGCATAGTGCGAGACCGCGAGCGGCGCCAACGAGATCCCCAGGCCGATCAGCGACACCACGACGAACACGACGAACTCGCGGTGAACCGCGAAGCGCCGGTTCTCCCGGAACGTCCAGTAGCGGTGACCGAGCCAGGCCACGACGACACCCATGCCGGTGGAGATGGCCTTCGCGGCCAGCGGCATGTCGTAGAGCGGGCCGTGTCCTCCGGCGAAGCGGAGCAGGTTGAAACCGCCCACATCGGCCACGAAGCCGACGATCCCGACGATCCCGTACTTGGTCAAGCGCAGGCTGTGCCGACGCAGCCCGTCGTACCAGCGGCGGAGCAGAGCCACCCTCGTTCCTCCGTTACCCCGTGAATTCGTAGACGTCCACGCCTGGAGTCTGGTGTCGAAGCGTTGCATACGGCTCGAGCGTCGGCGCGTACGGCCGGGTGTGATCGACGAAGATCCACCGCACGCCCAGTCGCCGCAACTCCTGAGCCGCGCTCTCGGTGGGATTGGCGATGAAGCCGTCGTTCAGTCGTAGCAGGTCCGGCTTCCAGTAATTGATGGTGATGGAGTCCCGGCCCTTGGGCCCGAGCTTCGCCGACATCGGCGTGGCGGTCCATCCCTCGACCAGGACCTGCCGCTCGGTGAAGGCCGCGACCGTCCAGCGACGGCTGTCGCAATGGACCGGCTCCATCGGCGTCGTGCAATGGCGGTTCGTCATGACCAGGTCGTGGACGTCGGAGTGGTCGCGGATCCACCGGGCCGCGTCGATCTGCCCGCGGCTTGTCGCCAGGTGACGGGTGACCGGCACGGCCGGCAACGGCTTGGCCGAGGAGGTCGATTGAGTGATCTGCGAGATCGGCGTCTGCCCGGGCGGGAACAGGATGCCCCAGACCGATGACAGCACTCCGCCGGCCAGCACGGTCAGCACCATCGCGGCGCCGGCCAGCCGGAGCCGGTTCACCCGCCCACTGGTCCACACCGCGCCGGCGGCGGCCAGCACAACCAGACCGATGGCGATCATGGACTCGGCCACGGTCCACCCACCTGACCGCAGGGGTCCCACGACGGCGGGTCCGAGCCAGACGAGCGCGACGCCGGCGGGGACGCTCACGATCAATGCTCGCGCGAAACGCCGCGGACCGAGCACGCTGACCATGGCGGCCAGGCCCATCGCCGAGCCGAGGACGAGCAGCGGAATGGCCGTCCTCGCGAAGTACCACTGGCTCCGTCCCGGATGTCCGAATGCCGCGACCGCCACGGCCCCCGCCACACCTCCACCGATCAGCAGCCACGAGGTCGGGCTGAGGCGCCCGGTGCGGGCAAACGGCAGAACGAAACCCGCGGCGCCGCGGGCGAGGACTCCGGCCGCGGCGATCGCCAGGACCAGAGCTATGCGGAACGTCGTGTCCGGCGCCCCGAGCCATCCCGCCACCGGGGTCTGATCGGCGGCGTCCGACGGGCTGAAGTGCAGGCCCGCGCCCGAGCCGTGGTACACGACAATGAGCGCGAAGATCAGGCAGCCGGCCACCACGGCGAGGTCGCCGGCGACGGACATGACCCGGGACCGGTTGAAGACAAGCATCGCGGCCAGCGCGAGGCCGAGTCCGGCGACGAGAAGCGGAAGTGTCGACCCCTTCGTACCGGACGCACCTAGGCAGAGCACGACCAGCAGGAGCAGGCCACCGGCGCCGGACATCGATTTGTTCCATCGAAGTGCGAGGACGACGGCGGCGGCCACCACCATGGGGATCGCGAGTCCGAGGCTCGGCGACAGCGGCGCGACCGGTGACCCGATCGAGACGCGGCCGAGCAGATTGAGATCGCCGCCGGCGAAGGCCAGCAGACCCGCGACCGGGCCGGTCCATGCGCGGCCGGTCAAACGCACGGCGGCCGTCGCGATCGCGAACACCACCACGATCGGCATGAGGACCGCCATGAATCGGAACAGCACCTCGTCGAGCGGGACGCCGGACGCCACCGAGACCTGAGCCACCCACGCATGGCTGAACCAGTGGTAGGCCAGGGATTCGCTCTGGACCCAGGGGAAGGTCGTAGGCCCGCGGTGGGCAAGCTGACCGGCGAGCGCCAGATGAAGGTACGCGTCGACGTCCACCACTCGCGAGCCGGACTGCCAGCTCAACGGGACGGCGTGGAAGTAGGAGCGCAGCTGGGGGAGCGTGACCAGGGAGATCAAGGCGACCGAGGACGCCCACCACCACGGCAGCGGACGGGTTCGCGCGGTGCGCAGCCGGTTTCGCGTTCCCGGCACGAGAACGAGGACCACCGCGACGGCGACCGGGCTGAATGCGATCCACCGCTGGGCGGTGAGCCCGGCCACGACCTGAGCCCCGATGGCGAAAATTGAACCGACCGCGAAGCCCATGGCCAGGTCCTCGAGAAGCCAGCCGTGCCGCGGCCGCACCGCCCGCCATGCCAGCGCACCCGGCAGCACCTGCGTCACGAGCACGACGAGAGTCGCCACGAGTGCGTGCGGCAGGGGCATCTCACCCACCACCGAGCACGCCAGCAGCCCGGCGACCAAGAGCAACGCGACTGCGGCACCGAGGGTCCGCGGGACTACCGAGGACCTTGTCGTCGGGGCAGCGCTTACCGGCGGCGCGGGAGTCGTTGACACCTCGGCGTCAACCTTGGGCTGTGCCACACACGCTCCTACCTCGGGCTGGCTCGGGACCGGACGGAGTATAGACAGCTCACGACGGATTATCCGTACCCGTGCCCGCCAAGATTTCCCACCCGTTGCCTTCAAGAGTGCAGGACGAGACGCTATTGTTCGTGCTCGTGCCGCACACCGACCCCAAATCGACCGACATTCCGGTCAGAACCGGACTCGAGGGCGACGACAGCGCCGACGCCGGCGTTTACGTCAACCGCTACTTCGAGACCAGGCTCCCCCACGACGAGAACCGGGCAAAGGTGTGGAAACACCTGTGCGAATACTTCGCGCGCTGGATAGCTCCGGACGCCGAGGTCCTCGAGCTCGGAGCCGGGTGGTGCGACTTCGCCAACAACGTGGCGGCGCGGCGCGTCGTGGCGATGGATCTTGACGCGACGGTCAAGCGCGCCGCGGCGGGCCATGTGACCCCCGTGGTCGGTGACTGCACGGATCTCAGCCAGTTCGAGAACGGCAGCTTCGACGTCGTCTTCGCGTCGAACCTCCTGGAGCACCTGGAACGCCCGGTCGCGTCCCGGCTTCTCGCCGAGGCCCGCCGAGTGTTGCGCCCGGGCGGCCGGCTGATGCTCCTGCAGCCCAACTTCCGGCTGAACCCGGGTCGGTACTTCGACGACTTCACCCACGTCGCGATCTTCACCGATCAGTCACTCCGGGACTATCTGGTCTCCGAGGGCTTCACGGTCGAGCAGGTGTTGCCGCGCTTCCTGCCGCTCACCATGAAGTCCCGCGGCTCCAAGCTCACGTTCCTCGTCCCGTGGTACCTGCGATCGCCCGTCAAGCCGTTCGCCGGTCAGATGCTGCTCGTCGCGGCACGCTAGTCAGTCAAATTATCCAACGGAGGTAAACCTCGATGTGGAACGGCATGTCGCTGTCGGTCGTACTCCCGACGTACAACGAGAAGGACAGCATCGCCGAGGTCGTCAACCAGTTCGCTGCCCTGGGACTCGTCGACGAGATCATCGTGGTCAACAACAACGCCGCCGAGGGCACGTCCGCCGAGGTCGCCAAGACCGTGGCGCGAGAGGTCATCGAGACGCGACAGGGCTACGGTGCGGCGATCAAGCGAGGGCTGCGCGAGGCGAACACCGACCTCATCGCGATCTGTGAGCCGGACGGCACGTTCAAGCCCGCCGACCTGCACAAACTGCTCGCGTTCCTGCCCGAGTGCGACTACGTGATCGGGTCCCGGACGGTCTCCAACTTCGTCTGGGAGGGCGCCAACATGGGCTGGTTCCTCCAGTGGGGGAACTGGGCCGTCGCCAAGATGGTCGAGGTGCTGTACAACACCTCGTACCTGAGCGACGTCGGCTGCACCTTCCGGATCATGGGCCGGGAGCAGGCGGACATGATCCTCGACAAGTCCCGGCTGGACGGGTCGGCGTACGGCCTCGAGATGTTGCTGCTGGCTGTCATCATGCGGACCAAACTCGTCCAGGTCCCCGTCAACTACCAGGAACGGATCGGCGTCTCGTCGGTCACCGGCGACTTCGGCAAGACGGTCAAGCTCGGTTTCGAGATGATCGGACTGGTGCTCCGGATGTGGCTCGGCCGGCGGCGGATCCGGCGGGGGTACCGGCTCGGCGGGGCCAGCCCGCGCGTGAAGGTCGGTAGCTAGCCGGGCTCACACATGCGGGGATGGAATTCGACGGGGGACGCCGGCGCCGACAGCGTCCAGTACGAGCTGGGCGTCGGCGGAGTCCGAGCGAGTCATTGATGTAGGCGGACTGGCCGCCGGGATCGTCGGCTGTCATTCCGCGGACGAGTGCACGCCGGGCGTCAGCGTCACCCTAGGGCGGAGGCGGGCGAGGAGCGGCTTCGGTCCCGGGAGCTGAGCTTCCAGCAGCTGCTTGAACGCCGCACGCCGACTCCGAAACGCCCGCAGCAACGGGTTTACCCGACCCCCGCAGGCATCGGGTGACGTGACCGGCGCTCAGGGCAGCTGAACCACGCCGGCTTGAATCGGACCGTCTTCGGCGTAGTACGGCCCGGTAATCACGAAGACGAGGCCGGATTGCCGCCACGAACCCGTACACGCGAGGGGGATCGTGAACCGGCTGTAGCCTCCCGGGATCGCCGAAGGCACACGCGTCCACTTGCCGGGGTCACCGAGGGTGACGGTTGACGAAGAAGTCCTGGTCGCTGTTCGCCGTGACCACGATCGTCCCCGACACGGTCGGTGCGGCCGAGGGTAGGTATCCCTGTCCGCAGGTCCCGGCTGGTCTGATGGGCAAGCTTCTGGCCGTAGTTCGGGTCGCGCCGCCCTCCGCGACCGTGCTCAGAAACTCCCAGGTGACCCTGCCGTCGCGGCTTGCGTAGAGCTGGATCCTGGTGCTCGAGAAGTCTCCCAGCGCGTTGCCCGCACACAACACCGCGCCCAAGGCCGGGTTCGCCAACATCGCGATCTACGAGGCGAAGCGGCAGCCGCCCGCATCCGCGCGACCGAGCTAGCTCCGACGTCTCGCCGCCTGCGCCGGCCAAGGTGCCGTTGGGAATCGAACCGATTCGCTCACGCGACGCCGCTGGCTTGATGGGTCCGGTCGGCACGCTGGACCGAAAGACGAGGCCGCGCGAGAGGCGAATCTCGCGGGCTTTCCACCGGCAACTGCCGTCGGGCGGAATGCGGCAGCCAGAATTCGCAGCTAGAGCACGTTTTTCCGGGACAGCCGGAGTGATCGGCGGCCTCGCCAGAGCATCGGCGTCCATCGCTTGACATCATCACACGTGCGACCTATGTTGCAGGCGTATTACGGGCAGCTTCGCCGTCGAACCGATTCCTCGCCGTCCCCCGCACCGCTTCCCCGGTGCCTCACGAAGGCTCTCGTGGCCGCGTCGACCGCGGCCCTGGCTCTCATTCAGGAGGCATTCATGGTCAGAACGCACTCCCGTCTGCGGCGCGCGCTCGCGGCGACGGTGGCCGTCGTGCTGGCGTTGCTGGTCTTTCCCGGCGCGGCGGAAGCCGCCACCGCGACCGTCGTCCCGGCCACCATGTGGACCGACACGGCCGGCAACCGGCTGCAGGCGCACGGCGCCGGCATTTTCAGGGTGGGCTCCACCTACTACATGGTGGGCGAGGACAAGATCGCCGGCTCCACCTTCACCGCGGTGGCGTGCTACTCATCCACCGATCTGGTGCACTGGACCAGACAGGCCAACGCACTGTCCAGGCAGGCCAGTGGCGACCTCGGGCCCGGACGGATCGTGGAACGCCCCAAGGTGATCTACAACAGCACCACCGGCAAGTACGTGATGTGGATGCACATCGACAACACCTCGTACAACGATCAGCGCGCTGGTGTAGCGGTCGGCGACACGCCCTGCGGGCCGTACACGTATCTCGGCGCGACCCGGCCGCTCGGCCACCCCAGCCGGGACCTTGGGCTGTTCAAGGACGATGACGGCACCGCGTACATGATCCACGAGGATCCGGCCGCCGGCATGCGTATCGAGCGCCTGTCCGCCGACTACACCAGCGCGCAAAGCACGGTCGCCACCTTTCCGTCCCTGGAAGCTCCGGCGATGGCGAAGGTGGGTGGTCGCTACTTCCTGCTCACCTCACACCTGACCGGCTGGGGCACCAACGACAACGTCTACGCCACGGCCACCTCGCCGGCCGGGCCATGGAGCGCATTTACCAACTTCGCGCCGTCCGGTACGCGCACCTACGACTCACAGACGTCGTTCCTGCTGCCGATCAGCGGCAGTGCCGGAACCAACTACGTCTATGTCGGCGACCGCTGGAACTCCGGGGATCTGTACTCCTCGTTGCCGGTCTGGCTGCCCATCACGCTGACCAGCAGCGGCACCGCGGCCATGAGCTGGTTCCCGTCATGGGGGCTGGACACTTCGACCGGGGCGTTCACACTGCCGGCCTATTCCCGGCTCACCGGCAACCAGTCCGGCCGATGCCTGGACATCACCGGAGGCGTCTCGACAAACGGCACCCCCGCGGAGATCTGGGATTGCAACGGCGGCGCGTGGCAGCACTTCGCACCCAACCCCGCCGGCGAACTTCGCGTCTTCGGCAGCAAGTGCCTGCAGGCGCGGGGGCAGAGCACGTCGGCCGGCACTGCCGTGGAGATCGGGGACTGCAACGGGGGTGCCTACCAGAAGTGGATGTTGTCCTCCGACGGCACCATCGTCGGCGTTCAATCCCGACTTTGCCTCGACGTCAACGCGAACGCCACCGCGAACGGCACCAAGGTCCAGCTGTGGACCTGCAACGGAGGCGCGAACCAGAAGTGGACCCGACAGTGATCGGCCAGGTTTCTCCGAAGCCGAAGCTCGTCGACTGACCCCGTCCGTCCTCCCCCGGGCGAGCCGCCGGCTCGCCCGGCGATCCCCGGTGCCCTGACCCGAAGCGCATTCGGGTCCCCGCAACACCCTCGTCCCCCATCATCGACTCGCCCACCGGAGACTTCGATGCAGAGAAAAGGAAAACTCGGCCGGCTTGCCGCAAGAGCCTCGATCGCGATCGGCATGGTCCTCGCGGCCGCTGTCCCGCTTACCGTGGCGGGAGAGAGCCAGGCGGCCGCCAGCGAGGCGCTGAGCGTCGACCTGGCGTCCAGCCGTGGCACTTCCACGCTGGTCGGTGAAGGTGTCCTGTACGGGATAAACCAGGACGCGACGCTGCCGGCGGACCAGTTCATCCAGCCGTTGAGGCTCAACGCTTTCCGAGGTGGCGGTTGGTTCTCGGGCGGCTGGATCAAGGACAACTACCAGTTCGGCTCCGCCACCCAGGCCGATATCACCTCGATCATCGCTCAGGCCCGGCGGTTGACCCAGGTCGGAGCTCATCCCCAGTACCAGGTGCTGCTCAGCGACCTGTACGGCCTCAACGCCGGCCAGCCTTCGAACACCGTCTATCCCTGTGACAACGGCAACTGCACCAATTGGGCCACGTTCATCGACTCCACCGTCACCGCCCTGCAAGCCAGCGGACTGCCCTTCGCGTACGACATCGACAACGAGCCGGATATCTCCGTCTTCTGGAAGGCCGGGGTGAACAGCACCCAGTACTTCCAGATGTGGGACACCGCGTACCGGGAACTCCGCAAGGTGGCGCCGAGCGCGCAGATCGTCGGCCCGTCGTTCGCCTACACCCCGCAAAGCAGGCCGGCGCAGTGGAGCACGTTCCTGACCCACGTCAAGTCCGCGGGAACCGTGCCGGACTGGATCACCAATCACGATGAGGGCGACGTCGACGATCCGGTCACGGTGTCGCAGGCACTCAACAGCCAGCTGTCGGCCGCGGGGATCTCGGCCCGGCCGCTGTCGGCCAACGAGTATCAGCCCGCCGACCGGCAGACGGCCGGGGTGACCGCCTGGTATCTGGCCCGGTTCGCGCAGTCCGGTTACACCAACGCGATGCGGGGAAACTGGGTGTGCTGCATGACTCCCAACCTCACCGGGATCCTGACCCAGAGCAACGGCAACTGGACCACCAGCGGCAACTGGTGGGCGATGCGCGCGTACGCCGACATGACCGGCACCCTGGTCAACACGTCCGGCCAGGTCGGCAGCACCGCGATCTCCGCCTCGATCGACAGCGCCAACCGCCGGGCCGTGGCCATCATCGGCGACAGCAACGGATACACCGGCAGCGCATCGGTCGCCTTCAAAGGGGTGTCGTCCTACAGCTGGCTGGGCGGCAACGGCAGCGTCAACGTGATGGTCGAGCGCATACCGGACCAGGCAACGCTGAGCACGCCGCAGGTGGTTCTCAACCAGACGATGACCATCTCCGGCGGCGCCATCAACGTGCCGATCACCTTCCAGGCATCGCATGACGCCTTCGCGGTCTACCTGACCCCCGCCTCCTCCGGCGGTCAGCAAGGAGTGGAACTCGTCGGCGGCCAGTCCGGCCGATGCGTCGACGTGCCCAACGGCACAACCACCAACGGAGCGCAGACCCAGCTGTACGACTGCTCGGGCGGGTCGAACCAGCGCTGGACCTACACCTCGAGCAAGCAACTGCAGGTGTACGGCAGCAAGTGCCTCGACGCCAACGGCAACGGCACCGCCAACGGCACCGCGGTGATCATTTGGGACTGCAACGGGCAGACCAATCAGCAGTGGAATCTCACCTCCAACGGCACTATCACCGGCGTGCAGTCGGGCCTGTGCCTGGACGCCAACGGCGCCGCAACGGCCAACGGCACGAAGCTGATCCTGTGGGCCTGCAACGGTGGCTCCAACCAGCAGTGGAGCACGCGGTCATGAGAAGGGACCCCCGACCCATGTGGAAATCTCCACCATTTCGGCGCATGCGTACGGCAGCCGCGGCGCTCGCCGCGACGGTCCTCGCCGCCGCCGGTCTCGCCGCCGCGACCGCCGGGCCGTCCGAAGCCGCCAGTTCCATCACGATCAACGGCAACTCCTCCGGCCAGACCTTCGACGGGGTCGGCGCCGTCAGCGGCGGTGGCGGCAACAGCCGACTCCTGATCGACTACCCCGAGCCGCAGCGCACCCAGATCTTGGACTACCTCTTCAAGCCCGGCTACGGAGCTGCCCTGCAGGTTCTCAAGGTCGAGATCGGCGGCGACACCAACTCGACCAGCGGTGCCGAGCCCAGCCACGAACACGTCCGCGGTGACCTCAACTGCAATCGCGGCTACGAGTGGTGGATCATGGAGCAGGCGAAGGCCCGCAATTCCGGGATCAAGCTGGTCGCGCTGGCCTGGGGCGCGCCCGGATGGCTGGGCAACGGCAACTTCATGTCCACCGACACCATCAACTACCTCATGGATTGGCTGGGTTGCGCCAAGCAGCACAACCTGGCCATCGATTACCTCACCGCCGCCCAGAACGAGAAAAGAACCGACGCCAACTGGACCATCAGCCTCCGCAGCGCCCTCAACGCCAACGGTTACCAGGGCGTGAAGATCATCTTCGGAGACGACTATCCGGGAAGCTGGAACCCGGCGAACACGGTGGCAAGCAACGCGACCTTGCGTGGCGTCGTCGACGTCATCGGCGGTCACTACCCGTGCGGCTACCTCAGCGCCGAGTCCACCTGCACCGTCTCATCCACCGCCACCAGCACCGGAAAGACCCTCTGGGCCAGCGAGAACGGATCGCAGGACTACAACGACGGCGCCAAGCCGCTCGCCCGCGGCATCAACCGGGGTTACATCGACGGCCGGATGACCGCCTACCTCAACTGGGACCTGATCGCGGCGGTCACCCCGAACGTTCCGTGGTCGACCGTCGGCCTGATACTGGCCAACCAGCCATGGTCGGGCTGGTACGGCGTGGGCAAGGAAGCCTGGGCCGTTGCCCAGACCACCCAGTTCACCTCGCCCGGCTGGAGGTACCTGGACTCCGCCAGCGGCTACATCGGCGGCAACCGGAGCAACGGCAGCTACGTCTCGCTGCGTTCGCCGAGCAGCTCGGACTTCAGCACCGTCATCGAGACCATGGACGCCGGCGCCGCCCAGACGCTGAACTTCGCCGTCACCGGCGGGCTCTCCACCGGACAGGTGCACGTCTGGGCGACGAACCTGAACTCCAGCAATCCGGCCGACTACCTGGCCCACACCGCGGACATCACGCCGTCCGGCGGTGGGTTCAGCCTGACCGTGCAGCCCGGGTACGTCTATACCGTCACCACTACGACCGGCCAGGGCAAGGGCTCGGCCACCCCACCGGCCCAGGGTTCGCTGAGCCTCCCGTACACCGACAACTTCGACCAGTACGCGGCGGGCAAGGAAGCCAAGTACCTGATGGACATGCAGGGAGCGTTCGAAACAGTCTCGTGCGGTGGCGGCCGGTCCGGCATGTGCGTACGCCAGGAGACCACCCAGGTGCCGATCGTCTGGAAGACCGCCGCCGACCCCTACGCGGTGCTCGGCAACGTGAGCTGGAACAACTACACCGTCTCGTCCGACGTCCTGCTCGAACAGTCCGGTTACGCCGAGTTGCTCGGCCGCGCCGGCTCTCAGAACACCACCGACACCAACGGCCAGAACGCCTATTACCTACGGGTCAGCGACACCGGCGCCTGGTCGATCCTGCGCAACAACACCAGCGCCCAGATGACCACCCTGCGCAGCGGCAACACCACCGCGCTGGGAACCGGCCGGTGGCACACCCTCGCGCTCGCCTTCTCCGGCAGCACGATCACCGCGGTCATCGACGGCACGACGGTCGGCTCGGTCACCGACAGCACCTTCGCCGCCGGGCAGGCCGGCATCGGAACCAGCCGCAGCGAAACCGCCCAGTTCGACAACCTCAAGGTCGTCGCCGGTACGGGTGGCGGCACGGGCGGGTCCGCCTCGACGCTGCGTAACGTCAACGCAGGCCGCTGTCTGGACGTCCCGAACGCGTCGCAAACCAACGGCACCCAGACCGAGCTGTGGGACTGCAACGGCGGATCCAACCAGCAGTGGACGCTGACCTCGTCCGGCCAGCTCCAGGTGTACGGCACCAAGTGCCTGGACGCCTCCGGGCAGGGCACGACCAACGGCACTGCCGTGGTCATCTGGGACTGCAACGGGCAGGCCAATCAGCAGTGGACTGTCAACTCCGACGGCACGATCACGGGGGCCCAATCCCACCTGTGCCTCGACGCGACAGGGAACGGCACCGGGAACGGAACGCTCATCGATCTCTGGACGTGCAACGGCGGCAACAACCAAAAATGGGCTCGTAGCTGACGAGCTTCCGGCCCGGGTCGAGCGGACCCGGGCCGGAGCGTCGCCGAGCATCTTCAGCCGCGGGTCCATTTCTGATTGCTTCCACCGCTACCGGCCCACAACTCGACGAGTGTCCCGTTCGCTGTCCCGTTTCCGGTGGCGTCCAGGCACAGGTGCGACTGCGTTCCGGTGACCGCACCCGAGGCCGAGGCCGTCGGGGAGCGGCCGCTCCCCAGGTTCAGGTTCGCGACCACCCGGCTGCCGGGATTCGCGAAATTCGAGGCCGACGTCATCGCCGGCAGGCCACCGATGTTCAGCTGGTCGGGCGAAAGCCGGTTCGGCATCGTGTCGCTGCGATTGAGCTGCGCTGTGAAGCCGTTGGCGGCCCATTCGGCCACGCCCAACGAGCCGTTGCCCAAGGGCAGGAACTGCGTCGCGGAGCTCGGGGAGGAGCTCCAACACAATGGCGCAGACGCTGACGGCTACCACGTCGGTCGCTCCCGGTGCCGGGGCCTCTTCCAGACCCCGGCACCTGACTCATCGGCCGGCTATCGCAGGCTCCACTGCTGGTTCGATTGGCCGTTGCAGGACCAGAGAATCAGCTTCGTGCCGTTGGCCGTGGCCGCGCCGTTCGCATCCAGGCACAGCCCCGACTGCACGCCAGTGATCGTGCCGTTGGAGTTCACATTCCACTGCTGGTTAGTCTGTCCGTTGCAGTCGTAGATGATGACCGCCGTTCCGTTGGTCGTGCCCTTGCCGTTCGCGTCCAGGCACTTGTTGCCGTACACGGTGAGCTGCTTGCTCGAGGTGGCCGTCCAGAGCTGACCGGTGCCGCCCCAGCAGTCGTACAGCTGCATCTGTGTGCCGTTGGTGGTCGAGGCGTTCGGCACGTCAACGCAGCGACCGGACTGCCCACCGACGATTTCCTTGCCGCTACCGGTGCCGCCGCCGTTCGACGCGCCGTAACCGGCTGCCACGATGTTGGCCTGCACAGCGTTCTCCGTGGCGTCCGTCGGGTAACCCGAGGTCATCACGCCCTCGTAGAAGGTGCCCGCGGAGCCCTTGCTGTTGTCCCCGCCGATGCCCAGGATGATGGCGCCCTCCTTGTGCATGGGGTTGTAACCGGACACGTTGGGCCGCGCACCGCTGTAGAAGGTGGACAGGCCGCCGGACTGTGCGTTGCCGGCCCGGATGGCCCACTGATTGGGCTGACCCTTCACGATGGCGGTCAGGAACCGGTAGTTGACCGACGGGTCGTTCGCGTTGTAGCCCGCGTTGACACCTGAGAACAGGCCGTTCTCCAGATCGGCCATGACCCACGGCCCGTTGCCCGTGCCGTAGCCCCACACCCTGATGTTGCCGAAGTAGATGGCCTCCATGTGACCGTTGCCCGTGTCGTTGCTGCTGGTCTCGGCGTTTCCGTAATCGAAGCAGCAGCCACCGTTGTAGTGCGTGCCGTCGAAGATGGCGTACATGCCCTCCGGCTGATCGCCCGTGGCAATGCCGTTGGTGCTGTTGTTGCGGTAGCCCGTGCCGGCCGCCACGTAGACGCCGTAGGCCTTGTTCCCGTTGATGGTGATCGGGGCGGCGGTGGCGTTCGCCAGGTTGTCCGGGCCGCCCGCCGCGCCGCCGCCCGGCGCCTGGGTGAGGTCGTTGCCCCGGCCGGTCTGGTCGTAGATCCGGGTGATCAGGCAGGTGGTGCCGGCGCAGAACGAGTCCTGACTGGCCGAGTCGGCGTAGCCGCCCGCGCCCAGCGGCGCGATGCTGCGATACGTGTTGTCCGAGGCCCGGCGCACCTGATAGAGCGGCCCCGTGTAGGCGCCGAACAGGGCTCGGGTCGTGCTGTGCGCGGCGACGCAGGGCGTGCCGCCGGAGGCGTAGATGTCGCAGGGCCCAGTGGTCGCGGCCTGGGCGGGGGCCGTCGTGGCGAGTACGGCGCCGAGCAGGGCCGCGGCGCCGGCCGCGGTCAGCAGCGCCCTTCTTCTACGGCGCGAGACGATGATGGCCATGGGAACCTCACAGAGCGGTGGACGGAGCGGCGATGTGAACGTTAACGATCCAGGAGAGTCGATTGTTACGCCGCCATTAACGAGCCGTCAATGGCGGGTCTCACCGCTGACGAGCGCGTGAAAACCCCGTGAGGTCGGCGCTGAAATTGCGTAATCAGGAGCTGCTCATCGAAGTCGCCACACTGACAGTCACCATGGAAGACAACGGCGGCACCGGACGGCAGAACCGCGGAGCGGCGGTCTTCGCCCGGCCGGATGGGCCGGCCACCGGAAGCGCATGGGCGGCAACCGGGCGATTCGCGCGCTTAATTCCTAGGCCCGAGTGTGTTGAAACGCTCCGGCAACCTCCGAAGCGAATGTTGTTAGCGTTATCATTTCCGGCTCGGGTCACACGTCGGGATGTCCTGCGACAGCGCCCACGGTTCGAGGAAGGTGTAGATCTCATCGATCAGCTCGCCGCGCAGGGTGAGCACGGCGGTGTGATGCGGCCGGAAGCTGTGGGTCGGCGGATCCCAGAGGTGAGCCCGGGCGGCGAGTTGGCCGTTGGCGAAGGTGGGCGTCAGTCGCCACCTCAGCGAGCCGCTCAGCGGCCTCGCGCGCAGGAACGCCGCGATGGCGTCGACCCCTCGATACCACGTCGGGGTCGGCGGCATCGCGATAGTCGCCTCGTCGGTCAGCATGGCCGCGATGGCGCCGATGTCGTGGCGCTCCCATGCTTCGACGTACCGGCTGACGATCTCGCGCAGCCGGTCGTCGCCGAGCGCTCTGAGGGTCGCCTGCTGGCTGCGGACGGGGAGGCGGTCACCGACGGTTTCGTGGGCGCGACGCAGAGCGGCGTAAACCGAGGTCGGCGTCGTTCGCAGCGCCGTGGCCACCTCGGTGCCGGAGAAGCCGAGCACGTCGCGGAGGATCAGAACCGCCCGCTGGCGGGGCGGCAGGTGCTGCAGCGCGGCGATGAACGCGAGCTCGACGCTTTCCCGCTGCTCGTATCGCGCCTCCGGGCCGGCGATGCCGGCATCGCGATCAAGATCAAGCAATTCTTCCGCGTACGGCTCGATCCAGGTCGATCCGGGCCAGGGGTCGCCTAGCGGCCGGTGCGGATCGCCGGGCGGACCGTGGTCGATCGGCAGTACGCGGCTCGGACGGCGCTCGACCGCCCGTAGACAGACGTTGGTCGCGATCGTGTACAGCCAGGTTCGCACCGAGCTACGGCCCTCGAACGACGGCAGGTTCCGCCAGGCCCGCAACAGCGTCTCCTGCACGGCGTCCTCGGCATCCTGCGTCGATCCGAGCATCCGGTAACAATGCGCGCGCAGCGCCCTCCGATGCGGCTCGACCAGCTCGGCGTACGCCCGCTCACCGCCGGCGGCGGCTTGCCGGAGCAACTGGGAATCGGTCATCCACGCGTCCCTTCGGCCCTTGCGGGGCTCGAGCGGGGCCGTGGCACCGAGACCGCGGCCCCGCAAGCTGTCGAACCGTTACGCCGAGACGGCGACCAGCGCCGCCATCTCCCGCTCCACGGCCTTCGGCGAAGAGTGGAACTGCTCGCCGAGGGCCACCGCGAACGGATCGGGGAAGATGTCGTCCACGCCCGCCTCAACCCCGTCGAGGATGGCCTTCGCGACCTCGTCGGGTGCGGTCTTCTGGAACTGAGGCGGCAGATCCCTGGTCATGTCGGTGTCGACCGGACCGGGGTAGACGCCGTGCACGGTCACCCCCTGACCAGCCAGCAGCGCTCGTGCGGCCTGGGTGAGCGAGTGCTGTGCCGCTTTGGAGGCGCTGTAGGTGGGCTGCAGGGGCACGTTCGTGAGGCCGGCCGCCGACCCGATGTTGACGATGACGCCGCCGCGCCCCGCCAGCGTGCCGGCGAAGCCCGCGAGCACCCGCAGGACACCGAAGTAATTGACTTCCATCTCGCGGCGAGCGACGTCGACGATGGCATCGTCGGTCAGCGAAGTCGGCTCGAACGCGCCCGCGTTGTTGATGAGCAGATCGACGTCGGTGGCCCGGCTCGCCACCCCGGCGACCTGCCCGGCGTCGGTGACATCCAGCCGCAGGGCGACCAGGCGAGAACCGTGACGGTCACCCAGTGCCACGAGTGTCCTCGGATCACGAGCGGCGGCGTAGACCTTCGCAGCACCTCGTTCCAGGAGTGCCTCGGTGAGCGCCCGGCCGATGCCCCGGTTGGCGCCGGTCACCAGCGCCACTGATCCTTCAATCCGCCTCGAACCCTGCATGTCCGTCTCCCTCTGATCGAGTTACACAAGTAGAGATCCGGAGGGGCGGTGATATCTGTCGGTCGCGAAGCCCCGGAATGCATGACGCGCGTCACCAAGTTCCTGGTCGTCACGCGCGTATCGGGCGGGGCGGCGGTGGCGGTTACCCGCGGCCGCGGACGATGTCCTCGACCGCCCTGGGCAGCGTGGTCTCGAAGTCCAGCAGCTTGGCCCAGGTCGGCACGATCGTGATCACCGCCATCTGATCGAACAACGCCCGGACGCCGGATTCCCACGCCTGCCGCTGGTCTTCCGGCAGCCGCCTGGTCGACGCCCGGACGTACACGTCAGGAATTCCGTCGACGATCTCCACGCGCGCGGTCCCGCGGAGCAGCAGCACCTTCGGCGGATAGCCCTCGGTGTCGATGGTGATCGCGACCTGGGGGTTGACCCGCAGCGCGTCGTTCTTCGCCGAACCCATGACGGAGGCGAACACGAAGTGGGTGCCGTCCCACTCGTACCCCACGGGGACCACGCGGGGCGCACCGTCGAGGCCGACGTAGGCGATGCGGGCGGGGATGCGGGATTCCAGCAACTGCCTCGCGTACGGCATCGCCATCACCTCGGCGATTTTCGCGGCACTCATCGTTGTGGTCATCGCGGGCGGCCCTTCTTGTTGCGGAGGTGCCCGGCGAGGCTCCGGTCGGCCGCGCCCATAGCAACCTCACGGTTGCCATAGTAATGCAACCAGAGAGTTGCCACTAGGGAGACGATATTTGCGCCGTTGCCTCCGGGCTCCGGAGGCAACGATCACCGGGAATCACTCACCCAGCACGGCCACACCGCCGAACTCGTCGACCTCCACGCTGGTCTCGTCGACCACGCCCGGCCGCCACCGCGAGCAGGACACCAAGCCGGGCTCGAGCAGCGTCCAGCCGGCGAAGAAACGGGCGATCTCGTCCGGTGACCGCAGCGTGATCTTCGGCTTGCCGAACTGGTTCCAGTGGCGTACGCCCTCGTCGCTGGCCTCGCCGTAGACCGCGTTCGTGGCGTGGTTGATCACCAGGTAGCTGCCCGGCGCCAAGGCGCCTTTCAGCCGGTCGACGATCTTGTACGCCTCACCGGTGTCGGCGACATGATGTAGCACGCCCATCAGCATCAGTCCGACCGGCTGACTGAGGTCCAGCGTGCGGGTCGCCTCACGCAGGATCGTCGCCGGGTCCTCCAGGTCGGCCTGAATATAGTCGGTGACGCCGTCCGGGGCGCTGGTCAGCAGCGCGCGGGCGTGCACCAGAACCAGAGGGTCGTTGTCGACGTAGACGATCCGCGATGACGGTGCCACCCGTTGGGCGACCTCGTGCGTGTTGTCGGCGGTCGGCAGGCCGGTTCCGATATCGAGGAACTGCCGGATCCCGCGCTCTCCCGCGAGATGGCTGACGGCCCGGCCAAGGAACGCCCGGTCGGCGCGGGCCTGCTCGACGATGCTGGGAAGCATCTGCAGAACCTGCTCGCCGACCTGCCGGTCCACGGCGAAGTTGTCCTTGCCGCCGAGCCAGTAGTTCCAGACCCGCGCCGAATGCGGCGCGGTGGTGTCCAACTCGGCGAGAAGCTCTTCCCGAGACCGCGGATGCTGCGTCATGGCGCGACCCTAGTCCATTTCGGACCCGCTCGGCAGCCCGGAATTGGGACGTTAGGCGACTTCGATGGCGCGTGCGACTGCGCTGCCTCGTGTCCGGAACGCGACTGACCGGCCGGCGCCATCGACCCTCCGGGGATGAGCCCTTACGCTCTTAGGATGCGGGCCCGTCGGTGGGAGAACGCGTACGGCTTCGATCTCTGTGGTTGCCGTCCACTCCGAGCCGGCCGGCTGCGTACGCCTTGCCGGCGCCGGCCGCCGTGGTCACCGTCGATGGATCACCGACGGTGACGCCCGCCTTGGCCGACGTCATCACCGCCTCGCAGGACAACCTGCGTACCGGCTGGGATCGGGGTGAGCCTGCGCTCGCGCCGAGCACGATCACGAGCACGATCTTCGGCCAACTGTTCGCGACCAAGGTTCAGGGCCAGGTGTTCGCGCAGCCGCTCGTCATCGGCGGCACCGTCGTCGTCGGTACCGAGGACAACTACGTGTACGGCCTGGACGCGGTGACCGGGGCAGTGAGATGGCAGCGCAACCTGGGACCGTCCTGGCCGGCCAGCGCGATCGGCTGTGCGGACATCGCACCCAACGTCGGCAACACGGCCACCGGCGTCTACGACGCGGCGACCGGCCACGTCTACCTGACCACGAAGGTCAACGACGGACCGGACGTGCTGCATCCCAACTGGTACCTCCACGCGGTCGAGGTCGGATCCGGAGCGGAGCGTGCCGGCTGGCCGGTGAAGATCGTCGGCACGCCCTCCAACGACCCCGCTCACCCGTTCCAGCCGTACGACGTGAATCAGCGGCCCGGATTGTTGCTGATGGACGGCCGCGTCTACATGGCGTTCGGCTCGATGTGCGACCACGGCCACTATGTCGGCTGGGTGGCCGGCGTGAACACCGGCACCCGGGCGATCAGCGTGTGGTCCGACGAGGTCGGTGCCACCAGCAGCGGGGCCGGTATCTGGCAGGCGGGCGGTGGCCTGGTCTCGGACGGTCCCGGCCGTGTTTTCCTGACCACCGGAAACGGTGTGACCGCTCCGGACGGGCCCGGCGGTAACCCGCCACAGCAGCTGTCCGAGTCCGTCGTCCGGCTCGGCGTCGCGGCCGACGGCACGATCTCCGCGAAGGACTTCTTCAGCCCGGCCAACGCCGCCCAGCTCGACCGCAACGACCAGGACCTCGGCTCGGGCGGCCCGGTCGCGTTGCCCGCGCCGTACTTCGGCACGGCGACCACGCCGAACCTGATGGTGCAGATCGGCAAGGACGGCCGGTTGTTCCTTCTCGACCGGGACCGCCTCGGCGGGAAGAACCAGAAGGCCGGTGGCGGCGACGACGTGCTCCGGGTGGTCGGCCCGTACCTGGGGGTCTGGGGACACCCCGCGGCGTACGGCGGCGAGGGCGGTTACGTGTACGTCGTGCAGAACAGCGGCAGCATGCTGGCCTTCAAGTACGGTGTCGACGGATCGAACAGGCCGACGTTGTCCCTCGCCGGGAACAGCTCGGAAAGCTTCGGCTACAGCTCCGGATCGCCGATTGTCACCTCGGACGGCACCACGCCGGGCACTGCCGTGGTGTGGGCGACCAATGTGGACGGGCCGTCCGGCGCGAACGGGCGGCTGTGCGCCTACGACGCGGTCCCGGCGAACGGTCACCTCACGCTGCTGCGCTCCTTCCCGATCGGCACCGGCGCGAAGTTCACCACGCCGGCCTCGGCCGATGGGCGCGTCTATACCGGGACGCGCGACGGGTTCGTCTACGGCTTCGGGCAACCCACCACCGCCGCGCTGCAAACCACACAGACGCCCTTCGGCGACGTGCTCGTCTCGCAGACCGGCGCCGCGACGGTGACCGCGACCGCCACCCGCACCGTCACCGTCACCGCCGTCAGCACGACCGGCCCGCCGTTCGGGGCGACTGCACCGGCGCTTCCGGTCACCCTGACCGCCGGCCAGACGATCTCCGTTCCCGTCTCGTTCGCACCCACCTCGCCGGGCTCGTTCACCGGCGCGCTGCGGTTCACCATCATCGAGGCCGGCGTCAGCCAGACGCTCGGGGCCGGCCTGCAGGGCAACGCCATCAAGCCCGGCCTGACCGCGACGCCGGCGACCCTGGACTTCGGCGACATCGCCGTGGGCACCGACAAATACCTGACAATCAACTTCAGCAACACGGGTACGACGGACGAGACCGTCACCGCGGCGGTCGGTCCGGCGGCGCCGTTCACCGTCACTGGGCTGCCCGCCGTCGGCACCGTCCTGCGGCCTGGGCAGTCCGTCGGCGTGTCGGTGACCTACCGGCCCGAAGCACCCGGCACCCACACGTCGTCGGTCACGGTCACCGGCCCGCAGGGCGACGCCACCGCACTGCTGACCGGCACCGGCGCCATCGGCGTCGCCCAACTCTCCATCACGCCGGATTCGCTCAGCTTCGGCGCCGTGCCGGTCGGTGGATCCGCCACCCAGACGCTGGCCGTGGCGAACACCGGCAACCTTCCGGTCACCGTCACCAAGGCGGCGCCACCCGCGCTGCCGTTCGTCGTGAACACGCCGTTGCCCGAGGGACTGGTCCTCAACCCCGAGGACACCGCGCAGGTCGACGTCACGTTCGCTCCGACCAGCTCCGGGAGCTTCAGCAACACGTACGTGATCAGCTCGGACGACGGCCACGGGGCACACGACGTCCCGGTCACCGGCACCGCCGCCGGCCTGCCCGGCGGAACGCCGTTGCCGCCGATCACCCAGGGCGGCTGGTTCGTCAACGGGTCCGCCCAGATCTCCGGCACCAACGTGGTCCTCACCCCGAACGCGGCGGGTCTGGCCGGATCCGCGGTGTACTCGACGCCCGTGCCCAGCGACGGCCTGACCGCATCGTTCACCGCGCAGATCGGCGGCGGGTCGGGCGGTGACGGCATGACCTTCGCCCTGCTCTCCGCGTCCGGCAACAACAGCCGCAGTCTGGGCGGCGGCGGTGGCGGCCTCGGCGTCGCCGGCCTTCCGGGCGTCGCCGTCGCCCTCGACACGTACGGCAACGGGGCGGACCCGTCGAACAACTTCGTGGGCATCAGCACCGGCGCCAGCGGCGGCGCGCTGACCTATGTCGCCACCTCGACGAACATTCCGAACCTCCGCAGCGGCCCGCACGGCGTCACCGTGACCGTCTCCGGCACGACGATCACCGTCTTCCTTGACGGTGCGCAGCGGCTGTCGGTCAACGTGCCCGGACTCGCGCCGGCCGTCCTGCCGGCGTTCACCGGCGGCACCGGCACCGCCACCGACCTGCACGCGGTGCATGACGTCTCGATCAGCTCCGGCGGAACCCCGCTGCCGCCGCCGGGAACCGGCTGGCGGTTCAACGGCTCGGCCGACGTCGCCGGATCCCAGGTAGTCCTCACGCCGGCCGCGACGTCGCGGGCCGGCACGGCCATTTACACCAACCCCATCGCCACCGACGGATTGACCGCCTCTTTCACGTTGTCCATCGGCGGGGGAACCGGCGCCGACGGCGCCGCTCTCGTCCTGCTGGATCCCGCAAAAGCGGGCCCGACCAGTGTGGGAGGGGTGGGCGGCGGCCTCGGGTTCGCCGAGTTGGCCGGTGTAGCCGTGTCGTTCGTGACCTACCCGCAGGGCGGCATCGACTCGCACAACTTCGCCGGGATCGAGACCAGTACGGCCGGTGGCGCCGCTTCGTTCCTGGTGTCCACCACCGACGTCCCGGACCTGCGGGCGCGCAACCACGACGTGGTGGTCTCGGTCAGCGGCACCACGATCAGCATCGCCATCGACGGAACGGACGTGCTCAGCAGTGCGGTTCCGGCGCTCAAGCCGACCGCGCTCGTCGGCTTCTCAGCCGGAACCGGCACCCTGACCGACGTCCACGGAATCACCGACGCCCGAGTGGTCAGCGGCCGCACCGCCATGCCGGTGCCCGGCACCGGCTGGTCGCTGAACGGCTCGACAACGCTGTCCGGCGGAATCGTGCAGTTGACCTCCGCGGTCGCCGGCCAAGCCGGTACGGCCATCTACGCCACGCCGGTGCCGATCGCCCATCTACAGGCGAACTTCACCATGGCGATCGGCGGCGGCACCGGCGCGGACGGCCTCACCTTCATGCTGCTCGATCCGGCTCAGAACGCCCCGTCCTCGGTCGGCCGCAACGGCGCCGGTCTGGGCTTTGCCGGGCTCACCGGCGTGGCGGTCGCCTTCGTCACGCACGCCCAGAGCGGCGTCGCGTCGAACAACTTCGCCGGCATCCAGACCGGCGTCGCCACCGGCGCGACCTTCGTCACCACCTCCACCGCGGTACCCGGCCTACGCACCGGAACCCACGAGGTGAGTGTGGCCATTGTCGGCGGCGACCTCGTGGTAACCATCGACGGGTCGGCGTTGTTCACCACCCCGGTCGCCGGGATTCCGGCAGCCTGCCTGGTCGGGTTCTCCGGTGCCACCGGCGGGCTCACTGACGTCCACGCTGTGAGTGGCCTGCACATCGCGTACTAAAGAGTGCGCCACGAGGCAAGCACCGACATGACCTCGCCGTTGCAATCGACGCCGACGTCGTGCCCCGACGATTCACTGACGTGCAGGGTGGCGTCCGGTAGTTCCTGCGCGAGCCGGCGGGCGAAGGCGATCGGCGCGTTACGGTCGCGAGCGCCGTGCCACAGATGCACCGGCGTGGCGACCTCGCTGAGCGGAAACGTCCACCCGCGCTTGATCAGCGCGAGCTCCTGCACCGTGGCGCGGGTACCCTGCCGCAGCGCGTCCGCGACGGCTTCGAACTCGCGAATCGGTCCAGGCCGAGATGACCAGCCAGCGCGCGGAGGTCGTCACTCCAGCCGGCCAGGCTGCGTCGCCGCTGGTAACCCGAGGCGCCGTAGCCGGGTTTGTCCGGCGAGATCCACCGCAGGCCGGCTGCCCGTGCGGTCTCGTCGTAGCAGGCTCCGCCCAGGCCCGATACCGGCGTCCCGGCCGTGTAGATGACCGGGGATCCGGCCGGGTCTCCGAACTCATGCCAGCTCAGCGGCCTGCCGTCCGCAAGGATCATCACCGGGTGATCTGGCCGCTCACGCCCTCCTCGGGCGGGCTCTTCGCGGCTGAGGCTTGTGACGCGTCACCGCCGGCGCCTTCGTCCACGACCTGCCGGCCACGGGTGAGCATGAGCTGCGGCGGCTGCTCCTGGCCGCGCCAGCCGCTGACGTCGGTGCCCTGCGGCGCGTGCCGGGCGATGAAGTCGGCCATCGTGGTCAGCAGTTGCTGGTCGGTGAACGGGGTCCACCCGTGCGGCTGGCTCACGCCGTAGAGGAACTGGAAGTCGGGCGCCGGCGAGGTGAGGGCGTTGGTCCGCTGCTCGAAGTACGCCACACCGTTGTTGAGGAAGTAGGTGTCCTCGGTGCCGACGTAGACGGTCAACCGACCGGCGATCTTCGGTCCCAGCCTCGTCCAGTCGGTCGCGACGATCGACGAAAGGTCGAAACGCTTCTTCCAGTAGGCGGCCACGGTGTGGTCGATGACGCCGGTGCGCTTGTCCCAGATCGGCGCCGGGTATCCATCCTTGCCCTGCGGACCGAATACCGCCTGCCAGATGTCCCACTGCCCTTGGCTGCGCCCGTGCGAGGCGACCGCCCGCTCGTACGCGTTCTCCTGCTCGGTGGTCCACCAGGTGTCGCCGGTGTTCCCGCGGGCCGCCGGCCGCGGCACCGGCACCCACGAGCTGCCGGTGACGTACGCGTTGTCCTCGGCGTAGATGTCGATCACCTGATGGGCGCGGAAGTCCATCGAGTCGGGAAAACCGGCCCAGGCGCCGGCGTACGTGTCGGGGTAGAGCACGAGCGACGCCGCGGCGATCCACCCGCCGGTCGACCCGCCGGCGACGACCCGGCCCCAGCGCTGCCCGATCGTACGGAACGACTTGTCAATGGCGGGGATGAGCTCCCTGTTGATCGCGTCGCCGTACGGGCCGAGATTGGCGGAATTCGCGTGATAGGAGTCGTCGTAGAACGGATTCTCGCTGCGCACCTGCACGGAGATGAACCGGGCCGCGTCGGCCGACATCCACCACCGCGAGAAGTCATCGCCCAGCGCCTCATCGAAGCGGTGCGGGTTGGCGCGGGGGAAGTGGCGCGCGATCAGCTCCATCGGATAGCGGACGTGGCGGTTGGCGGCCAGGTCGTAGCCGGCCGGCAGCAGGATGTCGGCGCCGAGATAGACGTCGCGGCCCCAGAAGCGGCTCAGGAGCGCGGAGCGGATCTTCAGGTGTTTGACGTGCGCCGAGTCGGCCGGGTTGCCCTGCTGGCCGGTGCCGCCGGGCGGGATCGTGCCGATCGGCTCGATGACCTGGTCGAGCGTGAGGTGCACGGTCTGCGCGTGGCCGGTCAGGTGCACGGTGCGTGGTGTGGAGTAGACGTTGCCCGGCGAGTGCCAGATGTCGCCGCCGTCGCCTTGCGGCCAGTGCACCTGGACGACCGACCCGTCCGAGCGATGATTGGTCTCGTAGGTGCAGAAGAACGCCTGCACCACGTAGTCGCCGGCCGGGATGTCCTCGAACCGGGCGAGCGGGTAGCCGACCACCGTGGCGCCGGAACGTAGTAGGACCGGCCGGCCGGGCACGGCGTGCGCCACGTCCTGGCCGAAGAACGGCACGGTGATCGGCTCAAGGTTCTGCAGGTTGTCCCTGGGTTCCGGCGCGTCGGGGCTCAGATCCGACGGGCGGGCGATGATCACGAAGGCGCGGCCCGCGCCGCTGTAAGTTCCCGCGGCCAGCGTGAGCGAAAAATCCGGGCCGGGCCGCCCGCCCGCCTGAGCGGCGCCGGCGTCCGCCATGGTCACCAGACCGCCCACCGAGGCGAACGAGCCCGTCAACACGAAACGCCGGCTGAACCTGCCCTGCCCTGCAGCCATCATCTGTCTCCCGTTGCCGCGCCAACGCACCCTCCATCGAAGACGATAAGGCCGACCGGGTGGTCCGTGTGCCCCGATCATCGATGCCCTCGGCCAGGAAGACGCGCTGGAGGCGAGGATGTCGTGCAAGGCGCGGGCGCCGAGGGCTTGACGCCCTCGCGATCCGGATCCGGGCGGTGCAAACCCGGCACGACGGCACCTCCGGGGCGCCGCGGATCACCGCCGAACTGCACGACGACGGCCTGCAGTTCCTGGTGATCGGCGAGGCACTCGACGTGCGTCTTTTGCCGCCGGAAAAGACATCCGGGAAAGGTCTGACTTCGCAAGTCTCTTACGGGCTCGACACTACTGTCGTACGGTTCTGTCGAGGCGCGCCGCACATTGTGTCCGACCCCGACCCGTCCATCGACTCAACTGTTGGCCGTGACTGATTTCGGCCAGACACGATTGCCTTATGACAATACTTGAGGAGTCAGGAATAAAAAGGATCGAGGCGGCGCTCAAGAATGCAGCGTACATCACGGACGCGGCCAATGTCATCTCGGAGGACGGGTGGTCTCGTCTCCTTGGCCGCAGGGAGACGTGATGGGTGGTGTGGCCGGGACGCGGATCGTCGCGGCCGGCCGGACGGAGCGCTCCTCACCCATTGGGGTGGGCGGTCGCGCGAACGGCTTTCGGCCGTGATAGGGCCACAAGAATGCAACGAATGGCACTCTCCGGCGCCAGCGCTCGAGATTCGAGTAGAAGCGGCCTCCAGCGATCGGATTCTCGTCATCAGAGTGAGCGGTGAGATCGATATTGCCAATGCCCCTGCCTTGACCGACTGGTTCACCGATGTGGTGGAAGCGACCTCGACGGCTCAGATCACCATTGACATTGCGGATGTCGATTTTTGCGACGTCGCGGGGGTGCGCGCGTTCATTTCCGCCTACATTCATGCGAAAGTCCGTCGTATTGATTCCCAGGTCGTCAATCCACGCCCCCATATTGCTTGGCTGCTCGACGCCGCGAACGCGGCGTTTCTCCTCGAGCGAGGATCCTGACGGTGCCGCGGTTTCCAGCGCGGGCAGCGGCGGCACCTCTCTGACTGCTCCATCGGTGGTCTCTTGCCGTTCAGAAGTCGCCCAGCAGATCGTTCACGAAAGCCGACAGTCGTTCGTTGTGGGCGTCGTCGGTGACGAGGAACTGCAGGCCGAGCTCCGTCTCGTCGCCGCGGTCGCCGTGGGCCTTGTTGACGACATTGGCATGCACGGTGAGCCGTTCTCCGTCGTGGAGGAGCTCGACCGAGACGGGATCGCCTTCTTGGAGCCCCAGGTTGGATGGCGTGGTACAGCGCAACCCGCCGGAGCTGATGTTGATGGTGGCGACCGGAACCATCGGCCGGCCAGCCACCGACAGCCGAGCGTGGCCCGCAGCCGCGATCCGATCGTGCTGGCGTCGCTCGAGTTGACCGGCCAGGTTCGACATCTGTTCCACCCGGCCGAGGGTGTCCTGCATCTGTCCGGACAGTTCGTTGACCAGACTGTCCTGGTCGGCGGCGACGGCGCGCAGTGAGTCGGAGGCCTGCCCCACGCCCTCGATCCCCTCGATCATCGTGGTGATCGTGCGGGCCATCTCCGCGGTGTCGCGCTCCAGATCGTTGATGGTTGCGGTGATCTGCTCGGTCGATCGAGCCGTGGTGTTCGCCAGGTCTTTGACCTCGTCGGCGACCACGGTGAAGCCCTCGCCGAGGTCGCCGGCCCGGGCCGCCTCGATGGTGGCGTTCAGCGCGAGCAGACGGGTCTGGCCGGCGATGCCGGTGATCAGTTCCGCGGTCGACGCGACCCGGCGCAGGCTCTGCTCCAATATGTTGATCACCTGTTCGGCCTCCCGGGCCTGCTTGATCACGGCGCTGGTGGCCGCGTCGCTGGTGGTGATGCTGGCGTCGATGATGCCGGCCGCGTCGCGTACATGGCTGACCTGAGCGGTGATCGCGCGCAGATCCTCCGCGATCACCCCGGTTGATTCGTCGATGACCTCCTGGGTGCGCTGACGGAACTGCATCTCGACCTGCCGCTGGTGCTGGAAGCCGGCCCGCAGTTGCTGTTCACGAGCCGTTTGGGCGGTGTGGATGGCATCGTCCTGTTGCTGCAGCCGGTCCCGGGCCACGGCGAGGGCGCGGCCGATGTCGCCGAGTTCGTCGCGCCCGTCCGGTAGCGGTCGTTCGCCGAGATCCCCCTCGGCGATGGCGGTGACCGCGTGGGTCGTGAGCCGTACGTCATGAGTGGTACGCCGGACCGCGGCAATGGCGAACCAGCCGGCAAGCAGGAAGCCGCCGAGCGCGGCGCCGAGCACAAGGAGGCGCTCGCTGGCGTATGTCCGGATCCGGGCGTCGAGCAGGTCGGCGAGAGCGCGGTTCAGCGGTGCGACAGCGGTGCGAGCCGCCGTGCCCACGGCTGCCGGGTCGGCATTGGCCGGCGAGGCAAGGGCCTCTGTGACGGCCGACGCCAAGGAGACGGCCGCGTCCTGGGCGCCTTGTACCGGGCTGAGCCGGGTCTTCAGACCGGTCAGCTTGGTATTGCGGACCGCGGTGCCGATGTCACCGCCGAGGCTTTCCGCGCTCGACGCGAGGTTGCCGGCCGTCACGGCACGCGCCGCCAGCCGTGCCTGCCGGCTGTCGCCGTTGGCGGGGTTGGCCGCCCGCATGGCCGCGACCAGGGCCTTGGGCAGCTGAACGATCTGGGCGTCCATCAGATAGAACGAGTCCAGGTCAGGGTCGAGAATCAGGTTGGAGGTGTTGCCGGCTTCGGTGATCATCGCCGCCAGGGCCTCGGCGAGGGCAAGCCGCCGCGCGGCGCTGCCATCACCGAGTTCGGGCAGTGCCGCGGCGAGCTGGTTCAGGCCGAGGCCGGGCCGTTCGGTAGCGGCCCGTCGCGCGGCGGCCAGATCTGGTGATCGGCCCGCCACGGTGTCGGCGAGCGCGAGCAACATCGGCTGGACAGCGTCCGCACCCTCGCGCTCGGCCACGCTGAAGTCCACCTGATCGCCGCGGACGATCGAGTACATCGCGGTAGCCAGGGCGCCCGGAATGACCAGCACCACTACCAGGACCAGCAGGCGCATGCCGGTGCGCAGCCGCTCACATATGGCGAGCATGGGACGCAGCAGCCGTTGACTACCTGCGGTGTGGATCATGTGACGCTCCCCGGGTAGGTCTATTGACAGCGCCCTCTGCCAAGAAGGGCGCAAGATCGACCGGAATATTGATCATTCCAGCGGGAACTGAAGTCGATACGGCCGACGCGAACGGCGTTTGGTGTTGCACTGGACTGCTGCTTATTTCGGATCAGCACGGCACGACCGAAGCGTCAGGAGCGAGCTCGGGACTAAAGTCCCGAGCCGGGCGTCGGCGACGACGTCCAGCAACCGAGCGCGGGTGCCGGATGTGGCGTTGTCCCAGGGCCCGCCGGAGCACGAAGATCGTCGTCCGGATCGGCCGACGGTGTCGTTGAGGTCGTCGATGATCGTCGTGATGCGGTCCTGGATCCCGCCCAGGCCCGGCGCCGGCCCGGCGTCACAACCAGGACCCGCCGGATCGAGCGTTCGGATTTATTGCGAATATCGCGCCCATATTCTGAGTTCAAGCGAGCGCTTGCGGCGGTCGCTTGAGCCCGAAGAGAGGTCCGTCATGGTGCGGTTGCCGGCCACGTCGAAGGCCCGTGAGGATTCCTCTCGCGACAGTGTGGATCAGTCTGGCATTGCGCCAGGCATAACCTCTGACCAGGTGGTGGACTGTGTCCAGGCGAACATCTTCGTTGCCGACGCCGGCCTCGACCTCGTCTACATGAATGCGAAGGCCGCGCAAACGCTGCAAATCATCGGACCGGAGGTCGAGCGCGCATTCGGCGTTCGCCTGCAGGACGTGCTCGGCGGCAGCATCCATCGGTTCCACCGGGACCCCGGCCGGATCGAACGCATTCTGCATTCCTCCGCATTCGTTCCGCACGACACCCAGTTCACTTTCGGATCGGTCACCTTGGAGGCTCACATCAATCGCATGCTGGGACCGGGCGGGTCGGTGGCCGGCTATGTCGTGGCATGGGAAGACGTCACCGAGAAGGTTGCGGCGGCGGAGCGCGCTCGCACCGTGATCGGGCGGTTGGGTGAAACGGTGGAGCTGACCAAGGAGGTCAGCACGGCTTTGCAGTCGGTGGCCTCCGCGATGGACGAGATGTCGACGACGGTCACCGAAATCGCGCGCAACGGCAGCGAGGCCGCCGCGGTGGTCACGGGCGCGGTCTCCGTCGAGACGGCGACCTCCACGATGGGCCGGCTCGGTGAGGCGTCCGCCCTCATCAGCGAGGTGGTCAACACGATCTCGCAGAATGCCCGGCAGACGAATCTCCTTGCGCTCAACGCCACGATCGAAGCTGCCCGAGCGGGCGAGGCGGGCAAGGGCTTCGCGGTGGTCGCCGGTGAGGTGAAGGATCTATCCGGTGCGACTCAGAACGCTACTGAGCGGATCGGCGATTTGATCGACAACGTCCAAGGTCTCAGCCGGGCCGCGGCGGAGGAGATGACCAAGATCGCGGAAATAGTCGACACGATCAAGGACAGCCAGAATGCCGTCGCGGCGGCCGTCGAGGAGCAGACCGTGACCAACGCTGAGATCGCCCGCAACCTCGCCCAGGCCGCGCAGCAGGCCGAGACCGTCACGGGCCAGGTGTCGGCGTTCCTTGCCGCCAACACCTGAGACTCCCCCACGGGACGCTTCCGGGCCGACCGGCTACCGCGGTGGGACCGGAGGCAGCGAGTCGCTCGTCCACCGCTCGAGCGCCGCGCGCAGCGCATCGGGATCGATGGGCTTGGCAAGGTAGTCGTCCATGCCGGCGGCGAAGCACTGTTCCCGGTCCTCGGCCAGCGCTCCGGCGGTCATGGCGATGATGGGGATGTGCTCGCCGGGTGCCTCCCGTTCGCGTAGCGCGGCGGTGGCCGCGAAGCCGTCCATCTTCGGCATCTGACAGTCCATCAAGATCGCCCGGTAGGAGTGGGCTGCCGCCAGGCGCAGGACCTCCGTACCGTTTCGGGCGAGGTCGCAGTCGAAACCCAGGAGATCAAGCAAGTCCTCCGCGACCATCTGGTTGATCTGGTTGTCCTCGGCCAGCAGGACCCGGGTCCGATCGGCGGCGACAGTGTCGGATCGGTCGATCGCCGTGGCGCCGGCGTCGGCGTCGGCGCCGGCCGTGGACAGCCGATGCAGGCAGTCTCGCAGCCGGCCGACACCGACCGGTTTGGTGAGCAGGTGGCCGCCGAGATCCGGGATCGGTGGAGAATCCGTGTGGTAACTGGCCGAGGCCAGCACTACAACGCGGCATCCGCCGGCGGCGACCGCCGCGCCCAAGGCCGTCATCAGCCCGCCGCCTCCCGCCAGCATGCGATCGTCGACGACAACGAACTCGGGCGCACCTTCGGCCAGCGCCGCACAGGCCTGCCGCTCATCGATTGCTTCGACCGCGGTCAAGCCCCAGCTTCGGGTGTGTTCGACCACGAGCCGTCGGCGAGTGGGGTGGTCGTCGATCACCAGCACGCACCGCGACGCCAACGGGAAAGACTCCTCGTCGTCGGGCGGCGGCACGCTGGGGAGCGGGACGGTGAAGGCGAACCGGCTGCCCTGACCCGGCTCGCTCTCCACGGTGAGTTCGCCGCCCATGAGCTCGACGAACTGGTGGCTGATCGTCAGGCCGAGTCCCGTGCCGCCAAACTCACGGCTGATGGCGGCATCGATCTGGGTGAACGGCTCGAACAGGCGCGGCAGGTCGTACTCGGCTATGCCGACGCCGGTGTCGATGACGGAGAAGGTGACGCGCGGCTCGCCGTCGTCCGTTGGCGGATCCGGTTCGGCACACATGATCACGTGTCCGCGCTGGGTGAACTTCACAGCGTTGCCCACCAGGTTCAGCAATGTCTGCCGGAGCCGGCCGTCGTCGCCGTGGACTGTCGTGGGCAGGTCCGGTGGGTAGTAGCAGACGACTTCGATGTCCTTGCCGCGCCCGGCCTCGGCGGCGACCTCGATGACGGTTTCCAGCAGCTCCCTGAGATCGAAGTCGGCCGCGACGATGTTGATCTTCCCGGCTTCGATCTTGGAGAAGTCGAGGATGTCGTTGATGATCGTCAGCAGCGCCTTTCCGGAGGTACGGATCGCCTCGGCGTAACGCCGTTGCTCAGGGTCCAGGGCGGTGCCCAGGAGTAGTCCGGTGAGGCCGATGACGCCGTTCATGGGGGTTCGAATCTCATGACTGACCATCGCGACGAACTGCGACTTGAGCATCGCGGCCGCGAGTGCGTCGTCTCGTGCGGCGGCCAGTTCCTGCTCGACCTCACGGCGCTGGCTGATGTCCCGGATCGCTCCCGAGATCATGATGCCCTCGTCGGTCTGCAGCGGGGCGAGGCTGATCTCGATGGGGAACTCGGTGCCGTCCCGGCGTAGCCCGCACAGCTCCATCCCCGAGCCCATCAGCAACTTGTGCGGCGAGGCGAGGTAGTGCTCCCGATGGCCGACATGCCGGTCGCGGGCGCCGGCCGGCACGAGTTGCTCGACCGAGATGCCGGTCAGCTCCTCGCTCGGATATCCGAACAGCCGCCCGGTCTGATCGTTCGCCAACGTGATCTTTCCGGTGCCGTCGACGATGATCATCGCGTCCGGCGCCGTCTGGACCAGACGCCGGAACCGCTGTTCGGCGGCGGCCTGCGCGGTGACATCGCGGGCGATCGAGGCCGCCCCGACGATCGCGCCGTCCTTGTCGCGTATCGGGGAGATGGTCAGATTCACGCGCAGCCGGCTGCCGTCGGCCCGGCGCCGGACGCTGTCCATGTGAACAACCGGCCCTCCGTCGCGCAGCCTGGAGAGAACCTCGTCGATCTCCTCGAAATGACCGGGAAGGGCGAGCATCCGGATGGACTTACCGATGGCCTCGTCGGCCGTATAGCCGTACATCCGCTCGGCCGCGGCGTTCCAACTGACGATCGTTCCGTCCAGCGTCTTGCCGATCACGGCGTCGTCGGTGCTGCTGACGATCGCCGCGAGGAACGCCTGATTCCGTTCCGCCTCGCGTTGCGCGGTCATGTCCCGCGCCACGCTGTAGATCATGGAGTTCCCGTCGGCGAGCGTTGCCGTCCAGTTGAGCCAGCGGTACGTACCATCCCGGCAGCGGTAGCGATTCTCGAAGTTCGTCATCCGAATACCCGAGGCGATCAACGCGCCCGCGTCGATCCTCGTACGCTCGCGATCGTCCGGGTGCACGAAGTCCAGGAAGGGTCGGCTCATCAGCTCATCCGTGGTGAAGCCGAGTGTCTGCTCCCAGGCCGGATTGAGCCGCCGGAAGTAGCCGTCCCGATCGGCGATGCACAACAGGTCGCCCGACATGTCGAAGAAATGGTCGACCTGATCGCTCATCCGCTGCCGTTCCGCCTCGGCTGCTTTGCGCTCCGTGAGGTCCCGGTAGGTCGCGGTCCGGAGAACGACGCCGTCGCGGCTGCGGATCGGGCATGTCGTCAGCAGCACGTCGACTCGACCCCCGTCCGGGCGGACGATCTCGGTGTCGATCTCCTTCGCCTCGAGCGACCGGGCTTGCACGTCCAGCCGTCCGCTCAGCGCCGCCCTCCGTTCGGGCGGCCACCACGGGAACGGCGGCCGCAAGCCGACCACATCACCGGCGGCGTATCCGGTGATCTCGCACCATCGCGGAGTCACATGCAGGATTCGACCGTCGGCGTCGGCGGTGATGACGCCCTCCCTCAGCGAGTCGAGCACGGTCCGCACGTAGTCGCGCTCGTCCCGCAACTTCTTGTCCGCCGCATCCATCGCGGCGCCGGTCCGCATGAACAACAGGTAGAGGGAGGTAATCACCAGGCTGGTCGCCGCCGTTACGGCGAGGCCGACGTCGATCGGAAAGGAACTGCGGCCGGTCGCTGTCAACAGCACCGCGACGACGAGGATGGTCGCGACGGACGGCGCCAGTCCCCGCATTGCACGGCCGCCGGGACCCTGCCCGGTGAAGACGTCGCCGGGAGGGCGGTCCGGACGGCAGAGCGTGAGGCCCAGGCCGAGCGACAAAAGACCCAACCCTGCCAACAGCGATGTTCCCGGAAGCCGGTCGCTTCCCCGCCGGATGTACTCGGCGCCGTACAAATCGCCGAGGACCACCGTGGCGCCGGCCAAAAGTGTCCCGGGCACCAGCAAACGGCCGACCCGGCTGGTCCTGATCACTTTCGTGTCGAGCCCGACCAGAGAGAGACCTACGAGGAACAGCCCCACCGCCATGTGCAGCGACGGCCGGCCGGGCACTTCATTTACCGCCCACAGCCGGACCCGGCTCGGGAAAAGAGCGAAATCGACGAGGCGCACCCCGGCGGCGTATTCGAACAACGCGGTCGCGGCGACCACGGCCACCAGACCGCCGGCGAACCGGCCCGCCCGACCAACGGCCGGTCGACCTTGACTCGTCAAGATCAGCAAAAGGCCGGCACCGGCCAGCGTCAGCGCGGCGGCGGTGAGCGGCGGCACGGGCTGCCAGCGGTAATACCCGCGAGTGAGCGCCTGCACGCCGGTCGCGTATCCCGAGAGAACGACGAGCCCGATGGCAACCGCTGATCCGGCTGCGAACTGGGCGGCCAGCCGCGTCCCATGGCCGCGTACGTCCGCTGCGATATAAGCCATGTATTCCACTATCCAGTGATTTTTTACCAAAAAATGTTTAAACTGCAAAAGGGGTTTATCTGACCATTCGTAGGACCGAGGTACGCCATGACCGGGTCTTCCTTGGCGGCAGCGGATTCCGCTGCCGTGCTGGGCGAGTTGCGGCCGAGTCTGCCCCTCGCTGGGCATGCGATCCTGACGATCGACGCCACCGGCGCCGTCACGTCATGCAACGAGCACGCCCGGAAGCTCTTCGCGATCGCCTCGTCGGACGAACAGGTCCGGGCCGCCGATCTCGTTGGGCCTCCGGTAGGTGCGCCGGGTGGTGTACGTACGCTGCTCGACGGATTCGCAGCCACGCCGGACCGGCCGCCGGCCTGGACCGGTCACCTTCTGTGCCTTCGCGGCCCGGGCCGTCGATTCGCCGTCACCGCCACGGCCTCCCGCCATCGGAGCGGCGCTGCCGGCGGAGATGGATTGATCGTGGCCTGCGGGCTGCCGCCGGACGTGACGACATCGGCCGCGAGCTGGCTTCCACCGGACTACTCCCGGCAAATCGGCCACGAACTACGCGGTTGCTTGACCGGGATCGCGGGCCTCGCGGCGGCATTGGCAAGACACGCCGACCGAACCACGACCGGGGCCGGCGACATGCTGCGCCGACTGCGGATGATCGAACAGAGCGCCCGCACCGGCATCGCCACCGTGGACACCTTGGTGGAACTCACCCAGCTCGATTCGGGGCGGATCCGGTGTCACAGGGTGACTGTCGAGATCCAGCAGATCGTCGCCGCCGCCGTCGGCATGTGCGCCGCGATCACAGGCCAGGCCCAACGGGTAACAGCCGAGTCCGCCGCCGGCCCCATCCTGGTCCGAACCGATCCGGTTCTCGCGAAGCCGGTGGTCGCTGAGCTGATCACCAACGCGCTGGTCGCCGGCTCGGCCACGGACGTACGCGTACGCGCCGTCGCACGGGAAGACACGGCCCTCATCGAGGTGACCGACGATGGCTGCGGCATTGCGCCCGAGGAGCAGGCGGCGATATTCGAGCCGTTCGTACGGGGAGAGTCGGCGGCGGACGGCACCGCCGGCCTCGGTCTTCACCTGGCCCGCCGACGCGCCCAACTGATCGGCGCCGGCCTGACCGTGCGGAGCCGCCGCGGCTCTGGAAGCACCTTCACTCTGGCCCTGCCGATCCAGCAGGATCAGATCGCGGTCACGCAACCGACCTGCGTCGCCGGGAGCGGGAAATGACCACGGTACTGGTCGTGGATGACCGCGCCGCCAACCGCGAGGTGGCCCGCGACGCTCTCGACGAGGGCGGCTACGACGTCATCGAGGCGTCCGACGGCCGGCAGGCGTTGCAACTCGCGAGGTCGCAGCACCCGGATGTCGTCCTCACCGACATGCTCATGCCGGGCATCGACGGCTACCAGTTCGCTCAAGAGATGCGCGACGACCCGGAGACGACCGGCATACCGCTGATCTTCTACACCGCGAACTACAGCCAGGCCGAGGTACGGCCGCTCGCCGAGGCGGTCGGCGTGAGCCGCATCGTCGAGAAGACCGCACCACCCCAGGAACTGCTCGACGCGATCGCCGAGTCGCTCCGCGAATCCCCCGCTGCCGAAGCCAGGCCGCGAGGCACCCAGGCCACCCAACACATCGGCGTACTCAACGCGAAGCTCCTCGAAAAGACCGGTGCCCTGGACGAGAGCGAGGCACGGTTCGCGGCCATGGCCGAGGCCTCGCCGGTCGGCATCATCATCACCGATCGGCACGGCCGGGCCACGTACGTCAATCCGGGAGCCCGTCAGATCACCGGCTGGCCGGACGACGGCCTGCTCGGGACGGGATGGCTGAGTTGCCTGGGCATCGGACCCGGAGACCTGACGACCGTCGATGGCGAATGGCGGGCCGGCGGCGACCGTCGCGACTGCCGCCTCGCCCACCCGGACGGCCGCGACCGGCGGCTGACGCTGCTCGCCCGGTCGATCGTCGATGGCGAAGGAGAGGTGACCGGATCGGTTGTCACGGTCGACGACGTCACGGCCATGGTCGAGGCCGAGGAGCGACGACGGCTCGACGATCTCGATCGCGCGAGCGAAGCCCGGCGCCAGGCGACCGCCCGGTTCGAAAGCCTGGCTCGGCTGGCGGGCGGAGTCGCCCACGACTTCAACAACCTGCTCAACATCATCCTGTCGTTCGGGGACTTCGTCGACGAGTCTCTCGACGACGCCGAGAACGCCGTTCTCACTCGCGACCGGTCCGACGGCATCCGCCACGACGTCGACCGCATCCGCCAGGCCGGCCGGCGCGCCGCCGACCTCACGCATCAGCTACTCACCTTCGGCGGCAAGGAGGTGATCAAGCCGGCACTCGTCGACCTCAACGCCGTCGTACGCGAGGTCGTGGATCAGGCGCCCACCCCGGTCGGAGGAACCGTCGCGGTATCGACCAACCTGGCCGGCGACCTGAGCCCCGTGAAGAGCGACGCCGGACAGCTACACCAGGCGCTCATCAACCTGGTCACCAACGCCCTCGAGGCGATGGGCCCGGGAGGCCGTCTCGACATCACCACGGAGAACACCACCGGAACGTCGGCTCCCGGCGGTTCCGAGCGTCTCGTCCACCTGAGCATCACCGACACCGGAGACGGGATGTCTCCCGAGATCCTCGACCAGGCCATGGAGCCGTTCTTCACCACCAAGCCCAAAGGCGCCGGACCAGGTCTGGGCCTGGCCACCTCGTACGGCATCGTCCGTCAGTCCGGTGGTCGCCTCGTCCTCGAATCCGAGCCCGGACGAGGCACGACCGCGCACCTCTACCTCCCGGCCGCTCGCCCCGCGGCCGGGCCGCCGGCACCGGAAGCGGGACGCACCAGCCCGGCCGGCCGCACGATCCTGGTTGCCGAGGACGAGCCGGGACTCCGCGAGGTCATCCTCCGGATCCTGCGAAAGGACGGATTCCACGTGCTGGTGGCCGCCAACGGTCGCGAGGCGGCAACGATGGCAGGGCAATACGAAGGCCCGCTCGACGCCGTCCTCACGGATGTCGTCATGCCGGTGATGAACGGCCGTGAACTCGCTGCCGATCTCGCCGTGAGCCGGCCCGGCACTCCCATCCTGTTCATGTCCGGATACGCCGAGCCACTGATGAACGAGCAGGGACTCATCGAGACCGACGCCGCCGTCCTGAACAAGCCCTTCACCCGCGACGAGTTGCTGGCCGCGGTGCAACGCACCCTGGCGGCGATCGCCTCCTGAGATGATCATCTACCGCCGGGCAATGGGGAAACACCCGCTCCGGTCAAGCCGAGCAGGCTCAGTTTGTCCTCGATCGCGTCCCGGGTGAAGGGCTTGATCACGTATTCGTGAGCACCCGCGGCCAGCGCGCGTGCGATGCGTGTCCGCTCGCCTTCTGTGCTCACCATGATGATGCTGATGTCGCGCCAGTCAGGCCGAGAACGCACCGCGGCGACGAACTCCAGACCGCCGACCTCCGGCATGTTCCAATCAACCAGGACCAGGTCCGGCGGCACGGCCATGTCACCAAGAGCCTCCAGACCGGTACGGCCGTTGTCGGCTTCGGCGGTCTCGAAGCCGAGCGAGGCAACGATACGGCTGAGGATCATTCGCATGGCACGAGAGTCGTCGACGATGAGAGCCAGCATCTTTGCCTCCATCTGCGTGGGAACACGGTGCCTTCATCGGAAGCGCCGCACGGTCCGTGCAGCTTTCGGCTCGAGGACAGGACCAAAGTCCCGTCGTCGCGATGTCGGCGCGCCGGACGGCCAACGCGGAGAGCGCCCCGCCGACGACGGGCGCGATCAAATACGCCGCCAGCAGGTGGGTCTGGCCGGAGAACAGCGCCGGACCGAGCTGGCGGGCCGGGTTCGCCGACCCGCCGGTGAACGTGCCGAAAATGGCGCCTTGCAGGCCGAACAGCAAACCCACGATCCACGGCAACGGCCAGGCCGGCCGGTGCTCCAACACCCAGCACATCACCGCGACGATGATCGCGAGAGAAGCGGCCTCGACGACCGCAACCGAGGTGCCTCCCCGGCCGGGCGCAGGCTGAACGACCGCCCATCGCGTCGTGTGGTCAGACATCGCTCGACCCCAGGCGAGGCGAGCGAGGATCGTCGCGGCGATCGACCCGGCCGTCTGGGCGGCCAGGTAGGGCAGTACCCGGCGGGCCGGTGTACGCCCGTAGGAGAACATGGCCACAGTGATCGCCGGATTCATGTGCGCGCCGGTCCAGCGTCCCGGCCTCGACACCACGAAACCCACGATGACCAGGCCGACCAGCATCGACACGATGGCGCATCGGACCCACCGCTCGGCCGGCGCCGCTCCGGCGCCCATAGTGCCCCACCCCCAGCGCACCAGGGTGAAGACGGCGAACATGAAGGCCGTGGTCAGGCCGAGCTCGCCGAGGGCCATACCCATGTCCTCGCGGTCCGGCCTGAGCCGGGAGTGCAGGATTCTCGCCGCGACCTCGCCCGATCGTGCATTGACCAAGACCATGCCCTCAGTCTTTGCTGCCGGGCCGAAGATGATCAGTGCCGTTGGTCCCGAGATCATCCGCGGCTTTGAGCGGCGCACGGAACAAGAGAACGCGCACACGGACGATCGCCCGGGCCGATCGATCGGCCCGGGCGGTGCGTGGTGCTGGGGATTCAGATGAGCCAGCGGTGCTTCTGGACGAAGGGCAGCGAAGCCCACCAGCGGCCCAGTCCCCAGGTGTGCCCGGCGTAGGTGAGGGCGAGCACGATCGCGGAAACCGCGTAGATGAAGTGGTAGTCGGTGACCGGGTTGCTCGAGCCGCTCGGCTTGCCGGCACTGGTGTGCTGGGCGAGCGGGTACTCGGCGAACCACATCATGGCCATCATCAGGGTGGCGGCGCCGGCGGCGATCCGCATACCGATTCCGAGGATCAGGGCGAGGCCGATGCCGAGCATGCCGAGCATGAAGGCCCAGTTGGCGAACGGGGTGCCGGCGAGGTGGTGGAAAGTGCCCTGGAACGGGCCGACATCCACACTGGACAGGAAGCCCTTGGTGGGCGAGCCGCCGTGGATCCAGGCCTTGGCCGACGGGGTCGCGTAGCCGAAGCCGAAGGTCTTGTCCAGGAATGCCCACAGGAACACGAACCCCGTGGAGATGCGCAGCACGGCAAGTGCGCGGGCGGCGGAGTGGGTGAGCATGGAGCCGGGCGCCTCGACCTGTTCGAGGTGGGCCGCGTGGCTCCGGCCGGTGATCGTCATGACTTCCTCCTCGTTGATCTCTATGCCACTGACTCTGCTCCCCTGGCGAGGCCGGCACCCGGGCCGAAACACCCGACTACGGCGGGACTTTGGTCCCGGCTCGGCCGCGGGTGCTCAGGCCGTGATCGAGGTCGCCGGCAGGGTCCGGGGACCCTGCCGGCCGGAACGCTCAGCGCGAGAGGACCACCTTGAGGGCGCTGGTGCGCGCGGGGTCGCCGAAGACGTCGTACGCCTGCATGAATTCGTCGAGCCCGAACCGGTGCGTGACCATGTGGCCGAGGTCGAGCTGGCCCGCGACCAGCATGTCGAGCAGCCTCGGCGTCGAGTACGTGTCGACCAGGCCCGTGGTGATGGTGACGTTGCGGATCCACAGGTCTTCCAGGTGCAGCGTGGCGGGCTTGCCGTGCACGCCGACGTTGGCGAGATGGCCGCCGGCCCGCACGAGCGTGGCGCACAGCTCGAAGGTCTGCGGTGTGCCGACCGCCTCGATCACGACATCGGCGCCGAGACCGCCGGTCAGAGACCGGACCGCGCCGAGCGGGTCATCCGTGCCGGCCAGGACGGTGGTGTCCGCGCCGAACAACTTGGCGGCCTGCAGGCGGCTCTCCGCCTTGTCGATGACGACGATGTGGGCGGGCGAGTAGAGCCGGGCGGTCACGATCGCGGCCAGCCCGATCGGGCCGGCGCCGACGATCGCCACCGTGTCGCCCGGCCGCACGTGGCCGTTGAGCACGCCGACCTCGTACGACGTGGGAAGGATGTCGGCGAGCAGGACGGCCGACTCATCACTCACCTGCTCGGGAAGCTTGTAGGTGGACAGATCGGCGAACGGAATCCGAGCCAGCTCGGACTGCACCCCGTCGACGAGGTGGCCGAGGATCCAGCCACCGCCACCTAGGCACTGCCCGTAGGCGCCGTCCCGGCAGTAGCGGCAGATGCCGCACGCCGAGATGCACGACGCCAGCACCCGGTCGCCCGGGACGAGCCCGCCGACACCGCTGCCGACTTCGACGACGGTGCCGACCGCCTCGTGGCCGAGCACCCGGCCCGCCTCGACCTCGGGCACGTCGCCGCCGAGGATGTGCAGGTCGGTGCCGCAGATGGTGACGGCGTCGACCTTGATGATCGCGTCCCGCGGGTCGCGGATGGTGGGGTCGGGGATCTCGGTCCAGGACCGGGCGCCGGGCCCGCCGTAGACGAGTGCCTTCATGGTGGCCTCCTTTCCTCTCACGGTTCACCCGGCCCGGCCCGGCCAGTAGGGACCTGCGGCCCTACTCGGCGGGACCGGTGCGGGACTACCAACGAGTAAAGGGAGGCAGCGATGTCCGGATACGTGTACGACTTCATCGAGGGGAACAAGGACCTCAAGGACCTGCTCGGCGGCAAGGGCGCCAACCTCGCGGAGATGACCCGAATGGGCCTGCCGGTCCCGCCGGGCTTCACGATCACCACCGAGGCGTGCCAGGAGTACCTGCGTACCGGGTCGATGCCTACCGGGTTGCTCGCGGAGGTCGAGCACCACCTGCGGCAGATGCAGACCCGCATCGGCCGGACGTTCGGCGACCCGCGGGACCCGCTGCTGCTGTCGGTGCGTTCCGGCGCCAAGTTCTCGATGCCCGGGATGATGGAGACGATTCTCGACATCGGCCTCAACGACAGCAGTGTGGCCGGGCTGGCCCGGCAGAGCGGCGACGAACGGTTCGCCTGGGATTCCTATCGCCGGCTCATCCAGATGTTCGGCCGGACCGTGTTCGATGTGCCCGCCGGTGAGTTCGAGGACGGCGGCGATCGGGACGCCGCCGGCTTGAAGGAGCTCGTCGAGGCGTACAAGAAAGTCTTCCAGGCACACACCGGCCGCGACTTCCCGCAGGCCATCCACGAGCAGCTGTTCCTTGCGATCGGCGCGGTGTTCCGCTCGTGGAACGCCGAGCGGGCCACGCTGTACCGCAGGCAGGAGCGCATCCCGCAGGACCTGGGCACCGCGGTCAACATCATGGCCATGGTCTTCGGCAACCGCGGCGACGACTCCGGCACCGGGGTGGCGTTCACTCGCGACCCGGCCACCGGCCTGCGCGGCAGTTACGGCGACTACCTGCGCAACGCGCAGGGCGAGGACGTGGTGGCCGGCATCCGCAACACCATCGGCCTGTCTGAGCTGGCCACCATCGACCCGGCGAGCTACCGCCAGTTGCTGTCCATCATGCAGCGGCTGGAGCAGCGCTACCGCGACCTGTGCGACATCGAGTTCACCATCGAGAACGGCAAACTCTGGATGCTGCAGACCAGGGTCGGCAAGCGCACCCCGGCCGCCGCGTTCGTGATCGCCGCCCAGCTCGTCGACGAGGGCACCATCACGCTCGACGAGGCGCTGCAGCGGGTCACCGGCCAGCAGCTCGCCCAGCTCATGTTCCCGAGCTTCGACGAGACCACCGCTCCCCCGCCGCTCACCACCGGCGTGGCCGCCTCACCCGGCGCCGCAGCCGGCGCCATCGTGTTCGACTCCGCCGCCGCGGCCGCAGCGACCGGGCCGGTCATCCTGGTACGCCGCGAGACCAACCCGGACGACCTGCCCGGCATGATCGCCGCGCAGGGCATTCTGACCAGCCGGGGCGGAAAGACCTCGCACGCCGCCGTCGTGGCCCGCGGCATGGGCAAGACCTGTGTCTGCGGAGCCGAGGAGCTGGAGATCAGCGACGACAGGCTCGTCATCGGTGGCCGGACGCTGTACGCCGGTGACGTCATCTCGATCGACGGCACGAACGGACGCGTCTATGCGGGGTCGGTCCCGGTGCACGCGTCGAAGGTCGTCCGGTACTTCGAGGGCGAGCTCACCGCGCACGGCGACCCACTGCTCTCCGCGATCGAGCGCCTGATGATCCACGCCGACCACTCCGCCCGTCTCGGCGTGCACGCGAATGCCGACACGTCCGCCGACGCCGCCCGCGCTCGCCGCTTCGGCGCCACCGGCATCGGCCTGTGCCGCACCGAGCACATGTTCCTCGGCGACCGGCGGGTGCTGATCGAGCGCCTGATCCTGGGCGAACACGACGCTCTCGCGGCATTGCTTCCGTTGCAGCGCACCGACTTCGAGCGGCTGTTCGAAGCGATGGACGGCCTCCCGGTCACGATCCGGCTGATCGACCCGCCGCTGCACGAGTTCCTGCCGTCGCTGGAGGAGCTGACCGCCCGCGTGGCCCGCGCGACCGCGCTCGGCGAGGACCCCGGCCGCGACGGGGTGCTGCTGGCGGCGGTGCGCCGGATGCACGAGCAGAACCCGATGCTCGGCCTGCGGGGCGTACGGCTGGGTCTGGTTGTGCCTGGTTTGTTCGCCATGCAGGTACGTGCCGTCGCCGAAGCGGCCGCGGCCCGCGTCGCCGCCGGCGGCGACCCACGGCCGGAGATCATGGTTCCGCTGGTCGGTGCCGTTCAGGAGCTTGAGATCGTACGCGCGGAAGCCGAGTCGATCCTGGCTTCGGTGCCCGGCGCGCCCCCGATCCGCATCGGCACCATGATCGAGGTCCCGCGAGCGGCGCTCACGGCCGGGCAGATCGCCGGCGCCGCCGAGTTCTTCTCCTTCGGCACCAACGACCTGACCCAGATGACGTGGGGCTTCTCCCGCGACGACGTCGAGGGCGCCTTCTTCGGCCGCTACCTGAGTCTGGGCGTTTTCGCCACCTCCCCGTTCGAGACGATCGACCCGGACGGCGTCGGCGAGCTGGTGCGCATCGCCGTCGAGCGTGGCCGGGCCACCCGTCCCGATCTGACCGTCGGTGTCTGCGGCGAGCACGGCGGCGACCCGGCCTCGGTGCACTTCTTCCACGAGGCCGGCCTGGACTACGTGTCCTGCTCGCCGTTCCGCGTGCCGATCGCCCGCCTCGAGGCCGGCCGCGCCGCGGTCGCCACCGCCGCCGATTCCGACAGCCGTTAGGAGGAACACCATGTCGACGTCGACCTACGGGCCGGGGGTAACGGTCACCCCGGCACCTGCGGTCAGTGTCATACCCGTCCGGGACGGCGAGCGCGAAGTGGGCGCATGGATCGTCGGCCCGGAGGCAGCGTCCTTCCGTCCGGTCGTCGACGTGACCAGGCTGGCCGGCGCCGTCCTGGCCACCGCGGGCGCCGTGCTCGTCGCGACGGCCGTCACCGCCGCGGCGACCCGTCACCGTCCCGCGATCGGGGCGGTGACGATGGGACCCGGCGGCTGGGTCAGCGTCAAACGGGCCGGTTGCCCGCCGCTGCGTACCCGTGCCCATCGACCGTGGTGGGCGCGGGTGCTCCGAGCGGAGCGGATCGACTGATGGTCAAACCAGACGGACCGCGCGTTCATTGCCGTGCCAGGAAGACGGGACATGCCGCACGACGAAGCAGCTGCGCGACCGGCGAGCCGGACAGACCCGCGGCAAGCATGCTGCGACCATGACGGCCGACCACCACGAGCTGGGCTCGATGTGAGGCAGCGACGAGCGCCGCCGCCGCACTGGTGTGAGCCAGCTCGAGCTCGACGGGAACCCCCGGGTACCGCTCCTGCCAAGGGGCGAGTACCCGGCTGAGGCGGGCACGCTCCTCCGCCTCGGTCTCCGAGGTGTCGGCCTCTTCACCATCCGCCACCGACGACCGAAACGGAATCGCCGAGATATAGGCCCGAGCGGCCAGCAAACCGCAACCGCGGTCTGCCGCCGCTGAGAACGCGGTCCCCAGCACGTGATCGGCCGACCTGTCGGTGACACCGACCGCGATCGGACGTCGTCCGCAAAGGGACTGTCCTCGTACCACGACCACCGGGATCCCCGCCCGGACGGCGATCCGGCGGCTCACGTAGTCGGCCAGCGCTCCACCCGAACCAGCGATCACCAGCATCTCCGCGTCGCTGGACACCTCGAGCAGCCTCGGTGCGGCTCGCCCGGCGATCGTCGTCATCTCGGTCGGGACGCCTTCAACGAGATCGCACGTCGTCAGGTCGTCGACCGAGAAACTGTCGTCGCCGGTTCCCCGGCTGAAGGCAAAGCGCGTACGGCCGGCAAAATTTGCGACCAGCAGCCCCACCCGAAGCCGCCTCGCTTCCCCGGCTGCCCACCTCAGGGCGGCCACGCTCGGGATGGAGCCGTCCAAGCAGACGACAACTCGTGATGTTCCCATGGCTGTCCGCACTCCTCAGAACGGCCGCCACGGTCGGCGAGCCAGTCCTGCAGAAGGTCGGCGTGCGAGCGGCGGAATTTAGTCATTCACCCCGAGAGGCCGAATTCAGGCCGTAATCATGACGAACACCCCTGAGCACGCCAAAGGGCCGCCGCTCGTCGAGCTTCGAGACGCCTGTGCTGAGTAAGAATGCCGTGCCTTCGCCCGAAGGTGCAGGGTCGAAGGTCCCAAGCCGGCCTCACCGACGGGCTGCCGGTCTACTGACCGGGCCCGCCGGCGCTCGCGGACCAGGCGGCCTGGGCGCCCGAGTCGCCGATGCGGTAGATCCCGTACACCCCGGCCGCGCCGACGGCCAGCGAGAGCACCGCCACCACACCGGTCACCGCGGTGGACAGCGGGGCCAGATAGGTGCGGCGGCCCGGAGTCACCTGTGCCTCGCGCTGCCGCCACCAGACGACCAGCGCCAGGAGCGCGATCGGGATCGCATAGAAGATCGCGCTGTCGCCCAGTTCGGTGTGGTGGCGCAGGGCGGCGCTCTGCGGCACCCGGCCCTCCAGCCACTCGCCCGCACTGGTGGTCAGCGGCACCAGGAGCACGACCACGACGGAAAGCACGGCGTTCGGACCGGCCAGCCGGCGCCGGACCGCCGGCGACAGTGCGGTCAGCACGAGCAGGAGCGCGGACAGCGGCAGGAGGACGACGACGCCGTGCACCAGCAGCACATGGGCCGGCAACCCGTTGACGGTGTTCATGCCGGAGAAGGCTAGGGACGCGATTCTTGGAGTTCTCCCATTTCCGCCTCGCAGGCTTGCCCGGATGAACGAGCCATTGGCCGGGGCATGCGCCGCGTGACCCTCTGGATCGTTTCGACGATCGCCGCCGTCGTGCTGCTGCTCAGCTACCGGACGAGTCTGGGCGGCGGGAACGCGGCTGCCGGCACCGCGGTGATCCTGGCGCCGAGCGCCTCCGGCCCGGGCGGGAGAGATCTGACGGTCAACGGCTCGGTCGTCCGCACTCGCTGGGGGCCGGTCCAGGTCCAGGTCAAGATCAACAACCACAAGATCGTTGACGTACGCGCGCTGCGGTACCCGGACGGCAACGACCGGGACGCCGAGATCAACGGGTACGCGCTGCCACAGTTGCGCGCCGAGGTGCTGTCCGCCCAGAGCGCCCATGTCGACGTGGTCGGCGGTGCGACCTACACCAGCGGCGGATACCTGAAGTCGCTGCAATCGGCGCTCGACGCGGCACACTTCGCATGACCGAGGGCAGCTGCGAGAGTGGGACCGTGACCCGCGTACTGATCGTCGAGGACGACGGAGAGCTGGGCGACCTCCTCGTGCGTGCGTTCGCCGGCGCCGGATTCACCGCCGATCTGGCCCGGGACGGCCAGGCCGGGCTGCACCGCGCCCTCACCCGTGGCTACGACGTGCTGATCATCGATCGTGGCCTGCCCGCCATCGAGGGCCTCGACCTGCTCGCCCGGTTGCGGCGCAGGGGCGTGCGGGCGCCCGCGCTCATCCTCACCGCGCTCGGCACCGTCGCCGACCGGGTCGCCGGGCTGGACGGCGGCGCCGAGGACTACCTGGTCAAACCGTTCGAGCTGGAGGAGCTCATGGCCCGCGTCCGCGTGCTGTTGCGTCACCGCGGCGCGCCCGCCGGTCACGCCCTGCCGATCGGTGAGGCCGAGTTCGACCTGATCACCCGCACGGTCACCACCGAGGACGGCCCGCCGGTCACGCTCTCCGGCCGGGAGAGCGACCTGCTGCGCCTGCTCGCCGCGAGCCCGGCCCGCGTGTTCAGCCGCCGCGAGATCGTCGCCGGCGTCTTCCCCGAGTCCACCACCGAAACCCTGGCCGACACCTACGTGCACTACCTCCGCCGCAAGCTCGGCCCTGGCGTGATCGACACCGTACGCGGCAGCGGCTACCGGCTCGGCCGGCTATGAGCCGCCCCGACGCCGACCAGGAGCTGCTACGCCGCGCCCGCCGCACGCTGGCCGTCCGCAACACGGTCGCGATCGCCCTCATCCTGGTCTTTGTCGGCGCCGTCGCCCTGCTCGTCGTGTACCGGGAGGAGCGCTCCGCCCTCGCCGTCTCGATCCGGCAGACCGCGGCCACCGAGGAGGACGTCGTCGATCCGCCCGCCGGGAGCTGGATCTTCCGGCTGGACGCCGCCGGACGGCTGACCGCCACCGAGGACGCCCCGCCGGGCTTCCCCGACCGCGCGGCCCTCGACCGGGTCCGCGCCGGTGGCCCCGCCGAGGAGACGGAGACCGGTGGCCATCTCGTGGTCACCCGCCGGCGCGGCGCCGTGACCGTTCAGGTCGTCGGCAGTCTCGCCGCCCAGCAGGCGCAGACCCGGCGCCTGCTGGCCGCGCTCGCCGCGGCCGAGTTGCTCGGGCTGGCCGCGGCGGCGCTGACCGGCCGCCTGCTCGCCGGCCGGGCCACCGCACCGCTCGGCGACGCCCTGGCCCGCCAGCGCCGCTTCGTCGCCGACGCGAGCCACGAGCTGCGCACCCCGATCGCCCAGTTGCACACCCGCGCCCAGCTGATCGAGAAGGACCTGCGGACCGGCGCCGGCGCCCCCGACCTCGCGTCCGACGTCGGCCGCCTCGTCGCCGGCACCCGGCAGCTCGGTGAGATCGTCGACGATCTGCTGCTTTCCACCCATCTCACAAGCCGGTCCGAAGCGGCGGTGGAGGTCGATCTCGGCGTGGTCGCCGACAGCGTCGTGGGCGGCTTCGAGGAGCGAGCGCGATCCCAGGACATCGACCTCGAGGTTCGCGCCGACCCCGACCAACCCTCGATCGTGTACGGCCGGGAAGCCGCTCTACGTCGTGTCCTGACCGCCCTGGTGGACAACGCCCTCAGCCACACCCGGAAGGGCGGGTATGTCACCATCGAGCTCCACCGGCTCGACGGACCGGCCAGGGTTCAGCTGGTCGTGCGGGACGACGGCACGGGGTTCGCGCCGGGCGACGCCGAGCGCCTCTTCGACCGCTTCGCGCGCGGCCACGACGACCACCGGCGCTTCGGACTCGGCCTCGCGCTCGCCCGCGAGGTGATCACCGGTCACGGCGGCACGATCGAGGCCGCCGCCGCACCGGACGGCGGGGCCGTCTTCACGATCCGGCTTCCGGCGGCCCTGGCCTGAATCTTCGAGGTCTCCCATTTCCGCCGCCCAGACTTGCCCTGGGAAGCGAGCCGGCGCCACGGCGCCGGCCGGCATCGACAGAGACCACACAGCCAATCCATAGGGATCAGACCTTTGTCGCACAGAACCGTGACCGATGGTGATGGCATGTCCGTCACGGCCCCCTCCCGTCACTCGGCCCCGCCGCCGGCTCCGGCGCGTCGCACGTCCCCACGGGTGACGCCGCGGTGGTGGGCGGATCTGGGTGGACTGGTGGCCGGGCTGACAATGCTGATCGTGACCGCCCTCTGGGTGCACAACGGCGGGGCCCAGCAGCTCACTGGTGGAGGCGCCGACGCGCTCTCCGCGATCGGGCGCCTCACCGGTTTGTGGGCGTCCGACCTGCTGTTGCTCCAGGTGCTGTTGATGGCCCGGATCCCGCTGGTCGAGCGGGCGTTCGGGCAGGACCGGCTGGCTCGCTGGCACCGGTGGACCGGCTTCACCTCGTTCTGGCTGATGATCGCGCACGTCGTGCTGATCACTCTCGGCTACGCGGGTGCGGCCCACGCCAACGCGTTCGCCGAGCTGTGGGACATGGTCTGGACGTACCCCGGCATGCTGCTGGCCACCGCCGGCACCCTCGCGCTGGTCATGGTCGTGGTCACCTCGATCAGGGCGGCCCGGCGCAAGCTGCGCTACGAATCGTGGCACCTCCTTCACCTGTACGCGTACGCCGGCGTCGGGCTGGCTCTGCCGCACCAGCTGTGGACCGGCACCGACTTCATCGGTTCCACCACGGCGACCGTGTACTGGTGGACGCTCTACGCGATGTCGGCCGGCGCCGTCATCGCGTACCGGATCGGGCTGCCGGTCTGGCGCAATCTGCGCCACCGCCTCGTCGTCGAGCGCGTGGCCTGGGAGGGACCCGGGCTCACCTCGGTCTACCTGACCGGCCGGCGTCTCGACCGGCTTCCGGTGCGCGCCGGCCAGTTCTTCCACTGGCGATTCCTCGACGGGCCGGGCTGGTCGCGCGCCCATCCCTACTCGCTGTCGGCCATGCCACACGGGCGCGGGCTGCGGATCACGGTGAAGGACCTCGGCGACGGCAGTTCCCGCGTGGCCACGCTGCGGTCCGGCACGAAGGCTCTGATCGAAGGGCCCTACGGCAAGCTGACCGGCGAGACCTACACCGGCGGCCCGGTGACCCTGCTCGCCTGCGGCATCGGCATCACCCCACTGCTGGCGCTGCTCGGGGAACTGCCGTACGCCCCGGGCCAGGCCACCCTGATCTACCGCGCCCGCAACGAGGCCGAGCTCGCCTTCCGCGAGGAGCTCGAGTGGTTCGCCGCCCGCCGCGGCGTACGCGTCATCTTTCTCCTCGGGCAACGTGCGGCTCGACCGTCGTGGCTGCCCGCCCGGTACGCCGATCGCACCGACGCGGACGCCCTGCGGCAGCTGGTTCCCGGAATCAGTGGCTCGCAGGTCTACGTCTGTGGCCCCGAAGCCTGGGCCGAGGCCGCCCGCACCGCGGCCCGCGACGCCGGCGTCCGCCCCGAGAACCTGCACACCGAACTGTTCGCCTGGTAACGAAGGAGGGCAGGAAAGCAGATGCGCCGGATCACCCTGTGGCTGATGTCCACTGTCGCCGCGATAGTGCTGCTGTTCAGCTACCGCACCAGCACCAACGGCGGTGCCGTCGCAGCCGCGGCAACGGCGACGGCACCCGGCACCGCCACCCCCACGCCCGGCCCGAGCTCCCACCCGGCCTCCGGCGCGACGCCCAGCCCGAGCGCGTCCCGTTCCGGATCGTCCTCCGGCACCAAGACCTACACGGGCTCCGTCGCCTCGACCCGCTGGGGCGACGTCCAAGTGACCATCACCGTCACCAACGGCAAGATCACCGATGTGCAGGTCCCGGTCTATCCCAACGGAAACGGCCGGGACCAGGAGATCAACGCATACGCGCTACCGATCCTCCGGCAGGAGACCCTCCAGGCGCAGGGCGCGAGCATCGACGCCGTCTCAGGCGCCACCGTCACCAGCGACGGTTACCTGGAGTCCCTCCAGGCCGCCCTCGACGCCGCCCACCTGGCATGACCGCCGCCACGGTCGTCCTCAACCGTGCGTGTGCTCGCCGAGCAGGCGGGTGGCCAGGACGGCGGCCTGGGTACGCCGCTCCAGGCCGAGCTTGGCGAGCAGGCTGGAGACGTAGTTCTTCACCGTCTTCTCCGCCAGGAACATGCGGCCGGCGATCTCCCGGTTGGTCAGGCCCTCGGCGATGAACTCGAGGATCCGCCGCTCCTGATCGGTCAGCCCGGCCAGCTCCTGCGGCTGCTCCACCCCGTTGCGGATCCGCTCGAGCACCCGCTTGGTGACCGCGGGATCGAGCAGCGACTGCCCCCCGGCGACCCGGCGTACCGCATCGACCAGATCGGTGCCGCGGATCTGTTTCAGCACGTAGCCACTCGCACCGGCCATGATCGCGGCAAAGAGCGCCTCGTCATCCTCGTACGAGGTGAGGATGAGGCCTTTGATTGTCGAGTCGATCGCGCGCACGTCCCGGCAGACGTCGATGCCATTGCCGTCGGGCAGCCGGGCGTCGAGAATTGCCACATCCGGCCGGAAGGCCGGAATGCGGCGCGTCGCCTCCTGCGCGGACCCGGACTCACCCACGACCTCGATGTCGCCGGCCGCCTGCAGCAGGTCGACCAGGCCGCGGCGGACCACCTCGTGGTCGTCGAGCAGGAAAACTCGGATCATTCCTCATTTCTACCGTGTCATCGGCCCGACTCGAAGGGCCGAAGGTCCCGCTTCGTTCGGTGACGCGGGACTACGCTCAATGTCGTGGCCGAGCAGCCCGAACCTCCTTTCCTGGGCCTTCGCCCGCTGTCCAGAATCCGGCTCGACGAGTTGCTCCAAGAGATGCTCGACCGGGTCGGCGACGTCATGGCCAGTCGTGAGCGGCTGCGGGCGCTCCTGGACGCGGTCGTCGGCATCGGCACCGACCTCGACCTGCGCAGCACCCTGCAACGCATCGTCGAGGCCGCCTGCGCGCTNGCCGNCGCCNNNTACGGCGCGCTNGGCNTNATNNGCGCCGACCGCACCGAGCTGNNCGACTTCATCACNCANGGCATNGANNNCGCGANNCACGCNCNGATCGGCGACCTGCCGCACGGCCGCGGCGTGCTCGGCCTGCTGATCACCGACCCCCAGCCGGTGCGCCTGCCCGACATCCGTAAGCACCCCAACTCGTACGGCTTCCCGCCGCACCACCCGCCGATGCACAGCTTCCTCGGCGTCCCCGTCCGCATCCGCGAGCAGATCTTCGGCAACCTCTATCTGTCCGAGAAACAGGGCGCCGCCGAGTTCAGCGAGGACGACGAGGAGATCGTCGTGGCCCTGGCCGCCGCGGCCGGCGTCGCCATCGACAACGCCCGCCTCTATGCGATCGCCCGGCGCCGCGAGAGCTGGCTCGCCGCCACCGCCGAGATCACCGGTGTGCTGCTCGGCACGGTCCGGCTCACCGAGGCATTGCGGCTGATCGCCCGCCGCGCCCGCGAGGTCTCGGGCGCCGAGCTGGTGCTGGTGATGCTCTACGACGAGGAGAACAGCCGCTACACGATCGACGTCGCCGATGGCGACGATCCGGCCAGCGGCGAGCTGGTCGGCCGGCTCGTCGCTGTCGACCGGGCCGCCGCCGCCGAGTTCGGACAGGAGAAGTACCGGGTGGTGGAGAACTTGCGAGCGGTTGCCGAATGGCCGGGCCCGGTGCCCGAGAGTCCGGCGCTCGCCGCCCCGCTGGCCGCGTCGGATGTTCTTCAGGGCGTCCTGATCGTCACCCAGCCGACCGATCGCCCCGCCGGCGACGAGGACGCCGTCCTGCTGTCCACCTTCGCGGGCCAGGCCGCGCTGGCCCTGGAACGGGCCCGGGCGCAGGTGGAGCGCCAGCACCTCGCCGTGCTCGAGGATCGCGAGCGCATCGCCCGCGATCTGCACGACGTGGTCATTCAGCGCCTGTTCGCGACCGGCATGCAGCTGCAGGGTGCGGCCATGCAGGCGGCACGGCCGGACGCGGCCAGGCGGATCAACGGCGCCGTCGACGACCTGGACGCCACCATCCGGGACATCCGCCGTTCGATCTTCGAATTGCGCGGCCCGACCGGCCCCTCGCTGCGCGGCGAGCTGCACGATGCTGTCGATGCTGCCGCCACGGCACTCGGCTTCCGGCCGGTGCTCGACACCGTCGGCCCGGTGGACAGCGCCATCCCCGACGACATGGTGCCCGAGCTGATGGCCGTGCTGCGCGAGGCGCTGTCCAACATTGCCCGGCACGCCCACGCCGCCGGCGCTCGGGTCACCGTGCGGGTAACCTCCGCCGAGGTCGTGCTGCTCGTCGAGGACGACGGCGTCGGCGCCGACCCCGGCCGGGCCCGCGGCGGCGTCGTCAACATGGCCGAGCGCGCCCACGACCTGGGTGGGACCTTCGAGCTCGGGACGGGGCCAAAAGGCGGCACCGCGATCACGTGGCGGGTGCCGCTCGCCGGGTGAAGGGGACTTTCGCCCCTGATCGGGCACCGCTGTCAACCGGCACCGTGGTGGGACAAGCGACGTCAGCACCGTCATCGCTTGACCGACCCCGTGAGGTGCGTCATGCAACCCTCGATCACGATGCCGAACGGCATCGCCACAGCGGTCTACGACGAGCCTGCTCTGCTTCGAGCCGCCGAGGCGGCGATTCGGGCGCCGTCGCTGCACAACAGCCAGCCGTGGTTGTTCGGGTTGCGGGACGGGGCCATCGAGATCCGCGTCGACCCTGACCGGCGGCTCGCCGCCGATCGGGCCGGTTGGGCAGCCCGTATGGCTTGCGGCGCCGCCACGTACAACGCCCGGCTGGCGCTCGCCGTCGCCGGCCGGCCCGCGGTCGTGGATCTGCATCCGGATCCCGCCGATCGTGACCTGGTCGCCCGGCTGACGCCGGGTGTCCGGCGCCCGCCGACCTACGCCGAGTCGGAATTGCACGCCGCCATCGCGCGCCGATACAGCAACCGCGGACCGTTCTGGCCCGCTCCGGTTCCGGCCGAAGCGCGAATTGCCCTGCTCGAGGGCGCCCGCAGCGAGTCGGCCTGGCTCGACCTGCTGGTCGGCGCCACGGCCCTCACCGCGATCAGCGAGATCGCCCACAGCGCCGACCGTGTCCTCCGGCGTGACCTCCGCTACCAGGCCGAGCTCACCACCTGGACCCACGCCGACGAGGCGCCCGACGGCGTCCCGGTGCAAGCCGGCGCGCCGCTCGCCGAGTCGCAGGATCTCCTGCCGCAACGGCTGTTCGCCGATCGGCGCCGCGTTCCCGGCCGGGACTATGACGCGGAGCCGCTCGTCGGCGTGCTCGGGGTGCCCGGGAATCAGCCCGCCGACCAGACCACCGCCGGCCAGGCCATGCAGAAGGTGTTGCTCACCGCCACCGCCAAAGGCCTGGACACTTCGATGATCAGCCAGCCGATCGAGGTGCCGGCGGCCCGCGAGCAACTGCGCCGCGCGCTGGGCCGGTCCGGTCACCCCCAGATCGTGCTGCGGTTCGGATACGGCGACACACCGGGACATCCGACCCGGCGACGGGCCGTGGCCGAAGTCCTGGTCTGAATGATTCACCTGCCGAACGGCCACCTACCACGGGACCGGTGACCCTGACCGCCCCATCACGCCCGCGCGCACGGTGAAGGAAGAGGAGGGAGACCACCATGAGCGCGCGGCTACGGCTGGCCCAGTGTGGGCTGAGCGCGGGCAAACGAGCCCGGCTGCACCGCGATCCAGATCGGCCTGGCCGAGAAGTTCTACTGGGACTACGCGGGCGAGGTCCCGCAACGTCTGGCAGCGCGAGCACGACGAGTCGCTGCGCCTGGTTGACCAGCTGCCAGATCCTCGCCAAGTACCCGACACCGTGAACGGAGGCAAAGCCGTGAAGGCGCTGATCGTCTACGAATCCATGTTCGGCGGCGACACACCTGGTGTGAGGAAGCAAAGGGCACCGGCCGGACGGAATCCGGCCGGTGTCAGTGCGTTCCGAGGTGCGCCACGTCCAGGACCGGCCATCCGGCCGGAACCAGCGCTACCGGGCAGGTCGCCGGCCGCAGGCCGACCGGCCCGGCTCCGGCCGAGCCGTACAGCAACTCGGCGAAGCGCCCGTGCCGGCCGATCCCGGTGACCAGCAGCCGCCCCCGACGGGACGCTCGATCGATGGTGCATGCCAGGTCCAGATCGGACACCACCAACCGCTCGACGGCCACCTCCGGGAAGCGCTCCGACCAGTCGCTCAGAGCTTCGGCCAGCCGGGCTTCGGCCTCTCGGCGCTCGGTGGCGTATCCACCCTTCGCGATGACGGGTGCGGAACCGTAGGCGGCGCCGGGACGAGCCCACATGTGCACCGCCACCAAACGGGTTCCCAGGAGCGCGGCCTCGGCGAATGCGTAGCCGAGCGTCGCCGTCCCCGACCGCTGGGCCGACGACGCCACGACGACCGGACCGTTGTGGCCGGTGCCGCGGTTTACCAGCAGCGGGCATTCGCTGTGGTGCGCCAGGTAAGCCGCGGTCGATCCCCACGCCGGCCGGGTGACGGGATCGTCGCGGTGGCCCACGACGAGTAGCAGTGCCCGGGAGGAGCATCCGGTGAGCACGGTCGCGGCACCGCCGTCCAGCAGCTCGGTGCTGATCGAAAGGCTCGGCCCGGCGAGTTCCGCTCGCCGCGCCATGAGCTCCAGCAGCCGCGAGCCGTCGGTCCGGGAGGGCACCAGGTTCCTGCTCCGGAAGACACCGCGATATCGGCCGGGCCACACGTGCACGATCAGCAAGGACGCTCCGGAGCGTGCCGCCTCGGCCACCGCCAGATCGACGGTGGCGGGAGTGCTGCGTGAACCGTCCACTCCGACGACGACGGCGCGACTCTGCGGTGTCGGTGCTTCGTTGCCCATGGTCGCAGGCTAGGCGTGGCACGGAGCGGCCCGGCACGGTCGGGAGACCGGTCGGGCCGGGCCGTTGGTCATGGGACCTAGGTCCTTCGCGCGCCCGGCCTTTGGCCCTGCTGGGGCGGCGTCCTCGCGCCGGACGATGGTTGCGGACCCACGGAAGGGACGCAGCCATGATGTACCACGGATACGGATACGGCATGAGCGCCGCGTGGCCGCTCATCGTCTTCGCCGTTGCGCTGCCGCTACTGCTGCTCGCCACGGGCCTCCTGGTCGCCCAGCTGCACCGGCCGCCCGCCGCTTCCTCGCGGCCGGAGCCGGAGCCGGAGGCCGAGCGGGTGCTGGCCGACCGGCTGGCCCGCGGCGAGATCGACGCGGAGGACTACGAACAACGCCTGCGCACGCTACGCGCCACCCGGCGGTAGCCGTGCCCACCATCACCGCCCCCGCCGGCCTGAGCTCGGCGGAGGCCGCCGCGCGCCTCGCCGCCGACGGGCCCAATACCGTCGCCGCGCCCCCGCGCCGCCACCTCGCCGCGAGGATCGGTCGTCAACTGGCCGACCCCCTGGTCGCCCTGCTGCTGGCCGCCGCCGTGGTGACTACCCTGCTCGGCGACCTCGCGGACACCGCGATCATCGTGTTCGTCGTGGTCGTGAACACGGTGATCGGCGTGGTTCAGGAGGTGCGCGCCGACGCGGCGATCGCCGCGCTCGACGATCTCGCCGCGCCGTCGGCGCGGGTGGTGCGTGACGGCCAGGATCTGGTGGTTCCGGCCGCGTCGCTGGTCAAAGGCGATCTCGTACGCCTGGAAGCCGGCGATGTCGTGCCGGCCGACCTGGAGCTGACCGTCGCCGAGCGGGCCACGTTCGACGAGTCCTCGTTGACCGGCGAGTCGGTGCCGGTGCCCCGGTCGGCGGGCAAGCCGGCCGGCTCCGGCACCGTACTCACCACCGGCCGGGCGGCGGGCATCGTGACACAGACCGGCGCCGCCAGCTCCCTCGGCCGGATCACCGACCTGGTGGCCCGCACCAAGCCGGGCCCGACCCCGCTGCAGCGCCGGCTGTCCGCCCTGGGCCGGGCTCTGGGCATCGCCGCGGTCGCCGTCTCCGCGGTCGTCTTCGCGCTGGGTGTACTGGCCGGCCAGCCGGTCGCCCGGATGGCGATCACCGCGGTCAGCCTGGTGGTGGCGGCCGTGCCGGAGAGCCTGCCGGCGGTCGTGACCCTGGCCCTGGCGCTCGGGGCCCGCCGGATGGCACGCACCCGGGCGATTCCGCGCCGGCTGCACGCGGTCGAGACGCTCGGCTCGGTGACCGTGATCGCCGCCGACAAGACCGGCACCCTCACCGAGAACCGGATGTCCGTCCAGCGCGCCGTCACCGCGACCGGCGACCGGTACACGATCGAGGGCACCGGCTACGCACCCGCCGGCACGATTCGCCCGTCCGACCACGACGACCAACTGCGACGGCTGGCGCTGGCCGGCCTGCTGTGCAACGACGCCGGCCTGGTGCCTCCGTCCGGCGACGGAGAGTGGGGCGCGGCCGGCGACCCGATGGAGGCCGCCCTCGTCGCGTTCGCGGCCCGCTGCGGCCTCGACCCGGCGACCGAACGGGCCAGGGCCCCCCGGATCGCCGAACAACCCTTCGACCACGCCACCCTGCGCATGTCCACCGTGCACCGGCTCGGCACCGGCGAATACCTGGTCGTGGCCAAGGGCGCGCCGGAGGCCATGCTCGACTCCGCCGACGACCCCGCCCTGGTCGCCGCGGCGCGGGAAATGGCCGCCGACGGCCTGCGGGTGCTGGCCATCGCGACCGCGGTCACCGACGAGCCCGACCCCACGGTAACGACCCGAGCGGTGGGCCTGGTCGGCATCGGCGACCCGCTGCGGCCGGCCGCGGCGCTCACTGCCGCCGCGTTCACGCGCTCCGGCGTACGGCTGCTGATGATCACCGGAGATCACCCCGCGACCGCCGCAAGCATCGGCACCAAGCTGGGAATCCTCGGGCCCGGCGACGTCGTCGCCCGCGGCGACGACGGCCCCCTCACCGACCAGGAAATCGAGCACGCCCGGGTCTTCGCCCGCACCCAGCCCGAACGCAAGCTCGACATCGTGGCCGCCCTCCAGCAGCGGGGCGAGGTCGTGGCGATGACCGGCGACGGCGTCAACGACGCACCCGCCCTGCGCCGCGCCGACATCGGGGTGGCCATGGGCGGCGGCACCGAAGTCGCCCGGCAGGCCGCCGAACTCGTCCTGGTCGACGACAACCTCGGCACCGTCGCCGACGCGATCGGCGAAGGCCGGCGCATCTACGACAACATCCGCCGGTTCCTGCGCTACGCGCTCTCCGGCGGCATCGCCGAGCTGCTGGTGATGCTCGTCGGACCGCTGCTGGGCATGCCCCTGGCACTCCTGCCCGGCCAGCTGCTCTGGATCAACCTGCTCACCCACGGCGTCCCCGGCGTCGCGATGGGCGCCGAACCCGCCGAGGCCGACGTCCTGGATCGGCCACCACGCTCGCCGCAGGAGTCCGTGCTCGGCGACGGGCTGCTGGTGAGCGTCCTGCTGGGCGGGGCGGCGGTGGCGTCCGTGGTGCTGGCCGCCGGGTTCGTCGCGCATCAGGCCGGACGACCGTGGCAGTCGGTCATGTTCGTAACGCTGGGCCTCGCGCAGCTCGGGGTCGCCCTCGCCGTACGCGCCAAGGCCGCGCCCGCCGCCCACCGCAACTGGTCGCTGCTCGCCGCCGTCGCGTTCTCGGGAATTCTGCAGATCGCGGGTGTGCTCACCGAGCCGCTGCGTGTCCTGCTCGGCACCGAGCCACTGACTGCGGCCGAGTTGCTCGCCTGCGCCGCGGTCGCCGTCCTGCCCGGCCTCGCGCTGCGCCTGCTGCGGCACGGACGCGCCTGAGGCGGGACTTCCGGCCTGTCCGGTCGGGACCTGCCACCCTGCCGCCCCGGACCGCTCCGCCCGACGATCGAAGGAGATCGAAGGGAGACTGTCATGACCATTCTCGCGGCCACCGACGGGACCGACTGGAGCATGGCGGCCGTGGAATGGGCCGCCATCGAGGCGCAACGGCGGCACACGCCGTTGCGGATCGTGCACGCGTTCGACTGGGACTGGCACGAGTCCCGATTCGACATCGGCAACGAATACGTCGACGTCAGCCGCCATCTCGCGGAGGGTCTGCTGGCCGAGGCATACGACCGGGCGCGCGAGTGCGCGCCGGACGTCGGCATCGAGACCGAAGCGCTCATCGGGCAGGCCACGCCCCAACTGCTGGAAGCGGCCCGCGGCGCCGAGCTACTGGTGGTGGGCGGCCGGGGCCGCGGCGGGTTCACCGGCCTGCGGCTCGGCTCGGTCAGCCACCGGATGGCCGCGCACTCTCCTTGCCCGGTCGTCGTCGTGCACGGACACGACGTTCCCGGCGGTCCGGTCATCGCCGGAGTCGACGACTCGCCGGCCGCCGACCAGGTGCTCGGCGCGGCCTTCGACGAAGCGGCCGTCCAGGGATGCGACCTGATCATCCTGCGCTCGCTCGCCCCGGCGATCCCGCCCTGGCTGGCCGACGTGCGCCGAGCCGATCTCCTGTCGCCGGAGGACCGGGCGGCCAAGCTGCGCCGGATCGAGGACCAGCTGGCGCCATGGCACGACAAATACCCAGGCGTACGTACCGCGACTGTCCTCACCCACGACACCGCCGCCTCGGCCCTCATCCTGAGTTCCAGGAAGTACCGGCTCGTGGTCGTCGGCTCCCGGGGGCACGGCGCGGTCGGCGGCACCGTGCTCGGATCCGTCGGCCTGCAGCTGCTGCACCACGCCGCCTGCCCGGTGCTGATCGTCCGGGGCGAGGCCGCGCGATGACCACCACCGCGGAGCACGCCTACGACGCGGACAGCGCCGACGCGCTGGCCGTGGACGGCGGGATCATCACGATCCGGCCGGTCCGGCCCACCGATCGCCGAGCGCTTGCGCGGCTCTACGGTGACGCGACACCGGACAGCCTGCGCCTGCGGTTCTTCGCCATGCCCGGCAGTGGCACTATCGCCGCCGAGGTGGACCGGCTGTGTCAGCCGGAGTCCGACCGGCACCTGGCCGTGCCGAGTTCTCGCTGTTCGTCGCCGATGCCCACCGGGGACGCGGGATCGGCACCCTGCTGCTCGAGCACCTGGCCGCGCGCGCTCGTCGACCTCAACCCGGTCCTGGCCGGCCCGGAAGGAGTGGTCGCGGTGGACGCCAAGCTGCGGCTCGCGCCGGTCGGCGCCGAGCCGGATCCCCTGCTGCGCGCCGGAGTCGCCCGGACGGAGCAACCATGTCCACTCGTAAGGCTCTCGCGTTCGCGGCCGACCAGGCCTCCGCCCGCGGCGTGCCGCTGCGGGTGATCCGCGCCTGGAAGCCGGTGGCGGGCCCGTGGCGGAGACGCCGATGGTGACCCGGACCGTCACGCCCCAGGAGCGGCAGCCGTTCGATGACCTGGTCGCGGCATGCTGCTCGGATCCGTGTCCCAGCACATGCTCCGCCACGCCGCGTGCGACATCGCGATCGTGCACGAGGCCAAGGCCTGACAGAGCGACCGGCCCGGGGGCTTCTCCCAGGCCACAGGTCAGGCAGTCGTCAAGGGGCATCCGGCCCGCCGTGCCACCGCGCGCACCACTGCGGTCGCACGGGCGTCGGCGGGCCGGGCCAGCACGGCCAGGCAGCAGCATCGAGTGGCGGCGGTCATGGCGATCGCCGGGTCCACCGCGTTACGGACGGTGACAGAGACCGGCACGTCGGGATGTTTCCCGGCCCACCGTGTCACCAGGTCGGACAGGTCGGCCTCGTCGCCGGGGCGCAGGCCGGCGAACAACACCAGGAGAGAAACCGAACGAATCTGCGCCTCGTCGAACGCCTGCCGCAGGACATCCTCGGCGGAGGCCATGCTCAGGATACCGGCCAGGACCGGCCCGGACGTGCCGGGCCGTCCCGCATCCGGCCTGGTGGTCATGCCGGCCGGCTCGGGCCGACGTCGACGGCGGCGACGCCGGGGACAGTGCGGGCCAGCACGGCGGCGATGCCCTGTTCGGTGTCGTCGTCGAACTCACCGGTGACGTGGGCGACGCCGCCCTCGACGACCGCCGTCCAGCGGTGGCTGCCCGCGTACTCGTCGAGCCTGTGCTGCACCTCGGCGGTGAGCACGTCGTCGCCGCGCACCATGGCGCGCAGGATGTCGCGGCGGCTGATGATGCCGACGACCGTGCCGTCCTCGAGCACCGGCATGCTGCGTACGTCGTGCTCCAGCATCCGCTCGGCCACCTCGGCGACGTCATCGTCGGGGCGAGCGGCGACCGGGTACGGCGACATGATCTCGACGATCATGCCGGGCCGGTTGGCCGGGTCGGTGTCGGGCAGCCGACGCAGGCGCGCGGTGGGGTCGGCGGGCACGCGATGCCAGAGCAGGTCACTCTCGCTCACCATCCCGACCAGCCGGCCGGCGGTGTCCACCACCGGCAGCGCTGTCACCTTGTGAGCGGTGATCAGCTCGGCGGCGCTTTCCACCGTCGCGGTCTGCGTCACGGTGTGCACCGGGCTGCTCATGATGTCCTTGGCCCGCATGACGTCACCTCCGCGCCATCTGCTTCGTCAGATCGACGAGGCGGTTGGTGTAGCCCCACTCGTTGTCGTACCAGCCGAACACCTTCACCAACCGGCCCGACGCCTGGGTGAGCCGCGCGTCGAACACGCAGGACGCCGGGTCGCCCACGATGTCGGTGGATACCAGCGGCGCGTCGGCGTACCGGATGATCCCGGCCAGCGGCCCGTCGGCGGACGCGGCCGCGACCGCCTCGTTCACCTGATCGGCGGTGACCTCCGTCGTCAGCTGCAGGGTCAGGTCGCTGATCGAGCCGTCCACCACCGGCACCCGCAGCGCGACGCCGTCCAGCCGGCCGGCCAGTTCGGGCAGCACCAGGCCCACGGCCTTCGCCGCGCCGGTGCTGGTCGGGATGATGTTCACGCCCGCGGCGCGGGCCCGGCGCGGGTCCTTGTGCGGCGCGTCCAGCACGTTCTGGTCGTTCGTGTACGCGTGCACAGTCGTCAGGTACCCGTGCTCGATGCCGAACGCGTCGTGCAGCACCTTCGCCAGCGGCGCGACGCAGTTGGTCGTGCAGGACGCGGCCGAGACGATCTGGTGCCGCACCGGGTCGTACGTGTCCGCGTTGACCCCCGGGACCAGGGTCGCGTCGACGTTCTTACCGGGCGCCGAGATCAGCACCCGGCCCGCGCCCGCCTTCAGATGCAGCGCGGCGTCGTCCCGCGAGCGCAGCTTGCCGGTGGACTCGATGACCAGGTCGACGCCCAGGTCACCCCAGGGCAGCACGTCGGGCCGGCGCTCGGCGAACGTCGGGATGCTGTGCCAGCCGACGTTGAGCGTCTCGCCGTCGTAGGCCACCTCGGCGTCCACCCGGCCGAAGGTCGAGTCGTACTCGAACAGGTGCGCGAGCGTCCCCGTGTCGTACAGGTCATTGATCGCCACCACCTGAAGGCCCGCGTTGGCCATGTCCTTGGCCAGCAGGCGGCGGAGGTAGAGGCGGCCGATCCGGCCGAAACCGTTGATCGCGACTCGATAGGTCATGATGGTCCTCCCACAGTGGTTCTCCTCCCTCTCAGCCTTCCGTCGCCCGGGCCCGCGGGGCAGAGTCGAAGGTCCCGGCAGAACGGGACCGCTATCGGTACGCCTCGTCCACCCCGGACGATCAACGGGAGTGGCAGCGGGAGGGACAGCCGGAAAGGGCTCAGCGCCGCGGTACCGAAGACCGGGCCTCCACAACGTCGTAGTCGTGTCGGCGCCCCGGCCCGGCAGCAACGACGGCAATCCGCAGGCCGAAGGACCCTGGTGAGGCTCAACTCGACTGGTTGATCATTTGGGGTAGATCGGGCGGACGATCCAGGAAGATGCGGGAGGCGTCATGACTCGCGTTGAGTGCACGTGCACGCGTCGTATCCGGCGGCGGCCCCAGCAAGGCCCTCGTGCCCCACTACCCGAACCGCTCGGAACCTAGCCCGAGCGAAATGCCGATGCCCCAGCCGTGCGACCGATCTCGAAGGTGGGGAGGCGAAGGGCGATGAAGGAGTTCGCCGACTTCCTCGGTGGCCAGCCGCCCTTCGACGGGCTCGACGCCGACGATCTGGTGCGGCTGGTGCGGCACGTGGAGGTCGAGTACTTCGCCGCCGGGGCTGTGGTCGTTGCCGAGGACGAGACGCGGATCGACCACTTGTGGGTGGTCCGCACCGGCGCGTTGGTGGTGCTGGATCGTGGGCAGGTCGTCGACCTGCTCGGTGTGGGTGACATGTTCGGGCATCTCTGGCTGCTGTCGGGTCTGCCACCGCGGCTGCTGGTGCGCGCCGATGAGGAGAGCCTGTGCCTGCGCATTCCCGATCCGCGTGCGTTCCTCGCCAATCCCGAGAGGTTGCGGTTCACCGCGGTGGAAGCAGCCACCCGCCGCGGAGCGCTTGCGGACGGCGCTGTGCTGCGGGGCGACCGGCGACTCGCCGACTTGATGCGCCCGGTCGTCCGGTGCGCCGAGCTCGACAGTGTTCGCGATGCCGCCGACCGGATCAGTGCCGCCGGTGCCTCCTGCGCGCTGGTATCGACGGCTACCGGCCTCGGCATCATCACCGACCACGATTTCCGCCTCCGTGTGGCCACCGGGCGGGTCGGCGTCGACGCGCCCGCCGCGCGGGTGGCGACGGTGCCCGCCCTGACCATCCGCGAGGACGCCACCCAGGCTGCCGCGTTGCTGCGCATGGTGGAGCACGGTGTCCATCACCTCGTCGTGTGCGACCGGTCCGGGCGTCCGGTCGGCGTGGTGCGAGTGGTCGATCTTGCCCAGGCCGACGTTCGCGACCCGCTGCTGATCCGTTCGGCGATCGAGGGCGCCACATCGATCGACCAACTGGCGGAGGCGGCACGGTTGCTGCCGGCCACACTCGTCGAGTTGTTCGACAACGGTGTGTCCGCCGCTCACATCGGTGCGGTGCATGCCGCCATCGTCGACGCTGTCCTCCGGCGGGTGCTGAGCCTGCGCCACAGTCCGGCGCTGGGCGCCGTGGAGCATTCGTGGGTCCTGCTCGGCTCGCTTGCGCGGCAAGAGCCGCTGCCGATGTCGGACATCGACACCGCCCTGGTCTGGGCCGATCCGCCGGAGTCGGAGCCGGACCCGGCCGCAATGATCCGCAAGGAGGCCTGGGAGGTGCTTCGCGACCTACAACGATGCGGGTTGGCCTTGTGCGCGAAGGGCGCGAACGCCCACAGTCCCGTCTTCAGCCGGTCCCGGTCCGGCTGGATCGCCGCCGCCCGCGGCTGGCAGCACGACCCCACCCAGGAGAATGCCCTGCTGCTGTCGGCGATGGTCGCCGACAGCCGTCCCTTGACGAACGTGCCGCTCGGCCGCGCGCTGACCGAGCAGATCCGGACACACACTCGCAGCAACCAGTTCCTGAGGGCGCTGCTGGACGAGGCCTTGGGCTGGCGCCCGCCCACTGGATTCGTCCGGGATTTCGTGGTCGCCCACGGCGGTGAACATCGCGGTCAATTGGATCTCAAGAGTGGTGGGCTGGCCCCGGTGGTGGCGCTGGCACGGTGGATCGCCATAGTCAGCGGCGATGCCCGGGGCACGACGATCGACCGGTTGCGCCGTGGCGCCCGGAGCGGCCTTCTCAGCCAGGACGAGGCCGACACTCTGGCCGGCGGGTTCGAAAATGTCTACGCGATGCTGCTGCGGCACGAACTGCGCGCCGTCCGCGGCGGTACGACGCCCACGACGTACTTCATGCCCCGCGAACTCGACACCCTCACGCGCCGGCACCTGCGCGAGTCGTTCCGCGCCATCGCCCTCGTCCAGACCCGGGTGGACCGGGACTGGTGGAGGCGACTCGACCGATGAGATCGGCCCGGACGATGTTCCGGCGCCGCGCGCCGCTGCCCACGCCGCACCCACGTACCCCCTGGCGCGCGGCGGAGTACTGCGTCATCGATCTGGAGACCACCGGCCTCAACCTTGGCCGCGACGAGATCGTCGCCTACGGCGCGGCGATCGTGGCCGAGGCGCGTATCTCCTGCGGCCGCTCGGCGTACGGGCTCGTGCGTCCCGCCCGCCCTGTTTCTGTCGCGGCCTTGACCGTCCACGGGCTGCGCTCCGCCGATCTGGTCGACGCGCCCACCATCGACGAGGCGGTGGACGACCTCGTCGGTCTGCTCACCAACCGGGTGGTGGTGGCGCACGCGGCCTGGATCGAGCGCGCGTTCCTCAACCGGGCGTTACGCCCGCGCGGGATGTCTCTGGGACGGGCAGTGCTCGACACCGCCGCCCTGCTGCGAGCCTGCCGGCTGGCGGATGTCAGCGCCGCCCGCGAGCCGGATCTCGAGACGGCCTCCCGCCGGCTGGGACTTCCCGTCCACACGCCGCATCACGCTCTCGGCGACTCGTTCACGACCGCCCAAGTCTTCCTCGCCCTCGCCACGCGGCTGGAACGAGGGCACACCGGGAGCAACCCGCGTCCACTCACACTGCGACAGCTGTACGCCATCTCCCGGCACCACAGCCTCGATCGCCGCACGGCCTGAAGGACCGTTCGTGCCGCGGACGGCGCCGGGTCAGAGTCGGGACTTTGGTCCCGGCCGGTCGAGCAATCGGGCTCAAGCGCGAGGAAGGGGTGGCGGGCAGTGTCAAAGGCAAGGACATCGATTGAGGAGGACACCATGACCACCACCGGCCGGGACACCGCCGCCCACCTCGAGAAGGTTGAGGCGCCCGGCTCCATGCTGACCCACGGCGCCGCCCGCGCGCTCGCCGTACTGCGCATCTCCACAGGCTTCGTGTTCCTGTGGGCGTTCTTCGACAAGACCTTCGGCTGGGGCTTCGCCACCCCCTCGGCCCGCGCCTGGATCAACGGCGGCTCCCCCACCAAGGGCTTCCTCTCCAGCGTCGAGGTCGGCCCCGGATGGCTGCAGACCTTCTTCCACAACATCGCCGGCGACCCCTGGGCCAACTGGCTGTTCATGCTCGGCCTGCTCGGCATCGGCCTCGCCTTCGTCCTCGGCATCGGCATGCGCATCGCCGCCGGCGCCGCCGTCGCGATGATGGCCCTCATGTGGCTCGCCGAGTTCCCCCTCGACAAGACCGGCGCGAAGGGCGCCCCGAGCGGCTCGACGAACCCGATCACCGACTACCACTTCATCTACGCCGTCACCGGCATCGTGCTGGCCCTCACCTACGCCGGACACACCTGGGGACTCGGCAAATGGTGGGCCTCCCTCCCCCTCGTCCAGAAGAACCGCTGGCTCATCTGAACACTGCGGACAGTTGCCGCCCGGCCGACAAGCCGGGCGGCATGCCCGCGGTGCCGGCCGGTCGCCGGGTCCGTGAGCCGCCGACGCACCTCGGGCACTGACTAAAGGCTCCGGTCCGGCGGGTACGCGTAAAGGTCGACGAGCCGGTTCCGGGCAGCCTGCAGCCGGTCGGCGACCACGGCCAGGAAGCGGTTCTCCAGCTCACGCCCCAGCTCCGCATCCTCCGCCACCAGCGAGCGGACCTGGGCGGCATCAAGCTCGACCGCCCGGATGTCGCCGACGACGATCGCCCCGAAGCGGCGGCGATACGGCGGCAGCAGCCAGGACCACCCGACCGCCGAACCGGGCGCGAGTTCCTCGACGACGATGTCGCCGCGGCCCGGCACGTGCAGGTCGATCGCGACGGCACCGGAATGCACGAGCCAGAACCGATCGGCCGGCGCGTCCTCGCGGAACAGCCGGTAACCGGCGAAGTGGCAAACCGGCCGGGCGTGCAGGGCGAGCCGGTGCAGCCAGCCGGCCGGCAGGTCCGCGACGACCGGGTGCAATACAAGCAGATCGAAGACCGACAACATGGTCCTGCCTCCCTCACCTCGAGGCCAGGGACGCCGTGGTCGTGGCGAACGCCGACGGCACGCGCGGCGTCCCCGTCGACGCCTGCGGCGGCGTCCAGATGCCCCGTCTGGCCGATCTCGGCGGTGGACTGCTCACGGCCGGCATCGTGCTCGGCCTGATCGCGATCGGCCTCATCGTCCTCGGTGGCGTCGGGCTTGGCCGCCCGTACGTCGGCCGGCGGCACGTTCCGTACTGCGGTGGTCAGACGAGAAGTGTTTCGGCACCGGGCGCACTCCACTCGGCGCGTTCCTTGATGCCGAGCAGCATGCGCCGCTCCATGACCAGGCTGCCCGGTTCGACGACCAGCCGGCTCGCGAGTCGCTGCATGCGGCTCGTCCGGGTGGTCGCGATGCGGTTCCGGCTGACCAGCCGAGTCCCCAACCAGTAGCTGGACAGGTGGAAGATCCAGACCCAGTCGCCGTTGGTGGAGCGGAACGCGAGCGTGTGCTCCGGATCGCAGATCTCCACCCGCATGCCCGGTCCGGTGGGACCGAGCGGCAGGACGTCGCCGACGGCGAGGTGCTGGAGCTCCGGCACGATGTCGTCGGCGCTGTGCATGTCCAGGCCGAGCAGGTTCTCGATCCAGTCATAGGTGTACGCGCCGCCGCGCCCGCTGCCCATCTGCACGAGCCATGGCCAGACCGTCGCCGGCGCGGCCTCGATGGTGATGGCACGGGTGGACTGCAGGTCCGGGTGCGGCAGCAGTTCGTCACCGGGCAGAGGCCCGGCGACCTCCTCGTCGGTGGCGCCGTAACCCAGGCACCACCGACGCGCGGGCGGCGAGTAGGCCGCCGTAGCGGACGCCGCTACCAGGACGACGCCGCCGATTCCCTTCCAGGCTGCTGTTCTCATGTCTTGACGCTGCCTCGCACCGGGCCTGTCCGGTAGAGGCCCTTGGACCCCACCGACAGGACGGTCGGCGCGACCGGGCGGGACGGGTCACCGTCACGGTCGTCTCACCGCGCCGGGCCGATCGGGACACGAGCCCGGGACGCGGCGGGGTCTCGCATCCGCAGCAACGGCACGCCGAGGCCGTACGTCACGAAATGCCCGGTCGGACGGATCTCAAGGACCAAGCTCTCGGTACGGCGCTCGTCAGGGGCAAGACCCGCCAGGCGGGGAAGGCCGCCCAGAACAGCCGGCGGACGCACGACGGCGACGGCCGGGAAACTCACGGTCGCCGGCGGGATCGGCACCAACAGCGACATGATGCCGCCGCGACGGATCGGCACCGTCACCGCCACGTTGCCGTCGGCGGCGATGTGCCGGGCCTTCCAGCTGTATTTGCTGACCACCACGAACATACGACCACCGGACACGGCGTAGACGACACCGCTGGACCGTGGCGTTCCCGCCGGTGTGACGTGGCTGAGCACCGCGAACGACACGTGCGCCAGCGCACGCCAGACGTCCTGTGTGGTCGGTCGGCGGACCGTACGGCCGCCTTGGTGCTGGGTTGAGATGGACATGGGGCACCCCCTCTTCTCCCCAGGCATACCGGTAGCTTCCGGCGCTCGGCAGGGCCGGAAGCACCGGTCCGCCGGGCCGTCCGGCTCGTCGAGTTTGGCGGCGCCCTGCCACTGACACGGGGCGTGAGTTGCCACCCGCCGGCTCACCGAGCCCGGCAGCAGGCTGGCAAAGCCACCACGGCCGGTCTCGGCGTCCGCGAGCAGCTGCGCGGCCGGATGGCCGATCACCGGGTCGTCCTTGATCTCCAGCTCACCGCCCGCCACGCGGGCCTCGTACGAAGCGGCTGCGGTGATGCCTTCGGCGTGCCGGCGCGTGTCGTCCAGATAGACGCCGCTGGAGTCGTAGCGGGCCTCGCGCCACTCCCAGTCGTAGACATGTGTGATTCGCAACGAGCGGGAGACCCCTCGCCGACATCGGAGGGCCTCGCTCAGTGCTTGCCACGCACGACGACCACCGGGCAGTGCGCGTGCTGGACACAGAGCTGGCTTACCGAGCCGAGCAGCGTCCCGGCGAAGCCACCATGCCCTCGGGAGCCGACGACCAGCAGTGCCGCGTGGGCCGACGCATCGATCAGCACCTGGGCGGGGTGCCCGGGCAAGACGGTCTCCATCACCTCGATGTCCGGCGGATCGAAGCCGAGGGCATCCCGTACCGCCTCGCTGAGCAGCCGGCCGGCGGCCGCCCCGAGGTCCTCGGACCCGATCCGGGCCCACCCGGCGTAGGCCGGGACCTCCCACGCGATGATGGCTCTCATCCGTGCCCCGGTCAGTCGCGCCTGATCGAGAGCCCACCGCAGGGCGGCCTTGGAGGGGTTCGAGCCGTCGACACCGACCACTACATCGGAGTCACGAGCCCCGTCGAATCGGTCAACGTCGGACATCGGGTCCTCCTCACGACCGCCCTTCTCACCACGTTCGCTCCAGGAGCCGCTGGGCGTACAGGGCCACCGCGCCCGGCTTTGCTCAGGCCGCGCCAAAGGCGATGCCGGCGCCGAGGTCGGTACGGTCGTCGACATCGAAACTCAGCTTGTCGGCCACCTCGACGACGCCGGGCACCTGGCGGGTCAGCCGGGCGGCCTCGTGCGCCGAGGACCACAGCTCGACCCTGCCGTCCAGGGTCACCGCGCCGTCGTCGACCGTCACGGCAACCGTGCCGACGCGGCCGGCCAGCAGCCCGCAGAGGACGCCTGATTCGATGTCGGCGCGGATCTCGTCGTCCGGGCGCAGGTGCACCTTCAGCAGGTCGCCGCGGGTCACGATGCCGGTCAGCCGGCCGAGATCGTCGACCACCGGGAGCCGCTTCACCTTCTCGTCGTCCATCTTGCGTGCTGCCGCCGCGATCGACGTCCCGGAGAGCACCGTGACCGCCGGCGCGCTCATCAGGTCGGCCGCGGTCCGGGCCTGCGCCTTGACACGCTCGCCCCGATGGCGACGGCTTTCGAACAGCCGAGGCGCCTCGTCGCCCGCGTACTCGATCTTGCGCAACAGGTCCGCCTCGCTCACCACGCCGGTGACGCGCAGGTAGGCATCGACCACAGGCACGGCGCTGACACGATTTTCGATCAGCATGTCCACCATCGACCGGTAGGTGGCGGTCTGATCCACGGACACGACCGCCGTGGTCATCACATCGTCCACTGTCCAGTTCTCCATCACGCACCTCCCTCTGTGCCGAGGCTAGGAGCGCCCGCCGCGGGCGGGCAGGGCCATAGGACCCGACCTTCCCGAGCGCCGCGCGGCGCAGTCCGGTGCGGGGCTGGCTCATGTCCGAGCCGGCCGCCGCGCCCGCGGACGCTGGCCACCCGTGGTGGAAGGTGATGTGCCTGACCAGCGTCGATTACTTCTCGAGGTCACCGTGACCGACCCGTCGGACTTCGAGGCCGATCTTCTGGTCCGCGGTATCGTCCGGCACCACCGCTACCGGGTCCTCACCCTGGAGAGTTCCGCCGTGCCCAACGCTCTTCGGGCACGGCGAGGTGGCACCGGTGACGCGCGAGATCCTGCGCCGGCATGCGCCCGACCCGGCGCGGCGGCCGCACGTACACGCCGGCTGATAGATCGTTGGATCCGCCCGGTCCACCCGCCGACCTGGCCGGACCGAGAGAGCCGGGCCATCACCTGAGCGTGCGAGCGAGCAGCCGGCACAGGCCGAACCCCGTGATCGCCGACGTCGTCGCCGCCATCAGCAGGCCCCCGGCCACGCCGATCGCGGCGATGGCCACCAATCCCTGCCCCGGATGCCACAACGGCATCGAGAAGGCGAGGAAGACGCCGAGGCCGGCCGTCCAGGCAGAGGCCGTCACCGCGATCCACCGGGCCGGGTGGTGCACATACAGGCGGAGAACACACCATTGCGCCGTTCCGATCGACAGCAGCAGCCCGAGGCCCAGCACCGGGCCGAGAGCGATCAGCAGCGACGGAGGGACGTCGATACCCATGCCGACGGCGGTGGAAGGCAACATTCCGATGGCGTACGCGATTACGGCGCCACCCGCGGTAGCCGCGACCCAATGCGCCACATGCAGTCCCTGAAGCGCATGCCGGAGGACACTCGCCTGCGCCCATCCGAGCACGGCCCCTTCCACAGCGCCGGCCAGGACGACGGCCGTCGCCGCGAGTGCCGCGGGCGCGGGCGCGGTCGCCGCCCCGACGACGGCCGGAGCCGAGAATCCCAGAAACTCGCCGAGCGTGACGGTGAAGAACCAGCGCCGCCACAGGCGACGGCCGGACAGCGATCCGCTATCCGCGATCTTCACATGATCCGTGGTGGTCACAGCATGAGCGTGCTACCGGTCGGTGGCTCGCGGCAGGACCGCCATGCCCCCACCCTCGGGCCTTTCGCCTCTGACCCCGGAGACGGCACGGCGCCACGGTGGGCGGGAAACCACATGCCGGCCGGTCGGCCCGCGCATGAACGGAGACCGTCATGAATCCACATTCCATCGTCGTCGGCACGGCCGGCCCCGATTCCGGCAACACCGCCGTCGAGTGGGCCGCCCGTGAAGCCCAGCTCCGTCGACGGCCGCTGCACATCGTGCACGTCCTCGAGTGGAGTCCCGACGAGGCGCGAGAGGCCGGCGGCAGCAGCTACGTCGAGCGCGTGTGGTCGGCCTCGGAGGCGTTGACGGGCGCGGCGCGGCGACTGGCGCTCGAGGTCGCGCCCGAGGCAGACGTCACCGTGGGCACCCTGGTCGGTCACCCGGCCGCCCGCCTGCTCGAGGTCGCTGACAACGTGGAGCTCATGGTCCTCGGATGCCGTGGCCGCGGTGGATTCGCGGGGCTTCGGCTGGGCTCGGTCAGCCAGCGTGTCGCCACACACGCGTCCTGCCCTGTGGCCGTCGTGCGCGGCCGGCCGCATGCCGACGGTCCGGTCGTCGCCGGCGTCGGCGACTCCGCAGCCGCCGACCATGTTCTGGAAACCGCCTTCGAGGCCGCGGCCGCACGGTTGGCAAGCCTGGTTGTGGTCCGCTCGTTCGCGCCCGCGATCCAGCTCTGGGTGGCGAGCGTCAGCCCCTCCGAAATCGCGACACCGGAGCAGGACGCCGCCGAACGTGGCCGCGTCGAGGAGCAACTGGCATCCTGGCGGGGCAAGTTCCCCGAGGTGCCGGTCGAGATCGTGCTGACGCACGACGGCATCGCCGGAGCCTTGGTGGACGCGTCGTCCAGCGCCCGACTGGTGACCGTGGGAAGCCACGGCCGCGGCGCCATCCGCGGCGCCCTGCTGGGATCCACCGGTCTGCACCTACTGCATCACGCCGGCTGCCCGGTCCTCGTCGCCCGTCCACGCGGCGACCGCGCGTCCTGACGCATCTGTGCTCCGCCGGGGGACCATCCGGGCCGGCGACGTCACCGTCGGGCAAGCGCGGCGGACTCGGCCCTGGGCGGGCGGGATCCGCCGCGAATCCGAGCCACGCGGAAGACGGCTGGCCGGTCGGCGGGTCAGCCGATCATGCGAACGGCACCGACCACGTCAGGACCGTACCGGCGCGTTGGCCCGGCTCGATGGAAAGCGTGCCGTGGTGGCGCTCGGCGCGCTGCCGGAGGTTGGTCAGTCCGCTGCTGTGCCCGCTCTCAGTGAATCCGACGCCGTCGTCGCGCACCTCCAGCGTTAGCTCGCCGTTCGCGACCGTGGCGATGACCTCGGCCGAACTTGCCCTGGCGTGCCGGCCGACGTTGCTGAGCGCCTCGCGCAGCACCGCGACGAGGTCGTCCACGACGTCCCCGCGAACCGTGTCGAGCAGGCCGGAGAATCGCAGCGCCGGTTCGAAGCCGAGCGTCTCGCGGGCCTCGGTGACGATGTCCAGCAGCCGGGCACGGGTACCGCCGGTCGTGGTGTTCTGCCGGGTCTGCTGCAACGCGAAGATCGTCGTCCGGATCTGGCCGATGGTGTCGTCGAGGTCGTCGATGATGCTCGAGATGCGATCTTGCGCAGCGCCGGGCCCCACCCGAGCGGCCACGGTCTGCAGCGACAGACCAGCGGCGAAGAGCTTCTGGATGACGTGGTCGTGCAGGTCGGCGGCGATCCGCTCGCGGTCGTCCAGCATCGCCACGCGCTGCTGCTCCGCCCGGGCCTCGGCCAGCTCGATGGCGACCGCGGCCTGGGCGGCGAATCCGCTGGCCATCTCGAGTTCCTCGGCCGCGAAGCCGGCCGCGCCACGGCGACGGAACGCGCCCAGCACACCCAGCACCCGGGTCGACCCCCGCAACGGAAGCATCATGGTGGGGCCCACGTCGAAAGCGCCGCTCGTCAGCGGATCGATGCCGGCCTCCTGAGGCTCGTTCAGGCGCAGCGGTTCACCCTCGCGATAGACCTTCCCACTCAACGAGCCGTCCAATGACAGGACCTGACCCGTCAAGCCGTTCGCGCCGTCACCGACGGCGACCTCGATGCCCAGGACGTCCCCGTCGGGCAGCGGCAGGACGACGATCACCAGATCAGCGCGGGCCAACTCCCGACTGCGGTCGGCGATCATCCGCAGCGCCGTACCCTCCTGGTCATCGGCTGCCACCAGCTGACCGGTGATGGCCGCGGACGCCTGAAGCCACTCGCCGCGACCACGCGCGAACTCGTACAGCCGGGCATTGTCGATGGCAACCGCGGCGGTAGCGGCCATCGCCCGGGTGAGCTCCTCGTCCTCCTCACTGAACTCGCCCTTGTCGCTCTCGGCGAGGTAGAGGTTGCCGAACACGGTGCCGCGGATCTCGATCGGCACACCGAGGAAACTCTCCATCGGCGGATGCTCGGGCGGAAATCCCGAGGAACGGGCATCGTCGGCGATGCGACGCAGCCGGATCGGCCGAGGATCATCGATCAGCGCGCCGAGCAGGCCCTTGCCCTGAGGGAGATGCCCGATGCGGCCAAGCATGTCGTCGGGCATGCCGACGTGCACGAACTCGCTGAGCCCGCCACCGGGTGCGATGACGCCAAGAGCGGCATAGCGAGCACCTACCAGCTCCCGCGCAGCCTGAACGACGTGCTGCAACACCAGGGACAGATTCAACTCCCCGACGATCAGCTGATTGGCCCGCAGCAGGCCGCGCAACCGGCCCTGGGTGCCCATCACTTCCTGCGCTCTGCTGACCAATTGACCCAGCAGCTGATCAAGCTCCAGGCGAGGCTGATCGGGAAAGGTGAGCCGTGCCGCCGAGCCGGACGGCTGATCCTGCGCATCGGGGTCGTGGGCCGACATAGCCGCACCTCCTGGCCGGGCAGCACCGCTGCGGTGAGCAGCCCTCGGCATGACGAGCCACCTGATGCCACGGCGTCGGATCACACACCTGAGCACCGAAGAGGCCGTGTTCCCCCCGCTCAGCCGGAGCCTACCCGATGAGCATGACGCCACCGACCGTGCACACGTAGCTTGCTCGGGTCCTTCATCTGGAAGACCCGGTAGGTACGGCCCTTGGGCCCTACCTGCGGTCTTCGCCGGAGACGAGTCTCGGGGCCGAGGAAAACATGAAGGAGGAGCATCATGCGCGCAGCGGTGGTCACCGGCTTCGACAAGCCGCTAGTGGTCAAGGACGTGCCCCTGCCCGAGCCGGGCCCGGGCCAGATCCGGGTACGGATCGAGGCCAGCGGACTATGCCACACCGACATCCACGCCGCTCGTGGCGACTGGCCGGTCAAGCCGACACCGCCGTTCATCCCGGGCCACGAAGGCGTCGGCATCGTCGAGAAGCTCGGCGCGGGGGTCACCGAACACAGCGTCGGCGACCGGGTAGCGATCCCGTGGCTCGGGCACGCCTGCGGAACCTGCGAGTACTGCGTCACTGGCTGGGAGACCCTGTGCCAGGAGCAGCTCAACACGGGCTATGCCATCGACGGCGGTCATGCCGAGTACACCGTCGCGGATGCCCGGTACGTGGTCCGGGTGCCCGACGGCATCGACGCGGCCGAGGCCGCTCCACTGACCTGCGCCGGCGTGACCACCTACAAGGCGATCAAGGTCGCCGGCGTGACCCCGGGCGACCGGGTCGCGGTCTTCGGCATCGGCGGCCTCGGACATCTGGCCCTCCAGTACGCCCAGATCTTCGGCGGGGAGACCGTCGCGATCGACGTGACCGAGGAGAAGCTCGCACTGGCCAAGCAACTCGGGGCCGCCCGCGTGGTCAACGCGATCGCGGTCGACGCCATGTCGCTGACCGATCAGGTCGGCGGAGTGGACGTCGCCATCGTCCTCGCCGCCGATCGGCGTGTCCTCGAGCAGGCGCACGCCTGCCTGCGGCCGGGTGGCCGGCTGGTCCTCGTCTCGCTCCCGAAGGACAACGGGATGACGTTGCCGATTTTCCAGACCGTCCTCAAGGGCATCCGCGTGATCGGCTCGATCGTCGGCACCCGGGCCGACCTCGCCGAGGTCTTCCGGCTGCACGCTGCCGGACGCACCAAGGTCCTCTACGAGACGCGCCCGCTCGACGAGATCAACAAGTCGATCGACGATGTGCTCGCCAGCCGGGTCCCGGCACGGCTGGTGCTGATTCCCTGACGGTCATTCCGGGCTCGGAGGAAGACGAAGGAGGCCGCCGTGTGCCGAACAGGAGTCCGACCGCGAAAGCCCGCACGCACCAATCGTGGACGGCGTCTTCGCGAGCTCGGCTAGGAGACGCCGAACTCGTCCTTCATGACGTTGGCGACCGGCGAATCGGGCCGCACCCTGGGCACACCGTCGACGGTCACGTCGACAACCTCGTCGAAGAACGCGACCAGACCGGCGAGCGGTGACGCGTCAGGCAGCGGGTCGAGGTAGGTCCAGGCCAGATTCTCCCCCACCGCGAACGACAGGTACGTGGCGCGGCCCTTGTACGGGCAGGCCGTCACCATGTCGCTGGGCAGCACCTCCGCCTTGACGTCCTCGCGCGGCAGGTAGAACCGCGGGTACAGCTTCGTCTCGAACACGAGCGTCGGACTGCGCGACTCGGCCAGCAGCACGCCGTCCCGCTCGATACGCACGTGCCGGCTGCTGCGCCGCGCGTCCACGCGGGAGAACGGATCACGCGGGTGCGAGAACACGGGCTCGTCCTCCTCCGTCCAGTCGAACGCGTCGAAGTCGAACACGACATGACCGGCAAGGTCCGCATCGTCCGGACGGAACGCGGCACGCTCACGGACGTCGTCGGCAACGCGGACGTCGTACGCCTGCCCGGGCGTGGAATGCACGGCGAACGGGATGCCGGGATGCAGCACCGGTACGTCGCTCCCCGCAGCCGGCTCGACGGGTACGAGTTCGGCCCGGACATCCCCGTCCGGCACGGCGTACGTGGGCACGATGCGACGCGGTTCCCACAGCAGCAGCGCGGCACGGCTGTCGACGACGATCCGGCCCCCGAGCCTGGCCCGGACCCATTTGTCCGTCGGCTCGTGCCGCAGCACGCCGGACAGCCTCATCATCTCGTCACCGATTTTCAGACTCATGCCGGCAAGTCTTACCCCTGCACCCCTGGCTGGGGCGCCTTCATCAGATTCTCGACTTCCCGCAACGACGCCATCGACGTACGACCCTCGCGCTGTGGACCGCGGACCGGCTGTCCACGCGGTGACCCGGTCAACCCCCTGAACGGGCGGAACCGCTCGATCGGGAAGCCGGATGTCGGCCGCCGTGCGGCCGAAAGTACGGACGGCGGCCGGCGCGGACGGAGCCCTGCGTCGATACATTCATCGCCCGGAAACGGATTAACGATCGACTATCAGCGCAATTCTGGCCCCGCGGGCCTACGGCGCATCACGCACGGTGACGAACACGGCGCGAGCAGCAAGAAGTCTCCAGTTGTACAGTCCGGCGGATTATCCCCGCTAGCCGAGACGGAAGGCCGATGGCCAAGCACCGTGCCAGGGGCGCCCTGCGATGGGAGTGGCCGGCGTTGGCCCTGCTCGCACTGGCGGGGCTCGTGCTGGCCGGCGTCCTCGTCGCGGCCGCTCGCTCCGGGGATACCGGCACGGTGGCCGGGGACAGCTGCGGCCGGCCGGTGCGGGTGGTCGCCGCCAGCTCGTACACGCCGGTCCTCGCCGCCCTCACCCTCGGCCTGCCGCCGGACGACTGCCTGCGGCTGGAGGTGACCGCGGCGGACGGCCGGGCCGCGGCGAAGCGGGCCGGCGACGTGAACGCCGACCTGTGGATCGCCGACGACAGCTCGTGGGCCGCGAGCGCCGGCTCAGTCAGCCTGGCTCAGGCGCCGGCGCTCGGTGCGGGGACGGTGCTGGCAACCAGCCCGATCTACATGGTGACCGACCCGGCCACCGGGGCCCGGCTGAAGAAGGCCGGCGCCGGCTGGCTCGGGCTGGCCGGGCTGGTCCGCGAGAAGACGGCCCGGCTGGTGGTACGTGATCCGGGCGGTTCCGGCGACGGCCTGGTCGGCGCCGGCGCGGTGGCCGAGGCGGTCTGGCTGGACAAGGACATGGACGCCTCAGCGCTCTGGCTGGCCGATGCCAAGCGGACCACCCGCACCGTCATCGGCGACGACCCGGCCATTCCCGCCAAGGGCGGCGAGGTGGGCCTCGTGCCGGAGTACGTGCTGCTGCGCGACCCCGAGGCGGCCCAGAACCGCACTGTCCTGCCCGGCACCGACCACACCGCCCTACTGCGCTACACCTGGCTGCCGCTGGCGGCGGCCGCCGCCGACCCGGCGCGGGCGGCCGCGCTGGAGCGCCTGCGCACGCGGTTGACCAACAACGACGCCGCGGCCGACCTGCGGGCCGCCCGGTTGCGCACCCCGGACACGCGCCGGGTCGTCAGCGGCGAGGACCTGCTGCCGCCGCCCACCGCCGAGCCGTTCGGTGTGCTCGCCCCGCACCACGTCGATCACGTCTTCGCCACCTGGTACGCCGGCGACCGGCGGACGAACCTGCTGGTGGTGGTGGACGTCTCCGGTTCGATGGCGGCACCCGCCGTGGGCTCCACGTCGTCGCGGATCGAGCTGGTCCGGCAGGGCTGCCGCTCGGTGGCCGGCCTGCTCCCGGACGACTCCCGGATGGGCCTGTGGGAGTTCGGCAGCGAACTGGACGGCGGCCGGGACTACCGCTCGCTGCTCGCGATGACGCCGCTGACCCCGCAGCACCGGTCCGCGCTCGCCGGTGCCGTGACCGAGCTCAACTCACGCAAGACCGGCACCGGCCTGTACGACACGATTCTCGCCGCCTACACGTCGGCGCGGGACGCCTACCAAGCAGATGTGCCGAACCAGGTCCTGGTGCTCACCGACGGTCGCAACGAGTCGGACAAGAAGTCGCTGACCGCCGCCCAACTCTCCGCGGCGCTGCAGAAGGTCGCCGACAAGAACCGGCCCGTGCAGCTGAGCGTCGTAACCTTCGGCACGGCCGCGGACGCCAAGGTGGTCAACGACGCGGTCGAGCCAGTCGGCGGGTACGTCGACAACCTGTCCACGGCCACCGAGGTGGCGGCCGTGTTCATCCACGTGGCAGCCGGCGGCCTGCACCATTGAGCAGCTCCGGCTGACCGGGAAACGGGCAGCACGACGACGGTAGTAGTCGGTGCGTCGGCGAGCGAAATCGCCGCTGCCCTCGGGAATCCGGCATGGCGCCGCTCTTCGCCACGATCGAACCCTGGCCGCGGGCTTCAGCGTCGCTTCAGAGCCGTGTCAGCGGTGTCGGCCACGCTGGCGGCGATCGGGGCACACCAGATTTGCCGCGATCGGCCCCCACCTTTCAGGCCAGCTCTATCGGAGGTCCCATGAAGAAGCGGCGGTCGATCGTCTTCACGTTATCCGTCATGCTTGTCGCCACCTCTCTCTCCTTCCTCCAGACCGGACCGGCCCACGCCGCGGCCGAGCCGAACCAGGTCACGAACGTCACGGTCAGCCAGGCGGACGGCTTCACCACCGTGGCCTGGACGCCGGTGGACGGCGCTACCGACTACCAGATCGAGCGCACCGCCGTCGACGCCGACGACTCCCCCACCGCAACTCCCACCGTTGTCGGTGTGTGGCGGCCCAACCGCCAGATCAACAACGGGTCGCCGACCTTCGCGGACGCCGGCTTCAACCCCGGCGATCGGTTCGAGTGGCGGGTGCGCGCCCGGATCGGGACGGCGGAGCAGCCCTACTCGACCCCCGTGTTCGGCACCACGCTCACGCTGTCGGGTGATCCGGGCATCCCCCACGGCCTGCGCACGCAGTGGGAGACCACCCAGGCCGCGCAGTTCACCAGCGACGTCAACGAATTCGCCTACACTGCGGCCGTCGACGAGATGAGCGACCGGGTGCGGGTGGTCGAGATCGGCCGGACCGTCCAGGGCCGGCCGATCAACATGTTCGTCATCGGTCTTCCGGCGCCGCCGGCCACCCCGGCCGCCGTCGCCAAGACCTCGCCGCTGGCGATCAACTGCAACGTGCACGGCAACGAGCCCAGCGACCGGGAGGCGTGCCTGATCATGGCCCGGCAGCTCGCGTTCGGCACCGACGGGCGGACGCTGGACCTGCTCCGCAACACCACCGTGCTGATCATCCCAACGATCAACGGGGACGGCCGGGCCGCGGGCACCCGGGGTAACTCGACCGGGCAGGACTTGAACCGGGACTACTCACTGATCCGGCAGCCGGAGACTGCGGCGTACGTGCGAATGCTCCGCGACTACCGCCCGGTGGCCGGATACGACGGTCACGAGTTCGCCAACAGCCAGGCCGGTGACCTGCCGATGCTGCCGCCGCGGCACCAGAACGTGGCCCAGCCGATCTTCGACGAGTCGCTCGACATGATCGAGAACCACATGTACGTCGAGGGCGCCAAGGCCGGCTGGTGGCCGTGCCCGTACGGCTGCCAGAACGGCGGACCCGTGGGCCTGTCGGAGGAGACCATCCTCCGCAACACCCTCGGCCTGAAGAACACGGTCAACTCGCTGCTGGAGCTGCGCAGTGCCGGCGGCCCGACCCGTCCCGACGAGGCCAACGCGGCGAACAACCGGCGACGCAAGACGTTCTCCGCACTCTGGACGTTCAACTCGTTCCTGGACTTCCACCGCGCCCAACTCCTCAGCATCCAGAAAGCACGCATCGAGGCGATCCAGTTCCAGTCCGGAAACACCGGCCGGATCGTGTTCCGCGGCTCCCGGATCATCCCGGCGCACCCGGCGCCGCACCCGGGTGAGGCGCCGCCGCCCGACGACCAGCCGGGCCCGGGCCAGATCCTGGACAACGCACCGTGCGCCTACAAGCTCACCGACAAGCAGTACAACGGCGGGCGTACGGACGGCCCCGGCGGCATCGGCACCACCGTCGCCCAGCGGATCGCCGATCACGGCTGGAAGGTCGTCCAGGTCGCCGACGGCTTCATCGTGCCGCTGGCCCAGCCCGAGCGTGGCCTGATCCCGTTGCTGTTGGACGGGCAGGCCGCGGAGCCGTGGGTCAGCGGCGAGCGGATCTTCCCGACACTCACCGGCCCGCAACCCGGCCCGCTGACCGTCAACGGGTTCGTCTGCCTGTCGGCAGCCACCGTCAACGGCGGGGTCACCGTGCGCCCCGGCGGGACGCTGATCGCCACCGGCTCCACGATCGGCGGCCCGCTCACGGCCGACAGCGCCGCCGGGGTCTTCCTCGGCAACACTCAGGTGCGTGGTTCGGTCCAGGTCGGCCGCACCGCCGGCCCGGTCTCGCTGATCGGCTCGCCCCTGCTGGGCCAGGTCACCTTGGCCGGCAACATCGACGGCGGCGCGCCGTACCTGGCTGGCAACACCATCGCCAGCACGCTGAGCTGCACGGGCAACGTTCCGGCGCCGATCGACCTCGAGGTCCCCAACAAGGTCATCGGGGCGAAGACGGGGCAATGCGTGGCCTTCTGAGCCCGATCGAGAACCGGCGGAGCAGGTCGACCGACCACCCCGCCGGTTCTCAGATGGACCGACCCGGCCAGGCGCGAGCGGCTCACGGACGTCGGCAACACGGAGGCCGATGCGGCCCGCCCGCTGTGGTCTGTGCCTTCGGTGTGGGCGAGGCATGCTCGTTCCGTGACCTGACGGGACAGCGGGGTGCGGCGATCGATTGCTAGCATCCGGCATCTCAACTGGATCAAGGGCTGGAGCTGGCGTGCGGCGTATCTACAAGTCGGTCGTGGCCGGTCTGGCCCTTTTGCCGGTGGCCCTGCTGACTACCACCGGATCGGCCGCGGCGGCCACCAACTCGCTTACTGTGGCGACCTACGACCGCACCGGCGCCAAGGTCTCCGCTGCGCTGACGGTCGTCAACGTGTCGACCTACCAGGAGTACAAGGGCACCGGCAACAAAACCCGGTGGGTGCTGCCGAAGGGCACCTACGCGATCGTCGGCGACATCTGGACCAGCCGCGACCACAGTGACACGCTGAGTGCCCGCACGGTGATCGTCTCAGGGACCACCAAGACCACACTCGACGCCCGGTGGGGGAAGCCGCTGACGGTCAACCTTGACAAGGCCCCCGGGCCGGCGTTCAACCAGACGCTCAACGCGTTCATCTGCGTAGGGCCGGACACCTTCGGGCAGACGGGGGCCTGGAACAGTCCAGGGAAGCTCTACGTCATTCCGCACAATTCCAAGTATTTGCGGTTCGCCTACTCGTCGGACTGGCAGGATGCCCTGCACAACGAGTCCTACGTCGTGGCCGGCTCCGCCACGACCGTTCCGACGACGCTGACCCACACCTTCCACACGGCGTCGCTCGCCACGCTCACGAACTACATTCGCGCCGGCGCCTCGGCCGGAGACAGCGTGGACCTGCGGATGACCGCGAGCGGCGCGTGCCAGAACGGCAACAGCATCTCGATGTACGGCGGGGAGATGCCGGCCGTGGCCAAGGTGCACGCGCTGGCCGGGACCTGGACCGTGGACACCGACTGGTCCGCGGCGCAGAAGAACGGCGATCAGGCCTTCATCGGCTTCCTCCCGCGTACCGTCAAGCTCGCGGCCGGAAAGTCCTCCGCGCAGGCGCTGCTGAGCTCGGCGTGGGGCCCGGCCCGGGAACTGCCCGCGGTCGGCGGCGGCACGATCAGCTTCGGGACTTCGTCGATGTTCACCGACCCGTCAGCCGGGACATGGGGCGGTGAGGGCAGCGAGCGATCCCTGGTCACCCTCTACGGCCCGGACAACAAGGTGATCAGGGCGCTGTGGCGCACCGACTGGCGCGACGGCGACCCCTGGTTCTCGGCGAACGTGAAGAAGAACGGCTGGTACACCCTCAAGGTCAACGCGCAGCGATACCGGCCGGACCAGACCTACCCGGCGACCCTGCTCTCCACCCGCGCCGACGTGATCTTCCGGATGAACGTGACCGCGAAGGCCCCGGCCCGGACGGCCGACGTGATCATCCCGCAGCTGATACCGCTCGGCCTGAGCCTGACCAACAGCGCGAAACCCGGCACGAAGACCACCGTGCAGATCCGCCCCGACCGGCGCTACCCGGGCCCCGGCAACGGCCTGCGCTTCGGCTCCGTCACGGGCAAGTCCGCCACCCTGCTCTCGTCCTCCGACGGCGGGAAGACCTGGCACCCGGCCGCCGTACGCAAGGTCGGCTCTTCCTGGCAGGCCGTCGTGACCAATCCCGGCCAGGCCGGCTACGTGAGCCTGCGCGCCCGCCTGCTCGCCACCAACGGCCAGTGGGTCGAGGTGACGATCCAGCGGGCATACCGCGTCAGCTGAGCGCTGCGACGCGATCGGCTCGTACAGTTGATCAACGTCGCGGCAGGAGGTTTCAGCGATCCCGACTTGACTGATGCTTATCAATTTTTAACACTCTTACGCATTACCGCCTCTTCCCCGGAGGAATCCCCATGCGTAGGTCAAGATTTTTCACCGCGGCGGCCGTCGTCGTGGTGGCCCTGAGCGCCGGCCTGGCCGTCGCCTCCCGAAGTGATCGAGCCGAAGCGGCCGTCGTCTGGAACGAAGACTTCAACGGCGCGGCCGGCGCCGGCGTCGACACGTCGAAGTGGAGCTTCGACGTCGGCGGCGGCGGCTGGGGCAACCAGGAGCTCGAGTACTACACCAGCGGCACGAGCAACGTCGCCATGGACGGCCAGGGCCACCTGGTCATCACGGCGCGCAAGGGTAGCGGTGGCCACAACGACTGCTGGAACGGCACCTGCCAGTTCACCTCCGGCCGGATTCAGACCGCCGGGAAGTTCACCCAGCAGTACGGCCACATCGAGGCTCGCATCCAGGTCCCCAACGGCTCCGGTCTCTGGCCCGCCTTCTGGATGCTCGGCGGCGGCAACTGGCCGACCGACGGCGAGATCGACATCATGGAGGTCGTCGGCCGGGACCCCAACCGGCTGTACGGCACGCTGCACGGCCCCGGCTACTCCGGCGGCAACGGGTACGGCGCCAATATCGTCGCCGGCTCGCCGTGGTACGCGGCCTTCCACAACTACGCCGTGGACTGGTCGCAGAACCAGATCGTCTGGACCGTGGACGGTCAGGAATACTTCCGGGCCACCCCGGCCTCGCTGCAAGCCGCCAAGGGCAACGTGACCTGGGTCTACAACCATCCGTTCTTCATCATCCTCAACCTGGCGGTCGGCGGTAACTTCGGCCAGGGCAACCCGGCGGGCCTGCCCGCCGAGAGCAAGATGCTGATCGACTACGTACACGTCAGCACCTCGAACTCCACGCCGCCGCCGACCGGCAACGCACTCAAGTCCAACCTGAGCGGCCGCTGCATCGACATTCCGGGCGCCAACCCGGTGGATGGAGCCCGGCTGCAGACGTATGACTGCAACGGCACTGCCGCGCAGCAATGGACGGCGAACAGCGACGGCACGATGCGTGCCATGGGCAAGTGCATGGACCCGGCCGGCGGCGCACTCACCAACGGCACACCGATCCAGCTGGTCACCTGCAATGGCAACCCGGTACAGCGGTTCACCCTGTCGGCCGCCGGCGACCTGGTGAACGTATCCGCCAACAGGTGCGTCGACGTGAAGGACCGCAACACCGCCAACGGCGCCCAGCTCCAGCTCTGGGACTGTACCGGCGGCTCCAACCAGAAGTGGACCCGCGCCTGATCTGTTGATCGGCCTTCCTTGCCGGCCCGGGAGTGTCGCTGAGCGGCCTCCCGGGTTCAATCCCCCTTCGGGCCGTGCCGACGCGTTCGAGCGGCGATTCGGCCTCGGCCCGCCGCCTGCCTGGCCGGACGGGACGGCTTTAGAGCCAGTCGTTCTCTGTGGCTATTCGGATTGCGTGGATTCGGTTTCGGGCGTTGAGCTTGTCTGTTGCTGATGCCAGGTAGTTGCGGACCGTGCCGTGGGTCAGGAAGAGGCGTTCGGCGATCTCTCGCGGGTCGAATCCCTCGGAGTGCAGGCGCAGCACGTCGGTCTCGCGGGGCGTCAACGGGCTGGGGCGGGCGTCCAGTGCCGCCACCGCGACGGCCGGGTCGATCACCCGGGCGCCGCGATGGATCTCCCGGACGGCGCGGATCAGGTCGACGGCCGGTGTGTGCTTGGCCAGGAATCCGGATACGCCCGCGTCGAGGGCGGTCCGCAGGTTGGCCGGCTGGGCCAGCGCGGTGAGGATCAGCACCCGGCAACTGGGGACATCCGTTCCCAATTGGCGGGCGGCGGTCAATCCGTCCTGGCCGGGGAGGTCGATGTCGACGATGGCGACGTCCGGCTGCCAGCGCCTCGCGGCGGGCAGGATCTGGTCGCCGTGCGATACCTGGGCGACCACCTGCATGTCCTGCTCGAGGTCGAGAACGGCCACCAGGGTGTCCCGCAGGATCGCGGTGTCCTCCGCAAGCAAGATTGAGATCATGCCGGCAGCGCCTGGCTCACCGCGCGGATCTGAGCCGACGGGACCATGGCCGTCAGCGTGAACTCCTCGCCGTCGATCCGGGTGTTCAGCGAGCCGTGTACGGCGGACAGGCGTTCCGACATGTTCGTCAGTCCGTGCCCGGGCTCACCCCCGGTGGCCGGTGTCACGCCGTCGTTCGTCACCACCAGGGTGATCGTCTCGCCGGTGCGGGTCAGCCGGATGCGGCAGCAGGTCGCGCGGCTGTGCCGCAGGACGTTGGTGACCGCCTCGCGCAGGACGGCGGCCACGGCGTCGAGGTCAGGCAGATCGGGATCGACGTCGAACTCCGCGCGCAGGTCGGCCGCGGCCAAGCTCTGCCGGGCCGTGGCGACCTCGGTGGCGACGGAGAAAGTGACCCGGTCGCCACTGACGGCGTCGACGTCGGTGGCGACCAGCCGGGCCAGGTGCAGGGCCTGGATCGCCTCGCGGCGCGATCGGGCTCGATCTTGGCCGGCGAGGGCGGCCACGAGGTCGGTCTTCAACCCGATCGTCGAGAGTCCCAGCCCGAGCTTGTCGTGAGCGTCCCGGGCCAGGCGGAGACGCTCCCGCACCCGAGCGGCGGCGGCGATCTGTTCCTGGACCTCCTCCAGTTGCGCCGCCGTCTGGGTCAGCCGGGCGAGCCCGAAGATCAGCAAGGACGCCGCCGCGACCGTGGCGCCGGCGTACGTCGCCCAGGTGATCGTCTCGAGGAGGGTGCGCGGCTCGGGCGCGGGGTCGGCTAGCGCGAGGACCGGCAGCCCCAGCACGACCGCGCCCAGCAGCAGCCATCGGCTCCAGTGCCGGATGAGCAGCAGCCCGCTGGCCGCCAGGAACGCCAGGAAGTTCAGGCTCGAGGCGCCGGTCGTCGGGTAGAACGCCAGGCACAGGGCCGCGAGGAGCGCGAGGGTCAGCGGCCAGGCGCCCGGCCGGTGGTTTTCGGTCGTGGTGGAGTGCCGAAGCTGAAGAAGCACCACCACCGCGGCGACGAGGACCGCGGCCAGGTCGACCAGGACGCCGGGCCGGGGCTTGGCGACCGGCACGATGACGTTCACCAGGTACTGCGCGGCGAACAGCAGCAGCATCGCGACGGTGATGGCCCGGGCGAGCCGCGGGGCCACGGGACCGGGCCGGCCCGGTCTCACCCGGAGGGTGCTCTCGGGCAGATCGACAACCAGGCGCCGTACGTCCTCGGCAGCGTCACGCGCCGAGCGGCCGGCCTCACTGATGAGCTCCCGCGTCCGCTCGGCGCTCCCCGCATCGAGCGCGGCCTCGATGCGCTCGGCGATGCGGTGCAGACGGGTCTGGACGGTCTCGCGCAGATGCGTGGTCGCGGCGAGTCGCTGCTGCGTCACCTCCAGGCCGGCCAGTGCGTCGCGGTCGGCGTCCAGGGCGTCGACGTGATCGGCCAGCCGGCTCAGGCCGTACAGGATCAGGCTCTGGTTGGCGAACGCGACGAGCAACCACGTGACCGAGTTGACCCGCGGCTCGTACGGCAGGCCCACCACCAGCCACAGGGCGATTTCGAGACCCACCAAGAGGGCGTACGCCGGGACAGCCGCGCGGCTGGGAAGCAGAAGCAGGACCAGGCCGGCCAGCAGACCGGACACCCCACCTACCCAGTGCGTCCCGAATATGGCGAACGGAACGACGGTGAGAACCGCCTGCGCGGCGAGGAGCACGCCCGGCCGACGCATCCATGGGCCACGCCGCCATCCGCTGGCGTACCACGCGGGGAGCACGTACATGGCCAGCACGAAGGGGACGTAGGCGGCGTCCGGGTGCGGGAACGCGTCGAACGCCCGGCCGAGCATCGCGCATGCCAGCACCACCAGTACCAGACTCCGTGCGCTGACGCGTCGGCCGTACGGCGGCATGGGCACCTCTCGCGGCGGTCAGGTCGGTGGATCTCCCGACTGTGGCACGCGTGCCCCTGGGCACGGTAGTGCGAAACGCATACCCCAGGCATGCGAAACGCCCCGGGAGCGGGTGTAGCACGGCACTGCCCCGGCGCGGATCGCCGATGGGACGGTGACCCGGCGAACACATCCCCACTCAGGAGGAACCACCTTGCAGACCGAAACCGACCTCGTCATCCGCCGCAGCTACCCGGCCTCGCCGGAGCGGATCTTCCGGCTCTGGACCACCCCGGACGGCATTGCCGCCTGGTGGGCCCCGGACGGGTTCACCACCACCGTCGACCGCCTCGACCTGCGTCCTGGAGGCGCGCTGGACTACACGATGACCGCCACCGGGCCGGCGCAGATCGCCTTCATGGAGAAGGCCGGGATGCCGCTGTCGACCCGCTCGCACAAGAAGTTCATCGAGGTGGTGGAGCCGGCCCGGCTGGCGTACACGTCGCTGATCGACTTCGTTCCCGGCGTCGATCCGTACGAGCACCGCACCGTCGTCACCCTCGAGCCGACGCCGACCGGCACCGACGTCGAGATGCGCCTCGAACCGCTGCACGACCAGGACTGGACCGAACGGATTCTCGCCGGTCGCGCCAACGAACTCGACAACCTCGATCGCCTGATCACCGGCAAGGAGTAGCCATGAAAATCACGGTATGGATCGCATCGTCCCTGTTGGCGTTCGCGTTCCTCCTCGTCGGCGGAGGCAAATTGCTGGCATCGGCAGCCGACCTCCAGCAGATGTCCGAAGGAGTACCTGTCGCCCTGCTGAAACTCGCCGGCGCCGCCGAGGTGCTGGGCGCGATCGGTCTGGTGGTGCCGGCGGCAACGCGCATCATGCCGGTTCTGACGCCCATCGCGGCAACCGGGCTGGTTATCACCATGGTCGGCGCAACAATCGCCAACATCGCCATCGGTCAGCCCTCCGGCGCCGTTCTCCCCATCGTTCTCGGCACGTTCGCGACCCTCGTGGCCTGGGTCCGTTTCGGACCCGTCGCCGTCGAACCTCGGGGTAGCAGCCTCGCCTCCGACCCCCGCACGTCGAGGGCGGCCAGACTTGCCGCACCTTCGATACCGCGTCGCGAAAGCTGAAGAGCCGGCAACCACCGCGCCGGCAGAGCCAGGAGATGACCCGCCACCGAACACGCGGTGCCGGGTCATCTCGCGCGACCACCTGACGAGAATCCGGTGTGCGCCGTAGTCATGCGCCCGGACCGCCTATGGCCGCGTCCGGCTCGAGATCGGCGGGCCGCCGGCCATCGCAAGGTCCGGCATCGGCGGACAGCGGGGTGGGCCCGTGCCGCTCGCCGGCACGGGCCCACCCTTTCCCTAGGTGGTGCTCATCTGCGCAGGAGGCGGTCTCCGGGGTTGCAGAACTGGCCGGTGAAGAACGTGCTGCCCGGCACACATCGCCACATGCTCGGGTTCGTCCAGCTCGGCGCGAGACGGATCTGGGTGGTTTGTTCGAGGGCGTAACCGTCGGCGAGCAGCTTCGCTTCGCTGTAGGCGGTGCCCACCAGGGTGACGCCGATCGGGTTACGGCCGGTGGATCCGGTGCCGTAGCCGGCCGGGATGGTCAATGCCGGGTAGCCGGCGCGGTCCGCGACGTTGATCAAGGTGTTGCCGGTCGGGACGAGCACGGCGTCGAAGTCGTCGGACAGGTCGCCGGGTGTGCCGTTGCCGAGGACCCCGTCGATGACGGCCCGGCTGGCGGTCTTGCCGGTGGTGAGATTCGCGGTGTACGAGGCCAGCGTGGCTGGGTCGGTCAGGTCGACGGCTTGGTCGGTGACCAGCTGGGTCTGCTGGTACTTGAGTCCCTCGACGGGGTGTGCGTCGTTGTAGTCGATGATCTCCTGAAGCGATCCGGCGGCCCGGCTGCCCTTGGCGAAACGACTGTCTAGGTAGGCGTTCAGGTCTCGCTTGAATTCGGTGTGCACGATGCTCGGTGTGTCAGGTGCGGATCCGATCGTGACCTGAACCGTTGTCGCGCCGGCGGCCTGCAGGGCCGAAACCATGGCCGGGTACGGGCCGGTGGCGCCGGAGATGACCGCGATCCGCTTGCCCGCCAACGCGTTCGGGGTGAGCCCGGCGGTGTAGTCGGCGACCGGCGAGGTGGAGCCGGCGGGATCGGACCGGTCCTTGCCGGCAAGCGCGTTGAGCGTCATCGCAGCGTCGTAGACCGACCGGGTCAGCGGGCCCGGCGAATCCTGCGACTTCGCGACCGGCAACACACCGGTCCGGCTGACCAGACCCACCGTCGGCTTCAGGCCGACAATGCCGGCCGCGTCCGCCGGGGCCAGCAACTGCGCCGTGTCCGTGGAGGTCTCCATACCGATGGTCAGAGCCGCCAGGCCGGAGGCCGTCGCCGCCGCCGAGCCGCCGGACGAGCCGGCCGGGGTCTTGTCGGTGTCCGAAGGCAGCAGGACCTGCCCGCCCAGCGACGAATACCCCTTGGGCATGGTGCCGGAGAAGACGCCGTTCAGTTCGCTGACGTTGGTCTTGCCCAGGATGAGCGCGCCCGCCTCCGCCAGCTTCGCCACCACCGTCGAGTCCTTCGCCGGTTTCAGGTTCTGCAGCGCGATGGAGCCGCCGGTGGTGGGCATCGACGTGGTGTCGAAGGAGTCGTCGAGGAGCACCGGCAGGCCGAGCAACGCCCCCGGTGGCTTGGGCTTCTTGCCGTGCTTCTTGTCGTCGCGATACTTCTCGAAGACCTTGTCGGCCTCCCTGGCATCCTTCAACACGTCCGGGTTGAGGCCCCGGACGGCCTGGGTGGCGGGCCCTTCGGCGTTGGTCAGGGCAATGCGATAGAGGTACGCCTTCGTCAGGTCGACGGCCGAGATCTTGCCGTCGAGCAGTCTCGCCCGCAGGCCGGCCGCGGTCTCGGTCTCGAGCGAGAACGGCAGCGACGCCGGGCGTCCGCCGAGCATCCGCATGACCTGGTCGTACGTCGGGTTGCAGTCACCACGGGCGGCGAACGGCTGCGCCGGGACAGTCTGCGCGCACCGGTACATGCTGGGGTTCACCATGCCCGGGGTTTGCCGCAGCTTCGTCGCCTGCTCGATGGTGTACGCGACGCCCAGCAGGTTGCGCTCGTCGTAGGCGTTGCCGTGCACGCTCACGTTCACGGTGCGCCGGGTCGTCGCGTTGTACCCCATCGGGACGGTGATCTGCGGGTACCCGGCCCGAGGACCGTTGGACACGCTGCCGAGGATGGCGATGAAGTCGTCGGTGGGGTCGTCGAGGGTGTCGTTGGCCATCATCCGGTCGATGCCCTGGTGCGAGAGCTGCTTGCCGGCCACCAGATCGTTCCGGTACTGGGCGGCGTCCGCCGAGTCCGGGTCGGTGTTCAGCGCGAGGGCGGACTGGTGCGTGCTGTTGCCGAACTTGAGGGCCTCGTGCTCCTCGCTCTGGTTGACGGCGACTTCCTCGGCGAGGCTGTTGATCGGGGCCTGCGGCCCGAGGTGCTGGTAGTAGTGGTCGATGTCGCGGTGCGCTTCCCAGCTCAACACGCTGCCGGGCACGCCGGCCGGGCTGATGACCGGGCGCTCGACCATGATCGCGCGGGCCTGGGTCAGCGCGTCGTACGCGAGCTTCAGGGGGCTTCCGTCGGTCAGCGTGCCGTTGTAGCCGATCCGCTTACCGCGGACGAAGTTGAGGTCCAGTGCGGACAGATAGTTGGGCAGCTGGTGCGGCACCGGCGGAACGATGTCGGCGTCGTTCACGCCCGGCCCCCAGATCCCGGCGTAGTACGCCTCGTTCTCCGGGTCGTACCCCGACATCGTCTGCAGCAGCAGCGCGGCGTCGCTCACCGTGCGGACCATCGTGCCGGCCGTGTCCTGCGAGGCCGAGATCGGTGCGATGCCGTACCCCGGCACCAGGCCCACCGTCGGCCGCAGGCCCACGATGCCCTGTGTGGAGGAAGGCGAGATGATCGACCCGGAGGTCTCCGTGCCGATGACGAGGGTGGCCAGCGAGGCCGCGGCCGCGGCGCCGCTGCCGGACGACGAGCCGCTCGGGTTCTGATCGGCGTCGATGGCGTTGACCACCTGGCCGGTGAGGTTGGAGAAGCCCGAGGGCTGGTTGCCGAAGAAGTTGGCGTACTCGGACAGTCCGAGCTTGCCGAGGATGACGACGCCGTTCGCCCGCAACTTCTTGACCAGGCCCGCATCCTCGGCCGGGTAGGAGTCGCGCAGCGAGAAGTTGCCGGCCGAGGTGTACATGCCCTTGACGTCGATGAGGTCCTTCATCAGCACCGGCAGGCCCATCGCCGGGCTGAGCTTGACCCCCCTGGCCCGCAGCTTGTCATAGCGCGCCGCCTCGGCAAGCGCGTCCCTGTTCAGCTGGGTGACGGCGTTGAGACCGGGGCCCCTCTTGTTCAGGGCGTCGATCCGGTCCAGGTACATCTTCGTGAGTTCGACGGAGGTCAACTTGCCGGCGTCCATCATGGCCTCGAGTTGCAGCCCGGTGACGCGCTCAAGATCGATCTGCGGAGGCTTGCGATGCGAGGTGGCCGCGGCGGGCCCGCCCACCGCGAGCGTCAGAGGAACCGCCACGGCCAGGCTGAGCAGGGATGTCACGGCACGAGCAGGTCGGTGCACGGATACTCCTTAGTCCCGTATGGAGCTGGTGCAGCCTCCCGACCCTAAAATTGATCAATTACCGCCGTATTTCGGCCGTGGGTCTCTCCCTGCCCCGGCGTTACCCCCGGGTCACGTCGCATGCCGATCACCGGCCGGCGAGGACCGCCAGCGGATCATGGTGCAGGGGCTTCCAGCCGAGGTCGTTGTGCGCGCGGGCGGAGCTGAACCGCTGGTCGAGCGCGAACGCGTCGGCGATCGGGCCCATTTGCTCGCGGGCCTGTTCCAGAGTGATTGAGGTCGTGGATCCGGCGCCGACGACTTCGGCGACCTCCCGCGCGGTCGGCCCGACGCCACCCACACCGAGGTAGACAGCGCCGGCCGGGGCGCCCAACGCGGCCGCGTACAGGGTGGCGATGTCATCCACGTGGATCAGCGCCCAGTTGTTGGTTCCGTCGCCGATGTACGGCACGGCGCCCGTCTCGCGACCGGGCTGGGTGAAGAAGTAGTCGATGAGGCGGTTCTCGCCCCCGTAGACCAGGCCGGGTTGGACGATCACCGCGTGCTGGCCGCGTTCGAGGACCGCGTCCTCGACCTGCTTGCGCCAGGCGACGACCGGCGGCGGGTTCCACGGCGCGGTCTCGTCGACGATCCCGTTGGTGTCGCCGTAGACCCAGCTGCCGCCGGTGTGCACATACAGGCCCGAGCCGACCCCGTCCATCATCGCCAGGGCGGCGGTGAGGTCTTCCTGAGCGGTGGATGCCTGGGCGAGGTGGATGACCGCGTCGGCTGCGGCTGCGGCGTGGCGCAGCACGCCAGGGTCGCTCAGCGCGCCGCTGACCGGCTCGGCGCCGTGCCGGCGGACAGCCTCGGCGGCGCTGCCGGTGCGGGCCAGTGCGTTGACCTGGTGTCCGCAGACGTTCAGCGCGTCGATGGTGGCTCGGCCGATGTACCCGGATCCGCCGGTGAGAAAGACCTTCACGTGGTGCTCCTTCATTCGGATTCGCACCACCAGCGTGACGGCGAGGCCGGGCGAGCGTCCAAGACCTGTTCCGGCTTCTGTGATACCCCTGGGGCATCAGCGAAGGGAAGGCGGTTCAGTCCGATCGGGTGCGCGCAGGGCGTTTTGCCCGCGCCCCGACCAGGTCATACGCTGAGCTGTATCGACGTTGACCTGCGCAAGCTGCGCTATTTCGAGGCGGTCGCTCGGCACCTGCATTTCGGGCGTGCCGCCGCCGAGCTGCACATCGCCCAGCCGGTGCTGTCCCGGCAGATCCGGGCGTTGGAGAGCGAGCTGCACGTCCAGCTGTTCCGCCGCGACCGCCGCGCCACCGAGCTGACCGATGCCGGCCGTCAGCTGCTTACCGACGCCGTTCCCCTGCTCACCTCGGCCACCGCGTTGCAGCGCCGGGTCGCCCAGGCGGCGCGCGGCGAGGCCCGGCTGGTGGTGGCGTTCATGCCGGGCCTGATCGTCACCGACGCGATCCGGCGCCTGCGCCGCAACCATCCCCACCTCACCGTTGAGGTGTTGCGCACCACCTGGGACGACCAGGTTGCGGTATTGCACGACGGCCGCGCCGACATCAGCTACCTGCGGCTGCCCGCGCCGACCGAGGGGCTGGCCGTGCGGCAACTGTTCACTGAACCCCGCGTGGTGGTCCTACCGGCTGACCATCCACTGGCCGGCAAGGAGCAGGTGTCGGTCCGGGATCTGGCCGGAGAAACGCTGCTGCAGCGTCCGGACGCGGTCCCGGAGTGGCGGGATGTCGCCACCGTGGCGGCGGTGGCCACGCCGACGTCGGTGGTCGAGGAAAAGCTGGAGAACGTGGCCTCCGGCCTTGGCATCGCCGTACTGCCGCTGTCGACGGCCCGGTTCTACATCCGCCCCGACGTGGTACACGTGCCGGTGACCGACATCTCGCAGAACCGGGTGGTGGTGGCGTGGCTGCGCGAGCGGCGTGAACCGTTGCTGGCGGAGTTCGCCGCGCTCGCCTGACCTGCGTCCCCCGGGCACCTGGCGGCGCTGACCGCGAAGCCGCCTCGCTGGGTGTTCCCGCAGATCCGACGAACAGCGAGCCGCAGTTATCGGCAGCGCCGGCGCGGCGCGTCAGGACAGATCGTCGTGCCTGCGCCTGTCAGGCGACCGGCGTCAGGTTGCGCACGTCACGCATCGCGGCCGCCCACGTCTCGAGCTGGCCGAACATGGTGCCGGCAAAGTTGCCGTGCGCCTCGGCCGGCTTGAAGACCGAATAGTTCTCGAAGTCGGTCAGCATCGAGAAGCTGATCTGCTGCTGCACGTGGGCGATCTGCAGCTCACTCAGTACGCCGCGCAGGTGCTCGATCGCACGGGCGCCGCCGACGACGCCGTAGCTCACGAACGCCGCAGCCTTGTTGTTCCACTCGGCGTAGAGATAGTCGATTGCGTTCTTGAGCACGCCCGACGTCGAGTGGTTGTACTCCGGCGTCACGAAGACGAAGCCGTCGTACTCGGCGATTTTCGACGCCCACGCCTTGGTGTGGTCGCCGGCCGGCTCCAGCCCGGCGCGAGGAGACATCGGCTCGTCGAAGTGCGGCAGCGGGTAGTCCAGCAGGTCGATGAGCTCGTAGTCGGCGCCGTCGCGGCCCGCGGCCTGGGCGAGGACCCAGTCGGCGACGGCTTTGCCGTTGCGGCCGGGCCGGGTGCTACCGAGGATCACGGCGATCGTCAGGTTGGGCATGGTGTCGTTCCTCCGTCGATGACATGAACGTTCATGCGTCACCATAGCGCGAGTCACATGAACGTTCATGTGATCCGATACACTGCCGGCATGACAGGGCTGAGCGACGAGGAGCTGAACGTCTGGCACTCGATCCACGCGGTGTTGCTGCTCCTGCCGACCGCCCTCGACCGCCAACTGCAACGCGACTCGAATATCAGCTACCTCGAGTACTACGTGCTCGCCGGCCTTTCTGAGCTGCCCGAGCGCACCGGACGCCTCAGCGACCTGGCTGTGCTCACCAACGCGGAGCTCTCACGCATCTCCCACCTCATCGCCCGGCTGGAAAAACGTGGTCTGGTCCGCCGTCAACCCGACCCGGCCGACGGCCGCTACACCAACGCCGTTCTCACCGACCCAGGTTGGGAACTGGTAAAAGCCGCCGCGCCCGGCCACACCGACGCCGTACGCCACCTGATTTTCGGCGGCCTCGACGAGACCGCCCGCCGTGCCCTGGGCCAGAGCATGGACCGTATCGTCGCCGCCCTCACCCGATCCGGCACGGACCTGCCCTGGCCCAAGTCGCCGCACGGCGACACATAGCCAATCGATTGCCCATTCGCCAACGAGGTGAGGCTCGGGCCGACCGAGCGCGCGGCTGACCGGCCGGACACTCCTGTCCTCATCGACGCGACTGTGGGCGGCAGACCAGGCCGACGGCGGTCACCCCGCGAGTCTGCGGTACAGCGACAGGTGCCGTCGGGCGGCGGCGGACCAGGTGTGGGTAAAGGCCAGGGCACGTCCTCGGGTCTGCCGCGTCGGGTCGGGATCCTTGATCGCGGCCAGGAGGCCGTCGGCCAGGGACGCGGGGTCAGTGCCGTAGCGGACAGTGTCGCCGAAAACATCTCGCAGCACAGGGAGGTCGCGGACCACCACCGGGACTCCGGCGGCCAGTGCCTCCATCGCCGCCAGACCGAATCCCTCCTTTGTGGACGGGAACGCGAAGGCCGCCGCGCCGGCCACCAGGCCGGGCAGGTCGTCGTGCGGGATCGTGCCCAGCACCTCGGGGGTGACGCCGAGCGCCCGCGCTCGCTCCTCCCAGGTCGCCCGGTAGGAGCGGTAGTCGAAGAGCGTTTCGCCACCGGCGATGATCAGACGCAGCCACGGGAGCCGATCACGCAAAAGCGCGTACGCCTCGAGCAGGTCGATCGAGCCTTTGCGAGGCTCGATGCCGCCGACCGTCACCAGGTACACCCCGTGCCGGCGGGAGGGAATCGCCGCGGCGAAGCGGGCTGCTTCGACGCCGTTCGGGATCACCACCGCACGGCGGCCCCAGCCCGCTTCCATCTCGGCGGCGACGGCGGCCGAGACGCAGATGTGCGCGTACGGCCGGACGATCGCGCGTTCGTGGCAGGCAGCCAGTTCGGGGGTGGTGAACTGGTCGAGGTGGTGCACGGTCCGTACGCAGCGGTCCACCGCGTTGGCGGTGATGCAGTCCTGGGCGTGCACGATGTCGTACCCGCTGGGGGTGAAGGCGGCCCGCAGCACCGCGATCGAGCGGAGGATCCGTGGCCCGACCGCCTCGCCGGCCACGTCGGGAAAGGGCACGATCCGCAGGCGTACGCGCGGGTCGACCACCCGGAAGAAGCCCGCGTCGCCGCCACGGCCCAGGGTCCAGACAGTGACGTCCTCGCCCAGTTCGGCGAGGGCCTCGGCCAGGGCCAGGGTATGCACCACGCCGCCGCGCGGGCGCGTCGAATAGCTGAGCAAGGCGATCTTCATCGAGCGGTCCGGTACGTGGCGGGGCGCAGCTCGTCGAGGTGGCTGAGCACGCGCCGGGCCGTGGCGATCTCGGCGGTGACGTCCAGCTCGGCCACCGCGAGGCCGGCTTTGGCCCAGGTGCGGGCCAGGACGTTGCCGGCCGGGCCGACGACCTTGGCCTGGCCGAGGAAGCGCAGGCCGCCGACGGCCCCTGTCTGGTTGGAGCTGACGACGACGATCTGGTTCTCGGCGGCGCGGGCGCAGTCGTACAGGTCGAAGAGACGGGACTGCCGGTCCTGGGCGAGTTTCGGGGCCCGGTTGGTGATGCTGGCCGGCCAGGCCGACAGGCAGGCCACGATCTGGGCGCCGTCGAGGGCCAGGGTGCGGGCCGACTCGGGGAACGTCTTGTCGTAGTCGATCAGCATGCCGACCCGGCCGACCGGGGTGTCGAAGGTCGCGAAACCGTCGCCCGGGGCGTACACCGTGCTCTCCGCCGCCGGCAGGTGCACCTTGCGGTGCCGGCCGAGCACTCCGTCGCCGCACAGCGAGACCGCCGCGTTGTAGCGCAGGTCGCCGTCCGCCTCGCAGTAGCCGACGCAGACCACCATGGCGCCGGCCATTGCCGCGACCTGCTCGAAGATCGGGTCTTCGGGCTTGAGGGCGGGCGGCAACGCGGCGGGGTCGGGGTGGCGCAGGTCGGCGAGGTAGCCGCCGATCGCCGCGTCGGGCAGCACGAGCAGGCCGGCCCCGGCGGCCCGGGCATCGGCGATGAGCTTGCCGATGCGCCCGAGGTCGTAGTCGAGGTCGCGGCCGAAATGCGCGGCCGCGGCCGCCATCCGGGTGACTGTCATGGAGTCAGAAGGGGTTCGAGGGGGCGGTATGCGTCGGGTCGCCGGTCCCGCAGGTGGGCCATCGAGCGGCGGGCCGCGGCCAGGGCGGCGGTCACGTCCACGCCGGCCACGGCCATGCCGGGCGCGGTGCCGGTGGTGGCCAGCACGTCGCCGCCAGGGTCGACCACCTTGGCGCTGCAGACAAAACGCAGCGAGCCGAACGTGCCGGACTGGTTCGCCGACAGCCAGATCACCTGGTTCTCCAGGGCGCGGGCCCGGTCGAAGAGGTCGAAGCGTCGGGTCCAGCGGTCGTCGGCGAGGTCGTCCGGAGCGTTCGTGCGACTGCCGGGCCAAGCCGAGACCACCACGATGATCTCGGCGCCGTCAAGGGCGAGTGCCCGCGCCGACTCAGGGAATGCCTTGTCGTAGCAGATCAGCAGGCCCAGCCGGCCGACCGGCGTGTCGAACGCGGCGAACGAGTCGCCGGAGTCGTAGCTGGCGTTCTCGCGCAGCGGCTGGTGCACCTTGCGATGGTTGCCGAGCACCCGGCCGTCGTGCACGCAGACGACGCTGTTGTACCGGCGGTCGCCGTCGGCCTCGCAGTACCCGGCGCACACCACCATGTCGCCGGCCATCGCGGCGAGCCGGGCGATCTCCGGGCCGCCCAGGCTCAGCGCGGGTGGATCGTCCGCGCCTCCGTCCAGGTGGGCCAGATATCCGCCGAGACAAGCCTCAGGCAGAGCAAGCAGCCGTACGCCGTCCTCACGCGCCCGCGCGATCAGATCCGCGACCCGCGCGAAGTCCGCCTCCAGGTCCCGGTCGAAGGGGGCCGCCACGGCCGCCATCCGGACAATGCTCATGCTGCTGTCCCCAATCCCGTGACACCGGCGTCCACAGCGTCGGTGATCTCCCCGTCCGGCCAGCGCAGACGCACGCCGCGGCCGGTGACCAGCTCGCCGCAGTCGGCGGTGACCGCCGGCCCGGCGTCGCCGTCGGCCACCGGGCCGGCAGTGAGCATGGCGAAGCCGGGAAAGCAGGCGAGCCAGTCACCCGCGGTCGCACCGGCCGGCCGCGGCACCCGGGCCACGTCCAGCAGCGCGCCGCAGCCGCTCGCCTCGGCGAGCATGCCGAGCGTCCCGGCGATGCCGGCCATCGAGACGTCCTTAGCCGCGGCGGGCCGGGCCCGGCGCACGAACGACTGCATGCGCCGCAACTCGTCCGGCGTGCGGTCGCTGGTCGAGTCCCATTGCCGACCGTGGTACCCGGCGCGCCAGCGGCCGCCCAGGTCGGCGCTGAGCCGTACCCGCTGCCCCGGCCGGCCGCCGCCGCCCGGCACCGGCCGCGCCGCCCGGCCGAGCGCGGTGGCCGAGAGCGCCGCCGGCACGCCCAGCTGGGTGTGCCCGCCGAGCACCGGGATTCCGTACGCCTTCGCGGCTCGCCGCAGACCGCCGAGAATTCGCGCGCAGTGGTTGGCGTCCCGGGCGCCGACCGCGTTGAGCAGACCCACGGGTTCCGCGCCCATCGCCGCCAGGTCGTTGACGTTGACCAGCACCGAGCACCAGCCGGCCCAGTCCGGGTCGCGCTCCACCATGGACGGCACGATCGCGTCGCAGGCGGCGATGAGGTCGGTGCCGGGCACCGGCGCGCCGTCGTCGCCGACGAATCCGGCGCCGCCCGGCGCAAGGCCGGCCAGCAGCCCGCCGAGCGGGCTCTTGGTGGCGGCGGCGAGCGCGGCCAGCCGCCGGATCGGCCAGCGCATCAGCGTGTGCGGCCGCCCGGCTACCGGCACGTGCCGCACCGGCTGCCAGCCGAGGCGGCGGAACATGGGCTCGTTGCGCGGCTGGACGGTCGCGTCGAAGCGGAGGGCGCCGGCGCTCTCGGCGTACGCACAGGCCGCCCGGACCAGCGCCGGGCCGACACCGAGGGCGCCCCTGGCGGCCGGGTCGACGGCCAGTCGCCCACCCTGCCACCAGCCGATGTCGGGCCCGATTCCGGCCGGTCCGAGCCGGACGCCGCCGAGAAGGTCGCCGCGCGCCGACCGGGCGACGAGCACGACCGTACGCGGGTCGTCGTCCCGCTCGTCGCGGTCGGACCGCTCGAAGAGCTCCTGCTCGTCAACGAAGACCCGCCGGCGCAGGCGGTGGTAGCCGGCCGGATCGTCCTCCGGCTCGATCATGACGTGCGGCCCGACCAGGGCCGGAACCAGATCCGTCATCCGCCGGCCGCCTGGAGGACGCCGCACGCCCCGCACGCGGCACAGCCCGCCTTCTGATCGGCTCCGATCATGCCCGCCTCGCGCAGCAGGGCGGCCACCCTCGTGCTCACGTCGCGCACCAGCGACGGTGCGGGCGCCGTCACTCCGTCGCGGCGGGCGAGCGTGCCGGCCATCGGCCGGAACGGCACCACGAACGGATAGACACCCCGGGCGATCAGCGTGGCCGCGCCCGCGACCAGCTCGTCCGGGTCCTCACCGAGGCCGATCAACAGGTACGTCGAGACCTGGTTGCGGCCGAACGCCGCAACGGCGCGATCCCATGCGGCCTCGTACTCGGCCATCGACACCGATCCCTTGCCGGGCATCCATCGCCGGCGGACGGTGTCGTCGAGGGACTCCACGTGGATGCCGATCGAGGCGGCCCCGGCGTCGTGCAGGTCGTCGATGACCGACAGGTCGGCGGGTGGCTCGATCTGCACCTGGACGGGCAGGCCGGGGACCGCCGCCAGAACCGCTCGCACACAGCGCGCCAGATTGCGGGCGCCGCGGTCCGGGCCGCTCGTGGTGCCGGTGGTCATCACCATCTGGCGTACGCCGTCGAGCCGGACCGCGGCCTCGGCCACCTCAGCGAGCTGGGCCGGGGTCTTGGCCGCGATCGTGGTGCCGCCCCGGAGCGACTCCTCGATCGTGCAGAAGCGGCAACGCTGCTCCTCGCCGTACCGGATGCAGGTTTGCACCACGGTCGTGGCGAGCACATCCTTGCCGTGCAGCCGCGCTATCCGTTCGTAAGACACGCCGTCGATCGTCGACAAGTCATAAAATTTCGGGCGTCGGATGACATCGAGCGAAAGGCCAGTGTCGTCGTTGCCGAGCCAGACGCGCCCGCCGCGTACGGAATAAGGGCTTTCCGGGTTTATCGGGAAGGTGACGTTCTGCCCGTCGAGGACGACGTGGCCGTCATCGCTGGGACCGGCCCCGGCCGGGCGGCGGACGGGAGTGGGCGCCCGCACGCCACGCACGGCCAGGTCGGCACGGACGTCGATGCTCATCAGAACATGTAGGTCGAGTTGATGATCGCGCCCTTGCGGGCGTAGTGGATCAGCGCGTCCTGCACGTCCAGCGGGTGCGTCGGGATGACCCCCTCGATCAGGTCCTCCTCGCGGGCGCCGTGCAGCGACAGACCGAACCGGCAGCAGTACACCTTGCCGCCCTCGGCGATGAACGTCTTCAGCGAGTTGTTGATGTTGTGCTCGCCGGGGAAAGCCGACGCGCCGGTGGTCGGGAAACCGCGGGTGGCCAGGCAGTTGAGCGAGCCGGGTCCGTAGAAGTAGATGGCCGACTCGAAGCCCTTCCGCAGGGCTCGGGTGGCCTGGAGGATCGCGACGAAGCTCACCGAGGACTCGTGCGCGATGCCGTGCACGAGCGTGAAGTAGGTCTCGCCGTCCTCGGCCTTGTAGTCGGGGAAGACCTTGGTGCCGCCGTAGAGCGACGAGCCATCGGGCAGTGACGGGTGCGGGATCTCGGTGATGCTCTGCTGTTCGAGGTCGGTCAGGTCGGTCATTTCGTTCCTCCGTAGAGCGTCTCGAAATTCGTGTGGAAAACCGCGTCGGACAGTTCCCGGCCGGCGACGGCCGCGCGGAGCCGGGCACTTTCCCCGGCGTGGTCGCCCCATGGCTCATCGCTGGCGAACAGCACCCGGTCGTGGCCGAAGCCGCGCCGGTCGATCTCGGTGACCAGCCATCGAGGCGCGAACCCGATGGCCCAGGACAGGTCGGTGTAGACCCGCTTGCCGGCCGCGACCCAGTCGAAGAACCGCGAGCCGATCAGCTTGATGTGGCCGCTCATCCCACCGCCGAAGTGCACGAGGTGGAGGCGCACGTCGTCGCCGAACCGGTCGACGAGCGTGCCGACCTGTTCGATGTCGGAGGCGGCGCCCGGCGAGGTGTGCACGTGGACGGTCAGGTCGTGCTCCCGGGCCGCCCCGAAAATCGTCTCCAGGCCCGGGTCGTCGATCCCGCCGCCGAGCAGGAAGCTCAGCTTCAGCGCCCGCACGCCGCGCTCCCCCGCCAGCCCGAGCGCCTTCACTGTGCGCGCCCGGTCGCGCTCCTGGGCCGACACCCAGAGCCCGCACCGGATCCGGTCGTCGCGCTGGGCGGCCTCGACGACCAGGTCGTTGAAGCCGAACGCCACGTCCGGGTCGGGCACGCCGTAGTTGGGCAGGATCAGCGCCTGCTCGGTGCCCTCCCGGTCGAGATCCTTCAGCAGGTCGCCGACGGTCGCCCGGGCGGTGACGTCCGGGTTGACCGGCGGTCCCCCATAGAAGGGGTACGCGGGAAGCACGCCCAGATGCCGATGCGCGTCGTTCATCCTTTTTGTCATGCCGCGGCCCACCACTCGACGTCCGGATAGGTCTCCGTCGGCGTGCCCGCCAGCCAGCTCACCTCGTCGGTGAACCGTCTGCGGCGGGCCGCGGCGATCCGCTCGGACAGGTACGCGGCGTCCCGGGCCACGCCCGCGAACCGGCCCGACCCCCACGTCCACTGCCACGGCAGGCCCAGGAAGTAGAGCCCCGGGCAGCCGGTGACACCCCGCTCGTGGGTCGGGTAGCCGCGGCCGTCGAAGACCGGCACCTCGATCCAGCGGTGGTCGCGATGGAACCCGGTCGCCCAGACCACCGCGGAGACACCGGCGGCGGCCAGGTCGAGCACGCCGCCGGTGGTCTCCGGCACCCAGACGGGCTCGTAGCGGGCCTCCGCCGGCGCTACGATCCCCGCCTGGTCGATGTACCGGTCGATCGCGTCCTTGATGCCGTCGGCCACCGCGTCCGCGCCGTCGAGGTTGGCCGCCAAGTCGCCGTCGAAGCTGACGGTCGCGCCGTCCACCCCGCGCAGCCTCCCGTGCAGTCGCATGCCCTGCACCGCGAACGCCCGCAGGTCGATGTCCCGCCCGCCGTCCCGGCCGGTCATGTAGTGGTTGGCGCGCAACCGCACCGCGTCGGCATCGGCGAACTCGTCGATGCCCCGGTCGTAGTGGCCCATCTCGTCGAGCCAGGCCAGGGTGTCCCGGCCACGGTAGCGGCGCGCGGCCCGCGGGGCCGAGCCGACCGCGAGGTGCACTCGGCGGCCGGCGAGGTGCAGGTCCTCGGCGATCTGGCAGCCGGACTGGCCGGTGCCGACCACCAGCACGGGGCCCTCAGGCAGCTGCGCCGGGTTGCGGTACTGCGAGGAGTGCACCTGAACCAGGCCGGTGGGCAGCCGCTCGGCGATCCGCGGCACAGCCGGAACGTGGTACGGGCCGGTGGCGACGACGACCTGGTCGGCGGTGGTGAGGCCGGCCGTGGTGACGAGCTCGAACACCCCGCCGGCCGTGCGCCGCAGCCGGGTCACCTCGACGCCCTCCACCAGAGGCGGGTCGAAGGAGGCCGCGTATTTCTCAAGGAATCCGGCGACCTCGGGGCCGGGCATGAAGCCGTCCGGGTCGTCGCCGGCGTAGGCGTACCCCGGCAATCTGCACTGCCAGTTGGGCGTGACCAGGCAGAAGGAGTCCCAGCGGCGTTCCCGCCACTCGTGACCGACTCGCTCCCGCTCGATGACCACGTGGTCGACCGCGCGCTGCCGCAGATACCAACTCATCGAGAGCCCCGCCTGCCCGCCCCCGACCACGGCGACCGCGCGATGGCCGCCGGCAAGGCTCACGGCTCGATCCTTTCCACGGTCACGGCGCCGCCGGCGTAGCGCTCAGCGGTCGCGGTCACATCGGCCAGCGCCGCCGCGGCCCGCCCGCACGGATACCCGTAGGCAGCCCTCACCCGCTCGCTTGCCGCGCCGAGCGCCGCCCGGCTACGCGCCACGAACTCGTCAACCGGCACCCGCTCCCCGGCCGCGAAGTAGTCCTCGACCACAGTGGAGGGCGAATAGATCTGCTGCACGTGGCCATCCGGCCAGCGCACCGACACATACCGTTCCGGCATGGCTCTCACCTGGCCGTTCTCGTCGCTGGTGGGAGCCAGTCAAGGCAGCGCCAGTTTCCCGGTTGTTTCATCCGGAACAACGCCCCGTTAGATGGTTCTCACTACGACCGCACGTTGCGCCCCGGTTTCTGGCATGCGACGTCCGCCGGGCGTAGGCGATGAAGAACGACATGCGCAGCTCGCACTCGCCCCTCCTCGCCGCCTCTTGATGGCATGAAGGAGCGGGCCTCGACGAAGGGGGCCCCACATGTCAGCAACATACGACGGCCCGCAGATCGTGGGTATCGACCTGCACCGGCGCCGGTCGGTGATCGTGCGAATGGATCAGACTGGGCAACGGCTCTCGCCGCTGGAGGAGCCCAGAAGCCGGTCACGGCCGGCGGAGTAGAGCTTCGCCGCCGCAAAGCTCCCTTTCGCTTTCTACGGCCGGGTCTCCACCGAGGACAACCAGGATCCCGAGTCATCGCGGCACTGACAATTGTCCCTGGCACACAACCTTATCGCCTCGCGCGGCGGCGTGATCGCCGAGCATTTCCAGTTCTTCGACGTCGGGCAAAGCCGCTCGTTGCCGTGGTCGCGTCGGCCGGAGGCGAGCCGGCTGCTGGCGGCGTTGCAGGATCCGAGCCGCGGATTCGTTGCTGTGGTGATTGGTGAGCCGTACCGGGCGTTCTACGGCAATCAATTCGGTCTGACATTGCCACTGTCGCCGACGGGGTCTTGAGCCCGTCGGGTTACGACCGGAAACGAATCGTCGCGGGCGGCAGCTTCCGTACGCCGGAAAGGATCGTCCGCGGCGCGGGGACCACCGAGTGGAACGTCATGTAGTGCTGCAAAGCGACCTTGTCGATCGAGGTGTCCACGTCCCCAGCCGCGAGCAGCGCCGGCAGCGTCGAGGCGAACCGCAGCCGCCCGGGTGCCCCGGCCAGGTACAGCGGCTTGACCCCGAGCCGGTCCCGCGCCAGGACGACCTCGCTCGACTCGTGCGACAGGATCGCGAAGGCGAACATCCCGAGGAATCGCTTCACGCACGAGGAACCCCACCGGTGGTACGCCTTCAGGAACGCTACCGGCCCACGCTCGAAGAAGCCCTCGCCGTCCGGCCCGCGCGACGCCAGGGCCGGCAGCATCCGCCGGACCGCATCGGCGTCCGCTGGACGGCCGTCGAACCGGAGCTCACCGGCGAGTCCGCACATGCATCCTCCTCAAGACAGCAACCAGGTGTCCTTGGATCCGCCGCCCCGTGAAGAGTTGACGATCATGCTCCCGGCCGGGGCGACCCGGGTCAGCGCGGCCGGCGCGACCACCGCCGACGAGGCACCGGTGAAGACGAAGGCGCGCAGGTCCACATGGCGCGCCGTGAGCCGATGCCCGTCGAAGACCGGATGCGTGGAGAGTCGCACCACCTCCTGCGCCACCCACCGGTGCGGCGCTGCGAGGATCTGCCGGCGCAGCGCCGCGAGTTCCTCCCGCGACGCGTGCGGGCCGATCACGATGCGGTCCCCGCCATACCCGTCGACCGGCTTGCAGACCAGCTCGTCCAGCCTCCCGAGGACCTCCCCGGCCTGGGCGGGGATCCCGCAAAGATACGTCGGGACGTCCGCCAGCAGCGGCTTCTCGCCCAGGTAGTACTCGATGAGCCGGGGCACGTAGGCGTACACGGCTTTGTCATCGCCGATCCCGTTCCCCAATGCGTTGGCGAGGGTCACGGTGTCCGCGTGCAGCGCGGCCACCAGGCTCGGGCCCAGCGGCATCCCGTCCGCGCCCGGCGAGTGCACCAGGCTGTCCTCCCCCACCCGCAGATAGATCACGTCGACCCGGTAACGCTTGCCGTCCCGCCTCCGGTAGACGCGGGTGTCCTCGACGAACAGTTCGGTCGAGCGCACCACCGGCACGCCCATCTCCTCGGCCAGCATCCGGTGCTCGAACCAGGCCACGTCGTCCGGCCCTTCGCTGAGCACCACCACCCGCGGGTCGTCGCCGGCCGCCGGGCGGGCCGCCTCGCGCAGCACCCGCAGCAGCAGCGCCGGGGTCGGCTCGACCGAGAGCAATCCCTCGGGCACCGGCAGCTCGGGCAGCACGCTCCTGGTCAGGCGACGGTTCTGCATCGCGTACCCGATCCCGGAGGGCACCCGGATGTTGTCCTCCAGGACGCACCAGTTCCCGCCGGCATCGCGGACCAGGTCGACGCCGGCCACCTGGGCACGCACGCCGTCGTGGCCGACCAGTGCGCCGCTGGGCCGCAGCTCCGGCGACCGGTCGATCACCCAACCAGGCACCACGCCGTCGCGGACCACGGCACGCTCGCCGTAGACGTCGCTCACGAACCGATCGAGCGCCCGGACCCGCTGCACCAGCCCCGCGCTCAGCCGCCGCCAGTCCTCGGCGGCCACGATGCGTGGCACGAGATCGAACGGGAACAGCCGGGTCGCGGCCTCACCGGCCACGCTGAAGGTGATGCCCCGCGAGCGCTGCTCATCGTCCCGGGCGTCCTCGCGACGGCGGAGGCCGGCCGAGCCGAGCCCGCTCAGGATCTGCACAATTCCGGCGTACGCGGGGACGGCGTCACCACGCGCAAATACCTCGTCGCCATTTCCGGCGTACGGGGAAAGGGCCGCCGCACCGGTATCGCTCGGCCCCGCCCAGCCGAGCCCGGTCGACCCGCCGCGCGTGTCCTCCACGACCAGGTCGACCACGTCGGAGATCCGGCCGCGCCGCGCCAGCGCCCGGCGCTGGCGGGCGGCCGAGCTGCCCCGGCTCAACGCGCGAACCGACAGGTCGAAGACCTGCTCCCAATCGCCCAGCGCCTCCAGCTGCGACCGGAGCTCGCCGACCAGGCGCTGCACCGCCACCGCGGCCGGGACCGGCGCCGGCGAGCGCGGAAGGTCCAGCAGGTCGCCCTCGAGCCCGGACCGCGCGGCCCGCCACATCGCCGCTCGATGCAGCGGCGGACGCACATGCCTCACCGGGGTGCCGGCCCGATGCTCCTGCCGCGCCCGCATCACCAGCGCCCGGAACAGTCCGGCCAGCAGCACCACCGTGTCCACATCCGGGCTCGAATCGGTGACCCGAAGCTCGACCGTGGGTAGGTGCGCCGACGGGCGGACGTCGAAGTAGACCATCTTCGGATCGCTGATCGTGCCGGACTTGATCAGGTCGGCGACCAGCTCGTCGTGCTCGTCCGCCGAGCGCAGCACGCCCGGGTCGCCGGCGGTCGGCCAGCGCATCCAGACCAGCGAGCGGACGCTCGCGTAGCCTGAGTCCTCGCCCATCCAGTACGGCGAGCTCGCCGAGAGCGCGAGAAGCACGGGCAGCGCCGGCGCGACCCGCTGGGCGACCGCGACCGCCTCGTCCCGGTCCGGCACGCCCACGTGCACCTGAGCGCCGCAGATCAGCTGCTCCCGGGCGAGTAGCTGGTAGTCGTCGAGCATTCGCCGGTAGCGCGAGGTAGGGGTCACGGGCAGTGACTCCAGGTCGACCAGCGGGACGGTGCCGGCAGCGACCAGGCCCAGCCCTCTTTTCTCGGCTTGCCTGATCGCCCCACGCCGCAGGCCGACGATCCCGTTCCGCAAGCCGTCCAGGGTCCCGGCCACCGGGGTGTTGGTCTCGACCACCGAGCGGTGCAGCTCGGCGGAGTAGCCGTCGGTGTCGAGGCGGGCCAGGATCTCGGGCGCCCTCGGCACCAGCTCGCGGGTGACCAGATCGACGACGTGCAGCTCCTCCTCGACGCCGAGGGTGAGATCCGCTTCCTTGACAGCTTCGTGCGCCGTCACGGGGAGAGACTCCGTCATGCCCTACCCTCGCCATCGCTTGTACCGGATATGTGACGTGCCTATTTCGCGCCTGTGCCATACCGGGCAACGTGGATCGGGCACAGGTTCGGTTCCCGACCGCGTTCGGCAGGGCGACCGAGTCGATCCGCGCCGCGCGCACCGAGGCCACGGCCCAGCCCGGCGGCGTCGGCCTGGTGGAGCTGATGGGCCGGCACTCGGGTACGGACGCCTCGGGCAACCGGCTCCTCGGCGACTTCGGTATCTACCTGCGTGGCCGTGTCCTGTCCGACTTCGCGGCGGCCGGGCAGGAGATCAACCTCAAGTACATCGACCCGAGCTACGTGATCCGCAGCGTCCCCGCCAACCCGTACGACAGCGTGTATTGCCTGCGTCTGGCCCAAGTCTGGCTGGTCAGCAAGCTCGCCGGGGTCCGGGCTCAGTGTGCCGGGTCGGTTGCGCAGCCGCGGCGCGCGAATCGTTCGAGCAGGCGAAGCAGGGTTGAATCAAGCGCGAACGTCCGGCTCTCAATGGCGGCCACCCACGGAAACGGCACCGCGGCGGAGGCTACCCTCCCTGGCCGGGCAGGCCTGAGCACGTCTTCCCGTCGATGCGGCAGTCCGTCGGCTGGGCGTCCACCAGGGTGGCGCCGCGGACCTCGAAGGCGATCGTGGCCGACGCGCCGGCGGGGATCCGCCGGGTGGAGTTGTCCGGGCTGAAGGTCCACACCGCGCCGGCCCGCTCGGCGGTGGCCCCGGAGACGGCGGCGACCTGGAGGGTCGTGCGGGGCAGCGTGATGGTCAGCCGCCAGTCGGCGGACGGGCCGGGGCCCTGGGCGTGGAGAGTCACGGTGGCCTGGTAGCCCAGCACGCCGCTCCCGTTCACCGCCGCGTAGGCGGCGCTCAGGCTGCCGCCCGTGCTGGTTGAGGGCCGGGTGGACGGGCGACCGGCGGAGGGGCCGCCGGCCACGCCGGTCACGGCCGGCGTGGCGGACGCCGGCGACGACGGGCCGGCCGAGACCTTGCCGGTGGTCGTGGCGGCGGGTGGGGCGAGGCTGGTGACCGGCGGCGGGGGCGCGGCCGCGCCGGGCTCGGGCAGCGCGGTGAGGGTACCCGGGGCGCCCATCAGCACGCCGATCAGGATCGCGGTACCGCCGGCGACGACGAGCACGCCCGCGATCAGCCAGACCAGGCCGGCCCGGCGTGACGCCGCCGGATGGCCGTCCGGCCGACCGGCCGGGCGGCGGCGGCGGCCCGGCAGATTGCCGGTCTGCACCGCGGTGACCAGCCCGAGCATCGCGTCGAGCAGCACCACCGTCGGTGAGCGCCGGGGACCGGGGTGCGGGTCGTTCATCGTCCGAACCTCCGTCAGAGCGAGTTCAGGCCGCTGAGCACCTGCTGGAGCAGGCTCAGGGAGGGACGCTCGGCGGCGTCCCGGGCGCGGGGCACGGTGACCAGGCGGGCGTCGCGCAGGTCGGCCAGGATCACCCGAACCGGGCCGAGCGGGAGCCCGAGCCGGGCCGCGATCTCGGAGACCGAGACCGGCCGCTCGGCGAGCTGCACGATCGTCGACTCGGCCAGCGACAGCTCGCTGCCGGGGACGGCCCCGGGCACCCGCTGCACGGTCGTGCTGAGCGTGAAGTCGCCGGCCGGCGCCTCGGTCCGGCCGCCGGTGATCGCGTAGAGCCGGACGATCGGGCCGGCCTCGTCGTCGTACCAGATGTCGTCGATGCTCATGAGATCGGCAGCAGTTCGGGTTCGGCGGGTGATATGTCGACCCTCGCCAGCCGTACGCCCAGGTGGTCGGCGAAGGCAGCGATCCGCTGGCGCGTTCCGGACAGGTCGTTGACCGCGTCGAACACCACCGCGAGCAGCATCTCCCCGGTGACCGGGACGATCACCAGCATGCGGTAGTCCATCTCGACGACGGTCTGGTCGACCCGCCCGCCACCGTTGAGGCTGTCGGCCGCCCGGGCGATCGCGTGCAGGCCGGCCGCGACCGCGGACAGCTGGTCTGCCCGGTCCGCCCGCGTCGCGGCCGACGCGGCCAGCAGTATCCCGTCTCCGGACAACAGCACCACGCCGTCGGTCCCGGGCAGGTGGTCGTGCAGTTGGTCGAGGAGCGGGCCGACGCCCGTCACACCGAAGATCCAGTCGTTCACTGCGCCTCCGAATCCCCGCGTGGGGCACTGCCCACGTTGGAGAGATCTACGGATGTTCCCGTCGAATCGCTCACCCGGCCGGCCCGCGCTCGCATCCGATCCACCCGGTTGATCGGCGGTCCGTCCTGCTCGGGCCGGTCCGGGACGGGCCGCGACATCAGACCTGCGGGCAGCCGGACCTCGGCGACAAGCCCACCGGCCGTCCCGCGCAGGAGCTCGACGCCGGCCCCCCACCGGGCAGCGAAGCGGCCCACGGCGTAGAAGCCCAGCCACACCCCGCGCTCGGGCGGCCGCGGCGTGGACATCACCTGGCGGGCGTGCTCCAGGTCCAGATCGCTCATACCGGGCCCGGCGTCGGCGACGGTCACCGTGTACCCGCCGTCCGCCCAGCGCCCGCCCGCCCGCACCCGGGTCTCGGCCGGCGAGTACGCGATCGCGTTGTCGATCAGCTCGGCCAGCAGGTGGGTGATCTCGAGAATCGCCTCGCCGGCCAGCGCGGAGGGCTCGATCTGCGCGGTGGAGACCCGTACGTAGTCCTCGACCTCGGCGGCCGCGCCGCGCACCACCTCGCCCATCGGCATCGGCCGTCGCCATTGCCGCGCGGGCGGCCCGCCGGCCAGCGTGACGGCCTTCTCCACGTTGCGCCGCGCCCGGGTTGCCAGGTGGTCGGCCCGGTACAGCTCGCCGAGCATCTCCTCGTCGGACTGGCGGCGCTCCAGGCCGTCGAGCAGGCGCAGCAGGCGGTGCAGCAAGCGCTGGTTGCGCCGGTGCAGGTCGAGCAGCAGCGGTTGCAGGCCGGCCGCGGCGTCGTCGGGGGCGGGCGCTGCCACCGCGCGCGACGGCAGCGCGGGCCGGAACCGGCGGGCCAGAACGAGGACGCCGACCAGGGCGACCAGCCCGACCCCCGCGACCAGCCCGCCGTAGACCGTCGCCCGGATCGCGCCCGGGGTGTCCGCGGTCACCGCGTCGCGGGCGGCGCGGTTCTCGGCCGCGCGCAGCCCGGCGTTGACCAGGTCGGCCGCCGCCGCCCACTCGGCCGGGCTGACCGGTTTCCCCTCGCCCAGGATCACCCGCGCCTCGACCGCGGCGAGCCGCTGATCGGCGGTGGACGGTTCCCCGGCGCGACGCTCGCCGGCCAGTTCGCCCACCCGGACGCGTTCCGCGCCGGTGACCCCGGCCGTCGTGCTCAGCGCGGCCCGCAGCAGCGCGTCCTCCTCGGACAGCGCCTCCCGCGCCCGGCTTTCCGGGCCGGAGGGCAGCCATGGCAGCCCCACGCCGGCAGCGATGGCCGAGCCGTACGCGGAGAGCACCGCGGTCCGCCCGATCGCCCGGCCGTCCACCTGGGTGCGCACGGCGGCGAGGCCGTCCAGTCCGGACACCAGTCCGGCCGCGGAGGCGCTGTAGATCCAGCGGCCGGTGCGGGCACGCAGCTCGTCCCGCGCCGCGTCGGTGCGGCTCCGGGCCGCGTCAAGCGCGGAGGCGTCGCCGCCGGCCAGGACCGCCAGCGACAGCCGGCGTTCGTCCTGCGCCGCCACGACGGCCGCGTCCACCGCGCGGCCGAGCCGGTCGGCCGTGGCCCGGTCGCGCACCCGGTCGGCCGCGTTGAGCACGGCCGGTGTCGCGGCGGCCAGCCACAGGACGGCGAGCAGGATCAGCCCGGCGCCGAGCCGGGGGTCGAGGCGCTTCATGCCGGGGCTCCGTCGGTTTGATCGGCCAGCAGCTCGCGCAGCCGGGTCAGCAGCTCCCGCCGGTCGGTGCAGCCGAGGCGCTGCCGGATCCGGGCGACATGGTGCTCGACCGTCTTGGCCGAGAGGAAGAGCTGCTCGGCCACCTGCCGGTAGGTGAGCCCGGCGACCACCAGCGCGGCCACTTGCCGTTCCCGCTCGCTGAGCAACGGCGTGGCCGACTCGGCGGCGCCGTCCTCCGCGCGCTCCCCCGCGGCGCGGCCGCCCTGCAGCGCCCGGGCGCAGTCGAGCAGCCAGGTCATCGCCTTGCGGTCGCCGGTACGGATCGCGGCCTGCCCGGCGAGGCGGGCGCCGTCCCAGGCCAGGCCCGTCGCGGCCAGGCCGCGGGCGGCGGACTCGATCTGCTCGGGGTCGATCCGGTCGGTCATCACCGCGATCCAGCCCCGGGCCGCGGCAGCCGGTGCCTCGGCATAGGGATGGTCGGCGGCCAGCCGGGTGAGGGTGTCGGCGTGCCGCCCGGCCTCGGTCGCCTGCCCGGCCAGGATCGCCGCGTGCAGCCGACTCCAGTGCAGCGGCAGGCTCCACAGCGGCGGGTCGCCGAGCCGGGCCAGCAGCCGGTCGGCCTCGGCCAGGTGGGCGGCGACCCGGCGGTGCTCGCCGAGCCGGGCCGCCGCCACGGTCAGCTCGCCGAGCGGCAGCAGCGTGAAAAGGTCCACCGGCTGGCTGATCAGGACCTGGCACGCGTCCGGCCAGACCGCGCGCAGGCCCACCGGGTCGCTGTCGCGGCGGGCCAGCGCCACCCGCAGCGCGGTGGCGAACAGCCGGTCGCGGCCGGGCGCGGCGGGGCCGCCGGCGCCGTTCGCCTCGGCCAGCAGCCGGCCGGCCTCGCCGAGGTGGCCACGCAGCATCCGGGACCAGGCCCGCAGCAGCAGGTGACGGGCGGCCAGCGGCGAGCCGCCGGTCGACGTGCGGATCGCCCGGTCGAGCGTGGCCTCGGCGGTGTCCAGGTCGGCGCCGTGCAGGGCGACGATCGCGGCCAGCGCGGCCGGACTGTCCGGCAACAGCACCGCCGCACCGGCGGGCTCGAGCAGGGTGGCCGCCTGGACCAGGGTGGACAGCGCGGCGGTGGGCGATCCGGTGACCGACTCACGGACGCCACGTGCCGTCAACGCCGCGGTCGCGCCCAGCAGGGTGGGCGGACCGTCGCCGGCGGCGTCGAAACCGGCCTCGTCGGCGCGGCCGGCGCCGGTCAGCGCGACGTCCCGGAAGCCGGCGGCCGGCCCGGGACCGGCCCACCGCAGCAGCTCGGCGGCGCTGTCGAGCCGGCCGCGATGGGCCATCGCGACCGCCGAGACATAGGCGGACTCGGCGCGCTGGGCCGGCAAACCGTCAGCGACGGCGCGGTCGGCGAGCCGGGCCGCGCGGTCGAGGTCGCCGGCGAGCGCGGTGGCCAGGGCGTGCCGGGCCGCCGCGGGCCGGCCGGCGTCGGCGGCAGCGGCGAAGAGCCGGGCGGCCAACGCCGGGTCGTCGCCGAGCGCCTCCTCGCCGGCCGCCTCGAAGGCCGGGCCGAGCTCGGGACCGGGCCGCGGGTCGCCGCCCTCGGGCAGGAGGTGGCGGACCAGCGGCAGCACCGGGCCGCCGCGCGCCAACTGGAGGCCGGCCAGCCGCTGCCGCACGTCGATCCGCTCGGCGATCGGGCCGAGCGCGGCCAGCGCGTGCCGGGCCAGCGGGGCCATCGTGCCGTCGGTGCCCAGCATCCCGGTGGCCTGGCCGGCCGCGACCAGCTCGGCCACCTGCCGGGGATCACGGCCGAGCAGCTTGGCGATCAGGTCGAACGACAACTCGGCGCCCGCCTCCAGGGCGAGCAGCAGCGTGCGCAGATCGGCGTCGAGCTCGCCCAGCTCGGACGCGAACGGCGCGAGCGCGGCAGCCGGCACTCGAGCGGGCGCGTCGCCGGGCAGGCCGGCGAGCGCGTCGGCCAGCCGGGCCACGTAGCCCGGAACGCCCGCGCTGAGCGCGGTCACGTACCCGGCGAGCGGCGCGCCGACCCGGTCCTCGATCTCGGTGACGGTGAGTGCGGGCAGCATGATCGGGGGCCGCCGGCGCCGCAGCACGTCGGTGAGTGCCACCAGGCCGTCCGGGCGGGGCCAGGGCCGGTAGGCCACCACGATCCGGGCGTCCGGGCGCTCGGCCTGGGCCCGCAGCTCCGACAGCCGGACGTCGTCGAGCCGGTGGGCGTCGTCGACCAGGAGGAGCCGGTCGTCCAGCCGCTCCAGCTGACTCAGCAGGGCAGTCTTGCCGTAGCCGCCCGGGGCGCAGACCGCGGCGCGCAGTGGCGCGGCCGGGTCGGCCCGCGCCTCGTCCAGCAGGCCGGCCGCGTTCATCGGTCGCCCACCAGCGGCGCGGCGACCTGCACCGGCGGCCGGGCCGGCATCTCGCCGGGTCCGAGCTCGGACAGGCCCAAGCGGCTGTCGGTGATCGGCAGCAGCTCGGTGGGTAGGACGAGCGCCTCGGCCGCGGCACGGACCGGCGGGGCGGACCGGCGCAGCGACAGGGCCGTCCCCCGGGCGACCGTGAGCCACGGGTCGTCCTCCCGGATCACCGGCGCCGGGATCGCGTCGGCCAGGGCCGGGGTGACCGGCGGGTGCGCGGCGCCGCCGCCGGCCGGAAGCACCGCGGCCAGCTCGCCGAGCCCGACCCGGCAGTCCCGGGCGGCGCCGCGGACGACGTCGAGCACCGCGGCCATCACCGGCGCCCCGCTCTCGGCCAGGTCGTCGCCGCCGAAGTCGTCCGACGAGGACACGCCGAGCACCTCGAGGCGGTCGGCCTCGTCCGGGACCACCAGGGCGACCTCGACCGACGCGCGACCGATCCGGCAGACCAGCACCGGCCGGCCGGCGACGGGCGGGCGACCGGCGGCCGCCCGCCGCACCACCGCGGCGGCCCGGCCGACCAGCACCACGTCGCTCATCCCGGCGTCGGCGAAGGCGGCCCGCAGCCGGCCCGCCCGGGCCGGACCCCATCCGCTGGGATGGGCCACCGCGACCCGTTCCGGTCCCTCCCCCTCGCTCGCCCAGATCTGGTCGGCGGCGGCACGAGCCTGCTCGACCACCAGCGCCTGGGGCGTGATCAGCAGGTTGTCGCAGTAGACAGGTACATCGTCGCCGCACCGCCGGAGCAGCCCCGGCACGGCCGGCGGCGAGTCGGTGGCGACCGGCTCGGGCGGGCCCCATCCGTCCGGCCCCGGTGCACGCCGGCAGATCGCCGCCCAGGTGGTGGCGGATCCGACGTCGAGGCCCAGCAGGTACGGCAAGGGGGAACTCCTCATTCTCCGGATTCGGGACCCCATGTTCGTACCAGATCGGGCATCGAGGGTCTTCCCCCAATATTCGCCGCGACCGATCCCCTAACCCCCTAATGCCGACGCGACCACGCACCGTCAGGAAGAGGGGGCGCGCCCCGATGCCCGGGGCGGCGGCCGCCCCTAGCTTGGTGGCACACCACGACCCCCGTGAGGAGTGCGTACCGATGGAGTTTTCTCCGACGCTGCAGGACTTCGTCCTCAACCTGATCTACGACCCCGGCGCCCGTTCGGCGTTCGAGCTGGACCCGCACGGCACGCTCGAGGCGGCCGGCCTCGGCGACGTCACCGCCGCCGACGTACGCGACGTCCTGCCTCTGGTACTCGACAACGCGCCGGACGCCGTGCACGCCCCGGCCGGGCTGTCCCCGGTGGACGACGTGACCGCCGGGGTGGCGCACCTGGACGTCGTCGGCGCGGTCAGCCAGCTCCAGGCGATCACCGCCCAGGTCGGTGGCGGCCTGTACTCGCACGCGACCAGCGACCTGAACATCGCGGCGGCGGGCACCATGACCGCCGACCACCTGGTCTCCGGGGTGGTGAGCGCTGGGGTGGGCATGACCGGCGGGCTGGACCTCAACGGTCTGGGCGGCCTCGACCTGTCCCACGACCCCGCGGCGGGCCTGGACTCGGCGGTGCACACGCCGCTCGAGCACACCAACGCCGATGTCTCGTACGGCGTGGACGGGCTGGATTCGCACGCGGCCCTCACCGGAACCCTGGACACCACGGTCAACGCGACGACCGGCCTGACCGGCTCGCTCGGGATCGACGCCGGTGGCCTTGACGTCTCCGGGTTGCACGAGGCAACCTCATCGGTTGCCGGTGACCTCTCCGGTGTGGACCACACAGTCGGCGGCCTGCTGCCCGACGGCACCGTGGACAGCGCGACCGGGGTGATCGACCACCACGTCTCGAGCGTGACCGGGCTGCTCGACGGCGTGACCCACCCGGCGCCCGAGCCGGCTACGGAGGCGGGCCACGACGTGCTCGGCGGGCTCACCGGTCTGCACTTCTGACGGTCGGCCCCAAGGAAAGGACGAGCGGCACGATGGAAAGCTGGGAGACCGGACCCACGGCCTATGCGGGTCCGGCCTCCCCCGCCCGGCCGGGCGGGACGGAACTCGACGCCCTCGCCACCGCCGCCGGGCCGGCGCCGCTGTGGCTGGATGTCCTCGACGCGACGATCCGGACCTGCACCGAGCATGGCCGCCCCGATCTCGCCGGCCGGCTGTGGCAACGCCGCACCCAGCTGCTCGACCCGAGCCTGCGGGTGCTCGTGGTCGGGGCCGCCCGGCAGGGCAAGAGCCAGCTTATCAACGCGCTGATCAATGCACCGGTCTGCGTGACCGGGGACGATCGGGGCACCGCCGTGCCGACCGTCGTCCGGCACGCCGCGCAGCCGACCGCCCGGCTCATCCGGCGCCCGGCGGCCGACGCCGGCTGGCCGGCCGACGCGGGCCCGGACGACCGGTTCGTCCTCGCTCCGGACCGGCTGGGCGACGCGCTGGCCGAGTCGCTGGCCGGCCAGCCGGCCCGATCGATCGAGCGGATGCACGCCGACGTGGGCCTGCCCCGGTCGCTGCTCGCCGCCGGGCTCCAGCTGATCGACACGCCGCCGCTGCCCGGACTGGCGGCCGGCGAGACGGCCGGCGAGACGGCCGCGCTCGCCCGGGTGCGCGACCTGGTCACCGCCGGGCAGGCCGACGTGCTGCTGTTCGCCTGCGAGGCGGGACGCGAGCTGACCGGCGCGGAGATCGCCGTACTGGCCGATCTGGCCCTGCTGCTGCCCGGACTGGCCGTGGCGTTCACGAAGACCGACTATGCCCCGGACTGGCGCAGCGACGTCGAGGCCAACCGGATGCGGCTGGTGCAGGCGGGCGTCCGGGCCACGGTCCTGCCCACGTCGGCCGCGCTGCGGATGCACGCCGCCCGGACCGGCGACGGCACGCTGAACGGCGAATCCGGCTTTCCCCGGCTCATCGCCCACCTGCAGTCGTTGCTCGCGGCCAAGCCGGACCGGCTGTCCCGGGCCGCGGTCGGCCTGCTCGGCCGGACGGTCACCGAGGAGCTGGCCGTCCCGCTGCGCTCCAGCCTGGCCCGGCAGCAGGCGGAGGGCGGCAGCTCGGACGCCGCGACCCGGCTGCACGAGGCCCAGCGCCGGATGGACCAGCTGCGCCGATGCACGACCCGCTGGCAGAGCCGGCTGGCCGACGAGGTCGGCGACCTGATGTCCGACATCGAGCACGACTTGCGCGAACGCACCCGGGCCGTGATCGCCCGCGCCGACGAGACCCTCACCGAGGCGGACCCGCTGCGGGTCTGGGACGACTTCGAGCCGTGGCTGCGGGAGGCCCTGCTGGAGACCGGCCGGACCAGCCTCGACTGGCTGAGCGAGCGAGCCGCATGGCTGGCCCGCGCCGTGGCGGCCGAGTTCCCGCCCGAGCTCGGCGACGTGCTGCCGTCCTGGGTGCCGGCCGTGCCCGGCGACCTGCCGCAGCGGGTGACCGAGCTGGACAGCCCGCCGGTCGATCGGTTCACCCTGACCCAGAAGGTGTTCACCGGCCTGCGCGGCTCGTACGGCGGGGTGCTGATGGTCGGGCTCGTCACCAGCCTCACCGGGATGTCCCTGATCAACCCGCTGTCGCTGAGCGGTGGCGCGCTGTTCGGCGGCAAGAGCATCCGCGAGGAGGGCCGGTCGCTGCTCAAGCGGCGCCAGGCAACCGCGCGCGCTGCCGTCCAGCGGCACGTCGACGAGATCTTCATCGGGATGGCGAAGGACGCGAAGGATTCCGTACGCCGGGTGCAGCGTGCCCTGCGCGACCACTACACGGCCGTCACCGAGGACCTCCAGGACGCGATCGTCGAGTCGCTGCGCACCGCGAAGGCCGCCGCCGACCAGGACGCCGCCGCCCGCGAGAACCGTGCCCGGCGCGTCGAACAGGAGCTGCTCCGCCTCGCCGGCCTGCAGAGGCAGTCGCTCGCCCTGCTCCAAGCGCCCGCATGACCGACGTCGAACGCAGGGCGGAAGACCTGCTCGACCGGGCCGCCCTGGCGTTCCGCGGGCACTCCCGCGCCGAGAACTGGCTGCGCCGCCATCGCGAGCGCCTCGGCGAGCCGCTCCGGGTGGCCGTCACGGGCGGTCCGCAGTCCGGGAAGTCCACCTTGGTCAACGCCCTGATCGGGGAGGACGTCGCACCGGTGCGGGCGAACGGGGGATCGGTCTGGTACCACGACGGGGCGCAGCCGCTCGCCCGGGTGTTCCCGGAGGGCGCCCCGCCGTTCACGGTTCCGCTGGAGCGCGATGCCCCCCACGGTCATGCCGTCGCCGCGCCGGCGGACGGGATCCGGTCGGTGGTGGTCGAGTGGCCGTGCCGGGCGCTGCGGCACACCCGGTTGCTGGAGACCGCCGCGGCCGTGCCGGGCGAGGCCGATGCGGTCCTGCACCTCGTGCGGCACCTGGGCGACGACGAACTGGCGCCGCTGCGGGAAGGCGCTGCTCACCCCGTACACACCCTGGTTTTGCTCTCCCGGGCCGACGAGACCGCCGGCGGCCGGACGGATGCCCTGCTCACCGCCAAGCGCATCGCCCGCCGCAGGCGAACGGAGCCGCGGATCGGCGCCCTCTGCCAGGACGTACTGGCGATCTCGGCGCGGATCGCGCACGCCGGGCGGACGCTGCGCGAGGAGGAGTACGCAACGGTCGCCGCGATCGCCGGCCTGCACCGCACGGAGGCCGAGGCGCATCTGCTGTCGGCCGACCGCTTCACCGGCGCCGCCTTCGCGCCGTCGATCCCGGCCGGGCGGCGGGCGGCCCTGCTCGACCGGCTCGGCCTCGGCGGCGTCCGGCTGGCCGTCACGCTGGCCCGTACCACCGCCCGCTCCCGGGCGGCGCTCGGCGAGCAGCTGGTGCGGCAGAGCGGACTGACCGAGCTGCAGGCCTCGATCAGCGACCTGCTCACCGCCCGGCGTGGCGTACTCAAGGCCCGGGTGGCCCTGGTCGCGCTCGAGCACCTGCTGCGCGCGGAGAATCATCCAGCCGCCGGTCACCTGGCCGCCGAGGCGGAGCTGCTGATGGCCGGGGCGCACGAGCTCCGCGAGCTGCGCCTGCTCGCGGCGCTGCGCACCGGCCGGGTCGCGCTCCCCGCCGACCTCGCCCTGGAGGCCCGCCGGCTGATCGGCGGCGACGGCGGGGCGCACTGCGAACGCCTCGGCCTCGACCCGCAGACCCCGCCCGAGAAGCTGTGGCCCGCCGCCGAGTCGGCCGCCGTCCGCTGGCACGAGCAGACCACCGTGGCCGCGACCGCCGGCGGCCGCCGCGCCGCCGAGGTAGTGCTCCGCAGCTGCACCGCGATCCTGGACGCCCTGGGCTGAATCCTCAGGCCCCGGGCCTCGGTACGGCCCGACGCGATGCCGGACTTCTTGATCGCAACCAGCCCTCGAACTCCTGCTCCGGGCATCAGGCAGCCGACGCCGAGTGGTCGTGGTCACGTCCGGACCGGTCGACGTCACATCCTGAGGCGCTACCTCGTCTTGTCTGCAACCAGGAGGCGACCGGGGAGGGCACGGCATGCGCGCGATCGAGAGGACGGCCAAGGGCGTCGACGAACGTTACAAAGCCGCCACGCCGCTGCGAGGGCTGCTCAACAAGGTCTTTCCCGACCACTGGTCGTTCCTGATCGGCGAGATCGCGCTGTTCTCGTTCATCGTGCTGCTGCTCAGCGGGGTCTTCCTCACGCTGTTCTTCGATCCGTCGATGCGCGAGGTGACCTACGACGGGCCCTACTCCGCCCTACGCGGGACGTCGATGTCGGCGGCGTACGAGTCGTCGTTGCGTCTTTCGTTCGAGGTCCGGGGTGGTCTGTTCGTCCGGCAGATGCACCACTGGGCGGCCCTGCTATTCCTGGCCGCCATCGTGGTGCACATGCTGCGGATCTTCTTCACCGGCGCGTTCCGCAAGCCGCGCGAGGCGAACTGGGTGATCGGGATCCTGCTGTTCTGGCTGGCGTTCCTGGCCGGGTTCACCGGGTATTCGATGGTCGACGACGGGCTCTCCGGCGCCGGGTTGCGGATTGCGCAGGCCATCGTGCTGTCGATTCCGGTGGCGGGCAGCTGGCTGTCGGCGGCGCTGTTCGGCGGCGACTTCCCCGGCCACCTCATCGTCGGGCGGCTCTACATCGTGCATGTGCTGCTGCTCCCGGCCGCGCTGTTCGCGCTCATCACCGTGCATGTCGCCCTCGTGTTCGTGCAGAAGCACACTCAGTGGCCCGGCCCGCGGCGCACCGAGAACAACGTGGTCGGTGAGCGGTTCGTGCCCCGGTACGCGCTCAAGCAGGGTGGCTTCTTCATGGCCGTCTTCGGGGTCATCTCGCTGATGGCCGGGCTCTTCCAGATCAACCCGGTGTGGCTGTTCGGCCCGTACCGTGCCTACGAGGTGTCGGCCGGCAGCCAGCCCGACTGGTACGTGATGTTCCTGGACGGCGCGATCCGGCTGATGCCGAACTGGCAGATCTACCTCGGGAACTACAGCATTCCGCCGATCTTCTGGCCGGCCGTGGTGCTGCCCGGCGTCCTGACCGTGGCGCCGATGGCCTATCCGTGGATCGAGGCGCGGCGGAGCCGCGACCGGGCGGCGCACAATCTCCTCGAACGGCCGCGCGACAACCCCGCCCGTACGGGATTGGGAATGATGGCTTTGTCGTTCTTCCTCGTCTGCACTGTCTCGGGCGCGAACGACATCATCGCCGACAAGTTCCACCTCAGCCTGAACGCGATGACCTGGGCCGGCCGGATCGGGCTGCTGGTGGTGCCACCACTCGCCTACCTCGTGACCCGGCGGATCTGCCTGGGGTTGCAGCAGCACGATCGGGAGGTGCTGGCGCACGGCGTCGAGACCGGCATCATCCGGCGGCTCCCGGACGGCCGCTTCGTCGAGGTGCACCAGCCACTTCCGCCGGCCGAATACGCGGGCTGGGTCGTACCCAAGAAGATGAACCGTCTCGGCGCCCTCGCCCCAGCCGTAAACGGCTTCTTCGTGGCGGTGGAGAGAAAGCCGGAGCGGGAGCCGCGACCGGAGAAGGACCTCACCAGCCGGTAACTATGACCCCGGTTGAGCGCTCGGGTTCGCGAACTGGCGTCGCAACGTGGGCCGTGCGCCCAATCCGGAGAGGCTCCGTCTGTTCGCTTTGTTCCCGAGGTGGCGGTAGTGCGCAGATCGGGTGTCGGGGCGAGTCATTGTGTTTTGTGGGCGATGGCGAGCCGGGTCCGGTACTGCTTGGTGATTGCTCCGTTGTAGACGTCGTCGATCAGGTGGGAGATGCACGCGAACAGACCGTTGCGTGTCTGCGGCGCCATGCCTCGATTGCCGGAGTAGGTCATGAGCAGGTTCAGATACTCGGGCGACGTATAGGTCTGTTGCCATTCGTAGCGCCGGAATTCGACTGGCCCGAATCGTGCCGATCGCTCGAACTCTGCCGTCTCCTCGGGGTTTTCGTCGTCGGTCGTCAGACGCATGCCGGGCGGTGTTGTGGGGTCGAAACGTTCGTAGCATCGTTGCGCGTCGGCGAAGAAGGCGTTCGTCCCGCCGGCGATGTGGTGAGTCGAGACGATGCCGAGAGATCCGCCTGGCCGCAGCAGGTCAGCGGCTTTGATCATGCGCACCTCGGGGTCAAGCCAATGGAACGCGGTCGCGGAGAGAATCGCGTCGAAGGTTCCGTCCGAGGGCTGCCAGTCCTCGAAGGCCGCCGCGACGACGGTGACATTCGGGAACTGTGCGAGGTTGCGTCGGGCGATGGCGGCCATGTCGGGGCTGAGGTCCATCGCGACGACATCGCATCCCAGTTGTGCCAAGGGCAGGGTTGCTTGGCCGGTTCCGCATCCGATCTCCAGCACCCGGGAGCGGGGACCGAGATCTGCCAGGGTGGCGAGGTCGGTGAACAGCTGGGGCGGGTAGGTCGGACGGCATTGGTCGTAGAGTTCGGCGTCCTGGCCGAATGTGGTGCGCAGGGTTTCTCGGTTGGTGTCGGTCATAGTTGCGGTTATCCCTTCAAGTCGCGCGGGCCGGGCTGATGGAGCGGGCCAGGCAGGAGCGAACCCATCCCCGGCGTCCGGACGTGCTCAGGTGGTCTCTGCGGGATGCGCCGGAGTCCGTCGAGCAGTTAACGCGTCCGGGGAAATGCCGCAACGGCAGCGCCTTGGCGGGGCCATCGCTAGCCCGACGGAGGAGTTCCTTGTCGGGGATAGGGTCCGCGGGCACGCGCGACATCTTCCCAGCGGGCATGCTCTGCTGGCGACGGGTTTCCGCCGTCACCGGTCAGGGTCGACTGGTGCTGCCGAGGTCGGGGTAGCTGATGACGTTGGTGTAGCGGCTGCCGGCTTGGATGCTGAGGCCGAACAGGTCGGCCAAGCAGCGGACGTCGCCGCCGGTGGCGTGGGCCTCGTCCAGGATGCGGTCTTCGCGGATGGCGGCGATCGACAGGTCGGGGCCGATAGTCAGCCAGATCCAGCGTTTGCTGCATTCCTCGGTGCTGCGCCCGGTGTGTTTGGTCAGGAACAGGTGCGCGTTGGCGGCCTCGGGCCAGCGTTGCTGCCGCAGGTCGAGGTAGGCGTGCAGCCGTTCGCGGACGGGTTCGGCCAGGATGATGACCCGGCCGTCGACGTGCAGACGGCCGTCGCGGTGGGATCGGTGAAGAGCACCTCGCGGCCCTTGAGCAACCGGCAGATCGACTTGAGGCCATGCCCTGCGGTCGAGCGCGCGTTCCCGACGGAGCCAGGGCATCGAGGACGTGTTCGCGGGTGATCTTCCGCAGCGAGTGGTGGCCGGCGCACGCCGTTCCGGGCGCAACTCGCCTTTGCCGACGACCATTAGCCGGTTTTCACGTTGAATCGGCTGACGTAGGGCCTAGCAACGTCGATCCGGCGGGATCGGCAGGACGAAGCCTGCGTTCGTCCGCATCCCCGTAGGGATTTGCGTGTCCGGAGCCCAACACGAGGGACATTCGCACGGCGATCGCATCCAGTGAGTTGCCGGCATCTGTCTCCTCCACCTGATCAGGTTGGGGGCGGGGGCACACGCCACACGGCGACGCCACCGTAGTCCTCGGGGGTGCCGAGCACATCGGCCAGCACCCCGCGTACGGCAGCCTGATGCGGCATGTCCGGCAGCAGGACGACCACCCCGGCGTGCCAGTAGCGCAGATCGGCCAGCATCGCCCGGCGGAGGTCGACGCTGATCGGCGGCAGGGTCCCGGTGCGGCGCAACTGGTCAAGGACGGTGACCGTGAAGCGCGGCGGCGGCGACCACGAGCCCCGGTCGTCGGCGGGCGCGTTCTGCGGGCCCATGAAGTAGCCGCGCGGCACCGGGAAGGCGAAGGTGTTCAGCGCCGCGATGCGCATGGCCGTCCTGCCGGTGCGCATGCTCGGCAGGGGCACGATCACCACAGTCTGGTCGCCGTGCACATAGGACCGCCATGTGCCGTCGGCGAAGAACGCCGGCATCGGCGGGGCCGGCGAGGTTGGCAGCGGCTTCGGGAAGAGCGGTACGAAGGCCAGCGCGATCCCGGTCCAGTACGGCACGCGGGCGAACCACCGGAAGCCGTGCACCCGGTCGGCGGCCAGCGCCATCAGCACGCCGGCGATCGTGGTGCTCGCCAGCGCGTATCGGGGCGTGGTCACCAGGTCGAGCAGCGGGACGCGGGTGACGAAGCCGAGCGGTGAGCCGGCGCCGGTGGTCGCGGTCCGGTCGAGGCGGAACCGGGTGCCGAACGACAGGACCAGCATGACGAGGCCGGCGAGGGCGGCGGCGCGGGCGGCTGCCGATCGCCACAGCACCGCGATCGACACCAGGATCATGAGGCAGGCGCCCGGGCCCCAGAAGACGCTCTCCTCGGTGACGCTACCGCTGCTGACCTCCGATGCCCGGGCGACGCTGCCGGCGATGGCGTTGCGCGGGAACGCGGCGACCGAGCGTAGCGTGGTGGCGGACGTGCCGACCGGGAAGGGCAGCCCGGTGTAGTGGCCTGGCCCGCGGAACTGCTGGTAGAGCGGGTAGGCCAGCAGGAGGCCGGCGACCAGCACCGCGACCGCGAGGCCGGCCAGGAACCGGGGGCCGGCCTCGAGTGCCTCTCGCCAGCGCATGGCCGCGTACGAGACGGCGATCAGCGCCATCGTGATCGCCAGCAACAGCAGGAACTCCTCGCCGACGAAGGCCTGCAGCGCGACCAGCACGCCGAGGGTCGATCCGCCACGCAGGATCCGGGCCGGCTCGCGCAGCCGGATCACCTGCCAGACGATGAACGGGACCACGAACCCGCTGGCCAGGTTGGGCTGGCCGTTGGCGTGGGCGAGAAAGCCGGGGGCGAAGCCCGTCCAGAGCCCGCCGATCCAGGCGGCCGGCCCGCTGCCGAGCAGGTGCCGCCGCAGCACCCACCACCAGGCCGTCGCCGTGCCGGCCAGGGCGCCTGTGGCCATCATCGCCACGGCGACGGCCGGGCCCAAGGCGTGGGTGAACGGGGCGAGCGGGATGCTGATTGCCAGCACCGAGGTGTTGGCCATCATGTTCACGCCGGTCGGGACGTTGAGCCGGGTGAAGTAGAACAGCGACTCGCCGTGGTAGACCACCCGCTCGCCGTGCGCCATCATCGCCAGGAAGAACCCGTGGTCGTCGGGGTTGTAGAGCACCTGCCCGGCGGGAGCGGCCCACAGGCCCCGCATGACCCAGGCGGCGAGCAGCAGATAGCTCAGCACGGCGCCGACGTCACCTGCCGCCCGGCGCGCGGATGCGGGGGCCATACCACCCATCATTACGCAGCCTCTACCTGCTCGATGGCCGAAGGCTTGACCCGCTTTGCCGGTCGGAATGTCTCGAGGACCATGTGCACAGGCAGGAGCCCATTGCGAGCTGTGCAGCGTGCAGTCGAGTGCCGCCCGAACGAGTCGACGCATCCGGCGTTGGTCAGCGACGCCGACTTACTCGCCGCGCAGCAGGTGACTGCTCTGGCGATTCTGGCGATGCCGGAGGACGGCCGGGTGCACCGGTATCAACTGACCGGCCTGGTGGTGTGCGCTGCGTGCGGGCGGCGGATGGAGGGGCATTGGGTGAACCGGCGTCCGGGCTACCGGCGCCGGCACGGACACACCAGCGTGCATCCTGCCGACCCGGGTAGCCCGCGCTGGGTGTACTGGTCGCAAGCCCGCATCGTCGAGGAGATCCTCGCGACGGGCGACAGCGAACTGCGGGATCAGCCGACGCCGGCCAGATCTCCGCTCATCTACGGACACGGGACATGCTCGTCGTCTGCGGCCCGGACACAGTGACACTCGAAGACCCGGCCCAGAACGACGCCGACCTCGGACGCCGGGCACCGGAGCTCGAGGCCCGGGCCGTTGACGAGATGCCGGGCGACGGTCAACTCATCCTGCCGCTACCGACCTGGCCGACCCGAAAGAAGAACAGATTTGGCAGGCGAACGCCGTGGCCGAAGCTGGAAAGTGAAGACCCCATCGAGATCCATCCAGAATATGAATGATCTCTTTGGGGGTTAACGTGTCCGAGCCCAACACGAGAGTTATTCACACCGTAATCGCATCTCGAGTGCTGGCATTCAGTCGGCCATCGGGCTAAGCGGCGAGCGGTTTTGTTGACGCTGCCAGTAATGCTGAGTCGTCAGGCGGGAGCCTGGCCACTCGGACGTGTGCTGAGCCTGGCGGTAGATCGAGAGGAGGACCGATGTTGTTGGTGCCCAAGCAGCTGCGGCGTTCCGGTATGACCGGCAATGTGCCGTACTACGGTGGCCGGCTCTCGCCGGCGCAGGCCTACGCGGCATCCCATACGCCCCGCGTGCGGCCTCAGTCGGCCGCGAGGCCGGGAGCGGACCTGCTCCCGCTTTGCAACAGCTGCTCGATACCGGGGTGATAACCGCTGAGGAGTTCCAGGATCGGCGGGCGCGGTTGATCCGATGATCAGGCCGGTGCAGGTGCTCGTCGTCGGGTTCGACCGGCTGGCGTTCTCCGGCGAGATACTCGCTGAATTCACCCGGCTCCGTCAGGCCGGAATTGTCCGCCTGGTCGACCTACTCCTCGTCTCGCGCGCCGAGGATGGCACGGTCGACACGCTGGCCGCGCCGGCCGGCGCGGACCCGGGACTCGGCGGACTGGCGGCCGCGCTTCTCGGGCGGCCCGAGGACGAGGGCGAAAGCGACGACGAGGCCGGCGTCGACATCGACGGTGTCTCGGTGTGGTCCCTGGCCGATGCCGTGCCGCCCGGGTCCGTCGCAGCCGTCGCCCTGATCGAGCACATCTGGGCCGGGCCCCTGAACGCAGCGATTCAGAAGGCGGGAGGTGCCCCGCTGGAGGAGACCTGGCTGGCACCCGACGACCTCGCGGTGCTGGAGGCCCTGATGAACCAGCGCGAACCGCGGAGGAGCTGAGACGACCAAGGCCGCGTCTTCCGCCGAGGAGTGCGCTCCGTGCTCGAAGGTCCACCAAGCGCCGGCTTGATCGTGGTGATTGCAGCACGCGGCGGGATGTTCCGCGAGACGATCGCGATGTCGAAGGCGCACGCCGAGGCGCGTTTCCTGTACGGCCAAAATGAGCTGCTCGACGAGATCGTGGCGGCCAGGCCCAAGGCGGATCACGGGAAGTACCGCACTCCCCAGGAGTTCCGGGATAACGGCCCTTCGGCACCTGGGTACCGCGGTGGCGCTGCTGGAGAGCAAGGCGACGGCCGACGCGGTCGAGGGGTATCGGCGTTTCGTGCTCACCCTGGCCAACAAGGTTGCGGCCACGCACCGCGAGACGGCCAGGGCGGGAGCCCCGCCGGGGCCGTGGCGATCGATCAAATAGCGGCCGCGCTGGGCGCGACAAACGCTTAGCCGTGGGTTCCGCCGCCGGAGAGCTCTCCGCTGATCGTCAGCGCGAGCGGGCTGTCGCCGCGGATCATCAAGGCGATTGAGGTAGGCAGCAACAACCGCTGGGCTACGTCGAGGGGCTGACCGGCGTCACCGGCCAGCCCCTCACCTCGGGACCTGACGGTCAGTTGCCGCCGGCGCGGAATGCCAACCAGGCGTCGCTCATGCGATCCGCCTGGCCTGCGGTGAACATGTCCATGCAGGAATCCTGCGAGTAGTCCATGAAGTTGTGGATCGGGTCGAAGCCGGGCGCGGAGCAGGTGTCCGCACCCACCGGGCAGTTGAACTGCGGGATCGCTTCCTTCGGCGTGTCGGCGACGTAGTCGCCGGCCGCCGAGCAGCCGTGCGCGAACGTGTGCTCGAGCATCAGCCAGTGCCCGACCTCGTGGGTCAGGGTGTCGCCCAGGGAGTACTTGCCGGCCGTGCCGCCAGGCATCGACTCGTCGAGCATCACGACGCCGTCGATGTAGTCCCGGCCGTGGTTGTAGCCCTTCGGGAAATACGACCAGCCGAGGAGCCCCCCGCCGATGTTCGCCGCGTACACGTTCAGGGTGCGGGCGTCGCCGGTGTACAGGGCCTTCTTCATGTCGCGCTCGTTCTTGCCGGGCACGACCGTGTACCAGTTGCCGTTCACTGTCCAAGTGGTGTTGACCAGCGAGAACCGGAACGGCGTGTCCGAGGCGTCCGGCGCGGTGCGGCCCGCGTACGAATCGTTGAGAACCTTCATCTGCGCCGTGATCATGGTGGTAAACCGGCTCGTCTGCGTATCGCTCAGCGGGTGATCCGAGATCATGTGGAAGACCGTGGGCACGGTGACGCTGCCGTTGGGCAGACGTGGAGAATCCTTGATCACGCCGTACGCGTTCGCCTCGTTGTCGGGGTAGAGCGCCGGCTCCTGGGCGGCGCCCCCCTCGGCCACCCGCGCCCCATTGCCGGCACACGCGGCGCCGACGGCGGAGGCGACCGGCACCGCGGCGACCGGCCCGGAGGCGGTGGCCGCGACTGCGACCGCGGTCAGTACGGCCAGCCGCGTGATTGATCTTGCGCGCATCAGTGCACCTTTCGTCGTCCCGGGCGGCGGGTTTCTCCGCCACCCAAAGTCATCGACCGACATTCCGGACATCGAGCAAGGGGAGGTAGCTGCCTTTGACCGATTCACGGCTGAACAGAAGAGCGACGCCGATGGCACCGGCGTTACAGCGGCCAGCCGTCACAAATCTCGCGGCGTCGCGATACCAGGCGACTCACTGACTTCAATCTCGGCAGCGATGAGCGGGTAGTCGGCCGGCGAGTGCGGCAGATCTGGTCGATGACGCACACCCGGTAGAAGCCGATGACGACAGGCAATCGGCGCGACACGGTCGACGGCCGGTAGCAGCGGGCTTCCTGCAGCCAGCGCAAGTACTGCTCGATGTCTGCTCGGCCAATGTCAACGGCGAGCGGATCCTGGCCCTGGCCGGCGTACCTTGTCAGGAACACGTTGAGCCTGAACCAGTGTGTAGGCGGGACTCGTCCCGATAGCGGCCTGGGTGCGTCATCGCCGAACACGACCACCAGAGCCCTCGGAGGCGGGTAACGACGGCTCATGCTGCGCCGGCGAACCACGGTGCGACGTAGGCGAGCAGGCGGCCATTGCCTTCGATGAGCTCACCGGTCGGGATGATCGCTGCCCTTTCGGCGGCTCCCGCCTGGTCGGGTCAGGTGGCGGCGTTCCAGGTCGAGATGGGCGGTCGCCTGGTCGCCGGCTCTCGTGTTGCCGTCAGATCGACAGGTTTACATACTGAGATTTCCGAGAAGCACCCGTCCCCGATCGGCGACGCGTCTTCCAGTCTCACTGACGGGATCCACCCGAGTCCCGTCGAGCCCTTTGAGGAGGAGCAGTGAGGATCACCCCCATCCACGCCCGCGGACCCGCCACCCGGCTACTCGCCGTCGCCGCCGCCGCGATCGCTCTCTGCCTGTTCGTCCAGCCCGCAGCCGCGAACGCGGCGCCTCGGACGTACGGCGCCGCCACACTCACCGCGGTGAACAACGCGGTCGGACGGTCCGGCGTCGACGGCATCTCCTGGTACACCGACGCCGCCGGCGGCCACGTCGTGATCACCGCGGACAGCAGCGTCTCGAGCGCCGAGATCGTGACTTTGAAGCGGGCCGCGGGCGCCAACTCCGGCGCGGTCCGGATCAATCGCATCAGCGGCGTGATCACTCCGCTGTTGTCGGCCGGCGACGCCATCTACGGTGGCCGGTACCGCTGCTCGCTCGGCTTCAACGTGGTCAGCGGCAGCACCTACTACTTCCTCACTGCCGGACACTGCGGCAGCCTGGTCAGCACGTGGTACACCAATTCGAGCCACACCACGCTCATCGGCCCGACCGTCTCGTACAGCTTCCCCGGCAACGACTACGCGCTGGTCCGCTACAACAACACCTCGCTCAGCCACCCCGGCGGCTACACCGTCGCGGACGCCGTCGTCGGTGAATCGGTCACCCGCAAGGGCTCGACAACCGGCACCCACAGCGGGACGGTAACGGCGCTCAACGTCAGTGTCCGCTACTCCGGTCATCCCGGTGGAACGGTCAGCGGCCTGATCCAGACCACCGTGTGCGCCGAGGGCGGCGATTCGGGCGGCCCGCTCTACGACGGCAGCAAGGCCCTCGGCCTCACCTCCGGCGGCAGCGGCGACTGCACGAGCGGCGGCACCACCTTCTTCCAGCCCGTACGCGAAGCGGTCAACGCCTACGGCGTGACCATCCTCTAAACCATCCGGCGCGCCCGGCCGACAGCAATCATCGCTGCGGCCGGGCGTCGGCGTCGGCGTCGGCGTGCCTTAGGCCGGCAAGGCGTCCTGCATAGCTGTTCCGCGAAGAAACCCAGCGACGCGGATGGGCTCGATGGTGCGGATAGCATGTTCCGCAGTCGGCATGCCAGCCGACCGGCACGCTCGGCGCGCACGCGAGTCCCGACTTGCAACACGACCAGGCGGCTGCCGCCGGCATCCGCCGGCCCGGTGCCGTCGATCGTCGCGCCGCCGAGGATAAGGATGTCCGCTTCGAGGCCGACGCTCGCACGGCCAACCTGGCGCTGCTCGACCTGCTCCGCGGGCACGTGCCAGCGCCGAGAACAGCGCGGCCCGCCCCACGACGGAGCCAAGGCCCTGGGCCTCACGTCCGGCGGCAGCGCCAATTGCACGAGCGGCGGCATCACGTTCTTCCAGCCTGTACGCGAAGGCGTCAAGGCCTACGGCAATGACCATCCTGCAAACCAACCGGCGCGCCGGATGGCAGCGATCACCACCGCGGCCGGGCCACCGTCCGCCGGCCCGTCACCGGGCTTCCCGCCCCGCCTTTCCCCTTGATGGGCGGACTCAGGCGCCGTTGACGGCGGTGACGCCCGTGCGGGTGCCGACGTACGCCCGACCCCTGGACAGCGTGGGTGACGCGAAGTTGGGCGTCTGGCCAACCCGTATCTGCGCGCGTACCGCGCCGGTGGCGGGTTCGAGGGCGTACAGCACGCCGCCGTTGGAGTCGACGACCCAGACGGCGCCGCCGCCGATCGCGGGCGAGCCCTCGGCGGGCACGCCGATACCGGCTCGCCACAACTCGCTTGCTGTGCCGTCGGCGGCGATCGTGACCGCACGTGGCCCGGTGGTGCACGGTAAGAACACGGTGTTCTCCGAGACCGCGCTGCCGCCGAAGGCCTGGCAGTTGTTGTTCAGCTCGGTGACCTGGCCGCCGATGCCGCCCAGGTTGTCGCGGCGCAGCACGTACCCGATGCCGGCCTTGCCGTCGGCGTAGACGTACTGGCCGACCAGGGCCGGGCTCATCGATCCGAGATCCGCGTCGCGGGCGTTCTGCGAGGCCCAGTCGGCCGGGGCGAAGAAGTCGGTCCGTTGCAGGTCGGCCGAGAGCGCCAGAACGGAGTCGCTGCCGTCGTACGTGGTGGTCGACTCGCCGTTGCCGACCGCGTACAACAGGTGGGCGCCATCCACCACGCCGCCGGCGGTGCCCCAGATGCCGGCCTCGCGGGTGGTCGGCACCGCGTAGCTCAGCTTGCCGGTACCGTCGGTGGCCACCGAGACCACGGAGCCGATGTACTGGCCGCAGTCGCCGAAGAGACCGCCGTAGCCGATGTGGACCCGCCCGTTCAGCAGGGTCAGGGCGCCACGCTGCTGGTGCGCCTTGGCGTCGCCCAGCGGCGGCTCGACGGCGGCCCGCACCTCGACGGCGCCGGTGTCGGCGTTGATGCCCAGGAGCGTGTGCGCCCCACCGGTGGTCTCGGCGACCGCGAACACCCGGTTGGTGGCCGGGTCATACACCATGGTGCTGGTGATGCCCAACGGATCGATGTTGCCGCAGGGCAGGTCGGACAGCGGTTCGGGCTGTCCGACGTGCGCCGACCACAGGACGGCGCCGGAGTCCGGACTCAGCGCGAAGACCGTGTCGTTCTCGGTGGCCGCGAAGATCCGGCCGCCGACGACCAGCGGCTGGCCGTAGACGGCGCCGTCGAGCGCCGCGGTCCAGGCGACCGAGAGCGTGGACAGCGGGGCGAGATTCGTCGCGTTGCCGTCGCGCGCGTTGTCGCGGTGGTACGTCGGCCAGTCGTCGGCGCCCGCGGGCTGTGTGGACGTCGACGGCGTCGGCGACGTGGGAGTGCCGGTCACGCCGCCGGTGCAGGTCGCGCCGTTGAGGGCGAAACTCGACGGCGCCGGGTTGCTGCCGGTCCAGGAGCCGTTGAACCCGAACGCCACGCCGGCGTTGGTGCCGATGCTGCCGTTGTAGCCGACGTTACGAGCCGTCACCTGACTGCCGCTCTGCGACACCGTCGCGTTCCATGCCTGGGTCACCTTCTGGCCGGCCGCGTACGTCCAGGTGAGGGTCCAGCCGCTGACCGGGTCGCCCAGGTTGGTGATGGTCACGTTCGCGCCGAAGCCGCCGGGCCACTGCGAGGTGATCGCGTACGTCACCGAGCAGCCGACGATGGCGGCGTGCGCGGCAAGCGTGGCGCCGAGACCTGCCACGAGGGTACCGACGACGGCTGATGCGGCGATCCGGGCGGAGACGCGCATTGCCGGGTCCTTCCGACGCAGGGAGATATTGACGATAGTCAGTATTCTTAACCAGTTCAGCAAAGGTCACAAGGCCGCAGGCTCTTTACCGCAGCACGTCGAAGCCGGCCAAGAGGCGGCCCTGGTCCGGCACGACCGCGAGCAGGCGGCCCGCCGCGTCCCGGTCGACGGCGAAGTCCTCATCCGTTGACTCGGCGCCTCGTTTGGCTGTGTGGTTTCTCGCCGAAGGCCGGCACCATCGCCGGGCGGACCGCGAAAAGCCAGCCCGATATGGCCGGCTCCGTCGTCGAAGATGCCGTCGAGCACCCGGTAATCCCACTCGTGCCGCCTCAGGCTGGCTCTCGCTGCCCGACGCCACCACCTCCAGCTTCCAGGACCTGGCCGCTGCCAGCAGCTCGGCTCGCGGCGACTCGTGGCCGGCGTGAGGGTCGATCGTGAGCCGTCGCCTTTGCGCTGCCGATCTTGATATGGGCGCGGGGCGGATCGAAGAAGTCGGGTTCGGTGCGGTGATGGTTGTCGCGGGCCAGGTTGGGCCCGTGGCTGGCCTGCCGAAGCCGGCTGGGTGGCGGGGAGCGGGAGGCAGGTGGATTCGGGCTGATCAGGCGTGCCTCACAGCGACCGTCACCCATCGCGGCGTGGCATAGATCTCGCCGGCCCAGCCGTCAGCGTTTCGGAATGCCAGGCTGGTCGTGTCCGGTCCGGCCCGGTCGGCGACGATCGTGAAGGCGCCCCGCGGCAGCTCGCGCCGATAGAACGCGAGCACCGCCTCCGGGTCCGGCGCAGTCAGCGTGAACGAGGCACCCGACTTGCGGTCGCAGAGCATAGTGACTTGGCTGTCCGGCGGGAGCCGGAAGGCGGACGGCAGATGGTTCACGCCCGTGGCGGCTTGGGCGGCGGCGTGGACCGTTCGCGCGGCCGTCCGCGCAATGCTCGCCGGACTCGGCGCGATCGCGACCGGTTCGTTGTGCCGCGCCTCGAGGATGGTGGCGGTGCCGCAAGCGCCCAGGCCGGCGAAGGTCAGCAGGGTTGTCACCAGGGTGGCGATCCGCCTCGCGATCATGCGTCTACTTCCTCCGGTGCCACCGTGGGCGCACACGACGGTCAGGTCACGAAAGGCGCCGATCTCCATTCTCGGTGATCGCGACAAGGTTTGGCGTCGACTGGCTCAACGTGCATGCCGGCGAGCTCGATCAGAATGAGACCACGCGTCCGATCCCGACGGCCGATACGTGCCGCACCTGGCGCCGCACTCGACCGGGCCCAGATGTGCGCGCCGTTACCGCCTCGAACGCCTTGACGTCGGGAGGGCACTGCCCAACACCGGTGTGGCTTGGATACCCATCCCGTACTCGCACCGCAGGTCGGCTCCGACGATGGCACTGATGACAGCCTTCCAGCAACGCCAGTCGAATCCGGGCCACCGCTACAGGCCCGCGACTCCTGCCACACACTGGCCCGACCCACGCGCGGACAACAGCAGAGAAGGACGTTGTATGGCGGGTCTGAGGAGCTTCAGTGGTCGCACTCTTGTCTCGTGTCATGGACGGAATTGACATCCTGCCGGAAAACGGCGATCTCGACGGCGTCGTCCCCCGCCTGGGCAAAGAAGACTCGGCAAGTCGGATTGAGCCACCACCAACGCTCGGCAAAAGTCATTCGCCGGCTCCTGCCGACCCGCAGGCCCGGTAGCGCGATCCGGCGTCCCGGCCGCGGCCGACGCCGACCCATGAGCACGAAGGACCGGGGGCCGAGCTCGAGATAGCCAAGCCGCCACCACGACCGACCGGAGTCGCCGGCCGGGCAACCGCAGACCAGCGTCGAAGCGTACCGGACGCTGTTCGTCGACAGGCTGCCGCGGGCTCTGGCAGGACAGCACACCGCCCAGCACGCCACCAAGAACGTCGGCGACCAGATCAGCGATCACGGCATCATCATCGCCCAATGCTGCACGTGACGATGTGCGGGCGGGTGTAGCCACGAGCGTGCCCAACCAAATCGTCGGCCGCGACTCTCGTTGGCGATCGGATCGCGCAGATCAGTACGTCGAGCCGGGTTTGAGGAGGAAGCCGGCCTTCATTGTTTCTCCGGTGTCGACAGCTGGCGTCGTATGCCGTCGGTGTCTATCAACGACCACACGTTTTCGATCCGGTTCTCGCGAAACTGGTAAAACACGTGCTCGGCGAACGAAACCCTCCGGCCGGCCGCATCGATGTCAAGAAATACGCCTGCAACCTCGCCGGGACAACATCAAGGGTGGCGATGCCACCGGCGGCGGCACTGTCGCAGGCAACACAGGACAACGCCGGAAAGAGATAGCTGCGCACCGCTGCATTCCGCTCTTGGCGCATCAGCGTCTGCACAACCACGGCCCTCACTGACCTGGCCTCGCAACGCGTCCGCCGAGGACCACCGATTCACCCAACCCGCACCATCGACATCAGGCACCCATCCGCACGAGACACTGCCGAGACTTCACGCTCGCAGCATGCCGGACGCACCAACCTGGAATATCCGCCTCTCCATCCGCTCAGGCTGAGCTGCCTCAAGTTCGGGCCGTGTGAACGCCATGGCAGAGTGCCGACACACGTGCTGCAACCCGTTCGGAGTCCTGCAACGCACCGTTCCGCGACTGGCGGTTCTCCTAATATTCTCCCACGGGGAGTGCCGAAGGCTTCGGACGGCGCGGATGCGGTGGTAGCCGGGTCAGGTCGAGCCCGACTCCGGTGACGGCAGCCAGGTCGTGCGCGGATCCGCCGGGACCGCGGGCCAGCCTGGGGCCAGTTCGTCCACTGCCGCGTGCAGGGCGCGCAGCCCGGGGTGGTCGGCATCGACGCGCCAGATCATCGCCCACGGGAACAGCGGGACCGGATCGACGATCGGGCGCAGCACCCCGCCGGGAACGGCGGGCTGGGTGCTCATCACCAGGATCGGGCCGTCGCGGTCCACGAGGTGCTGGGCCAGCTCATCGTCGCCGTGGACGTGCGGATGGGCGCCGGCCGCGTCGATGCCGAACGGGGCGAGCAACTGCAGCATGGCGTGCTCCCAGGCGGGGGTGGCGTGGCTGCCGGCGCGGAAGCACACGCCGGCAGTGCGCAGTGCGCGCAGCGGGACGGCATCGTGCGCGGTGAGCGGGTGGTCCGCGGGCAGCAGCACCGCGAGTGGCTCATGACGGACCGGCCGGTGCCGCAGCCCATCGGTGTAGTGCAGGATCCGGCCGAACGTGACGTCGATGCGCTCGGCGAGCAGTAGCGGCACCGCGTCGTCGGTACCGGTGTGGAAGCGGGCGAAGAACTCCAGCTCCGGGGCGAGGCGCCGAGCGGTCGCCAGGACGATGGCCGCGGTGAGCCCGGCGCCGACGACGTCGACGGTCAACGAGCGCGGCTCGTGGTGCAGTTCGCGCAGCGTGGTGTCATGCAGCGCGAGCAGCTCCCGCGCCCGGCGCAGCAGCGTCTGCCCGGCCGGGGTCAGCACAACACGCCGGGTAGTCCGGTCCAGCAGTCGCACCCCGGTCCGGTCCTCCAGGCGCCGCACATCGCGGCTGAGCGCCTGCTGCGCCACGAACAGCCGCTGCGCGGCGCGGCTGAAGTGCAGTTCCTCCGCCACGGCGACGAAATGGCGCAGCAGCCGGATGTCGAGATCTTCGGGCACCCGTCAGTTGTACCGGATTTACACGCGAGTCGTGTAAATGGGCTCTGAACAGGTGTTGGAGTCCGGACCGCCGACCGGGCCACGATCGGATCACCAACAACAATGATCGAGGTTCGCGATGGGTGCACGAGGCGCGGTGGCGCTGCAGTACGCGGCGGCCGGTACGTTGACCGCATTGTGGGGCGCGTCGCTGCCCGCGTTCGACGCCCGGCTCGACCTCGGTGCAGCCCGGCTCGGCGCGATCCTCATGGCCCTCGCCCTCGGTGCGCTCGTGGCCATGCCGCTCGCCGGCAGGCTGGCCGACCGGTGGCCCGGGCGGCGGCTGCTGCGGCTGAGCGCACCGGCGGCGGCGCTGGCACTGACTGGTCCGGCGCTCGCCGGCTCGGCCAGAACGCTCACGATCACCGCCATCGGCCTCGGCATGCTGCTCGGCGTACTCAACGTCGCCTTGACCATGCAAGCGGTTGCTGTGGAGCGGGCGGCCGGCAGGCCGGCGATGACCACGATGCACGGGTTCTGGACGCTCGGCGCGGTCGCCGGTGGTGGCGCCGTGGCCGCCGGGCAGTGGGCCGGTGCGGGCGTGCGAGTACTGGTAGTGGCCGGGGCGGTGGCGCTGGCGACCGGGGTGGCCGTGGCCGGCCGCGGGCTCGTCGAGGTTTCACCGTCGGGTACCCCACAGGCGGGCACTCCCACCGGCTCGGCCAGTCCCGTGCCCATCCGTGCGACGTTGCTCGTCGCACTCGGGCTGCTGGGCGCCGCCGCGTTCGTCGCCGAGGCGGCCGCCACGGATTGGGCCGGAATCCACACCACCCGAGTGCTCGGCGCCGACGCCGCCACCGGTTCATTCGCGTACACGCTGTTCCTCGCCACGATGACCGCCGTGCGCTTCATCGGCGACGCGGCCCGGTCGCGGCTCGGCATCGGCCGAACGATCCGGCTAGCCGGCTGCACCGCCACCGCAGGGTTTGGCCTGATTCTGCTGGCTGGCGAGCTCCACACCGACGAGTCGACACGGGTTGGCTGCGCACTGGCCGGCTGGGCGTTGACCGGCGCCGGGATCGCGGTGGTCTGGCCGGTGGTCACCAGCACCCTCGGTGCCGTCGGCGGTCCGGCGCGGCAGATTTCCGCTGTGACCACGATCAGCTACGGCGGCGGGGTGGTCGCACCGGCGCTGGTCGGGTTCGTCGCTGCCCGCGTTTCCCTTCCGGTCGCGCTGCTCATTCCGGCCGCGCTGATGGTCGCAATCGTCGTTGTCGCGCCCGCACTGCTCGCCGCGACCATGCGGGGCCACCGCCGGCCGGTCCGCCCACACCAACCCGTGCCACATCCAACGACCCCCGCACACCCGACCCGTACGGCGGGAGAACTCGTCGACACGAAGCGATCCCTACGATGACCGCCACAACCGGTCTTGTCGGCGTGTTGAGCGTCCACGGGGCACCCCCACTCGTCCCACGCGACGGTGCGCCTCGAACTGCTCGAATCCGAGATGACAGCGTGCGGGCCGATCACTGAGGACACCCGGCCCAGTCCGAAGGGTGATCAGGATCCGTACCTGACATCGCACAACGCACAGTAACGAACACGAACACGAACAACGAGAGGCAGTCATGCGAAACGTCGTCCTGTACATGTCGATGTCGCTGGACGGGTTCGTCGGCAGCGACCGTGAGCACCCGGGGGTCGCGGTCCCCGAAGGCGCTGAACTGAAGCAGTGGAAGCTCGACCACATCAGCCGGGCCGGTGCCCACCTCATGGGTCGCATCACGTACCAGGAAATGTCGTCCTGCTGGCCGCAGTCCGACGACCCGTACGCGTCGCCGATGAACGACATCCCCAAGGTGGTGTTCTCCACGACGCTCAGCGACGCCGAGGCCAGCTGGCCCGAAACCCTGGTCGCGCGGGGCGAGCTCACGACCGAGATCGCCGCGATCAAAGCCGAGCCCGGCCCGGACGTGATCGTCTGGGGTGGTGGCCGGCTGGCCGGCGCGCTCGCCGCGACCGACCTGATCGACGAATACCGCCTACTGGTCCAGCCGCTGGCCCTGGGCCGCGGACAGGCCCTGTTCGGCCAACTGCCGCAATCACGGCGCCTGAACCTCGTCGAAACCACGCCGTTCCCCAGTGGCGTCGTCGTCCACATCTACCGACCCCAGCACTCCTGAGAAGGGGCACTTCCGTGGGCACAGTACAGGCGCAGGCGAATATGTCCCTCGACGGATACGTCGCCAAGCAGGACAACACCATCGGCCGGTTGTTCGACTGGCTACAGAACGGCGAGGTCGCGATGCCGAGCCCGGCTGGGGACTTCACCCTTCACCTCACCCCGCAGAGTGCGGAGCACATGCGGCGGTGGGTGTCCTCGCTGGGCGCGCTCGTCTGTGGCCGGACGCTGTTCGACGTGGCAGACGGCTGGCAGGGGCGGCACACCCTGGACGTCCCCGTTGTCGTGGTGACGCACCGAATCCCGGAAGACTGGGTCGACGCCCATCCCGACGCGCCGTTCTACTTTGCGACCGATGGCGTGGAGGCTGCGATCGCACGGGCCCAGGAACTCGCCGGCGACGCGGTCGTCGCGGTCACCGGAGGAACCATCGCCCGGCAGTGCCTGGACCTGCGGCTGCTGGACGAGGTGGCCATCGACCTGGTGCCGGTGGTGATGGGCGCGGGAAGCCGACCCTTCTTCGGCGAACTCTCCTCCGACGACGTCGTACTCGGCAACCCGACGGTCTGCGTCCACGGCGACCGGGTCACCCACCTCGTGTTCCCGGTTCTGCGGTGACCCGGCGGCCTCACCCACGATGGCGACATCGCGGCCCGCCCGGGATCAGCGCGAAATACCAACCCAGACGCCCCTCACTGAATTTCGCATAGTCGAAACAACAAACAGAATCACCCCGACCAGGTTGAATTAATATCTCAACAATACCGCCCAACCCCCACGAACCATGATCGAAAGGTCGTGTTTCGCATACATCCCAACGGCATGATTGAATGCACTCAATTCGGATCCGGATGTTCGGTTGACAGCATCAGGTCGTGTCCGATCAACCACCCGACCAGGATCACGTGCGCGCCGGCTCCTCTACGTCGCTGGGGTCGATCTCACCGAGTCGGGGTGCTCAATGACGAGTTGCCACCCGACTCAGTGACTGAGGTCGTTGAGGCGTCGGCCCAGCTCGGCTGCTCGTGCGACGAACGCTGACCACCGGGGCGGGGTGCGCTCCAACAAGGGCTAGGCGGCGGGCCGGTCACAGCTTCTCTGCTCCCAGCGGCACAGGCGGCCCTTGCGGATGCGAAAGTGACCCGTAGGCCGTCGTCCCAGCCGTACACATCGGCGTCGGCGGCCGGGACCAACGGGGTGACCTTCTGCTCAGCGACTATCCACGCGATGGCCCCGCCATCACGAAACCATCAGCGCGCGGCCGGGTCTCGCATCGCGGCCACGAGCGCGCACGTCGCGGCGACCGCGATGCCTGACCAGCGCAGGTGAGCGGGCGTCCACTCCGGGCCGAGACCGACCAGCATCGGGGCCTGTGGAATCGACGCGGCCAGCAACAGCGACGCCAGAAGCACGGGCGTGGTGATGATGCCGGGCTGGTCGAATCCCTGGCGACGGGCCCACGCGGCCACGGCCCACATCACGGTGACCGCAGCGGCCAGCTCGGTCGTGAGGCCGAGGCCCACGCTCCACCGATCGCCTGCCGGAGCCGAGGGGAGATTGACCGCGAGCACCGCCGCCCACACCGGCACGACGACCGCCGCTGCACAACCGATCCGCAGCCACAGCCGGCGCGCCAGGCCGTACGGGCTGGCCTGCACCGTGATCGCGGCGCTGTCGTCGAGCGCGTAGCCGCTGCCCAGGGTCAGCAGCAGACCCAGGACGCGCAGGTCGCCGATGGCGTCGCGTGTGTCACCGAGGCGGGCCACCAGGTACGCGGCGACGGCGGCAGCACTCGTCGCGAACGGGGCCAGGCGAAGGCTGCGTACCAGGTGGCCGCTGCGGACCAGTTCCCGGGCCACGGACCGTGTCATGGCAGCTGAAGCCCGCCGAGGACGAGGGTGGCGGCCAGAACCGGCCCGCCGATGAGGACCAGCCGGCGACCCTGGGAGCGGTACACGGCGGCGATGGCGGCGCACGCGCAGAGCCCAGTCAGGTAGGCGACGTGCAGCCACGGCCGGCCCGGCACCGGCGCCCAGCCCTCGAACGTCATCCCGGTCGTCCACCACATCCACCAGGCGCCGCCGTCGAAGCGGCGGAACGCGACGAGACCGCCGAGCGTCGCGAGCACGAATACGATCAGCACGCCGCCGGCGAAGGGTAGCCAGCGGGCGGCGAGGACGCCGAGCAGCCCGGCGCCGGCGATGACGAGCGGAAGCTGGGCCAGCTCGCCGGCGTTCATGAGGTCCGTGGCCGGGATGTCGTTGAGGCTGCTGATGACGGCCATGGCCGTCGCTGCGACGGCGCCGATGCCGGCCAGGGGCAGCGCGATGCCCAGGCCCATCGCCCAGGTCCGGCGCGTGTCCGAGGTCGGGGTGACATGCAGCATCTCCTCGGCCCGGCTGCGGCGGGCGCCGCTGGCGACCAGGTTCGCCGCGAACAGGACGATGATCGGCCCGAAGAACGCGACGGCGGTGAAGATCGTGCCGTACCAGTAGTCGGCGTTGCGGCCGTCGCTGGCCGAGTCGGCGGCGGCGGTCACGGCCACGACGACCGGTACCAGCCAGAGCACGGGGTGCCGGACGAGGCGGCGGGCCTCCCGACCGATCAGGATGGCGTTGCTCATGAGTGGGTGACCTCCAGATCGGGCTCGCCCATGAGTAGGAGGTACGCGTCCTCCAGCGTGGGTGGGACCAGCTCGGCGCCGGCCGGCGGGTCGCCGACGTTGCGGAAGGTGCCGTCGCCGATGCGCCACGCCGCGAGGGCGGCGGCCGACCTCTGGCTGTCGGCCCACACGCGGCCCGCGGCCTGCGCGGTCAGCTCGTTAGGGGTACCGGTGAATCGGACCCGGCCCCGATGGAACACGGCGATCCGGGTGCACAGGGCGGTGATGTCCTCGGTCTGGTGGCTGGACATGACCACCGTGCGCCCCTCCCCGGCGTGCGAGATCATCTCCCGGAAACGCAGCCGCTGCTCGGGATCGAGGCCGACCGTCGGCTCGTCGAGGACGAGCAGATCGGGATTGCCCAGCAGCGCCTGGGCCAACCCGACCCGCCGGCGCATCCCGCCGGAGAGGGCCCGGATCCGCTTGGCGCTGACCGACGCCAGGCCGGTCAGGTCGATGACCCGGCGGACCTCGTCGTGCCGGGGCCGCCGGTCGGTCATCTGCTTCAGGATCGCCACGTAGTCGATGAACTCGAAGACCGTGAACCCCCGGTGGAAGCCGGCGTCCTGCGGCAGGTAGCCCAGGCGTTCGCGGATCCGGGTCCGGTCGTCGGGGCGCGACGGATCACGGCCCAGCAGGGTCACCGTGCCCCGGTCCGGCGCCAGGACGGTGGCGATGATCCGGAGCAGGGTCGTCTTGCCGGCGCCGTTCGGTCCCAGCAGACCGGTCACCCCATGGCCGGCGTCCAGGTCGACGCTGTCCAGCGCCGTCGTGCGACCGAAGGATTTCGTCGCGCTCCGCACGCGTACAGTCATGCACTTCTCCCGAGTTTGATCGTGACGGTGTTACGGGTGACGGCGAGCCACAGGCCGCCGCCGACGGCCACGGCGAGCCAGAAGATCTGGGCGCCGACGCCGAAGGCGAGGTCGAGGTGGCCGGCCATGGCGGTCGGGGTGGTCACCAGCACCCAGGCCGTGGCCACGACGCCGACGGCGACGACGGGGGTCATCCGGGCCGTCAGCGCAAGCGCGGCGCAGGTGAGCCCGGCCGTGGGCAGGAGCCAGGCGGCGGCCAGCCAGTGGGAGCCGGGTAGCGCGAGCCCGGCCGCGGCCACGATCGGGACCGTGACCCCCAGGACCGCGGCCGTGCGGATCAACAGCAATCGCAGGCCCGAGTACGGCGCGGCCAGCCCGATCTCCCGGGTCGGGTCGAGGCCGCCCGCGAACGCGACCGCGACACCGGCCAGCGGCCCGAGCGGGGCGGCCACGAGAAGCATCCGCAGCAGGCGCTCGTCGACCTGAGCCGCCCAGACGGAGAGCGCGAGTACGCCCGCTATCCCCAGCAGCCACGGCCCCCGCAGGGTCGGTGTGGCGGCGACGAGGCGGGCCGTCGCCTCGCCGACGCCGAGCCGGGCCAGTATCCGTTCGGGCCAGCTCGGCCGGGGTGCGTCGGCCCGGTCGACCACCTCGCGCCAGATCGCCTCGACCCGCCGGGTATCGACGTGCGACGCGATCGCGTCCCGGCAGGTCGCGCACCTCATCAGGTGCGCCTCGGCCGACGCGGCCAGCTCCGGCGGGGCGGCGCCCTGCGCGTACCGGCGGATCGCCTCCGGATCCAGGTGCCAGACGGTCATCCGAACCTCCCCGGTCATGCCAGCCGCTCCCGCAGCTGAGCGCGGGCGCGCATCATCCGTGTCTTGACCGTGCCAGGCGGGATGCCCAGCAGCCGGGCGGCCTCTCCCGTGGTCAACCCGTCCAGGACCGTCGCCTGTACGACCGCCCGCAGCTCCGGGGACAGGCTGGCCAGAGCCGCGCCGACGTCGCCGTACTGGACCGCGAGCAGCACGTGCTCCTCGGCCGACGTCTCGACGCCGGCGAACTCGGTCAGCTCATCGGCCGGCGGCCGGCTGCGCCGCAACGCGTCGACCAGGCGGCGGATACCGATACCCCAGATCCACGCAGCCACCTCGCCCCGGCCGTCCCACCGCCCGGCCGACCGCCAGACCGCCACGAACGTGTCCTGCACGACCTCGTCGACGAGCTCGGACGACGAACACCGCCGCCCCAGGCGTACCAACAGCAACGGCAGATGCCGCCGGTACAGCTCAGCGAACGCCCCCCGGTCGCCGTCCATGATCGCCGCAAGAAGCTGGGAGTCCGCCCGAGGGTCCGGCGGTCGGGTCAGCATGCCTGACCTCCCGGTTCTCGTACCTCGGCGAGGTCAAGAGTCACATGCCCGGCGATGCGGCTCCCATCCATGCCCTGTTCGTCGTACCGGGCCGGGCAAACGGTTCACGGGACGTGGCGGCAATTCCTCGGAGGTTCGCGGCCAGGACGGCCACCACGACGGTGAAGAACACCGCCCAGCCGATGAGCTCGCGGGCGACGACCCGCAAAATGAGCAACCAGCCGAATCCCAGGCCCGGCGACCTCGGCCAGCCGAGCGCCGACGTTGCACAGCACCCGGATGATCGCCACGTCGCGGAGATCGGCGACCAGCTCGCCCTACGTCCGGGCGGACCTAGAAGACGTCGCCGAGGCCCTCGCCGCGCTCACCGGTGAACCACACTCGCGCATTCCGCCACCATCGCGCCAATCCCACCCCCGTGAAAGACCGGCTGGACCCGCTCCAGGCCGCAAGCGGGTCCAGCCATCAATGCCGCTACCCCCGAACCGATGCGAGCGGATGCGCCGTACCCGCCTCTGGTTACCCAGGGGTCCGGGCGGGCAGCTCGACGCGACGCTCGCAGACCTCAGCGCCGGCACGGCTTGGACCCGCATTTACCGAGTGCAACCCCGGGTCGTGCTGACCTGCCAGGCCTGCGGCGGGGCAATGCACGCCGAGGTCTCTCCACGAGGGTTGCGGTTCTTCGCCCACGACGTCGCCTGCCGCGACTGTCCGCTCAACGGCGAAACACCCGATCACCGCCTGCTCAAGTCAGCGATCGCCGTGGCTGTCCGGCTGTCCGGCTGTCCGGCTGGCACGCCACCCTCGAAGCGACCGGACCAGACGGGCATTGGCGGCCGATGTCCTGGCGGCCTCTCCCGACGGCAGCAGAACGGTGGCGTGGGAGGCGCAGCTCGCGCATCAGCACGACGACTACACCCGCGCCCGGACAGACCGCTACGCCGAGGACGCAGTGGAAGGCGTGTGGATCTTCGCCCAGCGCGTGCTCGGCGACATTCCGGCCGTCGCTATCGCCATCGATCAGAGCAGCCTTAAGGTAGCCGCCCCGATCGCGCGGCCGACCGCCGAGCACTGCGCCCGGTACCTGCAGCCGCTACTGCGATCTCGGCTCGGCATCGCCGTGTCCCGGCCATGGCCGATGGGAACCGGTCACCCTCAGCCGAGACCTACATCAAACTGGTGGACCAGTCCCGCATACCTGCAACGTGCCAAGGGCATCCGCACGGCACAGCCGAGGACCGACGCCTCCGTCGACGGTGAACGGACGCGGCTCAGACGGCAGCGGGGACAACGGCGGCGGTACGAGCAGGACGAAGCAGATAGACGCGAGGCCAACGGGGCGGCACTGCACAAGCGCCAAAAAGCGGCTTCAGCCCATCGTCGTACGCGCCGTCGGCGAGCGACTCGGAACGATGCCATGGGCGCTCGACCGCGACTATGCGCATTCCATGGAGATTGCCGGGGGGCCCATCCGGTATGCCTGAGACTCAGGGGGCGGGCACGGCGAGCACAGCGAGGGCGGCTGCGGTGACGAACTGTTTCTCCGGCTCGGTGAGCCGTCGGGCCGGACCGCAGGCGCTGTCGGGTTGCTCGTGCGGCGGTCCGAGGATACTGGTGAAGATCAGGCCGAGCGCGCACCGCACGCGGATGGCAGTGGTCGCGTCGGTCGAGCTGGTGAAGTTGCGCTCGAGTTCGGCGAACGGCGCCGTGATACCGCGGCCTTCCAGCTTGGCGCGGGTGACGGCCGGATCGCTGGCCAGAGAGCGGACGAGAGGCGCGTTGGCGTCGAGGATATCGACGAGTTCCCGGACGAGTCCCGGGCTTACCGTCCCGGCGTCGCGGAGGGTGCCCAGGAACGTGGCGACGGCCTCGAGCAGCGGGGTCACCATCGCGTAGAGCAGCTCGTCCTTCGACGTGAAGTGGTAGTACAGCGCGCCCTTGGTCATGCCGAGGCGTTCGGTGATGTGGCGGATCGAGGTGCCGGCGTAGCCGCGCTCGTGGAAGAGCTCGGTCGCCGCGTCGAGGATGCGCCGGCGGGTGTCCTCGGCGGCGCTGCCTACGGTGCGAGCCAAGTCCATCACTCCTCGATGTGGCGCTCGTCATCATCTCAGCCGGGTCACAGCAGCCGCACTTTACCCTCCGCCGGAGGATACCGGCCGTTCAATTAATTCTAGGGGGTGTGATGGCCAGCTTGGCACGATGGTGCTTCCAGCATCGTTTCATTGTGATGCTGCTCTGGTTGGGCGGAGTGGTGGGAATCGGCGCCGTCAATGCGGCCGTCGGCACCGGGTACAACGACAACTTCAACCTGCCCGGCACCGAGTCGTCCAAGGCGCTGAGTCTGCTCCAGTCGTCGTTCCCGGCGCAGGCGGGCGAGTCGGACACGATCGTCTGGCGGGTCGACCTGGGAACCGTGACCGACCCGTCGGTCAAAAACCGGGTCAGCGCGATGCTCGACCGGATCGCCACGGCGCCGCAGGTGTCCGGCGTGACCAGCCCGTACTCGCCGGAGGGCGCCCCGCAGATCAGCGCCGACGGCCGCACGGCGTACGCGACTCTCCACCTGAGCGAGTTCGGCCAGGCCTTGCCGGTCGACGACGTCAAGAACATCGTGAGCATCGCGGAGTCCGCGCGCACCGACGGGCTGCAGGTCGAGCTCGGGGGCAACGCGATCCAGCAGGCGAACCAGGTATCGACGAATGTGGCCGAGCTGGTCGGCGTGGTCGCCGCCGCGGTGATCCTGCTGATCGCGTTCGGCTCGCTGTTGGCCATGCTGCTGCCGATGGTCACCGCGATCATCTCGCTGGCGGCCGCGACACTCATCATCGGTCTGCTCAGCAACGCGATCACGATGGCGACGATCGCGCCGACCTTCGCCACCCTGATCGGCCTCGGCGTAGGCATCGACTACGCCCTGTTCGTGGTAACCCGCTACCGCAACGGCCTCAAGGCCGGGCTCGACCCCGAGACGGCAGCCGTGCGGGCGCTGAACACCTCCGGACGCGCGGTCATCTTCGCCGGCCTGACCGTCTGCGTCGCGATGCTCGGCCTGTTCGTCCTGAACGTCAGCTTCCTCAATGGCATCGGCGTCTCCGCGGCGTTGATGGTGCTGTTCAACGTGGTCGCCGCGATCACCCTGCTGCCCGCGATGCTGGGCCTGATGAAGACCCGGGTGCTCAGCCGCCGCGAACGGCGCCAACTCGCCGCTGCCGGCCCGCACGACGTCAACGCCAGCGGTTTCTGGGCGCGCTGGGCCGGCCTCGTCGAACGGAACCCGAGACCCCTCGCCGCGGCGGCGCTGATCGTGATCCTGGCCCTGTCCGCGCCCGTCCTGTCGCTGCGCCTCGGCTCCTCCGACCAGGGCAACGATCCCGCCGGCAGCACCACCCGCAAGGCGTACGACCTGCTCAGCGAGGGATTCGGGCCGGGCTTCAACGGGCCGCTGCAACTGGTCGCGCAGACCCCGGCGGCCGCCGACCAGCAAGCCCTCACCGCACTGGCCGCCGCCGTGGCCCGCACCCCCGGCGTCGCCGCGGCGTCCGCATTGCCCGCGCAGCCCGGCGCGCAGATCGGCATCGTCCAGGTCATCCCCACCACCTCGCCGCAGGACGAGGCCACCAGCAAGCTGATCGAGCGGCTGCGCACCGACGTGATCCCGGCCGCCGAGCGGGGCACCACCATGCAGGTGTACGTCGGTGGGCAGACCGCCATCTTCGACGACTTCGCCGACGTCCTCACCGGCAAACTCCCGCTGTTCATCACCGTCATCGTCGGACTCGGCTTCGTGCTGCTGCTGATCGCCTTCCGCAGCGTGGTGGTGCCGCTGACCGCCGCAGTCATGAACCTGCTCGCCGCCGCCGCCTCGTTCGGCGTCGTAGTCGCCATCTTCCAATGGGGCTGGGGCAGCGAAGCCCTCGGCCTCGGACGGCCCGGACCGGTGGAAGCGTTCCTGCCCTCGATCATGCTGGCGATCCTGTTCGGCCTGTCCATGGACTACCAGGTCTTCCTGGTCAGCCGGATGCACGAGGAATGGGTGCACACCCGCGACAACCGGCACGCCGTCACGATCGGCCAGGCGTCGACCGGCCGAGTCATCACCGCCGCGGCAACCATCATGATCTGCGTCTTCATGGCGTTCGTGTTCGGCGGTCAGCGGATCATCGCGGAGTTCGGCATCGGCCTGGCCAGCGCGGTCTTCATCGACGCGTTCGTCCTGCGTACCGTGCTGGTGCCGGCCCTCATGCACCTGTTCGGCCGGGCGAACTGGTGGCTGCCACGGTGGATCGACCGATCACTGCCGCACCTGTCCGTCGAGCCCGCCGAGGACAGCGCGCCGACGACGACAGAACCGGCAGCCGCAGCCCCCGCGAGTGTCTGAGCGCACACCTTCGCCGAACTTGACCTGTCGTGGCTGGCCCCCGGGCGCATCAGACCAGCCCGCGGGCGGGCCGCGACGCCCGACCCGGGACCGACCGCCCACCACAACGAGCAGGGCGCCGGAGTTCGCAGTGTACGAACCGCTACCCCACCGCTGCGACCTCCGGTCCCGCTCGCCCACGAACGCCGCACAGCAGCCCAACAGAAGACAACGCGACACAGTCCTAGATGTCGATGCATGAGCCTTCGTCGGCACGCCCTACCGGCAGCCCGCGGCTCCGTGTTTCATCGCGGATCTGGACGTTGCCATCGCCACATTGTTTGCGTGGCATGCGCCGATCCGCTGGTCAAACTTCAGCAATGCAGGCGGCTTGTACGGAGCCGGCAAAATCTGCAGGATCGCGGGGACGGGCCGGTGACCGGGTCCTGGCTCTGCTCAGGGAACCCGCCGAGCAGCTCGTCCGGGAGCCTGACGAGGCGCTCGACCTCATCCACGCCGTGGGGGCCATGGCGCACGGCTTTGCGGCCTTCCTCGCCGAGGGCGTCTTTGGCGATCCGGCCGAGGCCCTGGCGCCTACCCGGCGTCAAGCACGCGACGCGGCCCGCAAGCTGGTCGCCTTGCCCCATCTGCGCAATGGCGACACGCTGATCCGGCTGGACTGCGAACTCGAGATCGGTGTGACCACGGCCTGGCGATACATCCGCAAGGCCATCGACCTGCTCGCCGCCACCGCAGGCGACCTGGACACCGCCATGCACAGGGTCCGCCTGCCGGCCCAGCTCCATCCTCGACGGCACCGTGATCCCGATCGACCGGGTCGCCGACCAGTTGTCCCACTACAGCGGCAAACACCACCGTCACGGCGTGAACGTGCATCGCCGGCCCGGGCCCAAGACTCTGCGAATGACCGTAACCCCCTGGCCGAGGTGGCTGAGCGCTGGGACGGTCGTGTGGTGGACAGCCTCAATGCTCGTAACGGCCGCCGGCGTGACAGTGATCGCCGGCGGTCGGCGCCGGGATGTCCAGCGTCGGGTTGCGGTCGAAGAAGCCGTATGGCCGCAGCGTGAAACCGCACCGCTCGACCGGCATCACCGGCCAGTCCTCGGGTCGCGGGAAGTGGGTCGGCCCGAAGGTGTGCCAGAGCACGATGTCGGTGCCGTCGATGTCCCGGTCGGCCGCGCGGAACGCGGGCAGTCCAGCGCCGCCCGGGTGCTGATTGACGAAGTCGCCGGCCGGGTAGCGCTCGGCCGGGTCGTAGGCGGTGACCCATAGGTGCCGGGTCGCGAAGGCGGCCCGCCGGGCCAGCGTGGTCGAGCCGTCGGCGAGCAGCGTCGGCCCCGGCTGGGGGTGCAGCACGTAGGCCGTCTCCTGGCCGAGCCGGTTACGCACGCCCGGGTTGGCGATCCGCCAGACGCGGCCCTTCTCCGGCGCGGCCAGGCGGTCGGCCTGCGACTCGCGCCGGAGCCGGGTCACGTCGCGGACGATGGCATTGCCGTACGGGTTGTCCGGCCCCACTGGGAGCCCCCGCACGTCGATCTCGTCGACCGCGTTGGTGGTGCCGTCCACTGTCATGTCCAGGCGCGCGCTGAACAGGTGCTGGTGGGCCGGGGCGGCCAGGCCGGGGGCGACCTCGGTGGCGTAGGGGTGGCCGGGGCCGGGATGGGCCGCCGTCCACACCACGCCGGTCAGCTTGGCCTCGAACTCGATCGTGCCGTCGAGGTAGAGATACCAGTAGAAGCCGTAGTCGTAATTGCCGACCGTGCAGAAGAAGGAGATGACCAGGCGGCGCTGGCGGCGGGTCTGCGCCGAGCCGCTGAAGATGTCGGTGTGTTTCCAGAGCACGCCGAAGTCTTCCTCGTGGATGCAGACGGCGTTGCGGATGACCCGTGGCTCACCGTGGTCGTCGGCCACCGTGGCGTCCAGGTAGACGATTTCGCCGAGGCAGTCGCAGCCCAGTTCGAGGGAGTTGGCGAACTTGCCGATCAGGTATTCACCGTTGTCGAAGTAGGTCTGGAAGAAGCGGGCGGGGGCCGGGTCGCCGTAGGGCACCACCATCTCGGCGATCGAGGCACGGTAGACGACCGGACGGTCCTGAACGTCGATCTGGTGCAGCACCAGCCCCTCGCGGGCGTCGAAGCCCACCCGCAGCGACCACCCCTCCCACTGGAGCCGGTGGCCGTCGAGCGTGAAGCTGACGCCCTCGGGCTGGGTGATCTCGATGGGCCGCAGCGTGGTCCGTTCCGGGCCGCGTACCGCCGGGTCGTCGTAGTCGCCGGTCTCGGCCGGCACCGGGTGGCCGGCCGCGTCGACGACGCTCAGCACGGCCCCCTCGATCAGGTCGACGTACGCGACCACGCCGTCCACCGGGTGGGCCCAGGCCAGGTCCTTCGGGTGCTCCTGCACGAAGGCCAGCACCCGGACCATCCGGCGGCCGTCCTCGCCGTCGAGCCCGAACGAGCCGGCGGTCAGCGGGCAGGCCCGCACCAGCGACAGGTCGGTCAGCCCGCGCCGGGCCATCGCCGCCTGCCACTGCGGGTCGGCGTGGACCAGTTCGTCGGCCTTGGCGAAGTCCTCGTCCAGGATCGGCACCTGGCCGTCGGTGCGCGGGTCGAGCCGGTGCCGCCGGGCCACCCGGCCGGCGGTCAGGTCGACCACGACGTCGTCCGATTGGCCGGTGTGCACGTCGATCAGGAAGGCCCGGGCCGCCCGGGGTACCGGGTCGCCGTCCCGATGGGCCAGCACGTCCGGCTTGGGCGGTTCCTCCAGTCCGACGTAGGCGAAGCGGGTGGTTTCGCCTAGTAGCCCGGCCGCGCGGACTGCCTCGCGGGTGGCCCGGTACTCGTCGGCGGTCATCGGGGCGAGGGGGTGAGTCGCGATCATCGTCAGCCTCCGTTAGTCGAAATGGGCGAGGCGCCGCGCCAGCGTGACGGCGCCGGCGACCGGCGCGTCCGGCAGAACCTGGAAGGACAGTTCGGGATGCTGTGTGCGCAGCCGTTGCGCGAAGGCGTCCCGCAGTCGTGGTTGACGCATGATCACGCCACCGGCCGCTACCACGATGTCGCCGATGGCGCCCCGGCCGAGCAACTGGTCGACGAGTACGGCCAGGTGATCGGCCCCGGCCGCGATGACCCGTTCGGCCCGCGCCGAACCGGCGTCCGCGGCGGTGAAGACGGCCGGGGCGTGCGGCGCCCAGTTCTCGATGGTGGGTTCGTCGTTGACCGCGCGGGCCAGCCGCTCGGCCGTGGTCACGTGGTAGGTGGCCAGCAGCGCGCTCAGCAACCCGTCGTCCGGCTCCCCCGCGTCGTTGGCCAGGAGCGCGGCCTTGACGGCCTCGCGCACGAGGCCGACGGCGCCCGCGTCGTCGCCGAGCACCCAGCCCCAGCCGCCGGCGGCCAGAGCCTCGCCGGTGGCGGACACGCCGACGGCGATCGCGCCGGTACCGGCGATCACGCCGATCCCGGCCAGGGCTCCGGCGGCCGGGACAAGCAGGGCGGCGTCGTTGACCACGACGGCGGGGATACCGGCCGCACCGAGCGTGTCCCGCAGGGCGGCGGCGACCTCCGGGTTGTCGCAGCCCTGGGCGCCCAGGCCGAGCGCGGCGATCCGGCCGCCCGCGGGCAGCACGCTCGTCAGGTGCCGCAGCAGCCAGGCCACGGCGTCATCGGCGGGTTCGGCTTCCCAGCCGTCGGCGGCGATGGCGATGTCGACGAGCCGTTCTCCGTCCGCGGACTCGATGCGGATGGCGAGCTTGCTGGCGCCGGCGTCCATGCCGACCAGAAGTCCGCTCATTTCGCGGCCGCCGTGCTGCTCGAGACCTTGGTGTCGGCGTTGTGGAACACGAATTCCTCGATGTCGACGCCCCGGGCCTCCGCGACGGCCCCGGCCAGGATCTGGAGCACGAGGGCCTCGAGGACGGCCCGCTGGGCGGCCGGCCGGCGCGGTATCCGTACCGGGTGCAGGGCCGGGCCCGGCGCGACGGGCTCGGCGGTCACGAGGATGACGTGGTGCCCGGCTGTCGAAAGGGTCGAGGCGAGGTCGAGCTCACGGCCGTCGCCGAACACGACGTGCACGCTGCCACCGGCTGATTCCATCAGGCCGTGCAGGTACTGCCGGGTGCTCATGCCGCTCGACGGGATGCGCGCGACCTCCCGCAGCAGCAGGGCGCCCGCCTCGGCGGAGCCGGCGGCGGGGCCGGCGCCGACGAAGTCGGCCGAGGTGGCGTCGGCGAAGAGCGGGGCGAGGCCGCGAACGAGGTCACCGACCGCCTGTTCGGTGCGGGCGAAGAGGGCGCCCAGTTCGGTCCAGCCGGCATCGACGGTTCCGCCGTCCCAGGCATCGGCGAGCATACCGAGGGCCGTGACGGTGGCCGTGTAGCCGATCGTCGAGGCGTAGCTGTCGGCGATGTTGCCGAGGCCCACGACGCCACCGGCAAGACGGGCGATGGGCGAGGGGGCGGTGTTGACGACCGCGAGCCGCAGGCGCTCGGGCACCGACTGCAGCACGGCCAGTGTCTCGGCGCTGCGCCCGCTCTGCGAGATGCCGACCACCGGGTGGTCGCTGTCCGGGAAGGGAAGCGGCTGGTCGCCGGCGCCCAGTCGCCAGGAGTGCACCCCATCGCTGCGGAGTTTCCAGACGGGTGCGGCCGCCGCAGCGTGGCTCGCGCCGATCCCGACGAAGATCGGACCGGGGCCGGCGAGGCGCCCGGCCGCGCGCAGGGCGGTGAGCTGCTCGGCGATGCGGGGCACCACAGCGGTCAGTTCGGCCGCCTGCGTCTGCCGTGCGGCGGCGTAACTGATGTATCCGTCGGGCATGGCCGCGTGTCCTCCGTCTGATGATGAGACTTGCCTGGAACAGAAATCAAAACCACTATATACCAATTCAAAACCACTTGAGGCCACGACGAGGCCGCCTCGGCAATACATGCAGCGGTAACGGAGGAGCCGCCAGGCGAGGCGGCCCAAGTGGTACGCAGGTGGTATTACGCGGGACTGGAGCGCGCGAAGGAGGTGCGCAGCCGGTACCGATCACCGGCGTACTTGATCATCGAAGAGAACAGCGGGTGCTCGTCCTGATCGAGCGCGACCTGGCGCATCACCAGCAGCGGCTTGCCCACGTCGAGGTCGAGCAGCGCGGCGACCTCGGCGTCGGCCTCTTCGGCCTCGATCGTGGCGTCCGCTCGCGACGGCACGATGCCCCGCTTGGCCAGCTCCTCGTAGAGCGAGGCCTGCGCGAAGTCGACGGTGCCGATGTCCGGCACGAGACTCAGCGCGATCCGGGTGGTGTCCAGCGCGATCGGCATGCCACCCAGCAGCCGGACGCGTTCCAGCCGGAATATCGGCGTCCCGGGAGCGATCAGCAGGAGCTCGGCCTCGTCCAGCGTCGCCGGCCGTTCCTCGCACCGCCGCACCTTCGAGGTGGCCGCGAGCCCCATGCGCTCGGCCGTCTCACTGAAGGACTCCAGGCTGTTGGGCCATTCCTTCGTCGCGCTGGTCTGCGCGACGTACCAGCCGCGCCCGTGCGCGGGCCGTAGGACGCCGTCGCCGACGAGCTTCGTGAGCGCCTTGCGCAGGGTCACGCGGGAGATGCCGAGCTGCTGGCAGAGCTCGCGTTCGGGAGGCAGCCGCGTGCCTGTCTTGAGCACGCCGGCCTCGATCTCGCCGGTGATGATGTTGACCGCCTGGACCCACAGGGGCTCCGGGTAGTCAGGGCTGATCGCCGACGTGACCTCGCGGGGGTCCGTCGGAGCCTGAGCCGTTTCGGCGTCGTCGGTCAGCTTCATCGTATGCACAGCCGTTTCGCGCTGGGAACGGTGCAGTCGGGTGGGGTGTCCGGCCATCAGGGCCTCGCCGCCAGGACATCGTAGGCGTGGTCCAGCTCGGCGTCGAACTGCCGCCGGGCCGGATCCGCGTCGTGGTAGGCGACGATCGCCCGGGCGCCGGCCGAGAAGCTCCACCGCGGGGCGAAGCCCGGCACCAGGGCCCGCAGCTTCGCCGTGTCGAACAGCATGGAATGCCGGAAGTCCTCGGCGAGCACGTCGCCCCAGGCGGGCAGTTGCGAGGCGATCGTCTCGCTGGAACGGTGCCGCAGCTGCGGCTCCCGGACCCCGGCCGCGGCGGCCAGGCCCCGATATATCTGGTCCCAGGTGAGGATGTCCCCGCTGACCAGGTTGACGGTCTCGCCGACCGCGTGCAGGTTGCCGAGCAGCGGCACGAAGGCCCGCGCGAAGTCGCTCGAGTGCATCAGCGTCCACAACGAGGTGCCGTCACCGTGCACGACGACGGGCTTGCCGGCCCGCATCCGCTCGACCGTCGTCCACGAGGCGGGGAACGGCACGGTCGTCTCGTCGTACGTGTGGAACGGCCGCACGATCGTCAGGGGCAACCCGGCCTCCTGGTACGCGTCCGTGAGCAGGCGCTCACAGGCGATCTTCCCGTTGCCGTAGCCGAAGCGCGGTTGTGCGACCGGCGAGGACTCGGTGATCGGCAGGTGCGGCACCGGGCGGGCGTACACCGTGCAGGTGCTGATGAACGTGTACTGGCCCGTGATCCCGGCGAACAGCTCCGGTTGGCCCGCAAGGTCGGCCGGCGTGAAGCCGACCCAGTTGACCACGGCGTCATAGCTGCGTTTTGTCACGGCCGCACGAAGAGCTTCGATGTCCCGTACGTCGAACCGCAGCTGCTCGACGTCGTCCGGCACCGGCCGGGACGGCTCGCCGCGGGTGACGACGGTCGGGCGCAGCCCCTGCGTGACCGCCTCGGCCAGGACCGCAGAGCCGATCATGCCGGCGCCGCCGAGGAAGAGCACTCGCGCGCTCATCGCACTGCCCCAAGCGAGAGCCCGCCGCCGACGAGGTAGGCGTAGCTGCGACGCAGCGCCTCGAAGGTTTCGACGTTCAGACGCTCGAGCTCGACGATGTGCCACCGCAGCCCCGAGGGTGCGGTGAGCGTACGCGTCCAGTCGATCCGTCCCTCCCCGATGGGCACCATGATGTCGTCCTCGTAGCTTACGGCCGGCCCGTCCTTGATGTGGACGAGGCGTACCCGGTCCCCGAGGCGCTGCAGCACCTCGGCCGCGTCCGCCCCGCCCATCTGCGCCCAGTAGGCGTCCAGCTCGAACACGACCCGGTCGTCGAGCTGCGCGCGCAACAGGTCGTACGCCTGCACGCCGTCGAAGCGCTGCGAGAACTCGGCGAAATGGTTGTGGTAGGCGATCGTCATGCCACGTCCCGCGGCCAGCTCGGCCGCCTCGTTGACCCGCCGCAGCCCCGCACTGATGGCATCGGGCGAGTCGAACTCCTCCCGCTCCATGCTCCACACCAGAATGCTCGCGCCCAGTTCGGCCGCGTCGTCGAGCAGCCGTTCGGCCTCCTTCCCCGCCGGGAAGGGAGTGTGCGCGCTGGTGATCTCCAGCCCGGCCCCGGCGACGGCCTCCCGGACGCGTCGCGGCCCGTACTGCTCGACCAGACCGTACGTCTCGATCCCACGGAACCCGATCGCGGCCACCCGGTCCAGGGTTCCTTCCAGGTCCTGCGACGCCTGTTCGAGCACCGTATAGGCCATCACCGCGAGAGGCCGGGCCGTCACGCGAGCTTCTCCGATCCGGCGGCCCAGCGCAGCGCGCGCCGGACGAGCTCGCGTACCGGGGGCTCGCCCCAGGAACGCATGTCGTGGCCGAGGGCGAGGTACACCACGCGTCCCCGGCCGGCCTCGCGGGCGTACATCACCGGGATCACGACGCCGTCGGCGCGGCGCCGCTGCGCGATCACCTGGATGTCGTCGTCCGCGAGCTCGAACTCGTAGTACTCGTCGAACAGCTCGAAGTCCGCCAGCCCGTCGGCGATCGGGTGGCCACCGACGATCTCGATGGTGTGCCGGCCCTCGTGGTGGCCGGGGCCGTGCGAGAGGTACCGGTTGCCGAGCAGCTCGAACAGCGGCCGGTCGGCGGCGTCGAAGCCCATGATGTTCGCGCCGTGGACGGCCACGTAGCCCTTGCCGCCGCGGACGGCGTCGGCGAGCGCCTCCTGCTGTTCGGTCGTGAACTGGCCGCCGGCCGTGTAGAAGAGGTACACATCCGCGTCCGCCGTCTCCGGCCGGGGCTCGACGAACCGGTTGGTCCCCATGGCCCGGCGGGTCACGAAGCCCGCCTCGATGCCGAGTTGCTGGTAGACGAGTGAGGCGCTGATCAGGTCGTGGTGGATGTCATCGCCGTTGACGATGACCATTGCCGTTGCCGGCTGTTGTCCAGCCATGGTGGAAGCCTTTCCGTCGGTCCGCGGCCGGGCGCCGGCCCGGCCGCAGACCCAGTCGGGTTACTTGACGGGTGTCAGCCGCAGGGCGACGACCTCGTTCGGAACCGGGGAGAAGTACGGGTTGTCCTGGCTGGGCCATCCGGTGACCTTGGCCGAGCTCCAGTTGCCGTAGCTGCCCCAGTAGAACATCGGGATCCATGGCAGGTCGTCCACGAAGATCTGCTGGATCTGGTTGATGATGGTCTGCCGCTGATCGTCGGTGGTGGCCAGCGGGTACTGCTTGAACAGCTCGGCCAGTTGCGGGTTCTGGTACCGCTCGATGTTCTGGAAGGTCGGGGTGGCCTTCCCGATCGGGTAGTACAGGTTGGGGTTGATGGTGTCGTTGTAGTACGAGAAGGCGCGCGGCGCCGAGTTCACCGGGTACCCCTGGGTCGACTGGAACTTGCCGGTCGCGGTCAGGTTGTTGATGTCGTTGACCGCGACGGTGTCGATGTTGAGCTTGATGCCGATGTCCTTGAGCTGGGACACCATCACCTGCACGCGGGCGGCGATGTCGGTGTACGCGCCGGGGAAACTGATCGAGAACTCGGCCCGCTTGCCGTCCTTGGCGTAGTAGCCGTCGCTGCCCATGGTGAAGCCGTCGCCCTCGAGCTTGGCCTTGGCGCCGGCGACGTCCTGCGTGAAGTCCTTGCCCTTCAGGGCCGGGGACACCTGCGACTCGTACGCCGGCATCGGCAGGCCGGTGACGCTGGTGGCCGGCGGAAGGCCGCTGGCCGCGCCGATCGCGGTGCGGTTGACGCCCAGGCTGATCGCCTGGCGGAAGGCGAGATCGCTCAGTGGCCACACGGTCAGGTTCGGGATAAGGCCGTCGGTTCCGGCCAGCGGCGCCCAGTAGTGGTTGTCCTTGCTCTTGGACAGGTACGTCTTCTCCGCGTCGGCGATGTACGTGCCGCCCCAGTCGGCCTGGCCGCTGACCAGCGCGTTGGTCTGGCCCTGGTTGTCCTTGTAGGCGACGAAGCGGAGACCGGTCACCCCCTTCGGCGCACCCTGCCAGTAATGCGGGTTGGCCTTGAGCAGGATGCTCTGCGGCGAGTAGCTGCCCAGTTCGTACGCGCCGGTGCCGACCGGGTTGGCGTCCGGGTACTTGGTCGGGTCGCCGGCCGTGGACCAGACATGCTGGGAGACGATGGGCGCCGAGACGATGTTCGTGAACAGCTGCTGCGACGGCTGGTCGAAGGTGAACACCACGGTGTTGTCGTCCGGCGCGGTCACTGTGGAGTTCGGCACGCCGCCGGCGTTGAGCGCGGGGTACTGCTTGAGCAGCCCATAGGTGAACACGACGTCGGCCGAGGTGAACGGCTTGCCGTCGCTCCAGGTCACGCCGGTCTGCAGGTGGGTGGTGAGCGTCTTGTTCCCGTTCGACCATTCCCACGACTTCGCGAGCCAGGGGATGTCCTTGCCGATGTCGACCGTGTTGATCTGCACCAGCGGCTCGTAGATGAAGCCGGGCGAGCCGCCCGGGGAGAACATCAGGCCCTGGGCCGTGTTGGGCAGGTATGGGTTGAAGGACTGGGTCAGGTTGTCCGACTGGCCGGCGACGACGAGGGTGACGCCGGCGCCGCTCGAGGGTTTGTCCGAGTTGGACGAGCAGGCCGCGAGGCCGATGATCAGCGCGGCGGTGGCGCCCGCGCTGATCAGCTTCCGGGCGAGAACGGGCTGTCGCATTATGACTGCTCCTTTGTTTGCGGCTCCGGGGGTTGGGGTGTGAAGGAGGTCTGGGATCGGCGGGTCTCGGCTTCCTCGTCGTCGGCGTAGAGCCAGCACCGGGTCGTGTGCGAGTCGCCGAGGTCGAAGCGCGGCGGCGCCTCGGTCTGGCAGCGCTGCATCGCGTACGGGCAGCGCGGGTGGAACCGGCACCCGGCCGGCGGGTTGATGAGGCTCGGAGGCTGGCCGATGTCCTTCACGCGTGCGCTCTCGCCGCGCGAGGGGTCCGGCGCGGACGCGATCAGCAGCTGCGTGTACGGGTGCGCGGCGTGCTGCGTCACCTCTTCGCTCGGGCCCTGCTCGATCAGCTCGCCGGCGTACATGACGGCGGTCTCGGCCGCGAAGTACCGGGCCGACGCGATGTCGTGGGTGACGTACAGCAGCGCGACGTCGCGTTCCTCCGTCAGCTTCTTCAGCAGGTTGAGGATGCCGAGCCGGATCGACACGTCGAGGCTGGACACCGGCTCGTCGGCCAGGAAGACGTCGGGGCTCGCGGCCAGGGCCCGCGCGATCGATACGCGTTGCAGCTGGCCGCCGGACAGCTCATGCGGGAACTTCTCGGTGAACTGCTCCGGGGGTACGAGGCTCACCTGGCGCAGCAGGTCGTCGACGGTGGCGCGCTGATGGGCGCGGCTGCGGTCGGCGTGGTGAATCCGCACGGCCCGCTGCAGCGTCCGCAGGATGGAGGCGACCGGGTTGAAGGAGCCGAAGGGATCCTGGAGGATCAGCTGGACCTTGCTGGCGTAGGCCCGGAACGCCTTGCCGCGGGTGGCCTTCACCGCCTGGCCCCGGTAGCGGATCTCGCCGCCGGTGACCGGGTACAGCTGGGCCAGCAGCCGCGCGAGCGTGGATTTCCCGGAGCCCGACTCGCCGACGAGCGCGGTGATGTAGCCGGGATAGAGCTTCAGCGATACGCCGTCGACGGCGTGCACGACCCGCTTGTGCCGGCGGAAAGGACTGCCGCCGCGGGCCGCGAAGTGCTTGGTGAGGTCGACGCCTTCCAGGACCGGCTCGACGCTGTCGGGAACGGTCATCGCGAGGTTCCTTCGCTCACGGAGGTGTCGTAGATCAGGCACGCGGCGTCGGTGGTGCGACCGGTGGCGGTCTCGAGCTGGTACAGCGGCGGCACGACCTCGCTGCAAGCGGCGAACGCGAGCGGGCACCGGGGGTGGAACGCGCAACCGGGTGGCGGATTGCGCAGGTTGGGCGGCGACCCGGGGATGCCGGTCAGCTCGCGCCGGGGTCCGCTGAGCGTCGGAAAGGACGCGAGCAGGCCGCGGCTGTACGGGTGCCGGGGGTCGCGGTAGAAGTCCTGCGCGGCGGCCCGCTCGACGATCCGGCCGCCGTACATGACGACGATCGTGTCGGACAGCTCGATCAGCAGGGACAGGTCGTGGGTGATGAAGATGACGGAGAAGCCGAGCTTGTCCTTCAGCTCCATGATCTTCTCGACGATCTGGCGCTGGATGACGACGTCCAGGGCGGTGGTCGGCTCGTCCATGACGATGATCTCGGGGTCGAGGGCGAGACCGATAGCGATCATGGCCCGCTGGCGCATGCCGCCCGACAGCTCGTGCGGGTAGGCGCGTACCCGATCGGGTTGGATGCCGACCAGCTGCAGCAGCTCGATGACGCGCTTGGCCCGGTCCACCTCGGTCATCTGAGGGCGGTGCGCCTTGATGGCGTCGGCGATCTGCTCGCCGATGCGCAGGACGGGGTTCAGCGCGTTCATCGCCGACTGGAAGACGATGGACAGCTCCTCCCAGCGGAAGTCGCGCAACTCCTGCTCGTTCAGGCCGAGCACGTCGACCTTGGCGCCGTCCGGGCGGGTGTAGAGGATCTGGCCGGCGCTGATCGTCGCCGGCGGCTTGTGCAGCCGGGTGATCGCGTACGCCAGCGTCGACTTCCCGGAGCCCGATTCGCCCGCGATCCCCAGCACCTCGCCGCGCCGCAGCGTGAAGGTGACGTCGTTGACGGCGGGAGTGCTGCTGCCGTACTCGCCGAGGTAGTCCACCTTGAGGTTCTGGACCTCGAGGATGACGTCCGTGCTGTCCGGGGTGAAGGGGACGGCCGCCGGGCGACTGACGCGCGGGGGGCGGCGGCGGGTCGCCCGGCGGCGCTTGGTGATCCCGCGGGCCGCCTTGCGCGTGCCGATCCCGGCCTGGCGCAGCCGCGGGTTGATGAACTCGTCGATGCCGAAGTTGACCAGGGAGAGGCCGGTGCCGAGCAGCGCGATCGCCAGGCCGGCCGGCACGAACCACCACCACGCCCCGGTCAGCAGCGCGCTGGAGACCTGGGCCCAGTACAGGATCGTGCCCCAGGACCACTGCGTCACGTCGGTCAGGCCGAGGAAGGCCAGGCCTGCCTGGGTGAGGATGGCGCCGGTGACGGTGCCCAGGAACGAGGCGGCGATGATGGCGATCTGGTTCGGGAGGATGTCCCGCAGGATGATCAGCGACGTGCGGTCACCGGTGGCGCGCGCCGCCTCGACGAAGTCCCGGCGCCGCAGCGAAAGGGTCTGCGCGCGCAGCACCCGAGCGCCCCACGCCCAGCCGGTGATCGAAATGACGAAGATGATGCCGAGCGATCCGCTGTTCGGCAGGTACGCGGCCAGGATGATCGTCAGCGGCAGGGCCGGCAGCACCAGGAAGACGTTGGCCACCAAGGAAAGCAGCTCGTCCGCGGCGCCACCGAGATAGCCGGCGAGCAGCCCGACGAGCACCGACAGGAACGTGCTCACGACGGCCGCGCCCACGCCGACGAACATCGACACCCGGGCGCCGTACAGCATCTGGGAGAAGATGTCCTGCCCGTTCTGGGTGGTGCCGAGCCAGTGGGCGGCCGACGGCGCCGCGGTCGCCGCGTCCGACACCGCGGACGGGTCGTACGGGGCAAGCCAGGGGCCGATGATCGCGACGACGGCGAAGAAGATCGTGATGATGACGCCGGTCGCGGTCAGCGGACGGCCGAGCGCACGCAGCCAGGCCCGGCGGGAGGCGCGGGGGCCGGCCTCGGATGCCTGCGCCTCCATGTTGATTGCGGCGACCATGCTCACGCCTCCCGGGTGCGCGGATCGAGGAAGGTGTACGCGACGTCGGCCAGCAGGTTGGCGATCAGCACCATGACCGTGATGAAGAGGAAGATCGCCGACATCAGCGGGTAGTCGGCGGCCTGTGCCGCCTTGAACAGGACGGTGCCGATGCCCGGGTAGTTGAAGACCACCTCGGTCACGATCGAGCCGCCGACGACGAAACCGAGTGACATGGCGAACCCCGACAGGGACGGCAGCATCGCGTTGCGGGCGGCGTAGGTGAAGACGACCCGGCGCGGCGGCAGGCCCTTGGCCTCGGCCAGCCGCACGTAGTCCTCGCTGAGGGTGGTGACCATCATGTTGCGCATGCCGATCAGCCAGCCGCCCACGGACGCGGCGATGATCGTGAACGCCGGGAGCACCGCGTAGTACAGGGCGCTGGAGATGAACGGCCAGTTGAGACCGATCGTCGCGTCCCAGGAGTAGCCGCCCGAGATCGGGAACCACTTGAGGGTCATCGCGAACAGCAGCACGACGATGATCGCGAACCAGAAGTACGGGATCGAGGAGACGAACGTGGTGACCGGTACGAGGGAGTCGAGCCAGGTGCCACGTTTCCAGCCGGCGAGCACCCCGAGCCCGGTACCGAGCACGAAGGCGATGACGGTGCACAGGGTGATGAGCACGAGCGTCCACCACATGCTGGTGCGCAGCACTTCGCTCACCGTGGCCGGGTAGTACGCGTACGAGAGTCCGAAGTCGCCGGTGAACACGTTGTGCCAGTAGTCCAGGTACTGCTGCCACAGGCTCTTGTCGCTCTGCCCGAACAGCGCCCGCATCGCCGTGACCGCGGACGGGCTGAGACGGCCGTGGAACTGGTTGATGAGGTGCTCGGCCGGGTCGCCCGGCATGATCCGCGGGATGAGGAAGTTCAGGCTGATCGCCGCCCAGGCGGTGACCAGGTAGAAGAACGCGCGGCGCAGCAACGATTTCACGGTGCTTCACCCACGGTCCACCGCGCCGCACGCCGGACGATCTCGCGCACGCCGGGCTCTCCCCAGCTGCGCATGTCGTGCCCGAACTGGACGTAACACACCCGACCTGCTCCCTTCTGCCGTACGTGAACGAGCGGTTCGTGTCGCTGCCCGGCCGCGCGCCAGGCCACGGCATGCGCGGGTGTGCGCAGATCCAGCACGTAGTGTTCGTGGGTGATCTCGAACGGCTGCAGACCTCGCACGAGCGGGTGACCGACGTCGACGTTCACCCGGTAACGGCTTTCGTGCGGCCGCGGGCCGTGACCGGCGTACCGGCTGCCGATCAGATCGGCGAGCGGGGCGTCCGCCGCCAGCACGTTGGACGCGTGGATGGCGATGAGTCCCGTTCCGGCTTCGACGCGCCGCTCGAGCTCGCGCTGTGCCGCTGTGCCGAACCAGCCCGCTGCCGTGTACAGCACGACCAGGTCCGCGTGCTGCCGGGGCACGGCGGTCAGGTGGCCGGTGCCCATCCCGACGGTCGCCGCGAAGCCGGCCTCGCCCAGCAGCCCCGGCAGTTCCATGGCGGCGGTGAAGATGTCCTCGTACACGTCGTCGCCGTTGACCACGACCAGGGCGCGCCGCGCGGAGGTGCTTGATCGTGTCGTCATGGCGCCTCAGTACGTCGACCGCAGTTCGCCGACCGGGTGCCAGAACCCGGTCCGCAGTCCGGCGGTCAGGGCGTTGTCGAGCTGTCGCAGCGGTAGCTCGATCCGGCGCCGGGACCGGCTGCTCTCGTACGTGGCGAAGATGACCTCGGCGCCGGCGAGCGCGTGCGCCGCCGCGCAGACCGGCTCGGTGCCCGCGCCGAGGCTCGTGATGGCATCCGAGATCGCTTCGGCCGTGCCGGCCACGATCGCCGGGTCGACACCGCGCTCCCAGTGCGTGGCGTCGCGGTCGAACGGCGACTCGAGGACCACGTCCTCCGCGCCGAAACGACGCACGACGCAGCGCGCACCGCGGGCATCGAGCCGGCCCCCGGTTCCCTGTACCAGAATTCCCAGGTTGTTCTGGAGGTTCAGCGAGGGAGTCCATGGTTCCCGGCCGGTCGCGATGATCGCGCTGATGCCGTTGGCCCACCTGACCTGGGTCAGCGAGGCGGTCTCCGCGAACGCGCCGTAGACGTACCGGTTGACCGAGACGTCCACCTGCCCGATGACCGACTGGGCGGGCGCGTCGCCGAGGTAGAAGAACATGAGGTCGATGACGTGTGCGCCCCAGTCGCCCAGATTCGGGCAATATCCTTCGATGCTCACGACATCGCCGAGCACGCCGCCCACGATCTGCTCCCGAGCGAAGCGGTGGACCGCCTCGAAGCGGCGTTGCAGGTTGACCGTCAGCTGCACCCCGGCGTCCCGTGTCACGCGCGCCATCTCGAGCGCGTCGCCGTACGAAAGAGCGACCGGCTTCTCGCAGTGGATCGCCCGGGCGCCGGCGGCGACCGCCGCGCGTACCACGTCGAGGTGCTGGGCCGGCGGGGTACACACCGAGACCAGTTCGGGCCGCTGCGTTTCCAGCAGCTCGCGGTAGTCCTCGTACACCGCGGGGATGCTGAGGTCGTCCGCCAGCTCCTGGGCCGCGGCGCGGTTGATGTCGGCGACCGCGAGCAGCCGCGCGCGGGCGTCCGCCGCATAGCCACGGGCGTGGACGCGGCCCTGGGAGCCGGCGGCGATCACCGCTGCCGTGTAGGAATCCATGTCCGGCACCCCCCTCTGGCGTCTCGTCCAAGTGCAGTCCAAAGCTATACCACTTCAGGCCATGAAGTCCAGAAGGAAGATCGGCCGCCGCCGTCGACCTGGTCGAGACCATGCTCAAGGGGATTTGCCGGGAAATATGCGGTCCAGGTCACAGCATTCCACTGCGTACCAATCTTTATCCAGTGGGTACCTCCGGGGCTACACTCCAAGCCGGCTCGCCGACCACTCCAGGCACCGCGGGCACGCAGCACGCGCCTCGTCAGAAAGCTGCCAGCCAATGCTCATCAGCCAGATCGTCGCCCCACGCACCTCCGAGATCGTCGAACTCCCCGACCCCGAACCCGGCCCCGGCCAGGTGCTCGTCGAGGTTCTCGCGTGCGGCGTCTGCACCTCCGACATCGCACCGTGGCGCTCCGGCGGCAGTCGCGAAGAGCCGCTCCGTCTCGGCCATGAGATGGTCGGCCGGGTACTCACCACCGGAGCGCACGCGGGGCGCTGGGCGCGCGGACAGCTGGTCACCGGCCTCGGCGACCGGGGCTTCGCTACGCGTGCCGTCCTGGACGCGAACGCCATCCTGCCCGTGCCGGCGGGCATCGCCCCGGAGCACGCGATCGGCGAGCCGATCGCCGACCTGGAGGAGGCGCTGGCCCGCACGAACCCGCAGCCCGGCGACCGGATCGCCGTCGTCGGCCTCGGCTTCATGGGCCTCGGGCTGATCCAACTCGCCAAGACCCGCGCGCCGGGCCTGCTCGTCGGCGTCGACCCGAGCCCTCATGCCCGCGAACGGGCCGTCCGGATGGGCGCCGACCTGGCCTTCCACCCCGACGACGTGCCGTCGGGGATGCGCGGCGAGTTCACACCCGGCAACGACGGGCGGATGGACATCGTGCTGGAGGCCACCGGCGTCACGCCCGGGCTCGAGGCATCCTCCCCGCTCGTGCGCCCGTTCGGAACGCTCTGCGTGGTCGGATACCACCACGCCGGCACAGCGAAGATGGACATGGACCTCTGGTACAAGGGGGCCACGATCGTCAACGGCTTCTGCCCCGACCGCGGCCGGCTCGTTGCCGCGATGCACAACGCGCTCGAGCTCATCGCGTCCGGTCGCGTCAGCTACGAACCGCTGATCACGAATCGCTTCGGCCTGGACGGCATCGATGCCGCGTACAAGCTGATGGACACGCGCGACGCCGCCTTCGTCAAGTCGGTCGTGCTGCCCACCGCTTGACGGGATCTCGCCGCATCGAGGTGCCGCGGCCGGCACTCAGCGCGCCGCGCACACCGCCAGCACGTACCAGCCCGAGTGCGGGATCCACTGCTCAGCCCAGCGCCATTGCTCGCCGTCCGGCGCATCGTCCGGCAGCAGGGCGATCGCGTCCTCATCGTGGAACCCGCTGGTGATGCCGTTGGCGATGCCGCCCGGGCTGTTCTGATACTCGCTGGAGTAGTCCGGGTTGTTGCGACCCTTGCCCTGCAGCATGCAGCTGTCGAAGGGGTTGAGGCCGCCCACCCAGCCGAGTACGTCATCGGCCAGCCGCAACAGCCGTTCGCGCAGCTCCGGGGAGACTTCGTCGAGCCGGGCCCCGAGCGTCGCCGCGTACGCCAGCGAGGCCAGGCCCGCATTCTCGCCCTGCCACCAATAGCCGGTCTCGTTCTCGTGCGGGTAGAAGAACGCGTCGCGGGCCTCGCCGCCGATCGGCTGAACGCGCTGGCGCGGGTAGCCGAAGGGGTTGGGCACCGCGTCGGTGCGCCGGGCGAGGTCGGCGAGCAGGGCGCTCGCGAGGCCGCGGGCCTCCGATGCGGTGTCCGGCAGTTGCTCCGCCGCCAGGATCAGTGCAATGACCGGCAACCCCGGTTCCGTCGCGTGGAAGAACGGGGCGCCCGTCGCGTCACCGACGAGGTATCCGACGCCGTCGTCGTCGAACCGGCGCCGCGCCGTGAGCGCCCGCGCCCGCGCGCGGGCGGCCTGCTCGAACGCCACGACATCGGCACCTCGTCGCCGCCCGGCGCGTACCAGCTCGGTCGCCGCCATGAGCGCGCAGTACTCGTCGATGATCGACTCGCGCCCGTCGAACAGGTACTTCGTGTTGTGCCGCTCCAGGTGCTCGAACCCGCGGACCGCCGCCGTCCAGTACTCCTCGGGGCCGAACTCGCCGGCCTGGTCGAGGGTCGCCGCACGGGCGAGGGCCGCGATGGCCATCCCGCCGCCGTGCCGGTACGCGGCCTGCCAGCGCTGGGTACGCACGCTGTCCTGCAATGGCGCGGTGATGACCCGCTCCTCGAGGACCTTGGTGAGCGCGTCGAAGATGCCGGTGTAGAAGTAGCCATCGGGCGACCGGAAGCGCATCAGGAAGTCGGCCCCGTGCAACGCCTCGTCGCGCAGCCGCGCGTGCTGGCTGGTGCGGAAGCCAGGGTGCACCGCGGGCAATTCCGCAGCCGCCTGCGCGAGCGCCCAGGCCACGAGCGGAATCTGCTGCGGGCTCATCATCCGGGTGTACGTCAGGTGGCTGAGGAACTTGCTGTAGTCACCGGAGGCGTCGAGCCAGCCTCCGTGGGCGTCGACCTCCCGGCCCGAGTCGTCGCCGTAGAAGCGCGCGTGCCGGTCCTTGCGGTCGATCTCCCCACTCGAGCGCGCCGAGCGGAAGTAGGCGGTGATGTCGGCCACGGCGGATCCCGGCCGCACGTGCTCCCCGATGCGGAAGGCCGTCGAGGACAGCACTCGGCCGTCCACGACCGCCTCGACGCGGTATTCGCCCGGCTCGGTGACGTCGTCGAATCGGAGGGGGTGGTAGACCGTCGCGGACCATCCGGCGGCGCACTGCGCCTCGGCGGGCCGCAGCTGCCGGGTCCAGCCGTCTTCCCGTACGAGACGGGCCGAGACGGGCGCGGCCGAGGGTGTCGTCGCGAGCAGCGCCTGCTTTGTTGCCTGGGCGTTGTATCCCAAGTGAGACACCAGGACAGCCGGCGCGTCCTCTCCAACCAGTCTCATCAGCCGCCCTCGTTTCGTATTACCGCTGCGATACCAAATGAATACCACACGATACAAATCGCAGCGACGCGGACGGCGACGGCTGCGATCACCGGCTCGACGGGCGACATCACAGCTTCTGATCTGCAAAGACCCGGGGTCAGATGCGGTTGCTGTTCAGACGTCGAGCTCGGCCGGCTGCCCGGCGGATGCCGCCGTGATGCGGTCGAGCCATTCGACCAGCAAGTGGCGCTCGGCGTCGCTGAGCGCTCCCAGTTGCGGCACGACAGCCCGGAGGGCGACGGCCGTCGCGACGGGTCCGTCCGGCGCCTCGGCGGGGGCGTCGGTCAGGATACGGCCCAGGACGGCGTTCATCATCGCGTCGCCAAGGGATGGATCCCGCTGGTCCCGCGGTGTCGCCAGCAGTGTCTGAATGGTCCCGACGCCGGCAGCCTGGATGAGGTCGACCGCATGCGGTTCGGGGACCCGGAGCCGGCCGGCCGCCGCCAACCGATGGATGCGCGTTTCCAGAACCTGTCGGCCCATGCGGGCAGCGGGTGAGCCACGCACGTGTTCCGGGTCACTCAGCAGACGGAACACTGCCGGGTTGGCGAGACCGAACTCGATCTGCTTGCGCCAGCTCGCGCGTAGATCGTCCAGTGGGTCGACATCTGCCGTCGTGGCCGCCGCCACGCCTGCGGCTTTTTCCGAGACGAACGCGGCCATGACATGCTCAGCCACCGCCTCGAGCAGACCGTCCTTGTCGCCGAACAGGCGGTAGATGGTCGGCGCCTGGACGCCGGCCCGTTCGGCAACGCCGCGAGTCGTCACCGCACTGGGTCCGCCCTCGCGCAACAGCCACGCGGCAGCGCCGACGATCGCCTCCCGGGTGTCCGCTCGGCTCTTGCCCGCCTCACTCACGAACCAATGATAACACCGACTTGCTATCATCCCGTATCGGCGATACCGTGACCACGTTTCCATCGATAACAGGAGGAAGTCATGATCGTCGTGACCGGAGCGACTGGAGCCCTCAACGGCGCGACCGTCGACCACCTGCTCGAACGCCTGCCCGCGAGCGAGATCGCGGTGGCCGTGCGCGACACCTCGAAGGCCGCACGCTTCGCGCGGCGTGGTGTCGAAGTCAGGCGCGGCGACTACGCTCACCCCGACTCTCTGCCTGCGGCGTTCGCCGGGGCGGACCAACTGCTGCTCGTCTCCTCCAACGATCCGACTGCGGACGCGATCGGCCTGCACCGCGCGGCAGTCGATGCGGCAGTCACAGCCGATGTAAAACGGATCCTCTACACCAGTCACCAGGCTGCCGCACCCGACAACCCGTTCGCTCCCGGACGGGACCACTTCGCCACCGAGCAACTCTTGGCCGCCTCCGGGATCCCATGGACCTCTCTGCGCAACGGGTTCTATGCCCACAGCCTCAAGTGGCTCGCCGGCCCATGGCGCGAGACGGGCGTGATCGCGGTGCCCAGCGATGGACCGGTGTCCTGGACGGCACGCGAGGACGCAGCTGAGGCAGCCGCCATTATCCTGGCCGCACGCGGCCCGTACGACGGCCCGATCACCATCACCGCGCCCGCGGCCCCGACCTTCACCGAGCTCGCCGAGATCGCCTCCGAGCTATCGGGACGAACCGTCCGGTTCCAACGGATCGACGCGGAGGAATGGGCCGCCGCGCAGAGCGCCGCCGGACAACCGGAGCACATGACGCGTTTCCTGCTCGGCTTCTACCAGGCCGCGCAGGGCGGATTCTTCGCCGGCACCGACCCGCTGCTCGGCGAGCTCCTCGACCGTCAACCACGCAACGCCCGGGACGCCCTGCAGGCGACGAGTGAATAGCGCAAAGACACCGCAGTAACCAGCCGAGATCGGGTGGGCTCGCGGTGGCGTGCCTATGCCGGCGCGGTTTCTGCTGATCGCGGCAGCGTTCGGGGTAGCCCGAATCGGCGTAGGACGTCTGTGGGGAACAGCGTCAGGGCGCTGATGTGGGTGCCGGCGAGGGTGATGACGAGTAGTCCGGCGGCATGTTGGATTTCGGCGTGAGGGTCGGTGCGGTACATGGCGAGGGCGGGTACCTCGTCCCCAACGCGGACGTCGTACGCCTGCCCGGGCAACGGACGAGCAACAATGCAGAATTCCCGTCGTGGTCGTATCCCGACGACGGGCCGTTTATGGCTTAAACAACGGAGGTCCGTGATTTACCCATGGCGGTTTGCGCTCACTCGTCCGCCGTCAGGCGGTGCGGCCGACGGCGGCGCGGCAGCAGCAGGGCGACACGGTCGAGCAGCGCCTCGAGGGCTTCGTCGAAGTCCTGGGCCGCGAAGTCGAGCGACAGGTGTGGTTCGAGGCGTTGCAACAGCGGATAGCCGCTCAGGTCCTCGGTCGGCATGACGTCGGGTTCCTCGACCGGACCGGTTTCCACTCCGCGGCCGGCCACCTCGAGCAGCAGGTAACCGAGCAGGAAGCTGCTGAACGTACGGTAGACCGCGGCGGCGTTCTCGTCGGAGAAGCCGGCGTCGGTCATGACCTGCAGCAGCGACTCGATCCAGCGCAGGCTGCGCAGCGGCGGCCGCACCCAGGGTGCCGCCGTCGGCCGCGTCGCCACCAGCGGAAACACCTCGGGATGTGTGAGGGCGATGCGGCGCAGGCCGTGGCCGAGGCGCTGCAGGTAGTCGACCCACCCGGCGTGTGCCTCGAGGTGCACCTCCGGGTCGTTGAACAACTCGTCGACGACCGCCTCGACGACCCCGTCGAGCAGCGCCTCCCGTCCCGGTACGTAGCGGTAGAGGGCCATGCCCTCCACGCCGAGGTAGGCACCTAGACGCTGCATGGTCAGCATCCGCAGGCCGTGCTCGTCGATGAACCGCACCGCGGCGGCGATGATGCGCTCCGCATCCAGCCCGCCGCGACCTGATCCGGGGCCACCAGCGCGGGCCTCGGGCGTGACGGCGTCCCTCATGCCGTCCCTCCCTTCCCGCGCCGGGCGCTACCCCGGCCAGTCTGTCATATGTCGACATCGGTGGCATGCAGGCCTTTCCTCGCGTCAATGATCACCTTTACCTTCGACCCGGCCAAGGTCGTTTATGCGATAAACCGGAAGAGGGTTAAAAGCGATTGAGGAGGGCATGCAGACCAACAATGACCGATTCGTAGGAGGCAACGTGAGTGAGTCGACAACCGGTGCGTATGCGCCGGAGCACGCCGTGGGCGACGACCCGTCAAAGGTCAAACAAGTCGCCGGTACGACCCAGCAGGCGGCCGGCCATGCGGTGAGCGAGGTCAAGGACACCGCCGGGCAGCAGGCTCAGCGTGTGGGCGACGAAGCCAAGACCCAGGTTCGCAACGTGGCCGGTGACGTCCGGGCCAAGGTCAACCAGCAGGCGCACGCACAGAATGACCGCTTGGTCGGGAGCATCCGGCAGACCGCGGATCAACTCGACGAGATGCGCGGTGACCGTGCCGACAGTCCAGCCGCGACGGTGGTTTCCCGGGTGGCCGACGGTGGCCGGCAACTGGCCGACTACCTGGACCGCAACGGCCCCGAGGGAGTGCTGCGCGAGGTGCAGGACTTCGCCCGGCGCCGCCCCGGCGCCTTCCTGGCAACCGCGTTGGCCGCCGGGTTCGTCGTCGGCCGGCTGGGCAAGAGTGTCGCCGTGGCCGACCCGGCTGCCGGTGGCAGCGACGTGAAGCCGCCCAGCGATGCGTTCGCGGCCAGCTACGACCCGGCCGACGTAGCCACGGGCCCGGCACCGTACGCGGGCACCGAGACGGCCGAGCCGATCGGCAGCTACCCCGCAACCGAGTACGCCTCCACCGGCACCGGCACCCCGATCGTGGTCGACGAGGAGTTCCCGGTCGCCCAGACGGAGCCGCGGCCATGAACATCCCCTATCCAGAAGACCAGTCGGAGCAGGTGAGCGAGAAGTCGATCGGTGAGCTGATCGGCAACATCAGCGACGATCTCTCGCAGTTGTTCCGTCAGGAGGTCGAGCTCGCGAAGGCCGAGCTCAAGGAGGAAGCGACCAAGGCCGGCAAGGCCGCCGGGATGCTCGGCGGCGCTGGGTTCGCCGGCTATCTGGCCGTCGTGCTGCTCAGCTTCGCGGCGGTGTTCGGCCTGGCGAACGTCATGGACGCCGGGTGGGCGGCCCTGATCGTCGCCGTCGTCTGGGGCGTCATCGGCGCCGCACTGTACGCGACCGGCCGCAACAGACTGAAGACCGTCGACCCCATGCCGCGGCGCACCGTCGACACGATCAAGGAGGACGCGCGATGGCTGAAGAACCCGACCGGCTGAGGCACGACATCGAACGCACCCGGGCTTCGCTGACGCAGGATGTCGACCTGCTCGCGGAGAAGACCAGTCCCACGATGGCCGCCAAGCGGCGCTGGACGGCCGCGAAGGAGAAAGTGATGGGCACCACCGAGCGGGCCCGGCAAACCACCGGTGACGCTACCTCGTCCGCGGTGAGCACTATTCAGGACAAGGCGTCCGGGCTGGGCAACACGGCCGGGGAAAAGGCGCACGACGCGGCCGATGCCGTACGCAACGCGCCCCGCCAGGTGACCGCGCAGACACAGGGCAACCCGCTCGCCGCGGGCCTCATCGCGTTCGGCATCGGACTGCTCGCCGCTACCGTGATTCCGGTCAGCGACGCCGAACGGCGCGCCGGCCAGGAACTCAAGGACCGCAGCGGTGACCTCACCGATCAGGTCAAGAACGTCGCCGACGAGATGAAGGACGACCTGTCTGGCAGCGTGCAGCACGCCGCCGAGCGGGTCAAGGACACCGCTCAGGACGCCGCACAGACCACCAAGGTGCAGGCGCAGGCCTCGGCGCAGGACGCCAAGGACGAGACGAAGCGGGCCGCGCAGAACGCCTGATACCAACCCGCTGATGCCGGTTGTCGCCGTGCCGGCATCAGCGGGCGGACCACCTCACATCCACGAACCTCTGATCTCGGAGGAGACCTGCCATGGCCCATCGCCACAACACCGGCGATTTCGATCTGGATGCCGCCGCCAGCACCCGCACCGGCGACGACCGGCCCACCGATCTGTCGGCGGTGTCACCCGGCGCCGGCCCGGACAGCCCCACGGCCCTCGGGGGGAAGGGCTTGTTCGCGGCGCTGAGACGTACGGGCAAGCAATTCTCGTCGGACAACCTATCCGACTGGGCGGCTGCACTCACCTACTACGGCGTGCTCTCGATCTTTCCGGGCCTCTTGGTGATCGTGTCGCTGCTCGGCATGCTCAGCAACAACGGCCAGAAGACCGTTACCGACGCCGCCCACCAACTCGCTCCCAACGACCAAATGCGACACCTGGTCGACACCGTCCTCACCCAGGTCAAGGACCCCCGCACCGCAGGCGTGGCGGCGATCATCGGTATTCTCGTCGCGTTCTGGTCCGCCTCCGGATATGTCGCGGCGTTCATGCGCGCCTCGAACGCCGTCTACGACGTGCCCGAAGGCCGGCCGATCTGGAAGACACTGCCCATTCGTGTCGGCGTCACCGCGGTCGTGGGCCTGATGCTTGTCGTCTCCACCGCCCTCGTCGTCCTCAGCGGAAATCTCGCCAAGATTGTCGGCGAGAAGATCGGCATCGGCTCGGTGGCCGTCGCCACGTGGAACATCGCGAAATGGCCGGTCCTGCTCGTCCTGGTCAGCCTGATGTTCGCCATCCTGTACTGGGCGTCCCCGAACGCGAAGACCGGCGGATTCCGGTGGGTCAGCCCCGGCGGCCTGTTCGCCGTCGTGCTCTGGATCCTGGCCTCCGTCGCGTTCGCGATCTATCTCGCCAACTTCGCCAACTACAACAAGACCTACGGTGCCGTCGGCGGCGTCATCGCCTTCCTCGTCTGGCTCTGGATCTCCAACATCGCCATCCTGCTCGGCGCCGAGCTCGATGCCGAACTCGAACGTGGCCGAGCCATCGCCGCCGGCCACGACCCCACCGACGAGCCCTTCCTCGAACTTCGCGACGACCGCAAACTCAAAAAGGGGCAATGAGAGACGGCGCCGTCCGGCACGGTCCGGCGGCCAGCGATCAGCCCGTGCTGCGGACCCGAGTGCGCGGCAGCATGGTCGAGGTGTGCCAGCCGCGAGGGGGCCGTGCCCGCGACGGCACCCCCGTACCAGGCCTACAGGAACTCGCGGCGATACATGTCGGTGATCTCGCGATAGTGCGGCCCCATGTTGGCGATGTAGACCTCGTCAAAACCGGCCTTCTCGTACGCCTGAAGCTGCTCGGCGTGTTTCGCCGGGTCCGGTCCGCACGCCACGGCGTCCCGGGTCATCTCTTCCGAGACCAGCTGGGAGACTTGCTCGAAGTGTCTGGGAGAGGGCAGTACCTGCGACAGCTCCTCCGGCACACCGCTGTTGGCCCAGAACCGGTGGGCGGTCTCGACAGCCTCCTTTTCGGTCGGCGCCCAGCAGCCCTTGAAGCCGCCCTGCACCGGCTTGTCGCCGCCGCCGGCCTCCCGGAATCCGCGTACGAGGTCGGCGTCGGGTGTGGTGGAGACGTAGCCGTCGCCGATGCGGGCCGCGACCTCGAGTGCCCTGGGACCGAACGCGGACACGTACACCTTGGGCGGGGTGTCGGGGCGGGTGTAGATCTGCGCCTGGTCGACGGTGAAGTGCGGGCCGTGGTGGGTGACGAAGCCGCCGTCCCACAGCTCGCGCATGACCGTGACCGCCTCCTCCAGCATCTCCAGGCGTTCCTCGGCGAACGGCCACCGCTGTCCGGTGACGTGCTCGTTGAGAGCTTCGCCGGTGCCGACGCCGAGCACGAACCGGCCCTCGTGCAGGACCGCGCTGGTTGCCGCCGCCTGCGCCATGACAGCCGGGTGGATACGCATGATCGGGCAGGTCACGGCAGTGGTGATCGGTATCGTGACGACCTGGCTGAGGGCGCCGATGATCGACCAGACGAACGGGCTCTGGCCCTGTTGGTCGTTCCACGGGTGGTAGTGGTCGGAGATCCATAGGCTCCGGAAACCGGCGTCCTGGGAGAGCTTCGCCTGCTCGATCAGCTGTGCCGGGGTGTATTCCTCGCAGGACAGGAAGTATCCGATTCGCATGCTCGCCGGATACCCGCAAAGAGTCAGTCAAGCCTGGTCGCCGGAGGCGGAGTGCCCGGCAAGCGGGGGGACAATCAGCCAGGCTCAGCCTGGCCGGTGCAGGTTCGGACGGCCGCTGATGTGGCTGACCGTCGCGCCGGCCGCGGCGGTGGCGAGGTGTGCGGCCTGCTCGTACGGGAGTTTGCGCAGCAGCGCGGCGGTCAACGCCGCCGTGAAGGCGTCGCCGCCGCCGGTGGTGTCGACGACCTTGTCACCCGTCAGAGGTATCCGCAGCCGGCCACCGCGCCAGAGGAACAGGTTCGCGTCGGCCTCGGCCACGGCCAGCAAGGACGGGCCCTGGTCGAGGACATGCTCGCCGAGGCCTTTCGCTTCGCGTTCGTCGGCTCGCACGACATCGGCGTAGGCCAGCAGCCGCCGGTCCACGATCTCGCCGTCCAGCACGACCAGTCGGCCGGCTTCCCGGCCGATCCGGGCGGCGGCCAGGGCGGCCGGCGCCGGCTGCTGCAACTGGACGAGTACGGCGTCGGCGCTCGCGATCACGTCGCGGGCGGCCAGGACGTCGGCTTCGCTCAGCAGCACCCCGGGTGGCAGATGCTGGACGTAGCGCCACTGGGCGTCGTCGTCGAGCAGCTCGACGATCAGGCCGGTCAGGGTGTCCCGGCGGCGGATCACGGCGGCGACGTCGATCCCGTCGCGCCGGGCCTGGTCGAGCAGCACGTCGCCGATCACATCGTCGCCGGCCACCGCGACCAGCCGGGGCCGCACACCGAGCTGGGCGAGGGCGACCGCCTGGTTGGCGCCCTTGCCGCCGAGTTGTTCGAAGCGGTCGCCGGCGTCCGCGGCGGTGCCGGCGGCGGGTGCCCGGTCGATCGTCAGGACGAGGTCGCGGGCGAGTTGGCCGACGACGGCCGCCACAAGTGAGGTCACGGATCAGGTGATACCCGGGTCGAGGGTGCGGATCACATCCGTCGACTGCCCGATACCCGCGACCTCTATTGGTTGCCCAGGGCGTGCCGCAGCTGGGCCTTGGTCATCGAGGAGCGGCCCTCGATGTTGCGGCGCTTGGCCTCGGCGTACAGGTCGGCCTTGGACGCGTCCTCGCGCGGCTTGCTCGACGATTTCATGGTCTTGGTCGGCTTGCCGAGCTCACGCCAGCTCGACTCGCTCACCTCGACGCCGAACCTGGCGGCGGCCTTCTTGATCCGGCGGAAGGCCTCGTCGCGCTCCCGGTCGCTGACGTCCTGGACCTGGTCGAACCGGGCGATCGCGTTGCGCACGTGGCGGGCGTCGTTGAGTGGCTCCTTGCGCACCCGGGGGAACGCGAAGGTGCTGTCGGACATCTTGTTACGGTCTTCGGCATCCAGCTGATGCCCCGTCTTCGTGGCCATGAGTGCCGGATACCCGCCGTTCGAACCGCCTATGCATCTTGCCCTGACGCTCTGGAAGTGCCTCTCTGCGGTCTATCCGCTGGCAGCAGAGCACCGCTCAGGACAGCGGCGGTAGCGCGGGCAGCGGCCGCGCGGGCGAGGTGCGCAGTTCCGAGCCGTCCCCGCGACCGGTGAGCCAGGCCAGCAGCGGTGCCGGGTCGCCGGCGACCACGAGGTCCCCGCCGCTGCCCACCGGGAGGTCGCGGCCGGGCAGCCGTACCGTGAACGCGCCCGCGTCCGGCCGCTCGCCGAAGGACTTGGTCACCCGCTCGAGCTGGGCCGAGACGAAGTCCGCGGGCCAGTCGCCCGGCCCGTAACCGGCCGCCAGATCGACGTGGTGATACTCCACCTCGCGGCGCATGCTGGGTACCACCCGGTGTACCGGCCGCAGGCCCATCCCCAGCCATTCGCCCGGCGCGTCCCACAGCTCGGCCGGGTGCTCGGCCACCGCGGTCAGCAGCCGGTCCAGTGCCTCCACGACGTCCTGCCGGATCTGAGCGGGCGCGCGACAGGCGCCCTCCTCGATCTCCCGGTCGCGCTCATCGTCGCTGGGGTACTGCCGCCCGACCCGGCCGTGGCGTGCCGTCTCCAGCAGACCCCGGCGAGAGTCGGCGGACCTCGCCACGTGGCTGAGCACATGCCCCCGACTCCAGCCGGGCAGCAGCGAGGCCGCGCGCACCATCGGGTCGGTCAGGCCCGGCACCGAATCGCAGAACCGCGCCACGCTGGCACGCAGCGCCGTCACGTGGTCGGAGGGCGTTGACACGGTCACGCACCCTAACGCACTGGACGGCAACTGCATCGAGGGCTGACCGCGGCGTTTAGCCGGCGGCCGGGCGGTCATTTCTGGATTCATGGTGATCCGATTCGCGCAGTGGACACTCGACGTGCACGACGTGCCGGGGATGGCCGAGTTCTGGTCGGCGGCGCTCGGCTACCGCATCGACCGGGGGGACGACGGCAATGTGCACCTCTGGCCGCCCGACGGCGGGCTCAGCGTCTGGCTGCAGCGCACCGATGCTCCGAAGACCGGCAAGAATCGCGTACATCCCGATCTGGTTGTTGCCGACGGTGACCTCGAGAAGGAGGTGACCCGGCTGCTGGCGTTGGGCGCGACCCACGCCGATGTCGGACAAAGGGGCGACGAGGGATTCACGGTGCTCGCCGACCCCGAGGGTAACGAATTCTGCCTGCTGCACCATCGCTGACAACAGCCGGCTCGGCCGGCGCTCCTGCCCACGGCCAGCCGGAATGGCGACGTCATCAAGCCGCCAGCGGCGACGACACACCATCAACCCTCGGCTGAGTGGTTGCCGCGCTCGTCGCGGTAGCCGGCCGGATAAAATATCCGGACCAATCGCAGATAGCGGCGTTCCAGGTCGCTCATGCGATCCCTCCACTGAGGCGGGGCGTGGCCCGACGGGTACGGGCGTGCAGCCGCGCGGTCGCGGCCTCAACGTTGCGGCGCATCCGCTCGGTCTCGTCGGCGAGCAGGTCACCGCCGTGCTCGGTGAGCCGGTAGTAGCGGCGCAGCCGGCTGTCGACCACTTCCTCCCGCTCGACGGTGACCAGCCCCGCATCGAGTAGCCGGTCGAGGGCGCCGTAGAGCGTGCCGGGGCGCAGCGAGACGCGGCCGTCGGAAAGCCGGGTCACCTCGGTGATCAGTCCGTAGCCGTGCAGTGGCTCCGCGGCCAACGCGTCCAAGGACGAGAGTGTCACAGTCGGGTGCGACCATCTGGTCATGCTGAACGGACGGATTATCGCCGAGAGCCTTCGGATCGGATGTGACCTGCGGGTACGGGGTCTTCGAATTTCACGCATCGATCGACAGGACTTCTCCTCGGGGACGGTGTCGTACCAACCTGGCGTCTGGACTTTGCTTGATATCGAGGGCCCGGATGATGTCGCCAGCGACCTCGCATCTGCACTGGCCGAAGCCCTGATCGAGGGTCAGGGCTGGTACGCCGACTTCCGCGTGAGCGCCGATCACGTCGTCATCTACCCGGGCCGGTCGTTCCGCTACACCATCGGCGACCAGGCCGGCCGCAACGAAGCCGTGGAATACGGCAGGTCCGTCGGTGTGCCGGCATGCCAACTGGATTGGGGCGAGTGAGTCGACAGCGTTCCACGACCGATCCGCGGCAAGTCCGTGTACCGAGGTGACGCCGGGCAGGAATGTTCAAGCCGCCGGAAACGTGTCACCGCGTGCGGCTCCTCTCTGCCCGAGATCCTCGCCCAGGAGCCGTACGAAATGGTCGCCACCGTCGCCCGCGCCTCGCTGATGGCCTCCTATTCTCGAGCAGTCAAGGACAGCGGCGCCCCGCCACCTGGATGATCGGCGGACGGCGAGATCGCGGGCGCGCTCGGCGACATCGGCTACACCATCCCCATGCAGGCGCCGCCGGAGTGACGCCTCACGTCACGGCGAAGGCCCGGATCGGGGCCGACCAGGCTGCCGGATACTGCCAGTTGAAGGTGTGCGGCCCGTTGACCTCGGCGAAGCTGCCCTCGGCGGCCAGGGCGGCCAGGCGCCGCGGCCAGCCCGGGGTAGTCAGCGCGTCATCGCGCCCGCGCAGGACCAGCACCGGTACCCGCAGGTCGGCGACGGCGTCGGGCAGGTTGTAGTGCCGGTGCTCGTGCAGCACGTGCAGCAGCCGGCGCAGGCCGGCCCGTTTGCGTTCGGGCCGGTTGGCCCGCTCGAGGCTCGATGGTTCGCGGGTGAGGTCGAGCGCCCAGCGCCACAGCACCGGGGCCAGGCGCCGGTAGGCGGGATCGAACACCGGCGAGGCCAGCACCACGGCGGTGACGTCGCCGGGCCGGCGCCGGGCCGCCTCGGCGGCGACCTGGGTGCCGCTGGAGTGGCCCACGAGGACTACCCGACTTAGGCCACGGTGGTCGAGCCAGTCGAGGACCGCGTCGGCGAACTCGGCGACGGTCAGTTCGTGCGGGGGCTCCCCGCTGCCGCCGCAGCCGGGCAAGTCGATCAGGTGCGCCCGGGTCCAGGTGGCCAGCTCGCGCAGGCCCGGCACCATGTAGTCGCAGGCCGTCATTCCGTGGATCAGCACCAGCTCGGGCACTCCCGCGCGGGCGGCGCCGAGGCTGCGGCTGCGGACCCGGCCCAGCCCACCGTCGTGGTGATCTGTGGCGATACCGGTCATGCAGGGCGGATACCCGGATTCGGCGGCCCCGATGCCGGGCATGAAAGGGTCATGAAGCTGCCGCCCGAAGTGGCCGGATTCGACTCCGCGTCGGCGATGGTGGTCGCCCTCGCCCGGTTCCTGTACGGCCAGGCCACTCCCCCGCTGGGCAAGCCCGCCATGCGCGCGTTGCGGCCGGTCGCCGCGGCGGCGTCCCGGCTGCCGGCCCGGGTACAGGAGCCGCTCTACAGCGTGTTCAGCGGGGCCGAGGGCCGCACGGAGTCCGAGCTTCGCGAGCTGGACATGGACGCGGTCTCCGCCGGGATCGCGTCGGCCTATCCGCGGCGCCACTACCCGGCGGTCATGATCGGGTCCTCCGGTGGCGCGTTGGTGCACCTGTGCGCCGCGTTCGGGGTGCCGTGGCTGCCACAGACGCTGCTGTTGCCCGTACGGCAGCGGGGAATCTCGCCCGACGAGCCGCGGCAGGCGGCCCAAGCGCTCGCCGGCACCGCCCAGGCCTTCTTGGAGCACAATCCGGACCTCGTGCTGCACCACATGCACGACCCGAATCAGGACCGGCTGACCCTGCGGCGGATGGCCTACTTCCGGGTGAAACGGCAAAGGCTCGGGCCCGCGTACGAGAAATTCCTGACCGACCATCTCGAACCTGGCGGCGTCATCGTGGTGGCCGAATGCGGGAAACGCTGGCCGGTCACCCGCCTCGGCGACCGGCACCTGTTCCAGTTCGGCGCGGTCGGCGGTATACCGCCCGAGGAATACCGAGATGGCAGCGACCGGGTGACCGAATATCTACGCCGGTACCGGACCGGGAAGACCCGGTGGGATGCGCCGGCGGCCGACAGTGACGCGCCGGAGGCGGAATGGGGTTTCGAATCCGCGCTGCTCCACGACATCACCGCTTTCGCCGACCGGCACGGCTTCCGGGTGCGCCGGCTGCCGTTCGACGAGCCGGAAAGCCTCAGCGCCCCGGTCGCCGAGCTGTACCGGGCCTGGTACCGGCAACGCGGACTGCCCGGCAACCGGCTCTACGTCGACTCGTTCATGCTGCTCGACCCCTGGTGGACGCTGCGAGCCGGCGCCGTGCCGTATTGGTCGGTGTTCCCGGTGCAGCCGTCCCTCGCGCAGCTGCACCGCTACCTCGACACCACCGAGCCCTACGAGCACATCCAGCTCGCTCTGTTCTGCCACGGCGCCGAGTCGGCCGGCCTGACCACCGCCGACGAATGGCGCCGGCTACTGAGCCGGGCCACCGTCGAAGGCACCTTCGCCGGCGTCTCCCCGAACCGCTACCCGCGCGATTTCCGCACCTTCTTCGGCTTCCAGGACGCACTGCGAGCCGTACGGCCACGCCAACCCATGCCGGAGCCGCTGCCGGTCACCGCCCTCGACGACTTCCTCGGCCGCCACCACACGCTGGCGGGATAAGCGAGTGCGGAGACGCCCGGCCGACGACACGGCACCGGGTCACGGCCCGACGCCGAGCGTTTCCTCCGGTCGTGACCTGGGAACCATCCCCGTGTTGACCTTATGGAGCTGAAGGAGGGCGATCATGCCGGCCGGATCCAGCCCGAAACGGGAACGCCAGTACGAGCACATAAAGGACAGCGCCGAGAGCCGCGGCGCCTCGACCAAACGGGCCAAGGAGATAGCCGCCCGTACCGTCAACAAGGAACGTGCCCGCTCGGGTGAATCCCGCACCGCGAGCCGGTCGTCGACCCACGACGTCTCCTCCGGCCACCGCGGCGGGAAACGCTCACACACCGGCTCGCAGGGCCGCACCAAGGAACAGCTGTACAACGAGGCAAAGAAGCGCAACATCAAGGGCCGCTCGTCGATGAGCAAGGCCGAGTTGGAGAAGGCCCTGGCCCGTTGACACTTCGTGCGTCGCCGGCGGGCGAACGACCGCACAACAGGTATACAAACTGATCGTGGGCGGCGGCGAGAGGTCTCGATCCGGGTCTGGGGCTGGGGCATACTGGCGTGGTCGGTGGATGGTGGGGACGATGGGTGACACGACGTTGCTCGAGCACGGGGTGGCCGGTGCGCAGTCGAGGTGCCGATGACCGGCGTGGACCGCAGAACCGACACAACGCCGCTGCACCGCGGCGTGTCCCGGCACGCGGACGGAACCGACCAGCTCTCGGCCGGCTACACCCTGCTGCTCATCGAGGACGACCCGGGCGATGCGTTACTGGTCCGTGATTACCTGACCGACAGCGACGTCGCGGCCCGCCTTCACGTCGCCTCGACGCTGGCCGAGGCGATCAACTCCGATCACTACCCCGACGGTGTGCTGCTCGATCTGCATTTGCCCGACGGCGCCGGCCTGGAGGCGTTACGGCGGGTCCTCGACCGGTGGCCCCAGACCGCGGTGCTGGTGCTAACCGGCCTCGACGACGCCGCCACCGCCGCCGCCGCGGTCGCCGCCGGAGCGCAGGACTACCTGGTCAAAGGCCAGATCGACGACGCGGTACTCGGCCGTACCATCCGCTACGCGATCCACCGCAAACGCGCGCAGAACGCCGAACGCAGCCTGCGCGACAGCCGGCTGCTGGCCAACGAGAGCGTCCGCCTGCAACGCGGTCTGCTGCCCAAACCCATTCTCGCCGACCCGGCCGTCCGGCTGGCCAGCCGATACCTGCCGACCCGGCAACGCGCCCTGCTCGGCGGCGACTTCTACGATGTCATCCAGACCGCCGACGGCGCCGTCCACGCCGTGATCGGCGACGTCTGTGGCAGCGGCCCCGACGAAGCCGCCATGGGCGTCGCCCTGCGCGTCGGCTGGCGGACCCTCACCCTCGCCGGAGTACCGAAGACCCAGCGGATGCGCCTGCTCGAAGACGTCCTGGTCGCCGAACGCCCGCACGACGGCATGTTCGCCACCGTCCTCGGTGCCCGCATCGACCTCGACCGCAACCAGGTGGTCCTCACCAGCGCCGGGCACCCACCACCGCTGATCGTCACCGCCGACGGCGCCTGGCCGGCCGACGTCCGGCACGGCCTGGGCCTCGGCATGTTCCCCGGCCGCGGCCACTGGCACGAGACCACCATCACCCTGCCGCCCCAGGCCGGGCTGCTGCTCTACACCGACGGTGCCTTCGAAGGCATTTCCGCCGACGGCACCCGCCTCGGCGAGGAACGCTTCATCACCCTCGCCGGCCGGCTCGCCACCATCACCGACCCCGTCGCCTACCTCGACGCCCTCCTGGCCGCCGTGCACCAGGACGACGGCCGGCACAACGACGACACCGCACTGCTCTACATCACCCACACTCGCGGCTGACCCAAGCTGGGCAGGCGCGTGCCCATCGTCCGGTCCGACCACGCCGCAAGGCGTGCATGGAAAAGGCCGCCGAGGAGAATACCGGCGCTCATGCGTGACGATCACCGCAGTCCAAGCCGGTGGGCACTCCCCACACGGCGATCGGAATCGAGGGCTGAGCCCGGCGAAACGGCTTGCTGCCGACCGCGAATGGTCAGCTGCTCAGCGTGTCGACGATCTTCTTGGTGAAGGCGGCCAGGTCGTCGGGTTTGCGGCTGGTGATCAGGGTCCAGCCGTTCGCCGGGTCGACCAGCGCCTCGCCGTCGCGCCACTCTCCGCCGGCGTTGGTGATGTCGGTGCGCAGGCTCGGCCAGCTGGTCAGCGTCTTGCCTTCGACCACTCCGGCCTCGACGAGGGTCCACGGCCCGTGGCAGATCGCGGCGACCGGTTTGCCGGCGGCGACGAACCGGCGTACGAAATCGACCGCGTCGGTGTCGAGACGCAGCTTGTCGGGGTTGGTGGTGCCACCCGGCAGGACGAGCAGGTCGTAGGCGGCCGGGTCGGCGTCCTTGACGGCCTCGTCGGCCTGGAAGGTGTCGGCCTTTTCCACGTCGTGGGTGAAGGCCTGGATGGTGTCCTTCTCGGGCGCCAGCAGGACCACCGTGGCGCCGGCCTCGGCAACGGCGTCGCGGGGTGCCGTGAGCTCGGCCTGCTCCACACCGGAGTTGCTCATCAGGAACGCGACCGTGCGGCCGCGGAGGGAGTCGGACATGGCAACCTCTTTCAGTCGAGTGCGGCGGTCGACGCGCGCCGTCCGGGTGTCGTCTGCGATGACGTCGAGGTTCCCGTGCTCCCGGCCGCCAAACCTGGGTATTGATCGCCCGTGAGTCACCGTTCTCGGTCAGTGTTCGGCCAGGGCGAAGGTGGCCCACACACGTTTGCCGAGGCCAGTGGGACACCAGCCGACTTCCAGCGCGAGACGCTGCGCCAAAACCAGGCCCAGGCCGCCGTCCCCGGCCGGCCGCTGATCGGCGACGGCCGGCACCGCACCCGGCGCGCCGTCGGCCACATCGACAACGAGATGGCCATCGGAACGCTGCAGGATCACCACGGTCGGCGGCCGGCCGTGCCGTAGCGCGTTGCCGGCCAACTCGGTCGCGACGATGACGAGTCGCTCGGCGAGATCTTCGCGGTTCTCCGCGTCGGCCCGGCCGAGGACAGCTCGCTGCAGTCCTGCGCGCAGAGACTCCAATTGTGGCGCATCACCGAGAACCCACCGTCCGAGCTCCTCGTCGGGACTCGGCGGATACCGGATATTCCACCCCGCCATAACGAGTACCTTGCCCGTTTCTCACCCGAGAATGCAGAACGATCCCTGCCCACGAACTGATCGGTCCTGGGCCCTCAGAGGATCGGCTTGCCGCCGGTGACGGGGATGATGGCGCCGGAGATGTAGCTGGCGTCGTCCGAGGCGAGCGGTTGTGCTGGGCGGCTGTTGCTGGGGCTCGTTGTCGGTCATTGTGTCCCTCGTGATGGTGGCGGACTTCTTTCTCCGCCGTTCCCGGGACGGGCGATCGGAAACGTGCCGGGTCAGCTCGCTCGGGTTCGATGCAGGAGCGCGTCGTACACCTCGGCAAACTGTTCCCGCCGTCCCGCGTAGTACTCGGCGTGAGCGGGCCGGGGCTCGTACGTCGTCCCGGTGGCCCGGGGTGCGCGTGGGACTTCCGGTGCCAGGACGTCGAGGGCCAGCAGCGCCGTGCCGCGCTGGGTGGCGCGACGCCGGGTCACGTGGGTCACGGGCCGTCCGAGCACGTCGGCGAGGATCTGGAGCCAGCCGGGTTGGTCGTTGCTGACCCGGCCAGCCGCCGCGACCTGCACGACCTGCGGGGCGGCCGGGTGCAGTTCGTCGGCGACGCGCGCGTAGGTCATGGCCACGCCTTCGACGATCCCGCGGAACATCGCGTCGGGGTCGGTGGCCGCGGATACCCCGCCGAACACGGCACGTGCCCCGCCGACCCAGCCCGGCGCGCGTTCTCCGGTGAAGTACGGCAGCACGAGCGGGATGGCCTCGCTCGGCGGCGCGGTGAGGACGGCAGCGGAGTCAGGGCTGAGGCGCAGTGTGTTCTGCGCCCAGCTGACGGCGCGGCCGACGTCGTTGATCGCCCCGCCGAGCAGGCTGCGTCCGCCGCCGACCTGGTAGTTCCACAAGCCGAACGGCAACGGGTCGGCCGGGCCCTCGAGCAGCACCCGCAGCGCACCGCTGGTGGCGGTCGCGGCGGCGAGCACGGTGGCGTCGAGCGCTCCGGCCCCGATGTTGCTGGCGAAGCCGTCGGTGATGACCGGGAACCACGCGGCCCGGGCGAGCGCGGGCCAACGCGATGGGGCAACCGGCGTCACCGGAGCGTCCCGCGGTGGGGAGAACTGCTCGGACCCGGCGCCCGCGGCGGTGAGCAGCTGCGCGTCGAGCTCGCCGGTGCGCCGGTCGAGCAGGCCGGTCCACGCGACCGTGGACGTCCCGGCGAGCGGTTGCCCGATCAGCTTGGCCCAGACGTATTCGCCCAGCGACCACCAATGTGTGGCTCCGGCGGTGACGTGCGGCTGGGCCGTCGCCAGCCAGCGTAGGCGCGGGGCGTGGTAGCTGGTGTGCAGGCGGGGTGCCGGTGCGCTGTTGCACCGCGTGCTCGTCGAGTTCCTCCCGCAACGCCGCGACCGTGCCGGCGCTGCGCGAGTCGGCGTAGGTCAGGCAGGGGGTGAGCGCGTGCCCGGCAGCGTCGACCGCGATCAGCGAGGCGGCGAAGGTGTCCATCGCGACGCCGGCGATGCGGGTCCCCAGCTTCGGGTCGCCGGTCACGGCGTCGAGGACCTGCTCGACTTCGGCGGTCACCTGGTCGGGGTCGATGATCGAGGTGCCGTCGGGCGCGACCGTGAAGGCGTGCTCCACCTTGTGCTGCAGGCCGTGGACCCGCCGATCCGACGCGTCGTGCACGCCGCCACGGGTGGCGGTCGAACCGATGTCCAGCGCGACGACCAGCGGGTCGAGCGCCGTGTCGAGGGCGACGTCGTCATCGTTCTGAGTCATCGCCGTCCCTCGTCGTCGTCGGCGCAGGTCTCCCCGGCGACCCTAGTCCAGTTCGCAGCGTTTGACAGCGCTACGGGCTGAGCTGATATGTATGAGTCATGCATATCAGTAACGTCGTTGCCGCGTACGTGCTGACCGTGCATGACCAACTGCGCGGCGGCATGCGCTACGCGGAGCTGGAGCCCCGCGAGGTCGCGGCTTTGACCCTGGTCGCCGAGCATGACGGGTGCTCGCTGGACTGGCTGCGGAGCCGGATCGAGCTCACTCAGTCCGGCACCGTGCGTCTGGTCGATCGGCTCGCCGGCCGGGATCTGCTGCGCCGCGGCGTCTCCACGGGACGGGGTGTGCCGCTGCACGTGACCGAGCGCGGCGCCGACAGTCTGCGGCGCTGGCGGGGCGAGCGCGACCGGATCGTCGACGAGCTCATGGCCGCTGTTCCCGCGGAGCAGCGCGGCCTGCTCGTCGACGCGATGGCCGGCGTGCTGGCCGGGCAGCAACGACGACGTCCGCAGGCGGATGCGGCCTGCCGCACCTGCTCCTGGCAGGTGTGCGGGCGCGACTGCCCGGTCGACCGCAGTGTCCCGTCCACCGCGGCCGGCGGCGAGTCATGACCGCGACCGTGCCGGATCGCCTGCCGAAGATCTCGCGGCGACGGCCCCCGCGGGCGGTGTGGGCCGCCGGCGCAGTGACCGCACTGGCCTCGACGGCGGACAACTTCGTGTTGTTCGTCCTGCTGTGGGCCGCTCAGCCGCAGGGCTGGTCAGCAGCGCAGACAGCGGTAGTCGTGCTGGCCCTGCGCCTGCCGACCCTGGCCACGGGCGTGCTGCTGGGGCGGGCCGTCGACCGCTGGGGCGGCCGCCGCCTGATCCTGCTCGATCTGATCGGCCGGGCCGTCCTCCTGCTCCTGCTCGTGCTGGTTTCCAGCCCGGCGGACAAGCTGCCCGTGCTGCCGGTCCTCGTCCTCGGCGGCCTCTGCGGCGCCTTGGCCCCGGCCAGCTACGCCGGCGTCCGCTGGCTGGTCCCGCGGATGGTCAGCAGCGCAGAACTCGGGCGGGCCAACGCCGTGGTCGCCCTCGGCGACCAACTGCCGTTGATGCTCGGGGCCGCCGTGGCCGGGCCCGCGCTGGCGCTGCTCGGCGCCGCCACCAGCATGGTCCTGCCGGCCGGCATGCTCCTGCTCGCGGCGGCACTAACGGTCGCGCTGCCCCGTCACGTTCCCGCTCCGCCGTGGACGGCCGGGGACGATCATCGGCCGCCGTCGACGGCCGATCGGGACGCCACCCGGCGGTTGCAGCCGCGCGTGCTCGCCATCATCGCTCTGTCCACGGCGTACTACTTCGCCTACGGGCCGTTCGAGACCGCCAGCCCGCCGTTCGTACGCGACCAGCTCGGCGCCACCGAGGGCGTGTACAGCCTGCTGTGGGCCCTGTTCGGCCTCGGCGCGCTCGCCACCCTCGCCGCCGGGCCGATGCTCAGCAGGCGTCTCCCGGGCGTGGTCAACGCGGTGGGCGCCCTCGTCTGGGGCGCGGTCATGCTGCCGATCACGGTCGTCCACGACGTGCCGCCGGCCGCCGTGCTGTTCCTGGTCGGCGGTGCGATCTGGGGCCCGTACACCACCATCGAGACCAGCGCCCTGCAGCGTTGGGTCTCCCCGGCCCGGCACGGCGCGGTCTTCGGGCTGCAGCGCAGCCTGCTGTCCGTCGCGACGCCGCTCGGCGCCGCCCTGGCCGCCCTCGCCCTCCAGGAAGTCGCCCCTCGTACGGTGCTCGCGGTCAGCGCGGGCGGGTGCGCTCTTGCGGGGGCACTGGCGCTGACCAGCCGCGACCTGCGCCGGACATCGTCGGCATAGCGGCCGAGGACGGCTCCCGCGGGCGGCGCCCACCGGCCGGTGACCCGATCAGCGCCACCCCGCCGGCCAGGGCCGCCGCCGTGGTGACGACGCCGGCCAGCACGAGCGCACCGCGCGGGACGGCCGTGTCGCACAGCCAGCCGACGAGCGGCGCGCCGACAATCCCGGAAGCGATGAGGTCATGCCCAGCGCGGCCAGAACACGGCCGCGCATGTCTTCGCGGGTGTCGAGCTGCACCCGGGTCGACACGACCGTATCGAGGACCACCGCGCCCGCGGCGATCGGCAGGATCAGGCCCGCGCAGCCCAGCATGTTCGGCGCCAGGCCGGAGCAGGTTCTGGACATGCTGGCGGATTCCCCATGACACCTGTTCGACGAGGATCTCACCGTGCGACGACGAGGGCCTGAGGTGCGGCCTGCTTCATGCGGGTGCGCAGCCAGGCAAGTTGGACGGCGGTCGCGGCGGCGGCCTCGTCGATGACGTCGATCAGGTCGGTGTCGCGCAGGGCTTCGGCGGCCTGGCCGACCAAAATCCAGCAGATGTCGCACTCGGCGGTCATCAGGTAGAGGTCCTGCAGGTCTCGGAGCAGGCCGAGGCCACCGGTGCGGGCGCCGCGGAACAGCTCCGAGTGCAGGCGTTCCGGTTCGTCGGGGGCGTCCTCGGCGTATCGGTCGGCGAACGGGCGCAGCGCGGCCGCCCGCTCGTCGCACCGCTTGGCCTGCTGGGTGCAGAGGTGGGCGATGTCGGCCTCGTCGGCGTGCGCATCGCCGACCTCGCGGAACGCGGCGGCCAGGGTGTCCTGGGCGCGGTGCAGCAGGCCGAGGTAGTGGGCCAGGTGCATGGTCAGGCCTCGATTCGGCGTACGCGGACGGCGGCGAGCTTGAACAGCGGCTGTTTGGAGACCGAGTCCCAGGCAGTGATGGTCAGCTCGTTGGCGGCGTGCCGGGCGTAGTGGAACGGCACGAACACAGTGCCGGGGCGGATGTCCTCGATCCGGGCAGGTGCCTCGATCCCGCCGCGTGGCGACTCGATGCGTACCGTGTCGCCGGCATCGATCCCGAATGCCTTGGCGTCGGCGGGATTGAGCTCGACCCACACCTCGGGCGCGGCGGCGTCGAGTTCGGGGACACGGCCGGTCTTGGTGCGGGTGTGGAACTGGTAGAGGTTGCGCCCGGTGACCAGCCGCAGCGGGTAGTCGTCGGTGGGTTCCTCGGGCGGCGGCTGGAAATGTGCGGCGTGCAGGAAGGCGCGCCCGTCCGGCCGCTTGGCGCGATGGCTCTCCGCGGTGAACTCGGCGCCGGTGGCCAGGTCCTGACCGTACGTCTCGCAGTAGTCGGAGTCGGTGTTGAACCGGCCGCCGGTGTAGAGCCGCTCGCCGCCCCACTGCACGCCGCCGTCGCGCCGCAGCCGCTCGTACGAAATGGCGGTGTAGTCGCACGGCCGCCCGGCGGAGCAACGCTGCCATTCCCGGTACGCCGACTCGGGGTCCGTCCAGGTGATCAGCGGCATGCCGTCGCGGTTGCGGAAGTCCATCCGTCGTGCGTAGTCGAGGAAGATGTCCAGGTCGGCGCGGGCCTCGCCGGGCGGTTCCACGGCCTTCTCGGACAGGTGCACCGTGCGGTCAGCGTTGGTGAACGTGCCGGTCTTCTCGCCCCAGGTCGCCGCGGGCAGCACGACGTCGGCGAACTCGGCGGTCTCGGTGCGGAAGATGTCCTGAACCACGACGAACAGGTCGCGCCGCTTCAGGATGCGGCGAACGCGGGCCAGATCCGGCAGGGACACGGCCGGGTTGGTGCCGCTGATCCAGAGCAGCTTGATCGAGCCCTGCTCGGCGTACCGCCAGATCTGCATGGCATGCGTCGGCGGCGACCAGTGCGGGATGGTGGCGGTATCGACATTCCACAGCTCGGCCAGCTCGCGTACGTGATCGGGGTTGTTCCAGTTGCGGAAGCCCGGCAGATCGCCGTCGGCGCCGGTCTCCCGGGTGTTCTGCGCGGTGGGCTGGCCGTTCATCTGCAGTACGCCGGCCCCGGGCCGGCCGATCATGCCGCGCAGCAGATGCAGGTTGTTGACCGCCACGGCCGCCGCGGTCGCCTGATTCGACTGGTAGAAGCCCTGCAGCACGGTGGACAGCAGCCGCTGCGAGCCGCCCAGTAATTCGGCGGCCCGCTCGATGTCGGCCGGTTTGAGGTCGCAGACCTGGGCCACCCGGTCCAGCGGATACTGCGCCACCACCTTCTCCAGGTCGGGTCGGCCGAGGGTGTGCGCGGCGACGTACGCCTCGTCCACCCAGCCGTGCTCCAAGATCATCCGTAGCAGACCGTTGAGCAGCGCCAGGTTGGTGCCCGGACGGATCGGCAGATGCACGTCGGCCTCCCGGGCCACGGGCGTGGGCCGCGGATCCACCGCGAGCATCGCCGGCGGATTCGCGCCGCGCCGGCGGTCCAGCATCCGCATCCACAGCACCGCCTGCGTCTCGGCGACGTTGTGGCCCCACAGCGCGATCGCGTCGCAATGGTCCACGTCGGCGTAGGAGGCGGGCTGGCCGTCGGTGCCGAAGCTGGCCTTCAGCGCCGAACCCGCGGTCGCGGTACACAGCCGGGTGTTGCCGTCCATGTGCGGGGTGCCGATGCCGGCCTTGCCGATCACGCCGAGCGTGTAGTACTCCTCGAGGAACAACTGCCCGGTGGTGTAGAAGCCGAAATGCCCCCAGCCGCCGGGACCGTCCAGCAGCTTCCTCGAGCGGGTCACGATCCGCTTCATCGCGTCGTCCCAGCCGGTCTCGACCAGCGTGCCCCGCCTGCGCACGAGCGGAACGGTGAGCCGGTCCGGGCTGAGGCCGGCCTGCCAGCCGTACACGTCCTTGGGGTCGAGGCGGCCGCGATTGACCCGATCGGTGGCCCGGCCGCGCACCCCGACGATCCGTCCGTCGCGCACCCCGATGTCGATGGCGTCACCGTTGGAGTGCAGCAGCGACGCCGACCGCACCCACCGCTCCGGTTGCTTGACGGTGTACGCGTCCACGCGCACCGGCCAGCGCTCACCCGCGGCGTACGGGGTGCGCTCGCCCCACGGGTCGCGGATCCGGTCGTCACGCGAAGGGTCCATGCCGGATCGATTACCGCCGAAATGCGCCGATCAAACGTGGGCCGTCAGCCGCTCGGCTGGGCCGAACCCGGTTGATCGGGCGAGGCGGGGGTAAATCTGTGTCCGTGCTCATGATCGACCTGCCTGACCTTCCCCTGCCTGGGCAAGGCGCGACCGCGGAACGCCTGCACCGGCTCGCCGCGCTGGGCCGGGCCGACCTGGTCGCCTGCCGGCTCGCCGAAGGGCATGTGGACGCGGTGGCGATTCGCGCTGAGCTCGGCGACGCTGATTCCTCGAAAGACCACGGTGGGCAGCGCTGGGGTGTCTGGGCGGCGGCTCCCTCGGCCGTACGCGCGGAGCACGGTCCAGATGGCTGGCGGCTGAGCGGCGACCGCCCGTGGTGTTCGGGGGCAGTCTGGTGCACCGACGCATTGGTCACCGCGGCAGCCGATGACGGCATCCGGCTCTTCGCCGTGCGCAACCGTGCCCCGCACGCGACGCCGCTGGACGGCACCTGGCCGGCGGTCGGCATGGCGGCCAGCGACAGCCGAACGGTCCGCTTCGCCGACGCCCCGGCCCGTCCGATCGGCGGACCCGGCGCGTACGTCGATCGGCCCGGCTTCTGGCACGGCGGTGTGGGCGTCGCCGCCTGCTGGTTCGGCGGCGGGCTGGGCGTGGCCGACGCCCTGCTCGCCGCCGCCCGCCGGAAGGACCCCGGCCCGCACGCCCTCGCCCACCTCGGAGGGGTCGACGTGGCCCTGGGCGCGGCCCGGGCGGTGCTGGACGACGCGGCCACGCGAATCGACGCCGACCCGAAGGCCGACGCGCACCGGCTGGCGCTGCGGGTCCGCGCGACGGTCGAGGCGGCCGCGACCGAGGTGATCGACCGGGTCGGTCGCGCGCTGGGCGCCGGGCCGCTGTGCCGCGACGGCGACCACTCCCGCCGCGTCGCTGACCTGACCGTCTACCTGCGGCAGAGCCACGCCGAGGGCGACCTCGAACAGCTCGGCCGACTGCTCGCGGAGGAGGACCCGCGGTGGTGAGGGCGATCGAGGGGAACGGGACCCCCGAGGACGAGTGGCGGGCGTGGGCGGCTATGGCCGACTGGCCGTCGCTGCCGCTCGATGCGCCCGGCCCGCCGCTGGTGGTCGCGCCGCACCCGGACGACGAGATCCTCGGCGTGGCCGGACTGATGGCCTTGCTGGGCGCCGCCGACCTGGCCGCGGTCACCGACGGCGAGGCGTCGCACCCCGGCTCGACCGTGCACACCCAGGACGAGCTTGCCGTGATCCGGCGCGCGGAGACCGGCGAGGCGCTGCGCCGGCTCGGGCTGGGGAAATGCCGGGTGCACCGGCTCGGTCATCCGGACGGCGGTATCGAGGAGGAGACCCTGGCCAAGGAGCTGGCCGCCCTGTTGACGCCGGGCCGGTGGTGTCTGGTGACCTGGCGCGGCGACGGGCATCCCGACCACGAGGCGACCGGGCGGGCCGCCGCGCACGCCTGCACCGAGACTGGCGCGCGCCTGCTCGAGTACCCGATCTGGACCTGGCACTGGGCGTACCCGAACGATCCCGAAGTGCCCTGGCAGCGGGCCCACCGTATCGATCTGCCGGCCGAGGCCCGGGCGGCGAAGGCCGCCGCGATCGCCGCGTTCCCCAGCCAGATCGCACCGCTCGGGCCGGCCGAGGCGGACGCCGCGATCCTGCCGCCGCACGTGCTCGCCCGGTTCACCCGCCCGTTCGAGGTGATTTTCGCGTGAGCACCCCGATCGGCTACTTCGAGCAGATGTACGCCACGAGCCGCGACCCGTGGAGCTTCGAGAGCCGCTGGTACGACGCCCGTAAGCACGCGCTCACCGCGGACGTGCTGCCCCGGCGCCGCTACCGCTCCGGCTTCGAGCCGGGCTGCTCGACCGGCATGCTCACCAGCCGACTGGCCGCCCGCTGCGACCGGCTGCTCGCGGTCGACGCGATCGAGGCCGCGGTCCGCGCCGCCGCCGAGCGGGTCGCCGACCAGCCGCACGTGACCGTCCGCGCCGCCCGGATGCCACGCGACTGGCCGGACGACACGTACGACCTGATCGTCCTCTCCGAGCTGGCCTACTACTTCGACGACGCCGACCTGGCCGAGCTTCTCGACCGAGTGGCCGGATCTCTCGAGCGCGGCGGCGACCTGGTGGCTGTGCACTGGCGTCACCGGGTCGCCGAGCACGCCCGTTCCGGCGACGAGGTGCACGCCCAGCTGGCCGCCCTCCTCGGCCTGCACCGGATGGCCCGACACGAGGAGACCGACTTCCTGCTCGAGGTCTTCACCTCCGACCCGCGGTCGATTGCCCAGCGCGAGGGCCTGGTGTGAGCGGATGGCGCGGCGCGGTGATCGTTCCCGCCCGCAATGAAAGCAGCCTGCTGCCCGCCTGCAGGGCGGCCAGGTGAGCGTTGGTCTGAGCACGGCCGATCGCGTAGTCGTCCCAGGACCGCTGGGTGACCAGGGCGCCCGGCGTGCCGACCGGCGACCCGCCCAGCGTCGCGATCCGCTCGGCCAGTGCGTCGACCATCGGCCGGACCGCGTCGACCTGCGGGTCGAGCATCGTATGCACGGCGATGAAGTTCGGTCCTACCATGCCGGGGCCATGTCCTGCGGTTGAGCCACTCACCGATAAATCGCGCGGTGGGCTGCGGACATCGCCGCCCGGTATGCCTCGCCGGTCAGGCCGCGGTCGCGCACCAGGGCGGCGCGGGCGGCGTTGCCGCCCGCCGCGCCGTGCACGCCGCCGCCGGGATGGGCGGACGAACTGGCGAGGTAGAGCCGGTCGACCGGTGTGTCCGGCCGGCCCAGTCCCGGGATCGGGCGGAGGAACAGCTGTTGGAACGCGGCCGCCGTGCCGCCGCCGAGCGCGCCGCCGGACAGCGAAGGGTTGGCGTCCTCGAGGTCGGCCGGGGAATTCACGCAGCGGGCGACGACGGCCTCGCCGAAGCCGGGCGCGTGCCGCTCCACGGTCGCCTCCATCCGCTCGACGTGCTCGGCGATCTCGCCGGCCGTCCAGCTCGGCCGCCGCGGCAGGTGCGTGTACGCCCATGCCGACTCGGTGCCGGCCGGTGAGCGGGTGCTGTCGGCGGTGGTCATCTGCCCGAACAGCAGGAACGGCTGCGGAGGTATCTCGCCGAGGGCCAGGTGCGTGGCGTACCGGGTCAGCCCGTCAAGGTCAGCGCCGAGGTGCACGGTGCCCGCGCCAGCGACGGCCGGGTTGCTCCACGGGATCTTCGAGCCGATCGCCCAGTCGATCTTCACGGTGGCCCCGTCCCACCGGAAGTGGGCCAGATCGTCGATCAGCCGTGGTGGCAGCCATCGGGTTCCGACCAGGTCGAGGAAGAGCGCCGGCGCGGGCACGTCGGCGACGACGGCGCGGCGGGCTCGATAGTCGGTTCCGCCCGACGTCCGGGCGCCCATGGCCCGGCCGCGGGCGATCAGGATCCGCTCGACCGGTGCCTCGTACACGACCTGGCCACCGCGCGACTCGAGCCGCCGTACGAGGGCTTCGGTGATGCTCTGCGCCCCGCCACGAGGGACCGGCCATCCGACCTGCTGGCCCAGCATGGCGAGCAGCCAGCCGTAGACGCCGCTGCCGGCCTGTTCCGGCGACAGGTCGGTGTGCAGGGCGCACCCGGCGAGGGCGAGGGACGCGCCCTCACCCCGGAACCATTCTTGGCCCAGCTCGCGGGCCGGCAGCAGCAGGCGGCGGGCAAAGCGCAGGGCTTCTGCCGTACGCAGGCTGCGCAGCAAAGCCAGTCCGTGCCGCACCGGAGGGAAGGGGGTGAGGAGGCTGTGCAGGAGGAGCTCCGACAGCGCGGCCCACTCGTGGTAAACGGCCTTCCAGCGCTCGCCGTCGCCGGGCGCGAACTGCTCCATCGAGGCCATCGTCGCCTCGACGTCGCGGCTGACCGTGGCGGCCCGCCCGTCCGGCAGGATGTGCGAGAACACGGCGGGAGCATGCTTCCACTCGATCGGCAGGTTCAGCCCGCGCAGGACCGGGGAGGCGTACCCGAGGGGGAAGAAGGAGCTGAAGAGATCGCTGAGATAGCCGGGCGCGGTGATGTGACCCGACCGGACCGCGCCGCCGGGGTGGGCCGTCGCCTCCAGTACCACGATCGACCAGCCGGCGTCGGCGAGCAGGTTCGCGGCGACCAGCCCGTTGTGTCCGGCCCCGATGACGATCGCGTCGGATGCGTCCATCACCGGGGAACGGAGCCGGGCCGCCGGGAGTTCTCGGCGAGCTCCGCCAGCCGGCGGAGCGCCTCGGTGTTGCGGAAGTGCAGCACCACGTCGTTGATCTTGTTCGTGACCCACTGCAGCGGTCCGGCGTGGAAGTCCTCGTGCATGGTCACCCGGGTGTTCTCGCCGTCAACCGGCGCGAGCTGGATGCGGATCGTTGCCTCACCGAGCGGCCACAGACCGGCCCGCAGGGTGAGCGAGCGGTCGGGGTCGGCGGCGATGACCGTCGAGGCGTCCTTGAGAGAGAGCGGCCACGGGCCGATCTTGTGGTGCAGCTTCGATCCGACCGCCGGCCAGGAGGCGTCGACATCGCGGATGTGAGCGGTGCCCACCACCCAGTCGCTGTAGGTCCAACCGTCGGCCAGGATCGCGTACACCTGCTCGGCGGGGGCGCTGATCGTGCGGGTCACGGTTGCCATACCACGCGGATACCCGCGTCGCCACCCGGCTAACGCGTACAAGCAGTCCGGCCTGGGCCCGTGCTTCTGTCCGTCGCTCGCTCAGGGGTTGCGTTCCGTCGGACCGGGTACCCAGTCAATGTTGGCTGGCGATGAAGTGGAGGCCCTGATGGCGTTCGACGACAAGGTTGACAACAAGGCTGAGGAAGTCGGCGGCAAGGTCAAGGAAGGTGTAGGCAAGGCCACCGACGACGAGCGTCTGGAAGCCGAGGGCAAGGCCGATCAGAGCACCTCGAAGCTCAAGCAGGCCGGCGAGAACGTCAAGGACGCGTTCAAGTCCTGAAGCCGCGCCCACGCCGCTCACAGAGTTGGCAAGGACGCTACCTCGCGGAGCGGAAGAGGGCCGAGGCGACAATTTCGCCTCGGTCCTTCTCGCGCGGCCCAAATAGCTGCCTGTCGGTGCGGTTGGATACGCCGCCGCGCAGGCACCGCAAGCGGCCGGGAGGTCGCCGAGCGGGCGACGGCCGCGAAGCAGCAGCTCGCCGACTCGGACCTGCCGCCTTGATGCGCCGGCCGCTGCCGCTGGCCGCCCTCGGTGCCGATCGAGGACGACGGCAACTGTCTGGTTCAGGATCTGAACTTATCCAGTTACCCGCGAGGTGGCAGGCTGTTGGTGTGCGGACCTACGGGCAGTACTGCCCTATCGCAAGGGCGTCGGAGCTGCTGGCTGAGCGCTGGTCCCTCATTATTCTTCGCAACATCGTGATCTTGGGCTGCCGAACGTTCAACGAGATCGCCGATGGCGCCCCCGGGCTCTCCCGTGGGCTGCTCTCGAAGCGACTGCGGGAGCTGGAACGGGCCGGCGTGATCGAGATCCGTCCCAAGCCCGGCGGCTCCGGATCGACGTACGAGCCGACTCAGGCGGGTCACGAACTCTCGGCCGTCATGATAGCCCTGCAGCACTGGGGGTCGAGGTGGGCCGATCTCATGCCCGAGCATGCTCACCCGGGCATCGTGCTGTGGATGTGGGCGACGTTCTACCTGGACCGTGACCGGTTCCCGCAGAAACGGGTGCTGATCCGGTTCGACTACCCCACCCTGTCCAGGCCCGGCAGCCGCAACTGGCTGCTGATCGAGCGGGGCGACGCCGAGATCTGTGAGAAGCACCCGGGCGGCGAGGAGCAGCTGGTTGTGGTGGTGCATGACCCGATGGCGTTCGCCCGTTGGCACCTCGGAGAGATTCGCTGGGGCGACGCGCTGCGCTCCGGGGCGATCGAGGTAAACGGCTCCCGCGCGCTGGCCCGAGCCCTGCCAACCTGGCACCGCGATCAACAGCGTGGCCCGCAGCCGCTGCACGCGGCAGCCTCCGCCTGACACGTCCGGTTCAAACACTGCACTTCTGTCGCGGTCCTGCGGTCTTCACCATCGACCTTGCTTGCCTTCCTCATCGGAATGCGGAATGAGACGTGGTGGTCGCAGTGTCCAGTCGGTTCTCAGTGGTCGTGGTCGGAGCGGGTCAGGCAGGTCTGGCGGTGAGCTACGAGCTGACCGCTCGCGGGATCGAGCACGTGGTACTGGAGCGGGCACGCATTGCCCAAACCTGGCGGGGGTTGTGGGACAGCTTCCGCCTGGTGACACCTAATTGGACCATGAGCCTGCCGGGCGCCACCTACAGCGGCGACGACCCGGAAGGGTTCGTACCCCGTGATGAGATCGTTCAATATCTGCACCGGTACGCATCGAGCTTCGGCGCGCCGGTTCGCGAGGGAGTGGGTGTGGACAGCCTCGAACCCACGCCCAACGGCGGGTTCCTGCTTCGCACTTCGGCCGGCGACTTGCAGGCCGCGTCGGTTGTCGTGTCCACGGGCGCCTATCAGCGACCGCACCGCCCCGATGTTGCGGCGGGGTTCCCGCCCGAGCTGCTCGCCATCGATGCCGAGGAGTACCGCAACCCGGCAACCCTTCCGCCGGGCAAGGTCCTGGTCGTGGGCAGCGGCCAGACCGGCTGCCAGATCTCCGAGGAACTGCATGAGGCGGACCGCGAAGTGTTCCTGGCTTGTGGACGAGCGCCGTGGCTGCCCCGGCGGGTCGACGGCCGCGACATCGTCACCTGGCTCAACGAGACCACCTTCTTCGACACCCCACTGAGCGCTCTGCCCTCACCCACAGCCCGGCTGGGCGCCAACCTGCAGGTGACTGGCCAACGAGGCGGCCATGACCTGCACTACCGCGCGTTGCAGACCATGGGCGTACACCTCCTGGGCCACCTGGCCGGGGTGGAGGGACATCGTGCCTACTTCGCTGACGACCTGGCCGACTCAGTCGCCTTCGGCGATGCCCGCTACGCCGACATTCGAAAGCTCCTTACCGAACAACTTCCCGCCAAGGGCATCACGGCGCCTCAGCTGGCCGACCCTGCGCCGTTCCACGCCGACCCACCGCGGGAACTGGACCTCACCGGACTCGGGGCGGTGATCTTCACTTCCGGCTTCCGCCCCGACTACACCCGCTGGATCCGGTTCCCGGCCTTCGACGCCATGGGCTTCCCGCTCACCGACAACGGCGCCAGCACCGTAGTCCCGGGCCTGTTCTTCTGCGGCGTCCACTTCCTGCGCAAACGCAAGTCCGCCGTGCTGTTCGGCGTGGGCGAGGACGCCGCGATCGTGGCCCAATCGATCGCACGCCACCGGTCACACCGTCACACAGCCCCAGCGAACGGTTGAACACTCTCTAACGGCCATCGACGGAACAGCTGACGCCTTCAGCTACGACGCGCCGCCCGCGACCCGACGCACGCGTTCACGCTGCTCTGTCTCCGAGATGACGACGGCGGCCCGACCACCCGCCACCCATTCGATCGCGCTGCGCTTGGAGACGACCCGCCGGAGGAGCACGGCGACCTCCACCCGTGGCGGGGCTGCGCCGGCGCGGCCGGATCCATAGCCTTCAGTCCATGTCTCGAGACAACGCGCGGAAGGCGGTGCGGTTCGCCGCGGCCGCCGCCGTTCTCAGCCTGACCGCCCTGCTGCCCGCCGCGCCGGCCGCCGCCGCGGGCACCCAGATCATCTACATGAACGCGTCCGGATCGGACTCGGCCGCGGGTAACTCCCCGGCGGCCGCAGTGAAGACGCTCGAGCGCGTCGAGCAGCTCGTCGCGGCCGGCCCGCCCGACCAGGACGTCGAGGTGCGTATCCACGCCGGCACCTACGTCGCCCAGCAGACGATCTGGCAGACGTACCGGCTCGGGCACACGATCTCGTTCATGCCCGACGATTACGAGATCGGCGGGGGCGCCGACTCGATCGCCGCGCGGCCGGTGTTCCAGAACGCGCGGGCCAGCGGCTCCAACCGGTACATCGCCGGGTACTGGTTCTACGCCTGCGCGGGCGGGGCGCTCAACGCCGGCGGCACTTCCGGCCTACGGTTCTACTACCTGCAGGCGCAGTACTACTCGAGCGGCGGCATCTCGCTGGACGGATCGGCCGGGTCCTGCGGCGGCGGATACAACCCGTCCTCCGGGCCGGGCCAGCCGTCAGCGCGGGGCCTGGACGGCAACACCGTGTTCGGCATGGTCCTCACCTCGCTCGGCAACGCGTACACCGGCGGACTCTGCGATGACGCGGACTGGCCCCGCTGCGGGTACGGCGGGATCGTGCTCACCGAGTCGTCGGGCAACCGGATCGCCAACAACCACTTCGTGAACCTGCGCAACAGCGAGAACAGCTACATCCACGCCACCTACATCACGCACAAGAGCTCGCGCAACACGTTCACCGGCAACAACGTGACCGGGGTCAGCAGCGATCCCGTGAAACTGCGCGACGGCAGCGACTTCAACACCTTCGATGCCAACGTGTTCGGGGCGAACGGCTTCCCCCGCTCGTCGACGCCGCCGTCCGCGCACTACCTGGAAGAGGTCAACGTGGACGCGGGCGAGTGCTCGTCGTACCACAACCGGTTCACCAACAACGACCTCGGCACGTACCTGATCGGCAGCAGCGCCAACCTGCCGACCTGGTACCTCTACCCGGCGGGCGCGACCTGGGCCGGCGCGCCCGGCTGCCCGGCGCTGCCGGCCGGCGAGACGCGGCTGACCACGGCGAACAACACCTACTGACGGCTAGGGTCACCGGCCCGTGGCACGGCTGGCGCTGGTCTGCTAGCCCTAGCCTCGCGCGTCCTCGGGCGGCTTCGCCCCCCGTGAGACCTCCTGGCTTTGCTGGCCCGTCGAACGCGAGCCCAGTGATGTCGTCGACGAGCCGCACGAAATGGGAGCCGTAGACTTCCCGGCCGAAGAGCCCGAGCACGAAGCAGAAGTTTCCCGCGTTCCCGTACGTGCGAGAGAGGACAGCCTTCTCCCGCACCAGATATCGCGCCGCAGCTTCGTTAGCCAGCGCCGTCTGACCGAAGATCAGAAAGATCGGCCGTTTCGCCCTGTCGATCAGGATACGGGCCACGAGGGCGTATTCGACTTCACCCCGTACGCGCTGGAAGGCTTTCTCTCCGACCTGGATCGTAAGCCCTTCCGGACCTTCCTCGAAGGTGCCCTGCGTGACGCCGGGCATGTGCCATCGCAGGTGGGCTGCAGTCCGCTGGTTGGACATCGGGCCGCCGATGCAGAATTCGACCTCGTCGCCGATCCCTGGCACGTCCTCGTGGTGCATGTAGAAGCGGGGTGTGACGTCGCAGGACTTGAGCAGAACGGCGAGCTCGACCATGGCCGAGACGTCGGCTTTCTCGATGGCAGTGGCCCATTCCGAGCGGGCCTGTTTGGAGACGATGAGCAGCGCACTCGATCCTGCCTGCAGGCCGAAGAACCCCTCCACGCGCGCCCGTTTGCGGCGCCGTACGAGTAGTTGGGAAAGCCACACCGCGAGGCCCGCGATCGCGCTGGCGAGCAGGTTGACGGCGAGGTCAGACATGCACCCTCCGCTCAGGGCCTGGGTGGCTTGCCGAAATCTTCCCCCAGGCGGACGCAGATCGATAGTGCGTCGGGGATGGGCTGTCCGGCGGTGGTGCCGGAGGTCCGGGGAGGCGGTGGCGCAGCATTCGGATGGGCTGGACGATGTGGGCGAGGACGCCGGCCTCGGCCGTGAGGTCGGCGACGAGCGAGACCAGGGCGCGATTCAGCGGTCATGGAGGAGGGGCTGCGATGGGCCAGGTGACGTCGAGGGACGGCACGTCAATCGCGTACGGCCGGCAGGGAGAAGGGCCGCCGCTCATCCTGGTGGGCGGCGGCATTACTGACCGGTCGGAGAACGCGCCGCTGGCCGCCGAGTTGGCGGCGCATTTCACGGTGTACAACTACGATCGGCGGGGCCGAGGACTCAGCGGCGACGCGCCGCGGTACGCCGTGCAGCGCGAGATCGAGGACATTGAGGCGCTGCTCGTCGTCGCGGGCGGATCCGCGCACCTGTACGGCGTGTCGTCCGGTGGTGCGTTGCTGTTGGAGGCCGCGGCGGCCGGTCTACCCGGGATCAACGGGCTCGCGGTGTACGAGGTGCCGTACGACATGGCTGACGATTGGCCGCATCTATGGCGCGACTACGTCGGACAACTCGAGACCGCGCTCGCCGAGAACCGGCGCGGCGATGCGTTCGAACTATTCATGCGGTTGGCGGGCTCCTCCGACGAGGAGATCACGGGGGCGCGGAACTCGCCGATGTGGCCCGGCCTGGAGGCGATCGCACACACGCTTGCCTACGACGCAGCCTGCCTGGGAAACGGCCAGCCCCCCATTGCGCGCTTTGCGAACATCACGCAGCCGACCTTGGTGGCCGCCGGCGGCACCTGGATGCCGGGATCGGCCAGATGGATTCGTGCGCTCGATCCGGCCGCGGACGCGATCGCCGCGGGCATCCCCGGCGCCCGCCGCCAGATCATCGCCGGCCAGTCACACGTGGCCGACCCGAAGGTGATGACAGCCGTCCTCAAAGACTTCTTCCACCACTGACGTGGAGACCGTGGCCACGACGTGAACTCATAGATAAGAAGCTTCCGGTATCGAATGGTGGGAACGACGCCGCAGTGCTGCGCGACACTGGATCCCATCCTGTCGACGGCGCTCGCTACCCTGCCGCCGCGGGATGGTCGCCTTCGTGCACGAGCAGACACCAGTGTCCGACGCACTGATCCACGCGAACCAGACAGTCGGCCCGAACGGCAGCGCAATTGCTGTCGAGCAACGCGTGTCCGACATGCTGCACCGACGCGGCCCAGACTCGCCGTACGCCCCGGCGCATGCCCGACGGGCGCCGACGCCGCACGCCGCTGTCAACGAGTCCAGCAACCCCTCGCCGCCGCCCGGCGAGGTTATCCCCCGCACACCAGCCGGGCGGCCGGGCGCTGTTCCTACAACGGGCTCGAAGCCGAGGCAGCCGATCTGGAACTTCGACGCTCTGACCACGCACGACGTATGGCGCAGGCCGAAGCTCCCGACCACCGCACGCCGGCGGAAACGCTACTCACATGATTCGATCACCTCGACGACCGATGCAAGGTCTTCCTCGGCATCCATTAATGACCCCGGCTCGGGGAGCAGCCTGCTCGACGCCGCGGCCACGTACGACGCTTGGGCGAACAGCTCCGGACGACCTCGCGGGTGCCACGCGGCGAGCGACACCTTGCGGAGCGCGCGTAGCGGGCCCGAACCCATTCTCTCCGGTCGATAGGGTGACCCACATGCCAGCCCGGACCGATTCCACATACCAGGTGGACCGCGGAATCCTGCGGATGCTTCTCGATTCATACTGGAACAGCGACGGCTGGCGCAGCGACGTGCCGCCACCCGCGAAGGCGGCGGTGGCAGCCGGCGTTATGTTTGATCAGCCATGGGTGGCCGGGCACGACGAGGTGGTCGAGGCCGCACGCGCGGCTGCGAAGCGGCTGGACATCGGCGAGGTCAGCGACGCCTTCCTTGCCGGGCTAACCGCGAAGCGGATGGATCTACGGTCAGCACTGGGGTCGTACGCCGTGGCCCGGCACCTGCCCGCGCACACCTTCCGGCCAGGAACCGACGCCCACCGCTGCGACCTGTGCGGGCTGATCGACGATGTCCAGCCGATCGACCGCAACGCGATGAACTTCGAGCGTTTCAAGTGGGGCGGAGTCCGCCGTGACGATCTCGGCTACGTGGCGTTCGACCTGGCGCAATTCGCCCGCGCGCCGCGTCTCGAGATGCAGGGCGCCGACGTCGAGCTCGGTCAGGAGTTGATCGCGGCGCTGCGATCGCTCCCTCCGAAGACAACGGCGGCCCAGGCCGCCACGGCGCTGAAGCTACTGCCGGGGAACAAGGACGAGCGCAGCGCCGTGCTAGACATCCTGGGAGTCTGCGGCATCCTGCGGGCCGGCTCCCGGCCGTCCTACGCGGAGGCTTTCGTCCCCTACTCGGCCCGGGAGCTACCACCCGCCCACCACAGCGACCTATCCTATCCGGTGTGCTGGTGGCGCGCCTCACACGGCGTTGCCGCGAGCGGCCTCCGTACGTTCTTGCCACGCCTTCGATGAAAAGTGGACGCTGCTGCCACCGTGTTCCAGGCTATGTCCGTTCCGGACGGCGAGTGCCCGCGTTGCAACAGCGGCGACCAAACTGATTCCCCCAGCGGGTTGACTAGCGCCTAGACTGTCATGGTGGCCTCACCCATTGATGACGCGCTCCGCCGGACCGCTCAGGCGGTTGCTCGTTACGAGGCACCCGAACCGATGATCGCCAATGCGGCCGGAAGCCTCGCGGGACATCCCTGCCAAGTCCGCGCGCAAATGGAAGTCGATGCGCTGCACGACGCCATCCTCGTCATCGCGCACGAACACGGCGGCCTGCACGATGGGTGCGCGACCTGTCACGCCGTCCGCAACGGCCTCGCCGTCGCCATGGGTATCGTGCGAGCCGAAGTCGACGTAGAACTCAGACGAAACTATCCGATTAAGCGCCCGCCCGGTCCCAGCAGATCATCGTGGGCGACTCATGCAGGAGCAGCCATTCGGCCAGCGGGCGACGCATCGCGTTCCGCGACCAGATCGACGACGCGGTGGTTCTCACAGTCGATCAGAACGGTGCCGTAGTGGTGCCCTCGTTTGACTGCGAAGTCGTCGACGCCGAGGACCCGCACCAAACCCACCGCTGGATCTGGGATCGCTCTGACCAACACAGTCATGAGCGGCACGTTATGGATCATGCACTGCTGCGCACACCTCCGGACGGATCGAGCGGCACGACGAAACGCCCGGATTGATGCCCGTTCGTTCGCCGCGGTTACCGCCGGCGCGGGGCTATTGCGTGCATGGTTGGTGCAGGCGCGCTGACCAACCTGTCCAAGGACGCGGCCGCGCAATAGGTGTCCCGGCTGGCCGACGCCGACGCCAGCGGGAAGGTGCAAGCCGAGCTAGCGCTCGTCGTGACGACGGTGCGGGCCGGTGGTGCGGGACTTCAGTGCCGCGTGCGCCCCGCAACCACCGGGTGCAGCTCCCACGCATAGCCCCAGAGGTACGACGTGGCATACGAGCGGTACGGGTGCCACCGTTCGCTGTGCTGTTCCGCCGCGTTCGGGGTGATCAGGCTGTCCAGCTGATCCAGTGCGGTGATCGCTTCGCGCACCGTAGGGTCGCCGGCCGGGAAGATGTCTGGTCTGCGCAGGTAATGGAGCATGAATCGCTGCGCGGACGACCGGCCGATACCGGGCACGGCCACGAGGCTGGTGAGGATTTCGGCATCGGTCATCGTACCCAGTGCGTCGAACTCCAGGGCGCCGTCATGCATGCGTTCGGCGAGCATGCGGATCGTCCAAGCCTTCTGATGAGACAGCCCGGCCTCGCGCAGCGTCTGCTCGTCGGTCGAGATGACGCGCTCGGCAGTGATCGCTCCGCCGAGTTGTGCGACCAGTCGGCCGTAGATCGTCAAGCTCGATGCTCTGCTGAGCTGCCGCGAGGTGACGGCGAACGAGAACCATTCGAGCGGGCCGCCCACCGTGATGGGCAGATGTGCGTCGTAGGCATCGATCGGTCCAACCGACTGCACCCACCGACCAAGGGAGTCATCGAGCGAGCCTAAGCGCTTGGCGGCTGCTCGCTGTTCCTTGGTCGCGCTCTTCCCCGTGCGAGTCATAGTCACGCCACCAGCCTCCCAAGCTCGGGACGATATAGTCCAGCGCTAGGATCAGTCTGCGCCGTGGTAGCAGCATATGGTCGCATCAGTGCAGTCTTACTAGACTGTTTGGTCCAGAACTAACGAAGACGGAGTAAATGTCATGTCGGCTCGTACGGCCCTAATTACGGGTGGCACCAGCGGAATCGGGAAGGCCACCGCACGGACTCTGCACGATCGCGGTTACCGGGTAGCCGTCACCGGACAACGCTCCGAGAGCGTGGCTCGCACGCGTGAGGAACTGCCCGACGACATCCTGGTCCTGCAATCTGACGCACGGTCTCTGTCGGAGATCGACAAGGTCGTATCCGAAGTGGGAGCACACTTCGGAAGCCTGAACACGCTGTTCCTCAACGCCGGCGTCAACCGCCCCATGACGCTGGAGTACTGGGACGAAGCTGGGTACGACGAGGTGTTCGCTGTCAACACCAAAGGCGTGTTCTTCACCCTGGCCAAGGCCGTGCCGATCCTGGCTGACGGCGCGTCCGTCATCGTCACCGTAGGAATCGGAGCAACGCGCAGCCTCACCGGCAGCAGCGTCGCCGCCGGATCTCACGGCGCGATGCTGTCCATGATCCCCACCCTTGCACTCGAACTAGCACCGCGCCGGATCCGCATCAACGCAGTCAGCCCGGGCATGACCGACACTCCCATGACGAGGACCTCGATCCGAACGGTTACCGAGGACGTCGCGGGAACGATGACGGCGATGGCCGAGAACAATCCATTCGGCCGCCTCGCCATACCAGATGACATCGCCAGGACGGTCGCATTTCTGGCGTCGGACGACGCCGCGTACATCACTGGGCAAGAGATCGTCGTATCCGGAGGCGCGGGGTTGGCCATCTGACCGAAGCGCCCACCCAGAAATCCTTCCGCGGGAGACGCGCGTGGCCGTGACCGCTCTTGACCGCTCCCTACCCACGCCGGCGGGGGGCCTGCTGCCTCCTCTGAGCACCCCCGCGCAAGCCCCTCCGTGGCCGCCGCCACGTCGACCAGCCCGACAGCGGCGTCCGTTCTATCGGGCGGACAAGCTGTCGATGTGGTCCAGCGCCATGGTGATCGAGGTACCCATCGGGGCGACGTCGTGCGCCGCCCGTGCCAGCAGGTAACCCCCCTGCAGTGCACCCATCAGGCCCGTCGCAAGCTGCTCCACGGAGGCATCGGCAGGGAGGGTGCCCTTGTCCTTGAACCGCTGCAGGACTTTCGCGAGAAGGTCCTGCCACTCGCCGAACAGCTGCGCCAGGGCCTGGCGTGCGACATCGTCATGGTCAGCAACATCTGAGGCCAGTGAACCAAGCGCACACCCGTACGCCCCGTGCCGGAGGGCGTTGTTCTGTATCAGCGCGTCTCGCCACCGCTTCAGTCCGGCGATCGTCGACACGTGACTGAGGGCATCGGTCTCGCGCTGGATCACTCGTTCACCGGTGAGCTCGATGACCGCCCGCACCAGCATGTCCTTGTCCGCGAAGTAGTGATACAGCTGCGACTTGCTCACTCCGCTCGCGGCGACGACGTCGTCGAGGGTTGTCATGCCCACACCGCGCACGTACATCATGTCCGCCGCGGTGGCGACGATCTTGGCGCGTGTCTTCGCGCCTCGCGGCGTCAGGCGTTTTGTGTTGGCCGCGGGCACGGAAGTCGTCACCACACTATGGTACCGACGGTCCTCTTTTCTCCGCTTCCATCAGTTTTTCTCCGCTTGCATCAGTGCCGAACCCGTGAACGGCAGCAGTGGCGCGAGGGCGAGTCCGACCGAGACCTGCAGGGGGCTGGAGTCCTTCGCGAGGCGGCTCAGGATCGTTCCTCCGTACAGCGCGGCGAGGATGGAGACAGCCGTCTGATCGAGGTCGATCTCGGCACCTCTCGGGGCTTCGGCACTCACGACACGCCTGAGCGCTGCTGCTATCAGATCCCGCCACCGAGCCAGGAATACCGCGCGGTCTGGGGGATCGCCCGCCAGCCGCAGGACTTTCGTGTAGGCGGAGTCCGCGGTCGTCGCCTGGTTGACCAAGTGTTCTCGCCATTGGCCGAGAGCCACCGCGTCCGCCACGGCGGCAAGGGCGATGGTTTCTTCGGCGAGAACTTCCGCGAAGGCTGCCTTCATCATTCACTCCTGACGCTCGGAGCCGCACATGCGCCCCACCGCTATACTGGACGAATCCGTCCAGTATAGGATGCCTTGTGGGATGCTTTGCTACCGCATGTCCGGCCTGTCGGCGCCGCCGAGTTCAAGACTTTCCGTCTCGCGGGGGGTCGTTGCTTGAGATGTGGGTGGCATCAACTGGACGAGGAGGTCCATAAAGTGTGTTGATCATGAACGGCGCGACCATGCACGTAAGGTCGCTGCGCTTGGGCACTAATGAATGTCTGGGCAGTCAGCCGGGGACCTCTGCGGCCCCTGAGACGGACCACGACATCGTCCTGGCGCTGATGACCCACTACATCACGCGGGCGGACCCTTGGAAGGAACGACGTTATGGCCGGCTCCGAGCTCTATGAGAAGTTCATGGCACTCCACACGCGCGAGGGCGGGCACGTGCTGCCCAATGCCTGGGATGCGGTCTCGGCACTGATCCTCGCCGACGCCGGCTTCGAGGCCATCGGAACGTCATCGGCGGCGCTGGCGGCCACGCTCGGACGACGGGACGGACGCCACAGCGTGTCGGCCAAGGAGCACCTGGAGCACGCTGCGCTCCTGGCTCGCGTGACCAACCTGCCTGTGAACGGCGACTTCGAGGACGGCTACGGCCAGACCGCTCAGGACGTCGCCGCAACGGTGAACGCCGCGGTCGATCACGGGCTCGCCGGCATCGGGATCGAGGACACCACGGGAATCGCCGACGACCCGATCCGCGGCTTCGACGACGCGGTGGACCGCGTCCGTGCCGCGGTGCGGGCCGCGAAGGGACGGATCGTCGTCACTGGCCGCACCGACAACTATCTCCAGGGGCGTCCTGACCTCGACGACACCATCCGACGGCTGACGGCGTTCGCCGACGTCGGCGCCGAGGTGCTCTACGCGCCGTTCCCGCCCGACCTCGAGTCCCTCGTGAAGATCGTCGCCGCCGTCGCGCCGACGCCGGTGAACGTGCTCATCTCCCCGGCGGACCAGGTGCTGACCGTCGCCGAGCTGCGGAAAGTGGGCGTCAAGCGGGTAAGTCTCGGCCCCGCGCTGTACGCAAACGCACTGACCGCGCTTGAGCAGGCCGCGCAGGCGTTACGGCGCGGCGACATCGCCTCGGCCACGGCCGGTATCGGCTTCGGCCGCGTGAACGACCTGCTCGCCGCAGCGTCCTGACCCCCCAGACCTTCCACGCCACATCAACCTGACCTCGAGAAGGCTGAATCCCATGGACCTCGACAAGATCATGAACAAGCATCTCAACCGGTATTTCGACGGCACCAAGGCGATCCCGGAGGAGGCGATTCAGCAGCTGCTGAAGTTCCTCCGCTCTGCCCCCACCTCCACGAACATCCAGCCGAACCACTTCATCGTCCTGTCCACTCCGCAGGGCAAGGCGAAGCTGGCTGCGAACCTCGGCGAGCGGTTCGCCGACAACGGCGAGAAGATCACGAACTCCTCGCACACGATCATCATGACCACCCGCGCGGACATCCCCGCCGAGCACCTGGACGCTGTGTTCGGCAAGGAACGCGAAGACGGCCGGTTCCCGACCCTCGCGAAGCAGGAGAACTGGGAGTACATGACCCGCGACTTCGTGAACCTGCGCACCTACACCTACAAGGACACCTACCACTGGATGGAGAAGCAGACCTACCTGGTGATGGGCTTGCTGATGATGGCCGCCGCCGAGCTCGGCGTCGAGGCCATGCCGCTGGAGGGATTCGACCCGGTCACGGTCGATAAGGCCTTCGATATCCGCAAGAGCGGATACACCACGACCGTGCTGCTGGCCCTGGGATATCCCGACCTGAACAAGCAGTACACCACCCCGATCTCCCGCTTCGAGCCCGACCAGCTGTTCACCTTCGCCTGATCGAGAAGTGAGCGAACAATATGGACGAGCAAGAGCTGCAGGAAGTCGCGCACGATACTGCGATGTCCCTTCCCGGCGTCACCCTTGAACACCGCGTCAACCCCAACTGGGAGACCTACAAGGTCGGCGGCAAGATCTTCCTACTCATGACTGACATGCCGGGTCATGCCGTCGTGACCGTCAAGGCGGACCCAGAAGAGGCAGCCGTGCTCCGCGAGCAGTTTGCGGAGATCACGGCTGGTTACCACGCTGACAAGCGTCACTGGGTCAGCGCCGCCGCCGGCCCCAGCATCGACGGGGCCCTGGTGCGGAGGCTGGTGACCGATTCCTATGGTCTCGTGGTCGCCAAACTGCCGAAATCGGCGCGCCCCGCGGCCTCGTCGAGCGATGCCGGGCAGGAATGATGACGGGATTCTCCACCGGCTCGACGCACCGGACTGCCTCGATGCGCGTGGTCAACAGTGCCACCTGCGCGAGGGCTGTACCTACCCAAGACGTCTCGAGCGAGCAAATCGTTCAGAAAGGTAGCAGCTGGCGTGGTTGGGCCTCGGTCGGCGCGATCGCGCTCGGGGCGTTTGTCATCGTCATGACCGAAACCCTGCCGGTCGGACTTCTGCCTCAGATCGCCGACGGACTCGGCGTCACCCTCGGCCCTGCAGGATTGATCGTGCTGGTGCCGGGGTTCGCCGCCGCTGTCACCGCGCCACTGTTCTACCTCGGATCGAGTAGTCTCAACCGGCGCGGGCTCATCCTGCTACTCGGCCTGACAGTGCTCGTTTCCAATGCCATCGTGGCGCTCGCGCCCAACTTCGCTCTCGTGCTGATTGCCCGGATGCTGTTCGGCGCAACCCTCGGCGCGTACTGGACGGTCGTGTCACCCGTCGGTCCACGGCTCGTCGGTAAAGCCAGCGGTACCCGGGCGATATCCATCATCGCCGCCGGCATCTCCGGCGGAACGGTCGTCGGGCTCCCGGCCGGACAGTTCCTCGGCAACCTCGTCGGATGGCGCTACACCTTCGCCATCGCGGCTGCCGCAACACTTCTCATCGTCATCGCTCAGAAGATCGTGCTGCCCTCGATCCCGCCGCCCGCGCAGCGAACGCACCTCGCCGATCTGGGCCGCGTCATCTCCCGACCGGCCACTCGCTTCGGAATGGCGGCCGGCGCGCTGGCCTTCATAGGGCAGTTCACCGCCTGGACCTACCTCACACCGTTCCTGACGGACCACACACAGCTGTCCAGCGGCGCCATCTCCGTGCTCTATGTCCTGTACGGCGTCGCCGGGATCGTCGGATCCGTCATCGCGGGATCGTTGTTCAACCGAGGCGTAGTACCCAGCTTCGCCGGGGCGGCCATCGTCGTAGCCGTGCTGGTGATCGCGCTCGCCCTCACCGGCACGGTGCCTTGGTCGGCCACAGTCCTGCTCGTGCTTTGGGGCGGATTCTGGGGCATCGTCAACCCTGGCACCCTGGTCTGGATCCTGCACTCATCACCCGCGGCCGCCCAGGAAGCAGCCTCTGCCGTCAACGTAACGAACCTTCAGATTGCGCTCGCCCTCGGATCGGGCCTCGGTGCAATCCTCGTCTCATCGACGACTCTGCCGACACTCTTCGGCGTCTCGGGCGTCGTCATCCTCGCTTCCGGCGTGCTCGCCGCGATATCGACTCGGTTCGTCCGGACCGACCCGCCGACGTGAGCGGACCACGCCCGCGACGTTGCGGCACGCGGCTGGTCAAGGTCTCGTCCTGGCACCGCGGTCTGGGGCTTGACGAGACCGGGACGCCCGAGTTCACACACCCCAGGCCAGGTGGCTTTTGGACTCGCGCAGTGCGAGATCTTTGAAGGGCCGGGCTTGGCGATGTATTCGAGGTACTCCTCGCGGTTGCGGATGACGTCCGGTGTCTGCACGACGAAGTCTTCTGCGAGCAGTTCGCTGAAGCGCTTGGCGTCGCTGGCCTGGTCCGCATCGTTGTAGTCGAGGTTGAGCTGTCCGAGGATCGCCAGGTCTTCGGGCGGTTGTTTGATGTCGCTCATTTCTCTTGCTCCTCTGTCCGATGGTGAACCTGGTGTTCACCGGCCGGGACTATGCGGACGTGTGCGAGGCGGGGGTATCGGGATTCAGAACGTCGGCGTATTCCGGATGGGACTTGACGAAAGCCGTGGCGAACGGGCACGTGATGGTGGCGGTCCGTCCCTGCCTGCGCAGCTGGTCGAGGACGCCGCCGATGACTCTGGCGGCGAGTCCCCTTCCGCGGAACTCGGGGAGCACCGAGGTCGCCATCAGTACGACGCGGTTCCCGACCTTGCTGTAGACGAGCCCGGCGGCTGTCCGGCCTCCGATCGTGGCCTCGAAGGTGCTGAGTTCGCTGTTGTCGGTGATGACGAGGCCGTCCACGTCGGGGGCGGTGGCTCCCGACAGGCTCGAGTCAGCCTCGTCTTGCTCGGCACTGGTCAGTGTGATCATGTCGTTGGCGCTACCTGGCACGGTGTTTCCCTAATTCTTCTGCACAACCGCGGATGACCTTCTTGACTCACCTAGGACGCTGGGCTCTGGTACCGGCCGTCGTAGCGGACTCCGCTGCGGGTGTCGGTGAAGCTGACGCCCACCGGCACTTCGTTCTCGACGGTCCAGCGAGCTGTATATGTCGCTCGGTAGGTCGGCGGCCAGAACGATGCGAAGGTGCCTTCGGCGGCAACGGACCATTCGCCGTCCGACGGCACACCTCGCTCGACGTAAGTGGTTCGACCATCCGCCGTGAACGACTGGGTCGCACCGTCCTGGAACACGAACGGGGCGGCGGTCAGGGCAGCGATCATGTCTGTCGCACCAACCTGCTGACCATCGACAACGTTCGTACCGGAGGGCAAATCGTTCATCGAAATTCTCCTGACATCGGGCAAGGCGGTGGCCGCTAGCCTCTCGCAGCGGCGCCAACCCGGAACGATCGGGACGCCTCGTATTGGACTATATCGTCCCTTGCTTCGGCGAAGGCGAGCGGTCGTCTAGGCTATTTAGATCGTCGTATCCCGGGTTCTCTGCGCACAGAGTTGGACTATATCGGCCATTCAGCGTATCGTCTCGGGCGGCATCCATAGGACGCAGCCCGCGCGAGCGGCGCCCGTGGTGTGACGCCTGCCGCGCGTGCCTGCGCTCGTGGTTCGGTGTCGGCGACACGAGTTTCCTGGCCCGCGCGATCGATCACCGAAGTTGGGAGCGAGCGTTGGCCTTCGCGACTCGTGGTTTCTCCGGACATCGGCGTACGCCGGATGACCGGCTACCGCCCGGGCAGACTCTGGTCCAGAGGTGGCCGGTCCTGTCCGCTGGTCCCACACCCCAGGTCGACACCGACACGTGGAAGTTCGTCATCCGCGATGAGAGCGGCACCGACCACCACTGGAACTGGGAACAGCTCCTCGCGCTCGGCGTCGAGGACGTCACGGTCGACATTCACTGCGTCACCCACTGGTCGAAGCTCGACATGCCCTGGCGTGGTGTCCGCCTCGACAAGCTCTTCGCGAACGTCGAGACCGAGTTCGAGTACGTGATGGCGCACTCCTACGGCGGATACACCACCAACGTCCCTCTCGAGGACCTTCTCGATGGCAAGGCGTGGATCGCGATCGAGGCGGACGGGGCGCCACTCGACCCCGAGCATGGCGGCCCGGCCCGCCTGCTGGTCCCGCACCTCTACTTCTGGAAGAGCGCGAAGTGGATCCGAGGCCTGACGCTGATGCCATCCAACGACCCGGGATTCTGGGAGCAGAACGGTTACCACATCCACGGTGATCCGTGGAGGGAAGAGCGCTACTGGTGAGTGCCCAGATATCGCCATTGATGCGGACGCGTCACCGACGCCCGGCGTGGCACGTCGCCACCGTCGTCGAGACCCGGCCAGAGACACCGAACTCCGCCCGCCTGGTCCTCGATGTGCCCACCTGGCCCGGCAATGAGGCGGGCACACATGTCGACGTACGCCTCACCGCGCCGGACGGCTATCAGACGACCCGCTCCTACTCGGTCGCCACTTCCGAACCGGGAAAGGTCGTCCTCGGTATCGACGAACTGCCAGACGGTGAGGTCTCCCCGTTCCTCGTTCGCGAGGTACGCGCCGGGGACACGCTCGAGATCCGTGGGCCGCTGGGCTCGTACTTTGTCTGGCGTGCGGGCCAGAGCGACCGTCCAGTCCAGCTCATCGCCGGAGGATCAGGCGTGGTCCCGCTCTTCGCGATGGCCGCAGCTCACGCAGCCGCGTCGGATCCCTCGCAGTTCCGGCTCCTCTACTCCGTCCGTACGCCGGCACACGTCTATTTCCGTGACGAGCTCGCCGCCCTGGCGGGGCCGTCGTTGGCCGTCGACTACATCTACACGCGTCAGGCGCCGCCGGGCTGGGCCGGGATGGTCGGGCGCCTGACCAAAGACTCGCTGGCTTCGACGACAATCGCGCCGCACCAGCGGGCACGCATCTTCGTGTGCGGATCCACCGCATTCGCCGAAACAGTGGTGACCTGGTTGCTGGAGCTCGGACATTCGGCACGCGACATCCTCACCGAGCGATTCGGAGGTCTGTGATGACTACCCGGCTGGATGGAAACGCGCTCGCCGGCCTACTCGCCCACCTGTTCGTGACAGACCCCACTGGCCTGAAAGCCCGATGCACCAACTGCGGTCAGGTCGCTCCGATCGCCGAGGCCGTTGTCTATCCGGACGCACCTGGACTCGTCGCGCGCTGCCGGTCGTGCGATCACGTGCTGGCGGCGATCGTCGAAGCCGGGGACAAGACGTACCTGAGTCTGTCCGGACTGAGCGCCATCGCAGTACCGAAGTGACCCGTCGCCACAAGGAACTACAGGAAGGCATGGCTGTTGCATACCGATCGGGATCGTGTCGTCGCCTCCGCCTGAGCCGTGCTTCCGGCCATCGAGCGCCGGCGCACGGACGTGGCCACCCGCGGCTTCACCTTCGTTGCCGATGAACCGCACAACGGCGCGATCGACGAAGGCCCGACGCCGACGGAGTACCTGTTGATGGCGCTCGCCTCGTGCACCGCGCAGACGTTGCGGCAGTACGTCGACTACAAATACGACGACGCCGGCGACATCACCGTCGAGATCAACTACCACGAGCCCGAGCGGGAAGGCGCCGAGCGTTACCTGCAGCGCACGATCACGCTGAGCGAGGAACCCGACCCGGACGACTTGAAGGTGATGCATGACATCGCCGAGAAGTCGCCGGTGACCCTGCTGATTCAGTTCGCATGGAGCGTGCGCACCGAGTTCGTCGGGCCCCGCTGAGTGCGGCCGCCGGCGGGCGGTTCCGATCACCTGCTGGAACAACACGTTGTAGGAATGAGCCAAGGGCCTCCGAGGAAGACTGGCGGTGTATCGCCGAGGCAAGGCAGCGGTAAGCGGGCTGGCAGAAGCCGTACTAGATCGCGCACTCGCCGATGTGACGTTCATGCGTCAGCACCTCGAGCAGCTTGCCGTCGGCCAATCGAAGCGTATTGCGGTACGGGCCTAAGACGCTTTGCAGTGGCCTGACCTACACATCCGATGAGCGATGGCAGCGGGCCGGCAGCTGATGGCTAGGGACGAAATCCCGGCGCTCAGCCGCGCGTCGGCTCGGTCCGGCAGTGGAAAGCAGCCCGAGGTGTATGCGGGAGAACGGTCCGGAAACCCACACGCCCCGGGCCAATCGCGGTCGAGTTGAACGCCACCCCGGGCCGTGGGGAACCGACCCGAGCCGGCAACGTCGGCCGGAGACGACGTCGAGCTGACAGCCTTTCAGTGGCCGGTAGATGGTGGCGTCGGACCGGGAGCTACGGCGGAGGCCTCCGCCGTAGCGGCCAAGGCCGGCAGAGCGTCTCGCCGCACGCCGACTGCGTGGCGTGGCTGCCGGCGCAGCTTGTCCAATGGCATGGCCGTCGAGCCTCGGCGGTTTGGTACGGGCGCGAGTAGCGGGAAGTCCCGGTCACCGCTGCCCGATCGCCCGTCTTTGCAGCACCGGGATTGCAGCCGACCCCGAGGTTAGGTGCCTTCGACCGGTGGCTCAACCTGTTTCTCCGGGCGCGTCGCTGGGAAGCGCTGACCCTCCGGTTCAGCAGGAGTCTACGAGCTGCGAAGGCGGCCACTTGCGGCCGTACCATCAGAGCGCAGGCTGGCGGACAGTCACCAGTGTGTCCGGCCGAGGTTGGCTCGCGGCGGGCTGGGTGTGGGTTCAGCACGGTGAGTTGAGGTTCGACCGCTCGGCCGTAGGCGGCTTGGTCGTGACGACTCCCGCAGCCGCGACCCGCTCGACCACATCGGCCGGCGGCCGGGCTGAGTACGGCCCCGCGGGTGTCCGCGAAGCTGCCAGCGCGGCGCCTGTGCCCAGGTCACGGCCATGCCTCGATCCGGCCCGAGGCGGGCCGCCCGCACGCTCGCGCGAGGCGAAGCCGCTGATGCGTGACCCGGCGCCGGCGCAGGCGTTGGACGGCGGCTGCCGATAGGTTCCCGGCTGCGTACTAACGGTGCCCGGCTGAGCCCGTTACGGTGCCCTGCTGTGACGATCAGTGACGGACCCGCCGGGGTGACGCTCTGGTGATCGAGTCTTCGACGCGGCCGGTGGATCCGGCCGTGTTCCGCGCCCATGCGGTGAATCTCGACGTCGTGCGGGGGTTGCTGGGCGAGGTCCGGGTGCGGGTGCGCGGATCGGACAGGATCAGGCGGCGTTCGGGCCGTTGTGCGGTGGGGTCTTGACCGGCCTGGCTGATCGGCATACCCGCCATCAGGAGCTACTGGCCTTCGGCGAGGAGTCGCTGCGGTTCGCGGCCGACGACCTGCGGGCGGTCGCCAGCGGGGTCCGGGAGCTCAAGGAGGTGATCCGCCGGGACGGTGAGGTAGAGACCCGGGACGGGACGCCGGTCATTGAGGGACCGTCGGATTCGCTGCGTGGGTGCATGGATTCCGTGATCACCCGAGTCCGTGACCGGGAATGGGTCGAGCCGCACCTGGCCGATGCCGCGCCGGTGGCGGAGTTCGCCGCGCCGGTCGATGAGCTGACGGCGGCGTTGCGGGCCGGTGGGCTGCGGTACGCGATGACCTGCGTCGAGCCGCTGCGCCGGATGCTCGACGACCTCACCGGCGCACCGGACGTGGTCGCTGCGCAGGCGGCGAGCTGGCATGCGATCGGTATCGATCTGGCGCAGCTCGCCGTCTTCCTGCAGGAGTGCCTGGACCGTGATGTGCCGCGGCGGGACCGGCTGGACGTGCGCTCTTATCTGGCGTTGATGGCGCGCAACGTCGAGGGGCTGATCGGGTGCGCCGAGATCGCCGAAGCGAACGCGGTCATCACGAAGGCCGCCGGTGACCTCATCCTGCTGACCCGTGACATCGTCCGCGGTGTCATCGGGCACCTGTTCGCCACCACCATCGTGTGGACGTTCGACACCTCGACCGTGGTCACCCGCCGGGTCATGGCCGCCCGGCTCGGCATCGTGGTGGCCACGTCCTGGCGCATCCACGCCTATATCAGCGCGTTGACAACCAGCATCATCACCCTCTCCCGGAGCCTCGATGGCTGACCCCGGCGGCCGGATCGCCCAGACTCGGCGGCCACCGGCACGGCGGGAGGTCACCGCAGGCGCCGTTGCATTGCGGTCAACGCCCACGTCAAGGAGCAACGCTGTTGGTGAATGACATCGATGCCGACTGGCAGCGCGCCGAGGACCTGGCCGAGGTCGGCCGGTACGCCGAGGCGGAACAGACCGTGCGTGGCGCGCTGGGCGCGGCGCCGGACAACGCCGGGCTGCTGACCATGCTCGGCTACCTGCTGCACCGTCAAGACCGTTTCCTCGACGCGCTGGCCGCCTGCGACGCGGCCGTGGCCTGCGCGCCTGCGCACGGCGACGCCCACGCGCAGCGTGCCTGGGTTCTGATCGGTATCCACCGTGGCGCCGACGCGGTCCTCGCGGCGACCGAAGCCGTTCGCCTCGGCCGGCACCTGGCCGACCGGCATCACGTGCTCGCCGAGGCGTTCGTGGACGACGACCGCCTCGACCAGGCCCGCGCGGCGGCCCGCGAAGCGCTGCGCCTGGCCCCCCGTTCGGCGCCGGCCCTGCTGACACTCGCCCAGATCGAACGGATCGCTGGGAACCTCGACGCCGCCGGTGCGGCGGCCCGGCGGGCCCTGGCCATCGACCCGGCCAATACCCGGGGGCGGCGGATGCTGGCCATGCTCGACGCCGACCGCGGCGTCGTCCGCCGATCGATACGGGCCCTCGCGGAGATCGCCCGCGACCGGCCGGCGGACCCGGACCTGATCGGGCTGCTCTGGCCGATCCGGCGGGTCGTCGCCGCGCCGCGCTGGTGGCTCTGCGCCGCCGCGGCCCTCTCCGCGGTCCTCGGCCTGGTCGCCGCGGCCCTGGATTCTCCGCCGGCCGCGGTGGCCGCGCGGGTGGTGGCGGCGGTGACCTGCGCGGGCACCGCCGGGTTCGTGCTGCGCATCCTGCTGCCCGCCGGCCGGCTGCCCTGGCGGGCGCTGCGCCTGGCGCCCCCGCTGGTCCGCCGTTGCCTGCACACCGGACTCGCCGTGATCACGGCGGTCCTCGGGCTGCTCGGCAGGTACGCCGCGGGCGGCCCGCTGGTGCCGCCTGTCCTGGCTGTCGTGGCCGGGCCGATCCTGTGGACCTGCATGATGGCCGAGATGCTCGGCCACGGCCTCGACGACCCGGGCGACCGGCAGTTCCTGCACGACTGGCGTCGGCAGGTCCGCGACGTCCTGCGCGAGATGCGGGCCTGGCCCGCCGAGACCCGCCGCTCGCTGCACACCGCCTGGCACGCCGGCGACGCCGAACAACAGCAACGCAAACAGCGACAAGCGCAGCTGCGGCAACCCCTGGCGGTCTACCAGAACCGGCACCGCAACAACGTCCTGTGCGCCGCGTACGGCGCCTGGGCCGCGCTGGCGGCGGTCATCGCCGTTACGAGCCGCCCGCAGACCGCCTCAACGATCGGCTTTGGGCTGCTCGCGCTGCTCCTGCTGTACGCCAGCATCCGCGTCACCGCCATGAAAGCGATCGCCACCCGGGAAGGGCTGATCCTGGACGGACCATTGTGGAAAGCGCTCGTGCGCTGGGACCAGGTCACCCAGGTCGTCGACGACAACCCCGACAACACCCACGGCCCGGTCCCGATACGCGCACCGACACTGCTGCTCACCAACGGTCGACGACTCACGGTCCGACAAGCCGGCTGCTACGACCTCACCGCCCGCAACGTCTACCGCCAGCCGACCAACCCGATACACCACATCACCGCCGAACTCGAAGCCATCCGCCGCACCTACAGCTCTTCACCCGACACCTCCCCCGACCAGCAACACCCCAACGAGCCATCCGCCGACACCACCCCCGCCGGCACGTCCACCCGCCCGGCGGACCACGCAGTCACGGACGACCGAGGTGACAACGGCGCGCGGGCCGACCCATGAAGACCGGACACCCCGCTACCGGCGTACACCCGGACATCGACGAAGCCCGGCGAAGCGGCTGCAACCATGGGTGATGTGGCGGAGCCGGCCGCGGCGGGCGTCCGGCCGATCTGGTGCATCGTCGCCAAGGTCGTGGCCGAACGGCCGTACGGGCCCGGCGGCCGCCAGCGACGACTCGGCACCGCGCTGTTCCCCGGCGGGGCCACGGTGTACGTGCCGGACGGCCACGAAGGCATGGGCTACCAGACCGTCACCGTCATCGGCCACACCCGGCATCGCGGTCGCCTGGCCACCGTCGACATGGCCATCGGATTCCTGACCACCTGGCACGTCGAACTCGTCTACAGCCCCGCGGTGCTCGCGCGCATCGCCGAGGTCCTCGACAAGCCGGCCCGTGGCTTCTCCCGGCACGGCGCCGACCGGGCCGGCGTCGACCACAGCCTCGACGCGGGTCGCGGCCGGGCGACGACGCCAGGCACGACCCATGGATCAGCGAGAGTTCTGCTGATCAGGGTTGGCGCCGGTCGCCGCAGTTGCCCCGAGGGTGCTCGTCTACCGAATCGAGATCTTGCTGTGCCGCCGACTGTGGATTCCCGCGATGCTCCAGCCGCGCCGTTTCTGGTGCGACCCGGCAGGCCAGTCCTCGTGAACGAACGGCTGGACCCGCCCCAGACTGCAAGCAGGCCCAGCCGTCTTTGTCGCTATCCCCGAACCGACGCGAGCGGATGGGGTTCATTCGTCAATGCGGACACCGCATCCGCCAGCTCGGTCATACTCGCCCGCACATACCCCGCCGTGGCACCGACGTCGCCGCCAGTGTTCTCCGCATGCCCTGCGTAGGCACGGGCCACCGCGTAACCGAAGTTGCGCTCGACCCACGTCAGCGTGGTGTGGCGCAACCAATGGGCGCTGATCTGCTGCGCAGCCACCCACGGCAGCCGAGCCCCGATCCGTTCCCAGAGATGGTCGTAGCGGCGCCGGGTGATCGGCTGACGGTTCCGATACCGCAACAGCTGACCACTCGGCGGAGCGCCGCGCTCAGCAGCATGCGCCTGAAGATGCGTCATCAACGTCGGCGACACCGGCTGCCACCTGAACGCCCCGCCCTTCTCCCGCAGCAGAATCAAGCACTGGTCAGCGTCGAGATCCATCGGGCGCAACGCCAGCGCCCCGCCTCGCCGGCACGCTGTCTCCCCATGCAAACGGATCAACAAGCCGTCCAGCGCCGGATCGTCGCCACTGGTCGTCGCCACCTCATTGATCTCCGCCAGCCGGCCGTCCGGCAGCGCCCGGCGGGTGCTCGGAAGCCGCTTGGGTTTCGGGACCTTCAACGCGGGGTTGTCGGACTCACTCATGAACCCGTCCGCCGTAGCCCGCCGGTACAGGCAACGCAGCGCGGCAATCGTGTGCTCCTCCGCACTGCGCCCGCCCCGACCATTGCGGCGCTGCACCCGGTTCGCCTTGATGTCGACAATCAGCGCGCGAATGTCCGACGGACTGACCTGATCAATGGGGCGAGCACCCCACCGCTCGACGACCCGATCCCAGTACGTTCCATAGGCCCTGAGAAGGCCAGCGGAGATCGAGGCAGCTACTACCGGAACGTATTCAGCGAAGGTCGGCGCCGCCGGGCGTGCTGAGGCGCCCGCGACGAGATCGAGCGGCGAAATGCCCATCCGCTCGAGCAGCAGCCGGGCCGCCTCCAGCCCGGCCTGGTCGATCATCGATTCAGCCATTCGCATCCACACCGAGCGCGTCGGCGTGGACTCGGTCGACCACCGCATCTAAGGCAGCTGGCGGATGCACAATCAGCAAGCCGCCCTGAGGATAGGCGGCGAGCAGCACGCGGTCGCCCGGGGAAAGGTCGCACCATCGGCGAGCCGCAACGGGGAGGTGAAGGAAACTTTGCGTGGTGACCCGAAATACCCCTCGGGCGTCCTTGAAGATGGCGATCAGGCCCCGGCTCACGCGGATGTCAAGTCGCCCGCCGGGTACCCACCCCAGCGCAACCATGATCACCCGATTAGCGACTCGCCCGCCCGCATCGAGCGTGCTGAGTCCGTAGACCGCAGACCCAGCACGTTTTTCAGCCAACGCCATGAGCGGCATTGGAGGCCGCGCTGACAACGGCGCGATCGAGTTCCGAGGCAGCCGCACGCTCCGGTCGGCGAGGACCAACGGCGGCACAACAGGAGGTACGGAACGCTCGGTCACGGCAACCACCGCCAGTCGAGACTGACCGGTTTTGACGATGCCGCAGGAGACCGATTTGGGTGGTCAAGCGCGCCTGACCACGGATACGTCGTTTGACGCACGAATGCTACAGATTTGTGTCCGGAGGGGGACTTGAACCCCCACGCCCGATAAAGGGCACTAGCACCTCAAGCTAGCGCGTCTGCCATTCCGCCACCCGGACCTGCACCGACAAGCCTACCGAGGCCGAACCGGGGTTTCCCACCGAGTATCGGCAGCCCGGCGGGCCGCACAGGGAAGAACTGTACACGGCCTCCGTGGGGGGTTGCAGGGAGGGTGGGGGTGGGGACATTCTGGGGCAAAGAAACGCTCATGTCTGGCGTGAACGGGGTGTACCGGGCAGCATGGCGGGCGTGTCGCAACCCTCCCCTCTTCTTCCGGCTCGGCAGCGGGCTCAGGCGCTTGCTTCGAGCGGCGATCTCGCGGGGGCCATCGGGCTGCTGGAGCGGGCCGTTGAGCTGGGGAAAATCAACCTTACTGAGGATGACCCGGACGTTTTGCGCACTGCCTACCTTCTTGGGCAGATGTTGCAGAAGGACGACGATCCGGTGGCGGCTCGGCGGGTGCTGGAGGATGCGTACGGGGCTGGGTTGTGGCGACTTGGGGACTCCGATTCGCTGATGCTTGAGATCTCGCATGACATCGGGGTGGTCGCCGAGGAGCTGGGGAATCGGCACGAGGCGCGCAAGGCGTTCAGCCGGGTTGCTGAGCTGGGGCCGGCCACTCTGGGGGCCGCACATCCGGCGGTCGCTCGGGCGCGGGCCTACCTCGGGCAGGAAGCGGGAGCGCCGGCGGAGGAAGCCACGCGGCCGATCAGCACGCCGCCGGCGCGGCCGGTTTTTCAGAGCAGCGGCGCCGTCGCGGAGGAAGAGCCGACCACCACACTTCCGGTCGTCGCGCCCCCGGCCGATCTGGTCCAGCCGCCGAACGACGTCAACCAGCAGGTCTGGCCGGCGCCGGCTCAGGAGCAGGCCGCCGCGCCGGCCTACCGTCCGTATGAGGCCGCGCCTCCACAGCCGCACCAGACACAGCCGCACCAGACACAGCCTCAACCTCAGCAGAGACAGCCTCAGCAAAACTGGCACGAACCGGCCCTGGCCTGGCCCCAGCAACAGCCGCCGCAGCAATGGAATGCGCCTCCCCCGACGTACGCCCAAAATGCGCAACCGGTGCAGAAGCGGTCCCTGGGAATCTTTGCGGCGATCGCCGCGGTATTGGCGGCGGTCATCGCCGTGTCGGCTCTGGTTTTCGTGCTCGCCAATCGGTCGAGTGACAAAGGCGACTCGGATGTGCCAACTCTCGGTGGATCGCCGCCGACCGGCGTCACGTTGCAGGACAACGGCTCGCGCATTCGTCTGACCTGGAAGGACCCGGCCAACGGGAGCGTCTCGTTCCTCGTCGCGATGGCGCATCCGGGTGAGCAACTGAAGCCCGTGAGCACGCTCGGACCTGGGCAGACGTCCTATGAGATCGGTGCGCTGAATCCGTCCTTGAACTACTGCTTCGCGGTGGTCGCGGTGTACCGCAACAACAAGTTCGCCACCTCGCAGCAGGCCTGCACGAACCGGCCTACGTCGACCAACTAGTTGATCACTCTGGGCGACCGGAGTTATCCACAACCGTGACTTCCGGGTATCGATGGTCACCCCCGTCCCCCTATGATGGCCTGCGTCCTTGCGGAGGGGGTCCGTCAAAGGAAGGGATTGCGGCTTGTGACCAGCGCAGACAGCGCGGCGCCACGACGTCGGTGGCGCAGTCGCGGCTACCTCGTCACGATGGGGACCGTCGTCGCACTCGCGGGTGGGCTCGGGCTCACCGTGCTCGGGCTGGGTTCGGCCGATCAGGCCGTGGCCAGTTTCGACGCGGCGTCCTGGGTGTTCAGCAAGTCCAAGAGCGAGGTCGCCCGGATCAACGGGGTGACCGCCAAGGTCGACACCCGGGTGACCGTGCCGGACGCGCGCGGCCATCAGCTCGAGATCAGCCAGACCGACCGGTTCGTGATCCTGCGGGATGTGAACACCGGCCGGCTGGGCTCGATGGACCTGACGACCCTCAAGCAGTTCTGGAGCGACTCCAACGCCTCGCCGGGGCTGGGCGTGCGCGTGGCGCTGGAGAACGACTCCGCGTTCGTGATCGACACCGTGCAGGGCAAGGTGCAGCAGCTCGATCCGGTCACGCTCGGGCCGATCGGTGACGAGATGCGGTTCCCGCCGGGCATCACGGGCGGGGTCTTCGACGGCAAGGGTCGTCTGTGGATCGCCGCGCCGAGCGAGGGCACGGTGACGGCGATTTCCCCGGCGCCGTTGTCGTCCGGCGCACCACAAAAAGACGCAACCCCCCATGTCGTACGGACGGAAGCCGTGGCCGCGAGCAGCCACGACCTCGCGTTGTCCACCTTGGACGACGGCGTGGCGGTGCTCGACCGCACGACGAACGCGCTGGCCACCATCCACGGTGACGCCAAGGCGACCAGCGTGACGCTGCCGCTGGCCGGGCCGGGCGCGATGCCGGCGCGCACCGACGGCCGGTCCGTGCCGGTCACGGTGACCGACTCGCGGCACGTCTACGTGGTCGGTGACCAGGGCCTGCGCACCGATTTCGCGGTACCGGGCACCAGCGACGACCTGCAGCCGGCCGTGGCCTGGCAGGGCTTCTTCTACGTGGCCGACGCGGCCGGCGAGACCGTGCACGTCTTCGACTCGGCCGGCAAGCCGCAGAAGGACATCCCGTTCAAGAGGCCGGGCGGTCCGCTGGAGCTTGACGTCCGCGAGGGCTACCTGTTCATCAACGCGCCGGGCTCGTCGACGGCCCGGGTCGTCGACGACGCGCACGGCGTGCGCACCGTCGACAAGTACGCGGACGACGTGCTCGGCGGCACCCCGCCCAAGACGCCGCCGGAGCAGACCCCTCCCCCGCCGAAGCCGAAGAAGCCCCTGGTGTCCAAGCCGGGCGCCCCGCGCAACGTGCGGGCCGCGGCCGGCAACGCCGAGGCCCGGGTGACCTGGCAGGCGGCCTCCGACAACGGCGCGACCATCACGCGGTACGTGGTGCAGGGCGCGGGCAAGACGTTCCAGGTCGGCGCCGACCAGCGGTCGCTGACCGTGACCGGCCTGGTCAACGGCCAGGCGTACCAGTTCGTCGTGCACGCGGTGAACAAGAAGGGCGACGGCCCCTCCCGGACGAGCAACACGGTGAAACCGACCTCCGAGGTGCCGGACGCGCCGACCGCGGTCACCGCCGAGGCCAAGCCGGACGGCACGGTCGTGGTGACCTGGCCGGCCGCGAACGGTCAGGGGCTGGCGATCAAGCGGTACACGGTGACCGCGATCTCCGAGGGCGGCAGCGCCCCGGTCGGCGACGCCACCGAGACGTCGCTGACGATTCCGGCGGGCCAGCTCGAGTACGGCAAGCAGTACGCGTTCACGGTCGTGTCGGTGAACGAGCGCGGCGCCGGGTCGAAGGCGTCGCCCGTGAGCGGAAGCGTCGTGCCGTTCACGATGCCGGGCCGGCCCGAGGGCGTCGAGGCGGCGACCGTGGGCGACAAGGCCGGCGCGATCCAAGTCGCCTGGCAGGCCCCGGCCGACAACGGGCGGCCCATCACGAAGTACGTCGTGGCCGCCGGCGGCAAGAGCACCGAGGTCACCGACGGCACCGCCGTGACGCTGACCGGATTCGAGAACGGCGCCACCGTCGCGGTCCAGGTGACGGCGGTCAACGAGGCCGGCGCAAGCCAGCCCGGGACGGCCACCGCCAAGACCCTCTCGGTGCCCAAGGTGACGATCACGGGGGTCAGCCCGGCCGCCACCTCGGCCACCGTCTCGTTCACGGTCGACGCGGGCGGCGGCACCGCGGCCTGCTCGCTGGCCGCGTCCGGCGCCGGGTCGGCGTCGGGCAGCTGCGGTTCGCTGTCGGTGAGCAAGCTGACGGCCGGTACGGACTACACGTTCACGGTCACCGCCAAGAACGCGGCCGGCACCGCCACCGCCTCCTCCAACAACAAGACCGACAACCTCTCCGGCACCGCCACCTGCAACAACGGCCAGAACGGCGACACCGCGACGTACTGCGACCGGGACGTGCCCAACGCCCGGAACGGCAACGAGATCTTCAGCATCACCCAGCAGGACAACAACAGGCAGGTCGGCTGGGCCAAGCCGGGGACGAAGCTGACCGCGTACTGCAAGAAGACCGGCGACGAGGTGTACGCGTACATCTACAACAACGACAAGCGCAGCACCTGGTGGGTCCAGGTCAACTACAGCGGTAAGAACTACATCCCGTGGGCGTGGCTGAACCTCGACGGCGGGGACGACATCAACGACCTTCCGACCTGCTGAGGAACTGTCCCCGTGCGCACCGAACCCCTTCCGCCGCAGCACATCCAGGGCTTCGCCCAGGTGGCGGCGCAGCTCGCCGAGCGGATCGGCACGGTGGTGCTGGGCAAGCCCGAGGTGGTGCGGCTCGCGCTCACCGCGCTGTTCGCGCAGGGGCACGTCCTCCTCGAGGACGTGCCCGGCGTGGGCAAGACGACGCTGGCCCGGGCGCTGGCCGCGTCCGTCCAGGGCCAGTGGCGGCGCATCCAGTTCACGCCCGACCTGCTGCCGTCCGACGTGTCCGGCGTGACCATCTTCAACCAGGCGAGCCGCGGCTTCGAGTTCCACCCGGGCCCGGTCTTCGCGAACATCGTGATCGCCGACGAGATCAACCGCGCCTCGCCGAAGACGCAGTCGGCGCTGCTGGAGGTCATGGAGGAGCGGCGGGTCACGGTGGACGGCGTGCCGCACCCGGTGCCGCAGCCGTTCCTGGTGGTCGCCACGCAGAACCCGGTCGAGATGGACGGCACGTACCGGCTGCCCGAGGCGCAGCTCGACCGGTTCCTGGTGAAGCTGTCGGTCGGCTACCCGAGCGAGGAGGTGGAGATCGAGGTGCTGCGCGGGGCCGCGATGCGCTCCCCCGACGCGCTCGAGCCGGTCACCGACACGGCGGTCATCGGCGAGATGGTGCGGATGGCCATGCACGTCCACATCGCCGATCCTCTTTACGGGTACGCCGTCCGGCTCGCCGCGGCGACAAGAAACCATCCGCAGGTACGGGTGGGAGTCAGCCCTCGTGGAGTGATCGCTCTGACGAGGGCGGCTTGTGCGTTCGCCCTGATCCAGGGCCGCGGGTACGTGCTGCCGGAGGACCTGAAGGAGCTGATCGGGCCGGTCTTCGCGCACCGCGTGCTGCTCTCGGCCGACGCGCAGCTGCGCGGGGTCACGGCGGCCGAGGTCCTCGACGACGCGGTCCGGTCGGTGCCGGTGCCGCTGCCGGACGCCCAGCGCGTCCCGGCCGGGGCGTGACCGAGCACCACGGCGTCCCGCCCGGGGCCGGCGCCGAGCACCACGGCGTTCCCGTCAGGGTTGCCGCCGAGCCGCCGCTGCCGGACGGCAGCGCTCCGCCGCCCGGCAGCGGCCCGGCTCCGGCGCGCCCGGAACAATCCGGGCCGGGCCCGATCGCAACGCGGCCGAGGCTGGGCGGGCGGTGGCGATGGCTCGGCGGGCGCGGGCCGGGGGTTGGCGCGCGTTTGCGAGGGCTGCGCGGGATCACGGCGCGCGGGGTCGGGCTTCTGGCCGGGGCGGTTGTGCTGCTGGTCGCCGGGTTCCGGTTCGGGTATCCCGATCTGGCACTGCTCGGGGCCATCGCGGCGGTCGCGCTCGTTTGCGGGGTGGCGTTCGCGCTGTGGCGGCCGCGGCTCGGGGTCGAGCGGGTCGCCGATCCCGATCGGGTGGCGAGGGGCGAGCCGGCGCGGATGACGCTCACCGTGCGGAACACGAGTCGGCTGCGGGCGGCCAACCTGATCGCCGGTGACCGGTGTGGCGGGGCGTCGGTGCCGGTTCCGCTGCTGCGGCTGCGGCCGGGGCGGGACACGACCGTCGAGTATCCGGTGCCGACCAGCCGGCGTGGGGTCGTGGCGATCGGGCCGCTGCGGGTCACGCGCGGGGATCCGTTAGGGCTGATCACGCTGGCGCGCACCTATGGGGAGACGGCCTCGGTCTGGGTGCATCCGCGAATTCACCTGCTGCGGGCCGTGCCGGCCGGGATCTCGCGGAGCCTCGACGGGCGGATCGACAAGGTGCCGCACGGCACGATCACCTTCGACTCGCTGCGGGAGTACGTGGTCGGCGACGAGCTGCGGCGGGTGCACTGGCGGAGCTCGGCCAAGGTGGGCGAGCTCATGGTGCGCGAACAGCTCGACACCTCCGAGCCGACGATCGTGGTGCTGCTCGATGATCGGGCCATTGCTCATCCGGTACGCCGGGACGGGGTGGCCGAGTCGTTCGAGGCGGCGTGCGAGGCGGCCGCGTCGATCGTGGCCGCCGCGGTGCGGGAGGACCTGCCGGTCGGGCTGCACCTGGTGTCGACCGTGGCCACCGGGCCCTATCTGGACGTGCTCACCGAGGCGACCCTGCGGGACGGCGACCTGGCGGCGACGCTGCGCCGGCTGCGGGCCCAGCGGCTCGGCGACACGCTCGTCTTCCTCACCGGTCCGGGCGGGCGGAACGATCTCGGGGCGGTCAGCGCGCTGCGCGGTCCCTATCCGGCGGTGCTCGCGGGGCTCTTCGGCGACCGGGACGCGGCGCCGTTCTCGGCCGGTGACGGGCTCATCGTGATCGAGGCGGAGAACGGCCAGGAATTCGCGGCCGCCTGGGACGGAGTCCGCGGATGGTGAGGTGGGTGCGGGCGCTCGTCGTGGGCGCCGCGCTGGCCGGGATGATCACGCTGGCGGGGGTGGTGCTCGGGCGGATCTACGCGGATCCGCTGCTCGTCCGGCTCGTCGCGGGGGCCGCGATCGGGTCGGTGGGGCTGAGCGTGGGCATGCGACGCCTGCCCAACTGGACGGTTGCTCCGCTGTCGGCGACGGTGCTCGGGGCGTACACCATCGTGGGTTTGAAATTGGCCGCAGGCCAGGCCGACGTGACCGGTCCGCTCTCGCAGATCGCGCGGGATTCACTGGTCAACGGGATTCCGCGACTGCTGACCGCGATGATCCCGGTGCAGCCGGCGCCGGACACGGTGGTGGTGCCGGTGATCGCGGCCTGGCTCGCGGGGCTGGCCGCGGCCGAGGTGGCGGTGCGGGCGCGGCGGGTGCTGCTCGGGCTGCTGCCGGTGGTGGCGCTCTACGCGGGAGCGCTCTATGTGGTCGGTCCGAACGCCTCGGCGGCGGGTTGGACGACGCCGGCGTTCGCGGGGCTGGCGATCGTGGCGCTGGCGACCAGCGCTCGGCCGGCACACGCCGAGGTGCCCGAGGTCTCGGCCAAGCTGCGCGGACGGGCGATGGCGGGCGCGGCGGCGGGACTGGTCGCGGTGATCGCGCTGGGGGCGGCGGTCGGGCCCTGGGTCGGCGGGCAGGTCTCGGCGTCGCCGGTCGATCCGCGGCGGTATGTGCAGCCGCCGCAGGTGGACAGCCTCGACGAGAGCCCGCTCAACCGGATCTCGGGATGGGCGCTCAGCCCGGAGCAGCGGCTCTTCGAGGTGTCGCCGACCGGGGCGAAGAGCAGGACCGTGCGGCTTCGGCTGGCCGTGCTGCCCGACTACGACGGGATCACCTGGCGGGTCGGTGCGACCTATCGCAACGCCGGGCGGGTGCTCCCGCAGCTGCCGCGGCTTCCGGATGCGACCACTGCGGACGTACGCCAGGAAATTGTGATCGATGGTTTGACCGGCCGGCTGCTTCCGGTCGTTCCGACGCCCACGGAGATCACGGGGGCGCGGATCGCCTTCGACGCGGCGACGGGCACCCTGATCCGGCCCGAGCAGCTCTCGACGGGGCTGCGGTACTCGGTGGTCTCCGAGGTGCAGACGCCGGACGTGAACCTGCTGCCGGCCGCGGACGTGCCCTCCGGGAACGCGGTGGCCCGCTTCCTCGCGGTCGGCCCGGGGGTGCCCGAGCGGATCCAGCGGCTCGCCGACCAGCTGGCCGACGGGAACGGCGCCGCCTTCGACCGGGCGACCGCGATCGAGGAGTTCCTGGCCGAGCACTATCGGAAGGTCGCCGACGCGCCGAGTGGTCACGCGTACCCGAATCTGGATTTCTTTCTGTTCGGGCCTCGGGCGCAAGGCGGGCAGGTCGGCACGTCGGAGCAGTTCGCGGCCTCGTTCGCGCTGCTGGCGCGGCTCACCGGGCTGCCGAGCCGGGTGGTGGTCGGGTTCGATGCGCCGGCCGGCGGTGGCGCGGTCACGGCGGGGAACGCGATCGCGTGGCCGGAGGTGCTCTTCAACGATCTGGGGTGGGTGGCGTTCGACCCGATGCCCAAGAGCAAGAACCCGCGGCCGGTCGAGGAGGACTTCACGCCCAAGCCGACCAAGCCGCCGACGCCGCCGTCGGAGCCGCCCACGTCGGCGGACACGTCGTCATCGTCGGCGCCGCCGGCGGCCCTGGCCGCTGCGACCGATGGCGGGCCGGGAGCGGCGGTGATCGCCGGCGGGGCCTCCGGATCGGTGGTGCTGCTGCTGGCGGGGTTGGCGCTGGCGCTGGTGGTGATGCGGCGAGGGCTGAGCCGGCGGCGGTTGACCGTCGGCACTCCGGACGAGCGGATCGGTGGGGCCTGGGCGGAATTGCGGGATGCGTTACGGCTTTCGGGGCGGCCGCTGCCCGCCCATCTCGCGGCTACCGAGGCGGCGGCATACGCAAAAGAGCCTTCAGCCGTACGCATTCGCCGCGCCGCGCCCGCGTCCGAGGCGGCTCCGCTCCCGCCGCTCGATGAGCTGGTCGCCGGGATCAACACCGTCGGCTTCGCGCCGGGGGCGGCCGACGACGCCCAGGCCGATCGGGCGGGCTCGCAGGCCGTCGCCTATGCGACCGCGCTGCGGGCCCGGCGCTCCTGGTGGCGACGTGTCTGGTGGAGCCTGCACCCTGGGCCGCTCCGCTGGCGCCGCCCTCTTTAGTTCTCAGTTCGTGAGCAGGTCCTCCGCGCGGTGGGCGAAGAGGTGCGCGCCGCGCTCGGTGGACAGCGTTCGGGCCCGCTCGGCCATGCGCCGGACGTCGGCGGCCGGCTCGCCCCGGGCCCGCATCAGCCGCGCTCGCAGGAGGATCAGCAGGCCCTCGGCGTACCGCTGGTCATATCGGACGACGAACGAGTCCGCCCGGTCCAGGGCCGCGGCCGCCTCGTCCAGCCAGCCGGCCGCCAGCCACATCTCGCCGAGCAACCCGTACCAGGTGGCCAGGCCGGAGCGCGGCGGGTCGAGCAGGGCCACGGCGATGATCTTCTCCGCTTCGGCCGCGGCGCCGGGGTCGCCGCCGGTCACGGCCCGCGCCCAGCAGCGGGCCAGCCGTTGGTACGCGCCGAGGAAGACGAAGGAGAATTCGTGGTCCTGGGCGATGCCCAGCTCGGCGGCGCGCAACGCCCAGGACGGGTCGCCGGCCAGCGCCGCGGCGGTGACCGAGAAGGCCGACCAGACGGTGATCGCGTACGGGTCGTCGCCGGCGGCGGCCTCCAGCGCGTCGAACATGACCCGCGACTCGTCGACGTCACCGTGCAGCGCGGTCATCAGCGCGAGCATCACCGGCGAGAGCAGCTGCAGGTCGTGCCGCAGCGGCGCCTGCTCGCGCCCGGCCGAGTCGCGGTTGATGGCCGAGTTCGACCAGCTCAGGTATCGATGCGCCGCGCCGATGTTGCCGATGTCCCACTGGTGGATGCCCCAGGCGTGCCGGCCGTACGTGCGTACCACCGGATCGTCGGAGGCTTCGCCCCGGTCGAGCAGGCGGCGCGCCAGCCGGCCCGCCTGGTCGAGCTGGATGCCCTGGGAGTGCGCGGCCCACCGGGAGAACAGGAAGTCGGCGGCCTCCCGCTCCCGGCCGAGCTCGCGAGCCAGGTGCTCGGCGCGCTCCAGCAGCTCGGGCGCCGAGCCGACGTAGCCCGCCCGCATCCCGTCCACGGCGATGAACAGCGAGAGGGCGGACAGCTCAAGCTCGGCCAGGCCCGCCGCCCGCGCCACCTCCGCGGCCAGCCGCAACTGGCGGGCGGCGGCCTCCAGCGCCGACTTGGTCCCGGCGCAGCGGCCCGCGCGCACGAGCGCCGCCGCGGTCCGGGCCGGGTCGGCGAGCGGGCCGGCCGCCCACAGGTGGTGGGCGAGGCGTTCGACCACCTGGTCGTCCCCGGCGGTCGTGCGCTCGAGCGCCTCGGCGACGCGCAGGTGCAGCCGGGGCACCACGCGCGTCGACGTGCTCCCGGCGACGGACTCGCGCACCAGGTCGTGCGCGAAGCGGAGCGAGAACGGATCGCCGCGCGGGGGCTCGAACAGGCCGAGCGCCTCCAGCGGTTCCATCCGGTCGAGACAGCTCTGCACCTCGAGGCCCGCCGCGTCGGCGAGCAGGGCCAGGTTGACGTCCCGGCCGATGAGCGCGGCCGTCTGCAGCAGGGCCCGGGCGTCGTCGTCGAGCCCGGCGATCCGGTCGCTGACGACGTCGCGCACGGTGGACGGCACCCCGGGGCGCCCGGCGGCATCGAACTCGCCGCCGTCGGCGAGGAACCGGGACAACTCCCGGACGAAGAACGCGTTGCCGCCGGTGCGGAGGTGGATGCTCCGGGCGGCGGCGGGACCGGGCACCCGGCCGGTCTCGCGGCGGACCAGCTCCGCCACCTCGTCCGGGCCGAACGGGGCGAGGTGGATCCGCCGGTGCTGGGGCTGCCGGCTGGCCGTGGCGAGCGCGCGGGCCACCTCCGGGCGGGGCACGGGCGCGCGGTCGCGTAGCGCTCCGATGATCGCGGTGCCGTCCGGGAGCCGGGTGGCCAGGTGGCTGAACAGGTCGAGCGACGTGCCGTCGGCCCATTGGATGTCGTCGATGACCAGCACGATCGGCCGGCGCGCCGACACCTGCCCGATCAGGGCGACCGCCTGCTCGAACAGGCGGAACTGTGCGCCGCTGTCCGGCAGCACCGGCGCGCCGTAACCTCCGCCGGCCGACCCGATGAGGCGGCCGAGCTCGCCCGCCTGCCACTCCTCGCGGGCCGCGGCGGGCAGGCTCGCGAGGACGCCGCCGATCACCTGGACCCACGGCCACATCGAGGGGGTGCCGTCCCCCTCGAGGCACCGGCCCCAGACCACGAGCGCGTCCTGCCGGGCGGCCTCGGCGCCGGTCTCCTCGAGCAGGCGGGTCTTGCCCGCCCCCGGTTCTCCCTCGACGACGACCAGGCCGGTCCGGCCGGCGAACGCCGCCTCCACCGCCTGCCGCAGGACCGCGAGCTCCTCGGTCCGCCCGACCAGGAGATCGGCGGGCGCGGCCGGAGTGGGCGGTTTCGCCGGCGCCGACGGCCGGCCCAGCAGCCTCCGGTGCGCGGCCAGCAACGCCGGTCCGGGATCGATGCCCAGCTCCTCGGCGAGCCGGGCGCGGACCGTCCGGAACACCGACAGCGCCGTGGCCTGCTGACCGGCGGCGCCCAGGGTGGAGAGGAGAGCGGCCTGAACCATCTCGTCCAGCGGCGCCATGGCGGCGGCGCGCCGCAGGGCCGGCAGCACCAGTTCCGGCCGGCCCTGGGAAACGGCCAGCTCGGCCGCCGCCACGCACGCCTCGAAGAACTCACCGTCCACCGTGGCGAAGACGGCCATCGCGGCCGCGCCGTGCGCCATGCCATCGCCGGCGGGGCCGTGCCAGAGTTCCAGTGCCCGGGCGTAACAGTCGAGGGCCGGGCCCGGCTGCTCCTTGGCGGCATGGGTGCGGGCCGCCTCGGCCAGCTCCCGGAACGTGACCACGTCCAGCATTCCGGGCTCCGGGACGAACATGTATCCGCTGCCCCGGCGCTGCAGGTACGAGCCGGTCCCGCGGGCCGGCAACTCCGGCTCGAGCAGCCGCCGCAACGCGCCGGTGTACTTCTGCAGGATGTTGACCGCCGAGGCGGGGACGTCGTCACCCCAGATCAGATCGATCAGCTCGTACGTGCTGATCGGCCGGCCCGCCCGAACCAGGAGCAACGCGAGGAGATAGGCCTGCTGCCCCGGACCGGCGTCGAGCTCGACCCCGTCGCGCCACACCCGCAGTGGCCCGAGGATCTGCAGGCGCACACGCTCGCTGCCCATCGTGCCGCTCCTGCCCGCGCGCTGTCGAGTCAGGCCTTTTGTAACAGCAGCCGGGCGAGTTTCACAGCACTCAGCTTCAAGAAATCGAGATCGTCCCGGTCAAGAGCGACGCTGGCGGGCGGCCTCGTACAGCACGACGGTCGCGGCGGTGGCCGCGTTCAGGGAGCTGGCGGTGCCGGACATGGGGATCCGGACCAGGTCGTCGCAGGCCTCGCGCCAGGCCGCGCTGAGCCCGGTGGTCTCGTTGCCGACGAGGGCGAGCGTGGGCCGGGTGAAGTCGTACTCCGCGGCATCTCGGTCGCCGTCCTCGTCGGTGCCCACCACTCGCAGGTCGATGCCACCGGCCCTGACGTCGCGCACCCAGGCCAGGACCGCCTGATGCGACGGCACCCGCACCACGGGCAGCCCGAACAGCGAGCCCGTGCTCGCCCGGACCGCCTTCGGGTCGTACACGTCGGCGGCGTGGCCGGTGACGACGACGCCGTCCGCGCCGAACGCGTCCGCCGAGCGTACGAGCGTGCCGATGTTGCCCGGGCTGGTCGGCCGGTCGAACACGACCACCAGCATCGACGGACCGGCCGGGATGCGGTCGAGGGAGTCCTCGGGTATCGCCACGACGGCCAGCAGCTCGGGAACCGTGTCTGCCTTCCCGCCCAGTTCGTGCATCAGCTCGCGGGCGACGGCGACCTTTTCGGCCCGGACGTCGGCCAGCGTCTCCCGCGCCCAGCCCGACAGCGACGAGCCGGCGTCGTAGAGCAGTTCCCGGATCTGCCAGCCGTGCGTCACGGCCATGGTGATGGGCCGGACCCCCTGGACGAGGAACTCGCCGCGGCGCTGGCGCTTGGTCCGGTTGCCGAGCAGGGCCTCCCACTGCTGGAACCGCGCATTGCGGGTGCTCACCCGCAATCCCTGGGCCAACCCCGCCTCCGTCGTACGTCGTTACCGGCCTGCCTCTACCCGCGAAAGGGTACGGGATCGTCAGTCCCAGTCGGCCCAGGCGATCCAGCGGTCGGGTCGCAGGACCAGGATCACCGCGGCCGCGAGCTCGTCCTCCGACCAGCCGGACGAGAAGTCGGACCGGCCGTACTTCTCGTCCAGGGCCACGAGGTCGGCGACCGGCGGCGGACGGCGAACGGTGACCGGGCCGGACACGCTGACGAAGCTGCGTACGGTCCCGTCGGTGGTCTCGACGCACAACGTCGCCTGGCCGGTACGCGCCGCGTTGCGGGACTTGACCGCGTCCGCCTCGGCCAGAAAGCGGATCTCCCCGTCCGCGTAGAGGAAATGAACCGGCACCGAATGGATCCAGCCGGCGGGATGCAATGTGGAGAACACGCCGGCCAGGGGGCGGGCCAGCAGGCCGGCGCTCTCGTCGGGGGTCAGCCGGCGCCGGTTCTCGTCGGCGGGTGCGGGCTGGGACATGCCGTCAGCGTACGGAGGCGGCGGCTGCCGCGGTCCCGCCGCACCCGCGACGGTCCGAATCAGCGAACGGTGATCACGGCGACCGGGAACTTGCGGTCGGTCTTCTTCTCGTAGTCGGCGGCGTCGGGCCAGTACTCGCGCCACACCTCGTACAGCTGGTCCCAGTCGTCGTCGAGCCCGGGGCGGACCACGCGGTGGTCGGCCTTCACGGTCTCCGTACCCAGTTCGACGGTCACCGGGCCGTCGACGGCCTCCAGGTTGGCGACCCACTGCGGGTCCTCGGGCGCGCCGCCGCCGCTGCCGCAGACGATGAACGAGTCCTTGTAGGGCGCCGCGACCAGCGGGTTGACGAAGTTCTTGCCGGACTTACGACCGGGCGTGTGCAGCAGGAGGGTCGTCTTGCCCTCCCAGTGACCGCCGAGCACGCCCTCGTGGGCGCGGAAGTTCTCGATCACCGTGTCGTTGAAAGAAGCCATGCCCCGAACGGTAGTTGACGTCGCAAATTTCCACCGGGATTGTGATCGATTTCGCTGGAAAGCGTTTTCCGCCTACCCGTAGACAGTGATGTTTATCGATATTAGCGTCGATGCGGACCCGACCTGAGAGGAGTTGTCATGCACGTCCGCATCGGCCGCCTGCTCATCGCCGCCGTCGGCATCGTCGCGGCGGTCGTCGCCACCGGCACCGCCGCGCCCGCCGCGCCCGCCGCAGCCGCCGTGCCTGCCGTGCCCGCCGCGCGTGCCGCGGCCGGCTCGCTCCCCCGACCGGCCGCCGACCACCCCGAACTCCGCGGAGCGAACGCCCGTGTCCGCGGCGAGGTGCGCGGACTGACCGGCGCGGCCGCCAGCGCTCTCGCCGGCGAGGCGGCCACCCGATTCCTCGCCCTGACCCGCGGCCAGATCTCCACCACATTGGCCGCTCAGGCGCTGCACACCGCGTGGGGCACCGCCTTCGACCAGCCGCAGGCGCAGGGCATCAGCGCCACCCACAGCGTGCTGACCAACAACGGCACCACGACTCGGGGCGGGGAGTACATCTACTCCCCCACGTCATTGAGCCCCGGCGGTGCCTGCATCGAGATGACCACGGCGTACACACCGAGCGGCCCGCTGCTCTGGGCCTGGGACTGGTGCGGCGGCCGGTCCGGCGTCGGCAAGGCGCTGACCATGAACAGCGCCTTCCGGTCCGCCTACACCACCACGGTGAACGGGCTGCCGGCGTACAGCTTCCAGGTCAGTAAGACCAACGCCTCGACCAACGAATGGACCGCCTACCTGTACAACTATCAGACCCATGCGTTCCAGACCTTCTACACCAGCGCCGGCAGCTACGACCTCGGCGACACCTGGTTCGGCTGGAACATGTTCGAGATCTACTCCTCGATCGAGCCGTCCACCGGCGTCGGCTACTACTGCACCGACATGGCCGGCCAGGGCTTCGACGCCAGCGCGATCCAGGTCGAGCTGAACGGCGCGTGGCAGCCCGCGACACCGTCCAACTCGTACTCGTACGGCACCCCGCCACCGTCCGGCAGCAGCTTCCAATGCCCAACGCTGACCTTCACAATGAACAGTCCATACAACCATTGGAGCGCCCGCATCGCCGGCTGACCCCGCTGTCTATCCGCCGGCTGCCGTGGCCAGCACCGGCCGGCCGGCCCGCTTCGCCGACTTCCTGGCCCTGGTCGACGCCGGCCGGCTGCCCGAGATCCTGGACCGGATGGACAACACCGGGACCGCGAAGAGGCTTTACGTGCCGCCGCCGGCGCAGCGGGAGCTCAAGAAGAACGCGCTCGGCCGCATGCTCGCCGGCTGGGCCGTGCTCGAGCTGGTGCCGTCGGGCCGGGCGACGCTCCGGCACTCCTGGTCGGGCTTCGGCGGCGAGATGAAGCCGGCCGGCGGCGCCGACCCGTGGAAGTGGTACGGCGACACGACGGGGACCTTCCGGACGGCGCGCGATGCCTGCCTGGCGTAACCCTCACCCCGTTCGGCGATGGCGGACAGCCACGGCCGTCGACTAGCTTCTACATCTTGTAGGAGCTTGTCGGGAGGGTCTGTGACGGCACTGGGGGACGTGCTGCTCGTGCTGCTGGCCGACCGTGGCGGCACGGCGCACGACATCCAGCTGCGGCACGCCGCCACGTTCGGCGCCGATCAGCGGGTCGACATCTCGCGGGTCTCCTGGACGCTCACCCGGCAGGAACGCCTCGGCTTCGTCCGCTCGGCCGCCTCGCCGACCCAGGCCCGCCAGCGCCGCTACGAGCTGACCGAGGAGGGCGCCCGCCGGCAGCGGATGTGGATGCTGCGGGTCCCGGCCGACTTCAGCGCCGAGGACGTCCGCACCCGGGTGCTGCTCGCGATCGAGTCCACCGACCGGGCCACCTTCGAGATGGTCGTGTCGGTCTGCCTCGCCCACCTCGAGCTCAGCCGCCTGCGCACCAACCCGGGCCGCCCCGGCGCCCCGCTCTCGGCCGACTCGGCCCGCGCCGAGCTGACCGACGCCGGCCTCGCCGCCGAGGTGACCTGGCTGCAGGGCCTGCGCACCCGCGCGCGCCAACGCGACCACGCCGACCAGCACGCCCTCGGGGCCTAACCGACGCCGAGGACCGGCTCACGGTCGCGCTTGCGGTGGGCCGCCTTCTGGGCGTACATCGCGGCGTCGGCTCGGCCGATCAGCGCGTCCCGGTCGATACCGGCTCCCCGCAGCACGCTCGCGATGCCGGCCGACACTCCCACCCGTACGCTCGCGTCGCCCACCTCGATGGACGTGCCCACCAGGCCGGCCACCCGCGAGGCCAGGTCGCCGCCGGCCCGGCCGCGGCGCAGCACCAGGAACTCGTCGCCGCCGATCCGCCCGACCACGTCGCCGGGCGCGGCGGCCTCCGCCAGCCGGGCGGCGACGGTACGTAGCACCGCGTCGCCCGCCTGGTGGCCGTAGCGGTCGTTGACCGGCTTGAACCCGTCCAGGTCCAGGAGCAGCACGGTCACCTCGTCGATCACGCCGCGCTCGAGGTCGGCCAGCGCCCGATCGATCTCGGCGACCACGTGCCGGCGGTTGTGCAGGCCGGTGAGCTCGTCGTGGTGGGCGTGATGGGCGAGGGTCTGCTCGGCCTCGCTGCGCAGCAACGACATCTGCCGCAGCCGCAGCAGCACCAGCGGCACAGCGAGCATCGACCCCACCGGCAACAGCACGCCGGCTCCCTGGTCGCCGCGCACCGCCTGGATCGCGGCGATCAGCGGGTTCGCGCACAGGGCCGCTCCCATCCAGAGCAGCGGCGGCTTGCCGGTCACCTCGCGGCCCGGCCGGTCCGGGTTGGTGATCATCGGTGCGGCCGGGTGCAGGGCAGCGCCCGCGATCGTCAGGTACGCGATCATCAGCAGCACCGCGGACGGTACGGCGCTGCCGTGCGAGGCGGTCAGTACCCCGGTGACGTGCGCGCCGAGGGTCGCCGCGATGCACAGCAGGAGGTAGGCGATCGGCCCGCGCGCCCGGCTGACCCGCCGCCCGATCCGGACCAGGCAGCCGAGCACGGCCGAGAGCACCGCCACGTCGGCCAGCACGAGCATCTCGCCGAGCGGGGTCGCGGCCGGGGTGAGCCGCGGCGCGAGCAGCCAGGCCCAGACCGGCCCGGCCATGCACACGCCGAACAGGGCCGCGTCGAGCAGCCCCGCGAAGTCGTTGGCGCCGTGTTTGCGCAGCACACCACCGGCGCCGGCGAGGAAGAGCAGATGCGCCGCGGCGATGCCGAAGTCGGCGGCCCGCCCCTCGGCGCGCCCGAAATGATGCGCGGAGACCCAGTCGGACCAGAACGCCATGCTGACCGCGAGGAGCACCAGGCCGCCGGCCGCGATCAGCCACGGCCGGCGGTCGGCGAGGTGCCCGACGCCGAGCGCGCCCGCGAAGGTGGCCACCGGCACCAGCGTGACCAGGGAGAAGATGACCGGGCGCAGGTGCGGTCCGGAGATCCCGTACGCCGTCGCGGCGGTGACCGTCACGAGGAAGGTGGCCGCGTGCACCGGCCATGCCGGAGCCGCCGCCCGCGGCCACCTCGTCATCGTGTCCCCCCTTGCCGAATGCCAGCCCATCGGCGGCGTCGGCGGGAGCTTGAGGAGAATTCAGCCGCGCTGGCGTTCCCGGGCGAGGGTGGCCTCGACCCGCTCGACGAGGGCGCGCGGGCTGAACGGCTTGATGACGTAATCGGTGGCGCCGGCCGCGAAGGCCTGCTCACGGTCCTGCGGCCGGGCCCGGGCGGTCAGCATGATGATCGGGACGCCGGCGGTCGGCGGCCCGGCCCGCAGCTCCCGGCAGACGGCGATCCCGTCCATCCGCGGCATGCGCACGTCGAGCAGCACGAGGTCGGGCGGATCACGCAGGCAGGCGTCGAGCGCGGCCGGCCCGTCGACCACCTCGATGACCTCGAAACCGGCCCGGCCCAGCTTGTACGCGACCATGTGCCGGATGTCCGGATCGTCCTCGGCCAGGAGGATCGTGCTCATCCGTGTCACCACCTCGGTCCGCTCGCCGCGAGCAATATATCCGTTTTGCGCGGAGGGCAGGGTGCAATGCGGTGCGCCGCTCAACCCGCCTCGCGCGGCTCCGATAGACCCACCGTGAAGATCAGAGCATTGCGGTCCCGGAGCCGGCGTGCCGTCGGCCTGGCCGCCGTCGTGCTTACGCTCGGCCTGGCGGGTGGTGCGGCAGCGACGGCCGGTCTCGCTCTCGCCGCCGACGACGCCGGCGCCGCGGAACTCACCCTGCGTGAGGCGAGCGTCCGCTCCGCGCTGGGTTCCGCCCTTCAGCGGTACGCGGACACGATGCACGACGTGTCGGCGGTGGCCGGGAGCGACGCCCTGCCGGACACGGTGACCCGGATCGCCGGCGAGCGCCTCCCCGGCGCGCACCAGGTGCTCGTGGTCGCGGCCGACGGCACGGTGCTGGCCCGGCACGCCGCCGACGGGAGCACCCCGGCCACGGCCGCCGCCCTCTCCCCCGCCCCCGAGCTGTCCCGGGCCATGGCGCTCGCGACCCAGCACGGCGGCCCCGTCGCCGGCGCCGCCCACGTGCTCCCGGCCGACGCCGGCCTGCCCGCCGCCCAGCGCCAGCAGGCGTTCGAGCTGGTGGCGCCCCTGCGCGACCCGGCCGGCTGGGTGATCGTCAGCGTCCGCGCCACCGACTTCCTCGACGCGGCCCTCCGCGCCGCCGGCGTGACCGGCGTGAGCGTCACCCTGACCGACAGGGCCGAGGGCGTGGCGACGTGGTCGCAGGGTGGTCCGGCGTCGGGCGACGAATCCCGGCTTGTCGACCTGCCGATGAACGGCAACTCCTGGCAGGCCCGGGTCCGGCCGACCACTCCCCTGGTCAGCGCCGCGGTGGCCGCCGCCGCGCCGGTCACGATGGTCGGGGCCACGCTCGCCGGCCTCGCTCTCGCCGCGCTCGTCCTGTTCCTCTCCCCCGTCACCACCCCGGCCACGATCACGCGCACCCGCGAGATCGACAACGAGCTGGCGGGCTTCGCGGCCACCGCGACCGAGCACCTGCACACCCCGCTGCACACGATCGCCGGGTTCACCGAGATCCTGCTCGAGGACGCCCCCGGCCTCGACGAGGAGTCCCGCGGCTTCGTGCGCCGCATCGACTCCGCCACCCGGCGCATGCTCACGATCGTCGACGAGCTGGTCACGTACGCCTCGGCGGCCGACGCCGCCCTCAAGCCGGAGCCGATCGAGGCCAGCCTGCTCGCCCTCGACGTCGCCGCCTCGCACCTGCCCGGCCCGAGCATCGAGATCGGCGAGCTCCCGGCCGTCTCCGGCGACGCCGCCCTGCTCCGCCAGGTCCTGGACCAGCTGATCACCAACGCCCTCCGGTTCGTCCGGCACGGCGCCCCGGCCCTGGTCGAGGTGACGGCCAGCCCGCGCGACGACGGCTGGTGGCGCATCCAGGTCGCCGACCGCGGTATCGGCGTCCCCGAGGAGCAGCGGTCCCGCATCTTCGCGCCGTTCCACCGCACCCCGGCCGCCGAGGGTTACCCCGGCACCGGCCTGGGCCTGGCCGTCTGCGCGCGCATCGTCGCCCTGCACGGCGGCGAGATCGGCGTCGAGACCAACCCGGGCGGCGGCAGCGTCTTCTGGTTCACCGTCGCCGGCGCCGCTCTGGGCGCGCGCGAGCCGGCCGGAGCGCTCTAGGAGGCGGGAAGGCGGACCGTGACGGTCGTGCCCATGTTCTCGGCGGAGGCGACGGCGATCGTGCCGCCGTGGTTGTCGACGATCTTGCGGCAGATCGCCAGCCCCAGACCGGTGCCGGGCACCGCGCGCCGGATCGCGTTCGTGGCGCGGAAGAAGCGTACGAACAATGCCTTTTGCTCGGATTCTGGAATGCCCATGCCGGTGTCCGCCACCACCAGCACCGCCTCCCCGGCGTCGTGGGCGGCGCGGACCGTCACCGTCCCGGCGGCCGGGGTGAACTTCACCGCGTTGCCGAGCAGGTTCGCCAGCACGCGGTCGAGCTGCACCCCGTCCCCGCGTAACGGGAGCGGCCCCCGTACCTCGGCATGAAGACCCACCGAAGCCTTGGCCGCGACCGGGCCGATCTCCGTGATCGCCCGCTCGACGACCTGGGCGAGGTCCACCTCGCCCGGCTCACTGCGGAAGCCGCCGCTCTCGATCCGGGAGAGCGTGAGGATGTCCTCGATCAGCTCGCGCAGGCGGCGGGCGTTGCGCGCGATCACCTCGAGCATCCGCCGCTGCGCGTCGCTCAGCTCGTCGGGCTCGGCGTCGCGCAGCAGCTCGACGTAACCGGAGATGCTGGTCAGGGGCGTGCGCAGCTCGTGCGACACGGTCGCCATGAAGTCGGTCTTGGCGGCGTCCAGCGCCCGCATCCGGGCCATCAGCTCGTCCTCGCGGCGGCGGGACCGCTCGGTCTCGGCGGCCGTGGCCAGGCAGGCGGCGCGCATCCGGGCCGTCTCGCGGCCGAGGGCGAGCGCCGCCGTCGCACCCCCGGTGAGCAGACCGGCCAGGAACGCCGCGCCGTTGGCCGCCCCGCGCACGCCTCAGGCCCGGGCCCTGCTCAGCAGCGACTGGATGCGGGAGACGAGCTCGCGCGGGCTGAACGGTTTGGTCACGTAGTCGTCGGCCCCGGCGCTGAACCCGCCCTCGACGTCCTGCTCCTGCACCCGGGCCGTGAGCATGATGATCAGCATGCCGGCGGTCGCGGGGTCGGCGCGCAGCATGCGGCACACGTCGATGCCGGAGAGCCCGGGCATCGAGACGTCCAGGACCGCGAGCGTGGGCTGCCGGCTGCGGGCCTGCTCGAGCGCCGTCTGGCCGTCCTCGACGGCGATCACCTCGAACCCGGCCTGCTCGAGCTTGAACGCCACCAGGTCTCGGATGTCGGCGTCGTCGTCGGCGACCAGCACCACCGTCACGGCTTCTCCTCGGTTGGCCAGCTTTTAGCTCCTAATCGGCACCATATCGCCTTATTTCAGCGCTGGGGGCCGCTCGGCGAATGCAGGACATGGCAACCGAGCTGCAACCATTCGGCATCGTTGTTGCAGCCTGCGACAGGTGTCCTGGTTGCAGGAGACCGAACTGCTACCACCCGGTTGGAGGATCCGATGGCCGCGTTGATGGACGACGTCCGCACCGAAGCCCTGTTCGTCTCGGACCTGCAGCGTTCCCAGGAGCCGACCGCCGAGCTGATCCGCGAGGCGGTGCTCGCGATGGTCGACCGGCTCGGCGAGCGCCGGTGCGCCGAGCTGGTGGCCCAGGAGTTCGGCGAGCACCCCGACTGCGCACCGTCGCGCATGCGGTGGGCACGCTCGGCCGTCCTGGTCGCGTTCGCCTGACATGCGGAAGGGCGACGGGGTGGCGCGCCGGTGCGCGCGCCCCTTAAGCTTCCGGGCATGCACGCGCGATTGAGCATGTGGTGGCCCGCCTCACCGGCGGCCACACTCCCCCGCGCGTAACCAACCACGCGGCCGCCTCCCCGAGGCGGCCGTTCCCATGTGAGGGCCCACCTCGGCCGGCGACCGCCCAGCCAGGAAGAGGTCCCGACCATGCAGCCTTTCGCCCTGCTCCATCGCGACGGCGCCGACCACGTCGAGGTGCTCACCGGCGACGTGATCACGGTCGCCACGCTCGCCGACATCCCCGTCGAGCCCGGGCGGCAGACCCTCGCGGTGATCCCCTATCGCCAGATCGCCGAGCGCGGTTTCGACTGCGTCGACGACGGCGCCCCGCTGGAATGCCTGCTGATCACCTCGCGCGGCACCGAGCCGCTGACCTCCTTCCCGGCCGGGCCGCTGCGGCTCGGCCCGGGGCGGTTCGACCTCACCGACGACGAGTACGGCGAGATCGTCGAGACCGTCCTGCGCGACGAGATCGGCCACGGCGAGGGCGCCAACTTCGTGATCCACCGCGTCTACGAGGCGTCCGTCGAGGGTGATCCGGTCGACGCCGCCCGTGCCGCGTTCGGCCGGCTGCTCGCCACCGAGCAGGGCACCTACTGGACGTTCCTCGTGCACACCGGCACCCGCACGCTGGTCGGCGCCACCCCCGAGCGGCACGTCAGCGTGGCCGACGGGATCACGATGATGAACCCGATCAGCGGCACGTTCCGGCACGGCTCCGGCAGCCTGCTCGACTTCCTCGCCGATCCGAAGGAGGTCGAGGAGCTCTACATGGTGCTCGACGAGGAGCTCAAGATGATGGCCACGGTCGCCGAGCACGGTGGTCAGGTCGCCGGGCCGTACCTCAAACAGATGGCCCATCTGACCCATACGGAGTACCTGCTGGCCGGTCGCGGGTCGCTGGACGTGCGCGAGGTGCTGCGGGAGACCATGTTCGCGCCGACCGTGACCGGCAGCCCGATCGAGAACGCGTGCCGGGTGATCGCCCGCCACGAGCGCCGGGGCCGCCGCTACTACGCCGGGGTGCTGGCCCTGCTCGGCCACGACGACCAGGGACGGCAGACGCTCGACGCGCCCATCCTCATCCGCACCGCCGAGATCACGCCGGACGGGGCGCTGCGGGTTCCGGTCGGCGCCACGCTCGTGCGCCACTCGACGGCGGCCGGCGAGATCGCCGAGACCCACACCAAGGCGGCGGGCATCCTGGTCGCGCTGGGTGCGTCCGGTCACGCATCTTCTCCCGTACGCCCGGAAGCGGAGTCACCCGAGGTCCGGGCGGCGCTCGCCGCGCGCAACCACGACCTGGCCCGGTTCTGGCTCGACTCACGTGCGCCCGGCGTCCTGATCGTGCCCGCGCTCGCCGGCAAGACCGCGCTGATCGTCGACGGCGAGGACACGTTCACCGCGATGCTCGCCCACCAGCTCAAGGCCCTCGGCCTGACCGTCCGGGTGGTGCCGTGGCAGGAGGCGGTCGGCCGCACCCCCACCGAGCCCGACCTGGTCGTCGTCGGCCCCGGCCCCGGCGACCCGGACGACCTGACCGACCCGAAGATGGCCGCCATGCGCGACCTGGTCGCCGACCTGCTGGCCGCCCGCCGCCCGCTGCTCGGCGTCTGCCTGGGCCACGAGATCCTCGCCGTGCTGCTCGGCCTGCGCCTGCATCGGCGCGACTCGCCGTACCAGGGGCTGGCCCGCGACGTGGACCTGTTCGGCCGGCGGCGCCGGGTCGGCTTCTACTCCAGTTTCGCGGCGCTGGCCGACTCGGACCGGCTGGAGTCGCCGTGCGGCCCGGTGGAGATCGCCCGCGACCCGGCCGACGGCGCCGTTCACGCGCTGCGCGGGGACGGCTTCGCCGGACTGCAGTTCCACCCCGAGTCGGTGCTCAGCCGGGACGGGGTGGCGGTGCTCGCCGAGATCCTGCAGGCATTGATGACCGGCGTGGTTAGCCCGGCCGCGAACGGGTAGCGAGAAGGGCAACCGGTGGTTCAAGGGGATCGAGAGCCTCCGCTTGGACCACCGGCCCGATCTTTTTCGGGCCCGCTGTCGATTCCGCGCGTACCCGTCTGTCGGGTGTATGAAAGCCACGACGATGGAGGGACGACACGATGGCGCGCTACGCAGTCATGATCTTCGAGCGGAACGGGAACGACCTGCCGCCCGAGGTGGTCGCCGAGCACATGACGCTGGCCGGGCGGATCACCGAGGCCGGCGGCAAGGTGATCGCCGGGATGGCGCTGCAGGAGAACAGCACGGCCACCTCGATCCGCGGGGACCTGATCACCGACGGGCCGTGGATCGAGACCAAGGAGATGATCGCGGGGATCTTCGTGATCGAGGCGCGGGATCTGGACCACGCGATCGCGCTGGCCAAGATGACCCCGATCCTCGACGGCGGCGTCGAGGTGCGCCCGCTGATCGACTTCGCGGTCGTGGAGGAGAGCTGAACGCCTCGGAGGCCGTCGCCGACGCGCACCGCCGGGAGTGGGCCCAGGTGCTCGCCTCGACGGTGCGCGTCACGCGCGATCTCGACCTGGCCGAGGAGGCGGTGCAGGACGCGTACGTCCAGGCCCTCGCCGCCTGGGCCGCCGATGGGGTTCCCGCGAGACCCGGCGCCTGGCTCACCGTGGCCGCCCGGCGGAACGCGCTCAACGTGCTTCAGCGGCAGCGGACCCTCGAGTCGAAACTGCCGCTGCTGATCGTGCCGGACTCGCCGGTCGAGTCGGACATTCCGGACGATCGGTTGCGGCTGGTCTTCACCTGCTGCCATCCGGCGCTCGCGGTCGAGGCGCAGGTCGCGCTCACCCTGCGGATGGTCTGCGGGATGGCCACCGCCGAGGTGGCCGGCGTGCTGCTGGTCTCCGAGCCGACGATGGCGGCCCGGATCACCCGGGCGAAGAAGAAGATCGCCCTGGCCCGCATCCCCTACGTGGTCCCGTCGGCCGCCGACCTTCCGGACCGGGTCGAGGCCGCGCTCATGGTCATCCATCTGCTGTACTCGGCCGGGCACACCGCCACCGCCGGGCCGGACCTGATGCGCGACGACCTCGCCGAGCGGGCGCTCGACCTGGCCCGGATGCTGCGGCTGCTGCTGCCGGGCGAGCCCGAGGTGGCCGGCCTGCTCGCGCTGCTGCTGATCCACCACGCCCGCCGGTCGAGCCGGGCCGACGCCGACGGCCGCCTGGTGCGCCTCGACGAGCAGGACCGTTCCGGCTGGGACCGGGCGATGATCGCCGAGGCCGACCGGCTGATCACCGCGGCCCTGACCGCCGCGGCGCCGGGCCGGTTCACGCTGCAGGCCGCGATCGCCGCGCTGCACGCCGAGGCCGCGACGTACGGGGAGACCGACTGGGCGCAGATCGTCCTGCTCTACGACCAGCTGCTGCGGATCTGGCCGTCGCCGGTGGTGGCGCTCAACCGGGCGGCCGCCGTCTCCCGGGCCGACGGCCCGGCCGCCGCGCTCGCGCTGGTCGAGGAGCTGGAGCGTGACGGCCGGCTGGCCGCGTACCACTATCTGCCCGCCACCAAGGCGGATCTGCTACGCCGACTGGACCGCCACGACGAGGCCGCCACGGCCTACGCCGAGGCCCTCGCGCTCGCCGGCAACGCCGCCGAGCAGCGGTTCCTGGAGGCTCGCGTCGACGAGATGCGCCGGCCGACGCGCTAGCGTGTGTGCCGTGCGGGTGCTTGGAGGCCGGCCGGAGGGGTGGAACGCGCCGACGCTGGTGGGCCGGTGTGCCGAGCGCCGCGTGCTCGATGAGCTGGTCGGCGCGGTGCGGGACGCGGGCGAGAGCCGTGCGCTGGTCGTGCACGGGGAGAACGGCGTGGGCAAGACCGCGCTGGTGGAGTATCTGGCCGGTCACGCGCGGGGCTGCCGGGTGGCGCGCGCCGTCGGCAGCGAGTCGGAGATGGAGCTGGCGTTCGCCGGGCTGCATCAGCTGTGCGCGCCGATGCTGGACCGCCTGGAGGTTCTGCCGTCGCCGCAGCGGGACGCGTTGCGGGTCGCGTTCGGCGTCAGCCCCGGGCCGCCGCCGGACCGGTTCCTGATCGGCCTGGCCGTGCTGAGCCTGCTGTCCGCCGTGGCCGAGCGGCAGCCACTGATCTGCCTGATCGACGACGCGCAGTGGCTCGATCACACCTCGGCCCAGATCCTCGCGTTCGTCGCCCGCCGCCTGGGGGCGGAGTCGGTGGGCCTGGTCTTCGCCGCCCGGGTGCCCGGCAGTGACCTGGCCGGGCTGCCCGAGCTGGCGGTCCGGGGCCTGCCCGAGGCCGAGGCCCGCGCGCTGCTGGACTCGGTGCTGAACGGACCCATCGACCAGCGGGTCCGGGATCAGATCATGGCGGAGACCCGGGGCAACCCGCTGGCACTGCTCGAACTGCCGCGGGGACTGACACCGGCCGAGCTGGCCGGCGGCTTCGGGCTGCCCGGCGCGGTTCCGCTCGCGGGCAGCGTCGAGGAGAGCTTCCAGCGGCGGGTCGGCTCGCTCCCGGCTCCGAGCCGCCGACTGTTGCTGCTCGCCGCGGCCGACCCGACCGGCGACCCGGCGCTGGTGTGGCGGGCCGCCGACCGGCTCGGGATCGGCGCCGACGCGGCCGCGCCCGCCGTCGACACCGGCCTGGTCGAGTTCGGCACCCGGATCCGCTTCCGTCATCCGCTGGCCCGGTCGGCGGCGTACCGGTCGGCGCCGGCCCGGGACCGGCAGGACGTGCACCGGGCGCTCGCCGAGGCCACCGACGGGGAGCTCGATCCCGATCGGCGGGCCTGGCACCGGGCACAGGCCGCCTCCGGCCCCGACGAGGAGATCGCCGCCGAGCTCGAGCGCTCGGCCGGCCGGGCCCGGGCGCGCGGCGGGCCGGCCGCGGCGGCCGCGTTCCTGAAGGAGTCGGCGACGCTGACGCTCGACCCGGTGCGCCGCGCCGACCGGGCGCTGACCGCCGCGCAGGCCGAGATCCAGGCGGGCGGGTTCGACGCGGCCCAGGACCTGCTGGCCGTGGCCGAGTCGGGACCGCTCGGCGAGTTCGAGCGGGCCCGCGCCGATCTCGTCCGCGCGTGGCTCGCGTTCGCCGCCGGCCGAGGGGGTGAGGCGCCGGCGCTGATGCTCGCGGCGGCCGGACTGCTGGAGCCGGTCGACGCCGAGCTCGCCCGGGCGACCTATCTGGACGCGCTCGGCCTCGCCCTCCACGCGGGTCGCCTGGCCGGTCCGGGCGGCGACGTGCCGACCGTGGCGCGTGCGGCCGGCGCGGTGGCGTCGCCGCGTACACCCGGAGCAATTGATCTTCTTCTTGAGGGGTTGGCGGCCAACGTCAACCAGGGGTACGCGGCCGGGGTGCCGGCCCTGCGGAAGGCGCTGTCCGCGTTCGCGAGCGGGATGCCTCCGGAACAGGAGGTGCGCTGGCTGTCGCTGGCGTTCGCGGTGGCCCTGGACCTGTGGGACGACGAGCGCTGGGACCTTCTGACCGGGAAGTACGTCCGGCTCGCCCGTGATCTCGGTGCGCTGACCGAGCTTCCGTACGCCGTCGACTCGCGCACGTTCCTGTTCCTGTTCACCGGCGACCTGCCCGCCGCGTCGGCGCTGGTCGAGGAGGTGCGCGCGGCCACCGAGGCGATGGGGAGCCGCCTCGTCTCGTTCGGCGCGCTGGCCGTCGCCGCGTTCCGGGGCGTCGAGAGCGAGGTCGCCGTGGCGGACATCGAGGCGCGCGGCGAAGGAGTCGGGATGACGGCCGTCGCCTGGACCAGGGCCGTGCTCGCCAACGGGCTCGGCCAGTACGACAAGGCGCTGGAGGCCGCGCGGCAGGCGGCGGAGAACCCCTGGCAGCTGGCCTTCCTGAACTGGGCTCTGGTCGAACTGGTCGAGGCCGCCGCCCGCAGCGGGGACATGGAGACGGCGGAGGACGCCTACCGGCGGCTCAACGAACGGACGGCGGCCAGCGGCACCGACTGGGCACTGGGCATCGACGCTCGGGCGAACGCGCTGCTGAGCGAGGGCGCGACGGCCGAGCTTCTTTATCGGGAAGCGATCGCTCACCTCGGCAAGACCCGCCTCCGCATCGACCTCGCCCGCGCCCATTTGCTGTACGGGGAATGGCTGCGCCGGGAACGCCGTCGGGTCGACGCCCGCGAGCAGTTGCGCACCGCCCACGGCATGTTCGACGCGATGGGTGTCGACGCCTTCGCGGCCCGGGCCCGGCAGGAGCTGCGGGCCACCGGGGAGGCGACCCGCAAGCGCAGCCCCGCCGCCCGGGACGAGGAACTGACCGCTCAGGAGGCAGTGATCGCCCGGCTGGCCCGGGACGGCCTGTCCAACCCGGAGATCGGCACGCGCCTGTTCATCAGCGCGCACACGGTCCAGTACCACCTGCGCAAGGTGTTCGCCAAGCTCGGCATCACCTCGCGCGTCCAGCTCGACCGGGTGATGCCCCGGGACCGGCCCACGTTCCCGTGACGGCCCCGGGGAATCGACTCACGCCGTCGTGGTTCTCTCCGTCACTGAAGATCCCCACGTTTCCCCCGCGACGCCGCTGGGTATCCGCGTCGCGTCTCAACAAGGGGGAAACATGACGGAGCCACAGGTCACACTGGACCCGGCCAGCCTCAACCCGGTGGAGGAAAAGCTCCGCGGCCCACTGGAGGACCAGCTGACGTCGGCCCTGCGGTCCGCCACCGAGACAACCAGGCACGCGTACGCCGGCGAGCCCGTCGACGAGGTCGCCACCATCCTGCTGGAACGCACCAAGGCGGCCCTGCACCCCGACATAGCCGACGGCTTCCACCCCGACCAGGCCCAGCTGCGCCACGTAGCGGAGTCCATCGTCGCCGACGCCGAAACCCGCGACATCCCCCGCCCGCGCCCGTAGTCACCTCGCTTCGGCCGCTTTGCTCTGCTTACCCCTGCGCGCTGCTCTGCTTACCCCTATGCGCGCGGCGGGCCGGTCGCATAGGGGTGGCTGGGCTCGGCTTGCCATGGCCCGGGCACTGCCGGGTTGCGCTCAGCGTGGCCAGTTACGTGCCCCGGGTCCGGCGCGCGCCGCCACCAGCGCCTGCGCCCGCCCCTGCAGGCCGCGCAGCGTGTCGGTGTGCAGCCGCAGCGCGTCGCCGATCCGCCGGCAGGGCGGGTACGCGTTGCTGGCCTCCGCGGCCCGGCTCGCCGTCCAGACGTGTTCGAGCTCGCTGCTGCCGCGGATCAGCTCCTCGCACGCGTCGTCGAGGGCGGCGGCCATCCGCAGCCATCCTTGCGCCTGCCGGGCGATCGCGTCGGTGTCGGCATCGACGAGCATGCGCAGGGTGATCGTGATCATCGTGATGGCGGCCCGGCGCCACCCACGCGCCCGACGCCACCCACCCGCCCGGCGCTGCCCACCCGGTCGGCGGCGGCCTGGTCGCTGCGGCGCAGGGGCCTGGGCCGAGGCGGTGAGCCCGTCGCCGAAGGCGCGGACCTCCCCGGCGAGTTCTCCATGAAGCCGTGCCAGGCCGGCGCCGCCTCGAGCAGGGCGGGATCGGTGTCCCAGCCGCCGTCGCCGTCAATGTCACACCGTGGCCGGCACGGTACAACGCGTCAGCGTGAGATCACGGGGCCGCGGCGAGCCGGATCGCCTCGACGTCACCATTCAGGCGCAACGGCCCGGCGGCGTACGGAATGACCAGGGTTTCTCCGCGCCGGACCGGGAGATCGTCCCGCGAGCCCGTCAAGGAACCCTCGCCGGAGACGATGACCAGGACGCTGTAGCCCTGTTCCAGCAGCGATCCACCACGATGGCGGACGGCGGTGAAGAACTGGTCGGCCATTGACGGGAGACGATCGGTGCCGCGGAGCGAGGAAAGACGCGCGGGCGACCAGGCGCCGCGGTCGACGCACTCCAGGGCCAGCTCGTAGCCCAGCCCGAGATGCCCGTCGGCCAGCCCGAAGCTCTCGTACTCGAGCAGCACCGAGAAATCCGTCGGCTCCTGGATCTCGACCAGCAGAATGCCGTCGCCGATCGCGTGCGGCATTCCCGCCGGGCAGAGAATCGCGTCGCCGGCCGCCACCGGAATGCGATTGGCCGCCGCGAGCATGCCCGCCGAATCCTGGCCGGAGACCCACCCGGTCAACTCCTCCGACGAGACGTCCCGCGAAAAACCCAGATATACGTACGCGTCGGGACGCGCCGAAACGATCACCCAGGCCTCGGTCTTGCCGTACGGCGAGGACAGATGAGCCGTGGCGAATCGCCGGTCGGGATGGACGTGCAGCGGCAGCCGCTGTCCGGCGTCGAGCAGCTTCACCAGAATTCCGGCGTCGGACCGCGGCCCCAGCCAATAGCCCGGATCCGCCTCGATCGCCGCCGCGAGCAACCGGCCGTCGGGCAGCGCCGAGAGGCCGGACGGCGCGAGGCCGAACCGGCTGGTCACCGACGCGACCCAGTCCTCGGGCCGGTCGGGCAGCGCCGGATCGCCGCGGAACGACGCGATCCGGCCGGCGCCGCGGTAGAAGGTCTCGGGCTGGTTCGCGGGCAGTGGTACGACCGTCATCGCGGGCTCCCCATCGGTGGCTGAGCCTTCAAGTATCCGGTACCGCGCGGCGTTGGTTCGGCCAAACTGAGAGCACTGCTCTTGACAGTGGGCGGGCGCTCGTAGTTCACTGTTCTCAACAGAGAGCGGTGCTCTCGACACGAACGAACCGAGGAGAAGCCATGCGCTACGTCGCACCCACCCGCGCCGCCCACGCCTTCAACGCTCTCACCAAGTGGCTCACCGCACGCGGCATAAGCCTGATGGGCAGCCGGGTCCTCGCGGTGCGGGGCCGCAAGAGCGGCAACGTTCACACCACGGTCGTGAACCTGTTCACGTACGAGGGCCACCAGTACCTGCTGGCTCCGCGCGGCCACACCCAGTGGGTCCGCAACCTGCGCGCCGTCGGCGAGGGCGAGTTGCGGCTGGGCCGGCGCAGCGAGGCGTTCACCCCGTTCGAGGTCGCCGACGCCGACAAGACCCCGCTGATCCGCCTCTACCTGCGCAAGTGGGCCTGGGAGGTCGGCGCCTTCTTCGAGGGCCTCAACGCCGACTCCCCCGATGCCGACGTCGCCGCGGCCGCCCCGGGCTTCCCCGTCTTCCGCATCGACCCGCGCTAGCCGGGCTCCCGCCGGCCGGCTCCCGCTAGCCGGCTTCCGCGAGCCGGTGGTACTGCGCCAGCGCGGCCGCCCGGTCGACCTCGTCGAGGTTCGGCCCCGGGCGCCCGCCGCCGCGGAACCGGGGACCGGCGGTCTGCACGGCGAGGACCTCCGCGACCGTGCGCGGGCCGGCCTTCGAGCGCTCGTAGTCCTCGGGGTCGTCGGCGAACCGCAGCGCCGCCGCCGCGATCAGGCCGCGCGGGTTGCCGCCCTCGAGCCGCCGTTGCTCGTCGGCGAGGTTGACGGCGTCGATCGCGGCCTGCTTCCACAGCGAACGGAACGACAGCACCTCGGTCAGCGACACTCCCCCGAAGACCGGGAACCGGTACGTGAGCAGCGACTCCACCAGCGGCGTCACGTCGCCGTCGAAGCGGCTCAACGCGTGGTCCCCGGGCGCGAAAGGCGAGGCGGCACGCGGATCCTCGGGGCAGGTCAGCTCGAGCGCGGCCAGCGCCACCCGGATCCGCAGCGCCGAGTTCGGATAGTTCCGGGCCGCGGGCTCGGTCGCCAGCGTCGCCACCGGCGCGGCCAGGAAGCCGGCCAGCGCGCCGACGTAGGCCGCACCGCCGCCCAGCACCCCGTAAACGTCGGCGAAGGTCTCCCCCAGACGAGGCAGCCACCAATCCGGGTCGGGCGAGGCGGTCAGGCCGGCTACAGCCGCCGCCCGCAGGTCCTCGGTCAGCCCGAAGTCGTCCTCGACGTGATGGCCGGTCTCGTGCGCGAGCAGCAGCAGGTCGGGCAGGTGGCCGATCTGGTGCCACGGCATCGCGATCACGGGCACCGGCAGCGACCGCAGCTCGCCGGCGAACTCCTCGGTGTACAGCCGGTTCGCGTCGCCGCGGCGCTCGTAGACCGAGTGCCGGGACAGGGCGGTCGGCGTCGAGTCGATCCCGAAGAACGTGAGCGGCGGTTCCCGTACCGCGGCCGGCTCGACCCCGCCCGACTCGATGGCCGCCCGCTGCGCCGGCGAGTAGCAGGCCCACACCAGCTCGTCGGCGGCGATCAGCGGGTCACGCAGCCACGGCGGGTAGCGCAGCGCGAACTTCGCCCGGAAGAAGTCCCACAGGTGGTGCAGGTCGAGAATGAGCAGTTCGAACTTGGTCCACTCGCCGAGCAGGCCGTCGCCGGCGTTGTCCAGGTCGTCCCGGATCTGCCCGGCGAGCGTCTCGACCCGGGTGGTGATCCGCCGGATCTGACTCTGGTGCTTGTCGAGCGGCGGCGTCTCGGCCGCGGCCCGCCAGGCCGCGAGCTCGGCCGGGACGGCGTCGAGCTTGGCCGTCATCTCGGCCCGCTTGCGCGCCTCGGGCGTCGCGCTCACCGCACACGCCAGCGTTGCATCGCGTACGGGGGAACGTGGGTGGAAATGACGACGCTCGCCAGCTCCTTCCCGGACGTCCGGGGCTCGGTGTGCCGCAGTTGGTGGGCCAGGTCGTTCGCCGTCTCGCCGAGGGCGAGCGAACCGATCATGGCGGCACGCCGGTACTCGTCGGCGGGGTCGAGGCCCATGGCGAGGACGGTCGGGATGTTGGCCAGTTCCAGCAGGTGCCGCGCGAACGCGTTGCGCAGCAGGAGCTGCCGGACCGCCTCGCTGTGTGCGTCGGGCCGGCCCGGGTCGAGGATCACCAGCGGTCGCGGCAGATGGGGCGGCAGGGCGGCGAACGGCCGGTCGAAGGTGGTGCTGGCCAGCACGCCGGAGGACCGCGGCCCGGTCCATTTGCCTAGGTCGGTCACCTCCTGAGCGGACGCGAACTCGACGTACACGTCGTTGCCGGCGATGCCGAACCCGCCGACCACGTGCAGCACCGCGAGGCGGCCCCGTAGCGCGCAGTTGCGCACTTCCGTGGTGAACTCGTCCGGCCCGGGACTGTGCATCACCCGGACCCCGAAGCCGTGCTGCTTGTAGAGCTTGGCCACGTCGATGCCCTGGCCCCGGCCACCCCGGGCGTGCGAGATCTCCAACCCGGGATTCGGGCGTACGACGAGAACCTCGGGCAGGCCGGTGGCGGACTCCGCGGCCGACAGGTGGAGCCGTCGCCAGGCGTCGGGGTCGAGCTCGTCCGGCAGGCCCTCGGATCGGTAGAAGCCACGAAGGGCCCGGGCGGTGTCCGGGCCGAAGAGCCCGTCCACGGCCAGGTCGCTGCCGCGCTGCCGGAGAACTCGTTGCAACAGCGCGACGGTGTGCGTGGCCGCGAGGTCGCCGTCGAGGACCCGGGTCACCGACGAGAAGTGGAGATTGCGAGCCAGCCGTTCGGAGCTGGAGCCGAAGGTCGCCAGTTCCCACGGCATCGCGCCGAGCAGGGAGGACCGGGTGGCGATCGACAGATCGACCTGCCCCTCGCTCCGCTCCATCGGCACGCCCTCGCCAAGGAGCCGGCCGAGCCCCGCCTGCAGCCGTCCCGGGTGGTCGAGAAGCTCGGCCACCAGGGACTCGAGCTGGCTCGCGAGTGGCTCGTCCGGCGCGGCATCGAGGAGGGTGGACATCGCGCTCAACCGGTCGACCGGCGCCCGGCCCGGCCGGTCGAAACGGGTGGCGATCGCCGGGTGCTTCCAGCGCAGGCGAGCCACCACCTGCGTCGGCGTCCAGGCCGCCAGCTCGGTGGGCACGGGCGACGGGGGCGACGGCTCGCTCGCCGGAACCTCGAGCCGCCGCACGGCCTCCTCCGGCAGCGGGACGCCGGGGTGGATCCGCTCCCAGACCCGGGTGGCCAGGGTCAGGTGCTTCGCACAGCTGTCCGGCCGGCCGGTCTCCAGCGCCACGGCGGACCGGGCGATCTCGAGGTACGCCTCCCACTCCGAGCCCACCCCGCCCCCGTTCGCCAGTTCGGTGCCGGCATCGCGCAGTTCCCGGGCCGCGTCCGGCAGGTCCGGCCGCCGCAGCAGCTGGAGAATGCGGATCGCGGCGGCGAGCACCGGCGCGACCTCGGCCAGGCGAAGAGCGGAGACATCGACGTACGGCGTCGCCACCGATCCCGGCCCGAGGCGCAGCGCGGCGTCCATGACCAGCCAGGTGCGGAAGGCCGAGTCCGGCGTCGCGTGGGGCGGCAGCAGGGCGGCCGCCTCGTCGACGGCGGTTTGCGCGGCCGCCGGATCGCCGAACACGCGCTGGTACTCGGCCCAGGTCAGCAGGGCGGGCAGCACGTCCTCCGGTGAGCGCTCCGGCATGGGCCCGATCAACCGGGCCAGCTCGGCCTGCCGGTCCGCGTCGACCGGCACCGGCGGGCAGAAGCGCAGTCGGATCAGCCCGGCGAGCCGGGCGGCGACGGTCTCGGTGCGGCGCAACCCGTCCAGCAACAGCGCCAGGCCCGCCTCCGGCTCCGCGCCGAGCATGACGATCCCCATCTCCACCGCGTGCCGCGGCACGGGCTCCGGGCCGAGGGCCGCCCGGGTCTCGGCGATCAGCGAGCCCAACTCGGGCGCCCCCTGCCGGGCGGCGATGCGGATGCGGGCCACCCGGTAGCGGAACCAGCCCTCGGTACCGGGCCGCCGGTCGGCCTCCCGCGCGCTGAACAGCAGGTAGTCGAGGTGGTTGGCGAGGGTGGCGGCGCCGCGCAGGTCGAACTCGAGCGGCAGGCCGGCCGCCTGCCACGAGCGTTCCGCCTCGCCGGCGTCGGTCCAGTCGCGGCACAGGACTTCGACCCGGGAGAAGGCGTCGGAGACGTTGAGCAGATCGCCGTCGATCCGGGCGGCCAGCTCGGACAGCTCGTTCCGGAAGGAGTCGGCGGCCTTGAGCGCGCCGCGGACCTCGTCGAGGGCGGCGAACGGCTGGTGCAGGGCCAGCCGGGCGGCTCCGAGGCACCACGCGCGCGCCTCGGCGATCACCGGGTCGCCGCGATTGAGGGCATAGGCCCGCTCGAGCAGCGTGGTGGGCATCCCGGCCCGGAGCCAGAGGCGGCCCTCGTTGATCAGCACGGACGCCCCGGCCGCGGTGACCGGCAGTGGCACCGGCAGGGTGGCGAACATCTGCAGCGCCTCGGTCAGCTGGTCGTTGTCGGCCCGCAGGGTCAGCAGCTTGAGCCAGAGCCGTCGCTGCGCGGGCGTGGCCTCCGTCGTCTCCAGCGCACCCTTGTAGATCTCCGCCGCACGCTCCGGCTCGCGGCCGCGGATGCCGTCGGCGACGACCTCTTCCAGGGCGGCGCGTTCGTCCCCGGTGGCGGTCGTGAGGGCCTCGCGGGCGACCTCCAGCGACCGGTTGCGGTCGTCGGCGAGGCGGTGGGCGGTCGCCGTGATCCGGGCGAGCTCCGAGTCCTCCTCCGGGCCGCCCGGCCAGCCGTGCTCCTCCCGGATCCGCTGGACCTGCCGCAACTCGGCGAAGCCCCGGCGCAGCACCGGGTCGGTCGGGCCGAGCCGCCGCCGCTCGGCCAGGGCGACGGCCGCCCGCGCGAGCTCGAAGTGCGCGTGCGCGAGCAGCGGCCAGGTCACCAGGGTGCGGCGCTCGTCGAAGGCACGCGGTGCGCCGTACTCGTCGACGTACTCGGCCCGGAGGACCTCCTCGGCGATCCGGCGGCGCGCCGGGAAGTCGCCGCGCGTGTAGGCGTCGCCGAGCGCCCGCCGCCAGGTGGCCTCCGCCTCGTCGGCCCGGCCGCCCTGGAAGCGGTGGTAGATCTCCTCGAGTGTCCACATCAGCCAGTTGTCGTAGTCGGCGCGGGCCCGGTCGGCGCAGTACCGGGCGGCGTCCGCGTGCAGGTCGTTGTAGACGCGATGCTTGCGGACCACCCGGCGCAGCGGCTCCACCAGGTCGGGGTGGAAGACCACGGCGTCGGGGTGGTCGGCGAACGTGGTGACCCAGGACGACTCGCCGGCGTACTGCAGGAGCCGGCGCCAGATGGCGTCGAGATCCAGCGGGGCCTCGGGCGTGGCGAGCACGTCGGTCGGGAACAGCGACTCCGCGACGCCGCCCGGCAGGTCGTCGTCGCCCGGCGTGTCCACCTGCGACCGGCCCGCCATGCCCTGACGCAGGTAGGGCGCCATCACCTCGGTGACGAACTCGCGGCTCAGGTGCCGCGGGATCACGCCGTACCGCAGCAGCCAGCGCACCGCCGGGTCGTCGATCCGGGCGACGATCCGCTCCACGAGGTAGAGCACGGCCGGGTCGTCGTACGCCCAGACCTCCGCGGCCGTGAGGCCCGGATTGTCGCGGGCCAGGTCGCCGAGCAGCGCGAGCATGAACGGCCGGCCCCCGCTCTTGGCCACCATCGCGGCGATCAGCTCGTCGTCGGTCAGCCGGCGCCGGCGCCGCAGGTACTCGCGGCTCTCGTCGGGCGAGAACGGCTCGATGTCGACCCGCTCGATGCCGGGTACCAGGGCCGGCAGGTTCTCGATCCGGTCGCTCAGCGGGTAGCGGCCGGCGACCACCAGCCGTACCGACTCGTTGCCCTCGAGCAGCCGGCCCATCGCCCCGAGGATCTTCTCGGGGTCGCTGTCCGGGTGCAGCAGCACCTGCTCGAACGTGTCGAGGACGATCAGCACCGGCCGGTCGGCGGTCTCGGCCAGCACCCGGGCGAAGCGCGAGGTGACGTCGGCGTCGATCCGCTCGGCGCTGGCCAGCTGCCCGGCGGCGGCCCGCATGGCGGCCGACGGCATCGGGTCGAGCAGGGCGCGGAAGATGCCGTGGTCGTTGAGCATCTCCTGGAACGGCGACGAGAGCATCTGCCGGTTGAGCTGGTCGGCGATCTCCAGCAGGAGCAGCCACGGCCGGTGCGCGGCCGCGGCCGGCGAGACGAGATCGAAGTCGAGCCGGGCGCACGGGATCCGGCGCGGCTCCGGCACGCACTCGCGGGCGATGAACGACCGCAGCAGCATCGTCTTGCCCATGCCGCCCGGCGCCGAGATCTCGACGGCGCGCGGGCCCGCGTTCCCGGTCAGGGCGAGCAGCCGCTCGTCGGCGGCGGCCCGCGGCAGGTAGCGGGCCGACTGCCGCCACTCGGTCGCCCAGAACAGCCGGGCCCGAAGGTACGCGTGCCGGTCGGCGCGCAGCTCGGCGAGCTGGTCGCCGAACCAGCCGATGCGGGCCGGCTCGCTCAGCGTGTCCAGCACGTCCTGGCAGCCGGGCAGGTCGAAGCGCCGGTCGGCCTCGCTGAACAGGTCGGTGAAGAGCGTGGCGGCGCGCTCCGGCTCGGCGACCGCGCGGTGGTAGAGCTCCTCCAGCCGGTCCTCGAACCCGGCGTAGACGTCGGCCAGCGTCTCGCTGAGGTCGACCACGCCGTGCGGCACCCGCTCCTCGGGCTGGGCGGGCCAGGTGTCGAGCCATTCGTCGCGGACCCCGCCGCGCAGCCGGTAGAGGTCGGTGGCGCCGGCGACCCGCTCCGCGAAGCCCGCGTTCACCACCTCGGTCAGGCCGGGTCCCTCGGCCGGGTTCAGCAGCGTGTCGTAGAGCGAGTCGTCGAACGTACGCGGCACGGCGCAGCGCTGGAGCGTCTTCTGCCAGGGCTCGGCCACCAGCGATCGCTGCAGTTGCCGCGGGTCCTCCCCCGCGGCCAGGCGCCGGACGAGGTCGTCCAGGAAGTCGTCGGTCATTGCCGCAACGACCTTCGCACCACCCGGTCGAAGTCGCCGAACCAGTGCGGGTACCAGTTCTCGCCGACCAGGTCCTGGTACGCGGTGACGACGGGCAGGAACCGGCTCCACATCGCGTCGTCGTGGCCGGCCCGTGCGTAGTGCTCGCGCTGCAGGAACGGGTAGAGCCGCTGCTCGATGCCGGGCACCTTCACCTCGTGCAGGGTCGCCCGGACCTCGGGCGCGAGCAGGCTGACCTCCTCGTCGCCGAGAACCACGATCAGGCGTACGGGCAGCAGCTCGCCGCGCGCCGCCGGGCCGAGCAGATAGGGGCTGAGCACGGTGGTCAGCTCGTCCCCGATGACGCCGCCGACGCCGACGAGGTGGTCGAGCGCGAGGGTGAGCGGCTTGTCGGCGGCCGCGGTGCGCAGTGCCTCGATGAAGCGCGCGAAGATCCGCCGGGTGTACTCGGGGGCGTGCTCGGTGCCGGCCGCGAACTCGGGGCAGGGCGGCTGCTCGGGCACGGGCTCGCCGTCCCGCGGCGCCCGGCCCTCGGCCAGCGCGCCGATCTCCCGGTTGAAGACCGCGAACGCGTCGGCCGGCAGGGCGGCCCGCAGGCCCGAGCCGCCGACGGCGAGACCGTCGCGGATCGCGTACAGCACCTTGATCCAGGACATCCGGCGGGTGCCGAAGAAGTCCAGGTAGCGCACGGCGTGGCCGCGGCTCGCGCAGGTCAGCAACGAGGAGTAGACGAGCCGGGTGCGCCCGGCGTCGACCTGACCGGTGACCGCGACCAGGCCGTGCGGGCTGCCGCCGTCGGTCGCCGCCGGGTCGAAGGTGCCCCACATCTGGCGGCGCTGCAGGTCGCGGTCGACGAGCCGGGGCACCTCGGTGAACTCGGGGATCTGGCCCAGCCGCTCGATCTCCTCGTGGGTGAGCGCGCAGCTCACCGGCAGGATGCCGGCGACCGGGACGCGCAGGTGCAGCGCGGGCAGCGCCCAGTCGCGCCGTCTCAGGTCGCCCTGCTGGGCGATCCGCATGCGGGCCTTGGTGACGGCGGCGTCGATCGGCTCGCCGGCGTTGAGCGCGCCGTAGAAGACGCCGGAGAACAGCACCGCGATCTCGGAGTCGACCAGGCCCTGCATGCACAGGACCGCGGACATGCCGGCGTCGATCGCGGCCTCGGCTACGCTCCAGACGCCGGCCTGCGCGGACAGGTCGCCGCTGCGGCACGCGTTGAGGACCAGCAGCGACGGTATCCAGCCGAGCAGTCCCGTACGGATCTTGTCGGCGGAGATGTCCCACGGCTCGCGGGTCGCCGACGAGACGAGCTTGAGCACCGGCGTCTCGCTGTCGTTGGCGAGCCCGCCGTGGCCGATGAAGTGCAGGATGTGCGGTTTCAGGTCGGCGACCCGGTCGTAGAAGTCGCCCGAGGACGGCTCGATCAGCACCTCGCTGTGCGCCCGCCAGGCGCGCGGCGCGAGGGCCCGCTGGATCGCGGCGACCTCGGCGTCCGCGTTGAGTTTCGGGTCGGTGTCGCCGACCACGACCAGCACCCGCAGCGGGCTCGGCTCGGCCCCGGCCGGCTGGTCGAGCGGCAGGTGGACCCGGGTCAGCCCGCCGTCCAGCGCAGGTCGCCGGCCGTCCACTGTGGTCAGCTCCCACGGTAGTTGCGCGAGCTCACCTCGTACGTCCAGAAGGGTTGTGGTTCCTTGCGACCGGGACCGGGCCGCCTGCCAGGCGGGGCCGACACCGCCGTCGGACAACAGCCCGAACAGGGCCGAGCTGACCGCGGCGACGACGTCAGGCGGGGGACGGTACTCGTCGACGACGACCTCGCGGGCGAGCTGGGCGAGCGGCCGCTCCCGGACCCGCGGCAACAGCTCCGGGATCGTGCCGGTGGCCAGCACCGCGCCGTCCTCCAGCAGCCGCACCGGGTAGCCCGCCGCCGCCCGCGCGGTGATCTCGAGGACCAGCACCGGCTCGGTCATGGCGCCTTCGGGAACCATTCGTCGGCCATCCGGGCCAGCTCGGCGATCGCGGTGTCGCCGCCCGCCTGCTGCTGTGGGCGGCCACCGCGGCCCTCCTCGCCCTCGCCCTCGGCGGGCGCGCCGTGCTTGAGCCGGACGACGTCGGCGAACGCGCGGCCGTGCATCGCATCCGCCTCGTTGGCGTCGGCGCGGGCCTCCTGCTTCCGGGCGGACTCCTCGGCCTTCAGGGTCTGCCCGCGCTGGACGCTCGTGCCGAACAGGGCGCCGCCGGCCGCGAAGACCAGCGCCTCGAAGCCGCCGAACAGGTAGGCCAGCCGGTCCCACTGCGGGGAGTCGCGCAACACGATCAGCACGATGATGAAGACCACGAAGAGGCCGATGAGCACCAGCGCGGCCACCTGTTCCACCTTGCCGAGCACCATCACTCCGGGCGTGGAGACGGGCGGCTTCACTTCGGTCACGGGAACCTCCACGAGAGAGAGTCGACGACTCATCGCACCACCGGGGAAGTACCGCCGACATGCGCCGTTCGGTGGATCCGTTCCGAAAGTCCGCGATCCGACATACGCGGCCCGGCCGGGTGATTTACGGCGCGTCCACGACCTCGTAGGCCGAGTAGCCGGCGGCCGACATCCGCTCGGCGAGCAGTCGCAGGCCGCTGCGCAGCCGCGATTTCGCCGTTCCCTCGGGCACGCCGAGCTCGACCGCCACCTGCCGGTAGGACAATCCGTAGTAGTAGGCCAGGGCGATCGCGTCCCGATACAAGACCGGGAGATCCCGTACGCACTCGCGCACGGCCTTGGCCTGAGCGGCGCCGACGACGTCGTCCTCCACGGTCGGCTCGACCGGAGCCTGACCGGCCAGGCGGGTCAGGTGCACGCGCTGGGCGGACTGGCGGCGCAGCAGGTCGATCGCCCGGCGCCGGGCCAGCATGCACAGCCAGGTGCGCAGCGAGCCGGTGTGCGGGTCGAAGCGCTCGGGATGCCGCCACAGCTCGACGAACGCCTCCTGCACCGCGTCCTCGGCCCAGCACGGGTCACCGGTGATCCGGGCGGCCAGTGCGTACGCCGAGGGCGCGTGCCGGTCGTAGGCCTCGGTCAGCGCGTCCTCGTCGGCGGCGACGAGCATGGCGCGGAGCCGCACGTCGTCGGCGTGGGACCGCACGTCACTCACACCCCAGGGTGGCGGCGACGGTGAGCAGGTCGAGGGCGGCGGCCCGGTCGCCGCTGACCGCGGCGACCGACGGGGTGACCGGCACCCGGCCGGCCATGAGCCGGCCGAACCGGTCGGCCGGCATCGACACCTCGGCGAGGCAGGGGGTGCCACCGGCCGCCGCCCGGGCCGAGAGCCCGACGACATGCTCGGCGCCGCCCGGCCCGCTGAGCGCGAGGCGAACGGTCCCGGCGCGTCCGCGGCCGGCGGCGTCGATCGCGCCGGGCAGCAGCGCCAGCCCGAATCCGAGGATGCGGGCCAGGTGACTCGGGGCGGGCGCGACCAGGGGCAGCGCGACCGCGGCGCGGATGTCGTCCTGGTGGATCCAGGTCTCGAAGGCCCGCTGGGTCAGCGCCTCGCGCAGCGGCCGCCGCGCCGGCACCTTCCCGGCCATCCGGACCGGCCGGGCGAGCACGTCGTCACCGCCCTGGGCGACCGTGCGCAGCAACAGGTCGGACTGGTCGCGCCAGAGGGCGCCCGCCTTTCGCCGGGGCGGCACGATCGTGCCGAGGTCGGCCAGCACGTTTCCGTCGTTCCCGGCGAGGTGCAGCACGAGGTCGCCGACCGAGCGACCGTCCACGGTGGGCGCGGACCACTGCGACGGGGAGAGGGAGTCGATCAGGGCACCGAAGGCGGCAACCTGGGAGACGTACGCCGAAGAAGCGGAACCGGACGACGGCGGCCGCACCGCGACAGCGGCCGCGAGGACCCGTGAGCGCAAGCCACTCGGCGGCGGCGCGACATGCGTCAGCGCCAGCCATCCGGCCGCTTGACGTGCCAGCTCGACGTGCACCGAGCACTCCTCACACGACGCTACATGTGCGCCCACTTCGGGCGCGGAGCCGAACGCGTAGGACTCCAGCAGGTCATCAGGGTGGTCCACGGTCACCCCCTTCCTGCGCCTGCCATCGACGGGCACCATACGCGCAAAGCGGCCATGAGCGCAGGACCGCATTCGTATTCCGGACAGATGGGCGGGACGGTCATCCGCTATGCCGTGGTGTGCGAACAGGGTTCATGCAGACGCGGAGAGCACCGTTGAGGTGGACTTTCGTCAATCACGATCCGGCGCTGGCGGCGGACCTGCTGCACGAGTACGTGGAGGGTTGGGTCCGGCACGACATCCCGGCGGTGCTGACCACATTGGCGGAGGACTGTGTGGTGGTCGAGGCGGATGGTCGTTCGCACCGCGGCCGGGATCGGGTGGAGTGGTGGATGAAGCGGTGGTTTGCTACCGGGGGGCGGGTTGAGGGGTGGCAGATCACTTCGAGCGCGTCGACCGGGGAGTTGCTGGTCGCTGAGTGGCAGCGGGTTTGCAGTTCGCAGGGCGGCGGGGCCATGTCGGTGGTGGGCGCCACTATCGCGCGGCCGGTCGCCGGGCGGATCGGGCATCTGCGGGAGTATGTGACGGCTCGGTTTTAGGCCTTTCGCGCCAGATCAAAGCCCGCGCTGGAGGAGGCGGCGGATGCCGTCGAGGATCAGGGCTAGGCCGAAGTCGAAACGGCGGGCGGCTTCGTCGGTTGGCGACTTTTCCTCCAGGGCGTGGCCGATCACGTAGTTGATCAGCGCCTGGATCGTCCACGTTGCGGTGTCGGAGGGCAGGCCGGCCTCTCGGAGGATCTCGGCGCCGGTTTGGGCGGGGGGTTCGAGGGCTGCCGTCTCGGTTACCAGGCGGGCGCCGTCGCGCAGGCTCAGCAGGGAGCGGCGCAGGCGGTGGGCGAAGGTGATCAGTCGCTGGTCCCACGGGCCGGCGGGGGGCGCGTCGGCCACGCCGGCCAGCAGGTCGTCGGCTATCGCGGCCAGCAGGGCCGGACGGGTAGGGAACAGCCGGTCCCCTTGGTTTGGCTGCAGCGCGTCCAGGCCCTCGGCGTCGATTGTCTCGCGGGCCACGCGCAGCACATCGGCGCGACGGAGCTGCACCGGCGGCCTCTTTCAAGGAAAGGGGACAAGGACGGTGCGATCCTCCCACATCGCCCGCGCGGGGAAATTTGACGGCGCATGACGGGCATGCGAATTTGATCAAATGAAGACGTTCGCCGAGGCAACCGCGGTCATCGAGCGCGACGGATCGTTCGTGGCCGAGCTCGACCCGCAGTGGGCGGTCGGCGACAAGCTGCACGGTGGGTACCTGATGGCGGTGCTGGGACGGGCGGTCTCGGTGGCGGCGGGGCACGAGCACCCGGTTGCGATCACCACGTCGTTCCTGCGGCCGCCGACGCCCGGCGAGGCGACCGTCGACGTGGTGACATTGCGCGAGGGGCGCACGACGTCGCAGTACCGGGCGACGCTCGCCCAGGACGGGCAGGTGTGCGCGGAGGCGCTGGTCACCCAGGGCGGGCTCGATGACGCCGAGCCGTGGTGGAGCGCGGCGCCGCCGCCGGAGCTGCCGCCCGAGGAGGAGTGCGTGCGGCTGCCCTCCGTCGCGCCGGGTGCGCCTTTCGTCGTACCGCTGCTTGATGTTGTGGAACATCGACTGGATCCGTCGGTGCTCGGGTTCGCCGTGGGGCAGCCGTCGAAGGCGGGGCGGACCGGGGCGTGGCTGCGGCTCGCGGACGGTGCGGACTGGGATCCGCTGAGCCTGCTGGTGGCGCTCGACCTGGCGCCACCGATCTCACTGACGCTGGGCGTGACCGGGTGGGCGCCGACGATCACGTTCACCGCGTACCTGCGCCGGCTGCCGGCGCCGGGGCCACTGCGCGTCACGATGCGGGCCGCGGAAATCACCTCCGGGCGGATGGACGAGACGGCGCTGGCCTGGGACACGAAGGGCAACCTGGTCGCACAGGCGACCCAGCTCGCCGCGATTCGTCACTGACGGTCTATTCCCGGCGCCCGGGCGGGGTCGTACCATGCCCCGGTGCGAAAACGACCGGCCGTTGCCGTTGCACTGATGCTTGGTCTCGGGACGCTCGGCGCGTGCCACTCGGGTGGTCACGACGACCCGGCCGCGGCCGCGCCCCTCATTTCCAGCCCTTCCGACAGTTCCGATTTGTCGGGCGGGGCGTCGGCCGGGCCCTCGGTCTCGGCCTCCGCCTCCGCGTCGGCCAAGCCGACGCCATCGAAGTCGGTCGCGCCCAAGACGCTTCCCAAACCCGGCAATTCGTCCGGTCACGCTGCGATTCCCGCCGCCGCGCGTGCGGTCGACACCAGCCATCCCACGCGTACGGTGGGAAACGGCACCGCCGCCAGCTGCACCTCCGCGGCGGTGGTCAAGGCCGTCGCCGCCGGTGGCATCATCGCGTTCAACTGCGGCCCCGTCCCCGTCACGATCACGATGACGGCCACGGCCAAGGTCCACAACAGCACCAAGCCCACCGTGCTCGACGGCGGCGGCCGGGTGACGCTCAGCGGGGGCGGCAAGCGCCGCATCATCTACATGAACGGGTGCGACAAGAGCCTCGGCCCGTCGACCTCCCGCTGTGTCGACCAGGACTGGCCCAGCCTGACGATCCAGAACATGGCCTTCACCCGCGGCAACAGCATCGGCCAGCACAACGACGACGTCTACCCGGGCGGCGGCGGCGCGATCTTCGCCCGCGGCGGCCACATCAAGGTGATCAACTCACGCTTCACCGGCAACCGTTGCGACAGTACGGGCCCGGACCTCGGCGGCGCGGCCATGCGCGTGCTCGAGCAGGGCGGCGACGACCCGGTGTACATCGTGGGCAGCACGTTCAGCGGCGGCACCTGCTCGAACGGCTCGGCGCTGAGCAGCATCCAGGTCTCGTGGACGGTCCTCAACAGCCTCTTCACCGGCAACAACGCCATCGGCAACGGCGCCAACCCGGCCCGGGCCGGCACCCCCGGCGGCGGCAGCGGCGGCGCCATCTACCTCGACGGCGACAACTTCAAGCTGGTCCTCGACGGCACCGTCATCGAGAAGAACCACGCCAAGGAGGGCGGCGGCGCCATCTTCTTCGTCAGCAACGACCGCACCGGCACGCTCACCATCAAGAACTCCACCCTGCGCAAGAACCCGAACGACGGCTTCGACACCTTCCCCGGCGTCTTCTACCTCGGCAAGGGCAACCCGGTCATCAGCAACTCCAAAGTGAGCTGACCGCCGCGATGTAGTCGGCGGTGATCTCCTCGCCGGTCACCAGGGCTCGGTAGTAGAGCGGGCCGACCAGGCGGTCGACCAGGATGTCCAGGTCGGTGCCGGCGGGCAGGTCGCCGCGGGCCACGGCGCGCTCCAGCGGCAGTCGATCGCGGGCGCGCTGGGCGGTCAGGTGCTCGGCACGCAGGCGCGTGGCCAGGCGGGGGTCGTGCAGGCTCTCGGCGGTCAGCGCGCGGAACACGGCCCCGGCGTCCGACTCGGTCAGGAAGCGGGCGACGGCCGTAAGGTGGGCCCGCACGTCGGCGGCGAGGTCGCCGGTGTCGGGCGGGGCCAGTTCCTCGGCGGCGTCGGTGAGGAACGCATCGAGCAGGATGTCGGTCTTCGACGGCCACCAGCGGTAGATCGTCTGCTTCGCGACGCCGGCCTTCTGCGCGATCGCCTCCACGGTCAGGCGCGCGAAGCCGTGCTCGACGAGCAGGTCGTCGGCGGCCTGAAGCACGGCGAGACGCGCTTCCTCGCTGCGGCCGTGCCGGTTTCCTCGGTGCATGTCTCGGTATTTCCTTGAGTAGACGCTACGTTGCGTCTAGCCTAGCCGTCATGACGACTTTGCGCACCCCGCCGCTGTGGGACGTCCTCGAGCGGCTGCACGCGGCGGCCGACAACGACAGCGAGCTGGAGCTCGGGCCGCTGCCCGCCGGCGCGAGCTCCGCCGAGCGGGCCGACCACCTGGCTCAGGTCTACATGCCGGTGTCGGCCGAGGGCGGTGGGCTGCTGTACTCGCTGGTGCGGGCGGCGCGGCCGCAGATCGTGGTGGAGTTCGGGACGTCGTACGGGATCTCCACGCTCTATCTCGCCGCGGGCGTGCGCGACAACGAGGCCGGGCGGGTGGTCACGACCGAGCTCAGCGAGACCAAGGTGGCCGCCGCCCGGTGGAACCTCGCCGAGGCCGGCGTCGGCGACCTGGTCGAGGTGCTGCCCGGCGACGCGCTCGAGACGCTGGCCACGATCGACGGCCCGATCGGCCTGGTGCTGCTCGACGGCTGGAAGAACCTCTACCTGCCCGTGCTGCACCTGCTCGAGCCGCGCCTCACCCCAGGCGCGCTGGTGATCGCCGACGACTCGTCCTTCGACAGCGTGCAGCCGTACCTCGCCTACGTCCGCGACCCGGCCAACGGCTACGTGAGCACCGCGTTCCCGGTCGAGGACGGCATGGAGATCAGCTGCCGCGCTTGAACCAACCAACTCGGCGGGCGCTCGCCGGCTGTGAGCCGCGTCTCGGTCACACTTTCGGGTGGCGGCGAGAACGCCGCCGAGCCAGTCAGGACGCGATCACGCTGCGGTGCCAAGCGCGGAAGAGCGGGCTCACGGCCGACCCGCGCGAAAGGTACCTATCGAACGTTTCACCAAGAGTCGACCATGTTTTTGTTGTCGACGACAGCAATAGGGACATAGGTGAACAACATTCATGCCCATCGGTGATTGGCGGTCGAATTGATCAAACTTGTTTGACCGCCCGTGATCGCTAGTATCACTGCGCGCGCAATTCGTCGGCGCTCACGGAGTAACGCTCGACTTCGGAGATTTCAGTGGCAGGACGGCGCCGCGTAGTAGCCATCGGCGTGGATGGCCCCGGCATCGGCTCCTCGGTGCCGGACCTGCGGTACGCGCAGCGTGACGCGCAGGCCGTGCGGGACGTGCTCTGCGACCCTGAGATCGGCACCTTCGATCCCAGCGACGCCCACCTCTTCCTAGGGCTGGAAGCAGACGCCACCGAAATCAAGGAGACCCTCCGCGGTCTCGCGATCGACTCCAGCCCGTCCGACCTATTGCTTTTCTATTTCGCCGGCCACACGGTGGCGCCGGCCTGGAGTCGCGGCACCGACGTTTACCTGGTTACTCCGGACCTCGATGTGTCCAGCCTGTCCCGTAAGCCTGAAGCGGGATTGCGGATGACTTTCCTGGTTCACGACGTACTTCCGCATTTTGCCGGGACAGCCCTGTCGATCCTCGACTGCTGCCGGGCCGGGAGCCTCGCCGGCGACGGTGGCGTCGACTTGATCAGTTTCGCCGGGCGGGACGACTCCCGGCACTCGATGCTCGCCGCGTGCGCCCGGGACGAGTTCGCCCTCGAGGATCCCGCCAACCAGCACGGGCTGCTGACCCACCAGGTACTCCGAGCGCTTCGGGGACAGGCCCTCGACGAGCGCGGCATGGTGACGTTCGAGTCGATGGCCAACTACGTCGCGGCTCAGGGCCTCAACCCGCAGCCGAATGTGGTGCTGCGTTCACGGGGCACTACGGCGCTCACTCGCCCGGACACCCCCCTCGGCGCCAAGGCACGCCCAACGCCGCCTCCGGCCGAGGGCGCCGCCAAGGTGCGGGCGCTCGAATCCCCCCTGGACCGGCAGGCGCCCGGCGTGCGGAGCCTCATCGACCGCCTGGCGCGGATGGCTCGGGAACGATCGTCCATAACTGGGGCACATGCCGCGGAGAGCACGAGCACCACCACGTCTCGGGTCGAGTACCTCAGGTCGGCCGTCGAGGCCGACGCTGTGGCCTATCTCAGCCGCTCGGGCGGCGACTTCATCGCGATGGACCTCACCGCCCGGTTCGACCTGGAAAGCGTGCGCCACCTCATCCACCTCCCGGGCGATGACCCCGCCCTCGGGTTCGGTCACGTTGCCGAGGACGCCACACGGAAGCTCTGGTGTGCTCCGCTGAACCGCGATGGCAACACCTTCCTCGCCGTCGTCAATCCGCCCGATTCGCTGCTGGAGCTCGAACAGGCGGGCGCGAAGGTGCTCGAAACCGTCTGGCGAGCCGACTTCGCGGCCTTTCCGGAGGAGGCCGAGATACAGGTACTGACCGCGCTGCGGGCGGCTTTCGGCCGTCTTCCCGGCGAACTGTTCGAGCGGTGCCTCGATCTCTATCGACGGGTGCTGGCGTCTTACCACATCGTCTTCCAGCCGGTGGTCAAGATCAGCAGGAACCCCGCCCTGGTCGGCGTCCACAGCTACGAGGCTCTGGCCCGGCGCGCGATCGAGGACCAGAGCGCTCCGTTCGCGATGCTCGAGGTGGCCCACACCTGGGGAGATCACTTTGTGATCGAGCGCGACAAGATCATCGTTCGGACAGCGCTGTCGAGCTACGCCGCGGCGCACGCCGCCGGTCCATGGGACGAGCCGAAGCCGATATCAGTGAACGTCTCGGTGCGCTCGCTGCTGTGCGACTCCTACGTCGACACGCTGCGCGAGACCATCGCCGAGGTGCACCTCGACGCCGACCTGATCACGCTGGAGATCGCCGAGCGGGACGCGATCGAGCCATGGCCCGGCGAGCAGTGGCGGGAGGCGCCGCACACCTATTTCCACAACCGGCTGGCCAAGATCGTTCAGGATGTCGGCGTGCATTTCGCCGTGGACGATTTCGGAGTCGGCTACGCCTCCATCTCGCGGGCCGCCGAACTGCCGCTGACCCAGATCAAGGTCGATCGCGGGATCCTTCACCACCGGCTGGCGCTGCGAGAGCTCGACCTTGTCGTGGAGCTGACCCGCGACCCGGTCGTGCTGGGCGTGACATCGAGGCGGAGGGAGTTGATCGTCGAAGGCGTCGACGACGAGTCACCGCTCACCCTGAGGCAACTTCACGAGCGCGGCATTCGATACATCCAGGGCTTCATCACCGGCGAACGGGGCGCGCCGGATCTTCGCCCCTTGAACCCCGAGGTCCGTGAGGACATCGCGGCACGCGTGAGGGGCAACGATGAGAACCGTCAGGCTCGACTTACCCACCGAGATCGTCCAGGAGACGGCGTTCCCCTACGAAGGGGTGCGTGACCTCGCGGGCATCGTGGTCGCCATCGAGGGCATCAATTTCACCGCGAGCGTGGTCACCTTGGCCACTCTGAAGCAGTACGCGCCCGCCCTCGTCGAGGCCATCCGCCGCTGGCGCCTGGGCCAGGACACAAGGCCGATGGTGCTGACCGTCAAGGGCGACGGCATCAACCTCACCATCGAGCTGCCGCCCAACGTCAGCACCCGGCAACTGCTCCAACAACTCGCCCCACTTCTGGAGAGCGACGAAACGGGCACGGCCGCGTAAGGCAATTGCCGCCCGATCCAGGAATGTTGGCCGAGATCTCTATCTGCCGCGCCTGCTGAGGATCGCGAGCAGGGCGGCGTGGGTTTGCTCGTCGGCGGCCGCCAGCAGGCCGGCGCCCTCTTCCTGCCACGGCTGGCCGCGCAGGCCGGTCACCACGCAGCCGGCCGCCTCGCACAGGGCGATGCCGGCCGCGAAATGGACGCTGTCGCGCAGGTCGCCGTAGGTGACGTAGGCGGCGCGCCGGCCGGCGGCCACCCAGGCCACGGCGAGGGTCGTCGAGACCACCCGCGGGCGGAACCGGGCCGCGAAGTCCGGGTCGGCCAGTACTGCGAGCGGGCCGTCGGCCGGGTACGGCGGGTCGATGTTGACGTCGACCAGAGCCGAAACGGCCGACGGGGTCAGCGGCTCGTCGACGCCGTCGCGGCGCACACGGGCCCGTACACCGTCGGTCCAGTACACCTCGCCGGCGAAGGGATCGGCCGAGGCCGAGGCCAGGGTCGACGAGCCGGAGCGCAGGGCGACGTTGACCGCGACCAGCATCGTGCGGGCGGCGAAGTTCAGCGTTCCGCACAGCGGGTCCACCAGCCAGAGCCGGTCGGAGCCGCCCGCGCCGGAGCGACCGCTCTCCTCCCCCACCACCTCGTCCCCGGGGCGTTCGCGGCGGAGCACGTCGAGGATGGCGTTCTCCGCCTCGATGTCGGCGGCGGTGGCGAAGTCGCCGGCGCCCTTGTCGAATCGGTCCAGCGGGGCGCCGAACGCCCGGCGGACCACGGCGGCGCCCGCCTCGGCGGCGGCGATGGCCAGGTCGGGATCATCAATGGGCACGGTGCCAGTAAACGCTTTATGCGGGCTCCGCGCCCTGGCAGTGGCGCCAGCGCCAGCGGCCGTCGGCGAGTTCCACCATGCCGGCGAGGCGGTAGGGGAACTCCTCCTGCTCGCCGGCGTCGGCGGTGAGCACGCCGTCGGCCTCGGCGAAGACGTACGCGTGGGCGCCGTAGCGGTGCACGGTCGCGGTGGTGATTTTCCACGCGTACGCCTCGTCGCGGAGGAAGATGCGGCCGAGCAGCGCGGTCAGCGCGTCGCGGCCGGTCGCGGTCTCGCCCTGCTCGGAGCCGGCGTAGCCGATGTCGTCGCCGGGGACGAAGCAGGCCAGGGCCGCGCCGAGGTCGCGGGCGGCGAAGGCGTCGCTGAGGTCGATGACGGCATCCAAGGGTTCGCTCATGCGGCGACCGGCTCTTCCTGATCGATGGGTGACGGCGCGGCCCGGACGAAACGCTCCGCGAGGACGAGACGAGGCACGGACGGGTCGTACGCGTGCCGCGCCCGGTAGTAGGCCGCCCGCTCCGGCCCGCGCATCCCGGGCAGGAACAGGAAGCCGAACGTGACCGCCGCCCCGAGCAGGCCGGCCCCGAGCAGCGTCTCCCGCACCCCGATCCAGGAGGAGACCGGCGCGGCCAGCGCGTACGACAGCGGCAGCAGCGCCGTCGACACGAACCAGTCGACGCTGGAGACCCGCCCGAGCATCCCGGCCGGCACGAAGCGCTGCTTGACCGTGGCCCAGGCGATCGTCCCGGCCGCCTCGAGGCCGTTCACCAGCACACACGCGATGGCCAGCTGCCAGGTCGCGGTGGCCGCTCCGTACCCGGCGACGGCCAGCGTGGCCACCGCCCAGGTCCCGTACATGTAGGTGATGAATTTGCGCGGGATGCCCAGCCAGCCCACCGTGAGCGCGGCGGCGATCGCGCCGAGGCCGCCCGAGGTGAGAATCAGGCTGAGGGCGGTGGCGCTGCCCGCGAGCTCGGTCTTCACCACGTACGGCAGCAGCACCTCGGTGGGGCCGACGAACAGCAGGTAGGTGAAGGTGGCCGAGAGGAACGTCCCCCACAGCCAGACGTGCCGGCGGACGTAGCCGATGCCCTCCCGCATCTCCTGCCAGAGCGACTCGGGCTCGTCGCCGGAGAAGGAGTCGGCCGAGACAACGCGGCGCATCGCCAGCAGGCAGGCGACCGAGACCGCGAACGTGACGGCGTCCGCCGCCAGCGCCCACCCCGCCCCGGCCACCGCGATGGCCGCGCCGCCCAGCATCGGGCCGAAGATCTGCAGGCAGGCCGGGCGGACGAACTGGTCGAGCGCGTTGGCGGCGACCAGGTCGTCCTCCGGCACCAGCCGCGGGACGAGCGCGTCGAAGGCCGGACCGAAGAACCCGGCCGCCGCCCCGTAGATCGCGACCAGGCCGAGCAGCGTCCACAGCGACGTCAGCGTCCCGGTTATCGCGAGCAACGCCACGCCCGCCATGACCGCGCCCCGCACCAGGTCGGAGGCGAGCATGACCCGGCGCGGCTCGAAACGGTCGCTGACCACGCCGCCGAACAGCAGCGTGACAACCTGCGGGAGGCTGAGCGCGACGCCCACGGCGGACATCGCGCTCGGCAGCCCGAACTGGTCGTACACGTACCAGGCGAGGGCGACGAGCAGCATCCCGTCGCCGATCAGCGAGGCGCTCATGCCGGTCCACAGCAGCCGGAACTGCCGATGGCGCAACGGTGCGAGCGGACCGGCCGCGCGCATCAGCGGCGAAGCTTCCCGGCCTCGGCGAGCTCGGTGATGACCGCGTTGAGCTGGTCGAGCTCGTCGTCCGCGTTGGCCGCGGTGATCTGCGCCCGGAAACCGACCTGGTCGCGCGGCACCAGCGGGTACGCCGCCAGCGTCACGTAGATCCCGCGCTCCCAGAGCAGCTTGCCGACCTCGTCGATATCCTCGCCGGCCGCCAGCGGCAGCTCGATCACCGGGGTGTCGCCGGTGTTCGGCGTGAACACGCCGAGGCCGCGCACGTGGTCGAGAACCTTCATGGTCTTGCGGTACAGGTCGGCGCGGATCGCGTCGCCGCGCTTCTCGTTGACGTCGAAGCCGGCCAGCACGGTGGCCAGCGACGCGGTCGGGGCCGGGCCGGAGTACAGGTACGGCGGCGCCGCGACCTTGAGGTGGTTCTTCAGCCACGTGGGCAGGGCCAGGAAGGCCAGCAGCGACGAGTACGACTTGGAGAAGCCGCCGACGAGCACGATGTTGTCGTACGACTCGCCGCAGTACTTGACGATCGCGTTGCCCTTGAGGCCGTACGGCGTCGTCTCCTCGAAAGCCCGCTCGCCGATCACGCCGAATCCATGCGCGTCGTCCACGTAGAGCAGCGCGCCGAACTCGCGGCAGACCGCGGCGAACGAGCGCAGGTCGGGCGCGTTGCCGGTCATGCTGTTGACGCCGTCCATGGCGACCACCTTGGGCACGCCGGCCGGGGCCGCGCGCAGCAGCTCGCGCAGGTGCTCGTGGTCGTTGGCGCGGAACCGCTGGACGGTCGCGCCGAGCCCGCGGGCGTACATGCTGCCGTCGTAGATGGTCTTGTGGGCCTGCGAATCGAGGAAGATGTGCCCCTTGCCGGCCAGGATCGGCAGCACCGACATGTGGATGTGCGTGATGGTCGGCAGCACCAGCGTGTCGGGCGCGTCGAGCAGCGCGGTCAGCCGCTCCTCGATCTGCGGGTAGAGCGCGGGGTTGCCGAGCAGCCGCGACCAGCTGGGGTGGGTCCCCCACCGGCGCACCTCGGGCTCGATGGCCGCCATGATCTCCGGCTCGAGGTCGAAGCCGAGGTAGTTGCAGGACGCGAAGTCGGCCAGCCAGTGGTCGCCGACCCGGATGCGCCGCCCCTTGATCTCCTCGATCGTGGCGTCGTACATCGGATTGCCGCTGCGCAGCCGCTCGAGGTCGGCCCAGCGGCCTTCGCGCTGGACGTACTCGAGGCCGGTGAGGGGCGCGAGGGTCATGAAAGTCCTTCCAATCAACGGGGGGTGGTGGTGCCGGCGAGCAACTGGTGGATCTCATCGGCCGTGACCGGCTTCGAGAAGAGGTATCCCTGGCCGTACGGGCAGCCCATGCCGACCAGCGCCTGGCGGTGCCCGTCGAGCTCGATGCCCTCGGCCACGACCGCGAGTTCGAGCGTGCGGGCGAGGCTGACGATGGTCTCGACCAGCGCCATCTGCTGGGTGCTGTGCAGGATGTCGTCGATGAACGACTTGTCGATCTTGAGGACGTCGACCGGCATCTGGCTCAGGTAGCTGAGCGACGAGTAACCGGTGCCGAAGTCGTCGATGGCGATCCGGATGCCCATCCCGCGCAGTTCGCGCAGGTCGGCCCAGACCTGGTCGGCGTCGTGCAGCACGAGGCTCTCGGTGATCTCCAGCAGCAGCCACTCCGGGCGGGCGCCGGTCTCGGCGAGCACCTCGCGCACCTGGTCGACGAAACCGGGCGTACGGAACTGCCGGGCCGAGACGTTCACGCTCATGTACCGAAGCGAGGCCCCGGCCGGCGAGGAATGCCAGTTGACGAAGGTGCGCAGCGCCTCGCGCAGCACCCACCCGCCGATCGCGACCACCGAGCCGTTCTCCTCGGAGAGCTCGATGAACTCGTTCGGGCCGAGCAGGCCGCGCGCCGGGTGCTGCCAGCGCACCAGCGCCTCGAGCCCGACGACCTCGCCGGTGGGCAGATCGACGATCGGCTGGTAGCGCAGCCGCATCTGCTCGCCCGGCACCGCCTCGTTCAGCGCCGAGCGCATCTCGAGCCGGCGGATCATCTCCTGGTGCAGCTCGTCGCGGTACAGCCGCCAGGTGCGCTTGCCGTCGGTCTTGGCGACGTACATCGCGACGTCGGCCCGGCGCAGCAGCTCGGTGATCCCGGCCGCGTCGCCGCTGGTGGCGACGCCGACGCTGGCGGCGCCGCTGACCAGGTGCAGGCCGCCGGTGCCGTCGCTGACCTCGATCGGGGTGGAGAGCGCGTGCACGATGCCCTGTGCCACCCGCTCGACCTCGTCCGGCTCGGTGATGTGCTCGATGAGCACCGCGAACTCGTCGCCACCGGTGCGGGCGGCCATGTTCATCGGCCCGGCCACCTCGGCGATCCGCTTGCCCACGGCGATCAGCAGCTGGTCGCCGGCGCCGTGCCCGAGCGTGTCGTTGACCTCCTTGAAGTCGTCGAGGTCGACGAAGAGGACGCCCACGAGACTGCGGGTGGCCTCGGCGCTGAGCGCGGCCTGCTCGAGCCGGTTCTGGAACCGCAGCCGGTTCGCGAGCCCGGTCAGCGAGTCGTGGTACGCCTGGTGGGCGAGGTCGCTCTCGAGGCGGCGCCGCTCGGTGACGTCCCGGATGGTGACGACGAGGCCGCCGACGGCCGGGTCCGCGCGCAGGTCGCGGCAGGTGACCTCGACCTGGAGCAGCAGGTCCTCGCCGGAGATCGCGGTGAGGTCGACGCTGTCCCGCGAGCCGTGACCGCTGGTCGCCTGCTCGAGCAGTGCCCGGAGCTCGGCGTGGTCGGTGCCGGCGAACAGCCGGATCAGCTGGGTGCCGACCAGGTCGGTACGGCCGAAGACCGGCAGGGTGGACGGGCTCGCGTACCGGATCAGCTCGTCGTCGCCGACGATCAGGATCACGTCGGAGGCGCTCTGGATCAGGGCGCGGAAGTAGTCCTCGCTGCTGCGCCGGTTGATCTCGGCGGTCAGCGTGATCCGCTCGACGGCCATCGTGCCCTGCGCCATCAGCGCCTCGAACGAGGCCTGCAGCGCGCTCAGCACGGAGTCGTCGGCGGCCAGGTAGGCGTGGTTCCGGTTGGGCGTGCCGCCGCTGATCGAGGCCGACATCGCCTCGCCGAACAGCGCGGACTCGAAGTCGCCCATCTCGGCCGCGATCGAGGGCGGCAGGTCGGCGACCGCCACCCAGCCGGTGCGCAGCACGCCGGTCGGCTCGCCGGGCTCGGCATCGGCGCGGAAGTACAGGAACCGGTAGTCCTCGCCCTCCGGCACGATCGCGGCGACGGCCTGGCTGACGGCCTCGCCGGCCTCCTCCTCGCTGTTGGCGGTGACCAGGTCGGCCGCCGACATGCGCAGGGTCCGCTCCCGGGCGGTGTTGTCCCGCTGGGCCTGGATCAGCCCGGCGACCCGGGCCATGACCAGCAGGAACATCAGGCCGGACGCGGTGGCGATCATGATGGCGTCCTCGACGCCGCCGGTGAGGTCCTCGACGATCAGCACGGCCGGGGCGATCAGCGCGGCGAGCACCATGACCGCGATCCGGCGACCGCCGGCCATGCTCTCGGTGGCGACGTCGCCGCCCGAGGTGAGCCGGCGCATCGACGGGTGCAGCGCGGCCAGCGCGACCGCCGTGTAGAAGAAGATCCAGCCGGAGTCGGTGGGCCCGCCCACCTCCCAGGTGCCCTCGAGCTGCCGCAGGCCGTAGATCACGTCGGTGGCCAGCAGCCCGGTGACGCCGGCGGCCAGCGTGGTCAGCGCGACCGGCTTGCGGAAGGCCGCCGTGACCAGGCGCAGCAGCATCGCCAGCGCGAGCACGTCGCCGAGCGGGTACGCGGCCGAGACCAGCTTCTCGAGCAGGCCCATGTTGTCGTCCCGCACGTACGGCGAGATCAGGAAGACCCACGAGAGCAGGCCGAGGCCCGCGGTCGGCACCAGCGCGTCGAGCAGCGCGGCGCGGTTGTCGGCGCCCGACCGGGCCCGGATGAACACCAGCAGCGCCACCGCGAGCATCGGGTAGACGAGCAGGTAGGGCACGTCGGCCACGGACGGGAAGGGGTTGTCCTGGCCGAGATAGTCGGTGAGCACGTTGTACGTGGTGTCGCCGGCGGTGAAGCTGACGAGCACCCCGGCGAGTAGGTACCACGGCAACCGTTTCGACGGGCGGTGCACGCGCACGCCCACGAGGACGGCGACGGCCGCGGAGAGGCCGATCGCCGCCCAGGAGTACATGCTGACCGCCGGGAACGCGTAGAAAACCGCGGTCAGGAAGACGATCCAGGCGGCAAAGCACGACTGCATGCGGGCCGGCGACATCCGTGCTCCGTTCTGCTGGCAGGGCCGTTGGTTGAGGCCCTCCGCATCGGCACGGCGCGACGGTCGGTTTACCCGCGGCCGGTAAGTTCGGCCGAACGGATGAGCCGGGGTCAGCTCATCCGGCCCAGCGCGTGCCGCATCCGCGAGAGGTCACGGCGACGCGACTCCAGGGTCGCGGCCACGAGCACCAGCAGCAGTCCGCCGGCGGCGAGCGGGATCCACCGCGGAATCAGCTCCCACACCAGCCCCAGCTCGTGCAGCGCGACCACGGCCACCGTCCCGCCACCGGCGACCACCGGCGCGCGCAGCCGGAACTTCGCACCGGCCAGCAGAATCGCCAGCGCCGCGATCCCCAGCAACAGCCGGCGCAACTGCTGTCCCTCGTCGTTCGTCAGCACCGTGATCAGGCTCGGAACCAACCCGATGATCAGTGCCGGGCCGTAGGCGGCCCAGCTCGGCGTCTGGGCACGCTTGGCGGCGAACGCTCCGGCCAGTGCCAGGCAACTTCCCAGGATTGTGTACGCCTCGAGCACCGATCCGGCGGGCCTGGTGAGCGCCACGGCCAGGCCGCCGGCCACCGCCACGGCGACGCCCAGCCCCCGGCCCGCCGCCGTCGGCCCGACTCGCCCGGCCACCGCGGCGGCGACGACGATCACGCCGAGCACGACGAGCGAGGCGGCTCCGGGCACCAGGTCCGTCTCCGCGACCAGCAGCGTCACGGCGAGCGGCGGCACCGCGGCCAGCGCCGCCGCTCCGGCCCGGGTGAACGCGACGATCAGCAGTCCGACGGCCGCGGCGACCGTGACGGCCCGCACCTGAGCGGGGTGCGCGAGGCCGAGCGCGGCCGCACCGGTCCAGGCGATCGCCGGCAGCGACAGCAGCGCCACGATCTTCCCGCCGTCGGCGAGCACTGGGTTCCCCCCGCGCACGGCCAGAGCCGCCCCGAGCAGGGCGAACGCGACCAGCACCCCGGCCGCCACCCCGGGCCGGCCGAAGCCCGCGGCGAGCGCGTGCGCGCCGAGCAGCACTACGGCGACGACCTGGCAGACGAAGGTGACCGCCGAGGCCGCCGCGACGGGAGCGGACGGTGAGGCGGCGGCCGGCAGCGCGGCCACCCGGGCGGCCGACGGGGCCAGGGCCGGGGCGGCCCGGCGCCCGGCCGGCGCCAGCGCGGCGACGAGCGCGACGAGCGCGACGAGATCGAGGATCGGCCCGTTCCACCACGGCAGGTGCAGTCCGGCCGGGAGCGCCAGCGCGACCGCCGAGGCGCCGGCGACCAGCGCCGCGGGCCGCGCGCGGGGCGGCAGCGCGAGGAACAGGGCCGCGGCGACCAGGGCGAGCGCGGCGGGCAGGCGCCACCCGGCGGAGGGCACGGCGGCCTGCCAGGCGGCGTGGAAGACCGGCCGCGCGGTGCGGAGCGTGTCGATTCCCGCGATGGCGGCGGGAAGCAGGGCGATCAGAGTGGCCCCGGCGGCGCAGACGTAGGCCAGGGGCACGAGGAGAGCGCGCCGGGCGGCGACCAGGTTCAGCGCCGCGATCGCGCCGAACGTCAGCGACCAGCCGGCCGGACCGGGGTCGGCCGGCCCGACCAGCAGCGGCAGCGCCGGCTGGACGACGAGCAGGGCGGCGACCCGCGGCCCGGTCAGCCCGGTGACCAGGGCGTACCCGGCCGCGATGACGACCGTGACGAGGCAGACCACGCCGGCGAAGCGGGCCGGGGAACCGTCGGCGACGCCGAAGAGGTTCACATACCACGCCGCGTACCCGTCGAGCAGGGTGAGCAGGAGGCCCACCGCGGCCATGGTCTCGGCGGTGGCGGTCAGACCGCGACGCAGCGCGAGCGGCGGCACGGCGAGCGCCACCAGCGTCACGACGCCGAGCAGCACGGCCCGGCCGGTGAGCCCGAACTGCGCCCACGCCACGGCCGTGAAGACGATCGCGGCCACGCCGAGCAGCAGCCCACCCAGCGTGAACAGGACGTTCTGGACGGCACGGGACGAGGTCTCCGGCGGCGGCGGCGCGCCGACTGCCAGGCGTACGCGTGCTGCTGCTTTGTGCCGGCGCTGCCACGCCTGGCTGATCCGGACCTCGAGATCGCTCACCGCCTTCCGGGCGGTGGCGAGCTCTCCGATGAGCACGCTGATCTCGGCGTCGGTCCGGATCACCTCGGCGGCGTCCGGGTCGGGACCGCGGCCACAGGACGGGCAGCCGGTCTCAAGATTGGCGGGTGCGCCACAGTACGGGCATGGATACGTCACGTGACCGATCCTCGTGGGACCGGCGGCCCGGCGACTGAGCACGAGTACTCAGCCTCGGGTGGTGTCTAGTACGGCTGGTACGGCTCCCAGGCCGACCAGCGCTCGACGGTGATCTCCAGGAACGGCCCGGGCGGCGGCTTCTCCCGGTATTGCGGATAGCGCTCGACCAGGGCGGTCAGACCCCGCGGCGAGTTGTCGAGGATGCGGGCGACGCCGTCGGCGCGCACCCACCACAGCCGCGACCAGTCGTCCTCGTAGTGGTCGGCCAGCACGCTCACCCGCGGGTTGGCCGCGATGTTGGCGAGACGCCGGAGGTTCCGGGTGCGCTTGGGCTTGGCGTCGACCGCGGTGACGATGAGGTCGCCGAGCACGCTGAACACGATCGGCACCAGATGCGGCACGCCGTCCGGGCCGGCCGTGGCGAGACGGGCGACCCGGCAGGTGGCGAACCGCTCGGCCGGGGTCATCGCCCGGTCAGCTCGGCGATCGCCCGCTCCCACTTCTCCAGGGCCGGCTCGACGACGCTCCACGGGCCGGACGGCAGCCACACCGAGGCCCGGTCGACGCCGGCCGCCTCCAGTTGCTCGAGGGCCTTGGCCTCGGGCGGGACGCTCAGCACCTGGATCTGCAGGTGGCGCTCGGCGCGGGCACGCAACGCGGGGATGCGGGCCAGCACGTCCGGGTCGTGCCACTGCGGGAACCACCCGTCGCCGTACGACAGAACGCGTTTCTCGGCGGTCGGACCGCCCCCGCCGACCAGGATCGGCGGCCAGGGCTTCTGGGCCGGCTTGGGCCACGACCAGATCCGGTCGAAGTTCACGAACTCGCCGTGGAAGGTCGCCTCGTCGCTGGTCCAGATCTCGCGCATGGCCCGCATCCGCTCGCCGAGCAGCCGGAGCCGGGTGCGCGGGTCGGTGCCGTGGTTGGCCATCTCCTCGCGGTTCCACCCGGAGCCGATGCCGAACTCGAACCGGCCGCCGCTGAGGTGGTCGACGCTGGCGACCTCCTTGGCCGTCACGATCGGGTCGCGCTCGACGACCAGGCAGACCCCGCTGCCGACGCGCAGCCGGGTGGTCGCCTCGGCGGCGGCCGTCAGCGCCACGAACAGGTCGTAGGTGTGCCAGTACTTCCGGGGCAACTGGCGGCCGCCGCCCCAGGGTGTTTCGCGGCTGGCCGGGATGTGCGTGTGCTCCGCGAAGAACAGGGCCGACTGGCCGCGCTCTTCGACGCGGCGGGCGATCTCGCCCGGTCGCATCCCGTCGTGTGTGGGGAAATATCCGACGCCGAACTCCATATGCGCGATCCTATTCCGGCGTACGCCGAGGCCGCCGGACTGCTCCTGCGAGGTCCTCACCACCACCGTCCAGCACGGCGGCCTGTTCCTCTCGGTGATCCCCGGCGAGGTCGTGCTGCCCACCCCGGTGCTCACCGCGGACGGCGAGAAACTCACCACCGCCGGCGACCTGCCGACGCTGACCGTGACCGACACCCGGGCCGGCAATCCCGGTTGGTCGCTGAGCGGGCAGGTCACCGATTTCACCGACGGCGGTACGCAGCGGATCGCGGCCGCCAACCTGCGCTGGAGCCTGGTCCTGGTCGACAAGATGGCCGTCCAGGACATCCGGCTCGGTTCCCAGGCGGCCACCCTCGGCGACCCGGCGGTGCTGGCCGAGGCGCCGGGCGGATTCAGCGTCGGCACGGCCCGGCTCGGCGCACACCTGACCCTCGACGTGCCGACCACGACCCGGCCGGGCACGTACCACGCGACCCTCACGTACACCCTGATCTAACCCCGTCACAGGGCTCTGACCAGCACGGACGCCCGGCCGATCCGGGTATGTCCGGTCGGACCTTTTCGCGGGATCTTGTCCCCGGTTGAATCACGGGCCAGACCAGATCCTGGGGGCAGTGTGCGAGCACGTAGGTGGCGGCCGCGATTCGCGGCCACGGCGGTTCTGTGCATGCTCATCGGCAGTGCGATCGCGCTTCATGAGGCTTCTTCCGCCGTCTCATCCGCCGCTTCTTCCGCCGCCGGCTCGCACGCCGCGCACATCATGCCGTCGGCGGTGCCGGTCGCGGTCACCCAGGCGGCGCCGCTGCCGGCCAGGGGCTGGACAGTGACGGCAGACAGCTTCACATCTTCGGCTTTTAAAACCATCGATGGAAACGCCAAGACCGTGTGGCGCACCGCGGCCACCAAGCTGCCCCACATGATCACCATCGACACGCACAACCGGATCGCGTTCAGCGGGCTCACCTACCTGCCACCGGCCGACTCGGCGAGCGGGCGGATCGGCCGCTACCAGGTGCTGATCAGCGACAACGGCAAGACGTGGAGCAAGCCGGTCGCGACCGGCACGTTCGCCGACGACGCCACGCTCAAGACCGTCTCGGTCGGCACGGTGGTCACCCGGTTCGTGCGGCTGGTCGCGCTCGGCGGGCACGACACCCGCTCGGCGGCCGCCGAGATCAACCTGCTGGGCGGGACCGATCCGGCCCTTCCGCGTACGGGTTGGACCGCGACCGCGGACAGCCAGGAGACGGCCGGCGAGAACGGGCGGGCGCAGAACGTGCTCGACGGGAAGACGTCGACGATCTGGCACAGCCGGTACACCGGCGTCACCCCCGAGCTGCCGCACACGCTGACGATCGACATGAAGAAGCGGTACCTGGTCTCCGGCCTGGCCTACCTGCCGCGCCCGGCGGCGTCCACCAACGGGCGGATCGGCCGGTACACGATCCAGACCAGCGTGAACGGCACGGACTGGACCGCCGCGGTCGCCTCGGGCACGTTCGCGGACAGCGCGGTCGTGCAGTCGCGGACGTTCGCGCCGCAGCTCGCCCGGTTCGTGCGGCTGACAGCGCTCAGCGAGGCCGGCGACCGGGGACCGTGGAGCAGCGCCGCCGAGATCAACATTCTGGGCCGCACCGACCCGACGCTGGCACGTACCGGCTGGATCGCGAAGGCCGACAGCCAGGAGACCAAGCAGGAGAACGGGCGCGCCCAGAACGTGCTCGACGGCAAGGCGTCGACGATCTGGCACAGCGCCTGGACCACCGCGCTCCCCCACACGCTGACCGTCGACATGCGCAAGGCACAGTCGGTCGGCGGCCTCACCTACCTGCCGCGCCCGGCCGGCTCGTCCAACGGGCACATCGGCCGCTACCAGATCGCCACGTCGGTCGACGGGAAGACGTGGACGACCCGGATCGAATCGGCGTTCCCCGACGGCCGGGCTCAGCAGACGGTGGTCTTTCCGGCGGTCACGGCTCGATTCGTACGCGTGAAGGCCCTTAGTGAGGCCGCGGGCCGAGGTCCCTGGAGCAGCGCGGCCGAGATCAACGTCCTCGGCCCGAGCGGTTCGCTGTCGCCCGGCAAGGGAAGTTTCAGCGCGCCGGTCGGCTTCCCGCTCGTGCCGGTCGCGGCCGCGCAGCTGCCCAACGGCAAGATCCTGACCTGGTCGGCGTTCCAGCCGGACAACTTCAACGGCGGGTACGGCCAGACGGTGACCGCCACCTACGACCCGGCGACCGGCGTGGTGACCCAGCGGACCATCACCAACACCGGCCACGACATGTTCTGCCCGGGCATCTCGGCGCTGCCGGACGGCCGGATCCTGGTGACCGGCGGCAACGACAGTTCGAAGACCAGCATCTACGACCCGCGTACGGACGCGTGGACCAGCGGGCCGGACATGACGACGCCGCGCGGCTACCAGGCCAGCGCGACGCTCTCGGACGGGCGGGTGTTCACCATCGGCGGCTCGTGGAGCGGCGGGCACGGCGGGCAGGACGGCACCCCGCACAAGTACGGCGAGGTGTGGTCGGCGGACACCGGCTGGACGGCGCTGCCCGGCACCGACGTGGTGCCGATGCTGACCGACGACGCCGACCCGAACGGTGACTACCGCAAGGACAACCACGCCTGGCTGTTCGCCTGGACCGGCGGCTCGGTGCTGCAGGCCGGACCGTCGAAGGCGATGAACTGGTACGGCACGGACGGGGACGGCTCGACCACGCCGGCCGGCACCCGCGGCGACGCGCCCGACCAGATGAACGGCAACGCGGTCATGTTCGACACCGGCAAGATCCTCGCGCTCGGCGGATCGCCCAGCTACCAGGACAGCTCGGCGACGGCCAACGCGTACGTGCTGACCGTCAACGGGGTCGGCCGGGCGGTGACCGCGCAGAGGGTCGGCTCGATGACGAACACGCGGGCCTTCGCCAACAGCGTGGCGCTGCCGGACGGCAAGGTGGCGGTGTTCGGCGGGCAGAACTACGCGGTGCCGTTCTCGGACAACACGTCGGTTTTCACGGCGGAGCTGTGGGACCCGGCGACCGGGAAGTTCACGACGATGGCCTCGGCGTCGGTGCCCCGGAACTACCACAGCGTCGCGCTGCTGATGCCGGACGGGCGGGTGTTCACCGGCGGTGGCGGGCTGTGCGGCACGGGCTGCGCCACCAACCACTTCGACGGCCAGGTCTTCACGCCGCCGTACCTGCTGAACGCGGACGGCTCACCGGCCACCCGCCCGGTGATCACGTCAGCGCCCTCGACCGCCGCGAACGGCTCGTCGATCACCGTCAAGACCAACGGCGCGGTCGCCAAGTTCGCGATCATCCGGATGGGCACCGCCACCCACAGCGTCGACACCGACCAGCGACGCCTCTCCCTCTCGTCCACGCCGGTGACCGGCGGCTACCGGCTGACGATCCCGGCCGACGCCGGCGTGGCAGTGCCCGGCTACTGGATGCTGTTCGCCCTGAACGCCAAGGGCGTCCCCAGCGTCGCCAAGGTCCTCAAAATCGGCTGATCGTTTTGCGGAGCCAGCCGGGCAGCGCCCGACGCGGCTTCACCCGGCGACACCGCCCCGGGCCCCGCGCTCAGCCGGCGGCGGCTCCGAGCATCGCCACGGCCAGGTTGGCGTAGTGGTCGGCGAGCCGCCGCGGTGAGCGCGGCCGGCCCTGCCCCCACCAGCGGCAGATGTCGAGGCTGAGCGAGAGCAGTGCCAGCCCCGCGTCGGCGACGTCGTCCACGCGAAAGACGCCCTCGGCAACGCCGGCCGCCACGGTGTCGCGAAAGACGCGCTCGATCTTCCGGCGGGTGACCACCACCTCCGCCCGGTGCTCGGGCGTGAGAGCCGGAAGCTCGTAATGAACGACCCGGCCCAGGGCGTGGTGACGGGCGTGCCGCTCGGCAAAGTGGGCGACGAGCGTGCGGACCCGCTCGACCGGATCGGTGACTCCCGCCCCGGCCCGCTCGAGCGCGACGAGCGACTCGGTGTGGCCGATCCGGCTGATGTCGAAGAGCAGCAGTTCCTTGGTGCGGTAGTGCACGTAAAGCGCGGCCGGACTCAACCCCGCGCGGGCCGCGATGTCGCGCGTGGTGGTGCCGTGAAACCCCCGCACGGCGAACGCCTCGACCCCGACCGTGAGCAAGCGCCGCCGAGTGGGCGAGCCGACGCTGTTCCAGAGCTCGTCGGGCACGGTGGCGGCGGTCATGGCCGAACCTTCCTGTCGCCGGGAGTGACATAGTCCCGCGTCCTGCCGGGTTGACATGGTCGCGCGCCGCCGCTTTGCTGAGCAAGCGCTCAGCCGATAAGCGGATGCTTAGGAGTCGTGATGAGAGAAGCCCTCATCGTCGGGGCCGCGCGCTCACCGATCGGGTCACTCCCCGGCGTGAGCCCGCCCGACCTGCTCTCCGATGTGGTCCGCGCCGCGCTCAGCCAGGCGCCCGGGCTGGACGCCGCCGGCACCGACGACCTCTATGTGGGCAGTGCCTACGGCAAGCCCGACACGGCGGCCCGGGTCGCCGCCAAGCTGGGCCTGGAGTCGGGCCCGACGGCCATGGTCAGCGGCCTGTGCACCTCGTCGATGCAGACCACCCGGATGGCCGTCCACGCGATCCGGGCCGGCGAGGGCGACGCCTACATCAGCGCCGGCGTCGACTCGGCGCGCAAACCGGCCGTGCGCTCGCCCTGCATGCGCGGCGGCGCACGGCACACCCCTTCACGGTTCCGGGTAAGCCGCTACGAACGGGACGAGTTCCGCGTGCGCAGCCACCTCCTGGCCGAGCAGGCGATCACCAACGGCTTCTACCGACGCGAGATCGTCCCGGTCCGCCTGCCCGACGGCCGCGTCGCCGACCGCGACGAAGGTCCCATCGCCGGCGCCAGCTACGAGATGATGCGTTCCCACCCCGCAGCCGTACGCCTGCGAGACGGCGCCGCGGCCACCGTCATAGTCAGCGATGCGTACGCCAAGGAGCTGGACCTGACGCCCTTGGCCCGCGTGATAGCCACCAGCGTCGGCTCGGACGTCGTGGAGTCCGCCCGGCGAGCCCTCTTCCACGCCGGCCTGTGCACGCCCGAGGTGGACCTCTGGGAAATCAACGAGTCCTCAGCCGCCGAAACAATCACCGCCTACCGAGCCCTCCGCATAGACGTAGACCGAGTGAACATCCACGGCGGCGCGCTGGCCCTGGGCCTGGCCGTAGGAATGACCGGCGCGCGAATCGTCACCACCCTCCTGAACGGCCTCCGCACCAACGACCTCGAAATCGGCCTGGCCGCGGTAGGCACCCCCAGCGGCCAAGCAATGGCCCTGGTCCTGGAACGCCTCAACTGACCCGCGCGTCCACCGCCCGCGCGCCCACCGCCCGCCGCCCGCGCGCCCGCCGCCCGCGCGCCCACCGCCTGTGCGCGCGCCACCTCACGCCCGATCGACGTCTGCGGGGCCTGCGGCGGGCAAGCGGTCAGCCGTCAGTGGTCGGTGAGGCCGGTGCGGACGGCGTAGACGGCGGCCTGGGTGCGGTCGGCGAGGCCGAGCTTGAGCAGGATGCTCGACACGTGGGTCTTGACCGTCTTCTCGGCGACGGCCAGCGCCCGGGCGATCTCGCGGTTGGAGCGGCCCTCGGCCAGCAGCAGAAGCACGTCACGCTCGCGCGCGGTCAGCGTCGACCCCTCGGACGGCGCGGCCATCAGCACGGCGGCCGCCGCCGGCTCGAGCAACAGGTGCCCGGCCGCCACCGAACGCACCGCCGCCACCAGTGCTCCCGGGTCGACGTCCTTCGACAGGTAGCCCCGCGCCCCGGCCCGGATCGCGGCCGGCATGCGGTCGGGGAAGCTGGTGACCACCAGCACCCGGCACTCGGGCGAACGATGCCGCAGCTCGTGCAGCACCTCCACGCCGTCCATCTCGGGCAGCATCATGTCGAGCAGCACCACGTCGGGCTCGCTCGCGGCGACCATCTCCAGCGCCGACGGCCCGTCGGCCGCCTCGCCGACCACCTCCAGCCCGTCCGCCAGCTCCAGAAACGTGCGCAGCCCCCGCCGCACCGCCGGATGGTCGTCGACGATCAGCACCCGGATCGGCCCGGGCGGCGGATCAGGCCGTGTCACCGGGCACCTCCAAGCGAACCACCGTGCCGGTGCCGGGGGTGGAGCGCACGGTTGCCGAGCCGTGGACCGAGCAGGCGCGGTCGCGCAGGGAGCGCAGGCCCAGGCTGCGGCCCGCGCGCAGGACCGCCGAGATGTCGAAGCCGGCGCCGTCGTCGGTCACCTCGAGCACCGCGCCCGTCTCGCCCTGCCGGGTCAGGCTCACCGCGATGTTGTGGGCCTTGGCGTGACGGACGGCGTTGTGCAGTGCCTCCTGGGCGACGCGCAGCACCACCGTCTGCTGGGCGACCGGGAGGACGGGCGGATCGACCTCCGTGTAGCGCAGCCGGGGGCCGGCGCCGCCGCCGTACGCCCGGTCGAGCACCTGCACCTGTTTGCGCAGGACCGACGGGAGGCCGTCCTCCGCGAGCTGGGCGGGGCGCAGCTCGAGCACGGCCGCGTGCAGTTCCTCGGCGGCCTCCCTCGCCAGCGTGGAGACCTCGGCCAGACGCTCGCGGGCCGCGGCCGGGTCGCGGTCGAGCAGGAGGTCGGCCGCCTGCACGGTCAGGCGCAGGCCGAACAGCCGCTGAGCGACCGCGTCGTGCAGGTCGTGGGCGATGCGGGCGCGTTCCTCGGCGATGGTCAGCTCGCGATTGCGCGCGTACAGCCGGGCATGGGTCAGGGCGATCGCGGCGTGCGCGGCCAGCACGCCGACCAGTTCCTCGTCGGCGTCGGTGAAGCCACCGGGCTTGTTCGCCAGGTAGAGAGCACCCAGAATCTCGTCGCCGCTGACGATCGGCACGCCGAGGAAGGCGGCGAGCACGGGATGCGCCTGGGGCCACCAGCCGAAGCGCGGGTCGGCCCGGATGTCGTCGACCCGCTGGGCCTGCGGCTCGCGCAGCATCACCGCGAGGAAGCCGTGCTGGCGGGGCAGCGGGCCGATCGCGGCCCGCGTCTCGTCGCTGACGCCGGACACCACGAACTCGGCGAACGAGCCGTCGTCGTCGGGGACGCCGAGCGCCGCGTAATCGGCGCCGGCCAGCTCGCGAGCGGTGTCGACGATCGTCTGCAGCACCTCGGGAACGGTGAGCTGATCGCTGACGGCCAGCACGGCCTCGGAGAGACGCCGTGCTGTGCGGAGCTCGTCGCGGGTGGTCACGGGCCCACGATAGCCACCGGAGTTCGGGTCGGCCTCGGCCGGAAGAACTAGGACTATGGACCGATCCGGAACTTGTCTCGGGCCCGATACGGTCGCCGCGCCGAAGCAGGAGGGTCGAGACATGACAAAGACAGCTGTGATTACCGGAGCCTCGCGTGGCCTGGGTCTGGCCCTGGCCGAGGGGCTCGCCCGCGACGGCTGGCAGCTCGTGATCGACGCCCGCACCGAGCCCGATCTCGAGGCCGCGGCCGCCGGCCTGAGCCGCCTCACCAAGGTGGTCGCGCTCCCCGGCGACGTGGTCGACGACGACCACCGGGCCGAGCTCGCGGCCGCGGCCGATCGGCTCGGCGGCGCCGACCTGCTGGTCAACAACGCGTCCACGCTGGGCGGCAGCCCGCCGCCGGCGCTGGGGACCTTTCCTCTTCCCGCGCTGCTCGACACGTTCGAAGTCAACGTGCTGGCCCCGATCGCGCTCACCCAGCTCCTTCTCCCCCAGCTGCGCCGCTCCACCTCCGGCACCGTGCTCAACGTGAGCTCCGACGCCGCCGTCGAGGCGTACGAGGGATGGGGAGGTTATGGCGCGGCGAAAGCCGCCCTCGACCACGCGAGCGCCGTGCTGGCGAAAGAGGAGCCGGCCCTGCGGGTCTGGGCGGTCGACCCGGGTGACCTGCGCACCCGGCTGCAGCAGGAGGCGTTCCCGGGCGAGGACATCTCCGACCGGCCGCTGCCCGAGACCGTCGTGCCGCGCCTGCTGGGGCTGCTGCGCGACCGTCCCGAGTCCGGCCGCTACGTCGCGGCGGCGCTGCGATGACCGCCACCCTCGATTTCCACCTGCCCGGCGATCTGGAGGCGCGGGAGCCGGCCGAGGCGCACGGGCGGCGGCGCGATGACGTCCGCCTGCTGGTGAGCCAGGGCACCACGGTGACCCACCACCGCTTCCGCGAGCTGCCGCGCCTGCTCGCCCCGGGCGACCTGCTCGTCGTGAACAACTCGGCGACCCTCCCGGCCGCCCTCGACGCCGGCCCGGGCCTGGTCGTCCACGTCTCGAACGAGCGAGCCGACGGCAGCTGGCTGGTCGAACTGCGCCGCGCGGCCGAGAGCAAGACGACACCGGCCGAGGGCGCGACGACACCCTTCGACGGCCCGATGCCCCGACAGGTGGCGATCCCGGAGGGCACGCTGACGCTGCGGGAGCCGTTCACCGACCGCCTGTGGGTGGCCGACGCCGAGGTGCCCGGCCCGATGGTCGACTACCTGATCCGGCACGGCCGCCCGATCCGGTACTCGTACACCGACCGTGACTGGCCTCTCGAGACCTACCAGAACGCGTACGCGACCAGGCCGGGAAGCGCCGAGATGCCCAGCGCCGGGCGCCCGCTGACCGGCAGGGTGCTGGCCGAGCTGGCCGGCCGGGGCGTGCTGGTCGCGCCGGTCACGCTGCACACGGGGGTCGCGTCGGCCGAGGTCGACGAGCCGCCGTACCCGGAATGGTTCGAGATCCCGCCGGCCACCGCCGAGCTGATCCGGCACGTGCACCGGGCCGGGGGCCGGGTCATCGCGGTCGGCACCACGGTGGTGCGCGCGCTGGAGTCGACGGCGGGCGCGGCCGCGAGCGGCTGGACCGACCTGGTGATCGGTCCCGAGCACCGCATCCGGGTGGTCGACGGCATGCTCACCGGCCTGCACGAGCCGCGCGCCTCGCACCTGCGCATGCTGACGGCCATCGCCGGCGAGCAGGCGTTGCGCGCCGCCTACGCCGAGGCCCTGCGCGGCCGCTACCTGTGGCACGAGTTCGGCGACGTGCACCTCCTGCTCGCCGAGCCCCGGCACGGCGACCTCCCGCCCGAGGCGGTGCGACGCACCGACGAGCCCGAGGCCGTGCGGCGCATCGACGAGCCGCCGGGCGCGCACGGCCGCCACGGCGCGCACGACCGCCGCTCAGGCGCGCATGACCGTCGCGATGGGGATGCCGGCGGCGCGCAGGGCCGGGACGAAACCGCCGAGAATGCCGGCCACGAGACCCGCGATGATGCCGGCCACCCCGGCCTCCCAGGGGAACTGCACGTCGTGGAGGAGGGGCTGTGAGTCGCCGAGCAGCGTCGAGACCACCTTCAACGCGGCCGCGCTCGCCGCGATGGCCGCGGCCGCCGTGAGCAGGCCGGTCAGCAGGGTCTCGGCGAGCACGATCCCGGCCAGCAGCGAGCGGGGTGTGCCGACCGCGCGGCGCAGGGCGAACTCCTCGACGCGCTCGCCGACCGTGGCGAGGCCGACGTTGAGGATGCCGGCCACGCCGATCAGGAGCACCAGCCCGGCCATCGAGAAGAAGATCAGGCGCATGAGCGACAGCTCTTTCCCGCGCTCCTTGCGGGAATCCACCGTGGACAGGTACGTCTCGACGCCAGCCCCGCGCAGCTTCGCGGTCAGCACCCGTTCGGCCGGCGTCGACGGCGCCAGCATCACCCGCATCTCGCCGCCCGTGTTCGGGTCGGCGAGCCCGCCGGGCGGCAGCCAGTTCGCCAGCTCGTCCACCCGCACGTACGCGCGCGGCTGCGGATCGCCGTCGTCGACCACCCCGATGAACTGCGGCGTGACGTCGTGGACGGCGCCGCCCACACGCATCTCGGCCGGCACGTGATGCTCCTCGAAGCCCTTCGCCGCCTCGCGGTTGAGCACCAGCCGCGGCGCCAGCGCGGGCATCGTGGTGAAGTCCAGCCACCGCCCGGACTGCAGGCGGAACGGCCGGAACGCCCGGATGTCCCCGGTCAGCGCCGTGAGCCGCAGCTCGACCGCCTCGCCCTTGGGCCCGCCCTGCTCCTCGCAGTGCCCGTCGGGGTAGCAGATCGACGAGGATCCCCAGTTCTCGTCCATCGGGGAGCCGCCGGGGTTGACCGGCTGCACCCCGGGCTCGCCGATGATCGCCGACGCGGCCATCGAGGCCACCGCGTCCGAGCGGCCGGCGATCGTGCTGACCACGATGTCGGCGGCCTGCGGGTTCGGCGGCATGTCCAGGACCCGGGTGCCGTCGATGCCGTTGGTGAGCTCCAGGTCCGACATCAGCGCGCGCTCGGCGATGCTGGCTCCCGCCTGCACCACGACGACCGCGAGCACGCCGAGGAAGAGGCTCACCATCGACAGCAGCGTGCGCAGCTTCCGGGCGCGGATCCCCTGCAGGCCGATGATCAGCGACGACCGCAGCCGGCCGGAGAGGCGCATCATGCCGGCACCCGCTCGGTCAGCACGCCGTCGGCGAGGTCGAGGATCCGGCCCATCCGCGCGGCGTGGTCACGGTCGTGGGTGACGAGGATCAGGCCGCAGCCGTTCTCGGTCGCCCCGAGCAGTGCGTCGATCACGAGCGTTCCCGTCTCGGTGTCCAGGGCCCCGGTCGGCTCGTCGGCCAGCAACACCCGCGGATTCCGGACGAGGGCACGCGCGATCGCCACCCGCTGCTGCTCCCCGCCCGACATCTTGGCCGGCCGGTTCTTCGCGAGGTGGGCGATGCCGACCTGGTCGAGGGCCGCGAGCACCCGCCGGCGGCGTTCCCGCCGGGGCCAGCCCTGGCCGTTGACCAGTGCCATCGCCACGTTCTGGGCCGCGGTCAGGTGCTTGAGCAGGAAGAACCGCTGGAAGACGAAGCCGAAGTGGGAACTGCGCAGCTTGGCGGCCCGCCGCTCCCGCAGCCGGCTGATGTCCTGGCCGGCCAGCAGATACCGGCCCGCGTCCGGCCGGTCGAAGAGGCCGACCACGCTCAGCAGCGTGCTCTTGCCCGAGCCGGAGCGGCCCACGACCGCGACGCTCTCCCCCTCGCGCACGGTGAGATCGACCCCGTCGAGGATCGTGCGCGGCTCGCTCTGCCCCTTGAGCACCTTCGTGATGCCGGTCAGCTCGATCAGCGGCTCGCTCATCCGGGCGCCCCCGAACCGCCCTGATCGGGGTTCGGGGCGGCCGTCGGCAGGTCCGGCCCGGGCACGGCGATCGTCTCGTCACCGCGCAGCCCCTTGCGGATCTCCACGACCTTGCCGTCGGTGATGCCGAGCGTCACGTCGACCGTCTTGCGCGTGCGATCCGGTCCGACCACGTCCACCTTGCCGTGCCCCTGCACACCGGCGACCGCCTCGACCGGCAGCACCAGCACGTGCGAGGCCTTGGCCGTGACCACGTCGAGCGTCACCGCGGCGCCGTTGATCAGCTTGATCTCCTCGGGCGGCGTGCACACCAGGCGCATCCCGGTCGCGTCGGAACCCGACGAGCCCGAAGAGTCCGACGAACCGCCGCCGAGCGACGGGTCTTTGACCACGGCTTGAGGCGGCACCGCCCCGGACAGCTGCGGCGTCGGATCGGCCGACGGCGGAGGCGGCTCCGGGATCGTCCCGGCCGGGAGCGCCGCGATCGTGCCGAGCGCCGTGCACGGGAACGGCCCCGGCCCGTTCTTGATCTGCCCGCGGACGGTCTGCACGGAGCCGGAGACCCGGTACGCCTGGGCGCTGTCGATCTCGGCGACGATGCCGTACCCGGAGTGCTTGGCCGAGACCACCGGCATGCCGGCCGTGACGTCCGCCCGGTCCTCCATCAGCCGCCCGGCGAACGTCGAGTCCTTGGGGATCTCCACCCGGCGGGGCACGCCGTCGTTCCACACCGACGCCACCCACATCGGGCGGGTGGCCGGCGTCTTCGACGGTTGCTTGTTCAGGTAGCGGATCTCGCCACCGACGGGGGCCACGATCCCGAACACCGGGTCGATCTCCACCTTGCCGCTGAGGCTGATCTGGTTGGTCAGGTCCTGCCGCGCCGGCTTCACCGTGGTCAGCACGGTGCCGCGCGCCTCGAGCTCCGGGGTCTGCGACTTCTCGGCCGCCGACGTACACCCGCCCACCAGCACCCCGGCCACCGCCACCACGCCCACGCGGGCAAGGCTGCGTCTCTGCAACGGATCCTCCTGGCGTCTCGGGAGCCAGCGATGATCGCCGATCGGCCCCGCGGCCCGAGAGGTTACCTCGATCACGCAAGCCCCGTCGCGCATCCACCGCTGGGTCGAGATGCGGTCACCGTCCGTGTGAGGCGACACCCTCCCTTCCGGCAATCGTTCATCGGCGCAGGCCAGGGCGGGCGTACGCTCCTGCGGTGACGACGCGCGTGGTGGTGCTGGGTGCGGGTTTCGGCGGGCTCGAGCTGGCGACGGAGGTGGCCGGCCGGTGCGGCACCGGCGTCGAGCTGACCCTCATCGACCAGGCCGAGGGCTTCGTCTTCGGGTTCTCGAAACTGGACGTCATGTTCGGCCGGCGACGGCCCGAGCAGGTGCTGCACCGGTACGCGGCGATGGTCAGCCCGAGCGTCCGGTTCATCAACGCAGCCGTCACCTCGATCGACCCGGCGGCCCGGCACGTCGAGACGACCCGCGGCCCGTTCGACGCCGACATCCTCGTGGTGGCGCTCGGCGCCGACCTGCACCCCGAGGCGACGCCCGGCCTGGTCGAGGGCGGCAACGAGTTCTACACCGTCGCCGGCGCGGTCCGGGCCCGTGACGTCCTCGACAAGTTCGAGGGTGGCAAGGTCGTCGTCGCGGTCACCTCGACCCCGTTCAAGTGCCCGCCCGCCCCGAGCGAGACCGCCCTGCTCGTACACGAATTCCTGCTGGATCGCGGCCTGCGCGACCGCTCGGAGATCTCCCTGGTCATGCCCCTCGGCACGCCGATCCCGCCGTCGCCCAAGGCCTCGGAGGCGGTGCTGGCGGCGTTCAAGGAGCGCGGCATCACCTGGCACCCGGAGCGGCTGGTGCGCGAGCTCGACCCCGACCGTCGCGTCGCCCTGCTCGGCGACGGCAGCGAGCTCCCCTACGACCTGTTCCTCGGCGTGCCGCAACACCGGGCCCCGCAAGTGGTCGCCGATTCCGGCCTCGCGGTCGACGGCTGGGTCCCGGTCAACTCCCTGACCCTCGAAACCTCATTCCCCCAGGTGTACGCGGTGGGCGACGTGACCAGCGTCGGGACGCCGAAGGCCGGGGTCTTCGCCGAGGGTCAGGCGGCCGTGGCCGCGGCCCGCATCATCGCCACGATCAAGGGACAGGACCCCGAGGCCCTGTACGACGGCCACGGCATCTGCTATCTGGAGTTCGGCCACGACGAGGTCGCGAGGGTCGGGGTCACGTTCCTCGCCGGCAAGCCCCCGGTCGGCGACCTCGAGGGCCCGTCACCGGAGCTGGCCGCCGACAAGACCGCCTTCGGCATCGACCGGATCCGCCGCTGGTTCGGTCACGAGTGGACGCTGGACTGAGTCACGTGCCTCGGTGGTGCTTCTTGACGTATGTGTAGCCCGGCTCGAGTGACCCGCCGTCGACCTGCTCGTGCAGGGTGACCTGCTTCTCCGAGGCGTGCGCGCCCGGCGGCAGCTTGCGGACGAAGCCGTTGACCAGGTGATCCCGCCGCTCGCCGGACTCCTCGTCGTCGGGGTCGATCCAGTCGATCAGCGGCGCGTAGAACAGCATCTCGCCCGGCTTCTGGCCGTCGACCGCCGGGTACGACGGATAGCCGGTGGAGTCGACGCTGCCGTCGACCCGGGTCAGGTACCCCTCCCGGATCAGCTGGTCGACGGCGTTGCGCAGCAGGAACGCGTTGCGGGCGCCCCGGCCCATCCCGATCCGCGCGGCGAGCCCGGCCTCCGGAAGCACGGCGCTGCCGTCATCGAAGACGCGGCCGAGCCGGCGCACCGCGTGCAGCACCTTTCCGCGGTTCGACGGTCCGGGATCACACTCCCGGGTGACGACCTTCGCGTCGTACTCGTGGAAGTAGTTGATCCCGTCGACGCTGACCGGCTCGTCCAACGCCGTGGTGCGCACGATGATCTCGTCGCGGCCGGCCTGCCAGGCGACCGTGACCAGCGCGCCCGGGCGCAGGTCGGCCGGCCAGACGAGGCCGGTGAACTGCCACTCGACGTCCTCGCGCAGGACGGCCTCGAAGACCTGCCGGGTGGCGGTGACACCGCGCTCCCGATGCTCCAGCACGACCGGAATGCCCTCTTTACCCCGAAGAGCGCCCACGCACTCCTCCGGGGCGGCACAGACCCCGTCGTCCAGATCGGCCCGCCAGAGGGCGAACCGGCGCGTCGCCGTCTTCATGAGGCCCCCTCCGGTCAGCAGGAATGGAGAAGCACCCGACAGACTACGACTGGTTAGGTTAGATCGAGCCGAGCGCCCGACCAGAGGAGAGATGATGCCCAAGGCCGCGCAGCACGCCGCCGACAGCCACGACCTGATCCGCGTGACCGGCGCGCGGGTCAACAACCTCAAGGACGTCAGCGTCGAGATCCCCAAGCGCCGTCTCACGGTGTTCACCGGCGTCTCCGGCTCGGGCAAGAGCTCGCTGGTCTTCGGCACGATCGCGTCCGAGTCGCAACGGCTGATCAACGAGACGTACAGCGCGTTCCTCCAGGGCTTCATGCAAACGCTGGCGCGCCCCGAGGTCGACGTGCTCGACGGCCTGACCACCGCGATCCTCGTCGACCAGGAGCGGATGGGCGGCGACGTCCGCTCGACCGTCGGCACCGCCACCGACGCCAACGCGATGCTGCGCATCCTCTTCTCGCGCCTCGGCCGACCGCACATCGGCTCGCCCCAGGCGTACTCGTTCAATGTCCCCTCGGTCAGCGGCGCCGGCGCGGTCACCTTCGAGAAGGCCGGGCAGAAACAGAAGGAACGGCGCAGCTTCAGCATCCTCGGCGGCATGTGCCCGCGCTGCGAGGGACGCGGCTCGGTCAACGACATCAATCTCGCGGCGCTCTACGACGAGGACAAGTCGATCAACGAGGGCGCCATCAAGATCCCCGGGTACTCGATGGACGGCTGGCACGGCCGCATCTTCCGCGGCGTCGGCTACTTCGACCCCGACAAGCCGATCAAGAAATACACCAAGCGGGAACTGAACGACCTTCTCTACAAGGAAGCAACCAAGGTCAAAATCGAGGGCATCAATCTGACGTACGCGGGACTGGTCCCGTCGATCCAGAGGTCGATGCTCTCGAAGGACATCGACGGGCTGCAGCCCCACGTCCGCGCCTTCGTCGAGCGGGTCGCCACCTTCACGACCTGTCCCGAGTGCGGCGGCACCCGGCTGGCCCCGGAGGCCCGCTCCTCGAAGATCAACGGCCGGAACATCGCCGACTGCTGCGCCATGCAGATCAGCGACCTCGCCGACTGGGTCCGCGGCCTCGACGAGCCGTCCGTCGCGCCGCTGCTCACCGCCCTGCGCAAGACGCTCGACTCGTTCGTCGAGATCGGCCTCGGCTACCTGTCGCTGGAGCGCCCGTCGGGCACGCTCTCCGGCGGCGAGGCCCAGCGCACCAAGATGATCCGGCACCTCGGCTCGGCGCTCACCGACGTCACGTACGTCTTCGACGAGCCCACGATCGGCCTGCACCCGCACGACATCCAGCGCATGAACGACCTGCTGCTCCAGCTGCGCGACAAGGGCAACACGGTCCTGGTCGTCGAGCACAAGCCGGAGGCGATCGCGATCGCCGACCACGTGATCGACCTGGGCCCGGGCGCCGGCCGCGCGGGCGGCGAGGTCGTCTTCGAGGGCACGGTCGAGGGCCTGCGCGCCAGCGGCACCCTGACCGGCCGCCACCTCGACGACCGCGCGGTCCTGAAGGCCGACCTCCGAAAGGCACAAGGAGCCTTGGAGGTACGGGGTGCCGACACCCACAATCTGCAGAACGTCGACGTCGACATCCCGCTCGGCGTACTGGTGGTCGTCACGGGCGTAGCCGGCTCCGGCAAGAGCTCCCTGATCCGCGGCTCGGTCTCCGTCCAGGACGGCGTGGTCTCGGTGGACCAGGGCGCCATCCGCGGCTCGAGGCGCAGCAGCCCCGCCACGTACACCGGCCTGCTCGACCCGATCCGCAAGGCCTTCGCCAAGGTGAACAACGTCAAGCCGGCCCTGTTCAGCGCGAACTCCGAGGGCGCCTGCCCCAACTGCAACGGCGCCGGCGTCATCTACACCGACCTGGGCATCCTGGCCAGCGTCGCGACCACCTGCGAGGTCTGCGAGGGCAAACGCTTCGACGCGTCCGTCCTCGAATACAAGCTGGCCGGCAAGGACATCAGCGAGGTCCTGGCCATGCCGGTCAGCGAGGCCGCACCGTTCTTCGCCGAGGGCGACGCCCGCACCCCCGCCGCCCACGCCATCCTCAGCCGCCTGGCCGACGTCGGGCTCGGCTATCTGAGCCTGGGCCAGCCCCTGACCACCCTCTCCGGCGGCGAGCGCCAGCGCCTCAAGCTGGCCACCCACCTGGGCGAGAAGGGCGGCATCTACGTCCTCGACGAGCCCACCACCGGCCTCCACCTGGCCGACGTGGAAAACCTGCTCGCCCTGCTGGATCGCATCGTCGACAGCGGCAAGTCCGTAATCGTCATCGAACACCACCAGGCCGTCATGGCCCACGCCGACTGGATCATCGACCTGGGCCCCGGCGCCGGCCACGACGGCGGCCGCATAGTCTTCGAAGGCACCCCCGCCGACCTGATAGCCGACCGCTCCACCCTGACCGGCAAACACCTCGCCGAGTACGTGGGCGCGTAGTCCCCGGCCGTCGCGTCACGGTCGCGGGGGTGGCAGAGCCCCGCACCGTGACCGTCGTCGTCGAGCGCGACGACGATGGCGTGTGGTGCGCTCGCGCCCGCTCGCGTCCTGGCCCCGGCGCCCACGGCGAAGGCTCCACCGAGGAGGAAGCGCTGGCCGACCTCCGCGATGCCCTCACCGGCCAGATCGAAGACGAGCCCGGACGCGCGGCGGCGTCGACCTGCGACCTGCCGCAAATCCGGGCAGAGATGTCCGAAGCCGTCCACACGCTCGCCTGGGTCTCAGCACCGCGGACATCCGCGCGCTCGGCGTTTTCTGATGGTCTAGCGCTTGGCGTGACGTCGTAGTGAGTTCCAGCGGAGGATGCGCCAAATGGGATACCAGCCGCCTATGAACAGGAAGAAGATCGCCGCGACTGGCTCAACGAACAACATGAGCAAGAAAATACCGAGCATGATCGCCCAGCCCAGCGGGAAGTTCGGGGCTACGCCCGCACGCTTGTAGCGGTCGTAATTGTCGAGGTCGCTCTCGCCGTTGACGAGATCGGCGTTCGTGCTGACGGAGAACGGTCCGGGCAGGTTGACGAACAGTCGCATCAGGTTCTCCTTGGGTCGTGATGACCCACTGGATGGTGTGGCCCTGGGCGTGAAGATCGTTGATGCTGCGGGCAGCATCGACCTGCGCGATCCTGTTGACGTACTCACCCGGGGGTCTACTGGTGTTCTGAGGATCAAAGCAGCAGGGAGTAGCACCGGGTGCCCGTCCGGTGCAACGCGGTTAGGGCCGAGCGCTTCGTGTCCTCACAAGCAAGCATCGGCCTACCGTTGCCACAAGATCGGCACGCCTCAGGACGCGCGGCGAGCAACTGATCGCGTGGGCGGACGGCTGGAGCGCGTCGCGCGGCATGCGTGCGCCGGTGGATACCGATGGCGGTATGCGGATCGATTTGGGCCGTCAGGACGACGCAAGTCGCCACGTGCTGTCGGCGTTCGACCCCGAGTCGATTTCGCGTCTGGGTGAAGTGCTGACAACCCGCGGCACGGGATACGTCTTTTGCACCGCGGGCACCCGGGGTGGGGGGTGCGTACCGGTCTGCTGTCCGCGACCGAACAAGCGCCTTCCTGTACTGGCACCTCGGATGGGACCCGATCGGCGAGGGTGCGGGTGCGGTCCGCGAGCGTTGAAGGAGGCCCGGCGGCGCCGGCCTGAGGTGGGCCGGCGCCGGGGCGGTGGGTCAGTCGTCGTCGGTGTAGTCGCCGTTGGCCACGTCGAAGAGGACGTCGCCCCAGAAGCCGGGGTCCTCGTCGAGTGCGGTCGGGTCGATGTTCTCGATCTGGAGGCGGATGCGGTCGGCGACATCCTCGGGGTCGTCGGCGACCGCGGTGGTCTCCGACTCGAAGACGCGCAGGAGATCGTCGAACTGGCGGGGGGAGGCGCTCACGTGGCTCAGCGACATGTCGATGCGGTTGAGGTAGAGCACCTCGCCCGTGTCCGTGTCGACGACGTAGGCGTCGTCGGTTTCCGGGTCGCCGGTGCCGATCGGCAGGACCCGGCGGCCGTCGACCTCCTCCGGTGAAGTTGAGGACTTCGGGGGCGCCGTAAAGAGGACGTGGTCGGACGGCAGGCCGACGTCGAGCAGGAACTCGCGTGCGTCCGGCTTGCGGACGGCCGCCACGTACTCGGCCGAGTAGGTGTGGTGGGACACCGGCGGACCCTACCAAATTCCGTTGAGGGCGTCGGCGAACAAACTGTCGATCGCGGTCTTCTTCGCCTTCCGGGCCGCGGCCCCCTCCGCGGAGGTCGTCCAGCTCCACGAGTACGAGGTGGGTATGCCGGCGTCGCCCAGCATCTTCCGGCACTTGTTCGTGCCGGTGCAGGGCTGGAACTCGGAGTACATCTCCTTGATCGAGTCGCCGAACTGCCGCATCAGCTTGCGCTCGGCGTGATTTCCCAAACCTTTCGACGAGTACGCGACGGCGATGCGCTCGACCCCGTTGTCGTCGACGTAGCGGGCGGCCGCGAAGTTGTTGCCCTTCTTGTTCAGCCGCAGCCGCTCCTGCATCACCGACCGGCTGAGGTCGCTGTCGCCGTAGTCGACCTGGCAGTTGTGCACCAGGACGGGGGTGTCACCGGCGACCACGTAGTACGTGTGGGCTTCGCTGACGGTCAGGTTGTAGACGGTCGCTACCTCGGCGCGTGACGCTCGGGAGACGACCGTGACCCGGTGGCCGGTGGCGTCGCGGAGGGTTTCCCCGGGTTTGAGGGAAGCGGCCGTGACCCAGTCGTTCCGGTCGAGGCTGTAGAACTTGTGCCCGGCGGTGGCGGTGACGACCGACGGCGGGCCGCCGCCACCGGCCCCGGCGCCGGCCAGGGTCAGGTCGATCAGGTCCTTGTCGCCGTGGCCGACGACGGTGGCGGTCACCTGCTCGGGCTCGGTCTGCCCGGTGGCCGGGTCGGTGGCGGTGACGGTGTCGCCGGGGTGCAGCTTCTCGATCGGCTTGGTGCTGCCGTCGGCGAGCAGCACCTCGGTGCCGGCGGCGAAGGAGTTGGCGGCCAGCCGGGCCTTGTTGCCCTGGGCGACCTTGCAACTCTCCCCGGTGGACGTCTCCTTCTTCTTGGCGCGTTTGGCGTTGTCCGCCGCCTTCTGCGAGGTGGCCTTCGCCTTCCCGCCGGCGTCCTTGGCACCCTTGGCCGCCTTGGCCGCCTCGTCGGCGTACTTCTTGCTGCTGGCCGCCTCGTCGGCGGTGCGGGTCGCCTTCTTGATCCAGCGCGGGATCGCGACGAGCGCGTTCTTCGCCGATTTCAGGCGGCTGTACGCGTCGATGAGCCGCCGGCCGACCCCGATCGCCTTGATCGCGACCTTGGCGGCCTTGAACATCTTGCCCCAGGGCACCGCCTGCAGCGCCGTGGAGATGCAGGCGACGATGTCGCCCTCGGTGATGCACGCCTTGGCGTCGTTGAACCCGACCAGATCGAGGATCAGGTTGACGATCTCGTCGCCGATCTGCTTCACGAAGCCGTCGGCCTCATCGACGATCTTCTTCGAGTTCAGCCAGTCCGGGTTCTCGGACTGCTGCTCGCCGTCGCCGCCGGCCGGCGTGTTCGCGTCGGTCGTGGCGGCGCAGGCGGCCGGGTTGTTGGCGCACGTCGAGTAGTAGGAGACGTAGGCGTCGGTCATGCCGGTCTTGCCGTCGTCCGGGTCGCCGCCGCTCGGGTCGGTGAGCACGGTCGGGCGGCCGTTGGTGTACGAGTACGTCGACACCGCCTGGTCGGTGGCCGGCTGGGCGACCGGGTCGGCCGAGGCGAACCGGCCGGTGGACGGGTCGTAGCTGCGGGCGCCCATCGCGTACCGGTCGCCCTGGCTGGTGTCCTGGTACGTGCCCGCGTACTGCAGCGGGTTGGCCGGCGCGTCGGAGGCGCCCTGCTTGGTGCCCCGGCTGACCCCGAACGCGTCGTAGTCGTAACTCCACTCCGGAGCGCCGGCCGGGGAGACGACGGCGGAGACGCCACCGAGCCAGTCCCGCAGGTAGGAGTGCGCGCCCAGGGTGTCGGCGCCGGGCACGAGCAGTGCCAGCGGTTGGCCGGACGGGTCGTACAGGTAGTCCCGCCCGATCGTGCCGGTGGCGTCGGTCTGCCGCTCCTGGGCGAGCAGCGGCCGGTCGGCGTTGATGTCCCAGGTCCAGGTCTGGGTGGTCGACCCGGAGACCGCCGAGATTCGGTTACCCGCTCCGTCGTACGCGTAATTGGTGGTGGTGCCGTTGGTTGTCGCCGAGGTCATCGTGTGGTCGAGCGCGTACGCGAAGGAGTCCGACCCGGCCCGCGTCTGGTTGCCCTCGAGGTCGTACGCGAACGAGCGCGTGCTGGTCCGGCTGCCGGTCACGCTCTCCTGCGTCAGCTGGTCCGCGCCGTCGTACGTGTAATTGGTGGTGGTGTTGTCGCCCGGCGCCCGCCGGGTCATCTTCGTGCGGTTGCCGACCAGGTCGTAGGTGTAGTCGGTCCGCTCGGCGACCTCGCCCGAGCAGGCCTGCGCGCCGAAGCACTCGGCGGTCAGCCGGTTCGCGGCGTCGTACGTGTACGCCGTCGCCTCGGTCACCGTCGGCTGGCCCGGCTCGCCCGTGGTCTGCACGATCTTGGTGGGATTGCCGACCTTGTCGAGGCTCAGGTCGAACGCCGACAGCGTGGTGTCGCCCTTGGTGGCGGCGATCCGGGTCATCCGGCCGGCCCGGTCGTAGTCCCGGCTCTCGGTGATGCCGGTCGACGCCGGGTAGGTGATCCCGGTCAGGTTGTCGGCGACGTCGTAGGAGAACTTGTACTCGGCGCTGGTGTCCCCGCGCGACGCGGTGAGCGTCTTGATCCGGTCGCCGTCGTCGTAGGTGGCGCCGATGTGGGTGCCGTCCGGGTAGGTGCGCCCGGTGACCCGGTCGTCGCGGTCGTAGTCGTACTTGAAGGTGTCGTCGCCGCGGGTCGCCGACGTGAGCCGATCGGTGTCGTCGTACTTGAACGACTGCACCCCGGCCGGGTCGGCCGCGCTGACCAGCCGGTTCTTCGCGTCGTAGCCGTAGGTGTAGGTGACACCGCCCGCGCCGAGCTGCTTACTCGTCAGCCGGCCCAGATTGTCGTACGCGTAGAAGATCGAGCGCGCCGGGCGATTCGGGTCGGGGCGGCCGGGCTCGACGATCCGGGCCGTGACCTCCTGGATCAGGTTGGAGTCGGGGTCGTAGACGTACTCGCGGCGCCGGCCGAGCGGGTCGGTGGTGACCGTGGTTCGCCCGGCCCGGTCGTACTCGTTGGAGGCGACCCGGCCGAGCGGGTCGGTCCGCTTGATCACCTGACCGTCGGCGTCGTACGTGTAGGTCAGCGACTGCCCGCCCGGGGCGTCGGCGCCGGTCACCTTCACCAGCCGGTCCGCGTCGTCGTACCCGAACCTGGTGGTGTTGCCGTTGGCGTCGGTCTGCGCGGTGGGCCGGTTGAGCGCATCGTAGGCGACCCGGCCCACGCTGCCGAGCGCGTCGGTCACGGTGGCCGGGTTGCCGGCCTGGTCGTACGTGTACCGCGTGGTGAAGTCGTCCGGGTTCGCGCCGGAGACGTTGCCGCGGGGCTCGGTGACCGCCGCGACCCGGCCGTCGTCGTCGTAGCTCGTGGTGACCACGCCGCCGGTCGGGGTGGTCTCCTTGATCGGGTTGCCGGCGTCGTCGTACTCGATGCCGGCCGCGCCCGCCTCCGGCCCGGAGCTGCCGGTACGCCGGTTGGCCTCGTCGTACGTGTTGGTCAGCTTCTCGCCGCGCTCGTTGGTCATCTCGACGACGTTGCCGTTGTTGTCGTAGCTGACCGTGGTGCCCTTCTTGAACTGGTCCTGCTGCCCGGTGGGCCGGTCCAGGGCGTCGAACGCGGTGTCCACCTCGACCCGCTGACCGTCCGAGCCGTACGGCCGGTCGGCGCGGATCAGGTTGCCGTTGAAGTCGTAGTGGAAGACGGCGGTGAACAGGTCCTTGCTGGCGGCGTCGGCGTTGCCGCGCGGCGACGTCTCGGTCGCGACCCGCCCGTTGACGTCGTACGTCCAGCTGGTGGTGTTGCCCTCGCCGTCGGCGACCGACGCGCGCCGGCCGCCCGGCGTGTAGGTCGAGGTCGTGACGTTGCCGATCGGGTCCTTCACCACGGTCCGGCGGCTGGCGTTGTCGTACGTGTAGTGGCTGGAGTTGCTCAGCGGGTCGGTCGCGACCACCACGTTGCCGAGCTCGTCGTAGGTCGTGCGGTACGGCTGCGCCTTGCCCGGCTCCCAGACCTCGGTGATCTGGCTCTGCGCGTCGTAGACGTACTTGGTGCGGTAGGCGTCCTTGTTGCCGCCGGAGACCGTGCCGCGAGGGTCGACGACCGACGCGAGCCGGCCGGTGACGTCGTACGTCATCTCGGTGCGCCGCCCGGTCGGCGCGATCTCGGCCGTGCGGTCGCCGTTGGCGTCGTACTCGTACCGGGTGACCTTGCCGCGCGGGTCGGTGCGCGTGATCACCTGGCCCTTGGCGTCGTACTCGTACTTGTAGCCGGTGCTCTGCTTCGGGTCGCGCTGGGCGACCATCTCGTTGAACTCGTTGTACTCGTACTTCCAGGTGTTGCCCCGGCCGTCCTGGTACGCGGTCAGGTTGCTGCGGTCGTCAAAGGTGCTGTTCTGGGTGAACGAGAACGGCTCCGGCGCGGTCCGCGAGACCGGGTTTCCGGCGTCGTCGAAGCGGGTCTCCTCCTGGTTGCCCTTCGGGTCGATCACCAGGCTCTTGTTGAGCTTGCCGGTGTAGCGGTGGTTGACCGTGTCGTTGCCGGCGTTCTGGCTGTAGAGCAGGACGTTGTTCTTGTAGCCGTCGACGACCGCGACGCCGTCCGGGTCGGTGGTGCGAGCGACCTGCTGCACGGCGTCCCAGGCGAAGGTGGTCTTCGCGCCCTCGGGGTCGAGCTGCTGGGCGACCCGGCCGCCGGCGTCGTACGTGTTGCGGATCAGCTGGTGACCGCGGGCGTCGGTGATCTGCGCGAGCCGGCCGCCGGCGTCGTAGGCGTACGAGGTCACGTAGCCACGCGGGTCCTGCGTCTTGAGCAGCCGCCCGTCCTGGTAGTCGAACTGGGTCGAGCGGCCGTCGGGCAGCGTGATCTTCGTGATCAGCCGCAGGTCGGCGCGGGACTCGAAGCGCACCACCCGGCCGCCCGCGTCGGTGATCGTGCTGAGCAGCCCGCCGGAGGTGTACGCGAGCGTCACGCCGAGACCACGCGCGTTCTTGATCGACAGAAGCCGGCCGGCGGAGTCGAAGCGCAGCACCCGGCGGTCCGGCGGCACGAGCTGCCAGCCACCGTCCACCTTGGTCAGCCGGGCCCGCACGCCGGTCGGCGGGTCGAACGAGCCGTCGGCGTTCGCGAGGTAGACCGCCTCGGAGCCGTCCTCGGCGCGCACCCGCACCGCGCCGTTGTCGGCGGCGATCACCCGAATGTCGTACGAGGAGCTCCAGCCGGCGCCGAACATGCCGGTCGCGGTGTTGCCGGACGAGTAGTACCGGGCGTGGTTGAACGGGATGCCGTACGACGGCATCGCGAAGTCCTGCTCGACCCGCAGGTAGGCGCCGGTCGCGGTGTTCACGGTCGCGCCGCGCAGCGCCTGGGCGATCACGGTCGGGCCGAGCACCGTCGCGCAGCCGCACCCGGCCGCCTGCCCGGCCGGCAGCGCCGGGACGTCGTCGGTCTTGCGCGGATGGGCGGGCTCCGAGGGCTTGCTGGTCTGCTCGGTGCCGTCCGGCGCGATCTCGGTGACCGTGACCGTGTACGTCCGGGCGGGGTCGAGCACCCAGCCGTCGGCGGCGCCGAAGCTGCGGCACAGCAGGGCCGGGCTGTAGCAGCGGCTCAGGTCCTTCTGCGCGAGCTCGGCCGAGCGCTGCTCGGCGTGCGTCTCGGTGTCGGTGACCGTGGCGAACCAGCGCCCCCAGGAGTCCGGGTTGCCCTCGTCGACCTCGGCGTCCCAGTAGACGACCAGCGAGGTGTCCCCGAGCAGGAAGCCGGGCCGCGCGATGGGCTGGAAGGGCAGCTCAGCCGCCGCCTTTTGCAAGGCCTTCGCGGGCACCTTCGCCGGGCCGGCCGCCGCGACCGAGGGCGGCACCGGCGGCGCGGTCTGACCGGCAGCGAGGCCGTGGTTGGGCGTTGCGGTGGCCGGCAGCGGGCTGTTCACCGGGCCGGCGCCGTGAACTGCGACCGGGGTCGCCGCGGCGGCCGGTGACGGCGGCGTGGCGACGAGATAGGCCGCGACTATCGCCAGGATCAGAGCATGGCAGAGCAGCTTGAATCGACCAGACAAGCGCACGAGACAATCCCCCCGTGGATGTGGCGTTGCAGTCCGCGAAGGACGCTGCCGCATAGACAAAGATCGAAACAACCCCGCAAATGAGGGATTGACTTTTGACGATGGGAGCGCTCCCACGCGTTACCTCTGGTAGCGGTAGCCGACCGGCAGCAGCGAGACGTCCCAGCGATGCGAAATGGCGCCCCACAAGCCGCGCGCAGCGAGGAGTGTGACCAACATCGCTACCGCCCCGAGAATGACCAGATCCCACGGGCCATAGCCGGCTAGGAATTGTTGCAGAGCGAAGAAAAGAAGTGCGCCACCGCGGCGACTCGGTGGCCAGCAGGTGCGGGACCTCGGCGACCACCCAGGTGGCGACCGCGAGATAGCCGGCGGTCAGGCGGAGCACCAGCAGCGAGACGGCGGCCGCGGCCAGCACGACGCCGAGGGCGGGGTCAATGCCAGCCGCCGCGTACAGATGAAGGGCGTAGGCGCCGACGCCCAGATAGGAATGCTGACCGAAGGAGGTGAGGCCGGCGAACAGGTTCCACAGATTGGCGAGCGCGACGAACAGGAAAAGGTCGATGTGCGCGGTCTCGGCCCGTGCGTAGAAATGCGGAATGGCGGCCGGCACGACCGCCGTCACCGCGCCCGGCTCCACCGGCTGATGACCGGGCTCATCGGAATATCCCTTGCGGGCGCACGGCCAGCACGAGCAGGAACAGCAGATGAACGGCGAGGACCGCGTAATGCGAGTTCCATTCGCCGACCAGCTGCTGGGTGAGGCCGAGCGCGATGCCGCCGGCCAGCGTGCCCCCGAGCGAGCCGAGGCCGCCGATCACGACCGCCTCGAACGCGAAGATCAGCAGGGCGAAGACCGGGCGCACCCGCCCGCCGACGGCCAGGTAGCCGCAACCGGCTCCCCACCCGCCCGAGCCGCCGAGATCTTCAACGAGATGATCCCCTCCGACGCCACGCCACCCCCGACGAGTTTGGCCTCGGCCACGGCGATGCGGAGCATGTCCTCTGCCGCCTCAGCGAACTCGGATCCCACCAGCAGCCCGAAGGGACCCGCCGCGGCGAAGAAGCCGAAGTAACCAGCGGTCTCGACGGCATCGAGGAGGGTCCGATCGACCTCCAGGCGGCTCACACCTGTTGACGTTATGACGTTTCGCGTCCCGCAACTGCACGTCCACGGCCCGAGAGCCTCCGATTCGGTCCATGTCCGGCGGTCATGAGACCCCGGCCTTTTCCCGGAGGAAGGCGAGCAGGGCCGCGCCGTCGAGTTTGGTGGCTCGGTCGTTGGTTCGGGCGTCGGATACGGCGTACTGGATCTCCTCGCCGTGGGTCTGCACGGCCACGACGGTGAAGACGACCGGGTTGAGGCCGGCGAAATCGGCCCAGTCGTCGGTGGGGGCGGCGCCGGTGGTGATCGTCCGGTCGTCGGTGGTGGTCCAGCCGCCGGCGGTGACCTCGATGGCGCAGCGGTGGTCGCCGGGCGGGAGGCCGGACAGGTCGAAGGTGTGCACAGTGGACGGCGCGGCGCTGGTGATGGTCCGCAGGACGGCCGTCGTGGCGATGTCGGTCTTCACCGTCACCACTCCCCCGTCCGCCTGGACGGCGGTGATCGTGGGGAAGACGGCCTCCCGGGCCAGGGCCACGGCCCGCGCCACATCGAGGTGGGCGTGCGGGCGGGTCGAGCGGCGCAGCACCTGGCCCACCTGGTCGGCGGTCAGCAGCGGTGCGGCCTGCAGCACCAGCGCCGCCGCGCCGGCCACGTGCGGGGCGGCCATCGACGTACCCATCAGGGAAGCGTGCTGGATGCCGTCGGAGCGCCACCCGGCGTGGGCCGACGTCACGAACTCCCCTGGGGCGGCCAGGTCGGGCTTGTCGCGGCCGTCGCGGGTCGGGCCGAGCGAGCTGAAGGCCGAGAGCGTCCCGATCGTGGCCGGCGACGACGACTTGGTGATGTAGGAACCGACGGTCAGGACCCATCGGGCCGTGCCGGGGATGGTGACCGTGCGAGCGGGATCGCGGTCGCCGGGCGCGAATCGGCTCTGTTCGGGGGCGCCCGGGTCCAGCCGTGGCGCCCGCTCGATCCACGCGTCGAAACGGCCGTCGACAATGGCGCCGGCGCGCAGCGAAATGGTCCATCGGCCGGGCTCGATCTGGCCGAGGTTTCCGCGGCGGAGAATCAGCGACGCGCGTCGATCGCCGGTGCCGTCGGCGTCCTCGTCGACGTCGATGCGCACCCGATTCCCGGCGTCGGTCTCGGCGGAAAGGGACGCTCCGGGGCGTACGCGGGAAATTGCGGAACCGGTCGGTGGGCGCAAGCTGATCTCGATGTCGTCGCGGCCGGCGAACCAGATTTCGATGATGTCGTCGAAACGGTTGCCGGGGGCGACATCGAACGCGAGGAAATGGTCCTCGCCGGGCGAAAGAAGACCGCCGGAGTGCACGCCCCACTGCTGTTCGTTTCCGGCCGACTTGACGACGACGAATCCGGGCCCGCGGCTGATCTCGTCGATGCGGCGTTCGAGCAGCGACTCGCCGGCGTGGCCGCCGATGTTGGTGCCCTGGCTGATGTTGACCACGACCGGGCGGCCGCCGGCGCGACGACGGACGAAGTCGAGCGCCGCCACCACGTGCGCGGAGGTGCCGAGCGACGCGCCGTCGGCGTCGAGCGCGACCACGATCAGGTCGGCGTCGGGGGCGATTCCGGTGAACTGCCCGGTGCCGCGCTCGTCGCCGGCGAGGATCCCCGCGACGTGCGTGCCGTGGCCGGTGTCCTCGTGCGGCACCACCGTCAGCGGATCGTCGGCGGCCAGCGCGCGGTCGATGTCGGAGGCGCGGTACTCCCGGCCGAACGGCACGTCGCCGCCGGGTTCGGGGTCGGCGCCCTGGTCCCAGAGCGCGATGATCCGGGTGCCACCGCCGGCCCGGCGGAAGCACGGATGCGTGTAGTCGATTCCGGTGTCGAGCACGGCGACGACCACCCCGGCGCCGGCGATCGGTGGTTGCGCCGTGTGCGCCGCTTCCGCTCCGCATTCCGTACGCGACCAGTTGAGCTCGGGAAACAGTGGCCGTGCCGCCTCGACGCGGGCCACGGCGTCGTGCTCGGCCAGCGCCGGCAGCGCGGTCACCGGCAGCCGTACCGGCCGCACCTTGCCGCCGGGGCCGACCTCGGCGCCGGGCAGCGCGGCCGCGAGGTCGTCGAGGCTCCCGTCCGCGGACTCCTCGACGAGGACCTCGATGGTCGCCCCGTCCGGCCGCCCGCGCCAGCCGACGCGCTCGCCGAGCGGGGCCTCGGCCGCCTGTGCGAACTCCATCCCGGACCGGCCGGCCATCTCCTCCATCAGCAGGCGCAGTCGCGGATCCACCTTGGCCGTCATCTGATCTCCTCCGCGCGGGCACCGGCGCTGGTCGGCGCCGGTGCCCTCTCGTCGATCACGAATAGATCATCACGCGTACCGGAATGTCGCGCACGAAGCTCGGGACCAGGCCCGGAACCACGACCGGACCGCCCACGTACGGGATGTACGGGAAGACGAAGGGCGGTTCGGTGTCGAGCTGCAGCCACACCGACGCGTAGCCGGCGAACGGCGGCAGACCCGACGCCACGCTGCGGACGTCGATGGTCAGCGTGATGTCCAGCAGTTTCGGCGAGCCGTCGGGCGGCGCCGGAACCGACGGGATGTGCAGCACGTGGAAGTCGAGGAACCCGGCTCCGAACGTGCCGGTCGCCGGCCCCAGGTCGGGCCCGTTCGCGACGTCGTTGATGTTGACGGTCTGGCCACGGACCATGTACTGCTGCCCGGCCATCACCTCGGCCGCCGACGGGTTGCCCGCCTGGAAGCCGAGTGGCAACGGGTTGCGCCAGATCGCGGCGATGAGGAACGCGGGCTCGCCGGTCCGCAGAATCCGGTTGGGCCGGAACGGTCCGGCGCCGATCGGCTGGAACGGCCCCACCGCGATCAGGTCGAAGAACTGGTACGGCAGTCCGCCGAAGTTCGCGGTGGGTTCCGCGGCTTCGGTGGTCGCGTTGCCGTTGTGGCCGTTACGACCGTTGAGCGTCGACGGCGCGCGCGACTGCTGAACCTGCTGGACCTGGCTGCGGTAGAGCGTGTCGCCCTGCTCCAGTTTCTGTTTCAGATCGGCCACGATCTGATTGATCTCGTCGGTCTTTTCCTTGAGTTCCTCGGGAATCATGAGTTCCTCGGAGGATTTTTTCGTCGGTGCGGTCATCCTGACCTCCAAAACCGGGTTGAAGTCGGAGACCCACTGCAGTGCGTCAGCGACAGACTGCGCCGCCGGGCACACAGATCACTACCGGATTACCTGTCTAATCAAGAATTGACAGCCAGAATTCGATCTGTTACGCGAATACCTCGGACTTATTTGCCCCGCGGAAATGATCGCGTTTACTGCTGATCGAGCGAGAGCGTATTTCCGTCCGGGTCGCGGAACCAGGCCACCCGGGCGCCGCCCGGTGCCGCCCAGACCCCTCGGTCGTCCTGCTCCATGCCCGGGAAGCGGACGAAGCCCACGCCGCGGGCCGCGAGCGCGTCGACCTCCGCGTCGATGTCGCCGACCCGCCAGCCCAGGATCGTGAACGGCTGCACGGCCAGCGACGAGCCCACGTCGACGATGCGGATGAGTCCGGCCGGCGACTCGACCACCACGGCGAACCCGTCGACGGAGGCAATCGGCAGGCCGAGCACCGACTCGTAGAACTCGCGGGACCGGCCGAGGTCGGTGGACGGGACGAAGGCGACGACGCGCGCGGAGGCCAGCATGTTCGCCACGCTGCCGTGTCCACCGGGCGGTCGTCAAATAGCCGCCAGACCGATTTGTCGCGACCGGCCGCTCGGGTAACGTCCACATTTTCCGCGCATCGGGGGCGCGGTCTGCGACGCCCACTCCGCAGGGAGGATGCGCGGTTTGGACACCATCGATTCCTTTGGGTTCGAGCAGGTTGCCCGCTGGCTGGCCGATGGCAAGGTCATTCCTTTTCTCGGGGCCGGCGCTTCGCGGGTGGGCGTCGAGGCCGACCCGTTGCCGGACGGCCGGGGCCTGGCGTTCGAGCTGCAGAAACGCATGGCGCGTCCCTATCCGGGTGACCAGGCGGACAACCTCGCCAAGGTCGCGCAGTACTACGAGGAGTGGGCCTGGGACCGCCCGGCGCTCTACGAGTATCTCCACGAGAGGTTCTACGAGACCCAGCTCCACGCCGAGCCCGGTCGCGTGGCCCGAATGCTGGCCGCGATGCCGCCGGCCACCCGGTGCCGCTTCATCGTCACCACGAACTACGACGTCCACGTCGAGACCGCGTTCGCGCGGGCCGGCCGGCCGCTGTGCGTGATCATCCAGAACATGCGGGACCCGGAGCACGGCCCGGCCCGGCTCAACGTCGTCTATCCGGACGGCACCAGCGGGTTCGCGCAGGCCAAGACCTTCCGCCTGCAGAACCCGAAGTTCCCCGACGGCACGACGTTCCTGTTCAAGATGCACGGTTCCGCGCATCAGGCGCCGGGCGCCCAGGGCGACGACCTCATCATCACCGAGAACGACTACGTCGACTTCCTGGTCAACACCGGCGGGCCCGTCTCGCCGCTGTTCCCGCCGGCCGCGCTCCTCGCGCACTTCCGGACGTCGCGGTTCCTCTTCCTCGGCTACTCCCTGACCGACTGGAACTTCCGGGCCTTCCTCCGCCTGCTGGTCCTGCAGAACGCGATCTCCAAGATGGATCAATACCGCCACCTGGCCATCCAGCTGAAGCCCGACGCCCTCGACGTCCAGCTGTGGCAGAAACGCAACATCACCGTGTACGACGGGGATCTCGTCAAGTTCTGCGATCGACTCGCCGCGGAGTGGGAGCCGGAGGACCCGACGTGAAGAATCCCTTCGTGGGCCTGCGCCCCTTCCAGGCGGGCGACAAGGACGTCTTCTTCGGCCGCGACCAGGACGTGGCCATCCTGCAGAACCTGATCCTCGCCGTACCCGTCCTGGTGGTCTACGCCCCGAGCGGCACCGGCAAGTCCTCGCTGCTCAACGCCGGCCTCCTGCCCGAGGTCGCCAAGGACGACGAGTACGTGCCGATCGTCGTCGCCGGCTCCCAGCAGGACGTGACCGAGGTGGCGACGCAGGCGCTGACCGCCACCGGCTGGGAGCCTCCGGTCGTGGGCGGCCTCGCCGACCTGCTCGAACACCACCACAAGGACACCGAACGACGGGCCATCCTGGTGCTCGACCAGTTCGAGGAGCGCCTCAAGCACGAGAAAGAGCTCGAGCTGCTGTACGCCCAACTGGCGCGCCTGGCGAACACGCGAAGCAGCGCGGCGACGGTGGTGATCAGCATCCGCGAGGACTACCTCGCGGGCCTGGCGGACCTGATGGAGCGGGTCAGCGGACTTCTCGACGCCAGCTACCGCATCGCCGGCCTGACCCGGGACGACCTGATCGAGGCGGTCCGCGGCCCGATCGCGACCGTGGGCGCGGACATCACCATCGACGACGGCCTGATCGAGGAGGTCCTCGACGACCTGGAACGGGAGACGCGATCGGACGCGACCACCCGGTCGGGCCGCATCGAGGCCGGCTACTTCCAGATCGTCTGGTCGCGCCTGTGGGAGAGGGACATCGGCGGAGGCGGCCGGCGGATCACCCGCGAGAGCTATCTGGCCGAGGACCGCGCGGCCGGCATCCTCAAGTCATTCGTCAGCGCCACCCTCGACGAGTTGCTTCCCCTCGAGGCGCAGGTCCTGTGGGCCGCTCTGCGGTACATGGTGCTTCCGACCGGGGCAAAGGTGCCACTGACGGTCGACGACATCATCGGCCTGCTCCAGTCCCGGGACTTCAGGGATTGGGGCGCCAGCATCTTCAGCGAGCAGTACGACCCCTATGGCCGGTCGGACCTGGACCAGGCGGCGGTGGGGCCGCAGCTCCAGTCCATGCTGGATTTCCTGACCCGGACCGCTTCGCCGCTGTTCCGGCGGGCCGTCCGCGGGGAGCGCACGGAATACGAATTGGTCCACGATCTTCTCGGCCTCATTCTGCTGGACTGGAGGCAGCGTTTCGTGATGGCCACGGACACGACCGCATTCGATCTGCGGACGGAAATCCTCGGGGAGCAGGTCCATGGCGCTCTCGCGCCCGGCCGTGCGGCATTGGCGTCCGCCCACAAGAACATCCGATCCGCCATCGACCTCCTCGGCGGCGAGGCCGGGTCCGCGGACGGGGCCCCGTCGACCGCCCGTGTTGAGAAGGCGCGCGGGCACATGCGGGACGCGCTCGTCGTCATGGCGGGCAACCATCGGCTCGAGAATGATTCCTGGGACCTGATAGGTTCTTACAACCGGCGTCTGAAGACATTGATGTTGGCCCATCCCGATCGGCGGGCCCGTTGCGCCGCACAGATCAGCGCCTTCGAGACGTATGCACTTCGCGACTATCTGAGCCGGTACTCCGACAGCACGACCTGGTACACGAACGTGGTCGTCTGGTGCCTCGGCGGTCTCGCCGCGGTCGGCGGACTCTTCGTGGCGCGGTTTGCGATCGACCTGGTGTGGAGCGTGCCGTCGGTTCAATACGCCCCGCTGACGTTCGCGGTCGTTGTCATCGGAGCCGCATTTCTCCAGGTTGTCGTTTACATGGAGGAAGCCCGGCAAAATATCGATCTGCGTGCGGCGCGGAAGGCGCTCTGGCCCAGCTCGTCATATTCCAACAATGCGTTCCGGTGGGTGACGCGAATCCTGGTCGCCTGGCCCGTTGTCTATCTTGTGCTGGCGCTCGCCTGCTACTCGGGCGCGGCACTTTTCGGCGTCTTCGACTGGGCTCCGACCGCCGGCTTCAATCTGACCGCGTTGATAGCGAGCCTCGTGCTCGGTGGCATGTACTTCCTGGAGTCCGACATGTGATCGGGGTCCCGGGCCTGCAACGAGCGGGCCCGGGACCGCCGTACTAGCCGATCTTCAGGTTGAGGGTCTTCGTGCCGGTGGCCGGGACCGGGACCTTGGTGGCGGTGTCGATGCCGGACGCGTTCTTGTACCAGCCGTCGTGGTTGGTGTCGCCCACGGACCAGTAATAGCCGATCTTCACCTGCTGCGAGCCGATCACGGGCATCAGGTACGTCCCGCCGGGGCCGGCGGCCGACACGTCGAACGAGCCCATCTGGTCGCCGGTCGCCGCGTTGTAGGCGTGGATCCGCCACTGCGACCCGGCGGGAGCGGTGACCTTGCCCTTGAGCGCCGCCCCCGCCACCGGGGTGAAGTTGTACGTCCCGGACGCCGGGGCGGCCTGGAAGCGGTTGCCCACGTGCCCGGACCACTGCCGCGGGTATCCCTTGCCGCCGAACAGCAGCGGCCACCCGTACGGGCCGAGTTGGTCGATGGTGTAGCGGCCGTTGGCGTCGGTCTCGGAGTCCCAGGCCGGACCGGCGTCGCCCCACGCGCTCCACGCCACGTCCATGCCGGACAGCGGCGCGCCCGCGGCGTCGGTGACCACGCCGGTGATGGTGGCCGCCTTGTCGAGCAGCGCCGCCGGTGCCGTCACCGTCTTGCCCGGCTTGACCTGGATGCGGGCCGCCGCCTTCTGGTCGCCGGTGCCGCCGGCCGCGCCGACCCACTGGTCGCCGTAGCCGGTCGGCGCGATCGCGTACAGCTCGTACGTCCCCGCGGCGATGTGCTGCGACGTGGCCTTGCCGGTCGCGTCGGTGCAGTCGCCGTAGCCGTCGGGAAGGCCGCCGTGGCCGAGCACGACCAGGGCCGCGCAGGTGCGGTCGACCGGCGCGCCGGTCGCGTGGTCGGCGGCCGAGAACGCCACCTTCCCGCCGAGCGTGAGCTTGACCCGCACCGTGGTGGTCTGTCCCGGCGTCAGCGTGACCGGCAGGTAGGCGCTGGACAGGTAGTAGCTGTCCTCGCCCGGTGAGACCTGCATCTTGAAGGAGCCGCCCGGCAGGTCGGAGACCGTGACCTGGTTGCCGGTGGTGGCGCAGCCCGTGCCGTCGCCGGGCGTGGTGACCCACACGCAGTAGTTGGTCACCGGGGCGCCGGTGCCCGCGTCGATCGCCTTGACCACCAGCGTGGCGCCGGGCAGCCAGCTGTCGTCGACCGCGACGTCGGCGCCGGCCGCGACGGAGATCAGGTCGGCGTCGGTCTCGGTGCCTTTCCCGTACGCCCACTGGGTGCGCTGGTAGTCGGGCGTGGTGAAGGAGACCTTGTAGTCGCCGGGGAAGAGCCCGGGGACGCTCCACGTGCCGTCGGCCGCGGTCTCGCCGGACAGCTGGAACCAGTTGTCGTTGCTCGCGAGCGACACGCTCACCTGCATGCCGGCGGTGGGCGCGCCGGTGAGCTTGCCGTGCACGGCGGCCGGCGCCGGCTGGGTGTCGTCCACCGTGGTCGTCTGGCCGGTCGCCACCGAGAACCGGGTCGCCTTGGCCGGGTCGAGCGTCCCCGGGACGTACACGTCGGGGCCGCCGTCGCTGGAGTAGGAGACCGTGTACCCGTCGCCGGCCAGCGCCTCGCCGAACGAGTAGACACCCTCGTCGAAGGTGCCGGCGAAGCCCACCGACTCACCGCCGCGGTGCAGGGTGACCTGGGCGTTGGCCAGCGGCGATCCGTCGGTCCTGGTGATCGTGCCGCCGATCGAGCCGACCGGCAGTTTGTGGTCGTCGACCGTGGTGGTCTGGCCGGCGGTCACCTGGTACGTGGTGGCCGCCTCCTCGGAGGTGGCCTGGACGGCCCACTGCTGGGCGGCGTCCCACTGGAACCTGACCTTGTACGTGCCGGGGAAGAGGTCGAGCGCGTACGCGCCCTGGTCGTCGGTGAAGCTGCTGCTCGTGCCGGGCACGCTGACGCTCGCGTAGGCCGGCGCGCCGGCGGCGTCAGTGAAGTGGCCGGCGATCGTGCCGGTGGCCGGCTGGTGCTCGTCGACGGTGAGCGTGGCGCCGGCGGCCAGGGTGTACGTGGTGGCGTCGCCCTGGTCGAAGACGCCGGGCGCCCAGTGCTGCAGGCCGGCGTTGTCGAACTGGAGCTGGACGCCGCCGGCGGCCACACCGCGCAGGGTGTACCGCCCGGTGGACGTGGTCGTGGTGTCGGTCAGCCACTCCCCGTCGCCGGAGTAGGCGGTGACGGTCGCGCCGGTGATCGGCGTGCCCGTGCTGGTGGTGAAGGCGCCCTGGACAGTACCGGTGCCGGCGGCGAGGGCGGGCGTGGCAAACACTCCCGCGATCAGCAGTCCGACGGCCACGGCCGAGCCCAGACGAGCCGGTTTCAGGCCCATCATTCTTTCCCCCATGTGTCGTGCGTGGAGGAATCGTAGACCTGATCGCAAGATTTAGATGTACCGGTTTGTCAGCGCCGCACGGTCAGAATCAGGTCGACCACCAGCGCCGTCCAGCCCGTCTGGTGCCAGGCGCCGAGGCCGGCTCCGTTGTCGCCGTGGAAGTACTCCGGAAAGACGATCAGGTCCTTCCAGTCCGGATGCTGCTGGAGCACCTCGTTGGCGCCGTAGATCGGTCGGTGCCCGTTCTCGTCCGGCACGAACAGCGAGATCAGCCGCAGCGACAGGTCGTCGGCGATCGCCGAGAGCGGCACCTTCTTCTGCGAGCCGGTCGGGTACTCGGCGAGCAGGTCGTCGCCGAAGAACGCCGCGTACTCGCGCAGCGCCTCGATCAACAGGTAGTTGACCGGCATCCAGACCGGGCCACGCCAGTTCGAGTTGCCGCCGAACAGTCCGCTGGTGCTCTCCGCCGGCTCGTAACCGACGGTGAAGTCCGAGCCGCCCAGCGAGACCGTGAAGGGTTTCTCCAGGTGGGCGCGGGACAAGGTCCTGATCCCGTACGCCGAGAGAAACTCCTCCGGATCGAGCATGCGCGCGAGAATGCGCAGCAGCTGGTCCTGACCCACCATCGAGAGAAGGCGCTGCTGGCGGCCCTCGGCCGACAGCCGGCGGGCGCTGATCACGTCGGCGTACTCCTGCGAGTACCGCAGCCAGCGCAGCCGGTTGGCCAGCTCGGGCAGCCGGTTGAGGGTGGCCGCGGTGAGCCGGGTGGTGGCGGCCATCGGCAGCAGCCCGACGATCGAGCGCACCTTCAGCGGCAGCTTGTGGCCGTCCGGCAGACGCAGCTGGTCGTAGAAGAAGCTGTCCTCCTCGTCCCACAGCCCCTGCTGGTAGGCGGCCTCCGCGATGTACGCGAAGTGCTCGAAGAACTTGGTCGCCATGTCCACGTAGGTGCGGTCGTTGAGCGCCAGGCAGATCGCCATGTCGAGCAGGTTGAGGGCGTACATCGCCATCCAGCCGGTGCCGTCCGACTGCTCGAGCACCCCGGCCACCGGCAGCGCCGCCGACCGGTCGAACGGCCCCACGTTGTCCAGCCCGAGGAAGCCGCCCTCGAAGACGTTGTTGCCGCCGATGTCCTTGCGGTTGACCCACCAGGTGAAGTTCAGCAGCAGCTTGTGCATCACCCGGCCGAGGAAGTCGAAGTCGCGGCCGCCGTCGATCTCGAAGACGCGCAACGCGGCCCAGGCGTGCACCGGCGGGTTCACATCGCCGAATGCCCACTCGTACGCCGGAATCTGCCCGTTGGGGTGCATGTACCACTCACGCAGCAGGAGCAACAGCTGCTGCTTGGCGAAGCCGGGGTCGACCCGCGCGATCGACACGCAGTGGAACGCCAGGTCCCACGCCGCGTACCAGGGGTACTCCCAGGGGTCCGGCATCGAGATGACGTCGAAGCTGTTCATGTGCCACCAGGCGTTGTTGCGCCCGTAGCGGCGGCCCGGCGGGGGCGGCGCCGAGCCGGGGTCGCCGGTCAGCCACTGCTTCACGTCGAAGTGGTAGAACTGCTTGCCCCACATCAGCCCGGCGATGCCCTGGCGGGCCACGGCCGCCTCCTCGGGCGTCGCCGTCGCCGGGATGACGTCGGCGAAGAACTCGTCGGCCTCCCGCGCGCGGTGGTGCATCACCGACTCCCAGCCGGCGCCGAGGTCGGGCCTCTCCTCGAACGGCTCGTCGGCCTGGGTCAGCCGCAGCCGGATCGTGCGGCTCTCCCCCGGCCCGAGCGTGAGCACGTAATGCAGCGATCCCTTGGTGCCGACGCCGGCCGGGTTGACGGTGGGCGCGCCGGCGATCAGGTGGTCGTTGATGCCGTCCTTGGGGTACATGGTCGTGCCGGGCTGGCCCCACAGGCGCTGGGCGTTGGTCTCGTTGTCGCAGACCAGCGTCGGCGGGCCCTCGGAGCCCTCCAGCACGATGTGGCCGAGCGTGCGGTGCCGGCCGGCGAGACGGCCCGGCGTCCCGGTCAGCTCCGGCCGGGGCCGGTTGGCCTGGCCCCACGACCACGTGTTGCGGAACCAGAGCGTGGGCAGCACGTGCAGGGTGGCCGGGGACGGCCCGCGGTTGGCGATCGTGACCGACATGCACATGTCCTGCGGCGTGGCCTTGGCGTAGTCGACCGTGACGGCCCAGTACCGGTCCTCGTCGAAGACGCCGGTGTCGATCAGCTCGTACTCGGTCTCCTCCCGGGACCGCTGCCCGTTGACCCGCACCAGCTGGTCGTACGGGAACTCGCGCTGGGGGTAGTGGTACCGCCACCGCATCCACGAGTGGGTGGGCGTGGAGTCCTGGTACCACCAGTACTCCTTGGCGTCCTCGCCGTGGTTGCCGCCGTCGCCGCCCAGGCCGAACATCCGCTCCTTGAGGATCGGGTCCTCGCCGTTCCACAGCGCCAGCGCGAAGCAGAACGTCTGGCGGTCGTCGCAGATGCCGGCCATCCCGTCGTCGTTCCACCGGTACGCTCGGGACCGCGCATGATCGTGCGGGAAGTAGTCCCACGCCGTGCCGTGCTCGCTGTAGTCCTCGCGAACCGTGCCCCAGGCGCGCTCGGCGAGATAGGGGCCCCACGAGCGCCACGGCAGCTCACCGGAGTCGGCCTGCGCCAGGCGTAAGCGCTCCGCCACGCCGTGTCTCACCCCCATACCTCGATCATCGTCACCGATACGGCCACACTGAGATTGTCACCGTCCCGACCGATTGTGCCCGACAACCGGAGGTCATCTAGTGGCTACAGTGCGTCGCCTCGCGTTCGGCCCCCAGGTGTGCGGCAGTGTCGACGAGGGCTCCGCCCGCGAATGGCTGGTTCCCGACGGGTGCGGGGGCTACGCGATGGGCACGGTCAGCGGTCTGCGCACCCGCCGCTACCACGGCCTGCTGATCGTCGCCGGGAACACTCCCGCCACCCGGCATCTCGGGCTCGCCGCCCTCGACCCGATCGTGACCCTCCCGTCGGGTGCGTCGGTGCGGCTGGCCACGCACGAATGGTCGGACGGGACGATCGCCCCGCGCGGGCACGAACTGCTCGCCGGGTTCGAGCTCGTCGACGGCCTGCCGCGCTGGCGCTGGCGGATCGGCGACGTCGTGATCGAGCGGGAGATCGCGATGGTGCACGGCCGGCCGGCGGTCGCCGTCGTGCATCGGCTGCTCACCGGCGGCCCGGTCAGCCTCTCCCTCGAGACGCTGGTGACCTGGCGGGACATCCACGGCGAGCGCACGGCGGGCGGCCCGGCGCCGGACATCACGGCCGACGAGAGCGGGTGCGTGGTCGAGGGCGCGTACCGGGTGCGCGGCCCGGACTTCCGCACGGCGGGTGCATGGTGGCGCGGGGTGCGGCACCGCGCGGAGGCGGCACGAGGCCTTCAACCACTCGAGGACCTGTGGTACGCGGGGAGCTTCCACGCCGAACTACGACAGCCCGGGGCGACCGCCGAGGTCTCGGCCTGGGCGGGCGAGCTGGACGACCCGCCGCCCGGGGCGGCCGAGGTGGTGGCGGCGGCGCGGCTGCGCAACCGGGCGGTGGTGGCGGCCGCGCAGCCCGCCGACGACGCCCAGGCGACCCTGGCGCTGGCCGCCGACTCGTTCGTGGTGCGCACCCGGGCCGGCGTGGACGTGGTGGCCGGGTACCCGTGGTTCGGCGCCTGGTCGCGGGACACGATGCTCAGCTACGAGGGTCTGTTCCTCACCACGAACCGCTCCGCCGAGGGCCGCGAGCTGCTCACGGCGTACGCGGCGACGCTCTCCGAGGGGATGCTCGCGAACACGGCCGACACCGGCAGCGTCGAGTACAACACCGCGGACGGCACGCTGTGGTTCCTGCACGCGGTCGGGCGGCACGTGGCCACGACCGGCGACTTCGACCTCGCCGCCGAGCTGCTGCCGGCCCTGCTCGACGTGGTCGACCACCATCTCAAGGGCACCCGGTACGGCATCGTGGCCGACCCGCTCGACGGCCTGCTGCGGCAGGGCGTCCCCGGCGAGGCGCTGACCTGGATGGACGCGCGCGTGGACGGGGTGCCGGTGACCCCGCGGATGGGCAAGCCGGTCGAGGTGAACGCGCTCTGGGTGAACGGCCTGGCCACCGTGATCAAGCTGGCCTGGCAGGCGCGGACCGGCGCGGGTGCGGCGGTGCGGGCCCATCCCGAGGCGCTCGCGGGCTTCGCGCGGCGCTTCACCGCGCCGACCGGGTGGCTCTACGACGTGGTCGACGGCCCGGACGGCGACGACGCCACGCTCCGGCCCAACCAGCTGCTGGCGTGGTCGCTGCCGTACGCGCCGCTGCGCCCCGAGCCGGCCACGCTGCAGGCGATCGGCTCGGCGCTGATGACCCCGCTCGGCCTGCGCAGCCTCGCCCCCCACGAGCCGGGTTACCAGGGAGTGCACCGGGGTGGCTCGGCCGCGCGCGACACCGCGTACCACACCGGCACGGTCTGGCCGTGGCTCACCGGGCCGTTCGTGGCCGCCTGGCGCCGGCTCGGCGTCTCGGCCGACCAGACGATCTCCGATGCCGACGACCACCTCGGCGAGTACGGCCTCGGCTCGGTCTCGGAGACCGCGGACGGCGACGCCCCGCACGAGGCGACCGGCTGCCCGTTCCAGGCGTGGTCGGTCGCCGAGACCCTACGCGCCCGACGGCTGTGACGTCGGCTCCGTGGTCGGCGGCGTGGTGGTCGCCGTCGTGGACGCCGAGGGCGACGCCGTCCGGCTCGGCCTGGTGGATCGGTAGTAGGTCGGCTTGGTCGTGTGCCGCGTCTCGCGGTTCTCGGCGGTCGGTTCGGTAGCGGGCTCGGTGGTGGGCTCCACGCTCGGCGTCGGCGGCACGACCGCTCCGGCCGGCGGTCGCAGCGCGTAGAGGACGCCGCTGTCACCGACCGCGAACAGGCCGGCCCCGTCGCTTCCCGGCGCGATCGAGAACTTGTCACCCGTGGTGTTGCGCCAGCGCACCTCGCCGCTGCCCGCGTCCAGGCCCGCGAGGCTCCCGTCCGGGTAGGCCACATCGACCTCGCCGGCGGCCGCGATGAGACGAACCGACCCGCCGCTTCCCGGCTTACGCCAGAGCTGTTTCGCCGTCGCCGGATCCCAGGCGCCGACCGAGCCGTCCGATCCGGCCGTGTAGAGCACCCCGTCGCCGCCGGCGATCCCCTCGATGGTGACCGTGTCCGCGATCCCGTCCAGCTCCGCGCCGTCCTCGCTCTGCACGCACCGCACGGTTCCGTTGTCGACCGCCACGCACGCCGCGTGGCCCGTACCGACCGGCCCGTCGGTGACCTGCCCGGCCGTGGCCGTCCAGAGCTTCTCGCCGTCCGGGCTCACGCCGTAGAGCTTCCCGTCGCCCGAGGCGACGACCACGACTCCGCCGATCACTGTGGGTGGCCGGCTTATCTCACCCTGCGTGCGCAGGCGCCAGCGCCGATCCCCATTTCCGATGCCGTACGCGGTGAGCACACCGTCCTGGCCTCCCGCGTAGGCGAGGACTCCCGCGGTCAGCGGACGCGCCCCGATCTGACCGCCGACGTCCTTGCGCCACCGCACCTTGCCCTGGGCCGGGTCGATCCCGATCAGGTGACCGTCGTCGGTGGCCGCCACCACGACGCCCCCGGCGATGTGCGTGGCCGCCCGCGTGCCGGCCCCGAGTGCGACCTTCCACTCGAGCGTGCCGTCCGCGCGCCGGTAGGAACGCAGCGTCCCGTCCTGCCCGCTCACGACGATCCGCTCGGCGCTGACCGCGGGCGGCTCGACGGCGGCGACTCCCGTGTTGGCCCGCCACAGCAACTCGGCCTCGTCGACCGCCGGCCCCGCGGAGACCGACGTCTGATTCCCCGCGGCCACCGGCTCGCCGCCACCCTTGGCCCGGTCCCGTGGCCAGGCCGCGACCGCCGTGATCGCCCCGATGACCAGCAGCACCGCCGCAAACCCACCGATCACCGCCACCCGCTTGGACCGCAGCCACGACCCCCCACCCGACCCCGCCGGCGCACCCCCGAACGGCGGCACACCGGCCGCCCCGCTGCGCAGCGGCGTCGCCGCCCCAAACGGCCCTGCGGCACCTCCGCCCGGCACCCCTGCCACAGCCCCACCGGGCGCCCCTGCCGCAGCTCCCCCGGGCGGCCCCGCGGCGGACCCGGTGGGCGGCATCGCGGCGGCGCCGCTCGGCGGTTGCGCGGGCGCTCCCCCCGGTGCCGGCACGCGCAGCGGGCCGGCGTTCTGCCCGGGCACGGCGGCCGCCCCGACAACCGTGGCCGGTGGAAGGGGTGCGCGGGGAATGTCTTGGCGATCGGCCGGGCCGGCCGGGGCGGGATCGCGCGGGGTGGGCATCAGGACGACCGGGGCCGCGGCGTCCTGGGCCGCCGCCGGGCCGCTGAGCCGGGCCGCGCCCAGCGCGATCCCCAGCTCGGGCTGCTCGTCGATCACGACCGGACGCTCGAACGCCCTCGACACCATCAGGCCGACCAGCGGGATGCGGGACGAGCCGCCGGCCAGCACCACGCAGCGCAGCTCCTCGGCCGGCACCGAGGCCGAGCGCAGTGCCCGGCGCACGGCCGCGACCGTCTCCTCCAGGGCCGGGGAGATCATCGCCTCGAAGGTGTCCCGCTTGATCCGGACCCGGGTGTGCAGCCGGGGCAGCGCCACCCCGATCTCCGCCTCGATGTCGAACGACAGGCTCTCCTTGGCCTCGACGCACTCGCGCCGCAGCCGGGACAGGGCCTCGGTGACGGCCGGGTCGTCGAGGTCGAGCCCGGCGAGCTGGTCGCCGAGCGTCGCGCGGACGTGCTCGAGCACCGCCTCGTCGAAGTCGATCCCGCCGAGCTGTTCGACACCCTGCGGCTCGCCGAGCACCTCGAACCCGTCGGCCGTCTTGCGCAGCACGGCCGCGTCGAATGTCCCGCCGCCCAGGTCGTACACGGCGATGGTCTCGCCCACCGCGACCCGGGCCGTCCCCGCGTAGCGGATCGCCGCGGCCTCCGGCTCGGTCCGCAGCGTCACCTGCGGCAGGTCGGCCAGGCGCGCGGCCTCGAGCAGCCGCTCGCGTTTGTACGGACCCCAGTTCGCCGGATGCGTGAGCACGATGCGGCGCGGCGGCCCGCCCTGCCCCTCGGCCACCGTGGCCACCACCCGCCGCAGCAGCGCGGCCGTGAGCTCGTGCGCGGCCATCGGGGTCTCGCCGAGCCGCATCGGCACGGGGTCGCCGATCCGCCGCTTGAACTCCCGGGCGAGCCGGGTCGGGTCGGTCTCGCCCCGCCGCTGCGCCGCCTCGCCGACCAGCACCTCGCCGTCGTCCCGCAAATACACCAGCGAGGGGATCTCCGGCGTGCGCCCGCCGAGGCGGACAGTCTCGATCGCGCCGTCCACATTGATCGCGGCGGCGCTGTAGGTGGTCCCTAGGTCGATACCGAGGCCGTACTCCAGCACCCCCCGGATCCTACGGAGTCACTGCGAACGCGAGACCTCCTCAGCTTTGCTCGGCACGGCGGCGATTCAGGTGGTCACGCTCGGGATCGGTGCGGACCAGAGCGAGCGCGGCATCGAAGGCAGCCACTGCCTCGGCCCGGCGGCCGAGCCGGCTCAGGAGCTCGGCGCGGACGGTCGGGAGCAGATGGCTGTCGCGCAGCGCGGCGTCGAGGCCGTCGAGCAGCGCCAGGCCGGCCTCGGGTGAGCCCGACTCGGCCACCGCCACGGCCCGGTTGAGGCGGATCATCGGCGACGGGTCGCGGCGCTCGAGCTCGGCGTACAGCCGGGCGATCCGCGTCCAGTCGGTCGGCGGCGGCTTGGCGTGCTCGGCCGCGATCAGCGCCTGAAGGTGGTACTCGCCAGGCATCGGGACGGCCTCGAGCAGGCCGAGCAGCGACACGCCGCGGGCGATCTCGTCGTGCCGCCAGAGGGTGCGGTCCTGGTCGGGCAGCAGCACCAGCTCGCCGGCCGGGCCGAGCCGGGCGTCGCGCCGGGCGTGCTGCAGCAGCATCAGCGCGAGCAGGGCCGCGGTGCGCGGCTCCGCCGGCAGCAGCTCACCGACCACGTACGCCAGGCGGATGGCCTCGCTCGCGAGCCGGGGCCGGATCAGCTCGGGCCCGGTGGTGGCGCGGTACCCCTCCGTGAAGATCAGGTAGATCACCTTGAGCACCACGTCGAGGCGGTCCGGCAGGTCCTCGGCCGACGGCGCGCGCAGCGGGATGCCGGCCACCGCCATCTTGGCCTTGGCCCGGGTCAGCCGGGCCGCCATGGTCGGCTCGCTCACCAGGAACAGCCGGGCGATCTCGGCGGTGCTCAGCCCGGCCACGAACCGCAGCATGAGCGCGGCCCGGGCGTCGGCCCGCAGCGCCGGGTGGCAGCAGGCGAACAGCAGCCGCAGCCGCTCGTCCGGCACGTCCGCGTCCTCCCCGGGCTCGGCCTGGTCGGCGGCCGGAACCGGGTCGGCGATCAACAGCGGCAGCCGGCGCGCGTCCGCCTCCTCCTTGCGCATCCGGTCGAGCGCCCGCCGGTAGGCCGTGGTCCACAGCCAGGCGGCCGGTCGGTCGGGCACGCCCTGCTCGGGCCAGACCCGGGCGGCGGCCACGAAGGCGTCCTGCAGGCTGTCCTCCGCCACGTCGAAACGGCGCAGCCGGGTGACGAGCAGGGCGAGCAGGCGTGACCACTCGTCACGGTACGCCTGCTCGACGGCCTGCTCCGCGCTCAGCTGTCCGCCTCCGGGTGCATGACGATCGGACGGACCTCGACGATCGGCTCGGGCAGCTGCCGGGCGAAGCCGATCGCGGTGTCCAGGTCGGCCGCCTCGATCACGTAGTACCCACCCAGCTGCTCGGCCGTCTCGGCGAACGGGCCGTCGGTGACCCCGACCCGGTCGACGTTGCGCACGGTGGTCGCCGACGACGAGCCGGCCAGTTCCTCGCCGCCGAGCAGGGCATTGTGCTCGCGCAACATGGCCGAGAACTTGGCGTGGGCCTCCATGTTGGCCTCGCGGTCCCGCTCGTCACGGGCCTCCCAGGCCTTCTCGTCGCCGTAGATCAGCAGTACGTACTGCATCGTTGACTCCCCTCCCGGGCGCCGCCCGTTGCGGCGCCGGCGAAGTGATGACGCGGCGCCTCCACCTCATTCGACAATCCGGAACAAGAATTTTCCGAGTCTCAGGTGAGCCAGCCCGGGCGGATAAGCCCGGCCTCGTACGCGTAGACGACCAGCTGGGCCCGGTCCCGCGCACCCAGCTTGATCATCGTGCGGCTCACGTGCGTCTTCGCCGTGGCCGGGCTGATCACCAGCCGGGCGGCGATCTCGTCGTTGGACAGGCCCTCGGCCACCAGCACGAGAACCTCCCGTTCCCGGTCGGTGAGCGGGTCGATCTGGGCCGGCGGCGCGACCGGGCGGCCCGCCGTGCCCTTGCCGGCGAACTCGCCGATCACCCGCCGGGTCACGCTCGGCGACAGCAGGGCGTCCCCGGCCGCGACCGCGCGCACGCCGCGCAGCAGCTCGACCGGCTCGGTGTCCTTGACCAGGAAGCCCGACGCTCCCCCGCGCAGCGCCTCGAAGACGTACTCGTCGAGCTCGAACGTCGTCAGGATGACCACCTTGGTCGCGGCCAGCGTGGGGTCGGCGGCGATCCGCTTGGTCGCCTCGAGCCCGTCCACGCCGGGCATGCGGATGTCCATGAGCACGACATCGGGGTGGGTCTGCTGGGCCTGCTTGACCGCCTCGAGCCCGTCGGCGGCCTCGGCCACGACCCGGATGTCGGGCTCGGCGTTGAGCAGGGCCCGAAAGCCGGCCCGCACCAGCGCCTGGTCGTCCGCCAGCAACACCGAGATCATCCGGCTCTCCCGCCGTCGAGGTCATGGTCGTAGTCGTAGCCGCGACCGTAGTCACCGCGCCGCGAGTCGGGGCCGCCACTGTCGCCGGGGCCACGGCCCGGGCCGGGCGGGTCGTCGGGGGTCGGCAGCAGCACCGAGACCAGGAAGCCGCCGTCGACCGGGCCGGCCTCGACGCTGCCGCCCAGGGTCTGCGCTCGTTCCCGCATGCCGGCGATGCCGGTGCCCTCGCCCGAGCGGGCGTCGGCGTCCTCGGCGGCCGGGCCCTCGTTGCGGATCGCCAGGTGCAGCGCGGTCGGCAGATAGTCGATCGCGATCGAGGCCGTGGCGCCCGGGCCGGCGTGCTTGCGCACGTTGGTGAGCGCCTCCTGCACGATCCGGTACGCCGCGCGGTCGACCTCGGCCGGCAGCGGCCGCGCGTCGCCGGTCACCTTGGTGGTGATCGGCAGGCCGGCGTCGGCCGTCAGGTCGTCGAGGCGGCTCAGCCCGACGGCCGGCTGGCGCGGGGCGGCCTCGTTTTCCGCGCGCATCACGTCGAGCACCGCGCGCACCTCGCGCAGCGCCTCGGCGCTCGCCGTCTTGATCGCCGTGAGGGCCTCACGCGCCTGCTCGGGGCGGCTGTCCATGAGGTGGAGGCCGACGCCGGCCTGCACGTTGATCAGCGAGAGGTGGTGGCCGAGCACGTCGTGCAGCTCACGGGCCATGCGCAGCCGTTCCTCGGAGGCCTGGCGGCGCTCCTGCTCCTCGTGGGCCTTGGCCCGCTCGGCCCGCACCTTCATCATCTCGGCCATGTGCTCGCCGCGGACCTTGGCCGCGCCGCCCAGGAAGATCAGTACCGCGAAGCCGACCGCGAGCAGCACGGCCGAGGGCAGGTCGGCCCGGGCGCCGGTCGGGACGCCGAGCTGCTCGGCGAAGACCCAGCAGACGGCGAGGTAGGCCGCGAAGCCGATGGCGGCGACGACCACCGCCAGCCGGGCGCGCCCGCGCTTGGCCAGGTTGAACAGGGCTATGCCGGGGGCGACCGCGATCGTCCAGCGCGGGGCCGAGAAGGTGGCGAACCCGAGCGAGGCCGCGGCGGCGACGGCGAACGCGGCGACCGGGTAGCGCCAGCGGAACAGCAGGGCGGCCGGGCCGGCCAGCAGCAGCGCGTAGACCAGCGGGGTCATCGCGCGGTAGACGCCGCCCTCGGCGGCCGTGTTGTTGGCCCCGACGACCTGGAAGAAGCCGGCCACCACCGCGGTGCCGACGCCGACGCGCGGACGGTACCGGCCGGTGCGGCGATCCTGCCGCCACGGTGGCCCCCACGGTCGCGTGTCTTCCATGCGGCCGAAACTACGGGATCAGCGGTTTCTCAGCATCGGAGCACGGTCTGATTCACGAATCGCTCATCTACGACCCTGGTCGTAGGTGACGGCCTGCCGGGCGTACGGGAAAGAGGACAGAACCACCGAAAAGCCGCAGCCGGAAATGCGACCCCGGTCCGACGCCCGCAGGGCGAGGAAGGGCGACTCTGGGATACACGACGCCCACGAGGAGAAGCAGATGACCGAGAACTGGACCGGGCCGGCCCGGATGCGCACGTCCGACCAGGAACGCGAGCAGATCGCCGAGATCCTGCGGGCCGCGATGGCCGAGGGCCGGCTCAACCTGGAGGAGGGCGAGGAGCGGCTGGCCGCCACCTACGCCGCCAAGTACCGCGACGAGCTGGGGCCGCTGACGGCGGACCTCCCCGACGGTGGCCGGCGCGCCCTCGCCGAGACACCGCAGGCGCGTCTCGCGACACGCCGACACCTGCGCCGGCACGCCAGTTTCGTGGCGCTCGCCGCCCTGTTCCTGACCGGCCTGTGGGTCCTCTCCGGGGCGCACTTCTTCTGGCCGGCCATCCCACTGGTGTTCCTGGTCATGGGTCTGGTGCGGCACGCACGCTGGCGCCGCTACGGCGCGTACTACCACGCGCAGTACCGCGTGGCGCCGTGGAACGCCCCCGGACACAGGTGAGTCACGACACTCCATAGTGGACGTGGCGGTTGTTGATCACCCCTCCCCGCTCTGCGACAGTGACCGGGTTTGCGGTCCGGGGAGGGGCAACACACATGATGGGTCCGTCGCACGCCCTGTCCGGGGCGGCAGCCTGGCTGGCCGGCAGCTGGGCACTGGACACGTTCGCCGACTACCACCAGTCACCGCTCGCCGTGGCGGTCGGGGCCACGGTCTGCGCGGGCGGCGCACTGCTGCCCGACCTCGATCTGTCCGGAAAGGTCACCCGCAACCAGGGCGGCGCCACGGTGGCCCGCACGTTCGGCGTGTTCTCGCTGTTCGTGGCCGAGGTGATCGAGAAGTTCTCCCTCGGCATCTACACGGCGACGCGGCTGAGCAGGGACCCGGACCGCAACAACGGTCACCGCACCTTCACCCACACGCTGCCGTTCGCCGCATTGATCGGCTGGGGCACGACGGCCCTGTGCACACACTTCGGCAAGTGGGCGGTCGTCGGGATCATCTTCCTCATGGCCGGGCTCGCGCTGCGCGGCCTCTTCGACGAATGGGCCGAGCGGGCCGGCTGGGTCATCGTCACCCTCTGCTCGGCGGCGATCGCCGTCTTCACGGCGGCCCGGCTGCCGGGTGATCGGGGCTATCCGATGCTCGGCTTCGCGGTCGGGGTCGGCTGCCTCGTGCATCTGATGGGCGACATCATCACCTCGGCCGGGGTGCCGATCCTGTGGCCCCTTCCCACCGGGCGGCGGATGTGGCGGATGGTGGGCGTCCCCAACGGCATAGCGGTCAAGGTCGGCGGCAAGATGGAGACGATCGTGCTCCGGACGGCCTTTACCGTGGTGGCTTTGCTGGCGATCGCCGCCATGTTCGCCCCGAACCTGCTGCACCGCATCGATCTCAACGCCTGGGCCGACAGCGACCGCTGATCGGCTGCCCGGCGAGACACCGGGCCATGGCACCCGCTAGGAGGGCCGCACCCAGGTGCGGCCCCGGCGATCGGCGGTCAGATGTCTCGGCGGCCGAACACCGCGAACGACGCGGCCAGGACGATCGCGCCGAAGGCGGCGAGCACCGCGAAACCCGCCCACGGCCCGAGCACCGCCGGGTCGGGCGTCGTCGTCACGACGCGTATGCCGGCCATGGACGGCCACCACTTGGCGATCCACCGCGCGAGACCCGACGGCAGCGCCGCCGAGAAGATGGGAAAGAGCAGCATCACGACGATCACGATGGTCAGGGCGCCGGCCGTGGAACGGATCATCGCGCCGACCGCCAGGCCGAAGAGGGCTATGGCCGTCAGGTAGAGGCCGGTGCCCAGGAGCGCCCGCACCACGCCGCCGTCGCCGAGAGAGGCACTGGCCAGGCCCTGGCCGGAGATGATCGCCTGACCGAGCAGGAATGCCGCCAGACCGCCCGCCCACCCGATGACCAGGGCCACCGCGGTGACCGTGGCCGCCTTCGCCGCCAGCAGCCGCCCGCGCACAGGCACCGCCGCGAGGCTGGGCCGGATGCTGCCGCTCGCGAACTCGCTGCTCACCGCGAGCACGCCGAGCACCCCGACCGCGATCTGGGCAAAGAGGAGGCCGGACAGGCTGGCCGCCGTCGGATCGAAGGCGGCCCGATCCGCAGCGGTCCCCTCGACCGCCAGCTCATGGGCACGGCCGAAACTGAACAGCGCCCCCAGCCCGGCCATCAGCACCAGCACGGTCCCCGCGGTCCACAACACCGACCGCAGCGACCGGAACTTCACCCATTCCGCACGCACGACGCTCATCGGGACGCACCCCCGCTGAACTCGACGCTCTCCGCGGTCATCGCCATGAAGACCTCTTCGAGCGAGCTCCGGCGCGGTGCCAGCTCGGTGAGAACGGTTCCGCTGGCCAGTGCGAGCTTCCCCACCGCGTACGCGTCAATCCCGGTCACCAGAAGCTCACCCGACACGTGCTCGGCGACAGTGGCACCCGCCGCGCGCAGGGTGTCGGCGAAGCCGGCGCCGGCCGCCCGCACCAGCACCTCCGACGACGACCGCTCGGCCAGGAAGCCGGCCAGCGAGGTGTCCGCGATCAACCGGCCCTTGCCGATCACCACGAGATGGTCGGCGGTCTGCTCCATCTCGCTCATCAGATGGCTGGAGACGACGACGGTCCGGCCCTCGGCGGCCAGGTCGCGCATGAGCGTGCGCACCCACGCGATGCCGCTCGGGTCCAGCCCGTTCACCGGCTCGTCGAAGAGCAGGACCGGGGGATCCCCGAGCAGCGCCCCGGCGATGCCCAGCCGCTGGCTCATGCCGAGCGAGTACGTCCCGGCCGCCTTCGACGCCACCGCCGCGAGCCCGACCAGCTCGAGCACCTCGCCGACCCGCCGGCGCGGCAGTCCGTTGCTGAGCGCGAGGGCCAGCAGGTGGTTGCGTCCCGATCGCGACGCGTGCACGGCCCGGGCGTCGAGCAGCGCCCCGACCTCCCGCATCGGCACCGGCAGGTCGCGGTAGCGGCGGCCGTCGACGTGAGCGGTGCCGGCGGTGGGCCGCTGCAGGCCGAGCGTCATGAGCATGGTGGTGGTCTTGCCGGCGCCGTTGGGACCGAGGAACCCGGTGACCACACCGGGGCGGAACGTGCAGGTGAGATCGTCGACCGCGGTGGCGTCGCCGAAGCGTTTGGTGAGTCCGCGCAGTTCAATCATGCCGAGAGCGTCGCCCGCCTCCCTGCGAGGGTCGTCAGAGCTTCTGAGAGTCCTCTAGGAGCGGGAGACATATCCGAAATGTCGTCCCGGGCGCGGCGGGAAAGACCTCGACCCGGCCACCGTGGGCCTCCACCAGCGAGCGCACGATGGCCAGCCCGAGCCCGGCGCCGCTCGTCCCGTTCCGGCTACGCGAGTCGTCGCCGCGATGGAAGCGCTCGAAGAGCCGTTCGCGCTGCTCGGGCGGGATGCCGGGACCGGCGTCGGCGACCTCCAGGATCGCGAAGTCGCCGTCGTTGCCCACCCCGATCCGCGCGGGCGCGCCGGGCGGGGTGTGTGCGTGCACGTTGCCGACCAGGTTGACCACCACCTGCCGCAGCCGCGCCTCGTCCCCCAGCGTCGGCGCCGGTTCTCCGTCGCCGTCGCCGCCGGGGCCGGTTATCCGCACGGGCCGCTCCGCGTCGAGAGCACGCAGGTCGGCCAGCGCCGACGCGGCGAGCGTCCGCAGGTCCATCGGTTCCGGGGCGAGCACCGGCGCCTGCACGTCGAGCCGCGCGAGCAGCAACAGGTCCTCGACCAGCGCGGCGAGCCGCCCGGCCTCGGTGTCGATCCGGCTGAGCGTTCGCTCGACGCCGACGGCCCCCATGAGCGCGAGCTCGGTCGACCCCTTGATGCCGAAGAGCGGGGTGCGCAGTTCGTGGCTGACGTCCGCGACGAACTGGGCGCGGGCCGCGAAGGCGCGCTCGAGCTGGGCGAGCATGCCGTTGAGGGCGTCGGTGAGCCGGGCGACCTCGGAGCCGGGCCGGCCCCCGGCCGGGATGCGGTGGGTGATATCACCGGCGGCGATCGCGGCGGCGGTGTCCTCGATCGTGCGCAGGGGCCGCAGTCCCGCCCGGACGAGGAACCAGCCGGCCGTCCCCAACGCCGCGATCAACAACAGGCCGGTCACCGCGCAGACCAGTTGCAGCCGCCGCACCGTCCCGTCGACCGCGTCGAGCGACCCGGCGACCGCGACCGAGCCGCCGCCCGGACGCGCCACGACCACGGCCCGCCAGTCCCCGGCCGTGAACGGACGCCGCACATTTCCGGAAATATCGGGCACGGCCGCGGACGTGTGCACCGAGCTGACCGGAACTCCCCGGGCGTCGAAGTAGACGATCGCCATGGCGGTGACCAGATCGAGGCCGCCGCCTTCCCGTCGCGTCACGTCGGAGCCGGCCGGGCCGAGCACCGAAGGGTCGAGGCGGGCCATGAGCTGCGCGAGCGGCGTCAGCTGCCGGTCGACCCGCTCGACCAGGTGCTGCCGCAGCGCGCCGAGCACGATCGCGTCGCTCGCCACGATCCCCGCCACCAGCAGCACCGTCGTGATCAGCACCAGCCGGGAGCGGAGCGAGCGCGGCCTCATCGCCGGGGCGCCCGCAGCACGTAGCCGACGCCGTGCACGGTGTGGATCAGCTTGGGCTCGGTGGTGTCGACCTTTCGCCGCAGGTAGCTGATGTACGTGTCGACGATGCTGGTGTCACCGGCGAAGTCGTACCGCCAGACCTCCTCGAGGATCCGCGGTTTCGGCACGGTGTGACCCGCGTTGGCCATCAGGCAGTGCAGCAGCCGGAACTCGGTCGGCGACAGCCGCACCGCCTTGCCGGATCGGGTCACCGCCTGGTCGAGCGGGTCGAGCGTCAGATCACCGACGGAGAGCCCGCCGTCGAAGACTCCCCCGGCCCGCCGCAGCACCGCCTGGATCCGGGCGACCAGCTCGGGCAGGTGGAACGGCTTGGTCACGTAGTCGTCCCCGCCCAGGGTCAGGCCGTTGACCTTGTCTTCCGGCGCGTCGCGGGCGCTCAGGAACAGCACCGGCACGTGCCGCCGCCCCTCGCGCAGCCGCCGCACCACCTCGAAGCCGTCGATGCCCGGCAACATCACGTCGAGCAGGATCAGATCGGGCTGCTCCGCCGCGGCCCGGCTCACCGCCTCGTCACCGGTCGCCGCGGTGGTCACCTCGAAGCCGGCGAACCGCAACGCGTCGGCCAGCAGGCCGCGCACCGTGTCCTCGTCGTCGACCACCAGCAGCCGGGCCATGGGAACGAGGCTAGTCACGGGGGCTTGAGATGCCGCTGAGAGTCTTCACAGGCCTTCTGGGAGGGCTCACCGGAAAATGTCGTACCCCGGCCGGAGAATGGTCCCGTGCTGGTAGCGGTGTCGCCCGACGGGCGGCTTCAGGATCTGCGGGCCGACGGGTCGCCCGCCGGTCCGCCGCGCCCCGCCCCCGATCTGGCGGCCGCGATCGCCGAGCGCGAGGCCGCCGACCAGCCCCGCTGGGTGTGGCCGGCCACCGCCGAGATCTATCCGGTGCTGCTGCGGGCCGGGGTGCGGGTGGCCCGCTGTCACGATCTCGAGCTGACCGAGGCGCTGCTGCAGGGTCACGCCGGTTGGTGGGGCGCGCCGCGTTCCCTGGCCGCGGCGCGGGCACGGCTGCGTGGCCTGCCGGTGCCGGCCGATGCGCCGCCGCGGCAGCCGGAACCGCCGGGCTTCGCCCAGGGCGCGTTGTTCGAGACCGGTTCCGCTCCGCCGGCCGCCGCCGGCTTCGACGTGCTCGAGGCCATCCACGAGGTGTACGCGGACCAGCTGTCCCGTATGAGCGGCGCCGAGCATCCCGGGCGGTTCCGGCTGCTGGTCGCGGCCGAGTCGGCCGGCGCCCTGGTCGGGGCCGAGATGGGTCACGCCGGCCTGCCCTGGCGCGCCGACGTGCACGACGAGCTGCTGCGCGAGCTGCTCGGCCCGCCCCAGCCGGTCGGGCCACCGCGCCGGCTCGCCGAGCTGACCGCCGAGATCAACGACGCGCTCGGCCTGCGCGGCCTGCACCCCGACTCCCCGGCCGAGGTGGTCCGGGCGTTCGCGCGCAACGGCGTCGACATTCCGAACACGCGGGCCTGGGTCCTCAAGCGGGTCGACCATCCCGCCGTGCGCCCCCTTCTGGAATACAAAGAGCTCTACCGCATCTGGACGGCGCACGGCTGGGCGTGGTGCGACGCCTGGGTGCGCGACGGCCGGTTCCGCCCCGAGTTCGTGCCCGGCGGCGTGGTCTCCGGCCGCTGGGCGACCCGCGGCGGCGGCGCCCTGCAGGTGCCCAAGGTGGTGCGCCGCGCGGTCATCGCCGACCCCGGCTGGCGGTTCGTGGTGGCCGACGCCGGCCAGCTCGAGCCGCGCGTGCTCGCCGCGGTCTCCGGCGACCGTCGCCTGGCCGCCGCGGCCGCCGCCGGCGACCTCTACGCGGCGCTGGCCACCGACTCGTTCGACGGCGACCGGGCCAAGGCCAAGGTCGCGCTGCTCGGCGCGATGTACGGGCAGACCGGCGGCGCCGCGATCCCGGCCCTGGCCGTGCTCCGCAAGCACTACCCGGTGGCGTTCGAGTTCGTCGAGGCCGCCGCCCGCACCGGCGAGGCCGGCGGCCTGGTCCGCTCCTGGCTGGGCCGCACCTGCCCGCCGGCCGCGGCGGCCTGGCGCGATGCCGGGCTCGACCCGCCCGACGAGGCCGGTTCGGCCGAGAGTCCGCAGGGCGGCGCGTCCGGCCGGGCCCGGGGCCGCTTCACCCGCAACTTCGTCGTCCAGGCGACCGCCGCCGAGTGGGCCCTGGTGCTGCTGGCCACCCTGCGCACCGCCCTTGAGGGCAGTAAGGCCGAGCTTGTCCTGTTCGTCCACGACGAGGTGGTGGTGCATTGCCCCGAGGAGGAAACGGCCGCAGTGTCCGAGGCCGTGCGCGCCGCCGCTACTCAGGCCGGGCGCCTGCTCTTCGGCCAGACGTCGGTGAGATTCCCCCTCGACGTCTCAGTAATTGGCGCGTACGCCGATGCGAAGTGAGAGTGGGGTACCTTAAATGGTCCGAAGCGAGAGGCGCTGCAACGGGGTGACACCCGCCACGCTCGCTCGGTGAATTCCGACCAAGGGCGCCTCCGTTGTATCCACGGAGGTGGTCGGTATGGAGAAGTCTTCTCGTCTTGATGAGCTCAAGCGCCTGCTGAGCGAGCGCATCCTCGTGCTCGACGGCGCGTGGGGCACGATGCTGCAGGGCGCCGGGCTCAAGCCCGAGGACTACCGCGGCGACCTGATTCCCGCCGACCACGAGCAGGACGTGACGGGCGACCCCGACCTGGTCATCCTGACCCGGCCCGACGTGATCCTCGACGTCCACCGGCAATACCTGGCCGCCGGCGCCGACATCACGACGACGAACACGTTCACGGCCACCAGCATCGCGCAGGCCGACTACGGCCTCGAGGCGTACGTCCGGCAGATGAACGTCCGCGGAGCGCAGCTGGCCCGCCAGGCGGCCGACGAGGCCGAGGCGGCGGACGGGAAGCCCCGGTTCGTCGCGGGCTCGGTCGGCCCGCTCAACGTGACGCTCTCGCTGTCGCCCAAGGTCGACGACCCGGCTTTCCGCGCGGTCACGTTCGACCAGGTCAAGGCGGCCTACGCCGAGCAGATCGCGGCCCTGGCCGAGGGCGGCGTCGACCTGCTGCTGGTCGAGACGATCTTCGACACGCTGAACGCGAAGGCCGCCATCGCCGCCGCCCACGAGGTCGCGCCGGGCCTGCCGCTGTGGATCTCGGTGACGATCGTCGACCTGTCCGGCCGCACGCTCTCCGGGCAGACCGTCGAGGCGTTCTGGCGCTCGATCGAGCGGGCCCACCCGCTGGTCGTCGGCGTGAACTGCTCGCTGGGCGCCACCCAGATGAGGCCGCACGTGGTCGAGCTGGCCCGCCTCGCCGACGTCTTCGTGGCCTCCCACCCGAACGCGGGCCTGCCCAACGCGTTCGGCGGCTACGACGAGCCCCCGGCCGAGACCGCGGCGCTGGTCGGCGAGTTCGCGGCGGCCGGCCTGGTCAACATCGTCGGCGGCTGCTGCGGCACGACGCCGGCGCACATCGGGCAGATCGCCTCCACGGTCGCCGGCCTCACCCCGCGGGCGATCAACCCGCCCGCCCCCACCACCCGGTTCAGCGGCCTCGAGCCGTTCGAGATCGGCCCCGACACCGGCTTCGTGATGATCGGCGAGCGCACCAACGTCACCGGCTCGGCCCGGTTCCGCCGGCTCATCGAGGCCGACGACTACCAGGGCGCCGTCGGCGTGGCGCTCGACCAGGTGCGCGGCGGCGCCAACCTCCTGGACGTGAACATGGACGCCGACCTGCTCGACAGCGAGCAGGCGATGACCACGTTCCTCAACCTCATCGCCACCGAGCCCGAGGTCGCCCGCATCCCCGTGATGATCGACAGCTCCAAGTGGAGCGTGCTCGAGGCCGGCCTCAAGTGCGTGCAGGGCAAGGGCGTGGTCAACTCGATCAGCCTCAAGGAGGGCGAGGAGGTCTTCCTCGAGCACGCCCGTCGCATCCACGAGTTCGGCGCCGGCGTGGTCGTCATGGCCTTCGACGAGCAGGGCCAGGCCGACACCCGCGACCGGAAGGTCGCGATCTGCGGCCGCGCCTACGACCTGCTGGTCGGCGCCGGCTTCGCGCCCGACGACATCATCTTCGACCCCAACGTGCTGGCGGTCGCGACGGGCATCAGCGAGCACAACGGGTACGCGAAGGCGTTCATCGAGGCCCTCCCGCTGATCAAGGAGCGCTGCCCGGGCGTGCGCACCAGCGGCGGCATCTCCAACCTGTCGTTCTCGTTCCGCGGCAACGACGTGGTCCGCGAGGCCATGCACTCGGCGTTCCTGTTCCACGCGGTCAAGGCGGGCCTCGACATGGGCATCGTCAACGCCGGCCAGCTCGCGGTCTACCAGGACATCCCGGCCGACCTGCTGGAGCTCGTCGAGGACGTGCTCTTCGACCGCCGCGAGGACGCCACCGACCGCCTGGTCACGTTCGCGTCGACGGTCACCGGCAAGGGCAAACAGCGCGAGGTCGACCTGTCCTGGCGCGAGACGCCGGTCGCCGAGCGTCTCTCGTACGCCCTCGTGCATGGGATTGTCGATTTCATCGAGGAGGACACCGAGGAAGCCCGCCAGCTGCTCCCGCGGCCCCTCGAAGTGATCGAGGGCCCGCTCATGGACGGCATGAAGATCGTCGGCGACCTGTTCGGCTCGGGCAAGATGTTCCTGCCGCAGGTGGTCAAGAGCGCCCGGGTCATGAAGCGCTCGGTGGCCTACCTCGAGCCGTTCATGGAGGCCGAGAAGGAGCAGGCGCGTCTCGAGGGCCGCGTCGAGGCCGAGCGCGGCCAGGGCAAGGTCGTGCTGGCCACGGTCAAGGGCGACGTGCACGACATCGGCAAGAACATCGTCGGCGTGGTGCTGGGCTGCAACAACTACGAGGTGATCGACCTCGGCGTGATGGTGCCGGCCGCCCGGATCCTGGACACCGCGGTGGCCGAGGGCGCCGACGTCATCGGGCTCTCCGGCCTGATCACCCCGTCGCTCGACGAGATGGTCTCGGTCGGCGCCGAGATGGAGCGCCGCGGCCTCAAGCTGCCGCTGCTGATCGGCGGCGCCACCACGTCGAAACAGCACACCGCCGTCCGCATCGCCCCGGCCTACTCCTCGTCGACCGTGCACGTGCTGGACGCCTCCCGGGTCGTCGGCGTTGTCGCCGACCTGCTCGACCCCGACCGCGCCGAGAAACTCGACGCCACCAACCGGGTCGACCAGGAAAGACTGCGCGAGCAGCATGCCAACCGGCACGCCCAGCCGCTCCTGACCGTTTCCGCCGCCCGCGAGAACCGCGAGGTGGTCGACTTCAGCGAGCTGCCCACTCCGGCCTTCACCGGCGTACGCGTGGTGGAGCCCTCGATCGCCGAGCTGCGCGAGATGATCGACTGGACGTTCCTGTTCCTGGCCTGGGAGCTCAAGGGCAAGTTCCCGCAGATCCTCGAGCGGCCCGAGGCCCGCGAGCTGTGGGACGACGCGAACACCCTGCTCGACAAGATCATCGCCGACGGGTCGTTCCGGGCCCGCGGCCTGTACGGGTTCTGGGGCGCGCACGCCGAGGGCGACGACATCGTGCTCGACAACGGCACGACGTTCCCGATGCTGCGCCAGCAGACGCAGAAGCCGGCCGGGCGCGCCAACCGCAGCCTCGCCGACTACATCGCCCCGAAGGGCTCGGGCGACCACCTCGGCGGCTTCGCGGTGGCCATCCACGGCGCCGGCGAGCTGGCCGCGCGCTACGAGGCGGAGAACGACGACTACCGGGCCATCATGGTGAAGGCCCTGGCCGACCGCCTGGCCGAGGCGTTCGCCGAGCACATCCACCTGCAGGCCCGCCGCGAGTGGTTCGAGCCCGGGTCGCAGCCCGTGCTGGAAGACCTGCACGCCGAGCGGTTCCGCGGCATCCGCCCGGCGCTGGGGTACCCCGCGAGCCCCGACCACAGCGAGAAGAAGGACCTCTTCGAGCTGCTCGGCACCGACGCGATCGGCGTGGGGCTGACCGAGTCGTTCGCGATGATGCCGGCCGCCGCCGTGAGCGGCCTGATCTTCGCTCACCCCGACGCCAAGTACTTCACCGTCGGCCGCATCGGCAAGGACCAGGTCGTCGACTACGCGGACCGGCGCGGCATGCCGCTCGACGAGGTCGAGCGCTGGCTGCGCCCGAACCTCGCGTACGAGATCGACTAGGCCTTGTCCTGCCGATCACCTCAACCAGATCAGAGCGGCGATGAGCAGCGTTCCACGACGTTTCGCTGCCGGTAGATCTCACCGTCGAAGACGGGTGGACGCCCGCCGTGGCTGCTTTTCGCGGCCCGGCGGGCCACCTGATCCACGCGTTCGGGAATGGTGTGCGCGATACCGCGACGGCGTAACGCCGCCCGGGTGGGATCGTGGGCGTCGGCCTTGTCCGCGATCAGCATGTCCGGCTTCTTCCGGGGCCGTCCCGAGCCGCCGTCATGCACCCGGACCGCGTCCAGCAACGGCAGCAACTGCGGGTTGTCGCCCGCCTGACCGGCGGTGAGCAGCACCGACAGCGGCCGGCCGCGTCCATCGACCGCGAGATGGATCTTCGTGGTCAGGCTACCCCGCGAACGACCCAGCGCTTCACCGTCCTGCGCCGGTATCGCGACCCCACCGGCAGATCCCCTTTATTGCGTGCCCTAGCGGCGTGCTGGTCAGCACGCACGACGCTGGAATCCACGCTGATGACCCACTCGACCGGCTGGCCGTCGTCGTAGACCTAGGCCCGGGCGAGGATCGCCTCCCAGGTGCCGTCATCGGTCGACCGCCGCAACCGCTCATGGCAGGTCTTCCACGGCCCGTACCGCTCGGGCAGGTCCCGCCACGGCGCCCCGGTCCGCAGCTTCACAAAATCCCGTTGATCACCTGACGGTGATCCCGCCACCGCCCGGATCTACGGCCCGGCTCCGGCAACAACAGCTCGATCACCGCCCACGCCTTATCCGTCAACTCACCACGACCAACACCCGACACATCAACCAGAACTGATCAACAGATCGGCAGGACAAGGCCTAGCCGATGAGGCGATCCAGCAGGGGGAACTCGTCGTAGTCCTGGCCGTAGTCGCCGAAGTGGCCGTCGTTGCGGACGATCTGGGTGCCACCGAGCCGCTCGAACATGGTGCGCCCCTGGCCGGCGTCGCAGCCGTACGGGTCGCGAAGGGAATTGATGAAGTAGAACTCGCGGGCGTGGGACCGGATCGCGTCCCAGTCGTAGCTTTCCTGGAGCACCGGCTCCTCGGAGTCGTTGGGCCGCGTGCAGTACCCGGCGACCAGGAACGCCTGTTCGGCCGGCACGTGCTCGAGCAGCGCCAGCAGTAACGCGGCTCCGCCCGAGTGGCCCACCAGCACGGTGTGCTCGTCGAACGTATGCGCGGCGAGTACACCGGGCAGGAACTCGGCGATCGGCTCGACGTTGAGGCCCGGATAGTGCGGCACCTCGACCTCGAAACCACGCTCGGCCAGCCGTTTCGCGAGCCACGGATACCACGCCACCGACGGGTTCGCCCCCGTGCCGTGGAAGATGATCGCCCTGCGTCCCACTGTCGCTCCTTCCCGGAATGCCATCGCACAAGCGGGTGATGCCTAACCTATCGAAGCGCGCGATAGTGAAGGAGGCGGTACCAACCGCCACCAACCGTCGAGCCACGTGGAGCCCAGCCCATGGCCCCCGACACGGTCGGTCCACACGCGGATCTGCTCTCCCTGCTCGCGGTCCTCACCCACCGCGCGTTCCACCCACCCTCCGGCCCGCCGGCCACCCGCGGCGGGACGGCCCGCCGCGCCGGGATGAGCACCGGCCACCTCAGCGACGTGCTGAACGGGCGGAAGGTGCCGCGCCCCGAGACCGCCCGGCGGCTGGCCGAGGCGCTGGGCGCGACGCCCGAGGAGGCGACGCGGGCGTTCCACCTGGCCGAGAGCGCCCAGGACTCGATGGCGAACGCCCGGACGGCCCGCCGGATCCGCGCCCCGCGGATGCTCAAGCCGGCGCCGACCGGGTTCGTGGGCCGCCCCGGCGACCTGGCCGCCCTCTCCGCGGCCGCCGGTGTCGAGGGGCGCAAGGCCGCGACCCGCACCCTCACCGTGGTCAGCGGTCAGCCCGGCGTGGGCAAGACCTGGCTCCTGCTGCACTGGGCGCACGGACTGACCCGCAAATGGCCCGACGGCCAGCTCTACGCCGACCTGCGGGAGGTCGGGTCGATCGGCGAGGTGCTGCACCGCTTCCTGTTCGCGCTCGGCGTCCCGCCCCGCTCGATCCCCGAGGACGTCGGCGACCAGACGATCCAGTACCACGAGCTCACGGCCGGGCGCCGGCTGCTGGTCGCGCTCGACAACGTCACCGCCGACCAGGAGATCGGCCCGCTGCTGCCCGGCGACGGCCCGAGCACGGTGGTCGTGACGAGCCGGCACAAGCGGCCCGACCTGCTCTCCGCGCACAACGCCCGCATCCTGCACCTGGACGTGCTGACCGACGCCGAGTCGCACGAGCTGCTGGCCTCGCGCGTCGGCCGGGCGCGGGTGGACGCCGAGCCCGACGCCGTCCGTGACCTGATCCGCCGCTGCGGCGGCCTGCCGCTCGCACTGAGCGTGATCGCGGCGCGGGCCGCCGTCCACGCGACCTGGCCGCTCGCCCAGGTCGTCGAGCGGTTGTTCACCAGCGACACGTCGACGATCTTCTCGTCGAGCTACGCGGCCTTCGACCCGCCGGCCCGGCTCGCGTTCCGCACGCTCGGCCTCGGCGTCGGTGTCGACATCGAGCTGGAGGCCGCAGCGAGCCTGCTCGGCCGGCCCGAGCCGGAGACGCGCGTGGTGCTGACCGAGCTGGGCGACGCGGGCTTCCTAGAGGAGCCGGTGCGCGGCCGGTTCCGGATGCACGAGCTGATGCGGTCGTTCGCCGCCGAGCGGGCGGTCACCGAGGTGCCGGCGGGCGAGCGGGCGGCCGCCGAGCGCCGGCTGGCCGATTTCTACCTGGGCGGGGCGTACCAAGGGGAACGGCTGCTCAGCCCGGAACGGCCGCCGATCGCCCTGGCCGAGCCCGCGCCCGGCGTCGTGACCCGGCGGCACGCGAGCGCCGACGCCGCGCTGCGCTGGTTCGGCGACAACGACGGCAACCTGCCGGCCGTGCAGGAGCTGGCCGCCGAGCGCGGATGGCACACCGTCGTCTGGCAGCTGGCCTGGAGCCTCGACAACTACCAGTACCGGTGCGGCCTGGTCGCCCGGCACGACGAGACCTGGCAGCGCGGGCTGGCGGCGGCCGAGCGCGCGGGCGATCCCCGGCCGCTGGCGCTGGCCCGGCTCTGCCTCGGCAACATCCGGGCGCGGCAGGGCCGCCATCGGGAGGCGCTGGCGCTGCTGGAGCCGGCCCGCGTCCAGTTCGCGACCGTCGGCGACCGGCCCAACCTCGCGCAGGCCCACCGCGCGCTCGGGTTCGCCTGGGAGGGCCGGGACGCGGTGCGCCAGCTGCACCACACCGAGGAGGCGCTGCGGCTGTTCCGCGAGGTGGACAACCCGTCGTGGGTCGCGATCGGGCTGAACGCGCTCGGCGAGACGTACGTCGGCCTGGGCCGGCACCAGCGTGCGGAGTTGATCTGCGAGCAGGCCCTCGACCTGCATCGCCGCCTGCGGAACCGGTCGGGCGAGGCCGCGACGCTCGACAGCCTGGGCATCGTGGCCGAGGCGTCCGGCCGGCTCGTTCAGGCGGCCGAGCGCTACGCCGCGGCGGCCGCCGTCTACCGCGAGCTGCGCAACCTCTCCTCGGAGGCGAACACGCTGACCCGGCTCGGCCACGTGCTGCTGGCGCTGGCCGGGCGGGAGGAGGAGGGCCGGTCGAGCCTGCTCCGCGCCCTGGTGATGTACGCGGAGCAGGGCCGCGCCGCCGACGCCGACCGGGTTCTTGGGCTGCTCGCCGTTCGCTGACGTTCACCCGTCCCCCGCGCATAACCACAGGTCAGGGCACCACCCGCGGCCGATTGCTCGCCGCGCACCGGGAAGCCCGGTACGCGGCGGGCATCGTGTACTGATCCGGGGGGCACGCCGGCCGCGGGGGCGGCCGCGGCCGGCGCCTCCCGGGTTCCCCGCCGAGGTGGTTCAGACCGCGCTGGACCGGGCCCAGAGGTTGATGCCGGACTCCGTGGCGTACTTGTCGATCGCCGCCAGCTCCTCGCCGGAGAACGACGTGTTGGCCAGCGAGGCCACGTTGTTCTCCAGCTGGGCCACGCTGCTCGCGCCGAGGACGACCGAGGTCATCCGCGGGTCACGCAGGGTCCAGGCGATCGCCATCTGCGCCAGCGACTGCCCGCGCGCCGCCGCGATGTCGTTGAGCGCGCGGATCTTGTCGATGTTGTCCGCCGAGAGCAGGTCGGTCGAGAGCGACTTGTGCTCGCTGGCGCGGGAACCGGAAGGTACCCCGTTCAGGTAGCGGTCGGTCAGCATCCCCTGGGCCAGCGGCGAGAAGCCGATGCAGCCCGCGCCGGCCGACTCGAGCACGTCGAGCAGGCCGTCCTCGATCCAGCGGTTCAGCATCGAGTACGACGGCTGGTGGATCAGCAGCGGCGTGCCGAGGTCGCGCAGGATCGCCGCCGCCTCCTCGGTCTTGCCGGGCGAGTACGACGAGATGCCGACGTACAGCGCCTTGCCCGCCTTCACCGCCGCCGCGAGCGCGCCCATCGTCTCCTCGAGCGGCGTGTCAGGGTCGAGGCGGTGCGAGTAGAAGATGTCGACGTACTCGAGGCCCATCCGCTTGAGCGACTGGTCGAGTGAGGCGGTCAGGTACTTCCGCGAGCCCCACTCGCCGTACGGCCCGGGCCACATGTCGTACCCGGCCTTGGTCGAGATGACCAGCTCGTCGCGGTACGGGCGGAAGTCGTCGGCCAGGTGACGGCCGAAGTTGGTCTCGGCCGAGCCGTACGGCGGGCCGTAGTTGTTGGCCAGGTCGAAGTGGGTGATGCCGAGGTCGAAGGCGCGCCGCAGGATGTCCCGCTGCGTCTCGAACGGCTTGTCGTCGCCGAAGTTGTGCCAGAGCCCGAGCGACACGGCGGGCAGCTTGAGCCCGCTGCGGCCGGTGCGGCGGTACTCCATCGACGAATATCGGTCGGCGGAAGCGTCAAAACCAGACACGAGAGATCCTCAGGGAAGGAGGGCGAGATCGTCGGCGGTGAGCGAGAGCTCCGGCGCCGCCGCCGAGTCGATGATCGATTCGGGCCGGCTGGCGCCCGGGATCGGGATCACGACCGGCGACTTGGCCAGATGCCAGGCCAGGCAGACGCGCTGCGGGCTGACGCCGTGGCGATCGGCCACCGTGGCGAAGCTGCCGCCCAGACCGCCGGCCCGCCGGATGCCGCCCAGCGGCGACCAGGGCAGGAAGGCGATGCCCAGCTCGTCGCAGAGCGAGAGCTCGGGCGCCGAGGAGAGGAACGACGGCGAGAACTGGTTCTGCACCGAGACCAGCCGGCCGCCGAGGATCTCGCGCGCCTCGAGGATCTGCGCCGGGTTCGCGTTGGAGACGCCGGCCATCCGGATCTTGCCGGCGTCGAGCAGGTCGCGGATAGCGCCGATCGAGTCGGCCCACGGCACGTGCGGGTCGGGGCGGTGGTACTGGTACAGGCCGATGGCGTCGACGCCGAGCCGCTTCAGCGACGCCTCGCACGCCTGGAAGATGTGCGACGGCGAGCCGTCGACGGTCCAGCTGCCGTCGCCCGGGCGCAGGTGCCCGCCCTTCGTGGCGACCAGCACCGACGACGTGTCCCCGCCGTAGGAGGCGAGCGCCCGCGCGATCAGCGTCTCGTTGTGCCCGACCTCGTCGGCGTGGATGTGGTAGGCGTCGGCCGTGTCGATCAGAGTGATGCCGGCGTCGAGCGCGGCGTGGATCGTCCGGATCGAGCGCTCCTCGTCCGGCCGTCCCTCGATCGACATCGGCATGCCGCCGAGCCCGATCGCGCTGACCGAAATGTCGCCGATGCGACGGGTGTGCATGGAGCCTCCTCAGCAAAAAGTCAGTGAAAGCCTTCTAGCAAAGCTGCCCGGCGTCCAACAGAAGAAACCGCTCGGATTCAGCACCTAGACTGCTCAATCATGGAGTTGCGCCACCTCGAGTATTTCGTCGCCGTCGCCGAGGAGCGGCATTTCACCCGGGCGGCGGAAAGGATGCGGGTGGCCCAGTCCGGCCTGTCCGCGTCGATCCGCGCGCTGGAGAAGGACCTGGACGCCGACCTGTTCGTCCGCAACACCCGCCGGGTCGAGCTGACCGACGCCGGCCGCGCCCTGCTCACCGAGGCGCACCGCACGCTGGCCAGCGCCGCCGCGGCCCGCAACGCGGTCGCCGCCGTGCGCGGGCTGTTGCGCGGCAGTCTCACCGTCGGCTCGGAGCACTGCCTCGGCGTGATCGACCTGCCGCCGGTCGTGGCCACGTTCCGCCGGGCGCATCCGGGGGTGGAGGTCCGGCTGCGCTACGCGGGCTCGGGCCAGATCGTCGAGCAGATCCGGCTCGGACGCCTCGATGTGGGCTTCGTCGCCCTGCCGGGTCCGGCCCCCGAGGGCGTACGGCTGATGCCCCTGGCCGCCGAGGAGATGATGCTGCTCACTCACCCGGACCACCCGCTTGCCGATCTTGAAGTGGTCGACGTCGAGGCGCTGCGGTCCGAGGACTTCGTCGACTTCAGCGCGGACTGGGGCGCCCGCCGCGTCAACGACCTGGCCTTCGCCCGCGCCGACACCGAGCGGCGGATCAGCGTCGAGGTCAACGACGTGCACACGCTGCTCGACTTCGTGCACCAGGGGCTGGGGGTGGCGCTCGTGCCGGCCCCGGTGACCCGCAAGCCGCAGGCCGAGGGCCTGCACGCGGCCGCGCTCAAGGCCGACGACGCGTCCTGGCAGGTGTCGGTGGCACTGCCGGCCGCGACCCCGCCCGGCCCGGCGACCCGGGAGCTGTTGAATCTCGCGATTCCGGGAAAGATGGCGGTATGAGCGAGAAACTCTGGGTGACCGTCCTCGGCGCCGGGATCATGGGCGCCGCGATGGCCCGCAACATCGCGAAAGCCGGCCACCACGTGACGGTCTGGAACCGGTCGCCGGACAAGGCCGAGGCGACCGGCCTGCGCACCGCCGCGACGCCGGGGGAAGCGGTCCGCCGAGCCGACGTCGTGCTGACCATGCTCTTCGACGGCGGCACCGTGCGCGAGGTCATGGAGCGGGCCGCCGACGCCCTGCGGCCCGGCACGTACTGGATCCAGTCGACCACCTCCGCGCCCGCCGACGTCGCGAAACTCGCCGCGCTGGCCGCCGAGCGCGGCGTGGTCTTCTTCGACGCGCCGGTGCTGGGCACCCGCCAGCCGGCCGAGGCCGGGCAGCTGAGCGTGCTGGCCGCCGGCCCCGAGCAGTACCGCGCCGCCGTGCAGCCGATCTTCGACGCGGTCGGCTCCAGGACCACCTGGACCGGCGTCGACGCCGCCGACGCCAGCGCGACGAAGCTCAAGCTGGTCGCGAACACGTGGGTGCTCGCCGTGACGCACGGCGCGGCCGAGACGCTCGCGCTGGCCAAGGGGCTGGGCGTGGAACCGTCGGCGTTCTTCGACCTGATCGCGGGCGGCCCGCTCGACCTGGGCTACCTGCACGCCAAGGCGCAGCTGATCCTGGAGGACCGGCTTTCGCCGGCCAGCTTCGCCGTGGACACCGCCGAGAAGGACGCCCGGCTCATCGTCGACACCGGCCGCGACCATGGCGTACGCCTCGACGTGGCCGAGGCCGGAGCGGAGCGCTTCCGCCGCGCGTCGGCCGCCGGTCACGCCGACAAGGACATGGCGGCGTCCTACCTGGCCAGCTGGGACTAGCGCGACCCGGGCACGATCAGGCCGGACTCGTAGGCGACCACCACCGCCTGGGTGCGGTCGCGCAGCGCGAGCTTGCCGAGCACCCGGCTCACGTGCGTCTTGACCGTCTCCTCGCTGACCACCAGCCGGCCGGCGATCTCGCCGTTGGACATGCCCGCCGCGATCAGCCGCAGCACCGCGGTCTCCCGGGGCGTGAGCGTGTCCACCGGCGACGGTCGCTTGGCCGGCCGCGGGCGCAGCCGGGCGAACTCGGTGATCAGCCGCCGGGTCACCGCGGGCGCGAGCAGCGCCTCCCCCGCGGCGACCACCCGCACCGCGTCGAAAAGACGCTCCGCTGTCACGTCCTTGAGCAGGAACCCGCTGGCGCCGGCGCTCAGCGCGTCGTACACGTGCTCGTCGAGGTCGAACGTGGTGAGCATGATGACCCGCGGGTGCTCCCGGTCGCCGGCCGTGATCTGGCGGGTGGCCTCGATGCCGTCGAGCACCGGCATGCGCACGTCCATCAGCACCACGTCCGGCCGGGAGGCCCGGCACACCCGCACCGCCTGGGCGCCGTCGGCCGCGCTGCCCACCACTCGGAAGTCGGGCTGGGTGGCCAGCAGCGCCCCGAAGCCGGCCCGCACCACCTCCTGATCGTCGGCGACGACGACGGTCACCACGGCAGCACCGCCTCCACGACGAAACCCGCGTCGGACGGCCCGGTGCGCAGCGTGCCGCCGACCGTGGCCACCCGCTCGCGCATGCCGAGCAGCCCGTGCCCGGCGTCGCCGGGAATCGCACCCGGCCCGTTATCACGGATGCGCAGCCAGAGGCCGTCCGACCGATACTCGAGCTCGACGTCGACCGCCGCCCCCGCCGCGTGCCGCCGGGCGTTGGTCAGGGCCTCCTGCACGATCCGGTACGCCGTCAGCCCGCTCCCCGGGTCGAGCGGCACCACCCGCCCGCGCACAATCAGCCGGGTGCTCGCCCCGCTCGACTCCCGGGCCGTGTCGATCAGGTCGTTGAGCTGGTCGAGCCCGGGCTGCGGCTGCCGCGTCGGCTCGGCGCCCGCGTCGTCGCGCAGCACCCCGAGCAGCCGCCGCATCTCGGTCAGCGCCGCCCGGGCCGTGTCGCCGATCGCGAGCAGCCGTTTCGCGCCCTCGGCCGGCATCCCGTCGGTGGTCAGGCGGGCCGTCTCGGCCTGCACCGCGATCATCGAGATGTGGTGGGCGACCACGTCGTGCAGTTCCCGGGCGATCCGCGCCCGCTCGCCCCGGGCCACGTGCTCGAGCATCGAGTCGGCGGCGGCCCGGGTCGTCGCGTCCCGGGCGATCCGCTCGTGCCGGGCCCGTTGCGCAACGCCGACGGTGACCGCGCCCGCGACGGCCGCGAGGCAGAGCACCGCCGGCAGCCCGCCGCGCGGCGTCACCGCGTACACGAGGAAGGGTGCGACCAACGCGGCCGCGACCCACCGCCGGCATCGCCGCCCGGCCAGCCACATCACCGCGACCTGGGCCACGACACCGGCGACCGTCAGCCGGTACTCGCCGCCGAGCGTCAGCAGGGTGGCCGCGGAGATCAGCAGCGCGGCGGTCAGTGTCTGCCCCGGCGCCAGCGCGATCGGCGCCGTCGCGAGCAGGGCGAGCAGCAGCCCCACCGACAGATCGGTCCCCGGTTCCGGATGCAGCGAGGCCACCTCGACCATCGCCGCCATCCCGAGCAGGGCGCCGGCCCAGCGGGGCAGGCCGGGGTCGCGGGCCACCCGGACCGCCCGCGCCCGGAACACCATCGCCGGCGAGCTCACGGGTGTCATTCTCCCCGCCGGGAGCCGTGCACGGATCCCTCCCGAGAGCCACCCCGGTGCGGCCAGGACAGTCCTCGGGCGGGACGCGCCGCCGGGCCCAGCTTCGTAGTCTCGGCCCATGGAAACCTCCATCGACGTCCGCGACCTGCGGAAACGGTACGGATCAACGGTGGCCGTCGACGGCCTCTCGTTCGAGGTGCGGCCCGGCCTGGTGACCGGCTTCGTCGGCCCGAACGGCGCCGGAAAGTCGACCACGATGCGGGTGATCCTCGGCCTCGACGCGGCCGACGAGGGCAGCGCCCTGATCGGCGGGCGACCCTACCGCTCGCTGCGCGCGCCCCTGCGGGAGGTCGGCGCGCTGCTCGACGCCGCCTCCGTCCATCCCGGACGCCGCGCCCGCGACCATCTGCTGTGGATGGCCCACTACAGCGGCCTCCCCCGGCGCCGGGTCGGCGAGGTGCTCGACCTGGTCGGCCTGTCCTCGGTGGCCCGGCGCCGGGTCGGCGGCTTCTCGCTGGGCATGCGCCAGCGGCTGGGCATCGCCGCGGCGCTGCTCGGCGACCCGCCGGTGCTGATGTTCGACGAGCCGGTCAACGGCCTCGACCCGGAGGGCATCCGGTGGATCCGGGAGCTGCTGCGGTCGATGGCCGCCGAGGGGCGCGCGGTGCTGGTCTCCAGCCACCTGATGGGCGAGCTGGAGGACACCGCCGACCATCTCGTGGTGATCGGCCGGGGGCGGCTGATCGCCGACACGACCGTGCGCGAGCTGCTGGAGACGGCGTCGGCCGGCCGGGTGGTGCTGCGTACGGCCCGGCGGAGCGAGGCGATGAGCGTGCTGGCCAACGCGGGGGCCGAGGTGGCCGCGACCGAGCGGGACACGCTGACCGTGACCGGGCTGCCGGCCGAGCGGATCGCGACGCTGCTCGGCGAGAGCGGCCTGCCGGTCTCCGAGCTGGCCCAGCATCGGGCGTCGCTCGAGGAGGCGTACATGGAGCTCACCCGGGACTCCGTCGACTACCGGGTGGAGGTGGCGAAGTGAGCGCACTCAGGGGGGAATGGGCCAAGTTCCGTTCCGTGCGGACCACCGCGTTCTGCCTGGTGCTCGCGGCCGGGATGATGGTGCTGTTCTCGGCGCTGCTCGCGTTCGGCTCGACCATCGACGACCCGTGCCCGTGCAACGTCGACCAGGCCGAGTTCCTGCACCGGCCGCTCGCCGGCGACGGGACCATCGTCGCCCGGGTGGCGTCGCAGGAGGCGACCGGCCCGTGGGCCAAGGCGGGAATCATGATGAAGGAGTCTGCCGAGGAGGGCAGCCCCTACGCCGCATTGATGGTCACGCCCGGCCACGGCGTACACCTGCAGGCGAATTTCACCACGGACATCGCCGGCAGTTCCGGTCCCGCGCCGCGCTGGCTCAAGCTGACCCGGGCCGGCGCCACGATCACCGGCTTCGAGTCGTCGGACGGCACCACGTGGCAGCAGGTCGGCGCCGTTTCTCTTGCGCTGCCGAGGATGGTCCGGACCGGGCTCTTCGCGAACTCCCCCACCACCAAGACCCGCACGATCAGGCACGCCGGCAGCACCACGACCGGCCCCGAGTACCGCACCAGCACCGCCACCTTCGACCGGGTCGGCTTCGAGCCCGCGCAGCCCGGGAGCTGGACGGCCACCACGATCGGGGCGCCCCGCGCGGTCGACGACACCCTGGTCCAGGGCACCGCCACCGAGGCCGGCGGCGTCTTCACGGTGACCGGCGCCGGCGACGTCTTCCGCCTGGTCAACGGCGGCGACAACGACATGCTCCCGCAGATGCTGGGTGGGGTCCTGGTCGCGCTCATCGCGCTGGTCCCGCTGGGCGTCGTTTTCATCACTTCCGAGTACGCCCGGGGGACCATCCGCACGACCTTCACGGTGAGCCCGCGCCGGGGGCGGGTGCTGGCCGCCAAGGCGGTTGTTCTGGGCGCCGCCGCCTTCGCCGCCGGTCTGGTCGCGACCGTGGTGTCCTTCTACCTCACCTATCCGATCCTGCACGGCAACGGCTACAAGGCGCCGAGCTATCCGCAACCGTCACTGTGGACACCGCTCTCGCTGCGGGCCGTCCTCGGCACCGCGCTGGTCATGGCCATCGTGGCCGTGCTCAGCCTGGGCATCGGCACGCTGGTGCGGCGCACGGCGGCGGCGGTGACCGTGGTGATCGCGGTCGTGGTGCTGCCCCGGATCATCGGCGCCTTCCTCCCGGTGCCGGTCGAGCTCTGGATCAACCGGATCACGCCGCTGGCCGGGCTCTCCATCCAGCAGACCCGCGACCGGTTCGACTACGCGATCGGGCCGTGGCCGGGGCTGGCCGTGCTCTGTGCCTGGGCCGCCGCGGCGCTGGCCCTGGCCTGGTGGTCGCTGCGCCGGAGGGACGCGTGATCCGGGCCGCGCGCGGGGAGTGGACCAAGCTGCGGACGCTCGTCTCCACCGCCTGGCTGCTCCTCGCGCTGGCCGCGTTCACCGCCGGGCTGAGCGCGCTCGGCGCCTGGTCGCTCGACGGCCGCGGCTGCACCGGCCCGGCCGACTGCGACCCCGACCTGACCCGGTTCAGCCTGATCGGTGTCTACGCCGGACAGGTCGCCGCCCTGGTGCTGGGCGCGCTGGCCGCCACCGCCGAGTACGCCACCGGCACCATCCACCCGACCCTGATGGCGAACCCGCGCCGGCCCATCGTGCTGGCCGCCAAGGCCACGGTGGTCACCGGCCTGGTGCTCGGGGCGGGCCTGCTCGGCGTGCTCGGCTCGGTGCTGGCCGGCCGGTTCCTGCTCCCCGGCAAAGGCTTCACCCCGGCGCACGGCTATCCGCTGCTCTCGCTCACCGACGGCCTCACCCTGCGCGCCGCCGCCGGCACCGTGCTGTACCTGGCGCTGATCGCCCTGTTCGCCCTCGGCGCCGGCCTGGCCCTGCGGGACACCGCGACGACCCTGACCACCGTGCTGGCCCTGCTGTTCGTGGCGCCGATGGTCGCACCGTTCCTCAGCGACCCGGCCTGGCAGCGGCACCTCGCCCAGGTCGTCCCCACGGCGGGGCTGGCCGTGCAGACCACGAAGCGGCTGGCCGAGCTGCCGATCGCGCCGTGGGCCGGCCTCGGCGTGCTGGCCGCCTGGGCCGCCGCCGCGCTGGTCGCCGGGACGGCCCGCTTCCTGCTCCGGGACGCCTAACGGCGACGGACCAGCCCATTGTCGTACGCGAAAATGACCGCCTGAATCCGGTCGCGCGCCCCGATCTTGGCCAGGACCCGTCCGACATGCTTCTTCACGGTCGACTCGGTGAGCGTGAAGCGCTGCGCGATCTCGAGGTTGGTGTCGCCCCGGCCGATCGCCTCGAGCACCTCCCGCTCGCGCTCGCTGAGGCTGGCCAGGCGAGGATCGACGGCCGGCTCGGCCGCGGAACGGCTCACGTACGCCTCCATGAGTTTGCGGGTCAGGCTGGGCGCCACCACGGCATCGCCGCTCGCCACGGCGCGGATCCCGGCGAGCAGTTCCTCGGGGCGGGCGTCCTTGAGGAGGAAGCCGCTCGCCCCGGCGCGCAGGCCGGCCAGCACGTACTCGTCGAGGTCGAACGTGGTGAGGATCAGAACGTGGGTGCGGTCGCCGGCGGCGGTGATGCGGCGGGTCGCCTCGATGCCGTCCATCCCGGGCATGCGTACGTCCATGAGCACCACGTCGGGTCGGGCCTGATCGGTCATCCGCACCGCCTCGGCTCCGTTCGACGCCTCGCCCACGACGGTCATGCCGGGCGTGCCGTCCAGCAGCATCTTGAAGCCGAGGCGCTGCAGCGGCTGGTCGTCGGCGATCAGGACGGTCGTCATGCGGGCTCCTTCAGCAGAACATCCACGAGCCAGCCGTCGGTCGTCGGGCCGGCGGCGACGGTGCCGCCGTAGAGGGCCGCGCGTTCCCGCATGCCGACCAGGCGCGGGTTCTCCGGCCCGGACCGCCCGATGCCGTTGTCGCGCACGGTTATCCGTACGCCGTCGTCGCCGGCCGCCACCGTGACCTCGGCGGTGGCGCCCCGGCCCGCGTGCTTGAGGACGTTGGTCAGCGATTCCTGGACGATGCGGTAGACCGCGAGCTGCAGTCCCCGGCCGAGCGTCCGCAGCTCGCCCGACGTGCGCAGGGTGACCGGCACGCCGGCCGCCCGCACGCTCGGCAGCAGCCGGTCGAGGTCGGCGACGCCGGGCTGCGGGCCCAGCTCCGGTCCGTCCTCCTCCTCCCGCAGCACGCCCACCACCGTGCGCAGCTCCGACAGCGCCTGTCGGCCGGTCTCGCCGATCAGGCGCAGCGGCTCGGCGGTCTGCTCGCCCCGGCCGGTGGCCAGCACGGCCGCCCCGTCGGACAGCCCCACGATCACCGAGACGTGGTGGCCGACGATGTCGTGCATCTCGCGCGCGACCCGGGCCCGTTCGTCGGCTACCGCCAGCCGGGCCCGCTGATCGCGCTCGACCTCGAGCCGCGCCGCGCGGTCCTCCAGGGCGGCCAGGTAGGCCCGCCGGGTGCGGACCGCCAGCCCGGCCGCGACCGCCCCGGCGAACGTGCCGGCCAGCAGCAGAAGGATGGCGAGCCGGTGCTCGGTGGCGAGCTGCAGCAGGTAGACCGAGACGAACAACAGGACGGCGGTGGCCGCGACCGCCCCGCCCAGCGCCCGCATCGACGCGCGCGCCGCCACCTCGTACAGCAGAACGAGCAGGACGATCCCGGTGGCGATCCAGATGTCCAGCGCCCACTCGGTGAACAGCACCACGGCGGCGACCACGAACGCCTCGACCGGCCGCCGCCGACGCCACCACAGCGGCACGATCAGGGCGGCGACGGCGACCGCGAGCACGACCGGCGACGGCTGCGGCTCGCTGTGCGGTCCGAACAGGCTCGGGAGGGTGAACAGGAGGATCGCGACGGCGACCGCGGAGTCGAGCAGCCACGGGCGCCGCCGGTCGAGACGGCGCAACCGTGCCCGCTGCTCCAGCAACCACCCGGTCATGGCCCGATTCTTCCCGCCCGGGCCGTCACGCGTCGGCTTTCCTCAGCCGGTAGGCGGCCGCCACGAGGACCGCGGCGACATATCCGGCGAAGATCGCGAGCCCGGTCCCGGGGCCGAGCGTCCCGTCCACGTGGTGCAGACTCATGATCGCGCCGCCCGCGTTGGTCGGCAGATAGGGCGAGATGGCCTCGCCCCACGAGGACGGCAGCAGCCCGGCCAGGCCCGGCACGATCAGCAGGACCGCGGCCAGCACAGCGATCGCGCCGGCGCTGGAACGCAGGAGCGCGCCGAGGCCGACGCCCAGCACGGCGACGAGTCCGAGGTACAGCCCGGCCCCGAAGAGACTGCGCAGCACGCCGTCGTCGCCGAGGCCGAGCGCGGCGATGCCGTCGTGCAGGAGCGGCGACCCGAGCGCGAACGCCGCGAACGCACCGATCGTCATCGTCACCAGCGCGGTGCCCCCGACGATCAGGCTCTTCGACCAGAGCACGGGCAGCCGGGACGGCACCGCCGCGAGCGTGGAGCGGATCATTCCGGTCGAGTACTCGCCGGCCGCCAGCAGGACGCCGAGAACGCCGACGGCGAGCGCCGCGAGGTTGTTGCCGGCCAGCGCGAGGCCGACCGCGTCCATGGTCCTGCCGTCGAAGGCGGCCGAGGCGACGACGCCGAACGCGACCAGGAGCACGGTGGCCGCGGCCGTGGTGATCCAGCTCGATCGCAGCGAGGAGAACTTGGTCCACTCGCCGTAGAGGATTCCGCGGGCGGACAGGCGGTAGGTGCTCATCGGGTTGCCTCCTGAAGGGCGGCGCTCGGCAGGCCGGCGCTGTATTCGACGGCGTCGCGGGTGAGGGTCATGAAGGCCTCCTCGAGGGAGACGGTCTGCGGGGTCAGTTCGAAGAGCGGCACGCCGTACGCGGCCGCCGCCAGCCCGATCTCGCGGGCGCTGCGGCCGGAGACCAGCAGTTCCTCGGCGGCGGTCGAGGTGACCGTCACGCCCGGTCCGGCCAGCACCGTGCGCAGCGCGGCGGGATCGCCGGTCGCGACCTTGACCCCGCCCCCGGCGAACTGGGCGACGAGCTCGTCGACGCCGCTGTCGGCGAGCAGCCGGCCGCGCCCGATCACCACGAGGTGGTCGGCGATCAGCGCGGTCTCGCTCATCAGATGCGACGAGAGCATGACGGTGCGGCCCTCGGCCGCCAGCCCGGCGAGCAGGTTGCGGACCCAGAGCACGCCCTCGGGGTCGAGGCCGTTGACCGGCTCGTCGAGCATCACCACGCCCGGGTCGCCGAGCAGCGCGGCGGCGATGCCGAGCCGCTGGCCCATGCCGAGCGAGAAGCCGCCGACGCGCTTGCCGGCCACCGCCGACAGCCCGGCCATGTCGATCACCTGGTCGACGCGGCGGCGCGGGATCCCGTGGGTGCGGGCGAGCGAGAGCAGATGGCTGACGGCGGTACGGCCCGGGTGCACGGCCTTCGCCTCGAGCAGGACGCCGATCTCCTGCAGGGGCGCGGCGTGCTCGGCGTAGCGCTTGCCGTTGACCAGCGCCTCACCCGAGGTCGGCGCGTCGAGCCCGACGACCATGCGCATGGTGGTCGACTTGCCGGCGCCGTTCGGCCCGAGGAACCCGGTCACCTGCCCCGGCCTGGCCGTGAACGACAGCCGGTCGACAACCGTCTTGGCGCCGTAACGCTTGGTCACATCACGTAGCTGAATCATGGATAAAACGCTACGGAGCGCCACCGGCGGCAGCGGCGTACCACGGGCGGCACTTTCCGGCCGCCCGTGGTACCCAGGTACTACTTGACCGCGCCCGCGGTGAGGCCGGCCTGGATCTGGCGCTGGAAGATGGCGTACACGACGATCATCGGCAGGATCGAGAGCGTCAGGGCCGCGAACAGCGTCGACCACTGCGCGTGGTAACCGGCCGAGACGCTGATCTGCGCGATGCCCTGGGTGAGCAGCAACTTCTGGTCGGAGCCCGGACCGCTGATCACGACCACCGGCAGCAGGTACTGGTTCCACTGGCCGACGATGTTGAAGATCGTGATGCTGACCAGGCCGGAGCGGGCCATCGGCATCATGATCTGGAAGAACTTGCGGGTGTGCGACGCGCCGTCGACCGTCGCCGCCTCCTCGATCTCGTACGGCAGCGTCTTGAAGAACGCGGCCAGGAAGAAGACCGTGAACGGCAGCGAGTAGGCGATGTAAACCAGGATCAGCCCGGTGTATGTGCCGAGCAGCCCCATGTTCTTGAGGATGTAGAACAGCGGGCCCAGCGCCATGAACGTCGGGAACGCGAGACCCGAGACGAACAGGTAGTAGATGAACCGGTTGCCGAAGAACCGGTACCGGGCCAGCACGTACGCGGCCATCGAGCCGAGCAGCATGGTCCCGGCCGTGCTCAGGAGCACCACGAAGACACTGTTGAAGAAGTAGCGCCCGACGTGCGCCTCGCTCCACGCGTCGACGTACGTCTGGAAGGAAAAGCTCTGCGGCAACGCGAACGGCTTGCCCAGGAAGATCTCGGTGTTGGTCTTGAAGGACGCGAGCACCACCCAGATCAGCGGGCCGGCGGTGACGAGCGCCCAGAAGACCAGGCCGATGTGGGCGAGGCCGGTGAACGCGTTGACCTCGCGCTTGGTGCTGGGCTTGCGGCCCGCGCTCTTGGCGGCCGGGGCGGGGACGACGTCGGCGCCTGGGACGCTGGTGAGGTTGGTCATCTCGGTCCCCCTCTCAGGCTTCGATCGACTCGCGCCGCGTGACCCGGAGAGTCAGCGCCGCGAAGGTCAGGGTCAGGAAGAACAGCACGACGCCGATCGCGGAGGCGTAGCCCACCTGCGAGAACTCGAACGTGTTGCGATAGATCATGAGGCTGAGAACCGAGGTCGCGCCGTTCGGGCCGCCCCGGTCGACGGTCATGATGTTGACGATCGCGAACGCGTCGAACGCCGCGATGCCGAGATAGACCCAGGCGACCTGGATCGTGCCCCACAGCAGCGGGATCGTGATCCGGAAGAACAGCGTGAAGCGGGACGCGCCGTCCAGCGCGGCCGCCTCGTAGATGTCGGACGAGATCGACCCCATGCCCGCCGAGAACAGCACCACGTAGAAGCCGATCGCCTGCCAGATCAGCACGACCAGGATGCAGGTCATCGCCCAGCGCTCGTCGGCCATGAACAGCCATGGGCTCCACGAGTCGGGGAACAGGCCGTTGAGCATGCCGCTCTTGTCCGGCCCGAACACCCGGCCGAAGATCACCGCGACGATCGCGAGCGCCAGCAACTGCGGGAAGAAGAAGATGATCCGGTACGCCTTGGAACCGCGCACGCCCCGGGTCACGCCGCCGCGCTGGCTGCCGCCCACGTTGAGCAGGAAGGCGAAGACCAGCGCGATGGCGATCGTGACAATCGGCAGCAGGATCAGCAGGAACAGGTTGTGGCGCAACGACTTCCAGAAGAGGTCGTCGTTCCAGAGCTTCTGGAAGTTCTCGAAGCCGATGTACTTGATGGCGCCGAAGCCCGACCAGCTGGTCATCGCGAGCTGGAAACTCTGGATGTACGCCGCCACCACGAAGGTGCAGTAGAGCGCCACCGGCACGACAAGGAAGCCGATGATGAAGGGATACTTGCCGTGCCGCATGGCGTCTACCTCTTAAGAACTCAGCTGCGGGTGAACTTGGTGACGGAGGAGTCCTTCGCGACCGCTTGGGACGCCGCCTCCATCCGCTGGCAGAACTTGTCCGCGTCGCCGCCCTTGAACATCAGGTCGTTGGCCGCAGCGCGCGACTCGTCGTCGAGCTTCTTGTACCAGGTGTCGAACAGGTAGCCCATGAACACGTCCTTGCCGGCCTTGCCGAGCAGGTCGTTCGCGCTGGTCAGACCGGGAGAGATGGTCTGGCCGTCCGCGGCGCCCGACACCACGGTAAGCGACTTGGTGAGCTTGGTGAAGCCCAGCGCCGCCTCCTTGGAGAGCATGGCCCGGATGTACTCCTTGCCGCCCTGCGGGTTCTTGCCCTTGGCCGCCGCGAAGTAGATCTCGCCGGCCGCCGCGTTGATGGCGGTCGCCGGGAGCTGGTCCGAGGTGGTCACGCTCGGGTACGCGGCCACCGCGTACTCGAAGGTGGGCGGGGTGTCCTTGGCCTGCTCGTTCTCGAGCCAGGAGCCGCAGGGGTAGAACGCCAGCTTGTCCTGGTTCTGCTGCAGCTGGACCTCGGTGTGCTTGAGGCCGAGGAACGTCTTGTTGATGTACTTGTTGCCGATCTCGCCCCAGGCCGCCGCGGCCTTCTTGATCGGGTCGGCCGTCCACGCGCCGGGCTTGAGGTTGTCGATGTCCTTGAGCGCCTGCTCGGTGCCGATCTTGGCGGCGCTGGTGAGCAGGGCACGGACCATGTAGTACGACGCGTTGGCGCCCGCGAAGCCGAACGGCGTGATGCCGGCCGCGTGGATCTTGTCGCAGAGGGCGGTGAAGTCGGCCCACGTGGTCGGGACCGTCCAGCCCTTCGAGTCGAAGAGCTTCTTGTTGTACCAGAGGCCGAAGACGGTGAACGAGTAGTTCATCGCGAACGGCTTGCCGTCGTACGAGCCCTGCTCGACGGCGCCCGGCACCAGCGTGTCGGCGACGGTCTTGCCGGACACGTCCCAGGACGGCGCCGCGAACAGGTCGGTCAGGTCGGCCGCCTGGCCGGCCTTCACGATCGCGCCGAAGTCCATGAGGTTCGAGCCCGAGTTGTTGATCATGTCCGGCGGGGTGCCGGCGTTGATCCGGGGCTGCACGACCGTCGAGATCTGCTCGGTCTGCGAGAACGTGACCTTGGCGTCCGGCCACTTCTTGTTGAACAACGGGGTGTCGACGTCGGTCGAGTACGCGGTGCCCAGACCACCGTTGAAGATGATGATCTCGACGCCCGCCTTGGGGTCGATACCCAGCGGGTTCTCGGCCGACTTGGTGCCGGTCGACTGCTGCTGGGTCTTGTCGTCGTCACCGCCGCCCACACAGGCGCTCAGCATGCCCACCGCGGGGGTGGCCATCAGACCGACGGCGGCCGCGCGACGCAGCAGCGTACGGCGGTCGACCTCGGCCTTGGCGAATATCTCGGTCACAGCATCTCCTCAGTGCTTGTGCTCATCTGTGGGGGATCCGATCAGCCCTTCACAGCACCGGCGGTCAGACCGGTGGCGATGTTGCGTTGGATGATCAAAAAGAAGATCACCACCGGGATCGAGGTGATGATCGCACCGGCCATGAGTGGACCCCAGGCGGTACCGCGGGTTGTCTGGTTCTGCAACAGCCAGGCCATCAGGTTCTGCTTTTCCGGGCTGTTGAGCGTGTTGATGATGATGAATTCGTTCCAGGCCTGGATGAACCCGAAGACGCTGGTGGCGACCAGGCCGGGGCCGGTCAGGGGCAGGATGATCCGCCAGAAGACCTGGCCGCGCGAGCAGCCGTCGATCAGAGCCGCCTCGTCGAGCTCGCGGGGAATCCCGGAAATGAAGCCACGCAACGTCCACACGGTATAGGGCAAGATCAGGACCAAGTAGGTGATACTCACACCGATCAGACTGTTGGTCAAGGACACGCTCTGGAGCATCAGGAAGAGCGGGATGAGCAACGCGATGAACGGCACGAGTTGCACCGCGAGGATGACCAGGATGATCCCCCGGCGGCCGTAGAACTTGAACCGGGCGATGGCCAGCGCGGCCAGGAACCCGACCACCAGCGAGCCGGCCACCGCCAGCAGCGTGATGATCAGGCCGTTGAGCATGTCCTGAAGGAACAGGGGCGCCTTCACGGCCGACAGGAAGTTGTCGAAAGTGGGGTGCTTCGGCCAGAACGTCGGCGTCAGCGCCAGCACCTCGTCGGCCGGCTTGAAGGCGGTGTTGAGCACCCAGTAGATCGGGAACAGCATGAGGATCGAGAAGACGATCCCGGTGGTGTTGGCGGCGATCGTCGCGGCCCGGCTGCGGCCGACGGTGATCACGCCCTCGTCGACCCGCCTGCGGCTGCGGGTGCGCACCGCGGGGGCGCCTGGCGTCGTGGCGACCATCAGTCCACCTCCCCGATCTTGAACATCTGCCGGATGTAGAACGCCATCACGCCGAGCATCAGCAGCACCGTGATCACCGAGATCGCCGAGCCGAGGCTGTACCGAGACTGCCCGAACGCCTGCGTGTACGAGTACGTGGCGAGGGTCTGGTACTGCGGCTCCGGGTGGCCGTCGCGCAGCACCCAGTTCTGGGTGAACAGCCCGAAGTCCCAGATCACCGACAGCGTGGTCACGATGATCAGCAGCGGCTTGAGGATCGGCAGGGTGATGCTGCGCAGCGTCTGCCAGGGCGATGCGCCGTCCACCGTGGCCGCCTCGACGAGCTCCTTCGGCACCTGGGTGAGCCCGGCGTTCAGCGTGATCGCGATGAACGGGATGCCGGCCCAGACGACCAGCGTGGTGATCACGGACCAGCCCTGCCACGGGTTCACGAACCAGCTGTGGTTCTGGTAATCGACTCCGGGCAGCTTGTCGATGACGTAGTTGACGACGCCGAAGTCGGAGTCGGTGATCCAGCGGAAGGCCTGCGCCGCGACCAGCTGCGGCATGGCCCACACGAACATCATCGCGACGATCATGAACAGTCGGACGCCGCGGGCCACCCGGCGCATCAGCAGCGCGATCCCGAGTCCGACGACAACCGTGAAGATCACCGCGACCACCGTGAACGCGACCGTGCGCCAGACGACGGCCCAGAAGTCCGTGTCGGAGAGGACCTTGGTGTAGTTGTCGAGGCCGACCCAGGGGGCAGGGCGGCCGCTGATCAGCTCGCGAAGCCGCATGTTCTGAAAGGACAACTCGACCATCCGCACCAGCGGATAGCCGAGAATCCCGGCGAGCAGCAGCAGGGCGGGGAGCGACAGCAGCCAGGGAAGGCCGGAGGTCTGACGGCGGCGCGGCCGGGTCGCGCGGCCGGGTGCACGGTGCGGTGTGGACCCGCCCGTCCGGCGGGTCGTCGATTCGACGACGGGCATCAACGTTCCTTTGCCGTTTGCGGCCGCCCGCCCCAAGGGGCGGGCGGCGCGTCGGAGGGGATCAGTCGTTGAGGGTGGTGTTCATCTGGTCGTCGGCCCACTTGGCGCCGTCGGCCACGGACTTCTTGCCGGTCAGAACGTCGGTGAGCATCGTCTGCAGGATGTTGCCCTTCTCGACGTCCGCCCACTTCTCCGCGTTCGGGGTGAACCAGCTGCTCTTCGCGGCGAGCGCGGCCGGCGCGATGGCCGGGTTGTCGGTGGCGGCCTTGTCCAGCAGCGAGGTCGAGTTCGGCAGCGCGTTGGCCTTCACCAGGCCGGCCATCGAGGTGCTGTCGGTAAAGGCCTTGATCCACTGAGCGGCCAGCTGCTTGTTCTGGCTCTTGGCGGGGATGCCGAGGTTCGAGCCGCCGAGGAAGGACGGGACGTCGGGCATCGGCGCGGCGGCCAGCTTGCCCTTGACCTTGGTGTCGACCAGCGGGGAGTTCGGGTCGTTCGGGTCCTTCTTGACCTGCTCGGCCGCGCCCTGCTCCCAGGCGTTGCCGTAGAACATGCCCGCCTCGCCCTGGGCGAAGATGCCGGCCTGGTCGTTCTCGTTCTTGGTCGGGTCGGCCTTCGAGTACTTCTTGACCATGTCGACCCACTTCTGCAGGCCCGCGATCGAGGACGGCTGCGAGAGCTGGCCGACCCACTTGTCGCCGTCCTGCTTGGCGATGTCGCCCCCGGAGGCCTTGACCCAGGACATCGCGGCGTACCAGTACTGGCCCGGCATGTAGACGGCGCCGAACTTCGCGTCCGACTTCTGCGCGGTCTGCAGCTTGTCGGCGTCGGACAGGAACTCGTCGTAGCTCTTCGGGGCCGCGGCGATGCCGGCCTTCTTGAACAGGTCGGTGCGGTAGATCAGCACCCGGGCGCCCGCGTAGTAGGGCACGCAGTACGTCTGGCCCTCGAAGTCACAGGCGCCCTTGAGGCCCTGCAGCCAGGTGCCCGAGTTCTCGTAGTCGGCCGGGTTGATCGCCGCGAAGGCCTGCGAGAACACGTACTTGGGGAACTCGGTGTTGCCGAGCTCGATCACGTCCGGCACGTCCGAGCCGGCCAGCGTGGCGTCGAGCTTGGTGAGGTGGTTGGCCCACTGCTGGTACTCGACGTTGACCTGGGCGCCGGTGGCGTCGGTGAACCGCTTGGACGCGTCGTCGACCACGCCCTTCCAGCTGCTCTGCGCGTCGACCATCAGCCAGACCTTGAGGGTCTTGCCCTTGCCGTCAACGGCTCCGGAAGCGGACGTCGTGGGGGAGTTATCGTCGTTGGAGCCGCACGCGGCGGCACCGAGCAGCGTCGCGGCGATGGCCGCGGCTGCAACGATCTTGCGCTTCACGCTTCCTCCTGAGGGGAATATCGTGTGAAAAAGGGGGATGTTTTTCAGTCGTGTCGTGTTCCGTCCTTGGCCGCCTTGTGGCCATGGACGGCTTGAGCGGTGCGTTGAAAGGCCGCGTGCGAACGTTCGTGGGTCCGCTGCGCGACCGCGACGTAAAGAAGATCGAGAACGACCAGCTGGGGATGGCGCGCGCTGAGCGCATCCGGCCGGAACGTCGTCGCCTGGGTAGCGGTGAGCAGAACGATGTCGGCGAGCTCCGCCAGGGGCGACTTGGGAAAGCTGGTCAGGGCGATCGTGGTCGCACCCCGGCTGCTCGCCTCGGCGAGGAGCTCGATCGTCTCGCCCGTCTCGCCCGAGTGCGAGATGCCGAGCGCGACGTCGCCGGGCCGGGACAGAGCGGCGCTCGCCAGGCCGTTGTGCACGTCCGTCCAGGCCCACACCGGCACGCCGATGCGGTGCAGGCTGAACTGCATCTCCTCGCCGACCAGCGCGCTCCCGCTTGCGCCGAAGATGTTGACCCGGTGCGCCACCGCGATCGCCCCCGCGGCCCGCTCCACCTCGGCGAGGTCGAGCAGCGCGGCGGTGTCGTGCATCGCCCGGGTGTCGGCCGCCATGATCTGCCCGAGGACCCGCTCGAGCGGATCGTTGGGCTGGATCTCGCGACCGATGTCCACCGTCCAGCCGGCCGACCGCGCCCGTCCCGTCTCGGCCGCGATGCCGAGCCGCAGATCGGCGTATCCGTCGAAGCCGAGCGCGCGGCAGAACCGGGTGACGGTTGCCGGTGAGGTGCCGCTGCGCTCGGCGAGCTCGACGATGGTGGCTCGCGAAGCCGCCGCCGGATCGGTGAGCACCTGCTCGGCCACCCGCCGGAGCGCGCCGGTGAATTCCGGCAGCAGCGAGCGGACCCGCAGAAGCACTCCGTCCGACGGCTGGCCCTGATCGGCGACCAGGGAGTCGACGACCGCGGTCGGCGCGGCGCCGTCCATCTCTGGCTCGCTCATTGGCCACCCTTTCAGGAAGGACTGTTTACTGTCGCGGTAAAAGTTCTTACTAAACGCCCCTCCATGTCAAGGCCATGGGCGAAGTTTTCAAACCGTTACCTGACCAGCACCGATGAACGCGCGTTTACGGCACCACCACTTGACGCTCATCAATCCGGAAATGTTCTTTACGACGTGACCGCAGTCACATGCGCGGTTTAGTCCTGTTTTGTCCTAGCCCTTTCGGCCAGTCTCGCCTCGCCGCTAGGCCGATAGCTGATCCACCAAAAGGCTGATCTCTCGAACGGTTCGTAACAACGCCGCAACCCCTCAAAACAAGATCAAAACTTTTACCGTACGAGTCCACGACTCCCCGCCGAAGTTCCCCGAACCGGCTTCAGCGGCCGGCCAGGCGTCCCCTCCCGCTGGTCACCCGGCTTCCGGCCCTTGCCGCCCTCACCCACCGCCACTCACTCCCCGTAGCCCTCCCGCGCTCCTGGCGTTGTGCGGCCAATCCCGCTCCGTGGACGGCCGGCCCGGGCTAGCCATGGCCCTGGCTTCTGCCCGGTCGCCGAGGGTCCCGCCGATCGCGCTCGGCGGGCGGTCCCGCTGGCTCGCCATGGCCCCGGGTGGCTGCCGCCGATCTCGCTCGGTCGATGGTCGCGCTGGCGTGCCACGGCCCGGGTGGCTGCCGCCGATCGCGCTTGGGGTGGTCCCGGCCGGCCACGGCCCGGGTGCCAGCCCGGTCGCGCTGGGTACCGCCGAACGCGCTTGGTGAGTGGTCGCGCTGGGTCGCCATGGCCCGGGTGGCTGCCTGGTTGCGGCTGCGGCCGCCCGCGCACCCGGGCGTGGAGATCTAGGAGACCTTCGCCCGCAGGTCCGCGGTCCCCCGGGAAATAGACCGCGATGTGGGACGCGCAGCCACCATGCGGGAGCCCTAGCGCAACCGGCCGCACCCACCGCGACCAGGCAGACCACCCGGGCCATGGCAAGCCCAGGCCCGCCACCCACAAAGCGGGGCAGGCCGCGACAGAAGGGTCAGGCGGACTCGCGGATCGCGTCCGTGAAGGCCTCGGACCGGTGCTCAAAGTTCCGATAACGCCCATAACTAGGCGCCGCCGGGGAAAGCAGAACCACCCCGCCCGACGGAGTCATCTTGCGGGCGAGCCGGACCGCCGCCGGGAGGTCCTCGGCGATCTCCGTCTTCACGCCGGGAAGGCCGGACAGCGCCTCGATGATGCGTGGACCCGAGTCCGGGATGCCGATCACGGTCAGTTCGCGGTCGGTGAGGAATTCGCGTAGCGGAGCGTAGTCGAGGCCGCGGTCGGTGCCGCCGACGAGGACCGTGAGGGGACGGCTCGCGTACGCGTCGATGGCGTGCATGGCCGAATAGGGGCTGGTCGAGAGGGTGTCGTCGACGAAGGTGAGGCCGGAGGGGTCCTCGATCTCGGTCAGGCGGTGCGGGAGTCCCTCGAAGGACTCGACCGCCGCCTGGAGCTCGTCCTTCATGCCGGGGACGTCGACGCCCAGGCCGTCCAGGACGGCCAGCGCCACACAGAGGTTGCGGCCGTTGTGTGCGCCCTTGAGGTGCAGCGCCTCGCGGTGGAAGAGCGGGTCGTCGCTGCAGTGCACCCACTCGTCCTTGATGTGGAACCGCGAGTCGTCGGCGCCGGCCGGGATCGGCGGGAAGCCGTTGAGGTCGCAGAGGCCGCGGATCTCGTCGCGCAGGCGGAGGTCGGCGCCGTTCACGACGATCATCTCGGGGCCGTGGCGCAGCACGTTGAGCTTGTCGCGGTAGTACTCGCGCTCGCCGCCGTGCGCGTCGAGGTGCTCGGGGAACAGCGCGGTCACGACCGCGACCCGCGGCGAGTCGGTCAGGTCGGCGCACTGGTAGCTGGACAGCTCGAGCACGTACAGCGCGGCGGGCGGCAGGTCGAGCAGCGGGACGCCGATGTTGCCGCCGAAGACGTTGGGGCGGCCGACGGCGGCCAGCAGGTGGCTGATGAGGCTCGAGGTGGTGCTCTTGCCTTTGCTGCCGGTGACGCCGATGGTTCGCGCTGCGTTATCGGCCATCCAGAGGGCGCTACCGCCCGTGATCGTCACGCCGCGCGAACGGAGGTCCGCCATCCACGGGTGGGTCTGCGGCACGCCGGGCGAGCGGACGACGACGTCGGCGGTGACGAGCGCGGGGAAAGCGTGGTCGCCACCGGCCAGCGGCGCCAGCGAAGCCAGCTCACCCTCCCAGGGGATGGAGAGGAAGTTCGCGCTGTCATCGACCGCGATCAGGCGCGACGGCTCGTGGGGCGCGATCGCCTGCACCGCGGCCCGGCCCTCCCGGCCCGTGCCCCAGACCGCCACCGACCGGCCGTTCAGGTCTGCCAGACGCACGTCGCATCCCCTCCTCGTCGAGTAGGCCCTGTGTCGGAGTAGGCGCCGGGCTGCGGCGTGGCCCAGCCGCCGTCTGGCCGCACGCCACGAACACCCGAATACAACCCCGGTATTCGGGCGCCCGCGGCGCACACCCAGACGACACCTGGACCTCGCCTCGCTTCGACCCCTACTCCGACACAGGGCCTACTAGTATTGCCGGTCGACCACGAGACAGGAGATTCCGGGTGCGGTTCGACGTCATGCGCTTTCCCTCGTACGCGTTCGACCCGCAGACGGGGGTCGCCACGTTCGACTACGTGCTTGACGGGCCCGAGCCGCTGTCGTTCACCGAGACGATCACCTTCCCGGTCGCCGGCAGGCCCGTGCCCGACGCCTTCTACCGGGTGCTCGACCTGCTGCACGTGGTCGCCGGCGTCAGTTACTACAAGGTCGGCGCGCCGGCCCGGATCGTGGCGCCGACGCCCGTGCCCCGAGCCGCAAGGGACTACTTCACCGCCGTCTACACGCACGGAATGGCCGAGTACGCGTATCGCAACAAGCTGGCGTACGTCCTGGATCTGACGGTCGAGGTCCCCGCGGGCGTGACCGAGCCGGCCGCGCCGGTCGACAATTCGCAGGGGCGCCCGCTGTCGGCGGTCGGCGGCGGCAAGGACTCGATCGTCACGCTGGAGATCCTGCGCGGCGCGGGCCTCGACCCCGTCCCGTTCTCGGTCAACCCCAACCCGGTGATCAAGGCGGTGAACGCGGCCTCCGGCCTGCCCGCGCTGGCCGCCCGGCGCAAGCTCGACCCGAGCCTGTTCGAGCTGAACCGGTCGGGCGCGCTCAACGGCCACATCCCGGTCACCGCGATCAACTCGCTGATCGCGATCGCCACAGCGGCCTGGCACGGCCTCGGCCCGGTGGTGATGTCCAACGAGCGCTCGGCGAGCGACCCCAACCTGATCTGGAACGGCCACGAGATCAACCATCAGTGGTCGAAGGGGCTGGCCGCCGAGGGCCTGCTCCGGGCGGCCGTCGTCGCGCACAGTGGCCTGACCGAGCCGTACTTCTCCTTGTTGAGGTCGTTGTCGGAACTGCACATCGCCCAGCTGTTCGCACGGCACCACGCCTACGACGACGTCGTGACCAGCTGCAACAAGGCGTTCAAGCTGCACGATCCGACCGTCCGGTGGTGCGGCGACTGTCCGAAGTGCCGGTTCGTCTACCTGGCGATGGCGCCCGCGATGGACCGCGACCGGCTCAACCACATCTTCGGCCACGACCTGTTCGCCGATGCCGCGCAGGTGCCGGGCTTCCTGGAGCTGCTCGGCATCGACGCGCACAAGCCCTTCGAGTGCGTCGGCGAGGTCGAGGAATCGCTGGTGGCGCTGTCGATGCTCACCGACGACGCGCCGGTGCTGGTGGCGCTGCGCGCGGCCGTGCCGCCGTCCGCATGGGCCGAGGCGTCCCGCGAGGCGGTGCTCACGCCCGGCGGCGAGACCCACGTGCCCGAGGCGTACGGGAAAATCCTCGACGCCGCCATCGCGTGAGTGAGATCTACGTCGGCAGCGCCGACATCGACGCTCCGAAGGAGCGCGGGTGGCTGCTGGGCCACTTCATGCCGCCCGGCGACCCGCGGCACAGCCCCGAGGTCGAGGTCAAATGGGGTCACCACCCGCGCGACGACCGGCGCGCCGAGTGGGTACGCGGCGAGCACCGCACCGCCGTGCTGTTCCTGATCAGCGGCCGGTTCACGCTGGAGTTCCCCGATCGGCGGGTGACGCTGGCGAACCCGGGCGACTACGTCGTCTGGGGCAAGGGCGTCGACCACTCGTGGCACGCCGAGGAGGAGTCGATCGTGCTCACCGTGCGGTGGCCGTCGGTGCCGGGGTACAAGGTCCCGTGACGATCACTCCGGAGCGTCGTGGTGGATGTGGTCGGGCTGCACGCCGAGCAGGTGCAGCGCCGCACTCGTCGCCGCCAGCATCAGCGGCGGCCCGGCCAGATAGACCTCGTGTTGTGACCACTCCCCATAGGCGGCCACCGCGTCGGTGACCAGGCCCGACGCGTACGGCCCGGGATCGCCTTCGGACACTACCGGCACGACCGTGGCGCGTTTCGCCGCCCGCGCGATCTCCGCGATCTCGGCGATGTCGTAAAGCTCCGCCAGATTTCGTACGCCCCAGAAGACCACCGCCGAGCGCGAGTCGCCGGTGTCGGCCAGCTCGGTCAGCAGCGCCTTCAGCGGAGCGACCCCGGTGTCGCCCGCGATCATCAGCAGATCGCGGTCGGGCCTCACGTGCAGGCCCATGTCGCCCTCGGCCCGGCCGATCCGCACCTCGTCGCCGACCACGGTGTGGTGCACGAGGGTGCCGCTGACCCCGGTCTCGGTCTTGGCCCGCACGTGCAGCTCGACCAGGTCGTCCCGGCGGGGCGCGCCGGCCAGCGAGTACGGCCGCCAGACGCCGGGCACGCGGGAGACCTCGATCCGCGAATACTGCCCGGGGCGGAACGGCATCGGGAGGTACGGGCGGAGGCGGATCACCGCGAGGTCGGGCCGCCGCAGCTCGTGCGACACGACGACTGCGGTCCAGGCCACGGGCTCGTCGTCGGCGGTCTCGCGCATCCACTCGTACACGTGCTGCCAGGTGGATCGCCAGGCCACCTCGAACTCCTGCCGCCACTCCCCGGCCGGCGACCCGGCCCGCATGGCCTCGGCGAGCGCCGCCCCGACGAACTGCAGCCCGTCCGGCGGGACGCCGCAGGCCGCGAGGGCCGCGCCGAGCCGCTCGGCCCCGCTCACCAGCAGCGGCGGCTGGTCGAGGTGATCGACGAGCCAGATCAGGCCCTCGGTCAGCTTCCTCGTCTGCACCTCCGGCGCGCCGGGCAGGGCCACCACCAGGGCCGGATCGGCCTCGAGCAGGGCCGTCCGCAGGCGCCCGGCGACCGCCTCGGCGCCGCCGGCGAAGTCGAGACTTTCCCGCAACAGGCTCTGCGTCTGCCGGAGCAGGGCTTCGTCGGACGCGTCCATGCCGTCCACGGCCGGCACCCGTCCGGGCGCGACCGGCGTCATGCCCTCCGGGCGCGGCTGCCGTACGGGAACGGACCGCTCGCCGGAGGCCCAGCCCGGGCGCAGCAGAGGTTCATGCCCATCCGGGGTCTCGTCGGGCCTGGTCAGCGCCGCGGCCGCGTCGGCGGCGCCGGCGGCCACCGCGTCCGGCGCGGCCTGCCGCAGGCGGATGGCCCGGAGCAACGCCAGCAGGTGCCGGTCGGCCCCCGAACCCGAACTCGATCCGGATGACACAGCCACACCCCCGCTCAGCGGACCACGCGAACAGTACAACCGTACTGCCGCGTCGGGCGCTCCGTCCCCTCAGTGTCGCTGTCGCCTCAGTGCCTCGGTAGCAGTGCCGCCATCGCCGCCCGCGCCTGCCCGTCCGGGTCCGCGCCGAGCGGCCGCAGCACCACGGTGTCGGCGCCGGCCGCATGCAGCGCGTCGACCTGCGCCGGAATATCGGAGGCTGGCCCGAACATCCCGAACACCTCCGACGGCTCGACCCCCAGCCACGCGGCCTGCCCCGCCACCGCGTCGGCCACCGCCGAATCGGTCCGGGCCGGATCGTCGTCCACGTGGATGAAGGCGAACACGATCAGCTCGTGGGCATCCCGGTCCCCCGCCTTCCGCCCCCGGCCGATATGCCCGAGCGCGTCGACGACCTGCGCCGGCCCCGCGCCCTCGGCGAGGATCGTCCCGTCCGCGACCCGCCCGGACAGCTCCAGCGATCGCGGCCGCACCACGCCCGTGACGATCGGCGGCACCTCGGCCGGCGGGTGCACGAGCCGGAGCCCGTCGATCGTGACCTCGCGGCCGTGCAGCACGACCTCGTCGCCCGCGAGCAGCCCGCGTAGGGCCACGATCGTCTCTTCCAGGCGGGCGAGCTTCCGCGCCGGCTCCGCGCCCACCTTTCGCATCCATTCCGGTACGCCGTGACCGACGCCCGCCACCAGCCGGCCCGGATGCACGCGGGCGAGGTTGCCCACCTCCATCGCGAGCAGCGCCGGGTTCCGCAGTGCGACGGGCGCGATGCCGAGCCCCACCCGCAGCCGCCGGGTCGCCGCGAGCGCGAGCGCGGCCGCGCTGATCGACCCGGTCCAGCCGAGGTCCTCGACAACCCAGAGATCGTCCGCACCCAGCTCCTCGAGCGTGGCGGCGAACCCGGTCAACTCCTCGGGCGGCCGCCCCCGGTCGAACATGAACCCGATCCGTGGCCGCGCGCGATCTTCCGTCACGGCCTCACAGTAGCCCTTGGCGTGATCCACTCCATGACGTAATCTGGCCGGGCTTCCGCGCGATGGGCGTGGACACTCCGCATGAGGGAATGAAGCCTGTGATCCGGGTTGGCCTAGCGGCCGCCTGACATCCGCACCGCCGGTTCTGGGGGTGCGTGGGCAAGGCGGTCCGACGTCTCTTTCGTCCTGATCGTTTCCTTTCTCATGCCTAGAGGTAAATACCTTGAACGTGGATGCCCGCATCCAGAATTCGGTCGTCGCCAACCTGGCGGCCCGTCCCGCTCCCGTCGAGTCCGGCCCGTTCGTCATCGGCGTCGATCCCGGTACCGACAATCCCGGCATCAATTACGCGACCCCACGGCCCGGCGCCGACATCACCTCCGCCGACGTTTCGGCGCTGGTGGAGGCATTTAAGAACGTCAATCGCAAACCCCGGCTTGAGTACGTCGTCAACTGCGCGCCCGGACTGGAGGCACTTCTGCTCGCGGCCGGCTTCGCGGTCGAGGAACGACACGAGTACCTGACCTGCCTCTCCGGCTCGTTGACGCCGCCGCCCACGCCCGAGGGTTTCGTCCTTTCCGAACCCGCCACGGACGCGGACCGGGAAGCCATGGTCACCGCCCAGCACGCGGCCTTCGGCGCCCCACCGGCGGCCGTGGACGCCGACGTGGCCCGCATGTCCCGCCTGCAGTCCCGGGGAGGGGTGGCGTTCATGGCGGTCGCCCCCGACGGCACCTGCGTCGCCGGCGGCCAGGCCGTACCGCCCCACGACGCGGTCAGCGAGGTGGCCGGCATCGCCACCCGCCCCGAGTACCGCCGCCGGGGCATCGCGGCCGCCCTGACCGCGGCCGTCACGTCCCGCCTGTTCGCGGCCGGCACCGAGATCGCCTGGCTCGAGGCCTCGGGCCCCGACTCCTGGCGCGTCTACGAGCGCATCGGCTACCGCCCCACCGGCTCTCGCCTCTACATCGCTCTCCCCTAGCCCGCCAGCGGGCGGCGGCCCCGGCCGCCGCCCGGTCGGATTGTTGGGCCGGGACAGCCCGAAGCCGGCGCGCGGAGGGTGAGTTGCAGGTGCCCGCGCCCCGCAGGCAAGGACCTGGCTCTACCTCGTACGGTCAAAGGTTCTTGATGCTGAACACGACGGATTCCGCGAGGTGGGGTGGTTGCGTCGGGTCGGTGAAGGTCTCCAACTCGGTCATGCCGAGACGGCGCATGACGGCGTGGGAGCGCTTGTTGCCGACGGCGGCGATGGCCAGGACCTCGGGGAGTTCGAGCACCTCGAAGGCGTAGGTGATCACGGCCCGGGCGGCCTCGGTGGCGTAGCCGTGGCCCCAGTGTTCGCGAGCCAGGCGCCAGCCGATCTCGACGCCGGTGAACGGGAGCTCCTCGTCGACCGGGTCGAGACCGGCCATCCCGAGCAGCTCGCTTGTGGCCTGTAGCTCGACCGCCCACCAGCCCCAGCCGCGACTGTCGATCTCGCTCCGGAAGTGATCGAGCGAAGCGTCGGACTGTTCGGGGGTTCGAAGGTCGGGGAAGAACTCGCGGACCTCGGGGTCGGCGTTGAGAGCGGCCCAGGCCGGGCGGTCCGAGTCGCGCCACTGGCGGAGGCGGAGGCGGGATGTGATCAGTTCGGTTGTCATGATGGGGTCATTGTTGTCGTAGGTCCCGGATAGGCTGCACGCATGTCCGAGGACCAGCAGCAGGACGAGCAGCAGGACGAGCAGCAGCAGGAGCAGGAGCCCGAGTTTCTGAACCGAGCCGCCCGGCGCGCCGCCAAGCACAAGAAACACACGCACGGTGTGACCTCGGCCCAGGCCGAGAGCCACACGCACGGCCGGGGCACCGTCCCCGCCCGCCGGAGCTACGGAAACCGTCGCACCGGCGGCTGATCACATCGACCGCACCGCCACGACGAGTGGCGGTCGGAGCGCCTACCCGTCGGCGCCGCGTCGGGAGCCCGTCACAATGGCGGGATGGTGGTGCTTCGGGTGGGCGCGGATGATCCGCGGATCGGGGATTACCGGGCTCTGACCGATCTCGAGCTGCGGATCCGGTGGGAGCCGCCCAACGGGTTGTTCATCGCCGAGGGCGAGCTCGTCATCCGGCGTGCGCTCCGGGCGGGGTACCGGCTGCGGTCGGTGCTGGTCGACGAGAAGCGGGTCGAGCAGTTCGCCGACCTGCCGGAGGACGCCGTGGTCTACGCGGCCACGCCCGAGGTCCTGGAGTCGATCACCGGCTTTCACGTGCACCGAGGCGTGCTGGCCTCGTTCCACCGGCCGGAACTGCCCTCGCTCGACGAGCTGCTGGCGGGGGCGACCCGGCTCGCGGTGCTCGAAGGGCTGAACACGCACACCAACCTCGGGGCGCTCTTCCGCAGCGCGGCGGCCCTCGGGATCGACGCGGTCGTGCTGTCGCCCAACTGCGCGGATCCGCTCTATCGCCGCGCGGTGCGAGTGAGCATGGGCGAGGTGTTCGCGATCCCGTACGTGAAGGCCGAGGACTGGCCGGGGGCGCTCAAGACGATCTCGGCGAGCGGGTTCCGGCTGCTCGCGCTGACGCCCGCCGACGACGCCGTGCCGCTGCGGGAGCTGAGCGCGGCCGACCGGGCACGGCCGGCGTTGATGCTGGGGGCGGAGGGGCCGGGGCTCACCCGGGCGGCGCTGGCGGCGAGCGACGTGCGGGTGTCGATTCCGATGCGGAACGGGGTCGACTCACTCAACGTCGCGACGGCGGCGGCGATCGCTTTCTGGGAACTTTCCGGCTAATTCCGGAAACCGTTCACTATCGAAAATTCAGGTCTTTTCCGTACGCCTGCCGATCGTTACCCTCATCCCCGGAGATACACGCTGTAACCCGGGATGTGGGCAAATGCACGAGAAATCCGACAGGATCAGTTTTCTTCCGTGGCTTCCTACCATCGTCGGGGTCATCGCTCTTGTGGGATTCGTGATCGTCACGGTCGTGCGGCTGACGCCGGGGCATTCGACGCCGCGAACTCTGCCACCTCCCGAGCCGGCGTTCACCCTTCCGGGGACCACCTCCGGTCCACAAGTGCCGGTCAGTCTCGTGCCGACGACGGGCAGCACGACCGACGGCGCCGGTACCGGCACCAGCGCCTCGGCCGAGACCGAGGCGCCGGCGCCCACCCGCACCCGGCCGGCGATCATCACCCCGCCCCGCACGACCGAGGCCACCCGCCCGGCCACCGTCACCGGGCGCTATCACGTCCTCGAGTCGTACGGGGACAGCTTCATCGGCGAGGTGCTGCTCACCAACCGCACCGGCACCGGGCAGGACTGGGTCGTCACCCTGACCTACCCGGGCACCCTGCGGACCAGCTGGCTGGAGTCGCTCCCCCAGCCCACGCTCGTGCAGCGCGGCGACACGTACACCTGGACCTCGTCGGTGCCGCTCGCCGCGAGCTCCACCGGCCAGCTGCGGTTCCACTTCGACCGGTCGGGCGGCTCGGACAACCCCGACGCCTGCTCGGTCAACGGGCAATCGTGCAGCTGAAAGCCGGCCGGCTACTCCTTGACCGGGATGGACTGCGACTTCAGCGTCTGGATCGTGCTGGCCTGCGCGTCCTGCAGCGCCTTGAGCAGCGTCCCCTGCCCCGACACCGCCGCCTTGAACCCGTCGGACGCGTCCGCGTACGTCTGTGTCATCGTCGGCCCCCAGGTGAAGTCGGGCTTGACCTGCCCGGACGCCGTCGAGAAGACGTCGTAGATCTTCTGGTCGCCGTAGAACGCGACGCCCTCCGACAACGCCGGCAGCGCCGAGCCCGACTTCGCGGCCGGGTAGAGGTTGGCGACCTTGTTGAGCTCGGTCAGCGCCTCGCTCGACGTGTTCAGCCACAGGGCGAACTTCGCCGCCTCGTACGGGTGCTTGGAGCCCTTGAAGACCGCGGTCGACGAGCCGCCCCAGTTCCCGGCGACCTGGTCACCGGCGTTCCACTGCGGCATCGGCGCGACCGCCCACTTGCCCGACGTCTTCGGCGCGCCGGTGGCGATCGAGTTGGCGCCCCACACCGCCGAGACCCAGGTCCACGCCTTGCTCTCGTTGTACGCGTTGTTCCACTCGTCGGTCCACGGCGGCACCGCCGACACGAGCTTCTTGTCGATCAGGTCCTGCCAATAGCCGGCGACCTTCGTGGTGGCCGGGTCGGTGAGGTCGACCGTCCAGTTCGTGCCGTCGTTGGTGAACCAGTGTGCGCCGGCCTGCCACGCGAAGCCCGCGAACTGGTTGATGTCGGAGTTCGAGAAGTTCGTGATATAGCCGCCCGCCGCCTTCACCTTGACCGCGGCGTCGGCGTACTCCTGCCAGGTTGTCGGCACTTTGATGTTGTTCTTCTCGAAGAGATCCTTGCGGTAGAACAGCGCCATCGGGCCGGCGTCCTGCGGTACCGCGTAGACGTGCCCCTGCTCGCCGAAGCTCACCTGGTTCCAGGTCCAGTCCACGAACTGGTCCTTGGCCGCGGTCACGTCGGAGCACCCGGCCAGGTCGGTGAGCCCGTCCTGCACCCGGAAACTGGGCAGCGCGTCGTACTCGATCTGGCCGAGGTCGGGCGCGTTGCCGGCCTTGAGCTGGTTGAAGAAGTTCTGGTACGTGCCGCCGTTGCCGTTCGGGCCGGTCTGCACCGTGACCTGGATGGCCGGGTTGGCCTTGTTCCAGATGTCGACGACCTTCTGGATGTCGGGCACCCACGAGGTGAAGGTCAGCGTGACCGGCCCGCTCGCCGGTGCGCACGACGCGGCGGTTTTTTCGGCGCCCGAGGAGTCCGTCGAGGAACAGGCGGTCAGGGCGAGCGTGGACAGAAGTACGACTGCGATGGAGCGTCGCATTTTGCCTCCCATAGCGAGGGGATTTATTTGATCGATCCGGCACCGAGGCCGCTGCGCCAGAAGCGCTGCAGTGCGAGAAAAGCGATGATCATCGGCGCCAGCGAGACAAAGGCGCCGACCAGGACCAGGCCGCGCAATTCCGGCCGCTGGTCCACCTGCGAATTCCACGTGTAGAGCCCGAGCGTGACCGGGAACAGTTTCTGGTTCCCGAGCATGATCAGTGGCAGCAGGAAGTTGTTCCACACGGCCACGAAATGGAAGAGGAAAATCGTCACGAAGGCCGGTGCCATGAGGCGTACGGAAAGGGTGAAGAACGTGCGGACCTCGCCGGACCCGTCGATTCTGGCCGCCTCCAGGAGCTCGTCCGGAACGGACGAGGCGGCATAGATCCGGGCGAGATAGACCCCGAACGGGTTGACCAGGCTGGGCAGGAAGACGGCCCAGAACGTGTTCGCCGCGTGCGCCTTGCTGAACAGCAGGAACAGCGGCAGCGCGAGCGCGGTGGCCGGCACGAGCACCCCGCCGAGCACCACGTTGAAGATCGCCTCGCGGCCCGGGAAGCGGTACTTGGCCAGCGCGTATCCGCACATGCCGGCCAGCAGCGTGCCGAGCGCCGCCGCGCCGACCGTGTAGCCGACGCTGTTGACCAGCCAGCGGACGAAGATCCCGTCCTGATAGGTCAGCACCGCGCGGACGTTCGCGCCGAGCTGGAAGTGGTCGAACCAGAGCCCGACCCCGCGGCCGCCGGACTTGGTGGCGCCGACGAACAGCCACCACAGCGGGGTGAGGAAGTAGACCGTGCAGACGGCCATGACGAGCATGGCGGCGGCACGCCGGGTAAGCACGGTCATCGGGCGTCCCTCCGCTGGGTGAACACGGTCATCGGGCGCCCCTCCGCTGGGTGAACTTGAGGAACGAGAACGAGAGCACGAACGTGGCGAGCGCGAGCACGACCGAGAACGCGGCGGCCAGGTGGAAGTTCGGCACCGACGAGGTGGCGTAGACGGTCAGGTTCGGCGTGTACGTGCTCGACACCGCCGACGAGAAGCTGCGGAAGACCTGCGGCTCGGCGAGCAGTTGCAGCGTCCCGATGATCGAGAAGACCGTGGTGAGCACGATCGCCGGCCTGACCATCGGGATCTTGATGGACCAGGCCGTGCGGATCACGCCGGCGCCGTCGATCCGGGCCGCCTCGTAGATCTCCGGCGGGATCGCGAGCAGCGCCGAATAGAGGATCAGCATGTTGTAACCGACGTAGACCCAGGTCACGACGTTGGCGATCGACCAGAGCACGAGGTCGGCGCCGAGCAGATCGAGGTTCGCGGTGACCGCGGTGAACGGCGACAGATTCGGCGAGTAGAGGTAGCCCCACATGATCGCCGCGACCACCCCGGGCACCGCGTAGGGCAGGAAGAACGCCAACCGGAAGAACCGTTTGCCGCGCACCAGGCCGGAGTCGAGCAGCAGCGCAAGGATCAGCGCCAGCCCCAGCATGATCGGCACCTGCACGACGCCGAACAGCAGAACCCGCTCGACCGAGTGCCAGAACGGCGAGTCGGTGAAGACCCGGCGGTACTGCGCGAGGCCGCCGAAGACCTCGCGGGCCGGGCCGAAGGTGCCGGTGCGCTCGACCTTGTAGAGCGACTGCACGATCGCGTACCCGATCGGCACCAGGTAGAAGAGCGCGAACAGCGCGGCGAAGGGGGTGACGAAAAAGGCGATGGCGGGCAGGTGCCGTCGTGCGCCGCGAGGTCCGGTCACGGCCGTTCCCCTTCCGCTTCTGCCAGCACGCGTACGCCCCCGGGCGGCACCCGCACGAAACCGCTGTCCAGGCGTTCCCCGCTGATCAGGTCGGTGCCGGTCAGCGCGACGTCGATCTCGCTCGAGCCGTGGTTGATCGCGAACACGAATGATTTGCCGGATTTGCGCCGTCGCACGATCTCGACCTCGCCGTCGTTCTCAGGCCCGGTGGGCGTGACGCCCGCGGCGTCGATGGCCGCTCGCAGCGCCTTTCGCATGCCCGATTTATCCAGGAATGTTGCTAGATACCAGGCGTTGCCCGCGCCGAAGCGGTTGTGGGTGATCGCCGGCACGCCGGGGAGTGGCCCGTCCAGATAGGAGGCCACCGTCGCCGCCGTCGTGGTGCGGAGACGCTCGGCCCAGAGGCTCGCCGTGCCGCCGTTGTCGAGCGTGATCGTGGTGCCGGGCAGCAGCGGGGCGAACTGTTCGGCGTTGACCCCGAGCACCTCCCGGAACGCCCCCGGATAGCCGCCGGCCCGGATCCGGTCGTCCTCGTCGGCGATGCCGCTGAAGAAGGTGACGAGCACCGACCCGCCCTCGTCCACGTACTTCCGGATCCGGGCCGCCTGTTCGTCGGTCACGAGATAGAGGCACGGCACCACCACGAGGCGATACCGGTCGAGGTCACCGTCCGGGTTGATCACATCGGTGGTCACGCCGAGTTCGCGCAGTCCCCCATACGCCGCGTGCACCTGATCGAGGTAGTTCAGGGCGGTGGACGGCCGCCCCTCCTGTTCGGCCGCCCACCACGACTCCCAGCTGAACAGCACCGCCGTGTCCGCCTCCACCGTGGAGCCGGCGACGTCGGCGAGCCGCCGCAGCGCGTACGAGAGATCGAGGACCTCGCGCCACTGGCCGGTGTCGGTCCCGGCGTGCGGCACCAGCGCCGAGTGGAACTTCTCGCTGCCCTGCCGGGAGGCGCGCCACTGGAAGAAGCAGACCGTGTCGGCGCCGCGGGCCACGTGGGTGAGCGTGTTGCGCAGCATCTCGCCCGGCCTCTTCGCGAGGTTGTGCGGCTGCCAGTTGACCGCGCCGGCCGCCTGCTCCATGAGCATCCACGGCCGGCCGCCGGCCAGCCCCCGGGTCAGATCGGCGGCGAAGCTGAGCTCGGCCGCCGGGTCGCCGAGGCGGTGGTCGAGGTAGTGGTCGTTGGCGATCACGTCCATCCGCGGCGCCCACCGCCAGTAGTCGAGCTCGCGGATGTGCGCGGTGACCATGAAGTTCGTGGTGATCGGGATCGTGCTGTGCGCCCGCAGCACCGACGCCTCGGCCTCGTAGTAGGCGAGCAACTCGTCCGAGGAGAACCGCCGGAAGTCGAGCATCTGGGCCGGATTGCGCATCGACAGCGCCGCCCGGGGCGGGAGGATCTCGTCCCACTCTCCGTAGCGTTGGCTCCAGAACGTCGTACCCCATGTGGTGTTGAGGTTTTCTATTGATTTATAGCGATTTTTTAGCCAGAGCCGGAACGCGGCGCCCGACTCCTCGCAGTAGCAGAGCGTGTTGTGGCAGCCCAGCTCGTTGGAGATGTGCCAGAGCGCGACCGCCGGGTGGCCGCCGTAGCGCTGGGCCACCTGCTCGACCAGCTCCATGGCGTGCTTGCGGAAGACCGGCGAGCTCGGGCACCACGCCTGCCGGCCGCCCGGGTAACGCAGGGTGCCGTCGGCCGCCATCGGCAGGACCTCCGGGTGCCGGGTGGACAGCCACGGCGGGGGCGAGGCGGTCGCGGTGCCCAGGTTGATCCGGATGCCGTTGCCGTGCAGCAGCTCGACGATCCGGTCGAGGCGCTTGAAGTCGTACTCGCCGGGCCGCGGCTCGAGGTCCGACCAGCCGAAGACGTTGATCGCCACCAGCCCGATCCCGGCGGTCCGCATGAGCGCGACGTCCTCGGCCCACACCTCGGCCGGCCACTGCTCCGGGTTGTAATCGCAGCCCAACGTGATCAACGAAGGTTCCTCTCCCTGCCTGTGCACGTGCACACATTTCCGGGCCGAGAACCGCCGAGGTCAAATGTGTGAACGTGCACACACTAGGATCGGGTGTGACCTGCGTCAAGAGGCGGAAAGTTAGAGTCTCCCTGTGAAGTCCGGAAAGCGCGCCACCGTCCACGACATCGCCGCGGCCGCCGGGGTCTCCCGCGGCACGGTCAGCCGCGTGCTCAACGGCGGTTACGTGTCGGCGGCCGCGCGCGCCGCGATCGAGCGGGCCATCCGCGAGGTCGGCTACGTGCCCAACACGGCCGCCCGCAACCTGGTCATGCAGCGCTCACAGGCGATCGGCTTCATCGTGCTCGAGCCGCATTCGCTGTTCCTCGAGGACCCGAACATCGGCGGCATCATGCTCGGCGCCAACGCGACGCTGTCGGCCGCCGATTACCAGATGGTCAACCTGGTCGTCGACTCCGAGCGCGACACCGCCCGCATCACGCGGTACCTCAGCGGCGGTTTCGTCGACGGGGCCATCATCGTCTCGGCCCGCAGCCACGACCCCATCATCCAGGTGGTGGGCGGCCTCGCGCTCCCGTCGGCCTTCGTGGGCCATCCGCGCGATTTACACCCCGAGATTCCGTACGTGGGAATCGACAACCTCGCGTCCGCCGAAGAGATCACCCGGCGTCTGGTCACCACCGGCCGCCGCCGCGTCGGCATGATCGCGCCCGCGGTCGACCGCGACTCCGGCGCCGACCGCCTGATCGGCTTCCGGCGCGCCCTGGGCCCACTGTTCGACGAGTCGCTGGTGGCCGAGGTGCCGCTCTACGATTTCGCCTGCGGCGCCAAGGGCATGCGCACGCTCCTGGAACGCGACCCGACCATCGACGGCGTCTTCGCCGGCTCCGACGCGGTGGCGGCCGGCGCGATGGAGGCCCTACGCGAGGCGGGCCGCTCCGTCCCCGCCGACGTAGGCGTGGTCGGCTTCGACGACAGCTCGTGGGCCCAACGCACCCGCCCCACCCTCTCCACAGTGCACCAACCGGCCGGCGACATCGGCGAACACGCCGCCGACCTGGTCCTACGCCAACTACGAGGCGAAGACATCCCCCAACGAGGCCTGCTGCTCCCCTCCCCCATCGTCTGGCGCGCCTCCGCCTAGGTGCCTGCACTGCCACCACTTTCAACCCGCAGACCGCGCCGACCCGCCATCATGACGCCCTCATCGCGGTGCTGCTCAGCGCCAGATCCGCGCAAACGCCCGTTCGGCGGCGGCCACGGGCAGGGTGGATCGCAGTCGTTTCTCGCTCTCGCAGACCTTGGAATACACCTCGACTGCCAATGCTGCGGTCCAAGCCGGCGTCATCTGCCGGTCGCCATGCGGTCCGGCTCCGAGCAGCACGGCCCTCATGCGGTTGCTGGTGCTCGCGAACCGCTGCTCCCAGCAGCGGAGCGCCGAGCATGTCTTTGTCGAGCGCTGACGCCGCGCAACCATGGGGGTGCAACGCGCCTTCATCGCGGCATATGAGTATGGCACTTATGGGACGGAACGCGGCTATCGACGGTTACCGGTCGGGCTCGAACGACGCGGAACCGGGTTAGCCACGAATGCCGCCGCGCTAAGTCAGACCGGCTCGGTGGCCGACTATCGAAAGAACAAACCCAGCGACGAGTCCTCCGACAGTGAGTACCACGTCGCGGAGCCTCGAGCTTGCCCGATCACCCCTGCCCTGCTGCTCGAGATCTTTAATTGCAAGATCGATATCTTTGATTGCGAGATGCAGTGTTGCGTTGCTGGATTCCCTTAGGCCCTTCAGCCGACCTTCATAGGCCTCAACGTCTACCTGCAGGGTGCGGCGCCTATCCCTGATTGATTCCAATTGGGACTTTCGGAGCGTCTCCTCGACCCTCAGTCGGAATTTCTCCCGCCGCGCGCTTCGGATATTCCACAAAATCAAAAACGGACTGATCCAGCAAGCCGCCCATACAACCTCAAGGAGCGACGCCGACGATGACTGGCCACCTTCCGTCGACGCCGCGCCGCTCAACAATGTCGGAGCTGCTACATAACTCAATACAGCAGCCAGGCTGAGGCCGACAGCGAACCATACAGCCACGCGGATCGACCGCCGGTATGGCTCTCCACCCTCGCGCCACCACGCCGGGTGCTCGGGTATTTCATCGTCACTCAGCGACCTGGAGGCTAGGACCGTCGCCGTCATCCGGCGGTCGTCTCGCAGAGAGTAGCGCCTGCCCCCATATTGCAAGGGAATAAGCCACATACCCGCAACTCCGATCACGATGCCGGCCGCATGTCGAACCAGACCATGAGTCGTCAATTGAAAGATCAGGCTAGCCACAATACAAGCGAAAAAGCAACCGAGTGCCTTGAGTAGGGGTAGATCGATGACCGTATTCTTCCTGCGAGGTTCGATAGCCCCTCCCATGGTCGATAGCTCCATGGTACCCCGGCCCCGCAATCGGTTCGAGGCCGGCATAAGTCGTCCAGGCCGCCGAAGAATGCAGGAATCTCGGTCTGTAATTCATGATCATCAGTGTGGGCGAGACCCTATCGCGTACTTTATTCGGCATGTCTGTGTGCGTCGGCGGCCTTTCCTGTCCTCATCGCGGTTTGATGCGTGCCGGGTGGACGCTCGGCAGGTGATGCGGGCCGCGGGCCGTGCGAGGCCTGCTGTTGGGGTAGTCCCGGCGCCGGGAGGCCTTGGGGTGTGTTCAGGTTCCGGAGGCCATGTAGGCGGCGAGGATGTCGTTGGGGTGCCGGTCGAGGTTCTTACGTGCCCGGTCGTAGCGCATCGTGGTCTTCGGGTCGGCGTGCCGGGCGGCGATTTGCACGTCGCGCAGGCTGACGCCCGCGTCCAGCATGGTCGTGACGAACGTGTGTCTGAGCATGTGCGGGTGCATGCGCGGCATTCGGATCCCGGCCGTCTCCGACAACTGCTGGAGCCGGCGGGTCGCGGCGTGCCGGGCGATCCGCCGACCGAGCGTGTTGCGCAGGATCGGCCCCTGCAGTCGTCCGTCGACGGCGTGCTCGATCGCCCGGGCCACTGCCGGCGGCAGTGGGACCGGTGCCGTCTTGTCGCCGTTGCCGCGAATCTTCAGGACACGGTGGCCGTGTTGTTCGCCGAGGTCGGTGATGTTCGTGCCGCAGGCTTCGAAGATCCGCAAGCCGAGTAGGCCGAGCATCGCGATCAACGTGAAGTCGTTGCGGTGGCTGACTGCCGCGCGGCGCTGAGCAGGGCTTCGAATTGCAGGTGCCCGAGTCCGAGGGTGGGTGAGTCGGTCGGCATAGATGGCCGGCGTACGTGGTCGGCGGGCGAGTGGGCCAGGATCTGGTCGATGACGCACACGCGGTGGAAGCCGACCACGAAGAACAATCGCCGGGAGACGGTGGAGGGCTGGTATCGGCGGATCTCTGCAACCAGCGCACGTATCGTTCGATCTCGGCCGGCCAAAGATCTACCATGACGTATGTCTGACGAGACTGCGCAAGGCCCGGATTCGTTCAGATCGGTCGATCCACCGCTGGTCGAGTTCGAGATTGACTGCAGAGAGCTGATACCGGGTCATCGCGTCGTGTTGACCGGGTTGTCCGACAACGGCCGCTCGCGGTCCGATCTCACCTCTCGCGAGCAGGAAGTCGCATGCCAGATGGTGTCGCTGGAGTATGCCTTGATTCCCGGCGTGCGTCCCGACGAGGTGGTGGAGGGTTTCGACGAGGGGTTCGTGCTGCTGACGGGTTATCACGCTGACGTGGAGTTGCCGTGGACCACCGCCGGGTTCCACGGCATCGGTCCGGGTGGAATCGAGTTGTTCGAGGGCGGTGAGCGCACGAACGGCACTCTGGGCCCGTGGCCAGTACCCGACAGTGCTCGAAGGCTGACATTCGTGCTCCACCGCCCGCCGTCTTCACGGGTCGACCCGCACACGCCGGTAGTCGGAACGCTCGAGGTCGACCTTGTGCAGCGAGTCGCAGAGTGGGCGATGGAAACCTCTTGAAGCGAACTGATGTGCCAAATGAGCGCGTCAGCGTCGGAGGAGGCGGCGGTACCAGCGGTCGGGCGTGGGTGAGGATGAGTTGGCTTGCGCCGCGATCTGGTCGTCCTCCGGATTGACAATCCAGCGGGTACTCCCGGATTCGGTCCGGTCAACGAACAGGTGATGATTCCCGGCAGTGATCGCCCGTATGGCAGCGCGGGCATCCTCGGCGGTCTCGCGGTCAGGATGCCCGAGAGCGTCACGCAATACCCGGATGGCGTCATGCCGTAGGGAGTAAGCCAGCACTTGGCAAGCCCGGTAACGAACCAGCGTGGCGCGATCACTGACGGCTTCCATGCCCAACCCGAACGCGTCCTGGCTCGTCCGGGCGTATCTGATGCTGTGGAAGACGAGACGGACGCGTCCCTGATAACGGGTGGCCGTCGGGTACGCCGCGGCCAGATACGGCACCACGTCGACACCAAGCAGGCGCAGCCGAACCCACGCCTCTTCGGCCTCCGACTCAGTCCGCGCGGTAGCGACCACCGCTACCAGCCGCCGAGTCTCGTCGTCCTCCATGCCTACATACTCACCCGCCGGCAGCGCTTTCGGAGCCCTCGCGCGAACCAGCGAAGCACGCTGCTCCGCAGGTGGCCTCACCGCTCCGGGTCCACTCTGCCCGCACGGCAGCCTGTCGTCGTCATTCGCGCGTCGGGTCAGGATTCGGCGGCGCGACCGGGGCGGCCTGGCGGGGTGACCGACCTCGGAACGGACCACGAGGCTCGTCGTGCCGCGCGGTTGAGCCCGGGCGGACCGGACCGGACGGTTACCTGATCGGGGGATTTGCGGTCGGCGGCGGTTGTGGATGTTTGTCGGGCCATACGATGCCCGGAAGCGTCGAAAGGTTGGGCCGAGCGTGGGTGGGCGAGGTGTGAGGTCGTGCCGGCGGCAGGAGGCGTAGCCGATCTGGTTCCGCACGACCATTTCTGTTTCGTGTACGACCGGGACGCCGATGCCCGCCGTGCGGTTCTCGACTACGCCGTGGCCGGGTTTGCCCGGCGGGAGCGGGTCTGCGTGCTCACCGCCCACGACGCGGCCGTCGCCGAGATCGGCAGCGATCTGCGGGTCGCCGGCCTGCCCGTGGATGATCTCGTGGACGGCGGGGTGCTGGTGTTTGGCTCCGCGTCTGAGGCGTTTCTCGCGGGTGGGGTTTTTGAGCCCGACGCCCGGCTGGACGCGTGCGCCGACGCGGCCCGATCCGCGGTGGCCGATGGTCACACCGGATTGCGCGTCTACGCGGAGACCCATTTTCTGGCCGATCATCCCGACGTGCTGGCGGTGTGGCCGGTGTACGAGCTACGCGCCGACCTGCTTCTCAAACAGATCCCCATGACCGCGGTATGCGCGTACGACGCCCGCCGGTGGGCTTCCGGCAATCTCATGCTCGCCGAAACCCTGCACACCCGCCGATCCCGTGACCAAGGCTTCAGCCTGCATGCCGGCCGGGACGGCATGCTGCGGTTGGCGGGCGACATCGACAATGTTGTCGCCGATCAGGTGCATCGACTGCTGGTCGAAACGGCAGAGGCCAGGGCGACCGGCGTGCTTGACGTCAGCGGCGTGACCTTCGTCGACGTCAGCGGCGCACGAGGGATCGGCATGGCATGTGAGGTGATCGCCGGCCGGCACGGGCCGACCACGGTGCGAGGCGCTACACCGCTGCTCCGCAAGATCTGGAGACAGTCCAACTGGTCCGATTTCTTCCCCAATGTGATCCTCAAGGACTGACTGACAATGATCAGCGCAACGCTCATTCACGAAGCGCTCATCTACGACGATGACGACGGGTTCGTCTCGGCCCTCACCCCGTTCCTCACCGATGGCCTGCGCGACGGCGAGGCCGTCGTCGCAGCCGTTACCGCGCACAACATCGACCTGCTCCGGCAGGGCCTCGGCGCCGACGCCGGCAAGGTCACCTTTATCGACCGCGACACCTGGTACGTGCGACCCGCGTCGACCATCGCCGGATGGACAGACCTGCTCAACACCGCACAGGCACAGGGCTCACGGTCGATCCGCATCGTCGGCGAGGTCGCCTTCGGTATGCCTGCCAGACGCGACACCTGGATCCGGTACGAGTCGGCGATCAACGACGTCTTCGCCACGGCACCCGCCTGGATAATCTGCCCGTACGACACACGCCGCTTGCCGGAGAAGGTCGTCAGCAGTGCCCGGCGTACCCACCCGGTCGTGCGCGCCGACCAGCGCGAGCCGTCCCGGCTGTACCAGCGCCCCCGCCGGCTGCTGCGCGCCATCGCCGAGCCGGTCCCGCCGATCCGCAGGGAACCGCTGGTCGTGGTGAGCCTGGACGTCCCGATGAGCGCGCGCCGTGCCCGTTACGTGGTCCGGGCGGTGGTCGAGGGCCTCGGCTGGCAGCGGCCGGCGATCGACGATCTCTTACTGGTGGTCACCGAGATCGCCGTCAACAGCCTCGTCCACGGCCGCGGTGATCGCGACCTCAAGGTCTGGGTCGAAGACACCACGATCATCTGCGAGGTCACCGACCACGGCGACGGGTTCAGCGACCCACTCGTCGGCTACCGCCCACCCGCTCGATCCGGGCACCACGGCATGGGCCTCTGGATGGCCAACCAGCTCAGCGACTGGCTCGCCATCGACCACCACGACGGCACAACCCGCGTCCGGTTCTGCTTCAGCCGCTGACAATGGGGACCACCGGCGGGGCCGGACTGGGTCGGGGAGGGACGCGAGCGTGAGGGAACGCACCGGCCGGAACGGTCGCGCGCCGGGGCGCGAGGGACGACGGCGCTGATCCGGCGAAGGCGGGACTTTTCTGTCCTCGTACGATATGGGGATTTTTAGGCCAAATCGCTGGGATTGCGGCTGAAGACGAACGTGGCAATGTCGAGTTTTTCGACCGTGCCATCCGGGGCGCGGAGCACGCGCAGCACCTCGCCCTCGTTCTCGCCGTCGACGCCTCGCCAGCGATCGGGCGATTCGCGGACGAAGCGGGACCAATGGTGTGGGCCGGTCAATTCGAGGGTGTCGCCGGCGGCGTGGATCTCGTGCTCGCGGCCCATCCACCACCAGCGGCCGGTCAGCGCGGCGGCCTCGCCCTGGGGCGGCGTCGGGGGATGCCAGGGCGCGGGCGGTGCGGGCTCGCCATCCAGCGCGGTGGTCAAGGCCTCGAGCGCGACCTTGCGGATGTGGGTTTTTTGCAGGCCGTACGCGTTGGCGAACGCGATCACGCCGAGCCGGCTGCGGCGGTGCACCGCCAGATGGGCCACGTAGCCGGGCATGGAGCCGCCGTGGCCCACGAAGACGCGCTCGCCGACCCGGAAGAGCTGCAGGCCCAGGCCGTAGCCGCCGGTCCAGGACTCCAGATCGCTGATCACCACCGGTGCGCACATCTCGTCGACCGTTTCGCGGGGCAGGACGGCGGGCGCCGGGTCGGTGAGGAACGCGGCCCACTTGGCCATGTCGGTGACGGTGGACCAGAGCTGGCCGGCGGGGGCCATCGCGCCCGAGTCGAGACGTGGTTCCTCGTGCAGGCTGTCGTCCAGGGCGTGCACCACGAAGCCCCTGGCGAACGGCTCCATCGGGGCGTATGTCGTTCGTTTCATGCCCAGCGGATCGAGCACCCGTTTGCCGGCCAGCGTCGTCCACGATTCGCCGGTCACCCGCTCGAGCACGGCGCCGAGCAGGCCGTACGCGAGATTGGAGTACCGGTAGCGGCGGAACGGCGGGCCGGACAGCTTGTCGTAGCCGAGATCGGCGAGCAGCTTGTCGACGTCGCCGCCGGTGGTGCGTTCCCACCACGGGCCGTCCGGCTCGCGCTGCAGGCCCGAGACGTGCCCGAGCAGCTGGCGCAGCGTCACCCCGCCGATCGCGGTGCCGGGCAGATGGCGGTAGAGCAGGTCGTCGAGGGCGAAGAAACCCTCGTCGCGCAGCTGCATCACCAGCGTCGCGGTCAGCGTCTTGGTGATCGAGCCGATGCGGTACTGCGTCTTGGCGTCCGGCACCGGGTGCTCGCCGACGCCCGCGAAGTGCAGCACCGCGCGGTCCCGGACGATCGCCAGGACCAGCGACGGCGCACGTCCCTGGGCCTGGGCCCGGGCGGCGATCTCGTCGACCCGGCGGGCCGTCTCCGGCAGCAGCGACGGCGGCAGCGACACGGTGGACCCTCTCGACGTGATGGCTATTCTGAACAACTGCTGTGGCTACGCCAGGATGCGGCATTCGCGGAGCGTGCGTGGCCGTGCAACGATCGAAGAGTGGAAGCGATTCTCTGGATCGTGCTCGGCATCGCCTTGGCGATCGCCGAGGCTTTCACGGCCACCCTTCTGATCATCTTCTTCGCAGTGGGCGCGTTCGCGGCGGCCGGCGCCGCCGCGCTCGGTGCTCCGCTGCTGCTTCAGGTCATCGTCTTCGCCCTGGCCTCGGGCCTTTCCGTCGGCGCGCTCCGGCCGATCATCCTCCGGCACGCCAAGACCGCTCTCGAGACCGGTGACACGCCGTTCGGCATCGAGGCGATGCAGGGCAGCCACGGCACGGTGATGGAGGAGGTCGACGGCGAGCGCGGCATGATCAAGCTTGAGGGCGAGATCTGGCAGGCCCGTTCCTTCGACGGCACGGAGAAATACCTCCCGGGCGAACGTGTCCGGGTTGTCAAGGTCATCGGCGCCACGGCCATCGTGTGGCGCGATGACCTGCCCGACATCTAGAGCATCTAGAGAGGCGCCATGACAGCAGTGATCGGCGTACTGGTAATCGTGATCGTGGTGTTCGCCATCGTCACGCTGCTCCGGTCCATCCGCATCGTTCCGCAGCAGCGGATGGACGTGGTGGAGCGCCTGGGCAAGTACAAGCGCACCCTTACCCCGGGTCTGAACGTGCTGGTCCCGTTCGTCGACGCGGTGCGCAGCAAGGTGGACATGCGCGAGCAGGTCGTCTCCTTCCCGCCCCAGCCGGTGATCACCTCGGACAACCTGGTCGTGTCGATCGACACGGTCCTGTACTTCAAGGTCGTCGACCCGGTTCGGGCCACGTACGAGATCTCCAACTTCCTTCAGGCCATCGAGCAGCTGACGGTGACGACCCTGCGTAACGTCATCGGCTCCCTCGACCTGGAGCGCGCCCTGACCAGCCGCGAGGAGATCAACCGCCACCTCTCCACGGTGCTCGACGAGACCACCGGCCGCTGGGGCATCAAGGTCACCCGCGTGGAGATCAAGGCGATCGAGCCGCCGCCGTCGATTCGCGACTCGATGGAGAAGCAGATGCGCGCCGAGCGGGAACGACGCGCCACCATCCTCAACGCCGAGGGCCACAAGCAGGCCCAGATCCTCACGGCCGAGGGTGAGAAGCAGGCCGCGGTGCTGCGGGCCGACGGTGACCGGCAGTCGCGGATCCTGCAGGCCGAGGGCCAGGCCAAGGCGATCCGCACGGTCTTCGACGCGATCCACACCGCGAACCCGTCGCAGAAGGTGCTGGCCTACCAGTACCTCCAGGCGCTGCCGCAGATCGCGAACGGCTCGGCGAACAAGGTCTGGATCGTCCCGACCGAGTTGACCAAGGCCCTCGAGGGTCTGGGCGGCGCGCTCGGCGGGCTGGCCAACATGGCCGGCGACGTTCCGCGGGCGTCCGTCAACGCGGACGAGGTGGAGCGCGAGGCGGCCGCCGCGGCCCAAGCGGCGGCGGATGCGGCGGCCCAGGTGGACGAGCAGGTGCGGGTGGCCGAGGCGCAGGTCTCGGGAGATCCGGACCGTACGGCTGCGCTGCCGGCGCCGGAGCCGATCCCGCCGTCGGCCGCGCTCGGCGGGGCCGACTACAACGGAGTGGCGGAGCGCGAGCGCGCCTGAGCCGTTGACTGACGGAAACGGCCGGCCCGATTGTCGGGGCCGGCCGTTTCGTGTTTGGCCGGTCAGTCGGTGGAGCTGCCGGCGGCGCTGGCGGTCGGCTCGGGAGCGCTTGGGTCGGCGCTGGGCTCCTCGCTGGGGGCGGCCGAAGCTCCGCCGTCGCCCGCGCCGTTGTCGCCCGCGCCCGCGCCGGCGATTCCCGCGGCGGCCTTGGCGTCGGCCAGCGCCAGGCAGGTCTGGAGCAGCGACTTCTGGGCGCTGGCCACCGCGGCTGCGGCGGCCGCGTTCTGGTCCGCGGCGCCCGCGGCGCCCTCTTCACCGGCGGCTTGCTCGCCGGCGGCCTGTTCCCCGGCGGCCTTGTCGTCGGCCGCCTTCATGGCCTTGGCCCACTTCGCGGCGAGCTTCTTGGCCTTGGCCTTCTTCGCCGCGGCGCCCTGCTGCGCCGCGCCCTGCTCGCCCTGCTGCGCCGAGCCCTGCTGGGCGGCACCGGCCGAACCCTCGGCCGCCGCCGCGTCGGCCGCGAACGTGTCACAAGCCGTCTCGAGAGCTTGCGCCGAGGCGAGAGCCGCGTCCCCGGCACCCTGCTCCTCGACCGGCGCGAGCTTCTCGCCGTCGCAGAGCACGTCGGCCGCCTTGATCTCCAGCTTCGTGCACTGGGAGACGTCGAACTGCTGCCCTTCCACCGTGATCACATCGGCGGCCTTCGGGGTGGTGCTGGCGGATGCGAGCTGAACGCCGGCGAGCCCGGCCGCGACCAGAACACCGCCGATGACGACGGCACCGAGCACTTTCCGCCGGTCGGGCCCCTGGTTCCTTCGGTACGCACGCGATCTCATCATCACTCCTCGTTCGTGGACGTCGATGTGGTCGGTCGGCCCCCTGTACGGACCCCACCCGCGCACGGGTTCAACGCTCTCCGTCGCCGCCCCTCGCCCGAGCCCGCGTTTCCGCAGCTCACCGGGCCGAGAATAATTTTGAAATCGATCGACCCAGTCACCCGCCCGATACCAACGCCCGACCTGAACGTTTTCTGGGTATTTATCAGCTTTTCTGGCAATCACCTGCGAGTCATGGGGACATTTGGAATGCTCGGCGCAGGATCCCGACGGTTGCCCCCGGTCCGCTCGGCCGGAGCCCACACGAGGCGGCACCATGAGCACCAGCCATCACCACACGGCCAGCGGCCGGCCGCTGCGGGTCTCTCCGGCCTGGGTAGGCGGCGCCCGCCCGCCCCTCGACACCCCCGATCAAGACCAAGATCAAGATCACTTGCTTCCCGTACGGGAGGCAGTCTGGGTCTGGTCGGTACGGCGCTACGCCCGCCTGGCGCTCTGGGCACTACCCGCCGCCGCGGTCCTCGACGGCTGGCTCACCCTGGGCATCGGCACCCCGCCCGGCCCGCTCGCGGTGTCCCTGGCCGCCGACTGGCTCGCGACGATCGCCATGCTGGCCCTGTCCGCGGTGCTGGCCGGCACGCGCACCCGCCGCTCCGCCCTGGCCGGCCTCCTGATCGCCCTGGCCGGCACGATGCTGACGCTCCCGCTCGCGGCCCTGCCCGCCGGCACCCTGGCCGAGGGTGCACCCCTGACGGTCGACCAGCTCAAACTGGCCGCCGCGGCCGCCACCGCCGTCACCGGCACCGGCTGGCTCCTGCTCGGCTGGGCCGTCTTCCGCTCCCGGCTGGTCAACCCCGCCGACGGCGTCCTCCTGATGCTCGCCGCCGTGGCGATCGGCGCCGGCTCCTACGCACGACAGCCCCTGCCGACGGTCGGCGCCCTGCTCCTGCTGGCCGCGGGCACCGGCCTGGCCTGGACCGGCTCCCGCCTGATCCCCCGCGCATAGCCCGGCCCGATCCTCGACCTCAACCGTCACCGCACCGCCGACATAGCCCAGGCATTCAGTTGGATCAGGGCCGTATGCCGGCGTGGGACGGCGAAGAGAGCGCGTCGAGAATCAGGGTGAGGCCGAAGTCGAACTCGGCGCCGAAGTCGTACCCGGGCTTGAGGATGTGCTCGGTGGTGAACTCGATCAGGTGCGGGTAGAGGTCGGGAGCGCTCGACGGCATCATCGAGGTGGCGACCTCGGTGACGGTCTCCGGGCCGTTGATGGGCAGCGCCGACTCGGACAGCGCGAACCCGAACACGTAGCTGTCGATCAGGGCGAACGCGTGCGCGGTCATGGCCATGGAGAAGCCCGCCGATCGCAGCGAGCCGATGACGGCGTCGTGATGGCGCAGCGTTGCCGGGCCGGGGTGGGTTCGCGATTGCAGCAGCGGGATCGCCCACGGGTGCCGGCGCAGCACGGCGCGGGCCGACGCCGACCGGCGACGCATCTCGGTCCGCCAGTCGCCGTCCGGTGCCGGCAGCTCGATCTCGCTGAAGACGCGGTCGACGATGCCGTCGATGATCTCGCTCTTGTTGGCGACGTAGTAGTACACCGACATCGGCTTGACGCCGAGCTCGTGGGCCAGCGAGCGGATCGTCAGTGATTCCAGGCCGCCCGCGTCGGCGATCGCGAGGGCGCCTTCCAGCACCCGCTCCCGGCTGAGCGGCGCGCGTGCCGGGCGCTCGCCGCTGTCTGTTTTCACGATTCTGCCTCCAGCCATCGCTGATTCGTACTTTGTACTGTAGCTTTCGTACTTAGTACGGTGGGAGTGCCCCGCCGAGCCGGAGGGAAGCCATCATGAGATCCGCTCACCACACCGCCACCCATACCGACCCGGCCACGGCCGGCCGCTCGATGCGGGCGATCGTGCAGGACCGGTACGGCTCGGCCGACATGCTGCGCCTGGCCCGCATCGACCGGCCCGAACCGACCGCCGGTCAGGTGCTGCTGCGCGTGCAGGCCGCCGGCCTCGACCGGGGAACCTGGCACCTGATGACCGGCCGGCCGTACCTGATGCGCCTCGTCTGCGGTTTGCGCGGGCCGAAGCGCCGGGTCCCCGGCCGCGACGTCGCCGGCACCGTCATTGCCGTCGGCCCCGGCACCACCGGGTTCGCGGTCGGCGACGAGGTGTACGGGATCGGCCAGGGCTCGTTCGCGGAGTACGCCGTGGCCCGGGCGGACAAGCTGGCCCGCAAGCCGGCCAACGCCACCTTCGCGCAGGCCGCCGCCGTACCGGTGTCGGCACTGATCGCCCTGCGGGCATTGCGCGACGTCGGCCGGGTCCGAGCCGGGCAACGGGTCCTGATCACCGGAGCGTCCGGCGGCGTCGGCAGCTACGCGGTTCAACTGGCGACAGCGTTCGGCGCCGAGGTCACCGGCGTGGCCAGCACCGCCAAGCTCGAGCTGGTGCGCTCCCTCGGGGCCGTCCACGCCCTGGACTACACCCGGCAGGACTTCGCTGACGGCGCACCCGGCTACGACCTCATCCTCGACATCGCGGGCAACCCCACGCTGTCCCGGCTGCGGCGTGCGCTAGCGCCCCATGGCACTGCGGTGATCGTCGGTGGCGAAGAGGGCGGCGACTTCAGCGGCGGCATGAACCGCCAGTTCCGGGCGCTGGCCCTGTCACCGCTGGTGAAGCAGCGACTGGCCATGGCCATCGCCGACGAACGCGGCAGCGACCTCGTCACGCTGGCGGAACTCATCGAGGCGGGCTCCGTGACGCCCAGCGTCGACCGGACCTACCCGCTGGAAGACGCGCCCACTGCCATGCGGCACCTGGAATCCGGCGCCGTCCGCGGCAAGACCGTCATCACGCCGTGAAACGCCTGATCGCGGTCACCGTAGGCATTCTGTTTTTCGTTCAGATGGCCACCGCCATGGCCGGCTCCTCGTTGATCGAAGCATTTGTCGACGGTGAGGCCGGACAGGGCCGATACCTTCTGAAGGAACTGCAAGTAGTGCCGAACCACCTGCTCTGGGTATACATCCCGACAGCTGCGGGCGGCCTGATCCTCACCTACCTCCTCTTTGTCTCACGATTGGTTCCTCGACCCATCGCGATACTCGGCATCGTGGGATATGCCGCACTTTCCCTCGGGGTGCCGCTCGACCTCCTCGGCGTCCTCAACCTGAATGACGGGTCCGGGCTTGTGCTGCTCGCCCCCGGTGGACTGTTCGAGGCCGTCGTCCTGCCGATCTGGTTGATCGCGAAGGGCTTCACCGCACCGCCATCCGCCAAGATTTTCACCGCACCGGCTCTGGCACCAGCAAGCTGACCAAATTTGGATCGCACGCCGCGACCGCCGCTGACGAGTTCAGCGTTGTGGCGCCAGCAAGGCTGGGAGCTTCCAAGACTATCTATTTCCGGAGGAAGGAAGCACACTGCGCGTAGTGAGCGGCGTTGGCCGATCACGAATCGCGGTCCCCCGCAAAATGTGGGAGCGGGCTGCACTGAGGAGAGCACGATGAGGATAACGAACGCGAACCTCATGCGCTGGGCGGGCTTATGCGCCGTGATAGGCGGTTTGTGTTACGTATTTGTTGGCATATTCCACCCAGCAAATGTGCCGGCGTCAGTGATCACTACGCGGTGGGCGACAGTTCACGTGGTTGCCTGCGCCATGTCCTTCTTCGGGCTGCTCGGCCTGGTCGGACTCTACGCCAGGCAAGCAGTGAAGTCCGGTTGGCTCGGCCTGGCAGGCTTCATCTTGCTGAGTCTATGGATGGTCGTCAGCATGGGCTTCAGCTTTGTTGAAGCATTCATACTGCCGCATATGGCGACCGCCAGCCCGGCCCTCGTGGATGGCTGGATGAAAATGTTCAACGGCGGCACCAGCACAATGAACTTAGGAGCCCTGCCAACGCTGTGGACACTCACCGGGCCTGTCTATATTCTCGGTGGCCTCCTGTTCGGCATCGCGACGTTCCGGGCGCGCATTCTTCCTCGCGGCGCCGCCGTGCTGCTTGCCCTGGGGACTGCGTTAGCGCCCCTTGCGGGCCAACTTTCCCTCGCCGCGCAGCCGAAGATCGCGATACCGACGGGACTGGCCCTGGCCTGGTTGGGGTACGCGCTCATGGTTGAGCGGCAAGCGCCGGCCGTACCAGTCGAGGACCACCAAGCGATCCAAGCAACCGTATGAGTACCACCGCTGCCTCATCGCACAGAAGGATCTCGCTAGCGGCGGGCATCGCCTACGTCCTCACCTTTGTCTCCATACCGACACTGGCGCTTTACAACTCGGTCAAGGGTGCGAACTACGTTCTCAGCCCGGGACCAGACACTGCTGCCTTGGTCGGTGGCCTCCTGGAAATCATCGTGGGTCTCGCCGGTATCGCCACCGCCGTCATTCTGTTTCCGATACTCAAAAAGCAGAACGAGTCGTTCGCGCTGGGTCTCGTGGCGGCCCGCATTCTGGAGGCCGCCACCATCTTCGTCGGTGTCGCCTTCCTCTTGTCGATCGTGACGTTGCGACAGGACGGTGCGGGCGCGGATGCGCTGGGCGTCAGCCATGCGCTCGTCGCCCTCTACGACCGAATCTTCCTCCTCGGTCAGAGCTTCATGCCCGCGGTTTGCGACCTGCTCCTGGGGTTCATGCTGTACAAGTCGAATCTGGTGCCGCGACGACTATCGCTGATCGGCATCGTTGGCGCCCCCGTCCTCGTTCTCGGCTACCTCGGAATCATGTTCGGCGCGATTGACCAGCACGGCGCTTTGGCGGGGCTGTCCGCACTCCTGGTCGCGGTATTTGAGTTCTCGCTCGGTGTCTGGCTCATAGTCAAGGGATTCAACCCTGAGGCGGTCGTCGCACTTGAGTCCGAACACCCGCTCGTTGACCAGAACCGCACACCGGCGGCCGCATCTGTCAGACAGATAGATGGCGAGACGCAAATTGACCAGGTGCGCGCTTCTGGCCGATGAGCGGACACGCCGCCCACCCGCCACGCGTCGGACCGCGAGGGGTGTTCGTTGCCGCGCCCTTTGCTCTGCTTACCAATACGCGCCGTTCGGCCCGCCTGCGCACGGTGGCTCGGGGCATGGACTGCAGAGCGGCTGCGCGTAGGGGTAAGCAGAGCAAACGGTGCCCGCGGTATCCGGATCTGCCGGCTCCACCGGCTGAACCCGAAGGAGAAGCTGACCGGCTGCCGGCCACCGGGCATACCAGCTCGCGCGCCGCCCGGCTCCGCCGATCGCGGCGGGAGCGTGCCAGGCGCGCTCGGGCCGCCCCCGACCGAGGCTGGAGATTGACGCCGAACCCTCACACCGTCGAGGCGTCGAACGCCCGATCCTGCAGTTCGCGTTTCGACCAGGCAGCGAGGCGAACGCGTTCTACGGGGAGGTCGCCGACGTCGAGAAGGCCGATCTCAAGGAGACCTTCACGTTCGGGCGGGAGGATGAGGCCGGCGGCCACTACCGGGAGCGGGAGACCGCGGCATCGGTCGACTGATGCCGACCAATCGGGCGCAGGCCGGCGCGGCCACACCGCCGGTGAGCTTGGGTGCGGTCAGGCGGGATCTGCCGGGACGGCGAGGGTGGCGAACGGGAGGGGACAGTCGGGGCAGGTGCAGTTGGTGAGGCTGTCGCAGTGGGCTTCGACGACCTCGGTCAGCGTGTGGCGGATTGCGGTGAGGTCGGCTATGCGGGCGTCGATCTCGGCGATTTTGTCGATGGCTCGGCGGCGCAGGTCGGGGGTGGGGTGGCGGCGGCCGGTGTCGAGGAGGTCGGCTACCTCGTCGAGGGTGAAGCCCAGGCGCTGGGCGGCCTTGATGACGGTGAGCAGGGCGACGGTGTCGGGTGGGTAGAGGCGGTGACCGCCGGTCGAGCGGATCGGCTCGGTGAGCAGGCCGCGGCGCTCGTAGTAGCGGAGGGTCTGGATGTTGACGCCGGCCAGGGCGGCGACCTCGCCGGTGCGCAGCGCGGCCCGCACGGGTCAGCCCTCTCGGCTCGACGACGCGGCCGCCGCGCGCTCGGTCAGCGTGGCGAGCACCTCCGCGTAGGCGGCGGGGACCTGGATATCGAGAGTCAATGCCTCGGAGAGCGTGAACGTGAAGAACGAGCAGCACTCGGTCTCGCGGGCGGTCAGGTCGCGCACGGTGTCGGCCAGGCCGGCCGGGCCGGTCAGGTGCAGGCGGGCGTGGGTCGGACTGAGCGTGTCGACCCGGCGGACCGCGGTGGCGAACAGGGCGTCGAACTCGGCCAGCCGCAGCGGCCGCTCGGCCGTGGGCAGGGTGCACGCGTCGGGCACGGAGAAGGTCATGGGTCGACGGTAAGCCTGTACCTGGGTACCGGATGCAAGCCGCGTACCCGGGAAAGTTTGGCGCGCCCGGGAAGGCGCGACCGCCGGACCCGGGTGGCATGCTCCGGGAAGCGGCAACATCGGGCCGCGGGAGGAGCGGGGTCATGACCAAGGTGGTCGCCGACATCTCGGTGTCGCTGGACGGTTTTGTCACCGGGCCGGATGCCGGCCTCGAGCTGGGTCTCGGCCGCGGCGGTGAGGGCCTGCACACGTGGGCGCTGCAGCCCGACGCGATCGACCGTGCCGTGCTCGAGGAGTCGGTCGCCGCGACCGGGGTCGTCATCATGGGGCGGCGGCTGTTCGACATCATCGACGCGCCCGGCGGGTGGAACGACGAGATGGGCTACGGCGCCGACCTGGCCGCCGAGCCCCCGGTGCTGGTGGTGACCCGCAACCCGCCGGAGAAGGTGCGTCTGGCCGACCGCATGACGTTCGTGGTCGACGGCATCGCCAGCGCCGTGTCCAAGGGCGTCGCCATGGCGGAGGATCGCGACGTCGTCATCATGGGCGGCGGCGAGACGATTCGCCGGGCGTTCGAGGCCGGGCTGGTCGACGAGCTGCGCCTGCATCTCTCCCCGGTGCTGCTGGGCGGCGGCACCCCGCTCTTCGACGGCGCCGCGCCGCGGGCCCTGCGCCAGATCCACGTGCGCGTCTCGGGGCACGCGACCCATCTGACCTACCGCGTGGACTGATCGGCGGCCGCCACCGAGGAGGTTCGCAGGAAGGCGACCGCCGCCGGCGTGGGGTTGAAGTCGCTCCAGGCCAGGTATTCGACCCGGGCCGGCCCGTCCTCGACCGGGATCGTCACCACGTCCGGGATGCCGCGCACGAAACGGGAGGGCAGCAGCGCCACGGCCAGGCCCTGGCGGATCAGGCCGATGAGCAGGTCGGTGGCCATCGCCTCGAAGGCGACCTCGCGCTCCAGCCCGGCCGCCGCGAAGGCGAGATCGCTCTGCGCTCGACCGGCTGTGGCCGCGGGGAAGTCGGCGAACGGCTCGCGCGCGAGCGTCGGCAGGTCGACCCGCGACGAACCGGCCAGGGGATGGTCTCGGGCCACCACGGCGACGTGCCGGTCGTGGTTGAGGGCGCGGAATCGCACGCCGCGCGGCTTCACCGACTCGGGCAGGCCCAGCACGGCCACGTCGACCTCGCCCGCGCGGATGGCGGCGGCCAGGTCGTCGCTGCCGGCCGAGCGCAGGACGATCCGTACCTGCGGGTGCCGGCGGTGGAAGTCGCGCAGGGCCAGCGGCAGGTCGATGCCGGTCACGGTCGGGATCATGCCGACCGACAGGCGGCCGCGGATCTCCCCGGTGGCGGCCGCCGCGTCGGCAACAGCCCGGTCGGCGGCCTCCAGGCAGGCGCGGGCCGCGGGCAGGAAGGCCTCCCCGGCCGCGGTCAGCGCCACCCGGCGGCTGGTGCGGGCGAAGAGTCTCGTGCCCAGCTCCCGTTCCAGCGCGGCGATCTGATGACTCAGCGCCGACTGCACGACCAGGCACTGCTTGGCGGCCCGGGTGAAGTTCCCGGTGCTCGCGACGGCCAGCACGTAACGCATCTGCTGCAGCTCCACCGATCTATCGTGATACGAGATCGCTGCGTTGAAAAGTATGTGTTGGACTCATCGATAGGTCCGGGCCGACGCTGAGCTCATGACAACGAAGACCACCGCCCTCACCGCTCTGGCCCCGGCCGTCTGGGGCACCACGTACATCGTCACCACCGAGCTGCTGCCACCCGCGCACCCGATGTTCGCGGCCCTGATGCGCGCCCTGCCCGCCGGCCTGATCGCGCTGGCCATCACCCGTACCCTCCCGAAGGGCGTCTGGTGGTGGCGGTCGCTGGTCCTGGGCGCCCTCAACATCGGCATGTTCTTCCCGCTGCTGTTCCTGGCGGCCGAGCGCCTGCCCGGCGGCGTGGCCGCGACGCTCGGCGCGACCCAGCCGATCATCGTGGCGTTCCTGGCCGTGGCGGTCCTCGGCGAGCGCCTGTCGACCTGGCGGCTGGCCTGGGGGCTGGTCGGGGTGGCCGGCGTCGGTCTCGTCGTGCTGGGCCCGGGCGCGGCTCTCGACGCGACCGGCATCGCGGCCGGGCTGGCCGGCGCGGCCGCGATGGGTCTCGGCGTGACGCTGACCAAGCGCTGGGGCCGTCCCGAGGGCGTGCGGCCGATGGCGTTCGCCGGCTGGCAGCTGACCGCGGGCGGCCTGGTCCTGGTGATCCCCGTGGCGCTGACCGAGGGCGTCCCCGCGCACGTCGACGCGCCCGCGATCGGCGGTTACCTGTGGCTGGGGTTGGTGGGCGGACTCCTCGCGTACACCATCTGGTTTGCCGGCCTGCGCAAGCTGCCGGTGACCGCGACCGCCCTGCTCGGCCTGCTCTCGCCCCTGGTGGCGGCGACGGCCGGCGCCGTCTTCCTCGGCCAGAGCCTGAGCCTTCCGCAGCTGGCCGGCTTCGCCCTCGCCCTCGCCGCCCTCGTCGCCGGTCAGCTGACCCCGTCCGCGTGGCCGGTGTCGCACCCCCGGCCGAAGGCAGCAGAGTTGGTGTCATGACCGCGCTGCCCCTCGATGGCGCCACCGAGTGGCTCGACACCCGGCCCGACCTTCACGGCCGGGTCGTCGTCGTCAACTTCTGGACGCTGACCTGCATCAACTGGATCCGGCAGGCGCCCTGGATCCGGGCCTGGGCGCGGGCCTACCGCGACGACGGGCTCGTGGTGGTCGGGGTGCACACGCCGGAGTTCTCGTTCGAGCACGACCCGGCGCTCGTGCGGCGGGCGGTGCGGGATCGCGGGCTCAAGCACCCGATCGTCATCGACAACGACAGTGCGATCTGGACGGCTTTCGACAACAACTACTGGCCGGCGCTGTACTTCGCCGACCGGGACGGTGTGATCCGCGATTTCCACATCGGCGAGGGCCCGTACGCGGAGCCGGAGCGCACGCTGCAGCGGCTGCTCGGCGTCGACCGCGAGCCGGTGACCGTCGCGGCGAGCGGCATCGAGGCGCCGGCCGACTGGGACCATCTGCGTACGCCCGAGACATACCTTGTGGACGGCACCAGGGCCGCCGGAACCTATCTGCCCTTCAATCGATGGGGTACGGCCGGGGAGTGGTCGATCGGCCGCGAGAAGTCCGTGGTGGACGAGCCGGGCGGCAGTCTCGCCTGTCATTTCCGGGCCCGCGACGCGCACCTCGTGCTCTCGCCGGGCGACCGCGCGGAGATCCCGTTCCAGGTCTTCCTCGACGGCGAGCCGCCCGGCGCGCACCACGGGACCGATGTCGACGAGGACGGCCGCGGCGTGCTGCGCGAGGGGCGGCTCTACCACCTGATCCGTCAGGCGGACGGCGTACGCGAGGTGACCGTCGAGATCGCGTTCCTGGACGCGGGCGCCGAGGCGTACGCCTTCAGTTTCGGCTGAGTCGAAGACAGGCCGAGACCGAGACCGAGGCCGAGCGCGACGACGGCGACGCCGAACCAGACCAGCAGCCCGGGCATCGCTCCGCCGAGGGCGACCCCGGTCGCGGCGGCCGAGATCGGGGCGATGCCGGTGAGCAGGCCCGCCCTGGCCGCGCCGACGCGTTCCACGCACGTGTACCAGAGGACGAACGCCATCGCCGTCACCCCGACCGCCAGATACGCCCCGGCCAGCAGGTCGGCGCTGTTCAGCCGGAGCACGGCGCCCGGGCCCTCCCACGCCACGCCGGTCACCGCGAACAGCGCGGCCGCCATCCAGGTCGAGTGGACCGAGACGCCGATCGGGCCGTGCCGGCCGAGCACGGGAACGGCCAGCAGCGTGAAGCCGGCCTCGCAGGCGAAGGTGACCAGCGCCCACAGCAGCCCCACGCCGTCGGCACGGCCGAAGCCCTGCACGAGCGCGGCGCCCGCGGTCACCACCAGCGCGGCGGCGACCAGCCGGGGCGCGGGCGTGTGCCCCTCCAGCAGCGGCCCGACGACCGCGAGCAGCACCGGCACACAGGCGACCGCGACGCCGAGCACGGCCGGTTCGGCGTGCCGGGCGCCGAGGACCAGGGCGAGGTTGAAGACGAACATGCCGGTCACCACGACGCCGCCCAGCCAGAGCCACTCGGCGCCGCGGGGTCGGATCAGTCGGCGGCCGGTGACCCGGGCGAACAGGGCCAGCAGCAGACAGGCGACCGCGTAGCGCAGGCACTGCACGGTCAGCAGCGGGGTGTCGGCGAGAACGCCGGAGACGGCCACGCTGCCGCCGACGAAGACCATGCCGGCGGCGCCGGCCAGGAGCGGAAAGGGTGTCACGCCAGGAATGCTTCCGCCGGGTATGGTCCGATTGAAGGACCAATCCGGGGCCGTAAAAGGAGGACCAATTTCTGGTTCGGACTTTCTGCAGCTACGCGCGGAGGACGCCCCGGTCAAGGGCCTGACCGCGTGGCTGACCGCCGGCCTGCGGGACGCGATCGCCGGCAACCGGCTCGCCTCCGGCGCCCGCCTGCCCGCCACCCGGATGCTCGCCGCCGACCTCAAGATCTCCCGGGGCGTGGTGGTCGAGGCGTACCAGCGGCTGATCGACGAGGGCCTGGCGACGGGCCGCACCGGCGCCGGCACGACCGTCATAGGAAATACGCATAAATCGGATAGGTCGAGCGATCGCCGCAAGGCGCTCGACGGCATCCGCCTGCCGCTGCCGCCCAGCGACGAGATCGACATCGACCTCTCCCCCGGCGTGCCCGACTTGTCGGCGTTCCCCCGGGCGCAGTGGCTCCGAGCCGAGAAGGCCGTCCTCGACGAGATCACCAGCCAGGATCTCGGGTACGGCGACCCGGGCGGCACTCCGAGGCTGCGCGCCGAGCTGATCGGCTGGCTGCGGCGCACCCGGGGCATCCGGGCCGAGCCCGACGACGTCATCGTGGTCGGCGGCGTCGCCCAGGCCCTCGCGCTGCTGGCCCAGACGCTCCGGCGGGCCGGCGTGACCGCCGCCGCCGTCGAGGACCCCGGGTCGCGCGGGGCGCGGGACCAGATGGCCCATTGGGGCGTACGACCCGAGGCCGTCCCGGTCGACGACGAGGGCATCCGGGTCGACCGCATCACGCAGGAGGCGGCCGTGCTCACCCCGGCCCACCAGTTCCCGACCGGGGTGGTGCTCAGCCCGGCCCGCCGCCGCGCGCTGCTCGACTGGGGCGGGCTGGTCGTGGAGGACGACTACGACGCCGAGCACCGCTACGACCGGGCGCCGGTCGCCGCGCTCCAGGGGTCGGCGCCGGAGCGGGTCGCGTACGCGGGAAGTGTCTCGAAATCGCTCGCCCCCGGGATGCGGCTCGGCTGGCTGATCGCCCCGCGCCGTCTCCAGGCCGCGCTGCTCGAGGCCAAGCACGACTCCGACCTGGGCAACCCGGCCATCCCCCAACTCGTGCTGGCCCGGCTGCTCGCGTCCGGCGACTACGAGCGACACCTGCGACTCGTCCGCTCCCGGCAGCGCCGGCGGCGGGACGCCCTGCTCGCCGGCCTGCGCCAGCATCTGCCGCACGCCACCGTCACCGGCGTGGCCGCGGGCCTGCACCTGCTCATCCTGCTGCCCGGGCCCATCCCTGACACGCGCCTGGCCGAACAGGCGGCCGCGAGCGGCGTACTGGTGCATCCTCTGTCGTGGCACCGCCTGGAACCCGGCGCACCCGGCCTGGTCCTCGGTTATGCGGCGCAGCCGCCCGATCGTCTCGCCGAGGCCGCGCAGCGGCTGGGGCGAGCCCTCACCCCACCGTGACGAAATCGATGAGCCGCTCCATCGAGTTGATCAGCGGGGTCTCCACGTCCTTGTAGCTGCTCACCTCGCGCAGGATGCGCCGCCACATGTCGGCGGGCTCGCGGACGCCGAACGCCTCGCAGACGCCCTCCTTCCAGTTGCGCCCGGGCGGGATGACCGGCCACTTCTTGATGCCGACCCGGTCGGGCCTCACGGCCTGCCAGATGTCGACATAGGGGTGGCCGGTGATCAGCACGTTGGGGTCCTTGACCGCGGCGACGATGCGGCTCTCCTTGGAGCCGGCCACCAGGTGATCGACGAGCACGCCGAGGCGGCGGTCCTTCGACGGCTGGAATTCCGCGACCTTGGAAGCAAGATCGTCGATGCCGTCCAGCGGCTCCACGACCACGCCCTCGATCCGCAGGTCGTCACCCCAGATGCGCTCGACCAGCGCGGCGTCGTGGATGCCCTCCACCCAGATGCGGCTGGCCTTGGCGACCTGCGCCTTGACCCCGTCGACGGCGATCGAGCCGGAAGCGGTGACCCGCCGCTGGGCCGGGGTTGTCGCAGCAACAGGCCGCCGGAGCGTGACCGGCCGGCCGTCGAGGAGAAACCCGGCCGGCGCCAGCGGGAAGTTGCGCCGCTTGCCGAAGCGGTCCTCCAGCACCACCGCGCCCAGCTCGAAGCCGACCACCGCGCCGCAGAAGCCGGAGTCGGCGTCCTCGACCACCAGATCGGGCTCGGCATCCACCTCCGGAATGACTTTCTTGCGACGCCACTGCCCCTTGAGCACGTCCTCCCCATACATGCAAGGCACGGTAACCCGTGCGTTGGGACACGCCCTTTCTGACGCTCCGGCCGAGACAACCTTCCCGATGGGCACGTACCCTTGCTCGCATGTCCCCCGCTGCTGATGCGGCCACTCGCACCGCGCGGCGCTCGACCCGGTTCGTGGCCTGGGTGCGCGCCTGGCGCGCGGGCTTGGTGCCGTTCGACGAGCTGGCCGGTGAGATCGCCGCCGACGAGGAGCACCTTGTCGCCGACGCGCCCGGCACCTGGACCGACGTGCCCCTTCCCCACGGGCTGCCCGTCTTCGCCAAGGTTCACCCCGACGAGATCCGCCTGGTGCTGCCGGCGCCGGGCGATCCGCGCGGCCTGCCCGGTCCCGGCGAGCTGACCGGCGCCGCCATGGTGGCCGGCGAGGCGGTGATGACGCCGCACTTCGGGGTGGTGCCCGAGGTGCGCCGGCACACGTCCGGCTCGGGCGTCGAGTTCGAGACCGTGCTGTGGCGGGTCTTCCCCGTCGCGGAGTACAAACCCGTGTTCCAGATGGGCGCGGCCGAGGCCGAGGCCGAGTTGGCCACCGCGCTCGGCGAGGCCACCACCCGGCTCACCAAGCTCGACGTGGCGCAGTGGAAACCCGAGCTGGCCGGCGCCCTGCAGGCGCTTCGCCGGCCGGAGAGCACCGCCACCCTGCCGCCCGGTTTCGACCCTCGCTCCCGCCGGTTGTTCGCCCGCGCGAGCGTGCTCGACCAGGTGCTGGCGCTGGCCGAGACCAGCGCGCCGGGCGGCGCCATCAACGGGTACGAAGCACAACAGCGCGACGCGGCGCTGCGGCCCCTCATGTCGGCGTGCCGCCAGGCGCTCGTGGCGGCCTGCAACTCGCCGCTTCATGCCTGACAAATTCGCGCACTGCACGTTCTGCGGGGCGCGGTTCACGCCCGGCCAGGCCTGGCCGCGCCGCTGCACGGCCTGCGGCGAGACCAGCTACCAAAATCCCAAGCCGGTCGCGGTGGCTCTGCAACCGGTGGGTGCGGGCCTTTTGGTCGTACGCCGGGGAATCCCGCCCGCGCGTGACCGGCTCGCCCTGCCCGGCGGCTACATCGACGTCGGCGAGACCTGGCAGGCGGCCGCCGTCCGTGAGCTGTTCGAGGAGGTCGGGCTGACCGCGGACGCCGGCGAGGTGCACCTGTTCGACACGGTGAGCGCCCCGGACGGCACCCTGCTGGTCTTCGCCCTGCTCCCGACGATCAAGGAAGGCTCCACGATTCCGCCCTCCCGGCCGAACGAGGAGACCCTCGGCTGGGAGGTCCTCTACGGCCCGACCGAGCTCGGCTTCAGCCTGCACACCGCCGCCGCGGCCCGGTTCTTCGTTCAGTCCTGACTCAGGTCGAGGACCTCGACCGTCACCCGCACGGTGTCGCCGGGGGCGAGCGACTGCGCCGTGCGGACCGCCTTCTTGACGGGGAGCACGTACGCGCCGCTCTTGGCGTCCGGGAAGATCGACGTGCGCCACGTGGTGACGCCGACGCGGGCCTCGACCCGCACCGAGCCGAACCCGCGGCGCTGTCCGTCCGTCAAGTCGCGGATCTCGTCGGAGGCGTCGACGGGCAGGCTCACGAACGTCCAGCTGTCGTCGCGGCGTGCCTCCCAGACCCACAGCTCGGCCTCGAAATCAACAAGCACGGAAGTCAGGATCGCACGACCGCGGCGACCGCGGCCGGTCAGACCACGAGGGACTCCACGCGGGTGCTGGCCACCGGTGTGCTGCCGAGCAGCTCGAAGCCGCCGAACGCGATCAGCACGTTCCGGTCGCCCAGGAACACGTGGTCGGCCGAGAGCGAGCTGCGGCCGACCGCGAGCAACGGCGACAGCGTCTCCCAGCGGTCGGCCTTGGCGTCGTACCGCTCGGTAGTGCGCAGCGCCACGCCGTCGCCCTGGCCGCCGACCGCGTAGACATTCTTTCCGGCGACGGCGACGCCCGGGTTGCCGCGGCCGGTCTTCAGCGGCGCCACGGTCGTCCAGGTATCGGCGTTCGGGTCGTACCGCTCGACTGTGGTCTGCGAAACCGCGTTGTCGTCGCGGCCGCCGATCGCGTAGATGTGTTTGTCCACCACGGCGAGCTTGAGCAGTCCGCGCTTCGTGTTCATGGGCCGTCGGCTCCGCCATTTGTCCTCGCCGACGTCGTAGACGTCGACCGCGTCCGTGGCTGTGTCGTCCGCGTCGAAGCCACCGACCACGTAGATCTGGTCGTCGATCGTGGCCGCGCCCGCTCCCCCGCGCCCGCCGGGCAATGGACGCCCGGTCTGCCAGGCGTTCCCGAACGGGTCGTAGACCTCGGTGAGGTCCACTGTCTTGTCGCCGACGAACCCACCGAACACGTAGATCCGCTCGGACGCCGCCGCGGCCGCCGAATTCCCCCGCGCCGTGGGCATCGGCGCCACCTTCGCCCATTTGCCGCTGGATCGATCCAGCCGCTCCACTGAGGCGAGCTCCGCGCCGAACCCCGTCGTAAACCCCCCGATCGCGTACGCCGTCTTGAACGTCGCGTTGATCAGCCCGCCGCGACCCACGTTCAGCGGCGATGCCGGTAACCACATGTCCGTGCCCCCTTCAGTCGGATATCGGGCCCAGCCTCTGCCGGATCGCCCGGTCCGGGCCATACGACGTTCGTCGTACGGTGGCGGCATGGCACAGCGGATGACGCTCCGCGATCGGGACGTACGGACCCTGCTGCGGATCGCCGAGCCGGACGAGGCGGCACCCGGCCCGAGCCTGCTGCCGTGGTCGGTGCTGAGCGGCCTCCAGGCGCTGGTCGGCTGCGACGCGGTCGCGTTCTTCCAGCTCGACAGCGATCGGGAGCGGCTGGTCTGGGGCCAGGATCTCCCGGCCGACCTTCCGGCCGACGAGAGCGCCTTCTGGGTCCACTATCGCGACTGCCGCCCGTGCAGCTATCCCGACGACTCGGGCGACCTCGCGAGCGTCACCACTTTCTCCGACTTCTACTCGCTCCGGGAACTGCGCGCCACCGGCATGTACGCCGATTACCTGCGCCCCGCCGGGATGGAGCGCGAGATCATGGTGTGCCTGCCCAGCCCCGCCCGGCGTACGGTCAGATTGGTCTTGTTCCGGGGTCCCGGCCCGGATTTCGGTGAGCGCGACCGCGCGCTGCTCACCCTGCTCCGGCCCCACCTGCATCGCCTGCACCGGGCCGGCGCCGCGGCGGACCAGGAGCTCACCGACCGGCAGCGGCAGTTGCTCGGGCTGGTCGCGGCCGGGTACACGAACGGACAGATCGCCCGGCGGCTCGGCCTCGCCGACTCCACGGTGCGCAAGCATCTGGAGAACATCTTCGATCGGCTGCAGGTGCACAGCCGGGCGGCGGCGGTCGCCCGGCTCGACTCCATGGTTTCATGAGCACCCGAGGCTCACTCGAGGAGGACTCATGCCCCGGTCCGGCAAGGCCGGCTCGCTGACCTACCTCGCGGTGGTCCGGCGCCCAGCGCTGCGCCGGATCCTCCCCGGGATGCTGGTCTCGGCGCTGGGCGACGGCATGAGCCTGGTCGCGGTGGCGTGGCTGGCGGTGCGCATCGCCCCACCCGGCCAGGCCGGCGTCTGGACGGGCCTGGCCGTCGCCGCCTACGCCCTGCCGGCGACGCTGGGGGCCGCGCTGCTCGCCCGCCCGGTGCGCGCGCTGCGCGCCGCCCAACTGGTCGAGGCCGACGCTTGGCTGCGCGCCGTCACGCTGGGTTTGGTGGCCTTCCTCGCGGTGAGCAATCAGCTTTCCCCATTGCTGTACGCAGGGTTACTCGCACTCTCATCGCTGTTGCACGCGTGGGGGAACGCCGGCGCGTACACGCTGATCGCCGAGCTCCTCCCGGAAGAGGACCGCCTGGCCGGCAATGCGCTGCTGTCCACCTTCACCCAGGCCGCGATCGTGGTGGGCCCGGCGCTGGCCGGCATCCTGGCCGCCCTGACCTCTCCCGGCTGGGTGATCGCCGTCGACGCCGTGACCTGGGCTTTCCTGGCCGTCTCGAGCCGGACGGTCCCGGCGGGCCCGCCCCCACCCGCACCCGAGACCGGCGGCTGGCGCACCATCCGCGACCGCCCCCAGCTGCTCGGCCTGGTAGCGGTGACGGCGCTCTTCTTCTTCCTCTACGGCCCGGTCGAAGTGGCACTGCCCGTCCACATCGCCGACCTGGGCGGCTCGGCGCGCCTGCTGGGTCTCTTCTGGACCGTCTTCGGCGTGGGCGCGACGATCGGCGCCCTCTCGGCCGCGCTCCTTCGTTCCCGCCCGCCGTGGCTCGTGGTCATCGCCATCATCATCGGCTGGGGCGCCGCCCTGTTGCCCCTGGGCCTGACCGACGCCATACTTCCCGGCCTGATCGGGCTGGCCGTGGGCGGCCTGATCTACGGCCCCTTCAACGCCATCGTGACGGCCCTCTTCCAGCGAACCGCCCCACCCGAGTCCCTGAGCCGAGTCCTGGCCACCCGTGCCGCCCTGACCATCCCTTCCGCCTCCATCGGCACCCTCCTGGGCGGCCCGCTGGTCACCGCCATCGGCGCCCGCCCGACGATGCTGGCCTCGGCCCTGCTCACGATCGCCCTGGGCCTCGCGGTCGCGGCCGCCCTCCGCGCCCGCACCGCCGCCGCTTAACGCCCGCCTGGTTGCGCGCGGTGAATCGGTCACGGTGGCCGGGTGGCTGGGCTGGCTTGCCATGGCCGGGCTCGCCCATCGCCTCTGTCCAGATCGTGAAGACTTCCCTTCATCCGTCGAGAAGTAAGCATTCGAGTGGCGCATTTAGCCTTCAAAGTCGCGCGATGAGCTCGAGGAATGCCAACCGCGAGCGGCCGCGCCGCCGCAACCAGGCACCCCGGGCCATGGCAAGCCCGGCCCAGTCACCCGCCCACCGCGACCGGCCCGACCCACCACGACCGGCCCAGCCCACCGCGACCGGCCCGGCCCAACCGCAACCGGCCCCGCCCGACCGCGACCGGCCCCGCCCAACCGCAACCGGCCCCGCCCGACCGCGACCGGCCCCGCCCAACCACGACCGGCGCCGCCCAACCGCAACCGGCCCCGCCCGACCGCAACCGGCCCCGCCCAACCACGACCGGCGCCGCCCAANGCGCCGCCCAACCGCAACCGGCCCCGCCCGACCGCAACCGGCCCCGCCCAACCACGACCGGCGCCGCCCAACCGCAACCGGCCCCGCCCGACCGCGACCGGCCCCGCCCGACCCGCGACGGTCACGTCCGACCGCGACCGGCCCCCGAACCGTGACCCGGCCCCGCCCCGCGCGCCGAGGTAAGCAGAGCAGCGCGTATGGGTGCGCAGAGCAAAGCGGCCTGGAGCGGTACGGCAGCACGGGCGCGATCGGCGCGGGCGCGTGCAGCGGCGCGCCGGCCCCGCCCAACCATGACTGGCCCCCCAACCACGACCGGCCCCGCCCAACCGCGACCGGCCCCCGAACCGTGACCCGGCCCCGCCCCGTGCGCAGAGGTAAGCAGAGCAGCGCGTATGGGTGCGCAGAGCAAAGCGGCCTGGAGCGGTACGGCAGCACGGGCGCGATCGGCGCGGGCAGGACGGGCGCGTGCAGCGGCGGGCGCGAGAAGCGCGGGCGGCGCGGGGGCCTGGGCGGCGCGGTGTTTGGCGGCGCGGGGCGCGCGATCGACGCGGGCGGCGTGGGGCCCGGCGGCGCGGGGTGCGCGGGCGGGGCGGGACTGCGGCGTTGCGGTCAGATGAGGTTGGCGGTTGCGAGTTTGGCTATCAGCAGTTGGATCGCGGGGGCGCAGCGGGTGGCGTCGGACGGGGTGAACCAGGCGAGCTCGCCTATCTCGGCGGCCGGCTTGGGGTCGCCGTCGGGGGTGCCGCCAGTAAAGCAAATCAGGCGGACCTCGGTGCCGGGTGGGCGGTTGTGGGCGGGGGCCACAATCTCCGTGTAGAGGGTGAGATCGGCGGGGTTCAGGACTAGGCCGACCTCCTCGCGCACCTCGCGGGCGGCCGCCTCGGGGTAGGACTCGCCGGGCTCGGGCTTGCCGCCGGGGAGGTAGAAGGCGTCGGTGTAGTGGGGGCGCACGACGAGGACGCGGCGGTCCCGCACGCATACCCAGGCCGTCGCGATGATCGTGCTCACGAGGGTGAGCCTACGAGAGGCGGCGAAACGGGCAAACCTTCGCGCCGCGGCTACGATGTGGACTTTCCGGGGGAGGGAGGCCAGTGACGGGACCGGTATCGGATCCGTGGACGCTGGCCGTGCACGGCCGGGAGCGGGACGGCGATCGCGGCTTCGAGCCGTTCGGCACGGCGGTGGCGATCTCGCCGCGGCGGGCCCTGACCTGCGCGCACGTGGTGGCCGGGCGGGACTCGGTCTGGGTGTCGTTTCCGCGGGTCACCTCGCTGTGGAAGGTGCGGCAACTGGTCGAGCGGGTCGAGTACGACCCGGATGAGCCGGGCATCGCCGACGTGGCCGTGCTGCACTTCGCGGAGGACCTTCCGGCGGCGGTCGAGCCGGCGCGGCTGCGGGCGCCCGAGCCGGAGGCGCTGCTCGGCCTGCGCTGGTGGGCGTTCGGGTTCCCGCACAGCAGCCTGCCGCACGGCAACGAGGCGCAGGGCGTGGTGGGCGCCCGGCTCGCGCACGGCTGGGTGCGCCTGGACACCGACTCGCCGTACCCGGTCGAGCCCGGTTTCAGCGGCGGCGGCCTCTGGGTGCCCGACTACGGCGTGGTCGGCATCGTGGGGCGCGCGCGCCTGAGCGGTGACCGGCGCGGCGACGCGCAGGCGCTGACGATCGCGCAGGCCGACGTCTTCCTCCCGGGCGAGAAGCTGCGCGTGCTGGTCGACTGGCGGGCCGCCGACGCGGGACCGGTCGCGATGGCCTCCTGGGGCTGGGAACTGGCCGCCGACCGCGAGGCGGGCCGGCACTGGGTGCCGCGCGGGCGGGGCGTCACCACCGAGGCCGAGCGCGGATACCGCTTCCGCGGGCGCACCGCGGCCCTGCGGCAGATCGTGGAGTGGCTCGACCGCGCCGAGCCCGACCGGCGGGTGCTCGTGGTGACCGGGTCGCCGGGCGTCGGCAAGTCGGCGGTGCTGGGCCGGGTCGTGACGACCGCGGACGCGAAGCTGCGGGCCCGGCTCCCGGCCGACGACGTGGCGGTGCGCGCCTCGCTCGGCTCGGTCGCCTGCGCCGTGCACGCCAAGGGCAAGACCGCGCTCGAGGTGGCCAAGGAGATCGCGACCGCGGCCTCGATCCCGCTGCCGCGCGAGCCCGAGGAACTCGCCGCCGCCATCAAACAACGACTCACCGCGCAAAACACCCGGTTCAACGTCGTCATCGACGCGCTCGACGAGGCCGACACCGCCGACGAGGCCCGCCTGATCATCAGCAAGGTGGTGCTGCCGCTCGTGCAGACCTGCGCGTCGCTCGGCGCGCAGGTGGTGCTCGGCACCCGCCGCAACGACTCGCGTGGGCCCCTGCTGCCGGGGCTGAGCGGCGCCGCCGAGGTGATCGACCTCGACGAGACGCGCTGGTCGGCGCTCGATGACCTGCGCGCGTACGCGTCGGCCACGCTGCGCCTGGTGGGTGACGAGCGCCCGGGTAACCCGTACGAGAATGAGTTGATTGCCGACCCGGTGGCGCGCCGGATCGCCGAGCTTGCGGAGGGAAACTTCCTGGTGGCCGGGCTGGAGGCCCGCCGCCGGGGGATGTACGACGCCGTCGCCGCCGGCCCGTCGAGCGTGACCCTGACCCCCTCGGTCGACGCCGCGCTCGACGCCTTCCTCACTCGGCTCTCCCCGGTCGGCGGCATGCCGGCCCGCGAGGTGCTGACCGCGCTCGCCTACGCGGAGGCGCCGGGCTGGACCACCGCGCTCTGGCGGGTCGCCGCCGAGGCGCTCGGCGGCCGGGTCACTGAGCCGACGCTCGACCGGTTCGCCCGCTCGGCCGCCGCGAACTTCCTGGTGGAGACCTCGCAGGAGGGGCACGAGTCGGTGTTCCGCCTGTTCCACCAGGCGCTCAACGACGCCCTGCTGCGCCCGCGCGGCCAGGGCGGCGCCCGCGCCGACGAGCGGGCCCTGACCGGCGCGTTCCTGGCGCTCGCCCACGAGCACGGCTGGGAGTCGGCCCCGCCCTACCTCCGGCGCTCGCTGGCCGGGCACGCCGGCCGGGCGGGGCTGATCGACGACCTGCTCGCCGACGACGACTACCTGCTGCACGCCGACCTGCTGCGCCTGATCCCGGCCGCGGCCGACGCCACCCGCGAACGCGAGCGCGCCCACCTGCTGCGGCTCACCCCGCAGGCGGTCGCCGCGCCGGCCCCGGAGCGGGCGGCGCTGCTCAACGTCGTACAGGCGCTGCAGCTCTTGCCACCGACGATCACCCACCCGGAGATGCCGTATCGGGCGCGCTGGGCGCACACCGCGCCGCGCATCGAGCACGCCGCCCTCGAGGGCCACACCGACTGGGTGAACGCGGTGTGCGCGGTCAAGGGCCTGCTCGCCTCGGCAGGCGACGACGCGACGATCCGGCTGTGGGACCCGGCCACCGGCCACGAGCAGGCCGTGCTGACCGGGCACACCGGGCCGGTGAACAGCGTCTGCGCGGTCCGCGGGATGCTCGCCTCGGGCGGCAACGACGGCACCGTACGGCTGTGGAACCCGGCGACCGGCCGTCAGCAGAAGTTGCTGCGGGCACACACCGGCCCGGTCACCACGGTCTGCGCGGTCAAGGGCCTGCTCGCCTCGGCCGGCGGCAACGTGGTGCGGCTGTGGGACCCGGGCACCGGCCACGAGGTCGCCGTGCTGACCGGGCACACCGACTGGGTCAAGGCGCTGTGCACGGTGCGGCTGCGCGGCCGCGACCTGCTGGTGACCGCCAGCAAGGACCTGACCGTGCGGCTGTGGGACCCGGAGACCGGCGCCCAGGAGACGATCCTCGAGGAGGACGCGGCCTGGATGACGACGCTGCGCTCGGTCACCGTCGACGGCCGGTCGCTGCTCGCCGCCTCCACGATCGACGGCACGGTGCGCCTGTGGGAGCCGCTGAGCGGCCGCGACCACGCCGTGCTGCGCGGGCACACCGGGCCGGTGAACGCGGTCTGCACCATCCAGGGCCTGCTCGCGACGGCCTCCAACGACACCACCGTACGGCTGTGGGACCCGCACACCGGCCGGCAGGAGGCGATCCTCGAGGGCCACGCCGACTGGGTGAGCAGCGTCTGCGCCGTCGACGGGATGCTCGCCTCGGCCGGCGGCGACCGCACGGTCCGGCTGTGGGACCCGGCGACCGGCCACCGGCACGCGGACGCGGAGGGCCACGGCGACCACGTACGGGCAGTCTGCGCGGCCGGTGCGGACGTGCTCGCGGCGGCCGGCGACGACGGCATCGTGCGGATCCGCGACGCGGCGGACGGCCGCGGCCGGCTCGACCTGCGCGGTCACCACACCGGCGGGGTCAACGCGCTCTGCACGGTCCCGGTGCGCGGGCAGACCCGGCTCGCCTCGGCCGGCGACGACGGCACGATCCGGCTGTGGGACCCGGCCACCGGTCGCCAGCTGATCGCGCTGCGCGGCCACACCGACGTGGTGCGGGCCGTGGCGCCGGTGCTCACCAACGGCCGGGTGCTGCTCGCGTCGGCCGGCGACGACCGCACGGTCCGGCTGTGGGACCCGGCCACCGGCCATCAGCAGAGCGTCCTCAAGGGGCACAACGGCGGCGTCAACTCCGTCTGCGCGATCAACGTGGCCGGCCGGGTGATGCTCGCCTCCGGCGGCGAGGACCGGACGATCCGCCTCTGGGACCTGGCGCCCGGCCGCCGCCCGCGGGTGCTGCCCGGTCACGCCGGCCCGGTCACCAGCGTGTGCGCGATCAACGGCCTGCTCGCCTCGGCCGGCGACGACACGACGGTCCGGCTGTGGAACCCGGAGACCGGCCTGCAGGAGGCCACCCTCGACGGCCACACCGGTCCCGTGCGCGCGCTGTGCGTGATCGACGGCCTGCTCGCGTCGGCCGGCAACGACGGCACGGTCCGCTTGTGGGACACCCGGACCGCGCGCGTCACCACCACGATCCCCATCCATTTCCCGGTGAGCTCCTGCGCGGCGGCCGGCGGCGGTCTGGCCGTCGGCATCACCGCGGGCTTGCTGGTCCTCGAGTCCGTCACGCCATGATCCCGGCGATCCCGTTCAACGAGTTCGTGGTCAAGGTCGCCAGCCGCTGCAACCTGGCCTGCGACTACTGCTACGTCTACGAGGCGGCCGACCAGTCGTGGCGCGACCAGCCGCGGGTGATGACCGACGAGACGTTCGCGCGGGTGTGCGCCGCGATCGCCGCGCACGCCGACGGGCCGGTCAGCCTCGTGTTCCACGGCGGGGAGCCGCTGCTGGCGGGGGCCGCGACGATCGAGCGGTTCGCCGCGCTCGCGCGCGACATCATCGGCCCGGTGACGCTTCGCCTGCAGACCAACGGGACTCTGATCACCGCCGGGTTCGCCGCGGCGTGCGCACGGCAGGGCATCCGGGTCGCCGTCAGCTTGGATGGTGGTTCCGCCGCCAACGACAAGCATCGTGTACGCCCCGACGGAGGCTCGAGCTTTTCCCGCGTACGGGATGGAGTGGCCCTGCTTGCCGCCGAGCGTGACGTTTTCGCGGGGTTTCTGTGTGTCGTGGACGCGTCGAACGACCCGGTCGAAACCTATGAGGCGCTCCTCGAGCACCGTCCGCCGGCCGTGGACTTCCTGCTGCCGCACGCGAACTGGGCCGCACCGCCGCCGCATCCGGGCGCGTACGGGGACTGGCTCGTGGCGGTCTTCGAGCGCTGGTACCGGGCGCCCACCCGTGAGACGCGGGTGCGGCTGTTCGACGACATCGTGACGCTCGTGCTCGGTGGCAGCGTCGCCTCGGAGACGGTCGGGCTCGCCCCGGTGCGGGTGGCGGTCTTCGAGACCGACGGCTCGATCGAGCAGGTGGACGCCCTGAAGACGGCCTATCCGGGCGCGGCGGCGCTGCCGATCGCCTCTCTCGACGCGGCGCTGCGCGAGCCGGGGATCGTGGCCCGGCAGATCGGTGTCTCCGCGCTCGCCGACGAATGCCTGCGCTGCCCGGTGCGCGACGTCTGCGGCGGCGGGAACTACGTGCACCGCTACGATCCGGCCCGCGGCTTCCGGGCACCGTCGGTCTACTGCGCCGACCTGCTCCGCCTGATCACCCACATCGCCGCGGCGGTACGGGCCGACGTGTCCCGCCTCAGTCGAGCACGATGACCGGCGTCCCCGGGCCGATGTTGTCGAGCAGCGCGCGCTGACCGTCCTTCGGCACCCGGATGCAGCCGTTGGAGATGCTGCGGCCGAACGCGGACGAGCTGTACCAACTGTGGATGCCGGTGTGCGCGTCCCGCAGGCCGGGTGCGACCGCGTCCCGATCGTCCGGCACCGCCCCCAGCACCAGGGCGTCCAGCCCGGCGTAAACGCTGCCGTGCGTGCCGGTGCGCCCCAGCACGAAGGTCCGGCCGAGCGGCGTCGGCGTCCGGTCACTCCCGGTCGCGACCGTCCAGCTTTCCTGGCGTACGCCGTCACGCAGCCAGGTGAGCTCGTGCCGTGCCCGATGCAGGACGAGTTGGTCGCGCAGTGCCCGCGCATGCCATCCGGAGTCCGGCAGCCAGCCCACCCGCCGGTTGACCGACGGCAGCAGCACGGCGACCCAGCCCGGGCGGCGCTCGACGATCGGCACGGTGATCTCGACGCCCCGGATGTGCGCGGGCAGGAACGCCCGCGGTTTGCCCCCGGGCGCGTCGTAGAGCGGCAGCCGCCGCGGCGCGTGCAATCCCTCGGTGAGCGGCGCCGCGTCGGCCGGCCCGGGGTCGGCCGGGAAGCCGCGCGGCACATGCCGATAGGTGATGACCGGCAGGTCCTTCGGCGCGGCCACGGCTCTCATCGTGCGCACCGGCGCCGGTTCCACCCGCGGTTCCGGCTGGACGACGACGTGCGCTCGCACCGGCTCGGGGGTGGTCATCCTGCTCAGGCCGGCGATCACGCAGAAGGACAAGACCACCGCGCACACCGGCTTTGTCCGTCGGGTGCGGGCCAGGCTCACTCGGACACCCTAGGTGCCACCCCGTCCGTCGCGTGGGATTTTCCCGAGAGGGGCCATGTCACCATCACGAACGGTCCGCGTGATCGCCGCCGTCACGGCCGGTGCCCTGTCCACGCCGACGTGGTGACCGGCTACTACACCCCCGGCTGCACGCCCTACCACTTCTGACCGTCCCGGCCGGTGGTCCACCCGACCACCGGCTCGGACGCTCGACGGTCAGATCTCGCCGATCAGCTCGGCGACCGAGTCGACGATGCGGGACGGGCGGAACGGGTAGCGCTCCGCCTCCTCGCGGGTGCTGATGCCGGTCAGCACCAGGATGGTCTCGAGGCCGGCCTCGAGCCCGCAGAGGATGTCGGTGTCCATCCGGTCGCCGATCATCGCGGTGCTCTCGCTGTGGGCCTCGATGGTGTTCAGCGCGGAGCGCATCATCATCGGGTTGGGCTTGCCGACGAAGTACGGGTCGACGCCGGTCGCCTTGGAGATCATCGCGGCCACCGAGCCGGCCGCGGGCAGCGCGCCCTCGTTGGACGGGCCGGTCGCGTCGGGGTTGGTGCAGATGAAGCGGGCGCCGCTGTCGATCAGCCGAGTCGCCTTGGTGATCTGCTCGAAGCTGTAGTTGCGGGTCTCGCCCAGGACCACGTAGTCCGGGTCGAACTCGGTCAGCACATAGCCCGCCGCGTGCATCGCCGTCGTCAGACCCGCTTCGCCGATCACGTACGCGGTGCCGCCCGGCCGCTGGTCGGCGAGGAACTGGGCGGTGGCCAGCGCCGCCGTCCAGATCGACTCCTCCGGCACGTCGAAGCCCATCCGGTTGAGCCGGGCCTGCAGGTCGCGCGGGGTGTAGATGGAGTTGTTGGTGAGGATGAGGAAGGGCTTGCCGGACGCCTTCATCCGGTTGACGAACTCGGGCGCGCCGGGGACCGGCTCGCCCTCGTGGACGAGAACCCCGTCCATGTCGGTGAGCCAGCTCTCGATCGCCTTACGCTCAGTCATTGTGCTCCTCGTCGCTGGGGTGCGGGGCAGCAGCCGCCCGGGCAGTCGTCCCAGATCGGGAGCGTACCGAGTCGCTTTCGCGGCTGCCCGGCGGTGCGCTCCTGGACCAACTCGCGGACCATGGTGACGAAGCGCGGGTCGGTGCCGGGGGTGGCCGCGCGGAAGTAGCCCAGGCCGAGCCGTTTCGCCGTGTCGGCGGCCTCATTGTCGAGGTCCCAGATGACCTCCAGGTGATCGGAGACGAAACCGATCGGGCTGACCACGACGTCGGTGACGCCCTCCTTGGCGAGGATCGCGAGGTGGTCGTTGATGTCGGGCTCGAGCCACGGCACCTGCGGCGGGCCGGAGCGGGACTGCCAGACCAGGTCCCACGGCAGGTAGTCGGCGGCCCTCGCGCCGACCAGGCCGGCGGTCTCGCTGAGCTGCGCCGTGTACCGGCCTCCGTCGGGGCCCGCCGTGTCGGCCATCGACACCGGGATCGAATGCGCGGTGAAGACCAGGCGAGTGGTTCGCCGCCGGCTGGGTTCGATCTTTTCCAGAGCTTGCCGTACGGCCGAGACGTGCGGCTCGACGAAGCCCGGGTGATCGTGGAACTGGCGGAGCTTGGAGATCATCGGCGCGCCGGGGCCGACCCTGGCCCGGGCGCGCGCGATGTCCTCCCAGTACTGCCGGCACGACGAGTAGCCGCCGTACGCGCTGGTGGCGAAGCCGAGCGCGTGGGTGACACCGTCGTCCCGCATCCGCGCCACGGTGTCCTCGAGCATCGGATACCAGTTCCGGTTGCCCCAGTAGGTCGGTAGGTCGACGCCGTGGGCCGCGAAGTCGGCGCCGACCGCGGCCAGCAGATCGCGGCACTGCTGGTTGATCGGGGAGACGCCACCGAAGTGCAGGTAGTGCTCGGCCACCTCGGCCAGGCGCTCCTCGGGGACGCCGCGCCCGCGCACCACGTTGCGCAGGAACGGCATCACGTCGTCAGGCTTCTCGGGGCCGCCGAAGGACAGCAGGACGAAGGCGTCGTAAACCACCCGGACATCCTTGCACCAGCTCAGGTGCCGATCGCGTGGAAGCCCCCGTCGACGTGGATCACCTCACCGGAGGTGGCCGGGAACCAGTCGGAGAGCAGGGCGCAGACGGCACGGGCGGCCGGCTCGGCGTCGTCGAGGTCCCAGCCGAGCGGGGAGCGCTCGACCCACGCCTTCTCGAACTGCTCGAAGCCGGGGATCGACCGGGCCGCCATCGTGCGCAGCGGTCCGGCCGAGACCAGGTTGCTGCGGATGCCCCTGGGGCCGAGGTGCAGCGCCAGGTAGCGGGAGGCGGACTCGAGACCGGCCTTGGCCACGCCCATCCAGTCGTAGACCGGCCAGGCCAGGGTGGCGTCGAAGGTGAGGCCGACGATGCTGCCGCCCTTCGTCATGAGCGGCAGGCAGGCGGTCGCGAGCGACTTGTACGAGTACGTCGAGACCTGCAGCGCCTTGGAGACGTCCTCCCACCCGGCGGTGAGGAACTCGCCGCCGAGCACGCTCTGCGGTCCGAACGCGATCGAGTGCACGATGCCGTCGAGCCCGTCGACGTGCTCGCGCACGCGGTCGGGCAGCGAGGCGAGGTGCTCGTCGGAGGTGACGTCGAGCTCGATCACGGGCGCCGGCGTGGGCAGGCGCTTGGCGATCCGCTCGACCAGGGACATCCGGCCGAAGCCGGTCAGCACGACAGTGGCGCCGCTCTCCTGGGCGACCTTGGCCACCGAGAACGCGATCGAGGCGTCGGTGATGACGCCGGTGACTAACAGCCGTTTACCGGCCAGCAAACCAGACACGGAAATACGCTCCTATATCCCGAGAAATCCTCAGTGCCCCATACCGAGGCCGCCGTCGACCGGGATCACGGCACCGTTGATGTACGCGGCGGCGTCGGAGGCCAGGAACGTCACCGCGGCCGCCACCTCGTCCGCGCCGGCCAGCCGACCGGCGGGGACGGCCTTGATGATCTCCGCCCGGCGGTCGTCGGACAAGACCGAGGTCATCTCCGTGTCGATGAATCCGGGCGCCACCACGTTCGCCGTGATGTTGCGGCTACCCAGCTCACGAGTAATGCTGCGGGCCATGCCGACCAGGCCGGCCTTGCTCGCGGCGTAGTTCACCTGACCGGGTCCGCCGTACAGGCCGACCACGGACGAGATGAAGATCATGCGACCCCACTTGGCGCGCAGCATCTTCGAGCTGGCCCGCTTCGCGACGCGGAACGAGCCCTTGAGGTTGGTGTCGACGACCCGCTCGAACTGCTCGTCGCTCATCCGCAGCAGCAGCGTGTCGTCGGTGATGCCGGCGTTGGCCACCAGCACCTCGACCGGCCCGAGCTCCTTCTCGATCTCGGTGAACGCGGCGTCGACCTGCGCGGAGTCGGTGATGTCGCACTGGACGCCGAACAGTCCCTCGGGCGCGCCGCTGCCCCGGTGCGTCACCGCGACCCGGTCGCCCTGCTTCGCGAACGCCTGGGCAATGGCCAGGCCGATCCCCCGGTTTCCTCCGGTCACCAACACCGTGCGAGCCACGACGAAAACGCTCCTCATACCCAGGTAGGGGGTGCCGGTTGGCACCGTGGGGTCACGACGGCACGGCAACACCGCCGTAACCTGCCCGGGTGGAGACTATCGGCCCGGCGACGAGGCGCAACGCCACGGGGCCGTTGCGCCGCCTGTTCTGGCGCATGGAGGATGCCCGGCCCGCGCCGAGGCGCCGTTTCTGGACGTACCTGGCACCGCTCGGCCTGCTGGCCCTGATCGGTCTGGGTTTTACCGCCAACGAGTACTACCAGGACAACCGGGTCCTGCCGGGCATCGTCATGGGGCTCCTCGCGGCCGGCTCGGTGCTGCCGGTCGCCGTGTGCGTCCGCTGGCCGGTCCTGGCCTGGCGGATCGCGTTCCTGATGATGTTCCTCGGGGTGATCAATCAGGGTCGCGTCGAGCCCTGGCCGTGGAACCCGGTACAGATCGTCGGCTTCCTCCTGGTCCTCGCCCGGCTGGCGGTCACCCAGAGCTCGGCCGTCACCGTCTGGGCGACCACGTTCAGCCTGGTCCCGGTCTTCCTCTACACCAAGAGCGCGAACACGGGCGGCGCCGCGGTGCTGCTGGTCGCGATCGCCGCGCTCGGCAACATCGTCTATCGCCGCCGCCGCACCCTCGAGCTGGTCGCCGAGCAGGAGGTGCTCACCGAGCAGGAGCGGGGCAAGCGCGCGGTGCTCGAGGAACGCGCCCGGATCGCCCGCGAGATGCACGACGTGGTGGCCCACCACATGTCCATGATCGCCGTACGCGCCGAGACCGCCCCCTACCGCGTCACCGGCCTGCCCGACGCGGCCCAGGAGGAGCTGGCCGAGATCGCCAAGGCGGCCCGGTCGGCGCTGACCGACATGCGCCGGCTGCTCGGGGCACTGCGGGCCGAGGACGGCGAGTCGCCCACCGTGCCGCAGCCGGGGCTGGCCGACCTCGACGATCTGGTGTCGACCGCACGGGAAGCCGGCGTCGACGTGACGCTGACCGCCGACGGCCTTGCCGCCGTGCCCGGGACGGTCGGGCTCGCGGCGTACCGGATCATGCAGGAAGCCCTGGCCAACGCGGCCCGGCACGCGCCCGGCGGCCCGGTGTCCATCGATGCTCGCGGCCTCGATGACCGGCTCGAGCTGGTCGTGCGCAACCGGCGCACCGGGCCGGCCACCCCGGGCGGCGGGCATGGTCTGATCGGGATGCGCGAGCGGGCCGCCCTGCTCGGCGGGGAGCTGACCGCCGAGCCGGACCAGCTCGATTTCGTGGTGCGCGCCACGCTGCCGTTCGGGAAGGTTGACGAATGATCAAGGTCCTGATCGCGGACGACCAGGCGATGGTCCGCGAGGGTTTCGGCGCGCTGCTCGCCGCCCAGCCCGACATGCTGGTGGTGGGCGACGCGCCGGACGGCGAGACCGCGGTGGCCAAGTCGCGCGCGCTCGGCCCCGACGTCGTACTCATGGACATCCGGATGCCGGTGATGGACGGCCTGGAGGCGACCCGGCGGCTGGCCGACGGCCCGAAGATCCTCATCCTCACCACCTTCGACCTCGACGACTACGTCTACGAGGCATTGCGCGCCGGCGCCAGCGGCTTCCTGCTCAAGGACGCCCCCGCCGCCGACCTGATCAACGCGGTCCGGGTGGTCGCGGCCGGCGAGGCGCTGCTGGCGCCCTCGGTGACCCGGCGCCTGATCGCCGAGTTCGCCTCCCGCGCGCACGGCGACCGTCCCCGCCCGGCCGCGCTGAACGCCCTGACCCCGCGCGAGACCGACGTGCTGCGGCTGATCGCCCGCGGCCTGTCCAATCAGGAGATCGCCGCCGAGCTGGTGGTGGCCGAGCAGACGGTCAAGAGTCACGTCGGCCGCATCCTCACGAAATTCAACCTCCGCGACCGGGCCCAGGCCGTCGTCTTCGCCTACGAGACCGGCTTGGTCATACCTGGGTAGGGGTCCGAAGTGGGCTCTGCGGGGTGACGATCGCGGGGGTTTCGGGGCCGGACCGTGCGGCTCATGCGAATCCTGCCGAGCTTCCTCTCCCTGGCCCTGCTGCTGCCGATCCCGGTCACGCCGGTGGTCGTTGCCGCCGCGCCCGCGGAGACGCACCTGCCCGCGTTCACCGAGGCCTACCGCGAGACCGCGGTGCGCATGCTCGCCACCGGCTGCCCGTACGCGACGTGGGCCGCCGAGGGACGGCATTTCCTGTTCTTCGACCCGGCCGGGGACGGGCGTACCGCCGAGGTCTTCGGCGACCTCAACCAGGCGTCGCGGATCGTCGTTCTGGTGCCGGGCGTCGCCAGCACGCTCGTCGACTTCGACCGGGGGCTGGGCGGGGTGGCCCGGCGCGCACCGGGCGTGCAGGGGCGCACGCTCTACCAGCAGCTCAGCAAGCGGGACACCGACGTCGCGGTGATCTCCTGGCTCGGGTACGACCCGCCCGACGGCCTGGGGCTGGCCGCGGCCACCGAGGGCCGGGCGCGGTCCGGCGCGGCGAAGCTGGTCGCCTTCGTGCGGGACGTGCTGCACCAGCGGCCGGAGGCCTCGGTCACGCTGGTCGGGCACAGCTACGGCTCGCTCGTGGTCGGGCTCGCCGCCCCCGAGCTGCCCGAGGTGCACGACGTGATCGCGCTCGGCTCGCCGGGCATGGGCGTCGCGCACGCCGCCGACCTGGGCGGGGCGCACGTCTGGTCGGCGCTCGCGCCGCACGACTGGATCCGCCGGCTGCCGCAGCTGCGGGTGCTGGGGCTCGGGCTGGGCCGCCGGCCGTCGTCCCCCGGATTCGGCGCCACGGCGCTGCCGACCGGCGGCGTCGACGGGCATGACTACTACCTGGTCGAGGGCAGCGCCACCCTCCGCGCGGTCACCGACATCGTCCTCTCGGGTGGTCCTCGCCACGAGGTGCCGACCCGCGTTTATTAAGTTGAGCTTAAGGGGTACAGTTTCCGACGGCCCGAAAACCGCCGATGCCTTGTCGGCCAACGGATTTCGGGCCGTGAGGCACCCGGCCGCCGGCGATCACGCCGACATTGACCCAGGGAGGTGATCGCTGTGCGAGATAGCGATCCTCCTAGTCGTGGCCGGGCCCCTCGTCAGCCTGTCCGCTGACGTCATCCGCCCCGCATCCCCCGGTCCGCCGCCGCAGTGGCGAGGCCGGCTCGAGTCGTGAGCGCCGCGACAAAGGGATGCGGAAGCGCCGGCCGCGACGTGATCTGAGCGCGTTCCATCGCCAGTTCACCCGAGCGGAGTCTGCCGTGAAGAACTTCGTCGCACCATTGAGCTTCACCATTGCCGCGGCCTGGGTCGTCATCCTGTTCGTGCTCGTGCACAGCAACCCGTGACCGACGCCGCGATACGCCCCTGACCCTCGACCGCGCGCCCGGCGCACGGCCGCCGCTGCCGCGCACGGTAAATCGACTTGATCGATGCCCGGCGGGACCTCGTCCCGCCGGGCATCCGCGTTTTCGCGGCCTCAGCCCAGCCCAGGGAATGCGGTGACGAAGGTGCTGGTGGGGGTGCCGATGCCGGTCACCGGGCCGGTGGCCGCGATTCGTTGCGTGGTCAGGGCAGGCGGGAGGTCCACACCAGACTCATGGCGGCCGCGACCAGCCCGAACAGCAGGGCGGCACCGGCGTACCACTGGGTCACCTCGCGCGGCTCGACGCGGTGGCCGATCGAGCTGCCCATGTCCTCGTAGACCTTCTTGAGCTCGCTGACCGAGGCCGCCTCGTAGAAGTAGCCCTTCGTGTTCTCGGCGAGCTGTTGCAGCGACAACCGGTCGACCGGCACCCGCTGCAGGTTGCCTCGGATGTCTACCACGCCGGTGTCGGTGCCGAACGCGATCGTGGAGACCGGGACGTTCGCCTGCGAGGCAGCGCTCGCCGCGTCCTCGATCGAGCGGCCCGACGTGCGGTAGCCGTCGGAGAGCAGCACAATCCGGGCCGGTGGGGCGCCGTCCGCGCCGTCGGCCGGCACCGTGCGGATCGCGTCCAGCGAGGTGAACACGGCCTCGCCGGTGGCGGTCGCCTCGGCCAGGGTCAGCCCGTCGATCCCGGAGATCACCGCGGACCGGTCCTTGGTCGGCGAGACGAGCACGTTCGCCGATTTCGCGAAAGACACCAGACCCAGGTTGTACGTCGGCGGCAGCTCGTTGACGAAGGCCTTGGCCGCTTCCTGCGCCGCCTCGATGCGGGTCGGCTGCACGTCGTCGGCCTCCATCGACAGCGACACGTCGATCGCCAGCATCACGGTCGCCCGCTCGAGCGGCTCTTTCTTGTCGACCGAGGGCCTGGCCATCGCGGCGCCCAGGATGAACAGGGCGAGCAGGAACGCGGTCGCCGACACGTGCCGGCGCCAGCCCAGGCCCTTCGGGGCGATCGTGCGCAGCAGGTTGACGTTCGTGAAGCGCATCGCGTACGTGCGCTTGCGGAACTGCCGCCACACGTACACGCCGGCCAGGGCGAGCACGGGGAGCAGCGAGAGCAGCCACGCCGGCTGAAGGAAGCGGATCATCGCGTGGTCCCCCGGGTACGTGCGTGTCGCTGGGCGGCCACGAATCGGACCATGTCCAGCAGCCAGTCGGTGTCGGTGCGGAGGCGGAGGTGGGCGGCGCCGGCCGCGCGCAGGGTGCGGGCGATGGTGCCGCGCTGCTCGGCCGCCGCCTCGGCGTAGCGCTGTCGCAGCTTGGCGTCGGAGGTCTGCACCTCGTGCAGCTCACCGGTCTCGGGGTCGGCGAGGGCGAGCACGCCCACGTCGGGAAGTTCCAGCTCGCGCGGGTCGACGACCTCGATGGCGAGCACGTCGTGCCGCACGCCGAGCTTGCGCAACGGGCGTTCCCAGCCCTCGACCGGCGCCAGGAAGTCGGAGATGACCACGGCGACGCCGCGGCGGCGAGGCGGGCGGTTCAGCATGTCGATCAGCTCGCCGAGATCGGCGCGGCCCGGCCGGACCTGGGTGCGGGCGATCGCCCGGAGCAGGCCCTGTGCCTCCTTGCGGCCCGGGCGGGCCGGCAGCCGGTGCACCGGTGGGGTGTCCGGCTGGGCGTTTCGCCGCCGGCCCTTTTCCGGTACGCCCGGGCCGGTGCCCACAACCGCACCGATGCGGTTGCCGCCGCGCACGGTGAGGTGGGCCATCGCGGTGGCGGCGGCGATCACGAGATCGCGCTTGAGCCAGTGCGCGGTGCCGAAGTCGAGGCTGGCCGACAGGTCGATCGCCATCCACGTCTCGAGCTCGCGGTCGGCGACCGTCCGGCGCACGTGCGGCAGCGTGGTGCGGGCCGTGACCGGCCAGTCCATCCGCCGCACGTCGTCGCCGGGGCGGTACTCCCGGGACTCGCCGGCCTCACTGCCCGGGCCCGGCAGCAGGCCGACGTAGTCGCCCTGGAGCAGGCCGTCGAGTTTGCGGGTGACCAGCAGCTGCAGCCGCCCGAGCACCGCCTCCGCCCGGGCGGCACCCTCGATGGGCGACGGCTCTAGCGCTGGCCCGGCCATGCGCCACCTGCCTGGGGAGCGCCCGCGGCCACCGGCTGGCCACCGTTTGGCGAGGTGCCCTGCCGGGACGCCACCGACGGCATCGGAACGCTCTGCATGATCCGGGCGACGATCTGGTCGGCCGGGATGTCGTCGGCCAGGGCGTCGTAGCTGAGCACGAGCCGGTGGCGCAGGATGTCGGGCGCGATGTCCTGCAGGTCCTGCGGGAGGGCGTAGTCGCGGCCGCGGAGCAGGGCCAGGGCGCGGGTGGCACGGACGATGCCGAGCGAGGCGCGCGGGCTGGCGCCGTACTGGATCAGCTGGGCCACGTCGGGCATGCCGTGCTGCGCCGGGGCGCGGGTGGCCAGCACCAGCCGGACCGTGTAGTCGACCAGGGCGTTGTGCACGAACACCTGGTCGGCGCGACGCTGCAGGCCGAGCAGGTCTTCCGGGGTGAAGACCTGCTTGGGCTCGGGGGCGCTCACGCCCATCCGGTAGACGATCTCGCGCTCCTCGGCGTCGGTCGGGTACCCGACGAGGATCTTCATGAGGAAGCGGTCGCGCTGCGCCTCGGGCAGGGGGTAGACGCCCTCCTGCTCGATCGGGTTCTGCGTGGCCATGACCAGGAACGGGTCGGGCACCTCGTGGGTCTGGCCGCCGATCGACACCTGGTGCTCGGCCATGACCTCGAGCAGCGCGGACTGCACCTTCGCCGGCGCGCGGTTGATCTCGTCGGCGAGCAGGAAGTTCACGAAGACCGGGCCGAGCTCGACGTCGAACTTCTCCGACGTCTGCCGGTAGATGCGGGTGCCGACGATGTCGGCCGGGACGAGGTCGGGCGTGAACTGGACGCGGGAGAACGTGCCGCCCACGACCTTGGCGAGGGTCTCGACCGCGAGCGTCTTGGCGACGCCGGGAACGCCCTCGAGCAGGCAGTGGCCGCGGGCGAGCAGCGCCACGAACATCCGCTCGACCATCCTGTCCTGGCCCACGATGACGCGCTTGACCTCGAACATGGCCCGCTCGAGCTGCGTCGCGTCCTGGGCGGGAGGCACCGGGGCGCCTGACGTCGGCTCGTTCTCGGGCGTGAGCGGCTGGGCCACCGGTCCTCCACAGCGGGTCGGCAAAGAGCGGCTATGACGAACAAGACTTACACGACGCACCTGAAAGCGCGCTCGGTGTCCCCGCATAACGCGCTGACGGCGGGCGCCACCATGGTCCGCTTGTGTCGATCTTTCTGCGCGATACGCCGGAACGGGCACCGACGGCGGGAGGATGCGGTTCCGCCGGAACCGTGTAACATCGTCCCCGTCGCCGGGCGACTTCCCCCGTGGTCGCCCGGCGTTCAATCTCTCACCCGCACTAAAGTTGCCGGGTGATCGAGGAGCTTCCACCCCAGTGTTCGGCCAAGGGCTGTCGCGCGGCCGCCGTGTGGGCCCTGCGGTGGAACAATCCGAAACTGCACACGCCCGACTATCGCAAGACGTGGCTAGCCTGCGACGAGCACCGGGAATCGCTGGGCAGCTTTCTGGAGGTGCGTGGTTTCCTGCGGGAAGTGACGCCCTTCGGTGCGATCTCTTAGGCTTCCGGTGTGACTTCGCCGCCCGAGCACGCCGTCGACGCCCTCACGCCCTGGCCCGACACCGTCGCCTGGCGGCCCGTGTCGCCGAAGCTGATCACAGTGGAGCTGATCACCCGGGTCGTCTGGGTCGTGGTGCTGCTCGCGGCGCTGGCCGTCGGCTGGGCGCTCTGGCCCTACTGGCTGTGGCCCGCGGGCATGGCCGTCGTCGTCGCGTACGCGATCTGGCGGTCGTTCGTCACCGTCCGCGCCGTCCGGGCCTGGGGGTACGCCGAGCGCGACCAGGACCTGCTGGTCAAGCACGGCCTGCTGATCCGGCGACTGTCGATCGTGCCGTACGCGCGGATGCAGTTCGTCGACGTCACGGCCGGGCCGCTCGAACGCGCGTTCGGCCTGGCCACGGTGCAGCTGCACACGGCCGCGGCGGCCAGCGACGCCAAGGTGCCGGGGCTGCCGCCCGGGGAGGCTTCCCGGCTGCGCGACCGGCTCACCGCCCTCGGCGAGGACCGGGCCGAGGGCCTGTGACCGGCTTGCCTGCCTCCCCCGAAGCGCCGGGCTCGCCCGAAGCGCCGGGACCGCCCGCCAACGGCGCGGTCGAGGAGCCCCGGCGCCGGCTGCACCCGCTGAGCCCGGTGCTGCACGGCGCCAAGAGCATCGCCGTGGTGGTGGCCGCGCTCTCCTGGCAGACCCTCTCGCAGGTGGGGCTGGAGCGGTTCGCGCTGGTCGTGGCCGTCCTCGCGCTCGGCGTGGTGGTCTTCTCCCTGATCAACTGGCTCACCACCGGCTACCACGTGGTCGGGCGGGAACTGCGCATCTCCGACGGGCTCCTCTGGCGGCGCAACCGGGCCATCCCGCTCGAGCGGCTCCAGGCCGTCGAGCTGCGCCGGCCCCTGCTCGCCCAGCTCACCGGGCTGGCCGAGCTGCGCCTCGAGGTGGTCGGCGGGAGCAAGACCGAGGCCCCGCTGGCCTACCTCACGGTCCGGGACGCGGCCGCCCTGCGGGAACGCCTGCTCGCGCTGGCCGGGCGTACGCCCTCGGTGGAATTGCGACCCGACGCCGGACCGCAAGTCGCGGCACCCAGCCTGGAACAGCCACTGCTCCGCGTCTCGAACCGGGACCTGGTGATCAGCCAGCTGCTCACGCCGCAGGCCTTCCTGCTGCCGGTCGGCGTGGCGTTCGTGGTCATGCAGTTCGTGATCGAGGCGCAGTGGAGCTTCATCGGGATCGCGAGCACCGTGACCGCCATGGCGGGCGTGCTGCTCCAGCCAGCCCGGCGGATCCTGCAGGACTGGGACTTCCGGCTCGCGCGCGACCCGGGCGGGCGGCTGGTCGTGCGGTTCGGCCTGCTGGAGACGCGCAGCCAGGTCGTGCCGCTGCACCGGGTGCAGTCGGTGGGGATCACCTGGCCGCTGCTGTGGCGCGCGCAGAAGTGGCTGCACCTGCGGCTCGACATCGCCGGATACGCGGGCGAGCCGGGCTCGGACAGCAAGCGGTCCGACCGGCTGCTGCCGGTCGGCGACGTGACGACGGCCCGGCAACTGGTGTGGGACGTGCTGCCCGGGGTCGACCTGCTGACGCTGGCCACCTCGCCGCCGCCGGCCCGCGCCCGCTGGCTGCACCCGTTCGCCCTGCGCTACCTGGGGGCCGGCCTCACGCCCGAGGTTTTCGTCTCGCGGTGGGGGCTGCTCACCCGGGAGATGAGCGTCGTGCCGTACGCGCGACTGCAGAGCGTGCGGGTCGTGCAGGGGCCCCTGCAGCGGCTGCTCGGGCTCGCCACTGTTTACGCCGACACGGCGGGCGGACGGTCCGGGCAGGCTCGCGACCGGGACCTGGCCGAGGCATGGGCGCTCGCCGAGCAACTCGCCCTGCGGGCTCGGCATGCCCGCGCGACGTTCAGCCAGCCTTAAGCTCTCTCCATGGAGCTTCCGGAGTTCGCGCCCGGTCTCAGTGCCCGGGTGGAGTTGACCGTCACCGACGCCGACACGGCCCAGGCCCTCGGCTCGGGCGACGTGCCGGTGCTGGGCACGCCGCGGGTCCTCGCGATCGCCGAGGCCGCCACCGTCGCCTGCACGGCCCGGCAGATCCCCGGCGGCGTGACCACCGTCGGCGTCCGGGCCGAGGTGGAGCACAAGGCGCCGACCCCGGTCGGACGGCACGTCACGGCGCTGGCCACGCTCGCCAAAGTGGACGGCCGCAAGCTGCTCTTCGAGGTCGTCGTGCGCGACGGGGAGGACCTGGTCGCCGAGGTCCGGGTCGAGCGGATCATCCTCGACCGTCAGCGGTTCATCGCGAAGGCCCTAGACCAGGGCGCCCCAGCGGGCGACTAGCTCCTCGTTCGTCGGCATCGCGGTGGCGCCGCCCCGGCGCTCGCAGACCAGGCCGGCCACGGCCAGCGCGAAGCGCACGTAGCGGTGCCAGCCGGCCAGGCCCTCCGGGAAGCCGTCGGCGAGCAGCCGGCGGATCAGGGCGCCCATCACCGAGTCGCCGGCGCCGGTCGCGTCGATCGCGGCCACGCTCGGCGCCGGGAGCATCTCGCCGCCGTCCTGGCAGGCGACGTAGGCGCCCTTGGAGCCGCAGGTCACCACCACCGCCCGGGCGCCCAGCTTGCGGATGTGCTCGGCGGCGGCGGCCGGGTCGGCGCCGTCGTAGAGGACGACCGCGTCGGCGGAGCTCAGCTTGACCAGGTCGGCGGTCGCGAAGAACTCCTCGACCAGCTCGCGCAGCTCGTCGACGGACCGCGCGTCGGGCAGCAGCGTCGGGCGGGCGTTGGGGTCGAAGACGCGCAGCGGGCCGGGCGTCTGCCAGGCGGCGCGGGCCGCCGCGCGGAACGGCTCCCGCAGCAGCGCGATCGAGCCGGCGTAGAGCACGTCGGCGCCGGAGACGTCGCCGGCGCTCTCGAGCAGCGAGTACGAGGGCGGCTCGCCGTAGAACGTGAAGGTCGGCTCGGCGCCCACGAACGTCGTCACGGCCAGCGTCGTCGGCGCCGGGACGCGCTGGACGGCACGCATGCCGACGCCGGCGTCGCGGAGGAACGCGGCCAGCCGGTCGCCCAGGATGTCGTTGCTGAGCGAGCCGCCGAACTGCACGTCGCCGCCGAGCTGGGCGATCGCGACGGCGACGTTGAGCGGACCGCCGCCGATCGCCTGCCGGTAGATCAGCTCGCCGTCCAGGTCGGCTTCCTGCAGATCGACCAGTGCCTCGCCGAGCACCACCGCGTAACCCATGCCGACCCCTTCCGCCGTACGGATTCTCAGCCTTCCGTCCCCGGAGGTTTCACGCCAGTGGCCACCCTTTAGATCCACTTTTGGGATGATTTATCCATGATGATCCGCGCTCTGGCGCTGGCTTTGCCGCTGGCCATCCTTCCGCCGCCCTCGGGGACGCTCCTGTCCTACGACCCCGCGGTGGTTCCGCCCGGCGCGACCGCCACGCTCACCATCATCGAGACGGGGTACGGGACCCAAGTGCGTCTCGCGGTCGCCGGGCTCATTCCGAACCGGATGTACGGGGCTCACCTGCACGTCGATCCGTGCGGGGCGGATCCGGCCGCGGCCGGCGGGCACTACCAGAACCACAAGGATCCGGCGGCCACGCCCACGGCGCCGTCGGCGAACCCGGTCTACGCCAACCCGCAGAACGAGGTCTGGCTGGACTTCACGACGGATGCCGCCGGAGCCGCGACGTCGAGCACCAGCCACGGGTGGAATTTCGATCCGGTCTCGCCGCCCCGGGCGCTGGTGCTGCATGCGGATCACACCAAGACCGGGCCCGGGGAAGCGGGAAAGGCGGGAGCTCGGGTGGCCTGTCTCACGCTGCCGCCGCAACCATGATCACGATGGGACGGCGGTCTGCTGTTCGGTAGGGCCAGGCGGTAACGTCGAGGGCGGATCGACGAGCGGAGGCACCATGGCCGAGCAGGGCGCGAAGCAGGCGGCGGCGAAGACGGAGTCGCACGACCCCGACTTTCCGGAGGCGTTTCTGCAGTTCATGCGGGGTGGCTGGCGGGACGATCCGCTCGATGTCGCGGCTCTGCCGGAGGCGCCGAACTACGAGAAGCGGCGCGCGCAGCTGTCGGAGGCGTTCCCCGGCGAGACGCTGATCATCCCGAGCGGGAACGAGAAGGTCCGGGCCAACGACACGGAGTACCCGTTCCGCCCCGGCAGCGACTTCTTCTACCTGACCGGCGACCGGGACCCCGACAGCGTGCTGGTGCTGCGGCCCACCGGCGCCGGGCACGACGCGATCCTGTACACGCGGCAGCGCAACTCGAAGGAGACCGACGCGTTCTTCCGCAGTCGCAACGGCGAGCTGTGGATCGGGCGTACGCACACGCTCGCGGAAAAATCGACCGAGCTGGGGCTGCAGACCGCCGCGCTGGGCTCACTCGGCGAGGTGCTCGCCGACTCGGCGCCGGGGCGGACCCGGGTGCTGCGCGGCTTCGACGCGAACGTGGACCGGGCGATCCTCGCGTTCGAGCCCGACAAGCAGAAACCGCGGGACCGCGAGCTGGCCTGGGTGCTCTCCGAGCTGAAACTGGTCAAGGACGAGTGGGAGATCGCCCAGCTGCAGGCCGCGATCGACGCGACCGTGCGCGGTTTCGAGGACGTCGCACGCGTGCTGCCGGCCGACCGCGGGGTCAAGGAACGCCTGCTCGAGGGCGTCTTCGGCCTGCGGGCCCGGCACGACGGCAACGACGTCGGCTACGGCTCGATCGTGGGCGCCGGGGCACACGCGACGATCCTGCACTGGGTGCGGAACACCGGCGTGACCAAGCCCGGCGAGCTGCTGCTCATGGACATGGGCGTGGAGGGCAACAACTTCTACACCGCCGACGTCACCCGGACCGTGCCGGTGAGCGGGACGTTCACGCCGCTGCAGAGGCAGGTGTACGACATCGTGCACGCCTCGCAGCAGGCCGGGATGGACGCGATCAAGCCCGGCGTGAAGTTCCGCGACGTGCACAAGACCTGCATGCGCGTGCTGGCCGAGGGCCTGCACGACCTGGGCCTGCTCCCCGTCAGCGTCGACGAGGCGATGAGCGAGGACAGCACGATCTACCGGCGCTGGACGCTGCACGGCTTCGGGCACATGCTCGGGATCGACGTGCACGACTGCTCGAACGCCCGCAACCAGAACTATCGGGACGGCGCGCTGGCCGAGGGCTACGTGCTCACGGTCGAGCCCGGCTTGTACTTCCAGCCCGAGGATGACCTGGTGCCCGCCGAACTGCGCGGCGTCGGCGTACGCATCGAGGACGACGTGCTGGTCACCGCCGACGGCTGCCGAAACCTGTCGGCCGGCCTGCCCCGCTCGTCCGCCGAGGTCGAGGCCTGGATGGCGTCGCAGCGTGAGGCCGGCCCCCGCCTGCCGGAGTGAGCCTCATCGGCCGGAGCGAGAGCGCGGCCGGCTGCGGTCAGGAGGCCGGGGCGTAGTCGGCGACCGTCCAGCACTCGGCGCCGGTGGAATCGTCGGTGACGTTGATGACGACCTTGACCGGGTGGCCGTCCTTGCCGTCGTAGGTGGTGGTCACCTGGCCGCCGTCGTCGGTCGCGGTCTGGGCCATGTCGCGCAGCTCGGCCAGAGTCGGGACGTCGATCTCCTCGCCCTCCTGACCCTCGATCGGCCCGAGGTCGACGTCCGAGGAGGCCGAAGCCGACGGTGCCGCCCCACCGATCCGCTGTGCCCCGGTGACGGCGCCGGACTGCACGGTCACCTTGTACTTGCCCTGCGGTGACGCGTCGTTGCAGCCGTGCGTGAGCGTGTACGTGTACGACGCCGGCTCGGTGAACGGCGGCGCCGACTCGGCGGTCACCGGAGCCGCGGTCGCGGGCGCCGACGAGGCCGAGCCGTTCCAGGTCGGGCTGTCCGAGTGCGACGTGCACCCGCCGACGAACGCCACCAACGCAACAAGTCCAACTGGCGCGAGGCGGCCAACTGACGCGAGGCGGCCAACGGGCGCGACGCGGGCACGGGCGACAGGCGCGACGCGGGCACGGGCGACAGGCGCGACGTGGGCACGGCCGACGGGCTCGACGCGGGTGCGGGCGACGGGCTCGACGCGGGTGCGGGCGACAGGCGCGACGCGGGCACGGGCGACGGGCATGAAGCGGGTGACGCCACCCAGAACCGGACCGAGCCGCACCGCTTGCCTCCACTACGCCGAACGCCGAACGCGAAGGTATTTCCGCGCGCGGCGCAATGTAGCGCAGCCCCGCACCCCGCCCGCGCCGGAGGCAACCGCCCGAGGCGAACCCCACCCCCGCCGGCGGTCGTCAGAGGTCGGCGACGAAGACGGCGACCGAGCGGGGTGGGACGGTGAGCACGCCGACGGTGGCGGTGGCGGTGCGGAGGACGGGGTCGGCCGAGGCGGTCAGGTCGGGGTGGGTGTGCAGGGTGAAGGCGGACAGCTCCGGCACCGTCTGGGAGGTGGGGAGCTCGGTGGCGTTGAAGACGACCACGACGCGGCGCCATCGCGGGTCGAGGCCGGTGCCGTCGAGGGACATGACGATCACGCCGGGGGTCTCGGCCGGGCCGCCCAGCGGGAAGGTCAGGCGACGCTGCACCTCCTCGGCGGTGGGCAGGCCGAAGACCGGTGAGGAGCGGCGCACCCGCAGCAGTTCGCGATAGCGCTCGGCGGTCATCGCGACCAGCTCGGGCGACGGGACCAGGGTGGGATCGGCCAGCAGCGGCGCCGCCCACGGCCACTTGTCCTCGTTGTCGTGGGCCGGGGGCAGGCCGAGGCCGAAGCCGTTGCCCTGGCCGGGTTTCCAGCGGATCTGGTTGAACCAGTCGCCGGAGTTGAACGAGTTGCGGTCGAGCGACTTGGACCGCAACCGCTCACTGCCCAGGGCCATGAAGCCGACGCCCTGGCCGAGGACGACCACGGACAGCGCGAGGATCTGCATGCGGGCGCGGTCGACCGGGGCGATGTCGCGGGGCAGCTTGAAGGCGAGCGCGTCGTACAGGATCTCGTTGTCGTGGGCGTCGACGTAGTTGACCGTCTCGCCGGGAGCGAGCGCATAGCCACTCGGTGAGCCGTTGTAGTCGATCTGGGCCCCGGCCTGCTCGGCGCCGGTGTGGGTGACGAAGCGGTACGTCGACAGGGCGCCGGACAGGCCCACCTTTATCCGGTCGTGGATCCACAGCGGGGTGTGCGAGCCGAGCCCGGTCGCGAAGCCCCGCACGGACGGGTCGTCGCCGAACGAGCCGCCACCGCGGACCGCGTCGCGCAGCCGGTCGTTGAACGTGCCGATGCCGGTTCCGGCCATGTTGACCTGGGTGGCCTGGGCGAAGCGGGCGTCGTACGCCACCTCGCCGAAGTTCCACCCCTCGCCGTACAGGTAGATGTCGCGCCCGCCGGGCAGATGGTCGAGCGCGACCCGCACCGCCAGGATGTTGGCCCGCGGGTGGTGGCCCATCAGGTCGAAGCGGAAGCCGTCGACCCTGTACTCCCGGGCCCAGGTGACGATCGAGTCGACGACGAGGCGGCCCATCATCGTGTGCTCGGTGGCCGTGTTGGGGCAGCAGGTCGACTCGGCGGTCGAGCCGTCGAAGAGCTGACGGTGGTAGTAACCGGGCACCACCCGGTCGAGGACCGCGAACTTGTGCAGCCCGTCCTCCATGGCGTGGTTGTAGACGACGTCCATCACCACGCGAAGCCCGGCCTCGTTGAGGGCGGCCACCATCTTGCGGAACTCGAGCACCCGGTACGGCCCGGCCGGCTCGACGGCGAAGCTGCCCTCGGGCGCCGTGTAGTGCCACGGGTCGTACCCCCAGTTGAACCCGTCCTCGTCGGCGACCGCCATCACCTCTTCCTGCTGGCGAGGCGAGTCGGGCGGGAAGGAGGCCAGGTCGCACGCGGGCTGGGCCTGGTCGGAGCGCCGGTCGGGGACGGTCGCGAAGTCGAACGCCGGCAGCAGGTGCAGGTGGGTGAGACCGGCGTCGGCCAGCGACCGCAGGTGCCGCATGCAGGCGGCGTCGGGGCGGGTGAACGCCGCATACGTCCCCCGCTCGGCGGGCGGCAGCGTGCCGTCGAAGATCGAGAACTCGCGGATCGACACCTCGGCGATCTGCGCGCGGGCGGGGGCGACCACCGGCGGCTTGGCCAGCGCGTCCCAGCCGGGCGGCTTGAGCGCCGGGTCGGCGAGGTCGATCAGCAGGCTGTGCGTCGAGTCGACGGCCAGGGCCAGCGAGTACGGGTCGGTGACGCTGGTGGTGACGATGCGCTGGGCGGCCGGGTGCCACACCTCGACGCGGTAGCGGTAATAGCGGCCCAGCCATTTGCGCTTACCGGCGACCGACCAGACGCCGGTGATCGCGTCCCGGTCCATCGGGAGCACCTTGGGCTCGTCGCGCAGGGTGCGGAACAGCTCGAGCTCGACCGTGCGCGCGGTCGGCGCCCAGACCGACAACTGGGGGCGGTCGTCGGTCATGACCAGGCCGAGCTCGGCGTCGGCGGCCTCCGCGTACAGATCGTCGAGGACGCCGGGCAGCTGCACGCCGGTGAGGGCGGTGACCCGGCCGTCGGCGTCGCGGCCGGCCACCAGCAGCTGGCCGCGCAGCAGGTAGCCCAGGGCGGCGTCGCCCAGCTCGCGCACCGAGAACGCGCGATAGGCCCGCAGGTGCGGGAAGCGGCGGCTCTGCGCCTGGAAGAGGCCGCCGGGGCGGGCGGTGAGCGGCAGCGTGGTGAACTCGCCGGCGATCTCGTCGCCCTCGCGCCGCACGCTGCCACCGGCGGAGGCGACCAGCGTGAACCCGGCGGCACGCTGGGCGAACCGCTCGGGCAGGGCGATCGTCGTCCGGTCGAGGAAGACGGCGAGCTGGCGGGCCGGGTCGAGCTCGGGACCGAGCGTGCCCACATCGGGCCGCACGGGCGCGACCGTCTCGGCGAGCACCCAGGCCTCGCGGGCCACGGTGAGATCGAGCCGCTGGTCGTCGGGGAGGTCCTTGGTTTCGCCGCGGTGCAGGACGAAGCGCAGGCCGGCGGCATCGGCCCGGACCGGCACACGGAAAACGGCGCCGAAGGCGTCGTAAGAATCCGGAGAAATCGGGCGATCCCACGAGGGTTTTCGCGGGGTCCCCTCCCAGGCATGCATGCCCCAGCCCGCATAGTCGCCACCGGGGCGGCGATAGTGGATGACCGCGACCTGTTCCTCAGGATCAGAAAAAGAGGGCACGGCGGTATAAATCTCGGCGTCGCCCGGGCGCAGCCAGATCTCCGGCGTCACCGAGGGGTCGACATGGCGATCAACCTCGACATCCTTCCCGCCGGCGTGGTCGACCAGCAGGAATCCCACGTTGCGGGCCCCCTCGGCCAGCCGCACCCAGGCGAAGCGGCCGTAGGAGTCCTCACCGACAAAAGGGGCGCCACCCGGATAGTGACCGTTCTGGCCGGGGGCGATGTCCCCCCAGGCGTGCAGCCACCAGGGTGAGTAGTCCCCGTCGGGTCGTGCGTAGTGCACGACGAGCCACTGCGGTCGGCACCGGGTGGTGGGAGCGGCGGGGGCGATCTCGATCGTGGTCACCGGGTCATCCTCGCACCGGCGTACGACAGTTTCAGTGGGTCGCGACGACCGTGGTGATCCGAGGGCCGCTCGTGTCCGTACGGAGCAGGTAATGGAAGCGCTCCCCGCTGAGCGCCTGGCCCTCGCTGTCGAGGTATTCCCACTCGACCTCGACCATGATCAGCGCCTCGGAGAGCTGCCGCACGTCGAGGAACTGGGCGTTGGCGGCGACGATCCGCTGCTCCCGGTAGCCGGGAGCGGCGCCGAGGAAGGACAGGGCCACCGCGGCGGGAGAGGTGAAAGTGAAGCTGTAGGAGTCGGCGACCACCATGCCGGGCAACGCGTAGCAGCCGGCCACCGCCGTGACGTCACCCGTCGTGAGGGCGGCGCCGTAGCGGTCGAAGAAGTCGGAGAGAACGGTGAGGTCGGTAGGAGCCCGCACGAGGCCCCGTGTACCCCGCCGCGCGCCCGGGGTAAACATGGCACCCCGCCTTGCGGCGTATTACAAGACGGACGTACGGTTTACAGGAAACGTGAACCGAGAGTTAGGTTCGCCTAACTCCGGGAGCGCCCGAGCCGGTGCGCAAGACTGACTTGACTTCCAGTCGCTGGGTGAAGGAGATGACGTGGCCAGCCTCGACACCTTTGGTGCGAAGAGCGAGCTGCGCGTCGGAGACGCGAGCTACGAGATTTTCACGATCGACAAGGTCGAGGGGCATGACCGCCTGCCCTACTCCTTGAAGATCCTCCTGGAGAACCTGCTCCGGACGGAGGACGGCGCCAACATCAAGGCCGACCACATCCGGGCGCTCGGCGGCTGGGACTCGTCCGCCGACCCGAGCGTGGAGATCCAGTTCACGCCGGCGCGGGTGCTGATGCAGGACTTCACCGGCGTGCCGTGCGTGGTCGACCTGGCCACCATGCGCGAGGCCGTGAAGGAGCTGGGCGGCGACGCTACCAAGGTCAACCCCCTCGCACCGGCCGAGCTGGTCATCGACCACTCGGTGATCGCCGACCTGTTCGGCCGCGAGGACGCCTTCGCCCGCAACGTCGAGCTGGAATACCAGCGGAACCGCGAGCGCTACCAGTTCCTCCGCTGGGGCCAGACCGCGTTCAACGAGTTCAAGGTCGTCCCGCCCGGCACCGGCATCGTTCACCAGGTCAACATCGAATACCTGGCCCGTACGATCATGGAGCGCAACGGTCAGGCCTATCCCGACACGGTCGTGGGGACCGACTCGCACACGACGATGGTGAATGGCCTCGGCGTGCTGGGCTGGGGCGTCGGCGGCATCGAGGCCGAGGCCGCGATGCTCGGCCAGCCGGTCAGCATGCTGATCCCGCGGGTCGTCGGCTTCAAGCTCTCCGGCGAGATGCCGGCCGGCACCACCGCGACCGACCTGGTGCTCACGATCACCGAGATGCTCCGCGAGCACGGTGTGGTCTCGAAGTTCGTCGAGTTCTACGGCCCCGGCGTGAGCGCGGTTCCGCTGGCCAACCGGGCCACGATCGGCAACATGTCGCCGGAGTACGGCTCGACCTGCGCGATCTTCCCGATCGACGGCGAGACCATCAAGTACCTCCAACTGACCGGCCGCTCCGACGAGCAGGTCGCGCTGGTCGAGGCGTACGCGAAACGCCAGGGTCTCTGGCTCGACCCGCAGGCCGAGCCCGACTACTCGGAGCGCCTCGAGCTCGACCTGTCGACGATCGTCCCGTCGCTGGCCGGCCCGAAGCGCCCGCAGGACCGCGTCCCGCTGAACAGCGCGAAGCCGATGTTCCGCGACGCCCTCACCAACTATGTCCAGGCGACGGGCCATGCCGACGAGGCCAGCGAGGAGTCCTTCCCGGCCTCCGACTCGCCCGCCAACGCCATCTCCGATGATTCGGACAAGCCTCACAAGTTCGAGAGTGCGGCCAAGGGCGCCAATGGCCGGCCGTCGAAGCCGACCCGGGTCACCGACGAGGACGGCGTCGAGTTCGAGCTCGACCACGGCGCCGTCGTGATCGCCGCGATCACCTCGTGCACCAACACCTCGAACCCGCAGGTCATGATCGGCGCCGCGCTGCTGGCGAAGAACGCGGTCGACCGTGGCCTGACCCGCAAGCCGTGGGTCAAGACCACCCTCGCACCGGGCTCCAAGGTCGTCATGGACTACTACGACCGGGCCGGCCTGACGCCGTACCTCGACAAGCTCGGCTTCAACCTGGTCGGCTACGGCTGCACGACGTGCATCGGCAACTCCGGCCCGCTGCCCGAAGCGATCTCGGCGGCGATCAACGCGGAAGACCTGACCGCGGTCAGCGTGCTCTCCGGCAACCGGAACTTCGAGGGCCGGATCAACCCGGACGTGAAGATGAACTACCTGGCCTCGCCGCCGCTGGTGGTCGCGTACGCGCTGGCCGGCACGATGGACCTGGACATCACCTCGGAACCGCTCGGCACCGGGAGCGACGGTCAGCCGGTCTACCTGAACGACATCTGGCCGAGCGCCAAGGAGGTCGACGACGTCATCGCCTCCGCGATCGGCGCGTCCGGCTTCTCGTCGGCGTACTCGGACGTCTTCGCGGGCGACGAGCGCTGGCAGTCGCTGCCCACGCCCGAAGGCGAGACCTTCGACTGGGCGGACGATTCGACGTACGTGCGGAAGCCCCCGTACTTCGAGGGCATGGCCGCTCAGCCGTCCCCGGTCGAGGACATCGCCGGCGCCCGGGTGCTCGCGAAACTCGGCGACTCGGTGACCACCGACCACATCTCGCCGGCCAGCTCGATCAAGACGGACTCGCCCGCCGGCAAGTACCTCGCCGAGCACGGCGTGCCGCGCCACGAGTTCAACAGCTACGGCTCGCGCCGGGGCAACCACGAGGTCATGATCCGTGGCACGTTCGCCAACATCCGGCTGCGCAACCAGCTGGTGCCGGGCGTCGAGGGTGGCTTCACGGTCAACCACCTGACCGGCGACCAGACCACGATCTACGACGCCTCGGTGGCCTACCAGGAGGCGGGCATCCCGCTGGTCATCCTGGCCGGCAAGGAGTACGGCTCCGGCTCGTCGCGGGACTGGGCGGCCAAGGGCACGATGCTGCTCGGCGTCCGCGCGGTCATCGCCGAGAGCTACGAGCGCATCCACCGCTCCAACCTGATCGGCATGGGCGTGCTGCCGCTGCAGTTCCCGCCCAAGACGAACGCGGAGTCGCTGGGCCTGACCGGCACCGAGACCTTCACGATCACCGGCGTCACGGCGCTGAACGACGGCGCCGACATCCCGTCGACCGTCAAGGTCCGTACGGACACGGGCGTCGAGTTCGATGCCGACGTCCGCATCGACACCCCCGGCGAGGCGGACTACTACCGCCACGGCGGCATCCTCCAGTTCGTTCTCCGGAAGATGCTGCACAGCTGACCAAAGGCCCCGCCCGCACAGGGCGGGGCTTTTTTGGCACACCTAGTCCAGCTTGACCTATGTCAAACTGGACGGCATGTACATGGACATCGTGATCCTCAGCCACCTCCAGCGCGGGCCGGTGCACGGGTACGAGCTCAAACGCAAGGTCAGCGAGACCACGGCGTACGCGTTGCACAACAACACGCTCTATCCGGCGCTGCGTCGCTTCGAGGAGGCGGGCGCCGTCACCAAGACCGCCGAGGCTCAGGAGGGCCGCCCGCCTCGGCACGTGTATGAACTGACCGAGGTTGGGCGTGAGCTGCTGCACGACATGCTCGCCGACCTGCCGGCCGACCAGGCGGCCGACGAGCCCGAGTTTCTCACCCGCCTCGGCCAGTTCGAGCAGCTCACGCCGGAGGAACGCCGGCGCGTGCTCGCCGCTCGCGCCGAGGCCGTCCGGAAACAGCGGGCCCACATGCACGACCTGGCCGGCCGCACCGCCGCCAGTCCCCGCAACCACCGCTGGGGTGGTCTGGTCGTGGCCGAGCTGACCGATCGCATCGACCGCGAGCTGTCCTGGATAGCTCGGCTCACCGAGCTGGCCGACGAATGAGGCTGAGCCCTCTCATGCAGCTGGGCCTGCTGGCCGGCCCTCTGCTGACCATGGTGGACTCGTCGATCGTCAACGTCGCGGTCCCCGACATCGCCCGCGAGCTGAACGCCGGCCTGGCCACCACGCAGTGGGTGGTCAGCGGCTACCTGCTGGCCCTGGCGGCCGGCCTGACCACCACGTCCTACCTGGCCCGGCGCTTCGGCACGATGCGCGTCTACGCCATCGCGCTGGCGGCATTCCTCCTGGCGTCGGCCGCCTGCGCCGCGTCCCCGGGCATCGGCGCGCTCATCGCCGCCCGCGCCGTCCAGGGCTTCTCCGGCGCGCCGCTCGTCCCCCTCGCGATGAGCATTCTGCTCGGCCGCCAGGGCGCCGCCCGCCAGATCCCAGTGGCCGCCGGCATCCTGTTCTTCCTGGCCCCGGCCATCGGGCCGTCCCTGGGCGGGCTGCTGATCGCGGCCGGCGGCTGGCGCTGGATCTTTCTGATCAACGTGCCGGTCGGCGCCCTGGCCCTGCTCGGCGTGCGTCGCCTCCCCGCCGGTGTGGCCCCTGCCGCCGACGGCCACGCACGACCCGACCCGCTCGGTCTCGTCCTGCTCAGCGCCGGCCTGGTCAGCACCCTCTTCGGCGCCAGCCGCGCCACCACCGCGGGCTGGACGAATCCCCTGGCGATGGTCACCCTCACCGCCGGCCTCGCGCTCCTTTTGCTGTACGCGTGGTGGGGCGCACAAACGCAGGAACCGGCCGTCGACCTTACGGTGTTGCGCCATCACCGCTCCGCCCTGGCCCTGGCGCTGAGCGTCTGCTCCTCCGTGGTCGCGTTCGCGGCGGTCTTCCTGCTACCGGTCTTCACCCAGTCGGTGCAACACCACACGGCCTTCGCCACCGGTCTGGCCCTGCTCCCCCAGGGCCTGATCACCGGCGTCGGCACCGCGCTGGGCCAACGCCTGAGCATCCGTTACGGCACCCGCTACCTGGTCGTTTCCGGCTTCGCGGTCCTGGCCGTGGCCAGCGCCGGCCTGCTCCTGCTCACCCCGGCCACCCCGTTGTGGGCGACGGCCCTGATCCTGTCCGGCCGGGCCGCCGCCATCGGCTTCGGCATCACTCCCCTGCTGGCGGTGATGCTCGCCCCGCTGCCGGACACCAAGCTCGCCGACGGCAACACCCTCTTCAACATCGCCCAGCGGCTGGGCGGCTCCCTCGGCGTGGGCATCCTCGGCTCCCTGCTGGCCGCCCGGGCCGTCCACACGGGCGCGGTGCCCGCCTTCCACGAGATCGGCCTGATCCTCACCGCCGTCGCCGCGGGCGCGGCCCTGCTGTCGTTGCGCCTCCCCGCCCGTACGCCCGAGGTGGCGCTCGACACGATCAGCGCGAGATCGGACTCCGGGGCTGGTGGGAAAGCCGCCGGTGAATAGGCTGCGGTCATGGATGACAACAATGTGCTGGACCGGATCCACGGTCTGGTCGATGAGGAGCACAAGCTGCGGCAGCAGCTGAGCCAGGGCAAGATCTCCTCCACGGAGGAGCACGCCCGGCTGCAGGAGCTGGAAGTGGCGCTGGACCAGTGCTGGGACCTGCTTCGCCGGCGCCGGGCCGCCCGCGAGGTCGGCAACGACCCGAACTCGGAGCAGGCCCACAGCGTCACCGAGGTCGAGGGCTACCTGCAGTGATGCGGCCCGGCCGCGGCCGCCTCGGACTGGGCGGCCGCGGGCCGGGGCGCGTGCGGCGGGTCATCGCAGGCCCGCCTCGTGCAGCAGGCGGTCCAGCAGATCGTCGGCGTCGACCCGCAGCCCGCGCTGGGTGAACCAGCCGGCGACGTTGCGCACGTCGCGGGCGATGAAGTCGGCGCCCTGCGGGTTGGCGATGACGTCGACGATCTGCGGCAGGTCGATGAGCACGAGCGTGCCGTCGTGCACCAGCGTGTTGTACGGCGACAGGTCGCCGTGTGCCACCTGCGCCCGGGAGAGAACCGACAGCGCGTCGGTCATCTGCCGCCACAGGTCGGCCAGCGTGTCGTGGTCGGCGCGCACCTGGGCGAGCCGCGGCGCGGCCTCCCCGGTCTCCCAGTCGCCGATGAACTCCAGCATCAGCTCGGTGCCGATGAGCTGCACCGGGTAGGGCACCCGGACCAGCCCGCTGGCCCGCCCGATCTCCCACAGCCGGGAGAGGGCGCCGAACTCGGCCTCCGCCCACTGCCCGGCGATCATCTGCTTGCCGAACGAGGTGCGGTTGGTCATGGCCCGCATCTCCCGGGAGCGGCGGACCCGCCGGCCCTCGAGATAGCCGGCATCGCGGTGGAACAGCCGGTGGTCGCCGTCGCGGTACCGCTTGGCGGCCAGCATGCTGATCTTGTCGGTGTCGGGAACGTGCCGGCGTACCAGGAAGACGTCGGCTTCCTTGCCGGTCTTGAGCATGCCCAGCTCGTCGTCGACCGCGCCGTGCTCGGTGCGGACCCACTCGGGGCGGGGCTCGGGGCCGTGGAGCGCGCCGTCCCAGGTGGACCAGTTGTCGCCGGTCTCGGGCAGGTCGGGCTCTTCGGAAAGCTGCGGCTCGAGGCGGCCGCGTTTCAGGAAGTCTGGCTCGTCGTCGTCGAACTTGCGGCGGCGGCGGAAAGTCTCGTGCGAGCGCACTGGAGGGTCTCCTCAGAGAAAGAAGGAAGGAAGATCTGGACAGCAGGCATCACAAAGACGGCCATCTGGTCCACCCCCTTCTCTCCCGAAGAAACGAACGCGCCCAGACTGCCGGGCGCCAGGAACAGCCGCAACCTATTTATTGGGCGGCCATGATGGCGGAGATCCCCTGGATCACGTTCCCCACCACCTTGGTCGGCGCGAACCGGTTGTCCACCCAGTCCCGCCCGCGGTGCAGCCACACGCTGGGCAGGCCCATCGCCGCCGCCCCGCCGATGTCGGCCTCGGGGCTGTCGCCCACCACCCAGGCGCCGCCGAGCCGCATCCGCACCCGCTGCGCGGCCAGCGCGAAGATCCGCGGGTTCGGCTTGCTCACCCCGGCCCGCTCGGAGATCACCCAGTCCGCGATGTACCGGTCGAGTCCCGTACGCCGGATCCGGGAATCTTGAATCTCGGACTGCCCGTTGGTGACCACCACCGGCACGAGCCCCGCGTCGCCGGCGATCTGCAGGGCGCACCCGACGAGCGGGTCGAGCCGCTCGAACGCCAGCGGCCCCTCGCGCAGCTCGTCGAGCACGTCGATCGAGGGAACGTTCAGCTGGTACCGGTCGCGGATCAGATCGGCCAGGTCCCAACGGGGAGTAAGGCCGTCAGCATCGACGGAGAGTAACCAGTCGAGATCGTCCTGTGGCGCGCCGATCTCGTCCAGGAAACCCTTGGCCCACAGCCTGAACGCACCGCTGCGGTCGAGCAGGGTGTCGTCGAGAGCGATGAGCACGAGGGGCACCCGCGCACTTTACGTGAGGTGGGGCGGAAGCGAACAGTCCAGGACTGTTAACAACTTCTGGACCGGATGGTGGATTTCGCATCATCCGGTCGTGACGGACGTCGTCGTTGACAAGACGTACGTACGGATTGCAGAGCGAACCGCCAGCGTGACACGATCCAAGGCGTGCCCAGAGTAAGTCAGGACCAGCTGGAGGCGCGACGCCACGAGATCCTCGCGGCGGCGCGCGACTGCTTCGCGCGGTTCGGCTACGAGGGTGCCACGGTTCGTCGCCTCGAGGATGCCACCGGACTGTCCCGGGGCGCGATTTTCCACCATTTTCGCGACAAGGAATCGCTGTTCCTCGCCGTCGCCGAGGACGACGCCGCCGCCATGGTCGAGACCGTCGCCCGCAACGGCCTGGTCCAGGTGATGCGCGACCTGCTCGAGCGGGCCGGCAGCAGCGACGGCGACACGGCCGGCTGGCTCGGCACCCAGCTCGAGGTGTCCCGCCGGCTGCGCACCGACCCGGCGTTCGCCAAGCGCTGGGCCGAGCGCTCGGCGGCCATCGCCGACGCCACCCGCCACCGCCTCCAGCGCCAGCGCGAGGCCGGCGTGCTGCGCGACGACGTCCCGGTCGAGGTGCTCACCCAGTTCCTCGAGCTGGCGTACGACGGGCTCGTCCTGCACCTGGCCACGGGCCGTCCGCCCGGCGAGCTGAGCCGCGTCCTCGACGTGGTCGAAGAAGCCGTACGGCGAAGATAGAAAGACGGCGTTGCGAGCCTCTGCACAATGAGGCCATGCAGGACACCTGGGGGATTCCTGGCCCGACCTTCATCGTCGGGTTCTTCATCGCGCTGATCGCCATCGCGGCCGCGGCCGCGATCCACCGTCGGATCCTCTTCCGGGGCGACAAGAACGCCCGGGTCGACGACCTCGGTCCGCAGCAGATCGCCTACCTCAACGGCGGCGACCGGCTGGCCCTCTACGCCTCGCTCGGCGGCCTCCGCGCAGCCGGCGCCCTCGGCACCACCGGGCGCGCCCTCGTACAGACCGGACCCATTCCGTCCGGCGTCACCCCACTCGACTCCGCCGTCCACCACGCCGCGAGCCGGCAGATCCGCACCCGCGAGCTCACCGACGATCAGTGGGTGCGGTCCGCCCTCGACGACCTGCGCGCCGGCCTCGAGCGGCGCGGCCTCGCCGTTTCCCGCGAGACGATCAAGCGGGCCCGGCTCTGGGGCTTCGCGGGCGGCGCGCTGCTGCTGATCTGCGTCCTCCGGCTCGTCGCGGGCGCCCAGAACGGCAAGCCGATCGGCTTCCTCTTCCCGGCCCTCTTCTTCACCGCGATCTTCACGTTCGCGGCGTCCCGCACCAAGCGGATCGCCACCACCACGGCCGTCACGCGGCTGCGGGAACTGCGCACCGAGCACGGCTATCTCGCTCCGGCCCAGTCGCCGGCCTACGCGACCTACGGCGCGGCGGGTGCCGCGATGGGGGTGGCGCTGTTCGGGGCGGCCTCGCTCTACGCCATGGACCCCGCCTTCGCGGCCGAGGCCGAGATCCAGCGGGCCATCGCGGGCGGCCTGTCCACCGGCTCCACCGGCGCGGCCGGCGGCAGCTGCGGAAGCAGCAGCTCGTGCGGGGGCAGCAGCTCCTGCGGCGGGGGCGGCTGCGGCGGGGGCGGTGGTTGCGGTGGCTGAGACCGCGTACGGGGTGGGCATCGGCTGGCGTCCGGAGATCGCCGGGTTCGTCGCCGGCCTGCCCGGCCTGCGCTTCGCCGAGGTCGTCGCCGAGTCCGTGCACGCACACGGCGACCTGCCCGAGGGCCTGCCCGCGCTGCTCGACCGCGGCGTCACCGTCGTCCCGCACGGGGTGCGGCTGTCGCTGGGCGGAGCCGACCCGGTCGAGCCGCAGCGGGTCGGCCACCTGGCCGCGGTCGCCGAGCGGCTCGGCGCGCCGCTGGTCAGCGAGCACATCGCGTTCGTGCGGGCGGCCGGCATCGAGGCCGGCCACCTGCTGCCGATCCCGCGCAGCCGGGAGGCGGTCGACGCGGTGGTGGCGAACGTGGCCCGCACGACCGCCGAGCTGCCGGTGCCGCTGGCCCTCGAGCCGATCGCGGCGCTGTTCGACTGGCCGGACGACGAGATGTCCGAGGCCGATTTCCTCACCGAGATCCTCGACCGTACGGGCGCGCTGCTCCTGCTCGACATCGCCAACGTCTACGCGAACGCCCGCAACCGCGGCGAGGACCCGCTCGAGCTGCTCGACAAGCTGCCGCTCGACCGGGTCGCCTACGTCCACGTGGCCGGCGGCGCCGAGCACCAGGGCCTCTACCACGACACGCACACCGACGCGGTGCCGCCGGCGGTACTCGACCTGGTCGCCGAGCTGTGCGCGCGACACCGTCCGCCGGCCCTGATGCTGGAGCGCGACGGCGACTATCCCCCGGCCGCGGAGCTGCGGTCCGAGCTGGACGCGATCGCCGCCGCGGCCGGATGTCCGGCGGTCACCGGATGAGTCTCGCCGCTCGGCAGGCCGAGCTCGTCGAAGCGCTGACCTCGGGCAAACCCGTACCACCTGGCTTTGATCCTGATCGGGTGAACGCGGCGCGAGTCGCGTTGCTGCGCAAGCGGGCCGGTGAGGTCGCGCGGCAGTGGCCGATGCTGGCATCGGCCCTCGGTGACGGCTGGAAGCGAGAGTTCACGGCCTGGGCACGGACTCGCCCGACCCAGGGATCGCTGCGGGACGGCTGGGATTTCGCCCGCGACCTCCGGGCCGATCTTCCGGCCGCGGCCGGGGAGGAGCTGGCCGAGCGGGAGGCGCGGTGGATCTATGACGGCGCCTCCGCACCCAGACCGCGTCGTGGTCCGGCCGTGCGGTCCGCTTCCGGCACCGTCGTGGTGCACATCGCAGGCCGCGTACGCGTGATGCGCCGCTCCCGCTGAAAGCGGACCGCACGAGGCCTCATCGTCAGCCCGGGACCTTGTCGAGGAAGCCGAGCACCTGGCGGATGCGGCCGTCGGCGTCCAGCTCGGCCACGTCGAAGCCCACGACCAGCGGCTCGGCGGCCGGGTCGGCGCCGAGGTGCCAGGTGAAGCGGGCCTGGTCGTGGTGCGCGTCGACCGGGTGATCGCCGAGGCTGAACGCCAGGCCCGGGAACTGCCCCTGGGCCGCGGCGATCAGCCCGTCCAGCTCCTCCCGCCCGCTCACCGAGGCCAGCGGGTCGATGTATCGGACGTCGTCGGCGAACAGGTCGTCGATCGCCGCCCGCCGCTTCGCCGGGTCGGTCTCGTTCCAGACGTCCAGGTACCGCTTCACCACGCTGTCGAAGTCGCTCATTGTCGTTTCCTTCCCTCGTGTCTTGTCCTCGCGTCGTTTGACAGGGAAGAGCCTCGCCCCGGCCCGGGAGTGCCGTCGATTACCCCGGAGGTAATGGCGGCGACTCCCGCCCGGTCCCTACGCTGCGGGCATGAGCGACGTGGGAACGCTGCTGCGGACGTGGCGGACCGATCGGCGGATGAGCCAGCTCGAGCTGTCGTCGCGGGCCGGGGTGTCGGCGCGGCACCTGTCGTTCGTGGAGACCGGCCGGGCCCGGCCGACCCGCGAGATGATCCTGCGGATCGCGTCGCGCCTGGAGGTGCCGCTGCGCGGGCAGAACGAGCTGCTCCTGGCCGGCGGGTACGCGCCCGCCTGGGCCGAGACCGGGCTGGGCGACGCGCCACTGGCCGACGTGCTGTCGTCGCTGCGGGATGTGCTCGACGGCCACGACCCCTACCCGGCGGTGCTGGTCGACCGGCACTGGACCATGATCGACTCGAACGCGGCGGTCGTGAGGTTCCTCGACGGGTGCGCGGACTGGCTGCTCGAGCCGCCGGTGAACGTGCTGCGGCTCTCGCTGCACCCCGACGGGATGGCGCCGCGGATCCGGAATCTCGCCGAGTGGCGGACGCATGTGCTGCACCGGCTCGACCAACAGGCCGCGCACACGGCCGACCCCGAGCTGCGCGCCCTGCACGAGGAGCTGGCCGCGTACCCGGGCGGGCGGGTCTCCGGAACGCCGAGCGGGCTGGTCGTGCCGCTGCGCTTCGGCGATCTCGCGTTCTTCAGCATCACCGCGGTGCTGGGCACGCCCCTCGACGTCACGCTGGCCGAGCTGGCCATCGAGTCGTTCCTGCCCGCCGACGCCGCGACCGCCTCCGCTCTGCGCCACCGCTGAGTGGCAGGATCGACGCTATGGATCTCGGACTCGACGGACGCGTCTACATCATCACCGGGGGCTCGCGCGGTCTGGGCTTCGCCACCGCGCGGGCGCTCGTCGCGGACGGGGCGCGGGTGGTGCTCTCCTCCCGCGACGCCGGCCACGTGGCCGCGGCGGCCGAGTCGCTCGGGCCGCAGGCCGCCGGGGTGGCCGCCGACCTCACCGACCAGGAGACGCCCGGCCTGCTGATCCGCGAGGCGACGAGCCGTTTCGGCCGGATCGACGGCGCGCTCGTGTCGGTGGGCGGGCCCACGCCGGGCACCGCCGCCACGATGACCGACGAGCAGTGGCGATCGGCCTTCGAGACCGTGTTCCTCGGATCGGTGCGCATGATGCGAACCGTCGCCGGCACGCTGTCCGAGGGCGGCTCGATCGGCGTGGTGCTGTCGACGACGGCGAAGGAGCCGGCCCCCGGGCTGGGCCTGTCCAACGGGCTGCGGCCCGGCCTCGCGATGGCGGTCAAGGACATGGCCGACGAGTACGGCCCGCGCGGGATCCGGATCGTCGGGCTGCTGCCCGGCCGGGTGATGACCGACCGCAACCGGGAGCTGTTCGGCGCCACCGGCGACCCGGCGGCGGCCGCGGCCCGAGCCGCCGAGTCGATCCCGCTGCGCCGCCTCGGCGAGCCGGAGGAGTTCGGGAAGGTGGCCGCGTTCCTGCTCTCCCCCGCCGCGAACTACCTGACCGGCCTGATGGTCCCGGTCGACGGCGGGTCGATGCGTGGCCTCTGAGCTGCCGGATCTTCGACGCCCGACCGCGGACGAGGTCGCCGCCGCCGCGGGCCGGACCATCCCCGACCTGCTCGGGCCCGGCCTGCGGGTGCTGTTCTCGGGCATCAACCCGAGCCTCTACTCGGCGGCCACCGGCCACCACTTCGCCCGGCCGGGAAACCGCTTCTGGCCGGCGCTGCACCGCTCCGGCTTCACTCCCCGGCTGCTGCACCCGTCGGAGCAGTTCGGACTGCCCGCGATGGGTCTCGGCATCACCAACGTGGTCGCCCGGGCGACGGCGCGTGCCGACGAGCTCTCCCCCGCCGAGCTGATCGAGGGCGGCGAGATCCTGGCCGCTCTCACCGCCCGCTGGCAACCCCGATACCTGGCCGTCCTCGGCGTGACCGCCTACCGCACGGCCTTCGCCCGGCGCACGGCGAAGATCGGGCCGCAGCCGGAGACGGTCGGCGGCGTCCCGGTCTGGGTGCTGCCCAACCCGAGCGGCCTCAACGCGCACTTCCAGCTCGACGGGCTCGCGGCGGAGTTCGCCCGCCTGCGGGAAGCCACTAGCGTGACCAGTCATGACGACCAGGATCAGCGAGTTGATGGCGGCCGCCGCTGAGCGGACCGTCCCCGTGGTGCGTGGCATCGGCGACGAGCAGCTCTCCGACCCGACGCCGTGCGCCGAGTTCCAGGTCCGCGACCTGATGAACCACCTGTACGACGTCGTGGTGCGCTTCCAGGCGATCGCCGCCAAGCAGTCGCCCGACCGCTCCGCCAACCCGGACCACCTGCACGGCGACTGGCGGGCGCAGTTCGCCGACGAGACCCGCAAACTGGTCGAGGCGTGGTCCGACCCGGCCGCCGTCGAGGGCGACAACCCGGGCCGGGGCATGCCGCAGGCGATGGTCGCCAACCTCGCGCTGGTCGATCTCACCGTGCACGGCTGGGACCTGGCCCGGGCCACCGGCCAGGCCTACACCCCGGACCCCGAGGTCGTCGCGGCCGTCGGCCCGTTCACCGAGAAGATGGCGCCGATGGGCCGCGAGCGAGGCGCCTTCGCCGAGATGACGGAGTTCCCGCCGGACGCCGACGAGTTCGCCCGCCTGCTCGCCTACACCGGCCGCAAGGCCGGCTAGAGGCCCCGCCGCCGCAGGCCCGGCCCACCGCAAGGCCGGCTAGAGGCCCCGCCGCCGCAGGCCCGGCCCACCGCAGGGCCGGCAAGTGGCCCCGCCGCCGGCGGCGCGGCCCGCGGCAGGGCCGACGCCGGCGCGGCCCGCCCATCGGCGATGGACGGGCCGGGCACTCACGGTTCGATCGAGACGGCCGGGACCGTCACGACCTCGACGTCTCCCTGCTCGTAGGGCGGCGCCTCGCCGGACGCCACCGCGAACTGGGTGCGGTAGAGCTCCGCGTACAGCCCGCCGGCCGCGACCAACTCCTCGTGCCGGCCGCGCTCGACGATGCGGCCCTCGTCGAGGACGAGGATCTGGTCGGCGTCGCGCACGGTGGAGAGCCGGTGGGCGATGACCAGCGCCGTGCGCCCGGCCAGCGCCGCCGACAGCGCCCGCTGCACGGCCGCCTCGGACTCGCTGTCGAGGTGGGCGGTGGCCTCGTCGAGAATGACGATCGACGGGTGCTTGAGCAGCAACCGGGCGATCGCGATCCGCTGTTTCTCGCCGCCGGAGAAGCGGTAGCCCCGCTCGCCCACCACCGTGTCGAGCTTGTCGGGCAGGCCGCGGACGAGGTCACCCACCTGAGCACCCTCGAGCGCCGCCCACATCTCCTCCTCGGTCGCGTCGGGCTTCGCGTACCGCAGGTTTTCCGCGATGGTCTCGTGGAACAGATGCGAATCCTGGGTGACCACGCCGATGGTGTCGCGCAGCGACCCGAGCGTCGCGTCGCGCACGTCGACGCCGCCGACCAGCACCGCGCCGCCGGTGACGTCGTAGACCCGGGAGACCAGCATCGAGGTGGTCGACTTGCCGGCGCCGGACGGGCCGACCAGGGCGACCATCTGACCGGGCTCGACGACGAAGTCGACGCCCTTGAGGACCGGCGCCGTCTCGGTGCGGTCGAGAGTGGCGACGTCCTCCAGAGTGGCGAGCGACACCTCGCTGGCGGCCGGGTACCGGAACTCGACGTCACGGAACTCGACGCGGCCCGCGCCGGCCGGGACGTCGACGGCGTCGGGTTTCTCCTCGATGCCCGGTTTCAGGTCGAGCACCTCGAAGACCCGGTCGAACGAGACCAGCGCGCTCATCACGTCGACCCGCACGTTGCTGAGCGCGGTGAGCGGTCCGTACAGGCGGGTGAGCAGCAGCGCGAGCGTCACGACCGTGCCGGCGGTGACGCTGCCGGTGACCGCGAGCCAGCCGCCCAGGCCGTAGGTGAGCGCCTGGGCCAGCGACGCGACCAGCAGCATCGCCACGAAGAACGTGCGGGAGAACATCGCCTGCTGGACGCCGATGTCGCGGACCCGCTCGGCCCGCGAGGAGAAGTGCTGCGCCTCGGAGTCGGGCCGGCCGAACAGCTTGACCAGCAGCGCGCCCGAGACGTTGAACCGCTCGGTCATCGTCGCGTTCATCTTCGCGTCGAGGTTGTACGACTCGCGGGTGATCTCGGCGAGCCGCCGGCCGACCCGGCGGGCCGGGATGATGAAGATCGGCAGCAGTACGAGGGACAGCGCGGTGATCTGCCAGGACAGGCTGAACATCACCGCGGCGGTGAGCACGAGCTGGATGACGTTGCTGACCACGCCGGAGAGCGTCGAGGTGAACGCCCGCTGGGCGCCCATCACGTCGTTGTTGAGGCGGCTGACCAGGGCGCCGGTCTGGGTACGCGTGAAGAACTGCAGCGGCATGCGCTGGACGTGGTCGTACACCCGGGTGCGCAGGTCGAGGATGATGCCCTCGCCGATGCGGGCCGAGTACCACCGCTGGGCGAGCGACAGGAACGCGTCGACCACGGCGAGGATCGCGATGGCCAGGGCGAGGCGGATGACCAGGGCGGCCGCGCCGGAACCGCCGCCGGTGATCGCGTTGACCACGTGACCGGCCAGCAGCGGCGTGGCCACGCCGATGCAGGCGTCGAGGACCACGGTGATGAGGAAGACCACGATGTCGCGGCGATAGGGACGGGCGAAATGGAGGATCCGGCGGGTGGTGCCGCGCGTCAGGCGGTGCTTGGTGACGCTGTCGGAATTCTGAATCGAGCGCAGCATGGTCCAGCTGGACATGCTCGTGGACGGGCCCATCGGTTCACCTCCCGGGCTGTCGTTGGTGCGGGCAGGTGACAGTCTGCCCGGCGGGTACGACAACCCGGGACGCGCTCGATTTACTCCCCGGTACCGAGGAGATCGCGAATGCGACGGGTCTGCGCCTCACGCTCGACGCGATCCTGGTCGGCATAAGATCGCTGACCGATCCCGGCGAACAATCCCTTGATCTCCGGAACGGCGCCGTCGGGGGCGGCCAGAATGGCCGCGGCGAGATCATTTACCGAGTCGGCGAGATCGGAAACGGGTACCACCGCGGTGGCCAGACCGATCCGCTCGGCCTCCTCCGCGGGGATGCGGCGGCCGGTGACGCAGATCTCCAGCGCGCGGGACGGCCCGACCAACTCGGCGAGCCGCTTGGTACCGCCCAGATCGGGCACGAGGCCGAGTGTCACCTCCGCCATCGAGAACCGTGCGTCGTCCGCCAGAACGCGCATGTCGCAGTTCAGCGCGAGCTGGAATCCGGCGCCGATGGCATGTCCCTGTACCGCCGCGATCGTCACGATCGACGGGTTACGCAACCAGGTGAACGCCGACTGGAAGCCCGCAATCCGATCGGCGCACTCCTGTGGTGACAAGTGCGCGAGTCGCGTCAGAGAAGAATCGCCGTCGCCACGCGCCACCGACAGATCCAGGCCTGCGGAAAACGCGCGTCCCTCGCCACGGACAATGACGACTCGCACGTCACCCGGTAATTTCCGTGAAATGTTCGCGAGCTCGGCCCACAACGCCGGAGTCTGCGCATTGAGGACCTCGGGCCGGCACAACGTCACCGTTGCGACCGGCCCGTCCAGGTCGAAGCGAACACCTGCCTCGTCGGCAGGAACGGCACCGGGCTCGGCGTTGTCCGCTGTCACGCCTTCTTGCGCCGGCGAGCGCCGCCGCGCTGGCGGAGCTGCACGCCCGACTCGGTGAGCACCCGGTGCACGAATCCGTAGGAACGTCCGGTCGAAGCCGCGAGCGCGCGAATGCTCTCGCCACCGGTGTAACGCTTGACCAGATCCTTCGCTAGTGACTGGCGCTCGCTGCCGACGATTCGGCGACCCTTCTCTGTGCTGGTGGCTGTGCCCGTGGCTGCCATGTTGAATCCTCACGTCCCAGACTGTGCGGTTCGATACGGTCCCACCTATTAGACCGCCTCCAACGATCATGCGCTAGGTATCCTGGCTTAGCCAACGTGCCCATTTAGCACTGTCAGGAACTTGACCCTGACCACCGGCATCAATGTCAGACAGTTAACTGACGTTAGGCAGAGTACGATTCCGACCACTCGGTAGGTAGCCGGGCCACAAGTCCCAAGACCATCGATCACCTGCGGAAACACTCGATCGAGGGCGCCCGGCGGCCAGACATGACGCACCGTCGATGTAACGAACACGCACCGCCGTCACGCCGAGTGTGCCAACTTTGGGTCGCCCGGGCCGTTGCCCGGCCTGACCGCAAACGCCCGAACGTCGCACTGTCTGTGTGGGCACCAGTTGACAACTCGCGAAGGTCAGGCCAGTTCGACGAGCTCCAGAAGATCGTCGCTCCACGCGTCCTCGTCGCCGTCCGGCAGCAGGATCGCCCGGTCGGGCTTGAGCGCCTGCACCGCGCCGGCATCGTGTGTGACCAGCACAATCGCGCCCGGGTAGTTGGCGATCGCGTCGAGAACCTGCTCGCGGCTGACCGGATCGAGGTTGTTCGTGGGCTCGTCGAGCAGCAGGACATTTGCCCCGGAACAGACGAGCGTGGCCAGGGCGAGCCGGGTCTTCTCGCCGCCGGAGAGCACGCCGGCCGGCTTGTCCACGTCGTCGCCGGAGAACAGGAAAGCACCGAGAATCTTGCGCAGGTCGGTGTCGGTCTGGTCGGGGGCGGCGCTGCGCATGTGCTCGAGGATCGTGCGGTCGACGTCGAGCGTCTCGTGCTCCTGGGCGTAGTAGCCCAGCCGCAGGCCGTGGCCGGGCCGCACCTCACCGGTGTCGGAGTCGAGCAGGCCGCCGAGGATTCGCAGCAGCGTGGTCTTGCCGGCGCCGTTGAGGCCGAGGATGGCCACCCGGGAGCCGCGGTCCACCGCCACGTCGACATCGGCGAAGATCTCCAGTGACCCGTACGACTTCGACAGGCCCACGGCCGTGAGCGGCGTCTTGCCGCACGCGGCCGGCTGCGGGAAACGCACCTTGGCCACCTTGTCGGAGACGCGGGTCTCCTCCAGGCCGCCGAGCAGTTTCTCGGCGCGGCGGGCCATGTTCTGCGCGGCGACGGTCTTGGTGGCCTTGGCGCGCATCTTGTCGGCCTGGGCCATCAGGGCGCCGGCCTTCTTCTCGGCGTTGGCCCGCTCGCGCCGGCGCCGGCGCTCGTCGGTCTCGCGCTGCTCGAGGTACTTCTTCCAGCCGACGTTGTAGATGTCGACGACCGAGCGGTTGGCGTCCAGGTACCACACCTTGTTGACCGCGGCGTCGAGCAGTTCCACGTCGTGGCTGATCACCACGAGGCCGCCCTTGTGCTGCGCCATGTACCCGCGCAGCCACGAGATCGAGTCCTGGTCGAGGTGGTTGGTGGGCTCGTCGAGAAGCAGGATGCCCTTGCCGTTCTGCCCCGAGTCGGCGAACAGGATGCGGGCGAGCTCGATGCGCCGGCGCTGGCCACCGGAGAGCGTGCCGATGGTCTGCGCGAGCGCGCGATCGGGCAGGCCGAGGTTGGCACAGATGCGGGCGGCCTCGGCCTCGGCGGCGTACCCGCCCAAGGCCGAGAACTGGTCCTCGAGGTGGCCGTAGCGGCGGACGAGTTTGTCGTCGGCGCTCTCCTCGAGCTCGATCTCGAGTTTCTGCATCTCGGCCAGGATCGCGTCGAGTCCGCGGGCCGACAGCACCCGGTCGCGACCGGTGACGTTCAGATCTCCCGTACGCGGATCCTGCGGGAGGTAGCCGACCTCGCTCGTGCGGTCGATGGCGCCCGCGTACGGGATGCCCTCGCCGGCCAGCACCTTGAGGGTGGTGGTCTTGCCGGCGCCGTTGCGGCCGACCAGGCCGATCCGGTCGCCGGGCTGAACGCGCAGCGTGGTCGGGGACAGCAGGATCCGGGCGCCGGCACGCAGTTCAAGTCCGGTGGCGGTGATCATTTCGAAACTCGCTCTCGAGAGGAAGGCTGACTCCGGGCACACGAAAGCGCCGGCCAGGCTAGTGGTCGGCGCGGGGCCAAATTGCCCCTAAAGACTCAGTCAGCCTTCGCAGAGCAGCACTCCGCCATACTACCGGGCATGCGGTAGCACCTCCCACCCGATTACCGATCAAGATCAACGGGTATCGGAGCGGCAACCCCGCGTCAGTGAGGATGAGATGGAACTCAACGAGAACGCTGATATCGACACCAGCCAGGTCGAGGACCAGCGCGGCTCCGGCGGCGGGGGCGGCGGCTTCGGCGGCCTGCCCATCCCGATCGGCGGCGGCGGCATCGTCGGCCTCATCATCACCGTCGTCCTGCTCGTGGCCGGCGGCTATTTCGGCGTCAACCAGCTCGGCGGCGGAAACAGCAACAGCGGGAACAACACCAACATCAACAAGGAGTGCGCCGACAAGAACACCCGGCGCGACAGCCTCGACTGCCGCAACGTTCTCTACATCAACTCCATCCAGGCCTTCTGGAAGGACGCGGAGCCCAAGTACTTCGGCCGGCAGTACCAGCCGGCCAAGACCGTGCTCTTCTCCAACCGGGTGAACACCGGCTGCGGCGCCGCCGACTCGGGCACCGGCCCGTTCTACTGCCCCGCCGACGACCGGGTGTACATCGATCTCACCTTCTACAACCTGCTGGCCAAGCAGCTCGGGGCGCCCGGCGAGTTCGCCCAGCCGTACGTGCTGGCCCACGAGTACGGCCACCACATACAGGACCTGATCGGCACCGAGGCCAAGATGCGGCAGGCGCAGCAGAGCGCGTCGTCGTCGGCCGAGCAGAACCTGCTGTCGGTCAAGCTCGAGCTGCAGGCCGACTGCTACGCCGGCGTCTGGGCCAACCACGCGACCGAGACGAAGACGTCGAGCGGTCAGCCGATCTTCAAGAGCATCACCGACCAGGACATCCAGGAGGGTCTCGACACCGCCAAGCAGATCGGTGACGACACGCTTCAGCAGCGCTCGGGTCAGCAAGTCAACCCGGCTGAGTTCACCCACGGCACGTCGGCCGACCGGCAGAAGTGGTTCAAGCGCGGCTTCGACTCGGGCGACCCGGTCAAGGCCTGCGACACCTTCGCCTCAGGCGCCGTCAAGCAGGGCGACTAGGCTCTCGCACCAGCACGGACACGGCTCGGGCCCCGGCGATCGCGGACATCAGCACCGCGTGCCGGGGCTCGGGCACGTCCAGGAACCGTTCGGCACGCAAGGCGGCCACCGGCGCCAGCGCGGGTGCGGCGAGGATCGCGTCGACCGCCGTCCGGTCGCCCCCGGTGACGAGCGCGGTCAGATCGCGTACGCGCGGAAGAAGAATGCGACCCACGATGCCGGCGCCGTCCGCGGTCGCCGCTTTTGCCTGGTTGTCCCGCCGGCGCGCGAACCGCTGCTGGGACCAGCCACCGGCGGCCGTGCGCCCCTGCACATAGTGGGTGTCCACCTTGGACGCGACCAGTTCCGGACCCTCGGCTATGCCTACCGCCACGGCGCCCTTGCGCGCCAGCAGCAGACCCAGCCGCCGCGGCGTCCGCGCCTCCCGGATCAAATCGGTCATCGTCGCGGCCTCGGGCGCTCCCGGGGGCGTCCGCCACTCCGCCGAGGCGCCGTCCTCCGCAATCAAGATCAAGCCCTTTTCCGTGTACGCCCCGTGCCGGGTCACGAAGTTCTCGAGCCAGCGCGGCACCCGGTCGGGTCCGACGTCCACCCATTTCCCGCCGCCCGCGGCCGCCCGCTCAACCATTCTTGTCACACTACGGTGGCACACTGAGTCTGCCAGAATTGGCAGGCGTGACAGACCTGGCGGGCACCTTGCTCAGTCGGCTCGACGCCGGCTTCTCGGCGCGACGCGACCCCGAGCGCGCGGTCGCGATGGCGGCCTACATGCGCGACCAATTCGAGTACTTCGGCCTGCCCGCGCCGACCGTCCGGGCGGTCGAGCGCGCGGCATTTGCCGATCTCCCCGGGCCTACAGCTGACGATCTGGCGGCTGTCGCCCTCTCCTGCTGGGAGCGCGACGAGCGCGAGTTCCAGTACGCCGCCTGCGACTACCTCCGAAAACACGTCGCGGCCGCCGACGCGCGGTTCCTCCCGGTCGCTCGCACCCTGATCACCACGAAATCCTGGTGGGACACGGTCGATCCGCTGGCCACCCGCTTCGTGGGCGACCTGGTGAGCGCTCATCCCGAGTTGGTCGAGGTGATGGACGCCTGGTCCACCGACGACAACATGTGGCTGATCCGCACGGCGATCCTGTTCCAGCTGCACTACGGCGCCGCCACCGACACCGACCGCCTGTTCCGCTATTGCACGGTCCAGGCGGGGCATCGGGATTTCTTCGTGCGCAAGGCCATCGGCTGGGCCTTGCGTCACTACGCCCGCACCGACCCGTCGGAGGTGCGGGCGTTCGTGACGGAGACTCCCTCCTTGTCGCCGCTCTCGCGCAAGGAGGCGATGAAGCACCTGTAGTCCTTGGCGCCCCGCCGCCGCGCCGCTCCGACCCGCGGGTCGGGGCGCCCCGACCTGCGGGCGCCCCGGCCGCTCAGAGCAAGCGGACGGCGAGGATGGCGATCACCGCGGCGGAGACGAGGGCGGTGATCATGCGGCCGCGTTCGCCGGTCAGGAGGCGGCCGATGACCGAGCCGCTGCCGGCGATGAGCAGTTGCCAGCTCGCGGAGGCCAGAAAAGCGCCGATCACGAACCAGGCGCCGCCGCCCTCGCCGGAGCGGCCGAGCACCAGCGCGGCGAAGTAGATGACGGTGGCCGGGTTGAGCAGGGTCAGGGCGAGGATGCCGGAGTAGGCGCGCAACGGCGTCGCCGGTCTCTCCTCGCGAGCGGCGCCCGGCTTGCGGAAGGCGCTGCGCGCGGTGAGCACGGCCAGGCCGAGCAGCACGACGGCGGCGGCCCAGCGCAACGGGGTCGCGATCGGAGCGATCAGGCCCGCGACGGCCGCGCCGCCCACGACGGCGATCAGCGCGTAGATGCCGTCGGCGGTCGCCGCGCCCATTCCGGCGGCCGCCCCGACGCGCAGCGACGTACGGGCACTGAGGCCGGCGATCAGGACGCCGATGGCGCCCACGGGCATGGCGACGCCGTAGCCGGCGACGACGCCGGCCAGGAACGGCGCGCTCACGACAGCTGCTGACGAACCGACCCTTCGGCGACGGCCGTCTGCTGTCGGGCGGCCCGATCGGCCGCGGCGACACAGACGGGATGAGGCTTCAGCAGCATGGTCATGCGCAACAGGATGAGGTCGGACGGTCGGGAAGCGCCAGCGAATTTACGGGTTGCCGATCAGCCAGTTGGTGATGCGCTGGTCGACGTAGGCGAGCACGGTCTCGATGTCGCCGACCATGTCGGGCATGCGGGCCAGGGCCACCAGCGAGGCGTGCAGTTGTTCGGAGCCGGAGGCCAGCCAGCTGTACTCGTCGAAGAGGGCGTTGAGCTCGGCCAGCCAGCGCTGGTTGGTGGTGCGGAGGCTGTCCAGCCGGACGCGGAACGCCTCCAGCTCGGCGCGGGTGTCGTCGGCGCTGGCGGCTCGGGTCTGGCCGAGTTTCTCGAGCACGTCGGGGACGCGGCGGCGGCGTTCCAGCAGGGCCACGGCGCGTGCGGCGGCGACGATCGCACTCCGTCGGTCGGTCAGCGACCCCCAGCCGTCGGTGACCACGCGCAGGACGCTGTCGGCCAGCCAGGCGGCGTCGGGGTCGTCCCGCTCGGCGCGGTCGAGCACCGCCGTGGCCGTGCGCAGCCAGACGTCGGGCGAGGCCGCGCGCAGTCCGCCGAGCACCTCCACCGCGGCCTCGGTGGGCGCGTCGTGGTGGCCGGCAAGCGTCATGAGCAGCTGATCGGCGTACGCGATCTGCACCTCGGGGTCCCACCCGGGGAAGTCGGCCGCGATGCGCACGCAGCGCCGGTAGGCCTCGGCGGGGTCGGCGCCCGACTGCGGCAGCAGCCACACCTCCAGCAGCGCCTGCGCGGCGGACGGGCAGTTCTCCTGCCACCAGGAGGCGAACATCGTGGTGGTCGGCGCGAGCCGCGAGTCGAACAGCGGCTCGAGGGTGTGCCAGGCCAGCTCGTTGTTCATGCAGGCCTGGAAGAGCAACCGCCGGCGCCGGGCCTCGAGCTCGAGCCGGTCGACGAACGTCTGACTGCCGCGCGACGCCTCGGGCTGCCGGAACAGCCAGTGCGGGTCGATCTTCGGAGTCCGGAACGTGCCGTCGTCGAGGGTCAGCCGCACGTCCCGGCCGGCCGGGCCGACGCATCGCTCCACGGCGAAGGCCTCGACCAGCGTGCTCGCACCAGTGTTGTCGAGCTGCCCGTGCCACAGCGACGCATAGTCATGCCATTGCCGGTACGGATCGTAGTGGGCCGGCTCGGCCAGCTCACCGAAGCGCAACCCGCCGGAGGTGACGACCGCGAGGAGGGTGAGGTTGGCCGTGTACGCGGCGAAGCGGGCCGCCACGTTCAGCGCGGGGGCCGGGCGGTAGGCCGACGCCGGCCACACCCCGCTGCGCTCGCACTGCCGGAACAGCCGCACCACGACGTCGGTCCAGCGCTCCCGCTCGGCCGGGGCGAGCCGGCCGGCCATCTCGGCGAGGAACTGCACGATCGGCGCGCGCACCGTGAGCGGCACCGCGGAGAGGAGGTCGGCGAGCAGGTCGTTGCCGGTCAGCGGCCGCACGGCGACGGTCACCGAGTCGCGCGCGACCGCCTCGGCCAGCAGTTGCCAGGTGAGCCGGGCGACCAGGTACTCCCCGAACGTGGAGTGCAGAAACTCGTACGTGCGCCGGGTGGAACCGCCCCGGACGGCCTGAGCCCGATGCACGAAGAAGAACCGGCCGAAGATCAACTCGGACTCGGTGAGCGCGCCGGCGCTCACCGAGGGTGGGCGCACCGGCGCCGAATCGCCCAGGGTGACCCGCAGATCCGCGCCGACCGCCTCCTCCGTGACCCACTGTGCCGAGCGGTTCAACATCGCGAACGCGACCACGGCCAGCCGGCTCAGCTCCTGCTCGACGAGCACCTCGAGCCCGCGCGCCGAGACGTTGGCGTACGCCTTGCCGACCTCGCGCCGGGCGAACCCGACCAGCAGCTGCTCGTAGAGCTCGCCCGTGGTCAGCGGACCGGCCGGGCCGTTCCGCAGCGCGTGGCCGTCCCCGTCGTAGAGGGCCAGCATCAGCAGCAGCAACGGCTGCCCGGCCAGGTCACGGTGGGCGAGCACGTCGTCGGCGGCCAGGTGGGTGGCGTTCACCTCGTTCCACGTGTCGACCCAGCCCCGGATCCGCGGCTCGTCGAAGGGCTGCAGCCGCAGCAGCATGGTCCCGGGCGGCAGGGTCGCGCGGTCGGCGACGCTGGTACGGCTCGTCACGATCACCGCGGCGGCCCGGCCCTGCTCCCGTTCCCGCTGCTGGAACTCGGCCGCCCGCTGCAGGAAGTCCTCCTGGCTGACGCCGGTGGCCTGCAGCAACTCGTCGAAGCCGTCGAAAATGATCACCGGAACCGCGTCGATCGAGCGGGCCAGCGCCGGCCAGGTCGTCTCCTCGGTGGTGGCGGCGAGCACGGCCTGCTCGATCTGCTGCTGCAACCGCTGGGAGGTGTCGACGTCGCGCAGCGGCACCCGGATCGGCAGGAAGCGGGTGCTGGAGAGGCGAGCCGCGAGGATCCGGGTGAGCACCGACTTACCGGCGCCGGGCTGGCCGAGCACGAGCATCGGCGCGCGAAGGGCGCGCGGGGTGCCGAGGTACCCGGCCAGGAAGCGGTCGATGTCGTGGCGAACCCCGACGTCCTGCCAGAACGCCTCGTCGGCCGGCGAGACGCCCTCGGGCCGCTCGGCGACCTGAAATGCGGGCGGGACGTAGCCACTGTCCAGAGTGGGCACGCCGAGGCCCTCGGGAAGGTCGATCGACTCGACGATCCGGTGCTCGAGCATGGCGGCGTGCGCGCGCTGCAGGGCCTTGGCCACACCCTCGGCCGTGTTCTCCGCCGCGACCTCGCGCAGCAGCCGCTCCAGCTCGCGCAGGGACGGTTCGAGCGAGTCGAGGCGGCCCTCGATCGCGTTCCGGTGCCGGTGGTCGATCCACAACGCCATGTCGGGACAGTCCGCCATGAGGCTGAGCAGCATCTCCTCGTACCGCTGACGGGCGCGGCGCCCGCCGGCGCGGATGTCCCGGAGCAGGATGGTCCGCTCGCCCTCGCTGAGGTCGTCGAACGGGGCGAGTCCGGTGAGGAAGCGGCCGAGGTCGGCGGTGAGCCCGTCGTAGAAATCCTCGAGAGCGGCCAGGAACTTCTCGTTCGGGATGTGCGGCTCGGGCATGGGTACGCCGGCCCGCAGCGCCGCCGAGGTGAGGTCGCGCGCGCCGTCCGCACCCTGGCCGGCGAGGCGGAGCTGGTCGGCGCGGCTGAGCCGGGCCCAGGACAGGTCGACCTCGGCGATGGCGTCGAAGTATGCCGCGATCACGATGACCGTGTGCGCGGCGGCGACCCGGTCGGTGCGGTCGCGCCGCCCCGAGCCGCTCATCGCGCGGGTCGCGGTGTTCACCAGCTCTCCGGAGACCCGAGCCAACTCCGTACGCAGGTCAAGCAGCGCAAGCAGCTGCGGAGCGGCCACCGCGGCACCCGCCAGAAGCCCACCGGTCATCGCGTTGACCCGCCGGAAGACGGCGGACTCCGGCCCGCCGCCGAGGATGCGCACCGCGTCCGCGTAACTGATCGTCCTAGCCACGCCACCGATTGTCGCATCCGTCATTCATCGTGGCCGATGCACGGCATGTACGGAACGATCATCCTATAAGTGGCAGTATCCGGTTTATGGGTGAGGAGTTGCTGTACCGCGGAGAGCGGACGCAGGTCTCCCGCCAGACCGCACCCGACGGCGACGGCCCGGTCATCTGCAAGCGTGCCCTCGGCCCGGGCGCGACCCGCCGGGTCGAGCACGAGCGGTCCACCCTGCGGAAACTCGCGGGCATCCGGGGCGTGCCCGCGCTCGCCGGCCGGCAGCCGCGGCAGGTGCTCGTGCTGCGCGACGCCGGCGGCCGATCGTCGGCCCAGGTCAGGCTGCCGGTCGCCCGTCTGATCGAGGTCGCGCGGTCCCTGGCGGAGACGGTCGCGGGCATCCACCGGGCCGGTCTCCTGCACCGCGACATCACCCCGGACAACCTGATCGTCCCGGCCGCCGGGACGCCCGTGCTCATCGACTACGACCTGGCGCTGCCGGCCCGGACCGGGTCGGCGCCGCCGGGCGAGCCGGTCGGAACGCTCGGCTACCTGCCACCCGAGCAGACCGGGAGGCTGCGGCTTCCGATCGATCGCCGATCCGACCTGTACGGGGTCGGCGCCACCCTGTACGCCCTGGCCACCGGGCATCCGCCGTTCCCCGGCGACGATCCGCTGGAGCTGATCCGCGACACGCTCGTGCGGGTGCCGGAGGCGCCCGCCGGACGGCTCCCGCCCGGCCTCTCCGCGATCATCATGCGGCTGCTGGAGAAGGACCCCGACCACCGCTATCAGAGTGCCGAGGCCCTCACGCACGACCTCGCCCGCTTCGACGCCGGACCGGAGTCCGGCTGGCGGATCGGCGAGCGCGACTTCCCGGCCGTGCTTGCCGGCCCGGTCCACCTGGTCGGCCGCGGCGCCGAGATGCGGCGGCTGGCCGGGGCGCTCGACCGGGTGCAGAGCGCCGGCGGCCCGGCCGTGCTGATCTCCGGGCCGCCCGGGGTCGGCAAGAGCGCGCTGGCCTCGGCCCTGCGCGCGGTGGTGACGGCCCGGGGTGGCTGGTTCTCCACCGGCAAGTACGACCAGTTCCGTACCGGCACCGGCAGCGGCGGCATCCGGCGGACCCTGACCCACCTGGCCGGGCAGCTGCTCGCCGAGCCCGCGCCGGAGATGGCCGCGCACCGGCAGCGGCTGATCGCCGACCTCGGCCCCAACACCGCCACCATCGCCGCGGCCATCCCGGACATGGCGACCCTGCTCGGTCCGCAGGAGGAGCCGGCCGGCGACGACCCGGGCGCCGCGCCCGGCCGGCTCAGCGCCGCGATCGTCGCGCTGCTGCGGGCCGTCGCCGCGCGCCACCCGCTCGTGCTCGTCATCGACGACCTGCAGTGGGCCAGCAGCGCCTCGCTGCGGATCCTGGACGGCGTCCTGTCCGCCGGCGCCATTCCGGGCCTGCTCATCCTCGCCACGTACCGCGACCAGGAGGTCGACGAGAGCCACCCGCTCGCGCCGCTGGCCGCTCGCTGGGAGCGGGACGGCGAGATCGGACCACCGATCCGGCTCGATGGTCTGACCACCGACGGGCTGGCCGAGCTGATCGGGACCGTGTTGCGGATGGCGCCGGCCGCGACCGCCGGGCTGGCCGAGCTCATCGGAGAGGCGAGCGAGGGCAACCCCTACGCCTCGATCGAGCTGCTCAACGCGCTACGCGCCGACGGGCTGCTCGAGCTCGCCGACGACGGCTGGCGCTGGGACGACGAGGCGGTGCGCGGGTTCGTGTCCCGCAACCGCGTGCCCGAGCTGCTGGCGGCCCGTCTCGAGCAGCTGCCCGAGCCGTCCCGCCTGGTGCTGACCGCCCTGGCCTGCCTCGGCGGCGACACCCGGCCGAGCCTGCTCGCGAGCGGCCTGCGCATGCCGGAACCCACCGTGGTCCAGCATCTGGCGCCGGCCGTCCGCGAACGGCTGATCATCATCGACCGGGCCGGGTCGCCCAGCGCGGCGGTCCACTTCCGGCACGACCTGATCCTGCGCGCGGCCCGGGACGGTTTCGACGCCGACGACCGCGACCGGCTCCAGCTCGACCTGGCCCGCCGGCTCGCCGCCGGCGAGGAGGGCCGGCAGGAGGCCGCCGAGCAGTACCTCGCCGTCGCCGACAAGATCGACTCGCCCCGGGAGCAGCGGATCGCGGCGCTGCTGCTGCACGAGGCCGGCCGCCGGTCCGCCGAGCTGACCAACTACCCGGTCGCCGAGGAACTGATGAGCTGCGCCGCCACGCTCGCCGCGGCCGGCGACGCCGACGACCCGGCCCGCAACGCCATCGCGCTCGACCGGCACGCCACGCTCTACTGCCTGGGCCGGCTCGCCGACGGCGACGACGTCTACCACGACCTCATCGGCCGTACGCCCGACCTGCTCACCCTGGCCGCCGCGACCACCGTGCAGATCAACAGCCTCGCCCAGCGCGGCGCGAACACCCCGGCCACGGAGCTCGGGCTCGGCGTGCTCCGCCGGATGGGCATCGTTCCGCCACGCGACCTGGCGCGATCCGTCTCCGCCCGCCTGGAGAACCTCTACCGGTGGGTGTCCTCCCCCACGGCCCGGCACGACCAGACCACCGATCCTCAGATCATTGCCGCCGGCCGCCTGATCAACCGGCTGCTCGCGCCGGCCTTCCAGCTCGACGCCCTGCTGCACGCCTGGCTCGTGCTGGAGGCCCACGACCTCTGGGTACGCCACGGTGTCTGCGCGCCGTTCGTCGGGACGCTCGGCGCCGGGATCGCGGTGACCATCGACCAGCGGGAGGACTACCGCACCGGATACCTGCTCACCCGGCACGTGGTCGACGTCGGCCGTGAGCGCGGATACCGGGCCGAGACGGCGGTAGCCCGGTACATGCACCTGTGCCTGGCCGCGCACTGGTTCGAGCCCATCGAGGACGTCGCCGAGGCCGCCCTGCAGGCCCGCGACGACCTGGTGTCGGCCGGCGACGTGCAGGTCGCCGGGCTGCTCTCGATCCGGCTGATCGCGATCCTGGTGGACTGCACCGAGACCCTCGAGGCGGTCAGCGACGAGCTGGGCGGGTACCTGGCGTTCAGCGAGCGCACCGGCGGCCGGTACGCGCACCTCATGATGATCAGCTACCAGCAGCTGATCCTCGCCCTGCAGGGCCGCACCGCCGCGCCCGGCTCGTTCACCACCGCCGACCTCGACGAGGAGGCGTACCGGAAGGAGGCCGCGGCGTACGGCACCGGGCTGGGCACCTATCACGCCAATCGCGCGTTCTCCGCGTTGATCTTCGACGATGCGGCGGCGCTCGACGAGCACTCGGCCGCGGCGATGGCCAACATCCGGTCGATCCGCGGCTTCCCGGTGTCGGTGGTGGCCTGGCTGACCCGGGCGCTCTGCCTCGCCCGGCAGCTCTCCACCGCGCCCGGCGTCGCCGCCGAGCTGGCCGACGCCCGCGACTGGCTCGCCCTGCGCGCGGCCGAGTGCCCGCGCAACCTCCGCCCACTGCTGCACCTGGTCGACGCCGAGCACGCCTGGGCCCGGGGTGACCTCGCCACCGCGACCCGGGAGTTCGACGCCGGGCTCGCCGAGGTCTCCGGCCGCCCCTGGCACCACGCGCTGCTCGCCGAGCGGGCCGGACTGTTCCACCTCGCCGAGGGTCTCGCGCACGGCGGCCGCCAACTGCTCGCCGAGGCGCGCGACGCGTACCGCCGGTGGGGCGCCGATGGCAAGGTGATCGCGCTGGAGGCCGCCCACCCGTTCCTGCGCGACTCGGCCGCCGCGCCCGCCGCCGACCCGTCCGATCAGCGGATCGACCTAATGGCGGTCCTGCGGGCGTCCCAGGCGCTGAGCTCGGAGACCACGGTCGCGGGCCTGCAGGCGCGGGTCGGCGACCTGCTCAGCGCCATGACCGGCGCCACCGACGTCCACCTGGTGCTGCAACATCAGGAGACCTCGAACTGGTACGCCTCGGCGATCGCCGGGCCCGGCCGCGGCGCCCACGAACCCGTGGCCGATCCGGAGGCCGGCGACGCGCCGAACGGGCTTCCGCTCTCCGCGATCCGGTACGTGCTGCGCACCGGGGAGCCGCTGCTGGTCGCCGACGCCACCGGCGACGACCGGTTCGCCCGCGACCCCTACCTCGCCGGTCTGGACACCTGCGCGCTGCTGGTGGCGCCGGTGCCCAGCCACAACGTCGCCCGCGCGGTGCTGGTGCTGGAGAACCGCCACCAGCGCGACGTCTTCTCCACCGACCGGCTCGAGACCGTACGCCTCATCGCGGGCCAGCTGGCGGTCTCGCTGGACAACGCGCTGCTGCACGACTCGCTGGAGAACGCGGTGAAGGCGCGCACCGCGGACCTGGCCGCCACCAACCGCCGCCTGGCCGACGGCGAGCGCCGCCTGCGCTCGCATTTCGAGCACGCGGCGGTGGGGCAGGTCATCCACGGCACCGACGACCACATCGAGGACGCCAACCCGGCGTTCCTCACGATGATCGGCAAGTCGCTGCGCGAGCTGGCCGGGGCCAGGCTCACCGATCTGTTCGCCACCGCCGACCGGGACGAGCATCGGCGTGAGCTGGGCGAGATCATCGCGGACCGGCGCCCGCTGATCAGCCGGGAGCTGCATCTGCGACGCGCCGACGGAAACCGGCTGGCCGCGCACGTCACCGTTTCGGCCGTACGCGACGCCGACGGTCACGTCGATCATCTGGTCAGCATCTTCCAGGACGTCAGCGCCCGCCGCGCGGCCGAGGCGGCCCGCGACGAGGCCCACCTCGAGCTGGCCGAGCGCAACCGCGACCTGGAATCCGCGAACCAGCTCAAGTCCGACCTGATCGGCATGCTCGGCCACGAGATCAACAACCCGCTGGCGATGATCCTCGGGTACGTGGACCTGGCGCTGACCGAGGACGACGTGCCCGGCCCGGTGAGCGAGCTGCTCGGCAACATCCACCGCAGCGCCAAGCGCCTCGACACGATCGTCCACGAGGTCCTCGCCCTGGTCAGCATCGACGCCGGCCGCCTGACCGCCCTGCCCCGCCCGATCCGGGTCGCCGACCACATCGAGGCGGCGCTGACCGCGACCGCCACCACGGGCGTCCGGGTGAGCTGCCAGCACGACCTGGTGGCGGCCATGCAGCCCGGCCACTTCGACCACATCCTGACCAACCTGATCAGCAACGCCGCCAAGTACGCCGGCGGCGCCACCGCCATCAAGGCCGCCCCGTCCGCCGACCACGCCTCGGTCACCGTCGAGGTCCACGACGAGGGCCCCGGCGTGCCCCGCGACTTCCGCTCCCACCTCTTCGACCGCTTCGCCCGCGCCGACCGCACCGCGGGCACCGTCAGCGGCACCGGCCTGGGCCTCTACATAGTCCGCGAACTGGCCCGAGCCAACGGCGGCGACGTCGGCTACCGCCCGGCCCCCCACCGCGGCTCCATCTTCGTCCTAACCCTCCCCCTGTCCACCTCGGACGACCCCAACCACCACCCCACCCTCCACGCCGCCGCCACTGGCTGACCGCTCCCAAGCCCCCACGACGCGCGCCCACCCCCAACCCACCCGCGCGTCTACGCAAGCAGCGCCCCACGCCCACGCAAGCAGCGCCCCACGCCCACGCACGCAGCGCCCCACCCCAACGTGCGCAGAGCAGCGCGCCCAGGTGCGCAGAGCAGCGCGCCCAGGTGCGCAGAGCAGCGCGCCCAGGTGCGCAGAGCAGCGCGCCCAGGTGCGCAGAGCAGCGCGTCTTGGTACGCAGAGCAAAGGCACCGCGACAGGTCTACGACCAGCGTCGCGCGGATGCCGAGCCCGCCGGGAACGGTGGCAAGGACGGACACGACAGCGCAGCTGGACACGGCGGGTCGGCGCGGAGGCCGGGGCACCGCGAAGAGCCCGCCACCGCGAAG
>NZ_KB903295.1 GCF_000379645.1 Paractinoplanes globisporus DSM 43857
CTAGACGAGTAAGTCCCAACTTGGGTTAGTGGTCGTAGGCGATCAATGACCTGGTCAAAGGTTGTCCGGTAGCGCGGTTGTGCCAGATCGCGGCGGTCATGGCGAGTAGGCGTTGAGCGATGCGGGCGCCGACGCCTTCGATACTGCGGCCGCCGTGCAGTTCGAGGTCGAGCTGGCCTTTCAACGTGTCGTTGACCGACTCGATCAGCTGGCGGATGGGTTTGAGCAGGTGCTCGCCAGGGTGTGGGGTTCGGTTGCGGTAAGACGGGCGCAGCAGCCGGATCCCGCGGTCGGTCAGCCACCGGTCGAGTTCAGCGGAGACGTAGCCCTTGTCCGCGATGATCAGTTGCCCATGCCGGCCGGACAGCAGGGCGGGGTCGTCTTCCAGGGCGGCAGTCAGGATGTGGCGTTCGTCGGTCTTCGGGGTTGCCAGGGTCCAGGCGATCGGGAGCCCGGACGGTGTGCAGATCAGGTGCAGGCGCAGGCCCCAGAAGAAGCGCGAGTGTGACGAGCAGTAGCCGTAACCGGCCCAGCCGGCCAGGTCCGAACGTTTGGCGGTGGGCCGGGATCGGCCGCACTCGACGGGGGTGGAGTCGGTGACCCAGACGTCGTCGTGCCACAGATCGGTGTCCGCTGCGAGCAGGCGGATCACCTGCTTGAGCAAGGGTAGAGCGCCACGCAGACGTTTGTTGTAGCCCGACTGGCTGGGCAGGTACGGGAATGCACCTGGTAGATGGGCGGGCAGCAACCGCAGCCAGCGGGCCTCGGAGCGGATACCGAGCAAGGCTTGGGCAACCGCGATGGTCAGCAGTTCAGCGTCGGAGAGCTTCGGTGGACGCCCAGCGCGGCGAGGCCGTACGAGCCAGTCGTCGATCTTCACGTACAGTGCGGTGAGAAGGGTGTTGATGTCTGTCGTCACAAACAGATCATCGACACCCTTCTCCTACACAGGTGTAAATAGCATCCGCCTACTAGTCGTCCGCCTAGCCGAGTTAGGACTTACTCGTCTAGTACCGTCCTTCCTGTTCACAGCGCCGCCAGCGGGGACTGCACCCGGCGAACCATGCGAATTTCCCGTAAGCCGTCCTCGACCTGGGCCGTCCCGTCGGCAACGAAGCCGTGCTTGCGGTAGAACCTTTGCGCCCGAGGGTTGGGATCGGCGACCCACAGCGCCGCCGATTCCGAGGGATCGATGACGGCCTGCAACAACGCGTGTCCAGCACCCGTGCCGTGCTCAGCGGCAACCACATACAGCACGTACAGCTGCCTTGCCCACTGCGCCGCGACGGTCAGCGGCGGACCCGACATCGCGACCCCGGTCAACCGGCCTCCGCGCTCGGCCACCGCCGTCCGGTTCTCGCGGTACCGCTCGTCGGTCAAAGCGGCCGTCCAGAACCGCTCTCGAGCCGCCGGGAAGCCCGGATCATCAAGCACAGCATCCGGCATGAGCCCCCGATACGTCTCCTGCCAACACCGAACAAGCACGCAAGCCATCTGGGCGACGTCCTCGACTCGGGCCGGACGAACAGTTGGCGAGGAATCCACCGCCGAATCGTAGGTGGCACCAAGACACTCAATGAACCGGATTTCCCGGCCGCCTACAGGCTGTCGGCCAGGTCCTGGGGTGCTCGCATGCGCCACGCGTCGGTGACCAGCTCGGTGAGGCGGTCGACGGTGACCTCGGGCAGGCGGAGCATCACCAGCGGGAGCCCGTCGTAGCCGGGAGTGGTGAAGAACAGGCGGGGCTCGCCCAGGAGCAGCGCCTGCTTCTCCGCCTCGTCCCCAACGAACAAGACCGCGATGTCCGTACGGATGACACGCGGCTTGCCCGGGGCGCGCTCGGGGTACGACCACACGAAGCCGCGGTTGCCGACGCGGAAGTCGAAGCCGTCGCTGTCGATCTCCTCGACGTGCGGCAGGCTCAGCGCCAACCGGCGTACGTCATCGGCGTCGGCCACCTCGAGTCCCCCTTCTCACCTCACCGGCAAGGAGACTGTAACGGTCAGGCCGCCGTCGGGGCGGGGGTGTGCGACGACCGTGCCCGCGTGCATGTCGGCGATCGACGCGACGATGGTCAGGCCCAGGCCGAGGCCGCCGTCGGCGGTGCGGCCGCCGAGCCGGTGGAACGGCTCGAACAGCGTGGCGATCTGCTCGGCGGGGATGACCGGGCCGCGGTTGGCCACGGTCACCCGGGCCGTGCGGGAGTCGGCGCCGGTCACGACCCAGAGCTCTCCGTCGGGGACGTTGTAGCGGGCGGCGTTCTCCACCAGGTTGACGATCAGCCGCTCCAGCAGCACCGGGTCGCCGACGGTGCCGGCCGGGTCGAGCAGGGCGTGCCGGCGCACCCCGTTGGTCGCGGCGGCGTCCATCGCGTCCTCGGCGACCGTGGCCAGGTCGACTGGCTCGCGCACGGTCAGGCCGCTCTCGTTGCGGGCCAGGGTGAGCAGCGCCGCGATCAGCCGCTCGGTCTGCGCCACCGCGGCCTGGACGTCGCGGCCCATCTCGCACAGTTCCTCGCGGGTCGGCTCGGGCTTGGCCAGCACCACCTCGACGGCCGTGCGCATGACGGTGAGCGGGGTGCGCAGCTCGTGCCCGGCGTCGGCGATGAACCGCCCCTGGCTGTCGAAGGCCGCCTGCAGCCGGGCCAGCATCGTGTCGAACGTGTCGGCCAGCTCGCGCAGCTCGTCGCGCGGGCCGGTCAGCGCCACCCGGGCGTTCAGGTTGTGCTCGGAGGCCGCCCGGGCCGCCGCGGTGATCTGCTGGACCGGCCGCAGCACCCGCCCGGCCACGAACCAGCCGGCCACGGCCGCGAAGACGGTGACCCCGCCCAGGGTGAGCAGCGAGTACCGCAGGAGGGTGTCGAGCGTGGCCGCCCGCTGGTCCTTCGCCCCGGCCAGCAGTCCCTCCTGGTACGCCATCGTGCACTTGGTCCGCAGTTTCTCGTCCGGGCTGGTCAGATAGTCGTGGCACATGGTCTTCAGCTCTTCGGCGCTGCCCGGTTTCGGGTCGGTGTTGCCCGAGGTCGGGTACGGCATCCCGGCGACCAGCCCGTAGGTGATCGCGACAAGCGCCACCCCGCAGGCCAGGAACAGCCCCGTGTACAGCAGCGTCAGCCGGGCGCGGACGGTCAGTCGTGGTCGCACAGCCGATAACCCCTGCCCACGACGGTACGGATCAGCGGCGGATCGCCGAGCTTGCGGCGCAGCCGGGTCATCGTCACGGAGACGATGTTGCTGAACGGGTCCACATTGGCGTCCCACACGTGCTCGAGCAGCTCCTCGGCGCTGACCACCCCCTCGTCGGCGGCGGCGAGCATCTCCAGCACGCCGAACTCCTTGCGGGTCAGCGACAGCGGCCGGTCGCCGCGGGTGGCCCGGTGCCGCGCCCGGTCGACGGTCAGGTCGCCCCGGCGCACCACCGGCGGCGCGGACGGCGCCCGCCGCCCGAGCGCCCGCACCCGCGCCACCAGCTCGTGGAAGGCGAACGGCTTGCCCAGGTAGTCGTCCGCGCCCAGCTCCAGCCCGTCGACCCGGTCGTCGACCCCGGCCGCCGCCGTGAGCAACAGGATCCGCGGGGTCCCGCCGGCGAGCGTGCGGCACACCTGGTCGCCGTGCACCTCCGGCAGGTCGCGATCGAGAATCACCACGTCGTACGTCGTCTCGGCCGCCGCAGCGAGCGCCGCCGCACCGTCGTTGACCACGTCGACCGCCAGCCCCGCGTCGCGCAGGCCCTCACCGATCCGCGCCGCGAGGGTCCGGTGATCCTCGGCCACCAACACCCGCATGGCGACATTGTGCGCCGCGAGAGGTGACATCGGTGCGACAGCCCGGTTGGCGCTCAGGTCACCGCGGCCCGCCCATGGGCGTTGGTCATGTCACCGCAGGCGGCGCTCATGTCACCGTGGCGCACCCGCGGGCGGCGCTCACGTCACCGCGGCGCGTGCCGGCGCGCGCCGCTCCCCCACCGAGGCGCTCGCGGCGCCGCGCCGCCGGATGATCCACTCGGCGATCGCCAGATTGATGAGCCAGCCGCTGCCCAGGACGACCGCGCGGCCCACCTGACCGGGCGGCCCCACCAGCAGGAGCCACGGCACGGTGGTGAAGGCCTGGGTGCCGGCGCCCTGACCCAGCGCGTAGGCCCGGATCATCCACGCCCGGTGCGCTCGAAAGTTCCGGCCCCGCACGGCCACGACGGCGAGCACGATCGCCGTCCCCATCGCGACCCCGACGATCGCCCGCTCGACCCGCACGGCACCCGCATCGACGGCCGGAAAGGCGTACGTGAAGGTCATCCACAACGCGGAGAGCGCGACCAGGAGACCCGCCGCGACCAGGACCCGGCCCGCCCGGCGATGCCACCGCGGGTGGCGGCGACGGAACCGGGGCGCGAACTGGAACGCGCCGAGCAGGCAGTAGACCAGCGCGGCCACGATGTGCACCACGACCGGCACCGGCATCTCGTGGAAGCGCGCGTTCTCCTCGGTCACCGGCCCACCGGACGCCAGGTCGCCGAGGCGGATGGCGCCGCCGATGGCCGGAATGACGGTCAGGGCGATCAGGCCGGTCGGGATGAGCCAGCTCCTGCGCGATGTCATGCCGAGAATCGTCGCGGAGGCGGCCTCCGACTTCATCGGCGCGCGGGCCATGTTTTTGTCGTTCCGAAGACCGGTACGAAGACCGTACTTATGGCCGATGCGCCTACTCGTACTCGTCCGGCAGGCGCATGCCCGACCCGCCGACCTGGCGGCCGAGGGGCACCGCGCGCCCGCGTGGCTCCTCCCAGTCCTCCTGCCGGCCGAGCGCGGTCAGATCGAGGTACGGATATCCGTTGTGGAACTCCTCGATGCCCCGGCCGAACGTCGAGTACGTGTGGAAGACCTCGTCGCCGACCCGCAGGAACGCGCTGATCCCCGGCATCTCCGTGCCGCGCATGTCCGGCGTCCACGCCCCGCCCGTCCACGGCGTGCCCTTCACGTCCGCCAGCTCGGCCTCGGTGCGGAAGTGCAGCAGCACCGGCGCGACCCGGTCGTCGAGCGTCGCGTGGTAGTCGTAGTTGAAGTCGGTGCCGTACGACGAGTACCACGGGAACGTCCAGCCCATCCGCTCCCGGAACGCGGCGAGCTTCGGGTACGGCGCCCGCGACACCGCCACCAGGGTCGTGTTGCGTGCGTACAGCTGGCTCAGCCCGGCGATCCCATCGGCCGCCGACGAGCAGCTCGGGCACGCGTCCTCCCACTCCGGCGCGTACATGAAATGGTGCATGACCAGCTGCGGCCGGCCGTCGAACAGATCGGCGAGGCCGACCGTCCCGTCCGGGCCCTCGAACGTGTACGCCTCGTCGACGCGCACCATCGGCAGTCGGCGGCGGTCGGCGTTGAGCCGGTCGCGCGCCCTGGTCAGCTCCTTCTCCTTGGCCAGCAGAGCCCGGCGGGCGACGAGCCACTCCTCCCGCGAGACGACCTCGGGCAGATTCATCGCGATCCCTCCCTTGATAGCAACCGGTCGGTTGCGATAACGCCGAGTCTATTGCAACCGGGTGGTTGCGTCAAACGCGCTAGTGGTCTTCCTTGCCGGAGAGTGGGCCGTTGTCGTAGGCCCACATGGCGATCTCTACGCGGTTCCGGGCGGGGAGCTTTGCCATCAGGCTGGCGATGTGGGTCTTCACGGTGCTCAGGCTGATGAAGAGCTCGTCGGCGATCTCGCGGTTGGTGCGGCCGCGCGCCACCACGGCCAGCACTTCTTCCTCGCGTTCGGTAAGGGGCTCGAGCGGGCGGCGGCGGGCGCGGCCGGTGGCGAAGGTTCGCAGCAGGCGGGCGGTGATGCTGGGCGCTATCAGGGCATCGCCGGAGGCGGCGGCTCGTACGGCCTGGTCCAGCATCTCGGCGCCGGCTTCCTTGAGGAGGAAGCCGCGCGCGCCTGCTTGCAGGGCCGCGTACACGTGCTCGTCCAGGTCGAAGGTGGTGATCACGACCACCGGGAGGGGGTGCAGCCGGCGGGTTGCCTCGATCCCGTCCAGGACCGGCATCCGGATGTCGAAGAGGCAGACGTCGGGGTGTAGCGCGCGGGCCAGCGCCACCGCCTCGCGGCCGTCGGCGGCCACGCCGGCCACCTCGATGCCGGGGCGGGAGTTGAGCAGCATCGCCAGGCCGGTTCGGACTATCTCCTGGTCGTCGGCCACCAGGACGCGCAGGGTCATGTCGCCGGGCCTTCCAGCGGGAGGGTGGCGGTGACGGTCCAGCCGCGATCGGGGTTGGGGCCGGCCGTGCACGTGCCGCCCAGCAAGTGGGCCCGCTCGCGCATGCCGGCCAGGCCGAAGCCGCCGCCCGCGGGCGCGCCGGGCGAGCCGTCGTCGGTGACGTGCAGGTGCACCGCGGTGGCGTCCGTCTTCACCCGTACCTCGATCCTGGTCGCATGCGAGGCGTGCCGACGGGCGTTGGTGACAGCCTCCTGGGCCATCCGGAAGACCGCCGCGCCGACCGCGGGGGCGGCCCGCGAGAGGTCGCCGCTGACGTCGAGGTCGACCGGGGGTTCTCCGCCGTCGAACGACCAGGCTCGGGGCGAGAGATCATCCCGGAGAGCCGCCACGACCGTACGCATCTCGGAAAGGGCTTTGGATGCCTCGGCCTCGATCACGCGCAGCGCGTCGGTGGCCGCTGCCGGGTCCGATGGTGCCATGGCCAGGCCGGCCTGGGCGCGGATGGCCATGGCGCTCACGTGGTGGGCGACCGTGTCGTGCAGGTCGCGGGCGAGCCGTTCCCGTTCGACGATCCGCACCCGGTCCAGTTCGCGGAGCCGCGCGGACGACCGGTACCGCATCGCGGCGCCCCATGCGGCGACCCCGAAGGTCACCGCCGCGCCGGCCAGCGCCGTCGACGCCGTCATCTGCGACGCCACCACCGACAGCACCATCTTCGCCGCGATCGCGGCGACCCCGATGACGATGTCGCGGCCGGAGCCCCACCGCAGCAGTGAGTAGGGCAGCAGAAGCAGGAAGGTCAGCGACCGCGCCTCGGGCGGCACCCCGTCGGTGAACAGCGGCGCGAGCAGGGTCGCGGCAAAGGCGATCACCACCATGAGCAGCGGGTGGCTGCGGCGGAACAGCAGCGTCGGCGCCAGCGCGAAGACCAGCACCACCGCGACGATGCCGCCGGGCAGATCGGGCCGGGTCAGGCCCTCGAGGACGGCGAGCAGGCAGAAGACGCCGGCCAGCGCCCAGTCACGCCACGAGCGCGGGGGTGCGCCGGGCGGCCGGGGCTCCGTCCACAGGGAACGCGGCATTCAGTGCCTCAGCGTCAGCCTCAACAGGTCCTCGTTGTCGAGAGCGTACAAGGCGTGCATGGTGAAGGTCGGGAACCGCCACTGGTCGGAGGCGCCGTACTCGTTGACGCGGTCGCGGTTGGGGTCGGTGCTCTGGTCGGGGCGGCCGAGCGCCACCCACAGGCTGCTGCGCTTGGGGATCGTGCCGCCGCGGCCGGGGATCGGGCCGGGGTACGGGGTGAAGCCCAGGTCGCCGTGGAAGTGCAGAAAGATGTTGATGATCGTGCCGTAGTCGTCGGCGAGCAGCGACACGCCCAGTGACGGCGCCTGGTATGACCGTGCGGGACCGGCGCCGAGGGCCGGCGACAGCGAGTACTCGCGGCAGATGTCCTGGGTCAGCGGTTCGCCGAGGTGCCGGCCGAGCAACTGGGTCACATCGGTGCGCGGGGCGACCGGGGCGGGAGGCGGCGCCATCGCGGGGATGCGTACCTCGACGGGATCGTGCCTTTCCTGGTGTGAGCTGCGGAGCTGCTGGTCGACCCCCGCGAGGTCGGCCACCGGGAGGGCGTGCCGTGGCGCGGAGGCAGGCACGTGCCGGCCCGGAAGCACCCGATCAAGAAAACCCATGACGTCTCCAGCCGCCGCTGTCCGTCCCCGTCCGCATTCGCGTGACAACAGTATGAGACCGCGAGTGCCTTCGATAGACGCTTCCCATGCCGTTTCCGTGATCGACATGTCGCGGTCGCCACAGGGTCGATCAGGTCACGTCGACTGCTGTGCGGGACCCTCCGGCGAGGGCCGCCGGTGCGGAGTCCCGTGGAGGAACTCGTGGCAGACCGACGTCAGGTGCTGCGTATCGGCGCCGTCGCCGCCGCGGCACCCGCCTTGACCGCCGCGGTCGGGGCCCCGGCGCTCGCCAACGGGCACGACCGCGCGACCTCGGAGGTGTTCGGGCACCGCGGCGCCTCCGGCTACCGCCCCGAGCACACGCTCGCCTCGTACGAGCTGGCCGCCCGCCTGGGGGCCGACTACCTGGAGCCCGACCTGGTCTCGACCAAGGACCACGTGCTGGTCTGCCGGCACGAGCCGGAGATCGGCGGCACCACCGACGTGTCCAGCCACCCCGAGTTTGCGGGCCGGAAGAAGACGGTCCTGCTCGACGGCATCTCCACCACCGGCTGGTTCACCGAGGACTTCACGCTCGCCGAGCTCAAGACGCTGCGCGCGGTCGAGCGCCTGCCCTCCGTCCGGCAGCGCAACACCCTGTACAACGGATTGTTTGAAGTTCCTACCTTTGAAGAGATGCTCCATTTGCGCGCCCGCCTCTCCAAGGAGCTCGGCCGCGATCTCGGCGTCATCCCGGAGACCAAGCACCCCACGTACCACCGCCGGCTCGGCCTGGAGCTGGAGACGCCGCTGCTGCGCACGCTGGACCGCTTCGGCCTCAACCACCGCGGCGCAAAGGTCTGGATTCAGTCCTTTGAATCGGTCAACCTGCATGACATCCGCCCCCGGACAAAGGTCAACCTGGTATTCCTTACCAGCGCGTCCGGCAGCCCGTTCAACGACACCAAGACCTACGCGCAGTACCTCACCCCGGCCGGCCTGAAGGACCTGTCCCGTTACGTCGACGGCATCGGCCCCGACAAGGCGCAGATCATCCCCCGCAACGCCGACAACACGCTCGGCACGCCGACCTCGCTGGTCAGGGACGCGCACGCGGCCGGCGTCAAGGTCATCCCCTACACCTTCCGCGCCGAGAACCAGTTCCTCCCGGCCGACTACCAGGTGGGCACCGACCCCAACGCCTACGGCAAGGCGATCGACGAGCAGATCACCTTCCTGAGGACCGGCATCGACGGCCTCTTCACCGACCAGTCCGACATCGGCGTCCTGGCCCGCAAGCTCCGGGGCTGACCAACAAACCCTTTTTCCCGTACGAGGAAGAGGACTGACCAAAAGCAGGGCCGGCAGCGCGCCGCCTCCCGTGGGCGCACGCTGCCGGCTCGGTTCCGCTCGCCGGCGCGCCTCACGCCCCTTGCAAACGAACGCTCAGTGCTTCGGGACGATCGTGGGGTAGATGTGCTCGAAGCTGAGCGCCTTGCCGAAGCCGGTCGCGACGATGAACGTGATGCCGAGCAGGACGCCCAGCACGACGATCGCGAAGAGCGTGTAACCCGCGACCCGACCGGCGGGGCGCGGCACCGGGCCCGAGGCCGACCAGGCCAGCGAGCGGAGGCCGAGGGTGAAGAGGATCGGCAGTCCGGCGCCGAGCGCGATGCCGGCCAGCAGCACCCGCCAGGCGCCGTCGAGGGCGAAACCCAGGTTGTTCACGGCGTTGCCTCTCAGCTCGCGACGGTGACGGGCGCGGCGACCTCGGCCGGCGCGACCACGGCGTCCCAGTCGTCGTTGACGTTGTGCTGGTCGACGCGGACCCGGCGGGACCGTAGCCACATGCCGGCCGCCGCCACCACGAGCAGGGCGAAGACGACGATCGCTCCGGCCAGCCCGCCGATCGTGTCGCCGGCGTACCACAGGAGCGCGCCCACCAGCCCGGCCGCCGGCAGCGTGATCAGCCAGGCGCTGACCATGCGGCCCGCGACCCGCCAGCGCACCTCGGCGCCGGGCCGGCCCACACCGGAGCCGAGCACCGAGCCGGTGGCCACGTGCGTGGTGGAGAGCGCGAAGCCCAGATGGCTGGAGGCGAGGATGACCGCCGCCGACGCGGACTGTGCGGCCATGCCCTGGGCCGGGGCGATGTCGACCAAGCCCTTGCCGAGTGTCCGGATGATCCGCCAGCCGCCCAGATAGGTGCCGAGCGCGATCGCCACGGCGCAGGCGACCTTCACCCAGAACGGGATGCTCGAGGTGGAGGTCCAGTGGCCGGAGGCGAGGAGAGCGAGGGTGATGACGCCCATCGTCTTCTGCGCGTCGTTGGTGCCGTGCGCGAGCGAGACCAGCGAGGCGCTGCCGATCTGGCCCCATTTGAAGCCGCGCTGGGCGTACCGGGCGGCGATCCCGACGGTGATCTTGAAGATGACCCAGGTGCCGACGACGGCGACCAGGCCGGCGATGACCGGCGAGACCACCGCGGGCAGCAGCACCTTGCCGACGACGCCGTCGAGCTTGGTGCCGTCGCCGTTCCACTTGACCCCGGCCCAGCCCAGGCCCGCGACCGTGGCCCCGATCAGCCCGCCGAACAGCGCGTGCGACGAGCTCGACGGCAGGCCGAGCAGCCAGGTCAGCAGGTTCCACACGATGCCCCCGGCCAGACCGGCCAGGATGATCAGCAGCATTGCCTCGCCGCCGTTCGCGGTCAGCGACTCCTTCGGCGTACCGTCGGAGTTTTGGATCTTGACGACGGCGTTGGTGACCGTGAGCGCGACCTGCACGGAGAGGAACGCGCCGACGAGGTTGAGCACGCCGGAGAGGGCGACCGCGGTCTTCGGCTTCAGCGCCCCGGTGGCGATGGTGGTGGCCATCGCGTTGGCCGTGTCATGAAACCCGTTGGTGAAGTCGAAGGCCAGGGCCGTCACGATCACCAGGGCGAGGATCACCGAAGCTTGAGTCACGCGCAGGATCGTCACCCGAATGACGTATCGCTTTCCAGGGGATGAACATCACCTTTTCGATGTTCCATGCGCGTTAACCGCGTGTTTACTCGTTTTCGACGCTACGTAGTTGGCTGATTACTTAAAGTAAACGGCCGAGGTCTTTGACCCCGGCCGTTCATGTGAGGTTCATCATTCGGTCGGCGGATCCACCAGCGGCCAGCCGCCGGCCGCGAGGTGCGCCGACACCCGGGCCACGTCCTCGGGCGTGGCCTTCTGCAGCATCTCGTCGCTGATCATCGCCTCGATGTCCTCGGCGCTGATCGGGTCCGTGGCGAGCACCGAATGCTCGGCCAGGGACTTCGCGATGCCCCGGATCTCGTCCTCGGTCAGCTTGCGGCGCAGCAGACCCAGCAGCGCGACGTAGTCCTGCCTGGGAACCCCGGTCGGGTACCCGGCCCGCAGCCACTCCACGCTGCGCGTCAGGAAGTTGGAACGGCTGTCGCTCAAGGCGCTCTCCCTGTCAGTGCTTGTCGACGATCGTCGGGAAGATGTGCTCGAAACTCAACTGCTTGCCGAAGCCGCTGGCCACGATGAACGTGATGCCCAGTGCGATTCCGGCCAGTACCACCAGGAAGAGGAACCAGCCCAGGACCGTGCCGAACGGGTTCGCCCTGGTGCCGGTGGTCCCGGCGGTGTGCACCTCGGCGTCGCCGCCCGATCCCCAGGCCAGGGAACGGATCCCCAGCGCGAAGATCAACGGCAGGCCGGCGCCGAGGACGAGGCCGACGAGCAGGACCTTCCAGACTGCCTCGAAGCTGAACTCCACGTTGTTCCACATTTTCGGGGCCCTCTCTCAGCCGGCCGCGCCCGCGGGAACCTTCTCCGGCGGCGCTACTTCATCCCACTCGTCGTTGACGTTCTCGTGGCTGACCGGCGTCCTGCGCGAGCGCAGGTACATGTACCCGGCCGCGGCCAGCAGCAGGAGGAAGATCACGATCGCGCCGGCGACGCCGCCGATCAGATCGCCGAGGTACCACATGATCGCTCCGACGACGGCCGCCGCCGGCAGCGTGATCAGCCAGGCCGACACCATGCGGCCGGCGACCCGCCAGCGCACCTGGGCGCCCGGCCGGCCGACGCCCGAGCCCAGGATCGAGCCGGTGGCGACATGCGTGGTGGAGAGCGCGAAGCCCAGGTGGCTCGAGGCCAGGATGACGGCGGCCGACGCGGACTCGGCGGCCATGCCCTGCGGCGGCGAGATCTCGACAAGACCCTTGCCGAGCGTACGGATGATCCGCCACCCGCCGAGGTAGGTGCCCGCGGCGATCGCCACCGCGCAGCACACCTTCACCCAGAACGGGATGCTCGAGGTGGAGGTCCAGTGGCCGGAGGCGAGGAGCGCGAGGGTGATGACGCCCATGGTCTTCTGCGCGTCGTTGGTGCCGTGCGCGAGCGAGACCAGCGAGGCGCTGCCGATCTGGCCCCAGCGGAACCCGTTGTTGGTGTACCGCTCCGCCACCCCGACCACGGCCCGGTAGATCAGCCAGGTGCCGACCGCGGCGACGACGCCGGCGACCACCGGGGACAGGACGGCCGGGAGAATCACCTTGCCGACCACGCCGTCGAGCTTGGTGCCGTTGCCGTTCCAGTTGACGCCCGACCAGCCGAGACCCGCGATCGTCGCCCCGATCAGCCCGCCGAACAGCGCGTGCGAGGAGCTCGACGGCAGGCCGAGCAGCCAGGTCAGCAGGTTCCACACGATGCCGCCGACCAGACCGGCCAGGATGATCAGCAGGAGCGCCACGCCGCCGTCCGCGGTGAGCGATTCCTTGGGGGTGCCGTTCGAAGTCTGCAAGTTGACGACGGCATTGGTGACCGTCAGTGCGACCTCGACCGAGAGGAACGCGCCGACGAGGTTGAGTGCGCCGGAGAGGGCGACGGCCACCTTGGGCCGCAGCGCCCCCGTGGCGATTGACGTGGCCATCGCGTTGGCCGTGTCGTGGAAGCCGTTGGTGAAGTCGAAACCGAGGGCGGTGACGATCACCAGGATCAGGATGACCGTTGACTCTGTCACGGGGTCAGCCTCGCGCCGGAAAGGTCAGACCGGGAAGACCCCGGAGCCGGCACTCTCAAAGTTCGGCCGCTGTTGGACAGTGCAACATACAGCGTTCCTCGATTTTGTCAGCCGTCCTGATGTTTGCCGAACGCCTGCGCCACGAGTAAGGAGCCAGCGCGCGAACCGTACCCGAACACTCGGATGCCCCATGACCAGCCCCAGCTCGGGCTCGTCTCCGCGATCCTCCAGCTGACTCCGGGCGAGACGGGCCGGCCGGGCGAGATGCGCCCGGCCGGCGGGAATCTCAGGTGGATGGGGTGAGGACGACCGTGGCGGTGCCGGTCTGGGGTGGGTTGCCGGTGTCCGTGTAGGAGGCGACGAAGACGGCCGTCAGATTGTCGGCGCCGGCGTGGCCGGCGTCTACGAAGGTGGTTATCTGGCCGGTGCAGCCGGACGACGTGGACAGCGGGTGGCCGTGCTGGTCGTGGCCGAGGATGTAGGTGACGGTGACCCGGGCGCAGTCGACCGGGGCGTCGTCGGTCACCGCTACCTCGTAGGTGACGGTGTCGCCGAAGGCGAAGGGCTGGCCGGCGGTGGGGGTCACGAAGGAGACCACCGGGGCGAGCGTGCCGACCGGGAGGATCACCTCGGCGGCGGCGGAGCGCCCGGTGTTGTCGGTGACCTTCAGGACGGGGCGGTAGTTGCCGTTCTGCGTGTAGGTGTGGGTCGGGTTGGCGGCCGTCGAGTCGACCGTGCCGTCGGCGTCGAAGTCCCAGGCGTAGGCGAGCGTGCCGCCGTCCTGGTCGGCGGTGCCGGCACTGGAGAAGGCGACGGTCAGTGGGGCCTGGCCCGAGGTGGGAGTGGCGGCCGCGTGCGGGACGGGGGTGTGGCCGCCCCGGACGAAGTCGAAGCGGGAGAGCTGGGCGTCGGGGTTCTCGGCGAAGTAGCCGTCGCCGTACTCGAGGACGTAGAGCGCGCCGTCGGGGCCGAACTCCAGGTCCATCGGGTTGTCGAAGACCAGCGACGGCAGGACGTCGTCGATCCGGGTGACGCCGTCGCGGCCGAGGTGGATGGCCTTGACGTAGTCGCGGGTCCACTCGGCGAAAAGGGGCAGTCCATCGAACGAGGCAGGCCATTTGACCGCCGAGCGCAGGCGATGGTCGTAACGGTAGGAGGGTCCGCCCATTGGCCCGATCCCGCCGGTGCCCAGCTCCGGAAACTGCGTGCTCGGGGCGTACGAATAAAGGATTTGAGCCTTCTGTACGGGTGGAAGACTGCGCAGGCCCGTGTTGTGCGGCGAGTCGTTGACGGGGTGGGCGCAGTCGAACGGCGCGCCCGAGACGCCGGTGGCGAAGTCGTAGTCGACATAGGGCTGGTCGGGCGCGACACAGTACGGCCAGCCGTAGTTGGCCGGCTTGGTGATGGCCATCCAGCGGCCCTGGCCGGCCGGGCCGCGCACGGGATTCGCCGCCTGCGCGTCCGGCGAGTAGTCGGCCAGGTAGACGGCGTCGCTGACCGGGTCGACGGTGAAGCGGAACGGGTTGCGCAGGCCCATCGCGTAGATCTCGGGCCGGGTCTGTGGCGTGCCCGGCCTGAAGAGATTGCCGCGCGGGACCGTGTATCCGCCGTCCCGGCCCGGCCGGATCCGCAGGAGCTTGCCGCGCAGGTCATTGGTATTACCGGCGGACCGTTGGGCGTCGAAGACAGGATTACGGTCAGACCGTTCGTCGATCGGCGCGTAACCGTCGGAGAAGAACGGGTTGCTGTCGTCGCCGGTCGACAGGAACAGGTTGCCGTGACCGTCGAAATCGATCTTGCCGCCGACGTGGCAGCACATGCCGCGATCCGTGCCGACCTCGATGATCTTCTGCTCGGTGGCGAGCCGCAGAGTGTTCCCGGCCAGCTTGAAACGGGACAGCCGCATGACGCCCTTGAACGGCGCGAAATCGGCGGGCTTCCCCGAGCTCGGCGCGTCGCCCTCGTTCACCGTCGGCGTGGACGGGTCGTCGGCCGGGGTGTTCAGCGGCGGCGAGTAATACACGTAGACCCATTTGTTCCGCGAAAAGTCAGGGTCGATGGCGATTCCCTGCACGCCCTCCTCGTCGTGCTGATAGACAGGGATCTTCGCGGCCAGCACGTTGCGGCCCGTCGACGGCTCGTGGATGCGCACCTCGCCGGTGCGGGCCGTGTGCAGGACCCGGCGGTCGGGCAGGACGGCGAGCGCGATCGGCTCGCCCGGGAAGTCATCGAGCGTGACCTTCTGGAACGCGGAATCCGGCGGAAACGCGGCGGCCGGCGGAGCGACGGCAGCCGGCGGAAGGGCGGCGGCCGCCGGGGCGGCAGCATCCGCCGGGACGGCAGCAGCCCGCGAGACGGCAGCAGCCGGCGGGACGGCAGCATCTGCCGGGAAGACGGAGTCCGGCGGCGGGTGTGCCGCAGCCGCGGTCGGAACGGCCAGCACGGCCGCGCCGACGGCGCTGATCAGGCCCAGGCGCCGCAGCATCAGAACCGCAGCCCGGCAAGGTAGTCGTAGCCGACCTCGGCCGTCGTGAGCGCGTCGGCCGGACTGCGCGGCGGCGTGCCGGCGTCGTCGCGCTCCACGATGTACTCGATCAGGCCGGCCTCGCGGGACCGGGCGAAGATCCGCCCGAAGTCGATGAGCCCGGCGCCCGGGTCGGCGAAGCTGCCCGAGATGTCGAGGTCCTTCACGTGGACCTGCCGGATCCGGCCGCGCAGCCGCTCGATGAGGTCGACCGGGTCGCGGGCGCCGCGGAAGGCCCAGAACAGGTCGACCTCGAGGTGCACGAGCCGCGGATCGGTCTCGCCGGTGATGATGTCGTACCCGGTCTGGGAAGTCCCGTTCTGGCGCAGGAACTCGGCCTGGTGGTTGTGGTAGCCGAAGTCGAGCCCGGCCCGGCGGGCGAGCGCGCCGGCCTTGTTGAGGTCGCGGGCGAAGGCGCGGTAGACGGCGGCGTCGCGGATCGGGCCGGCCGGCCCCTGCCCGAAGAACGGGTGGACGATGAAGTGGTTGCCGACGACGTTGGCGTCCTCGAGCGCGGCCTCCCACACGTTCGCGTCGAACGGCTGTGGGATGCCGACGTGGCCCGAGGTGGCACGGATGCCGGCGTTGTCGAGCGCGGCCCGGAACTGCGCGGCGGTGCGGCCGACGAAGCCGGCGTGCTCGACCCGGGTGTACCCGATCTCCGCGAGCTCGGCGAGACTCGCGTCGAGGTCGATGCTCAGCTGGTCGCGCAGGGTGTAGAGCTGCACGCTGATCTGGTCGCGCGGAACCCGGTGGAGGGTGCCGCCACCGGTGGCGGAGGCGGCGCCGGGAATGGCGAGAGTCGTGGCGGCCCCGGCGACAGCGGCGGCTCCGAGGAGTTGGCGGCGGTTCAGTGACTGCGGCATTGCGGTCTCCTTTGAACGGCGTCCCCAAGCAGGCAACCACAACTTTCGATGTGAGTGAACCCTAGTTTCTTCAGATCCAGCAAAAGTTCTCCACCGTCAGACGAAACCCCGGCGAAACCTCGACGAGGCCTCGACGAGGCCTCCGACGGTTACGCAAAGTAATCGCGGAACTTCGTGGGAATTGTTTGCAACGTAATGCCATGCCAGCCGCGTCTTCACTCATGAGGAACCGGATCCCCCGGGGGACAAATGAAGAGCTAGGCATTGAGGGGGACGGTCATCATGACATTGACCGGATTCGAGGCGATCACGCCCGAACAACGGGACGAGTTCCAGCGGGAGGGCATTCTGCTGATTCGCGGGGCGCTCGCCGAGGAACATCGGGCACGGCTCGAGGCGGCGGTCGACCGCGTCTACCGGGCCGAGCGCGAGGCCGGCCGGCTCAAGGCCGACGGCAGCCTGCACCTGCTCGGCTTCCTCGACCGCGACGAGGAGTTCGGCGAGCTGCTGACCAACCCCAGCACCTTCCCGTACGTCTGGGGCCTGGCCGGATGGAACATCTACAGCCACCACAACCACCTCGACGTGACGCCGCCGCAGCCGACCGAGGCGCCGCCCGGCTGGGGCTGGCACCAGGACGGATACCGGCAGAACTCCGACCCCGAGTCGCTGAGCGGCGAACCGCGGCCGATGCTGTCGCTCAAGGTGGCCTACGTGCTGTCCGACCTGTCGCGGACCGGCCGGGGCGCCACCAAGGTCATCCCCGGCAGCCACCTGAGCAACACGCTGGAGCGCACCGAGGCCGGCCGCGACCCGCGCGGCACCGTCGAGATCACCGCGAACCCGGGCGACTGCTTCGTCTTCGACCGCCGGCTGTGGCACTCCCGCTCGGTCAACCGCAGCACCGTAACCCGCAAGATGCTGTTTGTCGGTTACACCTATCGTTGGATCCGCCCGCTCGACGACATGCCACTCGACCGCGACGGCGAATGGTGGCAGAACCGCACGCCCGTCCAGCGACAATTGCTCGGCGAAGCAACTCACACCGCCAATCATTGGGGCGTGAACTGGGACGGCTACATCGACGAGAAAGTCCCTCTTCGCCACGAATTGCAGACCCGCGGACTGCTCGATCGCTCCATTCCGTGGCTTCGCTGATGCGTCACGGAGCGTAGTCTCCGTCGGGCCCGCCGAGCCGGAAACCCTCCCCCAGAGCGCCCGGAGGGCGGGACCGGCGGGCGGCACGACCGGGCGGCGCAAGAGGGCGGCGCAAGAGGGCAGCACGATTGAGTGACACACGCGACCGTCGGCATTGGTGCCGGTCGGGTCTACGATCGGACTCATGGTTGAACGTGTTCAAGTTGATGCGTTGACGCCGGAAGCGACGACCAGGTGGGACCAGCGCGGCATGGCCGCCCTCGCCGTCGTCTACGTGGTCGTGCAGTACCTGATGACCACCGGCCACCACGACGAGGCCGGCACGGGCGCCACGGCCGTCGTCTACGGCGTCGTTCTCGCGACGCCGCTGCTGGCCCGCCGCGCGACGACCTTCGCGGTCGCGTGCGGCATCGTCGCGGCCCTCGTGCTGCTGGCCGGGATCGTCTACTGGACCTACCTGCCGGCGGCGCTACCCCTGCTGCTGGCGATGATCCGGATCCCCGAGCGGTGGGCGCCGTTCGCCACCCCGGTCCTCCTCGCGCTGATGACCGAGCTGCTGGCCACCGGCGCCTACCTCACCACGTGAGCACAGCAACGGCCTGGTACGACGACGCGTACCAGGCCGGCTGTCGGACACGGAGATCAGCGGGTACGGGGGCGCCCGCCGACGGGGTCGGAGGAGGTCAGCCGCTGGGTCAGGCGGCGGCCCATCCTCGTGAGCGGGCGGGAGCGCCGGGCCACCAGCCGCTCCCCCAGCTCGGCCAGGGCCAGCGAGCGCAGCGGGACGTCCAGCATCTCGACCTCGGCGCAGTCGGCCGGGAAGAGCGTCAGGACCTGGCCCTCCTCGTGAGCGCCCTCCACCAGCAGGTGACAGGTGGGTGTCACCCGGGAGTTGAGCTCCACCAGGTAGGCGTCCCCGTCCGGGGTCAGCAGGAAGTCCATGCCGCAGAAGCCGGTCAGGCCGAAGCGCTCCACCACCTGGCTGGCCGCGGCGGCCATCTTCGGGTGGTCGATCACGCGGACCACCTCGGCCGGCCCGCGCTCCGCGGAGGCTCGCACGACCTCCAGGCAGATCAGGTCGCGGACCTTCCCCGCCAGGCAGGCGACCGTGACGACCGCGTCGCGGCCTTCGAGGTGCTGCTGGGCGTTCACCACCGGGCGGCGGCCGCGCAGGCGGGCCACCAGGCCGTCCGTCTCGCGGTTGACCACCAGGCGCTTGACCGCCCTCGGGTAGGACGGCGGGCGGGAGATGGTCGCCCACGTCGGCGCCAGCCGGGACTCGTCGCTGACCATGGCCACGCCGCGCCCGCCCCAGCTGCCGTCGGTCTTCAGCATCAGCGGGTAGGTCCAGCCGGCCAGGGCCGCCGGGCCGGTGATCACCTCGGTGTCCGGGACGGCGACTCCCGCTTTGCGGGCTTCCTGTGCCACGGCGGTACGGGAGGAGATGTGCGCCCAGTCGTCGCCGTGGCCGAGGGAGTGCTCGATCACCGTCCGGGTCGCCGGGTCGGTGGTGCGGGCGTGCAGGCGCCGGAGCAGCGCCCACGCCCGCTCGTCGTCGGGCAGCAGGATGTCGGGCCGGGTCGCCCGGATCGCCGCCTCCAGCGAGGCCAGGCGGCGGCCCCGGCGCAGGCGGTGGTCGGCGCTGAGCGTGGTCACCACCTCGAGCGGATGGTCGCCCGGGCGGCACGCCGAGACCTCGAAGCCCGCCTCGGCCAGCGCGTGCGCGAGCCGGGCCGCCGAGAACCAGCGCATCGTGGTGACGATCATCGGCCGGGCGAACCCGTCGACCGGGCGCAGGCCGGGCCAGTCGGCGCGGCGCGCGGCCAGGCGGTGGTCGATCAGGTGACCGATCACCGCCGCGGCGGCCGGGCGCTGCATGACGGTCAGGTGATCGCCCGCGATGCGCTGCAGGTCGATCCGCCGGGCGTAGCCGTCCCACAGCCGGGCGGTGTCGCAGCCGAAGTGGTGGTCCTCCGCCGAGGCGATCAGCGTGACGTCCCCGTCGTAGTGCTGCGGGCGGTACCCGCCGATCGCCGTGAGCGCGTTCACGCGTACGTCCGGGGCATCCGGCTCGTCGCTCACCCGGAGCGGGTCGGGGGTGTCGGCGTTGCGGCGGCGCAGACGCTGCAGCAGCCGGACCCCGCGCCGGCGCAGCTCGCCCACCGCCTCTCGGGGTGGGAGCCGCACGATGCGCAGCAGTTGCCACCACGTGCGCCGCACGAGCGCGCGCAGCCAGGTCCGCCGCGGCCAGTACCGCTCGTCGAAAAGCGCGTCGATCAGGAACAGCGACTCGACGGTCTCCCCCGCCGCGCGCAGCTGCTGCGCCATCTCGAACGCCGCCAGGCCACCGAACGAATAGCCGCCGAGGCGGTACGGCCCGGCCGGCTGCACCCCGCGCAGCGCGGCCACCATTCCGGCCGCCATCGTCTCGAGGCGGGGCTCCGACTCCGCGGTCGGCGCCACGACGTAGACCGCCTGCGGCCCGGTCATCGCCGCCGCCAGGTCGGCCAGTTCCGCCGGGTCGCCCTCGAGGCCGGGCACGAGGAACAGGGTCTCGGCGGACGATCCCGCCCGCAGCATCTGCAGCCGGACACCGGCTTTGACGGGTGCGCTCATGCCGTCGTCACGCCGCGCGCTGGCTCCTTCCGTGCGCGGCGGGCCAGCCGGCGCGCGACCAGGGGTGCGACGTACTCGGCGCCGACCATGAACCGCATGAGCGGGCCGAAGCTGTCGGCGGCGGCCGGTCCGACGATGTAGAGCCCGTCGACCGAGGTCTCGAACGTGCCGCTGAGCATCGCGAGCCCGGCGTGGGTGCGGACGCCCCGGCGCACGCGCTCGCTGACGAAGCTGAGCCGCTCGACGTCCGGCCAGTAGCCGGTCGCCGCGATCACGTGGTCGGTGACCACCTCGCGGTGGCTGCCGTCGTCGCTCCGCAGCACCAGCCGGACCCGGCCGTCCACTTCGGACGCCTGCTCGATGCGGGTGCCGACCGAGACCTTGACGCCGGCCTCCATACGGGCCTTCATCGGCCAGCCCGAGGCCGGGCCGAGGTGCCGGCGGACGACCTTGGTCCGGAAGCTGCCGGGCAGGTACCGGAACAGGCCGGGGCGGTTCTGGCAGAGCCACGAGCGCCAGCCCGGGCCGAGGCCGGACGAGGGCGCCTTGATCTCGTCCCACCGGCTGCGCGGGCGGCCCGACGGCGGCGAGGCGAACTTCAACTGTCCGCTTCGGACTATCAGCGAGGTTTCCGCGCCGGACTCGCTCAGCAGCACGGCGATGTCCACAGCGGACGCCCCGCCGCCGATCACGTGGACGTTCTTGCCGGCGTAGCCGGACAGGTCGTGGTGGGCCGCGCTGTGCGTGGCAAGGCTTTCCGGCAGATGCTTGAGCTCGTCGGGCATCCGTCCGAAGTGGGTGATGCCGACCGCGTTGACCACCAGGTCGGCGGTCAGCGTCTCGCCGTCGTCGAGGACGAGCGTGAACACGTCGCCCTCCTTGTCGAGCGAGACGACCTGGCGCTCCTCGAGGTCGGGGACGAAGCGCTGCTGGAAGTCGCGCGCGTAGTCGACGAACACGTCGACCTTCACCGGCAGGTCCGTGTCGTGGTACGGCAGGCCCTGGTCCGAGCAGTAGTTGGCCAGCGTGCCCTTCCCGTCCGGGTCGCTCAGGCTCGACGCGAAGCCGTCCGATTTGAGGAGCATCCCGGCCGGCACGTGCCGGGCCCAGGTATCGATGGGCACACCGAAGATCCGATATTGAACGCCCAGTGAACGAAGATGCGCGGCGATCGAAAGCCCGTAAGGCCCCGCCCCGATGATGGCCACTGTCACTGCGACCGTCCCCACGAAATATGTGAAATAGAACGCCGATCCTTCGGCGATGCCCGGGAATGTTAACCACGCAGAAACTTCACAGGAAGTGCCGGTACGGCAGCTGCGGTGTCGGAATGTTTGCTGGTCGGGGCCGATCCGTTGATCCCCGCTCCGCCGAACAGCCGACGCGTGCGGCATCCGGCGGAGGTAGGGCAAGATCACCCGATTCGGGCCTCGGCGTCGACCAGGTTGAGGGCATCGACGAGAATCGCCAGTCCCTCGCGTGCCTCGTCCTCGGTCAGGGTGAGCGCCGGTCCGATTCGGATCACGTTGCCGTAGAGACCGCCCTTGCCGACCAGCAGCCCCCCGCGCTTGCACTCGTCGAAGACGCGGACGGTGGCGGCCGCATCGGGCTCGGTGGTGCCCGGCCGCACGAACTCGAGACCGATCATCAGGCCCTTGCCCCGCACCTCGGCCAGGATCGGCAGGTCCAGCGCGCGCAGGCCGTCCAGCAGGATCGAGCCGACCCGCGCCGCGTTGGCCTGCAGGTCGTGCGAGAGCACGTAATCGAGCACCGCGTTGCCGGCCGCCGCGCTGAGCGGGTTGCCGCCGAACGTGGAGAAGCTGATCGCCGGCACCGCGTTCATCACCGACGCCCGGCCCACCACGCCGCCGAGCGCGAACCCGTTGCCGATGCCCTTGGCGAACGTGATCAGGTCGGGCGTCACGCCGTGCGCCTGGTAACCCCAGAAATGCTCGCCCGTCCGGCCCCACCCGGTCTGTACCTCATCGGCGATCAGCAAGATCCCAAATTCATTCAAGACTTTCTGGTACGCCCCGAGCACGCCGTCGGGCGCGGCCACGAACCCGCCGACGCCCTGGATCGGCTCGGCGATCAGCGCCGCAACGTCCCCGGCCGTGACGGTCGCGAGCACCTCGCGCAGGTCGTCCACCGCCGCCTCGGCGATGTCCCCGGCCGACATCCCGGCCATCCGGCCGCGCAGCCGGTCGCCGGAGGCCAGCCACGACACGTTGAGCGGGCTCAGCGAGCTGGACGACCAGGACCGGTGCCCGGTGATCGCCATCGTGGCGAAGGTCCGGCCGTGGTAGCCGTTCTTGATCGCGAGGATCTGGTTGGAGCGGCGCACGTTGGTGGCCATCAGCAGCGCGGTCTCGTTGGCCTCGGTGCCCGAGTTGGTGAGGAACACCCGGGCGTCCGGGATGCCGGAGACGCGGGCGATCTTCTCGGCGAGCTCGACCTGCTCCCGGATCAGGTACAGCGTCGACGTGTGCACGACGCCGGTGGCCAGCTGCCGCTGCACCGCCTCGTTGATCTCGGCGACGTCGTACCCGATCATGTTGGTCAGCACGCCGCCGAAGAAGTCCAGATAGGTTCGTCCGGAGGCGTCGCTGACCCGCCGGCCGGAGCCGGACACGATCTCGATCGCCTCCTCGCCGTAGTAGATCGGCATCCAGCCGGGCATCACGGCGCGGTGCCGGGCGAGCAGGTCGTCGGTCATGACAAGACACCTCCATTAGTTGGGTCTTCAGTCCGATCAAGGGCGGTGGCGGGGTGGTCGGATGGGGGTTCGGGGAGTTCTCAGCGCCAGCCGCGCGGGTGCGGGCGGGCTCGGGCGCCGCTGCCGCGGCTGTCCAGGATGGCGGCCGACGCGAGCGCGTCGGCCAGGTCGTCGAAGCCGTCGGAGACCAGGCCGGCCGTGACGCGGACGTGGTCGGCGCCGATCGGCGTGACGCAGAACGGGCCGCCGGGCGCGACCGCGATGCCGTGCGCGGCCAACGACACCATGGCGATCTGCTGGTCGTCGACGGCCATCCACAGGTTGATCCCGTCGGCGGCGGTGGCGGTGACACCGCGCTCGTGCAGCCGGGCGAGCAGCGCCGAGCGCCGGGACGCGTACGCGTGCCGCGCGGCCGCCACCTGAGCGACCGCGGCCGGGTCGGTGAGCAGGTCGACCAGCACGCCCTGCAACAGGCGGCTGGACCACCCGGGCCCGAGCAGCCGCCGGTCGGCGACGGCCGAGACGATCGAGCCGGGCCCGCCGATCGCGGCCAGCCGCAGGTCGGGCCCGTGGCTCTTGGAGAAGCTCGCGACGTGCACGGTGCGTTCCGGCAGGTGCCGCCCGAGGCTGACCGGCGGCGCGGTGGCGATGTCCCCCGCGTGGTCGTCCTCGACCACCACCGCCTCGGGGAAGTCGGCGAGCACCGTGGCGAGGGCGGCGGCCCGGGCCGGCGGGATGCTCACCCCGGTCGGGTTGTGCGCCCGCGGCTGCAGGAAGACGGCGACCGCCGGGTGCACGGAGAGCGCGCCGTGCAGCCGGTCGGGCAGCATGCCGTGCTCGTCCATCGGCACGCCGATCACCGTCGCGCCCACCGTCTGCAGCAGGTCGAGCAGCGGCGGGAAGGCCGGGTTCTCCACGATCACGTGGTCGCCGAAGCGCACCACGACGTCGATGACCCGGTCGAGCGCGTCGAGGGCGCCGTCGACCACGGTGAGCCCGTCCGGCGGGTAGGGCCAGCGGTTGCGCAGCACGGTCTCGAGCATCGGCAGCACCGGCTCGTCGAGGTAGCTGGAGGTCAGCCGGCCGTCGCCGGTCCGCTTGAGCGCGTCGGTGAGGTCGGGCAGCAGGTCATGGTCGGGCACGCCGGTGGACAGGTCGAGCACGCGGGCGGCGTGCGGGGTGCCCATCTGCGAGTACCGCCAGCTCTGCCGGGGCACGACCGGCGTGGTCACGAACGAGCCGGACCGGCCGCGGGTCTGGATGGCGCCGGCCCGGGTGAGGCTGCGCCACGCCTCGCTGACCGTGGTCGGGCTGACGCCGAGCTGCCGCGCGACGTCCCGCACGGTGGGCAGCCGGGCCCCGGCCGGTAGCTCTCCCGCGCTGATCAGACGCCCCACGGCGGCGGCGATCCCGCGGGCGCTCCGGTCGTCGACGGCCCCGGTGATGACGGCGAGCAAATTACCTCGCAGAAACATTTGGTTACAGCCGGGCAATTGTCCGGCTGGAGGTGTGTCGTTAGTGTCCTACGGCATCTGAACCCGCCACGCAAGCTCTAGCGAAGCACCTATAACGGGGAGTAGACACACGATCACGGGCGCTTCCACCGCGCCCGAGAGAAGAGAGGGGCAGCAGTCATGACCGACGTCGTTCGTGCCGCCCTCGTCCAGACCACCTGGACGGGCGACAAGGAATCGATGATCAAGGCGCACGAGGACTACGCCCGCGATGCCGCAGCTCAGGGAGCGAAGGTCATCTGCTTCCAGGAGCTGTTCTACGGGCCGTACTTCTGCCAGGTCCAGGACGCGGCCTACTACGAGTACGCGGAGTCGATCCCCGGCCCGACCACCGAGCGCTTCCAGGCCCTCGCCGCCGAGCTCGGCATGGTCATGGTCCTGCCGATGTACGAGAAGGAGCAGGAGGGCGTCCTCTACAACACCGCGGCCGTGGTCGACGCCGACGGCAGCTACCTCGGCAAGTACCGCAAGCACCATATCCCGCAGGTGAAGGGCTTCTGGGAGAAGTTCTACTTCCGGCCCGGCAACCTCGGCTACCCGGTCTTCGACACCGCGGTCGGCAAGGTCGGCGTGTACATCTGCTACGACCGGCACTTCCCCGAGGGCTGGCGCGAGCTGGGCCTGGGCGGCGCGCAGATCGTCTTCAACCCGTCGGCCACCAGCCGCGGCCTGTCGTCGTACCTCTGGCAGCTGGAACAGCCCGCGAGCGCGGTCGCCAACGAGTACTACATCGGCGCGATCAACCGGGTCGGCATCGAGCCGCTCGGCGACGACGACTTCTACGGCCAGACCTACTTCGTCGACCCCGAGGGCAAGTTCGTCGGCGAGGTCGGCGACACCCACGAGCCCGAGCTGATCGTCCGCGACCTCGACCTGAGCCTGATCAAGACCGTCCGCGAGCGCTGGCAGTTCTACCGCGACCGCCGCCCGGAGTCGTACACCCGGACGGTGGAACTGTGAGCACCCTGATCAAGGGCGGGACCGTGATCGGATCCACGGGACCGTACGCCGCCGACGTCCTCGTGGACGGCGAGACCATCGCCGCGATCTTCGCACCCGGGAAGGGGCCCGAGGGGCCCGACGTCATCGACGCCACCGGGAAGTACGTCATCCCGGGCGCGATCGACGCGCACACCCACATGCAGATGCCGTTCGGCGGAACCCAGGCCAGCGACACCTTCGACACCGGCACCCGGGCGGCGGCGATCGGCGGCACGACCACGATCATCGACTTCGCCATCCAGCGGTACGGCGAGGTGGTGCAGGACGGGCTGGCCGCGTGGCACGCCAAGACGGCCGGCGAGTGTCACATCGACTACGGCTTCCACATGATTCTCGGCGGGGTCGACGACGACGCGCTCAAGGCCATGGACCAACTCGTGGCGAGCGAGGGCATCACGAGCTTCAAGCTGTTCATGGCGTACCCCGGCGTCTTCTACTCCGACGACGGCCAGATCCTGCGGGCCATGCAGCGGGCGCGGGACAACGGCGCCATGATCATGATGCACGCCGAGAACGGCCCGGCCATCGACGTGCTGGTCAAGCAGGCGCTCGAGCGCGGCGAGACCGACCCGATCTACCACGGGCTCACCCGGCCGCAGGAGCTGGAGGCCGAGGCGACCAGCCGGGCGATCTGGCTGGCGGCGGTGGCCTCCGACTGCCCGCTCTACATCGTGCACCTCAGCGCCTCGAAGGCCCTCGAGCAGGTCAAGGCCGCTCGCGACCTGGGCCGCAACGTGTTCGCCGAGACCTGCCCGCAGTACCTCTACCTGACCCTGGAGGACCAGCTCGGCGCGCCCGGCTTCGAGGGCGCCAAGTGGGTCTGCTCCACCCCGCTGCGCAGCGGCAAGGAGACCCACCGCGCCGACCTGTGGCAGGGCCTGCGCACCAACGACCTCTCCGTGGTCTCGACCGACCACTGCCCGTTCTGCATGAAGGACCAGAAGGAGATGGGCATCGGCGACTTCTCCAAGATCCCGAACGGGATCGGCAGCGTCGAGCACCGCGTCGACCTGCTCTATCAGGGCGTCGTCGACAAGAAGCTGTCGCTCGCGCGCTGGGTGGAGACGATCGCGACCACGCCGGCCCGGATGTTCGGCATGTACCCGAAGAAGGGCGTCATCGCGCCCGGCTCGGACGCCGACATCGTGCTCTACGACCCGAACGGGCGCACCCGGATCAGCGTCGAGACGCACCACATGAACATGGACTACTCGGCCTGGGAGGGCTGGGAGATCGACGGCAGGGTCGACACCGTCATGTCCCGCGGCGAGGTGATCGCCTCCGGCGGCGAGTACACCGGCCGCAAGGGCCGCGGCAAGTACGTGCCCCGCGCGCTCTCCGAGTACCTGATCTGATCTGAGGCGTACGCATGGATATTGGTGTTGTTCTGCAGAACGACCCGCCGGCGCTGGGCGTGGTCGAGCTGGCGAAGAAGGCGGAGGCGGCCGGCTTCAGCCATGTGTGGACGTTCGACTCGCACGTGCTGTGGCAGGAGCCGTTCGTCATCTACTCCAAGATCCTCGACGAGACGGAACGGGTCGTCGTCGGGCCGATGGTCACCAACCCGGGCACCCGGGACTGGACCGTCACCGCGTCGCAGTTCGCCACGCTCAACGAGATGTACGGCAACCGCACGATCTGCGGCATCGGCCGGGGCGACTCCGCGCTGCGGGTGCTCGGCCTCCAGCCGCAGACACTCGGCCAGCTCCGCGAGTCGGTCCAGGTGATCCGCGGCCTCGCGAACGGCGAGAAGGTGACCGTGCGCGGCCAGGAGCTGCAGTTCGCCTGGGCGCCGGAGAGCCGCCTCGAGGTGTGGGTGGCCGCGTACGGTCCCAAGGCCCTGGCCCTGACCGGTGAGGTGGGCGACGGGTACATCCTGCAGCTCGCCGACCCGGACATCGCGGCCTGGATGATCGGGGCGGTCCGGAAGGCCGCGGAGAACGCCGGCCGGGACCCGATGTCGATCAAGTTCTGCGTGGCGGCGCCGGCCTACGTCGGCAACGACCTGGCGCATCAGCGGGACCAGACCCGGTGGTTCGGCGGGATGGTCGGCAACCACGTCGCCGACATCGTCGCCCGCTACGGCGCGGACGGCGCGGTGCCGCAGGTGCTCACCGACTACATCAAGGGCCGGCAGGGCTACGACTACGCCGAGCACGGCCGGGCCGGCAACACCCACACCACGTTCGTGCCGGACGAGGTGGTCGACCGGTTCTGCATCCTGGGCCCGGTCGAGCACCACCTCAAGCGGCTCGCCGAACTGCGCGACCTGGGGGTCGATCAGTTCGCCGTCTATCTGCAACACGACGCGAAGGAGGAGACCCTGGCCGCGTACGGGTCGCAGATCATCCCGGCGATCACGTGAGGCGGACGTTGTTCGTCCTCGCCGGCGTCGCCGTCTTCGTGCTGCTCTGGGAGGGCTACAAGATCGTCGGCAGCCAGGACGGCACGGTGCTGTTCGGGGTACGCGTCCTGCCGCGCGCCGACGACCTGTCCATGCCGCACCTGTGGACGGTGCTGCAGCGGCTCGGCCGCCCGGAGCTCACGGGCGGCCGGCCGGTCTGGATCGTGGTGCTGCAGGCGTGCGCGTTCACGTTCGGCATCACGGCCGTCGGCTTCCTCATCGGCGCGTTCGTCGGGCTGCTGCTGGCGGTCGCGATGCAGCAGTTCCGGCTGGTGGAGCGGGGCCTGCTGCCGTACGTGATCCTGTCCCAGACGGTCCCGCTGGTCGCGCTCGCGCCGCTGGTGGCCGGCTGGGGCGGCACGATCATGCCACCCTGGGCGACGGTCGCGGTGATCGCGGCGTACCTGGCGTTCTTCCCGGTCGCGGTCGGCATGCTGCGCGGCCTGCAGTCCCCGGCCACGAGCGGGGTCGAGCTGATGCGCAGCTACGCGGCCGGGTGGTGGCGCACCCTGGTCAAGCTGCGGTTCCCCGCCTCGCTCCCCTATCTCTTCCCGGCCCTGCGGCTGGCCGGCGCGGCGGCGGTGGTCGGCGCGGTGGTCGGCGAGATCTCCACCGGCACCCGCGGCGGCATCGGCCGGCTGATCATCGAGTACTCCCGCGAGGCCACCAGCGATCCGGCCAAGGTCTACACCGCGATGCTCGGCGCCGCCCTGCTGGGCCTGGTCGTCGCCGGCGCCGTCAGCCTGTTGGAAGTGCCGCTCATGCGGCACCGGCGCCACGTGGAGGTGGTGACTCTGTGAGCGCTGTCGTGGTCGACAAGGTGACGAAGGTCTTCAACCAGGGCCGGTCCGACGAGGTGACCGCGCTGTCCGAGGTCGAGCTGACCGTCGGCGACGGCGAGTTCGTGTCGCTGATCGGGCCGTCGGGCTGCGGCAAGAGCACGCTGCTGCGGCTGATCGCCGACCTGATCGAGCCGACCGCGGGCACGGTGACCGTGGCCGGCAAGAACGCCGGCCAGGCCCGCCGCGACCAGGATTACGGCATCGCGTTCCAGCAGGCGGGCCTGTTCGAATGGCGCACCGTGCGGCGCAACGTCGAGCTGCCGCTGGAACTGCGCGGCATGGGCAAGACCGACCGCAAGACCCGCGCCGAGGAGATGCTGGAGCTGGTCGGGCTGGCCGAGTTCGCCGGGCACTATCCGGCCCAGCTCTCCGGCGGCATGCAGCAACGGGTGGCGATCGCCCGGGCGCTGGCCGTGCAGCCGCCGCTGCTGCTGATGGACGAGCCGTTCGGCGCGCTCGACGAGATGACCCGGGAACGGCTGCAGACCGAGCTGCTCGGCATCTGCGCGAAGACGGGCACGAGCACGGTCTTCGTCACCCACTCGATCTCCGAGGCGGTGTTCCTGTCGAACCGGGTGGTGGTGATGTCGGCCCGGCCGGGACGGATCACGGCGTCGGTCGCGGTCGACCTGCCGGCCCGCGACGAGGCGGCCCGGCAGTCCGAGAAGTACTTCGAGCACGTCACCGCGGTGCGGCAGGCACTGCGTGGCGTACCGGCGTCGCTATGAAGCGCATCCTTCCCCCCGTGATCGTCGGCATCGCCGCGATCGTCGCCTGGCAGCTCACCGTGACCCTCGGCCGGATCGCGCCGTTCATCCTGCCCGCGCCCAGCGCGATCTGGGACGAGCTGGTCGAGCAGAAGCAGAACGTCTGGGAGGCCGCGCTGGCCAGCGGCGAGAACGCGCTGATCGGGCTGATCGGCGGGTCGGTGGCGGGGGTGCTGGTGGCCATGGTCGCCAGCCGGTTCCGGCCGATCGCCGAGATCTCCATCCCGTTCGCGGCGGTGGTGAGCGCGCTGCCGATCATCGCGCTGGCCCCGATCCTCAACAACATGTTCGAGTCGACCAGCAGCATCCCGCGCCGCCTGGTCGCCGCGATCATCGTGTTCTTCCCGGTCTTCCTCAACACGCTGCGCGGCCTGCGCGAGGTCGACCCGATCCATCAAGAGCTCATGCACACGTACGCCGCGAGCGGCTGGACCTTCGCCACCAAGGTGCGGCTGCCGGGCGCTCTCCCCTACGTCTTCACCGGTCTGCGGCAGGCCTCGTCGCTGGCGGTCATCGCCGCCGTCGTCGCCGAGTACTTCGGCGGCCTGCAGAACGGGCTCGGCTCGCGCATCACGTCGGCGGCCGCCTTCACCGCGTACCCCCGGGCCTGGGCTTTTGTACTTGGCGCCTGCCTGCTCGGCCTCGTCTTCTACCTCACCACGCTCCTGCTGGAGCGCTTGGCGATGCCGTGGCGTTCACGGCTCATCGCCTGAGTTGTTTCAAAACCCCCTAGGAGGTTGTTGATGCGAAGATTCCGGATATTTACCTCTATTGCCGCCGCTTCCACCCTGCTGCTGGCCGCCTGCGGCACGGCCGACCAGGACAAAACCGCCCCCGCCGCCAGCGGTGGCGCCCTGACCCCGATCAAGCTCCAGCTCCAGTGGTTCTACCAGGCGCAGTTCGCCGGCTACATCGCCGCCGTCGACCAGGGCTTCTACAAGGAGCAGGGCCTCGACGTGCAGCTGCTCGAGGGCGGCGTCGACATCGTGCCGCAGACCGTGCTGGCCCAGGGCAAGGCCGACTACGCGGTCGCCTGGGTGCCCAAGGCGCTCGCCTCCCGCGAGCAGGGCGCCCAGATCACCGACGTCGGGCAGATCTTCGCCCGCTCCGGCACCTACCAGGTCGCCTGGAAGGACTCCGGGATCACCTCGCCCGCCCAGTTCAAGGGCAAGAAGATCGGCAACTGGGGCTTCGGCAACGAGTTCGAGCTGTTCGCGGGCATGACCAAGTCCGGGATCGACCCGGGCAAGGACGTCACGCTCGTGCAGCAGCAGTTCGACATGCAGGCGCTGCTCAAGCACGAGATCGACGCGGCCCAGGCGATGAGCTACAACGAGTACGCCCAGCTGCTGGAGGCCAAGAACCCGGCGACCGGCAAGCTCTACACGCCCGACGACTTCTCGATCATCGACTGGAAGCAGAACGGCTCGGCCATGCTGCAGGACGCGGTCTGGGCCAACACCGCGAAGCTGAGCGATCCGAACTATCAGGCGCAGACGGTGAAGTTCCTGCTCGGCACGATCAAGGGCTGGGCCTACTGCCGGGACAACCCGGAGAAGTGCCGCGACCTGGTCGTGGCCAAGGGCTCGAAGCTCGGCAAGAGCCACCAGCTCTGGCAGATGAACGAGGTCAACAAGCTGATCTGGCCGGCGGCCGGCGGGATCGGCGTGGTCGACGACGCGGCCTGGAAGCAGACCGTGGACATCTCGCAGACCACCAAGAACCAGACCGGCGACACCGTGCTCAAGAAGGCGCCCGAGGGCCAGGCCTACACCAACGACTACATCAACCAGGCGATCACCCAGGCCAAGGCGGCCGGGATCGACGTGAACGGCACGTCGTTCCAGCCGGAGACCGTCACTCTCGAGGCGGGCGGCGCCTAGTCAGAGCGGGATCAACCTAGCGGCGAGGGCGACCGCGGTCAGGTCGCCCTCGCGCAGCTTCGCGGCGGCCTCGGTCTCGCCGAGCGCCTCCAGGCGGTGCGCCGACGCGTCGACCACCGCCTCCTCGCCGTTGAGCAGCCGCCGGGCCATCTTCGACTGGGCCGGGCTGAGCTCGGCGTACGCGCAACGGTCCAGCGCCGCGATGGTCTCGTCGTCGAGCCGGCCGGCCAGCGCCCGCTCGTTGACGATCTTGAGCAGCCAGTGCGGCCACCAGGCGTACTTGCCCACCACCAGGCCGGCGTGCACGGCGGCGCCCGGGTCCTGGCCGGCCCGCAGCAGCCGGACGGCCAGCGCCGTGTCGAAGCGCTCGAGGTGCAGGGCCTTCACGAACACCTTCAGCAGCGGCTGGGTGCCGACGAAAGGCTCGGCCTCGGCCGCGGCCTCCGCCCAGCGTCCCTGCAGGGCATGACAGAGGGCGTACGCCTCGATGGTGCCCGATTCGTCGCTGGTGTGCCGCTCCTCGAGCCGCTCGACGGTCGCCACCAGCCGCTCGACCGCCCGCTCGGCCCGCTCGGCCAGTTCGGGGCTGGACTGCTTGTTGAGGTACCGGACCACGACATCGGCGGCGATCTCGGCCTCGCGGCGCAGCAGCGGCGAGGGGATCTTGGCGGTGATGCACTCGCTGAGGCCCTCGGTCACGACGGCCGCGTCGAACCGGTTGGAGACGTCCGGGAACTGCGCCCACCAGGAGGCGGGGTGTCCCCTGTGCTTCGTCTCCACCCTTCCAGCGTGTCGCACGATCCGGCCCGTCGCGCCCCGATTCACGATTGCAACCCCCTTCAAACCATCCGGGTTGCCCATCGTCCGACCATTGCCCGACCTGAGGGAGATCACGCTCACGTCTCCCACGGCAGCTCCGCCGCCTCACCCGGCTCGGCAACGGCCGAATGGCGCGGCGCCGGCAGGTCGGCGACCGTGTGCCAGGCGCCCTTGGTCCGGGCGGCCTCGCGGGTCACCAGGTGCACCGGAAGCGGCGGCGGGCGGAACGGGCCGGCGCCCCAGCGCACCCAGATCGCCAGGCGGCCGGCGGCGGCCTCGGCGAGCAGCTTGTCGACCGTGCGCTGGCGGTCGAGCCGGTCGACCTCGACGGCGATCGGCTGGGCGCCGCCGGGGCGGGCGCAGGCGACGTCGAGCACCGAGTGGCCCTTGAGCGGCGGCGGCAGCGGGAAGACGCTGGGCGCCCGGCGGTAGACGCGCCAGCCCCGCGACTCGCCCCACGCGACGACCGCGTCGACGATCCGGGCCGTGGCCCGGTCCTCGGCCAGGTCCGTGAAGTGCAGGTCGTGCAGCCAGGCCGCGAGCGACTCGGCCGTGCGGGTGCCGTCGTCCATCGCCGTACGATAAACGTCGCTCAGGCCGCGGCGGCAACGCCCGTCTGCCGGGCCAGCAGGCGGGTGAAGTCCTCGGCCGGCATCGGCCGGGCCAGGTGGTAACCCTGGCCCAGGGTGTAGCCGAGGGTTTGCAGCCGGTCGGCCTGTTCCTGGTTCTCGATGCCCTCGGCCACCGTGTCCAGGCCGAGCGCGCCGGCCATCTGGATCACCGCGCGGGCGACCGCCTGCCGGGCCGCGGCCTCGGCGGTGCCCTCCTGGCCGATCTCGATGCCGTCGACGAACGACTTGTCGAGCTTCACGATCGAGGCCGGGAACGCCCGCAGGAGTGACAGCGACGATTCGCCCGTGCCGAAATCGTCGAGCGCGAGCCGGATGCCCATCTCGTGCAGCCGGTGCAGGGTCGAGAGCACCTGCGGGCCGCGCAGCACCGCCGACTCGGTCAGCTCCAGCACCACCCGTTCGGCCGGCAGCCCGGTCTCGTCGAGAATCCGGCGTACGTCGTCGAGGAAGTCCGGGTCGTGCAGCTGGCGCACGGAGACGTTCGGTCCGGCCTTGTGCAGTGCGTCCGGCCCGAACTCGGCGAGCCAGGCCGCGGTCTGCCGGCAGGTCTCGCGCATGACGAACCGGCCGAGCGGCACGATCAGGCCGGTGCCCTCGGCGGCCGGGATGAACTCGGCCGGCGACACCAGGCCGCGGGTCGGGTGCTGCCAGCGCACCAGCGCCTCGACGCCGACCACCCGGCCGGTCGCCAGCTCGATGATCGGCTGGTAGACGACGAAGAACTCGCCGGCGTCCAGCCCGCGGCGCAGCTCGCCGCCGAGCCGGGCGTGGCCGACCACCGGCAGCTCCATGCCGCCGTGGTAGCGCACGTAGTTGGCCTTGCCGCGCTGCTTGGCCGCGTACATCGCCACGTCGGCGTCGCGCAGCACGGTGTCCAGCGCGGTGCCGGCGGCCGCCGAGGCGACGCCGATGCTGGCGTGCACGAGCAGCTGGTGCTCGCTCATCGGGCCGCTGAACGCGTCGAGGACGCGCTCCGCCAGGGCCTCGCCGTCGACCGCGGGGTCGTCGATGAGCACCGCGAACTCGTCCCCGGCCAGGCGCACCGGCAGGCCGTCCGGCCCGGTGGCCGCGCGCAGGGTCTCGGCCACCGCGATCAGCAGGTGGTCGCCGACCTCGTGGCCGAGCGAGTCGTTGACGGTCTTGAAGTCGTCGAGGTCGACCAGCAGCACGGTGGCCTCGCCGGCGTACAGGGTCGCGGCGAGCCGCTCGCGGAACAGGCCGCGGTTGGCCAGGCCGGTCAGGCCGTCGTGGGTGACCTCGTGCCGCAGCCGCTCCTCGGAGGCGCGCTTCTCGCGCAGCAGCCGGGAGTTCTCCCGCATCGCGAAGAACTGCCGGACCGCGACCAGGGCGTTGACCAGCACGGCGGCGCCGATCACCAGCCGGCCGGTCACGGTCATCGTGTGGCCGGGCAGCTGGGCCAGCAGCGGCACGTCGACGGCGGCGACCGCCAGGTACGGCAGCCAGGTGTTGGCGCGGCGCGGCCGGGCGCCGGTGGAGACCCGTTGGCGGCGGACCGCGACGACCGCCAGCAGCGGCGCGATCGGCATGACCACGGCCTGCGCCGGGACGCTGCTGTCGTAGCCGCCGAGCACGGCGAGCAGCGCCACCGCGGCGCCGATCAGGCCGGTGAGGCCGACGAGCCGGATCGCCACCCGGTCCACCGGGCCGTTGCCGATGTACGAGACCTTGGTGATGCCGCCGATCGACAGCAGGAACGACAGGCTGATCAGCACGAGCGTCTGGGTGCTCCACGGCTCGGGCGCGTTGATCATCGGGCCGAGGCCGAAGGTGAACAGCACGGTGCCGCAGCCGAGGAACGCGATCGCGCGGTCCAGCCACTGCTTCTGCCGCTCGGTGCGGCTGCTGATGCCGAGCGGCACCCGCGCGACCGCCCACATCGCCGCGCCGAACGCTCCGGCGATGACCACGGCGGCCGGCACCGGCATCGTCGGCAGCACGCTGGTGTCGGCGAACGCGGCCACGGCGAGCATCGAGTAACCCACCGCGAGCAGGGCGAACGAGACCAGCATCTGCCGCCAGAAGCGCCGCGCGACCGGGTCGAGCGAGACCGAGCGGATCAGGCCGCGGACGGAGAGCGCCCCCACCACCGAGCCGAGCGGCAGCGCGAGGTAGGCGATCGCGGCCGGGCCGAGCGGCGCCCCGGCCACCCACGCGACGTACCAGGCCGACCCGCCGAGCCAGATCGCCGCGATGAGGGCGAGATGGCGTCGGGGCGCGTCGGTCACCCCGATCGTTTCGGCTGCTCCGGCCACGATCGTAGGAGTTCTGCTCACGCCGCGGATTCGTCCTGCTGCCCCGCCAGCATGCTGGTGATCTGTTCCGGCCGCATCGGCTCGGCCAGGTGGAAGCCCTGGCCCAGCGAGTAGCCGAGCCGCCGCAGCCGCTCCGCCTGCTCCTCGTTCTCGATGCCCTCGGCCACCGTGTCCAGGTCGAGCGCGCCGGCCATCTGGATCACCGCGCGGGCGACGGCCTGCCGAGCCAGCGCCTCCGGGGTGTCCGGCTCGTCGAGCTCGATGCCGTCGACGAACGACTTGTCCAGCTTCACGATCGAGGCCGGGAACGCGCGCAGCAGCGAGAGCGACGACTCGCCCGTGCCGAAGTCGTCCAGGGCCAGCCGTACGCCCATGTCGTGCAGCTCGTGCAGGGTGCGCGACACCTGCTGGCCGCGCAGCACGGCCGACTCGGTCAGCTCGAGCACCAGCAGCTCGCCCGGCAGGCCGCTCTCGGCCAGCGCCGCGCGCACGTCGTCGACGAAGTCCGGGTCGTGCAGCTGGCGGGCCGACACGTTCGGGCCGGCCTTCTGCAGCACGCCGGGGCCGAACTCGGCGAGCCAGGCGGCCGCCTGCCGGCAGGTCTCGCGCAGCACGAACCGGCCCAGCGGAACGATCAGACCGGTGCGCTCGGCGACCGGGATGAAGTCGGCCGGGGAGATCACCCCGCGGGTCGGGTGCTGCCAGCGCACCAGCGCCTCGACCCCGATCACCTGGTTGCGGTGCAGGTCGACCAGCGGCTGGTAGACGACGCGGAACTCGCCGGCCTCCAGGCCGCGGCGCAGGTCGGCGCCGAGCTGGGCGTCGGCCACCACCGGGCGCTCCATGCCGGTCGAGTAGCGCACCCAGTTCGCCTTGCCGCGCTGCTTGGCCGCGTACAGGGCGCTGTCGGCGTCGCGCATGAGGTGGTCGAGCGGGGTGCCGGCCGGGGCGGTGGCGATGCCGGCGCTGGCGTGGATGAGCAGCCGGTGCTCGCTCAGCGAGCCGTCGAGCACCTCCCCGATCCGCCGGACCACCTCGTCGGTGTCGACGGTGGGTTCGCTGATCAGAATCGCGAACTCGTCGCCGCCGAGCCGGGCCGCGAGGCCGTCGTCGCCGACCGCGCCGCGCACCCCGTCGGCCACCGCGACCAGCAGGTCGTCGCCGATGTCGTGGCCGAGCGAGTCGTTGACCGCCTTGAAGTCGTCGAGGTCGACCCAGATCACCGTGGCCGGGCCGCACTCCAGGGCGGCGGCGAGCCGGTCGCGGAACAGGGACCGGTTGGCCAGCCCGGTGAGCGAGTCGTGGGTGGCGTCGTAGCTGAGCTGGGCCTGGGCCTCGCGCTGGGCGCGGATCAGGCGCTGGTTCTCCCGGAACCCGACGAACTGGCGCAGCGAGGCGAGCAGGGTGACGCCGACGGCGAGCAGCACGACCACGCGGCCGGCCCAGGTCATCGGGCCGAAGACGGTCGCGACCAGCGGCACGTCGACGGCGACCACGGCGAGGTAGGGCAGCCAGGCCTCGCGCTGCGGCCGGGCGCCGGTGTAGCGCCACTGGCGGGCCACCGCGAAGGTGACCAGCAGCGGGCCGAGCGGCAGCAGCAGCGCCTGGCCGGGGGTGGTGGCCCGGTGACCGGCGTGACCGGCGAACATCGCGTACGCGGCGGCGGCGAGCCCGCTGCAGGCGACCAGCCGCACCGCGACCCGGTCGACCGGGCCGCCGGGGACGAAGGCGACCCGGGCGATGCCCACGGCGATCATCACGATCGCGAGTCCGATCGTGACCTTGCTGCGCAGCGGCCAGGAGTCGTCCGCGTCGATCAGCGGCTGGACCGCCGCGAACCACAGCAGCGTGAAGCAGCCGTAGAAGGCGATCAGCCGGTCCAGCAGGCGCTTCCAGCGCTCGCCCGGGGCGATCTCGCCCAGCGGCACGAAGCAGATGGCCACTATCGCGGCGAGGAGCCCGACCGTGCTGAACAGCGACACCCAGGCCGGCGGGGCCGGCGGCCGCGGGTAGGCGGCGAACGCGTACGCGGCCTGGATGCCCCGGCCGGTCGCGACCGACGCCTCGAGCACGAAGATCAGCCACCAGAACTTGCGGGCGGCCCGCTCCATCGGCACGACGCGCAACAGTGCGAGCACAGCGACAGCGCCGAGCGCCGAGGCGATCGGCCCGCCCAGATACGCGAGGACGGACGGTCCCCCGAGGGTCAGGTACCCGAGGTACCAGAGCGTCGAGAGGCCGGCGACGGCGGCCGCGGCCAGCACGTATCGGCGAGGCGAGGACCACCGGCGTTCGGTCATGCCGCAGGAATCGGCCGTGGCGGCGGTCACTGTAGGAGTTAGGAGTTACCGGGTTTCGGCTCGCCGGGCGGGGCCTCGGCGCAGGATGAGCCCATGGACGTGAGCACCCGGGAGGGCGAGATCCGGGCGCGGCTGGCCGACATCGGCGGCGACGAGCCCGGCCCGGCCGAGCGCGAGCTGCTGGCCCGGCTGATCCGGTCGTTCGCCGGCAAGGTGCCCGGAGGCGTGGACCGGCTCGCCGAGCTGCTGCGCGGCGGCGACCTGGCGGCGGTGCGGGATCACGCGCACGGCCTGAAGGGCTCGGCCTCCAACATCGGCGCCGGTACGCTCTCCGGGATCTTCGCCGAGGTGGAGCAGTCGGCGCGGGACGGGGTCATCCCGGACGCCGACCTGACGCTCGGGCGGGTGTGCGCCGAGCAGGCCCTGGTGCTCGGCCTGCTCGAGGGTCTGGCGCGGGAGATGGATCAGTAGGAGGTACGGGCGCCCGGGACGGTCAGCACCGGCTCGACGATCTCGATCATGCGGGCGTAGTTGGTGAGGCGGTCCAGCAGCAGGGACGTCACGATCATCCCGCGGCCGATCAGCACGAGGCCGTTGGCGGCGACGATGTCCTCGGCGACCCGCATGCCCACCTCGAGATCGGCGACACGCAGGCCGCGGACCTTCCCGGCGGCGATCGGCACGACGACGCCCTTGATGTCGCGCAGCGCCGCCAGCACGCTCAGCGCGCCGTGGTCGCGGCTCTCCAGCACCGCGATCGCGCTCTCCACCTCGAGCCCGCGGCTCTCCAGGGTCTCGTAGTCGATGGCCGTGCGCACGACGTCGATCGCCGCCTCGATCAGCGGCGAGACCGGCTTCGAGTCGTCGACCGGCTCGGCCGGGGCCAGGCCGCGGACGATCTCCACCACGTCCTCGAGGTTGGGGATGTCCTTGAGCAGCTTCACCGCGACGCCCGGCATCGCGTCGACCATGGCCTGCTCGTCCTCGGTGCAGGGCATGCCCTTGTCCAGCTTCTGCAGCACGCTCGGCGGCACGGTGACCGCGCCGAGCTGCGAGGCCATGGCGGCGACCTCGATCTCCCACAGCGCGTCGAGCTGCAGCGCCGTGCAGAGCTCGGCCACCAGCGTACGGATCCGGCCGGCCCGGGCGAACGCCGTCGGGCTGGCCAGCTCCAGACAGCCGAACAGCGCCTGGATGCTCGACTTGAGCGTGGTGTCGAGCAGGTGCCGCTCGGTCGTCGACCGGCCGTGCAGCTCGACCGCCTCCTGCACGGTGGCGCGCAGCTCGTCGGTCTGCACCGGCTTCGCGAGGTAGCGGTACACGCCGCCGTCGTTGATCGCCGCGATCGCCGCGTTCAGGTCGCTCTGCGCGGTGTGCAGCACCCGGGTGGTGTCGGGGTACTCGAGCTGGACGCGGCGCAGCAGCTCGACGCCGTCCATGCCGGGCATCCGCAGGTCACTGATCACCGCGGCGACCGGCCCGGTGCCGGCCTCGGCGAGCACCCGCAGCGCGTCGTCGCCGCTCTCCGCGGTCAGCACCCGGTGGTCGCGGCCCAGCTGCAGCGCGAGCGTCTCGAGGATGGCCGACTCGTCGTCGACCAGCAACACCGTGGATCGTCCCATGTCCGACTGTTCGGACGGCGGGCGCTTTCAGTTAGCCCTTTCCCCGGTGCGCCGCGCGATGTGCGGCGGGGCCTCGATGCCGGGCGGCAGCAGCGGATCGGGGGCCGGCGAACCCCAGGTGGAGACGACCGGCAGCCGTCCCGCCCACAGCCCGAGCGCCGCGTCGGGGCCGTCGCCGTCGGACGGGTCGCCGTCGCTGATCTTTACCGACGCCTCGGCGAGCGGCAGGGCGAGCAGCCGGGTCGCCGCCAGCTCCTTGCGCGACGGCCGCCGGGCGTAGTCCCACTGGCCCGGCGCCGCGTGCTCGGTGAGCAGCCGCAGGCCGTGCAGCAGCTCGTCCGGGTCGGTGACCGGCCGCGGGATGCCGTAGATCATCGCGCTGCGGTAGTTCACCCCGTGCTCGAAGACCGAGCGGGCCAGGATCAGCCCGTCCAGCACGGTCACCGTCACGCAGACCTCCTGGCCGGCGCCGGTCAGGCTCCGGCTGGCCACCGAGCCGTGCAGGAAGATCCGCTCGGTGTCGTAGCCGTAGACCGTGGGCACCACCATCGGATGCCCGTCGACCACCACGCCCAGGTGCGCGACGAGGCCGGCCGCGAGCACCGCGAACAGGTCGGCCGGGTCGGAGCGGCCGTTCTCCTTCATCCGCCGATGACTTGTACGCGGTGTCTCGGAAAGCACCCGCTCACACTAGATGTCAGGCGGAGACCGGGCGATGGGCCGGGCAGGCGGCGCCGTTGTCGCTGTGGGCGTGCGGGCCTCGGTCGACCAGGTCCTGCACGACCGAGCGCAGCTTGTCGTTGGGGCAGGGCTTGAGCAGCACGGCGCAGACGCCGGCGGTGACCGGCTGGCTGTCGCCCGGGTGCAGGTGACCGCTGAGCATCACGACCGGGGTGTCGGCGAGGTCGGGATGCCGGCGGATCGCGCGGGTCAGCTCGAGCCCGTCCATCCGCGGCATGCCGAGGTCGGTCAGCACGACGTCGGGGCGATCCGCCAGCACGCGCTCGAAGGCGGCCATGCCGTCCGGGGTGTGCAGCACGGTGTGCCCGGCCCGGGTGAGCAACCTGGTGAGGATCGCCGCGATGTCCTGGTCGTCCTCGGCGACGAGTACTACGGCCATGTCCACTCCGGCACGCTGATGGCTGATGGTTCCCCCCAGCATGCGCCCGGACCGTCCGTGATGTGAGGATTTCGGGGTTATGGCTTGACCGCGACGCCCGCGATGATCTCGTTGCGGGCGGACCGCCCCACCCCGGGGTCCTCGCCGGTCGGCCGCCAGTCCGCGGCGGCCGTCACGCCCGGTTCCAGCAGCGTCCAGTCGCCGAACAGCGCCCGGAGCTCGTCCCGCTCGCGCATCACCATCGGCGACGTCGTGTGGTTGTAGATCCGCAGGATCTGCTTGGCGTGCGGCGAGTCGCCCTCGGCGCACGCGTGCGACATCACCAGGTAGCTCCCGGGCGCCAGCGCCTCCCGATACCGCTCCAGGGCCCGGCCCAGCCGCTCGGTGTCGGGGATGAAATGCGCGACGGCCACGGCGAGCAGACAAACCGGACGATCAAAATCAAGGAGTTCCCGTACGCCCGGAGCACCGAGCACGGCGTCCGCGTCGGTGAGGTCGGCGAGCAGCGCCACGGAACCCGGGTCGCCGGCCGCCGCCCGCCGGGTGTGCACGACGGCCACCGGATCGAGGTCGACCGAGACGATCCGGGAGTGCGGGCGCACCGCGCGCGCCACCTCGGGCACCGAGCCCGCGGCCGGGATGCCGGCGCCCAGGTCGAGGAACTGGTCGAGGCCGGCCCCGGCGACGGTCGCGACGGCCCGGCGCAGGAAGGCCCGGCCCATCCGCAGCACCGCCGGCAGGTCGGGCATGGCCGCCAGCGCGACGGCCGCGGCCTGGCGGTCGGCCGCGAAGTTGTGCGTCCCGCCCAGGTAGTAGTCGTACACCCGGGCGCCGCTGGGCCGCTGGGGATCGACCTCCGGCACGGTCTCAGCCACCATCCGCATCGCCCCCTCCCCCGAGCGTAGGGAAAGCCGCGCCCGGCCCGTACGGAATCGTTAATGTAGGTCCGGTAATGGGGGAAAAGCACGGTTATCCGGGGTCCGACGACCTGCTGCGGGCGATGATCAGCTCCTCGCATGACGCGATCTTCGCGGTCGGCCGTGACTTCACCGTGCTCACATGGAACCCGGCCGCCGAGGCCCTGTACGGCTACCGCGCCGAGGAGATCGTCGGCCGGAGCGTCGACGTGCTGATCCCCGCCGACCGCCGCGCCGACCAGCGCGAGATGGTCCTGCTCATGGAGTCCGGCTGCCGGATCGAGCGGTTCCGCAGCCGCCGCCGGCACCGCGACGGGCACTGGCTGCAGATCACGCTGACCATGTCGCCGCTGCGCGACCCGGACGGCACGATGACCGGCTACACCGTGGTCGCCCGCGCGGTCAGCACCCGGGAGCGGCTCGAGTCCAGCTTCCAGGCGCTGCTCGAGGCCGCGCCGGACGCGTTCCTCGGGGTCGGCGACGACGGCCGGGTGGTCCTCGCGAACACCCAGGCCGAGACGCTGTTCGGGCTCACCCGGCACGGCCTGATCGGCAAGGAGATCGACAAGCTGCTCACCCCGCCGCTGGCCGGCGACATCGTCCCGGTCCACGAGGACGACCCGCACGGCCCGACGGCGGTGGCTCACCGGGCCGACGGGACAACCGTCCCGGTCGAGGTGACCGTGAGCATCCTGCCGACCGACGACGGGCGTATCCGGTGCGCGGTGGTCCGCGACATCACCGAGCGGGTCCGCGCCCAGGAGCGCTTCCTGCAGCTGCAGGCCGAGGCCGAGCGCGCGCACATCGAGGCCCAGCTGCAGCGCACCCAGCGGCTGGAGGGACTCGGCCAGCTGGCCGGCGGCGTCGCGCACGACTTCAACAACCTGATCGCGGTGATCAGCAACTACGCGACGTTCATCGCCGAGGTCGCCGCCGAGGAGGGGCTCACCGAGATCGCCGGCGACGCCGCGCAGATCACCAAGGCCGCCCAGCGCGGCGCCGACCTCACCCACCAGCTGCTCGCGTTCGCCCGGCGCGAGGTGGTGCGGCCCCGGCCGCTGAGCCTCAACGACGTGGTCGCCGACATCGAGCAGATGCTGCGCCGCTCGATCGGCGAGCACATCACCCTCGACGTACGCCTCACGGGTGGTCTTCCGTCGATCACCGCCGACCCGGGCCAGCTCGACCAGGTGCTGGTGAACCTCGCGGTCAACGCCCGCGACGCCATGCCCCGCGGCGGCACGCTCACCATCGAGACCTGCGACCTGGCCGTCGACCGCGACTACGTGGCCGGCCGCCCGCACCTGCGCACCGGCTGGTACGTGCGGCTGCGGGTGAGCGACACCGGCACCGGCATGCCACCCGAGGTCATCGAGCGCGCCTTCGAGCCCTTCTACACCACGAAACCGGCCGGCAAGGGCACCGGTCTCGGCCTGGCCACCGTGTACGGGATCATCACCGCGGCCGGCGGGGACCTGAGCATCTACTCCGAGCCCGGCCTCGGCACCACCTTCACGATCCTCATGCCGGCCACCGACGCCCAGCCGGCCGAGGTGGAAGAGCCGGCCGAGCTCGCGCCCGCCGACTACCGCCGCGGCACGATCCTCGCCGTCGAGGACGAGCCGGCCCTGCGCGACGTGCTGCAGCGCATCCTGGCCGGGGCCGGGCACGAGGTGCTGATCGCCGCGGACGGGCCGGCCGCGCTCGCCCTCGCCCACGAGCACCCCGGGCACATCGACGTCCTGCTCACCGACGTGGTGATGCCGCACATGCTCGGCAAGGACCTGGCCGAGCGGTTCCTGCGGGTCTCCCCCGGCGCCAGCGTGCTGTTCATGTCCGGGTACGCGCGGCCCGCGCTCGCCTCGCAGGGGACGCTCGACCCCGAGGTCACGCTGGTCGAGAAGCCGTTCTCCAAGGCCCAGCTGCTGGCCGCCGTCCAGCAGTGCCTGGACCGGCCCGGCCCCGGCGGCGTGTGCCATCCTGTGGCGTGACCACCATCGGGTTCCTGCACACCGCCGACGGCCACATCCCGACGTTCCGGCGGCTCCGCGAGGAGCTGGCACCCGGCTGGCAGGACCTGCACGTGGTCGACCCCGGGCTGCTCGCCGACGCCCGCCGTGACGGCATGACGCCGGAGCTGGCGGCGCGGATCGACGCCCGGCTGCACGAGCTGGCCGACGGCGGCGCCGACATCATCGTCTGCACCTGCTCGTCGCTGGGCGAGCACGCCGAGGGCCGTACCGCCGACGTGGGCGTGCCGGTGCTGCGCGGCGACCGCCCGATGGCCGAGGCCGCCGTCACCGCCGGCCGCCGGATCGCGGTGGTCGCGACCGTCGACTCGACGCTCGGGCCGACGCGGAACCTGCTGACCGGGGCGGCCGAGCGGGCCGGGCGCGAGATCGAGCTCATCGAGGTGCGCTGCCCCGAGGCTTTCGCTTTGTTCGAGGCGGGCGACTTCACCGCGTACGCGCAGACAATCGCGCGGAAAGCGCGAGAGGCGGCACCCGGCGTGGATGTCATCGTGCTCGCCCAACCCAGTGCGGCGCCGGCCGCGGCCCTGCTCGCCGACCTGCCGATCCCGGTCCTCGCGAGCCCGCGCACGGCCGTCGCCCGCGCGATAGCCGAAGCCGGCCCGGTCGTCTGACTGAGCCGGCTTGGTTCGTCCCGGCGGGGCTCAGCGCTCGCTGAGCTCCTCCTCGTCCTCGCCGACCTCGTCCTCGGCGGACTGGCGCTGGGCCGGCACCGGCTCCTCGCCGTCCTCGGCGCCGTGCCGCGGACCCGAGACCGGGGCCTCGACCGGCATGACCTGCTCGGGCAGCTCGCCGATGACCTGCGGCTGGTCGACCCAGAGGGCGCGCAGCTGGCCCTGCATGAACGCGGTCAGGCGGGAGCGGTACTCGCGGTCGAAGTGCTCGAGCGCCTCGATCTGGTTCTGCAGCCCCTCGCGCTTGGTGGCGAGGCTGCCCACCACGTCGTCGTAGCGCTGGCGGGCCTGGAGGTTGAGGTGCTCGGCGTTGGCATTGGCGTCGTCGTGGACCTGCTCGGCCGCGGCCCGGGCGTCGCCCACGATCTTCTCGGCCGTGCGGCGCGCCTCCTCGGTCCGGGCGTGCGAGTCGCGGGCGATCTGCTCGGCCGCGGCCCGGGCGTCGGTGAGGATCTTCTCCGCCTCGCGGCGGACGTTGTGCGCGTGCACCTGGGCGTCCCGGGCGACCTGCTCGGCCGCGGCCAGCGCGTCCGTACGGATCTTGTCGGCCTGGTGGTGGGCACGGGCGACGTGCTCCTCGGCCGTGCGCTGCGCGAGCGTCAGCACCTGCAGCGCCTGGTTGGGGTGGGCCTGCGGCGGCGGCACGACCGCCTGCTCGGAGGTCTGGCTGTCCGCTGCTGTCCCATTGAGAAGCACTTTGACTCGATCCTTCATGCGGTTGTCGGACAAGGTTGACCTCCGTGAGCCCCACTCGCACGGGCGCTAGCGTGATCCGGCGGGGATGCTACCAACTTGAGCAGGCGTTTCGCGAGAGCCGAAGTTGCGTGATATGGCCATAACGCGAAGACGGACCGGTCGGCGGAAGGACCCCAGCTAGCGGCGGCCCATTCGAGCCCGTTCTTCCGGCGCGCCGATGTCACCCGTCCGTCGTAGCCGGACGAACGGCTCCGCGCCCTTACCCTGAGACGGTGGCAGACGACGCCGTGACCTCCGCCATACGCGAGGTGCTGTCCGTGATCCCGGCCGGCTGCTCCTGGCTGCTGCCCGTGACCGATGACGACGGCGAGGTCACGGACTTCGCGATCGCCGCGGCCAGCGGCAGCGGCCACGACGTCTACCGGCGCGGCACCGACCGGGTCGACTCGCGGATCGGCGAGATCTATCCGAGCATCGTCGGCGGGCAGCTCTGGCGGCTCTACCTCAAGGTGCTGCGCACCGGCGAGCCCGCGGAGCTACGCGAGTTCCGGTACGAGGAGAAGCGAGCCGGCGTCGTGCCGCGCTCGCTGTTCGACGTGACCGTCCACCCCGTGCTCGGCGGCCTGCTGGTCTGGTGGCAGCGCCTGGACGAGGACCGCCGCCGCATCGAGCGCACCGAGCAGCTCGGCAACCTGGGCTGGGCCGAGTACGACCTGGTCACCGGCGAGAGTCAGTGGTCGCCCGGGATGTACCGCCTGTTCGAGCGCGACCCCGAGCTGGGCCCGATGTCCCAGGCCCAGCAGGCCGCGGCCATCGACCCCGACGACCGTGGCCTGGCCGAGGCGGCCTGGCTGACCATGGAGAGCGGCGGCGTCTCCGACATCACGGTCCGCTTCCGCATCGGCTCCACGGTCAAGCACACCCGCATCCTCTCCGACGTGGTCAGCGACGCCGAGGGCGCACCGCTGAAGGTTCACGCCGTGGTCCAGGACGTGACGGTCCGCGAGCAGACCCGCGACGCGATCGAGCGCCTCAGCGACCAGTTGCGCACCCGCGAACTGACCGCCCTGGCCGAGCACCGTCTGGCCGCCCAGCTGCAACACATGATCCAGCCGGTACCCGCCGCGCCGCTCACCCTGCCCGGCCTGGAGGTGATGGTCGGCTACCTGCCGGCCGAGAGCGCCATCCGCGTGGGCGGCGACTGGTACCACGCCCAGGACCTGGCCGACGGCCGCACTGTGCTCGCGGTCGGCGACGTGGCCGGGCACGGCCTCTCGGCCGCGAGCAGCATGGCCCACCTGCGCTTCGCCCTGATCGCCTGGCTCGCGATCGGCATCGACGACCCGGCCACCCTGCTCGGCCACCTCAACCGCCTGTGCGGCCGCCTTCGCGTGACCGGCACCGCGGTCATAGCCGTCTACGACCCCGCCTCCCGCGCCCTGAGCTGGGCCCGAGCCGGCCACGCCGCTCCCCTGCTGGCCCGCGACGGCACGGCGATGCCCCTCGAGCTGCCGACCGGCCTCCTGCTGGGCGCCGACGACGAGGCGACCTACGAGATCCTCACCCCGTGCCTGGCCGCCGACGACCTGCTGCTGCTCTACACCGACGGCCTGGTCGAGCGCCGGGTCCCCGGCATCCCCAGCCTGCTGAGCGACGTGATGAAGGCCCTGGCCGCAGCCTCCGCCGAGCCCCCCGGCCAGGCCTTGCGCGGCCTGGCCCCCGCCCTGAACCGCCCCAGCCCCGACGACGACACCTGCACGGTGGCCGTCCGAGTCCTCTGACCCACCGCGAGCGAACCGGCAGGGTCTTAGAACAGCATCCCGAGACGCACCGCGGTCCCGTCGCCGTCCGGGTAGACGCCCACCTCATCGCAGATCCGCTCGACGATCGCCAACCCCCGGCCCCGCAGCTCGTCCGCGGCCGGCATGGCCCGCCCGAACCCCGGCGGCCTCCCCCCGTCGACGACCTCGCAGCTCACCCTGTCCGCCTCGCCCCAAACACGCACCACGCCCCCGCCGTCCGTGTGCTGCAGCGTGTTCGTGGCCAGTTCGCTGACCGCCACCGCCAGCAGATCGGATCGCAGGCGGGACAACCCCAGCGCCTCCGATTCCGCGCGTACGAACTCTCGCAGCAGAGCCAGATCCCCGGGCTCACGGTACGCAGCCTCGGCCGGGCGGGTAGCGGGTGTGTGCAACGGGCTCACTCCCTGCCGTTCCGGCCGAGCAGCGCCCGCACACCGGTGACGTCGAGGACGGCGGCGACCGAGCCGGTCGGGTTCTCCAGGTAGATGTGCCCGCCGCGCTCGACGGCGGCGCGGTGGGCCGCGACCAGCCCGTGCACGCCGCTCGAATCGAGGAAGTCGACGTCGGCCAGATCGACCGTCACGGTGGCGGACCGCCCCACGGCGGCCAGGAGGGTGGCGACGAGCTCTTCGCGTACGGACAGATCGCACTCGCCCGTGAGGAAGACGCGGACCCCTTCGGTGTCGTCGGAGGTCGTGGCCGCGAAGCGTGCCATCGATACCCCCTCCCCCTGTCCGGTCGCAGCCATCATGTCATCCGGCGGCCACGCTTCCAACGGTTTCCAACCGGCGAGCGACCCTGTCCCCACTTCTGGTATTACGGGGCAAATTTCATGATTAGTATCGGTCTGTCTTATCGCATCGGGACTGCTCAAACGGGGGCCGCGCCATGGGAATCCGACGCTTCTGGATCGTGACGCTGGCCGCGTCGACCGCTCTCGCGGCGGGCGCCGTTCCGGCCTCCGCCGTGCCGGCCGGTCACGTCTACACCATCGCCAGCTGGGCGATGAACGAGCCGGCCGGGGCCCGTGTCATGCGGGACGGCAGCGGCAACGGGCACAACGGGATGATCGGCTCCGAGGTGATCACCGGCGGGTTCTACCGCTTCACCCGGCTCGAGCCCGACACCCCGCCGCCCCACCCGCGCCATCTCGTCGTCGTGCCCGACTCGTCGGCGCTCGACCCGGGTACCCGCGATTTCGAGATCACCCTGCGGCTGCGGACGGTCTACCAGTTCGGGAACATCATCCAGAAGGGACAGGCGACGGTCCCCGGCGGGAGCTACAAGCTGCAGATCCCCAGTGGCCACGTGCAGTGCTGGTTCCGCGGCGCGGCCGGCCAGGTGCTCGTCACGGCGCCCCGGGCGATCAACGACGGCAACTGGCACGTGGTGACCTGCACCCGCTACTCCGACGGCGTGGCGCTGGTGATCGACGGGGTCAAGGTGGCCGGCCGCTGGGGCGCGACCGGCATGATCTCGAACTCGTGGCCACTGTCGATCGGCGGCAAGACCTCCTGCGACCAGCGGACGGTGGGCTGCGACTACTTCGCCGGAGATCTTGATTACGTACGGATCGACGCCGCGGATCAAGACTGGCAGTAGCGCCCGCAGCACGCTCCGAGAACCCGGCGCGCCGCATCACCCGCAAGGTTGACACTCGGGGCCGGTGCGGGCGAATGTTCGTCAATGACCGATGAGTGGCCGAGCGCGGGAACCCTGCTGGCGACCCGCTACCGCCTGGTCGCCCTCCTCGAGACCGGCGGCATGGCGCAGATCTGGCAGGCCGGCGACGAGCTGCTGGGCCGCCCGGTCGCCATCAAGCTGCCCACCGGCCCCCAGGTCGCCTGGCGCGAGGCCCGGATGGCCGCGAAGCTGTCCCACCCCGGCATCGCCGCCGTGCACGACTACCGCGAGGCGGTCCGCCCGGACGGCACGGTCGCGCCGTTCGTGGTGATGGAGCTGCTCGCCGGCGAGACGGTCGCCGCCCGGCTGGTGCGCGAGACGTTCACCTGGCAGGAGGCGGCCCGGGTCGGCGCGGCGGTGGCCGACGCGCTCGCCTCGGCGCACAAGGGCGGTGTGGTCCACCGCGACATCAAGCCCGGCAACGTCATGCTCACCCCCACCGGCGTGAAGATCCTCGACTTCGGCATCAGCGCCGCCGCCGGCGAGCCGGACGACGACGACACCGGCGCGACCTTCGGCACGCCGGCCTATGTGGCGCCGGAGCGGCTGGACGGCATGCCGGCCGAGCCCGCCACCGACGTGTACGGGCTGGGCGTGCTGCTGTTCGAGATGGTCACCGGGCAGCCGCCGTACCCCGTGGACACCTGGGACGAGCTGGACGAGGCCCGGCTGAAGGGTCCCGACGTGCTGCCCGAGACGCTGCCGGCGGACTTCCGGGCCGTGGTGAACCGCTGCCTCTCCGAGGACCCGGCCGACCGGCCACCGGCCGACACGATCCGCTTCGAGCTGACCGCGCTGTGGCTGGCCGAGCAGCCGGAGAAGGACGAGGCCGCGGAGCCGGCGCTCGAGCCGGAGCCGGCCATCGAGGCGCCTGCCGAACCCGCGCCATCGGTGGCCGCCGCGGCCGATTCGCAGCCCTCGCGGCGTCCGCGGGTCGCCGAGCTGTGGCCGTCGCAGCCGCCCGCCCGGCCGACCTCGCCCTCCCCCAACGGCTTCAGCACGGGCAGGGTCGCGGCCGCGACCCTGCCGATCACCGAGCCGCAGCCCCGGCGCCGCCTCGCCCTCGCGCTCGCGCTGCTGGCCCTGCTGGTGACCGCCGGCGGCATCTACGTGGTGATCCACCGTCCCAAGGAGCGCGTCGCCGCCACCCCGCCCGCCCCCGCCAACCCGGCGACCCCGTTCTTCTCCCCCAACCCGGCGACGGACGCGCCCACCGCGGCCCCCACGACCACTCCGCCCACGTCCGCCACGCCGTCGCCCACCCCGAAGCTGAGCTTCGACGACGCGGTGAGCCGCCTGCGTAGCGCGGTCGAGGACAGCGCCGCCCGCGGCAAGATGCGCAGCGACGTCGCCCTCGACCTGCTCAACCTGATCCGCCCGCTGGAGTACGCCGACACCAACGACATCGAGGCCCAGGTCAGCGCCCTGCGTATCAAGATCTCCGGTCGCGCCCGCGAGGGCAGCCTGACCGCCGCCCAGGCGTCTCTCCTCCGCGCCCGCCTGGCCGATGTGGATCGCGCCGCGGGCATGTGAACGACCGGGTTCGCCGACGCCCCGGGCGCGGCGCGGTTGACGAGCGCGACGGCAACCCGGCGGCCACCCCGCCGGCAACCGGGCCGCACCCGGACCGGGCAACGATCGAACTCCCCCGAGACGCGGGAACCCTGGGAAGGGGTGAGCGGTGCGGGCCGCCCGGAGGCCCGCACCGCTCGGTCCTGCTCCCGGCGCCCAGCGCCGGGAAGTGTCGCTAACGGCGGGCGATCACGAGCACGTCGCGCCGTTCAGCTTCACCGAGGCCGGATTGCTCGCCGTCCCGTTGGCCGTGAAGCCGACGGTTACCGACGCGCCCGCCGCCAGCGTCGCCGCGTACGTCGGCGCCGCCGCGGTGATGGTCGTGCCGCTCTGGGTGACCGTCGCGTTCCAGCCGCTGCCGAGGGTCACGCCGGACGGCCAGGTCCAGGTGACCGACCACGGGTTCAGCGAGCCGCCCGTGTTCTTGACCGTCAGCGAGCCCTGGAAACCGCCCTGCCACGCGTTGTCCTGCTTGTAGGTGGCCGTGCACGCCCCGGCCGGTGGCGGCGACGACGTCGTGGCGGAGCCCGTCGGCGTCGGTCCCGTGGTGGTGGTCGAGCCGACCGGCGGGATCAGGTACGGGCCGATGATCGCCTGCTTGGCCTGGTTGACCGTCGTCCAGTCGTCGTTGGCGATGCCGCCCGTGTCGCCCGAGTTCGGGTTCCACGACCAGTAGGTGAACGACATCCCGTTGACGCCCGTCCCGGTGTACGCGAGCAGGCTCTGCAGCCACACCTTGTCGATGTTGCTGGCGAGCGTGGTCCCGAACTCGCCCATCATGATCGGCGCGATGTTCTGCTTGTACAGGTAGCCCCAGTACTTGTCCCAGATCGCCGGCATGTTCGCCGGGTAGGTCGGGTCGTCGAACCAGGTCTGGTGGTAGACCGACGTGGCGTACTCGTGCGGCGAGTACACGAGGCGGTTCGCGACGTTCAGGCGTACGGGATAGGTCCCTGCCTTGGAGAGGTTGCCACCCCACCAGCCGCAGTCCTCGTCGTTGCTGGTGTCGTTGTCCCAGACGTTGGACAGGCCGCCGCTCGGGCAGGACACGCCCTCGACGAAGATCAGCCAGTTGGGCTGGACCGAGAGGATCGCGTTGCCGGCCCGCTCGGCGGCGAGCCGCCAGTCGCGGGCCTCGACGCCGCAGCCCCAGCAGGCGCCGGTGGCGGCCGGGTTGGTGCCCTCGGCGTGCGGCTCGTTGTGCAGGTCGGCGCCGATCACCGTGGTGTTCCCGGCGTACCGCTGGGCGAGTGCCTTCCAGTTGGCGATCCAGGTGCTCTCGGGTACCGCGGAGGTGTACCAGAGCGCGGTCTGCCCGGCGGCCGTGGGGCGGTGCCGGTCGAGGATGACCCGCATGCCCTTGGTGCCGACGTACCCGATGACCTTGTCCAGGATCTGCAGCGGCGACAGGTTGAGAAGGTCGGGATTGGTGTTGCTGTTGATGCTGGTGGCGACCGCGTCGGGCTTGAGCGCGTCGTCGGAGAACGGGATCCGCAGCGTGTTGTAGCCGAGCGAGGCCATCGTGTCGATCTGGCTGCGCCACGGGTTGCTGGCCCACAGGCCGTGGAAGGTCTTGTTGTCGGTCTCCATGCCGAACCAGTTGATGCCGGTCAGGCGCACCGTGGCCCCGGCGCTGTCGATGATCTTGTTGCCGCTGGTGTGGAGGTAGCCGGTGCCGGTGCCGCCGGTGGCGGCGGAGGCGGCGGGCAGCGCGGCCATGAGGCCGGCGACCAGGGCGCCGGCTGCTGCGGTCGCTAACGCGACGCGTCGGAACATGGGGTGCTCCTACGGTGGGGGGAACGGGGAGTTTTCACGTCGCGACGCAGGGGCCGTGACGTGCCTTGCAACCGCCGGCGATCGGGACGGTGATCACCAACGGGGTCGAGGGGGCCGAGCGGTTCCCGGCCTTGTCGCGCGCGACGATCGTGTACACGTAGCGCCCGCCGGGCGTGAGCGTGCCCAGCGCGTAGGTCGAGGTGGTCGTGGTACCGACGAGCGCGCCGTCGCGCAGGACGTCGTATCCGTCGACACCGCTGCCGCCGGCGTCGGTCGCGGGCATCCAGTGCAGCTCACGGGAGGACGCGGCCGGGGTGCCGGGCCGGCTGGGTGCCGCGGTGTCGGGTGGGCGTTCGGCATAGCTCAGGCCATATCCGTACGCGTAGAGACCGGTCTTACCATCGCCGTCGTTGATGGTTTGTTGGTCTGACGACCGCGGCCAGGTCACGGGGAGCCGGCCGGTCGGGGCGTAGTCGCCGAAGAGCACGTCCGCCACGCCGCCGCCCTCGCTGCCGGGCAGCCACGCCGCGACCAGCGCCGCCCAGCCGTCGACCTGGCCGGCGATGTCGAGCGGCCGGCCCGAGACCACGACCACGATCACCGGGATGCCGGCCGACTTCAGCTTCGCCAGGACCTGACGGTCCTCTACGTCGAGGGCCAGGCCGCCGGGCCGGTCACCCTCCCCTTCCGCGTACGGGGTCTCGCCGACCACCGCGATCGCGGCGCGATATGTCCCGTCGACGCCGTCGCCCGCGCGGTCGTACGTAATGGTCGTACCGTTCCCGGCGACGTCGCGGATGCCCTGCAGGATCGTCGTGCCCGGCACGGTGTCGCCGCTCGCGCCCTGCCAGGTCAGCGTCCAGCCGCCGCACTGGTTGCCGACGTCGTCCGCGTTCTTGCCGGCCACGAAGATCTTCCCGCCGGTCTTGGCCAGCGGCAGCACGTCGTTGTCGTTCTTGAGCAGCACCTGCGACTCGCGGACGGCCTGCCGGGCCAGCGCCCGGTGCGCGGCGCTGCCGATCGTGCCCGCGTAGTCGCGGTCGGCGTACGGGTGCTCGAAGAGGCCGAGCTCGGCCTTCTTGGTGAGGATGCGCCGGACGGCGTCGTCGATCCGGGACATCGGGATCCTCCCGGTCTCGACGGCGTCGCGCAGGTAGCCGAGGAAGGTCTGCCAGTTCTCCGGGACCATGAGCATGTCGAGGCCGGCGTTGACCGCGGTGACGACCTCGTCCTCGGTGAAGCCGGGCCGGCCGTCGAGCTGGTCGATCGCCGCCCAGTCCGAGACGGTGAAGCCGGTGAAGCCCAGCTCGCCCTTGAGCACGTCGGTGATCAGGTACTTGTTCGCGTGCATCTTCACGCCGTTCCAGCTGCTGAACGAGATCATTACAGCGCCGACGCCCCGGTCGACCGCGGCCTTGAACGGCGGCAGGTGGATGGCCCGCAGGTCGGCCTCGGTCAGTTGCGTGTCGCCCTGGTCGTCGCCACCGGTAGTGCCGCCGTCGCCGAGGTAGTGCTTGGCCGTGGCCAGGATTCGCGCCGGCCCGGTCTCCAGGCCGTCGATGACGCTGGTCATCTCGGTGGCGATCTCGGGGTTCTCGCCGAACGACTCGTAGGTGCGGCCCCAGCGGTCGTCGCGGGCCACGCAGAGGCAGGGCGCGAAGGTCCAGTCCGGGCCGGCCCCGGTGACCTCCTCGGCGGTGGCGGTGCCGATCCGCTGGACGAGGCCCGGGTCGCGGGTGGCGCCGAGGCCGATGTTGTGCGGGAAGATCGTCGACCCGTACACGTTGTTGTCGCCGTGCACGGCGTCGATCCCGTACAAAATCGGGATCTTGAGGGGTGTGGCCAGCGCTCCGCGCTGGTAGCCGTCGTAGAGGTCGGCCCACCCGGCCGGGGAATTGTCCGGCGGGGCGGAGCCGCCGCCGGAGAGCACCGAGCCCAGGCGGTACTCGCGGACGTCGTCGGGGGTGACCGCGGCCCGCTCGGCCTGCGTCATCTGCCCGATCTTGTCGGTGAGCGACATCCGGCTCATCAGATCGCCGACCCGGTCGGTGGGTGGCTTGGGCCGGGAGTCGCAGGCGGAGCCGAGCACGACGAGGCCCGCGACCGCCATCAGGGTGGCGAGGTACCGCTGGACTCGCATCGTGGTCTCCACAGTGTGTCGATCGAATGACATCATCGTGTCATGGGAGCGCTCCCATCTCAATGTCTTGCTAACGTGCCCGCGTGGATCAGCAGTTTTCTGGGCCGCTTTGCCGTCTCCGACGAGGCGAAGTGCCCGGCTGATCATGTTGCGTACTGTGCGATGCAGGTACTTTGTGTCGGGCGCGGCGGTGTGCGCGCCATCGGGTGCGACTCAGGTCGCGCCATCGGGCGCGGCGGAAGTCGCGCCATCGGGTGCGACGGAAGTCGCGCCATCGGGTGCGACGAAGGTCGCGCGGAGGAGGTGCCACGGATGACGGCGGATCGGAGCCGGGCCAGCGGCCGGCCGACCCTGGAAGAGGTCGCGCTGCGCGCCGGTGTCGGCCGCGGCACCGTGTCCCGGGTGGTGAACGGCTCGGCGCAGGTCAGCGCCCGCGCCAAGCAGGCCGTCGAGGACGCGATCGCCGAGCTGGGCTACGTCCCGAACCGGGCGGCCCGCACCCTGGTCACCCAGCGCACCGACTCGGTCGCGCTGGTGGTCTTCGAGTCCGGCGAGCGCTTCTTCGCCGAGCCGTTCTTCGGCCGCATCGTGCAGGCCGTCTCCTCGGTGTTGGTGGCCCGCAACCTGCAGATGGTCCTCATGATCGCCCAGGCGCCCGAGGAGCGCCGCCGGCTGGAGGGCTACCTGACCCGCCAGCACGTCGACGGCGCCCTGCTCCTCTCCCTGCACGGCGACGACCCGCTGCCGCACCTGCTCGAGGAGCGCGGCGTGGCCACGGTCCGCGTCGGCCGCCCGATGTACGCCGAGCGCGGCACCTTCGTCGACGCCGACAACCGGGCCGGCGCCCGCGACGCCGTGGCCTATCTGCAGGCCCAGGGCCGCCGCTGCATCGCCGCCATCACCGGCCCGCTCGACATGGCCGCCGGTATAGCCCGTCTCGACGGCTACCGCGACGTGGTCGGCGACGGCCCGGTCGCGTTCGGCGACTTCAGCCAGGAGAGCGGCGCCGCCGCCATGTACCGCCTGCTCGAGCAGTACCCCGAGGTCGACGGCGTCTTCGCCGCCTCCGACACGATGGCCGCCGGCGCCCTGCGCGTCCTGCGTCAGTACGGCCGGCGCGTACCGGAGGATGTGGCTTTGATCGGCTTCGATGACTCGGTCATCGCCCGCCACACCGAGCCCCCGCTGACCAGCGTCGACCAGCCCATCGCCGAGATGGGCCGCGAGATGGTCCGCCTCCTGCTGGCCAAACTGGACGGCGACGACCTGGGCGACAGCGAGGTCGTCCTGCCCACCCGCCTGGTGATCCGCGAGTCCGCCTGACCGGATCCCGACCGTTGACGAGGACGGTGGGTGAGCCAGGAATCCGCCGGCTCGGCATGGGGTGGAGTCGAGCCGATGACGTATGGATCAGCGATGGCGGCCGGCTACGACCGCGGGCGTGGTCTTCGTTCTCGGGACCTCGGGAGATGGATGGCCGCGGCGATCCCGTACCTGCCCTCGGCCGGCGGCCGGATTCTTGACCTCGGTGCCGGCGCCGGAAGGTTCAGCGACGCCCTCGCACGGTCGTGCGGAGCGAGCGTTGTCGCTTGTGAGCCGTCGGCGGCCATGCGAGCGGCACTTCGATCGAACCTTCCGGATGCGTCTGTTGTCGGCGGTGAGGCTGAGGCCATTCCCTTTCTTGCCGGTGTCTTCGACGCTGTATGGGCTTCCCAGGTTGTCCATCACGTCAAGGATCTACCGGCCTTCGCCGCCGATCTGCGTCATGTTCTACGGCCACAGGGTCATCTGCTGATCCGTGGCGGCTTCGGCCCGGTCAAGGATCTGCTGCTGTACAGATACTTTCCGCATGCCTGGGCGGCACGCAGCGCGGTGCGACTCACCTTGGAGCTGATTGCTGGTGTGCTGGCCGGCGCCGGTTTCGCGATGGTGGACCACGTCCAGGTCGAGCAGACTTTCGCGCAGAACGCCGAGGAATTGGTGAAGAAAGTGGAAGCCCGGTCATTGAGTCCGCTCGCCGGCTTGCCCGGCCAAGCTTTCGAGCATGGACTGTCGGCGCTGCGGAGTGACGCCGACAACGGAGCTTTCGCCGGACCGATTGTCGATCGACTGGACCTCGTGGTCTTCCGTGCGCACCATCAGGCTCCGGCAGGCGAGCAGGACCCGTTCGCTTGATGCCTCCGTTTTGGGCGGGCAAGGTGAACCCTCGTGTCTGAAGCCGAAACGCCGGAGGAGCGGCCACTGCGCTCGCCGGCGTTTCGTTGGTTCTTCATCGGCCGCTCGGTCTCCCTGGCCGGCAGTTTCATGTCGCCGGTCGCCCTCGCGTTCGGAGTCTTGGAGAGCACCGGCAGCGGAGCCTGGCTGTCCGCGGTTCTCGCCGCCGCCGTGATCCCGATGGTCGCCACCATGCTGATCGGCGGCGGCATCGCCGATCGCTACCGCCGGGACTCCGTGCTTCGCCTGACCAGCCTCGGCGCCGGCATCGCTCAGGCCGGCGTCGCCGTCGTCCTGCTCACCCACCAACGCCCCTCGCTGCTGCTACCGCTGTCGGCTCTCAACGGCATCTTCCAGGGACTGACCACGCCAACCCTGCGAGGCATCCTCGCGAACCTCGTGTCCGGCCGCGCTCTGCAACAGGCCGGCTCGTTGGTAGCCTCCGCCGGCAACATCGCCCGCATCCTCGGGCCGAGCGCCGCCGGCCTGCTGACCGCCTCGGTCGGCGGCGGCTGGGCAATCGCCGCGGACGCGGCCACCTTCCTCGCCTCGGCCGCCTGCTTCGCCCGGATCTCTCTGCCCGAGCTACCACCACGAGCCGTGGGCGACCCCTCAATGCTGCGCGCCATGTCCGAAGGATGGACGTACTTCCGGACCCAGACGTGGATCTGGTCGGTGACACTGGCCTTCGCCGTCTTCAACGCGACCACCATGGGGTTCTGGCAGGTCCTCGGCCCGGTGATCACGAGCGACACCGTCGGCCCCAAGGGCTGGGGACTCGCGCTCAGTGCCCGCGGAGCCGGGGCGCTGCTGGCCAGCCTGATCCTGGTGAAGTTGCCGATCATGCGGCGGCCGATGACGCCGGCCATGACCTCCATGGCGCTGGCCACCCTCCCGCTCGTTCTGCTCGGCGCGGGAGCGAACCTTGCCTGGCTCGTGACGGCCACGTTTGTCGCCGGCATCGTCGCCGAGTTCTTCACGGTCGTCTGGGTGACGGTCACCAACACTCACATCCCGGAACGTCTGCTCTCCCGAGTGAGCGCCCACGACGAGTTCTGGTCGTTCCTGTCCCTACCCATCGGGCAGATCTCCGCTTCCGCCCTTGCTGCGGTGGCCGGCACCACGACGGTCGCCTTCGCGGGCGGCGGCTTGGGAGCGGCGGCAATGCTGCTGGCGGCACTCGTCCCCTCGCTTCACCGCATAGAGATCAACAACAAGGCCGCAGCGGAGGCCGCTCGCTGATCCACGCACGCCGGGGCCCTTTGCGCCGCGTCTTGGTGAGCAGAGCAGGGCGTCTTGGTAAGCAGAGCAGGGCGTCTTGGTGAGCAGAGCAGGGCGTCTTGGTAAGCAGAGCAAATGGGCGACAACGCACCACCCCGCGGGCCGCCCCGCCGGGGCCCATTTGCGCCGTCACCATCACCCGGCGGGCGGGTGGGGTTTCTAGCCGCAGGTGGTGTGGGCCTGCTTGCCGGTGAAGCGGTCGCGGCTCCACTGCATCAGCTCGGGCAGCAGGGGCGAGTCGCCGGTGAAGATGCCGACGTGGTCGCGGCCCGGGTAGGTGCGGTAGTCGACCCGGGTGCCGGTCGCACATTCCATTCGGACGTACGCGTCCTGCACGGTCGCCGGCACGGTGGTGTCGGCGGCGCCCTGGCCGATCAGCACCGGCACGCCGATCGGGCGGTCCGGGACGTTCTGCCGCAGCCGGTCGCCGAACGGGCCGGTGCCCGGCGGGGCCGACCAGATCGACCGGCCGCCCAGCAGCCGCGACAGGCCGGAGACGTCGTCCAGGCAGCGGCCGGCCAGCTCCCGGACCGGCACCCGCGCGGTGGCCCGCACGTACGAGTCGAAATGGACGTCGGGATAGGTCTCGCTGTAGGCCTCGATCAGGTATGCGGCGTAGACCCCGTCGCCCCACAGCTCGGCCAGCTCCGGCAGGCCGCTGCCGGGGGCGAGCGCGGCCACCCCGGCCAGCCCGGCCGCCGGCGCGTAGGACGGCGCGATGATCCCGCTCCACAGGGCCGCGTTCCCGCCCTGCGAGTGTCCCCAGACCAGCGTCTTCCCGCCGAGGACAAGCCCGCCGAGACCGCCGGCCGCCAGCACCGCGTCGAGCAGCGAGCGGGCCTCGCCGAGCCCGATCAGGAACGGATGCGGTCCGCTCGTGCCCAGCCCGGAGTAGTCCGGGGCGATCACCACCCAGCCGGCGGCGAGGGCCTGCGCCACGTCCGGGATCGAGTCGACGCCGACCGGATCGGGCCCGAGGGACGGCGCGCAGCCGGGGGTGATGCCGGTCGCGCCGTGCGCCCAGACGACCACCGGGCGCGGCCCGGCCGGCGCCGCGTTCGCCGCGACGACCACCGCGCTGGCCACCGTCGCGCTGCCGTCCTCGCGGGTGGTCGTGTAGAGGATCCGCCATGCGTGCGCGCCGGCCGGGAGCCCCCGCGTCAGGGGCTCGCTGCGTACGAGCACGCCGTGGCCGGCGGGCCGGTCCTTCGGAGCGGCGTAGAAGGCGCCCGGATGCGGGTCGGTCGCCCGCACGACCAGGCCGGCGGCGAGCAGCGCGACGATGGCCACCGCCGCTCCTATCCGCCACCGGCCGCGGGCCGCCACGAGCAGGCCGGCCGCGGTGAGGAACGCGCCCGCGGCGTACCCGGTTGCCGACGGCCGGATCAGGCAGATGAGCGCGACCATGACGCCGGCCGCGATCAGCGGTGGACCGGTGCGGCGCCGGATCAGCGCGACAGCGAGTGGGCCCAGAACGAGGACGGCGGCGACGACCACGGCCAACTCCCGCATCGTGACCTCCGGCCGGCTGACCAGAACCGCGCCGGCCGCGGCGACGGCGGCCGCGAGCACGGCGCCCCAGGGCAGCTCGGTCAGCGCGAGCAGGGCCAGGCCGGCCGGCACCAGCACCGCCAGCGCCGCGGCCGATTTCCAGTCGCCCAGCAGCACCACCGCGCCGGCCGCCGCGGCGAGCAGTCCGAAGACGACCCCCGGCCGGCGGCGCCCTCCGACCGGCACGAGCCATTGCACGCCCGCAGTCTGGCATGGCCGGGTGACCCGGCCATCCCCCGTCCGCGACAACAAGTTCAGCCGGGAGACCGACGCCGCGGCCCGATCACCGGCCCTCGGCCTGCAGGGCCGCCCGTTCGTAGAGGCGGGCCGCACGCAGCAGGGAGCCGTTGCGGCGGTGCAGACCGGCCGCCTCCTCCAGGCGCCCGGCCAGCTCGGCCTTGAGGGCCTGCTCGTGCCACGTGCCCGGGGTCGCGGTCTCGTCGCTGCCACCGCGGCGCAGCCGCCACCACGAGGCGGTGTTGGAGCGGCCGCGGGCGGGTTCCGTCGCCGGCAAGGTTGCCGGCTGGACGGGATCGGGCCGTACGCCGTCGAGCAGAGCCCGCAGGTCGCCGTCGGCCGCCTGGGTCACCACCTCGGGCAGCTCGCCCACCCACAGCGCCCACACCGGCACGGCCGCGCCCAGGTCGAAGGCCCACCCACCCTGCGGGGTGAGGACCACCGCCCGGTCCTGGTCGGCGCCGAACAGCTCCCGCCGCGCCGACGCCGGGACGTCCGGGCGCAGTGCGTAGCCGAGCGGCAGGTAGAGCGGGCCGGGGCCGACCGCGTACAGCGGCAGGCCGGCCGGGACGCGTTCCAGGACGCCGCCGGGAGCGATCAGCAGGTGCCGGTCGCGGCCGCGGACGATCTGTGCCGTCTCGGCCAGCGGGTCGCCCTCGAGCAGCAGCCGGGCCGTCGGCAGCTCGGCGTCGTCGAACAACACCGCATCCAGTACGCGATAGGGCGTACGGCGGGGCACGACGCGCACCGCCGGCAGGCGTGTCTCCAGTGGCGAGGCCGCGAGCTCCTCCTCGGCCAGCGGGTAGTCCTCGGCGACCCGGACCAGGCCGGCGCTGTCGGTGAAGTCGCCGAGCGGCTCCAGGCGGCGGCAGCCGAACGGCGAGGTGGCCAGCACCCAGGTGCCCGCGTCGACCAGGCCGGCGAGGACGTGGTCGGCCAGCGGCGCCGCGACCGCGTGCTCGATCAGCAGCTCGTGCCGGCCGCCGGCCGCCCGGCAGGCGACCAGGGTCGGGTCGCGGGTCAGGGCGGTCACGAGCGCGGGCGGCAGCGTGTCCTGCGGCGCCGCGACGACCAGCTCGATCATCGTGGCCGGCTCGGCCGGCTCGTTGCCGTTGCTGTTGCCGGTCGCGAACAGCGGGTGCAGCCGCACCGGGCGGTGCCGGACGCTGAGGCCGAGGTCGATGGCGCGGCGGATGACGTGCGCGGTGTCGGCCCCGCCGAGCAGCAGGTGCAGCTGGTCGATCGGGCGCACCGGCACCCGGCGCACCCCCGCGGCCCGCAGCAGCGTCAGCACCTCGGTGCGGACGAGACCGCCGAGCTCCACCGCGTCGTCGGCGCCGGCCTCGGAGGGCGGTCCGGGCTCGGGCGGCGGCCCATACCCGAGGTCGGGCAGCAGCGCGCCACCGACCAACACGTACGGCGTGGCCGAGGCCATCCGGGCGAGCTGCCGGCCCAGCTCGAGCTCGATCGGAACCGTCACCCACCAGTCGCCGTTCTCGCCGGCGCGCAGCGGCGTGATCTCGGCCGCGGCCCGGGTCGCCCGGAGCACGCCGACGAACGCCAGCGCGCCCGACGCGGTGGCGAAGCGTCCGGCATAGACCACGTCGGGGACCGGCGGCGGCGCGGGCGGGGTGACCGTCGGCGGCGCCGGCCGTTGAACGGGCGGGGGGACCGGGTTGGACAGCGGTTCGATGTACTGCAGGGGCCGTCCGGCGGCCTCGCGTGGACTGGTCATCGGGCAGCTCCTTCCTGGATTCCGGGCGGTAGCACAAGCTCCTCGCCGAGCGTCTGGGTGGACCATTGGCGCCAGCGGCGGATGGCGTTGTCCCGCAGGCCGCGCACGGACGCGGCGAACACGAGGGCGGCCTGGTCGTGCCGGCGCATGGCGGTGGCGACGCTCACCGCCCACTCCTCGACCGGCTGGGTGTCGAGGGTGGTCACGCCGGCCAGCGCCCGCTGCACGTCGAGGAGCACCTTCAGGCCGCGCCGGGCGGCGACCTGCTCGGCCGCGTCGCACCGGGCCTGCACGAGCCGCCAGCGCAGGCTGACCCCGAGCCGCTCGGGCATCTCCTTGCGCCGGTTCAGGAGCTGCTTCTCGAGGTCACGCTGGTGGGCGGCACCTTCGAAGTCCTGGAGGTCGAGATAGCGCTCCTTCTCGCGGCGGACCACGGCGATCTGCTCGTCCAGCCCGTCGGCGGCGAAACCCTCGACCTCGGTCAGGTCGCCGTGTTCCTCGACGATCGCGCGGGCCGCCGGCACGTCGCCGATCCGGTCGGCGAGCAACCAGCCGGCGTGGTCGACCGGGCCGATCTGCCGATAGACGTCCGCCGCCGGGGCGTACATCTGCTGCTTGAGGTAAATGTCGAGCGCGCGCTGCTGCTCGCCCGCCTCCACGAAGCACCGGGCGGCGTCGGCGTGCTCGTTCGCCTCCTGGTAGCACTGGGCGGCGAGCTGCATCAGGTACCGGTCAGCCATCCCGCTGCGGATCCTCCCGGGTGGACGTCGGCGCCTGTTCGTCGGGCACGATCGTCGTGTACGTGGTCGTGGTGACGCCGGGGTCCACCTCGTCGATCCGGGCGTTACGCTCGATCACCCGGGCCACGTCGGCGGCCGCCTCGTCGTGGCGCTGATCGTGGTGCGGTTGCCGCGGGCCGGTGTCGACGTCGTCCACCTGGAAAAATTCAACTTCACCGGTTCCCGTACGGAATCGGAACTGCACCCTCACCCGCATGGTGTGCCCTTCACGCGTCGTACTCGAACTCGATGTCGATCACGCCGTCGTGCTCGACGCTCCGGACGCCGGTGGCGCCCCGGGATCGGGCGAAGGCCAGGATCGCGTCCCGGTACGCCTCGGCGAGCGCCTGGTGGAACAGCCCCCGCGCCTGCACCCCGACGGCGGCGAGCTGCTCGGCGGCGATCCGCTGGACCGACTCGGCCCGGTCGGCGGACTGCCGCTGCAGATCCTCCCGCGCGCGCCGGGCGGCCTCCTCGCTGAGACCGGCCTCCTGCTCGGCGTCGATCTCCCGGCGGCGGGCGGCCCGGGCACGACCGGCGGCCGCGTCGAGTGCGCCCTCGGCGTTGTGCCGGGCCATTCGCCGGGCGTGCGCGATGTGGAACGGCGTCGCCTGGTCGTCGTAGTAGATGCCCACGCCCTCGGACTCGACCGTCTGGTCGAGCTCGGCGCGCACGGTCGCGGCCGCGTCGCCGTGCCCCACCACCGCGGCCCGGGACACCGCGACGATCTCGATCTCCCGCGTCGCCGTGTGGTAGAGCAGGTAGCCGCCGTCCACGTCGCGCCGGAAGACCCCGTCGGTCTCGGTCCAGTCGGGGTTGCGGGACAGCACCGCGAACAGCGCGGCCAGGGTCGGCGCGCCGAGGCTGCCGTCGAGCGCCTCGCGGACCCGGGCCTCGCCGGACACCTCACCGCGCAGGGTCACCTGCCGGCGCGTCTCGTGCTCCCAGGCCTCGGCGATGCGCCGGGTGGCCCGGGCTCGGATCCGCCGCGGGTTGCACATGACTCAGACCTCCGGCTCGAACCGCTCGCGGTAGGCCACGACGGACTCCCGCTCGGCCTGCTGGAGCTGCCCGAGAACCTCGCGGGCGTCCGGGTGGTCGCGGTGCACCTCGGTGGTGAGCCGGCGCAGCCGCCGCATGACCTCGCGCCACTCGTCCGCGGTCTGCGCCGCCTCGCGCAGCCGGACGACCTGGCGCATGTCGAGGGTGACCTCGGTGATGTCGCGGACCCGCCGCCCGGACTCGTGCACCGGGACCTGGTGGTCGGCGAGGATCCGTCGGATCGAGGCCTCGTCCTGCGGCATCGTCCACAGGTGCACGAGCTGGCTGAGGTCGGCGAGCTCGGCCCGCGGCCGGCCGGCCAGCAGCGCGGAGGCCGCGAAGGTCTTCATCGCCTTGACCGCGCGCCGGTCGGAGAAGACCACGCCCTCGGAGCGGAACGCCCGCAGGATCTCGGCGAACGCGTCGCGGACGCCGGAGACGTCGATGTCGGCCACCGCCGTCTGCAGGTGGGCCAGGTCGCCCAGGGAGAACGAGACGTCCCTCGAGTCGGCGGCCCGCTCGGCGCCGGGCGCGTCCTCGCGGATCCGGTCGCGCTCGCCCCGCCAGCCGATGTCGAGCACGTCCTCGATCTGGTCGTCGGCGACGTAGTCGAGGTTGCACCGCAGCAGGAAGCGGTCCGAGAAGGCGGCCAGCAGCGGGTCGTCGGGGATCTCGTTGGACGAGGCGAACAGCGAGACCAGGTCGACCTCGACGACCTCGCTGCCGTTGTAGAAGCGGCGCTCGTTGACGATCGTGAGCAGCGAGTTGAGGATCGCGCTGCTGCCCTGGAACACCTCGTCGAGGAACGCGATGTGCGCCTCCGGCAACATGCCGGCCGTGTTCACCCGGTACACGCCGCCCTGGAACGCGGTCAGGTCGAGCGGGCCGAACAGCTCGGCCGGCTCGGTGAAGCGGGTCAGCAGGTAGGCGAAGTACCGCACGTCGAGCAGCCGGCGCAGCCGGTCGATGACGCTGCTCTTGGCCGTGCCGGGCGGCCCGATCAGCAGCGCGTGCTCCCGGCAAAGCGTGGCCATGCCGATGATGTCGATGACGTCGTCGCGGTCGATGAACTGGGCCTTGACCTCGTTGAGCCGGGTGGCGAACGTGGCCGCCTTGATCCGGATGTCACGGTCGAGCTGCACCACGGTCACGAGCTTTGCTCCTCTTCGGAATCGGTGCGTTGGGAAGGCATCCGGATGACGGGACCGGATCCACCGGCCTCGACGGTCTCGGTGACGGCGACCTCGCGGTCGGCCGGGGGACGCCGGGGTGTCACGCGGGCCGGCGTGATGACGGTGAGCCCGGCCCGGCGACCGGGCCGGTGGCCGGCGGTCTCGACGGTGCTGTCGATCTGGTGTTCCTGCTGGCTCAGTCGCAGGGCTCCGACCAGCTCGCCGAGCCGGCGGGCGTCGGCCCGGCGGCGCGGATAGCCGACCAGTTCGTCGGCGCGGGCGTCGCGGAAGATCGACCGGATCTCGTCACCGTTCATCTTGTCGGTGGCGCGGCTGATCCGGTCGAGCAGCTGCTCGGAGACCTCGACCTGGAAGTGCTTGGCGTGCACCCGGGCGATCTCCCGCCGGGCGACCTCGTCGGGCAGGTCGATCCGGATCGGCCGGAACCGGCTGGGCCGCAGCAGGGCGTCGTCGATGATGTCGATCCGGTTGGTGGTGCCGATGATCAGCACCGGCACCTCGGGGCGGAAGCCGTCCAGCTCGGTCAGCAACTGGGCCACGATGGCGTTGCCGGCCCGGGTACCGCCGTCGCTGCGCCCGGAGCGGCGCCCGGCGATCGAGTCGAACTCGTCGAACACGACCACGGTCGGGGCGTTCCGGCGGGCCTCGGCGAACAGCTCGCGAACCTTCCGCTCGCTCTCACCCACGTACATGTCGGTGATCTCCGGCCCGGAGACGACCTGGATGGTGGCGTCCATGGCGTTCGCGACGGCCTTCGCGAACAGCGTCTTACCGGTGCCGGGCGGCCCGTGGAAGATGAACCCGCGCGGCACCAGGTCGTGCCGGAGGTTGTCGGGCAGCTCGGCGGCGCCGCCGACGATCTCGACGGCCCGCTTGAGCTCCTCCTTGACCGTGTCGTAGCCGCCGATCTGGCCGAAGGTGACCGTCGGCATCTCGAACGAGCTCGACGTCTTGGCCTTGAAGACCCGCAGCTCCTGGACGAGGTCGGCGAAACGCGGCGGTTCGGCCTCCGCCCCGGCGACCGGCCGGTGCTGGTGGAAGGCGAAGCGCAGGGCGTGCCGGAGCCGGACCGCGTTCATGCCGGCGATGTGCTTGTACAGCTCGGGGGCGTCGAACCCGGCGAAGAGGCCGGCCTCCTCCCGGGTCACCAGGGCGCGCCCGACCGGGATCCGGCGGCGGTCGGTGGTGATCACCTCGCGGGGCAGGATGTCGAGCGCCAGCCGCACGGCGAACCGGTTGGCCAGCACCTCGGGGACCATCAGCGACGGGTCGGTGAACCCGAGCAGGATGCACTCGCTGCGCGAGTACAGCACGTCGGTCAGCTCCCGGGCCTCCGGAGTCAGCGCCGCGTCGCTCCCCCCGGCCAGCAGGTCGAGGTGGGGCACGACGACGACCTGGTCGGGCTTGGCGTCCCGGACGACCTGGCTGAGCGCGGCCAGCAGCGCCGCCCGCCGGCCCGCGCCCATGCTCATCACGTCGCCGGCCGGGGCGTCCGGCAGCTCGCCGAGCAGCGTCTCGCGCCCGGCGCGGCCGGGCACCTCATTGATCAGGTGCTCGACCAGCAGCTTCTCGCACCGGATCAGCACCGACAGGCCGCTGTGCAGGTACGCGGCGGCGCGGTTGATCTCCTGGTCGTGGGCGATCAGCACCGCCTCCCGCTCGGTGACCTTCTCGGGGTTGGCGTCCGCCAGGGTGAGCGTCGGTGCCGGGGGCTGCTCGTCGTCCGGCGGCTCGGCCTCCGGTTCCGGGGACTGTCCGGCGGCCCCGTCGCCGCCGGTCGAGAACGGGATCGGGATGCCCGGCGGCAGGTACAGCGCGGTGCCGGCGTCGCCGAGCGGCACGGCCCGCAGCGCGAGCACCCGCACCGGGAGGTCGAGGTGCTCGACCTCCAGCGGCTGCAGGCTGAACGCCGGGTGCTCACGCAGCAGCTCGCCGAGGGTCAGGCCGGGCTCGTCCGTCTGCGACATGAAGTAGCGGTCGTTGAAGGCCTCGACGTCGAGCGGGGCGAAGGCCAGTACTTTCATCGGTGTCATCCCCTCCCGATCAGGCCGAGGCGCACGATCGCGTCGATGATCGGGCGGTGGCCGCTCAGCAGCGGCCGGGCCCGCAGCAGCTCGGGCCGGTTGCGGTCGAGGCGGGCCAGGGGCAGCCAGAAGGTGAGGACCGCGAGCGGCCCGGCGGGCCGGCCGGCGAAGCGGCTCAGCTCCCGGATCGCGGTGCGGTTCACCTTGTCCCACTCCGCGCCCCAGCGCAGCCGGGCCAGGACGTAGAGGTCGAGCACCCGGCCGGGCTCCTCGGTGACCAGCCGGCTCAGCACGGTGGCGCGCCAGGTCAGCACGTCGGCGTCGGCGGACGGCTCGGCCCACGCGTGCCACAGGATGCGCTCGCCGCCGCGCAGGCCCAGCAGGCGGTTGGCCAGCGCGACATCGGTCTCGACGGAGTCGCCGGCCAGCGCGTCGCGGGTCGGCCGGTGCAGCAGCCGGGTGAGCGGCGAGACCGCGAGGCAGCGCTCCGCGAGCGGGTGGGTGACGGCCCGCATCGTCACCGCGTGCCGGGCGACGGCCGCCGACCAGCCCGCCTGGGTCACCCGGACGGACGGCACCAGCTCGATCAGGCGCTCCGCGGCGGTGGCCTCGGCCTGGCCGCCGAGCGCGGCGGCGAGCAGGATGCCCCCGGTGTCGGCGGGCGTGGCGTCGCCGAACGGCGGGGCGCCGGTGCCGAGCCGCGCGGCGCAGGCGGCGGCCAGCACCGCGTACTTGTGCACGGTCTCCTCGGAGGGCGCGGCCAGGTCGCCGAGGGCCGAGAGGTCACCGCCGGGCATCGGCCCGTCGGCGCGTACGGCCCAGCCCAGCACGGCCTGCGCGGTGGATTCGGCGGTCATGAGTCCTGCGCCTGAAACGGAGTGGGCCGGATGGTGCCCGCCTGGTCGGCGTAGAAACGCAGGACGCGGCCGTAGCCGTCCAAGTTGATCAGGCCGGCCACCTGCCAGGGCCTTCGGAACGTCGAGGAGTGCAGCTCGATGTCGATCGTGGACAGGCCCATCTCGACCGTCGCCGGGAACAGGTGGGTGTGGTACCAGCCGACCAGCGCCTCGTCCTGGCCCCGGCGGGCGAGCGTCTCGCTGATCCGCAGGAAGCTGTCCCCGGTGAAGGTGAAATGCAGCAGCGACGCCCCGGTGCGCTCGGCCGGCAGCACGGCCGTGATCAGCACGAGGTGGCGGTCGGGATGGGCGGCGTCCCGGTAGGGCCGGCCGGCGAGAAACCCGCCCTCCTCGACCTTGTTCGACAGCTCCATGTCGCGCAGCAACTGATCCCGTACGCCGGCGGTGAGCACGACGCCGACCGGCCCGTTGGCGTCCGTGTCCGGCACGCCCAGCCCTTCGGCCGTCATCTCCGGCGGCCCCGGCTCGGCGACCTCCTCGAGGTGGAACACCGGCTGGCGCTGGCGGGCGAGGATGTCGATGCTGCCCTCGTTGACCGGCGTGGGGCGGGTGACGGACAGGCCGGCCAGGCCGTCCGCGACGATGCCGAAGCCCATCTGGTGCTCCTCGGGGAAGTCCTTGCCCAGCAGACGTTGCAGCGGCCGGCCGATGACCTCGCGGACCGAGTGCGGGTGCTGGTAGATCACCGCGTCGTGCTGCCGGATCCGGATGTGCACGTAGCCGTGGCTGCTGCGCAGGTTTATCAACGTCGGATCGCCGCGCAACGTCGCGCCGTCGCGAATCGGCAACAGGGTCATGTGGAATTCCGCGCCCTCGAGCGAGCGGTCGAGCAGGTCCTCGAAGACCGGCGTGAGCAGCTCCGTGAGACCGACGCTGCCGAACTTGGTCAGCGTGTCGGTGCGGAACAACACCACGGTCGCCGAGGTCATCCGAGTTCCTCGATCATGTTGCGGTACTCGGCCCTCGGCTGTTTCTCGGCCCGGATCGGCCGGCCGCCCATCCGCACGATCCGGTCCTGGTTGGTCAGCACCCAGCGCGCCGCGAGCGAGTCGTAGAAGTTGCCGCGCAGCTCCGTCCGCCCGTCCGGCCCGACCTCCCCGGTCGGCTCGAACACCGCGTAGTTGCGGAACGCGGCCATCGCGATCAAGGTCTCCACGAGCTTTCCGAAATGCAGACCCGGCACGTACGCCTCGGCGAGCTCGCCGAGGCAGACCAGGCCACGCTGGTAGGGGCGGTCGCGGGCCTGCTCGCTGTCGTAGTTCGGGTAGACGTTCGGATGGAAGATCGGCGTCAGCCAGTACGCGACGGGCGCCACCTCCGGGAAGTCGGGCCGCAGCCGGATCTGCACGACATGCTCGAACACCGGCCGCGGGTCCCCGCCGTCGGCGTCGGGCGGGCCGAAGCTCTCCTGCTCGAACTCGATCTCGTACTCGGTCGGCAGCGTCGGCGGCGCCGCGCTGACCACGAGGTCGGGCCGGCCGGCCGCGGCCTCGAGGATCTCGTTGCGCGCCCGGCTGAGCGCGTCCTGCCGGTCGAGCGGGTTGACCGCGCCGGCGGTGGCCTGGAAGCCGACCCGCAGCAGGCTGCCCTCCCCCACGCCGGCGTCGTGCAACGTCTGCTCGGGATCCAGCCGGCGGCCCTTGCCGCCCTGCTCGACGTGGTCGACCACGGTCGGCCGGGCCCGGTCGGTGAAGCCGCCGCCGTACTGGTCGACCACCCCCTGGGCGACGTTGGCCACGGTCTGCTGGGCGGGCGCGTCGAGCAGCCGGAACCGCCGGCCGTCCGGCCCGTCCACGTAGAGCTGGCGGAGCAGGTAGTCGCGGGCGGTGGGCGGCACCACGGTCCAGCCGATGTCGGTCTGGTCGAGCAGCCGCCGCAGCGCGCTGGTGTCGCGCAGGTTGACCTGGAACGACACGGCATGGGTGGTGGCCCAGACGTCCTGCGGCTCGAGGCCGAGCTGCTGCAGCACCTTGGCCGCCTCGGCCCGCTCGTCCTCGGAGCTGGCCCGCACGATCACGTGGCAGGTCGCCGTCTCCTCCTCCACCACCGGCGGCGGCGCGGGCGCCTCGGACGGCGTCTCGGGTTGCGGCGTCTCCGGCTGCGGCGTCTCGGTCGCCGGCTCCGACGAGGACGTGGTCGCGGTCGGCGGGGAGATCACCGGCGCGGCCGCGCGGCCCTCGCCCTGGATCAGCCCGTACCGCAGGGCGAGGCCCCGGAAGATCTCGTTGTGCGCGTACACCCGCAGCGCCGCCTCGATCAGCCGCCGGTTGGGGCTGAAGATCACGCCGAGCCGCAGCTGCTGGCCGATCGAGGTCCAGTACTGGTCCGGGGTGAGCGTGGTGAAGTTCGGCCGCTGGGACCGCGGGAACTGGATGCGGTCGAGGATGTTCTCCGCCGCGGCCTCGCTGTTGAACGCCTCGGCCACGGCGTGCAGCAGGTCCTCGCGCTCGATCTCGTTGAGCGGAATCTCGGCGTCGCCGTCGTCGGGACCCGACGGACCGCCCGACCCCCTCATGCTTTCAGACGAAGCCACCGATAGTCCCCCTCAGTCAGGCGTACGGGCAGGATCTCCCCGGGCGCGACGCCCAGCTCGGACAGTCGGACGCCGGGATCGGCGTCGCGCAGGCGGTTGGTCGGCCGGGCCCGGCCGCCGATGCCGCCGGGCGCGTTGAACTCGGCCCAGGTCTCCGGCTCGGCGCCCGCGGGCAGCTCGCCGATCAGCTCGGCCACCGTGGACCCGGCGCCGGCCGTGGCCCGCTCCCAGGCGCCGAGCGGCCGGTGGTGAAGGCAGGCCGGGTCGCGGCCGACCTCAACGTGCCGGGTGTCGCCGGTGACGCCGTCGAGCACGAGGAAGCCGGGCCGTGGTGGCCGTCCTTGGATCGCCCCGAGCGCGAGGAGGCTCAGCTGGGCCGCGACGAAGGCGGTGGTCGCCACCATGGCGGGCGCCGGGCCGCCGTCGGGCTCGTCGGCGCAGCTCCACGGGATGTCGCTGAGACCGCGCTGGCGTACCGGCAGCGAGCAGGCGTAGCAGCCGTCGTCGATGCCCCGGCGGACGCGGACCTCACCGTCCCAGTGCCCGGTGCCGCCGTCGATGAGCAGCGCGTCGACCAGCGCGCACCGGCCGAGCAGGTCGACCCGGGCCCGGACGCTGTCGAGGCAGCCGGCCACCACGTCGGCGTCGGCGAGCTCGCCCAGCCCGATCCCGGTGGTCAGGTCGCGGTCGCGGGTGGTCACCCGCACGCCGGGCGCGATGCGCCGCAGCGTCTCGCGGGCGACCTCGACCTTGCTGCGGCCGATCGGATCATTTTCGGCCGCGCCGAAAAGCACGCCGCGGCTCAGGTTGGAGCCGGACACCGTGTCGGGATCGCAGAGCAGCAGGTGCCCGACGCCGGCGAGGGCGAGGTTCTTGGCGACCTCGTTGCCGAGCGCGCCGGTCCCCGCGACGACCACGGTCGCCGCGGCGAGCCGCTCCTGGTCCCAGCCGGGGATGAGGCGCTGCCGCGCGTACCGGTCCTCGGCCGCGGCCGGAGTCGTGGCCGTCACGGTCAGGCACCGGTCCGGCGAGCCATGGTGATCGGGCAGGACGTGACGGTGCCGGCCGGGCGCCACGTCTCCCAGCAGGTCAGCCCGGCCGCGGGATCGCGGTGGATGGTCGCGGCGCACTCGGGGCGGCCGGGGTTGCACGGGCAGACGACCACCCGCTCGCCGGCCCGCAGCGTGTGCGCGCAGACCAGGCAGCGGGTGCGCTGCATCGGGGCGGGCGGCCGGGCGACCCGCCAGTCGTCGGCGCCCAGCGTGCGCACCGGGGTGTCGCCGGACCCCCACACGGCCTCGACACCCTCGGCGAACTCGGCGACGTCGGCCGCGAGCACGGGCGCGGACGGCGCCTTTTTCGCCGGGTCGTGGCACACCCCGGGCAGCTCGGCGTGGTGCGCCGCCCGCGGCTCGCGGGTGACGTGCACGCGCTCGCCGCGCCGGAAGGTGTGCCCGCAGCGGTCGCAGAGCAGGTGGTTCCACCACGAGTTGAGGCCGGTGAGAGCGGTGCGCTTGTGTTTCTGCGGGTCGAAAGCGGCGGCGGCCCCGGCCTCGAAATCGGCCTCCTCGGCCGTCATCGGGTCCGGCGGGGGATCCATTCGCCCGGTCGTGGTCAGGGCCGTCTCCAGTTTGTCAGCCGCAGAGCATCTGCTCGATCGGACCGTCGTCAATGGCACGCAGAATGGCTTCGAGGTCGGTGGGCCGGAACGCGTCGCCCAGCACCTGAACCCCATCGTCGGTGACTCTTAGCTGGAATCTCATCAGCCGACCGTCCGGATGGGACTCGTACTCTGCGGCATCGATCAGGTCGGGGAGGTCGGGAACGAATTCGTGATCAACGTCGGACACCGGGGGCAACCCATCGGCCGGGGACGGAAGCATCGCAGAACGCACATCGCCCATCGGCGACGCTGCTTGTGATTGTCGACCAGATGCCACGCTCAATCAACACGGAGCCACACTCACGGCACCGGCTGTTCCGGTAATCCGCGCCGAGAGCACGCTCGACGTACACAAAGGCGAGTTCGTTTTCGTACCCGATCGTGGCGGCCGCCAGCAGATCGGCCGGCTGCGTCGGCGGATGCCGCCGCATGCGGAAGTCCGGCGTGAACCGCAGTAGATGCCACGGAATCTCCGGGTCGATCGCGGCGATGCGCCGCGCGATCGCCGCCTGCGCCGCCGCCGTGTCGCTGACCCCCGGGATCAGCGGGGTGCAGACCTCGACCCACACCCCGGCCGCCCGGAACCGCTCGATCGCGTCGAGGACCGGTCCGACCGGCGCCCCGGTCAGGCGAGCGTGCGAGCGGTCGTCGGGCGCCTTGACGTCGATGTTGACGGCGAACAGGTGCGGCGCCACCAGGTCGATCGCCGGCGGGGTGAGGAATCCGTTGGACTTCCACAGGATCGGTACGCCCACCGGGGCGGCCCGCTCGGCCAGGGCCAGGGTCAGCTCGGGGGCGAGGCCGGGCTCGGCATAGGAGAGTCCGATCGAGGCCCCGGCCGCGGCCGCGCCGTCGACCACCGCGGCCACGTCGACCGGGCTCGCCGTCCACGGCACGTCAGGCGTACGGCCGTACTGCGAGAGCCGGTGGTTGATGCAGTAGTTGCAGCGGAACGAGCAGCCCGGAGCGCCCAGCGTGTGCACCCGGCTGCCCGGCAACACATGGTAGAACGGCTTGCGCTCGATGGCGTCGTCGTGTTGCACGGACGCGGCGAAGGTGGCGGTCTCCAGGGCGCCGTCGTTGTTGCGCCGCACCGCGCACTCCCCCACCTCGCCCGGGGCGAGCTCGCAGAGGTGCGGGCAGAGGTCGCAGCGCAGCCGTCCGCCGTCCACCACCGTCCCGAGCAGCGCGGGTGTCCACACCGGCGTGGTCATCGGACGATGATCCGATCGGCGAGCGCGCGGCAGGGTTGCCTCGCGGCGACCATCATGGCCATCGCCCGGTCGGCCGCGCCGCGCAGGTCGGGCGCCGAGACCAGGGCGCGGTAGAGCTGGGCGGTGAAGGCGAGCGCGCACCGGTCGGGCAGCTCGCCCTCGAACGCCACGACCTGATCGGCGACGGCGCCGAACCGATCGGCCAGCCCGGCGCCCTCGCACGAGGCCAGATAGACGCCGCGGAACCTTGGATAGGTCTGCAGGATCGCGAGCAGGTCGCCGATCGCGACCCGGCGCGCGCCGTTCGGTCCCTCGAAGAGCAGGGAGTCGCCGTTGCCGTGGCAGGCGAGATGCAGCAGGTCGGGCGGGTCGGTGCCGAGAACGCCGAGGTCGGTGACGTCGGCGGCGGGGCGGTAGGCGACCGTGATGCCGCGCCCCTCCACGGCCCGGATCGCCTCGGCGAGCTCCCGGTCGAGACGCAGCGGCTGCAGGCCGTCCGGGGCGGCGCCGACCACGAGCACGCTGCGGATGCGGCGGCCGCCGAGCACCGGGTGGGCCGGGTAGGTCTCGGCGGCGACGGCGAGGATCCGTTCCCGGCCGTTCTCCAGGGCGCCCGCCTCGAGCTCCTGGCTGACCATCCGCCAGAACATCGCCGCCGACACGCCGATCATGCTGGGGATGTTGCCCCGCGGGTAGCCGGCCCGCGACAACAACAGGTTCGTGGCCGGTCCGACCGGGAACGCGTCGGCGATCGCCGCCAGCTCCGCGTCGCTGAAACCCAGGGTCATCGGCGTTTCCTCCGTACGACAGAAACCGCGGCAGCGGCAACGATGCCGGCACCGAACGCACCCAGCGTGAGACCCCACGGAAGGACGTGGCCGAAGGCCCGTCGGGAGATCCACGCCGCGGCCAGCCAGAGAGCCGAGCCGATGGCCAGAGCCAGGGCCAGATCCTCCAGCCAGGACAGGAGGGCGCGGCGGGACGGCAGCACCAGCCGGACCGCGATCGCGGCCAGGTAGAGCGCGATGGCGCCGAGGGTCGCGATCAGCGCGGGCTTGGCCGAGGCGGGCATCGGCACGGTGTAGCTGAGCGACTGGATCGCGGTCAGGCCCATCAGCACGGCGCCGATCAGCGCCGCCTGCACCAGACCGAACCGCTCCTGGCGACGGTGGCCGGCCTCGCGGCGCTCCTCGAGCCGGCCGGCCAGCACGGTGCCGACCACGTCGGTGAGCTGCTGCGCGCGTTCCCGGGCCACGGTCAGATAGTGCAGGTCGTCGTCGAGGTGATCGCGCAGGCTCCCGGTCATCGCGACGTCGTCGGCGAACGGCCCGTGTTCCGCGTCGCCGTCGAGATGGGCTTTCCGGGCCGCGCTCAGGTTCGCGGCCGCGGCCTCGGCCGAGAGTCCCGCCCGCCGGCACCACGCGATCGTGTCGATGACCCCGGCCGACTCGGCCTGGGTGACCGCCACCTGCTGGAGGGCCGCCCGCAGCTTGTCCTCGGTCGCCGCGCCGGACATCAGGCCCACCAGCCGGTCGGCGCCCTCGTCGATGCGGGCCCGCAGCTCGATCACCTGGCGCTCGTCGCGCAGCGTGCGAACCAGGGCGTGCATCTTGGCCGCGTCGACCAGATACCGCGTCAGGGGTGCCCGAGCTCCGGCGCCCGGGCTCCAGAGCCAGGCGCTGACCTCGTCGTCGGTGCCGGCCGGGGCCGCGATCACCAGCGTGCGGCCGGCCCGGCCGTCCTCGCCCGGACCGGTCTCCCACACGTGGCGGTTCCTGTCGACGCGGACCGGTCGCGGCCAGCGCTGGTTCCCGTTCGGGCGGGCCCCGCGCGTGGCGGCCTCGATCCAGCTCGGCGTGGCGTCCGCCGGATGGAAACCCAGATACAGGCGTACGTGGCCGAGCAACGCCGACGTGGTGCCGGCGGTAAGGTCGTCCCACGTCCGGGCGAGGCGTTCCCAGTCCCACCCCGGCGATTCGGGCGCATGCGCGATCGACAGGCACAACACGCCGGCCTCGCGGTGGGCGAGCGCCTGCAGCACTCCCGGACCTTTCGCGTACGCGGCGGCCACCGCCCCCACGCCGACCGTGTCGAGGGTCGGGGGCAGGTCGGCGGGCAGGTCGAGGGCGGCGATCGCCTCCGTGACATCCAGTGTGGACGAACACCGCTGCCACACGGCACGGATCTGGTCGTAGGCGTCGGCCGCGCCCGGGCCGTCGACCCGGGCGAACAGGTGAAGGACGGCCTGGCGGTCAGTGAGTGTCGGCGTCGTGGTCATCGTCGTCCGCGGGTGTCGTCGTGGTCATCGTCGTCCGCGAATGTCGTCGCGGTCATCGTCGTCCGCCGGTGTCGTCTTGGTCATCGTCTTCCGCCGGTTTCGAGGGGGCCGTGCGGTCCACGATCCGGACGATCCGGTCGCGTATCGGTGCCGGCGCCGATTGCGGCGGCGGCTCGTGCCCGAGCCGGGCGACCCGGATCGGCCCGGCCAGCTCGAGGTGTGCGGTCGCCGCCCGGATCGCGTCGGGGTCACCGCTCTCCAACGCGGTCACCAGCTCGGTGACGGCGGCGTCGACCCGCACCCAACGCTGCACCGGCAGCTGCCAGCTCGTGGCCCGGCGCAGCGCCTCCTCGGCCTCGGCGACCACGGCCCGCCGGACGATCTCGTCGGGTGTGCTCATCGTGCCTCCGGAGAGTCATGCCGTTTGCTCATCGTGCCTCCGGAAGGTCGTACCGTTTGCTCATCGTGCCTCCGGGGCCAGTGCGGTGCGGACGGCCGCGGTGAGCTGCGCCTTGGTCGGCTCGGCGGTCAGGTGGGCGTGGAAGGGCGGTTCGGGCGGCACCTCGGGATCGTCGCCCGGCAACTGAGTCGTGATCACGCGCAGCTGAGCGGTGGCGACGATGCCGTGATCGGCCACCAGCCGGTGCTGGGTGAGCAACACGGACGGTTGGCCGGAGCGCTGCGCGCCGACCAGCACCGGGGCCAGATCGACCGGCTCCAGGCTCTGGTGGGTCCAGGCGGCGCCGAGGTCGGACGGCTTGTGCACGGCGGTCTCCAGTCCGGGTTGGTCTAGATAGACGAGGGTAGGAACCCGGCGCGCGGCCCACAGCGTCGAGACGATCGCCTGCACGACGATCCGCAACGCGACCCCGATCGACCCGAAGGTGGGCGGGCTCGTGTCGAGCAGAATCCGCACCGTCTCCACGGGAGGCTGGGTCTCGGTCTCGTGCAGGCGATAGAGCAGCGCCCGATCGGCGAACCGGTGCCGCAAAATCGCAGGCGGTAAGACCAATTGCGACGGCAGCAGGTTAGTCAACCGGCCCCGCCGGCTGATCCCGGTCAGGCCCGGCCCGGGCGCCGTCGACGCGGCGCGGCTTCGCGCCGGCACGACCGCCCGGGCACCGGTCCACTCCAGCAGAGCGCGCTGCGGGCCGGAGAGCGCCGGCAACGTGTCGGCGCCGTGCCGCAGCCGCAGCGGCAGCGCGGGATCGGCGGCCACCGCGCCTGGCCCGACCACGATCAGGGTCGTCACGGTCCCGTCGCTGATCCGAGGGCTCGCGCGGAGAACGTCGGCGGTGATCGGCTCCGCCGCGCCGGTGTGCCCGAGGCCTATCGCCCTGATCAGCGAGGCACGCAGCTCGGCCGGTGGCGCGGTGGGCGGAGCGAGCCGGGGGTCGGCCGGGACGCCCGAACCCAGCAACGCCGCGAAGCCGACGCGGGCCGCGGGCGGCCAGGCGAGCGCCCGCAGCCGCTGCACGTCCGGCAACGCGTGCAGCGCGGCCAGCCGCTCGTCCGGCAGCGAACCGGAGCGGGTCAGCCGCAGCACATCGGCGACGAAACCGAGCGGCAGATGCAGGCCGGACTGGCCGAGCAGCACCAGGCCGGAAACCCCGTGGTACAGCTCGGCCGACGCACCGCCGGTGGGCACGAGCGTGGCGGCCTGCCACCGGGCCCATTCCTCGATCGCGTCGGAGGGTGCGTCCACGGACACATCGGACGGGAGGCCACCTAGCACCTCGAACACCGCGCGCCGGGCCCGGTCCAGGTCGACTCCGCGCCGCCTCAGCACCTGGGCGGGAACGCCCTCACCCTCCCGGAGCATGGCGATCAGGAAGTGCTCCGGCCCGACGTACGCGTGCCCGAGGTCTTGTGATTCTCGAAAGGCCAGTTCCAGGATCTTCTTGGCCCGGGCCGTGAACGGGATGTGTCCGCTCGGGCTGTCCGGGCCCGACCCGATGATCCGCTCGACCTCCGCCCGGAGATCCGCCGGCGCGACGCCCATGCTCTCCAGCGCCGCGACGCCGGCTCCCCCGACCTGGTCATGGATCAGGCCGAGCAGGACGTGCTCGCCCCCGATGTAGTTGTGGCCGAGCATCCGGGCCGATTCCTGGGACAGGACGACGATGCGCCGCGCCAGCGGGTCGTACAGCGTGAACATGTTGTCGACGCCGGTCGCCGACCGTCCCGGGCCGGGCGGGAGCAGCAACATCACCTGCTCGCGTACGCGATCGAGGCCGGCGCCGAGCTTGACCAGCAGTTGGGCGGCGACGCCGTCACTCTCGACGATCAGCCCGAGCAGGATGTGCTCCGTGCCGACGTAGTCACGGCCGAGCCGGGTCGCCTCGAGCTGCGCCCGCTGGATCACGGCACGGGTACGCGGCGTCAGCGGGATGTGTCCGCTCGGCGCCTGCTGACCGAGCCCGATGATCTCGTCGATCTGCTCCCGGACGGCTTCCAGCGTGATGCCGAGGTGGTCCAGCGCCCGGGCGGCCACACCCTCGTTCTCGTGGATCAGGCCGAGCAGCAGGTGCTCGGTGCCGACGTAGTTGTGGCGGAGCATCCTGGCCTCTTCCTGGGACAGGACGATCACGCGGCGGGCCCGGTCGTTGAACCGGTCGAACAGGGAGGTGGATCCGGGCTCCGGTGCCGGTGTCGGCGCTGGCGCCGGCGCCGGCGCGGAGTCGGTGTACCGCTCATCGGGGGCGGGCGGGGCGCTCGCCCGGGCCTGATAGCCGGCGAGGAGAGAGAGCACGGCCTGCCGGGCCCCGCGGAGATCGGTACCGAGCCGGACGAGCACCTGGCAGGCGACGCCTTCACCCTCCCGGATCAGCCCGAGCAGCACATGCTCCGTACCGATGTAGTTGTTGCCCGTCTGCAGGGCCTCGCGGAGCGAGAGCTCCAGCACCTTCTTGGCGCGCGGCGTGAACGGGATGTGCTCGCTCGGCGGCTCACTCCCCCGGCCGATGATCTCCCGGACCAGCTCGCGCGCATCCGTCAGCGTGATGCCGAGGTTGGTCAGGGCCTGGGCGGCGACGGCCTCCCCCTCGTGCAGCATGCCGAGCAGGAGATGCTCCGTGCCGATGTGGTTGTGGTTGAGCAGCCGGGCCTCGTCGCGGGCCAGCAGGACGATGCTTCGGGCCCGGTCGGTGAATCGCTCGAACATGGCTACCGCTCCTTCGGGGCGAGCGCCGTGCGAACCGCGTCCGCGAGCTGGGCTTTGGTCGGCTCCGCGGCCAGATGCGCGTGAAACGGCGGATCCGCCGCCACGTCCGGGTCGTCCCCGGGCAGCTGGGCGGTGATCACCCGCAGCTGCTCGGTCGCGACGATCCCGTGGTCGGCCACCAGCCGATGCTGGGTCAGCAGCACCGACGGCTGCTCGGACCGCTGCGCCGCGACCAGCACCGGTCCGAGATCCACCGGCTCGAGACTCTGATGCGTCCAGGCGGCACCCAGATCCGACGGTTTGTGCACGGCGGTCTCCAGATCCGGCTGATCGAGGTAGACGAGGGTGGGCACCTGACGTGCCTGCCACAGTGCCGAGACGATCGCCTGCACGACGATCCGCAGCGCCACCCCGATCGAGCCGAACGTCGGCGGGCTGGTGTCCAGCAGGATCCGTACGGTCTCCACCGGGGGTTGGGTTTCGGTCTCGTGCAGGCGGTAGAGCAGGGCCCGGTCGGCGAACCGGTGCCGCAAAATCGCAGGCGGTAAGACCAATTGCGACGGCAAGAGGTTAGTCAACTGGCCTCGTCGGCTGATGCCGGTCAGGCCCGGCCCCGGCGCCGTCGACGCGCTCCGGCTTCTCGCCGGCACGACCGCCCGGGCGCCGGTCCACTCCAGCAGGGCCTGCTGCGGGCCGGACAGCGCGGGCAACGCGTCGGCGCCGTGCCGCAACCGCAACGGCAGCGCGGGATCGGCCGCCACCGCGCCCGGGCCCACCACCAGCAAGGTCGTCAGGACACCCTCGCTGAGACGCCGGCCGGCGTTGAGGATCTCGGCGGTCACCTCGGGCGGAGCCTCGTCCGGGCGAGACCGGTTGACGGCCCGCATCAGCGAGGAGCGCAGCTCGGCCGGCGCCGCCGCGGGTGGCACCCAGCGAGGATCGGCCGGCGCACCGGCACCGAGCAGCGCCGCGAACCCGACCCGGGCCGGCGGCGGCCACCCCAGAGCCCGCAACCGCTGCACGTCCGGCATCGAATGCAACGCCGCGAGGCGCTCTTCCGGCTGCGACCCGGCGCGGGTCAGCCGCAGGACGTCGGCCACGAACCCCAGCGGCAGGTGCAGCCCCGACCGGCCGAGCAGCACCAGCCCGGACGCGCCGTGGTAGAGCTCGACCGAGGGGCCACCGTTGCGGACGATGGAAGCGGCCTGCCAGCGAGCCCACTCCTCGACCGACGAGGCGAGCGACGAAGCGAGCGACGAAGTGGGGTCGGCGTTGCCGGCGGGCTGCCCGGATTCCACCGTCGCCCCGGGCGGGACGACGCCGAGGGATCGGAGCACCGCCACCCGCGTGGGAGGGAGTTCCGCACCGCGGCGAAGCAGCACCACGCCGGGGACGCCCTCGCCCTCCCGGAGCATCCCGAGCAGCAGGTGCTCCGCTCCGACGTACGAGTGACCGAGGTTCTGTGCCTCCTGCCACGCGAGATCCAGAACCTTCTTCGCTCGCGGCGTGAACGGGATGTACCCGCTCGGCGCCCGACCGCCCTGGCCGATGATCTCCTCGACCTCCCGGCGGAGATCCTCGGGAGCGATGCCCATGCCCTCGATCACCGCGATCGCGACACCCTCGCCGTCGTGGATCAGGCCGAGGAGCAGGTGCTCGGGCCCGACGTAGTTGTGGTACAGCGTCCTGGCCTCTTCCTGGGCCAGGACGACGATCCGCCGCGCTCGATCGGTGAACCGCTCGAACGTGCCACGAGCTGCGGCGGTCGCCGGCTCCCGTCGCCGCCTGGTCGACATGAGCCCGAGGAGCCGCGACCGTATCCCGCCGAGATCGCCGCCCAGGCTGACGAGCGCCTGCGCGCCGACGCCCTCACCCTCACGGACGATCCCGAGCAGGATGTGCTCGGTGGCGACATAGTTGTCGCCGAATTGCATTGCCTCCTGCTGAGCGAAGCCCAGCACGGTACGAGCCCGCGGCGTGAACGGGACATGCCCGGCCGGCGACTGCTCGCCCACCCCGGCGATGTCCTCGACCCGTCGGCGAAGCGCGTCCAGGGAGAGGCCGAAGCTCTCGAGGACGCTGGCGGCCAGACCCTCGCCCTCGTGGATCAGGCCGAGCACGAGATGTTCGGTCCCGATGTGGCTGTGGCGAAGGAGCCGGGCGTTCTCCTGGGCCAGCACGACGGCGCGCCGGGACCGGTCGTTGTACCGCTCGAAGCCGAGGGACGACGCGCTGGTAGCGGCCGGCGGAACCCCGGGGCGGAGAATGTACAGGACCTGCTGGCGGACCCGGTTGAGGTCGGCACCGAGCTTGACCAGAATCTGGCAGCCGACGCCCTCGCCCTCCCGGACCAGCCCGAGCAGGAGATGCTCGGTGCCGATGTAGGTGTGCCCCAGCCGCAGCGCCTCCCGGAGGGCCAGCTCCTGCACCCGTCGCGCGCGCGGCGTGAACGGCAGGCGGCCGCCCGGCGGCTGAAGGCCGCGCCCGAGGATCTCCTCGACTTCGTGCCGGACGGTCTCCAGCGAGATGCCGAGAGCCTCCAGTGCCTGCCCAGCAACACCTTCGCTCTCGCGGATCATGCCGAGCAGATGGTGCTCGGTGCCGACGGAGTTGTGGTTCAGCGACCGTGCCTCCTCCTCGGCCATGGCGAGGACGCGCCGCGCCTGGTCGGTGAACCGCTCGTACGCGAACGGCTCGTAGTTCAGTACGGGCGGCGGCGGTACCAGTTCCTCGGTGGGCGGGACCGGCGAGACGCGCGGCACCGGGCCCGATGGCGCCGGTCGGGCGTTGCTGGAAAGCATTTCCAGCGTGTGCCGCCGGAGCTCGCCGAAGTCAGCGCCGAGATTGATCAGCACCTGCGCCGCGATGCCCTCGCCCTCGCCGTGCCGGAGCAGCGCGAGCAGCAGGTGCTCGGTGCCGATGTAGTTGTGGCCGAGCTGCAGCGACTCGCGCAGCGTCAGCTCGACGACCGTCTTCGCCCGCGGCGTGAACGGGATGTACCCGCTCGGGTCCTCCTCGCCCCACCCGACGATCTCCAGGACCTGCCCCCGGACGGCCTCCAGCGTGATGCCGGCGCTCCCCAGGGCCTGCGCCGCCAGGCCCTCACCCTCGAGCAGCATCCCCAGCAGGACGTGCTCGGTGCCGAGTTGGTTGTGGCGCAGCATCCGCGCCTCCTCCTGAGCCAGCACGATGATGCGCCGCGCGCGGTCGGTGAATCGCTCGAACATGGCTACCGCTCCTGCGGGGCGAGCGCCGCGCTGACCGCCGCGGCGAGCTGGGCTTTGGTCGGTTCGGCGGCCAGATGCGCGTGAAACGGTGGCGAGGGCGGAACCTCGGGATCGTCGCCCGGCCGCTGGGTGGTGATCACCCGCAGTCGCTCGGTCGCGACGATCCCGTGGTCGGCCACCAACCAATGCTGGGTGAGCAGCACCGACGGCTGCTCGGAACGCTGCGCGGAAACCAGGACCGGAGCCAGATCGACCGGCTCGAGACTTTGCCGCGTCCAAACCAAACCAAGATCAGACGGCTTGTGTACGGGGGTCTCAAGCTCCGGCTGATCAAGGTAGACGAGGGTAGGCACCCGACGGGCCGCCCACAATGCCGACACGATCGCTTGGACCACTATCCGCAGCACGACCCCGATCGAGCCGAAGGTCGACGGACTGGCGTCCAACAAGATCCGCACCGACTCCACCGGCGGCTGGGTCTCGGTCTCGTGCAGACGGTAGAGCAGAGCACCGTTGGCGAACCGGTGCCGCAACAGCTCAGACGGTAAGGCCAATTGCGACGGCAAAAGGTTGGTCAGTTTGCCCCGCCGACTGATCCCGGTCAGCCCAGGCCCGGGCGCCGTCGATGAGCTTCGGCTGCGGGCCGGCACGACGGCCCGCGCACCGGTCCACTCCAGCAACGCCCGCTGCGGCCCGGACAGCGCCGGCACACAGTCGGCGCCGTCCCGCAGCCGCAGCGGCAACAAGGGATCCGCCGCCACCGCCCCGGGACCGACCGCCAGCAGCGTCGTGACGACACCGTCGCTGAGGCGCCGCCCGGAATTCAGGATCTCGGCGGTCACCTCGTCCTGGGGTTCGCCGACCCGAGCCCGGGCCACGGCCCGCATCAGGGAGTCACGCAGCTCGGCCGCCGACGCCCCCGGCGCGACGAGACGCGAGTCGGCCGGCGCGTCGGCGCCGAGAAGGGCCGCGAACCCGACCCGGGCCGGCGTCGGCCACGCGAGCGCGCGCATCCGCTGCACATTCGGCAACGCGTGCAGCGCTGCCAACCGCTCGTCCGGCTGAGAACCGGCCCGCGTCAGCCGCAGCACATCGGTGACGAAGCCGAGCGGAAGATGCAGACCCGACCGCGCGAGCAGCACCAGGCCGGACGCGCCGTGGTAGAGCTCGACCGGACGGCCGCCGTCGCGAGCGACCGTCGCGGCCTGCCATCGTGCCCACTCCTCGACCGCGCTTTCGGTGGCCGGGGCCAGCAGCTGAATCACACTCCGGCGGGTGCCGTCGAGCCCCAGACCGCGCTGGATGAGAACCTCGGCCGCGACGCCCTCGCCCTCCCGGATCATCCCGAGCAGGAGGTGCTCGGTGCCGACATAGTCGTGTCCGAGCGCCAGCGCCTCGCGCATCGCGCACTCCAGCACCTTCTTGGACCGCGGTGTGAACGGGATGTGCCCGGTCGGCGCCCCCGGCCCGCGCCCGATGATCTCCTCCGTGTCCGCCCGTAGGTCCGTCAGCGAGATCCCCGCCAACTCGATCACCTTGGCGGCGACGCCCCCGCCCTCCTGGATCAGGCCGAGCAGGAGGTGCTCGGTGCCGATGTAGTTGTGGCCCAGCGTCCGCGCCTCTTCCTGGGACAGGACGATCACCCGCCGAGCCCGGTCGGTGAACCGCTCGAACGTGACGCGCGGCGGGTATCCAGCGGCCGCCTGGCGCCCGCCCGCGCTGGGCGGGCCGCCGGGCGCGGTGCCGGGCGCGCCGCTGGACGCGGTGCCAGGCGCGCCGCTGGACGCGGTGCCAGGCCCGCCGCTGGACGCGGTGCCAAGCCCGCCACTGGACGCGGTGCCAAGCCCGCCGCTGGACGCGGTGCCGGGCGCGCCGCTGGACGCGGTGCCAGGCGCGCTGCTGGGCGCGGTGCCGGGCGGGGCGCCGGGCGGGTTGAGGGCCCGCCGGCGGACCAGGTCGAGATTGGCGCCGAGGGCGACGAGCACCTGGCAGGCGACGCCCTCGTTCGGCCGGACGAGCGCCAGGAGAAGGTGCTGGGTGCTGATGTCGCGGTGGCCGAGCTGATCCGCCTCTCGCGGCGCGAGCGCCAGCATCCTCCGCGCGTCCTGGCTGAGCCCTGCGGGCAGGCGTCCGGCCGGCGGCTGCGCGTCCGGCCTGGCGATCAACTCGACGTCGTGCCGGACGGCGTCGTAGGTGATGCCGAGACTGGTCAGGGCCCGTGCGGCCACCGTGTTCTCGCGGAGCATGCCGAGCAGGTGGTGTTCGGTGCCGATGTGGTTGTGGCGAAGGTTCTGCGCCTCTTCGTCGGCCGCCACGATCGCGCGCCGCGCGGTCTCGTTGTACCGCCGGAAGCCATACGGGTCGCGGATCGCCCATGGCGGGGCGCCTTCAGGGACGGCAGCGTCCGGGTAGCTGGCGAGAGTCGTGATCACGTGCTCGTGCACCCGGTCGAGATCGGCGCCGAGCCCGATCATTATCTGGCAGGCGACGCCCTCACCCTCGGCGACCAGTCCGAGCAGCACGTGCTCGGTCCCGACATAGCCGTGGCCCATCCGCAGCGCGATGAGCAGGGAGAGCTGGATGACCTTCTTGGCGCGGGGCGTGAAGGGAATGTGCCCGCTCGGCGCCGTCTGGCCGAGGCCGATGATCTCCACCAACCGCGCGTGGACGCTCTCGTACGGCACGCCGAGATCCACCAGAACCGTCGCGGCGACACCCTCGCCCTCGACCAGGGCGCCGAGCAGCAGGTGCTCGGTCCCGATGTAGTTGTGCTGAAGCCCCCGCGCCTCTTCCTGGGCCAGGACGACGATCCGCCGCGCGCGGTCGGTGAATCGCTCGAACATGAGCTACCGAGCCTGCGGCGCGAGCGCCGTCCGGACCGCGGCGGCGAGCTGGGCCTTGGTCGGTTCGGCGGCCAGATGCGCGTGAAACGGCGGCGAAGGCAGCGTGTCAGGGTCGTCCCCCGGCAGTTGGGCCGTGACCAGGCGCAGCTGGTCGGTCGCGACGATCCCGTGGTCGGCCACCAGCCGATGCTGGGTCAGCAGGACCGACGGCTGCTCGGAACGCTGCGCCGCGACCAGCACCGGCCCGAGATCGACCGGCTCGAGACTCTGATGGGTCCAGGCGGCACCCAGGTCCGACGGTTTGCGCACGGCCGTCTCCAGGCCGGGCTGATCGAGATAGACCAGCGTCGGCACCTGACGTGCCTGCCACAGCGCCGACACGATCGCCTGCACGACGATCCGCAACGCGACCCCGATCGAACCGAACGTCGGCGGGCTCGTGTCCAGCAGGATCCGTACCGTCTCCACCGGGGGCTGGGTTTCGGTCTCGTGCAACCGATAAAGCAGGGCCCGGTCGGCGAACCGATGCCGCAAAATCGCAGGCGGTAAAACCAACTGCGACGGCAAAAGGTTAGTCAACTGACCCCGCCGGCTGATCCCGGTCAAACCCGGCCCCGGCGCCGTCGACGCGCTGCGGCTACGCGCCGGCACGACCGCCCGCGCACCCGTCCACTCCAGCAACGCCCGCTGCGGCCCGGACAGCGCCGGCACCGCGTCCGCGCCATGGCGCAACCGCAACGGCAACGCCGGATCCGCCGCCACCGCACCCGGCCCCACCACCAGCAAGGTCGTCACGACCCCGTCGCTTACCCGCCGGCCGGCATTCAGAATCTCGGCAGTCTCCGCGGGTGCCGGATCGTCGATCCTGACGCCGGTGACCGTCCGGAGCAGCGAGTTGCGCAGCTCGGCCGGGAAAGCCGCCGGCGGAACGAGCCGGGGATCTGCGGGCATGCCCGCGCCGAGCAGCGCCGCGAACCCAACCCGGGCCGCCGGGGGCCAGGCCAACGCCCGCAGCCGCTGCACATTCGGCAGGGCGTGCAGCGCGGCCAGCCGCTCGTCCGGCTGCGACCCGGCCCGGGTCAGCCGCAGCACGTCGGCCACGAACCCGAGCGGCAAATGCAGCCCCGACCGCCCGAGCAGCACCAGCCCGGACGCGCCGTGGAAGAGTTCGACCGTCTGACCGTCCCCGGGAACGACCGTCGCGGCCTGCGATCGTGCCCACTCCTCCACCGCGTCGGCGGCGAGCGTGGCCGACCCCCCGGCCGCGTATTGGTCCAACAGGTCGAGCATCACGGACTGAGCGCGGTCGAGGGTCACACCGCGCCGGGTGAGCACCTGGGCGGCGATGGTCGCGCTCTCCCCGATCAGCCCGAGCAGGATGTGCTCGGTTCCGATGTAGTTGTGGTGGAGCTCGAGCGACTTGCGCATCGTGAACTCCAGCACCCGCTTGGCGCGCGCCGTGAACGGGATGTGCCCGGCCGGCGCGCCGTCACCCCGGCCGATGATCTCCTCGACATCCGACCGCAGGTCTCCCAGGGCGATCCCCATCGACTCGAGCGCCTTGGCCGCGACGCCCAGACCCTCGTGGATCAGCCCGAGCAGGAGGTGCTCAGGTCCGATGTAGTTGTGTCCGAGCATCCGGGCCTCGTCCTGCGAGAGGACGATCAGCCGCTTCGCCCGGTCGGTGAATCGCTCGAACGTGACGCGTACGGTGGGCTGCTGGGTTTGGGGGTTGAGAAGTGCCATGACCTGCTCGCGCACCTGGTCGAGGTCGACGCCCAGCCCGGTCAGGGCCTCCACGCCGACTCCCTCGCCCTCGCGGATGATCGCCAGCAGGATGTGTTCCGTGTTGACAAAGTTGTTGCCGAGCTGCCGCGCCTCGTCCACCGCGTAATTCAGCACCGACCGGGCACGCGGCGAGAACGGCATCTGCTCGGCCGGCTCCTGAGTTCCTGGCCCGATGATCTCCGCGACCCGCGCACGGACCATCTCCAGCGAGACGGCGGAGCTCTCCAGCGCCTTGGCGGCAATGCCCTCGCCCTCGTGGATGAGGGCAAGGGTCAGATGTTCAGTCCCGATGTAGTTGTGAATTTGCAGCCGGGCCTCTTCCTGGGCCAGGACGAGCACCCGGCGCCCCCGGTCGGTGAATCGATCGAGGCCGGAGGAGGCGGACGTGCTCGGCGAAGGTGTCCGGCCGGGCGTGTCGCCCCCGAGCAACGGGATGATCTCCCGGCGGACCCGGTCGAGGTCGACTCCCCGCCCGGCCAGCACGCGGCCGGCGAGGCCCTCGACCTCCCAGACCAGGCCCAGCAGGAGATGCTCGGTGCCGATGTAGTCGTGGCCGAGCCGCTGCGCCTCACGCGGCACCCAATCCAGCAGTGTCCGCGCGTGCGATCTGTACCCGAAGGATCGGGCCGCTCCCGGCGGCGGCTGCTCCTGCCGAAGGAGCTCCGTGACGTCGCGCAACACATCGTCGTAGGAGAAGCCGAGACGCTCCAGTGCCTGCCCGGCGGCGCCGTCCGGCTCACGGACCAGGCCGAGCAGGCAGTGTTCGGTGTCGACAGTGGAGTCGCCCAGCTTCTGAGCCTCTTCGACGGCCAGCACGATCGCGCGGCGCGCCCGGTCGGTGTACCGCTTGTACCCGTACGGGTCGGGGTCCCTCCAGGCGCCCGGAGCCGCCCCCGTCCCCGGGTATCCGGCGAGAACGGTGACCGAGTGCTCGTGCAGGCGTTCGAGGTCGACGCCGAGCCGAGTCAGCACCTGGACGCCGACCCCGTCACCCTCCAGGACCAATCCGAACAGCTCGTGCTCGGTACCGACGTAGTTGTGCCCCATCCGCATCGCGATGAGCAGCGAGAACTCGATGATCTTCTTCGCCCGCGGTGTGAACGGGATGTGCCCGCTCGGTGCCAACTGCCCGAGGCCGATGATGTCCTCGACCTGCGCCCGAACGTCTCCGAGAGTCACGCCGACGTCGTTGAGCACCTTCGCCGCGTGGCCCTCGCCCTCGTGCAGCAGGCCGAGCAGCAGGTGCTCGGATCCGATGTAGTTGTGGCGCAGCATCCGGGCCTCTTCCTGGGCCAGGACGACGACGCGCCGCGCACGGTCGGTGAATCGCTCGAACATGTCTACGGCGCTTTCGGGGCAAGCGCCGTCCGAACCGCGGCGGCGAGCTGGGCCTTCGTCGGCTCGGCCGTCAGGTGGGCGTGGAACGGCGGCTCCGGCGGCGCCTCGGGGTCGTCCCCCGGCAGCTGGGTGGTGATCACTCGCAGCTTCTCGGTCGCGACGATCCCGTGGTCGGCCACGAGCCGATGCTGGGTCAGCAGCACCGATGGCTGATCGGAGCGCTGCGCCGCCACCAGCACCGGCCCGAGATCCACCGGCTCGAGGCTTTGCCGCGTCCAGGCCAAACCAAGATCAGACGGCTTGTGTACGGGGGTTTCCAGCCCCGGCTGATCAAGGTAGACGAGCGTCGGCACCCGGCGGGCCGACCACAGTGTCGACACGATGGCCTGGACGACGATCCGCAGCGCCACCCCGATCGACCCGAACGTCGGCGGGCTCGTGTCCAGCAGGATCCGCACGGTCTCGACCGGCGGCTGGGTCTCCGTCTCATGCAACCGATACAGCAGCGCCCGGTCGGCGAACCGATGCCGCAAAATCGCAGGCGGTAAAACCAACTGCGAGGGCAAAAGGTTAGTCAACTGGCCCCGGCGACTGATCCCGGTCAGGCCCGGCCCGGGCGCGGTCGACGCGTTCCGGGTGCGGGCGGGAACCATTGCCCGGGCGCCGGACCACTCCAGCAGCGCCCGCTGCGGCCCGGAAAGCGCCGGCACCGATGCGGCACCGTGCTGCAGCCGCAGCGGCAATGCCGGATCCGCCGCCACCGCGCCCGGCCCCACCACCAGCAACGTCGTCACGATCCCGTCGCTGATGCGCCGCCCGGAATCAAGGATCTCGGCGGTCGCCGCCGGGGTCACCTCCACCCCGTCGAACCGGGCCCGGTTGACCGCGCGCCGCAACGAGCTGCGCAGCTCCGCCGCCGACGCGGCCGGCGGCGTGAAGCGGGGATCCACCGGCACCCCCGCCCCGAGCAGCGCGGCGAACCCGACCCGGGCCGGCGGCGGCCAGGCCAGCGCCCGCAACCGCTGCACGTCCGGCAGCGAGTGCAACGCCGCGAGCCGCTCGTCCGGCTGCGACCCGGCCCTGGTCAGCCGCAGCACGTCCGCCACGAACCCGAGCGGCAGGTGCAGCCCCGACCGGCCGAGCAGCACCAGTCCGGACGCGCCGTAGTAGAGCTCGACCGACGGCCCACCGTTCCGGGCCATCGAGGCGGCCTGCCAGTTCGCCCATTCGTCGACCGACAGGTCCGGCGGTTCTACCACCGCGGCGGCCATGTCCCCGGGCCCGCTGATCACCAGATCGCGCGCCCGTTCGACCGTGCCGCCGTGCCGGGCCAGCACCTGGGCCGCGACCCCTTCGCCCTCGCGCATCAACGCGAGCAGGAGATGCTCCGAGCCGATGTAGTCGTGACCGAGCTGCCTGGACTCGGTCAGCGACAGCTCCAGCACCTTCTTCGACCGGGGCGTGAACGGGAGGTGCCCGGTGACCGCGTGCTGTCCCTGGCCGATGATCTCCTCGACGTCGGCCCGCAGATCCGGCGGCGCGATGCCCATGCCCTCGACGATGGCGACCGCGAGATCGTCGTGGATCAGCCCGAGCAGGATGTGCTCGGTTCCGATGTAGTTGTGGTTGAGCGCCCGGGCCTCCTCCTGGGCCAGGACCACCGTCCGCCGGGCCCGATCGTCGAGACTCGGAGCGCCCGAAGTCGCCGGAGCCGGCTCGGCGGCGTCCGGCCGCGCGGCGGCGGGGGTGTTGCCGGAAAGCAGCCGGATGACCTGCTGGCGGGTCCGGTTGAGGTCGGCGCCGAGCCGGATCAGGACCTGCCCGGCGACCCCCTCGCCCTCCCGGATCAGCCCGAGCAGCAGGTGCTCGGTGCCGATGTAGGTGTGACCGAGCTGCAGCGCCTCCCGCAGCGCCAGCTCCAGTACCCTGCGGGCGCGCGGCGTGAACGGGAGGTGTCCGGGCGACGCCTGCGCCCCGATGCCGATGATCTCCTCGATCTGTTCCCGGAGGTCCTCGAGTGAGATGCCGAGGCTCTCCAGCGCCTGGGTGGCGACGCCCTCGCCGTCGTGGATCAGCCCGAGCAGGAAATGCTCGGTCCCGATCTCGGCGTGGTTGAGCATCCGGGCCTCCTCCTGGGCCAGGACGACCACACGCCGGGCGCGGTCGGTGAACCGCTCGAACATGCCGCCGCCGCTGGTCGCCGGCGGCGCCGAGGCCGGCGCGGTCGGCGGCTGGTAGCCGCTGAGCAGCTGGAGGACCTGGTGGCGGAGCCGGTTGAGGTCCACGCCGAGCCGGACCAGGACCTGGCAGGCGACGCCCTCGCCCTCCCGGATCAGGCCGAGCAGGAGATGCTCGGTGCCGACGTAGTTGTGCCCGATCTGCAGCGCCTCACGCAGCGAGAACTCCAGCACCCGCCGCCCGCGGGGCGTGATCGGGATCTCCTCCTCCGGCGGCTGCATCCCCTGGCCGATGATCTCCTCGACCAGCTGCCGGACGGCTTCGAGCGAGACGCCCAGGCTCTCCAGCGCCTTGCCTCCGACGCCCTCGCCCTCGTGGAGCAGGCCGAGCAGGATGTGCTCGGTCCCGAGGTAGTTGTGGTTGAGCATCCGGGCCTCGTCGCCGGCCAGCGCGACCACCCGGCGCGATCGTTCGGTGAAGCGCTCCCAGGGAATCTCCTCGCCCGCCGGCGGAGCGGGCTGAAGGTACTCGCTGCTCGGCGGAACGTGCTCGGGCTCCTGCGGGGCGGCCGTGGGCTGGCCCTGGTAGCCGGAGAGAAGCTGGATCACCACCTGGCGGGTCCGGTTGAGGTCGGCGCCGAGCACCTCCAGCACCTGGGCGGCGACGCCCTCGCCCTCCCGGATCAGCCCGAGCAGGATGTGCTCGGTACCGATGTAGTTGTGCCCGATCTGCAGCGCCTCGCGCAGCGTGAGCTCCAGGACCTTCTTGGCCCGCGGCGTGAACGGGATGTGCCCGCTGGGCGCCTGCTGCCCGACGCCGATGATCTGCTCGATCTGCACGCGGACGTCGTCGAGCGAGATGCCCAGGCTCTCCAGCGCCTTGGCCGCGACCCCCTCCCCCTCGTGGATCAGCCCGAGCAGGATGTGTTCCGTACCGATGTAGTTGTGGTTGAACATCCTGGCCTCTTCCTGGGCCAGGACGATGACGCGCCGCGCGCGGTCGGTGAATCGCTCGAACATGGCTTACCGCGCCTGCGGCGCAAGCGCCGTCCGGACAGCGGCGGCGAGTTGGGCCTTGGTCGGCTCCGCGTCCAGATGGGCGTGAAACGGAGGCTCCGGCGGTGCCTCGGGATCGTCCCCCGGCAGCTGGGCGGTGATCAGCCGCAGCTGCTCGGTCGCCACGATCCCGCTGTCGGCGACGAGCCGGTGCTGGGTGAGCAGCACCGACGGCTGCTCGGACCGCTGCACGGAAACCAGAACCGGCCCGAGATCCACCGGCTCGAGACTTTGCCGGGTCCAAGCCAAACCAAGATCAGACGGCTTGTGTACGGGGGTTTCCAGCCCCGGCTGATCAAGGTAGACGAGCGTCGGCACCCGACGGGCCGCCCACAAGGCCGACACGATGGCCTGGACCACGATCCGCAGCGCCACCCCGATCGAGCCGAAGGTCGGCGGGCTGGTGTCCAACAGGATCCGCACCGACTCCACCGGCGGCTGGGTCTCGGTCTCGTGCAGCCGGTAGAGCAGGGCACCGTTGGCGAACCGGTGCCGTAACAGTTCGGACGGTAAAGCCAATTGCGACGGCAAAAGGTTGGTCAGTTTGCCCCGCCGACTGATCCCGTTCAGCCCGGGCCCGGGCGCCGTGGACGAGCTTCGGCTGCGGGCCGGTACGACGGCCCGGGCACCGGTCCACTCCAGCAACGCCCGCTGCGGTCCCGACAACGCCGGCACCGACTCGGCACCATGCCGCAACCGCAGCGGCAGCGCCGGATCCGCCGCCACCGCGCCCGGCCCCACCACCAACAGGGTCGTGACCGCGCCATCGCTGACGCGACGGCCGGCTTCGAGGATCACGGCGGTCGCCGCCGGCGCCACTTCCATCCCGTCGAACCGGGCCTGGTTGACGGCGCGCCGCAATGAGCTGCGCAGCTCCGCCGCCGACGCGGCCGGCGGGGTGAGGCGGGGATCGGCAGGCACGTCCGTACCGAGCAGCGCCGCGAACCCGACGCGCGCCCGCGGCGGCCAGGCCAGAGCCCGCAGCCGCTGCACGTCCGGCAGCGAGTGCAGCGCCGCGAGCCGCTCGTCCGGCTGTGAACCGGCCCGGGTCAGCCGCAGCACATCGGCCACGAACCCCAGCGGCAGATGCAGCCCCGACCGGCCGAGCAGCACCAGTCCGGACGCGCCGTGGTAGAGCTCGACCGACGGACCGTCCGCCCCGGCGACCGTGGCCGCCTGCCAGCCCGCCCACTCCTCGACCGAGCTCGCGGCGACCGCGGCGGTGTCACTACTCGCGATGGCCGCCTGCACCTCGACCACCTGCCGGCGGGTCCGGTTGAGGTCGGCGCCCCGTTTGACCAGTATTTGCGCGGCGACGCCTTCACCCTCCCGGATCAGTCCGAGCAGGATGTGCTCCCCGCCGATGTAGTCCTGGCCGAGCTGGTACGCCTCGCGCAGCGACAGCTCCAGCACCCGTTTGGACCGAGGCGTGAACTCCGGGGTGGACTCGTGCTGACCCAGCGCGATGATCTCGTCGAGCTCGGCCCTGGTCTCCTCCAGCGAGATGCCCAGGTCGGTCAGCACCGTGACGGCCACACCGCGGCCGTCGTTGATCAGGCCGAGCAGCAGGTGCTCCGTCCCGATGTGGCCGTGGCTTCGCGCCAGGGCCTCCTGCTCGGCCAGGACGACGATGTTCCGGGCTTGCTCGTTGAGTTTCGGGACGCCACCGGCCACCGTGGGCCCGACCGGGCCGGGGTAGACCCTGAGAACCTGAATGACCTGCTGGCGGGCCTGGTTGAGGTCGGCCCCGAGCCGGACGAGCACCTGAGCGGCAGGATTCTCGCCCTCGCGGAGCAGGCCGAGCAGGATGTGGTGCCCGCCGATGTCACTGTGGCCGAGCTGGAGCGCCTCACGCAACGCCAGATCCAGCACCCGGCGGGCGCGCGCGCCGAACGGGACCACCGGCGGAGACACCTCCGGGCCCGGGCCGACGAGGCCCTCGACTTGTTCCCGGAGGTCCTGCATCGAGATGCCGAGACGCTCGAGGGCCTGGACGGCGACGCCCTCACCGTCGAGGACGAGGCTGAGCAGGAGGTGCTCGCCGCCGACCTCGTGGTGATTGAGCATCTGGGCCTCTTCCTGGGCCAGGAAGACGATGCGCCGCGCTCGGTCGTCGTACCGCTCGAATGCCGCACCGATCCCGGAGCCGGGCGGCGGTTCCGCCGCTGCGGACGGCCATGCGGAAGACGCGCCCGGCGGCGCCGGCGGCGTGCCCTGGTAGCCGCCGAGAAGCCGGATGACCTGCTGACGGACGAGGTTGAGATCGGCGCCGAGCCGGACCAGGACCTGGCAGGCGACACCCTCGCCCTCCCGGATCAGGCCGAGCAGGAGATGCTCGGTGCCGACGTAGTTGTGCCCGATCTGCAGCGCCTCACGCATCGACAACTCCAGCACCCGCCGCCCGCGCGGAGTGAAGGGGATGGTCGCGCCCGGCGGCTGCGACCCCTGCCCGACGATCTCCCCGACCGACACCCGGACGGCCTCGAGCGAGACGCCCAGGCTCTCCAGCGCCTTGGCGGCGACCCCCTCGCCCTCGTGCACCAGGCCGAGCAGGAGGTGCTCCGTACCGATGTAGTTGTGGATGAACATCCGGGCCTCGTCGCCGGCCAGCGTGACCACGCGCCGCGATCGTTCGGTGAAGCGTTCGAACGAGAAGCCTTCGGCGGAGGTCGGCGTCGGAGGCGGTGCGGGGCTGGAGTACTCGGGGGCGGAGTACGAGGGGGCGGAGTACGAGGGGGCGGAGTACGCCGGCGGCGGCGGGACGGGAGCGCCCGGGGACCGGCCGTCCGGGTAGGCGGAGAGGATGACGAACACCTGCTGGCGCAGCCGGTTGAGGTCGGCGCCGAAATGGACCAGCACCTGGGCCGCGACGCCGTCGCCCTCGCGGCTGAGTCCGAGCAGGAGGTGCTCGGAGCCCACGTAGTTGTGGCCGAACTGCAGGGCCTCGCGCAGCGCCAGCTCGAGGACCTTCTTCGCCCGCGGCGTGAACGGGATGTGGCCGCCCGGCGGCTGCTCCCCCTGACCGATGATCTCCTCGACCTGGAGCCGGACACTCTCGAGCGAGATGCCCAGACTCTCGAGCACCCGGGCCGCGATGCCCTCACCCTCGTACATCAGCCCGAGCAGGATGTGCTCGGTGCCGATGTAGTTGTGGTTGAGCATCCTGGCTTCTTCTTGAGACAGGACCACAATGCGTCGGGCTCGGTCGGTGAAGCGCTCGAACATGCCGTCGATCCCGTCGTGTCGAGGCGAGCTGGGCCGGCGCGATGCGAGGTCATCCACTACGGATGTTCAAGCGCACCATTTCGGATCGTAACCGGGCGGTACGAGACGGCGTTTCCTCCGTTGAGCTGACCTTGGGAACGGTCGGACGAGCCGTTCCGGCAAAAACGTGGGCCCGGCCGCGAACGGCCGGGCCCACCAACCGATAGACCTCAGAGAATGCCCCGAGCGTGGAAGGCGGCGCGCGTCTTGGCCGCCGCCCTCGGGCCGTACAGGACCAGCGCCGTGGTCACGGTGCGCTGGGCCGCCTGCGGCATGGTGATCACGGGGTTGAAGAAGAACTGCGACTCGAGAATCACCCGGTTGGCGGTCGTACGGCCGAGGGCCCGGTTGACGTCCCACAGCGCGTGCGACCAGATCTCGCCGTCGTCGTGGACCTCGCCGTCGAGGTCGCCTGGATAGACCTTCGGACCGTCAGTCCTCCGCAGGCAGTGCGGCTCGTCGGTCGTGTACGACGTCGAGTCCCAGTCCATGACGCAGGCCCACGGCGTGACCTTGGTGTTCGGGCTGGTCGCCTGGGACATGGTGACGGCCCAGTAGTCGCCGAAGCCCTCGCCGATCGCGCCGGCCTCCTCGCCCTCGCCGAAGTCCGGCACCTGGTCGTCCTGGATGGCATGGCCGTACTCGTGCCAGATCACCTCGTTGTCCTCGGCGTCGTCGACGCCGCCGGTGCCGAAGGTGATCGCGTCCACGCTCGGGTCGTAGAACGAGTTGTCGTCGGTGAACCCGACGGTGTTGAAGTCCTGCGGCTCGTTGTTGACGTGCCGGAACCCGAGCCGGTGGATGTACTCCTGCGCGCCGGTGATGCTGTAGTACGCCATGACCTGCTCGAACCCGTCCTGCGACCGGTTGAACAGGAACACCCGGTGCTTCGAGCTCACCTGGTTCTCGCTGATGTTGTTCGCGTACGCGCCCTGCAGCGTCGACTTGCCCCGGTCGAGCTGGGTCAGCCGGACGATGCGGTACGCGCGGCGGAACTGCGGCCCGTCCGCGTTGTCGTTGTCGGTCAGCGACTCGTCCTGCAGCCGTACGACCGGATTGGGGTCGAAGACGCGCCCGGTGCCGTCGGCCTCGCGCACGGTGTTCTTCTCCTGCAGCACCGCGCCGGTGCCGGCGTCCACCAGCGACCGGTAGGTGCCTCGCGAGGTGGGCGTCAGAGTCATCCAGGCGAGCTTGGCCGGCGATCCGGGCACGACCACCAGCTCGGTGCTGCCCGGCTGCTTGCCGAGCCGCCCGGCCACGGTGGACTTGGCGTGCTGCGCCGACAGGTCGGCCGTCGTGTCGGCGAGCCCGGTGACCGGCTTGCGCCCGTCGTCGACGGTCACCTTCCCGCCGACCTTGTGCGTGGCGTAATAGCCGCCCACGACCGGGATCCCCCGATAGGTCTGTTGATACCAGGTGTGCGTGCCGAGCAGGGACTGACGTACCTGGACCTGCTGCAGATCGGACGGCACGGACGGCGGCGCGGCCTGCGCAGCCGTCCCTCCCCACACGACCAGACCCATGGTGACCAGCGGCGCGAGCACGCGAACTGTTCTTCTCAAGGACACCCCCCACGTAGATTCCTCAGAGGGGCGACCCTAGCCAACCCGGCGATCGATGGAAATACGTAAATGATCAATCCAGATGCGGATACGCGTGTTCGACCGTCGGATCAAATGTCTCTCCGACCGTGCGCGGAGACGTCCACCGCGGCAGGTTGCGCCAGGAACCGGCCAAGCCGCCCGCTCGCCCGATCACGCCACCGAGCCGGGAAGCTACGCCGCCGCCTTCAAGCCTCAAGCCGAACGCGACAACGCATCAGCGCACATGGCGGCCAGGCGCCGCCCGAACTCAGCCATGCGAGCCCCCGCCACCACCGCGCGACCCGGCCACCCACGGGGAGCATTCCTCCGCGTGGGTGAGATCGGTCAGTGGAGGTAGCGGCTGGCCACTACGGCCGGCTGCTCGAGGATGTGGCCGGCCTGGAGGTTCCAGGCCAGGCGGATGTACTGGGCGTGGGTCCAGGCCAGCGGGGTCGCGGAGTAGGTGGGCGTGCCGGGCTGGGGCGGGTTGGCGGTGTTGGCGGGAGGTGACTGGTCCCAGACCTGCTCGGGGAGCATGTGGCCGGGGCCGGCGGCTCGGGCGATCGTTTGGAGCTGGGTTCGGGCGGCACCGCGGGAGCCCAGGGCCAGCAGGTATTCGCCTCGTTCGCCGTTCAGCAGGGGCCAGGCCCGGCCGTGGGTGATGAGGGAGTTGTCGGGTAGGCCGTAGTCCCAGGGAGAGCCGTCGGCCTTCTCGCCGTAGCCGTCGAAGGATGCTCGGTGCCAGTAGAGGCCGTTGGGGGTCTGCACGCCCAGCTGGGCGTCGATGACCTTGAGGGAGTTGGTCACGTCGGGGTCGGTGGCGGGGAAGATGCCGAGGCGGACCAGCTCCAGGAAGCTGGGGTCGACCACGGTGCGCTGGTCCACGTCGGCGGGGCCGCTGTCGCCGATCGAGTACGTCGTGGCGGCGTCGGGGTTGCCGTCCTTGGTCAGGCGCAGGAAGTACGGGCTCGTGGAGTAGGGGCCGGTGCTGGTCAGCGTCCACTTCTTGACCTGTGCGCGCCAGGAGTCGGCCACGGCCAGATAGTGGGAGCCGTCGGCGCCGTTGGCCTCGGCGATGGTGGCCGCGCAGACCAGGGCGGCTATCTCGGCGGCGATCGTGGCCGGCGACCAGCCGGACTGGTTCTCCCAGCGCTCCTGCGGGGTCCACGGCGCGGCGAAGCCGTCCTGCTGGAAGTTCACCAGGAAGTCGGCGGCCCGGCGCACGTGCGACCAGGTCGCGGGGTCGGTACGGCCCAGCTGGTAGGCCAGCACGATCGGCAGGGCCACCTCGTCGAGCTGCAGGCCGCCCCAGACCGGAGTGCCGTCCACCTGGGAGTTCTGCGGGAACGAGCCGTCCGGCTTCTGCTGGCTGTCGAAGAGGAAGTTCAGGGCACGGGTGGCGCCGGGGCGGTCGCCGGCGGCCAGCAACGCCGTGGCGATCTGATACAGGTCGCGCGACCAGACCAGGTGGTACGGGCCGGACGGGTCGTCCCGGCCGAACGCCCACGGCGAGGCGGGCGCGGCGACGTACGCGCCGGGGTGGGTCTTGTCCTCGCTCGCCGCCAGCACCATGGCGGACACGCGGTAGAGCGTCGGGTCGGCCGCGGGCGGTGGCTGCCTCAGCCCGGCTAGGTACTGCTTCCAGCCGTACGAGAAATCCTGCGAAACCATGCGGAAGCCGCGCCGCAGAGAGGAACTCGCCGCGGAGATCGCGCTGCCGGCGGCGGAGCCGAAGCCGAGCGCGAGAGTAGCCCGCGGCGCGAGGGCGGCGGTCTGCACCAGGCTGCCGGCCGCGGCCGACGGGTAATGCCAGTCCATCCGACCATCACCAAGCAGATCGGTTAGACCATCGCTTACGCCGGCGTAACCGCTGGAAGCGGCCCGGATCGGCGGCGAGGCCACCAGCGCGCTGGAGACGCCGCCGTCGGTGGCCACCAGCGCCGCGCCGGAGGTGCGCCCGGAATCGCCGCCGCGGGAGTTGCCGAGCGCGGGGTCGTAGACGGCGAACAGATCGAACCCGCGGCCGTCGAGGGACACGTCGGCGAGGACCGTGTCGCGGGACGGGTCGGTGACGTACGACGCGGTCAAGCGCCAGCCCGAGCCGGTGAACGTCTGCCGGAAGCTCAGGCTGCGCGAGTCGGTCTGGACCGTGGACGACGCCGCGGCGAGCCAGGCGTGGCCATGCCGGTCGGCCACGACGAAGCGCAGCGCCCGGGCGCTCGGGCCGCCGATGGTCGGATAGTAGATCTCGCCGAGGCCGCCCTCGCGCTGCACGGTGGCCCAGACCTTGCTGGCCGCCGAGTGGGAGGTGATCAGGCCGGCCTTGTCGGCGGGCAGGTACTGCTCGTCGGCGCCGGGACCGCCGGGAGCGCCGGGCGCCGCCACGGAAGCGACAGCGACGACAGTGGCCATCAAACCCGCGGAGAGTGTCATGGCTGGGGGTATACCCACATTCGGTGGACAACCACCTCGCACCGGGGGAAGGCTGAGCGGGGACTTCGTACCGCAGAGAGGGCGATGACAGATGCAGTACCGGCAGCTTGGGCGGAGTGGCCTGCGGGTTTCCGCGTTCACGCTGGGCACCATGGGGTTCGGGGGGACGGGCTGGGCCACCCCGGTCGGCACGATCGGCGTCGACGGGGCGAAAGAGGAGATCGCCGTCGCCAAGGACCTGGGCGTCAACATGATCGACACCGCCGACGTGTACTCGGCGGGGCTCTCCGAGGAGATCATCGGGCAGGCGCTGGGCAGCAGCCGCGACGACTGGCTGATCGGCACCAAGGTGCGCATGCCGATGGGCGACGGGCAGAACGACGCCGGCCTTTCCCGGCATCACGTCATCCGGGGCGCCGAGGCCAGCCTGCGCCGGCTCGGGACCGATTACATCGACCTCTTCCAGCTGCACGAGTGGGACGGGCAGACGCCGCTCGAGGAGACCCTGACCGCGCTGGACGATCTGGTCCGTAGCGGAAAGGTCCGCTACGTGGGCTGCTCCAACTACGCGGCCTGGCAGATGATGAAGGCGCTCGGCATCTCCGACGCGCGGCAGCTCGAGCGGTTCGCCAGCAACCAGCTGTACTACTCGCTGCAGGCGCGCGACATCGAGACCGAGATCGTGCCGGCCTGCCTCGACCAGGGCGTCGGCATTCTCGTGTGGAGCCCGATCGCCGGCGGCCTGCTCTCGGGCAAGTACCGCCGCGGCGTGCAGGCCCCGGCGGGCAGCCGGCACCTCACCGAGTGGGACGAGCCGCCGGTGCACGACGAGGACAAGCTCTACGACACGATCGAGCTGGCCGTGAAGATCGGCGAGTCGCACGGGGTGTCGGCGGCGCAGGTGTCGCTGGCCTACATCGCGCAGAAACCGGGCATCACCTCGGTGATCGTCGGCGCCCGCACGCCGGAGCAGCTGCGCGACTCGCTCGGCGCGGCCTCGCTGGAGCTGACCGCGGACGAGATCGGCGCGCTGGACGACGTGAGCGGCGAGCCGCTGCGCTACCCGTTCTGGCACCAGGCCAACACGTCGACCGACCGGCTCTCCCCCGCCGACCTCTCGCAGATCGCGCGGCACATCAAGTAGGCCTCAGACAGACGAATCGCCGCCCCGGGGTCTGGGTTCCCGGGGCGGCGACTCGTTGCTGGGTCAGGCGAGGACTGACGAGACCTCGACCGAAGGGAGGCCCAGCGCAGCACCGACCGACGCGTTCGTCAGCCGGCCGGCGTGGATGTTGAGACCCAGGGCGAGCGCCGGGTCGCGCTTGAGCGCTTCGGTCCAGCCCAGGTCGGCGAGCTTCAGCGCGTACGGGAGGGTGGCGTTGGTCAGCGCGTAGGTGGAGGTGTTCGGCACCGCGCCGGGCATGTTCGCCACGCAGTAGAACACCGAGTCGTGCACCCGGTAGATCGGGTCCTGGTGGGTGGTGGCGTGCGAGTCCTCGAAGCAGCCGCCCTGGTCGATCGCGATGTCGACCAGCACCGAGCCCGACTTCATCCGCTTGACCAGGTCGTTGGAGACCAGCTTCGGGGCCTTCGCGCCCGGCACCAGCACCGCGCCGATCACCATGTCGGCCTCCATCGCCGACTGCTCGATCGCGTACGAGCTGGACACCAGCGTCTTGACCCGGCCGCCGAACTGCGCGTCGATCTGCCGCAGCCGCCCGATGTTCAGGTCGAGCACGGTCACGTCGGCGCCCATGCCCAGCGCGATCGTCGCCGCGTTCACGCCGGAGACGCCGCCGCCGATGACGGTCACCTTGGCCGGGCTCACGCCCGGGACACCGCCGGGGAGCACGCCGCGCCCGCCCGAGTTCCGCATCAGCGAGTACGCCCCGACCTGCGGCGCGAGCCGCCCGGCCACCTCGCTCATCGGGGCGAGCAGGGGCAGCGTCCCGTCGGTGAGCTGCACCGTCTCGTACGCGATGGCCGTGGTGTTGCTCTTGAGAAGGGCGTCGGTGCCCGCGGCGTCGGCAGCCAGGTGCAGGTAGGTGAACAGGACCTGCCCGGCGCGCAGACGGTGGTACTCGACGGCGATCGGCTCCTTGACCTTGAGCAGGAGGTCGGCCTTGGCCCACACGGTGTCGGCGTCGGGCTCGATCCGGGCGCCGGCGGTGGCGTAGTCGTCGTCGGTGATCGCCGACCCGTTGCCGGCCCCCGCCTGGACGAGCACCTGGTGCCCACGGCGGACGAATTCGGCCACTCCGGCCGGGGTGATGGCCACCCGGTACTCGTGGTTCTTGACCTCGGTCGGCACGCCGATGAGCATGTGCGGGGATCCCTTCAGGACTACGTTGTCGTGGGGCTAGAGTGAAACGATGTGCAGGATGAGCGCAAGTAAGCCGCAGAAGATTCTGCTGAGCATCAGCAGACCGAAGAAGATGCTGATCGACGCGCGATGATGCCGGACTCACCGAAGGATCTTCGAGGGCTTGATCGCATCGATCTGGAGCTCCTGGCGCTGCTCGAGGTCGACGGCCGGATGCCCAACAACGCGCTCGCCGACCGGGTCGGCATCGCGCCGTCGACGTGCCTGACCCGCATCCGCCGGCTGCGCGAGCTGGGCGCGATCCGCGGCTTCCACGCCGACGTCGACCCGGCCTGGATCGGCCGCCCCATCCAGGCGATGATCGCCGTCCGCATCCGCTCCGACGCCCGCGACGCGATCGGCAAGTTCGCCGAGTCGCTGGCCGGCATCCCGGCCGTCCGCGACGTCTACTTCGTCTCCGGCTCGTACGACTTCCTGCTGCACGTGGCCACCGCCGACGTCGCCGACCTGCGCTCGATCATCACCGAGCGGCTGAGCGGCACCCACCTGGTGGCCGACACCGAAACCCACCTGATCTTCGAACACCGCCGCGGAAGCTGACCGCCGGCGGCGCCCCGGCCAGGGACGGGCCGGCCCGGGACCAGGGTGCTCCCTGGCGCGACGCGAACGGTGCGGTCGTTAGCGTCGGGCCGGACCGAACCCGCAGGGAGGCGGCAATGGACACACCCGAGAAGACCGGCGGTGAACTCCGGGACGGCTACGCCGAGATCGGCGACATCAGGCTGCATTACGTCGAGGCCGGTGAGGGGCCGCTGATCGTTCTGCTGCACGGCTTCCCCGAGTTCTGGTACGGCTGGCGGTCGCAGATCGAACCGCTCGCGGCGGCGGGATTCCGCGTCGTCGCACCCGACATGCGCGGCTACAACCTGTCATCGCGGCCGACCGACGTCGCGGCCTACACGAGCGCCAAGCTGGCCGACGACATCCGTGACCTCATCCACGAGCGCGGTGCGGAATCCGCGCTGCTGGTCGGTCACGACTGGGGCGGAACCGCCGCCTGGGCGACCGCGATGATCCACCCCGAGGTCGTGAACCGGCTGGCCATCCTCAACGCGGCCCATCCGCGGAAGCTGTCGGAGGGACTGCACCATCCGGACCAGCTCCGGCGGTCCTGGTACTTCTTCTTCTTTGCTCTGCCGGAGCTGCCCGAAAGTGTCGTGCACGCCAACAACTGGCATTTCTTCCGGCACTTCCTGAGCGACGCCAGGCCGGCCTACACGCCCGACGAGATCAACCGCTACGTCGAGGCGTGGTCGCAGCCCGGCGCGGCCACCGGCATGATCAATTACTACCGGTCCTCGGTGCGGCAGTCGCAGAAGGCCGCCACGGAAGCCCTGCGGCCCGTCCAGGCGCCCACCCTGGTCATCTGGGGTCAGCGCGACGACTACCTCCGCCCGGAGCTGGCCGAGCCGGACCACGACGACGTGCCCAACCTCGACCGCGTCGAGCGCCTGCCCGACGCGTCGCACTGGGTGCATCACGACGAGGCCGAGCGGGCCAACCAACTGCTCATCGACTTCTTCGCACCAGCCCGCGGGCTGCGCGGATGAGATGTGCCGTCTCGGCCGCGTTGCCGGGGAGCGCGATGGCCCGGTCGTACGCCGCCCGGGCCTCATCGTCCCGGCCCAGTCGGCGTAGCAGGTCGGCTCGGGTCGCGTGGAAGGCGCGGTAGCCGTCCAGCGGCAGGCCGTCCACCTCGGCCAGGGCCACCTGCGGGCCGTCGAGCTCGGCGACCGCGATCGCCCGGTTGAGTCGCACGATCGGCGACGGGTCGACGCGTACGAGCTGGTCATAGAGCGCGACCACCTGCGACCAGTCGGTGTCCCGGGAGTCGCCTGCGTCGGTGTGCACCGCGTTGATCGCGGCGAGGATCTGGTAGCGACCCGGCGCCTGGCCCGATGCGAGCCGCGCACGGACCAGCGCGTGCCCCTCGGCGATCAGCGAGCGGTCCCAGGCGTCCCGGTCCTGCTCCATCAGGGGGACGAGCTCACCACCCGCCGACACCCGGGCCGCCCGGCGGGCCTCGGTCAGCACCATCAGCGCGAGCAGCCCGGCCACCTCGCCGTCGCCCGGAAGAAGGACGCCGACCAACCGGGTCAGCCGGATCGCCTCCGCGGTCAGGTCGCCGCGGACCGCCGCGCCGTCGCCGGAGGTCAGATAGCCCTCGTTGAAGATCAGGTAGAGGACGGCCAGCACCCCGGCGACGCGCGCCGGCAGGTCTTCGCGGTACGGCACCCCGTACGGAATCCTCGCGTCCTTGATCTTGGCTTTGGCCCGGGTGATCCGCCGGCTCATGGCGGCCTCCTCGACGAGGAAGGCGCGGGCGATCTCGGGCACGCCGAGCCCGCCCACCATCCGCAGGGTCAGCGCGATCCGCGCCTCCATCGCCAGCGCCGGGTGACAGCACGTGAAGATGAGCCGCAGCCGGTCGTCGTCGATGGCGCCGAGCGGCTCAGGGGCACTGAACAGCATCATGGCCTCCCGGTGCTTGTCCTCGCGCTTGGCCTCTCGGCGGAGCCGGTCGACGGCCCGGCGGTAGGCGGTGGTGGTCAGCCACGCGCCCGGATTGGGCGGCACGCCGTCGACCGGCCAGCGCTCGACCGCGATCGCGAACGCCTCGGCCGCCACCTCCTCGGCGACGTCGAGATCGCCGAGCCGCCGGGCCAGCGCCGCGACCACCCGGGCCCACTCCTCGCGGTGGACCCGGGTGATCGCCTCGCCGGCGCCGGTCATGCGATGAGGCTCGGTCATTCGCTGAGGACCGGCCGCAGCTCGATCCGGCGGTTGCAGCTTTTCGACCCGCCGGCCGCGAGCCGCAGCGCCGCGTCGAGGTGGGGCGCCTCGATGATCCAGAAGCCGATGATGTGCTCCTTCGACTCCAGGTAGGGACCGTCGGTGAACACCGGCTCGCCGTCCCGCGCGTCGACGACAGTGGCCGCGCTGGGCGCCGCGAGACCGCCGGCGAAGACCCAGTGGCCCTTGGCCTGCAGCTCCTCGTTGAAGACGTCGATCGCGGCCGCCTCCTCCGGAGTAGCGCGGCCGCCGGCCACGTCGTCGAGCACGGACATCACGTACTGCGCCATCGGGATCATCTCCTGTGATCGTGTGGCCGCCCCTCGGGCCGCCGTTTCACCCCGGCTACGAACGCCGCATCCCTCATCCGACACGCTTCGCCAAGATTTTTCGAGGAATTTGTACGCCCCGGGCCGCGGCTCAGGAGAGGCGGGCCATCTCGGCCCGGGCCGCCGCCACCAACTCTTCGTTCGTGTGGGCCTGACCGTGCAGCCCCCAGCCGCCGTCGGGAGCCTCGGTGAGCAGCACCCAGGTGCGTTCCTGCAGCGCCGGGTCGGCGGCTGCCTCGGCGACCAGCTCAGTCAGGCGGGCCACCACCGCCAGCTGCTTGGCGCGATCGAGCGCGCCGGCGTTGGTCAGAACCTGCACTCGCACGTAGTTCGCATCGCCGTCGACGTTGGCCACGGCGTCGGCGGGCAGGTCATGGACGAAGGCGGCCGTGTTCTTGCGGAACATCGGGATGTCGGGCACCGCCTCGATGGTCATCACGGCGGTGGCCAGGGACTTCGCCAGCGCGTGGCGGTCCGGGAACGTTCCGGCGGCGGCGTATACGTCGATCATGGGCATGCCGCCCACACTATGTATGACGACCTACATAGTCAAGGATGAGGGCATGCCTTCCGACTCCCAGCAAGTGGCCGAGCGGATCAACCGGTCCGCCGCCGACGTGTACGCCTATGTCGCCCATCCCCCGCACATCGCCGCCTGGGCGCCCGGCCTCGGGACCGCGGTCGAGCGCGACGGCGACGACTGGTACGTGGACTCCCCGATGGGCCGGGTGAAGGTGGTCTTCGCGGCGCCCAACGAGCTCGGCGTCCTCGACCACGAGGTGACGCTGCCGACCGGCGAGCGCTTCTACAACCCGTTACGCGTGGTCCCGTACGGCGACGGCTCCGAGATCGTCTTCACCGTCCGCCGTACGCCGGGAATGTCCGATGCGGAGCACGCACGCGACGCGGCGGCGGTCGCGGCCGACTTGAGCCGTCTCAAGCAGATCCTGGAAAGCGGCGAATAATCGCTGGCCAGCGGCCACTTCCCCGGGTGACCATCGGAAGATGCTCATCACGTTCGCCCGGGCGTTGAGCGGATCCACGCTGTCGACCATCCGGCGCGGCGACGGGGTGGTGCTCGAACTGCCGGGCTACGACCGTAAGTATCGGGTGCCGCACGACCTGGCACACGCCGTGACCGAGCGCGAGCTCGGCATGGCCGGCGGCGTGTTCGGCTCGATCGCCGGGGGCGGCGTCTTCGACAACATGCGCGTGGTCGCCGGTCGCCCGCGACACGACGCCGCCGAGCGCAGCCGGCGGCTCCTGGTCGCCAACAAGGTGTCGCTGGGCATCGCCGAGGTGCTCGCCGGCGTCGTGCACGACGCGGTCGAGCACGACGAGACGTCCACGATGGAACGGGCGCGGCGCAGCTACGGCATCTTCAGCACCGACCCGTTCCCGTGGACCGAGCCGCAGGTGTACGGCGCGGTCGCGATGCTCGCCGAGCTCTCCGTCGAGTACGAGGCGAACGGCAAGGTGGTCTTCACGTGGCCCGACCGCCTGACCAGCCCGGTGCCGGTCCCGGCCGGCACCAAGCGCGGCCGCCGGGGCCGCCTCTGAGAGCGGTGACGCCGATCAGCGGGACTCGCTCACGCTCCCGGCCGCGCGGACCCGGGCCATCAGATAGTCGGCCACCGCGTCGAAGGGTGCGATCGAACGCTCGGCCCGGGCGAGGACGACGGCGCCCTCGCTCGCCGCGATCAGCGTGGTGGCGAACTGCTCCGGGTCGGGCAGCCCGCCGGCCGCGAAGAGCACGGTCAGCCGGGCGCGCCAGGCGCGAAAGACCTCGCCGGCCCGATCGAGCAGGTCGTCGGAGCGGGTAGCCACCGTCACCGCGAGGACCGCACAGCCCGCGCGGTTGTCCGTTCGCTCCAGCAGGAGCCGCCACAGGCCGAGGAACGTCTCGGTGATGCGCTCCGGCGATTCACCGGCCAGCCCGTCGAGGAGGGACAGCGCCTGCCGCCCCGACGCCTCGACGGCCGCCGCCACCAGCTGGTCTTTGCCGGCCGGAAAGTGGTGGTAGATCGACCCCCGCGGCGCCCCGGTCAACTGCAGCACCTCGGCGAACGACGTCGCCTGCAAACCCTGCTGCGCCAGCAACCGCACCGCCCCGGCGATCATCCGCTCCCGCACGCCCTCGGCCAACCCAAACCTCTCCCACCGATCGCCCACACCCGAACCCGCCCAACGCCGACCATCCCCACGCGACGCCGGAAGATGTCGCACGGCGCCGATCGTGTCGGTCGGCGCCGGGTATGCCGATCACCATAGTGCGACCATGCACACGTGGCGTAAGGCATCCTAGGAGGCTAGGTCCCTCGGGTGGGCGGGGGTCGGGCATGGGCTGCCGCCCGCCTGGCTGGGTGGGTGGTCGCGCACGGCTTGCCACCGCCCGGACCGCTGCCTGGTCGCGCGCGGTGCGGCCGGCCGCGGTGAGTGGGTGGTCGCCCATCGCTTCCCGCTTGAGGTAAGGGCTGCGGGAACGCCGACTACGACGGGCCGCACCGGGCGCGACCACGCACTGCCCGGGCCATGGCATGCCCGGCCCAGCCACCAGCCGACCGCGACCCGGCCGCACCAGGCGCGACCCGCCGGGGCGGGGCGTATTGGTGCGCAGAGCAGGGCGTATAGGTGCGCAGAGCAAAGTGGACGGCGCCTGGACGAGCTTCCCCCCGGGGCGTGGACACCGGGTTATGCCGCGGTCGGCTGGGTGAGGGCCTTACGCAGGATCAGACTCTCCTGCTGCAGTTCGGCGACCTGCGCCCGCAACCGGGCGATCTCCGCGTCCTTGTCCGCCGGCGTCGCCGGGACCTGCCCGTCGACCTCGGGCCGGCGTCGGCGCTTGTTCACCCAGTTCCGCAGAATCTCGTTCCCGACGCCGAGTTCCCGGGCCACATCGTTGACCGGCCGCCCGGACGACAGAACCAGATCAACCGCGGCCCGCTTGAACTCGGGTGTGAACCTCGATGGACGCCCCACCAGGGACACCCCTTCCTCTGGACATCAACGCCCAGTTTCAAGGTGTCCACACCTCCGGGGAAGATCAGGACGGCTCAGGCGCGGGTCGGTGTGGGCCGGGGTGTGCGCAGACTGGGCGGGCGCGGGGACGGGGATGAGCCCGCTCGGCGGGTTGCTCGGGTGGGAGGGTGGCTAGGGGCGGCGGGTCAGTTTCCACCAGAAGGTTGGGGGGGTTGTTGCTGCGTCTGTGGTCAGGTCCACGCGTACGCCTGCGGCTTGGATTGAACCCACCACCTGGCCGAAGGCTACGTTCGCGGCTGGGGAAATGCGGGTGGTGTTGACTTTGAAGGTCATGCCGGGCCAGCCGACCACCTTGAGGGGGGCCGCCGGGCTGATGGTCACGGTGGAGCCCCAGGCGGTCTTGACGTTGCCGGAGGGCTGGTCGGGGAGCAGGGTGTACTCCTTGACGGCCGTGCGGACGGCGGTCAGCAGCTTGCGGACCACGCGGTTGACCTGGGCCAGCTGCTCGGGGGTGTGCGCGCCGGGCTGGTTGAAGACGGCGCCGACCAGGGTGAGGGTCTTGCCGCCCACCTGGAGGTGAGCGGCGAAGACCAGGTTGCCGCCCGCCTCGCCGGTGGAGCCGGTCTTGATGCCGAAGACGCCCTGTTCACCCAGGAGGTCGTTGTAGTTCTTGATGGTTCCGGCGACCGGGATGGTGGCCTTCTCCTGGGCGACGATGCCGGCGAAGACCGGGTCCTTCAGGGCGGCGCGGCCGAGGATCACCTGGTCGGCGGCGGTGCTCACGGTGCTCGGGAGGAAGCCGCTCGGGTCGGTGTAGTGGGTGTTGGTCATCCCTAGCTCTTCGGCGGCGTCGTTCATCTTGGTCAGGAAGGCGTCCTGGGAGCCGGCGTCCCAGACTCCGAGCATGTGGGCGACGTTGTTGGCCGAGGGGAGCATCAGGGCCTCCAGGGCCTCGCGCTCGGTGATCTTCTCGCCGGCCGCTACCGGGACCAGGGACTGGCCGGACGGGATGCGGGACTGGTAGTCGGACACGTCGGCGCCGGTGACCGTGATGGTGGGGCCCTCGTCGTCGCCCTTGAGCGGGTGGTTCTTGAGGATCAGGTACGCGGTCATGACCTTGGCGACGCTGCCGATCGCCTCGGGGTCGTTGTCGCCGGAGCCGCCGACCCGGCCCATCCCCTCGATCATCAGCTCGGCCGAGCCGGCCTTGGGCCACGGGAGCGTGGGGGCCTTGCCGGGGATGCGCAGGGTGGTGGCGACCGTGGTGGTGAGGGTGGCGGCGGGGAGGTCGCGGTTGAGCTGCACCGCCGTGCCGGAGCCGATCAGCGCCAGGAAGAGCACGATCGGGAGAACTACGGCCAGGAGGAGACGCTTGCGCTTCTTCGGCGTGGGTGGCGGTGGATCCGGCCGGAACGGCGCGGCCTGCGGCTGCGGGACGGGCGGCGGCGCCATGCCTGGGACGGATGCCTTGCCGGCTGCCGCAGACCCGCCGTAGACCGTGCCACCCGCCGGTCGCGGGGGAACGGGAACCCGGGCCGACCCGAACGCCGGCGACCCGCCGCCCGACATTTCGGTTTTGTCCGGCCTCGTGCCCTCGTCCGGCATCCCGGTCCACCCCTCCTCGCCCGCCCGGCCACCCCGGACGCCCGCCCAGTATTCCCGGCCCGCGCCAACTCCCGGCAACGGTCTTGTCAGCTCCGGGATTGCGCCCGGAACCTCAGTCCGCTACCTGTGGTACACGCCGGCAACGCCAGGAGCGGGGAGATATCGGATGATCGCCGTGAGCCAACCCCAGACCCACAGCGCCACGACCGCCCGGAGCGCCCATATCGTCCTCTGGATCTTCTTGATCGCCAACCTGGCGATCGTGGAGCTGATGTTCGCCACCGCGAGTCCGCCGGCGCACAACACTCTCACCTCGATCGGGCGCTTCCTCGGCCTGCACCTCGCCTTCGTGATGGCGCTGCAGCTGCTGCTGATCGCCCGGCTGCCGTTCCTCGACCGCCGGATCGGGATGGACAAGCTCACCACCTGGCACCGCTGGACCGGCTTCACGCTGTTCTGGCTGGTTCTGCTGCACCCGACGTTCGTGCTGCTCGGGTACTCCCAGCTCGACAAGATCTCGTTCCTGGGCGAGATCCCCAACCTGGCCGGCCAGACGCCCGTGCTGCTCGGCATGATCGCCGCGGGGCTCCTGGTCGTGGTGGCCGCCACGTCCCTGCGTGCGGTGCGGCGCCGGGTCTCCTACGAGCTGTGGCACACCCTGCACCTGGTGGTCTACGTGATCGTGGCGCTCGGCATCATCCACCAGATGTACGAGGGGTCCGCCTTCAAGACCAACGTCTTCACGCAGGTGTACTGGTGGGGTCTGTGGGCGTTCGCCCTGATCGCCCTGTTCACCGGCCGTTTCCTGCTCCCGGTGCTGCGCAACGCCCGGCACCAGCTCAAGGTCGCCGCCGTGGTCCCCGAGGCCGACGACGTGGTCTCCGTCTATCTCACCGGGCAGAACCTGCACCGCCTCGACGCGCGGGCCGGCCAGTTCTTCCTCTGGCGCTTCCTCGGCCACAACCCGTGGTGGCAGGTCAACCCCTTCTCGCTGTCGGCCGCGCCGGACGGCCGCTCGCTGCGCCTGACCGCGAAGGGCATCGGCGCCACCAGCGCGGGCTTGCGCCGCCTTCCGCTCGGCACCCGCGTCTTCGCCGAGGGGCCGTACGGCGCGTTCACCGCCGGTCAGCGGGCCACCGACAAGACGCTGCTGATCGCCGGCGGCATCGGCGTGACGCCGATCCGCGCCCTGCTCGAGGACGAGCGCCTGACCGGCGACATCGTCGTTCTCTACCGGGTCCACTCGGCCGCCGACGCCGTCCTTCACGGGGAGATGCAAAACCTTGCGTCCGTACGCGGAGCGACGCTGCACCTGCTCACCGGCCGCACCGGCACCGGTACTCCGCCGGTGGCCCCGTTCAGCCCGGAGAACCTGTCCGCCCTGGTGCCGGACATCGTGGAACGGGACGTGTTCGTCTGCGGGCCGGCCGGGATGACCGACGCCGTGCTGCGGTCGCTGCGGGTCCTGAAGGTGCCGGCCCGGCAGCGGCATGCGGAGACCTTCCGGCTGGCCAGTTGACCGCTTTCCCCCGTACGCCCGCTGTGGGGTTGCTTTGACCCGGTAGGGTGCCGCGCGTGATCAAGGTGTCGCGGCGGCGGGTGGCCCTGGGGGTCGTCTGCACCGGTCTGGTGCTGCTTCCGGCGGTGGTCGGCTGGAGCACCGGGCGAACGTTGCGCCACACCGCCACCCCGGCGGTGTCGCCGTCGACGATCGTGCCCTCGTTCTCCCCCGCGCCCCTGCCCGTTCTGTCGGCCTCCCCCACGCCCACCGGCCCGTCCCTGCCGCCGGGGATGGCGCCGCCGGTCGGGTGGAAGCTCAGCGACGTCCCGGTCTTCCCGCCGGCTCCCGCGCCGGAACCGATCGTCCTGCCCGAGGGCGACGAGGTTCCGTTCCTCTCCCGGGTGCCGGTGACCCGGCCGGTCGCGTTCCTCACCATCGACGACGGCTACCTGAAGAACCCCGAGGCGCCGAAGCTGCTGGCCGCGGCCGGCATTCCGGTGACGCTGTTCCTCACCACCGACGCCATCCAGGACAACGTGCCGTTCTTCGACAACCTGCGCAACTACGGCGCGGTCATCGAGTCGCACACGATCTCCCACCCCGAGCTGAGCGGCCGCGGGTACACCTTCCAGAGGCACCAGATCTGCGACGGCACCGACCGGCTCGAGCAGTGGTACGGGCGGCGGCCCGTGCTGTTCCGCCCGCCGTTCGGCGACAAGGACTCGACGACGCTGCGGGTCGCCAAGGAGTGCGGGCTGCGGGCGGCCTTCATGTGGAAGGAGACCGTCGACAAGGGGATCGTCCGCTACCAGGAGGGCAAGCGGATCCAGCCGGGCGACATCATTCTCATGCACTTCCGGCCGGCGTTCGTGAAGGACTTTCTCGCCGCGCTGCGCGCGATCCACCAGGCGGGGCTGACGCCGGCGCTGCTCGAGGACTATGTGCCGCTCGGCTCTTTTCAAACCCCCGGCGCCCGTACGCCCGGAGCCCAGTCCTAGGCGTGCGCGAAGCCCCGCATCGCGGCGTCCACGTCCTCGTCCGTGAGCTGGTGGAAGTCGTCGTACCACTGGCCGACCGCGCGGAACTCGGGCGGCGCGCTCAGGCAGACCACCGCGTCTGCGTCGCCTTCGGCGGAGAGGGCGTCGCGGGCCTGCGGCGCGCAGACCGGCGCGGCCAGGATCGTGCGGCGCGGCGACCGGCCGTGCAGCCAGCGCAGCGCGGCCCGGGCCGTCGCGCCGGTGGCCAGCCCGTCGTCGACCAGGATCACCGTGCGGCCGGCGGCGACCGGCGCCGGGCGCCCGGCCCGGTAGCGGCGCACCCGCCGGGCCAGCTCGGCCCGCTCGGCGTCGACCGTGGCCGACAGGTCGTCCGCGGTGATGCCCAGGTGGGCGAGGGTCCCCTCGTCGAAGACCGGCGGGCCGTCCTCGGCCACCGCGCCCACCCCGAACTCGGGACGGCCCGGCGCCCCGATCTTGCGGGCCAGCACGATGTCGAGATCGCCGCCGAGCCGGGCCGCGACCTGCACGCCGATCGGCACCCCGCCGCGCGGGAGGGCCAGCACCAGCGGGCGCGAATGGTCGGACTCCAGGCGGTGGGCGAGCTCGGCGGCGAGCAGGCGGCCCGCCTCGTCCCGGTCGGCGAACATCAGCGCAGGTGCGTCGCGAACCATGTGCCGGCCTCCTCGGCCACGATCTCCAGGGCGCCCGGCTCCTCGAACAGGTGCGTGGCCCCCGGCACGACGCGCAGCTCGGCCCGGACGGTCATCGCGTTGCGGGCCTGCTCGTTGAGCTCGACCACCGGGATGTCCCGCTCCCCCACGAGCATGAGCGTAGGCGCTTCGACCTGGATCAGGGCCGGTCCGGCCAGATCCGGGCGCCCGCCGCGGGAGACCACCGCCTGCACCCGGTCCGGCCGGCCGGCCGCGGCGACCAGGGCGGCGGCCGCGCCGGTGCTGGCGCCGAACAGGCCGATCGGCAGGCTGCGCGTCGCCTCGTCCTCGCCGAGCCAGTCGACCAGGCCGATCAACCGCTCGGCCAGCCGGCCGATGTCGAAGCGCAGGTCGCGGGTGCGGGCGTCCACCACCTCCTCCGGGCGGGTGAGCAGGTCGACCAGCAGTGTGCCCAGCGCCCGGCGGTTGAGCTGGGCGGCGACCATACGGTTGCGGGGGCTGTGCCGGGAGCTGCCGCTGCCGTGGGCGAAGACGACGACGCCGTGCGCGCCCGGCGGCAGGAGCAGGTCCCCCTCCAGCTCGGTACCCGCGGTCGGGAAGATGGTCGTGGTCACCGTGGTCATGCCGGCCCCCTCCGGGCGCGCCCTCGTCGAGCTACGGAGTACCCGCTCGCGGCGGTCCCATACGTCCGACTTGTCGAGTGCGCGCCCCGGGGCGCTCAGGAGTAGAGGTCGTTCCAGTCGCGGATCTCGTGCCGCCGGACGACGCCGCCCAGCACGAACGGGTCGCCCTCGATGAACTTCTCGGCCGCCTCGCGGCTGGTGAAGACGGCCATCGAGCCCTGGGCCTGCGGGTCGCCGAACGTGCCGACCATCAGCAGGTCGCCGGCGGCGTGGAACTCGTCGAGCCGGGCCTTGTGCGCCGGGAACAGCGGCGGCGCCTTGGTCGCGACGTCGTCGGCCGACTCGTAGAAGGCCACCGCGTACCTGGTCACTTGTTCGCCACCGTGGCATAGGCGGCGAGCGTCGCGCCCCAGGCGCCCTCGCCCTGGAACGTCTCGCGCATGGCGGCCGCGTCGGCGCCGAACGCGTCGAGGTCGCGGTGCTCGAGCCGGACGCGGGTGCGGTCGTCGCCCTCGGGCTCGAAGTGCACCTCGACGGTGGTGACCAGGTCGTCGTGGTACTTCCAGTCCGCGCCGATCTGCCAGGTGACGACCAGGCGCCCGGGCGGTTCCCAGGCGTGGACGAAGCCGGTGTACGTCTCGGTGCCGTCCTCGTGCTTCGTGTACCACCGGCCGCCCGTACGCGGCTCGATGATGATCTCGGAAATCGGCGCCGAGCCGATGTGGTGCTCCGCCGGCCACCACGTGGTCATGTCCGCGGTGAACAGCTCGAAGGCCCGAGCCGGTGGCACGTCGACGACGACCTCCCGGCGGACCGCGTCAGTGGTCCCGATCATGGTCTTGTCCCTTCCTGGCGTGTTGCTGAAACGCGGCGAGCGACCGCTCCCAGTACCCGTCGAGGTGCGCCCGGAGCGCCGCCAGGCCGTCCGGATCGACCGAGTAGAGGCGCCGGGTGCCCTCCTGCCGGTCGGTGACGAGACCGACCTCCTTGAGGACCTTGAGGTGCTGGGAGACGGCCGGGCGGCTCACCGGCAGGACGTCGGCGAGCTGGCCGACCGCGAGTGGTCCGTCGGTCAGCCGCTCGAAGATCGCCTGCCGGGTGGGGTCACCCAGCGCGGTCAGCATCGCGGTTGCGTTCGTCATGGCTTACGGTAAGCTACGGCTTACCGAAGGCGGCGTCAAGCAGGCTCGTGACCCGGATGCCGAACTGCGCGGTTTCGGCCGCGGCTGCCTCGACGAGAGCTTCGAGCGCCCACTTGGAACCGGAGTAGGTGCTCATCAGCGGGGTGGTGATGATGCGGCCGAGAAGGCTGGACCCGGATCCCGCGAACGCGGCGCACCGGCGTGCGCGCGAGAGCAAATTGCGCCACGCGCGCTTGTTCGCGGACCTGGCCGGTGAGCTCGGCGCCCCCGACCCCGAGCGACTCGGCGACCTGCTCGCCCTGCTCTACGACGGCGCGCCGGCCCGCGCGCAGGTGCTCGACGATGTCGCGCCGCTCGAGCACGCCCGGCAGATGGCGGCAATGCTCCTCGACGACATCTAGACGACGGCGGCAGTTACCGGGCTTCTGCGCTCGACGGTCAGCGCGCGCGACAGCAGGGGGCGGACCAGGGCCAGCGTGGCGATCACGCCCAGGCCGGAGATGATGAGCAGGCCGCGGCCGCCGACCGCGCCCAGCAGTGCGGCGCCGCCGACGTAGGCGAGGATCTCCGCCGCGTACGGGAAAAGGTAGATGGTTCCGAAGACGGTGCCGAGGCGGTCCGATGGGACATGGCGCTGGACCAGGGTGTCGGCGGCGACGTTGTGCCAGCCGGCGCCGGCGCCCGCGAGCGCCTGTCCGGCGACGGCGAGGGTGACCGCGTAGCTCACGCCCGTCAGCAGCGTTCCGGCGCCGAGCACCAGCAGGGAGGCGTACAGGATCAGGTCGGTCCGGATGCGGTCGGCGCCGCGGGCGATCAGGAGCGGGCCGGCGACCATGCCGGCGCCGTAGGCCGAGGTGAGCAGGCCGACGGCGACCGGGCCGGCGCCGAGGCCGTCGCGGACCAGGGGCACCACGGCCACGTTGTCGAGGGCGGCGAACGTGACCAGCATCAGGAAGCCGCAGGCCACCGCGCGGACGACCAGGTTGTGGCGGACCACGCCCAGCCCGTCGCGCAGCACCTGCCGGAACGGCTCGGCCGCCGCGGCGCCGCGCCGGGCGAGCGGGTGCAGTCCGGCCACGAGCGCCGCCGAGACGAGGAACGTGGCCACGTCGACGAGCAGGGTCGGCGTCAGGCCCACTGTGGACAGCAGCACGCCGCCGAGCGCGGGACCGGCCGCGAAGCCGATGTTGACGCCGACGGCCAGGCGCGCGTTCGCCACGCCGAGCCGGTCGCGGCCGACCAGCTCGGGCAGCAGGCTGCGGCCGGCCGGCGTGAACGTCGTCGCGGCGACCGCGGCCGCCGCGACCAGCGCCAGCAGCACCGGCAGGGACGGGCTGAGCAGGGCGATCGCCGTGTAGAGCACGGCCTGGGTCAGGTCGCAGGCCACGATGATGCGGCGCTGGTCGAACCGGTCGGCGAGCGCGCCGAGGGCCGGGCCGAACAGCCGCGGCACCGTGGCGGCGAGCAGGAACAGGCCGACGGCGACGCCGCCGTACCGGTCGAAGACGGCGACGAGCAGGGCGGTCCGGGCGATCTGGTCACCGGCGTACGAAATGAGCCGGGCGGTCCAGTAACGATGAAATGCCGCGTTCATGAAAGGCCCCCGTGATTGGCGTTTCCCGCAAGGCATTGTTACCCGCGATCGGCCGGAATTCGGTGTCGGGTTCGCTACAGCTAATTGCTTCTTCCCGCCAGGGCCGGCCTGAGCTATGGTCGTCCACATCGGAATTCGGAACGCTTGTCACTGGGGGATCAAATGATCAAGCAAGCGCACACCCGCACGTCCACCTGGGCCGGTCCGACCCGCACCTGGGCTGGCCCGACGCGCACCTGGGCCGGCCCGACCCGCTAGGCCCTCCTCCCGCAATTCGCCGGTGGTCCGGCCGTGCCCCTTTGCGGGCCCGGCCGGGCCATAAAAGACTGCCCTTTTGTCGCGGGAATGGACTGACCATGTCACTTCGCTTCGCGATTCTCATGGCCGCGCCACCGATTGCCGGCGCGGCACTCGGATACCTTTCCGGCGGGCGTCTCGGCGGCCTGCGCACCATTCCGGTACGGGCCTTGTGGCTCGTCTGGCTGGCGGCGGCCGCCCAGCTCGCCCAGTACTACGTGCCCGGCCTGCACGGCGCTCCCGCGCTCGCCGTCGTCTTCGGCGCCGTGCTGGCCTGGCTGGCCCTCAACCTGCCGCGCTGGCCCGCGGCCGCTCGCGTCGCCGGAGTGGTGATCGTCCTCGGCGCCTCACTGAACGGCCTGGCCATCGCCCTCAACGGCCGCATGCCCTACGACGCCCGGGCCGCCGTCGCCGCCGGCCTGCCCGCCGGCGACGAGACACCCAAGAACGTCGCCGCGACCGGCCGCACCCGGGCCGCCGTCCTCGGCGACACGATCCCGCTGGTTCCGCTACGTGCCCTCATCAGTCCCGGCGACATCCTGATCGGGGGCGGCGCCTGCGCGTTCGTCCTGATCGCGATGCGCCGTTCCGATCGGAGACACCGTGACCCTCTCCTGGCCGCGCCTGACGCTGGCGCTGTTCACCCTGGCCACCCTGGCCCTGCTGATCTACACGATCGGCGCCCCGCACGAGCAGGGCGGCTGACCGCATGACGCTCTCGTTGCGACGCATCACACTCGCAGTTCTCACCCTGGCGACGTTCGGCCTGCTCCTCTACACCGTCGGCGCACCCTACACACACGGAGGCTGACCTCATGACGCTCTCGCTGCGGCGCATCACGCTCGCGCTCTTCACGCTCGCGACACTCGCCCTGCTGCTCTACACCGTCGGCGCACCCCACACCCACGGAGGCTGAACCCATGACACTCTCGCTGCGGCGCATCACGCTCGCGCTCTTCACGCTGGCGACACTCGCCCTGCTGCTCTACACCGTCGGCGCCCCGCACGAGCACGGCGGCTGACGCCCTCTGCGGCCGGCCGCGGGGTCAGCGAAGGGTCAGGCGGAAGGCCCTCGCGCCCGCGGCCCACGCCAGCCGCAGGTCGTCCCGATCGGGATTGCCGCGCTCGTCCATGGCGATCTGGTTGAAGCGGGCGAATTGGTGGTTGTCGCGGGCCATGACGGCGTACTCCTCGACCACGGCGTCCTCGTCGGTGAAGACGACAACGTCCGCCATTTGTCGCCGGCCCTTGAAGCGGACTTCCACCGGGACACCGGTGCGCAGATTGCGGCCCCACCCGAACGGCGTCCCGATCAGGAGAGCGCCCTCGTGCGCGGTGTAGGCGACCGGAACGGCGTAGTGCTTCCCGGACTTGCGGCCCACCACGTACACCGTGATCAGGCGCTTCCCGACGCCACGGGACAGCAGCGGCACCCGCAGCAGCCCCCGCACGATCCGGTTCGCGAGGCCTTGCCAAGCAAGGGTCTGAGCCCTGGCCTCTGTGCTATCCGCCATACGGCGACTCTCCCGCACGGCCGATGCCTCCGCAAGCAGACGACGGGAGCGGCCGCGGGTTCCTGCTCAAGGACGTGCGACGGGACGACTCGTCCACGCCGTCCGGGCGAGTCGCTGCTCGCTCCCTCGGTGACCCGGCGGCTGGTCGAGCTGTTCGCGTCGGGCGCCGCGGCGCGCCCGCTGCCGGCGCGGCGGTTGTCCGTGCTGACCACCCGTGAACGCGAGACGCTCCGGATGCCGGCGCTGGGCATGTCCAACTCGGAGATCGCCGCCGCCATGGGCGTCAGCCCGTACACCGCGAAGACCCACGTCAGCAACGTGCTCACCAAGCTCGGCCTGCGCGACCGCGACCAGGCCGTGATAACCGCCCACGAGACCAGGCTCGTGGTGGCCGGCCGTCAGGAGAACCCTAGATGCTGAAACCGCCGTCGACGTTGACGGTCGCGCCGGTCAGGTAGCGGCCGTCGTCGCTCACCAGGAACGCGACCGCCCCGGCGATGTCGCCCGGCCGGGCGTAGTGCCCGAGCGCGGTGAGGCCGCTGATGGCCGCCGCGTCCGGGCCGTTCGCCGGGTTGAGGTCGGTGTCGGTGGGGCCGGGGTTCACCAGGTTGACGGTGATGGCCCGCGGGCCCAGCTCCCGGCCGAGCGCCTTGGTCAGCCCGATCAGCGCCGTCTTGCTCATCGAGTACAGGGCGAACCCGGGGAAGACCGCCCGCTCGGCCACGTTGCTGCCGATGTTGATGATCCGGCCCCCGGCCGCCATGTGCCGCACCGCCGCCTGCGAGGCGACGAACGGCGCCCGCACGTTGACCGCCACGGTCTCCTCGAACTCGGCGAGCCCGAGCTGCTCGATCGGGCCGAGCAGGAACGTCCCGGCGTTGTTGACCAGAATGTCGAGCCGGCCGATCGACGCGGCGGCCTCGTCGACGGCCGCGGTCACCGCGCCCGGGTCGGCGCTGTCGGCCCGCACGACCACCGCCCGCCGCCCGAGCGACCGGATCCGCGCCGCCACCTCTTCCGCGCGCGCCGCGTCGTCCCGGTAGGTCAGCGCGACGTCGGCGCCCTCGGCGGCGAGCCGCTCGGCGACCGCCGCCCCGATGCCGCGCCCGCCGCCGGTGACCAGCGCGCCCTTGCCCTCAAGTCCAAATCCCATGCCCCGAGCCTGCTGGATCGGGCCCGGCCGGTCTGGCGGAGATCGGACGCGGCGCTAGCCGCAGAGTTTGTCGCCGGGGGCGCACACGTCAAGGCGCCACGGGAACGTGAACGACTGCTGCTGGCCGGCGGAGGTGTATTCCAGGACGAAGCTGTCGACCACCGTCGAGACCGCGGACAGCTGGTGGATCCGGAGCTGCAGGAAGGCCATCGACGCCAGCTCCGCGTCGGTGGCGCCGCGGCCCGAGCCCGGGCACCGGTGCGAGACCACCGCGCCGGTGGCCAGCGTCGTTCCGGGGGCAGCGCCGGTCACGATGGCGAAGCCGTCCACCCGCAGCGAGCCGGCGACGACGTGCGGCACGACCCGGTCGACGGTGGCCGTGCCCGCCCGGTCGAGGCAGAAGGCGACCTGCCCGGCGCTGCTCACCAGCCGGGTCGCGCCGCCCGGCACGTCGGGCAGCTTGCCGCCCGAGGTCACCCCGAACGGTGTCACGATCAGCGCGCAGCCGGGCGCCGTCCCGCACGAGGCCAGCAGAAAGGCGGCCAGCGGAACGAACGCTGAGACGAGACGCATCCGAGGATGATGTCACTTCCACAGTGGACCTGACGCGGATGACGCGCTCAACGACCCGCGAACGGTTAGGTTCGAGTCATGACGGATCCGCGACGGCGCGTCCCCCGTACCGACGTGGTGCTGGCCGACCCCCGATTGGCCGACGCCGCCGGACGGCTGGGACGCGCGGCCGTCAAGGCCGCGGTGGCCGGCGCCCAGCAGCGAGCCCGCGCCGGGGAACTGCCCCCGGGCGAGGTGGCCGACGCCGCCGTGCGCGCCCTGCCGGCGACGGCCGGCGGTCTGGCCACGGTCCTCAACGCGACCGGCGTCATCCTGCACACCAACCTGGGCCGGGCCGCCCTCTCGACGGCGGCCCGGGAGGCGATCCAGGCCGCGGCCGGCCACACCGACGTCGAGCTCGACCTGCACACCGGCCTCCGCGCCCGCCGGGGCCGCGGCGCGCTGAACGCCCTGCGCGACGCCGTTCCCGACGCGGCCGACGTGCACGTGGTCAACAACGGCGCCGCCGCCCTGGTCCTCGCGGCTACCGCCCTGGCCGCCGGCAAGGAGATCATCGTCAGCCGCGGCGAGATGGTGGAGATCGGCGACGGCTTCCGCCTGCCCGAGCTGCTCGAGTCGACCGGCGCACGGCTGCGGGAGGTCGGTACTACCAACCGAACGTCCGTCGAGGACTACGAAAAAACCATCAGTCCGGACACGGGATTCATCCTGAAGGTCCATCCGTCCAACTTCGTCGTCACCGGCTTCACCGGCGAGGCGGCCGTGGAAGACCTGGCGACGCTGCGGGTCCCGGTCGTCGCCGACATCGGCTCCGGCCTGCTGAAACCCGACAGCCTGCTGCCCGGAGAGCCCGACGCCACCACCAGCCTCCGCAAGGGCGCGTCGCTGGTCACGGCCAGCGGCGACAAGCTGCTCGGCGGCCCCCAGGCCGGTCTGATCCTCGGCGACGCCACCTTGATCGAGCGCCTGCGACGCCATCCCCTCGCCCGCGCGCTCCGCGTCGACAAACTGACCCTCGCCGCCCTCCAGGCCACCCTGACCGGCCCCGAGACACCCACCTGGCAGGCCCTTCGCATCGACGGACGCGAGCTCAAGGAACGCACGCGCCGGGCGGCCGATCGTCTGGCCGAGGCCGGCGTCGAGGTCACGCTCGTCGCATCCAAGGCCGTCGTGGGTGGCGGTGGCGCGCCCGGCATCGAGCTCCCGTCGTGGTCACTCTCCTTACCGCAGACGTACGGGGTGTTCCTGCGCACAACCGCACCGATCGTGGTGGGACGTGTCTCGCGCGACCGGCTCCTCCTCGATCTGCGGTGCGTGCCCCCGGAGTCCGACGACCAGGTCGTCGCCGCGGTCCGCGAGGCCGCCCGCGCATGCACGTCATAGCCACCGCCGGCCACGTCGACCACGGCAAGTCCACCCTGGTCCGCGCCCTGACCGGGATGGAACCGGACCGCTGGGCCGAGGAGCGCCGCCGTGGTATGACCATCGACCTCGGCTTTGCCTGGACCATTCTGCCGTCGCAAAGGACAGTCGCTTTCGTCGACGTCCCCGGCCACGAGCGCTTCGTCCCCAACATGCTGGCCGGGGTCGGCCCGGTCCCCGCCGCCCTGATGGTCGTGGCCGCCGACGAGGGCTGGATGCCGCAGTCCGCCGAGCACCTGGCCGCCCTGCACGCCCTGGACGTGCGCCACGCCCTGCTGGTCGTCACCCGCTCCGACCTGGCCGATCCCGCGCCCGCCACCGCCCAGGCCCGGGCCGAGCTGGCCCGCACCAGCCTCGGCCCGGCGGTCGAGGCGGTCGCGGTCAGCGGCACCACCGGCGCCGGACTCGACATCCTGCGCGCCGCGCTCGACCGCCTCATCGACCGCCTGCCCCCGCCGGACACCGAGTCCCCGGTCCGCCTGTGGATCGACCGCGCCTTCACCATCAAGGGCGCCGGCACCGTGGTCACCGGCACGCTCGGCGCGGGCCGCCTCCGCCCCGGCGACGAGCTGGTCCTCGGCACCGGCTCCGGCAGCAGCGGCGGAGGCTCTGGCCGCCTCGGAGGCTCCGGAAGCGGCGGCTTCGGCGGCTCCGGAAGCGGCGCCGGCACGGTTCGGGTTCGCGGCCTGCAGACCCTCGGCGCGCCGGCCGACGAGGTGACCGCGGTGGCCCGCGTCGCCGTCAACCTGCGCGGGGTCGACCGCGACCGGGCCGCCCGTGGCGACGCCCTGCTCACCCCGGGCCGCTTCCGCGCGACCGACCTGATCGACGTCCGCGTTCACGGCGACCCGGTGGCCGACCTGCCGCGGACGCTCACCCTGCACCTCGGCTCGGCGGCGGTCCCCGTCCGGGTCCGTCCCCTGGGCGCCGACACCGCCCGCCTGCGCCTGTCCCGCCCGCTCCCGCTGCGCCTGGGCGACCGGGCCCTCCTGCGCGACCCCGGCCGCCGCCACGTGGCCGGCGGCGTCACGGTCCTCGACGTCGCCCCGCCCGGCCTCACGAGACGAGGCGCGGCCGCGGCCCGGGCCGCCGAGCTGGAGGGCCTGGACGGCACCCCCGACCTCGCCTCCGAGCTGCGCCGCCGCCTCCTGATCCGCCGCGCGGACCTCACCGCCATGGGCGTCCCCGCCGACGCGACGCCGGTGGCCGGCGACTGGCTCGCCGACCCCGCTCACTGGGCGTCCCTCGGGCGGCGCCTGGTCGAGGAGGTGGCCCGCCACCACGATGAGAACCCGCTCGTGCCCGGCGCCCCGGTGGAGGCGCTGCGGCACCGCCTCGGCCTCCCCGACCGCGCCCTGGTCGAGGCCCTGGTCGCGGCACCGCTGACGCTGCGCGGCGGCCGGGTCCACGGCGCGGGGCACGACCTCCCCGCCGAGCTGCGGGACGCCGTCGACCGCGCGTTCCGCGACCGGCCGCCGTTCACCGCGCCCGAGGCGTACGACCTCGTGGAATTGGGTCTGGGAAGCCGCCAGCAGGCGGCGGCGGTCCGGGCCGGACTCCTGATCCAGCTGGCGCCGAATGTCGTTCTGCGCGCCGACGCGCCCGACCGCGCGGCCCGCGAGCTCGCCCGGATCGGCCGGCCGTTCACGCTGAGCGAGGCCCGCCAGGCCCTCGGCACCACCCGCCGCGTGGCCGTTCCCCTGCTCGAGCTGCTGGATCGCCGCGGGCTGACCCGGCGCCTGGCCGACGACCGGCGGATCACCCAGGAGATCGCAGACCCACAGGAGAACTTCGCCTGACCGCCGCCCGCCGTTTCCGTGCGCGCGCGAACACTGTCCGGCATGGACCGGATCAATCGTCGTGGATTCCTCGGGCTGGCCGCCGGCGCGACCGCCATGACCGCCCTCTCGCCGAGCATCGCCCGGGCCGCGGCCATCCCGGCCGACCGCCGCACCGGCACGATCGCCGACGTCGAGCACATCGTCGTCCTCATGCAGGAGAACCGCTCGTTCGACCACTACTTCGGCTCGCTCTGCGGGGTGCGCGGCTTCGGCGACCGCACGCCGGTGACGAAGCCGGACGGGGAGTCGGTCTGGCACCAGGACGGGGTGCTGCCGTTCCACCCGGACATCGACGACCTGGGCCTGGCCTTCCTGGAGGACCTGCCGCACGGGTGGAACGACGGGCACGACGCCTTCAACGGCGGGAAGTACGACCGGTGGGTGCCGGCCAAGTCGGCGACCACGATGGCGTACCTGACCCGCGAGGACATCCCGTTCCACTACGCGCTGGCCGACCAGTTCACGATCTGCGACGCGTACCACTGCGCCCTGATGGGTCCGACCGACCCGAACCGCTACTACATGTGGACCGGGTACACGGGCAACGACGGGAAGGGCGGCGGACCGGTCGTCGCCAACGACGAGCTCGGCTACGACTGGACGACCTACCCCGAGCGGCTCGAGGCCTCCGGCGTCTCCTGGAAGATCTACCAGGACGAGGGCGACGGGCTGGACGGGCCCGGTTTCTGGGGCTGGACCTCCGACCCGTACATCGGCAACTACGGCGACAACTCGCTGCTCTACTTCGACAACTACCGCAATGCCGCGCCCGGCTCGCCGCTCTACCAGAAGGCCCGCACCGGCACCAACCTCAAGTCCGGCGACGACCTGTTCCGGATCCTGCGCGAGGACGTCGTGGGCGGCAAACTGCCGAAGGTGTCGTGGGTCGTCGCGCCCGAGGCCTACACCGAGCACCCGAACTGGCCGGCCAACTACGGCGCCTGGTACATCGCGAACGTGCTCGACGCGCTGACCGCCGACCCCAAGGTGTGGGCGCGGACCGTCCTGCTGATCACGTACGACGAGAACGACGGCTTCTTCGACCACATGGTCCCCGGCTACCCGACCCCGGGCAACTCCACGGTCGACCTGCGCGACGAGTTCCTGCCCGCCGCCAACGGCTACGTCGCCGGCCCCTACGGCCTGGGCCAGCGGGTGCCGATGCTGGTCGTCTCGCCCTGGAGCACCGGGGGTTACGTCTGCTCGGAGGTCTTCGACCACACCTCGATCGTGCGGTTCATCGAGAAACGGTTCGGCGTGCGCGAGCCGAACATCTCGCCCTGGCGGCGCGCGGTCTGCGGCGACCTGACCGCCGCCTTCGACTTCGGCAAGACCCGGCCGTCACCGCCCCGGCTCCCGGACACCTCCGGGTACGCCCCGGCCGACCGCGACCGGCATCCCGACTACGTGCCGACGCCCCCGGCCGACCCGGAGTTGCCCCGCCAGGAGCGCGGCCTGCGCCCGGCCCGGCCGCTCCCCTACGACCTGGCCGCCGACGCCCGCTTCGCGAAGGGCGAGCTGACCATCACGTTCGCGAGCCGGGGCCGGGCCGGCGCGGTCTTCCACGCGACCACGGCCGGCGGGGAGCCGCGCACGTTCACCGCGGCGGCTCGCACCCACCTCTCCGGCTCCTGGCCGGCCGCCGCCGACGTCACCGTGCACGGCCCGGACGGGTTCCTGCGCCGGTTCCGCGCGGCGGGGGTCGAGGCCACGACCCGGCAGGGGCGGCTCACTTTGGCGAACCCCTCGTCGCGGCCCGCGCGGGTCATCCTCACCGATGCGTACGGCGGGGAGCGCACGGTGATCCGGCTGAACCCGGGTCAGTCGCAGGTCCGTCATCTGCCGCTGCGCAGCGGCTGGTACGACATCTCGATCACCAGCGACCTCGACCCTGTTTATGTGCGGCGCTTGGCCGGGAACGTCGAACCGGGCTTCAGCCAGCCCTGACTTTGAGGAAGTCCTCCCAGGTCACGGTGCCGAGGTCGGCATCCCGGCCCGGGAGGACCGCGCCGCCGCGCACGGCCTTGTAGGCGCCGCCGGCCGCGCGCACGGACAGCACCGCCCGGCGCCGGCCGGTGGCGCGCAACCAGATCCGGAAGAGCTCGGCCATCGCGTACACCCGCGGCCCGGCCAGATCGGGCCGCAGACCGGACGGCTCGCCCCGCACGAGGTCGACCAGCCGCCGCGCCACCTCGGCCGTCTCCACCGGCTGGAAGCGCACCCCGGCCAGCGCCGGCATCACCGGCAGCTTCGCCGCGCCCTCGGCCACCTTCCAGGTGAGGTCGTGGAACTGGGTCGCGCGCAGCGTCGTCCACGGCAGCCCCGACTTCTCGATGACCACCTCGGCCGCCCGCTTCTGCTGGAAGTAGCCGAACATGCCCCGGTCGACGGCGCTGCGGACGGGGATCCGCTCGCACCCGACCACGGAGATGTAGACGATGTGCGGCTTCTGGGAGCGGTTTGCCGCGCGTACGAGCTGAAGGGCTTTTTGTTCGTCGTTTTTCGCACTGCCCGCCAGGTGCAGCACGACGTCGACCCCGTCGAGGGCCTCGTCGAGCCCCTGCCCGGTCTCCAGGTCGCCGGTGAACTGGCCCGGCCGGGTCTGCCTGGTCAGGATCCGCAGGTCGGCGCCGGTCTCCCGGAGGAGCGGAACGACGTGCTGCCCGAGCGTGCCGGTGCCGCCGGTCACGAGAATCATGAGTTGGTCCCTCCTACCATTCGTCGTTTCCTGCGTCTGACACGCGGCGGGGCGAGAATGTGACCGATGCCCGGGATGACGGAGGAGTTCGAGGTGGAGCGGCCGCGGCTGCGCGCCGTGGCCTACCGCATGCTCGGCTCGCTCAGCGAGGCCGACGACGCGGTGCAGGAGGCGTGGCTGCGCGCGGAACGGGCCGGGGACGACGATGTGGAGAATGTGCCCGGCTGGCTCACGACGATCGTCGGCCGAGTCTGCCTGAACGTGCTGCGCGGGCGGCGGGCCCATCCCGAGCTGCGGATGCCCGATCCGGTGGTGAGCCTGCCGTCCGGCCCCGACCCCGAGCAGCAGGCCCTGCTCTCCGACGAGGTCGGCCTGGCGCTGATGGTCGTGCTCGACACGCTCGGTCCGGACGAGCGGCTGGCGTTCGTGCTGCACGACCTGTTCGCGGTGCCGTTCGACGACGTCGCCGTGCTGCTCGAGCGCTCACCGGCCGCGGCACGGCAGCTGGCCAGCCGGGGGCGGCGGCGGGTGCGCGACCAGGCGCCGGCCCCCGATCTCGACCTGTCCCGCCAGCGGGCGGCCGTCGACGCCTTCTTCGCCGCCGCCCGCGACGGCGACTTCGACCGGCTGGTCGCGGTGCTGCACCCCGACGTCGTGCTGCGCGCCGACGGCGGGCCGGACCGGCCGAGCTTCACCGCGGTGCTGCGCGGCGCGCGCGACATCGCCGGGCAGGCCACCGGCTTCGGCAAGTTCGCGCCTTACGCCTGCCCGGCCCTGGTCAACGGCGCGGCGGGCCTGGTCATGGTGGCGGGCGGGCGCACGCTCACGGTGATGGCCCTGACCGTCCGGGACGACCGCATCGTCGCGATCGACGTCCTCAACGACCCGGCGCGGCTCAAGACCTTGCCGGTGCCGCCGCTGTCACCTCGACCTCCAGCACCGCGCCCGGCAGGAAGAGCTTCGTGACCTCGACGGTGGTGCTGGCCGGCGGCGGTGTCGCCGTGAATCTGCGGCTCCGCACCGCGCCGTAGGCGGGCAGGTCGCCGAGGTCGGTCATGAACGTGCGGATGTGCAGCACGTCGTTCAGCGTGGCGCCGTGCGCCTCCAGCAGGCCTTCGATGATCTCGAAGATCCGCTCGGCCTGCGCGCCCGCGTGGTGCGGCGCGACGACCTGGCCGTCGTCGTCGACCGCTACCTGCCCGGCCAGCATCAGGAGCGCGCCGTCTCCCAGGTCGAGCCGGGCCACGTGCGCGAACCGGTCCCCGAACGGCGCGGCGACGGTCTTCGGGTTGTCCAGGGTCAGCCTCATGACGGCCACGCTAGGTCTTCCGCTGCGATGCGACCAGCGAATGTCCGGCATGGCTGGCATGCTTGGCCGGCATGGATACCCAGCTGCTCGAGGTGTTCCGCACGGTCGCCCACCTCGGCTCGATCACCGCGGCCGCCCGCCGCCTGCGCTTCACCCAGTCGGCGGTCTCGCGGCAGATCGTCGCGCTGGAGGCGGAGCTGGGCAGCCGGGTCTTCGACCGGCTGCCGCGCGGGGTCGCCCTGACCGAGGAGGGTCGCGCCCTTCTGCCGTACGCGTCGCAAGTGTTGGATGGTCTGACCAGCGCCCGCCGCGCGATGGACGAGGTTCGCGCACTGGGCAGCGGGCGGTTGCGGGTCGGCGCGTTTCCCACCTCGGTCGCGACGCTGGTGCCGTCGGCGCTCGCCGCCTTCCGGTCGGCGTACCCGGACGTGAGTTTGACCCTGGTCGAAGGTCTGACCCCCAGACTGTTGGAACGACTGGCCGCGGGCGAGGCGGACGTGGCCGTGGTGAGCTCGTCACCGGCCGGGCCGGTCGACCGGGCCCGCTTCGACCTGCACCACTTGCTCGACGAGCCGATGCTGGTCGCGGTCGCTCGCGGCCATCCGCTGGCCCGCCGCCGGACGGTCCGGCTGGCCGATTTGGCCGGCGACGCGTTCATCGCCGGCTCGGCCACCGCCGAGGAGACGCTGCTGCGGGCCTCGCTCCCGTCCGGCTTCCGCCCCCGCATCGAGATCACGGCGGCCGAGTGGACCGGCAAGCTGGGCTGCGTCGCCGCCGGCCTTGGCGTGGCGCTGCTGCCCGCGCTCGCGGCCGGTCGCGTGCCGCCGGGGATCGCTGTGCTGCGCCTGCACCGCGACGACGAGTCGATCCGCCACATCTACGCGGCCACGCCGGCGGGGCGCACGAGCCCGCCGGCGGTCACCCACTTCCTCGAGCACCTGCGGACCGCCGCCGCCCGCTTCTAGTCCGGCAGCCGCTCGCCCGTCGTGGCGTGGAACGCGTGGTGGGAGCCGGCGCGCGGCTTGACGTACGCGATCTCGCCCAGGTCGGGGGTGTCGCGGGACTCGACGCGGACCACGAAGCGCTCGTCGTGCCCCTCGAGGGCGACGGTGCCGTAGACGTACGAGTCGGAGCCGAGCTCCTCGACCAGGTCGACCGTGATGGGCATGCCGCCGTCGCCGGGCCCGACGAGTTCCGTGTGCTCGGGCCGGAAGCCGATGGTGACGTGCTGGGTGCCGTCGGCCCGCGCGGCGTCGACCTGGTCGCGGGTCAGCGGGATGATCATGTCGGCGAAGGCGGCCCCGTCGTCGGTGAGCGGGACGGTCTTGATGTTCATGGCCGGCGAGCCCATGAAGCCTGCGACGAACACGTTGGTCGGCCGGTCGTAGAGGGCGCGGGGGGTGTCGACCTGCTGCAGCAGCCCGTTGTCCAGCACGGCGACGCGATGGCCCATGGTCATCGCCTCGACCTGGTCATGGGTGACGTAGACCGTGGTGACGCCGAGCCGGGCCTGCAGGGTGGCGATCTGCGAGCGGGTCTGCACCCGCAGCTTGGCGTCGAGGTTGGACAGCGGCTCGTCCATCAGGAACACCCGGGGCTGCCGGACGATCGCCCGGCCCATGGCGACCCGCTGGCGCTGGCCGCCGGAGAGCGCCTTCGGCTTCCGGTCGAGGTACGGCTCCAGCTGCAGGAGGGCGGCGGCCTCCTTGACGTCCCGCGCGATGACGTCCTTCGGGGTGTGCCGCAGCTTCAGCGCGAACGCCATGTTCTCGCGCACGGTCATGTGCGGGTACAGCGCGTAGTTCTGGAAGACCATGGCGATGTCACGGTCCTTGGGCGGCAGGTTCGTGACGTCCCGGTCGTCGATGAAGATCGCGCCGGCGTCGACGTCCTCCAGTCCCGCGAGCATCCGCAGCGCCGTCGACTTGCCGGACCCCGAGGGCCCGACCAGGACGAGGAACTCCCCGTCCGCGATGTCCAGGTCGAGCGCGTCGACCGCCGGCCTGTCCGTGCCCGGGTAGATCCGGGTGGCTTTCTCGTACCGCACCGTTGCCATGACGACGTTGTCCCTTCGGCGCTTACATGACGCATCAAATGTTGCAACCGCAACGATAACGTCGATCTACCGCGCCGGGCCAAGACTGTTACGTCACAGGGCTCATGCCGTGCCGGCGGAGGGCGGGCGCGGACCGTGCGGTGCCGCGCCCGCCGTGGGTCAGCGGTGGCCGTCGGAGCGTCTGCGCTGCAGGGTGAACGTCTCCAGCGGGGCGATCTGGCCGTCCGGGATGGTGACGTTGTAGTAGGTGACGTAGATGCTGGTCGTGGCGCCCGGGGCGTGGCCCGGGTCGACCGTGAACGCGGCGAAGCCGTACGGATGCTCGGAATCCCGGAAACCGAGCCAGGGCGTGCCCTCGAAGGTGTAGGTCGACGGCCTCTTGCCGCCGCCGGCCGGCGGCGCGCCGACCGCGGTGATCACCTTGGCCTTGCCGAGCGGGAAGAACGCCTTGTTGGTGGTGCCGCTGACGCCGCCGCCGCCGAGCACCATGTGGGTGGTGCCCTTGGCCGACTCGATGAGCTCGGTGTTCGACGAGACCGGGTTCGGGGTGAGGGTCTCGCTGCCGGAGACGACGCCGCGCACCGGCAGGGAGCGCTCGTAGTCGTGCTCGTGCCCGCACACCACCAGGTCCACCTGGTACTTGTCGAACAGCGGGCCCCAGTTCTCGCGGATGCCCAGGTCGGACCCGTTGGCGTCGGACGAGCTGACCATCACCTGGTGCATGCACACGACGATCCAGTCGATGTCGCGCGACGACCGGGCCTGGGCCAGCTCCTTCTCCAGCCAGCGACGCTGCCCGCCGCCCGAGTAGCCGCTGACGTAGCTGTCGCCGCCGTCCTGCAGGGCCACGTCGTCGTTGTTGACCGAGATGACGCGGACCGAGCCGACGGTGAACGCGTACCAGAGGCCGGCCAGCTCGGGGTCGCTGCCGCTGGCCGGGAGCTTGAAGTACGTCTGGTAGGCGCTGAACCCGAGCGGTCCGTTGCCCTTCTCGTTCTCGTGGTTGCCGGCCGCCGGCATCCACGGGCGGTACCGGGCGGAGCGGGTGTTGTTGGCGAAGAACGCGTTCCACGTACGGGGCCGGTCGGGGTCCAGGTTCGCGTAGCAGAGGTCGCCGTTGAGCAGGTGGAACAGCGGGTCGACCTGCTCGATGCCGGACACGATGTCGGCGTTGGCCGGGGTGTTGTTGGCGTTCATCTGCGGCGTGAAGCCGCCCTTGCCGTCCGGCTGCCAGGTGACCGACGGCACCGACTGGTCGCCGAAGCTGGTGAAGGTGAAGGCCGACCGGCCGCGCGGCGCGGTCTGGAACGTGCCCGCGTCCGGCCGGCCGCCGTCGTGCAGGGACGCGTACGTGTAGTAGGTGCCCGGACGCAGCCCCGAGAGCGTCGCGTGGTGCACGTGGACGGTCTTGTTCGACACGGCGTCGGTGTAGACCCGGGTCTCGGCCGGTACGACTCGGCCGTGCCCGCCCTCGAGGGTGCCGTAGCTGACCCGCGGCCGGGCGACGTCCCGGTCGGTGGTCCAGGAGACGACCATCTGGGTGGCCGGGTCGGCGCCGAAGGTCAGGTGCAGGCCTTCGACCGGCGGCGCCCCGAGGCGCTCGGGCTTGGCCAGCAACAACGGAGAGGAGGCTTGGGCAGGCTGCCCGATCAGCGTGGCTCCGGACGCAGCGACGCCGGAGGCGCCGAGTGCGATCAGCGCGTTCCGGCGGCTGATCCCGGAGGTGACCTTTTCGCTCATGAGCGGGACGCTAGGACCGCCCCCGGCGCGTCAACACCACGTTTAGGTGCACATTGCAGGAACTTGCCGGGCCCGCGGCCTAGAATGCCGGGCATGACAGCGCCGACCGGGCAGTCGGTCGAGGAGTTTCTGGCGGCCGTGCCGAGCGAGACCCGGCGGTCCGACGCCCGCCGGCTCGCCGAGATCATGCGCGAGATCACCGGGGCGGAACCGGTGATGTGGGGGCCGAGCATCGTCGGCTTCGGGAGCTACCACTACCGGTACGACAGCGGCCGCGAGGGCGACAGCGCGCTGGCCGGCTTCTCACCCCGCAAGCAGCACCTGGTGGTCTACCTCGCGGGCGGCTTCGAGGAGCGGCACGCCTCGACACTCGCGCGGCTCGGACCGTACAAGGCCGGTAAGGGCTGCCTCTATCTGAAGAACCTCGACGACGTCGACCCGGCCGCCCTGCGCGAGCTGATCGACCGCTCGGTCCGGGTGCACCGAGGCGTCGATCGCGCCGGTTCCTGACCGGCGATGGCCCTGATCGACCTCGGCGACGCCGGGGCAGTCGCCGAACCGGCCGCCCCGCTGAACCTGGCGCGGCTGCGCCGGCTGGCTCTGGTCGTGCTCACCGTGGCCGGGCTGCTGGCTGTGGCCGGCTCCGTGCCATCGGCGCCGTCCCCCGTACGCCCGCTCTGGACGGCCGCGTTCCGGCCGGGCGACACCATGGCGCTGGACGGCCGGACCGTCTACCTGAACCGGACCGGCGCGGCCGGGGAGCCCGTCGTGTCCGCTTATGACCTGCGCACGGGCCGTCTGCGATGGAGCACACCGGACGATGCCGGGGTTGCCGACGACGGCATGCGCCTGGCCGGCGACGTGCTGCTGGTGCCCACCGCTCCTGGTCCTGGCGCGCAGTCGGGAGCCGGCACGCTCGCGCTGGACGCGGCAACCGGCGAGCAGCTGTGGCGGTCGGACGGCGAGGCGTCGCCGTCGGTGGCCGACGGGGACGTGCTGCTGGCCGAGACCGATCAGCTCGGGGTGACCACGGGGCTGCGCCTGGTGGGGTTGCGCGACGGCCGCGAGGTGTGGCGGCACGCGATCGCGCCGGCCGGGCAGTGGACCACGCTCGCCGAGGACGGCCGCCCGGCCTCGATCGTCACGGTGACCGACACCGGCGACGCCACGGTCTACGGGTACGCGGACGGCATCGTGCTGCACCGCGCCCGCATCCCCTGGAACGGGGTGTACAACGCGGCGCTCTCCGCGGCCGCCTCCTACCTGGTCGTGATACGCACGGCCTCCGCGCTGACCGCCGCCACCATCTACCGTACCGCCGACCTGCACCCGCTGTGGCGGTCCGAGGAACTGATCGGCTACGTCACCGGCTGCGGCGCGCTGATCTGCACGGCGGGCGTGCGGGGCGTGGCCGGCCGCGAGTCGACCACCGGCCGTGAGGTCTGGCGGCGCGACGACCTGAACTTCGTGTGGGACCTGGGCGGCGGGCGACTGCTGCTCTCGGCCGCCGCCAACCTGGCCTCGGCGACGACGGTGCTGGTCGACGCCGCCACCGGCCGGACGATCGGCCGCCCGCTCGGTGGTCAGCAGGCGTTCTCGGCCGGCGCGACCGGCTCGCTGTTGCTGCTTCGCGGAACCAGCAAACCACCCGAGCGTACGGTGGTCAGCCGGCTGGACCTGGCGACCGGCCGCCAGACCGCGCTCGGCAGCGTCGAGCGGGTCACCGAACAGGCCTGCCGGGGAACGCCCGGTTACCTGCTCTGCCCCCGCGGCGACACGCTGACCGTCACCGCCGTCGGCTGACCACCCGCGTCCGAGCCTCAGAGCTGGTGGTGCATCCAGACGTTTGGTTCGAAGTACAGACCACGGTCCGCCGAGAGGTCGATGTCCACCGTCGCGAGCCCGCCCGGGAACCAGTAGGCGCCGCTCTCGGGAAACGCGAGCCCGGTCCAACCCTCCCAGTCGGCCACCGTCGACGTGATGCGGAGGGATTGCTGCTCAGGCTTGAGAACGCCGGCTCCGAGTCGCTCGTGAACCCGCATCCACGGATCGAACAGCAAACCGTCCGGCCGTCTCCAGGTCGCGTAGCGGTCGATCGGCACGAGCGGGTAGCGCTCCTTGGCGCTCGGTCGCACCGGTGCGATGAGCGACTTGAAACCGTGGCGCCGCGCGATGCCGGACATCGCCATCAGCGCGCCGGCGCTCACACCTCGCCCCTGCACCGCTCGCGGGACGGCAACCAGCAGGGCGCACAGAACGTTGGGCTCCCGCCCGTCGAACCCGCGAATGAGCGCGCCGTCGATCCCCGGCGGGAGGCCGTCCGGCGTCCCGTCCCAATGAAGCGGGATCGAGCGCGCCCGGGCCAGGATCTGCTCATCGTCGCCGAGCAGGTGGAACTGGTATTCCGGCAGCTCCGCGGTCAGCCGCGGCCAGTACTCGTCCAGGACGTCGCCGTGGTTGTTGTACTCCGGCATCAGATCGCTCGTGCACTGCCATGCCTTCTCGCTGAGATCAGGCCGGTCGGCAACGGTGACAGCGACGCCCCTCATGGAAACCATCAGCCATTGTCACCGAGCGGCCTGACGCCGAGGGGCGTCGAGGACGGCTGGTGACGGACGGCCCAGTCGGCCAGGGCCGACAGGGGCACGAGCAGGCTCTCGCCGAGCGGGGTCAGGCGGTACTCCACGCTGGGCGGGACGCTCGGGAAGACCGTGCGGGCGACGAGGCCGTCCGCCTCCAGGGTGCGCAGCGTCCGGGTGAGCATGCGCTGGCTGATGCCCTCGACGGCGCGGTGCAGCTCGTTGTAGCGGTACGGCCGCCGGCCCAGCAGGCTCAGGACCAGCAGCGTCCATTTGTCACCCACCCGGCGCATCAGCGACGTGACCGGGCAGGCGTCGTAGTCGCCGGCCGGGACGGGAGTGGGCAGGGCGTGGGCGCGCATCGAGGGCACATCGGTGTTCGTAGCGGACATCAAACTGCCTTCTTTCCCCGTTCCGCCCGGTCGCACCACGATCGTAGGCATGACCAGGACGATAGTGATCAGTGGCGGAACGGACGGGATGGGGCGCGCGATGGCGCTGGCGCGCTCCCGGCGGGGCGACGAGGTCATCACCCTCGGCAGCAATCCCGACAAAGGCCGGGATGTCCCCCATTTCCATCGGGTTGACCTCAGCGACGTCGACGACACCCGGCGGGTGATCGAGGCGATCAACGAGCGGTGGCCGAACGTCGACGCCCTCCTGCTGTTCGCCAACCGCCAGGCACCGAGACGGGTGGAGACGAAGCAGGGCCTCGAGCAGACCTTCGCCCTCTACTACCTGAGCCGCTATCTGCTGGGCAAGGGCCTGCGCCCCCGGCTGACGGTCAACGTCGCCGGAGTGGGCGTCACCAAGGGCACGATCCACTGGGACGACCTCCAGCTGGCCCACGGCTACAGCATGGTCAAGGCCCAGCTTCAGGCCGGCCGGTGCAACGACCTGCTCGGCGTGATCCAGAGCCCGGGCTACGTCCTCTACCACCCCGGCTTCACGCGCAGCGGCGACCTCACGCCGCTGCCGAAACCCCTGCGACTGGCCATCCGGATCGCCGCGAAGCTCAAGGGGCAGCCGATCGAACAGGCGATCCATCCGATTCACGATTGGATAGACCATCCGCCGGACGAGCCGCTCCTGGCGGTGGATCGTGGCCGGAAACTGCCGCTCGACCTGCCCACGCTGCGGCCGGCGGATGCCCGGAAATTGGCCGAGAAAACCGAACAACTGCTCACGAGTGCGGGCACCGCCCGGAGCCGCTAGGGTCGGATCCGTGGGCGTCCGGACCTGGATCGAGGGCTGGCCGGTCTACCGGCAGCTGACCGGGACCGACCCGCTGGGGCGTGGCGCGGCCGCGCAGTCCGAACGGTCCAAGGAACTGACCGCGCGCACCGGGACGGCCGATCGGATCGCCAAGTCGGTCTGCCCTTACTGCGCGGTCGGATGCGGGCAACGCATCTTCGTGAAGGACGAGAAGATCGTTCAGATCGAGGGGGACCCGGACAGCCCGGTCTCGCGCGGGCGGCTGTGTCCCAAGGGTTCCGCCAGCCTCAGCCTGGTCACCAGCGACCGCCGGCAGCGGCGCGTGCTCTACCGCAAGCCGTACGGGACGGAATGGGAAAGTCTCGATCTCGAGACGGCGATGGACATGATCGCCGACCGGGTGGTCGCCGCGCGCGACGCCACCTGGGAGGAGGAGGACGAGAAGGGCCGGCCGCTCAACCGGACGCTGGGCATCTCGAGCCTCGGCGGGGCCACGCTCGACAACGAAGAGAACTACCTGATCAAAAAACTGTTCACCGCCCTGGGCGCGATCCAGATCGAGAACCAGGCCCGTATTTGACACTCCTCCACCGTCCCCGGTCTGGGGACCTCCTTCGGCCGTGGCGGGGCCACCAGCTTCCTTCAGGATCTGGCCAACGCCGACTGCATCATCATCCAGGGCTCGAACATGGCCGAGGCGCACCCGGTGGGCTTCCAGTGGGTGGTCGAGGCGAAGAACCGCGGCGCGCGGATCTTCCACATCGACCCGCGGTTCAGCCGGACGAGCGCGCTCGCGCACACCCACGTGCCGATGCGGGCGGGCGCCGACATCGCGTTCCTGGGCGGGGTGATCAACTACATCCTCACCAACGAGAAGGACTTCCGGGAGTACGTCGTCGCGTACACGAACGCGTCGATGATCGTGAGCGAGGACTTCCGGGACACCGAGGAGCTGGACGGCCTGTTCTCCGGGTACGACACCGAGACGAACACGTACGTGCAGGCCAGCTGGGCGTACGAGGGAATGGAGCAGCACGACGAGCCGCACGCGGACACGGCCGAGCCGATGCGCCACGAGTCGCACGGTCCGCCGGTGCCGCGCGACTCGCCGCGGGATCCGACGCTTCAGCATCCGCGCTGCGTCTACCAGATCCTCAAACGGCACTACGCCCGCTACACCCCTGAGGTTGTCGAGCGCCTGTGTGGCGTACCCCAGGAGAAGTTCTTGGAGGTTTGTGCGGCCTGGACCGAGAACTCGGGCCGGGAGAGGACGACCGCCCTGGTCTATTCGGTGGGGTGGACCCAGCACAGCGTCGGCGTGCAGTACATCCGCACCGGCGCGATCATCCAGCTGCTGCTGGGGAACATGGGCCGGCCCGGCGGCGGGGTGCTCGCGCTGCGCGGCCACGCCAGCATCCAGGGCTCGACCGACATCCCGACGCTGTTCAACCTGCTGCCCGGCTACCTGCCGATGCCGCACCACGAGAAGCACGAGACCTTCGAGCAGTGGATCGACGCGATCCGGCACCCGGGGCAGAAGGGCTATTGGTCCAAGGCTGAGTCCTATGCGGTGAGCCTTTTGAAAGCCTATTTCGGGACGGCCGCCACCGAGGACAACGACTGGGGGTTCGACTGGCTGCCCCGGCTCACCGGCGATCACGGTACGTACCGGCAGGCGCTCGACATGATCGACGGCAAGATCCGCGGGTACTTCCTGCTCGGGCAGAACCCGGCCGTCGGGTCGGCGAACGGCCGCGCGCAACGCCTGGGCATGGCCAATCTCGAATGGCTCGTGGTCCGCGACCTCTACATGATCGAGAGCGCGACGTTCTGGAAGGGCGGGCCCGAGGGCCCGACCGGCGAGATCGTGCCCGAGCGGTGCCGCACCGAGGTGTTCTTCATGCCGGCCGCGTCGCATGCCGAGAAGGAGGGCACGTTCACCCAGACCCAGCGGATGCTGCAGTGGCGGGAGAAGGCGGTCGATCCGCCGGGCGACGCGCGCAGCGAGCTGTGGTTCTTCTACCACCTCGGCAAGCGGGTCCGGGAGCGGCTGGCCGGCTCGACGCTGCCGCGCGACCAGGCGATCCGCAATCTCACCTGGGACTACGATCTCATCGGCGCGCGCGGCGACGAGCCCGACGCCGCGGACGTGCTCAAGGAGATCAACGGGTACGACCTGACCACCGGTCGCCTGCTCTCGACCTTCAACGAGATGAAGCCGGACGGGTCGACGTCGGGCGGCTGCTGGATCTACACCGGCGTGTTCAAGGACGGCGTCAACCAGGCCGCCCGCCGCAAACCGGGGCGGGAGCAGAACTGGGTCGCGCCCGAGTGGGGCTGGGCGTGGCCGGCGAACCGCCGCACGCTCTACAACCGAGCCTCGGCCGACCCGGACGGCAACCCGTGGTCGGAGCGCAAACGGTATGTCTGGTGGGACAATGCCGCGGGCGAATGGACTGGCCACGACGTGCCCGACTTCGAGAAGACGAAGCCGCCCTCGTACCGGCCGCCGGAGGACGCGACCGGAGTGGCGGCGATCGCCGGGGACGACGCGTTCATCATGCAGGGCGACGGGAAGGGCTGGCTCTACGCGCCGTCCGGGCTGATCGACGGGCCGATGCCGACCCATTACGAGCCGGCCGAGTCGATGGTGCGCAACCCGCTGTACGGCCAGCAGTCCAATCCGACCCGGAAGGTGTATGACCGGGATGACAATCTGACCAATCCCAGCCCGCCGGAAAAGCACAGCGAGGTCTTCCCGTACGTCTTCTCGACGAGCCGCCTCACCGAGCACCACACGGCCGGCGGCATGAGCCGGCAGCTCGCGTACCTCTCCGAGCTGCAGCCGGAGATGTTCGTCGAGGTCTCCCCCGAGCTCGCCGCCGAACGCGGGCTCACCCACCTCGGCTGGGCGCACATCGTCACGGCGCGCGCGGCCATCGAGGCGAAGGTGCTGGTCACCTCCCGGCTCACGCCGCTGCGGATCGAGGGCCGCACGATCCACCAGCTCTGGCTGCCCTACCACTGGGGCTCGGAGGGCCTGGTCACCGGGGACTCCGCCAACGACCTGATCGGCATCACGCTGGACCCGAACGTGCTGATCCAGGAGAGCAAGGTCGGCACCTGCGACATCCAGCCCGGACGCCGTCCGATCGGAAAAGCCTTGCTCGCGTACGTCGAGGGGTACCGCCGCCGCGCCGGGTTGTTCCCGGGGCATCACACACCGATCGTCACCACCGAGGACGCCGATGGGTAACAGCCTGTACGGCCCGCTCGACCCCGCGCCCGACGCCGGGTACGAGAACGCGCCGCCGCGGATGGGCTTCTTCACCGACACCTCGGTCTGCATCGGATGCAAGGCCTGCGAGGTGGCCTGCAAGGAGTGGAACGCGGTTCCCGACGACGGGTTCGACCTGCTCGGGCAGTCGTACGACAACACCGGCGGCCTGTCGGCGAACACGTGGCGGCACGTGGCGTTCATCGAGCAGCCCTCGGAGCCGGTCTTCCTCGGCATGCCCGGCTCGGATCTCCCCGGTCGCGCGGAGGACGCGGAGCGCACCGACTTCCGCTGGCTGATGATGTCGAACGTGTGCAAGCACTGCACGCACGCCGGGTGCCTCGACGTGTGCCCGACCGGGGCGCTGTTCCGCACCGAGTTCGGCACGGTTGTGGTGCAGGAGGACATCTGCAACGGCTGCGGGTACTGCGTGGCGGCCTGCCCGTACGGCGTGATCGACCGGCGCGAGGGCGACGGCCGGGCGTGGAAATGCACGATGTGTTACGACCGGATCGGTGACGGGCTGACGCCGGCGTGCGCGCAGGCCTGTCCGACCCAGTCCATTCAGTACGGAGAGCTCGACGTGCTCCGTCTCGCCGCGACCGAGCGGGTCGAGAAGCTGCGGGCCGAGGGCGTCGCGTCGGCCCGGCTCTACGGGCACGACGAAGAGGACGGTGTGGGCGGGGACGGCGCGTTCTTCCTGCTGCTCGACGAGCCCGAGGTGTACGGTCTGCCCCCGGACCCGGTGGTGACGACGAAGGATCTGCCCGACATGTGGAAGCGAGCGGGACTGGCCGCGCTGACGATGGCCGGCGCGGTGGTCGTGGCGTTCCTGGGGCGGCGGCCGTGAGCCCCCGCGGCGACCGGCCGATGGTGCCCCGGGCCGACTTCAAGTCGTACTACGGGCGGCCGATCGTGCGGCCGGCGCCGTGGACGCACGACGTCGCGGCGTACCTGTTCACCGGGGGTCTCGCGGCCGGTTCGGCGCTGCTGGCGGCGGGCGGGCAGGCGACCCGGCGGCCCCGGCTGCGGCGGGCCGGACGGATCACGGCGCTGGGCGCGCTGGCCGCCAGCGGCTACTTCCTGGTCGCCGACCTGGGCCGGCCGGAGCGGTTCCACCACATGCTGCGGGTCGCCAAGCCGACCTCGCCGATGTCGACGGGTGTCTGGGTGTTCTCGGCGTTCGGGGTGGCGGCCGGTGCGGCGGCGGTGGCCGAGGCGGCGCCGCTCGTGCCGTCCAGGTTCGCCCGGAAGGTGCTGCCCCCGGTCGGCGCGGTGGCGGGCCTGGGCGCGGCGGCCGTCGCTCCCGCCCTGGCCACGTACACGGCCGTGCTCCTGTCGGACACCGCGGCGCCGAGCTGGCATGCCGCGTACCCGGAAATGCCCTTTGTCTTTGCCGGCAGTGCCCTCGCGAGCGGTGCGGGCGTCGGGCTGATCGCGGATCCGGCGCCGCCGGCCCGGCGGATGGCCGTGCTGGGCGCGGCCCTCGAGCTCTACGGCGCGCGGCGGATCGAGACCACGAAGGGGCTGCTCAGCGAGCCCTACACGACCGGGCGGGCGGGCCGGCTGCTGCGCGCGGGCCGGGCGCTGACCGCGCTGGGCGTCGCCGGGGCGGTGCTCGGCCGCGGCAATCGAGTCGTGTCGGCGCTCTCCGGGTTGTCGCTGCTCACGGCGTCGGCGCTGACCCGGTTCGGCATCTTCGACGGCGGGATCGCCTCGGCGAAGGACCCGCGGTACACGGTGGTGCCGCAGCGCGAGCGGCTGTCCCGCCGCAATTCTCCCGACTAATCTTCGCGGCGTGGGGGAATGGCTGGCCACCGTGCGGTTTCCGGACGACCTCTTCGCCGAGGACGCGGCCGGCACCGTCTGCCGGGACTGCCTGGTGGCGACGCTTTAACGGACCAGCAGGGTGGTGCCGTCGTCGCGGGCGGGCAGCAGCTCCCCCACGACCGGGTGGCCGGGGATCTCGCCGGCGATGAGGAGGCCGCCCGAGGTCTGCGCGTCGGCGAGCAGGAGCAGCTCGTCCTCGGTGGTCGCGCCGGCGTCGAGGTGCGGGCGCACCCAGTCGAGGTTGCGCCGGGTCCCGCCGCTCACGTAGCCGTCGGCGAGGGCCTGCCGCGCGCCCGGCAGGTAGGGCACGGCGCTCGCGTCGATCCGGGCCGTGAGCCCGCCGGCCCGGGCCAGCTTGTGCAGGTGGCCGAGCAGCCCGAACCCGGTCACGTCGGTCGCGCACACCACGCCCGCCTTGAGCGCCGCCTCGGACGCGTCCCGATTCAGCGTGGTCATCGCGGCGATCGCCTCGGGGAACACCTCGCCGGTCGCCTTGTGCCGGCTGTTCAGCACGCCGATCCCGAGGGGTTTGGTCAGCGTGAGCGGCAGCCCCGCCCGGCCGGAGTCGTTGCGCATCAGGCGCTCCGGGTCCGCGACGCCGGTCACCGCCATGCCGTACTTGGGCTCCGGGTCGTCCACGCTGTGCCCGCCGGCCACGTGACAGCCGCCCTCCCGCGCCACGTCGAGGCCGCCGCGCAGCACCTCGGCCGCCAGCTCCATCGGCAGCAGGTCCCGCGGCCAGCACAGCAGGTTCACGGCGACGACGGGCGTTCCACCCATCGCATAGACATCGGAGAGAGCATTCGCCGCGGCGATCCTTCCCCAGTCGTACGCGTCATCGACCACCGGCGTGAAGAAGTCCGCCGTGGCCACCACCGCCGTCCCGTTCGCGATCCGCACGACGGCCGCGTCATCCCCGTCATCCAGTCCGACCAGGAGCTCCCCCGTCCCGCCGACGGTGTCACCGACCAGCCCCGACACCACCGCCTCGAGTTCCCCCGGCGGAATCTTGCAGGCGCACCCGCCGCCGTGCGCGTATCCCGTGAGCCTTTTGATCGTCACCCCATCCACTTTGTCACGGCTCGCCGGTCTAGGGTGATCGCGGAGGCGTTAAGGCGGCTGGTGCCCCTCGCAGTCTTCAAAACTGACGTGGCCCGGCATCCGGGTCAGGCGGGTTCGATTCCCGTCCGCCTCCGCCATCCTCGCCCTGGCCGCCGATCCAGCGCCGCCGACCCGGTCACGCGGGCCTCTCCGGGCCGGCGTATTGGTCAAACCGTCCGAACGCCAGCCACCGGATCTTCCGAGATGGTCGGAGGGTTTGGCCACGTGCGGCGATATCGTGCCTGGTGTGGCGGAGATGAGGCGGTGTCCGCGGTGCGGTCATCCGACTCGCGCCGACCGGATGGTGAAGGGGTTCGGTCGCGAGTGCGCGGTCCAGCTGGGCCTGGTCGGTCGCACGGCCGACATCGCCCACGAGGGCCCCGACCTGCTCGACGTGCTCGACGACCTCCTCGAGGACGCCTGCGACGGCGCCGACCGCCCGGCCGACCGCTGAGGCCTCCCGCACGCGCGACCGCTGCCGCCCGCCCGGCGTGGCGACCGCCGGCGGACAACTGAGGCCCGCCCGGCATGGCGACCGCCCGGCGGACAACTGCGGCCCGCCCGGGCGGCCGATGCGGCGGCCGTCAGGGTTCGAGGTCTACAGCCGCGCGGAGGGAGCCGTCCATCAGGAACGGGACCGAGTGGTGTTCGTGGGTAACCAGCCAGCGGCCGTCGATGCGGCGCAGGCCGAGCGTGACTCGATACCAGAGGGTGAACGGCTCGGTGGCGCCGCGCGGGGTGGCGGTCATCGCGTCGATGCTGGTGGCGAAGGCTACGTCGCCGTCGGCGGTGATTTCCAGGTGGGTCACCTGGCGCTGCGGCGGCGCCTCGAAGCCCTGCAGCCAGGCCTCCAGGCCCTTCGGGTCGTGGCCGTCGAGCGGGCCGCCCAGCGGCGGGGCGAGGGTGTAGGCGACCACCTCCGGCGCATTGTGTGCTTGCATGCCCGCTATGTCGCCGGCGGCCAAGCGCTCGGACCGGGCCAGGATGACGTTCCTGATCTCGTTGTTCATCTCGGAACCTCCTTGTGAAGGAAACTTCAGCCGGGACGTCGAAGCAACGCGGCCGGTTTCGACATCCTGGGTGAGCGAAAGGGAGCGAGCATGAAATATCTGATCCTCATTCAGTCCAACCCCCGCAGCCTGGCGGCGTGGGAGAAGATGTCCGACGCCGAGCGGATGGCGTTCGGCCGCGATCACCTGAAGCTTTCCGAGCAGATGGCGGACGCGGGCGTGCTGGTCGCCTCGGAGGGGCTGGCCGATCCGTCGCTGGCCACGTGGGTGTCGGTGCGCGACGGGCGCACGATCCCGTCCGACGGGCCGTTCGCCGAGGTCAAGGAGCATCTGGCCGGGTTCTACCTGATCGACTGCCCGGCGCTGGACGACGCGATCGAATGGGCGTCGCGGGTGCCGGACGCGCGCTACACCGAGGTGGAGGTTCGTCCGGTGCTCGACATGAGCGGATGGGAGTTCTGACCAATGCGCACGACTATCGGATGGGACGTCTGACCAATGCGCACGACAAAAGAATGGAACGTCTGACCGGCGTCGAGGACCTGCTGCGCACCGCGGCGCCGCAGGTCCTGGCGGCGGTCGCGCGGCGGTACGGCGACTTCGGCGCGGCCGAGGACGCGGTGCAGGAGGCGCTGATCGCGGCCGCCCGCCAGTGGCCGGACGAGGGCGTGCCGGACAACCCGGCCGCCTGGCTGATCCGGGTGGCGTCCCGCCGGCACATCGAGACGCTCCGCAGCGAGCAGGCGCGGCGCCGGCGCGAGGCGTTGCCGCCCGATCCTGCCCCGGCCGTACGCGGCGACGACGAGCTCACGCTGCTGCTGCTCTGCTGTCACCCAGCGCTGACCCCGCCCGCGCAGGTCGCCCTCACGCTGCGCGCGGTCGGCGGCCTGACCACGGCCGAGATCGCCCGGGCGCTGCTGATTCCGGAGAAGACGGTCGGCCAGCGGATCAGCCGCGCCAAGCAGCGGATCCGGGAGGCGGGCGCGCGGTTCGTGCTGCCGCCGGCCGAGGAGATCGGGGAGCGGCTGGCCGGCGTACGGCAAGTCCTGTATTTGATCTTCAATGAGGGGTCGACCGCCAGCTCGGGGACGTCGCTGCATCGGCTCGAGCTGAGCGGGGAGGCCATCCGGCTGACGCGGCAGCTGCGGGCGCTGCTGCCCTCCGACGGCGAGGTCGCCGGGCTGCTGGCGCTGATGCTGCTGACCGATGCGCGGCGACCGGCTCGGACTCGGCCGGACGGCGCCCTGGTGCCGCTGGCCGATCAGGACCGATCGCGGTGGGACCGAACGGCCATCGCGGAGGGCATTTCGATCATTACCGACGCGTTGCAGCGCTTCCCGGTCGGATCGTTCCAGGTGCAGGCGGCGATCGCGGCCGTTCACGACGAGGCGCCGACCGCCGAGGCCACCGACTGGGCCCAGATCCTGGAGCTGTACCGGCTGCTGGCGGTCCTCTCCCCCGGGCCGATGGTGACGCTCAACCGGATCGTTGCGCTGGCCGAGGTGGACGGGCCGCTCGTGGCGCTGAAGGCGCTCGACGCCGCCGAGATCGGCCACTACCGGGTCGCCGCGGTCCGGGCGCACCTTCTGGAACGTTCCGGTTCGCTCGACGCGGCCCGGGAGGAGTACCGGACGGCCGCGCGGCTCACCCTCAGCCTGCCCGAGCGGCGATATCTGGAGGCCCGGGCGGCGCGGCTGGCGTGAACCGGGAGCAGACCGGACCTGCCGGAACGGCGACAACCTGGGGGCACGAGCGCCGCGGCCGGCGTAAACCTTGGGTATGCCGGAGTGGAAAGAAGTACTCGACGAAGCCAGCCAGTACGCCGTCCGCTACCTCGACGGCCTGCCCGACCGCCGGGTCGGTAGCAGCGCGACCCTCGCCGATCTGCGCGCCACGCTCGATGTCCCGCTGCCCGCGCATCCGCAGCCGGCGCGGGAGGTGATCGCCGACCTGGCCCTGGCCGCCGACCCCGGGGTGGTGGCGTCGTCCAGCGGGCGGTTCTTCGGGTTCGTCGTCGGCGGGGCCACGCCCGCGGCCCTCGCCGCCGACTGGCTGACCTCGGTCTGGGACCAGAACGCGGGGCTCTACGTGCTCGGGCCGGCCGCGGCCGTGGTGGAGGAGGTCGCCGGGCGGTGGCTGGCCGAGCTGCTCGGTCTTCCGCCGACGGTCTCGGCCGGGTTCGTGACCGGGGCGCAGATGGCGAACTTCACCGGGCTGACGATCGCGCTGCACGAGGTGCTCCGGCGGGCCGGGTGGGAGGTCGCCTCGGCCGGGTTGTGGGGCGCGCCGCGGGTGCGGGTGCTGGCCGGGCGGGGACGGCACGGCACGATCGACCGGGCGCTGCGGTTCCTCGGGGCCGGGGTCGACGCGATCGTCGAGGTCGACATGGACGATCAGGGCCGGATGCGACCGGATGCGCTCGCCTCCGCCCTGGCGGTCGACGACGGTCCGGCGATCGTCTGTGCCCAGCTCGGGAACGTGAACAGCGGAGCGATGGACCCGGTCGGCGAGATCTGCGATCTGGCCCACGCGCGCGGGGCGTGGGTGCACGTCGACGGCGCGTTCGGCCTGTGGGCGGCGGCCAGTCCCCGGCTGCGCCCGCTCGTCGACGGGGTCGCGCGCGCGGACTCGTGGACCACCGACGCACACAAGTGGCTCAATGTCCCGTACGACTCGGGTCTGGTCTTTTGTGCGCACCCGGCGGCGCACCGCGCGGCGATGGGAGCACGGGCCGGCTATCTCGTGCACGGCGCCGACGGCGAGCGGGACGCGCTCGACTACGGTCCGGAACACTCCCGGCGGGCGCGCGGCTTCGCGGTGTACGCGGCGATCCGCGCCCTCGGCCGCGAGGGGATCGCCGAGATGATCGAGCGGTGCTGCGCGCACGCGACCCGATTCGCCGAGCGGCTGGCCGCGTCCGGAAAGGCCGAGATCCTCGGCGAGGTGGTGCTCAACCAGGTGCTCGTTCGGTTTCCCGGCGACGACGACCGGAACCGGGCGGTGATCGAGCGGGTTCAGCAGGAGGGGACCTGCTGGATGAGCGGCACGACGTGGCAGGGGCGGGCCGCGATGCGCATCTCCGTGTCGAACTGGTCGACGACCGAGGAGGACGTTGATCGCTCAGTCGACGCGATCCTGCGCTGCCTGTGACACCGTCGGCGCGCGGCGCCTCGCGGCTGTAGCAATCGCCACGGACCGGGCCCCGCGTGACGGCGGGCCCGGTCCGATCTTGGTGCGTGCCGGTCAGTGACCGCCACCGGGGCGCCGGGGCGCACCGCTGGCGCTGAGCCTCAGGTCCTGCTGGAGGGTGGTGTACGCGGTCTTCGGTTGCAGGTTGGTGTCGTGGAGCGTCGCGTAACCCTCACCGGTGAACACACCCGGCACCCACGAGTCGGCGTCGTCCACGCCCCAGATGGTGAACGAGAGGCAGCTGCTCACCGCGAGGCAGGCCTTGAGCATCTGGTCGAACTCGAACGGCTGGGCGAACTGCGCCAGGCTGTCGGTCGGAGTCTGCAGGCTGTCGGTGGTCTCCACGAAGGTGCGGACGTCGGCCTCGGTGATGGCCACCTTCACCCCCAGGCTGGCGTAGCGAGCCAGGTCGTCCTGCAGCTTGGCACCGCTGAAGCCGTACTGCGTGTCCAGGTGGCCCTGGTTGCCGACGCCCTGGATCGGCACGCCCTGGGCCCGCACGGACTTGACCCACGCGTACACCGCGTCGGCCTTGGCGTTGGTGCCGTCCTCGCCGCCGATGTTGAAGTCGTTGTAGAACAGCAACGCGTGCGGGTCGGCCTGGTGCGCCCAGCGGAACGCGTCGGCGACGATGCCCACACCCAGGTGGGACACCCAGAAGTTGTCACCGTTCATGCCGTTGGGCAGCGGGTTCGGGTCCCAGGCGTTCGCGAACACCTCGTTGGCCACGTCCCACTGCCAGATCTTGCCCCGGAAGTGGCCTGCCTCGTCGAAGATGTGCCGCTTGAGGATGTCACGCAGCTGGGCGTTGCTGATCGTTCCGTTGCTCACGCCGGTCGTCAGCCAGCCGGGGAGCTGGTTGTGCCAGAGCAGGGTGTGGCCACGTACCAGCTGGTTGTGCTGCTGGGCGAAGCTGACCAGCTGATCGGCCGGGGCGAAGTTGAGCTGGCCCTGGGTCGGCTCGATGACTTCCCACTTCATCACGTTCTCGGGAGTGACCGTCGAGTATTGGTTGGCCACGAGCGAGGTGTACGTGGCGTCGACATTGAGCTTGTCCATGTTGACCGCGTTGCCGATGCGGAGATTGATCGGAGCCGCCAGGGCGCCGAGTGAATCGGCGGGCGGATGGAACCGGGAAGGCGCACTGGCCGGCGTGCCCAGGGCGTAGGCGGCGGACCCGCCCGTCAGTACGACAGCCGCGGCGGCGGCCACGACAGCCACGATCCGATGTGTTCTTCTCACGCTGCTCTCCTTCGGTTCACGGCCGGGCGGCGCGCGTCGGCCGCTGTGTGCGGACAATCGCCTGCCCACGGGTCAAATGATCAATCGACGGCGATGGCGTGCGTTGAGCTGTGGGGAGTCTCGCCAATTCCGGAAGTTTCGGGGTTGTTACGGAACTCTTTCGGGGTTGGACATTAGGACGCGACAGCAGCTCTCGTCAATGGATTCAGGAGGTTGCCTGCGATGTGGCGACCGCGGGCGGCAGACGTGCGCCCTCCGTCGCCCCCTGTGCCCGCCGGTGACGCGGTACGGCCGCTGCGTGGTTTCGTAACTTTCGTGGCCGGTGCCCAGATATGCGGGAGCGGCGGGCCGGTAGCTCCTACCGGGTGATTTCGACGGCGTCGACGAGCTTGTGGAGGGTGGACTCTCCCTCGCCGACCGCCGCGACGTCCCAGCCGGCGCCGGGTGAGTAGAACGACCAGCGGACGAGCAGCTTGCCGCCGGTCGCGAGCGCGGCTCGGATGGTCCCGAGCACCTACTTCAGGAATTGTTGAATCGGTACCGCGTCTGACTGTGCGGCTTCTTGCCGAAGGCCAGCACCTTCGCCGGTCGTACCGCGAAAACCAGGGCGATGTGGCCGGCTCCGTCGTCGAAGGTGTCGTCGAGCACCCGGTAGTCCCAGTCGTGCCGGGCCTTCCACAGCGCGGCCAGTTCGACCAGCCGGGCGTGGCCGGTGATCCGCTCGGCGCGGCCCTCGACGACCACGTCCGTGCCGTCGTGCAGCTTGTCCGTGCCGGTGGACAGCGCGCAGTGCGGGTTACGGCGCAGGTTGGCGGCCTTCTGCTCCTGGTCTCCGGTGCAGATGTGCAGGGCGCCGCCGTCCCACACCGCCGGCAGCGGGGTGACGTGCGGCCGGCCGTCGGGCCGCACGGTGGACAGCCAGAAGATCTCCGCCGAAGCGAGAATCCGCTCGACATCGGACCATGGCACCGCCTCGGCGGTGGGCTCGCTGAACGCGGCGTGGAGCTCGGGCGTCGGTTCTGTCATCGGTTGCCTCCCTCTTGACGTGTACCCCGCCATCTTGACGACGAACGCGTCGCGGCTGGATGAACCGGGGTTGTGTACGGCTCGGCGGCCAGCCGGTCGAGGTGGGATGCACGGCACCGGCGCCGCGCGCTGTCGATGGCAGAACAATTTCCTGCTCACATGAACGGATAGTCAAACCAAATCAGAGCGACGAGGAACAGGGCGAGCTGGGCGAGCGAGCCGATCCCCAACGAGATCATCAGGGTTTTCGACCCCCGCATGCCTCGCATCGGCGGGTTGGCGAGCATCCTGTTTCGCTCGTTCGGTTCCATCTCCTGTGCGGGATTGATCCAGGAGTACACGAGTGGATATTTGGTCATGACGAAGGTCCGGGCGACAGTGACCTCGCGGGGAAGGAGCCTTTCCTCGCTTCGTACGGCGACGTAGACCATGGGCAGTCCGTTGGACAGGACCAACAGCAGGACGAACGCGATGCCCACCGGCGCCAGGCTCGCGATGAGGAGCGGTACCGCTTTCTTCTGGGCCAGACCGTAGCCGAACAGCAAGCCGTCGATCGCTATCAGGAAACCCGCACATTGGACGAACAGCGTTGTCAGGTGCCGGAATGTCTCGATTGCCTGCTGCATCTGGACGCGGAGCGCGTCTCGATCTTCAGGTTCGTCAGGAGTCACCACGGAAGGCTATGACGTCGCCACCGGCCTACGAAGGCAGCCTGCCCTCACCCCAGCGACGTGCCGATCAGCAGACCCAGGCACATCTCGTCGGCGGTGCCGTCGCCCCAGACCACGTAGCGCGGTGGTAGCTGACGCAGCTGCGGCAGCAGTTTGCGCAGGCCGGCGTCGTGGGTGCAGGTCACTCGGAGCGTGTCGCCCTGCTTGAGGTGCACCGGGGCGGGCAGCGGCCGGAGGGCCTGGTCGTCGAAGTTGTACTGCGGGATGTCGAGCAGGGTCTGGGCGCCGGCCGTCCCGGGGTTGAGCTCGATCTTGATGGATCGGCCGAGCAGATGCATGTGCCCGGCGGCGGCGTAGACCGTGGCGTCGCCCGGGATCGGATAGTCGCAGTGCTGGGCGTTTCCGGCGACCGGCTTGCCCGCGCTGCACTGCTGGAGCAGTCCGTCCTCGGTGCCGCCGACGTCCGGGCCGAAACGACGGCCGACGTCCTCGACCGCCGCGGCGCGGTCGCAGAGCGGACCGCTCTCCTGCGCGGTGCAGGGCAGCTCGATCGGGGCCGCCAGCTGGAACGTCTCCAGCGGCGTCATCGCGGCGCTGTCGCCGGCCAGGCGCAGCCGGATGCTCGACTGGTCGGTCGCGCCCGACTTCCCGCCGGTCGCCAGGAGGTTGTAGTGCACCTGCATGACCAGCTGGCTGCCGGGCGGCATCTCGTATCCCAGGTGGTCACCGAGCAGCACCTCGTTCGCCCCGGGCGCCCAGTGGGCCACCCACGAGTCGTCCGGGACGCCGGAGTCGCCGAAGCACTGCCAGCCTTCGCCGGGGGTGCTCTGGTCGAGAGCGCGGGCCTTGGCGACCTCCTCGGGAGCGATCCGGAAGAAGATCGCGTGATGCACGATGTCCGCGTTCTGCGGCAGGAACTGACTGCCCATCAGGTACGCCTTGGTGGTGAGCCGCGGATCCACCAGGAAGCAGCGGTATTCGTCGGTGCCACCGCCGGGGGCGACCGGCTTGTACGGCTGAGGCATCGTCAGCGTGAGGAAACGTTCACCGGCCCGCAGCGGCACCGGCGACGGCGGCGCGGCATTGTGGTGCCCGCTGTGGACCGCCGCGCTCGACGGCGCCGCGGCCGGCGGGTCACCGGTCGCGCCGCCGCACGCCGCGCCGGCTCCGGCCACGGCCACGACGACCACCACGGCCATGATCCTCTTGCTCGTCCCCGTTGCGCGTCCCACCCGTGCCTCCCCCAGTGCCGGCTCGCGCCCGGCGCGTTCGCCGGGCATCGGGCGTACCCACCCCGGATTCTCTCCGCGACGGGACCCGGGGCGCATCCGGGTTCATCCCTGGGTGCCTTCCCCCGAGACGCGGCGGTCAGGCCACGGCCACCACCGTCAGCCGGCCGTTGGTCGTCTGGCAGACCAGCCGGTCGCGCACGGCCACGCAGGTCCGGCCGGGGATGCTGTCGATCGAACCGCGAAGACTGCGGCCGCCGCCGCGCGAGTCCACCCGGTACACCGCGGTCCGGCCGGGCGGCGTCACGGTGTCACGCAGCAGGAACGTCGGCGTACCGGCCGTCGTGTCCCAGACCGGATAGCCGAAGCCGAGATCCGCCAGCACGGCCCCGGAGGCGGCATCGAGCAGACCCTCGCCGGCGCTGCGGACGTTCAGGGCGAGCAGTCGCCCGCCGGTGACCGCGGCGGCGTTGATCCACCCCTCGGCTCGCCAGCGGAGCTGTCCGGTGCCCAGGTCGTAGCCGCTGGTGGCGGTGCCGTCGTCGACGCACAGGACCGCGCCGCACAGGCGCGCCTCGCGGGCGGCGGGACCGCCGTCGACGGTCCACCGCGGGCGCAGGGTGGCCAGATCGACCGCCGACACGGTGAGCCGGCCGCCCTCGTTGCGTTTCAGGTAGAGGGCCGTGGCGTCGATCTGGACCGTGTCCGCGGTTCCGGCCGTGATCTCGTCGCGGCTCAGGGGAAGCCGCCCGCCGGAGACCCCGCCGCCGTCGGTCAGCCCGACCACCTCGGTCCGGCCGTCCGCACCCACCGTCACGAGATGTCCGGCGCCCGCGATCCAGTAGTCGGGGCGGCCGGCGGGACGCGTCCACTGCACCGCGCCGTCGGCTATCCGGACCTGCCGAAACGTCCTCGGCCGGCCGCCGCCCGGGTCGGCCTCGATCAGCAACGCGGTGGCCGCGTCGCGGTAGCCGACCCCGCCCGGGCTCCGCCAGCGCTCGTTGCCGGTGGCGGGGTCCAGCGCGAGCGTCGCCGCGGTGGCGTTGTCGGTCCTCCCCAGCCCGTCGACCTCCGCCCTGGTGATCCGGGCGTACGCGGACGGCAGCAGGAGCGACGCCACGTCGTCCGCGGTCGCGGCCGTCTGGTGCTCGAGCCGTCTCGACCAGCGCACCCGCCCGTCGGCCAGCGCGTACGCGGTCAGGTCCCACCCGCTGTTCAGCACGAACACGGTGTCGCCGCTGATCGAGTACTGGCTGAGGTCGGTGACGTCGATGCTCCAGATCGAGTGCAGCTGACGCGAGGGCTCGGGCCGCGCGGAGGCGCCGACGACCGCGAGGCCGACCACCGTGAGCAGCGCCAGCGCCACACGGAGCAGGCCCGGTGACATGATCGGCGGCTCGGGCTCCACGGCCGGGGCCGTCGTGACGTCGCCAAGCTCGATGGCGCTCACGCGCTCAGGCTAGACCGGCCCGGACCCGACCGGCGTCGTCCGGCCGGATGACCGGGCCCGGCGCCGGCGCCGGAGCGGGACCCCGGCGGCCCTTGACAGGGACCGGGCCCGGCGACAGCCTCGGGGCGTGGCGAGGGTCCGATGAGGTTCGGCCTGCTGGGTCCCCTGGCGGTGAGCGACGGGGAACGCCCGGTCCGGCTCACCGGCACGAAGCAGCATGCCCTGCTCGCGCTCCTCGCCCTGAACGCCGGCCGCCCGGTGCCCGCCGACCGGCTGATCGACGGTGTCTGGGGTGACGAGGGACCCCGGGACCTGGCGAACGCCCTGCAGCACCAGATCTCCCGGCTCCGCGCGGCCCTCGGCGGGGACCACGTCGCCCGGCGCGACCCGGGCTACGTCCTCGAGGTGCCGCCGGACGCGGTCGACGTCCGGCGATTCGAGCGGCTGGCGGGCGAGGGCCGGGCGGCGCTGCGCCGCGACGATCCCGGCGAGGCGGCGACCAGGCTGCGGGCGGCCCTCGCGCTGTGGCGGGGCGCGGCCCTGGAGGGTCTGCCCGGGCACGCCTGGGTGCAGGCCGAGGCGGCCCGGCTGGAGGGCCTGCGCCTGGACACCGTCGAGGACCGTGTCGACGCCGAGCTGGCCCTCGGCCGGCACGACCAGCTCGTCGCGGAGCTCGAGTCGCTGGCCGGCGAGCACCCGTTCCGCGAGCGGCTGTGGGGACAGCTGATGCTGGCCCAGTACCGCTGCGGACGGCAGATCGACGCGCTCGAGACCTTCCAGCGGGTACGCCGGCTGCTCGCCGGCGAACACGGCCTGGAGCCCGGCCCGCAGCTGCGGCAGCTGCAGTCCGACATCCTCGCGCACGCGCTCCCGGCGCCGGTCGTCGAGGAACCGCCCCGGCCGCACGTCACCGGGAACCTGCCGGCCCCGCTCACCTCGTTCATCGGCCGCCGCGACGAGCTGGTGGACCTGCGTGGCCGGGCCCGGGAGTCCCGGCTGCTGACGCTCACCGGTCCGCCCGGCGTCGGCAAGACCCGGCTGGCGATCGAGGTTGCCGCCGCCGAGTCGGGCGAGTTCCCGGACGGAACGTGGCTGGTGGAGCTGGCGCCGCTCACGGATGCCGGGACCGTCGCGCACGCGGTGGCCTCGACATTGGGCGTTCGCGACTCCGATGAGGACCTGCTCACGTACCTGCGGGACCGGCACCTGCTGCTGGTCCTCGACAACTGTGAACACCTGCTGCCCGGCGTCGCCCTGCTGGTGGACCGGATGCTGGCCGCGTGCCCCACGGTGCACGCCCTGGCCACCAGCCGGGAACCTCTCGGGATCGGGGGCGAGGCGCAATGGCACGTAGGCCCGCTGAGCCTGCCCGGCGCCGAGATCCGGGACCCGCGCGAGCTGCTCGGGTCGGAGGCGGTACGCCTGTTCGAGGACCGCGCGGTCGACGTGCTGCCGTCGTTCGTCATCACGCCGGAGACCGCACCGGTGATCGGGGCGCTGTGCCGGCGCCTCGACGGGTTGCCGCTCGCGATCGAGCTGGCGGCCGCGCGCGTACGGGCGCTGCCGGTCGGTCATATCGCCGCCGCGCTGGAGGACCGGTTCCGTTTCCTGGTGAACCGCAGCCGCACCGCGCCCCCGCATCGGCAGACGCTGCGGGCGGCGCTGGACTGGAGCTATGACCTGCTCGAGCCGGCGGAGCGGGCGGTCTTTCCCCGGCTGTCGGTGTTCGCCGGGAGTTTCTCGCTGGCGGCCGCGGCCGCCGTGTGCCACGGCCTCGACGGCCGGGACGAGTTGGTCGACCTGGTGACGGGCCTGGTGGACAAGTCGCTGCTGACGACCGAGCCGGACCCGGACGGCCTGCCCCGCTTCCGCATGCTGGAGACCATTCGCGAGTACGGCGGGGAACGGCTGGCCGATCAGGACGGCGCGCGGCGCGCACACCGCGAGTTCTACACCGGTCTCGCCGAGGCGGCCGAGGCCGGCGTCCGGCGCCGCGACTACCGCGCCTGGCACCGGCGGATCGCGGCCGACTACGACAACCTGCGCGCCGCCTCCGAGAACGCGCCGGCCGACGGGGAGGTCGTGGCGGCGCTGCGGATCGGGGCCGCGCTGTGGCTGTTCTGGGGCGCGGCCGACCGGCACGACGAGGGCCGCGCCTGGCTGGAGACGGCCCTCGCGGCGGCCGAAGCGGCGGCGGAACAGGTGCCCGCCGGGATACGGGCGGCCGGGTACACGACGCTGAGTTATCTGGCGGGCCAGCGCGACGACGTCGACCGGGCGATCCGGGCCGGCGAACGCGCGATCGCACTCGCCGGCGAGGCCGGCGACGCGTGGGAGACCGCCCGGGCCAAGCAGACCCTGGCCCTGGTCCTCGGCGCGGCCGGCGAGCCCGAGCGGGCGGCGACGCTGCTGGCCGAGGCCCGGGTGACCATGGTGGCGACCGATGACGACTTCTGGGTGTGCGGCTCGGACCTCATCGCCGCGACGGGCGCCGTCCGGGCCGGGCGGCTGGACGTGGTGCGGCAGCGGGGCGCTGAGATCCTCGTCCGCGCGCGCCGCGCCGGCTACGAGCCGTTCGAGAGCTGGGCCCGGCTCCTGCTGGCGGCGGCCGCGGAGCGCCGGGGCGACCTGACCACGGCGGCCGGCGAGTTGACGGAGGCCCTGGACCTGTCCGGGCGGCTCGGGCTGCCGCACTACGCCGCCTTTGTCCGCACCGAGCTCGGCCGCCTGGCGACGCTGGACGACGACCTGCCGCGGGCGCGGGCACTGCTGACCGAGGCGGTGACGGCGGCCGAGACGGGCGACAGCCCGTGGCACGCCGCGCTGGCCCGCTGCGGCCTGGCCGAGACGCTCCGGCTGTCCGGCGAGGAGGCGGCGGCCGAGGCGATCCTGCGCACGGTCCGCGCCTGGGGAGAGAGCCCCGACACCCGCCGGACCCGGGCGACGTTCTTCACCGCGCTCGCCGGGAGCCCGTACGCGCGCAGCCTGGCCGGCCTCGGCGCGCTCGCCGCCGCCCGCGGCGACACCCGCACTGCCGAACCGCTGCTGCTTGACGCCTTCGCCCGGGCGGACCGCTCTCAGGATCACGCAACCGCCGCGACCGCTCTCGAGGCCCTGGCCGCCACCGCCGAGCCCGAGCCGGCCGCGCTCCTGCTCGGCGCGGCCGGCGCCCACCGGGCCGCCACCGCCCACCCGCTGCGCGGCGCCCGGCGCGGCGACGTCGACCGGCTGATCGCCAAGGTGCGCGCGGGCCTGGGCGACGCGGCAACCGAGACGGCCCTCTCCACCGGGCGCCGGTTGTCCCCGCGCGACGCGATCGCCCGAACCCGCCGCTGACGTCAGCCGCGCCCACCCGGGCGCGGCCGCCGCGACGCGGCCGCCACGGTGCCGTAGCGGCCGAGCGACGCTGCCACGGGCATGGCAGCGCCATGGCAGCCCAGCCACCGATCGTGGCGGTCGCGCGGCAGCGCCTGACCGCACGCTGACTGGCATGTCCACCAACACCCCCTGGCAATCGTTCGAGACCCGGCTCGGCACCGCGGCCGACGCCGTCGATGCGGTCGTGGCCCGGATCCGGGACGCCCACGTCGCGGGGAACGGCCGCCGCGCGGACGCGCTGCGTGCCGACGAGGCCCAGCTGCGTACCCGCCTGCGGGAACTGCGCGCGGCCGGCCGAGGCGCCTGGGAACGCCACGGCGCCGGCCTCGACCGCGACCTCGACCGGCTGCGGACCGAGACCGCCGTGGCCGCGGCCCGGCTCGACACCGAGCTCGCCGCGGACCCCGGCACCTTCACCGCGGCGGCCGGCGCCGAGCTCGCCGCCCGCCGGGCCCAGATCGACGTCCTCGCCACCAGCACCGGCGCCATCGACGCCCTGAAAACCGGCCTGCGCCGGGCGATGGCCGAACTCGACGACGGCGCCGACCTCGTGCGCCACAACCACAGGAGAACACCATGACAACGGAAACCACGGACACCCGGATCGCGAAGGCGTTCGGGCTCAGCGGCGACAACTGGATGCGCCACGCCAACCCGGTGAGCGTCTGGACGCGGTTCGCCGTCCTCCCGCTCCTGGCGGTCTCGGTCTGGAGCCGGGACTGGATCGGCTGGTGGTCGCTGGTCCCGATCGCCCTGTCCCTCGTCTTCATGATGGTGAACCCGCTGCTGTTCGCCGTGCCGAAGTCGACCCGGAACTGGGCCTCCAGGGGCGTGTTCGGCGAGCGCGTCTGGGCCGAGCGAAACACGGTCGAGCTCCCCGCCCAGTACACCTCGCGGGTCCCGAACGTCACCTACGCCTTCCAGGTCGCCGGTCTCGCCCTGCTCGTCTACGGCCTGGTCGTGCTCGGCCTGCCCGGCCTGCTGTACACGCTGGCCGGCATCGCGATCGTCCAGTGCGCCAAGGCCTGGTTCATCGACCGCATGGTCCTGCTCTACGAAGACATCAAAACCACCCATCCCGCGTACGCCGGCTGGGAGTACACCGAGGAGAAGGCGCGATGACCACGACACTCACGACTCAGCAGAACTTCCTGTTCGTCCACGGCGCCTGGCACACCGCCGCCCACTGGAACCGGCTCGGCGAGAAGCTCATGGCGGCCGGGCACCGCGTCTACGCCATCGACCTGCCCGGCAGCGGCCTCAACGCCGGCTTCCCGACGTCGTACCTGCGGAATGATTTTGAATTGCTCGCGACCGAGCCCTCCCCGGTGGCCGGCATCCGGCTGGCCGACTACCGCGACGCCGTCGTCGCGAAGGTGCGCGAGATGGCCGAGAACGGCCCGGTGACGCTGGTCGGCCACAGCTTCGGAGGCCTCACCGTCACGCTCGCCGCCGAACAGGTGCCCCAGCTCATCCGCCGCCTGGTCTACATCAGCGCGTACGTGCCGGTCCGGTTCGCCAGTGGCGCCGAGTACAGCCAGCTCCCCGAGGCGCGGTCCGGCATCTCCGGCGCCGTGCTGATCGGCGACCCCACGAAGACCGGCGCGATGCGCATCAACCCGCGCGACGCCGCCCCCGAGTACGTCGAGAAGGGACGCCTGGCGTTCTACCACGACCTGCCGGCCGACGACTACCAGCGGTTCGCCGCCTACCTCAACCCCGACCTGCCGCTGGCGGTGGCCTTCGACGACGCCCGCGGCACCCTCGGGCGCTGGGGCACGATCCCCCGCACCTTCATCCGCCTCACCGAGGACCACACCATCCCGCCGGCGCTGCAGGACCGGATGATCGCCGAGGCCGACGCGGCCACCCCGGACAACACCTTCGACGTCCACTCGCTCCCGTCGAGCCATTCGCCGTTCGCCTCGATGCCGGACCGCCTGGCCGACGCCCTCACCCAGGGGTGACCCTCACTCGGGCCGAGACGGCCGGGCCGTGCGACGACGGCCCGGCCGGTCCGATGTCAGGAGCCGGCCTCGGACGCCGCCGCGTCGGTGAGCGCGATGGCAACCCCGAGCGCCTCGGTGATCGCGCCGGCGGCCCGGAGGACGTGCGGCGATCCGATGATCGGGGCGATGGCGACAAGGACGTCCTGAACGTCGCCGAGATCCACGCCCGATTCGACGGCGGGACCGACGTGCAGCAGATACGAGGCGGCGGGGGCGTCGACCGAGGCCAGCGCCGCGAGCCGGACGAGCAGCAGCGTGGCGGGGTCGAGCTCGACCCGGGCCAGCGAGGCCGCGTTGATGTCGGTCAACACTTCCAGGACGGGTGCTTCTCCGGTTGCCATCGACGTTTCCTCCCGGCGGGAACGGCGGACCGGCGATCCGGCCCCGTCGCTACAGCCTCGCGCGGAAACGGGACGCCTTCCTCATCCGCGGCGCAGGAGTTCGGCCGCCCCGGCCATCGCGCGCATCTTGCCGACCGCCGACTCCCACGGCAGGTACTTCATGCCGCAGTCCGGGGCGATCACCACGTTTTCCGGCGCGACGTAGGGCAGGGCGCGGCGCACCCGTTCGACGACCGTGTCGACCGACTCCACCTCCGGGTCGGAGAGGTCGAGCACTCCGAGCAGGATCTTCTTGCCGGTGAGGTGCTTGAGCACGGAGGTGTCGAGATGGGACTGGGCCGTCTCGATGGAGACCTGGTCGCAGGCGCAGTCGGCCAGCTCCGGCAGGAATGAGTAGCCCGACGGGCGCTCGTGGATGATCGCGGCGTAGCCGAAACAGAGATGCACCGCCGTGGTGCCGGTCACGCCGTCCAGCGCGCGGTTGAGAGCGGGCACACCATACGCTCGGGCGGGCTCGGGCCGGGCCTGAAGGTACGGCTCGTCCAGCTGGACGATGTCGGCGCCGGCCGCGAAGAGGTCACGCACCTCGGCGTTGACGGCGTCGGCGTACGCGTACGCCAGGGACTCGGGGTTTCCGTAGTGATCGTCCTGCGCCTGCTGCGACATCGTGAACGGACCCGGCACCGTGACCTTGATCGTGCGGTCGGTGTGCTCGCGCAGGAAGCGGACGTCGGCCACCTGCACCGGACGCGGACGGCTCACCGCGCCGACCACCCGGGGCACGGGGTTCGGGTGCCCGCTGCGGTCCAGCGCCTCGCCCGGGTTGTCGAGGTCGAGCCCGTCGAGGGCCGTCGCGAAATGGTTCGAGTAGCTCTCCCGCCGGATCTCGCCGTCGGTCAGGATGTCGAGCCCGGCATCCTCCTGGGCCCGGATCGCGAGCAGCGTCGCGTCTTCCTGGGCGCGGGCGAGATGCTCGGGCGCGGGCCGCCACAGCTCGGCCGCCCGCACCCGCGGCGGGAACCGGCCCGCGAGCCGGGCCCGGTCGATCAGCCACTCGGGCTGCGGAAAGCTACCGACCAGAGTCGTCGGGAACAGCGGAAGCACCGGCATGGCATCAGCCTAGTTCCCCGCGCTCTCGTAGCGGCGCAACCCGCGTCGGAAGATGAAGGCCGCCAGGCCCGCGCAGTACGCGGCGATCACCGGCGTCAGCAGGCCCACCCACCGCGACGTGCCGGTCTCGAGCAGGGACGCGATCGGGAAGAAGCTGATGAACGCGAACGGCAGCACCACGCCGAGCACCGCCTTGAGCGCAATGGGGTAGATCGACAGCGGGAACCGGGCCAGGTCGCCCACCTGGTGCATGGCGAAGGCGAACATCGGGCTGGGACTGGACAGCCAGAAGCAGGCCGCGTTGGTGCCCAGGTTGATCGACACCTTGATGACCACCGAACTGATCAGGAGCAGGACGCCGAGCGCCACCCGCCACGGCGTCCAGTCGATGGCCGAGTGGGCCAGGCCCGCGCCGATCATGAGGCCACCGGTGACGATGTTGCTGAGCCCGTTGATGCCGATCGCGGCGCTGCTCGACTGCAGCACCACCGGGTACGGGCGGACGAGGTAGTAGTCCAGCTCGCCCCGGTTGATCTGCCAGGCCAGGTTCCACATGCCGTCGAAGAACAGCGAGCCGACGCCCTCGGCCAGCGCCACCGCGCCGAACATCGTCACCACCGACCAGAACGTCCAGCCGTTGATTACCGGGACCTTCGCGAACAGGGCCGACAGGAACACGATGTTGACCACCTGCATCAGCACGGTGGCCGCGGCCAGGATCAGGAAGTCGGCCTCGTACTCCAGCAGCGACCGGAAATGGGCGCCGAGCAGCCGTGGGTAGAGACGGATCGTCCGCATGTCAGCCTCCGTTCACGGTGAGCCGGCGCAGCGCGGCCCGCCACACCAGCCGGGCGCCGAACCACAGCACGAGCACCCAGCCGAGCTGGACCGCGACCAGCGTCAGCCCCTCCCCCAGGTCCACCCGTTCCAGGAAGATCAGCGCCGGGGTGGAGGTGAGCCCCGCGAACGGCGACCACTGCGCCGCCGTGGCGAGCCAGTGCGGCAGGTACACCAGCGGGATGAGCGCGCCCGACAGGAGATTCACCACGGCCAGCCGGGCCCACTGCACACCCATGAAGTTCTGGGTCCAGAAACAGGCGAGCGTGCTCACATACACAATCAAGAATTTCAGCGGTACGAGGAGGAGCATGCTCGCGGCGAACAGGGCGAGGGCCGGCCCGGCCGGGGTGTCCATGCCGCCGGTGACGGCCAGCGTGACGCCGACGACCACCCCGATCAGGATCACCTCGATCCACAGCCCGCCGAGCGCCTCGGCGAGCCGAGCCTTCTGGTAGTCGATCGGCTTGACCAGGTCGAGCGCCACGTCCCCGTCGAGGATGCGGAAGGCCATCCGGAAGTCACCCAGGATCGAGACGACGGTGCCGGCCGCGAACGCCACCAGCAGGTAGGCGCGCATCTGCGGCCAGGTGAAGCCGTTCACCGGCGCCTGCGCGAGAATCACCCGCCACACCGCGAGCAGCGCGACGAGCTGGACGAGGACCGCGCCGAGACTGAGCAGCAGGTTGAACCGGTAGGTGAGCGCCGCCCGCGCGGTGGCCCGGGCCAGCGCCCGGTAGCCGGTCACCGGGGGACGCCGGTGTCGTCGAGCACGAGGTCGCCCGAGTACACCCGGCGGATCACGTCCTCGATGCTCGGCTCGTCCACCCGGAAGTCGGCCAGGTCGGTCAGGGTCGCGAGGACGGTCACCGCCTGCCCGGCCGTCATCGCGAACCGGTCGAAGCGTACGGCGTAACGCAGGGGTGTCTCCTCGAGCGTGACCTCCGCGCCGGGCAATGAGCTCCGCAGGGTTTCCAGCGGCACCGGCCGCGTGGTCTCGACGTGCAGGATGCGCTCGCGGGCGAACCGGTCCTTCACCGCCTCGAGATCGCCGTCGAAGATGATCCGGCCCTCGTCGATGATCACCAGCCGCCGGCAGAAGCCCTCGATGTCGGCCAGGTCGTGGCTGGTCAGCATCACCGTGGTGCCCTCGTCCCGGAGGCCGCGGAAGAACTCGCGGACCCGGTCCTTGACGGCCAGGTCGAGCCCGATGGTCGGCTCGTCCAGATAGACCACCCGCGGGCCGTGCACCAGCGCCGCCGCCAGGTCCGCGCGCATCCGCTGGCCCAGCGACAGCTTGCGGCCCATGACCGGGAGGATCTCGCCGAGCTCGAGGACCTCGTCGAACCGGGCCAGCCGCTTGCGGTAGGTGGCGTGGTCGACCCCGTAGATGTCGCGCAGCACCGCCAGGGACTCGGACACCGGCAGATCCCACCAGAGCTGCGTGCGCTGGCCGAAGAGCACGCCGATGCGGTGCGCCACCGTCATCCGGTCGCGCTGCGGGTGCAACCCGTCGATGCGTACCTCACCCGACGTCGGCACCAGGATGCCGCTGAGCAGCTTCACGGTGGTCGACTTCCCGGCGCCGTTGGGCCCGACGTACGCCACCGCCTCGCCCGCCTCGATGGACAGGTCGACGTGGTCGACCGCGACCTTGTCCTGGTAGCGCCGGGCGAACAGATGCTTGACCGAACCCGCGAGGCCGGACCCCTTGTCGGCGCGGCGGAACACTTTGGTGAGGCCCCGGGCCTCGACGATCGGCATGCGAAACCCCCGTGCTGATGCCGACATTGACCGGCATCACCCTACGGAACCGGTTCCGGGGCGCAACCGAATTGCCGGGACCAGGCTCGCGGTTCGCGTCTGCTGGTAGGGGCAGCCGAGCGCGGCGAAGGTGACCGTGAGGCCGACGAGCGTGTCGCGGTCGCCGGCGGTGAGGGCGGCGGCGCGCTCGACGATGGCGGCGGCGATCGGGTTGTCGCGGGCGGCGTGGCGGGCTCGCTCGATGCGTTCCGCGGCGTCGGCGTGGTGGTCGAGCACGGCGGCCTCCGCCCAGAGCGCGGCGTACCAGGGACGGCACGGTCCCACGGTCGAGGACCGGAACGGCGAGGGGTCGTCGATGTCGGCGGCGAGCCGTCGTACGGCCGCGGCCGGGTCGCCGCGATGGAGCGCGAGCACGGCGTCGAAGACCGGCGGCCAGCCCAGTACGCATCCGGCCAGGTCGTCGGCGTCGGCGCCGAGGTCGATCGTCCGGCGGATCCACGCCTCCCGCCGGTCGTCGTCGCCGCGCATGCCGTACGCCATGGCGACCGCGTAGGCGCCGCGGGCCAGGTTCCGGGCGACCGGCCGCCCGGCCCGCTCCCAGCCGATCCGGAAACGCTCGCCGTTGCGGACGACGTCGTCGAAGTGGCCGGCGAACGCGTCCACGAGCAGGCGCCGGCAGGTGGCCAGGTGGTCCTCGTCGCGATAGAACGGCAGGGCGGCCAGCGTCCGCGCGCCGGCCGCGGCGCCGGCCAGGTTGCCGAGGGCCAGATCGGCCTCGACCGCCATGAGGTGGGCGTCGCCGATCTCGAACCCGCCCAGCGCGCCGACCTCGAGGCCGCCGATCACCTCGAGCCGCCGGCGCGCGACCCGCCCGGCCTCGGCGATGTCGTCGCCGGCGAGCCGGACGGCGGTCAGCAGGTCGAGCGCGATGCTGTGCAGGATCCGGTCGCCGGCGGTCTCGGCCAGCTCGGCCGCCCGCAGGGCGTTGCCGGGCGCGTTTAGGTCCCGCCACCCGGTCGCCAGCGCGAGCGCCGCCTGGGTGGCCGGCGAGTCGTCGGACAGGGCACGCGCCTCGGCGACCAGCGCGTCGGCCTCCGCCGGCGAGTGCGGGGTGGCCATGATTCCCGGCGCGCGGTCGATGTACATCGCCATCGTCGCCAGGTCCCGCGCCGCGCCGGCCCGGTCGCCCGCCGACAGGGCGGCGTCGGCCGCCTTCCGGAGCAGCCGCAGGGCGTCGTCGCCGGCGAAACGGCCGGCCGCCGCGCCCGCGGCCAGCCGCAGATGGTCCGGCTCCCCTGCGATCGTCGCGGCGAGCTCGTAGCGGCGCTCGGCCTGCGCTTGGTGGCCGCGGAGGAACAACAGCCCGGCCAGGTCGGCGGCCAGATCCGCGGAGGCCGACCAGGCGACGGCCGCGTCGACATCGTCGACGACCCGGTCGAGCGCCGCACACCAGCCCTCGTCGATGCCGGCCGGGTCGCGACCGCGGAGCGCGTCCACCGTCGACCGGCACCAGCGGGCGTGCCCGTCCCGGATCGGCCCGAGCTCACCGGTCTCGTCCAGCCGCTCCACCCCGTACTGCCGAATGGTCTCCAACGCCCGGTATCGGGTCGGCTCTCCTCGCTCGACGACGAGCAGGCTGTGCTCGGCCAGGCGGGCGAGGCCCTCCACCACCTCCGCCCGCTCGCGGCCCGCGTCCGTGACGGCGTGGGCGGCCTCGGCGTCGAACCACGACGCGAACACACTCACCCGCCGCAGCAGGGCCCGGTCGGCCGGCGAGAGCAGCTCGTAGCTCCAGCCGATGGCGTCGCGCAGCGAGCCGTGCCGGGCGGTCCCGCCGGTGCCCGCGGTCAGGAACCGCAGCCGCTGCCCGAGGCCGGACTCCAGCCCGTCCAGGCCGAGCGCCGCGAACCGGGCGCCGGCCAGCTCGATGGCCAGCGCCATGCCGTCCAGCGCCCGGCACAGCGTCGCGACCCGCGCCGCGTCCAGCCGCCCGGCGTCGCCGGTCACCGCGGCCACCCGGGCGGTGAACAGGTCGACGGCGTCGCTCACCGACAGTCCCGGTACGACGTACACCCGCTCGTACGGGAGAAGAAGTCTGGTCCGGCTCGTCGCCAGCACGGTGATTCCGGGGCAGCCGGCGATGATCCGATCGACGCAGGCCCGGACGCCGTCGAGAACGTGCTCGCAGTTGTCCAGAACGAGGAGCGCGTCGCTCTCGGCGAGGACGGCCACCAGCGCCCGCTCGATCGACGTGGTCCGCTGCTCGGGAACGCCGACCGTCTCGGCGACCGCCGCGGTGACCAGGGCCGGGTCGGTCACGTGGACCAGGTCGAGGAACCACACCCCCGCCCGGCGGGCGGGGGCGGCCTCGGTCGCGACGCTCAGCGCGAGCCGTGTCTTGCCGATCCCGCCCGGACCGGTCGCGGTCACGAGGCGGTGCCCGGCGAGCGCGGCGGTCAGCGCGGCCCGCTCCCCCGTCCGGCCGATGAACGAGGTGACCGGCAGGGGCAGCCCGTGCCGGCCCGACTTGACCAGCAGGCCCGGCATGGCCTCCGCGTGCCGGGCCAGGCTGCGGCGATCGGGCAGCTGCAGCTTGCGGAGCATGGCGGAGACATGACTCTCGACGGTGCGCGGCGAAATGACCAGCGCGTCGGCGATCTGCGCATTTGTCAGGTGCCGGGCGACCAGGGCGAGGATCTCGGCCTCACGCGCCGTGACCTCTGCATCGGAACCCACGGCACCAGTGTCGCCCCTCCGGCCATCGGTGCCGGGCACGGGTGTCCCGGATCCGTGGTGGGCACGGATGTGCGGGCCGGCGCCGCCCGGCGACGATCGCTGCGACCCACCTGCTGAGGAGGAAGATCCATGACCAGCACCGAGAACGCCACCCGCAACGGCGTCGACACCGCGACCCTGTTCGCGACGCTCGACGCCGTGAAGGCCGACACCGAGCTCGCCAAGTTCCGGTTCCGGGCCACGAACCGCTGGCTGAGCGGCACCCACAACCAGTCGACGATCCACGGCTTCCACGGCGCGAAGCAGGAGATGACCCACCGGCAGCCGTTCACGTTCGACGCCGACCACCCGCCGGTCCTGGTCGGCTCGGACCAGGGCCCGACGCCGGTCGAGTACCTGCTGCACGCGCTCGCCGCCTGCCTCACCGCCGGCATCGCCAACGTCGCCGCCGCCCGCGGCCTCACCCTCACCGAGGTCTCCTCGACCGTCGAGGGCGACATCGACCTCCTGGGCATCCTCGGGCTCTCGGACGAGGTCCGCAACGGATACCAGAACATCAAGATCGATTTCACCGTACGGGGGGACGACCCCGAGAAACTCCGCAAAGTCGTCGAGCAGTCCTGTCGGCGGTCGGCCGTGTTCGACGTCCTGACCAACGGCGTGCCGGTGTCCGTGAACGTCAGCACCGACTGAGCCCATGCCACGCACGGACACCCTCATCATCGGCGCCGGCCACGCGGGCCTGGCGATGAGCCGCTGCCTGGCCGACCGCGGCCTCGACCACGTCGTCCTGGAGCGTGGCTCGGTGGGCGAGCGCTGGCGGACCGCCCGATGGGACAGCTTCCGGCTGCTGACCCCGAACTGGCTGACCCGGCTGCCGGGCTCGGCCTACGACGGGCCGGATCCGGACGGATTCATGACCGCCGGCGAGTTCGCCGGCAGCCTTTCCCGGTACGCCCGCTCGTCCGGCGCCCCGGTCCGGCCGCACACGACGGTCACCCGGCTCGAGAGCGCACCGGGCGGGTTCCGGGTCCGCACCGACCGGGGCGAGTGGGCGGCCCGGGCGGTGGTCATCGCCACTGGCTATCACAGCCGGGCGGTGGTGCCCGCCCTCGCCGCCCGGCTCGCGCCCGGAATCAGCCAGCTCACCCCCGCGCGCTACCGGTCGCCCTCGGCTCTTCCCGACGGCGGAGCGCTCGTCGTCGGCGCCTCGGCCTCCGGCGTTCAGATCGCCCACGAGCTGGCCCTCGCCGGGCGGAAGGTGGTGCTGGCGGTCGGCGGTCACACGCGACTGCCCCGCCGGTACCGCGGCCGGGACATCCTCTGGTGGCTGGACCGGATCGGCGCGCTGGACCGCGACATCGACGACGTGCCGGACGCGGCGGCGGCCCGGGCCGAGCCGTCGCTGCAGCTCACCGGCGCGTCCGGCGCCCGGGAAGCGGACCTCGGCGTGCTCCGGGCGGCCGGTGTGGTGCTGGCCGGCCGGCTGTGCGCGCTGGACGGCCCGGTCGCCGGGTTCGCCGGCGACCTCGCCGAGACCATGGGCGCCGCCCACCACCGGATGACCCGCGTCCTTCGCGACATCGACCGCTACGTGGCCGAGACGCCGGGCGTCGCGGCCGGGCCGCCCGATCCGCCGCCCGGCATCCCCGTGCCGAAGACACCGTCCGAGATGGACCTCCGGCGGGCCGGCATCGCGACGGTGGTCTGGGCGACCGGCTTCCGGCCCTCGTACCCGTGGCTGGCGCCGGCCGTCCTCGACCACGGCGGCCGGCTCCGCCATCGTCGCGGCGTCACCGCGGTGCCGGGGCTGTACGCGATCGGCCTGCGCTTCCAGAGCCGGCGGAACTCGACGTTCATCGACGGCGCCCGCCACGATGCCGCGTACCTCGCCGGCCTCATCACGTCCCCGCGCGCGCTGTGCTCGGCGGGGTGACGGCGGTGGACACCCACGACGTCGTCATCGTCGGCGCCCGCGTCGCCGGAGCCGCCACCGCCATGCTGCTGGCCCGGCGGGGACTCCGGGTGCTCCTGGTCGACCGGGACCGGTACGGCGCCGACACGCTGTCGACCCACGCGCTCATGCGCGGCGGCGTGTACCTCCTGTCCCGATGGGGCGTGCTCGACCGGGTCGTCGCGGCCGGCACGCCACCGGTCCGCCGGACCCGCTTCGACTTCGGGACGGAGTCGACGACCATCGCCATCAAGGCGGCGCACGGGGTCGACGCCCTGTACGCGCCCCGCCGGACGGTCCTCGACGCGGCGCTGGCCGACGCCGCCCGAGCCGCGGGCGCGGAGATCCGGTACGGCGTCCGAGTCACCGGCCTGCTCCGCGACCGATCGGGCCGGGTCGCCGGGATACGCGGACACGACCGGACCGGCGCCGCCTTCACCGCCCGCGCCGGCCTGACCGTCGGCGCCGACGGCACCAGGTCCACAGTGGCCCGCGAGGCCGGCGCCGCCACGCTCCGGACCGGCACCGGCTGCGGCGCGGTCATCTACGGGTACTGGTCCGGGCTCGGCGCCGACGGATACGAGTGGTTCTACCGGCCCGGCCACAGCGCGGGCTTCATTCCCACCAACGCCGGGGAGGTGTGCGTGTTCGCCGGGGTGCCCGCCCACGATCTCGCCCGCGGCGACCTCCACGCCACGTACCATCGACTGCTCGCCGCCACCACCGGCGGTGCCGACGGCCGGCTCGCCCAGGCTCGTCCGCCCGATCGCCTGCACACCTGGGTCGGCCGGCCCGGCTACGCGCGACAGGCCCACGGACCCGGCTGGGCCCTGATCGGCGACGCCGGGTCGTTCCTCGATCCCCTGAGCACCCACGGCATCACCGACGCCCTGCGCGACGCCGATACCCTGGCCCGGGCTGCGGTCTCCGGCGATCTCGGCGAGTTCGCCGCCACCCGCGACCGGGTGACCACGGCGATGTTCGACGTGGTCGACCGCATCGCCGGCTACCGCTGGGATCTCCCGCGGCTGCGGGCCGATCTGCTCGAGCTCAGCCGGGCGATGAGCGCCGAGGTGGAGCTCGTCGCCGGCCCGGCACGCCACGCTCCCGGGACAGCGCGGCCGTAACCGGGGAAGATGACGGGGTGCGCCACTACACGGCAGAACTGCAGACCTGGTCCGGCATTCGCGGCACGGTGGCCGCTTATGGTCACTACGGCCGCCCGGTGCTGGTATTTCCGAGCGAGGGCGGCTATGCCCAGGAGTTCGCCGACCGGGGCATGGTCGCCGCGGTCGAGGGACTCATCGACGCCGGGCGGGTCAAGCTGTACTGCGTCGACTCGTTCGACGGCGGGACGTGGTCGGCCGGTGATCTTCCGCTCGAGGAGCGCGCCCGCCGGCACGGCGCCTACGAGTCGTGGATTCTCGACGCCGTGGTGCCGCACATCGGGGCCGACAGCGCCGGCGCCGCCGAGATCGCGACGGCCGGCTGCTCGCTGGGCGCGTTCCACGCGCTCAACTTCGCGTTCAAACGAGCCGACCTGTTCCCGCTGGCCCTCTGCTTCTCCGGCAACTACGACCCCACGAGCTGGCGGGGCTGGGGTGAGCAGGGGGACGCGCTCTACTTCAACAACCCCATCGCGTACGTCGGGAACCTGCACGGCGATCACCTGGACTGGCTGCGGTCGCGGCTCTCCCTGCTGCTCGTCTGCGGGCAGGGCCAGTGGGAGGACACCACCGGCTCACTGGACTCGACCCGGCGCATGGCGGAACTGCTGACCGCCAAGGGCGTACGCCATGAACTGGATCTATGGGGTTATGACGTCCCGCACGACTGGCCGTCGTGGCGTGCCCAGTTCGCCCACCACCTGCCCCGGTTCTGCTGATCAGACCGGCTCGTGCGCGGCGAGGCGGGCGGTGACGGCGTCCACGGCGTCGAGGGTCCGGCGCGCGGCGGGCTGAATTTCCGCGACCGCGAGCAGGGCCTCCTCGAAGTCGGTCCGCCGGGCCGCTCCCTCCAGGCCTCTGGACAGATCGGCCAGACCGAGCGCGCCGAGGTTGGCGGCGACACCGGTCAGCCGGTGGGCCACGGCCCGCAGCGCCTCGGCGTCGTCCAGCGCGAGCGCCTGCGAGATCTCCTCGACCAGCGTGGGCAGCTGGGCGGCGACCTTGCGCAGCAGGCCGGCGACGGCGGCGCCGTCGAGCGCGCCCGCGGCCCGCAGCAGATCCAGCCGCCGCTCGATCTCCGCCTCCGCCTGCTCGCCGGCCTCCTCCCCGGCGGGCTGCCATCGGGCCAGGGCCTTCACGATCTCCTGCGGCATCAGCGGCTTGGTGATGTGGTCGTCCATGCCCGCGGCGAGGCAGCGGTCGCGGTCCTCGGCCATCGCGCCCGCGGTCATCGCGATGATCGGGGTGTGCCGGCCCGCCGTCTCCTGGAGGCGGATGGCGGCGGTGGCCTCGTAGCCGTCCATCTCCGGCATCAGGCAGTCCATGAAGATCGCGAGATAGTCCCGCTCGCCGGCCATCTCCACCGCGGCGCGGCCGTGGGCCGCGACGTCCGCGGTGTAGCCGAGACCGCCGAGGATCCCGAGCGCGACGATCTGGTTGATGTCGTTGTCCTCCACCAGCAGGACGTGCCCGTGGCCCACCGGGTGCACCGGCGCGGCGACGAACGTGGCGGGAGCGGGGGTGGCCTCCGCCGCCGGCCACAACGGCACGGTGAAGAAGAACGTGCTGCCCTGTCCGGGCCGGCTCGTCAGGCCGATCTCGCCGCCCATCACGGCCACCAGGTCGTGGCTGATCGCCAGGCCCAGCCCGGTGCCGCCGAAGCGGCGGGTGGTGCCCGCGTCGGCCTGCGTGAACGGCTCGAACAGGCGGGCCTGCCCGGCCTCGTCGATGCCGATGCCGGTGTCCGAGACGGAAAAGCGCACCGGGAGGATCCCGTCGCCGGCCGGCACCGGCTCGGCGGTCACCGCCACCTCGCCCCGTTCGGTGAACTTGATCGCGTTGCCGACCAGGTTGAGCAGCACCTGGCGCAGCTTGCCGGCGTCGCCGGAGACCCGCGCCGGGAGGCTCGGATCGCAGCGCGCGACGACGGCCAGATCCTTGCCGCCGGCGCCACCGGCCAGCAGGCCGACGACCTCGTCCAGCAGCGTCGCGATCGCGAAGTCGATCCGTTCGGTAACCACCTTGCCCGCCTCCAGCCGGGAGAAGTCCAGCACGTCGTTGATGACCGAGAGCAGGGCGACACCCGCGGTCCGGATGCCCTCGGCGTACCGGCTTTGCTTCTCGGCCAGGTCGGTGCCGAGCAGGAGGCCGCTGAGGCCGATCACCCCGTTCATCGGGGTCCGGATCTCGTGGCCCATCGAGGCCAGGAACTGCGACTTCAGCCGGGCCATCTCGACCGCCTGATCGCGGGCGTTGGCGAGGGCCGCCTCGGTCTGCCGCCGGGCGGTGATGTCGCGGGCGAACGCGTGGTACATCGACGAGCCGTCCCGGTGGATCCGCCACATGGTCAGCTCGATCGGCATCTCCTCGCCGTTCCGGCGCACGGCGTACATCTCGGTCGGCCGGTCCAGGAGCCAGTCCCAGCGGCCGGCCAGCAGCCGGTCGAGGGCGCCGCGATAGCGCGGCGGGAGGATGGTGCCGGTCACCGCCCGGCCGATCACCAGGTGCCGCTCCCAGCCGAAGATCCGTTCGGCCTGGCCGTTGAACTCCGTGATCCGGCCCCGGTCGTCCATGCTGACGAACGGGTCGCTGGCCGCCGTCATGATCATCCGGAACTGCTCGCGCTCGATCCGCAGCCGCTGTTCGGCCTCGACCTCGGCCGTGATGTCCTGGACGGTGGCGAAGACGACCGGCCCGTCGTCGGCGTCGACCGTGGCCAGGCTGATCTCGACCGGGAACTCGGTGCCGTCCTTGCGCACCGCGGTCAGATGCATGCCCTCCCCCATCGGGCGCGGCACCGGATTGGCGAGGTAGTCGCGGCGGTGCGCCACGTGCCGGGACCGGTGCGCCCCCGGGACGAGCGCCTCCACCGGCGCGCCGACGAGCTCGCCGCGCTCGTACCGGAAGACCTGCAGCGCGCGGGCGTTGGCCAGCACGATGCGGCCGCCGGCGTCGACGCACACCATCGCCTCGGGCGACGCGTCGAGCAGACCTTTGAACTTGCCCTCGGCCATCCGCAGTTCGGTGATCTCGGTGGAGCAGTTGCAGATCGCGACCGGGACGCCGTCGTCGTCGTACATGGGGAACATGGTGGTGACGAACGTGCGGGTGCCGCCCTCGGCCGCCAGCTCGTCCTCGAAGACCATGGGCCGGCCGGCGGCGAGGACCGCGCGGTCGCGGCGCACGATCTCGGCCATCTGCTCGGGCGTGTGCAGCTCGTGGTCGGCGTGCCCGGTCGCGCCGCCCGTGGCCAGATACTTGAGCCGCTCGAAGGCGGAGGACGCGTACTGGTACCGGCCGTCGAGGCCCTTGATCGTGAAGGCGCTCGGCGTGTGGCGCAGGATGGCGGCGCACTGCTCCCACTGGTACAGCTCGCGCTGGGCGGTCTCGGTCCGGGCGGCCCGGGCGCCGGCGGCGAGGCCGGCGCCGACGACGAGGGCGACGTTGACCGCGACCAGCAGGGCGTACCCGACGCGCGGGCCGTACCAGCCGGCCTCCTGCCCGGCGAGGAGCAGCAGGCCGGCGGCGGGCAGCGCGACCAGCGCCGAGGCCAGCAGCCGCCGGGTCACCATGGCGCTGATCGTCCGGGCGAACAGCACCCGGGCGATCCCGATGCCGGGGCCGCTCGCCATCACGGCCGACGCCCAAGCAGGTCAGACAGCAGGGCGCGTCCACATCCGCCGGCGATACATCGGACGATCGTCACCACACCGAGAGCCTCCCCCGAGAACGTGCCTATTTCTGAAGTACCACTCCCCGCCATGTTCGAGGGTGATGATTCTGGATGTGGGGCGCTGTCCCCGCTCGCCGCGGCGGCGGACCGGTCAGTTCGGGGCCAGCCGGGCCGCCACCTCGGCCAGCTCGGGCTGATCGAGGGACTCCTGCGCGCAGCGGGCGAACAGCCATCGGCGCAGCCGGTCGCGGTCCACGTCGAGCAGCCCGGCCATCCGGTCGGTCAGGCCGATCGGGTCGGCGCGCAGGCGTTGTTCGCAGTTGAGCAGGTGTTGCACGGCGTCGTAGGCGGGATCGCCGACGTACGGCTTGGGGTCGATGGCCAGCCAGGGCTCCCGGCCGGCGGCGAGGATGTTGCCGGCGTGCAGGTCGGTGCAGAGCAGCACCTGCCGATCGGCGGTGGCCGGCAGCGTACGCAGCAGCTCGATCGCGGCGCGGGCGAGGCCGGAGTTCTCGTCCCGTCGCCGCCGGAACTCGTCGGCCCACGCGTCGCACATGACCCGCAGCGGCCGGAACACCGTGTCGTCCGCGGGCGCCTGCCACATCCGCTTCAGCAGGCCGGCGACGATCGGGTCCTGCTCGGCCTCGGGCAACACGTCACCCAGGGCAGTTCCGGGGTGGCAGCGTTCCAGCAGCAGCACCGAGGTGGCGTCCGCGGTCGCGCCGGCGTACAGCCGGACCACGCCGTCGCCGTTCCAGACGCGCAGGCCGTCGGCCTCGTGAAGAGCCTCGTCGTGCCGCCAGGCCAGCTTGAGCACCAGAGCCCGCCCGGCGCGATCGCGGGCCGGCGCGACCCAGGCGCACCGGCCGCCGGGCCGGAAGGGCGGCCCGACCCGCAGCGACCACCGGCCGGCGAACTCGTCGACCAGGCCGGGCAGGGCCGCCAGCCAGGCGTCGCGCCGAGGCGACCGGTCCGAGCGCACGCTGTCGGCGAGGTTCTCCGGCACGAGGAACGCCGTCACGTCGCGTCATCGCCCGAGCTCGGCCGCGGTCTTCGCGTGGTGCTCGCGCAGCCAGGCGATCACGTCGGTGGCGCCGCTGCGAATGGCGGCGTCGAGCGGTGTCAGATTTTCCCAGCCGGGGGTCCAGTCGAGCTCGGCGCCGTGGTCGAGCAGGAACTGCGCGGCCGGTAGCTGGCCGCCGTGGCAGGCGCCCCAGAACAGGTCGCTGGCCTCGGCCGGCTCCGGCGGCGTGGGACCCGTGAAAGCGGCTCGAAGCTGGTCGAGGAAACCCAGGGTCGCGGCATGCCACAGCGTCGTGTGCGCGCCGCGTTCGACCAGCCGGCGGGCGACCCGCCACTGCGCGAACGCCGTCGCGTCGTCCAGCGGCGTGCCACCGCCGATCACCGCACCCGGCGCGTCGATCTCGGCGCCGGCGTCCAGCAGCGCGTCGAGCACCGCGACGTCGTCGCTGCTGGCCGCCCAGTGCAGCGGCGTCTCGGTGTGCGGGCCGGTGAACCGGGCGTTGACGTCCGCACCCGCCTCGACCAGCGCGGCCACCGTGGCCGCCCCGTTCGGATAATGCCCGGGCCAGTCCGTGACCACGTGCAGCGGAGTGCGCGACATGCCGCCGTCGTAGTCGCCGAGCCGGGCCGTGGCCAGCCCCGGCCGCTCGGCCACCATCCGCCGCAGCCCCGCGACGTCCCCGGTGTGGATGGCGGCGACCAGCGCGACCGCCACCGGATCCTCGGTGTCGAGAACCAGCATGCCGGTCACCCTAGCCCCGGCATCGTGAGCCAGGATCGACAACATAACCTTGTCGTACGGCTCGCGACAACGTAACGTTGTCGCATGGCCACCGACCGGCCCGGCCGCTTCGACGAGCTCGTCGCCCGGGTCCACCAGCACGCGGCCGCCGCGGAACCGGCCGCGCTGCTCGACGCCGCGGCCGCGGTGAGCGCCGAGCAGGCCGCCGACGCCGACCGGCTGCTGGACCATTTCGTCGCCCACGCCCGCGTCGCCGGCATGTCCTGGACCGACATCGGCGCCCGCCTCGGGGTCACCAAACAGGCCGCCCGGCAACGCTTCGCCCCCGCCACGGCGATGCCGTTCGCCGCCCACCCCGCGGCCCGGCTGCGGGCATGTCTCGACCAGGCGGCACGAGAGGCCCGGGCCGACGGCGCGGCCGACATCGGCACCCATCACCTGCTCGCCGGCCTGTTCACCGAGGGCGTGGCCGCCGGCATCCTCGAGCGCCTCGGCGTCCACGCCGACCAGATCCGGACGACGTCGCACGCGCTGTTCGGCCCGCCGGCCGCGTCGTCTCCCGACGACGACCCGCCCATGTCGGCCGAGGCCACCCGCGCTCTGGACTCCGCCGCGCGGAACGCCGCCGCCAACGCCACCGGCGCCGCCCCACCCGAGGTCCGCACCGAGCATCTTCTCGCCGTGCTCGCGCTCGACCCCGGCAGCCGGTCGCGCCGGGTTCTCAACGAACTGCACGTCGACATCGCGGCCCTCAAACGCGAGCTGCAGTGCCACATCACCGTCAACCCGGCCCGCCCGGCCCGCTGGTGGAAACGCCGGCCGGCGACCCACGCCTGTTCCTTCTGCGGACGGGCGAGCGAGCCCGGCCTCCTCGTCAACGGGCCCGGCATCGCCATCTGCGGCGCGTGCGTCGCCCTCGCCACCGAGATCCTCGCCGCCCGGGAACCGGCCTAGGACCGCGCCCCGGCCGGCGGGGAGGTCAGACCCCGCGGCGGAGCCGGGCCCGCCACGGATGATCCGGGTGGACCAGCCCGAGCGTGGCGTCCAGCCAGCCGCGCTCGGCCCGGGACATCAGCGGCAGCGCGCCGGTGAAATCGCCCTCGTCCTTGTCCCGGTGGTGCTTCGCCTTGAACAGCAGCGTGGCCTCGATCGCCAGGTACGGGATCCCGTCACCGGTCCGCCGGATGATTTCCCCGTACGGCCGGCGGATGCGCTCCTCGTCGCGGCGGCAGACCCAGATGTCCCCGTCGTGCGGCTCGCGGAAGACGTCGAAGCGCCACCGGCCGGCCGCCGGATCCCAGGCCCAGGTCTGATGCGACTCACCGGCCAGTGCCTCGGCCGTCAGCGGCACTAGGACGCCCTCGCTCACCGGCACCCAGAACTCCAGCTCGGGGAAGAGCGGCGGCAGCAACCCGAAGTGCGCGGCCGGCACGGCGATCTCCAGGTCCTCGTGCTCGCGGGTCTGCCCGCCCCGGAACAGATCCACCGACCAGCCCGCCGCCACGTACCACGGAACCGGCAGATCGCGGAGACGGCCGGCGATCCGGCGGGGGTGCCAGGCGTCCCAGGCGTCGAGATCGGGCTGACTCACGACCGCGACCTTACCGGCCGCCCGGGCTGGCCACGGCTCCTTACCCTGTCGACATGCAGCTCACCGAGTTGAGCGTCATGGGGTTCCGGACGTCGATCACCACGTTCCGGCGGCCCGCCGGTGGGCTGCGCTGGGTGGTCATCCCGACGATCCACATGGGACACGCCGACTACTACTGGGCGATCTGGCAGCGGCTGCGGTCGTGCCAGGCGGTCATCGCCGAGATCTGGGACGGGCCCAGCTCGACCGGGATGATCTTCGCGGACGCGATGCGCCTGGCCCGGCAGCGCGCCAGCCGCGACCTGGTGCCGCAGGACATCGACTACGGCGCCCTCGGCGTACCGATCATCTTCCCCGACGCCTACCTGGCGCCGAACGCGGACCCGGACCGCCAGATGTCCCGGAAGGAGCGGGTCACCGCGAGGGTGGCAACGCCGCTGCTCGCCCTGCACATGGCGATGACCGGCGACGGCGACTGGCTCGCCACGACCCCGCTCGAGGTCCACGACCACACCGAGGTGCCGCGGGACGACAGCGACATCAAGCGGGAGGACCTGCTGCTCGGCGTGATGCGGGAGATCGACGGCGAGTTCGCCACCGAGGACATGGAGGTGGCCGTCGTCTTCGGCGCGCTGCACATGCCGACCGTCGTCCGGGAGCTGACCGGCAAGCTCGGCTACCGGGTGATCCGCGGGGCGCAGTGGCTGACCGCGATCGACTACGACGAGCCACCGCACCTGCGCAAACCCACTCTGGACGGCTGGATGGACTGGTAGTCCACCCGCCGGGCCGCCGGGACGTCCTGACAAGGTGCTCAGTGGCGCCGCCGGCGTAGGCCGTCCACGGCCACGCCCGTACCGATCACCGCGGCGACGCCGCACGTCAGCAGCACGCCGGCCACGCCCCAGGCGACCATCGCCACCGACAGCAGGCCCCACGCCAAGCCGCCCAGGACCGCGACGGTGACCGCCAGCCGGCGGGACCAGCGACGCCGGCCCGTCAGCGACGGATAGTCAGCGGCCAGCTGAGCGACGATCTGGTCGAACTGGCGCTGTCTGTCGTTGGCTTCCATCAGGCCACCTCCCGGCCGGGGAACGCCGCGCCCGCGCCGCTCCAGTCGTGATCCGCCGCGGCGTGCCTCCGACGCGAGCATAGGCCGGTGCGCCGGTCCGGCGCGGGGGCCGATGGTCCCGTTTCCGGAGGTCCGGTTCCGCGGAATTCCGGCGCCGGCCGCGGGCGAGTGCAGGATGGGGTGTGGCGCTGTCGTCCGGCGAGAGGAAACCCCTGTGATCCGGCATCCGGCGTACCCCGTGGAACCGTGGCGGGTGCGCGAGACGCATCTCGACATCGAGCTCCTGGCCCGGTCAGAGTCGATCTTCGCACTCTCCAACGGCCACATCGGGCTGCGTGGCAACCTCGACGAGGGCGATCCGCACGCCCTGCCGGGGACGTACCTCAACTCGTTCTACGAGCTCCGCCCGCTGCCGTACGCGGAGGGCGGATACGGCTATCCCGAGTCGGGGCAGACGATCGTCAACATCACCAACGGCAAGCTCATCCGGCTCCTGGTGGACGACGAGCCGTTCGACATACGCGACGGGCGGCTGCGGCGGCACGAGCGTGTGCTCGACCTGCGTGACGGCGTGCTGCGCCGCGAGGTGGAGTGGGAGTCCGGCGCCGGCCGTGCCGTGCGGGTGCGCTCGACGCGGCTGGTGTCGTTCACGCAGCGATCGATCGCCGCGATCGAGTACGAGGTCACCCCCGTCGACGCCCCGCTCCGGGTGATCGTGCAGTCCGAGCTGGTGGCCAACGAGACTCTGCCGGGCCCGCTCAAGGATCCGCGGGTGTCGGCGGTGCTGAGAGCACCGCTGATCGCCGAGGACTGCCATGCGAGCGATACCGGCGCGTCACTGGCTCATGTCACACGCGAGAGCGGCCTTCGGCTGGCCGCCGCGATGGATCACTTCGTCGAGGGCCCGCCCGGAGTCCGCTGCACCGGCGAAGCGGAACCCGACCTGGCGCGCACCACGGTGGCGTGCCGGCTCGCGCCCGGACAGCGGCTGCGCGTGGTCAAGCTGATCGGCTACGGCTGGTCGAGCCGGCGCTCGCCGGCCGCGATCCGCGACCAGGTCGCCGCCGCGATCGAGGGCGCCCGGTTCGAGGGCTGGGACGGCCTGCTCGCGGCGCAGCGGGCCTATCTGGACAGGTTCTGGGACGGTGCCGACGTCGAGCTCGACGGCGACGCCGAGGCGCAGCAGGCGGTCCGCTTCGCCCTGTTCCACGTGCTGCAGGCCGGGGCCCGGGCCGAGAAACGGCCGATCGCCGCCAAGGGCCTGACCGGACCGGGGTACGACGGGCACGTGTTCTGGGACACCGAACGCTATGTGCTGCCCGTGCTCACCTACATCCAGCCGCGCGCCGCACGGGAAGCGCTGCGCTGGCGCCACGCGACGCTCGACCTGGCCCGGGAGCGCGCGGCGATGCTCGGCTGGGCCGGCGCGGCGTTCCCGTGGCGGACGATCCGTGGCCACGAGTGCTCCGGCTACTGGCCGGCCGGCACGGCGGCGCTGCACCTGGCGGCGGACGTCGCCGACGGTGTCACACGCTACGTGAACGCGACCGGCGACGAGGGGTTCGTCCGGGAGGTCGGCGTCGATCTGCTCACGGAGACCGCGCGGCTGTGGGTCTCCTTCGGCCACCACGACCGGCACGGCGTGTTCCATCTCGACGGTGTCACCGGCCCGGACGAGTACACCGCCGTGGCCGACGACAACGTCTACACCAATCTCATGGCCCGGCGGAACCTGATCGCCGCCGCGGACGCGGTGACGGCCCATCCCGACCGGTTCCGGGCGCTCGGCGGGAGCGAGGAGGAGATCGTGTCCTGGCGGGCCGCGGCGGCGGCCATGCACATTCCGTACGACGAGGAGCTCGGCGTGCATCCGCAGGTACGCGGGTTCACTCTCATGCGGGAATGGGACTTCGACTCCACCCGGCCGGACGACTATCCCTTGCTGCTGCACTTCCCGTACCTGGACCTGTACCGCTCGCAAGTCGTCAAACAGGCGGACCTGGTGCTGGCGATGCACTGGTGCGGTGACGCCTTCAGCGCCGAGGAGAAGGCCCGCAACTTCGCCTACTACGAGCGCCGCACCGTACGGGACTCGTCGCTGTCCGCGTGCACCCAGGCGATCATCGCCGCCGAGGTCGGACACCTGGAACTGGCGTACGACTACATCGGTGAGGCCGTGCTCATGGACCTCTACGACCTGCATCGCAACACCCGTGACGGGGTGCACATCGCGTCCCTGGCCGGAGCCTGGCTGTCGCTGGTCGCGGGGCTGGCCGGCATGCGCGACCACGGCGGCCGGCTGTCCTTCGCGCCGCGCCTGCCACGCGCCATCGATCGGCTCGCCTTCTCCCTGCTCTGGCACGGGCTGCACCTCCGCGTGACCGTCCGTCCCGGGGAGGCCGCCTACTCGCTGCGGGACGCGGGCGACGATGCCCGGCTCGAGCTGTGGCACCACGGCGAGCGGCTGGTGCTCACCCCCACCGCCCCGGTGACCCGGCCCGTCCCCGCGGCCCTCCCCCTGACCGGCGAGCCGGTCCAGCCTCCGGGACGCCGGCCCGTTCACCGGGAGAATCTCATGCGGTGACCGGGCCGCGCCGCGGTGGTCCCGCCGGCGCAACGAGACGCGGAGCCGTGGTGACCACCCGCCGGGTTCGGGGGACCAACGGCCCTGGGCGAGGCCGAGCCGGCGAGCGATGCTGACCCCGAGCCCACCGCCGGCCGGCGGCCCGGCGGTCGCAGAGCACAGGGACGGTCGCGGCGGCCGCGGACCGGGCGCCGGTGGGCTCACCGAGCAAGGGAGGCCGTCATGTCCACGCAGATCGAACCGCCCCTCGTGCTGGCCGCGGTCGACGAGGACGGGAGCGCCGGCGTCGTCCTCATGTACGCGTGGCAGGAGGCCCGGCGCCGGAAACTTCCGCTGCGTGTCGCGCACGTGCGGACCCGCCGCGAGGCGATGACGGACAGCGACCGGCTGCTGACCGCATCGCTCTACGACAACCTGCCGCCGGACGAGGCGGCCTCGGTGGAGCGGCAGATCCTGCACGACGACGATCCGGCGCGGGCCCTCGCCGCGCTGAGCCACGACGCCGCGCTGGTGGTCGCCGCGGCCGGCACCCTCGGCGAGACCGTCAAGAAGCTCGCCGCGCTGGCCGCTTGTCCGGTCGCCGTCATCCCGGTGACCCCGCGCGTCGCGGCGAGGTGGTGAGCGAGCACCGCGAGCCCCGGGAACAGGGCCGGGACACGCGCCCCGTCAGGGCCGCGGCGTCACGCGGAAGACGGGATATCCGGCGGCGATCCGCTCGAACTCGGTCACCGGCGCGTGCCGGTCAACCGGCACGTGCGGGCGCGCGCCCGGCGCGACCGCAAGGAACCGGCGCAGGATCGGGGCACGCTCGCCGGGATCAACCTCGGCCAGGTGGACCGGCTCACGCCGGCGGTGGCGCAGCACCACGTCGCCGCCCGCGGCCCGCACGTTGGCGACCCAGTTCGCCTCCTCGCCGAGCATGGAGACAAGGTAGCGCTCCCCCTCGTACCGGGTCACGACCAGCGGGCAGGACACGATGTGCCCGGTCCGGCGGCCGGCCACCTCCATCGTGATCCAGTCGGCGGGCGCCAGGATGCCGGAGCGGAAATGGAGCGCGGACACCCGGTTGAGCGCACGGGCCAGCCCGCTCGGACGACCACCGCGGTACATCCGGCGCCGCACGGCGTTGCTGATGATCATCAGATGCACCCCCTCTCGCCCCCACCGTACGGACGCGAACCGTGCCCGGGGCAGGGCCGAAGTGCCCCCGCCGACGAGGACCGACGGTCGGCTCGGCCGCCGATTGCGAAGGCCCTACGGCGGCGGACCGCGGCGCGAGAGCCGGAGACCGGTGCCGAAGCCACCGCCCGTACCCTCCGGCTTTGCCGCTCTCACCTGGGAGGCGCTCCCCGCCACCGCGCCGACCGGCCGGCGCACAGCCTGCCGGCCGTCACGCGGTCAGGGTGCAGGTCACCGCCGGGACCGCGTTGGCGGTGGCCGACGAGGCGAGGAAGCCGAAGGTGGCGGTGCCACCGGCGGCGAGGCGGCCGTTCCAGTCGACGTTGCGGGCGGTCACGGTCGCGCCGGACTGGGTGACCGTCGCGTTCCAGGCCTGGCTGATGGTCTGACCGTTGGCGTAGGTGAACGTCGCGGTCCAGCCGGCGGAGGCCGACGAGGAGCCGTTGCGGACGGTGACCTCGCCCTGGAAGCCGCCGGTCCATTGTGAGACCACCTTGTAGGTCGCCGTGCAGACGCCGGCCGGCGGCGGGGTGGTGGGCGCGGTCGTGGGCGGGGTCGTCGGCTGGGTCGTGGGCGGGGTCGTCGGCGGGGTCGTGGGAGTCGTACCGCCCAGGACCCGTGCGACCGCCGGATACCAGGCGTCGGACATCTTCTGGAAGCCGGCGTCGTTCGGGTGGACGCCGTCGACGTTGTCGGCGACCGCATCGTAGCCCGTCCACAGGTCGGCGACGGTGATCGGGGACTGGGCGGTGCTGAGGCCCGCGGCCCAGGCCGGGATCGCGTTGTCGAGCGCCGCGACGTCGGCGGGGCAGGTGGAGCAGGCGGCCGCGCTCATCGGGATGATCTTCGCGACGACGATCTTCATGGCCGGGTTCTGGGCGCGCATCTGGCCGACCAGCTTGGTGAAGGCGTTCAGCTTGTCCTGCAGCGGGATGTAGCCGCCCCACATGTCGTTGGTGCCCAGATGCATGAGGACGACGTCGGGCTTGGCGGCGGCCAGCCACGGCGGCAGCTGGTCATTGTTCGCGATGCCGGTGGCCGCGTAGCCGCCGTGTCCCTCGTGGTCGAAGTCGTACGAGTAGCCGGGATTGCAGCCCCCGCCGTCGGACTGGGTGCCGACGAAGTCGATGTTCGTGTAGCCGGCGGTCTGCAGCCGGTGCCAGAGCTTGGCGCGCCAGCACCCCGGCCCGGCGGTGATCGAATCACCGAGCGGCATGATCCGTACGGGGGTGGCGGCCTGGGCGGGCGGCGCCACGATGACGGCGGCGGCGACCGCGACCAGCACGGACAGCAGGAACCTACGCGACACGGCTGTTCCTCCGTATTGAGACACATCAATGGGAGCGCTCCCAAAGCATCGACGCTGCCGCCCGGCGAGTCAAGAGCCGGGCCGGGCAGGTGTCACAAGTCGGCGCGGCCGGTCGTCCCCTCACCGACCGCAAGACGCACCGACGGAAGGCACGACACCATGACACTCGCGTTCACCCGCCGCGGCACCGGGCCGGTGCTGGTTCTCCTGCACGGCATCGGATCCGCCCGCCAGGCCTGGGATCCGGTCATCGACGAGCTGGCCGAGCGGTTCGACGTGCTCGCGATCGACCTGCCCGGCTTCGGCGAGTCGCCGTCGCTGCCGCCGGAGGTCGAGCCACTGCCCGCGGTCATCGCCGCGACCGTGGCCGCCTTCCTCGACGCCGAGGGCGTGGAGACGCCGCACGTGGCCGGCAACTCCCTGGGCGGCTGGGTCGCGCTCGAGCTCGCCGCCATCCGCCCGCTCCGGTCGCTGACCCTGCTCTCGCCGGCCGGGCTGTGGCACGGCGAAACCCCGCTCTACAACCGGATCAGCCTGCGTACGACCCGGTGGCTGGCCCGGCATCTCACGGCGCTCGCCTGCCGTCTCGTCCGTTACCGCGCCGGCCGGGTCATCATCCTCGGGCAGACCCACGGGCAGCCGGCCCGGATGTCGGCCGGCTACGCACGCGCGGCGGTGCGCGCGATGGCGGACTGCCCGGGATTCGAGGCGACGATGAGGGCGACCGAGCCGCGCTGCTACCGGGCGGGTCCGCCCCTCGACGCGCCGGTCACCGTCGCCTTCGGGTCGCGGGATCGCCTCCTGCTTCCCCGTCAGTCCCGGCACCTCGGCGAGTTGCCCCCGGACACCCGCGTCGAACCCCTGGCCGGCTGCGGGCACGTCCCGATGGCCGACGATCCCGGCGCCGTCGCCGCGCTCATCACCGCCGGCGCCTCACGCGCCCGCGGTCGCGCTCCCGGCTCGTACGGGATGATCTAGGAATTGAGCAGGCGAGGGCGACCGTCACTCTCTGTGATGATGCTCTTGCTATCGTCGAGCCATGTCGATGCGGCCGATGATCCTGACGGCACTCGCCATCGCCGTTGTCTACGCGATCGGCGGGGACGTCGGCGCGCCACCGCCGAGGGCCCGGCTCGTCCGGCAGGCGTCGATCCCCCACCCGCCGGCCACCGCGATGGATGCGCTCGCCGGGCCGCCCACCCTCGCCGACCTCGACGTCATGACCTTCAATCTGCGGTACGCCGGCGACACCGCACCGAATTCGTGGGCGCAGCGGCGCCCGGTGATGCGGGCTCTGCTGACGAAGGAACGGCCGGACCTGATCGGCACCCAGGAGGGGCTCCCCGCTCAGCTGCGCGACATCCGGAGCGACCTGGGCGCCGGCTACGCGTACATCGGAATGGGCCGGGACGGGGGCGACGCCGGCGAGCACATGGCGATCTTCTTCGACAAGGCCCGGCTGCTCCCGCTCGAGTCGGGGAACTTCTGGCTCTCCGAGACGCCGGCCGTCCCGGGGTCGGTCAGCTGGGGCGCCGGCCACACCCGGATGGTCACCTGGGTGCTGTTCGCCGACCTCGCGACCGGCCGGCACTTCTACGCCGTCAACACCCACCTGGACAACGTGAGCGAGAACGCCCGCCGCCACGGCGCGGCGCTGCTGCGGGAACGGCTGCGCGCGTTCGAGTCGCTGCCGGTCGTGCTGACCGGCGACTTCAACAGCCCGGCCGAGCCCGGCGGCTGGGTCTACCACCTGCTGACCGACCGGACCGGCCTCGCCGACGCCTGGCTCGACGCCCAGCGCCGCGGCCCGGCGTACGCGACGATCCACAACTATCGAGGGCTCGTGCCCGGCGGCGAGCGCGACGACTGGATCCTCACCACCCCGGGGATCACCACGATGGCCGCCATGATGAACACGCACAGTCATCAGGGACAGTTCCCTAGCGATCACCTGCCGGTCCAGGCCCGCCTGCGCCTGCCGTGACCCGCCGGCGGTAGGCGGAGGGGGTCTCGCCGCAGTGCCGGGCGAACGAGCGCGCGAACGCGCCGACATCGTCGAAACCGACCGCGATGGAGACCTCGAGGACGGAACGATCGTCCTCGGCCAGCATCGCCATCGCCCGGAGGACGCGCGCGCGGAGCAGGTACGTCCGCCAGGACATGCCCATGCGGGTGTGGAAGGCGCGGCGCAGGGTCCGCTCCGAGACCCGGACCGCGCGGGCCACCTCACCGGCCGTGACGCCGGCGAGGTGGGCGCGGGTGTAGTCGGCGGCCGCGGCGACGGCCGGATCGGTCGTGACCGGCAGATTCAGCGGCATCTCGTCGTCCAGGGCCTCCGCGACGACGTACGCCAGGGTCTGGAAGAACGAATCGGCGTGCGGCCCCGACTCCGCGCGGCCGATCGGCCACCGCTCCGAGTGGAGGAACATCTCGCGCAGCATCGGGGAGACGGCGATGATCCGTACGCGATCGCCTGGTGGGGAAATGAGCCCCGGGTCGAAGAGCACGGCGAGGGTCTGCGCGCCCGCGTGCAACGTCGTCCGATGGGGCAGGCCCGCCGGAATCCAGGCCGCCTGATGGGGTGGCAACAGGTAGTGGGCGGTCTCGGTGCGGACCTCGACCAGCCCGCGGCAGGCGTACTCGATCTCGTGCACGTCGTGGAAGTGCCGGCCGGTCTCGACGCCGTCGCCGTCATACATCAGGCTGCCGGCCGACCGGCGCGGATCGGCCCGCAGCTCGACCAGGCCGGTGGTGGCCACTCGAACCGGATTGTTGGCCGAATCGGCAGGGACGGTCACACCGAGAGACCCTACAGTCGTGGGGGTGGCCAAGCTGATCTGCACCGCGATGACATCCCTCGACGGCTACATAGCCGACGAGAAGGGCAATTTCGAGTGGGCCGCGCCCGACACCGAGGTGCACGCCTTCGTCAACGACCTCGAACGGCCGATCGGGACCTATCTGTACGGCCGCCGCCTCTACGAGACGATGGTCTTCTGGGAGACCTTGGCAACGCCGGACCAGCCGCCGGTCATGCTCGACTACGCCCGGCTGTGGCAGGCCGCCGACAAGATCGTGTACTCGACCACCCTGGACGACGTGCGCAGCGCGCGCACCCGGATCTCGCGGACGTTCGACCCCGATGCCGTCCGGCAGCTGAAGGACTCGGCTTCCCGCGACCTCAGCATCGGCGGGCCGACGCTCGCCGCCCACGCGTTCCGGGCCGGGCTGGTCGATGAGGTACGCCTGTTCGTCTCCCCCGTCATCGTCGGCGGCGGAACACCGTTCCTCCCCGGCGGGCTCCGGCAGCGGCTGGTCACGCTGGACGAGCGCGGATTCGACGGCGGGGTGGTGTACACGTGCTACCGGGTGGCCGGCCCGCCTAGTCTGTGATCATGACTTCGAGGCCCGTCCGGATCGGCGTACAGATCCAGCCGCAGCATTCCGACTACCGGGGCATCCGCCGCGCCGTCGCCGAGGCGGAAGACCTGGGCACGGACATCCTGTTCAACTGGGACCATTTCTTCCCGCTCTCCGGCGACCCGGACGGGCTGCACTTCGAGTGCTGGACCATGCTCGCGGCCTGGGCCGAGCAGACCTCGCGGGTGGAGATCGGCGCGCTGGTCACCTGCAACAGCTACCGCAACCCGGAGCTGCTGGCCGACATGGCCCGCACGGTCGACCGGATCGGCGACGGCCGGCTGATCCTGGGCATCGGCTCCGGCTGGTTCGAGCGGGACTACCAGGAGTACGGCTACGAGTTCGGCACCGCGGGCGGGCGGCTCGACGACCTGGCCGCCGCCCTGCCCCGCATCGAGTCCCGCCTGGGCGCGCTGAACCCGCCGCCGACCCGCAAGATCCCCGTCCTGATCGGCGGTGGCGGCGAGAAGAAGACCCTGCGGCTGGTGGCCAAGCACGCCGACATCTGGCACAGCTTCGGCAACGCCGCGACGATCGAGCGCAAGACCGGCATCCTGCGGCAGCACTGCGCCGACGTCGGCCGCGATCCGGGCGAGATCGAGCTGTCGGTCGCGGTGTCCGGCAAGCCCGGCGAGTCCGGCCCGGCCCTGCTGGAGCAGGGCGTCACCCTGTTCACCGTCGAGACCGGCGGGCCGGACTACGACCTCACCGAGCTGCGGCACTGGCTCGCCTGGCGCGACGAGATCAACGGCTGACCCGCCCGTCCGCGCTCGGCGCTGGACACCGTTTGGACCCGAGGTCTCGGGCTTCCGCGCAGCGGCCCTGGCCGCGGTGGGGCGACCGCGGCGAACCCCCGGGGACGCGGGCCTTGCCGCCGAAGGGTATTAGTCCGCCTTCACCGTGATGGTCACCTTCGCGCTGCTGTGCTGGAGGCTGGTGCACGTGTAGCGCCCCGGCTCGTCGAGGGCCAGCAACTGCGTCTCCCCCTTGGCGAGCCGGGAGTTCTCGCCGTTGTCGTCCTGGCCGCAGACCACGGTCTGGGCCGTGCCGGACCGGTTCGTCACGGCGAAGTTCTCCGTCGCGGCCACGGTGACCTTCGCCGGCTCGAAGGCGTACCCGCCGGACGGTGCGGCGACGATGGTCAGGCTGTGCGCCGGCGCCCGGCACCCGCTGTCGCCGGAGACGGTCAAGCGGAGCACGGCGCCGGCGCTGCGCACCGTGAAGGCGCCCTCGTCCGGGAACTGGATGACCTGGCGCTCGCCGCGGTCGACCACGCTGGTGACGATGCCCGCGTCGGGGCTCGTCGTCAGCGTCCGGGCGGCGCCGGACCCGTTGGTGATCGCGAGCGCGGCGCCACGCTCGATCGTGAGGCCGGCCGGGCTGAACGCGTACGTCCCGCCGGTCTTGGTGATCTTGACCTTGGTGGCCCTCGTGCATTTCGGATCGATGCCGCCGGTCGCCGTGGTTCCCGTTCCGGCCTTCCCGCCGGTCGTCGCCGCGCCCGCGCCCACCGTGGCCGGCGACCCACCGGGCGCGGCCGGGGCACAGGCCATCAGGGTCGCGAGCGTCGCGGCCACGGCACAACCGGTCAACCACGGACGGCTCATCTCCAGCGCTCGGCGCACCATGCCTCCATCGTCGGGCTCGAAAACTTGGTCACCGGGTAGTACGGACCGGCGGCGCCTACAGATGCGCGTCGCCAAGTTGGGGCTAGCGCCAATAGGTTTGCTGTGAAAACCTATTGCCATGACCACTGACTCGGTGTCCACCGGTGACGACCCTCACCGCCTCCTCTCCGACGTGCGCCTCCTGGCCGGCCGCGTGCGCCGCGACCAGCGCCTGACCTGGGTCGCGCTGCTGGTGCTGGCCGCGGTGACCCTCGTCGCGGTCCCGTTCGACTGGCTCTTCATGAAGGTGCAGTGCGACGACGGTGGCTGCATGTTCTCGCGCCGGGCCATGCTCTACTACTGGCCGCCCGCGCTCCTGCTTGCCTATGCGGCGATCGCCGTCAGCTACGTGCGAGCCGCCCGGGCGCGGGGGCTGGGTGCCCGAGTGCTGCCGTACGCGATCACCGGTGCCGCGACCGCCGTCGTGCTCACGGCCGCGTACACGGCGGCGGCCGCCTATTTCCCGAGCCACCCGCCCTTCGGGGGTGGCCCGATGCCGTTCTGGTGGATCGTGCTGGACCGGCTGATCGCACCGTGGGGCCTGATCGGGCTTGCCCTGCTGGTGCTGGCCCGCCTGGAACGCAACGTCCCGCTGCTGCTGTTCACCCTGGGCTATCTGGTGCTGGTGCTGCTGGTGGTGCCGACGACCGAGGGCATGCGACTGCCGGATTGGCTGATCCCGTCGTTCCTGTCGGGGACGACCACCCAGCTCCGGCTGTCGATGACGCCACCGCAGCTCATCGCCGGCGCCGTGCTCCTGGCGGGCGGGATCGGCTTCTCCCAGGCCCGCCGGAGGCAGCGGTGACCGCCCAGACCGGCACCCCCGACCCGTCCGGCCACCCGGTCATCGGCCTCGACGAGGTCGTGCACCAGCGGGTGCGGCTGGGCATCCTCGCCATCGCGCACGAGGCCCGGCGCGTCGAGTTCGGCTACCTGCGTACCCAGCTCGACCTGACCGCCGGCAACCTCTCCAAGCACCTGAGCGTGCTGGAGACGGCGGGCCTGATCGACATCGAGAAGGGCTACGAGGGCAAGCGCGGCCGCACCTGGATCACCATCACCCCCGACGGCAACGCCGCCCTCGCCGAGGAGATCGGCCGCCTGAAGGTGCTGATCGCCCGCGTCGAAACCACCACGGAGGACAGATGACCCTGACCCGCCGCGGCCTGCTCGCCGCCGGCCTGGCCGTCCCGCTCGCCACGGCCGCCGGTGCCGGCCGGGTCGTGGCGGCCCCGGCCCGGCTCACGCTGCCCGCACCCACCGGCCCACACCCGGTCGGCACCGTGTCGCTGCACCTTGCCGACCGCGACACGATGGCCGGCGTGTGGTACCCGGCCGCGCCCGGCGCCCGGCGTCATCCGCGGGCGCCGTGGATGCCGGCCGCGCCGTTGCGGGCGCTCCTCGAGGACAACGGCTTCGACCCCGGCGTCGCGGCGGGACCGCTCACGTCGGGCCGCGAGGGCGCTCCGGCGCTCCCCGGCCGCCACCCCGTGATCCTGTTCTCGCACGGCGCCGGCGGCCACCGTTCCGAGGCGACCGTCGTGGTGCAGGAACTGGCCAGCCACGGCTACGTCGTGGCCACGGTCGACCACCCCCACGACTCCTATGTCGAGTTCCCGGACGGCCGGCTCGCCGTCCCCGACGACGAGTCGACCACGCCGTGGACCCACGCCGACGACGTCCTGTTCGTCCTCGACCGCCTCGAGAAGGCAGCCACCGGGCACCTTCCGCTGCCCGCCGGACTGGCCGCCGCGCTCGACCTGCGCCACGTCGGCGTGTTCGGCTTCTCGAAGGGCGCCACCGCCGCCGCCCTGGTCATGAACGTGGACAGCCGCGTGCGGGCCGGCCTCAGCTTCGACGGCCCGATGGAATCGGGGCCACGGCCAGCCGCGCTGGACCGGCCGTTCATGCTGATGACCGCGGACTTCACCCGGGCCGATGCGCCGCCCGTCGAGGAGTTCTGGCGGCTCCTGCGCGGCTGGCGGCTCAACGTGCGGGCCGAGGGCGGCCGGCACGGCGCCTACTGCGACCACGAGTCGCTGATTCCGCAGCTGGCGAGGCTGATGGGCTGGACTGCCGAGGAGCTCGAGGGCTGGATCGGCAAGCTGGACCCGGTTCGCGCGACCCGGATCCAGCAGGCCTACCCGCTGGCCTTCTTCGACCGTCATCTCCGCGGCGCCCGGAGCCGGCTGCTCGACGGTCCGAGCCGGGCCTTCCCCGAGGTGCGGTTCCTTCCCGGCCATTGATCGACGTTGTTACCTTGCGTTCATGGGGTATTTCCCGCCCTCGCCTCCTCCGCCGCCGAAGAAGAACACGACGCGGACTGTCCTCATCATCGTCGGCGCGGTGCTCGCACTGTGCTGCTGCGGCGCCGTCGTCGGCGGCTTCGCGTTGTTCAAGACCGCGAAGAACGCGGTGGGCCCGGTTCAGGACTCGGCCGACGCGTTCGTCAGTGACCTCGAGTCGGGGAACACCGCCGCCGCGTACGCGAGCCTCTGCCCGCAGGCGCGGAGCGCGTTCACCGCGGCGCAGTTCGACCAGATCGTCGGCACCCGGCCGAAGATCACGAGCCACGACATAGTGTCGGCGTTCGTGCGCAACATCAACGGCAAGACCACGGCCTCGGCGGACGCGCAGCTGCGGTACGCCGACGGCAGCTCCGAGACCCACACGCTCGTCATGGTGAAGGACTCCGGCACGTGGCGGGTGTGCGGCAACCCGTACTGATGACGCACGGGTCGTGGTGGTACACGCTCGCCGTCGTGCTGGTCGTGGCGGTGGCCGCGGCGGCGCAGGCGCTCAGCGGGATCGGCTTCGCGCTCGTGGCCGGGCCACTGCTCATCCTCGCGCTGGGGCGGGCCGACGGCGTACGGCTGGCCGTGGCTCTGTCGTTGTTGCTCAACGCCGTGATCCTGGCCGGCACCTTCCGGCACGCGCGGTGGGGCGACGCGGCGCGCCTGTTCGTGCCGGCGGCCCTGCTGGTCTGGCCGGCGGTGGTGCTGACCAGTCACCTGCGGGCGGACTGGGTGCTGGCCACCGCCGGCGCCGCCGTGCTCGCGGGGGTGGGACTGCTCGTCTCGGGCAAGCGGGCGCACTGGGTCGACCGGCCGGTCGGGGCGATCGCCGCCGGCTGCTGGCCGGGGCGGGCGCGGTCTGGCCGTTCGCAAAACGCATCGGGGCGGGCACGGCGCAGGCGGTCGCCTTGACGATGGCGGCCCTGGGCGCCGTCTCACTGATCGTCCGCGCCCTGTCCTAGGTAGGGGTGGACGACGGTGTGGGCGTACTCGCGGGCTCTTGCGCGCAGCGCCCCGTTCAGCTCCTCGAACAGCGCGGCGGCCAGAACCCCGTTCCAGTCCGGCGGCAGGAGCGACAGCGGCAGTCCCGGGTCGCGGTAGGGCAGTCGCCGCCACTCGGTGAGCATCGGCACGTACATCTGGAAGGCCTCGAGCGGGGTCGGGCCGCCGGCGGTGATGCGATCCAGGAGCGGGCGATGGCGGCGGAGGAAGTCGGCGTACAGGGTGGTGAGCTCGTCGAGGTCCCACCACTGGCGGACCTTCGCGCGCGGGTCGCCGAAGGCGAGGTAGTTCCCGGCGAAGATGTCGACGTAACCGGCGAGGCCGCGCCGTTCCAGGGTGCGGCGGGTCTCGGCGGCCAGGTTCTCCGGCGCTATCCACACACCCGGCGCCGCCGTGCCGAAGCCGAGGCGGGTCAGGCTGGTGCGCAGCGCGTGCCGCTTCTCCCGCTCGGACTCGGGGACGGAGAAGACGACCACCACCCAGCCCTCGTCGGCGGCGGCCCGGGTGCGCTCGAAGATGCGGACGTCGCCCTCGGCGAGCACCTCGAGGGTCGGGCCGTCGAGGGAGTAGCCGGCCGCGCCGTCGTGGCGCTCGCTGCCGAGCACGCCCCGCCGTTTCAGGCGAGAGATCGAGGATCGGGCGGCCTGTCCGTCGACGCCGAGGTCGGCCAGGAGCCGCACCACCGACGCCACGGACAGCCAGTTGCTCTCGGCCCGCGCGTACAGGCCGAAGATGGTGAAGATCAGCTGGGAGATGCGGGTGTCGCGGCCGACCGCCGGCTCCGCGTCCACCGTCATGCTCGTACCGTACTGGAGCGGTACGGCCGCCACCGCAGATGGGTGTCGATCCCGCTCTCGTCCGCGCGCAGCAGCGAGAGCCGGGGCCGGACCGCGTCGGTACGCCCGGCCGGCGGTTTGCGGCTGCCCGCCCGGAACGGCGCGGGCCAGTCCGCGGCAAGACCCCGATACTCCTGTTCGGCCGCGGCGTGCAGCGTCCAATGTGGGTCGTACAGATGGGTGCGGCCGAGCGCGCAAAGGTGGGCTCGCCCGGCGAGCAGGATCGAATTCACATCGTCGTACGAGGCGATCGCGCCGACGGCGATGACGGTGACGCCCGGGACCTCGTGCTTGACCCGGTCGGCGAACGGCGTCTGGTAGGAGCGGCCGAAGGCGGGCCGCTCGTGCCGGGCGACCTGGCCGGTGGAGACGTCGATGGCGTCGGCGCCGTGCTCGGCGAACGCGCGGGCGATCGCGACGGCGTCGTGCTCGGTGTTGCCCTCCTCGATCCAGTCGGTGGCCGAGATCCGCACGCTCATCGGCCGGTCGGCGGGCCAGACGGCGCGAACGGCGTCGAACACCTCGAGCGGGAACCGCAGCCGGTTCTCGAGGCTGCCGCCGTAGTCGTCGGTCCGCCGGTTGGCGATCGGGGACAGGAACGACGAAAGCAGGTAGCCGTGGGCGCAGTGCAGTTCGAGCAGGTCGAAGCCGGCCGCGGCCCCCCGGCGGGCGGCGGCGACGAAGTCCGCCACGACCTGGTCCATGTCGGCCTGGCTCGCCTCGCGCGGCACGTGACAGCCGGGCCCGTACGGCAGCGGCGACGGGCCGATCACCGCCCAGTTGCCGTCGGCCAGCGGCTCGTCCATGCCCTCCCACATCAGGCGGGTCGAGCCCTTGCGGCCGGAGTGGCCGAGCTGCAGTCCGATCCGGGCGGTGCTGCGGTCGTGCACGAAGTCGACGATCCGTCTCCAGTGGCCGCGCTGCTCGTCGTTCCAGATGCCGGTGCAGCCCGGGGTGATCCGCCCCTCCGGCGACACGCAGACCATCTCGGTCATGACCAGGCCGGCGCCGCCCATGGCCTTCGAGCCGAGGTGCACGAGGTGAAAGTCGCCGGGGACACCGTCGGCCGCCGAGTACATGTCCATCGGGGACACCACGATCCGGTTCTTCAGTTCAAGACCGCCGAGACGGTACGGCTGGAACATCGCCGGCGCGACCGTGTCGAGCCCGTGCTCGGCCGCGAACGCCGCGTCGACCCGGTCGGCGAACTCGGCGTCGCGGGCGCGCAGATTCTCGTACGTGATCCGGCGCGATCGGGTGAGGAGGTTGAAACAGAACTGCGTCGGCTCCTGATCGGCGTACATCGCGATGTTCTCGAACCACTCCAGCGACGCCTGCGCGGCCCGCTGGGTCGACTCGACCACGGGACGCCGCTCCCCCTCGTACGCGAGAAGTGCGGTGGTGATGTCGGGGTTCTCGTGCAGGCACGCGGCGAGAGCGAGCGAGTCCTCCATGGCGAGTTTGGTGCCGGACCCGATCGAGAAGTGCGCGGTGTGCGCGGCGTCCCCGACCAGGACCAGGTTGCCGTCGTGCCACTGTCGATTGCGGACGGTCGTGAAGTTGAGCCACTTCGAGTTGTTGGCCAGCAACTGGTGTCCGGCCAGCTCCTCGGCGAAGATCTCCCGGAGCCGTTCGATGGCCGGCTCGTCGGAGACGCCGGGCGGCAGCGGCACGTCCCCGGCGGTGTCGAACCCGGCCCGGCGCCAGACCTCCTCGTGCATCTCGACGATGAAGGTGGAGCCCTGCTCGGAGTACGGGTAGCCGTGGACCTGCATGGTTCCCCACGGCGTCTGCTTGATGAAGAACTGGAACGCCTCGAAGACCAGGTCGGTGCCGAGCCACATGTACTTGTTGGGCCGCCGGTCCAGGGTCGGGCCGAAGACGGAGGCGTGCGCGGCCCGGATCGGCGAGTTGGCGCCGTCGGCCGCCAGCACCAGGTCGTGCGTGGCCCGCAGCGCCTCGACGTCCGGCGCGAGCGTCGAGAAGTGCACGGTGACGCCGAGTTCCCGGCACCGCCGCTGGAGCAGGCCGAGCAGCTCCTTGCGGCTCATCGCGGCGAATCCCTGTCCGCCGACGGTGTGGCTGGCGCCGCGGAAGTGGATGTCGATGTCGGTCCAACGGGCGAACCGGGTGGCCATCGCCGCCGCGAACTCGGTGTCGGCGTTGTCGATGCCGCCCAGCGTCTCGTCGGAGAACACCACGCCGAAGCCGAACGTGTCGTCGGGGGCGTTGCGCTCCCAGACGGTGATGTCATGGGCCGGGTCGAGCTGCTTCATGAGCGCGGCGAAGTAGAGCCCGCCCGGTCCCCCGCCGACGATCGCTACCTTCATTGCACTCCTGCCGGTGAGTCCTCGGCGATCCCGCGCAGCACGAAATGCTGCAGCTTCCCGTTCGCGTTGCGCGGCAACGAATCCCGGAAGCGGACGTCGCGCGGGTACTTGTACGGCGCCAGGATCTGCTTGACGTGGTCCTGGATCTCCTTGGCCTTCGCCGCGTCGCCGGTCACGCCCGGCCGCAGGACCACGAAGGCGCAGACCACCGAGCCGCGCTCGCTGTCGGGACGCGCCACGACCGCGCTCTCCAGCACGTCGGGGTGGGTGTCGATCGCGGACTCGACCTCGGCGTTGCCGATGTTGTAGCCCGAGGAGACGATCAGGTTGTCGGTACGCGATCGGTAGAAGAAGTATCCGTCGTCGTCCCGGACGAACGTGTCCCCCGTGACGTTCCAGCCCTTCTCGACGTACGCGTGCTGGCGCTCGTCGTCGAGGTAACGGCAGCCGACCGGCCCGATGACGGCGAGCCGCCCGGGCTCGCCGGCGCCCAGCTCGGCGCCGTCCGGGCCGAGGATCGCGGCGCGCCAGCCGGGCACCGGCCGGCCGGTGGCGCCGGGGCGGATGCCGTCGCCGGCCGCGGAGATGAAGATGTGCAGCAGCTCGGTGGTCCCGATGCCGTCGATCACCCGCAGGCCGAGGTCGTCGCGCAGCCGCTCCCAGGTCGACTGCGGCAGGTGCTCGCCGGCCGAGAGCGCCAGGCGGAGGCCGGCCAGGTCGCCCTCCCGGCCCTCGCGCAGCATGGTCTTGTACGCGGTGGGGGCCGTCGCCAGGGCGGTGACGCCGTGGCGGGCGACGAGCTCGGCGAGCTGGACCGGTGTCGTCGCCTCGGTCAGCAGCGAGCAGGCGCCGGCCCGCAGCGGGAAGACGAGCAGCGCGCCGAGCCCGAAGGTGAACGCGAGCGGCGCCGAGCAGGCGACCAGGTCGTCCTTCGTCAAACCCAGCACCTGGCGGCCGAAGGTGTTGTCGATGGACAGCAGGTCGCGGTGGAAGTGCATGGTGATCTTCGGGGTGCCGGTGCTGCCGGAGGTGGGCGCGAGCAGCGCGACGTCGTCGGCGGCCGTTTCCACGTCGACGAACTCGCCGGATTTGCCCTCGGCCCGCTTTCGCAACTCGGAGTAGAGCACGTGGTCGATCTCGGGTAGGACAAACCGGTCGTCGACGAGCGTGATGGCCGGCCGGGTGCGGGAAGCGACCGGCCCGATCTCCCGGATGCGCAGCGCCGCCATGGTGGTGACGACGACCCCGCCCGCCTTGAGCACGCCGAGCCAGGCCGCGACGGTCCACGGATTGTTGGGCGAGCGCAGCATGACCCGCTGCCCGGGGACCAGGCCGAAGTCCTCGGTGAGGACCTGGGCGACCTGGTTGGCCCGCAATCGCAGCTCACCGTACGTCCACGTCTCCCCGGACGGCGTGCGCAGCGCCGGCCGGTCCGCGCCGAACCGCGCGGCCGGCTTGTCGATGAGCTCGGTGGCCGCGTTGAGGCGGTCCGGGTAGCGCAGCTCGGGCAGCGTGAACTCGAGAGCCGGCCAGAGGTCCGCGGGCGGTAAGTGGTCGCGGCTGAACGTATCGGCGTGAGCGGATGGCGAGAGCCCCACGGGAATGTCCTTTCAGGACGCGCGAATCATGCCCTCCTGGGCGACCGTGGCCAGATGCCGCCGGTCGCGGGTGAAGAAGCGCCCGGCGCCGAGGCCGCGACCGGAGTCGGCGGCCACCGCGTCCTGCACGTACAGCAGCCAGTCGTCGACGGAGCCGGCGCGGTGGAACCACATCGCGTGGTCGAGACTGGCGGTGACCAGCCCGGGCTCGGCCCAGGGGCGGCCGAGCACGCGGAGGATGGGCTCGAGGATGGTGTAGTCGCAGACGTAGGCGAGGGCGGCGGTGTGCAGCTGCTCCCGGCTCAGCCCGTCGACCGGGCGCAGCGGGTCGAACGGCTTGACCCAGACCGCCTGGTGCGGCGTCCGCTCCCCCTCGACCCGCAGGTAGACCGGGCCGGGAACGTGCCGCATGTCGAAGCCGCGCCCGTTCGACCAGTACGCCTTCGACGCGGCCGTCATCGTGCCGGTGCCCGGCGGCTCGTCCCGCAGATAGTCCGCCGAGCTGGGCAGCGACGACGGGTCGGGCACGCCGTCGGGGAACGGGGTCGCGAACGCGTCACCGGCCTCCCCGGTGTGGAACGACGCCATCGCCGCGTACACGACCTTGCCGGCCTGGTATGCCCGCAGGTGCCGGGTGGAGTAGCCGCGCCCGTCGCGCAGATGCTCCACCTCGTAGCGGACCTCGGCGCCGATCTCGACCGGCCGCAGGAAATAGCTGTGCATCGAGTGGATCGCCCGGTCCGGTCCGACCGAGCGGACAAGCGCGGCCGTGGCCGGACCGACCAGGTCCCCGCCGTACGCCTTGGGCCAGGGGCAGGGTTGCGGCGTGCCCACGTACGCCTCGTCGAAGTGCTCGGCCTCGACCGGCTTCAGCGTGAGCGCGGCGGTCACCACCTCGGAGGTCGTCACCGGTTCACCCAGCCGGGCAGCTCGTCGTCGGGCACGTCGGCGAGGTTGACCACGATGTTCTCGGGCGTGCGCGTGGTGAGCCAGGTGAGCGGTTCCGACCGGCTGCGATTGCATTCGATGTGCGGCATGAACGGCGGGACGAACACCCAGTCGCCCGTCTCCATGTCGATGTAGTCCTCGAAGCGCTCGCCGAAGTAGATGCGCGCCTTGCCGGACAGCACGTAGCCACCGGTCTCGGCCTCGCCGTGGTGGTGGGTCACGGAGCGGTAGCCGGGGTCGTTGTGCACCTTGCCGAACCACAGGCGGCGGGCCGGGGTGTGCTGGATGCTCACCCCGGACACGCGGATCGCCCCGCCCGAGTTGGCGGTGTCGCCGTGCTCGAGGCCACCACGGGTCACCACGGGGGCGACCAGGCCGCTGGGCAGCCGGTACATCGAGTTGTCGCCCTCGAGGACATAGTTGCTGAGGTCGGGCTCCATATCTCGTATTTTTCACGGCCGTCACATAAAGTCAATGCATGACGCCGATCCCCGTGAACCCGGGCTCCCTGCCCGCGCCCCGCGGCTACTCGCACGGCACGCTCTCCGGCAACACGCTCTACCTGGGCGGGCAGACCGCTCTCGACGCGGACATGACGATCGTTCCGGGCGGCATCGTCGAGCAGTTCCGCCAGGCGTTCGGCAACGTGCTCACGACGCTTCGCGAGGCCGGCGGCGAGCCGGAAGACCTCGTCTCGATCACGATCTATCTCACCGACATCCCCGACTACCAGGCGCACGGCAAGGAGATCGGGAAGGTCTGGCGGGAGCTCGCCGGGCCGGTCTACCCCGCGATGGCCGGCATCGGCTGCACGAGCCTGTGGCAGCCGGAGGCGTTGATCGAGATCCTCGGGGTGGCGGTGATTCCCGACCGCAGGCTTCGCTCGCCGACCGCCGCCGCGTAGTCTGCCCGTGACGACGCGTGAGGAGGCGTGGCTTTGCGGGTAGCGGGGGTCATCGTGCAGAGCTGCGACAATCCACCCACCGTGCGGGAGCTCGCGCCCGGCCAGGCGGCCACCTTCGGCCGCGGCTCCGCGCAGAGCCCGGTCGACATCGCCCTTCCCGACGTGGCGATCTCGCGGGTGGCCGGGCGGATCCTCGCGGTCGAGGACCACTGGCTGGTGAGCAATCTCAGCGTTCGCAACACCTACGTGATCGAAAATCCCGAGGGCGGCGGCGAGTTCATCAAGGTCGCGCCGCGCCGGCTCGAGATGCCGGTCCCGTTCGAGTTCTCCCGCGTGATCGTCCCCGGCACGGACAAGTCCGCCGCCTTCTACGTCTTCGCACCCCAGCACGCGTACGCGGACATCGCCGCCGTTCCCGACGGATCGGCCGACGCGACCCGCACGTCGTTCCCGCTCGACGAGACCGCGAAGTACTTCATGATCCTGCTCGCCCTCTGCGAGCCGCGGCTGCGCAACGCCTCCAGCCCGGTCATCCCGACCGCGCCCGAGATCGTCGACCGGCTCGCCGGCCTGCCCGCCACGACCGGCCTGACCCGGGCGGCGGTCAACTTCCACATCGACTATCTCGCCCGCGAGAAGCTGCGGGTCAAATCACCGGACAGCACCGAGAAACCCAAGGCCGACTGGCAACGGAACGCTCTCGTCTCGCTCGCGCTTCAATTCGATCTCGTACGCGAGGAGCACCTGGCCCTGCTTTCCCAGTGACCGATGGCTATGACTCCACTGGGGTCGGAGCCACGGCACCGGCGGGTCGATATTGGGTCAGGTACCCCCGCAGGCGGTCGATGTAGAGCGTCAGCTTGGGCCGGCCGGTCGGTATCCCGTGCGCGTTGCGGACGACGTCCGTCGAGGTCCGGTAGGCGGCGGCCAGGTTCTCCTCGGGGCTGCCCGGCACCTCCTCGAGCTTGGGCGCCATCCAGCACAGGTAGCGGCCCACCGCGGGAATCGACACGTCGGGCGGGAACGGCGGCGCGGGGATCTTGTCGCGCTGCCCGGCCGGCAGGTAGAACTTCAGCACCCCGGGGGTCCAGCGCGCGATGCCGTACTCGTCCGCCGCCGGATCGGACAGGGCGGGGTCGAAGCCGCTCTCGTCCTTGAGCATGGCCGCCACCAGCACCGGCGACACGGCCTTGTTCTCCGGGCACATCGTTCCGGCCTCGACGATCAAGTCGTAGTACTCCGGCGGGATGTCAGCGTCCGTACGGAAATAGTGTTGGTATTTGCCCGTCTGTGACGCGACCGCGTCGGCGGGATGCCCGGACGGAAGCGCCCAGACCAGCCCGGCGACGGCGCCGGCCACGCCGAGCAGGCTCGCGGTGGCGACGGCGACGCGGCGCCGGGTGTAGCGGAAACGCCGGACCGGATCGCCGGCGACGATCTCCAGTGCCCGCCGGTGCAGCGACGCGGCGTCATGGCGCCGCCGGGTGGCGTGATCGGGCGCCAGGCAGTCGGCCACGAACCCCCGCCACGGCTCGGCGAGCTCGTCGGGCAGGCTCAGCGGCTCCTGGCCGGTGGCGTAGGCGGAGGCGGCCGAGGCCCGGGCCCGCGCGGTCACGCCCGGGAACGGCAGGCGGCCGGTCAGCAGCCGGCAGGTCACGACGCCGAGAGCCCAGATGTCGGCGGTCTGCCGGACGGCGGTGCCGTGGTCGCGCACCGGCTCGGCCCAGCGCTCGGGCGGCACGTAGTCGGAGGTCCCGCCGGGCGGCAGGTAGGCGTGTGTGCCGTCGATCTCCGCGGCCAGCCCGAAGTCGGCGAGCCGGGCCGAGCCGTCCGGCATGAGCAGGATGTTTCCCGGCTTCAGGTCGCCGTGCACCCAGCCCGCGCGGTGCAGGTGGGCGAGGGCGCCGCCGACGTCGGCGATGATCCGCGGGGCGTCCGGCAGCCCGCCACCGTCCGCTCTTTCCAGCGCGGCGGCCGCCGACTCGGCCGCCAGTTCCAGGGCCAGCACCGTGACGCCGTCGAGCGCCGGGCAGTCCGGGTCGTCGATCACGATGATGTCGAGCACCCGGATCAGCCCGGGGTGCTCGACCCGCCGGTGCACCGCGACCTCCCGCTCGGCCATGTCGGCAAGATGACTGAGCTGGCGCGAGGTCAGGGTGCCGGTCGGGATGAACTTGAGCGCGGCCACGCGCGGCTCACCGGGCCCGGCGCGCTCCGCCGAGTAGACGCTGCTCCAGCTTCCACTGGCCAGGGCCTCCCCGACACGCCACCCACCGACGACGTACCCCGTCGGGACGTGCACCGTGCAGGTTGCATGGTTCATACCTGGAACCTTTCAGGTACCCGTATCGAACACTGTCCATGATGCTCACTCGCGCAAGCCCGCTCCGGGCTCGCGAAACACGAGGGGGCACATCGATGAAGATCAGAATCGTGGCCGCGTCGGCGCTGGCCGTGGCGGCGTTCGCCGCCCAGGGCGCCGCGCCCGCCCAGGCCGCGCCGGCCCAGGTTCCGTGCACGCCCGGCTCCGGCGGCCGCGTCTACTGCAACTTCTGGATTCCGGGCGACGGCTACTCCGGCGGCAGCCCGGTGGTCGAGGGGCCATACCTGATGGGCTACCTGCCGCAGGGCCGCAACTGGATCATCTGCCAGGAAGAGGGGCCGGTGACCTATTTGCCCGGCTACCCGTACTACAACAAATGGTTCGCCTGGACCACCGCCGAGAACGGCAACACGGGCTGGGTCAACGCGGTCGCCGGGTCGGGTGGCGACAACAACGGCAAGTTCTCGAACACGCCGTCCTGCAACGGCGCCCACGGCTCGCCTTTCTGACGGGGGTTTCTCATGCGTTTCTCTTCGTTGTTCGTCCGGGCGGCGGCGGTCCTCGGCGTCACGCTGGTCGCGGCGGCCGTGGTTTCGGCGCCCGCTCAGGCGGCCGCGCCCACCTTCAAGGCGCCGTTCCCCTGCGGCCAGCGCTGGACCTACCAGCACCACGACGGTGAGGTGCGGCTGGCGCTGGACTTCATCCGCAACGACGGCGGCACGACCGCCGGCACCCCGGTGCTCGCGTCGGCGGCCGGCACGGCGGCGCGCAAGTACCAGGCCAACGGCGCCGGCAACTACATCGACATCAACCACGGCGGCGGCTGGCACACGTACTACTTCCACCTGGCCGCGTACTCCGTGGACGACGGCGCCTACGTCGCCCAGGGCCAGCAGATCGGCATCACCGGCACGACCGGGAACTCCACCGGCGAGCACATCCACTACGAGCAGCTCTACAACGGCACCGGTCAGACCATCGCGATCGAGGGCGCGTCGCTCGCGCCCTACCCGACGGCGTACGGCGTCAAGTCGCTGACCAGCACGAACTGCGGCGGCGGTGGCGGCGGCGGCACGACCAAGTACTGGGTGGACACGTTCGCGGCCGCTCCGGTCTACGCATCGGCGACCAGCACCTCTCAGACCGGAACCCTGAACGCCGGGACCAACTACGTCTTCTGCAAGACGTGGGGGCGCCAGGTCGGCAGCGGCAGCGCCTACAACCACTGGTGGCTCAAGACCGACCCCGACACCGGGCCCGCGGGGCAGTACGTGTCGGCGTACTACCTCTCGCGCTGGGGGAACGACGAGGCCAAGGACAACAGCGGCACGGTCATCCCGGACTGCCCGGGCGGCAGCCGGCCCAAGTACTGGGTGGACACATTCGCGGCCGCTCCGGTCTACGCATCCGCGACCAGCACCGCCCAGACCGGAACCCTGAACGCCGGAACCAACTACGTCTTCTGCAAGACGTGGGGACGGCAGATCGGCAGCGGCAGCGCCTACAACCACTACTGGCTCAAGACCGACCCCGACACCGGACCGGCCGACCAGTTCGTCTCGGCGTACTACCTCTCGCGCTGGGGCAACGACGAGGCGCGGGACAACAACGGCGTCGTCATCCCGGACTGCTGACATGCGCGCGCTGTTCACCGCATTGTGTGTGCTGATCGCGGCGATCCTGCCGGGCCCGGCTCAGGCCGCGCCCGCCTCGATCACGGTGCCGGCCGGGGTCACGGCCGGGATCGCCGTCTTCGACCGGCAGACCGGGACCTTCACCGACCAGCTGAACGTGGACCTGCAGTTCCGGTCGGCGTCCATCGTCAAGTTGCTCCTCGCGCTGGACTTCCTGTGGGATCGCGGGCCGGACTACTCGATCCCGGGCGCCGACCGCACCCGGCTCGACGCGATGCTGCGCAGCTCCGACGACGACGCGGCGACGTACTACTGGGTCCAGGGCGGCTACGAGCAGGTCATCAACCGGATGGTGCCGCGCCTCGGGCTGACCCGCACGGCACCGCCGCCGAGCTCGCTGCGCGGCTACTGGGGCTACACCGCGATCACCGCCGGGGACGTCGTCCGGATCTACCGGTACCTGCTGGACTCGGCGCCCGCGCCGGTGCGGCAGTTCATCCTGGGCGACCTGCGGCAGAGCACGAGGTGCGCGGCCGACTCCTACGACCAGTACTTCGGGATTCCGAGCGTCTTCGCCGCGCCCCGGGCGGTGAAGCAGGGCTGGTCCGGTTTCGGCAACGCGCCGATGACCTGCACCGGCGGGACGGCTCCGGCCCGGCTCGCCCGAGCCACCGGTGTCGACCTCGTGCAGGAGGCGCTGCACACCACCGGCATCGTGGGCCCGGACGATCGCTCCATTGTGGTCGTACTGACCCTGCATCCCGACGGGACGGCGTTCGCCAAGGCGTACAACGCGCTGACCGGCATCGTCCGCTCGCTCAACGTGCCCGGCGCCACGCGCATCCCCGGCACCTCCTTCGGCACGTGGGGTTCCGGCGTACGCGTGCGGTCGGGCCCGACCACCGCCTCGCCGCAGCTGGCCACCGTGCCGGCCGGCACCGACGTGCTGGTCTCCTGCCAGGTCCTGGGCCAGGAGGTCGTCGTCTCCCCCTACCGCAACCCGTGGTGGGCCTACCTGCCTCAGTACGGCGGCTACATGACGAACATCTATGTCAACTCGCCCGACAACAAGCTTCCCAACATCTCGGACTGCTGACTCGCATGCGAAAGAGGTCATCCGCCATGTCCTGGAAGAGACTCGCCATCCTCGGCGCCACCGTGGCCGGGATGCTGCTGACCACGGCCGCCCCGTCGTACGCGGCCGATCCCACCACCCCCGGGCCCGGCCCGGCCGGCCGGCCCGTCCCGCTCTCGATGGTCGCCGCGATCGCGTACGCCAACTGCGTCTCGGGCGGTGCCACCAGCTCCGACACGACCATCGCCAACCAGCTCCGCTCCCAGATGAACGGCAGCCGGGTCGGCACGACGCTCAACTCCTACAACGTCTCCTGCGCCCGGGCGATCACCGCCACGGTGGCCGGCCGCGGCCTCGACAAGCGCGCCGCGGTCATCGCCATCACCACCGCGATCACCGAGTCGTCCCTGCACAACTACACCGAGGCCGTCGACTACGACAGCCTCGGCCTGTTCCAGCAGCGCCCGTCGCAGGGCTGGGGCACGCCCGCCCAGCTGACCGACCCGGTCTACGCGACGAACGCCTTCCTCAACGCGATGATCCGAAAGTACCCGAACAACTCGTGGATGAGCGGTGACATCGGCGCGATCTGCCAGGCCGTCCAGGTCTCGGCGTTCCCCGACGCGTACAACGTGGAGGTTCACGACGCCCAGCTCCTGGCCAACGCTCTGTGGACCGGCGGGGGCGGCGGTGGCGGTGGCGGCGCGAGCAAGTACTGGGTCGACACGTTCGCGGCCGCCGCGGTCTACGCGTCGCCGACCAGCACCTCCCAGACCGGAACACTGAACGCCGGAACCAACTACGTCTACTGCAAGGCCTGGGGACGGCAGATCGGCAGCGGCGGCACGTACAACCACTGGTGGCTCAAGACCGACCCCGACACCGGTCCGGCCAACCAGTACGTCTCCGCCTACTACCTGTCCCGGTGGGGCAACGACGAGGCCAAGGACAACAACGGCGTGGTGATCCCCGACTGCGCCGGCGCCGGTCGGCCGAAGTACTGGGTCGACACGTTCGCGGCCGCTCCGGTCTACGCATCGGCGACCAGCACCGCTCAGACCGGAACCTTGAACGCCGGGACCAACTACGTGTTCTGCAAGACGTGGGGTCGCCAGATCGGCAGCGGCAGCGCGTACAACCACTGGTGGCTCAAGACGGACCCCGACACCGGACCGGCCGACCAGTTCGTCTCGGCGTACTACCTCTCCCGCTGGGGCAACGACGAGGCCCGCGACAACAACGGCGTGGTCATCCCCACCTGCTGATCATCCACTCCCCCCAACCCGGCGCTCGCGCTTCCCGCGCGGGCGCCGGGTCCTACGCTGCGGGCATGGCCGCCATTTTCGCGTACGGCTCGCTGCTGGCCCCGGCCACGATCGCCGCCCTCGTGGGCCACCCACCCACGGCCGGGCGCGATTATCGACGGGCGCGCGTGCCCGGCTGGTCCCGAACCTGGAACGTCTGCACCGACAACACGGCGAACGGCCCGGTTGTCTACGAGGACCCGTCCGACGGCAGCCGTCCCGCCATCCAGGTCCTGTTCCTGACGATCGACCCCGGCACCGCGGTCGACGGCGTGCTGATTCACCTGCCCGACGCGGGCCTGCCCGCCCTGGACGCCCGCGAGGGCAACTACCGCCGCATCCCGGTCGAGGTGGACGATCACGGGCCGGCGTGGACGTACGTTGCCAAGCCGGAGAGCGCCGCCCGGGCTCGACTCGGCATCGCCGCCGGCACCGCCCGCATCCGCCAGGACTATGTGGACACCGTGCTCGCCGCCTGCGCCGCCCACGACGGCCTGCCGGCCCTGGCGCCCCTGCCGGCCCCGGTCGTCACCCTCCGCCGCATCCTCCGCTGACGTTTCAACGGCCGGATGTTCCCGCTCCGGCCAGCTCGCGCGGCGGCGCCTCGATCGGGGCGGGCAGGCGGGCCGCCGCCCGGGTCTTGGCCCGGCGCTTCTCGGCGAGGGTGTGCACGCCGGCCAGGAGCATGCCGATCCCGATGCCCAGGCCGGCGCCCAGCAGCGGCGAGTGGGCGAACGTTGCCCCGCCGAGGCGTCCGAGGCCGATCGCGTACACGGCCCAGGCGGCGCTGGCCAGGGCGCTGAAGAGCCGGAATCGCGACCGCGGCAGCGACACCGAGCCGGAGGTCATGGCGGTGGCGGTGCGACCGTACGGCAGGAAGCGCCCGAGCAGGATCGCGGCGCCGCCGTAGCGCAGCAGCGCCCGCTCCGCCTTTCGCCTGGCCATGCCGAGCTTGCCCTTCTTGGCCCGGCGGCCCGCTCGCCGGCCCAGCCGATATGCGACCCGGTCGCCGGCAATGCCCCCGGCCACGACGGCCGCGGCCAGCGCGACCAGGTTCGGCCGGCCGGTCGCCGAGAGCGCGCCCAGGCCGATCACGATGGTCTCGGACGGGACGATCGGGATGAAGCCGTCGAGCGCCACGGCCGCGCAGACGATCACGTAGAGCCACGGCGAGGAGACCAGCGGCATCAGGTGTTCCAGCATGCTTTCGACCGTACGGATCATGCCGACCCCCGGCGATGGGGCGAGCACGCCTCTCCGGGGTGGTGATAACACCACTTCGCGGGGAGGTCAGGCCCCGGCCGGGAGGTGGATGGTGAAGGTGGTGCCCTCGCCGACGGTGCTGGTCACCGCGATGTCGCCGCCGTGGGCGCGGGTCAGCTGGCGGGCGATGGCCAGGCCCAGTCCGCTGCCGCCGGTGGTGCGGCTCCGGGACGGGTCGGCCCGCCAGAACCGGTCGAAGATCTTGGGGAGGTCGTCGGCGGCGATGCCGGTTCCGGTATCACGGACCGTGATCGTGACGGTGCCGGCGTCCGTCGCGGCGGTCACCGTCACGGCGCCGGTTCGCGGGGTGTAGCGGATGGCGTTGGCCACGAGGTTGCCGATGACCTGACGGAGGCGTACGGGATCGGCTTGGATTGTCATTTCGGGCGCGACCTGCGCAGTCAGGGCGACACCTGCCGATTCGGCGGCGCTGATGTGGGCGGCGACCACCTGGTCCACCGACTCGCGCACGATCACCCGCGAGGGGTGCAGGCTCAGCGTGCCGGCATCCGCGGAGGCCAGGTCGGCCAGGTCGTCGATGACGTGCTGGAGCAGCACCGTCTCGTCGTGGAGCAGGGCCAGCAGGTGGGCGTCGGGACGGGCCAGACCGTCCTGGGCCGCCTCCAGCCAACTTCGGACGTTGGTGAGCGGATTGCGCAGCTCGTGAGCGATGTCGCCGACCATGGCGCGGCGCTGCGCCTCGGCCTCTCCCCGGCTCAGCATCGCCTCGTTCAGGGCGGTGGCCAGGTAGCCGATCTCGTCGCGGGTGGTCACCGGCGCCGGGATCTGGCGGGCGGCGCTCTCGGTCAGCACCCGCAGCGGGCGCACCAGGCGGCAGCCGAGCAGGACCGTGACCAGGATCGTCACCAGGAGGATGGCGGCGGTCACGGTGGCGATCCGGATGACGTTCTCACGGGACAGAGTGAACGTCGTGCGGGCGAGGCCGGTGTCGGGGTCGGTGACGAACAGCAGGGCCGGCGGCGCGGTGTACGGCTCCAGCTGGGCGTGGCGCGACTGGTCCAGACAGGAACGAACCTGAGCGCTGCCGCGCGGATGCAGCGAACCGTCGATGGCGCCGAAGGTGGGCGGCTGGGTCGCCCAGTTCACGTTGACCACGACGTCGCCGCTGCCCGGGCGGCCGAGGCAGGTCGCTGTCAGCTTCTCCAGGGCGTGGATCGCCTTCTCCTCGGTCGGCATGTTCCAGTTCTGATACTGAGCGACACACTCGCTCAGCACGCCCTTCGGGTCGCTCCCCCGCGCGGTCGCGACGATCGGGCGTCCGGTGGGCGAGGCGACGACGCGTCCCTCGACCCCGGCGACGTTCAGGCAGGTGAGCACGTCCTGCGCGATTTTGCGTACGGAGGTGACCTCGGTCCCGGTCAGGCGGTAGGGGCCGACCACCCGGGCGTCGATGGTCTCGGTGCCGCCGGTCACGCCGAGATCGAGCCGGAGCGGATCGACGGTCGCCGACGGGAGACCCGTCACCGGCGTCGGGCCGGCGGCGGAGTCCGCGATCACCTGGCGGTGCGCGCTGGTCAGCGTGACCCGCCGCCCGAGCGATCTCGCCTGGTCGCGGAGCAGCGGGCCGGCGCCGGACCAGTCCTTGTGCGTCGCCGCATAGCCGACCAGCGCCTCGTAGACGCCCTTCTCCCCGGCCAGCGATCGGCCCTGCTCCTGCTGGATCGCGCGGGTCGCGGTCTGGGTGGCGAGCCAGGCGGTGGCGGCCACGGCCACGACCAGCACGCCGATCACCGTCACGAGCAGGCGCGTGACCAGGCTGTGGCGCAGCGGCACGCGCCCGCTCACGACGACTCGCCGCTCAGCCGGTAGCCGGCGCCGTAGACCGTGCGCAGGTAGACGGGATGCCGCGGATCGGCCTCGATCTTGCGGCGGAGGTTGAGCACGTGGACGTCGATCGTGCGCTCGGTCGAGCTGCGGTCGAGGCCGCGGGTGTGCGTGAGCAGCTGGGTGCGGCTGAACAGCCGGCCGGGCTCGCGCGCCATCGCGGCCAGGATCGCGAACTCGCCGGGCGTGCAGTCGATCTCCCGGCCGTCCAGGGTCACTCGGTGCCGGTCGGGATCGATCGCGAGCGGACCGATCGCGTACGTCGAGGGCGGCAGCGACGCGGTCGTGCGGCGCAGCAGGGTGCGCACGCGGGCGGTCAGCTCGCGCGGGCTGTACGGCTTGGTCATGTAGTCGTCGGCGCCCACGTCGAGACCGGTCAGCAGGTCGTCCTCGGTGGACCGGGCGGTCAGCACGAGGATCGGCACGCCGGACTCCGCGCGCAGCTTCCGGCACACGGTCAGGCCGTCCAGCCCGGGCATCATGATGTCGAGCACGACCAGATCGGGGTGGTGTTCGCGGGCGTACCGCAGGGCGGTCTCGCCGTCGTGGACCATGGTCGCCTCGTATCCGGCGGCCACCAGATAGCGGCGGACGACCTCGGCCTGGCGCGGATCGTCCTCGGCCACGAGGACCCGTCGTGTGGTCATGTGTGGCCGCCTCAGACGCTGGTGAGGGCCTCGGCCGGGTGCAGCCGTGCCGCCCGGATCGCCGGGTAGACGCCGGCTAGCACGCCGACGACCAGGGCGCCCGCGAGCCCGCCGGCCGTCGACCGGGCCGGGACGACCATTGGCCAGTCCTGGACCGCACAGTAGGCCGCCGTCGCCAGCACGCCGCCGAGAATACCGGCGGCGCCCCCGAGCACCGACAAAACGATGGATTCGGTGAGGAACTGGATGCGGACCTGCCCGCGGTTGGCGCCGAGGGCACGGCGCAGGCCGATCTCGCGCCGGCGTTCCAGCACCGAGATGTACATGGTGTTGGCGACCCCGATCCCGCCGACCAGCAGGGCGATCCCGGCGAGCCCGAGGAACAGCGCGCCGAACGTGCGCTGGACGGCGCGTTTGGCGGTGAGCGCGTCGGAGGGCCGGCTGACCAGGACGTTGCCGGGGTGCTGCGGGTCGACGGTCGCGGCGAGCACCGCGCCGACCGCCTCGACCTGGTCGTCGGTGGTCTGCACGTAGATGCGGGTGGGATGGCCGTCGAAGCGCAGCCAGCGGCCGGCCGCGTCCCAGCCGATCAGCACCGACCGGTCGATGTCGGGCGCGAGCGGGACCGGGTCGAGGATGCCGATCACCGTGAACCACCGGCCGCTGATGGAGACCTGCGGCGCGGGCCGCCCCGGATCGAGGCCGGCGAAACCGAGACGGACGGCGGCGACCGAACCGAGGACGACCGTCGGGAAGCGCGACATGGCGTCGTCCAGGAAGCGGCCGGTACGCACGGTTCCGTTGACGGCCCGCAGCAGGTTGGTCTTGGCGGCCAGCACGGCGAGCGCGTTGAAGTCGCCCGGTCCGGTCCGGTCGGACCGCGCCACCGTCCGGCCGAAGTCCGCCACGGCGCTCGCGATCGTCACCGGGCCGATCCGGGACACCATGTCGACCGATGCGGCCGGCAGCACGACCGGTGGGTCGCGATCGGGCACCGGCGCGGCCTGCAGCCGATTGGTCCCGAGCGCGGACAGCTCGCGGTCGAGGGCCTGCCGGCCGGACGCCGGGATGCCGGTGACGACCACGAGCGTGGCGATGCCGAGCGCGATGCCCAGCGCGGACAGGGCGGCCCGCGCCTTCCGGGTGCGCACGCCGAGCAGCCCCAGCCCGACCAGGTCGATCGGAGCGATCCGGCTCACCGCGCACCACCCCGATCGGATGCGGTCTGTTCCGACCTGGCCGGATCCGGCCCGGCGCGATCGGAGACGAGACGCCCGTCGAGGAGGCGGACCTGGCGGGGGATCCGGGCGGCGATGTCGTGATCATGGGTGATCACGGCGATCGTGGTTCCGGCGCGGTTGAGCCCGGTCAGCAGCTCGAGGACCGCGGCCCCGTTCGCCGCGTCGAGAGCGCCGGTCGGCTCGTCGGCCAGGACCAGCGCCGGGCGGTTGGCCAGGGCCCGGGCGATCGCCACCCGCTGCCGCTCGCCGCCCGACAGCTGCCGCGGGGTGTGGCCGGCGCGGTGCGCCAGTCCCACCCGCTCGAGCGCCTCGACGGCTCGCTGCCGCCGCTGCCCGCGGCGCACACCGGCGTAGAGCAGGCCGGTGGCCACGTTCTCGGTGGCGGTGAGCCCGTCGATCAGGTGGAACTGCTGGAAGACGAAGCCGAGCCGCCCTCCCCGCAGGCTCGACAGCCGCCGGTCGGACAGTCCGGTCGTGTCCCGCCCGTCGATCAGGACCGCGCCGCTGGTCGGCCGGTCGAGAGTGCCCATGATGTGCAGCAGGGTGGACTTGCCCGACCCCGACGGGCCGAGGATCGCCAGGAACTCCCCCTGCTCGATCCGGAGCGACACGTCCTCGAGCGCGGTGACCCCGCCCCCGTACCGCATGCTCGCGGAGCGAATCTCGAGAACCGGGGTCATGCGGTTGTCACCACCCTCGCGCCCTCGGTGAGCCCCGCTCCGGAGACCTGCACCATCCCGTCGGCGAAGAGGCCCACCTTCACCGCGGTCAGCGGGCCGCCGTCGACCTGCACGCCGTACCCGCCGCCGCTCAGCGCCAGCAGCGCGCCGACCGGGACAGCGAGCACGCCGCGCACCGTCGTGCCGGTGAACCGGACCTCCACGTCGGCCGAGGTCAGATCGCTGAGCGCGGACGGTTTGTCGACGGTCACGACGACCTGGACCTTCGGGGCATCCGCACCCGTGGGGCCGGACTTCACGTCGGTGCTCACCGAACCGATCGTTCCGGTCGTCGCCGAGCTGTCCGGCAGCGTGATGCGCACCTTCTGACCGGCTCGGACGTCATCCGACCGGCTCGCATCGATCTCGACCGAGACCGCCTTGTCCTGGTCGCTCACCGCCATCACGTCGCCGGTCGCGTCGTCGCCGAGCCGGGCCGTGGTCGCCCCGACCCGCACCTTTCCGGGCAGCACCAGGAAATCGCCGAGCTTGACCACGCCGTCCGCCGGCCGGAACCCGGCATGCAGCTGCCACCGCCGCACGGCATCGCGCAGCGACGGGGTGAACACCGCATCCCGCCCGGTCAGCACGACCTGGTTGTCCTTCGGATCACCCGCGCCCGGCAGCGTCACCCGGGTCCCGGCGTCCGGCTGGGCGCCGATCCGGTAGCCCAGCGCCCGCAGGTTGTCCGCCAGCACCCGGACGTCGCGGCCCACCATCCCGGCCGTGCCGATGTCCCGGAACATCGGCGTCGATCCGTAGAACAGCGACACCGGCCGATCGTCGGCCCGGAACAGCGTGCCACCGCGGGTCACGACGCTGCCCGGCTTCGGCAGCCACGTCACCACGCCGGCGGCGGCGCCGCGCAGGGTCCGCTGCTTGCGATACCCGACCGATCCGGTCTCGGACCAGTAGTCGGACAGATCGGTCCGGATCACCTTCGCGGTGGCGAGCCTCGCCGTGCGGCTCGGCGCGGGCCTGGCCTCGGGCCCGCCCAGGGTCCGATGGACAAACCATCCACCGCCGACCACGAACAAACCCACCAAAGCCATGACCATTTTCGTACGCATCAGCGCTTCTTCGCGAACGACTGGAGCTCGCAGTCCCGCTGGATCTCCGTCGCCTCGTCGGTCCGCACCTTGCGGAAGTTCGCATCGGTGGCCGGGCGCACCCAGAGCCCCGGCTGACCGGGAACCACCTGCAGCGGAAGGCCCTTGGCCTGCACACACCGGGCCTCGTCCCGCAACTGGTCCCAGTACTGCGGGTTCTGCTGGGGATCGAGCTCCGGCGCGTTCAGCGGCTCCCGGTCCGCGCAGGCGTCGACCGCCGCCTGGTACTTCTTCGCGTTGAGCTTGTAGGTGAGCAGCGGTCCCCCGTCGACGCCGCCCTGCTTGGTCGACGGCACGCCGTGCGCGGTCCAGCAGGCGTAGTAGGCGTCGTACGCCCGATCGATCTGCTCCTGGGTAGCCCCGAGCGGCAGCACCCGGTCGACCACGGAATCGCCGGCCGCCTTCTCCGGCGCCGCGGCCGACGACGCCGCCGAGCTACCGGGGATCGAGGCCACCCGCGGCCCCGACGGCTTCGAGCCGCTGCACCCGCCGGCCAGCAAGGCGGCGACCGCCGCGCACAAGCAAACCTTCCGAATGGTCATGCCAGACGAGGCTGGCCGACGATTGTCAGGAAGCTGTTAGGCCGCAGCCAGTTTCGATGCCGCCGGATTCAGTGATGACGCGCGCGATGCGCGCGCAGCACGTCCAGGCCGAAGTCGTTCGCCGGGTCGCGCCAGACCGAGTGGGCGTGGTTGGCGCGGCGCTGGGTGTTGTCCCACTCGATCAGCAGATGCGGCCCCTGCACGCGGTAGTAGTGCGGCGCGCCCGGCTCGGTCGACCCCGCCCAGGCGAAATGCAGGGCGTCCAGAGCCAGTTCGTCGTACGTCGCCATCGGCGAGACCGCTTCCGGCACCCGCCCGAAATACGTCCCGAGCAGCGCCCGCAGCAGGTAGCGCTCGCCCGCGCCGAGCTCGGCGCCGGGAACCCCCTTCGGCTCGGCGGTGTACTCCAGATTCCGGTGGTCCTCCTCCTCGAGGCCGGCCGCCGCGTCGATCGCGTCGCTCAACGCCTGCAGTTTGGCCTGCTCGGCCGGATCGGGAAAGCGCTCGTCCCGCCAGATCCCCACCAGCGGGATCACCCGGTCGCCCGGTGCCATCGTGGTGCGGTTGGCCGTCACGAAATCCGGCGGCGCCTTCGGCGACAGGATCGCCGCCCGCGCCATGACCGGCGAGAGCGACCGGACGAGGTCGCGGGCCAGGTCCTCCACCCGGCCGAGCGGCCGGTTCACCGCACCGCCGAGCAGCTCGGACGAGGCCGGATCGGCGCCCATGAAGCACGGCGTGGTGGCGACGAGCGAGCCGTCCACGACCAGGTTGTTCAGCGAGACGTGATGCCCGCCGAACCGCCAGCCCCACGTCCCGCCGGCCGGATCGCCGAAGACGCGCAGGTAGTACAGCCCCGGATCGCGGCCGCGCTCGCGATCGAAACGGGTCACGAAGCCCTCGGTGTGATCGAGGATGTTCTCCAGGCCCATCGTGGTGGCCACCGTGACGAAACCCGCCCGCGACAGACCGGACGCGACCAGCCGCATGGCCGCCCGCTGCTGCGCCGGCCCCTGCTGGTGCACGGTCAGTCCACCGTGGTCGGTCGGCGTGTAGAACCAGCGCCGGCGCTCGAAGTCACCCGCCGAGTCGGACGGCAGGCCGCCGGCCGCGATCGCCAGCTGCTCCGGGCTCAGCAGCGACAGCCACTCCTGCGCCGCCGAGGCCATCGCGGCGGCGACCTGCCGGCGGGGTGAGTCGTCGGTCATGACCCCAATCTAGGCCCGCCGGGCGCGCTTGTGGACGAGCCAGCCCATACAGGGCTTCTCGACGAATTCGTGCAGGGCGATGGCCAGCACCAGCGCAACCGAGAACACCGCCAGCGCGGTCTCGGTCACCGACAGGTTGTGGTTGAAGCGCATGACGTAGTTGCTGCCGAAGATGACCATCTCGTGGACCATGTAGAACGCGAACGAGACCTCGCCCAGATAGACGAGGTGCCGCTGCCGGAAAACCGAGAAGCTGCCGCGCACGTCGGCGCGGGCCGCGGCCGCGATGATCAGGATGAACGGCACCAGCGTGCAGGCCACGTAGATCATCGGCTCGGGCACCCGCTGCGCGAGCACGAAGAGGCTGACGAAGGCCAGCGCGATGCCGGCCGTCATGCCCGGGCCGCGCCACTTGTCCTGCTTCACCAGCAGGGCCACCGCGATACCGATGGCGAACTCGGCCAGCCGGGTGGCCGGCAGCATGTAGAAGACGTAGCTGGGCCGGACGCCGAGCCAGGACGTCAGCCACGGCGAGCTCAGCGGCGCGACGATCAGCACCAGCGTGGCAACGCCGATGAACAGCCACAGCCCCCGGACGCTCAGCCGCCGGAACCACGGCAGCACGAACGGGAACATGAAGTAGAAGAAGAACTCGCAGCTCAGCGACCAGGACACGCCGTTGAAGGAGAACCAGTACTCCCGCGAGTCCGGCACCCAGGCCTGGGTCAGCGTCAGGTTCGCCGCCACGGTGGGCACCGTCGGGTGCGTGCCGAGCTTTTGCACGAGGTAGACGGCGAACAGGAACGTGACGAAGTGGCTCGGGTAGATCTTGGCGAAGCGGCGCCACCAGAACCGGCCCTTGCCGACGACCGGCCGGGCCGACCAGGTGAGCACGAACCCGGAGAGGATGAAGAAGAACGACACCGCACTCGAGGCACCGCGGAAGACGTACTGCAGGGTGTCGTCCTCGTGCGCGTGGCCGTACCAGTTGTTCTCGTACGAGAAATGCAGGCAGAAGACGAGCAGCGCGGCGAACCAGCGCAGCCCGGTGAGCGAGTCGAGGCGGGTGCCGGCCGGCTTGGCGGCCGGGTCCGGGACGGCCGCCGGCGAGAGATCCGCCGACAGCACCGGGGACGAGGTCACAGAAGGTCCTTCGAGAAGGCAGCGGCGATGACAGAAACGCGGCGCCTCCTCGCCCGATCCCCCGTGGTTACGATCACTTGCCGGCGGCGGACGAGCGCCGGCATCGGCGGCGTGACGCCGCGATGGCCGGAAAGTGCGAGGAAGATTGACAACGGTGGCCCGGGTAGGCAAACACGGGCGGGAGAGGCTCTGACATGCACGACGACATCCCGCTCACCGTCGGACGCGCGACCCGCGTCCTCGGCGAGCGCATCCGGCCGGCCGTCTACGGCGACAGCGTGCCGTTCGAGGTCGAGGCCCACGCGCTGCCCGGCGAGCCGATCCCGCCGGCCGAGGGCATTTCCCTGCCGTACGAGCCGTACACCGTCGGCACGCCCTGGGGACCGGCCTGGAACACCACCTGGTTCCGGCTGCGCGGGCGGGTGCCGCAGGCCTGGCGCGGCCGGCGCGTCGAGGCCGTGGTCGACCTGGGCTTCGACGGGAACATGCCGGGCTTCCAGTGCGAGGCGCTGGTCTACCGCCCCGACGGCAGCCCGGTGAAATCGATCAACCCGCGGAACCAGTGGATCCCGGTCGGCGACGCCGAGACCGTCGAGCTCTACCTCGAGGCCGCCGCGAACCCGGTCCTGCTCGACTACCACCCGTTCCGGCCGACCCAGGAAGGCGACATCCGGACGTCGTCGCCGCGTCCGCTCTACACGACCCGGCGGATGGACCTGGCGCTGTTCGAGGAGCAGACCTACGAGCTGGCGCTCGACCTGGAGGTTCTGCTGGAGCTGCAGGCGCAGCTGCCCGCCACCGGGCCGCGCCGGATGCGGATCCTGCAGGCGCTCGACGACGCCCTCGACGCGCTCGACCTGCAGGACGTCGCCGGAACCGCGGCCGGGGCGCGGGAACGGCTGCGTGACGTGCTCGCGGCGCCGGCCGAGCACAGCGCCCACCACGTCTCCGCGATCGGTCACGCGCACATCGACTCGGCCTGGCTCTGGCCGGTCCGCGAGACCATCCGCAAGGTCGCCCGCACGGCCGCCGGCATGACCGAGCTCATCGACCTCGACCCCGATTTCCGGTACGGGATGTCGAGCGCCCAGCAGTACGCGTGGCTCAAGCAGCACCGCCCCGAGGTGTGGGAGCGGGTCGTCAAGGCGGTCCGCGACGGGCGGTTCCTGCCGCTGGGCGGGATGTGGGTGGAGAGCGACACCGTCATGCCGACCGGCGAGGCGCTGGTCCGCCAGTTCACCTACGGGCAGCGGTTCTTCCGCGAGGAGTTCGGCGTCGAGAGCCAGGGCGTGTGGCTGCCGGACAGCTTCGGCTACTCCCCCGCGCTGCCGCAGCTGATGCGGCGGGCCGGGTTCCGCTGGTTCTTCACCCAGAAGATCTCGTGGAACCAGGTGAACAAGTTCCCGCACCACACCTTCCTGTGGGAGGGCATCGACGGCTCCCGGGTCTTCACCCACTTCCCGCCGATGGACACCTACAACTCGCAGCTGTCCGGGGCCGAGCTGGCCAAGGCCACTTCGCAGTTCCGGGAGAACCGGGTCGCGTCGAGCTCGCTGGCGCCGGTCGGCTGGGGCGACGGCGGTGGCGGCACGACCCGCGAGATGACCGGGCGGGCGGCGCGGCTGCGCGACCTCGAGGGCAGCGCCACGGTCCGCTGGGAGCATCCGAACGACTTCTTCGACCGGGCTCGTGCGGAGCTGCCCCACCCGCCGGTCTGGGTGGGCGAGCTCTATCTGGAGCTGCACCGGGCGACGCTGACCAGCCAGCACCGGACCAAGCAGGGCAACCGGCGCAGCGAGCACCTGCTCATCGAGGCCGAGCTGTGGGCGGCGACGGCGTCGGTCCGGGCCGGCCATCCCTATCCGTACGAGGCGATCGACGCGCTCTGGCGGGACGTCCTGCTTCATCAATTCCACGACATCCTTCCCGGTACGTCGATCGCCTGGGTGCATCGGGAAGCTGTCACGGCGTACGGGCAGATCCGCGAAGCGGCCGAGGAATTGATCACCTCGGCGCAACGCGCGCTGACCGGCCCGGGCGACTCGGAGATCGCGCTGAACCCGGCCCCGTTCGCGCGCGACGGGGTGCCCGGCCTGGGCGCCACGGTCGCCCGGAAGCCGCCGGGCGCGGTCACGATCGACGGCAATGTGCTCTCGAACGACCTCGTGTCGGTGACCGTCTCCGACGCCGGCCTGATCACCTCGGCGATCGACCTGGCGACCGGGCGTGACGCGATCGCCGCCGGGCAGGAGGGCAACCTGCTGCAGCTGCACCAGGATTTCCCGAACATGTGGGACGCCTGGGACGTCGACCGCTTCTACCGCAACCGGGTGACCGATCTGCGGGCGGTCGATGCGATCGAGTTCGCCCAGGACGATCGCGGCGCGCACGTGACGATCGTGCGGTCGTTCTCGAAGTCGCGGGTGACGCAGACGCTCACGCTCGCGCCCGGCAGCCGGACGCTGCGGATCGACCAGGAGACCGACTGGCACGAGACGGAGAAGTTCCTGAAGGTGGCGTTCCCGTTCGACGTACGCGCCGAGCAGGTCGCCGCGGAGACGCAGTTCGGCTACCAGAAGCGGGTCACGCACACCAACACCAGCTGGGAGGTGGCGAAGTTCGAGGCCTCCATGCACCGCTTCGTGCACGTCGAGGAGCCCGGCTTCGGCGCCGCGCTGGTGACCGACTCGACCTACGGCTACGACCTGACCCGCGACTCCACCGAGGACCACGGGATCACGACCACGGTCCGGCTGTCGCTGCTGCGGGCGCCGCGCTTCCCCGATCCCGAGACCGACCAGGGCCGTCAGACCTGCTCGTACGGCCTGGTCATCGGCGCCGGGATCGCGGCGGCGACCGAGGCCGGGATCGCCCTGAACCTGCCGGCGAGGGTGGTCACCGGCGGCCACGGCTTCGACCCGCTGGTGTCGGTCGAGGGCGACGGCATCCTGGTCTCGGCCGTGAAACTGGCCGACGACCGCAGCGGGGACCTGATCGTGCGCGTCTACGAGTCGCTCGGCCGCCGCGCCTCCGGGACGTTGCGGGTGCACGCCGGCGTCCGCTCGGCGCACACGGCGACCCTGCTCGAACGGCCGGAGGGACCGGAGCTGCCGGCCGCCGACGCGATCGAGCTCCGGCTCACCCCGTTCGAGGTGCGCACGATCCGGTTGATTACATAATTACAGACTTACAAGGACTAGGGTGTACGCATGACGGAGGAGAGCTACCCCACCCTGTACGACTGGGCCGGTGGCACCAAGGCCCTCGAGCGGCTGACCGAGCGGTTCTACGAGAAGGTGGTCGTCGATGACCTGATCGGGCCGCTTTTCGCGCACATGGACCCGGAGCATCCGCGGTACGTCGCGATGTGGCTGGCGGAGGTGTTCGGCGGCCCGTCGCGCTACACCGACGAGCGCGGTGGCTACCCGCACATGCTCGCCCACCACCTCGGCAAGGCGATCACCGAACCGCAGCGCCGCCGCTGGGTGAGCCTGCTGACCGATGCCGCCGACGAGGCCGGCCTCCCGGACGACCCGGAGTTCCGAGCCGCGTTCATCGGCTACATCGAGTGGGGCACCCGCATCGCGCGGGCCAACTCCCAGCCGGGCGCGACCCCGCCGCCGGAGGCTCCGGTGCCGCATTGGGGCTGGGGCGTCGCCCCGCCCTACCAGGGCTGACCGCCACTCGCCCGCCATCGGAAGGACCGGCGATCCGCCCGGCGGGGCCGGCCCGCCGGCCGGGCGATCGCCGCAGCGTGGATCAGCGATCGGGCCGGCGCGGCAACGCCGATCGGTCGGTGCCGGCGAGCAGGTCACGCAGCAGGTCGGCGTCGGAGGCCTCGAGGGACTCGGCGAAAAGCTGGAGGACGACGCCGCGATCGGCGCTGTCGGCCAGCGCCTCGCGCATCTGGGCGGCGGCCGCCGCGGCCGCCTCTCGGGCCGGCCAGTAGGTGTGCCCGCGCCCGATCCGGTGCCGCCCGACCGCCTTCTTGTCGTGCAGGCGGAAGAGCACGGTCTGCACGGTGTTGTAGGCGAGGCCGTCGCCGAGCGCCCTGTGCACCTCGGCCGCCGTCATCGGGGAATCGGACGCCCACAGCACCCCCATGACCGCGGCCTCCAGCGTTCCTGGGGGTCGCCGGTTCTCCCTCGTCGTCACGGCTCCTGACCTCCGCGGCCAGGATAGCTCTACCTCTTCCCGGCGGCGGCCGGCGATCGGCGCCGGGCCCGGAGCAGCTCGATGCCGATCGGAGCGAGCGAGACGGCGACGATGCCGATCAGGATCAGCTCGATGTGGTCGCGGACGAACCCGACCTGGCCGAGGAAGTAGCCGAGCGTCGTCACGCCCACCGCCCACAGCGCGCCGCCGATCACGTTGTAGAACACGAAGGTGCGGTAGTGCATGCCGGCCGCCCCGGCGACGATCGGGGTGAAGGTGCGCACCACCGGCACGAAGCGGGCGAGGATGAGCGATCGTGCCCCGTACCGGTCGAAGAACTGCCGGGCGCGGCCGAGGTTCTCCTGTTTGAACAGCCGCGAGTCGGGGCGGCGGAACAGTGCGGGCCCGAACCGCCGCCCGAACGCGTAACCGGCCTGGTCACCGGCCACCGCCGCGGCGGCCGCCAGCGCGCACAACACCCACAACGGCACGTGCGGCAGCGTCAAGAACGTTCATGCGCGGGACCGTACGGTTCCGGCGCTGAGGATTCGTTGAACGGCAGCCGGACCCGCATGGCCGCGCCCGAGGCGAGGTCGTCGACCGTGAGCGTGCCGCCGTGGGCACCGACGATGTCGCGGGCGATCGACAGCCCCAGCCCGGTGCCACCGCCGGCGCGCGACCGGCTGTCGTCGAGGCGTACGAAACGATCGAAGATGCGCTCCCGGTCGGCGGAGGGGATCGGCGGCCCGTCGTTGCCGACGACGATCTCGGCGGCACCGTCGCGGCGCCCGGCGCTGACCATGACCGTGCTCGCCGCGTGCCGGGCCGCGTTCTCCATGAGGTTCCGCACGACCCGCAGCAGCGCGTCCGGATCGCCGAGCACCCGCACCGGCTCGACCGTCGCCCGCACGGTCACCCCCGGATGGAGCTCGGCCACGCGCTCCCGCTCCGTGTACACCAGGTCGTCCAGGTCGACGTCCTGACGGCGTACGGCCAGCTCGTCGTTGTCGGCCCGGGCCAGAAGCAGCAGATCCTCCACCAGGCGGGCCATCCGCGTGCTCTCGGCGCGGATCCGGCCGACCGACCGGGCGGAGGGCTCCGGCAGTCCGGCCGCATCGAGCAGGTCCGCGTTGGCCTGCACGGTCGCCAGCGGGCTCCGCAGCTCGTGGCTGGCGTCGCCGACGAACCGCCGCTGCGCCGCCGACGACGCCTCGATCCGGTCGAGCATGGTGTTCATCGTCGAGGCCAGCGCCGCGATCTCGTCGTCGGCCGCCGGGACCGGCAACCGCTCGTGCAGGTTGCGCGAGGTTATCGTGGCCGCCTGCCGGCGCATCGCCTCGACCGGCCGCAGCGTCCGCCCGACGAACAGGAACGTGGCGCCGCCGACGGTCAGCGTCAGCAGCGGCAGGCCGACCAGCAGCGCCACCGCCATCGCGCCCACCCCGTCGTCGATGATGTCCAGCGACTCCGCGACGAGCACGATCCGGTCGCCGGACGGCGTGGTCACCCCCTGCGCGACGATCCAGAACGGATCCTCGTAGGGACCGGGAAGCCGCGCCCGCTGCGTCGCCCGGTCGCCCGGCGCGGGCCGCAGCGTGGAGATCACGGATTCCCCGGCCAGCGCGTCGGACGCCGCCTCGATCCGTCCGGAACCGTCGAGCACCTGGACGACCGTGCGGTCCCGCGCCGTCGGCCGCATCAGCGTGGTCAGGTCCGAGCCGGCCTTGAGCCCGGCCGCGATCTGCGTGGCCCGGTCGCCGGCCGCCGTGCTGATGTTGTCGAGCAGGATGCTGCGGGCGGTCACCAGCAGCACGGTTCCGGCCAGCAGCGAGGCGATCGCGACCACCACGGCCGCGGCGAGGGCGGACCGCAGGCGTACGCCCAGACGGCGGCGCAGCGAAGCGAGCATGGCCGACACGCTAGCGGCGAACGCCGTCGAGGCCCCAGTCGTTCAGGGATTCCTCAGCCTGCGAAATCCACTCTCTGGAGTCCATGGAGAGCGTATTGATTGTCTCGGCGAGCATCGGCGCCGGTCACGATGGTTGCGCCGCGGAGATCGCGCGGCGCCTGGAGACGGCCGGCGTCGCCGTCCGGCGCGCCGATTACCTCGATCTGCTCCCCGCCGGGTGGGGACAAACCATCAAGCAGGCGTACGCCCGGCAGCTGACGTACGCGCCGGCCAGCTGGGGCTGGCTGCTGGACGCGATGGCCCGGCCGCCCGCGACCCGGTCCGCGGCCTGGCTGGCCACCAAGGCCGCCCAGCGCCGCCTGCGGGAAGCCACCGGGCCGTCCCCGGCCGCCGCCGTCTCCACGTACCCGCTCGCCACCCAGGTCCTCGGCCGGCTCCGGCTGGCCGGCCTGCTGACCGTGCCGGCCGTCGCCGTGCTGACCGACCCGGCCGTCCACCCGCTCTGCGTCGCGCCCGGCATCGACCTGCACCTGGCCCCGAACGAGGAGGCCACCGGCGTGATCCGGGACCGCTTCGGCCTGCCCGCGCTCACCAGCGAACCGCTGGTCGACCCGGCCTTCCGCCCGCGCCGCGGCCCCGCCGACGTCCTGGCCGCCCGGCAGCGCGTCGGCCTCCCCCCGGACGACCGCCTGGTGCTGGTGGTCGCCGGCTCCTGGGGCGTCGGCGACATCGACGCCACCGTGCACGACCTCATCGCCACCTCGGCCGCGATCCCCGTGGTCGTCTGCGGCCGCAACACCGCCCTGCGCGAGCGCCTCGCCGCGACCGGCAAGGTGATCGCCCTCGGCTGGGTGGACGACATGCCGTCGATGCTGCACGCCGTCGACGTCGTGGTGCAGAACGCGGGCGGCCTGACCAGCGTGGAGACTCTCGCCAGCGGCGTACCCCTGATCAGCTACCGCTGCCTGCCCGGGCACGGCGTCGCCAACGCGGCGGTGCTCGAGCGGCTCGGCCTCGCGACCTGGCCGCGCTCGGCGGCCGAACTGGGCCCGGCCCTGCGCGCCGCGCTGCGGGCCACGGTCGCGCCGCGGGTCGCCGCGCCGGACGCCACCGACCTGATCATGAAATCGGTGACCCGATGAGCCTCCTCGGCACGACCGTCGCCTCGCTCGCCCACCCTTTCCCGGCGGTCGCCGCCGTCGGCCCGCTGCGCCGCCGGCTGCTGCCCGGGCTGGCCGGCCTCGGCCACCCCCGGCACGTCGCGCTGACCTTCGACGACGGCCCGCACCCGGACGCCACCCCCGAGCTGCTGGACCTGCTCGGCCGGGCCGGCGTGCGGGCTACGTTCTTCCTGCTCGGCCGAATGGCCGAGGAGCATCCCGGCGTCGCCCGGGCGATCGTGGACGCCGGGCACGAGGTCGGCGTCCACGGTTACGAGCACCGGCTGCTGCTCAAGCAGGGCCCGGCCGCGACCCGGTTCGACCTCAGCCGGGCCACCGCCGCCATCACCGCGACGACCGGCGCGCAGCCGCGCTGGTGGCGGCCGCCGTACGGGGTGGCCAACGCCGCCGCCCTGCTCGAGGCCCGCCGGCTCGGGCTGCGGCCGGTGCTGTGGACCTGCTGGGGCCGCGACTGGACCGCCACCTGCACGCCCGATTCGGTGTACCGCGCCGTCCTGCGCAAACTGGACGGCGGCGGCACGATCCTGCTGCACGACAGCGACCACGCCGCCGTACCCAAGTGCTGGCTGTCCATGCTGGGCGCGCTGCCCGCGATCCTGACCACGTGCCGGGCGAGGGGGCTGGCCGTCGGCCCCCTCGCCGAGCACGGCCTGTCAGAGGCTGCGTAGCGCCTCCACCGGCGACAACCGGGCGGCCCGTCCCGCCGGGTACAGGCCGGCGAGCGCGCCGACCAGCAGCGCCGCGCCCAGTCCCGCCGCCAGCGCCGTCGGCGGCACGGAGACCGGGTTGCCGCCCAGCCGCGCGGCGACCGCCGTCGCCAGCACCCCCAGCCCGATCCCGAGCACGCCGCCGGCCGCGGCCAGCAGCGTCGACTCGAGCAGGAACTGGGCGGCGACGTGCCGCCGCCGGGCGCCCAGCGCGCGCCGCAGGCCGATCTCGCCCCGGCGTTCCAGCACCGAGATCACCATGATGTTGGCGATGCCCACCCCGGCGATGAGCAGCGCGATCCCGCCCAGCCCGAGGAACAGGCCGACGAACGCGCCCTTGGCCGCGATCCGGGCCACCAGCAGGTCGGACGGCCGGCGTACCTGGACGTCGTCCTTGCCGTCCGGCACGGTCGTGGCGGTGAGCACGGCGGCCACGTCGGCCACCTGGTCGGGGTCGGCCCGCAGGTAGATGCGGCTCGGCCCGGCCGCCCGGCCGAAGACCTGCTGGGCCTGACCGAAGCTGATCAGCGCCGCGACGTCGACCTCCGGCGCCACCGTGACCGGCGCGAGCACGCCGGTGACCGTGAAGTAGTGGTCGCCCAGCAGGATCTGCGTCGGGGTGTCCAGCGAGCCGATGCCGAGGATCTTCGCGGCCTCGTAGCCGAGGACCGTCACCGGATAGTGCTCGGCGGCCGCGTCGAGGTAGCGGCCCAGCAGCAGGTGCGCCGACATGGTCGGCAGCAGCGAGCCCTGGGCGGCCAGCACGTTCATGCCGCCGCTCTGCTCGGCCGGGATCGCCCGGCTCCGCCGCACGGTCACGTTGTCGACCGAGCCGACCGCGGTGACGGTCTGGACGGGCGGGATCCGCGCGATCATCGGCTCGGCCGTGTCCGGCAGGTTCACCGTACGGCCATTGATGGATTCGGCCGACGCCACCGTGAGCAGATTGCCCTGCTCGCCGAGCTGGGTCAGCAGATCGGCCTTGGCCGAATCGGCGATGCCCAGCACCGCGACCACCGCGGCCACGGCGATGGCGATGCCGAGCGCGGAGAGCGCGGCCCGGATGCGACGGGCCCGCAGGCCGCCCGTGGCCACGCCGATCGCGTCAGGAAGACGGAGCCGCGACGGCATGCTGCCCCCTCGAGTCGGCGACGATCCGGCCGTCGCGCAGATGGACCTGCCGGCGCATCGACGCGGCCACGTCGGCGTTGTGGGTGATCAGCACGACCGTCGTGCCGTCGCCGGCCCGGCTGGACAGCAGCTCGGCGATGCCGGCGCCGGTGGCCGAGTCGAGGTTGCCGGTGGGCTCGTCGGCCAGCAGCACCGCGGGGCGGCCGACGATCGCGCGGGCGATGGCGACCCGCTGCCGCTCCCCGCCGGAGAGCTGCCCGGCCCGGTGCCGGATCCGGCCCTCCAGGCCCACCTCGCACAGCACCTCGGCGGCCCGTTGGCGCCGGACCCGGCCCGGCACCCCCCGATACAGCAGGCCGGTCGCGACGTTGTCCAGGACGGTCAGGTGCTCGAGCAGGAAGAACTGCTGGAAGACGAAGCCGAGGCGGGTGGCGCGGACCTCGGACAGCTGCGGGTCGGACAGCGCCGACGTGTCGGTCCCGGCGATGCGCACCGAGCCGCTGGTCGGCCGTTCCAGCGTGCCGAGGATGCTCAGCAGCGTGGACTTGCCGGCCCCGGACGCGCCGACGATGGCCACCGTCTCGCCGGCGTCGACGACGAGGTCGATGCCGTCCAGCGCGGTCACCGCGGTCGGTGGCGGGTACTCCTTGCGCACCGCGGAGAGCTCGAGCGCGTGGGTCATGAGACCGGCACCTCCACCTTCGCGCCCTCGCGCAGGCCGTCGCCCTTGACCTCGACCAGCGTTCCGGAGAACAGGCCCGCGGTGACGCCGACGAGCCGCCGGGCGTCGCCGTCGAGCAGGTACAGGCCGTACCCGCCGCCGGCCAGCGCGACCAGGGCGGTGATCGGCACGGCGAGGACGTCCTTGACCGAGGCGTCGGTCACGTGGACCTCGACCGGCGCCTGGTCGAGGTCGGCCCCGGCGACCTGGTGGGCGAGCGTGACGGTGGCCCCGATCGTCGGCAGCTGGTCGGGGCCGCCGCGGCCCGCCTGGTCTGGATTGGGCGCGGTCGCCACGGTGGACAGCTGGGTCACCCGGCCGGGCACGGTCTGCCCGGCCGGGAGGGTCACCGTGACCGCGTCACCCGGGTGGATGACGTGCGAGTCGGTGACCGGTACGGCGAGGTTCACCGCGACGGTCGTCGAGGTGCCGGTCAGCAACGCCTCGCCCGAGCCGCCGACCGGGCCGCCGACCTGGGCGCCGAGCGTGGTGACCCGCATCCGCCCCGGCTGGAACGTGACCGCGCCCAGGTCGAGGCGGCCGGTGACCGGCTGGTGGGTGGCGTGCTGCCAGCGCCGCAGGGCGGCCGCGGTCGCGTGGGTGAAGCGCCCGTCGACGGTCAGGCCGGCGGTGGTCGCGTACCCCAGGGCGACGAGGTTGCTCTCCAGCGCGCGTACGTCCGGACCGGAGGTCACGCCGGCCGCGAGCGCCCGCCAGGCCGGCCGGTCGCCGTAGAGGAGCCGGACCGGCCGGTTGTCGACGGCGAAGACGGCCTGGCCCCGGGCGATCACCTGGCCCGGCCGCGGCAGCCAGGTCACCGTGCCGGCGTTCTGGCAGTACACCCGGTACGTGCCGGTGTAGCCGAGCGCCCCGGAGATGACGGTCGTCGTGGACAGGTCGGTGCGGGTGACGGTCGCGCTGCCGGTCGGCACGCGGGTCGCGGCCGGGGTCGGCTTCGGGGCGCTCTGGATCCACCAGCCGGCGCCGGCGCCCACGGCCACCACGGCGGCGGCGCTGCTCAGCACGGTTCGTCTACGCATGGCCGAGGTTCCCCAGGCTCGACTGCGCGGCCTCGGCGTCCAGGAACGACCGGCAGGCCTCGGCGGCCCGCTGCAGGATCGGATTCTGTTTGCCGCCCGGCGGCAGGGCCTCGGGGTCGAGGCTGAATCCCTTGCCCGGCGAGAAGTGGCTGTTGACGGTCGGGTCCTTGTAGTTGGGCAGGCCGTGCGCGCGCATGCACTGGGCCGACTTGACGCCCAGCTGGATCAGTGTGGGCGGCGGCGGCCCCTGGTCCCGGATCGCGAAGTTCGCGGCGTGGATGAGGGCCTGGCAGGCGTTCGTGGCCGCGTCCAGCTGCGGTCCGTCGAGGCTGCGCAGGGAGACGTCGTCGGTGTAGACGTAGCCGTCCGGGGTCAGCACCGGATCCTGGTAGTTCGGCGCGCCGTGCTCCCGGATGCACTGCGCGGCGTCGTGCAGCTTGGCTCGCCGCCCGGCGCCGGCGTCACCGGCCACGGCGTTCGGATTGTCGTCCTCCCGCTGCGCCCCGGCGCCGGCACTGGCGCCGGCGCCGCTGTTCGCCAGCCGCGGCACACTCGGCGTGGACGGATGGGAGCTGCAGGCACCCATACTCAGCAGCACGATCGCGGCCGCACCGGCCGCGCGGAACCGTTTCACCACGAAACCCCCGATCTCGCGTCTTCATCGGACGCCGACAGGTGTATCGGGTGGGCGGTGACACCACCGCTACGCGCCATGTAGGACGGATGTCACCTAGCGCCTGTGTCAGTCCGGCAGGCCGCGGACGAAGGCCCTCAGCAGGTCGCGCAGCGCGGTGAGGTCGGCGGCGGGCAGGCCGTCGAAGAGCTCGCCGGCGACCCGGTCGGCCGTCACCCGGGCGGACGCGAGCCGGGCCCGGCCCTCGTCGGTGAGCGCGACGGCCCGCGCCCGCCGGTCGCCGGGGACGGCCTGCCGCACGGCCAGGCCCATCGCCTCCAGCTCGTCGACCGTGCGCATCATGGTCGACTTGTCGCCGTCGAGCTCGGCGACGAGCCGGGCCTGGGTCGCCGGGCCGAGCCGGCCGAGGGTGTTGAGCACGCCGAACAGGCGGCCGTCGATGCCCAGCGGCTCGAGCGACCGGGCGAAGGCGCGCGCCGCCCGCTTGTGCGCGCCCGCCAGCAGCTGACCGATCTCGACGCCGACCGCGTTGTTCCCCGCCATGGCCCCACTCTACTCAACCGAGACCTTCTCGTTTGAGATGTTCTCGGATGAGAGTATATGGTGGCCGGGTGCACCGATGGACCCGATGGCCGCTGCGGATCACCGCATCCGTGGCCGCCCTGCTGCTCTTCGACCAGGCCGTCTACGCCGGCCAGTTCCTCGCCGGCACCTTCCCGGCCCTGCACACGCACCGGGAGAACGCGACGTTCGCCGGCATCGCGGTGCTGGTGGCCGGGGCCGCCGCCGCGCTGGTCCGATGGCCCGGCCGCGGACCGGTCTGGCCCCTGTTCGCGTTTCTCGGGCTGTTCGGGCTGATCGCGGCGCAGATCGCGCTCGGCTTCCTCCGGATCCTCGCGCTGCACATCCCGCTCGGGGTGCTGATCATCCTGGGCGGCCTGCTGCTCGCCGCCTGGTCGTGGCGCTACCGCCCGGCGGGGGAGCCGTCATGAGCCTGAGCCGTCGCCGCCTGCTCGGCGGCCTCTCCGCGATCGGCGCGGCCTCGGTGGCGGGGATTCAGATCCTTTCCGGTGTACGGGGGTCCTCCTCGACCGGTGAGCTGCTGCCCAGCCGCCGCGCCCTCCCCGAGCCGTTCACGCTGCCGTTCCGGGTGCCGCCGGTGCTGTCCCCGGTGCGCAGCGACGCGACCGGCGACCACTACCGGGTGACCCAGCGGGCGGCCACGGCCGAGATCCTGCCCGGAGTGCGCACGCCGATCTGGGGTTACGAGGGACAGTTCCCCGGCCCGACGATCCGCTCGGTGCGCGGCCGGCGCACGGTCGTGACCCACCGCAACGAGCTGCCGGTGCCGGTGGTGGTGCACCTGCACGGCGGCCACACCCCGGCCACCGAGGACGGCTTCCCCACCGACCTGCTCTACCCGGCCGGCTGGACCGGCGCGCACGAGCCGATGGACGGCGTCATGACGCACGGCAGCCGCGATTACGCCTATCCGATGGCACAGCCGTCCGCCACGCTCTGGTACCACGACCATCGGATGGACTTCACCGGTCCGGCGGTCTGGCGCGGTCTCGCCGGCTTCCACCTGATCACCGACCCCGCCGAGGCGAGCCTGGCGCTCCCGTCGGGCGACCGGGACCTGCCGATCATGATCGCCGACCGTTCCTTCGACGCCGACGGGTCGCTGCTCTACCCCAGCCTCGACCCGACTCTGCTGCACACGCCCGGCGTCCGGGAGCCGTACGGCTCGGGGGTGCTCGGCGACGTGATCCTGGTCAACGGCGTGCCGTGGCCGATCACGGAGGTGCCGGCGGCGCGTCACCGGCTCCGGCTGCTCAACGCCTCCAACGCGCGCCGGTACCGCCTGGCCCTCGACCCGCCCGCCCCGCTCGTGCAGATCGGCGCCGACAACGGCCTGCTCGAGTCGCCGATCCGGCACGACGCGATCGAGATCGCCCCGGCGCAGCGGTTCGACGTGGTCGTCGACTTCGGCCGCTTCCGCCCCGGCGACGTGGTGACCCTCCGCAACGAGTTCGGCGACCGCACCACGACCCCGGTCATGCGGTTCCGCGTCCGTCCCGCCGACGGCCCGGACCCGAGCCGGATACCCGACCGGCCGGCCGCGGCCCCGGCGCCGGCCGGTCCGGTGGCGGTGACCCGCGACCTGCGGTTCCGGCACGGCACGGTGAACGGGATGCCGGGCTGGACGATAAACGGGGAGCCGTTCGACCCGGGTCGCGCGGTGGCGGCGCCCCGGCTGGGCGACACCGAGATCTGGCGGCTCAGCTCCGACTTCCATCACCCGATCCACCTGCACCTGGCCTCGTTCCGGGTGCTGTCGCGCGGCATCGCCGGCCCGGGCGCCTACGACCACGGGCCCAAGGACACGATCGACCTGCGCCCGGCCGAGCAGGCGAGCATTCTCGTGCGGTTCACCGACCACCCCGGCCGGTATGTCTTCCACTGCCACAACCTCGAGCACGAGGACATGGGCATGATGGGCGTCTTCGCGGTCCGCTGAGACCGGGGGCTCGGCGTCAGAGGCCGAAGGGCCGCCCGAGCGAGGTGGCGCCGGCCGCGCAGCCCAGCAGCGGCAGGCCCAGCTGCTCCTCGGTGAACCGCAACGTCGAGCAGTGGGTCAGCGGTTCGCTCGTGCTGACGTGCCGGACGGCCGGCGCGATCACCAGGGTCGCGATGTGGTTGCTCCGCGACGTGCCCTCGTCCCACGTGACGATCACGGTGAGGCGGCCGGCCCGGTAGTCGGGACCGGCCATGATCTGGGACAGCCACCCGCGCAGCCAGTCGTCGCCGGCCGCGATCAGGTCGCGCGGGCAGCCCGGGGCGCCGTGCATGTCGTCGCAGGCGTCGGGGCTGACGAAGGCGTACGCGGGCAGGGTCCCGGCGGTGACGTCGTCGTGCAGGGCGCCGGCGCCGGTGGTGCCGAGCGGGACCACCCAGCGGCCGCAGTCGTCGCGCACCGGCCGGTAGTAGGTCGCGGGCACATGGCGTACGAGATAGCGATTGTGGTCTTGGAGAACGCACGTGCCCGGCGCCGACTCGGCATAGCCCCGCCACTGCCGGCCGGACGCGCCGATCTGCTGAAACACATTGTCGCTGGTCAATGGGTGTGCCTTGGGCGCCTTGTCGTCGCAGATGCCGTCGGTGGTGCCGCTGGTGAGCAGAATGTAGGCGGCCAGCGACGGGCAATGCGCCGGATAGCCGGCGTCGTAGTTCGTCGCGGTGCCGTAATCGGCGGCGAGCCGGTTGAGAAACGGGGCGTGCGAGCTGCCGATGATCTGGCCGTACCCGTGGTTCTCCTCGGCGATGATCATCACCTTGCGCCCGGGGTCCCTGGCCGGCGGGGAAACGCTCACGGACGGTTGCGGTGCCGATTCCGGTACGCCCGCGCACGCCCCGCCGGTCATCGCCGCGGCCACCAGAACGGCGGCGACACCCCTGGAGATGACCAGCGACAGTGGAGTGCTCATGGAGGCGGACATTACCGGCGGCTCCCTGAGAAAACGGTGAACGAGACCGTTTCCGCGCGTTATCCGGCAAGGCTCCAGACGACACCGGCGGCGCCGGCGATCACGCAGTAGATCGCGAACGGGTTGAGGGTCCGCGTCTCGAAATACTTCGTGAGAAACCGCAGCGACACGTACGCGGCGACGCCGGCCACGAGGCTGCCGGCGAGCACCGGGCCGAGGATGCCATGCCCCTCCGGCCCGGCCAGCTCGGGCAGCTTCAGCACGCCCGCCGCCGCGATCACCGGGGTGGCCAGCAGGAACGCGAAGCGGGCGGAGTCCTCGTGGGACAGGCCGCGCAGCAGACCGGCGCCGATCGTGGAGCCCGAGCGGCTGATGCCCGGCAGCAGAGCCAGGATCTGCGCCGAACCGATCAGAAGGGCCTGTCGCCAGCTCTGGTTCGCGATCCGGTGATCCGACTCGATCCCGCCGTTGCCGGCCGAGACGCCGTCGCCGGACCCGGTCGCCGCCGAGCTCGCGTACGTGCCGTCGGCGCCCACCAGCACCGGGACGTTGCGCTGCCGGCTGCGCAGGCGCTCGACCGACGCCAGGAGGATGCCGTTGACGATCAGGAACACGGAGGCGGGCAACGGGCGGCCCAGCGCCGTCCGGACGGTGTGCTCGAGGGCGAGCCCGACCAGCCCGACCGGGATCGTCGCGACGATCAGCAGCCAGGCCAGGCGCTCGTCGGCGTTCGTGATCGAGCGGGTCCGCACCGAACTGATCAGGCCGCGCACGATGCGTACCCAGTCGGAGCGGAAGAACCAGACCAGCGCGACGGCCGTCGCGACGTGGACCGCCACCACGAAGGCGAGGTACGGCGACTGGTCGGCGCTCATGCTCAGGTCGCGCGCCCAGCGGCCGCCGATCACCGCGGGGAGCAGGACGCTGTGCCCGAGACTCGAGACCGGGAACAACTCGGTGACACCCTGCAGCAGCCCGATGACGATCGCTTCGGGATAGGTCAGTGACGCAGCCATAGCGGCGGATCCTCCCAGCCCTCACCTGAACCTTTCCTGAAGGTGTCACACGGGCTCCAGCCGCGGCTTCTAGTCGAGCGGGGAACGGGCGACTCCGGCCGGCTCCCGCCCGGCGAGCAGCCAGGACGCCGCCGCGGCGACCAGGGGCAGACCGACGATCAGGCCGGTCAGGTGCTCGACGGGCACGGCGGCGAGCGCGTGCAGGTTCTGGTGGTACCAGGCGATCAGCGCGGCGTAGGCGCCGGCCGTGCCGAGCACGGCGCCGAGCAGCGCCAGGGCCAGGGCGGTCGCCGCGGTGAGCCGCCGCCGGGTGCCGGCGCCGGCGCCGTTCGCGGCGAGGGTGCGCAGGTCGCGGCCGGCCTCGCTGCGGATCAGGCCGACCGTCATGGCGAGCACGCCGAGCGCCACGCCCGCCCCGATCGCGGTCGCGCCGGTGCGCAGCCGGGAGAGATCGGCGGCCAGCGGCCGGGTCTCGACGGACAGGGCCAGGCCGGCCCCGCGCGCCGTCTGCTCCGCCTTGTCGACCTGGGCCGGTGTGAGCTCCTTCGCCGCGGTGACCAGCCAGCCGACCGGTGCCGGGGAGACGCCGAGCGCCTTCAGGCCGTGCTCGGTGATCAGGGTCGTGGGGTCGGACGAGTACGCCGGCAGCCCGGCCTCGTACTGCACCTTGGGTTGCCAGTTCTCGGCCGCACGCCCGGCGCCGATGAGCCGGTAGCCGGACAGGTCGCGGTGCGAGGTGAGCACGTCGGTCTCCGGGTCGATCGAGCCGGCCGGAATTCCGTACCGCTGAAGGATCTCGGGGGTGGCGAGCAGCAGCGGGATCATCTCGTCCCCGTGGTACTCGGTGTCACCCCCGACGCGGTGCGGGATGGCGAAGGTCACCACCGGCTTGCCGCTGACCCCGGCCTCGTCGGCGGACTCGATCCTCGCGTCCGGGCTGATCCCGCCGGTCAGGCCGATCGGCGTGCCGCCCTGGACGAGCCCGGCGATCAGGGAGACCGCGGACCGGGCGCGGGCCGTCTGAGCCGCGTCCAGCTGCGGGATCGGGCCCTGGATCCCATTCGGGGTGAGCCAGACGACCAGCTCGTTGTCGGGCAGATTCCCGCCGGAGGGGGATGCGGCCTGGGCCGCGCCGGCGCCGATGATGATCGCGGCGGCGATGCCGGTGGCCATGCTGATCGCGGCGAGCGCGGCGCCGGAGCGGGCACGGTAGCGGGCCAGGTCGCGCAGGGCGATGCGGGCCGCGACCGGGCAGGCGCGGGCGACCGGGGCCAGGGCGGCGATCAGGAGCGGGGCGAGCAGCAGCACCCCGGCCGCGGTGCCGACGATGCCACCGATGCCGATCAGCGGCCGGTCCGGGTTGTTGACGGCCAGCAGGGTGAGCCCGGCGGCCAGCAGCACGGCGCCGAGCAGGGCGAACCGATGCGCGGGCCGGGGCTGCGGGGGCCGGGCGGCGAGGGCCGCCACGACCGGCACGCGGGCGGCGGCGCGGGCCGGCCACCACGCGGCCGCGATCGCGGTGAGCGTGGCCAGCACCAGCGCGAGCAGCAACGGCAGCCACGGCAGGCCGAACCGGTCGATGCGGTGCTGCACGATCGTTTCGAGGCGCGGGACGAACAGCAGCCACGCGCCCAGCCCGATGACGCCGCCCAGCAGCGCGGCCACTCCCCCGACCACGGCGCCGTTGGCCAGCATGACCAGGCGCAGGTGGCGGTGGCGGGCGCCGATCGCGGCGAGCATGCCGAGGGCGCGCAGGCGGCGCTGGGCGAGCACGGTGAATCCGGCCGCGGCGAGCAGGCCGACGAAGAGCAGGCCGACGGTGGCCAGGATCAGCACGATGAAGGCGGGGTCGGTGCCGGCGGAGTCGCGGGGCTGGACCTCGGCGCCGTCCGGCCGGTGCACGGCGGCGAACTGCGCGGCGGTGGCCCGCACCAGCACGGTGACCCGGTCGGGCGAGCCCACCTGCCCGGGCGGGACCAGGGCGAAGGTGTCGAGGAGGTTGGCCGGGTTCTCGACCAGGCCGACCACGGTCCAGGTGTTCGCGCCCTCGTGCCAGGTCGCGCCGAGGGCGAGGTGGAAGAGGCCGGCGGTGCGGGCGCTGACCGCGATCTCGCCGGCCGTGGCCGGGTAGCGGCCCTCGTCGAGCCGGAGCATCGACCGGCCCAGGGCGCCCGTCGGCGACTGGTCGCGCAGGTCGACCGGGTTGGCCGAGCCCGGCACGGGGATCTTCCGGTGGTTGATCACCTCGGTGGCCGGATAGGTCCCCAGCGCCGGGGTGCTGCCGCGGAAGGTCATCAGGTAGTCGGCGTCACCGAACTGGGCGGAGCCGGGCGGGAGCGCGGCGCCCGCCGAGCCGAGGCCGAACACGGTGGCCGCGACGGCGATCGTCAGCAGCGCCAGCACGAGCGCCTGGCTCCGCCACTCACGCCGGAAGAGGCGCCACGACCATCGGGTCACGGCGATCCGGGCACTCATCGCTCGGCCTCCAGCAGGGACTCGGGGCCGGGCGGCGGCGAGGTGTGGTCGATGACCCGGCCGTCGCGCAGGAACACCACGCGGTCGGCCCAGGAGGCGAGCTGCGCGTCGTGGGTGACGACCACGGCGGCGACGCCCCGCTTGCACGCGGCGAGGATGAGCCGCATGACCGCCTCGCCGGTGACCGAGTCGAGCGCGCCGGTGGGCTCGTCGGCCAGCAGCAGCCGCCGGTCGCCGACCACGGCCCGGGCGATCGCGACCCGCTGGCGCTCGCCGCCGGAGAGCTGATCGGGGAAGTGCCCGGCCCGGTCGGCCAGGCCGAGCAGGTCGAGGGCCTCGAGGCCGCGCTGCCGCGCCCGGCGCCCGCTCAGGCCGTCCAGCTCGAGCGGCAGCGACACGTTCTCCACGGCGGTGAGGCCGGGCAACAGGTTGAAGTCCTGGAACACGTACCCGATCGAGCGGCGGCGCAGCCGGGCCAGCTCGTCGCGGCTCATGCCGGCCAGCGGCGCGCCGCTCACCAGCACCTCGCCGGCGGTCGGCGACTCCAGGCTGCCGGCGATCGTGAGCAGCGTGCTCTTGCCGGAGCCGCTCGGGCCCATCACCGCCACCATCGTGCCCGGGTCGACGGCGAGATCGACCCCGCGCAGGGCGGCCACCTCGGCCGGGCCCTGTCCGTACGTCTTGGAGACGTCACGCATCTCGAGCACGCTCATCGCCGCCCTCCGACCCGGCGCCGCATCTTGGGCAGCGGCCCGGTGTTCGTGGCCCGCGCGGGAGCCGGCTCCACCGACGCCCGGCGCAACCTCCCGTCGGCCGAGTCCAGCCACCGGATCACCGAGTCGAGCCGGAACAGCTCGGCGTCGACCACCAGGGCGAAGCTCAGGTCGGTGCCGTCCTCGTCCTCCTTGAGGCGCGTCCACCGCTGCATCAGCTCGACGAGGTACCGCCGGTGCACCTGAATGACGTCGTGCACGTCGACGCCCGGCATCCGCGCCGCCACCAGAATCTTGATGACCAGCTCGTCCCGCGGCGGCGCGGCCAGATCGGGCGGCGTCCGCAGCCAGCCGGTCAGCTCCTGCTCGCCACCCTCGGTGATCCGGAACCCCTTCTGCGGCCCCGGATCGGCCGCGTCGTCCGACTCGACCAGCCCATCCCGCTCGAGGCGCTGCAGCGTCGTGTAGACCTGCCCGACGTTCAGCGGCCACACCTCACCGGTCCGCTCGACGAACTCCTCACGCAGCTGAAGCCCATACTTGGGCCCCTCGGCCAGCAGCGCCAACAGCGCGTGCCGCACGCTCACAACGTCACCCCGCTAAGTATCATGTCGGGGATAATACTGAGTATATAGCGAGATGGCCAGGGCCTTCGAGATGAGAGTCGCGTCGCCAGCGCCGCGTTGGTCAGTTAGCGCGTCGCCAGGAACCGCCGCGGCGGCCACGCGCCTCGCTCGTCGACGGGTCCAGCCCTCGTCGACGGCCCGCCGGAACAGCCCCGCAGGCCGGTGCGTGTCAGCCGAGGACTGAGCCGCCGCCGTCGACCACCAGGTGGGCGCCGGTTATCCAGGAGGATTCGTCGGAGGCCAGGAAGATCGCGGCGTTGACCACGTCCTCGGCTCGGCCGTGGCGGCCCAGCGGGATGCGGTCGAGCACCACGCGTTTCATGCGGTCGGGCGGGTCGGCAAGCATGGGGGCGGTGTTCGGCGTCTCGATCAGGCCGGGGCTGATGACGTTGGCGCGGATTCCGTGCGGGCCGCCCTCGACGACCAGTTGCAGGGTGAGCGCCACGACGCCGCCCTTCGCGGTGCTGTGTGCGTTCTGCGGCATGAACTCGACGCCGCGGATCGCCGCGATCGAGCCGACGTTGACGATCGAGCCGCCGCCGTGGCGCTTGAGGTGGGGCCAGGCCGCCCGCACGGTGTAGTAGACGAGGCTGAGCTCGTTGCGCATGGTGAAGTCCCACTGCTCGACGGTGAGCTCGTCGAGGGCGCCGAAGCGCTGCGCGGAGGCGTTGTTGTAGAGCACGTCGATGCCGTCGTGCACCGCGACCGCGGCGTCCACCCATTCTTTCGCCTGCGCGGCGTCGCCGAGATCGACGCCGCCCATCACGTGGATGTCACCGCCGGCATCGCGTACGGCCTTCTCGGTCGCCGCCGCGGCCGCGTTGTCCAGGTCGCAGCCGATGACGCGGGCGCCCTCGGCGGCGAAGAGCGCGGCGGCGGTCGCGCCCATCCCGCCGCCCACGCCGGTGATGAGCGCGATCTTGCCGGCGAGCCGGTTCAGGGACATGGCGGGCCTTCCTGGTGTGACGCGGGCGGGAGGTGATCGCCATGGTCACACAAGGGCCGACGCGGCGGGAACGACTTGGGGAGATCGAAGGCCGGCCCGCCGGCCTCGCGGGACTGATGCGCGGGGCCCGCGAGGCCGGCGAGGGACGCCGGAGCCGGCGTCCCTCGGTCCGGCGTCAGCCGGAGATCTTGCCGGTGCGGAAGTGCCCGACGGGACGGTTTTCATTTTCCGGCGGTTTCCGGGGACGGTTGTTCTGTCTTCCACTGTGATATACGTCAGTCAATGAGTCCCATTTGCAGGTTTGTTGCAGAATCGATCGTGGAATTGGCCCGGGACGATGCGTCGGCGCCGGTGGGTGTAGCGTGCTGCCCTCGTGAGGGCTTGGCTTCGGCCGGCGACGGCGCTGGTCATAGTGGCGGGTCTGCTCGGCGGGTGTGGTCTGTCATCGCGGGAGTCGGACTGCCCCGGCGGCAAGGTGGCGCCAGTTTCCGGCGGAGCCTCGTCGGGCCGGCCCGCGGTGGCCGATGCGCTCTGGGTCGCCGACGGCGCCGGGTCGGTGCGGTCCCTGGATAGCACCGGAAAGGTCACCGGTGGCGTTTCCGTGCCCGGCACTGAGCCGCGGCTGACGCCGGCGCTTGTCCCGGGCGGCGGGAAGTTGTGGGTCTATCGGTATGACACGGGCGACCTTGCGCTGATTGATCCGGTTGCCGCCCGCGCGGTTCGCCGTCTCAACGTGCCGCCGGCCCAGCCGCTTGTGGACAACCAGGTTCTGTGGGGACACGGCTTTCTGTGGATAGTGCAACCCGGCACGCTGTGGCGGATATCCACAACCGGCCGGTATACGCAGACCCCCCTGCCGGCCGGCTTCTCTCCGGGAGCGGCGGCGGTGACCGAGCGCTGGCTCTGGCTGGGCGCCGGGAAACACCTGCTCCGCATCGACCCGGGCCGGCCGGACGCTTTCGCCGAGGCGGCATTCCCGGAGTACGTCGGCGAGCTCTCGTACGCCGGCAATGGTCTGACCGCCATCGGCGTCAACTCGCCGACGGTCCGCCGCCTGAACCCCGACACGGGCGCGGTGGTCGGCGAGACCCGGCTGCCGCACGACGAGTTGGCGTTGTCGCTGGCCGGCGGCTGGGCGGTCGGCAACTGCGGCGACGTGGTACGCCTGACCGACGGTCTGACCGTTCGCGTGTCGGACATCTCGCAGGATCTGCCGTCGGTGGTGGCGCTCGGCGACCTCTGGGTGGGCGACGAGGTGACGTCCGAGATCGTCCGCATCGACGGGGAGACCGGTCGGGTCCGCGCGAGAATTCCATTCACCGCGGCCGACCCCGACGATCCCGCCTTCAACCTGATCGCCGGCCCCGGCAGCGTCTGGGTGGTCGACGGCGGCGTCTCCCGCATCGACCCGGCGGCCAACACCGTCACCCGGATCCTGCCGCCCACCGCCGGCGCGAACGTCGTCGCGTTCTGACCCGGCGTCCACCCTGCCGGGTCGGCGCGGAACAGACCCGGGTCGGCGCGGAATCCGGCGCTGTTAAATCGGGCGGTCGTCGCGGTGGGCGCCGTAGAAGGCCGTCTGCCGCGCCATGATCTCGCGCATCGGGGTGCCGCGGGGGACCCCGTAAACCGTGCCCGGGAAATCGAGTTCGCGCTGAACCGCCCACAATTCCTCATGCCGATCCGGCGAGAACAGCTCGGCCGGATTCCCCGCCGCGATCCACCCGATCGGGACCACCGTCCCGGGCGGCAGCGTCGAGCCGACGTGCAGCACGCTGTTGATCCGCAGCTCCGACCCGGCCCCGGCCACCGACCCCGGGAAGAGCGAGGCGCCGGTGGCCACGAAGACCCCGTCCTCGAGGATCGCGCCGTTCACGTGAGCGTGCGGCCCGATCAGCACCGCGTCCCCGATCGTGATCGGGTTGCGCGCACGCCCGCGGACCAGCGCATGCTCCATCACCACGACATCCGCGCCCGTACGGATCTCACCGTCCTCGGCGGTCAGTACCGCGCCGTGCAGAATGCGAGCGCGCTCCCCCAGAATCACCCGCCCACACAGCACGGCACTCGGCGCGACATAAGCCGACTCCGGAACCACCGGCCGTTCCCCGCGATGCTCGATCAGGCTCATCCGTCCTTCTTAGTCGATCGCGCCCCTCAACCGATCGACTTTCCCGGCGGGTCGCCTTCGGCACGCGAACCGCTGCACGCGAACCGCTGTCAGCCGCCCACTCCCACCAGCGGCTCATCGTCGCCTGCGCAACCCGGCCCCGCCCGACCCGGCGCGACCCGACCCGGCGCGACCCGACCCGGCGCGACCCGNCCCGACCCGGCGCGACCCGACCCGGCGCGACCCGACCCGGCGCGACCCGGCGCGACCCGGCGTGACCCGGCGCGGCGCGGCGCGGCGCGGCGCGGCGCGGCGCCGAGAGTCAGTCGATCGCCTCGGTGAGAGCCCGCTCGAACCGCTCCTGATCCCACCCCGCCTCGAGCGCCTCCCGCACCACCGCAGCCTGCGTCCGCGGGGCAAGCCCTCCGATCGGCTGGTGCTTGTCGAGATTGGTAGGAAACGCATACCCCTCGGCCGAGGCCGCGATCACGTTCTCCACGTTGCCGCCGAAATGGCGCAGCACCGGATAGAGCGCACGGAGCATCGCCGGCCGGTCGACCGTCTCCATCGCCCGGCCGAACGCCGACGAAACCTGCAAAAGGTTTGCCATTCGCCGTACGCTATTGGTCTTATTTGTCCCGGCGCCGTGGAAAAGAGCCGGGTTGAAGAACGCGGCATCGCCCTTGGCCAGCGGCAGCTGCACGCGATGCTCGTCGAAGTAGGCCGTGAACTCCGGCCGGTGGAAGGCGATGTACCCGGGCCGATACCGCTGGGAGTAAGGCAGATAGAGCGTCGGACCGGTCTCGATCGGCATGTCGACGTGCGCGACCGCGCCCTGCAGCGTCAGCATCGGCGACAGCGCGTGAATGTGCGCCGGATACCGCAGCGCCTGCTTCTGCGACATGAACCCGAGGTGGTAGTCCCGGTGCGCCACCTGCGCCGTCCCACCCGGATTGACCACGTTGACCTGCGACGTCACCTGGTACCCGGTACCCAGCCACGCCTCACAGACCAGCGCCAGCGTGTCGTTGTCGTAGTAGCCGGCGAACGTGGCCGGGTCACGCAGCGCGAACTTGTCGAGCGCGCCCCACACCCGATCGTTCGCTCCCGGCTTCGCGAAGTGATCGCCTCCGACCGTTCCCGACGCCCTTTGAGCGGCGATCAGATCGTTGAACACCCCGGTCGCCCCATCCACCACCTCCGCATCGAAGGCACCGGCGAACACCGCCACACCAGGCCCGTCGAGGAAGGCCCGCACCAGCTCCGCCTGCACCTCGCGATCGTTCGCCAGCGTCCCCGGATAGATGAGCACGTTGTCGACCACATCGATCGCGTGCGGATAGTCGCCCAGTTCCGTCTTCTGCTCACAGACCGCCCGGAACTCGGAGAGGTCACAATCCGCGGCGGTGAACCATGTCGTCATGCCGTCACGCTAGGTCACCGCGCGACATCGAAGAACCTTGAAAATCCCTCAAAACAACCTCATCGTGTACGGGGTGAAGCACCCGTACCGAATTCGCGAGATAGCCGCCCAGTCCGGCCTCAGCGAAGCCACCGTGGACCGGGTGCTGCACGACCGCCCCGGCGTACGCCCGAGCACGATCCGCGAGGTCCACCAGGCCATAGCCGATCTGAACCGTCAGCAGACGCAGGTACGCCTGGCCGGCCGCCCCTTCATGATCGACGTGATTGTCCAGGCCCCGCCGCGCTTCTCCGCCGCCATCCGCGCCGCGCTAGAGGCCGAACTGCCCGCCCTGCGCCCGGCCGTCATCCGCGCCCGCTTCCATCTGCTGGACGGCCCGTCCGCGCAGGACGTGGTGGCCGCGCTCGACCGGGTCACCCGCACCCGGTCGCACGGCGTGATCCTCAAGGCCCCGGACGTACCCGACATCGTGGCCGCGGCCCGCCGCGTGCCCACTCCCCTGGTCACGCTCGTCACCGACCTGCCCACCACCCCGCGCATCACCTACGCCGGCCTCGACAACCGGGCCGCCGGCGCCACCGCCGCCTACCTGATCCAGCAATGGCTGGGCCCCCGCTCCGGCGACGTCCTCGTGGTGCGCGGCCACGGCGAGTCCCGTGGCGAGTCGGAGCGCTCCGCCGGCTTCGTGGCCGAAATAGCCGGCGCACGCCGCCTAATCGAGGTGGTGGACGCCTCCGACAGCCCGGTTGCCGACGGCATCCGCCGAGTCCTGGCCACGTCCCCCGCCGTACGCGCCGTCTATTCGATGTACGCCGGCCCCGGCGGCAACGCGGCCGTGGTCGACGCCTTCGCCACCGTCGCCCGCCGCTACGACGTCTTCGTGGCCCACGACCTGGACGAGGAGAACACCGCCCTGCTGCGCGCCCGCAAGCTCTCCGCGGTGCTCCACCACGACCTGCGCACCGACCTGCGCCGAGCCTGCCGAGCCCTGATGCAGGCTGGCGGGCTCGTCCCCGGCCCGATCCGCACCAACCCGTCCGCGGTCCAGGTCATCACCCCGCACAACGCCCCACCGGTCGAGTTCTAAGCACTCTCCGAACCCGAGGTCTCAGCCCTCGCCGGACGGCCAACCGGGCGACCCCGCCCGGCGACCCCGCCCGGCGACCCCGCCCGGCGACCCAACCGGGCGACCCACCCGGGGCGACCCAACCGGGGCGACCCGCCCAGGCGACCCAACCAGGCGACCCGACCGGGTGGCCCCGCCGGGCGACCCAACCGGGGCGACCCAGCCAGGCGACCCAGCCAGGCGACCCCGCCAGGCGACCCAGCCAGGCGACCCCGCCAGGCGACCCAGCCAGGCGACCCCGCCGGGCGACCCCGCCGGGCGACCCCGCCGGGCGACCCCGCCGGGCGACCCCGCCGGGCGGCCCCGCCGGGCGGCCTCGCCGGGCTCAGCGGGCGACATGCGACTGATGCCGGGTGCGCGGGATGCCGGGCGGTGGTCGCGGGAACGGGGTTTCCGGGCTGGCGAGGGGCGCGCGGGACCCGGAATCCGAAATGGCTATTCCATCGGCGTACGGGAATGGTTTGAGGGTTTAAGCTCCCTTGCGGCTCGCGATCGCCTCGAGGAAGATCTCGCCGATCTTGGCCGGGTCGGTGGCGATGAAAACGCCGCCGGAGCCGGCCGCCTTGGTGATCGCCTCCAGCTCGCTGCGGTCGATCGCCGTGCCCATGCCGATAATGATCATCCGGACCGGGCGCTTGGGGTCGCGCAGTTTGGTCATTTTATCGACCAGCTGTCCGATGGTAAGACCACCCGGGTTGTCGTTCTGGCCGTCGGTGTAGATCACCACCGAGTTCGACACGCCCGCCTGCCACCCCTTCTGCACGGCCTGGTACGCGGCGAGCGCGGTGTCGTACAGGCCGGTGTCACCGCCGGTCTTCGGCACGATCTTGTCGATCGCCGCGAGCAGCTCGGGCCGGTGCCCGGCGCAGGAGAGGATCGGCAGGTTCTCCTTCCACGGCCGCGTCCCGACCATGTCGGTGGAGAACGTCCAGTTCCCCACGGACCAGCGGTCGTCGAGCAACGCCAGCCCCTGCCGCGCCACCGCCTGCGTCACCTGGGCCCGGGTAAGGCCGCCGGCGGTCGGCACCTTCGCCTTCATCGACGCGGACACGTCGAACACCGCGAGCATCCGGCCCGGCTGGGTGATAGCCGTCCAGCTGCCGAGCAGCTGCCCGATCGCGGCCGACACCGCCTCCGGGTCGGGCGCGGCCGGCGGCGCCACGGTCTCCGGCGCGCTCTTCGGGGCGGCGAAGCCCGCTCCGGCGGTGCCGGTCGCTCCGCGTACGCCCGCCTTGGCCAGGTTTTGAAGGAAAGCCGGCGTGCCGAGCGCCTTGCGCAGCTTGACGGCGGCCGACACCTTCACCGGGTCGACGCCCGGCATCACCGCGAATGGATAGTCCAGCACGACCGACGCCGGCTGCGGATAGATCGCCGCCAGCCGGATCGCGGGCTGCTTGGCGTTGTACGCGATCACGTCGGCCTCGGACAGCGGCGCCATCCCGACCCCGTTGCCGGCCTCCTCGGCGGACTGCGGAAACTTCGCCAGCAGGTCGCTGCGGATGCTGGAGCTGTTGGCCGACAGCGCCCGCATCACGCCGACCTTGAGCGTGGCCGCCGACGCGTCGGTCCCGGCCGCCCCCGCGAAGGCGAGCAGCCCCGCCAGCCCCGTCGCGTCGCGCTGCGGATCGACGATCGCCGGCCGCAACGACTTGTCGGTCGCCACCTTCTTGACAAGATCCTTCAATCCGGGCGTACGCCCCGGCCACCCGAGCGCCGACGCCGACGGCTCGGGCACGGCCAGCACGATGGGGCTCTCCGCGATCGACCCGAGCGGCGTCGGCGTGAACCCCGGCGCCTCCGCCGCGATCCGCAACAGCCAGGTGCTCGAGTCCGGAATCCAGGCGTCGACGTCGGCCGACACCTTGCCGGGCGCCGCACCACCGAGGTTGACCCCGTGCTTGCTCCCGACCGCGGCCGCCTGAGCGGTGGAGTCGGCCGCGCTCACCGAGACGGCGACACACTCCGTGCCGACCTTGGCGTCGTCGCCCTTGACCCACGTGTCCGCCGCCGCCTTGACCGCGGGCGCGACCTCCGGCGCGACCGCCAGCGACAAATTGACCGTGGCCGAGCAGCGCCGGCCCGAGAATTCCTGGTAACCGGCCCAGGCCCCGCCCGTGATGACGATCACGGCAAGAGCCGAGGCGGTAACCACAAGTCCCGTGCGGTGCAGTGAACGATGACGGCCGGGCATCGGGCCATCATGATCTCCAAACCCACACTTTGACCATGGACTCCGCCGGGAAAAATTTCACTGATAATGCACATAGACACCCCGGCCCCGGCTGAGCCGTTCCCCCCGATTTCCCGTACGCCCCGGCCGCACGTCCTGGGCGCCCGGGCGGCGGGGATCGGCGTTGCGTGGGATGTGGTTCCGGGAATCGGGCTGGCAGGGTGGGTCCATGTCGGACGAGGACGCCGCGTATCTGGCGGGGTTGGAGCGGGAGCAGGCCCGCGCGCTGGCCCGGGTGAACGGCCCGGGCCTCGAGGCGCTGCGCCGGTACCTGGCGGCCGGGGAGGCGGTGGCGTTCCTCGGAGCGGGGGCGTCCGCGCCGCTGTACCCGCTGTGGGCGGGAACCATCGGCGCGCTCGTGGACGCCGCGGCGCACCGCCTCACCCCGGACGAGGCCGCGACCTGCCGGGCGATGGCCGGCCAGGCGCCCGAGGAGGTCGTGGAGATTCTGCGACGCCAGCTGGGAGCGGCAGACTTCCGCGAGGCGTTGCGGGAGGCCTTCCAGGTCCGGCGGGATCAGGTGTCCGGCCGCACCTGGACCGAGGTGCAGGAGTTGGTGTGCCGCTGCGCGTTCAAGGGCGTCGTCACCACCAACTACGACCCCGGGATCGTGGACGCGCGTAACCGGGTGCGGCGGGATGCGGTGGGGACCGGGTTCATGTCGTGGACGGATGAGGACGCGCTCGACCGCTGGCACACCGGAGACGTCTTCGGCGACGTGGAGTTGCCCGTGCTGTACGCGCACGGCCGGCACACCCAGCCCGAGGCGATGGTGCTGGCCACCACCGAGTACCGGCGTGCCTATGCCGGGAAGCTGTCGCGGGTGCTGGCCGCGATGGTGAACGCCGGGCGCCTGGTCTGGATCGGGTTCAGCTTCACCGACCAGCGGGTCGCCGCGATCCTGCGGGAGGTCGCCCAGGCCTCCGGCACCCGGGTCGATCCGGGAGCGGCACCCCGGCACGTGGCGATCCTGCCGTGGGACCCGGACGCCGGCGACAACGATCCCGGTGTGCTGGCGCGGCGGGCAGAGATCGGCTACGGCGCCCGGGTGGTGTTCTATCCGGCTCCCGGTGGCGATCACATGGCGCTGTCCGCGTTGCTGGCCGACGTCGTCGACGAGCGTTTCCCCCCGGTGCCCGTCGTGCCGGACGTCCTGCCGCCCAGCAAGCCGGACACCAGCTTGCCCAACTCCTGGACGCCGCCGGCGGAGCCGGTGCCGAACTTCACCGGCCGGGCCGAAGAACTGGCACGACTGTCGCGGTGGGCCGCCGATCCGTCGGTGCGGTTGATCGGGGTGACCGCCTGGGGCGGCGCCGGCAAGACCGCGCTGGTCACCGAATGGCTCGACAACCGCAACGGCGCCGCCGCACGGCCGGGAACGGCGGGGACGTTCGCGTGGAGCTTCTACGCCAACGCCTCCGCCGAGAGGTGGGCCGACGCGCTCCTGGAATGGGCTGCGCGTCATTACGGATTTCGCCCGTCCGGCCGCCGGCGGCCCGGAGCGGCGGTGCTCGCCCTTCTGGAGGCCGTGCCGTTGGCCCTCGTGCTCGACGGTCTGGAAATGGTGCAGGAGGGACCGGCCGAGGGCGAGTTCGGGCGCCTGCTTGACGGCACCCTGCGCGAGGTGCTCACCGGCGCCTGCCAGATCGGGCACCAGGGCCTGGTCGTGTTGACCTCCAGGTTCCCGTTCGCCGATGTGGAGCGCTTCGACGGAGGCGCGGCGCGCATGCTGGATGTACCGCCGTTCACCCCGGCCGAGGGGGCCGGACTGCTCGCGGCCTCGGGCGGTGGCTGGCTGCCCGAACACGAGCGGCAAGAGTTTGTCGCGATGGTGGACGGCCACGCCTTGGCCGTCGCCGCTCTGGGCGCCGTGCTCGCCGACCGGCCACCTACCGACGACCTGATCGGCCTCCGCACCGAACTGGCCGAGGCGGCCGGAACGAACAGCCGGGTCGCGAAGGTGCTCAACTTCTACGCCACCCGGCTGACCGAAGCCGATCGGTACCTGGTCGCCGCGGTGGCACTGTTCGCCCATCCGGTCATGCCGTCGGCGGTGCTGATCGTGGCCGAGCACGAGGCGTTCGGCCGCCGCCTGGACGGCTGGACGGCCGGCCGGGTCGAGGCGGCGGCCAGCGATCGGCTGACCGGCCTTCTTTCCCGGCATCCGGACGGCACCCTCTCAGCACACCCGCTCGTACGCGATGCGTTTCGCCCGCTGGCGCTGAAAGCGGCCGAGGTTGCCGCGGACGTCACGCTGAGCGGCCTGCCCGAGGGGAGGATCGCCAACCGCGAGGACGCGCTGCCGTTGGTCGAAACCATCGAATTGCTCATCGCCGCGGGCCATTGGCAAGCGGCTGATGACCTCTACAGCAACCGCTCCGACAACGGTGCCGCATGGGTGGAGTTACCGGCCGCCCGGCTCGGGCAGCGGGCCGCCTCGGCGTTCGTTGGCACCATGGATCGGCGCGCCGGGTGCGGCCACCACCTTGGCCACACGGGGCTCGCCTTCTATCTGAACAATGTCGCTCTGCAGGCGTTCCATTGCGGAGATTTGATGTCGGCCTTGGAGTATGTGGATGCCGCCATCAGTGATGAAGTGGACTCCGGAGACCAGACCAGCGACGCGAACGACCTCATGATCCGGGCTGCCTGCCTGGGCCGTCTCGGCGACATCGACGCGGCGCTTCAGGCAGCCGAACAGGCCGCGGCTCTGGCCGCACAGACCGGCGACGAATTCTCCATCATCAGTGCGGCGACGTGTCGGGGATGGCTGCTCATGCAGGCCGGGGACACCCTCCTCGCCGAGGAGCAATTCCTGGTCGCTGAACGCATGGAGAGGGCCGACGGTTACGAATCGTCCTCGTCCGGAGCCTTCTGGTGGGCAGACCTTCTCGCTCGCACGGGACGGAAGGATGCAGCCCTGGAGCTGGTTCAGCGCGGACGCTCCTGGTGTGATGAACGAGGTTGGAACGACGAAGTGGCACGTTGTGACCTGATCCTGGGCTCCCTGGATCTGGCCGCCGGCGATCCCCGCGCCGCGATGGACAAGGTGGCCGGCGCGGTGGTCGTCTTCCGCGACGGCGACCGCCTGGTGGACCTGGCCGAGAGCCTGCCTCTGCTCGCCGGATGTGCCGTCGCGACCAGCGATCTGCACGCCGCCGGACAGTACGTCGTCGAGGTGCTCAACCTCGCCGCCCCGCGCGGGCTTGTCCTGGCGCAGGCGACGGCGCTCGCCGTCCGCGCCGGCATCCACGCCGACCGGGTGGCGGCGGGCGACCCCGCCCATCTCGGACCGGGCCGCGATGCCGCCGAGGCCGCCCACCGCCTCGCCCTGCGTCATCGCCTGGCATGGCACGAGCTTGATGCTCTCGAGGCACACGCCCGGCTGGATACCGTCGAGGGACGCGATCGTGGCTGGGCGGCCAAGGCCGCCGCCCGGCGCGCCCGGCTCGTCCCAGCCGGCCTCGACCCCAATCCCCTGGCCGGCCTCGCCGGGTGAGACTCAGCCGAGGGCGCGCAGCCGCTCGGCCACCGCTTCCGGGCGGGTGTCGTTGATCCAGGCGCCCATCGCGGACTCGACCCCCGCCAGATACTTCAGCTTGCCAGGGGCCCGCAGGATCGAGAAGAGCTGGAGGTGCAGGCGGAACACGTCGCGCGAGGCTCGGGACGGGGCCTGGAAGACGCCCGAGATGTACGGGAGCTCGTCGACGCCCGGGAAATAACGGTCCAGGCGGCCCAGGACGTCCAGGTACAGCAGGGCCAGGTCGTCTCGCTCGGATGAGGTCAGGGCGGGCAGGTCGGGGACGTCGCGGTGCGGGGCCAGGTGCACCTCCAGGGGCCACCTCGCGGCCGCCGGAACGTACGCGGTCCAATGGTCCGAGGTGGCGACGATTCGCGCTCCGGAGCGGCGTTCCGCATGAAGGATGTCGCGGAAGAGGTTGCCGCCTCGGTGGGCCGTGGCCATGGCGATCATGCGGGCGGCCTTGGGCGGGACGAACGGGAACGCGTAGATCTGGCCGTGCGGATGCGGGAGGGTCACGCCGACCTCGCGGCCGCGATTCTCGAACGGGAAGACGTAGGCGACCTCGGGCGACGCGCCCAGGACCGCGGTCCGGTCGGCCCAGGCCTCGATCACCGTGCGGGCCCGGTGGGGGGTCAGGGTGCCGAACGACCCCTTCGGGGCCGAGGAGAAGCAGACCACTTCCGTACGCCCGGAAGCGGGGCGGACCGGCCACAAGGGATCGCCGTCGACCACGTCGAGCGGGCCCGATGCCCGGGGCGTGAAGGACGGGAAGCGATTTTCGAAGACCACGACGTCGTACGAGGACTCGGCGATCTCGGTCGGGAAGCCGCCGGGGACGGTGGGCGCCAGCGGGTCCTGGGCGGGCGCCGGCCGGAACGTGCGGTCGTTGCGGTGGGCGGCGATCGCGATCCACTCGCCGGTCAGCGGGTCGTAGCGCATCTCGGGGCCGGAAGCCGCCGGGGGCAGCGGGCGCACGTCGACCGCCTCGCGGGACACGAACGGGGGCGTGTCGTCGAAGTAGATGATCTCGCGCCCGTCGGACATCCGCCGCGCGCTCCGGCGTACGGGATGAGGCTCTCGGAAGACCGGCCGGGTCTCCAGCCGCAGGGAATCGACGGCCAGCAGTTGCCCGTCGGCCGCCGCCAGGCGGTCGCGGGCGTCCTCGGGAAGCGAGATCGTCGACCCGGCCGCGAGCGGCAGCAGATGCAGCGTGACCTCGGATCGTGCGGTCACGCCGGCGTCGCGCAGGTTGACCACCCACTCCGAGCCGTTCCAGAACCGGTCGGTCACGGTACGCCCGTCGACCCGGAGCTGACCCACATCACCGGCCCAGCGGATGCGCAGGACGGAGTCTCCCAGCGCCGGCAGCGAGAGCCGGTAGACGGCCGCGAGCTCGTCGAACGCCTCGGGGGTGGGCGCCGACTGCCGCCCGTCGAACTTCCCGTAGTTGACCGGGACCGCACTCCCCGCCGCCCGCACCAGCGCGGACGTAACCGACATGTCCGATTCAGCCACGGGCGCGCCCTCGAGCGTCAGCGACTCGAAGCCGCCCAGCGAGGGCGAGTATGCGCGGACGTCCGGCCCCGCCGACTCGAGACGGCCGGAAGGATCCCAGGAGAGCTCGTCGTACGACAGCAGCAACCGCCGGACCGGCCCGTCGGAACAGACCCAGAGCGAGTCGGCGACGGCGGCGGGCAGAACCAGCAGGTCCAGCCCGCCGCCGTCCGACCGGAGCCGGACCGGCGACAGGCCCGGCTCGACGGTGGCGACGGTGCCGCCGACCGAGTACGTGACCTCCATGCCGGCCTCCGCGACCAGCACGAGGGTGGGAACGGGACCGTCCAGCACGGTCAGCGCGGACGCCGTGGCCCAGTCGAGCAGCACCCCGCCCAGCCGCAGGGAAAGCGGCCAGCGTGCGAGCGTCCCCGGCGGCACGTCCACCGGCGCGGCCGGCAGCACGACCCGCGTCCCGCCGAGGTCGACGCGGAACTGGGCGCCCCGGTAGACCGGCAGCGGCACGTGCGGCTGGTGCCACGCGATGAACAGGAACCCGCTGCTCCCGTCGCTGCGCAGCGCCCACCGCAGGGTCTGGTCGTCCTCGACGCCGGACGGGCGGACGGTAGGCAGGCTCGACGGCATCTCCGCCAGCGACGAACCGAACGCGGCCAGGAACGCGTGCTGCCGGCGCAGGGCGGCATGGCTCCCGGCCAGCACGCCCGCCTCCCCGATCGGCGCGTGGAAGTCGTACCCGAGCCGCTCGATGTCGTTCGGGTACCCGGTCGCGTGGGACTCCTGCATCCCATGCTCGCCGGCCGGGTTGGTGCCCCCGGCGTACATGTAATAGCCCTGCCAGGCCGATCCGTTGCCGATCTTGCAATGGGCGATGGTCGCGATGTCGAGGGCCGCCGGCCGCGGCCGGCGGTGGTAGGCGGTGGCCATCCCGCCGCCGAGCTCGCAGGTCGCGGGCGGGAAGAGCTCCGACGGCGTGCGCGGATGCGACCGGTCCGCCCGCATCCCCTGCAGCTGCAGCCGCCGCACGTCGGCGCCGATCCCCGGGTCGTCCCAGACGTGCGAGAAGAAGTAGTGGTCCCGGAAGGTCGGGTCCCACGGCGCGTCCGCGTCCACCCAGAACCCGTCGCCGTAGCCCCCGTACAGCGGCATCACCTCCTCGGCCGGCAGGTCCGCGCTCCCCCAGGCGGTGGCCGTCCACAGCGGCGCCGCCATCCCGGCCTCGCGCGCCAGCCGTTTGAGCGTGACCAGGTGCCCGGGCTGGTCGTAGAGCTCGTTCTCGAGCTGGATCGCGAGGACGTTCCCGAAGCGGTCCCCCAGATGGGCGCCGATCTGCCCGAACCACTCGGCGACCAGCGACAGATACCGGGGGTCGTCGGTCCGATGCCGTACGGGAGCCTCCTGCACCCAGTCGGGAAGGCCGCCGTTGCGCGCCTCCCCGTGGCACCACGGCCCGATCCGCAGCACCACGTCCAGGCCCTCGGCCACCGCGAGGTCGACGAACGCGGCCAGGTCGAGGTTGCCCGCGAAGCGCGGCTCGCCCCGGTGCTCGACGTGGTGGAGCCAGAAGACGTAGCTGGCCACGACGGTGACGCCGCCGGCGCGCATCTGCCGCAGCCGGCGCCGCCAGCGGGCGCGCGGGACGCGGCTGTAGTGCAGCTCCCCGGAGACCGGGATGACCGGAACGCCGTCGCGGATCAGGTAGCGGCTGGTGAGCGAGACACCGGGCCGCGCGTCCTCGTCGTTGCTCATCCGGGGCCGCCGCAGCGGCTCGGACCAGGCGTGATGCGCGACGTCAAGCACGGTGTCTCCCATGGCACGAGTAGCAAGGACTGTAACCGGTCACAGCCATCTGGCTCCGCACGATACAGGCTGTTAACGGGCGCGACGCAAGGGCTTGACAATTGCCTTACCGAGCAGCACTGTAACCGGTCACAGGTCCTGTTCGGTGACGCACGTCTCCCCTTGCAGCGACCGCGGCCGCATCCCTCCCGCGGCCGGCCGATCGAGGAGGATCGATGAAGAAGACAATGCTTCCGCTCGCCGGGGTTCTGGCCGCGGCGCTGATGATGACAACCGCCTGCTCGGGTTCCGACGACAACGCGAGCTCGGACAGCTCCGCCAAGCCCGGGGAGAAGGTCGAGCTGACCTACTGGACCTGGGCGCCGAACATGGACAAGGTCGTCGAGGGGTGGAACACCGCGCACCCCGACATCCACGTGACCGTCAACAAGCAGGACGGCGGCGACCCCGCGGTCACCAAGCTGCTCACGGCGATCAAGGCGGGCAGCGGCGCGCCCGACGTCATGCAGGCCGAGTACCAGAAGATCCCGACGCTGGTCTCGGCGAACGCGCTCGCCGACATCAACAAGGAGGCCGGCAGCCTCAAGGCGAAGTTCCCCGACTCGGCCTGGAACGCGGTCACGCTGGGCTCCGAGGCGCTGTACGGCGTCCCGCAGGACTCCGGCCCGATGATGTTCTACTACCGCACCGACGTCTTCCAGAAGCTCGGCCTCGAGGCGCCGAAGACGTGGGACGACTACGCCGCGGCCGCCCGCAAGATCCACACGGCGAACAAGAAGCAGTACCTCGGCACGTTCTCGGCCAACGACCCGGGCTGGTTCGCCGGTCTTTCGCAGCAGGCCGGCGCCTCGTGGTGGGGCGTGAACGGCGACACCTGGTCGGTCGCGATCAACGACCCGAACACCCAGAAGGTCGCCACCTACTGGGGCGGACTGGTCCAGGAGGGCGTCATCGACAACAAGCCGATGTACACCCCCGAGTGGAACGCCGCGCTCAACGACGGCACCCAGGTCGGTTGGCTGAGCTCCGTCTGGGGACCGGGCGTGCTCGAGGGCAGCGCCGGCAACACCAAGGGCAAGTGGAAGGCGGCCCTGATGCCGCAGTGGGACGCGGCGAGCCCGGCCAACGGCAACTGGGGCGGATCGGCGACCAGCGTCACCACGCAGAGCAAGCACAAGGCGCAGGCGGCCCAGTTCATCGCCTGGCTGAACACCGACCCGGCCGGCATCAAGGCCCTGGCCACGCAGGCCAACGTCTACCCGGCCAGCGTCGACTCCTCGGCCGCGCTGACCTCGCCGCCGGCGTTCCTGTCGGACCAGACCGACTTCTACTCGATCGCCGCCGAGTCCGCCAAGATCACCAAGCCGTTCACGTACGGGCCGAACGTCAACGTCGCGTACTCCAGCTACAACGACGCCTTCGGCAAGGCCGCGCAGTCCAAGAAGGCCACGAACTTCCCGGCCGCGCTGGCCACCATGCAGCAGACCACGGTCGACGACATGAAGAACACCGGCTTCAAGGTCTCGGGCTGATCTTTCACATCGCGGCGGGCGCGAAAGGCGCCCGCCGCACCAGCTTCTGACGGAAGGTGACGGCTTTGACGGCGTTTCCCACTTCCTCACGTACGCCGGTGAACAAGGCGACCCGGAAGGCCGGGGCGCCGTACTCGTTCCTCGCTCCCGCGCTCATTCTGTTCGTCCTGTTCCTGGCCGCCCCGATCGTCTACGCGGCATACCTGAGCCTGCGCCGCACGAAGGTCACCGGCCTCGGGCTGGGCGCCGGCTCCCGCCACGAGGTATGGGCCGGGCTCAGCAACTACGCCCGGTCGCTGACCGACCCCGACTTCCTGCCCAGCGTGCTGCGCGTCGGGGCGTACGGGATGATCGTGGTCCCCACCATGCTCGGTGTCGCCCTGCTGATGGCCCTGCTGCTGGACGCCGGGCGGACCCGGGTCGGCACCTTCGCACGCACCGCGATCTTCCTGCCGTACGCGGTGCCGGCCGTGGTGGCGTCGCTGTTGTGGGGCTTCCTCTACCTGCCCCGGGTCAGCCCGATCAACGACCTGCTGACCGGCATCGGCATGACCCCGCCCGACCTGCTCTCCGGTTCCTGGGTCCTGTACGCGGTCGCCAACATCGCGGTCTGGGGCGGCACCGGCTTCAACATGATCGTGCTGTACACGGCGCTGCGGGCCATCCCCACCGACCTGTTCGAGGCGGCCCGGCTCGACGGCGCGTCGGACGTCCAGATCGCCTGGCGCATCAAGATCCCGATCGTGCTGCCCTCGCTGATCATGACGTTCGTCTTCTCGCTCATCGCCACGCTGCAGGTCTTCGCCGAACCGATGACGCTGCGACCGCTGACCAACACGATCTCGACCACCTGGACGCCGCTGATGAAGGTGTACCGGGACGCGTTCATCCGCAACGACATCTACGCGGCGGCGGCCACCTCGGTGGTCATCGCGCTGGCCACCTTCGTCCTGTCCTTCGGGTTCCTCAAGCTCGTCGGGAACCGTGCCTTCAACCAGGAGGACTGATCGTGAGCGTCTCCACCGTCCTGCCGGTCGTCCCCGCGACCGCCTCCTCCGAGGCGCCGGCCCAGGCGCACCGCGGGAACCGGCGGATCAGCCCGGCCGCCACGGTACTGCTGCTGCTCGGCGCGCTGTACTGCCTGTTCCCGGTGCTCTGGGTGCTGATCGCCTCGTCCAAGAGCGCGGGCGAGCTGTTCAGCACGTTCACGCTGGCGCCCAGCGGCCACCTGTTCGACAACATCAGCGACCTTTCCCACTACCGCGACGGCCTGTACTGGCGGTGGATGGTCAACACCGCCCTGTACGCGGGCGTCGGCGCCACCGCCTCCACGCTCGTCTCGGCGATGGCCGGGTACGCGCTGGCCAAGTACACGTTCCCGGGCAAGCGGTTCGTCTTCAACCTGATCCTGGCCGGGGTGCTGGTGCCCGGCGTCATCCTCGCCATCCCGCAGTACCTGCTGCTGGCCAAGGTCGGGATGACCAACACCTACTGGTCCGTGCTCCTGCCCAGCATGATCACCCCGTACGGGATCTATCTCTGCCGGATCTTCGCGGCGGCGGCGATCCCGACCGAGGTCCTGGAGGCCGCCCGGATCGACGGCGCCGGCGACTGGCGCACCTTCGGCACGGTGGCGCTGCCGATGATGCGGGCGGGCCTGGTCACCGTGTTCCTGTTCCAGTTCGTGGCGATCTGGAACAACTTCATGCTCCCCTACATCATGCTGGGAGATGACCGCCTGTATCCGCTTACGGTCGGACTCAACGGACTGCTGAACCAGGGCGCGAACCAGCCGTCGATGTACATCGCGGTCGTCACCGGGGCCCTGCTCTCGATCATTCCGCTGATCGCGCTCTTCCTCGGCCTGCAGCGGTACTGGCGGGTCGACCTGGGCGCGGGCGCGGTGAAGGCCTGACTATGTCTATGATCCCCCACGTGCCGACACCGCCCGGTACGGGGCGCAAGCGGCCCACCATCCGCGACGTTGCGCGCGAGGCCGGGGTCTCTTACGCGACCGTCTCCCGCGTCCTGAACGGCCGGGAGTGGGTCAGCCCCGAGGCCGTCCGAGCGGTGCGGGAAGCCATCGCCCGGACCGGTTACACGGCGAACCCGCATGCCCGCTCCCTCGCGACCGGCCGGTCCGGGTCGATCGCGTTCCTGCTCACCGAGCCGCAGCACCTGCTGTTCGAGGACCCGAACTTCTCCGTGCTGCTGCGCGGGGTCGCCCAGGCCCTCTCCGACCGGGAGCTCACGCTGATCCTCATGATCGCGTCGAGCCCCGAGGAGCGGAACCGGACGATCGCCTACCTGTCCGGCGGCCACGTCGACGGCGTGCTGCTGGTCTCCCCGCACTCCGGCGACCCGCTGCTGAGTCACCTGGTGCAGGCCGAGGTGCCGATCGTCGCCTGCGGCCGGGTCCTCGGGTACGAGCAGGTGATCAGCTCGGTGATGGCCGACGACCGCAACGGCGCCCGCTCGGCCGTCGACCACCTGGCCGAGGCCGGCTGCCGGCGGATCGCCACGATCACCGGCCCGCGGGACATGGTCGGCGGCGTCGACCGGCTGCAGGGCTACACCGACGCGCTGCTCGCCCACGGCCTGCCGGTCGACCCGTCCCTGATCGTCCACGGCGACTGGGGCCGGGCCAGCGGCGCGGCCGGCATGCGGCGGCTGCTCGAGCAGGCCCCCGACCTGGACGGGGTGTTCGCCGCCTCGGACGCCATGGCCGCCGGGGTGCTTCCGGTCCTGCGCGATGCGGGGCGGCAGGTGCCGGGCGACGTCCGGGTGGTCGGCTTCGACGACTCGGGGCTGGCCGCCACGCTCGACCCGCCGCTGTCCACCGTGCGGCATCCCCTGGATCGCATCAGCGAGGAGATGGTCCGCCTCCTCACGGATGTGATCGCGGGGCGTACGCCTCTCTCGATCACCGTTCCCACCTCGTTGGTCCTGCGGGAGACATCGCCCGCGGTATAGACCCTCCCCGGTCGCCATCCGAAATATCCGGCGCTGGCGCGCCAGATATTTACGGATATTTCGGATATGTGCATGGCACCAATCCGGCGATCCCCATCGCCGGTCGCTCTTTCCTTCGCAAAGGAGCGCCATGAAACCGTCCCTCAGAGCCGTCGTGATCGCGATCGTCCTCGCGGTCCCCCTGGCCATCTCCTCCCCCGCCCACGCGGCGAGCCTCACCATGCTCGGTGCGGACGTCTCGTCGCTGCAGCGCAGCCTCGACCTCGGGGCGAAGTACTACAACAAGTCCGGCACCGCCGCCGACCCGTACGACATCCTCAAGACCGCCGGTGCCAACTACATGCGGCTGCGCATCTGGAACAACCCGGCCAGCGGCTACAACAACAAGGCCAAGGTCCTCCAGCAGGCCAGGGCGATCAAGGCCAAGGGCCTCAAACTGCTGATCGACTTCCACTACTCGGACACCTGGGCCGACCCGGGCAAGCAGTATCCGCCTGCGGCGTGGGCACCCCATTCCCTCACCCAGCTGCAGACCGACGTCTACAACTACACGTACGACGTATGCACCTCCCTGAAGGCACAAGGCACCACGCCCGACAGCGTCCAGATCGGCAACGAGATCAACGTCGGGATGCTGTGGCCGAGGGGCCAGGTCGTCAGCAGCAACTTCGCGCCGCTGGCGTCGCTGCTCAAGCAGGGCTACAACGCGACGAAGGCCTGCAACAGCGGCACCCAGGTCATGATCCACACGGCCGACGCGGACAGCGACGCCAATGCGCGCTGGTTCTACGACGGCATCCGGGCGCAGGGCGTCACCTGGGACGTCACCGCGCTGTCCTACTACTGCATGTGGCACGGCAGCCTGTCGAACCTGTACAACGTGATCGCCGACGTGAAATCCCGGTACGGCAAGCCGGTCGTGATCGCCGAGACCGCGTACATGTTCACCACCGCCAACGCCGACTCGACGGGCAACTCCGTACCCGGAACGACGCTCTGTGACGGCATCCCGGCGACCTGGGCCGGCCAGGCCCAGGAGTTCACCTACGTGCAGAACACGGCCCGCAACGCCGGGGCGGTCGGCATCTTCTACTGGGAGCCCACCTGGTATGCCGTCAAGGGCAACGGCTGGGATCCGGCCAACATCAACGGCACCGGCGACGGCTGGGACAACATGGCCATCTTCGATTGGACCGGCCACGTGAACCCGAACGTCGTCTGGACCCCGTAGCCCTCGCCTGACCGGCACCGGTTTCCGGCACGCCGACGCGCGCCGCCGGAAAACCGGTGCCGGCCCGCCCGTGCTCCCGGCCGATACATTGGCGTGGGACGCGGGAGGCCTGAGGTGGATGTGGCAGCGGCGCTCGGCCGCGCTCGGGAGCAGTACCGCCGGCACGCGTGGGCGGACGCGATGGACGCGTTCCAGGCGGCCGACCGGGTCGCGCCGCTGTCCATCGAGGACCTGGAGCTGTTCGCGGAGTCGGCGCACATCCTCGGCCGGGGCGCCGAAGCGGTCGAGCTGTTGCAGCGGGTGTACGAGACACGGGTCCGCGCCGGCGCGACCGGCCGGGCGGTCCGCACCGCCTTCAGCCTGTGGCACGCGCTGGTCGCCAAGGGCGAATTCGCGCGGGCGGGCGGCTGGATCGCCCGGGCCCGGCGGCTCGCCGAGTCCGAGCCGGACTGCGCCGAGCTCGCCTACCTGCTGATCCCGGACGCGGAGCGTCAGGTCGGCGAGGGCAGGTTCGACGACGCGTTCGCCACGGCGGCGCGCATGGTCGAGCCGGCCGGCCGGATCGACGACCGGGACCTCATCGCGATCGCCGTGCACCTCCAGGGCCGGGCCCGGATCAAGCAGGGCCGGCCCGCCGACGGACTGGCCCTGCTCGACGAGGCGCTGGTGGAGGTCACCGCCGGCGCGACCTCGGCGGCCGTCACCAGCTGGATCTACTGCAGCGTCATCGACGCGTGCCACGAGCTGCACGAGCTGCGCCGCGCCCGGGAGTGGGCGGTCGCGCTGAACGCCTGGTGCGACGCGCGGCCCCAGTACACCGGCGCCTTCTCGGCCGTCTGCCGCATCCACCGGGCCGAGCTGCTGGTGCTGACCGGGTCCTGGCCCGACGCGGTCCGCGAGGCGCGGCTGGCCTGCGACCAGCTGACCCGGGGCTACGGCGAGGCCATGGCCGGCGCCGCGTTCTACCAGCTGGCCGAGGTGTGGCGGCTGCGGGGCGACCTGACCGCGGCCGCCGGCGCGTACGACCGGGCCGCCCGCTACGGCGGGCCGGCCCAGCCGGGCCTGGCGTTGCTGTGGCTGGGCCAGGGCCGGGTGGACGTGTCCGCGGCGGCGATCCGGCGCGCGCTCGCCGAGACGGCCCACCCGCTGGAGCGGTGCCGGATACTGCCGGCGTACGTCGAGATCATGCTGGCCGCCGACGATCTCGGCGCCGCCGGGTCGGGAGCCGACGCGCTGGACGAGATCGCCGTTCAGTACGGCACGACGGCGCTGCGCGCCTGGTCGGACCAGGCGCGCGGCGCCGTCGAGCTGGCCCGCGACGCTCCGGGCGCGGCGTTGCCGGCGCTGCGCCGGGCCTGGCGGCAATGGTGCGAAGTGGATGTGCCGTACGAGGCCGCCCGCACCCGGGTCCTGATCGGGCTGGCCTGCCGCGCGCTAGGCGACGAGGGCTCGGCCGGCCTCGAGCTGGACGCGGCCCGGCGGGCGTTCGCCGAGCTCGGCGCCGGTCCCGACGCGGAGCGCGTCCGGGCGCTGACCGGCGGCGCCGGACCCGCGGCGGCCGGCCTCAGCCCGCGGGAGCTGGACGTGCTCCGGCTGGTCGCGGCCGGCAAGTCCAACCGGGCGATCGCCGTCGAGCTGGTCATCAGCGAGCGCACCGTCGAGCGGCACGTGAGCAACATCTTCGGCAAGCTCGGCGTCGCGTCGCGCACCGCCGCGGCGGGTTACGCCTTCGTCCACGGGATCCGTTGACCGGTACGGGGAAACACCCATCGCGGCCCGGCCGGATTGCGTGGTTCACCGGACGCGGCCGGGCCCGCCGCGTGGATAGCGTCGGCCCGTCAACCGGCGCGCGATGCGGAGGTCCGCGATGCACCAGACCGATCGGCGTGCGGTGGTCCTCGGCGCCGGAATCGCCGGGCTCCTCGCCGCCCGTGTGGTGAGCGACGCGTACGGCCGGGTCACCGTCGTCGAACGCGACCCGCTCCCGCGGGCCGCCGAGTCACGGCGCGGCGTCCCCCAGGGCCGGCACGCCCACCTGCTGCTGCCCGGCGGGACGCAGATCCTCGACGGGCTCTTCCCCGGCCTGCTCGACCACCTGGCGGCGACCGGAGTGCCGGTGGTCCGGGACTTCGCCGAGTTCTGGCTCGCCCCCGGCGGCGGGCGGCCGCTGAGCGTGCGCGGCCCGGCCGCGGACCCGTTCCTCTGCCAGGCCGGACGGCCCACCCTGGAGCAGCACGTCCGGGACCGGGTGTGCGCGCTGCCCAACGTGACGGTGGCCGACCGGTGTGACGCAACCGGCCTGACGGCCGATCCCGAGCGGCGCAGGGTCACCGGTGTCCGGGTGCGGCGCGCCACCGGCGGCGAGGAGACGACGATCGACGCCGACCTCGTGGTGGACGCGACCGGACGCGGCAGCCGCGCACCGGCCTGGCTCGAGGCGCTCGGCTACGACCAGCCGCGGCAGGAGCGGCTCGCGGTGAATCTGACCTACCTCACCCGGCACCTGCGGATCCCGCCCGGAACGCTGACCGCGAAGGTCGCCGGGGTCGGCGCCGAACCGGGCCGGCCGAGCGGGTTCATCCTGCTCGCGCAGGAGAACGACCGGTGGATCCTGACCGTGTTCGGGTACGACGGCCACCACCCGGTCCGCGACACCGCGGGCATGCTCGCCACGGTGCGCGCGGCCGCCCCGGAACACCTCTACGCCGCGGTCCGCGACGCCGAGCCGCTGGACGACATCGTCGCGTACCGGTTCCCCGCGAACATCCGCCGGCGCTACGACCGGCTGCGCCGCTTCCCGGACGGCTTCCTCGTCCTCGGTGACGCGATCGGCAGTACCAACCCGGTGTACGCGCTCGGCATGTCGACGGCCGCGATGGAGGCCGTCGCCCTGCGCGACGCTCTCACCACCGGCGACCGCGGCCTGCCCCTTCGGTTCTTCCGGGCCGCCGCGACGCCGCTCGGCCGGGCCTGGCAGGCCACCGTGGGCGGCGACCTCGGCCTGCCGGCGGTCCATGCGCCGCGACCGCCCGCGGTCCGGGTCGCCGGGCGCTACGCCGCACGCGCCCTCCGCGCCGCGTCCCGCGACCAGGTGGTGGCCGGCCAGTTCCTGCGGGTCGGCTCGCTGCAGGACCCCGCGGCGCGGATGTTCCGGCCGGCCATCGCGATCCGTGTCCTGCGACACGGCCGCGCCGGCCAGTGACGTTGCCCTCCGAGCCCGTCACGGTGTCGATACTCACGGCATAATCACCCTGATCAGGGCGCTGTACATGTCGGAACACCGAGCTTTTGGGAGTGAATGATGCAGCGGCATCGTGTGGTGGTCATCGGCGCGGGTTTCGGCGGTCTCTTCGCGATCAAGGCGCTCAAGAAGGCCGACGTCGACATCACCCTCATCAATGGCACCGCGTACCACTTGTTCCAGCCTCTCCTCTACCAGGTCGCCACCGGCATCCTGTCGCAGGGCGAGATCGCGCCGCCCATCCGCGAGGTCCTCAAGCGACAGGACAACGTCGACGTACGCCTCGGCTGGGCGAGCCACATCGACGTCGAGAAGAAGATCGTCTCGGTCGAGGGTCCCGGCGTCGACTACGAGGTCCCGTACGACACGCTGATCGTCGCGGCCGGCGCCGCGCAGTCCTACTTCGGCCACGACCAGTTCGCCGACCACGCGCCCGGCATGAAGAACATCGACGACGCGCTCGAGCTGCGCGCCCGCATCTTCGGCGCGTTCGAGATCGCCGACCTGCAGACCGACCCGGAGGCCATCGACCGCTGGCTCACCTTCGTGGTGGTCGGCGCGGGCCCGACCGGCACCGAGATGGCCGGCCAGATCGCCGAGCTCGCCCACCGCAACCTGCCCGGCCAGTACAAGCACATCGACCCGCGCAAGGCCCGGATCATCCTGGTCGACGCGCTGCCGGCGGTGCTCAACACGTTCGGCGACCACCTGTCCACCCGGGCGCTGCGCCAGCTGCACCTGCTCGGCGTCGAGGTCGAGCTGAACACGCGGGTGGTCGGCGTCGACGCGACCGGCATCGAGGTGGAGACCGAGCGCGGCCACGAGCGCATCCCGTCGATGACCAAGGTGTGGGCGGCCGGCGTCTCCGCTCCCCCGCTGGCCCGCAAGCTGGCCGACGCGGCCGGCGCCAAGGTCGACCGGGCCGGGCGCGTCTTCGTCGAGCCCGACCTGACCGTCCCGGGTCATCCCGAGATCTTCGTGCTCGGCGACATGATGAACCTCGACGACGAGCACGGGCAGCTGCTGCCCGGCGTCGCCCAGGTCGCCATCCAGGGCGGCAAGTACGCGGCCGGCACGATCAAGAACCGGCTGGCCGGCAAGCCCGCGGGCAAGCCGTTCAAGTACTTCGACAAGGGCAGCCTGGCCACGATCTCCCGGTTCTCCGCCGTCGCGAGCATCTGGAAGCTGCGCCTCGACGGTTTCCCGGCCTGGCTGATCTGGGTCGCGGTGCACCTGTTCTACCTTGTCGGTTTCAAGAACCGGGTGACCGCCGTGATGCACTGGGCGATCAGCTTCCTCGGCCGCGGCCGCTCCGAGCGGGTGGCCACGGTGCAGCAGGCCTTCGCCCGGCGGGCCATCCACGAGTACGGCGACCCGTTCGAGCGGGCCCGGGAGGAGGCCGCCGCCTCAGACGAGGCGAGCCGCCTTTCGGAGCAGCACTGACCGTTCCCGCTCGTTGCGGCACAGGCGCGCGGCCAGCTCCAGCTCGGCCCGCGCCTCGGCCGTGCGTCCCAGCCGGGTGAGCAACTCGCCGCGAACCGTCGGCAGCAGGTGCGAGCCGGCCAGGCGATCGGTGGCGACCAGCTCGTCCACGATCTCCAGCGCCGGCTGCGGCCCGCTCGCCATCGCGATCGCCACCGCCCGGTTGAGCTCGACCACCGGCGAGGGCGCGACCCGGCCGAGCGCCTCGTAGAGCAGCACGATCCGGTCCCAGTCGGTCTCCCCGGCCGTGGACGCGGCGGTGTGGCAGGCGGCGATGGCGGCCTGCAGCCCGTACGGTCCGAGCCCGCGGCCCGCGGATGCCGCCTGCGCGAGCGCGGCCATGCCCCGGCGGACGGCCGACAGGTCCCAGAGCCGCCGGTTCTGGTCCTCCAGCAGGATGGGGTCGCCGTCCGGGCCGGTGCGGGCCGGGAAGCGCGCCGCCGTCAGCTCGCAGAGCCCCAGCAGGCCGCACACCTCGGGCTCACCGGGCAGCGCGGAGGCCAGCATCCGGGCCAGCCGGATCGCCTCGTACGCGAGATCGGTGCGCACCAGCCGGTCGCCGGCGGTCGCCGTCGAGCCCTCCGTGAAGATCACGTAGAGCACGCTGAGAACCCCGCCCAGCCGCTCCTTGCGCTCGTCGGGCGGCGGCAGCTCGAACGGCACGTTCGCCGCGGTGATCGTCTTCTTGGCCCGGGTGATCCGGGCCTGGATGGTCGGCACCGGCACCAGGAACGCCCGGGCGATCTCCTCGCTGGTCAGGCCGCCCACGGCGCGCAGGGTGAGCGCCACCCGGGCCTCCGGGGAGAGCGCCGGGTGGCACGCGATGAACATCAGCGCGAGGACGTCGTCCTCGATCCGTTCCGGGTCCGGCGGCTCCACTTCCTCGCTCCATTCGGCGGCCAGCATCAGGTAGCGCGCGTCGAGCGCCGACCGCCGCCGGAACGCGTCGATCGCGCGCCGGCGGGCGGTCGCGAGGAGCCAGCCCACCGGGTTCGGCGGCTCGCCGTCGCGCTCCCAGGCCACCAGGGCCTCGGCCAACGCCTCCTGCGCCACGTCCTCGGCGAGCGCGAAGTCCCGGGTGTAGCGGGCCAGCGCGCCGACGATCCGGGCGGACTCCATCCGCCAGACGGCCTCGACGGCGCGCTGAGCCGAGCCGGTCATCAGAGCTGGCCGGTCCGCTCGCGCCACTGCCGCTCCTTGATGATCCACTCGTTGTCCTGCGGGAACTCGTCGACGCTCGGCACCCGGCGGATCTCGGCCTTGGTGCCCGGGAAGGCCGGCAGCCGCTTGGCCCACTCGACCGCCTCCTCCTTCGAGGCGACGTCGAGGATGTAGAACCCGCCGAACAGCTCCTTCGTCTCCCCGTACGGCCCGTCGGTCACCACCGGGGTCTCGCCGCTGAAGTCGACCACCACGCCCTGCGCCGCGTCGTCCAGCCCCTCGGCCGCGAGCAGCACGCCGGCCCGGATCAGCTCGTCGTTGAAGCGGCCCACCATCGCGAGCATCTCCTCGAACGGCGTCTCCATCATCTTCGCCATGCTCTCGTCGGTGCCGCGCATGATGAGCATGTACTTCGCCACGGTGCCATCTCCTTCGTCAACGGGTCGTCCTCGACCCTCTCACCTCCAGGTCGAACGGCGCGGGCGCGGATCGACACGGCGCGCGAAAAAGTATTCTCAACGGTCATGACCAGCTTGCTGTCGGTGAACGTCGGGATGCCCCGCGATGTGGCCTGGCAGGGCCGCACTGTGTACACCGGGGTCTGGAAACGGCCGGTGACGGGCCCGGTGACGGCCCGGCGGCTCAACCTCGACGGCGACGGCCAGGGCGACACCGCCGGCCACGGCGGCGAGATGCGGGCCGTGCTCGTCTACCAGATCGAGTCGTACCGGTACTGGCAGAAGGAGCTCGGGCGGGACGACTTCGAGTACGGCCAGTTCGGCGAGAACCTCACCGTCGACGGCCAGCCCGACGACGAGGTGTGCATCGGCGACCGCTACCGCATCGGCGAGGCGGAGTTCGAGGTCACCCAGCCGCGGGTCACCTGCTACCGGGTCGGCCTGCGCCTCGGCGAGCCCCGGATGCCGGCGCTGCTGGTCAGCCATCATCGGCCCGGCTTCTACATGCGCGTCATCACCGAGGGCCGCGTCGAAGCCGGCGACGAGATCGTCAAGACGCGGACCGGACCCGGCGCCCTGAGCGTGGCCGACACCGACGCGCTGCTCTACCTCCCCGGACACGACCCGGCCAAGCTGCGGACCGCCCTGGACATCCCGGCCCTGAGCCCCGGCTGGCAGCAGTCCTTCCGCGAGATGGCCGCGCCGCCGCCTCCGGTGGTGCCCGCGTGGAGCGGCTTCCGGCCGCTGCGGGTCGACCGGATCGTCCCGGAGAGCACGACCGTGTCGTCGGTCTACCTGTCCGCGCCCGACGGGAGCCCGCTGCCGGCCGCGCTCGGCGGGCAGTACCTGACCCTGCGCATCGGCGGTGGCCAGGTGCGCAGTTACTCGCTGTCGTCCGCGCCCGGCGCCCCCGCGTACCGGATCAGCGTGAAGCACGAGCCGCACGGCGTGGTCAGCACGTACCTGACCGGCACGTTGCGGCCGGGCGACGTCCTGGATGTGGCCGCACCGCGCGGCGAGTTCGTGGCCGAGGACGACGCCCGGCCGATCCTGCTGATCTCGGCCGGTGTCGGCGTCACCCCCACGATGGCCATGCTGCACGAGCTCGCGGACCGGCACACCGAGCGGGAGGTGTGGTGGATCCACGGCGCCCGGAGCCCGCGCGAGCACCCGCTGGCGGCCGAGGCCCACGCGCTGCTCGCCGCTCTGGCCCACGCCCACGAGCACGTGTTCTACAGCCAGGGTCCGTCCGGTCGCCTGACCGGGGACGCGCTCGCCGCTCTCGGCGTTCCGGCCGGCTCCGACGCGTACATCTGCGGTCCGGTCTCCTTCATGGCGGACATGCGGAAAGCTCTCGCACAACATGGTGTTGACCCTGGCCGCATCCGCACCGAGCTGTTCGGCACGCTGCCCTCGCTCAACCCCGGCATCGCCGCGACGCCCACCCGCCCACCACACCTGCCCGGCGGCCCGGCCGGCACGGGCCCGCTGGTGACCTTCGCGCGCAGCGGCATCGCCACCCGCTTCCCCGACGGCCCGGGAAGCCTGCTCGATCTGGCCGAGGCGTGCGACGTACCCACCCGCTGGAGCTGCCGCACGGGCGTGTGCCACAACTGCGTCACCCCGCTGCTGTCCGGCGAGGTGGCCTACGCGCCCGACCCGCTCGAGCCGCCCGCGGACGGCCAGGTGCTGCTGTGCTGCTCCCGCCCCCGCGCCGACCTCGTCCTGGACCTGTGAGAAGCCATGAGTGAGGACGTCCGCGACCCCGCCCGGGTCGTCGCCATCAGCGACGGCGTCATCGCCATCGCCGCCACCCTGCTGGTCCTGGAGATCCGCCCGCCCGCGGACACCGAGCATCTCCTGCACGGTCTGCTGGCTCTGTGGCCGTCCTACCTGGCCTACGCGGTCACGTTCATGCTGGTCGGCCAGGTGTGGGCCAACCACCACGTGATGTTCGACCACATCCGCCACGCCGACCGCATGATCCTGTTCCTGAACACGGTCCTGCTGATGGACATAGCCTTCCTCCCCTTCGCCGCCTCCGTCCTGGCCGACGCCTTCCGAGACGGCCACGGCGAACGCACCGCCGTGGTGATGCACGGCCTGGTCTTCTTCCTGGCCGCGGCCCTGTTCAACCTCATCTGGTGGCACGCCCGCCACCACCTGCTTTCCAACAACATCAACCCCGCGGGCGTACGCGCCATCGGCCGCCGCTTCCAGCTGGCACTCCTCTGGCTGGGCACCGCCACCATCCTCGGCGGCCTCCTACCGGTCCTCGGCGTGGCCGTCTTCGCCGCGTTCATCGCCTTCTACTGGCTCCCGATCTCCGGCGAGCTCGGCTTCACCGGACCACGCCGGACCGCGTGACCCGGGCGGCCGCTGGCCGATGCGTCGGCCGGATCGGCCGGCGGTTCCTCCGGACGGGCCGGGACACCCGTCACCTGCCGGTACCCGAAGGGGCCGCTCCGCTCAGCCGTTGCCCGGTACGGGTCCTCGCCGGACGAGAGCCGACCGGGCTGCTGGGCGCGGCGTTGTTGGCGCTCGGCCCAGAGTTCCTGAGCGCGACCGCCCAGGCGGCGCGCCGAGTCGGACGCCCGAGAGCCCAGATCCTGGGCCCGTTGCCCGGCGCGCGAGTTGATCGCCTGCTGAACCGCCTCGCTGCGGGCGATCGACTCGGCGCGCTCCCGGGCAAGCTTCCCGGCCACGGCGGTCGCATCGGCGGCACGCCGCGCTGCCGCGGTCGCAGCCGCGGCCGCAGTGGCCGCGGCCTGAGCGGAGGCGGTCTGAGCAGAGGCGGTCTGAGCGGAGGCGGTCTGAGCGGAGGCGGTCTGAGCGGAGGCGGTCTCGGCGCCGTTTGCCGGGAGCGCGGGGTGGCCGGCCGGAGGGTCAAGCGTGGCGTGGACGGGTGGCGTGTCCGCGCCGGCGGGAAGGGAAGCTCCGGTGCCGGTCAGCCGCTGAGCGAGGGCGGTCGCGCGGTTGGCCATCCCGGCGTAAAGCGTCGTACGCACGACGACGGTGCCGGTCAGCCGGTCGACCACGGTGCGGCGCCGCGGGCCGAAGAGAGTCATCCGGTTGAGCCAGAAGGCAGCGACGGCCAGCACGACCAGCAAACCACCGAGTTCGAGCTTCCGGATCGCCACCATGGCCAGTGCGGCGCAGAGCAGGCCCGACTCGACCAGGGCAGTCAGGAACGCACGGCGCAAGGCGCGGGGGCGCATGAGGCTCGCCGGGTCTGCCACCATGCCGACCCGCGTGTCGACGAGGATTCCGCCGAGGGTGCGGCCACGCCAGGAGAGCAGGACCGCTTGGTAGAGGAACTGGATCAGCGGCACCAAGAGCAGCGCGCCGACCAGCGGCAGAACGAGGACCAGCCACACCTCCGCCACCTCGGCGAGGAGGCTGCCCGTGTCGATGTCACCTTTGATCACCTTCTTCACGGCCGAAAACCCGATGTGGCCCGCCGATTCGGGGAGCCTTTGCCACAGGCTGGTCACGGCAGCGACGATCAGCATCGTCGCCGGTATCGCCACCACCGCGGAGTCGACCGACCAGGCCATCGCCCGGCGCCGCAAGGAGGCAGGAACGGGCACGGGCACGGACGGCACCGGTTCCGCAGGAATCATCTCTAAGCTCATAGCCGAGCGACGATATTCAAAGGTGCGTGAACAAAAATCCCACGGACGCCCACGCATCCACTTCGATCATCCGACCAGCAAATCGGTAGATCGGATCGACCTGTCCAGAGTTACCTTTTCGGGTCCTGGACCGGGTATAGCGTCTGAAAGCGCAGTTCTGTTTCGCCCGCTCGCCGACTTTGCCGAGACCGGGGGGCGTCTACGACCGCGACAGCCGGGCGTCCGCCCAGATCCCTTCGCCTCGCTTGAGCGGGCAGCCGTCCGACGTGAAGCCGAATGTTACTGTGCGCGCCTCCTCCTTCACCGTACGGTCGATGGTCACGACTTTGCCGGGCTCGACGTGTCCTTGCGCAACCGGCGTTCCATTTACTCGCAGGTAGTAGTCCAGCACCGTCAGGTCTCCGACGTCGTCACTCAGCAGGATGGTGGCGCGGAACCGCACCAGCTTTTTCGCGGAGATGGCGTATTCGGCGCTGCTTCGCTCGCCGTTGTCGAAAGCTACGCAGCCCACGGGCGTCGCGAAGGCGTGCTCGTACGAGACCCCGCGCACCGTCGCCGACGTGGGCTCGAAGGTGCTGTAGGTCGGGCTCAACCCGTCGAGGTACACCACATCCCCGGCAGGCGCGGCGGCGGAGGCGCTCGGCGAAGCCTTGAGCTCATCGAGCTCCTGCTGCGTGCCCGCGAGCTGACTCTGGAGATCGGAGTTCTCCCGCTGGAGCTGCTGGATCCGCGCCGACGAAGCGTCGGCTTTACCGACGGCCGTGTCCGCGTCCTTCTCCGACTGCTTCCAGTTGATCCCGAAAATGGTGGCCGCCGCGGTGATCAGTGCCGTTACGACGCCGAGGGTGGCGGTGAGCAGCCTCAGACGGCTTTCACTCAGGTCGGTGCGTACCTTCTTGTCCTGATCTTTCGTCGGACCATCTTGGATGGTGGTCATATCACGATGCATTCCGTTCACGGTCGAATTCGCACACTGTTGATGTTGGGCCGTCCGCAGATCCGGCGACCGGAAGAAGTTAGCAACACCAATGGAATTCGGCGCGGTGCCCATCTGCGAATCGATGTCCGATACACGACAGGCGATGCATTGAACCACAGCCATCACTCGATCGGACGACAGCAGTCTTGAATTTTATTCACGAATGAACACGACATGCATCCACGCCACTGGCACTGCAATTCCGGCCGCGGCGGGAGGCTCCGCCACTGGTTGAGCCAGAAGACGACCACAGCCAGGGCGACGAGCAAAGTGCCGACGGCGAACCAGCCAACGACCATCAAGGCCAATGCGAAACAAAGGCGGGCCCGACTCGATCGGCGCAGTCAGGAAGACCCGCGAGAGGGCGCGGGCGATCGCCAGGCGATGGTGCGACGCCGCAACGAGGCTCGCACGGCGACTGGTGCGGATACGGATATTGGCTGTTCGGGCGACCGATTCGGTTCCCGGGGCGGGTATGGCTCTCCGGGACCACGACGAGACCACCGGCCCGGAGCGGCGGGCCGTTCGGCACTGCCCAAGACCCGGCGCCGCCGGTGTACTTGAAGTGTGGAGGTGCGCGGTGATCATGCCATCGATCTTCGTCGTTCTGGTGATGCTGGCCGGGCCTCTCGTGGGATGCGGCCACGCCGCGCCGGAGGGTCCGGTGCCCCCGGCCCCCGCGCCGCCGGCCACGTCCGTTTCGCCGGCGCGGCCATCGTCGCCCGCGCCGGCCTGGGGCTCGGGGCCGTTCACCGTGGTTCACCATCCGGCGGTCCCGCCCGTTCCGGTCGTCACCGAGATCCGTGCGGGGGCGCACCCGGGCTTTGCAGGTCATACCTCTATCGCCGTCGGCACCGCCGGGCACTCCGGCTTCCGGGTCGGTGAGCTGCCCGGCCGTATCTATGTGGACGTCGCCCACTGATCGGGCGGCCCCGGGCCCTTCGGAGGTGGCGATGACTGGCACGGTCCCGATCGACCGCGCGAACGACGCCGATCGCGTTTTTCTCGCGATGGATCGCGGGCCGGTGCCGGAGCAGTTCGGCGTCGTGCTCGTCCTCGGCCGGGCGCTGACGGTCGCGGACTGCGCCCGCCTGCTGTCCGAGCGCGCCGTCACCGTGCCCCGGCTGCGGCAACGGCTGGTCCGCACGCCGCCCGGCTGCGGCGGACCGGTCTGGGCCGACGACCCGGCCTTCGACCCCCGGCGTCATCTCGCCACGATCCGCTGGCCGGCGCCGGGCGACGATCGGGAGCTGGCCGGCGTCGTGCTGCCGGAAGTGCTGCGGCCGCTGCCGCGGGACCGTCCGCTCTGGCGTGCGGTCCTGATCGAGGGGCGGCCCGGCGGGGGTTGCGCGCTCGCGCTGATCGCGCACCACGTGCTCAGCGACGGCCTGGGCGGGCTCGCGATGCTCGGCCGGCTGGTGGACGGCGCTCCCCCGGCGGCGGCGCCCCCGCTGCTCCCCGCCTCCGCGACATCGCCCGGGGCAGCCTCACCACGGCCGGGAACTCGACGCCTGGCCGCCGACGCCTGGCACTCCCGCTTCGTCGCGCTGCGGTCGGCGCCGGCCCGGCTGCGGCGGCTGCGGACCGCGATGGGCGCGGGCGGCGGCCTCCGTCCCGCCCGCGTGCCGGACTGCTCGTTGCTGGGAGTCACCGGCGCGCATCGGCGCGCGGTCGTGGTCCGGGTCTCGCTGCCGGCACTCCGCGACGCCGCGCACCGATGGGACGCCGGGGTGAACGCGGCGCTCCTGGTGGCCGTGGCCGAGGCGCTGCGCCGGTTGCTGGACCGGCGCGGCGAGACCGTCAGCCGGGTGACCATGGCGGTCCCGGTCGGCACGCCCCGGCCGCCCGGCGAAACCGCGGGCAACGCGGTCACGCCGCTGGTGGTGACCGTGCCGGCCACCGGACCGCGCTCGCAGCGCCTCGCCCGGGTCGCCGCGGAGATCCGCCGGCGCCGCGCCGAGGCGGCCGGGCCCGCGCCCGTCACGGTGCTGGGTGGGGCGTTCCGGCTGCTCGCCGCGCTGGGGGCATACCGCTGGTACATGACCCGCCAGCGTCGCCTGCACACCCTGGTCAGTCACGTCCGCGGCCCGGCGGCACCGGTGTGCCTGGGCGGCGCGCCGGTCCGCGACATGATCCCGATCGTCGTCGGTGGCGCCTCCAACGTCACCGTGATGTTCGTGGCGCTCTCCTACCTCGACTCGCTGACCGTGACCGTGGTCGCCGATCCGGACCGATGCCCGGACCTGGACGCGCTGGCGACTCTGCTCTCGGCGGAACTGGCCACGCTCGCCCGTGCGGCCGATTGAGGTGCCCGACATCAGGATTCGCGGCCGGCCACATCCTGGATCCGGGCCGGCGGGCCGGGTATGAAGTAGTCGCTCTTCTTGGGCTGCTCGGCGTGGGTGCGCCGGCGGGGGATCTTCGCGAGGCGGGGGATGTGTTTCGCGCAGTGGATGTAGGCCTCGTGCACGCGGGTGACCACCCATAGGCGGGCTCGCCTGCCGGGTGGGGTGCCGGCCTGCTCATCGGGGTCCTCGACGATCTCGGCGGTGCCGTTGACGTGCAGGCCGATGACGTCCTCGAAGTCGATGAAGAGCAGGCCGACGTGGCCGTTCTCGGTGACGTTGCCGAGGCTGGCCATCACACCGTTGCCCCGGTACTCGGGCCAGCTCAGATGCTCCTCGTCCAGCACGCGGACGAAGCCGGGCGGGCCGGCGCGGAACGTGCTGTCGCAGCCGCCGGCGGCATCCGCCGTGGCGAGGAACATCATTTCCTGGCGGCCGATGAAGTGGCGCATCCGGTCGTTGAGGTGGGGCAGGACCTGGCGGGCCTGGAACGAGTCGGCACGGTCCCGGGTGCCGAGTCGGTCCTGCAGTTCACGCTCACCGTGGTTCATGCGTGACATTTCACAGCGTAATCAAGCGGTGGCATAGCGTTGCAAGTTGCATTGATCGGGTCCTATCCTGCCTGATCAAGCCGATGGTCCAGCCGTTGCCGCAGCCAGCGGGCCGGGTGCCGGGCAGCGCGGCGGGCCGGTCGTGAGCGCCGCCGCGCGGGCGGTCTTCACTCGAAAGGGTGAGGCGGCCAGGCCGGGGTGGCGGGGTGCGTCAGGTCGCGGCCGACCGCGCGGTAGGGCGCGTTCCAGCCGCGCGACGGCAGCCGGTCGAAGCTGGGCGCCGGGTCCGAGACGGCGCGCTGGATCGCCGCCAGCAGCCGGCCCGCCTCGTCGGCCTGGTTCGAGTACCAGGCCGTGGACCAGACGCGGTGCAGGTGCCAGCCCAGGTCGCGCAACTCCTGCTCACGCAGCCGGTCGCGGTCGCGGGCCGAGGGGATCCGGCGGTACGCGGGACCGTCGAACTCGATGCCCAGGACGTAGACCTCGTCGGGGTGATCGGGGTGCAGGACGCCGATGTCGACCCAATGTCCGGCCGCGCCGATCTGACGTCGTACGGCGAAATTCCAGCCCTTGATCGTGTCGAGGACGGATTCCTCGAACGCGGTCATTCCCTCGCGATCGGTCACCTCCTTCCCGAGCGTCGCGGCGTCCCTCTCGGCGTACTCGAGGAATGCCTTCAGATGCCTTATCGACTCGTTGCCCATGTCCTGGACATCGGCGGAGTGGATCGAGGAGACGACCTCCAGGCGCCGGCGGGCGCGGGTGATGGCGACGTTCAGGCGGCGCCAGCCGCGGGTGCGGTTGAGGACGCCGAAGTTCGTGCTGATCTTGTCGTTCTCGTCGTAGCCGTAGCCGACGGAAAGGATCATCACGTCGCGGACGTCGCCCTGCACGGCCTCGAGACTCTTGCAGAAGAACCCGTCGAGGCGGTCCTCGTCGTCGATCAGGTGAGCCAGTTCGGGGTGGTCGGCGATCATGTCCTGCACGGCCTCGTCGATCGCGTCGGCCTGCGCCACCGACAGCGTCACCACGCCGAGCGTGCGGCCGGGGCGGTGGGTGAGGTGGTGCAGCACCCGTTCCGCGACCGCGGCCGCCTCGATCGGGTTGTCCGACGTGGTCATCCGGTGGTAGACGCCGTCGACGTGGTAGAGCTGCACGCCGTGGTCGGGCTCGCGGGCGTACGCGCGGGCCAGGCTGACCAGTCGCCCGTTGTAGTAGGCGAGGTTGGCGAACGCGAACAGCGCCTCGTGCCGGCTGCGGTGGTGCCAGCCGAGCTCGAGCACCGGGAACGTCTCGCGGGCCAGGTCGAGGATCGACGGGAAGTCGTCGACGTCGTCCTCGACCTTGTCGTAGTAGCTGGTCGGGGGCAGCTGCCGCTCGTCGCCCACGACGATCAGCGCGTCGCCGCGGTACACGCAGTTGATCGCGTCGGCCGTGGTCACCTGGGACGCCTCGTCGATGATCACCACATCGAACTCGATCTCCGGCGGGAGCAGCCGCGACGCCGCGAGCGGCGACATCAGGAAGCACGGCTTCAGCCCCTGCACCGCGTGCCGGGCCTGGGCGATCAGCTCCCGGACGGCCAGATGCCCGGTCCGCTTGCCACCCTCGCGGCGGATCAGCGCGGGCTCGCCGGTGTTGGCGGCCGAGGGCCGCCGGGCCTCCACGGCGTACACGATGTCGGCCAGCGCGGCCGCGTTGAGCTCGTTGTCCAGCAGCTTGAACACCTCGACCAGATGCACCCGCTCCTCGGCGTCGACCGGCTGCAGCCCCTGGTCGGTCCGCAGGATCTGGTCGACCCAGCCGCGGTGCAGCGCCCGCTCCAGCACCGGCCAGATCCGGTCCGCCTCGACCTCGTGGTCGGCGCAGTACTCGAGCGCCTCGCCGAGCCCGTACGAGAGAATCGTGTCCTTCGCGTCCTGGTGCACGAACCAGTTCTGCTGCCCGGTCGCGTCGTGCAGCAGCTCGACCAGCAGGTCGCGGGCCGTGTCGTAGTCTCCGAGGTGGGTGGAGAGCTCGATCCGCCGCTGCGGGGCGAACGCGCCGAGCACCTGCTCGCGGGCGTGCTCCCAGCCGGCCACCGCGGCGGCCAGCCCGTCGCTGGGCTCGATCTCGGCGATCGCGTGCGCCTGCTCGGCGGTGAGTGCCGCGTCGTGCCCGTGGTGCAGCCGGCGGGCCTCGGCGGTCCACGCGACGATCTGGTTCATCAGCTCGTCGTTGGTCTTGGTGCCGCGGTAGATCGAGCCGAGCACCGCGGCGTGCGGCCCGGCGCTGGCCCAGATCGCCGCCTCCGCGTCCACCGCCGCCTGCCGCTGTTGAGCGATCTCCACGGCCTCGGCCAGGGTGAGATCGCCGCGCCCGGTCGGTCCCCCGTACGCCCGGAGCATCTCGGCCGCGGCCCGCAGCGGCGCGACGTGTGCACGCAGCCAGGTCACCGCCTCCTGGATCGCGCCCTCACCCAGCTCGGGCCGCGGCGCGCGGGCCGGCGGCTCGCGCAGCGTCGTGCGGAACCGGTCGAACTCGTCGCGGGCCTCGCCGACGATCCGCAGCAGCGCGCTGTTCGGCCGGGGCGCGGTCACGTGCACGACGACCGCCGCCAGCGCCTCGGCCGGCGTCTCCCGGATCACCTCGTCGGCGGTGTGCAGCGCCTCCTGGACCGCGCCGAAGTCGGTGTCCATGCCGTCCCAGTGCCGGCCGAGGATCTCGGCGTGCTCGTCGGCGAGGTCCTCCAGCTCGTCGAGCGCCGCCTTCCAGGCCGCCGCGTCCTCCACGTTGGCGACCGCCTCCTCGGGGGTGACCTCGGGCAGCGCCGCGTCGATCGTGGCCTTCTTGGCCCGCCGGGTGCCCCGCAGCAGCTTGCGCGGCCCGCGCCGGTTGGTGAGCCGCTCGGCCATCTCCTCGATCGGCTCCTGGAGCACGCCCTCGTCGAAGTGGCGGCGGGCCTGCTCCTCGGCGGCGTTGACCGCGTCGACGGCCCGGCGCAGGGCGCGCACGGCGGCGTGCGCGGCGGCTATCCCGCCCTCGGCGAACCACGCGGCCTCGGGCTTGGTGTCCCGGGCGATCAGGCCGGCGATGGCGATCACCCGGGCCGAGTCGCGGAAGCTCACCACGTGCGGCAGGCCGAGCCGGGCGGTGACCCGGTCGAGGGACTCCTGCCGGGCCTCGAGCCGGTCGGCCTCCTCGGCGAACTTGTTGGCCAGGTGCTCGGCCTGCGCGGCGTTCAGCGGGTGCAGGTCGATCGGCTCGGGCCGCAGGTGCGACAGGTCGGGAACGCTGGTGAGGTCGGCGGCCGAGGGCAGGTCGGCCCACGGGATGCCGCCGTAGCGCAGGGCGGCCAGGTGCTTGGTGAGGTCGGCCGCGGCCTGCTGGACGGGCTGGAGGCCGGCCGCGGTCAGCCACTCCTCGACGATCTTGCCAGGGCGCCGGCCGGCATGCGCGGCCAGCGCGGCGAGCGTGCTCGCGCCGGCCGGCTCGTGCAGGTCGAAGGCGTCGGCGAGGAGCGAGTTCGCGAACACCATCTCGGCGAGCTTGCCGAGCGCCTTGAGCGCCTGCTTGAGCGGGATCTCCATCGGCTCGCGCTCGACCGCGTCCCGCCACAGGTAGTCCTCGCTGCGCAGCTTGCCGAGCCGGCCGACGGCCTCGCGGATCTGGTCGAGGCCCTCGGCGGTCAGCTCCGAGGGAACCTCCTGCGGCACCGGCGCGGCCGGCACGTGCTGCAGGGTCGCGCAGATCCCGATCACCTCGTGCAGGCTGCGGCCGAGCGGCTGCCGGATGCAGGTCATGGCCTCCGCGTACGCGGCGAGCCGCTCCCGGCGCTCGCGCACCGCGCGCCGGTCGATCGGGTCCATCGTGGCCAGCGGCGCCGGGTCGGTGTCGAGCGCGGCGGTGAGCGCGGCGGCCACCTCGTGCCGCCCGGTCAGGTCGCTGTGCAGCGGCAGCAGGTAGTTCCCGAGCCCGGACTCGGTGAGCCGCCGCTGGACCGTGTCGAGCGCGGCGGCCTTCTCCGAGACGACCAGCACCCGCTTGCCGGTGTGCAGCAGGCAGCCGACCATGTTCGCGATGGTCTGGGACTTGCCGGTGCCGGGCGCGCCGTCGAGCACGAAGCTGCGCCCGGCGACCGCGGCGGCCACCGCGGCCCGCTGGGTGGAGTCCGCGTCGAGCAGCAGCGGCACGTCCTCGGCCGGGGCGATCTCGTCGATCCGGGCCGGCTCGGGCGGCTCGAAGGCGAACTGCCGGGCCGCGTCCCGGGTGGCGAGGGCCCGCACGATCGGGTGCTCGACGATGTGCGGCTCGCTCTCCACCAGGTCGGCGTGGATCGACTCGCGGTGCACGCCGAAGCTGGACAGGACCACGGTCTCGTCGGCGTACCAGCCCGGCCGCTCGCCGATCGCGACGTCGATGTGCGCCCAGAGCACGGTCACGTCGAGCTCGCCGAGACCGCTCACCGCCGGCAGCTCGATGCCGAGCGGCGCCATCCGCAGGGCGAGGGCCGGGTTGACGATCGGATCGTCGTGACGGGCCCGCAGCAACGGCCCGGCCGGGTCGATCTCGACCGGGATCAACAAGATCGGGCTCTGGTACGGGGTGTTCCGGTCGTCGGTCCAGTGCATCATCCCGATCGCCAGGTAGAGCGAGCACACCCCGCGGTCGAGCAGCTCCTGGCGGGACCGCCGGTAGAACCGGTGCAGCAGCGCGCCGAGGTCGTTCTCGGCCAGCTCGGTGCGCAGCACCGGCCGCCCGTCGTCGGCGTCGCCGCCGGGGAACCCGAAGGCCCCGTCGTCCTGGAGGACCTGCAGCAGGGTCTTCGGCGTCGGCCCGGTGATCGGGACGGCGTCGGACGGGGTCCGGCCGAAGTTGAGCAGCCGGTTGGCGTCGGTGAGGTCGACGAGGCCCGAGCGCCAGGTCTCGAGCGCAGCCCGGACCTCGCCGTCGGGTAGCTCGCTCAGGTCCGCTGCATGATCCGGCCGCATGCCTCAATTGCAGCAAGACGGACGGCCGTCACGCTGGGGATTGGCCCGCTTCCTTCCGGATATTCGCCGCATAACGGTCGATCGGCCTGGAAGCGGGCGAACCATCAACCAACCGGAACGGGTTCCTCCTGAGGCGCCCGCTCCAGGGCGGTGCCCTCGACGTCCAGGGCCGGGAGCCTCCGCAGCCAGCGCGGCAGCCACCAGGCCGCCCTGCCCATCAGCGCGATCGCGGCCGGAATGGCGACCATCCGGACCACCAGCGCGTCGAAGAGGATGCCCGTGGCCAGCGCGAACGCGATCGGCTTGACCGTGTCGTTGCCCTGCGGCACGAAGCCCGCGAACACCGCGAACATGATCGTGGCCGCCGCGACCACCACCGGGGCGGCCTGCCGGAAACCGGTGACCACCGCGTCGCGCGGGGCCACGCCGTGCGCGTGCGCCTCGTGCATCCGCGACACCAGGAACACCATGTAGTCCATGGCCAGGCCGAACAGGATGCCGACGATGATGATCGGCGACAGGCTCAGCAGCGGGCCGGTGACCTTGACGTTCGCGATGCCCGACAGCCAGCCCCACTGGAAGACCGCGGTGGTGGCGCCGAGCGCCGCGCCGATCGTCAGCAGGAAGCCGAGCACGCCGACGACCGGCACCAGGATCGACCGGAACACCAGCACCAGCAGCACGAACGCGAGACCGACGACGAGCGCCAGGTAGATCGGCAGGGCGTCGTTGAGCTTCTGCGACACGTCGATGCTGATCGCGGTCTGCCCGGTCACGTACACCTTGGCGTCCGGGCCGTCGGAGACCTTGTCGCGCAGCGCGTGCACGAGGTCGACCGTGGCCGGGGAGTCCGGTCCGCTGGCCGGGATGATCGTGATGAGGGCGGCCGTGCCCGCCGCGTCCGGCCGGGGCGCGGTGGCCACTGCCACGCCCGGCAGGTCGCCGATCTGGTCGCGTACGGACGTCGCGTAGGAAGCGGAACCGGACCCGTCGACCAGGACCAGCAGCGGGCCGGCGAAGCCCGGGCCGAAACGCTCGGCGATGATCGCGTCCGCCTTGGCCGCGCTGCTGCCGGGAACCTCCTTCTGGATCAATGACGTCTGCATCTGGGTGACCGGGATGGCGATGACCCCGAGCGCGGCGACCGCGACGATCAGGCTGATCCAGCGGCGCTGGGTGACCAGGGCGGCCCAGCCGCGGTAGAAGCCGCGCTCGGGCCGCAGCTTGCGCGGGAGCGCCCGCTTCCCGATGAAGCCGAGGATCGCCGGGACCAGCGTCAGCGCGACCAGCACGGCGATGACGACGGTGGCCGCAGCGGCCAGGCCCATCTCGGTGAGGAACGGGATGCCCGCCACCGAGAGGCCGGCCAGCGCGATCACCACGGTGAGGCCGGCGGTCAGCACCGCGGAGCCGGCCGTGCCGACGGCCATCGCGGCGGCCTCGGGCACGGGCAGGCCCCGCAGCAGCTCCTGCCGGAAGCGGGTGATGATGAACAGCGCGTAGTCGATGCCGACGGCGAGGCCGAGCATCACCGCCAGGATCGAGGTCGTCGACTGGAGCTCGACGAAGCCGGTCAGCGTGACGATGCCGAGCGCGCCGATGCCGACGCCGACCAGCGCGGTCAGCAGGTTCATCCCGGCCGCGACCAGCGAGCGGTAGGTCAGCGCGAGCACCAGCAGCGCCACGATCACGCCGATGCCCTCGGCCGGGCCGCCCACGTCGGCGCCCGACTCCCGGGCCGCCTCGCCCCGCACCTCGACGGTCAAGCCACCGCTGCTCGCCTGGCCGGCCGCGTCCGTCAGCGCCGTCCGCTCCTCGGGGGTGATCTCCGAGGCCTGGACGCCGTACGTGACCGTGCTGTACGTCGCGGTCTGATCGCGGGAGACCACCGGCGACTTCGGGTCGAGCGGGTTGCTCACGGCCACCACGCCGGGCAGCTCGGCCAGCCGGCCGACGGTCTGGGTGACCTGGGCGGCGGTCTGCGGGTCGGTGATCTTGCCACCGGCCGGGGCGACCATCACGACCTGGGCGGTCGCGCCGGCCGACGCGTCCCCGAAGCGCTGCTTCATCAGGTCGAGGGCGATCGTCGACTCCTGGCCCGGGATCGAGAACGAGTTGACGGTCGCACCGGAGAGCGTGGCCGCGCCGACGCCGACCGCGATGAGCGCGACCAGCCAGGTGACGGTGACGGCGATCCGGTGCCGTACGGCGGACAGGCCGAGGCGGTGCAGCAGAGATGCCATGAGGGTCGGTCCTCTGTTGGGGTGCGGGGGATCAGCGCCCGTGGCCGAGCGCGTCGTAGCCGACCCCGACGAGGTCGGCGACGGTCAGGTGTTCCTTCTCCTGCATCGCGACGGCGGTGACCGTCAGCGCGCCCAGGGCGCCGATGATGCGCAGCAGGCGGGGCAGGTCGAGGTCGGCGGCACAGGACGGGTCGGCCACGCCGAAGGCCGTGAAGACCACCCCGCCGACCTGCTGGAGCATGTCGCTGTCGGGCGCGCTCATCAGGCCGCTGAGCAGCAGCGCGACCGCGCCCGGGCGGGCCAGCGCGAGGCGGGCGACACCGGTGACCACCACGCGGTCGCGGTCGGGGCCGACCGGCAGGCCCTCGGCCTCGTCGGCAATCGCGCGCATGTCGGCGAGAGCCCGGTCGACCACCGCCTCCTGCAGCGCCTCCTTGGTCGGGAAGCGGTGCAGCAGACCGGTCTTGGAGTAGCCGACGGCGTCGGCGACCCGCTGGATCGACGTCTCCTTGAACCCGTGCCGGGCGAAGAGGGTGGCGGCGGTCTCGAGGATCTCGTCCTCGATCTCCTGCTTCGTCGGGCGCGGCATGTGGACCACCCTAGTCGGATACGGACCAAGTTGGTCGGGAACGGACCGTGTCGGTCCTCACAGATTTCTCCGGGAGAGCCCCTGATCCGGCCTCAGGGTTCGCTGGGGATATGCCCGTTCTGCGCGGAAAGCGCGCCTGAGGCAAGCGCAAATCGGACCGGGGTCCGACCGGGGTCGGACCCGGATGTTCCCAGCTCGCGCACTGCCTAACTTCAGCTTCGACACAGAAAAGCTTCGAAGGGGGCCCCAAAATGGGGAAGCGACCGGTGACGGTACGCATGGCACGCTGGAGCGCCGAGCACCCGTGGCGCGCGATCGCGCTCTGGATGGTTTTCGTGGCGGTGTGCTTCGTGGGCGGCAACATGGCCGGCACGCATGAGGCGACCGCGCAGGACGATGCGATCGGCGAGTCCGGCCGCGCGTACGTGATGATCGAGGAAGGCCAGTTCGCCGACGAGCCGGCCGTGGACAACGTGCTGATCACGGCTCCTACTGGCCGGCTCGATGTCAAAGCCGCTGAAGCGGCGGCGAAGGACGCCGCCACGAAGCTCGGCACGGTCACCGGCGTGGAGAAGGTCGGCGACCCGATCCCGTCCCGCGACGGCACCGCGCTGCTCGTGCCGATCACGATGACCGGCGATCCGGACACCGCACCCGATCGGGTCGAGCCGCTACGCGCGGCCACGGCGGAGGTGCAAAAAGCCCACCCTGACCTGCGCGTCGAGGAGGTCGGCGGCCCGTCGATCGAGAAGGCGCTCAACGACACGCTCGGCAAGGACTTCCAGAAGGCCGAGATCCTCAGCCTTCCGGTCACCCTGGCGATCCTGATCCTCGCGTTCGGCGCGCTGATCGCCGCCGGCGTGCCCGTGCTGCTGGCCCTCTCCTCGGTCGTCGCGGCCATGGGCCTGTCCACGCTCGCCTCGCACCTGGTGCCGATGGGCGACGCCACCGGCAGCGTCATCCTGCTGATCGGCATGGCCGTCGGCATCGACTACTCGCTGTTCTACGTCAAGCGGGAACGCGAGGAACGGGCGAAGGGCCGCGGTCACGTGGACGCGGTGGAGATCGCCGCCGAGACCTCCGGGCACGCGGTCGTCGTCTCCGGCACCGCCGTGATCATCGCGATGGCCGGGCTGTTCCTCGCCCGCGACTCGACGTTCTCGTCGCTGGCCACCGGCTCGATCCTGGTCGTCGCCGTCGCCGTGATCGGCTCGCTGACCGTGCTGCCCGCGCTGCTGGCCAAGCTCGGCCGCTGGGTCGACCGTCCCCGCGTGCCGCTGATCTGGCGCCTCACCAAGAACACCAACGGCGAGGGACGGGTCTGGCGCAAGATCCTGAACCCGGCGCTGAAGAAGCCCGCGATCACCCTGGTCGTGAGCGTCCTGGCCCTGCTCGCGCTGGCCGCCCCGGCGATCGGCATGAAGCTCAAGTTCCCGGGTACGGAGGATCTGCCCCGCACGACGCCGGCGATGCAGGCGTACGACCGGCTCGCCGCCGCGTACCCGAGCAATGGAACGACCCACGTCGTGGCCGTCCAGGCCCCGGCCGCCGAGGCCGCCACGGTCAAGGCGGCGCTGACCAAGCTGGCCGGCAGCACCCAGGGCGACCCGCTGTTCGCGCAGCTGGAGGCCACCGGGCCGAAGATCGACGTGTCGGCCGACAGGACGGTGTCGGTGATGGAGCTGGCGACCCCGTTCTCGTCACGCAGCGAGAAGGGCGCGGATTCCCTGCACGAACTGCGGCAGAAACTCGCGCCGGCCGCGCTGAGCGGCATCCCCGGCGCGAAATACGCGGTGGCCGGTGACGTCGCCGAGAACGAGGACTACGCCAAGCACATCTGGCAGACGTTGCCGATCGTGGCCGGCTTCGTGCTCGCGCTCACCTTCCTGGTGATGGCGTGGACGTTCCGCTCGGTCGTGGTGGCGGCCACGTCGATCCTGCTGAACCTGCTGTCGGCCGGCGCGGCGTACGGCCTGCTGGTCGTGGTCTTCCAGAACCACTGGGCGGAGGGCCTGCTCGGGTTCACCTCGATGGGCGCGATCGTCACCTGGCTGCCGCTGTTCCTGTTCGTGGTCCTGTTCGGCCTGTCGATGGACTACCACGTCTTCGTGGTCAGCCGGATCCGCGAGGCGGTCGGGCGCGGGGTGCCCACCCGCGAGGCGGTCGCCGAGGGCATCGCGGGCTCGGCCGGCACGGTCTCCAGCGCCGCGATCGTCATGGTCGCCGTCTTCTCGATCTTCGCGACGCTCAGCACGATCGACATGAAGCAGCTGGGCATCGGCCTGGCCGCGGCGATCCTGCTGGACGCGACGATCATCCGGGCGGTCGTGCTGCCGTCGCTGATGACGCTGCTGGGCCCGGCGAACTGGTGGGCGCCGCGCTTCATGCGGCCGCGTGGGCGGCACGCCGCCACCGCGGCTGTCCCGGAGGAGCGGGAGCGCGAGCTGGTCGGTGCTCCCTGACCCTTTTCCCGTACGTCGAGTGGGCCGCCCCCCTTCCGGAGGGCGGCCCCTTTCTCACGGCGCGGTCCAGCCCACGGGGACGTGCCCGATCCGGACCCGCTGCGGATGGTCGCCCACCGCCACCGTGGCCACCCGCTGCCCGGTGGCGAAGCTGATCGCGGAGACCTGATCGGCGCCCGACTCGGAGATCACGCAGTCCTTGCCGTCGCCGCTGACCGTGGCCCAGTACGGCTTGCTCGCGGTGACCAGCGGCCCCGGCGCGAGCGTCGCCCGGTCGACCACGGTCGCGTAGTCGTCCATCGTTCCGGCCACGCAGAGCTTGGTGCCGTCCGGGCTCATCGACAGGCCGTGGTGCCGGGAGTCGTTCACCCACGTCGTCCGGTCGGGGCTGGTGGCCGGGTTGAGCGGCAGCTCCCTGACCCGGGTGATCTTGTCGGTGGCGACGTCGTACTCGACGAGGCCGGCGAAGAACGACACCTGGAAGTACAGCTTCGACTCGTCCGGGCTGAACACCGCCGGCCGGACCGCGTCGGAGAGGTCGGAGCGGCCGAAGGCGTCCAGCCGGGGCCGCATGTCGATGGTCTTGACCACCTGGAACGTCTTCGTGTCGGCGATCGTGATGTGCCGGTCGCCCTTGGTCCAGTCCCAGGCCGGGTCGTCCAGCGACGTGTTCACCTCGCCGATCGACATGTTCCAGAGGTACTTGCCGTCCTTCGTGAAGATGTTCTCGTGCGGCTTGTCGCCGGCCGTGAACGAGCCGAGCTGCCGGCCGGTGACGATGTCCAGCACGTGCACGGTGTTCGACGTCGAGGCGGAGACCGCCACGGTCTTGCCGTCCGGCGAGACGGCCATGTGGTCGGCGCGGTAACCGGAGACCGCGAAACGCCAGCGCACCGCGCCGGTGCCCAGGTCGATGGAGACCACGTCGGCGAAGCTCGGCCGGGACGCGACCAGCGCGTCGCCGGCCGGCGTGGTGTACATGTCGTCGACCAGCTGGTCGTGGCCCTCGCCGGGCCCCTGCTGGATGCCGAGGTAGTAGGCGAGCTTGATCGGGTTGAGGTAGATCTCGGTGAGGCGCTGGGATTTGTCCGGTACGACGTTCAACCGCCCAACCTTGGCGAAGTCGCCGCTCGAGTGGATGACGTCGACCGTGCCCTCCCAGTTGTTGCCGACGAACATGACCTCCTGCAAGGCCGGTGCGGCGGCCGCCGGCGTGCTCGCCGCGAGCAGCAGCGAGACGAGGGCAGCCGGAAAAAGTCCGATGTGTACGGTCATGACGGGTTCCCCTAGCCGGGTATCGGCTGTTACTTTTCGGTAACACCATGGGAACAAGCCAGCGATCGACGTCGATAGAGGGCAGTACCCAATGCCGCAGCCCCTCCTTGTCCGTGACCGACAACCGGGTCGACCGTGCTGACCGGCACCGTCGCGGCCCTCGTGCACGACATGTCCCAGGACGACCAGCTCGTCGACGACGTGGTCGCCTCGGCGCGCGACCAGTTCCCCGAGGTCGCCCGCCTGCCCTGGGCGGAGAGCCGCCGGCACGTCGCCGCGCTGCTCGCGGCCGGGTTCGCCGCGTTCGAGCGGGCCGCCGCCGAGGGTGACTTCGGCTCCGACCTCGACTTCACCGAGGCCCGCCGGTTCGGGGCCGAGCGCGCCGCCCTCGGCGTCCCGGTGGCCGGTCTGATGGCCGGGGTGCACGGCGGGCGCAGCCGGCTGCTGGAGATCGCCATCAACCGGGGGCGGGAGTCCGCCATCCCGTACGACGAGCTGCTGCAGGCCCTGCTCCAGCTCGACCGGTACGGCACCGAGCTGGAGCGCCACGTCATCGACGGCTACCGCCAGGCCGAGCGCAAGCTCAACCGCGACGACCGTACGGCCCGCATCCGCGTCCTGCGCCGGCTGCTGCTCGACGACGACGGGGCGCCCGCCGCGCCCGAGGAGGACCCGGCCCGGTTCGGCCTCCACGCGAGCGGCTCGTACCACTGCGTGGTGACCGATGTGGCCGACCCGGTCCGGGTCCGGTCCCTCGAGGAGGCGTTCGCCCGCTGCGGCGGCGTCCTCGCGCCGGTCGGCGGCCGGCTCAGCGGGCTCACCCCTCGCGTTCCCGCGGGCCGGGCGCTCGACCCGTCCGTGCTGGTGGTGACGACCCCACCGGTGACGCTCGAGCAGGCCCGCAGCGCGTACCGGCTGTGCCGCACCGCGCTGCACGCCGCCCGGGCCCGCGAGTCCACCGGCATCTGCGACGTGGTCGAGCTGGCCGGCGAGACGGCGCTGTTCGCCCAGCCGATGCTGGCCGGGTTCCTGAGCAGCGGGCTGCTCGGGGCGCTCGACCCGTCCGACGACTTCCACCGCGAGCTGGTGTCGACCGCGCTGGCCTACCTCGACCACGGCCAGCGCCTCGACCTCACCGCCGGCGCCCTGCACCTGCACCCCAACACGGTCCGCTACCGGCTGCGCCGGCTGCAGGACCTGACCGGCTTCGGCACGCCGGCCGAGGGCCTGCCGGTCCTCGAGACCGTACGGTGGTGGTGGGCCCTGCGCGCCTGGTCGCGCACCCCGCTCGAGGCGCCGCCTAGTCCCGCGGCCGCACGGTCACGCCCTGATAGGACGGGAAAAGACCCTGCGACGGGACCGTCTGCACCGGCCTGAGCGCCCTGGTGAAGACGGTCAAGGTGCTGGCGCCGAAGTCACCGACGTACACGTGCTTGCCGTCAAGGCCGACGGCCAGATCGTTCGGATCCTCACCCGCGCCGACCCGGGCCGCCTCGGTGAGCCGGCCGTCGCCACCGATGTCGAAGCCGCGCACCTCGCCGTCCTGCCGCCGCGCCGGGTCGTCGACGACGCCGAGCGCCGTGACGTAGAGCCGCTTGCCGTCGGGGGTGATCGCGGCGCCCTCGACCCAGGTGCCGGCCTCGACGCGCCCGCCGGTGACGGGGGTGAGCTCACCGTGCGAGCCGATCCGGTAGCCGAGGACGTCACCGGCGTCGCCCGCCTCCTGCATGGTGAGGTACAGGAACCGGCCGTCCGGGGTGATGACCACGCGGTGCCCGCTCGGGCCGATCTGGGCCCGCGCCACCGGGCCGGAGAGCTTCCCATCGCGGTCGACGGCGTATCCGACCAGGAAGCTCGGGGTCGGGTTGGGCGACCGCGGCGTGCCGTGCACGACGTAGACGAACTTTCCGTCCGGGGTCACGGCAACACCCTTGGGGTGTACGGCTTTCGTGTCGACGGTGCTGACGTGGCGGAGCGTCCCGTCCGGCTCGACGTGGAACGAGGACAGGCCGCCGCTCGCACCGTCGTTGAAGTTGGCCACGAAGAACGTCGGCCCGTGCGGATCGAGCGCGGTCCCGAACGGCTCCGGCGTATCGGTGGTCCCGGCGAAGGTGAGAGCCCCGTCGCCCGCGACGCGGTAACGGTCGATCTTGTCGAGGACGCCGCTGGCGGCGTACGCGAAATGCTGGCCCTTGGTCTTGGAAGCGGGGGCGAAGACCAGGCCGCTCGCCGAGTCGGTGGGGAGCGTGTCCTCGGGCGTGACCAGGCCGTCGGCGGCGATGGCGAAGCGGGCGAAGTTGGCGCTCGCCGGGTCGACGTCGTCACCGCCGTTGGCGACGTAGAGCTGGTCGTTCCCGTCCTTGCCGGCGGCGCTCGCGGGTGCCGAGAGGCCCGCGATCGCCAGGACGCCGGCCGCCGCACCGGCCATGGCTGTTTTGACATTCATGGAATGACGCTGGCATCACGGCCTGGCGTGGCCCTGATGCGCGACTGAAACGGCTGGTGCTCCGCCAGAATCGGCGGATGGGAAACGTCTGGTCCGGTGTCACGATCGACTGCCTCGACCCCGCGCTGGTGGCGCGCTTCTGGAGTGCACTGCTCGGTCGCGAGCCCGGCCCGTCGCCGGACGGCTGGGTCTATCTCGGCGAGCGCGACGATCCCCTGCCCCGCCTGGTCTTCCAGCCGGTGCCGACGCCGGCCGCCGGCAAGGTGCGCATCCACCTCGACGTCACCGTGGACGACATCGACAAAGGGATGGCCCAGGTCGTCGAGCTGGGCGGCCACTTCACCGGCGAGCGTCACGACTACGACGAGGGCGTGGTCGTCGTCATGACCGACCCGGAGAATCACGAGTTCTGCCTGGTCCAGTATTACGCTGACCGGCATGATCGCTGACGCGCTCGTCACTCTCTACACGCGCGACATCGAGGCCGCCGCCCACTTCTACGGCGACCTGCTGGGCCTGGAGGAGACGTTCCGCACGCCGCGCGAGGGCACCCCGTCCCACATCGAGTTCCGAGCCGGCGGCTTCACGCTCGGGCTGGGCACGGTCGAGGCGGCCGCCACCGTCCACGGCGTCGAGGCCGAACCGGGCCGCCCGGCCATGGTCGTGGTCTTCTGGACAGACGACGTCGATCAGGAGTACGCCCGGCTGGTCGCGGCCGGCGTCCCGGCCCTGATCGCCCCGCACGACGCGGGCAACGGCAACCGCAACGCCCTGCTGAAGGATCCGGACAGCAACCTCGTCGAGCTCGTCGCCAAGGTGAGATGACCAGTCCTGGCCCACCTCCCCGCCCGCGCCTTCGCCGAGATCGACAAGGCCGTCAAGAACCGGCTGAGCTCTGCTTGCGCGGCGGATGGACGCGGCTGAGAAAGTCGCGCATCAACGACACGACCTCGTCGAGATGGGTTTCCAACAACCAGTGGCCACCATCCAGCAGGTGTAGTTCTGCGTCCGGAAGGTCGCGGAGGTACGCACGGGCGGCTCCCTCGGGCATGTACCCGTCGTGCGGCCCCCACACGATGAGCGTCGGAGGCCGGTGCTCGCGCAGGTACGCCTGCTGACGGGGGAACCATTCAACCGTGGTGCGCTGGTCAGCGAGGAGGTGTACCAGGTTCTCCGGGCCGGGTGGGTGGCCAACCTGCGCCCAGGACAACGTCCACAGGTCGGGGCTGATCCGTTCGGCGATTTCCTCGGGCACCTCGCCGACGAACTCATCCCGGAACCCGTTCTCCGAAACGTGTTCTGCCACCCCGGCCAGCGCCTTCGGGTTCGGCTCGGCCCAGAGCTCCTTCAGCGGCGCGTATTTCGGCCCATGCTCGTCCTCATAGATGTCGCCGTTCTGGACGATCAGAGCGGCGACCCGCTCCGGTGCGCTCATGGCCAGCCGCAGCCCGAACTGGGATCCGTAGTCTTGGAGGTAGATCGCGTATCGGGTCAACCCGAGCACGTCGGTGAACCGCCGCAGGAAGTCGGCGTAGGCGTCGAAGGTGTACGCGAACCGGTTGGCGGCGGCCCGGGTGTACCCGAACCCCGGCAGGTCGGGTGCAACCAGCCGCCAGCGGTCGCCGAGCGCCGGCATGAGGTTACGGAATTGGAACGACGACGACGGATAGCCGTGCGGCAGCAGCACCACCGGGGCGTCGGCCGGGCCGGCCACGCGGTAGAACGTGCGGATGCCGTCGACGTCCACGTTGCGGTGGGCGACAGCCACAACTGGCATGCCGTCACCCTACGCGCGAGGGTCGGTGACATCGGCGGCTGACCGCGCCAGCGTCCGCGACGGCGACGGCGCTTTCATGACGGCATCGAAGCCGATCCCCACGGCCGCCGCCGGCACCGGGGGTGGGGCTAGCCCCACTGCCGAAGGGCGTGGTAGCGCCAGTGCGCCCCGGTGGCCGAGTGCGACACGCTCTGATGCATCGGCTTGCTGAGGTGCAGTCGCGCTCTCGCTGGAGGGACCATGTCCAACTCGGAGGATCGCGTCGTCACTCGACGCGCCGTGCTCGGTGGCGCCGCTGTCGGCGTGGCGGCAGTCGGGCTCGCACCGGCATGGGCCGCGTACGCCGGAAACACTTCGACGCCCGCGCCGTTGGACCAACGTACGGTCGACGCGGTGGCGTCCCGGCTGGACGGCGGCCTGATCGATTTGCGTCGTGACATCCACCAGCATCCCGAGACCGCGGGTCAGGAACGGCGAACCGCGGCAGTGGTGGCGCGGCGGCTTCGCTCGGCCGGCCTCGACGTCACCACGGGTGTCGGCGGGTATGGGGTCGTGGGAGTCCTCACCGGCGCTCATCCCGGCCGGACGGTCGCCTACCGGGCGGACATGGACGCGGTACCGCCGGACGAGCAGATAGCAGGCGGTCCGCAACCGGCCCACGTGTGCGGACACGACGTGCACACCGCCGTCGGCGTGGGTGTCGCGGAGGTTCTGGCCCGCCTGCGTCACCGGCTCACCGGCACCGTGCAGTTCGTCTTCCAGCCCGCCGAGGAAGCGCTCGCCGGCGCCGCCGCGATGCTCGAGGCCGGCGTGTTCGCCCGAACCCGCCCGGCGGAGATCCACGCCTTGCACTGCGGGCCTTTCCCGGTCGGCCAGTTCGCCGTCATGCCCGGGTTCGGGCTTCCTGGCCAGGACCGCGGCTTCATCACGCTCACGGGTTCGCAGGCGGCCGGAAGCGCGCCGCGGCTCGCCGCTGAGATCGAGGCGCTCGGCACGGTGTCTCCACCAGCCACGTCCGCCGATCTTGAGCGGCTCGTGGCGGACATCCAGATACCGGACGGGCCGTTGGCCGAGTTCGTCTTCATGCGGACCGGGGTGACCGACGCCGCCGCCGGGGCCGAGATCGAGGTGTCGTACCGCTGCTGGCCGCAGAGCCGGTACGTCGAGATCCGCAAGGAGATCCACCGTCTCGCGCGTTCATATGGCGGCGCCGCGGTGTCCTTCCCGAACGACCCGTTCCCGGCCATGGTCTGTCCCGAGCGCGAAGGCCAGGCGATCAAGCGGTACCTGCAGCAGGCGGCCGGCCGCGACCGGGTGCCTACGATGTACGCCGCGATCCCGTTCAGCGGGGAGGACTTCGCGCTGTTCCTCAACCGGATTCCCGGCACGTTCATCTTCCTCGGCGTCCGCGCGCCCGGTGCCGCCATCGAGACCAGCTATCCGCACTTCGGTGCGTTCAACCCGGACGAACGAGCCATCGGCCTCGGCGTCCGCGCCATGGCAGGCTGGCTCGCCAGCCGCACATAGCGAGGCCGAGCCGACGTGGTCGATCGCGGCCACGCCGGGCTCGTCGGGGAACGGCATGACCCGAGGGGTACGAGCGGGCATGATGGGCGGGGACTCGGGAGGGAGAGGCCGATGATCGGCACGTTGCGGACGGTGGTGCTCGACGCGCCCGACGCCCGGCGGCTCGTCGCGTTCTACGCGACGCTCGGCGGGTGGAGCGAGCAGCAGGACTCCGACGACGACTTCATCGCGATGGAGACCGGGGACGGGTGGCGCGTCGCCGTTCAGCTCAGCCCGGAGCATGTGCCGCCGCGATGGCCCGATCCGGCGTTTCCGCAGCAGGCACACCTCGACCTTCGTGTGCCCGACCTCGACGCCGGCGCGGCGCGGGCAGTGGAGCTGGGCGCCGAGCTGCTGCGCAAGAACGAGAGCTGGTACACGCTGGCCGATCCGGCCGGGCACCCGTTCGACCTGTGCCTGTTCCCGGAGAAACCGCAGCCCACGCTCATGGGCGTGATGCTCGACTGCCCGGACGCCAAGCAGCTGAGCACCTTCTACGCGAGCCTCCTCGGCAAACCCGTCACGTACGAGGACGAGGGCGTGGCGATGATCGGCGAGGACGGCGCGCAGCCGGTGATGTTCCAGCAGGTCGCCGACTACCGCGCACCGCGCTGGCCCGACCCGGCGTACCCGCAGCAGTTCCACCTGGACGTCACCGTCGGCGACATCGAGGCGGCCGAGCCGGCGGCGCTGAAGCTCGGCGCCACCTCGCTGAACGCCGGCGGCGAGAACTGGCGGGTCTACGCCGACCCGGCCGGCAAACCGTTCTGCCTCTGCTGGGACTGACCGGCACATATCGCCGGCATATCGAAAACCGCATACGGAACGGCAACACCGTGGTCTCTTGACTGGGAGACATGACCACGGGGATCACCATTTACGGGTGCGGCCCGGACGAGGCCGTCCTGTTCCGGGAGATGGCGCCGCGCTTCGGCGTGCGCGCCACCATCACCGAGGCCGCGGTGTCCGATTCCAACGTCGGCCTGGCGGCCGGAAACCGATGCATCAGCGTCGGCCACAAGACTCAGGTCGCGAATTCCACGCTGAGAGCGCTCGGCCGGGCCGGCGTGGAGTACATCTCCACGCGAAGCATCGGCTGCAACCACATCGATGTGCGGTACGCGGAGAGCGTCGGCGTCACCGTCGGAACTGTCGCCTATTCGCCCGACAGCGTGGCCGACCACACGCTGATGCTCATGCTGATGGTGCTGCGCGACGCGAAATCCGTCCTGCGCCGCGCCGACACCCACGACTACCGATTGCCTGCCGCACGCGGAAAAGAACTGCGCGATCTGACCGTCGGGGTGATCGGAACCGGTCGCATCGGCGCGGCGGTCATCGACCGGCTGCGCGGTTTCGGCGGCAAGATACTGGCCCACGACAACAAGATCGCGGCCGATTATGTGCCGCTCGACGAATTGTTACGGCAGAGCGACATCGTCACCCTCCACACCCCGCTGACCGCGGACACTCGCCATCTCCTGAATCGTCAGCGGATCGCGTCGATGAAACCGGGCGCGTACGTCATCAACACCGGACGCGGCTCCCTTGTCGACACCGAGGCGCTGGTAGCGGCGGTGGAGAGCGGTCACCTGGGCGGCGCGGCCTTGGACGTCATCGAGGGCGAGGAAGGAATCTTCTACGCCGACTGCCGGGACAAGCCGATCGGGAGCACGGCACTGCTGCGGCTGCAACAACTGCCGAATGTGCTCATCACCCCGCACACCGCCTATTACACCGACCACGCCCTGAGCGACACGGTGGAGAACAGTCTCGTCAATTGCCTGAACTTCGAAGGTGGAAAGAAGCATGGATAGGTTGAAGGTCGGAATCCTGTTCGGGGGCACCTCCGAGGAGCACCCCGTCTCCGTCAAGTCCGCGCGGGAGGTCGCCAAGAACCTCGACCCCGAGAAGTACGAGCCGTTCTGGATGGAGATCACGACCGGCGGCGCGTGGCAGCTCGCCGACGGCCGCCCGGCCGTGCTGTCACCGGACCGGGGCGTCCACGGGTTGCTGGTTCTGGACGAGGGGAAATACGAGGAGATCCGGCTGGACGTCGTGTTGCCGATTCTGCACGGCAAGGGCGGCGAGGACGGGGCGATACAGGGCCTGCTGGAACTTGCCGGCATCCCCTACGCCGGCTGCGACATCCAGAGCTCGGCCGTGTGCATGGACAAATCCCTCGCGTACGCCGTGGTCAGAAGCGCGGGAATCGCCACGCCGAATTTCTGTGTCGCCCCGGCGGACGAGGACCGGCTCACCTATCCCGTCTTCGTGAAGCCGGCCCGGTCGGGATCGTCGTTCGGCGTCAGCAAGGTGGCGAGCAAGGAAGAGCTCCCGGCTGCGCTGGAAACCGCACGACAGTACGACGAGAAGGTGCTGATCGAGGAGGCCGTCGCCGGCAGCGAGGTCGGCTGTGCCGTTCTCGGCATCGACCCGGATCTGATCGTGGGCGAGGTGGACCGCATCTCGCTGACCCACGGATTCTTCCGGATCCATCAGGAGACCGAGCCTGAGAACGGCTCCGGGAACTCGACCCCGATCGTCCCCGCGGACATCTCCCCCGAATCTCGCGAACGGGTCCGGCAAACCGCCATGGCCATCTATCGCACGCTCGGCTGCCGAGGCCTGGCCCGGGTCGACATGTTCCTGACCGACGACGGAACGGTGATCCTCAACGAGGTCAACACCCTGCCCGGCCTGACCTCGTACAGCCGCTACCCGAGAATGATGGCAGCCGCCGGGCTGTCACTGGCCGAGGTGATCGACCGGATCGTGGCGCTGGCGGTAGGACCCCGATGAGGGACGACTTCGTTTTCGTCGACGAGTTCGTGCCCGGAATGCGGTGGGACGCCAAGTACGCCACCTGGGACAACTTCACCGGCAAACCCGTGGACGGCTACCTGGCGAACCGCATCGTCGGCACCCGCGCCCTGTGCGTGGCCCTGGAGATGGCACAGGGAAAGGCCGCGTCCCTCGGCTTCGGCCTGCTTCTCTGGGACGGCTATCGCCCGCAGCGTGCCGTCGACCGCTTCCGGCGCTGGTCGGAGCAGCCGGAGGACGGCCGGACGAAGCCGCGGCACTATCCGAACATCGACCGGCCCGAGATGTTCGAGAAGGGATACGTGGCCACCCGGTCGGGCCACAGCCGGGGCAGCACCGTCGACCTGACGCTCTACGACCTGGCCACCGATGAGCTCGCCCCGATGGGCGGCCACCACGACCTGATGGATCCGGTCTCGCATCACGGCGCGGGCGGAATCACGCCGGCCGCAGCGAGAAACCGGCAATACCTTTGCGCCGTCATGGAGGACTGCGGTTTCGAATGGTATGACGCCGAGTGGTGGCATTACACCCTGAAGGACGAACCTTATCCGGACACGTATTTTGACTTTCCCGTCGCCTGAGGCAGCCGCACCGTGACGCGGAGACCGCCGGCGGCGCCCGGGGCCAGCGTCAGGGTTCCGTCGTGGGCCTGGACGATGCTCTTGACGATCGCCAGGCCGAGGCCGACCCCCGCCTGGTCGCCGCCGATGCGCTCGGTCCCCCGCTGGAACGGTTCGGTGAGCGTCGAGATCAGCCGCGGATCGAGCATCTCGCCGGTGTTCTCCACGGTGAGCAGCACGGACTCGGGGCGGATCGCGGTGCCGACCCGCACGGTGCCGCCGCTGGGAAGGTTGTGGACGATGCCGTTGTGCAGCAGGTTCGTGATCAGCTGCAGCAGCAGCGCGGGCGAGCCGGCCGTGGTGGCGGGGTCCCCGGCGGTCGTGATGGCGATGCCGTGCTTCTCGGCCAGCGGAAGGAGCGTCTCGACGGACTCCTCCGCGAGGAGGGAGAGGTCGACGTGCTCCCGGGTGAACGATCGCCGGTCGGCCCGGCTGAGCAGGAGCAATGCCTCGGTGAGCTCGATCGCCCGGGTGTTGACGGCGCGGAGCCGGTCGCCGAGGTCGCGGTCCGGATCCCTCCGGGCGACGTCGAGCAGGGTCCGCGTGATCGCCAGTGGGGTGCGCAGCTCGTGGGAGGCGTTGGCCGCGAACCGCCGCTGCTCGTCGACGTGCGCCTCGAGCCGCTCGAGCATGCCGTCGAAGCTGTCGGCGAGCTCGCGGAACTCGTCCCGGCGGCCCGCCAGCCGGATCCGGTGCGAGAGCGACCCGGTCGAGGCCAGCCGGGTGGCTTCGGCGATGCGAGACAGCGGCGCGAGCATGCGACCGGCCAGAATCCACCCGCCGACCAGGCCGAAGACCAGCAGGAACGCCATCACCCCGGCCGCACGGGGGACGAAGACGTCCAGGAGCCGCGACCGTACGGGAAATACCGTGAGGTCGATGTCGGCGGAGACGACGAACGCGCGGTCCGGGATGTAGCGCAGCAGGAACACCCACACGGCCGCGAGGAGCAGGGCGCCCGCCACCATGAGGAAGCCCGCGTAGCTGAGGGTGAGTTTGAGCCGGACGCTCACCGAGCGAGCCGAGCGAGCCGAGCGTCGATCCGGTACCCGACGCCGGGCACGGTGGCGATCAGCCACGGTTCGCCGAGCCGTTTGCGCAACGCCGAGACGGTGATCCGTACGGCGTTGGTGAAGGGGTCGGCGTTCTCGTCCCAGGCCCGCTCCAGCAGCTCCTCGGCGCTGATCACACCGCCGCCGGCCGCGACGAGAACCTCGAGCACGGCGAACTGCTTCCGGGTCAGCGCGACGTACCGGCCGTCCCGGAAGACCTCGCGGCGGAACGCGTCGAGACGCAGGCCCGCGATCTCGCGTACCGGCGGCCGGTGGTACGCGCGCCGGCGGTCGAGCGCCCGGAGCCGCAGCACGAGCTCCCGCAGCTCGAACGGCTTGGTGAGGTAGTCGTCGGCCCCGAGCCCGAACCCGGAGGCCTTGTCGTCGAGCCGGTCGGCGGCGGTGAGCATCATGATCGGCATGCCGCTCGCCGAGGCGACGATGCTCTCGGCGATCTCGTCGCCGGACGGCCCGGGGATGTCGCGGTCGAGGACCGCGATGTCGTAGGCGTTGACGCTCAGCATCTCCAGAGCCGTGTCCCCGTCGCCGGCGAGGTCGGCCGCGATCGCCTCCAGCCGCAGCCCGTCGCGGATCGCCTCCGCCATGAACAGCTCATCCTCGACGACCAGCACACGCATGCGCCCGACGCTAGGAGATCACGCGTAGGGAAACCGTAAGGCCGAAGATCAGGCCGTACGCCGGGCAAGGTCGGCCAGCTGCACGCGGTTCGTGGTCCCGGTCTTGCGCAGCATGTTGGAGATGTGCACCCCGACGGTCTTCTCGCTGAGCACCAGCTCCTTGGCGATCTCACTGTTGGTGGCCCCGGCCAGCAGATACCCGAGAACCTCGCGCTCGCGCCGCGTCAGGCCCGGCAGCGAGGGCGGCGGCTCGATCGGGTGGGCGGTTTCGGTCAGATCCACGCGGGCCGTCCGCGCGAGCTGTTCGAGATCGGTGAGCAGCGGCCGCGCGGCGAGGCGCTGGGCCAGCCGATAGGCGCCCCGCAAGGCTTCCGGTGCCTCACGGTGAGTGCGGCGGTCACGCAGCGTGGTCCGGGCAAGACGCCAGCGGGCGTACGCCTCGTCCCATGGGTTCCCGGACTCGTGGCAGGCCTCGGCCGCCGCCCGCCAGAGCGTGAGCTCGGCAGGGTCGCCCGTTGCCCGGGCCGTCTCGGCGTCCGCCAGCGCCTGCAGGGCGCCCTCGTCCTCCCGGACCGACGCCCGGGGGTCGGAGATCACCGTGGGATAGCGGCGACGGAAGGCGGCGAGCCTCTCCAGCACGGGAGCCGGGTCGCGGGCAGCCTCGGCCTGATCGGCGAGCGCCCGCGCGCCGAGCGGCAACAGCTCCTCCACGTACGGTTCCTGCTCGAGACCGGCGAGGGCGATGTCGAAGGCCGCGGACGGGTCGCCCGCGCCCAGCGCCACCAGGGCCCGTGTCTCGTCGAGGAAAACGTCCTGCAGCCCGCCGACGCCCTCGCCGAAGACCTCCTCGGCGCGCGCCAGGTGTCCCTCGGCCTCGGCCGGACGGCCCTGCAGACAGGCGAGCCCGGCCGCGGCCACCCGCGCCACCACGTCGCCGCGCGGGCCGGGCCGTGCGCCGAGCGCCACCCGCAGGCGTCGCCGGCAGTCCACCCAGTCACCCGCCAGCAGCAGCCCTCTCGCCTCCCACGCACACATCTCGGCGACGTCGCTGTGCGGCGCCCCCGCGGCGACGAGCCCCTCGGCGCCGCGCCGGAAGATCGCGGCCCGCTCGCGATTCGACAGGTCGAGGCGCGCGTTCGCCATCGCGTACACGGCGACCCGCATGGTGGTGAACAGCCGCGCGCGCGAGGCGATCTCCCACGACCGTTCCGCGTCCTGCGCCGCGTCGGGCTCACGTAAACCCATTTTCGCGTACGCGGTGCCGACGAGCGCCTCCGCCACGGCCTCCGGGTCGCCGGTCCGCTCAGCCATCTCCAGCGCTTCGGCGGTGAGCGATACGGCCGCGGGATCGCCGACATCCAGCAGTGCGTCGGCCAGCATCGCGGTGGTCATGGCGTGCTCGGCGCTCTCGGAGTGCGACGCCGTGACCGCGACCGCCGTCCGCATGGCCTCGAGGTCCGGCTGCGCGAGACCCATCCACGCGATCAGCCGCAGCCGGCGGAACATCAGGCGGCCCAGTCGCAACGGCTCCCGGTCGGCGGGCAGCAGCGCGATCAGCGCCTCGACCGCTTCGAGTTCGTCCGGGCCCAGTCCCGCCTCCCGGGCCGCGACCCGCGCCCGGTCCCACAGCTCCAGCCGGTCGATCCCGGGGTTGTCGAGCGCCGGCCAGAGCGACAGCGCACGCCTCAGCAGCCGCAGCCGTTCCGGGGCGCCGCCGGTGGCCTCGGCCGCCCGCACCGCCCAGCGGAACGCCGGCTCCACCATCCCGGCCCGCTCGTAGTGGTCGGCCAGCTCGGCCGGGTCCGCGTCGTCGCCCGGCCCGGAGCCGGGCGTGGAGCCGAGCACCGACGCGTACCGCGCGTTCATTCGCTGCCGCTGCTCGGCCAGCAGGTCGCCGTCCAGCACCTCGGCGAGCAGCGGGTGGGTGAACCAGTAGCGTCCGTCGGGGACCGCGAGCAGGACCCGGGCGTCGACGGCCTCGCGCAGGGCCGGTAGCACTGGGTGGTCGAATCCGAGGTCGGGGGCGATCCGGGCGAGGCGCTCGCCCGTCTGCGGGTGGCCGCCGACCGCCACGATCCGGGTGAGCTCCTTCGCCGCCGGCGACATCCTGCGCCAGGAGCGCATCACCGCGTCCCGCAGTTGTGAAGGCCGCTCCGGCGGCAGCGCGGTCGCGCGCGGGTCGAGGTCGCGCACGAGCAGCGCGCTCAGGTACGGGTTTCCACCGGTCCGCGAGAACACCTCGTCGACCAGGCCCTCGTCGGCCGGGCGGCCGAGGATCGCGGCGATCTGCTCGCCGGTCCCGACCCGGTCCAGCCTGTCCAGAGCCAGTTCGCGTACGCGTGGGAGCCGCCGTACGTCGGCGAGCCAGCCGGACAGCCACTCCCCGTCCGCGCCGGCCCGCACCGTGGCGATAACCGCGAGTCCGCGGTCGGCGCGGCCGGCGATCGCGTACAGCAGCACGTCGAGCGAGCTGCGGTCGGCCCAGTGCAGGTCGTCCACGACCAGGACCACCGGGCGGTCGGCCGTGGCCCACTCCAGCCAGCCGTCGAACTCCACCAGCGTGACGTCGTCGCCGAGGCCGGCCCTGCGCAGCGCCGGCCGCAGCGGCAGCAGCGGGGTGGTCATCGACGTCAGCGGCAGGCACGCGGTCCAGATCGTGTCGGCGTCGCCGGCCGCCTCGCACGCCTCACCGACGAGCGAGGTCTTGCCCACGCCGGGCTCGCCACGGACCAGCAGCGTCGAGGCGCGCCCGGCCGCCGCCTCCCCGACGCACGCCAGCACGGCCTCGATCTCGTCGGCCCGCCCGACCACGGCCACGCCCCGAGTCTTGCGCCGCCCCGCAGGCGTGTCGAGATGTCAGACGGGTGCCCGATAGACCTTCACCCAGTCGACGTCCATGACCACCTTCGCGGGCGTGCTGGAGTTCCGGCAGGGGATGTAGTCGTCGCAGCCCTGGTCGAGCTGGAGGGCCAGGTGCATGACCGACTCGGTGGGCAGCCCGGTCTCGATCCGGCCGGGCGTCACGTTGAAGACCTTCTTGCCGTCCAGGTAGTACGTGACCCGGGTGGGCAGCCAGTCGACGGCGAGGGTGTGAAACTTCGTGAAGTCGGCCCTGGTGTCGGTGCCGACGATGTTGTTGCCGGCGCCGTGGTGCAGGAAGCTGCCGAACGAGGCCCGCGACGGGCTGGTGATCTCGGCCAGGTCGATCTCGCCGGCCGCGGGCCAGTCGGCGTTCTCCTTCGGCCACAGCAGCACGACGGGGGCATAGCCGGCCCCGGGCTGAGCCCGGAAGCGGACCTCCCACCGGCCGTACTTCAGATCCCGCAGGAACATGACCCCGGCGCCGACGTCCTTGCCGACCCGGCTGTTGAGGCCGCCGGTCAGGTGCAGCTGGCCGCCCGAGACCGACACCTGGTCGCCGCTGCGGGGCGGGGTGCCGTTCGGGGTGTCGTACTTGCCCCACTCGGCGGAGAGCGGCCCGTCGAAGTTCTCGACCGCGACCGGATCGCCCCAGAACGACGACGACTTCGGCCTGGTGCTCACGCCCGCCGACCGCGACGGGGACGGGGCGCGCGACGGTCCCGCCGAAACGGTCGCGGCCGGCCCGAGGTCGAGCGCTCCGATGCCGGCGGACGCGGCGGGGCCCGGCGAGGCGGGAACGGATGAGGCGGCGTCCGACGCCGGATTGCGCGAGATGGTCCCGGCCAGCGGTCCGGCCGAGGGTTGAGCGGTCCCGCACGCCGCGACGACACCGGCAAGCGCCAGCCCGACCCCGAGCACCGCAACTCGCCGCGGCACCGGCGCCCACCGCGACGCCGGCCACGCCGGAAACGAACGCGGACCTACGGGCGAGGACGACGACGGCGAAAGCGACCCCGGCGGCGAGGGCAACGGGGACGGCGAGGGCAACGGGGAGGGCGACGCGGCAGATCCGGACCGTGGCGCGATGAGCCAGGCGCGCAGGTGATCAAGCACGAATAGGCAGTCTGCCCACCGCCAGCCCGGCGCGCGACAGGGGAACGGTTGCCGCTTTCACCCCTGTGGCCAGGGAAAATACCCGCGGAGACGACGACGCCCCTCGCCCGAACCGGACGAGGGGCGCGCAGCCCGGAGAAGTCAGGCGGACGGCGCCGGAAGGCCCTTGCCGTTCGCGTCGGCGGGCGTCGCCGAGTCGGGGAAGGCCGGCACCGCGGGGATGCCGGGGGCCGGATGACCGCCGGGCACCTCGCCCCGGGCCACCGCGCCCGGCGCCGTGTTGCGGTCGATGCCGGCGGCCGCGTACGCGTCGTCCTCGTCGAGGGTCTCGGTCTCCAGCAGCTTGTGGGCGAGCTGGTTGAGCTGGGCCCGGTGCCCGCGCAGCAGCTCGAGCGCCTCCGCGTAACACTCGTCGACGATCTTGCGGACCTCGGCGTCGATCAGCTCCTTGGTGCCGGGGGCGACGCCGTCGAGGCCGAACGGCGACTCCTGCCCGGGCGGCGGCAGCACGGTGACCGGGCCGATCGCGTCGGACATGCCCCACCGGCCGACCATCTGGCGGGCGATGTTGCTGACCTGGTCGAGGTCGCTCTCGGCGCCGGTGGTCATGTCGCCGTAGACGACCTCCTCGGCGGCCCGGCCACCGAGCGCGCCGATGATGCGGCCGCGCAGGTATTTCGCGGAGTAGCCGTACCGATCGGAGGACGGGCTCTGGAAGGTGACGCCGAGCGCCTGACCGCGCGGGATGATCGAGATCTTGCGGACCGGGTCGGCGCCGGGGGTGAGCATGCCGAGCAGCGCGTGGCCGGACTCGTGGAACGCGGTGCGCTCCTTCTCCTCCACCGTCAGCATGATGCCGCGGACCGTGCCCAGCACGATCTTTTCCAGCGAGTCGGTGAAGTCGCCCATCTCGACCTGGGTGTGCCCACGCCGGGCGGCGAGCAGGGCCGCCTCGTTCACCAGGTTTTTCAGGTCGGCGCCGACCATGCCGGGCGTGGCCGAGGCGAGCGAGTCGAGGTCGACCCCGGGCGCGACCGGTACGCCCCGGGTGTGCACGGCGAGGATCGCGCGGCGGCCCTTCTGATCGGGCGGGCTCACCGTGACCCGGCGGTCGAAGCGGCCGGGCCGCAGCAGCGCCGAGTCGAGGATCTCGGCGCGGTTGGTCGCGGCGATCACGACCACGCCCTCGCTGCCGGTGAAGCCGTCCATCTCGGTGAGGATCTGGTTGAGCGTCTGGTCGCGCTCGTCGTTGCCGCCGAACGACTGGGCGCCGCCGCGGGACCGGCCGATCGCGTCGAGCTCGTCGATGAAGATGATCGACGGGGCGACCTTTTTCGCCTGGTCGAACAGATCGCGTACGCGGGAGGCGCCGACGCCGACGATCGCCTCGATGAACTCGGACGCCGCGATCGAGAAGAACGGCACCTGCGCCTCGCCGGCGACCGCGCGGGCCAGCAGCGTCTTGCCGGTGCCGGGCGGGCCGGACAGCAGCACGCCGTGCGGGATCTGCGCGCCGAGCTTGCGGTACTTGTCGGGCTCGCGGAGGAAGTCGACGATCTCGGTGACCTCCTTCTCCACCTCCTCGATGCCGGCCACGTCGGCGAAGGTCGTGCGCGGCCCGCTCTCGGGCTGGTAGAGCTTGGCGCGGGAGCGGCCGAACCCGCCCAGCGCCCCGCCGGCGCCGCCGAGGCCCGCGGCCGCCCGCCGGCTGATCCACCAGAACAGGCCGACCAGCAGGATCGTCGGGCCGAACCCGACCAGGATCTGCTGCCAGATCGGGGCCGGCGCGTCCGGCGGGTTCGCGTTCACCGGGACGTTGTGGGACTGGAGCTGGGCGAAGAGGTTGTCGTCGGCGAACGACGGCCGCTGGGTGGTGAACCGCTCGACCTCTTCCGCCTTCGTCTCGCCGGACGGCGTGTAGGAGACCTTCTTGGTGAACTGGCCCTCGATCGTGTCGCCCGTCGACGTGATCTCAGAGACGTTGACCGCGGTCACCTGGGTGAGGAAGAACGTGTACGACACCGAGGTGCGCTGCGGCGGCGCGAGCAGCACCGACGAGATGATCCAGTTGATCGCCAGCAGGACCAGCAGCATCCAGCCGAAGCGGACCCACGCGGGCCGCTGCTTGGGAGGCGGAGCGTTGTTCTGGTCGTGGCCGGGCGGCGCGCCCTCGACCCGCCAGGGGTGGGGGCGGTGGGGCTGAGCTGGCGGTTTCGGCGCATCGGCGGGCATGAGCGCTAAGGTACCGCTTCCGTGTGTCAAGAAGACGCCGCCGTGACGCGCATGACGGAATTTGGAGCGGTGGAAAAGCTTCGGGCGCCCCGCCACCACCGGGACGCCCGAAGCAGGTGGAGACCCCTACCCGTTCAGCGAGCAGGTCTTGAGACCCTCGGCGTTCAGGTTGGGCTTGGCGGCGTTGCGGCCGATCGCGGTCTCGATCCGGTTGATCGTCGCGAACCGCTTGTCGGCCAGCGGGCCCAGGATCGCGTTCTGGACGAAGGCGGGCCCGCCCTGGCCGACCGTGTTGGCCAGCCGCGTGTCGGCCTCGGAGATCTGCGTGTTGAGCAGGTCGAGGTTGCGCTGCACCTCGGCCTGGGCCTGCGCCGGGATGGCGACGCCGACGGTCACTGCCGGGCAGTTGACGGTCGGGGCCGGCCCGGTGCCGGCGGCGTTCTGGCCGGCCTGGCGGACGGTGACGCCGGTGCCGTTCTTGGCCGAGGCGGTGCCGACCGCGTTGAGCGAGCAGGTCTTGAGGCCCTCGGCGTTCAGGTCGGGCTTCGGCGCGCGGCGCCCGATCGCGGTCTCGATCCGGTTGATCGTGGCGAACCGCTTGTCGGCCAGCGGGCCGAGGATCGCGTTCTGGACGAAGTTGACGCCGCCCTGGCCGACGGTGCTGACCAGTCGCTTGTTGGCCTCGTCGATCTGGGTGTTGAGCAGCTCGAGGTTGCGCACGACCTCGGCCTGCGCCTCGGCCGGCACCGCGACGGTGACCTTGACCTCGGGACAGTTGACGGTCGCCACGCCGGCGGCGGCGTTGCCGGAGCCGTTGCCCGCGGCGGCGCCACCGCCGGCCGCGGGGGGCACCGAGGTCGGCTGCGCGGCCGACGCCCCGCCGCCCTGGTTGAGCGTGCAGGTCTTGAGGCCCTCGGCGTTCAGGTCGGGCTTGGCGGCGTTGCGGCCGATCGCGGTCTCGATCCGGTTGATCGTCGCGAACCGCTTGTCGGCCAGCGGGCCGAGGATGGCGTTCTGGATGAAGGCGGGCCCGCCCTGGCCGACGGAGGTCTTGAGGCGGTTGTTGGCCTCGCCGATCTGCGTGTTCAGCAGCTGGAGGTTGCTCTGCACCTCGGCCTGAGCCTGCGCGGGCACAGCGACGTTGATCGGCACGGCCGGGCAGTTGACCGTGGGAACAGCCGCGTCGGCGGAGGCGACGCCCAGACCGACGCCGGCGATGACGACCGCGACCCCCGCGACGGCAGCGATCTGCCAGCGGCGCACGTTCGTGCGGGATTTGGTGAACCGGGACCTGGAGTACATTGGGACCTGCGCTTCCCGAGAGGGGCCGAAATTCGCGTTCGGCTGGAGTTACGGGAGCGCTCCCACGGCCGGATCACCGGCTAAGGAAGATTTTAAACAAGCAGGTCGGAAACCCACGCGTTCCGGAAAACGCCCGACGGGTCGTACCGGCGAACGAGATCTTCGAAGTCCCCGAACCGGGGGTACTCGGCGCGGATCGATGCGCCCGGCGTGGTGAAGACCTTGCCCCAGTGCGGGCGCGGGTGCAGCGGCGCCAGCACTTCCTCGACGGCGGCGACCACCGGCAGGACGGCGGCCGTGTCCGCGATCCAGGTGAAGTGCAGGGCGACCGAGTCCCGCTGGTAGTTCGGGCTCAGCCACAGCTGGTCGGCGGCGATCGCCCGGATCTCGCAGACCTGCAGCACAGGCGCGACCCGGGAGCGGATCGAGGCCACCGCGTCGATCGCGGCGAGCCCGTCGGCGGCGGCCACGTGCCACTCCGACTGCAGCTCGGCGCCGGCCGACGGGGTGAACTCCATCCGGAAGTGCGGCAGCCGCGTGTGCCACGGCCCGGGCTCCCCCGACTGGTCGGTGCTGTGTTGCGCCGGCATCCCCGGCACCGGGTGCCGCGGCCCGTCGGCGAGACGCGCCCCGAACCAGGGACCGGACAGCGAGGAAGCTCGCTTCAACCAGGCCATGTTCGCGTCCAGCCCGGTCCAGTCCGTAAAGAGGCTGACACTGTACCCATCAGCCAACATTTCCGACAAATGCGCGGCAATCTGCGCGCGCGGCACCGAGTCGTAGACGTATTGCCGCAGCTCGAAGGACGGCACGACATCGAGCGTCAGGGCGGTGACCACCCCGACCGCACCGAGCCCCACGACCGCACCCGGCAAATCCGGATTGCTCCGGTCGAGAACCACCAGGTTGCCCTTGCCGTCGATGAGCTCGAGACCCGAGACGGCGGTGGCCAGGTTCGCGTTGCGCGCGCCCGAGCCGTGCGTGGCGGTGGCGACGGCCCCGGCGACCGAGATGTGCGGCAGCGACGCCATGTTGTGCAGGGCCAGCCCCTCCTCCTCCAGCCGCACCGCCAGCTCGCCGTAGCGCATCCCGCCGTCGATGCGCACCGACCGACGACCGGCCGCGACCTCGAAGACCCGCGGAAGGTCGGCCAGGGAGACCAGGTCGCCCGTCGTGTCGGCCATCCGGTTGAACGAGTGGCCGCTGCCCAGCACGCGCAGCGGCCCGCCCGCGGCGACCAGGTCGCGCACCTCGTCGACCGAGGTGGGGCGGCGCACCGACCGCGCTTCGAAGACGATGTTCCCGGCCCAGTTCGTGACGCGCTCGCTCATCGCCCCAGCCTACAGTTGATCATCCACCGATACGCTTGAGGTACTGATTGACCTGGGAGAGGTTGTACCGGGCACTGTCCTGCGCCCGTTCCTCCCAGGCGAACACGCAGACCGTCGCGATCCCGTCGAACCCGACCTCGGCCAGTGTCGAGAAGAACAGGTCCCAGTCGACCTCGCCCTGCCCGATGTCCAGGTGCTGGTGCACCCGGGCGGTCGAGCCCGGCGGGTTGACGATGTAGCGCAGCCCCGACGACCCGCGATGGTCGAACGAGTCGGCGATGTGCACCTGGGTCAGCAGCGGCCCGGCGTACCTCATCACCGCGGCCAGGTCGCCGCCCTGGTGGAAGGTGTGCGGTGCGCAGTAGAGGAACGACACCAGGTCCGAGTTGATGCCGCGGACCAGGTTCACGCCCGCGATCCCGTCCTCGACGAAGTCGTCCGGGTGCGGCTCCAGCACGAGCCGCACCCCCTCCCGCTCGAAGATCGGCAGCAGCTCCTCGAGCGAGCGCCAGAACTGCGCCTCGCTCTCGCCCGGATGCGAGGGCCGGCCGTTGAACTCGGAGTTCATCACGTCCACGCCGAGATCGACGGTGATCTCGATGGCCCGCTTCCAGTAGCGGACGGCCGCCTGCCGCGCGTCCTCGTCCGGCCCCGACCAGCGATAGAGCGGCAGGACCGAGGAGATCTGGACCTGGGCCGCGGCGAGCTCGCGCTTGAAGGCGTCCACACCGTCGTCGTCGATCCGCGGGTGCAGGAAGAACGGCAGGAAGTCGTCGCGCGGCGACATCTCGATGTACTGGTAGCCGAGGTCGGCCACCAGCCGCGGCAGCTCGAGCAGCGGCACGTCGCGCAGCATGTAGGGATCAAGAGCGATCTTCACCCCGCCGCCTCCGCGTAGAGCTTCGGCTGGTCGACCAGAGAGATCAAAACCCGGTTTCCCGTACGGAGAGCCTCCACACCCGCGTCCGAAACAGCCGCCGCCGCATAACCGTCCCACGCGCTCGGGCCCAGTGGCTGCCCGCCGAGCGAGATGGCGTGCACCCACTCCTGCAGTTCCACGTCGTACGCCTGAAGGAAGCGCTCCCGCCAATCGGCCGGAACCGGTACGCCCACCCGGCCGTCCCGGCGCACCGCGACGGGCGCCGGCCCGCCGAGCGACGCCGTGCCGTTCTCCCCCACGATCTCGCCGCGGATGTCGTAGCCGTAGCGGATGTTCACCGAGACCTCGACGTCGACGATCACGCCGTCGGCCATCTCCATGATCAGCAGTAGCGGGTCCTCGAGCTCGCCGCCGTTGCGGTTGTGCCGGGGCACGAGCACGCGGACGGCCGAGACCTCGGCGCCGAACATCCACCGGACCATGTCGATCTCGTGCACCGCGGTGTCGGTGATCGCCATGTCGCCGCGGTAGAACGGCGGCACGCTCGCGTTGCGATGGGCGCAGTGCATCATCAGGGGCAGGCCGATCTCGCCGGAGTCGACCGCCATCTTGAGCGCGCGGTAGGCGAAGTCGAACCGTCGCATGTAGCCGACCTGCACCAGCCGGCTGCCGTGCGCGGCCTCGGCGTCGAGGATGCGCAGGCAGGCCTCCTGGGTGGTGGCCAGCGGCTTCTCGCAGAAGACCGGCTTGCCGGCCGCGATCGCGGCCAGCACGTACTGCTCGTGGGTGGGCCCCCACGAGCAGACCAGCACGGCGTCCACGGCCGGGTCGCCGACCAGCTCCTCGCCGGTGGCGTGCACGGTGGCGCCGATCCGGCCGCCCACATCGGCGGCGACCGCGGTGTCGACGTCGGTGACGGCCGTGACCGCCACCCCGTTGAGCACCGTTGTCAGCCGCCGGATGTGGTCCTGGCCGATCATCCCCGTTCCGATGACCCCGACCTTCAGCATTACTGTCGTCCCAACTCGTGCGAGAGCTCGGCCAGCTCGTCGCCGCCGGCCATCTGCGTGGTCAGCTCGTCGAGACTGACCTGCTGGCGGTTCTTGTCGAGCGCGGTCTCGCCGAGTTTCAGGATCACGAAGTGGTCGCCGACCATGTACGCGTGGTGCGGGTTGTGCGTGATGAACACGACGCCCAGGCCGGCGTCCCGGGCCGCGGCCACGTACTTGAGCACGACGCCGGACTGCTTGACGCCGAGCGCGGCGGTCGGCTCGTCGAGGATCAGCACGCGCGCGCCGAAGTAGACGGCCCGGGCGATCGCCACACACTGCCGCTGACCGCCGGAGAGCGTACCGATGGGCTGGTTGATGTCCTTGACGACGATGCCCATCTTGCGCAGCTCGGTGTCGGCGATCTCCCTCATCTGCTTCACCTTGAGCCCGGCGAGCGGGTAACTGCCGGCGGTGAGCTCGGAGCCGAGGAAGAAGTTGCGCCAGACCTCCATCAGCGAGACGACGGCGAGGTCCTGGTAGACGGTCGCGATGCCATGCCCGAGGGCCTCGCGCGGCGACGAGAAGCTGACCTCGGCGCCGTCCACCCGGAGGCTGCCCTCGTTGTGCGGGTGCAGCCCCGACATGATCTTGATGAGGGTGGACTTTCCGGCGCCGTTGTCGCCCAGCACGCAGGTGACCTCGCCGGCGTTGACCCGCAGGTTGATGCCGCGCAGCGCGCGGATGGCGCCGTACGACTTGCCGACGCCGTCCATCTCGATGAGCGGCTCGCCCTTGTGCAGGTGACTGTCGGCGTGTTCGGCCAGGGTGTCGGTCATGAGCCGGCCCTCCGCATGGTGGACATCCGTTTGACGTAGAGGTTCACCAGCACGGCGAGCAGCAGCATGACGCCGAGGAAGGCCTTGAACCAGTTGGGATCCCAGCCCGCGTAGATGATGCCGAGGCTGGTCATGCCGAAGATGAACGCGCCGATGGCGACGCCGATCGCGTTGCCGTAGCCGCCGGTGAGCAGCGTGCCGCCCACCACCGCGGCGATGATGTAGATGAACTCGTTCCCGACGCCGCCGCCGGCCTGCAGCGTGTTGAACCGGTAGAGCTGGTGCATGCCGACGAACCAGCCGAGGAACGAGACCGTCATGAACAGCCCGATCTTCGTACGCATGACGGGCACGCCGACGGCACGGGCGCTGTCGGCGTTGCCACCGACCGCGAAGATCCAGTTGCCGACCCGGGTGCGCTGCAGGGCCCAGGTCGCCAGGGCAACGAAGAGGAACCACCAGATGACCGAGGTCCAGATCGTCACCGACCCGACCTTGAAGCTCGACGAGAAGACCTTGCCGAGCGAGTCGTAGCCGGCGATCTGGCTGACGTCCGTGCTGGAGACCGTGCCGGTGACCAGCTTGGTGACGCCGAGGTTGGCCCCCTGGAGCACGAAGAACGTGCCCAGCGTGATGAGGAAGCTGGGGATCCCGGTCCGCATCACGAGGTACCCGTTGAGGAACCCGATCAGCAGGCAGAGCGCGAGCGAGATGAACGCGCCGACCCACAGGTTGACGCCGAAGTACCAGCAGAACATGGAGTTGGCCAGGCCCGCGGTGTAGACGATGACGCCGGCCGACAGGTCGAACTCGCCGCCGATCATCAGCAGGCCGACACCGACCGCGACGATGCCGATCACCGACGACTGGTAGAGCACGGTGAAGAACGACTCGGCCGAGCGGAACGACGGCGCGAGGATCAGGAAGAAGATGAAGATGATGATGGCGGCCACGAGGGCGCCGATCTCGGGACGGGCCAGCAGCCGGTTGGAGAGGCCGAGGCGCACCCGGCCGGCCGGCGGGGCCGGCGCTTCCACAGTTGTCTGTGTCATGACGTCACTCCCGGCTACCGGGTGTTGTTCTTGGTGAACGGCAGGATCTTGTCGATGTTCGAGCTGTCCACGAAGGACGGGCCGGTCAGCACGGCGTTGCCGCCGCCGATGTCGTTGCCGTTCTTGAGGTTCAGGTAGAGGGACGTGACGGCCATGTAGCCCTGGACGTACGGCTGCTGGTCGATCGAGAAGAGGATCTTGCCGTCCTTGATGTCCTGGGCGGCCTCCTGGTTGAGGTCGAAGGTCACCAGCTTGGCCTGGCTGCCGGACTGGTCCTTGGCCTTGATCGCGTCGATGGCCTGCGGCGCGCCGAGCGTGACGATCGCGTCGATCGACTTGTCCTGCGCGAGCTTGGCCTGCAGCGTCGTCGTGACCGCGGCGTCGTCGGCGCCGTTGACCTGGATGTTCTCGGTGCCGGGCACGGAGCTCTTCACGCCGGCGCAGCGGGCCTCGAGGGCGACCGAGCCGGTCTGCTGGATGACGCAGAGCGGGTGCTTGGCGCCCTGCTCGGCCAGGCGCTTGCCAGCCGTGGTGCCGGCCAGGGTCTCGTCGGAGCCGAAGTACATCAGCGCGCCGAGCTTCTTGTACTGGTCGATGCCGGAGTTGAAGCCGACCACCGGGATCCCGGCGTCGATCGCCGACTTGACCGCCCCGGCGAGGGCGTCCGGCGTGACCAGGGTGGTGGCGATGCCGTTGACCTTGGAGTCGACCGCGTTCTGGATCAGCACCGCCTGCTTGGGCGCCTCGGGGTCGTTGGAGTACTTCAGGGTGACGCCGGTGTCCTTGGCGGCCTGCTGGGCGCCGTTCTTGACCTTGTCCCAGAACGTGTCGCCGGGCGTCTCGTGGGTGATGAAGGCGATCGTGTATCCGGAGCTGCCGGCGGCGTTGCCACCTCCGCCGGTGGTGCTCTCGTCGGTCTTCTCGCGCCCGCCTCCGGAACAGGCGGCGGAGGCTAGGGCGACGGCCGTGAGGGCGGCGGCGACGCGGAAGGTACGACTACGAACGATCATCGGGTATCTCCTGGGGTAGGACGGCGGCAGGCCGGGAGTGAAGGCCGACCGAGTTGAGGTAGGTACGGGTGCGGGTCGCGATCGGCAGCGGCCGGTCGAAGTCGACCGGGTACATGTCCTGCTCGACCACGACGAAGATCTCGGCGTCCAGCTCGGCCAGCGCCTCCATGACCGACGGGATCTTGGGTTCGCCGGCGGGGGGCTCGACGCTCGCGCCCATCGCCACGGCCTGCCCGAAGGCGAGGTCCTCGTCGACGGCGCGCTGGGCGATGACCGGATCCATCTGCTTGATGTGGACGTATCCGACTCGCTCGGGAAACTTCCGGATCAGTCCCGGCACGTCGGCCCGGCGATAGGCGAGGTGACCGGTGTCGAGGCAGAGGGAGACGAAGGCGGGATCGGTGTCCGCCAGGAAGCGCTCGACCTGCTCCTGCGTCTCCACCTGGTAGTCCGCGTGCGGGTGGAACCGCAGGTGCACCCCGTACTCCTCGAAGAGGGCCTTTCCGAGGGTGTTGGTGTTGCGGGTCAGCGCACGCCAGGCGTCATCGTCGAGCTGGGCCGCCTCGTAGTAGGCGCCGGTCGCGTCGTCGCGGTAACCCGGCACCGGCACGAAGACCACGTTGGACGCGCCGAGCGCCGCGGACAGCGCGGCCACCTTCCTGCTCTCCGCGAGCACGGTGTCGAAGTCCTTGTGCGGGCCGCCCACGCCGGCCACGGTGCCTCCGGCAACCGAGAGACCCCGCGCGGCGACCTCGTCGCGCAGCCGCGAAGGGTCGGTCGGCAGATATCCGTACGGCCCGAGCTCGAGCCACTTGTAGCCGGAGGCGGCCAGCTCGTCGAGGAACCGGTTCCACGGCGTCTGCCGCGGGTCGTCGGCGTACCACACCCCCCACGAGTCCGGGCAGCTGCCGAGTTGAAGGTGACGAATTTCCATGGGAGATCCTTTAGCTCGCCGTCGGGAAGTGCAGAGATGCGCCGGACGCGTGCGAGACGTGCGGCCACCGCGAGGTCACGACCTTGCCGCGGGTGTAGAACGAGACCCCTTCCGGGCCGTGGATGTGCTTGTCCCCGAACAGGGAGTCCTTCCAGCCGCCGAAGGAGTAGTAGGCCATCGGCACCGGGATCGGCACGTTGATGCCGATCATCCCGACGTGCACCCCGCGCTGGAACCGCCGCGCCGCCTCGCCGCTGGACGTGAAGATCGCGGTGCCGTTCCCGTACGGATTGCTGTTGATCAGGTCGATCGCGGCGTCGACGTCGTCGGCGCGTACCACCGACAGCACCGGCCCGAAGATCTCCTCGGTGTAGACGTCCATCGTGGGCTGGACCTGGTCGATGACGGTCGGCCCGACGAAGAACCCGTTCTCGTGCCCCGGCACCCGCAGCCCGCGGCCGTCGACCAGCAGCTTGGCGCCCTGCTGCTCGCCGCTGCCGATCAGCGACTCGATGCGGTCGCGCGCGGCAGCGGTGACGACCGGGCCCATCTCCGACCGTGGGTCGCGGCCCGGCCCGACCACCACCTCGGCGGCCTTGCGGGACACCAGGTCCATCAGCGCGTCCCCGGCCGCGCCGACCGCGACGGCGGCCGAGATCGCCATGCACCGCTCCCCCGCCGACCCGAACGCGGCCGCGGTCAGGTGCTGGGCCGCGAAGTCGAGGTCGGCGTCGGGCAGCACGATCGCGTGGTTCTTCGCCCCGCCGAGCGCCTGCACCCGTTTGCCGGTCGCGCTCGCCTGCTCGTGGATGTACCGGGCGATCGGCGTGGACCCGACGAACGAGACGGCCGCGATGTCCGGGTGCCGCAGGATCGCGTCGACGGCCTCCTTGTCGCCGTGCACCACGTTGAAGACGCCGTCGGGGAGCCCGGCCTCCTGCCAGAGCCGGGCCACGTAGTTGGAGGCGGACGGGTCGCGCTCGCTGGGCTTGAGCACGAACGTGTTCCCGCAGGCGATCGCGACCGGGTGCATCCACATCGGCACCATGGCCGGGAAGTTGAACGGCGTGATCCCCGCGCAGACGCCGAGCGGCTCGCGGAAGCTGAACACGTCGACGCCCGTGGACGCCTGGTCGCTGTACGAGCCCTTGAGCAGCGACGGGATGCCGCAGGCGAACTCGATCACCTCGAGGCCGCGCTGCACCTCGCCGGCCGCGTCCGAGAGCACCTTGCCGTGCTCGTCCGAGATGATCTCGGCGAGGTCCTTGACCCGGGCGTTGACCAGCTCGCGGAAGCCGAACAGGACCTTCGCGCGCCGGCTGAGCGAGGCCTGGCTCCACTCCTCGAACGCCGCCCTGGCCACGGCCACCGCCGCGTCGACGTCGGCGGGCGCCGCGAGCACGACCTCGTGCTGCTGCTCGCCGGTGGCGGGGTTGAAGACCGGGCCTTTCCTGGTGGATCGGCCGGCGGTGAACTCTCCGCCGATCCAGTGCTCGATGGTTGACATTTTCGAAGATCCTTAGAGGTAGAGCCGCTGGTCGCGCTTGGCCGCGTCGTAGGTCTCGCGGGCCGCGCGCGTGGAGGACAGTTCGGAAATCTCGGGTACGGGCACGTCCCACCAGGACTCGGAGGAAGGCACCGGCGAGAGCGGGTCGGTCTCGATGTGCACGACGGTCAGCCGGTCGGCCTCCCGCGCGCGTTTCAGCCCGTCGCGCAGGTCGGCGATCGTGCGGCAGCGGATCACGCTCGCGCCGAGGCTCTCCGCGTTCGCCGCGAGGTCGACCGGCAGGTACGCGCCGTCGTAGTCGTTGTCCGCGCCACGGAACCGGTAGCTCGTGCCGAAGCGCTGCGAGCCGAGCGACTCCGACAGCGCCCCGATCGAGGCGAACCCGTGGTTCTGCACGAGCACCACGATCAGCTTGATGCCCTCGGACACCGCCGTGACGATCTCCTGGGCCATCATCAGGTAGGACCCGTCGCCGACCAGCGCGTACACCTCGCGGCTCGGATCCGCCATCTTGATGCCGAGCGCGCCGGCGATCTCGAAGCCCATGCAGGAGTAGCCGTACTCGACGTGGTACTGCTTCGGGTCCCGGGCCCGCCACAACAGCTGCAGGTCGCCCGGCATGCTGCCGGCCGCCTGCACCACTACGTCGCGCGCTCCGCACGCTTCGTTCACCACCCCGATGACCTCACTCTGGGCGGGCAGCGGGCTGTGACCCATCCCGTACGCCTCATCGACGGTCGCCTGCCATCGCGTGACGTCGGCGCGGTAGTCGGTCGGGAAGGTCTTGCCCTCGAGGGCGGTGAGCAGCGCCGACAGTCCAGCTCGAGCGTCGGCCACGATCGGGAACGCCGCCTCCTTGGCCGCGTCGAACCCGGCGACGTTGATGTTCACGAACTTCACGTCCGGGTTGCGGAACGCGGTGCGCGAGGCGGTGGTGAAGTCGCTGTACCGGGTGCCGACGCCGATCACCACGTCGGCGTCGCGGGCCAGCCGGTTGGCGACCGGGGTGCCGGTCGAGCCCACTCCCCCGACCGAGTTCGGGTGGTCCCAGGAGAGGGCGCCCTTGCCGGCCTGGGTGTCGGCGACCGGGATCCCGGTCTGCCGGGCGAACCGGTCGAGCTCCTCCGACGCCTCGCCGTAAATGGCGCCCCCGCCCGCGATCAGCAGCGGCTGCGAGGCGTTGCGCACCACCTCGGCCGCCCGCTCCACGAACGACGGCTCGGGCAGCGGGCGCGCCACGTGCCACACCCGCCTCGCGAACAGCTCGTCCGGGAAGTCGTACGCCTCGGCCTGCACGTCCTGCGGCAGGCAGACGGTGACCGCGCCGGTCTCGGCCGGGTCGGTCAGCACTCGCATCGCGCCGAGCAGGGCGGCCGGCAGCTGCTCGGGCCGCCACACCCGGTCGAAGAAGCGCGACAGCGGCCGGAACGCGTCGTTGACGCTCACGTCGTACGACCGCGGGTCTTCAAGTTCTTGCAGGACGGGCGCGGCGACGCGGGTGGCGAAGATGTCCGAGGGGAACAGCAGCACCGGCAGCCGGTTGACCGTGGCCAGGGCCGCGCCGGTCAGCATGTTCGTCGAGCCGGGGCCGATCGAGGCGGTACAGGCCATGGTGGACAGCCGGTTGCTCATCCGGGCGTAGCCGGCCGCCGCGTGCACCATGGCCTGCTCGTTGCGGGCCAGGTGGTACGGCAGGTCCGCCTCACCGGTCCGCTGCGCCTGCAGCAGAGCCTGGCCCATCCCAGCCACGTTGCCGTGCCCGAAGATGCCGAAGCAGCCGGCGATCGTGCGCCGTTCGACGCCGTCGCGCTCGGTCCACTGGCTGGCCAGGAACCGCACCACGGCCTGGCCGACGGTGAGTCTCACGAGCGTGTCCTTTCCTTGCAGGTGGAGAGAGGGAGGCGGGGGTCGACCTCCATCGCCGTCCACGACGCGCGCACCCAGCCGTGCGCGGGGTCGTCCCGCACCAGCCACTCGCGGGCGCCCGGCCCGGCCATCACGTTGAGGTAGTAGAGGTCGTAGCCGGGGGCGGCCATCGACGGGCCGTGCCAGCCGTACGGGATCAGCACGACGTCCCCGGTGCGCACCTCGGCGCAGACGTCGATCGGGCGGTCGGGATGCCCGTACACGCGCTGGTAGCCGCTGCCGGCGCCGCCGGCCGGCGAGGGCGCCACCTCGAAGTAGTAGATCTCCTCGAGGCTGGACTCGCCGTCGGCCTGCTCGTCGTGCTTGTGCGGCGGGTACGACGACCAGTTGCCGCCCGGGGTGAGCACCTCGCAGGCGATGAGCCGGTCGGCCTCGAAGCTCTCCGGCGTGCAGAAGTTGTTGACCTGCCGGCTGGCCTGCCCGGCGCCGCGCAACTCGACCGGCACCTCGTCGGCCGGCCCGTAACGGAACGGCAGGCGGCGGCCGGCGCGGGCCGCGGGCAGGGCGAACCGCCCGCCGTTGGGCGCCCGGACGGTGACGGAAGCCTCCCGCGGCACGTACGCGAAGTCCGTGACCCGGGAGAACACCGAGCGCCGCCCGGTCAGCGTGACCCGCTCGTCGTCGCAGGTCACATCGCAGCCGCCGGACAGCGGCAGCACGAGCATCTCGTCGTCGCCGGTGAAGAACCGGGCCCGCGCCCCGATCGGCAGCTCGAGCACGCGCAGGCCGCTGAACCGCCAGCCCGCGTTCTCCGGCGAGACCACCAGGTCGAACGGCCGGTCGGCCGTGCTGCCGCGCCGCATCAGCGGGTTCACCCGGGCCATCACAGCAGGCTCACCGCCCGGTCCACGGCGTCGGCGACGCTGCCGCTCGCGGGGTAGAGCAGCGAGCGCCCGATCACCAGCCCCTGCACGGTCGGCAGCCGCAGCGCCTTGGCCCAGCTCGAGTACGCCCCCTCGGCGTCGTCGGTGACCTCGCCGCCGAGGATCAGGGCGGGCAGCGTGGTCGCGGCCATGACCCGTTCCATGTCGGGGACGATCGGCACCTTCAGCCACGTGTACGCCGAGGTCGTGCCGAGGCCGGCGGCCACGGTCATCGCACGGATCATGGCCTCGGCGGTGAGGTCGTTGCGCACCCGGCCGTCGACGCGGTGCGAGATGAACGGCTCGACCATGGCCATCCGCCGCCGGGCCGCGAGCTGGGCGACCGCGTTGCCGCAGGACTCCAGCGTCGCCACCGTGCCCGGGTCGGCCGGGTCGATGCGCAGCAGCATCTTGCCGCCCTCGTACCCGGCGGCCGCGATGCTGCCGGCGTCGTACGCGGTGAACCGGTCGTCGATCTCGAAGGTCGTGCCGGCCAGCCCGCCCCGGTTCATCGAGCCGATCACGACCTTGTCGTCGAGCCCGCCCAGCAGCAGCAGGTCCTCCAGGATGTCGGGGGTGCCGAGCACGCCGTTGACGCCGGGGCGGTCGAGCGCGGTGCGGATGCGGTCGAGCAGCTCGACCCGGTTGGCCATGGCGAGCGGGTCGGCGCCGGCCCGCAGCGCGCCTCGCGCCGGGTGGTCGGCCGCGATGATCATCAGCTTGCCGTGGGTGCCGAACAGGCTCGACGGCCGCCGGCGGGCCGCCGCCGCCGCGGCGATGGCATCCGGGCGCCGGGTTCGCGTCTCCAGCAGATCGCCCAGGTCAGGCATGGGAGGCCTCCCGTCCCGGCACGGCGATCAGGTCGAGCACCTCGGCCTCGGTCGGCATGGCGTCCGAGCAGGCCAGTCGCGAGGCGACGATGGCTCCGGCGCCGTTGGCGAAGCGCATCGTCGCCTCGAGACCCCACCCGGAGAGAAGACCGTGGCAGAGCGCGCCGCCGAACGCGTCGCCGGCGCCGAGGCCGTTCACCACCTCGACCGGCACCGGCGGAACCTCGACGCGCTCGCCGTCGCGGCGGGAGGCGAGCACCCCCTTCGGGCCCTGCTTGATGACGGCCAGCTCCACGCCGGCCGCGTGCAGGGCGTCGGCGGCCTCGTGCGGGGTGCGCACGCCGACCGCGGTGTCCACCTCGTCCAGATTGCCGACGGCGACGGACGCGTACGGGAGAGCCCGGGCGTACCAGCGGCGGGCCTCCTCGCGCGACTCCCAGAACATCGGGCGGTAGTCGAGGTCGAAGACCGTGGTCGCGCCCTTCTCCCGTACGGCCAGGGCGGCCAGCGTCGCCGTGCGCGACGGCTCCTGGGAGAGGCCGGTGCCGGTGACCCAGAAGATGCGGGCCGCCCGGATCGCGGACAGGTCCAGCTCGGACTCGTAGATCTCCAGGTCGGGGGCCTTCGGGAAGCGGTAGAAGTAGAGCGGGAAGTCGTCCGGCGGGAAGATCTCGCAGAACGTGATCGGCGTCGGCAGGCCGGCGACCGGCGTCACGAAGCGGTCGTCCACCCCGAAGTCGCGCAGCGCGTCGTGCAGGAACTCGCCGAACGGGTCGGCGCCGGTACGCGTGATCACCGCCGACCGGCGCCCGTAGCGCGCGGCGGCGACGGCCACATTGGAGGCGCTGCCGCCGAGGAACTTGGCGAAGGTGCGCACCTCACGCAGCGAGACCCCGATCTGCTGTGGATACAGGTCGACGCCGATGCGTCCCATCGTCAAGACATCGTCTGCGGGCATGCGTGTCTCCTGCTCCCCGACTCGTTGATGTGCCTGGATGCCTTGCTCGTTGCGGCGCTCGTTACGGCGCGAGGAACAAATGATGTCGCGCTCGGTTAGTTGGCGGCGACGCTATGTTTGCTGCCCTCGATGTAATAACGTGAGGGCTCTTACGTCAATACTTTGTCATGACAAACTGACTTGCACCATCTGAGACTCACAGGGGGACGCCGTGACATCCGACCTGACCCCGGTGCGCCCGGTCCACCTGGACCGGTCGAGCCCGGTGCCGCTGTATTACCAGGTCGCGACCCGTTTGCAGGAGCTGATCGAGAAGGGCGAGATCGGGGTCGGCGCTCGCATCGAGAACGAAGTGGATCTCGCCGAGCGCCTCGGCGTGTCCCGCCCCACCACGCGCCGCGCGATCCAGTATCTGGTCGAGCGCGGCATGCTGGTCCGCAAGCGCGGCGTCGGCACCCAGGTCGTGCACCCCAAGGTCCGCCGCCCGGTCGAGCTGTCCAGCCTCTACGACGACCTGGTCGCCGGCGACCGCGCCCCGCGTACGGAAGTCCTGGATCTCCGCGTGATCCCCGCCTCCGACTCGATCGCCGCCTCCCTGTCGCTGGAGGCCGGCTCCTCGGTCACCTGGATCGAGCGGCTCCGCTTCGCCGGCGGGGAGCCCCTGGCCCTCATGCACAACGCGATCCCGCTCGACGTCCTGGAGGTGACCGCGGCCGACCTGGCCGCGCACGGCCTCTACGAGCTGCTGCGCCGGGCCGGCCACGTCCCCCGGATAGCCACCCAGGTGATCGGCGCCCGCTCGGCGACGGCCGCCGAGGCCCGCATCCTGGAGGAGAAGCGCGGCGCCTCGCTGCTCACGATGACCCGCACGGCCTGGGACACCACGGGCCGCGCCCTCGAGTACGGCAGCCACCTCTACCGGGCGAGCCGCTACAGCTTCGAGCTGAACCTCTCGGCCGGGTAGGCCTCCGCCTCGGCGGCGGCCGGCAGGCTCGCGACGCCCCGCCGCAGGGCGGCCCGGAAGTCGCGGTAGGCCTCCGGGCCCAGCGCGTCGGCGAGGTTCCGCTCGATCTGGGCGATGAGGCCGTCGGCGAGCGCCATGAAGCTCCGGCCCCGCTCGGTCGGCACGATCAGCTTGGCACGCCGGTCGGCCGGGTCGGTCTCGCGGCGGACGTACCCGAGCCGCTCCAGCTCGTCGACGATCGCGCCCATCGTCTGCTTGTTGCGCCCGGCCAGGCGGCCCAGTTCGCCCTGCCGGGTGCCCTCGGCGTCGAGGAACGCGAGCACCGCGCCGTGCCGGGGCCGGGCGTCGGTGAAGCCGTGCTCGGACGCGCGGGCGTAGAGCTCGCGCTGAACCCTCGTCGCCAGCCGGACCGCCAGGATGCCCAGATCGGGATCACGCTCCTGGCGGGTGCTGCGCCTCATGGTGCGGCCTCATCATCAGACGGTCCATTGTTTGGACTATATCGCCGTGGCCACCCGGCCCGGCCGAATCGCGGGCGATGCAGTATGCACCTCGCGTAAGTGAGCCGCCGGCCGGGGAACGACTCACCCCGGGCCACGGTGACGCACGGATTTCGTGACTCACCGTACATGAGAGATCGGGCGCTGCAAGTTGCCCGAAACGGGATCGATGCGGACGATCGTCGTCGCCGACACGGGCGAGCCGGAAAGGACGGTCGCGTGCAGTCATCCCTCTCCATGAGCGGCGTGGGCGCGGGCGAGGCCGCCACCGCCGATCTCAGCGGTCGCTGCGTGGGCAACTCCTACGTGCTCGTCTGCCCGGTCGGGCACGGCGCCACCGGGACCGTGTGGCGCGGGATCGACCGCGCCACCGGCGGGTACGTGGCCATCAAGCTGCTGCACGAGGGCCTGCTGCGGCAACCGAAGCTGGTCATCCGGTTCGTGCAGGAGCGCACGATCCTCATGATGATGCGGCACGAGAACATCGTCGGCGTGCACGATCTGTTCAGCGTCGGCGGGTCGCTCGCGCTGGTGATGGACTACGTGAGCGGCGGCTCGCTGCGCAACCGGCTGGTCTCGGCGGGCACCCTGCCGCCCGCCGAGGCCGCCGAGCTGCTCGCGCAGGTGGCCGCGGCCCTGACCCAGGCGCACGAGCTGGGCGTCGTGCACCGCGACGTCAAGCCCGACAACATCCTGCTGCAGGAGACCGACGGCCGGCACGAGGTGCGCCTGACCGATTTCGGGATCGCGCGGGTGCTGGACGCGGCCGGGCTGACCACCCCGCAGGCGATCGTGGGCACGCCGCACTACATGGCGCCCGAGGCGATCCACGGCGAGGCGGAGCCGGCCTCCGACGTGTACGCGGTGGGGATCGTGCTCTACGAGCTGGTCACCGGCAGCCCGCCGTTCGGTGGCGAGCCCCTCGCGGTCCTGCGGCAGCACGTCGAGGAGTTCGTCGAGCGGCCGCCGGGCATGCCGCCCCCGGTCTGGCAGCTGATCGAGTGGTGTCTCGACAAGGACCCGGCCCGCCGGCCCAGCGCCGGTGAGCTCGGCGCCGCCCTGCGCGATCTCGCCCGCCAGGTGACCGGCGTCCCGGCGCTCACTTCCACCACCATCAACCCCGATCTGCCGTACGGGATGACCGCGCAACTCGGCCACCCGCACCCCTCGGTCCGCCGGTCGCCGGCGCGCAAGCGGCCGCGCAACGGCCCCCGGTCCTGGATGTGGCGGCGTCCCGGGATGATGGTGGCCATGGTCGCCGCCGCGGCCGCGGTCTCCGGGCTGGGCGGCTTCAACGTCTGGCGGCTGATCGGCGCCGGGCATCCGCCCTCGACGACCACCGAGCGCTTCCAGCCGAGCGTCCCGGTGATCGGCGGCGGGCCGAGCGGGGGCCCGGGCGCCGGCGCGAGCCCGTCGGCAGCGGCCCGGCAGATCCCGTCCCGCGTGTCGGAGGAGCAGCCCGCGGCCATCCCCGGCGGCACGGCGGCGGGCACGGGCACGGGCGCGAGCGCGGGCTCGGGCGCGAGAACGATCGGCGGTGTGGCGGCGGAGGCCGGCGGCAAGGCGGGGCCGGTGCAGGCGGGTGCGAGCGCCAAGTTCGGGCCGTGGCGCTGCGGCGACGCATACAGCGTGGATCTCGGTCATCCGGTTCTGGCCCGGCCCTGTCACGCGCTCGGCCCGTCGATCCGCGTGCTGGGTCAGATGGAGGCGCCGCCCGGGATCCAGCTCGACATCGCGCTGACGGTCCGGGACGCGAAATCCGGCGAGGTCGCGGCCGGGCCGTACACCTGCAAGGGTTTGATGTTCACGGATTTCGCCTACAAACAGAACTGCGGCCCGGTCGACCTGAACGCCCCGCACGGGCACAAGTACGTCGTGGTCGAGACCTGGCAGTACACCGAGCGCCCGCTGCTTCCCTCCGGCAGCGCGCAGGGACCCGAGTTCGACTGGTGAAGCAAGGGAGGCGTGACCGGACGGTGGTCACGCCTCCCTTGCTTGCGAGCCTCAGACCGCGCGCCACATCCGGAAGAAGGGCGTGCCGTCGGGCAGCAGCATCTCGAAGGGATCCATGTCGGCGTAACCGGTCCGGCGGTAGAGGCGCACGTTGTTCTCGTTCGTGGCCTCGAGGTACGCCGGAACACCGGCCGCGTCGAGCTCGTCGTGCGTGCGCTTCATCAGCATGCTGCCCAGGCCGTGCGCCTGGTGGTCGGGGTGGACCGCCAGGAACGCGAGGTGCCAGTGGGTGTCGTGCGGGTGGTGCTTCTCGAAGATCTCGTCCAGCGCCTGGAACCGGTCGAGGTACTCCCCGGCCAGCGACCGCAGGCGCTCGTCGTAGTTCTCCGGCGCGGGCGCCTCGGTCGTGTAGTCGAACCACACGGCGGTGGCGGCGAGGCCGTCACCCTCCGGGTTGTCGATCACGTCGACCCGGCCGTACTTGAGCGCGTGCTCGGAGAGCACGGCGAACCAGTCGGCCAGCACCGGGAGCCGGTCGTCCAGCGGCGGCACCAGGTAGGCGTCGGCCGCCAGGTCGAAGAAGGACAGGCTGATCAGGTGCCCGACCGCGGGGATCTCCTCCTCGCGGGCGGGCCGGATCTCGGGGAACGTCACTTGGCCTCCCGGTCACCGGCGAGCGCCGCCGCGAACCCGCCGCCGCCGGAGCCGGCGGTCGAGCTGCGGGCGCCGAGGCCGATGCCCGCGTACACGTCGGGCCGGCTGCTGCGCAGTACCAGCGCCCACAGGATGCCGCCGAGCGTGACGATGCCGAACGCGAGCGGCACGACCCAGGTCGGGCCGCTGCCCGATTCGACGCCGAAGAGCGTGGCGATGTTGGTCAGCGTCAGGTAGCTCATCACCAGCAGCAGGATGGTGCCGAGGACCGGGGCGCCGATCCGGTGCCAGAAGTCCTCGCCCTCGGGGTGGCGGGCGAAGTAGCCGATGACCGCGATCGAGCTGACCGTGATCAGCAGGAGCACGCCGATGCCGCCCGCGGTGCCGCCCCAGAAGAAGAGCTGGACCAGCGGGTCCCAGCCGGCCACCGCGTAGATCACGATGACGATCAGGCCGAGCACCGACTGGGCGAGCGAGCCGTTCTTGGGCGCGCCGGTGCCGGGCACCGTGCGGCCGAACATGCGCGGGAGCACGCCCTCGCGGCCCAGCGAGAACGTGTACCGCGAGATGATGTTGTGGAACGAGATCATCGCGGCGATCAGCGAGGTCAGGAACAGCGCGTGGCCGAGGTGCACGGCGGCCGAGCCGAGCTGGTCGGAGGCCACGTTGAAGAACAGGTCCGGGCCCTCGGTGCCGGCCCGCTCGACCACGTTGCCGCCGGCCGCCGAGATCATCGACCAGGAGGCGAAGCCGTACAGCACCGCGATCAGCGCGATCGCGATGTAGGTGGCCCGGGAGACGGTGCGCCGCGGGTCACGGGACTCCTCGGCGAACACCACGGACTGCTCGAAGCCGACGAAGCCGGTGATCGCCATGGCGAGCAGCGCACCCGCGCCGGCGCCGACCAGGCTGCCCGCGTCGATCGGGGCCGACGAGGCGTGGAAGTTCGGCGAGAACACGTTGGCGAAGCTGAACACCAGGACCAGCAGGATCTCGGCGACCAGCAGGGTGGCCAGCACCCGGCCGTTCACGGCGACGTCGCGGACGCCCAGGATCGCGGTCAGCGCCCAGCAGATCAGCGCCAGCACCCACCACTTGATGTCGAGGTCGAACCAGTCCTTGAAGTACAGCGAGCCGATGGCACCGAGACCGCCGTACGAGGCGCACTGGAAGCAGTTGTACGCGAGCAGCGCCAGCCAGGCGCCGCCGACGCCGAACGGCCGGCCGATGCCCTGCGAGATGTAGGCGTAGAACGCGCCCGCGTTGGCGATGTGCCGGGACATCGCGACGTAGCCGACCGCGAAGATCGCCAGGACGATGGCCACCGCGATGAAGGCGATCGAGATGCTGGTGAGGCCGGTGACCGCGATGCCGGTCGGAACGACGCCGGCGACCACGGTCAGCGGCGCGGCGGCGGACATCACGAAGAAGACCACCGCGGCGACGCCGAGGCGGTCCTTGGCCAGCGCATTCGATAGCTGGCTCTGTGGTGGTGTTGTTGTGCTGGACACGTAAGTCTCCGGGAGGGGGTTGAGGGGTTGAGGGGGTTGGGGGTCAGGCGCGCCGGGCCATGACGGCGTCGCCCACCGCGGCCTCCGCGTGCGCGACGAGATCCTGCAGCATGGCCGGGAGGCGGCGCCGGAACTGGTCGAACAACTGCTCGCGGCCGCGGGCGTCGAGGGTGAGGAAGACGTGCTGGTCGAGCCCGGTGGCGAGGATGAGCCCGGCGAGGACCAGGTCGGAGACGTCGAGCAGCTCGCCGCGCCCGATGAACGTCCGGATCCGGGTGGCGGGCCAGCCGGCGACCATGGAGTCGGCCGGGGTGAACGACACCTTGGTGCCGAGCAGTCCGCGTTTCTCCTGCCGGACGAGCAGGCCGGCCCGGGAGAGGCGGCGCTCGACGAGGTCGGTGGCGATGCCGGTGGCGAGGAAGGAGATCCACTCACGGACCCCCCGGTGATGGCCTTCCCGGAGCAGCTGGTCGAGGACGGCAGTGGTGGCCGGATCGCCGGTCGGGCGATCGTCGATCAGAGCCAGCTTGCCGTCGATGAGATCCAGCCGTCTCCAGAAGACAAGCTCGCCGATGAGCGCCGCCGCGAGCCCGAGGCCGAGAGTGGCCGGCGTCAGCAGCGACTTGCCCTTGACCGTGTCGTGCGCGGTCAAGAACAGATCATCGGCGAGGGGGAGCTGCGGCGACGACGCCACTGCGGGCCCTCCTTATGTGTGGTGCGACTACTTCCCCGTGGCAACTACCGAACGTGACACCCGTCCGTCGTCGCCACCCGTTACGGTGAGCGCCCCCCTGCGCAACATCGCGTAGCATGCCAAAGCCCCGGACCGGGCGCAATGTCCTTTGGGGAGAGAGTTTGGGTAGGTCGGGCGCTCCTCGGAAATGCATTTTTACGAACGCTTCTGACCTGGACTTTTATGAATGTCGCTCGATCGATGTAAAGGGAATTTAACCCACGGACGGGCTACCCGTGTCGATCATGTAGATAGACACCGATGCCTTGTCAAGGGCGCAATCACCCAATAACGGACAGTATTGACCATGGTCGACTTTTACCGAGAGTGATGGCGGCCGTTATTTAGTTGACGATGCAACTAAACGGGCGTACGCTGGGCCTGCATAGTTGAAGCTTCAACGGAGGATCCCGTGAGCCGCATGCCCGCCCTGTTCCTGAGTCACGGCGCCCCGCCGCTGGTCGACGACGAGCGCTGGGTCGCCCAGCTGAAGGACGTCGCCGCCGGCCTGCCCCGGCCCAAGGCGATCCTGATGGCCTCCGCGCACTGGGAGTCGGCGCCGCTCATGCTCGGCGCCACGGAGACCGTCCCGCTGGTGTACGACTTCGGCGGCTTCGAGCGCCGCTACTACGAGGTGCGGTACCCGGCTCCCGGCGCTCCCGGGCTGGCTTCCATGATCGAGAAGCTGATGCCCGACAACGAGCACGTCGCCCGCACCGACCGGGGGCTCGATCACGGTGCGTACGTGCCGCTGACCGTCATGTACCCGGACGCCGACATCCCGGTGCTGCAGATGTCGCTGCCCACCCTCGAGCCCGACCGGCTGCTGGAGCTGGGCCGCCGGCTCGCCCCGCTGCGCGACGAGGGGGTGCTGATCGTCGGCTCCGGCTTCACCACCCACGGCCTGCCGTTCCTGCGCGACTGGCGGCCCGACGCGGCCGCGCCCGGCTGGTCCCGCGAGTTCGACGCCTGGGCCGCCGAGGCCCTGGCCCGGGGCGCGGTCGACGAGCTGGCCGATTTCCGCAGCCGCGCGCCGGGCATGCCGTTCGCGCACCCGACGATCGAGCACTTCGCGCCCATGTTCCTCACGCTGGGCGCGTCGGAGGACCCGGCGCGCGCGCCCGAGCAGCCGATCGACGGCTTCTGGATGGGGCTCGCGAAGCGGTCGCTCCAGGTCGCCTGACACCCCTGTCAGGGAGTTCCCAGGGTAAGCGGGGACAATTCAAAGGAATCACCCCGCTTTTCCAAGGCTCGGAGGTTCCCTGTTGCTTGAGGTCACCGCGCTCGGCTGGACGCTGACCATCGGGGTCATCGTCGCCCTGCTCGCCCTCGATCTGACCCTGGGCGTGCTGCGCCCGCACGCCGTCGGTTTCCGCGAGGCGGCCGCCTGGTCCGCCTTCTACATCGCGGTGGCGGTCGCTTTCGGCCTTGTCTTCGGCATGGTCGCCGGGTGGGACTTCGGCGCCCAGTACTACGCCGGCTACATCGTCGAGAAGAGTCTCTCGGTCGACAACCTGTTCGTCTTCGTGATCATCATGACCACGTTCGCGGTGCCGGAGAAGTACCAGCAGGAGGTGCTCACCTTCGGCATCATCATCGCGCTGGCCCTGCGGGTCGTGTTCATCGCGCTCGGCGCGACGCTGCTGAGCCTGTTCTCGTTCATGTTCCTGGTGTTCGGCCTGTTGCTGATCTGGACGGCGATCCAGCTGTTCCGGCACCGCGACGAGGACCCCGACATCGAGGACAACCTGTTCGTCCGGGCCGGCCGCCGCTTCCTGCCCCTGACCGACGACTACGTCGGCGGCAAGATGCTGGTCCGGGTCGACGGCCGCCGCATGGTCACGCCGCTGTTCCTGGTGCTGATCGCGATCGGCAGCTCGGACATCCTGTTCGCGCTCGACTCGATCCCCGCGGTGTTCGGCGTGACCGACGAGGCGTACATCGTCTTCGTCGCCAACGCCTTCGCGCTGCTCGGCCTGCGCGCGCTGTTCTTCCTCGTGAAGGGCCTGCTCGACCGCCTGGTCTACCTGTCGGCCGGGCTGTCGGTGATCCTCGCGTTCATCGGCGTCAAGCTGGTGCTGCACTGGGCGCACAAGGACATCAGCCACGCGGTGCCCGAGATCAGTACCGGCCTGTCCCTGGCGGTCATCGTGGTGGTCCTGACCGTCACCACCGTGGCGAGCCTGATCAAGGTACGGAAAGACCCGGACACCAAGGCCCATGCGGGCAGTGTCCGGGTCCGTTCTTCGAAGGCCGAGGACGAGCGTCAGCCCAGGTAACCCCCGAGGCCCGCGGTCTTCCGGGCCTGGGACTGCTGCCGCTGGATGTCCTGGCTGTAGAGGATGGAGCGAATCTGGGCGGTCTCCTCGGCCGAGTGCCGGCTGAGGAGCTCGTCCAGCTCCGCGCGCTCGGCGGTGGTGCGGAAGGACGCCAGCTCCTCGGTGAGCCGGCGGTGCTCGACGCGCATGGTCCGGCGGTTCGCCAGAGCCGTGCGGACGTCGCGAAGCCTTGACGAGAGCTGCATGACCGGTGGTCTCCTCAACGGATCGTAGTAATTCTGCATCTAATACAACAGTCCACGCCCGCCGCTTCATCCCCAAATCAAGCAGGTAAAACTCTCGCGACAACAGTGATCGCGACCACAGGAAACCTGTAGCCGGGGTCACTCTCCGTCGACAATGGGCAGGTCAGGCGGGCGAGGTGAGCTCGGACACCTGCAGCCGCGACGACAGCTGGGTGCGCGAGCGCACGCCGAGCTTGCGATACACCCTGGTCAGCGTCGCCTCGACGGTCTTGACGCTGAGGTAGAGCTGGGTCGCGATCTCCCGGTTGCTGGCGCCGTCGCGCACCAGCCCGGCGATCCGCAGCTCCGTCGAGGTGAGACCCAGGTCGGGCGGCGGCACGACCCCGGGTGCCGAGTTTCCTTCCGTACGCGCCAGTGCCCGCTCGGTCTGTTCGGCCCACGGCTTCGCGTCCGCGGCCAGGAAGATGGTCAGCGCCGCGCCGATCGCCACCCGGGCCGCCGCGTACCGGCGCCGCCGCCGCTCGGCTCCACCCTGGACGAGGAGCGCGTGCGCCTGCTCGATCGGCTGGTGCAGCTGCTCGAAGTGCTGCGCGGCGGCGGCCGACAGCACCACCGCCGAGTCGGGCTGGCCGCTCTCCGAGAGCACCACGGCGGTGGCCCGGTCGAGGTAGCCGACCGTCCCCGGGGTGTTGCCGAGCCGGTGCGCGGCCGCCCGGGCCTCGGCGAGCGTGGCCGCCGCCTCGGCGTGCTCCCCCAGCGACGCCAGCCCGCCGGCCAGATCGCCATGCCAGCGCACGATCATCGGGTCGGCGCCGCCGGACTCGGCCTCCAGGTCGCGCAGCCGGCGCAGCGCGGTCACGCCGGCCCGGGTCTCCCCCGCGCGCAGCTCGGCCTGGCCCAGCGCGTGCAGGTTGCGTCGCAGGTAGAGGCTGTCACCCTCCTGTTCGGAGGCACGCACGCCGCGACGGGCGAATCCGGCGGCCGCGGCCAGGCTCCCGCCGGCCAGCTCGGCGACGGCGGCCGTGTACCAGGTCGGGCCGGGGCTCAGCCCCGCGTGCTGAGCCGCGTCGACCGCCCGGTGCGCGTACGTCAGGGCCTCCCGGCAGCGCCCGGCCCGCGCCGCGACCTCGGAGAGGCTGCGCAGCACCTCGACCCGGGCCTCGCCGATCCGGTCGTGCTCGGCCACCACCAGCAGCTTGAGCAGTTCCTCGCGGGCCTCGTCGAGCCGGTCGTCCACCATGGCGAACCGGGCCGCCATGTAGCGCGGGCCGTAGTGCAGCCAGTCGGGCGCCGGCGTGGCCGGCAGGTCGAGCGCCTGGCCGAGGGTCTCGGTCCAGCGCGCCTCGCCCCGCAGCCGCTGCACCTGGGCGATCAGGCTCAGCCCCATCGCCTCGGTGGTCGGGTCGCCGGCCCGGCGGGCGGCCTCGACCGTGCGGCCGGCCTCGGTGGCGGCGCGGTCCGGGTCGCCGGTGAGGAAGGCGGCCCAGGTCAGGCGGAGCCGCACCGGGGCGAGCAGCGCCGGGTCGTCGCCGGCCTCGGCGAGCGCGGCCGCGAACGTCTCCCCCATCTCGGCCAGGCCCTGCCCGGCCAGGTCGATCAGCACGAGCCGGGCGCGTACCCGATGGGCGGCCGGCGCGTCGGCGGCGATCACGGCCTCGGCCGCCCGCCCGGCCAGCGCCGACGCGCCGCCGGTGAGAGCGGCCCGGGCCGGCGGACCGCCCTTGACCAGGGCGTCGCAGTAGGCCGCCACGGTGGCGTCCAGGCCCTGGGCCGCCGCGACGAGCCAGTCGAGCCGCTGGTCGGCGAGCGTGTGCGGACAGCGGTCGGCGGCCAGCAGGTAGAGCTCGGCGGCGGCCCGCCCGGCGCCCCGCTCGGCCCGGCGGTCGGCCGCGGCGGCCAGCGACCGGGCCACGGCGGCGTCCGGCCGCCCGGTGCGCAGCGCCCGGTGCCGCAGCGCCTCGGTCGGGTCGACCGCACCGGCGGCGAGGGCGGCGTGCACGGCGTGCCGTTCGGCGGCGCTGGCCTCCTCCGCGACCACCTGGGCGAGCAGCGGCGGCGTGAAGCGGATCGCGTCCCCGTCCAGCTCGACCACGCCCTCGGCGGCGGCCAGGCGCAGATCCCGTACGGCGTCGTCGCAACCCGCCCGCAGCAGAACGGTCTCGGTCGGATCGGTGGCGAGCGCGGCCACCAGAAGCGTGGCGGCGACCCCCGCCGGCAGCGCCCGCAGCCGGTCCCGCAGCAGCTCGCGAACGGCCTCCGGGATCGGCGCCGGCCGCCAGGCCGGTCCGGGCGACACCGCGCCGCCCAGCGCCAGGGCCAGGAACGGGTTCCCGGCGCTGGCCTCGTGCATCCGGCTGGCCGTGCGGCAGGGCAGGCCGCGCGCCTCGAGCAGGGCGGTCAGGTCGTCGGCGTCCAGCGGCGGCACGGCCAGCTCGAGCACCGGAGCCGGGCAGAGCCGGGCCGCGCGCCTCTTCCCGGCCGGGTCCGGGCGGCGCTGCGCGGCGAGCACCCGCACCTTCTGCCCCGGCCGCCGCCGCATGGCGAACCCGATCAGCTCCGCCGACTCGGCGTCCAGCCACTGCGCGTCGTCGAGCACGAGCAGCACGGCCCGGCGGCGGGCGCAGTGGGCGAGCAGCAGCGGCAGCACGAGGCGGCGGGCGAGCGCCGGGGTCCCGCCCCGGGGCGGCAGGCCCTGCCGCAGAGCCGCGAGCGCCACACGCTGGGCGGGTGGCAGGGCCGGTCCCGCATCCTCCGGCAGCTGCGACACCAGGTCGGCGATTCCCGCGTACGGGAGGGAACGCTCGGTCCGCACGGGCCGCAACCGGAGCACCAGCTCCCCCCGCGCGGCCGCCGAGGCCGCCACGGCATCGAGGATCGCCGTCTTCCCGATCCCCGCCGGCCCGTGCAGCGCCACGCCGCCGCCCGCGCTCAGCCGGGCATCGATCGCCACGAGGAGCGCGCCACGGCCACGAAGGGCGGTCGCGTCGGCCGGCACGCGAGTCACCCCCTAGGTCCGAGCTGGACTCAGCCTAGGAACACGGACGACCGTCATCAATGGGTTCACATATGACAACGTATAGAACAAGATCACTCATCGGCCATATGCGAACTATGTCCGCCCGAGAGCGTTTCCCCAGCCCNCCCCGCACCCCAGTGTTACCGCCACAAGCCCCACCACCCCGCTGTGATCATTCCCACCCACCACACCCAACCCCCTACACCCCCCTTTGCTCTGCGCACCAAGACGCCCCGCTCTGCGCACCAAGACGCCCTGCTCTGCGCACCAAGACGCCCCGCTCTGCGCACCAAGACGCCCCGCTCTGCGCACCAAGACGCCCGCACTGCGCACCAAGACGCGCTGCTCTGCGCACCAAGACGCCCCGCTCTGCTTACCTGGGCGCCTCGGCCGGGGTCGGGGCCGCGCGTATGGGTGAGCAGAGCAAGGACGTCGCGCGTATGGGTGAGCAGAGCAAGGACGTCGCGCGTATGGGTGAGCAGAGCAAGGACGTCGCGCGTATGGGTGAGCAGAGCAAAGGGTTCGCTATTGGCTGTCGGGATACTTGGGAAGGGCTCGCCACAGGCCGATCTGGACGATCAGGCGGCGGGCGCCGTCGTTGCTGACGGCGGGGACCAGGCAGGCCGCGGCCAGGACCATGCCTAGGGCCAGCGCGTCGTCTACGCCGCGCGCGTGCTGGAGCAGGCCGGCGGCTAGCACGAGCGGAGCGCCCAGCCAGCCGGCCCGGCCGCCCGTGCGGGCCAGCGAGGCCGAGGCTAGTGCCACCGGCCGGACCAGGACGTCGCCGTGCACGGCGGTCCGGGCCCGGGCCAGGGCGGCGAAGGCGTAGAGCCACGACACCAGCGCCAGGACGCAGCCGATCGTGACGGTCCACGCGAGCGGCTCGCCCGGCGAGCGTGCCGCCAGCCAGAGCGGTGGTGCCAGGCTGATCAGGGCGGCCGGCAGGGCGAAACCGAGGAGCGCCAGGAACTTGCGGCGCAGGCCGGCGCCCGTGCCGGGGCGCAGCGCGACCGCGTCCGGCGGGCCGTCCGGGGCGGTCATCGGGCAACACTAATGCGCGGGCGCCTGTCACCAGACGCGGGTGCGGTGCTCCCCCGCCGTGAGTGCGGCCACCGGGCCGGCCGCGGAGTCGGTGCCGGCGGGCTTGAGTTCGCCGGTCAGGTCGACGTTCAGGACCGCCGGGGTGCCGTCGGGCTCCTCGAAGTCGGCGTCGGCGAAGCGCACGCGGGGAAGGTCGCGGCCGCTGACGACGCCGAGCCGGGCCCGGTCGAAGTCGGCCGGCAGGCTGGTCTCCAGGTAGACCGCGCCGTCCTCGGCCACCACCGCGGCGCGGCCGCCGTCGAGCACCAGCGGGTCGCTCTCGCCGGCGTACGGGCGGGCGCCGGCGGCGAAGACGTTGCCGCGGGCGTAGACCGCCTGCTGGACGTCGAGGAACTTCTGGTGGTCGCCCGGCCCCTTGGCCTCGATCCGCTCGAGGTACTCCTCGAACGAGGCCGGGAATCCGTCGTACCCGATGAGGCCGTGGTGTGGTGTGGCCTTGCCGTCGCCGCCGGTTCCGTACGCCTCGGCGACGTCGCCGCCGAGGAAGATGTTGCCGATCCAGCGGTCGTCGCCGCCCCAGATCACCGCGTACCCGGCGACCTGGGTGCTGTGCGGGCGGTGGTAGGGCGTGGCCCGCTCCGGCACCGCCTCGAGGCGTACCGTGCCGGCGAAGAGGTTGTTGACGAACGCGCCGCCCTGGCTGAACGACTCGAACGACGCCCGGGACCCGAGGACGTTGTGGTCGACCAGGTAGGGGCCGTGCGAGACCTCGACGAACAGGTCGCGGCTGTTCGCGTGGTAGACGTTCCGCGAGATCCGGGTGCCCTGGGTCTGCCAGTCCAGCCAGGTGCCGAGCGTGCAGTCGTGGATGTGGTTGTGCCGGATCACCACGTCGATCGCCGCGTGCAGCTTGATGCCGCCGATCTCGTACCCGTAGTACTCGTACTTGGTCGCGATGTTGTAGATGTGGTTGTCCTCGATCGTGGAGAACACGCAGCCCAGGTGGCCGACGACGCCGTTCTGCCCGCAGTCGTGGATCGTGTTGCGGCGGACGACGTGCGAGCCGATGTGCTCCTTGTCCCAGCCGATCTGCCGGGCGGCGAAGACCGACTCCAGCTGGTACTGATAACCGGGCTTGTCACCGCGTACGGACGCGAAGTTGTGGCCTGTGGAAATCTCCTTGCCGAGGGATACCGCCGAGCATTTCGCGTCGTGGATGTCGTTGTCCTCGATGATCCAGCCCTTGGCCCAGTTCGGCCCGATCAGGCCCGGCTGGTCGGCCGTCGGCGGCGTCCACGGGCAGGCCGCGTGGCACAGCTCGAAGCCGCGCACGGTGATCCAGTCGAGGTGATGCTCCTCGGGGAAGAAGACCGACCGGCGCACGTTGATCTCGACCAGCGACGCGTTCGGGTCGGCGCCCTGGAAGTTCGCCCAGATGACGGTCTCGTCGTCGCCGACCTCGGCGTACCAGACATGCTGGGTTTGCGCGGGATTGGCGGTCGGCAGGGTGACGGCGGTCCAGTCGTCCCGCACCTCGGTACGCAGCGGCGGGTCGGTGACCGCGTCGCGACTGTCCACCTCGTAGAAGCTCAGTCCGTCGAGGTAGACGTCCCCGAGGTGCTTGTGGGCGGCGCCGTCGCGGTAGACGATCCAGTCCCCCGCGATCTCCTCGGCGAACGGGTTGAAGTCGCCGAACAGCGCGTTCGGCACGGCCGCGCGCCAGACGTTCCCGTCCTCGCGGATCCAGCCGGTGATCCGTTCCGAGCCCTTGATCACCACGTGCTCGCCGTCGGCGGCCTGGTAGGTGATGCGCCGGGTGTCGCTGAGACCGCCGCGCCGGGGCTTGACCCATTCCCGGTACTCGCCGGCGTGCACGACGACGGTGTCGCCCGCGTGGGCGAGGGCCGCGGCCCGGTTGATGGTCCGCAACGGCCGCTGCGCCGACCCGTCGGCGCTGTCGTCACCGGTGGTCGCCACGTGGAGGACGGATGTCATAGCCCAGGTGCCTCTCTGGTAGTCGCATGCCGCCGGGGAACGCGTCGCGCTCATCCTCCCGCCGGCGATGGCCACCGGACAGGAGGACGGCCGAATCTCGTCCGAGCCGCGACCCCCAACGTAATGTTGCGCAACGCGGGACGTCAACGCGCGAAACATTTCGCTGGGCCTCGACAGGCCGGCAACGAGCGCGGCCCCCGGCAACCAGCCGGGGGCCGCGCCTCACGTGGCTGCTACTTGGGCTGGGCGGTGACCGAGGTCGCGGTGACCGTGCCGTCCGCGCCGGCGGCGCCCTGGACCGTCACGGACTGGCCGGCCTTCACGTCGGAGAGCTTGCCCTTCTTGGCCGACGAGACCGTGGTCTTGCCGTCCGTCTTGACCGTCACGACGTTGCCGTCGGGGGTCTGGACGTAGATCGTGGTGCCGTCGACGAGCTTGACCGTGCCGGTGGTGCCGGATGCGGCGGTGGTGGCAGTGCCCTGCCGGCCGGTGCCGGTGCCGGTGCCCGTGCCGCCGCCGGCGAGGTTTCCGCCGCCGGGGAAGCCGTACGCGCCCGCTCCCCCGCCGTAGCGACCGGCTCCCCCGCCGGGGAACGCCGCGGCGCGGTTGCCGGTGCCCGTCGAGCTGGTGCCCCACTGCTTCTGGGCCTGCAGGCCGCCGACGAAACCGCCGACCAGCAGCACCACCGCGCCGAGCACGATGGTCGACTTGTTCCACCATTTCTTGGGCGCGGCCTTGGCGAGTTCCTCGGCGAGGCTGTCGTCGCGGGGCTCGTCGTCCGCGGAGAGGTCGGCCGGCACGACGTTCAGTATGGCCGTGTCGTCATTCATGGGAGTCACAGCGGGTCCTCACTCGTAGCGCAGCGCGTCGATGGGACGCAGGCGGGCGGCGCGGCTGGCGGGCAGGCCGCCGAAGAACAGTCCGATGGCGATGGACACGCCCAGGGCGAGCCCGATGGAGCTGGGCACGATCACCGGCTTGACCCCGACGATCTCGAAGCTGCTGCCGACCAGCGCGGCCACGACGCCGAGGGCGCCGCCGATCACGCTCAGGAGGGTGGCCTCGATCAGGAACTGGGTCAGGATCACCCGTCGCGGCGCGCCGAGCGCCTTGCGGATGCCGATCTCCCGGGTCCGCTCGGTGACGGTGACCAGCATGATGTTGGTGATGCCGATGCCGCCGACCAGCAGGCTGATCGCGGCGACCGCGCCGAGCAGCGTGGTGAAGGTGTCGGCCGTCGCGGTCTGCGTCTCCAGCAGCTGGGAGGCGTTCTGGATCCGGTACGGCGTGGTCGACGAGCTGGTGGACGAGGTGGCCGTCTTGGTCATCCGCTGATCGAGGATCGTGGACACCTCGGACTCCACGGTGTCCACCTTGCCGGGGTCCTTGGCCTCGACCAGCATCGAGTTCAGCGCGCCGTAACCGGTGAGCACCTGGCGTACCGCGCTCAGCGGAGCGACCGCGGTGTCGTTGGCGTCCTGGAAGCCGGTGGAGCTCTTCTCCTTGAGCACGCCGACCACTGTGAACAACGCGCCGCCGACGGTCACCTGCTTGTCGATCGGGTCGACGCCGGGGAACAGCTCGTCGACCACGGTCTGGCCGAGCACCACGACCCGCCGGCCCTGCGTCTCGTCGTCGGCGGTGAAGCCGCTGCCGGTGCCGATCGGCGTGTTCGAGGCGGTGAACCAGCCGGGCGTGGTGCCGACGAACGAGTTGACGTCGTGGTCGGTGCCCTCGTACGTAATCGTCGCGGAGGAGCTGACCACCGGCGACACCGACTTCACGTCGGGCGCCATCGTCGGGTCGCTGATCGCGTCGGCCATGTCGGTGGTCAGCGCCGTGTTGCTGGAGCCGCCGCGGCCGGTGCTCATCACCGTGATCGTGTTGGTGCCCAGCGCCTCGATCCGGTCGCTGATCGCCTTGGCCGAGCCGTTGCCGACCGCGACCAGCAGGATCACCGCCGCGACGCCGATGAGGATGCCGAGCATCGTCAGGGCCGAGCGCAGCTTGTTGGCGGACAGGCCGCGCAGCGCGAAACGAACAACTTCCTTGAAGCTCATACGGCGTGCCGTCCTGCGAAGGCGCCAACCGGCGGCAGATGGATCGGCGACTGCCGGGTGTCCTCGACGATCTCGCCGTCGACCAGCCGGACCAGCCGTTTGGTCCGGGCGCCGACCTCGGGCTCGTGCGTGATGATCACGATGGTGCGCCCGGCGGCGGACAGCTGGTCGAAGACGTTGAGCACGTCGTGCGTCGAGTGGCTGTCCAGGTTGCCGGTGGGCTCGTCGGCGAGCAGCAGCGCCGGCTCGGTGACCAGCGCGCGGGCCACCGCCACGCGCTGCTGCTGGCCGCCGGAGAGCTGGTTGGGCTCGTGCCGGGCACGGTCGGCCAGGCCGACCACCTCGAGCGCCTCGAGGGCGCGGCGCCGTCTTTCCTTGGGCTTCACTCCCGCGTACGCGAGGGGAAGCTCCACGTTGGCCACGGCCGACGTACGCGGAATGAGGTTGAACGCCTGGAAGATGAAGCCGATGAGCCGGTTGCGAGCCAGGGCCAGCTGGCGGTCGGCGAGCTTGCTGACGTCCACGCCGTCCAGGTGGTAGCTGCCGAACGTGGGTACGTCGAGGGCGCCGAGGATGTTCATCAGCGTCGACTTGCCGGAGCCGGACGAGCCCATGATGGCCACGTAGTCGCCACGGTGGACGGTCAGCGACACCCCGCGCAGCGCGTGCACGGTCGCCTCGCCCTCGCCGTAGATCTTCTTGAGGTCGCGGACGTCGAGAACCGGCTTGGTCATCGAGTGCCCCCGCCGCCCGTGCCGCGGCCGGTGCCGCCGCCGAAGTTGCCTCCACCGCCGAAGTTGCCGCCGAAGCCGGCGCCGCCCCCGGGGAACTGGTTGTTGCCGCTCGTGCTGCTCGAGGTGGTCTTGAGCACGACCTGCTCGCCGGCCTGGACGCCCGAGGTGATCTGGATGGCCTCGTCGCCCTCGAGGCCGATCTCGACCGGCCGGACCTCCTGCGTGCCGTTGTTCAGCACGGTGACCGTGTGCCGGTTGCCGACCGTGGTGACCGCCGCCGAGTTCACGTAGGTCGCGTTCTGCACGCTGCCGGTCGTGACCGACACCGACACGGTCTGGCCGACCTTCGCGCCCGTCGGGATCTTGTCGATGCCGATCGTCACCCCGTACGTGACGACGCTGTTGGACGTGGTCGCCGACGGGTCGATCGCGGTGACCTTGCCGGTGGCCTCGGCGCCGGACAGCGCGTTCCAGGTGACCTGGGCGACCTGCTTCTCCTTGAGCTTGGTCGCGTCGGCCTCGGCGAAGGCGGCGCTGACCTGGAGCTTGGTGAGGTCCTCGATCGCGATGAACCCCGACGACGAGGACGAGGAGGAGGACGACGACGAGGCGCTTGATCCGCCACCGCTGCTTCCACCGCCCTGGCTGCCGCTGCCTCCGCCGGAGGATGAGGACGAGGACGACGACGAGCCGGTACCGGAGGACGAGCTGCCGAGCGTGCCGTTGACCGCGGTCACCGTGCCGGCCATCGGGGCCGTGAGCACCGTCCCGTCCACGCCGGCCTGTGCCTCGTCGACCGCGAGCTTGGCCTGCTCGACCTCGTTCTCGGCGCTGGACGTGTCGGAACTGGCGTCCTCGGCCCGGGTCAGCGCGTCGTTCGCGGCGTCCAGGTCGGCCTCGGCGGCGGCGAGCGTGCGCTGCGCGTCGGCCGGATCGACCTTCGCGAGCACCTGGCCCTTCTTGACGAGGTCGCCGACCTTGACGCTGATCGAGGTGACCGTTCCGCCGGTCACGAAGCTGGCGCTCGCCGTGCTCGCGCTCTCGACGGTCCCGTCCGCGGTCACAGTCTTGGTGACCGTGCCCTGCTGGACCGGGACCGAGCGCACCGAGGCGTTGGCGGCCGTCGTGGTTGCCGGTCCGGACAGGGTCTCGTACGCCCAGAAGGCCCCGGCGACGAGGGCGACGACCAGGGCGGCGTTGACCGCCACCGTGGGACGTCGCAGGTTAAGGCGCGCTGGCATGCCGACACTGTGGTGCGGCGGCCTGGGAGGATCTTCGTCGGAACCTCGGAGCCAGCTCGGAATCTCACGGCGCGTCACCGGAAGTGGGCAGCAGCACCCGGAAAGTGGCCCCTCCTCCCCGTGGCGCGTCGAGCTCGACCCACCCTCCGTGACCATGAACGATGGCGGCGACGATGGAAAGGCCCAGGCCGGAGCCCCCGCCCCGGCCGCGGGTGCGGCTGGAGTCGGCGCGGTAGAGCCGTTCGAAGACGCGCGGCGCGTGCGAGGGCGGCACGCCGGGCCCGTTGTCGGTGACCTCGAAGACGGCCAGCGGCAGCCCGGGCCGTACCGTCGCCGGCCCGGAGAGCACGGTGGTCGCGTTCGGCGGCCGGGCCGCCAGGCGTCCCACCCGTACGGTGACCTCGGCCCGGTTGGGTGTGTGCTGCAGCGCGTTGGAGACCAGGTTGGTGGCGACCTGCCGCAGCCCGTGCTCGTCGCCGAGCACGGTGGCCGGCTCGAACGTGTCGGTGTCGTCCTCGAGCCCGGCCAGCCGGACCGGCCGTCCCGGTACGCGGGCGTGCGCGTCGCGGATGGTGTCGGCGGCGATCTCGAGCAGGTCGACCGGGCGCAGCGCGGGCGGCCGCTGCTGGTCGAGCCGGGCGAGCATGAGCAGGTCCTCCACGAGTACGCCCATCCGGCCGGCCTCGCTCTCGATCCGGCTCATCGTCTCGTCGAGGGCCGCTCCGGGCGGGGCGCCGCCGCGCCGGTACAGCTCGGCGAACCCGCGGATCGAGGTGAGCGGGGTGCGCAGCTCGTGCGAGGCGTCGGCGACGAACTGCCGCAGCCGGCGCTCGCTGGCGGTGCGGGCGTCGACCTCGGTCTCGATGCGGGTGAGCATCGAGTTGAGGGCGAGGCCGAGGCGGCCGGGTTCGGTGTGCGTGTCGGTGTCGGCGACCCGGCCGGAGAGGTTGCCGGCCGAGATGTCGGTGGCCAGCTCCTCCATGTCGGTGAGCGGGCGCAGGCCGAGCCGCACCACGAACCACGCTGCCCCGCCCAGCAGGGCCAGCACCAGCAGCGAGACTCCGGCGTCGATGAGCAGCAGCTGGTCGGTGGTCTGCTGCACCTCCGACAGCGACTGCCCGATGACCGCGACCCCGGTGCCGCTCGGGTCGGCGACGGCGATGACCCGCCAGTCGGCGCTGCCGTCGGCGGCCGGAACCGTGTACGGCTTCGGCGCGGCGGCGCGGGCCCGGACGTCGGCGACCGGCTCGACCCGCGGCCGGGTGGCGTCACTGGGCGAGCTGCGGTCGAGGTCGAGCGTGCCGTCCGGGTTGTAGAGGTACATGACCTGCTCGGGCCCGAGACGGCCGAAGCGGCCGCGCGGAACGTACGTCACCCCGGCCGGCCGCTCCTCGGAGAACGGCCGGATCATCCCGCGCAGCTGGTCGTCGATGCGGCCCAGCAGGTAACCGCGGATCAGCACCAGGCCCGCGACGTTGGCGACGATCAGGCCGACCGCGGCGAGCGCGCCGACCACCAGCACGAGGCGGGCGCGCAGACTCCAGTGGCCCCACCGCCGAGGTCGCCAGCGGAGCCGGTAGTTCACTCCTCGCCGCCGCGTGGCAGCCGCAGCGCGTAGCCGACGCCCCGGACCGTGTGGATCAGCGGCGGATCGGTCTTGTCGATCTTGCGACGGAGGTAGTAGACGTACGACTCGACGATCCGGCCGTCGCCGCCGAAGTCGTACTTCCAGACCCGGTCGAGGATCTGCGCCTTGCTCACCACACGGCCCGCGTTGATCAGCAGGTAGCGCAGCAGGTTGAACTCGGTCGGCGACAGGTCGATGAGCCGACCGGCCCGCCGCACCTCGTGCGCGTCCTCGTCGAGCTCCAGGTCGGCGTAGCGCAGCACGCCGGAGTCGTGGGCGGGCGCCTCCAGCTCGGGCTGGCTGCGCCGCAGGATCGCCCGGATCCGCAGCACGACCTCTTCGAGGCTGAACGGCTTGGTGACGTAGTCGTCGGCGCCGGCCGAGAGCCCGGAGATCCGGTCCTCGACCGCGTCGCGGGCGGTGAGGAACAGCACCGGCACCCGGCTGCCGGTGGCGCGCAGCCGTCTCGCGACGTCGAAGCCGTCCAGGTCGGGCAGCATCACGTCGAGCACGACCAGGTCGGGCTCGAACTCCTCGACCGCGACCAGCGCCCGGTGGCCCGAGTCGACCACCCGCACCTCGAACTCGACCAGCCGGAGCGTGGCACTGAGCAGGGCCGAGATGTTCGGCTCGTCGTCGACGACCAGGACCCGGGCGGCGCGCGCCGGAGGGTCGCCGAGCGCGACGGAGGATCGGGAATCAGATAGCACGTGAAAGGGATATCAACGCTACCTAGGAATTCCCTATGAATTCCGCGAGAGGCCGCTGTGCCGGAGAGTCACCAGGATCGGCTGACTTGATCGCCTTCGGTGAGTCCGGAGGTGATTTCGGTGTATTGGTCCCCGCGGAGGCCGACGCCGACCTTCACCTGAGCGCCGCTCTTGAGCACCGTACCGGTGTCGCCCTGCACGTTGTGCACCGCCGTGCTCGGCACCCGCAGCACGTCGGCCTTGGAGCCGGTGGTGACCTTGACGTTCGCGCTCTGGCCGACCAGCAGGTCCTGCGGCGCGTCGACGAAGGAGAGCAGGACGCCGTAGCGGACCATCGTGCCGTCGCTGGTGCCGGTCGGGTCGACCTGCACGACGGTTGCCTTGAAGCTGTCGCCGGGACGGTCGGCCAGGGTGATCACCCCGTTCTGCTTGATCGCCAACCGGTCGGCGTCCGCCTCCGGGAAGTCCGCGCTGATCTGCATGTCGTACACGTCGGCGAGGGTGATGAAGGTCGAGCCGGCGCTGACCTGGCTGCCCACCTTGCCGCTCACGCTGATGATCCGGCCGGCGATCGGGGCGGTGATCGTGGCGCCCTCGAGGGCCTCCTCGGCCTGCTCCAGCGTGGTGTTCGCCTGGGTGACGCGCTCCTGCGCGCTGAAGATCGCGTCGGTGCCGCCGCCGCTGTTCTGGCCGCCGCCCTGCTGGCCGCCGGAGGAGCTGCCCGAGCCGGTGCCGCAGGAGCCGGTGCCGCCGGTGCCCGTGCCGCCGCTGCGGGTGCCGCCCGACGTCGAGCCCCTGGTGGGCGTGGCCGTCGGGGTGGCGGTCCTGGTGGCCGCCGGGGAAGTCGTCCTCGTCGCGGTCGGGGAAGCGGTGGCCGACGGAGACGCGGTCGCCGACGGGGAGGCCGTGGGCGAGGTCGACGTCCACGCCGCCGCCACATTCGTCCCGCACGCGGCCGCCGCCGTGGTCGCCTTGGCCGCGTTGTCCCGGGCCTCGGTCAGCGCGTCCTCGGCGTCGTCCAGGGAGCTCTGGGCGTCGCTCACGGCCTGCGCCGCGTCCGTGTCGTCGACCTTGGCGAGCGACTGACCCGCGCCGACGCTGCTGCCGGCCCGGACGGAGATGGACTCGACCGTGCCCTTCACCGCGAACGAGAGACTGCGCGTCTGCGCCGGCTGCAACGTGCCCGTGGTCGCCACCTCGGTGGTCACCGCGCCGCGGTCGACGGTCGCCGTCGCGGCCGCCTTCGGCTTCTCCGTGGCGCCCGCCGTCAGCGCGTGCACCACCCCGTAGACGATCAGCGCGAGCACGACCACAGCCGCGGCGACCCAGACCCAGCGCCGTCGACCGGCCAGAGCTTCACCCATGGCCGGAAAGTGTTCCGTCCGGTCCTCGCCGCCGCCTCGGTCTCACCTCGGAGTTCCCTCGGAGCGAAGATCACGTGCACAGCGTGGGCACAGCGGCTCCGAGCGAACTCTGAGGATCCCCCGACGTTCTCCGAAGGTGGCCGGGCTTGGGTGGGTCGTCACCCTTCGACCGAGGAAAGAGGGCATCGTGCGCACAGCAAGTTTCCGGGCGCCCCGTCGCGCGGCGGTATTGGCTGTCGCGTCCGCAGCCGTGCTGCTGCTGGCGGCGTGCGGTGGCAGCGGTAGCGGCAGCGGCGGCTCCGACTCCTCGAACGGCGGCGGGAACGGGCGTAACAGCGAGTTCGCGGCCTATACCGAATGCCTGCAGAAGAACGGTGTGACCATCACTGTTCCGTCGCGGGGGCCGCGGCCCTCGGGGGCGGGGTTCCCGTCGGGGATGCCCCGTCCGTCCGGTAGTCGCGGGACCGGTGGGGGTGGGTTCCCGGGCGGTGGTGGCGGGTTCCAGAAGCCGGCGGGCGTGGATGACGCCACTTGGCAGAAGGCGCAGGAGGCTTGTGCTTCGGTGCGGCCGTCGTTCGGGGGTGGTGGGCGCGGGAACGGGATGAACGCGGCGTTCCAGAACTGCCTCAAGGATCACGGGGTCACGGCCACGGATGGCCGGCTCGATACCAATGACGCGACGGTCAAGAAGGCGCTGGAGACCTGCCGGGTGTTGCAGCCGCAGGCGAGCGCTACCCCGACTTCCTGAGGTGTGTCTCCGCGTCGTCGCTGCCTGTCCCTCGTCTTGGCAGCGGCGGCGCGGTTCGAGGACTCCGGGGCGCTCGCGACGTGAACCTCCCCCGGCGCGTCGCGGGCGTCTCGGGTTTCAAGACCGCCGGGAAGTTGTCAGATGCGGTCCTGGCGGTTCAGTTGGGTCCAGCGGCCGGCCACCTGGCGGCGGCGGCAGGCGACCAGGTGGCTGGCCAGTATGGCGGGCTGGCCTCCTCGTACGCAGGCGTCGGCGCCGGCCGTCAGTACGGCGGCCACGGTTTCGGCGGGGGCGGCGTCGTCCACCAGGGCTACCAACTGGGTGCGGCCGGGTAGGAGGCGGCGGGCCAGGGCTACGTCGCGGATCGCGGGGCCGGTGAACAGCAGGAGCTCGTCGGGGGAGACGTCGTCCAGGTCCTTGGCGTAGCGGACGGACCAGCCGGCGGGGAGGTGCTGGGCCAGGCCGTTCACTCGGGCGGTGGGGCCCAGGACGGCTACCACCGGATTGAGGCCCGTGGTGGCGGGCAGGGCTGCCGGGTTCAGTGGCAGGCCGGTCGCGGTGGCGCTGAAGTCGCGGGCGCCGGTGTTGCGGTTGAGCTGCACGAGCATGGCGCGGTCCCCCTGGTGCTGAGGTGCTGTTTCTTTCCGGGTCACCTTCACCATTCGCCCGCAGCCTGAGGCACCCATGTGGCGTGCCTGTGCGTTTCATGTACGCCGATGATCTCGGTTCTACGCGCTCTCCCGCCTGACCAGCTGGATCAGTTCGGCGCTGGGGACGGCGGGGCCTGGGTGTCCGCTGATCGCGGCCAGTACCGTCGCCGAGAGGTAGGCGGCCTGCGCGGCCTGGTCGGTGGTGACCGTGGTCAGCGGGGGTGCGGCCAGGCGGGCCGAGGGGATGTCGTCGACGCCGATCACGGCCAGGTCGCCGGGCGCTCGCAGACCCAGTTCCCGTACGCCGGCCAGCACCGCGAGCGCGACCTCGTCGTTGTACGCGCACACGCCCGTGACGCCTTGCGCGTGCCACCGTCGTACGGAATCTGCTGCTTGAATGGCGTCGAGCGGGACCGTCTCGATCGCCGGACCGGCGAGGTTCCGTTCTTGACACTCGTCGCGGACGCCGGCCAGCCGCGGCTCGGCGAAGATGCGCAGGCGGTCGTCGTCGGGGTAGGCGTAGCCGATGCTGGTGTGCCCGGTGGCGGCCAGATGCGCCGCCTGGCGGCACCCGACCAGTTGCTGCGGCAAGCCGAGCTCGTGCCGGCCGCGTTGCGCGCCCCGGCCCAGCAGCGCCACCACCAGCTCGACGCCCGCCGCGTGCATGGCCGCGACCTCGCCCTCGGAGAAGTCGGCGTACGCGATCACCACGGCGGGAGTGATCGCCTTCCAGATCTCGGTGATCGGCCGGTCCTCCTGGTTGCCGGGGTGCACGACCAGCGTGAGGCCGTGGCGGGCCAGCGCGGTGGAGAGGCTGGCCAGCATCAGGCCGACCTCGGGGCCGATCGGCCAGTCGGGCAGCAGGCAGAGGACGACGTCGGAGCGGCCGGTGCGCAGGGTGCGGGCGGCGGCGCTGGGCGCGTAACCCAGGCGGGCGGCGGCGTCGAGGACGCGGCCGCGGGTGCTGATCGAGATGGTCTGCCCGGGCGTCTCGTTGAGCACGTAGCTGACGGTGGCGCGGGAGACGCCCGCCAGGCGCGCCACGTCGGCGCTGGTGACGCGACGGGTGTTGTGGTCGGTCATACTGACAAGCTTACTTACACGTGTAACCATTAGACCATGACCACGGACGACCTCACCGCCCTCGTCAAGTCGCTGGATCTGCCGGCAAAGGTGCGGCTGCTCACCGGCGCCTCCGCCTTCACATTGCACCCCGCCCCGGGCATCGGGCTGGGCGAGCTGCGCTTCTCCGACGGGCCGACCGGGGTGCGCGGGCTGAAGTTCTCCGGCGGCCGGGTGGTGTCGCTGTTCCCCAACGCCACGCTGCTCGCCTCGACGTGGGACGCGGACGTTCTGCACGAGGTCGGTGCGCTGCTGGCCGAGGAGGCGATGGCGCAGGAGATCCACGTGGTGCTCGGCCCGACGATCAACCTGCATCGCTCCGCGCTCGGCGGCCGGCTCTTCGAGGCGTACTCGGAGGATCCTCTGCTCACCGGGAAGCTCGCCGCGGCCTATGTGCGCGGCATGCAGGAGAAGGGGATCGCCGCCTGCCTCAAGCACCTGGTGGCGAACGAGTCGGAGACCGATCGCAACACGGTGGACAGTGTGGTCGACGAGGCGACGCTCCACGAGCTGTACCTGCTGCCGTTCGAGATCGCCGCGCTCGACGGCGACGCCTGGTCGATGATGGCCGCCTACAACGACGTGAACGGGGTCGCTGCCACCGAGCAGGACCACGTGATCAACTCGATCGTGAAGGACTCGTGGGGCTGGCCCGGGCTGGTCATGTCCGACTGGTTCGCCACGAAGACCGCGGCGGCGGCGGCCAACGGCGGGCTCGACCTGGTGATGCCCGGTCCGGACGGTCCGTGGGGTGACGCCCTGGTCGCGGCGGTGCGCTCGGGCGCGGTCTCCGAGGCCGTCGTCGACGACCACCTCTCGCGACTTCTCCTCCTGGCCCAGCGGGTGGGCGCGCTCGGCGCCGGGCGTTCCTGGCCGTCGTCGCTTCCGCTTCCCGATTCGCCCGTACGCGGTGCACAGCTCACTCGCCTCGCCGCTTCCGGGATGACAGTCCTGACGAACGAGGCGGACGTGTTGCCGCTGGAGCGTTCCAGCCGGGTGGCCGTGATCGGCCGGCACGCGGTGGAGACGATCGACATGGGCGGCGGCTCGGCCCAGGTCAATCCGCCCTACCAGGTCAGCGTGGCAAACGGTCTGACCTCCCTGCTCGGCGATGGTCAGACCATCGTCGTCGACGGCGTGGAGGTGCGCACCAAGCCGGTTCCCGCCCGGGACGGGTTCCTGGTCGACCCGGTCACCGGCGCCGACGGGATCCGGGTGACGCTGCTGGACGCCGGCGGCGCGGTGCTCGAGGAACGGTTCTGCCCGCGGTCCACGACGATGGTCGGGATGGACGACGACTTCCCGGGGACGGTGGCCTCCGCCCGGCTCGAGGGGCGCGTCACGGTCACCGGGTCGGTGGAGCTGGGTGTCCTGGGCGTGGGCGACTGGACCGTCTCCGCCGCCGGCCGGGACGAGTCGTACTCGCTGGTGGCCAGCGGCAACGGCTTCGGCGAGGAGGTGCTCACTCCCCCGCTGCGCACCTCCCGGTTCTCCGTCTCGTCGGGCGATGTCTTCACCGCCACGGTCGCGCTGACCTACCACATGGGCCTTTTCGGGCTCATCGGCTTCAACACCCCGCGGGACACGGTCGACGTGATCGACGACGCGGTGCGCGCGGCCGCGGACGCCGACGTGGCGGTCGTGGTCGTGGGCCTCACCGAGGAGCAGGAGACCGAGTCGGTCGACAAGTCCACCCTCCGGCTGCCCGGCGCGCAGGACGCCCTGGTCGAGGCGGTGGCCGGCGCGGCACGCCGTACGGTCGTCGTCGTCAATGCCGCGACCCCGGTGCTCATGCCGTGGCTGTCCCGGGTGGATGCCGTGCTCTGGGCGGGCCTCCCCGGCCAGGAGGGCGGCCACGCCGTCGCTGCCGCCCTGCTCGGCGACATCGAGCCGGCCGGCCGGCTGGTCACCACCTTCCCCGCCGCCGACGGTGCCGCGCCCGCCTGGTCGGTGACCCCGGTCGACGGCAAGCTCCCGTACACCGAGGGCACCTTCATCGGGTATCGCGGCCACCACGCCGGCCGCGCCCCGGCCCCCGCGTTCTGGCTGGGGCACGGCCTCGGCTACGGCAAGTGGGAGTACTCGGACGCTTCCCTGCGCGACGACGGCACGGTCACGGCCACGGTCACCAATGTCGGCGCCCACCGCAGCCGCGAGGTGGTCCAGGTCTACTTCCGCCCGGTCGAGCCCGACGAGCCCGTCCGCCTGGTCGGCTGGGCCGCCGCGACAGTGGACCCCGGCGAGTCGGCCCGCGTGACGGTCTCCCCCGATCCCCGCCTGTGGCGCAAGTGGGACACCGGCACCGCGTCCTGGACCCGGCTGTCGGGCGGTGGCACCTTCCTCGTGGCCCGTGGCCTCGGTGACATCCGAGCCACGCTGGTCAGCACGGTGTGACGACAGGTCATCGGACGTCGTCCGGGATTGTGGACGGCGGATGCCGGTCGAGCAGCTTCCGGACAGTGTCCGCCCTATGGGAATCGTCGGTGCCGGTATACGCGGCCAGCGCCTGCTCCCAGCCGGCACGGGCCTCATCGATCCGGCGCATTTCGACGAGTGCCAGGCCGAGGTTGTGCCACGCGCTGCCTTCGCCGTGCCGATCTTCGATTGCCCGGAACACGTCTCGGGCCCTGGTGTGCGCGGCGACAGCCTCGTCGATGCGGCCCAGGTGTCGCAGAGCCGTGCCCAGGTTGTTCCACGTGGCGCCCTCGGCGTACCGATCCCCGATCTCCTGGAAGATGACGCCGCCCTCGGCATGGGCCTCGACAGCCTCCTCGAATCGGCGCAGCCCGGTCAACGCCAGGCCGAGGTTGTTCCACGCGCTGCCTTCGCCGTACCGGTCCCCGGTCGCCCGGTAGATGTCACGGGCCTTGGTGTGCGCGGTGACAGCCTCGTCGTACCGACGGGAGTCGGCCAGCGCCTGGCCGAGGTTGTTCCAGGCCATACCCTCGCCATGCCGGTCCCCGATCGCCCGGTAGATGTCACGGGCCTTGGTGTGCGCCTCGACCGCCTCGTCGTACCGACCGGTGTCGGCCAGTGCCAGGCCGAGGTTGTTCCACGCCAGGCCCTCCCCATGCTGGTCCGCCGTCGCCCGGTAGATGTCACGAGCCTTGGTGAGCGCCTCGACCGCCTCGTCGAATCGGCGCAGGCGTCGCAGAGCCGTGCCCAGGTTGTTGCACGCGGTGCCCTCACCGTGCGAGTCACCGGCGGCCCGGAAAATGTCGCGGGCCTTGGTGTGAGCTGCCACGGCCTCGTCGAACCGGCGAACGTCCGTCAGGGCCGAACCGAGGCCACCCCATGCGCCGCCCTCGGCGTACCGGTCGCCGGTGGTGCGGAAGATGACGCCCGCCTCGGCGTACGCCGCGATGGCCCGGTCGAACCGTCGCGCCTCCGCCAGTGCCGAGCCAAGGTTGTGCCACGCGATGCCCTCGCCGTGCGGGTCTCTGATGGCCCGGAAGATAAGGCGCGCCCTGGTGTGCGCCTCGATGGCCTCGTCGAACCGGCGCAGCTTCCGCAGTGCGAGGCCGAGGCCGTCCCATGCGACACCTTCGGCATGGCGGTCCCCCTTGGCCCGGAAGGTCACACGGGCCTCGGTGTGGGCCGCGATGGCCTCGTCGAATCGGCGCAGCTGCCGCAGTGCGAGGCCACGGCTGTCCGACGCGAAGGCCTCGCCGTACTTGTCCCCCCGGGCCCGGCAGAAGTCACCAACCCTGGTCATGATGGTGAGCCAATCGGTGAAATGGCGTCGGAAATCCAGGAATGGGATGAGGACGGCGGCGAGGACGGCGGCGGTCACGGCCACGTGGTCGGGGGCGGCGGTCACGGTGGCGATCAGGTTGGTGTGTTCGGCGTCCAACCAGGCCAGTGCCGCGGATCGATCGCCGAACGTGCTGGTCTCGGACGGAGTCGTAGCGGACAAATGGGTGTTCGCCTCGCGAGCGGTGTCCCGGTAATAGCCGTAGAGGCGTTCGCGAGCCTGATCGACCTCGAGTTGCTCGCCGTCGGCGGACTGCTGTCCGGTGGCGTACAGGCGCAGCAGGTCGTGCATGCTCCACCGCTCCGCGGCGGGCTCGGTGATCAGATGAGCCCGTTCCAGGTCCGCCAGGAGCCCGGCGGCCTGCTGTTCGCCGAGGTCGGCAAGGCGGGCTACAGCAGCCGTGGCGATGTCGGGGCCGGGATTGACCGGCAGCAACCGGAACAGCCGCGCCTGCGCGTCGTTCAGGTGCCGGTAGGACATGTCGAACGCGGCCCGCACCGCGGCCTGCTGGCGGGAAAGCCCATCGAGGCGGTGCCGGTCGCCGCGCAGCCGCTCGACCATGGCCTGGGGGCGCAGATGGGGACGGTCGGCCAGCAACGCGGCCACGATCCGCAGGGCGAGGGGCAGTCCGGCGCACACCTCGACCAGGCCGGCGAGCCCGGCCCGCGCCTCCGGAAGCAGGCGCGGGTCGTCGGGGCCCCGCCGGGCGGCGAGTACCTCACCGATCATTGCCAGTGCCGCGTCCGGGCCGAGCACGTCCACGTCGTGCAGGCGGGCATCCAGATCGAGGGTGTGCCGGGAGGTCAGCAGCGCGGGTACCCGCCCATCGCCGAAGAGCAGCGGGCGCACCTGGTCCTCGCTGGACACGTTGTCGATGATCAGCAGCAGCCGGCGGCCCTGGCCGGTGTAGGCATTCAGGACGCTGCGCCACAGCCGGGATCGGTCTTGTTCTCCGGCGGGAATGTGCTCGCCGGGAATGCCGATCGCCGTCAGCCACCCGGCCAGCGCGTCCGCGGCTGTCATCCGGCGATCGGAGTCGTAGCCGAACATGTCGACGAACAACACCCCACCGGGGAACCAGCCGGCGGCCAGCACGTCGCGCGCGGTCTGCAACACCAGCTCGGTCTTGCCGATGCCCGCCATCCCGGCCACCGCGGACACCAGCTGAACGCCGCCGGGCCGGGCGGGCGCGAGCGCGTTCCGCAGTGCGCCGACCGCCTGTTCGCGGCCGGTGAACACCGACGACGCCGGGGGCAGCCCGGTCAAGGCCGGCTGGATCTCGGGCGGCAGCACGACCTGGACGTCACGGCCCTGGATGACCGCGCTGAAGAACACCCCTCCGGTGATCTGGTTCGACACACCGCCGGCCGGGACCGGAGCGCTGGTGGTCACCCGGCCCGGTCCCCACGCCGGCCGGGCGACTCCGGTGGGGGTAGCACGACGTCGCGCACGTCACGACTCATGATCACGGGGCCGTGGAAGGTGCCGCCCTCGATACGGTTCTCCACGTCACCCGGCGCCGGACCGGCAACCGGCTCCGGTGGCCCGCCCGTTCCGGCGGACCGCACCGGCTGAGTGCTGCCTGATGACGCGGCGCGGCGGTCCTGGATCACCGCGTACACGGCCACCGCCAACCCGGCGATCGTGAGAAACATGCTGATCACGCTGGCGGTCTGGTCGGCCGTCGCCAGATCCCGCCCCGCCAGGTACCTGCCCAGTGCGAACACCGCCAGCCCCAGGACCACCAGGATGCCGACCACCCACCAGCGCCTACCACCGCGTACGGTCACGACTACATTGTCGACGGTCACCGTCGCCCCGGGCACCGGCCCACTGTGCGATGCGAGATCGGCCGACCGGATGCGGTGCGCCAGCCAAGCGCTAGCCGGCCTCGATCCGCTGCAGGATCGCCCGGCTGATCGCGGCCCACTCGCGTACCTGCTCCGGCGTGATCGTGTCGAAGACCAGCCGGTGCACGAGCTCGACGTGGGCGGGCGCCGCCGCCTCGATCGCCTCGCGGCCGGCCGGGGTCAGCACCACGTACGCCCCGCGCCGGTCGGCCTCGCACTCTTCCTTGGCGACCAGGCCGCGGGCGGCCAGCCGGGCGACCTGTTTGGACACCCGGCTCTTGTCCCACTGCAGGCCGTCGCCGAGCTCGAAGGCGCGCAGCCGCCCCTCGGGCACGTCGGTGAGGTGGACGAGCACGTCGTAGTCGGAGAGCGTCAGGCCCGAGGTCCGCTGCAGGTCGCGGTTGAGTTTCGCCGCGAGCCGGGCGTGCAGGTCGAGGAATCCCCGCCAGGCCCGCATCTGGGTGGCGTCGAGCCAGCGCACGTCGGTCGTCACTCTCGCATGTTACGGGCGGGCGGTTGACGCGGCCCGGCCCGCGGAGGAATCTGGTTGCCACGGCAACCACATTCGCTCCACGAACCTCACTGCGGAGGATTTCGATGAGTGCGTGGAATTTCATGAGCTACGAGAGCAAGACCAATCTGGTCGACGCCGTACGCCGTGAGGCGGCCGGCATGTTCTCCCTCGCCGAGGAGCCGGAGACCTGGATGGCCCCGACCGGCGCCGGCGACTGGCAGGTGCGCGACGTCTTCGGGCACCTCATCGACACCACCGAGACGTACTTCGTCGGCTTCGACGCCGCCCGCACCGGCACGCCGCCGCCCGAAGCGGCGCCGCTGCGCGACATGGCGGTGCACGTCGACCGCGGCGCCCGGCAGTTCCGGGCGCTGGAACGCAAGGAGGCGCTGGACCGGCTCGCGGTGGCGCTGGAACGGATGCTCGGCATCACCGAGGAGCTGACCGAACAGGACTGGTCCGGGCTGCTGGTGCCGCACAAGTACATGGGCCCGCTGCCCGCCTTCTTCTACCCGGTCTTCCAGCTCGTCGACTACTCCGTGCACAGCTGGGACATCAGGCAGGGTGTGGGCAAACCGCACGCGCTGGAGGCGCGCTCGGCCGATCTGCTCGTCCCGCTCTGCTACGTGCTCTGGTCGGCGACCCCGCTCGTCGGCCCGGAGACCGAGCCGATGGAGCTCGGCATCCGGATCACCTCGGGCGCCAACGCCGGCGACACCCGCGTCGCCCTCGGCCCGTCCGGCGCCGCGATCAGCCAGGGCTCGATCGGCGACCTGTCCTGCGTGATCGAGTTCGACCCCGGTAGTTTCGTCCTCACCGCCTACGGACGGACGAACGCCGGAACCGCCCGCGGCGACCGCGACCTGGCTCAGCGGTTCCTCGGCGGTTTCTTCCGGATCTGAGGTAGGAGGCACGCCATGGCGCTGGACCTCGAGGCGATCGCTGCCGAACGCGTACGCATCAAAAATGATTATCTGCGTGAGCAACCCGACCGCCCGCCGTCCAGCGCGCGCGGCCTGCACCACTTCGCGCTGATCTGCTCGGACGTGCGCCGGACGATCGACTTCTACCAGGGCGTGCTCGAGTTCCCGCTCACCGAGATCTTCGAGAACCGCGACTATCCCGGCTCCAACCACTTCTTCTTCGACATCGGCAACGGCAACCTGCTGGCGTTCTTCGACCTGCCCGGCCTCGACCTCGGCCCGTACGCCGAGGTCCTGGGCGGCCTGCACCACCTGGCCATCTCGGTGACGCCCGAGCGGTGGCGCCACCTGCAGACCAAACTGGACGCCGCCGGGGTCCCCTACGACGTGGAGAGCGGCACGTCGACCTACTTCCGAGACCCCGACGGCGCCCGCCTCGAGCTACTAGCCGACCCGCTCGGCGAGATGTACGGCACCAAAGTCCTGTAGCGGTCAGTCGTCGATCGCCTGGTAGATGGTGGTCCAGATGTCGTTCCACATCGGCAGGCGCTGGTCTCCCGCGTGCTCCCGCTGGATCATGACGACCGCCGTCAGGTCCTCGGCGGGATCGTTGTACCAGGCGGTGCCGTACTTGCCGGGGCATCCGTAGGTGCCCACCGAGGGACCGACGCGCGTGCGACGGGTCCGGACGTTCATGCCGAAGGCCCAGCTCACGTCGTCGAAGTAGCCCGGCCAGAAGCCGGAGACCGCCTTCTGCGCCGGGCTCAGGTGGTCGGCGGTCATCAGCGTCACCGCCGGCCGCGAGAGCACCCGCACACCGTCTCGGGAACCGCCCTCGAGCAGCGCCGTGCCGAAGGCGAGGAAGTCGTCGGCGGTCGAGACGAGCCCGCCGCCACCGTCCTCGAAGACCGGCAGCCGGCTCCACCGCCCGTCCGGGGCGTCCTCGACGACCGGGCCGCCGCCGACGGCGTACGCGGTGGCGAAGCGGTTGAGGTTCTCGGCGCGCACCATGAATGCCGTGTCCTTCATCCCGAGCGGATCGAAGAGCCGCTCCCGCAGCGCCTCCCCGAAGGACATGCCGGTGGCCCGGGCGACGAGCACGCTGGTCACATCGGCGCCGGTCTCGTACATCCAGCGCTCGCCGGGCTGATGGACCAGCGGGAGCGCGCCGAGCCGGCCGATCCACTCGTCCGGCGGTGGCGCGCCGACCGCGGCCAGCGCGTCGCCGATCGGGGCCGTGCCGGGCTCGGCGAGGACCATGCCGGTGCCCAGGGTGAAGGCGAGCAGATCCCGGAGCGCGATCGGGCGCCGCGCCGGAACCGTGTCGTCCAGCGGCCCGTCCGGATCGACCAGAACGGTCATCTCCGCCAGCTCGGGCAGCAGGTCGTCGACCGGGTCGTCGAGGCGCAGCGTGCAGTCCTCGACGAGCGTCATCGCACAGGCCGCGACGATCGGTTTGGTCATCGACGCGATGCGGCAGATCGTGTCGGTCGCCATCGGCGTCGCCGACCCCGCACCCTCGAACGCGAGATGGCCCGTCGCCTCGACGTGCACCTCGCCGTGGCGGGCAAGCACGACGACCATGCCCGGGACGAAGCCGGAGTCGACGTAGTGCTCGGTCAGCCCGCGCAGCCGAGCCAGCCGTTTCGAAGAGAAGCCACCAGCGGTCACCTGTCTCCTCCTTGTCTCGCCCGTTGGCAAATTACACGTCGCGCCGCCTCCTCGCGGTCCGTCAGCGGCCGATCTTGTCGAGCTCGGCAAGGTCGTCGTCCGAGAGAGCGATTCCCGCGCCCGCGATGTTCTCCCGCAGGTGCGCGGTGGACGAGGTGCCGGGGATCAGCAGGATGTTCGGCGAGCGCCGCAAGAGCCAGGCCAGGGCGACGGCCATCGATGTGGCCCCCAGGCGGGCGGCCACGGTCGAGAGCGCCGACGACGACTGCAGCGGGCTGAAGCCGCCGAGCGGGAAGAAAGGCACGTAGGCGATGCCCCGGGCGGCGAGCACGTCGATCAGCTCGTCGTCCTGGCGGTGCACGAGGTTGTACATGTTCTGCACGCAGACGATCGGTGCGATCGACTGCGCCTCGGCGACCTGTTCCGGCCTCGCGTTGCTCAGTCCGAGGTGCCGGATCAGGCCCTCCCGCCGGAGTTCGACGAGCGTCCCGAACGCCTCGGCGATCGAGCCCGGCTGAGGTCCCCCGGCGTCGCCGAGCCGGAGGTTGACCAGGTCGAGCACGTCGAGACCGAGGTTCTCCAGATTCTCGTGTACGGACCGGCGCAGGCTCGACGGATCACGGGCCACGGGCCAGCCGCCCCGCTGGTCACGCGTCGCACCGACCTTGGTGACGATGTGCAGGGAGCCGCCGTACGGGTGCAGCGCCGCACGGATCAGCCGGTTGGTGACATGCGGCCCGTAGGCGTCGGAGGTGTCGATGTGCGTGATGCCTGCCGCGACCGCCTCGCGGAGCACGGCGACGGCGCCGTCGCGGTCGGCCGGCGGTCCCATGACCCCTGGGCCGGCGAGCTGCATGGCGCCGTAGCCGAAACGGGTGACGGTGAGGTCGCCCAGCGTCCAGATGCCGCCGGGAAGAGTGGTGAGTGCCATGCGCTCCACATTCGGGGGGTAGCTTCCTGATGGGAAGTGGGCACCCCAAGGTGCGTAGCGCACCGGGCGAGGACGGAGCGGTGGGATGGCGACGACGACAGCGGCGCAGAAGAGGGCACAAGCCAAGGCGGACTACGACGCCTTCCTGGCGCAATGTCCCAGTCGCAAGCTGCTCGACCGCATCGCGGACAAATGGGTCACGCTGGTCCTGTCCGCGCTGGGCAGCGACGGCTCGCATCGATTCGGCGCCGACTGCGCCGGTGAGCCCCGGCCGATGCGGTACTCCGAGCTGTCGCGCCTGCTGGCCGGCGTCAGCCAGAAGATGCTGACGCAGACGCTGCGCTCCCTGGAGCGCGACGGTCTGATCACCCGCACCGTGACGCCGACCGTGCCCGTCACGGTCACCTACGAGCTGACTGGCCTCGGCCTTTCTCTGCACGACACTGTGCGCGCCCTGAAGGCCTGGGCCGAAACGCACATGGACGACGTGCTCGCCAACCGCGAGACGTACGACAACCACGCGGAGTGAATGCAGGCGTCATCGGGCCAGGCAGGCGACGGCGAAGAGCGCGGTCACCACCCCGTACAGGTGCACGGTGTGCAGTCGCTCGCGCAGCACCGAGCGATTGAGCAGCAACGTGACCGCTGGATAGAGCGAAGCCACCACCGACGCGGGCGTGAGCGCCGCCGCGGCCGCCACCACGAAGGCGGCGTCGGCGAGCACGTCCGACGCCCCGACCACGACGATCGGTGCCCGCAGCAGCGTGCGGTCGCATCGGCGCAGGGCCACCGCGAGCAGCAGCGCGCCCACGCCCTCGGTGATCCGGGTGACGGCCAGCGCCCAGAACTGGTCCGCCTCGCCCGCCTCGTGCAGCAGGACGAAGTAGGCGCCGAAGCCCAGCGCCGCGGCCGGCGCGCACAGGCTCGCCGCCCGCCGCCGAGGGCACAGCGCCGCGCCCGCGACCGGCCAGCTCGCCATCGTGACACCGGCCAGCCCGGTCGCGACCCCGAGCCCGGCGAGCGCACCGAGACGCTCGCCGTGCAGCAGCCCCCAGCCCGCCGGAACCAGCGCGGCGATCGCGGCGACCGGCGCCACCACCGCCGGCGAACCGTCCCGCATCGCCCTGTAGAGCAGCCCCATCGCCGGCAGCCCGGCCAGCCCGGCCGCGACCGCGAGCCACAGCCGCTCGTCCCGGACCGGTGGGACCGCCCGCACCGCCGCGACCACCAGCACCAGCAGCATGGCCGCGATCTTCGAACCGATCAGGATCGTCAGCACCGGCGTGCGGCGGGCCAGCACCCCCGCGAGAAAGTCGGAGACCCCCCAGGCCACAGCCGCCCCCGCCGCGGCCGTCATCGCCCACGCCATGCCGGTTAGGAGGCTTCGCCGTGGGCGCCCGATACACCTGAACTCATGCGCCGATGATGCCGACCACAAAACCGCAGGTCAGTCGCCTGCAGGGGGACGCTCTATCGGGTTAGCCTCAGTAGTTGGGGCAGATGTACTTCTGGACCGTCGCCAGGATCTTCTTGGCGGTGGCCTCCCCGAAGCCCTTCGGGTGCTGGGCGGAGGTGAATCGCTGGTTGGTCCACCACAGCCATTTCGCCTCGTTGCCGGGGAACTCCTCGATCGTCGTGCACTGGTCCCGGGCGAGGTCGACCATCGCGTCCCGCGTCTTCCCCGCGACCAATTCCGGGCTGATGGTCTTCAGCGCGGCCATGTAGGCGTCCGCATACTTCTGGTCCGGCTCGGCCTTGAGACTGGCGAACTCGTTCGGCGAGATCGGCTTGGCATCGGTGGCCGCGGCCGGGGCAGCCTGATCGGCACACCCCGAAACGGCGAAAAGCGCGAGGAGCGGAAGGGGAAGCAGGCGAGTCACCCCCGGGATGCTCCCACCAACGTCAACACAAGACAGTCACCCACTCGGCCGACGCCAATACCCCCTGCAACCTTGAAAACCATTTAAAACACCATATTGTACGATCCGAGCACGAGCGCACGTCGCTCGTGAGCGATCTGGCTGCAACTGCAGGCCGTAGCGCCTCCGCCGGGCTGAAGTGGCCACCAAAACCCCGGACGACGCCTTCCCGGGCTCTTTGTAAAACTTCTGTTACGCAGCGAACAGAGCCGGCGGAGATCAGCGGCCGGCCACGACGTTGCCGGCCTCGCGCGGCAGCAGGAACGCCTCCACGGCGGGCACCGCCAGCAGCAGCGCGAGCAGCACGAACGCGAACCGGTAGGGCCCGTCGCCGTCCGCGCCGACCCCCGCCCCCAGCCGCACGAGCAGGGCGCCGGCCGCGACGCCGAGGCCGCCGCCCAGCTCCTGGACCGTGGACATCAGCGTGTTCGCGCTGGTCATCCGGGGTTGTGGCACGTCGGCGAAGGCAACCGTGTTGTACGTGGTGAAGCCGACCGAGCGGAAGACCCCGCTCAGCGCCAGCAGGCCGAGCAGCAGGAGCAGCGGCGTCGTCGGCTGGAGCCAGGCGATCCCGACCAGGCAGGCGGCCGAGGCCAGCACCGAGCCGAACATCACCGTACGCATCCCGAAGCGGCGCATCAGCGGCGTGGTCGCCGGTTTGATCCCGATATTGCCGGCGAACAGGGCGATCACCAGCAGGCCCGCGTGCGCGGCGCTCCAGCCGAAGCCGAGCTGGAAGAACAGCGGCAGGAGGAACGGGATCGCCGTGATCACCGCCCGGAAGACCGAGCCGCCGAACGCCGTCACCCGATAGGTCCGCACCGCCAGGATCCGCAGGTCGACCAGCGGCCGCTCGGCCCGCATCAGGTGCAGGATCGTCGCGGTCAGCGCGGCCGCCGCCAGCACCAGGGCCGAGAGGGCCAGCGACCACCGCGGGCGCGTCGCGGCGACTCCCTCCAGGCCGAAGACCAGCGCCGCGATGCCGCACGCCGCGAGCAGGAAGCCCCGCACGTCGAGCCGGCCGGCGTCGTCGGAGCGCACCTCCGGCACGAGCCGCAGGGCCAGAGGCAGCGCGATCAGCCCCAGCGGCACGTTGATCAAGAAGATCCACCGCCAGGACGCATACGTGCTCAGCACACCGCCGAGCGCCGGGGCGATGAGCGGGGCGACCAGCGCCGGCCACGTGAGGTACGCGATGGCCCGTACGAGATCGGTCTTCTCGGTCGTCCGGATCACCACGAGCCGCCCGACCGGCACCATCATCGCGCCGCCGACCCCCTGCAGCACCCGGGTCGCCACCAGCATCGGCAGGCTCGTGGCCGCCGCGCACCCGGCCGAGGCCAGCGTGAAGACGACGATCGCGAGGGTGAAGATCCGGCGGGCGCCGAACCGCTCGGTGAGCCACCCGCTGATCGGGATGAGCACGGCCAGCGTCAGGACGTACGCGGTGATGGCGACGTTTATCGAGACGGCCGCGACCCGCAGGTCCTCGGCGATGTGCGGCGCCGCCGGCGCGATGACCGTGGCGTCCAGGATCTCCATGAAGAACGCGCCGGCCACCAGCAGGGCCAGCCAGCGCGCACCTCTCGTCATGAGTAGATCATGATGCACCGGCGTTCCAGGAGTCGATCACCTGGTTGCCGTGCTCGAACCCGAGGGTGGAGAGCGTCGCGGTGCCGAGCTTGAGCTTGCCGCCGCCGGACGCGGGCAGGCCGATCCAGCGCGCGCCGGCGACCCGCAGCGAGTGTCCGTGAGCGATCAGCGCGACATCGCCGAGTGCGGTGAGCTCGAGGGCCCGGGCGAGGACCCGGTCGATGCGTGCCGCGATCTGGTCGGGCGACTCGCCGCCGGGCGCGCCGTCGGTCCACAGCGACCAGCCCGGGTTCGACTCCTGGATGGCGGCGGTGGTGATGCCCTCGTACTCGCCGTAGTTCCACTCGGCCAGGTCGTCGGTCACCTCGGTGACCTCGAGCCCGGCCAGCTCGGCGGTCTTGAGCGCGCGCTTCCGGGGCGAGGAGAAAACCGCGGCGAAGGTACGCCCCGAGAGCCGGCGCCCGGCCTCGCGGGCCTGCCGCTCGCCCTCCGGCGTCAGGTCAAGATCCGTGTACGAGGTGTGGCGCCCGGCCGCGCTCCACTCCGTCTGCCCGTGCCGGATCAGCACGATCTCCGCCATGCCCTTCTTTCTACCCGCCCGCGCGCCCCGGCGCGCCCGGACGTGCCCGCGACCACAGCCAAGATCGATGCTGAGATCCCGTTGCGCGCGGGCATCGCATCTGCTTTTGTCGATCTAATCCTTACTTAAGGCTTCCGCGGATCGGGGGTCGCGATGGGCGTCTCGGTAGCACGATCGTTCGAGACCGAGGTGGCGAAGGCGTTCCGCTTCCTGGTCTCCGAGTACGGCCTGTCCGGCCCGGTCACGGGCCCCGGGCGGGTCGAGTATTTCGCCTTGGGCGTGACGTACGAGGTCGTGCTCGACCCGGTGGCCCGGGCGGTGACGACGCACGTCGGCAAGGAGCTGGGTGCGGTCCGGTTCGATGCCGACCTGCCGGCGCTGGTCGTGGGCGCGGCGCTGGGCATGCCCGAGCACGTCCGCCGCGGCGCGCACTCGCTGACCGAGCTGCGCGCGACGGTGCTGTCCCAGGCCGCGTACGTCCGGCGGCTCCAGCCCTATCTGACCCCGCTCAACGTGCTGCCGCTGATGCGGGCCGCGTACGCCCAGGAAACCCCGCTCACGGTCGAGGCGTCGTGAATTTCTAGGACTTTCCGAGCAGGCCCCGGTTGTAGCCCTCGGCGACCGCCGCCGCGCGATCGTTGACGTCGAGCTTGGCGTAGATGTTGAGCAGGTGCGTCTTGACCGTGGCCTCGGTGATGAACAGCTGGGCGGCCGCCTCCCGGTTCGTGTTGCCCGACGCGACCAGCCGCAGCACGTCCAGCTCGCGCTGGCTCAGCGGCCCGGTCGACGGCGCCGGGGTGCGCAGCCGGCTCATCAGCCGGGCCGCGACCGAGGGCGAGAGCGCCACCTCGCCGCGGGCCGCCGAGCGCACGGCCCGCAGCAGCTCGTCCCGGGGCGCGTCCTTGAGCAGGTAACCGGTCGCCCCGGCCTCGATCGCCGGCAGCACGTGGCTGTCCGTGTCGTACGTGGTCAGCACCAGCACGCGAGCCGGCACGCCGCGCCGGGCCAGCTCGCCGATCGCGGTGACCCCGTCCATCCCGGCCATCCGCAGGTCCATGAGGATCACGTCCGGCCCGAGCGCCTCGGCCAGCCGCACCGCCTCGGCGCCGTCGGACGCCTCGCCGACCACGGTGAACTCGGGGTCGCGGGCGAACATGCTGCTCAGCCCGTCCCGGACGACCGGGTGGTCGTCGGCGATCAGCAGCTTGATCGGGTCGTTCACGAGCGCACCTCCGGCGCGAGCGGGGCGGGCAGGCAGGCCGAGATCCCGGTGCCGACTCCCACCTCCGATTCGATCTGCAACGTCCCCGACAGCGCCTCGATCCGCTGCCGCATGGCCTCCAGCCCGAAGCCGTTGCCGTCCGGGCGGGCCGGGTCGAATCCCCGGCCGTCGTCGCGGACGTCGAGGGCGGTCTCCCGGTCCATGTAGGAGAGCGTGAGGCCGACCCGGCTCGCGGTCGGCGCGTGCTTGGCGACGTTGGCGAGAGCTTCCTGGGCCGTACGCAGGAGCGCCACCTCCGCCTCCGGGCGCATCGCGCGGGTCTCGCCGGTGACGGTGACCCCGGCCGGGATGCCGTGCCGGGCCGACCACTTGGCCGCCACCTCGGTGATCGCGTCGGCCAGGCGCCCGGTCTCCAGCGGCTCCGGCCGCAGCTCGTTCACCGAGCGCCGCGCCTCGGTGAGGCTCTCCCGGGCCAGCGCGGTCGCCGCCGCGTGGTGCCGGCGCCACGCCGGCGGGTCGTCGGCCGCGTGCTCGGCCGCCTGCAGCTGGGTGACGATGCCGGTCAGGCCCTGGGCGAGGGTGTCATGGATCTCCCGGGCCATCCGCGCCCGCTCGTCCAGGACGCCGGCCGCGCGGGCCTGCTCGACCAGCCGCTGCTGCAGCGCCGCGTTCTCGGTCAGCGCCGTGGCCAGCCGCGCGTTGGCCGCCCGGGCCTCCCGCAGCGCCGTCTCCCGGGTGTCGTAGTACTTGGTGCCGATCTCGCCGAACCAGGCGAGCAGGCACATCGGCACGACGTTGGCCGCCAGGACCGCGAGGAACTGCGCGCGGCCGAGCCAGGTGCCGATCTCCACCCCGGTCGCCTGCGCCGTGCCCGCCACCACCGCGGCGCCGGTGATGAAGTACAGCTCGTGCGGCCAGCCGATGATCCGGAACGCGTACAGGTACAGGGCCGTCGAGTAAAAGCCCCACCACGGGTCCCGCACGACCATGACCAGCCCGAACAGGATCAGCCCGGCCAGGAAGGCGCCCATCACGACCGGGCGGTCGCGCCACGCCGGCCGCAGGGTGAACAGCGCGAGGCTCCACGCCGCGGCCGCCGCGCACAGCACGAGGTCGACCGCGAGGGCGCCCGGCTGGCCCCGCCGGAACGCGAGGGTCACGGCGGTCATGACGGCCAGCAGCGCGTACGGGACCACGGTGACCAAGGGCCGGAACCGCCGGTCCCAGCCCTCCGGCCCGGACATCTGCCACGTCGCCATCGCGCTCCTACTCCCAGCGGAACAATCTAGCCGCCAGCACGGCCGCCCCGGCGGCCCACGCGAGCAACGTGACGAGGGCGAGCCAGTGCGGCCAGTGCCCGTTCGAGGCGTCCTGCATCGCGGTGACCGCCGCGCCCATCGGCGTGGCGTGGCTGAGGTGCCGCAGCGTCGCCGGCATCGTCTGGATCGGCAGGAACAGCCCGCCGAGGAACACGAGCGGGTAGAAGACGACGGCGCCGAGCGCGTTCGCCGCCCGCCCGCCGGGCGCGGCCGCCGTGACCAGCAGCCCCACGGCCAGCAGCGCCAGGGCCGCGAGCAGGATCGTCAGCAGGAAGCCGGCGAACTGCCGGGGCAGCACCACGCCGAAGGCGAACCGCGCGACCAGCAGCAGCGCCGCCACCGAGACCACCGCGGTCAGCAGCATGACGATCAGTTGAGCGGCCAGCACCCGGACCGGCCCGACCGGCGTGGTCCGCAGCCGCCGCAGCACTCCCTTCTCCCGGTAACCCGCGAGCACCGGCGGCAACACGTTCAACGCGAGCATCGCCAGCACAAAGGCCACCAGGATCGGGACGTACGTGTCGAGCAAGGTCAGCCCGCCGAGGTCGTCCCGGTGCTTGTTGTAGAACGGCAGGTTCCCGAAGATGACCAGCAGCAGCAGCGGAAGCCCGACGCCGAACGCCGGCCCCGACCTCTCCCGCAGGAACAGCCTGAGCTCGGTCAGGGTCAGCGTGATCATGCGTTCCTCCCGGTGAGCGACACGAACGCGTCCTCCAGCGTCGGCTGCCCCGCCCGCGCGATCAGCTCGCCCGGCGAGCCCGTGACCAGCACCCGCCCCGCGTCGATCAGCGCGATCCGGTCGCAGAGCCGCTCCGCCTCCGGCATGAAGTGCGTGACCAGCACGATCGTCACCCCACCGGCCCTGATCCCGGCGATCAGATCCCACGTGTCCCGCCGCGCGTGCGGATCGAGCCCGGTCGTGAGCTCGTCCAGCACCGCGATCCGGGGCCGCCCGACCAGCGCCAGCGCGATCGACAGACGCTGTTTCTGACCCCCCGAGAGCTTCCCGTACGGCGTTCTCTCCCGCCCGGCCAGCCCGAGCTGGGCGAGCAGTTCCCGGGAGTCGGCCGGCTCCGGATAGAACGACTGATACAGCCGCATCGCCTCACCCACCCGAAGCCGCTCGGGCAGCTGGCTGTCCTGCAGCTGCACCCCCACCCGCCGGGTCACCTCGGCGTGGTCCCGCTGTGGGTCCCGGCCCAGCACCCGGACGGTCCCACGGTCGGGCCTCCGCAGCCCGACCAGGCACTCCACGGTCGTCGTCTTCCCGGCGCCGTTGCGCCCGAGGATCCCGAAGATCTCCCCCTGCCCCACCGTGAACGACACGTCGTCCACGGCCACCGTGCCGCCGTAACTCTTGTGAAGGTGCTCCACCTCGATGACCGAGCCCACGCCGGTTCTCCTCCGCCCGCTCGCTCCTGCTGACGGCACCCAGAGTCCCCGCTACGGCACCCCACCCGGATCGCCCGATCTCCCGGGCCCCCGGTGGAAACATCCGCTCCCGCAAACGGCCGAGCCACTCCACCGATCGGTGGAGTGGCTCGGGCTTCCGGGCGTACGGGCTAATGCTTGAGAAGGTCTTCGAAGTTGACGGTCAGGGCGAAGGGGTCGATCACCGAGACCGGGTCGCGGCGCTCGAGTTCGCGGGCCAGCTCGTCGGCGGCGCGGGTGATGCGGGAGCGCAGGGTGCCGTCGGCCGAGTCGGCGCCGAAGTCGTCGGTGGCGGCGAAGACCGAGGTCGGGATCACCACCGCGTGCAGGTACGCGAAGAGCGGGCGCAGGGCGTGCTCCAGCGCCAGCGAGTGGCGGGCGGTGCCGGCCGTGGCGGCGATCAGGACGGGCTTGCCGGCCAGCGTGTCCTTGTCGAGGACGTCGATGAAGGACTTGAAGAGGCCGCTGTAGCTCGCCGTGAAGATCGGGGAGACGGCGATCACGGCGTCCGCGGCGGCCACCGCGTCCGCGGCCTCCTTCAGGGCCGCCGGCGGGAAGCCGGTGAGCAGGTTGTTCGCGATGTCGTGGGCCAGGTCGCGCAGCTCGACGAACGTCGTGGTCACCTGGAGGCCCTGCTTCGCGGCGGCCTCGACCGTCGCCGCCGCCAGCTGGTCGGCCAGCAGGCGGGTGGACGACGGCTGGCTCAGGCCGGCGGAGATGACTACCACCGTGCGCTGGTTCATGCCGACACCTCCTCGGAAGCGTTCTCGGCTGCGTTCCTGGCCGCCAGCAGGGACGCGTGGGTGGGCGCGTCGGGGACGTGCGCCGGCTTGAGGGCGGCGAACTCCTTGCGGAGGACCGGGACGACCTCGCCGCCGAGCAGGTCCAGCTGCTCGAGGACCGTCTTCAGCGGCAGGCCGGCGTGGTCCAAGAGGAACAGCTGGCGCTGGTAGTCGCCGACGTAGTCGCGGAAGCCGAGCGTGCGGTCGATGACCTGCTGGGGGCTGCCGACGGTCAGCGGGGTCTCCCGGGTGAAGTCCTCGAGGCTCGGGCCGTGGCCGTAGACGGGGGCGTTGTCGAAGTACGGCCGGAACTCGTTGACGGCGTCCTGGCTGTTCTTGCGCATGAAGACCTGGCCGCCGAGGCCGACGATGGCCTGATCGGGGTCGCCGTGGCCGTAGTGGGCGAAGCGCTCGCGGTAGAGCGCGATCATCCGCTGGGTGTGCGACGCGGGCCAGAAGATGTGGTTGGCGAAGAAGCCGTCGCCGTAGTACGCGGCCTGCTCGGCGATCTCGGGCGAGCGGATCGAGCCGTGCCAGACGAACGGCGGGACCTCGTCGAGCGGGCGCGGGGTGGAGGTGAAGCTCTGCAGCGGCGTGCGGAACTTGCCCTGCCAGTCGACGACCTGCTCGCGCCACAGCTGGTGCAGCAGCGAGTAGTTCTCGATCGCCAGCGGGATGCCGGCGCGGATGTCCTTGCCGAACCACGGGTAGACCGGGCCGGTGTTGCCGCGGCCGAGCATCAGGTCGACGCGGCCGTCGGACAGGTGCTGCAGCATCGCGAAGTCCTCGGCGATCTTCACCGGGTCGTTGGTGGTGATCAGCGTGGTGGCGGTGCTCAGCAGCAGCTTGTCGGTCTGCCCGGCGATGTAGCCGAGCGTGGTCGTCGGCGAGGACGAGAAGAACGGCTCGTTGTGGTGCTCGCCGAGGGCGAACACGTCGAGGCCGACCTCCTCGGCGTGCTTGGCGATCGTGACGATGTCCTTGATCCGCTCGCGCTCGCTCGGCGTCCGGCCCGTGGTGGGGTCGGTGGTGATGTCGCTGACGCTGAAGATCCCGAACTGCATGGCCCGCTCCCTCGACTTGTTGCTTACGGCTGCGTCAACGCCGCCAGCCCGGCAAGTATTTCAAATCTAAAGAACCTAGGCTGCGGCGGGGGTCACACCACCTCGGTCGAGTGAGGCGCTTGTAGCAGAATTCAGCAAAAAGGGGCAATCGTGCGTGTGGAGGATGCGTTTCCGGGCACGATATGGAATGTTGGCCGCGCTACTGGCGACGATCGGATGATGGCGCAGTGACTAGGTCGGACTACTCTGAGTAGTGACCTCGGCCGAAGGCGTCCTTCAGCACCCGACCGCCGCGTCTTTGTTTAGGCCTTGAGCTGGAGGAACGCCCGGTGAGCGATAGTGGTACGTCTGGTGGCCTGACGACGATCGGCGCCGGCAACAACGACGCACCCTGGGACTTCTTCGACTCGAAAGAGTACTTCGAGCACAACTACGGGCACCTGCGCGACGACGACCGGCAGATCATCAAGATCGTCACCGACTTCTTCGTCCACTGCTTCGACCGCACCGTGCCGCAGAAGCAGCTCGCCTCCGCGATCGACGTCGGCAGTGGCACCAACCTGTACCCCGCGCTCGCCATGCTGCCGTTCTCGTCGAGCGTGACCCTGTACGAGCACTCCTACACCAACCGGCAGTGGCTGTCGGACCAGCTCGGCAGGCCGAAGCCGTCCTGGAAGAGGGAGTTCTGGCCGGTCATCGCCGGCGCGCGCGGCCCGTACCGGAAGATCAACGACCCGCTCGACCTGCTGGCCAGCTGCGCCGAGGTGACCAAGGGCAACATCTTCGAGCTGCGCCCGAACCAGTACAACCTCGGCACGATGTTCTTCGTGGCCGAGTCGATCACCACCCGGGTTGATGAATTCCGGCGCGCGACGCTGCGGTTCGTCAACTCGCTCAGGCCCGGCGCGCCGTACGCGGCGGCGTTCATGTGCCGGTCGCAGGGCTATTTCGTGGGGTCGACCTTCTTCCCGGCCTGTTCGATCAGCGTCGACGACGTCCGGTCGTGTCTTGCTCCCGTGGCTCGCATACGGGACATTGAGACGGTGGAGAGCCACGGCCTTCGGGACGGTTACGAGGGGATGATCGTGGCTACCGGATGGAAGAAGTAACCAGCCCACGGACGGGTAGGTGACGGCACACCTATGCGGATCCAGCCGCGGCAACAACTGCTCGACATCTGGCAGGCGACGGCCCGCGTGTCCTTTCAGGACGGCGAGTGGGCACCCAACGGCACCGACGGAGGCAACTCGATCAGTGACGCGGAGCAGCTGCTCTGTGTCATGTGGCCGGCCACCGAGATCCCGCTGTTCCGCCTGGACCGGCCCGACGCCGTGGCCGGTGACGTACTCACCAAGCTCAAGATCATGGGCGACAACCGGCAGATCCCGATCCGCCTGATCCGGGCGCTCACCGCCCACATCGACCAGTACACCGGCCCGGACGGCACACCCGTCTTCGCCGGCGGCGCGTACTTCCGGTCGCATGTGGACGGCGAGGAGGTCAAACAGGCCCAGCGCGAGCTCGACGTGGTCGACTCGTTCTCCATCTCGATCACGCTGATGCTGGCGATCATCGGCTTCACCAAGGTCTTCCGTCAGGTGATCACCCGGGAGTCGTTGATCAAGGAGGTCGACGACCTCGAGCAGAAGGCGAGCAAGCGGCTGTCGGCGGCGATGATCGGCCTGCTGCGAAGCTTCGCGGTCAACGTCTTCCCGATCGAGAGCGACTTCGGCCGCGAGCTCGTCCGCGCGGTCAACCAGGAGCGCCGGCCGGTCCACCAGGTGGTGGAGGAGCTGCGCGAGGCGCTACGGGAGATCAACGCCCGGCTGCGTGACGAGGTCAGCATCGGTTCCGGTGCGGCCGAGGGCAGCGAGCTGGACAACCCGAACCGGCTTTTCGAGTGCGGCTGGTCCTGGGGTGTGGTGCGCGAGGCGCCCGACATCGAGACCGTGGCCGAGGTCGGCTCGCAGAAGAAGGGCGTGGCGCAGAACGCGCCCTATCTGTACTTCACGACCGTGGCCCTGGACGCCATCCAGGCGCTCTCCTCCGAGCGCACCCGGCTGCTCGGCCTGCTCGACTCCGAACAGGCCCGTCTCGCCCAGTCGTTGCAGCTGCGCTTCGAGCTCACCCGGTCGTACTGGGCGGCCATCGCCACCTTCGGCGCCGGCCGCTGGCCCCTGGAGGACCTTCCCTGGCGTACGACCGACGGCATCGAGTTCGACTACTTCAGCCTGCTGATCACCGGCATGGTCATGCAGAACATGCAAACCGCCGGATCCCGTACGTCCGACACGGACCGCCGCCGGGTCGCCGGGGTGCTGGAGGAGCTGGCCAACCGGAGCCGCATCACCCGGCGCTCGACGGAACCCGAGACCGCGGTCGACGTGCACCACCCCGGCCTGCGCTTCCCGCTGGAGGGCAGCGAGGAGGTCGGCGGCCCGACCCTGGCCTGGACCGTCTACGACATCTCGCCCAACCTGTTCCGCCGCACGCTGACGCTGGCGCGCATGGTCACCGACACCGGCGCCCGCAGCCGCCTGGTCGAGCTGTCCAATGCGGTCTGGGAGCACCTGAGCTCCCGGATGATCGACGAGGGCGAGGCCCGGGGGCTGTGGGACAAGCCGGCCGGCGCGTTCTCCTATCTGGACGGTCACGGCACCGCCGAGGTCTCCTGGTACTACACCAAGCGCGTGGTGGACTGCCTGGTCACCGCCGCCCAGATGATCCAGGAGGCGTCGCCGCCGAGCGACCTGCTCGGCCGCGTCGCCGAGGAGCTCATGAACGAGGCGGAGTACCTCTACGACCGGGAGCTGCTCAACGGCACCACCACGCGCGGCGAGCCGCTCAAGGCCGAGCTCGACCGGATCGACGCCGACCTGCGCCGGGCCCGCACGGTGCGGCCGGCGCGCCCCGGCGTCGCGGTGGCGCTCGCCGAGGACGTCCTGCGCCGGCTCGACCGGCTCTCCGCGGCCCGCCGGGCGGACAGCGGGGTGACGTGATGCTGCTGTTCGCGACGTCCGACAAGGGCGGCACGGGCCGATCCGTCACCAGCTGCAACCTGGCATACCGGCACGCGTTGCAGGGCAAGGACGCCTGCTATCTGGACTTCGATTTCGGCTCGCCGACGGCCGGTGCGATCTTCGACCTGCCGGAGGCGCTGGCCGGGATCCCGGGCGGCGGCCTGCACAGCTACCTGATCGACGGCGAGACCGAGCCACGCGAGATCAACATCTGGGCGTCGTCGCAGCGGGAGGCGCTGCGGGCGCGGCCCAGCGGCGCCGGCGAGCTGACGCTGCTGCCCGGCGACCGCGGCCGCGGCGAGTTCAGCTCGGGGCCGGGCATCGTCGACCGCTGCGCCGAGCTGCTGCTGCGCCTCGACGAGGAGTACGACCTGGTGCTCGTCGACCTGAGCGCCGGCCGCTCGTACGCGACCGAGATCGTGCTGGAGGCGACCGCGTCGGAGGCGCTGCGCGATCGGGTGATGTCGCGCTGGATCGTGTTCCACCGCTGGACCCGGCAGCACATCATCGCGGCCAGCAACCTCGTGCAGGGGCCGCAGGGCATCCTCGAGACCGGCGCGCAGAAGGGCCACTCCCCCGCCGAGCTGGCCGATCGGATCCGCTTCGTGCGGACGGCGGTGCTCGACCCGTCGGCGCCCGAGCAGGCCGGGCTGCGTCCCGAACAGCTGGCCTGGCTGGACGTGTGCAACCGGCGCCTGCAGGAGCTGGCCAGCCGCAGCGGTGTCGGGCAGGCGAAACTGCTCGGCGAGGTGCCGCTCGACCCGGTCCTGCAGTGGCAGGAACAACTGCTGTCCAACGACGACGTCTGGATGTACCGCACGGCCAACGAGCGCACGGTCAACGCGCTGGAGGAACTGGCCAAGCGGATCGTCGACGACGCCGCGTGGGAGGGTCTGTGACCACGCGGGACGACGTGTTCACCGAGGTGAGCGCGGTCCCGGCGGTCCGGTCGGTCGCCCTGTCGCACCTGTCGGTCGAGTTCGGCCACCTGTACATGGAGGACTACGAGCACGGGCCCGAGCACCTTCGCAGGTACTTCCGGCGGATCGCGCCGTGGGCTCAGGCCGCCGCGAGCACGGTCCCGGTGAAACGTCCCCGGATCAGCACGTGCTTCTTGATCGACGACTACTTCACCCGGTTCTCCTCGCCGCGCGAGGTGGTGCCGGCGGTGGTGACGGCGGCCCGGGAGAGCGGCCTGGAGATCGACTACGTGGCGCGTGAGTCGGGCTGCGCGCGCGTCGGCGAGATCGACCTGGCCGCGGTCGTGCAGGCGCACATCGTGGACGAGCCACCTCGGGACACCAACGGCGGGCGGCCGCCGGCCAGCGTGTCGGGCTGGCTGACCAACGGCGAGCGGTCGCCGTCGGCCGCGGCGTCGGCGATGGCCGCGCCCCGGCAGTGGTCGCCGCCCCGGGAGAGCGCCGCCCGCAACCACTCGATCTTCATCGACGTCGAGCTGTGGAGCGAGGAGCCGGCCGGGCGGAAATGGTCGTGCCCGTTCCTGGCCGCGGTCTGGCAGTTGCAGCGCCTCGGGCTGCTGCGGCACCGGGGCGAGCCGGTCGCCGAACCCGTCCCGGCCGAGCCGGCCTCGCTGCCGCGGGAGTGGGACGAGATGCCGGCGATCGTCAAGGTCAACCCGGCCGCCGCGGCTCTGCGGGCCTATCGCACGTTCAGCGTGCTGGACAGCCGGTTCCTCGCGATCGAGCACGCGGTGCGCACGATACTGGCCCAGGTGGCGGTCGACCCGCTGGTCTCCGCCCAGGTGCTCGAGCGGGCCGGCAACGAGGGCCTCGAGCTGCCGGAGGAGACCGTCGACCGGATCAGCTACCTGTTCGACTGAGCGGGCCGCAGTTCGCGGGAGACGTCCCACAGTTCCCGGAACAGCTGCGTGCACTCCTTCACACGGGAGTCGGTGAGGACCAGGCGGGTCTCGGCGACCTGGGCCATGCGCGGATCGGTGGTCGTCGGCGTCGTCTCGTACGCCAGAATGTCGTCGAAGAGAATGAGGTCGCGGACCTGGACCTGCAACGGGGTCGGCACGGCCGTGCGGTCGAGCAGGCGCACCTCGATCAGCATCTCGCGTTGCTCCTCGTACGCCCGGCGCAGCTCCGGCTCGTACTCCATGTCGGGTGTGTCCAGCACGAAGATCCGCCGCACCCGGCGGCCGTCGCGGGCGGCCCGGCGCTGCGCGTCGAGGTAGCGCTGGCCGATCTCGCTGCGCCACAGGTCGTGGTCGACGGCGGCCATGCTGATCGCGTCGACGCTGGCGGTGGCCGTGCGGGTCAGCCCGAGCAGCCAGTCGCGGTCCTCGCCGTAGTAGGTGACCGTGCCGCCCTCGGCCAGCTGCTTGAGGAAGTCGGACATCTCCTTGATCTTCTGCTGGACGAACCGGTAGACGATCGGCGGCGAGTCGGGCGAGATGTTCGTCGAGTTGCGCACCAGCTGGGTGACCAGATCGGTCTGCAGCGCCGACGCCTCGATCAGCCCGAACAGCGCGGTCGCCTCGCTGATCTCCGAGAAGGCGTCGCCGACCATCTTCTTGATGTCGGCTATGCCGTCGCGCTCGAGCTGCTCGACGGCGGCCAGGCGGTTCTCGAAGTCGACCAGGAAGCGGACCATCAGCGCGATGCCGCCGATCAGGATCGACAGGATGATGCAGATCGCCTGCGGCTGGTCGAGCCCGTTGGTGACCAGGAACGTGACACCGCCGGAGGCGACCGTCAGCACCGCCGTACGGATGACGTTGTTGCTGTTCTCCCGGGACCGCCGGGCCCCCGCGTCGGCGCTCACGAGCGGGTCGCCGCGGACAGGGACTCGGCCAGCATGACCGAGAACTGGTCGCGGATTCGGGTCGCCAGCGTCGTCCACTGCCGGCTGAACCCTGCTCCTCGCTCGAGAACTGTCCACATCGTCTCGGTGAGCTCGTCGGCGCGGGCCGCCGGCATCCACAGGTGCAGCAGGCGGTCGATGGCCGGACCCAGTCGCTGCAGCGTCTCGCCGCGCGGCGCCCGGCCGATCGCGGCCTTGCGCACGTTCTCGATCAGCGTGGAGAGCAGCCAGTCGTGCAGTGCCACGTCCTCGCAGACGGCGGCCAGATCGGCGGGCTTCGCGGCGCCCGCGTCGAAGCGCAGCAGCCGCAGCCGGCGGTCGTGGACCTCGAAACGGATCCCGGTGAGCGGGCCGTCGCCGCCGGTCCGGGCCACCCAGCGCAGCCGGGAGCGGGCCGCGCGGAAATCCTCCTGGCCGCCGCGCGTGCCGTTCTGCACCTCGTCAGTCGCCCGCTGGGCGACCGCGCCGAGATCCAGCGCCGTACGCGGGCGGCCGGGCGACGCCAGTTCGGCGGCGACCTCGTCCCACCGGGGCCGGCCGACCATCTCGATATGGCCGGGACGGGCCAGATAGTGCGACCACGGGCGCCGGGCCGTGTGCTCGGTGGGGACGATCATCGCGTACGCCGAGCCCTGCACCACCTCGTTGTCGGTGATCGCGGCCCGCTGCATCACCGTGCCGATGCCGCGCACCTGCGGGACACCGAGCGGACAGTCCACACCGACCGGGCGCTCCGGGGAACGCACATAGGACCGTGGCCGGGTGGCCACCAGAACCCGTTCGCCGGCGACCAGATCGACCAGGCTCCGGCCGTCGTCACTCGACGACGGGTCCCGCCCGCGCAACAGTCCGGTGTCGACCTCACCCACGACGAGCACGTCGGGTCCCCCATTTCTTCGGCGGCGCGGGGACCTGGGGTGGTACAGAAGACTGTGCGGTCGACGATGACCCTGTCGCGCGCCCCAGCGGCGCGTCCCCGCCCGCATGACGCCAGCCTGTCGATTGCACCCCAAACCCCAGCGGATTGCAACAGTGGGTGATCGATCGGCAGCGGTGAGTGCATATAGCACTCGGGACCGGTGCGAATCAAGCCGGACAGACCGTAGTGCGCATTGTACGCACATTCATGTTCCTCACGTGGCCCGCTCCCGTCATCGGGGCATCGATCACCGTTAGCTTCGAAGGATGGACCGACCCGATGTCCTCATCGTCGGCGCCGGTGTATCCGGGCTGACCACGGGGGTGCGACTGACCGAGCGGGGCGTGCGCGTCCGGATCCGGGCCGCGGAGCCCCCCGGCCGGACGAACTCGGCCGCCGCCGGCGCGATCTGGGACCCGATCTACGCGGAGCACCCGCGGGTCGGCGTCTGGGCCGCGCGCAGCTACGAGGTCTTCTCGCGGATGGCCGCGGAGCAGTTCCCCGGCGTACGCCTCGTCGAGGGCGTCGAGGCCTCCCGCCACCCGATGAAATCCCCCGACTGGGCGCGCGGACTGCCCGGGTACCGGGAGTGCTCGCCGGACGAGTTGCCCACGGGCTTCGTACACGGCTGGCACTACACGGCCCCGATCATCGACATGCCGCCGTACCTGGCCGCCCTGGAGGCGATGGTCCGCTCGTACGGCGCCGACCTGAGCTTCGGACACCGCCTGACGTCGCTGTCCGACGGCTTCGCCCACGCGCCCATCATCGTCAACTGCAGCGGGGCGGGCGCCCGCGAGCTGGTGCCCGACCCGTCGGTCAAGCCGATCCGCGGCCAGCTGGTCGCCATCGAAAACCCCGGCCACCAGGGCTTCTTCGCCGAGCACACGGTCGAGCTCGGCGAGATGATCTACCTACTCCCCCAGGGCGACACGCTGCTGCTGGGCGGCAGCGCCGAGGAGGGCATCGCCGACCCCGAGCCGGATCCCCTGGTCGCCGACGCGATCGTGAAGCGCTGCGGCGACATCTTCCCCGAGATCCGCAACGCGCCCGTCCTGGGCCACCGCGGCGGCATCCGCCCCTCCCGCCCGATGATCCGCCTCGAGCACGAGACCCGCGGCTCGGCCCACCACGTCGTCCACAATTACGGCCACAGCGGCGCGGGCGTGAGCGTCTCCTGGGGCTGTGCGGACGACGTCACCGACATCGTGCTGGGACTACTCGGCTGAGTCGGCCATCGGGAACAGGATGGGGCTCAGCAGGTGGGGTGAGCGGCCCTCGGCCGGCCCGTTGGCGATGACCGGGACGATGGCGTCGCGGAGGCCGGCGATCAGTTTGTCGCGCTCCTCGGTGGTCAGCCAGATCGCGTGCTGGCGATAGCCGACCAGGTCCGTCGCCGGGTCGGCGTCCTCACTGTCCAGATAGGAACCGAACTCGGCCAGCAGGACCGCCATCGCGGTGGCGAAGACCCGGCGGTGGTCGTCGGTCGTAGCGGAGGCGGCGCGGTCGGCGTCGATGACGGCGCGGTCGCGAACCAGGCGGTAGCTGCGCTCGACGAAACCGCGGACTCTCTGCTCGCCGGCGACCTCGAGGATGCCGGCGTCGGTCAGCAGGCCGACGTGGCGGTACACGGTCGCCTGGGAGACGTCGGGCATGCGGGCGCACAGCTGGGCGGTGGTGACGGTCCGGCCGCCGGAGAGTGCGTGCACGATCCGCAGCCGTACGGGATGCAGGAGAAGCTCGACCGGATCCATTCCCCTATGTTCGCACACCTGATAATGTTCGCAGTCATGAGAACAATGGTCGGCGGGGTGGCCACCTCTAGGTTTGGCGAAGGCGGGCCCAGCGTGGTCTACCTGCCCGGGGCCGGGCTGGTCGGGCTCGACTTCCTCAATCTCACGGCGGAGCCCGGGGCGCGGCATCTGCTCTACGACCGTGGCGGAACGGGCTGGAGTGATCCCATTCTGCTGCCGCGCAGTGCCGCCGAGGTGGCGCGGGAGCTGCGCGCGGTCGCCGGCCCGGGGCCGCATGTGCTGGTCGGCCATTCGATGGGTGCGGTCTACGCACGCCGGTTCGCCCAGCTCTTCCCGGAGGCGACCACCGGGCTGCTGCTGCTCGATCCCGGCCACGAGGACCTGTTTGCACACCTGCCGCCAGAAGCGGCAGAGCTCAACGCCGCGATGAAGCCCGACCCGGCCCAGCTGCCCGACCTGACGGCCTCGCAGCGCGCCGCCGCGCGTTCGGGCTGGGGGCAGGTGCTGGCTACCTGGCCTTCAGACCTACGCGATGAGCTGGTCGACAAACACGTAGACCAATGGCGGACCGGGCTGCTGGAGGCCGCAAACCTCGAGTCGGAGGTCTACGACGAGCTCCGCCACGGCGGCCCGGTGCCCGACGTTCCCGCGACAGTCCTCTCAGCCGGCGCGGGCAACCCGGCGTGGGCGGGCTTCGGGTCGCCCGAGCTGATCCGGCAGGCGCTGGAGGGCATCCGCGCCCTGCACACAAAGATCGCCGCCTCCTTCACCGACGGCGAACACCGGGTGATCGACGGCGCCACCCACAACTTCATGCACATCGAACACCAGGACGAGGTACGCGCCGCCCTGCGCGATCTGCTTACACGCCTGCGCTGAGACCCGCGGCCCGGGCACCAGAGACAGCGCCAAGCGGCGCCGGGACGCGAGGCGCGGGCGACCGCCCCACGCGATCTGCTCACACGCCTGCACCGAGACCCGCGGACCGGGCACCAGAGACAGCGCCAAGCGGCGCCGGGACACGAGGCGCGGGCGACCGCCCACGCGATCTGCTCACACGCCTGCACTGAGACCCGCGGGCCGGACACCAGCGCGAAGGGCGAGGGAAGCGCCAAGCGGCGCCCGGACGCGAGGCGCGTGCCGGTCGCCCTGCGCGACCTCCTCGCACGCCTGCGCTGAGACACGCGGGCCGCGTGCCCGGCACGAACGGCGCGCGGCGGGCAGCGACGAGCGGCGCCTTGGGCGCGGGGTGCAAGGCGGGCGCGGGGTGCAAGGCGGGCGCGGGGTGCAAGGCGGGCGCGGGCTGCAAGGCGGGCGCGAGGCACGAGGCGGGCGCGACGCGAGACACGAGCGCGCGGTGCGGGGCGAGCGCCAGGCGCGGAGCGAGCGCGCGGCGCTGGGTGAGGGTGGTGACGGCCGGCGCGGAGCGAGCGCACGGTGTGACGCGAGCGCACGGTGCGGGTGGTGACGGCCGGCCGGTTGCCGCCGGCCGGCCGTCGGGTGCTGGGTTGCAGGGTCAGCGGCCCTCTAGGGCCTTTACGTTGTCGCCGAAGGTCCAGGAGCGGGAGCCGTCCCAGTTGATCGACCAGGTCATCAGGCCCTTGATGGAGCTGACACTGTTGTAGGCCTGGGAGACCAGGGACGGTGACATGTAGCCGCCGCCGGCGCCGGACTGGGCGGGCAGGCCGGGGACCTGCTTGTCGTAGGGGACTCGGATGGTGGTGCCCTGGATGGTCAGGCCGTTGTTGAGGCATTGGGTCTGGACGGTGAAGCCCTGGACCGTGCCGGCCGAGTACGAGTCGCCGGAGCAGCCGTACATCGAGCCGTTGTAGTACTGCATGTTCAGCCACCAGAGGCGGCCGTTGTCGGCGTACTTCTTGATGATCGGGAGGTAGGAGCCCCAGATCGAACCGTAGGTGACGCTGCCGCCGGTGACGTACGCCGTCTCGGGGGCCATGGTGAGGCCGAAGTTGGACGGCATCTGGGCGAGCACGCCGTCGATGATGCGGATCAGGTTGGACTGCGAGGCGGACAGAGTGGTGATGCTGCCGCTGCCGGTCAGGCCGGTCTCGATGTCGATGTCGATGCCGTCGAAGTTGTACTGCTTGAGGATCGGCACGATCGTGGCGACGAAACGGTCGGCGACGGCGGAGGACGACAGGTCGATGCCGGCGGCGGCACCGCCGATCGACATGAGGATCGTGGCGCCGGCGGCCTTGGCCGCGCACATCTCGGCGGGGGTGGAGACCTTCACGCCGGCGTCCATGCCGTTCTCCCACAGCACGGTGCCGTCGGAGCGGATCACCGGGAACGCCGCGGCGAGCACGTTGTAGCCGTGCTGCTTGATCCGGCTGTCATTGATCGGGATCCAGCCGAGGCCGGGGTGCACGCCGTTCGAGGCGCCGTCCCAGTTCTCCCAGTAGCCCTGCAGCACCTTTCCGGCCGGCCGCGACTTGACGGCGCAGGTCGAACCGGTGGGCTGAGTGGTGGGCGAGGTCGTCGGCGGCGTGGTGGGGGTCGTGGTCGGCGGCGTGGTGGTCGGCCGCGTGGTGGGAGCCGTGGTCGGCGTGGTGGTCGGGCCGCCGGTGCACGCCCCGAGGTCCTTCCACAGCGACGGCGTGGCGGCCGGGTTCCACCCGGCGCCGACGTAGGCCGTGTGCGTGACGAGCGCCTGGTACAGATGACCGCTGTAGGTCACCTGCTGCCCGGCCGTATAGGTGACACCCTCGGCCCAAACCGTGCCCGAGCACGCCACCGCCGCGAACGACGTGCCCTCCCCCGCGACGGCCACGGCGAACGCCCCGGCCGCCACCGCCACCCCTGCGACCAGCGCTAACAACCGACGACGGAAGCCCATGACAGCCCCTTTTCATAGACGAACGTGAGCCACGACACCCATATCGTGGCGTTCACATTCGTAAATATCAAGGGTTCTTAACAGTCAGCGGAACTCCGAGGAAGGAAGCGAACGGGGCAAGCGCTTTCTCGACGGCGCGGGCGTCGCGAGCGGTCAGCGAGGCCAGGGGCAGAACGGTCACCGTGACACCGCGGGCGCCGAGGACCCGTTTCCAGGTCGCGACCACCCGGCCGTCGCGCACAAGAGTCGACTGGAACACCCCGTTCCCGCCGGGGATGATCGCGGCGAGATCGTCGGCCGACGCCATCAACGAGCGGTCCTTGTACCCCAGCATGTACTCGTCGAAGCCGGACAACGCGAGCCAGCCGGCAAAGGAGGACGCCGCATCCAGCGCAGCAGTCGAGGCGATCATCTCGACACCGTCGACGTCGACCACCGACAGTTCGTCCCCGGCGGCGGCGATCCCGGTCTTGCAGTCGCCCATCGTCAGGCCGGTCCAGCCGGCGAAGTCCTTCCGCGTCGCCGGCCCGTGGCTCCGGAAGTAGCGCAGGGCGATCAGGCCCAGCGCCTCGTCGCGTTCCGGCCGCGACGGCTCGGGGACCCAGTCGTCCAGGAGCACGAACGTCTGCTCCTTGCCGACGTGCGGCGCGATGGCGGTGACTCCGCGCTGTGCCGCGTACCAGAGCAGGTGGTAGCCCCGCTGCCCACCGACCTCGACGCCGCCCTCGGTCAGGGTGACCATGCACTCGGCTCGCGTCATGCGGCGGCCGCCGGCGAGGGCGAAGCCGAGCAGGTCGACCGCCTTTTCCGCGGTCTGCTCGTCGAGCCCGAGGGTCTCCCGGCGTTTGGCGGCGCCGGCGAGCGCGCGCGACCCCATCAGCTCGAGCATCCAGTGCGCGTCCACCGACGGCACGAGATGCACCGTGCCGCGCATCGGCCACGTGCGCAGGACGTCGCGTTTCTCGAGCGCGGCGTTGACGTCCTCCAGGGTCCAGCCGGGGAGACGCGCGCCGAGGGACCAGAGAATGCTGTTCACGTCCTGCGCCTGCATGGCGCCGAACCACGACACGATCTCCCCGACCGACGACGGGGCGTTGCCGCGCAGGAGAAGGCTCGAAAGCCGCAGCCCTAGGGCCGTCCGACCATCCATGGGAACGACCCTAGAGCGGGGGTACGACAGAAATCAGCCGCGGCCGCGCGCCGACCGGTAAAGGCGGATCAGGTTGTTCGTCGACGAATCGTCGTCGGCCACCGGCGAGGACGACGCGGTCAGCTTGGGCGCGAGCTGGTTGGCCATCACCTTGCCCAGCTCCACGCCCCACTGGTCGAACGAGTTGATCTGCCAGATGGTGCCCTCGGTGAACGTGATGTGCTCGTAGAGGGCGATCAGCTGCCCGAGGATCGCCGGCGTGAGCTTGTCGGCCAGGATCGTCGTGGTCGGGTGGTTGCCCTGCATGACCCGGTGCGGCGCGACCGACGGGCTGCTGCCCTCGGCCTCGACCTGCTCGAGCGTGCGGCCGAACGCCAGTGCCCCGGTCTGCGCGAAGAAGTTCGACATGAACAGGTCGTGCATGCCGTCGATGTCGTGGTTGGGCTGGGCGAAGCCGATGAAGTCGGCCGGGATCAGCTTGGTGCCCTGGTGGATGAGCTGGTAGAAGGCATGCTGCCCGTTGGTGCCGGGCTCGCCCCAGAACACCTCGCCGGTCTGGAAGCTGACCGGGCTGCCGTCGAGGCGTACGGACTTGCCGTTGCTCTCCATGGTCAGCTGCTGGAGGTACGCGGCGAACCGGTGCAGGTACTGCGAGTACGGCAGGATCGCGTGCGACTGCGCGCCGAGGAACGTGTCGTACCAGACGTTGATCAGGCCGAGCAGGGCCGGCACGTTCGACTCGAGCGGCTGGGTGCGGAAGTGCTCGTCGACGGCGTGGTACCCGGCAAGCATCTCGGCGAACTGCTCCTTGCCGACCGCGATCATCACCGACAGGCCGACGGCGCTCGGCAGCGAGTAGCGGCCGCCCACCCAGTCCCAGAAGCCGAACATGTTGGCCGTGTCGATGCCGAAGTCGGCGACCCGCTGGGCGTTGGTCGAGACGGCGACGAAGTGCTTGGCGACCGCGGCCTGATCGCCGCCGAGACCGGCGAGCAGCCAGTTCCGCGCCTCGGTCGCGTTGGTCAGCGTCTCCTGCGTACCGAAAGTCTTGGAGACCACCACGAACAGCGTCGACGCCGGGTCGAGGTCGTGCGTCTTCTCGTACAGGTCGGTGGGGTCGATGTTCGAGATGAAGCGGCACTCGATCTCGGGCGTTTTAAAGGCCTTCAGCGCCTCGTACGCCATGACGGGCCCCAGGTCGGAGCCGCCGATGCCGATGTTCACCACCGTCTTGATGCGCTCGCCGGTGTGGCCGGTCCACTGGCCGGAGCGCACCTTGTCGCTGAACGCGCCCATCCGGTCGAGGACCTCGTGCACCTCGGCCACCACGTCCTGCCCGTCAACGACGAGCGTGGCGTCCCGCGGCAGGCGCAGCGCGGTGTGCAGCACGGCCCGGTCCTCGGTGACGTTGATGTGCTCACCGGCGAACATGGCGGCGATCCGCTCGCTCAGCCGCGCCCGCGAGGCCAGCGCGAGGAGGGAGGAGAGCACCTCCTCGGTCACCAGGTTCTTGCTGTAGTCCACGGTCAGGTCGGCGACGCGCACGGTCAGGCGTTCACCGCGACCCGGGTCGCTGCCGAACAGGTCACGAAGGTGCACCGCCGAGAACTTCTCCGCGTGGCCCTGAAGGACCTGCCACTCGGCGCTGTCGGAAACGTGTTCGCTCATTGCCCCAGTCTCTCCCTTGAACCCGGACTCCCGCTCTCATCCTGGCATGAAACGGAGGCCGCGACCGCGCAGTTCAACCGTCCGTCACGAGGAGATCAGCGAGTCGCATCACAGCCGGCATCAACGCGTCGGGGTCGGGGCCGGCGACGCGCTGCGCGGCCCGGAAACAGGCGATCGCCACCTGGGCGGCGAGCACCGCGATGTCGGCGGCGGCGCCGCGGGCCACGAGGACGCCCTCCATCGCGTCGGCTATCCGCTGCAGCTTGCGGTCGGCCCGGTCGCGCAGCTCGGGGTTGCCGGCGATGAGTTCCTCGTGTTCCGCGTACCGGCTGGGGTCGCCGACGATCAGCGGGGTGACCTGCTCGGTGAGACTGCGGAGCTGGCGCAGGGCGGCGGGCAGCGAGGAGGGTGCCGCGCCGCCGGTGGGCGCCGCGGCGATCGCCTCGAGCAGCTCCTGCTCGCCGGCGAAGACGACCTCCCGCTTGTCGCCGAAGTAGCGGAAGAACGTCGTGCGCCCCACGCCGGCGCGCTCGGCGATGTCGGTGACCGTCACCTGGGCGAAGCCGCGCTCGGCGAACAGCTCGTGGGCCGCGTCGACGATCTGCTCGCGGGCCTGCTGCTGCTTGCGTGCACGGAGGTCCATGTCACGCAGCCTAGCGGATCGGGTACCAAGTCCCGTACGGTACTGAGTACCACTTGGTTCCAAGTACCGGGAGGTACGCAGTGCCAACCATCCTGTTCACCGGCGCGAGCCGCGGCCTCGGCGCCGTCGCCGCCCGCCGCATGCTCGACGACGACCCCGGCCTCCGCCTGATCGTGCTGACCCGCGACGGCCGCACCGACCTCCCCCGCACCACGGCGATCAAGGCCGATCTCGCCAGCATGGAAGCGGTGCGGCGGGCCGCCGGGCAGATCACCGAGCCCCTCGACGGTTTCGTCGGCAACGCCGGCGTCCAGATGCCCACGACCAGGACGGCCACCCCCGACGGCTACGAGACGACCTTCGCGGTGAACGTCCTCGCCAACTACCTGCTGCTCCGCCTCCTGCCGTTCAAGAGCCGGGGCCGCATCGTCATCACCGGCAGCGACAGCCACTTCGGCACCTTCCGGCACACGTTCGGCCTGGTCCCGGCCCCCACCTGGACCGATCCCGAGCGGCTGGCCAGGCCGGGCACCGTGCGCCGGGGCCGCGGCGCCTACTCGACCAGCAAGCTGGGCGTCCTCTACCTGGTGCACGAACTGGCCCGGCGACTGCCCGAGGGCCTCGACGCGTACACGTTCAATCCCGGCTTCACCCCCGGCACCGGCCTGGTCCGCTACGACCGCGCCGGCGACGTCCTGTGGCGCCGCTTCCTGCCACTGATGCCCGGCGTCAACACCGTCGAGCGGGCCGGCCACCAGCTGGCGAAGGCAGCCACCGGCCCTCGACCCGGTCCGTCCGGCGCCTACATCGACCGCTGGGAGGTCGTCCCGTCCTCGGACGAGTCCTACGACGAGGCCCGCGAGAAGGAGCTCTATGAAGCGGCGGCCAAGCTCACCGCCTCATAGAGACCGCACAGCCCGGCCACAACGCCGCCGTAGAAGCCGCGCTGAAGGTAATACCCATGACGACGCTGATGGAACGCCCTCGGGTGGCTTCGCCGAGACACGAAGCACCACCACCGCCGCGCGGTTCGCGACGATGGCCGGTCCTGGTCCTTCTGGCCGCCACCGCGGTGCTCTATCTCTGGGACCTGGGCGCGTCCGGCTGGGGCAACAGCTTCTACGCGGCGGCCGCGCAGGCCGGTTCGCAGAGCTGGAAGGCCTGGTTGTTCGGCTCGCTGGACGCCGGCAACGCCATCACCGTCGACAAGCCGCCCGCCGCGATGTGGGTGATGGGCCTGTCCGCCCGCGTCTTCGGGGTCAACAGCTGGTCGATCCTCGCCCCGCAGGCGCTGATGGGCGTGGCAAGTGTCTATCTGTTGTACCTGACCGTGAAGCGATGGTTCGGCCAAAATACGGCCTTACTCGCCGGCGCGGCGCTCGCGCTGACCCCGGTCGCGGTGCTGATGTTCCGCTACGACAACCCCGACGCGCTGCTCGTGCTGCTGATGACCGCCGGGGCGTACACGACCACCCGCGCGGTGGAGAAAGCCTCGTGGAAGTGGCTGGCGCTCACCGGCATGCTGCTCGGCTTCGGCTTCCTCACCAAGATGATGCAGGCGTTCCTGGTGCTGCCCGGCTTCGCATTGGTCTATCTGATCGCCGCCCCGAACGGTCTGGCCAAACGGATCCGCGACCTGCTCATCGCCGGGCTCGCCCTCGTCGTCTCGGCCGGCTGGTACGTCGCGCTCGTCTCGCTCTGGCCCGCGTCGTCCCGCCCCTACATCGCCGGCTCCACCAACAACACGCTGTGGGAGCTGGCTCTCGGCTACAACGGCCTGGGCCGCATCTTCGGGAGCGAGGGCAACGGCGGCGGAGGAGGTGGCGGGGGAAATTCCGGAAATGTCGGGTTCGGCGGCGCGTCCGGCATCGGCCGTCTCTTCGGATCCGCCATGGGCACCGAGATCTCCTGGCTCCTCCCGGCCGCCCTGATCGCCACGGTCACCGTTCTCGCCATCACGTTCACCGCTCCGCGCATCGACAAGGCTCGGGCCGCGATCGTCATGTGGGGCGGCTGGCTCCTGGTCACCGGTGTCACGTTCTCCTACATGAGCGGCACGATCCACCCGTACTACACCGTCGCCCTGGCCCCCGCGATCGCCGCCCTCGTCGCCATCGGCGGCCGCGTCCTCTGGCTCCACCGCTCCCGCACCTGGGCCCGGGCCCTGCTGGCGGCCATGATCATGACTACGGCGATCTGGAGCTCGGTGCTCATGGGCCGCGCCGACTGGCTGCCCGCCCTCCGCTGGGCGTCGCTCGCCCTCGGCGTACTCCTCGCTCTGGTCCTGCTGGCACCCGCCGCCAAGCTCAAGGGTTTCGCCGTGGTCGCGCTCGCCGCCGCGCTCCTCTCGGCCGGCGCTTCCGGCGCCGCATACGCGGCAGAAACGGCCTCGGTGGCCCACACCGGTTCGATTCCCGCTTCCGGCCCGTCCTCTTTCGGCGGTACGCGTGGCGGGGCCCCCACCAGCATGAGCGGGGCGGGCGGCTTCGGGGGGCCGTCCGGAACCGGCACCGGATCGGACAGCTCCTCGTCGTCGGACAGTTCCTCTTCCTCGTCCAGTGGCGGTGCGTCCAGCGCGACCGGATCGGGTTCGTCCACCGGCTCGGCCACCGGCTCCGCGTCCAGCGGCTCGTCCTCCGGCTCCGCGTCCAGCGGCTCGGCCAGCGACTCGTCCTCCGGCTCCGCGTCCAGCGGCTCGGCCAGCGGCTCGACCGGCGGCTCGACCGGCGGCTCGACCGGCGGCTCGGCCGGCGACTCGGCCGGCGACTCGGCCGGCGACTCGGCCGGCGACTCGGCCGGCGACTCGTCGGCGGCGCAGCAGGCCGGCGGCGGCACGGGCGGCATGGGCGGCGCCGACGGTCAGACCAGCAACAGCAAGCTGGTGGCCCTCCTGAAGGCCAGCACCACCAAATGGTCGGCCGCAATCAGCGGCGCCACCTCCGCCGCCGAGCTCGAGCTGGACAGCGGCACCTCGGTGATCGCCCTCGGCGGCTGGAACGGCAGCGATCCCAGCCCGACCCTCGCCCAGTTCGAGGCCTACGTGGCAAACGGTCAGATCCACTACTACATCGCCGGCGGCGGCATGGGAGGCGGCGGCTCCTCCTCCGACTCGTCGCAGATCGCCGCGTGGGTGGCCTCGCACTACACCTCCACCACGGTCGGCAGCGCCACCGTCTACGACCTGACCCAGGCCGCCACAACCAGCTGATCGGACCCCGATCCGGGAGCCCCGTGCCATCCAGGCGCGGGGCTCCGTCCGTTAGCATCGCCGCACATGACCTGGTTGCGCCTGGCGTTCCCCCTCTCCGCCATCACGGCCGGCCTGCTGGCCACGGTCGTCGGCGTCACCAGTTCCGCGGCGATCGTCTTCAGCGCCGCCCGGGCCGCAGGCGCCGGCGACGCCGAGCTGGCCTCCTGGATGCTCGCCCTGTTCGTCGGGATGGGCGTGACCTGCATCGGCCTCTCCCTGCGCTACAAGGCCCCGATCATCACCGCCTGGTCCACCCCCGGCGCCGCCCTGCTGGCCACCGGCCTGGACGGGGTGGGCCTGCGCGTGGCGACCGGCGCCTTCCTGGTCTCCGCCGCCCTGATCACCCTCTCCGGCGTGACCGGCTGGTTCGCCCGCGTGATGGACCGCGTACCCGTCTCCCTGGCCGCGGCCCTGCTCGGGGGCGTCCTGGTCCAGTTCGGCATCGGCCTGTTCACCCAGATGCAGGACAACTTCGTCCTCGTCTTCACGATGTTCGCCGAATACCTGCTCTGCCGCCGCCTGCTCCCCCGCTACGCCGTCCTCACCGCCCTGGCCGCCGGCGTCCTGGTGGCCGCCTCGACCGGTTCCCTGCATCTCTCCGGCGTACACCTGGCCCTGGCCAAGCCCGTGTTCACCGCGCCCGCCTTCACCTGGCAGGCCGTCTTCGGCATCGCCATCCCGCTGTTCGTGGTCACGATGGCCTCGCAGAACCTCCCCGGCGTGGCGGTTCTGCGCAACGACGGCTACGACGTGCCCGTCTCGCCCCTGATCACCTGGACCGGCGCCACCAACCTGGTCCTGGCTCCGTTCGGCGCCTTCGGCCTCAACCTGGCCGCCATCACCGCCGCCATCTGCACCGGCCCGCAGGCCCACCCCGACCCCCGGCGCCGCTACGTGGCCGGCGTCTGGGCCGGCCTGTTCTACCTGGTGGTGGGCCTGCTGGGCGCCACCGTCGGCTCGCTGCTGACCGCCCTGCCCGCGGCGCTGGTCCTGGGCATAGCCGGCATCGGCCTGCTGGGCACGATCGGCAGCTCGCTGACCTCGGCCCTCACCGACGACCGCTGGCGCGAGGCCGCCGTGGTCACCTTCCTGGCCACCGCCTCCGGCTTCAAGCTGCTGGGCATAGGCTCCGCCTTCTGGGGTCTGCTGGCCGGCCTGCTGACCGCCGCGGCAACTGGAGCCTTCCACCTCCACAAGCCAACTCCCGACGCGCCCACGCCCGCCACCCCCGAGGCGACCCTGGCGGCCTCCACCGACGATTAGCAGCACCCTTCAAGAAGGCCAGCCTTTTACCAGGGTCGACGCCCGGATAGCCGATGTGAGTGCGCTGAGTGTCTGGCGGAATCGATTGCGACACCCACTGCTGCCGGTCGGCCGCTATTTCCTCGGAGTGTCTCAACCGTGCTTTGAAGCGGCATCGCCTTCTAGCCGCCACATTTCATAGTTCCCACATTCTGCCGTGATCTCGGACGTCGCCTGAGCCGCGGAGAGGAAGTCGTCGACCAGCGGCGAGGTGCGCGATTCCGCCACGGCGAGGCACACCTGGTCGGGCGCCAGATCCGGAATGGGCACATAGCTGACCTCCGGATGCGAATAGAATACGGTCGCCGAACGGGCCAGGAACGAAATGCCCCGGCCGGCCGCGACCTGCTCGAGCGTCTCGTCCACCCCGCGCACCCGGTATCCGGCGTCAGGGTGCGGGCGCTTGGTGGGCTGCGTGCTCGTGTCGGCATGCCAGAGCACCGGCTCGCCGGCCAGGTCGGCCTCGGCGATCCGGTCCTTGCCGGCCAGCCGGTGGCCGGCGGGAAGAACTGCTACCCGCGGCTCGGTGTACAGCGAGGTGACGCGCAGGCCGGCCTCGTCGATGGGCAAGCGCACATAGCCGACGTCGATGCGGCCGTCGAGCAGCATCGCGGCCTGGTCGTCTCCTTCGATCCGCCGCAGATCCACCAGCACGTCCGGGTGCCGGATGGCGAACCGCCGTACCGCCGGGGTGACCGCGATGCCCGCCCGGAAGCCGACCATCAGCCGCCGGCTGCCGTGCGCGGCCACGGTCACCCGGCGGCGGACCGCGTGCGCGGAGGCCAGCAGCGGGCCGGCGTCGGTCAGCAACTGCCGGCCGGCGTCGGTCAGCGCCACGCCGTGGCTGTCCCGGGTCAGCAGCGGAGTGCCGAGCTCCTTCTCCAGCGCTCGGATCTGCCGGCTGAGCACCGGCTGCGCGATATGCAGCTCATCGGCGGCCCGGCCGAAGTGCAGCTTGTCGGCGACAGCGGCGAAGTAACGCAACTTGCGCAGGTCCAGATCCATCGAGCCTCCCGGTCCGGCGATGCCTCCAGGGTATCGCAACAGCTGAAAGAGGTCTTGGACAACTGACTCGGGCCAATGGCACGCTGAACAAGCACCTGATGGGCCGGAATTGAATCCGTACGAAAAACCTGACATCGGTACGGTTATGTGAGTGGAGTCAGTGGTGGGAAAGCTCGAGGGCAAGGTTGCGGTCATCACCGGCGCGACAAGTGGCATGGCGCTGGCCGGTGCGAAATTGTTTGTCGACGAAGGAGCCCACGTCTTCATTTCCGGCCGGCGGAAGGACGCGCTGGACGAGGCCGTCAAGCTGATCGGCCGGAATGTGACCGGCGTGCAGGCCGATTCGGCCGACCTCGACGATCTGGACCGTTTGTTCGAGACGGTCAAGCAGGAAAAGGGTGCGGTCGACGTGTTGTGGGCGAGTGCCGGGTCGGGTGAGCAGGGCAGGCTCGGCGAGATCACCGAGGAGCAGTTCGATGCCGCGTTCTCGCTGAACGCACGCGGCACGCTGTTCACGGTCCAGAAGGCGCTGCCGCTGTTCAACGACGGCGGCTCGATCCTCATGACGGGGTCGAACGCGTCGCTGCGGGGCTACCCCGATTGGAGTGTCTACGCGGCGAGCAAGGCCGTGCTGCCCGCCTATGCACGGGTGTGGGTGTCCGAGCTGAGGAACCGGCGGATCCGGGTGAACGTGCTGACGCCCGGCCAGGTCGCCTCGCCGATGATGGAGCAGGTCCTGGACGCGGAAACGAAGGCACTGTTCGAGTCCGTGATCCCGCGGCGAGAGATGGGCCGCCCTGAGGAGATCGCGTCGGTCGCGTTGTTCCTCGCCTCCGACGACTCGAGCTACGTCAACGGCAGGGAACTGGTCGCCGACGGCGGCACCACGGTGATCTGAGCCCGTTCGGCGAACCCTTCGACGTCCGGCCCAGCACGCCGGACCCCCGACCAACTGATTCGTACACAACGAGGGGAACACATGTCATGACCACGATCAGCATCATCGGCTCGGGCAACATGGCCACCGCCATCGGCACCCGGGCGGCGAAGCACGGCCACACCATCGAGCTCATGAGCCGCAACACCGCCAAGGCTCAGGCGCTCGCCGACCAGATCGGCAACGGAGCCGTCGTCGGCACGTTCGGCGCAAGGCCGGTGGGTGACATCGTCATCGTGGCCGTCCTGTACGCCGGCGCGGTCGACGTGGTCGAGCACTACGGCGATGCGCTGGCCGGCAAGGTCCTCATCGACATCACCAACCCGTTCAACGCCGACGCAAGTGGCGTCGTGACGACCGCGGGCAATTCGGTGTCCCAGCAGATCGCCGCCGTCGCCCCCGAGGGCGCACATGTCGTGAAGGCCTTCAACACGATCTTCGGCGGCGTCATCACCGAGGACAAGCCCCTGGACGCGTTCTTCGCCGGCGACAGCGCCGAGGCGAAGGCACAGGTCGCGGCCTTCCTGGAGAGCTTGGGCATGCGGGCCCTCGACGCCGGAGGGCTCGAGATGACCCACGTCCTCGAATGGGCCGGCATCCTCCTGGTAGGCCTGGCCCGCAGCGGCGCCGGCTTCGACATCGCCCTGGGCGCCGAGGTCCACTGAAGCACGGCTACCGGACTACGCCGAACATCTCCCGGGACCACTGGCCAACAGTCGGCGGCAAGCTGTCCCGGGGGCTCGGTTGTCTTCGGCGCTACTGGTCGGCGTGCCTCAGGGTGCGGAGGGTGTGGCCGGTGGCCTGCTTGAACAGGTATTCGGCTCGCTCGTAGGAGAGCCGCGCGCGGCCGGTGTGCGGGCAGCGGTCGGCGCTCGTGGACGGTCCCGGCCGCCGGTCGGTGAGGAACAGCGGGCCCGACGTGCGGCCGGCGACCAGGCCGGGAAGCAGGGCGGCGGCCTCGGAACGCCACGTCACCCAGCGGCCGCCCGAGCGTGCTCGGCGGTCGTTCAGGTCCAGGTCCTCGACGTCGAGGGCGAGCACCGCGCTCACCGGCGCGCCCGACTCGTGCAGCAGGCGCCACAGCGTGCGCTCGCGCAGCGAATGCCGGGGCGAGTCGAGCACGGTCGCCAGGTCCGCGGGTGGGATCGGATCGTTCTCGGGGGGCTTCTCGGTGCGGCGCTCCAACCCGGCCGCTATTCCGGGCAGGGACGACCAGTCGGCGAACGAGCGCACAGTGGACCGATGCCGGTTCCAGGTCTTGGCGGCGGCGCTCCCCCACGCGGTCGTGCAGACGGCGGCTACCCGGTCGGCGGTGAGCTCGTCGAGGGGCAGGCTGTCGCCGAGCGCCCGCCGCAGCCGGGTGAAGGTCTGTCCGTAGGAGCGCACGGTCGCCCGGTCGAGGTCGTCCCGGGCGAGGAACGCGGCGACGGCCGCACCGAGCGTGCCCGAGGCGGCAGGCGCGGCCATCTCGGCTATGCGGCGGCGCAGGAACTCACGCTCGGACTCGTTGCGGGTCAGGGACAGGGCTCGCTCGAACTCCCGTGCCGCCTCGCTGTGGCGGGACGAACGGGCCAGCAGATCGCCCCGGACCGCCGGGAGCAGGTGATAGTCGCGCAGGGACGGATCGGTCAGCAGCGCGTCGGCCTCGGACAGGCCGGCCTCGGGGCCGTACGCCATTCCGATCGCCACGGCCCGGTTCAGCCGGACGACGGGCGTGGGCAGCAGGCGGACCAGGGCGTCGTAGAGCGTCGCTATCCGCGCCCAGTCCGTCTCGTCGGCGGTGCGCGCCTGGGCATGGCAGACCGCGATCGCGGCCTGCAAGACGTACGGGCCGGGCGGCTTGCCCAGAGCGCGCGCCCGGAGCATGGCGGCGAAGCCTCGCTTGATGAGCAGTTGATCCCAGCGGCCGCGGTTCTGCTCGTGCAGCAGGATCAGTTCGCCGGCCGGGCCGGTGCGGGCGGCGAAGCGCGACTCCTGCAGCTCCATGAGCGCGACCAGGCCGTGCACCTCGGCCTCGGCCGGGGCCAACTCGGCGAGCATCCGGCCCAGCCGCAGCGCCTCGCGGCACAGGTCGGCGCGGATCAGGTCCTGGCCGGCCGTGGCCGCGTACCCCTCGTTGAAGACCAGGTAGAGCACCTCGAGGACCGAGCCGATCCGGCCGGGCAGCGCGTCGGTGGACGGGCGCGCGAAGCCGGCGCCCTCCTCGGCCAGCGTCTGCTTGGCGGCGGCGATGCGGCGCACCACCCGCTGCTCGTCGAGCAGGAACGCGCGGGCGATCTCGGCGGCGCTCAACCCGGCCACCAGACGCAGCGTGAGAGCGACGCGGGCCTCGCGGGACAGCGCTGGGTGACAACAGACAACCATTAGCCGCAGTACGTCATCTTGCTGCGGGGCGGGCTCGTCCTCGTACGGGAAATCGGGGTTGATCTCGGAGGTCCGCCGCTCGCGGCGGATATGGTCGACGGCCCGGCGCCTGGCGACGGTGGTCAGCCAGGCACCGGGATTGTCGGGGACGCCCGCCTCGGGCCACTGCTCGAGCGCGGCGACCAGCGCGTCCTGCGCGAGTTCCTCGGCCAGCCCGACGTCGTGCACGAGCCGGGCCAGCCCGCCGACGATCCGCGCGGACTCGAGTTTCCAGACCGCGTCGATCGTGCGGCGGACGTCGGCCATGGCGGCTTAGCCGAACACCTGCTGGATCGTGCTCTCGCCGTCGCCGACGATCTTGCGGAAGCGGCGGGCGAGCTCGATCGCCTCCTCCTTGGAACCGACCTCGACCAGCGCGAAGCCGGCCGCGGCCTCCTTCGCCTCGGCGAACGGACCGTCGGTGACCGTGATCTCGTCACCGACCGACGACAGCAGCACGCCGCCCGGCTCGAGCCCGCCGGTGGCCAGCAGCACGCCGGCCACGGTGAGCTCCTCGATGAACGCGCCCATCTCGGCGAACAGCTTCTCGTCCGGGTGGGTGTCCGACGGCTTCTGGATCATCAGGTAACGCATGATGGTGCTCCCTCGGGATGAGGTGGTGGGTGATGCGGACACCCTCACGTCGGCTCAGCATAGCGACAGGGAATGGCCGCGTTCCCTGTCACATCGCCCGGACGACGTCTAGGCATGACAACTCTTGCGATCACCACCACCCCCATCCGCATCCGTACGCTTCTCACCTGCGGCGCCGTTGCCGCGCCACTGTGGGCGACCGTCTCGCTCACCCAGGCCTTCACCCGCGAGGGCTTCGACATCACCCGTCACCCGCTGAGCATGCTGAGCACCGGCTCCCTCGGCTGGCTGCAGATCGCCAACTTCCTGATCGCCGGCGCGCTGATGGTGGCCGGCGCGGCCGGGCTGCGCGCCACTATCGCCAGCGTGTGGGCGCCCCGGCTGCTCACGGTCACCGGGCTCGGCATGGTCGCCGCCGGCGTGTTCTCGATGGACCCGGCCGACGGCTTCCCGGCCGGCACCCCGGCCGGGCCTGGCGTGGTGACCTGGCACGCGCTCGCCCACTTCGCGAGCGGGACGATCGCCTTCGGCACGCTGATCGCGGGCTGCTATGTGCTGGCTCGCCACTACGCCCGTTCCGGCGACCGGCGGCGTGCGGTCGTCTCGGTCGTGGCGGGCACGGCGCTGCTGGTCGGCAACGGCTGGGCGATGAGCGGGGGCACGGCCGGGTCGCTGACTCTCGCCATCGGCGCCATCTCCGCGATGCTCTGGGTCTCCGCGATCTGCGCCCGCGAGTCACGCTAGACACCCGATCCCCGGGCGCGGCGACCATGGTCGCCGCGCCCCGCCGTTGTCTCGCCCGCTGAACCGCCGTTCCGCGCCGGCCACGCACGGTGGATGACTGGGCTGGGCGCGCCACGGCTCGGGCCGCTGCATGGTCACGCCCGGTGCGGCCCGTCCGGCTCGGTTCAGGGCCGGGCCGCGGGCAAGTTTGAGGGCTTCGTGCGCGTATCGGACGCCGCGTCGCCGCATTTGCCGTGTATCGCCCATCGTGACGGGCCGCACCCGCCGCAACCATGCAGCGGCGCGGGCCATGGCGCGCCCGGCCGGACCACCCGCCAAGCCGTGCGGGCCGCATCCCGCGCGACCAGGCAGCACCCGGGCCGAAGCACGCCCAGCCGACCACCCTCAAGGCCGCGGCGAGCCGCACCCCGCACGGCCGCGCCGGTCACGGGCCGCCGCGCGGAGCATTCGTAGAGCGCCGCGCGGCCGAGCCGGGCGCGCCGTCTGTCACTGGTGGGCCATCGGAGCCGTCGGCGCGTACATGCGAAAGGTTTCCTAGGAGGCTAGGTGAATCATGCCGGCGCCGGGACGGGGAAGGGGAGCCCGCGATCGAGCAGCGCCGTCGCGTCCGGCTCGGGCAGCGGGCGCGAGAGCAGGTACCCCTGGGCGTAGTCGCAGCCCATCTCCTGCAGGATCGCCAGCTGGGTCTCGTTCTCGATGCCCTCGGCGACGGTGTGCATGCCGAAGCGCTGGCCCAGCCGGACGATCGTGCGCACCAGGGCCTCGTCCTCGGACTCGCCGCCGAGGCGGTCGACGAACGAGCGGTCGATCTTGAGTACGTCCATCGGGAAGCGGCGCAGGTAGGCGAGCGACGAGTAGCCGGTGCCGAAGTCGTCCATGGCCAGCTGGACGCCGAGCGCCTTGAGGCTGACGATGCGGGCGAGGTTGTCGTCGGTGTCGGTCAGCAGGACGCTCTCGGTCATCTCCAGAACCAGCCGGCCGGGCGGCATGCCCGTCTCCGCGAGCACGGAAGCGACCATCTCGGCGACGTCGCCGGCCTCGAACTGGCGGACCGAGAGGTTGACGGCCATCTTCAGCGGCCGGTCCCACGCGACCGCCTGCCGGCAGGCCTGGGTGAGCACCCAGCGGCCGAGCGGCACGATCAGGCCGGTCGCCTCGGCGACGCCGATGAAGTCCAGCGGCGGCACCATCCCGCGCACGGGGTGCTGCCAGCGGACCAGCGCCTCGAAGCCGATGATCTCGCCGGTCCGCAGGTCGACCTTGGGCTGGTAGTGCAGCACCAGCTCGTCCCGCTCGAGCGCGAGCCGCAGGTCGGAGGCGAGCTCGAGGCGGCGCACCACGGCGTCGTGCATGCTCGGGTCGTACGCGGCGTAACCGCCACCGCCGGCGTCCTTCGCCCGGTACATGGCCAGGTCGGCGTCGCGCATCAGCTGGTCGAGATCGCCGTTGCCGGAGGCCGGGGCGATGCCGATCGAGGCGCTCACGTACAGCTCGCGGTCGTCGACGTCGATCGGCTCGGTGAGAGCCGCGATGATCTCCATGGCGGTCAGCTCGGCGTCGTCGGCGGCCTCGTCGGCCTCCACGATCACCGCGAACTCGTCGCCGCCGAGCCGCGCCACCACGTGCGGCGCGGGCAGCAGCCGGCGCAGCCGCTCGGCCACGTGCAGCAGCAGGTGGTCGCCGGCGTCGTGGCCCAGGCTGTCGTTGATCTCCTTGAAGCCGTCGAGGTCGAGCTGGAGGATCGCCACCCGCGCGGGGTCGCGGTCGAGCGCCTCGGCCAGCCGCTCCCGGAACCCGGCCCGGCTGGCCAGCCCGGTCAGCGCGTCGTAGTAGGCCTCGCGGCGCAGGCTCTCCTGCAGCTCCTGGGCCTCGCTGATGTCCCGCGTGTTGAAGACGAGACCCTGCACGTGCGGGTCGTCCAGCAGGTTGGTGATGGTCATCTCGGCCAGCCGCGCCTGCCCGTCGGCGTGCCACAGCATGATCTCGAAGACCGTGGTGGCGCCCGGCACGTCCTTGACCTCGTCGATCGCGGCCTGGATGCGGCCGCCGACCTTGCGCCCGGCCAGCTCGCAGAACGGCCTGCCGACCAGGGCCGACGCCGGGTACCCGAAGATCCGCTCGACGGACTCGGACTGGTAGCGCACGGTCGAGTCGGCCTCGAGGATCGCCATCGAGTCGGTGCTCTGCTCGACCAGCGCGCGGAACCGCTGCTCACGCGCCCGCAGATCGGCGGTTCGCTCGATGACCCGGTCCTCGAGCCGGCGGGCGAGCCGCCGGTTCTCCACCATGATCAGCACCTGCCGGGCGACGATCAGGCCGATGCTGATCGACCGGGCCCAGCTGCCCACCATGCTGGGCGTCCCGCCCAGGGCGAGACGAACAAAACCAACAATCAGACCGACAACCACGATGGCGTACGGCAGGAGCACCGTCACCGAAGGGCGACCGTCCGGCTCCGCCTCGGCGTCGACGTCCGCACCCGTGTGCCCGAGAGTCGCCGCGAAGCCCAGCAGCACGAACCCGGCCAGCCACCCGGCGGACGCGGCCGTTTCCAGCCCCGCGTAGGCGACGCTGCTGGACAGCGCGAGGCCGAGCAGGGCCCCGGCGGTCAGCGTGATCGCCCGCAGGTCGGGCACGCCGCGACGCATCCGCGACAGCCCGGCGAGCGCGACGGTCCCGAGAACCACGTTGCCGACCGCGTAGGCCACCGAGAACGAACCGTTCTTCAGCGCCGGGTCGAACAGCAGGTGGTAGCCGAGCCCGATCAGCGCCGACGCGATCAGCAGCGTGTCGATGACCGCCCGCACCCGCTCGATCCCGGTCCGCGGCGGCAACGGCACGAGGAAGATCGCGGCCGCCACCAGCGGAACCATCGCGAGATAGCCCGGTGTCCGATCGCCCAGCACGCCACCGGCGGCCACGCCCAGCCCGAGGGCGCCCCAGACGATGCGCATCCGGCCACGCCGCCGTCCTGCCCGAACCAGGCAGGCCGCGGCCGCGCACAGGGCGGCCACGGTGGTGACGGCGGCGGTGAGGCCGGGCGGGACGGTGGCGGCCAGAAGGCCGGCCAGCGCCAGTACCACCAGGATCACCACAGGAAGAGGACGCCTGACGGTCATCCGACTCACTCCCCCAGGTGCCCTCGAGGCATGCCGGTGCATGCCGTCGAACCCCAGAATCGGGTCCAGCAATTGGCACTTGAGGAGTTCGGCAAGTCTTCGCCGCTTCGGGAGCTGGGCGGTGTGCCCGCTCGACCGGCGGCGGCAACGGTGGGCGGTGAAGCGCGGGGCGGCCCGGAAGTCCGGAGCCGCCCCGCCTGAGGTCACTTCTTCTTCTTGCTCTTCTTGTCCTTCTTCGACTTCTTCGACTTCTTCGCCATGGTGGGCCTCCCTCCGACGCCGACGGCCTCACGGCCGGCCTCGCGCGCGAACGGCCTTCCGCCGCGCGCGGCCGCCGGGGATTCGTTGGCGGCCGACCGTTAACAATACGGAAATGGCAGCCGTCCTGTGCCCTACTCGAGGTGAACGAAAAGTGCGGCGTTCCTAGATCAAACCCGGGTGAGAGCCCACGAAAGCGACGCGAACGACCCGGTGCGACGAGTTGCGCACGGGCCCCTCCAGGAGGTAGCCAGATCCTCATGATGCCGATCATCGACGGGCACAACGACCTGCCCATGCAGCTGCGCGGCCGCTTCGGATACCGGGTCGAGGGCCTCGACGAGCACCGGCCCGAACTGCAGACCGACATCCCCCGCCTGCGCGCCGGCGGGGTCGGCGGGCAGTTCTGGTCGGTCTACGTGCCGTCGCCCCTGAGCGAGCCCGAGGCCGTCGTGGCGACGATGGAGCAGATCGACGCCGTCTACCGGATGGCCGCGGCATACCCCGACGACCTCGCGATCGCCTGCAGCGCCGACGACGTCGAGCGCATCATCGGCGAGGGCCGGATCGCCTCGCTCATCGGCATCGAGGGCGGCCACAGCATCGCCACCTCGCTGGGCGTGCTGCGGGCGTTCGCCCGTCTCGGCGTCCGCTACATGACCCTCACCCACAACGACAACACCTCCTGGGCCGACTCGGCCGCCGCCGAGCCCGCCGTCCAGGGCCTCAACGACGACGGCCGCGCCGTCGTACGCGAGATGCAGCGCGTCGGCATGCTCGTCGATCTGTCCCACGTCGCTCCCGTCACCATGCACGCCGCGCTGGACACGGCGTTCGCTCCGGTCCTCTTCAGCCACTCCGGTTGCCGGGCGCTGCACGACCACCCGCGCAACGTCCCCGACGACGTCCTGACCCGCCTGCGGGACAACGGCGGCGTCATCCAGCTGACCTTCGTCGCCCCGTTCGTCTCGGCCGAGTCCCTCGACTGGATGCGCGCCGCCGACGCCGAGTGGGAGCGCCTCGGCCTGCCCGACGTGTCGGCCATCGCCCTGTGGCCGCGCGCGCCGCGCCCCGCCGAGGACCCGGCCGCCGTTCCGGCGACCCTCGACCTCGACCCGCTGGCCGAGCCCGCCTTCCGCGCCTGGATGGCCGCCCATCCGCGCCCGCTCGTCACCGTGGCCCAGGTGGCCGACCACGTCGACCACGCCCGCGACATCGCCGGCGTGGACCACATCGGCCTCGGCGGCGACTTCGACGGCACGACCGAGCTGCCGGAGGGACTGACCGACGTCGCCGGCTATCCCCTCCTGCTCGCCGAGCTCGCGTCGCGCGGCTGGTCCGAGGCCGACCTCGGCAAGCTGGCCGGCCGCAACGTCCTGCGGGTGCTGCGCGAGTCCGAGCGCCTCGCGCAGGAGCCGCTCTGGCCGCTCGTCCCCGCCCGCTGACCCCGCCGGCCGACCAAAGTCGACGATCCGATCGACCAAAGTCGGCCGCCATCGACCTCCGGGCGACGCGACGAGGCGGCCCGGCCCGGCACGCTGATCGGCATGATCAAGGTTGAACACCTCACCAAGAGGTACGGGAGTCACCCCGCCGTCGAGGATGTGTCGTTCACGTGCGAGCCGGGCACGGTGACCGGTTTCCTGGGGCCCAACGGGGCCGGCAAGTCCACCACCATGCGGATGATCTGCGGGCTCACCCCGCCCACCTCCGGCGCCGCGACCGTCTGCGGCGTCCCCTACCGCCGCCTCGGCAATCCGGGCCGGCGCATCGGCGTCCTGCTCGACGCCTCGGCGCAGCACGGCGGCCGCACCGGCCGCGAGGTGCTGGCCCTGTCCGCGCTCACGATGGGCGTCGACAGCGCCGAGGCGACCCGGGCGCTGGACCGCGTCGGGCTGAACGCGACCGCCGCCCGCCGCCGGGTGAAACGCTATTCGCTCGGCATGCGCCAGCGGCTCGGCCTGGCCCACGCGCTGCTCGGCGATCCGGCCGTGCTGGTTCTCGACGAGCCGGCCAACGGCCTCGACCCCGAGGGCATCTTCTGGATGCGCGGCCTGCTGCGCGAGTTCGCCGACCGCGGCGGCACCGTGCTGCTCTCCTCGCACCTGCTGCGCGAGGTCGAGGCGGTCGCCGACCATCTCGTCGTGATCGGTGGCGGGCGGGTCGTCGCGCAGGGCGCCCGCGACGAGCTTCTCGCCTCGGCCGGCACCCTGGTCCGGGCGCTCGACCCGGCCGCGCTGGGAGCGGCGCTCCATCGGGCCGGTCTGACCGGCACGCCCACGACCGACGGCGGCGTCGTGGTGCGCGCCGGAGCCGAGGCGATCGGCCGGGCCGCGGCCGAGTCCGGCGTGGCGCTGCTCGAGCTGCGTCCGGCCGGCTCCGGCGGACTCGAGCAGATCTTCCTCGAGTTGACGGCGGGCGAGTCGGTGCGGGAGGCGGTCCGATGATCACGGCGACGAAACCGGCCACCATCACCGTCACGACACGAGTGCCACTCACCCGCCTCACCGTCGTCGAGCTGCGCAAGCTCGCCGACACCCGGGCCGGTCTCTGGCTGCTCGTCCTGATCGGCCTGGGCGCCGTCGGCACGGCGGTGATCCTGCTCGGCTGGGCGCCCGACGACGAGCTCACCTTCGCCGGCTTCTTCGCGTTCGGCCTGGTCCCGTCGGCGTTCCTGCTGCCCGTGCTCGGCATCCTGTCGATGACCGGTGAGTGGTCGCAACGCACCGCCCTGACCACCTTCGCGCTGGTGCCCGCCCGCGAGCGGGTCATCGCGGCGAAACTGGCCGCCGGCGTGCTGATCGCGCTGGCCACGACCGCGGCCACGCTGCTGTTCAGCGCCGCGGCCAACCTGCTCGGCATCGCGCTCGGCGGGGACGGCGGCTGGCGGGCCGACGGCTCGCTGATCTGGCAGGGCGCCCTGATGGAGGTGCTGTTCGTGCTGGTGGGCATGGCCTTCGGCGCGCTGCTGCTCAGCTCCCCGCTGGCCATCGTGGCGTTCTTCGCGCTGCCCACGCTGTGGTCGGTGCTGAGCGAGTCGATCCGGGCCCTGCGCCCCGCCGCGCGGTGGCTGGACCTCGGCGTGACCTCGGGCCCGCTCTCCGAGCCTTCGATGACCGCCGGGGAGTACGGGCACCTCGCCGTCTCCTGCCTGCTCTGGCTGGCGCTGCCGCTGCTCCTCGGCTCGTGGCGCATCCTGCGGCGCGAGGTGTCGTGATGCGGCCGGTGTCCCGATGCGGCCGGGTGTCCTGATGCGGCCTGGCCCCTGTTCGCCGGCGGGCCGGCGCGGGTACGCTCCGGCCGTGCCCATCGGAGCCCAGCCGCCCGGCCGGCGCGGCACGGTCGACGAGCCGTTCAGCGCGCTGAACCTGCGGCTCGTGCTGGCCGCCTTCGGCTTCGTCGTCTGCACCCTGCTGTCGATCTGGCTGTTCCACGTCGGCTGGACGCTGCCCGGCTGGCTGCTGGCCGCCTGGGCCGCCGTCGCGGTCGTCGACATGATCGTGGTCCAGCTGCGCCGCCGCGCCCGCCGCCGGGCCGAGGGCGACGGCCACCACTCGCTGTTCGAATAGCGCGTGTTGGCGCTGCTCAGAGCGTCTGACCGGTAGCGTCCATCCTCATGAGTCGCGTCCGTTTCGCAGCTTTTGCGGTGGTCACCCTGGTGACGCCACTTATGTCAGTGCCGGCCTCGGCCGCCACGTCGGGCGACGCCGCTCGGCCGGCCGCCGGCTCCGACGTACGGGAGCTCGATCGGTTGCGTTTCACGCTCGACGGCAAGGCGCTACCCGACCATCCGCGCTTCCATCGGCGGCCGGAATCGCGCGCGGCCGCGGCCGGGACGCCCGCGGTCGGCACCGAGCGGCAGTGGCTCGGCCTCGACGACACCACGGGCCGGTACTACCCGAAGAAGTACAAGCTGCGGGCCGTCGGCAAGCACATCGAGGTGTGGGTGGCCGACGACCTGGCGTTCCCCAAGGCCGACTGCCGGCCGGACGCGGTCGTGGTCGATGACGCCCAGATCGGCCAGCTGATCCACGAGTTCGACGACAACATCTACCCGAAGGAGACGGCCGCCTTCAGCGTCCCGCCCGACCGCGACGGCGCGAACGCGACGATGGACGGCGACTTCACCGGCGACGGGGACAAGACCGTCACTCTCGTCGACAACGTCCGCGACGACAACTACTACACCTTCCCCAAGGCCGCCACGTACGTGGCCGGGTTCTTCTCGGCCGAGCTCAACGAGCTGTTCGACCGCAACGTCATGACCATCGACGCGTACGACTGGAAGCACCGGCTCGGCGCCGACCCGGCCGACGACCCGACCGACGAGCTGTGCACCAGCAGGCCGGCCCACCCCCGCCTGTACGAGGGCACGTTCGCGCACGAGTGGCAGCACCTGCTGGAGTACTACGTCGATCCGGCCGAGGAGTCGTGGGTCAACGAGGGGCTGTCCGACTACGCGCAGACGCTCGTGGGGTACGTGGACGGCCGGGCGACCGTCTACGACCCCGGCAACGACAACCACCTGATCTGCTACCAGGGGTTCGGCTCGGTCAAGACCAAGTACAACGCCAACCCGCGCGAGTGCGGCGGCCCGCAGAACTCGCTGAATCTCTGGAACGAGGGCGCGCCGAGCGAGCTGCTGGCCGACTACGGCAACGCCTACGAGTTCATGCTCTACCTGCGCGACCGGTTCGGGGCCGACACGATCGCGCTGCTGCAGCGGGACGGCCTGCGGCACGGCCTGGCCGGGGTTCAGGCCGCGCTGCCCGCCGGCACGAACCTCTACGACGTGCTGCACGACTACCAGACGATGACGCTGGTCGACAAGATCGTCGGCGAGCCCGGCGGTCAGATGATCGGCGTCCCGCGGAGCCGGGTCACCGCCGCCAGCCTGCGCTCGACGATCAACCTGGCCGGTAAGTCCGATTACGACATGCCGGGCGCCGCGCCCAACGGCGCCGACTTCGTCCCGCTGCCCACGCCGGTCACCTCGGTCTCGTTCACCGGCGCCACGACGTTGCCGCCGCTGCCGATGGGCTGGAGCGTCGCCGACAAGACCCTGTTCTCCGGCAACGACGACGACCTCGACACGCAGGCCGTCCTTCCGGTCACGGTTCCGGCCGGCGCCGCGGCGATCCTGCGGTTCGAGACGTCGTACGGCATCGAGGACTCCTACGACTTCGGCTACGTGACGATCTCTACGGACGGCGGCAGGACGTACACGGCCCTGGGCGGCGACCGCACGGTCCAGGGTCCGCTCGGCCCCGGCCTCACCGGGACGAGCGGCGGCGTGGTGGCCGCGAACTACGACCTCCGGGCGTACGCGGGGAAGAAGGTTTTTCTGGGTCTGCGGTACGTGACCGACGGCGCGGTGAGCCGCGGCGGCTGGCGGATCGGGAAGATCACCCTCGGCGCCCAGGTGCTGAGCGACGGCACGACGCTGAAGGGGTGGCGGTCGCCCTCGGCGATCGTGCCGGCCCCGGTGCACGCCTGGCACGTCGTGCTGGTCGGCCTCGACGGCAAGCGGGCGCGGCTGGTGCCCGTGAACCGCTTCGCCGAGCTCAAGGCGTACCCGAAAATCGTCGCCATCGTCTCCTACGACGAGCCGACCGAAAAGGTCAAGCAGTACGCGCCCTATCGCCTGGTGGTCAACGGCGCCCTCCAGCCCGGCGGTGGACCGATGTGACGGCCCACCGCGGGGCAACCGGTCAGGTGGGCGGGAGGATGCCGTAGATCAGGGCGGTCGAGCCGGCGCCGGCCTTGTTGATGTGGCCGCCGCAGAGGACGTACGCGCCGGTGGGCGGCAGGGCGGCCAGGTTGGCCAGGATCTCCAGGCTGATCCGGTGCCGCTGGTAGACCAGCAGCGAGACGGCGTACGTGGTGTCGGTGCCGACGTCGGGGCTGAACGTGTCGGTGCCGGTGCCGCCGCGGCGGCCGAGCCGGCCGGTGCCGACCAGCCACTGCACCGTGTCGAGGGCGAAGCCGGGCTGGTGCAGGACCCCGTCGGCGTCGAAGTTGGGGTAGGCGTCGGTGCCCCACTTGGCGTCCCAGCCGGTCCAGATGATCACCATGGACTCGGCGGGGATGCGTCCGTGGCGTCGTTCCCACGCCTGGATGTCGGCGATCGTGACCTCGTAGTCGGCGTCGCGGGCGCATTTCGCCCGGACGTCGATCTTCACCGCCGGGAGGAACAGGTCCTCGAGGTCCAGGTCGTCGGCGAGCGGCTCGCCGGCGTTGAAGTGACCGGGCGCGCCCCAATGCGTGCCGGTGTGCTCGCCCTCGCGGACGAACTGCAGGTAGTAGCCGTCGTTCTCGATGGTGGCGATGGTCTCGAGCTCGAACGGCGGGTCGCCGGGATAGACGTTGGTCGTGGCCGGGTCGTTGACGTGGGAGAGGTTGACCAGCCGCAGCCGGTCGAGCCGGACGCCGTCGCGCCCGCCCGCCTCGGCCGCCTGCCCGGTCATCATCGCCCCCGCCAGCCCGGCCGCGGCCGCGCCCATGATCTCGCGTCGTCGCATGCCATTGTGCTTAACGCTCTTGGGCAAGCCCGTCAATGCGCCAACCTCGGCCCGCAACATTGACACTGTCACGATGACAGTGTCAGAATCATCGGCGTGTGGACGATGGATGAGTTGGTCGAACGAGTGCGCGAGGCCCTGGCGGCCGAGTATCCGGGCGCACCCAACGGCCGTGTCCGCGATGTGCCCGATCGTCGCGCCATCCGGTGGTACACGACGATCGGCCTGGTCGACCGCCCGCTCGGCATGCGGGGGCGCACCGCGCTCTACGGCCCGCGTCACCTGCAGCAGCTGGTGGCGATCAAGCGCTGGCAGGCCGAGGGCCGCAGCCTCGCGCAGATCCAGGCCGATTTCGTCTGGCTCAGCCCGCGAGACCTGACCGAGGCCTCCCGCGTGCCCGAGCGCCTGCTGGCCGACGACGTGCCCGAGACGACCGCCGACGAGGCCGAGCCCCGGCCACGTTTCTGGGCCGACACACCGGCAAAGGGAACGGGGACGGCGGTCGCGGCCGGTGTCGCTCCCGTGCACGGGGTGACGCTCGGAGGCGGCGCCATCCTGCTCCTCCCCCACCCCGTCTCCGACGGCGACCGCGCCGAGATCGCCGCGGCCGCCGCACCCCTGCTCGGCCTGCTCGAGTCCCGTGGACTGATCGATGGGAGAACGCCATGACCTTTTCCGTCACGCCGATGAGCCCGGGTGAGCTCGGCCGCATCCGCATCCTGCCCGACGCCGGCTTCGGCAACCTGCGCACCGACCGGGGCAACCTGCCGCTCGACCGGCTCGAGGTGCGCGCCCGCATCAGCGGCCTGGTGGCCCGCACCGTCGTGGTCACCGAGTTCCTCAACGTGCACGACACCGCGCTCGAGGCGACGTACGTGTTCCCCCTGCCCGACCGGGCCGCCGTCACCGCGATGACGATGACCGCCGACGACCGCACGGTCGAGGCCGAGCTGCAGGAGCGCGGCGCCGCCCGGGAGGCGTACGACCAGGCGATCGCCGCCGGCCGGCGCGCCTCGATCGCCGAGGAGGAGCGGCCCGACGTCTTCACCATGCGGGTCGGCAACATCCTGCCCGGCGAGCGCGTGGTGATCGAGCTAAGCCTCGTCGGCCCGCTGCCGTTCGAGGACGGCGCGGCCACGTTCCGCTTCCCGCTGGTCGTGGCGCCGCGCTACGTTCCCGGCAACCCGCTCCCCGGCCCCTACGTCGGCGACGGCCAGACCCCCGACACCGACGCCGTGCCGGACGCGTCGCGCATCTCCCCGCCCGTGCTGCTGCCCGGCTTCCCCAACCCGCTGCGGCTGTCGATCGGGGTCGACATCGACCCGGCCGGCCTGACCCTCGGCGAGGTCCGCTCCAGCCTGCACACGGTCACCGACCGCGACGGCACGCTGAGCATCGAGCCGGGCGAGCGCGCCGACCGCGACTTCGTGCTCCGCATCGGGTACGCGGGCGGAGGCGAGACCGCGATCGCCGTCCCCGACGAGTCGGCCGAGGAGCCGGAGGGCGTCTACCAGCTCGTCGTGCTCCCGCCCGACGACACCGCCGCCGCCCGCCCGAAAGACGTGGTGCTCCTGCTCGACCGTTCCGGCAGCATGGGCGGGTGGAAGATGGTGGCCGCCCGCCGGGCCGCGGCCCGGGTGGTCGACACGCTCACCAGCGCCGACCGGTTCGCCGTGCTCACCTTCGACCACCAGGTCGACCGCCCGGCCGACCTGGGCGAGGGCCTGGCCGAGGCGAGCGACCGCAACCGTTTCCGGGCCGTGGAGCACCTGGCCCGCGCCGACGCCCGCGGCGGCACCGAGCTGCTCGCGCCGCTGACCGCCGGACTGGGCCTGCTGCGCGCGAGCGAGGGCCGCGACCGCGTGCTGGTGCTGGTCACCGACGGCCAGGTCGGCAACGAGGACCAGATCGTCCACGACGTCACCCCGCTGATCGGCAGCACCCGCGTCCACACGATCGGCATCGACCGGGCCGTCAATGCCGGCTTCCTCGGCCGGCTCGCCGCGCTCGGCGCGGGCCGGGCCGAGCTGGTGGAGAGCGAGGACAGGCTGGACGCCGCGATGGAGCAGATCCACCGCCGGATCGGCGCGCCCGTCGTCACCGACCTCGCGGTGACCGCCACCGGCGTGCGCCTGCTCGACGACGAGCGCACCCCGGCCCGGCTGCCCGGCCTCTACCCGGGCGTCCCGCTCGTCGTCTCCGGCCGTTTCGCGGGCAAGCCCGGCGGCAGCCTCACCGTCACCGGCCGTACCCGCGACGACCGCGAGTTCCGCACCACGGTCGAGCTGCGCGAGCGCACCGAGCCCGCGATCACCGCCCAGTGGGCCCGGGCGCGGCTGCGCGACCTGGAGGACGCGTACGCGGCCGGTGACCGTTCCCTGGAGCAGCGGATCGTCGGCACGTCCCTGCGGTACGGCGTGCTGTGCCGGTTCACCGCGTTCGTGGCCGTGGACAGCCGCGTGGTCAACGAGGGCGGCGAGACCCGGCGGGTCACCCAGCCGGTCGAGCTGCCGTCCGGCTGGGAGGGTGGTGGCGGCGTCGCCCCCTCGATGATCAAGCTGGGCTCGGTGGCGCCGCTGCCCCCGCCGTCCGCCGCCGCTCCGGCGCCGGGTGCGCCGGCCCGGTTCGCCCAGCCGCGGGCCGATGCGGGCGGTGGCCCGGGCCGGGCCGGGGTGCCGCGGACGTTCGCGGCCGTGACCGGCGCGATGCGGGTCGGCAAGGCGATGCCCGGTGGCGCGGCGCCGACTCTCGACCAGGTGCGCGAGATCGCCGCGGTCGAGGCGGGCCGCCTGCGCGAGGCGGCCGGCCTGGCCGCCTACGAACGGCGCGACCTGCTCGACGACCTGGCCAGCCGCCTCACGGTCCTGCTCGGCTCGACGCCGGGCGACGAGTTCGCCCCGCTGCGCGACCTCATCACGGCCCTGACCGGCGACGGCACGCTCGACGAAAAATGGGCCGCGGCCGTGGCGGCGCTGACCGCCTTCGGCGAGGGTGCCGCAACGCCCGGTAAGACGGCCGAGGGCCCGTCCCGCAAGGCGTTCTGGAAACGCTGACAAACGACGGATGCCCGCCCCGGCAAGCGGGGCGGGCATCCGGTGGAACGTCAGCGCACGGGCGGCAGCACCTTCGCCGCGCCCGAGGCCGGCAGGCCGTGCGCCGCGATCTCGGCGACCGATGCCGTGCCGAGGTCGAAGGCGTCCGCCGACTTCACCGTCTGCGCGCTCAGCGGCGTGCGGAACGGCTGCTGGTCGCCGACGCAGGTGGTGCCGGCGGCGGGCAGCGAACGATAGAGGAGGTATCGGTCCGTGTAAGCCGTGGCGCAGGCCGAGGTTCCGTACGCGGTGTGGCCCCAGTTGTCGCTCGACAGCAGCCGGCTGTTCGGCAGCAGCCGGGACGACTTGACGGCGTCGGCGTAGTTGGTGGCCGGGTCCCAGAAGCTTCCGACGATCAGAACGGGATACCGGGTGTGCTTGGTGAACGGCCCGGTGTAGGCGTCCTCGTCGTGCACGGTCCAGTTGTCCCGGGCGCACTGCACGCTCGCCCACGCCCAGGCGCGCCCGAAGTAGGTCGCGCGCTTGTCGGCCCGCGCCGCCGCGTTGGCCCACGAGGCGCCGCTGGCCGGGTGCCTGCCGTCGGTGCACATCACGGCCGCGTACGCGTCGAAGCTGTTGTCGTACGGGAAGGCGCGGGCCTGTCGCAGCCGGCCGATCCGCTCCGCGGCCTGGCTCAGCTGGGTTTTGCCGGGCGTGTACCCGGGGGTGGTCAGCTGGTAGAGCTCGGCCGCGAGCCCGGTGACCTCGGCGCCCGCGTCGGGGGCGTAGAGAGCGCTGAGCACCATGCCGATGAAGTCCGCGTAGGTGACCGTGTCCCCGCCCACCGTGAGCGGCTTGCGCTTGAGCCGCTCGGCGAGCACCCGGAAGCGGCGCATCGGACTGTCGCTGAACGCGCAGTTCGCCTTGCCGGCCACGCCGCAGCGGCGCAGCAGCTCGGCGAGCGCCTTCCACGCGCCGTCGGCCGAGCGCAGCCGGTCGTCCTGGATCTGGCCGGCGGTCGCGGCGGTGCCCACCCACGCCTGCGGGTTGATCACCCCGTCCACGGCGATGGCCCGGAATCGGTCCGGGAACATGTTGGCGTAGTACTGCCCGAGCGCCGTGCCGTAACTGAAGCCGAGGTAGGTCAGCTTGCTGTCGCCGACCGCGCGGCGCATGACGTCCATGTCCCGCGCGACCTCGGCCGTCGACATCGAGCCGGCCAGCTCCCGCCCGGTCGTCGAGCAGCCGCGGGCCTCCTGCCCGGCCGCCTTGACGAACGCCCGCTCCTGCCCGGCGCCCCACGGGAAGCCCATGCCGAGCGTGGTCATCGCGGGTGACTGCCGGGCCGCGTCGGGGAAGCAGCTGACCTGGTCGCTGAAGTTGACGCCGCGCGGGTCCATCCCGACCACGTCGAAGCGGTCGAGCAGCGCGTTGCTCAGGAAGTACGGCGCCGCCAGGGCCATCGTGACCCCGGAGCCGCCCGGACCGCCCGGGTTGACGAAAAGGCTGCCGATGCGGTGCTTCTGGTCGCGGGCCTTGACCCGCAGCAGCGCGAGGCTGACCTGCTTGCCGTGCGGCCGGTCGTAGTCGAGCGGCACCTTCGCCGTGGCGCACTCACCCCAGCCGTAACAGGAGTACCAGCGCAGCTTCGGGGTGGCGACCGCGTCGACCCGGCGGCGCTCGGCCGCGCTGGTCCGGGCCGGCGCGAACGCGGAAGCGGCGGGTACCTCCGCGGCGGCCGACGCCGGCGACGGTGCGATGATCATCGCTCCGGCCAGCGCGAGACTCGCGGCGCCGGCCGCGAGCAGACGGGTGGAGAGCGGCATGCGAGACCTTCCTGATAGACCGGCGCCCGTGTCGCCCCGGATGTTCAGAAAGGTAGGTTCGCGGCGGATCTTCTCGGTTCGCCGTATTGGTGTAGCTGCGTTGCCGGTTCCGGGCGTTGTCGCCTACCCGACGCCGCATGCATCGTCGCAGGTCACTGTGTTCCGTCTCGGCCTCAACGGCCGCAACGTGCGGAAAGTCGGATCTTCCGGGGTCAGCGGGCCGCGCGGCACCGGGGGTAGGTTGGGTCGTCGATCGAGAGGCGGCTCGATGGCGGCGGGTGAATCGTGACGGACGACGACCACGGCGAGGAGCAGAACCCCCTGCTCGTCCGTCCCTTCCTGCTTCGCGACGCCGACGCCAGCGCCGCGGGGGCCGGCGACGGCCTTCGCGACAGCGCCGCTGACGAGGAGTCCACGCAGACCTGGCCGTCGGCGACCACCCGCGAGGTCCGCTCGCAGCACGCGTTCGAGGGCGCCGACGCCGCCACCGCCATCCTGCCGCTGGTCACCTCGCCCCGGGCGGGTCGCGGTCCGGCCCGGCGCCGCGGGCGGCGCCGCCTGGTCGTCCTGGTCGCCGTCGGCGCCGCGGTCCTGCTGGGCGCGACCGCCGCCGGGTTCGCCGCGCTGCGCACCGGCGGCCGGCCGTCGGTCTCGGCCGCGCTGCCCGACGCGCCGATCCCGGCGCTGAGCGGCCTGGTTCCGCCCTCTCCCGCCGGGTCGCCGGCCGTCAGCGCGTCCGGCCCGGCGGATCCCACACCGAGCACCCGGCACCAGACCACTGCCCGTCGCGCCGCATCCTCGGCCGCGGCCACCAGCGCGAAGAGCACCGCGACACGTCCGCCGGCCACGAGCGCCGCGGCGGGGAAGACGACGTCACCGCCCGCGGCTCTCGCCCCTCAGGCGCCGGTCGCGCGCACCGGCACGATCCGCGGCCAGAACGGCCTCTGCCTGGACCTCAACGGCGCCGTGACCGTCGACTTCAACCACGTCCAGGTCTTCGACTGCAACAACACCGGCGCCCAGAGCTGGACCCTGGCCACCGACGGCACCCTGCGCGTCCTCGGCAAGTGCGCCCTGGTCGTCGGCGACGACACCGTCCACATCACCACCTGCGACAGCCGCACCACGGCGCAGTGGCGAGTCTCCGGCCAGCTCCTGATCAACGCGGCCGGCGACAAATGCCTCACCGACCCGTCCGGCGGCACGAACTCCGGCACCGCGGTCACGGTCACCCCCTGCGCCGGCCGGGCGGGCCAGCGCTGGTCCCTCCCCTGAACTGAGCGCGACCACTCGGCGAGCGCCCGGCTGACGGCGCGGCCGCCACCGGGGCCCAGCGAGCGATCGACCGCCGACTCGCCGCTACAGCGACTTCGCGAGCGCCTGCCCCGCCGCACGGCCGCTGAACATGCAGCCGCCCAGGAACGTGCCCTCGAGCGCGTTGTACCCGTGTACGCCCCCGCCCCCGAACCCGGCCACCTCGCCGGCGGCGTACAGGCCGGGGAAGACCTCCCCGCTCGGGGTCAGGACGCGGGACTGCAGGTCGGTCTGGATGCCGCCCAGCGACTTGCGGGTCAGGATGTGCAGTTTCACGCCGATCAGCGGGCCGGCCGCCGGGTCCAGGATGCGGTGCGGCGAGACGGTGCGGCCCAGGCGGTCGCCCCGGTAGCGGCGGGAGTTGTGGATGCCCTGGATCTGCGAGTCCTTGCTGTACGGGTTGCGGATCTGGCGGTCGCGGGCCTCGATCTGGGTGCGGATGCGGGCGGCGTCCAGCAGCGGCTCGGCGGTCAGCTTGTTCATGCCGGCGATCAGCTCGTCGAGGCCGTCGGCCACCACGAAGTCGGCGCCGTGGCGCTTGAACGCCTCGACCGGGGCGGGCGCGGACCGGCCGAGGATGCGCTCGCGCACGAAGGCGCGACGGTCCTTGGCCGTGATGTCCGGGTTCTGCTCGGAGCCCGACAGCGCGAACTCCTTGCGGATGATCTTCTGCGTCAGGATGAACCAGGAGTGGTCGTGCTCGGCGATGTCGGGAGTCGTGCGCAGGTGACGCAGCGTGCTCAGCGTGTCGTAACCGGGCAGGCACGGGTCGGGCAGCCGGCGGCCGAGCGCGTCGAACCACATCGACGACGGCGCGGGCAGGATGCGGATGCCGTGGCCGGGCCAGATCGGGTCCCAGTTGCGGATGCCCTCGGTGTAGTGCCACATGCGGTCGCGGTTGACCAGGCGGGCGCCGGCGTCACCCGCGATGTCGAGCATGCGGCCGTCGACGTACTCCGGCACGCCGGTGACCATGCTCCGCGGCGGCTCGCCGAGGCGTGACGGCCAGTGACGACGTACGAGATCATGGTTTCCGCCGATGCCACCCGTGGTGAGCACGACCGCCTGCGCGGTGAGCTCGAAATCCGCGATCTCCTCCCGGTTGGACGGGACGCCGCGCGCGCCGGCATCCGCGGCGAGGACCTTTCCGCGTACGCCCGAAACAGCCGACGCCGAAACGACAAGCTCATCCACCCGGTGGCGGTGATGGAACGTGACGAGGCCGGCCTCGGCGGCCCGCTTGACGGAGGCGACGAAGGGCGCGACCACGCCGGTGCCGGTCCCCCAGGTGACGTGGAAACGCGGCACCGAGTTGCCGTGGCCGTCGGCGCGCAGCGAGCCACGCTCGGCCCAGCCCACGGTCGGCAGCCAGCTCATCCCCAGCGCCGAGAGCCAGGCTCGCTTCTCCCCGGCCGCCCACTCGACGTAGGCGCGGGCCCACTTCACGGCCCACTCGTCCTCGTTCGACGAGCCCGACGGGCCGAGCCGGTCGAACTGCGCGCTCCCCTGCCAGTCCTGCCAGGCGAGGTCGAACGAGTCGCGGACGCCGAGTCGCCGCTGCTCGGGGGTGTCGACGAGGAACAGCCCGCCGAACGACCAGAACGCCTGCCCACCGAGGTTGGCCGCGCTCTCCTGATCGACGAGCGCGACCCGCTTGCCGGCCGCGACGAGCTCATGGGTGGCGGCGAGTCCGGCCAGGCCGGCGCCGACGACGATCACGTCCGCATTCACGATTCAGAAATGTATCGGATACGCCGACGTATTGGGTAGGGTTCGTCGCGTGCGGGTCACGAAACGGCGGGCGGAGACGCGGGCCCGGCTGCTGGAGGCCGCGTTCCGGGTGTTCGCGGCGAAGGGCTTCGGCCCGGCCCGCATCGACGACGTCTGCGAGGCCGCCGGCTACACCCGCGGCGCCTTCTACTCCAACTTCACCACGCTCGACGAGCTCTTCTTCGCCCTTTACGACGAGCGGGCCGCCCTCATCGCCGCGCAGGTCGCCGCGGCACTCACCGCCGACGAGTCGGCCCCCATCGAGCCGTCGATCCACACCGTCATCGCCCGCACCGCCGCGACGCTCCTGCTCGACCGCGACTGGCTTCTGGTCAAGACCGATTTCCTTCTGTACGCGTCCCGGCACCCCGAAGTGGCGACACGCCTCGCCACCCACCGGGCCGAGTTACGCTCCGCGATCGAGGCCCGCCTGCACGCCGTCGAGGGGCGCCTGACCCTCCCGGCCGGCGTGGCGGACATCCCGGCGGCCGCCCGGGCGGTGGTCGCGGCCTACGACGGCGTGACTGTCCAGCTCCTGCTGGACGGCGATCTCCCCGCTGCCCGCGTGTGGCTGACCCAGCTCCTGACGGCCCTGCTCATCCGCTGAACCGCTGGGACCGCTACGCGGCGATGTCGTCGGCCGTGGCGGCCAGCACTGCGCGCACCGCGTCGAGGATCTCGTCGTCGGCGCCGAGACCGGCCAGCACCCCGACCAGGTAGGCGCCCACGAGGTCGTAGTGCTCCCGCGTGATGTCCAGGCCCGCGTGGGCCAGGCGCAGCGCCCGGCCGGAGTAGCCCTCGGGACCTCCGAGGACCTGACTCAACAGCGCGATCATGTGCAACTTCAGCTGCGCGATGTCGACGCCGTCGAAGTAGGGCGACAGGCGGTCGTCGGCGAGGACCACCCGGTAGAGGCGGTCCACGGCCTCGGTCACGGCCGGCTCGGCGCCGATGCGGGCGTAGAAGCTGACGTTGGTGTCCATTGTGGCCTCCCGGCCACAACGTAGCGGACCACGCCCGGCGACGTGGTCCCGCCGGGGTGTCCGAATCGACACAAGGCGATGTATGCCGGCCGCCCGATCACTCGTGGGAGGGCACCAGGGTGTCGAAGAGATCCACGCCGTTCGCCCGTGCGTGCGCCACCAGCAGGCCGCTGACCAGCGACGACAGGCTCTTCCGGTCGGCGTCGGGCAGCAGGGCCAGGATCTCGGTCACGTCGGCCTCGAAGCGCGCCGCCACCTCCGCGGCCAGCGTGCGGCCCTGCTCGGTGAGGCCGACCAGCACCGAGCGCCGGTCGGCGGCGGACGGGATGCGGGTGACCAGGCCCCGGCGCTCGGCCCGGTCGACCAGACCGGAGACACTCGACTTGTCGAGGCCGAGCAGCTTGGCCAGCTCGAGCATGGTGGGGCGCCGATCGCGCAGCACCCCCAGCAGCCGGGTCTGAACGATCGAGAGGTCGTGCTCGGCCGCGCGGCGCTCGAGCCGTCCCAGGACGAGGAACGACAGCTGAGCAAGGCCGTCGACGATGCTGAGAGAAGCCATGCGGGCATCCTACTTGATTTAGTACGTGCCACCAACTAGATTGGTTTGTGCCACGAACTAACTAGGGAGGATGTCATGGAGCAGATGAACGCCGCGGTGGTCACCTCGTTCGACGAGCCGCCGCACTACCGGAGCTTCGAGGTTCCACCGGCCCACGACGGCGAGATCACGGTCGACGTGGTCGCGGTCGGGCTGCACCCGCGCACCCGCAGCGGCGCCGCCGGCCGCCACTACACGAGCACCGGCCGGCTCCCGATGATCCCGGGCATCGACGGGGTGGGCCGGCGCGCCGACGGCAAGCTGGTCTACTTCGTGGCCGACGACGACGTGATCGGCACGATGGCCGAGAAGGCCGTGGTCGACCCGCGCCGCACGGTCGAGCTGCCCGACGGCGCCGGCCCGGCCCGGATAGCCGCCGCCATGAATCCGGCGATGTCCTCCTGGGTGGCGCTGCGCCGCCGGGTGCCGATCCAGCCCGGGCAGACCGTGCTGATCCTCGGCGCGGCGGGCAACGCGGGCGCGATGGCCGTGCAGGTCGCCAAGCTGCTCGGCGCCGGCCGGGTGATCGGGGCCGCCCGGGACGTGACCCGGGCCCGGGGCGACGAGGTCGTCTCGCTCGACGAGGTGGGCAAGGCCGCCGACGCCGACATCGTTCTCGACTACCTGTGGGGCCGGCCGGCGCAGGAGGCGATCGTCGCGATGCTGACCAACCGGTCCGACCGCGGCCGCCTGCTCGACTGGGTGCAGATCGGCTCGGTGGCCGGCCCGACGATCGAGCTGCCGTCGGTGGCACTGCGTTCGGCGAATTTCCGCCTGCAGGGCAACGGGCAGGGCGCGGTCTCTCCCCGGGGGTACCTGGCCGAGCTGCCGGCCCTGATCGACGAGATCGAGGCCGGCCGCATCCGGGTCATGCCCCGGCCCGTGCCGCTGCGGGACGTGGAGCAGGCGTGGGCTCGCCCGGACCAGCCGGGCGAGCGCACCGTATTGATTCCGTGATTTATGGACCGCTGACGATGCTGGTCACCTGGTGGCCGCTGTTCACCGCCGCGCCCGTGTTGTTGATGACGTGGCTGATCGTGCCGGTGCCGCCGAGCGAGACCGTCACCAGGTCGTGGAACTTGACCCCCGACACGGCCGGCACCTCGAAGGCGTGGGCGTTCACCACAGACGAGTTGACGTTGAAGAAGCAGTAGCTGCCCAGCCCCCACGCCTCGTGCGAGGTCACCGAGTCCGCCACCTTGTACGCCGCCCAGCCCTGGGTCGACCCGTTCATGTAGGCCGCCTGGTTCGGCGGGTCGTACGGCATCTCGTTCTGATAGAAGTAGGTCCGGCCGCCGTTGCCGTTCCAGATCGTCTGGTACTGCTGGTAGTGCTCGACGAACAGGCCGTAGAACGTCACGTTCTGCCCGTTGACGATCAGGCCGTTGCGGGCGGTGTTGGTCGTCCATCCCACGGTGCCGCCGTTGCCGTGGTCGGCCCGCCAGATCCAGGCGTGGTCGCCGATGACGTTGTTGCTGTTGATCTCGACGCTGACGGTGGCCTTGCCGGCGATCGAGCCGCCGATGCGGACGAAGACGTCGGAGAGCACGGTCGGGTTGGCCGCGTGCGACGCCGACGAGCCGGCCGGGCCGACCTGCAGCAGAATGTTCGAGTTGGTGGTGCCGGCGTCGAGGAGCAGACCGGCCACCCGTACGCCGTCGACGTCGGCGACGTGCATGGCGTCGACGCCGCCGTCCGGCACGAACGTGGCGAGGCCGAGACCGAGAATGACCGTGCTCGCCCGGTTCACGTTCAGTGTCTGGTTGAGGTGGTAGACACCGGGCGTGACGAGCAGGTTCTTACCGGCCGCGAGGGCCGCGTTGATCGTGGACGCGGTGTCGCCGGACTTGACGACGTAGAACGTGCTGATCGGCAGCGAGGTGCCGGCCGGGTTGCCCGCCGACCAGGTGGTGCCGCTCGCGTTGGACCGCAGGGCGGGGACGAAGACCTGGTACGCGCCGGCGCTGTCGACGTACAGGTAAGGCTTCTCGGCGATCACCGGCGCCGAGCCGACGGTCGTGAACGGCGGCGACGGGAAGCTCTGCGCGGGCGCGCCCGGGCTGCCCACGAAGACCTGGTTCCAGTTCGAGCCGCTCCAGCTGCCCATCTGCGAGTTGCGGGTGAGGAACTGCTGCTGCGACCCGGACTGGATCTGGTTGTCGATCTTGGAATCGGCGATGAAGCCGCCGGACGACCAGCCGCCGTCCGAGAGCGCCAGGCTGCCGCGTACGTGCATGCGGCGGTAGGGCGCGGCCTGCGACACGGCCCACCGGTCGAGCCCGTCACCCGGGGTGACCGACAGGCCCTCGGCCGAGCGCCAGAAGTTCTGCGTGGCGTTCTGCGATCCGTCCGGCCACCAGTCGGCCTCGACGTGCACGTGACCGTTGATGTTCACCTGGTCCGGGGTGAGCCCGAGGCCGGCGACCTGGGTGAAGAAGCCGACGTTGGCGTCGACGTTGTAGCTGCCCGGCTTGAACAGCAGGGCGTACCGCGCGTTGCCGAACTGGTTGCTGACCTGGGAGTTGAAGACGCTGGTCAGCTTGTTCTGGATCGTCGACGCCGACATCGACGGGTCGAAGATACTGACGTTCGGCCCCAGGTCCGGATTTGTCGGGTTGGTTGGCACGGTGCTCGGCGGGGTTGTCGGCGTCGTGGGCGTCGTAGTGCCTCCCGAGTAGGTCCACTTCTGGTTGGCACTGCCGGCGCAGTCCCAGATCTGCAGCTTGGCCCCGTCGGCGGCGTTGTTGTCCTTGATGTCGAGGCACTTGCCGGAGGCGTTGTTGACCAGGTCCTTCGACGCGTTCAGCGTCCATTTCTGGGTGGCGACCGTGTCGAAGCAGTCCCACAGATGCACCACGGCGCCGTTGGCGGTGGAATTGTTCGCGACGTCGAGGCATTTTCCGCGGCCCTGCACCGAACCGTTGTCGGCGAACGTCCACACCTGGTTGGCGTTGCCGGACGTGCAGGACCACATCTGCGGCTGATTGCCGTTGGCGGTAGAACCGTTGGTGACGTCGAGGCATTTTCCGTTCAGCGACGACACGAGCGTGCCGGAGGTGGCCGCGAAGGCGTTCGTGATGCCGACGACGCCGAGTGCGCCGATCACCACCGCCATCACCGCGCCGGCCAGAAGTTTGCGTCTTGCCATGTCATGAGCTCCGATCAGGCCGGGTTGTTGGCGTGGGTGAGGGTCTCCCAGGCGACGAAGAGGTTGTTCGTCCCCTGCGGCCGGTGCGACTCCGTGTACTGCTGCGAGTTGGTCATCGCGATGCCGAGCCGGTTGTGCAGCGCGTTGAACGCGACCTCGGTGATCGGGCCGAGCCCCTTCGTCACGGCGCCGCCGCAGATGTTCGATGGCACCGCCGTACCGTTTTCAAATTTGGTGTGGAAGCCGAGCGCCTGCCGCATCCGCTCCTGCAGCGACGGCCACAGGTCCTCGCCCTGGATCCGGGTGGTCTCCGCGACGTGGCTGATCGCCGAGATCCCGTACCCCGTGTGCGTGAAGTCGCGGCACGTCTCCTGCGACAGCCCGTCGACGAACGTGCTCTGCCCCTGCCAGTAGCTGATCAGCTCGCTGGGCGTGTCGACGCTGCCGACCGGCGGATACTTCGGCTGCGCGCCGTCGGCCGTGATGTAGATGTAGGCCGCCGCCCGCGCCTTGAACCGCGTGATCGCCCGGTCGTAACTGGCCTTGTCGTCGAGGAACACGGAAATCCCGACCGCCGCCTCCATCATCGACAGCTCCCAGTTGCCGTTGCTGGAGCTCCCGACGATCACCACCGGCAGGTACACGGTGCGCAGCATGGTCGCGAACCGAGCCTGGTTCGGCCAGCTCGAGTAGGTGTACTTGATGATCTCCGCAGCCCGCGGCCAGACCGATCCGGCCCATCCGGTCTGCAGCGGGGCGTTGCTGTTGGTGTGCGACTTGATCGTCGCCGACCACGCGTCCATGAGAGCGATGGACTTCTGCGCGTAGGCCGAGTTCCCGGTGATGTACCAGGCCAGCGCGTCGGTGTACGCGGCTATCGCGTCCTCACGCTCGTCGGTGCAGCCGTAGTTCGGGTTCGAGTAGGAGCCGCACTCCACGGTCGCCCGCGGCTTGGGGGTGCGCGCGAGCGAGGCGTACGAGCTGGCCATCATCTGGTTGTAGGCCGCCAGCCACGGCTGAGCGCCGCCGTTGACCTTGCCTTTGACGAAGTCGAGCTGGGCACGGCTGACCAGCACGCCCGGATGGCTGAAAGTGATCGGAGCGGCATCGGCGGCCGCGAGCCGGACGCCAAAGGCGCCTAACCCCGCGACCAAGGCCGTGAAAGCCGCTAATAGGGCGCGTCTGCGCATGGGGGATCTCCCGGAACTGGGGATGGGGAAACCGGAAAGTCCCTTAACAGTTCCCGCCCGGCAACCAGCCGGTCAACCCGAAATCGACCGACTTAAGTTTCTCTTAAAGGTTCCGGAACAGGAGAGCGCTCTCCACCCGGTACCGCTCCCGCAACCGGTTCCACCCAGAATCAAAAGCCGCATATCGTACGCCCCGACGGCTCCCCCACCCGCAGACCACCAGTCCCGCCTTCCGCGCACCCTCGGCGCCGCCCTCGGCCACGGCCGGAACGCGGCCCGGCCGGGAGCGAGCCGGCCGGGCGTCCCGTGGTAGCGCCATCTCAATGGAGTCGGCAGTCGAGCACGGCCGGCAGCGTCAACCGACCGGACGCAGCCCACGCCGAAGAGAGTCGGCCATCTCGTCTCGCCGGCGAAGGGCCGCACGCCAGCCGACCACCTGATGGATGACCCGCTCCCGACCGGGGGTGGTGGCCTCGACGGTCCAGGGCCGGCGGAAGAGCACCCGCGCCACGATCGACGCGGCCAGCAGGATCAGGACGATCGCCAGGTCGAGAACCAGCAGGAGCAACGGGAGAAGGACCCACCAGAAGAGGGCCACCGCCGCCACGAAGGCAATGAAGATCAGAGCGATGACGGCTATCTCGTCACCCAGGCTGTGGCCGCCACCCCCACCACCACCTCCCCCGCCGGACTCGGCGACCTTGGCACCGAAGTTGACGGATTCCCCCGCCGCCTCCGCCGCCTTCCCGGTGCGCTTGGCCCGCCAGCCGCCGAAGCGTCGCGCCAGTGCCCGCCAGCGCGGGGCCCACACCACCCGCACCCTCCACTCGGCGCCTTCGAGGTCGGTGACGGCCACTGTTCGCACCCCCACAAAGTATCGAGTGGAGGCCATGATGAATCATGCCTATCGGCCGCCTGCACCACGTGATATTCGACTGCCCCGACCCGGTCGCGCTGGCCTCCTTCTATTCCGCGCTGCTCGGGTTGCCGATCACCTACCGCGAGGACGACTTCGCCGTGGTCTCCGTCAACGACCGGACGTCCGGGATCGCCTTCCAGCTGGCGCCGGACCATCGAGCTCCCACCTGGCCCGACCCGGCGATACCGCAGCAGATTCACCTCGACGTCATGGTCGACGACCAGGCGACCGCGCACGACCAGGTAATCGCCCTGGGCGCCACACCGCTGGCCGGCGACCACGTCTACGCCGACCCGGCCGGCCACCCCTTCTGCCTGATCCGCCGCCCCCACTGGGCACCACCCGTCAACTGACGTCGCCCCGGAGCCGCCGGAGCTCGTCGGCGATCTCGCCGGGGAGCGAGTGCATGCCGTCCGACCGGCCCGCGAAACGGGCGAGAACGGCGACGTGACCGGCGCCCGGATCACCTCGGCCGGGAAGGTGGCCCGGCCGCTCGCCGAGACCGGCCGAGGGTCTTGGCCGTGTCGTTCAGCGTTTCGGGCGGATCGTGGGATAGCGCTCGGGCGCGTAGCGCGGCGCTGCCGGGCTCGGCGCGGGGGCCCGCGCCACCCGCGATGGCTCTCCCGGCGTCGGCGATTCGCTAGTCATGACGCCGGCTTACTCGGAGCAAGCGCAGTAGACAGTGTCTACGCCCTCTGGTAGACACTGTCCATGCAGTCGGGGGATCTTGAGGGGCGGCTCGTCGCGGCCGGGGTGGCGTTGCTGGCCGAGGGCGGTAGTGACGCGCTTTCGTTGCGCGAGATCGCTCGGCGGGCCGGGGTTTCGCACGGGGCGCCGCGGCGGTACTTCCCTACGCATCAGGCGTTGCTGGCGGCCATCGCCCGGGAGGGGTACCGGGAGCTGGGGCGGCTGGTCGCCGAGAAGATCGGGGAGCACGGGACCGAGCCCCGGGAGGCGTTGCTGGCGCTGGGGCGGCGGTACGTCGCGTTCGCGCGGGACGAGCCGGGGATGTTCGCGTTGATGTTCCGGCACGATCTGCTGCGGGGGAACAACATCGGGCTCCGGGAGGAGAGCACGCCCCTGTTCGGCGTACTCGTGGAACTGCTGAATCGGGCCCGCCTGGCGCAACCCACCGAAAAGGCGGCGGCCCTCTGGGCCGCGCTGCACGGGATCGCCCAGCTGTGGCACTGGGGCACGCTGCAGGTGGTGACCGGGCTCGACACCCCGGAACCCCTGCTGGTGGCGGCCGTCGGCGCTCACCTGGGGAGCTGAGATGCTGAGCGCGGCGCTGCGGTCGATCCTGCTTCCGCTTTCGCGGGTCGCGTTCCGGCCGGAGGTGCACGGGGCCGGGAACGTGCCGCGGACCGGAGCCGTCATTCTCGCGGCCAATCATCTGTCGTTCGTGGACAGCTTCCTCATTCCGCTGATGACGCCCCGCCGGGTCTCCTTCCTCGCCAAGCAGGAGTACTTCCGCAGTGGCGGCGGGCCCAAGCAGTTCGCGACCCGCACGTTTCTGAACGGGATAGATGCGATTCCCGTGCCGCGCGGCGGCTATCGGGCGGCGCAGGAGTCGCTCGAGGCCGCTCTTCGCGTGCTCGAGTCCGGAGGGGCGTTCGGCATTCACCCGGAGGGAAGCCGGTCGCGGGACGGGCGGCTCTATCGCGGCCGGACCGGCGTGGCCTGGCTGGCGATCGCGTCGGGAGCGCCGGTCGTGCCGGTGGCGCTGCGCGGACCGAGCGGATCCAGCCGGTCGGGGCCCGGGCGCCACGGCCGGGAAAGGTGGTCGTGCGATTCGGGGAGCCGATGCGGTTCGCGCAGCCCGCGGACGGGCGTCCGGGACCGGCTCGGCGGGCCGCCACCGACACGATCATGGCGGCCATCGCGGAGCTGTCCGGCCAGCCGGTGGCGGACCAATACAACGAACTATCAGCGGGTACGGCGATCTGACGGTCTAAAGGCCTAACATCGCGGCCGCCGCCCGCCGCCGGGTCACGTCGCCGAGGATGTCCGTCGAGTCGACGGCCTGGTCGATGGTGCCGGGCAGCCGGGGTATCGAACCGTGACGCAGGCCCACCCGGTCGAGAACGCCGCGCAGGACCGGGTCGGTGATCTCGGCGGCCAGCGCGACGGTGTACCGGTCGGCGTTCAGCACGCGGATGTCGCGGGTGTAGTACTGCCGCGGGGACGGGTCGAGCGGCGGGCAGAGGCCCAGCTCGTTCGTGGCCCGGGCGAGCAGGCTTCCGGCCGTACACGTGAATTGCTCTCGATCTTGCCAGGTCTCGGCCGCGAGGGCCGCGGCGAGCGGTGGGTGCAGCTCGGTGGCGATCTCCAGCTCGCCGAACGAACGGACCAACCATTTCCCGTACGGGGCCCAGCACCGCGACACGAGGAAGGCGAGACGCACCAGTTCGCGGACGAGCCGGCCGGCCACGATGCGGGAGCCGAGATCGTCGCCGGTCGAGCCGGTGCGGGCCACGAACGCCTCCTCCTGGCCGACCTTGAGCCAGGCCGCGGCCAGCGCGTACCGCCAGACGTCATCCGGATACCACGCCAGCGCGGCGCGACGACGTGCCAGCTCGCCGGCCGGATCGTGGAAGACGGCGCCACGGGTGAGGCTGGCCAGGATCTGGGTGGGCGTGAGCAGCCAGTCCGCGACGGTCACACCGTCATCGGGGTCGAAGCCCAGCCAGGCGGCGAAGAACTCCCCCACGGTCTCGCCGCCGGCGCGGAAGATCTGCACCCGCTCGCCGAAGTCGTGGTCGGGCGAGACCTCGTCGTCGTAGCCGAGCACCTCGGAACCGGGCCCGAGCAGGGCCGCCGCGTGCGGCACCCCGGCCAGCGAGGGCGCCACCTGGGACGCGTAGTAGCGGCGGGAGATCTCGATGCCGTTCATGGTCCTCATCAGTAGCAGACCGGACGGCGGGTGCGACTTCGGTTGCGAACCGGGGTGAAGTGTCAGAACCCCTAACACGCTGACCGATATGTCAGGCCGACGTCCCCCTAGGCGGAAGGTCCATGATGAGCATCTCGTTCGGCAGGCGGCTCGCCGCGGCCCTGGCCACCGCGTCCCTCGTGCTGATGGGACCGGCGGGGGCAGCGCGGGCGGAGGCCCGGCCGGTGCTCGAGCAGGACTGGCGGGTGCGGGTGATGCCGCTCGGCGACTCGATCACCTGGGGCGTCGGCTCGTCCAGCGAGGACTCGTACCGCAGCGCGCTGTACTGGCGGCTCGCGGCGGCCGGGGTGAACGCCGACTTCGTGGGCTCGCAGCGGTCGGGCGACTCACCGGACCCGGACAACGAGGGCCACAAGGGCTGGACGATCGCGCAGCTCGCCGACCACGTCGACGAGTGGCTGTGGACGTACGAGCCGGATGTGATCCTGCTGCACATCGGCACCAACGACATGGTGCGCGGGGTGCAGGACGCGCCGCGGCAGCTGGACGCGCTGCTCGACAAGATCGCGGAGGACCTGCCGACGGCGCAGGTGTTCGTCGCGAAGATCGTCGGGCTCGGGGACTACTCGGACACGCCGGCGCAGCGGTTCCGGACCGTCGAGTACAACGCGGCGATCCCGGCGATCGTGGCGTCGAAGGGTCCGAACTTCCACCTGGTCGACCAGAGCAATGTGCACGGCATCGACATGTTCAACCGGGAGCACCCCAACGATTACGGCTACCGCAAGATGGCCTGGAATTGGTACTCGGCCCTGAGCACGGTGCTCGACAACGGCGGCGGCGCGTGGCCGTCGGCGGGCAACCCGTACCGGGCCGGCTACGGTTACCGCTGCCTCCAGCGGTCGACGCTGGGCCGCGCCGCGCAGGGCTGCCACACCTGGTACCAGCGGCGGCCCGGGGTCTGGCAGCTGCCGTTCGCGCAGAAGGTGCGATACCGCGTGAAGGTCGGCGGCAAGGTCGTCACCCGGGTGCGCATCGTGACCCGCTGGCTGACCGCCGCCTAGATGTCGAGGTCTTCGATGGGGGGCTGGGCCAGGGTGCCGGCGATCAGCTCGTACAGCTCCGGGGGGATGCTCTCGCGCAGCTTGTCGGCCGTGTCGTAGACCTCGAGGAAGCGCTCGCCGCTGTTGCTCCCCCAGGTCTGGTTGGAGCTGAACGAGTTGAGGAAGTTGCGCCAGGCGCTGTCGGCCGGGCCGTCGCCGGCCGTGTGCACGTAGTCGGGCGAGCGCTCGGTGTGCACCACGAACCGGCCCTTCTGGCTGCGGAACACCCGGTAGGTCTCGACCGTGCGGGAGGTGGAGCGGCTCCACTCGCCGAGCAGCACGCCGGTGAAGCGCACCCGGCGCCCGGGGCCGGGGCCGACCGGGACGGTGATCTCCTGGTAGCCCTCGCGGCGGCCCTCCTCGGCCTCGACGTAGCGCTTGAGGGCGGAGGTGATGGTGGCCGACAAGTTGCCCCCGGAGAGCTCCTGCGCGCGGGAGAACAGTGGGAGATCCTCCTCCGAGACATAGATCGTCTTGTTCGGCATGTGTTTCCCTCGACCGCGCCCTCAGCTACCTACGTACACTATACATATACCACGCCACACCTGCGAGAACCACCACCAACCCGGCCAACGACGAGTGCCAGGGCAGGGTGGCGGCCAGCAGGAGACAGCCGGCCAGACCGGCCACCGGAACGACCTTGGAACGGTCCGGGAGGGTGAACGCGGAGGCGTTGGCGACCGCGTAGTACAGCAGCACGCCGAACGAGGAGAACCCGATCGCGCCGCGCAGGTCGACGGTGGCGACCAGCACCGCGACGAGCAGGCCGACCGCGAGCTCGGCCCGGTGCGGGACGCCGTGCCGGGGGTGGACCGCGGTGAGGGCGCGGGGGAAGAAGCCGTCGCGGGCCATCGCGAAGCCGGTGCGCGAGACCCCGAGGATCAGCGCCAGCAGGGCACCGAGGGCGGCCACGGCGGCGCCGGCCCGGACCGCCGGATCGAGCCAGGCGGGCGCGGCCTCGGCGAGCGGGGCGGTGGTGCCGGCCAGCCCGGCCGGGCCGAGAGCGGCCAGCACGGCGAACGCCACCAGGGCGTAGACGACCAGGACGATCGCGAGGGCGATGGCGATCGCGCGCGGGATCGTGCGGGCCGGGTCGCGCACCTCCTCGCCGAGCGTGGCGATCCGGGCGTACCCGGCGAAGGCGAAGAACAGCAGCCCGGCGGCCTGGAGAATGCCGAGCGGGTGCACCTCGCCGCCGAGCCCGAGGTTCGGGGCGTGCGGGCCGGTCGCGGCGGTCACCACGACGGCGGCCAGCACGATCAGGACGATCGCGACGATCACCCGGCTGGCCTGCACCGAGCGCTGGACGCCGAAGTAGTTGAGGGCGGTCAGCGCCAGCACGGCCGCGACACCGGCCGGGCGCTCGTATCCGGGGGCGGCGTACGCGGCGAAGGTCAGGGCCATCGCGGCGCACGAGGCGGTCTTGCCGACCACGAACGTCCAGCCGGCCAGGTAGCCCCAGAACGGGCCGAGGCGTTCCCGGCCGTACACGTAGGTGCCGCCGCTCTGCGGGTAGATCGCGGCGAGCCGGGCCGACGAGGTCGCGTTGCAGTAGGCGACCACGGCGGCCAGCGCCAGCGCCACCGGGAGCCAGCCCCCGGCCGCGCGGGCCGCCGGGGCGAACGACGCGAACACGCCGGCGCCCAGCATCGCGCCGAGCCCCACCACCACCGCGTCCCGGGTGTCCAGCCGGCGGCTGAGCTCGGTCATTCCGCCTCCCGGCGCCTAGGTCCTCGCCGACGATAGAGGCATGGGCCGGCTGCTGCGCGTCGAGGGGCTGGTGCCGCTGGCCGGGGCGGCCGCGTTCCTGCTGCTGTTCGGCGTGCTCGGCGGCCCCGGCGACCCGGCGCCGCAGGCCCGGTGGGTCGGGCTGGGCGTGCTGCTCGCGCCCGCATTCATGGTGTACGCGCACCGCGGCGCGGCGGCCTGGGCCGGGGTTCTCGCGGCGGTGGTGTGGACGTCGCTGGCGCACTCGGCGGCGGCCGCGCTGGTCTGCTGGGCGTACGCGATCGTGGCGATAGCCCTCACCCGGCGCGACCGGTCCCCGGTGGCCGCGCCGGTCCCCCGGCGGCAACCGCCGGCGCCGAGCGGCCTGCCGATGGTGGCGGTGCCGGCCGAGGTCGCCGGGATCGCCCTGCTCGTGGCCGCGATGGCGGGACTGGTGGCGGTGCTGCTGCGATCGGCGGGAGCGGCCTGGCTCACCGGGGTGATCGCGGTCTTCGGCCTCGGCTGCGCGCTGCTGGCCCGGGTGGTCACGCATCGTGCCCGGCTGCGGCAGCTGTTCGGGACCCAGCAGCCGATGTACGCGGTGCGGGTCGTCGAGCAGACGGGCTATGTCCACGTGCTGCTGCCGTATCCGGGCGGGCTGATCGCCAAGGAGTTCGCGTTCGACGTCGCGCTCTTCAGCGACAAGACGGACGACGAGGAGCCGGTCACCCGCGCCGGAACGCTCTACGGCGAGCCCCGCCCGGGCGGCTGGTGCGCGGTCGAGGTCGACGGCCGTGTGCACGTGCCGGTCGGGCCGGTCGGGCCGGTGATCGAGGTGGCCTACGACGTGGTGCAGGGGCTTCCCCGGGAGATCGAGGACGACGAGGAGCAGCTGGTCGACCCGGCGGCGCTGCGGTCGGAGGATCGCGGGGTGAGCGCGTTCGAGTGCCGCGAGCACCGGATCGCCCCGCAGCGGGCGTGGGCGGCGACTCTGGCCATCGGGCTGGGGGCGGCGCTGGCGGCCGGGGAGCTGGCCACGATCGCGGGCGTGCCACCCGTGATCCTCACGGTGGTCGCCTCGGTGTCGGCGGCCATGGGGTACGAGTTCGGCTGGCGCACCCAGCTCCGGCCGCGACTGCGCTGGCACGCCGGCGGGGTCGCCGCGGTCGGGTTCCGCGGGCCGGACCGGCAGCCCTGGGCCACCGACAGCGCGGTGGTGCACGACGACGCGGGAACGGTGCTGCTGACGGCCGGCGAGTCGGTGCTGACCGTGCCGGTGCCGCCGCCGTGGCCGTCGCCGGACAGCCAGCGGAACGCGGACGAGCTGGTGGCGGCGCTGCGGGACGCGCGGAACCAGTCGTTCGCGATCAGCCCGCTGCCGCCTCCACCGCCGATCGAGGTGCCCCGGCGGCCGCTGGCGCTCTACGCGTCGTGGCTGCTCTCGGTGGCCGTCACCCTGCTGATCCTGCTACCGGCGAAGATCTGAAACGGGGGCGATCCGCTTCTCGCGAAGATCTGAAACAACGGGCGCGTAACGTACGAACGTGGACCTGAACACCGTCGCCGACGTGATCAGCCCGGCCGGGGTGGGCCAGTGGCGGCCGGGCGACGCGTGGCTCGGTGGCGGTACGGCCCTGTTCGCGGAACCGAGGCCGCACCTGACCCGGCTGCTCGATCTCACGGCCGCCGGGTGGCCCGCGCTGACGCTGCGCGAGGACGGGCTCGAGGTGGCCGCGACCTGCACGATCGCCGAGATCGCGGCGTCCGGGTTCGACATCGTGGAGCGGTGCTGCCACGCCTTCCTCGCCTCTTTCAAGATCTGGAACGTGGCGACCGTGGGCGGGAACCTGTGCGCCGCCCTGCCGGCCGGCCCGATGATCGCTCTGGGAGCCGCCCTGGACGGCTCGTGTCTCCTCCTGAGTCCCGATGGATCTCGTACCGTTTTAGTACGAGATTTCGTGACCGGCGAGGGTGAGACGGTTCTGCGGGAGGGCGAGCTGCTGCGGTCCATGCATCTGCCCGCGTCGGCACTGTCGGCAGAGACGGCATATCGCCAGGGCTCCCTGCACGCGCTCGGGCGCTCCGGCGTGCTCGTGATCGGCCGCGTCGCCGATTCCGGGCTGGTCATCACGGTGACCGCGGCCACGAAGCGCCCCTACGTCCTGAGATTTCCGACATATCCTGGGGCCGAGGTCGTGCAGATCGCGCTCACCGAGCGTATTCCCGACGACGCGTACGTCGCCGATGTGCACGGATCGCCGGCGTGGAGGCGGCACCTCACCCGGCTCTACGCCGAGCAGATACGGCAGGAGCTGGACCGGTGAGGATCAACGGCGAGGAGCACGAGCGCCCACCCCGCCCCGGCCAGTGCCTGCGGACCTACCTGCGCGAGGAGGGCTGCTTCGGGGTCAAGAAGGGCTGCGACACCGGCGACTGCGGCGCGTGCACGGTGCATGTCGACGACGTACCGGTGCATTCTTGTGTCTATCCCGCCTTCCGGGCGGAACGACGCAGCGTGACCACCATCGAAGGTCTCGCCGGACCGGAGGGCCTGCATCCCGCCCAGCGGGCGTTCTTCGACGCGCAGGGCTTCCAGTGCGGGTTCTGCACGGCCGGGCTGATCATGACGACGGCCGCGCTCACCGAGGACCAGCGCGCCGATCTTCCCCGTGCCTTCAAAGGCAACCTCTGCCGGTGTACGGGATACCGCGCGATCGCCGACGCCGTGGCGGGCGTGGTCAACGCGGCCACGCCGGCGCCCGGGAGCGCGGTCGGCTCAAGCCTCGGCGCGCCGGCCGGGCCGCAGGTGGTGACCGGACAGGCGCGGTACACGTTCGACCTGGACGTTCCCGGGGTTCTGCACATGAAGGTGCTGCGGTCGCCGCACGCGCACGCCCGGATCGCGGCGATCTCGGTGGAGGCGGCGCTGGCGGTGCCCGGCGTCGAGGCGGTCTTCACCCACGCCGACGCTCCCACCAAGCTGTTCTCGACCGCGCAGCACGAGAACGTCGCCGAGGATCCGGCCGACACCCGCGTACTGGATGATGTGGTTCGTTTCGCGGGCCAGCGGGTCGCGGCGGTGGTGGCCACCTCGGAGGCGGCGGCCGAGGCGGGGTGCCGGGCGATCACGGTCGAGTACGAGCTGCTGCCGGCCGTGCTCGACCCGTTCACGGCCATGCGTCCGGGGGCGCCGCTGGTGCACTCCCCGCTGCCCAACGTCGTCGGCGAGCTGAAGGCGGAGCTCGGGGACGTGGAGGCCGGGTTCGCCGAGGCCGACGCGGTCTACGAGGAGACGTTCTCGTCGGGGCGGGTGCAGCACGCGAGCCTCGAGACGCACGGCGCGGCCGGCTGGCTCGACGACGCCGGGCGGCTGGTGATCCGGTCGAGCACCCAGACGCCGTTCCTCACCCGGCGAGCGGTGGCGTCGCTGTTCGATCTGCCGCCCGAGCGGGTGCGGGTGCTGACCGGAAGGGTCGGCGGTGGCTTCGGCGGCAAGCAGGAGATGCTGGTCGAGGACCTGGTGGCGCTGGCCGTGCTGCGGCTGGGGCGGCCGGTCAAACTCGAGTACACGCGGGCCGAGCAGTTCACCTCGGCGACGACCCGGCACCCGTTCACGGTCACGCTGAAGGCCGGGGCCCGGCAGGACGGCACTCTCACCGCGCTACGGCTGCGGGTGGTCGCGGACACCGGGGCGTACGGAAATCATGGTCCTTCGGTGATGTATCACGGCTGCCACGAGTCCCTCGCGGTCTACCGCTGCCCGAACAAGGCGACCGAGGCGTACTCCGTCTACACGAACAGCGTGCCGTCCGGGGCGTTCCGCGGGTACGGGCTCGGGCAGGTGACCTTCGCGGTGGAGTCGGTTCTGGACGAACTGGCCGCCCAGCTCGGGCTCGACCCCATAACCATGCGAGAGACCAATATCGTACGGCCCGGAGAGCCCCTGCTCTCGCCCGGCGACCACGTGGACGACCTGTCGATCGCCAGCTACGGCCTGGACCAGTGTCTGGGCTTCATCCGTGACGCCGCCGCCTCGCCGGTCGCCGGTCCCGAGGGCTGGCTCGTCGGCGAGGGCATGGCGATCGCGATGATCGCGGCCGGACCGCCCGGCGGGCACATCGCGGACGCCACGGCGACCGTGCTGCCCGGGGGCCGCTACGAGATCGCGGTCGGCACGGCGGAGTTCGGGAACGGCAGCACGACGGTCCACGCCCAGATCGCGGCCGACGCCCTGAACACGACCCCCGACCGCATCTGCGTCCGGCAGTCGGACACCGATGTGGTGCCGCACGACACCGGCGCGTTCGCCTCCACCGGCGTGGTCGTCGCCGGCCGCGCGGTGCTCGACGCCGCCACCGCCCTGCGGAAGAAGATCCTGGCCGCGGGAGACTCCGTTACCGGGCTGAGCGCCACCGGCCACTTCGACGGCACGCCGCGGTCGGTGGCCTTCAACGCCCAATGGTTCCGCGTGGCCGTCGACCCGGAGACCGGCGAGATCCGCATCCTGCGCAGCGTGCACAGCGCCGACGCCGGCACCGTGATGAACCCGCTGCAATGCCGGGGCCAGATCGAGGGCGGCGTAGCCCAGGCCCTCGGTGCGACCATGGCCGAACACGTCGACATCTCCCCCACCGGCCAGGTGACCACCACCAGCTTCCGCCAGTACCACCTGCCGACCTTCGCCGACGTCCCCCGCACCGAGGTCCACTTCGCCGACACCACCGACGCGATCGGCCCGCTCGGCGCCAAGTCGATGAGCGAGAGCCCCTTCAACCCGGTAGCCCCGGCCATGGCCAACGCCCTCCGCGACGCCACCGGCGTCCGCTTCAACGCCCTGCCGTTCACCCGCGACCGCGTCTGGGAGGGCCTGCAGAGAGCCCATCGCTCCCCCTGATCACCCCATCACGCCGCTCAGGCTCCCCACCGCCACGGACACCAGGCCGGCAGCGGCTGCGATCGCCGCCGCGCGGGTCCCGCCCCCATCGACCCGGAACACCCGTCCGACGGCACGATCAGGTCCCGCTGACCGCTTCGGTGCCGAGGAAGGGCTTGCGCGGTTCGGCGTCGTGGAACTGGTGCTTGGGATCCACCAGCTGGAGCAGGTGGTTCTGGGCGTCGTGACCGGCCCGCATGGTGGCGTGGATGAGTTCCTTGTCCAGGCGCGTGGGCTCGCGGCCCAGCTCGGAGGCGCGCTCGCCCAGCCACTCGGCGTGCAGCAGATAACAATGCACCAGCGGCTGGCCGTAGTAGTAGCTCATCTGACGTGAGGTCGCCCGGAACATCCGCATGAAGGTGACGCTGATGAAGCCGAACAGCGCGGTGCCGGCGGCAGTGAGGCCGCCGACCCAGACCTGGGCCGTGCCGGCGGTCAGAAGCATGGCGGTGCCGGTGAGCAGGACCAGCAGCGCGGCGCCGGCCGAGACGGCGCAGAGCAGGTAGGCCGCCTTCGCCTGCATGAGCGCCACGTTGATGAACCGGTCCATGAGCCGGAAGTTGAACGAGATCAGGCCGCCGAGCGCCTCGTCGATGACCTTCCCCGACGCGTTCTCGATCGACTTGAACTCCTTCTCGCTCTGCTCCTGCCGGTGTTCGTGAAACCGGCGCATCCCGATCGCGGCGAACGGCATCGCGACGGCGAGGATGACCAGCCCGCCGGCGAGGAGAAAGAGCACCGTGCCCGGAAGCGTCCTGGGCGGGTGCGCGTCGACATAGGACGCGAGCCAGATCAGAACCCCGGCGCCCAGACCGGACACGAGAGCGATCGCACTCCCGTACGCAATCATGGTGGTGGTCTTCGTCCGGTTTTGCTCCTCAGCCATCCGCGAATAGTCCCATTGATCAACTTCCATTGACCATCGCACACCCGGACGAATCGGTCAGCTGATCATCCAGCCCATTCCGCGGTCACCGCGAGCCGATCTCATGGAGTGGCCAGCCCTCAGCTACAGGTCAGTGGTCCTGGTCCGGACAACTTTGCTCTGCGCACCTATACGCGCGACCTCCTTGCTCTGCTCACCTATACGCACGGCGCGACCCCCTGTGGGCGCCCGGGTAAGCAGAGCAGGGCGTCCCGGTGCGCAGAGCAGGGCGTCCCGGTAAGCAGAGCAGGGCGTCCCGGTAAGCAGAGCGGGGCGTCCTGGTGCGCAGAGCGGGGCGTCCCGGTGCGCAGAGCAAAGTGTTGCGGCTGGTGCGGTGGGCGGGTGAAGGTGGCGGCTAGGGCTTGCGGGCCAGCAGGTGGACCGACTCGAACTGGCGGCGGTCGGTGGGTTCGGGCTGGCGGATCATGCGGGCTACCTCGGTCAGGCCGGCGTCGCGCAGGAGGGTGGCCAGGTGGTCGGGCCACCAGCGGTAGGCGGGGGCGACGGTGTGGTCGAAGACCTGCGTGGGGTGGGACGGGTTCTCGGTTGCGGAGAAGCAGAGTAGGAGGTGGCCGCCGGGGGCCAGCACGCGGTGGAACTCGGCCAGGATGGTGGGGACCACCGGGGGCGGGGTGTGGATGATGGACCAGCGGGAGAGTGCGCCGGCCAGTGTGCCGTCGGCGATGGTCAGCGCGGTCATCGTGCCTACGTCGAACCGCAGGTCCGGATAGGCCTCGCGCGCCAGCTCGATCATCGCGGGAGAGACGTCGAGGCCGAACGCCGGCAGCCCCAGCTCGGCCAGGTAGGCGGTGACATGGCCGGGCCCGCACCCGAGGTCCGCGACCCGGCCGCCGCCACCAGCGATGACTACCGCGGCGAAGGCATCCAGCATCGCGCGGTCCAGCGGACTGTCCTGCAGCGAGTCGCGGAACATCTGGGCGTAGGTGAGGGCCATCGCGTCGTACGCGTCGCGGGTGACGCCGAGGACATCGTGTTCGACCATGATCGCGACAGTAGCGGCTTGCCTCAGGAACGCGGGGCGGGGCCGTGGAGTCGAACCGCCATGCGCGTTCTCCGTGCGGTGGTCGCCGTCCTGCTCGTGTCCGGCTGCTCAGCCGGGCGTGCCTGCCCGATGCATGTCGCGGTGAGCGAGATCCACATCGACGCGACCGCCTATGCGACCGCCCATCCGGACGCCGCCGAGGTGTGCGTTGGCCACGGGCGTTGTCAGCCGATCGACCGGGTGTTTCTCCCGGTGGACGGCCCGGGCACGACTCGGCTCGATCTCGCCGTCACGACCGCCGGCGGCACGGTCCTGCTCGAGGCGACGCCGTCGGTCCAGGTCCGTCACGTCAAGACGGTTCGCGGCTGCTCGAACGCCACCGACACGGCGACGGTGACGATCGCCGCCGACGGCTCCATCACGTCCCGCTGACGGAACGGGCCGACTAACGCGGCGAGGCCGGTGGCGGTGGTGATGCGGGCAGGGGTGGGAGCAGGGCGGCTATCGCGGCGTGGCCGGCGGCGTTGGGGTGGTCGCCGTCGGGGGCCAGCAGGCCGGTGGGGTCGTGGGTGCCGTCCTGGCCGTGGAAGGCGGGGAGCGTGGAGATGTAGGTGGCCTCGGGCGAGGTCTTGGCGGCGGCCTCGAGGGCATTGTTGACCAGGGTGGTGGCCTCGGCGGCGTCGCGGACGCCGTCGGGGCCGTAGGTGTCGGCGCCGACCTGGCCGTCCTCGACCACGTTCCAGTAGCCGAGGACGATCACCGGGACCGGCCGGATCTGCTCGATGGCGGCGATGGTGGCGGTGACGTCGGACTGCACGCCGGCGGCCGCGGCCGTGTACGAGGTGTTGTCGTCGATCGTGTCGGCCACGTCGTTGGCGCCGGTCATGATGACCACCTCGGCGGCCGTGGCGAGGACGTCGCTCTCGGCGGGGATCTCGGCGCGCACGTCGGCGGCGGTGGAGCCGCTCTCCGCGAGGTTGACGTCGACCGCGTGCTGGTCCCGGGCGTACAGCGTGGGGAATGGGTCGCAACCGCAAGCGGCGCCGGCCGGGACCGAATCGCCGAGGGTGACCACCGTGGGCATAAGAGGGTCGCCGGCGGCCACGCGCGGGGAGCTGCACGCTGTCAGCAGGAGGAGGGACAGCAGGACGGCGGCGCGCCTCACGGGAGAGGCCTGGCCAGGTGCGCGGAGAGCCAGTCGAACGACGGCGGTTCCATCTGGATCCAGACCGCGTCGCTGTGACCGCCGTGGGCCACGACCGCCGTGGTCATCGAGAGCGGGGCGTGCGCGGCGGCGGCCAGGCGGCGGGAGTCGCGGGCGGACTCCCGGTCGTCGGCGGCCCAGCCCAGCCACAGGGCGATCGGGGGCTGTGGCAGGTGGTGCAGGCGCCAGCCGGGGTTGTTCGTGGTCTTCTCCGATCCGTCGCCGACGGTGATGCCGGGCGAAGAATATCCGGACATGCTGGCAGCGGCGGCGTACTCGGCGGGATGGCGCAGCGAGAGGTTGATGGCGCAGAACGCGCCGGCCGAGTACCCGGTCAGGCCCCAGGCCGGGCGATCAGCGCGGACGCGGTAGTGGGCGCGGGCGAAGGCGGGCACGTCGACGGTCAGGAAAGTCTCAGCCTGGGCGCCGCCGCGCAGGTTCGTGCATTCGGTGTCGAGCAGGTGCTGCGGGGTCTGATAGGGGAACAGCACGACCGTGGGGGCCATGCGGCCGGCGGCGATCTCCTGATCCAGCGACGACTGGACGTGCAGCCGGGTCAGCCACGTCTTCGGCGAGCCGGGGTAACCGTGCAGCGCCTCGATCACCGGGAAGCGGTGATGGCCGGTGCGGTAGGCGGCGGGCAGGTAGACGTACATCTGCAGGGTGAGCCGGCTCGCACGGCCCGGCACCGTCACGGTGAGCATCTGGCTGCCGGTGGCGGCGGCCGCGGCGCGCGCGGGCACGCCGGCCGTCGGGTAGGCCTCGGTCAGCGTGTTGAGCTCGATCGCCGCGGCCGCGACCACGCTGAGCACGCAGGACAGGATCAGGCCGGAACGGCCGATCACGCGCAGCCGGTTCCAGGCGGCGCCGAGCAGCACGGCGGTCAGCAGCACGGCGACCAGTGCGAGGGCGAGAGTCATGACGTGGGCAACCTCAGCGGGGCGGCGAGGGCGGGCGGCAGGTCGCCGATCGGGCGGTCGCGCTGGGCCAGTCCGGCGGGCGCGCCGGCCGCGAACGCCGCGCCGAGCGCGCGGCCGCCGAGGACGTCCCAGCCGACGGCGGAGACGCGCAGGTCGTGCCGCAGGTCGGACGGGAGGGTGCGGAGAAGTTCGGCGGCGGTGGTGCGGGCGGTGGGCGTGATCGTCACGGTCACGGCATTGTCCGTACGCGGCGCCCGCGTACCCAGCGCCAGCACGACCGGGAACTCCACCCGCGGCCGGTCGCGGTAGTCGGCGGGCAGCGTCACCAGCGGTGGCCCGGCCAGGTGCCAGGCGGCCAGGCCGGGCGGACGCCAGCGGAACGGTCCGGGCGGCAGGTGCTCGTCGAGCAGGCCGGCGTGCACCTGCTCGGTGACCGAGGTCGTGCCGGTGTCGCCGGCCAGCGCCTGCCAGGACGGGTAGAACTGCTGGCTGCGGTTGACCTCGAGCCCGATGGTGAAGACCACGAGGGCCTCGAGCAGCAGCACTCCCCCGACGCGCGCGGCGATCCAGGCGCGCCGCCACAGCCAGACGAGCAGCGCGGCCGTGGCGACCGTGAGCAACCCCGAGAGCGACAGCAAGGGCAGGCCGGTGAGGCTCATGCCAGAACCTCGGTGGCGTCGGCGGCCGGGGCGCGGCGGAGGCTGGGCAAGCGGGGCGTGGGGAGGAAGGCCTCGGCGGTCAGCGCGGCGACCGCGATCCGGGGCAGGTCGCGCGCGGTCGGGAAGCAGAGGTAGCGCGGCGCCCACGACGGCTGGTACTTCGCGTTCGAGCGGTAGAGCGACTCGATCTGCCACAGCTTCGAGGCGAGCAGGAGCAGCCGGTGCCACAGCCGCAGGACCGGTCCGGCGCCGAGCTCGTCCGCGCGCGCGAAGACCGAGCGCAGCACCGCGAAATTCAGCGACACCCGGCGTACGCCCAAATGGTTTGCTTGTTCCAGGACGGCACTGACCATTAGTTCGGTCAGTCCATTGTCGGCGGTGCGGTCGCCGCGCATGAGGTCGAGCGAGAGCCCGTCGGCGCCCCACGGCACGAACTGCAGCAGGCCGCGCAGCACGCCCTGCTCGTCGTGGCAGAGCACGAGCAGGCAGTCGGCGTCGCGCGGGTCGCCGAACCGGGACAGCGCCATCGAGAAGCCACGCTCGACCGGCCCATCGCGGAACAGCTCGGCGGCGCGGACCGCGGCGGCCAGCTCGGTCTCGGTGAGGTCCCGCTGCCGGACGACGCGGCAGGTGTAGCCGGCCCGCCGCATCCGGTTGACCGCCTGCCGCACGCCGCGCATCGGCCGGCCGTTCAGGGAGAACGCCGCGGTGTCCACGATCGCCTCGTCACCAAGTTCCACAACATCAAGACCCCATTTGCGGTACGCCCTCCCGGCCGCGTTGCCGCAGCCCAGGACCGCGGGAGTCCAGCCGTGCCGGTCGGCGTCGGCGAGCCAGGCGCCGATGGCCTCGGGCCAGGCCGACTCCGGCCCGATCGGGTCGCCGGCCGCCAGGCTCACGCCGTTGACGACCCGGTAGGCGACCACGGCGGCCCGGTTCGGGGCCCAGATCAGCGCCTTGTCCGTGCGCAGCGCGAAATAGCCGAGCGAGTCGGCTCCCCCGTACCGCTGAAGGAGCTCGCGCAGGCGCGCCTCGCCGTCACCGTCGCGCTGCGGCCGGCGCGAGCCGGGCCGCAGCAGGATCACCAGGGCCACCCCGGCGGCGAGAAGACCGCACGCGCCGGTGGTGTAGGCGACCGCGTCGGCGCCCAACCGATATCGAAACTCCACCGGACCATCGAGGCCGATCAATCCGAGGGCGGATTCCTTGGCCCAGTCGATCACCCCGGGGGTGCCGTCGAGGCGGTTGGCGCGGACCGCGATCTCGACGAAGCCGAGGACGAAACCGGCCGTCGCGAAGCCGGCCAGCGCGGTGAGCGCGCGCCAGCGGTGGGCCGGATCGGCGATCGTGGTGAACCGGTCCTGGGTGGCCAGCAGCATGATCAGCAGGATCGCGGCCACCCCGGCGGCGCCCAGGTCGAAGCCCTTGACCAGGTGCAGCGCGATCGAGGCGGCGGTCAGGCCGACCGCGACCTGCCAGGCCCGGCGCTTGCCCCGGCGCAGGCCGGCGCCGAGGTAGACCAGCAGCATGCCGACCACGACGGTGGCGGCGTGGGCGGAGAGGACGCCGGCGGCCGGGACGAAATCCATGACCGCTTCCATGCGGCCGCGCGGGTGGGGCACGACCACGGTGAGGATGTCGAACAGGCCGGCCACCTGGACCAGCCTTGCGATCGTCCGCCGCGAGAAGGGCGGGTGTGCCGACCGGGGTTGGATCATCCCGCAATCTTCTGTGCGGGAGCTGTGTACACCACGACAGGAAGCTGCCGATCAGCTGTGTACTGCCTCCACCGCGGCGGGCGACAGCACGGGGAGCGTCACGGTGAAGACCGAGCCCCGCCCGACCTCCGAGCTCGCCGAGACCGTACCACCGTGCTCGGTGACGATGTCGCGGACGATCGCGAGGCCGAGGCCGGGGCCCTGAACCGCCTGGTCCATGGCGTTCGTGGCCCGGTGGAACGGCGTGAACAGGCCGGGCAGGTCGTCGGCGGGGATGCCCATGCCGGTGTCGGTCACGGTGATCGTCGCGGTCGTCTCGTCGGCGGACAGGCGTAGCTCGAAGCGCCCGCCGGCCGGGGTGAACTTGATCGCGTTGTCGACGAGCTTGCGCAGCGCCAGCTCCAGGTGCGGCCCGTCGCCGAGCACCCAGGCCGGCCCCGCGTCGAGCACGCCGGCCACGTTCTTGGCCCGGGCCGCGGCGGCGGCCCCGTCATGCACGCCGGTGAGCATGGCGGCCAGGTCGACCGGGGCCGGGTCGGCGCCGATCCGCTCGCCGGCCCGGTCGAGCAGCAGCAGGTCGGCGACGGTGGCCTGCAGCCGGTGGGCGTTGCGCAGGATCGCGCCGAGGCTGCGCCGCTGCATCGGCGAAAGGCCGTCGTTCTCGCCGTCGGACCCGCCGCCGGACTCGCCGCCGGACTCGCCGTCGGTGAGCATCTCGGTGTAGCCGATGATGCTGGTCAGTGGGGTGCGCAGTTCGTGCGTGACGGTGGAGACGAAGACATCCTTCTGCTCGTCGAGGGTCCGCAGCTCGGTGATGAGCCGGGTCTGCCGCAGGCGCATCCGCTCCTGGCGCACCGCGTGGTCGATCTCCCGGCACAGGGCGGCGAGCTGGGTGCGCTCGGCCTCGGTCCAGTCGCCGCCGGCCCGGGTGACCAGCACGAGGCCGGGCGGGCAGTCGTCGTCGCCGCTGAGCGCCACGGCCAGCCCGGCGTCGAGCTCGCGCACCGTGCCGGGCTCGCCCGCGCGGATGTGCCGCACCAGCTCGGCGGCGGGCGCGGGAGCCTCGTGCGGCCAGGTGACCGCGAGGCCGGCGCCCGGGCCGACGGTGGCCCGGGCGTAGACGGCGTCGCCGCCGAGCGCCTCCGCGATGATCCGGGCGACCCGGTGGCCCTTCTCGGTGAAGTCGCGCTCGCCGCGCAGCTCGGCCGCGACCCGCTGGCGCAGCTCGCCGGCCCGGGCCCGGGACTGCTCGTCGGTGATCAGCCGCTCGGTCTCGGCGGCCAGGTCGTTGAGGGTGCCGACGACCGCGCGCAGCTCCCACGGCCCGGCCGGGCGGGCCCGCGCCGACCGGTCGCCGTCGGCGAGGCGGCGCAGCGTGTGCCGGATGTGCTCGAGCGGGCGCAGCAGGTGCCGCTGGTGCATCCAGGCGAGGCCGAGGCCGGTGAGCAGCACGAGCACGGCGAGCACGGCGAACAGCAGCTGGATGCGGTGGGTGTCGCGGCGGTCGGCGGCCATGACGGCGGCGCGCTCGGTGTCGAGGCGCTGGGTCACGGCGGCGTTGACGGCGCGCAGCTCGTCGAAGATCCGCTTGCCGCGGGCGGCCAGGTCGGGGTCGGCGTCGGCGACACCGGCCGAGACGATCGGGACGCCGTACGCGTTGAGCCACTGCGCCGCCGTGGCGCGCTCGGTGTCGACCAGCCCGTGCAGCGTCCGGCTGGTGGACCCGGCGGCCAGCCGGTCGAGCGCCTCGGACGCGCCGGTCCGGCCGGTGTCGTACGGGGTGAGGTAGGCGCGCTCGCCGGTGAGCTGGAACCCGCGCACCCCGGTCTCGGCGTCGGTCATCGACTGCAGGACCTGGTGGTTGGCGTCGAGCAGGCGCTCGAGGCGACCGAGCCGCCGCTCGTGCTCCTCCTGCAAACGGTCGCCGGCCACGACCTGCAGCAGGACGAGCGCGAGGAAGAGCACGCACAGGATCGCGAATCCCGCGGCGACGCGGTGCCTGAGATTCATGCCGGGCGCTCCCGCTCAGGGGTGGTCACCCTCCTCAATTCGGCAGGTGACCACCCTTTCCTGACCCGTTTCAGCCGCCTTGTGCTTCAGCCGCCGAAGGCGATCTCGTCGCTGGGCGGGGTGAAGTCGGGGTAGTCGCCGTCGCCGACCGCGGCCCGCAGTGCCTTGCCGACCGCGGTGACGACCTGGGACTCGACCGCGCTGCCGACGTGGTCGGACGGGTTCGCCGGATCGGCCGCGATGCCGGCCGCGGCCATCGTGCGGGTGAAGCCGACGAAGGTCTCCGTACGGTTGTCCTCGGTGCTGCCGGTCTTGCCGGCCACCGGCCGCCCGCCCATGATCGAGTCGACCTGGGCGGCGGTGCCGCCGTCGCACCGGCCGAACGCGCCCTGCTGGCCGACCGGGCAGCGGGCCGCATCGGTGGCGGCGCGCGCGATGTCCGGGTCGAGCACCTGCTTGCACGTGCTGGAGACGGCGACCTTCGCCCCGTCGGCGCCGGTGATCGACTGGACCGGCAGCGGCGCGCAGTAGGTGCCCTCGGCGGCCACCGTGGCGTAGGCCGAGGCCAGCTCGAGCGGGGTCGTGTCGATGACGCCGAGGGTGAACGAGCCCCAGCTGTCGGCGCTGTTCTTCGCCATCTCGGCGTCCTGCGGGGAGCCGAAGCTGATGCCCAGCTTCTTGGCCTCGGCCACCGCGGCGGCCGGGCCGACCTGCTCCTCCAGGTGCACGAAGTACGTGTTCACCGAGCGGCCGAACGCGTCCCACATGGTGCGGAAGCCGTCCATCCAGGCCGGGTTGCTGTTGCCCGGGCAGTACTTGCCGCCGCAGCTGTCCGGGCCGCTGTCCGGCCACTCGGTGGGCAGCTTGGCCGGCGCGTCGAAGCCGGTGTCCAGCGGCATGCCGGCCTCGAGCGCGGCCAGCATGGTGAACATCTTGAAGGTGGAGCCCGAGGGGTAGCCGTGCAGGTTGGGACCGCCGCTGACCAGCGGGTTGACCGTGTTCGAGATGCCCTTGGCGGTGCTGTAGTGGCGGTTGACGGCCAGCGCCAGCACCTTGCCGGTGCCCGGTTGGACCACCGCGATCGGCAGCACCTTCTTGCTGTTCAGGCCGTAGACCGAGCGGGACTGCTCGGCGGCGGCCTTCTGCACGTCCGGGTCGAGCGTGGTGACGATCGTGTAGCCGCCGCGGCGCAGGGCCGTGTCGCGCTCGGCGGTGGTCTTGCCGAACTGCGGCTGCGAGTCGAACCAGCTGCGCACGTAGTCGCAGAAGAAGCCCCACCCGTCGGCCGTGCCGGAGGCGTCCACGCACCCGTTGGGCTGAGTCTTGCCGGTGAAGGTGAGCTTCTCGGCGGCGGCCGCCTTCTGCTGGGCTGCGGTGATCATCCCGGCCTTCTGCATGGCGCCCAGCACGTACAGCTGGCGGTCCTTTGCCCGCTTCTTGTCGCCGCTGACCGGGTTGTCGGCGTCGGGTGACTGCACGATGCCGGCGATCATGGCGGCCTGGGCCAGGTCGAGCCGGGCCGGGGTGACGCCGAAGATCCGGCGGGCGGCCGCCTCCACGCCGTATGCGCCGTCGCCGAAGTACACGATGTTCAGGTAGTTCTGCAGGATCTGCTGCTTGCTGAGCCGCTGCTCGAGCTCGATCGCGTACTGGATCTCCTTGAGCTTGCGGCCCGGCGTGTCCGCGGTGGCCTCGGCCCGCTCGGCGGCGGTGAGCGTCGGGTCCTCCTTCAGGACGTTGCGCACCACCTGCATGGTGATCGTCGAGGCGCCCTGCGCGGCCTGGCCGCTCTGCGCGTCGGTGACCAGCGCGCGGACGGCGCCCTTCAGGTCGACGCCGCCGTGCTGGTAGTAGCGGACGTCCTCGGCGGCCACGATCGCCTGCTGCATGACGCCGGCGATCTGGCCGAGCGCGACGTCGTGCCGGTCCTCGTCGTAGAACGTGGTGATCAGCGTCTTGCCGTCGTTCGCGTAGACGCGGGTGACCTGGGCCGTCGGCGGGTTGAGCAGCTGTTCGGGCAGCTCGGCGCGCTGCTGGTCGGACCAGTGCGCGGCCGACAGCAGGATCACGCCCGCCGGTATGGCCGCGACGCCGACGAGGGCGCCGATGAGTATCAGGACGCCGCTCAGCCGGGCCAGGGCGCCCCCACGCCGCAGTCCGGGTTCTTCCGGTGCCATCCCCACGATCCTTCCCCCGAGATCCGTTGAGTGGTCAGACATCTAGTCGGTAGCACCGGTACCTGAGTGCTGGCTGGGTTTCGTTACTGATCCGTAACCTTCGGGGCTCCCTATACACGTGGTGACCATCACATCGGTCATCGGCCACGGTTCTGTCCAAATTAGGTGGGGAAGTCCCGGCGATCCAATGGCGAATGTCACTGTGCGTGATCAACTTTGAGTGAGCTGGGTTACTGACTGGTAGGTCCGCCACTTGTAACCGCTGAGCAGGGGCGGCAACATTTCCCGCACGTTAATCGACGGCATCGACGGACCTCTCTGCTGACGGTGGATTCGACAGGGTCGCCCGTCGATGCGAGCCCATGGCGGTGAGGCCTGCGAGCCGTCTGACATTCCATAGGAGGATCCGTTGATGGATTCGCAAGAGGCGATGGAGGGGCGCACCAACTGGAAGCGCTTCGCGGTCGCAGTGGGTGTGCCCACGGTTGTCGCGGGCGGCCTGGTTGTTGCGCTGGCCCAGGGCGCTCTGGCCGCCAGCTTCACCGTCTCCGGTCAGGACTTCCACCTGACCGCGTCGCACCTGCACGGCGACGGCTTCGTTCAGTACAGCGGCGCCGACATCACCAAGACGGGCGCGAAGGCCGTGGCCGTGTCGGGCATTCAGTCCGCCACGATCAACGACCTGTGCCAGTCGGTCGTCGGCGACACCCCGCTCGGTAAGTTCACCCTGCGTATCGAGGCCGGCAAGACCGCGGACCACAAGCAGGTCAGCGCCACCGACCTGCTGATCGGCATGTCCGACCTCAGTGGTGACGCGACGTTCACGTCGATCAACATCGGCCAGGACGCCAGCACCCTCAACCAGGCCGGCGCCAACGCCCACGGCGCCGTCGGGGGCTTCGGTCAGGGCGCCTCGAGCGTGGACATCGACAACCTGAAGCAGACCGCGACCTCGACCTCGGCGGGGACCTTCTCGCTGCAGGGCATGCACCTGGCGCTGCTGGGCGGCGACCACGACTGCTTCAACGGCTGATACTGCACCCTTCGGGGCTCGCGAGACTGCTCGCGAGCCCCACCCCTTTGTTCGGCTATCTTCTCGACCGGCGTCATGACCGATGTATGTGTGTGGAAGGACTAGTAGTGGCAGCGACTGACGGTTTCTGGGGCAAGTTCCGCCACTGGCGTCGGCGCCGCCCGTTCTGGGGCAGCCTCATCATGCTGATCGCCGGCCTGGAGCTGCTCTACACCGCCAACGCGGACCTCGGCGACCTGAAGGTGCACATCGGCCCGCAGGGCTTCCTCTCCTACGTGGTGCCGCTGGTGATCATCCTGTGCGCGCTGCTGGCCGCGTTCACCCCGGCCCAGCGGTTGTTCTACGGGATCGTCGGGCTGCTGGCCTCGCTCTACTCGTTCATCGGCCTGAACCTCGGCGGCTTCTTCCTCGGCATGCTGCTCGGCATCCTCGGCGGCGCGCTGGTCATCGCCTGGGGACCGCCCAAGCGGCGGCCCGGGACGCCGCTCGCCGGCCCGCCGACCGATGAGCCCACCGACCACCACGAGGACGGCCCGGTCGACGTCGGCGACGACATCTTCAACGAGCGGCGCGACATCGACGAGACCCAGCAGATCGAGATCGCCGGGCACGACGACCGGCCGCACGAGCCCGCCGGGCCGGGCGGGCCCGCCAGCCCGCCCGGCCCGGCCGCACCCGCCGGCTCGCCCGGGCCGCGCGGGGCCGCTGGGTCGCCCGGCCCTGCCGGCTCACCTGGGTCCGCCGGCTCGCCTGTCCGGCCCGCCAGTCAGGGCGCCGCGCCGGAGGAGCCGCCGACGGCCGGGGCGCCCCGCGCGGCGGGCCTGCAGCGCCTGGCCCGCAACCCGCGGGCCATGGTGCTCGCGCTGGTGCCGGTCGCGGTGACCGCCACGATCATCGCCGCCGGAAGCACCCTGCCGGCCAGCGCCGACGACGAGTGCCCCGCGGGCCTGCCCTCGATCGCCACCACGACCACCTCCCCCGCGGCCGCCGACCCCGCCAAGAAGAGCGCGGCCGCCGCGAAGACCACCGAAGCCGCGGCGGAGAAGACGACCGCCGCCGCCGGGAAGACCACGGCCGCCGCGGACCCCACCACCACCGCCACCGCGACTCAGGAGAGCAGCACCCCGATCCTCGACGGCATCGAGGGAGTCGTCGACGGCGTCAGCAACCTGCTCGGGATCGGCGACGAGACCCCGAGCACGTCGCCTTCCCCGTCGGTGACCACCACCACGCCCGCCGCCGATCCCACCACGACGGCGCCGGCCGCCGACCCCACCACCGGTTCCACGACCACCGCCACCAGCGCCGAGCCGACCAAGACCACCAAGGCCGCCGCGGCGACGACCGCCGCGAGCGACGACGTGATCCCCTGCCTCGGCCCCCGCGTCTTCGGCAAGCTGGCCAGCGCCGACGACATCCCGACCGTGGCGAAGAAGCCCGGCGCCATGGAGGTCGACTCCCTGACCATGTACAACTCGACGTACGACGGCGTGGTCGACATGCCGACGGCGGGCGGCGGGTCGTACAAGGCGCTGAAGTTCAGCATGGACAAGGCCGTGAACAAGCCGTTCAAGCTGACCGTCGACGAGCCGAACGGGGCCCAGACGGTGATCTCCAGCAAGGAGCTCACCACGACCGGGACCGTGAAGTTCTACACCCCCGAGTTCAAGGGCAACCTGTTCGGCCTGATCCCGGTCACCTTCACGCCGTCACAGCCGCCGCCGCTGACGCTGCCGGTCCTCTGGTTCACCGACGTGCACATCCAGCTCGCCTTCGTGCGCAGCGACGTTCTCACCGGCGACCCGCTCCACGTGCAGGAGATCAGCTAGGCCCGGCGCTCCCGCCAGCCCGCCACCACCCGGTCGGCGTCTCTCGGCGGGAGCACCACTGGCGGCCCATCCATCAGACCGACGTTCGCCTTGCGGATGCGCTCGTTGAGCTCGGCGACGTAGTCGCGGACCTCACGCTCGGTGCGCAGCCGGTCGACCCGGGCCTCGAGATCCTCCACGTCCCGGCGCAGCGCCAGCGTCGGCGGGATCACGCCCGCGGTGGCGCCCTCACGCTCCAGCCAGTCCTTGACCCACCAGTCCTCCTCGTACTCCCGGCCGTGGCCGGGCAGGGGCTTGCCGGACCCCTGGAGGTTGTCGAACTCGCCGCGCTCGGTGGCCTCGCGCAGCTGCCGGTCGATCGACGACTCGTACCAGTGCACCATGCTTCACAAGTTTATTTCGCCGCCGCCTCGAGCCCGTCGAGCACCCGCCGCAGCCCCCACAGGAACTGCTCGGTGCCGACCCAGGTGGCCATCACGCCGGTGGCGGCGGCCGTGCGGGGGAACGCCTGGGCGGGCACCTCACCCAGAGCGGCGTGGCGCGCCGCAATCCTTTCCGCCTCCGGCGGCAGCGGTCCCGGAGGCCCGTCGGCTACCTCCAGCGCGGCGGCACCCAACACATAGACCATCAGCGTGTACGACGCTCGCGCCGCCGACGCGGCATCGAGGCCACTCGCGGCGAGCAGGTCGAGGAGGAGCTCGCCGAGCCGGAGAGCGTGGGGGCCGTCCATCGGGCCGCCCAGCATGAGCGGGACGGCGCCCGGGTGCGCGACGAGCCGGCTGCGCAGGCCGATCGCGAGCGCCTCGACCGCCGGTCGCCAGTCGCCCTCCGCCGGGGCCTGGACATCCTCGAGGATCCGCTCCACCAGGGCGCGCTCGACGGCGGCCTTGTCGGGGAAGTACGTGTAGACCGCGTTGGGCGCGACCCCCACGGCGGCCGCTATCCGGCGGATCGAGGCGGCCTCGGCACCGCCGGCGTCCAGCAGGGCCAGGGCAGCGTCGACGATCTCCCGCTCGGTGAGGGCCCGGCGCGGTCCCGGCTTCCGCCTCGTCTCGGCCATGCGTGCCATCCTCCTTGACAACATCTCTGCACACCGTACAGCATTGGGTAACTCTGCACGGCGTACAAGATTGGAATGTCATGAGTATTCGCAGGGCAAACGGTCTTTTCTTCCTCATCGCGGCCGTCTCGTTCGGCGTGGCGTCGAGCATTTTGTCGGCCACCTTCGACTGGCCGGACATCCTCCGCGCGCCGGCGCCGACAGTGCTGGCGGCCTTCGAAGGCGGGGGCGATTCGCTGGTGTGGACCTGGTTCGCCACGGCCTGGACTTACGGTCTGCTGGCCATACCGATACTCCTTCTCCCCCGGGCCCTGCGCCTGCCCGCCCCGCGCCTGCCCGCCCTGCGGATGGCGACGTTGATCGGCGCCGCGTCGGTCCTGTTGTCGGTGATCGGCTTCCTGCGGTGGGTCTTCGTGGTCCCGCCGCTGGCCCACTCGTGGACCTCCGGCTCCCCCGTCACCCGCGCCGCGGTGGAGGCCGCGTGGACGGCTCAGCACCAGTTCGGCGGGGCCCTGCTGGGCGAGCATCTGGGGCAGCTGCTGGCCATCGTGTGGTCGGTATCGGTGAGTATGATCGCGCTGCGCGGCGGGGTGCTCCCCCGATGGATCGGCTGGGCCGGGCTGGTGGCGTCAGCGCTCTACCTGCTCAACCAGGGCGATGTGATGGCCACGGCCCTGCCCGGCTTCCCGGTGTGGGACGCGGCCGGGTTCCTCGGCAGCACGGCCTGGGGGCTCTGGATCCTGGCCCTGGGCGTGACGCTGCTGCTGCCGGCCCGCAGCCCCCATGACGTTCCCGCGGAGCGTGCCTTGGCCGCGGCGTAGTGCCGGTCCCAGCCCGCAGGCACCGTCGTTTCGGCCGAGCGTATGTTGGCCGCGGCGTAGCGCCAGTCCCAGCCCGCGGGCCCCGTCGTTTCGGCCGAGCGTATGTTGGCCGCGGCGTAGCGCCGGTCCCAGCCCGCAGGCACCGTCGTTTCGGCCGACCGTGTGCCGGCCGTGGCGTAGCGCCGTTCCCCGCCGGAAGGCCCCCGTCGTTTCGGCCGCCCGCGAAGTTTCTGTCGGACCCTCGGCGTAGGTTGGGCGACAGCCCGAGTGGGAGGACGAGACCCGATGTGCCGGAACATCCACCAGCTGCACAACTTCGAGCCGCCGGCCACCGCGGACGAGATCCGCGCCGCCGCCCTGCAGTATGTGCGGAAGATCGCCGGCACCACCCGGCCATCCCAGATCAACCAGGAGGCTTTCGACCGCGCCGTCGCCGCCGTGGCCGCCGCGACCGCCGACCTGCTGGGCGAACTGACCACCGTCGCCCCGCCCAAAAACCGCGAGATCGAGGCCGCCAAGGCCCGAGCCCGAGCCGAACGCCGCTACGCGTCCTGACACCACGCAGCGCGGCCAGACGTTGCGCCGGCACGCAGCGACGCGCCTAGCCTCGCCCGCCCACGGTGAAGCGCCAGGCCTCGCCGCGCCCCCTTCGTGGTTGCGGCCCTGCCCGGTCACGATGGGCGCTGTCGTGCACGTTCCGTGGGCGGTCGTGCACGTTCCGTGGGCGGTCTTGCCGGGTCGCCACGGCCCAGCCGGTCGTGCCGGGTCGCCACGGCCCGACCGCTGCCCAGCCGCACTTAGCGCGCTCGCGCACGGCCCGCGAGTGGTCGCGCTGAGTGGGCACGGTCCGGCCGCCGCCCGGTCGCACTGAGCGCGGTCGTGCACGGTCCGCGGGAGGTCGGGGCGGTCGCCACGGGCTGGCCGCCGCCCGGTCGCGGTGGACGCGGGCCGGGGCGCTTCGCGGGTGGTTGCTCTGCGTGCCAGGGGCATGGCTTCGGCCGTATTTCTTGATGCTGGCATGCGCCTGGCATGGGGAAACGTTCGGGGTGATTCCGAAACTTCCGGTCACACATCGGTACTGTGGGCGAGGAATGCTGCGTCGTGAGATGTGATCCGTCGGGGATCATCGGGGCCGCATGGGCGGTGGCCTGGGACTATGCGGCGACGAAGCGGCTTTGAGGGGTACCGCTAAGTTTCCGGAAGTTGTTGACATGGCGCGCCGTGCGGGCCAATACTGACGCCATCGACGGGACTCGATCGTCGTCGATGAGTGGGAGGGCCTCCGCGGTCGCGGTGGCCGAATCAATTCTGTGCTGGACATGACTTCGGCTTCCACCGGCCGGGGTGATTCCGGCTGCCCGCACAACAGCCTTGCCGGGGAAAGCCGGCCGCTTGAGAAAGGTTGCCCATGGACGCTCCCCCTGATGGTCGCCGCCGCGGACGCACGCGAATGATGACCAAGCGTTCCCTTCTCACCAGCATCGCCGTCGCGGCACTCGCCGCCGCGGGCACGATCGCCGGGCTCGCGACACCGGCGCAGGCCGCCACCTGCAACGGGTATGTCGGGCTCACCTTCGACGACGGGCCCTCGAACGACCACACCCCGGCCATCCTCAACGCGCTCCGGGCGAACGGGCTGCGCGCCACCATGTTCAACGAGGGCCAGTTCGCGGCCTCCTACCCGGCGCAGGTGCGGGCCGAGATCAGTGCCGGCATGTGGGTCGGCAACCACAGCTACACCCATCCCCACCTGATCCAGCAGAGCCAGGCCCAGATCGACTCGGAGATCTCCCGCACCCAGCAGGCGATAGCCAACGCCGGCGGCGGGACGCCCAAGCTGTTCCGCCCGCCGTACGGGGAGACCAACGGGACGCTGCAGGCGGTGGAGGCGAAGTACGGCCTCACCCAGATCATCTGGGACGTCGACTCGCAGGACTGGAACGGCGCGAGCGTCGACGCGATCGTCGCCGCCAACGCCCGGCTGAGCAATGGTCAGATCATCCTCATGCATGAATGGCCGGCCAATACCCTCTCGGCCATCCCGCGCATCGCCCAGGGCCTGGCGAGCCGGGGCCTGTGCGCCGGCATGATCTCGCCGCAGACCGGCCGGGCCGTGGCCCCGGACGGCAGCGGTGGCGGCGGGGGTGGCGGAGGCGGCGGAGGCGGAGGCGGCGGCGGTAGCTGCACGGCGACGCTGTCGGCCGGCTCGTCCTGGAGCGATCGGTACAACCTCAACGTCGCGGTCACGGGCTCGAACTCGTGGACCGTGACGATGAACGTGCCCTCCCCCGAGAAGATCATCGCCACCTGGAACATCTTGGCGAGCTATCCGAGCGCCCAGGTGCTGGTGGCCAAACCAAATGGCGCGGGAAACAACTGGGGCGTCACCATCCAGACCAATGGGTCGTGGACCTGGCCCACGGTCTCCTGCAGCGTGACCTGATCCTCACCACGACGGAGTGGGGCGCGGACCCGTTCGCGCTCCACTCTGGATTTTCGGCCGGACATTGATGACGATGCCTTCATGCGGAGCGCGGTGCGGGCGTACACCATCATGCTTTTGATCGTCGGTTCTGTCGCGGTGCTGCCGCAGGCGGCCAGCGCGGGCGAACCAACAGTCCAAACGACAGGCGGCGGCACGGCGGTCGGGCGGATCGCCGATGACCCGATCGCGCACGATCCCACGATGATCCGGCAGGGGCGGTACCACTACGCCTTCATCACCGGGGACATCGCGACCCGCACCTACCTGCCGATGAAACGATCCACCGACCTGCTGCACTGGACCGAGCTCGGCCCGGTCTTCACGACGCCGCCGGCCTGGGTCGTCCAGGAGCTAGGCATCACGCCGGGCGACTTCTGGGCACCGGACATTTCCTATTTCAACGGGGAATACCGGCTGTACTATGCGGCCAGCTCGTTCGGGACGAACAACTCGGTGATCGGGCTGGCGACAAATCGCACGCTCGACCCGGCGAGCCCGGACTATCGCTGGGTCGACCGGGGAATGGTGTTCCGCTCGACGACGGCCGACAACTTCAACGCCATCGACCCCGAGCTGACCGTCGACGCGGCGGGACAGCAGTGGCTCGCGTTCGGCTCGTTCTGGGACGGCATCAAGATGCGCCGCCTCGACCGGGCGACCGGCCTGCTCGCCGCCGACGACACCACGCTCTACTCGCTCGCCTCGCGCGGCGGCGCCTCGATCGAGGGCGCGTCGATCGTGCGGCACGGCCGCTACTACTACCTCTTCGAGAGCCTCGACTACTGCTGCCGGGGCATCGAGAGCGACTACCGCGTCGTGGTCGGCCGATCCACCAGCGTCACCGGGCCGTACGTGGACAGTGCGGGCGTGCCGATGCTCTCCGGCGGCGGGATCGAGCTGCTGCGCGGGTACAACGAGTTCCGCGGGCCGGGCGGGGGCGACGTCGACGGCAACCTCTACGTCCACCACTACTACGACCTGTACGACAATGGTCTGCCCAAGCTATCGGTACGACCCATCGAATGGCGTGACGGTTGGCCCACGCTCGGCGATCCGCTCTCGGGCAGCCGCGCGATCGGCCACGGCCCGGCGTACCTGACGCTGGTCAACCGGGTCGACGGGCGCGTGCTGTCGAACCCGTCCTGCGGCTACGAGGGCGCCGACATCGCGCTGGCCACCCCGACCGGCAGCCCGTGCGAGCAGTGGCGGCTGGACCCGCGCGATCCCGGCTACGTCAGCCTCGGCAACCGCTTCAGCAACAAGATCGCCGAGGTGGCGGCGTGCGTGAACGCGGACGGCGCACGGGTCGCCCAGTGGGGCTGGCTGCACAACGACTGCCAGATGTTCGCGATCGACCCGGCCACGGACGGCTGGTCGACGATCCGCAGCAAGCTCAACGGCCGCGTCCTGCAACCGGCGGCGTGCACCGGCGACCTGATCCAGACGGTGACCGCGAACGGCGCCGACTGCCAGCAGTTCCGCCTGCAGCCCACCGGCGACGTGTTGATCGCCGACCCGACCGGCACGAAGGCCCTGGACGCCTGCGGCCGCACGATCACGTTCCGGCCGCCGGGCCGGGCCGCCTGCCAGGAATGGCGTTTCGTGCACGTGGGCGACGGCTACTACCGCGTGATCAGCGGAAAGAAGTGGCTGCCCGGCGAGTGGCGCATCGAGACCACCCGGCTGGTGAACCGGGACGGCACCGCGCTTCCCTCCTATCTGGACACTCCGTGATTCCGGCCCGCTCGGGCACCGCCTCGACCACCGGCCGAACCAAATGTCGGTAGAACCACGGGACGCCGCGTTCGATCAAGAACCGTCGCCCGCGGGGGTGACTTCGCCCGGGTCACACCGGTCGTTGGATCCTGCGCCGCCGCACGCCGGGTGCCGCGAGGAAGCAGTCGACGCGCCATGGGCGAAGAACAGCAGCAGGACAGCCGGGCCGGCGGTACCGGACACTCCAGGCTGACGATCTATCTGATCACCGGGTTGGTCAATGGACTGACCATCGTCGGTTCGTTCGCCGACATCATCTCGTTGTACGCGCTGGACGGGCGGATCCTGCTCGGGCTGGCGGGATTCGGCGTGATCCTCCTGGCGATCACCATGACCATCGGCCGCTACAGCCTGACCCGGCGCGGGATGACGGTCGTCGGCGCCATCCTCGTGCTCTCGGTGGCGGGCGCCTGCGTCGCCGTGTCGCTCGCCAAGGGCAACGAACGCGCCGACAAGCCCATCGCGACGTCGCCGGGGACCCAGCCGGCTCCAGCGCCCCCCGGAGGCCCGTCGGCGATCTCGGTGACACCGAGCGCGCCGGGGACGACCGTGGTTGCGCCCGGCCCGGGCGCCGGAACCGGCGACGACGAAGGCATCCGGGTGGACACGCCGCCCGGTGGCCTGGTGGGTATCCCGCCCTACACGACCGGTCCGGCGCGGCAAACGACCCGCCCATCGCCGACCAAGTCGAAACGGCCGGCAACGTCACCGGCCGCGGGGACCGGCGACGGGCCCAGGCCGAGCGTCGGGATCTTCTTCCCGCAGTCCGGGGACAACGTGCGCCAGGCCCGGAACTCCAACGGGTACCTCGCGAACCTGAGCGCCGGCGACGAGATCTGGGCCCTGGTCCGCGCCGTCTCGGGCGGGCCCTACCGTCCGCAGGGACCGTGCCCGCACGACGCGGGGACGTGGTCCTGCGCGAATGTGCCGTATCCGAGCGCGGACGACTGCCAGCTGAGGGTCGTTGTCGTCGACGCGGCCGGCTCGCGGACACTGGCGGCGCACCGCGAGGACGGCGTCACCGGCGTCGCCGATCCGGCGGCGTGGGCGGACGTGCTTGTGAAGTGCTGAACCGACCACTCAAGCCCGGAACCGGCGCAACGGCCCGGTGTGGCAACCAGGCCGCTGCGCGCGGGCCACGGGACGGATCGATCCCCCGTACGGTAAAAGGAGCTCAACCCTTCGCGGCCGGAACCTTTTCCGCGGAGACGGGGGCCGAGGCCGCAGGCGAGGCCGGTTTGCGGCTCGTGCGCTGGAAGGCGAGCAGGGCCAGGATCAGCGCGAGCAGGCCCGCCACCAGGCCCGCGATGCCGAACGCGTCGGGGCCGTCATTGTCGCTGGACGATGAGGGCGCGGCGGCGGGAACAGCGGCGGCGGGAGCGGCGATCTTCAGGACGGGTGCGGGGTGGTCGGGCTCGGTGCCATCGGTCGACGGCTCGTCGATCCAGCGGACGATCTCGCCGTCGGAGTAGGTCTGCAGGGCCTTGAAGACCATCTGACCGCTGTCGGGGAGCGGGCCCAGCGAGACGTCGAACTCCTGGAACTGGCCGGGCTTGATCGCGGAGGTGGCGTCGGCGGTCCAGGTGATCTTGGAGACGGCCTCGGTGATCTCCGAGTCGTGGGACTTGATCGGGGTGGCGAGCTTGGATTTCACGGCCACGGCGGTCCAGCCGGGCACCGGCTTCACCGAGACCGACGCGATGGGCTGGTCGGCGGGCAGGGTGACCTCGAGCTTGGTGGTGTCGGCGCTGTCCTTCTCGTTGGGGACACGGAACGTCACCTTGGTGTAACCACCGGGAGTGGCGGTGTTGGGGTTGACGGTCACGTGCGCCGCGGCCGGGGCGGCCAGCGCGAGAGTCAGGCCGCCGACGACGGCGGCCACCAGGGCCGAACGCTTGAGCAGGGTCATCGGTGTCGATACCTTCCGCGTGGGTGGTCGCCCGGTGCCGGGCACGCCCCTTTGGTCGGTCTCGGTGTCCGGAAAGTTCCCGGCATACTTTCAGGTGACCGACAGGCTTTCAGGTGACCGGCAGACGGATGTCGACGCGGAGGCCGGGTGCGACGTCGCCGAGCGTGACCGTGCCGCCGTGCCGGCGGACCAGCTCGCGGACGATCGCGAGGCCGAGCCCGGAGCCGCCGCCGTCGCGCGCGCGGGCGTCGTCGAGGCGGGTGAAACGGTCGAAGACGCGTTCCCGGTCGGCGGGCGGGATGCCGGGGCCGTCGTCGCAAACGGTGATTCGTGCGTACCCACCCTCGTCGACCACCTCGACGCCGACCCGCGACCGGGCGTGCCGCTCGGCGTTGTCGAGCAGGTTGGCCACGACCCGGCCGATCGCGTCGGGCTCGACCGTCGCCATCACCGGCTCGGGCGGGCGGGAATAGCCGACATTTTGATAGCGGGAGGCGACGGCGGCGACCACGCCGTCGAGGTCGACCTCGGCCATCCGGGCCGCGGCGGGGCGGCCGGCCGGCACGCCGTCGTCGGAGCGGGCGAGCAGCAGCAGGTCGTCGACGAGGCGGCTGAGGCGGTCGACGTCGGTGAGCAGGTCGGCGGAGACGGCCGGCCAGTCCGTCTCGGGGATGCGCTGGGCGACCTCGATCTCGGTGCGCATGTTGGTCAGGGGGCTGCGCAGCTCGTGCGCGGCGTCGGCGACGAACGCGCGCTGCCGGGCGCGGGCCGCGTCGAGCCGGTAGAGCATGCCGTTGAGTGTCACGGCCAGCCGGTAGATCTCGTCGCGCGACTCGGGCAGCGGCAGGCGGCCGTGCCGGGTGCCGCCGGTGATCTCCTCGGCGCCGGCGCGCAGGGCGTCGACCGGGCGCAGCGCGGCGCCGAGGACGCGCCACATGATCGCCGCGAGCATGGCGACCAGCAGCGGGAACGCGATCAGCAGCGTGATCCGCAGGATGTGCACGCCCTGGCTGAGGTCGTCGGTGGAGCGGGCGACGAGCACCCGGACCGGGTCGCTGGGCGGGCCGGCGGTCACCATCACGACCCGGGCCTCGCCGTCGAGGCCGATGCGGTTGCCGGGGATCCGGGTGACGTCGCCGTCCTTGAGGCCGCGCAGCTCGTCGTCGTGCAGCATCGGGATGAGCCGGTCGGCGCCGGCCGAGACGGAGAGCACCCGGCCCTGACCGTCGATCACCTGGACCTGCATCGCCGGGTTGACCGGGATGGGCTCGCTGAGCGAATGCTGGTCGACCAGCTTGGCGACGCTGTTGGCCGTGTCGAGCGCCTCGGCGTTGACCGCGCGCAGCAGCGTGTAGTTGAGCACGCCGACCAGCAGGATGCCGCCGGCGGCCAGGCCCGCGGTGACCACGGTGACGGTGAGCCAGAGCAGGCGGGCCCGCAGGCTGAACTCGCGAGGCCGGCGCACGTCAGCCGCCCGACAGGCGGTAACCGGCGCCGCGCACGGTCTCGAGCCGTTCTCGGCCGATCTTGCGGCGAAGGTAGCCCACGTAGACCTCCACCGCGTTCGGCGCGGTCTCGACGGCCGCGTCCCACACGTGGTCGAGCAGCTCGATCTTGCTGACCACCTCGCCGGGGCGGCGCATGAGGTATTCCAGCAGGGCGAACTCGCGGGTGGTCAGCACGACCTGCTCCCCCGAGACCAGCACGCGGCGCTCGGCCGGGTCGAGCTCGATGTCGCCGTGGGAGAGCACCGGCGGGCGCTCGTGGGCGCCGCGGCGCAGCAGGGCACGCAGGCGGGCCAGCAGCACGATGTACGAGAAGGGCTTGGTCAGGTAGTCGTCGGCGCCGCAGTCGAGGCCGTCGGCCTGGTCGTACTCCCCGTCCTTGGCCGAGAGCATCAGCACCGGCACCCAGTTGCGCTCGGCGCGCAGCTGCCGCACGATCCGATAGCCGCTGAGCCGGGGCAGCATGACATCCAGGATCATCGCGTCGTACCCGCCGTGGCGGGCCATCTCGAGACCGTCCTGACCGTCGCCGGCCACATCCACCGCGAAACCCTCCGCCTGCAGGCCGCGCTGCAGCGCCGCCGCGAGACGGGCCTCGTCCTCCACCACCAGCAACCGCACGGGACTACCTTTACACGTAAGAGGCCACCCCTAGGGGAACCTCTCAGCGCTGTCACAGCGCTCGCGGCGCACGCTGGGTGGCAGAGAACGGGAGGTGGACATCGTGTCCGTGTTCAGGTCCAGGCCAGCACTGCGTTGGCTCGTACCGTCCGCCGCCGCGGTCATCGTCATCGGGGGTGGCGCCGCGGCCGGCACGATCGTCGCGAGCGCGGACCCATCGCTGCCGGATCGCAGTGCGGCTCAATTGCTCGTCGACATCCAGAACGCGAAGGTCGACGGCTTGTCCGGCACCATCGTCGAGAGCGCCGACCTCGGTCTGCCGGCGATCGCCGGCCTGGCCGGGGGCTCGGGGAGCACCGACGCGGGCGACCTCACCTCGCTGCTCGCGGGCAGCAACACCGCCCGGGTGTGGTACGCGGGTGAGGACAAGATGCGGCTCGCGCTGGTCGGCACCAAGGGCGAGACCGACGTGATCCGCAACCAGAACGACGTCTGGCTGTGGAACAGCGCCGAGAAATCGGCCAACCACCTGAAGCTGCCGGCCGACGGCAAGCCGGGTCACGCCGACCCGCTCGCCGGGCAGGTGCCCAAGACGCCGCAGGAAGCGGCCGACGCGGCGCTGGCCGCGATCGACCCGACCACCACGGTGACCACGACCGGCGCCGCCAAGGTCGCCGGCCGCGACGCGTACGAGCTGGTGCTCAGCCCGAAGGACTCGGCCTCGCTGATCGGCCAGGTGCGCCTGGCGATCGACGCCGAGCACCACATCCCGCTGCGCGTGGATGTGTACGCGAAGAACGCGACGAGCCCCGCCGTGCGGGTGGCGTTCCAGCAGATCAGCTTCGCGGTACCGGACGCCGAGCAGTTCACCTTCAACCCGCCGCCGGACACGAAGGTGACCGAGGGCTCGGCCGAGGGCCTGGCCAAGGAGCACCAGGCCGAGGCGGAAAAGGCGCAGGCCCGGGCCAAGGCCCAGCAGCCGCAGGTGATCGGCGACGGCTGGACGGCGATCGTCGAGGCCAAGCTGCCGAAGTCCGACGGCACCGAGTCGCAGCAGCTGGACAGCGTCCTGAAGATGCTGCCGGCCGTGAGCGGCTCGTGGGGCAGCGGGCACCAGTTCGCGGGGACGCTGTTCACGGTCCTGGTGACCGATGACGGCCGGGTCTTCGCCGGCGCGGTGACCCCCGAGAAGCTGTACGAGGCCGCCGCCAAGTAATACCGACAGTTCTAGAACTCTCCGCCACGTTGTGCAACACTGTGGCGGAGAGTTCTATAACTGTTGGAGGCAGCGATGACCCTCATGGCGGAGCCGGCCGCGGGCCGGTTCGGCGATTTCGGCGGCCGTTACGTGCCCGAGTCCCTGGTCCCGGCCTGTGCCGAGCTGGCCGGGGCGTTCCGGGAGGCGTGGGCCGACAAGACGTTCCGCGACGAGCTCGACCACCTCCTCGCGGTCTACGCCGGGCGGCCCACTCCGCTGACGCCGGCCCTCCGGCTCGGCGGCGAGCTGGGCATCGACCTCTGGCTCAAGCGCGAGGACCTCGCACACACCGGCAGCCACAAAATCAACAACGTGCTCGGGCAGGCGCTGCTGGCCCGGCGGCTCGGCCGCACCCGGCTGATCGCGGAGACCGGCGCCGGCCAGCACGGGGTGGCGACGGCGACGGCGGCCGCGCTGCTCGGCCTGTCCGCGACGATCTTCATGGGCTCGCGGGACATCGAGCGGCAGCGGCTCAACGTCTTCCGGATGGAGATGCTCGGCGCGACCGTGGTGCCGGTGACCAGCGGCAGCCGGACGCTCAAGGACGCGACCAACGAGGCGATGCGCGCGTGGGTGGCGGACGTCCCCCACTCGCACTTCCTGCTCGGGTCGGTCGGCGGGCCGCACCCGTACCCGTGGATGGTTCGGGAATTCCAACGCGTGATCGGCACCGAGGCGCGGTCGCAGGTGCCGTCGGTGCCGGACGTCGTGGTGGCCTGCGTGGGCGGGGGCTCCAACGCCGCCGGGACATTCGCCGGATTTGTCGACACGACGGCACGCCTGATCGGCGTGGAGGCGGCGGGTGGAGCGGCCATGACGGCGGGCGCGCCCGGGGTCGTGCACGGCTCCCGCTCGATGGTGCTGCAGGACGCGGAGGGGCAGATCGCCGAGGCCTCGTCCATCGCGGCCGGGCTCGACTACCCGGGGATCGGGCCGGAGCACGCTCATCTGGGCGCGCTCGGCCGCGCGGAGTATCGGACGGTGACGGACGCGGAGGTGGTCGCGGCGATCCACCGGCTGGCGCGGGCCGAGGGGATCATTTGCGCGCTCGAGTCGGCCCACGCGGTGGCCTGGGTGTTGCGGGCGGCCGGCTCCGCCGACCTGCCGGCCGGGTCGCGCGTGCTGCTCACGCTGTCCGGCCGCGGCGACAAGGACATGGTCACCCTGAGCGAGGGAGCAGACAAATGATTCCGTACGGAGGGAAGGCGCTGGTCCCGTACGTCACGGGCGGGATCACAGCCGACTGGACGTCTTATGTGCTCGCCTACGAGGCGGCGGGGGCGGACGCGATCGAGATCGGCCTGCCCTTCTCGGACCCGATGCTCGACGGCGTCACGATCCAGCAGGCCTCCGACCGCGCCCTGGCCCGAGGCGCGACGGTCGACGGCATCCTGGCCGACCTTTCGGAAATAAAGGTTGGCGTGCCACTTATCGCGATGACGTACGCGAATCTGGTCTTCCGAGCGGGGCCGGCGGTGTTCTGCCGGCGGCTGGCCGGCGCCGGCATCACGGGGTTGATCGTTCCGGACCTGCCGGTCGACGAGGCGGCGGCGGTCTCGGCGGCCGCCGCCGACGCCGGGGTCGCGCTGATCCTGCTGGCCGCGCCGGTCACTCCGGACGACCGGCTCGCCGAGATCGGGGCCCGCAGCCGCGGCTTCGTCTACGCGGTCAGTCTCATGGGCACCACCGGCGAGCGCGACACCCTCGACGCCTCCGCGAGCCGGCTGGCGACCCGGGTCAAGGCCGTCACCGACCTGCCGGTGCTGATCGGTTTCGGCGTCTCCACCCCGGCCCAGGCCGCCACCGCCGCCGAGTCGGCCGACGGCGTCGTGGTCGCCTCCGCGCTCATGCGGCGAGTCCTCGACGGCGCCACCCCGGACGACGTACGCACGGACGTCGCGGCCTTGCGGGCGGCACTCGGTTAATGTCTGGCACGCGGGTCACCGGGTGATCCGCGTGCCAGAGCCCCGGGAGGATTCGCTGACCGCGCCGCGCACGCCCAAGTACCAGGCCATCGCCAGCGACCTGGCGGCGAAGATACGGCATGGCGACCTGCCGCCCGGCTCGGCGCTCCCGCCGCAGAAGGAGCTGAGCGCGACCTACGGCGTCACGCTGGCGACCCTGCGGCAGGCGCTGCAGCGGCTCGAGGACGACGGCCTGGTCTCGCAGCAGGCCGGCCGGGGCACCTTCGTGGCCGAGCCGCGGGCGGCCTATCGCCTCGACTCGCTGCGCGGCTTCGCCGAGGATCTGCGCGCCCAGGGGCAGACCGTCAGCACCCAGATCCTCGGTCAGGCCGTCCGCAAGCCCCCGGCCTGGGTGAGCGCCGAGCTCGGCATCGACAAGGACGCCCGGGTCCTCCGGCTCGAACGACTGCGGTTGCTGGCGGGCCGGCCCGCCGTACACCAGTTGTCGTGGATCCTTGATGTTGATCTTGCCGACGTGGATCTCAGTGGGACGTCGCTGTATGCGGCGCTGGCCGGGCGGGGTGTCGTCGTGCACCGGGCTCGCGAGGTCGTGCGGCCCGGAGTGCTCGACGCGGTGACCGCCGACCTGCTGGGTCATCCGGCCGGTACGCCCGCGTTCGTCTCCGACCGGGTGACCTACGGGCTCGACGACGCGCCGCTGGTCTTCGACCGGGCCACGATCCTCGGGAACCTCCTGGAGATCCGCACCGAGCGAGCCGTCAATGGTCTGTCCATGCAGTGGAGCCGCCAGGTCTGACCAATCCACCGGTCTTGCCGCGCCGAATCCAGCGCGGCGTGAGGTAAGCCACTTCCCTCGCCGCCGGGCTGTTGCAAATAATGTGCAACAGCAAGACTGGGGCACGGGAGGTTGATCGTGACGACATCGACGTTGACCCGCTCTCGCGTACGCGAAGCGGTCGGGCCGAAGGGGTGGGCCAGCCTCGGCGGGATGAGCGCCTTCATCCTGCTGCTGCACGTCGCGGGCTGGGGTCTGCTGTTCTTCGTGATCGTCCCGGCGCACTACCACGTGGGCGCGGCCGGGGTCTACGGCGTCGGCCTCGGCGTCACCGCGTACACGCTGGGCATGCGGCACGCCTTCGACGCCGACCACATCGCCGCGATCGACAACACCACGCGCAAGCTGATGGGCAATCGGAAAAAACCTCTGTCCGTCGGTTTCTGGTTCTCCCTCGGGCACTCCAGTGTCGTGTTCATCCTGTGCCTGCTGCTCGGCCTGGGCGTGCGCTCGCTGGCCGGGCAGGTCGAGAGCGACTCCTCCACCCTGCAGCGGATCACCGGCGTGGTCGGCGTCAGCGTCTCCGGCGTCTTCCTCTACGTCATCGGCATCATCAACCTCGTGCTGCTGGTCGGGATCTGGAAGGTGTTCCGCCGGATGCGGACCGGCAGCTTCGACGAGCAGCAGCTCGAGGCGCACCTCGACAACCGCGGCTTCCTCAACCGCATCCTGTCGCGTACCACGGGCGCGGTCAGCAAGCCGTGGCAGATGTACCCGATCGGCCTGCTGTTCGGGCTCGGCTTCGACACGGCCACCGAGATCTCGCTGCTGGTGCTGGCCGGCGGCGCCGCGGCGTTCGCCCTGCCCTGGTACGCGATCCTGACCCTGCCGATCCTGTTCGCGGCGGGGATGAGCCTGCTCGACACGATCGACGGCTGCTTCATGAATTTCGCGTACGGCTGGGCCAACGCGAAGCCGGTCCGCAAGGTGTACTACAACCTGACCATTACCGGTCTGTCGGTCGCGGTCGCGCTGATCATCGGCACCATCGAGCTGGTCTCGATCGCCACCGACAAGCTCGGCATCACCAGCGGGCCGCTCGCCGCGATCGGCGGCCTCGACCTCAACTACGTGGGCTTCGTGATCGTCGGCCTGTTCGTGGCGACGTGGGCGGTCGCGCTCCTGGTGTGGCGTTACGGCCGCATCGAGGAGAAGTGGAACTCCCGCCTGGCCCGGTCAACCACCGACTAGCCGGCGCCGCACGGCCGCGATGTCGGCGGCCGGCACCCCGATCCGGAGCAGGTAGCTCTCGGCGTCGCCGTAGTTCTCGTCCAGATAGGTCAGCGTGTTTGCCATCGCGACCGGCGGACGCTCCGGGGAACGACCGTAGTCGGCGGCGATCTCCTCGGCCGGCACCCCGGCGATCGCGAGCGCGAGGGCGACCAGCACGCCGGTGCGGTCCCGCCCGCCGTGGCAGTGCACGAGCACGCCTCCGCCGGCGGGTGCGGCCGCCAGCGCGCGGAAGGCGGCGGCGATGCGGCCCTGGTTGTGGTCGAGCATCGGTGCGTACGTGTCGTGCGGCACCTCGTAGGTGAGCTCCTCCTCCAGCATCGGCACGTGCCGGTAGATCGCGTCGCCGGCGAACGGGCTGGGATCGAGGTCGCACTCGCGCTGCCAGCGCAGGTCGATGATCCGGGCGAGGGCGGCCGCGCGGACCGCCGCCATCCCGGCCGTGCTGAGCCGGAACAGTCCGTCGCTGCGGTAGAGGGCGGCGCTCCGCAGGGCCGCGCCGTCCACTGTGGGCAGTCCGCCCAGGTCGCGAGCGTTCTCACACTTCGGCCAGTCGAGGGCTGTCATGGCCTCAGGCTACCGAACGGGTGACGGCTACTTGCTAATGGGAATCGTTTCCAACAAGATGAGCGCAGACCTTTTCCCGATCCGAAAGGAAAAACCGTATGTCGCTCAACGTCTCCCCCACCCTGCTCGCCTCCGCCGAGCGCGGCGAGGTCTCCGACGAGGAGTTCGTCGCCTGCGTGCGCGAGTCCCTCCCGTACGCGTGGGAGGTGGTCAGCCGGGTGATGACCGACCTGCGGGCCGGCGGCGGCGAGTTCGCCGACCACGAGGTGCCGCCGCCCAGCGAGGCCGAGCGCGGGCAGCTGCTGCGGGCCCTGGCCAGCGACGCGATCCGCGGCGGGCTCGAGCGGCACTTCGGCGCCCGGCTCGCTTTCCAGAACTGCCACCGGGTCGCCGCGTTCTCCTACGACGCGGTCGGCGGCGAACGTTTCCAGCGGTTCGTCTCGCCGCGCGGCCAGCTGCTCAACCAGTCACCCGAGCTGCGCAACTGCTGACCTCACCCGGCGCCCCACCGCGCCCGCAAGAACGACCGGCGCGGTGGGTTGCGGGTAACCGTGCGGCCACATGGCGGCCGCACCACCGGCCACGCGGCGTCCGCACCATCGGCCAAGCGGCGCCCGCACCACCGACTCGGGGGTCGCGGGCGCCGCGTCCGGCAACGCGGTGCGCGGCTCGCCCCGCGCGATCTGCCTCTCCCGCACGGAGTCGGGTCGACCGAGCCCGTCGCATGCAACCCACGGGTCGTGCGGCGTGGCGGAGTTCAAGCCCGGGTTATCTCTTGGCGCCGCGCAGCTCGATGAGGCCGAGCGCCCCGAGGACCGGCACCAGGGCCAGGGCGAGGACGGGCGCGATCCACCAGCCGGTCACCGCGTGCAGGATCAGCAGGGCGATCGCGACGGCCATGGTGGCCAGGCCGGCGACGGTGGCGCGGCGCATCATGGCGGGCAGCAGTGGCAGGCAGCGCCACGGGAGGCGTCCGGCGGGGGCCAGCACCCGGACGGCGAAGCCGGTGAGCACGGCGGCTATCACGACCGAGACGATCCGGGCGAAGGTCGCGGCGGGCGGCCACCACCAGTGGCCGACGAGCAGCAGGGCGCAGACGAGCGCGGCGCCGACCGCGAGTCCGCGGCGCAGGCCGCTGAGCACGCCGCGGATCGGCCAGGTCATCGCGATCAGGTCGGGGCGGGCCGGGTTGTCGCGGGCCACGTCGCGCAGGCCGCGCATCGAGCGGCGCACCCGCAGGCGCTCGGCGTCGAGCATGGCGACAAGCCAGCGGCCGTACGTGTTCTCCGGCTCGATCGCGAGCGCGGCCCGGGCGGCGGCGGTGGCGGCCTCCCGATTGCCCGCGTCGCGCTCGACGTCGGCGACCGTGAGCAGGCCCTCGACCGAGCGCGGGCGGAGCGAGAGGCCGTGCGCGGCGGCGACGCGGGCGCGGGCGGAGTCGCGGGCGGCGGCGAGCGCGCGGGCCAGCACGAGGTGGGCCGAGGCGTCGAGCGGCGCAAGGCGGACGGCCTGCTCGGCGGCGGCGACCGCTTCCTTGGCCCGGAGCAGCAGGATCAGGCTCTCGGCCCGCTCGGCGTGCGCCTCGGCCAGCTGCGGGGCCGCCGCAACGGCGGTGTCGGCCGCGGCGAGGGCGGCGGCGTAGTCGCGGCGCAATCGCAATACCGTGGCGAGCAGCGTGAGCAGGCGGCCGTCGTCCGGCGCGGCGGCGAGCCCGTCGCGGGCTGCCCTCTCGGCCTCGTCGAAACGCCCGACCTGGGCGAGTCGATGGGCCCGCCGATATGCCTCGTCGCCGCTCATCTCATCGCAGCACGCGCCGACGCAGGAGCACCCGCCACAGCACACGCCAACGGAGGACCGCCCGCTGCGACACGGCCAACCGCCGCCGCACGCGTCGGCGGAGGAACGCCTGCGGCCGTAAGCGCCGGCACAGGTTCGCCTGCCGCAGCACGCGCCGGCGAAGAAGCGCCCGCCACGGCACGCGCCGACGAGGTAACGCCGCTCATCGGAGCTTGCGCTTTTTCAGGTACGCCGCGAGGTCGTCGTACTCCCCCGACTCGTTGGCGAACATCGCGACGTTGCGGGCGGTGGCGAACCAGGCGTCGGTCGAGGGGCGCACCTCGCGGGCGGCGGCCAGCATGTCCTGCTGGGAGATCATGCGGATCTCGCCGGTGGCGATCGAGTCGCGCATCGCGAACTCGGCGGCCGTCTCGCAGACGTGGGCCAGGTCGGCGCCCGAGTAGTGCTCGGTGGCGTCGGCTACCTTGCCCAGGTCGATGCCTGCCACCGGGCGGTCGCGCAAGTGGTACTCGAGGATGGCGGCACGGGCGGTGCGGTCGGGCGGCAGCACCAGCAGGGTGCGGTCGAGGCGGCCGGGGCGGCGCAGGGCGGAGTCGATGTCCCACGGGGCGTTGGTCGCGGCCAGCACGAAGACGCCGTCGTTGTTGCCGTCGACGCCGTCGAGCTCGGTGAGCAGCTGGTTGACCACTGTACGCATCGAGGACGAGTTGAGCTGGCTGCGCTTGTGGCCGAGCGCGTCGATCTCGTCGAGGAAAAGCACGCACGGCGCGTGCCCGCGGGCGGCCTGGAACAGGTCGTGCAGGTTGCGCTCGGAGCTGCCGACCCACATGTTCAGCACGTCGGTGATCGACAGCGAGATGAACGCGGCGCCCATCTCACCGGCCACGGCCCGGGCCAGGAAGGTCTTGCCGCAGCCGGGCGGACCGTAGAGCAGCAGGCCGCCGCGCAGGCTCTTGCCGAACAGCGACCGCAGCTTGGGGTTGCGCAGCGGGCCGAGGAACGACACCTCCAGGCGTTTCTTGACCTCTTGCATGCCGCCCACGTCGGCGAGGGTGATCACCGAGCGCTCGACGTCGAACACGCGGTCGGCGTGGCCCTGCACGGGGTCGGGCTCGTCGTCGGCCTTGGCGAAGCGGGGCGGCACGATGTCGCCCAGGTCCTCTTCCATGGCGGCCCAGTCGATGGAGCTGTCACCCGAAGGCTGAGCCTGGGCCGGCGGTGCCGACGGGGCGGGCTGCGCGGGCCCACCCAGCGCCGAGGTCATCAGGCGCTGAGCCGTCTCGTTGCCCGGCTCGCGGGCCAGCACCTGGGCGGCGTGCCCGATCGCCTCGGCCCCGCGCCCGGCCCCGACCAGCAGCTCGGCCAGGTGGAGCCGGAGCGTCAGGTCGTCGGGCCGGGCCTCGACGGCCGCGGTGAGGCTGTCGATCAGGGGCGAGTCGCTCATGACAACGAATTATGCCCGCGCCCACTGACAAGATTCTCAGGCGCCCACGGGGAGAAGGGCGAAGAACGACGTGATGTCCGCCGCCAGCAGCTCGGGCACCTCGAGCGCCGCGAAATGCCCGCCCGACGGAAACTCGGTCCACTGCCGCACGTCGTGCCGGAGGTCCACCAGCGGCCGTACCGACTGCACGATGTCCTGCGGGAGCACCGCCACACCCAGCGGCACCGGGCACGGGATCGGCCCGGACCCGAGGCCGCTCTCCTTGATCAAACGCGAAGACGATCCGGCCGTACGAGTGATCCAGTAATGCATGACGTCGGTGAGCACGACCTCGTCCGGAATCGCGTGTGCGGGGTCGGCCCAAGCCCGGAACTTCTCGGCCAGGAACGCCATCTGCCCGACCGGGGAGTCCGTGAACGCGTACGCCATGGTCTGCGGAGTCGCCGCGAAGAGGATCTGATGCGGATGCCGGTTGGCCGCCAGCGCCCGGGTCTTGTCGAGCCGGGCCTGGTCGGAGGGGCTGAGCGGCCCGTCGTACGCGCCCCCGGTCGGCATGAAATTGATGTGGACGCCGATGACATTCGAAGGGGCGGCCGCGGCCAGCAAACGCGAGATGCCGGAGCCCCAGTCGCCACCCTGCGCGCCGTACCGCTCGTACCCCAATCGGGCCATGAGGGTCGCCCAGGCCTGAGCCACCCGCTGCTGGCCCCACCCCCGCGAGCGGGTAGGGCCGGAGAAGCCGAAGCCGGGAATCGCCGGGATCACCAGGTGGAAGCGGTCGGTGAGCAGCGGGATCAGGTCGAGGAACTCGACGACCGAGCCCGGCCAGCCGTGCGTGAGGATCAGCGGGGTCGCATCGGGCGACGCCGAGCGGATGTGCAGGAAGTAGACGTTCTCCCCGTCGATCGTGGTGGTGAACTGCGGGTACGCGTTGAGCCGGTCCTCGTGCGCACGCCAGTCGAGTTTCTCCCACGCGGCGGCGAGCTGCCGGACGCGGTCGAGCGGGATGCCGTAGTCCCAGCCGGCGCCGGGCAGCTCGTCGGGCCAGCGGGTGCGGGCGAGCCGGTCGTGCAGATCGTCGAGGTCGGCCTGGGGAACATGCACGCTGAATTCGTTCATGCGGCTAACGTTAGTCTTCCAAACGTTAGTCAGCCAAACGTTTATACTCCGAATGTTAGGGTCGCCACATGGAACCCGTGGAAAACATGCCGAGCTGGATGCTGACGCAGACCGCGGCGCATGCCGGCCGCCTGGTGAGCGAGGGCTTCGCGGCCGTCGGCGCGCGCGGCTACCACTACCGCGTGCTCTCCGCACTGATCACGGACGGTCCGGCCAGCCAGGCCGACCTCGGCCGGCGCACGGGCATCCACCTCAGCGACATGGTCACGGCCCTGAACGAGCTGGAGGCCTCTGGGTACATCCGGCGCGTGCCCAACCCCGACGACCGCCGCCGGAACATCATCACGATCACCGGCCACGGCATCGAGCGCGCCGAGGCCCTCGCCCTCCAGGCCAGGGCCGTCCAGGAAGAGTTCCTCGCGCCCCTCGACGAGGCCGAGCGCGCGCAGCTCACCGCCCTGCTGCGCAAGCTCTACGACCACCACCTAAGCCAAGGGTTTCCTCCGTTGTCCAAGATGTAGGAACCCATCCATGCTCGTCGAATGATTCGACGAATACTGGCGGGGGTGCTCGCGCTGGCCGCGGGCATCGCCGTGCCGGCGACCCCGGCGCAAGCGGCCACCGACGCGACCCGTACGCCGGCGACCCCGGCGTACACGATCAGCCTGACCAGCAACGCCACCGGCGGGGTCTGGACCGGGCACGAGTCCATCAGCTTCAGCAACGCCTCCGCGGTCCCGCTCACCGAGGTCTACCTGCGGTTGTGGGACAACGCACACGGCACCTGCAGCACGCTGCCCATCAAGGTCACCAATGTCACCGGCGGCACCGCGGGCACGCTCGAGGTCGCCTGCACCGCCCTGAAGATCACGCTGCCCGCGCCGCTGGCGCAGGGCGCGAGCGGCAGTGTCGGCTTCGACCTGTCGATCACGGTGACGGCCGGCATCGACCGGTTCGGGCACGACGGCAGCTACTACTTCATCGGCAACGCGCTCCCGGTGCTGGCCGTGCGGGACGCGGCGGGCTGGCACCTCGATCCGTACACGAACAACGGCGAGTCGTTCTACGCACTGGCCTCGAACTACACGGTCAGCCTCGACCATCCGAGCACGATCTCGGTGCCGGCCACGGGAACCTCCGTCGACCGGGCCGGCAGCTCCGGCCGTACGATCACGACGGCGTCGGGAACGCAGGTGCGTGAGTTCGCCTGGGCCGCCGGACCATTCCGGAAGATCTCGGGCACCACCGCAGGTGGTGTCGCGGTGAATGTTTATTCGGTCAGCTCGATCAGCACCTCGAGCGCCAGCTCCATGCTCAGCACCGCGAGGGCAGCCCTGGACGCGCACGCGGGCCGGCTCGGCGCCTACCCCTACGGCGAGGCCGACGTGGTGCTCGACAACGGCTACTGGTTCGGCGGCATGGAGTACCCGGGCTTCGTGCTCGACGTGGTCAGCTCGACGGCACTCGCGCACGAGCTCGCCCACCAGTGGTTCTACGGGATCGTCGGCGACGACGAGTACACGACGCCCTGGCTCGACGAAGGTTTTACCGACTACATGACCGACCTTTACTTCGGTAAGACCGGCTCCGGCTGCGGGATCACCTGGCAGTCCTCGGCCGAGCGGCTGACCAACTCGATGGCCTACTGGGACGCGCACTCCTCGCGCTACAGCACCGTGGTCTACGGGTACGGCAAGTGCACGCTGCACGACCTGCGCCGGCTCATCGGCACGACCGCGATGACAAACCTCATGCGGTCGTACGCGTCGAGTCACTGGTACGGGATCTCCACGGTGGCCGACTTCAAGGCCGCCGCGCAGGCCGCGGCCGGTTCGACCAGCCTGACCTCGTTCTGGACCACGCACCGCGTCGACGGCTGACATGCAGAGAGGGCCGCCAGCAGGCGGCCCTCTCCGATACTGCGGAAACTCAGCCCGGTCTCCGGAAACCGGCGATCGGTCCCACGTTGTCCATCACGGCCATCCGCACATGGTCGCCCGTGTGCGGGGCGTGTACCACCTTGCCGCCACCTATGTAGATGGCGACGTGATGGAGACTGCCCGGATAGAAGAAGACCAGGTCACCCGGTTGCAGCTCGCTCCGGGAGACCGCCTGGCCCTCGCCCCACTGGTCCTTCGTGTAGTGGTCGAGGAAGACGCCGACGCTGGCCCACGCCGCCTTCGTCAGGCCCGAGCAGTCGTAACTGCCGGGGCCGTCGGCACCGAAGACGTACGGCTTGCCGATGAGGTCGCAGGCCTTCTGCGCCGCACGGCCGCCCTTGTCCTGGCTGTAGGTGACGGGACACGGACCGGTCTTGTACGGACCGTCGGCCTCACCCGACGCGCCGTACGCCTGGATCCGCAGCTTCTGCAGAGCGTCGATCTTCTTCTGGATCTGGGCCTTCTGCGTGGCCAGGTCGGCATCGCGCGCGGCGATCGACTTGGTCAGCACGTCCAGGTCGGACTTCATGCCGGCGTACTTGTCGCGGAGCTTCGCGACACCGGCGATCTGGTCCTGCTGGTGCCGGGCAAGCTGATCGAGGTAGGTCAGCTTGTCGGTCAGGCCGGTCGGGGACCCGCTGACGAGCATGGCGTTGAACGCGTTCGGCGCACCTTGCTTGTACGCGTCGATGGCCAGGCCACGCACCTGGGACAGGGCGACGTCCACCTGCACCTGGAGCGGGGTCAGCTGGGTCGTGAGCTTCTTGAGCTGAGCCTGGTTCTTGAGCAGCTTGCCGTGCACGTCGTTGTACTGCTCGATGACCGGCTCGAGTTGGTTCCACTGCTTGTCGATCTCGGCCTCGATGCTGGCCGGCGAGGGTGCCGCGTTCGCGACGGACGAGCCGGTGAGAACGATCCCGACCGCGGCGACGGCGCAGACAAGGCTGCGCAGAACTGCGGCGCGACGCGCCCCAATCCGTTTCACGTAGGTGCGTTATCCCTTCTTCCGTCAAGCCGCCGACCGGGTTAGCTGACGGGTTCGAGCGGGAAGCGCGCCCGGCCGCGGGAGGATCGCGGCTTCACCCCGACTACTCGGGTCCCCGGTTCGCCGCGCACGGCGATTAGGCGGTGATCCTGCAGATCGGCCGGATGGACGATGGGGGGCTGCCGGACCAGCGACCACCATAGTCCGGATCAACTCGGGAACTGAAGCTGCCACGGCGGGGAAACTTCCTGCACCCTGCACGTGACGCACGGTAATCAGAGTGGCCAGGCATCCAGGGCGCGGTCGAGCCACGGAACGACGAGGATAACCGTGGGTAGCACGAGCAGGGCCAGGGCCGCCGCCACGACCAGGAGATCGAGGGCCACGGACGGGTTCCGGGGCACCGCCAGCCGCTCCATCCGCACCCGCCGTGAATCCGTTTCGGGCGCGACATCCTCCGCCAGGGGGACGGCCTCGGCCAGGCGTTCGAGCGCGCCGCGCAGCGGCGCCGACCCCGTGCGGCGGCGTGCGGCATCGTCGGCCACCATCTCCAGCAGCACGTGTACGGCGTCCAGGGGCGCCCGGCTGCGCAGGAGGCGCGGCACCGCGCGGTAGAAGGCGGTGAACGACTCCATGACCACCTCGTGGCGGTGCCGCAGGTGGGTCTGCTCGTGGGCGATGACCGCGTCGATCTCCTCCCGGTCGAGCAGGCGCAGCGCGCCGTCGCTGAGCACCACCCGCGCCTCCCGGCCCGGCACGCAGTACGCGAGCGGGAGGTTGCCCTGCAGCACCCGGACGTTCCCGGCGTCCAGCTCCTGGCGCTGCTCGGCCCGGTCGAGCAGGTCGACCAGCAGGCGGTGGCGGGCACGGCGGGCGCGGGAACGCTTGCTGACGCCGTACAGCGAGATCAGCAGGCGCAGCACGATGACGGCGGCCACGGCCAGGGCGCCGATCAGGGCGGCGGCGGTGACCGGCCGGCCGGAGCCGAAGGCGCGGGTGAGCTCCTCGGGGGCGGCCAGCACCACGCCGAGGGCGGAGAGCACGGCGGCCAGGGTGACCGCCTGCCAGAGCAGCACGGCGGCGGCCGGGGCCCGGCCCGGCCAGTGCGCCCGGGCGAGCGGGCCGGGCACGACCAGCGAGAGGGTCAGCCCGAGCGCGCCGAGCAGCAGCGCGGTCACCGGTCTTGGCGGGCGGCGGCCTCGATCGCGGCCCTCAGCGCCTCAGGAGGCAACTGGCCGACGAAATGGGCGAGGGCGGCGTCCTGGTCGGGGGTGCCGCTCAGCGCGTCCATCATCACCGAGGCGGTCATCTCCTCGCGGGACTGCGCCGGCGCGTACCGGTAGGCGCGGCCCTCTTTCAGCTGCCGGACGACGCCCTTCTTGGCCAGCCGGTCGAGCACGGTCATGACGGTCGTGTAGGCGAGATCACGGTGGCGCTCCCGGGCCAGCTCCTGGTGCACCTCGCGCACGGTGAGCGGGTCGTACCGCTCCCAGAGAACGGTCATGACCTCGCGTTCCAGGTCTCCCAGCGCCATGTGTCGAAGTCTACTGCACGCCGTCGTACTACGCGTCGTAGTATCTACTACGAGACGTCGTAGATGGGGGTAGCTGATGGACGTGCTTGACCTGACCCGCCTGCAGTTCGCGGTCGTGACGATCTATCACTACTTCTTCGTCCCGCTGTCGATCAGCCTGGCGGCGATCGCGGCCGGCCTCGAGATCACCTGGCTGCGCACCCGCGACGACAAGTGGCGCGACCTCGCGAAATTCGTCGGCAAGCTGCTGATCGTCACGTTCGCGGTCGGCGTGGTCACCGGCCTCGTGCAGGAGTTCCAGTTCGGCATGGCGTGGAGCGCGTTCGCCAAGTTCTACGGCGACGTCTTCGGCCCGACGCTCGCGATCGAGGGCATGCTCGCGTTCTTCCTCGAGGCGACGTTCCTCGCCCTGTGGTACTTCGGCTGGGACCGCCTGCCCCGCCTCGCCCACGCCGCGACCATCGTGATCGTCTCGCTGGGCACGGTCCTGTCGGCGTTCATCATCCTGGCCGCCAACAGCTTCATGCAAAACCCGATCGCGTACGAGATGGATCCCGTCACCGGCCGCGCGCGGCTCACGTCCTTCACCGCCCTCCTGCTGAACAAGGTGAACCTGGCCGCCTTCCCGCACACACTCTCGGGCGCGGCCATGATCGGGGGCGCGCTGCTGCTCGCGATCGCCGTGTGGCGGATGGCGGCCGAGCCGGCGCACCGCACGCTCGCCCGGCTCGGCGCGTGGGTGATGGTGGCCGGCGGCGCCGCGACCGCGCTGACCGGCGACCACCTGGGCAAGGTCATCACCGAGGTCCAGCCGATGAAGATGGCGGCCGCCGAGGCGCTCTACTCGACGACCAGCGGCGCCTCGTTCTCCATCTTCGCGACCGGCAAGCCGCTGCCGCAGTTCTCGATCGAGCTCCCGTACCTGCTCTCGATCCTGGCGAAAGGCTCGCCAACGGCCACGGTGCAGGGCATCGACGACCTCCAGGCGCAGTACGCCGCCCAGTTCGGCCCCGGCAGCTACGTGCCCATGATCCCGGTGGCGTTCTGGACGTTCCGGCTCATGATCGGCGCGGGCATGCTCGCCGCCGTCGTCGGCGCCTTCTACCTGTGGCGTACGCGGAAAAATGGCGACGCTCCCCGCTGGCTGACCCGGTGGCTGCCGTTGATCCCGCTGCTGCCGGCGGCGGCGAACACGCTCGGCTGGATCTTCACCGAGACCGCCCGGCAGCCGTGGATCGCCTTCGGGCTCACCAAGGTCGCCGACGGCATCTCCCCCGGCCTGACCAGCGCCGAGGTCATCGCGTCGCTGACCGGTTTCGCCCTGGTGTACGGGATCGTCGCGGTCGTCTGGTTCCGCCTGATCCGCCATCTGGCCCGTCAGCCGCTGCGGTTGGCAGAGCCAGCGGACAAATCACCCGAACCCGCACCCGTCTACTGAGGGGTCCCGCCGTGATCACCTTCTGGTTCTCGATCGTCGTGCTCGCCTGGGTCCTGTTCTTCGTGCTCGAGGGCTTCGACTTCGGTGTCGGCGTCCTCGGCCCGCTGCTCGGCCGCGACGACCACGAGCGTGGCGCGATAGTCCGCACCATCGGCCCGTTCTGGGACGGCAACGAGGTGTGGCTGGTCGCCGCGATCGGCGTCACCTTCGCGGCGTTCCCGGCGTGGTACGCGGCCCTGCTCTCCGGCCTCTACCTCCCGGTGGCCGCCCTCCTGCTGCTGCTGGCCGTCCGCGGTGTCGCCCTGGAGTTCCGCGGCAAGGGCGACGGCGCCCGCTGGCGGCGCCGCTGCGACGTCCTGCTGGCCGCCAGCTCGGCCGCGATCGTCCTGCTCTGGGGTGCGCTGCTGGCCGTCTTCGTCCGCGGTCTGGCCCTGGGCCCCGACGGCTCGGTCGCCGGCAGCGGCCTGTCCCGCAGCCTCTCCCCGATCCTGACCTGGCAGTCCCTGGCCGGCGCCGGCGCCGCCCTGCTGGCCGCGCTGCTGCTGGGCGCCACGTTCCTGGCCCTGCGCACCAGCGGCCCGGTCCGCCGCCGGGCCCGCGATCTCGCGAGGTGGCTGGGCACCGGCGGCGCCGTCGCCCTGGTCGTCGCCGGGTTCGCCACCGGTTCCCGCCTGACCCTGGCCGCCGCCGCGATCGCCCTGGCCGCCGGCATGCTCGCCCGCCAGGGTCGCGAGGCGCTCGCCTTCGCCCTCACCTGCCTGGGCGTGGCCGGCGCGGTGGTCGCGGTCCTGACCGCGCACGGCTCGGTGCTCCTCCCCAGCACCCTCGACGAGGGCTGGTCGCTCACCATGAGCGCGGCCGCCGCCACCCACTCCGCCCTGACCCTGCTGACGGAGTTCGGCGTCGTCATCCTGCCCGGCGTCCTGGCCTACCAGGCGTACTCGTACTTCGTCTTCCGCCGCCGCGTGGCCAGCGAACGGGTCTCGTCGTGAGCCGCGCGCCGCTCGACCCCCGTCTGCTCCGGCACGCCCGCACCAGCCGGGCCGGCGTGGCGCTGCTCGCCGTCGTGGGCGTCGGCCAGGCAGCGGCCACCCTGCTGGTCGCGGTGGCCCTGACCATGCTGGTGGCAGCCCCCCGCCCGTGGGCCGTCCCCCTGCTCGCCGCCGCGTACGCCCTGCGCGCCTTCCTGTCCTGGGCCGAGCAGGTGATCGCCGCCCGCACCGCGGCCCGGGTGACCGACGAGCTCCGCCGCCGGCTCCTGGCCGTCCTCCCCCGCCGCGGCCCCGCCTGGGTGGCGTCCTTCGGCCCCGGCCGCCTCACCGCCGTCCTGACCTCGGGCCTGGCCGCCCTGCGCCCGTGGTTCGCGGGTTACCTGCCGTCCCTGGTGCTGGGTGTGGCTCTCCCGCCGCTGGTCATCCTCGCCATGGCCTTGGCCGACCCCGCCTCCGCCGTGATCGCCCTGGTCACCCTCCCCCTGATCCCGCTGCTGGGCGCCCTGATCGGCTGGGCCACCGCCGCCCGGGCCCGCGACCGCTGGCAGGCCGACGCCCGCCTGGCCGGCCACTTCCTCGACGTGGTCCAGGGCCTGCCCACCCTCCGCGTCTTCGGCCGCGCCACCCGCCAGACCGAGACCATCGCCGACCTGACCGACAAGCACCGCTCGGCCACCCTGCGGGTCCTACGCGTGGCGTTCCTCTCCTCCACGGCCTTGGACCTGGTGGGCACCCTCTCGGTGGGCCTGATCGCCGTCGAGGCGGGCCTGCGCGCGGCGGCCGGCCACCTCTCCCTGGCGCCGGCCCTCCTGGTAATCCTGCTGGCCCCCGAGGCGTACCGCCCGCTGCGCGAGATGGCCGCCCGCTACCACGCCGCCACGGATGCCACCGCCGTCATAGCCGACGTCGACGAGATCCTCAGCGCGCCTGCGGCGTTCCGCACCCCCGACGCGCACATAGGAGTGGCCGCGGCCGGTTTGCGAGCCCGCTACCTCGGAGCGACCGTCGACGCGCTGGCTCTCCCCGCGCTCACCGTCGCGCCCGGCGAAATCGTCGCGCTCCGAGGCCCGTCCGGCGCGGGCAAGACCACCGCGCTGCGCGTGCTGGCCGGCCTGCACCCCGCGACGGCCGGCGAGTTCACCGCCGCCGCCCCGCTCTACCTCCCGCAACGCCCCGCCCTGCCGCACGCCCGCCGGGTGGCCGACCTGTTCGCGGCAGGCACCACCGACGCGGCCCTGGCCACCGTGGGCCTGACCACCGACCTGACCGCCGACACACCCCTGGGCGAACGCGGCACCGGCGTCTCCGCCGGCCAGCGCCACCGCCTGGCCTTGGCCGCCCTCCTGCAGAAGGCGGCCGCTGCCCCCGCCACCCTGCTGCTCGACGAGCCCACGGCCCACCTGGACGCCGAAACCGAACGCCTGGTCATCACCCGGCTGCGCGAGGCGGCCGACGCGGGCTCGGCCATCCTGGTGGTGGCCCACCGCCCCGCCCTGCTGGCCGCCGCCGACCGCGTCATCGAACTCGCCGCCCCCGCGCTTGGCCCGGCCACTCCAACACGGCCCGCGCCAGCGCCCGCCACCCCAGCCCGGCTCACTTCAGCCTCCTCCGCGCGGGCCGCCGGCACCGGCGCCTCGCCCGTCGCAACCCAGCCCGGGCCCGGAACCGATACTCCATTTCCAATGGCTTGGGGCGCCGGGGTCGCGACTCCTCCCGCCGCCCGATCGGGATGGTGGCCTCGGCGGGGTGCTTGGCCGTGGTGGGTGGCGGTGGCGTTGGGCAGCGGATCGTCCCTCGCCGGCCTGCTGCTGACCGGCGCCGCCGCCTGGCTGCTGGTGCGCGCCGCGACTCTGCCGCCGGTGCTCACGCTCTCGGCGGCGGTCGTCCTGGTGCGCGGCAGCGCCGTGGCCCGCCCGCTGCTGCGCTATGTGGAGCGGTTGGTCGCCCACGACGTGGCCTTCGCGAGGCTGGGCGCCCGCCGGTCGCGGGTCTACGCCGCGCTGATCCCCCGCGTTCCCGGCCCTCGCCTGCGCCGCCGCGGTGACCTGCTCAGCCGTGTGGCCGACGACGTGGACGCCCGAGTCGACGGCCTGCTCCGAGGCCGGCTACCGGCCATCTCGGCGGCCGTGACCCTAGCCGTGGCGACACCGATCGCCGTGGCGACAGCTCCATCCCTGACGATCCCCCTGGCGGCCGGCCTGCTGGTAGCCGCCGTCATCGCCCCCGCGCTGGCCGCCCGCCAGACCACCCGCGAGGACGAGGCCACCGCCACGGCCCGAGCCCGCCTGCACGACGCGATGGTGGAAACGGTCGACGGCATGGAGGAGCTGACCACCGAGAACCCCGTACCGGAAAAACGCAGCCGAACCCTGGCCCACCTGGAGTCCCGCGCCGCGCGCACGGCCGGCCTCGCCGCCGCGACCGCCCACCTGGGCTGGGGAATCGCCGCAACCGGCGCCGCCTGGGTCCTGACCCAGGCGGCCGCCCTCTCCCCCGAGTGGACCGCCGTCCTCCTCCTGGCCGTGGTAGCCCTGGGCGAAACCGTCCTACCCCTCCCCGACGCCGCCACGGCCCGCCGCCGCGACGCCGGAGCCGCCACCCGCCTCGCCGACCTGACCGCCACCCCACCCTCCGCGACGTTCCCGTCCACCGCCGCCTCCGTGCCGGCAGACCAAAACGACATTTCGCGATTCAAGTCGTGTCGGGCGATCGGTGCGATTGCCGTGCGGGGACTGGCCGCCGGCTGGGACGGCACCCGCCAGCCCGTGCTGCGCGACTTCGACCTCGACCTCAGGCCCGGCGACCGGATCGCGGTGGTCGGTCGCTCCGGCTCCGGCAAGTCCACCCTCGGCGCCGTGCTGGCCCGGCTGCTCGACCCGCGCGCCGGCACGATCACCGCCGACGGCCGCGACCTTCGCGCCCGGCCCGAGTCCGAGATCCGCGGCCGGATAGTCCTGGTCGGCGACGAGACCGGCCACGTCTTCGCGTCCACGGTGCGCGAGAATCTCCGGCTGGCGCACCCCACCGCCACCGACGCCGACCTGATGGCCGCCCTTCACCGGGTCCGCCTCGACGGATGGCTGGCCACCCTGCCCGACGGCCTCGACACCTGGCTGGGCACCGGCGGCACCACCATGTCGGGCGGCCAGGCCCGCCGCCTGGCCACGGCCCGCGCGCTGCTCGCCGACCCCGACCTGCTGATCCTCGACGAACCGACCGAGGGCCTCGACACCGACCTGGCCGAATCCCTGATGGCCGACCTCCTCGACGCGACCACGGGCCGCACCGTCCTGCTCCTCACCCACCGCCCGGAGGGGCTGAACCACGTCGACCGCGTGATCGAGCTGGGAGCGACCCCCGTCCCCGCGTCGGCATCGGCATCCTCGGTGGGCTCTAGCCTGTAGGCCATGACAGAGCCGGCGCGGGCGCACGTCGAGCGGTTCAATGCCGCCGTGCTCAGTGGGGACTGGGACGAGTTCGTCGCGACGCTCGATCCCGGGGCGGTGATGCGGTTCGCCGGGGTGCTCGCCGGGCCCTACATCGGCCGCGAGGCGATCGCCGCGGCCTACGCCGCCGGCCCGCCCACCGACACGATGGCGATTCGCTCGGTCGAGATCGACGGCGGTATCGAGGTCGTCCGGTTCGCGTGGTCGCGCGGCGGGACGGGCACACTCACCATTCGCCGCGGTGCGGGCGGGATCACCGAACTGGCCGTCGCGTTCGACGAGTGAGCGGTCGGTCCGTGCCGATCATGCCGAGGGGCGGCGGCACAGGCGGGCGGCGATTTCGTCGAGGATGGCGATCAGGTCGTCCGCCGGTGCCACCGAGGCCAGCGGGCGCGTCGCCAGCATCGAGGCCGCCACGCCGGTGTGCCCGGCCACCGCGGACGGCAGCCGCTGCACGTCCCAGACCGCGTGCACCCGCCCGGTCCGCTCCTCGAGCCGCAGGTAGTCCTCCTGTTGGGTGGAGTCCGTCTCGCCGAGCCGTCGCTGCCGGGCCACGACGATCGGCACCCCACCGAGCCGCTGCACCAGCCGCACCGTACTTGCGGCGTGGGTGATGACGATGTCGGCTTCGGCCAGTCGCCGCTGCATTTCGTCGTACGGCACATACCGCTCGTGCGGGCACGGCGGAACCACTGACGACGCACCCGTCTGGACGAACACGTCGTGATAGGCGCACAGCGGGGCGACGGCGGTGACCAGCCGGTTGAACGGCCACGGCCCCATCCCGACGGTGACCAGCAGGGTGGCCATCAGTAGAGCTCGCCGACGAACACGCCGGGCCGGGACTGCCGCTGCACCAGCACCTCGCGCGCCAGCCGTGCGACCCGGGCGCGCGGGCCCGTACGGGTGAGCGACTCCACCCAGATGGTCGGCACCCGCAGCAGCCGGGCCGCCAGGAAGAACGGCGTCGCCATCCGCTCGCCGGCCGACACGACCAGGTCGGGCCGCTGGCGGCGTAGCAGGCGAAGTGCACGCCACACCCCGATCGACGACCGCTCCCAGGTCACCGGCAACCCCTGCAGCGCGACGGTCGTGTCCGCGGCCCGCACGGCCACCCACGACGTGTCGTGCCGCTGCCACCAGGGGCGCAGCGCGAGCAGGTCCAGCAGCACACCGCCGCTGCCGGTCACCAGAAGCAACCGCATGAGCGCAGACGCTAGACCGCGCGCGTCACCCTGTGGATCCACTGTGGAGAGGGCAGGGCTCCGGCCGATCAGGCGATGTGCAAAGCGTCCTTGATGAAGATCAGTTCGGGAGTCAGAAGGTCCACGCCCGGTGGCATGTGGCTGCCGCCGGGCAGCGGCAGCACGGTGTGCGGGCGTCCAGCGGCCAGCAGTGCCGCGGACAGCCGCAGCGTGTGGACCGGATAGACGTTGTCGTCGCGCAGCCCGTGGATCAGCATGAGCGGCCGGGACAGGCGCGGCGCGTCCCCGATCAGCGAACCGTTCTCGTAAGGTATGGGATCCGTACGAGGGTCGCCGAGGAACCGCTCCTCCCAGTGAGTGTCGTAGAGCAACAGGTCGGTCACGGGCGCACCGGCGACCGCCGCGTGGAACACATCGGGCCGGCGCAGCACGGCCAGCGCCGCGAGGTAGCCGCCGGCCGACCAGCCCCGGATCGCCACCCGGGTCAGGTCCAGCGCCGGGTGGAGGGCGGCCACCCCGTACAGCGCATCGATCTGGTCTTCGAGCAGGAACGTCGACCGGTCGCCGTGGATCGTGCGCTCCCAGCGCGGCCCACGACCCGGGGTGCCCCGCCCGTCCGCGATGATCACGGCGAACCCCTGGTCGGCGAACCACTGCGACGCGTAGTAGGGGTCCCGATCGGCGACCGCCCGCTGCCCGGCCGGGCCGCCGTAGGGATCCATCAGCACCGGCAGCGACTCACCCTGCCACCCCGTCGGGAAGAGCACGGCCGTCCGCAACGCACGCTCACCGATCTGAAGCAGATTCACCAGGGGTACGACGGGAGAAGTGGCCGACAGATCCTTGACCGTACGACCGCCGGCCGTCACCCCGCCACCCGGGACACCGCCGGCCGTGACACCGTTCACCGTGACCGCGTGCCCGTCCAGCGTCGCACTGTTGATCACCGTGGTCCCGCTCGTACGGATCCCGGAATGTATGCCCGGCGTATCGGTGACCCGGGAGAGGCCGTCGGCGGGCGACCAGGTCCACAGGTGTCGCTCGGTCGGCTCGTCGCTGGCCGCGAACAGCACGGTCTCTCCGTCGACGCCGTGCACCTCGAAGACCTGAAGTCCGGCCGGCGTGACCGGTTTGCCGTCGACGGTCAGGTGCCGCGTGTCTTCGAGGTCGGCCGTGGCGATGAGCGCGCCCGCCGAGGTGCGCACCGGCACGCCCGGGACGATCTGCGTCCAGGCCGGGTCGCGCGTCTCGGCGAGCGTGCTGACCTGCCCGTTCTCCGGATCGACCGCGACCGTCCGCAACACGGTCTGCGGCCGGTTCTGCAGCACGGCCAGCAGCCCGTGCTGGTCCCACACCACGTCGACCAGGTACTCGTAGTCGTCCCAGCCGAAGTCGACCTCCACCCGCTCCCCGCCGACGCCGTATACCCAGAGCGTGACCAGCGCGTTGTCCGTGCCCGCGGCTGGATAGCGGTGGGCGGTCGGCGGTGCCTCCGGCTGAGTCGGGTCGCTGAGGTACCAGGTGCCCACTGGCCCGTTGTCGACCCGCGCCACGGCCAGCCGATCGCCGCCCGGCGACCACCAGTAACCCCGCTGACGCTCCATTGATTCGGCCGCCACATGTTCCGCCAGCCCATAAGTTATGGCGTCCCCCTCCGGCGTGGCGAGCGCCCGATCGCCGCCGCCGTCCGTGCCGATCAGCCGTAGCTCGCCGTCGTGCACATACGCGACGAACGCGCCGTCCGGGCTGATCGAAGCGTCGGTGAGCGGCGTCCGGGCCGGCAGCGGGGTGACCGTCCCGGTCCGCATGCCGACCAGGTGCAACTCCTCCCCCACCGTGCACGCGATGACCCGCACGTCCTGGTCGAAGCCGTAGGCCACGATCCCGGCCCCCTGATCACGCGCCCGCTCCCGCCGAGCCCGCTCCTGAGCCGAGAGGGCGGGCGCGGTGCTTGCCAGCTCGAAGGGGTCGCACAGGAGGCGTTCGGCGCCGGTTTCCAGGTCCAGCTGCCACAGGCAGCGGACCGGGTCCTCCGGTCCGCGGGACCGCAGGAAGAAGACGCGGCGGCCGTCAGGGGTGACGGTCAGGCGCTGGGGGCGGCCCAGGCGGAAGCGCTGGGTGCTGGCCAGCAGGCTCGGATACGAGGCGGACATGCTCGCCAGTCTCTATCAAACTCACCATTTCTCGATGACCGTCGCGTTGGCCGTGCCGCCCGCCTCGCACATGGTTTGGAGTCCGTAACGTCCGCCGGTGCGCTCGAGAACGCCGAGCAGCGTCGTGGCCAGGCGGGCTCCGCTCGCGCCGAGCGGGTGGCCGATCGCGATGGCGCCGCCGTCCACGTTGACCTTCGCGGGGTCGGCGCCGGTCTCGGCCTGCCAGGCGAGCACGACCGACGCGAAGGCCTCGTTGACCTCGAACGCATCGATGTCGCCGAGCGTGAGGCCCGCCCGGGACAGGACCTTGGCGGTGGCCGGGATTATCCCCGTGAGCATGTAGATCGGGTCGTCGCCGACCACGGTCGCGGTGTGGATGCGGGCGCGCGGGCGCCATCCGTGCTTGCGGGCGTTCTCGCTGGTGGTGATCAGCAGCGCGGCCGAGCCGTCGTTGACCGGGCTGGAGTTGCCGGCCGTGACCTTCCAGTCGAGCGGCCCGAAGCGTTGCTCCCAGCGCGGGTCCTCGAACGCCGTCCGCAGTCCGGCCAGGATCTCGGCCGTCGTGCCGGGCCGGATCGTCTCGTCGGTGGCGAGGTCGTTCAGCGGGGTTGTCTGGCCGTCGAAATATCCGTGTTTCCAAGCCTCGGTGGCGCGCTGGTGGCTCGTCGCGGAGAACTCGTCGAGCTGGGAGCGGGAAAGGTTCCACTTGCGGGCGATGAGCTCGGCACTGATCCCCTGCGGGATCAACTCGCCGCCGTAACGTCGCGAGATGGCCGGGCCGCCGACGTCGGCACGGCGGCCGTCGACACGCGCGGACGAGCCGATCGGCACCCGGGACATGGACTCCACGCCAGAGGCGATCACCAGGTCGTACGCGCCGGCGACCACGCCCTGGGCGGCGAAGCTGAGTGCCTGCTGGCTGCTGCCGCACTGCCGGTCGACGGTCACCCCCGGCACCGACTCGGGGAACCCGGCGGCCAGCACGGCCAGCCGCGTCGTGTTGGTGCTCTGCTCACCCACCTGCCCGACCGCGCCGCCGATCACGTCGTCGATCTCGGCCGGGTCGAGGCCCGGGTTGCGCTCGACCAGGGCGCGGAGCACGTGAGCGTGCAGGTCGACGGGGTGGACGTCGTGGTAGGCGCCGTTCGGCTTGCCCTTGGCGATCGGGGTGCGGACCGCGTCGACGATGACGGCGTCTCGCATGGTTTGCCTCCTCGGGTTGGCTGACATTCGGCGGACCGATCGGTCCGATAATATGCGCCTGACGGACCGATCGGTCCGTTAGACTTGTCACTCGTGGCACGAGCGGAAGATCCCGAGGGACGCGAGCGGATCCTGGCGGCGGCGACCGCGCTGTTCTACGTGAACGGCGTGCGGGCGGTCGGCATGGCCGAGGTGATCGCGGCGGCCGAGTGCGGGAAGAACATGCTGTACCGGCATTTCCCCAGCAAGGCGGCCCTGGTCGCGGCCTACCTGCGGCGGGTGAGGGCCGAGCGAGAGAAGGCCACGGCCGGCGCGCTCGCCGCGGCCGGCCGGCAAGAGGGCGGCGTGGACGCGTCTCTGGTCGCGCTGGTCGGCGAGGTCGCGGCCTGGGTGGAGCGCGGCGACTTCCGGGGGTGTGCGTTCCGGAACTACCTCACGGAGTACCCGGGCGGGGACGACGAGCCGGGCCAGGTGGCTCGCGCTTATCTCCGGGACACCCGGCGGCAGGTCGACGACCTCGTTCTCGCCCTCGGGGCGCCGTCGGTTCTCGGGGATCGGGTGTGGCTGCTGATCGACGCGCTCTATGCCGGGACCGGCACGCCACCCCGGGTGGCCGTGGACTGGGCGCGGGAACTCGTGGAGCGCGGCTGACGGTCAGTCGTGGGGAGCGCGGTCGGACGGTGGCCGGCGCTGGTGCGGCACCGCGGCCTCGGACGCCTCCGCCGGCGGGCGCACCGGCGTCAGCGTGGCATATCCCTCGGCGAGCAGGGCCAGGTCGCTGCCGGGAGCCGGTTCTTCCCTGCTCCTCAGGAAGTCGGTGTGCACGAAGTCGTCGCCCGACTCGAGGAGGGCTATCTGGACTCGGCCGAAGGCCGCGAGCGTCGCCGGGCGGACCACAGGCGCCGACGGGCGGTTGGGGACGTTCAGGTTGAGGGCGACGCCGGGTGCGGCGCCGGCCGCCCGGCCGATCAGCGAGACCGCGGTCGCCGCGGCGGTTGCCCAGTGGAAATTCGGGCCGTCGGCGGCCAGGTAGTCCAGCGACACCGCCATCGCCGGGCGGCCGCGGGCCACGGCGGTCAGGGCGGCGCCGACCGTGCCCGAGTGCAGCACCGCCCGGCCCGCGTTCGCCCCCGGGTTGATGCCGGACAGGACCAGATCGGGTACGTCGCCGAAGACGCCCAGCGTCGCCAGCACCACGATGAACGCGGGGGCGGCCGGAACGGCGTACCCGAAAGGGGTTTGTTCTATCAGCACCCGGCCCTCGGTCGTCACCGCCTGCAGGGACGCGCTCATGCCGCTGTACTCGGTCGACGGCGCGGCCACCACCACCTCGTGGCCCGCCTCGCGGACCGCCGTCGCCAGCGCCTCCAGGCCGGGTGAGGCTATGCCGTCGTCGTTGGTGATCAGGATGCGCATCAGGCGGCTCGCCGGACCGTTTCGAAGGAGGGGGCGGGGCGGCCGAAATGGTAGCCCTGCAGGACGTCGAAGCCGGTCTCGCGGAGGATGTCGGCCGTCTGCTGGTCCTCCACGCCCTCGGCGACCAGCGTCAGCCGCAGGCCGCGGGCCATGGCCGCGACCGCCTCGACGATGGCCCGCTCGCGCGGGTCGTGGATGCGGTGCACGAAGGACCGGTCCAGCTTCAGCTCGTCCAGGGGCAGCTGGGTGAGCAGCGCCAGCGACGTGTACCCGGTGCCGAAGTCGTCCATCGCGATGCGGACGCCCAGCTCGCGGATCGCGCGCAGGCGGTCGGCGCTGCGCTCGGGGCGGGTCATCACGGCGCTCTCGGTGATCTCGACCTTGAGCGAGGACGCGGGCAGGTCGTACTCGGCGAGCAGGCCGGCGATGACGCCGACGATGCGGTCCTGGGCCAGGACCGGCGCCGGCAGGTTGACCGCCACCGGCACGCACCAGCCGTCGCGGTGCCAGCGGGCCGCCTGGCGTACGGCGTCGGTGAGGATGCGGTCGGTCAGCGCGGTGATGACCTCGGAGCGCTCGGCCTCGGCCAGGAACGCGGCCGGCGCGAGCAGGCCGTGCCGGGGATGGTTCCAGCGGACCAGGGCCTCGAGCGAGGTGACCTGGCCGGTGACCGCGTCGACCAGCGGCTGGTAGTGCAGGACCAGCTCGCCCTGGTCGATCGCGGCGCGCAGCTCGGCCTGCAGGCGCAGGTCGGTGGTCGTCTCGGCGGCCAGCTCGGGGCGCCACAGCTCGACGGTCGTGCGGTGCCGCTTCGCCGCGTACATCGCCGTGTCGGCGCCGGCCAGCAGCTCGCCGAGGTCGCGGCGGCCGGGACGGGTGCGGGCGACGCCGACCGACGCCTCGACGGTGATCGGCACGCCGGCCACCGTGAACGGGCCCTGGATGTCGTGCAGCAGGCGGCGGCCGAGCTTTTCCAGGTACTCGTCGGAGTCGTCGGCCAGGTCGTCGAGCAGCACCACGAACTCGTCGCCGCCGAAGCGGAAGACCGCCTCCTCGAAGGAACCGGACAGGACCGCGGCGACCTGGCGGAGCAGTTCGTCGCCGCGGCTGTGGCCGAGTTCGTCGTTGATCTCCTTGAACCGGTCGAGGTCGACCAGCAGGAGCGCGACCGGGCGGTCGTCGCGGGCCAGCATCGCGCCGGCGACCTCGGTGAGGCGGCGGCGGTTGCCGAGGCCGGTGAGGATGTCCTGCTGGGCGAGGGTCTCGTAGCTGCGGCTCAGGTGCTCGACGAGCGGGCCGACCGCGGCGATGCCGAGCCGGCCGTCGTCGAAGCTGACCACGACCGGCAGCGATTTCGTGCCGGACGGGCGGTTGAGCACGGCGCGGGCCGCGTCGTCCCAGGCGGTGGCGGCCGGCATGACCAGGGCCGGTCCGCGCAGGATGGCCCGGGCCGGGCGGCGGAACAGCAACGCCCGGCCGTAGCCGAGCCGTCCGGCCAGGACGGTCTCGAGATAAGGGCGATCCAGCACGTACGTCGTGCCGTCCGCGACCGCCACCAGGCCGAGGCACTCGGGGTCGGCCCGGATCAGCGCCTCGATCTCGCCGACGCCGGTCTCCGCGTCGATCACGGTCACCGGGGTGGCGAGGTCGCCCAGCACAGGCGCATGCGGCATCCGCGGCACCACCCTCCCCGTCCGGCAGTCCCAAGTTGATCGGCACAGGTCAGTTGGCCGCCAAGACTACGTCAGGTTCGCGGATGATCTCGACGCGCCGACCAAGAATTCACGTTCCCGCGACCCGCCCGAGAAAGATCGGGTTGGTCAGCGCGACCATGGCGTCCACCCTGCGTACCTCGGCGCGGACGTACCGTGAGTTCCGTGGCGGCCGCCCGATAGCGCCAGTCGATCCAGGTACCGGCCGGCAGCCCCAGCGCGGTGTAGTGACCCGTCGCGGGTGGTGATCCCCTCGCCGTCGATGATGAGCCCCGGTACCAGGCCCGGCCCCGCCCGGCGGCCCGTCGCGGCGCGCGCTTCGGCTGGAACGGCGCGCCATCCGGCCCGAAGGCGAGCGTCACGGTCACCGTCCAGTTGAGGCCCGGTTGACCCCGGACGGGATCTCGAGCGGGATGTACACCCAGTCGGGGGCGCCGTACGCGATGCTCCCGCTGAGCGTGCGGGTCACGGTCTCGCCCGGTGCGGCCTGCGTGAATCCGACCACGCCGACGGCCGCCGAGCCCTTCAGGAATTGGCGTCTATCGAGCTGCGTCATTGGCTTACCCTCGACCAGATCCATGGCGGACAGCTGACCGGCGGGCGACGACCAGGCGAATGTGCGAGGTAACACGGCCGGGCCGCCCCCGGGAGATCGGAACGGATCGCCTAGAGTCCGCCCATGGCGACTATCCACCAGGCCACGCTCACTCCTACGAAGCTCGAACTGCTGGAGGCCTGGCTGCCCGGGCGCCACTGGTACCCCGCCGACTCCGCGAAGGGGCTCGAACGGATCGCGGCCTGCCGGTTCGACGATCCGGCGGGCGAGGTCGGGGTGGAGATGGTGGTGGTGCGCGCGGGGTCGGACGGGCCGCTCGTGCACGTGCCGATGACCTACCGCGGCGCGCCGCTCGACGGCGGGGAGTTGTTCCTGGTGGGCACGCTGTCGCACTCGGTGCTGGGCGAGCGCTGGGTCTACGACGCGGTCGGCGACCCGGTCTTCGTCGAGGCGCTGACGGTGGCGATCCGGACCGGCGGTCGCGAGGCGCCGGAGTTCGTGGAGACGCCGGACGGGCCGAAACAGCGTGACCCGGGGATGACCGTGCGCGGCACCGGCATGGCCGACACGTCGGCGCCGATCGGCCGGCTGGTGCGGGTCGAGGACGGGGACCCGGCCGTGGTGGTGGCCGAGGCCGCCCGTCTCGACGTGCGCCGCGTCCTCCGGCGGGAGCCGTCCGAGGGACGGCTGGCGCTGATCGCGGAGTGGGAGGGTCAGCAGCCGACGGTCCTCGCGGACCTCTACTGAGCTGCTATTTCGCTATCCCCACGGTGTGGCCGATGGTCTCGGGCCGGGTCAGGCAGGCCAGCATGTGGTGCGCCACGTCGGCGCGGGAGACCGAGAAGCCACCGCGTATGTTGCGGTCGAGCGCGGTCCGGTACTGGCCGGTCAGCGGGCCGTCGGTGAGCTTCGGCGGGCGGCTGATCGTCCAGTCGAGACCGCTCGCGAGCACGACGTCCTCCATGCGGGCGAGGTCGTCGTAGTGGGCCCGGAACATGGTCTTCGCGAACGGCGCGCCGAGGTGGCGCATGAAGAAGCCGTCGCCGGGGTCGTGCCGGGGCGGGTGCGGGCGGTCCGGGGACGGGAAGGTGCCCAACGGGGCGGCGCTGACCACGACGAGGCGGGCGGTGTCGGCGGCCTTCGCCGCCTCGACCAGGGCGGCGGTGCCGCGCCCGGCCACGCCGGAGTCGAACTTGGTGCGGGCGCCGAGGCCGGAGAGGATCGCGTCGGAACCCTTGATCGCCTCGGTGAGCTCCCGCAGGTCGGGGCGGGAGAGATCGGCGAAGACGGTCCGGACCGGGTCGGTGATCTTCTCGGGGCTGCGGGCCATGGCGGTGACGTCGTGACCGGCCTCGACGGCCTGTCGCAGCAGCTGGCGCCCGATTCCGCCGGTGGCGGCGACAATGGTGAGCCGCATCTTCGTCCTCCCCTACATCAACCAGATAATATGAGAACCATACCATCTTCTTTTGAGGTTCATAAGATATGAGTTCCATAGCAGGTTTGAAGAGACGGCTCGCGATCCAGATCAAGGAAGCGATGCGCGACGCCTCGCTGCAGCTGGCGCTGCTCAACCACCAGGTCGGCGCCCGGCTCAAGCTGCGCGACGTCGACTTCGACTGCCTCAACCTGGTCAGCCAGCACGGCTCGCTCGGTCCGGGCGCGCTCGCGAAACTGGCCGGCCTGCACCCGGCGACCATGACCGGCGTGCTCGACCGCCTGGAGAAGGCCGGGTGGGTGGCGCGCGAACGGGACCCGGACGACCGCCGGGCCGTGCTGGTGCGGGCGGCGAAGGAGCGCGGCCGCGAGGTGCTCGACCTGTTCGACGACATGAACGGCAAGATGGACGAGATCTGCACCGACTACACCGCCGACGAACTCGCCCTGATCGCGGGCTTCCTGCGGCGTACGGCGGCGGCCGGCCGCGAGGCGACCGCGACGCTCACCGAATGATCACTGGCCGTCCCGTGGGCTGTTACCCTCGCCAACCGTGGGCGAGGAACACGACGTGCGAATGATCGGGAACCGGAAATTCGACTTCGCACGGCAGGTCGCGGTGATGGCGATCGTGAACCGGACGCCCGACTCGTTCCACGACAAGGGCAGCACCTTCGCCCTCGACCATGCCTTGGCCGCCGTCGAGCGGGCCGCCGAGGCCGGCGCCGACTGGATCGACATCGGCGGCGTCCCGTTCGCGCCCGGTCCCGAGGTCAGCGCGGCCGAGGAGATCGAGCGGGTCCTGCCGGTCGTCGAGAAGGCCCGTGACCTGGCCGTCGTCTCGGTCGACACGTTCCGGCCCGAGGTCGCGGCCGAGGTCATCCGGGCCGGCGCCGGCGTCATCAACGACACCTCCGGCCTGCGCGACCCGGCGATGGCCGAGGCGGTCGCCGGGACCGGCGCCCAGCTGGTGATCACGCACAGCCTGGCCCCGCCGCGCACCGCCTGGCCGAGCCCCCGCTACGACGACGTGACCGCGGAGGTCGCGTCGTTCCTGCGCGATCGGGTGAAACTGGCCCTCGACCGTGGCGTCCGGCCCGATCAGATCATCATCGATCCGGGCCACGACCTGAACAAGAACACCCTGCACTCGCTGGAGCTGACCCGCCGCCTCGACGAGATCGCCGAGATCGGCTACCCGCTGCTGGCCGCGGTCAGCAACAAGGACTTCATCGGCGAGACGCTGAACGCGGCTCAGCAGGACCGCCTGGCCGGCACCCTGGCCGCCGTCGTCTTCTGCATCCTGCACGGCGCCCGCATCGTCCGCGTCCACGACGTGGCCGCCACCGTCGGCGCGGTCCGCATGACCGAGGCGATGCTGGGCTGGCGCCCCCCGGCTTACACGCGCCACAACATCTGAGACCCAACCATTCGCCCCCGCCACCGGGTGCGGGCGTTCCGCTGGGAGACGGAGCACGGGCCGCTCTGCCCGGGGCATTTCTACCGGGTCTTGTGGGCGAGGTCCTCTTCGACGTCCTCGCGGTTGGCGTGCAGCTTGTTGATGCCCCGGTTGCTGCTGCCGTTGGCCGGGGTCTTTGACGTGGGCGGCTCGTCAGTGAGGAACGTGCCCTGCTCGCCGGCGCCGGTGATGTGCTGGTCGGTGCTGCCGCCGGCCACGGTCTCCTGGTCGACGGTCTTCTCGTTCGTGGTCATATGAGGGACATACCCTCCGGGGGCCGAACGATTCAGTGGCCGTGGTCGAAGGTTTTGAGCAGGTCGTTCATCCACGGTTCGCGCGCGACCGGGTCGGGGCCGATCACACGCATGGCGCCCAGGCAGGTGAGGAGCATGCCGACCGCGAAGAAGTCGCGGGCCTCCTCCGCGCTGACACCGGTGAGCTCGCGTACCACCTCGTAGAGACGGCCGAAACAGGCTCGCACCGGGACGCCGATCGCCGGGTCGGCGCTGGCCGTGAAGCCGTGCAGCAGGAGCACGATCAGTTCGCGCTCGGCCAGGAGGTCGTCGTACGCCTCGCCGAGGCTGTGCAGCGTCGGCTCCTTCGCCGCGGCGGCGCGGAAACGCTCCTCGATCCGGGCGCCGGACCGATTCACCGCCGCGATGAACAGCTCCTGCTTGGTCCGGAAGATACGAATCACGTACGGCTGGGACACCCCCGCCAGGCGCGCGACCTGGTCGGTGGTGGTGCCGGCGTACCCGCCATGGCTGAACGCGGTGACGGCGGCGGTCACGAGCTGCTCGTGACGCTCCTCGGCGGTGAGGCGGGTACGGGGTGAGACGCGGGTCATGGTTGACAGATTATCAGTCGATAACTAGCGTCGGCGACAGAAGTTATCAGTCGATAACAACTACAGGGGGAGCAATGACCGTCACCGCCACCCGCCCGGCCCAGCCGGCGCCGAAGCGCGCCTCCCGGCCGCTGGCCGCCGTGCTCGCCGCGGTCGGCATACCGACCTTCATGGTCACGCTGGACAACCTGGTCGTGAGCACCGCGCTGCCGGTGATCCGCAACGATCTGCACGCGTCGATCACCGACCTGCAGTGGTTCGTCAACGCCTACACGCTGCCGTTCGCCGCGTTCCTGCTCACCGCCGCGGCGCTCGGCGACCGCATCGGCCGCCGCCGGATGTTCCTGTTCGGCATCACGGTCTTCACGCTCGCGTCGGCTGCCGCCGGGCTGGCCAGCGAGTCCTGGCAGCTCACCGCGGCCCGCGCGATCCAGGGCCTGGGCGGGGCGGCGACCGCGCCGTTGGCATTGACACTGCTCGCCCAAGCGGTCCCCGATCGCCTGCGTACGGCAGCTGTCGGCATTTGGGGTGGTATCGCCGGCCTCGGCGTGGCGGTGGGCCCGGTGGTCGGCGGCGCGGTGGTCGAGGGCCTCGACTGGCACTGGATCTTCTGGCTGAACGTGCCGGTCGGCGTGGTCGCGGTCATCCTCGCCGCCACCGTCCTCGGTGAGTCCCGCGGCGGCGCCCGCAAGCTCGATCCTCTGGGTCTCGTACTTTCCGCGTCCGGAATGCTTCTGCTGATCTGGGGCGTGGTCGACGGCCCCGACCACGGCTGGAGCTCCCCGCGCGTCCTCACCATGCTGATCTCCGGCGCCGTGCTGATCGCCGCGTTCCTCGCCTGGCAGGCCCGCAACAAGTCGCCGATGTTGCCGCTCTCGCTGTTCCGCTCCCGCGGCTTCAGCTTCGTCAACATCGTCACGCTGACCTTCTCGGCCGGCACGTTCGGCGCGGTGTTCCTGCTCGCCCAGTTCTTCCAGGTGGTCCAGGGCCTCAGCCCGCTCGAGTCGGGCCTGCGCACCCTCCCCTGGACGATGGCGCCGATGGTGGTGGCCCCGCTGGCCGGCCTGTTCGGCGACCGCATCGGCCAGCGCAACCTCATCCTGGCCGGCCAGATCCTGCTCTCCGGCGCGATCCTCTGGATGGGCCTGGCCGTCACCGCCACCGTCAACTATTCGGATCTCGTACTGGCCTTCGTCATGGCCGGCGTGGGCATGGGCCTGACCTTCGCCCCGATCAGCACCATGGCCCTGGCCAGCGTCACCGAACAGCAGCGGGGCGTCGCCTCCGGCGCGAACAACACCATCCGCGAGCTGGGAGTAGCGGTCGGCGTGGCGGCCCTGGCCTCCATCTTCAGCTCCTTCGGCAGCTACGCCACACACGACTCCTTCGTCGACGGCCTCCGCCCCGCCGTCCTGGTCGGCTCCGCGATCGTCGCCGCCGGCGCCGTCGTCGCCTTCTGGCTCCCCCGCCGCTCCCAGTAGCGCGGCGGGCCCCCTGACCCCACCACGCCCAACAAAACGGAATCCATATGACTCGCCGACCATATGCTTCGGCGAGTCATATGGATTCCCGACGTTTTGGGCACCGGAAGACGCGTCGGGTCAGCGGGTGGCTTTCCACCATCGGGTCAGCGGGTGGCTTTCCACCACAGGTAGGCGGCCAGGCCCAGCGCGGCCAGGGCTATCGCGGCTCGCAACGGGCGCTCCGGGGTTCGGCGGACCAGGGCTGGGCCTAGCCAGCTGCCCAGCAGGCAACCCAGGCCCAGGAGGGCGGCGGCCGGCCAGTCCACCGGGGCTACCAGGGCGTAGATGATGGCGGCGGTCAGGTTGGCGGCGCCCAGGGCGATGCTTTTGACCGCGTTGGTGACGGCGTGGGCTTCGGTGGCCGCTACCGAGAGCACGGCCAGCATCAGGACGCCGGCGGCCGCGCCGAAGTAGCCGCCGTAGGCGCCGATCAGGAAGACCGTGCCGTTCAGGACGGGAGGCGACAGGGTGCGGTGGCCGGCCCAGTTGCGGATGGGGTCTCTCAGCAGGAGCAGGACGCCGCCCAGGGCGATCAGGGCGGGGACTATCAGCTCGAACGCCTTGGACGGGGTGGCCAGGAGCACGATCGCGCCGGCCAGGCCGCCGGCTGCGGCCACCGCGGAGAGGTGGATCAGGCGGCGGCGGTGTCCTTTCAGCTCCTGGCGGGCGCCCGCGGCGGTGCCGGCGGTGGTGGAGATCAGGGCGACCGTGTTGGTCACGTTGGCGGCTATGGGTGGGATGCCCACGGCCAGGAGAGCGGGGTAGCTGACCAGGGAGGCCAGGCCGGCCATCGAGCCGGTCAGGCCGGCGCCGACGCCGCCCAGCGTCAGGAGGACGGCGTTGCCTGGCTGCACCCGCGCCACGCTACCGGCGGGCTCGGGACCGCCCGGCTCGGTTGTCCGCATCGCGGAACGGTGCGGGGGTGTGCTTGGCCACGTCGCTGAGCGGGAAGGCAAAAATGCCGGCGACGGACCGATGAGAATGAGCGGCGCCGGTCGTAGATCCTCCGTAGCGTGCCGCCGGGCGCGCGCGGGAGGAGCACGCCGTGACAGAGGAACAGACGCTGCGGGCCGCGGTGGTGGCGGAGCGGCGGGAATTGGCCGGGATGCTGGCGGAATTGACGCCGGAGCAATGGGGAGCGCCGTCGTTGTGTGCGGGATGGCGGGTCCGGGAGGTTCTCGCGCACATGACGATGCCGTTCCGGATGTCGGCGGCCCAGTTCGCGCTGGGGATGGCCAAGGCGCGGGGGAATTTCGATCGGATGGCGGATCGGCAGGCCCGGGCGGACACGGCGAAATTGAGCGACGCGGAATTGCTGGCTTCGCTGCGGGACAACGTCGAGCATCCGTGGCGGCCGCCGGGTGGCGGAACCGGGGGCGCGCTGTCGCACGACGTCATTCATGGGCTCGACATATCGGTGGCGCTCGGGCTGGAAAGGCGGCCGCCGGTGGACCGGATCGGTCTCATTCTCGGGTCGATGCGCGACAAGAATGTGCGGTATTTCGGGACCGATCTGTCGGGGGTGCGGCTCGAGGCGAACGATCTGGACTGGAGTCTCGGGGAGGGCGCGCCGCTGCGGGGCAACGCCCAGGACCTGCTGCTGGTGGTGTGCGGGCGGCGGCTGCCGGCGGATCTTCTGGAGGGTGCGGCGGCGGCGCGATTCTCCGGCGGAGAAACCGGCCGAGAGGCCGGCCGCGATGCGGGCCGGGATGCCGGCCGAGATGCGGGCGGCACCGACCTCTCCTAGCGTCGGTGTGTGCCTGACGAGACTCCCCAAGGTCGAACGCGAGGGCGGGCCCGGGTCGGGCGCGCGATCGGTAAATCCAAACTGCCGGAGCACGCCCTCACCGGGATCCTGCGGCAGGACGTGTCGTCGACGGATCCGATCTTCGTGGACCCGAGCGGGTCCCGGCGGCGGTGGCTGCGGATGGTGGCGTACGCGGTCGGGGTGCTGCTGATCCTGGCGCTCGCGGGGGTGTGGGTGAGCCAGCTGGTCGGGCCGGCCACCCCGCCGCCCGCCACCGTGCCGCCGTCCGTGAGGCCGCCGTCCGTGAGCGCGTCATGACCGTTTACGGCGGACCGCAGCCGGCACCGACTCGGAACCGCGGCGGGCGCGTGCTGTTCTCCCTGGTGGCGCTGCTGCTGATCGCGACCGTCGTGATCGTCGAGGTGTACACGGACGCGGGGTTCAGCCCGGACGGCACCAACCCGCGCGAGTCACGGTCCGGCAGCGTGCCGGCGACCGTGCGCGATGGCGGGCCGCTGATCGGGATGACCGGCGGGCGACCCGAGTCGCGGCGGCTGCCGGACCGGACCGTGGCGCTGACCTTCGACGACGGGCCCGATCCGACCTGGACGCCGAAGGTGCTGGACGTGCTGGCCAAGCACCACGTGCCGGCGACCTTCTTCGTGATCGGGTCGCAGGTGGCGCGCAATCCGGGCCTGGCACGCCGGATCGTCGCGGAAGGGCACGAGATCGGGCTGCACACGTTCACCCATCCGGATCTCGCCCGGCTGCCAGCGTGGCGGCGCAACCTGGAGAACTCGCAGGCGCAACAGGCCGTCGCCTACGCCACCGGGCGGGAGACGTCGTTACTACGGCCGCCATATTCTTCGACCGCCGACGCACTCACCGACGACGACTACGCGACCGTGCGGGCGCTGGGCACGGAGGGTTACCTGACCGTGCTCGACGATCTGGACAGCCAGGACTGGAAGCGGCCGGGCGTGAACCGGATCGTGGCCAACGCGACGCCGCGCGGGGATGACGGCGTGGTCGTGCTGTTCCACGACGCGGGCGGCGACCGGGCGCAGACAGTGGCCGCCCTCGACCGGCTGATCCCGTTGCTGCAGCAGCGCGGCTACCGGTTCGCGACGGTGACCGGACAACCCAATCCCGCCGCGGGAGCCCTGGAGATCTGGCGGGGGCGGGCCCTGGCCTGGGGCGTACGGGGGTCGGACGCGATCCTCCGGCTGCTGTGGCTGCTGCTGATCGTGGCCGGCGGGCTGATCGTGGTCCGCACGCTGATCCTGTTCACGTTCGCGGTCGGGCATGCCCGCCGACGGCGGGACCCGGCCTGGTCGTGGGGGCCGGCCGTCGAGGATCCGGTGACGATCGTGGTGCCGGCCTTCAACGAGCGGGAAACCATCGAGCCGGCCGTACGATCGATGACCCGGTCCACGCATCCCGGCGTGTCGGTGCTGGTGATCGACGACGAGTCGACCGACGACACCTCCGACGTCATCCCCCAATCCGGAAATGTCAGAATTGTGCGAGTACCCAGCGGCGGGAAGGCGCGGGCGCTCAACACCGGCATCGCGCTCGCGACCGACGACCTGCTGGTCATGGTGGATGCCGACACCGTCCTGGCGCCCGACGCGGTCCACCAGCTCGTGCAGCCGTTCGCCGACCCGAGCGTCGGCGCGGTCGCCGGCAACGTCAAGGTCGGCAACCGCCGCAGCCTGCTCGGCAAGTGGCAGCACATCGAGTACGTGATCGGCTTCAACCTCGACCGCCGCCTCTACGACACCTTCGGCTGCATCCCGACCATCCCGGGCGCGCTCGGCGCGTTCCGCCGGAAAGCCCTCGAGGACGCGGGCGGCCTGAGCACCGGCACGCTCGCCGAGGACACCGATCTCACCCTCGCCATCCAGCAGGCCGGTTGGCGGGTCGTCTACCAGGAGTCGGCGGTCGCCTACACCGAGGCCCCGGCCACCGCCCGGCAGCTGTGGCGGCAGCGCTACCGCTGGAGCTACGGCACGATGCAGGCGCTGTGGAAACACCGGCAAGGACATTTCGGCCGTACGCGGATCACCTTCATCGCCCTGTTCAGCGTGCTGCTGCCGCTGCTCGCGCCGCTGATCGACCTGATGGCCGTCTACGGAATCTTCTTCCTGGACCGCCGGATCACGCTGCTCGGCTGGCTCGCGATGCTGGTCGTGCAGATCATCACGGCCATTCTCGCGTTCCGCCTCGACAAGGAGAGCCTGCGGCCGCTCTGGACGCTTCCGCTGCAACAGGTCGTCTACCGCCAGGTGATGTACGCCGTCCTGATCGCCTCCGCCCTCGCCGCGCTGACCGGGCGACGGCTGGGCTGGCAGAAGATACAGCGGACGGGAGATTTCAGCGCCGCGCCGAGTGGGTAGAGACCACACCATGGCCCTCCCTGGAGACGTGCTCGGCGACCGTTATCGGCTGGACGACCGGATAGCGGCCGGTGGCATGGGCGAGGTCTGGCGGGCCACCGACACGGTGCTCGGCCGGGACGTCGCGGTGAAGACGCTGCACGCCGGGCGGGCCGGGGACGCGGGCTTCCAGACCCGGTTCAAGCACGAGGCACGGGCCATGGCGGTCCTGCACCACCCGGGGGTCGCGGACGTCTACGACTACGGGCAGAGCGGTCCGGACGCGTACATCGTGATGGCCCGGGTCGAGGGCGAGGCGCTCAACCAGCGGATCGCGGCCCGGGGCCGGCTCACCCCGGCCGAGACCATGTCGATCGTCGCCCAGGCGGGACGGGCGCTGGACGCGGCGCACCGCGAGGGAATCGTGCACCGGGACGTCAAGCCCGGCAACCTGATCATCAAGCCGGACGGGACCGTGGTGCTGGTCGACTTCGGGGTGGCACGGTCGGCGGAGTCGGCCGCGCTGACCGGGGCCAAGGAGGTCGTGGGTACGGCGCTCTACATCGCACCCGAGCAGGTGTCGAAGGAGATCACCGGTCCCCCCGCCGACGTGTACGCGCTGGGTGTCGTCGCCTACCACTGCCTGGCCGGGCATCCGCCGTTCCTCGGGGACAGCCCGATCGCGGTGGCCCTGCAGCACGTGCGGGACGATCCGCCGCCGCTGCCGCCGGACGTGCCGGCGCCGGTGAAGGCCGTGGTCGAGACCGCGATGGCCAAGGATCCCCAGGCACGGTTCTCCTCGGCGGCGGCGATGGCGGCCGCGGCGGAGCTGGCGTCGGCGGGGACGGGGACGACGGCGATCCTGGCCGCGACCGGGGAGACGGCGACGATGATCGCCCGGCCGTCCGCCCCGGTCGGCAGCGGAACCGCCGTACTGCCGGCGGTGGAGCCGCTGGGCGGGCCGCCGGGCGGGCCACCAGGCAACCGGCGCCGCAACATTCTGCTGGGAGCCGCCGCCGCGGTCGTGCTGGGTGCGCTCGGGACGGTGCTGGCCCTGGCGAACCTCGGCGGACACCCCGCCGCGCCCCCGGCCCACGGCACGTCGGTCTCCCCGGCCGCCCCGGCCGGTACCGGCAAGGCAACCAAGAAGAACACCACCAGGCCGGCCGACCAGGGCGCCACGACCACGAAGCCGCCGACCCGGAACACGACGACCCCGACGCCGAGCCGGACCACGACGACCGAGCCGACGACGACAGCCCCGGAGCAGACGGCCACCACGACCGCGCCGGGGCCTGACGTCACGGTCACCGTCACCGTCCCTGCCGGGGACAACAGCGGCCCCGGCGGCGGCAATCAGGGTCCGGGTGGCGGGTAAATCATCCGATATGGATAAAAATATCGTCGAGAGAGCCGTGGAACTGGTCGTTGTCGGCACCGACCCCCTTGCCGCCCACGCTGAACGGCTGGGCGGACGAGATCGACAGATCCGACGGCACCGCCACACTCGACTCCACCTGATCGTCGACCAGGATCGACAGGGTCGGCCCGCTCCGGCGGCACTCCAGCGAATGCCACGCCCCGTCCGCGATCGACTGCCGGCTCCGCGCGATGTGCACCCCCGTCTCCCCCGCGCCGCTCATCCCGCAGCTCGGCTTCCCCGACACCCCGTCCACCTGCAGCTTGTACTGACCACCGCCGGTCGAGTACCCCTTCTGCAGCACGTTCTCCCCGCTCGCCGTCTCGGCCGGCGCGAGCAGCACCGTCGCGCCGTAGCTCAGCGGCTTCGTCCCCGGATTCAGATCGGGCGTGTCGGAGGCCTGCAGCACCAGGCGCGGGCAGGCCACGCCCGTGCACTTGGGCGGGAACATCAGCGCCTGCCCGTTCGCGTGCGGCGTCAGCGTGACCTTCCCGCCGTTGCGCACGACGGCCCGCAGCAGGTGCGTGTGCCCCGACCCGTCGTCGAAGGTCCCGTCCGCGATGGTGGTGTCGAAGTTGTACGAGGCCACGTAGTCGCCCGGGACCAGCGACCGCTCCTCCTGCGGGGTGACGCCGTCGAACTGCGCGTACCGCTTGCGGGCCAGCCCGCCGACCAGCGTGAAGTCGCCGACCGCGCTGACCGACCCGAGCGGCGCGCTGACGGCCAGCTGCCGGGTGCCGGCCACCCCGTTGGCCTGCGGCGACCAGTCGAGCAGGTTGCCCTGGCCGTCGACCGCGGCCAGCTTGCCGCGCGGCACCGATCCGTCCGTGCACACGCCCTTGATGCCGTTGTTGGTCGTGGTGCACGCCCGGTCGAAGTGCCCGCCGACGTAGGTGACGCCGCCGAGCTCGGCGATCGCCTGCGCGTCGCCGTCGAAGACCCGGGTCCATCGGGTGGCGCCGGCACGGGTGTAGGCGACGGCGCGTCCGCCGAGGCCGCCGAGGGCGGCATAGACCCCGGCGTCGTCCGCGCTGAGCGCGAAGACCTGCGACACCGGTTTGGGCAGAAAACCCTTGTCCAGTACGCCGGTGGCGGGGTCGACGGCACTGAGCCGAAGGGTCGAGCTGACCCCGTTGGTCTTGTGGAACCGGCCGCCGAGGTAGACCCGGTCGGTCGTGAAGGCGAGCGCGTTGACCACGTCGTCGGCGGTCGGCGCCCACGCGTCGAGCGCGCCGGTCGCGAGCGTGAAGGCGGCCAGGTTGGTGCGGGGCACGCCGTCGACGGCGGTGATCCGGCCCGCGAGGTAGAGGCGGCCGGCGCCGGTGACCAGCGCGTTGGGCTGACCGAGGACGGTGTGCCGCATGGAGGTGACCAGGCCGCTGGTGGCGCCGATGCCGGCGACCGCGTCCCGGGTCTCGCCGTTGATCGTGTCGAAATCGCCGGCCGCGTAGACGACGTCGCCGTCGACCGCGAGCGCGCGCACGTTCGCGTCGGCGCTCGGGTTCCACGGCAGCAGCGCGCCGGTGCGGGCGTCGAACGCGGCCAGCCGGGTCCGGGCGACGTTCTTGCCGCCGGAGTTCGCGCTGGTGAAGTTGCCGCCGACGTAGACAGTTCCGCCGCCGTAGGCGACCGCGTAGATCGGGCCGTTGAACGACGGCGAGCTCACCGGGTCGGGCGAGACCACCTCGGCGAGGGCGGCGCCGCCGGCCGCGACCAGGACCGTGGCGACCCCGACGATCAGCGCCCGCCGGACGAGCGATTTACCGCTTCTTCGCAAGTTGAGCACATTGCACGTCAACGGACTCCCGCCGGGGAGGATGCGTCGCCGAACGGGTGGCAAATCGGACCGAATGGGCGAACCGGCCACAATCCATCGGGCCGGTTCAATATCTTGGGCGCGCGGTATCTATGCTTACCGGCGGGTAGGACCGGCCGGCGCCGGGGACCTGCCGACGCGTACGCCCGAAGCAGAGGGAGAAACGCCGTGCCGCAACGTCGCCTCGCAGCCCTGCCACTCGCCCTGCTGGCGACGGCGGCGCTCGCCGCCTGCTCGATCGAGATCCCGGTCAGCGGCGACAGCATGCCGGTGCCGTTCAGCATGGCGCCGACGCCGTCGGCCTCGGCCGGCGTCCCCAAGTACGTGTGCACCGCCGCCTACAAGATCCTCACGGACGGGGCGGTGCAGCTCGGGCAGAGCCTGGTGTCCGACAACGCCCGCGCCCGGCAGGGCATGCACGACGCGCTGACCCAGATGGCCACCAAGCTCGACGCCGAGGCGGCCGGGACCAGCGACATCAAGCTGCAGGCGGCGCTGCATGCCGTCGCGGCCGACCTGACCGCCGGCGCCGCCCAGCCCGATCCGAAGACGTACGTGGACGGCGGCTTCCAGGACGTCGGGCAGAAGCTCGACGACGCCTGCGCGGACGTCTAAGGCAGGTCGACCGGATAGTCCTGCGCGAAATCGTCGTACGCGGGCGGGACCTCGTGGATCGTCATCGACGAGCCGGACCAGTCGGTGGCGAAACCACCAGGTTCAACCACCAGCACGCGTACGCCGAACGGCGCGGTCTCGGCGGCGAGAACCCGGCTGAGCCCGTCGACCGCGAACTTGGCCGCCTGGTAGGAGCCGAGGCCGGCCTGTCCGCCGACCCGGCCGCCGACCGAGGAGATCTGCACGATCGTGCCGCCGCCGCGCTCGCGATGACCCGGTCACCGACCGCGAGGGCCGCCTCAGTGATGGCCCGACCGAGGCCGCGCGAGGCGCCGATGGCGCTGATGCTGAGGCTCGCGGGGGTGACCCTGCAGCGGCGGGACCCGTGACCCCGGGGGTCCGCCCGGGCCACGGCCAGGGTGGCCTACCGGCTCGCGGAACGGGGGTGTTCCGGGAATCTGTGATCACCACACACGAAGGAGCATCCCCGATGGCCACCATCCGCATGCACGAGACCACCGCCCTGACCCCCGAGCAGTTCGTCGCCGGGGTCACCGACTTCGGCCCCGGGCGCCAGGAGATCTTCGCGAACAGCGCCGACGGTGAGCTGCGGGTGCACTCCCGGGGGCCGGACCGCGCCGACGTCACCGAGGGCAAGGGCGGGGTCTGGGAGCGGCTCGAGTACGACTGGTCCGACCCGAACCGCATCGTCATGCGGACCGTCGACTCCAACCTGTGGGGCGGCGCGTCCGGTCACACGTACACGATGACCCGGCGGGCCGACGGCACCACGGCGATCGACGCGGTCGTGATCCGCGACGGCAAGAACGTCAAGGGCAAGCTCGTCGGCGCGCTGCTCGGCTCGGTCGCCAAGGGCGGGCTGGTCAAGGCCTTCGCCAACACGGTCAAGGCGATCGAGGCCCGCAACGGGGTCAGCGCCGTCTAGCGCGCTGGGTCAGCACGACGAAGACGAGAACCACCAGCGCGGCGGCGATCGAGGACGGCGGCACGGCCTCGCCGAGCAGCAGAGCCGACCAGGCCAGGGTGAGCAGCGGCTGCGCCAGCTGGATCTGCCCGACCTGGGCGATGCCGCCCCGCGCCAGGCCCGCGTACCAGGCGAAGAAGCCGAGGAACATCGAGATCACGGTGACGTACGCGAACCCGGCCCAGGCTTCGCCGCCCGCGCGAGGCGGGTGGGCGACCGCCGCCGTCAGCGCGACCGGCAGGGTGGCGGGCAGGGCCACCATCAAGGACCAGCAGATGGTACGGGCGCCGCCCAGCTCGCGGGCGAGCGCGCCACCCTCGGCGTACCCGAGTCCGCACAGCACCACGGCGGCCAGCAGGTAGAGGTCGGCGGCGGTGAGAGCGCCGTGCACCGCGCCCGAGGTGACGAGGAACGTCAGGACCGTGAACAGGCCGCCCACGCTCGCCAGCCAGAACAGCAGCGGCGGGCGTTCGCCGGCCCGCAGCACCGCGAGGACGGCGGTGATCGCCGGCAGCACCGTGACCACCACCGCGCCGTGTGCGGCGGTCTGCGTAGTCAGCGCCAGGGACGTGAACAGCGGAAACCCGACCACGACCCCGAGCGCGACGATGACCAGCCTTCGCCACTGGGCGGTGGTCGGGCGCGGGGCGTCGGTGGCCCGCAGGTAGGCCCAGGCCAGCAACGCGGCGCCCACCGCCCGCCCGAAGGCCACGAACCACGGGTCGAGCTCACGCACGGCCACCCGCGTGGCCGGCAGCGACATGCTGAACGCCAGGACGCCCAGCGCGCCGAGGACCAGGCCGGCCGTTATCGTTCTGGGTTGAGTAGCGCTACTCTGTGCTGTCATGGAGAACGGTAACGCAGTCGAGCGCGTTATCCAAGATCTGCGGGCGCAGGCGTCGGGCCTGTCGCCGGGAGCGCAGCTGCCGTCGATGCGCACGCTCTCGGCCCGGCATCGCGCCTCGCCGGTCACCGTGGCCGCGGCCGTCCGTCAGCTGGTCAGCCAGGGTGTGATCGAGGCGCGGCCCGGTCAGGGGACGTTCGTCGCCTCCCGCGTTACTGGCGTTACCCCCGGCCGGGGCGATCCCGCTCTCGGGCGGCTACCTGCACCCCGATCTGCAGCCGACCGCGGCGCTCGGTGCCGCGCTGGCCCGGGCGGCCCGGCAGCCGGCGGCCTGGGAGCGCGGCCCGGTCGAGGGGCGCTCCGACCTGCGGGCCTGGTTCGCCCGGGAGGCGGGCGGCGGGCTGCGCGCCGACGACATGGTGATCTGCCCGGGCGGGCAGGCCGCGCTGTCGTCGACGTTGCGGGCGCTCACGACCCCCGGCGACACGCTCCTGGTCGAGTCGCCGACCTATCTGGGCGCGCTCGCGGCGGCGCGGGCCTGCGGTCTGCGGGTGGCGCCGGTGCCCGCCGACGCCGACGGAGTGCTTCCCGCCCAGCTGGCGGCGGCCTTCGCCCGCACCGGCGCGCGGTTGTTCTACTGCCAGCCGCTGCACCACAACCCGACCGGCGCGAGCTTGTCACCCCACCGCCGGACCGAGGTCTTTTCGGCCGTACGCGACGCCGGCGCCTTCCTGATCGAGGACGACTACGCCCGAGACCTGTCCATCGACGGCGACCCACCGCCCCCGCTGGCCGCCGACGACCCGGACGGCCACGTCATCTACCTGCGCTCGCTCACCAAGTCGGCCGCGCCGGGCCTGCGCATCGCGGCGATCGGCGCCCGCGGCCCGGCCGGCGCGCGCCTGCGGGCCGCCCGCCTGCTCGACGACTTCTTCGTGGCCGGACCATTGCAACAGGCAGCCCTCGAGTTCCTGACCGCCCCGGCCTGGTCACGCCACCTGCGTGCCCTGCGGCGCGCGCTGGACGAACGGCGCGGCGCCCTGCTGACGGCCCTGCGGCGGCACCTGCCGTCGCTGGTTCCGGCCGTGGTGCCACGCGGCGGCCTGCATCTGTGGGCGCCGCTGCCCGCGGGCGCGGACGACGTCGAGGTGACCACCTCCGCCGCCGCGGAAGGAGTGGTGGTCTTCCCGGGCCGGCCCTGGTTCGCGGCCGAGCCTCCGGGCGCCTACCTGCGGCTGACCTACGCGGCGGCCCCGGCCGAGCTGATGGACGAGGCCGTCCGCCGCCTGGCCCGGGCAATTCCCCGCTGAGCGAGCGTCATGCCCGATTGCGGAGCGGGGTGAGCTGGTGAATGTCGTGGCGGAGCCGCAGGGCCTCCACTGCCGCTGGGTCCGGTGGGCCAGAAGACAGCAAGTCGGCCAGCTCGCGCAGGTAGACCTCGTGGCCGGAAGGCGCCACCGCGAACAACATGCGCGCCGCCGTGTCGTGGGGGTTGAAGAAGGCATGCGGGCAGCCGGCGGGCACGAACATAAAGCTGCCCGGTCCCCCGCGGAACACGGCCTGCCCCGAGTGCGACCGCCAGCCGCGCCAGTCGTCGCCGGAGCGGTCGGCGGGAGCGAAGGCAAGCAGGTCGAGCTCGCCGTCGAGGACGTAGAACATCTCCTCGGCCCGCTCGTGCCAGTGCGCGCCCACGTCGAAGCCGGGCGCGACCTCGGCCTCGAAGACCGAGAACGCCCCGGCCCGGTCGGCGCCGGCCTTGAGCGTCATCGCCTGGATCGGGGTGCCGTCGCCCGGTCCCAGCAGGAGCCCGTCGGTCATGGCCGCCACCCGGTGACCCGCAGCCAGGACTCGAGGCCGAGCAGATCCGGGTGGCAGGCCCGCAACGCGGTGAGGTCGGGCGGCGGCGCCGGGTGCTCGTCGAAGAACGCGAACATCAGCGCCAACTGCTCGTCCACGGCACGGATCGCGGCGATCGGCGTGCGCTGGAAACGCGCCGGGACACCGGCGGCGCGGCCGAACGCCTCCGCGATCTGGTCGCCGGTGAGGACGTCGCCGGCGATCGTGAGCGTGCGCCCGAGGAACTCGCCGGGGCGGGCGAACGCGATGCCGGCGAACGCCGCGATGTCACGCACCGCGATCAGCGGCGTCGGCCGATCGGGCCGGACCCCGAGGCTGACCACGAGCTCACCATCCCGTACGGACGGATGGTTGTAGGTGTTGAAGTTGTCCATGAAGGACACCGGCCGCAGGACCGTCGCCGGGACGCCGAGCGCGCGGATGCGTTCCTCGATGGCCGCCTTGCTGTCGTAGTAGGGGATCCCGCTGCCGGCGTCGGCGCCCTGGATCGAGCTGTACACCAGGTGCTCGACGCCGGCGTCGCGGGCCAGCTCCACCACCGACCGGCCCCGCCGCCGCTCCGCCGCCACCCCGTCGGGGGTGATCCGCGGGCCGGTCATCATGGTCAGGGCCAGAAAGACGCCGTGCGTCCCGTCGAGCGCGGCCCGCACGGCAACCGGCTCGTCGAGGTCGGCCACGGCCAGCTCGGCGCCGTCGGCTTGGAGGGACTTCGCCGCGGGCGACGCCGGGTCCCGCACCAGCGCACGAACCTGCCGGCCCGCGCCGAGCAGCTGCCGGGCCACCGCGCCACCCTGCTGGCCGGTCGCGCCGATCACCAGAACCGTTCCCTGTTCCGCTGTCACGACGCGACGGTATCGGGAGTCGGGCGGTGCGGTCCTGGTGGTGAGACTGCTAGCCTGCCGACGTCGACGGGGGTGCGACAGCATGGACCAGTCAGCGCGGCGCGCCGAGTTGGCGGCGTTCCTGCGTACTCACCGGGAACGGCTCCGGCCGGCGGAGGTGGGCCTCCCCGAGGATCCGGTGCCCGGTCGCCGGCGCACGCCCGGCCTGCGACGCGAGGAGGTCGCGCGGCTGTCCGGTGTCGGCGTCACCTGGTACACCTGGCTGGAACAGGGACGGAACATCGGCGCCTCCGAGCAGGTGCTCGACGCGCTGGCCCGGGCCCTGCGGCTCGACGACGACGCGCGGCGGCACCTGCGCGGGCTGGCCGGCCTGACGACGCCCGGGGAGGCGGCCGCCCTCGACGACGCGCGGCCGCGGCTGCAGCGGCTGGTCGACGCGGTGACGCCGAACCCCGCGTCGATCTACGACACCAACCTGGATTTCGTCGTGTGGAACGCGGCGTACGCCCGCTGCCGGCGGGACCCGCTCCGGCTGCCGCCCGGGCGGCGCAACCTGCTCTGGATGATGTTCACCGACGCCCCGGCCCGGGCCATGATGGCGCGCTGGGAACCCGCGGCCCGAGCCGTGCTCAGCCAGTTCCGGGCCCGGGCCGGCCAGCGGCCGGGAGACCCGCGCGACGCGGCGCTCGTGGCCGGCCTGCGCGCCGCGAGCCCGGACTTCCGCCGCTGGTGGAGCCAGTACCCGGTGCGCTCCTTCCGTCCGGCCACGGTCCCGATCGACCACCCGGAGGCCGGGCGCATCCACTTCGAGATGCACCAGCTGCACCCGGTGGAGAACCCCGACCTTCTGATGGTCATACAGGTCCCGGCCACCCCGGACGACCTCCGCCGGGTGGCCTGGTTGCTTGCCGGCGTGCGGTCAAACGATGAGGTTGAGGAGGAAGACGCAGATCACGCCGACGACGGAAATGATGGTCTCCATGATGGACCAGGTTTTTATGGTCTGACCGACAGTCATTCCGAAGTACTCCTTGACCAGCCAGAACCCGGCGTCGTTGACGTGCGAGAAGAACAGTGAGCCGCAGCCGATGGCCAGCGCCAGCAGCGACACCCCAGGCCGGTCGAGGGTGGTGGCCAGCGGCGCGACGATGCCGGCGGCGGTGATCGTGGCGACGGTCGCCGAGCCGGTCGCGACCCGGATGCCGACCGCCACCAGCCAGCCGAGCAGCAGGGCGTTGATGTGAGCGTCCTGGGCCGCGTCGGCCACCACGTTGCCGACGCCGGCGTCGACCAGCACCTGCTTGAAGCCGCCGCCCGCCGCGACGATCAGCAGGATGCCGGCGATGGGCGGCAGCGCCCCGCCGAGCACCGCGTTGCTCTGGCGCAGGTTCATGCCGGACCGGTGGCCGAGTGTCCACATTGCAACGAGTACGCCGAGCAGCAGCGCCACGGGCGGGTTGCCGAGCACGTCGAGCGCGTTACGGAGGTGGTTGCCCTTGTCGAGGGTGAGCTCGCCGATGGCCCGGGTCAGCATCAGCACGATCGGCAGCAGAATGGTCAGCACGGCCGGCCAGAATCCGGGATTCCGCCGCCGTTCGGTGGTCTCCTGGGCCGGCTCGACACCGCCGGCGCTCTCGCCGGGGCCGGAGCCGGCGGCGGCGCCGGCGCCGCGGCCGGTCGTCGTGTAGTCCTCGTCGCCCGGCACCGGTGAGGCCGTCCGGGCCGGCTCCAGCAGCGGCGGCACCTCGAGCGGCACCCGCTTGGCGATCCAGTTGCCGTAGATCGGGCCCGCCACGATCACCGTCGGGACGGCGCAGATCAGCCCGAACAGCAGGGTGAGTCCGAGATCCGCGTTGAGGCTGGAGATCGCGACCAGCGGACCCGGGTGCGGCGGCACGAGACCGTGCAGCACCGAGAGGCCGGCCAGCGCCGGAATGCCGATGCGCAACAAACCGATGTCCGTACGCCGGGCCACCAGCAGCACGATCGGCACCAGCAGCACGACGCCGACCTCGAAGAACAGCGGCAGCCCGACCAGCGCCGCCACCCCGGCCATCGCCCAGGGCAGGGCCGAGCCGGAGACCCGGTCGACGATCCGGTTGACGATGCCGTCGGCGCCGCCCGACTCGGCCAGCAGCGCGCCGATCATCGAGCCGAGCGCGATGAGCAGGCCGACGCTGCCGGTCGTACTCCCCAGCCCCGTGGTGAAGGAGGTGACCGTGGATCCCGGCGAGGCCCCGGCGACCAGCCCGAGCACGCCCGAGCCGATGATCAGGGCGAGGAAGGGGTGGAAGTGCGCCCAGGCGATGAGCACGATGACGGCCGCGATGCCGAGCACCGCGGCGATCACGAGTTGGGTGGTCCCGGCGTCGGTTATGGCCTCCGCGGCGAGGGGAATCATGCGTGCGCGTTACCCCCGGTCGACGGTCTTCAATCCCGGCGGGCCGAAACCGCCCGGCGTACCGCCTCGGCGACCTGGTTGAGCAGGGCCACGAGCGCCACGACCGGCTCGCGCCCGAGAACCCGGACGTCGACCGGCCAGGAGAACGACTGCACTGGTGCGCCCGCCGGGGACTGCCGTCGCAGCTGGATGCGCGAGTCGTCCATCCGGAACGCGAGCTCGGCGAGGTTCACGTACGCGATCCGGAAGTCCTCCCGCCGGACCGTGCGCTGCTCGATCCCGGCCGACACGTGCAGGCACCAGCTGCTGAAGCCGACCACCATGCTGTCCTCGAGCCCGCCCCGCAGGGTCATCAGCCACAGCGGCCACTCCCCCGCCTCGAGGCTGAGCGAACCGGCCCACTCGGTGCGCGGCTCGCCGGCGAGCGTGCCCGGCAGCACCCCGTCCCCAAGCCGCCGGTAGAGCTCGTCGAGCGCCGCCGCCCGCGCGACCTCGACCGGGTCGGCCGACCAGTCGTTCCACAGGGCGGCGCCACGCGGCGACTCGTGCAGCGGCCGGGCGATCGCGAACCGCCGCGCGTGGTCGTACATGTCCCGGCGGACCTCGCCCACCAGCCGCTGGGCCACGGCGGTCGCGCCCTGCTCGTCCAGCTCGTGCACCAGGCGCGCCACTACCTCGCCCGGGTGCCGCCGCAGGAACGCCCGCAGGTAGCGGTCGACCAGGTCCGGACGCCGCCCGCCGGTCCCACCCGGCTCGGGCTCGACGTGCGAGAGCCGCCCGATCCAGCGGACCGCCTCGTCGGGCCGGGCCGCGAGCGCGTCCACGATCGCCGTCACGTGCGCGGCCGCGCCCCCGGTCGCGACCGCCCGGGTCAGCACGGCCGTGACGATGCCCGGCGGCTCGGTCATCAGCCGCACGGCGAGCAGCTTGGGCTCGACCCCGACCGCCAGCAACGCGCCGTGCTCCGGCGACGAGACGACGAGGTCGATGACCATGCGCGCCCGTTCGGACCCCGAGGCGCCGCCGGGCAGGACGATCGGTGCGGTCAGGGTCGCCGCGCAGGCCGTGGCGACGTCCCGGGCGAGCATCCGGCGGTCGGCCCGGATCAGCTCGAGCATCACCGCGAGCACGGACGACGGTGGTCCACCCGCGAGCCGCGCGGTTAGATGACGGGCGACCAGGCTCCGGTCGAGCAGCGCCATCACCTGCCCGGCCCGCATCGGATCGGCGGCCAGCACCGCGTCGGCGACCGGCTCGACCGGGCCGGCGCCGGCATCTTCGAGATAGGCGATCAGCCCCGCGACCTCACCGGCCGGCAACAACGCGGCGACCCCGGCCGGGTCGTTCGCGGCGACTGCCCGCCAGGCGGAGGCAAGCAGGTCGTCGCGACCGAGGCGCGCGAGGATCCCGGCCAGCTCGGCGACCTCGACGGCCGGCCGCCGAGCGGCCGCGCCCAGCACGCGGTCGACGTCCGCGATGCTGACGTCCGCCGTGTCGCTGCCGGCGTCCGCGGCATCGGCTTGGTGAGCAGTGACGGCCTCGACGATTCCGGCGACCTCGTGTGGCGCGCGGCCGGCGCCGATGGCGTCGAGCAGCGCCTCGGCGGCGTGCCGAGCACCGTCGCCGCGCATCTCCGCGACCCGCTTCAGCACGGCGGCCGGGGCCAGCCACGGGCCGCCGGCCCGGGGCCGCGGGAGCGCGGCCCCGGGCCCGGGCAAAGCCGGCGCCCGCGCGGGCGAGAAGGGCGCGTCCTCGGGCAGAGTCGGCGTGGCGTCCGCTAAGCCGGCGGGGTCCCTCATGGACGGATTGAAGCATGTCGGGGCAGGCCCGCTGTCACCCCGCCAGTGCGGCCTTCACGCCCCGGGTCACGTCGTCGGCGAGGATCTCGTCGGTGCCGTCGGCGATACCGTCCAGGGCCGCGGTGGCGACGACGGCCGGGTCGGTCTTCTGGTCGGCGGGGATGTGGGCGGCCATGTCGGTGTCCATGTAGGCCACGTGCAGGGCCGAGACCACGATTCCGCGGGGCGCGAGCTGGTCCCGTACGGCATTGGTCAATGCCCAGCCGGCGGCCTTCGCGGCGCTGTAGGCGCCGATCGAGCCCGGGTGGAACCAGGAGAGCACCGACAGCACGTTGAGGATCGCGCCGCCGCCGTTGGCCTCGATGATCGGGGCGAAGGCCCGCGTCACGGCGAGCGTGCCGAAGTAGTGGGTCTCCATCTCGAGGCGGATCAGGTCGAGGTCGCCGCCGATCAAGGGCTGGCCGGTGCCGGAGCCGGCATTGTTGATGAGCAGCGTGACGTCGGGGGCGGCCTTGGCCGCGCGCTCGATCGACGCCGGGTCGGTGACGTCGAGCTGCAGCGGGATCGCGCCGGGCAGGTCGACCGAGTCGGGGTTGCGGGCGCCGGCATACACCTTGGCGCCGCGCTCGAGCAGCTGGGCGGCGAGGTGGCGGCCGAGGCCGCGGTTGGCGCCGGTGACGAGGGCTACGGAGTTCGTGAGGTCCATGCGACTTAGATTACGGACATCATCTAACGGAGGCAAGGTAATAGATGACACATGCCATCTATAGTTGAGCGCATGGGACGGGTGTCGCAGGCGCAGGCGCAGGAGAACCGGAAGCGGATCGTCGAGACGGCGGCCCGGCTGTTCCGCGAGCGCGGGGTCGCCGGGGTCAGCGTGGCAGATGTCATGGCCGAGGTTGGACTGACCCATGGGGGGTTTTACAAGCAGTTCGCTTCGAAGGACGCACTGGTCGCCGAGGCCGTGGACCAGGCGTTCGGCAAGGCCGGGGAGCTGCTGACAAAAAACAACCGCGACGATTTCGTACGGGGGTACCTCTCACCCGAGCACCGTGCGGCTCGCGGCGACGGCTGCCCGGCGGCCGGGTTCGGCGGCGATCTGTCCCATGAGAACCCGGGTGCGGCCGTCGGGGCGTACGCGCAAGGGGTGGAACTTTATGCCCGCGAGCTGGGGAGTCTCGCCGACGTCGCCACCCTGGTCGGAGCCCTGGTGATCGCGCGCGCGACCGAGGGCACCGAGATCTCGGACCGCGTGCTGGAAGCGGCGCGGCAAGCGCTCCTCGGCGAAGGCGAAGGCGCAGGCAAAGGCGAAGGGTGACGCTCAGCCGCGCCGGAACTGCTGCTCGAGAATCTCCAGCGCTTCCTCGACCTCGGCGAAATCGCTCGGCTGGAAGCCCTCGCCGTCGCGGCCGCCCAGCGGGGCGACGGCCAGGATCACGCCGACGATGGCCCCGGCGATCACCCGATAGGTGACGTCGTCGTGCGGCTTGCCGTCGTGGTCGGCCAGCGCCGCGGCGAGCATGTCGATCGCGGACACGGTCTGGTTCATCACCCGGGCCCGCAGCTCGGGGACCAACTGGTAGATCGCCTGGCGGCGGCGCTCGCTCTCCCACTCCTCGGGGCTGAGGTTGTAGAAGACCGTGCGCATGCCGTTGACCAGGGCCCGCACCGGCGAGATTCCCGGTGGCTGCGCCTTGATCGCCTCGACGATCAGCGGGTCGTAGTCGTCGGTGAGGATGACGTCTTCCTTGGTCGGGAAGTACCGGAAGAACGTGCTCTGCGAGACCTCGGCCGCCTCCGCGATCTGGTCCACGGTGGTCGCCGCGTACCCCTGCTCCTCGAACAGACGCAACGCGTGATCACGGATGGCGGCCCGGGTCTTCGCCTTCTTGCGTTCCCGTAACCCGGCCGGCAGGGACGAGGTCATAGGCCCGATTCTGCCAGTACCAGGGGTTCGGACTCCACCGGCGCGGCCGGGGCACGGGCCGGCAGCAGCACGAACGCGAGGATCGCCCCGGCCGCCGCGATCGCTGCCGCGACCAGAAGCGAAGTGTCCATGCCGTGCGTGAAGGCGTCTTGCACCGCTTGCAGGAGCCCGGGGTCGCCGGCCTTTTCCGCCACTGCAGCGCCGGAGGCCGCGCTCTGCCGGACAGTCTCGTCCACATGTGCGGGCAGATGATCCCGATACGCCCCGCTCAGCACGGTGCCCAGCACGGCGACGCCGATCGCGCCACCGACCTGCCGCATGGCCTGGAGCAGGCCGTTGCCGACGCCGCTGCGCTCGGGGGTGAGCGCGCCGAGCGCGATGTCCATCGACGGCGGCAGCGTGAAGCCGAGCCCGATGCCGGCCACGGTGATCCAGGTGGCGACGAAGCCGTAGCCGCTGCCCGCCCCGGTGAGGCTGCCGACAACCATCGCGGCGGTCATCAGGGCCAGGCCACCGGCGATCACCAGGCGGCCGCCGATCCGGGCCGCGATCTTCTCGGCGGTACGAGCGCCGAGCAGCAGGCCGCCGATGATCGGGAGCAGGCGCAGGCCGGAGCCGAACGCGTCCTGCCCCTCGACCGCCGAGAAGTACTGCGGGAGGGCGAACAGCAGGCCGAGCATGGCGAAGCTGGCGACGGTCGCGAGCACCGCGCCGCCCGTGAACGCTCGCGAGCGGAACAGATCGAGGTCGACCAGCGGTGTGCGGTTGCGGCGCTGCCAGATCACGAAAAGACCGAGCAGAACGATGCCGCCGACCATGGTCGCCAGCGAGCGCCCGTCACCCCAGCCGCGGTCGCCGGCCTCGATGATCCCGTACGTGACCGCGACCAGCCCGGCCGCCGACAGCAGCACGCCGAGCGGGTCGAAGCGGCGGGCGCGGTCACCGTGCGACTCGGGCACCCACAGCGTGACCGCGACCAGCGCGATCGCGACGAGCGGAACGTTGATCAGGAAGACCGAGCCCCACCAGAAATTGTCGAGCAGCCAGCCGCCCAGCAGCGGGCCGAGCGGGATGCCCAGAGCGCTCGCGGTGAGCCAGACGGAGAGCGCCTTCGAGCGGTCCTTGTCATCGAAGAGCACGGTGAGCACCGCGCCGGAGAGCGGCATGAGCACGGCGGCGCCGAGGCCGAGAACCGTGCGGGCGCCGATCAGCTGGCCGGTGCTGGTCGACCAGGCGCAGGCGGCCGAGGCGGCGCCGAAGACGAACAGGGCGCCGAGCAGCAGCTTCTTGCGGCCGAAGCGGTCGCCGAGCATGCCCGCCGGGAGCAGCACGGCGGCAAGGACCAGCAGGTAGGAGTTCGTGAACCACTGCAGGTCGCCGGTGGAGGCGTGCAGGTCCCGGCTGAGGGTCGGCAGGGCGACGCTCAGGATCGTGGTGTCGAGCCCGATGGCCAGGGTGCTCAGGGCGAGCGCGGCCAGCGCGTACCAGCGCGATTTGGAAGTAGCCATGTTTTGACAGTAGCTCTCACTTCATAGCGACTGTCAAGTTCTAGGATGAGAATGTGATCGACGAGGACGTGCCGCAGTTTTGGTCGGGTTTGGGGGTTCCGGGGCTGTTCGATGTGCATACGCACTTCCTGCCGCCGCGGATGGAGCGCCGGGTGTGGTCGCATTTCGACGCCGGCGGGCCGCTGATCGGCCGGCCGTGGCCCATCGCCTACCGGACCGATGTACCGACAAGGGTCAGAACATTGGACGCACTGGGCGTCAAATGGTTCAGTGCTCTGACGTACGCGCACAGGCCCGACATGGCGGCGGACCTGAACCGATGGGCGCTGGATTTCGCCGCGCGGACGCCGGGTTGTCTGCGCAGCGCGACCTTCTTCCCCGAGCCGGATGTGCTGGCTTACACCCGGGAGGCCCTCGACGCGGGCGCGCAGATCTTCAAGCTGCATCTGCAGGTGGGCGGCTTCGATCCGCGCGACCCGGTCCTCGACGAGGTGTGGGGCCTGCTCGCCGAGAGCCGGACGCCGGTCGTCGTCCACGCCGGATCGGGACCGGTCGCCAATGGTTTTACCGGGCCGGTTCCGATAGGAGGTGTTCTCGCCCGGCACCGTTCGCTCGATCTGATCGTCGCGCATGCCGGGGCGCCCGAGTACAACGAGTTCTTCACGCTCGCCGAGCGCTACCCGAACGTGCGGCTCGACACCACCATGGCGTTCACCGACTTCTTCGAGGAGATGGCGCCCTTCCCGCCGGGCCTGCGGCCTCGGCTGCGCGAGCTCGGGCTACGCGGGAAGGTCCTGCTCGGGAGTGACTTTCCCACCATTCCGTACGCGTACGCGCACCAGCTGGACGCCCTGGCGCGACTGGAGCTGGGCGACTCGTGGTTACGGGCGGTGTGCTGGGAGAATGCCTGTGACCTGTTCGGTATGACGCCGCGCGGGTGAAGGTCCGGTAAGAGCGTGCGCGGGCATGCCACGATCATGTAGGCAGTGCGTCCGGGTCGCGGAAGGGGGCCGGCATGAAGAAGGCAATCGGCTGGATCCTGCTCATCCTCGTCATCTTCTACATCGGCACGAGCCCCGGTCCCGCGGCGGACATCGCCCAGAGCATCGGTAACGGGATCGCGGAGGCGTTCCGGGGCATCGGCACGTTCTTCCACGATCTCGCCACATGAGTCACATCCTCTGTGCCGGTCTGATCACGGTGGACCTCGTCTACCGCGTCGACAGGATCCCAGGGGTGGACGAGAAGGCACAGGCCACAGGCGTGACGATCGCGGCCGGCGGTCCCGCGGCCAACGCCGCGGTGACGGCCGCCGCGCTGGGCGCCGAGGTCACGCTGGTCACCGCGGTGGGTTCGCATCCGCTGGGTTCGCTGATCCGGGCCGACCTGGACGCGTACGGGGTACGCCTGATCGACGCGGCGCCGCTGTCGGACGCGCCGCCACCGGTCTCGGCCATCACCGTGCTGGAGGGAACCGGCCAGCGCACGATCGTCAGCCGGAACGCCGGCGAAGCACAGGTAGGCGTACCGGCCGAGGGCCTGCCCGACGCGGACCTGACGCTGGTCGACGGCCATCACCCGCTGCTGGCGCTGGCCGCGGCCCGAAGCGCCCGCCGCCTGCTGGTCGATGCCGGTAGTTGGCGGCCCATATATTACGAGCTATTGCCCTACGCGGAGGTGGTGGCCGCCTCGGCGGTCTTTCGGCATCCATCGGAAACGGCCCCCACCGACGCCGCCTTGGCCGCAGCGGTGGGCGCCCCGCACGTGGTGGTAACGCACGGCCCGGATCCGGTGCGGTGGTTCAGCGGGACCCGGTCGGGATCGGTCGCGGTGCCTCCGGTCGCGGCCGTCGATACGGCCGGGGCCGGGGACGCTTTTCACGGGGCACTGGCCGTGGCCCTGGCCGACGCCGATCTGCCCAGGCCGGCCAGCCTGCCCCCAGCGAGCCTGCCGCCGCCCGGTCCACCGCCGATCGGTCTGTCGCCCGCGAGCCAGCCGCAAACCAGCTTGCGGCCAGCGAGTCGGCCGCCGCCCAGCCTGCCGTCGGCGAGTCAGCCGCAGACCACCCTGCCGCTGGCGGGACGGCCGCCATCCAGCCTGCCGCCCGCGAGTCAGCCCCAGACCACCCTGCCGCCGGCGAGTCAGCCGCAGACCACCCTGCCGCTGGCGGGACGGCCGCCATCCAGCCTGCCGCCCGCGAGTCAGCCTCCGGCAAGTCTGCCTCCGGCGAAGGTTCCGCCGCCCGCGGTCACGCCCGATCCCGCCAGACCGCGGCCCTACACCGACAAATCCGATTTATCGGATTGCATCGCGTTCGCGGTGCGAGTGGCCGGCGTGCGGGTCACGCACGCCGGCCCCCGAGCTTGGCTCGCCGCCCTCCCCTAGACCGTGCGCGCCAGGCGGTCGGCCAGGAGTTTCGCGAAGCGGGCCGGGTCCTCCAGATCCCCGCCCTCGGCCAGCAGCGCCGTCCCGTACAGAAGCTCCGCGGTCTCCGGCAGCGCCGGATCGTCCGCATCCCGCTCGTAGGCCGCGCGCAGCCCACCCACCAGCGGATGGCTTGGGTTGAGTTCGAGGATCCGCTTGACCCGCGGCCCCTCCTGACCCATCGCGCGATACATCTTCTCCAGCGTCGGCGTGATGTCGTCGGTGTCGCTGACCAGGCACGCGGCCGACGTGGTGAGCCGGTGCGAGAGCCGGACCTCCTTGACGCTCGCCTCGAGCCGCTCCTTGAGGAAGGACAGCAGTGGGCCGAAGTCCCCCTCGGGCTCCGGCTCCTCCTTGTCCTTGGGCAGGTCGACCGTGCCGCGGGCGACCGACTGCAGCTTCCTGCCGTCGTAGTCGGGCACCGCCTCGACCCAGATCTCGTCGACCGGGTCGGTGAGGATCAGCACCTCGTAGCCCTGCGCCTGGAACGCCTCCATGTGCGGCGAGTTCTCCACCTGCGACCGGGACTCGCCGGTCAGGTAGTAGATCTCCTCCTGACCCTCCTTCATGCGCTCCACATAGGCGGCCAGCGTGGTGGGTTCCGTACCTTCCGTGGACGAGAAGGTCGACACGTCAAGGATCGCCTTCTGGTTGTCCGGGTCGTTGAGCAGCCCCTCCTTCAGGGCCCGGCCGAACTCACGCCAGAACGTCGCGTACTTCTCGGGGTGGTTGTTGAGCAGGTCCTTGATCGTCGACAGGACTTTCTTCACGAGCCGCCGGCGGATCATCTGGATGTGCCGGTCCTGCTGGAGGATCTCGCGGGAGATGTTCAGCGACAGGTCGGCCGCGTCCACCACGCCCTTGACGAAGCGCAGGTAGTCCGGGATGAGCTCCTTGCTGTCGTCCATGATGAAGACGCGCCGGACGTACAGCTGCAGGCCACGGCGGGCGTCGCGCTGGAACAGGTCGTGCGGAGCGCGCGACGGCAGGAACAGCAGCGCCTCGTACTCGAAGGTGCCCTCCGCCCGCATGTTGATGATCTCGAGCGGGTCGCTCCAGTCGTGGCTGATGTGCCGGTAGAACTGGTGGTACTCCTCGTCCGAGACCTCCGAACGCGGCCGCGCCCAGAGCGCCTTCATCGAGTTGAGCGTCTCGACGTCGTCCCCGGAACCCATACGGATCGGGAAAGATATGAAATCCGAATAATGCTTGACGATCTCTTTGATCTTCCAGGCGTCCGCGTAGTCGAAGAGCGCGTCCTCCTCGTCCTTGGGCCGCAGGTGCACGGTGACGCTGGTGCCGACCGGCACGTCCGGCGCGTCGTCGATCGTGTACGTGCCCTCCCCCGCCGACTCCCACCGCGTGCCGTGCCCCTCGGTGCCGGCCTTGCGGGTGACCAGGGTGACCTTGTCGGCGACCATGAACGTCGAGTAGAAGCCCACGCCGAACTGCCCGATCAGCTCGGCGTCCCGAGCCTCCGTGGCCTCCTTGAGCCTGGTCAGCAGGTCGGCCGTGCCCGACTTGGCGATCGTCCCGATGAGATCGACGACCTCCTCGCGCGTCATCCCGATCCCGTTGTCGCGCACGGTCAGCGTCCGCGCCTCGGTGTCGGCCTCGATCTCGATGTGCAGGTCCGACGTGTCCGCCTCAAGCCCGTCCTGAAGCGTCGCAAGCCGCAACTTGTCCAACGCGTCAGAGGCGTTCGAGATCAGCTCCCGCAGGAAGATGTCCTTGTTCGAATAGATCGAATGGACCATCAGCTGCAGCAACTGCCGAGCCTCGGCCTGAAACTCCAACGTCTCCATTCCCACTCCCGTATCCGGGGACGATATCCATTCCAGATGTTATGACCTCACCGTCACGCTCCGACCACCCTCCCCACCGTTTCAACCTTCCAACCCTCAAACCATCAGGTGGTACGGGGATCGAACAGCCGCCCGGTCCGGCAATCCGGCCCGACCCGACGGTCCACGGTCGAGCGGCACGCCAGCCGTTCCCTCACGGCCGTCCCCGGCTTCCGGGCTGTGCTGCATCCCCGCGCTCCCCCCAAACCCGCTCCCGCCGCCACACGCGCGCGCCGCCGCACACGCGCCGCCCCGCAGCACACGCGCCGCCCCGCCGCGACGCGCCACACACGTGCGTGGTCGTTAGGGGCGCGCCCGAAAGGTGTCGCGAAAGCGGCCGGGGAGACACACGCGCCACTCGCGCTAGACACGCGCCACACCAGCGCGCGGTCGCTCGGAGCGCGCCCGGAAGATGTCGCGGGCGACGGCCGGGGAGGACACACCGCGCCGCTCACGCTAGACACGCGCCACACCAGCGCGCGGTCGCTCGGAGCGCGGCCGGAAGGTGTCGCGGGCGGGGAGACGCACCGCGCCGCTCGCGCTGGACACGCGCCGCACCCGCGCGGTCGCTAGGTGCGCGCTCGGAAGGTGTCTCGGTAGGCGGCTGGGGAGACGCCGACGGTTCGGTGGAAGTGGCGGCGCAGGGTGGTGGCGGTGCCCAGGCCGGTGGCTCGGGCCACGGCGTCGATGCTGTCGTCGGTGGTTTCGAGAAGTTCCTGGGCTCGCCGGATCCGCTGGGTGAGCAACCATTGCAGGGCGGTGGTGCCGGTGGCCGAGCGGAAGTGGCGGCCCAGGTGGCGGGAGCTCATGTTCGCCCGGCGGGCCAGGTCTTCCACGGTCAGTGGCTGGTCGAGCCTCGCGGCCGCCCAGGCGAGCAGGTCGCTGAACGGGCGGTCGCGCACCTCGGGGACCGGCGTGGCGACGAACTGGGCCTGTCCGCCCGCGCGATGCGGCGCGACGACCAGCCTGCGGGCGACCGCGTTGGCGACGGCGGAGCCGTGGTCGCGCCGCACCAGGTGCAGGCACAGGTCCATGGCGGCGGCCTTGCCGGCGGAGGTGAGCACGCTGCCGTTGTCGACGTAGAGCACATCCGGATCGACCTCGACCAGCGGATAGCGGCGGGCGAGCAGATCGGCATAGAGCCAGTGGGTGGTGGCCCGCCGCCCGTCGAGCAGACCGGCGGCCGCGAGCACGAACGCTCCCGTGCACAGCGAGGCCACCCGCGCGCCGGCCTCGTGCGCCGCGCGGACCGCGTCGACCAGGTCGGCCGGCGGATCGGTGCCGATCTCGGCCCAGCCGGGGACGATCACGGTGTCGGCCCGCGCCAGCCGGTCAAGCCCGCCGTCGGGTTCGAGCAGGAAGCGGCCGTCGGCGCGCACCGGCCCCGCCCCGCAGATCGCGAGCTCGTACCAGTCGTCGACCGCCTCCGGCGGCGCCGAGCTGAACAATTCGTAGGCCAGCGCCAGCTCGAACTGCAGGATCCCGTCGGCCACGGCCACCGCGACTGTGCTCATGTCCGAAACTGTACGCACCTCGTCGTTCCCGACACTCCCCGTTGCCGTCCTTGCGGGGCACGATGATCGGGTGAGTCTTTCCCAGGTGACTGTGTACGGCGCATACGGCCACACCGGCCGCTTCGTGGTGGCCGAGCTGCTGACACGCGGATACGTCCCTATCCTGTCCGGCCGCAACCCCGGCAAACTGCGCGACCTGGCAGCATCGGTCGCGACAACTGCGGCCGCGCCGGCAGCGGCCCCGCAGGCAGCGGCCCCGCCGGCAGCGCCATCGGCGTCGTCGGCAACGGCCCCGCCGGCAGCGGCCCCGCCGGCAGCGGCCCGGGCGGCAGCGGCCCGGGCGGCAGCGGCCCGGGCGCTTGAGGTGCGGCCGGCCTCCGTTGACGACCCGGCATCTCTGGACCGCGCCCTGGCCGGCTCGGCGGCTGTGATCAATTGCGCGGGGCCGTTCGCCACGACGGCCGGGCCGGTGATCGAGGCGGCGCTGCGGGCCGGGGTCCCCTACGTCGACGTCGCGGCCGAGATCGAGGCCAACGCCGACACGTTCCGGCGGTTCGGCGAGCGGGCCCGGGCGGCGGGTGCGATCGTGGTGCCGGCGATGGCGTTCTACGGCGGACTCGGGGACCTGCTGGTCACCGCCGCGCTCGGTGACTGGACGGATGCCGATCGGGCCGACGTCGCGTACGGACTGGAAAGCTGGCACCCGACAACCGGGACGCGCGCCGCCGGGCGGGTCTCGTACGAACGTCGCGCCGGGCGGCGGGTCCGCTTCGCGGGCGGAAGGCTGGAATATCACGACGACGAGCCGGTGACCGAGATGTGGCATTTTCCCGAGCCGCTCGGCCGGCGTGAGGTCATCGCGGAATTCTCGATGGCCGACGTGGTGACGGTGCCCAGCCATCTCCCGATACTCACGGTTCGCGACTACATGACCGCCTCGGCCGCGCGCGATCTGTTCTCGCCCGACACGCCGCCGCCGACGCCGGTCGACGCCGCCGGACGGTCCGCCGAGGCGTTCGTCGTCGATGTGGTCGTCCGGCGGGGTTCGCAGGAGCGACGGATCACGGCTCGCGGCACCGACATCTACGCCGTGAGCGCGCCGCTGGCGGTGGAGGCCGTCGACCGCATCCTCACCGGCCGGACCCGGACCAACGGCGTCGCTTCCGCCGGCAAGGTGTTCGACGCCCCGGAATTTCTGAAGGCGCTGGCACCTCACATCGTGGTCGAGACGCAGCCGTCACCCACTTTCGCGTGAGCGGGGTGCGCCGCTCGTCGACGACCGCCGCGGTGACGTGAGCCGGTCAGGCGCCGCGGTATCCGGGGATCTGGCGGCGCTGGGTCGCGCTGGCCGCCCAGTGCGCGATGTCGAGCAGGCCGGCGATCACGACCCAGAACCACTCCCAGCCGGTGAGGCCGACGCCCGGGGTGTAGAGCACGACGTAGATCAGGGTCGCGAACGGCAGGAAGATGATGCCGAGCAGCGGGACGATCCACGAGTCGAAGGCGGTGTTGACCAGCACCGGGCGCGCGATCCAGATGATGAAGAGCGCCAGCCGCGGGAAAACACCCGCGAACAACGCGAACAGACAACCCACGTCGCCACCTCCACCACCGCCGGGTCAACCGGATGACGTGATCGTCGTCCCGACCCCGGCGACGGGCCTCACCCCGCCAGGGTGATTGCCGCGCGCCCGGACCGGAGTTCGGCCCGGGCGTCCTGTTCGGACCGTGGCGGGTTCCCCTACCGGACCGGATCGTCGTACGGGTCCACGAGTGGCAGCGGATCGGCGGCCTGCGGCGCACCGTGTCGAGCCCAGACGCGACGGGCCTCGAAGGCGAGCAGCAGTACCGCCGCCAGGGCGAAGACCACGTGACTGACCACGATCAGGGCGGTGGGGGCCTTGATGACGGGGTGCATCAGGAAGCTGTGCCAGGCGTAGGTCAGCAGCGCCCCCGCGGCCGCGGCGAAGCGGTGGCGGCCGTCCCACCGTGGCTTCCGGGACCACCACAGGATCAGCGTGGTCACGGCGACGAGCAGGACCGCGAGGAGCACCGAACCGGGCACGGCGGGCAACCAATCCGCGACCAGGAAGACACCGCCGGCGGCAAGGACGGCGACCAGGACGACCCACGGCCGCGGCGCCGCCCCGGCTCCCAAGGAGGGCTCTCGGCGCGGAAGGCGGAACGCAATGACGATCAGAGCCGCAGCGATCACGGCGGTCACGGTCAACTGCGTGGGACTCGCCAGGAAGTGGCCGTCGGCGTAGGAGATGGCGAAGGTGAAGACCGCCCCGATCAGGGCCAGCACCCCGGTGACGATCAGGCCGGGCCGGCGGAGCCACGGCACCGTGCGGCGGGTCGTCCACTCCTCGACCAGGGCGATCGGGACGCTGATGCTCCACACGGTGTGCAGGGAGAGCACGAACAGGGTCCACGGGATCGCGATGCCCAGGGCCGGCACGAAGCCGTGGTCGAGGAGGTGGACGTTCAGGTAGTCGGGGTTGAACAGGGACTGGGTCTCCAGGCCCTCCTCGATCACCCCGTAGGCGACGGCCAGCAGGATCATCGTGGGCCAGCCGCGGCCGCTGCGCCGGGTCAGTTCGCGGATGAGAAGAGCCGCGCCGCCGTACGCGGGGGCCAGCGCGACGAGGAACGGAAGCTGGGCCAGCGTGAAGTCACCCAGCAGGAACTCGGCCACCAGCGGTGACAGGAAGAACAGGGCGATCGCGGGAGCCACCCGGCGCATGGACATACTCCGATGGTCGGGCCGCCGCCGGTGGATCATCCGGGCCGGATGTCACGGGTCCCCGATGACATACGGCCGCGCTCCCGGGTGACGACCGTCAGCCGTGACGAGCGTCAGGCCGGCGCGCGGTAGCCCAGGAACGTCGTCACGCTGCTGATCAGTTCCGGGCCGAACTCGAAGACCAGCAGGGCGAACGGCTCGAATTCCCCGTGCGGCCCCGTCGGGCGCTCCTGCCAGAGGGCCAGCCCGCCGTTGGCCTGCTCGAAGACCAGCCGGGCGCCGTGGCAGGAACCGTCGGACGCGGCCATGACCGCGGCGACCGTCGACCGGCCCCGGATCCACCAGGTGAAGGGCGGCATGGAGTTGATGACGTCTTCCTGCAGGAGGGCGACCAGCGCCGCCACGTCGTCGCGGTGGAAGGCGTCGGCGTACCGCTCGAGCAGGGAACGTTTCGCGGCGTCGGACAGCGGGCTCGACGGCGGCAGGTCGGACTTGCGCAGGGTGGCACGGGCTCGCTGGAGGGCGCTGGTCACCGACGGGACCGTGGTCTCGAGCAGGGTGGCGACCTCGTCGGCCGGCCAGCACAGCACGTCGCGCAGGATCAGCACGGCTCGCTGGCGCGGGGGCAGGAGCTGCAGGGCGGCCACGAACGCCAGCCGGATCGTCTCGCGGCGGACGGCGACGTCGGCCGGGTCGGCCAGCGAGCGGTCGAGGATGGGCAGCACCCAGGTCGTCTCGGGCAGCGGGGCGCCGAGGTCGCCGCCGGGGCTCGCGGTCGAGGCGAAGTCGACCGCGCGGGCGCGGCGCTGGGCATGGCGGAGCATGTCGAGGCAGACGTTGGTGGCGATGCGGTAGACCCACGTGCGCACGGAGGCCCGGGCCGGATCGTAGTCGCCGGCGTGCTTCCAGGCGCGCAGCAGAGTCTCCTGGGCGGCGTCCTCGGCCTCGGACGGGGAGCCGAGCATGCGGTACGCATAGCCGACCAGCTCCCCGCGCATCGCCGTGAGCTGTGCCTCCATGTCCGGAAAAGTACCCGTCCGCCACGGCGAATGCATCAGACCAGGGTCGGAGATACGGCCCGGAGGCGCCGGTGGGCATAGCGTCACCTCATGGACCAGGTTGTGATCCGTCCCGCCACCGACGTCGACCATCCGCGGATCGTCGACCTGCTCAGCCGTTCCTGGGGCAGCACCACCGTCGTCGCGCACGGCGTCAAGTACGACGCTTCCACGCTCCCCGCCCTGCTCGCCGTGCGGCGGGGACGCCTTGCCGGGCTGCTGACGTACACCATCGGGGGTGATGCCTTTGAAGTTGTCTCGATCGACGCCGTGGTGGAGCGGGCGGGCGTGGGAACGGCGCTGCTGGAGGCGGCCGTCGAGCGGGCCGAGGCGGCGGGTCTGGCGCGGCTCTGGCTGGTCACGACCAACGACAATCTCGACGCGCTCCGGTTCTACCAGCGGCGCGGAATGCGACTTGTCCAAATAAATCGGGGTGCGGTGGACGAGTCGCGGAAGCTCAAGCCGCGCATCCCGCTGACCGGCGAGTTCGGGATCGAGATCCACGACGAGATCATGCTGGAGATGCGTCTGCCGCGGCGAGAATCGCATCACTGACCGCGCACTGGTGCGGCGACCGCCCCGGGCCCGCGACCAGGCGATTCGTGAGGTACGCGACGACGAGCCGGCGGCCCGGGTCGGCCCAGCCCATGCAGGCGTTCGACCCGTTGTGACCGAAAGCGATCGGGTCGCTCCCCCGCCCGAGGAAGCGCTCCTCGGCCAGCCCGCCCAGCTGGAAACCCTCCGACCAGCGGATCCGCATGCCCGTGACGCGGTCGGTCTCGCCCTCGCTGGTCGGGGTCGTCGCGAGCCGCCAGCTCCCGTCGTCGAGAAGTGACCGGTAGAAACGGGCGAGATCCCGGGCCGTGCCGGCGACCGTCGCCGCCGGGATCACCGCGTCGCGCACCGCACGCCGGTTGAACAGCGCCTGCATCACCGGCGGGCCGCCCCGCAGCGGCACCCGCGACCCGCCGAGCCGCGTGCCGACCATCCCGGCCGGTCCGAAGATCTGCTCCTCGAACACTGCGGGTAACGGTCGCCCGGTCACGCGCCGTATCACCTCACCGAGCAGGAACCCGTGGCTGATCACGTGGTAGGCGGGGACCGCCCCGGGCGGCGTGTGCGGCCGGGCCCTCGCCAGGGCGCGGACCGACCGGTCCCAGTCGGTGGCGAGCAGGGCATCAAGACCGAGCGTTTTCCCGTACGGGAGACCGGAGCGATGCCGGAGAACGTGCCGGATGGTGATCGCGTCCTTGCCGCGCGCCGAACTCCGGCCAGTGCCGGCTGATCGGGTCATCGAGCGCGAACAATCCCTGACCGGCGAGCCGGTGCACGAGCATCGAGGTCAGCGGCTTGCCGGCCGAGAAGAGCACGAGCGGCGTGTCCGGATCGACACCCCAGGCCCCGTCGTACGCCACCTCGCCGTCCCGGATCACGCAGAGCTGGGCGATGGCGCCGCGCCCGGCCACGAGGCGGGTCACCGGAGCAAGGTCCACGCCGAAAAGACTAGCCTTTGCCGGAAATGGCGTCCGGGACGCGAACAAGACAGAACTGTTGCGCAGACGGTTCTTTCGGGGTGTGATATGCCTGGTGCCTTCGTTGTGCGAAGGCGCATCGACCGGCGTGGTCGTGGGCTGGTGACCGCCATCGCTCGCCCACGGCCGCGTCGCCCAGTCACGCGGCCGCGTCACCCCCGTGCGCGGCCGCGTCCCCGGGCGACCGCCCCACGCCGCGCCCCCTCGCCGCACGCGCTAGCAATTCACGATCCCGGGCCGGGCGGTCGCAGAGCATTCGCGCGGCCACGCAGGAAGCGGCGTTCCGCCTCGTTGCCGGCCTGGTCGGCGGCCTCCTCATAAGCCGCGGCCGCCTCCCCGGCACGGCCCAGGCGTCGCAGCAGGTCGGCGCGGACGACATCGCGGACGTGGTAGCCGTCCAGGCCGGGCAGCCCGTCGACGATCTCGAGGGCGGCGGCCGGGCCCTCCACCTCGGCGAGCGCGACCGCGCGGTGCAAGGCGACGACCGGCGTCGGGGTCAGGGCGGCCAATTGGTCGTACAGCAGAAGGATCTGGGGCCAATCGGTGCCGTTAGTCGCGGACGCGTCCGCATGCACCGCATTGATCGCGGCCTGGATCTGGTACGGGCCCGGCCGGTTGCGACGCAGGCACGCCCGCAGCAACGTCCGGCCCTCGTCGATCAGCGGGCCGTTCCACCGACCACAGTCCTGGTCGGCCAGCAGCACGAGGTCGCCCGCGGCGTCGGTGCGGGCCGGGCGGCGGGCCTCGATCAGCAGCATCAGCGCGAGCAGGCCGCGGGCCTCCGGCTCGTCGGGCATCAACGCGACCAGCGTGCGGGCCAGCCGGATCGCCTCGGCCGTGAGATCGGGTCTCGTGAGGGTGTCGCCGGCGCTCGCGGCGTACCCCTCGTTGAAAATCAGGTAGAGGACGGCCAGGACGCCGCTCAGGCGGGCCGGAAGGTCCGCGTCCCGCGGCACGCGATAGGGGATGCCGGCGTCGCGGATCTTGCCTTTGGCCCGCGAGATGCGCTGCGCCATCGTCGCCTCCGGCACCAGGAAGGCCCGCGCGATCTCGCCCGTGGACAGGCCGCCGAGCAGCCGCAGGGTGAGCGCGACCCGAGCGGCGGGCGCGAGCGCCGGATGACAGCAGGTGAAGATCAGCCGCAGCATGTCGTCCTCCCACTCGGCCGCGCTCGTCTCGTCCGGGCCCGACGCCGCCGCCTCCAAGGACGGCCGGGCCGATTCCCGCCGCAGCCGGTCGATCGCGCGGTTCCGGGCCGTCGTGATGATCCAGCCGGCCGGGCTGGGCGGGATGCCCAGCTCCGGCCAGCGCCGCACGGCCGTGACGAACGCGTCCTGCACCGCCTCCTCGGCGACGTCGAGGTCGCCGAAGTGCCGGGTCAGGACCGCGACGGCACGGCCGTACTCCGCGCGGAAGATCCGCTCGATCTCGCTCACGCGACCGGCGATCTCGGTCACACGACCGGCCGGACCTCGATCGAGAGCGGCGGCCGCAGGATCGCCGACATCCGGCGGCCCCAGTCGAGCGCGGCGTCGAGGTCAGGCGCGTTGATCACGGTGAAGCCGCCGAGATGCTCCTTGCCCTCGGTGAACGGCCCGTCCGTCATGACCTGGTCGCGCAGGACCGTGGCCGTGCTCGCCGGGTGCAGCCCGCAGGCGAAGACCCACGCGCCGGCCGCCCGCATCTCCTCGTTGAGCTTCCCCAGCTCCGCCATGATCGGATCGAGGATCTCGGGCGGGGGCGGGTCGCCGTCGGGCTGGTAGACGCTGAGCAGGTACTGCCTCATCGGTTCGGCTCCTCTCGAGTGTTCTCACCTCTACACGAACGGGCCGCCCGCGTTTTCGACAATCTCAGCTCATCACGTCCGCGATCGCCGCGTGGTCGTGGTAGTCGTGCGACTCGACGATCAGGCCGTCGCGCACGCGCAGCAGCTGGATGTTGGCCAGCAGCGCGTCGCCCACGAGGTAGTCGAACTCGGCGATGATCACCTCGGGGTCGCTGGTCTCGTAGACGCGAACGTTCCGCGGCTGAAGGCTGATCTGCCCGTCGAACCGGGCGAAATGCTCCCGCACCTCCTCGCGCCCGTGGATGCTGACCGCCGACGGTCGCATGAACGGGATCGTCACCTCCGCGTCCGGGGCGTACAGCAGATGAAGCTTGGAAAGGTCGCCGCTGCCGATCCCCGCGCTGAGCTGCTCGAATACGTCCGTGGGTGTGCTCATGGCCTCTCCCCTGGTTAAATAGAAGTCATCACTCCGCTTCCGAATATACGGAGTACGCACTCCGTTTACTACCCCGGGACTCACATGACCCTGCGCGCCGACGCCCGCCGCAACCGCGCCCGCATCCTCGATGTCGCCGAGAAGGTGCTGGTCGAGCGGGGCACGACGGTGTCCACCGAGGAGATCGCCCGGGCCGCCGGCGTCGGGATCGGCACGCTCTTCCGCCACTTCCCGACCAAGGAGGAGCTCATTCAGGGCGTCTTCGTGGCGCGGCTGCACCGTCTCGCCGACGACGCGACCCGGGCCGCCGCGAGCCCCGATCCGGGCGCGGCGATCGCCGGTTTCCTGCGCGAGGCGGCCGCCCAGGGCGAGGTCAAGAACGCGCTCGCCGCCATGCTCACCTCGGCCGGCGTCGATCTGCACGAGGCGGCCGGGGAGGCTCAGCAGGAGGTCCGGCGCGCTCTGGGCACGCTGCTGCGCAGCGCTCAGCAGTCCGGCGCGGTGCGCCGCGACCTCGAGGTGGCCGATCTGATCGGTCTGCTTGCGGGCACTTCCAAGGCGATCGAGTACGCGGGACAGGACGCGGCCGCCCGGGAAAGGATCGTCGGCGTCATTCTCGACGGGCTGCGTGCCCCGTCATGAACCCGCACATCCACGTGGAGCGCGACCTGAACCGCCAGGCCGCCGCGCGCCGCATGCTGGCCGCGACGTTCGGCCTGGTCGGCGATGCCCCGGCGACGGTCACCACCGGCTGTGGACTCGTCGTGGCGTACGCGATGACCTCGGCGCGCCCGGAGAGCGTGACCTGCCTCCCCTGCCGCGACCACGCGGCGCGCTGGCACGAGACGGCGGCCGACCAGATGTGGCGGCTCGCGCCGGGCACCGGTTTCACGTCGCGTGACCTGCGGGCCGCCGCCGAGCATCACCGTGAGCAGGCCCGGAAGTTCACGGGCGGTTAGCGCACCTCGAACTCCAGCAGCGAGTAACCGTACTGGCTGTTGCGCTGCGTGCCGTACATGCGGACGTAGCGGGCCGGAGTCGGGTCGAGCGGGATGTCGCGCGGGCCGTCGGTGCCGGTCGTCGTCCGGTAGACGGTCGTCCAGTGCTTGTTGTCGACGGACAGGTCCACCCGATATTTGATCGCGTACGCGTGCTCCCAGTTCAGGCGCACGTCGGTGACGATCCAGACCCCGGCGAGGTCCACCCAGTACCACTGCGGATCGGCGAAGCCACTGCTCCAGCGGGTGGTCGCGTCGCCGTCGACGGCGGCCTTGGCGGAGTAGCCGGGGCCCTCGTCCGAGGAGCTCTGGACCTTGTGGCGCAGGGCCAGGTTGGCGTTGGCCGAGTTGGGCTTGCCGATGGCCGGCGGCACGGAGGGGGACAGAGACGCCGACGGCCCTTCGGACGGGGTTGTCGGCGCGATCGAGGTGGCGGCGAGGTCGGAGGGGGTGGTCCCGGGCTCGGCCGAGGGGACGATCTCGCCGATCGTGGCCGGGGGCGGGGCGGAGGTCGCGTCCTGGTCCTGGTGGATCGTCGCGGTGCGGTCATGCCGGTCGAGCGGGTTCCCGCGGGTCGCCACGAAGGCCGCGCCGCCGGCGATCGCCAGCAGGACGACGAACGCGGGGATCAGCCACAGTCGACGCCGCCGCTTGCTCCGCGCCGGGGCCGGGGCCGGGGCCGGGGCCGGGGCTCCGCCGACCGACCGGGCGCCAGCCGGCGGGTTGCCGGGGCGCGCGCCGACCGGGCGAGCCGACGTCGTTTCGCCCGGTTTGCGGGTTGGCACGTCCGGGGCGTGACCAGGGCGGGGCGAGGACGCGAACACGGCGCGTAACGATGCGGCACGCTCGGCGGCGGCCTTCTCGGAGGCCGTGCGCTGGTTCGGTACGTCAGCCGGATCGGTCGGCGTGCCTTCCACCAAGCTCTCCTCAGCAGCGATTGTATCGGACGGACGGTAGCTTAGCGATCTTCGGACATTGATGTGCCTGCGCGTCCCGCCGGGTCGGGAATCGGTCATAATTGAACCCGATTCCATCACGGACGGTGACCGCCTCTATATCAGACCGGAGCCTCAGCGGACGAACAGCAGGAAGAGTCCGGCCCACGTGCAGGCGATCATGAAGAGCACCACCGGGAGCTCGTCGGCCAGCACGGCCAGCGGCGGGCGGCCCGGCTCGGCGGCGAGGGCCATGTCGTGGGCGGCCAGGACGCCGAGCGCGTGTCCGGTCAGGATCAGCAGCACCTGGATGATCGAGACGACCCGCGGGTCGGGGACCACCGTCCAGCTCGCACCCTCGGCCAGTCCCCACTGCTGGACGAGCAGCAGCACCCCGCGCGGACCCTCCACGAGCAGCAACGTCAGGTAATGGGCGAGGGTGTAACCGACCGCGATCGGGATCAGCGAGTTGGTCACGTCGAGCTTGCCCGGCAGCCTGCGGACGGCGACGAACACCAGCCCGCAGATCAGCAGCAGCCCCGCCGTGGCCCACAGGATCGGGACGCCCGTCCGCTGCACGAACCCGGCCCAGGCCGGCGAGCCCTCGGCGCTGTCGAAGATCGTGGAGCCCACCAGACCGCGAGGAACGCCGCCCGTCCCGCGCCGGCCGGCCAGTCGGCGGCGAGCCCCGAGAGCGGCGGCCGCCATCGCAGCGGGCTGAGCCGCCCGGCGAGATCGGAGTAGACCTCGAACAGGTCCCCGCGTGCGAACCAGCTCCCGCCGTGGCGAACGGCGAATCCCAGCTGGACCAGCGCGTATCCGGCCACGCAGAGCCCGATGACGAGCGGGTCCGCCCGGTCCGGCGCGATCAGCTCCAGCCAGGCGAAGGCGAGCATCGCGGCCGCGGCCGGCCACGGATTGCCGTCGCCCGGCGCCCCGATCCGGACGGGCCGCTTGTCGCGCCCGGCCAGCGAGAGCAGCGTGCGCAGCGGGTTGACCGCCCGCCAGACCGGACCGAACAGGACGCTCAGCGGAATCAGGCCCACCCAGAGCCAGACATAGAGGGCGTACGCCGCCGGGTTCTCGTCGGTGCGCGGCCCCACCAGCGCGTCGGCCGTGAGGTAGAGGCACGCGGCCAGCACGAAGAGCCGGAGCGGGACTCGCCACCAGGTGCTCCGCGGATGGCGCTCGACGCCGCCGGTCAGCCGGGGGCGGCGCCACAGGAAGGCGGAGCCCAGGAACGAGATGACCACCGTGGCCGCGCCCGCCTGCAGCACCAGGTCGAACGGGAGCGGCAGGTCGGTGGACTGGCCGATACCGTGGGCGAGCGGTGTCACCGCACCTCGAGCTGCAGCAGAAGCGTGTCCGGGTGGGCCTCGACGTCGAAGAGCCCGGCGCGACCGGCCACGAACGAGACGCATCCCGGCGTGCCGGGCGCGGCGTCGTACTCGAGGTCGTACCCGTGGATGTGGATCTGGACGACCTTGTCCGAGCTCACCCGCACCTGCACCGTCGAGCCGGCCGCCATGTTCACCCGGTGCGGCGCCGGCACGGCCTGCCCCGTCTCCAGCGCCGACGTGACGACCACCGTTCCCGGCCCGGCCGACGAGCAGTCGGACACCTGCGCCGCCCGCGCGTGGCCGCACCCACCGGCGAGCAGGACGGCCATGACTACAACGGCCGAACGGCGGGGACCGGGGGTCATGCGAGGTCTCCGGCTGGGGTCTGCTGGGCGGCCAGACCGCGCAACACCCCGGCGCCCGCGATCGCGACGCCCGCTCCGCCGCCCAGGGCGAGGGCCACCAGCACCCGCTCCATCACGTCGGGCCCGGCGAACGGGAGCACCGCACGGTGGAACGACGTCACGTCGGGGAGCACGAAGACCGCGGTCAGGGCCGCCCCGGCGCAGACCGCGAGCAGACCGGCCGGCCGTCCCCGGCTCGCCGCGATGACGCCGCCCAGGATCAGCGGCCAGGCCAGCAGGTTGATACCGGCCGCGTTGACGAAGGTGCCCAGCGCCGGAGCGGAGACCACCTCCATGGTGGAGCCGACCACGTGGGCGATCGAGGCGCCCATCGCGACCAGGCCGGCCCCGGCCAGCACCAGGTCGCCCCGGCGGGAGCGGCGGCACAGGATCGGCACCGCCACCGCCAGGCCCAGGGTGGCCGCCCACCACAGGATGAAGGCGGGCGGCTCCGCTCCCACGAGGACACCGGTCACGGTTACCTGAGCGCCGCCCGCGTCCAGGGTGAGCGACCAGGGCCGCGACTGCCCCGCCGCGACCTTCCGGCCCACCGGCGAGGTGCGGGTGTCGGCCCACATCGCCGTCCCACCAGCGGAAACGGTGCCGGGTGCGGCCGGCCCGCCGCCGGGCGAGACGGTCACCGGCAAGGATGTGCCGTTCACCAGGCGGAGCTTGGCGCCGTCCTCGATGGTGGCGATCGACAGGCCGGGAACGGCCGGCGTCACGGACACCACCCGGCTGCGGGCGTCGGTGGCGACCAGTCCCCCGGCGTGAGCGAGCGCCGGCGAGACCCACCCCGCGACCATGACCGCGGCAACCACCACGAGAAAGGCGACCCGGCGCGGCACCGTCACGAAGCGGTGGTCCCGGGAGCCGCAGCATCGGCTGGTGCCGGAGCATCCGCCGGAGCCGCAACGGATGCAGGAGCCGCAGCAGCCGCCGGAGCCGCGACAACCGAAGGCGCCGCCGGCGGCCGCACGTTGCGGGCCACCAGAACCGTCGCCGCGCCCGTCAGCGACACGTACGTCAGCAGGCCCGTGACGATGTGGACGTTCCAGCCCACCCCGATCTCGATGTCGCCGACCAGGAAGAGGGTGCCCCAGATCAGCGGCGGCGCCGTGAGCCCCAGCAGCAGCCACGACACCGACGCCGGCACGTCGACCAGCGGCGCCACCACCCGGATCACCAGCTCGGCGCCTGCGGCCGCCGCGGCGACCGTGAGCGACATCCACCACGGGTCCTCGGAGAGGAACATCAGGTGCATCGCCAGGGCGGGCACGGCCACCAGCACCGTGGGCACGCCGATCGGCACCGGCCACCGCCGCCCGATCAGGATGATCGGCAACAGCAGCAGGATCGTGGTGAAGACGTACGCGTGCATGATCTGGGCATCGGTGGAGAAGATCTCCACCGGGTTCTCGCCCTCGCCCAGGTAGATGGTGCCCAGCACGTTCGCGTGCAGCGAGTAGATGTGCAGCGGCAGCACCGTCAGCAGCGCCGAGACGGTGACCAGCGTGCCGTCGGCGACGCCGAGGCGAGGTGCGGTGGTCATCAGCGCCGGGCCCACGGCGACCAGCACCATGCCCAGGATGATGAACTCGTGGCTCGGGCTCACGAAGATCTCGAGGCCCTGCTCGATGCCGAAGATGTTGTGCCACAGCGTGTCGACACCGCCGCCGACCAGCAGGAACGCCATGCCGAGCAGCGGGACGCGCAGGGCGTTCGGCAGAGCCAGGACGCTTTCGTACGTCGGAACGCGCGGCAGCCGCGAGCGCAGCAGCCACACCAGGGTGAGCCCGGACGCGGCGATGCCCGAGTACAGCACGGCGTGCCACGGCGTCCAGAAGGTCTCCAGCTCGGGCGTGGTCGCGTGCGCGTACGCGTCCAGCTGCAGGCCGGTGACCAGCCAGGCGGCGGCCACCAGCATGACCCAGCGTTCGAGGGTGGAAAACGTCACGGTTCCGCTCCTTCGATGATCGACGAAGCCGCTCAACCGGACAACCTACATTCCCTGGGGTAAATGGATCGTCAACTTCCGGCGCGCTGACCCGCCTGGGCGACAAGCCAGGGCAGGTGGGCTCGCCCGCCGCGCCCCTCCCCCATCAGCGTCACCACGTAGGTCGTCTCGCCGAGCCGGAACGCGGCCCGGTCGCCGTTCACGTAGGCGCCGCCGGGAAGTTGCTGCCCGCGCTGGTTGGCCCGCCACGCGACGCGTCCCGGCAGCCCCGACAGCGACTGGAGCAGCAGCACCGGCTTGCCCGTGCCGGCCGCCGTGAACTGCAGGCCGAGCGGCAGCGGCGACGAGGCGACCGGCCGCCCGACGACCGCGGCGATGTCCTCGTCGGAGAAGAGCGGCGGCGTGGCGGCGGCCGGCATCATCGCGAGCGAGAGCTCCCCGGTCTCCTCCTCGGTCACCGTCTCCGTCATCTCCCGCGACCGGCCCTGACCCACGGTGACGACCTTGACGATCCGCCGGGACCAGGGACGCACGGTAATCGTCACGGTGTCACCGTCGTGGCACTGCGACGCCCACTCGGTCGGCAGTCCCCAGGCGGTGGTGCGGTCGGCCCGCCCGTCGTCGATCGCGAGGTGGTCGAGCCACGGCACGGCCGGGTTGTCCTCGTTCTGCCGCTTGGTCTTCCAGGTCTCCCGCCAGAGCACCTCGCCGGTGATCTCCCGCGCGATCGCCACGTCGAGGATCGTGCGGACCAGCATGTACACGCCGAGCAGCAGCAACGCGATCCCGATCCACCGGCAGTACCAGAGATCGTTCAGGAACTTCAAGATCAAAGACCCGATTCCCGCGTACGCGATTCCGCGCACCAGCAGATGCGGCAGTGTCCGGCCGTACCGGGGCCAGAAGCGCGGGTAGCGGACCCGGACGCGATGCCAGACGCCCCCGAAGGACGACCAGACCAGGCGCTTGTTGCCCATCTCGAGGTCGAGCACCGCGCTGGCCAGCCGGGTCGCGCCGACCGCGGCGCCGTAGGCGAGGTACCGGTCCCAGATCGCGACCGCGGCCGGCGGCAGCTCGGCGAACTGGTCGTGGCCGCGCAGCCAGTCGCGCACGCCCAGCCAGCGGGCGGCCGTGGCCCGGCCGGCCTCGGTGTCACGCTCGCCGAGCGACCGCGCGCCGAGCGCGCTCAGGGCGGCGAAGGTGAAGAACGCGAACGCGAACCACGGCGGCCGGTCGTCCTCGGCCTTGCCGATCCCGAAGTGCCAGGCCGCGTAGCCGACGGCCAGGCCGACCCCGGCCGCGAGCACCGACAGCACGGCCGACATCGTCCTGCTGATCCGCCGCTGGGACAGCCCGAGCTCGCGGGCGTGCGCGATCACCGATTTCCGCAGCCGGTTGTTCCAGCTCGACGACTCGCTCGCGTTCCGGAACGTCAGCGCGGCGATCGGCACGACCCCGCCGACCGCGAGGCCTCGGATCCGGTCCAGCACCTGACGCTCGTACGGGAAGAGATCGTTCGAAGCCGGCGGCGAGGAACTGAGATGGACCGTCGTCTGCATCGGGTCGTTGCCGGGCTGGCGCAGCTCGATGAAGCGGCGCGCGGCCAGGTCCAGCAGCGTCGACTCGGCCGCGTCCTCGGTCAGCGACCAGCGGTTGACCAGCAGGCTGACCACCGCCGGCGACTCGGCCCCGAGATCCATGGTGGCCGGTGCCGGCGACGGTGACGCCGGGCGGGTGAAGATCCGGAACAGGAGGTACGCGAGCAGCCACAACCCGACGGCCGCGGCCGCGAGAAGCACGTCGGCCATGGTCAGAAGCGGACCTGGACGGGGCCACGCTCGTCGCCCGCGGCCTGGTAGTACTCCCGGGTCCGGAAGCCGGTGAGCGCCGCGACGATGTTGGTGGGCAGCGTCTGCACCGCGTTGTTGTAGGACTGCACGGCACTGGTGAAGAACTGCCGCGCGTACGCGATCTTGTCCTCGGTGTTGGCCAGCTCGGCCTGCAGGGCGACGAAGCTGTGGTTGGCCTTGAGGTCGGGGTAGGCCTCGGCGACGGCGAAGAGCCGGCCGAGCGCGGCGGTGAGCTCGCCCTCGGCCTCGGCGCGGCCGGCGAGGTTGGCTCCCTGCGCGGCGGCCATGGCGTTGCCGCGGGCCGCGACCACGGCGTCGAGCGTCCCCCGCTCGTGCGCCGCGTACCCGCGGACGGTCTCGACGAGGTTCGGCACGAGGTCGTACCGGCGCTTGAGCTGCACGTCGATCTGCGACCAGGACGCGTCGGCCTGGTTGCGCAGCCGGACGAGACGGTTGTAGGTGGCCGCCAGCACGGCGACGAAGACGATCAGGAGGGCACAGACGATGCCGCCGGCGACAGCGGTGACCGTTGTCATTTCTCTCCACTGAGTGGGGAGGGATCTTGTCGACCTCAAGGTAAGGGGTGCACGCCAGCCGTGGGACCACCTTTTTGGCCTGTCGTGCTCTCCCTCGCGATCAGCTTGTGGGGGACCTTGAGTTCGACGCCGGCCACCGGCTGTCCGCTTCCGATCCGCATGACCAGACGGTCGACGGCGAGCTGCGCGATCCCCTTCTTGTCCGGCTGGATGGTGCTGATCGTGGGCTGGCTGTAGCGGCCGTCCTCGATGTCGTCGTACCCGATGATCGCGACATCCTCGGGCACTCGCAGGCCCCGGCCGAGGATGGTGTGGATCGCGCCGGAGGCGACCAGGTCGCTGTAGCAGAACACGGCGTCGGGCGGGTCGGCCCGGTCGAGCAGGGCGGCCATCGCGGTGGCCCCGTCGATGCGGTTGAACCGGGCGGTGCCGATGATCAGCGACTCGTCGACCGGCAGGCCGGCCGCCTCGTGCGCCGCCCGGAATCCCTTCGTGCGCAGTTGCGCGGCCTCGCCGGTCGGGTAGGGCTGGTCGCCGATCGCGGCGATGCGGCGCCGTCCGATAGCGATCAGGTGCGACACCGCCTCGGTCGAGGCCGCCACGTCGTCGATACCCACGTGGTCGAACGTCCCGTCGGAACGGCGCTCGCCCAGCACGACCAGCGGCAGGTCGGGATCGCGTACGGAAAGATCCTCCTGGGCGAGACCCAGCGGGCTGATGATCATGCCGTCGAAGAGGAAGCGGCGTGAGCCGCGGCCGATGAGCTCGCCCTCGTGCTCGCGGTCGCCGTCGGTCTGGTCGATGAGCACGTTGTACCCGAGCTTGCGGGCGGCCGGGATGATCGCCTGCAGCAGCTCGGCGAAGTACGGCGTGTCCAGATAGGGCACCACCACGACGATCTGGCCGGAGCGGCCGGTCGCGAGGTTGCGGGCGAGCACGTTGGGCCGGTAGCCGAGCTCGGCGATGGCCCGCTCGACCTTGGCGCGGGTGGCGTCGGTGACCTTGGCGTAGCCGTTGACCACGTTGGAGACCGTGCGTGGCGAGACGCCGGCCAGCTCGGCCACATCACGCAGCGTAGTTTCTCGCAAGGCGCCCTCCCGTAATTTGTTGCCGGCCATGACGAAAGTATTTCCGCGACGTTGCCTCTTGCCAGAGCCGAACGGTCGAGGCATAGTCCTTTGCAGCGCTGCAATCGGAACTTACCTCACACATCACCGGCGAGTGGCGAGCTCCCCCCTCCCCTCGGCATCCACCCAGATAGCGCGCCTCTTCCCGAGCTGGTCGTCACAGCCGGTGATTCTGGCTGCCCTTTTGCCCTTTTCGGCGGCGCGCGTGCTGATTTCAGGAGGCCAGGAATGCGCTTCAGAACCACTCTTTCCCTGATGGCCCCCGTCGTTCTCGCGCTCGGACTGGCCGCCTGCGGCGGCGGGGACGACTCCAGCGGCGGCGGCACGGCGGCCAAGCCCACCAACTGCACCAACAAGATCGTCCACGAGGACGCGAAGCGGGTGCTGGTCTGGGCCTGGTACCCGAACATGGCCAAGGTCGTCGACAACTTCAACAACCAGCACACCGACGTCCAGGTCTGCTGGACCAACGCCGGCCAGGGCCAGCCCGAGTACGCGAAGTTCCAGACCGCGATCTCGGCGAAGAAGGGCGCGCCCGACGTCATCATGCTCGAGGCCGACCAGCTCGTCGGCTTCGAGATCCAGGACGCGCTGGTCGACCTGGCTCCCTACGGCGCCTCTTCCGTCCGCCAAAACTTCAGCGACGGCGCCTGGAAAGACGTCTCGCAGGGGGACAAGGTCTTCGCGGCCCCGGTCGACGGCGGTCCGATGGCGCTGATCTACCGCACCGACGTCTTCGCGAAGTACGGCATCAAGACTCCGCCGAAGACGTGGGACGAGTACGCGGCGGACGCCAAGAAGGTCAAGGACGCCGGCGGCCCGGTCTTCGGCGACTTCGGCAGCAACGTGCCGGCCGTGACCACCGCGCTGATGATCCAGAAGGGCGCGCAGCCGTTCGTCTACGACCTGGCCGACAAGAAGAACATCACGATCAAGCTGGACGACCAGAACACCAAGGACGTCCTCGACTACTGGGGCAACCTGTCGAAGCAGGGCCTGGTCGGCAAGGAGGACCAGTTCACGACCGACTACATCGCGGGCATGGTGGGCGGCAAGTACGCCACGTACGTCTCGGCGGCGTGGGCGCCCGGCTACCTGACCGGCGCGGGCGTCGGCAACGGCAAGGACAAGGGCAAGTTCGCGGTCGCGCCGCTGCCGCAGTGGGACACGAACAGCCCGGTCTCGGTGAACTGGGGCGGCTCGGCGTTCGCGGTCACCTCGCAGACCTCGGACAAGGCCGCGGCGGCGAAGGTCGCGCTCGGCCTGTACGCCGACGACGCGTCGCTGGCCGACGGATGGAAGACGCAGACCATCTTCCCGTTGAACCAGAACGTCCTGAAGTCGGACGAGTTCCTCAACGCGAAGATCGAGTTCTTCAACGGGCAGACCGTGAACAAGGACATCTACGTCCCGGCGGAGAACGCGTACAAGGGCGCCGTCTACAGCCCCTTCACCGTGTACTACTACGCCCAGCTCCAGGCCCAGATCTCGAAGATCAACCAGGGCCAGACGACCGGCTCGCAGGCGGCCACCGACCTGCACAACCAGATCGTCCAGTACGCCAAGACGCAGGGCTTCACGGTCCAGTGATCCACATGCCGGGCGGCCGCTCGCGGTCGCCCGGTCCGCCGCCTTCTCGGCCCGCCCATGTCGAGCCCGCCATCCCGGTCCGCCGCCTTTTCGGCCCGGCCACGTCGGGCCCGCCATCCCGGTCGGCCGCCCTTTCGGCCCGGCCATGTCGGGCCGGCCATCGCGGTCGGCCGCCTCGGATCGGCCCGCCCTTCCGCTTCGGCCGGTCGGCCGGTCGAGCCGGAGCCCGTACAAGACCGTCCCCACTCACCCGGGAGCATTCATGGCAGTCGAGACGCCGGTGACCGCCGGCACGTCGTCGCCACCCGTGCCCCGGCCCGAGCGCCGCGGAGCACGGCGGCGCGGGGCCGCGGGCTGGCTGTTCATTCTTCCGTTCCTGCTGGTCTTCGCGGCGTTCCTGGTGGCGCCGCTGGTCTACGCCGGCTACCTGAGCCTGTGGACCAAGGGGCTGGCGACCGGCACCACGTTCGCCGGGATCGACAACTACACGCGCGCCTTCTCGGACCCGTCGTTCCGCAAGGGCCTGTGGTTCGTGCTGCGGTTCAGCCTCGTGGTGATCCCGCTGCAGATCATCGTGGCGCTCGTGGCGGCGCTGCTGCTCGACGAGATCACCGGCCGGTTGGCGCGCTTCTCGCGGCTGACCATCTTTCTGCCGTACGCGATCCCGGCCGTCCTCGGCGCGCTGATGTGGGGCTTCCTCTACAGCCCGAGCTTCGGCCCGATCGAGCAGATCGCCTCGTTCTTCGACGTCCGCGCGCCGTTCCTGCTGAGTCAGGGCAACGTGTATTACGGACTGTTGAATGTCGTCACCTGGCAATGGTCCGGGTACTACATGATCATCATCTACGCGGCGCTCAAGGGCATCGACTCGTCGATCTACGAGGCCGCCCGGATCGACGGCGCGTCGGCGCGGCAGATCGCGGTGCGGGTCAAGGTGCCGATGGTCGGCTCGGCGCTAGCGCTCATCCTGGTCTTCTCGCTGATCGGCACGCTGCAGTTCTTCAGCGAGCCGCAGATCCTCCGGCCGATCGCGAACGGCTCCATCACGCCCGACTTCACCCCGAACATCTACGCGTACGAGCTGGCCTTCAACTACGCGCAGTTCAACTACGCGTCGGCCATATCGTTCGCCCTCGGCTTCGTGGTGTTCGTGGCCGTGGCGATCTTCATGTTCGTCACCCGCAAGCGAGGGAGCCTCTTCACATGACCGCCTCCCCGCGCCCCAGTTCCCTGCGCCCCAGTTCCCCGCGCCCCAGTTCCCCGCGACCGAGTTCCGCGCGCCTCGGTTCCGCGCGCCCCGGTTCCGCGCGCCTCGGTTCCGCGCGCCCCGGTTCCGCGCGCCTCGGTTCCGCGCGCCCGAGTTCCCAGCACCTTGGTTCCCCGTGCCCCAGTTCCGCGTGCCCCAGTTCCGCGCGCCCCAGCTCCGCGCGCCCCAGCTCCCTGTGCCTCAGTTCCCCGCGCCGCACCTCCCTGCACCGCACCTCCCCGCGCGTCACTTCCCTGCGCAGCCCGAAAGGCCCGCTCTCATGACCGCCTCTCCACCTGCCGCCCCTCCGCGACCGACCGGGGACCGGGCGCCGGCGGCCGGCCGGCGCGTGCCCCGGCATGTCGGGGCGAAGCTCCTGCTGCTGGCCCTGGCCTGCTACTTCCTCGTGCCCGTGTGGTGGTTGCTGGTGGCCAGCACCAAGAACGCCGAAGGTCTGTTCGCCGGCACGGGCGCCCTCTGGTTCCGGGGCTTCCATTTTTTCGACAATCTGCATGACCTTTTTACCTTCAACAACGGCGAATATTTGCGCTGGCTCGGCAACTCGGCGCTGTACGCCTTCGCAGGCGGCATCGGCTGCACGGTCATCTCGGTGCTGGCCGGATACGGTTTCGCGAAGTTCAATTTCCGCGGCCGGAACATCGTCTTCGCCCTGGTTCTCGGCTCGGTGATGGTGCCGCTGACCGCGCTGGTCATCCCGACGTTCGTGATGATGAGCAAGGTCGGCCTGATCGACACCATCTGGGCGGTGATCCTGCCGTCGCTGCTCAGTCCATTTGCCGTCTACCTCATGCGGGTCTACGCGGGCGCCTCGGTCCCGGACGAGCTGCTCGACGCCGCCCGCATCGACGGCGCCGGCGAGCTGCGCACGTTCTGGCGGGTGGCGCTGCCGCTCATGCGCCCGGGCGTGGTCACCGTGCTGCTGTTGTCGATCGTCTCGACCTGGAACAACTTCTTCCTTCCGCTGACCATGCTGTCCAGCTCGAAGCTCTACCCGCTCACGGTCGGCATCGGACTATGGGAACAGCTGGCCAGCTCCAACAACGGCGGCGGCCAGTCCCTCTGGAACCTGATCATCATCGGTTCCCTCGTCTCGATCATCCCCCTGATCGTCGCCTTCCTGACCCTGCAGAAGTACTGGCAGGGCGGCCTTTCCGTCGGAAGCCTCAAATAATCCGGCCGCCATATCTTCTGACCGCCCGATCCGCCCACCGCCCGATCCGCCGGGGCCTCTCCGCTCGCCGGCCTGTTCGCCTCTTGGGAGTCCCGTGCTTTCCGCCTCGTTCCGTCTTGATCCCGCGTTCACCATCGCGCCGGTCTCCCGTCGCACCTTCGGCTCGTTCGTCGAGCACATGGGCCGCTGCGTCTACACCGGCATCTACGAGCCGTCGCACCCGACCGCCGACGAGGACGGGTTCCGGCAGGACGTGCTGGCGCTGACCCGCGAGCTGGGCGTGTCGATAGTGCGCTACCCCGGCGGCAACTTCGTCTCCGGCTACCGCTGGGAGGACGGCATCGGCCCGGTCGCCGATCGCCCGGTGCGGCGCGACCTGGCCTGGCACAGCCTCGAGACCAACGAGGTCGGCATCGACGAGTTCATGCGCTGGGCGGGCAAGGCGGACGTCGAGGTCATGTACGCCATGAACCTCGGCACCCGCGGCGTGCAGGAGGCGCTCGACGTCCAGGAGTACGTGAACCACCCGTCCGGGACCCGCCTGTCCGACCTCCGCCGGACGTTCGGCTCCGACAAACCATATGGGATTCGGATGTTCTGCCTCGGCAACGAGATGGACGGCCCCTGGCAGATCGGACACAAGACCCCCATCGAGTACGGCCGGTTGGCGGTCGAAACGGCGCGCGCGTTGCGGGCCGCCGACGCGGGCCTCGAGCTCATCGCGTGCGGCAGCTCGAACTCGTCGATGCCCACGTTCGCCGCCTGGGAGGCGCAGGTCCTCGAGATCGCCTACGAGGAGGTCGACTACATCTCGGCGCACGCCTACTACGAGCCCGTCGACGGCGACGTGGGCAGCTTCCTGGCCTCGGCCGTCGACATGGACCACTTCGTGAACAGCATTGTCGCCACGGCGGACAGCGTCGGCGCGCGCCTGAAGAGCAGGAAGCGCCTGCAGATCTCGTTCGACGAGTGGAATGTCTGGTACCTGAAACGCTTCGAGGCGACCCGCGAGACGACGGCGTGGCCGATCGCGCCGCGGGTCATCGAGGACTGCTACAACGTGACCGACGCCGTCGTGGTCGGCAGCCTGCTGATCTCCCTGCTCCGGCACAGCGACCGGGTCACCGCCGCCTGCCAGGCCCAGCTGGTCAACGTGATCGCCCCGATCCGCACCGAGCCCGGCGGTCCCGCCTGGCGGCAGACCATCTTCCACCCCTTCGCGCTGACCTCCCGCCTGGCCAAGGGCGACGTGCTCCGGGTGGAGATGCAGGCGCCCACGTACGATACGGCCCGCTTCGGCCCGGTCCCCGTCGTGGACGCCGTGGCCACTCACGACCCCGACGCGGGCGACGTCACGGTCTTCGTCGTGAACCGCGACCAGTCCTCCCCCGCCGATCTCGCCGTTTCCGTGACCGGCTTCGGCCGCGACTTCCGTGTCGCCGAATCCTGGACCCTTGCCGACGACGACCTGACCGCCACAAACACGGAACAGGCCCCCGACCGCGTGGTCCCGCACCCGAACGGGACCGCCTGGGTCGAGGAGGGCGAACTGCACGCCTCCCTCCCACCCGTCTCATGGACGGCAATCCGACTCACCCCGGCCTGACCGTGGCACGCTCACCCTTGCGCGGGCATGCCCATCGGCCGTCGACCCCTTTGTGCGAGCGCGCCCGAAAGCCGTCGGCCCCCTGTGCCGCCGCGCCCGAAAGCCGTCGACCCGCGGGCCACTCACCCCTTGTGCCGACGCGCCCGAAAGCCGTCGACCCGCGGGCCGCTCATGCATCGTGCGAGCGCGGCCGCCGGCCGTCGACCGGCGGGCGCTGCCTGTCCGGGGGCGGGCTCTCCGCCGTACGGGCAAATGGTTTTAGAATTTGATCGTCCAACCCTCCCGGCCGGACTGGTCGGCGGTGTAGGCGACGCCGTCGACCTTGAGGCCGCGCTCGTCGAGCAGAGTTATCGTGCCGCCGCGATTGCCCAATTGGACCGTCGGGGAAAGAGTTACTCGGGTGGTGTCCCCGGCCGCGAGATTTCCCGCGAGCTCGAGGCGGTTTCCGTTGCGGTCGGCTATTTGCCAGCCGGTCAGGTCGATATCGTTCGGCGAAGTATTGAGCAGCGTGACCGTCTCGTGCTCCGGGGCCGGGCCGACCGGATTGGCGAGGGCGGCGATCACGCGTACGAGATGGTCGGGCTCGCCCGGACCAGGGGTCGGACCGGGCCCCGGAACCTCGGGCAACGTGTGGCCGGTGGTGTCGTCGGTGTGGAACGACTGCGACTGGAACGCCAGGAAAATGGCCACCCAGGAATCGGCGGCCGGCGCCTCGCCCGGGAAGTAGAGCAGCAGGCCACCGTCCTGGAAAACGCCGTCGTCATCGGCGAAACGGCCGCTGTTGCCCTGGTTCATGTGCACGTCGTGCACGCCGTTTCCGGGCCGGAAGTGAAAGACCTTGTCCGGCGTGGTCGGCTCGGGCCCCCACGCCTGCCCGAAGACGAAGGCACGGGCGTTCGAGTCCCCCAGCGCCCGCCGTACATAATGGTCGAGGAAGTCACCGAGGTCGTTCTCGGGCCCCGGCTCGGCCGTCGGCACTGGCCGCATGAGGTCCCGCTGAAAAAGGTTCCCCCGGATGTAATCGAGCGCCGCCCCCGACCCGTCACTGCTCAGCTCGGTAAACCCGTCGGCTAGCGCTTTCACCCGATCGAGAATCGGATGTTTGAAATCATCCACCGCCAGATACAACAATTCCGGCGGCCGCTCCTGCGACCGCACGTTGACCGCCGCCCGATAATCCACTCCGGCGGCCCGCAGTTGAATCTGATAATGAGGCGTGTCCGTAGTCTCGATGCGCAGGTCCACGACCGACGCTCGCAAAACCCCGTACCGTTTGATCGGCATGGCCGTGAGTCAACCACCGCGCCCGCCCGCGGTCAGTCAAAAGATCTACATCCGCCCCCACCCGACAGGGTGACCGGACCGGCCGCCATCCGCGGCCAACTCTCAAAGTCGGCGGGGGAAGACCTTCCTGTTGCGCGCGCTCTGCCAAGCGACCGGCGGTTTTCTACTTCGCCGCCGACGAGGCGACCGACCGCGAGTCGCTCAACCGGCTCGGCGCGGTCCTCGCCGAACACCTGGACGCTCGGCCGGTCTCCGCTGATCCAGGGATGTCCGGGTCGACGTTCTCGATCTCCGGCCTCGGGTCAGGTGTCGTCTGTTCTTAACCGGCGGAACCGGAAGCGTTCGGAAAGGTCTCACAAGCTGACCTTCGCACCGAGCGGGGGCAGCGCCAGCATGTATCCATCGAACGACCGGCGGCCGATTACCGGCGACCGGCATCCTGTTCTCTACACCGTCCTTGTCGTCGCCGCGCTGATCCTCGTGGCTTGCCGACTCTCGCCGATGCTCCGCCACTTGTCGTGGTCGGCGCCGGCCACCCCCGCGTCTACAGGCCCGGCGGCGCGGCCGGTCGTGTCGGTCCGGGGCGGGCCGTTCGACAATACGGTGGCCGTACATTATGCGATCGGGAAGGCCGGGATCGTCCTGCCGGCGGCGAAGGCCGTCGACGGATTTTCGGCATCCTATGTGGACGCGGGGCTGAAGAAGGTGCGCGGCGCGCTCATTGCCGGGCGGCTCGACGAGCGGATGCTGGTCCGGCACGACACGAGCGGGTTCGCGGCGCTGCTCGCTCCGTTTCAACGGACGTGGGCTCGGGACATGCGGCTCGGCGCCGTCACCACCTGGATCGACCCCGCCGTGAAGCTCGATCCGAAATACCCGCCGCGGGTCAGCGGCACCGTCACCTATGCGGTCGTCGCCTACGAGGGGCGGCGCCACCTGCAGATCACCACCAACTTCGTCTGGGCGTACGGGTTCCGGACCGGCGAGCCACCGTATGCGGCGGTACACGACACGACCCGTTGGGAGTTCTTCGAGGATCCCCTGCTGCCCCGGGACCAGTGGGGCCTGTTCGTCGCCGACATGGACTACTACCTGTACGCCGTCGACTGCGCCGCTTCGGAGAATGAGCTCCTCAGCCCCGACCAGCACCCGCGCGTGGACACCGTGCACGACCCCGAGCGCCCCGACGCGTATCTGAGCCCGGACCACCCGATGCAGGTCCGCGACGGCTGCCCGTAAACCGGCGCCGCTCCCCGCAGGAAGGAAGCGGCGCCGGGTGCTCACGGCCGGCAGAACAAAACCAGCTCAGAGCGGGCGGAACAACGACGGCCTACAGCGGGCGGGACAGGCGGTAGTACGCCTGGTTCCAGCGGACCCGGTCGGCGAAGTCGTACGGCGTCGTGCGCTCGTCGATGAGCAGCAGCTCGGTGCGCTCCATGTCGGCGAAATCGCGCAGCGTCTCCGAGGTCACGGCCTGGGTCATGACCGTGTGGTGCGGGCCGCCGGCGGTAAGCCAGCACTCGGCCGAGGTCGACAGCGACGGCTGCGGCTTCCAGACGGCCCGGGCCACCGGGAGCGACGGCAGCGGCTCGTCCGGCGGAACCACCTCGATCTCGTTGGCCACCAGCCGGAAACGATCACCCATGTCGGCCAGGCCGATCACCACGCCCGCGCCGGGTGCCGCATCGAAGACCAGGCGTACGGGGTCCTCGCGGTTGCCGATGCCGAGCGGGTGGATCTCGCAGTGCGGGCGCTCGGCGGCGATCGTGGGGCAGACCTCGAGCATGTGCGCACCGAGAATCTTCGGCTCGCCCGGCCCGAAGTGGTACGTGTAGTCCTCCATGAACGACGTGCCCCGACCGGTGCCGGTGCCCATCGCCTTCACGGCGGCGAGCAGGGCGGACGTCTTCCAGTCGCCCTCGCCGCCGAAGCCGTAGCCGTCGGCCATCAGGCGCTGCACCGCCAGGCCGGGCAGCTGGCGCAGGCCGCCGAGGTCCTCGAAGTTGGTCGTGAACGCGCCGAAGCCACCCGCGACGAGGAACTGGCGCAGGCCGGCCTCGATCCGCGCCGCGTACCGGAGGGAGTCGTGGCGGTCGCCGTCCTTGCGCAGCTCGGGCGCGAGGTCGTAGACGTCGGAGTATTCGGCGACCAAAGCATCGACATCGGCGTCCGACACCGCATCTACTACGGCGACCAAATCATTCACACCGTACGTGTTGACGGAGACGCCGAAGCGCAACTCGGCCTCGACCTTGTCGCCCTCGGTGACCGCGACGTCCCGCATGTTGTCGCCGAAGCGGGCCAGGCGCAGCGTCCGCAGGTGGGCGAAGCCCGCCGCGGCCCGGATCCACGCGTCGATCCGCCGCGCGACGTTCGGGTCGGCGGCGTGCCCGGCCACCGTCTTGCGCGACACGCCCAGCCGCGCCTGGATGAACCCGAACTCGCGGTCGCCGTGCGCGGCCTGGTTGAGGTTCATGAAGTCCATGTCGATCGTCGCCCACGGCAGCGACTGGTTGTGCTGGGTGTGCAGGTGCAGCAGCGGCTTGCGGAGCACGTCCAGACCGGTGATCCACATCTTGGCCGGCGAGAAGGTGTGCATCCAGGCGATCACGCCGAGGCAGGCCGGGTCGGCGTTGGCCTCGAGCATGACCTGGCGGATCGCGCCGGAGTCGGTGAGCACCGGCTTGCCGACGATCTCGGCGCTCAGGCCGGCCGCGACCAGCAACTGCTGGATCTCGGCGGACTGGGCGGCGACCTGGTCGATCGTCTCGGGGCCGTAGAGGTGCTGACTGCCGGTCAGGAACCAGATCTGGGGCTTCATGCGGCGGGCTCCTGTCCGTAGACGTTCTGATAGCGGGCGTAGAGGGAGTCGATGTCGGCCTGAGCGATCGGGATCGGCTCGCCGATCTGCCGGGCTATGTGGACGGTGCGCGCGACGTCCTCGCACATGACGGCGGCCTTCACCGCGTCGCGGGCGGAGCGTCCGATCGTGAAGACGCCGTGGTTGCGCATGAGCACGGCCGGCGAGCGGTGGGCACGCAGCGTCTCGACGATGCCGCGGCCGATCGAGTCGTCGCCGATCAGCGCGAACGGCCCGACCGGGATCTCGCCGCCGAACTCGTCAGCAATCATCGTGAGCACGCACGGGATGGCTTCGCCGCGGGCGGCCCACGCGGTCGCGTATGTCGAATGGGTGTGCACGACGCCCTGCACGTGCGGCATGTGCTTGTACACGTAGGCGTGCGCGGCGGTGTCGGACGAGGGCTTGTGCTCGCCCTCGACGAGGTTGCCGTCGAGATCGGTGACGACCATGTTGTCCGCGCTGATCTCGTCGTACGAGATGCCCGAAGGTTTGATAATCAAAAGATCTTCACCGGGTACGCGGGCGGAGACGTTACCGGCGGTCCAGACAACCAGGTCGTTCCGCGGAAGCTCGGCGTGCAGATCCGCGACCAGCTGCTTGATCTCCTTCAGGTCGGTCATGCCGAGGCCTTCCGCTGGATCGCGCGCAGCCTGCGCATGACCTTGTTCGCTCCGCGGCCGAAGTAGTCGTGCAGGGTCGAGTACTCGGCGTAGAGCTCGTCGTAGATCGCGGCTGCTTCGGGATCCGGAAGATATGCGTTCGGGGTGACGCTGCCCATCGCGGCCGCCGCCGTCCGCACGTCCGGGTACGCCCCGGCCGCGGCCGCCGCGTGGATCGCCGAGCCGAGCGCCGGGCCCTGGTCCGAGCCGATCGCCGACAGTGGCATGTTCAGCACGTCCGCATAAATTTGCATCAGCAACGAGTTCTTCAGCAGGCCGCCGGCGGCGATGAACTCGCGCACCGGCACCCCGGCCGCGGTGAAGGTCTCGACGATCTTGCGGGTGCCGAACGCGGTCGCCTCGATCAGCGCCCGGTAGATGTCCTCCGGCTTGGTGGCCAGCGTTTCGCCCACCAGCAACCCGGAAAGCTCATGATCGACCAGAACCGATCGGTTCCCGTTGTGCCAGTCGAGAGCGATCAGCCCGTGCTCGCCCGGACGCTGCCCGGCCGCCAGCTCGGTGAGCCGCTCGTGGGTCCATTCGGCGCCCAGATTGTCGACGTAGTGGCCGAAGATGTCGCCGACACCGCTCTGCCCGGCCTCGTATCCCCAGAGACCGGCCACGATCCCGCCGTCCACGACCCCGCACATGCCCGGGACCTCGTGCAGCTCGTCGCTGTTCATCACGTGGCAGGTGGAGGTGCCCATGATCGCGACCATCTGGCCCGGGTCGAGCGCGGCCGCGGCGGCGCTGGTCACGTGCGCGTCGACGTTGCCGACCGCGACCGCGATGCCCTCGGTCAGACCGGTCCACCGCGCGGCCTCGGCGGTCAGCGTGCCGGCCGCGTCACCGAGCCGGCCGATCGGCTGCTCGAGCTTATCGGCCACAAAATTTACGAAAGCCGGATTGAGTGCGGCCAGGAACTCCCGCGACGGATACGCCCCGTCCTGCAGGATGCCCTTGTAACCGGCGGTGCAGGCGTTGCGTACGTAGGTGCCGGTGAGCTGCCAGATGATCCAGTCGGCCGCCTCGACCCAGCGCGCCGTCGCCGCGTACGCCTCCGGGTCCTCCTCCAGTAGTTGCAGGCCCTTGGCGAACTCCCACTCCGAGGAGATCAGCCCGCCGTAGCGAGCCAGCCAGGGCTCGCCACGCTTCGCGGCGAGCTCATTGATCCGGTCCGCTTGCGGCTGGGCGGCGTGGTGCTTCCAGAGTTTCACGTACGCGTGCGGACGGTTGCTCCACTCGGGGAGCTCGTTGAGCGGCGTCCCGTCGGCGAGCGTGGGCACCATCGTGCAGGCCGTGAAGTCGGTGCCGATGCCGATGACGTGCGCCGGGTCGACGCCGGCGGCCGCGAGTGCGGCGGGCACGGCGGTCTTGAGCACGTCGACGTAGTCGGACGGAACCTGAAGGGCCCAGTCGTGCGCCAGCGGGGTGCCGTCGGGCAGCGACTCGGCGAGGACGGCGTGGGAGTAGTCGTGCACCGCGGAGCCGAGCTCGGCGCCGTCCGCGACACGAACGACGACCGCGCGGCCGCTGAGAGTGCCGTAGTCGACACCGACGACGCAGGCCACGGTGGGGTCAACGGGCATGGGGGGATACCTCCACGTTGAGGGGGCGTTTCAGCATTGTTATCGCTAACAACACAGGTGTCAACGCTGGCGGACGGGAGCAATTGTTATCGCTAACACGGCGCAGGTCAGCGCGCTGCCGCGCCCGTCCCGGCCGACGGCCCTTCCGAGCCCGCGCAACGAACTCACCCGCTCCGCGACATGCGCTCACCGCGACCCACCCGTGCAGCGACCGCCTGGTGGTGATCCGCACGCGCCGGGATCCGCCCGCGTCGCTGGCCGCCCGGGTCGCGGGCCGCAGGCCGTCCGGGTCGCGGGTCGCCCGGGTCGCGGGTCGCCCGGGTCGCGGGCCGCCCGGGTCGCAGGCCACCCAGGTCGCAGGCCACCCAGGTCGCAGGCCACCCGGTCGCACGGGTCGCAGGCCGGCCGATCGCGCGGGTCGCAGGCCGCCCGGGTCGTCGGCCGCCAGGTGCGCGCGTCGCCGGCCGCCGGTGCGCGCGTCGCTGGTCGCCTCAACCCGCGCCGTCCGGCGTCAGGTTCCCCGGCGGCGGATCTGCAGGATTCGGCGGCCGCACTCGATCAGCTGTGCCCGCTGCGTCTCGGGGTCGAGGCCTGCCACCGGCGACTTGGTGAGCGGCGCCGTCATCCCGGTGAGAAAAACGATCAGCGCGGTTGGCGTGATCGCATCCGGCTGCGGACCGATGATCTCGTCGACGATGCGCAGCCACCAGCCGGACAGGTCGTGGTGACTCGCCATGAGCCGGCTGACATATGGATCGCCCACCAGAACGGCAAACCTCGCGTGGTTGTCAACGATCAGACCAACCATGCCGACCACGAACTCGTCGAGCCGCGCCGGCCGCGACCGGTGGGCGGCGGCCCGGTCGAGGATCGCGTCCAGCTCGGCGAACAGCGGCGCCAGCACGCCCAGCACCAGCTCGTCCTTGCTGCGGTAGTGGTAGTACACCGCGGCCTTGGTGACACCCATCTCGTCGGCGATCGCCTGCAGCGACGTGCCCTCGACGCCGTCGCGCGCGAACAGCCGCAGCGCGGTCTCGTGCAGCTGCGCCCGGCCCGCGCCGCGCGGCCGCACCCCGGCACTCTGCGTCACGCTCGTCATCGTATCGACACAGGCCGGAAAAAACTAGCCGACCAGCAAGTGTGACGCTTACCGCTCGGCTAGTTAATTTCTAGCCGATCGGTAAGTCTCAGCTCTACGGTGGCGATGCCGAAACGTAAGGCGAATTTCTCGCTAGGGGAGGCTTTGTGGCAACGCTGCTGTACCGGCTGGGCCGGTTCTCGTTCCGCCGGCGGAAACTCGTCGGCCTGCTGTGGGTGCTGGTGCTCGCGCTGTTCGGAGTGGGCGCGGCCACGCTGTCGGGACCCACCAGCGACGCGTTCTCGATCCCGGGCACCGAGTCCTCGCGCGCAATGAACATCCTCGAGGAGAAGTTCGGCGCGGGCAGCGGCGGCGCCTCGGCCAAGGTCGTCTTCACCGTCACCGGCGATGCCAAGCTCACCGGCGCCGCGCAGAAGGCCGCCATCGAGAAGGCGATCGCCGAGCTCGAGAAGGCCCCGCAGGTCACCTCGGTCGCCGACCCGTTCGAGGCCAAAACCATTTCCCAAGACCTTCAGACGGCGTACGCGACGGTCTCGTACTCGGTCGCCGCACCCGACGTCACCGACGCGGCCCGCACGGCCCTGTTCGCCGCGGGCGACTCCGCGAAGTCGGCCGGCCTCGGCGTCGAGTACTCGGGCGAGATGACCGCCACCAACGGGGGCGGCGGCTCCAGCGAAGCGCTGGGCATCATCATCGCCGCGTTCGTCCTGGTCATCACGTTCGGTGCGCTGGTCGCCGCCGGTCTGCCGCTGCTCACCGCGATCATCGGCGTCGGCCTGGGCATGACCGGCATCCAGATCGCCACGGGCTTCTTCGACCTGTCGTCGTCGACCTCGGCGCTGGCGACCATGCTCGGCCTTGCCGTCGGCATCGACTACGCGCTGTTCATCGTCTCCCGTTTCCGGCACGAGCTGGCCGAGGGCCGCGAGGGCGAGGAAGCCGCGGGCCGCGCCACCGGCACCGCCGGCTCGGCCGTGGTCTTCGCCGGCCTCACGGTGATCATCGCGCTCGCGGCGCTGAGCGTCACCGGCATCCCGTTCCTGTCCGCGATGGGCCTGGCCGCCGCGTTCACCGTGGCGATGGCCGTGCTCATCACGCTTACGCTGACCCCCGCGCTCCTCGGGTTCGCCGGTCGCAAGGTGCTCGCCAAGAAGGACCGCTCCGGCCATCGCGCCTCCACCGGCAAGACCCCGTTCGGCGAGCGCTGGGCTCGGGCCGTACTCAAGAACCGGGTTGTTGCTCTTGTCCTGGCTCTTGGTGTCATCGGCGCCGTCTCGCTCCCGGCGCTCGACCTGCACCTGGCCCTGCCCGACGACAGCACCGCGGCGCCCGACTCGACCCAGCGCAAGGCCTACGACCAGCTCGCCGAGGGCTTCGGCGCCGGCTTCAACGGCCCACTGATCGTGGTCGTCGAGAACGCGAGCAAGACCACCGCCGCGTCCGCGCAGAAGACCATCTCCGGCCTCAAGGACGTCGTCCTGGTCACCCCGCCGACGATGAACAAGGCGGGCGACACCGCGCTGCTGACCGTCATCCCCGGCAGCGGCGCCACCGACGAGGCCACCAAGGATCTGGTCGCGGCCATCCGCGACCTGCCCGACATCGACGGCGCGCCGCTGGCCGTCACCGGCACCACCGCGATCAACATCGACGTCACCGACAAGATCACCAACGCGCTCGTGCCCTACCTGGCGATCGTCGTGGGCCTGGCGTTCATCCTGCTCATGCTGGTGTTCCGCAGCGTGCTGGTGCCGCTCAAGGCCACGCTCGGCTTCCTGCTCTCGGTGGCGGCGACGTTCGGCTCGGTCGTCTTCGTCTTCCAGCAGGGCCACCTGGCCGGTCTGATCGGCGTCGACTCCACCGGCCCGATCATCAGCCTCATGCCGATCTTCCTGATCGGCATCCTGTTCGGCCTGGCCATGGACTACGAGGTCTTCCTGGTGACCCGCACCCGCGAGGAGTACGTGCACGGCGCGTCCCCGAACGGCGCGGTGACCGCCGGCATGCGGCACGGCGCCCGCGTCGTCACGGCGGCCGCCCTCATCATGATGAGCGTCTTCGCCGGCTTCATCCTGGCCGACGACACCATCATCAAGACGCTCGGCTTCGCGCTGGCGTTCGGTGTGGCGGTGGACGCGTTCCTGGTCCGTATGACAATTGTTCCGGCAGTCCTTTCCCTCTTCGGCAAGGCCGCCTGGTGGCTCCCGAAGTGGCTGGACCGGGTCCTGCCCAACGTCGACGTCGAGGGCGAGGGACTGACCAAGCAGCTGGCCGCCGAGCCGGCGAAGGAGGAGCGCGAGCTGGTCGGCACGGCCGCCTGACCCGCTCCGGCCCGCTCCGGCCCGCTCTGACCTTGTCTGATTCGCTCAATGCGGCGCAGCCGTCGTCCCCTTGGACGGCGGCTGCGCTCGGTCATGGGGCCGGTTCGAGCAGGATGACCGGGATCCGGCGGGTGGTCTTGCGCTCGTAGTCGGCGAACCCCGGATTTTCGACCTTCTGCTCCGACCAGATCCGTTCGTGTTCGTCCTCGTTCGCCACACGAGCGATCAGATCGATCGTTTCATCGCCGACCTCGGCCTGGACCCGGGGCTGGGACAGCAAATTGTGATACCAGTCGGGGTTGGTCGGCGCGCCGCCCTTCGAGGCGAAGATTGCGTAGGCGTTTCCCACCGGCTTGTAGACGACGGGGTTCACCCGCGCCTGGCCGGTGCGCCGGCCCACGGTGTGCAGCAGGAGCATCGGCCGCCCCGCGAAGTGACCGCCCACCCGGCCGTGGTTGCCGCGGAACTCGGCGATGATCCGGTCATTCCAGTCGCTCATGAGCTCGATCTTCCCCGTCCGCGGACGCGATGTCGAAGAGATGCAGAGACTCCTCCTCGTCCCGGCAGAGGCGGGGCTGGGAGCCGCGCTTGCTCCGGTCGGAGACCACGACGATCCGGTCCGGCCCGAGCCAGCACACCCCCTCGACGGTGCAGTAACCATACGGAAACGAGAAGATATGGCCGGGCCCGGTAGCGGCCCACTTGTCCGGCGCCAGCTCGCCCACCCACAACTTCTGTGACTGCTGTGAGATCAGCGCCAGCCGATTGCCGGACAGCGAGATCCCGCTGTAGTCGGCCAGTCCCAGATCCGCGGGGAGATCGACCGTCGCGACGTGCTTCCAGTTCCGCGCTCCGGGGGCAAAGACCAAAAGACCACCAGATTCATGCAACCCAAGCAGTCGTACGCCTTCGTCCCGCCGCACGAACTCAAGACCCTCCATCCCCTTGTTCGGGCGCGACAGCGGGTATTCCATCCAACCATTCGTCACCGGTCGCAACCGTTGGTCATACTCTTCGACCATCGCCTGGTGGCCGCCGTTGCGCGGGGTGGACTCCACCAGCAGGAAGAGGTGTCCGGTGATCGGGTCGCGCGCGATGTCCTCGTACCCAGCGGACTTTCCGGAAACCGTAGGAACCAGGTCGTTGGCGGCGACCCGCGAAAGGTCGGCGTCGATCCGGGCAACCGCCCGCAGGTTGTCGAAGATGACCAGATAGCGCCCGTCGACGGCGATCACGCCACTGGCCTCGAGCCGCCCGGGCGACCCGGCCGGCAACAGATCGCGGAGCCGAGCCTCCCGAATCAGCCGCATAACGCTCAGTCCCCCCGCGGCCCAACCGGCGAAGCAGCACCACCGGCCCCACCCACAGCGCCCGCGGCGCCGGTGCCACCCATAGCGGTCGCGCCACCGGCAGCACCGGCGCCGCCCACAGCGGACGCACCACCGGCAGCACCAGCGCCGCCCACAGCGGACGCGCCACCAGCAGCGGACGCGCCACGACCAGAGCCCGCGCCACCGCCAGAGCCCGCGGAGCCGGCAGCACCCGGGGAAACCGCGCCACGCGCCCCACCTGGGGAAACGCCGCCACCCGGGAACAGCGCGCCGCTGGCTCCGGCCGGATATTCGGCGCGGAGAGCGGCCAGCTGCGACCGCGCTCGGTCGCAACGCATGCGGGCGTAGTGGTAGACGCCGAGCACGAACTCGTTGGCGTGGCGCAGTTCCTGCTGCTCGTGGCCGGCGCGCCAGACCTCGTCGTTGGTGAACTGGCGGCCGGTGAACGGCGCCGAGTTGGGGAAGTCGGCCTCGAAGTACGCGGACGGAATGACCCGCTGCCACAGCTCGGCCATCCGTGCCGAGAGCGCGGCCGGCGTGAAGTCCGTGTCCAGCAGGTGCTCGACGTGGTCCAGGTAGTACTGGGCGAAGTCGTGGTTCGCGAGCAGATTTTGTACGAGCGGGATACGAGACTCGCCCTTGCCCTGGTGGTACGCCATCGTGCTGGCCGGCCAGTCCAGCAGATCCGTGTACTGCCACGACGTGCCGAAGTAGTCGATGCCGAGACAGTTGTCGTAGTCCCACGGGATGAACGTGAAGTACGGCTTGTCGAGGAAGTCCTTTGGGGCTCCGACTTTCCCGCCGTTGTAGAGGTAGTAGTTGGCCGGGGTCGCGTAGTAGTTGTCCCAGCTGCCCAGCAGCACATTCAACGCCGCCCAGCGCAAGAACCCCCGTACGTCGAAAAGGTCTTCCACCGAGGACCGGAAATTATCGGAACCGTACGATCCGGAATTGATCACCCGGACGAGATCGGCCAGGTCGTCGTATCCGTTGAGCGCGGGATCGTCCTCGTTGGTCTTGAGCCGGTAGGTCAGGTCCGGGTTGTCGTGCCGGGTGAAGTACTGCCGCCCGCTGTCGTCGCCGTCCGGGCCGACGCGGCGCTCGAGGGTCGCGCAGCCCACGTCGCCGCAGTACGCCTTGTACAGGTTGCCGCGGTTGTTCGCCCCGAAACGCTCCCGAAGGAAGCTCCGGTCGACCTGTTCGATAAGCGAGTAGAGCCCCTGGTAGCCGCCGTTGATCGCGACCCGGGCGTAGGTGTGCCGCGCGGATGGGATGCCGATGCGGCGGAGCAGCGCCCACGCGATCGCCTCGCGCATCTGCGACGGGTCGTTGTACATCGACTTGAGGTTGAGCCGCGACATCCCGACGATCCGGTCGTCGTCGTCACCCGGATCGACGTCGACCTTCCAGGACCGTTTCGGCGCGAACTTGGTCTTGTTTCCGCTGTTCACGAGCGAGAAGGTCGAGCTGGTGAACAGCAGGCCGGCTTCGTCGGGCGGCGGCACCACGCGCTGATCGCCCGGATCGGCGCGCCACAGCCCGACCCGCGCGTCGCCCGAGGACTCGACCGGCTCCTCCGGCCTCATCTCCGCGGGCGGCCAGTCGGTGATCGCGACCTGGTACATCCGCCTCGCGAAAAAGTCCTCTTTCCCCAAAGACGCTTTCTCGTACGCTTCGGCGAGCCGTTCCGCCTCCGGGCCCTGAATCGCGTCGTAGAGCGCGTCGAACTCGGCGCGCGTGCGGAGGGTCGCGTCGCCGAGGCCCGCGGGCCGATTGGCCTTCGCGGCCAGGTCACGGGCGGTCCCGGCCGGCACGTCGGCGACCACGATCGCCCGGTCCTCGAACATCTGGCGGAACTGCTTCTCGTCCATCTCCCGATTCGGCGCCGTCATCGCGCCCGGGACCAGTGCTGAGTCGGGTTCCGGTCACCCTACGTGGCCGCCGGTGCACCATCCGCACGACCGCCGGGGGCCGGCGGTTGCTGGAGACCCACCAGCGTGGCGCCGACCGACTGCCGCCAGACGTTGACCGCCGTCGGGGCATCGCCCAGCACGCCGCGCAGCTCCAGCGAGGCCAGCCCGTGGACCAGCGCGAACAGGTGGCGGCCGACGCTGAACTCGTCCCGCCCGGGAAACACCCCCGCCGCGACGGCCCGCCGCACCACCGTCAACACCCGCTCGAAACTGCGGTACACCAGGGCGAACAACGGGTCCGCCCGGTCGGCCCGAGGACTGACCATCGCAAAGAACAGATCGTATAACTGCGGCTTCTCCCGGGCGGCGGCCCGATAGGCGAGCGCCAGCTCGAGAATCTCGTCGATCGGGTCGTCCATGGACGGCACGGCCTCGTGATGCCGCCGCATGGTCTCGGCGACGTCCATCGAGAGCTCTCGCAGCAGGCCCTCCTTGTCGTCGAAGAGGCTGTACACCGCGCGGGTCGACGTGCCCACGACGGCGGCGACCCGCCGCACCGACACCGCCTGCGCTCCCTCGGCGTGCAAGATCTCGGCCGCGGCGGTGAGCAGAGCGGCCCGGGTTTGCGCTCCGTGCTCTTTCGGACGTCCCACGGTTCCCCACAATACCGGGACACTGTTACGTTACGCCGTATCGAAACGGGAGGTCACCATGGAATTCGATGTCATCGTGGTCGGCGCCCGGGTGGCCGGGTCCGCCACGGCGATGCTGCTGGCCCGGGCCGGACTGCGCGTGCTGGTCGTCGACCGGGCGCGTTTCCCCAGCGACACGCTCTCCACCCACCAGGTGCAACTCCCCGGCGGCGCCCTGCTGCGCCGCTGGGGCATCCTCGACAAACTGATCGAAAGCGGTACGCCGGCCGCCCGCAGCGTCATCTTCGACGCCGGCCCCGCCGTCCTGCGCGGCGATTACATCCCGCACGACGGAGTCGACGCCGTCTACAGCCCGCGTCGCACCCGGCTCGACACCCTGCTCCTCGAGGAGGCCCGCACGTCGGGCGCGACCGTCGAGGAGGGATTCATCGTGAGCGACCTGATCGGGGACGATCGCATCACCGGCATTCGCGGTCGCGCCAAGGGCGGCACGACCGATCGCACCATCACGGCGAGCCTGGTGATCGGCGCCGACGGCAAGAACTCCACGGTCGCCCGGGCCGTGCACGCGCGCACCTACCGGCCCCGGCCGCCGGCCTCGGCCGCCTGCTACGCCTACTTCGCCGATCTGCCCGTGAAGGGCGGCGAGGTCTACGTCCGCCCAGACCGAATGGTCGGACTATGGCCGACCGACAACAATCTGACCATTGTCTATTTGGGCGTGCCCGCGTCCCGATTTTCCGACGTACGCCACGACGCCGGGTTCCGGAGCACCGTCTCCGAGGTCGGCGACCTGGGGGAACGGCTGGCCGCCGCCACCCAGGCCGAACACCTGCGCGCCACCACCGACGTCCCCGGCCTGATCCGTCATCCGTACGGTCCCGGCTGGGCGCTGGCCGGCGACGCGGGCCTGGTCATGGACCCGATCACCGGCCAGGGCATCGGCAACGCCCTGCGCGACGCCGACGCCCTGTCCACGGCGACGATCACCGCCCTCGGCGGCGGCTCCGACCGTCGCTCCGGCACTGTCAGCCGCTCCGATGCCGACGGCCACGAGAGCACCGCCGGCCACGAGGACACCGGCCGCCACGAGGACACCGCCGGCCGCGAGGGCGGAGGCCGCCACGAGGACACCGGCCGCCGCGAGGGCACTGGCCGCCGCGAGGGCACTGGCCGCCGCGAGGGCGCCGACAAGGCGTTCCGCGCCTATCACCGCCGGCGGGACGCCTCGCGCCGGCCGATCTATGACATGACCGCGAGGTTCGCCTCGTTCCGGCCCGACCCGGCGGGAGAGATCCTCTTCCCGGCGGTGGCCGAGGACCCGGCCCAGACCGGCCGCTTCCTGGGTGTTCTGGCCGGCACGGTTCCGGTCGGCGACTTCTTCAACCCGGCCAACCTTCGCCGGATGGTCGGAACTCGGGGCCTACTCCGGATGATGGCCGCCCGCGCCGGCCTGCGCACCTGACGACCCGTCCCCCAGAAGCGCGCCGACGAGGTCCCGCAGCGGCGAGGTCAGCTCCGCGACCCCGGCCGACGACAACGGCTCGATTCCGGTCGAGGTCCGCAGCAAGGTGATCCCGATGGCCGCCGCCAGCACCACCTCGGCCCGCAACAACCGGTCCGGCCCGTCCCCGGCGAGTGCCGCCAGCCGACCGGCCGACGACCGCAACATGTCCAGCCTGATCTGATCGGCCCGCTCGTCCCCGGATGAGCGCAGCAGCAGGGCCAACTGCCCCGCCACGCTTCCCGCCGACGACTCCGCGATGTGCCGCGCGATGGCCTCCGGGATTCCGTCGAGCCCGACCTCGCCCGTGCTGCGCCGCAGTTCCTCCCCCGCCGTCTTCAGGCAGGCCTCGAACAGCCCCTCCTTGGAGGCGAAGTACCGGCTGATCAGCGCGACGTTGACCCCGGCGTCGTCGGCGATGTCCCGCACGGTCGTGGCGGCGTACCCGTCCTCGGCGAACCGCCGCCGCGCCGCGTCCAGCAACAACTGCCGGGTCTTGGCGGCATCGCGGCGACGCGGACCCGAGGCGGGAGACGCCGGCGAGCCGGTCGAGGAGGCGAAGGGTAGCGGCACGGGAGTCACGCCCTGAAGGGTAACCACCCCACCACCTCATGTAAACGACCGTTGACTTATCGGAGATCGACGACTACCGTCGCCAAGTCAGCGGACGTTTACTTAATGGGGGACGCTCATGGCACAAGCGCGCACCGGACGCGTCGTGCTCTTCCTCTCGCTCGGCGGCCTGGCCTTCGCCGTGCTCCAGTCGTTGGTCGCCCCGGCGCTGCCCGTGATCGGGCACGACCTGGGCGCCTCGACCGAGGACATCAGCTGGGTACTGACCGCGTACCTGCTGGCCGCCTCGGTACTCACCCCGATCCTCGGCCGCCTCGGCGACATGGTCGGCAAGCGACGGGTCATGCTCGTCGTCCTGGTCATCCTCGCCGCCGGCACCCTGCTGGCCGCGCTGGCGCCCACCCTGCCGATCCTGATCGCGGCCCGCGCGCTTCAGGGCGCGGCCGGCGCGATCCTGCCGCTCTCGATCGGCATCGTCCGCGACGAGCTCCCTCGCGAGCGGGTCGGCGTCGTGGTCGGCCTGCTCTCCGCGATCTTCGGCATCGGCGCCGGCCTCGGCATCGTCGCGGCCGGCCCGATCGTCGACCACCTGTCCTGGCACTGGCTGTTCTGGCTGCCGCTGGTGCTCATCGCGGTGGCCCTGGTCGGCGTCCTCGTCGGCGTTCCGGAGTCCCCGATCCGTACGCCCGGCCGGCTCGACGTGCTGGGCGCCGCGATCCTCTCGGTCTCCCTGGTCGGCCTCCTGCTGGCGATCAGCAAGGGCCGCGAGTGGGGCTGGTCCGACCCCAAGACCCTCACCCTCCTGATCGTCGGCGCCGTCGCCCTGGTCGTCTTCGTCCTGGTGGAGCTCCGCGTCCGGGAGCCCCTCATCGACATGCAGCTGATGGGCCTGCGCGGCGTCTGGACCACCAACGTCGTCGGCCTGACCTTCGGCTTCGCGATGTTCGGGACCTTCCTGCTGATCCCGACGCTCCTGGAACTGCCCGCCGTCACCGGTTACGGCTTCGGCAAGAGCGTCTCCGAGGCCGGCCTGTTCCTCCTGCCGACCACGTTGATGATGCTGGTCTTCGGTCCTCTTTCCGGCTTGCTTGAGCGACGGTACGGCCCGAAGCTCCCCCTCTTCCTGGGTGCGGTGGCCGTGGTCGCCGCCTTTGCGATCCCCGCGATCGCCCACGACCGTCTGTGGCAGATCCTGCTCTCCGGCTTCCTCACCGGCGCCGGCATCGGCCTGGTCTTCGCGGCCATGTCCAACGCGATCATCGAAACCGTCCCCGCCACCCACACCGGCGAGGCCACCAGCGTCAACGCCATCGTCCGGACCATCGGCGGCAGCGTGGGCAGCGCCGTGGTGGCCGCCATCGTCGCCTCGGACACGACCGCCCAGGGCATCCCCACCGACGACGCCTTCACGACCGGCTTCTGGGCCTGCGCGGGGGTGGCGGTGATCGCCGTCATCGCTTCCCTGGCCCTCCCCTCGGCCCGCAAACGCCACAACGAGGCGGTCGCGGCCGGTGTGGACGACCTCCCGCCGGAACCGGCCGAACTGCACCTCCGCTGACGCCGACCGGCTGACGGCGGGAAGTAAGTCAAGACTTACTTCCCGCCGGAATCTCCTGACAATGGGTGCGGTGGACGAGCAAGCGCTGGTGGCGCGCATGTACGACCGGCTCGACGCCGAGGCGGACGAGATCCGGGCGGAACTCGAGGGCCGACCGGATCCGGAGCGGGCGGCGGCACTTCGCCGACGGCTGGCGGCATTGCGCGGCGCCGAGCACGGGCTCGTGTTCGGGCGGATCGATCGCGTGGACGGGACCTCGCTGCACATCGGGCGGCGGGGCCTGCGGGTGGACGGGGAGCCGCTGCTCGTCGACTGGCGCGCACCCGCCGCGGCGCCGTTCTATGCCGCCACCCCGGCCCACCCGATGGGCGTACGGAGACGGCGGCACCTGCGCCTCGCGGGGCGGAAGGTGGTCTCGGTCGCGGACGAGATCCTCGACGGTTCGGCGCCGGCACCGGACGATGTGGTCGGCGACGGACCGCTGGCCGAGGCCCTGGCGGCGCCGCGGACCGGGCGGATGGGCGACGCGATCGCGACCCTTCAGGCCGAGCAGGATGCGATTGTCCGGTCGCCGTATCAGGGCATCACCGTGGTTCAGGGCGGGCCCGGGACCGGGAAGACGGTCGTCGCGCTGCACCGGGCCGCCTACGTGCTGTTCGCCTTCCCGGCGGCCGCCGCGCGCGGGGTGCTGGTGGTGGGGCCGGATGCGCGCTTTCTCGACTACATCTCGCGGGTGCTGCCGTCGCTGGGCGAGAACGATGTCCGTCTCGCCACCCGCAACGGGGTCACCGCCACCGAGCCGCAGGCGGGACTCCCCGAACATGGCCATCAGCCAGGCGCCGATGCGGCGGCCCGGTCCAAGGGCCGGGCGGAGATGGCCGACCGCCTCGCCGAACTCGTCGCGGGCCGCCGCCCGCACGCCGCAACGATCAGGCTGTCGCTGGGCACCGACACGGTGGAGATCGGCGCGGCGGCAATGTCCGAAGCGATCGCCGCCGCCGACGGGATGCCGCACAATCCGGGCCGGGCCGCGTTCAAGGAGTATCTGGTCGCCGAGCTCGCTCGGATCCGGGCCGAAGCGACCGCCGCGACCCTGGAACGGATCGACGCCGAGACCGTCGAGCTCACCGGCGTCGACCTCGACGCGGCCGTCGCGGCCGACCTGAGGTCCCTCGGCCTCGCCGACGACCGCCCACGCCCCGCGACCAGCCGCCGGGCCGACGAGCGGGCGACCACGCACCCCGGCGACACCGGCGATCGGCCCGATCAGCAGGGCCGGCGCGGCCGGTCGGCACCGTCGCAGCCGGCCAACGACCCCGCGCCATCGCCCCCGGGCAGCGAGCCGGCACCATCGCCCGCGGTTCCGGCGCTCGCCGAGCTTGACGATGTCCGGGCGGCCCGGGCGTCGATCGCGGCGGACCCGCTGGTCGACGAGGCGATCGAGCGGATCTGGCCGCGCCTGGACCCGGCCGACGTGGTGCGGGCGTTGCTGGGCCAGGACGCCGACGTCCCGTGGACCACCGCCGACCTGGCCCTGCTCGACGAGGCGTCGGCGCTGATCGACGGGCCGCCCGAGGAGATTTACGGGCACGTCGTCGTCGACGAGGCGCAGGAGCTCACCGAGATGGACTGGCGGGTGGTTCTACGCCGCTGTCCGTCGCGGTCGGTGACCGTCGTCGGTGACTTCGCGCAGGCGGGGACGGGCTCAACCGTCACCGGCTGGCGGCAGGCCGTCGGGGAGCGGTTCGAGCTGCACACGTTGACGGTCAACTACCGGACCACGGCCGAGATCCTCGAGTACAACCGGGGCCTGCTCGCCGAGATCGCCCCCGAGCAGGAGTTGAGCCGCTCGGTGCGGCACGGCGAGCCGCCCGCGGTCGGGCCGGCGATCCTGGACATCGGCGCCGACGAGCTGGTCGCGGTCATCTGCCCGGACCACCTGGCGGACGAGATCGACGGCGCGATCCCGGTCTCCGCCTGCCGAGGGCTGGAGTTCGACACGGTGCTGGTCGTCGCGCCCGACCAGTTCGCGCGGCGGGACCTCTACGTCGCGCAGACCCGGGCCACCCGGCGGCTGGTCATCGTCCTGTCGCCGGGCGCCCTTCTAGCCCTCGGCGGACGGCCGCCGCATCGGGGAGCTCCAGCATCCACGCCACGGATTCGCCGCCGGCGGCGCGTACCGCCTCCTTGACCGTCGGGACCGCCGACGGCGTGACGCTCAGCTCGCGTACGCCCAAAGCCGTCAGCAGAGGCACGGCCACCTCGTCGGAAGCCAGCTCGCCACAGACCGCCACCGGGACGCCCACCGACCGGCAGACCTGATCGATCAGGCGCAGGACGGCCGGGTCCAGGCCGTCGGCCGGTACCGCCGGGTTCCCGCGCTCGGCGGCCAGCGTGTACTGGGTCAGGTCGTTGGTGCCGAGACTGACGAAATCCACGTGCCGCTGGAACGTTCCCGCCTTGAGTGCCGCGGCCGGGACCTCGACCATGATGCCCACCTCCAGCCCGGCGGGCGGATCGGCCTCGTGCAGGACGCGGCGGGCGGCCAGCAGCTCCTCAAGGCTGGTCACCATCGGGAACATGACGCTGACCGGGGTCTCCCGTGCGACCCGCACGATGGCCTCGAGCTGGTCGCGGAAGAGCGCGGGATGGGCCAGCGAGTGCCGCAGGCCGCGCACTCCCAGGAACGGGTTCCGCTCCGGCGGCCCGGGCGCATAGCGCAGGGGTTTGTCGCCGCCGACGTCCAAGGTGCGCAGTGTGATGCGCCGGCCGCCCATCGCCTCGGCCAGGCGCCGGTAGGTCGCCACCTGCTCGTCGACGCTCGGGGCCCGGTCGCGGTCGAGGAACAGGAACTCGGTCCGGACGAGACCGGCCAGGTCGGCGCCCGCCGCGAACGCCGCTACCGCGTCCTCGACCGAGCTGACGTTGGCCGCCACCGCGATGGCGACGCCGTCCCGGGTCACCGCCGGCTCGTGGGCGTGGGCGACGGCCTGCGACCGGTGTGCCGCGAGGCGTGCCGCCCGCGAGCGGAATTCGTCCACGATGGACTCCGCCGGGCCGGCCACGAACTCCCCGGTGCTGCCGTCGAGAGCGACGGTCACGCCGGCCTCGATCGCGAGGACACCCGCCCCGGCCGAGGCCACCATCGGTATCCCCCGCCCCCGGGCGAGAATGGCCGCGTGCGCCGTCGGACTCCCGCCGGCCAGCAGCACTCCGGTCACCCGGCGAGGGTCGAGCCCGGCAACATCGGCCGGCGTGAGGTCGTCGGCGACGAGCACGCCGTCCCCGTCGAGCCGCGCCGGTCCCAGGCCGAGCAGGTGCCGCACGACCTGCGACCCCACCGCACGCACATCGGCGGCCCGTCCCTTGAGGTAGGGATCGTCGAGCGCCTCGAACTCACCGGCCACGTGCTCGGCGGCCTCCCAGAACGCTCGAGCCGAAGAAACCCCACGACCAATCCGATTCCGTACGTCGTCGAGAAGCGAAGCGTCATCCAGCAGCAGGAGGTGTGCCGCGAAGATCGAAGCCGCGGCCGGCGAAGACGAAAGCTGGAGGCGGGAGATCTCCTGCCGGGTCGCCTCCACGGCCTCTTCAACCGACATACCTGATATGTCGGAAATGCTAGGCGGGACCGGCGGGGAAGCGGAGCGGCCGCTCCAAGCCGGCCCGATACCGACCCCCGCCGAGGCGGCTTGGCCCCGGCCGTGGGGTGACGCGGCCAACGGCGCGGTGGGTGACGCCGCCGAAGGCGCCGCGGGCGGCGCGCCGACCCGAGCGGCCGCGAGGCGAAGCGGCCCGCCGGGATTCGAGCCGGCCTCGCCGAACTGTCCAGCGGCAAGGGCAACGAGCGAGTCGACCGCCGCCCGCGCCTGCGCCCCCGACGCCCGCACCTCGATCTCGTGCCCCCGCAGCACCCCGAGCGTCGCCACCCGCGAAAGACTCCCGGCCGGCACCCACGCCGACCCTAAAGACCGGTTCCGGATCTCCACCGCCGCGTCGAAGCGCCGGGCCTCGGTGACCAGCCGCGCCGCCGGCCGAGCGTGCAGCCCGTGCGGGTTGGCGATCGTGACCGTCCCGCTTTCGAAGGGACCGGCGACGGCGGACGGCTCGACCGTGGGCGACGACACCCCGAGATGCTCCTGCTTCCCCTGCAGCGCGGCGCTCGCCTCGGCCGCGACCTCCTCCCGCGAGGCGCCGGAAGCCGCCGACACCACCGCGGCGACCAGCCCCTCGACCAGCGGCGCCGGGGTGAGCAGGACGTCCGGGGAGCCGAGCATCTCCACCGCCATCTCGGCCGAGAGCACCGCGCTGCCCAGATCCATCAGCACCACGACGCCGTCGCCGCGGTCCGCCCGGCCGATCGCCGCCGAGATGGCCACCGCGTCGGTGCCCAATGTGGACTCGTCCAGGCCCGCGGCGATCTCGACCGGAACCTCGGAGCCGTGCAGCATCTCGGTGGCCAGCTCCACCGCCGCCCGCGCCAGCGCACGACTGTGACTGACGACGACCAGCCCGACCATGAAAATCAGCTCAGCGACGTGGCCGCGGCCGCCAGCAGGAACGTCACCGACGTCGCCCCCGGGTCCTGGTGGCCCGCGCTGCGCTCCCCCAGATAGCTGGCCCGCCCCTTGCGAGCCACCATCGGAATCGTCGCCGCCCGTCCCTCTTCCGCCGCCCGCACCGCCGCGCCCAGTGCCACGGCCAGCGGCTGCCCGTCCTCGATCGCCGATTCCAGGGCCTCGACCGCCGGCGACAGCGCGTCCAGCATCGTCTTGTCCCCCACCGACGCCTTCCCCCGCTGGGCCACGCCGTCCAGCGCCGCCCGCAGCAGCTTCGCGAGGTCGGTCCCGTCCAGCGACTCGGCGTCCCCGGCGATCGCCGACATGCGCAGGAACGCCGTCCCGTACAGCGGCCCGGACGCGCCGCCGACCGTGCTGACCAGCGTCATCCCCGTACGCTTGAATATCTCGGACGGACGGCCCGGACTCTCGCTCTCGAGCGTCGTGACCACCGCGCTCATGCCCCGATGCATGTTGATGCCGTGGTCGGCGTCGCCGATCGCGGCGTCCAGCTCGGTCAGCAGGTCCTTGTGGTCGGCGATGAGCCGGGCGAACTCACGGATCCACCCGTGCAGCGCGGTGATGTCCACAGTGTCCGGCATGGAACTCAGACCCCCCACCGCAGCGCCGGCGTGCGGACCGGCGCGTCCCACAACCGCAGGATCTCGTCGTCGGCCTTCAGCAGCGTCACCGAGCAGCCGGCCATGTCGAGGCTGGTGATGTACGGCCCGACCAGCGACCGGGCGATCGGCACGCCCGCCTTGCCGAGGATCGCCGCGACCTCCTGGTACATCACGTAGAGCTCGATGAGCGGCGTGGCGCCCATCCCGTTGACGAAGCAGATCACGCCGTCGCCGCCGGTGAAGTCGAGGTCGGCGAGGATCGGCGCGAGCAGCATCTCGGCGATCTCGGCCGCGGTGCCGGTCGGCACGCGACGGCGCCCGGGCTCACCGTGGATGCCGATGCCGAGCTCCATCTCCCCGTCCGGCAGGTCGAAGGTGGGTCGCCCGGCGGCCGGGACGGTGCACGAGCTGAGCGCGACGCCCATGCTGCGCCCCTGCGAGTTGACCTTCCGCGCGACGGCGGCCACCGCGTCGAGCGGGCGGCCCTCCTCGGCCGCGGCCCCCGCGATCTTCTCGACCAGCACGGTCACGCCGACCCCGCGCCGGCCGGCCGTGTAGAGGCTGTCCTGCACCGCCACGTCGTCGTCGATGACCACGGCGACCACCTCGGTCTCGGCGAGCTCGGCCGCCATCTCGAAGTTCATCACGTCGCCCGTGTAGTTCTTGACGATGTGCAGCACCCCGGCGCCGCCGTCGACACCGTTGGTCGCCGCCGCCATCTGGTCGGGCACCGGGGACGTGAAGATCTCGCCGGCACAGGCCGCGTCGAGCATGCCCGCACCCACGAATCCGGCGTGCAGCGGCTCGTGCCCGGAGCCGCCACCGGAGACGAGGCCGACCTTCCCGCGCACCGGCGCGTCGCCGCGGAAGACGACGCGCTGCTCATGGTCGACCCGAAGCTCCGGGTGCGCGGCGGCCAGGCCACGCAGGGCGTCCGCGACGACGTTCCCCGGATCGTTGATGAGCTTGTTCATACCGACAACCTACGCCGCCGGGCGAGGTACGCGGCGAGCGTCACGCCGATGACCGCGCCGGTCGTCGCGATCGCCATGTCCTTCTGCGCGTCCCACATGTCGCCCTGCTGACCGTTGTACGCCTCGGCCGCGCCGGGCGCGAGCGTCATGGCTATGCTCCATTCGAACAGCTCGTAGAGCGCGCTCGTGGACAGCACGATGTCGACCGCCAGCATCGGCGCCCATCGGGTCCGGTCGCGGAGAGCACGGAAGATGACCGGGCCGAAACAGAGGCCGTAACTGAGGTGCACGAGCCGGTCGAAGTTGTTGCGCTGCCACCCGAAGACGTCCGAGATCCGGACGCCGAACAGCGCCGACGTCCAGTCGTCGTAGGGCACGAACGAGTAGATCCAGCGCGCCGCCACCGAATGCAGCGCCAGGAAGATCAAAATCAACAGAAACGAGGCGTACGGGAGGGGACGCGCTCGTTGCACGACGAGCAGCGCGACCAGCCCGACCAGCGTGAGCGAATGATGCATGGCCTGTTCCGCCGGGTGGATCGGATGCCACCAGGTCGCCGCGACAACGGCGAAGAAGGCCGCCAACGTCCAGCGGTAGCGAACGTCGACGGCCTCGATCTCGATGGTTCCCCCGCGAACAATCATGCTGGCGAGTCAACCAACGCCGCCCGGCGGGCCGGTCTCGGCACCGGCACGAACCGATATCAGCGCACCCGCTCGAGCTCCGTCCGCAGGACGCGGCGGATCCGGGGGGCGAGGGGTCGCTCGACCACGCGGTGCAGCAGCCACGCCGCGAAAAGCATGCCGGCGGCCAGGCCGGTGACGAGCAGAGCCGGCGGGACGCGGTCGTGCAGCGCGCGGATCACCACCCAGCCGATCTCGGCGTGCAGGAGGTAGAGCGGATAGGTCAGCACGCCGGCCACGGTGAGCCAGCGGGCCTGGACGCGGTCGAAGACGCCCACGGCCACGGCGGCGACCACCGCGAAGCAGGCGGCCAGGATGGCGAGCACCGGCCAGTTCGGCAGGTCGTGGTCGATCCGCTTCTCGATGTTCTCGAAGGTCACCCAGATCTGGTGCTCGGCGAGCAGGAAGGAGATCCCGAAGATGCCCCACAGCAGCGCGCTCTGCCCGAACCGGTACATGAGATAGCAGGCGATGCCGGCCACGAAGTACGCCGAGTACTGCGGGTCGACGACGGTTCGCAGCACGTCGCTGCCGGCGCCCTCGGCGATCACCGAGGCGGCGGTCCAGATCGCACAGAAGAGAACCACGCGGCGGTAGGTGAGGCCCCGCCAGACGACCAGCGCGAAGAGCAGGTAGAACCGCAGCTCCACCCAGAGCGTCCAGTACACGCCGTCGACGTGGCTCACGCCGAGCGGCTCGTTGAGCATGGTGAGGTTGGTGAGCACGTCACCGTGCGACGGCGCCTTGTGCGTCAGCGGCCACAGGGTCAGCACGGTCGCCGAGATCAGCACCGCCGTCCAGTAGGCGGGGTAGAGCCGCGAGACCCGGGAGACGAAGAAGCTGCCCAGCCCGCGGTCCCACGCGCTCATGCAAATGACAAACCCACTGATCAGGAAAAAGAGCTGAACACCCAACCATCCGTACGACGCCGGAAGGTAAAGGTGGGGAAAGACGGCGCGCGACTGCTCGTCCCAGCCGTCGGGCAGCGCCAGGTAGTGGTAGCCGAGCACGCTGAGCGCCGCCAGCAACCGCAGCCCGTCGAGGAAGGCCACCCGCCGAGGCCGGATCGGGCCGCGCGACGACCGCTCGGCAGCGACCGGCGAAGGCGACAGAGCGGAAGCGACCGCGGTCATCGTGCGTCCCCCTGCGCCCGGTTCCGGCCGCTGCCCAGCTCGAACTCGCTGGCGACCGGGAAGTAGTTGTCCAGGAACACCTTCGCGACCTGGGCCCGCTCCGCCTCGGAGACCAGCCCGTGGTGCGTGTCGTTGAGGCAGAACACGTCGTAGCCGCGCGTGGTCAGGATCTGGGTGAGCCGCGGATGCTGCGTCGCGTCCCCGAGATCCACGTACGCGACCCGCATCGAGCCCCGCGCCGACCGCCCGGTGAAATAGCCGTAGTAGTGGTGCAGCGAGGACGGCACCGCGATGTCGGTGGCCGAGCGGAGCTGGCTGCCCGCCGTCCGGCCGACCGCCTCGGCGAACCGCTCCTCGATGTCGCGCAGCGTGCTGACCCGCAGCGGGTGCGGGGTGTGCAGGAACGCGTTGGTCAGGGTGTGCCCGAACGCCTCCCGGATCAGCTCCCGGTTGTTCTTGCCGGCGGCGAAGTTGAAGTCGTCGTCCTCGGTGATCGGGGTGAGCGGGACGGCGGTCGGCGACATGAAGAAGTTCGCCACGCCGTTGGCGCCGAAGAACAGGCTCGGCTGCATCGGCCGGCCGAGGAACACGTCGTCGTTGAAGTAGAGGAAGTGCTCGGCGAGACCCTCGATGTGGTGCAGCTGGGTCTCGATGGCGTGCGAGTTGAAGGTCGGCAGCGCGCCCCGGCCGCCGAAGATCTCCTTGTGGCTGACCACCTCGATCCGCGGATGGCTCGTGTCCAGCCAGCCCGGCGTCTGGTCGTCGGTCACCAGCCAGACCTTGCGCACCCAGGGGGCGAACATGGCGATCGAGCGCAGCGAGTACCGCAGCTCGTCGCGGCTGGCGAACCGGGCGGCGCCGCCGGCGGCGTCCACCGGCGGACGGCCCAGCGTCTCCAGCAGGGCCGACTTCCGGGCCATCCAGGCCGGGTCGTTGCCGTCGACCCAGGTGTAGACCACGTCGATGGGGAACGCGAGGTCGGCCACGAGCGTCTCGGTGAACGCCGCGTACGTCGGGTAGGTGCGGCCGCCCACCTCCAGCGTGCCCGGGACGGCCGCGACGCCGGCCGGGACGGTGTCGCCGATCAGCGTGCGCCGCAGCGGGCGAAGGCTGCCCTCCTCGAGCTCGCCGTCGCGCCAGAACTCCACGTCGCAGCCGTACGCGGGCCCGTAGCGCAGGGTTCGCGAGGACGTGACGACGGGCTGGAAGACGCGCAGACCCCCCGCGTTCTGCCCCTGTTCCGAGGTGCCGGCCAGGGCGGCCAGGGTGACGCCGGAGACGACGCCGGCCGGGCTGACCAGCTCGGTGTACATCGGCTTCTCGGCGAAGTCCACGGCCAGCGCGGCCAGCGTCGCGTCCCGGTCGCGCTCGTGGATCGCCACCCGGATCCGGACGCCGTGGTCGCGGATCACGTGGTAGGTGATGCCGTGCCGGTCGAGCACCTCCGCGACTAGGTGCAGGTTCCGCTCGGCGGCCTCGTTCGGCATCATCTCGTCCGACTGCAGCGACAGCCGGCCCGCCGACCGCACGAGGGTGTCGTCGGCCTCGGCGATGGCCCGCTCCACCTCGCGCGCGCTGCGCTGGAACAGCGGCCGGTCCGGTCGCGGCGCGGCCGGCGCCAGCCCGGACCCGCCGGTCGCCGCCACCCAGGCCGCCAGCCGATCCGCCTTGCGCCGCAGGCGAGCCGGGTCGTCGCGGCCGGCGAGCAGGCTGCCGTAGAGCCGGGCCCACTCCCCCATGATCTTGGGCAGGTCGTACGCGGCGGCGGCCCGCAGGGCGGCCTCGCCGAACCGGTGCCGCAGCGGCTCGTCCTCGATCAGGCGACGGATCGCCTCGCTGAGCCCGTCGACGTCGCCCGGGCCGATGATGTACCCGTTCTCGTCGTGCGTGATGATCTCGGCCGGCCCGGTCTGGATGTCGTAGCTGATCGCGGGGACGCCGGCGGTGAACGCCTCGATCAGCACCAGCGGAAGGGCCTCGCCGTCCCGGGAGGTGAGCAGCGCGATGCTGCTCTTCGACCACTCCTGGGCCATCTGCTGCACGGAGCCCAGGAACTGGACGTTGTCGTTCAGGCCGAGGCTCTCCGCCAGCCGCCGCAGCGCGGGCAGCTGCTGACCGTCGCCGAGGACCCGCAGGATCCAGTCGGGGTGTGCCTCGGCGACCGGGGCGAAGGCCCGGATGGCCTGGTCGACCTGCTTCTCGGCGACGATCCGGCCGGCGATCGTGACCACCCGGGTGGTACGCGTGGACTTCGGCCGGTACCCGGCGGGCAGCGCGTTCCCGATGATCTCCAGCCGGGGCGCCAGCTCGCGCATGCTGTCCTCGAACCACTGCCGGGTCCGCTCGGTCAGCACCACGAGCGCGTCCAGCCGCGGCGCGAACTGGAACAGCGGCTCGCCGGTGCCGCCACGCAGCTGGGAGGGCCGGTGCTCCTGGTGCACCGTCAAGACCTCGGGCCGGGAGTACGTCGTCGTCGCGGCCATCAGCGCGGGCGACGAGGAGACCAGCACGTCGGTCTCCAGCTCGCGCAGGGCGTACTCGATCTCCATCTCGGCGAGCCGGGTCATCGACACCTCCCACCGCTTGGCGATCAGGTGCGGCTCGGCGTTGCTCAGCGCCTGGCAGTCGGCGTCGGTCAGCGCGCTGTCGCGGACCGGGCGCGGCACCGGCCCGACCGTGTCGACCAGGTAGCGCACGGACAGCCGCGGATCGACCTCGAAGAACCGCTCCTTGCTGGTGCGAAAGACGCTGAGGACCTCGACCTGGTGCTCGCGGGCCAGGAACTCGGCCTGGGTGAAGATGGCCCGCTCGGTGCCGCCCATGGCGTCCGCCGTGTTGAGCAGGAAAGTGATCCTCATGCGGCGGCTCCCGGTTCGGCGCTGGTGCAGGCGAGGGCGAGGCTGCCCGCCGGCGTGTAGTAGGGACGGAGGTGGAAGGCCACGCCGTCCGGCATCAAGATCCGGCGCTCGTACGGGCGCAGCACCCGCGCGAGGTTGGTCAGGTCGTGCAGCCACCGCCCGACGCGAAGGCCCGGGCCGCCGGGAATGCGCACGCGGACGTCCCAGATCTCCTTCGTGCCGTCGGCCGGGCTCATCCGGGCCAGCGGCGCGTGGATGCGGAAGATGTCACCGGTCACCGCGACCGGCACCTCGTGGGTGAGCTCGTCGCCGCGCCGGGTGAACTCCGCGTACGCCCCGGACCGGTCGGCCACGCCCACGAACCGCCCGATGATCTCGGTGCCGCCGAGGTCCACGACCAGCCGGGCGACCTCGGCCCGGGGCCGGCCCGGGCGCACGGTGATCTGCCACGCGCCGGCCGCGGTGGTCGACGGCCGGTACCGGGTTCCGGTGTCGGGGCAGGGCGGGACGGCGATGGTGGGTGCGCGCCGGGCCGCGGTGGCCGCCGTCATCCGGCGTACGGTCATCCGCCGGGTCTCCCCCGAGTCCAGCGTGACCAGCAGCCCGAGCTGCCAGACGCCCCGGTTCAGTCGCGTCGCGCCGGCTCGGTCGCCGAGCAGCACGGTCGCCTCCACCAGCCACCGCCCGTCCGCCTCGCGCAGCGTCACCGGGGTCCGCTGCGTGCTGCTCTCGTGGCTGAACAGCAGCTCCGCGGCGACCGGGACGGCACCCTCGACGTCGGGCAGCGTCGCCTGGAGGTTGAGCGTGTGCCCGTCCAGCACGCCCAGGAACGTCGTCTCGGCGATGCTGCGGGAGCTGGTCAGGCGGGCCATCCGCAGCGCGACACCGGTCCACGCCCGGCGCGCCCGCGGCTTCACCGCCCGGCCCACCTCGCGCCGCGCGACCAGCAGCGTCTGCCTGGGTCCGCCGCGCAGGGTGCGGCCGACGCGCGTGGAAAGAGAATCCGTGCTCATCCGGTGCCCCCGCTACTTCCTGCGCGCCGCGGACGGGAACCGCTCGCTGCTCCATTTGCCCGCCACCCAGCGCCGGGCCCGTGGCTGCCCGTCCCGGTCGAGCGCGACGACCACGGGACGCTGCCGGCTGTCGAGAGCGACCGCGGGCGAGTGGAAGACGCCGAGCCCGGCCTTGGCCCAGGCCTTGTCCGCGGTGAACCGCACGCTCACCGTGCCGTGCTTGTTGCGGCTCGCGATCAGCCCTTGCGCGCCCGCGACCGTCCCGAATCCGCCTTCGCTCCGCAGCCGCTGCGGATCGAGATTCCAAACCCCGGAGGAGCTTTCCCCGTACGCCAGGACTTCGGTGCTCGTGCCTTCCCGGACGAGCATGGTCAACCGGCCGCCGGGTCCGGTGAGGACGGTCGGCGGGGCGGCCGGCGGGGTGACCTTCACGGTCTGCCGTCGCCAGGGCCCGGCGGCCGTCTCCTGGAACCAGCGCAGCACGCCGCCGTGGATCGCCGCGTAGACCTCGACGAGCCCGCTCGCGGTCGTGACCACGGACAGGCCGTCCTGGGTGTCCGAGCCGCCGAGATCCGACCAGGGCCGCCACGTGCCGTCCGCGGCCTGGATCCGGCAGCTCAGGCCGGTGCCGCCGTTGCGGACGAACAGGGCCAGGCGCCCGTCGGCGTAGCGGCCCACGGCCGGCATGCCGACCCGGCGCCGGCGGGCGGGGTTGCGCTCGCCGTCGTGCGGGTTGCCCAGGCCGGTCCAGTCGCCGAAGCCGTCGCCGCCCGCCGTCTGGCCGATCGTGACCAGCTCGCGGGCCTGCTTGCCGGGGTCGGCGTCGAGCACCATCCGGACGCCGAAGACCTGCAGGCCGCCGGCGGCGTTGCGGTTGACGGCCAGATGCGGCAGGAGGTCGCCGCCGCCCGGAACATCGGCGGAAGCCCACTTCCCGGCGCCGGGAGTCTCCTCGGCCCAGCGCACCACGCGTCCACCTTGGACCGCGAAGACGTTCAGCCGGCCGTCCTGCGCCGGGTGCACCCAGGTCGCGCTGCTGCCGTACCGGTGGGTGGTGCTCCAGCCGTACTGCCGGGAGGCGGCGCGGTTGCCCAGCTTGAGGTCGCCACAACCGATCGGGTCGGTGCACGGCCGGCCGTCGAGCCCGCCGTAGGTGGCGAGCAGGTCCAGCTTCTGCTTGTACGCGTCCTCGCTGAGGTTCTGCGGCCAGCGCTGGTTGTAGTAGCCGCGATAGCTGTCGGCCACCCCGCCACCGCCGCGCCGCCAGTGCTCCTGCAGCGCGGCCCAGCCGAACAGGCCGGCGGCCGTGTGGTCGGCGTTGTCCGAGTAGTCGCCGGAGTCGGAGTTCTGCGGGTGGTCCGCGTCGTGCACCTGGAAATCCGGGTCCGGGTCCATCAGGCGTACGCAATCGGGCTTGAAGTCTGTGATCAGCTCGACCAGCGTGTCCAGCAACGACTGCCGGCTGTGCGTGTAGCCGGCCTGCATCGGGCTGCCGGCCGGCTGCATCGTGTGCAGCTTTTGCGCCTCGCCCGACCAGAGCAGCCGCACGTTGCTCGCGGCGTAGCCGGGATCCTTGTCGGCCTCGTTCCACAGATCGAGGAAGACCAGCCGGATGCGCGGCTCGGCGATGAGGGTGGCGACCTCCATCGGCGCGCCGGTGCGGGCGGTGACCAGCTCCCGCTTCCACGGGCTGTCCGCGTCCCCCGCCGCCATCCGGGCGTAGGCCGACCGCAGTCCGTGCTGCCGGGCCGCGGCGTACTCGTGGAACCGGACCGGCTGATCCTTGATCCGGGAGTCGCCGCTGGGGAAGTTGCGGCCGTCGGCCTCGCCGGTGGTCAGGCAGATGCTCAGCACCTCCACCCCGGCCTTGATCTCCTGCTGCAGGTCGGGGTTGAAGAAGTAGAGGTCGTCGTCCGGATGCGCGGTGATGTTCAGATGTCGCGGCCGGGCCGGCTCCGCCTTCTTCCCGAGCAGGTGCTGGGCCCCGAAGGCGGCGCCACTGAGCCCGGCGGCCACGAGCCCACCGGCACCGAGAAGTCGTCGTCTGGTCACCACGCGAGGTCCGATCCTGGGGGTTGGCGCTAGCAGGTCAGTAGCGCTGGAGGGTGCCGGCGTCCGGCGTGTACTGGTGCGGGATGACCGCGGTGGCGCCGTTGCGCGCCTGCTTGGCCAGCTCGGTGGCGCTGAACTGGGCGCGCTCGGCGGCCACGTCGTCGGGCAGCTCGAACGGCGAGCGGAACGGGAAGTACTTCGGCAGGAAGTCGGCCATCATCGCCGCCTGCTCGTCCAGCGCGACCGCCGCCGAGTCGGTGTCGTTGAGGCAGAACACGTCGCAGTGCCGGCGGGAGAGCAGGAACGCGAGCTGCACCGGCGTCGACGGGTGGGCGAGATCGGCGTACGTATATTTGATGTTCCCGGGGACCGCACGCTTGGTCAGGTAGGCCCAGTAGTGCTGCAGCGACGACGGGATCGACAGGTCCCGGGGGTGCCGGAACTGGTGCTCGGAGGTGTGCCGCACCTCCTCCGGCAGCCACTCCTCGATCTCCTCCAGCACGCTCTTCTGCAGCGGGTACGGGACGTGCTGCATCTTGCGGGTGATGCGGCGGCCGAACAGCTGCTGGACGTGCTCGCGGTTGTTCTTGCCGGCCGCCGTCACGGGCGCGTCGAAGACGGTCGCCGGTCCCGCCTCGAGCTGCGCGGTCGACTGGAAGAACTTGGCGAGGCCGTTCGCGTGGAAGAACGCGGTCGGCAGCACCGGCCGGCCCAGGAACATGTCGTCGTTGAAGTAGACGAAGTGCTCGGACAGGTCCGGGATGCGGTGCAGCCGGGACTCGATCGCGTGCGAGTTGAACGTCGGCAGCGTGCCGGTGTCGCCGAACAGCTCGGTGTGCCGGATGACGGTGAGCCACGGGTCCTGGTCGTTGAGCCAGGGCGGCAGCTGGTCGTCGGTCACCAGGAAGATGTGCCGCACCCAGGGCGCGAACGAGACGATCGAGCGCAACGAGTACTTCAGCTCGTCCCGGCTGATGAACCGGGACTGGTTGGTGGCGATCGTGTTGATCTGCTCCTGGCCGACCGCCGCCAGCGAGGCGTTCTTGCGCTCGAGCCAGTCGGGGTCGCTGCCGTCGACCCAGGTGTAGACCACGTCGATCGGGAACCGGACGTCCTCGGCGGCCACGCCCGCGAACTCGGCGCGGGTGCGGTAGCGGGGCCGGGTGTCGGTCGGCGGGAGGATCGCGCTCAGGGCGGACGGAGGCGCCTGCACGTACTCGGCCTCCGCCGGCAGCACGGTCGCCACCTCGTTGCGGCGCGGGCCGACGATCATGTCCGGCGCGCCGCCGTCGCCCTTCACGGTCCGCCAGAACTCGATCTCGCAGGCCGAGCCGCTGCCCAGCACGGTCGAGCCGTGCGGGTCGGTCACCGGGAAGAACACCCGCACGCCGGTCCTGCCGAGACGGCTCGGGCGGAACCCGCGGTCGGAGAGCTCGCCGGTCCGGATCAGAGCGCCGTCGAGCTCGGCGTCCCCGCGCAGGGCGGCCAGGGTGCGGTCGCGGTCGCGCTTGTGGACGGCGACGGCGCTGTGCAGCCGGCCGGTGGGGCGCAGGCAGAAGTAGTCGATGCCGGCCCGGTCGAGGACGGCGGTGACCGCGGTGAGGTTGCGGTGCCAGGCCGCGGCGGGCGTCGTGCCGGTCTCGACCCGGGCGCGCAGGGTGCGGCCGGCGTCGCGGGCCTTGATGAGCGAGCCGGCGGCCGCGGGACGGGCGTGGGACCGCTGCCGGGTGAGGCGGCGGACGAGCCAGAGCTGGCGGTGCGGCGGAAGGATCTGGACCAGCCGGAGCCGGTGATCCTTGGGCAACAGGCGGTAGAACCGCAGCGCGATCATGCGTGCGCCTGCCGTTCGGCGTGCGCGCCGTCCCGTCCTCGAGACAGCGTCAGCCCTTGTGTTCGTAACACCCCGTGTTTCCCCGTTCCCCGTTGTCACGCAACCAACAGGCGAGGGTCGTGATACGCCGACCCTCGCGTTGGAGCATGCAGGTTAACTAACCAATGAACGCGAGACAATCTCGGGCTTGCTTTTGGGTGTCGCGGCGTCCGATGGCCGGGTGTTTGCCCGCATTCGCCGTGCGACTCGGCGATCGTCCGCTTCAGAACCGGACCCGGAGGCTTCCCTCGATCAGGCGGGGCAGCAGGTAGTCGCGGAGGCCGGTCAGCGCATCATTCTCGGCGGCGAGCTGATCACGCAGGGTGAACAGCGGGCGGACACGGTCGGTGAAGGCGGCGATCGCTCCGGCGGCCGGCAGGCGCACCGGGAGGGCGAGGGCATGCGACCGGTTGAGACCGGGGACGGCGGAGTCCTGGTTCATCCCGCTCAAACCCAGGGCCAGGAGCAGGTGGTACGCGTACGGGAGGCTGATGTTGTGATCTTTGATGCGCACGAAGTAGGTGGTGTCGATCGGGAAGAACGCCGGTGACGACCAGTGGACGGAGCCGACCGTTCCCTTCCGGCCGACGATCACGCCGGGCCCCTCGACCAGCGGCTCGTCGTGGCGCCCGGAGATGCCGCCGCTGCCGAAGACCGGCACCACGCCCGGCCGGCGCCCCATCGCGGGAAGGGCCTTTCCGTAGGCCAGATCGAGAACGTCGGCAAGGGCGCACGATCGCTCGGGCACGGCCTGCACGCGGTCGAACTCGGCCGCGGCGAGGTCGCCGGCGATCCGCGACGCCCGGTCGTTGACGGCGATCTTCGCGTCCAGGGCGGAGAGCACGTCGGCGATCGCCACCTGCGCGGCCAGCGGCGGGATCACGATCGGCAGGGCGGCGAGGATGCCGAGGTTGATGTGCGGCACGCCGGTGGTGATGGCGCTGCCGCGGATCGCCTCGACCATTCGCGGCGATCGGAACTGGTAGTAGACGAACCGGGGATCGGCCTTGGCCGGGTCGACGCGCAACCGCATCTGGCTCTGCGAGATCACGTACGTGCCGAAGCCGGGCGGCACGATGCCGACCTGACCGAGCGTGCCGCGCTGGGTGAAGACGACGTCGCCGGGGCGGGCGTGGTTGCCCGCGAGCCGGGCGGCCTTGTCCGCGCTGACGAACACGAACGCCGACGAGTCGAAAAGGCCCGCCGATCCGAGGTTGACGCCGCGAATCACCGGCACCCCCGCGGCGACGTAGTCCTTGCCGCCCAGCAGGGATCCGAACGGGCCGCCGGCCAGACCCTTCGGCGCGGCGACGTCCCGCAGCGTGCCGGTCGGCCAGTCAGCCATCGAGCCGTCTCAGCTGGTCGCGCACGGCCGCCTCGAGCCGGGCCGACTCGTCGAACTGGGCGTACAGCTCCCCGGTCAGCCGCGCGATCCGATCGGCGACCGGCTCGGCGTCCTTCTCACCGGCGGCGGCGCCCACATATCGGCCCGGGGTGAGCACGTAGTCCTGGGCCGCGACCTCCGCGGTGGTGGCCGAGTAACAGAAGCCCGGGACGTCGGCGTACCCCGTGCGCCGCCAGGCGTGAAAGGTGTCCGCGACCCGCGCGACGTCGGCCGCGGTGAGAAGCCGCTCGGTCCGGTCGGTCATCGTGCCGAGGCCGCGCGCGTCCACGAAGAGAATCCGGCCGCGCCGATCGCCCTTGTCCCTCGCCAGGAACCACACGCAGGCCGGGATCGCGGTGGTGCGGAACAGATTTCCCGGCAGCGCCACCATGCAGGCGACGAGATCGTCCCGCACGAGCGCCTCCCGGATCGCGCCCTCCCCCGACTGCCGGGACGACATCGACCCGTTCGACAGCACGACTCCCGCGGTCCCGCCGTCGCCGAGTTTCGCCACGATGTGCTGGAGCCAGGCGAAGTTCGCGTTGCTCAGCGGCGGCAGACCGTACTTCCAGCGCGGGTCGCCCGGATCCCGCTGCCAGCCCGCCTGGTTGAACGGGGGGTTGGCCAGGATGAAATCGGCCCGTACGCCCGGGTGCAGGTCCCGCGCGAAGGTATCGGCCCAGGCGATCCCGCCCGGATCCATCCCGTGGATGGCCAGGTTCATCCGCGCCAGCCGCCAGGTGCGCTCGTTGCTCTCCTGCCCGCGGACGGCGATGTCCCGATGCCGCCCCACAAACTTGGCCGCCTGCACGAACATCCCGCCCGACCCGCAGCAGGGGTCGTAGACCGTCCCCCGGAACGGTTCGAGCATCTCGACGAGCAGCCGCACGACGGCGGCCGGGGTGTAGAACTCGCCCGCCCGCTTGCCCTCGGCCCGGGCGAATCGCTCGAGCAGATACTCGTACGCCTCGCCCAGCACGTCCCCGTCCGAGAAGGTGGCATCCCCGATCAGCAGGACAAGCTCCCGCAGCCGCTGCCGATCGACCCGTCCGAACACCGTCGGCAGCACTCCGGCCAGCGCCGGATTGTCCCGGGCGATCGCCTCCAGGGCGGCGTCGAGCCGCTCGGCGTCCGCGTCCGCGAGCTCCGCCCACCGCACGCCCAGCACGCCGCGATCCGAGACGTACTTGAGGAAGACCAGCCCGAGGATGAATTCCTTGTACTCCCCGGCATCCACCGACCCCCGGAGCTTCTCGGCCGCCCGCCAGAGAATGTCCTGTATCTCCCGTGTGGTCGAAGGCCCGCCAGTCACCCGCTCAGGCTCCCACAACGAGGCCCGCGCACCCAGGCACGACGCGCTTGGTCCCGTGGCCGCAGGTCCTTCGGCCCTGACCGGCCCGCCGCGGCGGCGGGAGCCTGGAGGCACGGACAAGCCGGGAAAGGTTCGTGACACCATGAAAGCCCTGATCGTGTACGAGTCGATGTTCGGCAACACGGCGGAGATCGCCCGAGCGGTCGCCGACGGATTGGCCGGGACGTACGAGGTGACGCTCGCGGATGCGGCCTCGGATCCGTCCCCGGACGGTGTCGACCTGCTGGTGGTCGGCGGTCCGACGCACGCGTTCGGCATGAGCCGGCCGTCCAGCCGGGCGGAGGCGGCCAAGCAGGGATCGGCGCACACGGGCGGCGGACTTCGCGAATACCTCGACGCGTCGCCGGCGCTGCGGGGCGTCGCGGCGGCGACCTTCGACACGCGGATCGATACGCGGTACCCGACCGGGTCGGCCGCGCGAAAGGCACAGCGCCGCCTGCGCAAGCTCGGCTGCCGCTTGGTGGCGCCGGCCGAGAGCTTCCGCGTCACCGGCACGGAGGGGCCGCTGCTCGACGGCGAGACCGACCGCGCCCGGAAGTGGGCGACAACTCTCGGGGCCGCATAGTTTCGGCGAGGCCCGGCCTCGACTGTGCGAGACCGGGCCCGGGCCGTCAGCGGGACGTGCAGGTGATGGTGGGCGTGCTGGCCGTGCCGTTGGCGAGGAAGCCGAACTGGGCCGTGGCGTTCGGCGCGAGCGAGCCGTTCCACGACGCGTTGCGGACGGTCACCGTCGGCGAGCCGGAGACGAGCTCGCCGCCCCACAGCTGGGTGATCGACTGGCCCGAGGGGAGCGGCCACGTGACCGTCCAGCCGGCGATCGCGCTGCTGCCGGCCTTGACCGTGACCAGGCCCTGGAAACCGCCCTGCCACGAGCTCGCGGTCTGGTAGGTCGCCGAACAGCCACCGACCGGGACCGTCGTCGGCGGGGTGGTCGGCGGTGTCGTGGGCGAGGTGGTCGGTGGCGTCGTCGGTGGCGTCGTCGGAGTGGTGGTCGGTGGCGTGGTCGGGGTTGTGGTGGGTGGCGTGGTCGGCGGGTTCGGGGCCGAGCTGGCCAGGCTGTAGGCCAGGTCGGGCTGGAACGATCCCGCCGTGTACTTGCAGCCGTCGGCCTCGCCGGGCGGCTTCACCCACAGGTAGGCGTCGACGTTGGCGTCGCCGGTGGCCGTGGTGGGATAGGCGCCGATCCGGCGGTCGGTGTTGTCGTCGCCGCACCAGTCACCCGATGCGCCCCCGTTGCGGCTCGTGTCGATGACCTGGTGTTTGCCGTTGACGCCCCGGCCGGACAACGCCGACAGGATGCTGCGGCCGTACGACGCCTCGGAATTGGTGGGGTTGAAGTTGGAGACGTTGGTGTAGAAGCCGTCGGCGTCGGCCACCCCGGCCGCGACGAGACGGCCGGCCTGGTCGCTCGCGCTGTTCCAGGTGGAATGGCCCGCGTCGAGGTAGACCTTGGCGTTCGCGTTGCCGGCCTTGAGGGTCTGGGTGGCCGTGTGCAGGGCCTGGTCGCGAGCGGAGATGTCGCTCGCGCTCAGGCACGTCTGCAAGGCGATCGAGTCCGGCTCGAGCATGATCAGAACAGTCCGGCCGCCGAGGCCACGCGCGATGTTGCCGATCCACGTCTGGTACTGCGAGAGGTCGGGCGCACCGCCGGCCGAGGCGCCGCCGCAGTCGCGGTTGGGAATGCCGTAGACGGTGAGCTGAGGAATCTGCCCGGCGGCGTTGGCGCCGTTCACGTAGCTGGAGACGTCGGCCTGGACGGTCGAGAGGTTGAAGTTGGACAGCCATCGCGACGCCGGCTGGCTGGCGATCTTGTCGCGGATGACGGCGGTGCGCGAGTCGTTCGGGTTCGCGGCGACCCAACGGGCCACGGCCGTGTTGGGGTCGCGGTAGAGGTTTCCGCTGATCGTTCCGGCGCTGGCGGTGCCGCCGGCCGCGATCCAGACGCCGGCCACGGTGGCGAGGCCGGCCACGGCGGGGGTCAGCCGCCGTACCAAGGGGGATGGGGACACGGGCTTCCTTCCGGAGAGGGGGAGAGACGTCCGTCAATGGGAGCGCTCCCAACGTAACCCTCCGGAAATGTCAGGGCAACAGGTGTTCCACGTCGTGGCGGGCCAGGTTCAGCTCCAGCAGCCGGTCGAGGACCTCGCGCCGCGCCTCGGGCCCGATCGTGTACCGGTTCCCATGGAACCCGTGACCAAGATCCAGATCGTTCCATCCGTACGCCCGGCAGGCGGCCTCGTCGATTTCCCGGTGCACCCGGCGCAGCCCGGCGACGTCCCCGTCCTGGCACGCAGGGTCGGCGACCCGGTTGTAGGTCGCGGTGAGCCCCCAGCCCCGGCCCAGCATCAGCTCGCGCCGCGAACGGTCGAGGCGCTCCCCCAGTTCGCGCAGCCGCACGGTCGGCGCCGGGAGCGGAAACGTCTCGAACGTGTCGGAGGGCGTGTAGCGCAGGGTGGTGCCGAGCGTCGACGCGCGCCCGGCCGCCCACCAGTAGTGCGGGGAGCTGGAGAGCAGCGCGAGCATCGCGGGGTCGTCGGTGGCGAACACGCCGAGCATGTGCGAGAAGACCTGACCGGTCGGGACCATCGCGGGCATGACCGCCTTGCCGACCAAGCTGATCGCGACCACCCGGTCGAGCCCGCCGATCGCGCGGCGCAGGGCGGGCGCGAGCTTCTCGTACTGCCACCATTTCTCGCGGGTGGCCCGCTTCGCGTCGGGCAGGGCGTCGCGGGCCGGCTTGACCAGGCGCTCGATCCGGGCGAGGCAGCGCGGATAGCCGGCCGCCCGGGCCAGCGGCCAGTCCCGGAAGTCGATGATCCACCGGCTCGCGGTCAGGTCGGGGCGGTTGTTGAGGTCCTGCCCGCTCAGATACTCCGAGACCACCTCGGCCGCGCGTGGCTCGTCGGCGATCAGGTCCGCTCTTTCCCGCGGCGACAGGACGAACCCGATCCCGTTGACGAAGTTCCCGATGAAGGCGATGCCCGCGCTCCCCCGCAGTCGTCGCGGAGTGCCGGAGACGCGCGAAGCGGGCTCGAGCGACGAGGTGATCGCCCGCGCCGGTCCGGCGTGCGGGACGCGGCTGGTCCACACGACGCAGTAGTCGAGGGCGGCCGAGCGGGAGGGCCAGCGACGGCTCTTGACCGCCCGGGTGATGGTGACCCCGCCGGCGACCAACTGGTCGAGACCGACCTCGCGGGTGTCGCCCTGGGCGAGCGTGTTCGTGCCGATCAGGCCGGTCTGCCCGGCCGGCCCGAGGAGAGCGTGGGCCCGGAGCAGGAAGTACGCGATGAGGTCGGCGTTCCCCTTAACCCCGTGGCCGACGACCGTCACCAGGTACTCGCGGTAGGCCTTGCCGAGGGCACCGCTGATCCGCTTGCCGCCCAGGAACGGCGGGTTGCCGATCACCGCGTCGAACCCGCCGCGCGCGAAGACCTCGGGGAACGTCAGCGGCCAGTGCAGGGGACGCCGCTCGAAGCCGCCCGGCGGCCGGCCGGTGGCCAGCCAGCGCGCCGCGGACTCCCGGGCGACGTCCGCTCCCCCGGCCTCGACGCGCCGGAGCGTCGCGCGCTTGACGCCGGCCAGGGCGGCCCCGGTGATCAGATCCGCACGGAAACGGTCGGGAACGCTCGTGCCGGCCACACCCAGCAACGAGTCACCGGCGACGAGCCGATGGTCGAGGAACGCGAACGACCGATCGGAATCTCCCGCGATCAGCCACAGCGACAGCCGCGCCATCTCGACGGCCATCGGGTTGAGGTCCACGCCGTAGAGGCAACGCTCGACGACCCGCCGCCGGCACTCGTCCGGCGGCCACTCACTCACGTCGTGCAGGCGATCGCTCAGATAGCGCGCCGCGGCGACCAGAAACGCTCCCGACCCCATGGCGATGTCGGCGACCCTCAGCTCGAGGAGCTCGGCGGCCGGCCGGAGCCGCCACCGCGTGACGTCGGAGGTCTGCACCGGGCCGGGGTGGTGCACGAGCGGGGCCAGCGCGCCCTCGACGATCTCCTCGGCCAGCTCGCGCGGCGTGTAGTGCGTGCCGGTCGCGCGCCGCAGCGCCGACTCGGTCACGAGCAGAGAGCCGGGCGCCGGCCGATGCGCCTCGAAGGAGAGCAGGCTTTCGTACGCGTACCCGATCTCCTCGACGTCCAAGCCGTCCCCGGCCGCCCGCAGCAGGCCCACGACGGTCTCGTCATCCACCTCGGCCGGCAGCCAGGACAGGCCGTCGTCGCCGAAGAGCGACCCGCCGTGCTCGCGGTGCACGGCGTGAAAGAGGGCCATCAGCTGCGACCAGGTGGACACCTCGTCCAGCCGCCGCGGCGCCGCGAGACGCAGGAACACCACGCGCATCAGCACGACGACCGCGCCCCGGTACGCCTCGGCGGCCTCGACCTCGCCGCGCCCGAACGCCCCGACCAGCAGCTCGGCCGCCCGGCGCACCCGCACGCCGGGCGTGGCCTCCCCGGGGCGCCGGCGCACGCTAGCGCCGTCCGGGACCGAACGGACCGGGATCGCGCACGCGGTCAGTCTACGAGCGAACCCCCCTCATCGGGCCCGGCGCCGGGCGCCGGAGGCGAGGCGATCGGCCTCGGCGTCGGCCTCGCCGACCGGAACGCCGTCCGAGTCCCGGTGCACGGGGCCGAGGTCCACCTCGGCGCCCGATGCCGCGGCGTCGGCGGCGGCGTCCGAGGCGCCCACCGTCGGGCCGGCGTCCTCGTCGAGCTCCCACCTCCTGGCGTGGCGGCCCCGGACCAACATGCCGATCGGCAGTCCCTGTGGTGACGATAAAGCGGTCATGGTGAAGCTCCCCCCGTGATGTGAACCCCACGGGCTTACCCTCTCCGCCCCGCATCAATCCCCAGGTCAGGGACTTGCGAGAACCTCCGTGACGGGACGCCGGGGCGTGTGGCCGGCGAGGCTGCCGTAGCCGAGCCGGAGCACCATCTGGACGGCGAGGCCCGCGGACGGGTCGAGCAGCAGGCGGCGGACGGCGGGGACCTCGACCGGCTGGCCGATCGGGGTGGTGGCCAGGCCGCGCCAGGTGGCGGTGAGCAGCACCCGCTGCAGGGCCTGGCCGGCGCGCACCCAGTCGGCGCGGGCGTCGCCCGCCGTGGCCAGAACCAGGATCGTCGGGTACGGCTCGAAGGCCGCGCGCCGCCGGGGCGCGTCGGAGAGCTCGGCGAAGTCGCGGATCGGCACCGTCTCGAGCGCGTCCCACGGACCGGCCGCCCAGACCGGGACGCCGTCGTGGCGGGTGTCGCCGGTCCAGCGGCCCAGCTCGGCGCGGTAGCCGGGCCGGGCACGCAGCATCCGGTCGGCGTCGCCGGCGAGGCGGAGGATCGCCTCGCGTCCGGCCGGGGTGGCCACCGCGAGCGTGGCGCCCTCGGCGCGGGCCGCGTCCCGGAGCAAGTCAAGATCTTCCTCGGGTACGGCCAGGTGGGCGAAGGGCAGCCGGTTGGTGTGCCGGTGCGGTACCGCCTCGGCCAGCGCGGCGATCTCGTCGCTCGCCGCGGCCGGGTGGGTGACCGTCACCCGCGCGACCACGCCGGGCTCGGGGAACAGCTGAAGATCGGACCGGTACCCGGCGGCGCGGATCGCGAGTCGCAGCGTGAACAGGGCGGCACCGACGCTGATAAGTTGCTCGCGGCCATCGGGGTCGAGCACCGGCAACCGGCGGGCCGGATCGGCGTACACGTCGATCCTTCTCGCCCGGATGCGGAACCGCCACGGCTGGCTGTTGTGCAGGGACGGCGCGGCCGTCGCGCTGCGTACGCAGTCCACGAGCACGCGCCGTGACGGCGGGATGACGACGTCCATGACATTCACCTCCACCACCACTGTCGCGCCGGCCGACCGGGCGGGGCAGAGGCTTTGGTCCTCTTCCCTCCCGGCCGCCCGGCTGGTAGACATCCGATGTATGAACCTGTTCGTGTGCCGAAGCGCCACTCCGAAGCTGCTGGACGAAGCAATCATCGGATCACCGGCATGAGTAGGGCGCGGATCACGGCGGTCGAGACGCACGACATCCGATTCCCGACCTCGCTGCAGCTCGACGGGTCGGACGCGATGAACCCCGATCCGGACTATTCGGCCGCCTACCTCGTGCTGCGCACCGACGAGCCGGGCGGGCCCAGCGGGCACGGGTTCGCGTTCACGATCGGTCGCGGGAACGACGTGCAGACCGCGGCGATCACGGCGCTCACCCCGTACCTGATCGGGAAGCCGGTCGACACCGACCTCGGCGATCTCTGGCGGGAGCTCGTGCACGACTCGCAGTTGCGCTGGCTCGGGCCCGAGAAGGGCGTCATGCACATGGCCATCGGCGCCGTGATCAACGCCTTCTGGGACCTCGCGGCGAAGCGGGCCGGGCTGCCGCTGTGGCAGTTGCTCGCCCGCATGTCAGCCGAGGAGATCGTCCACCTCGTCGACTTCCGCTATCTCACGGACGCGCTGACCCCATCGGAAGCGCTCACGATATTGCGCGAACGCACACGAGGGAAACCCGCGCGCGAGGCCGAGATCCTCGCGACCGGCTACCCCGCGTACACCACGTCGCCCGGGTGGCTCGGTTACGACGACGACAAGCTGCGGCGGCTCTGCAAGGAGGCGGTCCAGCAGGGCTTCCGGCAGATCAAGCTGAAGGTCGGCGCCGATCTCGACGACGACCGGCGGCGGCTGCGCATCGCCCGGGAGACCTGCGGGCCCGACATCAGGATCGCGGTCGACGCCAACCAGCGCTGGGACGTGCCGATCGCGATCGACTGGATCCGGGCGCTGGCGCCGTACGACCCGTGGTGGATCGAGGAACCGACCAGCCCGGACGACATCCTCGGCCACGCCGCCATCGCCCGCGCGATCGCTCCGATCAAGGTCGCGACGGGCGAGCACGTGCAGAACCGGATCGTCTTCAAGCAGATGCTCCAGGCCGGGAGCCTCGACTACCTGCAGCTGGACGCGGCCCGGGTCGCCGGGGTCAACGAGAACATCGCGATCCTGCTGCTCGCCGCGAAGTTCGGGGTACCGGTCTGCCCGCACGCCGGCGGCGTCGGCCTGTGCGAGCTGGTGCAACACCTGTCCATGTTCGACTATGTCGCCGTCTCCGGCTCGATGGACGACCGCATCATCGAGTACGTCGACCACCTCCACGAGCACTTCGTGAATCCGGTGGTCGTCCGCGACGGCCGTTACCAGGCGCCCACGGCTCCGGGCTTCAGCTCGGAGATGCGGGCCGAGAGCCTCGCAATACATCGGATGGATAGTGCGAGAACTCGGGCCTAAGCCTTGATTTTGTCCGGTCCGGACTGGTAAACATCCGATCTATTGCCAGCATGTTACCGATCAGCCTCTGTTCACGTGAATCGAGGACCACGATGAGGTACAAATTCCGATCGGCGCTCGCCGCCGTCCTGATCCTTTCGACCGCCGCCGCGTGCGGTGACAGCTCGACCGGCAGCGCCGCCGGCGGGAACAGCAAGCCCCCGATCGGCGTCGACCTTCCCCGGGCCGACTCCGACTTCTGGAACTCCTACGCGAAGTACGTTCCCCAGTTCGCCGGGGAGCTCGGCATCAACATGATGCCGCCGACCAACTCGCAGAACGACGTCGCGAAGCTGGTCGCCAACACCCAGGCCCTGGTCAGCCAGGGCGCCAAGGCCATCGTGATGGCGCCGCAGGACACCGGCGCGATCGCCTCCACACTCACCACCCTCGAGTCCAAGAAGATCCCGGTGGTCACCGTGGACACCCGCCCCGACAAGGGCAAGGTGTTCATGGTGGTGCGCGCCGACAACCGCGCCTACGGCCAGAAGGCCTGCGAGTTCCTCGGCGACAAGCTCGGCGGCAAGGGCAAGGTCATCGAGTTCCAGGGCTCGCTGTCGTCGATCAACGGCCGGGACCGCTCGGAGGCGTTCGCCGACTGCATGAAGTCGAAGTTCCCGGGCATCACCGTCTTCGCCGAGCCGACCGAGTGGGAGGGCGCCAAGGCGGCGGCCGCCCTGCAGACCCGGCTCGCCCAGCACCCCGACATCAAGGGCATCTACATGCAGGCCGGCGGCGTCTTCCTGGCGCCGACGCTGCAGGTGCTCAAGTCGAAGGGCCTGCTGGTGCCGCCGACCGACCCGAAGCACATCTTCGCGGTCTCCAACGACGGCATCCCGCAGGAGTACGAGTCGATCCGCAAGGGCGAGATCGACGCGACCGTCTCCCAGCCCGCCGACCTGTACGCCAAGTACGCGCTCTTCTACGCGAAGGCCGCGCTCGACGGCAAGACGTTCCAGCCGGGCCCGACCGATCACGACTCCACGATCGTGGACGTCGGCAACGGCAACCTCGAGGACCAGCTCGCCGCTCCCCTGGTCACCAAGGACAACGTGGACGACAAAACCCTGTGGGGCAACCAGATATGACGGCGGTGACCGCGGAGAACATCACCAAGCGGTACGGCGCGACCACCGCCCTCGATCACGCGGGCATCGCGCTGACCACCGGTGAGACTCACGCGCTCGTGGGACGCAACGGCGCCGGCAAGTCGACGCTCGTGTCCATCCTGACCGGCCTGCAACGGGCCGACACCGGGGTGGTCACGTTCGACGGCGAGCCGGCGCCACCCCTCGCCGACCGGGACGGCTGGCGGCAGCGGGTGGCCTGCGTCTACCAGAAGTCGACGATCATCCCGACGCTCACGGTCGGCGAGAACCTGTTCCTCAACCGCCAGCAGAGCCGCCGCGGCCTCATCGACTGGCGGGGCCTGCGGCGGCGGGCCGGCGAGCTGCTGGACCGGTACGGCGTGGCGATCGACCCGGCCACCGTCGCCGGGGACCTCACGGTCGAGCAGGGTCAGCTGGTCGAGATCGCTCGTGCTCTCTCGTTCGGCGCACGATTCATCATTCTCGACGAGCCGACCGCGCGGCTCGACGCCGCGGCGATCGAGCGGCTCTTCGAGCGGATGCGCGACCTCCGGGCCTCCGGGGTCACGTTCCTGTTCATCTCGCATCACCTCCAGGAGGTGTACGAGGTCTGCCAGCGCGTGACCGTGTTCCGCGACGCGCGGCACGTGCTGACCGCGCCGGTGGACGAGCTGCCGCACGACGACCTCGTGCGCGCGATGACCGGTGACGCGCCGGTCGTCGCCTCGGCCGCGCGCGGCCACGCGAACGACGGGCCGGTCGTTCTCGACGTGCGGGGGCTGACCCTGGCCGATCGGTACGAGGACGTCAGCCTCGAGGTGCGGGCCGGCGAGATGGTCGGCCTGATCGGATCGGGTTCGAGCGGGAAGAACGCGCTCGCTCAGACGATCGCCGGTCTGCTGCGGGCCGACGGCGGAACGGTGACCATCGCCGGGACGACCCCCCGGCCGGGCAGCGTGCCGGGGGCGCTCGACGCCGGGCTCGGCTACCTGCCGCAGGACCGGCACAGGGAGGGCCTGGTCCCGCTGCTGTCGGTCGGCGAGAACGCCACCATGACCATCACCAAGCGGCTCGGCCCGATCGGGATCGCGCTGCCGGCCCGCCGCCGGGAAGCCGCCACCACCATGATCGACGAGTACGACATCCGCACCAGCGGCCCCGATCAGCCGGTCAGCGGGCTCTCGGGCGGGAACGCGCAGAAGGTGGTGCTGGCCCGCGCGCTGGCCAGCGACCCGAAGGCGCTGGTGCTGGTCAGCCCGACCGCCGGGGTCGACGTGCGGTCCAAGCAGTCGTTGCTGGCCGCGGTCGCGAAGGCCGCCGCGGCCGGGACCGGAGTGCTTATCGTGTCGGATGAGCTCGACGATGTGCGAGATTGCGATCGGGTGCTCGTCATGTTCCACGGCCGGATCGTTCAGGCGGCGCCGAAAGGCTGGGACGACGCCTCCTTGATCGGTGCGGTCGAAGGCGTACGGGCTGAGTCTTCTCATGAGGAGGGTTTGAAAGAGTGACCGGAACGCCCACCGTGGCCACCGCCCCCGCGAAGCCGCGCCCGCGGCTGCGGCTCGCCCGCTTCCGAGACCTGGCGCTCGTGCCCGCCATCGTGGTCCTGCTGGTGGTCGGCGCGATCATCGATCCGGTCTTCCTCTCCAAGGCCAACCTGGTGAACGTGCTGCAGCAGCAGACCGAGCTGTCGCTGCTCGTGCTGGCCGAGGCGATCATCCTGATCGCCGGCAAGTTCGACCTGTCGCTCGAGTCGACGATCGGCCTGGCGCCGGCGCTCGCGCTCGGCCTGGTCATCCCGAGCGCCAGCCACGGGCTCGGCACCGAGTGGCCGACCGCGCTCGCCATCCCGCTGTGCCTGCTGACCGGCGCGGTGATCGGCGCCTTCAACGGCCTGCTGATCCTGCGGTTCCGGCTGTCCGCGTTCATCGTCACGCTCGGCATGCTGATCGTCCTGCGTGGACTGCAGATCGGCCTGACCGGCGGGCAGAACCTCTTCGACATCCCGCCCTCGGTGCTCTACCTGGGCAACGCGACCTGGCTCGGGCTGCCGGCGTCGATCTGGATCTGCGCGATCCTGTTCGCGGCCGGGATCCTGGCGCTGAGCTTCCTGCGGGCCGGGCGGGCGGTCTACGCGATCGGCGGGAACGTGGACGCGGCCCGCGCGGCCGGTATCCGTACCGATCGGGTCGTCTGGATCGTGCTGATCATCGGTGGCCTGCTCGCCGCGCTGGCCGGACTGCTGATGACCGGGCGGCTCGGATCGGTCGCGGCCGCCCAGGGGCAGGGCATGATCTTCACGGTCTTCGCGGCCGCGGTCATCGGCGGGGTCAGCCTCGACGGCGGCAAGGGCACGCTGTTCGGCGCCCTCTGCGGCGTGCTGGTGCTCGGCCTGATCAACAACATCCTCACGCTGGGCGGCGTCTCGGCCCAGTGGATCCAGGCCATCTACGGCGCGATCATCCTGGCCGCGCTGATCCTGGCCCGGCTGACCTCGGGCAAGGCGCAGGACTGAGATGGACCGCATCGCGCTGCACACCCGGCTGAGGCCGGGCATGGAGGAGACGTACGAGGAAGTGCACGCGCAGATCCCCGGCGAGCTGGACGGGGCGCTGCGCGAGGCGGGCGTGCGGTCGTGGGAGATCTGGCGGGACGGGCTCGACCTGTTCCACGTGGTCGAGGTGCTCGATTACGGCCGGATGCGAGCGTTCCTGCGCGACCACCCGGCGAACGTGCCCTGGCAGAAGAGGATGGCCGAGCTGCTCGAGGTCGAGGACGACTACTCCGGCAAGGACACCGGCCTGCGGCTCGTGTGGGAGCTGCCGTGATCGGGCGGCTCGGGCTGGGATGCGCACAGCTCGGCAACCTCTACACGGCGATCGACGACGAGACGGCCTCGGCGACGGTCGCGGCCGCGTGGGACGCCGGGGTCCGGTACTTCGACACCGCGCCGCACTACGGGCTCGGGCTTTCCGAGCGACGGCTGGGTGCGGCACTGCGCGGGCGGCCCCGGGACTCGTACGCGGTCAGCACCAAGGTCGGGCGGCTGCTCGTGCCGTCGCCGTCGACGGCGGGGGAACGGGACCCGGACGGGTTCGTCGTGCCCGCGTCGGAGCGGCGGGTGTGGGACTTCAGCGCCGACGGAGTCATGCGATCGCTGACGGCCAGCCTCGATCGGCTGGGGCTCCACCGGATCGATCTCGTGCTGATCCACGACCCGGAGGATCACGCGCGGCCCGCTCTGGAGGAGGCGTACCCGGCGCTGCACGCGCTGCGGGCCGAGGGCGTCGTGCGAGCGATCGGGGTCGGATCGACCCGGACGGAGATTCTCGATCGGTTCGTCGCGGAGACCGACATCGACGTGGTGCTTCTCGCCGGGCGCTACACGCTGCTGGAGCAGCCGGCGCTCGACTCGCTGCTGCCGGCGTGCGTGAAGCGCGGGGTGTCGGTGTTCAACGCCGGGGTGTTCAACAGCGGCCTGCTCGCCGTGGACGATCCGCATGCGGGACTGCCCTACGACTACGAGGACGCGCCGGACTCGATCGTCACGCGGGCGAAGGCGATCGCGAAAGTCTGCGCCGGGCACGGGGTTTCGCTGCCGAGGGCGGCGCTGGCCTTCGCGGCGGGTCACCCGGCCGTCCGGTCGCTCGTGATCGGGTCGCAGACCGCGGAGCAGGCCCGGCGCAACTTCACTCTGGCCGCCGCGCCGCCCCCGCCGGCCGAGATGTGGTCGGAACTGATCGCCGACGGACTCCTTCGCTCCGACGCCCCGATTCCCGCCGATCCACCGGATGCATCATGATCATTGACGCTCATCATCACCTGTGGCGGATGGGTCAGGGGTACTCCTGGCTCGACGAACCCGGCCTCGAGCCGATCCGGCGGACCTTCTCCCCCGCCGAGCTCCGGGCCGCCCTGGCCGCGAGCGGCGTGGACCGGACGGTTCTGGTCGAGGGCGGTCGCTGCGACGTCGACGAGGCGCGACTACTCTTCGGCTATGCCGTCGACATTCCCGAAATATCGGGTGTGGTGGCCTGGGCCGATCCCTGCTCTCCCGATCTCGGAGACATCCTGAGCGGGTACCGGAAGCTGCCGGGCGGTGAGCGGCTCGTCGGGATCCGCGAGCAGATTCAGGGCATCGGCGACCCCGGCTATCTCGACCGGGACGAGCTGCGGCGGGGGCTGAAGACCATCGCCGGCGCCGGGCTCGCCTTCGACCTGGTCATCCGGGCCGATCAGCTCGCGGGCGCGGCGGGACTGGCCCGGGAGCTGCCGGACGTGCGGTTCGTGCTCGACCATCTGGGCAAGCCGCCGATCCGGGACGGCCGGTTCGACGCGTGGGCGGCCGGAATCGCGGAGCTGGCCGCCTGCCCGAACGTGACCGCCAAGCTGTCGGGACTGGTGACCGAGGCGTCCTGGGATTCGTGGACCGTGGACGACCTGCGGCCGTACGTCGAGGAGGCGCTGCGGCTGTTCGGGGCGGATCGCCTCATGTTCGGGTCGGACTGGCCCGTCAGCACACTCGCGACGACGTACGGGAAATGGGTCTCGACGTTGATCTTGATCTTGCCCGCGGACGCGCGGGAACAGGTCCTGGGAGCAACCGCGGCCCGGACCTACGATCTGAGCCTGGACTAGGGAGAACGCGTGGCTGTCACCGACGAGGCGATCGAGAAGATCAAGGCGATGATCGTCGCGGGCGACCTGCGCCCGGGCGACCGGCTCCCCCGCGAGGCCGACCTGGCCGAGCGCCTCGGCCTCTCCCGCAACTCCTTGCGCGAGGCCGTCAAGGCGCTGTCGCTCATTCGCGTGCTCGACGTGCGGCAGGGCGACGGCACCTACGTGACCAGCCTGGCCCCGCAGCTGCTGCTCGACGCCCTCAACTTCATCGTCGACTTCCACCGCGACGACACCGTGCTGGAGTTCTTCGAGGTGCGGCGCATCCTCGAGCCGGCCGCCACCGCCCTGGCCGCCCAGCGCATGAGCGACGACGACGTGCAGGCCCTGCGCAAGGTTCTGGCCGACCTCAGCGACGACGCGAGCATCGACGAACTGGTCGCGAACGATCTCGACTTCCACCACCGGATCGCCGCCGGCGCCGGGAACGCGCTGCTCTGCTCCCTGATCGACAGTCTGTCCGGCCCGACCACCCGGGCCCGCATCTGGCGGGGCCTCACCCAGGCCGGCGCCGTCGAGAAGACCCGGGAGCAGCACGCCGCGATCCTCGAGGCGATCGCCGGCCGCCAGCCCGAGCTGGCCCGCTCCTGGGCGACCGTCCACGTGGCCGGTGTCGAGGACTGGCTGAGGGTCGCCCTGCAGGGCCCGGTTGGTTGATCAGCTGCGGCTGTTCGGCGGAAGGCTCGTGACCAGGGGCGTGCTTAGTGTTCCCCTGCGTTCACCGCTTCTTTCCTTCGTCTTTCGGAGCTGTCATGGGTTTGCTCGATCGGTTACGCGCTCGCTGGGGGCGGGACCGGATTCCGACCGAGCTGTTCGTGCCGGCGCCGGCGTTCCCGGCCTACCAGCCGGGGCCGCTCATTCCGGACTTCATTCCGGAGACTCGTGCAGATGTGCACCTTCCCAGCGGCGCTGCCACTCCGCGTCGGAGAGCTCACCGGCCGCCTCGGCCAGGGCGCTGAGGGTCGCGGCGAACGCCAGCGGGCGGGTCAGCGACAGGTCGGCGACCAGCGCCGCGATCTGATCGCGGCGGCGGCCCATCACGGTGCCGACCAGGTCGCGGCCGGGCTCGGTGAGGGTCACCCAGGCGGCGCGGCGGTCGGACGAGCGGGACACCCGGGCGACCAGGCCCTTGCCGACCAGCCGGTTGCACATGCGGGTCGCGGTCGACGAGGTCACCGACAGCTCCTGGGCCAGGTCGACGATGCGCTGCGGGCCGCGCGAGACCAGCACGACCAGGGTGCGGAACTGCGGCAGCGTCACCTCGTCGTCGAGCTCGGCGATCGACCGCGCGGCCACGCCGACGAAGACCCGGCTGACCGCCAGCAGCGCGCCGACGACCTCGTTCTCCGAGGCGGAAAGAACCGGCGGATCGAACGTCACGCCCATGAGGCTATCGGCGGGACCGCATGATGCGGACGCTGGCCAGGGCCCCGATCCCGAGCAGGCCGATCAGCAGCATCCCGAGCACGAGCGGGCTGAACGGCGGTTTCACCCCCGCGTTCGCCTCGGCCATGCCCAGCGTCGACAGGTCCTGGGCCGGTGGCATCGCCGCCGGGGGGAGCCGCTCGTACTGGACCAGCCCGGTGCTCTCGAGCATCTGCATGTGGTTCATGACGAACTGGTTGGCCTGGTCGGCCAGCTTGCGCACGATCGGGTTGCGGGTGGCCGCCCGCACCGCGCCGATGATCGGGAAGATCTTGCCGTGCGCGCCGCGCAGCAGGGTGACGAACAGCAGGTCGAACCGCGGGCCGGTGGCCGCCTGCAGCTGGTTGAGGAAGCCCTGCTGCTGCGCGGTCGGCGTCTGCGGCAGGCTCGTGCCCAGCGCGTTCGCCGCGTCCGTGACCAGCTGGTCGAGCTTGACGTGCTGATCGGCGATGGCCTGGCCGACCTGGCGCACCTTGGCGCTGCTGCCCTTCTGCGCGGCCATCTGCCCGGCCGGCATTTCCCACAACCCCGCCTGGCGTACGCCGTTGAGCAGGGCCATGTCGTTGGCGTTGAGCTGAACACCCGGGTCCGCCTGCGCCGGCACCGGGAACAGGGCGAGGACCGCGAGCACGGCCCCGCCGGCGAGCAACGTACGGATCATCGATGACCTCCCCTTCGGCTTCAGGTACGAACCGCCGGAGGGAAAGGTTCACTAGTGCACGTAGTTTTGAGACGGGCATGATCGACGCGCGGGTGGGTAACCCACGAGCATGACCAACGAACTGGACGCCGACGACCGCAACTCGCTTCCGGAGAGCAGCTTCGCCTTCCCGCGCGAGCGCAAGGAGCCGCTCACCGACGCGAGCCACGTGCGCAATGCGATCGCCCGCTTCGACCAGGTGCGCGACGTGAGCGATGCCGAGCGCGAGGAAGCCTTCCGCCGCATCAAGCGCGCCGCCGAGCGCCACGGCGTGAACATGACCGAGACCCGCTGGCAGGACCTGGGCAAACCGTCGGCGAACTAGGGCGCGTTTCATAGGTGTGGCCAGGGGTCGTCCGCCTACCCGAACCCGGTGCTGGCTGACGAGATCTACAAATAGCGGCTCGCCGTCGAGTGCGGGATCAACCGCCTCAAACGCCACCGCGGCGTCGCCAGCCGCGCCAAGCTCGCCGGCTGGCGGGTGGTCCGCCGATCGTGGCGTGGTGGCGGTGGTGATTGTAGGTGTGCAGGGGGCCGGGCAGGGCCCTGCGTCGGGCTTTTCGCTGGTGTAGGGCTTGGCGTAGGCCCATTCCTCGGTCAGGGTGCGGTGGAAGCGCTCGACTTTGCCGTTGGTCTGCGGCCGGTAGGGCCGGTTTCTTCACCGCGACGCCGACCTCGGCGCAGGTGTCGGCCCAGGGCCGGGACTTGTGACAGGAGCCGTTGTCGCTGAGAACTCGGGCGATGCGGGCCGGGCCGAGTCGTTTGCTGGCACGGAGATGCAATGGGCGGTGCGCTCTCGGCCGCGTTCGGTCAGCAAGGCCGTTACTCGTCGGCTGCGAACTCGACGTCGTTGACGGCTACGTCGATGAGGCCGTCGCCGTCGGGGCTGTGCAGCTGGTAACCCTCCGGCTCGTACGTGCCGAACCTGATTTTGGTTCTTGCCACTATCAGCTCGGCGCCGGCGAAATCGCCGGTCAGGACACGGACCTTCACGCCGGGCTGGAAACCGGAGGCGCCGTCGAGTGTGGGCGGGATCGGGTCGCGCCAGTGTGGGACCGCGCGGCGGGACTCGACCAGGAGCTCCATCGGGTGGTGGTACTCGTCGGCCTCCGTGCGGACCTCGAAGCCGGCCGCGCGCAGAATCACCATGATCGCGTCGTTGACGGCCTGGGTGACGGTGTCCCGGAAGCGGATCGCGGGATGGAGCTCGTCGCCGCGGAAGGCACCCCGGCGGAGGACCGCCCGGCTCGCGGCCTCCAGCGGAGCGCCTGGTCGCCAGGTCAGCCAGACTCCCTCGTCACGGACGTGGAGGCGCACACCGCCGGGGTCGGGGGCGTCGCTGTGGGCAGCGCCCAGCACCGGCAGGCCGACCGCGGTCAGCTCGTCCCGGATCAGGCCGGCGAGGTCGTTCACTGCCACGGACTCACCGTAGGCCTACCGCCGCGGGCCGGTCGCGGGCCGACGGCGAAACTGTCCCACCCCCTGGGTAACGTCCGGGGAGCCGTCGGGCGACGGTCGCGGTGCTGGAAGGGTCGGGCAGATGAGTGAGTCGAGTGAGCTGGTGCGCCGACTGCGGCGGGCGGGGATCGCCGACGTGCTGGATGACGCGACCAACCGCTCGATGTACGCGTCCGACGCCTCTCTCTACCGTGTCGTCCCGCAGGCCGTCGTCCGTCCGCGGTCCGACGACGAGGTGGCCGCGACCCTTGCCGTGAGCCGCGACCTGCGCGTGCCGATCACCGCCCGGGGCGCCGGCACCTCGGTGGCCGGCAACGCGATCGGCCCGGGCGTGGTGCTCGATTTCAGCCGGCACCTGAACCGCGTGCTCGACGTCGACCCGGGCTCGCGGACGGCGCGGGTGCAGGCCGGCACCGTGCAGGCCGTCCTGCAGGCCGCCGCCCGGCCGCACGGGCTGCGCTTCGGCCCCGACCCGTCGACGCACACCCGCTGCACGATCGGCGGCATGATCGGTAACAACTCGTGCGGCTCGCGCACCCTCGGCTACGGCCGCACCTCCGACAACGTGGCCGGCCTGAGCGCGCTCACCATCGACGGCGAGCGACTGGTCACGCGGGAAAAGTCCAGCGAGGGCGCTGACAAGATCACCGGCGCCCTGAGAGAGGTCATCGGGGCCAACCTGGCCGTCGGCCGCACCGAGTTCGGGCGGTTCGGCCGCCAGGTCTCCGGCTACGCGGTCGAGCACCTGCTCCCCGAGCACGGCTTCAACCTCACCGAGTTCCTGGTGGGCAGCGAGGGCACGCTCGCCGTCGTCACCGAGGCGACCGTGCGCCTCGTCGCCGACCCGAAACACCGGATTCTCGTGGTGCTGGGCTATCCGGACTTCGGTGCCGCCGGCGACGCCGTCCCCGGGATCCTCGAGTTCAAGCCGACCGCCTGCGAGGGCATCGACTCGCGCATCTGCGACGTCGTGCGCAGCCGCCGCGGGCCCGGCGCGGTGCCACCGCTGCCCGGTGGCCAGGCCTGGCTCATGGTCGAGATCGCCGGCGACGACCTCGGCGAGGCGCGCGAGCAGGCCCGGCGTCTGGCCGAGGAGTCGGGCGCGCTCGACACCCTGATCGTGGAAGACACGGCGAAGGCGGCACCCCTGTGGCGGATCCGGGAGGACGGCGCCGGTCTGGCGGGCCGGGCGCCCTCTGGGCTTCCCGCCCACGCCGGCTGGGAGGACGCGGCCGTGCCGCCGGCCAAAATCGGCGCCTATTTGCGCGACTTCGACTCACTCTGCGTGCAGCACGGCCTGAGCAATATGCCGTACGGCCACCTGGGCGACGGTTGTGTTCACGTGCGACTCGACTTCCCCCTCGACAAGCCGGGCGGCCCGGGAAAGTTCCGCGCCTTCCTCGAGGACGCAGCCGACCTGGTCGTGAGCTACGGCGGCTCGCTGTCCGGGGAGCACGGCGACGGGCGCGCCCGCAGCGAGCTGCTCACCCGGATGTACTCGCCGGCCGCCATCGGGCTGTTCCAGCAGATCAAGCACGCCTTCGACCCGGGCAACCTGCTCAACCCCGGCAACCTCGTCGAGCCCGATCCGGTCGACGCGAACATCCGCGTTGCCCAGGCCCGCCCGGTGCGCACCCGGCTGGCGCTGGCCTATCACGCCGATCACGGCGACTTCAACCAGGCCGTGCACCGCTGCACCGGCGTCGGCAAGTGCCGGGCCGACACCACGGTGCTCGGCGGCGTGATGTGCCCGTCGTACCTCGCCACGAAGGACGAGAAGGACTCGACCCGGGGCCGAGCACGCGTGCTCCAGGAGATGCTCGACGGCGACCTTGCTCCCGGGTGGCGCTCAGCCGCCGTACACGATGCGCTGGATCTTTGTTTGTCCTGCAAGGGATGCGCGAGCGACTGCCCGACCGGGATCGACATGGCGGCCTACAAGTCCGAGGTGCTGCACCAGAGCTACCGGAAACGCCTCCGGCCGCGGTCGCATTACTCGCTCGGGTGGCTGCCGCGCTGGTCGCGCCTCGCGTCGAAGATGCCCCGGCTGGCCAATCGGCTGACCACTTTGCCCGGTCTGCGGAGAATGGCGCTCTTCGCCGCCGGGGTGGATGCTCGCCGGAAGATTCCTTCGTTCGCCGGCCAGACCTTCCGCCAGTGGTTCGCGGGCCAGCCGGCGAAAAGCGGCAAACCGGTCCTGCTGTTCGTCGACAGCTTCACCGACCACTTCGACCCCGAGATCGCCAAGGCGGCCGTCGAGCTGCTCACCGACGCCGGCTACGCGCCTCGGGTCACGTCGAAAGAGGCCTGTTGCGGCCTGACCTGGATCTCCACCGGGCAGCTCGACGCGGCCAAGCGCATCCTCGGCAAAACCGTCGGCCAGCTCAGCGAGGCGGCCGAGAGCGGGGTGCCGATCGTCGGGCTCGAGCCGTCCTGCACCGGCGTTCTCCGCGGTGACCTGCCCGAACTGGTCGACGGCGAGGCCGCCCGGAAGGTCAGCGCCGCGACCGTCACCGTGGCCGAGCTTCTCGCCCGTACGGAGGATTGGACGCCGCCCTCGCTCGACGGCCTGAAGGTGATCGCCCAGCCGCACTGTCACCACCACGCGGTGATGGGATGGGAGGCGGACGCGAAACTGCTCGAGCGGGCCGGCGCCGAGCTCGTCCGGCTCGGCGGCTGCTGCGGGCTGGCCGGAAACTTCGGTGTCGAGCGCGGCCACTACGAGGTGTCGGTGCAGGTCGCCGAGCAGCAACTGCTCCCGGCCCTCAAGGACGCTCAGCCCGGGGACGTCTTCCTCGCCGACGGGTTCTCCTGCCGTACGCAATCGAGTGATCTCGCCGGAGTCCCCGGCACCCACCTGGTGCAACTCCTGGCCGGGGCGAGGTCCCGGATGAAGTAGATTTCGCCCGTGCGGATACTGCTCGTGGAGGATGATCACCGGGTCAGCGCGGTGATGATCTCGATGCTGCAGCGCCGCGGTTACGAGGTCGAGCACGCGGCCACCGCCACCGCGGCGCTCGAGGCCGCGCCCTGCGACCTCGTGCTGCTCGATCTCAACCTGCCCGACGGCGACGGTGTCGACGTGTGCCGCGCGCTGCGGGCCCGCAACGAGCAGATCGGCATCATCGCGGTCACCGCCCGCGGCGAGGAACGCGACAAGATCACCGGCCTCCGGGTGGGCGCCGACGACTACGTGGTGAAGCCGTTCTCGATGGCCGAGCTGCAGGCCCGCATCGAGGCACTGCTGCGCCGCAGCGTGCGGCAGGTCCCGGCGGTCCGCGAGATCGCCCAGATCGGGCCGCTGCGCATCGACCACGCCGCCCGCACCGTCCACCTCGACGACGCGCCGATCACGCTGACCCGCAAGGAGTTCGACGTGCTCGCCTCGCTGGCCCGGCAGCCCGGCGTGGCGCTGTCCCGCGAGCGCATCCTGCTCGACGTCTGGCAGACCACCTGGTCGGGCAAGCACACGCTCGAGGTGCACATCGCCTCGCTGCGCGCGAAGCTCGGCCGCCCCGACCTGGTGGAGACGGTCCGCGGCGTGGGATACCGTCTGCGCACCTGATCCGGCGGGCTTCCGTTTTCGCGGCTGACGGGGAGGTGGCGTGCGTAACCGGCTGGTCGGCACCTACGTGCTGCTGCTGTGCATGGTGCTGCTCGCCCTGGAGATCCCGTTCGCGGTCGCGCTGACCAACCGCGAGACCGAGCGCGTGGTCGCCGACCGGCTGGCCGATGCCACCCGCTTCGCGTCGCTGGCCGCACCGGCCCTGCGCAGCGGCGAGCTGGAGTCGCTCACCGACGAGCTGCGCCGCTACTCCGATCTCTACGGCATCGCCACCATGCTCGTCGACCAGGATCAGCGCGTGCTCAGCGTCTTCGGCGCGCCGGTCACCGACGCCGGGGTGACGATCCGCGGCGCGCTCGCCGGCCGGCAGGTCAGCACGCCATCGACGGTCTGGCCGTGGCAGTCGCAGCGGCTGATCGTCGCGGTGCCGGTCAGCGACGGCGGCGCGGTGCTCGGCATCGTGCTGACCGCCTCGCCGACCGGGCACAGCCGCGCCTCGATCGTGCTGACCTGGACCGCGCTGGGGCTCGGCGGCGTGCTGGCGGTCGCGATCTGCGTGGTCACCGCGTACTGGCTGGCCGGGTGGGTGTTGCGGCCGGTCACCCGGCTCGACGCGGCCGCGCACGAGATCACCGGCGGCGACAGCGCGGCGCGGGTCCAGCCCGGACTGGGCCCGCCGGAGCTGCGGCGGCTGTCGGCGAGTTTCAACGAGATGGCCGACGCGATGGCCGAGTCGCTCGCGCGGCAGCGATCGTTCGTGGCGCACGCCAGTCACCAGCTGCGCAACCCGCTGACGGTCCTGCGCCTGCGGATCGAGGACCTCGGCGGCCGGCTCGCGGACGACGCGGCCCGCGACGACCACTCGCTCGCGCTGGCCGAGACGGATCGGTTCGCCGACGTGCTGGACGGTCTGCTCGCGCTGGCCCGCGCCGAGCGGGGACGGCACGAGGTCTCGGTCGTCGATGCCGTGGCCGGCACGCTCGGGCGGGTCGAGGCATGGCGGCCGCTCATCGATCGGCGCGACATCAAGGTGGACGTCGTCGTCCCCGGTTCGCCGCTGCCCGCGCTGTTCGTGGCGACCGCTCTCGATCAGGCGCTGGACGCCCTGATCGACAACGCCCTCAAGTTCACGCCGGCCGGTGGCCGGGTCGAGGTCTCCGCGGCGGCTTCCGACGGTGGTGTTCTGATTTCCGTACGGGATTCCGGCCCCGGCATGACCGAGGAGCAATGTCGCCTGGCAACCGAGCGCTTCTGGCGCGCCCCGGACGCCCAGAACGTGGACGGCGCCGGCCTCGGCTTGTCGATCGTCACCGTGCTGATCGAGGCGTCCGGCGGCCGTTTCACGCTCGCACCGGCTCCGGAGGGTGGCCTGGAGGCGCAGATCTGGGCGCCATCGCCGCCGTCGCCAGGCCCAGGCTCGCCGCTGCCAGGCGCGGGATCGCAGCCGTCATCCAACCCGGACGCGCAGCCGCCGCCGGACGCGCAGCCGCCGCCGGGCGCGCAACCGCCGCCGGGCGCGCAACCGCCGCCGGGCGCGCAGCCGCCGCCGGGCGCGGGGCAGCCGGGCGCGGGCCAGCCGGGCGCGGGCCAGCCGGGCGCGGGCCAGCCGGGCGCGGGCCAGCCGGGCGCGGGCCAGCCGGGCGCGG
>NZ_KB903296.1 GCF_000379645.1 Paractinoplanes globisporus DSM 43857
GGTGCGGCGCGGCGGGGGTGCGGCGCGCGCGGGGGTGCGGCGCGCGCGGCGGGTGGGTGCAGGGCGCGCGGCGGGGGGTGCGCGGGTGCAGGGCGCGGCAGGGTGCGGGGGGCGGGGTGCGCGGCAGGGGCGTGGGGCCAGCGGCAGGTGGGCGCGGGGCACGGCGTGCGCGGCGGAGAGTGGGGGAGCCGGCTGCAGGGCGCGGGGGCGCGGCCGGGGAGTGCGGGGGCGCGGCCGGGGCGCGGGGTGCTGGGTGCAGGGCGCGGTGCGCGGGCGGAGGCGCGAACGGAGGGCGCGGGCTGCGCCGCGCCCTCCGTTCGCGTGGTCAGCAGGGGCCGTTGTCGGCCCAGACGTCCCATTGGCCGCTGTGGGTGGCTGGGGACTCGTTTTGCGTCCACCACTTCGCGGTGTATTTGTGCCCGTTTTGACTTACCTGGTTGCCCCCGGTGTACACGGCTGTCGCGCTCCACGCGGGCACCGTGCAGGCGCCGCTCGTGGGGGGCGTCGTGGGCGTGGTGGTCGGGGTTGTGGTGGGCGGGGTCGCGCCGGCGAAGCGGGCCGTGAACTTCGTGAACTCCCAGGGGGTTTGGGGCACGCTGCTGCACGTACCGGATGTGGTGCTTTGGTTGGGGTCTGAACATTGGCGGTCGCGATTGACTGACCAATACGTGTAGCGCGCCAGTTTGTGACTGGTCGCGTAGTCGAGCGTGGTCTGGAAGTCGGCCTGCCGGAAGTACTCGCCGGCGTCGCTGCGGCCGTTCATCTGCGAGACGCCCTCGTGCGCGTACGCGGTGGCGCTGTCCCAGCCGAAGGTGTTCATCAGGAGCGTGTGGAACTGCTCGAGCGCGGCCACCTGCGAGCTCGCGCCGTTGAAGCCGCCGTCGAACGGCATGATCGAGTAGTTGGCGGGCGTGAAGCCCTGCGACTTCGCCTCCAGCAGCATCTGCGTGCCGAACCAGCCGGTGCCGGCCGCCGTGCCCGCCGTCGTGATCGACACGTACAGGCCGGGGTTGTTCCGCTGGAGGATCCGGGCGGCGCCGACCTCGTTGTGCACGGCCGCGGTGTTCTCGTACTCGGGCTCCTCCAGGTCGAAGTCGATCGCCTTGAGCCCGTACTTCGTGACGACCTGCTGGTACTCGGCCGCGGTCGCCTCCGGGGAGCCGCAGGTCTGGCCGAGCTTCGTGCCGCCGTACCCGCCGATCGAGACGCTGACGTCGCCGCCGTTGGCCCGGATCCGGCTGATCATCGCGGCCGCGTCGGTGTCGCCGGAGACCGCCCGGGTGCCGTCCCAGGTCGGGCTGCACCCGCCGCCGTTCGGCGCCAGGATGAACGCCAGCTGGAACGCCTTCTGCCCGGTCGCGTTCATGACCTCGACGGGGTCGGGCGGGCTGTTGTCGAACGGCATCAGGTACGGGGCGGACGCGTACCAGTTGCTGGTGAGGGTCGCGGCGTCGGCCTGAGTGGCCACGGCGACACCGGCGGCGGCGAGCGCGAGCGCGCCGGCCCCGGCGATGAGCAGCCTCTTCATGAGACCTCCAGGGGGATGGGGGAGACCGGAGGAAAACCTTTAACAAAGTTTCATAATCTTCTCGCCCCGGCACCCATGACAAATGTCATGGGTGAGAGATCCCCGTCGATCGATCGGGCGGCGGATGTATCCACCGGGCTCGACGCGGCCCTTGAGGGAGTGTCATCGAAAGGAACTGCCATGCGAACCCGTCACTCGCTCACCGCCGCCGTCATCGCCCTCATTGCCATCGTCGTGGGCATCGTCATCACCCTGCTGATGGGGAGCGGGCCCAACGCGCATGCGGACGAGCCCGGAGCGGCGCCCAGCATCGTCGAGCCCTCGCCGCCGACCGCCCGGGAACCGGCGCCCGGGACGAGCGGCCGAAAGGCAAGCGCCGGCCCGGCGCGCACGCATCAGAAAGCGAGCACGAAAGCCAGCACGAAAGCCAGCACGAAAGCCAGCACCAAAGCCAGCACGAAAGCCAGCACGAAAGCCAGCACCAAAGCCAGCACGAAAGCCGGCACGAAAGCCGGCACGGGGCCGTCGAAGGCCGTCGTCACGACGGTTCCGGTTGCGGCACCGCCCCAAGCGCCGAGGCTCGGGCCGGCCACGGTGCCGGCCGGTGCCGAGTATGCCCTCTCCGCCGACGGGCAGGCGTTCACCATGACGCAGAGCTCGCTCGAGTCCGGCACCGACGTCGGCTGGCTCAGCCGCAGCCGGACGACCACGATTCCGGTCTCCGGCGACGCCAGTCTCGTGCTCGCTGTCCAGGGCTACGCGTTCGCCGACACCGGCGCCACGGCCGTGCTCACGGTCACCGTGAACGACCACTCCTGGACCCGGAGTTTCCGCGCCGGCACCGACCGGACGTACACCGAAGGCATCGACGTGCCCCTCCGCAATGTGCACTCGTGCCGCATCACGCTGAAGGTCGAGGTGTTGGGCGGCGATGGATATCTGAACGTCAGCGTGATCGATGGTCAGCTCAGTTGATCTGAGGGATGGTGCTGGACACAAAATCGGTGCAGACTCCCATGCCAAGATCGGCCCCCGGCGATGTCTCGCTGCGGGCCGGTCTTTCCTGAGGGGAGGCAGCCCGAGTGGGCGGAGAAAGGTTCAACAGACGGTTCACGGCGATTGCCGGGATCGGTGTCCTTCTTGGTGCGATGGGCGTGGTGAGCGCCTCATCCGGAGCGGTGGCCGCCCCGAGCGCGCGGCAGGACTTCGCGCCGGTGCCGGCCGGTTCGAAGATCACGCAGGTGCCGCTGGGCATGCGGAACAAGCCGGTGACCGTGATGGTGCAGCTCGCCGACCAGCCGGTCGCCGCGGCCGACGCGGCGGCCGCGCAGCCGCTCACGGCCACGCAGAAGAACCAGCGGCGCGACAAGCTGCGGCAGGAGCAGGCGCCGGTCGAGCAGAGGGCGCGCCAGCTCGGCGGCACCGTGCTCGGCACGTACCAGCACGCGTACAACGGCATCAAGGTGCGGGTCAACGCCGGCCAGCTGGACGCGCTCGCCGCGGCCCCGGGCGTGGTCAGCGTGCACGCGCTGCAGACCGTCAAACCGGACAACACCAAGGGCGTGCCGATGATCGGCGCCCCGACCGTGTGGAACACGCCGGACAAGTACCGCGGTGAGGGCATCAAGGTCGCCGTCATCGACACCGGCATCGACTACACGCACGCCGACTTCGGCGGGCCGGGCACCACCGCCGCCTACGAGACCGCGCACGCCGCCGAGACCGCCCCGGCCGACAAGTCCCTGTTCGGGCCGAAGGCGCCCAAGGTCAAGGGCGGCATCGACCTGGTCGGCGACAGCTACAACTCCGACCCGAACAGCGCGGACTACCAGCCGGTGCCGCACCCCGACTCGAACCCGCTGGACTGCAACGGTCACGGCTCGCACGTCGGCGGCACGATCGCCGGCTACGGCGTGCTGGCCAACGGTAAGACCTACACCGGCTCGTACGGTAAGACCACGGTCAGCGGCAACTCCTGGCTCGTCGGCCCGGGCGTCGCGCCGAAGGCCGACCTGTACGCGGTGCGCGTCTTCGGCTGCGAGGGCTCGACCGACATGACGGTGGACGCCATCGAGTGGGCCGTCGCCAACGACATGGACGTCATCAACATGTCGCTGGGCTCGCCGTTCGGCACCGCCGACGCGCCCGAGTCGGTCGCCGCGGACAACGCCGCCAAGGACGGTGTCATCGTGGTCGCCTCGGCCGGCAACTCCGGCGCCGCCCCGTACATCGTCGGCAGCCCCTCCACGGCGACCAGCACGATCAGCGTCGCCGCCAACGACCCGACCCCGTCCTTCCCGGGCGCCCACCTCTCGATCGGCGTCGACGCGGTCAACGCCAACGGCGCCACCTTCGCCGACGGCACCTCGCTGCCGCTCAAGGTGGTCGGCAACGGCGCCGGCGGCATCTCGCTCGGCTGCAGCACCGCCGACTTCACCGCGGCCGGCGTGCAGGGCGCGATCGCCGTCGTGGCCCGTGGCACCTGTGCCCGGGTGGCCAAGGCGATCTACGGCCAGGCGGCCGGCGCCGCCGCGGTCATCCAGGTCAACTCCGACGGCACCTACCCGCCGTTCGAGGGCGCGATCACCAGCAACCCGGACACCGGCGAGCCGGCGAACGTCACCATCCCGTTCCTCGGCGTGCCGAACACCTCGGCCGCGGCGCTGGTCGCGGCAAATGGCCAGACCATCACGCTGACCAACGCACCGCTCACCAACCCGAGCTACACCGCCACCGCCAGCTTCTCCTCCGGCGGCGCGCGGGTCGGGGACAGCTGGCTCAAGCCGGACGTCACCGCGCCCGGCGTGAGCATCTCCTCGGTCGGCGTGGGCTCCGGCACCGGCGCGGTGGTGGAGTCCGGCACGTCGATGGCCGCGCCGCACACCGCCGGTGAGGCCGCGCTGGTCAAGCAGGCACACCGGGACTGGCGGAAGGTCTCGTACTGGAAGGCCGCGATCGTCAACACCGCCAACCCGGGCGGGGTCGCCGGTTACAGCACGCGGCTCGACGGCTCCGGCCTCATCCAGGCGCCGGGCGCGGTCGACACCCAGGTCATCGCTCTCGGCGACGGCGGGACGGCGACGCTCAACTACGGCTTCGCCGAGCTCGACCGCGACTACACCAAGACCAAGGTCATCAAGGTCAAGAACTTCGCGCGTACGAGTCAGACCTTCAGCATTTCCGTTGGTCAGACCGCCGGCAGCCCGCACAAGGCCAAACTTTCCCGTACGCGGGTGACGGTGCCCGGCCGCGGCGAGGCTCAGGTGGCGGTCACCCTGTCGGTGCCGGCGGCGACGGCCGGCGACTCCGCACAGTTCCAGGACGTCTCCGGCCTGGTGACGTTCACGCCGGTCTCTCGTTCCGGCGTCGCTCTGCGCGTTCCGTACTACCTCGTGCCGCAGTCGGTTTCGAACATCGACGCGTACGTGGACACGAACGCGCTGCGCTGGAAGGGCTCGGCCACCGCGACGGTCACCAACCGGCACGGCATCGTCCCCGGCCTGGCCGACTGGTACGCGTGGGGCCTGTCCGACGGCCGGGACGCGGCAACCGGCGCGGCCGACCTGCGGGCCGTCGGCGTGCAGAGCCTCCCGGCCGACGGCGCGATCGCGTTCGCGGTCAGCACGCACAACCGTTTGTCCAATGCCGCCCGCAATGAGTTCGACATCTACGTCGACGTCAACGGGGACGGCACGGACGACTACGACGTCGTGGGCGTCGACTACGGCCTGCTCACCACCGGCGACCTCACCGGTCAGCTGGTCACGGCGGTGTTCGACCTGCGCACCGGCGACGGCACGCTGGAGTTCTTCGCCGACGCGCCGTACGACAGCAGCACGCTCGTGCTGCCGGTGCTGACCTCCCAGCTGTGCGCCGAGGGGTCGCCCTGCCTGTCGGCGGACAACCCGCGGCTGACCTACCACGCGGCCAGCTTCGGCGTCATCGACGGCAACAACGACGAGATCGCGGGCACGGCGTCCTTCAACGCCTTCACCCCGTCCCTCACCACCGGCTTCGCCGGCGAGGTGGCCCCCAACAAGGCGGTCTCCGAGAAGGTGTCGCTCGACAAGGCCGAGTTCGCGAAGACCCCGGCCAAGGGTTGGATGGTCGTCAGCCACGGCAACGCGAGCCGCGACGAGGCGCAGCTCATATCGGTCAGCTCACACTGACCCTTTGATGGGGAGAGAGCTACGGTTCGGATCATGCCTGTAGCTCTCTCCCTGCTCGATCTAGCGCCCATGCGGCGCGGCCAGTCCGCGCGGGACAGCTTCGCGGCCTCGGTCGAGCTGGCCCGCGCGGCCGAACGCGCCGGATTCCACCGCGTCTGGTACGCCGAGCACCACAACATGCCGACGATCGCCTCCTCGGCGACCAGCGTGCTCATCGGCCACATCGCCGACCGGACCGACTCGATCCGGCTCGGCGCCGGCGGCGTCATGCTGCCCAACCACTCGCCGCTGGTGATCGCCGAGCAGTTCGGCACGCTCGCGGCGCTGCACCCCGGCCGCATCGACCTCGGCCTCGGCCGCGCGCCCGGCAGCGACCAGAACACGATGCTCGCGCTACGCCGCAACCCCGCGTCCGCCGACACCTTCCCCGACGACGTGCTCGAGCTGCAGGGCTACCTGACCGGGCACACCCGGGTGCCGGGCGTGCAGGCGGTCCCGCGCGCCGACGAGGACGTCCCGCTCTACATCCTCGGCTCCTCGCTGTTCGGCGCCCAGCTCGCCGCCCGGCTCGGCCTGCCCTACGCCTTCGCCTCGCACTTCGCGCCCGACGCCCTGCATCAGGCGACGGAGATCTACCGCGAAACCTTCCGGCCATCCGGGCAGCTTTCCCAGCCGTACGTGATAGCGGGTGTGAATGTTTTTGCGGCCGACGACCACGACCGTGCCGCCGAGCAGATGAAGGTCGCCTACCGCTCCCGCACCCGCGCCTTCCTGACCCGCGGCCCGCTGGGCGGCAACTTCACCGACGCCGAGATCGACGAGTTCCTGGCCTCCCCGAACGGCTCCCAGCTGGCCTCGATGACCCGCTACACCGCGGCCGGCACCCCGGACGAGGTGCGCGACTACCTGACCGCCTTCGCCGCCGGCTGCCGGGCCGACGAGCTCATCACCACCCACCAGGCCCTCGACCCGGCCGACCGCATTCACTCGATCGAGCTCACCGGCAAGACGATGGCGGACGGCTAGCGGCCGGCTCGACCCACGAGCCGGGTCACGACGTTCACCAGAGCCTCCCCGGACGGCAGCGGACGACCGTCCGGACGGCCGGCCGCGTATTCGGCGAGCGCCTCGGCGATCAGGTCGCTCGCCGACTGCCGGTCGCCGTCGGCGGAGGCCAGCACCGCCGGCGTGACCGAACAGTTGGCCGCGCCCGGCAGATCGTCCGCGGCGCGGTAGGTCGCTCGCAACGCCCGCATGTCCGCGCGGACGGCCGCGGGCGCCGGACGGCCACCGAGCAGCGCGGCCAGGGCCCGCAGCAGTGCTCGATGTTGCCGGACGAGGGCGCGCCGATTCCCGTTGCGAACCAGTCGCTCGGCCCTGCCACCCGCCCCGGCGGCCGCGCGACAGAGCGGCACGATCGCCGGCCAGAGGGCGCGCGGTGAGACCGAGGCGAGCTGCTCGAGGATCCGGAGGGAGGTCTGCTGCAGAAGCCGGTAGGCGTCTCCGCCTTCCTCCGGCTGACGACGCCCGCCGCGGGTGGCGATCAACACCTGGAGCGAACGGGTGTACGCCTCGGAGAGATCACGCACGACGCGGCCGGTGCCGTTGCGCCGGACAGCACGTCCACGTGCCAGATCACCCAGCCGCAGCAAGCAATGCAGCCGGGTCGAGGCATCGTCCGCCGCGTTCCCCACCGCGCGGAAGATGCGGGCGGCCCGATCCCGGTCGTCGCCGCGGGCACGGCTGTAGAGCAGCTCCGCGAGCCGAAGCCGTGCATCCGGGAGCTTCTCCGTCATCGCGATGGCGGTGTCGAGGTCACCGAGGTCGGCCAGCAGCCACGCCCACGACTCGGCGAGGTGTGCGGGCGAATGCCGCGAACGCAGGCGCTTCTCCCATGCGGCGAAGCGTTCCCGGAAACCGTCGCCGCCGAGAGCGGCCGACGGCCAGGGCGGCGGACCGGGCGAACCCAGGAGCTGGCGCAGCGCCGGAACGGCGACGCCCTCCACCACGGCGATGTCGTGGTCGCGGACCTCGTCGGGAATCAGGGCCGGACAGCACCACGTCGCCGTGGTCCGGGCGGCCGCCGCCAGCAGCGGCCGGTAGACGTCGGGGTCGCCGTCCGAGTATCCGGTGATCAGCAGCTCGGTCGCGGCTCCCAGCCCTTCGACGGCGGCGGCACGCTCGGCGGTCAGCTGGCCGAGCTCCTCGATGTCGACCACGACTACGTCGGCAAGAGTCGCCTGCTCGCGGTCGAGCCCGCCGTGGACCTTGAGCAGGGCGGCCGGACGGCCCTCGCGGAGCCAGACCGTGAACTCCTCCTGGCTGGACACCGTGCGCAGCTCCGGCGCGCCGGCCGGGCAGAGCGCTCGCCAAGCCGGCAAGGCGTCGTGATACGCCTTCGGTGCGCCGGCCGGCACGTCCACGGTTCCGCGGATCAGGTCGTACGCGAGCTCGACACCGATATCGAAGTTGACCGTCACGTGGGTGCCCCCGCGCAGCAGGTGCAGGGCCGACAGGAGGTGGGCTTCGTTGGGCACCTCGATCCGCAGGGCGAAGACACAATCCAGGGCGTCCGGCCCGATCGTCCCCCAGAGGCGGCCGAGAACCACCTCGAGCTTGTACGCCTCGCCGCGCAGCCGATCGAGCTGGTCGTCCGTGACCAAGGGCCCCAGCGCGTCCCGCGCCGCCGAGTGCATGGTCTGCAGCACAGCGTCGCGGAGAGCGAAGCCGCGTGGCAGTGCCGCCGGTTCGTCACCGCTGATTCCCGCCCCGGTGAAGACCGCGGAGGCCGCGGCGGTCACACCGGTGGTTCGGAGGCGGCGCGCCAGATTTCCTCGAACTGGTCCAGCCAGTAGAAGTACCAGGCGCCATCCTCCTTCGTCAGGTGGATGTGCATGCGGGAGCGGATGGCGTCGTTGCGGAAGCCGTGGAACTCGACGTTCGCGTACCCGCCGGCGCTGTGTGGGTTGACCGCGACGATGCTGAAGCCGGGGTTGACGGCCAGGTCGTGCCAGGCGTAGGTGCCGTTGACCTGCCAGTTTTCCATGGCCTTGAGGCGGTTTCTCGTCTCGCGGAGCGAGTCGGCGGCGGCCTGGACGGGGTAGTCGAGCAGGGCGTCCAGCTGCTCGGAGATGGCGTCGCCGGGCTCGAACTGCTTGAGGACCACGATGCGGACGTTGCCGGTGGCCTTCGACAGCGGGCCGCTGCGCAGGACGCCGCAGCGCTCCTCGTTGAGGAAGTTCGATCCGACCGGGGCGAAGATCCAGACGTCCTTGGCGTTGCGCAGGTCCTCGGTGACCGGGTTGCGGTCGTAGTCGCTGCGGTCGAGGAAGCGGTCCTCACGGTGGTAGGCGAACGCGGCCCGCAACAGCAGGAACCCCAGGCCGGCGAAGAGCAGCGACCACCGTAGGCTCTGGGGCAGGTCGGCGCCCACGAGCAGCAGGATGGCAAAGACCAGCGCGACCGCGGTGGTCGCGTAAAGGTCGATGTAACGCCCGCGCTGGAGGTCCTGTTTTATTTGTCTGAGACGTCGCCGCACGCGCCCACTATGCCGTCCACAGCGGAGTTACGCTACGTACTCTTTCCGGGACGCCACCACCTGCTGACCCGCTTCCAGGCCGAACACCTGCGCCGGATTGCCGGGAACGCCACGATCGTGTGGGCGGTCACCTCGGCCAACCACGAGAACACCCGGCGCAACCCGGTCCCGTACCACCGCCGGGAGGCCGCGATCGAGCGGCTCAGCGCGACGACCGGCCTGCGCTCGCTGGTCGTGCCGGTCTTCGACACCGCGCCGACGGACGCCTTCGCCGAGGTCACCCTCAAGACGATCGCGGTCGCCACCGGCCTCGACCTCACCCCGGCCGACACGCTGCTCGCCTGCTCGACCCCGCAGGTCGCGAAACTCTACGAGCGGCTGGGCTTCGCCGTGGACGAGGTCGAGGCCGCGTACGAGCCGCCGCCCGAGCGGCCCTGGGACGTACTCCTGCGGCTGGCCGCGGGCGACGAGACGTGGCGCGAGCTTGCCCACCCGGCCACGATCGACGTGTTCGAGCGGTACGGCCTGGTCGAGTCGGTGCGTGCGGTCGTCAACGATCCGCTGATCGGCGACGAGGGCGGCCTCACCACCACCCGCGACTACCGCACGTACGTGGAGGCGTTCGCGGAAGCCGCCGAGCGTAAGTGGGCCGCGGTCCGGCGGTACGTCGAGCCGGGCCGGATCGTCGACATCGGCTGCGGCGCCGGCTCGCTGCTGGAGCTGGCCGACCGGGAACCGGGCCTGCACGAGAGCGACCTGATCGGCGTCGAGGCGGCGCGCCACCTCTACCAGGAGTGCCTGCACAAGAAGGACCAGGGCGTCTTCCGCAACGCCAACGTCTACTTCTACCGGCGCAACGTGCTGCTCGGCGCGATCTTCAAGGAGAGATCGGTCGACACCACGCTGACCTTCGCGCTGACCCACGAGATCTGGTCGTACGGCGACGGGCGCGCCGACGTGCTCAAGTTCGCCCGGCGCATCCACGATCACACCGTCCCCGGCGGCGTCTGGATCAACAGCGACGTCTGCGGCCCCGACGACCGCGAGCGCATGGTCCTGCTGAGCCTCACCGGCGACGACGGCGACAATCCGGCCGAGCCCCGGAGAGATCTCGCGGACAAAGAGCCGGCCGAGGTCAACGCGTACGTCGGAAGCCTGTCGACGAGGGCGCGGCTCGACCAGTTCGCGGCCGACTTTGCGTTCCCGTTCGCTCATCAGAGCGTCTCGAAAAACACGGTGCGCCTCTCGCTGGGCAACGCGATGGACTACCTGACCCGCAAGGACTACGTCGACAACTGGCTCTCCGAGACGAGGGAGCAGTTCTGCGGCCTGAGCTTCGCCGACTGGACCGCCCTGCTCACCGAGGGCGGGTTCGACCTCGACCCGGCCTCCACCCCGATCCGCAACGACTGGCTGATCGCCAATCGCATCGCCCCGGTCGCCACCCTCACCGACCTCGACGGCAACCCCCTCGACTGGCCGACCACCCACCTGCTCGCGGTCGCCCGACGTCCCAGGACCGTCAGAGTTTCCTTAGAGGAGTCTCAATTCAGCCGGGAACCATAGGGTTCGTCCCTACACTCCCTGCCTCGTGAATGTTGGTACCGCTCTCCTCGCGGCATCGGTCCTGATCGTCGCGTCTCCGGTGGCCGCGCACGCGCAGGACGCCGCCGCGAGCGCGACCGATCGCGACTTCGTGCGCCGCGTGCACCTGGCCGCTCTCGGGGTCACCCCGGCCAGCGCTCTCGCCCGCGACATGGGCGCGAGCGCCGCCGTCAAGACCCTCGCCGCCCAGGCCGGCGCTCAGGCCGCCGAGCTCGACAAGCTGGCCGGCACGACCGCGGCCGGGCTGAAGGTCGCGCTGTCCGGCCCGCTGCCCGCCGACGAGCAGTCCGCGCTGGCGACGCTGCAGAAGCACAGCGGCTCGGTGTTCGACGCGCAGTTCGTCGACTTTCTCTGGACGGTCGACAGCACGCTGCTGCCGATCGCGACGACCGTCCACGCGACCACCCGCAACACCGCCGTCCGCACGCTCGCCGAACGGGCCGACGCGGTGATCGCCGCCCAGCTGCCGCTGCTGGAGAAGTCGGGCCTGCTGCACATGCCGGTGATGCCGTCGGCGCCGGCCTCGGCCACCCCCCGCCTTCCCGGCGGGGTGCCCTTCAACCAGGGCCTGGTGGCTCAGACCCGCTACGGTGGTGGGTTCCTCTCCGCGAGTTTGCCCGTACGCCTCGGAGTGCTCGTGACCGCCGTCGGGGTGGCTACCGCGCTGACGTGGCGGCTACGAGCGCGGCCGGTGCGGTCGCGGCGGCGGCGCTCGGGCGCAGAGCGGGCACCCGCCGAAGCGCTGCCGCCAGCCCGCCGCTGAGCAGGACGAACACCGTGCCGAGCAGCACCACGGCCGGCCACGAACCCAGCGACCAGGCGGCGCCGGACAGGCTCCCGAAGATCGACGAGCCGGCGTAGTAGGCGAACAGGTAGAGCGACGCCGCCTGCCCGGCCGGGACCCCGCCCAGGTGGGCGCGCACCGGCACCCAGCCGCTGGCGAGGCCGTGCACGCAGAAGAATCCGGCGGTCAGCACGGCCATCCCGGCGATCACGAACGGCAGCCGGTCGGGGAGGGTGATGAGCAGGCCCGCCCCCATGAGCAGGCAGCCGAACGGCAGCACCCCGCGGCGGCCGTACCGGTCGGCGAGCCGCCCGGAGAGCGCGGAGCTGACCGTGCCGACCGGGTAGACCAGGAAGATCGCGCCGGCCGCCGCCGCTCCGAGCCCGAACGGCGCTCCGGTCAGCCGGAACCCGATGGCGTTCTGGACCGCGACGAACGCCCCCATCGCGCACGCTCCGATCCCGTACAGGATGAGAAGTGCGGGGTCGGTGAGCGCGCGGCGAGTCACCGCGGCCTGGGGCCGCGCCACGAAGTTGCGCGAGGTGGGCAGGAGGGCGGCCACGATGCCGGCGCAGGCCAGGCCGACCAGGGCGACCGCGGCCAGAGCCCACCGCCAACCGAACGCCTCGGCGACCGGGCCCGTGATCAGCCGACCGGCCATCCCGCCCAGCGCGGTGCCGCCGATGTAGAGCCCGGCGGCCCGGGCGTGCGTGCTCGCGTGAAGCTCCTCCCGCAGGTAGGCGGTGGCGACCGCCGGCAGCCCGGCGAGCGTGACGCCCTGCAGCAGGCGCAGGCCGAGCAGCGCGTGCCAGCCCGGCGCGACCGCGCAGGCGAGCCCGACCACCGCCGAGAGGGTGAGCGAGAGGTGGATCAGGCGGGTGCGGCCGGTGCGCTCGGAGAGCGGCCCGGTGATCAGCAGAGCCGCCCCGAGGCCGATCGTGGTCAGCGACAGCGACCAGGCGCTCTGCGCGGGCGTCACGCCGAACGCGGCGGAGAGCTCGGGCAGCAGCGCCTGGGTGCTGTAGAGCAGGGCGAACGTCGCGACACCCGCGGCGAACAGGGCGAGCACGACGCGGCGGTAGCCGGGCTCACCGGTGCGATATCCGGTCACCCCGGTGACGATCCGCGCGGGTCAGGCATGCGTCCAATGCATGCGGACCATGTTTCCGATACGCCGAGTGTATGATCGCAGGCGATGCAGATCGAGGATCTCCGGAGTTTGCTCGCGCTCGGTGAGCATCGCCACGTCACCGAGGCCGCGGCCGCGCTCGGCACGAGCCAGCCGACCCTGTCGCGGCTGCTGTCGCGGGTCGAGGCCGAGCTCGGCGCCCGGCTGTTCGAGCGCGACGCCAGGGGCGCTCATCCCAACCCCCTCGGCGAGGTGACGCTGGCCGCGGCCCGCGACATCGTCGACCGGTACGACCGGCTGCGGCGCGACCTGGCCGGTCTGCTCGATCCCGAGTCGGGCACGGTCCGGCTCGCCTTCCTCGACTCGATGGCCACCTCGCTGGTGCCGCGCATCCTGCACGACGTGCGGGCGCGGGCGCCGCACATGCGGATCGAGCTGCGCCAGGAGCCGACTCACGAGATGATGCGGGACCTGGCCTCCGGCGTGAGCGAGCTCGCGCTCATCCACGGGCCGCCGCCGGCCGGGGCGTACGGATGGATGGCCTTGCAAAGACAGGCGCTGGTGCTGATCGTCCCGCCCGGGCACCGGCTGGCTTCCCGGAGTCGCGCCCGGCTCGCCGACCTGGCGGGGGAGGACTTCGTGACGATCCCGCCGGGGTTCGGCTTCCGGGTGCTCGTCGACGACCTGTTCGCGGCGGCCGGGGTCGTGCCGCGCGTCGCCTTCGAGATCGGGGACCTCGCGACGGTCGAGGGCCTGGTCGGCGCCGGGCTGGGCGTGGCGCTGGTGCCCTCACAGTTCGCCGGCGCCTCCGGCACGATCGGGATACAGCTGACGGCGGCCGGGGCCGAGCGGGTGGTCGGCCTGACGTGGCGCACCGACCGCCCGCTCGGCCCGGCCGCTTCGCGCTTCCGAAGCTTCGTGGAGCTGGCGGGGCCTTACGACTAGCCCTTGATCCAGTTGATGATGTCCTCGTCGAGCTTGTCCTGGTAGTCGCCCTGGATGCCGTGCGGCGCGCCCTCGTACACCTTGAGGGTGCCGTCCTTGACCAGCTGGATCGACTTGTATGCGGAGTCGCCGATCGGCACGATCTGGTCGTCGTCGCCCTGCGCGATGAGGATCGGCACGGTCAGCGCCTTGAGGTCCTCGGTGAAGTCGGTCTCTGAGAACGCCTTCACGCAGTCGTACGCCGCGGCCAGGTTGACCAGCATGCCCTGGCGCCAGAAGTCGTCCTTGTCGCCCTGCGAGACGGCGCGGCCGTGGTTGGCGCCGAAGAAGCTCTCCGACAGGTCCTTCCAGAACTGCGAGCGGTCCTTGAGCACGCTCGCCCGGATGCCGTCGAACACCTCGATCGGCAGCCCGTCCGGGTTGGCGTCGGTCTTGAGCATGAGCGGCGGCACCGCGCCGGCCGTGACCACCCGGGACACCCGCTGCTGGTCCTGCCCGTACTGCGCCGCGTAGCGCACCACCTCGCCGCCGCCGGTCGAGTGTCCTACCAATACGACATCGCGCAGGTCCAACTCTTCGACCACCGCGGCCAGGTCCTTCGCGTACGTGTCCATGTCGTTGCCGTAGTACGTCTTCTCCGACCGCCCGTGCCCGCGCCGGTCGTGCGCGATGGCCCGGAACCCGGCGTCCGCGAACCTCTTGAGCTCGACCTGCCAGGCGTCCGAGCTGAGCGGCCACCCGTGGCTGAACACGACGGGCTGCCCCTGCCCCTGATCGGTGTAGTAGATCTGCACTCCGTCGGCTGTGGTGATGTACGGCATGGCTGTGTTCCCCCTTGCGCTGGTTTGCTGACAACAGCTGAGGTGCCCGGCCGCCGCCGCCCGCGAACCTGTTCGCGCCGCTCCTCACACTCTGCCCGGAACCCGTTTCGGCAGCTCACCCGTCGGGTCTTCCCCCACCCCTCCATGGACGCTACCCCCCATCCCCCGCCGCGCAGAACGTGACCGAGCCCACCACGCGCAACTTGCTGAAGAGGGTGCCGTTCCCTCCCACCGTCCGAGCGCGAGTAGCACGGCCACGAGGCGGTACAACGTTTGCGCGACGGCGCTGGTCTAACCTTCAAAGCCTCATATCGTACGATCCGACGAAGAGTCCCGTGGCGCCGCGAGCGACCTGATTGAATGGTCGCGCCTTTGCCGCCGGCGCCGGGCTGAGCTCGGCGGTCACCCACCCCCGAGGCACGCGCACCCGTGTTTTCGCCGCCGCCCCCGCGTGCCGCCGCCGCCCACCGCGCGCCCCGCGCGTCACCGCCCGCGTGCCGCCGGCTCCGCGTGCCGTCTCCGGGCCTCGCGCTAGGCGCTGCGTCGCGCGGGGAACACGTCACGCCTGGGGCTGCGGATGCCCACGGGTGACCTCGGCGAGGCGCTTTCCCGTGCCCGGGGGCCATCCCTCTGATTCATTCGGGTTTGCGGCGCAACCACCGATCTCAGCCCGGCGCGGGCGGCACAGGCGCGACCATGCACCAAGCTCGCTGACATGCCTCGTGGACTCGTCCCCGAGGCGTACGTTATAAGGCTTTTGTGATTGGCTCCTCCGCCGGGGTGGGCCGGCGGTCATCCCGAGCCGGACGCCTCAGCGGATTCGGATGGGCGCACTGACTCGGCCGAGCGTGCGGACTCGGCTGGGCGCACTGACTCGGCCCGACCGGGTGCCAGCACGATCAGGGCGACGCCTGCCGCGATCACCGCGGTGCCGGCGATCGTGCGGGCGTCCAGGCGTTCGCCGAGCAGCCACCAGCCGAGCAGGACGGCTACGACCGGGTTCACGAACGCGTAGGTGCCGGCGATCCGGGGCGCGACGTGGTCCAACAGCCAGGTGTATGCCGTGTAGGCCACTACGCTGCCGAAGACGATCAGGTAGCCGAGCGCGAGCAGCGAGCGTCCGGTCGCGTCGATCCGCCCGAGTTCGCCGGAGACGCCGGCCAGCAGACCGAGGATCGCGCCCGCGCTGACCATTTCGACGGCGCTCGCCAGCAGCGCGTGCGACGGGCGCGGTGCGTGCAGCGCGTAGACCGAGCCGAGACCCCAGCACATGGCGCCGCCGAGCGCGACGGCGATCGCCAGCGCGTCGCTCGCGCCTTCGGGCCGCACGAGGATCGCCACCCCGGCGATGCCGGCCACCAGCCCCGTCCCGATCGGCAGGGTGATTCGCTCGCGGTCGACCACCCGCCGGCCGATCACGATCCACAGCGGGATCGTGGCCAGGAACAGCGCCGTGGTTCCCGACGGCAGCGCCTGCTCGGCCCAGCAGGCGCCGCCCGTGCCCGCCGCCGGGAGCAGCAGCCCCTGGATCGCGCCGGCCCGCCATTCCCGGCCGTTCGGCATCCCCCAGCGGCGAGCGCGGCAGTAAGCGAACAGCAGTGCCCCGGCCACGAGGAACCGAACGGCGTTGAGCGTCAGCGGCGGCAGCCCCTCTAGTCCTACCTTCAGTCCTAAGTACGTCGAGCCCCAGACGACGTAGACGATCAGCAACGCTCCGATGGTCATACCAGTCTCTTTCCCCGCATCGCCCCTCCAATTCGTCGCGCCTGGTGACCGAGGCGACACGGCGGGGATGGGCGTTGAACGGGCGGGTGACTGTCCGCTGGGGAATGTTGTGGACCGGCCTCAGCTCATCCGTTGCCCCCACCGCAGATCGAAGGTGTCCCCGGCGCGGCGGGCCGCCATAGCATTTCGCAGCCGGGCCGCGAACTCCGGCGGAATGAACTCCCCGAGCGCGTCCTCGCTCTCGAAATGAACCGCCGATATCTCATCCCCATCGACGGTGATCTCGGCGATCCGCTCGGAGGTGAGCAAGCCCCCGTCAAAAATGAACGGCCACATCTCCATCCCGTCCGGATAAACGAGCCGATCCACGACAAGAAGCCGCCCCGCCTTGACGTCGAGCGAAATCTCCTCCCGAACCTCCCGCTCACAGGCCTCGCGCGGCGTCTCGCCCGCCTCCACCATCCCGCCCGGAATGTCGTGGCCGTCCTTATAGGTGGGCACGACGAGCAGAATGCGCTCCCGCTCATCGACAAAAAGCGCCCCCGCCGCCGCATAGGGACGAGCGACGTTCTCCAGCGACATCGTTTCCCCGCATTCGTCGTGCAAACCCACAAGATCAAAGGCCTTATAACGTACGCCTCGGGCACGAGTCCACGAGGCACGTCAGCGAGCTTGTTGCGTGGTCGCGCCCGTGCCGCCCGCGCCGGGCTGAGATCGGTGGTCGCGCTCCAAACCTGGATGAATCAGACCGATGTCCGATGAGGTAGCCCCCCGACTGCCGGTGCGCCCACGACGTAAGAGTGACGAGCTTCAGTGCGCCACGAACACTTTCCTCGCAAACTCGAGTAGGGCGCCGGCGACGAAGCGGAGTTTCTATGCGCCACGAACAGTTCCTCTTCAAGGTCCGCACGCGGCCGGATGCCGGCGGCACCGCATCGCCCGGGCACAGGGACCGGCGGTGTGCGGGGGCGGCGGTGTGCGGGGGCGGCGGTGCGCGAGGGCGGGGGTGCGCGAGGGCGGGGGTGCGCGAGGTGCGCGGGGGGCGGTGACGCGCGGAGGCGGTGACACGCGGACGGTGACGCGCGGGCACGGGCGGCGGCACGCGAGGGCTGGCGGTGAGGCCGGACGGTGACGCGCGGGCACGGGCGGCGGCACGCGAGGGCTGGCGGTGAGGCCGACGGTGACACGCGGGCACCGGCAGCGGCACGCGAGGGCTGGCGGTGAGGCCGGACGGTGACACGCGGGCAGCGACGCGCGGTGACACGCAGGGACGCGCGGTTGTTGGCGGCGGCAGGAGGGGCGGCGGCGAAACGCGGGTGCGGATGTTTCGGGGGTGGGTGACCACCGAGCTCAGCCCGGCGGGGGCGGCAAAGGCCGGACCGTGCACTCAGGTCGCTCGCGGCGCCACGGGACTCTTCGTCGAATCGTACGATATGAGGCTTTTGAGGGTGAAGCGCGAGTCAAGGAGACGACGGTGGGGGCGACGGGGGAAGGGGCGTGGATACGCTGGTCGCGGGGGTGGTTTTTGCGTATCCGGGTGCTTGGTGGGTTTGTTGTGGAGCGGGACGGGGTGCCTGTCCGCGACGGTGAGTGGCGGCTGCGTAAGGCTCGCACGGTGGTGAAGCTGCTGGCGTTGGCGGCTGATCAGCGGATGCACCGGGATGAAGTGCTGGAGTTGCTGTGGCCGGGGCGTGAGGTGACTTCGGCGGCCAACAACCTGCATCAGGTTTTGCATGTTGCTCGGCGGGTGCTGTCGGGGGACGGGGCGTCGGGTGAGTGGCTGAAGCTGCGGGACGACGTTGTGGTGTTGCACGCGGGCGGGCTCGTCGAGGTTGATGTGCTGGAGTTCGAGCGGCTGGCTCGGGAGGGGGACCTGGCGGGCGCCCTCGCGGTCTATGCCGGTGACCTGTTGCCCGAGGATCGGTTCGAGGAGTGGGCGGGGCGGCGACGGGAGGAGTTGCGGGCGACGTTCTGTGAGGTGCTTGTCGATCTCGCGGAGCGGGGCGAGCAGCCGGGTGATCTGCTGCAGCGGGCGTTGGCCATCGATTCGCGGCATGAGCGGGCCGTGCGGGGGCTGATGCGGCAGCTCGCGGCGGAGGGGCGGCGGACGGAGGCGCTGGCCCGTTATGAGCAGTTGCGCGATGACCTGCTCGGTGACTACGGGACCGATCCCGATCCGGAGACCCGGCGGCTCTATCGGGAGTTGCTCGCCGTGGAGAGGCCGGCCGAGAGCGCGCCGGCGCACAACCTCGGGGCGCCGCTGACCAGCTTTGTCGGGCGGGAGCGGGAGATCGCCGACGTGCATCGGCTGCTCGTGCGGGGTGGACTGCTGACGCTGACCGGCGTGGGCGGGGCGGGGAAGACGCGGCTGGCGGACGAGGCGGCGCGGCGGTTGATCGGGTCGGTGCTCGCCTATCCGGACGGGGTCTGGTTCGTCGATCTCGCGCGGGTGACCGATCCGCGGCTGGTCGCCGACACCGTGGCGGCGGCGCTCGGGCTCGAGCCGGCGGCCGGGTCCGATCCGGTGCGGACGCTGGTCGGACGGCTGGCCACCAGCACCGCGATGCTGATTCTCGACAACTGTGAGCACCTGCTGACGGCCTGCGCGGAGCTCGCGGTGGCGGTGCGGCGGGGGTGCCCGGGGGTGACGCTGCTGGCCACCAGCCGGGAGCCGCTGCACGTGCCGGGGGAGGTCACGTTCCGGGTGCCGTCGCTGGAGGTGCCGTTCGACACCGAGGGGCTGGCCCAGCTGTCGTCGGTGCGGCTGTTCGTGGACCGGGCGCGGGATGTGCGGCCCGACTTCGAGCTCGACGACGGCAACGCGGCCGCGGTCGCGGAGATCTGCCGGCGACTCGACGGGATTCCGCTCGCGCTGGAGCTGGCGGCGGCCCGGATGTCGCACCTGGAGCCGGCGGAGATCGCTTCGCGGCTCACCGAGGCGCTGTCGCTGCTGGGACGCCGGGGCGAGGTGACACGGCACGCGACGCTGCGGGCGGCGCTGGAGTGGAGTCACGAGCTGCTCTCCGACGACGAGCAGATTCTGCTGCGGCGGCTCTCCGTGTTCGCCGGGAGCTTCTCGCTGGCCGCAGCCGAGCAGGTCTGCGGGGAGCTGGACGTCCTCGACTGTCTCGGGCGGATCGTCGACAAGTCGCTCGTGCAGTTCGAGCGGGCCGGCGACAGCTCCCGCTACCGCCTGCTGGAGACGATCCGGCAGCTCGCGCGCGAGCGGCTGGTCGCGGCGGGGGAGGCCGACGAGTTCGAGGCCGAGCACTGCCGGCACTTCCTGCGGCTGGCCGTCGAGCAGGACCCGGACGGCACGCACGGCATCGTGGTGGAGCGGCCGCAGCTGCTCGACATCGACCACGACAACCTCCGCGCCGCCCTGACCTGGGCGGTGCGCCACGATCCGGAGCGGGCGCTGCTGCTCGGGGTGAGCCTGTGGCGGTACTGGCTCGCCCGCGGGCACTTCGTCGAGGGGACGGACTGGCTGGACCGGATCCTGGCGGTCGCGTCGCAGCCGTCGCCGGTGCGGGCGCGGGCGCTGTTCGCGCTGGCCGTGCTGCAGGGACGCCGGGGGACGGGGGAGCGGCTGCTCGCGCTGGGCGAGGCGGGGGTCGCGGACGCCGAGCGGTCGGGCACCCCGGCCGACCTGACCTGGGCGCGGCTCATGCAGGGGATGCTGCAGCTCGGCGTGGCGCCGGTCGACGAGATCGCGCTGTGGGGCCTGAAGGACGAGGACCCGCGCATCGCGGCCACCGCGCGCTGGCTGGCGGCGCTGGCCGCGTCGTTCCGCGAGGACGTGGGGCTGGCCCGGGAGTGGTTCGCCCGCTGCCTGGACTCGCTCCGCCTGGTCGATCCGAGCGCGGCGCCGTTCCTGCCCGCGGTGACGCTGTGCGTGCCGCTGGCGCCGGTCGCCGGGACGACGGTGCCGGTCTTCGAGGAGTCGTGGCTGCTGGGCCGGCGGGTGGGGGCGGTGCAGGGCCACGCGTACGCGTTGTCGGCCCTCGGCTACGTCCACCGGCTGGCGGGCGACCTCACCGACGCGCGCGAGACGGTGGAGAGCGCGGTCGAGGAGTTCGGGCGGATCGACGACGCCGCCGGGCTCGCCCACGCGCTCAACCACCTCGGCTGCGTCGAGCGGGACGCCGGCCTGTTCGAGGCGGCCGACAAGCACCTGCGGGAGGGCCTGCGCCTGCGCGAGCAGCTCGGCGACCGGCGCGCCGAGAACCTGAGCCTCGCCAACCTCGGCCTGCTCGCGGCCGCGGCCGGCGACGTCGCGGAGGGCCGCCGGTACGTGCGGACCGCCCTCGACCGCGGCCGGGCGGTCGACGACGGGCCGGGCGTCGGCGGCGCGCTGCTCAACCTCGCGGTGGTCGAGCTGTTCGCCGGCGACCGGCGCCGCGCGCAGGTCTTCGCGTCGCGGGCGGTCGAGGAGTTCGAGCCGCAGGGCTTCCTGCGGCTGGAGGCGTGGACGCGGCTGTTCGCGGTGTCGCTGGGCAGCCCGGGCGCCGAGGCCGCGCACGACCTGTTCCGCCGTCTTGGCTGCCGGATCGGGCTGGCCCGTGCTGAGGCGTTGCTAAGCGCTGCTAAGCCGGTGCGAAGGAGCCGTTCCTAGCGTCGGTGTCATGAATTCTTTTGGCGACGCCACACTCGGCGAACTGTCCCAGGCCCTGCGAGGCGAGCTGATCCGCCCGGACGACCCGCGTTACGACGAGGCACGGTCCATCTGGAACGCCGCCCACGACCGGAGGCCGGCCCTGATCGTCCGCTGTCGCGGGGTGGCCGACGTGCTCAAGACGGTCGAGTTCGCGCGCAGCGAGGGGCTGCCGCTGGCGGTCCGCGGCGGCGGGCACAGCATTCCGGGCTTCTCGACCGTGGACGGCGGCATCGTGCTCGACCTGTCCCCGATGAACGGCATCCGGGTCGACCCGGTCAACCGCACCGCGGTCTGCCAGGGCGGGAGCCTGTGGAGCGACGTCGACGCCGAGACTCAGGCGTTCGGCCTGGCGCTGACCGGCGGCCTGGTCTCCACGACCGGCATCGGCGGCTTCACGCTCGGCGGCGGCATCGGCTGGCTGGTCCGCCGGTGCGGCCTGACCTGCGACAACCTCATCGCCGCCGACATCGTGACCGCGGACGGCCAGTACCTGCACACCAGCGAGGACGAGCGGCCCGAGCTGCTGTGGGCGCTGCGCGGCGGCGGCGGCAACTTCGGCGTGGTCACCTCGATGGAGTTCCGCCTGCACGAGGTCGGCCCGACCATCTTCGGCGGGCTGGTCTTCTACCCCGGCGAGTACGCCGAGCAGGTGCTGCACGGGTACCGCAAGGCCACCTCCGGCATTCCCGACGAGCTGACCACGCTGGTCAACATGACCACGGCCCCGCCCGCGCCGTTCCTGCCCGAGGAGGTGCACGGCAAGCCGATCGTGGCGGTCGGCGGCATGTGGTCGGGCCGGCCCGAGGACGGTGACGCCGCGACCCGGCCGTTCCGCGAGCTGGCGCCGGTGATCACCGATCTGTTCGGGCCGATGCCGTACGCCGCGCAGCAGCAGTTGCTCGACCCGCTGTACCCGCGCGGGATCTTCAACTACTTCCGCTCGGCGTTCTTCTCCGACCTCGACGAGGCGGCCGCCGCGCTCGCGCGGGAGCACGCCCGGGTACCCAACGCCATGTCCGAGGTGCACGTTCACCACTTGGGCGGGGCCATGGGGCGGGTCCCCGCCGACGCGACCGCGTTCGGCACCCGCGACCGCGAGTTCATTCTCAACATCGTCGCCCGTACGCCCGATGCCAACGGATACCCGGAGGTCGTCGCCTGGGCGAAGGGCGCGACCGACGCCCTCGGCGCGGACGCCGCGACCTACGTGAACTTCACCGGGGAGGGTAGCGAGGACCGCGTGCGGGCCGCGTACCCGAGGGGCACGTACGAGCGGCTCGTGACGATCAAGGACAAGTACGACCCGACCAATTTGTTCCGTCTCAACCAGAACATTCCGCCGTCGGCGGGCTGACACTGAGGACGGGCCGGCCGCCCGGTCGGCCCGCCACCTCCGCGAGTTGGCGGCGTTTTTACGTATATGCCCGATTGCCACTCTCGCCCGTCGTTCGGATACAGCCGCGCTCTCGACGGTATCCGCGCCCTCGCCGTGACCGCGGTCGTCCTGTTCCACGCGGGCGTCGGCGGCCTGGCCGGGGGATTCCTCGGTGTCGACTCGTTCTTCGTCCTCTCCGGGTTCCTGATCACCTCGCTGCTGCTGGCCGAGCGGGCCCGCACCGGGCGGATCGATCTCGGCGCGTTCTGGCTGCGACGGGCCCGCCGGCTGCTGCCCGCGCTGCTGGCGATGCTGCTCGCCACCGTGCTGGCCGGCCGGTACCTGCTGGCGGGGGACACCGACGCGCTGGGGCTGCTGCGCACCGACGCGTTCGCCGCCCTCGCCTACGTAGCCAACTGGCGGATGATCTTCCGTGGCACCGGGTACGCGGCGGCGACCGCGACCGCCTCGCCACTGCAACACACCTGGTCGCTCGGCATCGAGGAGCAGTTCTATCTGCTCTGGCCGCTGCTCGTGGCGGGACTGCTCGCCTGGCTGGCGGCGCGGCGGGCCCGGGCGGCGCTGCTGGGCTTCTGCCTGGTGGGTGCGGTGATCTCGGAGGTCCTTTGTGTGGTTCTGTTCCGGCCGGACTCCATCGGGCGGGCCTACTACGGGACGGACACCCGGGCGCAGGCGCTGCTGATCGGAGCAGCGCTCGCGGTGGTGATCGGCGCGCGCCGCGCGCTTGGGATAGCGGCCTTCGCCGCGGCGGCGATCACTCTCTGGATGTGGCATGCCGCGTCCGACCAGGCGGGGTGGATGTATCACGGCGGGCTGACGCTGGCGGCGCTGGCCACCGCGGTGATCGTCGCGCACGTGGTCACCTCGCCGGGCGCCGTTCTGGCCCGGGCGCTGAGCGTGCCGCCGCTGGTCGGGCTGGGCCGGATCTCGTACGGGGTCTATCTGTGGCACTGGCCGCTGTTCACCTTCGTCACCGCGGACAGCACGGGTCTTTCCCGCTGGCCCCTGCTGGCCGTGCGGCTGGTTGGGACGCTCGGGGTCGCGGTGCTCAGCTACTACCTGATCGAGCAGCCGATCCGCCGCGGCGTGCTGGCCCGGCGGCTGCCCCGGCGGCTGCCCGCCGCGATCACCGCGGGCGTGCTCGCCGCCGTGATCGCCGTGGTCGCCGTCGGCACCGCCCCACCGCCCGCCCCTCGTCCTGCCGCCGCGCCGGTGATCGTCACGGTTCCGCGGGCCGCACCGTCCGGGAAGGCGTCGCGAACGAAGCCGGCGCACGAGCCGCGGGTGACCTTCTTCGGCGACTCGGTCGCCTGGGTGATCGGCACCTACCTGCCCGCGCACCCCGGCATGTGGACCAGCGTGCGCGCCATCCAGGGCTGCGGGATCGCCACGCTCCCCGACATTCTCGAACTGGGCACCCCACACACCAACTACCCCGGGTGTACGTCGTGGGAGCAGCGCTGGCAGCGCGGCGTCGACCGGGACAACCCGGACGTCTCGGTCATCGAGCTGAACCGCTGGGAGCTGATGGACCGCCGCTACCAGGGCACCTACCAGCACGTCGGCGATCCGGCCTATGACGAGTACCTCGGCGAGCAGCTGGACACCGCGATCGGCATCGCCGGCTCGCGCGGCGCGGCCGTGGTGCTGCTGACCGCCGCCTACACCCACCGCTCGGAGAAGCCGGACGGCAGCCTCTACTCCGAGGACGACCCGTCCCGGGTGGACGCCTGGAACAGCCTGCTGCGGGTGGTCGCGGCCCGGCACCCCGGCAAGGTCACCGTCCTCGACATCGACCCCCTGGTCTGCCCGGACGGCCGCTTCACCTGGTCGATCGACGGCATGCGGGTCCGCAGCGACGGCCTGCACTACACGCCGGCCGCGGTCCAGAAGATCATCGCGCCCTGGCTGCTGCCCCGGCTCGCCGACATCGCGGAAGGACAGTGACCCGTAACCCTCGCGGCCATCGGCTCGTTGAGTGTTGCGGTGTACTCGTTTTTGACCCCTCGCAGTAGGCGGGCGAACCCGATGCCGGGCAGATCGGTGTTGTTTGTCTCGTGTGCGCTGGTCGCGGTGACGGCGCTGTTCATCCTGCTCCCGCCGGCCGCGGCCGCGGGTGCTCTGGTCGCGTGCTCGGCCGCCTTCGCCGTCGCGATGATCCGGGCGGCCTGGGGCGGCCCGGGCTTCCGCGCGCCGGCCCTGGCCGCCGGCATCCTGATCACCGCGCTGGCGGGCGCGGCCAGCGCCGTTGCCGCCCTCGTGGCACCGGATGCGCTTCTGGCCGGCGTGCCGCTGCCGGCCGAGATCCCGCTGATCAGCCTGTTCTTCGTGGCCGGCGCGTACCTGCCGGCGATCCTCCGGCCGCACCAGCGCCGCGACCCGCTCGCGCGGGCACGGCTGGCGCTCGACGCGCTGGGGCTCGCCGCCTGCTTGATCTTCCTACCCTGGCTTCTGCTGTACGACCACCGCGGCGGCTCGACCACCGCGCTGCTGTTCGGCGGGGGCGTCGCCGCGACGCTGGCGGTCGCCGGCGTCCACGCGATCCGGCACCGGGCCGCGCTGCAGTGGTGTGCGCCGGGCGCGGCCCTTTCCGTGGTCGGTCTCTCCGCCCTGACGATCGGCATGGACCACCCGTCCGAGCCGAACGCCGTGATCGCCGCCGTCGCCGCGGCTCTCGCGATCAACGCGGCCGCCGCTCTGATGTGGCACGGCGCGGTGCGGGTGCGGCCCGACGCGCGGCCGCTACCGCCCGCCGGCAGCGAGCCGTCGGCCGGATTCCCGCTGCTCACGCTTCCGGTGCTCGGGTCGGCGCTGGTCACCGTCTACCACCTGCTCAACGGCGGCAGCCTGGACTCGATGGCGATCGTCCTCGGCGTCACCGCGATCGTCGCCGTCGGCATCCGCGAGTGGGTGTCGGCGATCACGCTGCGCCGGCACGCCGCCCATCTCACCGTGCAGGGCAATCGGCTGCGCAGCCTGGTCTTCGGCGCCGTCGACGTGGCGATGGTCCTCGACGCGGACCTGGCCGTGCGCTGGCAGTCACCGGCGGCCGCGCGCCAGTTCGGGCTGTCCGACCAGGACGTGCTCGGCCGGGCCGCGACCGACCTGGTGCACCCGGTGCAGGCGGACGTGGTGCACGCGTACCTGGCGTCGCGGATGGCCGGCCGGCCGGCGGGGGAGAGCATGCCGGTCCGGCTCCGCGACGGCTTCGGCGCGTGGCGGGAGACGGAGTGGACGACCAGCGGCCTCGACCCGGCCGAGCCCGGACACAGCCTGGTCGTGCACGTGCGGGACGTCAGCAACCTGCGCGGACTCGAGCGGGCGCTGCGCGAGGCGACCCACCGCGATCCGCAGACCAGCCTGGCCAACCGGGAGGGCCTGCGGCGGGCGAGCGAGCTGATCCCCGACGCCGGCGCGATGGTCGTCATCGAGCTGGGCGGCCTCACCGCGATCGGCGACGTGCACGGCCCCGACCTGGCCGAGCTGGTGGTGATCGAGGCCGCGAGCCGCCTGCGTACCCGGGTGGCCGGCGGGGACGTGCCGGCTCGGCTGGGCGACTTCCGCTTCGCGGTGCTGACCCGCTGCGGTGCCGTCCGCGCCCACCTGCTGGCCGGCCGGCTGGTCAACGCCCTGACCGCCCCCTACGACGCGGCCGGAACGGTGGCTCACCTCTCGGCCTGGGCGGGCCTGGCCGACGCGGTGCCCGGCGCCGACATCGACGAGGTCGTCCGCCGCGCCACGCTGGCGTTGCGCTCGGTCCGCTCCGAACCGCCCGGCGCCGTCGACTGGTACGACGAGCAGATGGAGTCCCGCCTCCTGCGCCGCTCCACGCTGGAGCAGGATCTGCCCGGCGCCGTCTCGCGGGGCGAGCTGGAGACGGCCTACCAGCCCATCGTCGACCTCGCCCGCGGCCGTCCGGCCGGGGTACAGGCCCTGCCCGTGTGGCGGCACCCCACGCTGGGCCCGGTGCCGCCGGCCGAACTGCTGGCCCTGGCCGAGGACCTGGGACTGCTCGCCGAGATCGCCCACGGCCTGCTGCATCGCTCCTGCCGTCTGCTGGCGGGGTGGCGCGGTCAGCAGGAGTCGCTGTGGCTGGCCCTGACCGTCCGCCCGCGTACCCTCTCGGATCCCGCCTTCCAGGCGAGCCTGCAGACGGCGCTGGAGCTGTGCCGGATCCCGCCCGCGGCCATCGTCCTCGAGGTGGCCGAGGAGGACCTGCACGAGGACCTGGCCGCCGAGCTGGGCCGCCTGCGCGCCGAGGGCATCCGCACCGCGATCGCCGATTTCGGGGCCGGCCCCACCTCCCTGAGCCGCCTGCGTACCCTGCCGATCGACGTCCTGAAGATCGACCAGGAGCTGTTCGCGCAGGCCGATGCGGTCATGGACGTCACGATGACCCTCGGCCGCCGGCTGGGCCTCGAGGTGATCGCCCACGGCCTGCGGACCCCGGCCGACCTCGAGACGGTCCGGGCCGCGGGCTGCCAGCTCGGCCAAGGCGATCTGCTGGGAACGCCACTCCCGGCCGAACACCTGGAGGCACTCCTGGAGCAGCACCGCGACGCCCACCGTCCCTAGGGCTGTCCCGGGCGGCGTCCCCATGCCGAGATCAGCGGGGCGAGGGTGAGGTCGAGCTCGCCGGCATCGATGGCGGCCAAGTGCGCGTCGATCTCGGTGTCGTCGGCCAGTCCCGCGGCGAGCAGCTCGGCGCGGACCATGCGTACCGTCGCGGCCTCCAGCCGGTCGCAGGCTGTCCCGCCGACCGGGAAGTAGCCGGACGCCGTGACATCGACCAGGCCGGCCGCGCGCAAGGCCCGCGGCAGCGTACGGCCGAAGCGCATGTCAGCGCCGCGGCGGGTCATCAACTCCCGGACGGCACGCCGCAGCCGGTTGGCGCGCTCCTGTGCCGGGCCGACCTCATCGAGGCAGGCCAGTGGCTGCAGCTCGGTGTCGGCGTCCTCGATCACCAGCCGGCCGCCGGGCCGCAGCGCCGCCACCATCGTCGCCAGCGCCCGCGCGCGATCGGGCACGTGGACGAGCACGAGCCGGGCGTGCACCAGGTCGAACGTGCCCGGCTGCGGCGGCGGATCCCCGACGATGTCGTGCCGGCGCACCTCGTAGCCGCCGTGCGGGTCCAACCAGGACGGATCGATGTCCGTGGCCAGCACGTACCCGGTTGGCCCGACGGCCGTGGCCAGTGCCGCGGGAATGCTGGGACCTCCGGCGCCGACTTCCCAGCAGCGCCCGCCCGCCGTCACGCCGAGCCGGTCGAAGTGCCCTCGCGTGACACCGTCGAACAGCTCGGCCAGCCAGGTGAACCGCTCGCCCGCCTCCACCCGGGCGTTGTCGAGCAGGTAGCGGTGATCCGGGGCAGAAGACCCCTCGGACCCGGGGCCGGCGACAGACTGCGATGAACTCATGGCTACATCCTCACGACTGACCGCGTCCTGTGTCAGCGCGACACGGGACCGGGGACGTTTGCGGAGCAGCGGGGTGCGGGAATCGTGGGCGGGACGAACGGAGGTCGCGGTGAGTGCCCAGGATTATGTGGCGGCGGTGGTGTTCGGGGCGGTTGTCGGGGTGGTGGCCCGGATTCTGTTGCCCGGCCGGCAACGGATCGGGGTGATCCTGACCGTCCTGATCGGGATGGGGGCGGCGGTCGCGGGGACGTGGGCGGCCGATCGGTGGGATCTGCGCAGCGGGAAGCTGTTCACGGTGTGGCACCACCACTACGACTGGGAGGTGGTGGCCGCCCAGGTGGTGATCGCCATCGCGGGTGTGGCCATCGCCGCGCTGCTGGCCAGGGCGTTCTCGACCGAGCGCGCGGATCGTCGGTGACCGAGGGCTCGGCTTCTCGTCACGCCGGGGGCCGGCCGTCGGCCTCGGCTGCGACTTCCTCGTTGGTGCGGCCGCTGACGACCGATCGCGGGTGCTCCTCCGGGTCCCAGCCGTCCACGGCGTACTCGTCGCGCTTGTGCAGCAGGAGCCACTCGGGCTTGCCGTCCCGCCCGGTGCGGGTGCGTAACAGGACGAAGCGGCCGCGGAGCTTTCTCCCGTACACGTCGAAATGAAGCTCGCCGGCCTCGAGAGCCGCGGCCGGATCGCCTGGCTCGGCCGGCACCCAGGTCCCGTTGTCCCAGATGATCACGTCGCCGCGACCGAGCGCGCCCTCGAAGTCGCCGTGCTCGAGCGTGTGGTCCTCGACCTGGAAGGCCGCCCGGCGCACCGCCGGATCGAGGGTCGGACCCTTCGGCACCGCCCAGCTCGCCAGTACGCCGCCGACCTCCAGGCGCAGGTCGTAGTGCAACCGGCGGGCCCGGTGACGCTGCACGACAAAGATCGCCATAAGGCCGGTATACCCGGTCAGCCGGCCAGCGGCACCGGGACCCGCGCGCGTAGTTCGTCGAGGGTGATGCCGAACGTCTCCCGCACCTCGATCCCGGACGGGGTGATGAGGAAGGTGGCGAGGTCGGTGTAGACGCGGTCGACGCAGCCGACGCCGGTGAGCGGGTAGGTGCACTCGGGCACGAGCTTCGACGAGCCGTCCTTGGCGAACAGGGTCATCATCACGTAGACGCTCTTGGCGCCGATCGCGAGGTCCATGGCGCCGCCGACGGCCGGGATCGCGTCGGGCTCGCCGGTGTGCCAGTTGGCGAGGTCGCCGCCGGCCGAGACCTGGAACGCGCCGAGCACGCAGACGTCCAGGTGGCCGCCGCGCATCATCGCGAACGAGTCGGCGTGGTGGAAGTAGGAGGTACCGGGCAGCTCGGTCACCGGGATCTTGCCGGCGTTGATGAGATCGGGGTCGACGTCGTCGCCCTTGGCGGCCGGGCCCATGTTGAGCATGCCGTTCTCGGTGTGCAGCACCACGCCCGAGTCGGCCGGCAGGTGGTCGGCGACGAGCGTGGGCCGGCCGATTCCGAGATTCACGTACGCGCCGTGCGGGATGTCCCGGGCGATGAGCGCGGCCATCTGGTGTTTGTCGAGACTCATGCCGTCACCACCCGGTCCACGTAGATGCTCGGCGTGACGACCGCTTCGGGGTCGAGGTCACCGGTCTCGACGATCTCGCTGACCTGGACGATCACCAGCCGGGCCGCGGTCGCCATGACCGGGCCGAAGTTGCGGGCGGTCTTGCGGTAGACGAGGTTGCCCATCCGGTCCGCGCGGTGCGCCCCGATCAGCGCCACGTCTCCCTTGATCGGATATTCGAGGACGTACGTGCGGCCGTCGATCATGCGGGTCTCCTTGCCCTCGGCCAGCGGGGTGCCGACGCCCGTGGGGCAGTAGAAGGCTCCGATTCCGGCGCCCGCCGCGCGCATCCGCTCGGCGAGGTTGCCCTGCGGCACGACCTCGAGCTCGATCTTCCCGGCCCGGTACAGCCCGTCGAAGACCCACGAGTCGACCTGCCGGGGAAATGAACAAACCACTTTGCGTACGCGTCCCTTGGCGAGCAATGCGGCGAGGCCGGTGTCACCGTTGCCGGCGTTGTTCGACACCACCGTGAGATCGGCGGCGCCCTGGTCGATGAGCGCGTCGACGAGCTGGACGGGCATGCCGGCCATCCCGAATCCGCCGATGAGAACGGTGGAGCCGTCCTCGATGCCGGCGACCGCGTCGGCCGCCGTCTCATAGATCTTGGCGCTCATCCTGTGCCTTCTCCCGGTCGGCCCCCGCCCGCGGTTCTTCCGGCGTTCCCCGGCCGGCCCTCGCCCACGGTGCCGGCGGTCATGCCACGTTCTCCAATACGACCGCCAGGGCCTGGCCGACGCCGATGCAGATGGCGGCGACGCCCCAGCGCTCGCCCGAGGTGCGCAGGCGGGCGGCGAGCGTGCCGAGGACGCGGCCGCCGGACGCGCCCAACGGGTGGCCGATGGCGATCGCGCCGCCCTTGGCGTTGACGATCGCGGGATCGATGCCCCAGGCGTCGACGCAGGCGATCGACTGGACGGCGAACGCCTCGTTGAGCTCGACCGCGGCCACCTCGGCCCAGGTGATGCCGGCCCGGCGCAGGGCGCGATCGGCCGCCTCGACCGGGGCGTAGCCGAACATCGGCGGCTCGACGGCGGAGACCCCACGGCCGGCGACCCGGGCGATCGGCGCGCTGCCGATCCGCTCGGCGGCGGCCTCGGAGCCGAGCAGCACGGCCGAGGCGCCGTCGTTGAGCGGGGACGCGTTGCCGGCGGTGATCGTGCCGTCCTTGCGGAACGACGGCTTGAGCGCGGCCAGCTTCTCGGGCGTCGACCCGGGGCGGATTCCCTCGTCGCGGGCCAACTCGACCCCGGGAACCGGGACCACCAGCTCGTCGTAGAAGCCGGCCGTCCACGCGGCGTCCGCCAGGTTGTGCGACCGCGCCGCGAACTCGTCCTGGCGTACGCGGGAAATGCCGAACTTGTCACCCAGCAGCTCGTTGGCCTCGCCGAGCGAGACCGTCCATTCCTTGGGCATGTTGTCGTTGACCAGGCGCCAGCCCAGCGTCGTCGACACCGCGGTCACGTTCCCGGCGGGGAAGGCCCGGGACGGTTTCGGCAGCACCCACGGCGCCCGGGTCATCGACTCGACGCCGCCGGCCACCACGACGTCGGCGTCACCGGTCTCGATCGTGCGTGAGGCCATCATCGCGGCGTCGAGCGACGAGCCGCAGAGCCGGTTCACGGTCGTCGCCGGCACCTCGACGGGCAGCCCCGCGAGCAGTACGGCCATCCGGCCGACGTTGCGGTTGTCCTCGCCGGCCTGGTTGGCGCACCCCCACACGACGTCACCGATCGCCGCCGGATCGAGGCCGGGCGTCTTGCCCAGCACTCCGGTCAGAGCGATCGCGGCGAGATCGTCCGGGCGCATCTCGGCGAGGGCACCTCCGAACCGGCCGAACGGCGTGCGGGCGGCGGCGTACAGGAAGGCGGAGTTCACGCTTCTCACCCTACTTTTCTTGTACTGATTGGCACCAATACTGAATATCTCCCGATTGATAAGGTGCGATTATGGATCTGCGCCACCTGCGCTCGTTCGCCACCCTGGCCGAGGAGCGACATTTCGGCCGCGCCGCCGAGCGGCTGCACATCGCCCAGCCGGCCCTGTCCCAGCAGGTCAAGCAGTTGGAACGCGAGTTCGGCGTCGAGCTGGTCACCCGTACGACCCGCCGCGTCGAGCTGACCGAGGCCGGCCACCGCTTCGCCGACCACTGCCGCACGGTGCTCGGCTCGGTCGACCGCGCCGCGACGGACATGGCGCTGGTCGCCGCGGGCCGGGCCGGGCGGGTCTCGCTGGGTTTCATCGGCACCGCCACGTACGACCTGCTGCCGCTCGCGGCCCGCGAGATCCGCGACGCCCTCCCCGGCATGCGCCTCGACCTGCACGGCGAGCTGCTGAGCCCCGCCCTGCTCGACGGCCTGCTGGACGGCGCGTACGACCTGGTGGTCCTCCGCCCCGACGGCGTGCCGCGCCCCGAGCTGGACGTCCGAATCCTGCGCACCGAACGCCTCGTGGCGGTCCTGCCCGACCGTCATCCGCTGGCCGGCCGCCGCTCGATCGACCTGGCCCTGCTGGCCGGCGAGCCGTTCGTCATGCACTTCTCCGGCCACCGCTCGTCGATGCACGAGCGGGTGCTTGCCGCGTGCGCGTCGGCCGGCTTCCGCCCGCCGTCCACGATCGAGGTGGGCGAAACCGCGACGCTGGTCGTCTTCGTGGCGGCTGGGCTGGGGGTGGCGCTGGTCCCCGAGCCGGTTCGCAGCCTGGCCCTCGACGGGGTCGCCTACGTGTCGCTGAACGCTCCCGCCACTGTCGAACTGGCCCTCGCCACCCGGTCCGCCGAGACGTCCCCCGCAATCCGCCGCGTCGCCGAGATAGTCGCCGGACTCGCCGCGGGGTAGCCGGGCTTAGCCCGGTCAGGTTCGGTGCAGATCAGGCGCTGCTGGTCGGCTGGCTTGGGATGCCTGGGGTGATGCGGCCCGACTCGTAGGCCCACATGGCCAGCTCGACGCGGTTGCGGGCGCCGAGCTTGGCCATCAGGCTCGCGAGGTGGGTCTTCACCGTGCTGAGGCTGACCCGCAGGGTGTCTGCGACCTCGGCGTTGGTGAGCCCTCGTGCGACGGTGAGCAGCACATCCTCCTCTCGTGGGGTGAGCGGGTCGATCGGCGGTTTCGCCGGCCGCCCGGTCGGCACGGTCGCGAAGGCCCGCAACAACCGCACGGTCACGCTCGGCGCGATGAGCGCTTCCCCGTCGGCGGCGGCCCGCATGGCCTGCGCGAGCAGATCGGGCCCAGCGTCCTTGAGCAGAAACCCGCGAGCACCGACCCGCAACGCCCCGTAGACGTACTCGTCGAGGTCAAAGGTCGTAATCACGACGACCGCCATCGGATCGTCCACGCCCGGCCCGGCGAGCTGCCGGGTCGCCTCCAGACCGTCCAGCTCCGGCATGCGAATGTCGAACAGGCACACATCCGGCCGCAACTCCCGCGCCAGCCGCACCGCCTCCCGCCCGTCGCCCGCCTCGCCGACCACCTCGATGTCCGGCTGCGCATTCAGCATGATTCGCAGGCCGGTGCGGATGATCGCCTGGTCGTCGGCGACGAGCACGCGGATGGTCATCCCGTCCCCGTCCCCGTCCCCGTCGGCGCGGCCGTTCGTGTCGCCGTCGCCGTCGGCGCGGCCGTCCGTGTCGCCGTTTCCGTCCGCGTCGCCGTTCGCATCGCGGTAGCCCGTTGTCTCATGGCGGCGGCGCCTGGATGGGCTGGTGTGGGGGCGATGCGTCGTCTCGGTGTGGCGGCAGCTTGATGGGCCGCCGTGGCGGTAGCACGTCGCCGGGCTGTCGCGGCAGTTCCGCCTCTACGCGCCAGCCGTCGGCGCATGGGCCGGCCACCAGGTTTCCGCCCAGGATGCTGGCCCGCTCGCGGAGGCCGGTGAGGCCATACCCGGTGCCGCTGGGGCCGGGGGTCTTGCCGTCGTCCAGAACGATGATGTGGATGCGGTCGGGCTCGGCGACAACCCGGACCTGGATGGCGGTCGCGCCGACCGCGTGCCGGGTCGCGTTGGTCACCGACTCTTGCACTATGCGGAAGACGCCGGTGTCCACGAGGGGCGGCAGGCGGCAGATGGCGTCGTCGATCCGCAGGTCGACGGGGACCCCTCCGCGCCGGGTGGCGACCAGGCGGGGGAGGTCGGCGATGCCGGGCAGCGGGCTCAACTCGGCGCCGGCGTCCTCCTCGCGGAGAGCCATGACCATGGCGCGCATCGCCTCCAGGGTGCGTGCGCCCTCCTCCTCGACGCCCGCGAGGGTCTCGGCGGCAGTCTCCGGATCGATGTCGGCCAGCACGCGGCCGGCCTGGGCCTGGACGACGATGGCGGAAACGTGGTGGGCCACGGTGTCGTGTAGTTCCCGGGCGATGTTCTCCCTCTCGCGGGCCCGCATGCGTTCCAGCTCGCGGCGGCGGGCGGTCGACCAGAGGCGCACGGAGGCCCCGAGCGCGACGGGGAAGGCCAGGAACACGAAACCGCCGAGGATGTCGCCCGCCGGCCCGCCGTCGATGAACGACGACACCACGAAGGCGGCGAGCATGACGGCCGAGCCGAGCACGATGTCGCGACCGGAACCCCACCGCGTGAGCGCATACGCCAGCACGACGATGATCGCGCCTGTGTAGAGCCCGATCGAGCTCTCGTGGCCCGCGGCCAGGTCGACGAGGGTGAGCGCGATCGCGGTGCCGAAGGCGAACACCACCATCGCCAGCGGATGGGTGCGGCGCCACAGCGTGGTGAGCGCCAGCCCGGCGGTGGCGAGGATGGAGACCGGCCACCAGACGACGTCGGTGCGCAACACTGCCTCGAGCACGATGCCGATCAATGCGGCGGCGAGCAGCAGCCAGTCTCGCCCGACCCGCACCGGCGGGTCGGGGACGCGGGGCTCGGCCCACAGCGCTCGCAGCTCGTCTCGCATCACGAACTCAGCCTATGCAGCGGCCGCCTGAGCACATCGGTCAAAAGAACTAGGACTTTCCCGGCCGCGGGAACGAGGAACAAGGTCGCTGCGCGGCCGATGCCACGGCGGTCCCGCGCGACGAGGCTCATGGGCATGCCATCCACGACAGTCACACGCCTGGTGGGCGTTCTGTTCATCCTCGCGTCGGCCACCGCCATCGCCGGTGGCTCGTTACTCCTGCCTCTTCGGGAGGCCTATCCGCCCGCGTCGACGGCGCCACTTGTCACCGGCGCCCTGCTCGAGCTCACCCTCGCTGTCTTCGTCGTCGCCATCGCCGCTCTGCTGGCGCCCGTGCTGCGTCAGGCGAGCGAAGGTTTGGCCTTTCTCTATGTGGCGATGCGTTCGCTGGAGGCGGCGCTCATTCTCGTCGGGGCGATTTGCGCCCTTGTGCTGACTACCCTCGCCGGCTCCGCCGCACGGTCGGCGCTGCTGACTGGCCGGGAGTGGGCCTATCACATAGGGACCGTGCTGGTGTTCGGCGCCGGCGCGGTCGTGCTGAACGCCGTGCTCCTGCGGGGACGGCTCGTCCCGCGGTGGCTGGCCTGGTGGGGCCTCCTCGGCGGTGGGCTGCTGCTCGCCCGAGGGGTGGTCGAGCTCTATGCGTTCCCGCTGCCGGGCGCGGTCCAGGCGATCTGTGCGGCGCCGATCGGGCTCGAGGAGATGGTCTTCGCGGGCTGGCTGATCGTGAAGGGCCGGTTGAGTCCGCGGGCTCAGTTCTTACCGAGGATGAGCAGGCCGGCCAGGGCGACCTGAAGCGCGCGGCTGAGTCGCGCGCCGAAGTCGACCCGGGAGCCCGCGAGCCGGGGATCCTGGACGGCCTCGGCCACGGGCGGAGCCGGGTTGGCGAACGGCCAGAGGCCGGCGACCAGCAGGATCGTCAGGGCGACGAACTCTCGTGCCGCCGCGTTGGTCAGGGCGGGGATGCGTTCGGTGAGCAGATCGGCAAGCTGTTGTTGCAGGGCGCCGTTGGCGAGCTTGAAGTCGCGGACAGCCTCGGCCGAGATGTTGCGCTCGAGCTCGGTGCCCAGCGCGCTCCACAGCTCGCAGACCAGCGGGCGCCGGGCGAGCGACCGGGCCAGCGCGTCCACCACCGCCGCGGCGTCACCGTCCGTCGCATTCTCCGTCGCCTCGTCCGGCGCCGTCTGCGTTGCTTCGTCCGGCGCCTTGTTGGCTGCTTCCTCTGGCGCCTTGTTGGCCGTCTCTTCCGGCGACTCGTTCGGCAGCTCGCCGGGCAAGTCGTTGAGCCAGTCGGCTATCGACTGGTTGAGGAGGGCGAAGAAGACGGCCTCGCGTGATTCGAAGTAGCGGACGACGTTGGTCTTCGACAGGCCGACGCGACGGGCCAGCTCGCGGAGGCTGATCTCGCTCAGCGGGGTTTCGGCGAGCAGGTCAGCCGCCACGCCGAGGATGGCGCGGCGGCGGGCCTCCCGCTGCTCGGGGCTGCGGGCGCGCTGGAAATCCAGCCCGGCGCCACCGGCGCGCGCAGCGTCAGGCGCGGGATCGGGGGTGTGCGCTGAGTGGGGCGCGGGATCGGGGGTGTGCGCTGAGTGGGGCGCGGGATCGGGGGTGTGCGCTGAGTGGGGCGCNCGGGGGTGTGCGCTGAGTGGGGCGCGGGATCGGGGGTGTGCGCTGAGTGGGGCGCGGGATCGGGGGTGTGCGCTGAGTGGGGCGCGGGATCGGGGTTGCGCGCGGAGTCGGGCGCCTGACCGGGGGCGTGCGGGGGATCGGGGGTGCGCGTGGAGTGGGGCGCGGGATCGGCGGCGGGCTCGGAGTTGGGCGCTGGGCTGGCGGCACGCCCGGACCTCCGCTTGGGGGTGCGGGCGCGCTCGGAGTCCAGCTCGGGGTTCATCGGGGGTCAGGCTACCGGGGCGTAGGCGATGGATTCGGTTATCGTGCGCCATTTGGCGTCGGAGGCTGACAGGGCGTCTGCGTGGGCCTTGGCTACGGCGAAGGCGTCGGCGCCTAGCAGGAGGTGCACGGGGGGCTCGGGGTTGGCGGTCAGGTCGATCAGGACCTGGGCTACTCGGGACGGGTCGCCGGGTTGGGTGCCGTTGGCGGCGGTCATGCGGGCCACTACCGGCTCGATCACGGGGCGGTAGGCGTCGGTGATCGGGTGGGTGGTCATTGAGGAGCCGGCCCAGTCGGTTCGCAGGCCGCCTGGCTCGGCGATGGTGACCTTGATGCCCAGGGCGGCGACCTCCTTGGCGAGGACCTCGGAGAAGCCGCCCACGGCCCACTTCGAGGCCTGGTAGGCGCTCAGGCCGGGACCGCCTGCGCGGCCGCCGACCGAGGAGATCTGGATGATGTGACCGGCGCCTTGGGCGCGCATGACGGGGAGCGCGGCTCGGGTGACGTTGACTACGCCGAAGAAGTTGGCGTCCACCTGGGCTCGGAATTCGTCCTCGGGCATGTCCTCGATGGAGGCTACGTCGGCGTAACCGGCGTTGTTGACGAGGACGTCCAGGCGGCCGAAGGCGTTCACGGCCAGGGCGACGGCCGCGCGCGCCGCCTCCGGGTCGGTCACGTCCAGTGCGGTTGTGCGCACCCGGTCGCCGTACGCGTCGATGAGGCTTTTGATCTGCTCGGGGCGGCGGGCGGTGGCCACCACGCGGTCGCCGTGGGCCAGCACCGACTCGGCGAGTTGGTGACCCAGGCCGCGTGAGGTGCCCGTGATCAGCCAAACCTTGCTCATGGAGAGCTTCCTTCTACAAGAGGCCAGTGGAACCTTATGACTCGACAATAAGAGTCCAGTGGCCTCTTGTCATGGCTTTGCGACCCGGATCACGGACGCGCGGACGGGGCCGGGCGTCACCTCATCGAGCGAGCGCCTGCTCCAGCTGCGCCTTGGTCATCGACGAGCGGCCTTGGATGTTGCGCTGCTTGGCCTCGTTGTAGAGCTGTTCCTTGGTGCGGCCCTGGGCGCCGGTGTGGGAGCGCTTGCCGCCTCGGTGGCCGGAGGACACGTCCTTCAGCGAGGAGCGGCTGGCGGTCCTCGACTCGCCGGCTCGCGCGCGCTCCTTGTTCACCGTGCGTGCGGCGATCTCCTCGGCGCGCTTGGTCGAGCCGCCGCGGCTTTTCACGCTGTCCTTGATGTGCTCGTACTGCCGTTCGCGCTTGGGGCTGGAACCTGCCGGCATGGCGGCCTCCCGATTGTCGTAGGTCAAACAATCAGGAATTTCCCCCGCATGCGGCGGGCTCAAACCGGGCGTTACGCGGCGGCCTTGAGGGCGTCGGTGACCAGGCCGGTGACGGCGGCCGGGTTGGTGAGCGCGGTGACGTTGGCCTGGTCTTTCGCGGCGCCGACCACGACGAAACGGAGCTTGGGGTACGCCGCGGCGTTGGCGTCGACGGCGGCGGCGGGAGCGGGGCCGGCGGCGAGGATCAGGTTGCAGTTGCCGAGGGCGAGGGTGGCCAGATACGTCGCGGCGTTCGCGGGAGTCTGGTCGCCGATCACCGCCAGGTAGCGGACCTTGCCGTGGGTCGCCAGCGACGCCTTCTGCATGCCGTCCCAGACCGGTACGGCGTCACGGTCGGTGACGCCGGCAGCGGGGGTGAGCAGACACGCGGTGGCGGCCGTGTACTGCCGGGCGCGGGGCTCCGGATCGTCGCGGGTCACGAGCACCACGGTGAGGACGATCGCCACGACCGCGACCGCCGCACCGCCGATCAGCCACGTCTTGCGGCTCAGTCGTCCTGCCAGCACGGCGGGGAGCGTACACGAACCGGGCTCTCAGGGAACTCCCAAGATCTCTCAGGAAGTCATCAGCTTTCGTGGCTTGTTCGTAACCTGATCATCACTTGACGCGCCGAAGAGATCTACGTCAGTCTCTCGGCGGGCGATGTGAGTAACGGGGAGCGGTGTCGGTAATGAATGCTTGGTGGCGCCGCTGTGCGCTTTTCACATTGCTGGTTTTCCTTCTGTCGACGGCGATGCCGGCCGAAAATGTCCAAGGTGGACATTTCCCGCTGGGCTGGCTGACGGGGCTGCTCGACGTGCGGTGGGCGTCCGCGTCGCCGATCACCGGGCTGCCCGATCAGAAGCAGGGCAGCCGGCCGCAGCACGGCGGCTACGTCCCGACGGCCGCGACCGCCGCGAACGGCGGTGCGGGCCGCGCGCCCGACAAGGCGCGCAAGGGCGGCCTCGACCCGTACGTGCCGTACGACCCGTCGACGAAGCCGGTCAAGGCCGACGGCCGGGCGCGCGGCTACGACGCCAGGACGAGCAAGCGCGACGCCGCGAAGTCGGCGGCCGGCATGGACCAGTTCACGAACGCGGACGGGACCACGACCCGGGTCTTCAAGCCGGGCGCGAGCAACTTCAAGTCGGGCGACTCGTGGCAGAAGATCGACCCGACCCTGGTCAGGGACGGCGCGAGCCGCTGGAAGATGAAGGCCAGCGGCCTGCGGGTCTCGCTGGCAGGCAAGACCGGCGAGGCGGCGACCGCCACTCCCGGCGCGACGCCCACCACCGGCGCGACGCCCACCACCGAGACCCCAGCCGCCGACCCGGTCGCGAGCGTGACCCTGCCGGGCGGGCAGTCGATCGGCTACGACCTCGCCGACGCCGCGCCGAGCACCGCAACGGTGGCCGGCTCGACGGCGACCTACGGCGACGTCCTGCCCGGCACCGACCTGCAGCTGCAGACGATCACGAGCGGCGTCAAGGAGACCCTGGTCCTCGACTCTCCGTCGGCCCCGAACGAGTGGGTCTTCCCGCTGCACCTCGACGGCCTGACCCCGCGGATGACGGCGGGCGGCTCGGTGGAGCTGGTCGACGCGGCCGGCAAGGTTCAGGCGTGGTTCCCGCACGGCTCGATGAGCGACTCGAAGTTCGACAAGCGGTCCGGCGACTTCGCCCACTCGGCCGCGGTGACGATGAGCCTCACCACCACGTCGGAGGGCGCGCCCGCGCTGAAGGTTGTCGCCGACCGTGCCTGGCTCGACGACCCGGCCCGCGTCTACCCGGTCAAGGTCGACCCCACGCTGACCACGGTGGACACCGGCAGCGCGTACGTCGACAACGACTCCGGCACGGACGCCGGTGACCAGGCCGGCAACAACCTGGCCATCGGCACCTACGACGGCGGCACCACCAAGGCCCGCTCGTACATCAACTTCGGGTACTTCGACGACCAGATCAACGGCGCCAAGGTCACCGCGGCGAGCCTCAAGCTCTATCTGACCTGGCAGTACTCCTGCACCGAGGACCGGATCTTCTACGTCTACCCGCCGACCGCCGCCTGGTCGGCCACGACGCTGGCGACCACCGCGTATCCGGGCCCGGCGCTGCAGGCCGACTCGATCGGCTCGCTGACCGTCACCGACCCGGGCGCCGCCTGCACGAACACCGGCGCCGACCGGTCGATCGGCAAGTGGGTCACCGTGCCGCTGAGCGTCGGCGCCCTGAACGCCTGGACCACGTCGAAGGTGCTGACCGGTCTCGCGCTGACCTCGTCGGTCACCGATTCGAACGCCTGGAAGCGGTTCACCTCCGAGCGATTCAATTCCGGGGCGTACGCGCCGCAGCTGTCGCTGACCTACACGTCGGACGTGGTGCCGCAGGTCGACACCCGGTACCCGGCGAACAACGCGACCGTGGAGACGCTGACCCCGCAGCTGGTGACCCGGGCCCACGACCCGGATGCCTGGCCGAACCAGGGCCTCAGCTACGCGTACACGGTCTACAACAGCTCGGCCGTCGCGGTCGCGAGCTCCGGCACGATCACCACCTCGACCTGGCAGGTCCCGGCCGGGAAGCTGGCCTGGAATCAGACCTATTACTACTCGGTGACGGTGGGGGACAAGCTCCATACCGCGGCCGCGTCCTCCCTGTACGCCTTCAGCACCCCAGTGCCGCAACCGAGGCTGACATCCGACCTGGCGCAAAACCCAGGAGTGGGTTTCGACCCGAACAACGGCAACTACACGACCTCGGTCACCGACGCCTCGGTGGCCGGTGTCGGCCCGACGCTCGAAGTCTCCCGCAGTTACAACAGCCTCGACACGCGCCGCACGGGAGCGTTCGGCCAGGGCTGGTCGAGCATCTTCGACACGAAGGCGACCCAGAAGCTGGACGCCGCCGGGGCCGTGCAGACCGTGGTGGTGACGTACCCCAACGGCTCGGAGGTGGCGTTCGGCCGCAACGCCGACGGCACATTCACCCCACCATCCGGCCGGTACGCGGTCTTCACCGCGCAGACCTCGGGCAGCACGGTCACCGGCTACACGCTCACCGACAAGGACGCGACCCAGTACGTCTTCGGCCGCTCGGCGGGAAGCGGCGTCTTCAAGGTCACGCAGATCATCGACGCGAATGGTCGGGCCCTTACGTTTGCGTACGACGCAAATGGTCTGATCTCGACGGTGACCAATGCGTCGGGCCGGAAGCTGACGCTGGGCTGGACCACCGCCCCGGCCCCGTCGCTGACCGTGAGTCACGTGGCGACGGTGACCACCGACGCGCCGGCCGCGGGCGGCTCCGGCTACGTCTGGACCTACAGCTACACGACCAACGACCGGCTGCTGAGTGTCTGCCCGCCGGGGACGACGACGGCGTGTACGACCTTCAACTGGGGCAACTGGAATAACCAATACCCCAACGCGACGCTCAACCTGAACCCGTACTCGTACTGGCGGCTCGGCGAGGCGACCGGCACCTCCGCGGCCAGTTCCGTGCTGACCAACGCCGGCACCGACAACGGCATCTACAAGAACGTGACGCTGGGCGGGGCGGCCGGCCTCGGCTCGACGACGGCGACGACGGCTGGGTTCAACGGCACCAACTCCTACGTCCAGCTGCCGGGCAAGTTGATCGCGGACGGCTCGTACCAGTCGCTGAGCATGTGGTTCAAGACCAGCACGCCGGGTGGGGTGCTGTTCAGTTACAGCGCGTCGGCGATCACCGCCGGGACCACGTCCAGTAACTTCACCCCGGCACTGTACGTGGACAAGAACGGCTATCTGCGCGGCGAGTTCTGGAACGGCGCCGCCACCCCGATCAAGTCCAACAGCACGGTGACCAACGGCGCGTGGCATCACGTCGTGCTCTCCGGCGCCGGCAACACCCAGACCATGTACCTGGACGGCGTCGCCCAGGCCACGCCGCTGGCCGGCACGATCGCCATGTACGGCTCGACCGGCTCGTCGTACGAGTACATCGGGGCCGGGTTCGTCGGCTACGGCTGGCCCGACCACGCCAACACCGGGTTGACCGGCACCGCGACCTACTTCAACGGCTCGATCTCCGACGTCGCCTTCTACAACAAGGCGATCACCAGCTCCGAGGTCACCGACCTCTACTGGGTCGCGAAGAACTACAGCTCCATCCTCTGGGGGGTCTACACCCCGTCCGGCAAGCAGCAGGCCCGGATCGACGTCGACCCGGTCACCGGCCTGGTCACCAAGGTGACCGACGAGAACCGCGGCGCGTGGACGATGGGCACGCCGACGATCACCGGCAGCAGCGACGTGTACGAGGCGTCCGTACTCGGCGCGAAACCCATCAACTACTGGCGACTGGGCGAGATCGACTCCGATGTCACCGACGCGGTCAACGAGGTAGCCGGCGACACCGCCTCCTACAGTTCGGTCACCCTCGGCGCGACCGGACCGTTCAACGACGCGACCGCCACCCAATTCGACGGCGCCACCTCGAACGTCGCCATGCCCGGCTCCGTGGCCTCCACCGGGGCGAACTCGGTCGGCGTCTGGTTCAACACCACCGGCACCGGCAAGGTCATCTACGGCGCCCAAGCCGGCGCGCTCGGCGAGACCACCGCACCCGGCCTGCCCTCGATGTGGATCAGCGCCGACGGGAAGCTGCGGGCGTTGTCGCCGTCGACCACCCCGACCGGCCCGCTCCGGCTCGGCCTGCCCGGCAAGTGCCTGGACGACTTCAACGCGAACACGACCGACAAGAACAAGGTCGAGATCTGGACCTGTAACAACAGCCAGGCGCAGAACTGGACGATGTACGGCGACGGCACCATCCGGGCGATGGGCAAGTGCCTGGACGCGAACGGCTCCGGCACCGCCAACGGCACCCTGATCCAGCTGTACACCTGCAACAACGGGGTCGCGCAGAAGTGGGAGTCGTACAACGGCTCGTTCCGTAACCCCAACTCGGGCAAGTGCCTGGCCGACCCGGGCGCCTCGACCACCGACGGCACCCAGCTGATCCTGTGGACCTGCAACGGCGGCGCCGAGCAGGCCTGGACCATGTCGCTGATCTCCCCGACCGCGGTCAACGACGGCAAGTGGCACAACGCGGTGCTCACCACCTCCGGCACCAAGCAGACCCTCTACGTGGACGGCGCCGCGGTGACCGCGAGCACCGGCGCGGTCGCGCTCACCCCCGGCTCGCAGGCGCATGCCTACCTCGGCGCCGGCCTCACCGGCACCGGCTGGTCCGGCCTACCCGCCAACACCACCTCGTACTTCTCCGGCAAACTCGCCGAAGCAGCGTTCTACGACTCGGAGCTGACCGCCGACCAGGTCTCGGCGCAGTGGGCGGCCAGCAAGCAGGCAGTCCCGGTCGCCGTGACCACCGTCGACAACACGATCAAGACGATCACGATGCCGGTCAAGACGGTCACGGTCACCGATCCGGGCGGCAAGGTCCAGTCGTACAGCTATGACCTGGTCAACAACCGCGAGGTCGCCGAGACCGACACGCTCGGCAACACGACGCGGTACGGCTACGACACCGGCGGCTTCTCCAGCCTGGTGTACGACCCGACGGGCGTGTGGACGCAGGCGGTCCAGGACGCGCGGGGCAACACGATCCAGCGGATCACCTGCCAGGACCAGTCCATCAGCAAGTGCTCGACGTCGTACTTCGAGTACTACCTGAACTCGGCGAGCGCGGTCGATCCGCGCAACGACGTGATGACCGCCAGCCGGGACGGGCGGTCGGCAAGCGCCACCGACAACACCTACAAGACCAGCTACGCGTTCGACGCCAAGGGCAACCCGCTCAGCACGACGGATCCGCTGGGACGGGTGACCGCGACCAGCTTCACCGACGGCACGACGATCGCGGCTGCCGACTCCGGGTTCGCGCCGCCGGGCCTGCCGTACCAGGTGGTCAACGCGGCGGGCAACAAGCAGACGATCACCTACAACGCCAACGGCGACATCGCGAGGGTCGTCTCGCCGGCCGGCAAGATCACCAGCTTCACGTACGACAAGCTCGGTCGCAAAATCAGTGAGACGGTGACGACCTCGACGTTCGCCGCCGGCCGTACCTCGACGTTCACCTATGACGACCAGGACCGGGTGGTCAGCGAGACCGACCCGGCGGTCACCAACCGGGTCACCGGCGCGGTGCACACCGGCGTCACCACCAACGTGTACGACGTCGACGGCAACATGACGTCGCAGACGACCGCGGACGCGACCGGCGGCGATGTGGCCCGCACCGAGACGGTGTCGTTCAACGCGTACGGGCAGAAGGAGTCGCAGACCGACGCGGTCGGCAAATCCACGGCCTTCACCTACAACGCGTACGGCCAGGTTGTCGCGGAAACCGACTCGGACGGCGGCGTGACCGCGTACGAGGTCGATGCCGAAGGCAATGTGCTGACCGAGACGATGAAGGGCTGGACCGGGGATCCGAACAACCCGTCCGACCCGGTCGATCTGGTCACCGAGACCAACAGGTACGACCCGAACGGGCGGCTCGCGAGCACGACCGACGCGCAGGGCTGGACGACGGCGTACAAGTACACCGACGACGGACTCACCGCGCAGGTGATCCGTACCGACAAGCCTTTGAAGGATGATGGGTCGCCGGCCGACGGCGCGTCGGTGTTCGTCCAGGAGACCGACACCTACGACGCGGCCGGGAACCTGACGACGCAGGTCACCGACAACGGCGCGACCACGACGAACTTCCACTACGACGCGGCGAGCCGGCAGGACGTCACCACGCTCGACCCGAGCGGCCTGAACCGGGTGACGACGAACGTCTATTCGCCGGACGACAACGTCGTGAGCACGACGCAGGCGGTCGGCTCGGGCAGTGCGCTGTCGGTGACCGATCACCAGTACGACGCCGAGGGCCGGATCCGGTCCGAGATCGGCTACAACGGCGACCCGGCGACCACGCCGATCGCCCGCTGGAAGCTCGACGAGACGTCCGGGACGACCGCGGCGGACAGCGCCGGCGGCAGCCCGGCCGCCGCGACCGGCAGCTCCTGGTCCACGGCGGCGCCGCCCGGTCACACCGGCAGCGCGGTCTTCACGGACAGCGGCAACTCCCGGATGACCACGGACACCGCGGTGCTGGACACCAGCCGTGCCTACACAGTGTCGGCGTGGGTCTACCTGACCGGCAACACCGGCAACCGGGCCGCCGTCTCCCAGGACGGTGATGTGCAGAGCGCGTTCCTGCTCGGCTACGCCGGCAACACCACCAACCGGTGGCGGATGCTGATCAGCAAGGACGGCACGAACACCGTAGGGGTCACCTCCACCGCCGTGCCGGCCCTGAACACGTGGACCCATCTGGCCGCCGCGTTCGACGGCACGAAGGTCACGCTCTACGTCAACGGCGCCCCGCAGGGCAGCGCCAGCACGACGTCCATCAACACCAACGGGCCCATGATCATCGGCGGCGGCAAGTGGGCCGGCGGCAAGTCCGACGCCTGGCCCGGGCAGGTCTCCGACGTCCAGGTCTACCAGCGTTCGCTGTCGGACACGCAGGTCGCGGCGATCTACGGCGGCACGGCTCCGGCGGCCGGTGCGGGCGTGACCCGTTCGTCGACCAAGATGGACGAGGGTGGCCTGGCGCTGCGGTCCGTGGACGCGCGCGGCAATGCCACCGACGTCTCGTACGACGAGGCGGACCGGCCCGCCGTCGCTTCCGGGGCGGCGGTCACCGCCGAGACGGCCGCCGGAGCGGTCGTGGCCCGGCCGGTGACCTACACCGGGTACGACACGTTCGGTGACGCGACCGAGTCGGTCGACAGCAACGGCAACCAGACGACGTACGTGTACGACCGCGCGGGGCGGGCCTACGAGACGCACGCGCCGTCCTACACCACGCCGGGCGGGACGACGATCAACCCGGTGAGCTCGGTCGTCTACGACACGCTCGGGCAGGCCACTTCCAGCACGGACGAGCTGGGCAACGTCACCCGGTACAGCTATGACCAGCTCGGCCGGGTCGCCAAGACGACCGCGCCGAACGACGGCGTCACCACCATGGCGTACGACCTGGGCGGCAACCCGACGTCGGTGACCGGGCCGACCGGGGCGACGGCGCAGACGACGTACGACTACCTCGGGCGCAGGGTCACCTCGACGCAGGTGGTCCGGCAGACGAGCGAGGCGTACACCACGACGTACGCGTACGACCCGGCCGGGCGCCTGAAGTCGGAGGCCTCGCCGAACGGGGTGTCGCAGAGCTACACGTACAACGCGGCGGGGGAGCAGGTCACCAGCGTCGACGGTGCCGGGCAGACCACGAGGACCGACTACGACGGTCTGGGCCGGCCGACGCGGGTCACGCAGCCGAGCGGCGCCTACCAGAACACGGCGTACGACATGCTGTCGCGGGCGTACTCGACCGCGTCGTACGAGGCGAACGGCACGCAGCTGACCAAGTCGTCGCAGTCGTTCGACGCGGCCGGCAACGTGCTGACCAGCACCGACGGCCGGAACACGGCCACCACGTTCACGTACGACCCGACGGGTCTGCTGTTGTCGGAGAAGCAGCCGACCAGCGCGACGACCTCGATCTCGACGTCGTTCGGGTACGACCTGAACGGCAGCCGGACGCGGTACACCGACGGGCGCGGAAACGCGTTCTGGACGACGTACAACTCGCTGAACGCCGCCGAGTCCACGATCGAGCCGGTCACCAACTCGTACTCGGCGACGTCGGACCGGACGTGGACCAGGACGTATGACGCGGCCGGGCAGCTGACCGGGGTCACCGCCCCCGGTGGGGTGAGGCAGACCTACGCGTACGACTCGATGGGGAACTTGACCTCCGAGGCCGGCGCCGGGGCCGAGGCCGCGACGGCGACCCGGACGTTCGGGTACGACCAGGCGGGCCGGATGACGTCGTTCTCGGCGCCGACCGGCACGAACACGATCAGCTACGACGACCGTTCGCTGCCGACGTCGATCAGCGGGCCGTCGGGCAACTCGTCCTTCAGCTACACGCGGGACGGACTGGTCAAGACGCGGACTGATGCGTCCGGCACGGCCCTGTTCACCTATGACACGGCCGACCGCTTGTCGAACCTGACGAACGCGACGACGGCCACCAACCTCACGTATGCCTACGACGCCGACTCGGACGTCTCGAAGATCACCTACGGGGGGACGGGCAACACCCGGAACCTCACGTACGACGGTCTGAAGCGGCCGACGGTCGACGAGTTGAAGACGGCGTCGGGTACGTCGATCGCGAAGATCGCGTACGGGTGGGATGCGAACAGCAACGAGACGTCGAAGACGACCACGAACTTCGGTGGTACGACCAAGACGAACACGTATGGGTATGACCTCGCAGACCGGCTGACGTCGTGGAGTGATGGCACGACGACGACGGCGTACACGTATGACGCGTCGGGCAACCGGACCGGGAATGGTTCGACCACCTATACGTATGACCAGCGCAACCGGCTGGTGGGTGACTCGACCGGGTCGGGCTACACCTACTCGCCGCGGGGGACGATGACCGCGGTGGCCAAGGGCACCAGCACGGACACGACGGTGTCGGACGCGTTCGATCAGGTGTTGTCGCAGTCGGGTGCGGGTGGGACGGCGTCCTATACGTACGACGCTCTCGGGCGCGCGTTGAAGACCGGGTTCTCGTACACCGGCACGGGCAATGATCTGGCCGCGGACGCGAATGCCACGTACGTGCGGGATGCCGACAACGATGTGGTCGGCACGTCCTCGGGTGGTAACAACCGGGATGTCTGGACCGACGTGCACGACGACGTGGTCGGCCAGTTCACGGACACGGGGACGACGCTGTCCGGTTCGACGATCTTCGATCCGCTGGGTGCGATCAAGACGACCGCCGGGATCATCGGTAATTTGGGCTATCAGTCGGAATGGACTGATGCGCTGACCAGCCGGGTGAACATGGCGGCCCGCTGGTACAACACCGGCACCGGTCAGTTCGATTCGCGGGACACGGCTTCGAACAGCCCGGTTCCGGACTCGGTGAACGCGAACCAGTACGCGTACGCCAACGACAACCCGCTGATCGGCACCGACCCGTCCGGCCACGGCTTCGGCAGCTGGCTCAAGTCCAAGGTCAAGAGCGTCGTCAACTCCAACCCGGTGACCTCGTGGGCCGGCAGCTGGATCTCGGCCGGCTATCACCAGGCGTCGTCGTACTACTACCAGGCGAAGGCGTGGACGCTCGGCAAGGTCGCGGTCGTGGCCGACCACTACGGCTACCACAAGCTGGCGCGGAAGGCCGATGCCGGCCGGAAGAAGGCGACCAAGAGGGCCCGGCAGGAGCACAAGAAGGCGGAGAAGGCCCACCGAGACGCCGAACGTAAGGGCAATGCCCTCAAACAGCGGGCGAACCGCGCCTACCACAAGGTCACCAAGAAGATCAGCGACGCCAAGAAGGCGACGGTCAAGTTCTACAACGAACACAAGAAGGCGATCATCACGATCGCCGCGGTGGCCCTGACCGTAGTCGCGACGGTCGCCTTGGGCCCGGTCGGCGGCATCCTGGTCGGCGCCGCCATCAACGTGGCCAAGGACGCCGCGCTGGGCGAGATCCACAGCCTGAAGGACCTGGCCGCCTCCGCCGCGATGGGCGCCGTGACCGGCGTGATCGGCGCCGCGACCGGCGGCCTGGGCGGCGTGATCGGCGGCAAGATCGCCGGCATGGCCGCGGCCAAGCTCGGCTGCGGCATCCTCGGCAAGACCCTGTCGGGTGCGATATCCGGCGGCGTCGAGGGCGGCATCAGCGGCGGCATGGGCGACGTCGCCGACCAGCTGATGACCACCGGCCACGTCAACATGAAGCAGGCCTTCCAGGCCGCGGCGACCGGGGCCTTGATCGGCGCGGCAACCGGCGGTGCCATGGGCGGCAAGACGCCGTGCCACAGCTTCGACCCGGCCACCAAGGTCGTCATGGCCGACGGCGACACCAAGCCGATCGCCGACGTCAAGCTGGGCGACAAGGTCCTCTCCACCGACCCGTCCACGGGCAAGACCGAGGCCAAGACGGTAAGCGTCCTGCATCATCACGACGACACCGAGCTGGCCGACGTCACGGTGAAGGACGGCAAGACCGGCAAGGCGAGCGTCCTGCACACCACCCAGAACCACCCGTTCTGGAACGCCGACAAGCAAGAGTGGACCGACGCCAAGGACCTGAAGGCCGGCGACAAGCTCCGCAGCCCCGACGGCGAGACCACCCAGACCGTCGCGGCGGTCAAGGTCTGGACCGGCCTCAAATGGATGGACGACCTCACGGTCAACGACATCCACACGTACTACGTCGTTGCCGGATCGACGCCAGTCCTCGTACACAACAACAATCGGTGCGAGATCGGCAAGCAGGTCGACTATGACTCCGACGACGCTCTGGTCAACGCGACCAAGAGCAGGCGGTTGGACGATGGGCGAGACCTGGGTGGACCCGGGAAGGGAAATTACGGCGCGGCACGCTTGCACGATGGAACAGTCATTACCGGGCGCTCGAAGGGTAAGCTGCACGCCGAGGATGACCTCATCGAGCAGGCGGGCGGCATCCACAACATCAAGGATCTCTATTCGGAGCGGGCGCCGTGCGCTTTCAAGTGCCAGCCGAACCTCACGGACGATGGCGGGAACCCGCTGGTGAACGTTACTTGGTCGTTCCGATGGAACGGCAGGAACGCGGCGGAGACCAAGGCAATCCGAGCGGAAACCACTGATCGTTTGAAGGCGGCCGTAAAGAAGCTGTGGGGGTAGTGAGGTGACGGAACTACCAGGTTACCGTTTGCTTCGGTTGTCGATTCGGGACGAAGACGTGCCGGAGGAGATTCGCCGGGAGTTCGAGCAGGTTGGTCTGCCGGATCAGTTGATCGGGTTCGAGTATGTGGTGCGACGCGATCCCGTAGTGGTTTCGGCCCAGAACGACCGCGACCTGTGGTTCGCGGATTGCGGTCCGCACGTTGGGATGTACGTGGAGCTATCCTCCGGCCGGGTCGTGACGATGCGAAGGAAGGGTCCGCCGAACCGGCTTCTGGTGAATTCGAGCGTGCAGTTGTTCAGGGCATGTGTGGAGCAGGTCTCGAGTCGGTATCCGTTTTATGAGGACGACGCGGAGATCGAACAGATCGAGGCCGCCACTGACCGCATTGAACAGCTGCTCACGCGCATCGACGAAACTGCGTTGAGTGATGACGGATTCTGGCTCGAATATGTCTCTGACATGAGAATTGGAGATTATGCGCCCGGACTTATCTCCAGCGCAGCAGAACACTAGCGTCGCCTCGCCACCGGCTTGATTACTCGGGCTCGTCACAACCGGGCGGTCTGTGCGGTCATACCTGGTGTCGGGAGTGGGATGTCCAGCGGGAAGCGAGGCTGTCATGGCCGTCATCAGCAGGGAGCACGCGCTCAACGTAGTCCGGCGGGTCTACGGGCCCGAGCACGCCGAGCGCGTCGCGCCCGAACTGCCGGAGCGGATCGACCTCGAGAACCCGGCGGACACCAACCTGCTCTACAAGCTCGGGCTGACGCCGGACGGCCTCTACAACGCTCTCGGGAGCTCCCTCTAGACAAACGGATCGTGACCTCGTCCGGCCTGCCCGAGGAGGTCGCCGGCCTGATCCGCAGGTTCGCCGGTCACCGGCCGCCGAGCTCGCGTTCGGCGGCATGGCCGGGGGACAGCACCACCGGTCCGACCCAGCCGCGGGCCACGGCGCGGACCTGGCTGCGCAGCGGCCACGCCGGGTGCACGTCCCGGCCGCGCGCCCAGCTCTCAAGCAAAGCCCGGGTGGTGGTCAGGGCGGTGGTCACCAGGGTGTGAGCGCGGGCATTGTGGTCCCAGCAGTACCAGAGCGCCCAGCCGTCCGGGCGCGGGTCGACGCCGAGGCGCGCGCAGCCGGTGCGGTAGTTGTCGCGGCTCGCGTCGCCGGTGCCCGGGCCGATCAGCGCCGCGCCGCCGAGCCGCATCAGGGGGCGGTCGTCCTCGACGCAGCCGTCGCCCTCGAAGTGCTGGTGCCGCAGCCGGCAGGCCAGCGCGTTGACGGCACGCTGCAGAGCGGTCTCCCCGGGCGGGTCTGCGTCGTTGCCGATCCGGCCCTCGCCGCGCGCGGCGTCGACCACGTCGAGGGCGAGCAGCTCGATCTGCCGCAGGTAGTCCTGCTCACTCAGTTCCGGCTCCGGCACCGGGCAAGTGTGCCGAGCGGGCCACGCGGCTGTCGCGCGATTTCCGGCGGGGGTGGCGGCCGGACGTCGCGTGGGCTGACCGTCAGCCATTGCTCTGGCGGTCAGCCCACGCAGTCAGCTCGGGCCCGGCTCAGCTGGGTGCGATGCCGAATTTCCGGACGTCCCAGAACTGGTCCTTGTAGGAGTTCTTACAGTCGTACTGGATTGCCTGTACGCCGTTGGCCTTGTTGCCGTTGGGGATGCCCAGGCACTTCTGGCTGTTCCAATTCCGGATGGTGTAGTAGCCCGGATAGGCGTTCGACGCCTCGATCCGCCACTGCTGGTCGTAGAGGCCGGGGACGTAGTCCCATTGGATCGCGCCGGTCCCGTTGGCCGTGTTGTTGTTGGGGATCGCCATGACCCGGCCGGAGTTCCAGTTCGTCAGGATGAAGGTGACGCCGCCGTCGGAGGTGGACATGTACCAGGTCTGGTCGTTGATGGGCCAGGTGTCCGGCTTCCGGATCTCGTCGTACTGAATGATCTTGGCGCCGTTCTGCATCTGGCCGCCGTTCACGGCGAGGACCTTCCCGGTGACCATGTTCTGGAAGAAGTACCACGAACCTGCGACGGGAACGTCGGCCCGGGCCGGCGCCTGGACGGCGAGGGTGACGAGGAGAGCGAGGACGGAGCTCACGCCGAGCATGCGTCTGATGCGCATTTAACCTCCATTATGGACTCGCGGTACGTGAAGCCATCTAACGGCTGATAACCGTCAAGAGTCAAGCCGTGCGGCCTGCCGGGTGCTGGGGGAGGCCGAGGAGGTGGTGCGGGGGGCGGTCGATGCGGCGGCGGCCCGGCTGATGCTGGAGCGGCTGACGCCGGCCGAGCGCGGGCCCCTATGCTCCGCAAGGCTGGTGCTCCGGGCCCGGGCCGGCATCGCGGCCGGGCGGCGGCACGGAGTGGGAATCTGGCGGAGCTCGAGGACCTGCTCGCGCGGGACTGTCACAAATCGCGCGGCTGCCCGGTCTTGGAGAGCGAAGCCGGCACGCACGAACGGAGAACGGACATGACCGACATCGCGAAGTTCGCCACGCTGCTTGACGACCCCGAGGTGCGCGACCTCGTCTTCGGGCTGGCGCACACCAGGAAGCCGGCGGAGCTCACGCGGCTGGCGGACACCCCGGACGGCGAGCCGGGCGCCGGTCGGCTGCGGGCGATCGTGCTCGATCTCGCCGTGACCACCACCTCCGAGCAGTACCGGAGCTGGCTCGACGACAACGAGCACAATCAAAAGATGACCACCGATCAGGTACGCCTGACAATCGGCGACGGGGTGCTCGGTGACCTCGCCGACTACGCCAGCAGCACGCCGGCCGCGGTCGCCTGGCAGCTGTCGGAGGTCCTCCCCGACCTCGTGGACGCGGTGAGCCCGGGCGGCCGGGTGGTCGACACCAGCCTGCTGGCGGCCGAGATGGCGGCGGCGACCCGCGAGGACGACCTCGAGACGGGCGTCTTCGGAAACTGACGGCGACGCAGCGGGAAACTTTGCGGTTGGTGGGGCGGAAGCGATCCTGGGGTCAGGGGCCGGTCAGTGACTCCACGTGCCCGATGCCGAAGTAGTAGACGGCATGGCCCCCGTTGCCGGCCATCAGGGTGCTGATACCGACCCGGTCCGGGTACGACGCCGGCACGACGATCATCGACTCGCCCTTGCGCAGGCCTTCGTCCCATAGCTTGATGATCTCGTCCTGGTAGCCCCAGCTCTCGAAGAACCTGAGCACCCGTTGCCCGATCCCGTGCGGCTCCGGGTCGAGAATGCGCAGGCCGTCGGCGCCGTGCAGGACGCCGACCACGTCCGTCTCGATGCCCAGCCCGGGCAGTGCCGCGATGATCGGTATGCAGTGCCGGCCGGCGGGGACGAGCCCCGCGACCGCCTCCACCGGGCGAAGCCCGAAAATCTTGACGTTCTCCTGTGGCCCGGTCATGACCCTCCCTTAGTTGGACTCCAGAGTCCATCATGCCTCGGGGGTGGCCTGCCCGTCGACTGGACGAGCGGCATGGTTGGACCTTATAGTCCTGTTGTGCTCGCCTCGAACGTCTTGACGTGCGCCAGTGCCATGTCCAAGGCCACCCGCATGGGCTCGGCGTTGTGCGCTGTCTGAGCCAGCAGATAGCCGCCCTGAACGGCGGCCATCACCGCTACGGACAGGGTGGCCGGGTCGGTGTCGGGGCGCAACGTGCCGTTGTCGCGCATCCTGCGGAAGGCGTCGGCGAGCAACTGTTCCCAGGTCGCGAAATGGCCGGCCAGTGCCTCGCGGGCGGCCTCGTCGGTGTCGGACAGCTCGGCCGCGAGGGTGCCGATGTCGCATCCGTACGCGCCGCTGCGCAGCACGTTGCGTTGCAGCACGGCGTCGCGCCATCGGCGCAGCCCGGCGAACGAGTTGACGCCGCGCAGCAACTGGTTCTGACGCTCCAGCACGACGCCGGCCTGATGCGTGATGACCTCGTGGACCAGCTCTTCCTTGGCCGCGAAGTGGTGGTAGAGCTGGGACTTGCTGGTGCCGCTCGCGACCCGGACGTCGTCGAGGGTGGTGGCGGCGACACCCTTGGCCGCCATCAGCTCGGCGGCGGCCAGCACGATGCGTTCCCGGGTGGCCGCGCCGCGCGCCGTCAGCCGGGTGCCCACGCTCCTGACCGGCGGGTCGACCACGGCCGCCAGGCTACCCGAACGCCGGGGCTCGCCGAGCAGGAGAGACACGACAAATGACCGGGGAGACAAGTCAGATGAAGGCGATCGTGGTGGCGGATCAGGCCGCGGGAACCGCCGGGATGACGGTGGTAGAGCGGCCCGAGCCGGTAGCGGCGGTGAACGACGTCGTCGTTCAGGTCTACGCGTCGGGATTCACCCCGGGCGAGCTGACCTGGCCGGGGACCTGGACCGATCGGCTCGGCCGTGACCGGACGCCGTCGGTACCCGGGCACGAGGTGGCCGGGGTGGTCACGGCTCTCGGGTACGGCACGAGGGGGCTGTCGGTGGGACAGCGGGTGTTCGGCCTCACGGACTGGACTCGCGACGGCACGTTGGCGGAGTACGTGGCCGTCGAGGCCCGCAACCTCGCGCCGCTGCCGGGTGACGTCGACTTCACGGTGGGCGCGAGCCTGCCGATCTCGGGCCTGACCGCGTGGCAGGGACTGTTCGTGTACGGCCGCTTCGAGACGGGGCAGAGCGTCCTCGTGCACGGTGCGGCCGGTGGAGTCGGCTCGATGGCGACCCAGCTCGCACGAGAGGCCGGCGCCTACGTCATCGGCACCGGGCGCGCCGCCGACCGGCAGGCAGCGCTCGACTTCGGCGCGCAGGAGTTCGTCGATCTCGGCCACGACGCGCTGGAGGACATCGGCAGGGTCGATGTGGTCTTCGACGTGATCGGCGGCGAGATCGGGAAGCGGTCCGCTGGCCTGGTTCGTGCCGGCGGAACGCTGGTGACCATCGCCGGGCCGCCCGAGGCCCGGCCCGCCGACGGCCTGGGGGTCGACTTCGTCGTCGAGGCCGATCGCGCCCACCTGGGTGAGATCGTCCAGCGGGTGCGCGACGGGCGACTGCGGACGAACATCGGCACCGTCGCGACACTCGACGATGCCGTCGCCGCCTTCAACCCGACCGATCGGCTCAAGGGGAAGACGATCATTCGCGTTCGTCCGTGAGGGCGGTGGGTGTCAGGCCGCGAGACGGGCGGCGATCGCGTCGCGGATCTCTTTGTCGCCGGGCAATCTGTGCTCTCGCTCGTCGGCCATCCGGCGCAGCGATGTCATCGTGACCCCCTCCAGCCGGCACGCGGTGAACCGGTCGTAGACGCTCAGGTCGGGATCCACGTTCAGAGCGAAACCGTGACTGGTCACCCCGCCCCGGATCCGCATGCCGATCGACACGAGCTTGTGGTGCTCCGGCGTCCAGATCCCGACCAGGCTGTTCTCGCCTTTCGGGGTGTCACGCCGGACGGTGGGGAATCCCAGGTCGCCGAGCGCCGCGATCAGGCCGTTCTCCAGCCACCGCACCACGTCGCCGGGCCCGCCCCGGTGCAGATCCATGATCAGGTAGCCGACCAGCTGCCCGGGTCCGTGGTACGTGGCGTGGCCGCCCCGGTCGACCGCCACGGTCTCCAGGCCGTCCTCGGCCCGGGGGAGATCGGTCGGTGGTGTGTGCTTGCCGTACGTGACGACCCCCGGATGGCTCAGCAGGAAGAGCCGATCGGGTGCCGTGCCCGCCCGCCGCTCCTCGACCCAGCCGGCCATCAGGCCGAGCGCCTCGCGGTACGGGACCTCACCGAGATCGATCCGCGTCAGGCGGTGGCCGAGCTCAATCCCCACCTCACCGATCATGCCACCCGTCGGATCCGGGACCGATCAGCTGGGCGACGAGGAACTTCGGGGCCATCTCGCAGTAGCTGTCGGTGATCAGTTCGGCGATCTCGGTCCAGTCCGTGTGCTCGCCGAGAACGGCGGCGGCGACGTTGCGGCCCCACGGAGCGCGGAAGTACGGGAAGCCGCGGGCGGTCAGGCCGAGCAGGTCGTCGATGGGTACGCGGAACGTCATGACGGTCGGTGCCTCGCCGGCGACCAGATACCGGGCGTACACCGGAAATCGGTCCGGGTCCGGGGTGTAGACGTGGGCGACCGTCCGCGCGCGGATCCGCCAGCGAATGCCGATCCAGGCCGGTTCCTCGTACGCGTCGGGCAGCCCCCGGCAGATCGGTCGCAGCCGGTCCAGGATCTCAGGTGGTACGTCGCCAGGCCCGGACATAGGCCGACAGTAGCGGGGGCACATCCGCAGTGGAAGTGGATCTACCCTCTTGTAGGTCGAACACATTGACCACGGAGGTACGACTTGGCGGCCGTCACTGCGATCGTTCTGGTCCCGCTGACCTACCTCGCCCTAGTCGTCGCCGGCGTCGAAAGTGGCGCGGCCACGCTGTGGGCGCCGGGGTTCGCGGCAGTTCTCCTCGCCGTCGCGCTGGCAAGGGACGCGCGTACCCCGGCGACGCCGGCCGACGTCAACCGGCGCCCGCTTCTCTGGCGAGGCGCCGTGATGGTGGTCCTCGTCCTGCTCTTCGAGTCGATCGCGGCGGGCGTGATCGGCGTCTACGCCCCGGTCGCCGCCACGGACGGCCCGCACAGCCACCCGGTTCAGCTGCACGACGCCCTGATCACGATGCTCGGCCTGCCCATCGTCATGTTTCTGATCTTCCGGCTGGGAGTCTGGTCATCGCGATGGTTGGCCGGACCGCATCCCTTGGTGTGGCTCGCGGCCATTGCTCTCAGCAGCCGAGCGATCCGGGTGTTGTTGTCCTGGCCGGCCGCGACCTACGCCGAGCCACGAAACCTCGTGATTTACGGACTTGGATATACGCTGGTCCGCAACGCGATACTCGCCGTCCTGATCTTCTGCCTGCTCGCACTGGGCAACCGCCACGGCCATCGCCGAACGGCGCGCTGAACCTTCCCCACCCCCAAGGAGAGACACCGAAGCGAAGAGACTGTCAGCCGCCGCGTCCGTGCTCGCCCTCTCCATCGGAATCGCTGGTGTCTCGAGCGCGCCCGCTTACGCCGCTACGGACCGGAGCGGGGCGGAACGGCTGAACATCCCGAACAGCAGTGTTTGCCGGGCCGGCCGGGTGGTCGACACCAGCCTGCTGGCGGCCGAGATGGCGGCGGCGACCCGCGAGGACGACCTCGAGACGGGCGTCTTCGGAAACTGACGGCGACGCAGCGGGAAACTATGCGGTTGGTGGGGCGGAAGCGATCCTGGGGCCAGGGCCCGGCCTTGATTGCCACGCAGGGCAGCCAATCCGCGTTTCCGAGTGACGACGTGACGATCGTGCACCTGAACGCCGACGGATCTGTCGGCGCAAGCCAGACAGTCCATCTGCCGATTGGCAACATCAGTGGCTTCTGCTTCAGCGCGACGGCGGCCGGCGGAGCCGGAATGTATGCCGCCCGGCGGCTGAACAGCCTGTGGAAAGCGACATCGGAATTCCGGGGAACAACCTGACCGACGAGATCGAAGACATCACCCACGTCGGGAGTGACTTCTTCGTCGCCGTCAACCGGAACGGCGGGAGCGCCGACTCCGTGAAGGTGTTCACCGAGTAGGCTTCACGGAACGCCGCAGTCGCAGCTTGCAGATCGCAGGTGATCCCCGTGAATGTCGCTGCCGCCGACGGTGAAAGCGTGGAGCGAGAGCCCGTCGCGGATGCCTCGCCGGAACCCATCCAGACCTCCAAGCGGAGGCGCGGCAACCCGCACCGGTGGGCCGACGAGGCGCTCGCGAGCTGGCTCTCCGCGTTGCGGGGGCGCGAGGGTATAACCATCAGCGAGCTCGCCAAGCGCGTCCGGATGCCGGTGTCAACGGTGGGTTCCTACTTGTCCGGCGCGCGCTATCCGGGGACGCGCGAGACGCTGGAGCGGCTGCTCGAGGGCCTCAATGCGGACGCCCGAGAGGGTCACTATGCCGTCGGCTGCTGGTATGACCATCAGATAGGCATGGCGCCCGCTTCGCCGCCGAGGATCGCGCCGCGGATCGATGAGCCGATCGACACGCGGACGAGCTGGACGACGGGCCGGCCTCAATAGACGGTGCGCTTGTGCTTATCTTCTGGCATGGCGCATCCCATCATGTTCGACGAGGCGGACCCGATCCTGGGCCGGCTTCGGGCACTTGCCCTCGCCTTCCCGGACGCGGCGGAGAAGATTTCGCACGGGCACCCGGCCTTCTTCACCACCAAGATCTTCGCGTACTACGGGGGCTCGGTGAAGGTCGACGGCGCCTACCGGCAGCACGAGCATTCGGTGCTCGTGCTGATCGATGCGGCGGAGCGGGAGGCGCTGCTCGAGGAAGAACGCTGCTACGTGCCGGCGTACCTCGGGGCGTACGGATGGATCGGGGTGGACCTCGACCACGACGTCGATTGGGCGGAAGTCAACGAAATCCTCGATGCCAGCTACCGGCGCACGGCCGGGCCGCGAAGGGTGGCCGTGCTCGACTCCCGAGGGTCCTGAGCGTCAGACCCGGCCGTCACGGAAGGCGGAACAGGGAGTGGAAGCGCAGGCCGAGCCAAGGCCGACGGCCGTACGCGAGCGCGCCGCCGGACGCGATGGCATGCCAGAGCTTGCGTCGGTGGAAGCCGACGAGAAGGGCGTCGCAGCCGGACAGGGACAGGACGCAGTCGACCTCGCGGCCGTCGGCCGGGACGGTCGAGGCGCGCCCGGCGTCCAACTGGAGCACGAAGCGGGGAGCGTGGCGGATGCGCACCTCGTAGCTGCCGGTGAAGCCGCGGCTGCCGGACGGGTCGACGAGCAGCGGCAGCATCTCGCTCATCACGATCGGGGCGGCGGTCGCGGCGGATCGCTCGTCCAGCCACGGCCTTGTCCGCAACGCTCCCGCCAGGTCGTAGCCGTGCACGACGCTCTCGCTGACACTGAGGGCGACCAAGGTGCCGACGGTACGGGTGACATCGGTGCCATACCACGGCGTGGGCCGGGCGGCCCGTAGGTCGGGGCCGGTGTCGAGGGCGGCGAGCAGCTCGTCGGCGCAGTCGCGCAGGCCGTCGGCGGCCTCGCGAGGGCCGGGGAACGACACCACCGCCAGCGCCCGGGCGTTCGTCGAGGCGACCACCTCCGGCAGTGTGTGGCCGGTGCCCAGGTTGGCCGTGATGAACTCGCCGTAGTCGTCGCCGCGTACGGCCAGCGCGAAGGCGCGGTAGACCACGCACAGGTGGGCGACCAGCTGGCCGGCGGTCCAGTCCAGCCCCGGCGCCGGGGCGTCCAGGTCCGTGCCGGCGCGGACCCGGTCGACCAGGCGGCGGGTCTCGCGGTCCAGGGCGGCGCGGAGCGCGTCCCGGTCGGGCTCGACGATCACCCGGGGCGGTTGGTACGGCAGGTCCGGCGCACGCGCCGAACCTACCGGATCAATGCCCGGGCTTGCCGTTGCCCTTGCCGCCGCCCTTGGTGCCGGGGTTCTGGCCCGGCGGGCCGCCCGGCCCCTTGCTGATCTCCATGACGACGAGGCCGCCGCGGGAGGCGCGGTTGCTCGGGTTGGTGTCGGCGACGGTGCCGGGCGGGCAGTTCGAGGCCACCTGGCCGCCGGTCGTCGGGGTGAAGCCGGCGCCCTTCAGCACCGCGGTCGCCGCCTGGACGCTGGCGCAGTTCACGCCCGGGACCGAGACGAGGTCGCCGACGGCCACCTTGCTGTCGCCGGGCTTCTTGAACTGGACGCTCGGCTTGCCCCTCATGTAGTCGGCCACCGTGTTCCACACCGCCGGGTTCACGATGGCGTGGTCCATGTGCTGGCTGGTCTGTGGCCAGTCCGTATCGGCGAGATAGCCGGCCACCACGATCGAGGTGGTGCCCAGGATCAGCGCCGCGGTCTTGGAGCTGTCGGTGGTGCCGGTCTTGCCGAACACCGGGTGGTCGACGACACCGTGGGCCCCGGGGGCCGTGCCGGAGCCGCCGCAGCTGCCCAGCTGGGCCGAGTCGCCGACCGGGCAGCGGGCCGCGTCCAGGGCGGTGCGGGCCACGTCGGCCGAGACGACGCGCCGGCAGCTCGGGCTGCCGACGTCGATCTTCGAGCCGTCCCGGTCGACGATCGACTTCACCGGGGTGGGCGCGCAGTACATGCCGTCGCCGGCCAGCGTCGCGTACGCGTTGGCCAGGTCGAGCGGCGTGGACTCGGAGACACCCAGGGTGAACGCGCCCCATTGCTCGGCGTTGCCGGGCTTGGCCAGGTCCGCGTCGTTCGAGGCGCGGAACTGGATGCCGAAGTCCTGGGCGGTCCGCACCACGTTCTGAGCGCCGACCTCCTCCTCGAGCGGCACGAAGTACGTGTTCACCGAGTGCCCGAACGCGGCCCACATGTTGTAGACGCCGGCCTCGCTCTCACCGGCGTTGCCCGGGCAGTAGAAGTGCGTGCCGGGGCAGGCGGCCGGGCTGCTCGGCGAGACGATGTAGTGGGTCTTCGCGACGACCCCCGCGTTGATCACCTTGCTCAGCGGAATGCCCTGCTTCAGCGCGGTCACCATCGTGAACATCTTGAAGGTCGAGCCGGCCTGGTACCCGTCGACGTCGCCGCCGCCGCTGATGATCGGGTTGGTCGTGTTCGGGTACGTGCCCTTGAGCTTCTTCGCGGCCTTCTTCGGGTCCGACGAGATGTGGTTCTTCGAGTCGTCCAGCTTGTAGTTGCGGTTCGCAGCGAGCGCCAGCACCTCACCGGTGCCCGGTTTCACGGCCGCCAGCATCAGGGCGTCCTTGTTGCTGGTCTTGATCTTCTCGTTGATCCGCTTGTGCGCGGCCGCGGTCGCCTTGAGGTCCATCGTCGTGACGATCCGGTACCCGCCGTCGTTCAGGCGCTGCTCACGGTCGTACGTCGTGGCGCCGAAGGCCTGCTGTTGCAGCCACCAGCGGGTGAAGTAGTCGCAGAAGAAGCCCCACTCGTTCTTGTTGACCGAGACGCACCCGTTGCCGACCCGCTTGACGGTGTGCGGGATCTTCTCCTTCGCCGCCGCCTGCTCCTGCGCCTTGGTGATCGCGCCGGTCGTCACCATGCCGTCGAGCACGTACTGCCGCCGGGTCTGCGCCTGCGGGTACCCGCTCGCGGTGGTCGGGTTGAAGCTGGTGGGCGCCTTGACCATGCCGGCCAGCAGGGCCGCCTGCGCGACGTCGAGGTCCTTCGGGCTCTTGTTGAAGTAGATCTGGCTGGCGGCGTAGATGCCGTACGCGCCGTTGCCGAACGGGGCGATGTTCAGGTAGCGCTCGAGAATCTGCTGCTTGGTCATCTCCTTCTCGACCTGCATCGCGTACTTCATCTCGGTGATCTTGCGCTTCGGGGTGTCCTCGGTGGCGGCGACGACCTCCTGCGGGTTGGTCGCCGAGTAGGCCAGCGCCATACGCACCCACTGCATGGTCAGGGTCGAGGCGCCCTGCTTGTCGCCGCCGGTCTCGTCGTTCACGAACGCCCGGATCGTGCCCTTGAGGTCGACGCCGCCGTGTTTGTAGAAGTCGCGGTCCTCGGCGGCGACGATCGCGTTCTGCATGTTGATCGAGATCTGCGACAGCGGCACGTCGCTGCGGAACTCGTCGTACATGACCGCGATCTGCGTCTTGCCGTCGGACGCGTAGACCCGGGTGATCTGGGGGGAGGCGAACTCGTTGAGCTGGCTGGGCAGAGCCGCGAACGCCTTGCCGCCCGCCTCGACCGTCAGGCCGGACATCGCCGCGGCCGGGAACGCCGCCGCGGCGACCACCACCCCCGCGAGAACTCCGCAGATCAGAAGCGAGCTCGCGTTGGTGAAGATGTTGTGATCACGTCGCCGAAACCAGGAAGACACGCCGCGCAGGCTACAGAACGAATATGTGAGTCCCGCGTGAGGTGGAGAGGTGAATTCGCATACATCCCGTTTCACCAGTCCATTTCGAATTCCGCCTAATCAGATGGTTGTACCACCTGCGATGTGGGGATGACGGTCCGCGATCATGGTCGGGGAAGTCCTTAAGACCGCGGGGCTTCGCCCCACACCCCTCGGCTCAGAGATCACCCCCGGGTTTGTCTGCGCGGCTGTCGCCGCCAATTCAAGCGTCGTCTCCGGTCATCGCGGGGTCGAGGCGGTTGGCGGGAAATTTTTCGATTCTGGTCCAGCCTTTCCAGCCGCGGTCTTCGAGGATGGCCAGGAGGCGTGCGGCGCCGGGGGAGGATTCGAGCATGGCGGCGTCGAGGAGGGTGGCGAAGCTGTCGGTGATGGCGTCGGGGCCGGCCTCGCCGGACTGGACGGCGCGGATCATCAGGCGTTCCACGATGTCGGCTATCTCGACGACGCGGGGGTCGTCGGGGGGCCAGTCGAGCGCGTCGTTCAGCAGGAGGTAGAGCTCCACCACGTCGGGGTTGTCCAGGTCCTCGTGCTTTTGGGCGATCACGGCGTCGATCTGGTCCGGCACCTGGGCGGCGACGAGGATCCAGCCGTCGCGTTCCGCCTCGATCTGCCGCTCGTCCACGCCCAGGGCGCGCAGCCGGTCGAGGTAGTCCAGGACGCAGCGGGGGAGTGCGAGCCGGTCGCCGGCGGCCAGGCCGGCCAGGCGTTGGCGGGTGCCGCGCAGGCGCCGGATCTCGGCGCGCAGGTTCTTGTCGATCTCCCGTACGCCGGCGGCGAACTCGTCGGGGCCGGCGTCGAGAAGTTCCTGCACCCGGGCCAGTGGCACGCCGGCGTCGGCCAGCGTGTGGATCCGGATCAGGCGGACGATGGCGGCGGCGTCGTAGGTGCGGTAGCCGGAGCGGTCGCGGACGGGCTCCGGCAGCAGCCCGATCTCGTGGTAGTGGCGTATCGCCCGCACGGTGACGCCCGCGTACGCCGCGACCCGGCTGATGGTGAGCATCAGGCGATTTTCCGCCGATAGGCGAGCATCGCGAAGACGTACGCCACGACGAGCAGGCCGCCGCACCAGGCGAGGGCGATCCCGAGATCGTCGGCTGGTCGACCGGCGAACAGGTCGCGAAGTGTGTTGACGATCGGCGTCACCGGCTGATTCTCCGCGAACCACCGGACCGGGCCGGGCATGGTCTCCGTCGGCACGAACGCAGAACTGACAAATGGTAGGAACACCAGAGGGTAGGAGAACGCGCCCGCGCCCTCGACCGAGGTCGCGGACAGGCCCGGGATCACGGCGATCCAGGTCAGGGCCAGGGTGAACAGCAGCAGGATGCCGCCGACCGCGAGCCACGCGAGCACCCCGGCGCTCGAGCGGAAGCCCATCAGCAGCGCGACGCCCAGGACGATCACGAGCGAGATCGTGTTGGCGGCCAGCGAGGTCAGCACGTGGGCCCACAACACGCCGGACCGGGCGATCGGCATGGACTGGAAGCGTTCGAAGATGCCGCTCTTCAGGTCCATGAACAGCCGGAACGCGGTGTAGGAGATGCCCGACGCGATGGTGATGAGCAGGATGCCGGGCAGCATGTAGTCGATGTACGGGACGGGGCCGGTGTCGATCGCGCCGCCGAACACGTAGACGAACATCAGCATGAGGGCGATCGGCATGATCGCGGTCGTGATGATGGTGTCGAGGCTGCGGGTGACGTGGCGCAGGGTCCGGCCGGTGAGCACGGCGCTGTCGCTGAACAGGTACGTGGTCATTCCTGCTCCCGGCCGCCGGCGATGGTCGCGAGGAAGATCTCCTCCAGCGTCGGCTGCTTCTGGACGTACTCGATCCTGGCGGGTGGGAGAAGTTGTTTGAGCTCGCCGAGGGTCCCGTTCACGACGATCCGGCCCTGGTGGAGGATCGCGATCCGGTCGGCCAGCTGTTCCGCCTCGTCCAGGTACTGGGTGGTGAGCAGGACGGTGGTGCCCTGCCTGGCAAACCCTCTGACGGTCTGCCACACCTCGAGGCGTGCCGACGGGTCGAGCCCGGCGGTCGGCTCGTCCAGGAAGATGACCGGCGGGCTCCCGGCCAGGCTCATCGCGATGTCCAGGCGGCGGCGCATCCCGCCGGAGTAGGTGGACACTCTCCGCGCGCCCGCGTCGGTCAGCGAGAAACGGTCCAACAGTCCGTCCGCGACCGCGCCGGGGTTCCGGAGATGCCGCAGCCGCGCGACGAGCACGAGGTTCTCCCGCCCGCTGAGGATCTCGTCCACGGCGGCGAACTGCCCGGTCAGGCTGATCGACTCGCGCACCCGCGCCGGCTGCGTGGCCACGTCGAAGCCGCCGACGGCCGCCGTCCCCGCGTCGGCCTTCAGCAGCGTCGCCAGGATCCGCACGACCGTCGTCTTGCCGGCCCCGTTCGAGCCGAGCAGCGCGAAGATGCTCCCGGGCGCCACATCAAAATCCACACCCCGCAAAACCTCGAGCTTGCCGTACGCCTTCGTGAGCCCTCGCACGCGAATGGTCGGATGGTCCGCTGTCATGCCACCGAGGATGCGGGGTTGACGCGGCGTCAAGGTCAAGCCCCGACGCCGCGCCCCCTCATCGCGTTATCGAGTGCCGTTGAGCGTCGACGGCATGGGCGGGCCGGCCACCTGCGGGCGCGCGGTCTGGGCCGCGGTCGCCTTCAGGGTCGAGGCCGTCGCGCCCGGGTCGTCCGGGAGCGGCTCGAGGAAGGGCTGGTAGGCGCCCTGGCAGAGGGTGCCCTTGGCGGGCAGGGTCACCTTCAGCAGGTAGGCGTCGATCGCGCCGGTGGCGCAGTCGGACGTGCCGTAGGAGGTGTGGCCCCAGTTGGTGTTGGACAGCAGGCGGCTGTTGGGCAGGCGCTTGGCGGCCGACACCGCGTCGTCGTAGTTGGTCGCCGGGTCCCACTTGGTGCCGACGATCAGCACGGGCGCCGCGGTCTTGCGGGTCCACGGTCCGGTGTAGGCGTCCTCGTCCCGCACGGTCCAGGTGTTGCGCGCGCACTGGGCGGTGGCCCAGCCCCAGGCGCGGCCGAAGTACGGCGCCCGCTTGTCGGCCTTGGCCATCAGCGCGGGCCACGAGCCGGCGTCGGCGGGGTGCAGCGCGTCGGTGCAGTCGACACCGGCGAACGCCTCGAAGCCGTTGTCGTACGGGAAGTCGCGGGCGGGGGCCTTGGCGCGGGCGGCCCGGATGCGCTTCATCAGGGCCTTGCGCGCGGTGGCCGCCTTGGCGCTCGTGCTCGGCTGGGTGAGCAGGGTGTAGACGAACTGCGAGTCCTGCGTGACCCAGTCGCCGGCGCCCACGTCGTACAGGTCGCCGAGGATGGCGCCGACGAAATCGGCGTACGTGATGGTGAAGGTGCCGAACTCGTCGGTGACGACCAGCGGCTTCTGGCGCAGCTTCTGAGCGATCAGGTCGAAGTTGGCCACCGGGTTGCCGGCCGCGAACGCGCAGTACTTCTCGCCGGCCTTGTCGCAGCGCTTGAGGATCTCCTGCAGCGCGCGGTAGGCGCCGTCGGCCGAGCGCAGGCGCTCGTCCTGCTCCTGGGTCGCCGTCTTCTTGGTGCCGACCCAATGCTCGGGGTCGAGCACGCCGTCGACCACGATCGCGCGGAAGCGGTCCGGGAACATGTTGGCGTAGTACTGGCCGATCGCGGTGCCGTAGCTGAAGCCGAGGTAGCTCAGCTTCTTGTCACCGACCGCCCGGCGCAGCACGTCCATGTCGCGGACGACCTCGGCCGTCGACATCGAGCCGGAGAGCGGCTTGCCCGTGGTCGAGCAGGCCTTGCCGAACTGCTTCGCGCCCTCGACGTACGACTTCTCCTCGGCCTTTCCCCACGGGAAGGCGACATTCATCTTGCTCAGTACGGCGGTCTGATCCTTGACCGTCTTGAAGCATTTGACGTTTGTGCTGCTGGCGATGCCGCGCGGGTCGAAACCGACGATGTCGAAGCGGTCGAGCAGCGACGGGCTGAGGAACAGCGGAGCGGCGGCCGCGATTTCCACTCCCGAGCCGCCGGGGCCGCCGGGGTTGAGGAACAGGCTGCCGATCTTGTGTTTCTGGTCCTTGGCCTTGATGCGCAGGACCGCGATCTCCGTCTTCGCGCCCTTGGGGTTGTCGTAGTCGAGGGGAAGCCAGGTGGTCGCGCACTGGGCGCCGTCGTAGCAGTTGAACCAGCCGAGTTTCGGCGTGGGCACGCTGTCGACGCGCTTGCGTTCCTGGGCGGAGGTCTGGTCGGTCCGGGTCGCCGCCGTCGCCGGGGCGGCCGCCCCGGCGACGAGGACGCCGGCGATCGACACCGCCACGAGAACGGTTCTGCCAAGCCTTCGCATCCACGATTCCTTCCGTCGAGCTTTTGCGGCGGGATCGCCGCGCTCCGGATAGTAGGAAATGAATGCCATACATCTACATGAAGCAATGAAGTTAAAGGATATGACATTTCCCGCTGCGCAAATTTCGTTTGCGTAGGAAATGGCGACAATGCTGTAGCCAAGGAATTGACCCAGGTTCCTAGGACGCGTGCGCCTGAGACCGGGCTGAGAGGGTCGCCCGGTGGGGCGGGTTGGGCGCTCCGGGCCGGACGCGAGAGGATCGGCGTGTGGGTGGGCACGGGGAGATCGCTACGCGGCTGCGGCTGACGTTGCTGGGCGCGTTCGAGGTGTGCCTCGGCGACGCGCCGGTGGCGGTGCCCGGGGCGCGGCTGCGTGGCCTGCTCGTGCGGCTCGCGCTGGCCGGCGGCGCCGCGGTCGAGCCCGGCCTGCTGGTCGACGCGCTCTGGCCCGAGGAGCGCCCGGCCGACCCGGTCAACGCCCTGCAGTCCCTGGTCTCCCGGCTGCGCCGGCTGCTCGGCGCGCCGGGCGCGGTGGCGCAGACCGAGGGCGGCTACCGGCTCGACGTGACCGCGGCCGACGTCGACGCGCTGCGGTTCGAGCGGCTGGCCGCCGACGGGCGCGAGCGGCTGCGGGCCGGCGACCCTTCGGCCGCCGCCGAACTGCTGAGCGAGGCGGTCGCGTGCTGGGGGGAGCACCCCGCAGCCGAGCCGGCCGCCGTCGCCGCCGTGGCGCCCGCGGTCGCCACCCGGCTGGCGCAGGAGCGGGCCGAGGCCGAGTCCGACCTGGCCCAGGCCGAGCTGGCCCTGGGCCGGGCCGATGCGGCGGCCGCCCGGATGTCGGCCCTGCTCGCCGAGCAGCCGGTGGACGAGCGGGCCGCCGCCCTGCTGATGGACGCGCTCGCCGCGCAGGGCCGGCAGGCCGAGGCGCTCGCGCTGTACGAGCGGGTGCGGGAGGCACTGGCCGACCGGCTGGGCGTCGACCCCGGCGCCGCGCTGCGCGAGCGGCACGTGCGGCTGCTGCGCGCCCCGGAGCCGGTGGCCGAGCCGGCAGCCGAGAATCGACCGCCGCGCGAGCAGAGGCGCAGCAACCTGCCGGCGCCGGTCACCAGCTTCATCGGGCGCGACGACGACCTCGCCCGGATCGGCACGCTGCTCGCCGCCGGGCGCCTGGTCACCGTGCTCGGGCCGGGCGGGGCCGGCAAGACCCGGCTCGCGCTGGAGGCGGGCCGGCGGCGCCGGCACGAGTTCCGCGACGGGGTCTGGCTGGTCGACCTCTCCTCGGTCACCGAGGCGGCGAAGGTGGGGGCGGCGGTGCTGGCCGCGATCGGGCTGCGCGGCGCCGCGATGTTCGAGGCGTCCACCAAGCTGCGGCTCGACGGCGACGACATCGACGTGCTCACCGAGGAGCTCGGCGGCCGGGAGAGCCTGCTCCTGGTCGACAACTGTGAGCACCTGATCGACGCGGTGGCGCACCTGATCGCGGCGCTGCTGCCGCGCTGCCCGGAACTGCGGGTGCTGGCGACCAGCCGGGAACCGCTCGCGGTCGACGGCGAGGCGCTGGTGCCGCTCGGCCCGCTGACGCTGCCCGAGCCGGAGGACGGTGTCGAGGAGGCGAGGCGGCGGGCGTCGGTGCGGCTGTTCACCGAGCGGGCCGGTGCCGTGCGGCCCGGCTTCGACGTGGACGCCGAGACGCTCGGCGACATCGGGCGGATCGTGCGCGGGCTCGACGGCATGCCGCTGGCGCTGGAACTGGCCGCGGCCCGGCTGCGCACGCTGTCGCTGGCCGAGCTCGCCGACGGGCTCTCCGACCGGTTCCGGCTGCTGACCACGGGCAGCCGCACCGCGTACCCCCGGCATCGGACCCTGCGGGCGGTGATCGCGTGGAGCTGGGATCTGCTGAGCGAGCACGAGCGTACGGTGGCGGAAAGGGTCTCGATCCTGCCCGGCGGCGTCACGGAGGCCTCGGCCACCGCGGTCTGTTCCGGCACGGACGTGCCGGCGCGTGAGGTGCCGGAACTGCTCGCCGCGCTGGTCGACAAGTCGCTGCTGCAGCTCGCGCCGGACCCCGGCCGCTACCGGATGCTCGAGACCCTTCGTGAGTACGGCATCGAGCGTCTCGACGAGCGCGGCACGCTGGGGGCGGCACGAGATCTCGCGGCCGGATACCTCGCCGAGCTGATCGCGAGCCTCGACTCGCGGCTGCGCGGGCCGGGGCAGCTCACCGCGCTGGCCGCGCTGAGCGCCGAGTACGACAACGCCCTGGCCGCCCTGCGCCACCTGTGCGACACGGGCGAGGCCGACCGCGCGGTCTCGCTGGCGCTGCACCTGGGCTGGTTCTGGCAGATGCTGGGCCGGCACGCGGACGCCGCCTACTGGCTGGAGGAGTCCCTGGCCGTGCCGGGCGGTCGGTCGACGCTCGACCGGGACTGCGCCTCGGCGGTGATGCTGCTCAACCTGATCAGCAGCCGGGGCTCGGCGATGGACCAGGAGACCCGGGACCGGCACGACGAGCTGCAGGCGCTCTGCGACCGGCTGCTGGCCTACCCCGAGCTGCCGGGCCTGGCCGGGACGCTGGCGGCGGTGACGCTGACCTTCCTGGAGCAGGCGGATGCGGCGCTGGTCATCATCGGCCGGCTCATCGACGGGCCGGACGTCTGGGTGTCGGGCCTGGCGCGCATGTTCCGGGCCCAGTTCGCCGAGAACAACGGAGACCTTCCGCAGGTACGCATCGACGTGGAGGGCGCGCTGGACTGCTTCGGCAAGGCCGGCGACCGCTGGGGCCTGGCCACCGCGCTGCCGATGCGCGCCCAGCTGCGGCAGTACGACGGCGACCTCGACGGCGCGCTGGCCGACCTGAACCGGGCCCGTTCGCTGGCCGGCGAGTTCGGGTCGCTCAGCCTCAGCGACGAGATCTTCATCGACCTGCGCTGGATCGACCTGCACCTGCGGCGCGGCGACACGGCCCAGGCCGTCGAGATGATCGACGGCACGCGAGAGCGGGCGCAGCGGTCCGGCTCACCCGAGATGATCGTCCTGGTCGACGCGCTCGAGGCCGGGATGTGGATACGCATCGGCGACCTGGATCGGGCGCGGGAGCTGGTCGAGGTGGCCGAGGCCGGGATGACCACCGGGCTGCCGTTCGCCGGCGACCACGGCCGGGCGCTGGTCGGCAGCGTGCGGGCCTGGCTCTGCCTGGAGCTGGGCGACGCCGACGGCGCCGAACAGGCGGTGGTCAAGGCGTACGCGGCGGCGCTGGAGAGCCGGGACATGCCGATCCTCGCGCTGGTGGCGGTGACCGCCGCCGGGCTCGCCGGCTTGCGCGGCCGGCACCGCGACGCGGCCCTCATGCTCGGCGCAGCGGCCCGCCTGCGCGGCACCCACGACCGAACCGATCCGCAGGTACGGACGATGACCGAGCGCGGCGTGCGCGCGCTGGGCGAGGACGGCTTCGCCGAGGCGTACGAGATCGGGTGGAAGCTCGACGGAAAGACCGCCTCGGCCGAAGTGGACCCGGCCCGGCTGCGCCGCGAGGCACTGCCGGGCCCGGCCCTTCCCACGCCGCCGAGAGAGTGAAGGTTTGGCGGCGAACGCCGCTCAGAGGGACCACCCACCCACCGCAACCAAACCGCCAGGCCGATCTCCGAGCGCGGCCGGGGTGCGGGGCGGAGCCCTGCGGTGTTGAACCTAGGCCCGACGCGCGTAGGCCCGGAGAGCGAGCGGCACGAACACCACCAGCAACCCGGCCATCCACACCAGAGTCCAGAACAGATGCCCAGCCACCGGCCCACCCACGAGCAGCCCCCGGATCGTGCCCACCAACGGCGTGATCGGGTTGACGTGCACGAAGCCCTGCAGCCAGCCCGGCAGCGTGTCCGTCTGCACGAAGACGTTGCTGCCGAACGAGAGCGGGAAGACCAGCAGGAACATCACGCCCTGCACGGCGCCCGAGGTGCGGACCAGCATGCCGACCCAGACCGAGATCCAGCAGAAGCACAGGCCGAACCCGATCGACAGGGCGACCGCGGCGACCGCCGGCACGAAGCCGGTCTCGACCCGGAAGCCCATGATCGTGCCGAAGCCGAGCATGACCAGGCAGACGGTCAAGTAGCGGACGACGTCGGCCGCGACGGCGCCGACCAGCGGCGCCGAGCGGGCCACCGGCAGCGACCGGAAACGGTCGAAGACGCCCTTCTCGATGTCGGCGTTGAGGTTCTGTCCGAGCGCGATGCCGCCCATCGCCAGCGACTGCGCCAGCATGCCGGGCAGCAGGAACTGCAGGTAGGCGTGCCGGTCGCCGCCGGAGATGGCGCCGCCGAGCAGGTAGGTGAACAGCAGCAGGAAGATCACCGGCTGCAGGGTCACGTCGATCAGGGCCTCCGGCGTACGGATGGTCTTGATCAGACTTCGGCGCGCGAGCGCGACGCTGTGCCGGGCCAGGGCGGCGAGCGATCCGCCGCGGGGCTTGTCGATGTCGCCGACGATGTTGCGCACGGGAACGTCAAGAGTGGTCATACGAGCTCAGCCTCCTTGGCAGCGGCGGAGTCGGCCTGGTCGCGGGTGAGGGCGTGGAACACCTCGTCGAGGCTGGGCAGGTGCAGGCCGAGGTCGACGACCTCGATGCCGGCCCGGCGCAGCGCCGGCAGCGCCTCGTCGAGCGCGCTGTCGCCGGAGACCGGCACGCTCACCGCGCCCGGGCGGGCACCGGCGGCGGCGTCGGCCGACGCGTTCGTGCCGGGGGCGGCGACCGCGTCGAGCACGGCGAGGGCGTCCGGCACCCGGGCCGGGTCGGCCGGGCGTACCTTGAGCGTCAGGCCGCCGACGCGGCGCTTGAGCCCCTCCGGGGTGTCGTGGGCGATGACGCGGCCCTTGTTGATCACCACGATCTCGTCGGCGAGCGCGTCGGCCTCGTCGAGGTACTGGGTGGTGAGCAGGACGCTGGCGCCCTGGGTGACCTGGGTGCGCACGACGCCCCACATGTCCTCGCGCTTGGCCGGGTCGAGGCCGGTGGTCGGCTCGTCGAGGAAGATCACCTCGGGGTGGCCGACCAGGCTCGCGGCCAGGTCGAGCCGGCGCCGCATGCCGCCGGAGTAGGTCTTGGCCGGGCGGTCGGCCGCCTCGGCGAGGTCGAACCATTCGAGCAGCTCGGCCGCGCGCTTCCTCGCGTCCTTGTTGGTGAGGTCGAGCAGCAGGCCGATCAGCACCAGGTTCTGGGTGCCGGTCAGGTCCTCGTCGACGCTCGCGTACTGGCCGGTGAGACCGATGCGGCGGCGCACCCGCTGCGGCTCCTTGAGCACGTCGATGCCGGCCACCTCCGCATGGCCCTCATCGGGGCGCAGCAGGGTGGCGAGCACCCGTACCGCGGTGGTCTTGCCGGCGCCGTTGGGCCCGAGCACGCCGAGCACCGTGCCCCGGCGCATCGCCAGATCCACCCCGTCGAGCGCCTGTGTCTTGCCGAATCGCTTGCGGAGTCCCTCCGCGCGAACCACGAGATCGCTCATGATCCTGTCCCTTCGTTCGCGGGCCTGGCCGGCCCTCGGGAAGGAGACTGGCGGGTCGCGCTGACATCCCGCGCACACGCCGCTGATACGGGGCTGTCAGGCCGCTGTCAGGTCGAGTGACAGTCGCCACAGGCGGGCGGCCTTCGCCGGATCGATGGCGTACGCGGCGACGCCCCGGCGCACGCCCGGCGTGTACGGACCGGCCTCCCGGCAGTCCTCGAAGTACTTGCCGGTCACGCCCTCGACCAGCGGCGACGCGGCCAGCAGCACCGAGGTGGCGGCGCCCTGCTCGACGTTCTTGACCGAGACTCCGGTGGCGCCGGCCGGGTCGAAGGAGTCGGGCGGGGTTTCCATGTGGCGGCTCAGGCCGGTGCCCCAGATGCGGCCCGGGTTGAGGGCGTTGACGGCGATGTGGTCGGGCGCCCAGCGCTTGGCGGCCTCCACGGCGAACAGGATGTCGGCGGTCTTCGACTGGCTGTACGCGGCCCACGGGTCGTACGGGTGATGCTCGAAGTTGGGATCGTCGAAGAGCACCTCGCCGTTGACGTGCCCGACCGAGCTGACCACGACGACCCGGGCGTCGCCGGCCGCCGCGAGGGCGTCGTGCAGGCCGAGCGTCAGCGCGAAGTGGCCCAGGTGGTTGGTGGCGAACTGCAATTCAAAACCTTGGGGTGTACGCGTCAAAGGGGTGGCCATGACGCCGGCGTTGTTGACCAGGATGTCCAGCGGGCCGGTCCAGCGGTCGATGAAGCGGCGGACCGAGTCGAGGTCGGCGAGGTCGAGTTCCGCCGATGTGCCGACATTTCGGGCAGCGACGGTCACCTCGGCGCCCGCGGCGGCGAGAGTCCGGGCGGTAACGAGGCCGATGCCGGAGCCGCCGCCGGTGACGATGGCGCGCTTGCCGGTGAGGTCGACGCCGGCGATGACGTCGGCGGCGGTGGAGGTGGCGTCGAAGCTCATGGCCTTGCTCCCTTGCTACAGTGGTTAAGCGGACCGGGGTCCGGTTGCATCTCGAACGATAAGCGGACCGAGGTCCGGTTAGCAAGTGGGGAGGGTCACCCGTGCGCGCGGACGCCAGGGAGAACCACGACCGGGTGCTGGAGGTCGCCGCCCGGGCCTTCGAGCGGGAGGGCACCGGCGCCTCGCTCAAGGCGATCGCGCGGGAGGCCGGCGTCGGCATCGGCACGGTCTACCGCCGGTTCCCGACCCGGGAGGCGCTGGTCGAGGCCGTCTACCGGCAGGAGGTCGACCGGCTCTGCGCGGCCGGCCTCGAGCTCGCCGCCACCCGGCCGGGCGTCGACGCCCTGCGCGAGTGGATGGAGCTGTTCGTCGACTTCATGGCGGCCAAGCGCGGGCTGGGCGAGACCCTGCGGGCGGTGCTGACCTCCGACGACGACAAGCAGCAGACCCGCGACCGGCTGCGGGCGACCATCGCCGCCCTGCTGGCCACCGAGGGCGTACGCCCGGGGATCGAGCCGAACGATCTGCTCATGGCGCTCGGCGGGATCACCCTGATCGCGGCCGAGGAACGGCAGCGGGAGCTCGCCACCCGGCTGGTCGGGCTGCTGCTGGACGGGGTCCGCGCCCGGTAGCCGGATCCTCGGGCCCCAGCGCCAAGACCTTCCCTCGCGACATTTTCACGAACTGAAGGGACCTGCGATGACAAGGACGACGCCCCTGGGCGCGGTCGGAACGCTCGCCATGGACGCGCTGCTCTCCCTGCGCTACCGGCGCGCCGGCGGCACCGACAGCCTCCGCGACGAGGGCCTGTTCCAGCGCACGCTGCCCGACTCGTCCGCCGCGTTCGCGGCCGTCACCCCGCGCGGAGGCAAGTCGTGAGGACCGTCGCCGACCACATCGTCGCCACCCTGAAGGCCTCCGGCGTGCATCGCGTCTACGGCCTGCCCGGCGACAGCCTCAATGGTCTGACCGACGCGCTGCGCCGCGACGGCGACCTGGCCTGGCAGCACGTGCGGCACGAGGAGGCCGCCGCGTTCGCCGCCGCCGGGGAGGCCGCCACCACCGGGCGGCTCGCGGTCTGCGCGGCCAGCTGCGGCCCGGGCAACCTGCACCTGATCAACGGCCTGTTCGACGCCCAGCGCAGCGGCGTGCCGGTGCTGGCGATCGCGGCCCACATCCCGCGCGCCGAGATCGGCACGGCCTACTTCCAGGAGACCCACCCGCAGGAGCTGTTCCGCGAGTGCAGCGTCTACTGCGAACTGGTCAGCGACGCCGAGCAGCTGCCCCGGCTGCTCGAGATCGCCATGCGGACCGCCATCGAGCGTCGCGGCGTCGCGGTGCTGGTCGTGCCGGGCGAGGTGTTCCGCGCCTCCACCGCCGACGACACGAGGATCACCAAGATCCTGCCGACGAAGTCGGTGGTCGTGCCGTCCGACGGCGACCTGGCCACGGCGGCCGACGCGCTCAACCGGGCCGGCCGGGTCACGATCCTGGCCGGGGCGGGCTGCCAGGGCGCGCACGCCGAGCTGCTGCAGATCGCCGAGCGGCTGCAGGCGCCGATCGTGCACGCGCTGCGCGGCAAGGAGTTCGTCGAGTACGACAACCCGTACGACGTGGGGATGACCGGTCTGCTCGGCTTCCCCTCCGGATACCGGGCGATGGAGCACTGCGACGCCCTGCTCATGCTGGGCACCGACTTCCCGTACCGGCCGTTCTTCCCGGAGCACGCGACGATCGTGCAGGTCGACATCCGCGGCGAGCACATCGGACGGCGGGTCCCGGTCGACGTTCCCCTGGTCGGCGGGGTCAAGGAGACCATCGGCGCCCTGCTGCCGCGGCTGCGCGAAGGCCGCGACACCGAGCACCTGGAGCGCATGCGGGCGCACTACCGGCGTACGCGAAACCGGTTTGATTCTCTGGCTCGCGCGGGACGCGGCAAGGGACCCCTGCACCCGCAGTCGGTGGTGGCGGCGGTCGACCGGATCGCCGCACCGGACGCCGTGTTCCTGCCCGACGTGGGCACCCCGACATTGTGGGCCTCGCGGTATCTCACCATGAACGGCCGGCGGCGACTGATCGGCTCGTTCAACCACGGCTCGATGGCCAACGCGCTGCCCCAGGCGATCGGCGTGCAGGCGTCCCACCCGGGCCGGCAGGTGGTGGCGCTCTCCGGCGACGGCGGCCTCGCGATGCTGCTCGGCGAGCTGGTCACGCTGCGCCAGCAGAAGTTGCCGGTCAAGGTCGTCGTCTTCGACAACAACGCGCTGGCCTTCGTCGAGCTGGAGATGAAGGCGGACGGGTTCGTCAACTACGGCACCGAGCTGGACAACCCGAACTTCGCCGAGGTGGCCCGCGCGATCGGCCTGCACGGGGTCCGCGTCGACCACCCGGAGAAGCTGGAGGACGGCCTGCGCGAGGCGTTCGCCCACGACGGGCCGGCCGTGATCGACGTGGCGACCGTGCGGCACGAGCTGTCGATCCCGCCGAAGGTCAGCCTGGCGCAGGCCAGGGGTTTCACGCTGTGGGCGACCCGATCCATCCTCAGCGGCTCGGGCGACGACGTCGTCGAGGTCGCCGGGGCAAACCTGCGGCAGCTCGCGCGGGAATGACGTTCTGACCCACGGACCATTGGTGAAAGTGGAACGTTCGGGGGAGATCAGGCACATATCAAGGCCGATAGTGTTCGGGCCGTGACGTTGTCCGGGCGATACGTGCGGGCCACCGCCGCCGTCGTCGTACTCGGCACGGCCTGGTGCGTGGCCTACCTGACCGTCGGCGCCGGGACCGAGACGATCGCGTACGTCTTCGTGCCGATCGGTGGCGCGGTCGCGGTCGCGTCCGTCCGTCACCTGACCCGCGGCGGCCTCGATCCGGTCGCCCGGCGGTTCTGGCGGGCCGTCCTGTTCGCCGTCGGCGCGATCACGGTCGGCTACGGCTGGCTGGCCGTGGACATGATCACCCATGCCGCCGAGGCCCGCACCCGCAGCATGCCGATCCCGGCCGCGGGCTGCGTGGCCGCCGGGATCGTGATCGCCATCTGGGCGCTGGCCAGGGTACCGGTGGTCGCCACCGACGGTGTCGAGCGGTGGCGCGTGGCGCTGGATCGGACGATCGCGTTCCTCGGCTGCGCGGCCGTGCTGTGGTACGTCGGGCTGGCCCCGATGCTGTCGGCCCGTGAGCCGTGGAGCCGGCAGGCGATGCTGCTGGTCGGGCTGTGCTTCCTGATCGCGACCGCCGCCGCGACGAAGGTGTCGTACATCGAGGGCGGCCCGGTCGACCGCACCGCGATCCGGCTCGTCGCGGCGGCGTTCGGGGCCCCGGCCGCGGTCGTCGCCGTGCTCGCCGTGCGGCTGGGGTACTTCGGCAGCATCCCGTCCCAGGCGATCGTGATGCCGCTGGCCCCGCTGCTGATCACGCTCGGCGTCGCCGCGCAGGGGCGCGCCGGTCGCGAGCCGCGCCGCGGACCGGGCCGCCTGGGCGTGCTGCTGCCCTACCTGGCGATCGTGGCGGTCGACGTGCCGCTGATCGCGGTCGCGTTCGGCGAGCCGCTGCGCTGGCCGGTCCGGGTCGCGCTGGTGGCCACGGTCGCGGTGACGGCGCTGGTCACGGTCCGGCAGTACATCGCGTACCGGGAGAACGCCCGGCTGCTGCGGAACACGCGGATCCAGGAGGAGCGGCTGCAGTACGAGGTCAGCCACGACGGCCTCACCGGGCTGGCCAACCGGGCCCTGTTCCGGGACCGGCTCACGGCCGCGCTGGCCACGACCGGCTCGGCGTCGGTGCTGCTCGTCGACCTGGACGACTTCAAGACCGTCAACGACCTGCTCGGCCACGGGGCCGGCGACCGCCTGCTGGTCTCGGTCGCGCGGCTGCTGCAGGCCGAGGTCGGGGACGTCGGACTGCCGGCGCGGGCCGGGGGTGACGAGTTCGCGGTGCTGCTCACCGGCGCCGGCACCGATCCCGAGGCGCTGGCCGGGCGGCTGCTGGCCGCGCTCGCCCAGCCGATCAGCGAGCACCGCCTGCTGGTGCAGGCCAGCATCGGCATCGCCGTCGCCGGGCCCGGCTCCACCGTCGACTCGGTGCTGCTGAACGCCGACGTCGCGACGTACAACGCCAAGCAGCGGGGCAAGGCGTGCTTCGTGCGCTACGCGGACGGCATGAAGGAGCCCGTTCTGGCCCACATGCAGCTCGGCGGCGAGCTGCGGCGGGCCCTGGAGAACGACGAGTTCCGCGTGGTCTACCAGCCGATCATGCGGCTGGACGGCACCCGGATGATCGGCGTGGAGGCCCTGATCCGGTGGCACCACCCGGCCCGCGGCGAGGTCGGCCCGGCCGAGTTCATCCCGGCCGCGGAGAGCACCGGCCTGATCGTGCCGCTGGGCCGGTTCGTGCTGCGCGAGACCTGCCGCCAGGCGGCGGCGTGGCTGGCCGAGTTCGGGCCGGACGCGCTGGAGGAGGCCGGGCTGAACGTGTCCGCCCGGCAACTGCACGACCCCGACTTCGTGGCGGACGTGGCCGGCGCGCTCGCCGACAGCGGGCTGCCCTGCGAGCGGCTGGTGCTGGAGGTGACCGAGTCGGCGGTGCTTCGCGGCCAGCAGGTCTCCCGGGCGCTGTTCGAGCTCGACCGGATGGGCATCCGCCTCGCCCTGGACGACTTCGGCACCGGCGAGTCGTCGCTGAGCCTGCTGCGCGCCTTCCCCGCCGCGATCATCAAGCTGGACAAGTCGTTCGTGGACGGCATCGAGATCGACGACGGCCGGCCGGCCGACGCCCGGCAGGCGGTGGCGCGCGCGGTGAGCCAGCTCGCCCGGGCGCTCGGCCTGGACACGGTGGCCGAGGGGGTCGAGAGCGCCGAGCAGGCGGCCGTGCTCCGCGATCTCGGCTACACCGTCGGCCAGGGCTTCCACCTGGCCGAGCCGATGACCGCCGACGGCGTGTCGAGCCTGCTGGCCCGCCAGCGGTCCGCGACGCCGGCCGGCAGCCGGGCTCCCCTGAACCGGCCGCCCGCCGCCGGCCGCGCCACGACACGGCTGGCAGCGGGGGCGGGATCGAATGACGGGAGACTCACCGGCCAGTCATGACGCCGGCGCCATCACCACGAAGGTGAAGCCGGCGGTCGTGGGGCGCCGCAGGGAGACGTCGCACTTGATCCGCCGCCGTGCCTCGTTCCGGCTGAGGCGGAGCCCGTGCGCGATGAGCCGGTCGGGACGAACGGGCACCGGATCCTGGAACTCGACCGCCACGCGTACGGGCCACGCCTCGTCGAGCCGAGCGGGCGGAGCGTCCAGCCGCCAGGCTCCCCGCCAGTCCAGGGCGAGGCCGTGGCGCCGGGCGAACGGCGGATCCAGCAGGGTGGCCGCCACCAGTTCCGGATCGTTGGCGTGGTAGCCGTCGAGCAAGGCCGGATCGAGGGATCTGACCGTTGCCCGCTCGTGGACGGCGAGCTTGCTAGTGCGATCGCAGGACACGCAGCGGACCAGAAGCCACACGTCCAGCAGCTTGCCGTTGGCGTTGACGCGGAATCTCCCCTTGCCCGTGGTGGCCGACCTCGACGGGCAGTCGACGCACCGCACCGACAGCAGAGGCAGCCCGGTCCGGCGGACGATCCAGGGCAGCCCGGCAAAGCCGACGGAGGCGTCGGCCTGCGAATGCTCGGAGGAAAACGTCAGGTCTACAGAGCAGGCGTGATCACGCGGTTCGTCCTCTGTCCGCACAGCGAAGGGGTATCGGCAACCTACGAAAACGCCGCGACGGAACACAAACGAATTTCGGTGATGAGTTATCGGGTCCGCACCCGTCACACCTACGACGGAACACGACGGGACGGAAGGATGACGTAATGAGTGCGGACACGCGGCTGAGTGACGTCGACGAGCCGACATTCTCCGGGCTGGCCGAGCGGCACCGGCGGGAGTTGCACGTGCACTGCTACCGGATGCTCGGGTCGTTCGAGGACGCCGAGGACACGGTGCAGGAGACGTTCCTGCGGGCCTGGCGGCGGCGGGAGACGTTCGAGGGGCGGTCGACGTTCCGGGCCTGGCTGTACCGGATCGCCACCAACGCCTGCCTGGACCTGCTGGCCAGGTCCCGCCCGGAGCCGGCGACCGGCGGGGAGGTGCTGTGGCTGCAGCCCTACCCGGACCGGCTGCTCGACGAGCTGCCCGCGGGTGACGCGGACGAGCCGGAGACCGTCGCCGTCACAAGGGAAACGATCGAGCTGGCGTACCTGATCGCGGTCCAGCACCTCGCGCCGCGCCCGCGCGCCGTGCTGATCCTGCGGGACGTGCTCGGCTGGCCGGCGAAGGACGTCGCGGAGCTGCTCGGGGACTCGGTCAACTCGGTGAACAGCGCGCTGCAGCGGGCCCGGGCCGGCATGCGGGAGCACCTGCCCGCCGAGCGGCAGGACTGGACCGGCGGCGAGGAGGACGCGGGGACGCGGGAGCTGGTGCGCCGCTTCACCGAGGCCAGCGTGGCCACGGACATCGCCGGGATCGCCGCATTGCTGCGGGACGACGTCCGCTGCTCGATGCCGCCCACGCCGGGCCTGTTCGTCGGCCGCGACGCCGTGGTGAGCGACTGGGCCGAGAGCGGCTTCACCGACCTCGAGCACCTGCGGGCCGTGCCCACCTCGGTGAACCGGCAGCCCGCGGTCGCCTTCTACCACCGGCGGGAGCCGGACGGCGCGTACCTGCCGCTGACGATCGACGTCCTGCGCATCACCGGCGGGGCGATCACCGAGATCGTCACGTTCCACGGTGACCAGTTCCCGCGGCTCGGGCTGCCGGCGCGCCTGCCGGCCGACGAGATCACCGAGTGACGGGGGAACGACATGGCCAGCACGAATGACACCAGGATCGTCGCGGGCGGGACCAGCTACATCCGCCGGGCCCGCGGGCTCGCCGGCACCGGTCTCGTCGCCGCGCTCGGGGCGATGGTGGCCACCACGCTTGCCGCCGCGCTCGCCCGGGCCGCCGGCGTCGACTTCGAGATGCCCGATGGTGGCGAGACGATCCCGTTGCCCGGGTTCGCCGTGGTCACCGGCTTCTTCTCGGTCGTGGGCATCGTCATCGCCGCCGCCCTTCTGCGGTGGAGCGCCCGCCCCGCCGAGCGCTTCGTGTGGACGGCGGGGGTGCTGACCGCGATCTCGCTGGTCCCGCCCCTCATCTCCGGGGCCGACGCCGCTACCACCGCCGCCCTCATCGGGCTGCACCTCGTCGCGGCGGCGGTGATGATCCCCACCCTGGCCCGGAGTCTCCGCAACCGGGTTCGCTAGCCTCGACCACCGTGCGGAGCAAGCGCCGGCTGACGATCGTCGCCGTGGTGGTACTGCTCACCGGCTGCGCGCCGGCGGGGAGTTCGTCGGCGGGCTCCCCGGGTACCGTCACCAGCAGAGCTGCGGCTTCGGCCCCAGCCTCGTCCGAAGAGGCGTCCTGCACGCGGAGCCCGGCGCCGATGCCGGCGGTGGACCCGTCGGCGTCCTACGACAGCGGCGATCCCCAGCAACGTGCCCGGCGCGCGCTGGCCGAGCAGCACCATCCGACGCCGCGCCGCGGAACCGTTCCGCCGGCCGCCGTCCCCGGCGCCGAGGCGTGCGTCTACGTCCTGCGGCTTCAGTTCTCCCTGCTCACGAGCGGATTCCGCAGCGTGCCCGAGGGGCCGGCGGTCGACGACACGCTACGGGCCGCCGGTCTGACGAGCGTCGTCGTCGGCGCCGGGCCGGTCTTCGCGGCCTCGACCGGCGCCGCCTGCGTCTACGGCGCGTTCGCCGCGGCCGGTCCCGAATTCAGCATCGGCCCGCTCGGCGCCGACGGCGCGTGCAGCCCGTGACCAGGCGTCAGATCTGCCGCAGGAAACCGTCCACGAGGGCATACGCTCGCTCGATGGCACCGGCGCCGTCCACCGAGGTGCGCTCTCTCAACAGGGAAACGTCGATGCCCCGCTCGGCCGCCTTGGCCGCGCCGCCGTTGCTCAGCCAGCCGTCCAGCGACGCGGCGGTGAGCTCGGGATGGAACTGCAGGGCGAGATTCCGGCGCAGCACGAACGCCTGCGAGGCGGCCGGGTTGCGGGCCAGCTCCTTCGCGCCCGGCGGCAGCGTCCAGCGGTCGTAGTGCCACTGGAACCACGGTCCGCCGGGCACCAGCGTCTCGTCGTCGCTGGCCACGTCCGCCCAGCCGATCTCCGGCGCGTCCGAGGCGGCGACGCTGCCGCCGTGCGCCGCCGCGAGCAGCTGCCCGCCGAAGCAGATGCCCAGCACCGGCACGCCGGCCGCGTCCGCCCGCCGCAGCTGAGCCATCTCGGGCACCACCCAGCTGCCGATCAGCGAGTGGTCGTAGGCGGACCAGGGCGAGCCCAGCACCACCACTGCACTAAATCCCGAAAAATCGGGAAAATCAGTCAAAACGCCGGGGTGGGAGAAATGTGAGGCCGGCACGACCAGGTGGTCGACGACCGCGTACCCGTGGAAGGCGAAGCGCTCGGCGACCGGCCCGGCCGGGGAGGCGTGGTCGTGATGGACGATCAGAACCTCAGAGGTGGTAGCTGTACTCACGGAACTCCCAGTCGGTGACCCACTGCGCGAACCGCTCGAGCTCATTGCGCTTGTAGGCCAGGAACGTGGCGATGAACTGCGGGCCGAGCAGGTCGGCGATCTCGGTGTCGGCCTCGAGCGCGGCGATCGCCGCCGGCAGGTCACCCGGCAGCTTCGCCGCCTTGGTGACGTCGTAGCCGTACCCCTCCAGCTTGGCCGGTGGTTCGAGCTTGTCGCGGATTCCCAGGTACGCGGCCGCGATCAGCGCTGCCGTCGCGAGGTAGGGGTTCGCCGACGCGTCGCCGAGGCGCAGTTCGAGCCGGGCCGCGCGGCCGCGCTCGGGCGGGATGCGGACCATCGCGCTGCGGTTGTCCAGACCCCAGTCGATCAGCCACGGCGCGAGCGTGTCGGGGCCGAACCGCTTGTACGAGTTGACCGTCGGGTTCAGCAGTGCGGCGATGGCCGGCGCGTGCGCGAGGATGCCCGCGATCGCCGACCGGCCGACCTGGGACAGCCCGTCCTCGCCCTGCGGGTCGTCGAAGAGCGCGGCGCCGTCCGGCGACGAGACCGAGAAGTGCAGGTGGAAGCCCGAGCCGCCCTCGTCGTTGAACGGCTTGGCCATGAACGTGGCCATCTTGCCCTGCATGCGGGCCAGCTCCTGGATCGCGTTCTTGAAGCGGAACGCCCGGTCGGCCGCGTCCATCGCCTCGGAGTGCCACAGGTTGATCTCGAACTGGCCGGAGGCGAACTCGTGGTTGGCGGCGACCACGTCCAGCCCGTACGCCTCGAGCCGGCGCAGCGACGCGAGCAGCGTGTTCTCCGGGTCCCCCTTGTAGCCGGCGACGTAGACGTTGCCCGTGCCCTCGCCGTACCGCTTCCAGCCGTTCGGTGCGCCGGCGCTCTCCTCCATCACGTAGAACTCGAGCTCGGGCCCGACGATCGGCTTCATGTCGAGGGTGGCGAACCGCTCGACGACCCGGCGCAGCACGGTGCGCGGGCTCTCCTGCGCGGGGGAGCCGTCGGGGTTGAAGACGTCGGCGATGACGTGCGCGACGCCCGGCTCCCACGGCACCGGCTGGATCGTCGAGAGGTCGGGCAGGGCGAGCACGTCGGGCAGCCCGGCCGACAGGCCACCGTCGATGTCGATCACGTCGCCCATCGGGGAGGTGCCGTAGATCGAGCGGCAGAAGGCGACACCGTCGCCGACCGTGCGGGCGAAGTGGCGTACCAGGAGGTCCCGTCCGCGCTCCGCGCCGATCAGGTCGCTGTAGGCCAGTCGTACGACATCGATGTTCTGCTCGGTGAGCTCCGCCTGCGCGGCCTCCATGGCGTGCGCGTCGACAGAGAGCATGGGCTCAACTCCTTGGAAGGGCGATTGTGCCGGGCATCACAGCAGATCGTACGGACCCAAACGACCGTGTCAATAGCTACGATCGCTTCCATGACCGACCACCATCCCAGCCTCGTCGAGACCGAGCGGGCGATGCGCGAGCACGTCGAGTCGCTCGGGCTCGACTTCGAGGCGGCGCACGCCGTGTCGAGCATCTATCGCGCGGCCAACGCGGTGCGGTCGTACATCTGGAACGAGCTGCTGCGGCCGTACGACCTGAGCTGGACCGGATGGGTCGTGCTGTGGGTGGTGTGGATCTTCGACGGGATGGAGACGCGGCACGCCGCCGAGGCCGCCGCGATCTCGAAGGCGACGCTGACCGGGGTGGCCCGCACCCTCGAGTCGCGGGGCTGGCTCGAGAAACGCGGCCGCACCGACGACCGGCGGCTGGTCGAGCTCTACCTCACGGCCGAGGGCAAGAAGCTCATGGAGGAGCTGTACCCGAAGTTCAACGCGATCGAGACCAAGGTCGTCGGCCGCCTCTCGGGTCAGGACACGAAGGGCATGACGAAGAGCCTGCGCGAGATCGTCACCACGATCGAGGAGACCGGCCTGCCCGGATGAGGCCCTCGAAGAGAGCGGCCTGATCGGGGTCGGCGCCGGCGGTGTCCTCCGGATGCCACTGCACCCCGCGGAACCACCCCTCGTGGTCGTCGAGCGTCAGCGCCTCGATCGTGCCGTCGTCGGCGTGCGCGATCGCCCGCAGGCCCTTGCCGAGCCGGCCGATGCCCTGGTGGTGATGGCAGGAGACGGTCAGGCCGCCGACGACGTGCACGCGCCGGTGCGGGGTCGGCAGGTCCTGGATCAGGTCGCCGCCGCGGGCCACGTTCACCACCTGCAGGCCGCGGCAGATCGCCAGCAGCGGCCGCCCGTCCTCGATCGCGACCCGCGCCACCGCCAGGTCGAACGCGTCCTGCACCTCGTCGACGTCGTACTCGCTGGCGTGGGTGTCCTGCCCGGCCCAGCGGGCGGCCAGATCGCCGCCGCCCGGCAGCAGCACGCCGTCGGCGAAGTGCAGCCGGTCGCGGACCTCGTCGTCGCCGACCGGCCGGGTGGGATGGACGCTCATCGGCTCGCCGCCGGCTTCGAAGACGGCTTCCATCAGCTTGTACGCGTTGACCTCGGCGCGGAACCGCAGGGCCGAGGCCCGCTCCGACAAGCGGGCCGGGATCGCGATCAGCGGCCGCGCGCTCACCGGCGGGGCGCCCGGATGCCGCGGAACTCCCAGTCGCCGCCCTGCGCGGTGGAGAGCACCTCCTCGCTTTCCGTCGGCTGCGCGCCCACATCCGTACGGATGGAAGTGGGTCCTTCGATGATGTGGTTGCGCAGCGTGCCCAGGCCCTCGACCTCGACCTCGACGACGTCGCCGGGGTGGACCGTGCGGGAGATCGCCGGGGTGCCGGACATCAGCACGTCGCCGGGCTGCAGCGTGATGGTGCGGGCGATGTCGGCGACCAGGTAGTGCATGTCCCAGTTCATCTCGTCGGTGTTGCCGTCCTGCCGGACCTCGCCGTTGACCAGGGTCCGGATCCGCTTGCCGCGGAAGTCCCAGCCCTCGACCAGGCCGGGACCGAGCGGGCAGAGCGTGTCGGAGCCCTTGACCCGCAGCATCGAGCCGGCGTCGGTGTCCCGGAAGTCGTGCAGGCCGTAGTCGTTGCCGACCGTGTAGCCGCGGATGTAGTCGCCGGCCTCGGCCGGGGAGATGTTGCGGGCGGTGCGGCCGATGACGATCGCGATCTCGCCCTCGTAGTTGAGCCATTTACAACCGGCCGGCCGTACGACCGCTGCGTCGTGGCTGTTCAGGGCGCTGACCGGCTTGTGGAAGTAGGTCGGCGCCGGCGGCAGCTTCGCCATCATCTCGGTCACGCGCGAGGCGTAGTTGAGATGCACACAGACGATCTTCGAGGGGACGACCGGGGGCAGGTGGACGGCGTCGGTCGTCTTGACCGTCCGGCCGTCGTGGGCCACGAGCTCGTCGCCGCGGCGCTCGACGTCCACGACATTGCCGTCCAGCAGGATCCGGCGGGTCTCACGCAGCGTCATCACACATCCAAGGTCTGGCGGAGGTAGTCGGGGTCGGGCGCGGTGCGGTGCGGGCGGGGGAAGCCGGCGGACGGGCGGTCGAACCAGAGGTGGACCTGGCCGGTGCCGACCGAGTTCTCGTACTCGCCGTACTGCCGGCTCGGCGCGGTGCAGTCGCCCTCGCCGAGCGCGCCGATCATCATGAGGTAGTGCCCGAAGCGCGCCTCGGGCTTGTACTTGGAGAACTCGGGCATCGTCTCGAGGACCCGCGCGTGGTCACCCTCGGCGAACCATTCCAGCCGCTCCATATCCGCCGCGTACGCCTCGGGGCTGAAGATGTGTTCCTTGCCGGCGGCCTCGTGGTCGCGCAGCTGGCGCAGCGGCCAGAACGTGTGCGACATGGCGCCGGAGGCGATCAGCAGCACCCTCCGATCCGACTCCGCGATCGCGTCGCCGAGCGCCCGGCCCAGCCGCAGGTTGTCCTCGGTGTCGGCGGTCTGGCAGACGCCGATCGAGATCCACCGCTTCTCGGGCAGGCCCTGGCCGAGGAACTCCCACAGGTTCGTGGTGGCGTAGAAGATCGGCAGGTGGTCGTCGTCGATCGCGGTGATCCAGGTCGAGTGGCCGGCGCCCTTCGACGCGATCAGGTGGGCCAGCGCGGGGTCGCCCGGGAAGTCGTACGGCCGGCGGCACATCCCGCGTGGCAACTCCTCGGAGGTGAACAGGCCGGCCCGGCGCTGCTGAGCGGTGACGACGAACTCGACCGTGGTGGCCCAGTGCGAGTCGAGCACCACGACGGTGTCGTACTCGACGACGTCGAAGACCTCCTTGCGCAGCCGGTGCAGGCCGGAGACCAGGGTCGAGTCCTCGCCGTGGTTGAGCTCGCGGCGGGTCTCCTCCGGCAGCACGATCGTGGGCACGTGGGCGATCAGCCCGGCCCCGACTACCTCACCCATGAGCCGTCCATCCGTTGAGCCTTCCATCCGTTCGGGCTGAAGACCGTGTTCTTGACGTCGCAGTAGAAGTCGAACGAGTACGTGCCGCCCTCGCGCCCGATGCCGGACTTGCCGTTGCCACCGAACGGCGCGCCCAGATCGCGGACGAAGAAGCAGTTCACCCAGACTGTTCCCGCGTTCAGCCGCGCGCTCACCCGCTCGGCCCGATCCGGCGAGCCGGTCACCAGCGTGGCGGCCAGCCCGAAGCGGGTCTCGTTGGCCATCCGGACGCCCTCGTCCTCGTCGGCGAAGGTCTGGACGGTCAGCACCGGGCCGAACACCTCCTCGGTGAGGATCTCGCTGCCGGGCTTGGCGTCGACCAGGATCGTGGGGGAGTAGTAGAGGCCACCGAGCTCGGAGTTGGGCCCGCCGCCCAGCGCGACGCGCGCCCCATCCTCTACGGCACGTGAGACGAAGCCGCTGACCCGCTCGAAATGGGCGCGGCTGACCAGCGCGCTGACGTCGGTCCGCTCGTCGCGCGGGTCGCCCTGCACGAGCGCGCGGGCCCGTTCGATCACGCGGGCCTGAAATTCCGCGGCGATGCTGTCCTGCACGAGCATTCGGAACGCGCCCAGGCAGACCTGGCCGGCGTTGTCGAACTGCTCGACGGCCAGGTCGACGGCGAGGTCGAGATCGCAGTCGGCGAAGACCAGCAGCGGCGACTTGCCACCCAGCTCGAACGAGAGCGGCACGATGTTCGGCGCGGCCGCGGCGGCGATGATCCCGGCGGTCGGCACCGAGCCGGTGAACGACAGCCGGTTGATGCCCGGGTGCCGGGACAGCGGCGCCCCGGCTTCGGCGCCGGTGCCCTGCACGACGTTGAGGACGCCGGCCGGGAGTCCGGCCTCGTGCGCGATGTCGGCGAGCAGGGACGCGGTCAGCGGCGCCCACTCCGGCGGCTTGAGCACCACCGTGTTGCCGGCGGCCAGGGCCGGGCCGATCCGCCAGGTCGCTAGCATGAGCGGCGCGTTCCAGGGCGTGATGATCGCGGTGACGCCGGCCGGGTCGTACGTGATCCGCTCGCGGTGCCCGCGGATCTCCAGGTCCGGGTGGGCCAGCTTCTCGGCGTAGTCGGCGAAGAAGCGGAAGTTCATCGCCACCCGGGACATCACGCCGCGGCGGTGCGAGCGCAGCAGCGAGCCGTTGTCGCGGGTCTCGACCCGGGCGAGGTCCTCGCGGCGGGCGTCGATGCCGTCGGCGACCCGGCGCAGGATGTCGCCACGCTCGGCGGCGCTCATCGAGGCCCACCCGGGGAACGCCTCCCGTGCCGCCGCCACTGCGAGATCCACCTCGTCCGCGCCGCCGGCCGCGATCTCGCCGAGGGATGACTCGTCGATCGGGGAAACATCGGTGAATGTCCGGTTGGAGGAGACTCGTTGTCCGCCGATCCAGTGCCGGGTGTCGACCTTGACGCCCTCGACCTCGATCATCCGTCCTCCTTCGCCAGGTGGGCGAGCGTGCTGCCGCCGTCCCAGACGACGCCGACCTGCCGGTAGTACCCGCCGATCACCTCGTCGACCGTGAGCCGGGACAGCTCCTCGGTCGGCGACTCGAACAGCCGGAGCTCGACGTCCCCGGCCCAGGCCTGGCCCCCGTCGAAGGAGGCCGCACCGGAGCGGATCAGTTCGGCGTAGGCGTCCGGAGCCCCGCGCTCGATGCCGGGGTAGAAACGGTGGTGCGCCATCGGGTGCCCGTTGACGAATCCGTTGGAGTCGGAGGGCGCGCGCAGGGTCAGCACCGCCTCGGCGATCCGCCGGTCGGCCGCCGCGAGGGTCGCGCCGAACATGCCGCCGGCCGCGATCTGCGGCGCCGCCTGCCCGAACGGGTGCGGCCGGGTCTGCCACATCGAGCCCAGCTTCTTCGGGTACCCCTGGTGCAGCCCGCGGGCGATGGCGAAGTCCTTGTCGACCCAGATGTAGACGCAGCGCGAGAAGACCTGGCCCTCGAACGAGCAGCGGACCACCACGAAGGCTTCCTTGTACTGCGAGCGGACCGGGTCGAGCAGTTCCGCGCGGCTCGACGAGCAGGACTGCCAGTCGGCCCAGATGATCGCCACCGCGCCCGGGTCCTCGGGCGCGAGCTCGAGCGGCGCGGGCAGCAGCTCGGCGACCCGGGCCGGGTCGGTGCGGTACTCCACCGTGAGCAGGTCGCCCGAGTAGTACCAGGGCGGGCTCGGGATCAGCGAGGACGCGCCGCCGGCCGTACGCGGATAGAAAAAGCCCTTCATGTGCCCGTCCTCAGAGCGCGAGTGTGAGGCGTGACCCCTTGCAGCGGGACACGCAGATCATCATGACCTCGTTCGAGGCACGTTCCTCGTCGTCGAGCACCGAGTCGCGGTGGTCAATCTCGCCGTCGATCACCTCGGTCTCGCAGGTGCCGCAGATGCCCTCCAGGCAGGAGCCGAGCACGCTGACCCCGGCGGCGCGGATCGTCTCGAAGATGGACCTCTCCGGATGTACCGGCAGGGTCCGGCCGGAGTGGGCGAGGACGACCTCGAAGGAATGTCCCGGGTCGCCGGTGACGGCCCGCGGGGTGAAGCGCTCGAGATGCAGGCTTCCGGGCGGCCACGTCGCGCAGCGCTGCTCGACCGCGGCCAGCATGCCCTCCGGCCCGCACGCGTAGACCAGCGTGCCCGGCCGGGGGACGCCGAGGATGGCGTCGAGGTCGAGCCGCCCGTGCGAGTCCTCGGGCACGAGGTGGACCCGATCCCCGGCGAGCTCACGGGTGAAGGCCATCGACGCGCGGGAACGGCCGCCGTAGTACAGCTCCCAGTCGGCGCCCGCCGCCGCGACCTCGCGGATCATCGGGAGCAGCGGGGTGATGCCGATGCCGCCGGCCAGGAACAGGTAGCGCCGGGACGCGACGACCGGGAAGTGGTTGCGCGGCCCCCGGACCCGGACGGTTTCGCCGGCGGCCAGGGAGTGCACCCGGACCGAGCCGCCCCGGCCCTCCGGGACGGCCAGCACGGCGATCCGCCAGCGGGCCCGGTCGCCGGTGCGGCCGCACAGCGAGTACTGCCGGACCAGGCCCTCGCCGAGGATCAGGTCGATGTGCGCGCCCGGCGTCCACTCCGGCAGGTCGCGGCCGTCCTCGCGGGCCAGCGTCAGCGCGACCACCCCGTCGGCCGCCGGCTCGACCGACCGCACCACCAGGTCGGCCTCGAACTCGGTCATCGCGGCGTGATCGACACCGGGAACTTCTTGATCCCGTTGACGAAGTTGGAGCGGACCCGGGCGACCTCCCCGTTCAGCTGGATGTCGCGCAGGCGGGGCAGCAACTCCTCGAACATCAGCCGCACCTCCATCCGGGCCAGGGCGTTGCCCATGCAGAGATGCGGGCTCCCCTTGCCGAACGTCAGGTGGTCGACGTTCTGCCGGCGTACGTCCAATGTGTAGGGATTTTCGAAGACCGACTCGTCGCGGTTGCCCGAGGCGAACCACATGACGACCTTGTCGCCCTGCTTGATTGCCTTGCCGCCGAGCTCGAGGTCCCGGGTCGCCGTCCGCCGGAAGTGGTAGACCGGCGAGGCCCAGCGCAGCAGCTCCTCCAGGCTTCCCGCGATCAGCGACGGGTCCTCCTGGAGCAGGCGCAGCTGCTCGGGCTGCTCGATGAGCGCAAGCATCGACTGGCTGATCGCGTGCCGGGTCGTCTCGTTGCCGGCGATCACCAGCAGCAGGAAGTAGTTGTCGAAGTCCTTGTCGGTCATCGGCACGCCGTCCGACGGCAGCTTGTTGGCGAGCTGGCTGATCAGGTCGGTGCCGTCGCCGCCGCGCCGCCGGTCGCGCAGGGCCCGGCCGTAGTCGAAGACATCCTGCGTGGTGGGGGACCGGAACGGCAGGTGCTTGTACTTCTCGCTCTCGGGCGAGTCGAGTGGGTGCTCGATGAACTCGGGGTCGGTGTTGCCGACCATCTCGTTGCCCCAGGCGATCAGCTGCCCGGTGTCCTCGAGGGGTACGTCGAGCAGCCGCGCGAGGACCTGGATCGGGAAGTCGGCGCTGATCTTCTCGACGAAGTCGAACTCGGTGGCCGACAGCGCCTCGTCGACGGTGCGCTTGGTGAGCCGGCGCAGGAAGCCCTCGTAGTTCTTCATGAGGTTGCGCGGGCTGAACTCGCGGGCGATGAGCTGGCGCAGGACGAGGTGGCGCTGCCCGTCGGTCTCGATGAGGGACCGGCGGATGTCCATGAGGTCGTCGTCGACCTCCTCGAGATTGACGAACTGCTCGGAGGTGAAGCTCTTGGTGTCCCGATCCACTGCCCAGATGTCCTGATATTTCGTGACAGACCAGAACCCGCGGTTGGGCGCCGGCTCCGGGTTCCAGTGCACCGGGTCCTCGCGCCGCAGCGTGTCGAACTGCTCCCAGCCCTCGTTCCGCTGGAAGCGGTCGTAATCGGCGAGGTCGACCTCGTCGAGTTTCATCGCCGAACCTCCTGCGTCGAATATCGTTCGGACCCAAACGATATGTGCGAACGCGGGTCATCCGCAAGAGGGGGTTCTGCGCTTATCGTTCGCGATCAAACGTTCGCATGCGAACGATGCGTCCACCTCGACAAAGGACGGCGTCATAAGCCAAGCCGAGCGGTCGAGCAACGTCGAGCCCGAGGTGCACAAGCTGCGCCGGGGCAGCCTGGGCGTGCTCGCCATATCCTTCTTCGTCATCTCCGCGGCCGCGCCGCTTACTGCCATGGCCGGGGGCGCGCCCGTCGCCATGCTTCCTCGGCAACGGCTCGGGCATCCCGGCCGCCTACGTCGTGGTCAGCGTGCTGCTGCTGGTCTTCTCCGTCGGCGCACGCTCGTCGCCCCGCTGGTCGGCGGCATCGCCACCACAGCCCTGGCGGTCTATGCCGCATCCCAGTTCGGCCTGCTGATCAGCAGGCCCGGCAGCGCCCTGAGCTGGCTGCTGCCCGCCCTGATCGTCGTGGCCGCGGTGGCCGGCCTGGCCTCCGCCTTTGTGCTCAAGGCCAAGAATCCGCGGGCGTACGAGGTGATGGGCCGTCACCGCGGAGACGCCTGACCGCGCGTACGAGGTGATGGGGCGCCACTGAGGCGACGCCTGACCGCGCGGTGAGGCGTTGGCGCGGCCCGTCGGGTAGGCGATATGCGACCGATGCCGGAAGCGCACGCCGCCGGGTCGATCTCCCCCGCCGAGCGCCAGGAGGACATTGATGAGTACGAGTTCACTACAAACATCACGCCCTCATCGTTCGCGTCCCACTGCTGAACAGTGATGAGGAACTGTTCGACACGAACATTTGCGCCCCAAGATTGCCCCGAAGAGCCGACGGCACGCCGACCGAAACCGGCCGACCTCCGCGCGGCCAGGCACGACCCGGGCCGTGGCACGCCCGGCCCGGCTCTGCGCACCATGACGCACCGCTCTGCGCACCGTGACGCACCGCTCTGCGCACCATGACGCACCGGTCCGAGTTGCCGGGCTGGTGCGGGGATGGTGGTTGAGGGCTCGCCAAGGTGGACTGAGCAGCGCATACTGGGCGCATGGCGATCCTGATCTTCACCCTGCTGGTCATCGGTGTCGGACTTGTCGCGGGCACCGCCTCTCGCCGCCGGCGTGGGTTGCCCACCCCGCCGCAGAACCCGGACGCCGGCCCGACCATCCACCACCACCTCGGCCAGTGACCGCGGCGCCCGCCGCGCGGCTGCGATGCGCGTGGACGTGACTGCCTTTACGCCACGCCGGTGAAGGCAATCCACGCTTAGCCCAGCCACCACGAGCTGATGTGGCTTTACAGCTTTCGAGGGCAAGGTCCGCGTCGGATGGTTTGCGGTCGTGACCGTGCTACGAACACCTGCGCATCATTGATTGCCTGCTGTCGCGCAACGTTGAGCCGCAGGCGTCCGATACGAACACGAAGTCACCGAACTTGCCCGTAGCCTGACCATCCGCCGGGCCGGGCGGACCGCACCGGGCGCGACCGGGCAGCGGCCAGGGCCATGGCACGCCCAGCCCGGCCACCGGCCGTGCGTAACCCGCGCCGAACGGCGGTTCGGCGGCCGGGTCCGGTGTGGAACATCTCGGCCCGAGACCTCGGGTCCGAACGGCGTCTTGGTGCGCAGAGCAGTGCGTCTTGGTGCGCAGAGCGGTGCGTCTTGGTGCGCAGAGCTGACCGCCGCCGCGCGTCGGCTCCTGCCGGGTGCGGAGAACGCTTCGGCCGGGCGGCTATAGGGCCGGGAGGAGCGTCGCGTCGTGGCCGTAGATGGCGGTGATGGCGTTCATGGAGAGGTTGGTGGCGCCGTCGGCCATGGCGGCGTCTCGGGCCTGCTGGCCGGGCCCGTCGGGGAGATGGAAGCGGGTCTTGTTCTCGAGCGAGAGCGACTGGATGTGGCCGGCGCGCGGGCGGCGGATGCGCTCGTAGCGCTGGAGCGCCTCGGCCGGGTCGCCGGGGTTCTCGGCCAGGCAGGCGGCCAGGGCGGCACCGTCCTCGATGGACTGGGCGGCACCCTGGGCCATGAACGGGAGCATCGGGTGGCAGGCGTCGCCCAGCAGCGTCACCCGGCCCTGCGACCAGCGCGGCAGCGGCGGACGGTCGAAGAGCGCCCACACGTACGTCTCCTCGACCGTGCCGAGGATCGCGGAGACCTGGGGGTGCCAGCCGTCGTAGGCCGCCAGCGCGTCGGCGACGTCGCCGCGGTCGGTCCACGACTCGCGGGTCCACGTGTCCTGCTCGACGACGGCCACGAAGTTGAGGAAGCGGCCGCCGCCCACGAAATAATGCACGAAATGCCGGCCCGGCCCGAGCCAGACCTGGGTGGTGACCTCGAGGGACAGGTGGCTCAGCCGGTCGGACGGGATCAGGCCGCGGTACGCCACGCAGCCGGTGAACCGGGGACGCTCGGCCCCGAACAGCTCGCCCTGCACGAACGAGTGGATCCCGTCCGCCCCGACGAGGACGTCGACGTCCGCGCTGCTCCCGTCGGCGAACTCCGCGCGTACGACATCGTGGTTCTGATCTAAGCCGGTCAGCCGGCGTCCCAGATGAAGCCGTTCCGGGGGGATCGCCGCGGCCAGCGCGGCGAGCAGGTCCGCCCGGCGCATCTGGTAGTACGGGAACCCGAACGCCGCCTCGAGCCGGTCGCCCTGCGGGGTGTCGAGCAGCGTGCGGCCGTCCTCCCAGCGGCGTTGCAGCAGGGCCCGGGGCCGCACTCCGGTCTCCGCCAGCTCCTTCTCCAGCCCCAGCCCGTGCAGGATCCGGGTCGCGTTGGGGCTGACCTGCAGGCCCGCGCCGATCTCGCCGAGCGCGCTCGCCCGCTCGTACACCTGAACGTCGAAACCCGCCGCGAGCAGGGACAGCGCAGCGCTGAGCCCACCGATGCCCCCGCCCACGACGCCGATAGAGAGATCTCTATGGGTCGCCATGCCGGCCAGCGTACTGGCGACGGGCACGCCAGGGGGTCACACGGGCGCGAAGCCGACAGCCGTACGCGGAGCATGGGTGCATGGAGTTCCTGGTCACCATGACGACGACCGTGCCGGCGGGGACGACGCCGGCCGAGGTGGACGAGATGCGCGCCCGCGAGGCGGCGAACACGTCGCGGCTGGCCGCGGAGGGAAGGGTGCTTCGGCTGTGGCGACCCCCGCTGGCGCCGGGGGAGTGGCGGTCGATCGGGCTGTTCGACGCCGCCGGCCCCGACGAGTTGGAGGCGACGCTCGCGACGATGCCGTTGCGGGTATGGCGGAAGGACGAGGTCACGCCGCTGGGCCGGTTCGGCAACGACCCCGGGCGCGACCGGGTGGCCGTCGACCCGGACCGCCGGGAATACCTGATCTGGTTCGCGGTGGCCCCGCCGGCCGGCACCCGGCCGACGGACGCCGAGGAGGTGTACTCGCGGGAGGCCGCGGCCGCTCGGAAGCTGGCGGACGAGGGCACGCTGCTGCGGCTGTGGTCGGCGCCCGGGCGCAACGCCGGGCTCTGGCAGGCGTCCGGGGACGACGAGATGCGCGACATCGTGGCGTCGTTGCCGGCGACGGCCTGGCTGATCACCGAGACAGTGCCGCTGACCCGGCACCCGAGCGATCCGATCCGCCTATCGTGAGGCAGTGAGCGTCCTGCCGCCGGTCGCCGAGGCGCTGGCGCGATGCGTGGGCACGGGGGTGCTGATCGCCGCCGGCGATGTCGTGGTCGCGGTGAACGACGAGTTCCTCGGGCTCTTCGACGCGCCCGCGGAGTCGGCCGCCGGTCTCGGGCTGGCGGAATTGGCCGCTCGGGAGCCGTTCCGAGGGGCGGCCGAGCTGTGGGCGGCCCGCGATCAGCCCGGGCGGCGGCGTCGCTGCCGGCTGCCCGGCGACCGGGTCGTCGAGGTCCGGTGGCATCCGCTGCCCTCCGACGACGGTCCCCTGGTCGCGGCGGTGGTCACCGACCTCACCGCGGAGAACCGGGTCCGGGCCAGCCTGCGCTCGCACAACCGGGCCCTCGCCGAGCTGGTCGCGACCAAGACCGAGCTGGTCTCGGCGATGCTGCACGAGCTGCGCACGCCGCTCGCCGCCGGGCTGGCCATGGCCGACCTGCTGCCGGAGGAGACCGGCGACCCGGCGCTCGACGAGGCGCTCGCGCTGATCGTGCGCAACGTGCGGCGGATCCACGCGGTCACGGCCGAGATCGCCACGATCAGCGGGATCGAGAACGGGTCGGTGCCGCTCGAGCAGAAGGAGTTCGACCTGGCCGAGCTGCTCTCGTCGTGCGGCTTCGCGGTCGCGGCCGGGCCGTCGGGCGTCGTGGGGGACCGGGAGCGCCTGGCCGAGGTGTTCCGGCGGCTGGTCGCGGCGGTGCGGGCGCTCGGCGGCGACGACACGATGATCGCCGAGCCGCGCGGTGAGCGGTGGCGGATCGCGTTGCGGCTCCCGTCGCGACAGGCCAGCGACCGGCTGTTCACCTTCTCCGAGTCGGGCGGGAACGCGACGGCGCTGATGCTGGCCCGGGCGGTGATCGGCCGGCACGGCGGCACGGTCGGCGTCCAGAGCGCGGACGGCACGCCGTACCTGGTGGTCAGCCTGCCCCGGTCAGCGCGTCGACCCGGGTGAGCAGGTCCTGGGCGGTGAACGGCTTCACCAGGTAGTCGTCGGCGCCGGCGTCGAAGCCGGACGCCACGTCGAGCCACTGGCCCCGGCCGGTGAGCAGGATGATCGGGATGTCGGCGGTCTCGGCGTCGTCACGCAGCGCACGGCACACCTCGAGGCCGGTCATGTCCGGCATCGTGACGTCGAGGACGGCGCAGTCGGGCGGCCGCTCGTGCGCGGCCCGCAGCCCCTCGCGGCCGGTGCTGCTGGTGGAGACCTCGAGACCGCCCGAGCTGAGCACGGTCTTCACGATCTCCAGCATCGTCGGATCGTCGTCGACCACCAGGACAGAAGTCACCGCATCCCCCTCCGCCGTTACTTACAGTAGCTGGTGTGGGGGATCAGGGTGAGCGGTTCGCCTGGTGGACCGTCGGGCGGATGCTGACGTTCGGGTTCCTGCTCGCCCTGCTGGCCCTGGCCGTGGTGGGCGCGAGCGCGTACGTGCGGATCGGGGCGCTCATGCGCAGCCAGGCGCCGCTGCAGCATTCGCACCTGCTGCTGGGCGAGATCGGGCGGCTCGGCGACGCGGTGAACGGGCTGGACCGGGTGGCCCGCGGCTATCACGACGTGCCGACCCCGATGGGGGCCGAGGCGCTGCGGACCGCCTCGGGCGTGGTGGCCGACCGGCTCGGGCAGGTACGCACCGACAGCGCCCGGGACTCGGTGCACCAGCAGATCCTCGACCAGTTGCAGCCGCTGATCGACAGCCGGCTCGCGGCCTTCCGGGCGGCCGCCGACCAGGGCAGATCCGCCCAGGTCGACGCGGATCTGGCCGATGTGCAGGCGCTGGTCAGCCAGATGCACCTGCACGAGGAGTCGCAGCTCGCCGAGCAGCTGCGGGTCAGCGACACCAGTGCCCGGCGTACGCGCAGATTGATCTTGTGGGTCTCGCTGAGCACCGCGGCGCTGGTGGCGCTGTGCGGACGGTGGATCACGCGGCGGATCACGGCGCCGGTCCGGCGGGTCACGGCGGCGGCGCAGCGGGTCGCCGCCGGTGACCTGAGCCGGCGGGCCGAGGTGAGCGGGCCGCAGGAGCTGGCCCAGATGGGCCGCGCGGTGAACGCGTCGATGACCGCGATGGTCGCCGCCCGGGACGAGGCGGTGGCGGCCGCGGCCGCGAAGTCGGCCTTCCTGGCCACGATGAGCCACGAGATCCGTACGCCGATGAACGCGGTGATCGGGATGACCGGGTTGCTGCTGCACACCGACCTCGACACGCGCCAGCGGGAACTGGTCGACACGGTGCACGCCAGCGGCGAGTCCCTGCTCGTGATCATCAACGACATCCTGGACTTCTCCAAGATCGAGGCGGGGGAGCTGACGCTGGAGTCGCGGCCGTTCGCGCTCGGCCCGTGCGTGCAGCAGGCGATCAACCTGGTGGCCCTCACCGCGGACGCCAAGGGGCTGTACCTGTCCGGTCACCTCGCCGACGACTGCCCGCCGACGGTGCTCGGCGACGAGAGCCGGATCCGGCAGATCCTGGTCAACCTGATCGGCAACGCGGTCAAGTTCACCGAGCACGGCGCGGTCACCGTGACGGCGTCGTCCCCGGGCGCCGGCGAGATCCGCCTCGCCGTGCGGGACACCGGGATCGGGATCCCGCACGACCGGCTCGACCGGCTGTTCCTGCCGTTCAGCCAGGTGGACGCGTCGGTGGCGCGCAGTTACGGCGGCAGCGGGCTGGGGCTGGTGATCAGCCAGCGGCTGGCCGAGGCGATGGGCGGCGGGATCGCCGTGGACAGCACGCCGGGGCAGGGGTCGACGTTCACGGTCACGGTCCGCCTGGCCTCCACAAACGCTCCCGTGGTGGCTCCGGCTGTGACAGGAGCGCCCGTCGGGAGGTCGCTGCACGTCCTGGTGGCCGAGGACAACCCGGTCAACCAGCGGGTGGCGCAGCTGCTCCTCGAGCGCCGCGGCCATCGCGTCGAGCTGGTGACCGACGGCGCCGAGGCGGTGGCGGCGGTCCACCGTACGAAATTCGATCTTGTCTTGATGGATGTGCAGATGCCGGTGCTGGACGGCCTGGCCGCGACCGAGAAGATCCGGGCCCATCCGCCGGCGCACGGCTCGCCGCGGATCGTGGCGCTGACCGCGAACGCGCTGGTCGACGACCGGACCGCGTCGAGGCGCGCGGGGATGGACGGGTTCCTGGCCAAGCCGATCCGCGAGGCCGAGCTCGACGCGGTCCTGGCCGGGGCGGCGGCCCGGGTCGATGTGAACGAGTCGCTCTCCTACGCCACCGAGGCCGAGAGCATCCGGGCCTGGGTCGACGACATGGCCGCGGCCACCGGCGGCGACAACCACAAGCTCGCCGAGATCCTGCACAACTACGCCGACCGGCTGCCGTACGTGCTGCGCAGGATGGAGCGGGCCGCCGCCGACGGCGACGCCCGGAACCTGGCCCGGCTCGCGCACGGCCTGAAGGGCTCGTCGGCGACTCTCGGCGCCAGCCGCTTCGCCGCGCTCTGCGCCGACGTCGAGGACCGGGCCCACCTCGGGCCGCTCGAGACGCTGCCGAACGACCTCTATGAGCAGGCGCACGAGGTCGGCGGCGTTATGCAGGTGATCTCGGCCGAGCTGGAGGGCGCCGCCCGGGCCTGACGACCCGGGCGGCACGGGAGATCAGGCCAGGCCGTTGTCGGCGAGGAACGCCTTGGCGACCACCGCCGTGTCCTGCTTGTCGAGCTGCACCTTGGCCAGGTACGTGGTGAGGTTGTCGGTGGTGAGCTTGGCCGAGACCGCGTTGAGCGCGCCGCTCACCGTGGGGTTGTTCGCCTCGCTGCGGATCAGCGGGAGGACGTTCTCGGCGAGGTACAGGTTCTTCGGGTCGTCCAGGACGACCAGGTTGTTCTTCTTGATCGCCGAGTCGGTGGAGAAGATGTTGCCGACGTCGATCTGGCCCTTGAGCAGCGCGCTGAGCGTCAGCGGGCCACCGGCGTCGAGCGGCTTGAAGGTCTTGAACTTCACCCCGTACAGCTGGTCGAGGCCCTTGAGTCCCTGGTAGCGCTCCTGCCACTCGGGGCCGGCGCCGATCGACAGCTTGCCGGCGACCGGCTTGAGGTCGTCGATGGTCTTGAGGGTGTACTTGGTGGCCGTCTCCTGGGTGACGGTCAGCGTGTCCTTGTCCTCGGCCGCCGACTGGTCGAGCACCTCGGTGCCGGACGGCAGCACCTTCTTGAGCGCGGCGAGCACGTCGTCGGGGCTGCTGACGCCCTGCGGCGCGCCGCCGGTGGCCAGCGCGGACAGCAGCGCGCCGTTGTACTCGGGCAGCAGGTCGATCGAGCCGTCCTGCAGCGCCTTGAGGTACAGCTCGCGGGCGCCGATGTTGAACTGCCGCTTGACCTGCACCCCCTTGGCCTCCAGGGCCTGGGAGTAGATCTCGGCGAGCAGCTCGCTCTCGGCGAAGTTGGCCGAGCCGACCGTGATCGTCGACGGCGCGTTGCTGGCGCCGCCCTTGTCGGTGTCGTTGCTGAGCGGGTCGTTGTTGGCGCCGCAGGCGGCGAGGGCGAAGGTTGCCGCCGCGGCGACGAAAATACGGGCACGCATCATTTCGAGGACCTTTCTGTCAGTCCTGGGGAGACGACCCAGCGCTGGGCTAGGGCGAACACCAGGTCGAGCACGACCGCCAGCACCGCGACGACGATGGCGCCGGCCAGCACACGGGAGTAGTCGTTGACGGCCAGGCCGTCGATCAGCAGGCGGCCCAGGCCGTTCAGGCCGACCGCCGCGGCGACCGTCGCGGTCGCCACCACCTGCAGGGTGGCGCTGCGGAAACCGCTCATCAGCACGGGCAGGGCCATCGGCAGCTCCACCTTGGTGAGCACCTGCCAGGGGCGCATGCCGACACCCTTGGCCGCATCGACCACGCGGTGGTCGAGGGTGCGGATCCCGGCGTACGCGGAGGTCAGCACCGGCGGGATGACCAGCACGGTCAGCGCGATCAGCACCGGGGCGAGCCCGAGGCCGAGCAGCGTCACCATGAGCATGAGCAGGCCCAGCGTGGGCAGCGACCGGCCGGCGTTGCCCGCGTTGATGGCCAGGAACGAGCCGCGGCCGGTGTGCCCGATCCAGAGGCCGACCGGCAGCGCGATGGCCGTGCCGATCAGCAGCGCCAGCAGCACGTACCAGAGGTGGGAGAGGATCAGCCGGGGGATGCTGCCGTCGGCGAGGTCCCAGTGCGCCGGGTCGAGCAGGTAGGAGAGGTTCACGAGGCGGCCCCCTGGAACCGGGTCCACGGCGTGACCAGCCGGCCGAGCAGCACGATGACCAGGTCGGCGGCGGCCGCGAGCAGCACCGACAGGATGATGCCGACCAGGATCGGCTCCACGTAGAACAGCTGGAAGCCGCGGGTGAACAGCTGGCCGAGACCGCCGACGCCGATCAGGGCGCCGACGCTGACCAGGCTGATGTTCGCGACGGTGGCCACCCGCAGGCCGGCCAGGATCACCGGCAGCGCGACCGGGAGCTCCACGTCGGTCAGCCGGCGCAACCGGCGGTAACCCATCGCGGTCGCCGACTGGACAACCAGAGGATCAACAGATTTAAGACCATCGGCGACCGTACGCGCGAGGAGCGCGACCGTGTAGATGGTGAGCGCGACCACGATGTTCAGCGGCGACAGGATCTTGGTGCCGAGGAGGACCGGCAGGAAGACGAACAGCGCCAGCGACGGGATCGAGTAGAGCATGCCGCACGTGTTGACCAGCGGGTGGTACAGCCAGGGGAAGCGGACGCCGAGGTAGCCGATCGGCAGGGCCAGGACGAATCCGATGAGTACGGGGATGAGCGCGAGCGCGATGTGCTGCCGGAGGGCGGCCAGCACGGCGTCCCCGTTGTTCGACAGATAGGTGATCACTTCGTCTCCCGGCGCCGGACCAGGTGATCGGCGATGTCGTGGTGGGACACGACGCCCTCGGCCTTGCCGTCCGGGCCGACCCGCACCGCCATCCCGGCCGGCGAGGTGATGGTCAGGTCGGTGACCAGCCGCAGCGAGTCCGCACTGGTGAACGTGCCCGCGGCTCCGCCGCCGGTGCGCCATCCGGCCGGCCGCCCGGCGTCGTCGAGAAGAAGATCGGGGGCCTCGCTCACCGGGCGCACCGGCAGGCCGGCCGCGGTGTCGAAGGAGAGGCTGCGCAGCCCGCGGTCGCGGCCCACGAACTCGGCCACGAACTCGTCGGCCGGCTGCTCGAGCAGCTCGCGCGGGGTGCCGACCTGGGCCAGCACGCCGCCCTGCCGGAAGATCGCGACCACGTCGCCGAGCTTGATCGCCTCGTCGATGTCGTGGGTGACCATGGCGATGGTCTTGCCGAGGTCCTGCTGCAGGCGCAGGAACTCGCGGTGCAGGCCCTCGCGCACGATCGGGTCGACGGCGCTGAACGGCTCGTCCATCACCATGATCGGCGGGTCGGCCGCGAGCGCCCGGGCCACGCCGACGCGCTGCTGCTGGCCGCCGGAGAGCTGGGCCGGGTACCGCTTCGCGAAGTCGGCGGACAGGCCGACGCGCTCCAGCAGTCCCAGCGCGTCGGTGCGGGCCTGCCGCCGGGTCCGGCCCAGCAGCATCGGCACGGTGGCGACGTTGTCGAGCACGGTGCGGTGCGGGAAGAGCCCGGCGTGCTGGATGACGTACCCGATGCGGCGGCGCAGCAGGGCCTCGTCCTCGCCGGCGACGTCCTGCCCGTCGATGAGCACCCGCCCCGAGGTCGGGCTGATCATCCGGTTGATCATGCGGAGCGACGTGGTCTTGCCGCAGCCGGACGGTCCCACCAGCACCGTGGTCCGGCCGGTGGGAAGCTCGAGCGAGAGGTGGTCCACGGCGGTGCCGCCGCCCGGGTACACCTTCACGACATCGTCGAATGTGATCATGCCGCTCCCGGTTGTGAATGAGGCTATTCATACTTCATGGGTAGTGAATAAGATGTCAACAGCCGGGCCGAGCCTTTACGTTCCTGAAACTGAGTGGTGTCGATATGCGCGCAAACGTCCGGCTTGACGGGCACTCGCTCACGATCGACGGCCTGATCGCCGTCGCCTCCGGCCGGGCCGGCGTCACGGCCGACCCGGCGGCGCTGGCGCTGGTCGAGGAGCGGCACGCGGTGCTGCTCGCGGCCCGGGCGCGGGGCGGGGTCTACGGGGCCAACACCGGGGTGGGCGCGAACCGGAACGAGCAGACCTCGGACGACGGCGGGCACGGGCTGCGGCTGTTGCGCAGCCATTGCGCCGGCGTCGGCCCGGTCGAGGACGACCTGACCGCGCGGGCGGCGATGACGACCCGGCTCAACCAGATCCTGGCCGGCGGGTCGGGGATCTCCCGGCCGGTCGCCGACGCCCTGCTGGCGGCCCTGGCCGACGGCGCGGTGCCGACCCTGCACTCGTGGGGCGCGATCGGGACGGCGGACCTGGCCGCGCTGGCCGAATTGGGCCTGACGCTGGCCGGGGAGCGTCCCTGGCGGTCCGGTCACGCGCCGGTGGCCGTGATCGGCGCCACCGACGCGCTGCCGATGATCTCGTCGAGCGCGCTGACCGTGGCGACGGCGGCGCTCGCCCTCGACCGGATGCGCAGCCAGCTGCGGGCGTCCGTCGTGGTCGGCGCGCTGACCTTTCTCGCGCTGCGGGGCAATCCATCGGCGTACGACGAGGTGGTGCACGCGGCCCGGGCGCATCCCGGCCAGGCGGACGTGGCGGCCTCGCTGCGGGCGCTCGTGGACGGTTGCGGGACGCCGGCGCGCATCCAGGACCCGTTCGGGCTGCGGGTACTGCCGCAGGTGACCGCGCCCGCCCTGGACGCCGCCCGGTCGCTGCACGAGGTGGTCATCGGCGAGCTGAACGCGGCGGTGGAGAATCCCCTGGTCACCGACGACGGCGTACGCCATCACGGCCAGTTCCACACCGCGACGCTGGCCTCCCATCTGGACGCCGTCCGCGGCTCGTTCCTCCCGGTGCTGTCGCTGTCGGCGGCCCGGCTCGGCCTGCTGATGCGCCCCGATCTGACCGGTCTGCGCGCGTTCCTGGCCGACGGGCCGGCCGGCAGCTCCGGCCTGATGATCAGCGAGTACGTGGTGCAGGACCTGCTCACCGAGATCCGCGTCGGCATGCAGCCCACGGCGGCGGGAACGTTGACCATCTCGCTCGGCCTCGAGGAGCACGCGAGCTTCGCCACCCAGGGCGCCCGCTCGCTGCGGGCGATGACGCGGCTGGCGCCGACGCTGCTCGCCGCTGAGCTGGTCGCGGCCGTCCGCGCCCTCCGCCTGGCCCCCGGCCGCTTGATCGACGGCACGGCCCGCGAAGCGTTCGACCTGGCCGCCAAGGTCATCGACCCCTCGATGGGCGACCGGCCCCTCGGCGACGACCTCGCCCGGGCCGCCGCACTGCTCCCGGCGCTAGGGGACCTCTAGCGGCCGTAGTTCGTCGGCGTAGCTGACCGCGCGGCGGCGCAGGACACCGGCCGTGGTGATCGAGTACTGCCCCATGCGCCAGAGCGGCGGCGAGTAGGCGTGGATCGAAACCGAGCCGTCGACGGCGCCGGCCATGCGGTGGATGTGGTCGGGCCCGAACGCGAAGACCCGGCCCGGCCCGACCACCCGGGTCACCGGCTCCCCGCCCATCCGCGGCGTGGCCTCGGAGACCGCGCCGCGGGTCACCGCCACCGCGCCCGAGGAGATGTCGTGGTCGTGCCAGCCGGTGTCGTCCACGACGTTCCAGCAGAGGACCCAGACGTCGACGTCGCCGTCCCGGTAGAGCTGGGCGTAGTGCCGCTTGCCGGTGTCGTGCCGCACCAGCGGCTCCCAGACGTCGCGGCGGGCGGCGACCTCGCCCACCCAGGCCCGCAGTTCTTGCGGGGTCATGACCCGGCCGGGCAGCGCGGGCAGGGCGTCGACCATCGTCATCGCGGCTCTCCGATCAGGACACGTGGGTTGGCGGTGAACATGGCGTGGGTGAAGGCCGCGCCGAGGCCGGGGTCGACGGGTTCCGCGTACGGCCGGTCGGAGCCGTGCACGATCGGGTCGACGCCGACGACCCGGACCATCGCGTCGACGGCCCGCGTGCCGTAGGAGGAGGTCTCGTAGAAGACCCGTGGGTCGACCGGGCCGAGCGCGCCGCCGCGGGCCGCGAGGCGCTCGTGGTGCAGCGGCGCGAGTCCGGCCAGCGCCACGAAGGCGATCCGCAGCCGCGGGTGCCGTCGCCGGCCCTCGACATGCCAGGCCAGCCAGGAGTGGTGCAATTGCGTGACGTACGGGCCGATGGCCGGCCACCAGGACGGAAGGCCGGGGTCGCCGGCGGGCGCGGGGCCGGGATGCACGAGCACGGGCTTGCCGGCCCGCTCGGCCTCGTCGAGCAGCGGTCCCATGCGGGCGACGGCCGCCGGGTCGGCCAGCGCGGTCGCGGGCAGCTGCAGGCCGGCGACGCGCTCGGCCCGCAGCACCTTGGCCAGGCCGTCGGGGTCGAGGTCGGTGACCGACGCCGCGGCCCAGATGCCGAACGGGTCGCCCAGCTCGAGCGCGCTCTCGTGCCAGACGTCGATCAGCTCGGCTCCCTCGGGCCCGGCGAGGTGCTCGATGCCGAGCGGGCTGGACAGCGAGAGCAGCACCCGCTCGCGGCCCTCGGTGAGCTCACGCCGGCGACGTTTTTCGAGGTCGTGTGCGGCCGGGGCGACCTCGTAGGGCGGCTCGCCGGCGAGGTGCAGGGTCCAGCCGCGAAGGTACGGGAAATGCCGGCGGCGGCGGAGCGCGTCGAGCAGGAGCGGCGGCCAGAGGTGCTGGTGGCAGTCGATCGCCATGGCTGCTCCTGACTAGGGAAGCGCTTCACTCGATGCATGGAGTGAAGCGCTTCCGTACCCCGCCGCGCAAGATGTTCCCACCTGTTAGTCTCGGCACGTGGCGGGGCAGCGACGCACGTTGCAGGACCTTGCGGACGCCGTCGGGCTCTCGCTCGCCGCGACGTCGTACGCGTTGCGCGGGGTCCGCGGCTCCCCCGAGACCATTCATCGGGTCCGCGAGAAGGCCGACGAGCTGGGATACACGGTGGACCCGATCGCCCGGGCGCTGGCCAGCGGGCGTACCGGATCGGTCGGGGTGAGCGGCTCCCTGCGCGACCTCTGGCAGCAGGATCTCTCCGTGCTGGTCACCCGGGCGCTGCGGTCCCGCGGGCGGTACGCGACCATCGCCGACGCGGACGCCGACCCCGAGCAGGAACGGCTGATCGTCGAGCAGTTCGTGGCACAGCGCGTCGACGGCGCCCTGGTCTCGCCGGTCGACCCGACCGCCACCTACTGGCGGCTGCTCGGCCCCGAGGTCGCGGTCGTCGCGATCGGCGACGCGCTGACCACCCGGCCCGGCTCCGGCAGCGTGCTTTTCGACAACAAGTACGGCGTCGACGCGGCTCTCGCCCATCTCGCCGGGCTCGGGCACCGCCGGATCGGGCTGCTCGCGCCGGCCCTGCCGTCGACCCCGGGCCGCCCGGCGCAGGTGCTCGCGGCCTCGGTCGCCGAGCGCCTCGGGGTGTCGCTGATCGAGGTCTCCGCCCCGGCCGCCACGGCCGACGCGGTCGAGGTGGCGGCCGCCCTGCTCGCGGGGCCGTCCCGGCCGACCGGGGTGTTCTGCCTGAGCGACTCGCTGGCCTTCGCCGCCTACCGGGCCGCGCGCGATGCCGGCCTGCGGCTGCCCGACGACCTGTCGGTGGTCGGTTACGACGACCACCAGCTCGCCGCCCTGGTCGACCCGGGCCTGACCACGATGGCCTGGGACGAGGACGCGATCGTCGAGGCGGCCGTCTCCCAGCTGGAGGGTCCGGCCGATCCGCCGCCGGTCTTCCGGCCCGAGCTGGTCGTGCGGGGCTCAACCGCCGAGCCACCCGATTAATTCGTCGAGATCATGTCCGTACGGCCGATCGGCCGTGCTCACGGGCAGGATTTCCGCCCACGACCCGGCGGGCACGTCGGCGCCGAGCAGCCGGGCCTGGTGCACGGCCAGCAGCTCGCAGGCCAGCACGTCGCGCAGCCCGGTCACCGCCTCGCCGAGGCACTCGGCGGCCTCGAAGCCGAAGCTCTGCACGTCCTCCTGGCCGAGCGAGGTCTCCATCGGCCCGATCAGGGCCGGTCCGGTGAAGCGGCGCAGCCGGTGTGCGACGCCGACCGCGCGCTTGTGGACGGTCACCATCCCGGCGTGCAGACCGGGGGAGTCGGAGAGCTGCCGGGGCAGGCCGGTGCGGGCGTCGTCGAGGAGCCGGTGCAGGCGGGCCGTGCCCAGCTCGGCCAGGTGCACGAGCGCGGTGGTCAGGGCGGCGGCCGTGGCGGCCAGGTCGGTGCCGGCGAACCCGAACGTGCCGACGAACCGGCCGTCGAGATGGGCGGGGGAGTCGGTCACCGCGGTCAGCGCCCGGTCGGCCGCCGCCTCGAGCCCGGCGGCCGCGCGCAGCGCCACCGCGAGCGCGGGGGCGGTGACCCGGAAGGACACCGGGGCCTGCAGAGCGCCGGTCCGGCCGCTGCTCCGGTAGCGCTCGCGTAGTGCGTCGAGGACGTCGCGCAGTTCGTCGCTGTCGGCCAGGGCCGGATGCAGCGGGTCGGTGCTGGCGCCGATGACGGCGTGCTCGGCGGCCACCCCCTCCAGGACCTGGGCGAGCAGGGTGCGGACGTCGCTCGCGGCGAGGATGGCCAGGCCGGTCAGGCCGGGCACGCCCTCCAGGAAGGCGACGCCCTCCTTCGCCTCGAACGGGCGCGGGGCCAGTCCGGCGGCGGCCAGCGCGAGGGCGGCGTTCTGCCCGGCCGCGGCCTCGCCATTCCCGCCCGGGCTCAGCACCTGCCCGGTTCCGATCAGGACCGCTCCGGCGTGGGCGAGCGGGATGATCTCGCCGGCCGCGCCGCCGCGCCGCGGGATCGCCGGGACGACGTCGGCGTCGAGCAGGGCGACCAGGAACTCGCACAGGCCGGGGGAGACGCCGGCGGCCGGGTGCAGCAGGGTGCGCAGCCGGGCGGCGAGCACAGCGCGGGCCTCGATGCGGCGCAGCCACGGCGCCGAGCCGGCCGCGCGGCCGGCCATCAGCGTGTTCTGCTGGCGGGCGCGGGCCTCGGCGTCCAGGCGTACGCCGGCCATCGCGCCCATGCCGGTGTTCACGCCGTAGACCGGGCGGTCGCCGTCGAGGTCGTCCAGGGTGGCGCGGCGGCTCTCGGCCAGCGCGGCGAGCAGGCCGGGGGCGAGGACGACGCGGGACTCGGCGCGGGCCAGCCGTTCGATCGTCGCCCGGTCCAGGTCCTCGGGGCGGTGGATCTCGTTCATCGGTAGCGCAGCATCGTGCCGGTGTCCGCGGCCTCCGCCCGGGTCAGGATGAGGTGGGCCAGCGCGACGTCGAGGATCGACAGGCCGCGGTGCCAGAAGAGGATGCGCTCGTCCGGGCTCTCCCGGCCCGGCTTGCGCCCGCTGACGATCTCGCCGATCTCCGCGTACAGCGTCTTCTGGCTCAGCCGGCCGGAGTCGACGTGCGGGCGGAGGGCCCCGAACCGGCCGGACCGGGACTCGCGCCAGTCGTCGACGACCACCTTGTCCATGACGTCGAGCAGGTCCAGTTCGACCGCGCTGACGGTTCCGTACGGCACCACGAACGCGCCGCGCTTGACTTTCGACGTACGCAAAAGGGGTGTTGGTTCTTCCAATCGCGAAGCCTCGACCAGGATGTCCGCGTCGTCGAACGCCTCGTCGGCGGTCGCTACCGCCCGGACCGGCGTGGAGGTGACCTCGCGCAGCCGTGCCGCGAACGCCTCGCGCGACTCGGGGCGGCGGCTGGTCACCCGGATCTCCTCGAGCGGGAAGAGGCTGTCGAGCATGGTCACGTTGGCGAAGGCGGTGCCCCGCGCGCCGACGTGGCCGAGGATCCGCGAATCGGGCCGGGCCAGGTATTTTGCGCCGACCGCGGTCATCGCGCCGGTGCGTACCTCGGTGATCAGCGTGGCGTCCATGATCACCAGCGGGACGCCGGTCGTGGGGTCGTAGAGCGTCATCAGCGCCAGCTCGCTCGGCAGGCCGCGCTGGTAGTTGGGCACGAAGTCGCCGACCACCTTGACCCCGCTCACGCCGTGCTCGCCCAGGGTTCCGACGTGGCCGCGGAGGACGTTGAAATGACCGGCTCCGCCGTTGTCGGGCACCAGATGGGTGCGCGGCTCGAAGACCGTGCGGCCCCGGCCGTGCGCGTCGACGACCGCCTCGACGGCCGCGATGACCTCGCCGTGGGTGATGCCGAGCCCGTCGACGTCCGGCCCGGAGAGGAACCGGAGCTGAATCATGCAATGCACCCTATAACCTGAGCGTTTCAAGCTATTCAGTTCGGGGGGCCGCGATGGACACGGGTCACGCCGAGGACTGGCTGCTCTCGCTGGCGCAACGGCATCGGCTGTCGCCGGCCCAGCGCCAGATCGTGCGGCGGATGCTCGGCATGTTCCCCGACGTCGCCTTCCTGTCGACCATCGAGATCGCCGAGCGGACCGGGGTGAGCCAGCCGACCGTGACCCGGCTCGCCACCGCGCTCGGCTTCGCGGGCTTCCCCGAGTTCCGGGCCGCGCTGCGCGACGTCGTGGTCGGGGCCGCGCCTTCGCCGGCGGTGCCCGGCATCCCCGCCGTGGAGCTGGAGATTGCCAACCTGGAGAGCCTGCGACGGGTGCTCGGCGGCGATCCGATGCGGGAGGCCGTGCGGCTGCTGGCCGGCACGGCCCCGCTCGGCGTGATCGGGCTGCGCGCCTCGGCCGCTCTCGCCGACTACTTCGGCTACTTCGCCCGGCGCCTGCTGCCCGGGGTCGTGGTGTGCACCGACGCGGGCACGGTCGACGACACCGTGCTGGAGATCCATCAGCAGGGCGCGAGGGCGCTGCTGGCCTTCGCCATGCCGCGGTACCCGGCGGCGACGGTGGACGCCATCCGGCTCGCGCGGCGGCTGGGCCTGGCCACGGTCGTCGTCACCGACACCGGCCTGGCGCCGTTCGCCCGGGACGCGGACGTGCTGCTGGTCGCGCCGGTCGGCACCGGGCTGGTCTTCGACTCGCACGCGGCCGGGGTGGTGCTCGCCGTCAGCCTGCTCGACGCGATCGCCGGCACCGATCCGGGGCGCACCCAGCGGCGGCTCGAGGCGCACGAGACGCTGGTCGCGCGCTGGGCCTTCGGCGGCTGAGTTTCGGGAAGCGCTTCCTCAGGGTTCGCGCTTGTTTCCGCACATGATGATTATCTAAATAGCTGGCGGTTGAGGAAGCGCTTCCCCGGCGTCGATACTCCATCGCACCCCGTTTCCCTCCCCCGAAGGGATCGCCATGCATCAATCCCCACGGTTCTCGGCGCTGGTGGCTTCCGTTCTTGCCGCCGCGCTGGTGATCATGACCCCGGGCGCCGCCCGGGCCGCCACCGTCACCGTCCAGGCCGAGTCGTACGCCGCGCAGTCCGGCGTGCAGCTCGAGGCCACCGCCGACAGCGGCGGCGGCCAGAACGCCGCCTACCTCGCCGAGGGCGACTGGATGCGGTACGACAACGTCGACCTCGGCGCCGCCGGGACGCTGACGGTCCAGGCCCGGGTCGCCTCCGCGGTCGGCACCGGCCGGATCGAGCTGCGTACCGGGTCGGCGACCGGCCCGTTGCTCACCCAGTTCACCATCGCGGCCACCGGCGGCTGGCAGGTCTGGTCGACGCTCACCACGACCGTCGCGTCGCACCCGACGGGCGCGCAGACCGTCTTCGCGCTGCTGCGTAACTCCACCGGCGGCGACTTCGTCAACATCAACTGGTTCTCGTTCGGCGACGGCGCGCCCGCCGACTCCGGCCCCGGCTGGGTGCCGATCAACCAGGCCGCGTGGAACGCCCAGCTGGCCGAGTTCAACGCGCTCGTGCCCCGGACGGTGCCGGCCAACTCGGTGCGGGTGCCGGAGTTCAACGCCACCTGCGCGTACAGCCACTCCCACCCCGACGACCCGATCGTCTTCCCCGGCATGCCCGGCGCGTCGCACATGCACAGCTTCCTCGGCAACTCGCTGACCGACGCGTACACGACGACGGGCACGCTGCTGGCCAACGCCGGCACCAGCTGCCGCCCGGCGCCGGACCTGTCGGCCTACTGGATCCCCACGCTCTACCAGAACGACCGCGCGATCGAGCCCAAGGACGTCGTCGTCTACTACGGTTCGCGGCTCACGGACTCGTCGGTGACCAAGCCCTTCCCCCAGGGCTTCCGCATGATCGCCGGCGACGCCAAGCTGCAGACCCCGACGCCCGCCGGCTCGGTGAACGCCTTCTACTGCGCCGGCCCCGGCGGCGAGATCGGCCGCAGCACCGACGGCAACTGGCCGATCTGCGCGTCCACCGCCACCCTCATGTTCCACCTGGTCTTCCAGGACTGCTGGGACGGCAAGCATCTGGACAGCCCGACGCACAAGGCTCACGTCTCGTACAGCTACGACGGCACCTGCCGCGGTGACTACCCGGTGGCCATCCCCAACCTGTCATTCCTGATCTCGTATCCGACCGCCGGCACCGCGGCCGGCTTCCGCCTGGCCTCCGGCATGGCATCGTCGATGCACGGCGACGCCTTCTTCGCCTGGGACAACCGCGAACAGTCCCTCCGCGTGAAGAACTGCCTGGTCCAGCGCGCAAAATGCAACACCAACGGCGATTTCTAACTTTTCCCGTACGGGGCCGCGGGTGATCGCCCGCGGCTCCGTTCTTGTCATACCCGGCCCGTAGTGTCACCGGCATGGCACAACTCGGTAGCGTGTTCCTGCCGGTCGTCTCCCCCCGAGACAGCGCCGCCTGGTATTCGGCGGTCTTCGGCCTGGCCGTCTCCAGCATCCAGGAGCACGCCGCGGTCCTCGACTCCCCCGACCGCGAGTTCCGCCTGACGCTGATGGGCCCCACCAGCGGCATCGCCGCCCCGCCCGGTCTGACCTGGGCCCCGTTCAGCTTGCTGGTGACCGACATCGAGGCGGCCCGCAAAAGCCTGGTCGACCGTGACCCCGGCCCGATCACGGGCGACGACCGCAGCTGCTTCTGGTTCACCGCCACCGACCCCGACGGCAACATCCTCCTGATCTGCGACCGCTAACCCACCCACCCCAGGCGCGTGCCGCTCCCGCGCCTCGCGCTCGTGCCACGCCCGCGCTCGTGCCACGCCCCCGAGCGCTCGTGCCACGCCCGCGCGTCTGCGTGCCCCTCCGGTCCGCGCCCTTTTCGCGCGCGTGTGCCCTTTCGCGCCTGTGTGCCCCTTCCACATTCGCGCGCCCAGTCCGGGCCCGCGGGTCAATCCGGCTGGGTGCGCCACCCCGCGTTCGTACGGTCCTACTTTCCGGACGCGGCGTCCCACGTCCCGGGCAAACGCGATCGCGAACCCGCCGGAGCCCAACGCTGAGGAGCTTCTGTTCGCTGCGGATACGACCGCTGGAGCGTGACAGGCGGCGGCCAGGGTGACCGCGCACGTTGCGGGCATGGCGACCGGGCGTGACCCACCGCGGGGCGTGATGGGCGGCAGTGAGGGTGACCGTGCGCGTTGCGGGCGTGGCATCCGGGCGCGACCCACCGCGCGGCGAGACCGGCAGTCGGCGTCACACTGCGGGCGGTTGTGGGCCGGGCCGCTCGCCGTCGGGATTGCGGGCGGCCCGGCGCTGTCAACTCAGCTGACGGTCCAGACGAAGGTCATGCTGTCGGTGCCGTCCTTGGTCACTCGCACGGTGCTGGTGCCTCGGGCGGTGGGGGTGCCGGTGACCACGCCCGCTGGGGACATGGTCAGGCCGGGCGGGAGGCCGGTGGCCATCCACTGGCCGGGTGCGCCCGCGCTGGCCGGCCACGATATGGCCTTGCCGACCGGGGAGCTCATGCCGTGCGGGTTCACGAGGCCGGATGACGCCGTGATCGGCGAGGACGCGGTGGAAACGGTCAGGGAGGCGGGGGCGGTCAGGGTTGTGGTCACGGGGAGGTTTCGGCTCGAGTTGCCCAGCAGGATGGTGTAGGCGCCGGCGGTTGTCTTCCAGGTGTGGGTGGCGGTGTCCCAGTGGGCCAGGTCGCGGGAGCGTAGCTGGAAGGTGGCGGTTGCCGAGGCGCCGGCGGCCAAGGTGATGCGCTGGAATCCCTTCAACTGGTGTGGGGGCTCGCCGTCGGAGGCGGGGTTGGTCACGTAGAGCTGGGCCACCTCGGTGCCGGCTCGGGTGCCTGAGTTGCGGACGGTGGCGGTGACCGTGGCCACGCCGTTGGTCATCGCGGATGCGTGCAGGTCGCTGAAGGCGAAAGTGGTGTAGGACAGGCCGAAGCCGAAGGGGAACATCGGGGTCACGTTGCGGGCGTCGTACCAGCGGTAGCCAACCTGGAGGCCCTCGCTGTACTGGACCTGGCCGTTCACGCCGGGCCACTGCGCGGCGGTGGACGCAGGGACGGCGGAGAGGGACGTCGGGAAGGTCATCGGGAGCTTGCCGGAGGGGTTGATGTCGCCGAAGAGCAGGCCGGCGATGGCGGTGCCCCACTGCTGGCCGTCGTAGAAGCCCTCGAAGACGGCGGGCACCTGGGACAACCACGGCATGGCGATCGCGGCGTTGTTGTTGAGCACCACGACCGTACGGGGATTGGCCGCGACCACGGCCGAGATCAGCGCGTCCTGGTTGTTGGGGAGGGTCAGGTTGGCGCTGTCGTGCTCCTCGTTGCCGTAGTTGTCGCTGGCGAACACGATCGCGACGCTGCTGCGCTGGGCGAGCGCCACCGCGGACGCCTGGTTGCTGCCCTCGTCGTAGGCGACCGTCACCCCCGTACCGGCGACTCGGTTTTGAATGCCGGTCAAAGGCCAGACCGTCGCACCACTGCGGACCGTGGCCGAACCGCCGCCGATGGTCTGGGTGCCGGCGCCGCCGTCGACGCCGATGACCGCGATCGAGGAGAGGCCGCTGGTCGCGAGCGGGAGGATGCCGGTGTTCTTGAGCAGGACCGTTCCTTCCTGAGCGCCGCGCAGGGCGACCTGCACGTGCGCGGGCGTGGTCACGGTCGCGCCGAGCGAGCCGCTCGGCGCCCTGTCGAACAGGCCGAACGCGAACATCTGGGTCAGCACCCGGGAAACCATGGTGTCGAGGGTCTGGGTGGTGACCGTGCCGGCCTGCACCGCCTGCTTGAGGAAGTCGGCGTAGAAGTAGCCGTTCGGCATCTCCATGGTCAGGCCCGCGTTCGCCGACTCCACCGTGGAGTGGGTGCCGCTCCAGTCGGACTCGACGAAGCCGCCGAAGCCGGCCTGCTGGTAGAGACCCGTGTTGAGCAGGGCCGGGTTCTGGCAGGCGGGCACCGAATTGACCACGCTGTACGCGCACATCACCGAGGCCGGGGCGCCGTCGCGGATGGCGGTCTGGAACGCCGGCAGGTAGATCTCCTGGAGCGTCCGCTCGTCGACGACGACCGAGCCGGCCGGGTGCTCGATGTTGTAGACCGCGGCGTGCTTGACCGAGGCCATCACGCCCTGGCTCTGGATGCCCCGGACGTCGGCCGCGGCCATCTGCCCGGACAGGTACGGGTCCTCCCCGTACGTCTCGAAGGCCCGGCCCCACCGCGGATCGCGGACGATGTTGACGGTCGGGCCGAGCGCCACGTTCGCGCCCTTGCCGGCGAACTCGGCGCCGATCGCCGTGCCGTACTGCAGCGCGTAGTCGGTGTCGAAGGTCGCGGCCGTGGCCGTGCCGGACGGCATCTGGGTGACCCCGTCGAGGCCGTCGCCGACGCCGGCCGGGCCGTCCTGCAGGCCGAGGCCGGGGATGCAGAGCGCGGGGATGCCGGTGACGTTGCCGATGTACGGCGAGGCGTTGTTGTTGCCGTGCAGGATCGACACCTTCTGGTCGATCGTCATCCGGGCGAGCACCTGCGCGACCCGGTCGGCTATCGGCGCGGTCGACCCGACCCACGGGCAGCCGGTCCCGCCGGTGGGCGGCGGTGACGAGGTCGGCCCGCCAACGGTATGAACAATGAACTCCCAGAGCGAATAACCAAACGCGGTTGCGCGGGTCAGACCGTACATTCGTATGAATCGGCCGGTCGCGCTCAGCGAGACGGTCTGCGTGCCGTCAATCCCGTTGGTGACCGGGGTGGCGTCGGTCCAGGCGTTGCCGTCGGTGGACACCTGGATCTTGAAGGTGGCCGCCCGCGCCGTCTCCCAGCGCAGGTCGGCGCCGCAGATCTGCTGCGACGAGCCGAGGTCGACCTGCAGCCACTGCGGGTCGGCGAATGCCGACGACCAGCGGGTGCCGTCGTTGCCGTCGGTCGCGGAGGTGGCCGGGGTGCCTGCGTTCTCCGCCGACGACGCGGTGGTGGGGTGGCCGACGGCGCTGTTGCCCGCCGCGCACGACGTCGGCGCCGAGCCGCCGAAGACCTGGAACTCCCAGAGCGAGTAGCCGTACTGGGTGGCGCGGGTCAGACCATACATCCGTATGAAGCGGCCGGTGGCGGTCAGCGAAAGGGTCTGCGTGCCGTCGACGCCGTTGGTGACCGGGGTCGCGTCGGTCCAGGCGTTGCCGTCGGTGGACACCTGGATCTTGAAGGTGGCGGCGCGGGCGGTCTCCCAGTGCAGCGAGACCTGGCTGATCGCCTGGGACGAGCCGAGGTCGACCTGCAGCCATTGGGGATCGGCGAAGGCGGACGCCCAGCGAGTGCCGTCGTTGCCGTCGGTCGCCGAGGTGGCCGGCGTGCCGGCGTTCTCGGTGGACGAGGCGGTCGTGGGCCGGCCCTGGGAGAGCAGGGTCAGCGCGGCGTGCGCGCTCGGCGCCACCAGGACGATCGAGACGAGCAGGAGAGCGGCGGCGCCGATCAGCACCGACCGCCATCGGGGGATGGACATGAGAGCTCCTTTGGGGGAGAAGCCTGCGCTCGGGGAAGCGCTCTCTCACGACGGTCCTGCCGTTTTCGAAGCGTGTCAATGAGTACGGGACGGTTCCGGTACTAGATGGTGGTCGAGATAAGAAAGCGCTTCACGCCACCGACCGGGCCACCTCGACCGCCTCCTCCTTCGTGGGCAGCCCCTCCAGGCGGTAGGTCACCGCGCCGGACTGCCAGACCAGCGTCGGCCCGGCCAGCCGGGTGGTGGCCGTGCGCTCGACGCCGTCGCGGTCCACATAGGTCAGCGAGTGCGGGGCGGCCAGCCACAGAGCCACGTCCGCGCCGAAGTAGACCCACTCGGCGTCCGGCGCCTGCTTCATCCACACCGGCGACACCGTGCCGTCGAACTGGTCGAACAGCACCGTGCCGCCGCGATAGCCGAACTCGATCACCCGCGGGACGCCGGCCGCGCTCTGGTCGGCCAGCGTGACCTGCTCGGGGGTGCCGAGCTTGGCGGGCACCTTGACCGGGAACGGCGCGACCCGGCGGGCCTCCTCGAGCGCCGCCGAACGCCGGGAGGGCAACGGGCTCGGCGAGCCGGTCGGGGTGGGCGCCTTCTCCACGCGTACGTCCACTCCTGCGACATGCAGCAAGTTGCCCACGGCCGTGACCACCGCGGCTCGTGCCGGCGCGATGGCGCCGGTCGCACCGGCCACCGCGACCAGAACTCCGATCAACCACAGACGCCAGCGCCGCGCGGGCCGGGCTTGGGAGAGGCGCTCACGCACCAGGGCCCGCTGGTCACGAGGCGGCGGTACGTCGAGATGGTCACCGAGCGAGCGCAGGTCGGCGATCAGGTCGTCGTGTGGTTCAGGCATCGGTTCCCTCCTCTCCGCCCAGGTGTTCGCGCAGCTTCTTGAGGGCGCGGGCCGTGCGCGACTTGACCGTGCCCTTGGGCAGTCCCAGCGTCACCGCGGTCTCCGCCTCCGACAGGTCGAGCAGGTAGCGGCACACCAGCACCTCACGGTCGCGCCGATCGAGCCGGCGCAACTGGTTGACCAGGTGCTGCCGCCGCTCGTTCGCCATCGCCGACTCCGCCGGGTCGGGCGCCAGCGTGGGCTCCTCCTTCGCGGCCGCCCGCAGAACCAGGCCGTCCCGGCGGCCGCGCGACCGGTGCAGGTTGCGCGTCTCGTTCGCGACGATCGCCAGCAGCCAGGCCTTGAACCCGGACTCGCCCCGATACTTGGACAGCTGCCGATAGGCCTTGACCAGCGCCTCCTGCACCACGTCGTCGGCCTCGGCGCCGGCGCCGAGCAGGACGGCGGCCCGGTGCGCGGGCGCGGTGTACTGCGCGACCAGCACCTCGTAGGCGTCCAGGTCGCCGGCGCGCGCCCGCGCCACCGCGGTCGCGTCGTCCAGCTCGGTGGCCCTCTCCAGCCTCGACACCTCCGTCGCCCATCGCTGTCGAACACATCATCGACACCGCCGGCCGCAAAAAGGTTCCCGCCCTGCGAACGGGAACCTTTTCTCGTCCCGCGGTGTCGACTGGGCATGACGACGCGGCGAACATTCCTGGGGCTGACCGGCGGAACGGCGCTGGTCCTGGCCGGTGCGTGCGACGGGCCACGCGCCGCCGACGAGCAACGTGTGCCCGACGTGGTGCTGGTGGACAGCCGCAAGGGACTGGTTGTTCTCGGCGGGGCGCGGCCCGGCATGCCGGGGATGCGGGCCGCCGCCAGCGCCGACGGCCAGTTCGTCTACGCGGTCACGGCGGGGGAGGGCCTCGTGGGGTTCGACCCGGCGGAGGGGATATCCACCCGGGGCAGTGCGCTCGGGGGCGGGTGGATACCTCGCGTCATCTCTCCCAGGGGCGTGGCCTGCGCGCTGGCCCAGACGCCGCCGGCGACCGTTCCGGCGGGCCGGGCCAGCACCCCACTCCTGGTGACGGTCGGCGGGAAGGAGCGCCAGTTCGACCTGCCGGGGGTGATCGAGCCGGACGCCTTCACCACCGACAACGGCGGGCTCTTCGTGCTCGACTGGCGGCCGGCGACGAAACCCGACGCGTACCGCGTGCGGCTGCTCGACCTGGCGGCCGGGACCGTCGGGCCGCTGCTCACGCGGGACAAGACGGCCGTACCGCCGGGCGCCGAGGAGGAGATGCGCGGGGAGGGGCGGCAGGCGGTGCCGTCCCCGGACGGGGAGATCCTCTACACGCTCTACACCCACCAGCCGGGGCATCGGCACACCCGGGACCTGCTCTCCGGGCGGCCGGGCAACGCGCACGCGTTCGTGCACGTCCTGCACCTGGCCCAGCGGTGGGCCTACTGCCTCGACCTGCCCGACCCGTTCGGCCAGGGACCGCCGGCCGGGCACGCGATCGCCGTGAGCCCCGACGGACGCGAGCTCGCCGTGCTCGACGTGAACCACGGAAAGGTCGTGTTCGCGGGGACGGAGGCCCTCGCGGTCGCGGGAGTGGTGAGTGTTCCGGTCAAGGCGGAGGCGGCGGCGAGCCTCGCCTACGCCCCGGGCGGGACAAGGCTGCTGGCCGGCGCCGGTCGCACGGTCACGAAGCTCGACCACTCGGGCTCGGCAGTGGCAACCTGGCCGGTACCGGCGGAGGTGCGCGGGCTGGGATTGAGCCGGGACGGCCAACGGATCTACTGCGGCGGGGAGAACGAGGTGCTGTGGCTCGACGCGAGTACGGGCGCGGTGCGCGGACGGGCGCGCGTCAATGGTCTGATCGCCGTACGGCACGTCCGATGAACGCCATCCGCGGGTCGGCCGCGCTGATCCTCGTACTGGCAATTGGTGGATGCACGGCGAAGCAGGAGCAGGAGCAGGCCGCCGAGCTGCCTTGTTCTACCAAGATCGACACGAGCGCGCTGCCGACCTGGGCCCGGACCGGTTTCAGCGGCGACGGCAGCGGCAACCCGCACGTCTTCAGCAAGTCGGGGGACATGGTCGGGGTGCTGTTCGGCAATCCGCTGACCGCCCCGCCGGCCACGGATCACAACAACAAGATCCTCTGGGTGTCGAAGACGCCCGTGACCACCGGTGACAACCTGAAAATCACGGCGAAACTCGACGGAACCGGCGAAACGGCCGAACGGCAGGTCGACGGCGGCCCCGGGCCCTCGATCATCGACCTGCCCAAACCCGGCTGCTGGCGGTTCACGCTGGCCTGGTCCGGGCGCACCGACACGATGGATCTCACCTACTCCTCATGATCGACTAGCGCCCTGCGGCGAACTGTCGGTGCGGGCCTGTAGCCTCCCCTCAGAGTTCTCTTGAGGTAAGGCAGGGCAGGGTCTGGTGTTCAAGCGAATCGCGATCGTCAACCGCGGCGAGTCCGCCATGCGGCTCATCCACGCCGTCCGTGACCTGTGCGCCGAGACCGGCGCCCGGACCGAGACCGTCGCTCTCTACACCGACGTCGACCGGGGCGCGATGTTCGTGCGCGAGGCCGACATCGCCTACGACCTGGGCGCGGCCGCCTCGCGCCCCTATCTCGACCTCAAGACCCTCGAGCGGGCGCTGGTCGACACCGGCGCCGACGCCGCCTGGGTCGGCTGGGGCTTCGTGGCGGAAGACCCGGCGTTCGCCGAGCTGTGCGAGCGGGTCGGCGTCACCTTCATCGGCCCCGGCCCCGACGCCATGCGCAAGCTCGGCGACAAGATCGGCGCCAAGCTGATCGCCGAGGAGGTCGGCGTGCCGGTCGCGCCGTGGAGCCGCGGGCCGGTCGAGACGCTCGAGGCCGCGATCGCCGAGGCGGACCGGATCGGCTATCCGCTGATGCTCAAGGCGACCGCCGGCGGCGGCGGGCGCGGCATCCGCGTGGTCCGCGACGCCGACCAGCTGAGCGACGCGTACGAGCGCACCAGCCAGGAGGCCGCGCGGGCCTTCGGCAGCGGCATCGTCTTCCTGGAGCGCCTGGTCACCGGTGCCCGGCATGTCGAGGTGCAGGTCATCGCCGACGGCCAGGGCACGGCGTGGGCGCTGGGCGTGCGCGACTGCTCGGTGCAGCGGCGCAACCAGAAGGTCATCGAGGAGTCGGCGTCGCCGGTGCTCAGCCCTTCCCGGGCCGCGGAACTGAAGGCGTCGGCCGAGCGCCTCGCCGTCGCGGTGGGCTACCGCGGCGCGGCCACCGTCGAGTTCCTGTATCACCCGGGCGACGACCTGCTCGCGTTCCTCGAGGTGAACACACGCCTGCAGGTCGAGCACCCGATCACCGAGTCGACGACCGGGTTCGACCTGGTCAAGGCCCAGCTGCACGTGGCGTCGGGCGGTCGGCTCGAGGGCGAGCCGCCGGCCGAGCGCGGGCACGCCATCGAGGCCCGGCTCAACGCGGAGGACCCCGACCGCGACTTCGCGCCCTCCCCGGGCCGCATCGCGCGGCTGGTCTTCCCGGCGGGGCCGGGCATCCGGGTCGACACCGGGGTCGGCGAGGGCGACTCGATCCCGGGCGACTTCGACTCGATGATTGCCAAGATCATCGCGTACGGGACGGACCGCGACGAGGCGCTCGGCCGGCTCCGGCGGGCCATGGCCGAGACCACCGTGATCATCGAGGGCGGCGCGACCAACAAGAGCTTCGTGCTCGACCTGCTCGCCCAGCCCGAGGTCATCGACGCGTCGGCCGACACCGGCTGGATCGACCGGGTGCGCGCCGAGGGCCGGCTGGTCTCGCAGCGGCACTCCGGCGTCGCGCTGGCCGCGGCCGCGATCGAGGCGTACGAGGAGGACGAGCGCGTCGAGGAGGAGCGGCTGCTGGCCACGGCGTTCGGCGGCCGTCCCCAGGTGCGCCACGAGAGCGGCCGCCCGCTCGACCTCAAGCTCCGCGGCGCCGGGTACCGGGTTCGGGTCGCCCGGGTCGGCGCCCACCGGTTCCGGGTCAGCATCGAGGCCGGCGACAACCGGCGCGCCGCCGACGTCGAGATCCACCGCTTCGACGAGCACACCGGGTGGATCGTCGTCAACGGCGAGCGGCACCGCCTGCTCACCGGCGCGCACGGCGCCATCCACCTGGTCGAGGTCGACGGCGTCGCCCACCGGATCACCCGTGACGAGGGCGGCGTCCTGCGCTCGCCGATGCCGGCCCTGGTCGTGGCCACCCCGCTCGAGGCCGGCGCCGAGGTCGAGGCGGGCGCGCCCGTGCTCGTGCTCGAGGCCATGAAGATGGAGGCCGTGATCCGCGCGCCGTTCAAGGCCCGGATCAAGGAGTGCCTGGTGGCGGTCGGCGCCAAGGTCGACGCCGGCGCGGCCCTGCTGCGGCTCGAACCGCTCGGCGACGCCGAGGCCGAGGCGGTGGCGGCGGCCGAGCACGTCGAGATCGACCTCCCGGCCGAGCCGGCCGAGGTGCCCGCGCGCGAGCGGGCCGCCCGCGGCCAGGAAGACCTGCGCAGCCTGCTGCTCGGCTTCGACACCGACCCGCACGACGATCGCCGGGTGCTCAACGACTACCTCGCGGCCCGCCGCGCCGCCGCCGAGGCCGGTCAGCGCCCGCTCGCCGGTGAGGTGCAGCTGATCGAGGTCTTCGCCGATCTGGCCGAGCTGAGCCGCAACCGCCCGGCCGGCGAGGACGGCGCGAGCGACACCCACGTGCACAGCCCGCGGGAGTACTTCCACTCGTACCTGCAGAGCCTTGATGTGGAAAGGGCCGGGCTCACCGAGCGGTTCCAGGCCCGGCTGGCCAAGGCGCTCGGGCACTACGGCGTCACCGAGCTGGAGCGCACGCCCGAGCTCGAGGCCGCGGTGTTCCGCATCTTCCTGGCTCAGCAGCGGTCGGCCGCGGACGCCGCCACGGTCGCGGCGCTGCTGCGCGCCTGGATAGGCGAGCCCCCGCCGGACGACACTCTGCGCGAGCCGGCCGGTCTCGCCCTGGAACGGCTGGTCTCGGCGACGCAGGTCCGCTTCCCGGCGCTGGCCGACCTGGCCCGCGGCGTGGTGTTCGCCTGGTTCGGTCAGCCGCTGCTGCTGCGCAACCGCGCCCGCGTCTACGTCGAGGTCCGGCAGCACCTGCGGTACCTCGACGCCAAGCCGGACGCCCCCGACCGCGAGCCGCGCATCGCCGGCATGGTCCGCAGCACCGAGCCGCTGGTCCGCGTGCTCGGCCAGCGCCTGGTCCGCGACAACCTCGACAACTCGGTCATGCTCGAGGTGCTGACCCGGCGCTACTACGGCAACAAGGGCCTTTCCGACCTCCGTACGGTGGAATCGGGGGGTTGCTCCTATGTCGTCGCCGAGCGGGCCGGCTCCCGCCTGGTCACCGCCGCGGTGAAGTTCGCGCAGCTCGGCACGGCGCTCAACGGCCTGGCCGCGCTGGCCACCGGCGAGATCGCGCTGGACGCCGACGTCTATCTGTCCTGGGAGGGCCAGCCGGCCGACTCCGACGACATGGCCGCCGCGCTCTACGAGGCGATCAACGGGCACCCGCTGCCGCGGCAGATCCAGCGGCTCACCGTGGCCGTCGCCGGGCGCGGCGGCGCCGTAATGCACCACCACTTCACGTTCCGCCGCTCGACCACCGGGATGACCGAGGAACGGCTGATCCGCGGCCTGCACCCGCACATCGCGCAGCGTATGCAGCTCGAGCGGCTCCGCAAGTTCGACCTGACCCGGGTGCCGTCCTCGGACGAGGAGGTCTACCTCTTCCGCTGCGTCGCCCGGGAAAATCCGGCCGACGACCGGCTGGTCGCGTTCGCCCAGGTGCGCGACCTGGCCGAGCTGCGTGAGCACGACGGCCGCCTGGTCGCGCTGCCCACCACCGAGGACACGATCGCGACCTGTCTCGACTCGATCCGCCGGCAGCAGTCGAGCCGGCCGTCGGACAAGCGGTTCAACACCAACCGGATCGTCATCTACGTGTGGCCGCCGGTCTCGCTGACCCGCGAGGAGATGGAGACGATCGCCCGCCGCGTGGCGCCGACCGTCGCCGGGGCCGGGCTCGAGGAGATCCTGTTCATCGCCCGGCAGCCGACCGCCGACGGCAAGCTGATCAAGGTCGCGGTCCGGATCGTCTTCGACGTGACCGGGGGCGCCTCGCTCACCATCGGCGCGCCGTCGGACGAGCCGGTCGAGCCGCTCGACGGCTACCGGCAGAAGGTGCTGCGCGCCAGCAGCCGGAACACGGTCTACCCGTACGAGATCACGAAGATGCTGGGCGACTTCGTCGAGCACGATCTCGACGACGCCGGCGACCTGGTGCCGGTCGAGCGCCCGAAGGGGCAGAACGGCTCGGCCATCGTCGCCGGCGTGATCACCACCAGCACCGCGGCCCACCCCGAGGGCATGAGCCGGGTCGTGCTGCTCGGCGACCCGACCAAGGCGCTGGGCTCGCTGGCCGAGCCGGAGTGCCGCCGGGTCATCGCCGGTCTCGACCTCGCTTCACGCCTCCAGGTGCCGCTGGAGTGGTACACGCTGTCGTCCGGCGCGAAGATCTCGATGGACTCCGGCACGGAGAACATGGACTGGGTCGCCGCCGCGCTCAAGCGGATCGTCGAGTTCACCCAGGACGGCGGCGAGATCAACATTGTGGTGGCGGGCATCAACGTCGGCGCCCAGCCGTACTGGAACGCCGAGGCCACGATGCTCATGCACACCAAGGGCATCCTCGTGATGACCCCCGACTCGGCCATGGTGCTGACCGGCAAGCAGGCGCTCGACTTCTCCGGCGGCGTCTCGGCCGAGGACAACTTCGGCATCGGCGGGTACGACCGGGTGATGGGCCCGAACGGGCAGGCGCAGTACTGGGCGCCGTCGCTGGCCGCGGCCCGCGACGTGCTCATGGCGCATTACGAGCACACCTACATCGTGCCCGGCGAGCAGGCGCCGCGGCGGGCCGTCACCACCGACCCCGTCGACCGGGACGTCTCGAGCTTCCCGCACAACGCGCCCGGGAGCGACTTCACCACGGTCGGCGAGATCTTCTCGGCCACCGCCAACCCCGACCGCAAAAAGCCCTTCGACATCCGTACGGTGATGCGCGCGCTCGCCGACCAGGACCACCCGGTGCTGGAGCGCTGGGCCGGCATGGCCGACGCCGAGACCGCGGTCGTGCAGGACGTGCATCTCGGCGGCATCCCGGTCTGCCTGCTCGGCATCGAGTCCAAGTCGGTCACCCGGCGCGGCTTCCCGCCCACCGACGGCCCGGACGCGTACACGGCGGGCACGCTCTTCCCCCGCTCGTCTAAGAAGGCGGCACGGGCCATCAACGCGGCCAGCGGCAACCGCCCGCTGGTGGTGCTGGCCAACCTCTCCGGCTTCGACGGCTCCCCGGAATCGATGCGCAAACTTCAGCTGGAGTACGGCGCCGAGATCGGCCGCGCGGTCGTGAACTTCCGCGGCCCGATCGTCTTCTGCGTGATCTCCCGCTACCACGGCGGCGCGTTCGTGGTCTTCTCCAAGCGTCTCAACCCGAACATGACCGTGCTGGCGCTCGAGGGCTCCTTCGCCTCGGTGCTCGGCGGCGCGCCGGCGGCGGCCGTGGTCTTCACGGCCGACGTGAACCGCCGTGCCGCGGCCGACCCGCGCGTCAAGGAGCTGGAGGCGCGGGTGACGGCCGCCTCGGGCACCGACCGCGGCGCGCTGGCGGCCGAGCTCGACGAGCTGCGCGCCTCGGTCCGCAACGAGAAGCAGAACGAGGTGGCGGCCGAGTTCGACCGCAAGCACAGCATCCAGCGTGCGGTCGAGATCGGCTCGGTCGACGCGGTGATCCGGGCGGCCGAGCTGCGGCCGCGCATCATCGAGGCGATCGACTTCGGCGCGCGCCGCTGATCCGGTAGAAAAATCTCTGGCAGGAACTGTCGATAGCGCCGGGCCCGATCGTCGTCAGGGTGGAAGCGGCCGATCGGCGGCCATCCGACGTGAGGAGACCATCATGCGTTACCTGTTGCTGATCTACAGCGAGGAAACCAGCGGCGCGCCCGACCCGGCCGAGGCCGAGCAGGTGATGAACGAGTACTGGGCGTACACCAACGCGATCACCCAGGCCGGGGTCAGCCCGGGCGGCGACGCCCTGCAGGACAGCAAGACGGCCACCACCGTACGGCTGAAGGACGGTGAGCGCGTGGTGACCGACGGGCCGTTCGCCGAAACCCGCGAGGTCCTGGGCGGCTACTACGTGCTCGACGTGCCCGACCTGGACGCGGCGATCGACTGGGCGGCCAAGTGCCCGGGCGCGAAGTACGGATCGATCGAAGTGCGGCCGATCATGGAGTTTTCCTGATCCCGGAGGTCACCGATGGGTGCGGCGGCCGACTCGGTCGAAGCGGTCTTCCGCGAGGAGTGGGGCCGCCTGCTGGCCTCGCTCGTGCGCACCCTCGGTGACCTCGATCTGGCCGAAGAGGTCGCCGCCGACGCCGTCGCGATGGCGTTGCAGCGGTGGCCTCGGGACGGGGTGCCCGATCGCCCGGCGGCGTGGCTGCTGACCACGGCCCGCCACCGGGCGGTCGACCTGTTGCGCCGGGACAAGGTGCTGGCCGCGAAGCTGGCGCTGCTGCAGGTGGAGGCGGACCGGTACGAGCCGCCTCCACCTGCACCCGAGCCGGGCTGGGCGGACGACGTGCCGGACGAGCGGCTGTACCTCTTCTTCACCTGCTGCCACCCGTCGCTGGCGCTCGAGGCGCAGACCGCGCTGACGCTGAACTGCCTCGGCGGCCTTGCCACGCCGGAGGTGGCCCGCGCGTTCCTCACCCCGAACGCCACGATGGCCCAGCGCCTGGTCCGCGCCAAACGCAAGATCCGCGAGGCACGCATCCCGTTCCGCGTGCCCCGGGCCCACGAGCTGCCCGTACGGCTGCCGGCGGTGCTCCGGGTCATCTATCTGATCTTCACCGAGGGGTACGCCGCGACCAGCGGCCCGGCCCTGATGCGCCCCGACCTGGCTGACGAGGCGGTGCGGCTGGCCCGGATCCTGCGCCGCCTCATGCCCCGGCAGCGCGAGGTGGCCGGCCTGCTGGCCCTCATGCTGCTCATCGACGCCCGCCGCGACGCGCGGGTGGACGTCCGCGGTGACCTGGTGCTGCTCGACGACCAGGACCGCTCGCGGTGGGACGCCGGCAAGATCGAGGAGGGACGCCGCCTGGTGGTCGAGGCGCTGACCGGCGGCCCACCCGGCCCGTACGCCCTGCAGGCCGCCATCGCGGCCGTGCACGACGAGGCGGCGAGCGTGGCGACCACCGACTGGCCGCAGATCGTCGCCCTGTACGACGTGTTGCGCACGGTGGCACCCTCACCGCTGGTCGACCTCAATCGCGCGGTGGCGGTCGCCATGGCCGACGGCCCCGCGGCCGGGCTGGCGCTCCTCGACGCCTTGGCGGCCGACCGCCGGCTGGCCGGCTATCACCTGCTCCCCGCGGCCCGCGGCGACCTCCTGCGGCGACTCGGCCGCACGACGGAGGCGGCGGAGGCGTACCGGCAGGCAATCGATCTTGTCGGCAATGGCCCGGAAAGGGCATTCCTGGAACGCCGCCTGAGCGAGACCACTGCGCGCAATTCCGATTGAAAGCCCCCCTTTGGCCGGCGGTGGTCCGTTCTATCGCGGCCCGCGCGATTTTGTCGCTCTCGCGGCATCGGCGGGCTAAGTCGGTGAATGCGTCGATGACTCCGGGCGAGACGTCCTGATCGGACGGAAACGTCCGTCGCGGCTGTTCCTCGCTGGTGTCCACGCCGATCGGGCGTCGTACTACTACGTTGTAGAGAACTTCTTTACAACGTAGTAAAGCGACTGTAACGTGACGCCAACCGTCAGTCACGCGGGTGCCCCGGGGGACAACTTCACCCTCTCCCTGACGGTCGCGATTCAACGAGAAAGGTAGTGAGAGTCTTGCAACTGAGTGAGCGCTTCCGAGGGGCACTGAGACCGGTCGCGGCTGTCGTGCTCGCTTCGGCGATGGTGCTGAGCGTGTCGAGCGTGGCGCACGCCGACGAGGGGGTCGACCTGACCCCGGGCCCGCACATCATCGCCGACCCCAACTCGCCGACGGGTTACACCGGGCACTTCGTGTACTACAACCCGACCGCGACCAGCGTGCGGTTCGACGCCGACATCCTGCTGCGTAACTGGGCGGACCAGACCGACACGACGGTCTACCAGCCCCAGCAGTACCGCCCCGGCCTGATGCGCGGCGCCGGCGCGTACGACGTGCAGATGACCAATGCCGGCGACGGTTACTGGTACACCGACGTGCCCCTGGCAGCCGGCCCCAACCAGTACTGGTTCTACGTCAACAACAACACGAACCTGTGGGTGGCCGACCCGGCGAACTCGCCGATCTACGCCCCGGACGGTCTGACCGGCACCGCCCGGCGCGCCTTCAACCGGGTCAACGTGCCGTACGACGCCGAGAAGCAGAACTACGCGCCGCTGGCCGAGCGGGTGATCGCGAACCCGCGGCCGGACACGCCCAAGGGCACCTGGAGCTACGTGCCGATCCAGATCGGTACGACCCAGCGGACGCTGGGCGTCTACCTCCCGCCGGGGTACGACCCCAACCGCGCGCAGCCGTACAAGACGATCTACCTGCAGCACGGCAGCGGCCAGGACCAGTCCGACTGGCTGAACATGGGCAGCGTGCCGGTCATCATGGACAACCTGATCGCCGACGGGCAGACCGAACCCGCGGTCATCGTGACGACGAACTCCCAGTACATGGGGTCCTCGCCGTACACGACGAACCTCGAGGGCATCATCATCCCGTTCGTCCAGAGCCACTACAACGTCTCGACCGACCGGATGGATCGGGCGTTCGCCGGCCTGTCGATGGGCGCGTCGATGACAATCAACATCATCAACAACAACCCCTTGCGCTTCGGCTACTACGGCGTCTTCAGCTGGACCCCGCCGCCGCGCACGACCACCGCGAACATCAAGCAGGCCTACATCTACATGGGCTGCGGCGCGTGGGACAACCTGAACCTCTGCGTGACGCAGGCGCAGCTCAACGCGCTGAACGGTCTGGTCAACTACAAGTTCGACAAGATCGCGGGCGGCCACGACTTCAACGCCTGGCCCCAGCTGTTCGCGAACTTCGCCCGGAACTACGTGTGGCAGCGTGGGTCGTTCGTGAACGGCGCCCCGGTGTTCGCGACCGGCGGCGAGTCGCAGTCGGTCGACGAGGGCCAGCCCCTGTCGTTCGGGGTGGCGGCGACCGACCCGGACGGTGACGCGGTGACGTACTCGGCCAGTGGTCTGCCGGCCGGTGCGAGCTTCGACCCGGCGACGCAGCAGTTCTCGTGGACACCCGGCTTCACCCAGGCGGGGACCTACACGGTCACCTTCACGGCCAGCGACGGGACCAAGTCGTACAGCCTCTCGGGCACCAAGGACGTCACCATCACCGTACGCGACGTGCCCGCGCCGGCCGCCGTGACGGCGCCGTCCATCAGTGGCACCGCCGAGGTCAACGGGGTCCTGACGGCCGACCCCGGCACGTGGGACGTCGCCGGCGCCACGTTCGGCTACCAGTGGTCGGCGAACGGCCAGGCGATCGCCGGCGCCACCGGCACCAAGCTGGTGGTGACGCCGGACCTGTCCGGCAAGGCGGTCACGGTCACCGTGACGGCGAGCGCCACCGGTCGGCCGGACGGCAGCGCCACCTCGGCGCCGGTCACCGTCAAGGCGGTCGCGGCCTGGAAGTCGACGGCCGTCTACAACAGCGGTGATCTGGTCATCTACAACGGAAAGCTGTACCAGGCCGGCTGGTGGACGCAGAACCAGGCGCCGGGCGACCCGACCGGGGCGTGGCAGGAGCTGGCCGTGACGGCGGACGGATCCACGGCGTGGACCGCGTCGCGGATCTTCAATGCCGGTGACCAGGCCTACTACCAGGGCAGGCTGTACCGGGCCCAGTGGTGGACCCGCAACCAGACTCCCGGGGACCCGAACGGGCCGTGGACCGAGGTCGTGACCACGCCCGCCGGCGCGCCCAACTGGGCCGTCACCACGATCTACAACGCCGGTGACAAGGTCACGTATCAGGGCCACGTCTACCAGGCGCAGTGGTGGACACGCGGTCAGGCTCCGGGGGGCTCGTCCGGCCCCTGGAAGCTGGTCTCGTAGCCGTTCCCGATTGGAGCGGGAGCCGGGCCGACGGTTGGTCGGTCCCGGCTCCTTTGCCTGCTCAAGTGCCCTGGAAAACGTTGTAAATCAATTTCTTTACAACGTCGTAAATCGACGCTAGCTTGGCTCCAGGAGCGCCGCTCGGCGCTCACCGGCCGTCCAAGGAGGAACGTTGCAACGCGTTCTGCAATTGCGGAGACAACCCGGAGGGGCCTCGGGCAATCGCGTCCGGGTCCTCAAGACAGTCGCGGCTGCCATGCTCGCTTCGGCCATGCTGCTGAGCGTGTCGAGCGTGGCGCGCGCCGACGACGGGGTCGATCTGACCCCGGGCCCGCACGTCGTCGCCGATCCGAACTCGCCGACGGGTTACACGGGGCACTTCGTGTACTACAACCCGACGGCGACCAGCGTGCGGTTCGACGCCGACATCCTGCTGCGTAACTGGGCGGACCAGACCGACACGACGGTCTACCAGCCGCAGCAGTACCGCCCCGGTCTGATGCGCGGAGGCGGCGCGTACGACGTGCAGATGACCAATGCCGGCGACGGTTACTGGTACACCGACGTGCCCCTGGCCGCGGGCGCGAACCAGTACTGGTTCTATGTGGACAACAACACGAACCTGTGGGTGGCCGACCCGGCGAACTCGCCGATCTACGCCCCGGACGGTCTGACCGGCACCGCCCGGCGCGCGTTCAACAAGGTCTACGTGCCGTACGACGCCGCGAAGCAGAACTACGCCCCCTTGGCAGCACGGCAGATCGAGCTTCTCCGGCCGAACGCGCCCCACGGCACGTGGAGCTACGTGCCGGTCCAGATCGGCACGACCACCCGGACGATCGGCGTCTATCTCCCGCCGGGATACGACCCCAACCGCGCCGAGCCGTACAAGACGATCTACATGCAGCACGGCAGCGGCCAGGACCAGTCCGACTGGCTGAACATGGGTGACGTGCCGGTCATCATGGACAACCTGCTCCAGGACGGTCTCACCGAACCCGCCGTCGTCATCACGACGAACACGAACTACCTCGGCAGCGCCGCCCAGGGATACCCCAACCTGCGCGACGTCGTGATGCCGTTCGTCGAGAGCAACTACCACGTCTCGACGCAGGCGAAGGACCGGGCGTTCGCCGGGCTGTCGGCGGGCGCGGCGGTCACCTCCAACCTCATCAACTTCGACGCGACGAAGTTCGGGTGGTACGGGGTGTTCAGCGGCGGCGTCGGAGTCCGCAACACGACGCCGAATCTCGGGGTGCCCTACATCCTCTTCGGCGGCGGGGCGTGGGACTTCGGGTTGCCCAACCCGACCCAGGTGGCCGCGCTGACGAACGCGAACGTGAAGAACGTCGTGGTCGCCGGTGCACACGACTTCAACACCTGGGACCAGTTGTTCACCACCTTCGCTCGGGACTATCTGTGGCAGCGGGGGGCGTTCGTCAACGGTGCCCCGGTGTTCGCGGCCGGCGGCGAGTCGCAGTCGGTCGACGAGAACCGGACGCTGAAGTTCACCGTCTCGGCGACCGATCCGGACGGTGACGCGCTGACGTACTCGGCCGGCGGGCTGCCCGCAGGTGCCAGCTTCGACCCCGTGACTCGGCAGTTCTCGTGGACGCCGAGTTACTCTCAGGCGGGGTCGTACACGGTCACCTTCAAGGCCAGCGACGGCACGAAGTCGTACAGCCTGTCGGGAACCAAGCAGGTGACGATCACCGTGCGGGACATCCCGGCCTGGAGTTCGTCCACGGTGTACACCGAGGGCAACCAGGTGAGCTACCACGGCTCGACCTGGCTGGCGTCCTGGTGGACGCAGAACCAGACGCCGGGTGATCCGTACGGACCGTGGCAGGAGATCCTGATCGGCGCCGACGGCACCTCGATCTGGACACCGACGCGGATCTTCGTGGCCGGTGATGTCGTTGTCTACCAGGGCAAGCGCTACGTGGCGCAGTGGTGGACCCGCAACCAGACGCCCGAGACGCCCTACGGGCCCTGGCGGCTCGCCAGCTGACCCCGCACCGAACCGGCCGTGTCACTCCCAGGGTGACGCGGCCGGTTCGGCTCAGGCCGGACCCTGGTCCGCCAGCACCGATGGACTCACGGCCGTCGCGAGCGCCGGCACCGGGTCGACGAATCCCGTGGACTCGCGGGCGGCCACCCTGTAGTCGGCCAGGATCTGCCGTGGCGGCGCCGGGTCGCCCTTCTCGTTGATCCGCTCGATCAGGAGGTCGACGGCGACCTCGGCGATCTGGTCGCGGCCGGGATCGACGCTCGACATCGACGGGACCGAGAAGCGCGCCTCGTCGATGTTGTCGAGCCCGATCACCGCGACGTCCTCCGGCACGCGGATTCCGGCCTGCCCCAGCGTGCGGAGCGCGCCCAGCCCGAGCGTGTCGTTGAACGTGAACACGGCGTCGAACTCGAAGCCGTCCGCCAGGAGATCGCGCATCGCGGCGGCGCCGTTCTCGCGATGCCAGGGCGCGGCGACCCGCACGAGCGCCGGGTCGTACGGGATGCCGGCCGCGTCCAGCGCCTCCCGGTACCCGCGTACACGAAGGTTCGCGGAGCGGATGTCGTCCGGATGGGTCGGGTGCGCCCCGATCACCGCGATGCGCCGGCGGCCGATCTCGATGAGGTGCTCGGTGGCCGCGCGGGCCGAGCCCACGTTGTGCATCGTGACGTGGTCGGTGGGGCCGCCGAAGATGCGCTCGCCCAGCAGCACCAGCGGGAACGGCACCTGCAGCAACCCGACGTCCTCCTGACCGAGCTGCTCGGGACTGAAGAGGAGTCCGTCGGTCAGCCGCAGCCGGTCTCCGGACAACACCGCCATCTCGCCTTCGCGAGTGGCGCCCGTCTGATCCACGAGCACCGCGACATTGCGCCGCTCGGCCGCGCGGATGACCGCGTCGGCGAGCTCGGCGAAGTAGTTCTGACGCAGCTCCGGGATCGCCAGCCCGATGACTCCGGTCTTACCCGAACGCAGTCCGCGGGCCGAGAGATTGGGGCGGTACTCGAGCTCGGCGATCGCCAGGAGCACCCGCTCGCGCGTGGTGGCGCGCACGTACGGATAGTCGTTGATGACGTTCGAAACCGTCTTGACCGATACCCCGGCGACGCGCGCGACGTCGTGCATGGTGGCGGCCATCGGAATCCCCCTCATCGCGCTGCGCCCGCGGAGAAGCGGACTTGAACTGAGTGTAGCGGCGTGTTCTTGGCCATCGGCCCGGGCGAGAAGCAAGTCGCTCTGGCCCTCGTCGATACCTCGAGGGCCATTGCCTCACGGCAATGGGTGCTTCTCGCCGCCGAGGCTCGGCTGCGGACCAACCTTACGCGGTACCGGGTCGCTGAGGACGTTGCGGATCCGCAAGTCAGGCCGGGGTCTTCGATGGCCGGCGTCCAGTCTTGACAGCGCGCGGACGCTCGGCGATAGTCTCCTACAACGTTGGAAATACAACGTGAGAAATGCGGCCAGGACGCGGAGCGGATAGGCGAAGGTCCACCTTCGCGGTCACGCCGGTCCGCGGATGCCCCTGCACCGATGATGACGCTCCGCATCCGAAAGGAATCGAACAGTGAAGACGAAGCAGGTCCTCGCTGCGTCTTTGGCCTTCCTGCTGACAGGCGCGATCGCCGCATGCTCCGGCGACGACGACAGCACCGGCAGCAACAGCCAAAAGCCGACGAACTGCACCAACACCATCTCCAAGCCCGACCTGCCCGTGGTCACGCTCTGGGCCTGGTACCCGAACACGCAGCTGGTGGTCGACAACTTCAACAGCCAGCACAACGACGTCCAGGTCTGCTGGACGAACGCGGGCGCCGGTGGCGACGAGTACGACAAGTTCCAGACGGCGGTCACCGCGGGCAAGGGTGCTCCCGACGTGGTCATGCTGGAGGCGGACCGGATCCCGACCTTCCAGGCGCAGAAGGCCCTCGTGGACCTCACCGACAAGGGCTTGAACGACGTCAAGGCGAACTTCAGCGCCGGTGCGTGGAAGGACGTCTCGGTCGGCAGCGGTGTCTACGGCGCGCCGATCGACGGCGGGCCGATGGGCATGATCTACCGCAAGGACATCTTCGACAAATACAAGATCAAGCCGCCCACCACCTGGGCCGAGTACGAGGCCGCGGCGCAGAAGGTGAAGGATGCCGGCGGCCCGCTCTTCGGTGACTTCCCGGCGAACCAGCCGGCCTATGTCACGGCGCTGCTGTACCAGAACGGCGCGCAGCCGTTCGCGTACGACCCCGCCAACAAGGGTGAGATCGGCATCAAGCTGAACGACGACGCGACCAAGAAGGTGCTCGACTACTGGGCCGGGCTGGTCAAGAAGGGGCTGGTCGGCAAGCAGGACCAGTTCACTCCCGAGTACATCTCGGGCGTGATCGGCGGCAAGTACGCCACCTACCTCTCAGCCGCCTGGGCGCCGGGCTACCTGCAGGGCGCGGGCGTGGGCAAGGGCGCCGACGCGAAGGTGTGGGCGACCGCCCCGATGCCGCAGTGGGACCCGGCCAACCCGGTCTCCGTGAACTGGGGCGGCTCCGCGTTCTCGGTGACCACCCAGGCGAAGGACCCGGCGCTCGCGGCCAAGGTCGCGTTCGGGGTCTACGCCGACGACGCGTCGCTGAAGGACGGCTGGCAGAACCAGATCATCTTCCCGCTCAACCTCAAGGTGCTGAAGTCCCCGGAGTTCGTCGACGCCAAGGTCGGGTTCTTCGACGGCCAGCAGGCCAACAAGGAGGTGTACGTCCCGGCGGCCGATGCCTACCAGGGCATGACCTACACGCCGATCGGACAGTACTACTACTCGGCCTTCACCAAGCAGATCGCCGCGATCAACGACGGGTCCAAGACCGGTTCGGCGGCCGCGGACGCCCTGCAGGACGACGTCGCGAAGTACGCGAAAGAGCAAGGCTTCACCGTCAAGTGACCTGACACGGCGGGCTGGTCCGTGCGAAACATGGGCCGGCCCTCCGTTCCTTCCTTCCCCGGACCCGGAGACATCATGACCGCCTCCACCAGCGGCCCCGTCCCGACGAAGGGGGGCGGATCCACGCCCCTCCCCGACGACGGCATGACCGCTTCGACCACCGGCGATGTGCAAACCACCAAGCGCCGGCGCACGAACTCGCGGCAGAACGTGGCCGGATGGCTCTTCGTCGGACCCTTCGGCATCGTCTTCCTCGCCCTGCTCGTGCTCCCGATCGGCTACGCGCTCTACATGAGCCTGTTCCAGAAGAGTCTGATCTTCGGGACCAGGTTCGTCTTCCTCGGCAACTACCTCAAGGCGTTCAGCGATCCCTCCTTCCTCGGGGGAGTGTGGTTCGTCCTGCGGTTCTCGGTGGTGCTCATCCCGGTCCAGATGGCCGTCTCGCTGGCGATCGCGCTGATCCTCGACACGGTGACGAGCAAGTTCGCGCGGTTCTCCCGCCTCATGATCTTCCTGCCGTACGCGATCCCCACCGTCATCGGCGCCCTGATGTGGGGGTTCCTCTACAGCCGGAACTTCGGTCCCATCGCCGACGTCTTCGGCGCCTTCGGGGCGTCCGGACCGGACTTCCTCAGCAGCAACCTGATCTTCTATGGCCTGCTGAACGTCGTGACCTGGCAATGGGCCGGGTACTACATGATCATTCTGTACGCCGCGCTGCAGGGAATCGATCCGACCCTCTACGAGGCCGCCCGCATCGACGGCGCGTCCACGTGGCAGATCATCGTCCGGATCAAGATCCGGCTGCTCACGCCGGCGCTCGTCCTCATTCTCGTGTTCGCCCTCATCGGAACGCTGCAGTTCTTCAACGAACCGAAGATTCTTCAGCAACTCGCGGCCGGCGCCATTCCCGATGACTTCACGCCGAACATGTACGCCTATCAGCAGGCGTTCACGCTGGCGAACAACAACTACAGCTCGACGATCTCGTTCGCGCTCGGCGCCGTCGTATTCGTCTGCGTCTACATCTTCATGTTCGTCACCCGCAAGCGAGGGAACTTCCTGTCATGAGCGCCACTGATCTCGAGGGCAGGCGAGTTCGCCGGACGCCGAGGTATCTCCCGCTGCACATCGTGCTCGCGCTGCTGGTGCTCTACTTCCTGATCCCCTTCTGGTGGGTCGTCGTGAACAGCTCGAAGGACTCGGCCGGGCTGTTCGGCGGTGGCAACGCCCTCTGGTTCTCCTCCGACATCAACTACATCGAGAATCTGAAGCAGCTCTTCACCTACAACGGCGGGCTCTACGCGCGCTGGCTGGCGAACTCGGCCCTGTACGCGTTCGCCGGGGGCATCGGGGCGACGGTCCTGGCGGTGCTGGCCGGATACGGCTTCGCGAAGTACACCTTCGTCGGCCGCCGCGCCGCGTTCTCGATCCTGCTCGGCGCGGTCATGGTGCCGGCGACCGCGCTCGTCATCCCGACCTTCATCCTGTTCTCCCAGGCGGGCCTGACCGACACCATCTGGTCGGTGATCCTGCCGACGCTGCTCAACCCGTTCGGCGTGTTCCTCGTCAACCTGTACGCGCGTGACGCGGTCCCCGACGAGCTCCTGGATGCCGCACGCGTGGACGGTGCGGGCGAGTTCCGGACGTTCGTCAAGGTCGCGCTGCCGATGCTGCGACCGGTCATCGTCACGGTGCTGCTGCTGTCGGTCGTCTCGTCCTGGAACAACTACTTCCTGCCGCTCGCCATGCTCGTCGACAACCGGCTCTTCCCGGTGACGGTCGGTATCGGGCTGTGGCAGTCCACCGCATCCACCTACGGCGCCGCGGGAACCAACCTGTGGAGCATCATCATCCTCGGCTCGCTGGTCTCGATCATTCCGCTGATCATCGCGTTCCTCTCCCTTCAGCGCTATTGGCGGGGAGGGCTGACCGTTGGCGCCCTGAAATAGCCCGCCCGCATCGCCGACAAAGACCAGCCACTACCGAAACTGAGGACACCTTGATCTCCGCGCGTCTCACCATCGACCCGCATTTCGTCGTGGGGCCGATCAACCGAAGGCTCTTCGGCTCCTTCGTCGAGCACCTCGGGCGATGCGTATACGACGGCATCTACGAGCCGGAGCATCCGGACGCCGACAAAGAGGGGTACCGGCGCGACGTGATCGAGCTGGTCAAGGAGCTCGGCGTGAGCACGATCCGCTACCCCGGAGGCAATTTCCTCTCGGGGTACCGCTGGGAGGACGGCGTCGGGCCGCGCGAGAAGCGTCCCCGGCGTCTCGACCTCGCCTGGCACTCCACCGAGACGAACGAGATCGGTCTCGACGAGTTCGCGAGCTGGCTCAAGAAGGTCGACAGCGAGCTCATGTACGCGGTGAACCTGGGCACGCGCGGACTGCAGGAAGCGCTCGACGTGCTCGAGTACGCGAACGTCCGGTCGGGCACCACGCTCTCCGACCAGCGGATCGCCAACGGCGTGGTCGAGCCGTACGCCATCCGGATGTGGTGTCTGGGCAACGAGATGGACGGTCCCTGGCAGCTCGGGCACGGCACTCCGGAGGAGTACGGGCAGCTGGCGGTCAAGACGGCGCGGGCGATGCGGCAGCTGGACCCGACCCTGGAGCTCGTGGTGTGCGGGAGCTCGAACGCGCAGATGCCGCTGTTCGCCAACTGGGAGCGGGTCGTGCTCGAGGCGGCGTACGACGAGGTCGACTACATCTCGTGCCACGCCTACTACGAGCCGCACGACGGCGACTACGCGAGCTTCCTGGCGTCCGCCGTGAACATGGATCGGTTCATCGATTCCGTCGTCGCCACCGCCGACCACGTCAAGGCGGTGCGCGGCAGCAACAAGACGATCAACGTCTCGTTCGACGAATGGAACGTCTGGTACCACTCGCGCTATGCCGAGGTCGACCGCATCACCGGGATCGACGACTGGCCGGTGGCCCCGCGCCTGCTCGAGGACGCGTACTCGGTCGCCGACGCGGTGGTGGTCGGCAGCCTCCTCATCTCGTTGCTGCGGCACGCCGACCGCGTCACGTCGGCGAGCCTCGCGCAGTTGGTGAACGTGATCGCGCCGATCATGACCGAGCCCGGCGGCCCGGCGTGGCGGCAGACGACGTTCTTCCCGTTCGCGCTGACCTCCCGGCTCGCCCGCGGAGTGACCCTGGAGCTCAAGCTGGAGAGCCCGATCTACAACACCGCGCTCCACGGTGAGGTCGGCGTGGTGGACGCCGTCGCGACCCACGACGCGGGCACGGGCGACACCGCGGTCTTCATGGTCAACCGCAGCCTCACCGAGGCGGTCGAGCTGGCGGTCGACGTAAGCAACCTCGGGCGGGTCGAGGTCGTCGACGCGCAGTCCCTCCACGACGATGACATCCACGCGACGAACACGCTCGACGATCCGCTGCGCGTCGGCCTCACCCCGAACACTTCGCACTCCATTGAGCACGGCATTCTGCGGATCACGCTGCCGCCGGTCTCGTGGACCGCGGTGACGCTCCGATGAGTTCGGCCTCCCTGGCCGGTCTGTTCTGGTGACACCCGGACAGAGGAGGAACCATGGGCAGGGTCATCGCATCCATCACCACGTCGGTCGACGGTTACGTCACCGGTCCCGACGATGGGCCGAAGTACGGACTGGGCCGCGGAGGTGAGCGGCTGCACTACTGGGTGATGGGCGGCCCCTGGACGTACGAGGGCGGCCATGACTTCGCCATGCACGGTCCCGACAAGGAGTTCTACGACGAGATCGTCTCGACGATCCGGTCCGGGGTGGTCGGCCGCGGCATGTACGACGCGGCCGGGGCATGGGGTGGGACCAATCCGTTCCCCGGGCCGCTGTTCGTGCTCACCCACCGGGTCGCGGACCAGCCGGCGGCCGAGTCCGGCTTCCGGTTCGTGGCCGACCTGGACGCGGCGTTCGGCCAGGCGGCCGAGGTGGCGGGGGAGGGCGATGTCTCGGTCGGGGGCGGCGCCGACATCATCCGGCAGGCGCTGGCGGCCGGGAAGGTCGACGAGCTGGTCATCTCGACGGCGCCGGTGATTCTCGGGGCGGGCAAGCGGCTGTTCGAGGGGTTCGATCGGGACATGGACCTCGAGGTGGTCAAGGTCTACAGCTCACCGTTCGCCACCCACGTGCGCTACACGGTCACGAAATAGCCGCACTCATCGCGGGGCAACGGGGCGGCGGCAGGCGGCGGCCGCCCCGAGGAGGATGCGTGTCCGTTTCGGCCGGCGCTGTTTCGGTCGGGGCCGTTTCGGTCGGGGCTGTTTCGGTCGAGGCCAGCAGCAACGGGGGCGGCGTCAGTGCCATCACGGCGACGAGCGCGATGCTCAGCGCGGCCGGACTCTACCGGGGCCGTGCGTACGTGGTCAGGCCCGCGGACCGGCTCTCCTCGCGTGATCTGCGCAAACGACCGGTGCTGTCCGACACGGACGCAAGGCCGCTTCCAGCGACGGCGACTCCTCCTCAATCGAGTGTGGACATTCCGAATCCGGTGTGGCGCCGTCAGTCGTCAGGGCGTGGTGGACTCGACCCGGGTCAGGTCGAGACGGCGCACGTTCAGCGTGACCACGTCGGTCACGTCGTCGATCTGGTCGCCGCCGGCATAGGCGTCGTTGGCCAGGTGCCCGGCGCCGTCGATGAGGACGTAACCCGTGTCGACCAGATCCTCGGCGATCCCGAGGGGAGCCTCCGGCAGGACCTTGGTACCGGCGAAATGGACGCCGCCGACGTTGCCGGCCTGCTCGCCGTCGACGTCGATGACGGCCATGCCCGGAGTGATGCGGGCGAGCAGGGCGTCGCCGTTCTCCTCCGACTGCCCCGAGTTGCTGTCGCTGTCGCCGCTCATGATCCGTTACCCTTCGTCGGTTCGTCCCGCCGTGCAGATTACCCGTCAGGACGGTGAAGAATGGTAAGGCCGTTGCAGTCGGTTGACAGTAAGGCCGTTGAGCCGATCCGATGGCCTCGTGAAAGCCGTGATCTACGCCCGCTACGGAGGGCCGGAAGTCCTGCGTGTGGCGGACGTGCCGGCGCCGGTCCCCGGCGATCGGGACGTGCTGATCAGGGTGCGGGCGGCCGAGGCGACCAAGTCCGACTGTGAGTTCCGGAGCTTCCGGCTGTCGGTGAAGTGGTTCTGGCTGCCGCTCCGGCTCGGGCTCGGCGTCACCAGGCCGCGGCGCCGCATCCTGGGCATGTACTTCGCGGGTGAGGTCGTGTCGACGGGCGGGCGGGTCACCCGCTTCGCGCCGGGCGACCAGATCTACGGCTCCACCGGCCTGCTCCAGGGCGCCTACGGCGAGTACGTCGTCCTTCCCGAGCGCGCCGCCATCGCACCCAAGCCGCGGACCATGACGTTCGCCGAGGCCGTCGGCGTGCCGCTCGGCGGACTCAACGCCCTGCACTTCATGCGGCGCGCGAGGATCCAGCCCGGGGAGCAGGTGCTGATCAACGGGGCCGGCGGCAGCATCGGCGCCCACGCCATCCAGATCGCATGCTCGATGGGCGGACAGGTCACCGCGGTCGAGCACCCGATCAAGGAGGATCTCGTCCTGCGGCTCGGGGCCACGGACTTCGTCGACTACACCACCGAAGATGTCACGACCACGGGCCGCCGGTTCGACGTCATCTTCGACATGGTTCCCGGCAGCTCGTACGGCCGGCTCATCGGCTTGCTCCGACCGGGCGGGCGCTATCTCAACGGCAACCCGCGGCTCTCGGTGCTCGTTCGCTCGGTGCTGACCATCCGGTTCACCGACAAGACCGTCACCGTGGCCTTCGCCCCCGAATCGACTGAGGCCCTCGCCGCGCTCACCGAGATGATCGAGGCCGATCAGATCCGGCCGATCGTCGACCGGATCTATCCGATGGACGAGGCGGCTGCCGCCCATCGCCGGGTCGAGACCGAGCAGCGGCTCGGCGCGGTCGTGCTCACCATCGCCGAGGGGCCGCCGTGATCGCGGCCGTGCTGCGGCGCTTCGGGTTGGAGCCGGACGAACCGGCGACGGGCTTGGAGTCGCGTTCCGGGGCCGGGGTCCACGCCGTACGGACGTCAAGGGGTGTTGCCTGCTATCTCAAGGTGACGCCGGCGGCGCTCGGACCGGACCTGCTGGCCGCCGCGCGCCGGGAACTGCGTTTCTATCGGGATCTGGCGGAGCGGGCGCCGGTGCGCACACCGCGCCTGCTGGACGCGGCGGATGACGGCGACGGGGTGGCGTTGCTGCTGGCGGCGGCGGGCAAGCCGGCCGAGGCCGGGTCGTGGACTCCGGGCATGTGGGCGGCGCTCGGCCGTGATCTGGCCGCCTTGCACGACATGGCGGACCTCGGCGGGCAGCCGTGGACACGCCCGGACCATCTGCGTGAGGCGTTGGCGGTGCCCGACCTCGCCGTCGTGGAGCAGTTCTGGGGCGCGACACTGCCCCGGCTCGCCGACCTCATCTCCGCACGAACTGACCTGTTCGACGCGATGGACGCGTTGCCGGCGGCGTTCGTGCACGGCGACTGCCACACCGGCAACATCGCCGTGACGGGCGAAGGGCTGACCTTTCTCGACTGGCAGATGTCGGGCCGCGGGCGTCCGAGCACAGATCTCGCATTCCTTAATGTGCGAGCCGCGCCCGCGGGGGTGACCCCACCGCCCGCACTCACCACCGCCTACGTGGCGCATCGCGGCCTCGACCGGCGAATGGTTGAACTCGCGATACTGGCTGAGGAACTGACCATCTACGTGTTCGAATGGCCGCCCTTCGCCGCATACAACAACTCGGCGGGGATCGAGCGGGTCCGGCAGCGAGCATCCCGGCTCGCCCGACGCTGGTTCCAGCGGGCGTACGCATGAAGCCCCAAATCGATGACCGTCCGGGTCTACGATCAGGGCGTGATCAATGGCGGGCACGTGATTCTGTACAGTCGCGACGCCGAGGCCGACCGGGCGTTCTTCCGGGACGTACTGGGGTATCCGCACGTCGACGCGGGTGGCGGCTGGCTCATCTTCAAGGCCCCACCCGGGGAGTTGGCCGTGCACCCGACCGACGGGGAGCCGGCGCAGGAGTTCTACCTGATGTGTGACGACCTCGCCGCGACGGTGGCCGAGCTGACCGAGCGCGGGGTCGAGTTCACCGGGCCGGCCAGCGACCGGGGCTGGGGCCTGATCACCGGTATCAAGTTGCCCGGCGGGGGAGAGCTCGGCCTCTACGAGCCCCGCCACCCGCTGGCCCACACCCTGCCCGACTGACGCCGCGAGCCGCACACCGGCGGCCGGGCGTCACTGATTGGCGGTCGCGCCGTGCTCGGCCCGCGCGCCGAGCCCGTCGGCCGGCGCGCGGAGCGTGCCCTGGACCGTCGCGGCGTGCGCGATCAGCGCGTCGAGCCCGTCGGCCGGCGCGCGGAGCGGGCCATCCCGGCGTGCTCGGCCCGCGCGCAGAGCAGCCCTCGACCGCGGCCCGGGCCAAGTGCGCCGGGTCGGAGGTCTGCGCAACCGATGCCGCGCCGGGGTCGGTGGCGCTGATCCGGTGCCCCCAGCGTTCGCCGGCTAGCGTCGAACCGGTCTGACAACTGGTCCAACCAGTTGACGGGTTGACGTGACCCCGGGCACACTGCGCGGTATGACCTTCGAGCCGTTGTCCCGTCAGTCCGTTTCGGACCAGGTGTTCGGGCGGCTGCGCGACGCGATCGTCAGCGGGCGGTACCCGGCCGGCGATGCCCTGCCCAGCGAGCGCGAGCTGGCCACCGCCTTCGGCGTTAACCGGCACGCGATCCGCGAGGCCCTGCGCCGATTGCAGCAGCTCGGCCTGGTGCGGGTCAGCCAGGGCGGCGCGACCCGGGTGCTCGACTGGCGGGCCACCGCCGGGCTCGACCTGGCGATGGCGCTCACCGGCGCGCGCGACGTGCTGCCGGTCCGGACCCTGATCCGCGACGTGCTCGAGATGCGCGCCTGCATCGGCGCCGACGCGGCCCGGCTCTGCGCGCAGCGGGCGACCGGCCAACAGCGCCGGGCGGTGGTCGAGGCCGTCGAGACGTACGCCAGTGCCGCCCCCGACCTCGAGCGCATGGGCGCCGCTGACCGGGATCTGTGGCGCCGCATCATCGAGGGTTCGGGCAACGTGGCATACCTATTGGCCTACAACAGCCTGACCGCGGGCGACCTTGCCGTCGGAAGTGTGCCGCCGCACCGCCGTACGGCCGAATTGCTGGACGTCACCGCCCACCGCAACCTCGCCGAACTGATCGCCGACGGCGACGCCGGCGGCGCCGAAGCCGTGGCTCGCGCTCTGCTCGCCGTCCCCGTCGGAGCACCCGGAGAGATCGGAGCAGCATGATTCCCGCCGTCCTCTACGCCGTCCCCGCGTTTCTCCTGCTCATCGTCCTGGAGGCGGTGTCGTTCCGGTTCCTGCCGGACTACGAGGAGCGCGGCTACGAGGCCCGCGACACCGCGACCAGCCTCTCGATGGGCCTCGGCAGCCAGGTCATCGGCGTGCCGTGGAAGCTGTTCACCGCGGTCGCCTTCGCCGGGCTCTACGTGCTGAGCCCGATCAAGCTCGACCCGCACGACTGGTGGGTGTGGGTGCTGCTGTTCCTGGCCGACGATCTGGCCTACTACTGGTTCCACCGGCTGCATCACGAGGTGCGGGTGCTCTGGGCCGGGCACGTCGTGCACCACTCCAGCCAGTTCTTCAACCTGTCGACGGCGCTGCGGCAGAGCTGGACGCCGATGACCTCCCTGCCGTTCTGGCTGCCGCTCGCGCTGCTCGGCCTGCCGCCGTGGATGATCTTCCTCCAGCAGTCGATCAGCCTGGCCTACCAGTTCTTCCTTCATACCGAGCGGGTCGACCGGATGTGGCGACCGATCGAATGGTTTTTCAATACGCCATCGCACCACCGGGTGCACCACGGCTCGAACGATCCGTACCTGGACCGCAACTACGGCGGCATCCTGATCGTCTGGGACCGCCTGTTCCGCAGCTTCGAGCCCGAGGGCGAGCGCGTGAATTACGGTCTGACCACAAACATCAAAACCTTCAATCCTTTGAAAGTCGCCACCCACGAGTACGCCTCGATCTGGCGCGACGTCCGGGGCACGGCGAGCTGGCGCGACCGGCTCGGCTACGTGTTCGGCCACCCGGGCTGGCGGCCCGTCCCGCAGCCGGTCGCGTGAAGCTCAAACTCTTCGCCGTCGCCGCGATCGCTGAACTGATCGCGGTGGCAGCGGACTGGGCGCCCCTGCAGTGGGTGGCGAAGCCGCTGCTCGCGCCCCTGCTGATCTGGTATCTGGCCCGCTCCGAGCCCGATCCGGTCGAGCACCGTCATCGCGCCGACCTGGTCGTTGCCTCTTTGTGTTTCGCGACCGTCGGCGACATCGCGCTGCTGGTGCCGGGCCAGTCGGCCTTCCTGATCGGGATGCTGTTCTTCCTGGGCTGCCAGGTCATATTGACTATCGCGTTCCTGCGCCGGGCCCGGCCGTCGGCCAGTGCCCTTGCCGATGGTCAGTCCTTGCCGCCGGCCAAAGTCCTGACCGGCGGCCGGGCCCTGCCGCCGGCCAAGGCCGTGGCGGGTTTCGGGATCGCCTGGGCGGCGGCGAACATCCTGCTCGGGCCGCAGTTGGGCGCGTTGCGGATCCCGGTGCTGGTCTACAGCCTGGCGCTGATCGCGATGGCCGCCGCCGCGACGGGGGTCAACCGCCGGGTCGCGGCGGGCGGCGGGCTCTTCCTCATCTCCGATCTCGCGATCGGGCTGGGCGCCGCCGGCATCCGGGCGCCGGCGCACGACGTGCTGGTGATGGGGACATACGCCGCCGCGCTGTACCTGATCGCGACCGGCTGGGCGGAGGTGCGACGCCCGGTCGCGAGTGCCCCGGCCGTGTGACTTACTCCGCCTGGGTGGGGGTGCGGCGCCCGCACGCGAGCGCCGCACCCCCGTCATTCACCAGCCGACGGCCACCAGCAGGTACTGCGGGCTGCCGTGTGACACGAACGAGCTCTGCCCGGCGACATCGTCATACGGGAAGCCGTATGCGAGCCGGCCGAGCGCGTGGTCGTGCCAGAACTTCGCGTAGTAGTTCGCCGGCGCGCCGCGGTAGAAGTTGGACACGGTCTCCCACTGCGCCTGCGGCAGATCGATCGTGTGCCGGTTGAGCGCCGCGCACTGCTGCGGCTGGCCGGCCAGCACGCCCGCGCAGCCGAAGATGTCCGACGTGGCGGCCGAGATTCCGTTCTGGGACGCGTAGCTGGACATGTAGGTCTGGTACTGCCCGCCGGAGCGGAACGCGGCGTCCGAGCCCGGCGCCATGATGCGGTAGGGCGCGGTGGCCGTGGCCAGGTGCTTGAACTCGGTCGGCACCTCGTCGCTGAACTTCTGGAAGGTGACGGCCCGGTCCTCGGTGAAGGTCTGGTAGTCCTCGCCGACCTGCACGTCGTACCCGTCCTTGGCGTGCAGCCGCATCGCGATCTTCAGGCCGAACGCGTCCACCCGGGTGGTGTTGCCGTTGAAGACGTTCGCGCCCACCGTGAACTCGATGAAGTCGAAGTACTGGCTGGTCGGCGAGCCGAGATAGAAGTACATGCGCCCGGCCGAGTTGGCCGGCATGTCGAGGTACTGCTGTTCGGCGATCGAATGGGTCTGACCGTTGAAACTCCAGTAGACCTGGCTGTCAGGGTATTTGCCGTTCGTCCGGTTGAGGATCTTGACCTCGACCACGTTCTGCGCGGCCGGGATCGTCGACGTGTCGCCCCAGAACGAGTCGGGCATCGTGGTGCCGCCCGGGGGAGTGCTGGTGGGCGGAGTGGTCGGCGGAGTGGTGACCGTCCCGGTGATGTGGACGACGAACGACCACAGCGAGTAGCCGTAGGCGGTGGCCCGCGCGGTGCCGTACATCCGGATGTAGCGCCCGGTGCCGCTCACGTTGAGCGACTGGTTCCCGCCGGTCGAGGTGGTGGTGCTGTAGATCGAGGTCCAGGTGCTGCCGTTGCTCGAGATCTGGATCTGGTACGCGGAGGCGTAGGCGGCCTCCCAGCTCAGCGCCACGTTGCACACGGTCTGCGACGAGCCGAGGTCGACCTGCAGCCACTGCGGGTCGCTGAACGCGCTGGACCAGCGGGTCGAGGCGTTCCCGTCCACCGCGGCGGCGGCCGTCGTGGCGGCGTTCTCGCTGCTGGAGGCGGTGGCCGTGCGGCCCTGGGCGGCATCCGCCGTGCCGCAGGCAGTCGACGACCCGGTCGAGCCGTAGACCTGGAACTCCCACAGCGAGTAGCCGTACGCGGTGGCCCGAGCCGTCGCATTCATCCGGACATATCGCCCGGAGCCGCTGACCGACAAAGTCTGGACGCCGCCCGTACCAGTCGTCGTGCTGTAGATCGTGGTCCACGTGCTGCCGTTGGCCGAGGTCTGGATCTGGAACGACCGGGCGTACGCGGCCTCCCAGTTCAGCGTGACCGAGCTGATCGTGGCCGTGGCGCCGAGGTCGACCTGCAGCCACTGCGGGTCGCTGAACGCGCTGGACCACCGTGTCCCGGTGTTCCCGTCGACCGCGGCGCTCGCCGGGGTGGTGGCGTTCTCGGTGCTGGAGGCGGTCGCGGTCCTGCCCTGCGAGAGCAGGGTGTCCGCGGCCTGTGCGGTGGTGACGGTGACGACGGCGTAGACCGCCACCACCAGGGCGAGGACGGCGCCGACCAGTTGCGTGCGCCGTCGGGGGATGACCTGTCGCATGGACTCTCCCGGGGAAGGGGATGGATGCCGCCCGGCCGGGGCCGGCCTGGGGATGGGCGGCAGAGAGCGCTCTCATCCGGCAGTCTCATCGATCGCCGTCGTCGCGAGCAAGGGATTCAGGTTCCGGAACCGAGCCCGATTTCACCCGTTATATGGTGGTGAAGTAGAAGGTAGCGGACCCTTTCGCCTGCTCGGAACCGGACCGCGCGCCGCGGCTCGCCAGGCCACGGCGCTGTTCGTGCTGGCGGGCTCGCTCGCGCTGGTCGGCATGCCCGGCAACCCCGGCGGCTACCCGCGGCTGCTGATCGTCGGCGTCTGCGACTTCCTCTGCGCCCTGGTCGCCCTGCTGATTCCCTGGCCGCAATGGCATCCGAACGCGCCCGCCGCCCTCGGCCTGCCCGGCTTCGCCGTCCTCGGCCTGGCCACCTGGTCGTTCGGCGGCGTCGTCACCGGCACCGGGCCGTTCCTGGTGCTGCTGTACGCCTGGGCCGCGCTGCATTTCCCGCGCTGGATCCTGCTGGCGTTCCTCGTCCCGGCCACCCTCGCGTACGTGCTGCCGCTGATCCTCACCGGCCAGTCCGCGGTCGTGCTCGGCAGCGCGCTCGTGCTCATGCCGGTCGCGCTCACGGTGGCCCTGCTGATCGAGGCGCAGGCCCGCCACCTGCGCGACGAGCGCGAGCGGCTGGCCCGCATCGAGCAGTGGCGGGCCGCGATGGTCAGCACGCTCGCCCACGACGTGCGATCACCGCTGGCCACCGTGCGCATAGCCCTGGAGGAGCTGCGCGAGCAGGCGACCGACGACACCGACCGGATGCTCGACGCCGCGCTGCGCCAGACCGCCCGCATCTCCCGGCTCGCCGAGGCCCTGCTCGACCTCGACCGCATCGACACCGAGGGCCACCTCAAGCTCGACCGGCGGCCGACCCCGGCCCGCGAGCTGGTCTGCGACGCTCTCGGCTACGTCCGCTCCGGCGCCGACGTCACCGTGGACATCGACGCCGGACTCACCATCGAGGTGGACCGGCAGCGCTTCGAGCAGATCGTCGTCAACCTGGTCGGCAACGCCCTGCGCTACGGCGGGCCGCCGGTCGTCGTCACGCTCACCCGCGACGGCCCGACCGACCGCCTCGAGGTCCGCGACCACGGCCCCGGCATCCCCGAGACGCTGCGGCCCCGGCTGTTCGGCCAGTTCGCGGTGGGCGGCCCCGACGGCGTGGGCCTCGGCCTCTGGATCGTCCGCCAGCTCGCCGAGGCCCACGGTGGCCGAGCGAGCGCCGAGGCCCGGGACCCCGGCGTCGCCATGGTGGTCACCTTTCCCGCAAATTCATGATCGGCCGTACGCCCGGATCACCGTCTGCCGCACGCTGTTCCCGGCCCGGTCGCTCGCCGTCACCCGCAGCGAGACGGTCCCCGTCCCGGCCGGGATCCGCTCGTCTCTCACCTGAGTCCACGTCGCGCCGAGGTTCGTGGAGTACTCAACGGACGTCTTGCACGCGCCCGGGACCGTGACCCGCAGCCGGTGGGCCCGCCTCGTCGCGGTGCCGTCGAGCGAGACCGGCGCCGCGTAGGAGATCTGGAGCAGCGGCAGGTTGCCCGCCTTGCCCGAGTGGAACGTCCACTCGGTCTCGGTCCGCGTGCCGTAGATCCAGTCGTCCCCGCCCCGGGCCGTCGACAGCGTCAGCCTGTACCCGGCGTCCCCGGCCGGGACCGTGATGTCCTGCCACGCGTCCGGGGTCGTGGCCAGCAGCGTGCCGTTCCGGTAGAGCGACGCGCTCGCCGAATCCGCCTGGTCGACGGTGTGATGCCGGTCGGTCGAGTCGACGTAGTCGGCGACCCGCAGGTGCAGCACGTCCCCGGTGCGGGTGTTCGCGTACCCCACGGGCGTCGCCGGCCGCACCACCGGCGAGTTCCACGTCTCCGCCGCGACGCCCGGGTGGGCGTACGAGGTCGCCGCGTCCGCCATGCCTCCGTCGAGCGAGGCCCCGAGATCGTTCCACGGATACGCGTGGTGCACCTGGTGCTGCCAGATCGTGTCACCGGTCGACACCCACTCCGTACGCACCGACGGCGTCCGCACGTCACGCTGGGTGTCGTTCCACGAGTAGTCCTGCCACGGCCGCCAGCCGAACCGCTGCTCGCGTACCCAGTCGAAACCGCCGTTGTCCGCGTAGCGCGACGTGATCCGCTGTGAGTTCGCGGCCGTCACCTTGTAGACGATCTGGCTGGGCACCCGGCCGGGGGAGACCTGGAAGACGTCGTAGAGGTACGGGCTGTTCGGCGTGAGCGTCAGCGAGAGGGAACGACCCAGCTTCCCGGCAAGATCGCGCGGGAGTACCAGGGCCGGGATCGCCAGCCGTTCCCCGTCCGGCGACCAGGGACTCCACGCCGACCGGTCGGCCCGCCGGATGAAGATCACCGCCGTCGCCCCGGCCTCCGCGGCCGCCTGCACCTGCCCGTACTCGTCGTCGTTGATCTCCTCATCCAGGACCACCGCCTTACCTCGCGCCGACGCGCCGAGCCCGGCCACCAGCGGGAAGGTCCGGGTACCGTCGTACACCGGCGAGCTGGGCAGCAGGTTGAGGTTGCCGATCGGGGACCGGGCGATCGGCGCCACGAGCTGCCAGCGCGAGGAGAACTCGAAGCTGCCGGCCCGCAGCGGCGTGGTCGGCGTGACGTTCACTTGCCTGAGCGTGCTGAAGTACATGAAACCGTTGGCGATGCTCCGCCCCGACCCGGTCACCCTGTGCACGTAGTAGCTGATGACGGTCCGCTGTTCGGCCGGCTGCGGCGTCTCGATGCGTATCGGCCGGCCCTTGCGCGCGTCGAGCACCACGGTGAGATCCCGGTCGACCCGCAGCTCCGGGTCGACCACCTGGGTGACCTGCTCGTCGAGCGGGCCGCCGTCCTCGATCGTCGCGTCGAGCAGGTAATCGCCCTCCTCCAGCTCGAACGTCTTGGTCTCACCGGCGAAGAGGAAGTTGAGCACGTCGAAGCGCGCGTCGTCGCCGAACATCTGCAACGCCGGCACGCTCGCCGGCGCCCCGGCCCGGTCCACCGCGGTGACGGTCACCCGGTGGTGCGGCCCGTCGATCGTCCCGCCGAGCGCGGTCGTGACCAGCACGCCATCCGGCCCCGAAGCCTTGAGCCATCCGCTGAGCGGCCCCCGCGCGGCCGCCGCGACGTCGAGCGTGAGCGTCACCGACGCGCTGCCACCGGCCGGTACGATCACGCTGCCGGGTGCGGTCACCGCGGCCAGGTCCTCGTGCAGCGCCAGCGTCACGGGCGAGATCCCGGCGTTCGAGTAGGTGACGATCCGGGTCACCGGCGCAAGAGCAGAGAGCTCGCCGAAGTCCGCCACGCCCGACCCCGTGACCGTCTGCGTGGTCGCCCGGGCCAGGTCGACCCGCCCGGCGCCCTGCGCGTAGACACTCGTACCGGCGCTGGTGGAAGCCGTGCTGACCAGCGCGTTCTTGATCTGCGCCCCGCTCCACGTGGGGTGCTCCCCGGCCAGGATCGCGGCCGCCCCGGCCACGTGCGGCGTCGCCATCGACGTACCGGAAGCGGAGGTGTAGAAAGCGTCGACCGGGTCGCCCATCGTGGTCCCGGCCGCCCGCGCCGCGACGATGCCCACCCCCGGCGCCGTGATCTCTGGCTTGAGCGCCTGGTCACCGACGCGCGGCCCCCGGCTGGAGAAGTCCGCGATCTTGTCGTGCGCGTCGACCGCGCCCACGGTCAGGGCCGAGGAGGCACTGCCCGGCGTCCCCACCGTCGATGTGCCGCCCTCGTTCCCGGCCGCCACCACGAACAGTGCCCCCGACTGCGCGCTCAACGCGTCCACCGCCGCGCTCATCGGGTCGGTCCCGTCGGTCGGCTCGCCGCCGAGGCTCATGTTGACCACGCGGGCGCCCTGGTCGACGGCCCACTGCATGCCCTCGATGATCGACGACTCGTACCCGTTGCCGGTGTCGTCGAGCACCTTCCCGATCAGCAGTTTCGCGCCCGGCGCGACGCCTTTCTCCCGCCCGCCGCTGGCCTTTCCGGTGCCGGCTACCGTCGCCGCGACGTGCGTGCCGTGCCCGAACCGGTCCACAGTGTCGCCGCTGCCGCTGAAGTCGCGCGCCTGCGCCACCTTCCCGGCGAGATCCGGGTGAGCCGGGTCGACGCCGGTGTCGAGCACCGCCACCGTCGCGCCGCTGCCGTCCAGCCCGGCCTTCCAGGCCGCCGGCGCGCCGATCTGCGTGGTGCTCTCCTCGAGCGCCGCCCCGACCTTGCGGTCGAGCCAGATCCGGCCGGTGGTCACGCTCCGTGCATTGCTTGCGCCGCTTTTCCAGTACGTCCCGAGAGCGTCCTTGCCGGCCTTCAGCGCGACGGCGCCGATGCTCGGCAGGCTCGTCCCACCCCCCGTACGGAATGCGCTGGTATTTGATTGCACGATCAGCGGGAGCGTCGAGCTGACGGCGTCCCCGTAACCCTGCTGGAGCAGCCGCTGCACGTCGAAGAGCGCCGGATCGACCCGCCCCGCCGCCAGCAGCGGAACCGCGTCGCTCGGGATCACGCGTACGCCCTCGGAAGTCTCGACGGTCCGGAAACTGACGCCGTCGCGGCCCTCGCCCGGCCGGACGGTCGCTGCGAACCGCCCGCCGCCCGCCGGGGTGAGCTGAACGACGTCGCCGGTGATCAGGGTGATGACCTGCGCCTGGGCCTTCGGTGGCGGAACGGCCGCGGACGCGGCGCGCACCGGCCCGGCCACGGTGGTGGCCATGAGCACGGCGAGCGGCACCGCGATGCGCTGGGAGAGAGACATCCATCGACTCCTCTGCTGGGTTGCAGAGCATTCTGAAGTCGATCTATTGCCTGGGTGCGCATCCGTGGCTGCCGTGAAGCGGACATGGCGCGATGTGGACGGACAAGGGTTTCCCCTATTCCGGTCATCGGCGCAGATATATAGCGTCGTCTATTGGTACCGCCGGTCGCGGTTACCCAGCCGCGCCGGAGTCGAGCCCGTCCGTCACCCCTCGGGCGGGAGAAGGAGTGCGCGTGATGTCCCGAATCCCCCTCGTCATCGCCGTGGGGACCGCAACCGCGGTCGCCGCCGCGTTGACTTCCGGGCCTGCCCTGGCTCAGCCGCCGACGGCGAAACCCGCCGCCTCCCCGGCCTCGGCGGCCGATGCCCTGGTCGCCGCGAAACCGTCGTACCTGCACGCCAGCGCCGCCGAGACGTTCCAGCGGGGCGCCGTGGTCACGTCGGCCGGATTCAGCTACGTCCCCTACACCCGCACGTACAAGGGCCTGCCGGTCAAGGGCGGCGACTTCGTCGTCATGACCGACGGCGCCGGCGTGGCGAGGTACACCTCGGTCGCGCAGACGACCGCGATCGGTGAGCTCGCCGTCACCCCGAAGATCACCGACCGGGCCGCGCTCGCCACCGCGAAGAAGCAGCTCAAGTCGGTCAGCAGCGTGGAGGGCACGAACCTCGTCGTGGTCGCCGCCGAGGGCGCGGCCGCCCGGCTGGCCTGGCAGACGACGGTCAACGGCGTCGGCGCCTCGGGCGTCAGCCGGCTCACCGTCGACGTGGACGCGGTCACCGGCAAGGTGCTCGGCAGCGAGGAGCACGTGACCGAGGCGACCGGCACGGGCACCGGCTGGGTCTACGGCTCGGTGTCGCTGAACACGACGCAGTCCGGCTCGACGTTCCTGCTCCAGGACCCGTCACACACCACCGTTCGCACGCAGAACGCCTCGAACAACGCCACCTTCAGCGGCAGCGACAACGTCTGGGGCAACGGCAACGGCACCAACCGGGAGACCGGCGGCGTCGACGCGCTGTTCGTGGCCGAGAAGCAGTTCGCGATGCTGTCCTCGTGGCTCGGCCGCAACGGCCAGAACGGCTCCGGCGGCGCGTGGCCGATCCGGATCGGCCTGAACGACGAGAACGCGTACTACGACGGCACCCAGGTCCAGATCGGCCACAACACCGCCGGTCAGTGGATCGCCTCGGCCGACGTGGTGGGCCACGAGCTGGGTCACGGCATCGACGACCACACGCCGGGCGGCATCTCGCGGCGGGGCACCCAGGAGTTCGTCGCCGACACGTTCGGCGCCGCGACCGAGTGGTACATCAACAGCCCGAACGACCCGCCGGACTACCTGGTCGGCGAGGAGGTCAACCTGGTCGGCAGCGGCCCGATCCGCAACATGTACAACCCGTCGGCGCTGGGCGACAGCAACTGCTACTCGTCGAGCACCCCGAACCAGGAAGTGCACGCCGCGGCCGGGCCCGGCAACCACTGGTTCTACCTGCTCGCCCAGGGCACCAGCGGCAACGGCCAGCCGGCCAGCTCGACCTGCAACAACAGCACCGTGACCGGCCTCGGCATCCAGAACGCCATCAAGATCATGTACAACGCGATGCTGCTGAAGACGTCGAGCTCGTCGTACCTGAACTACCGGAAGTGGACGCTGCAGGCCGCCAAGAACCTGTTCCCGGGCAGCTGCACCCAGTTCAACTCCGTGAAGGCCGCGTGGTCCGCGGTGAACGTGCCGGCTCAGTCCGGCGAGGCCACCTGCTGATCGGTGTTTCCCGGGGGCCGGCCCTGTGCCGGCCCCCGTTTCTTCATGCGTTGGCCGGCAGGCTGTCCATGAACGAGCTCACCGAGAACACCGCGTTGCCGGCGCCGGCCGGGCCGTACCCGGGCGGGCTGGACAGGCCGTTGGCCTCCATCGTCGCGCGGTACGCCTCGAGCAGCCGGATGTGGTACTCCAGCGGCGCGCCCTGCGGGTTGGTGCGGCCCAGGGGAGTGGTCGGCTCGGGGCACCAGGTGGTGAACCGGGGCAGGATCCCCCGGGACATGAAGTACTGCAGGCCCTCGGTGGTCGACTCGATCGCCTCGTCGACCGTGCGGAAGCCGAACGGCTCGGCCATCTCGACGCCGGCCACGAAGTTCGGGATGACGTTGCGCGGCCCGAAGACCTCGGCCGACTCGAGGATGCGGCGGTGCCACTCGGCCCGGCCCACGTAGCGCTCCTTGCCCGGGCAGTAGAGCTCGAACAGCCGCTTGTCCCACACCTCGAAGTTGGGGTGGTAGATGCTGATCCCGTAGTCCTTGAAGCGCTGCACGTCGGCCCGGGGCAGCGCCTGCGCGACGACCTTGCCGATCCACCGGCCCGGGAAGCGCTCCTCGATCGCCTGCGCGTACCGGCCGTAGAAGTCGGCCTCGGCCAGCCCGTCGACCTTGCGGGTGACGCTGCCGCCGGTCAGCGTGTACGCCTGCGACGCCTTCGCGGTGTCGTACTTGTCGATGATCTCGAGCGCCTCGAGGATCTCGTCGACCGGCTTGACCCCCGTGTACGGCCGGCCGGCCGCCTTGTGCTGGCGGAAGTTGTGGTTGATGTCGCAGTACTGGCACTCCTCGGAGGCGCCGAAGTACTGACAGACCCGGTACACGGTCAGGTAGACCAGGTAGCCCCACTGGATCGTCGGGGCCACCTCCATCACCTGCTTGCCGTTGTCGAGGGTGTGCCGGTAGTAGTCGGGCATCGGCGGCAGGCCCACCTCGGCGATCGGCCGGTCGTCGAGGAAGAGCTTGAGCCGCCCGTCCTCGTCGGCCTTGACGCGGTACGGGGAGTCCGGGTTCGTGCGCACCGACACCACCGTGCGGCGAAGGTCGTAGGGGCCGCCGAGCAGCACGATCTCCTCCGGCGGCCGGCGCAGGGCGGCCTCACCCAGCTCGGGCAGGGTCCGGTGGTCGAACGAGAAGATGAAGTACGACTTGGGCTTGACGTCGCCGCTCTCGTTGTCGGTCAGCGCCGAGTCGTCGAAGGCGAGCCCGCCACGCAGCAGGTCCTCCTTGATGACGGCCTCACGGGGAACGTGCGGGAAGCGGCCCATCAGGTCCTCGACAAGATCCGTACGCGACTGCATGCGCTTCTCCGATGCTGACTGGTTCACGGGCTCATCCCATGTCATCACATCGACATCCCGTCTTCGCCCCGGGGAATGGAGACGTTCCTCTCCTACGGCCCGAGTCGCCAGAATGATCTGTGCCAAAACTGCGATCGGAGAGATCACCGGTGCGCGTCGCGGCGGTCACCGGGAGTTCCGGCCTGGTCGGTACGGCGATCGCGGCGGCCCTGGACGCCAATGGTTGGTCCATTCGCGGGGTCGATCGTTTGCCGGGCGAATGGACCAGCATCGTCGGCGACCTGCGCGATCCCCGGGTGCGCCGGGCCGCGGTTCACGGGTCGGACGTCGTGATCCACACCGCGGCGCTGCACGCGCCGCACGTCGGCCGGGTGGATGACCTGGAGTTCCACGCCGTCAATGTCGGCGCCACCGAGGCGCTGCTCGACGAGGCCGGCCGCGCGGGCGTCCGGCGCGTCGTCTACATCAGCAGCACCAGCGTCTACGGGCACGCCCTGGTGCCCACCGACCGGGCGGTCTGGGTCGACGAGGGCCTGGAGCCACTCCCGCGCGACATCTACGACGAGACGAAACTGGCCGCCGAGCGGCTCGTCGCGTCGATCGCCATCCCGTCGGTCACCTTGCGTATCGCCCGCTGTTTCCCGGAGCCCCCGCCGGTGCTGGCCACCCACTTCCTGCACCGGGCCGTCGGACTGGACGACGTCGCCGCGGCCGCCGTGCGTGTCGCGGAGCACCGCACGGTGACCGGAACCTTCAACATCGCCGGCCCCTACCCGTTCACCCGCGACGACTGCCCCGCGCTGCTTCACGACGCGGCCGGCGTGATCGAGGCGCGGCTTCCCGGCGTCGCCACGGCGTTCCGCGAGCGAAACTGGGCGCTGCCCCGCACGCTGGACCGCGTCTACGACTCCGGCGCCGCCACGGCAGCCTTCGGCTATCGCCCCCTTCACGGAATCCATCAGGTGCTGCAGACGTCCGGAAACGGATTGGTCTAACGGGCGAACCGTTCCCGGCGTACCGTCGGCCGCCGTCCTCGGATGGTGCTGCGCCGCATGGCCATGATGATCATGTCGGCGGCCGATTCCGGGACCTCGACCAGCGAGAACCGGTCGGTGATCTGGATGGCGCCGATCTCCCGGGCGCTGAGTCCCGACTCCCCGGCGATGGCTCCGACCAGATCTTGGGGCCGCAGCCCGGCCTGCCGGCCGATGCCGAAGAACAACCGGGTCACCCCCGACTCGGGCGCCGACCGGCTTCGTCCGGCGCCTCCCGGCCGGACCTCCCGGCTGCGTGGGCCCCGGTCCGGCGGCGGCGGGGCGGGCGTCGGGATCTCCTCTTCATCGGCGTCCCCACCGGCCGCCTCGTGCAACAGCCGGACGGCGGCGAGCGCGATGTCCTCGACATCGAACTCCCCGGTCAGCGAGTCGAGCACCACCCGATACCGCTCGAGATCGTCCGTCTCCAGGCTGCTCTCCAGCGCCGCCCGGGTCAGTTCCAGCCGTCGCGCCCGCAAATCCGTGACGGTCGGCAGCTTCTCGACCGAGATGCGCTGGCCGGTGAGCCGCTCGATGGCCTTGAGCATCCGCTGTTCCCGCGGCTCGGCCAGGGTGATCGCGCAGCCCTCCCGCCCGGCCCGGCCCACCCGCCCGATGCGGTGAACGTACGCCTCGGGCGCGGCCGGCACGTTGTAGTTGATGACGTGAGTCAGCTGTTCCACGTCGAGGCCGCGGGCGGCCACGTCGGTCGCGACCAGCAGTTCGGTGCTGCCGGCGCGCAGACGGCCCATCACCCGGTCGCGCTGGTCCTGGCTCATGCCGCCGTGCAGGGCCTCCGCCCGGTACCCGCGCCCGTTCAGCGTCTCGGTGACCTGGTCGACCTCCTCCCGCGTACGGCAGAAGACGATCGCGGCCGACGGCGCCTCCACGTCGAGGATGCGTCCGAGGGCGGCCGGCCGGTGCGCCCGGGCGACGATGTAGGCGATCTGGCGTACCAGGGGAAGCTCGTCCGGCGAGACGGACTTGCGGCCCATGGTGATCCGGACCGGATCACGCAGGTGGCGGCGGGCGATGCTGTCGATCCGGGGCGGCATCGTCGCCGAGAACAGCACGGTCTGCCGCTCGGCCGGGGTCTTGGCGAGAATCGCCTCGATGTCCTCGGCGAACCCCATGTCCAGCATCTCGTCGGCCTCGTCGAGCACGACGGTGCCCACCTCGCCGAGCTGCAGCGTCTCCCGTTCGATGTGATCGAGCACCCGGCCCGGCGTCCCGACGACGACGTCCACGCCGCGCCGCAGCGACTGCAGCTGCCGTCCGATCGGCTGCCCGCCGTACACGGGGAGCACGCGTACGCCCAGGTCACGGCCGTATCGGTGGACGGCCTGCGACACCTGCTCGGCCAGTTCCCGGGTCGGCACGAGAACCAGCGCCGCCGGTCCCGCGTCCGTCCGGCCGACGGTCAGCCTCTGCAGCACGGGCAGCGCGAACGCGGCCGTCTTGCCGGTGCCGGTCGCCGCCTGCCCCACCAGGTCGTTGCCGGCGACCAGCGGGGGAATCGCCTCCCGCTGAATCGGCGTCGGTTCCTCGTAGCCGAGGCTGGTCAGCGAGCTGAGCAGCTCCGCCCGCAACCCCAGCCCGGCGAAACCCGCCTCGGACTCGACCGGATCATCTTCCATGGCTACCACAATATGGAAGACGTCCCGACCGCCTATCGGCCCACCCATGACATTTGTCGGGCCGTTCGCACGACGTACGGATCGATGGGACTGGTTTTTGGATGAGATGGTGAAAGGCGTGACAACTACGGCGGATGTGGTGCGGCTGCGGCCCCCGATGAACCGGGTGAGCCCCCGGGCCCTGTGGTACTGGGCGGCGCGGGCCGCGGTGCTGTGGATCGTGCTGCTCGTGCCCCAGGTGATCTGGTGGTTCGCGGACGGCGACGGCGCCCGGACGCCCCACCTGATCGTCGGGGTGGTGTGGCTGGTGCTGGCGGCCGTGCACATGGCGGTGATGCCGCAGTGGCGGTACCGGGTGCACCGGTGGGAGGCCACGGAGACGGCGGTGTACACCCAGAGCGGCTGGCTCAACCAGGAACGGCGGATCGCGCCGATCTCCCGGGTGCAGACCGTCGACAGCGAGCGCGGGCCGATCGAGCAGTTGTTCAAACTGACCAGCGTTACGGTGACCACCGCGTCGGCGGCCGGCCCCATCAAGATCGACGGATTGGCCGCGAAGGACGCCGACCAGCTGGTCGCCGACCTGACCGTCCGGGTCGGCGAGACCACCGGGGACGCGACGTGACCACCGCCGTCGACCCTGCCGAGGAGACGGCCGCCGACGCCGGTGAGGGCTGGCGCCGGTTGAGCCCGCGGATGCTGGCGGTGCATCCGGTGATGGAGCTGCGACGGCTGATCTTCCCGCTGCTCGCGGTGCTGATCGGGCTGCGCAACGGCAGCGGCGTCGACGGCGGCTGGTGGGCGCTGGGCATCGGCGCGCTCGGCATCGGGCTCGGTTTCCTGCGCTACTTCACCACCTCGTTCCGGATCACCCCGACCCACGTGCAGGTACGCCGGGGACTGCTCCGCCGCCGGGTGCTGACCGTGCCGCGGGACCGGATCCGGACCGTGGACGTCACCTCGAACGTGCTGCACCGGATCTTCGGCCTGGCCCGGGTCACGGTCGGCACGGGCCGGACGGACATGAAGAGCGACGGTGTGAAGCTGGACGGGCTGAGCGCGGCGGCCGCCGAGAATCTGCACCGCGAGCTGCTGCATCGCCCGCCTGTTCCGTCTTCGGTGCCACCGTCGCCGCTACCCGCCTCATCGCTACCCGCCTCGTCGCTACCCGCCTCATCGCTGCCGGGCTCGTCGCTGCCGTCGTCGTCGCCGCTGCCCGCCTCGCCGCTGCCTGCCTCTCCGGTCGCTGACGCCGGGTCCGAGACCACGCTGGCGACCCTCGATCCGGCCTGGATCCGGTACGGCCCGTTCACGTTGTCGGGCCTGGTCGCGATCGGTGTGCTCTTCGGTCTCGGCTCCCGCCTGGTGAACGAGAGCCACATCGACCCGGCGAAGATCGGTGTCGTCCACGACTCGATCGGCTACCTGCGGGACCAGCCTCTGCCGCTGGCGATCCTCGTGGTGGCCGCCGCCGTCGTCGTGTTCACCACCATCGCTTCGACCATCGGGTACGTGCTGACGTTCTGGAACTTCCGACTGAGCCGGCACAGCAGCGGCACGCTGCACGTCCGGCGCGGCCTGCTCACCACGAGGAACACCACGATCGAGGAGCGCCGCCTGCGCGGTGTCGAGCTGAGCGAGCCGCTGCTGCTGCGCTCGGTGCACGGCGCCCGGGTCCTGGCCATCGCCACCGGCCTGCGCGTCGGCCGAGGTGGCGACCGTGGCGGCTCGGTCCTGCTGCCACCCGCACCGCGCGCCGTCGCGGTGGACGTGGCCGGCACCGTGATCGGCGACGCCGACCCGCTGACCGTGGCACTGACCCCGCACGGCCCCCGAGCCCGCCTGCGCCGGTTCACCCGGGCCGGCACGGTCAGCACCATCCTGATCCTGGTCGCGCTGGCTACCGTGCTGTTCGCCGACGCCCCCGCGTGGGTGTTCTGGTCGGCGCTGGTGCTGCTGCCGCTAGGACTGTTGCTGGCCCTGGACCGGGCCGCCTCGCTGGGCCACTCCCTGTCCGACCATTGGCTGGTCAGTAGGTTTGGCAGCCTGGTGCGCCGCCGCTACGTGCTGCGCACCGACGCCGTGATCGGCTGGAACATGTCCACGTCCGTCTTCCAGCGCCGAGTGGGCCTGACCACCCTGGTCGCCACCACGGCCGGCGGCCACCAGCACTACGCCATCCCCGACGTGCCCGACGCCGAGGCGCTCCGCGTGGCCCGCACCGCCGTACCAGGCCTGCTGGACCAGTTCCTCGCGGACCGTCCCGTGGCGCCCGTCAACTCGCGACCGGTAGCTTGAGCGCGTGGCCACAGACGACGAGGGCGGATATCCAAGCCGCGAGGACCGAATCGTCGCCGAGTTCGCCGACGGGCTGGATGTGGAGGGCATAGCCGCCCGCTACGGCCTTACCGTCGAACAGGTTTACGCCGTGGTCGAGCGCGAGGTAGGTCCCTCAGACCAGCATCTCCCCAGCCCACCGCCATATCAGCCGCCGGTCTCCTACGCCCCGCCGCCGAATTCCTACGCGCCCCCACCGGCCGGGCCGCCGGGCCCTTACACGCCACCGGCCGGGCCGCCGGGCCCCTACGCGCCGCCAGCCGGAGCGCAGGCCCCCTACGCGCCACCGGCTGAAGCGCCGGGCCAATACCCGCCGCCGGGCGGAGCGCCGGGCCCCAACTCGCCGCCGGCCGGGTCGCCGGGCCAGTACCCGCCGCCGGGCGGAGCGCCGGGTCCCTACTCGCCGCCGGCCGGGTCGCCGGGCCAGTATCCGCCGCCGGGCGGGTCGCCGGGCCAGTACCCGCCGCCGGGCGGAGCGCCAGGCCAGTACCCGCCACCGGCCGGACCGCCAGGCCCCTACGCGCCATGGCCGGGGCCCTATCCGCCTGCGCCGGGACAGCCCTACTACGGACCTCCGGCATACCCGCCACAGCCACCGGCCCCGGGGCAATACGGGCCACCACCGGCCTACGCCCCGCCGGGCTCTCCGGGACCAGGACAGAGCGTTCCGCCGACGTCGGGCTTCCCGGACGAGGATGCGATCGTGGCCGAATATGGCGAGGGCAACGATGTCGAAGGGATAGCCCGTAAGCATGGTCTGACCGTCGAACAGGTCTACGCATTGCTCCAGCGGCAGGTCGGTCCTTCCGAACAGCAGTTCTCCAGCCCGCCGCCCCCATATCCGCCGCCGGTGTATTACGGGCCGCCGCCCGGCGCCAACTACTCCGCGCCGCCGGCCTATCCGGGTCCGGGACCAGTACCTCAGCCGGCCCCGGGCGTCGTGGACGACGACGCCATCGTGGCCGAGTACGGCGACGGCCACGACGTCGAGGCGATCGCACGCCGGCACGGCATCAGCGTCGACGACGTCTACGACGTGGTCCTGCGAAACGTGGACGACGACGACCCGGATTCTCCCGCCGATCCCGCGCCATCGTGGTGAGGTCTTTCCTTTGAGGCGCACGGGGAAATGAGGCACCCCTCGTGACTTGCGGACCGGAGATCGCGCACACTTCTGCGCATGGGTGATGTGACTGTGCTCGGCGCCGGGGCCGCCGGGCTGGCCGTGGCGGCTCAGTTGAAGGCGCGCGGGGTGGACTGCGTGGTCCTGGAGCGTGGCCCGGGCGTGGCCACCAGCTGGCGCGGCCGGTATGACCGTTTGCACCTGCATACCATCCGAAGTTTGTCCGGCCTGCCTGGCTTCCCCATCCCCAAGCAGTACGGCCGGTGGGTCAGCCGCGACGACCTGGTGCGCTATCTCGAGGCGTACACGGAGCGCTTCGGCATCGACGTGCGGACCGGGACGACCGTGGTGGGTGTCAAGCCCAGCGCCGACCGCTGGTCGCTGCGGCTCGAGGACGGCTCCGAGCAGTCGACGAAGACCCTGATCGTGGCGATCGGCTATCTCCACACGCCGGCGCTGCCTCAGTGGCCCGGCCGGGAATCCTGGACAGGCACGATGATTCACTCGGCGGAGTACCGCAACCCCGAGCCCTTCCGCGGCCAGAACGTCCTGGTGGTCGGGCCCGGCAACAGCGGCTCCGAGATCGCGTCGGACCTGGCCGAGGGTGGCGCCGCATCGGTGAGCCTGGCGATCCGCACCCCACCACACATCGTGCGCCGCGAGACGGCCGGCTGGCCGGCCCAGATGAACGGACTCCTGCTGGGCCGTCTCCCGGAGCCACTCTTCAACACGATGGCCGCCACCATGGCAAGGGTAGAAATGCCAGACCTCCGGCCGTACGGAATCGATCGCCCTTCAGAAGGTCTGAAGACCCGCCTGCGCACCCACCGCTACGTGCCGGTGCAGGACGTCGGCATCGTCCGCGACGTCGTGGCCGGCCGCGTGCGCCCGGTCGCTGCCGTACAGGCCTTCACCGAGACCTCCGTCCTGCTGGCCGACGGCACCGCCCTCCAGCCCGACACGGTCATCGCGGCGACGGGATACGGCACCGGCCTGCACGACCTGTTCGACGACCCGTCCCTGTTCGACGAGACCGGCGTGCCCAGGGTGCATGGCGGCCCGCCGGCCCGCCCCGGCCTGTTCTTCATGGGCTACGACGTCACGCTGGGCGGCATGCTCCGCCAGGTGGCGATCGAGTCCCGCCTCGTGGCCCGCACCATCCAAGAAGCGCGATCCTGACTCGTCGCCGGCCGTCCCGACGCCGTCTGCTGAGCAGCCGTGCGTATGGGTAAGCAGAGCAAAGCGTATGGGTAAGCAGAGCAAGGCGTATGGGTAAGCAGAGCAAACGGTGCCCGCGGTATCCGGATCTGTCGCCGCCGTGCGCGGACGGGCCGCAACGGCGTCGTCGATCCTCGCTCTTCGCGGGGCCGGGAACCCGGCAGGTCAGGTGTCCTCGTGGTGACCGGAGTTCTGCACGCTCAGGTGGTGCCCTTTGGTGGGGTCAGGCCGAAGGTCACGCGGTAGTCGCAGCCGCCCTTGCAGGACATCGTGGCGGAGTCGTCGAAGGCGTACGAATAGGCGAATGGTTCGGCCTTTTTGAAGACCTGGGTGTAGTCGACGGGCCAGCGGGACGGCACGCAATTCTCGCGGCCCGCCCATTCGCCTCGGCAGCAGGTGGCGTCGGTGTTGAAGGCCGCGCATGGGTTCTTGCAGGCCACGACCGTGCCGGCTCGGGTCACCCGCATCGCGGACGGGCAGGCGATGGGGCGGGTGCAGCCCGCGGAGGAGCAACCGCGGCTGGTCAGCGGGTCCTTGGTGACGGTGTGGAAGACGTTGATCCACATCGGCAGGTTGGCGCCGTCGACCATGCTCACGTCGTAGAAGTCCAGGCCCGACCAGGCGTCCAGCGCGAACTCGGCGAGCGTGGTCGGGGCCGGGTCGGGCTGCACGCAGGCTTCCGAGTCGGCGCAATACCCGGACTGGCACACATTTCGGCCGCTGCCGTCGGTGTGGCACCCGGTGCGCGCCCAGATGCGGCCGCCCCATCCCGTCGGCAGGAGCACGCTGGTGGACGCTCCGGGGGCGAGCTTCCATTTGGTCCGGGGGATGGGGTGTTCTTTCTGCTGGGTGACTGCCACCCAAATGGTCTGCTGGGTGGCGTTCACGATGAGGACCGTGTGGCGACCGGAGGTGTGGGACGGCTTGGTGGCGGCCGGGGTCACCGCCGGGCTGTGCGAGGCACTCGCCGACGGCTTGCCGGTGCTCGACGCGCTGCCCCGCGGAGACGGCGCGGCCGACTTGTCACCCGCCGCCACAGCCGGGGTGGTCGCGGTGGCGGAGACGATCGGGGCGGCCCCCGCACTGGTGCCCTGGTCAGCGCCGCCCGAGCACCCGACCAGCGCGGTGACCAGAACCCCGCTCACCACCGTCGCGGCGAACCGCCCCCGCGCCGGCCCACGCCGACGGACCGAACCTGCCACCCAGCCCACGATCCCCAACTCCTCTCGACCGCGGGGCGCCTCACGGCACCACTCCCCACGGGAGAGTCCTCATCCACCCCCGAATAACAGAAACCCGAGCCCGGCCTTCCGGGGCGTTGTCCGGGGGCAGCACCTCTAAAGTCGTCCCGGTGGAGACTGCGACGCAGATTTTGCACCGGCTGACTTCCTACGAGCCGGGGCGGGAGTGGGACGACGTCATCGACGACCCGCGTCTTGTCCTCGATCTGGAACCGAACGACTTCGACCGCTTTCCGCTGTTCTACAAGCGGTACGTCGAAGGGCTGCCTCGGGTCGAGCTGCCGCGTGACCTGCCGTCCACCGAGCCGTCGGCCATTGCCGTGCTGGCCGGCACCGCCAGGGTTGCCGCCGGCGAACTCGACCTGGCCCAGCTTGCGCGGCTGCTGCATCTGTCCGCGGGCATCGTGCGCACGTCGAAGCGCAGGAACGGGATCACCCACCTGTTCCGGGCGGCCGGCTCGGCCGGAGGCCGGTTTCCGCTCGAGCTTTACGTGCTCGTTCCGGAGGGCCATCGAGGGCTTCCGGCCGGGGTGCATTGGTATGACCCCGCCGGTCACGCATTGGTTAGGGTCGCGCCCGCACCGAGCGGCGGCGAAGCGGCGATCGTGGTCACCGGCGTGCCGTGGCGGACGGGCTGGCGGTATCGCGAGCGCGGCTACCGGCACATCTACTGGGACGCCGGCACGATGCTGGCGCAGACCGTGGCCCTGGCCCACTCGGCGGGGATTCCGGCGCGGATCTACACCACGTTCCCCGATCGGGCGGTCACCGAACTGGTCGGGGCGGACGGCATACACGAATGGCCTGTTGTTGTCATTGGTCTGGGCTCGGGGCAGCCCGCGCTGACGTCGTCCGGCCCCGCGGTCGCCGGCGAGGTCGACGGGGCCCCGGTGGAATTCCCGCTGGAGACGGCGGCGCAACGGGCCGGCGACGGGATGGTCCTGGGCGCGCCGTGGGCGGAAGGCGACCCGGTCGCAGTGCGGGAAACAGTCGAGGGTGGGCCGGGCGAGCCCGTCGAGGCGGTTGTGCTCACCCGCGGCTCTCAGCGACGCATGGACCCGACCCGCGGCGTGCCGGCAAACGTGCTCATCACCGGGCTGTCCGTGGCCTTGCGCGGGATCGACCTGCCGCACTTCGTGGCCGTGCACGACGTCGAGGGTGTGGCGCCGGGCGTGTACCGGTGGCCCGACCTCGGGACGCCCATTCACGCGGGCAACCAGCGCGAGGAGCTCTTCCGGGTGTCGCTGGAACAGGGGCTGAGCCGGGACGCGGCCTTCGTCGTGATCACCGCGGCGGATGTGGCGAGCCTGAACGACCGGGAGTACCGGGCCGCGCAACTGGCCGCGGGACTGGTCGAGGGGCGGCTGCACCTCCTCGCGTACGCGATGGGTGCGAGCGCGACCGGAATGACCTTCCTCGACAGCGAGATCCCGGCACTGGTCGGGGCGCCGCTGGACGCCATGATCTTCACCTGCGTGGGGGTGCCGGACTACCGGTCGACGCCGGGTGGGCTGCCGGGAGCGCCGGCCGACGTACGCCCGATGCAGCACCGGGACTGACGGCACGGTACCGGCAGCACTACCCCGAATTGGGGGGAAGGCGGGACTGACTCAACACCTGGGGATTCCTACGGTCAGTCCTATGAGGAGAACGCTGAGTTTGGGTATTGCGGGGGCGCTCATCGCATCCTCGCTCGTGGTGGCCGGGCAACCGGCCACGGCGGCGACCGGACGGCTGGTCTCGGCCACCGCCCTGCACACGTACGCCACCCGCGCCGACGTGGACGCGGCGCTGACCGCGGACAAGTTCGATCCGGGCACCGACCGCTTCGGTGTGCGGACCTATCGGCTCATCTATCGGACCATTGACGCGACCGGACGTCAGACCACGGCGAGCGGGCTCGTCGCGCTGCCGATCAACAACAGCAAGCAGCTCCGCACGGTGTCGTTCGGTCACGGCACCGAGATCTACAAGGGGGACGCGCCGTCCACCTCCGACGACGTCTTCCTGATCGGGCCCGCCCTGACCTTCGCGTCGGCCGGGTTCGCGGCGGTCGCGCCGGACTACCTCGGCCTCGGCGCAGGGCCGGGACCGCACCCGTGGATGGACGTGCCGTCGGAGACCACCGCCGAACTCGACCTGCTGCGGGCGGCCCGCGTCTTCGTCGGCGGGCAGGGGCGCCAGCTGACCCGCGACGTCTACGCCTCCGGCTTCTCGCAGGGGGCCTCGGCCGCGCTCGGCCTGGCCCGGGCGTTGCAGCAGGGGGCCGATCCGTGGTTCCGTGCCGCCGCGGTGGCCCCGATCAGCGGCGCCTACGACTTCCGGCACGCGGCGATCCCGTCGCTGTTCACGCCCGAGGTCAATCCCTTGCTGGCCAGCGCGTACACCACGTACCTGCTGGTCGCCTTCGACCGGCTGCACGACATCTACCCCGACCCGGGGTACGTCTTCCAGCGGCCGTACGTCGGTCTGCCGAAGTTGTTCGATGGCACCCACCAGGGCCTGGAGGTACTCATGGCGCTCCCGGCCACGATCGACGACCTGCTGACACCGCGGGGGAAGGCGTTGCTCCTGCATCCGACCGGCCGCTTCGCCGACGCGCTGGCCGTGCTGGACAGCGTCTGCACCGACTGGGCGCCGCGGATGCCGGTGCGGCTCTACTACAGCCCCGGTGACGAGGAGGCAGTGAACGCCAACACCGAGCACTGCCACGCCGCCCTGGCCGGTCACGGCGTCGCGGCACCCACGATCAACCTCGGCGTCGACATCGACTACAACGGTTTCGTCCACGAGGGCTCGGAGGTGCTCGGCGTGCCCCAGGTGACCCGCTGGTTCACGCAACTGAGCAGCTGAGGAACGGCCCGGCCGGGTTCACGAGCCCGGCCGGGCCAATCCGCTCTCGTACGCGAGGACGACCGCGCCGATCCGGTCCCGGACCTGGAGTTTGCCGAGGATGCGGCTCACATGGGTCTTCACCGTGGTCTCCCCGAGGTGGAGCCGGCCGGCGATCTCGGCATTGCTCAGCCCCCGGGCGACCAGGCCCAGCACCTCCCGTTCCCGGTCGGTGAGGCGTTCCAGCCGAGGGTTGGGCAGCGGGCCGGCGCCCGCGGTGACGTAGCGGTCCAGCAGCCGCCGGGTGACCGACGGCGAGACCATCGGGTCGCCGCGCAGCACGCCCCGGATCGCCACCAGGATCTCCGCGGCGGGAGCGTCCTTCACCAGGAAGCCGTCGGCACCCGCCCGCAGGGCCGCGAACGCGTACTCGTCGAGGTCGAAGGTCGTGATCATCAGGATCCGGGTGGTGGGCAGGGCGGCGCGGATCCGTCCGGCCGCGGTCACACCATCAAGACCCGGCATGCGTACGTCGAGAAGGGTCACATCGGGGCGAAGCTCGGTCGCGGCCTCGATCGCCTCGAGCCCGTCGGCGGCCTCGCCGGCGACGGTCAGATCGGGCTGGCTCTCCACCACCATGCGGAGCCCGACGCGCATCATTTCCTGGTCGTCGCAGATCAGGACGCGTGACGGTGACCGGTCGACCATCAGCCCATACTGTCGCCGGCCACCTGTGGAAGCGCTGTGATGGGCGCGCCGAGGGGCAGCGTGGCGACGACCCGGTAGCCGCCCTCGGGTCGTGGGGCCGCGGACAGCGTGCCGTCGAACATCGCCACCCGCTCGCGCATGCCCGAGATGCCGCGCCCTGACGACGGCAGCCGTGGCGCGGAGAAGGGCGTCGCGCTCCCGTCGTTGCGCACCTCGATCCGGATCGCCCGGTGCGGTCCGGGTTCGCCGAGGTCGACGGTGACCTCGGCGGCGACGCCGCGGCCGGCGTGCCTGACCACGTTGGTCAGCGCCTCCTGGACGATGCGGTACGTCTGCACTACCGCTCCGGCCGGCACGCCGGTATCGCTGCCGGTGACACGAAGGGTGGCTCCGTCGACCCCGGCGGCCAGCCGGTGCAGGTCGGCCAGGACCGGCTGCGGCGCGGTCAACTCGGCGCCGGCCACAAGCACCGCCAGCAGCCGGCGCAGCTCGGTCAGCGCCTCCCGCCCGGTGCTGCTCACGAGCTGGAGAGTTCGGTCCACCACGGCCGGGTCGGTGTGCCGCATCAGCAGCGCGCCCTCGGCGTTGACGACCATGACGCTCACGCTGTGGGCGAGCACGTCGTGCAGTTCCCGCGCGATCCGGGTGCGTTCCTCGGCGACCGCCGCCCGCGACAGCGCCCGGCGCTCGGCGTCGGCGAGTTCCGCCCGTCGCTCGATCGATCGGATGTACGCCCGCCGGGCGCGCACCCACTCGGCGAGCAGCCAGACGGTCGCGATCGACAGGCCGTAGGTGAGCAGGCTCCAGGACGCGTCCGGCCCGGCCCCGGCGGTGAGGGTCCAGGCGGCGAAGAACCCGGCCACGGCGGGCAGAGCGACCAGGGCCGAGGCGCGACGACCGCGCACGACCAGCGTGTAGAGCATGACGTGCAACGACAGATGGGCGAGCGGGAGATGCTCGGCCCAGGTGCGGGTGAACAGCCCGAGCCAGGCGGCGGCGAGCACGATCACGGTCATCGCCTCGGGCCGGCGGCGGCGCCCGATCAGCGGCAGGACCAGCCCGGCCAGGATGACGGCCTGCGCCCAGAACGGCCGCCCGGCCGGCGGATCCAGAATCAACGGCACCGCGAGGAGCACCGCCATCACCGGGCCGGCCCACACTCCCGGGCGCCACCTCGCCGCGAACACGGCCCCCACCGTACCGATCGAAATTCGGCCGAGCGTCCTCCCACGGTAGGACGGGGTCGGGCGCCCAGCAGGACGACCGGCGATGATCATGGCTCCTAGCGTCCCTGCCATGCCCATCCTCACCGAGTTCCTCCGGCACCCGCTGCTGACCGGGGCGGTCGCCGCCAGCTCGCCCGCACTCGCCCGCCTGATGACCGACGGCATCGGCCTGGAGCAGGCCCGGACCGTCGTCGAGCTGGGACCCGGGACCGGCGTGTTCACCGAGGCGATCCGGCGCCGGGTCACGCCGGGCACCCGGATCGTCGCCATCGAGATCAACAGCCATTTCGCCGTACGCCTCGCCGACCTCTACCGCGGGGGACCGGTCGAGGTGGTGCACGGCTCCGCCGCCGACCTGGCGCGCCTGGTGCCCGGCCCGGTCGACGCGGTGGTGTCGGGGCTGCCGTGGACCGTCATGGCCGAACCGGTCCGGCTACGGATCCTGGACGCGGTCACCGCGGCGCTCGCGCCCACCGGCATGTTCACCACCTTCGCGTACGCCCATGCGGCCTGGACGCCACCCGGCCGCCGGTTCGGCGCCGAGCTCAAGCAGCGGTTCGGCATCACCGGAACGAGCCGGGTGGTGTGGCGTAACCTGCCGCCCGCGTTCGTGCACCGCGCCACCGCGCCCCGGGTGGCTCGGCACGACCAGCCGGCGGGCCTAAGCTCCGGAGATGGTCCGGGATGAGCTGCTGCGGCTGCGCGCGAACGCCGAGGCCGAGGCGGCGACGCTCGCCCGCGACCTGGAGGGGCTGTTCACGGCGTCGCGGGACTCGAATGCCGACGACGAGCACGACCCGGAGGGCGCCACCATCGGCTTCGAACGCGCCCAGCTGACCGCGCTGCTGGCCGCCACCCGGGAGCGGATCGCCGAGATCGACGACGCGCTGAGGCGGGTGGACGCGTCGACCTACGGCGTCTGCGAGGGCTGCGGCCGGCCGATCCCCGAGGAACGCCTCGCCGCCCGGCCGTTCGCCCGCCGCTGCATGGCCTGCGCGTAGAACGACGGTCAGCGGTACCAGTCATAGACGTACGACGGGGCCTTGGTTTGCTCGGTCTGGGTCGGAAGTTTCGGCACCGCGGCGGTTCCGTACTGGTCGTAGGTGATCAGGTAGGTGCTCGCCTTGAACTTCCCGGCCGCCGGGATCTGCAGGGATGTGGTCGTGAGCCGGCCCTGGCCGTCCAGCACCGCGGTGAAGGCCACGTGGCCGGCCTTGCCGCCGAGGGCCTTGAGCTGGTCGGCGCCGAGAATCACGCCGGCACCCGTCTCGCCCAGGTTGGTGACGCCGCGGAAGTGACCCGGGCTGGTCTGACTCAGGTCGGAGGCGTTCTCGAACACCTCCTTCGTGTAGCCGGGGTCGCTCTCGGCGCCGTAGACGTACGGCTTGCCGTTCTGGGGGATCTTCTTGGGATCGAGCGACATCCACTTCTTCGGTACGGCTTGCAGAGCGGCCGGGGTGACCTTGACCTTCAGCCAGAATCTGTCCCTGGTCAGCAGGACGGTCGTGGTCTCGGTGTGGACCGGCTTCGTGGCCTGCCGGACGGTCACGAACTCGGCGATCTGGTCAGGCGGGTCGATCACGCCGCTCATCGGCCGGTCCGACCCGATCGAGTAGCGGTAGATGGGCGAGCTCTCCGTCGGAACGCCCGCCATGAGTACCTGCAGGGGCGTGCGGGAGTCACCCGCAGTCGACGGCGCCGACGATGCGGGCGCCGTGACCGGGTCATGCGACGTGCAGCCGCCGGCAGCCAGCCCGACGATGACGACGAGAACGGCGAGCCGGGCCGGACGAGACAGCATCGATTGATCATCAAGGACGTAAATCCCGAGCGGAACGCCCATCCGGCCGAGCCCGTCTCCTCCGAAGCGTCGCCGAGGGCAAGCAGTTCACGGCGGTCCGGCCGGTCGCACCGCTGCCTTTCCGGTGACATCATCGGCCGCATGGAACGAGACGCGCGGGTCCTGGCCTCGTCGTTCGGTGCGGCGGCGGTCGCGTACGCCGAGCATCGCCCGGATTACGCGCCGGCCGCGGTGCGCTGGGCGTTGGAGCGGGCGCCCGGCCGGCGGGTGCTCGACCTCGGCGCGGGCACCGGCAAGCTGACCGCCACGCTGGTCGCGCTCGGGGCCGACGCCGTCGCGGTCGAGCCCGACCCGGCGATGCTGGCCGAGCTGCGCCGCGGGCTGCCGAATGTGCGTGCCCTGGTGGGTAGTGCCGAGGCGATCCCGCTGCCGGAAGCGTCCGTCGATGCCGTGCTGGCCGGGAACGCGCTGCACTGGTTCGACCTGGCCGTCGCGGGGCCCGAGATCGCCCGGGTCCTCGCGCCCGGCGGCGTGCTGGCCGGCCTGTGGAACGTGCTGGACGACCGGGTCGAGTGGGTCGCCGGGCTCCGGGAGGTGAGCGGGAGTGCGGCCATCGGCCCGCGGGACACGCTCGGCAGCTGGCGGGCCGCCGTCGCGGGCCTGCCGCTTTCCGGCGACGGCGAGCTGAACGAGTTCCCGCACGGGCAGCGCCGCACCGCCGGCTCCCTCGTCGCCACGCTCGCGACCCGGGCGGGGATGCTGGTCATGCCGGAACGGGAACGCGAGGCCGCGCTCGGCCGGATCCGGGCGTTCCTGGCGAGCCGGCCCGAGACGTCCGGCGGCGAGTTCACCCTCCCGATGCTGACCGGGGTGCTACGAGTCCAGCCGCGATGACGGCGGCGGTGCGGAAAGGTCCGCCTGCGAAGACGACGGCGGTGCGGAAAGGTCCGGCTGCGAAGACGGCGGCGGTGCGGGAGGGGCCGGCTGCGATGACGGCGGCGGCGCGGAAGGGTCCGCCTGCGGTGAGCGGCGGATGCGCAGCCAGGACAGCCAGCCGATCGCCATGATGAAGCCGAAGCTGATCAGCCGGTAGAGGACCACCGCCGCGACCGCGGCCGATGTGTCGACCCCGCCGGCGATCAAGCCCAGGATCAGGGCGCTGTCGATGATGCCCAGCCCGCCGGGGACGATCGTGATCGTGCCGGCGGCCATCGCAGCGCAGAAGGCCAGCAGGACGTCGGGAAGTCCGGCCGGATGCACCCCGATCGCCCGGAACGACAGCCACAGGCAGATCGCGTCGAGGAACCAGTTGGAGAGCGCGAACAGCGCCGCCGCCACGCCGTGCCCGGGCCGCAGGCGGGCGCTCCGGAGCTGACCGAGGAAGCCGAGGATGCGGTCGTCGCCCTCGTCCACCGGCCGGCGGCGGACCCGGTTGAGCAGGTGGATCAGCGGCTGCAAGGTCTCCGGGTGCCGGGCTACCCGGCGTACGCCCAAAGTGAGAAGGACCGCCGCGACCAGAAGGCCCACCAGGTGTTGCCAGTGGGTGGCGCCGCCGGCGGCGATCGCGCTCACCACGGTGACCACCGCCAGGGCGCTGGACGAGAGGATGCCGCTGAGCGCGATGCACCAGGAGGCGACGGCGGGACTGGCGCCGAAGCGGCGCATCTGCTGGTAGTTGAAGCGGGTCGAGAAGGCGGGACCGCCGGGCAGGGTCGCGCTGAGCGAGTGGGCCGCGTAGGCGAGCCGTAGGTGGTCGATCAGCGATACCCGGACGCCGGCCGATCGCAGCAGGTGGCGCTGCATTCGTCCGTACGCGTTCATCGCGGCCAGCTCGGCGAGGGTGGCCAGGGTCAGCCAGCCCACATGTGGCGCGCGCAGCTGGTGCAGCGCCGTGGACAAGGAACTCCAGCCGAGCACCAGCTCGACGGCGAGCAGGACGATCACGGCGCCGATCCCGGTCAGGCGCAACCAGCGGCGACGGTCCACCGCCGCCGCCGCCAGGGGAGTCTCCACGGCGGTCATCGCCGGGAAAATCGGCAGGATCCGGGCCGGGTTGAGGGGCTAGCCGAGCGCGACGGTCGGGCGCGGCTCGAGGCGGCGGGGGTACCGGATGCCGAGCCAGCTGATCCAGCCGATCGCCACGATGAAGCCGAAGCTGAGCACGCGGTAGAGCACGACGGCGGCGACCGCGGCCGGAGTGGCGACTCCGCCGGCGATCAGGCCGAGGATCAGCGCGCTGTCGATGATGCCGAGCCCGCCGGGGACGATCGTCAGCGTTCCGGCCGCCATCGCGGCGCAGAACGCGAGCAGCACCACGGTCAGCCCGGCCGGCGGCTGGCCGACCGCGCGGAAGCACAGCCACAGGCACAGGGCGTCCAGCAGCCAGTTGAGCAGGGCGCACAGCGCGGCCGCCACCCCGCGTCCCGGGCTCAGACGAGCGGCACGCAGCTGTACGAGGAATGCCCGGATACGCTCCTGCCCCGCGTCGGCCGGCCGGCGGCGGAGGCGGTTGAACGCGGCAAGCGGGTGCAGAAAAACTTCCGGGTTACGGGCCGCGTGGCGTACGCCGAAAACCAAAGCAATCGCTAGGAGCAGCAACCACGCCAGGTGCTGCCAATGGGTTGTCCCGCCCGCGGCGAGGGCACTGGCCAGCGTGAGAGCGCCGAGCGCGCAGGCCGACATGATCCCGCTGAGCGCGATGGACCAGGACGCGATGGCCGGGCTGGCGCCGAGACGCCGCATCTGCTGGTAATTGAAGCGGGTCGAGAAGGCCGGGCCGCCGGGGAGGGTCGCGCTGAGCGAGTGGGCGGCGTAGGCGAGACGCAGGTGCTGGACGATCGACGCGCGGACGCCGGCCGAGCGCATCAGGTGGCGCTGCATTCGTCCGTACGCGTTCATCGCGGCCAGCTCGGCGAGGGTGGCCAGCAGCAGCCAGCCGGGGTGGGGCGTGCGCAGCTGCCGGAGCGCGTCGGCGAGCGACGACCAGCCGAGCACCAGCTCGACGGCCAGCAGGGTCAGCACCGCCCCGATGCCGACCGCCCGTAGTTTCCCCCGCACGGATCAAGCGTCCGCCGAACTTTCTCAATGAGCAAGTTTATTGAGGGAGATTGTGATCCACGACTCGCCCTGGTTTAATAGCTGCATTATGCAGATAGCCTGATCGGGTAACCCGTTCCGCATGGAGGTGATCCCGATCTTCAAGCAACCCAAGGCCGTGTACGCGGTGGCGTTCGCCTGCGTCGTGAGCTTCATGGGCATCGGCCTGGTCGATCCGATCCTGCCGGCGCTGTCGAAGCAGCTGGACGCGACGCCGAGCCAGGTGAGCCTCCTGTTCACCAGTTATCTGCTGGTGACGGCGGTGGCCATGCTGTTCACCGGCTGGGTCTCCAGCCGCATCGGCGCCAAGCGGACGCTGATCACCGGCCTCGCGCTGATCGTCGTCTTCTCCGCGCTGGCCGGCCTGTCCGGCTCGATCAACGGGATCGTCGGGTTCCGCGCGGGCTGGGGGCTGGGCAACGCGCTGTTCATCGCCACCTCGCTCGCGGTCATCGTCGCCTCCGCCTCGGGCGGCTTCGCCGGCGCCATCGTCATGTACGAGGCGGCGCTCGGTCTCGGCATCGCGGCCGGCCCGCTGCTGGGCGGCCTGCTCGGCGACATCAGCTGGCGCGGCCCGTTCTTCGGCGTCGCCGTGCTGATGGCGATCGCCCTGCTCGCCACCGTCACGATGCTCGACAAGACGCCGAAGCCGGCCCAGAAGACGTCCATCGCCGCCCCGATCAAGGCGCTGCGCCACCGCAGCCTGCTGACCATGGGCATCACGGCGCTGCTGTACAACTGGGGCTTCTTCACGATGCTCGGCTACGCGCCGTACCCGATGGAGCTGAGCGCGATCCAGCTGGGCTTCGTGTTCTTCGCCTGGGGCCTGCTGCTGGCGTTCTTCTCGATCACCGGCGCGCCGTGGCTGCAGCGGCGCTTCGGCACCGCGCCCTCGCTGTACGGGGCGCTGACCGCGTTCGCCGTGCTGATCCTGCTGATCGGGGTCTTCACCGACAACCGCTGGGCGGTGATCGTCTGCGTGATCGCCTCGGGCATCGTCGCGGGCATCAACAACACGCTCACCACCCAGGCCGTCATGCTGGTCGCGCCGGTCGAGCGGCCGATCGCGTCGTCCGCGTACGGCTTCGTCCGCTTCATCGGCGGGGGCCTGGCGCCCTATGCGGCGGGCAAAATGGTCGACCATTGGAACATCCACGTGCCGTTCGTGGTCGGAGCATTAGCTGTTTTGCTGGGCGTCGTGGTCCTTTCGACAGGCCACCGCAAGCTGGCCGCGGCGGACGCGGCGATGGCGAGCGACGGCGCTCACGGCGACGTCTCCGGCGAGGTCGCCGACGAGTTCGGGGGCGCCCCCGACGCGATCGACTTCGAGCGCGAGGTCGAGCGCGCCTGAATGTGGCGAACCTCCGTTGCTGAACGGTTACCGTCAGAATAAAGTGGACGAAGCTGAACAACGATCGTTCAGCAACGGAGGTCCCGTCATGTATGACGACGAGCTGCAGCCACGCACCCGAGCCGTCCCCGAGCGCTGCACCGACGGCCCCGGGGCGATCCTGGTGGGCGTGGACGGGTCCACATCCTCCCTGCGTGCGGCCGCCTACGCGGCCGGCCTGGCCCGGCGGCAGCGATCCAAGCTGGTCGTCGTCTACGTCCGCCCGCCGGCGTCGTACGCCCTGCCGGTCGCGGGGGCCGCGGTCACCGTGCTCCAGGCGCAGGACGCGATCGAGCAGGAGCTGCGGACGGCCATGGAGCAGCGGGTCGCCGCCCTGGACGTCGACGTCGAGCTGGTCGTGCGCACCGGCGAGCCGTACGCGGAACTGCTCGACGTGGCCCAGATGATCCATGCCGACGCGGTGATCGTCGGCCGCTCCACCAAGATCCTGCACCGCATCATGGGCTCGCTGGCGGTGAAGCTGACCCGCTGCGGCCGCTGGCCGGTGACCGTCGTTCCCTGATACTCAGGTTGACGATATATACCGGCCGACGTAGTGTCTCCGGTCATGCAGGAGCCCACGTTCTTGATCCTTACCGCCCTGGCGGCGGAGCCCGCCCATGGGTACGGCGTGATCCGGGCCGTCGAGGAGCTGTCGCAGGGCGAGGTGGTGCTGCGGCCGGGCACGCTCTACGGGGCGCTCGACCGGCTCACCGAGCAGGGCCTCATCGCCGTCGACCGGGAGGAATCGGTCGACGGCCGGCTGCGCCGCTATTACAAGCTCACCGACGCGGGTACGGCGGCGCTCGTGGCCCAGGTGCAGCGGCTCCGGCGCAATGCGGACGCGGCGGCGGCACGGCTGCGCCTGGCCTTCGTGGCGGCATCTCTGCGCCTCGCGTTCGTGGCGGCATCTCTGCGCCTTGCGTTCGGGGCGGCGCTTCTGCGCCTTGCGTTCGTGGCGGCATCTCTGCGCCTTGCGTTCGGGGCGGCGCTTCTGCGCCTCGCGTTCGGGGTGGCTCGATGACGGCGCGGCTCGAGCGTCGCTACCGGCGGCTGCTCCGGGCCTACCCGAAGGCGTACCGGGACCACCGCGGGTCCGAGATGGTCACCACCCTGCTCGACCTGGCCGAGGCAGGCGACGGCGGGCCCGGCTTCCGGCTGAGCGTGCATCTGATCCTCGCCGGTCTGCGGCAACGATTCCGGCTGCCCGCCCGGCGGCCTCTCGCCTGGCTGGGCGCCCTGCTCGCGGCGGTGGCGCTGGGCGCGTTCGGCGCCGCCGGCGGCACCTGGCTGGGCTGGCAGACGGCCGCATCGATCCCGTCCCACGTTTCGTTGCGGGCATTGAACGCCGCGATCACCGGCATGCCCGCACCCGCCGCCGTCTACACCGACCTGTCGGCGATGAAGGGCCCGGGCACCCTGGTCCGGGCCGACGGCAGCAGCGACTATTCGGCCGAGCGGGTCCGCTCGGCGCTGACCTCGGCCGGCTGGCGGATCACCTCGTTCCGCGAGGAGGACGGCGCCATCGTCGTCGGCGACCTCCGCGACGGCCAGGACGCGCCGGCCAAGTCGGTCTACTACACCGCGACCAAGGGCGGACTGAAGCTGCAGGGCGACGGCACCGTCATCGTCGGTGGCGCCGACCGTGGTCTGACCGGACAAGCTTCATACGGTACGGAGGTCTGGCCGCGGGAGCCGGCCGTCGTGCGACCGCTGACGATCGCCGGACTGGTCGTCGGCGCCCTGGCCGGATGGCTGCTGGCGGCGTCGGCCGCGGCCCGGCTGAGCCGCAGCGGACGACTCCGGCGGTGGCTCGCGGCCGGGCTGTCCGCGGCCGGCCTCGCCGCCATCGCGGTTCCCGCCTACCAGCACTACCGGGACACGTACCAGGTGATGGTCTACGCCCAGGGCTCGCCGTACCCGTACATCGTCGACGGCCCGCGCGACGCCGGGCTCACCCTCATCTGCACCGTGATCGGCCTGCTCGCCATCGCCGCCGCCGTCGCCCTGACGCGAACCCGCCGCGCACCCGCACCGCTCGTCGCCGTCGCCGACAGCGACTGATCAGCGGTGGTGGTGCCGGCCCCGCGCGAGCGGACGAAGCATGATGAAGAAGAACAGGAAACCGGGCCACAGGAAGTGTCCGCCGGACAGCAGCACCACTCCGACCAGCGCCGCTGCCGCCAGCACCGCCGCCGAGACGACCGCGGCCTTCCGGCGCCGGTCCCGCACGACGGCCCTCTTCGCCTCGGGCAGCTCGGCCAGCGCGTAGCGGCCGTTCTCGGGGAGGTCGGCGGTGAACTGCCCCAGGTCGTCCCGGTAGACGGCGGCGTAGACCGCGGCCAGGCGCTGCTCACCCTCGTCGAGCGTGAGCCGCCCCTCGCCCATCGCGGTCCCCAGGATGTGCGCCACCTGCTCCCGCTCACCATCCGAGGCGCGGATCCGCTGCCCGTCGGACCCGGGTGTGTGCTGCGGTGCCATGCTCCCAGCATGACACCGAGCCGCCGGTCGCCGAACGGTCAGCCGACCTGGCTTCGTAGCGAATGGTCATACCGAGCCTATGTCCGCGGTATCAGATATTTTCTGATCGGTTTCCTGCTCGCCGTGACCTTCGGGTTGCTGGGTAGGTCAGGCGCCGTCGCGCACTGGATTCCGGTGTCGGGCGTCCTTCTAGGATTCGCGCTGGCTTTCGGGTCGGTGATAGCCGGGGCGGTCGGATGGCTGCTGGTTCCCGACAAGAACCGGGCGACCCTGCACCAGTTCGCCTTCCTCCGGATGGTCGCTCACGACATCTTTCGAGGGCTGCCCGCCGGCCGCGCCCAGCCCAACTCGCCCGGCCGGATCTGAGCGGCCGTTTGTTCGGTGGCGCCATGGGAGAGGATCCGGCTGGCATATGGACTGCGGTTTCGACCATCCGACCTGGCCGGTGCCGGCGGTCAAACTGTTCGCGTTCGCCGGTGAGGCCGGCCCGCGCGGGGGCGGAACGATGGTGCTGGCGGGCACGCACCGCCTGGTCGACCGCTACCGCGAGGCCTTGCCGGAGCCGGTCGGCGCCGGCAAGGAGAACTGGCGCGGCGTACGGCCTGAGCGGGCCGGTCAGGTGGCCAGCTGGCGGCTCTCGCGGGCCACCTCGGCGTGGGCCTCCTGCACCAGCTCGTTGAAGTGGCGCAGCTCGTCCTCGGTCGGCCGGCGCTGGAACTCCACGTCGATCGTGAAGCCGTTGCCGGCCATGCGCGCGTCGAAGCGGGACAGCAGGCCGGCGGGCATGCGGGACACCACGTGGTACGTGTACGCCTGCTCGAGCGTCGAGCGGAGGGTGGTGCAGCCGCATTCCTGGCCGTCGAGCAGTGCGGTCAGGTGGGCGCGGGCGGCGAGCGCGGCGTCGGCTCGCGGGTCCATGACGGACAGGCCCTCGTCGAGCGCCTCGCGGGCCTCCTCCGAGCGGCCCAGATGCTGCAGGCAGATTCCGTACGCGGCCGCGGTGTGCCCGAGCAGTTCGGGATCGTCGCCGCGGCGGGCGGCGGCCACCGCCTCGCCCAGGCGCGCCGCGGCGGGGGACGGCCGACCGGCCTCCTGCAGGGCGATTCCCCAGTCGAAGAGCACCTGGCCGACCCGGTCGGCGCGGCCGATCCGCCTGGCCCGCGCGGCGGCGTCCTCGTACGTGAGCAGGCATTTTTCGGTGTCCCCGCCGTCTCTCAGCGCTTCGGCGAGATCGAGCACGGTCGACAGTGCGTCCTCCGCGCGATCCTGGCGGTCGTACGCGGCCAGCACCCGCCGCAGCGCCGCGCTCCGTGCGACCTGGTCACCGCGGTCGCGGGCCTGGTCGGCCAGGGCGCTGAACGCGGCGACCGTGGCCGGATGGTCCGGGCCGAGGCGGTCGCGCAGCGCGTTGGCCAGGTGGGCCACGAACAGGTGCGCGGCGGACGGATCGACGCCCTGCCGCACCCGGACCGTGGCGATCGTGGCGACCCGCTCGACGATGTGGTCGGGCAGATCGGCCAGCCCCGGGAAGAGCGGCCCGGTGTGCCCGCCGGCCTGCAGGATCAGGCCGCGCAGGGCGACCGCGCTCGCGACCCGCTCGTGCCCGGCCCGCTGGAGGATCGGCAGCGCCTCCTCGATCGCCTCGAGCGCGCCGGCCAGGTCGCCGAGGCGCAGCTGCACGTCGGCGAGCGGTTCCAGCCCGTACGCGTAGCCGAGGTGCTCGCGGCCGTAGAAGGCGAGCCGCCCGGCGCGCGACTCCCGCAGCGCCTCCGCGCCCTCGTCGAGCCGGTCGCTGAGCGCCAGCGCGATGCCCAGGTTGAGCTGGTAGCCGAGCAGGCGCTGCGGGTCCTCGCCCGGCGGCACGGGCACCGCGGCCGCCGCCCGGAAGCACTCGGCCGCCCAGGCCGGCTGCGCGGCGCGCAGGAGCACATTGCCCATGTCGGACTGTGCGGAGGCCCAGGCGGCACTGTCCTCGCCGTGTTCCTCGGCGACCTCGCCGACCGTGCGCTTCATCAGCTGCTCGGCGTCCATCACCCGGCCGTCCCTCAGCAGCGTCAATGCCTCGTCGAGCGGGCCGGTTGATGTTGATGAAGCGCTCATGGCGGCGGAGTGTAGCTGCATTCACGGACGTGGAAGAAGAGTTCGGCGGGGACCGAACCGGTTCCGGAATAACGTCGAGATCATGACCGATGACCGCATCGCGCGGCGCTGGGCGCTGGTCGCCACGAGCCTCGGGTTCGGGGTCGTTCAGCTCGACGTCAGCGTGGTCAACGTAGCCGTCCAGCCGATCCGCGCCGACCTGCACGCCTCCGTGAGTGGAGCGCAGTGGGTCGTCAGCGCGTACACCATGACGTTCGCGGCGTTCATCCTCAGCGCCGGGGCGCTCGGCGATCGGATCGGCGCCAAACGAGTGTTCGTGGCCGGTTTCGCGCTGTTCAGCCTGGCCTCGATCGGATGTGGCCTGGCCCCCGGGATCGGATCGCTGATCGGGTTCCGGGCCGTCCAGGGCATCGGGGCGGCGGTGCTGGTGCCCTGCTCGCTGAGCCTGCTCAGCCACGCGTTCCCCGATCCGGGCGAGCGGGCCCGGGCCGTTGGCCTGTGGGCGGCCGGCGCCAGCGTCGGCCTCTCCGGCGGGCCCCTGGTCGGTGGCGTCCTGACGGACGCCTTCGGCTGGCGATGGATCTTTCTGATCAACGTGCCGCTCGGCCTGGCCGGGATCGCCCTCACCATCCGGTACGCGTCGGAGACGTCCCGATCGAGGGACCGGGCCGTCGACCTGCCGGGTCAGATCCTGGCCGTGCTCGCGCTGGGCCTGCTCGCCGCGGCCGGCATCGAGGGCGGGCGGCTCGGCTTCGGCGATCCGTTCGTGCTGGGCGGACTGGTGGCCGCCTCGGCGGCGCTGGCCGGGTTCGTGGCGGTCGAGCGGCGCCGGACCGCCCCAATGCTGCCGCTGGACATGTTCCGGCAGCCGACGTTCGCCGCCGCGTCGGCGATCGGGCTCGTCGTGAACATCGCCTTCTACGGGCTCATCTTCGTGCTCAGCCTGTACTTCCAGACCGTCCGGCACTACTCGGTGCTGGCGACGGGACTGGCCTTCGCCCCCGCCACCGCCGTCGTCCTGCTGGCCAACCTCTCGTCGGGCGCGCTCGCCGCCCGGTTCGGCACGCGCCGGGTCATCGCGGGGTCGGGCCTGGTGATGGCGGCCTCGCTCGCGGCACTGCTGCCGGCGGGGCGCGAAACCCCGTACGCCGGCCTGGTTGTGCAGTTGATGGTGCTCTGCCTGGCGTTGGGGGTCCTGGTGCCCGCGATGACCTCGGCGTTGCTGGGCAGCGCCGATCGGAGCAGGTCCGGTGTCGCGGCGGGCACGCTCAACACCGCCCGGCAGACCGGCAGCGTGCTCGGGGTGGCGGTGTTCGGCTCGCTCGCCGCCGCGAACGTGGTCGGTGGCCTGCGCCGGTCGCTGGTCATCTCGATCGCGCTCGCTCTGATCGCGACGGTTCTGAGCAGACCCATGCGCGAGCGGGCCGCCGATCGCGAGATGGCGGCGGCCCGCTGACCTCGCGTCAGGCTTCCACCAGGCCGTGCTCGACGATGCCGGCGGCGATCAGGGCGTCGATCTCCTCGCCGGGCAGGCCGAGCACGCGGCGCAGGATCGCGCGGGAGTGCTCGCCGGGCAGCGGCGCCGGCTCGAGCGGAGGCTCCGCGACGTGCTGGAACACGGCGGGCGCGCTCTCCGCCGGCATCGGCTCGGCGATCCGCGGGTGGTGCATGGTGCGGAAGAAGCCGCGATCGGCCAGGTGCGGGTCGTCCAGCAGCTCGGGCACCCGCTGCATCATCGCGGCGGGCACGCCGGCCGCCTGCAACTCGGCCATCGCCCGCCGCGGCGAGCGCGCCGACGTCCACGCCGACACCAGGGCATCGATCTGGTCACGCCGAGCGATCCGGTCGCGCGCCGTGGGCAGATCCAACCCCGTTTGCAGTACGCCGTCGAGCCGTCGCCAATCCTCGTCGTCGCGCACGGTGACCACGCACCACTCGTCGTCGCCCGCGCACGGATAGACGCCGCGCGGCGCGTCGCCCGGCTGAGCGTTCCCGATCGGGACCAGCGAACCGGGGCGAATCGACTCCAGCGCCAGCTGATGGGGCAACTGACCGAGAATGACCTCGGCCTGGGCCACGCTCACCGTGCCGCCGCGGCCGGTGCGACGGCGGGCGATCAGCTTGGCCAGGATCGCGACCGCCTCGATCCGGGCGGCGACGTGATCGGGGTAGATCGTGGACGCGTCGCTGTGCCCGGCCTCGTCGTCGAGGTAGCGCCAGAGACCGCTGAGCCCGGTGGTGGCCCGCACCAGCGGCCCGTAACCCATCCGCCGGCTCCACGGCCCGCTCGGGCCGAACGCGCTCGAGTCGGCGACGACGATCCCCGGGTTGATCGCGGCCAGCTCGTCGTGGCCGAGCCCGAGCGACTCCATCGTGCCCGGCTTGAAGTTGGAGACGACCACGTCGGACTCGGCGACCAGCCGCTTGAAGATCTCGATGCCCTCCGGCGCGCGGAGGTTCAGGCCGAGCCCGAGCTTGTTGCGATGCCCGTACGCGAAGGACGGGCTGATCGCGGACCCGTCGAAGGTCTGCCGGCTGCCGTCCGGGAACGCCTTGTTCTCGACCTTGATGACCTCGGCGCCCATGTCCGCGAACAGCCGGCCCAACTCGGCGCCGACCACGATGACGCCGAGGTCGAGCACGCGCAGGCCGGTCAGCGGAAGCGACCGCCCGGCCCGGGGCGCCGCCGGCGGGACGGCGGGCGGTAGCGAGGCGAGCACCTCGGCGGTGTCCCGGCCGGGCGCGGGCGCCGGGGTCCGCACGCCGGCCCGCCGGCCGTCGATCTCCACGACGCCGTTCGGCATGAGCGCGCCCGGCACACCGTCGACCGCGGTGAACGCCGAGCGGGCCGTGAACTGCTCGGCGTGCAGGACCTCGGTCGGGGAGAGCAGGGCCGCCGTGGGAACGCCGTGCCGCTGGCCCTCGGCGACGATCTGCTCGCGGGTGCGGGTGGCGAACAGCCGGCCGATCGCGGGGTAGATCTTCCCGGCCGCGGCGAACCGCTTGCCCAGGTTGGCCAGGGCCGGATCGGCGAACTCCGCCGGCTCGCCGAGCCAGGTGAACATGCCCTGCCACTGGCGCGGGGCGAGGACGCAGATGCGCACCCAGCCGTCGGCGCAGCGGAAGATCGGGTAGAGGTGCCGGGCGTCGGGGCGGCCGCGCGGGCCGTTGGCGGCGGGCACGCCACCGGTGGCACTGCCGCCGATGCCGAAGCCGGGGTCGAGCACGCGGGCGGTGGCCTCGTACACCGAGACGTCCACCAGGTCGCCGGTCCCGGCGTAGTGGGCGAGCAGCGCCGCCCAGGCCGCCTGCGCGGCGGCCGACTCGTACGCCATCGATCCGGGCGGCAGCAGCGGCTCCCGGCCGGGCAGACCCGAGCGGGAGAGCACGCCGCCGAGCGCGAGGTGCGTCCACTCGGTCGCCTGCCAGTCCCGGTACGGCCCGGTGAGCCCGTAGTCGGTGACCGCCACGACGACCAGCCCGGGCCGGCGCTCCCGCAGCGCGCCGAGGTCGGCCGCGGCGTTGGTGACCAGGATGTCGGCGGTGTCGATCAGGCGCAGGAAGTCGTCCCCGTCCACGACGACCGCGCGCTTGTTGGCGTTGTGCGTGGCGTAGTAGAGGCTCACGCCGTCGACCAGTGGCTCCCGCTGTCGCGACGCGGCGCCCGCGGCCGGTTCCACCCGGATCACGTCGGCGCCCAGGTCGGCCAGCAGGCGGGAGGTCGTCTCCCCGAGACCGTCGGTGCGGTCCAGGACGCGGACTCCGGTCAGGGGCAGGTTCTCGTCCACAGCGGCCTCCTCGGGGCGTGCGGTGCGGTAGGTCACACCATCGCCGCCGGGATGGGCTCTCGTAAATCTCTGTTTCGCGCACGTTACGTGCCGCGCGCCGCAACGTGAGCCGCACATCCTTTGCCGGTGATCGTTCAGCAACGTCAGACTGGGTGCCATGGACATCCAGCAGCTGCGCTGCTTCCTCGCGGTCGCCGAGGAGCTGCATTTCGGCCGGGCGGCCGAGCGGCTGCACATGACCGCCTCCCCGGTGAGCCGTACGGTGCGCGACCTGGAGCGCGAGCTCGGCGCCGACCTGTTCGTCCGCGGCTACCACCAGATCGAGCTGACCCCGGCCGGGCGCGAGCTGGCGGTCCGCGTGCCGCCGCTGCTCGTCGCGTTCGACCGGTTGCGCAGCGAGATCCAGCTGGTCGCGGCGGGGGAGGAGCGGGTGGTCCGGCTGGGCGGCTCGCACCTGTCGCCGCCGGGCGTGCTCGACGCCGTCGTGGAGTGCGCCGAGAAGGGCAACCCCGGCCGCCGGGTGGACGTGACCCTCGCACCCTCCGCCGAGCTGCTGCCGCCGCTCGGCCGGGGCGAGCTGGACGCGGCCGTGGTGCACCTGCCGGTCGCCGAGCCCGGGATGATGTCGGTCGGCCTCGCCGAGTACCACTTCATGGTCGCGATGCGCCGCGACGACCCGCTGGCCGGCCGCTCCGAGCTGGCCATCGCCGACCTGGCCGACCGGACCGTCGTGACCTATCCGCTGGCGCTCCAGCCGCTGGCCATGCAGGGCCTGCGCGACGACCTGGTGAGCCGCGGCCTGCGCCACTTCCACCTGCTGGCCGGCGCGGACGCGGCGATGCTGGCCGGGCACGTGCGCCGCACCGGCGACCTGACCTTCACGCTGGCCCCGCACACCGGCGGCTCGGCCCGCATCTTCGACGACCCCGCGTTCGCGCTGGTGCCGGTGATCGACGGGCCGCCGTTCCGGCTGGGCCTGGTCTGGCTGGCCGACCGGGCCACCGACCGGGTCGTCGCGGGCCTGGTCGACGCGGTGCGCGAGCGCTGGTCGCGCGGCGAGTGGGAGATCTGACCCCGGAGCTCAGCGCCGCCAGCGCACGGGAGTGCCGTCGTCCGGGCGTACGGTATCGGTCTCGGCCAGATGATGCAGGTGGGCGAGGGTCTCGCTGAGCGCCATCCGGCGCGGCATGCCGCGTAGTGCGTCCCAGCCACGTGACCAGGTCAGCCCGGCCGCGATCGCCCATGCTGTGGGCGCACCCAGTGCGTCGATCACCCCCAGGATCTCGTGGCCGCGCTCGTCGTGGTGGCGGATCAGCGCGGCCGCCCGGTCGTCGATGCCGCGGAAGCGGTACTCGTGCGCCGGCAGCGCCTCGTCCGCGCCGAACTTGGCGGTCAGCTCCAGCGAGTCCAGGTAGTCGCCGAGCGGGTCGCCGTCGATTCCCTCGTGGACGCCGATGTTCGGACTGATCCGGGGGAGCAGGTGGTCGCCGGTCAGCAGGATGCCGGCCGCCGCGTCGTGCAGGCACAGGTGGCCGGGCGTGTGCCCGGGAGTCCATATCGCCCGTACGCCGTGCCGGGTCAGCGGCAGCAGGTCGCCGTCCTCGATCGGGCGGTCCGGCTCGGCCATGCCGAGGATGTCGTCCATCCGGGACGGGTCGATCGTCATCCCGGGCGCCTCGTCCTCGGGGACGCCGTGCCGCAGCAGCCAGGCCCGGTCGGCCTCGACGTTGTGGTCGCGCCACAGCCGGCCGGGCAGCGAGCGCGCCTCGGCCGGGTGCATGCCGATCCAAGCCCCGCTGTGCTCGCGCAGCCAGCCGCTGAGGCCGTGATGGTCCGGGTGCACGTGGGTGACCACGACGCCGGTAACGTCGCCGGGCCGCGCGCCGGCCGCGCCCAGGCCGGCGGTCACCGCCTCACGGCCGGCCGGGGTGTCCCAGCCCGGGTCGACCAGAAGCACGTCGGCGTCGTCCAGGAACGCGTAGCTCAGCGTGTACCGCAGCGGGTTGTGCGGGATCGGGACCGGGATCGACCACACGCCGGGCCGGACCTGCTCGACGGGCGGGAGGACGCGCTGCTGCCAGGCCTCGTGCTGGCCGGTGCCGGTGACGATCACGCGTCCACCGCCGTGACGGCGCTCAGCAGGAAGTCGACCAGGAGCCGGGCGTGCGCCGCCGTGTCGCCGGCCAGGGCGGCCCGCCGGTCGGCCGGCGTGGTCAGCGCGTGCATCATCGCGCCGCCGATCAGCGTGTCGAGCAGCAGCGTGACCGAGATCGTGCCGGGCAGCTCGGCCCGGTCGATGCCGCGCCGCACGATCGCCCGCGCGGCCACCACCTGGGCCTTGCGCATCGACAGGTAGTGCTCGGCGACGCCGGGGATCGCTTCGGCCTCGAGGTTGAGGCGGATCGCCGCGCGGCTGGACGAGCCCACGTAGAGGTCGAGCATCTGGGTGGCGAGCTCGACCAGGTCGCCGTGCAGGGTGCCGGTGTCGACGTCGCTCACCCGGGGCAGGCCGGCCGTGATGGCGTGCGTGAGCAACGCCTCCTTGCTGTTCCAGCGCAGGTAGAGGGAGGCCTTGCCGACGCACGCGCGGCGGGCCACCGCCTCCATCGCGAAGCCGGCCCAGCCGGCGTCGCCGAACACGTCCAGGGCGGCCTGGGCGATCCGCCGGTCCACCTCCGGATCCCGGGGGCGGCCCGGTGCTGCTGCGGGCGAAGCGCTCATCGCCATCTCCATATTGCTGAACGGTTATCGTCAGGATACAGTCGCCGATAAGTGAACGGAAGGCGTTCAGTATTGGAGGCGCTCATGACCCCCGACGAGCTCGACCCGCGTACCCCGATCGTGGTGGGCGTCGGGCAGGCTTCGGAACGCCTCGACGAGCCGGGCTATCGGCGCCGGTCGCCGGTCGACCTGGCCGCCGACGCCGCGCGCGAGGCCCTTGCCGACACCGGCGCCGACGCGGCCGCGGTGGCCGCCGCCATCGACACGGTCGCGGGCACGAGGCAGTTCGAGAACTCGACTCCGATGGCGCGGGCGCCGCTCGGCCGCTCCGACAACTTCCCGCGCTCGGTCGCGTCGCGCGTCGGTGCCGCGCCGCGCCGGGCGGTCCTCGATGTCGCCGGTGGGCAGAGCCCGCAGCACCTGGTCAACGAGTTCGCGGCCACCATCGCCGCCGGCGGGGCTTCGGTGGTGCTGATCTTCGGCTCGGAGGCGATCTCCACAATCGAGAAATATGCGGCCGACTCCGAGAAGCCGGACTTCTCCGAGCACGTGGATGGTGATCTGGAGGATCGCGGGTACGGGCTCCGCGGGCTGGTGAGCATGCACCAGGCCGCGCACGGGCTCACCGACGCGCCGAGCCAGTACGCGCTGTTCGACAACGCGCGGCGGGCGCGGCTCAAGCTGTCCCGCCAGGAGTACGCGGCGGCGATCGGCGCGCTGTTCGCCCCGTTCACGCGGGTCGCGGCGGCCAACCCGCACGCGGCCGCGCCGGTCGAGCGCGACGCGGGCGAGCTGGTCACGCCGACCGCGGCCAACCGGCCGATCGCCGACCCCTACACCCGGTACGTCGTCGCCCGGGAGAAGGTCAACCAGGGCGCGGCGGTGCTGCTGACCTCGGTCGGGGCCGCGCGCCGCCTGGGCATCCCGGCCGGGAAGTGGGTGTTCCTGCCGGGGCACGCCGACCTGCGCGAGCGCGACCTGATGGAGCGGGCCGACCTGTCCGCCGGCCCGGCCTCGGCCATGGCGGCGCGGCACGCGCTGGAGGTGGCCGGGATCGGGGTCGACGACCTCGCGACGATCGACCTGTACAGCTGCTTCCCGGCGCCGGTCTTCACCATCGCGGACGCGTTCGGGCTCGCGGCCGACGATCCGCGCGGGCTGACGCTCACCGGCGGGCTGCCGTTCTTCGGCGGGGCCGGCAACAACTACTCGATGCACGCCATCGCCGAGACCGTCCAGCGTGCCCGGTCGGCACCCGGCAGCTACGGGTTCGTCGGCGCCAACGGCGGGGCGATGAGCAAGTACTCCGTGGGCGTCTACACGACCACTCCGTCGGCGTGGCGGCCCGACCGCAGCGGCGCGTTGCAGGCCGAGATCGACGGGTGGGCGGCGCCCGGGGAGGCGCGTCAGGCCGACGGCTGGGCGACTGTCGAGACGTACACGGTCAAGCACGAGCGCGACGGAAAGCGGACCGGAATCGTGATCGGCCGGCTGGAGGACGACGGCCTTCGTTTTGTCGCGCGAGGCGACGACCGTGATTCCTCGCTGCTGGAGCTGCTCGGAAGCGACGAGCCGATCGGCAAGCGGGTCTATGTGCGCTCGTTCGGCTTCGGCAACCGGGCCACCGCCTCTCCGGAAGCGATGGACTCACTCTTTCCCGTTTCGCCCGCGGTGCTGCGTGACAATTACGAGCACATTCTCGTACGCCGGGAGGGGCACCTCCTCGAAGTCACGATCAACCGGCCTTCGGCGCGCAACAGCCTGCATCCGATGGCGAACGACGAGCTGGATCATGCTTTCTCCGCGTTCTTCGCCGACGACGACCTCTGGGTGGCGATCCTCACCGGGGCCGGGGACAAAGCGTTCAGCGCCGGGAACGACCTCATCTACTCGGCCAGCGGCAAACCGATGTGGGTGCCGAAGAACGGCTTCGCGGGCCTGACCAGCCGCCGGAGCATGCCCAAGCCGGTGATCGCCGCGGTCAACGGCTTCGCGATGGGCGGCGGCTGCGAGATCGCGCTGGCCTGTCATCTGGTGGTGGCCGACGAGACGGCGAAGTTCGCGCTGAGCGAGGTCAAGGTGGGCCTGATCGCCGGCGCCGGGGGATTGGTGCGGCTGCCGCGCACGGTTCCGGTCAAGCTGGCCCACGAGATGATCCTGACCGGCCGCCGCCTGACCGCCGCCGAGGGGCTCGCGTACGGCCTGGTCAACCGGGTCGCGCCGGCCGGTGAGGCGCTGTCGGTGGCCCGTGAGCTGGCGGCCGGGATCCTCGACTCGTCGCCGACCTCGGTGCGGATCTCGCTGCAGGTGATGGAGGAGACCCGCGGCATGCCGGACGTCGTCGACGCGGTCAACCACCACAGCCCCGCCCTCGACGAGCTGATGGTCAGCGAGGACGCCCGGGAGGGGCTGACCGCGTTCGCCCAGAAGCGCAAGCCGCGGTGGCGCAACCGTTAGCGGGTCTGTTTGGCGATCAGATCGCCCGGGACCGGCAGGCCGGCCGCACCGAAGACCTCTTCCTCCTCGACCTCGGCGGTGCTCAGGTGGGCGGGGCGGCTGCGCGGCAGGGCCATGGCGACGAGGACGCCCGCGGCCAGCGCGACCGCGGCGCCGACGATGAAGATCCAGACGTACTGGGCCTCGCGGGGCAGGGGCGCGCCCGGGATCAGGTTGCGGGTGACCATGGTGACCACGAACGCGGTGCCCAGCGACATGCCGACCGAGCGGGAGATCGAGTTGACGCTGTTCGCGATGCCGGTCTCGGCCGGCGCGACGTTGGCGATGAGCAGGGCGGGCAGGGCCGCGTAGCCGAACATGACCGCCGTGTTGACCAGGGCGGCGCCGGCGATGATCTCCCAGGTGTCGGCGTGCAGGACGGCCAGCATCGCGAAGCCGCCGGCGGCCAGCAGCGCGGCGATGACCAGCGTGGCTTTGGCGCCGAACCGGGAGACCAGGCGGCCGCCGAGCGGCGCGGTGACCACGCCGCCGAGGGTGCCCGGCAGCAAATAGACGACGCTGGCTGCGAGCACGGTCGAGCCGAAGCCGTAGCCCGTCAGCCCCGGCGGCGTCTGGACCAGGGCGGAGACGGCGAGGAACACCGCGAACATGGAGAACCCGAGGAACAGCCCGGCCGCGTTGGCGATCACGATCGGCCGGTGCGTGAGCATGCGGGTGGTGACCAGCGGCTGGCTCATCCGGCGCTCGATCAGCACGAAGACGGTCAGCACCACGGCCGCCGCGACCAGCGAGCCGATCACGCGCGTGGACCCCCACCCCCATTCGTTGCCCTCCTCGAGCGGCAAGATCAAAAGCACCAGACCCAGCCCGAGTACGGCGGCACCGACCCCGTCCAGCCGTCCGGTGGCAACGGCCTCCCGGCGCGGGAGAAGCCAGACGCCGATGACGCCGACGACGCTGAGCGCGGTGGCCAGCCAGAACAGCCGGTGGTAGTCCCCGTCGTGGCGCATGAGCAGCCCCGTGACGGTCAGCCCGAGCCCCGCGCCGACCGCCAGCATGCCGCTGACCAGGGCCATCGCGCCGGTCAGCTTGGCCGGCGGGAGCTCCTCGCGCAGCACCCCGATCGACAGCGGGAAGAGCCCGAAGCTGGTGGCCTGCGCGACCCGGGCGAGCAGCAGAAGCGGCAGGCTGGAGGTGGTGGCCGCGAGGATCGACCCGGCCAGCACGACCAGCAGCACCCCGAGCATGACCGGCCGCCGCCCGTGCAGGTCGCCGAGGCGGCCCAGCATCGGCGTGAACACGGCCGCCGCGAGCAGGTTGGCCGTGACCACCCAGCTGGCGGACGTGGCCGACACCCCGAGGTCGGCCTGGATATTGGCGACCACCGGCACGACCAGAGTCTGGAGCGCGGCGACCAGCAGCACGGCGTAGCAGGCAACCGGCAGAGCCAAACGGGTACGCATTTGCCGACCGTAGATCCGTTGCCGAGGATTCTCAACACAGTGTCGAAAACCCGCGATGTGACGTCGATTGCACCCTGTAAACTCGCCCCCGTGCCCGCCACCCGCAGCCGCCGCGCCCCCACGAAGGGCGACCAGCGTGAACTGGCCCTGCTCGACGCCGCCCGCGTCGTCTTCCGCGACAAGCCGATCAGCGCCGTCACCATCGACGAGCTGGCCGGTGCGGCCGGCATAGCCCGCTCCGGCTTCTACTTCTACTTCGAGTCCAAGCAGGCCCTGCTGGCCGCCCTGGTCGACCAGGTGGTCGGCGAGGTCGACTCGGAGATGGCCGAGTGGCTGGCCTCCGACGGCCTCGATCGCGGCGCGTTGCGGCGGGGCCTGCAGCGCTCCCTGGCCCGCTGGATGGTCGACGGGCGCTGGCTGCGCGAGGCGTTCATCGCCCCCGACCCCGGCCCCGACATGCTGCAGGTGCGCGAACGGCTCTTCACCACCGGTTGCACTCTTTTCCGGGCGCGCATCGAGCGCGACCTGCGCGCCGGCCTTCCGGTGGGTGGTCCGCCCGAGCTGGTGGCCACGATGGTCCTGCACCTGCGAAACATGACCTTCGCCGACGCCTTCGCCAAGCCCGGCCTCCACACGGAGGACGAGCTGCTCGACACCCTCACCGACGCCATCCTCCGCCTCGTCTACGGCGTGACGCCGTAGGACGGCCTGCCCTCAGATATTGAGGCGCCAAAACGAGGTGTGCGGGCGAATCACGAACGCGGAATGAGCGTCATGCCGAAGTTTTCGCGCCTTGCCGTCCTGCCAGGCCGACCAGGCGGAGTTGTCCTCGGGCACCAACCAGATCAAGCGCGGCGGCGGCTCCAGGGCGACGGCGTGAGCGGAAATCCCTTCGGGGCTGTGGCGTGCTGCCTCATAGAGCTTCCGAGTGGTTTTGTGATAGGTCCCCTCGGTCGTTGCTCCGCGAAAGGCCATCAGTGGGGTGGCCAGGCCGCTCGCGGCGGCCCACCAGTACTCGCCGGCCAAACAGGACATCACGGTAATCAGCAGAAAGGCGACCGCCAGCGCGTTGTGCATCGTGAACTCGGCCCGGATCTTCGCCGAAAGGGCTCCCGCTTGGGAAGCGTTCTTCCGAAGCCAGTCGTATCCTTCCCCCGCAGCCTCGTCGCTCAGGACCCACCAGTATTTCGGGCGCCACGTCCGCAGGCCGCTTTCGTACACGGAACGGCTTGGTCGCCCGGGCAACCACCAACCGCGTTCGTTGCCACGCTGCACGGCCTTGGTCAGCGGCGCGATCACGTACCCGACCACGAACGGCACGAACAGCAGAGCCAGCGTGGCGACCGGAAGCGCATTGCCGCTGTCGAGCTTGCCCCCGACAACTGTGCTCAGCAGACTCTGCCAATCATCCTGACCGAGCAAAAGTATCCAGGAACCGAAAAGGACAAGCCCCGGGATGTATCTCGCGAACATGTCGAAGAAGACCTGCGGGATGAGTTCGGCCAGGGCCTTCATCGGGCTCCTCCTCGCGGGCACTTGGGGTGCCGATGCCGAGAGTTGGAATCGTCGCACGGCGAGGCTCAACCACGCACTCGCCGGCGGCCGGCTAGATCCAGGTCGTTGCGAGCCAGGCGGTCGCGGCGGCCAGCAGCAGGGCGCCTATGTTGAGGCCGATCAGGCGGGCCTCGCCGCGGGACAGGTGCAGGGCGGTGGCGCCGATCTGGAGCAGGACGAAGCCGAGCGCGGCGGCCAGGGCGAGGCCGGGGGCGATGCCGGTGAGCGGCGGCAGGATGAGCCCGAGAGCGCCGAGAATCTCGATCGCGCCGATCGCCCGGACCGCGGGCATCGGGATCGTGTCGACCCAGCCCATCATCGGTCGCAACTGATCCTGGGTGCGCGCCACCTTGAGCCCGCCCGAGTACAGGTAGAAAACGGCCAGCAAGCCGCCGGCGATCCAGTACGCGATCTCCATGATGTGCCCCTTCACCAGGATGGTTACCGTTCGGAAGTAGCCCCATCATGGGGCAGTATCGGGACGCGTACAAAAGGCACATTCGTGTGCGTGAGGCACAAGGGGTTGTCATGTCCGACTACGAGCACACCTGCATGATCCGGGGTGACGGCGGAAAGACGATTCGCGCCATCCTCGATCAGATCTGCAACAAGTGGACGCTTCTGATCGTGGCGACGCTCGATCGGAGCCGGGTTCGCTTCACCGACCTCCACCAGCAGGTTCCCGGCATCTCGCAGCGGATGCTGACGCTCACCCTGCGCAATCTCGAGCGGGACGGACTGGTTCTGCGCACCGTGCACGCCGAGGTGCCACCCCGGGTCGAGTATGAGCTGACCGCGATCGGCCGGAGCCTGCTGCCGCCGGCGCTGGCGCTGGCCGGCTGGGCGATGGAGCACGTGCCGCAGATCGAGGCGAGCCGCGCGGCCTACGAGCAGCGATCAAGCCCGGGCCGCTGAATCGATGGGAGTTAGCGGCCTGGGCGAGACGTGCCGCTTCGGAGGAACGTCGGGTCTGTCCGTAATCGGACCGGCCGGGACACTTGTCCGCGGGCCGATGTACTGATCAGATCACCTGACCCCTATGGACGGAGCCCTGTGTGTCCGAAGTGATCGAGGCCGGGCCGAGCCCTTCATCACCGGCGGAAAACATCATCTCGGCAAAGGTGATCATCGCCGGCGGAATGGATTCGTCGAAGGCCGACTTCGTGAACGCCATCTCCGAGCTCGGGTCGCTCACCGCCGAGACGGAGCCGAAGGACGGCGACCTCAGCAGTAACCGGCCGGTCCTCATGGACTTCGGGCGGATCAGCGTCGCCGACGACCTGATTCTCTACCTCTTCGGCACGCCGGGTCAGACGCGACTGTGGTTCATGTGGGACGAGCTGTTCCGGGGAGCGATCGGCACCGTCGTTCTCGTCGACACCCAGCGGCTCGCGGAGTCTCTCGACGCGGTGCGATTTCTCGAGCACCGTGGGCTCGCCTACGTCATCGCGGCCGAGGCACCCGACTTCACCGTCCGCGTCGATCCGCAGGCGGTGCGCGACGCGCTGGCCATCGCCCCGGACGTGCCGGTGCTCAGCGTCAATCCGCGCCGCCGCGAGTCGGTGAAGGCCGCCATCGTCGCCCTCGTCGACTACGCCACGCATCGGCTGCGGCGCGGGGAGCGCCCGGCCTAACCGAGCAGCGCCGCCAGCGGATCGTCCTCGGCCGGCGGGTCGAAATCGATCCCGCCCGCCATCGCGACGACCATCGCCCGGTACTGCGGCCCGTGCTCCGCGAACGGCGTCGACAACTCGATGGCGATCAGTCGCGAGCCATCGGACGAGGGCACGAACGCCTCCAACTGCCACACCGGCACCTCCGCCCCCGCCGCGAGCGTGTGCTGCCCCGGAATCGCCGGGTTCGGCAACAGCAGCGTGTGCTCGAAGAACGCCACCGGCCCGTCCGGCAGGTCGACGATGTCCGCCTGGCCCGCCTCGTGCGCCCGCGCCTTGCCGACCAGCACGTCCCGCAGCACCAGCCGCGGGTTCCGCGAGCCGGGGAAGTCCATCAGCGTCACCACCAGGGACGACGTGATGAGCTGGCCGTTGAGCGCGGACAGGTGCCGCCCGATCCCGCAGTAGAGCGCGTTCCGCTCGGCCAGCGCCGACAGGAACACGTACAGCGAGCTGAACACGAACTCCCCGGCCTGCCGTTGCGCGGGCGTGCCCAGCTCGTCCACCAGCCGCCTCGTCACGTCGACGGTCGACGCGATGTCGTCCAGCGGCAGCTCGGCGTACCCGGACGGGATCGACAGCCGGACCGGGATCTCAGTTGTCTCCGCCACCGGTCACTCCGTCCCAGGCCGTGGTGGCCGTCTTCTTGGTCGCGCCGATGGTCTTGTTGACGAAGTTGAGCATGTCGGCGGTGGCGCCCGGAATCGACGCCGCGCCGGGCTCGAGCAGTCGCACGCCCTCCAGCGCGTTCCCGATCTTGGGGATCTTCGCCACCTGGTTCATGACGATGCCGGGGTCGTGCGCCACGGTGCTCGCGATGTCGACGATCGTCGGGAAACCGCGAGTGCCCTCCGCAAAAAGCGAAGTGCCCGCCTTGATCGATTTGGTGGCCACGCCGACGCCGGGGACCAGCCCGATCACGTCGCCGCCGAGCTGCACCAGCGAGCCCCAGTTGCCAGAGAAGTTCCCGTGCAGGATCTCGCCCAGATCGCCGCGCACCTTCGGGTCGGCGAGCGTCGTCGCCAGCGCCCCCGCCCCGGCCACCAGCGAGACACCGAGCGCGATCGCGTCGATGGGCGGGGGCGTGCAGAGCGCGATCAGCCCGGAGATCGCCGAGACCGTGCTCAGCACCGCGTGGATGTCGTCGAGATGGTCCTTCACCCAGTCGCCGACCGCCGAGACCGCGTGCGCGATGCCGTGCCCGAGCCGGCTGAGCAGCCCGGGCTTGTGCGGCGCGAAATCGGCCGCGTCTCGCAGCTCGCCCGCCGCCCGGTTCGCCACGTCGTCCCACTCGTCCCGCAGGTCACGGGCTTTCCGGCGTACGGAATCAAGCTTGTCTTCCGCGGCACCGAGGTCCGTGTTCGCGTTGCGGAGGGCGAGCGCCGCGTTGTCCAGCCGCCGCTGGGCGTTCTCCAGCGCCGCATCGGTGTCGAAGGTCTGCCCGGCCAGCCCCAGGTCGGGGTTGCCGGCCGCCTGCTGCTGCCGCGAGCGCGCCGCGGAAAGCTCCTGGTCGGCCTGGGCCGCCTGCTGCTCCAGGGCGGCCGCGCGTTCCCGGAAGCCGCCGAGCGACGTGCCCCAGCCCCGCAGCGTGGTCACCGCCTGGTTGAGCGACCGGTTCGCCTTGCCGAGGTCGTCGATCAGCGTCGAGCTCAGGTGCTGCCGGAACTGGTCGCCGGCCGCGCCCTGCCACACCGCCGAGTTGTCGTTGCGCAGCCGGTTCATCAGGTCGTTGGCCTGGCCCATCGAGGACGCGGCCGAGCTGATCCGCTGCTGCAGCGACGACACGCTCTCGACCGACCCCGGACAAGGATCAAAACCCAGATGGGGGTACGCGGTTGGCACCGTCACCTCTCAGAGATCATCGTGACTTGCCGAAGCGCGGCGGTCCGCCCGGCCGGTAGAGCCGGGCCTCGCTCGCCCACGGCGCCTTACCGGCCGGCTTGTCCGGCGAGTCGGCGAACCACACGCGGTACTTGTCGAGCAGATCCCAGTCGACGAACTGGTAGGGCGGCGGCAGCTGACCCGCGCTGCCGTCGCGCAGCGCCGCGATCCCGTCCCGCAGCACCTCGTTGTTCAGGTACGGGTTCCAGCTGAGCCGGATCGTGTCCGCCCCACCGCCCGGCGGCCGGTAGACCCCGATCGTCGCCGGTTCGCCGGCGAACTCGAGCGTCCCGCCCGGCGCCACGATCGCCTCCGGGCGCTCGTACGGCGTGCCGTTGAGCTTGCGCAGCTTGGCCTGCGAGTAGAGCTCGCCCAGCCGCGCGCCGCCGTGCGGGTCGAGCACCTGGAACGAGTCCTCGTTGCGCTGCCACCGGTACGACTCCCAGGCGTCGAACGTGAGCGCCGCCTTCCAGACGTTCGCCTCCGATGCCCAGTGCCCGATCCGGTAGTTCAGCCGCCGCCACGGCAGGGCCGCCAGCAGCGAGTACGTGTCCCGCGCGTTCTCATAGGCTCGCTTCTCCGCCTTGCCGCCGGTCGCGGCGGCCGCCTCCAGCGCGGGCAGCCCGGCGCCGAGCGCGCTCGCCAGCTGGGGCTCCCCGGCAAGCGCCGAGCCCGGCCGGATGGTGTCGGGGGGTGCCATGCTCCTGCTCCCAAAAAGGCGTCAGAAGGCCTGGTCGATCAGGCCGAGAGGCTGTTGAAGCGTGGTCACCGCGTCGGACACGGCCTGGTCGGTGCCGGTGTACGCCTGCTGCACGTCGCGTACCGCGCCGGTGGTCTCGGTGACCAGCTCGCCGAGCTGTTTCGCGCCGTACTCCCAGCTGTGCTGGAAATCCTCGGCGGCGTCGTTGAGCTTGTCGTTGCCGATCCGCGTGTCGTTGCCGGAGAGCAGCTTCGGCAGGTCGGCGAGCTGCTGCTGCGCCTGCTGAAGAGTGGTCACGTACTGGGCGAGCGTGTCCAGCTCGACCTGGAAGAACTCGGCCATTTCTCCCACCGGGGCGCCGTCGCGACAAGTAGGGGAGGACAGTACCAAAACTCGACCTCTCAAGCGGGCGCGGCCGCTGCCGATCAAGGCGGTCACATCGAACGTCAGGAGAGGCTGCGGAATGAAGGTGGATCTGGCCACGGTGCGGGTCACGGCCAAGCGGGGAGCTCTGGCCGGCCGGTTTGCGGACTTCCGGGTGGGCACCAAGATCTATGTATCGGTGTTCGTCGTGGCGGTCGCCGCGCTGGCCATCGGCGTGCTCGGGATCGACCGGATGAACAGCCTCAACGAGAACGTCAAGCTGATGAAGGCCCGCCATGTCGACGGGCTGGTGCAGTTGAGCACGTTGCGCGGCGCGTCCGGTGACGGCTTCCAGTTCCTGTTCGGCTGGAAGATGACGCCGACCGCCGCGGGCAAGGCGAAGTACCGCCAGCAGATCGAGGCCGCCGACGTCGCGTTCCTGGCCGCGACCGACAAGTACCAGGCGATCGCCGCCGGCTCGCCGCAGCTCAGCACGGCCGCCCAGCTCGTCGAGACGAAGTACAACTACTACCAGACCCTGCGCGACGTCGTGCTGTTCGGCGCGACCCCGCCGGCCGGCTTCGAGGTGCCCGGCTCCGACAAGATCGGCGCGGTCTGGAGCCAGACCCAGACCGACCTGAAGACGGCGATCGGCCAGCTCCAGGCGGCCGAGGACAGCGAGTCGGGCGCCGAGGCCGCCGCCGCGCAGACCTCGTACCGCGATGCCCGCACCCAGCTGATCGCCGTCATGGCGGTGGGTCTGCTGGTGGCGCTGGTCCTCGCCATGTTCGTCTGCCGCCTGATCATGCGCCAGCTCGGCAGCGTCGCCGACTCGCTGGCCGCGGTCGCCCAGGGCGACCTGTCGGTGCCGGCCGAGGTCCGGGCCCGCGACGAGCTCGGCGCCATGGCGATGGCCGTCAACGAGGCCCGCGACGGCCTGCGCGAGGTCGTCGGCAAGCTCACCGCCAGCTCCACCGCGCTCGGCCACAGCACCGACCAGCTGGCCGGCAGCACCCTGCGGATCGGCGCGTCGGCCGAGGAGGCCGCCCGCCGGGCCGACGAGGTCGCCGAGGCGGCCGGCGCGGTCTCCTCGAACGTGCAGACCGTCGCGGCCGGCAGCGAGGAGATGGGCGCGTCGATCCGCGAGATCGCGCAGAGCGCCAACGAGGCGGCCCGGGTCGCCTCCGAGGCCGTCGGCGTCGCCGAGAACACCAACGCCACCGTGTCCAAGCTGGGCGTCTCCAGCGCCGAGATCGGCAACGTGGTCAAGGCGATCACCGCGATCGCCGAGCAGACCAACCTGCTCGCCCTCAACGCCACCATCGAGGCCGCCCGCGCCGGCGAGTCCGGCAAGGGCTTCGCCGTGGTCGCCTCCGAGGTCAAGGACCTCGCCCAGGAGACCGCCAAGGCCACCGAGGACATCTCCCGCCGGGTCGAGGCGATCCAGCAGGACACCGAGAGCGCGGTCGTGGCGATCGGCGAGATCTCGCACATCATCGCCCGCATCAACGACTACCAGCTGACGATCGCCTCGGCGGTCGAGGAGCAGACCGCGACCACCGGCGAGATGAGCCGCAGCGTCGCCGACGCCGCCCACGGCAGCGCCGACATCGCCGGCACGATCTCCGGCGTCGCCGACGCGACCCAGACCACCACCGCCACGCTGGTCGAGACCACCGGCGCGGTGAACGAGCTGGCCGGCATCACCGCCGAGCTCCAGCAGGTGATCGGCCGCTTCCGTCTCTGACGCTGTTCTGCCAAAAAGAGCCGGCCCTCGGGCCGGCTCTTTTTGTGCGCCGAAAAACGGGTACGCACGCTTCCGGAGACACGAAAGGAGCACAGCATGACGACCGCACGAGAGATCATGACCGCCGACTGCACGTGTGTCGGGGAGAAGGAGACGCTGGCCGACGCCGCGCACAAGATGGCCGACCTGGGTGTCGGCTCGCTGCCGATCTGCGGCGAGGACAACCGGCTCAAGGGCATGCTCACCGACCGGGACATCGTGATCAAGACGGTCGCGGCGGACCGGAACCCGGCCGAGGTCACGGCCGGGGAACTGGCGCAGGGCAAGCCGGTGACCATCGGGGCCGACGACGACACCGCCGAGATCCTGCGCACGATGGGCCGGTACAAGGTCCGCCGGCTGCCGGTCATCGACGGCCACCAGCTGGTCGGCATGGTCGCGCTGGCCGACGTCGCCCGGGCCTTGCCCGACCGCCCGGTGGGTGACCTGATGGACGCCATCTCGACTCCGTGATCCCGGCATCCGCGACATATGCGGAAACCGGCCCGGTTCAACGGCGGCGCAGGGGGTACGCGTGCGCAGGTGAGCGCTACGCGGACCCCCACGCCGATCCCGATTCGCCCCTGGCCGCTGCGCCCGCAGGTGCGTGGCTCGGCGCTGGCCCGAATCCTGCGGACCACGGACGCGAAGCAGATCGGGATCATGTACCTGGTCACGGCGTTCGGGTTCTTCCTGGCCGGCGGCTTCATGGCGCTGCTCATGAGGGCCGAGCTCGCCCGGCCCGGCATGCAGATCCTCTCGCCCGAGCAGTACAACCAGCTGGTCACCATGCACGGCACGATCATGCTGCTGCTGTTCGCGACGCCGATCCTGTTCGCGTTCGCCAACTTCGTCGTGCCGATCCAGATCGGCGCGCCCGACGTCTCGTTCCCGCGGCTCAACGCCCTCGCCTACTGGCTGTACCTGCTGGGCGGCACCATGACCGTGGCGGGCTTCCTCACGCCCGGCGGCGCCGCGGACTTCGGCTGGACGGCCTACGCGCCGCTCAGCGACTCGGCGAACTCACCGGGCGTCGGCGGCAACATGTGGGCGTTCGGCCTGGTGCTCTCCGGCGTCGGCACGATCCTGGGCGCCGTCAACATGATCACCACGATCCTGACCCTGCGCGCGCCCGGCATGACCATGTTCCGGATGCCGATCTTCACCTGGAACATCCTGCTCACCGCGCTCATGGTGATCCTGGTCTTCCCGTTCCTGGCGGCGGCGCTGATGGCACTGTCCGCCGACCGGATCCTCGGCGCCCACGTCTTCGACGCGGACACCGGCGGCCCCATGCTCTGGCAGCATCTGTTCTGGTTCTTCGGGCACCCCGAGGTGTACATCGTGGCGTTGCCGTTCTTCGGCATCATCACCGAGATCGTGCCGGTCTTCAGCCGCAAGCCGGTCTTCGGCTACAAGGGCCTGGTGTCGGCCACGCTGCTGATCGCGATGCTGTCGATGAGCGTGTGGGCGCACCACATGTTCGCCACCGGCCAGGTGCTGCTGCCGTTCTTCAGCTTCCTGTCGTTCCTGATCGCCGTGCCCACCGGCATGAAGTTCTTCGTCTGGATCGGCACGATGTGGCGCGGCCAGATCAGCTTCGAGACACCGATGATGTTCGCGATCGGCTTCCTCGTCACCTTCCTGCTGGGCGGCCTGTCCGGCGTGCTGCTGGCGTCGCCGCCGATCGACTTCCACGTCACCGACTCGTACTTCGTCGTGGCGCATTTCCACTATGTGCTGTTCGGCACGATCGTGTTCGCGGTCTTCGGCGGCATCTACTTCTGGTTCCCGAAGATGTTCGGCCGGATGCTCGACGACCGGCTCGGCAAGGTCCACTTCTGGCTCACCCTGATCGGCTTCCACACGACGTTCCTCGTGCAGCACTGGCTGGGCGCCGAGGGCATGCCCCGCCGGTACGCCGACTACCTGCCCGGCGACGGCTTCACCACGCTCAACACGGTCTCGACGATCGGCGCGTTCATCCTCGGTGCGTCGCTGCTGCCGTTCCTCTACAACTGCTGGAAGGCGTACCGGGTGGGCCCGGTGGTGACCGTCGACGACCCGTGGGGCCACGGAAACTCGCTGGAGTGGGTGACGTCCTGCCCGCCGCCGCTGCGCAACTTCGAACGCATGCCCCGGATCCGCTCCGAGCGACCCGCCTACGACGCGCGACGGGCGGCCGCGCGCCGGCTCGAGCAGCGGGCCCGCTCCTGATCCGCGGCGGCCACGGTTCGGCCGCCGCGACGAGAATTCACGGTAGCCATACCGGGCGAAGGCCGATTAGGACGCGCGGTACGGGGTACGCGGCGAGCCATGACCGAGAAACAGACCCCCGACGTGATCGACGTACTGACCGCCGATCACCGTGATGTCACCGCCCTGATCGGCGAGATCTGGACGATCCGCGACCCGATGATTCGCCGCGACCTGGCCGACACCGCGATCAGCGAGCTGGTCAGGCACGCCGTCGCCGAGGAGATGTATGTCTATCCGGCGATGCGCAAGCACCTGCCGGACGGCGACCATGCCGTGGAGCACGACGTCGAGGAGCATCAGGAGCTGGAGCAGGCGATGAAGGACCTCGAGGGGCTCGAGGTCTCCGGCCCGGAGTTCGACAAGACGCTGCGCCGCCTCGAGACGATGCTGGCCGACCACATCCAGGACGAGGAGTCCGAGCAGTTCCCGGAGCTGCGCCGCCGGATCCCGCACGACGAGCTGGTGGAGCTGGCCCACAAGGTGGAGCGGGCGAAGAAGCTGGCACCGACGCGGCCGCATCCGGGCGCCCCCAACAACGAGCTCTTCCACAAGATCGCTGGACCGGGCGTCGGCCTGGTCGACCGGCTGAAGGACATGATCAGCCAGCGCGCCACCAGTTGACCCGCCGGACCGGTCACTGCCCCAGGACGCGCAGCGCCGATTCGACCTCGGGCGGCAGTCGGCGCCGGCGCCGCAGAGCCCACGGCAGATCACGCAGCACGCCGCACACGGCCAGCGGATCGGCCCGTAGCTCCGCGGCGACGACGCCGGCCACCCGGCGCACCGGGCGCCGCAGAAGCGCGGTGAGCACCCGGTTGCGGGCCTCGCGGCGGAGCCGGGCCCGCGGGTCGCGCCCGGCCGGGTCCGGGAAGTGGTGCACCACCAGCTCCGGGACGTAGCACAACCGCCAGCCGGCCGCGGCCAGATCCATCGCGTGCAGGGCCTCCTCGCCGTACACGAAGAGACGGCGCTGAAAACCGCCGGCCGCGAGAAACGCGTCGCGCCGGACCACGACGGCGCAGGAGAGAAAACCTAGGATCGACGGCCCGGCGCCGCCCGGCGGCGTGCCGAGCGGCGCGGCGGCCATGCCGGCCGAGACCGGATCGAGGCGGCCCGCGGTACCCACCCGGACCTGGGCCGCGAGCAGTGCCGTCCGCGGATGTGCCCGCAGCAGCGCGGCGGCGCGGGCGAGCGAGCCGGGCGCCCAGTACGAGTCGTCGTCGGCGAACGCCACGAACGGCGTGGTGGCCTGCCGGACGCCGATGTTGCGGGCGGCCGCCCCGAGGTTGGTATCCAGCCGGATCAGCCGCGCCCCGTCGACGGGCGGTGGCACCCGCGACCCGTTGTCCACCACGATCACCGGGGCCCGGTGGTGCGGGATGGTGTCCCGCACCCGGTCCGGCCGGTCGCGGGTGACCACCACCACGGTGACCTCGCCGGTCTCGACCGTCGGCAGCGGGCCGGCGAGCGTCATGCGAGGGACGCGGGGAAGCGCTGCCACACCCGGTGCGACGCGAGCAGTGGCCGCACCGCCTCGAAGGCGCCCGGGCCGGAGCCCGCTGTCACCACGCCGGCCGTTTCCGCGATACCGGCCTGCCGCAGCACCTGCTCGCCGTCGCCCCACGCGCCGATCGCCTTCGCGTGCCGCCACGCCTCGGCGGCCAGCATGAGCACCCGCGGGTCGATCCCGGACTGAGCGGCGGCGCCGGCCTTCGCGTCGCGCGCCGGAAGCGCGTCCGGCGCCGGCCCGGGAGCCGCGGCGAACAGCAGCGTGTCGAACTCGACCGAGCGGGCGGTCGCGAACGTCCGCTGGACGGTCAGGTCGCCCACCTTGCCGCCGTGCGCGGCGATGACCAGCGGCACCATCCCGGCGGCGAACACCGCCTCGACGACCTCGGCCACGTCGGCGGCCTCGCCGGTCACGATGCCGACGACCCGGCCGTCGGCCGGCCACTCGACGCCGACCTGGGACAGGGCCGGGCTGGGGGTGACCTCCACGACCGGGCGGTCCGGGGCGGGCGCGGGCAGCCCCAGCGACGCGGCGACCTGCTCGCACAGCACCGGGTCGATGGTCGCGAGACACCGCAGCTGACGCTCCTTGATCGCCTGCTCGTAGCACTTGCCCAGCTCGAACGCGTACGCGCTGACGATGTGCTCCTTCTCGACCGGGGACATGCTGCGCCAGAAGAGGCGGGCCTGGCTGAAGTGGTCGTCGAACGAGACGGGGTTCTCCCGGATCTTCGGGGCCTCGGCGACCCGGACGGGCACGTCCACGAAGCCGCGGTCGCCGGCCGTGAACGGGTTGCCGCCGTCCAGCGAATTCGGCCGGTACGGCGCCACGCCACCGTGTACGGCGTCCTGGTGGAAGCCGTCCCGGAGCATGTCGTTGACGGGCGCGTGCGGCCGGTTGACCGGGATCTGCGAGAAGTTCGGGCCGCCGAGCCGGGTGAGCTGCGTGTCCACGTACGAGAAAAGGCGGCCCTGCAGCAGCGGGTCGTTGGTCACGTCGATGCCCGGCGGCAGCTGCCCGAGGTGGAACGCCACCTGCTCGACCTCGGCGAAGAAGTTCGTCGGCACCCGGTTGAGCACGAGCTTGCCGACCGGCTGCACCTCGGCCAGCTCCTCCGGCACGAGCTTGGTGGGGTCGAGCAGGTCGATACCGGCGAATGTCTCCTCCGGGGTGTCCGGGAAGACCTGCAGGCCCAGCTCCCACTCCGGGTACGCGCCGGCCTCGATCGCGTCGTACAGGTCGCGGCGGTGGAAATCCGGGTCCACGCCGCCGATCAGCTGGGCCTCCTCCCAGGTCAGCGAGTGCACGCCGAGCTTCGGCTTCCAGTGGAACTTGACCAGCACCGTCTCCCCGGCCTCGTTGACCAGGCGGAACGTGTGCACGCCGAAGCCCTCCATCATCCGGTACGAGCGGGGGATGCCGCGATCGGACATGTTCCACATCGTGTGGTGCTGCGCCTCGGTGTGCAGCGAGACGAAGTCCCAGAACGTGTCGTGCGCGCTCTGCGCCTGCGGGATCTCCCGGTCCGGATGCCATTTCGCGGCGTGGATGATGTCCGGGAACTTGATCGCGTCCTGGATGAAGAACACCGGCATGTTGTTGCCGACCAGGTCGAACGTGCCCTCACCGGTGTAGAACTTCGTCGCGAAGCCGCGGGTGTCGCGCACGGTGTCGGCCGATCCCCGCGACCCGAGCACGGTGGAGAAGCGTACGAAAACTGGAGTCTGCCGGCCTTTCTTCAGGAACGCGGCCCGGGTGATCGGCTCTGCGGTCCCATAGGCGGTGAACAGGCCGTGCGCGCCGGCGCCGCGGGCGTGCACCACCCGCTCCGGGATGCGCTCGTGATCGAAGTGGGTGATCTTCTCGCGGAAGTGGTGGTCCTGCAGCAGGATCGGGCCGCGGGGGCCCGCCTTGAGCGAGTGGTCGGTGTCCCGCAGCGGGGTGCCCTGCGACGTGGTCAGGAGGGCGCCCTGCTGGGCGTTGCCGGTGCTCGCGGCGCCGCTCTCGGCCCCGGTGGGGAAGCGGGTGTCCGGGGTGCCCTGCTCTTTCCTCGGCGGCAGCGGATCGTGCGGCGCGGTCGGCTCGTCGACGGACGGAGTGCCGCTGCCCGGCGAGCCGGGAACGACCGGCTCCGCCGTGGCGGCCTCCAGAACCTCCTTGATGGCGTCCACCGGCTTGCGCGGGTCCATGCTGCGGCTCCTTCACGGTTGCTGAGCGAGTCCGCGGCCACATACCCCCACGAAAGGCGGCCTAACGTCCGCCCGGGCCGGGACCAGTGTTCGCCGGAGGCGGCGGCGGGTACTTCCGGGGACATCGAGCCGATGAGGGAGGAAACAACATGTCCGTACCACGAGTCGTGGTGGTCACCGGCGCCAGCGGCGGTGTCGGCCGGGCGGTTGCCCGGCGTTTCGGGGCACGCGGGGATCGGGTCGCCCTTCTGGCGCGGGGCGAGAAGGGACTCGAGGCCGCCGCCCGGGAGATCATCGAGGCGGGAGGCCGGGCGCTGCCGCTGCCCGTGGACGTCGCCGATTTCGACGCGGTGGACGCGGCCGCGGCGAAGGCGGAGAGCGAGCTCGGCCCGATCGACGTCTGGGTCAACACCGCGTTCTCCTCGGTGTTCGCGCCGTTCGACCAGATCGAGCCGGCCGAGTTCCGCCGGGTCACCGAGGTCAGCTATCTCGGCTACGTGTACGGGACCCGGGCCGCGCTCAGCCGCATGCGGCCCCGCGATCGCGGGACGATCGTGCAGGTCGGCTCGGCGCTCGCCTACCGTGGCATCCCGCTGCAGACCGCGTACTGCGGCGCGAAGCACGCGATCCAGGGCTTCAACGAGGCGCTCCGCTGCGAGCTGCTGCACGCCCGGAGCGGTGTGCGGACCACCATGGTGCAGCTGCCGGCGGTGAACACGCCGCAGTTCACCTGGCTGCGTTCGCGGCTGCGCCGGCACGCCCAGCCGGTCCCGCCGATCTACCAGCCCGAGGTGGCGGCCGGGGCGATCGTGTACGCGGCGGACCATCCGCGCCGCAGGGAGTACTGGGTGGGCGGCTCCACCGCGGGCACGCTGCTGGCCAACGCCGTGGCGCCCGGCATCCTGGACCGCTACCTGGCCCGTACCGGCGTCAAGTCCCAGCAGACCGATCAGCCGCACGACCCGTCGGACCCGGGCAACCTGTGGCGGCCGGCCGACGACGAGGACGGTCGCGACTTCGGAGCCCACGGCGAGTTCGACCAGAAGGCCACGACGCGCAGCCTCCAGGTGTGGGCCTCGCAGCACCACGGCCTGGTGGGCGCGGCGGCCGGCGCCGCGGCGGCCCTCACGCTCGGCGCGATCGGCCTCGGGCGGAGGTGATGACCGGGTGGGCGGCGCAACGCGGCCGAGAGCGCCGGGGACCGTTTGCCGCGGGACGGATCGGGCATTCCCGTGAGGTCGGCGTTGACAGACCGTCGGTCGGAGGGCTGAGGTGAAGACGTGACCAGTCGCGACATCGTCGTGGTCGGTGCCTCGGCCGGTGGGGTGGAGGCGCTCCGGGCGATGGTCGGCGGTCTGCCCGCCGGTCTGCGGGCCGCCGTCCTGGTGGTGTTGCACGTGCCGCGGGACGCGCCGAGCGCCTTGCCACGCATCCTGAGCCGGTCGGGTCCGCTGCCCGCGCGCACCGCCTTCGAGGGCGAGCCGCTGACCGCCGGCCGTATCTACGTGGCGCCCCCGGGCCTGCACATGCTCATGCTCGACCACCGGATCAGGCTGAGCCACGGTCCGGCCGAGAACGGGCACCGCCCGGCCATCGACCCGCTGTTCCGGTCCGCGGCCCGGACCGCCGGGCCGCGGGTGATCGCCGTCGTGCTCTCCGGCAGCCGCGACGACGGCGCCGTGGGCGCCGAGACGGTGGCCGCCAGCGGCGGCATCGTGGTTGTCCAGCGGCCCGAGGACGCGCTCAACCAGTCGATGCCGCGCGCCGTGATGGCCCGCGTCGAGCCCGACTACCAGTCCGACGCCGCCGACCTCGGCCCGCTGCTCGCCGCCCTGACCGAGACGAAGATTCCGGACCCACCGGAACTCCCGGCCGACCCGCTGACCGACGCCGAGGTCGCGATCGGCGGGCTCGCGGCCATCACGACCGATCAGATCACCGACAACCCGCCGGTGTACGGCTGCCCGACCTGCGGCGGCGGCCTGTTCGAGCTGGAGAACTGGCCCGAGCCGCGGTACCGGTGCCGGGTCGGCCACGCCTGGTCGCCGGAGAGTCTGATCGACGAGCAGGCGGTCGCGACGGAGGGCGCCCTCTGGACGGCGCTGCGCGCGCTGGAGGAGAAATCGGCCCTCAACCGCCGGCTGGCCGAGCAGCATCGCCTCGACCGGGGGCGGTTCATCCGGATGGCCGAGGACGCGGAGGGCGCCGGTGAGCTGATCCGCGGCCTTCTCACCCGGATCGCCGCCGTCAGCACCATCCCGGCGGAGTGAGCCTGCGGTACCGTGACGCGAAGTAATCAGGAGGCGTGCGGTGGACGAGGTCGACAGGCCCTTCGAGGCGCTGTTGCTGCACATGAAGGAGCTGCGCGGCTTCGATTTCACCGGGTACAAGAGATCCAGTCTGGTGCGCCGGGTCGACCGGCGGCTGGTCCAGCTGCGGGTGGCGAGCTACGCGGACTATCAGGACTACCTCGAGCTGCACCCGGACGAGTTCACGGCGCTGTTCAACACCATCCTGATCAACGTCACCGCCTTCTTCCGCGACCCCGAGGCCTGGGAATACCTGGCCACCGAGGTACTGACGCCGCTGGTCGCGGCCAAGGCTCCGGGCACGCCGATCCGGGTGTGGAGCGCCGGCTGCGCCTCCGGCGAGGAGGCGTACACGCTGGCGATGGTGCTGTGCGAGATCCTCGGGCCGGACGAGTTCCGCGAGCGGGTGAAGATCTACGCCACCGATGTCGACGAGGAGCAGCTCAGCGAGGCACGGCACGGCAGCTACGGACAGCGGTCGGTCGGCGCGGTCCCGCCCGACCTGCTGGAACGCTATTTCGAGCAGGTCGGCAACCGCTACGTGTTCCGCAAGGACCTCCGCCGCTCTGTGATCTTCGGGCGCAACGATCTCGTGCAGGACGCCCCGATCTCCCGGGTCGACGTCTTGGCTTGCCGGAACACGCTGATGTACTTCAACGCCGAGACGCAGGCACGGATACTGGGCCGGTTTCATTTCGCCCTGCTCGACGGCGGTGCCCTCTTCCTCGGCAAGGCTGAGATGCTGCTCAGCCACACCCACCTGTTCCAGCCCGACGAGCTCAAGCGGCGCATTTTCCGCAAGGTGGCCCGGGCGGGCGGCATTCCGGCCGGTCCGTCCGTCCTCGAGCCGCCCACCGCCGCCCGGGCCCAGTCCAACGGCCATGACCGGCTGCGCAACGCCGCGCTGCTCACCAACCCGGTGGCACAGATCGTGCTCAGCGCGGACGGGCTGGTCGTGCATGCCAACCGGAAGGCGAGCGAGCTCTTCGGCCTGGCCAGTCGCGACCTGGGCCGCCGCTTCCACGACCTGGAGGTGTCGTACCGGCCGATCGAGCTGCGCAAGCACATCGAGCAGGCGCAGAGCGAGCGCACCGCGCTGCGGGTCTCCGACGTGGAGTTCAACCGCGGCCCCGGCGACACCGTTCACCTCGACGTGCAGGTGAACCCGCTGATCGACGCGGACGTCGGCCTGCTCGGCGTGGCGCTGATCTTCCACGACGTGACGGCGGCCCGGCAGCTGCGCGCCGAGCTCGAGCACGCCAATCGCGAGCTGGAGGCCGCGTACGAGGAGCTCCAGTCGACAAACGAGGAGCTGGAGACCACGAACGAGGAGCTGCAATCCACGGTCGAGGAGCTGGAGACGACAAACGAGGAGCTCCAGTCGACCAACGAGGAGCTCGAGACGATCAACGAGGAACTCCAGTCCACCAACGACGAGCTGCAGACCATCAACGAGCAACTGCACCGCAGCAGTACCGAGCTGGACGAGGTGAACGCGTTCCTCGACGCCGTGCTGTCCGGCCTGCGGGCCGGCATCGCCGTGGTCGACCCGGACCTGCGGGTGCGGGTGTGGAACCGGGAGGCTGAGAACCTGTGGGGCCTGCGATCGTCCGAGGCGGTCGGTCAGCACCTGCTGAACCTCGATATCGGCCTGCCGGTCGATCGCCTGCGCCCGCTGGTCCGCCAGGCGCTCCGCGGTGACGCCGAGACCGAGGACATGCTGCTCGAGGCGGTCAACCGGCGGGGACGGAAGGTGACCGTGCGTGTGGGATGCACCCCGTTGCTCAGCGGCGGCGAGCGGGCCGGCGCGATCATCGCCATGGAGGTGGGGGAGTTTGCCCCGGCTCTGGCGGGGCACCCTTCGGAGGAGACGGAGGTGTGACGCGATGGCGGCGCCGCTGGGCTGGACGGTCGACGAGAGCGATGGCCTCGCCGTCGTCGCCGTCCGCGGACGCCTCGACCTTCGCGGCGCGGCCGGGCTCAGGACAGTCCTGCTGAAGTGCCTGGCCGAGCAGCCTGGCGCCCTGCTCGTCGACCTGTCCGCCATGGATCTTCGGGACGACACGGCGCTGGCGGTGTTCGCGGCCGTCGCCCGGCAAGCCGCCCGGTGGCCCGGCACACCCGTCGTGATCTGCGGCCCTCCGCCGGGGATCGCCGTCCTGCTGGCGCGTCGCTACCACGGCCGGCTGGTCGTCCACGACGGAGTCGAGGCCGGCCGCCGCGCGGTCGCCGAGGGCCAGGTCGTCGTGCCGGCAGTGTCCGAACAGTTGCTGCCTCTTCCCGGCGCGGCGCGGCACGCCCGCAATCTGGTGACCGAGGCGTGCGCGACGTGGGGTCTGTCCGGCCTGGTGGGGCCCGCCTGCATGGTGGCGAGCGAGCTGGTGTCGAACGCGGTGGAGCACGGCGGCACCAGGATGACCTTCCAGCTGTCCCGCCGCCCGCGGCATCTGCACCTGGCGGTACGGGACGACTCCCCTGGTGAACCGGTGGTCGGGCGGCCGGACGGTGCCTCCGAGCGGGGCCGCGGTCTGCTCCTGGTAGAGAGCACCGCCACCCATTGGGGCTGGCTGCCCTCGCGGGACGGCAAGGTGGTCTGGGCCACGTTCCGCACCTGACGGCCGGTTCATCGCCCGATCAGGCCGGCCAGCCCGGAGGCAGCCGCGATCCGCGCGACGTACGGCTGAAGGCCCGTCGCCCGCACCTGAACGTCCCGGACCCGGGCGGCCTCGTGCACCGCGACAAGCACGCTGACGCCGGCCGCATCCAGGAGCGGCACGCCGGCCAGATCGATCGTCAGCTGTCGCATCCGGCCGGTCTCGCGCAGCACCGACATCAGCTCGTCGCGCAGGTGACCCGCGTTGTCCCGGTCGATCTCCCCGGTCACCCGCAACTCGACATCGTCGCCGCGACAGGTGATGCTCAGCGCCACCCGATGATCCGTTTCGTCCGTGCCCGTCCACGGGGGTACGACGTCGCTGAGCATCGCCTGCCGCAGCCAGGTCAGGGCCCGGCTGAGCAGCCGCGACACGTGCATCTGCGAAACGTCCAGCTCCCGGGCGATCTCCACCTGGCTCAGGTTGCCGTAGAAACGCAGCCCCAGGATCCGGCGCTCGCGCTCGGGCAGGCGGCAGAGCAGCCGCTCCACGCTCGCGCGGTCCTCCACCAGGCCGAGGTCGGGATCCTCGGCGCCGATCAGGTCGCCCACCTCGGGGCCGTCATAGCCGTCGGCGCGCGCGTTGAGCGAACCCGGCGCGTAGGCGGCGCCGGAGACCCGCGCCTCGCGGACCTCGCACACCTCGACGCCGAGCCGCTCGGCGATCTCCTCCTCGGTGGGCCGGCGGGCGAGCTCGGCGGTGAGTGCGGTGCGGGTCTGGCTGACCTCGATGCTGAGATCCTGCAGGCGCCGGGGCACGTGCACGCCCCAGCCGTGGTTGCGGAAATGCCGTTTGAGCTCTCCGGTGATGGTGACGATCGCGTACGCGGTGAATGAACCGAGTTCCGGATTGTATCGGTTGACCGATTTGACCAGTCCCAGCCGCGCCACCTGCTCCAGGTCTTCCGGCGACTCGCCCCGGCCGTGGTAGCGCCGGGCGAGCCGGCGGGCGAACGGCAGTGCCCGGGCGACGAACTCGGCCCGCAGCCGCTGCCGCTCCGGACCGTCGGCGGCGGCCCAGGCGCGGGTAAAAGCGGCCGCGGCCTCGTCGAGGTCCTCGAGCGGGTTCACCTCATGCGTAAGCGTCATCGGGCGACCCCTTCGCACAAAACTCCTTGCTGAGTGTCAAACAAAATTCGTTTCCCCGCACGCCGGAACGCAAACATTCCGCACGATGCGAGGGTTGCGTTTCGGTAGTGCGCGTGTTCCAGGCCGAAGGCATCCCGGCCGACTTCCCGAACTGGCAAATGGCGCCGAACGACGGCGCCTTCGCCTGGTTGGGGGTACCTCGCTGTGCTGCTCGCGCCGCTCCGGGAACGCAACTACCGGCTGTGGGCCGGCGCCGATCTGGTGTCCACCGCCGGCACCTGGATGCAGGTGCTCGGCCTGAACTGGGTCGTCCTCGCCGCCACCGGGTCGGCGGCGATGATGGGCGCCGTCGTGATGCTGCAGTCGCTGCCGGTGCTGGTGCTGGGCGGCTGGGGCGGCGCGCTGGCCGACCGGCTCCCGGCCCGGCCCGCTCTGATCCTCTGCCAGGCCCTGCGCGCGGCGCTCGCGTTCGCGCTGGCGGCCGGCACCGGCCACGTCCTGATCTTCGCGGTTGCTCTGGCCTCCGGCGTGATCAGCGCGTTCGAGGGCCCGATGCTGGGCCGGTTCGGCTCGGCGCTGGTGCCCCGGGAGGCGCTGGGCTCGGCGCTGGCGCTCGGCTCGGTGCTCGGCTCGGCCGGCCGGATCGGCGGCATGGCCCTGGGCGGCGTGCTGGTCGGGGTCACCGGCCCGGCCGCTCTATTCATGATCAACGGGATCTCGTACCTCGCCGCGCTCGCCGCGCTCGCCGCGATGCGCGCCGGCGATCTCCGTTCCCTGCCGCTCGCCCCGCCCGGCGAGGGCGGCGTCCGGGCCGGCCTGCGATACCTGGTGAGCAGCCCGGTCGTGCTGATCGTGCTCGCACTCTCGTTCGTGCTCGGCTCGCTGGGCCGCAATTATCAGGTGAGCATGGCGGCGATGGCGGCGGGACCGCTGCACGGCGGCTCAGGCGCCTACGGACTGCTCTCCACGGTCTTCGCGGCCGGCGCGGTGGCTGGGGGATTGCTGCTGGCCGGCAGCGGCCGCTCGACCCTGCCGGTCCTGGTGGCCAGCGGCGTCTCGATCAGCGTTCTGCAGCTGCTCTCCGGGCTGGCGCCGAATCTGCTGGGTTTCGCCGCCGCGCTGCTGCCGATCGCGGCCGGCGCGGTCGTCTTCGACACCGTGGTGTCGACCCGCGTCCAGCTCGACACCCGGGCGGACATGCGCGGCCGGGTACTCGCGACGACGGGCATCGTCTCGTCGCTGTCCGGCCTGGTCGGCGCGCCGGCGGTGGGCTGGCTGGCCGACACGCTCGGCGCCCGCGGCGGCCTGATCCTGTGCGGGCTCGTCACCACGGCCGCCGCGGCCGGCGGCGCGCTCGCCCTGGCCCGGGTGACCGGCGGGGCGATCCCGGGCCTGCGCCGGGTGGCCGAACAGCCCGCCTGAACGAACCCGGACATCCTGGTACCCGCGCGGCGAGAGACCGGGCGTCACCAACCGGTGGGTGGCGCCTCCAGGTGCACGACCTTGGTCACCGTCATCTCATCGAGCAGCTCCGGCCCGTACCCGAAGCCCTGACCGCTGCCGCGTCGCGGATGCGCGGCGCCACCCGGTGCCCCGCCGAAGACCGCGTTGACCTTGACCGTTCCCACCGGCAGTTCCCGCCAGGCCCGCTGTGCGTGGCTCATCGATGGGGTCAGCACCGTCGCGGCCAGGCCGTAGGGCGAGTCGGCGGCCCGGGCGAGGGCCTCGTCGAAGGAGCCGACCGTCGCCACCGGGGCGACCGGTCCGAAGGTCTCCGCCCGCATCACGGCCATGTCGTCGGTGCACCCGGCCAGCACGGTCGGCGGATACCAGGCGCCCGGCCCGGCGGGGACCGACCCGCCCCGCAGCGCCTCGGCGCCGGCCTTGACCGCCTGCTGGACCTGCTGGTCGACGGCGTCCCGCAGGCGCCGGTCGACCAGCGGCCCGAGCCGCGGCCGCCAGTCGTCCGCCTCGGCCGCGAGGGCCGCCAGGAAGGCCTCGGCCTCCGCGCGGTGCACATAGATCCGCTCGACCGAGACGCAGATCTGCCCGGCGTTCGCGAACGCGCCCAGCGCGGCCTGCGACGCCGCCCACCGTGGATCGACACCGGCGTCGACGATCAGTGGATCGCTCCCGCCGTTCTCCAGCAGCGCCTTCGCGCCGGTGCGGGCGCACGCGGCCGCGATCGCCCGGCCGGTGACCGTCGAGCCCACGTGCGCGACCACGTCCACCGGGGCGGCGGCCAGCGCCGCGCCGGTCGCGCCGTCGCCGTTGACCAGATTGAGCACCCCCGGCGGCAGGTGCGGGGCGAGCAGCCGGACGAGCCGCCAGCCGGTCGCCGGGGTGCGCTCGCTCGGCTTGTGCACGACGGTGTTGCCGGTGACCAGGGCCGCGCCGAGCAGGCCGCAGGCCACCGCGACAGGGTCGTTCCACGGCGTGATCACGGCGACCACCCCGCGCGGCTGGTACGCCATCAGGTCGACCGCCTCGGCGTCGCCGGCCAGGGCGCGGCCGCGGTGGACCGGGCCGAGCTCGGCGTACTGCCGCAGCGTGCCGGCCCCGGCCGCGATCGCGTCACGGACCTCGGCGGCGGGCTTGCCCATCTCGGCCGACACGATCTCGGCGAGCCCGTCGGCGGCGGCCTCCACGGCGGCGGCCGCGGCGGCCAGAGCGGCACCGCGCGCGGCCGCGGGAACGGCCGCCCACCCGGGTGCCGCCGCGCGGGCGGCAGCGACCGCCGCCGCCACATCGTCCGGAGAGGAGCAGGCCATCCGGGCGACCGGCCGATCATCCGTGGGATTCACGATGACCAGTTCATTTCCGGCACTTCCGGGCGTCCACCGGCCGTGGACGAGCTGTTCGACGTCGAGCATGGTCGCGGTGTGCCCCGCGTCGGCCGAACCAAACCGGCGAAAGGTCGATGCGGGTGGGTGACGCGCGCGGCGAATGTGGAGAAGTTGATGATCAAGCGAGTAAGTCGGTGATCGAGGGGTACCCGGCGCGCCATGCGTGTTCTGGGTATCAATGCGATCTTCCACGATCCGGCGGCGGCGCTGGTCGTCGACGGGCAGGTGGTGGCGGCCGCCGAGGAGGAGCGGTTCAGCCGCCGCAAGCACGGCAAACGGCCGGTGCCGTTCGCGGCGTGGGAGCTGCCCGAGCTGGCGGCGGCCTGGTGCCTGCGCGAGGCCGGACTCGCGCCCGGCGACCTCGACGCCGTCGCCTACTCCTTCGATCCCGGGATGGCCCGAGCGCCGGCCGAGCTCGGGCTGGCCGACCCGTCCGACGGCATGCGCGTCGACTACGCCCGCCGGGCTCCGCAGTTCCTCGCCACCGCGCTGCCCGGCCTCGACCCCGGCCGGGTCACGTTCGTTCCCCACCACGTCGCGCATGCCGCCTCGGCCGGGCTCTCGGTGGCCGACGACAACGCGGTGCTCGTGCTCGACGGACGGGGCGAGGTCGCCAGCCACCTCGCCGGCGTCTACCGGGACGGCGAGCTGACCACGCTGCGTACACAGGAACTGCCGCACTCGCTCGGTCTGCTCTATGAGGACCTGACCCGGCACCTCGGCTTCCTGCACTCCAGCGACGAGTACAAGGTGATGGCGTTGGCCTCCTACGGCTCGCCGCGCTTCCTCGACCTGTTCCGCGACCTCGTGTACGCCACCGGGGACGGCGGCTTCCGGGTCGAGCGGATCGACTGGACCGCGCTCACCAAGCCCCGGCCGGCGGACGGCGAGATCACCGAGGCGCACGCCGACCTTGCGGCGAGCGTACAGACCCGCCTCGAAGAGGTGCTGCTCGATCTGGTCCGCTGGACCTACCACGCGGCCGGCGGGCCGCCCGTCCTCACGATGGCCGGCGGCACCGCCCTCAACTGCGTCGCCAACGCCCGCATCGCGGCCGAGGGTCCGTTCCGGCGGGTGTGGGTCCAGCCCGCCGCCGGCGACTCCGGTACGGCGCTCGGCGCCGCGCTCGCCGTCGCGGGCACCCGCAGCGTGTTCACCACGGCCGCGCTGGGGCGCGGCTGGAGCGACGACGAGCTCGAGGCCGAACTTCGCCGGGCGGCGCTGCCCTATCAGCGACCCGCGTCGATCGCCGCCGAGGCGGCGAAGGTGCTCGCCGGCAACGGCATCGTCGCCTGGTATCAGGGCCGGTCCGAGTACGGCCCGCGGGCCCTGGGCCACCGCTCCCTGCTCGCCCATCCCGGCGACAGGGACACCCAGCGCAGGATGAACGACGTCAAGGGCCGCGAGCAGTTCCGGCCGATCGCGCCGATGGTCCGCGCCGAGCGCTTCGACGAGATCTTCGAGGGCGTCTGCCCGAGCCCGTACATGCTGTTCGTGCACCGGGTACGGCCCGAGTGGCGCGACCGGATCCCCGCCGTCACGCACGTGGACGGCACCGCCCGGGTGCAGACCGTCCACGCCGGCACCGAGCCGCTGGTCGCCGAGATGCTCGCCGAGTTCGACCGGCTCACCGGCCTGCCTGTGGTGGTCAACACGTCGCTCAACACGGCCGGCCGGCCGATGGTGGACACGCCGCGCGAGGCGATGGAGCTGTTCGGCTCGGCCCCGGTCGACCTGCTGGCGATGGGTCCCTTCGCCGTTCGCCGTGAGCGGGTGTTCCGGGCATGAGCTTCACTGTCGTGATTCCCACGGTGGGGCGCACCAGCCTGCCCGGGCTGCTGGCCACTCTCGGCGGCGCTCCGGAGGTGCTGGTCGTCGACGACCGCCGGGATCGGCGCACCCCGCTGCCGGTGCCCGGCGGGATCACCGTGCTGCCCGGTCCGGCTCGCGGTCCCGCGGCCGCCCGCAACGTGGGCTGGCGGGCCGCCCGGCACGAGTGGGTCGCCTTCCTCGACGACGACGTGCTGCCCGAGGCGGGCTGGCTCGACCGGCTCGCCGAGGATCTGGCCACCGCGCCCGAGCAGGTCGGCGGGGTGCAGGGCACGGTGCGGGTGCCACTGCCGCCCGGCCGGCGGCCGACGGACTGGGAGCGGGTCACCGCCGGCCTGGCCTCCGGCAAGTGGATCACCGCGGACATCGCCTATCGCCGCGTCGCGCTGGCCCGCGCCGGCGGCTTCGACGAGCGTCTGCCCCGGGCCTTCCGGGAGGACGCCGAGCTGGCCTTCCGGGTACGCCGGGCCGGCTGGTCCCTGCGCCGCGGCAGTCGCCGGGTCACCCATCCGGTACGTCCGGAGGGGCCCTGGGTGAGCCTGCGCAGCCAGCGCGGCAACGCCGACGACGCTCTGCTGCGCCGCCTCTACGGTCCTCATTGGAGATTGCTGCTCGACGTGCCGGCCGGTCGCCGCCGCCGGCACGCGGCGATCGTCGTGGCCGGGGCCGGCGCCCTGGCGTGCGGCTCGGCCGCCGTGGCGACGGGCCGCCGCGGCTGGGCCGGCGCCGCCGTGCTCGCCGCGGCGGCCTGGACGTCCGGCACCGCCGAGTTCGCGGTGGCCCGCATCAGCCCCGGACCGCGCGACCGGCGCGAGATCGCCCTCATGGTCGCCACCAGCGCCGCGATCCCGCCCCTGGCCGTGGGCCACTGGCTGCGCGGCTGGTGGCGCGGGCGCGGCGCGCGGCCCATCTCGGTCGCCGAGCGGGAGGTGGCGCCGGCCCCGGCGCGCGCGGGGGCGGCCCGATGAGCCGGCTCTTCGACGCGGTGCTCCTCGACCGGGACGGCACGCTCGTCGTCGACGTGCCCTACAACGGCGACCCGGCCCGGGTCGTCCCGATGCCGGGTGCCCGCGAGGCCCTCGACCGGCTGCGCGCGGCCGGTCTGCGACTCGGCGTCGTCACCAACCAATCGGGCCTGGCCCGCGGCCGGTTCACCGCCGGTCAGCTGGCCGCGGTCAACCGCCGGGTCGAACAGCTGCTCGGACCCTTCGACACCTGGCAGATCTGCCCGCACGACGACACCGCCGGCTGTGGGTGCCGCAAACCCTCGCCCGGCCTGGTCACCGCGGCCGCCGCGGCGCTGGGCACCACCCCGGCCCGCTGTGCCGTGGTGGGCGACATCGGCCGGGACATGAGCGCCGCGGCCGCGGCCGGCGCCACCGGCGTCCTCGTGCCGACGTCGGTGACCCGGCCCGATGAGGTCGCCGCCGCCCCGCACGTCGCCGGCAGCCTCGGCGCGGCGGCCGGCATGATCCTGCGGCGGCAGGAACTGCTGACCGCGCCGCCACGACCCGGGCCGGCCGGGACGGTGCTGGTGGTCCGCTCCGACTCGGCGGGCGACGTCCTGGTGACCGGCCCGGCGATCCGGGCGGTGGCGGCCGGCGCCGAGCGGGTCGTGCTGCTCTGCGGGCCTCGTGGGCGCGCCGCGGCCGAACTGCTGCCGGGCGTCGACGAGATCGTCGAGTGGCCGCTGCCGTGGATCGACCCCGAGCCCGGGCCGGTCGATCCGGACGACGTCGAGGCGCTCACGGCGCGGCTGCGGGACACCGGCGCGGGAGAAGCGGTCGTGTTCACCTCGTTCCACCAGTCCGCGCTGCCGCTCGCCCTGCTGCTGCGGCTGGCCGGCATCGGCCGCATCACCGCGATCAGCGAGGACTACCCCGGCTCGCTGGTGGACGTGCGGCACCGCGTACCGGATGACCTCCCGGAACCCGAGCGGGCCCGCAGTGTCGCCGCGGCCGCGGGATTCCCGCTGCCGGAGCGGGACGACGGGCGACTGCGGATCGCGGCCGGGCCGCGGTGGACCGGAGCCGGAGGCTACCTGCTGGTGCATCCGGGCGCCGCCGCGCCGGCACGATCCTGTCCGCCCGAGACACTCCGCCGGATCGTCGAGACGCTGGTGGACGCCGGCCACGAGGTGCTGGTGACCGCCGGGCCTGGGGAGGAACTGCTCGCCGCGCGCGTCGCGGGCACGGCGGCCGCCTGGATCGCCCCGCCCTCGCTGCCGGCCCTGGCCGAGCTGCTGGCCGGCGCCGTCTGCCTGGTCGCGGGCAACACCGGGCCGGCACACCTGGCGGCGGCCGTGGGCACGCCCGTCGTCAGCCTGTTCGCGCCGACCGTCCCGTTCGGCCGATGGGGGCCGTACCGGGTGCCGGTCGTGCGGCTGGGCACCCCCGGCGCGCCCTGCCGGGACACCCGCGCCACGACCTGCCCGGTCCCGCGCCATCCCTGCCTGTCCACGATCGACCCGGCCGAGGTGCTGGCCGCCGTCCGCGTTCTCGGCGCCCGGCCCGCGTACCTCAGCGAGGAGGCAGCCGCGTGAACATCCTGCTCTGGCACGTGCACGGCTCCTGGACGAACGCGTTCGTCCGGGGCAAGCACCGCTATCTGATCCCGGTCAACGCGGCGCGCGACGCGTGGGGCCGTGGCCGGGCCCGCACCTTCGACTGGCCGCCCACGGTCGAGGAGAAGCCGCTGGGAGCGATCCGGGACGCCGACATCGCGATCGTGCAGCGGCCGGAGGAGCTTGCCCTCGTCCCGCCCGGCATCCCGGTCGTCTACGTGGAGCACAACACCCCGAAGGGCGACGTGCCGAACACCCGGCACCCGCTGGCCGACCGCGACGGCGTGCTCGTGGTGCACGTGACCCACTTCAACGAGCTGTTCTGGGACTGCGGCGGCACCCGGACCGCGGTCGTCGAGCACGGCATCGTGGAGCCCACCGCCCGGTGGACCGGCGAACTGCGGCGGCTCGCCGTGGTCACCAACGAGCCGGTCCGCCGGGGCCGGGTCACCGGCACCGATCTCTACGACCGATTCACCCCCGTCGCCCCGCTCGACGTCTTCGGCATCGGCACGGCCGGGCTGAACGGCGACCGGATCACCGCGTACGACGATCCGCCGCAGCACGTCATGCACGCCGATGTCGCGCGGCGCGGCGCCTACCTGCACCTGTGCCGCTGGACCTCGCTGGGGCTGAGCCTCATCGAAGCGATGCGGATGGGCATGCCGGTGATCGGTCTGGCCACCACCGAGGCGATCGAGGCGGTCCCGCCCGACGCCGGCGTCCTGTCCACCCAGGTCAGCGTGCTCGTCGAGGCGGCGCGGTGGCTGCTCGACGAACCGGCGGCGGCCAAGCGGCTCGGCGACCGGGCGCGCCAGGTCGCGCTGACCCGATATGGCCTGGACCGGTTCCTCGCGGACTGGGACCGGCTGCTGGAGGAGGAGACATGCGGATCGCGATGATCTCGGAGCACGCCAGCCCGCTGGCCACGCTCGGCGGCGTGGACGCGGGCGGGCAGAACACCCACGTCGCCGAGCTTTCGGCCGCGCTCGCCGCGGAGGGGCACGAGCTACGGGTCTACACCCGGCGGGACCGCGCCGACCTGCCCACCGTGCTGCCGCTCGGGGAGAGCGTCGAGGTGGTGCACGTGCCGGCCGGACCGGCCGGGCCGCTGCCCAAGGACGAGCTTCTGCCGCACATGGGCGCGTTCGCCGACTGGCTGGCCGCCGACTGGCGGGACACCTGGCGGCCGGACGTGGCACACGCGCACTTCTGGATGAGCGGCCTCGCCACGGTCACGGCGGCGCGCGACCTCGGCCTGCCGGTGCTGCAGACCTACCATGCGCTCGGCGTGGTGAAGCGCCGTCACCAGGGCGCCGCGGACACCAGCCCGGCGCAGCGCATCGGGTACGAGCGGGCGCTCGGCCGCGCGGTCGACCGGATCGTCGTGCAATGCCGGGACGAGACCGCCGAGCTGATCCGGATGGGCGTTCCGCGCGCCCGGATGGTGCTGGTCCCCTCGGGGGTCAACACGGAACGTTTTCATCCCGGCGGGCCGGCCGTTCCGCGCCGGACCGGGTACCGGCGGATCCTCACGGTGGCGCGGCTGGTCGAGCGTAAGGGCATCGAGGACCTGGTCCGGGCCCTCCCGCGGATACCGAGGGCCGAGCTGGTCGTCGTGGGCGGGCCGCCGGGCGGCGGGATCGGTGCCGATCCGTACGCGCGGGAGCTGGACGCCCTCGCCAGCCGTTGCCGCGTCGCCGACCGGGTCCGGCTGGTCGGCGCCGTCCCGGCGGACGAGATGCCGACCTGGTACCGGTCGGCCGACGTGCTCGCCGCCACCCCCTGGTACGAGCCGTTCGGCCTCACCGCGCTCGAGGCGATGGCCTGTGGGGTGCCGGTGGTCGCCTCGGCGGTCGGCGGTCTCGCCGACACGGTCGTCGACGGTGTCACCGGCGAGCTGGTCGCGCCCCGTGATCCGGCCGGGCTGGCCCGCGCGCTGCGCCGCCTGCTGGCCGACGAGACCCGCCGCGTGTCGTACGGCGCCGCCGCGCTCGACCGGGCCGTCCAGTCGTACGCCTGGCCGCGGGTCGCCCGCCGGCTCGCGAGCGTGTACGCGTCGATCGCCGGCGTCCCTTCGGCGGTCGCCTGATGGACCCTCTGGAGCAGCACCTCACCGAGCTGTCCACCGCGATCGGCCCGTTCCGCACGGTCGGCGGTCGCCTGGCCGGCTGGGGCGCCGAGCTCGCCCGGCTGCTGGCGGGCGGAGGCCGCCTGCTGGTCGCCGGCAACGGGGGCAGCGCCGCCGAGGCCCAGCACCTCGCCGCGGAACTGGTCGGCAAGCTGCGCGAGGACCGTGTCCCGCTCTCGGCGATCGCGCTCACGCCGGACTCGTCGGCGGTGACGGCGATCAGCAACGACTACGGCTACGACGAGGTCTTCGCCCGCCAGGTACGCGCCCACGGCCGGCCCGGCGATGTGCTGCTGGTGCTGTCGACCAGCGGTCGCAGCCCGAACCTGGTCGCCGCCGCGCGCGCCGCCCGCGAGTGCGGCCTGCGCACCTGGGCGATGACCGGGCCGGACCCCAGCCCGGTCGGCGACGCCTGCGACGAGACGCTGCGCTGTCCCTCGGACAGCGGCCAGGTCGTGCAGGAACTGCACCTGGTCGCCGTGCACGTCATGTGCGAGCACGTCGATCTTGCCCTGAACGCCGGACAGATCGAGGAGAGGACGATGGAAAGGCTGGTCATTGTCGGGGACACCCTGCTGGACCGGGACGTCGACGGCGCCGTACGCCGCATCGCGCCGGACGCCCCCGCGCCGGTGCTCGACGAGCAGACGGTCCACGAGCGGCCCGGCGGCGCCGGCCTGGCCGCACTGCTCGCCACCGCGGACGGCCACCGGGTGGCGCTGGTCACCGCACTGGCCGGCGACGCGGCCGGCGCGCGGCTGAGCGAGCTGCTCATCGCGGCCGGCGTCGAGCTGTACGCGCTGCCGTTGCCCGGCAGCACCCCCGAGAAGATCCGGCTGCGCTCCGGTGGCCAGGTCCTGCTGCGCCTCGACCGTGGTGGCCCGCCCGAGCCGCCCGGCGACGCGCCGCCGGCCGCGCTGGACGCGCTGCGGGCGGCGTCCGCGATCCTGGTCAGCGACTACGGCCGGGGTGTGGCCCGGAACCCGGGACTGCGCGCGGCGATCGAGGCCTCGCCCGCGCCGGTGGTCTGGGACCCGCACCCCGCCGGGCCCACCCCCGTCCGCGATGCTCGGCTGGTCACCCCCAACCTGGCCGAGGTTCGCCGGCTGTCCGGCGACGCCGGGGACGGCTCCGCGCTCACCACCGCGCAGCGCGCCGGTCATCAGCTGCGGCAGCGTTGGCGGGCCGCGGCGGTCGCGGTCACCTGCGGGCCGGGCGGCGCGGTGCTCTGTCACTCCGGCCCCACCCCGCTGGTCGTGCCGGCCCCGGCCGAGGCGGCCGGGGACACCTGCGGCGCGGGGGACCGGTTCGCCGTCGCGGCCGCGGCCGCCCTCGCCGGCGGCGCGCTCGTCTCCGAGGCCGTACAACAAGCGGTCGACGCGGCCACCGCCTACGTCGTCGCCGGCGGCGCGACGGCCGCGCTCGCCCGGCCGCCGGACCGGGCCGCCACGGCGCCGGAACGGATCGGCGCGGCTGAGGCCGGCCGCTTTGTCGCCGGGACCCGGGCCCGCAACGGCGTGGTGGTCGCCACCGGCGGCTGCTTCGATCTGCTGCACACCGGCCACCTGGCCACCCTGCGTGCCGCCCGGCAGCTCGGCGACTGCCTGGTGGTCTGTCTCAACAGCGACGCCTCGGTGCGCGGACTCAAGGGCGCGGGCCGGCCGCTGAACAACCAGCACGACCGGGCCCGGCTGCTGGCCGCGCTGGACTGCGTCGATGCCGTGGTCGTCTTCGACGAGCCGACGCCCGAGGCGGTGCTGTCCTGGCTGCGGCCGGACGTCTGGGTGAAGGGGGGCGACTATGCCGACGGCGGCCCCGAGCTGCCCGAGGCCGAGCTCGTGAAGCACTGGGGCGGCCAGACCGTGATCGTGCCCTATCTGGACGGCCGCTCCACGACCCGAACCATTGCCGCGGCCCGTAGTGGGAGGTAGATCGAAGATGGACACAGTGCTGATCACCGGCGGATCGAGCGGCCTGGGCGCCGCCGTCGCGGTCGCGGTCGCCAAGCAGGGCGGCCGGCCCCTGGTCATCGATCGGCAGCGGCCCGCCGACGGCCTCGAGTGGATCGAGTGCGACCTGGCCGACACCCGCGCCGCCGAGGAGGCGACCCGCCGGGCGATCGAGCGAGCCGACAGCCCGATCGGCGGCGTGGTCACGGCGGCCGGGCTGGACGTGCCGGGCGCTCTCACCGATCTCCCCGGCGAGGTGTGGGAGCGGATCGTCACCGTCGATCTGTTCGCCACCGCGGCCGTGATCCGGGCGGCGCTGCCGGCGCTGAAGCGGTCGCACGGCGGCGTCGTGACGGTCGCGTCCACACTCGGCGTCAAGGCGGTCAGCCACGCGACCGCGTACTGCGCCGCGAAGTTCGGAGTGGTCGGCTTCACCCGCTCGCTCGCCGCCGAGCTCGCCGGCCAGGTGAACGTCACGCTGCTGATCCCCGGCGGCATGCGCACCCGGTTCTTCGACGACCGCGACGAGGAGTACAAACCCGGCCCGGACGCCGTGCTCAACGATCCGGCCGACGTCGCCGCCGCGGCGATCTTCGCGCTCGCCCAGCCGCCCGGTTGCTCCGTGCGCGAGCTCGTGGTCGCCGCCGAGACGGAGGCGTCGTACCCGTGATCCTCGCCCTTCGCGCGCTCGGTGTCGGCGACCTGATCACGGCGGTGCCGGCTCTGCGCGGCCTGACCGCCGCCCTCCCCGGCGAGCGGCTGTCCCTGGCGGCCCCGGTGTGGCTGACGCCGCTGATCGATCTGATCGGCGGCGTCGGCCAGGTCGTGCCGACCGAGAGTCTCGCCCTGCGCCGGTGGGACGTTCCTCCGCCCCGGGTCGCGGTCAACCTGCACGGCCGCGGTCCCGAGTCGCATCGGCTGTTGCGTGCCGCGGCCCCGGGTGAGCTGTGGGCGTTCACCAACCCCGACGCCGATCACGCCGAGGGTCCCCCGTGGCGGGACGAGGAGCACGAGGTTCGCCGCTGGTGCCGGCTGCTGCGGCACTACGGCATCGCGACCGACGAGACCGACCTCGCGCTGGCGGTGCCCGGCCTTCCGGTGCCGCGCGGCGTGACGATCGTCCACCCGGGTGCGAAGGCGCCGTCGCGTCGCTGGCCTCCCGACCGCTTCGCGGCGGTAGCGCGGCATCTCCGCGAGGCGGGACACCAGGTCGTGATCACCGGTTCCGCTTCCGAGCGGGACCTTCGCGTACGCGTGGCGGAGCGCGCCGGGCTGAGCGGATCGAGCCTGCCCGCGACCGGCCTCGCCGAGCTCGCCGCGCTGGTCGCCCACGCACGCCTGGTGATCAGCGGGGACACCGGCGTCGCGCACCTGGCGACCGCGTACCGGACACCGTCGGTCACCCTGTTCGGCCCGATGGCTCCGGCCCGGTGGGGACCGCCCGATCGCCCGTACCATCGCGCGATCTGGCACGGCACCCGGAGCGAGCCGGGCGATCGGCCCGATCCCGGCGTGCATCCCGCTCTGCTCGCCATCAGCGAGTCCGAGGTCCTCGCGGCGGCGGCGGAGGTGACCGCCGCGGCGCCTCAGATCAGCGACGATCCGATCAGGACGGCGAGGGTGGCGACTCCGGCGAACAGCCAGGCCACATAGTCACCGATGTGGCCCAGGTGCAGCCGGCGCAGAGGGCCCGGCTCGCTGACGCCCGCCTCGCCGGCCCGGAGCTGGAGGGCGGCGACCGCCAGCGCGCCCGCCGTGGCGAGCAGGCCCAGCAGCACACCGGAGGTGGTCCAGCCCACCTCGGGGACTGTCGCCGGTGGGTGGCCGGCGGCCCCGGTCAAGGCCTGCCGGAGGTAGTCGCCGCGATCCAGGAACATCGCGGCGCCCCGGCCGGCCCATTCCGCGAGCCGGGGGGTCACGCCGGCCGCGGCACTGCCGGCGAGCAGCAGGGCCAGCGCGGCGAGCATCGACTTGGGGGTACGGGGCAGGGGCTCCTCGGTCTCCGGGCTCTCGTCCCCGCCGTACGTCTGATCGGGTCTCGGCGGCGGCAGCCGGCGCCCCCACCCGAGGAAGACCCGCAGGCCCGCCCGCAGCACCGCCCCGCCGGTGATCGACGAGACCAGCAGCGACACCGCCGGAAGCCACCACGCGCCCTCCTCGGCGACCACCTTGCCCAGCCCCGGCCCGAACGGCGGCAGCCCGGTCAGCAGCAGCCCGGCCGCCAGGAACAGCCAGCACGACGGTTCCCGCCATCCGCCGCCGCGGCCGTGCAGCTCGCCTTCGTCGACGCTGTGATGCCGGTCGAGCAGCAGTCCGCAGACGCCGAACAGCGCGCCCTTCGCCCCGGCGTGCCCGGCGACGCCCAGCGCCACGCCGGCGATCGGGCCCGCCGCCCCCAGCCCGGCCGCGGCCAGGAACAGGCCGCCGTGCGCGATCGTCGAGTAGGCCAGCAGGCGTTTGAGGTGGCGCTGCCCGGCACACATGAGGCTGCCGACCAGCGCGGTCAGCAGGCCGAGCACCACCCACGCCCGGGTGACCACCGCCTGCGGGATCGTGCCGGCGAACACCACCTGATAGACGCGGAGCACGCCGTAGAGGCCGAGCTCCACCATCACGCCGGACAACAGCATGCACACCGGCGCGGGCGCGACCGCGTGTGCGTCGGCCAGCCAGAAATGCATCGGCGCCACGGCCGCCTTGACCAGCAGGCCCGCCGCGACGAAGACGAACGCGGCCACGACCGTCGCGTCCGCTCGGTGACCGGCGAGCGCGACGCCGGCCTGCGGCATGCCGAGCTCGCCGGTGCGGGCATAGAGCAGGGCGATGCCGGCCAGGGTGAGATAGGCGCCCAGCGAATTGATCACGGCGAAGTTGAAGGCGCCCTGCACCGATCCCGGTTCCTCGATGCGCATGCCGGTGAGCGCGTACGCGACCGCGCCCATCAGCTCGAAGAACACGAACATGTTGAACAGGTCGCCGGTCAGTGCGAAACCGGTCATGCCGCCCAGGAACAGCAGCATCAGCACGTGGAAGTGGGTGCCGGCGTCCTCCAGGTAGCGCCGGCTGTAGAGCATCGCGCAGCAGGTCAGCAGCGCCGCCAGGCAGGCCAGGCCGGCGCCGAGCGGGTCGGCGACCAGCACGATCCCGACCGGCCGCCAGGTGCCGGCCCAGGTCACCAGCCGGCCGCCGGTGGCCTCGATCGCGACCAGCCCGGTCAGCACGGCCACCGCGGCCGCGATCAACAGCGCCGCCGAGTCGGCCAGCAGACGCGGCAGGTGCCGGCCGACCGCCAGCAGCAGCGCGCCGGCCAGCAACGGCAGGGCGATCGCGGCGGGCAGCACGTCAGCCCTTCAGGCTCTGCAACTCGTCGGGGTCGAGGGTGCGGTGCGTCTTGTGTATCTGGATGGCCAGAGCGAGCAGCAGGGCGGTCACGGTCGCCGACACGACGATGTCGGTGAACGCCAGCGACTGCACGACCGAGTCCACCACGGGCAGCTTTATCGGGGATCCGGGGCTGAAGACCGGCGCCGGCGCGCCCCACTGGTACCCGATCGCCAGGAGCAGGACGTACGTGCCGGACTGTGCCACCGACAGGCAGACCGTCACATGCACCAGGTTGCGGCTGCGGACCATGCCGTACGCGCCGGCCAGGATCAGCCAGCCCGCCACGCCGTACGCAAGGATCCGCATGTCAGCCTTCTCCCTCGAGGGTGATCGCCTGGGTCAGGAACTGGGCGAGCAGCACGACCGCGCCGGCGCCGACGGCGAAGCCGACCAGGATGTTGAGGATCGGCACGGTTCCGGCCGAGAACAGCTGCTGGACGCGCCCGTGCGGCAGGAAGTTGACCAGGTTCGCCGTGCCCGCCAGCGCGAACGCGGCGGTGGTCAGGCCCTCGACCCACTCGTACCAGGCGAGCGGGCGCAGCCGGCGCAGCGCGTCGTAGCCCCCGGAGAGGTAGAGCAGGTGCAGGCCGGTGGCGAGGACGACGCCGCCCTGGAAGCCGCCACCCGGGGTCAGGTGGCCGTGCACCAGCAGATCGAAGCCGAGCAGCAGGGTGAGTGGCAGGAAGACGTACGAGATCAGCGCCACCGCGTCCTGCTGGGGCCGGCTCGTCTTGTCGTCCGCGTGCGGCTTCTCGTCCGGGCGGGGCCGCAGCAGCGCGACCGCGCCGACTACCGAGCCCAGCAGGATCATCTCCTCGCCCAGCGTGTCGAGGCCACGCAGGTCGAAGGTGAGCGACGCGACGACGTTCGCGGTGGCCTGGTGCAGGGCGGCGGCCACCGCCCGGTCCCGGTACGGATGCTGGTCGCCACCGAAGGGTGGCAGGCCCGCCGCGGCCAGGGCGAACAGGACCGCCAGCACGGCGGCGCCGGTGCCGAACACGGCCTGTCGCGCGCGGCGGCTCATTTGCCGGTCTTCCGGACGGCCAGGAGCACCATCAGCGGTACCAGGGCGGTGCCGACGGCGATCTGGGAGAGGGCCACGTCGGGGGCCTGAAGCACGAAGAACAACAGCGCCAGCGCGACGCCGAGGGCCGAGAGGGAGACCGCCTGGCGGCCCGGGTCGTTCGTGGCCACCACCGCCGTGCCGGCCGCCGCGACCAGCAGCAGGGAGACGGCGATCAGGGCGGCGTTCACCGGCGCGCGACCCGGCCGGTTGCGGACGCCAGCACCGGGCCGGCGGGCAGCATTACCGCGGCGCACAGCAGGAGCAGCGCCGTCGCCAGGTGCCAGCCGGCGTGGACGGCCAGGCCGATGGCGATCATTGGGGTGCCGACGGACGTGACCCGGGTGAGGAAATGCAGCCGATGCAGGACGTCGGGGGCGCGGATCGCGCCCAGCGCGGAGAGCAGGCAGACGAGGACACCGGCGGTCACCAGGACGATCATGAGCGGCTGTCCAGGAGGCGCAGGAACACCAGAACGCCGGCGAACGAGAGCACGGCGAGGACGAGGGGCACGATCAGGTACGAGGACTGGCCGTAGCCGTAGGTCAGCAGCAGCAGCACGGGCACCAGCACGGCGCCGGCCATTTGGAGGCCGACGAGCCGCTCCAGCGCGCTGCCGCGCACACCCAACCAGACGGCCGGCGCGAGCGCCCCGAGGATCAGCACCAGTCCGGCGCCCAGCAAGAGCGTCACGGGGTGCGGCGTACCCGCCGCCGGGACGCGGCAAACGCGGTGACCCGCCGCTCCAGCCGGGGCGGGCCGGCGCCGAGCTCGTGGACGGTCAGCGGGCCGTCCGGTGGCCAGTCGAGCACCACGCTGCCGGGCGAGGAGGAGAGCACGACCGTGCCCCAGGCCCGGCGGAACGCCGCCCGCGGCGGGGGCTCACCGGTGGGCGCGGGGATCTGCCGGATCCTTCCGCCACGAGGGCGGCGACGACCCAGCAGCCGTACGGTGTCCGCGCCCACCGCCCCGACCAGCGGGACCAGCCAGGCCGCCCAGCGCGGATCCGCCGACCACCGGGCGCCGGCCGCGCGCCGGGCCACCACCGCGAGCGCCGCGCAGACCAGGCCGACGCCCGCGGCGACCAGCACCTCGGACGGTGTGGCGACCCCGAGCGTGGCGATGTAGAAGCCGGTCAGCACCGGCCACCAGACGACGATCTCGGCCGCGCGGCGCATGGGGTCACCCGGCCACGCGGAACGGCTCGGCGTCGGCCGCCTTGAACGTCAGGCCGTGGCCGGGGGCGGCGAGGTCGGGTGTCAGCGTGCCGCCGGGACCGAGCGGGGTGACGCCGTCGAAGAAGCGGGACTCGATGCGGACGTGATCGTGGAAATACTCCAGGTGCCGCAGATTCGGGGTGGCCGCGGCGGCGTCCAGGTGCAGGGCCGGGGCGCAGTGGCCGGAGACCTCCAGCTGGCGGGTGGCCGCGAGCGCGCAGACCCGCAGCCAGTCGGTGATGCCGCCGCAGCGGGAGACGTCGGCCTGCAGGCAGTCCACGACGCCGGCGAGGCGGTCGAAACAGGGCAGGTCGTAGCCGTACTCGCCGGCGGTGACGTCGGCGGACACGGCGTCGCGGACCCGGCGCAGGCCGTCCAGGTCGTCCGAGGAGACGGGCTCCTCGAACCAGCGCACGCCGGGGAACTCGGCGGCCAGCCGGATGGCCTGAGCCGCGGAGTAGCCACCGTTCGCGTCCACGTAGAGCTCGCGGCCGCCGAGAACGCGCCGGGCGAGGGCGATACGGTCGAGGTCGCGGCGCTCCCGCGTACCCCAGGACTCGCCGATCTTGATCTTGGCACGGCCGATGTCGAGGCTCTCCGTGAGCCAGCGTGTGAGGCGGTCGTCGTCCCAGGTGGTGAACCCGCCACTGGCGTAGACGGGCACGGAATCGCGGGCCACGCCGAGCAGACGTGCCAGGCGTACGCCCAGAATGCGGGCCTTGAGGTCCCAGAGCGCCACATCGACGGCGGATATCGCCGTCGCCGCGACGCCGGCGCGGCCCGCGTTGCGCACCGCCCGCACCATCGCCTCGTTCGCGGCCGGCACGTCGAGGGCCGGCCGGCCCCGGATCGCCGGCGCCAGCATTTCGCCGATCAGGTGACCGGCGGCGGCCGGCGCGTAGGTCCAGCCCAGCCCCGTCGCACCGGCGGCGTGCACGTGGACCACCACGATCGTGGTGGCGTCCCACGCCAGGGTGCCGTCGCCCTCCGGGCCGTCGGTGGGCACCTTGTAGGCGGACCACTCGACGGCCCCGATCTCAGCCGACGGGGGCACGGGAACCCCGCACCGCCGCGTGGAGCACCTCGGCCAGGTGCCGCGGCTTCCTACCGGTGTGCGCGTCGTCGATCTGGGTGCGGCAGCTGAAGCCGTCGGCCAGCACGAGCGTGCCCGGCGCGGCGTCGCGCACGGCCGGCAGCAGCGACCGTTCGGCGCAGGCCAGCGACACGTCCCGATGCTCCCGCGTCATGCCGAAGTTGCCGGCCAGGCCGCAGCAGCCCGACGCCGGCTCCGTCACGTCCACACCGGTCTGCCGCAAGACCTGGCGATCCGCGTCGAAGCCGAGGATCGCGTGGTGGTGACAGTGTTTCTGGACGATCGCCCGCACCGGATCACCGGGCAGCCGCGGGCGGAAGTCCGGCGCGCGGTCGACCAGAAGCTCGGCGAGGGTGCGCGTCTGGCGGGCGAGCCGGTCGGCATCCTGATCGCGACCGAACATCTCGCTCAGATCCGAGCGGAAAACGGCGGTACAGGACGGCTCCAGGCCGACGACGGGCAGACCGGCGCGGACGTACGGCGCCAGCGTGCCGACCGTCCGCCGGAGCACCCGTTCCGCGATGCCGAGCTGGCCGGTGGAGATCCAGGTGAGCCCGCAGCAGACCGCCTTCGGCGGCACCACGACCTCGAAACCGGCCGTCTCGAGCACACCCACCGCCGCCGCGACGATGCTGGGCGAGAAGGCCGTGGTGAACGAGTCGGTGAACAGCAGCACCTGCCCGCGCGTTCCCGGCGGCGACTTGCGTTTGCGCAGCCAACGGTCGATGCGGGCGCGGGCGAACCGGGGAGCGGACCGTTGCGGGTCGATCCCGGCCAGGCGCTTGGCGAGCGGGATCCGGGCGACCGCGTTGGCCGTGCCGGGCGCGAGGGCGGCCACCTGCGCGACCGCCGGCAGCCAGCCCAGCGAGTAGTGGTCGCGCGGCCGGATCCGCCCGGCGTAGTGGTGGGAGAGGAACTCGGCCTTGTACGTGGCCATGTCCACCTGCACCGGGCAGTCGCTGCGGCAGCCCTTGCACGCCAGGCAGAGGTCGAGCGAGTCGCGCACCGCGGCGCTGCGCCAGCCGTCGTCGATGACCCCGCCGTTGACCATCTCGAACAGCAGCCGGGCACGGCCGCGGGTGGAGTGCTCCTCGTCGCGGGTGACCTGATAGCTCGGGCACATCACGCCGCCGTCCGGGGCGGACCGGCGGCACTCGCCGACACCGGCGCAGCGCAGCGCGGCCCGGGCGAAGCTGCCGTCGTCCTCGTGGTAGCCGAAGTGGGTGGCGGGCTGGGCGGGCGCGTAGTCGGAGCCGAGCCGCAGGTCGACGTCGAGCGGGCGGGCGTGCACGACCTTGCCAGGGTTCATCCGGTTGCGCGGGTCGAAAACGGCCTTGAACTCCTCGAACGCTCGGATCAGCTCATCACCGAACATGATGCTCAGCAGTTCGCCGCGGGCCTGGCCGTCGCCGTGCTCGCCGGAGAGCGAACCGCCGTGTTCGACGCACAACCGCGCGGCCCGGGTCACAAACGATCGGTAGGCGGCGATGCCGTCCTTGCTGGTCAGATCGAACGGGATGCTGCAGTGCACACAGCCGTGCCCGAAGTGGCCGTAGAGACTGGTCGCACCGTAGCCGTACTCGTCCAGCAGGTCCCGCAGCGCCCGCAGGTAGTCGCCGAGCCGGGCCGGGTCGACCGCCGAGTCCTCCCAGCCGGGCCAGGCGTCCGGCCCGTTCGGGGTGCGCGCGGTGGTCGCGAGGGCCGCCTCCCGCACCTTGCTCAGCCGCTCCTGCTGCTCGCCCTCGAGGATGACCCCCCGCTCGCCGGCCAGCTCACGGGCCTTCGCCTCGACCTCAGCGGTGGTGTCGGCGCCGAGTTCGGCCACCAGCCAGGCGCGGCCTTCCGGGAGGAACTTCAGGACCTCGGTGGGCCGGTGCTCCTCCCGCTCGTACCGGAAGAGTTTCTCGTCGACGCCCTCCAACTGGATCGGGTTGTGGGACGCCACGTCCGGCACGGCGTCGGCGGCCGCGGCGATGTCGGAGTAGCCGAGGACGACGGTGGCCTTCTCCTTCGGGGGCCGCATCAGGTTCATCTCGACGCGCAGCACGGTGACGCACGTCGACTCCGTGCCGACCAGCGCCCGCGCCAGGTTCATATCGGACAGATACGGCAAGTTGTAGCCGGAGATGCGCCGGGGGATGTCGGGGAAACGGGTCGCGATCTGCTCGGCGTAGCGGTCGCGCAGGTCCCGCAGCGCGCGGTAGATCTCCGCCTTCCGCCCGCCTTCCGCGAGTATTCTCCCGAGCTCTTCCGGCGACGCCGCGCCGACCCACATGCGCAGGCCGTCGTAGGTGAGAATCTCGAGGCGGGATACGTTCTGTGCCGTCGTTCCGCTCCATTGCGCCGTCGCGCCGCACGAGTTGTTCCCGGCCATCCCGCCGATCGTGCAGTGCGAGTGCGTGGCCGGCTTCGGACCGATGATCAGATCATGCTCGGCGAGGACCGCGTTCACGTCGTCGAGCGGCGTGCCCGGCAGGATGATCGCTGTGCGCGCGTCCGGGTCGACCGACTCGACCCCGTGCACGTGCTTGGTCCAGTCGAGCACCACCGCGACATTGCAGCATTCCCCGCCGAGGCTCGTGCCGCCACCGCGGTTGAGCAGCGGCACGTCGTGCTCGTGGCAGACCCGCACCGCCGCGACCGCGTCGTCCACGTCGAGCGGGCAGACCACCGCGATCGGCACCTGCCGGTAGTTCGAGGCATCGGTGGAGTAGGCCGCCCGGGCCCCCTCGTCGAACCGCACATCGCCCCGCACCGACTTCCGCAGCGCCCTCTCGAGCGCCGCGTAGTCGGTGGCGGGGGCGGAGCGGCGGGCGGTCGGAGTCGGAAGCGAGATGACCGCCATGTGCGTCAGCCCTTCAACTGCTGAATCTTGTCCTTGAACAGGGTGGAGGCGATCGACGCCTTCCGCGGCTGGCCGTGCAGCCAGGCCTCGGCGAACTTCTTCGCCTGGTCGTAACTGACCTTCCCGGGCAGCGGCGGCTCGTCCGGGTTCACCGCCACATCGACCAGCGCGGGCCCGGGATGGGCGAAGGCTTCCCGCAGCGCGCCCGGCAGATCACCGGGCTTCGCGACATGGACGCCGAAGCCGCCGCACCCGCGTGCCCAGGCGGCGAAGTCGGGCTTCGGCTCGCCGAACCGGATCCCGTGCTCGGGGTAGCCCAGGACCATCTGCTCCCACAGGATCTGCCCGAGCGAGTTGTTGTTGTTGATCACGACCCTGATCGGCAGGCCGTAGCGGGCCGCCGTGTGGAACTCGGCCATCAACATCGCGAAGCCGCCGTCGCCGACGTAGGCGATGACCTGCCGCCCCGGGTGGGCGTGCTGGATGCCGATCGCGTACGGGAGGCCCGGCGCCATCGTGGCGAGCGTGCCGGACAGGTAGAACTCGCGGTTGCCGCGGATGTGCCAGTGCCGGGCCGCCCAGGTCGCGATCGTGCCGGAGTCACAGGTCAGCACGGCGTCGTCGGTGGCCAGCTCGTCCAGCAGCCGGGCCACGTACTGCGGGGCGATCGGATCCCGATCCGGCGACTCGAGCGCGGTCATCGAGCCCCGCCAGTCCGCCATCTTCGCCTGGTACTTGGTCAGGAAGGTCTTGTCCTTGGCGTCGAGCAGCGGCAGCAGCGCCTCCAGCGTCGCGCCCACGTCGCCGACCAGCGGAACGTCGGTGGGGATGCGGGTGCCGGCCCGGGCCGGGTCGATCTCGATCTGCACGACCTTCGCGCTGCCGGGCTCGGGCAGGAACTTCGTGTACGGGAAATTCGTGCCGAGCATGAGCAGCCGGTCGGCCTCCTCCATCAGCTCCTCGCTGGGCTTGGTGCCGAGCAGACCCAGACCGCCGGTCACGTACGGGGAGTCGTCGGCGACCACCATCTTGCCCAGCAGCGACTTCACGACCGGGGCGCCGAGCTTGTCGGCGACCTGCTCGACCAGCGCGCCGGCGCCGCGCGCGCCGATACCCGCGAGGATCGCCACCCGCTGCCCGCCGTTGAGCAGGTCGGCCGCCCGGCGCAGGTCCTCGTCGCGCGGGCGCACCGCGGGCGCCAAGTAGACCGGGGCCGTCGACGGCGGCCGAACCGGCGCCACCGTCGAGTACGGGTCCTTGCCGGCCGGCGCGATCTGCACGTCGTTCGGGAAGGTCAGGTGGGCGACGCCGCGGCGCGCGTACGCGGTGCGGATCGCCACGTCGACCAGCGCCGGCATCTGCGCCGGGTTCATCACGACCTGGTTGTACTCGGTGACGTCCTCGAACAGGCGGTCGAGCGCCACCTCCTGCTGGTAGCCGGTGCCGAGCACGGCGGACTCCTGCAGACCGGTGATGGCCAGCACCGGCGCGTGGTCCAGCTTCGCGTCGTACAGGCCGTTGGCCAGGTGGATGCCGCCGGGTCCGGAGGTCGCCAGGCAGACACCGATCCTCCCGGTGGCCTTGGCGTACGCGGTGGCCATGAACGCCGCCGCCTCCTCGTGGTGCACGAGGACGAACTTGACCCGGTCGGCGTGCCGGCGCAGGCCTTCCATGATCCCGTTGATGCCGTCGCCGGGCAGGCCAAAGACGGTGTCGACCCCCCACTCGGCCAGCCTCGTGATCAACAGCTCAGAAGTAATCTCTGCCACGTCACGCGGCTACCCGAATCACGGCACTCCAATCCCGCCGGCACCAGGTTGTGACAAGTTTGCCCGTCTCGTTGCCGGGGCATCCCGCTGGCCCGGACGTTGTGGGAGGGGTCTGTGGTGCGGCTGCGGCGTAGCAAACTGACCGGGCCCGGCCTGTCGCGGCGGCGGTCCGGAAAAGGCTTCACCTATCTGGACGCCGAGGGCACCCGGATCACCGACGCCGAGACGATCGAGCGCATCAAGGGCCTGGTCATCCCGCCGGCGTGGGAGCAGGTGTGGATCTCGCCGGAGCCGCGCGGCCACATCCAGGCCACCGGTACCGACGCGGCCGGGCGCAAGCAGTACCTTTACCACCCCGACTGGCGCACCGCCCGGGATGCGGAGAAATTCGACCGTGTGCTGGAGGTGGCCGGGCGTCTGCCCGCAGTCCGCCGCAGGCTGCGCGACGATCTCACCACCGGGCGGGGGCTGAGCCGCGAGCGGGTGCTCGCCGCGATCGCCGGCCTCCTCGACCTGGGGATGTTCCGGATCGGCGGCGACGAGTACGCCGCCCGGGAGGAGGATCCCTCGTTCGGGTTGTCCACGCTGCGTCCCTCGCATCTGCGCACGCGCGGCGGCTGCGTACTTCTCAGTTTTCCCGGAAAATCGGGCGTCGAGCACTCCGGCACGGTCGACGACGGGGAGATCTGCGCCGTGCTGACCGACCTCAAACGGCGCCGGCGCGGGGCGGACCGGTTGTTCGCGTACTGGGACGGGCACGCCCGGCGCTGGCGGGAGGTCGACGCCGGAGCGGTCAACGACTACCTGAAGGAGGTGAGCGGCGGGGGGATGACCGCCAAGGACTTCCGTACGTGGCACGGCACCGTCAAGGCCGCCACCGAGCTCGCCGAGGCCGGCCCGCAGCCCACCGCCACCGGGCGCAGGAAGGTCGTTTCGCATGCGATGCGGGAGGTCGCGGACCTGCTCGGCAACACACGGGCGGTGGCCCGCGCTTCGTATGTGGATCCCCGGGTGATCGAGCGCTATGAAGATGGTGAAACGATTGAGCGTGATACCGAGCAGGCGGTGCGCGACCTGCTCGCCGAGGACCGTGAGTAGGTTGTTGTCCATGGGTGTCGACAGCGTGCGGAACGACGACCGGCTGCGCCGTCTCGAGGCCATCACGGACGCCACCCTGTCCCGGCTCGACGCCTCCGACCTGCTCGACGAGCTGCTCGACCGGGTCCGTGACCTGCTCGACGCCGACACCGCCGCGATCCTGCTGCTCGATCCGCACTCCGGCCAGCTGGTGGCCACCGCCGCCAAGGGCCTCGAGGAAGAGGTACGCCGCGGCGTGCGCATCGCCATCGGCCGGGGTTTCGCCGGCCGGGTCGCCGCGACCCGCCGGCCGCTGGTACTGCTCGAGGTCACCCCCGACGACGTGGTCAATCCGATCCTGCTCGACATGGGCATCCGTTCCCTGCTCGGCGTGCCGATCCTGGCCGCCGGCGAGGTGATCGGCGTGTTGCACGTAGGCACACTGCAACCACGGGTGTTCACCGTCGATGACGTCCAGCTGCTGGAACTGGCCGCCGACCGGGCCGGCACCGCCGGCCAGATCCGCAACCAGAAGCTCGAGCAGGCCGCCGCGCTGGCCCTGCAGCGCAGCCTGCTGCCCAGCACGCTGCCGAAGGTGCCCGGGGTCGACATGGCCGCCCGCTACGTCCCCGGCCACGCGTTCGGCATCGGCGGCGACTGGTACGACGTGTTCACCCTGCCGTCCGGCCGGCTCGGCGTGGTGATCGGCGACGTCGCCGGGCACGGCCTGGCCTCAGCGGTCGTGATGGGCCGGATCCGCAGCGCCCTGCGCGCGTACACGCTGGTCACCGACGACCCGGCCGAGGTGCTTACGCTTCTCGACCGCAAGGTCCGGCACTTCGAGGCCGGCAGTCTCACGACGTGCCTGTACGCGATCATCTCGCCCGACCGCGCGACCGCCCAGATCTCCTCGGCCGGTCACCTGCCGCCGATACTGGCCGTGCCCGGCGAGGCGGGCCGCGTGCTCGAGCTGCCGACCGACCCGCCCGTCGGTATCGACCTCAAGCGCGCCCGCCACACCACCACGGTCGGCCTGGCGCCGGGCGCCGCGCTCGTGCTCTACACCGACGGCCTGGTCGAGCGTCGCGGCGAGCTCATCGACGACGGCATCGACCGGCTCGTCCGGATGGTGACCGCCGAGACCGCCGAGGAACTGTGCGCCGGCATCGTGACCAAGACCGGGCTCGACGAGCCGACCGACGACGTGGCGCTGCTGGTCGTGCGGCGTTTGGCTGATCGCTGACGGGGGAACCTTCGAACGTCATGACCGCCGAGAAGCGCCACCTCAGCCACGAGGACGAGAAACACCGCTGGGACCGTAATTTCGACGATCTGCTCCAGGAACTGCGGGTAGCCCAGACCGGCATCCAGATTCTCTTCGCGTTCCTGCTGACGCTGCCGTTCAGCAACGGCTTTCCGAAGACCACGCCGTTCCAGCAGGACATCTATATCGTCGCGCTGCTGGCGGCCGCTGCCTCCACCGCAATGATCATCGCGCCGGTGGCCTTCCACCGGGCGCTGTTCCGCCAGGGCCGCAAGCCCGAGCTGGTCCGGTACGCACACCGGATGGCCACCGGTGGTCTCGCGTTCTTGCTGGTCGCGATGGTCACCAGCGTCTTCCTGATCGTCGACTTCCTGCTCAGCAGGCCGATGGCCGTCGTTCTCGGCGCGGCGACTGCGCTCTTCTTCCTGATCTTCTGGGCCGGCATCCCGTGGTTCCGGCACAACTGGATCGACGAGGACGCCGCGGAGGAGGACGAACAGGCCAGTGACGGCGAGCCCGCTCGCGGCCGACCTCACGGCTGACGGAGCTCGACCTTGCCGTCGCGGACGCGGCAGGGAATCAGCGGCTGGGCGCTCGCGGCCGGGCCGTGCACGACGGCGCCGTCGGTGAGGCGGAAGGTGCTGCCGTGCCACGGGCACACCACGCAGGCATCCGCGCCCACGCCGACGACCTCGCCCTCGCCGAGCGGCCCCGTCTCGTGACCGCACCGCTCGACCAGCGCCGAGACCCGGTCGCCGTCGCGGTAGAGCAGAACCGGCACGTCACCGGCCATGCGCACCGCGGTCCGGCCGTCCGGCAGCGAGGACAGTGACCCGGCCACGGTCCACTCCTCCGGAAGGCGGGCGATCTCCGGCGCGGCCTGGTTGGCGCCGGCGCTCTGCGCGTACGCCAAATGACCGCCCAGATAAGCACCCAGCCCGGCCACCGACAGCCCGGCGAAGCCGAGGACTTTGCCCTTGGCGCCGTGTCCGCGCAGGCGGGCCAGCAGCGACCCGGTGTAGAGGCCGAGCGCGACGGCGTTCGCGGCCGCGTGCACAAGGCCCACCCGGCGCCGATCCTTGGTCAATTCCGACCAGTCGGTCCAGCCGGCCACCGCCGCCGGCCCGGCGGTCGCGACACCGAGCGCGATCAGCGTGGTCGCCGACTTGCGGCGGCCGGGCAGCAGGTCGAGCACCGCGGCACAGACGAACGCGCCGACCGGCACCTCCACCAGCACCGGGTGCAGGGGGTGGCCGAGCCACGTGCCGTGCAGGACGTCGCGCAGCCCGCGCGGGCGCACCACCGAGGAGACGGCCTCCTGCAGCTTGTCGCTGACCGGGTCGAGCCGGCGTTCCGTTTCCAGCCTGGTGAGTAGTCGCATGTCGTGCGCATACCCCGCGGACGGATGGGTATGCGCCCGGACATGAGAGCTGTCGTCTACGAAGGCACGCGCACCGTGGCGGTCAAGAACGTGCCGGATCCGCGGATCCAGGCGCCCACCGACGCGATCGTGCGCATCACCACCACCAACATCTGCGGGTCCGACCTGCACATGTACGAGGGCCGCACGTCGGTGGAGAACGGCAAGATCCTCGGACACGAGAACACCGGCATCGTCGAGGAGGTCGGCAACGCGGTCGGCCGGGTGAAGGCCGGCGACCGGGTCTCGGTGCCGTTCAATATCGCTTGCGGGACCTGCCGCAACTGCGTGTCCGGCTGGACGAGTTACTGCCTGCGCACCAACCCCGTCGAAGGGACCGACGGCGCCGCCTACGGCTACGCGAACATGGGACCCTACGACGGAGGACAGGCCGAGTTCCTGCGCGTGCCGTACGCCGATTTCAACCTGCTCGAACTGCCGCCGGGCCGCGAGCACGAGAACGACTTCGCGATGCTGTCGGACATCTTCCCGACCGGCTGGCACGGCACCGAACTGGCCGGCATGCAGCCCGGCGACCGGGTCGTGGTCTTCGGCGCCGGCCCGGTCGGCCTGCTCGCCGCGCACAGCGCGATGATCCGGGGCGCCTCCGAGGTGTTCGTGGTCGACAAGGAGCGCGACCGCCTCAACCTGGCCCAGAAGATCGGCGCGACGCCGGTGGACTTCTCCCGCCACGACCCCGTCCAGCAGATCCTCGATGCCACCGGCGGACGGGGCGCGGACTGCGGCGTCGAGGCGGTCGGCTACCAGGCCCACGACCCCGGCGGCGAGGAACATCCCGAGCTGGTGCTGGACAACCTGGTGCGGTCGGTCCGCTCGACCGGCGGCATCGGCGTCGTCGGCGTGTACGTCCCGCAGGACCCCGGCGCCCCCACCGATCAGGCGAAACAGGGACGGATCGCGTTCGACTACGGCACGTTCTTCACCAAGGGCCAGCGGATGGGCACCGGACAGTGCCCGGTCATGCGCTACAACCGCCACCTCCGCGACTTGATCATCACTGGCCGCGCGGAGCCGTCCTTCCTGGTGTCGCATGAGCTGCCGCTCGACGAGGCCGCCGACGGGTACGCGAAGTTCGACAGCCGGCAGAACGGCTGGACCAAGGTGTTGCTGCGCCCCTAGCGTGACCGGGCTCGCCCGGGCCCCTCAGTCGCCGCCGGCGCGCAGGACGTCGCCCAGCCCGCGCCGGCGGCGCACGGCCGCCTCGGCGACCACCACCGCGACCAGCGTCAGCAGCAGCACGATCGATGCCACCCCGAGCAGCCACCACGGCACGACCGCCGGCGGGTCGGCGCTCTGCGCGGTGATCAGCCGCAGCGACAGCGGCCCGAGCGTCAAGCGCACCAGCAGCACCCCGAGCAGCGGGCCGGACACCGCCGCGACCAGCACCGGCGGGAGCAACTCCCCGGCGGCGACCCGCCGGGTGTCCCGCGTGCGCAGCCCGAGCGTGCGCAGCCGCGCGAGCGTTCGCCATCGCGCCGGCGCGCCGGCCGCCGCACCCAGCGCGAAACCCAGCATCCCCAGCGCCAGCAGCGTCCCGGCCGCGGCCAGGTCCAGCGCCCGCAGGCCGGCCGTCAGTGGCGCCGAACGCCGTGCCGCAAGCACGGCGTCCCGTACCACCGGATGTCCCGAGGCCGCCACCGCGTCGATCGCCCGGGCCGCGCCCGGCCCGGTCGCCCAGATCGTGTCCGGCGTGCCCGGCAGCGCGGCCGCGTCGATCACCACGACGTCGTCCATCCCGTCGATGGCCGGCGCCGCGCCCACCGCCGTCAGCTTGATCGCGTTCTCGGCCGTCGAGTAGCCGCCCGACGCCCCGGAGTCCTGGTCGTCCTCGAGGTAGAGCCGCAGGGACAGGCCCGGGTGCAGGCTTCCGCGCACGAGCACCGGAATGCCGTCGCGGCCGCCCTTGCCGAGCTGGTCCAGGCCGGGCGCGTCCGGCAGCGGGGTGCTCGCCAGCAGCCGGTGGAACGCCGCGGCGTCGACGATGACCAGGTTAGGCGTGAGCGAGGTGTCGTTGGTGACGACCCGGACCCCACCGGAGATGTCCCCGGCGACGACGTGGGTGACCCCGGGCGCCGCGGCGATCTTCGCGGCGAGCGCGGCGGTCGAGCCGGTCTCGTCGGGCGCGACGTCGAGCCGGGCGTCGGCGCCGACCGTGCGCCACGCCCCGTCCGCGAGCCCGCTGCCGGTGGTCGCCGAGAGTGTGACGGCGAACGACGCGAGCGCCGTCGTGGTGGTCAGCACGAGCAGCGGCAGCACCCGCGACGCGGTGGCGGCGGCCTGGGCGGCGCCGAACACCGCGAGCGGCCGCCGGGACCGCAGGGACTGCCGCAACGCGACCCCGGTGACGACCGGCATCAGCCGGACGAGCAGAAGTGTTGCCGCGATGACCGCGAGGGCCGGCGCGGCGGCGGGGAGGGCCGAGTCGCCGACCCCGCGCTGGCGCAGCGACACGATCGCGCCGACGGCCGCGAGCACGACCGCGGCGTCGAGCGCCGCTCGCCGCAGCTGGGCGGTGCGTTGGGCGAAGAGGCGGGCGGCGCGGTTGGCGGGGGTACGCCGGTCGCGCGTGCCCCGCGCGGCCGCGACGGTCCCGAAGGCCGGCCCGGCGAGGATCCCGCACGACGCCACCGGAACCACCCACGGCAGCGCCGCGTCGCCGGCCACGGCGAATGCCACCGCGATGCCGAGCGCCGCCGCCGGCACGGCGACCACGAGCGACTCGATCAGCAGCTCGCCGGCGATGCCGGGCAGCGAGGCCCCGCGCTGCCGGGCCGCGATCAGCGCCGGTGAGCGGCGCCGCATGAGCAGGTCGGCCGCGAGCAGCAGCACCAGCACCGCCCCGGCCAGCACCGCGATCAGCAGCACCGACGCCTGCCCGTACGCCGCGTCGACCTGCGCCTGCACCTCGCGCAGCACCCCGTCGAGCTGGGTCTGCCACTTGAGCGAGGTGTCCCGCTCGGCCGACGTGCCCGACTCCGCCTTGAGCGTGGCGACCGTGGCCGCCAGCCGCTGGGCCGACTCCCAGGTGAGCCGGTCGGGCTCGGCCGAGAACCAGACCGTGCGCCGCAGCTGGTCCTGCAGGAACGCGAGCCGCGCGTCGGGCAGCGAGGAGGCCGACAGCAGCCCGCCGAGCCGGGTGGTGCCGGCCCCGTCGAGCCCGGCCACCGGCCGCAGCGCCGACGGCACGAGCCTCCAGGCCGGATCGCGCGGGTCCACCGGCCGGAAGACGCCGCTGACCTTGACGTTGTACTTGTTCCGCTGCTCGTCCTCGAGCGGGATGTGGTCGCCGGGCCGCATTTTGAGCGCCGCCGCGGCCGTCTCGGACAGCCCGACCTGCACCTCCCACGGCGACCCGTTCAGCGGGATCTCCGGGTTGCCCTCGCGGGTCGCGCCGGGCGCCCGGCCCGCGAGCCAGGTGACGGCCGGCCCGTCCGCGCCGCTGCGCAGGTAGTCGAGCTGGAAATGGCGCTGCACGCTGCCGTCGGTGAGCACCAGCGAGATGCTGGTGACGGTGGTGACCGGCGGCTGCAGCGCGTCGCGCAACCCGGCGTCGAGCGTGGCCTCGGCCTGGCCGCCGAGGTCCTCCACGTCCCGGGCCAGGCGGTCATTGCGTACGCGACCGCCGGAGGGCCCGTAGTCGTCCTCCCACCGGGCGTCCACCCGTACGGCCGACTCGTCGGGGTGCTCGCGGACCGCCTCCCGGGCGGCGTCGTCGGCCGTGCCCCGCAGCAGCGGCGGCACCGCGGCCGCGAGCAGGCTGACCGCCGCCACGACCAGCACGACCAGCAGCAGCGGCCCGGCGTCGGCGCGCGCCCGCCCGCGGATGCTCGGCCAGTGCAGCGCCGGGAGGAGCCTCATGACGCCACCCGGAGGTGGGCGGCGTCGGCCCGCCGTGCCTGCACGGTGACCACGGCGGCCACCGCCAGCCCGGCCCCGGCCACCAGCGCGGCGATCAGCAGCGTCTCGGCGGCCCACGGCCAGTGCGCGAGCGCCGCCGGGACGGGCGCGGCGCCGGTGTCGGAGCGGATCATCAGCGGCGCGACGACCCAGGTGGCGAGCGCGCCGACGACCGCACCCGCGGCGAGCAGCGGCAGCAGCACCGCGGCGTGCTCGCCGAGCAGCGCGCGCCGGATGTCGCGGCGGGACATGCCCAGCCCGCGCAGCCGCGCCACCTCGAGGGCGCGCAGCTGCACGTCGCAGGTCACATGCAGGACCACCCCGCCGAGCAGCAGCAGGATCGTGGCCGCGACCAGCACCCGCAGCACGGCCGGCAGCGAGGCGCGCAGCGGGCTGCCGGTGAGCCGTTCGGTCTCGCCGCCGCGGGTCGTGACCGTGCCCAGGTGCAGGGCGCCCACCCGCGCCTCGGCGCCCGCTCGCGGGTTGCCGATCCACCACGCGGTGACCGGGGATTCGAGGTCGCCGCGCACGATCAGGGCCCGGGAGAGAGCGTCCACATCGGCCAGTGCGGCCGGCGCCCCGGGCGCGGACGGCACGGCCGGGACGATCTCGGCCACCTCCGCGCTGACCGGCGTGACCCCGTACGCGATGCTCAGCTTGGAACCCACATGCGCGCCGACGTCGTGGGCGAGGCGCGCGGAGACGGCGATCGGCACCGGGCCGGGGTCGGGAAAGGCCGTGGCGACCAGGGTGCGGCTCAGGTCGGTCGGGTCGGCGAACTGCACGGTGCCGGTCATCCGTATCCGGTCGCCGTCGATCGCGACGGCCGGCCCGGTGAGCTGCGCCGACTCCGGCGAGGCGGCCCGCGCGGTCCACTTCTGGGTCGAGGAGGCGCCGGGCAGGGTGAGCGTGACGTCGACGGTGCTGACCGCTTCCCACGCCCACGGCTCCCCGCTGATCGGCAGCGCCACCCCGATCAGGCTCAGCCCCGGCCGGGTCACGCAGCCCGGCACGGCGTGCGGCTTCCCGTCGAACGGGATGGCGGGCCCGTTGCAGGTGGTACGCAGCCCGCCGGCGTCCTGAAGGAGCAGCCACGGCGTCACCCCGACGACCACCTTCCCGCTGGCCCGGCCGATGACCGAGGGCGTGGTGCCGGGCGGCAGGGCGATCCCGGTCGCGGGCGCGGCCGGGGCGAGCGAGGCCGCCGACGCCCAGTCCCCGCGCCCGCGCAGCACGGCCGGCGCCCGCCGGGTGTCGACGGCGACCATGCGCGGGGACGCGCCCGAGCCGCCGAGCCACTGGCCGACCGTGATGTTGCGCTGGGCGACCGGGCTGACCGTCCCGCCGGTGGCCGCGGCGACCGCGGTGCTCTGCCCGGTGACCGGCGGCGCGCCGAGCGAGACGGCGAGGTCGGTGCCGACGGCGAGGTCGGCCTGGTCGCGCTGGGAGGCGTGCCAGGTCGCGTCGAAGGCGGTGCCGAACGTGGCGGCGGCGCAGCCCAGCCCGATCAGCAGCCCGGCCGCGACCGCCTGCGGCCGGCGGGCGGCCTGGAACGCGGCCATCGGCAGGACCAGCCCGCGGCCCCGGGCCGACAGGCGTTCGGCCCGGCGCAATGCAGGCGGCACCAGTCGCAGGGCCAGCGCGGTGCCGGCCGTGAGCAGCAGGGCGGGCGCGAGCACGCGTACGGCATCGGCGCGGGTGCCCGACGCGGCCGGCTGCGCGTGCAGTTGCCACCAGCCCACCCCGGCCAGCGCGACCAGCAGCACGTCGGCGCCCGAGCGGGCCAGCAGCTCGCGTCGCCGGCGCCGGTCGCCCGAGGGCGTGGCCGGCCAGGCGGCGAGGGCGACCAGCAGCACCGCGAGGGCCAGCGCGCCGCCGGCGACGGCCACCACCTGCGGAACGGTCACCGCGGGCCGGGCGGCCAGCCCGGCCCCGGCCAGCGGGTCGATCCGGGTCAGCGCCGCGTGCAGGGCGGACGACGCCGGGATGGCCAGCGCGGTGGCGAGCACGGCCAGCGCCAGCGCCTCGACGGTGGCGGCGGCCGCGAACTGGCCGCGGCTGGTGCCGAGCGTGCCGAGCAGCTCGCTCTCGTCGGCGCGGACGCCGGTGGTGAGCCGCCCGGCCAGGGCCAGCGCGATCGCGGTGAGCACGATGCCGATCAGCGCGAGCGCGAGCACCGCGCCCGCCGTGAGCTCCTGCTGGCCCCGCGCGTCGATCAGGGTCCGCGGCAGCGCCGACGAGACCCGCTCGATGCGTACGCGATCACCGAGCTTGGCGGCCAGCCGCTGGTCGGCGGCGAGCACCGAGGTGGTCAGCCTGTCGAGGTCACGGGCGCGCGGCGCGGACAGGTCGGGCTGGGCGCCGACCTCCAGCCGGTCCAGGGCCGAGCCGCTGGTCAGCAGGTCGGCCAGGTCGACCAGGAACGGCCCGTACGCCTGCACCTGCCGCCCGAAGGCGCTGTCGCTCGGGGCCGGGTCGAAGCCCTCGCCGGCCAGCGGGTCCCGGTCCCACCCGGCGTCGGGCAGCGGGTGCACGAGCCCGACCACGGTCACGGTGAGCGGCGGCGCGGGGTCACGGGTCATCTCCTCGCCGAGCCGGATGCGGCTGCCCACCTTGAGGCCGAGCAGCCGCGCGGTGTTGTCGAAGACGGCCGCCTCCAGCGGCGTGCCCGCGGAGGTGGCATCCGCCGCCGCGCGCGGCCACCGCCCGGTGACCAAGGTGGCGCGCGAGGCAAGACCTTCGACCCCCGAGAGGTACGCCTCCTTGTCGCCCGGCAGCGACCTCATGACCGACGAGGCGCGGGTCGAGATGGTCGCGTGGTACGGCGCGATCGCCGAGGCCAGCACGCCGTGCGTGTCGGCCGAGACCGAGCGCGCGTTCCCCGGCGAGACACCCACGGTGTACGCGGTGATCTCGACGTCGGCGGGGTCGGCGCGCGAGGCGGCCACCTCGACCGCCCGCTCCGAGGTGCGGGTGACCAGCAGCGCGCAGGTGCCGAGCAGGGTCGCGCCGATCGCCAGGACGGCCAGCAGCGACGCGAGCAGCGGCCATTGCGCGCGGGCGCGCCGGGCGAGCAGCGCGATCACGGGAGCAGCTGTCCGTCGGCGATCCGGACGACCCGGTCGGCGAGCGCCATCATCACCGGGTCATGGGTGGAGACCAGCGCCGTGACACCCTCGGACTCGACGATCCCGCGGATCAGCGCCATCACCGACAGGCCGGTCTCGGCGTCGAGCTGGCCGGTGGGCTCGTCGGCGATCAGCAGCCGGGGCGAGGCGGCCAGGGCGCGGGCGATCGCCACCCGCTGCTGCTGGCCGCCGGAGAGCTCGCCGGGGCGCTGCCTCGCGTGGTCGGCCAGGCCGACCAGCTCCAGCAGCAGCTCGACCCGATGCTCGCGCTCCTTCGGCTCGGCCCGGGCGAGCCGCAGCGGCACGCCCACGTTCTCGGCCGCGGACAGCACCGGGATCAGGCCGAAGTTCTGGAAGACGTACGAGACCCGCTCGCGCCGCAGCCGGGACAGGCCGTCCTCGTCGAGCCCGGTGACCTCGACCCCGTCGACGGTGACTTCGCCGCTGTCCGGCCGGTCCAGGCCGCCGATGACGTTGAGCAGCGTCGTCTTGCCGGAACCGGAGCGCCCGACGAGCGCCACCATCGTGCCCGGCTCGACCTCGAACGAGATGTCGCGGAGGGCGTGCACCGCGGCGGCCCCGGATCCGAAGGTGCGGTGCACACCCCGGACCGTCAGGAGCGGCGCCGTCACGCGTCGGGCCGGATCGTGACGTGGTCGGGTTCGAGAGCCAGCCGTACGCGCCGGGTGAGCTCGAGCGCCTCGCGGTAGTCGGCCGGAATCTGCACCCGGCCGGCTCGGTCCATCACGGCGTACTCCTCGGCGATGACGTGCTCGCCGCCGTCGTCGGCGGTGGCGGTGCGGCGCAGCACCTCGCTGCTGGTGCGCCCGTCGCGGATCGCGACCGTCCGCTCGACCTGCCCGCTCACGGCCGGGTCGTGGGTGACCACGACGATGGTGACGCCGAGGTCCCGGTTGACGTCGCGCAGCGCCCCGAACACCTCGGCCGAGGTGACCGTGTCCAGCTCACCGGTCGGTTCGTCGGCGAAGAGCACCTGCGGCTCGTTGGCGAGGGCCACCGCGATCGCGACCCGCTGCTGCTGCCCGCCGGAGAGCTGCCCGGGCCGGCGGTCGGCGCAGTCGGCCACGCCGAGCGCGCCGAGCAGATCGGCGGACCGCTTGCGTCGAGTCTTGACCGGGACACGCGCCGCGGTCATCGGGAGGTCCACCATCTGCCGCGCGGTCAGATACGGCACGAGGTTGTTCGCCGTCTGCTGCCGCACGAAGCCCACGGTGTGCCGCCGGTATCGCACCCGGTCGGCGCGGGACATCGACAGCAGGTTCCACCGGTCGACCCGGGCCCGCCCGGCCGTCGGGGCATCGATCCCGGCCAGGATCGACAGCAGCGTCGACTTGCCCGACCCCGAGGCGCCGACCACGGCCACCATCTCGCCGCTCTCAACCAGTAGGTCGAGCCCCTGCAGCGCCTGCACCTCGACCGGCCCGGTCTGGTAGATGCGGACCAGGCTCTCGCAGACGATCAGCGCGTCGGCGCCGAATTCCGGCGGACGCGCCGGTGGCGGCGGCAGTTGCAAGGGGCTTGAAGACATCGGCGATCACCCTAATACCTCGATCCAAGTCAGCGGCAAGTTGTCGTTAAGTGCGCCCCAGCAGCCTGACTCCACCTGAAACATCGATGAGGGGGAAGAAGGATGCGTTCCAACTTGCGGCGCTGGGCCGTCGGCGGGGTGGTGGCCTCGCTGGTGGTGGGGCTCGGCCTCAACGTCGCGCCGACGCCGGCCCGGGCGGACGACACGGTCGTCATCGACGCCACCGACCTGCACGGCAAGCTGTTCGCGGCAAAGGCCCGCGCGCACGCCCAGGATGAGTTCTCAGCCGCCAAGATGGTGGCCCTGACCGGCGAGCTGACCGCCTGGCGGACGGCGAACCCGAGCGCCACGGCACAGCAGCTGCGCGATCACGTGACCGCCGTGTCCGGCTCGCTGGAGGCGAAGCTCAAGCCGGGCGACGCCACCCAGGCGCCCGACCGGCGTCTGCTGTACCTGCTCAACCTGCTGACCAAGGACGGCACCGCGACCCTGCGGTCGCCGGTGATGCTCAAGGTCTACCAGGTGATCGTCGGCTCGGACACGCTGCCGCTCGGCACGATCGCCGACTTCACGCGCAGCAGCCGCGGCCAGTACTCGCTCTACGACAGCACCTACACCGTGCAGGACCTCGTCCTCGGTGACCTGGCCGCCCGCGCCCCGCAGGACGCGGCGCTCACCCAGGTCTGGAACGAACGGTTCGGCACGCCGATGGGCGTCAGCCCGCTGCAGACGACCGCCGAGCTCGGGGCCGACCTGGAGATCAAGAAGTGGGTGGACGTGCCGGCGCTGCTGGCGCTCACCGGCAACCCCGACGCGTTCCTGGCCGAGGCGAAGCGGCAGTTCGCCGCCGCGATGGCGCCGCTCGACCCGAAGGTCGACGGCACCCTGATGAAGCAGGAGCTGAGCGACCTCGCCGCGGCCGACGCCGCCGCGCCGGCCGACGTGCACGCCGCCACCCTCACCGACGCGGAGAAGGCGACACACCAGGCGGCCGCGAACGCCGCCCAGACCGCCGCCGCCTCGCGGCAGAAGGCCATCGACGGCGTCGGCACCGCCGTGCAGACGATCACGAGCATGTCCGCCAAGACGCCGGGCCTGAAATGGTGGATCGACCAGGCGATCCCGGTCGGCAAGGCGGGCGTGCAGATCGCCACGGCCATCAACAAGTACATCCCGGCCGTCGCCGGGCTGGGCTTCGCGCAGGCGCTGTTCTCGATGAGCACCGCGGTGATGACCGGCAACGTCCTGGGCGCCATCTCCTCGCTGCTGCCGCTGTTCGGCGGAGGCTCTCCCGAGGCCGCGATGAAGGACCAGATGACCAAGCTGCAGGACAGCATCAAGAACCTCGCGTCCACGATGAACAACCGTTTCGACCGGGTGGACCGCGCGCTCAAGCAGATCTACTCGGAGATGCAGACCAACTTCGACGCGATGCTGAAGCTGCAGAACGCCACGCTCGAGCAGCTGCAGGCGATCGACAAGAAGATCGCCGAGCTGAGCACCGCGGTCGACATGTGGGGGAGCGAGCTGCTCAGCAGCCAGCGCCAGGCCCAGCTCGGCGTCGTCTACGACGCGATCGACCACTACCTCAACTACCCGAAGACGCACCCGCGGGCGATGAACTCCGACGAGTACTTCACCGTGACCGACAACCTGCACAGCTTCGCGACGAACACCGCGGCCAACGCCCCGTTCGTCGTGCCCGAGAACAGCGCGGCGGACGTGCTGACCGTGCTCAACACCTGGATGCGTACGACGACGGACGTCGGCGACTCGGTCGGGGCCAACGGCGCGATCTCCTACCTGCGCCGCTACGCCAAGACCAACTTCGGCTGGTCGGACCCGAGCATCACGGACCCGGACGCTCCCCTCCCGACGCCGGCCGACGCGGCCTCGTGGGCGCTCGCCGCCCGGACGTACGCGATGCTGATGGCGCAGAACCCGGATCTCGCCAAGCAGGGCAACGCGGTACGGCCGAACCACGTCATCGCCGAGGGCGAGGAGATCCTGTCGACGACGCGGGCGTTGAGCGCGCCGGTGAACGGTGGCACCAACTCGCTGTTCGCCGGGCTGACCGACCAGTACAAGCAGGCGGCCGAGCAGTTCTCCGACCGGCTGCGCACCTTCGCCGACAAGGCCCGGTTCGGCGTCGACGGCTGGGCGAACATCTTCGGCACCACCGACCAGGTGCCGGCGTCGGCGATCCCGGCCGACCCGGCCAGCCTGCCGAACTGCACCGCCGGGGGAGCGGCGCTGACCAAGCCGGCCAACGTCTCCACCGCCGGGGCACCCAAGGAGGCCTACTTCGTCGACTGGGCGCACGGCGACGTGAAGACCGAGCTGTGCCAGACCTTCAACATCGGCAACGTCGACACGTCGTACGACAGCAAGTGGGTCTACACCACCGGTGACCTCGTCGCGAACGTGCAGCTGCGGGTCGTCTACGCCAAGGGCAACGTTGACTTTCCGCAGGGCAAGACCGACATCGTGCGGAGCTGGTCGGCGAGCTGGCCGCTCGGCGTGTACTGCAAGCAGCCGAACGGGTCGGCGGCCGCCGCGACGGGCGGCTTCTGCCACACCATCGCGGAGTACCGCTCGGAGTGGGCGACCAAGTGGAAGCCGGCCTTCGAGGCCCAGGCCTCCTATGTGGACAACGGGGCGGCCGTGCGCGACGACGTCCGGAAGAAGTTCTACGTCCGCGCGGAGGAGTACTACCGCGATGTCTGGAACGACCTGATCGCGCCGTACAACGCCGCCAACGGCTCGGGCACGCTGCACGCGCTCAACGACACCATGACCCGGACGGTGCGGCTCATGCAGGCGTACTCCACGCTCGGCTTCGGCCGGGCGATGGAGCAGGACCAGCTCATGCCGTACCTGCTCACCGGCGGTGGCCGGCCGCAGTCCGACCAGCACGACGTTCCCGAGATCAGTGGAACGTTCCTGCACGCGCTGACCAATTACTGCCCGGCCACCCCGTGCGGGCTGACCAACGCCACCTACAACCCGATGGACACCCAGGGCTACCTGGACAACACCAAGTGCACGGTCGCCGCGGGCAGTGCGGCCCACAAGAGCGGCGACCCGGTCGGTGACTGCATGCTGGCCAACCAGGTCGACCGGATCACCGCGCTGCGCGCCCGCTACGACGCGCACTCGGCCGAGATCGCCGGCGGCACCCTCCAGGAGGGCATGCCGGAGATCGAGACGGCGGTGGAATCCCTGCGGGTGGCCAACGCGGTCACACCGTACTGACCTGAAAATTGAGGCCCGGCGCCTCCGCTCAGAGCAAGCGGAGGCGCCGGGCCGCCACGCCGACCCGCACCTTCTGACCCCACGAGAGCTCCAGCGCGTCCGTCTCGAGGCCGTCCGCGAAGACGACCAGCCGTTCGGACTCGCTGGTCAGCTCGATCTCCTCGCCCGCGGCGAGAACCCCGGCGTCTTGCCGAACGCCGGTGGTGGGTGACGGCCATGCTTCCCGTACGAACCAGCACAGCCGCCGGTCATCCGGTGCGGGAGGGGCCGGGGCCACGGCACGTTCCCGGGAGATCGACGCGCACCATCCGGTGGCGCCCGTGCCGGTCCCGACTATGAGCCCGGACGACGACTGCCGCTCGCGGCCACCGTCCGGGGTGGTCAGCAGATAGCGCGCCGACTGGTGGCCGGCGTGCCCGACGAAGACCTCGTTGAGCCCGTACAGCTCCTGCCCGTCGTCGAGGCGGGCCATCACCATCGTGCGCTGCTGAGCCTCGGTCTCGTGCCGCAGCAGGCCGGCCACCCCGCCGGCGGTGTGCCGCACCAGAACGCCCGGGTTGCGGCCCGGTTCCGGGTCGACGCCGATCACCGGCTGGCCGTCGACGTACTTCGCCACGTTCGCGACCAGGCCGTCCGGTCCGACCGCGACCACGATGTCCTCCGGGCCGAACAGGAAGCGCGGCAGGTCGGCCCGCTCGACGTGCCCGCGCCGCCAGTCGGCCGGGACCGCACTGCCCACTGTGGTCAGTGCGACCCGGAGCGCCTCGTGCCGCGCCGTCACCTCGTCGAGGTCGCGGCCACGCTGCCGGAGGAAATAGGCGGCGGCGCCCCGGGTGCCGTGCCGGGCGAGGAGCTCGTCGAGCTCGCTGCGCCGCGACACGACCACCACGCGCGGGCTCAGCGTGCTCATCCGAGCCGCCCGATCAGCTTGGCAAGCAGGTCGGGGGTGACGGTCAGCTCGCCGATCGCGGGCACGTGCTGCGCCAGCTCCTTCAGCGCCAGCGACTGCAGGACGGCCGGCGGCAGGTCGCGGTAGGCCTCCAGGCGCGCGGCCTCCGCCTCGGCCTCGGCGAGACCGACCACTCGCGCTCCGGCGGCCCGAGCTTCATCCCGTACGCGTGCGGCATCGGCCTCGGCGGCGGCAGTGAGCCGTGCCCGCTCGGCGGCACCGTGCGCCGCGACCTCCTGCCGTTCCGCCTCGCCACGCGCCCCGACCAGCTGCGACTCGGCGTCCAGCTCGGCCGCGCGCCGGGTGTTCGCGCCGCGCTGCTCGACCAGCTGCTGCTCGCGCCGGGCCAGCTCGATCTTGCTCTGCAGCTCGTTCTCGGCGATCGCCCGCTCCTGCTGCACGGCGTTGGCCCGGCGGGCGTAGGTGGCCCGGTCGGCGTCCTGCTGCACCTGCTCGCGGGTCGGGGTCTGCAGCGCCCGCTCGAGGTCGGGCTCGGGGCGGATCGCCACCACGCGGGCACTCACCACCGTCACGCCGGTCTCGGTCAGCCGCGGGTCGTCGGCGAGCGCGTCGGCCACCGACTGCCGCACCGGCGCGATGCCCGTGGTCAGCGCCTCGGCCAGCGGCAGCCGGGCCAGGAGGTCGAGGGCCGGCTGCTGGGCGAGCTCGGCCAGCAGCGTCGCCACCTGGTCGAGCGGCTGCCCGCGCCAGAGTCCCTGGTACGGGTCGATCGAGAAGCCGAGGCGACCGGCGGCCGCGGCCGGATCGCTGAACCGGTAGGTCACCGTGGCCTGCACGGTGACGTCGGCGAAGTCCTCGGTGCGGGCGTGGAACAGCAGCGGCAGCTCACGGTCGTCGACCGGCACCTCGGACAGCACGGCGGTCAGCGGCCGGTACCAGAACGAGAGGCCGGTGCCCTGCGCCCGGGTCTTCCCGCCCGTCGTGTGGCTGACCCAGCTGGTCGGGGTGCCGCGCAGGTGGCGCAGGTGCAGTCGTCGTGTCACGTCAGCCATGTCGGCCGTCCTCCCGTTTTGTCGTCACACTGACGATAAAGCAGGAGGGCTATTATCGTCAACATGACGCTAAACACGGCCGCGGTGACGGTGGACCTGGTGCTGCTCACCATCCGGCAGGGCGAGCTGCAGGTGCTGCTCATCCGCCGGGGGATCCCGCCGTTCGAGGGGCGCTGGGCGCTGCCGGGCGGATTCGTGCTGCCGGCCGAGGACCTGGACGCGGCGGCCGCCCGCGAACTGCGCGAGGAGACCGGATTGGACCCGTCGTCCGGCCACTTCGAGCAGTTGGCGACGTACGGCGCGCCCGGTCGTGACCCGCGGGGGAGGGTCGTGACCGTCGCCTACCTGGCGCTGCTGCCCGACCTGCCGGCGCCGGTGGCCGGCAGCGACGCGGCCGGGGCGGAGTGGCGGCCGGCCTTCGCGACGGGGGAGCTGGCCTTCGACCACGGCCGGATCCTGGCCGACGGCATCGAGCGGGCCCGGGCCAAGCTGGAGTACTCGCCGCTGGCGACCGCGTTCTGCCCGCCGTCGTTCACGATCGCCGAGCTGCGCGCGGTCTACGAGACGGTGTGGCGCACGACGCTGGACCCGCGCAACTTCCACCGCAAGGTCACCGGCGCCGAGAACTTCATCGAGCCGACCGGGGAGACGGCGATCCGCGACCGGGGCCGCCCGGCTCAGCTGTACCGGCGCGGCACGGCCACGCTGCTGCACCCGCCCCTGTTGCGGCCGTGAAACAAACGCCGGGCGCGCTCGTGCGCGCCCGGCGTGGCCGTGCTGATCAGTGGTGGCCCGGGCGGTGCGGGGCCGGGGCCTGGTGGATGACCTGGCGGATCACCGGGAGGGCCAGGTTGGCCCGGGTCCACTGGGTGCGGGCGTGCCGGCCGCAGTCCGTGTAGGACATCGTCGCGCGCAGCACCACGATGCCGCCGTTCCGGGTCATCGGGCTCACCCGGATCGGCGTGGCGGCGGTGCGGCCCGGCCGGAGCGAGTTGCCCGTGGTGAACGTCGTCGTCCGGCGCAGCGCCGGGTAGGACACCCGGACCTGACGGCCGCCGTCGACCTGCACCTGGGCGTCGCAGACCGGCCGGTCCGTGCGCCAGAAGACGTTCACCCAGCTGGCCGTGTTCGCCTGGACCGCGGCCAGGCGCGTGGTAACAGGCTGCGGCCCGCGCGGCTGTGCCACGGCCGGACCGGCCGCCGCCAGGGTCGCGACCGACCCGGCCGCACCGGCGAGGGCCAGTGCCGCGATGGTCCGCTTCATGATGCTCATATCTCCGACCTCCTGTGTGAGGAACTCCCGGAGCGGCGGGGGATACCGCTCCCGATAGGTCAGACCTTAGGCATATGCCCGGATTTATCTGGACAGAAACCCGGACAAAAAACCCATGTCTGGACAAAAGTCTGACCGACGTCGGCCGAAAGTACGAGCGGTAGCGTGTGGACCCATGCATCGCAGCCGCCTGTCCACGATCCTGATCGACGCGCCGACGGCCGAGGCCGGCAGGTCCGCCGCCTTCTGGTCGGCCGCGCTGGGAGTTCCGGCCCGCACCGTTCCCGGCGAGGAGCAGTTCACGTCCCTCCCGGGCGCCCTGCCGAGCCTGACCTTGGCCGTCCAGGCGGTGGACGACCAGGCCCGCTACCACGTGGACATCGAGACCGACGATGTGGACGCCGAGACCGCCCGCCTGCTCGGTCTCGGCGCGGTCGAGATCAACCGCTGGCTGGAGTGCCGCATCCTCCGTGCCCCGGGCGGCCACATCCTCTGCGTGATCCCGGAGCACAGCGCCGACTTCGCCACCCACGCGACGGTCTGGGAGTAACGCGGCCGCGGACAGCAACATCACAGCTTCCTACCCGCTCGCCCAAAGCTTGACCTGGTTCGGTGAGCGGCGTGGCAGGCGGGGGGACCACCGGTCGAGCGGCGGGCACGGCGATCGCAGCGGTCGCGGCCCTGGGCGCGGCCGTGCTGGCGGTGCGGTCCAACCTCAACGGCGACGTCACGTACGCGCTGGGCGGGCTGGAGACGGCCGGCAAGGGCGGCGTCAGCGTCTGGGACATCTTCATCGCCCGGCCGCTCGCCTACAAACTGCTCATCACGGGCCTGGACAAGGGGCGGTTCCTGCTGGTCGGGGACACCTCACTGAACACCGAACATCTGGCGATCCGGCTCGAGACGTACGGGCTGATCGTGGTTGTGGTCGTTGTTTTCTTCTTCGGCCTGCGGCGTGTCGCCGGGGTGGCCGCGGCGGCGGGGATCGCGGTCGCGACCGGGCTCGCGCTGATCGCCTCGCCGCCGTGGCACTTCCTGGAGCCCGACTGGGTGGCGCCGCTGTTGGCCGTGCTGGCGGTCGGCGCCGCGTGCGTGCCGAAGCGGCCCTGGCTCGGCGGTCTGCTGGGCGGCGTGGCGACGATGCTGGTGGTGGCGGTCAAGCTCGCCACGTTCCCGGTCGCGCTGCTGACCCTGCTGATGATCGCCGTGTTCAGCCGGCGGCGCGCCGCGTGGACCAGCCTCTCGACAATGGTCTGCGTCGCCCTTTGGTATGTCCTTACCAAACATTTGCTCCCGTGGGAGTGGACCTGGCTGCGCGATCAGGCGAACCTCGTGCACAACTCGCCGATCCACCACGGGATCCGCGCCGCCGACCTGGAGAAGCTGCGCCTCGCGGTCGGTGATGTGCTGGTGCTGAGCCCGTTCGTGGTGCTGGCGCCGGCCGCCGCGGCCGCGCTCGTCCGGCGCCTTCCCGCGGGCCGGAAGCAGTGGCTCGGCGTGGCGGTCGCGCTGGTCGCGGGGTTGCTGTCCGTGCTGTCCGCGTACGGCCAGGGCGAGTTCTTCATGTATCACTTCGCCGTCGTGCCGGTGCTGGCCGCGGGTGTCTGGGGCGCGGCCTTCGCGCTCTGCCCGCGTTTCCGGCTGCCGCTGGCCGGAGCCACGGTTCTCGTGACCGTCGCCAGCCTGGTGCTCCTGCGCCAGCCCGCGCATTGGCGGCATCTCCATTCGAGCAAAGTCGCTTTCGCGTACGAGGTGACCGCGCTGCTCCTGGCGGTCGCGGCATGGCATCTCGCCGGGCGGGGACGGTTCACGCCGCCGTGGTCGTCCGGCGTGGTCGCGCTCAGCCTCGCGCTGGTCCCGGCGGTGCTGCCCGGCGCGCCGTACGCGTTCGGCACCTACGACTACCGCGTCCACAACCGGTCCTCGCGGGACGCCGCGCTGATCGCCCTCGGCAAGCGGCTCGGCCCGGACACCCCGGTCCTGTACCTGACCTTCGGCACGATCAACCACGCTCTGGGCAACCCGACCTCGTGCCGCTACCCGTCCCCGCAGTGGCTGCAGCGCTCCACCATGTACGCATTCGTGCGCGACTTCCCGAGCTACCGGGACAACCTGCGCTGCCTGACCGACGACGGCGACGCCAGGTATCTGATCATCCACACCGGCTGGTTCGACCTGGCGAAGGCGAGCCCCGAGGTCCAGCGCCTGATCGGCGAGCGGTTCGACTGCTCCCCGGCGGCCCGCCTCCCGGCGCCGGAGCCGCTCGAGGTGTGCCCGGCGCGAGCCGCTAAAGAGTAGGGATCTCCTCGCTCGCGGCGCCGGCCTCGGTCATCCGGTGCAGCCAGGCGTTGACCACGGCGATCTCGTCGGGGCTGAAGCCGGCCGCGAGCCGCGCCTCGACGGCCTGGACCGTCGGCAGCGCCTCGGCCAGCCGCTGCCGGCCCGCGTCGGTCAGGAAGATCTGCTGGGTGCGGCGGTCGCTCGGGTGCGGGCGGCGCTCGACCAGGCCGGCCCGCTCGAGACCGCCGAGCATCTCGTTGGCGGACTGGCGGGCGGTGGAGACCTTGCGGGCCACGTCGGCCACGGACAGGCCGGGCACCTCGTCGAGCATCAGCAGCGACGCGAACTGGGCGACCGACAGGTCGTGCCGGACGAGCGCCTCGGCGACGACACCCCGCAGGGAGAGCCAGGCGTGCCGGACGAGGAAGGTCGAGCAGCCCTCGATTGGTGTCACCCGCCCATTGTGCGTCAGGAGAACTATTGACAGGTACCTGACAATCCTGCGAGGGTGAGAGCATGACCGTCAGGGACCTGCCAATCAGCCTACCCCGGCAGCGCCGGGTGCTGTCCGTCCTCGTCTTCGCCGCGGTGCTCATCTGGATCGACACGACGATCCTGGGCATTGCCCTCGAGCGCATCGCCGACCCGCGCACCGGGCTCGGCGCGAGCCCCGGCCAGCTGCAGTGGGCCGTCGGGGCGTACGCGCTGCTGTTCGCCACCGCCCTGTTCGCCGCCGGCGCGCTCGGCGACCGCTACGGGCATCGCACGATCCTGGTGCTCGGGCTGCTCTGCTTCGGCGCCGCCTCGGTCTGGGCCGCCTGGGCCGGCGGCGCGACCGGCCTGATCCTCGCCCGCGGGCTCATGGGCCTGGGCGGCGCGATGATGATGCCTTCCTCGATGGCGATCATCGGGGCCACCTTCCCGCCCGAGCGCCGGGCCGGGGCGATCGCGACCTGGTCGGCGTCGGCCGGGGTCGGTGTCGCGCTCGGCCCGCTGCTCGGCGGCCTCCTCGTCGACCACTTCTGGTGGGGGTCGGTGTTCCTGGTCAACCTGCCGGTGGTCGCCCTCGCGCTCGCCGGCATCGCTTACGTCGTACCGAATCCGAAGCTCGCGCAGCGCCGCAAGCCGGACCCGATCGGTCTCGTTCTCTCGACGGCGGGGCTCGCCCTGCTGGCCTACGGTCTCATCGAGGCCGGTCAGGACACCGACTGGGCACGCTGGCAGGTGTGGGCGCCGACGCTCGCCGGGCTGGCGCTGATCGCGGCGTTCACCGTCTTCGAGTGGCGCTCGGCGGAGCCGTCGTTCGACCCGCGGCTGTTCCGCAACGGCCGGTTCAGCGCCGGGAACCTCGCGCTCGGTGCGCTGTTCTTCGGGATCACCGGGCAGATGTTCTACGGCAACTTCTATCTGCAGGGCGCGCGCGGGATGAGCGCGCTCGCCACCGGCCTGGCCTTCCTGCCGGGCGCGGTCGGTCTCGCCGCCGGCTCCCCGGTCGGAGCGAAACTGGCCCGGCGGTACGGCGTCGGCCCGGTCAGCGGGATCGGGCTGCTCGTGGTGGCGGCCGCCTTCCTGGCCAACCTGACCTTCGACGTCGACACGCCGCTGGCCTGGTTCTGCACGGTCGGCTTCGTCAGCGGGGTGGCGATGGGCCTGGCGATCGCGCCGACGGTCGCCGCGGTGATCGCCGTGCTGCCGGTCGACCGGATGGGCGCCGGCTCCGCGGTCAACAACACCGTGCGGCAGGTGGGCAGCGTCCTCGGGATCGCGCTGCTCGGCACGATTCTCGCCACGTCGTATCGGGACCGGATCGCGCCGTCGCTGGCCGCGCTTCCTTCGCCCGTACGCGACGCCGCCGCACCCTCGGCCGAGCGGACGCGCGCGGTCGCGGACGCCATGCACCGCCCCGACCTGCTCTCCTCGGCCAACGACGCGTTCGTCGCCGCGATGCACGTGACCGCCACCGCGGCGGCCCTCACGCTGGCGGCCGGCGCGGTGCTGCTGATCGTCGCGTTCCGGAGCCGGCGGCGCCCGTCGTCGTTGAGCGACGATCCGGTCCCGGTCCGCGTAGGGTCGAATTCATGACCTCTTCGATTGACCTGCACGGCGCCCCGCACGTCGCGCGTTACCTCGAGACCGACGGCGAGGACGGCTTCCACTGGCGCCACGGGACCGAGATCCTGATCCTGTTCACCCGGGGGCGCAGGTCGGGCGAGGAACGCACCAACGCGCTCATCTTCCGCGAGTACCAGGGGAAATACCTGGTCGTGGCGTCGAAGGGTGGCGCGCCCCAGCCGCCGTCCTGGTTCGTCAACCTGACCGCCGACCCGCACGTCGAGGTCCAGATCAAGGCGGACCGTTTCCCGGCCGTCGCCCGGGTCGCCACGCCGGAGGAGAAGCCGGCGATGTGGGCCGCGATGACCGAGGCCTGGCCCGACTACGACGCGTACCAGAAGAAGACCGACCGGGAGATCCCGGTGGTGGTGCTGGAACGCGCCTGAGCCCCTCCGCCTGGGGGCCGCCGCGGGGCCGTGCATGCCTCGGCCTGGGCCGCTGCGAACGCCATGGCCGCTCGTTGGCCATGGCGTGACTATTCCCCGCGGCGGCAATGTTGGCCCGTCGCCAAGCCGACGCCGACCTTCCGATCATCCCGCCCGTCACCTCAGCATGGGTCTTTGGAGGTGACGGGGGAATGGTCTTTTTGGTGGGATTCGTGTTATGTGTCCTGTCGGTCTGCGCGCTCATGGTCTGGAAACGGGTGGGGGACGAGCCCGCGGCGGTGCGCCCCTGGCGTGCGGAACCGAGTGCGGAAAGCTCCGAGGGCCTGCTGGCCGCCCAGCTGGCCGCCGGTGACATCACCGACCGGGAGTACGTCCGGGCCATGGAGCGGATAGCCGCCCGCGACGGATAAGAGCCACCTGTGTGAACCTGTGGATCCGCTGTCAAAGGCGCAGTCGCACCGCGGGGTGACCGATCTGAGCTCACGTACGGGGCGACGGTCGCCCCGCGGAACGGAGCAACGACGATGACGACCATCAGCGCGATCGGCGACGCCGCGACGACCCGGGTCCAGACGGACGATCAGGACCTGAAGGCCCTGGCCGCGCACCACGCCGCGAAGGGCGGGCACGGGCACCACGGCGTGAAGAAGTCCGGCCCGCCGCCCGCTGCGGCCGGCGCCCTGTCGCCGGCGACCAAGGGCGAGAACTCGGGCCTGGCCGACAAGCTCGACCAGGTCAGCCAGGCGCTCGACATGGACAGTGACGACGTGACCGCCCAGGCCACAACGGCGTCGGCCCTGGTCGGCATGTTCCGGAACAAGGGCGTCGACCCGCGCGACGTCCTGGACAGCGGCGACCTGTTGGACGTGGCCGCCTGACCAACCCGGCCTCCTGTTCGCGCGCTGTGCGAGCAGGAGGCCGCTACTTGTCCTGACGTTCCTGGGTCAACAGTTGCGCGATCAGGGCGTTGGCCAGCCAGTCTTCGTAGCGGTCGGGGGTCCATCCGCGTTCGATGACGAGGGTTCGGTAGACCTCGGGCAGGACGAGGGTGAGGTAGATGGCCACGCCGTCGTCGACGCTGACGCCCGGGGCGAGGTGCGGTGCGATGCCGTCGACGTGGCGGCGGAAGGCGCGTTCGCGGTTGGCGGCGATCGTCCGCACGTCCTGGGCGATGTCCGGGTCCGTGCGGGCCGCTTCCTGGTAGATGTCGACCACGTCGTACATCTGCTCGAACTGCCGGCGCTGGAGGTTCGCGACCCCCCGCAGGCCGTCTCGCGGGTCCGGCTGCGCCAGGGCCTCGTCGTGGGCGCGGTCGACGTCGAGGGTGCCGGCGACCTCCCACGCGATGGCCCGCAGGATGGCGGCCTTCCCGCCGAACGCCGAGTAGATCGTCGGCGCCGGGATGTCGGCGGATTCCGCGATCGCGGCGATGGTCGTTCCCACATAGCCCTGGCCGGCGAACAGGGCACGCGCCGCCGACGCGATCTGCGCCTTCGTCGCCATCGCCTGACGCTGCCGGTGGCTCGGCCCTTCGCGCTTGACAACCACGACGCGAGAGTAGCACTCTCTAAATCATAGTAACACTATGACGAAGAGAGTGGCGCGATGACTTCCGAGCTGGTCGAGACCCCTGTGCTGATCGTGGGCGGTGGCCCGGCCGGGCTGACCGCGTCGCTGTTGCTGTCCCGGCACGGCGTCGAGTCTCTGCTGATCGACAAGCGCGTGACCGGGTCGCCACTACCGCGGGCCCGGGGTGTGCATTCCCGGGCGATGGAGATCCTGAGGGTGTGCGGCGTCGAACCCGACCTGCGGGCCGTCGAGCTGCCGATCACCCCCGGGGCGGAGTGGCGAGTGGACCTGACCGGCTCGCCGCTGCGCGAGGACGTGCCATCCGCCGGCCGGTCGCCGGTGAGTCCGTGTGAAGGGCTGTCGGTCTCCCAGGATGTGTTCGAGTCGGTGCTGCGCGACCACGCCGGCGGTTACCCGGCGGGGCGGCTGCGGAGGGGTGCGCTGCTGGAGTCGTTCCGGACCGTCGACGGTGGCGTGCTGGCCACGGTGACCGAGCAGGCCTCCGGGCGCGCCACGCACGTCCGGGCACGGTGGATGATCGCGGCCGACGGCGCCCGCAGCGGTGTTCGCCGGCAACTCGGTATCGCCATGAACGGCCCCGACGACCTCGGCCGGCAGACGATGATCGCGTTCCGGGCCGACCTGACCGGCCGGACCGGTGCCCGTCCGCGGGGGATCTACTTCCTCACCGCCACCGGGGCGGCGCTGATCTGGACCCACGCCGACGACCGCTGGGTGATCAGCCAACCGGGCCCGACCGCCGCCGGCGAAGACCCTGCGACGGTCGTCCGCCGCGTCCTCGGCCTTCCCGACCTGACCCTGGACGTATTGGCCACCAACCCGTGGACGGCCGCCGCGCAATCCGCCGCCCAGTTCGCGCGCGGGCCGGTGTTCCTGGCCGGCGACGCCGCCCACCGCTTCCCGCCCGCCGGCGCCACCGGTGTGAGCGCCGCGATGCACGACGTGCACAACCTCGCCTGGAAGATCGCCGCCGTCGTCCACGGCCACGGCGGCGAGAAGCTGCTGGACAGCTATGCCACCGAACGCGAACCGGTCGGCCGGCGCAACGCCGACGAGACCGGCATCGCCTGGACCCGAATCTTCAGCGGGGACGGGGCGCCGTTTCGCGGACGCAGCTTGGCCCAGCTCGACATGGGCTATCAGTACACGTCGCCGGTCATCGTGGGCGACGCCAGTCCCGACGCCGATCCGCCCGGTGCCGACTACCACCAGTCCGCCACGCCCGGATGCCGGGCCCCGCACCTGTGGCTGGCCGACGGATCCTCCACCATCGACCTGTTCGACCGGCGCTTCGTGCTACTGACCGCCGAACCCGGCCACGCCTGGCGCGACGCCGCCGCGAGCTGCCCCGGCGCACCCGTCGACAGCCACGTGGTGACCGAAGCGCAATGGCCCGACTTGTACGGCGTCGCACCCGACGGCGCGGTCCTCGTCCGCCCCGACGGCCATGTCGCCTGGCGCAGCGTCACACCATCCACCGATCCCAAGGCGGACCTCAAGACCGCCCTGACCACCAGCACCGGCGGCTGACGTTGGACACCACCCGACTTGAGTGAGGCAACCGTGGCACTCATGGATACTGAAGCGCCGTCCCGGCTCAGCCGGATCGGCTGGTTGCTGGCGTTGTCGCCGGCCTTGTCGCTGGTGTGGGTGACGGCGGTGGTGACGACCATGTCGCGCTCGGGCGTGGACCAAGCCGCCGACCTCACCCAAGGACAGATGGACGCCATCCGCGTCGGGTGGGCAGTGCAATGGGTGCTGTACGCCGTGGTGGTGATCGTGATCTCGGCCGGGCTGGCCGAGCTGAACCGCGTCCTGCGGCGGCAGGCGGCCGGTCTGGCGGTGGCATCGCAGATCGCGGTCGTGGTGTCGGTACTTGCGGTGGTGGCAGTGCTGGCTCTCCGCCTGGCCGCCATCGGATTCTCCGAGGCGCACCTGGGCGACAACGATGCGTACACCCGGTCGCTCGCGGCAAGCTACGTCTGCACCTGGGCCGCGGCGGTGGCGACAGTGTCGACGAGTCTGGCTCTGCGGACGAGTGGCCTGTTGCGCCGCACCGGTTCGATCGTCGCCGTGCTCAGCGCTGTGTTCCTGGCGTTGGATGTCGCGACCCTGGCCGTGCCGCCCTGGCTGTTCGCGTTCCTGTGGCTGGCCATCGGGGTCGGCTGCTACGCCGTCGAGGGCCTTCCTCGACGTGACGAACCCGAAGCGTCGGTCACGGGACTGGACGTAGCAGTGCTATGCGGCTCGCGCCCAGTTCGGTCACGTAGAGATTGCCGGTGGCGGTGTCCTCGGTCAGGTCGAGGGGCTGGCTGAAGCCGGTGAACCCGGTGATGCCGGTCGTGCGGTTGGACAGGGCGCCCGAGGCGGCCACGTCGAAGGTCTCGATGTCCTGCCCGTCGGAGTAGCGGACCACCAGCAGCTTGCCGTCGAGCACGCCGCCGCGGTACTCGATCGCGCCGTCGGCGGAGGCGTGCAGGCCGGCGTCGTAGATCCCGGCTAGGTCGAGGTTCGCGTCCGGCAGCGTGCCGACGGGGTAGGCGTCCACCTGGAACGGGTCGGCGGCGGCCGTGGGGTTTCCGCCGGCGAGCACCCACTGGCATCGGGTCGGGTTGGGGTGGCCGTAGTAGCGGCCCGGCTTCACGTCGAAGACGTAGTCGGTCTCGGCCTGCGGGTTCCCGGTGATCGCCGGCACGACCGGCCCGCTGTAGCCCGGGCAGGTGGCCGAGGCCGGCGTGTTGCCACCGGCCGCCGACCCGTTCGTCGGCGTGTACAGATGCCCGTTGCGGTGCCAGACCAGGTCGTAGGCGTTGCGCACGCCGGTCGCGTACAGGGTCAGGGCGGCGCCGGCGGCCGCGGGATCGTAGGTGCCGCCGTCGGAGGTCTTCACGTCGAGCGGCAGCGTGGCCGGCAGCCTGGCCGGGTCGAGGCGGAGCACGGCCGCGTTGAGCTTGTGCTCGGCACGGTTGCCCCAGGCCGAGTCGGGAGCGCCCATCGCGTTGTTGGCGCCCTGCGTGAAGTACAGCGCGCCGTCCGGGCCGAAGGCCAGCGAGTTCGTCTCGTGGTCCTTCACCGAGCGCGGCAGGTTGGTGACGACCTCGGTGTACGTCCCGAGATCCGGCCCGGTCAGCCGGGCGATCTTGCTGGACCAGTCGGGCACGTCGTACGCGCCGACGAACTCGTAGTTGTCGCTGATCCACAGGATCGGTGCGGCCGCCGTCGACGCCGGGTCGAAGGCCAGCCCGATGATCGTGCGGTTGGGCGCGCCGGGCAGCCCGGCCGAGGTCGCGTGGCTCCGCACGGTGTCGATCACCGTGGGCGTGCCGAGCGTGCCGTCCGCGTTGATCGGGTACCGGTACAGGTGCCCGTCCAGCGTCGCCGCGTAGAGGCGGCCGTCCGGTCCTTTCGCGACACTCGTGTACTGCCCGCTCACCGCGCCGCTGGCGACCTTGGTGAAGGCCGGGCCACTGCCGCCGCTCGCGCTCCCCGTGCTGAAGACCATGGAGTACGGGGAGAAGGCGTTGCCGGCCACGTCCCGGACCCCGCTCGTGACCTCGAGGCGGTACAGCGTGCGCTCGGCCAGCGGCGCCCGCGGCGAGGCGTTGATGACGTCGCCGCCCCCGCTGGTGATTACGTTGATGTCGACGGCCGCGCCGTCCGGCACCCGGGTCAGACGCACCGTGCTCGCGCTCAGCGACGCCGGGTCGACCCCGCCGGACGGCAGCCGCAGATCGGCCACGACGCTCGCGGTCGGCTCGACGCCGGTCGCGAGGTCGGCCGGAGTGGTGGTGCGCACCGACGGGATGGCGGCGGCGGCCGGGACGCTGGCCACGTCGACATAGGTGAACTTCGTGTTCGTCCCCGCCCGCGGGCTCAACGTCAGCTTTCCGTCGGCGACCGTGACCGTCCTGGTCGCGGTGGCGTGCCTGGCCGTCGAGGTGGGGGCGAAGGCGGCTACGCCGTTCTGGTCCTCGATGTTCAGGTAGTGCACGCTGTCGACGGCCGTGCCCGCGTCGCCCACCGCCGCGGTGACGGTGTAGAGCCCGTCCGGCACGGCGAGCTCCCAGGCGCCGGGCGTGTGCACGCCCGCCGACCCGGCCGGCAGCTGCGTGTGGATCAGGGTCGCGAGGCGCACGTCGGCGTTGGCCGCGGTGCCACGGTTGCGCCCGTTGCCGACGAGGCTCAGCGGGGTGCCCTCGTTGAGCGAGACCCAGCCGTAGGTCCGGCCGTTGCCGCGGTCGGCGTAGGCCTGGCCGTAGTCGGTGAGGTAACCGGCCGGGGGAGCGGTCGCCTGGTCGGCGAAGTTCACCTTCGCGGCGAACGCGGCCGGGGTCGCACCGGCCGCCGCGGAGAGGGCGGACTCGTTGCCGGAGGTGTCGACGGCACTTACCGCGTACGTATGGACGCCGTTGGCCACGGTGGTGTCGGTGAACGCGGCGGTGGTGACCAGGCCCGGCCCGGTGACCGTCGCGCCGTCGCGGTACACGCGGTAGCCGAGCAGGTCGGTGCTCGTGCTCGCCGCCCAGCCGAGCGCCACCTGATGGTCGCCGGCCCGCGCCACGAGGCCGCCCGGCGCGGGCGGAGCGGCCGAGTCGTAGACCACCCGGCTGATCTGCAGATAGTTGAGCTTGGTGTTCGTGCCGCCGATCGCGTCGACGGTGAGCAGCCCGTCGGCGACCGGCACGGTCACGGTCCCCGTCGCGAACTCGGCCGCGGCGGCCGGCCGGAAGTGGTCGATCGCCGTGACCCCCTCGGCCCGCACCACGTGCACGCTGTCGTAGGGCGGCTGATCACCGGCCGAGACCGTCACCGTGTAGGTGCCGGGGGCGGCCGCGTACTGCCAGGCGCCGGCGGTGGCCACGCCGTTCGTGCCGCCGACGTCGCCGTACTGCAGGTGGATCAGCGTGTTGAGCCGGGGGTCGACGCCGGCCCGCGCCCGGTCACGGGTGTTGCGCGTCAGATCGAGCGGGGCGCCGTTGTCCTGCCGCACCCACCCGAAGCCCCGGGCGGAGGTGTAGGCCGCGCCGGTATCCGCGACGTAGCCGGACGGGGTCGCGGACGAGGCCGGCTGGAAGTTGACGCTCACGACCGGCGTGGTCGCGGCCGGCGCGACCAAGCCCACGCTCGCGAGCAGAATGCTCACAGCCCATGACCGCATCGCGACCCCCCGTGTTCGGTTCCGGGGTCAGTCATACTCGCCCGCGAGTCTTCCTGTCCACTGTGGATCTTGTGCCAGACTTCGCGGTCATGGACCTCGCGCCGGTGTTGGTGACCACCCTCGGCGGCGCGCTCTCGGCCACGCTCGGCGTGCTGGTCGGCGGGGTCGTCACGCGCCGCGCCCAGGAGCGGCACTGGCTGCGCGACCGTCAACTGCAGGCGTACCAGGAGCTGTTCAACCAGTACGCCCGTTTCATGATGGCCCTGCGCCGGGCCCACCTGGACCACGCGCCGGTCGATGTGGACTGGGCGTCCTGGAGCGTGGCGCTCACCACGGCCACCCTGGTGGCCCCGCTGAGTGTGGCCCGCGCGATGGACGCGTTCGCCAAGGCGGTCGGCGTCTTCCTGACCAAGGTGGCCGCCCGCGACCCGGTGACCGACCCGGTCGACGACGCGGGCCTGACCGAGGCCTCCCGCCCCGCGGCCGCCGCCCACATCGACCTGCTGAACGCGATCCGGCGCTCGATGGGCAGCTCACTCGAGGAGATGCCCTTCTACCTCGGCGGCACGCTGGGCGAGCACCCGGAGGGCAAGGCGCCCTAGCCGTCAGGCTCGGCGGGTGGGACGGAGGATCACCGCGGCCACGGCGGCGAGGAGGACGCCGCAGGCGATCTGTTCGATGACCATCCAGGTGGGCAGGGGGACGAACAGGAGGACGGCGACGATCGCCACCAGGATGATCGCGACCACCAGGCGCAGGCGGAGCAGCGCGCGGGCGTCGCCTCGGGACGCGCGGGCGGCGAAGACGACGCTCAGGAAGGACGTGGCCGCGACGATGACGCCCCGGACGACGGCCTCGGAGTTGATGAGCGCGGGGTCCACGGCGGCGAACAGGACGATCGCGGCGACGGTCAGCGTGCTGAGCGCGGCGTAGGCGATGACGAGCCGTCGCACCATGCGGTAGGAGTCGGCGTCCGGCGTACGGAAAAGCGGGGTTGAAGTCATGGTTTTTGCTCCTTGAAGGGGTCTGCTGCGGTTGCCTTCTCGAAGATCTGTTGTGCCTCGGCGATGATGTGGTCGACGTCGAGGTCGGGGTGGGCGGGGAAGTAGTGGGCGGCGCCGTCCACGACCGCGCGGATGGCCAGCGACATGACCTCGGGGTCGAAGGCGCCGAACTCGTCGCTCTTCTGGCCGGCGGCGAGCAGGTCGCGGAGCGGGTCGACGCCGGACGGGACGGCGATGGCGGCCGTCGTGTTCTGCAGGATGCGTTGCACCGCCAGGACATGGGCGGCGTTTTCCGCGATGAAACGAAGGTTCGAGGACAGGTACGTGCGGAGACGGTCGCGATAGGTCGTTTCGGCCATGATGCGTGCGGTCATGTACGCCGCGCCGTTCGCGTAGAGCAGCTCGACGACCGCCTCGTGCACCGCCTCCTTGGTCTTGAAGTGGTAGAGCACCGTGCCCTTGCTCGCCCCCGCCTCCCGCGCGATGCGCTCGATCGAGGCGGAGGCGAAACCCTCCCCGGTCAGCACCGTGATCGCCGCGGCGACGATGTCGTGGCGACGGGCCTGCTGGGTTCGCGTGAGCGCCTTTTCTGACCGCACGGTCAAACTTTAAACCGTACGGTCAAGTTTTGGAAGGGGTTAAAGTTCCGGAACCGGGAACCGATGAGGCTGTCTGATGTCCGCGAACCCCGGTGACCAGACCCCCGCGCCGCCTCAAGGCCGCGCGTGGCTGTGGTTTCTGCTGGCCGGAACGGCGTGCGCGGTGGCGTACATCGTGCTGCCGCAGAACGAGCTCACGAACTGGATCTTCCCGGCCGTGAACACCAGCGGCGCGGTGGCGGCCGTCGTCGGCCTGTCCCGGAACAAGCCGCGCAATCGGCCGGCCTGGACGATGCTGGCGGCGGCCCTCTCGCTGTCGGCGATGGGGGACATCATCTTCGCCGGCTACGACGTCTTCCACGCCGAGCCGCCGTTCCCGTCGGTCGCCGACGTGCTCTACATCGCCGCCCACCTGCTCGCGGCAGCGGCCGTGGTGCGCCTCAGCCACCACGCCGGCCGGGACAGCATGCTCGAGGCCGGGGTCCTGACCGTCCCGCTCGCGCTGCAGTACTGGATCCACATCATCAACCCGATCCTTCAGGACGGCGGCAACGGGCTCGCCGCCGTGCTGGTCGCGGTCGGCACGCCGGTCGGCACGCTGATCGTGCTGTTCGGCGCCCTGCGCGCCGGGCTCAGCATGGAGATGCGCAAGATGCCGGCCCGGCTGCTGGTGGCCGGCATGGTCGCCTGGTTCCTGCCGGACGCCTACTACGCCGCGGCCAGCCTCAACGGCACGTACGTGAGCGGCGGCTGGATGGACTTCGGCTGGATGCTGATGCCGCTGCTGCTCGGCGCGGCCGCCCTGCACCCGCAGATGCCCCAGCTCAACGTCCCGCTGCACGTCTCCAGCAACATCCTCAGCGTCCGCCGCTACCTGGTGGTCATCGCCGGCGTGCTGGCCTTCGACGCGTACGCGGCCTTCACCGCGAACGGCCCGGCGCGGCTGGTCGGCCTCGCGGTGCTGATCTCGGCGACCCTGGCCGCGATCCGCATCCGCCGACCGCTGTCCGACATGGGCCGGCGCGCGACCCAGGACGGGCTGACCGGCCTGCCGAACCGCACCGAGCTGCTGCGCCGGCTCACCTTCGCGCTCGCCGAGCTCCCGGCCGACGGCAGCAGCAAGGTCGCGCTGCTCTTCTGCGATCTGGACCGCTTCAAGGACGTCAACGACAGCCTCGGCCACGCGGCCGGCGACCGGATGCTGGTCACGATCGCCGAGCGGATCGTCGCCACCGTCCGCGACAACCACGACCTGGTCTTCCGGCTCGGCGGCGACGAGTTCGTCATCCTCATGCCCGGCGCCACCGACGAGGACACCGACGCGGTCGCCGAGCGACTGGTCACCACGTTCACCGAACCGATCATGATCGACGGAATCGAGCTCTTCCCGTCGGTTTCGGTCGGCGTGCGTACGACCGACGACTTCCGCGCCGACCCCGACGCGCTGCTGCGCGACGCCGACACCGCGATGTACCAGGCGAAGACCGGTGGCCGCGGCCGGGCCGAGCGCTTCGACGACCGGTACGCGGCCGAGGCCAGCGCCCGCCTGCGGCTCGACACCGAGCTGCGGCACGCCCTGGCCAACGACGAGCTGGTCGCCTTCTACCACCCGGAGATCGACCTGGTCAGCGGGCGGCTCTACGCGCTGGAGGCGCTCGTGCGCTGGCAGCACCCGGAGCGCGGGCTGCTGCCGCCGGACGAGTTCGTGCCGCACGCCGAGACGCACGGGGTGATCGGCCAGCTCTTCGAGCGGGTCCTCGACCAGGTGCTGGCGGCGCAGGACGGCTGGCTGGCCGAGTTCGGCTGGCGGCCCACGGTCGCCGTGAACGTGTCGCCCCGGCAGCTCACCGACGGCCGGCTGGTGCCCTCGGTGCTGGCCGCGCTGGCTGCACACGACGCACCCGCCTCCGCGCTGATCCTGGAGGTCACCGAGACCGCCCTGGTCGACGAGGCCGTGCTCACCGGCACCCTGGCCGAGCTGCGCCGGAACGGCGTGGCCGTCGCCGTCGACGACTTCGGCACCGGCTACTCCTCGGTGTCGCGCCTGGCCGACCGCCACTGGGACGCCCTCAAGATCGATCGCAGCTTCGTCACCGGCATCGCCGACGACCCGGCCCGCGAGGGCGTCGTGCACGCGATGCTCGCCCTGGCCCGCGCCCTGCGCCTGCACGTGATCGCCGAGGGCGTCGAGGACGAGCCGACCCTGGCCAAGCTGCGCGACCTGGGCTGCGACGCCGCCCAGGGCTACCTGTTCACCGTTCCGGTCGCCGCCGACGAGATCAGCCGGATGATCGCCGTCTCTCCCGAGTGGAACCCCGAAGCGGTCACGAGCGCCGCCTAGCGGTCCTAGCGCGCCTCGAGGAACGCAAGAACGGCCAGCACTCGCCGGTGATGGTCGTCCGTGTCCGGAAGCGCCAGCTTGGTCAGCACCGCGCGCACGTGCTTCTCGACCGTGCCCTCGGTGATGAACAGCCGCCGGGCGATGCCCGCGTTGGACTGGCCCTCGGCCATCTGGGACAGCACCTCGCGCTCGCGGGCGCTGAGCGCGGCGAGCGGATCGTTGCGGCGGCGGGCGCTGACCAGCTCGGCCACGACGCCGGGATCGATCACCGAGCCGCCGTCGGCGATCCGCTGCAGGGCGGCCAGGAACTCGGCGACGTCGGTGACCCGGCTCTTCAACAGGTAGCCGATCCGGCGGCCGCCCGCCAGCAGCTCCATGGCCTGCTCGACATCGGCGTACGCGGAAAGGACGAGGATTCCCGTGTCGGGCAGCTCCTTACGCAGCTGGCGGGCGGCCTCGAGCCCCTCGGTGGTGTGTGTCGGCGGCATGCGCACGTCGGACACCACGAGGTCGGGCTTGTGGCGGCGGGCCAGTTCGAGCAGCTCGGCGCCGGTGCCGGCCTGACCGAGCACGACCAGTCCCGACCGGTCGAGAAGGCTCGCCAGCCCCTCCCGCAGCAGGACGTCGTCCTCCGCCAGCACCACCCGCAGCCCGATCACCCCAGCATTAAATACCGGCTAGCCGGTAGTGCGGAGTCGGGTTGGCCTCGATGTGCCGCACGGCGCTTTTCGCGAGGCTATGAGCATGTGTACGCATCACCCGCAGTGCCCGCCGGTCGATCAGCCCGGCTGGGAGACGGCGTGCGTTCTCGTCCGGCACGCCGACCTCGGCTGGACCATGCTCTGCAACGGCGCGATCGTTCTCGACCGCGCCGTCACCAATGTCATCCCACTGCCGAGCCGGCCTAGGCGGCTCCCGGCTCTCGCGGCGTGAGCCGCAGCACCGGCATCTCGCGGTCGGTCTTGCGCTCGTAGCCCGCGAACTGCGGCGAGGCGGCGGTGATCCGGGCCCAGGCCGCCTCACGCTCCGCGCCCGCCAGCTGGGTCGCGATGACCTGCACCGTGCGTCCTTGGACCTCGATGGTCACCTCGGGCTGCGCGGCGAGGTTGAAGTACCAGGCCGGGTTGCCGGCGGCGCCGTTCGCCGAGGCCACGATCAGCCAGGAGCCCTCCCCGCCGGGGAACCAGCGGACGGGCGTCTGCCGGGGCTCGCCGGACTTGCGGCCGACCGTGCTGAGGATCAGCATGTTGCTGCCCTCGCCCGAGCGGCGGATCTTGTTCATGGTCATCTTGTTTGCCCAGCTCAGCAGCTTTCCTCGCGGCTGACGGGCGCCTCGCGTCCCCCCGCGGGTGGTCTGGAACCCCAACGCGATCTCCTCGCTGTGTATGGCCGGGTGCGGCCGTCTCGCCGTGACTGTGCTCAATCTTTGCGCGTTCAAGAGATCATTGCGCGTACGCGAGACATTTGGGCCGCACCCGGACCGCGAATTACTCGCCGGACGGTGCCGTCAGGGTCACGCCGAGGCCCACCGGGGTGCCGAAGTTCGGGGTTCCGTCGGCGTTCCAGGTGAACTTCTGGGCGCGGGTCGATCGGTTCAGGTCGCAGTTGCCGGCCGAGTTGGTCGTCGCATGGTAGACGATCCAGTCCTCGGTGCCGTCCGGCGACTTGAAGAACCCGTTGTGGCCCGGGCCGTAGACGCCGGCCGCGTTGTTGCGCTGGAAGACCGGCGTGGACGACTTCACCCAGGACGACGAGTTGAGCGGGTCGCCGCCGTTCCAGATGAGGATGCCCAGCTTGTAGTCGGGCGTGGAGCAGTGCGAGGCGGAGAACACGATGAACGTCTTACCACCGTGCTGTAGGACCTCGGCGCCCTCGTTGACGGCGCCGCCGACCGTCTCCCAGCTGTAGGTCGGCGTGGACAGCAGGTGCCGGGTCCCGGCCGTGGTCCACGGGTTGGACAGCTCGCGGATGAAATTGGGCTGCGAGCCGTTGTAGAACGTGCCGAGCAGGTACAGCTTGCCGTTGAGCTGCAGGATGCTCGGGTCCAGCTCCCACGTGTTGTTCTGCGTCGGGTCGAGAAGGTCGGCCTTGAACGTGTACGGCCCCATCGGATCGGTCCCGGACGACTCGAGCACGTGGATGCGCTGCGTGCCCAGGTTGTACGGCTCCTGACCGGCCACGTAGTACAGGTACCAGCGCTGCCCGTTCGGCCCGGTGAGCAGGTGGAACTCGGGCGCCCACATGGTGCCGGCGCCGTTCGGCCGGGTCAGCGTGAAAATGGTCTGATCGGTCGCCGACGCGAGCCCGCCCAGCGTCGCCGACTTGCGCATCGTGATCTTGTTGTTCCAGGTGGTCGTGGCCAGGTAGTAGAAGCCGTTGTAGTAGGTCAGCCAAGGGTCAGGCCCTTGTACCTTCAGCGGGTTCGTAAAGGTTTTGGTAGTACCACCGCCACCGCCCGGGGTGGCGCGCCAGACCCGCGAGGCGGCCGTGGTGCAGGGCAGCTGAACGAGCCCGGTGTTGGCCGCCGCCGAGTCCCCGGCCGGCGCGATGCACTTTCCCGAGTGGACGGCGGCGAGGTTGTACGTTCCCGTGCCGACCGGCCGCAACTGGAATCGTTGGTTGTTCTGACCATTGCAGGGCCACTGGATGATCTGCGCGTTGTCCGCGGTGCTGACCCCGTACACGTCGATGCAGTTGGCGCCGGAAGGCGTCGTGATGGTGTACGTGTCGGAGCTGCCGGCGACGAGCGTGAAGGTGAACGACTGCCCGCAGGCCGCCTGGGTCAGCTGGAGCGCCGCCGTGTTGGCGCCGCCCGGGACGGTCACGCAGAGCCCGTTCGCGGTGTTGGCGATCGTGCTGGCCGCGGCGTCGGCCCGGCCCGGCTGGACGAGGATGACGAGAGCGAGGGTGGCGAGGACGGCCGTTGTCCTGCGCAGGAATCGAGGTTTGGACATGCTGCTGCCTCCGAGGGGGACGGGAGGTTGGAACCGACGGGGGTGGGGAGGCACCCGGCGGTCATTGGTTCCGAGCAGGTTGCGAAAACCTTTTCAGGACCATACCAGCGCATGTGAATTCGTCAATCAGACCATTTCCCGAAACCAAAGCCGAAAAGGTTTCGGTCAGTACGCCTTGGACGCCAGCACGCAGCCGGCCACCCCGAACCCGTGCAGGATCTTCTCCGGGCTCCCGTCACGGTGGACAGGCACCCAGTCCTCGAGGAAGCGGCACCACTCGTCGAGATCCGTCTTCCACAGCTCCAGGAAGGTCTGGCAGAGCCAGTGGGTAACGTCCGCGCTGCGACCGCGTGCTGCCTTGAGCGAGAGCCGCATCCGCTCGTGCTCGGGTTTGTCCCCGAGCTTCGCGATGAGCAGCTCGATGAACGTGCGGCGCTGGAAGAGGAAGTCTCCCCAGAAGCCGTTCCCCGCGCTGTCCATGCGCTTGCCGGTGTCGAGCAACCAGAAAAGCCCCTCGGCGAGGGTGTCGCCGAACTCTTCGGCGGCGGCCCGCGCGGGATTGACGAACGGGTCGAACTCGCGCTGGCGCATGGACCCAGCCCGCGCGGCGCGGAACGGAACGCCGTCACCGATCAGGAACAGCCAGTCCTCGTTGTAGACGTTCGGATAGAACGACCTGGTCCGGAGCGCGTCAACGATCATCGCGCCGCCACCGATGAACGTTTCCTGCCTGCCGCCGAGCGCTCGGTAGGCGTGACAGACCACAGAGTTGTCCTTGAACCCGCGGTTGGCCAGGCCGACAGCGCGGTAGCGATCGACAAGCCCGGCCGCGCGGTGCAGCGTCTTGGGCTCGTTGACGTGGATGTCGTCGTCCAGGAACAGCACCCTCCGCCAGTTCGATCCGCGCGCCAGGACGAGCCCGAGGTTGCGCTTCAGGCTGAGGTCGCTGCCGCTGCCGAACCCTCGCGCCCACAGCAGGCGGTCGGTGGCGAACGACGGCAGCAGGCTCGCGGTCGACGGGGCGACGTTCACCGCCAGCGCGCGCGCACCCTCCTCATCGGCGAGATCTCGCGCCTGCTCGGCCGAGGCGTCCCGGCTACACAGGGCGATCACCGGGCAGTCGATCGCCTTGCCCAAGCGCATGGCGTGACGGAGGGCCCGGACCGGCCGCGCTGTCGGCACAATGATCGCGTCCAGGCGGGATGGCGGTGCCCCATCCTCGTCCGACAGCTCCTCGTCCTTCAGCAGCTCCGCGTGTGACCCGTGGTGGAGATCCTTGGCCTCGACGGCCGGCTCGTACACGAGCACGCCTACGCCTCCGGCCAGGTGTGCAGCACGGTTTCCGGGTCCGTCCAGTCGGGGGTCGTCGCGACGCCGTTCAGCACCTGGACCCGGAACAGCAGGCTGAAGGTGTCGCCGCGGAATCGCTGCGCGAGATAGTCGGAGTTCTTCTCGCGGAAGACGTCATGCGTAAGGGTGCGCACGGCTCCGTACACTCCGCTACCGTACATGCCGTTGCATACGGTAATTGTGCGTTCCCGGTTCATGGGATTCGGCGCCCGGAAAAAATGACCGACGTCCTGGACCAAGACTCGGCCACCTCCGCGATCTTCGAACTCAGGTACGAACGGCTGCGTTTCCCCCTCGTCAACGACCTCGAAGCAACCGCGACTCGGATCGGCGTCGTCCGAAACTTGACGTACCGGCACCGGGGTCAGTCGCATGGCTTCCTGGGTCGCCTCGTTCCAGTCGATGCCGCCGAGCAGCACGACGTGGGCGGTCCAGTCGTCCTCCACCATCTCGGAGGCGCCGACGAACCGGACGTTCAGATCGGGATTGACCGCGCGGATATGCCCGTGCAACTCCATGAGGGAGTCGAGGTCGGCGAAGCGGGAGAGTTTTGGCCGATCCGGATCGTTGGTCGCGGGGGGTGTCTCACCGCCGCGCTCGGCGCAGACGATCACGACGGGTCCCACCTTGTAGTGCCACGGGCCACGGCCGACGATGCTAGGGGGTGACGTCGCCACCTCTATCTCCGGGGCCTCCCCGTTGCTGACGGCCGCCGAACGCAGGGAGAACAGCTCGGCCTCGAGCTCGGCCCGCGCCGCCGCCTCGTCCGCCGTCAGATCTTGTTCGCTGATCAGCCGGTAGGGCCGCGTCGAGATCGAACGCCGGGTGCTGAAGAACGTCAGGATGGCGTTGAGCCTGTCCTCCGGTGGGGGCGTCGGGTCGGAGGTGCGCTCCCACGACGAGATCAGCTGGACACTCGCCTTTTTCCGCCCGCTCAACGCCTCGGCCAGCTCGGCCTGGGTGATGGAGACATCCGGCCACCTCGACTTGCGCAGTTTGCGAAGTCGCTCGGCCAACGCTCGGCCGTGGTTGGTGGCAGCGGGCACTCCGGCACCTCCAGAAAAATTCACTGTACTACAACTGAACCGGTATATCGCAGTCTGCCAGGTGGCGGAAAGGCGTGTAGCAGGCACGCCGTGGCATGAGTGAAACTCGCCGCGGCAGTCCTTCAGGTTCCACTTTTCTCCTGCCGTTGCCCTGAAGAACTCCACTAACTTACAGTGCTTGTACTACTACTACAGGTAGATCGTGGTGTAGAGCCTGGATCGACGTGTAGGGGGGTCCGCGATGGGCCGGCCGAATCCGCTGAGCGCATGGGCGCCGCGTGCGCCACCGACGACAGGGCGCCCCAGGCCGTTGCCCCGGCCGGAGGCGCCGCTGAGATGGGGCGGTCCCGCTGACAGTCGATGCAGAAAGGCCCACCCATGAAGACCTTATTGCCTTCCCTCTCCGAAGCAATCCCTCCAATCGGCGACACGGCCTACCTGCACGCGGTAGGGGTCGCGGTGGCTGAATGGCTCGCCCTGGTCGCCGTTCTCTCCATCGCCGGAGCGTTCGTCCTCGTCACCTTCAAGATCATCCACAATTTCACCGAGTCCCGGCCCATGGCGCTCTACGTCACGACGATGCTCGTGGCGACGGTGACCGTGATCGGTCTGCTGAATCGCTGAGGTCCCCCGCGCTGCTGTCGCTCCGCCCATCGACAGCAGCGCCGCGTAGCGGCACGATCACCCAAGGCGAGCCGGGGAGGCCTGTGGTGGGGGACCTGCTGATTCGAACTGCCTCGGACGACGATGTCCGCACTCTCGTCGAGGACAAGGACGATCGGCATTACTTCCTCGACCACCTCGGCAACGGCCGGGGGATCCTGCTCTTCGCCTTCCTGAACGACGTCTTCGTCGGCCGCATCTTTCTCCGCCTGGAGCCGGCCGAGGAGCCGGAACTGCGGGACGGTCTGCCGGGCGTTCCCCTTCTCCAGCACTTCAAGGTGCGCCAGGAGCATCGAGGGTCCGGTATCGGCCGGCGGCTGCTCCGGGACGCGGAACAGCGCCTGTCCGACCAGGGTCATCGCCGCGTCGCGCTCGCGGTCCACCCGGAGAACAAGCGGGCCATCAAGCTGTACCGCCGGCAGCGATATCGCGCGTGGCGCAAGGGCGTCCTGACCACCTATGTGGAGCGCGTCGTCGACGGCGGCCGGACCGTGCGCCTAGAGGAACCGTGTCTGGTCTTCGTCAAACGCCTGGGAGTCTGGGCGATGATGACTCCATGCGGGTGGTCGTGGAGGAGACGTACGCACTGAGCTTTCCCGACGGGACGCCCGTGCGGGCCGCCTCGGCGATCGTGGCGTTCGGTGGGGGATGGCTGGTGGCGCAGGATGACGCCACGCATGCGGCCTGGCTTCGGGGCGGGCTCGTCACGCCGGTTCGGGTGGTGGAGGCGATCGACGGGCTCGAGGTGTTCAGCGAGGTCGCCGGCACCAAGCATCTGAAGCCGGATTTCGAGGCGGCCTGTGCGGTGACCGTGGGCGGCGTCGAGGCGGCATTGCTGTTGGGCTCGGGGTCGTCGCCGGCGCGGATGAGGGCGTCGCTGCTGCGCCTGGATGCGGCCGGGTCCCCGTGGGCGAAGATCGCGGATCTCACGGCGGTCTATCACGCGGTGGCGGAGGCGATGGGGCTTCAGGTCGACCAGCTGAATCTTGAGGGCGCCTGCGTGGTCGGCGACCGGCTGCGGTGGTTTCAGCGGGCCAACGTGGCCGCCGGCGCGCCGACGGTCTGCGCCGACGTCGAGCTGGACGATCTGCTGGCCGCGGTGATGGGCCGGACCAAAGATATAACCATTAAAGCGACACAAAGGTACGACCTCGGCACCGTTGACGGCGTCGCGCTCGCGGTGACCGACGCGATCGCCGTCGAGGGCAATCGCGTCCTGGTCAGCGCCGTCGCCGAGGACACGCCCAACGCGATCGACGACGGGCCGATCGTGGCCGCCGCCCTCGCCCTCCTGGAGGAGGACGACGACGGCGAAGACGGCAGCGTCCGCGACCTTGCCGAAATCCCGAAAAATCCGGACAAGACGCCGCCCAAGATCGAAGGGCTCGCGATCAAGGAGTCGACAAAAAACGGCGTACGGGTCGTAGCGGTCACCGACGCCGACGACCCGACCGCCCCCTCGGAGCAGCTGACGCTCCGGGTTTACTGGTAACTCACGCGGTGACGGCGAAACCGCCGGTCCACGAGATCTGCTCCCGCGCCGCCAGCGTGATCTGCAGCAGCGCGAACGCCTCCAGCTCCCGAGCCCGCTTCAGCGATCCCGCGTCCACCGCCTTGAGCCCGCCCGCGGTGACGACGTCGCTGAGCAGCGCCTTCGCGTCGGCGTCGTCGCCCGCGATGAGGACCGTCGTCGTGCCCTCGCCGATGCTCCCGGACGCCAGCGTGGCGCCGAAGTTCGTGTTGAACGCCTTCACGACCCGCGCCGACGGCAGCGCGGCGGCGATCTCGGCGGCCGCGGAACTGTCGGCGGGCACGGTCAGCCCGTCGAAGGTGGTGAAGTCGATCGGGTTGGTCAGGTCGACGACGACCTTGCCGGCGAGCTGGTCCGCCCGCGAGGCCAGCACCGAGGCGAGCGACGAGTGGGGAACCGCGAGCACCACGATCTCGCCGGTCACCGGCTGATCGCCGCTCGACGTGTTGAGCTGCTCGACGGTGTGCCCGCCCTTGGCGGCGAGGCCGGCGATCGCCTGGCCCATCGTGCCGGTGCCGATGATGCTGATGTGCGCCATGATGACCTCCAATTGGTTGTAGCAACAACTATCGCAGACAAGCCAGGTTGTAGCAACAACCAATTGCCCTGTCAGAATGTGATCGTGAATACGCGATGGCTCGACCGGGGGGAGATGGCGGCCTGGGTGCGGATGGCCGCCGTGCTGGAGCTGCTGCCCGCGGCGCTCGACGCCCAGCTGCGGCGCGACGCCGGACTGACGCACTTCGACTACTTCGTGCTGGCCATGCTCTCCGAGGCGCCCGGCCGCACGCTACGGATGACCGCCCTGGCCGAGCAGACCGCCTCGACCCTCGCCCGCCTCTCGCACGTGGTGCAGCGGCTGGAGGGCCGCGGCCTGATCGAGCGTTTCCCCTGTCCCGAGGACCGGCGGGCGACGAACGCCCGGCTCACCGAGGCCGGCTGGGAGAAGGTGGAGGAGAGCGCGCCGGGCCACGTCGACACCGTCCGGGAGTACGTGATCGACGCGCTCACCCCGGAGCAGGTGACCCAGCTGGGCGCGATCGCCGACGCGATCCTGCACCGGCTCGACCCGGACGGCGCCCGTTCGGAGATCTACGAGAGGTACGACCGATGAACGGACCCTGGTGGCGGGACGCGGTGATCTACCAGGTCTACCCGCGCAGCTTCGCCGACTCGGACGGCGACGGCGTCGGCGACCTGCCCGGCGTGATCGCCCACCTGCCGTACCTCGCCCGGCTCGGGGTCGACGCGATCTGGCTCAACCCGTTCTATCCCTCGCCGCAGGCCGACGCCGGCTACGACGTGTCCGACTACCGCGACGTCGAGCCGCTGTTCGGCACCCTCGCCGACGCCGACGAGCTGATCGGCACCGCGCACCGCCTGGGCCTGCGCGTCGTGGTCGACCTCGTGCCCAACCACACCTCGTCGGCGCATCCGTGGTTCCAGGCCGCGCTGGCCGGAGACAAAGAGGCCCGCGCCCGCTACATATTCCGCGACGCGCCTGACCGGGAGAAACCCAACGGCTGGCAGTCCGTCTTCGGCGGCTCCGCGTGGACCCAAGCCCCCGACGGCTCGTGGTACCTGCACCTCTTCGACGCCGAGCAGCCCGACCTCGACTGGACAAACCCCGAGGTGGTCGCCGAGTTCGAGAGCATCCTGCGGTTCTGGCTCGACCGCGGCGTGGACGGCTTCCGCATCGACGTGGCGCACGGCCTGCGCAAGGATCCGTCCCTGCGCGAGCTGCCCGAGGGCCTCGACCCCGAGCTTCCGGTGCACGTCGCGCAGGCCGGCCACCCGTTCTGGGACCAGGACGAGGTGCACGAGATCTGGCGGGGCTGGCGGCGGGTCCTCGACGCGTACGCGGGCGACCGGGTCACCGTCGCCGAGGCCTGGGTCTACGACTTCGCGCGCCTCGGGCTCTACCTGCGCCCCGACGAACTGCACACGGCGTTCAACTTCGCATTCCTGGTCGCGCCCTGGGACGCCGCGGCGTTCCGCAAGGCCATCGACGACACCATCGCGGGCCTGGCCACGGTCGGTGCCCCGGCCACCTGGGTGCTCTCCAACCACGACGTGGTCCGGCACCCGAGCCGTTACGGCGGCGGCGAGACCGGGCAGCGCCGGGCCCGGGCCGCCGCGCTGCTGATGCTGGCCCTGCCCGGCGGCGCCTATCTCTACCAGGGGGAGGAGCTGGGCCTCGAGGAGGTCTGGGACATTCCCGACGACAAACGACAAGACCCCAATTTCCTGCGTACGGGGGGAAGAGAGCGCGGCCGGGACGGGTGCCGCGTGCCGATCCCGTGGTCCGGAACATCCCCGCCGTTCGGTTTCAGCCCGCCCGGCGCGGCCGCACCGCCCTGGCTCCCGCAGCCCGCCGAGTGGGCCCGCCAGACGGTCGAGGCCGAGACGCCCGAACCCGGCTCGATGCTGTCGCTCTACCGGGACGCACTGGCCCTGCGTCGCGAGCATCTCGGCGACGGCGGCCTCGAATGGCTGGCCGCCGACGACGACTCGGTGCTGTGCTTCCGGCGTACGCCCAAAGGGGTTGTTTGTGTGGTCAACACCGGCCCGTCGCCGGTGCCCCTGCCCGCGGCGGTCGAGGGCGCGGAACTGCTGCTCGCGAGCGCCCCGATCGAGGGATCGCTGCCCGGAGAGGCGGCCGCCTGGTTCCGGCCCCGACGCGCATAATGCGCGGGTGGACATGAACGAGGTCAACAACCGCGTCATCACCCAGTTCCGCGCCGGCGGCGAGATCGACGGCATGCACCGCGACCGCCTCCTGCTGCTGACCACCACGGGCGCCCGCACCGGCGGCACGCACACCACGCCGATGATGTTCCACCGCGACGGCGACCGCGTCCTGGTGATCGCCTCCAACTCCGGCGCCCCGAAGGACCCCGACTGGTACCGGAACCTCGCCGCGCACCCCGAGGTGACCGTCGAGATCGGCGACGAGTCCTACGCCGCCACCGCCACCCCGCTGGCCGGCGACGACTACGCCCGCGCGTGGACCGGGATCAAGGCGGCCTACCCCTTCTTCGCCGACCACGAGGCCAAGGCCGGCCGCGAGATCCCGGTCGTCGCGCTGACCCGGGCCGGCGCCTGAGGCGTCAGCCCGGGAACATGTGATCGGCGGCGATGCGGCCGCCGGCGTCGAGGATCAGGAACTCGGTGCCGCCGCCGACGACCTCGCCCTTCTGCACCGACTCCCACCGGAACATGACCGTGTCCCGAATGCGGCGCGCGTCGCCCGGGGACCGGAACGTGAACCCCTGCCCGGCGACGAAGTCGTCGTACGCCGCGGTCACGCGCCGCTCGATCGCGTCGTGCCCCGCCGCCTCGAAGATCACGCCCACGCCCAGACGGTCGGCGGCGGCGCGGGCCTCCTCCGGGGGTTCCAGCAGGTGGACGCCGTCCGGAGCCCAAAGCTCCTCGATGATTTTGCGGCGCATTGCCGGGTCGGGCTCGACCCACATCGTGACGTACCGGTCGGCCAGGGCGTTCGGGTCCAAGAGTGTCATGACTTCCTCCGGCTGGTAGATAGAACGACTGGTCTACTCATTAGATAGAACGGTCGGTCTACCGTCAACCCCTTGGTGGCAGTGACGCGCTCGCGGTCGCCGGGGGAGACAATGCCCGGGTGGATTCGGCACGTCAGGGCGCGGCCGGTGGGTGGCGGCGCTTCGCGGTGATTGTCGCCGTCGTTGCGTATGCGCTGGTGGCGGCCTTGTGCCGGCCCCTGACCGGTGTCGCGCTCGGCGCCGTTCTCGTCGCCGGAGTTCCGCTGTCCGGGGTCGGCGTGTTTCGTCGGCCGCGGCGGGCGGAGCCGGTCGGCCGGCGGTCGGTGGCCTTGTGGCTGGGCCTGGGCGTGCTGGCCGGGGCGTTCGAGCTCGGCGTCCGGCTCGGCCCGGACGATGCCGCACACCCGACGCTGAGCACGCTCGCGGATCCGGCGCTGAGCACCTACCCGGGCCGGGTGCTCGGTTATCTGCTCTGGATCGGCGCCGGACTGTGGCTGGTGAGCCGATGACGCCGCGCGCCGCGATCATCGCGTGCTTCGCCACGATCCTGGGTCTCGTGGTCGCGGCCGACCTGTTCGCGCGGCGGGCGGGATCGGGCGTACGGCCGCTGTCCGCCACGCTGGCCGCGGCACTGCGCCCGCGAGCCGGGCGCGTTCTCATCCTCGGCGCCTGGCTCTGGCTGGGCTGGCATTTCCTGGCCCGATAGCGCCAGGCCGGTCAGTGGCCGTAGTTGTCGAAGGGGACCGTCCAGTCGCCGATCCCGTTCCAGATCTGCAGTGGCCGCGGGCTGTTCCGGATGTCGACCACGTCGCCGATCACGAAGTTCTCGTAGACCCACTTGGCGTCGGAGACGCTCAGGTTGACGCAGCCGTGCGACAGGTTCGCCCGGCCCAGCGAATGGTTCCACGGGGCCGCGTGCAGGAACTCGCCGGAGTAGGTGATCCGGGTGCAGTACTCGATGTCCTCGGCCCCGTAGTAGTTCGGGTCGTTCGGGTCGGTGATGCCGTAGCTGGCCGAGCTCATGCTGTGCACCCGCTCCTTGGACAGCACGACGTGCGGTCCGCCCGTCGTCCAGTAGCTGATGTGCTCGCCGTTGGAGCCGGTGGTCGAGCCGCCCTTGCCGAGGCTGCACTTCATCGTCCGGACGAGCTTGCCGTCGATGTAGACCTTGGTCAGATGCGCCTTGTTGTCGGTGATCGCGATCAGCTGACGCCCGACGGTGAAGCGGGTGGACGCGTTCTTCCCGCCGTACACGCCGTTGCCGAGCCGGACGCCGAACATGTTGACGTCCACCGTGATCGACGTACCGCCGCTCCAGTACTTGGCCGGTCGCCAGTGAACGGTCTTGCCGTCCGGCCAGTAGAACTTGCCCTTGACGGCCGGCGACGTCGTGATCTGGATGGCCTTCTCCGCCGCCGCCTTGTTGACGGCGCGGCTGAAGGCGATGATCACCGGCTGGCCGGCGCCGTACGCGTGGCCCTTCTTGATCGAGCTCATCCCGTTGGCCCGGAAGGTCGCCTCGACCAGGTGCTGCGGTTTCGCCGTGCTGAAGCTGGACGTCTTCTCCGTCGCCACCCCCGAGCTGTCGGCGGCCGTCACGATCACCCGGTACGTCTTGCCGTAGGCCAGGTTGCCGGTGGAGCGCCAGGTCCCGTCGGCCTGCACGGAACCGCTGACGACCGTGCCGCCGGAGGTGACGGCGACCGTCCGCAGCTCGCCGGACTGGACGGCGACCACGATCGGAGTCGCCGGGGACACCGCGGTCGCCCCGCTGCCCGGGGTCACACTCAGCCGGACCGGCGCGACCGGCACGACCGGGGCGCCGCCCTTCTCCTCCCGGCCCGCCGCGGCGGCGGTTCCGGCGCTCGCCGAACCCGACGCGGAACCACCGACGGTCGCCAGCGTGGCGGCAGCGCCCAGTGATCCGATGATGACCTTGCGTCGCTCAATCATGGTTCTCGCAATCGAGGGGGTCCGGCCGACACCATCATGGCCGCAAATGACATGACGTGGCTGGGGCCGGAAAAGTTGCATGCCGAGTCGATCTTTTCGCCGAGTCCCAAGATTCACCGCCGTCGAGGCCGGGGTGGCGCGACTGATGAGGTCCTCGGGCCGGCGGTCGTCATGGGTTAGTTCGACTGATCTGTCGGGTCGCGTGGCCGCTTCCTACCGTCAGTTCAGCAATCGCCCTCTACCTACGGGGAGGTTTTCCATGAAACTGCTGCAAGGGCGAACCCGTCGACCGTTGCTGCTGGCCAAGGTGGTTGGTGCGACCGCCGCGATGTTGCTGTCCGGCGTCGCCGTGGCCACGACCGCCACGCCGGCGTCCGCGGCATCGTGCCAGACCAAGGCCCACGTCTACAAGACCGACCAGTCGCCGTGGAGCATCCGGTACGAGGACGACGCGGCCGACCGGCCCGCCGACGACTACCAGAACTTCGGCAACTCCAACGGCCAGACCTTCACGGTGTTCTTCCGGCTCGGCGGCAACGGGCTGCTGCGGGACTCCATCCCGAGCTGGGACGTCCGCAGCAACACCGGCACGCAGTTCACGCTGTTCGGCAACAAGGCCGGGTCGAACTGTGTCGCCAACGAGCGGAACTTCTCCCGTGGAGCCGGAGTCCCCGGTGAGATCTGGACCGTCACCGCGAACTACAACGGGGGCAACAGCGGCGCACTGATCCGCAATCAGACGCACTTCCGCATCATCTTCGTGGAGGCGCCGCCGGTCGATCCGCCCGACGACCCGTGCTACCCCTACTACTGCCTGTGACCAACGCCCGGGGACAAAGTGGCAGTCGCATGCGAGCCGGCATGCGACTGCCGCCGTCACGAGTCCGTACGACGGCCGATGTCGAGCAGGTCGCGCAGCTGATCGCGCCGGGTGACGCCGAGCTTGACGTAGGCGCGGGCGAGGGTGTTGTTCACAGTGGGCACGGCCAGGCCCAGCCGTCCGGCGATGTCCTTGCTGCTGTGCCGGCCCGCGAGCAGGGCGACCTGCCACTCGCGCGGAGTCAGCAGCTCTTGGAGATCGTCCTGGGCCAGCAGGGGTGTACGGGCGCCCGGGCACGAGGCGCGCAGCGCCGCCACCTTGGCGGCGACGATGCCGGCCTGGCCCCGGCGCCCGGCGCGGCGGAGGATGCCACCGGCGACCGTGGCCAACTCGGCGGCGTGCAGCCGGTAGCCCCGATCGCCGAGCACGTCGGCGGCCCGGAGGAGGGCGGCCGGGTCTCCCTCGGCCAGAGCGCACGTGGCCGTGTGCGCGGCGCCGGCCGGTGCCGAATCAAAGGAAGGCGCCCGGCCGCCGAGGCGCACGGCGTCGAGGCGGGCCATCGCCGCCACCACCGGCATCGCCGCCGCCTCGGCCCGATCGGCGGCACCGGCGGCCAGCTCGGCCGCACCGGCGGTGTCGCCGCCCGCGTGGGCGACCCAGGCCCGCCAGGTGCCGATCCAGGGGGCGAACAGCTGATTGGTGCCGTTGTCGAGCTTGTCCGACCGGGCCAGCCGGTCGGCCGCGGTCTCGTGGTCCCCGCGCAGGGCGTGGACCCACGCCAGCGCGGCCAGGCAGCAGCGGCGCAGGCGGAACGTGTCGTTGCGGTCGAACCCGGCCAGGGCCTCGGTCAGCAGCGACTCGGCGCGGTTCACGTCGCCCCGCGTGGCGGCGACGATGCCGCCGTATAGCGCCCAGCCGCTGACCATCATGGGCGCCCCGCCGCCCAGGGCGGCACGGTACCCGTCCGCCGCGATGCCGGCCGCGATCGCGGGATGCCCACCGGCCAGGTGAGCCAGGCACGCGCCGAGCTCGATCTGGAACTTCCCCCAGGGCAGGGCGCCGGCGTGCGCTACGGCGATCGCGTTCCCCCGCCGGCGAAGCGCCTCGGCCTCGTCGACCCGGCCGAGAAAGCCGAGCGATGCCGTGGCCGACGCGGCGGCCCACACCAGGCCCTGCGGATGGCTGTCCGCGCGGTCGAGCACGCCGTACGCCGTCGCGACCGCGTCCGCGCAGCGACCGGCGAAGCAGAGGAGGAACGCGCGGGCGCCCTCGATCGTGGAGTGCCCCCGCGCGGCGTCCAGCGTGTCGAGGGCGGCGGCCAGATCGCCGCAGGCCCAGTAGAGCCAGTCCGCGCGGGCGACCGCCCAGCGAACCCGCTCCGCCTCCGCGGGTGGCGGCGCCGCCGGCAGCAGGGCGGCGGCCTCGTCGCTGCGCCCCTGGTACTCCAGGATCTCGGCCAGCAGCCAGTCGGCCGCCGCGCTGGGATCGGCGTCGCGGGCGGCCCGGGCCAGGCGCTCGGCCAGCACCAGCCCGGCCCGCCCGATGGCCAGCCGGGCGCCGGCCCGGACGAGATCGGGCCGCACGATCAGGCCGGACTCCACCTGCCAGAGCGCGGCCCGCAGCGGGTCGTCGTGCCGGCGCAGCGGCGTGCTCAGCAGCTGCCCGGCCAGCTCGCGGTACACCTGCCGGGACCGTGCGGCGGGCATCCGCGCGCGCATGACCTCGCCGAACACGGGATGATCGAGGCGGGCCTCGATCCGGGCGCCGGCCGGCTCGCACACCACCAGACCGCTCTCCTCGGCGGCGGCGACCGCGGCCGGGCCGGCCACCCGCTCGAGGAAGCCGAGCGGGACCGGCTCGCCGCAGGCCACCATCTCGACCGCCCGACGGGTGCCGGGGGCGAGCCGGTCCAGCCGGGACGCCACCAGGTCGGTCAGCCCGCCCGGCAGCGCACCGTGCAACAACTCGCGCAGAGCCAGCGGGTTCCCCCGGGCGACCGTGTGCAGCCGGCGCCGCTCGGCGACCCCGATCGCGCCGGCCGTGTCGTGGTCGATCAACCGGTCGATCACCGCGTCCGGCAATGGGGACAGCTCCAGGACCGACGCCTCGCCGTCCTGGATCAGCCGGGCCAGGCAGTCGGCCATCTCGTTCCCCCGCACCGTGAGGACGGCGAACGCCGACCGCGCCCGGACCAGCCCGGCGATGACCGCGCTCGAGCCGTCGTCCAGCAGGTGCGCGTCGTCCACGCCGATGGCTACGGCCGGCCGCCCACCCCACCGGGCCACCCGCGAGCTGATCATGCGGACCAGGCCGACCGGCGTGACCGGCGGCGGGGGTTCCTCGGGCAGCAGATGGGCCAGCGCGCCGAACGGAATGCTCGCCGCCGCGCGGGTCGCCGTGATCCATTCCGTGCGGCCGCGCAGGCCGCAGAGCGCCTCCCGGGCCAGTCGCGTCTTGCCCACACCGGCGGCGCCGAGCAGCAGCACGGCGTTCACCGCCGAGCCGGCGAAGGCGTCGCGCACCACGCCGAGCTCCGGTTCTCGTCCCTCGAACGGCCAGTGACGCATCCCGTGCCGCCTCCACCTCTGTCGGCTACGACCAATTCGTGCCGCGACGCGGGAGGGATCGGGGTGGTGACGTGACGGTACGCATGGTGCAACCTCCGGCCTACCCGGCGACACGGCAAAAGGGGTGGCCCGGGATCTGTTCTCGGCGGCGGATTACCGCGATGATCCCTGGATGCGCAATGAGGTGAGCGGTCGCCGCCGGGCCGGGTGGATCGGGGCCGGCTACGCGGCGCAGGGCTTCGGCTATGCGGCCGTGGTGACCGCGCTGCCGGCGTTCAAGTCGCGGCAGGGGCTCGACGACGCGTTCGTCTCGGTGATTCTGCTGCTCGTGTGCGTGGCCGCGGCCGGCGGCTCGGTGCTGGCCGACCGGGCCGCGGCGCGGTGGGGCAGCCGGTACGCGCTCAGCGGCGGGCTCCTCGCGGTGGCCGCGGGGCTGGCGCTGACCACGTTCCACACGCCCACCGCGGTTTTCACGACCATTCTCATCGCGTACGGGATCGGACTCGGCGCCGTCGACGCGAGCCTGAGCATGCAGGGGGTCCTCGTCCAGGCCCGGCTCGGGCGCAGTGTGATGAGCCGCCTGTTCGCCGCCTACACGGCCGCCGCGATCACCGCCGCCCTGCTGATGTCGGGCTTCGCGGCCTCGGGCGGGGGAGCGGCCCTCGCGGTCGGGGCCGCCGCCGTGATCGCCGTCCTGGTCGTGCTGTTCGGCTTCGGCTCGCTCGAGCCGGCCCGCACGGTGATGCCCGAGCTGGCCGGGGACAAGCGGCACGACGGCACCCGGCACGTCGTGCTGGTCTGCGGGGCGTTCATCTTCACCGCGTTCCTCGCCGACTCGGCCGTGAGCACCTGGAGCTCCGTCTACCTCGACGACTCGCTGCTCGCCACGGCCGCGGTCGTCCCGCTCGGCTACGCCGCCTACCAGGCCGCGGTGCTGGTGTCCCGGCTGGTCGGCGACCACGTGGTGCCACGGGTGGGCCGGGGCGCGGCGGCGGTCGGCAGCCTGGTGATCTGCGCGGTGGGCTGCGGGATCGTGGTGGCCGTGCCGGAGGTGATCGCGGCGATCGCCGGGTTCGCGCTGACCGGCATCGGGGTGGGCATCCTCGTGCCGCTCGCGTTCAGCGCCGCCGGCCAGGCCGCGCCGGGGCACAGCGACGAGGTCATCGCCCGGGTCAACCTGTTCAACTACGGCGGGGCGCTGATCGGGGCGGTGCTGCTGGGCGCGCTGTCCGAGCCGGTCGGTCTGCGGACCGCGTTCCTCATCCCGGTGATCGGGCTGATCGCGACGCTGCCGGTGGTCCGGGCGCTGCGGAAACTGCCCACCGAGCCGGCCGTGATCTCCCCGCCGGCGACCGCCCCGCGCTGAGTCAGGCGCCGGCCCTCTCGACGGACTCGCGGAGGAACCGGCCGACCTCGTCGATCGCCGCCTCGGCCTCGGGCAGGAACGTCCAGAACAGGTGGAAGTCGTGCGTCGGCACCGGAAAGATCGAGGTGCTGACCGGCGTCCCGAAGCTCCGCGCGCGCTGCGCGAGCAGCGTGGCCTCCTGGAACACGGAGTCGCCCGAGGCGGCATGGATGAGCAGCGGCGGTAGCCCGCTGAGGTCGGCGTGCAGCGGATCGACCAGGGGATCGTCGATCGGGTGCCCGTCCAGGTAGGCGTCGGCGAGCACCTTGGCCATCTCCGGCAGGAACACCGTCGGCGCGTCCTGCGGCGGCCGGTGGGTGCGGCCGGTCAGGTCGACCCAGGGGCACAGCAGCGCGGCCGCGGCCGGCATCGGCAGGCCACGCTCGCGCAGGGCGAGCAGCACCGACATGGTCAGCCCACCGGCGGCGGAGTCGCCCACCAGCGTGATCCGGCCCGGCTCCACACCATCGAGCATCCAGCCGTACGCGTTCAGAGCGTCCTCGATCGAGCTGGGGTAGGGGTGCTCGGGCGCGAGCCGGTAGTCGATGGCGATGGCCGGCATCCCGGCCGCCGCCGCGGTCGCGCCCACCAGGTGGCGGTAGCCGAAGGCCGAGCCGGCGACATGTCCGCCGCCGTGCAGAAAGAGGATCGTCGCGTCCGACGCCTCCGGCGGGGCCAGCCGCAGCGCCGGCACGCCGCCCGCGACGGTGGGCGTGATCGCGATCTCCGGCGGCGGCGCGTAGGGGGCGTGCAGCTCCTCGGTGGTGGACCGGATGCGATCGAGGTCGGCGATGCTCGCCGTCGCCTCGGCCCACGGCCGCCAGATGCTGGTCATGCGGGCGGCCAGCTCGCCGCCGACCGCCCGGGTCTCGGTGATCGCCTCGTCCACGTCGGCCAGCAGGGTGCGGGCGCGGGCGAGCAGCGCCTCGCCGGCCAGGGTGAGCTCGACCCGCTGGGTGGAACGGCGGAACAGCTCGCACCCGATGAGCCGCTCGAGGCTGCGGATCTGCCGGCTGAGCGCGGGCTGCGACAGGAACAGCCGCTGCGCGGCGCGGCTGAAGTTCAGCTCCGCGGCGACCGCGACGAACGAACGCAGGTGCCGCAGCTCGACGGCCTCCGGCGTGGGGGTGGCGATCTCGGCCATGGACACCATCTTGGCGTAACCGGTGCGAGTTTCGTCGAATGAAATCCGCAGTGGTTGGTCTTCTCGCCACCGCAGGCGTCCGTCTCGCTTGACCTTTCGCGCGTCAGCCCGGCAGCCATTGCAGCTCGTGCGCCAGGGTTTTGGCGACGGCACGGATGCGGCGGTGCAGCGGCGACTGCTCGCGTGGGAGGACCAGGTAGATCGTCAGGCCGGGCGCGCCTCGGAGCGGTCGCCAGGTGAGACCGGCCGGTTGTACCGTGACCGCGGCTTCTCCGGCCGGGGCGAGGGTGACCCCGTCGCGCAGGTCGCGCTGAGACATGTCGAAAGAGACTGCGGGCGTGTGGAATCGGGGGTGTGGCCGGATGTCTCGGAACAGTGCGGACAGCTGATCGTGGATCACGGGGTTGGCCGCACGGTCCGGGAGTCGCAGCGGGTACGCGGCCGCGTCGGCGATCTCGATCTCCGGGAGTTCGGCCAGCGGATGGTGCTGCGCCAGCTGGACCCCTACGCGCGCACGCCGCAGCGGGAACCGGCGCACGCCACGGCCCGGCTGTTCACCGCGGGTGATCCCGGCATCGATGCGGCCGTCGGCGACCGCGGGGGAGATCTCCGGTGTCGCCATCGGGACCGCGCCGACCTCGAGTCCGCTGTTGCCACGAATCAGCCTGTCCACCAGGGCCGGTACTGTCTCGGCCCCGGTGCTGAGGCTGTATCCGATGCGCAGCGTGCCCAGTTCACCGGCCGCCGCGCTCCGGGCGGTGTCCCATGCCCGGTCCAGCGCCGCCAGCGCGGGCGGCGCGGACTCCGCCAACGCCGCACCGGCCGTGGTCAATACGACGCTGCGCGTGTTGCGGACCAGCAGGGCCGTACCGAGTTCCGCCTCCAATCGGCGCATCCGGGCGCTGAGAGCGGGCTGTGCGATACCGATCCGTGCGGCCGCGCGGGTGAAGTTCAACTCCTGCGCCAGCACCAGGAAGTACCGCAGGCTCACCGTGTCCGGCGCCACGTGCCCTCCCTGCCGATTGATAACGATCCGTTCTGAGTCTATCCCGTACCGGTCTTTCCCTCGACCGCGCATCGGGCCCTAACCTGCGCATATGACGATTCAACCGACCGCAGGAGGTTTCCATGGCCAAGGGCTACTGGGTCAGTGTCTACCCCGCCATTTCCGACCCTGAGAGGCTGACCGCCTACAACAAGCTGGCCGGTGCGGCTGTCCAGGCCGGGGGCGGGCGCACCCTGTCCCGTGCCGGTCGAGTCGTCGCCCACGAAGCCGGAATCACGCAACGCGTCGTTCTGGTCGAGTTCGACAGCTTTGATCAGGCCGTCGCCGCATACGAGAGCGAGGCGTACCAGAAGGCGCTGGTGGCCCTCCCCGACGGCGTCGAGCGCGACTTCCGCATCATCGAAGGCGTCGACTGACCGCCCTGGGAGAACACGATCCGTCGCCGTGACCAGGCGCTGGACCGAGAACTCGCCCGTGCGATGCGCGCTGCGCATCGCCGTCATGCGTGATCGGCCTTTCCCCGTGAGCACCGTCGCTTGCCAGGCTGAGCGCATCGACAGCACGGAGAGGAGCACCACCGTGAAACAGCAGCGCAGGGTCGTGGGAAGCATTTCGTTGTCGCTGGACGGCCGGGTGACCGGGCCGGGTGGGCCGTTCGACATGGGCTGGATCGTCCCGCACGCGGTCTCCCCGGAATCGCGGAGCCACATGCTGACGGTCACCGGCGCGGCCACCACGGCATTGCTGGGCCGCCGGAACTACGAGGGGTTCGCCGGCTTCTGGCCGGCGGTCGCCGGCGACGAGGCGGCCGACCCGGCCGACCGCGAGTTCTCCCGCTGGCTCAACGAGGTGGAGAAGGTCGTCGTCTCCACCACTGTCCGCGAAGGATCGTGGCATCACACGCGGTTCACCGCCGAGAGCCCGGCCGTGGTCGTCAAGCGGCTGCGCGACCAGCCGGGCGGCGACATCGTCGTGCCGGCCAGCGCGAGCATCATCCGGGCCCTGCTGGCCGCGGGGGAGCTCGACCGCCTGTCGATCACGCTCTGCCCGGAGCTGGTCGGTGGTGGCGCGTACCTCTTCGACGAAGCCCCGGCCGGATCGTCCTGGTCGCTCACCGCGGCGACCACCACCTCGAGCGGCGCGATCTGCCTGCTCTACGACCGGCGCCTGCCGAGCTGAGGAGCAAGCATGCGAGAGAGGTCCGAACTGCATCCGCGCCTCGCGCTGGCGCTGCTGTCCCTGCCGTCGCTGCTGATCGCGATCGACATCAGCGTGCTCAGCGTCGCCCTGCCCAAGATGGCCGCCGACCTGCACCCGTCGCCCACCCAGTTGCTGTGGATGAACGACATCTACGGGTTCATGGTCGGCGGCACCATGATCACGATGGGCGCGGTGGGCGACCGGATCGGCCGGCGCAAGCTGATCCTGATCTGCTCGGCGGTGTTCGCCATCGCCTCGGCGTTCGCGGCGTTCGCGACGACCCCGGGGATGGTCATCGGGACCCGCGCGGTGATGGGGGTCGCGGGCGCCGCGATCATGCCCGCCTCGATGGCGCTGATCGGCCGGCTGTTCCCCGACCCGGGACGCAGCGTGTCGGCGATGGGCGCGTACATGACCTGCTTCCTCACCGGGATGGCCGTCGCGCCGCTGGTGGGTGGCGTGATGATCGAGCATTGGTGGTGGGGATCGGTCTTCCTGCTCGGCGTGCCGGTGATGCTGCTGACGCTGGTCGCGGCGCCGAGCCTGCTGCCGGAGGTCCGCAACCCGGGCGCCGCGCGGATCGACCTGCGCAGCGCGGCGCTGTGCCTGGCGTCCATCCTGCTGGTCGTCGCCGCTCTCAAGATGCTCGTGAACGGGGGCTGGTCGTGGCCGCCGCTGGTTCTCGCGGTGGCCGGCGCCGGGCTGGGCTGGGTCTTCGTCCGACGCCAGCACGCGCTCGACGACCCGCTGGTCGACCTGTCGCTGCTGCGCCGGCCGGGCGTGGCCCGGGTGATGTGGGTGCTGTTCCTGACCGCGCTGCTGATGGGCGGCACGTCCCTGTTCGTCGCCTTCTACCTGCAGTCGGCCCGGGGGCTGTCGCCGTTGCGGGCGGCGCTGTGCCTGCTGCCGTCGATGGTCGTGATGATCGTGGCGGCGAACCTCGGGCCCTGGCTGGGCCGGCACGTGCCGCCGTCCCGGGTCGTCCTGGGCAGCCTGTTGTTGATGACCGCCGGGTTCGTGGCGTACGCCGTCATCCCGGCCGGGCGGTCCGGCCTGCTCGTCGTGATCGGCGGCGGAATCCTGGCCACCGCCGGCATCGGGTCGGCGTTCCCGTACCTGATGAACGACGTGATCTCCAAGGCCCCGCCGGAACGGGCCGGGTCCGCGGCGTCGTTCACGCAGACCGCCAACGAGATCGGCATCGCCTCCGGGCTGGTCGTGCTGGGCAGCATCGGCACCGTCGTCTACCGCCGGCGGTTGTCCGCCGGGACCGGGTACGCCGACTCGTCGTGGGTCGACGGCTTCCGGCGGGCCGCGGACCTTCATGATCCGGCGCTGCTGGGTCACGTCCAGGACGCCTTCGTCACGGGCTTCCGGGCGGTGGGGCTCTTCGGCGTACTCGTGATGGGTGTTGTGCTCTTGTTGCGGTGGCGCCGGACCGCCCGGCCCGCCGATCGGCGCCCGGACTCTGTCACAACTCAAGAGGCTGTCCTGTCTTAGCTGACGACAACCAGACAGCGGGAAGGGTGAACAGTCATGAACATCGCCGTACTGGGCGGTACCGGGCTCATCGGGTCGCAGGTCGTCAAGATCATCAATGCGGCCGGGTACGAGGCGGTGCCGTACTCGCTCTCCAACGGGGTCAACGTGATCACGGGTGAGGGCCTGGACGGCGCGCTCAAGGGCGCCGACGTGGTGGTCAACCTGACGAACTCGCCGACCTTCGACGACGCCTCACCGGCGTTCTTCCAGACGAGCATGGACAACATGCTGGCCGCCGCGCAGCGGGAGGGTGTGGGCCACGCGGTCATCCTCTCGATCGTCGGCGTCGACCAGGTGCCGGACCTCGTCTACTACCGCGCCAAGGTGCTGCAGGAGAAGATCCTCGAGGCCGGCCCGGTGCCGTACTCGATCGTCCGCGCCACGCAGTTCTTCGAGTTCATGGACTCGGTCCTGTCCTGGACCTCGGACGAGAACACGGTGCGCCTGCCCAAGACGCCGGTGCAGCCGCTCGCCTCCGCCGACATCTCGAAGGCGGTGGCCGAGGTCGCCATGGGCAAGCCGCTGAACGGGATCCGCAACGTCGGCGGGCCGGAGAAGCTCACGCTCGACGAGCTGGGCCGGATCGCGCTGGCGGCCAAGGGCGACAAGCGCACGGTCGTCGTCGACGACACGGCCGGCATGTTCGCGGCGGTCAAGGGCGACGTGCTGACCGCGCCGGCGGACGCCATGCTGGCCGGCACGACGTTCCGCGAGTGGCTCGCCTCCCGCCGCTGACGGCCGCGAAAGCGCCGGGCGTTCACGCCCGGCGCTTTCGCGTATCTCAGTACTTGACGCCGGCCAGGGACTGCGAGACGTCCCAGAGACGGGCGGCCGCGATCGGGTCCTGCGCCGAACGGTAGATCTTGAGTGCGGTCGGGTCGCCGGTGAACTCGCCGAACCCGTCCGGGCCGTAGAGCCGGCCGCCCTCGGCCGCCGGGTCGGTCGCCGCGTACAGCGCCGGCAGCGCGCCCTTGTCGACGCCCTGCACCAGGACGCCCCACTTGTTGAGGCGGGTCATGATGCCCTCCAGCGGCGACGGGCGCTCCCGGCCCATGTTGGGCCCGGCCGCGTACAGGCCGGTCAGCGTCGTGCCCGGGTGGGCGGCGTTGCTGACGATGCCCCAGTCCGCGGCCCGGGAGCGACGGTCGAGCTCGAGCGCGAAGAGCAGGTTGGCGAGCTTCGACACGCCGTACGCCCGCACCGCCGAGTACTTGAGCTCGCTCTGCAGGTCGTCGAAGTCGAGCCGGGCCCGCTTGGCGGACGCGCTGGTCATCGTGGTCACGCGGGCCCGGCCGGCGGTCAGCAGCGGCAGCAGCCGGCCGGTCAGCGCGAAGTGCCCGATGTGGTTGGTGCCGAACTGCAGCTCGAGGCCGTCCTTGGTGGTGTGCCGGACGGCCGGCGCCATGACGCCGGCGTTGTTGACCAGGATGTCGATCGGCCGGTCCAGGGTCGCGGCGAACTCGGCGACCGAGTCCAGCGAGGCCAGGTCGAGCCGGCCGAGCGTGACCTTCGCGCCCGGCGCCTCGGCGCGGATGCGGTCGAGCGCGGCCTCGCCCTTGGCCGGGTCGCGGACCGGCAGGACGAGCTCGGCGCCGGCCGCGGCCAGGCGGGTGGCGAGGCCGAGGCCCACGCCGCTGCTGGCGCCGGTGACGACGGCCAGACGCCCGGAAAGATCGTTGTTCATGATGAGGAATCTCCGTTTCGGTGGTGCCAGTGGAGCAGCTTGGCCGGGTTCAGCACGATCCAGAGATGTGTGATCCGGCCGGCCGTGGCGCCGACGGCGACCACGGCCACGGCCGTGCCGTCCCGGCGCAGGGCCAGGCCGGTGCGGCCGTTGACGCTCTCGACGGTCAGGCGGGCGCCGGGCCGCTCGGAGAGCAGGGCGATGACGAGGCGGGCGACGTCGGCCGGGCCGCGCACCGGCTGCAGGGCGGCCAGCACCGCGCCGCCGCCGTCGCAGACGCACACGGCCTCCGCGTGCAGCAGCGCCCGGAGCGCGGCGTGGTCGCCCGAGTCGCAGGCGCCGGCCAGCCGGCGTACGAGATGGTCAGAGTCGTCCGGCATCGGCGCGCGACGAGACGAGCTCCCCGCCCGACGTGAAGGCTTCCCTCGGGTGCTGGACCGAGGCGAGCGAGACGATGTCGCGGCCGAAGAGCGCCGCGGTCGTCCAGAGGGCCAGGACGCGTACCTTCCGCTCCCAGGTCGGCACGGCGAGCACGTGGTAGCCGCGGTGCATGAGCCAGGCCGGAAAGCCCTTGATGACCAGCCGGTGGTACTGGAAGATCCCGCGCCCGAGGCCGAGCGTGGCGACCGTGCCGAGGCTGTGATGCAGGTACGGCTTGGTCTCGCGCCCCCGCAGCGTGGCGATGAGGTTCCGGGCCAGCAGCTTGCCCTGGCGTACCGCGTGCTGGGCGTTGGGCACTGTCGCGGCTCCGGGCTTCTCCGCGGCCAGGTCGGGTACGGCGGCGTCGTCGCCGGCGCCCCACGCGTCCTCGACCGGGGCGTCGTCGGTGCCCACTCGCAGGTCGGCCCGGACCACGAGCATGCCGCGCGCGTCGATCGGCAGGTCGGTGTGGTTGTGCACCATCGGGTTCGCGGCGTTGCCGACCGTCCACACGATCAGCTCCGAGTCGAACTCCTCGCCGGTGGAGAGCACCACGTGACCGTCGCTCGCGTCGACGAGCTGCGCGTTCAGGTGTACGCGGCCACCGCGCTCCTCCAGCGAGCGCACGACCCACTCGCCGGGCTTGTCGGTGACCTCGGGCAGGATCCGGTCGCGCGCCTCGACCAGGTGGAAGCTGAGCTCGTCGGCACTGAGCTCGGGGTACTTCCGGACCAGCGCGGTGGCCAGCGAGAGCAGCTCGCCGAAGCCCTCGACGCCGGAGAAGCCGCCGCCGACGAAGGTCACGGTCAGCAGCCGCCGGCGCTCGGGGCCGGGCGGCAGCGACGCGGCCTGGTCGAAAGCGGTCAGCAGCCGGTCGCGGATCGCGACGGCCTCCTCGACGTGCTTCATGCCGATCGCGTGCTCGGCGATGCCGGGGACGGACAGCTTCCGGGTGACCGCGCCCGCCGTGACCACGATGATGTCGTACGGGATGGTGAACTCCGGCCCGACCGCGGGGCGGACCGTGACCGTCCGGCTCGCATGGTCGATCCGGGTCACGCTGCCGGTGACCAGCTTGGTCTTGCGCAGGTGCCGTCGCTGCGACACCGCGGCGTGCCGCGCCTCGACCGAGCCGGCCAGCACCTCGGGCAGGAACGGCTGATATGTCATGTACGGCCGGGGGTCGACGACGATGACCCGCGCCTCACCCCGGCGGAGCTTCTTCTCAAGTTTCCAGGCGGTGTAGAAGCCGGCGTAGCCTCCGCCGACCACCAAGATCGTCCGCACGGTCGACTCCTGTTCTGTAGCAGTCGCCCGCTAAGACAGGGGACCGCCCTCGTTTGTGACAGCCCCGAGCTTCTCCGGGTTCAGCATCCAGAACAGCTCGTCGATGCCGTCGGCCGAGGCGGTCAGCGAGACCACGCCGAGCAGCTCGCCCTTGCGGGTCAGCACCGCGCTGGGCTGCCCGTTCGCGGTGATCCAGCGGATCTCGACGCCCTCCCAGTACCAGGACGAGAACGCCGCGATGAACTTCGCCACCCGGGCCGCGCCCACCACGATCTTGCGGGAGACGTTCCGCGCGCCGTTGCCGTCGGAGACGCTCGCCACATCGGCGGCGAAGAGCTTCTCCAGCTCCTCGAGATCGCCCGTGCGGGCCGCCTCGAGAAACGTGGCCAGCAGCTCGCGTTGTACGACCTCGGAGACCGGGGCCTTCCGCTCGCCGGTCACGTGCTTGCGGGCCCGGCTGACCAGCTGCCGCACGGCCGGCTCGGTGGACTGCAGGATGCTCGCGATCTGCGAGTACGGGTAGTCGAACGCCTCCCGCAGCACGTAGGCGGCGCGCTCGGTCGGGGTCAGCTTCTCCATCAGCATGAGCACCGCGAACTCGAGGGCCTCGCCGCGTTCGGCGCCCAGGTAGGGGTCGGCGCCGGTGTCGACCGGTTCGGGCAGCCACGGGCCGATGTACGTCTCCCGCCGGGCCCGGGCCGACTGCAGCTCGTTGATCGCGAGCCGGGTGGTGGTCGTGGCCAGGAACGCGCCCGGGTTCTCGACCGTGTCGCGGTCGTACGCCTGCCACCGCAGCCAGACGTCCTGGACCAGGTCTTCCGCCTCGGCGGCGCTGCCGAGCATGCGATAGGCGATCCCGAACAGCCGCGGCCGCACCTCCGTGAAGATCTTGGCCGCCTGGTCCAGGTCGCCCGCCATGTCTGTGTCGCCCCCTTGAGCTCGCCGACCCCCCATCCTCACCCGGCGGGCAGTCGATCACCAGTGTGCCCCGGGCAACACCGGACCCCGTGTCACACATTCCGCCGCCGCGTGGTCTGGCCTAGCGAGACCAGAGAAGGGCGAAGATGATGACCGACCACGTTCTCGAGCCGGCGGCCCAAGGGATCGCCGACGCAACCAGCAAACCTCCGTTCCTGTACGAGATCGGTGTCGAGGCGGCCCGCAAGGTGCTGGACGACATCCAGGCCGCGCCGATCGACAAGCTCCCGGTCGACGAGAAGTGGATCACCGTGCCGGCCGCGGTGGGCGACGTGCGAGTGCGCATCGTCAAGCCGGCCGGCGCCACCGGACAACTTCCGACCATCCTGTACGTGCACGGCGGCGGCTGGATCCTCGGCAACGCCGGCACCCATGACCGGCTGGTCCGCGAGCTGGCCGTCGGCGCCGGCGCGGCGGTCGTGTTCGTCGAGTACGACCGCTCGCCCGAGGCGCGGTACCCGGTCGCCATCGAGCAGGCGTACGCGACCGCGCAGTGGATCACCAAGGACGGCGCCTCCGAGGGGCTCGACGCGTTCCGGCTGGCCATCGCCGGTGACTCGGTCGGCGGCTGCATGACCGCGGCCGTCGCGATCATGGCTAAGCAGCGCGGCGACGTCTCCTTCGTCCACCAGTCGATGTACTACCCCGTCACCGATGCCGGGCAGGACACCGACAGCTACCGGGAGTTCGCGAACGGGCCGTACCTGCCGGCCAAGAGCATGGAGTGGTTCTGGGACGCGTACCTGCCGGAGAAGGAGAAGCGGGCCGAGATCACCGCTTCGCCGCTGCGGGCCACCCTCGACGACCTGCGCGGGCTGCCCGAGGCGTTCCTCATCGTCGACGAGAACGACGTGCTGCGGGACGAGGGCGAGGCGTACGCCCGGAAGCTCACCGCGGCCGGGGTGCGCACGACGGCCGTCCGCTACAACGGCACGCTGCACGACTTCATGATGCTCAACCCGGTCCGGGGCACGGCCGCCGCGACCGGCGCCATCGAGCAGGCAATCTCCGTCCTCCGCAAGGCCCTTTCCTGATTCGTCCTTCGTCTTTGAGGAGCCCCACATGACCGACACCAAGCCCACCGTCGTCCTTGTCCACGGCGCTTTCGCCGAGTCCGCCAGCTGGAACGGGGTCATCGAGGGCCTCTACGGCGCCGGCTACGACAGCGTCGCCGTGGCCAACCCGCTGCGCAGCCTCGCCGGCGACGCCGCCTACGTGCGCGACGTCCTGAAGTCCATCCCGGGCCCGATCGTGCTGGTCGCACACTCGTACGGTGGCATGGTCATCTCCGAGGCGGCCGCCGGCCTGAGCTCGGTGACGGCCCTCGTGTACGTCTGCGCGTTCGCCCCGGAGACCGGTGAGTCGGCGTTCGAGCTGTCCACGAAGTTCCCGGGCAGCACGCTCGGCGGCGCGCTGAACGCCTACCCGGTCAGCAGCGGCGGCAACGAGTTCGCCATCCGCAAGGACGCTTTCCACCACCAGTTCTGCGCCGACGTGCCGGTCAAGGACGCCGCCCTGATGTTCCACACCCAGCGCCCGGCCACCGAGGCGGCGCTCTCCACCGGGCTGCCCACCGGCGACCCGGCCTGGAAGGCGATCCCGAGCTGGTTCGTCTTCTCCGACCAGGACCTCAACATCCCGGTGGCGCTGCACCGCTTCATGGCCGAGCGGGCCGGCGCCAAGGGCGTACGGGAGATCGCCGGCGCCTCGCACGCGCTGAGCGTCTCGCAGCCCGAGGCCGTCACCCAGACGATCCTCGAGGCCGCCCAGTAGGCCGTTTCCCCTCGCGAATGGCCAGGCTCCCGGTTCGGTGGCCTGGCCATTCACCTGGTCAGAAGGCCACGCCGAGGGCGGCCCGGGCGGCGTTCAGGTCGGGGGAGGGGTCGTCGGTGGCCCACCAGACGTAGCCGTCGGGGCGGACGATCGCGGTCGTGCCCGGGGTGGGCTCGGCGGTGGTGGGGCGGCCGTCGGGCATGTCGGCGGCCGGGACCCGGGTGCCGGTCAGGGGATGGGCGCCGGTGCCCGCGTTCGGTGGCGGGTAGGCGACGTCGATCGCCGAGAGGCGGCGGGCCAGCGTCCGGTTCATCTCGGGCAGGGTGCCCATCAGGTCGCTCAGGAGCTTGCGCAGGGCCAGTCCCTCGGCCGTGGTGGCGGTGATCAGGGCGGTCTGGGCCATCGTGTGGCGGGCGACGTCCTCCGCCCACGGCCTGCGCTCGGCCTCGTACGTGTCCAGCAGGGACTCGGCGGCCCGGCCCTGGCTGACGGCGGCCAGTTTCCAGCCGAGGTTCATGGCGTCCTGCAGGCCCAGGTTGAGACCGACGCCGCCGGCCGGGAAGTGCATGTGTGCGGCGTCGCCGGCCAGCAGCACGCGGCCGGAACGGTAGGTGGCGGCCACCCGGGTGGCGCTGTCGAACTGGGTCATCCATTTCGGGTCGCGCAGGCCGAAATCGGCGCCGGAGATGCGGGCGGCGGTCTCGCGCAGTTCGTCCATCGTCAATGCGCCGCGGCCGGCCTGCTGGCGTTCCGGGTCGTACCCGGCGATCCGGTGGAGTCCGCCCGGCATCGGCGCCACCATCATGGCGCCGCGGTCGTTCACGACGTTGAACCCGGGCGGCGGCGGGGCATCGGCCACCACGTCGCCGAGGTACGAGTAGAAGGTCGCCTCGGTGCCCGGGAAGTCGATTCCGGCGAGGCGGCGCACGGTGCTCGCGGCCCCGTCGGCACCGACGACCCAGGCGGCGCCGAAATCGGCGTCGGGGGTGATCACGCGTACGGAATCGTCGTCGGTCTGCTCGAGACCGACGGCCTGGACGCCGCGCACGATGCGTGCCCCCAATGCCAGCGCCCGGTCTTCCAGGATCGCCTCGGTGCGGTCCTGCGGAAAGGACAGGACAAAGGGGTACGGCGAATCGAGCCCGGTGAAATCGACGCGGCGCTCGAGAAAACCGAAGTGCCAGCCCGGCAGGCGTACGCCGGAATGGAGGAAAATGCCGGCCAGACCGCGCATGGCGAGCAGTTCGAGCGTGCGGGCGTGCATGGCGACGCCCTTGGTGATCGGGGGACGCTCGGTGCGCCGCTCGAGAACGGTCACGTCCACATCGGCCAGACGCAATTCGGCGGCCAGGAACAGGCCCACGGGCCCCGCGCCGACGATGACAACCCCATCGATCCCCGTCACGGGGTGACGATAGCGTGCGCGGGTGCGTACTTGTTGTCCCTGGCCGGCCCCGTGACGATCGACCGATGTCGAACACCGGGCCACCGCCCGCGCCGTACCGGCTGATCGCCGCCGGCCTGCGCGACGAGATCCTCGCCGGGACACTCCCGGCCGGGGCGAAACTGCCGTCGCAGCACGAGCTCGCCGCGCGGCATCGGGTCGCCCGTGCGACCGTGCAGTCCGCGCTGCGCACGCTCGCTCACGATGGCCTCATCACCGCGCGCAAGGGTGCGGGGCATTACGTGGCCGCGGCCTTCTCCACCGACGCCGATCGCTGCCCGGCCCGGGTCGAGCTCGACGCGGCCCAGCTCGCCTGGCTCGATCAGCTGCCGCATCCGGGCCACGAGCTGGTGCGGGTGCTGCGGTGCGAGCTGGAGAACACGCACGTGGGCCCGCACGCCGGGCTCGGCCAGCATGCGGGCGACACCGAGTGGTGGGTGCGGTGGACCCTCGTCGCCTCCGAGATCAACCCGCTGCGGATGTGCCCGGCCCAGCGCGACCCGGGCGACCCGGCGGCCGACGACAACACGTGCCTGCTCTTCGACGGGCACGTGGGCCGCCACTCGTACGGCGCCGGGTACTTTTCGTAGTCCTCGCGGGTGCGGGTCGGTTGCCTCGCTCAGCGCCGCGGGCGGCCACACCGAACTGACCGGCATGCGTCTGATGGTCCGGTCCCGTCGCGGTGGTTCCGTTGCCCGTTCCCGCCGGTCGGCCCGTGCCCTCCTGGCCGGGCTGCTGACCGGGCTGCTGACCGCCGGCGTGGCGCTGGCCCCGGCGTCGCCGGTCTTCGCGGCCGATGACCCCGCCACCGGGCTGCGCGTCATGCCGCTCGGCGACAGCATCACCTTCGGCAAGGGCGATCCGGCCTCGAACGGCTACCGTGCGACCCTCTGCTCCTGGCTGACCGAGGCCGGGGTGCCCGTCGACTTCGTCGGGTCGCAGCACAACGGCACGGGCGCCGACAACGATCACGAGGGCCACCCCGGCTGGCGGATCGCCCAGCTCACCGACGGCATCGACCAGTGGATGGCCGACTCGACCCCCGACGTCGTGCTGCTCGACATCGGCACCAACGACCTGCTCCACCACGACCACCTCGCCGAGGCGCCCGACCGCCTGCGCACGCTGCTCGACCACATCGTCATCTCGAACCCGCAGGTCCAGATCCTGCTGGCCGAGCTCCTGGTCGTCGACGACGGGCACGCGGCCGACTTCCAGGCCTACAACGCGGCGGTGGCCGAGCTGGCCGCCCAGTACCCGGCCAACGTCACGCTGGTCGACATGTCGGCCGTGCCGGTCGCCAACACGGTCGACCACGTCCACCCGAACGCCCTCGGCTACCAGCAGATGGCCTTCCAGTGGTACGAGGCCCTGCGCGGCGTCCTGCCCTCGGGCCGGTCGTGGTCCCCGGTCCCGCCGAGCTAGCCGACGACCAGCAGGATCAGGGCGATCAGCGGGGCCAGGCCCTGCACCGTGGCCGCACGGATCATCCGGCGGTTGGTGGCCAGCAGGACCAGGGACGCGGCGAGCATGCTGCCGCAGGCGGCGGCGACGAGGGCGCGGCCGGCCGCATCCTGGTCGGTGTGCAGGAGGATCAGGCCGACGGCGGCGATGATGGCCAGGAACAGGTTGTAGAAGCCCTGGTTGAAGGCCCACGGGCGGACCGCGGGCAGCTCCGCCTCGGTGACGCCGAAGTTCTTGCGGGCGGACGGGCGGGGGAACAGCACGCTCTCCAGCACAAAGATGTACACGTGGATGAGAGCCGCGATCAGCGCGGCGACCTGCCCGACAGCGTTCATGGTCGGGGATTCTGCCGCACGGGCGGCGGTGACGCGATCTTGCGATAACGGTCAAGTCCGGCCGGTGCGTGCCGATGCACAGGCCATGACTCGCTGGTTTGGCGCCGGACACAGCACCCTGACGGACCCGGCCGCGGCGGGTGCCGCCGCGGCCGAGGCTGCCTTCGAGGGGCGGGAGCCGGTTCTCGCGTTCGTGTTCTGCTCGGTCGGCTATCACGTGCCGGAGATGCTCGACGAGGTGAGAACCCGCGTCGGGCCGGAGACCGTCATCGTCGGGTGCACCACCTCGGGACAGATGACCACGGGGCAGGCCGGCGGCGACGGGGTCGCGGTCGTCGCGCTCGGCGGGGAGGGCTTCGACGTGCGTACGCGAATCGCGCGAAGCGTCACCCCGCGCCTGCGTGAGGCCGGCGCCGAGATCGCCGGCTGCCTCGACGAAGTGAGCAGCCCGCACCGGGTCCTGCTGATGATGGCCGACGGGCTGACCGGCAACCAGCACGAGATGGTGCGCGGCGCCTTCTCGGTGGTGGGTGCGGCCGCGCCGCTGGTCGGCGGGTGCGCCGGCGACGATCTCACCTACGTGCGCACCTACCAGTTCTACGGTGGCCGGGACGGCGTCGAGATCCTCACCGACGTCGCGATGGGCATCGCGCTCGGCTCCGACGCGCCGCTCGGCGTCGGCATGGCGCACGGCTGGCGCAAGCAGGGCGACGCCATGGTGGTCACCCGCAGCCGCGACGGCCGGGTCTTCGAGCTCGACGGTGAGCCGGCCCTCGACGTACTGCTGCGCCGGCTCGGGCTCGACGAGTCGGCGCTCGACGACATGGCCGCCTTCCGCGACCGGATCTTCCTGCATCCGCTCGGGATGTCCCGGCGCAGCGGCGAGGACATTCGCGTGATCCACGGCGCCGACCCGAGCGACCGCTCGGTGCTCTGCCTCGCCGACGTGCCGCAGGGCGCGCTGACCTGGTTCATGGAGAGCGACCACGACGCGCTGCTCGACGGCGCCCGCGAGTCGGCCGCCCAGGCACTCGACGGGCTCGACGGCCACCAGGCGCTCGGCCTGCTCGCCTTCGACTGCGCTGGCCGTCGCACCGTGCTCGGCGACGAGGGCGTCCAGCAGGAGATCGGCGTCATCGGCAAGGAACTGGGCGACGTCCCGTACGGCGGTTTCTACACGAACGGCGAGATCGCCCGCCTGCGCGGCTCGCTCGGGATGCATCACTTCACGTTGGTCACGCTGGCCCTGGCCTGAGGGGGGAGACCATGAACCACTGGTCGACCCACCAGCTCACGGAGTTCTTCGCCGCGGTCGGCTCGTCGCAGGACGAGCGGTCCGCGACGATGGTCGCGATGGAGCGGGCCAGCGAGGTGCTCGAGGCCGAGGTCGGCGCCGTCCTGGTCGACGGGCGGGTCGAGGTGGCCTGGGGCATCCGCGGCGACGAGCTCGACGCGGCGCTCGGCGGCGATCCGGGCACCGCGACGATCGGCATGGCCGGCAACGACGAGCTGTTCGTCGCCTCGGCCCGGTTCGGCTCGAAGCACCGCGGTGACCTGCTGGTGGCCCGGGCCGGGGAACCGCTGAGCCCGGAGGAGCGCCAGCTGCTGCAGGCCATGGCGCAGACGCTCGGCCTGGCGCTGGACAACATCAAGCTGCTCAGCGCCGAGCGGCGGCAGCGGGTGGAGCGCGAGCGGGAGGCCGCCGAGCGTCTGGCCCTGCTGGAGTCGCTGCGCGAGGCCCGGCACGACTCGCTCACCGGCCTCCCGACCCGGGTGCTGTTCCTGGAGGTGCTCGAGGAGAAGGTACGCGGCGGCACTCCCACCAGCGTGCTGTTCATCGACCTCGACCGGTTCAAGGCGGTCAACGACAGCCTCGGGCACCGGGCCGGCGACGACCTGCTCGCGCACGTGGCCGACCGGATCCGCCACTGCCTGCGCCCCGGCGACGTGGGCGCCCGGCTCGGCGGCGACGAGTTCGCCGTCCTGCTGCACGACACGACCGCCGACGAGGCCGTGCCGGTCGCGCAGCGGCTGATCGAGGCGATCCGCCGCCCCTTCCCGATCTTCGGCCGGGACGTCTTCATCGGGGCGAGCGTCGGCATCGCCACCCACTGCGACACCGCCCCGGTCGACCCGGGTGACCTGCTCGGCAACGCCGACGTGGCGATGTACAAGGCGAAGAAGGAGGGCACCGGCAAGGTCGTCGTCTTCGCCCCGCAGATGCACGCGGAGGCGCTGGCCCGGCTCACCCTCACCAGCGACCTGCAGCGGGCGCTGGCGCACGGCGAGTTCCGCCTGCAGTACCAGCCGCTGATCCGGCTCGCCGACGGCGCGACCGCGGGGGTCGAGGCGCTGGTGCGCTGGCGCCGGCCGGACGGCCGCTACGTGGCGCCCGCCGACTTCGTGCCGATGGCCGAGGAGAACGGCCTGATCATGGACATCGGCCGCTGGGTGCTGCTCGAGGCCGGCGCGCAGGCCGCCCGGTGGCGCGAGACCATGCCCGACCTGCACCTCAACGTCAACGTCTCCGGCCGGCAGCTGACCGACCCGGGTTTCGCGGCCGACGTGCGGCTGATGCTCACCGAGTTCCGCCTGCCGCCGACCGCGGTGACGCTGGAGCTGACCGAGTCGGTGCTGATGAACGACCCCGCCGGCGCCATCGCCCGCCTCACCGATCTCAAGGCCCTGGGCGTACGCCTGGCCGTGGACGACTTCGGCACCGGGTACTCGTCGCTGTCATACCTGCAGCGTCTGCCGGTGGACGAACTGAAAATCGATCAGGCCTTCATACCGCACGCCGAGCCGACCGCCGAGGACCTGGCCGTGATCCGGGCGGTCGTCGAGATGGCTCGCGCGCTCCGGCTCCGTACGGTCATCGAAGGAATTGAGACGGAGGCGCAACTGGCGGCAATGCGCCGGCTCGGCTGCGACCTCGGCCAGGGTTTCCACCTGTGCCGCCCGGCCGACCCGGAGCGGCTGCTGTCACCCGTGGCCGCCTGAGTCCGCCGCTCCCTTGAGGAACAGGTCCGACGTGGTCACCGTGGCCTGCCTCGGGAACACCTTCTCGAGCAGGACCCGGTGCACCTCGGGATCGTTGTCGAGGCAGCAGTCGGCCAGCACGGTGAGCCGGTAGTCGAGGTCGGCCGCCTGCCGCAGCGTGGAGAGCACGACCCCGCTGGTCGCGATGCCGCTCAGCACGACGTGATCGATCTCGAGCGATCGCAGAACGACCTCGAGGTCACTGCCCGTGAACGCCGACACGCGACGCTTCGTGACCACGATGTCTCCCGGCTGCGGCGCCACGTCCGGGTGGATCTCGTTGAGCTGTCCGACCATCCGGCGCGCGGCCTCGCCGAACACCTTGTTGCGCGCGCTCACCTCCGGCGCGCCGGGCCGGAAGCCGACCATGACGTAGATGATCGGCACACCACCGCCGCGCGCGGTGTCGATGACGCCGCGCAGGCGCGGCAGGTAGTCGGGGTCCGGGTAGCGGGCGACGATCGCTTCCTGCACATCCATCACCAGCAGAGCGGTTCCGGTCACGCTTTTCCTTCCGTACGGGTCGAAGCACTCCAGCTGCCGAGCAGGCGGAGCGCGGTCTCGGAGTCGGATCCCGGCTCGGCGGTGCCGGCCGTCATCCGCAGATCGGGGTCGGCGACGATCGCCAGCGACTCGAAGGTGAGCGTGAGCGATCCGACGATCGGGTGCCGGAAGCGCTTGACCCCGCTCCGGCGCCGCCGCACGTCGTAGTCCGCCCACATCCGGCGAAAGGCCGGGCTGCCCGAGGTCAGATCGCCCACGAGCGCGGCCAGCCGCTCGTCGCCGGGGCGCCGGCCCGCCTCGGCCCGCAGCAGCGCCACCGCGTCGTGCGCCAGCGTCCGCCAGTCGGGGAAGAAGTCCGCCGCGGCCGGGTCGAGGAAGATGTACCGGGCCTGGTTGGCCGTCTCACCCTCGTAGAGCGGCGCGAACAGGGCCCGCCCCAGCTCGTTGGCGGCCACGATCTCGAGGCACCCGTCCCAGACGTACGCGGGAATGTCGGTCATCGCGTCAAGCAGGCGCCGAACCTCCGGACGGACGCACGGCGGCGGCCAAGGCCGCTCGTGCGAAGTTTCGTTGGCCGCGTGCACCAGGTCGAACAGGTGCTCCCGCTCCACGTCGTCGAGCCGCAGCGCCCGCGCCACGGCGGCCAGCACCGCGTCCGAGATGCCCTGGCACTTCCCGCGCTCGAGCCGGATGTAGTACTCCACGCTCACGCCGGCGAGCGCGGCCACCTCCTCGCGCCGCAGCCCGGCGACCCGCCGCAACCCGTCGGCCGGCAGCCCGGCCGACTCCGGGGTTATCCGCGCCCGCCGCGACACCAGAAAGTCCCTGATCGCCACGGCACCCACGGTAGGCCGGTCGGCGGCGCGCCGGGAGGAACTGGTTGTACCTGCCAGGCTCAGTAGCGGAACGTGGCGATGACGTCCTGCAGCTGCGTGGAGATGCGGGCCAGGTCGGTCGCCGCGTTCTCGGTGGCGTCGGCGGCCTCGCGGGTCGTCGAGGTGACCTGCACGACGTCGGCCAGCTGGGTGCTGATGTCCGAGGTGCCGCTCGCCGCCCGGCCCAGGTCGTCGGTCATGCCCTTCGTCGTCGCGCTCTGCTGCTCGACCGCGGACGCGATGGTGTTCTGGAAGTCGTTGATGTTGCCGATGATCGCGCCGATCCCGGAGATCGACTCGACGGCCTCCTTGGCGTCGCGCTGGATCGCCTCGATCCGCCGGCTGATCTCCTCGGTGGCCTTCGCGGTCTCCTGCGCGAGGTCCTTCACCTCGCCGGCGACCACGGCGAAGCCCTTGCCGGTCTCCCCGGCGCGGGCCGCTTCGATCGTGGCGTTGAGCGCGAGCAGGTTGGTCTGCTCGGCGATCGCCGTGATCGTCTTGACCACGCTGTCGATCTCGGCCGAGGAGACGTCCAGCTTGGTCATCAGCTTCTCGGCCTCGGCGGCGGTGCCGACCGCGTCGGCGGCGACCTTGGCGGCCTCGCTCGCGCTGATCGCGATCTCCCGGATCGCGGCGCCCATCTGTTCCGCGCCGCCGGCGACCGCCTGCACGCCGGCCGTGACCGCCTCGGCGGCCTGGTCGATCGAGTTGACCCGGCTCGAGGTCTGCTCGACACCGCCGGCGAGGTTGCGGCTGGCGTCCTGCATGTCCTCGGAGCGCTGGGTCAGGCCGGAGCTGGCGTCGGCGAGCGTCTGCATCGCCGATCGCATGTGATCGACCGCGTCGGTGGCCGAGCGGGACATCTGGCCGATCTCGTCGGTGCCCGGGTCGGGCTGCCGGGCGCGCAGGTCGCCGGCGGCCATCGCGGCCATCAGCTCGGCCAGCGACGACAGGCGGCGGGTCAGCGCCCGGGCCGAGACCAGCGCGATGATGCCGGCCAGCAGAATGCCGGCGGCCAGGGTCAGGATGATCGTGAGCCGGGCGTTCTTCGCCGCCGACTGGGCGTCCTTGGCGGCGGCCGACGCGTTGTTCAGCTCGAGCGACTTGAGGTCCTCGATGTGCCCGACCGCGTCGACGATCGCCGGGTTGAGCTTGGTGCTCCGGAAGTTCTGCCAGGCGGCCATGTCGCCGGCCTTCTGCAGCGCGGTCGACTGGTCGCGGTAGACCAGATACTGCTCCCAGGAGGTCCGCACCTGCGTCATGCCGGCCTTCTCCGCGGCCGAGACGTCGAGCTTCTGGTACGCCTCGATCCCCGCCGTCACCAGCTTCATGTTCGCGGCGGACTCGTTGCTGTACGCGGTGGACTTGGCCGTGTCGGTCGTGGTCGCGCCGGACAGGCCCGCCCACCGCGCGTGCCAGATGAGCTGCTGGATGTCCTGGACCTGGGTGAGTGGGAGCAGCGATCTGCTGTAGATCGCGTCGGCCCGGTCGGCGATGGTCTGCATCCGCAGAATGCCGACGACGCCGACGGCGACAGCGACGACCAGACCGATCGCGGCCGCGATGAGCAGATTGCTGCGCATGCTCATCGACCGCACTCGCTGTCCCAGCGACACCATTCCCATCACCGAGGCCTTTCGACGCTTTCAACGCTTACGAATGCATTCGACGCGGGAGTACACGTCATTCCGAGGAACGACAGCATCACGATAGGAGGACCGGAACCTCGTACACGTCACTTTCCGGCTTACCGGATAAGTCCGACTTTCATCCGGCCGGTTTGTCCGGAACCCGGACGCTGTTGAGCACCGTTTGCCCCTGCTGGTCGACGAGCCTGGTGAACAATTGCTGGGCGTATCCGAACACCAGCGCCCAGGCGAGGATCTGCGCGGAGGTGTCCAGCGCGCTCAGACCCGGCACGAACTGCCCGCGCATCAGCAGCAGGCCGAGGAAGGCGGTCATCGCGCCGGTCGGCAGCTTCAGCGCGGCGAGCGCGACCGGCAGGCCGTAGCGCTCGGACGAGCCGCGGATCCGCCGGATGGTGGCGGCGCCCGCGATCGCCGCGGCCGCCAGCCCGACCAGCTCGACGATGAGCAGGTCACCGCTCTTGGCGGTGGCCGACACGACGTTGTCGATGTCCTCCACCGGCACGCCGGACGGCGGCGGCGTGTTGCCGTCCTGCGACGGCGCGAACCGGTCGGACTGCGCCGTCGGGCAGACCACCACGGCCGTTCCCGATTCCTCGGGAGCGAAACAGAGCGGAATGAGCGACCGGTCGGCCAGCCCGAGCAGCGCCACGCCGACGGCGAGCAGGGTCATCACGATCGCCGTGCCCATCACGATGTTCCGGAAGCTGCGCAGCCGGATCCGCTCCCGCAGCGCCGCCGAGCTCGCCGCCCGCACCGCCGTCACGATCTTGCCGCGCTCCTGGTCGATGACGCGGAGCCAGCCCGCGACGTCGTCATCGGTGCCGGTCGCGTTGTCCAGGCCGTTGCCGACCCGGTGGGCGATCCGCTCGAACTCGCGCCGGCCCGGGTCGGTCGGCGGCAGGTGGGCCTGCACGTCGCGCAGCAGGCTCGGCATCTGCCCGAGCACGTAGTCGGGCGGCGCCGTGTTGAGGATGTGCGCCTCGGCCGCGGCCAGGTTGCCGGCCGACCTCTCCATCAGCGGCCCGGTCCGGAAGACCCGCCGCCGGGTCGTCGCCGCCTCCCGGGCCGCGTCGAGGTGCGCCTGGATGGCCGCGGCGAGGACCTGGTCACGCGGGTTCTGCGAGCGCACCCACGCGGCGAGCGCCTCGAGCTCCTTGGCCCGGGTCAGCGTGCCCTCGCGCCAGGCCACCCACACCGGCCCGCCGACCGGTTCGAAAGTGATGTCCATACCCGATCAGAGGCGATCGGCACGAACCGGATACGTCAAGCGGCCGACAGCACCGCTCCGGCCGGCACGGCGACCATGAAACAACCGGGACGGCGCGACACCTCCGGCGAAACGTCGAGCAGGCGGGCCGCGCGTACGAGAATGGCGGCAATCTCATGATCACCCAGCCGGACCGACGTCAGGTCGCCGCGACGCCGGCGGCCGCCGGCGAGCAGCGCCGCACGCCAGGCGGCGTGCGCGAGCGTCACGCGCTGGGCGTGACGCGGCGACGACGCGCCCAGAGTCTCGTTGCCGAGCAGCGCCTGCCGGCCCTGACGCCACGCGGCCGCCATCATCCGCTCGGTCGCGAGCCGCTGCGGCTCCGGCACCAGCACCCGCTGCAGGTCGTAGCGCCGCCGGCCGCCCCCCGTTTGCACCTCGCGCTCCGCCGCAACGCCGAGGCGAGTGAGCAACGAGGTAAGGCGGCCGGCGGCGTCCTCCCGGTCGAACTCGATCGCGGCGGCGGGCCGGCCCTGGGCGAACGCGCACCGGACGAGGCACGCGGCCTCGAAGGCCGCCGGAAGCGCCGCCGCGAGCACGATGTCCCGCGCCTGATCGTGGTTCATCCCGCTACCGTGGCCGATCGGCCCGTTCGGCGGGTACAACACCGGCGCGGACTTGAGGGAAACTTGCGCCGGTGATGCCCCGTCGCAGGTTCCTGGGAGGACTCCTGGTCCTCACGGCGGCCGGCTGCGTCGGCCGGCAGCCGCGGCACCGCACGGTCCGGATCGCGACCGGCAGCCCGACGGCGGTCTACTACGCGATCGGTTCGGCGCTGGCGCGCGTGATCGATCAGGATCTGCCCAACACCGACGCCAGCGTTCTGGTCACCGCCGCGTCCGCCGAGAATCTCCAGCTCATCGCCTCCGGCCGGGCCGAGGTCGCCTTCACCCAGGCGGACGTCCTGGTCTCCGGGGGCACTTCCGCCCCGTCGATGGTCGCCCTGGCCCGGGTGTACGACGATCTGCTGCATCTCGTGGTCCGAGCCGACGGCCCGATCCGGGGGCTCGAAGACCTCCCGGGCCGGCGGGTGTCGGTCGGCGCCAAGGGCTCGGGAACGGTCGTCACCGTGCGCCGCCTGCTGACCGTCGCCCGGATGCGCGGCATCGACGAGCGCCAGCTGAGCCTCGACGACTCGATCGCCGCCCTGACCGCGCACGAGATCGACGCGTTCTTCTTCTCGGGCGGCCTGCCGGTCGCCGGCATCAAGCTGCTCAGCAGCCTGCTGTCGATCCGCCTCGTCGATCTGTCAAAGTGGGCGGGCGAACTACGAAAGACCTACAGCGACGTGTACGTCGTACGCGACGTCCCGGTGTCGGCGTACCAGATGCCGGCGGTGGCGACCGTCGCCGTCCCCAACCTGCTGGTCGTATCTTCGTCGATGGCCGACGACCTGGCCTTCGACCTGACCCGGCTGCTGCTCGAACGCCGCGAGGTCCTGGCCGCCGCCCATCCGGCCGCGGAGCGCCTCGACATCCGCTCGGCGATCGCGACCTTGCCGGTGCCCCTGCACCCGGGCGCGGCCCGCTACTACCGCTCGGCCAAGCCCTGACCAGACGCCAATCTCCTACACCCTGCATCGTCGCGCACGCCGATCATCGCCGATACGGTGCCCGTTTCGGCCATTCATTCTCCGTGGTGATCGCGGTAGACCCGATGTGCGCAATGTCAGGCGCGATCGGGATCATTTTTGGCCGCCATGGGTTGATGGGAGGTCGCCGGTGCCTCCGAGCCCGGACGATGTCATCAAGCAGGTCCTCGGGACCGTTTTCGGATCCAGTTCGATCATAGTGACGCTCTTTGTCGTCGCGAAGCTGGTCAGCGATTGGCTGGATGCTGCGAAAACCACCGTCAAGTGGGCTCGCATCGGCAGAGGTGGCGTAGTTGGCGCCTATGACAGGATTCGCCGGATCGGACCGATGCAAGCGATTCTTGCAACTGTGATCACCTTCGTCCTAGTGGTTGTCCAGACGGTCTGGCTGGCGTTGTCCTACTTCATCGGCAATGGTGTGTCGCTCTTCGCCCTCGATCGCCCGGTTCATGACGGCCCGCACTGGGCCGACTTCCTCGCTTCGCTCCGCTGGGACGTGGTATCCGGCGCCTTCGTCGCGGTTGCGGTTCTCGCCCTGATCGTCGAGTACCGCGGAGCACGCAATATCGAGGTCGGCAACCCCATGCATCGGCTTCTGATGCTCCCGCTGGCGGTGTTCGGCGGGCTCTGCGCGGTGGCTGCGGTCCTGGGGGCACTCATGTGGGCGCTGCTCACCTGGAAGCCCGACCCCAATATCGACATGTCGGCAGCCTGGGCAGGGCATATCGGCATTCAAGCGGGCAGCATCGCAGGGATAGCCGTGGCGTACGCAATTTCCACCTCGGTTGTCCTACGAACTCCGAGACTGATCAGGGACTCCTGGCGTCGGCCGGCAAGTTCACTGACGACCCTGGGCAGCGTATAGCCAAGCTCCTTCACGTCGCACGCCTCGACCGGTTCGTAGTTGTTTCTGCTGTGGACACCGGATAGCGTGGGCGAGTGGCGCCAGATATCAATGAGGATACTTCTGAGCCAGACGGGCTCGAAGGGAAGGTACTGTCGTGGCTCGCGAGCCAAGGCTATCCCCTCGAGATGCGGTTGGCCCAGGCGTTCCGAAAAGTCGCCCACGTCACGCAATCCGAGTTCTACCTCGATTCCGACCGCGGCGGGCAGCGTGAAATCGATGTGGTCGTAAGTTCGAGGCCATGGCAGTCGGCCGACGGTGAGACGTGGTTCGACTTCGAGCTTTGTGTCGAGGTAAAGGGATCGCCGGACAAGCCATGGATCGTTTTTGCCGGCGACCGGAACCCATTGCACCCAGTGGCTTCGGTCTCTCAGCGATATCGATCATCGGCTACGGAGCCGTGGTGGGATCTCCTCGCCCAGGCCCCGGCCATCCAAAGACTGCCCCTGTTCGCCATCGAGGACAATCCTGGCTATGGCGTGGTACGAGCAACCTTTTCCTCATCACAGCGCGAGGACGTAGCGTACGCGGCTGTGATGGGGGCAGCAAAGGCGAGCGCTGCCCTGACGAGCCGGACAGATGTCACGCCTCCACTCTCGAAAGTCTCCGTCGTGGCGTTGCCGGTTGTATTCATAGATGCACCGCTGTTCAAATGCAGACTCGACGGACTTGGCCTGCCGAAACTGTCTCGCACCGACAGAGCGACGCTGGTGTGGAGAAATAATGTCGGAACATCTACCGGCCACACCATCGTCCTCATCGTCACGGAATCCGGGCTCCAGTCGCTGGTAGAGGATTTTTGCGAGACGGCCGTCAATCTCGGAAAATGGCTCACGCGGTATCGGTAGCCGCTGAGTAAAATTCTCCGACCTCACCCAGCGATCTGATTTCGCCAGCGTGGACTTTCGGTCGGCTGACCCTCAGTCGCTCTCGTGTTTGTCCTGCGTCCGGATGTCGATCTCGGCCGTGGTGATCGCTTCGGTCCAGCGGCCGGGGAGGGTCGCGGGGCCGCGGCGGGTGACCTCTGTCCGGCCGGGGACCTCCAGGCGCATCCGGATCGCGGCGGGGACGCCGTCGCTCAGGTGATGGACGACCTCGATGCGGTGCACGTCGCGGACCGGGTAGGTGGCGGTGGACCGGTTCGCGCGGACTACGGTCAGCTCGCCGCCGGTCAGGCGCATCTCGACCACCTTGCGCCGGTCGAGCAGGAACTCCCACAGGGCGGCGACGACGGCCAGCGGGACCAGCGCGCCCGGGGCCAGGAGCGCCCAGAAGGAAGCTCTTCCGGCACCCGCGCCGACGCACAGGACCAGGATCGTCGGAATCGCGCAGCACGCCACCAGCGGGCCGCCGCTCTTGCGCAACGTCCAGTACGGATCGTCGCTGTTCGAGTACCAGACGACGGGTTCCACCTCGGTCACAACATCATCGTGACCGGTCACGACAAGACACCGCGGGTTCAGAGCCGCCAGGCATAGACGATGCCCGCGTACGGGCTCAAGGACATCGCGACGATGCGGGCGTCCTTCGGGATCTCGGCCGTCACCCAGGCCGTCTGCCGCTGGCCGGGGTCGGTGCGCAGGTTCTCGAAACCGGGTGCGGCCGTGGTGGTGACGAAGCCGGGGAACCACTGGCGGCCCTCGCTGTCGAGGAAGACCACCATGTGTTCCGGGTTCAGCGGCCACGGACGGGTGCCGGCGACTCGCAGGCTCAACTGCACCGAGTACGCCCGGCGGCCGGCCGCCACGCCGCCGGAGGCCGGGGCCGGGTCCATCACCCGCTGGGGTGTGACGTCCAGGCGCTCGCCGGCCTGGCGCAGCGCCTGCTGCGTGGTGCCCAGCCGGGGCCAGTCTCCCGGGCGGTAGGGCGGGAGCGAGACCGGCGGGCCGGGCGCGGTGAGGTCGGTGGTCAGCGCGTTGCCGCCGACCGAGAAGTACCGGAGGCGCTGCGTCGCGGGGACCTGGAAGACGACCGTGCCGCGCCGCTCGTCGCCGGGCATCAGGTCGGTGGACTCGATGCCGTCGCGGCCCTCCACGCTTTCCGGGTGGGGCTCGTAGGCGTCGCCGGACTCGGCCACGACCCGCATGCGGGAGAACAGGTCGACGCCGGCGGCCGACCCGCCGGCCTGGAGGCGGAAGCCCAGGCCGACGAGGCGGCAGCCCGGGTCGGGTCGGCCGATCGGCAGCGGGTCGCGGACCGAGGTGACCGTGGCGGTGACGGTGCCGCCCTGGCTCGGCACCGGCTTGGCCGTACCCAGCGGGTCGGCCGCGCTCGGAAGCTTGGCCGGCGCGGAGGCGTCCGGGCGGCAGTTCTCCGGGGCGGCGTCGCCTTGGGGCCGCAGCCCCGTCAGCCGGCCTGTTCGTCGAGCAGGTCGGTGACCAGGTCGCGGGGCAGGCCGTGGGTGTCGTGCAGGTAGCGGTAGTCGTCCTCGGTCAGCGGGCCTCGCGAGCGCCGCCGGGAGACGACCGGGCGCCCCCGCCGCAACAGGCCGCGGAAACGGTTCTCCTCGGTGAGCATCATTTCGCGTACGGATCGGGTGTCCGTCGGCAGCCGGAAGTGGTCGATCGTGTGCTGGATCGGATCGGTCGGCAGGTCGCCGAGCGTCCGGCCGGGGTCGCCGCGCCACAGATTCGTCAGGACGCGGCGGATGAGCCGGCGCAGCACGTATCCCTGCTGCGTGGTGGAGGGCCGGACACCGTCGCCGACCACCACGATCGTGGACCGCAGATGGTCGACGACGATCCGCTGGGATCGTTCGTCGAGCGTCCAGAGCGACGGGATCGTGGTCATCCACGGCTCGAACACGTCGATCCCGAACACCGAAGGCTGTTTCTGCACGATCGTGAGCAGGCGTTCGAGGCCCATCCCGGTGTCCACCCGCTCGGGGATGACCGGCTGCAGGCTTCCGTCGTCGAGCCGGCGATAGCGCATCATCACGTGGTTCCACACCTCCACCCAGCGCTCGTCGGTCCCCGGCGAGCCGACGGGCGGCCCGTCACCGGTCCACACGAAGATCTCGGAGTCGGGCCCGCAGGGACCGGTCGGACCGTTCGACCACCAGTTGTCGTCGCGGGTGATCTCGACCGGCACCCCGAGCCGTTCCCAGGTCCGCAGGGACTCGTCGTCGCCCTCGAAGACGGTGACGTGCAGGTGCGAGGGGCTGATCCCGAAGCCGTCGCGCATCAGCTCGTAACCCCACGACAGGCTCTGCTGACCGGAGTAGTCGCCCAGCGACCAGGAGCCGAGCATCTCGAAGACGGTCAGGTGAGTGTCGTCGCCGACCTCGTCCAGGTCGGTGGTGCGCAGGCATCGCTGCACGTCCACCAGACGGCGGCCCAGCGGATGCGGACGCCCCTCGAGATACGGCGTCAGCGGGTGCATCCCCGAGGTCGTGAACAACACCGGATCGCCGGGCGGCGGGATGAGCGAGTTCCCGGGGACCAAACGATGGCCACGAGAACGGTAGAACTCGGTGAACGTGCGAATGGTCTGATCGACATTCATGACAATTGGCCTTTCCAAGGACAGGAACGACCGGAAAGGCGCCGACGCGAGCAGCGAGCCGTTTCCGGTCGCCCGCGCGGGATGAGAAAGAAATCAGGCAGCGGCAACCGACGAGCGGGAAGCTCGTGCGGTCGCGGTCATCAGACTCGTGCTGCCGTGCATAACTCCATGGTAGGAACCCCCGCCCGCCAAGCCCACCGCATTTTCAGCTGCTCTCGCCGGGCGAGCCCGCGCCCGGCAGCCCCGCGCCCGGCTGGCCCGCGCCCGGCTGGCCCGCGCCCGGCTGGCCCGCGCCCGGCTGGCCCGCGCCCGGCTGGCCCGCGCCCGGCTGGCCCGC
>NZ_KB903297.1 GCF_000379645.1 Paractinoplanes globisporus DSM 43857
GTCACTGCACCCGACCTTCCAGCGCAATCCAAAGACCCTAGTTGATCCGAAGTGCTCTGAGCTCGATCAGCCTTCGCCAGTACGCACCACTGCGGCAATACGAGCTGCGGCTTCCGCCGGCTCCTCGTGCTCCCAGACTCGCACCACCTGCCAACCGAGTGCGGTCAGATGCGCGTTGGTCGCGACGTCTCGTGCCTGGTTGGTTGTCAGCTTGCGGAACCACCAGTCGGAGTTGGACGCCGGGCTGGTGGCATGTTGCGGACAAACATGCCAAAAGCAGCCATCAACGAATACCGCGACGCGGGCCCGGGTGAAGGCGATGTCCATCGTTCGGCGCGGCATGCCCGGAATCGGCATAGTGACCCGAAACCTCAGCCCCATGGCGTGCAGACGCTTCCGGATTGCCACCTCGGGCTGCGTATCGCGCCGGCGTTGGCGGCTCATACGCCCCGACACGGACGCCGAGCTCGGTATCGCGAGATGCGCCTCCGGCATGGCGGTCAGGCTACCCGCGTACGAACGTTGTCAGATTCGCGCATGCCGCCCGACGGGTCTGTCCGTGTCATCACCCTGCCGCGTTCGAGTCCGACCGTGGCGGACGTCCGAGATCGTCCGTGCCACCTCGGGGCGCAACAACACCTCGGGTAGGCCGAACAGGTCCTGGAACGCCCCACGACGCATCAGAAGTTTGAGGACGTCTCGTAGCGCATCTGTCTCGTCGAGCCCCGTCCAGTCCTTCGGCCACTCCTTGGCGAGCGCACGGATCAAATCTGGCGAACCGCCGATCGAGCGCCGACGGGCCAGGATCTGGTCGAAGTTGCGCTCGGGGAAGACGGAAAGCAAGTGGTACGGGTCGTCGAGGCGGGCGTCGTCTCGGAGCAATTCGGCCCGCCACCAGAGCCGACCGAAGACGTGGCGGGTGATGTCCGTGGCCAGAAACCGGTCCTCCGGCGGCTGGGGAAATCGCCAGGTCGCGACGTCAGGCAGGAGGACAAGGGCTAGAAACGCCCACATCGGTCGGATTGCTCCCTCGGCCGGTACGAGATCCATGCTGGTGTGCAGCGTGCGGGCGAGCTCGGTGTCGAATTCGTGCACCGCCCGCCGAATGGGCTCACCCGGGAAGCCGCGCTTTGCTGCGATTTCCACGACCTGTGTCCGGAGAATGGACAGCCGCTCAGCTGTCGCTCGGACACCACCGGTCGGGGCAAAGTACTGAGCTAGGTGAGTGGTGTCGGACAGACTGGCAAGCGCCGAGGCGTCACTATCCTTGATCTCGCGGAAGCGTTCTTTCGCGGCGTTCGCGGGCAGACGTGGGTAGAGCGTGCTCATCGCTCGTCCGCCAGGAGCTGGGTGGCGGCCTGAGTGATGGCTGCGAACAGCGGCGGGTCGCTCGCACGGATCCGTCGAATCTCCAGCAGATCGTCTGCAAGGTAGTTCGACATGTACGTCCTCATCAGCCCTTGCAGGACGGCGCCGAGCGTGTCCTTCTCGAAGGTTTCGGTCATCTCGAATGCTTCGTCGCCGAGTGCCCGCTCGAGCATCGTTCTGACGACGTCCGACCTGAGCGTGGACAGCACCGCACGGTCGACCTCGTTCGGTGATCCGGCACGTTTGACCGCCGCCACGATCATCGGGTGTTCCTGATTGACCAGAAGCTGGATGGCCCCTAACGCGGTCGCGTTCAGATCCGGACCCAGCTCCAGAAACCACGCTGCACGATGCGGGAGACTCGACGAGGAGAACGGGATGAGGGCGATCGGGAAGAGCGGGGCGTCGCCCTGCAGCCGAATTTCGATCGCGTCGCTCCACAGACTGCTGCCGATGAGATGTGCGACCGCCGGCCTCGCCTCGATCTCACCCGCAAGCACCACCAACGTTTCCAAGCGAACGACACCGCCCAGCCGCTCGCCGGAAATATCCACGTCGATCACGTAGTCCTGGACGTCATCCTTCAGCGGCACCCAGGCGGCCGAGCCGCGGAGCAGTGACGGGACGGCATTCCAGCGAACGCTGATCGCCATCGCGGTATCGCCGGGCAAGCCGGCGGACTCACGGCTTGCCGCCAGGTCGATCGACAGCCTGCGACGAAGCCGGAGATTTGCCTGGTAGTCCCAGTCCGGCAAGCTGTTGGGCGCCTCCCTCGCCGAGTCGGAGTGCGGGTCGATCGTCCAAGCCGAGGCCTTGACCAGACCACCGGTGATACGACGGTAAGGCCAGGCTCTTGTCCCTCTACCGGCCAACGCCCGCGACCTCCTCAGGACGGAGAACTGCGACATCAACCTGGGTGATGGTGTCCGGGACGGGCCTGACGACCAGGCTCAGCCGCAGGCCGGTCGTGGCGTTGGAGAGATTGATCAGGTCGCCGTCCACCTCTTCGGCGCCGATCCGCCACCCGATCACCAGCGCCTCGTCGGAACCTTCGGGCGGGTCCTGCTCGCGACTTCCGTCGGCGACCGTGATGCCCGCCGAGCCTCGAGCGACCAGATGACCGCTGCCCACCGCGACTGCGTCCTGGACGAGCAGCAGACCTATCTCGGACTCCTCGAAGTACGGGTCACCGTCGAGCCGGATCGAGGCGCGACTGCGCTTCGACGTCGCGGCCATGGGAGGTGGCACGTCGGACCCCTCCTGCTCTTTGGCGCCGTCCTTGTCGGCCGGCCGCACGCCGGATTGCTCGATGACCGGGATCGAATCCCCGACAGCGAGCGGAACCGGCAGCACGCCCGAGGCGGCTCCGGATCCCGTCGCGGCGGCCACGAGCGATCCCAGGAAGTTGCTGACCGCTCCGAGTGGTGCGGACGTGGCCGCCGACTTCACCTCGGCCGGCCTTGCGAACTCCGCGAGCCGCTCCTTGATCCGGACGAAGGTCGTCCGGACGAATGTGCGTTCGGTGCCCTCCAACTGGGCGAATACCCAATCGTCGTGCGTGGGCGGCTCGGCTGCCGCGTAGGTGCGGTCCATGTCATCGAAGGCGCGGAATACGCCGGCGTACGCGAGGTTGGCGCTGATCGGTTCGGGTCCCGGGTGGTACTTCACGACCAACTCCGGCGCGCGCAGAAGGCAAACGTGGTGTGGCGCAGTCGTAATCCCCAGATCCTGGGCCGCCGCCGGGGGCTCGTACGGCGGGATGAGCTGCCGTTCAAGCGCCATCCGACCAAGCTGCTTCTTCGGACGTTCGCACTTGAGGATCAGTACGTCGTCGTTACTCGCCAGCCGCCGGTATGCCGCGACGAAAGTACGCAGGCCACGAGTCTTCTCCGGCACCGGGACGGGAACCGCGAGACCTCGATGCCAGACCCGCGGGAGGAACCGTTCATCGCCCCGCAGTTCAAGCATGATCGGCCAAAGGTTCCACGCAATCGCGTCGGCGAGGTACTGCGCGATGTCCTCGTCGGTCTCGTCACCGAAATCCGGCTCCACGACGACGACATCCGTCCCGGTTTCGTCGGGTGCGAACGAACGCAGACCGAGGGCGTCGGCTGCGGCCGACGCCCGGTCACCGGTCAGCGGCTCGACATGCTCCGACTCGACGTCGCCCCACCAGTGACGTCCGGTGTACGGCTTGGTGACGCCGTCGGCATCCGTCAGCTCCATGGACTCACCGAGGCAGATGCCGATGACTCGGGTCTCCGGACCGTTGGGAGTGGCGGTCCTGGTGTGCACGATGATCGTGCCGGCGCGGGACATCTGATAGAGAATTCCTTTGCCGTACCCGTACGTGCCCCCGCCTCGCTTGGTATCCGGCGGGTCACCCACATTGAGCACGAACGACACCCAGTCGCGCGCCTTATCGCCTCGCGCGGTATCTGCGCGAGTCGGGCCGCCGAGACCCTTCGTACCGCGATCGCTGATGGTGAGCGTACGAACCATCGTCGACTGCCACTCGCGGCCACGAAGGATCTGTCTGAGCGGGAACTGTTCGCTGTGCGGCGCGCCCTCCAGCAACATGCTCCGCCAGGCGTTGGCGTTCTGCGGTGGGACGACGGTGAGGTTCAACGTGAACTCGACCGGCCGATCACCGAGTCTCGCGTCCCAGCTGTTCTGGGCCGACTCGCGTACCAGGATGGCCGGCCAAGGGATAGGCGGTTTGCCCAGCGTGCGCTTGATTCCCTCGGCACTGATCGAGCCGGCGGGCGGAAAGGGTTGCGAGTACCAGCGTGGCGGCGTCATTTCCTGACCATGGAGTTCATGAATTCGGCGATCTCGTCCTTCTGCATGGGGGCTGGAGCAAGATCAAGATCGAGGGTATAGCGAAGGTCGGACAGTCCCGCCGGCACACCGGTGACGAAGGAAGTCGGGATCACCCGCGGGAAGTCTTCGGTAACTCGGTAACTCGCCTCTTCGACCAACGTGAAACGTATGCCGCTATATTTGTCCCGGTCCGCGACAAGGTACCCAGACCGGGCGAGAAGCTGCCAGAACTCGCGTGGTCGACCGACCCGATCGGTGATCTTGTCGACGAGGTCAGCGATCGAGGTGCCTGACCCATCGGAGGTATCGAGGCGCATCCAGCGCAGCATCAGGCCACCACCCGGCGGCGCCGCGAGCTGATCCAGGCCGTGGATCCGCACCGATCTCCCCTCAGCCGACGCCGTGGCTTTGACTTCGGCTGCCCATCCATTTGCCACGAAGTCGTGCGGCGATCGAAGCGGTCCCTGCCAAGCATCGGCCAGGCTCGGGTCAACAGTGACCAGAGCGTCGAGGAAAAGCAGCTCGCCGAAGAGACCCGCCAGCCGATCGATACCCAACTGGGCGCCGCTTCGGAACAACTCGTGCCATCCGTCCAGGACCTGCTCGACGACTACGAGCGGCGCAGCCCGCCGGGCAGCAAGCGCCCCAATGACATCGGCGCAGAGCCCGGTGAAGATGTTGGTGAGATCGTCCCGAAGCAGCACCAGGTTCGCGTAGCCGTTCGCTCCCGAGTCGTCCTCGAGAACGAGAGGCAGCAAATGCACTGCTGCGGCTCTCGTATCGGCTCTCACGACTTCCCGCCCGTTCGCCGGCACCAGCAGATGGCGCTTGTTGTCAGGGCCCATGGCGCAAAGCACGGGAGATCCGTCCACCGTCACCGGCAATGCGGACGTCAACCACGCCGATCCTGGGGGTTGCGCATCGAGGACGGCCCAGTGGTCGACCACCACCGTTCTAAGGTCGGTCATACGCTCTCGTCCTCAAGGTCCTGCTGGAGAACCTCCGGGTTCTCCTCCTCCCAGTAGGTACTGGAAACCCTCGAGAGGTCCGCCGAGATGTAGTCCTGCTCAACCTGGCTGTCTGCCTTCGTCGGTTTGGGGAAGACGAACGCCGCGCCCATCACAACCTCGCATGGTGCGTTCAACGGCGATCTGTTCTTGCGCGTGCTCGTGGACACCGGGTCGATCGGGTAGAGCAGGAGCAGACCGTGGTCGGGTCGCTGTTTCGCCCGAAGCTTGTCCACCTCCGAGCGCTTGGCCACGTCCGTCCCGTCCGGCACCCGCAGGTTCACCGTCGCGTCCCGTGGCCCGGACAGCGTCTTGATGTCAGCCAACGGATCTTCGGAACCGTTGATCCTGCTGCGCCGGTTCAGTCCTACCGATGTTCCGTCCGGCAGTTTCCACGTCGTCGCGTCTTGCCTGGAGTTGCCGATCACGGCCACGTCCCAGGCAACCAGCGCGTTGTTGTCCACCCGCTTCTCGATGTACCGCCTCAGCAGATGGGAACGTGCTTCCTCGGTTCGCTCATGGAATTGATATTCGTCGACGAAATTGACGACGTCCCGGTAGGAGACATCCCGCCATAGCCACCGCTGGTCCGACCCGGGCAAGGGTTCGGCTCGGCCGTGTTGCTGTGCCGCCTGGATCAACCGGACAGCCGCATCCGAGTTGCGCTGAAGCCACTCCTCCGCGCCGCCGTCGGTCGGGAAGTAACGACTCTCCACGAGATCGCCGCCGTAGGCGGCGTGCGCGGTCACCGCTGCCTTCATCCGGGCGGGCGCCGTGACGAGCATTTTCGGATGGGTACGGATCCTGACCGCGAACGTCAACGGATTCTTGTCCTCGGTCAGGTAACGGTCGATGTCCTTGCGGATCTCCGCCTCCACCACCGCCAGATGACGGAACCAGCCCGCCAACTCGTCCGTCATCCAGATCCGCGGAAGATCCGCGTAGCCGGATCGGTGGCCGAACCAGCGGCCCATTTGCAGCAGCGTGTCGTATGCGGAGGAAGCCCGGACGAAGTAGCTCGTGACCAGGCCCTCGAGCGTCAGGCCTCGACTGAGCGTGTTGCCACCCACGGCAATGGCGACCACCGAGCCGGACTCGTAGTCGAGGCGGTCGCGACTGCGGTAGTTGTCCACGACGACCCTGCTCTCCGACACAACGTCCGGGAGATGCCGCAGAACGGCGTCGAAGGGAACGGGAGCCTCGCCGAAGTCAGCGGCGTCAACGCGATTCGTCTCGTCCGCCCATTGCTTCTCGATCTCGTCGTAGAGTTCGAAGTCGTCATCCTGCAGCCCGGCGATCACCTCCTGGCGCAGGTCATCGAGCGGGAAACGGAAGTCCTCGTGAATACCCGTCTGCAGCGTGGTGTGAACAAGCATCGTCGAATGCGGCACGCCGGTGCCTCGCTCGCGACGCGCTGCCGTGGCAAGCCAGAAGTAAAGAACCGCGCGGCGAAGTGAGTCGGTCATCTCCGGCATGAAGCCCGCGGCAGCGGCCCTGTTGATCGGACGAACGAGTTCGACGTCCTCGTCCGGGATCTCGCGGATCATGTCCTCGCCCGCCGGCACATCGTTGAGATCCTCGCCGTCCAACGGGTCACGCCCGAAGAGCAACTCCGGTCCTTGGTATCCCTTAGGAGCTTCCAGGCTCACGACGAAGTCCCGGGGATAGAAGTCTTCTTCCTCGGCTGGATCGATGAGGAGGTTCGCGAAGGGCGTCGCCGTATACCCCACATAGTCGACCTTGGTAAAGGACTTGAGCAGCTTTCCCAGCAAAGGATTGATCACTTTGCCGCCGACCGTGGCCTGGTCGGCCTCGTCGTCGATGACCAGCGTCGGACAGTCGCGAAGATACTCCTTCGCGGATGCCAGCCACCTGTTCAGCTTCTCCAAGACCTTCGCGTTCTTCTTGACGACCAGCAGCGACTGTTGGTTCTGGGAGGCGAAGTAGGAGGCGGCGTTGCCTTTGCGATCGAAGTCCGAGTCGACGGTCGTGACCTCGTGCCACTGGCCGGGGTTGAGCTGGACGAGTTCACGCGCGAGCCGGGCCTGCGTCTGTCGGCGCAAACCGTTGTGGATCCCCGAAAGCACGATGAACAGGCGATATCCACGATCGGCGGCTTTGGCCATCACGGCCGTGAAGTTGGCCGTCTTGCCCGACTGAACGTATCCGAGAACCAGGCCCATGCTGCGGAAATCATCGGCCCGTGGATTGTCCAGGAGTCCGACAACCTTCGTTGACTCGTCCTCAAGCGAGTCGATCGCACCCTGCGACCAAGGACGAACACCGCCCGCCAGATTCCTCTTCAACGCCGGCCAATAGCGGTCTCCCGTTCGCGGTCCGGTGTACCACGTGAGCCGACCCGCCGTGTACACGACCTTGGGCTCCCGCATTTCGCGGATCTTGATGACTTCCCGCTCGTGGCGCTCCAGGATCACCCCGATGATGTCGTCCGGGACCCGGAGCAATCGAAGCATCTGGACAGCCTTTTCCGGCGTGTTGCGATCCAGGATCGACTGAAATGCCTCGTACTGGTCATCCAGGTCCTCGTCCGTCATGCGGCCCATGTTTGCAGTACGGCCGGTCGACGCGACATAAGAACGCGGAAGAAAACTGCTGAAAGCGCTTGACCAATCGTCGGCCGAACCCGGCCGACTGACGGTAGCGGTCTCGACGAACGGACCAAGACGCCACGGTCACGACGCCGGCGTCGTGATCCTACGGTGCGTAGGCAGCAAGCCTGCCGTCGTCGACCGTGAACAGCATGCCGCCCGTGATGATCTCGTGGCCGGGGTAGGCGGGGGCGAAAAGGGCTCCCGTCGCCGGGTCGAGGATGGGGCCGCCCAGGTAGAGGAGACCGCCTGCGCGCACCGGCTGAGCGAAAGGCTTTGGCAGTAAGCGCGACCACAAGAGGCGACCGGTCGCTGCGCTCAGGGCGTCGATCGCGTTGCCGTAGGCGCGGAACACCCGGCGGCCGTCGGTGGCCAGCAGGTCGTTTTGGGCGCCTCGGGCCGTCCACAGCAGGGCTCCGGTGGCGGCGCTGACCGCAGACAGGGAATTGCCGTTGGCTACCAGGAAGCGGTCGCTGGCCGGCGTTGCGGCCTTGGCCTGCCAAAACGCCTTTGCCGTCCACAAGGGAGCGCCGGTGACGATGTCGACCGCGGACGTGTTGTGGGTGTCGGTCAGCAGGAGGCGGCCGTTGGCGGAGACGTTTGAGGCCTGGTAGCCGGGCTTGCGCCAAGCGATCCGGCCGTCGGCTGCGCGGTACGCGATGGTCGTTAGCGAGTCCGACGGGGATTCGCCCCAGATGACGGCCATGCCCTTGTCTACGGCCAGGGAGTAGACGGGGATGTCGCTGTCGGCCTGCCAGCGGAGTCGGCCGGTTCGTAGGTCGAGGGCGACCACGGTGCCGTCCGGATCGCTCTGGGAGTAGCAGTCGGAGGTGGCGGCAATCAAGGTGTTGCCGTCGACGGCCATCGCGGGGGTTTCCGTTCCCACCGGGTCTTGCCAGTTGAAGTGCCAGGCCGGGGCGCCGGTCGCGGCGTCATAGGCGGAGATGCCGTACTGGTCGGTGGCGATCACGCGTCCACCTGCCACGAGTGGTGCCGAGTAGCCGGCGCAGGCACCGCCCTCGTGCTTGCGCAGCGGCACTGACCAGCGGCGGGTCAGGGACGTGATCGTGCTGAGGTTGATGACCGTCTCGTGCGGGTTGTAGTAGCTGTCCTCGGCGTCGTAGCCGGGATGGTCCCAAGCCGCGGGGACTCCGGCATGGGCCGCGACGGCTGGTGACAGAGCAAAGATCAAAGACACAACCACGGCTTGTGTACGTCGGAAAGCGTGCACGGCGAGACCCCCGATACCCGGAAATAGGGTGATTTGCGCAGGCTAGCCTATGCCGTTGACAACCCTCGACGCGGCCAAAGGCGGTCCCCGGGGGAGTCCGGGGGCCGCCTCAGCCGGGGTAAGCGAAAGGGCTCAGCCGTTCATCAAGCGCAGCATCTGCTGCACCTCGCCCTGGCGCGACTCGCGCACCCGGGCCGCGTAGGCCTTGACCGCCTCATTCGCCCCGTTCGTGGTTTCCAGGTGGGCCATCTCGATGGCGTTGTGCTGGTGGGCCAGGAAGAGGTTGAGAAACGCCGTGTCGAAGGCGGCGGCCGAAACCGTCTTCAGTGCCTTGATCTCGGCGGGGCCGGTGGCGGGGAGGCCGCCATGGTCGGCGTGCAGGCTCTTGGTGGTGTCGACGTCGACGGGCCTCTTCCATTGGGTGAGCCACGACTTCATCATCGACAGCTCGTCCTTCTCGGTGGCCTGCACGGCCTGGGCGAGCACCTTGAGATCGGGACTCTGCGCCCGGGAGGCCGCGGTCGCCGTCATCTCCAGGCCCTGCTTCTGGTGGTAGACCAGCATCTGCAGGAACATCACGTCGGTGTCGTTGAACTTGTCGCCGGCCTGGATCTCGGCGACGTCCTGCGCGGACAGGGTGGCGGCAGGAGAAGGGGCGGCGCTGCCGCAGGCTGCCAAGGACGGAAGGAACAGGAGAACGAGCAGCAGGCGCTTCACAGCGGCAGCCAGAGGGCGAGCGTATAGATCGACGGCTCCCAGCTGTTGATCGACGTGTGCGACTGACGGCACTGATACTTCTTACCCTGATAAGTCACGACGTTATCGATTTTGTACGAGACGCCCGGAGCCCACGAGGAGGACGACGCGGTGGGCGGGTAGCTGGGTGCCGTGGTAGGTGGAGACGTCGGGGCGCTTGCTGTCGGGGCCGTACTGGGCGACCCGCCGCCGATGTTCAGGTCCACGCAGTTGTAGAAGGCGTTCGCCGTGTCCCCGATGTTCCAGACGGCCAGCACCGTGTGCCGCCCCGGAAACCTGCTGAGATCGACGGTCTGCGAGACGACGGCGTCCGGCTGCGCGTTCCCACCGTCGAACGTGGCGACCTTCGTGCCCTCGATGAAGTACTCCCAGTCCGCGGTGACGTGTCGCGCGGTCAAGACCCAGGTGAAGGTCACGGAGTTGCCGACGGACTTGGCCGGCCAGTTCCGGGACTCGTCCGAGAGCACCGACCACTGCGCCACTCCGCCGTCGCACGATCGCAGGCCCTTCTTCCCCTCCACGCTCTGCGGCTCGAACTGAATCGGCCCGCAGTCGGCGACCGCGCCCGAGGCGCACAGCGCCTGCCGGCTCGGCGGCGTGGAAACGTATCCGTGTGCCAGCGCCGGCGAGGCGACCGCGAGGCTCGATCCGGCCGTCACGCTCAGCGCTACCAGCGGATAGGCGATCTTCCTGCGCATGTCGGCTCTCCCCTGACGTCGTGGCCATGTACGGCGGAGACGCTAGGGAGGGCCGTCATAAAGGAGCCTTAACGAACCCAGAAAGGATCATGAAACCGCGCGGCGGCGGCGCGGGGACGGCTCCAGGGGCTGCGCGGCAGGCGAAGTGAACAGGATGCCCACGCGGGCGCCGCCGAGCGGGCTGCGTGAGATCACGAGTTCGCCGGCCGATGACGAAGCCGCGCGACGCACGATGTCCAAGCCCAGGCCGGTCGAGCCGGCGCCGCTGACCCCGCGCTGCACGGCCCGCGACGGGTCGGCGATGCCGGGGCCGGCGTCGTCGACCAGCAGACCGTCCGGCGAGATCGACACCCGGAACGCGGTGCGTTCGGGCGTGTGCGAGAAGACGTTGCCGAGCATCGCGTCGACGACCAGGATCAGCTCGCTGCGCGGGACCGGCAGCATCACCGGCACGTCGCCGCCGACGACCTCCCACGGCCGTTCCTGGTCCTCGGCCAGCACCGACCAGAAGGCGAGCCGGTCGGCCAGCACCTCGACCAGGTCGGTCCGCTCCTGGCCGCGCGCCTCGACGCCCAGCCTTGCCCCGGTGATGATCGCCTCGAGTTCCTCGTCGAGCAGGTCGCAGGCCTGCCGCATGCGGTCGGCCACCGGCCCGGGCGGCATCGCCTCCGCGTCGAGGCGCAGCGCGGTCAGCGGCGTACGCAATCGGTGGGAAAGATCCGCGGCCAGCTCGCGCTCCTTGTCGAGGAGGCTGCGCAGGTCGTCGGCCATGGTGTTGAAGGCGTTCGCGGCGTCGCGCAGCTCGCGCGGCCCGATCGGCTCGACCCGGGTGGCCAGGTCGCCGGAGCCGAGCCGGCGGGTGGAGTTGGCCAGCTGCCGGGTGGCCCGCACGAGCTGGCTGCCGAGCCGGTCGGCGAGCAGCGTCGAGCCCGCGACCAGCACGATCGCGAGCCCGCCGAGCACGAACCAGGCCGGCCACACGCCGCGGCGCATCTCGGCGTCGGGCACGTAGACCTCGACCACCACCGTCCGGCCGTCGGTCAGGACCGTTGGCTGCAGGTAGGCCACCCCGTCGGGCGCCGGCGCCAGCACCGACCGGCGGTCCTGGGCGGCGATGGAGATCTGCGCGGCATCGGTGTGCGAGCTGCCGATCGGGGCAACTTCCGGCAGGTGTACGGCGAGCCGCCCCGCGCTGCCGGCAGTAGTGCTGGCCACGGCGTTGGTCAGCAGCGTCGGATCGGCGTCGACCCCGAGCACGGTGACCAGGGACGTGGCCTGCTGGCGCGCGTCGCTGATCGCCCGGTCGTGCGCGATCTGCCGGGTGGCCACCGCCAGCGGCACGAGGAAAGCGAGCGCGACCATCGAGGTGATGGCCAGCGCGAGACGATTCAGGGCCCATCTCATCGGGGATCGACCATCATCACGCCGACACCGCGCACGGTGTGCAGGAACCGGGGCGCCGCCGCCGTCTCGCCGAGCTTGCGCCGCAACCACGAGATGTGTACGTCGATGGTCTGCTCCTCGCCGATCCGGGCCTGGTTCCACACCTCGTTCATCAGCTCCCGCCGGCTGATCACCTGCCCGACCCGCTCGGCCAGGTAGGCCAGCACGTCGAACTCGCGCCGGGTCAGCTGCAGCGGCTGCCCGCTCAGCTCGGCCCGGCGCTGCCGCGGGTGGATGACCAGGTCGCCCACGACGATCTGCTGCTGGATCGGCTCGGGCGCGGTGCGGGCCCGGCGCAGCACGGCGGCGATCCGGGCGAGGATGTGCCCGCCCGAGAACGGCTTGGTCACGTAGTCGTCGGCGCCGGCGCTGAGCAGGCTGATGATGTCGGCCTCGGAGCGCCGCGCGGTGGCCACGATGACCGGCACGTCGGAGACCGAGCGCATCATCCGCAGCGCGTCGGTGCCGTCGATGTCGGGCAGGCCGAGATCGAGGATGACCAGGTCGGGCCGCTCCTCGGTGACTATCTTCAGCGCCTCCGCGGCCCGGCCGACCGGCCGCACGACGTGCCCGGCGTCGGTCAACGCCCGGGACAGCGCGGCCGTGATGATGCGGTCGTCCTCGACCAGCAGGATCAACGCCATGGCGTACACCATAGGTGTATCTGAGAGCATGGCCGCGTGGGATCTTCCCGGTGGACTCCGATCGCGGGCTGGGCGGCCGCTACCGCGACCAGCATCGTGCTGGCCAGCGTGGCCATCCTGCCGGTGCTGCGCGCGAGCGAACCGCGGGACAGCGCGCTCGCCCAGCTGCCGGCCGCGGCGACCAGCTTCCCGGTGCCGCTGCCGAGCGTGACCACCGCGCCCGGGACGCAGAGACCGGCGACCTCACCGACCAGCCGGCGGCCGCGCACGACGGCGCCGACCTCGAAGGCCACCACGACCCGACCGGCCACGAAGACCACCACGCCGCCGACCACGACCGAGGACGGCTGGACGGTCACCACCGCCGAGGACGGGCTGCGCACCTACGTGCGGACGTTCCAGGTCGAGGGCGGGCAGGCGGTCATCAAGATGACCTCCGACGCGGTCGTCACGCTGGTCACGGCGACCCCGGCCGAGGGGTTCGCGGTGCAGAAGGTCCAGGACTCCCCGGACAACCTGGCCGTCTACTTCAACGAGACGAACCACAGCTTCATCATTCACGCGACCTGGTTCAACGACAAACCGTTCGCCGAGGTCAGCGAGATCGGTCAATAGCGGGATAAATCAGCCGCCGATGGGTACTTCGGCGGCATGGCTACGCAGTTGGTGCAGCAGCTCACCGACCAGGCCACGGCCCTGGTCCGCGAGGAATTGGCCGCCGTCCGGGTCGACGTCGTGAAGACGGCCAGGTGGGGCGCGGCCGGCGTGATCGCCTTCTACGGCCTCGGCGCGCTCACCGTGACGGTCGGGGCGCTGGTGGCGCTGGTCGGGCCGGCCTGGCTCGCCGCGCTGGTGACCGCGGCGCTCCTCCTCGCCGTCACCGGCGCGGCCACACTGACCGGAAAAGGTCAGTTGCGCAAGCCCTTCCCCGAGGAGGCACTGGCCAGCGGCCGCCGCGACGTGGCCGCGGTCCGGGACGCGATCAGACGGCGCTGAGCGAGTCGAGCGCGTCCTCGAGGACGCCGTTGAGCATCCGCGAGTACGTCCCGGTGAGGTGGTACCGGTTCCGGTAGACCATGACGTTTCCGACCACCGGCGTGCAGGTCGTCGTGCACAGCCAGGGCAGCACCGAGATGTACCCGGCCCCGGTGGCCCGCGCGGCGGCCTGGTCGGCGGCATTCCAGACCCGGGCGGTGGCCTTGGCCCGGGTCGTGAAGCAGGACGGCACGTTGGAGCCGTGCGCGGCCAGGCAGTCGGGCGCGCTCTGGTCCAGCACCGGGGTGTCCCCCAGCACGACCACCCGCGTCGCCGATCGGGACAGCGTGCCCAGCGTCTTGATCAGCCCGTCCCGCCACTGTCCGGGTGTGATCAGCACGCCGCGGCCCAGCTTCTGCGAGAAGCTCTCGTTGGTGACCACCACGAGCTCGGGGCGCGTCAGCCGCACCTGCCCGAGGACGAAGTCGCGGAACCGGTCGCACTCGGGGAACGGCCGCGACTCCTGCTGGTTCCAGTAGCTCAGCGCGGGCGTCGGGCAGGCCGGCTTGCCGTAGAAGTCGAGTCGCCAGTGCCGGCGCTCGGCGATCTCCTTCATCGCGGGCAGCCACATCCCGGCGTGCGAGTCGCCGTAGAGGACCACCCGCACCGCGCTCGCCGGGTCACCGAAGACGCACGGCTGCGCGATCCGGTCGGCGGCCGGCGCGACCTCGCACTTCGTGTTGTCGAAGCCCAGGTCGTCGCCCGCGGTCGCGAGCGACGGGGTCAGGTCAGCGGGCACCGTGTGGATGGTGGGGGCCTTGCGAACCGCGGCCAGCACGCCGGCCAGGGCGACCCGGGGCGCGGGCCGATCGGCCGGGCGCGGCGCCGCGTTGCCCTCGGAACAGGCGGTGAGCAGCGCCAGAACGAGCACGAGGACCGGCAGTCGACGCGTACGGGAATCAATGCTGCACATGCGGGACCGGCGCTCCTAACCGCGGTTGATACTCGGCACCGTCACCCGAGCCGGCGGGCGAGGTGGTGGTCTTCCACTGGGCCACGGCGACCGGCGCGAGGCTCAGCAACACCGCTAGGGCCGCCGTGAGCAGGTGCGACCGCCGGAGGCGGCCACTGCGGCGGATCGGGTTCTCCACCAACGCGTACGTGATGATGGCGAGCCCGACGCTGAGCAGCACCAGAACCGCCCGGCCGAGGCCGCTGAGCTGGCCGAAGGCCTGCGAGGCGATCATCAGGACCGGCCAGTGCCAGAGATAGAGGGAGTACGAGATCCGGCCGAGCCAGCGCAGCGGCGCGAGCCCGAGGATCGCGTCGCCCCGGCCGGCCAGCACCAGCACGGTGGACAGCACCGGCAGCGCGGCGGCCGAGCCGGGGAACGGCGTGCCGTCGTCGAGGGTCAGCGCCGCGACGACGATCCCGGCCAGGCCCGCACCCGCCATCGCGGTGGACAGGCCGGCCGGGATCCGGTCGAGGCGTCCGGCGACCAGCGCGAGCAGGCAGCCGGCCCCCAGTTCCCAGGCGCGGGTGGCCGGGGAGAAGTACGACCAGGTGGCGCCCTCCTGCCACACCGAGCAGGCCAGCGACGCGGCGACCGCCACGGCGAGCACGGCCGGGGTGGCGTGCCGCAGGCCCAGCCAGATCAGCAGGACCAGCAGCGCGGGCCACACGAAATAGAACTGCTCCTCGACCGCGAGCGACCAGAAGTGCTGGAGCGGCGACGGCGCGGCCTGCGACTCCAGGTAGTCGACGCCCTGTGCGGCGAAGTTGAAGTTGGAAGCGAACAGCGCGGCCCACCGGCCGTCCGAGGCGATCTCGTCGCCGCGGAGGAAGCCGAGCCAGTGGTACCCGGCCAGGATCACGGTGACCAGCACGACGCTCGACGCGGGCAGGATGCGCCGAGCGCGGCGGCCGTAGAAACGCAAAAGCGAGAGACGGCCGGTCGTGGCCACCTCGCGCAGCATCAGGGAGGTGATGAGGAAACCCGAGATGACGAAGAAGACGTCGACCCCGATATAGCCGCCCCCGATGCCGGGCACCCCGGCGTGGAAGAGGACGACGGCGGCGACCGCGACGGCGCGCAGCCCCTCGATGTCGGGACGGAAGGAGAGGGACGGCCCGGCCGCGCGCGTCGCGACCGGGTGACGTACCTCTGTTGTCGTCTCTGTCATCGGAATCGACGCTAGCGGTACGAACCCGGCGAAACCGCTCATTGAGCCGAATTCGACGCGTCCGGCGAGACTTCCGCGAAACCCCTGCGTAGCCCCGCAAAGAAGTGCTAGCGCGCGTTGCACCCGCCTGTCACCATGACGTTCGGCTATGGACGGGGACGGGGGCGTCATCAGGGCGATGGACGGGTTCATCGATGCTGCGCTGAGCTTTCCCGCCGTTCTTTTCACCCCGCTTTTGATCATCGTGGTCGCGTTCTGGGCCGTGGTGGTCGCCGGGGGCGCCGACCCCGATGCCGACGGCAGCGGTGACCTGCTCGGCTTCGCCGGACTCGGCGGCGTTCCGGTCTCTGTCCCGCTGTCCTTGCTCGTGGTCTTCGCCTGGTTCGGCAGCCTCGCCGGCGCCGAGTTCCTCCCCGGCTGGATCGCGCTGATCGCCGCACTGGCGGTGGCCTGGCTGATCACCCGGCTCGCCGTCGTCCTCATCGGACGGTTCCGGCCGCCGGCGCCCGAGTCCCGCGCCGACTTTGTCGGCCGCACCTGTGTCATCCGTACCGGGCGCGTGAGTCGCACCTTCGGCCAGGCCGAGGTACGCGCCGAGGACGGCTCCTCCGCCATCGTGCAGGTTCGCCAGGCCGGCGACGACGATCTGCACGCGGGCACGGTCGCCGTGCTCTACGACTTCGACCCGGAAGGCGAGTTCTTCTGGGTGGTTCCCGCCGACATCGCCACGAAGGATCATTGATGGACGTAATTTCCACCGGTCTTGGCATCCTGATCGCCGTCGTCGTCCTCATCGTTCTGGGCGCGCTGCTGTTCGTGAGCCGCCTCTTCCGCAAGGTCGAGCAGGGCAAGGCGCTGATCATCTCCAAGGTGAGGCGGGTGGACGTCACCTTCACCGGGGCCATCGTTCTGCCCGTCCTGCACAAGGCCGAGCTCATGGACATCTCGGTGAAGACCATCGAGATCGCGCGGACCGGCCGCGAGGGGCTGATCTGCCGCGACAACATCCGGGCCGACATCCGGATCACGTTCTTCGTCCGGGTCAACAAGACGACCGAGGACGTCATCAAGGTGGCCCAGGCGATCGGCACCGCCCGCGCCAGCAACGAGACCACGCTGCAGGAGCTGTTCAGCGCGAAGTTCTCCGAGGCGCTCAAGACGGTCGGCAAGCAGCTCGACTTCGTCGACCTCTACACGAAGCGGCACGACTTCCGCGACCAGATCATCGAGGTCATCGGCACCGACCTCAATGGATACAGCCTCGAGGACGCGGCCATCGACTTCCTCGAGCAGACGCCGCTGATGGCGCTGGACAACAAGAACATCCTGGACGCCCAGGGCATCCGGAAGATCACCGAGCTCACCGCGATCGAGGCGGTCAAGACCAACGACTTCCGGCGCAACGAGGAGAAGGAGATCACCCGGCAGAACGTGGAGGCCAAGGAGGCCATCCTCGAGCTGCAGCGCCGGCAGGCGGACGCCGAGATCCGGCAGCGCCGCGAGATCGAGACGATCCGCGCCCGCGAGGAGGCCGAGATCGCGCTCGCCCAGGCCGAGGAGCGGCTGCGCGCCGAGGGCGCCGCGCTCAAGACCGACCAGCAGCTCGGCATCCAGCAGGAGAACAAGGCCCGCGAGATCGCCGTGGCCGAGAAGAACCGCGAGCGGGTCATCGCGATCGAGACCGAGCGCATCGAGAAGGACCGCATGCTCGAGGTCATCGCGCGGCAACGGGAGACCGAGCTGACCACGATCTCCAAGGACAAGGAGGTCGAGGGCGAGAAGCGCCTGATCGCCGAGGTCATCCGGGAACGGATCGCGGTGGAGAAGACGGTCGCGGAGCAGGAGGAGAACATCAAGCGCCTCCGGGTCGTCGAGGAGGCCGAGCGCACCCGCCAGGCCGTGATCATCCAGGCCGAGGCCGAGGCGCAGGAGGCGCTGGTCAAGGACATCAAGGCGGCCGAGGCGGCGGAGGCCGCGGCGAAGTTCAAGGCCCGCGAGTCGCTGCTGCTGGCCGAGGCACGGCAGCAGGCCGCCGAGCTCGACGCCCGCGCCAAGATCCGGCTGGCCGAGGGTCTGCAGGCCGAGTCGGCCGCGGCCGGCCTCGCCGACGTGCAGGTGCGAGAGCGCAACGCCGAGGTGGTCGAGAAGACGGGCAAGGCGGAGAACGTGGTCGCCCGCGAGAAGGCGATGATCGCGGCCGACGCGATCAAGGCGAAGCTCGTCGCCGAGGCCGCGGGCCTGCAGGACAAGGCGGGCGCGATGGCCGCGCTCGACGACGCGACCCGCGAGCACGAGGAGTACCGCCTGCGGCTGGAGGCGGAGAAGGAGATCCGGCTCGCCGGCATCAGCGTGCACAAGGAGATCGCCGAGGCGCAGGCCATGGTCATCGCGGCCGGCCTCGAGAAGGCGGACATCGACATCGTCGGCGGCGAGTCGGTCTTCTTCGACAAGCTGATCGGCTCGATCACGCTGGGCAAGAGCGTGGACGGCTTCGTCGAGCACTCGACCGTGGCCCAGGCCCTCGGCTCGCGCTACCTCAACGGCGAGGGTGACCTCGTCGGCGACCTCAGCAAGGCGCTGGCCGGGATGAGCACGGAGGATGTCGCCAACGTCAGCGTCGCGGCCCTGCTTGCCAAGCAGACGGCTCAGTAGTGGCCGAGGTGACCGAGCCGAACCTCGATGCCGGCACCTACGAGGTCCTGCGCGCCCGGCTGGGCGCGCAGGCCAAGGAGTTGGCGGCGCGGGCCGAGGCGCTGAACGACAAGAGGGTGCGGACGTTCGGCGGCCGGCCGATGACCCTCATCGGCACCGAGCGCATCCGCACCGAGAACAACTGCGTGCCGCGGGACATCGCGCACGTGGGCGGGGCGATGCTGTTCGGCTACAACGTCTTCATCGGGCTCAAGGCCGAGACCTCGGTCGGGGACGTCTTCGCTGTCCACGACTTCGTGGACGGCAAGCTCGGCGGCTCGGCGAAGCCGGGCCTGATCGACGACCCCGGGTTCCAGCGGGACTTCGCCGAGCTGTACCGCTACTACCGGGACACCAGGCTGCTGCAGTTGCGCCGGCTGGAGGGGCTGCTGCTCGCCGTCTTCCAGACCGGCGCGCGCGGCGACGACCTGAAGGTGCTGCGCTGGCGGGTGGCGACCGACGGCACGGTGTCCTACCTGGACAACCGGGGCGAGCGCGACCACGTCTTCCCGTCGGCGCACGACTTCGCGTGGACTCCGACCACCCGCGACCAGCACGTGCTGGGACGCCACCCGCACGTCTCGATCGAGGACACGGTCTTCGTCGAGACGGTCGGCGGCGACCTCACCATCAAGGTCGAGAACAACACCGAGGACGGCGAGGGCGTCTACACGGAGCCCGTGGACGAACCGCTCCAAAGTCTGGCCGATGCCGAGATCGCGTACGCGCGAATCGGGCCTTTGATCTTGATCCGGGTCCTGCCCTACAAGGAGACCCGGCCGCGCCATCTGGTCTTCAACACCCGCACCCGGGACGTGCGCCGGCTCGACGGGATCGGGCAGGCCTGCCAGCGACTGCCGGAGGATCAGGGGATCATCTTTCCGGGCGGGTACTACCTGGCCACGGGCGTGAGCCGGACCTTCGACGCGGAGACCGCCGACCTCGAGTTCGAGCGGGTGATCCGTTCGGTCAACGGCGAGGACGTGCTCTACGTCTTCCACGCGCGTGAGTCGGGGCGCTATCTCCTGCTGCCCTACAACGTGATCCGTAAGGAGGTCGCCACCCCGATCACCTGCCACGGCTGGTCGCTGTTCGACGACGGCACGCTGATCGCCTTCCGGCACGACGGCGACGAGCCGAGCCGGGTGCATCCGATGCAGATCTGGCAGACGCCGTACGTCTCGGACACGTTCGCGGCCGCGCAGCCGACCGGCGCCGGACCGCTCGAGCGGATCGGCAACGCGGACCTGGTACGCGGCATCGCCGACGCGCTCTCGGTGGCGCGGATGGTCGACGAGATGTCGCCCTCCGGTCCGGTCTTCGAGGCGATCATCGCGACCTGCGGGCGGCTCTTCGACCACTACTTCTGGCTCGGCGAGGCGGAGCTCGAGGACCTGGCGACCCCGCTCGGCGAAGTGCGCGCCACCGCCGAGCAGGTGCTCGACGAGTTCGAGGCCGTGCAGCAGCTCACCGCCCAGGCCAAGGCGGCGGTCGATGAGGCTTCCGAAAGCGCCGCCGCGTTGATCCGGCGGGCCCGGGCCGATTCGCCGACCGCCACCGACGGCTGGATCGCCCTCCTGGCGTCGCTCCGCGCGCAGCAGGGACACGCGGTCACGCTGCGCGAGATGCGGTACGCGGACCTGGCCCGGCTCGGCGAGCTCGCCGCCTCCCTGGAGGAGGAGGTCGACGCCACCGCGGGCCGGGCGGTCGAGTTCCTTCGCCGCGAGGACGCCTTCGCGGGCTATCAACAGGCGGTCGAGGGGCTGGTCGCCGAGGCCGGCAAGATCGCCACGGTGGCGGCGGCCGAGCCCGTTGCCGCCCGGCTCGCCGAGCAGGGTGACGGCCTGCAGGTGGTCATCGACGTGGTCGGCGGTCTGGAGATCGCCGACGCGACCGTACGGGTGGCGATCCTCGAGCGGATCGGCGAGGTGCTCGGCGGAGTCAACCGCGCCCGGGCGACTCTCGACGCACGCCGCCGGGAACTCGCCGCTTCGGAGGGGCGGGCGGCGTTCGCAGCTGAGTTCGCGCTGCTCGGGCAGGCCGTGACGGCCGGGCTCGCGGCGGCCGACACCCCCGAGCGCTGCGACGAGCAGTCGGCCAAGCTGATGCTGCAGGTCGAGGGACTGGAGTCGCGGTTCGGGGACTTCGACGACTTCGTCGAGCAGCTGACGGCCAAGCGGGCCGAGCTCTACGAGGCGTTCGCGGGCCGGCGGCAGGGCCTGCTCGACGAGCGGCAGCGGCGGGCCGACCGGCTGGTGGCCTCGGCCCAGCGCACGCTCGCGAGCGTACAGCGGCGGGTGGCCTCGCTGTCCACACTGGACGAGGTCAACACCTACTTCGCGACCGATCCGATGGTGGGCAAGCTGCGCTCGGTCGCCGGCGAGCTGCGGCAACTCGGCGACACCGTGCGGGCGGAGGAGCTGGACGGGCGGGTCAAGGCGGCGCGGCAGGAGGCCGGGCGGGCCCTGCGCGACCGGCTCGACCTCTACGGCGACGGCGGTGCCACTATCCGGCTCGGCCGGCACACCTTCGCGGTGAACACCCAGCCCACCGACCTCACGCTCGTGCCCGACGGCGCCGACCTGGCCTTCACGATCACCGGCACCGACTACCGCGCACCGATCCGCGACGCCGAGTTCATCGCGACCACCCGTTCCTTCTGGGAGCAGCCGCTGATCTCCGAGAACCGCGAGGTCTACCGCTCCGAGCACCTCGCCGCCGCGATCTTCGCGTCGGATCCGGCGGGTGCCGCGGCCGCGCTCGCCGACGATTCCCTTCGTGATCTCGTACGGCGGGAAGCCGAGTCCCGCATCGACGAGGGGTACGAGCGCGGCGTGCACGACGCCGACGCGGCCCTGATCCTGTCGGCCGTGATCCGCCTGCACGCCACGGCCGGCCTGCTCCGGTACGAGCCGTCGGTGCGGGTCGCCGCGCAGCTGTTCTGGGCCTTCGACGCGACACCCGAGCAGCGCGCGGCGTGGACGCTGCGGGCAACCTCGCTGGCCCGTGCCCGTTCCGTCTTCGGCGCTGCGGACGTGCTCTCCACCCTGGCCGACGAGCTGTCCGCGGCCGCCGGCGCGCCGATCGGCGAATACCTGGCCGAGGAGTTGGCGGCCGGGCCGGCCGGGTTCGTCACCAGCGCCGGCGCGCGCACGTTCCTCGACCGTTTCCACCGGGCCGGGCGGGGTTACCTCGACGATCTGGCCGGGTTGCCGGACGTCGGGGCGCGCCGGCAGCTGATCACCGAGTGGCTGTCGGCGTTCCTGGCCGCGCGGCCCGACAGCGGCACCGCCGACGACCTGGCCGAGGCGGTCGCGATCGAGCTGACCGGAACGCTGCTCACCCGGTACGACTCGGCCGCGGCCCTGGACGCCACGGTCGAGGGGCTGCTCGGGGTGCATCCGCGGATCGTGGGCGGCCGGCTGGCGATCCGGCTCGACCGGTTCCTCGCCACGACGCGGTCGTTTCGCGAGACGGCGGTGCCGGCCTTCCGGGCGTACGGGAAAAAGCGAAGCTCTCTGGCCGGCGCCGAACGCACCCGCCTGCGTCTCGATGATTTCCAACCGGCGGTCCTGACCGCCTTCGTCCGGAACCGTCTGCTCGACGAGGTGTATCTGCCGCTGATCGGGGACAACCTGGCCCGGCAGATCGGGGCGGCCGGCGACGCCAAGCGCACCGACCAGTCCGGCCTGCTGCTGCTGATCTCGCCGCCCGGCTACGGCAAGACCACGCTCATGGAGTACGTGGCCAACCGGCTCGGCCTGGTCTTCGTCAAGGTCAACGGGCCGGCGCTCGGGCACGCGGTCACCTCGCTCGACCCGGACGCCGCGCCGAACTCCACCGCCCGGCAGGAGGTCGAGAAGATCTCCTTCGCGCTGGAGATGGGCAATAACGTCCTGCTCTACCTCGACGACATCCAGCACACCTCGCCCGAGCTGCTGCAGAAGTTCATCTCGCTCTGCGACGCGCAGCGGCAGATGGAGGGTGTCTGGGAGGGCTCGACCAAGACGTACGACCTGCGCGGTAAGCGGTTCGCGGTGTGCATGGCCGGCAACCCGTACACCGAGAGTGGGCAGCGGTTCCGGATTCCGGACATGCTCGCCAACCGGGCCGACGTGTGGAACCTCGGTGACGTCCTGTCCGGCAAGGCGGATCTCTTTGAGATGTCCTACCTGGAGAACGCGCTCACCTCGAACCCGGTTCTCGCGCCGCTGGCCACCCGCGCGCCGGAGGACCTGCCGCTGCTGGTGCGGCTCGCTTCGGGCGACTCGAGCGTGCGGCCGGACCGGTTGTCGTACGCGTACTCGGCGGCCGAGCTCGACCAGGTGCTGTCGGTGCTCCGCAAGATGCGGCACGTACAGCGGGTGGTGCTGCGGAACAACCAGGCTTACATCGCGTCGGCAGGACAGGCGGACGCGTCGCGGACCGAGCCGCCGTTCCGCCTGCAGGGCTCGTACCGGAACATGAACAAGCTCGCCGAGCGGATCGTCCCGGCCATGAACGACGAGGAGGTGGAGACTGTGCTCGACGACCACTACGTCGGCGAGGCGCAGACCCTCACCTCGGGCGCCGAGGCGAACCTGCTGAAACTGGCCGAGCTGCGCGGACGGATGACACCCGCGCAGGTGACCCGGTGGGCCGAGGTCAAGGCGGCCTACCTGCGGGCGCAGGCCCTGGGTGGGGACGGTGACGACCCGATGGCGAGGGCGGTCGGCGCGGTCGGTCTGCTCGCCGATCGGGTGGGTGACGTCTCCTCGGCGATCGGGCGCCTGCGGCCGAATTGATCTCTGCCGGATATCGTTCCGGCATGGATGGAGTCGAGGTCTTCCGCCTGGCCGACATCGCGGTCAAGCACGCCGCCGCCGACGCCGGGGACGTGGTGTCGGGCTCGCCGACGCTCGGCACCACGGCGATCACCACGCTCGGGGACTCGGGCGTGGAGGTCGGGGTCTGGGAGATGAGCGTGGGCGCGGTTCGTGACGTCGAGGTCGACGAGGTCTTCCTGGTGCTGGCCGGCTCGGCGACCATCACCGTCGACGGTTCCTCGGTCGTCGTCGGTGCCGGCGATCTGGTACGGCTGACCGCCGGCACCGCTACGACCTGGGAAGTTACTTCTCCCCTCCGGAAGCTCTACCTCGCGTAGGCCCGAACGTCCGCGACCGACCACCAGCTGCCGGACTCCCCGGTCACGCTGATCCGGACATATCTAGTTTGTCGCCCATTGAGGTTGCCGGTCGAGAACTGGCCGGTGCCCGCGGTGGGTGCCGCCCACCAGGTCTGACCGTCCCTCGAGGCCTGAATCGTGTAGCCGCGCGGGTAGTCGCCGGTGGAGGCGCCGGTGTCGAAGACGATCCTTTCCGGCCTGAGCGTGCGGCCGAAGTCGACCTGGAGGTACTGACCGGGCTGCTGGGCGGCGCCGGTGCTGAAGCGGGTGCTGGCGTCGTCGTCGACCGCATTGGCCGGTACGTCGGTAGCGCTCGCCGGGGAGGCCGTGGCCGTCCAGCCGGTCGGGGCGATCGGGCGGTCGTCGCTGTGGCCGCGCCAGATGAAGGTGGCCAGCGCGCCGCCGGGCAGCGTGTAGCTGAACTGCCGGTCGCCGAGGCGGACCGCGACGGCCTGCGGGTTGTCGTTCTCGTTGTGCGCGACCAGGACCGTCTCGCCGTTCGGGTTCACAAAGGCCACGTCCATGACCTGACCGTTCCAGCCCGTGGTGCCGAACGAGGTGCTCGCGACCCGGACCGCCCCCGGCCGCACGAAGCGGGCCATGTGCCCGAGTGTGTAGAACTCGGCGTTGTAGGTGACCTGGCCCTGGTCTCCCACCGTGACCACGCCGGTGCAGGTTCCGCAGCCGCCGGTGTGCGGGCCGTTGGCCGGGTCCAGCGCGAGGTTCCAGTTCACGACGGACTTCGCCCAGTTCCGGGTGTTCCCGATGATCAGGTTGCGGGCGTGCCACTTGAGCGTGTCGGAGAACGTGTTGGCCGGGTCGCCCGACTGGCTGCCCGAGCACTCGGTGAAGTAGATGTCCTTCGCCGGGAACTCGTTGTGCAGGGCGGTCATGGCGCTCGGGTCACCGGCGTAGCAGTGGTACGCCGTGCCGTCGACCCACCGCGCGGCCGGCGAGGCGAGCAGTTCCTGCGGGTAGTGGTCGATGTCGGCGGTCTCGTCGGGTGGGGTGTTGGCCGCGTCGTTGGGATGCTCGTTCCAGTTGTGGTCGTACCCGAGGATCTTGGTGTTGAGGTGGTTGGCGCGCAGCATCGGCCCGAGCTGCTCGATCACCTTGGCCTCCTGCCAGGACGGCAGGTCCATGCCCGGGTAGCCGGAAGGGTTCCGGTTCTGCGGCTCGTTCTGGATCGTGAGGTAGTCGACGCGTACGCCCTCTGCCTTGTAGGCCTGCACGAACTTGAGCAGGTAGCCGGCGAACGCGCGATAGATCGCCGGGTTGTCGATGAGCCGGCCGCCGATCAGGCTGCCGTTCGTCTTCATCCACGCGGGCGGCGACCACGGCGTGCCGAGGACCTTCAGCTCGGGGTTGAGGCGCGCGGCCTGGCGGAGCAGCGGAAGGATCTGCGTCTTGTCGTGCGCGACGCTGAAATGCCGCAGCGCGTAGTCGGTCTGCCCGGCCGGCACGTCGTCATACGTGTACGCCGGCTCGTCGGTGAAGTCGGAGGCGCCGATCGGCTGCCGCAGGAAGTTGAGCCGGTCGCGCCCGAAGAGCTCGGCCATCACCTGGGACCGCTGCCCCGGGTCGAGCCGGTAGAGCACGGCGGCCGACGAGTCCGTGATCGAGGCCCCGAACCCGGTCATCGTCTGGAATCGCCGGTTCGGGTCGACGACGATCGTCGGCGTCGCGGTCTCGGCGGCCGGCCCGAGGGCGACCGTCCCGGCATCGGTCATCTTGTACGCGCCGTCCGGCGAGGTCAGCCAGACCTGCGCCGTCGCGTCGCGCGGGTGAGCGGCCGCCGGCACCGGCGCGACGACCAGGACAAGTGCGGTGAGGGCGGCGGTTCCGAAGCGTGCCATGGGCTCTCTCCCGATGTAACAAGCTGAAACAACCACGAAACGTTTCCGTCACGAGTCAGGTAACCACCGACTTTCGCGCACGTCAATGTCTATGCTTCCGGCATGAAACGCGTGACCGTCCGGGACATCGCGGCGCACGCCGGGGTGTCGATCGCGACCGTCTCGCGCGTGCTCAACGACCAGACCAACGTCGCGCCCGAGACCCGCGACCTGGTGCAGCAGACCATCGAGCGGCTGGGCGGGCACGTCGTCAGCCGGCGCCCGGCGACCTCCGGCCCGATCTTTCTGCGCTGCCCCTACCTGCTCACCGACTACTTCGGACTGATCGTCTCGTCGATCGCCGAGACGCTCGACCTGCACGGCCGCCAGGTCGTGCTCAACGCGGGCGAGGCCGCCCAGCAACACCGGGTGCTGCCGACGCTCGCCTCCCGAGCGGGCGTGGCCGGGGCGATCATCGTGCTCCCGCCCGAGCCCGGCGCCGAGTTGGTAGCACTGCAGGAGGCGCGCTTCCCGTTCGTGGTCGTCGACCCCCGCGAGACCGTGCCGCGCGACATCGCCGCCGTCTCGGCCGCACATTTCGCCGGCGCGCGCAGCCTCACCACCCACCTGGTCGAGCTCGGCCACCGCCGGATCGGCCTGATCGCGGGCCCCGACAACTGGCTGGCCAGCACCGCCCGCCGAGCCGGCCACACCTCAGCGCTGGCCGACGCGGGCGTGCTCCCCGATCCGGCGCTGGCCCTGCCCGGCGAGCCCACGGTCCGCTTCGGCTACGAGGCCGCCCAGCACCTGCTCGATCTGCCAGCCCGCCCGACCGCCCTACTCGGCTTCAACGACAAGGCCGCCTCGGGCGCGCTGGCCGCGGCGGCCCAGCGCGGCCTGCGTGTCCCCGAAGACCTGTCGATCGCCGGCTTCGACGACATCGACCTGGCCCAAGCCACCCGCCCGACGCTGACCACGGTCCGCCAGCCGCTGCAGGAAATGGGCCGCATAGCCGTGAGCCTGCTGCTGCGCCTGCTCAACCACCACCGCCTGGACGCCCTGCACATAGAGCTGGCCACCGAACTGATAGTCCGCGACTCCACCGGCCCAGTCCCCCGGTAATCCCAAGCAGCGCCCGCCCCGTCACACCGCACGCAGGACCCCGCCACCGCATTCACCCACCGTCACAGAAGCGCCGACCCGAGCCCACCGGTTCCCGCCCCTTTGCTCTGCGCACATATACGCACCAAGCTCCGGAGCTGGAAGAACTCCCCGAAAAGGGCGCTCAACCCGAACGGGCGCGGCCACTCCGTGTCATCCTCCGCGCGCCCATGTAAGCAGAGCAGCGCGCCCGCGTAAGCAGAGCAAGGCGCCCGCGTGAGCAGAGCAGCGCGCCCGCGTAAGCAGAGCAAGGCGCCCGCGTAAGCAGAGCAAGGCGCCCGCGTAAGCAGAGCAGGGCGCCCGTGTGAGCAGAACTAGGTCGGGTGGGCCGGTGTGGCTTGCGGGGGGCCGGGCTCGGCTTGCCATTGGTCGGGCGCCGCGGGGCCGCACTGCCGCAACCAGGCACACGCCGGGCCATGGCACGCCGAGCCCAGCCGTCCGCCCACCTCGACCGGCCCGCGCCGGGCGCACCTCCGCGCACCCTCTGCGTGCATCCGCGCGTAGAGGTAAGCAGAGCAAAGGGGGGCGCAGAGCGTCCGGCGCGGGGGAGCTTCGGAAGTTAGTTTAACTATTAATGCTCTTTACCTTGTGGGCGCACGCATCGATGGATGAGGATGTGAGCCAGCGGCGCCGCTTCCCCTACCGCTCTCATCCCCAGAGGTATCGGACGTGGCGATAAGACTGTTCAGGCGTTTCCTCGCGGTGGTTGTTGCCCTGCTCACGGTGTCGGCCGTCGGGGTTGCCGTGCGCGGCGAGGCGGCCGTGGCGGCGGTCAACTTCAAGGTTCTGGCGTTTTACAACGGGACCTACGACGCGGCGCACATCGACTTCGACAAGGAAGCCAAGGTGTGGTTTCCGCAGGCGGGGGCCCAGTCTGGCTTCAGCTGGGAGGCTACTACCGACTGGAGCCGGCTCAGCGCGACGGGGCTGGCCGGGTATCAGGTGATCATGTTCCTGGACGACGGGCCGCCGGCCGACCGGCGAGCCGCGTTCCAGCAGTACATGCAGAACGGCGGTGGCTTCCTGGGCTTCCACGTGAGCGCGTTCACGACCAGCGCCAACGACTGGAGCTGGTACTACAACACGTTCCTCGGGTCGGGAAACTTCGTCTCCAACACCTGGGGACCGACGGCCGAGACTCTGAAGATCGAGGACCGGAACCACCCGTCGACCGCGGGGCTGCCGGCCACGATCCAGTCGTCGGTCAGCGAGTGGTACTCGTGGAGCAACGACCTGCGGCAGAACGCGAACATCGACATTCTGGCGTCGCTCGACCCGTCCACGTTCCCGGTCGGCACCGATCCCAACCAGCAGTGGCGCAGCGGGTACTACCCGATCATGTGGACGAACAAGAACTACAAGATGCTGTACGCGAACTTCGGCCACAACGGCATGAACTACGACACCAACACGCGTACGTCGTCGACCTTCGAGAGCGCTCAGCAGAACCAGTGGCTGATCAACGGGCTGCTGTGGCTGGGCGGGCAGGGCTCGACCACCCCGCCCACCGATCCCCCGCCGGCGGCGGACTGGCACTCGATCGTCAACAAGACCAGCGGCAAATGCGTGGACGCCAAGGCGGCCGGCACGACCAACGGCACCGTGATCCAGCAGTACGCCTGCAACGCCACGAACGCGCAGCAGTACCAGCTGGCCACCACGTCCGGCGGCTACGTGCGGATCAACAACAAGGCCAACAGCGCTCAGGTTCTCGACGTGACCAACGTGTCCACGGCGGACAATGCCAAGATCCAGACTTGGGCGTACGGGGGTGGCCTGAACCAGCAATGGCAGCCCGTCGACGAGGGTGGCGGCTACTACCACTTCGTCAACCGCAACAGCGGCAAGTGCCTGGACGTCCCCGGCGCCAGCACGGCCGACGGCGTCCAGCTCGTGCAGTACACCTGCAACGGCACCGGCGCGCAGAGCTTCCGCCTGGCCTGAAACGCGGCATGGCTGGCCTGAAACGCGGCGAGGGTCAGCCGAAGCGTCCGTTGACGTAATCGGCGGTGCGCGGGTCGATCGGCTCATTGAACATCTGGTCGGTCGGCCCGTGCTCCACGATGTGTCCGGGCGTGCCCTGCTCGGCCAGGAAGAACGCGCACTGCTGGGAGACCCGCGCCGCCTGCTGCATGTTGTGCGTGACGATCACGATGGTCACCTCGTGGGCCAGCTCGCCGATCGTCTCCTCGATCCGCCGGGTCGAGGTGGGGTCGAGCGCCGAGCACGGCTCGTCCATGAGCAGCACCTGCGGGCGTACGGCCAAGGAACGCGCGATGCAGAGACGCTGCTGCTGCCCACCGGAGAGCGCGCCGCCGGGCGACCGCAGCCGCTCGCGCACCTCCCGCCACAGCCCGGCCTTGCTCAGGCACTCCTCGACCAGGGCGTCCTTGGCCCCGCGCGACACCCGCATCCCGGTCAGCTTCAGCCCGGCCAGCACGTTGTCGTAGATGGACATCGCGGGGAAGGGGTTGGGCTTCTGGAAGACCATGCCGATCTTCTTGCGAGCGTCGGTGACCTTGACGTTCGGGTCGTAGATGTCCTGGCCGTCGAGCCACACCTCGCCGGCCAGTGAGGCGCTCGGGATGAGCTCGTGCATCCGGTTGAGAATGCGCAGGAAGGTGGACTTCCCGCAGCCGGACGGGCCGATCAGCGCGGTCACCATCCGGGCCGGCATGCTCAACGACACCCGGTCGAGCACCTTGTGGTCGCCGAACCACGCGGAGATCGAGTGCGCCTCGAGCGCCACGGCGTCGTACGCCGACACCTGCGGCATGAGCAGGGTTTCGGTCATCGGGGCTCCTCGATCAGATCAGGTTGGGCACGAGCTGGGCGCACTGTCCGGCGACCAGGATGCCGAGAAGGGCGAGGACGGGCAGGCCGATCAGCCAGGCGTGCCAAGGGCCGAGGCGGTGCCGCACCCAGGTGAGGGCGAGGGCCGCGGCCACCAGCAGCTGTCCCCAGAGGACGAGCGGGACGAGCGCCATCAGGTCGATCTCCATGACGGCGTCCTTGTGCGGCAGGATCGCGGGACTGATCGCGAGCCGCGGGGTCTCCTGCACCTGCGAGGTGAGCTTGGCGTCGACCCGGAACACGTCGGTGGGGATGTACGCCGTCCCGTCCGCGGTGACGAGCGTCAGCCGGCCTTCGCCGGCCGCGAGGGGAGCCGGTTGCGCTTCGCCTTTCCGCCGCACGCCCATGACCTCGTACGTCTGCTCGCCCTGCCCGGTGATCACGGTGATCTTGTCGCCGCCCTCGAGATCGCCGAGCCGGGCGAAGGGACCGCCGAAGGCCGCCCGCCGGCCCATGATCACGCTGGCGCCCTCCTGACCGGGGAAGACGGTGTCGCGCCGGTGGCCGGGCCCGCGGGTGAGCACGCCGCTGTCGGTGCCCTCGAAGACGACTTCCTTCAGGCCGATACGCGGGATGCTGAGCACGGCGATGGCCTCGCCCGCGGGCAGGGCGTCCTTGCCGGTGTCGTCGAAGTGGCTGACCGGGGCGGTGGCCATGGCGAGCTCGGCCCGGAAGTTCGCGTACGCCACCTTCTGCGCCCGCTCGTGCGACAGCGACCCGACGATCGTCATCTGCGCGACGAAGCCGAGCGTGATCGCGGCCAGGATGGTCAGCGCGGTGCCGAAGAGCGACGCGGCATAGCGGTCGGGGCGCCGGGGCGCGGGCGGGGTGCGTCGCTGCGGCTGCGGCCGGACCGCGGGCGGCGGCGGGGGTGGCGGCGCGATCGGCGAAACCGGGCTGACCGGCACGACCGATGCCGGCACGGCAGGGGCCGGCGCGGCGGTGGTGCCGGGGCTGGTGGTCGGGGCGCTGATGGTGCTCACCACCGGGCCGGTTGCGGCCGGTCGAACCGCATGGTGCCGAGCACGACGCTGCCGCCCAGGATGATCAGGACGACGCCGAGGGCGAAGAGCCCACCGGCCGGCGGCCCGGTGACCGGCAACGTCTCCGACGAGGCCGCCGGCGAGGTCGTGGTGGTCGGGTCGGGCGTCGGATCCGTGGTCTCGGTCGGGTCCGTCGTCGGATCGTCCGTGGGGTCGTCCGTCGGCTCGGTGGTGGCGGTGGCGGACGGCATGGCCGAGGTGGACGTCGAGGTCGAGGGCGTCGGGTTGGGCTCGTTCGGGCTGCCCGGGTAGACGTTCGGCCCGGCCTGGTAGTCGGTGGCCGTGTAGTAGTGCATGTACCCGGAGAAGACCGCGAGCGCCTCCTGGCTGAACTTGTCCCGGCAGGTGACCTCGACCTTGTAGTACCCGACCGGCACGGCGTTGAGCCCGAGGACGTCCTTCGCGAGGTCGATCAGACTGTGGTTCAGCTGGACGTCGAACCCCTCGTCGTGGGAGAGGTTCACGTCCGCGGGGTCGGTGATCAGGACCGGGTTCGCGCTGAACTCGGCGGGACCGGTCACGTAGGCGATGTACTCGTCCGCCGCCGCCGGGCACGGGTCCTTGGTGTGCACCTTCGGGTACGTGTTGTCCTTGCCCGTGGCCGGGTCGAAGGTCAGCGTGGTGTCGCTGTCCGCCGCCTGCGCCGGCGGCGCGGCCACGAGGGCCACCACTCCGGCCGTCATGAGGACGACGCCGATCGATGCCGCCCAGGCTCGGATGGATCGCTTCACGGTCAGTTCCCCTCCAGGTTGCGGCGGCCGAAACGCCGTCCGATCTCGAAAGACAGCAGGACCGCGGCGACCCCGCCGAGGATCCAGCCGATCGGGAGCCCGTCGTTCTTGGCGGGCGCCGGCGCCGAGACGAGCTGGGCCGGGCTCGGCTCCACGGCCTCGGGCGCGCCGGCCAGGGGCGACGACGACGCGGCCGCCGCGGACTGGGCCGGCGCCGGGGCCACAGCGGTGGGCGCGACGGTCGCCGGCCCGGACGGCGGCGACGACATCGTGTCCTTGCCCGACGCCTTGTACTTGGTCGGCGACGTGAAGGTGAGGGTGCCGGTGAACTGGGAGAACTTGGTGCCCAGGAACGAGTCGATGCAGTAGACGGCGACGTCGTAGCGGCCCTTGAGCGTGGTTCGGTTGTCGCTCGCGAAGTCCTTCATCGTCTGCGCGAAGTAGACGTCGAAGCCCGCGGTACGCGACATCCCGGCCGCGGTCGGGGTGGTCACGATCTGGCCGTCCGCCGGGAAGCCGTGGCCCTTGACCACCGCCATGTAACCGTCCGCCGGCGACGGGCAGCCCGCCGAGGTACGCGCCTTGATCGCCGCCTGGTCGATGCTGTTCGACGGGAAGAACGTGAGCGTGCCGTTGGGCGCCGCGCCGGCCGGGGCCGGGGTCACCAGCAGCAGCGCGGCGGTCGCGAGACCGGCGACGCGGATCAGGTCACGCGGTCGCACCGGCCACCCCCTTCGAGCGACGGCGACGCAGGTAGCGAACGCCGAACCAGGCGCCGACCAGCAGCGCGATCCCGCCGACGATGGCGAGCAGCGTCCACGAGACGGCCCAGAAGCCGTGGTCGCGGTTGACCGTGTACAGCGGCAGCTTCTCGTCGCCCTTCTGGGCCACCGGGTCGGCGGAGACCGAGCTGGTCAGCCAGATGGCCGGGAACGCGCCGCGGACCTCGGCGGTCATGTCGACGGCGTCGCCGGGCAGGATCTCGGGTACGTCGGCCACGCCGTCGGCGGTCTTGTGGGAGCCCCAGAACGTCTTGACCGTGACCTTCTGACGGGCGCCGAGCCGCACGTTGCCGGTGTTGCGCACGCGATAGGTCAGCGTGGTCGTCCCGGCCGCGAACGGGTTGGCCTTGGGGTGGTACGTGGCGCTCAGCCCCTCGACCGTGAGCCCGGGCTTGAGCTCGCCGCTGACCCGCAGGTAGATGCGGGCGCCGACGCGCTGGTCGACGGCGACCTTGTTGCCCTTGGCGTCGTTGCCGACGGAAGTCAGCGTGGCGACGATGCCGGCGCTGTGGTCGCCCGGCGTCGCGCCGGTCGGGACCTTCAGCGTGAACGGGAGGACCACGCGGCCGCGGGCGGGCACCGTCACCACCGGGCGGGACAGACTGACCCAGGTGCCGGCGTCGTCCGACTTCCTGCCCGCCGCCAGCAGGTCGAAGCCGCCGGTGCGCGGGGTGAACGCGTCGCTGGCGTACACCTTGAGGGTGAGTGGCTTGGTGCCGGCGTTGGAGATCTCCACCTGGTCGTTGAAGACGCCGCCGGGCGTCGCCGCGTACGCGAAGGTGGGCCGGTTGTCCGGGCCGTTCTTGCCGGTCGGGCGGACACCGAAGGTGGCCCGGTCACCGCCGTTGGTGTCGCCCGGGTTGGCCTCGGCGGGTGCGCCGGAAACGAGGCCGAGCAGTACGCCCAGCAGTGCCATGGCTGCGGTGGCTCGCCGCATGATGACCGTCCTTCGACAAGGGGTGTGCGGGGCGGGCGCGAACCCGCCCCGCACGGGGTGAATCAGATGGCGGTGATGGTGAGCGTGGCCGAGTAGGTACCGGCCACCGTGGTGGTCGGGGCCTGGAGGGCCACCGAGGCGCTCACGTGGGCCGTGCCCATGCCCGCGCCGGCAGCGGCGGTGGCGAGGGTGCGGCTGCTGGCCAGGCCGACGCCGGACGGAGCGGCCGCGCCGGGCGCGATCGCGTCGGCCGGGGAGACCTGCGGACCGGCGGCGACGGTCTGCGACGGCGACTTGTCGACGACCTTCGGCGTCCAACCGAGGTTGGCCGCGTTGATCGAGTGGCTGCTGCCGTCGGAGAAGTCGGACACCTGGCCGGACACGTTCCAGCCGAGGTTGCCGGCGCGGGTGTCGGTCACGGTGAGCGAGTTCAGGTTGCCACCGGTGGTCAGCTTCGAGGCGTCCGACGCGAGCGCCGGGGCCGGGAGCACGACCGGGTCGGTGCTGCCCACGCTGATCGTCAGAGCGCCGCTCTCCACGGTGGTGGAGATGGTCTGCGTCGCGGTGCCGCCGGTGAACGGCGTGACGGTCAGCGGGACCGCCGGGGACTCGGAGGCGGCGTACGCGCCCGAGTCGGCCGGCACGAACCGGGCCGCCAGCGAGTGGTCGCCGGCGTCCAGGCTGCTGGTGGTGAGGGTGGCGGCACCGCCGGTGACGGTCACCGCGGCGCCCAGGTTCTGGCCGCCGTCGAGGAACTGGACCTTGCCCGCGGCGCCGGACGGGAGAACCGTGGCGCTGAGGGTCACCGGGGTGAACTTCTCGATCGAGCCGCTCGGGTTGACGACCAGCGCCGTGGTGGTGGCGGTGGCCGGCGCCCCGTTCACGACCAGGGTGGTCGCGGACGAGGTCGAGCCGTTGACCCCGGGCGAGGTGCTGCTGAACACGGCGGTGATGGCGTGGCTGCCCGCGGCCAGGGCCGCCGTGCTGAGCGAGGCCACGCCGCCGCTGACGGCCACCGGGTTGCCGACGTTGTTGGCGCCGTCCTTGAACTGCACCGTGCCGGTGGCCGTCGCCGGGGTGACGGTCGCCTTCAGGGTCACGGTGTCACCGGCGCTGACCGGGCCGGCCGGCGTGACCTCGAGCGCGGTGCTCGACGGCGACGACGCGTTCGGGTCGGTCGACTGGTACGCGGTCGGCGACGTGAAGTAGAAGGCGCCGGTGAAGGTGCCCTTCACGTCCTGCGAGAACGCGTCGAGGCAGTAGATCGTGAGGTCGTACTCGCCCGCGACGATCGTCGTGCCGAGGTCGGTCGCGACGTCCTTGAAGCTGTTCTCGACCTGGACGTCGAACCCCTCCTCGGTGGAGAAGTTGACCGTCTGCGGCTGAACGACCTGGGTGCCGTCGGCGAACGCGCCTGGGCCGGTGAGGACACCCCGGTACGAGTCGGAGTCGGTGGAGCAACCGGCCGAGGTGTGCACCTTCGGAGCGATCAGGTCGCTACCGGTGGCCGGGCTGTTGGTGAGGGAGCCGAGGGTGCCGGCCGGCGGAGCGGCCTGCGCGGCACCGACGCCCACCCCGAGGACCGTCGCGGCGGCGGCCGCGGTGACCACGGCTACCCCGGCGATACGGGACTTGAGCTGCATGGTGAACTCGCCTTCGAGTCTGGTCACGGCGTGCGGAGGGTGGTGTCGCCACACGACGCGTGCGGGGCGAAGCCGTACTTCTTGATGACGTTGGTGTTCGCGCAGACCTGCGAGGTCGGGCCCACGAACACACCGGCGTAGGTGGAGTCGGTCAGCTTCGAGCTCGGGACCACGTTGTAGACGTCGCGGACCATGGTCGAGGACGTGTTCAGCACGGTCGGCGCGGTGCCGTCCAGCTGACCGAGCACGACCTTGCCGTGCACGTCCGGGGTGACCGAGGTGGTCTGCGAGAGGTACTGGGCGATCGAGTACGGCACGACCTGCTTCACGTCGGTGATCAGCGTGCCGGTGTTCTCCTGCAGCGGGTTGCCGGTGGCGTCGGTCTGCCCGATGCAGGTGTGGTTGACCTGCGAGGTGAAGTCGGCGGCGTCGGTGAAGCCGAGCGACTTGAGGAAGAACGAGCGGGTGCCCGAGCCGAACTGCGGGAGCATCGGCTTGTAGTTGGCGCCGGCGCCGCAGTTGTAGATCGTGGTCAGCTGGGCCTTGGTCAACGTGCGCGAGATGCCGCTGTCGCTACGCACGGCGTAGGTGACCGCGTCCACCGCGAACGGGATGTAGGTCAGGTTCTTGCCGGGGAACGTCGACGCGTTGTTGCTCGACGAGCGCGCGAAGTCGAGGCAGCCGTTGGCGGCGTCGAGCGACGCGACCAGGGCGGTCACACCGGCGCCGGAACCGGCGGGCCGGTTCATGACGCAGGCGGGGTTGTCCTTGGTCTGGATGGTGGCCGAGCCGAACGCGTCGTACGACGCGATCGCCTTCGTGCCGTTGACGGTCACGACCTGGGACAGTCCGTTCAGGACACCCTCGGTGGTGTCCGAGCCGACACCGGCGAGGGTGCGGAAGGTGGGCGACCCGCTCGGGTCGGCCGACGCCGGGGAGGCGGTGAAGGCGAGTGCCCCCACCAGCCCGACCCCGACCACAGCCAGGAACCGTTTGTTCTGCACTGCGGCTATCCTTTTCTGTGCGAATGCGAGCCGGGCTGGTGCCCGGCCGCGTGGTGTGGCGGCTCCTACGCCGCCGCACCCGTCCCGGCAGCTGCCGGCTGCCGGTGCTGTGGCCAGGAGTTGGCGCTCCTGGCCACAGACGTCTCAGCGGTGCTACCTACCGCCCTCCTCTCCGGGCCCGCAGCAGGAAGATCGGCCCGGCGAGCGCCGCCGCCACGCCGATGACCAGCGCGGCGAGCAGGGCGAATCGCAGGTTTCCGACCGGGTGCCCGGGTGTGGGGTTGGACTCGGCGACCGGCACGGGCGAGCCGTGGCCCGCCGGCATCGGCGCCTGAGCGGCGAGGCTTGGTGCGATGCCCGCGGCCGGCACGGTCCTGGTCGGCTTCGCGGTGGCCGGCACGCCGGTGGCGGTGCCGCCGCCCATCGGCGGGGTGGTGGCCGGGGGCGCGATGACCGGCGGCGGCTTGCCGGCGCTCTCCTCGATCGTGTCGGCGGCACTGTTGGTGAGCACCCGCAGCGCTTCCGGCATCGGGGCGTAGCCGAACGGCAGGGTGCCCGGCTCGACGCCCGGGACCTGGCCGTTGCCCGCGGCGTACCGCAGCAGCGTGGCGTAGTCCTTGCCCGCGTCGGCCTGGATGGCCGACGGCACCGTGGCCGCGTAGAGCACAGTGGTCAGCGGGTACGCCCCCGCGATCGAGCTGGTCGGATTCGGGTCCAGCACATTCGCGACCGTCTTCGAGGTGGTCATCGCGGCCACGCCGGAGATCAGGTTCGTCGTGGTGGGCGCCACGAACTGCTTGGCGTGGTTGCGCAGCTTGGCCATCGGCAGGCCGTACCGCTCGGCGGTCGCCACGTCGGTGACCGCGAGCACTGCCCGCTTGCCCGGCGCCTGCGGCGGGCCCTTCTTCCAGCCGATGACGTTGCCCTTGGTGTCGCGCGAGGTCGCGTTGTGCACGAGCGTGTCGCCGCGGGCGGCGTAGCGCGCCGCGTCGTGCATGTTGTTCGCGTACGGGTGCATGTCGAGCGTGCAGAACGGGTGGAAGAGACCGTCGTCGGCCCGCAGCGGGATGCAGTACAGGTCGCTCTTCGGGAAGTTGTCCTTCGGCCACACCTGCGCCGCGTACACCGGGTTGACCTTCATGCCCCACGGGTCGGGGCTGCCGGTCAGGAACGCTTTGGCCTCGGGGTCGGAGAGGATCCACTCCCAGAGCCGGGTGGCCAGGTCGGTCTGGCCGGAGGGCAGCAGCATGTCGCCGATGCCGAGCGCCAACTGGTGATCGAACCCGGGGTTCAGATCCAGGAACTCGTGGTCGTTGCCGAGCGAGGGCGGGTTGTTCCTGATCGACTCGCGGCTGTTGTCGGCGCCCGCCAGGTACGACTGGGTCAGCAGCTTGGCGACCAGCCGCGGGGTGAGCTTGAGGTCGGTTATTCGCTCGCCCTCGTGCACGAGGTCGTCGTCGGTCGCCTTGGGCCCGGCCTGATACTCGATGTTCAGGGCGATCGTCAGCCCCGACACCGCGACCGGCGCGTACACCTGTGGCCGGGTCGGATCGGGTGCGGCCGGCGAGTCGACGAAGACCATGTTCGGCTCGGTGCCGGCCAGGTTCAGCCGGCCCAGGTCGTCGGTGACCTGCGAGTATCCGTAGACCGTCCCGCCGTCGGCACAGAGCGCCGGCTGCCAGCGCAGGATCGCCTCGGTCATCGCCTCGGCGCCCAGGGTGCGCCGCTCGGCCGTGCCGATCGGGCAGGGCTTGCCGATGAGCTGGAACTTCAGCGGGATGGTGATGTGGTTGTTCCAGTTCGTCTGCTCGAGCGGGGAGGAGTCGAGCCACTTGTGCGGCCGGTCGTCGCCGCTGGTGCCGTTGATCTCGGTCTCACCTCGCGGCACGATCACCAGATAGCACTCCCGCGGCGTGCCGTCGTCCTGCTCCTGACCGCAGCCCAGGCCCGGCGCCTCGGTGCCGGTCTGCACCTCGAAGAACTCCTCGCCGCTGCCGTCCGCGCGGGTGCGGCCGTACGGGATCTCGTTGGTGGTGGTGGCGTCGAAGAACTGGCCGAGCCCGCCGATGTCGACGGTCGTGCCGGTGACCGAGGAGAACGGCACGTACTTCGGCGCCCCGTCGGCGGCCGGCTTGATCGACTCGTTCGGGTCGACCCAATCCTTGCCGAACGCGCTGCCGTAGGTGACCTGCCGGCTGCCGGTCCAGGCGCCGCCGCGGTTGTCGGTGTACAGCGCGCCGTACTGGCACTGGGTGCGGTCCGGGCCCTTCACCGGGTCACCCCAGCACTGCATGATCTGCAGGTAGTTGAGGAAGACGCTGGTGTCGACGGTGGGCTTGCCGCCCTTCCAGGAGACGGTCACCACCTGGTTGATCAGGTTCGTGGTCTGGCTGACCGTGATCTTCAGGTTGGCGAACTCGCCGGTGCCGGAGACGGTGACCTCCGACGAGCCGGTGTCGTCGGCCGCGACGGCGTCGGTCTGCGGGTAGACCAGCGCGGTGAGCGCGGCCAGCAAGGCGGCGAGCAGCGCCGCGGTCCATTTGCGGCTCATCGGCGGCCACCCCCGTGCAGCAGGCGCGCGATCAGCGGCGGGCCGACCGTGAGGCCGAGCAGCAGGGCGCACGCGACGATGATCAGGACGAGTTTCAACGTCGGGTCGAGCTGGTTGGAGAGCGAGACCGGGATGGCCGAGACGCTGTCCGCGCCGCCTCCGCCGGTGCCGCCGACCACCTGCCCGGTGTCCGGGTCGATCACCGCGCCCGCGGTCGAGCCCGCGGTCGGTGTTCCCGTGCCCGCCGTCGAGGCCGGGTTCGCGCTGTTCCCCGTACCCCCGCTGCTGTGGTTGGTGTTGTTGTTGTTCTTGTTCCCGCCGTTGGAGGTGGGGGTCTCACTCTTGGCGCCGCCCGTGCCGGTCGTGCATTGGACCGGGCCGACCTTGTCGCAGGCGCGCGGCTGAGGGGCGTTCTTGGCCAGCGTGTTCGACCCGTCGCTGGAGAAGGTCGGGTTGTGGCACCCGCTCAGGTTGATCGCCTTCACGTCGACGCCGGGGATCCGCTTCACCTGGGCGATACCCGCCTCCACCAGGTTCTTCGGCAGCGGTGAATAGCCAAGGCTGTCCGCCTGCTGCTGCCCCTCGCAGAGGAAGTAGTACGCGAAGTCGCCGAGCGTCTTGCCCTTGGCCACCTTGAACCGGTCGTTCTCCTCGTCGACCGGAATCAGCATGTAGCTGTAGCTGGAGAGCGGGTAGGTGCGCTTGTCGGCGTTGGTGTAGACGCCGCGCAGGTCCTGAGTGAGGTAGTCCTGCGAGCCCTGGACGTTGTTGATCTTCGCCTTGAGCAGGGCAACGGCCACCGACGGCGCGGTCGGCTCGATGTAGTAGTCGGCCTTGTTCCGGATCTTCGCGACCGGGAAGTGCAGGTTCAGCGCGTACGAGTATTCGACGTACGTGATCGCGCCGACGCTCGCGTCCTGGGCCACATACGCCGCCACACCGGTCGAGCTCGACTGCGCGGTCGTCGCGGTGCCGGCGATCGTCGGGTAGATCGAGGTGACGCCGCACGGGGTCTTGCGGCCGGCCCTGGCGCAGTAGGCGTTCCAGAGCGAGGGATACTGGTTGGCCATCCACGTGGAGAACTGGGCCGTGGTGCCGGAGCCGTCCGAGCGCACCACCGGGACGATCTTGCGGGCGGGCAGGGCGAGCCCCGGGTTGTCCGCCTTGATCGCCGGGTCGTTCCACTTGGTGATGACGTTCGTGAAGATCTTGACGAGCGTGTCGCCGGAGAGCCGGAGGTTGGTCACCCGGTTCTTGCCGATCGACAGGTTGTACATGAACGCGGTGCCACCGGCGACGATCGGCATGTAGGCGTACTTGAACTTCGGCTTCGCCTCGGCCGCCGCGTTGTCGTCCTTGCCGTACGGGATCTCGGAGACGCCGAAGTCGACGAGGCCGCTCGCGAACTGGTTGCGGCCGTCGGTCGAGCCGGTGCCGGCGTAGTCGATGCGCATGCCGTACTGCTGGACGTTGGACGCCCACTGCCGGATCGCGTTCTCACTCCAGGTCGAGCCGGCGCCGTTGACCGGGACATAGGGCCCGGCGGCGGTCGCGGCCGGCGGCGAGCCGGTCAGCAAGAACGTCAGCGTCACCGCGGCCGCCGCCGCGAGGACGACGCGGGTGACACGCCTCAGCATGATCACTCTTCCTCATTTCTGGTGGTGCTCCCGCCCGTGACAGACGCGGGGTCGTCGGTGCTCTCGACCGGCGGGATCGGGGCGGGGGTGCTGCGCTGCTCCGGCGCGGCCGAGGCGGGGGTGACGCGCTCGACCGGCGACGTGGGGTCCGGCATGGTGGGGTGGGCCACCGGAGCCGGGGCGGGCATGGTGCTGTCGACCGGGAAGGCCGGTCCGTAGTAGACGGGCGGGCCGTAGTGGGGCGGCGGGAACAGGCTGATTCCCGGCAGGATCGGCTGTGGCGGGTGGCGCCGGGAAAATCGGGCCGCGTCGCGCGCCGAGGCCCGGGCCCGCGCCCGCTGCTGCCGCGGGCTGAGGTCCTGCGGCCCGCGCCCGCCGATCAGCCGGGCCACGATGAACAGCATCAGCACCAGCGCGAGCAGCAGCGCCGCGGTGCCGAAGCCGCGGGCCACCACGTTCGGCTGCGGCGACTTGATCAGGGTGAAGGTGGCCAGCGGCAGCGAGACCTGCGGGCCCTTGAACGGGTTCGCGTTCAGCGCCGCCGAGTATCCGGCGGTCAGCAGCACCGGCGAGGTCTCGCCGACGCCGCGCGCGGTGGCCAGGATGATCGCGGTGGCCAGGCCGGGCCGGGCGGTCGGCAGCACCACGGTCCGCACCGTGCGCCACCGGCTCGCGCCCAGCGCGAGCGACGCCTCCTTGAGGTTGCCGGGCACGAGTCGCAGCACCACGTCCGCGGCCCGGATCATGATCGGCAGCATCATCACGCTGATCGCCAGCGAGGCCGCGAAGCCGGACTTCTCGAAGCCGAGGATCAGCAGCACGGTCGCGTAGATGAACAGACCGGCCACGATGGACGGCAGGGCGGTCATCGCCTCGACGACCGTACGCACGAAGCGCGTGAAGCCGCCGCGCAGCTCGGACAGGAACAGCGCGCAGACCAGGCCGAGCGGCACCGTGATGATCAGCGCGAGAGCGATCTGCTCGAGCGTGCCGACCACGGCGTGCAGCGCGCCGCCGACCGTGAGCGGTTCGAGCGGCCCGGCCCGCGTCAGGTCCTGCGTGAAGAAGTTGAGGTGTACCAGCGCCTTCCAGCCCCGGAAAAGCGTGAAGAACACCACGAAGCCCAGCGCCAGCAGCAGCAGGAAGGCGAGGCCGTGCACGATCGCGCCAACCAGCCGGTCGCGTACCGCCGGGCCGTCGCCGTCGAGCCAGACCAGCACGGCGAAGAACGCGAGGAACATGACGAACGAGCAGACCACGAAGCCAAGCAGGCCCGAGAACGGTGCGAGCCAGAAGTAGATCAGCGCGGTGGCGCTCACCCCGGCGAAGATGGCGCCGAGCGTGAGCGTGACGTCGTCGGCCGAGACGCCGGCGGTGACCCGGCGCTCCTCGGGCTCGAGCGACTCGGGCTGGGCGCCCGGCACGAGGTGCGGAACCGTCGTCGTCGCGCCGTGCGGCGGAGGGGCCGTCGTGGCGTCTCGCTGCGGAGCCGTCGTCATCACGCCTCGCTGCGGAGCCGTCGTCATCAGGCCTCGCTCTCGGCGCCGGAACGGCTGCGCGCCACGATCGAGCCGGCCGCGAAGTTCACGATGAGCGTGAGGATGAACAGCGCGACGCCGGCCGCCATCAGCGCGGAGAGCGCGACCGGCCCGGACTCGCCGTACCGCAGGGCGATCAGGGCCGAGACCGAGTTGGCGCCGTTCTGCAGGATGTGCGGCTGGATCACGAAGACCGGCGAGATGATCAGGTAGACCGCGATGGTCTCGCCGAGCGCGCGGCCGAGGCCGAGCATGGTGCCGCCGATCATGCCGCCCTTGCCGAACGGCAGGACTACCGAGCGGACCATTCCCCAGCGCGTCGCGCCGAGGGCGTACGCGCCCTCCCGCTCGCCGATCGGGGCCTGGGAGAACGCCTCCCGCATGATCGAGCAGATGACCGGCGCCACCATGAGCGCCACGACCATGCCCGCGATGAACGTCGACGACGTGTAGATGGTCTCGGTCGCCAGCGGGTCACGCGGGTCGGAACCGGTCACCTTGAACAGCGGGAACCACGCGAAGTAGGTGGACAGCCAGCGGGCCAGGCCGATCACGTGGGCCTGCAGGAAGGCGAAGCCCCAGAGGCCGTACACGACGCTGGGCACGGCCGCCATCAGGTCGATCATGTTGATCAAAATGCGACGCAGACGCTGCGGGGCGTACTCGGAGACGTAGAGCGCCATCCCGGTGGCGAGCGGCACCGCGATGCTGATCGCGACGCCGGCGATGAGGATCGTGCCGGTGAGCACGGCGGCGATGCCGAAGTGGCCGGAGTCCGGCTCCCACTCCTCGGTGGTCAGGAAGGACCAGCCGGCGAGGCGCAGCGCGCTGATCGCCTTGGTGAACAGGAACGTGCCGACCAACACCATCAGCAGCAGCACCGCCGCGCCGGCGCAGCGCAGCACGACCCGGAAGACCAGGTCCTGTCCTCCGGACGGCCGGAGGCGGCGTCGCCGCTCCGGCGCCGCCACAGTCTCGAGCGGCGCGCTCGTCATAACCCGTCCCCTGCCTGACATAACTCTCGGGTAACACCGTGCGCGCTCAGAGAAACGATGTTGGCTTTCCGCAAGGCCGGGGTCAGGTGAACGACGGACGAATGCGCGCCATGGTTTGAAGCGGGAACGGGCGAGACGGTGTGCAATGCTCACCGCCGGGGATCGAGGTCCACCAACTCGGCCGCGGGGATCAGATCGAGGGCTATCGTTGCAGCTTGATCGGCCTGAATGCGGCGCTGATAGTCCCGGCTGGAGACGGCGACGACGGTCTCGCCCGCCATGATCCGCCAGCTCCACGAGGACGGCCCGGCGCGCACGATGACGATCCGCAGACCGGTGACATTGCGCTGGAGCCAGAGCACGGCCGCACGGCACGCCTCGGGGTCGGCATAGCTGACGGGCGCCCGGCCCAGGTCACGGTTGTTGGTGGCGAGCAGCCGCCAGGTCATCGACCCGTCCACCCGGTGTCGCAGCATCCGAAAACGCGCAGCAGCCACGGCCCGCTCGCTCCTCCATAGGGACGCGAGTGATCATCTGCTCGCGCGCCCCATACCGTGGCGGCCCTTAGTACACAGCCGACACACAGCGAGTGAACAGCAGGCTTTAAAGAAGCAAAGGGCTCAGTGACAATGCCGGGCCGTCGACCGCGGGACGTCGAGAGCGGGGTTGCGATCGAAGAAGCCGTACGGCTTGAGCGTGAACCCCGCATAGTCGACCGGCATGATGGGCCAGTCCTCGGGCCGCGGGAAGTGCGTGAGGCCGAACGTGTGCCAGAGCACGATGTCCTCGCCGTCGATCGACCGGTCGGCGGCCGTCCAGGCCGGCAGTCCGCCGCCACCCGGGCTCTGGTTGACCAGGTCGCCGGCGGGGTAGCGCTCGTCCGGCGAGTACCGGGTGACCCACAGGTGCTTGGTGGCGAACGCCGCCCGCGCATGGATCGACGACGATTCGTCGGCGAGCAGCAGCGGAAGCCCGGCCGGGTGCAGGGCGTACCCGACCGGCTGGCCGAGCCGGTTGGTGACCTCCGGGTTGACGATGCCCCAGACCCGGCCGGCCGCCGGCTCGGCGACCCGCTGCCCCTGCGACTCGGAGGCGAGCCGGGTGGTGCGGCGGGCGAACGCGTTGCCGTAGGGGTTGTCCGGCCCGACCGGCACCCGGACCGCGTCGATCTCGTCGACCGCGTTGCGCACGCCGTCCACGGTCATGTCCAGCCGCGCCGAGAAGAGGTGCTGGTGGAAGGGTGCGCCGAGACCGGGCGCGATCTCGGTGGCGTACGGGTAGCCGGCCCCCGGATAGGCCGAGGTGAACACGACGCCGGTCGCCTTGGCCTCGAGCTGGATCGTGCCGTCGAGATAGAGGTACCAGTAGAAGCCGTAGTCGTAGTTCCCGATGGTCACGAAGAATGAGATGACGAGACGGCGCTGCCGGCGGGTCTCGGACATCTCGTTGAAGAGGTCGGTGTGCTTCCACACCACCCCGTAGTCCTCCTCGTGCAGGCAGATCGCGTTCGGGATGACCCGCGGCGCGCCCCGCTCGTCGATGAGCGTCGCGTCGAAGTAGTGGATCTCGCCGAGGCAGTCGCAGCCCAGTTCGAGCGAGTTCGTGTACCGGGCGAACAGGTACTCGCCGATGTCGAAGTAGTTCTGCCAGAACCGGGCCGGGGACGGGTCGGCGTACGGAACGACCATCTCGGCGATCGACGCGCGGTAGACGATCGGCCGCCCGTCGTACGAGATCTGGTTGAGGATCAGGCCCTCGCGCATGTCGAAACCGATCCGCAGCCGCCACTTCTCCCAGCTCACCACGTCGTCCTCGACACTGAAGCTGGGCCCGTCGGGCTGGGTGATCTCGATCGGCCGCAGCGTCTCGCGCGGCGGCACGTCCCACTCCGCTTTCTCGCGCGGGATCGGCGCGTTCTCGTGGTCGTGCACGGCGAGCGCGGTGCGCCCGGTCAGGTCCACATAAGCCACAAGACCATCGATCGGGTACGCCCAGACGAGCTCGGCGGGATCGGGCTGGTGGAATGCCAGCACCCGGATCATCCGCTTGCCGCCCTCGTCCGGGTAGCCGAAGTTCCCGGCCGACAGCGGGCAGGCGCGCACCTCCTCGACCGGCAGGCCGCGCTTGTCGAGGGCGGCCAGCCACTCCGGCGACTCGGCCAGGATCTCCTCGATGACCATGAACTCCTCGTCGAGGATCGGCATCTGGCCCGCGACCGGGTCGAGCTCGGCGATCGCGGTGACGGCGCCCGCGGTCAGGTCGATCCGGCAGTCCCGGCCCAGGCCGGTGTCCCGGTCGAGCAGCAGCACCCGCACCTCACGCGGCACCGGCTCACCGGCCAGCACCAGGCTCTTCTCCGGCTCGACAAGCCCGAGGTACGCGAAGCGGGTGCTCGCGGCGAGCGCCCCGGCCGCGGCGAGCAGCCCGCGAGCCTGGTTGATCTCGTCAGCCGTGATCCGGGCGAGCGGGTGCGACATGCGGATCCTCCAGAATGGTCGATCGGCCCGCGTCAACCTATCGCCCTCACGTTTCGCCCACTAGCGCTTCGCGAGCGCTGATTCGGGCAGACTGGCGGCATGGCCCAGCACAACCCCGCCGCTCCGATCGATGCCGACGCTCTCGACGCCGCGTTGCTGCCGTTCGGCCGGTCGCGCACGCTCCCGGCCGCCGCCTACACCGGCCACGAGATCTTCGAGTGGGAGCTGCGCCACCTGTTCGCCGGCACGTGGACCTGCCTGGGCCGCGCCGATGAGGTCGACGAGGGGCAGAGCCAGCGCGCCTTGACCGTGGGCGGCATCGGCGTGCTGCTCACCTTCGACGAGGGAACGGCCCGCGCGTTCGCCAACGTGTGCCGGCACCGCGGCCACGAGTTGCTGCCGGAGGGCGGGGCGGCCGACCGGATCGCCGTAGTTTGCCCGTACCACGGCTGGGCCTACCGCCTCGACGGGAGTCTCAGCACCGCCACCGCGATGCGCGAGGTGACCGACTTCGACCCGGCCGAGCACGGCCTGGTCGAGCTGCCGGCAATGGTGTGGGAGGGCTGGCTGTTCGTCAACGCGACCGGGGAAGCGCCGCCGTTCGCCGACCATCTCGGCGACCTGGACGGCCTGCTGCGCCCGTACCGGCCGGCGGAGCTGCGGCTGCGCGCGGCGCACGACTACCGGGTCGCCGCCAACTGGAAGGTGATCGTCGAGAACTACGAGGAGTGCTACCACTGCCCGCAGATCCACCCCGAGCTGTGCCGGGTCTCGCCGCCCAACTCGGGCAACAACTGGGATCTGCCGGGCGCCTGGGTGGGCGGCTCGATGGACCTCCGGGAGCACGCCGAGACGATGTCGGCCGACGGGCGCGGCGCCGGGGTGTTCATCGACGGCGCCCCGCAACGCACCGTGCGCTACATCGCGCTGTTCCCCAACCTGCTGGTCTCCGCCCACCCCGACTACGTGATGACGCACCGCCTCTGGCCGGTCGCGCCCGGTGTGACCGAGATCGAATGCCGGTGGTACTTCCCCGAGGAGATCACCGACCCGGCGTACGCGGTGGACTTCTGGGACCTCACCAACCGGCAGGACTGGGCCGCGTGCGAATCCGTCCAGCGGGGCCTCGGCTCCCCGCACTTCCGGCCGGGCCCGCTCGCCCCGAACGAGGACGCGGTGTACCGCTGGACGACGCTAGTCGCTCGCGCGTATGCGGGCGGGCGCCTCGATCCGGCGAGGTGACGTCCAGAGCTCGGCCGGCCCGGCCATCAGCCAGCCGACCGCACCGGTGAGCGCCAGCCCGATCATCGCGATCACATACATCCACGCGTACGCCGAGGACCAGTCGACCTCGCCCGCGTGCACGAGCATCGCGACCACCGCGGCGGCCCCCGCGACCAGGTAGTTGATCGCGCCGACCCGCTGCCGGTCGGAGTCGCCCTCGCGGATCGCGAGCACCGAGCCGACGCCGAACACCAGCGCCCACACCCCGAGCGCCGACACGTCCAGATCTGACACCGGCCAGGGCCATTGCGCGGCGACCCGACCCGGGAACGCCAGCGCGAGCAGGCCGACCACTCCGCCGATCACCGCCACGACGGCCACCGGCAGGACGGTGAACCAGACCCTCGGCTCGGCCCGCGGCGACGGCCGGCCCGGCGCGCGCAGCTGCCCGATGAGCAGCACCACGCCGACGATCACCGCCGCCACGTGCACGAGCAGCCAGCCCCACGCGGAGAAGAAGGAGACGATCTCGCCGCCGCCGAGGTGGGTCGCGCCGCGATACCGCAGGGTCACCGCGAGCATCAGCACCATCAAAAGCAGCGTGCTCCCGTACGCGAGGCGGACGTCGACCCAGCGACGCAGCCGTACCGTGGCGACGAGCATGGCCAGTCCGCCGAGATAGCCGGCGCCCATCGTCGCCGCGGAGAGCGACGACCGGAAGTCCCAGGCGAAGCCCCGGCCGCTCAGGACCAGGAGAACCAGCACCTGGAGGCCGGCGCAGTACGCCAGCGGTATGAGGAACGCGCCGCGCGACGCGGCCGTAAGGTCACGCTCGATCGGCGACATCCGGTCACGTTACCAGTGAGTAACGTGACCGGACACCCCCTCAAACCGTGCGCAATGCCTCGGTCGGGGAGAGTCGCGCGGCCCGCAGCGCCGGAACCAGCCCGGCGATCGCTCCGATCACGACGGCCGCCGCGATCCCGCCGGCCCACGCCTCCACCGGCACCACGACCTGCCAGCCCTTGTTCCGGGCGTAGACGACCGTGGCGATCATCCCGGCCGCCACGCCGGCCGCGCCACCGAGCACCGTGAGCAGCACCGCCTCGGCCAGGAACTGCCCACGGACCTGCCGCCGGGTCGCGCCGAGCGCCCGCCGCAGGCCGATCTCCGACCGCCGCTCCAGCACCGAGATGATCATGATGTTGGCCACGCCCACCGCGCCGACGATCAGCGCCACCACCCCGAGACCGAGGAACAGGCTGTCGAACGCGCCCTCGGCCGCCGCCCGCGCGGTCAGCGCGTCGGACGGCTGGCTGATGTCGACCTCGCTCGGCGCCTCCGGGTTCGCCGTCCGGGCCAGCACCGCCTGCACCTGCGCGACCCGGTCGGTGTCGGCCCGCACGTACAGCTTGCTCGGCGGTCCCGCGACCGCCTTCCCGCCCTCGATAGCGACGTAGTTGAGATAGTGCCGCGCGGCCGGGTATCCGATGAGGACACTGCTGTCCAGGTCGGCGGCGAGCAGCGCGGGCTGCAGGATGCCGGCGATGTAGAACCACTGGCCGCCGAGCCAGATCCGCCCGCCCGGGGCGACCCGGTCGAGCCCGAGCCGCTGGGCCGCCACCGCCCCGAGCACGGCCCCCGGCTGGGTGGCAGTGGCCTCGTTTAGCCAGCGGCCCTGCGCCACGCCGGTCGCCACCACGTCGGGCAGGTTGAGGCTCGCGGCCCGCACGGTCAGCGCGTTCGTGCTGATCGCCGGGATCAGCGGCGTGCGATAGACCTTCGCGTCGTCGATCGCCGCGGTGTGCGCCACCTGCTCGACCGCGTCCAGGTTGCCGACCCGGGCCGGGGCGGCCGTCGGCAGGTCGGCGGCCGCGCCCGAGAACGACTGGCCGCTGCTCGCCGTGAGCAGGTTGGTGCCGAGCCGGTCGATCTGGGCGAGCAGGCCGGCCTGCGACGACGAGGAGAGCCCGAGCACCGCCACGATCGCGGCCACGCCGATCGCGATGCCCAGCGCCGACAGGGCTGCCCGCACCTTGCGGGCCCGCACCCCGATGCTGGCCACCCGCACCTGATCAGAAGGTCGCAAACGCATTGGTGTCCCTCACGATCCGCCCGTCGAGCACCTGCACCCGGCGTGGCATCTGAAGCGCCAGATCGTTGTCGTGGGTGATCACGATGATCGTGGCGCCGTCGGCGTTGAGCTCGTGCAGCAGCTCGACGATGGTGGCGCCGGTCGTGCTGTCGAGGTTGCCGGTCGGCTCGTCGGCCAGCACGATCGCCGGGCGCCCGACCAGCGCGCGGGCGATCGCCACCCGCTGCCGCTCGCCGCCCGACAGCTTGACCGGCTTGAACGACGCCCGGTGCGAGAGCCCGACCCGGTCGAGCGCCTCGGCGGCCCGCTGTCGACGCACCCGGGCCGGCACTCCGGCGTAGAGCATCCCGTCGGCCACGTTCTCCAGGGCGGTGGCGTGCGCGGCCAGGAAGAACTGCTGGAAGACGAAGCCGATGTCGCGGGCACGGACATCGGCCACCTGGCGGTCACCGAGCCCGGCCACGTCCACTCCGTTGATCCGGACGACGCCGCCGCTGGGCCGCTCGAGCGTGCCCATGATGTGCAGCAGCGTGGACTTGCCGGAGCCGGACGGTCCGACCACCGCGACCAGCTCACCGGGATCGACGCTCAGATCTATCCCGTGCAGCACGGGCACGTCGCCGTACGCCTTGACCACCTGCACCAGCTCGAGCACCGGGCCGCTCATGAGGACGGCACCACCACTCGGTCGCCGGCCTTCAGGTCGCCGGTCACCTGCACCATCCCGGCCGAGTCGTCGAAGAGCCCGAGCTTGACCGGCACCGTCTCGCGCCCGCCGGCGTCGCCGACCCGCTCGACCGCGAAGCCGCCGGTCCCCACCCCGACCAGCGAGGTGACCGGCACGATCAGCGCGTTCTTCACCCCGGCCGTGGTGATCTGCACCCGGACCGGAGCAGCGTCGAGCGTGCCGGCCTCCTTCGGCTTGTCCAGCGCCAGATAGACCGGGACGGTCGCACTACCGTCCTTGTCCTGGGTGGCGACCGTGCCGATCCGGCCGACCCGGCCGGTGGTGACCCGGTTGTCGGGCAGCGTGATCTGCGCCTTGTTGCCCACCTTGACCTGCGCCTGCTGCGACGCGTTGAGCTGCACGACGACCTCCCGGCGGGTGGTCACGGCCGTGCCGAGCGGTGTGCCCGGCGCGGCCCGGCCACCCAGCTGCGCGGTCACCCCGGCGATCCGCACCGGGCCGGGCAGCACGACCGCGTCCCGCACGTCGAAGTCGCCGACGTCGTCCTGAAGATCGTCGAGACCCTCGGCCGTCTCCCACGTGTAGTCGTCGCCGTCGTCCGCGTCGTACCCGAGGTCGCGGAGGTTCTTGTTGAGCGTCGCGACGTCCCAGCCCTCGTCGCCCTCCGCGAGGTCGCGGTAGAACGGGCGGCTGCCGCAGAGCAGCAGCACCGGGTCGTCGTCGACCCAGTAGAGGACCCGGCCGCAGGCGACGACCTGGCCCGCGGCCGGGAGCTTGGTGTAGACGCCGGCCGCCTGGTTGACGATCGGGTAGTCGCTGCCGTCGGCCTGGGCCGCGTACGACAGGGTGCCGGTCTGGCTGACCTGACCGTTCAGCGCGCCCTGCCGGACCGGCACGGTGGCGGCGGCCGCGGTCACCGCCGGGGCCGGTTCGCCCGCGGCCGAGCGCGACCAGAACAGCCCGCCCAGCCCGACCGCCACGACCCCGAGCAGCGCACCACCGATCTTGAGAACACGACTCATCCCATGCCACCGGGCGCCAGGTCGCGGCATTTCTGCTGGGCGTCCTTGAACGCCTGCGACTCCGGGTCGACACCGGTGCCGGAGTTGAACAGCAGCCGGCCGTCGGCCTGCGGGTCGGGCATGGTCGGCACGCCGTTCTGCCGCATGCACTGCACCCACTTGAGGGCCTGTGCCTGCTGTTCGCCGCTCTGTCCCTGCTTGGCGGCGCCGGGCGGTTCGTACTGCTTGCAGGTCTCCTGTGCCTTCTTGAAGGTCTCGCTTTCCGGGTCCAGGTCGCTGCCCTTCTGGGCCCGCAGCATGAGCCGGCCGTCCGGGTCGGGATCGGGGAAGCTGGGCACGCCGTTCTCCCGCATGCACTGCGAGTACTTCACGGCCTGCGTCTGGCCGGTGGCCGTCGAGGCGGGGGCGGTCGGTTGGTCGTCGTCGCCACCGCAGCCGGCCGTCGCGAGGACGGTCCCGATCACCAGCAGGCCGGTGGCGAGCAGAGTTCTGATTCGCATGGTTGTCGGTTCTACGAGAGTGACGGTCACAGCCCCGTCCGCGATTCAGTGACCTCGCTGTGACGCGCGATCGGGCAGGCTGGGCCCATGCGCGTGCTGGTGGTGGAGGATCAGGCCGAGCTGGCCGACTCGATCGGGCGGGTGCTGCGCCGTGAGGGCATGGCGGTGGACGTCGTGTACGACGGTGGCGCCGCCCTCGAGCGCACGATCGCGACCGACTACGACGTACTGGTGCTCGACCGGGACATCCCGGTGGTGCACGGCGACGACGTCTGCCGGCGGCTGACCGGCCCTCGGGTGCTGATGCTGACCGCGTCGGGCACCCTCGCCGAGCGGGTCGAGGGGCTCAATCTCGGCGCCGACGACTACCTGCCCAAACCCTTCGCGTACGCGGAATTGATCGCCCGGATCCGGGCGATAGGCCGCCGCTCCCAGCCCGCCGTGCCCACCCTGCTCGCGCACGACGATCTGCATCTCGACCCGGCCCGCCGGGTCGCCACCCGCGCCGGGGTCCGGCTGGCGCTCAGCCCCAAGGAGTTCGCGTTGCTGGAATACCTGCTGGCCGCCGACCACCGGGTGGTGTCGGCCGAGGAACTGCTGGAACGCGTCTGGGACGAGGCCGCCGACCCGTTCACCACGACGGTGAAGGCGACCGTCAACCGGCTGCGCGGCAAGCTCGGCGACCCGCCGATGATCGAGACCATCCCCCGCGCCGGGTACCGGATCTGACCATGCGGGTCCCGTCGCGGGTGCGCGCCCGCCTCACGCTGCTCTACAGCGGCCTCTTCGCGATCAGCGGCGCGGCCCTGCTGACAATCACCTACCTGCTGCTCGCGCACACCAAGCGCAACGTCGTGCTGCGCAACATGAGCGAGTTCAGCGGCAGCGCCACACCCAGGCCGCTGCCGTCCGCCACCCTCGACGACATCGCGGAGCGGGCCCGCGTCGAGGCCGAGCGGCAGCACCAGGAGACCCTGCACGCCCTGCTGACCTACTCGGGCGTCGCGCTGGCGATCACGACGGTGCTCGCGCTGGTGCTGGGCTGGCTGATGGCCGGCCGCATCCTGCACCCGCTGCGCACGATGATCGCCACGATCCAGCGGATCTCGGCGCGCAACGTGCACGACCGGCTCGCCGCGACCGGTCCCCGCGACGAACTGCGGGACCTCTCCGACACCGTCGACGGCCTGCTGCAACGGCTCGAGACCGCGCTCGACGCGCACAAGCGGTTCGTCGCCAACGCCGCTCATGAGCTGCGCACCCCGCTCACCCTGGAACACGCGCTGATCGAGGAGACCCTGACCGATCGCACGGCGACGCTGCCGCAGTACCGCGCTCTCGTCGAGCGCCTGCTGGAGCTGCGCCAGCAGCAGGCGGAGATGCTGGAATCGCTGCTCACGCTGGCCGGCAGCGAGCGCGAGCTCGCGCAGCGCGAGCACGTCGATCTCTCCGAGATCGCCGACCGGACGGTGACGGCCTACCGGATGGCCGCCATTCATGAGGGTGTACGCCTCGACGCGCGCATCGATCCGGCCTGGGCCACCGGCGATCCGGCGCTGGTGGAGCGGCTGGTGGCCAACCTCGTGGACAACGCGATCGGTTACAACGTGCCGGGCGGCTCGGTCGAGGTCGTCACCGGTGTCCGCGACGGGCACGCGGTGCTGACCGTCACCAACACCGGCCAGCCGATCCCGCCCGAGCGGATAGACGACCTGTTCGAGCCGTTCCAGCGGCTCGACCGCACCGCGGGCCGGGCCGGGCACCACGGTCTCGGCCTGTCGATCGTGCGCGCCATCGTGGCCGCGCACGACGCCGCGCTCGAGGCGACACCCGGCCCGGCCGGCGGCCTCCGGGTCGAGGTCACCTTCGCGGGCGTACGCGAACTGGTCGCCTCAATGGCGGAAGGCGGCGTGGCCGGTGAGAGCCTGGCCGAGCACTAGCGTGTGCATCTCGGTGGTGCCCTCGTAAGTGAGCACCGACTCGAGGTTCGCCATGTGCCGCATCACCGGGTACTCGTACGAGATGCCGTTCGCGCCCAGGATCGTCCGGGCCGCCCGGCAGATCTCCAGCGCCTCCCGCACGTTGTTGAGCTTGCCCAGGCTGACCTGCTCCGGGGCGAGCAGCCCGCGGTCCTTGAGCCGGCCCAGGTGCAGCGCGAGCAGGCCGCCCTTGGCCAGCTCGACCGCCATGCCGGCCAGCTTGGCCTGGGTGAGCTGGTAGGACGCGATCGGGCTGCCGAACTGGGTGCGGCCGCCGGCGTACTCGAGCGCGGCGGCATAGCAACTGCGGGCAGCCCCGAGCGCGCCCCAGACGATGCCGTACCGGGCCTCGTTCAGGCAGGAGAGCGGCCCCCGCAGGCCACGCACCTCGGGCAACACCGCGTCGGCCGGCAGGCGTACCTGGTCGAGCACGAGCTCGCTGGTGATCGAGGCGCGCAGCGAGCCCTTGTGCTTGATCAGCGGCGCCGCGAAGCCCTTCGACCCGGTCGGCACGACGAAGCCGCGGATGCCGTCGTCGGTCTGCGCCCAGACCACGGCCACGTCCGCGATGCTCCCGTTGGTGATCCACATCTTGCGGCCGGTGAGCACCCAGTCGTCGCCGTCCCGCGTGGCGCGGGTGCGCATCGAGGCCGGGTCGGAACCGGCGTCCGGCTCGGTGAGGCCGAAGCAGCCGATCGCCTCGCCCGCGGCCATCGGCGGCAGCCACTGCTGTTTCTGCTGCTCGCTGCCGTGCCGGTGAATCGCGTACATGGCCAGCGAGCCCTGCACGCTGACCAGCGAGCGCAGGCCGGAGTCGGCGGCCTCCAGCTCGAGGCAGGCCAGGCCGTAGGCGACCGCGCTCATCCCGGCGCAGCCGTAGCCGGTCAGGTGCATGCCGAGCACCCCGATGCCGCCCAGCTCCTTGGCCAACGCCCGGGCCTCGGGCAGCTCGCCGCGCTCGAACCAGTCCCCGACGTGCGGCAGCACCCGGTCGGCACACCAGTCGCGCACCGTCTCGCGGACCGCGCGCTCCTCCTCGGTGAGCACCTGGTCGATGCCGGCCGGGTCCAGCGGGTCGATGGTCATGAAGTCTCCTTCCGAGGGCGGGCCGGCCCGTGGAGCGGGGCCGTCATCGCTCCCAGGTCCCGTCGACGCGGCGCGGGATCTGCCACGGGTTGGCCGATCGCAGGGCCGGGGGCAGGGCGGCGTCGGGCGTGTCCTGGAAGGTCACCGGCCGCACGAAGCGCTGCAGGGCGGCCGCGCCGACCGAGGTGTGCGCCGGGGAGGTGGTGGCCGGCCACGGTCCGCCGTGCTGCTGGGCCCAGCCGACCGCGACGCCGGTGGGCCAGCCGTTGACCACGACGCGGCCGCAGCGGCGGGACAGCCGCTCGACCAGTCCGGGCAGGTCGGGGTCGTCCCCGGCGGCGTGGACGGCGGTGGCGAGACTGCCGGGGAGCACCTCGAGCACCTCGTTCAGTTCCTCGTTGCTCGCGTACTCGGCGACCAGCGCGACCGGGCCGAAGACCTCCTCCAGCAGGGTGGGCTCGTTTCGCAGTGCCGCCGGGGAGACCGCGAGGACGGCGGGTTGCGCTTGCCATCCCGTTCCGCTGGCCTCCGTACGCGTTATCGCGCGCGCGCCCGATTTCTCCAGTTCCCGCACCCCATCCTGGTATGCCGCGGCGATCTGTTCGGTCAGCAGCCACCCTTGCGGCGAATTTTCCGATAGAGCGGCGGCGATCCGGTCGGGCAGGCCCGCACCCTTGGGCGCCAGCAGGAGGCCCGGCTTGGTGCAGAACTGGCCCATCCCTAGGGTGAAGGATGCGACAAATCCGTTTTCGTCGAAATCTTCGGCACCGGCCGGCGTGACCACAGCGGTGTTGACCGTGCCCATCTCGGCGAAGACCGGAATCGCCTCGTCGCGCTCGGCCGCCTGCCGCCACAGGGCCAGACCGCCGCGCTGCGAGCCGGTGAACGCCACGGCCCGGATGGCCGGGTGCCCGACCAGGCGCGCCCCGGCCGCGAAGCCGGCGACCAGGCCGAGCGAACCGGCCGGAGCGCCCGCCTCGCCCAGCGCATGTAGCGCGAGGCCGGCGAGCGCGGCCGAGAGCCGCGGGTGCGCGGGGTGGGCCTTCGCGATCACCGGGCACCCGGCGGCCAGCGCGGTCGCCGTGTCGTGGCCGAGCACCCCGAAGCCGAACGGGAAGTTGCTCGCCCCGAAGACCGCGACCGGGCCGAGCGGCACGTTGACCCGCCGCAGGTCGGGCGGGCCGTGATCGATCGCGGCCCCGAGCCAGCCGCCCTCGCGCACGACGCTCGCGTAGAACCGGATCGTGTCGGCCGCACGCCCGCACTCCCCGGTGAGCCTCGCCATCCCGAGCGCGACCTCTTCGTCCGCTTTTTCGGCCAGCGGCTCGATATTTGCGGTTATGGCGTCGGCGATCGCGTCGAGCCAGCCGGCCCGCTCATGGGGCGGGGCGGCGGCCAGCCCGGCCGCGGCCGCGACGGCCGCGGCCACGGCGTCGTCGACCTCGTCCGGCGTGGAGTCGGGCGGTGCCTCGAGCGAGGCGCCGGTCCGCGGGTTGTATGAGCTCATGCCGCCACCTTGTGCACGGCCTCCACCAGTACGTCAACCGCGTCGTCGAGCAGAGTGAAGTCGATCACCAGTGGCGGAAGCAGCCGGATCACGTTCGAGTAGGTACCGCAGGTCAGCACGAGCACGCCGTGCTCGTGGCAATAACGCGCCACCGCCGCCGCCATGGCCGGTGCCGGCGTCGTGCCGCCGGCCTCGACGAACTCGAGCGCCAGCATCGCGCCGCGGCCCCGGACGTCGCCGACCGCGGGCAACTCGGCCAGCTCGTGGAGCCGGGGCAGCACCCGCGCGCCGATCTCGGCGGCCCGGGCGGCGAGGTTGTCCCGCTCGATGGTCTCCAGTGCGCCGAGCGCGGCCGCGCAGGCGATCGGGTTCCCGGCGTACGTGCCGCCGAGCCCGCCCACGTGCACGGAGTCCATGATCTCGGCGCGGCCGGTCACCGCGGAGAGCGGCAGGCCGCCGCCGAGCGCCTTCGCCGTGCAGACCACGTCGGGAACGATGCCCTCGTGCTCGACCGCGAACATGGTCCCCGTACGGGCCAGGCCGGTCTGCACCTCGTCGGCGACGAAGACGATGCCGTTCTCCCGGCAGAACTCGGCCACCCGCGGGAGGAAGCCGAGCGCGGGCACGACGAAGCCGCCCTCGCCCGCGATCGGCTCGGCCACCACGGCCGCGACCCGGTCGACCCCGATCTGCGTGCGCAGCACGTCCGCGAAGCGTGCGAAGGCCTCCTCGGCGTCGGCGTAGGGGCCGCGGAACGGATCGGCCGTCGGCACCCGGTGGATCTCCGGGGAGAACGGTCCGAACGTGTGCTTGTACGGCATCTGCTTCGCGGTCATCGCCATGGTCAGCGACGTGCGCCCGTGATAGGCGTGATCGAAGACCACGACCGCCGGCCGCCCGGTGTACGCCCGCGAGATCTTGACGGCGTTCTCGACCGCTTCGGCGCCCGTGCTGAACAGCGCCGTCCGTTTCTCGTGGTCGCCGGGGGTCAGCCGGTTGAGCGCGGCGGCCACGTCGACGAAGCCGTCGTACTCGGTGACCATGAAGCAGGTGTGGGTGAACAGGCCGGCCTGCTCGCGGACCCGCTCGACCACCCGCGGGTCGGACGCGCCCACGCTGGTCACGGCGATGCCGCAGCCCAGGTCGACGAGGTGGTTGCCGTCGACGTCGACGACGATGCCGCCACCGGCCCGCTCGACGAAGATCGGCAGCGTGATGCCGAAGCCGGCCGGGACCTCGCGCTGCCGGCGGGCGTGCCGCTCCCGCGAGAGCGGCCCGGGGATCTCGGTGCGGACGATGCGCCTCTGCTCGATGCCGGTCACGTCAGGCCTCGATGTTCGACATGACGTGCTTGATCCGCGTGTAGTCCTCGAGCCCGTACATGGAAAGGTCCTTGCCGTAGCCGGAGTGCTTGAACCCGCCGTGCGGCATCTCCGCGACCAGCGGGATGTGTGTGTTGATCCAGACGCAGCCGAAGTCGAGTCGCTTGGCCATCCGCATGGCGCGGCCGTGGTCCCTGGTCCACACGCTCGACGCGAGGCCGTATTTCACGCCGTTCGCCCAGCGCAGCGCCTCGGCCTCGTCGGTGAACCGCTGCACGGTGATGACCGGCCCGAACACCTCGTTCTGAATGATCTCGTCGTCCTGGCGGAGGCCGCTGACGACCGTCGGCGCATAGAAGTAGCCCCTGTCTCCGACTCTTTCGCCGCCCGCGTTGACCGCCGCGTGGCCGGGGAGCCGGTCGACGAAGCCGGCGACCTTGGCGAGCTGGGCCGAGGAGTTGACCGGGCCGTACAGGGCATCGGTGTCGTCCGGCGGCGCGGTCTTGGTGTTCCTCGCCTGGTCGGCCAGCGCCGCCACGAAGTCGTCGTGCAGACCGGGCCCGACCAGCACCCGCGTCGCCGCCGTGCAGTCCTGGCCCGCGTTGAAGTAGCCCGCGACGGCGATCGCCTCGGCCGCGGCCTCCAGGTCGGCGTCGTCGAAGACGATCACCGGCGCCTTGCCGCCCAGCTCCAGGTGCACCCGCTTGAGGTCGCGCGCCGCCGAGCCGGCCACCTCCATGCCGGCCCGGACGCTGCCGGTGATCGACACCATGTCGACGTCCTCGTGGTCGACCAGCGCGCGCCCGGTGTCCCGGTCGCCGGTGATCACGTTGAACACGCCTTCCGGCAGGTACTCGGCGGCGATCTCGGCCAGCAGCAGCGTGGAGGCCGGTGTGGTGTCGGACGGCTTGAGCACGACCGTGTTGCCGGCCGCGATCGCCGGCGCGAACTTCCAGACCGCCATCATCATCGGGTAGTTCCAGGGCGCCACCTGCCCGCACACCCCGATCGGCTCGCGCCTGATCATCGAGGTGTGCCCGGCCAGGTACTCGCCGGCCGACTTGCCCTCCAGCACCCGGGCCGCGCCCGCGAAGAACCGGATCTGGTCGACCATCGGCGGGATCTCCTCGTCCAGCGTGAGCTGGATCGGCTTGCCGGTGTTCCGGCTCTCCACCGCGACGATCTCGCCGGCCCGCGCCTCGATCGCGTCGGCGATCTTGAGCAGCGCGCGCTGCCGCTCGCTGGGCGTGGTGTCCCGCCAGGTTTCGAACGCCGTCCGGGCGGCCCGCACGGCGTTGTCCACATCGGTCGCGCCGGAAAGCGGCGCGGTCGCGTACGCCTCCCCCGTGCTGGGGTCGATGACGTCGGTGCTCTTGCCGTCCACGGCGTCGATCGACGCCCCGGCGATGAAGTTCTGCATCTGCTCTCCCTGGAGGCTCAGGTTGTAGAGGCTCAGCTTGTGGCGGGTCGGCTTGTGGCGGGTCGGCTTGTGGATTCCGGCGGAGAACTGTCAGACCTGGGTGGTTGACTCCACCCCCACCCAGCGAGGGTGGGGGTGGATCCCCCGGAAACGCCCCGACTACTTCGCCGGAATGGCATCCCCGGCCGGGGCGTCGCTGCGGTCGTGCGGCTTGGCCACGAACAGATAGACCAGGCCGACGCCCACCACGAGCACCGCCGACAAAATCACCAGATAGTTGTCGTACCACGCCGCGTCCGGTGTGCGGGGCCAAGCCATGTTGATCGCCGCCAGAACGCCGTAGACGAGGGCCGCGACGTTCACCGGCAGACCCCACCGTCCCATGCTGAACTTGCCGGCCGGCACCCAGCCCTTGAGCCGCGCCCGCAGCGCCGCCAGCACGATCATCTGGAATCCGATGTAGATGCCGAGCGCGGCGAACGAGACGATCCGGGTCAGCGCGCTGGCCGACACCGTCGAGCCGAGGATCACCAGCGCCGGCACCACGGCCGTCACGACCAGCGCGAACGGCGGCACGTGGCGAACCTGCGAGAACTTCGCGAGGTACTTGCTCCCGAAGATCATCTTGTCCCGGGCGTACGACTGCAGGAGCCGGCTGCCCGCCGCCTGCAGGCTCAGCGCGCAGGACAGGAACGAGATCAGCACGACGCCCAGGACGATCCGGGTGCCGGTGCTGCCGAACGCGTTCTGCAGCACGGTGTAGACCGGGTCGGCGTCCTCGCCGCTGATCACCTTGCCGAAGTCGGGCACCGCGAGGATCAGCGCGAGTGCCACGAAGATCGACGCCGCGCCGCCCACGTAGATCGTCATCCGCATCGACTTGGGAATCCGCCGGCCCGGGTCGTTGACCTCCTCGGCGACGTCGCCGCACGCCTCGAAGCCGTAGTAGAGGTAGACGCCGATCAGCGACGCCGCCAGGAACGCCGAGATGTACGAGCCGCCGGAGCCCGCCCCGAACGTGTGGAAGATGGCGCTGAAGCTCTGCTCCCGGTGGGCGGTGAGCAGCCAGATGCCGACGACGACCGCGCCGGCCAGCTCGGCCGCGAAGCCGAAGATGGCGGCCCGCGTCAGCAGCTTGGTGCCACCCAGGTTGAGCAGGGTGACGATCGCGACGACCACGAGAGCGCAGATGACGGTGCTGGTCGTGGACGGTTCGAAGCCGAGCATCAGGGCGGCGAACGGGCCCGCGCCGTAGCTCACCGAGGCGATCGTGGCGAGCAGCGCGAGCGCGTACACCCAGCCGGCCATCCACGCCCAGCGCCGGCCCCAGAGCCGCCGGGCCCAGGGGTAGATGCCGCCGGAGACCGGGAACTGCGAGACCACCTCGCCGAAGACCAGGGCGACCAGGAGCTGGCCGACACCGGCGATGACGAGCGCCCAGATCATCGGCGGACCGCCGGTGGCGAGGGCGAAGCCGAACAGCGTGTAGACGCCGACGACCGGGGAGAGATAGGTGAAGCCGAGGGCGAAGTTGCCCCACATGCTCATCTCGCGCCGGTATTCGGAGGTGTATCCGAGAGCGGCGAGAGCGGCGGCGTCGTCTCCGCCGCCACCGCTTCCGCTTTGGGTGATTGATTCGGTTCCGGCCATATGGGGGTGCCTCCTGGATCTATCGGGGAGTCCGGAAGCGGGCCACAACCCCGCTGAAGTGCAGTCATGCTAAGTTCGCCCGCCGTAGACATAGGCACGCCGGAATGTCGAATCAGGGCCGGGCGAACACTACGATCCGTCCATGGCCGTCACTGCCGTCGAGCTCCTGCGGATGCCGGCGCTCGGGCTGCGGCTGGTCACCGGCGACCCGGCGGCCGCGATCCGCTGGGCACACGCCGTCGAGCTGCTCGATCCGGCGCCGTGGCTGGCCGGCGGCGAGCTTGTGCTCACCACGGGCCTGCGGCTGCCGCGATCGGCCGAGGGACAGAAGCAGTACGTCGACCGGCTCGCCGAGGCGCGGGTGACCGGCCTCGGCTTCGGCGTCGGGCTCGGGCACGACCGCATCCCGCCCGCGCTCGGCCGCCAGTGCGCGGCCCGCGGCCTGCTGCTGCTCGAGGTGCCGCTGCCCACGCCGTTCCTGGCGATCAGCGAGGCGGTCGCCGACCTGCTCGCCCAGCAGGCCGGCGCGGCCGTCCGCCGTACGCTCGAACACCAGCAGGCGATGGCCCGCGCCGCACTCAACGCCGGGGTGGCCGGCATCGTGCGCAGCCTCGCCCGGGCGCTGGACGCCGAGGTCGTGGTCACCGACGCCCATCACCTGATCCTGGCCGCCTCCCCCGGTGACGGCGCCGACCTGCTCACCCGGGCGACCGCCGAGCTCGGCGCCGAGGCCCGCTCGGGCGGGCCGCTCGGGCTCAGCGTCTCGGCCGGCGACGAGCACCTCATGGTGCAGTCGCTCGGCATCGGCGGCACCCGGCAGGGCCTGCTCGCCGTCGCCACTCACCGGCACCTGCACCACACCGACCAGTTGTTGCTCACCCATGCCGCATCGCTGCTCTCGCTCGAGCTGGAGCGGCCGCGCGAGCTGGTCGAGGCGCATCGCGGGCTGCGCTCGGCGGTCCTCGGCGTGCTGCTCGGCGGCGACCTGCCGGCCGAGGTCGCGCACCGGCCGCTGCGCTTTCTCGGCTTCGCGCCCGCCGACCGGCTCGTGGTCGTGCTCGCCCACCCGGCCGGCCCGCGGCCGGCGCTCGCCCAGCATGTCGCGCACTGCCTCGACGACCTGGACGGCCGCCCCTACCTGCTGACCGGCCGGGAGGAGGGCGTGGTCGTCGTGGTCTGCGCGGACGATCTGGAGAGCGTGCTGGCGGCGCTCGAGGCGGCCGACGTGACGCTCGGGGTCAGCGGAGCCACCACGGCGGGCGGACTACCGGCGGCGCTGCGCACGGCCGTGCAGGCGGCGGCCGACGCCCGCTCGGCGCGGCGCCGGGTGACGCGCTTCGGCGACCGACGGCTGCCGGCGCTGCTCGCCCAGGAGGCGGTGCGCAGCGCGGTCGGGCACCTGGCCGACGACCTGCTCGCGCCGCTCGCCGACCAGCCGCTGCTGTGCCGCTCGCTCGACGTCTTCCTGCAGCACAACGGCGTGTGGGAAACGGCGTCCCGGGCGCTCGGGGTGCATCGGCACACGCTGCGGCACCGGATGTCCCGGGTGGCCGAGTTGACCGGCCTCGACCTCGAATCGGCCCAGGACCGCGCCGCGTTGCTGCTGGCCCTGCTGTCCCGCAAGATTTGAGCATCTCAGCCCATAGTCTGGGATCTGTCCGAAACTTGGCACGGCTGTGGGCGTTACCTGCGCTTTCGGTACTCGCGTCGGGGCGAACCGGCCGCTTACTATCGCGGTCTCCGTTCCACTGAGCGATCACGGGGGGTCCGTCTGCGCAGCTTCTCCGTCCCGGAACGAGTTGGCGGGTTCGGCCTGCTCGTCGGGGTCGGCGCTGTGGTCTGGCCGGCGTTCACCGGCCACACCGGCGCCTCCCTGCCGTGCCTGCTGCGCACGCTGACGGGGGTGCCGTGCCCGGTCTGCGGGATGACGACCGCGGCCGTCGCACTGGTCCGGGGCGAGGCCGGGACGGCGTTCGCGGCCAATCCGCTGATCTTCGGGTTGGCGGCGCTGGCCCTCGCCGCCGTCCCGCTCGTGGTATTGCGCGCCACGGGTGTACTGAAGCCACCGGAACCGTGGTCGCCGAGCCGGCGGCGGTGGGCGGGATGGCTTTTCGGGCTGCTCGCGCTCGCGAGCTGGCTCTTCCAACTGCATCGGCTCGGCGTCGGCTGGGCCTCGTAAAGGATCGCCGAATGACATACCCACCGAACAACGACCCGTACCAGAACCAGCAGCCGCCGCCGTACGGCCAGCAGCCGCCGGAGTATGGGCAGCAGCAGCCGCCTCAATATGGCCAGCAGCCGCCCCAGTACGGCCAGCCACCGCAGTACGGGCAGCAGCCTCCGCAATATGGGCAGCAGCCCCCGCCGCAGCAGTACGGCCAGCCCCAGTACGGGCAGCAGCCGCCGCCCCCGCAGTACGGGCAGCAGCAGCCGTACGGCACTCCCCAGGCGCCCTACGGCGCATATGGGGCGCCGACCGTCAAATACGCCAGCTGGATCCAGCGCGTCGGCGGCTACCTCATCGACGACCTGGTCCTGGTCCCGTTCTACCTGCTGGCCATCTTTCTGGGCCGCGGCGACAACGGCATCAACCTGTTCTACTTCATCTTCTCGCTGCTGGGCATCGCGGTGTGGTTTTACAACCGCGCTTACCTCGGCGGCAAGACCGGCCAGACATGGGGCCGGCAGGCGCTGGGCATCCGCCTGGTGGGTGAACAGACCGGCCAGCCGATCGGCGTCGGCATGGCCTTCCTCCGCGACCTCTGCCACATCCTCGACACCCTCGCTTGCTACGTCGGCTGGCTGTTTCCGCTGTGGGACGCGAAGAGGCAGACCTTCGCTGACAAGATCATGACGACCATCGTGGTCCACTGAACTGGCGCGGGTGCCGGCCGTGTCGCGGCCGGCACCCGCCGGCGTTCGTGGCCCGGTCAGGGGGTGCCGGCGATCGCCAGCCGCTCGATCTCGAAGACTTTGAGATCGCGGTGGAGTGGCCGCAGCAGCAGCTCGCGGTACTGGTCGGCGTCCCAGTCGCGGGTAAGGGTCAGGCCGCGGTCGGCCAGGTGCCGGGGCACGTCGGCCGGGTCGAAACCGGTCTGCCAGTGGAAACGGCGAACCCGGCGGGCCTGTTCGGGGTCGTCCAGGACCGTCTTCGGCAGGTAGGTGAACACCAGCCGGCTTCCGGTGGGCAGGCTTCCGGCGTACGCGAAAATGCTGTCGACCACCGTACGGGGAAGATATTGCGTGACGCCCTCGCAGAGCACGAGGGTCGGAAGGTCCGCGTCGTGGCCGGAGGCCGCGAGCGTCTCGCGCAGGCTCCCCTCGGCCAGGTCGATCGGGACATACCGCACCTGACCGGGCGGGTCACCGAGCCGGGCGCGCTTCGCCGCCTGCACCCTTGGAAGATCAAGTTCCCAGACCCGTGCCGTACGCATCGCGGCCATCCGGTAGGGGCGGGTGTCCATGCCGGCGCCGAGAATCACCACCTGGCGTACGCCGGCCACGAGCGTCTCCCGGCAGGCGTCGTCGATCACCCGGGTGCGGCAGACGACGCCGCCGAAGAAGCCGGGCGCGGCGAGCTCCATCAGCGGCATGAACGCGCGACGGGCCGTTCGATGCCGCACCACCCAGGCCGGCCACCCGGTGAGCAGGCGTTCCGCGACGGGGTCCTCGAACAGGCGCCGGCCCGGATCGACCCTGCCCTCGATGGCGCGCAGCAGCCCGACGCCGAACGCGGTGCCCTCGACCCGCTCGCTCGCCATGGGTGTGACCGTAGTCCTGTCACGGCGGCGGTGCCTGACTCGTCCCGCCCGCATGAGAATGCAGTTGAAGCGGGTGGCGGCCGGGGTGCTCGCCCTCTCGGCCCTGTTCGTCGGCGGATGGGCGGCGTTCGCGCCGTCGAGTTTCTATCGCGATTTCCCCCTGCCCGGGCGGGAGTGGGTGAGCGGGCTCGGGCCGTACAACGAGCATCTGGTCCGCGACGTGGGCGGGCTCTATCTGGCGTTGCTGGTGCTCGCCGCGTGGGCGGCGTTGCGGCCGAGCGAGGAGGTCATGCGGGTGACCGGGCTGGCGTGGCTGGTTTTCGGGGTGCTGCACTTCGCATTCCACGCCGCGCACCTGACAATGTTCTCCACCGGTGACCGGATCGGGATGCTCGGCGCTCTCGGCGGAACGGTCGTGCTGGCCGTCGTTCTGCTTTTGCCGGCCTCTTCCCCCGCTTCCCTCCGCTGACCGAGGGGTGGAGGGTGGCCCCGCTTTCACCTGGTGAGGCCACCCCCGTACTGCACCTCAAGGGCATTCTGCACCGCGAACTGGCGTGTCGTCGAGATCACTCTTGGCCGCCGCGAGGTACAGCCTGCTGTACCTCGATTGGGCAGCCTCCGGGAATGCCCGAAACCGGGGCGATTGGTGTGCTGAGAGCAGACCAATTCGTCCTGCGTTTCGCTCGCGTTTATCGCCCCCGGAGGCATCGTGCGCCGTTTCCCGATTGGCGTCGTCGTCGACGCGCAGCAGCAGGCGGTCGCCCTCGCGCCGCACGGGGATCGTAACGCTCGTGGCAACGCTGTGTCTGGCCACATTGGTCAGTGCCTCGGCCACGACGAAGTAGGCCGTCGCCTCGACCGAGGCCGCACACCGGCCCGGCAGCGCCACATCGGCCCGGCACGGCACCGCGCAGTCGGCGGCGAGACCCTCGACCGCCTCGGCGAGACCGCGGTCGGACAGGACCGGCGGAAGAATCCTCCGCGCCACCGTGCGCAGCTCGGCCAGGGCCTGCTCGGTCGCGTCCTGCGCGCGATCGCCAGCCAGGCGCCGCCCAGCAGCCCGACGGCGAGCGCGTCGGCCCGGCCCCGCCGGGACCAGCCGCCACCAGAGGGAAACGTCACGTCCTGCACCGCGTAGAGCGGCACGGCCAGCGCGAACAACCCGACCGCGAACCCGAAGGTGGCGTGGGCCGCGGCTCGGCAACGTCGTCATGGCTCACCTCTCACGCGGCCGAGATTGGCGGCGAAAGTCGTCGATTCGTCGCCGGTGGCGGCCCGGATGGGTCGGGGACAGGAATCTCACAGGCACCGAGCCGCGGGCTGCGCGGTGGCGAAGACGTGCCGAGAAGTCACTGCACCGGCACGGAAGGACACACCAATGACCGTCAATCCGACGTCCGCCGGGTTCCGCCGTCGGCGGATCGCGGCCGCGCTCGGCGTGGGCGCGCTGCTGGCCGGCACGGTGTATGGGCTCGGTCCGGGCGCCGCCACGGCGTCCAGTCACCGGGAGGCGCCGCTCGTCGCGGCCGACCCCGCCATCGACAACACCGACCTGTACGCATTCGTCAGCCCCGAGCGACCCGGCTACGTCACGTTCATCGCCAACTGGCAGCCGTTCGAGGAGCCGAACGGCGGCCCCAACTTCTACCCGTTCGCCACCGACGCCACGTACCTCATCAAGGTCGACAGCGACGGTGACGCCAAGCCCGACGCCACGTTCCGCTGGAAGTTCCAGAACCAGGACAAGCGCGGCGGCAACACGTTCCTGTACAACAACGGCCCCGTCACGTCGCTCGACGACGAGAACCTGCTGTTCAAGCAGACCTACACGCTGGAGTCGTCGTTCCACGGCGAGCCGTTCAAGACCCGGGCCCAGGGCGTGCCGGTCGCGCCGTCGCGGGTCGGCCAGGCGTCGATGCCCGACTACGGCACCCTGCGCTCGCAGGCGACCCGTACCCTGCCCGGCGGTTGGAAGATCTTCGCCGGCCAGGCCGACGACCCGTTCTTCCTCGATCTGCGCGTCTTCGACCTGCTGTACGGCGGGGACCTGAGCGAGACCGGGCAGGACACCCTCGCCGGGTACAACGTGAACACCATCGCCATCCAGGTGCCGTTCAAGGACGTGGCACTCAAGGGCGACGCGAAGAAGAACCCGGTGATCGGCCTCTGGACCACCACCGAGCGCGACCGCGTCCGGGTGGCCGACGGCTCGTCGTACGGCGGGAAGGTGCAGGTCTCACGCCTGGGCAACCCGCTGGTCAACGAGGTGGTCGTGCCGGCCGGTCTCAAGGACACCTTCAACGCGACCCCGCCCGAGAAGGACGCGAAGATCCCGGCGCTGGTCAAGCGGGTCACCAACCCCGAGGTGCCGCAGCTGATTCAGCAGATCTACAACATCCCCGCGCCGGCGACACCACGAAATGACCTCGTGGAGATCTTCCTGACCGGCATCACCACCAAGGCCGGCGGACCGATCAAGGCCGACCTGAACTCGCAGCTCAACAACGGCGACGTGCAGGCCGGCAAGTTCACCCCGTCGGAGCAGCTCCGGCTGAACCTCTCGGTGCCGGTGACCGGCCAGCCCAACCGGCTGGGCGTGCTCGGTGGCGACCTGCAGGGCTTCCCGAACGGGCGGCGGCTCACCGACGACGTGGTCGACATCGAGCTGCAGGCCCTGGAAGGGGCGGCGCAGACCGGCAAGCTGGTCGACGCGCTGGCCGCGGGCGACAAGGTGGACGCGAACAACCAGCAGTTCGGCGGCAAGTTCCCGTACGTCGCGCTGCCCAACGCCGCGGGCGTCAACACGCAGGGTGGTGCGGCCGCTCCTCCGCCGGCCGCGGCCCAGCCGCAGGCGGCCATGCCGTCGACCGACCCGTCCGCCAGCACCGACCCCGGCGCGATCGGCGCCGGAGTCCCCGACACCGAGGACTCCGGAGCCCCCGCGGCGCAGGGCCTGGAGCGGGCCGCCGCCGAGAGCCAGCAGGGCGGCACGTGGATGACCAAGCCGGTGGCGTACGCGACCGGAGCGACCGGCCTCGGCGCGCTGATCCTCGCCTTCGGACTGTTCGCCTTCATGCGGCGCCGGCGCACGACGCCGCCGCAGCCCGTATCCACCAACTACGACCCCGACCAGACGATGCAGATGTGACCCGTCCGGGTGGGTGTGCCGAGAGGCGCGCCCACCCGGCGTCTCTTTTGGAGGATCCCCATGCGCCGCACCCTGACCCGCCTGGCCCTCGCCGCCGCGCTCGCGGCCGCGGTGCTCGCGGTCGCCGGCATCGCGATCCGGCCGCACACCGTGTCGTCCGGCCCGGCCGTCCCGGTGGCACAGCCGGTCGACGTCCTCGCCGACCGGGTGGCCCGGGCCCAGCAGCGTCTGCGCGACGTTCCCGGCGACTGGAGCGGCTGGGCCACGCTCGGCGCCACCTATCTCGAGCAGGCCCGGGTCACCGCCGATCCGGCCCTCTACCCGCAGGCCGAGCAGGCCGCCCGCAAGTCCCTGCGGCTGCGCAAGGACGGCAACGGCGGGGCGCTGGTCGTGCTCGGCGCGCTCGCCAACGCCCGGCACGACTTCGCGACCGCTCGCGACCAGGCGCGGGCCGCGCTGCGGATCGACGAGGCCGATGCCGACGCGTACGGGGTGCTCGCCGACGCGCTCACCCAGCTCGGCGACGGCGCGGGCGCGACCGGCGCGGTGCAGCGGATGCTCGACACCCGGCCCGGGCTCGCCGCCTACGCCCGCGCCTCCTACGACCTCGAGCTGCGCGGGAAGATCCCGGAGGCGACCGGCCTCATGCGGCGCGCGCTCGACGACGCGGTCGACCCGCACGACGCCGCGTTCTGCCACACCCAGCTCGGCGACCTCGCCTTCGGGCGCGGCGACCTGCCGGCGGCGGCCGGTGAGTACGCGGCCGCGATCGCCGCGGACCCGGCCTCGGTGGCCGCCCAGCGCGGTCGCGCGCGGGTTCGCGCCGCCCAGGGCGATCTGCCCGGCGCGCTGACCGACTACGCCGATCTCACCGCCCGGCTGCCCGGGCCGTCCTACCTGATCGAGTATGCCGAGCTGCTCAACGTCGCCGGTCGTCCGGCTCAGGCCGACGAGCAGCTGGCCCTGGCCTCGGCCGCGCAGCAGCTGTTCACCGCGAACGGCGGCCGCGACGACCTGGCCACCGCCGCGCTGGCGCTCGCCCAGGGCCGCGCCGCGGACGCCGTCAAGGCCGCCCGCGCCGAGTGGACCCGCCGCCATCACCCCGATGTCGCCGACACGCTGGCCTGGTCGCTGCACGCCGCCGGGCACGACGCCGAGGCCCTGACCTACGCGAAGCAGGCGATCGCCGGCGGGGCGCACCCGGCCACGTACGCCTATCACCTCGGCATGATCAACCTGTCGCTCGGCCACCGGTCCGAGGCCCGCGCCGAGCTCCGCCGGGCGCTCGACACCAACCCGTACTTCTCCCCAGTCGACGGGTCCAACGCCCGCCGCGCCCTGGCCGCGCTGGGAGGCGCCCGATGAGACTCGGCCGACCGCTTGTCATCGCCGCCGCCGCGGTGCTCGCCGGGGTGCTCATCCCGGCCGGGCCGGCCGAGGCGCACCCGATGGGCAATTTCTCGATCAACCAGTACGCCGAGATCACCGTGCGCCCCGACCGGGTCGACGTGCTGGCGCTCGCCGACATCGCCGAGATCCCGACCCTGCAGGAGAAGCCGCTCGTCGACACCGACGGGAACGGCCGGCTGTCCGACGGCGAGCGGACCGGTTACGCCACCGCGGAGTGCCGCCGGTTCGCCGATGCGTTCGCGGTCACCGCCGGCGGCGGTCGCCTGGCCTGGACCGTCTCCGACCCGGGCTACCGGATCACGGCGGGCGCGGGCGGTCTCGCCACGAGCCGGCTCTCCTGTTCGTTCACCGCGCCGGCCTCGGCCAAGACGCTGCACATCGACAACCACTACCGGTCGGGGCGGGTGGGCTGGCGCGAGCTCGTCGCACAGGGCGATGGCGTACGCATCGACACGTCGCTGCCGGCCGAGAGCATCAGCGGGCGGCTCACGTCCTATCCGCGCGACCTGCTGACGTCGGCCCCCGACGTGCGCACCGCGACGATCGGGGTCGGCGGCTCGGGCGGCGCCGCGCACACCACCACGCCCGCGAGTGTCGCCGCCGGCGGTCCGAGCTGGCTGATCGCGGCCCAGAGCCGGGTCGAATCGGTGGTCGGCGGTCATCTGACCCCGCTCGTGGTCGGCCTGGCCTTCCTGCTGGCGCTGCTGCTCGGCGCCGGCCACGCGGCCCTGCCCGGCCACGGCAAGACCGTGATGGCGGCCTACTTCGCCGGCCGGCGCGGGCGCATCCGCGACGCCCTGGCCGTGGGCGGCACGGTCACGCTCGCACACACCGGCGGCGTGCTGGTCGTCGGGCTCCTGCTCAGCACCTCGACCGCCCTGGTCGGCGAGCAGCTCCTGGCCTGGCTCGGCGCCGCCAGCGGCCTGCTCGTCGTCACCGTCGGCGTGGGAATGCTGGTCTCGGCCCTCCGCACCCGTCGCGCCCGCTCCCGGAACGTCGCCGACCACACCCACCCGACCTCCGAAACTGACAAAGTGGACCACGGCCACGAGAGCAAGGACGGGCACGGGCACAGCCACACGCACGAGCACGGACACAGCCACGCGCATGGGCATGGGCACAGCCACGGGCATGGGCATCGGCCCGGCGGGCGGCTCGGGCTGGCCGGGATCGGGCTGGCCGGCGGCCTGGTGCCGAGTCCGTCGGCGCTGGTCGTGCTGCTCGGGGCGATCGGCCTCGGCCGCGCCGGGCTCGGCGTGCTGCTCGTCATCGCGTACGGGATCGGAATGGCCGGCACCCTCACCGCCGTCGGTCTCCTGCTGGTTGTCGCCCAGCGCAAGCTGGGTGACCTGGCCACGCGTGGCGGCCGCACGGCGAGGCTCGGCGGCGCCCTGACCCGGCTGACCGGCCGCGTGTCCGCCGGCGCACCGACCGCGACGGCCGCTCTCGTGGTCTTGGTCGGACTCGGCATGGGCCTACGCGCCGTGGTGTAACCCGTGCGGGTTTTTCATGCGTGGCGGATGAGGACCGGGTGTTGCGGCGGGTCGGACATTGATAGGCACCGCCGCGACGCCGTCGTCCTGATGGGCGGCCCGAGGCGGCCGGACCGGCCTTGGAGGCGCGTGTGTCCAGCGTGCAGCCGGCGACCGCCCGATCCCGCCGCACGACGGGCCGGACGCGTCGCCGTCATCTCGCCGCAGCGGCGGCGCTTGCTCTGGTGGGTGCGACCCTCACCGCATGCAGCGACGATGGCGGGCCGCCCGTCATCACCTGGTACATCAACCCGGACAACGGCGGTCAGGGGCGCCTCGCCGACCAGTGCGCCGCGGATTCGAACGGCGCCTACAAGGTCGATGTCCAAGTGCTGCCGACCGACGCCTCCCAGCAGCGCGAGCAGCTTGTGCGGCGGCTCGCGGCCAAGGACAGCTCGATCGACGTGATGAGCCTCGATCCACCGTTCGTGGCCGAGTTCGCCAACGCCGGCTTCCTGAAGCCGTTCGACGCCCAGGACGAGCAGTCGCTCACCGAGGGCGTCCTGAAGGGGCCGCTGACCACCGCGTCCTGGAAGAACCAACTGGTGGCGGCGCCGTTCTGGGCCAACACGCAGCTGCTCTGGTACCGCAAGTCGGTGGCGAGCGCGGCCGGCATCGACCCGACCGCCCCCGACTTCACCTGGGACAAGATGATCGAGGCCGCCAGCGGCCAGAAGAAGGTCATCGGCGTGCAGGCCAACCGGTACGAGGGCTACATGGTCTGGATCAACGCGCTGGTCGTGTCGGCCGGCGGCGAGATCGTCACCAATGTCGAGGCCGGTAAGGACGCCAAGCCCGCGATCGACTCCCCGGCCGGTGACGAGGCCGCCCGCATCGTCGGCGACCTCGCCCGGTCCCCGGCCGCACCGCCCGCGATGTCCAACGCCGGCGAGGAGGAGGCGCGCTCGGCGTTCCAGGGCCCGACCGGCGGCTTCATGGTCAACTGGCCGTACGTGTACAGCGCCGCCAAGGAGGATGTGGCGGGCGGCGGCATCGCGCAGTCCGTGGTCGACGACATCGGCTGGGCGCGGTACCCGCGGGTCAAGGCGGACGTCTCGAGCCGGCCCCCGCTCGGCGGCATCAACCTCGCGATCGGCAACTACACGACGCACCCGCAGCAGGCCCTCGACCTGGTCAAGTGCGCCACGTCGTTGAAGAACAACATCGCCTACATGCTCGACGCGGGCAACCCGGCCGCGAAGGGCGCCGCCTACGACGACCCGAAGGTACGCGAGGCGTTCCCGATGGCCGACATCATCCGCCAGTCGATCAACGACGCCGGGCCGCGGCCGATCACGCCGTACTACAACGACGTCTCCACGTCGGTGCAGATCACCTGGCATCCGCCCACCGATGTCCGGGCTCCGCAGACGCCCCAGGAGACCGCGCAGTTCATGTCCGACGTCCTGCAGGGCAGGCGACTCCTGTGAGAGGAGCACTCCGATGACTCTGACCCAGGAGAGGGTCGCCGCACCCGCGCCCAAGAAGGCCGAGGTCTCCGACCGGGAACGCAGCGAACGACGGCTCGGCCTCACCCTGTCCGCGCCGGCGTTCCTGGTCATGGTGTTCGTGACCGCCTACCCGCTGATCTACGCGGTCGTGCTGTCGCTGTACAACTACCGGCTCACCGACCCGGCCGGCCGCACGTTCGTGGGATTGCAGAACTACGTCACGGTGCTGACCGACCCGCTGTGGTGGACGGACTTCTCCACCACATTCATCATCACCGTGGCCAGCGTGGCGGTGGAGCTCGTGCTGGGCTTCGCCTTCGCGTTCGTGATGTACCGCATCATCCGCGGCCGCTCGTGGGTGCGCACCGGCATCCTCATTCCGTACGGCATCATCACGGTTGTCTCCGCCTATGTCTGGCGCTATGCGTTCCAGCTGGACTCGGGCTTCGTCAATCAGTGGCTCGGCCTCGGCGACTACAACTTCTTCGGCCAGCGCTGGTCGTCGTTGTTCGTCATCACGCTCTCGGAGATCTGGAAGACCACGCCGTTCATCTCTCTGCTGCTGCTGGCCGGCCTGGTGCAGGTGCCGGAGGAGATGCAGGAGGCGGCCAAGGTCGACGGCGCCACGGCGTGGCAGCGGCTCAAGCGGGTGACGTTGCCGAACATGAAGGCCGCGATCATGGTGGCCCTGCTGTTCCGCACGCTCGACGCGTGGCGGATCTTCGACAACCCGTTCGTCATGACGGTCGGCGCGAACAAGACCGAGACGCTGTCGTTCCTGGCGTACCGGCAGAACGTGACGCTGGTGAACCTGGGGGCGGGCTCGGCCGTCTCGGTGCTGCTCTTCCTCACCGTCGTGGTGATCGCGTTCATCTTCGTCAAGGGCTTCCGGACCGACCTGTCGCAGGTGCGAGGTGATCGGTGATGGCCGACCGCAAGGTCAGCAACTGGTGGACTTTCTGGGGCGTGCTCATCCTGGTGTGGGCGCTCTTCCCGCTGCTGTGGATGGTGTCGCTGTCGTTCAAGGACCCGGCCACGTTCCGCAGCTCGACGCCGACGTTCTTCCCGAAGACCTGGGTCTGGGACAACTACAAGACGGTCTTCACCGATTCGCTGTTCACCAGCGCGCTCCGCAACTCCGTCTTCATCGCCGTCATCGCCACCGGGCTCGCGGTCATCATCGCCATGTTCGCGGCGTACGCGATCGCCCGGATGAATTTTCCCGGCAAGAAGCTGCTGCTCTCGATGGCTCTGGCCATCGCGATGTTCCCGCAGGCCGCGCTCGTCGGCCCGCTGTTCAACATGTGGCGGAACCTCGGCATCTACGACACCTGGATCGGCCTGATCATCCCGTACCTGACGTTCGCCCTGCCGCTGTCGATCTGGACGATGTCGGCGTTCTTCCGGCAGATCCCGTGGGAGATGGAGCAGGCCGCGCAGGTCGACGGGGCCACCGCCTGGCAGGCGTTCCGCAAGGTGATCATCCCGCTGGCCGCGCCCGGCGTGTTCACCACGGCCATCCTGACCTTCTTCTTCTGCTGGAACGAGTTCCTGCTGGCCATCTCGCTGACCTCGACCGACCGGGCCCGTACGGTGCCGGCCGCCCTGTCGTTCTTCACCGGCGCCTCGCAGTTCCAGTCGCCGATCACCTACATCATGGCCGCCTCGGTGGTCGTCACCATCCCCGTCGTCATCCTGGTGCTGGTCTTCCAGCGCCGCATCATGGCCGGCCTCACCGCCGGTGCCGTCAAGGGCTGAGCAGGAGGGCACCCCGTCATGGCCGCGATCAGCATCCGCAACCTCGTGAAGCGCTACAGCGACGGCTTTCCGGCCGTCAACGACGTCAGCCTGGAGATCGCCGACGGCGAGTTCGTCATCCTGGTCGGCCCGTCCGGCTGCGGAAAGTCCACCCTGCTCCGGATGATCGTCGGCCTCGAGGACATCACCTCGGGTGACCTGCTCATCGGCGGGGAACGGATGAACCAGAAGGCGCCACGCGACCGCAACCTCGCGATGGTGTTCCAGAACTACGCGCTCTACCCGCACCTGACTGTCTTCGAGAACATCGCCTTCCCGATGCGGCTCAAGAATGTTCCGAACGAGGAGGTGACGAAGCGGGTCAACGAGGCCGCGGACTTGCTGCAGCTCACCGAGCACCTGCAGCGCAAGCCGGCGCATCTCTCCGGCGGGCAGCGCCAGCGGGTGGCGATGGGCCGGGCGATCGTCCGTAAGGCCGACGCGTTCCTCTTCGATGAGCCGCTGTCGAACCTCGACGCGAAGCTGCGCGGCCAGATGCGCACCGAGATCGCCCGTCTGCAACACCAGCTCGGCACCACGACGGTCTACGTCACCCACGACCAGACCGAGGCGATGACGCTCGGCGACCGCATCGCCGTGCTCCGCAAGGGTCTTCTTCAGCAGGTCGGCAGCGCCCGGCAGCTCTACGAGGAGCCGGTCAACCTGTTCGTGGCCGGCTTCATCGGCTCGCCGCCGATGAACTTCCTGCCCGGCCGGTTCAAGAACGGGCAGGTGGAGACCCCGTTCGGCACGGTCTCGGCGGCCGGGCCACGACTCAGCAAGGTCGGCGACCGGGAGCTGGTGATCCTCGGGTTGCGGCCCGAGCATTTCGAGGACGTACGCCTGGTGGACGCGACCAAACGCGCGCAGGGCAAGACGTTCACGGCCGAGGTCGACGTCACCGAGTGGCTGGGCAGCCAGCTTTACGCGTACGTGCCGTACGACGCGCCGTCGGAGGTCGAATCGCAGCTCGAGGAGCTCGAGCGGGAGCTGGACAGCGAACAGATGCGCACCCAGCTGGTGGTGGCCCTCGACGCGGCCAGCCGGATCCGCTCGGGCGGCCGGGCCGAGCTGTGGTTCGACCCGGAGCGCATGCACGTCTTCGACGCCGCCTCCGGGGAAAACCTCACCCGCGACCCCGATCGGGTCTTCGAGCTGGACGAGATCGAGCGCCCGGTCGAGGCCGAAATCCAGGCCGCCGACAAGACCGAGGCCGCGAGCGAGAGTAAGGAGACGCCCGAGAAGGCCTAGCTCACCAGGCGAAACGCTCGCGGTGCAGGCGGGCGGGCGGCACACCCAGCTCCCGGGCCGCCCGCAGCACCGCCGCGGTCCACGCGTCCGGCCCGCACACGTAGACATTGTGACCCGCGACGCCCGGGGCGATCTCGCGCAGCGCCTCGGTGTCGGTGTACTCCGCGTACGCCCGAGGAAGCCAGGAACCCTCGGCCGCACGGGGGCCGACCAGCGGAACCAGCCGCACGCCCCGGTCCCGCGCCAGCCATTCCAGCTCGCGCAGGAACGCGACCTCGTGCGGGTGCCGGGTCCGGTAGACGAGCGTTGCCCGGCCGTAGTCGAAGGGCAGGTCCCAGAGCAACGCGAGCAACGGCGTCACCCCGATCCCGCAGGCCAGCATGGTCACCGGCCCGCCGGAGTAGTTCGCCTTGGTCATCCGGCCGTACGGCCCCTCGATCAGCGCCCGGGTGCCGGGCCGCAAGGTCGCCACCCGCGCGCTGCCGTCGCCGACCGACTTCACGGTGATCCGCAGGCGGTCGCCGTTCGGCCGCCCGGACAGCGAGAACGGGTTGCCGTGGAGCATCCGGCGCCCGTCCAGGAACCGCCACACGAAGTACTGCCCCGCGTGCGCCGGCAGCTCGTCGAGCCGATTGCCGCTGAGGTAGACCGAGACCAGCCCCGGCGCCTCGGTGACGACCTCGTCGACGGTGAGCCGGTGCCGCAGCGTCCGCCACACCGGCAGGCCGATCCGGAAGATCAGCGTCGAGCCGATTGCGAGCGCGTAGAGCGTCCACCAGTACACACTCGCCGCCGCGGACCGGAAATCGCTGCCGAGCAGGATTTCGTGCGGCAAAGCGAACAGCACGCCTAAATACGCATAAAGGTGCAGCACGTGCCACGATTCGTAGCGCAGGCGCTGCCGTACCCCGCGCACCGAGGTCACCACGACCAAAACAAAAGCAAAAAGCGACAAAAATGCAAAAACAATGCTTCTGTACGCGACCAGAAGCGTCCACATCTTTTCGAGCGGGTTTGTCCCCGCGCGCCCCAGGACGGCCAGCACGACGTGGGTCAGCAGCAGGTGGAACGAGGTGAACCCGGTCCACCGATGCCAGGTCCACAGCGTGTCCCGGCCGTACGTCCCTTCCAACCACGGGATCCGGGCCATCAGCACGACCTGGATCAGGAGCAGGTCGGCGGACCAGAGCGCGGCCAGCCGGCCGGCCGCCGCGATGCCGGTGGGCGCCGAACCGAGACCGGCGATCCAGAGCACGGAAACGACCGCAAGGCTCAATGCCGCCGTCATTTTTCCCGCAACCCGCACGGCCATGGAAAATACAAACTTCGCGGGCCATTCGTCAGCCCCTTGTGATCAACTCGACGCTTATCGGGAAAGTCGTTATCGAGGCCCACCGTCCTCCTCATTCCCCGATGCCGGGTTTCGGAAGTTTCGGCGTCGATCCCCGGAAGTTTCCGAGAAGTATTGACTTGTTTCGATGCGTCGCCGGAGACTGGGGCATGCCCGGCTTCGGGAGCGCTCCCATCGGCCGGGCCATCCCCTCCCACCGGAAGGAGAGACCCTGTGACCACCGACGCGGGCCGCTCCCGGCTCCGCTCGACGATCGTCGCCCTCTCGGCGGCGCTCCTGGTCGGCGCGGCGTCAACGGCAATCCCCCACATCACCGGCGCGCAGGCCGCGCCCGCACTCGCCCTGGCCGCCGCCGGCGTCGAGGACGAGGGCGCCGGCTGCGCGGTGCCCACCCTCCCCGACGCGGGCTCGCTGCCCACCAACGCCAAACTCCCCGACCCGTTCAAGAGGCTCGACGGCACCCGGATCACGACCACCGCGGACTGGACCTGCCGGCGCGAAGAGATCAAGAAGCTGTCCGAGAAGTTCGTCTACGGCGAGAAGCCCGGAAAGCCGCAGACGGTCACGGGCACCGTCTCGAACACCAACATCACCGTGAACGTCTCGAACCAGGGCAAGAGCGCCTCGTTCTCGGCCTCGGTCAGCCTGCCCAGCGGCACCGGCCCGTTCCCCGCCGTCGTCGTCCTCGGCGGCTTCGGAGCGGACACCGCGACGATCAGGGCCGCCGGCGCCGCCGTGATCAACTACGACCCGTACGCGGTGGGCAAGGAAGGCACCCCGCGCAACAACAAGCAGGGCGCGTTCTACACCCTGTACGGCGCGACCAGCCCGACCGGCCTGCTCATGGCCTGGGCCTGGGGCGTCAGCCGGATCATCGACGTGATCGAGCAGTCCGGCGGGAACATCCTGCGGGCCGACGCGACGGGCGTGACCGGCTGTTCGCGGTTCGGCAAGGGCGCCTTCGTGATCGGCGCGTTCGACCAGCGGATCGCCCTGACCATGCCGATCGAGTCGGGCAGCGCCGGCGCGCCGATCTTCCGCGGCATCCCCGGCGAGGGCGCGCAGAGCCTGAGCAGCGCGTACGGCGAGCAACCGTGGCTCGGTGACGCGTTCGGCTCGTTCACCAGCGCCCCGACCAGGCTGCCGATCGACACTCACGAGATCGTCGGGATGTTCGCCCCGCGCGGCCTGTTCATCATGGACAATCCGCACATCGTCAACCTCGGCCCGAAGTCGGCCAGCGTCGCGGCCCTCGGTGGCGCCGAGGTCTACAAGGCGCTCGGCGTCGGCAGCAACATCAGCTACATCTCAGACGTCGCCGACGGCACGCACTGCGCGAACCGGCCGGAGTGGCAGACGCCGCTCACCCAGAACATCAGGAAGTACTTGACCAGGACCGGCAACGACCCGGGCGTCTTCCGGATCTCCAGCCAGGCACAGGGCCGCCTCGCCGACTGGGTCGACTGGACCACCCCGGTGCTGGGCACCGGACCGACCACCCCACCCACCACACCCCCGACGACCCCGCCCACCACGCCTCCGACCACACCGCCCACCACGCCTCCGACGACCCCGCCGACCACTCCGCCCACGACCCCGCCGACCGGTGGCTGCTCGGCCTCGGTCTCGCTCAACTCGTGGACCGGCGGCTTCGTAGCCACCATCCGGGTCACCGCCGGATCGTCCCCGGTCAACGGCTGGCGGGTAGGCCTGACCCTCCCCGGCGGCGCCACCATCACCAACGCCTGGAACGCCAACCGCAGCGCGAGCACCGGCGCGGTCCAGTTCACCAACGTCAGTTACAACGGCCAGATCCCGGCCGGCGGCTACACCGAGTTCGGCTTCCAGGCCACCGGAACCGGCGCCGGCATGACACCCACCTGCAACGCCTAAAGATCGACCACGAGACGCGGGCCGCGCGGGACACAGACGAACACCGTGTCCCGCGCGGCCCGCTCCTCGTCGCTGAGCAGGCAGACCCGGTGATCGACCTCGCCCTCAATAACCGTCGTCTCACACGAGCCGTACGTGCCCTCGGGGGAACCTGCCCGCCTGGGCCCGAATCTGGTGACAGCCGGAACGATTGATCCATCCGCCTGAATTTGGCCGCCGTCAGGATCGCCATAACGAGCGTTTCGCGGGAGCGACTGCCTGGCAATTCGCCGTTACGCTGCCGTCCATGTCGATACCGTTTGACCTGTGGGGCCAGCGCGGCTGGGCCAGCGTCGACGTCGTCGGCGAATCGCACTACCAACAATCGATTCGCACTCTATTCGACGCGGATCTCAAGGGCGACGGCGCCGAACTCACCACGACAGTGCAGCTTGTTCCTGATCCGAAGAACAAGTTCGACCGGAATGCGGTCGGCGTTTGGGTGGGCCCACGCCAGCTCGGTCATCTGTCGCGTGACGAGGCAGTCCGTTACGCCCCCATTCTGTCCGGCCTGGTGGCCCAAGGCTGGGCTCCTCAGGTGTCAGCTCGCGTCTGGGCGTCGCAATGGTCTTCCGACTACGGCACGGGGAACGATTTCAGTTCGTCGATCCGACTCGATCTGGCCGAGCCCCACATGCTCGTGCCGGCGAACACGCCACCCGGTGAACCGCACCGCATGCTGCCGCCCGGCGGGAGCATCCAGGTCACCGGTGAGGAACAGCACCTGGATGCTCTCGCGCCTTGGCTGCGCCCAGAAGGGGAATGTTGGGTTCACGTGACCTTGCATGAGGTCACCGAACAGCTGGCGCGCAGCACGCGCACCGTCGTGGAGATCCGTCTCGACGGTTCCCGCGTGGGGCAGTTGACCCCGAAGATGAGCGGCGAATTGCTGCCCGCCATACGACTTCTGAGCGAAAACGGCCTGGTCGCCGGCGCGCGGGCGATCGTCAAAGGCAATCGGATCAAGACCGAGGTCGTGCTTTATGTGGCGCGTGCCCACGAACTGCCCGAAAGCTGGCTGACCACCATTGCCGCCGACGCGGCCAAGAAGGCCGCGCCCGCACCGATGGTCGCAGCCGGCCCGCCCTCGATTCCGGCGGCAGCACCGGTTCAGGAGCACGGTTCCATTCCGCCCGCACCGACAGGGATCAAGTTCGTGGTACCGCCGGACTGGCCACAACCTCCGCTCGGATGGACGCCGCCGACCGGCTGGCGCCCGGATCCCACGTGGCCGCCGGCACCGTACGGCTGGCAATGGTGGATACCGGTCTGGGACTGACGGCCGGGTCCTTTCGTCTCGTGGGGTGAGCTGTGGGCTTTCGTTTCAACGCACCGCCGAACTGGCCGAAGCCGCCGACCGGCTGGCTACCTCCGTCCGGGTGGGTGCCCGACCCCGCATGGGGGCCGCCGCCACCCGGGTGGCAGCTGTGGATCGAAGAGACACTTCCGCCCGCGACGGCTCCGCTCGCGGTGCCTGTGTCGGCGGCGCCTCCGGTGGTGCCAGGGCCGGCGGCGCAGACACAGGTGACGGCGACCGCACCGGCGCCACCTCCGCCGGACTCGGAGATTCCGTTATTTGGAGCCCGTGGCAAGGCACGCGAACTGTCGGCCGAGGTCACACAACTTCGCCACGAGCTCGACAGTCTCCGCGCGCAGATGAGTCGGCTTGGCGTGTTCTCCGCGGTCGAATTGGAGCAGTACCGCGATCGGATCCAGCGTGAGATCGCCGATCAATCGGCCCGCGGCCAGGCTCAGCTCACCGAAATGGAACAGCGCCTCAGGGACCTTCGCCAGCAGGTGGTGGCGACCGAGGAAACCGCGTTGCTGCAGGAAGCCGGCGTGTATCAATACCGCCACCCGTTGACAGAGGCCGCCGCCTATCAGGATCAGCTCACCCGCGTGCAGACCGAGATCAAGACCATGACGAAGGCGGACGGCGGAGCGGTCCTGGCCGCCAGCGGTTGGACGGTCAATGGCTCCGAGGCGCAGGGCCGCACCATGGTGCGCGATTTCTCGAAGCTCATGCTGCGGGCCTACAACGCCGAAGCCGACAACCTCGTGCGGACCTTGAAGCCCTACAAACTCGAAGCCGCGATCGAACGCCTCGCCAAGGTGGCCTCCACCATCGCTCGCCTCGGCAAGACGATGGATATCCGCATCGCCGAGGGCTACCACCGGTTACGCGTCCAGGAGTTGACGCTTACCGCCGACTACGTGCAGCGGGTCGCCGAGGAGAAGGAACGCGAACGCGAGGAGAAGGCAAGGCTCCGCGAAGAACGACGCGTACAGCAGGAGATCGAACGCGAGCGAGCCCGGCTCGACAAGGAGCGCCAGCACTACGCCAACGCTCTCGCTGCACTGCAGGCCAAGGGCGACACGGAAGGTGCCGCGCAGTTGGCGGAACGGCTCGGCCAGATCGACACCGCCATCCGAGACGTCGACTATCGGGCCGCCAACGTTCGAGCCGGCTATGTGTATGTGATCTCGAACCTCGGCGCGTTCGGCGAGAAGATGGTCAAAGTCGGGATGACACGGCGACTCGACCCGATGGATCGTGTTCGCGAACTGAGCGATGCCTCGGTGCCGTTCAACTTCGATATACACGCGCTGTTCTTCTCGGAGGACGCGGTCGGCATCGAGGCAATGATGCACACGCGGCTCGCCGCGAGACGGGTCAACCTGATCAACCAACGACGGGAGTTCTTCTACGCAACCCCAGCGGAGGCCAAACAGCATCTGATGGAGCTGACTGGAAGCCTGCTTCAGTACGAAGAAGTCGCCGAGGCATTGGAGTACCGGCAGAGTCTCACCCAGGCTCGACAAGCGGAGGCCGCCGCGTAGCACCCAATACTGACCCGAATGCCCGGCCGACACGAGCGGCCGGGCATTGTGTCGTTCAGTTGGGGAGGATTTCGAAGGTTCGGGCCATTTCGGTGAACAGGGGCTCGTCGTCGGCGGGGGCGGCGGAGCCGCAGCCGAGGCAGAAGCCGATGCCGTCGTTCACGGCGAAGTACTCGGTCACGGACCACACCCTGCCCACGTCGTGTTTGGCGCAGTCGAGGCGGACGCCGGGGCGGCCCGCCCATTCGGTTTCGGTGATGGCCAGGTCGGCGAAGCCGTTGGCGGCCAAGGAGGTCTGGGCACGCTCGGCCATGTCGAGCGCCGCGCGCTGCGGACCGACCGGGTTGCGGAAGACGATGACGCTGTGCCGGCGGTCGGACGGGTCGACGAAGCGGGCCGTCTCCCACGGGCTGTTGCGCAGGTCGACGTCGCGCTCCACCCAGCCCTGGGGGACCTGCACGGCGTACCCGAAATTGGATTTTTCCACTCGCTGCCATTGCATGGCGGGCTCCTCCGGAAGGTGATCGCTCGACCGAAGGTGCCGGAGGGCAGCAGTGTAGGACTCGCCGGTGCGGCGGGCGCGCTCTCGGACCCGGCGCTTGAAGTGCTTGTTCGCTGTCATCGGAAACCCTCGGCCACACGGGACTGCACCCCCGGCGGCGAGCCCGTGGCGGGCTGATGACGAGCGATCCGAGGAGAAATCCCCTTTGCCCCCGCGAGCGGCCTGCCGGGACGGCCGATGGAGGTTAGGCGGTGGATCGACGCCCACCCGCGATTTTAGCCACGCTCGGCGGGAGCCCGGGGATGTGATTTAGTGAACACGTGGCGGCCTGGGCGGAAGGCACGTTTCTGGGAAGCCTGCCCGAGGAGGTCGCCCAGACGCTGGTGAGCAGCAGCCGGCGGCGCGATTTCGAGGCCGGGCGCACGATCCTGCGCGAGGGCTTGGCCGACACCCACGTCTTCCTGCTGATCAGCGGGTTCGTCAAGGTGACGACGGCGGTCGAGGGCATCGAGACGCTGCTCGGGATTCGGCTGCCGGGCGAGGTCGTCGGCGAGATCGGCGCCCTGACTCGCGAGCCGCGCAACGCCACGGTGATCGCGTGCGGGCCGCTGACGGTCGGGCAGCTGAGCCGGGGCGAATTCGAGGCGTTTCTGCGGCAGCGGCCCGACGCCTCCGCATTGATCGCCGCCGCGGTCAGCCGGCAGCTGCGCTGGGCCAACCGCCGGCGTACGGACTTCGCGGTCTTCCCCGCCCACGTCCGGCTGGCCCGGGTGCTCGCCGAGATCGCCGAGGTGTGCGGGCGACAACGCCCGGACGGGAGCGTGGAGCTGCTCGTGCCGCTGACCCAGCTCGACCTCGCCGCGATGATCGGGATCGCCCAGGCCACCGTGCAGAAGGCGATACAGGAGCTGCGCGACCAAAAGCTGATCCACACCGGCTATCGGCAGATCATCATCACCGACCTGGCGAATCTGCGAGTCACCACCGACAAAAACAGTCGGTAAAGCGGCATCCCCTACTAGTACGCCATCTTTCGCCGTGACCCCCCTCACCATCGGCTTATGTACCCACGGATCACCGTGTACGCACTGATCGGCCGCGAGAACGAGATGCGGCAGATCAACCACCTTCTCGACAACCTGCACGTGGGCAAGCCGGCCGTCCTGGTCCTCGAGGGACCGTCGGGCAGCGGCCGCACCCGCCTGCTGGACGAGACCGCCCGACTGGCCCGGCGGCGCGGCATGACCGTCTTCGCCGAGCCGGAGTGGGCCGGCGCCGTCGGCTCGCAGCAGATCCTGCGCACCGCCGGCGACCACTCGGGGCCGATGGTCCTCCTCGGCGACCATCCACGAAGGATCGATCCCCGCGCCTGGTCGGTGCTGGAGCGGCTGGCCGAGGCCGTACCGGTGCTGGTCGTGATCACCGGCTCGGCCGACATCGCACCGCATCTGCCCGGCGCCGACGCCTACCGCATCCGGCTGACGCCGCTGTCGCCGGCGGCGCAGGCCGAGTTCGTGGCGCGGACGGTCGGCGCCCGCCCCGACCCGCTGCTGATGGACCTGTGCCGGGTCGCGGCCGGGCGGCCGGCCGCGCTGCGCGAGCTGCTCGCGGGCCTGGACGAAGAGGGCCTGCTGCGGATCGAGGCCGGCTGGGCGACGCTGCGCGCCACCCGGCTGCCGCGCCGCACCGAGGCGTACCTGCGCGGCCAGGTCGCCTCGGTCTCCGCGCCGGCCCGCCACCTGCTGCAGGCGGCCGCCACGGTCGGGGTGTCGTTCCCACTGCTGCGGCTGGCGCGGCTCATGGGGGTCGGCCCGGTCAGCATGCTGCCCGCTCTGGAGGAGGCGCTGGAGTCGGGCCTGCTCGGCGGCGATGGTGAGCTGCTCGTCTTCGGCCACGACCTGGTGCGCGCCGCGGTGGAGGCGACGCTGCCCCGCCCGGTGGCGGCGGCCCTGCGGGTGGAGGCCCCGCGGGTACCGGCCCGGCCGAGCTACAAACCTCACCCGAGACAACCCCAGAAAGCCGACTGGGACGCGCTGAGTCCCCGGGAGCGCGAGATCGCCGCCCTCGTCGGTCAGGCTCTGACCAACCGGCAGATCGCCACCCGCACGGGGATCAGCCCGCACACCGTCAACTACCACCTGCGGCAGATCTTCCAGAAGCTCGGGATCGGCTCGCGAGTGGAGTTGGTCGGGCTCCTTCACCGGCGCGCGGCAGCAGGTGGCTCCGAAGCTCGGCCGTCGTCAGAGTGACGGCACAGCGGCGGGCCGCGTAGTCGAGGGCCAACAGGTGGTCCTCGAGGCTGAAGTCGGCCATGGCGTCGGCGACCAGGAACGGCTCGACGTCGTACGCGAACGCGTCCGCCGCCGTGAGCAGGCACCCGAGGTGCGCGAAGACGCCGCAGACCACGAGCTGATCGCGCCCTAGCGCGGCCAGACGGGTGCTCAGATCCGTACGGAAGAAGGCACTGTAACGATGCTTGACCACGACCTGGTCGTCCGCGCCCGGGGCGAGGCTCGCCAGGATGTCGCCGGAGGCGGCGTCGGCGCCGGACATGCCGGGCCCCCACAGGTCGTGCAGAAGGCCGCGCTCGGCACGGGAGACCGGCCGCGGCTGCGCGCTGTAGAGCACCGGGACGCCGGCCCGCCGGGCCGTCTCGCGGATGGCGACGATGTTGGCCGTCAGCTCGGTCGTGGGCGATTGACCTGGCGGCAGGAAGTCGATGAAGTAGCGCTGCATGTCGTGAATGAGCACGGCGGCCCGGCTCGGGTCCGGCCGCCACGGCGCAAGGTTCGCGGGCCGCGAACGGGGCATGGCGTAGGTCATGAGAACTCCTAGAGAGAAGCGCCGCCGTCCACATAGAGGTCGTGCATGGTGATGTGCCGTGCCCGCTCGGAGACGAGGAACGCGACGGCCTCGGCGACGTCGCCGGGCGAGGCGATCCGGCCGAGCGGGATCCCGTTCTTGAAGATCTCGGGCCTGCCCAGCACGGTCGCGCGGGCGTCGGCCTCCGAGGTCCACATGCCGCGCTGCATCGGGGTGTCGGTGGAACCGGGCGACACCACGTTGCAACGCACGCCGTAGCCGGCCAGCTCCAACCCGAGGCAGCGGGTGAAGTGCGCGGCCGCGGCTTTCGAGGCGGCGTACGCGGCCATGCTCATCCGCGGCACGCCGGCCGCGTTGGAGGCGACCGTGACGATCGCACCGCCGCCCCGCTCGGCCATCCCGGCGCCGACCCGGCGGCACAGGCGGAAGACACCGGTCGCGTTGACGTCGAAGACGGCTTGCCAGTCCTCGTCGGAAGTGTCGAGGACGCCGCCGACGTGCAGCACACCGGCGACGTTGACCAGCACGTCGATCGGCCCGACCCGCTCTTCGACGTGCCGGACGGCCCGGTCGACCGCGGCGGTGTCGCGCACGTCGAGCTCGACCGTGGTGCAGCCGATCTCGGCGGCGAGCGCGCGGAGGCCCGCGGCGTTGCGGTCGCTCGCGACCACCCGGAGGCCGTCGCGGTGCAGGGCGCGTACGACGGCCTTGCCGATCCCCTGGGCCGCACCCGTGACCAAGGCGATGGCCATCAGTAGTACTCCAGGGCCTTGTTCCAGTCCTCGCCGGCCCGGAACAGCCCGCGCGGCTTGACCACCTCGGGCTCGGCCGTGAGCAGGTGCGACGGGACGAGGCTGCCGGGCGGCAGCGACTCGATCACGGCCTCGATGTCGTGGGCCTGGCCGATCGCCTCGCGCAGTTGACGTTCGGCGATGAGCCGGTGCCCGGGCAGAACCTCGATCTGCACCCGGAGCGTCGATCCTTCGAGACGCGCCCGCCAGAACATCACCCCGTACTCGGCCGGCAGTCCGAAGACCAGATCCTCGATGTCGCCCTGGGTCAGGGATCCCACGGACCAGGCCGAGCGCCCGAGCACCCGCACCACCGGCAGCTGCCAGCCGCACGGGCAGTCTGGATGGGACACCTCCACGGCGTCCTCGATGTTGTAGCGCAGCAGCGGCATCGCCTCGCGGTACAGCGGCGTCACCACGAGCTGCCCGCGCCCCTGGTCGGAGACCTTCCCGCTGATCGGGTCGTAGACCTCGAACAGCGCCCGGTCGGCCCACAGGTGCAGCCGCCCATGCGGGCACTCCCCGGCCAGGCTGCCGGTCTCGGTCGCGCCATACTCCTCGACCACCGGCGCGTTCCAGATCTCCTCGATCCGCTTCTTCTTGGCCGGCCCGAGCGGGTCGCCACCGACGAACAGCGCGCGCAGCGCCGGGAAGTCGCGGCCGGGATCACGCCCGGCCAGCCGCGCGGCCGCCGCCCACAGCAGCGTGTCGGTCGCCAGCGACCAGGTCAGCGTCACGCCGAGGTCGCGCAGAACCCGAACCACTTTTGCGTACGGCATGGCCAGCGACCGGTTGTCGGCGGGCACCACGGTCGCGCCCCGGGAGCGGGCGGCGGCATGCGCGAGATGGCCCGTGATCATCAGCGCGTACGGCGTGCGCACGAGGAACGTGTCGTCCGCGCGAATACCGACGTACTTCCGGGAGTATCGCTCGACGAGGTCCTCCCAGTCCCGCGGCGTGTAGTAGGACGCCGTCGGCGTGCCGCTGCTGCCGCTCGACTCGTGATAGGTGGCCAGCTCGCTCCGATCCACTGCGAGCATGCCGAACGGATAGGCCCGGCGCAGGTCCTGCTTGGTGGTGAACGGATAGGCGGCCAGCTCGTCGCGGCTGGTGGGCACGCCGCGCCTCGCGTAGAACGGCGACCGCGCCGCCGCCGCGAAGGTCAAGGCCAGGCGAGCGTTCTGCAAGTTCTCCAGGTCGCGATGGTCGGTCAGGGTGTCCACGACATCTCCTCTCTCAGCAGCCGGCACGCGTTCGCGCCGAGGACCGCTTGCCGATCGGACGGATCGAGGTCGAGCGCGGCGATCTTGCGCAGCTCCACGCCCGGGTCTTGCAGGGGGTACTCGGTACCGAACAGCACTCGATGCGACCCGAGCCTGCTGACGGCCAGCCGCGCGGTGACCGTGAGGCAGCCGGAGAGCTCGGCGACGATGTTCGGCCGGGCGGCGATCGTGCCGAGCCCGGACACGTCGAGCCCGTGATGGCCGCAGTGCCCCCAGACGAAGGTGACCCGCGGAAACCTCGCGGCGAGCGCCAGCAGATCGGCCGGCCTCGCCCCGGGCCGGGACACCGTGACCAGATAGACCGGATGCCCCGCCGCCTCCGCGATCGCGGCCAGCTCGGAGACCGCCGGATCGTCCAGGCGTCCACCATGGACCGCCGGCGAGATCTCCAAACCACGAAAGTCAAAGGCCTTCTTCGCGTACGCCTCGACGTCGCGCTCCGGATCCGCGAAGTAGAACGGCAGCAACCGCCCGCCGGACCGTGCGCAGGCCCGGCGTACCCCGTCGTTGTCCGCGCTCACCTCGGCCCGCCCGCCGTCGGTGATCTGCGCCGCGAGCCGGTCCAGCGGGAGCAACCCGCCCGCGCAGACCACCGCCCGGTCGATCCCAGCCTCGTCCAGCGCATCGAGCAGCCCGGCCGGCTCGGCGTCGCCGGGCGTGAGCCGCGCGTGAAAGTCGACGACCGTCATTGCTCGACGCAGAGTTCGTCGATCGGGTAGCCGACGTGCCGCTCCCGGCCGGGCAGAAAGCCGAGGATCTCGTCGCCGGCCTTCAGCTCGGTCGTGTTGAGCACCGCGGCGCCCGGGCCGAGCACCCGCACGTGCCAGTCGTCCTGCACGATCAGGTTGACCGGCTCGCCGCCGGGCGCGGTGGCGTCGATCGCGAGCAGCGGCCGCGTCTCGATCTTCACCCGGCCCACGGTGACCCGCCGGGTGCTGCCGTCCGCGCCGACCGCGAGCACGGTGTCGCCCGCGGTGAGCTCGCTGAGGTACCGGGTGTGCTCGGCGTCGGCCAGCGTGTACGACATGATCGCCCCGGCGTTGACCCGGAACGGCCGGGTCGGCATGTACGGCAGCGGGTGGGTCTCGCTGACGCAGAGCATGAGCGCCTTGGCCCACGAGCCGACCAGGATTCCCTCGTCCGGTCGCAGGTAGGTGCAGGTGTCCACGCAGGCCCGCTCGCCGGTGCCGACGTGCCGGACCCCGGTCACGGTGAACGTGTCCAGGGCCAGCTTGGCCGAGGGCGCGCGCACCGCCGCGGCGAGCCGGGTGGCGTCGCCGGGCACGGGCGCGGTGAGCATCACCCCGTCCGGCCCGTGCTCGAGCACGCTGAGGTGCACGATCGCGTCGTCGATCCGCGCCGCCGTGGTGATGATGGTGCCGGCCGAGCGGGCCGCCGCGGCCAGCACGATCTCCATCGGGATGTTCGTGGGGTCCTTGAAGGTGAGAACGGTGATCCCCGCCCGGCGCACCGCGGCACACGCCCGCTCGAGGCTCTCCGGGTCGGTGACGTCGTGCCACTCGCCGAAGCTGACCTCCGGCTCGGCGTGAATTCGCGGGTCGATCAGCACCAGATCGGCCGCGCCGAAGTCGTCGGGCAGGCGGTCTCCGGCCGGGGCCAGCACCCGGGTCACGGTCGGCGGCAGCGGCGCGAGATCGGCCGGGTCGTCCGCGACGATCGCATCGAACCGCTGGTGCACCGCCTCCTCGCAGAGCGCCCGCTTGGTCTCGCCGGCGCCGCGGATGTCCAGCCAGCACAGCTTCGCGGTCATCGGGCACCCACCGTGGTGCGGTGCACGAGGTCGGCCAGCCGGGCGGTGACCTCGCCGGGATCGTCGGCGGTGAAGACCGCTCGCCCGGCCGCCACGCCGCCCGCGCCGGCCCGCATCGCCGCCGCGAGCCGGGACACGTTCGCGCCGTCCGCTTCGCCGCCGGCGGCCAGCACCGGCACCGGGCAACCCGCGGTGATCCGGGCGATGGCCGTCGGGTCGTCCGGCAGCGCGGTCTTGACCAGGTCGGCGCCGAGTTCGGCGGCGATCGCCAGCGCGTGCGCGATCTGAGCCGGGTCACGGCTGTCCACGGCCGGGCCGCGCACGTACATCATGGCCAGCAGCGGGACGCCCCAGCGGTCGCACTGCTCGGCGGTGGCCGCGAGGTGGGCGATCTGCCGGTCCTCGGTGGCCGAGCCGACGTTCACGTGCACGCTCACCGCCTCGGCGCCGAGCCGCAGCGCCTCCGGGACGGTCGCCACCGGGTACTTCGCGTCCGGGTCGGCCGCGAGGCCGGTGCTCGCGTTGAGGTGCAGCACCAGCGACAGCGCGCGGAAGCGGTCGGGCCTCACCCGCGGCACCGCACCCTTGTGCAGCACCACCGCGTCGGCTCCACCGTCGGCGAGCCGGGCGACCAGACTGTCGAGCGTGCCGCGATGGGCGAGCGGGCCGGCCCCGATCGCGTGGTCCAGGGGCACGACGAGCAGCCCCGCGGAGTCGTGCCGGTAGAGCCGGCGCAGTCGCAGCCGCCGGGCGAAGGATCCGTTGCCGTTCACTGTGGTCACCTCGATTTTCGGGTTCACCAGAAACAATCCGGGACGCTATCCACGCCTCTGGAGGCCGCCCACTACTCGAATGAGTAGGCGAATCACCGAAAATTGGGTTTTCGCAGGTGGGGACCCACCAGCGGCAATACCTCAAGAAACGAGTAGTTGTCGTCCGGCCACGAATGCCATTGAGTTCGGCAAATGGCATTCGCGTTTCTGCACCGCCCGGCCGTCGACGCGGACCGGGTGGAGATCATCACCGGCGAGGCCTCGGTCGTGCCGACCCTGGCCGCGCTGCCGCTGTCGGCCGCCGGCGTGCTGGCCGTCGTGCCGTTCCGGCAGATCGGCGAGCGCGGCCTCACCGTGGTCGACGACGGCACGCCGCTGGTCGCGATCCGGCCGGACACCCGACTTTCGGTTCCGCTGGGTGAGGCGTTGCGATTTCTTCCGCGTACGCCCGCCCGGCCGTCCCCCGGCGCGGCGAGCTTCGATCTTTCGGACGACGCGTACGCGGCCGCCGTGCGTACGGTGCTGAAGGAGAACATCGCCCGGGGCGACGGCTCGAACTTCGTCCTGCGCCGCACCTGCCGGGGCCGCATCCCGGACTGGTCACCGCGCCAGGCGATGGCCGCGTTCCGCCGGTTGCTGCTGGCCGAGCGGGGCGCCTACTGGACGTTCCTCGTGCACTGGAACGGCCGCACCCTGCTCGGCGCCACTCCCGAGTGCCAGGTGCGGGTCGCCGGCGGGGTCGCCCGGATGACGCCGATCAGCGGCACCTACCGCTACCCGCCCGGCGGCCCGACCGACGAGGGCCTGCGCCGGTTCCTCGACGATCCGAAGGAGACCGGCGAGCTGCTCATGGTGGTCGACGAGGAGCTCAAGATGATGGCCCGCATCTGTCCCGGCGGCGGCCGCGTCGACGGCCCCCGGCTGCGGATGATGTCCCGTCTCGCCCACACCGAGTACGCCATCGAGGGGCCGACCGATCTTGACGTACGCGAGGTGCTGCGGCTCACCCTGCCGGCGCCGACCGTCTCCGGAAGCCCGGTGGCGAACGCCTGCCGGGTCATCGCCGGCCACGAGCGCAGCGGCCGTGGCTATTACGGCGGCGCGCTCGCGCTGGCCGCACCCGGCGATCTGGACTCGGCGCTGGTCATCCGGGCCGCGGAGATCGACGCGGACGGCCGGTTCACGATCGGCGCGGGCGCGACCCTGGTGAAGGGATCCGATCCGGCCGCCGAGGCGCAGGAGACCCGGGCCAAGGCGTCGGCGCTGCTCGGCGCCCTGCTGGACGCGCCGGCCGGCGATCCACCGGCCCGGGTCACGCGCCGCGTGCCGGTCGCCGCCGCCGACGGCCTCTCCACCTTCTGGCGTGGACCGCGACCGGCGGCGCGACCCACGGACGGCCGGCGGTTGGTGATCATCAACGCCGAGGACGACTTCACCGACATGCTCGCCCGGATGGCCGAGTCGCTCGGGGTGGACGTCCGGGTCGTGCCGTGGCGCCGCGCCCGATGGGACGACGCCGACGTCGTCCTGATCGGTCCCGGGCCGGGCGACCCGCGGAACCGCGCCGACGAGCGGGTCGACGCCCTGCACCGGATCGTCCGCGAGCTGCTCGGACAGCGGATGCCGCTGCTCGCCGTCTGCCTCGGACACCAGGTGCTGGCCGACGAGCTCGGTCTACAGATCACTCGATTGAGTGAACCCGCGCAGGGTGTGCGACGCCGGATCATGCTGTATGGACGGACCCGGACGGTGGGTTTCTACAACTCCTTCACCGCCCGCGCGGACGCCCCCACGAAGACATCACCGCTGGTGGAGGGGCCTGTTCGGATAGTCCGCGACCCGATCGACGGCGCGGTGCACGCCCTGTCGGCCACTCGTGTTCAATCGATACAGTTCCATGCGGAGTCGTTGCTGACCGAGGATGGGGCGTTGATTCTTCACTCCATGCTGAGGTCGGTGTCCACATCCCATGATCGATTGGATTCGGACAGCCGGGTGCGGCAGGGTGCGCACCGACACGTTCGGCACTGATCGATCGAACGGACAGTAATCGTGCCGTAACGGTGGTCGGCCCGATCCTGAAAGAGTCTTAATTTGATCACCTCCGCCGACACACAATCGGCGGACGAACCCTCGGGCACGGCGATCTCGCGAGGGAGAGGTTTTGCGGAGAAAGAGGCGTTCTGCCGACGGGGTGCGCGGGTGAGTGACCACATTGTCGGACGCGAGCACGAGCTCGCGGTGATCCGTCAGGCGCTGGACGACACTGTCGCCGGCGCCGGCGGCTGTCACGTTATCCTCGGCGCGGCCGGAATCGGTAAGACGCGTCTGCTGCGGGCCGCCGGTGACTACGCGTTCGAGCGGGAGATCGCGGTTGCGGCCCGGGAGGCGTTCCGGCACGACCACACGGCGCCGCTGGTGACGCTGGCCGGTGCGCTGCGCGCATGCAGCCCGCCCGCCGACGAGTTCGCCTGGCTGTCCAATCCGGACGAGCGTGACCAGGGCAACTACGCGAAGATCGACCGGCTGCGCGATTGCCTGGAGCGGTACTCGAGCCGGCGACCGCTGCTGATCGTCATCGACGACGCGCACTGGATGGACGAGCTGAGCGCGCTGGCCGTCCGGGAGCTGGTTCCCGCGCTCGCGTCCTCTCCGGTGCGCTGGCTGCTCGCGGCCCGCACCCGGCAGCCCGACGACGCCGACACGCCCGGCTGGCAGACCATGGAGTGGCTGGCCCAGCGGTCCACCTCGATCCCCCTGGGCGTGCTCGACGACGACGCGACCGCGCTGCTGTGCGAGGAGATGATCGGCGCCAAGGTGGACAACACCGTCGTGGCGCTGGCGGCCGGCTGCGGCGGCAACCCGCTGCGGATCGAGAAGCTGCTGTCCGCGCTGCTGAGCACGGACCAGATCATGGTCGCCGACCGGATCGCCACGGTGGTCGGCGAGGACCTGCCGTCGAGCTTCGTCGCGACCGTACGGGAGATCATGGGCAGCCTGTCCGGGGATGCCCAGTGGCTGCTGCGGGCGACGTCGGTGCTGGACCGGCCGTTCGGCATCGAGGCGGCGGCCCGGCTGATGGGCCGCGAGCCGGGCGGGTTGTTCGCGCCGATCGACGAGGTCACCGGGTCCGGCATGCTGGTCGAGGACCAGGAGGGCCTGACCTTCCAGCACGACCTCGTCCACCAGGCCGTACGCAGCACGCTGAGCACGCCGGTGGCGCAGCACCTGCACCAGGAGGCGGCGAACCTGGCCCGCGAGCAGGGCCGCCCGACCGCGGAGATCGCCGGTCACCTGCTGCGCAGCGGCCCGGCCGGCACCGGCGCCGCGGTCGCCATGCTGCGTGACACCGCCGCCGAGGTCGCCGTCACCGCGCCGGCCGCGGCCGCCGACCTGATGCTGCAGGCGCTGCACGCGGTTGGCCCGCACGATCCGGCCCGGCCCGCGATGGTCGCCGAGGCGGTCGGCCTGCTCGCCTCGGCCGCCCGGGTCTCGATGGCCCAGGAGCTGGGCGAGGAGGCACTGCGCGCCGGGCTCAACCCGGCGACCAGGACGACGCTGCAGCTCGGCCTGGCCGAGGCGAGCAAGCACGCGGGCCAGAACGCGCGGGCCGCCGAGTACGCGGACGACGGCCTCAGCGAACCGTCCGTCCCGCCCGCGACGCAGGCCCAGCTGCAGGCCGTCCGCGCGCACGCGACGTTCTACCTCGACGACTACGCCACCGCCGACGCGGCCGGGGCCGAGGCGCACCGGATCGGCCGGGTCCACGAGCCGGGTGCGGCCGTCTTCGGCCTCACCGCGCGCAGCCTGGTCGCCCAGGCCGAGGGGCGGCTGGACGACGCGCTCACGCACGCCACCACCGCGACCGCGCTGGCCGATGAAAGCGGCGGCGCGGCCCTGCACCGCCATCCGAGAATCTGGCTGGCGAACGCGCTGACCTCACTCGACCGCTTCGACGAGGCCGAGCGGGCGCTGCGCCGCGGGCGCCGGGAGGCCGAGGGGCTCGGCACCGGGTGGGCGCGGCCACTGCTGCACTACTACAGCGCCGCGCTGCTGACCATGCGCGGCCGCCTGGACGAGGCGGTGGCCGAGGCCGACGCCGGCGTCACCATTGCCGAGCAGCTGACCGCGCTGCAGCTGACCGTGCCGCTGCTGGGCACGCTGGCCCGGCTCGCCGTGCTGCGCGGCGACCTCGAGCAGGCGCGCGGCTGCCTGGACCGGATGTCGAGCCTGATCGCCACCGGGATCACCGCGCCGCCCGAGGACGTCGAGTGGGCCCAGGCCTCGCTGCTGATCGCCGACGGGTCGGCCGACGAGGCGTTCGGGCTGATCGAGGGCGTCTACGACGAGCTTCCCGACCGGCCCACGCTGATCGTGCTGGAACCCCGCTCGGCCGCCCGGCTGGTCGGTCTCGCCCTGCACGCCCGCGACCGGGCCCGGGCCACCGCCGTCGCCGACGCGGCGACCCGGCTGGCCGAGCGCAACCCCCGGTCACACGCGATGGCCGGCGCGGCCGCGCACGCGATCGGGGTGCTGCGTCGCGACCTCCGGAAACTGTGCGAGGCGGTCGCCGCGTTCCGCAAGGCCAACCGGCCCCTCGCCCTGGCCTCGGCGCTGGAGGACGCGGCCATCCTCGGCCGCGACCGCGAGGACCAGGCGACCGTACGCGGCTGGTATGACGAGGCGCTGCGCCTGGTCACCGCGGCCGGGGCGCACGGCGCGCGGCAGCAGTTGGAGGCCGGTCTCGGCGCCTGGCGCGGGGTGACCCCCGGCCCGCTCCCGATCGCCGACGCGCCCTGCCTGCCGCTGCTGTCCCAGGCCGAGCGCTCGGTGGCGCTGCTGGTCGCGAAGGGCATGACCAACAGCGTGGCGGCCCGGCGGCTGCACCTGTCACCGCACACCGTGGACAGTCATCTCCGGAAGATTTTCATGAAGCTCGACATCCACAGCCGGGTCGAGCTGGCCAGCGTGGTGGCCCGCGAGTGTCCGGGCAATCCCGAAGTCACGTGATACCCCGGACGGCCCGGTTCCCCCAGCATGTCGGTGAGTGCAACCGTCAGCGGGGGAGCAGGAGTCGATCACCATGCCCGAACTTCGTACGCCCGTGCTCGTGGTCGGCGCCGGTCCGGCCGGCTGCGTGCTCGCGCTGGAGCTGGCCCATCACGGCGTACCGAGCATGGTGGTCGAACGCACCTCACGACCGCCCCGACATCCCGAGCTCAACCTGGTCAGCGGCCGCGGCATGGAGCTGCTGCGGCGGCTCGGGCTGGCCGAACGGCTCCGGGCCGTCGGCATCGACCCGGACAGCCCGCCCTCGGTGGTCTGGAGCCGGGCGATCGACCAGCCGCCGGTCCTGGTCACGCCGGTGCCCTCGGCCAACGAGCTCCGCCGGCGGTACGCCCGCGACACCAACGGCAGCGCGCCGGTCGAGCCGTACGTCCTGCTCTCGGGCTCCGATCTGGCCACCCGGCTGCGTGAGGTGGTCCGCGACCACCAGCTGATCGACCTGCGTGAGGGCTGGACCTTCACCGACCTGCGGCTCGAACCGGGCCGTACGGTCGCGACCGTGGTCGACGGCTCGGCCCGCACCCGTCACCTCATCGAGGCGGAATACCTGGCCGGCTGCGACGGCGCGCAGAGCACCGTGCGCCGCTGCCTCGGCGTCCCGCTGGAGGACGCGATCACGCCGGCCCATCACTGCACGGTCTATTTCCGCAGCGAGAGCCTGGCCCACCCGTTCCCGGCACCGTCCACGATCATCGCGGACGGGATGGCGCTGACCCGGCGCGGCGGCTCCGACCTGTGGATCGGCCACCTGCCGCTCGACCGGGGCGACACCGCGGTCACCGACCCGGTCGCGCTGCTGCAGCGCCGGCTCGGCATCAGCGTGGAAATCTCCCAGATCGAGGGCGTCACCCAATGGGATGAGGCGCTCGGCATCGCCCGCAACTACCAGCGCGGCACGGCGTACCTGGTGGGGCAGTCCGCGCACCGGTTCCATCCGCCGAGCGACACCGTGGACACCTGCCTCGGCGACGCGGTCGACCTGGGCTGGAAACTGGCCGCCGCGCTGCGCCGGTGGGGCGGGCCGGGCCTGCTGGGCAGCTACGAGGGCGAACGCCGGCAGCGGGCGGTGCTGGAACGGGAGATGCTGTCCCGCTCGCTGGAGGCCCGGTACCGATTCGGGCGTTTGGTCGCGTCCGGCGCATCCCGCGACGACCTGGCCGACGTTCTGCGCGACGAGCCGCCGCAGATGGACCCGGCCGGCATCGCGCCCAGCGGCGAGTACGCCACGTCGTCGGTCGTCTGGCGCGACAACCCGGCGCCGCCGGTGGCCACCACCCGGCCCGGCGCCCGGCTCCCGGCGGTCCGGCTCACCGGCGGCCGTCAGCTGTTCGACCTGCTTGGACCCCAGTTCACCCTGCTCGACCTCACCGAGCGGCAGGACGGCCGGTGCTTGGTGGAGGTCGCGCGCCGCCGGAAAATCCCGATGACCCACCTGAGCCTGACCGACGCCGCCCTGCGCGCCGACTGGCAGAGCCGGCTGCTTCTGGTGCGTCCCGACCAGCACGTCGCGTGGCGCGCGAACGAGCCACCGTCCGACTGGGACGGCGTGCTCGACGTAGTCACTGGGCATCGCCCCCAGGACCACGTGAACACGTGATGCGCGAAATGCCACCGCGCGGCCACGCTCGTCTGGCATCAGGAGGCGCCCCTGAGGCGCGGAGCCCAGCGGAAGAGGATCGACGGCGATGACGACGGCACCAGCGGCACCGATGGTCTTCGAGAGCTTCGACACCGTCGTGGGTGGATGGGTGGAGCGGCTCTCCGGAAACACCTCGCCACGCCGTAACCATTGGCAGACGAAGCTGATTTACTACCGCGCGGTCACCCAGGTGCTCGAGTCGATCCCGCGCCCCGCCCTGACCTGGAAGAACATCGTGGCGGCGGCCTGCCCGCGCGGCTGCCGCAGCACGTTCTACGAGGTCGCCGGCGCGCACGCGCGGCACCGCATGGTCGACGAGCTGATCAACGACGGCGGCTCCGACGCGATCCAGATCGCCCTGCGCTACCTGCGCCCGGACCCGGTCGAGCAGCTGATCGACGAGGCAAAAGTCTGGTCTTTCTGGCCCTACCGCCAGGAGCTTTTGCCCACCTTCGCCGCGACCACCCCCGCCGAGGCGGAGAGCCTGCTGGCGGAGAGCGTGGCCACCTGGGCGAGCCTGCACCCGGCGCTGGCGGCGGCCGTCGAGCACGCCCCACCGGCCTGCGCCGTGGAAGATCTCACCGTGATCCATCGTGGCCGGCTCTCCGGCACCCAGGCCGCCAATCGCCTCACCGAAGTGGTGCTGCACGGGGTATGACCCGGCCGGGCCGACCTGGGTCGGCCTGGCCTAGGTGAGACCGCGGAATCGCTCGGGGTCGAGCCAGTCGGAGCCGGTCGTGTCGACCGGGTAGCCCAGGATGCGCAGGCGCTGCGCGACCTGGTGCTGGAAGAGCGTGCGGGCGTCGTCCGAGTCCGCGTCGAGGCGTACCGTCTCGCGGCCGTCCAGATCGGGGATCGGGCCGACCGGGCCGACCTCGGTGAGGATCGTGCGGTCGGGCTCCAGGGCCAGCGCGCGGCCGGTGCGCATGAGCACCTCGGAGCCCTCGTCCGGCCGCAGCAGCACCAGCGCGCCCGGCCCGGCCGCGAAACCGGCCGCCAGCACCTCGTCGCGGTAGGGCGCCGGCTTGCCGGTACGCGCCACGATCTCCTCCCAGTCGAGCGGATGCAGATCGAGCGCGCGGAGCAGGCCGAACATGTCGGCGCGGGCTCGCTGGTCGCGGCCGTGGATGACGAAGATGTCGCGGCCGACGGGCTTCTTCGCGGCGGGCGTCTGGCGCGCCGTCGCCCGGCCGCCGGTCCAGAGCCAGGCCGGGGCGCTGAACGACTTGACCGTGACCTCGACGCGCTCGAACCCGTCCGCCGACAGGCCCGGATATCCCTCGACGACGACGTCCTTGTGCAGCCGGTCGGCGACCAGCGCGATCAGGTCGGTGTCGGGGTGATCGATCATCGCCCGGCGCAGCGGCGCGCTGTCCAGCAACCGTCCGATCTCGATGATCGCCTGGCCGCTGAACCCGATCGCCGACACCGTGAACGGGCCCGATCCGACCGACAGGCGCATCCGGATCACGTCCTCGGGGTGGCCGGTGTTGTCCGCCACCACCTGCGTCCGCCAGCCGTTCAGCAATTTCGGCAGCGCGACGTGGGCCGGCACCCGGGCCGGCAGCACGACCATCATGCCGTCGCCGGCCGGCTGCCGGTCGGTCTCGTGCGACGCGAGCCCGAGGTCGGCGAGCACCCGCTCGGCCATCGCCGCCACCCGGGCCTGCACCTCGCGCTGCGCCGGCGTCGTACGGGAGCTGTAGCTGACGACGTCGATGCCGAAGCCGACCCGGTACTCGACCTGCGGCTCCGCGTTCGGCCGCGGGTCGGGAAGGCGGTGCGTGGTGGTCACGACGTCGTGGACCCGGGTGGCGCGTTCCCGTACGGCCTCGAGATGCTCGACGTCGTCGTCCAACTGCTCGGCCAGCCAGTCGCCGAGCTGCTGGTCGGCCTGCAGCGGTTCGGGCAGCGACCGGCGCATGTTGGAGCGGGCGATGTCGACGCTGCGCCGCATGAGCCGCAGCGCGCTGATGGCGCCGGCCAGCTCGATCTCGTCCGAGGCGAGACCGGGCGCGAGGTCGGAGCTCTGAATCGGCCCGCCCGGGTCGGGGAGCAGGCCGCTGATCTCGTCGAGCCGGCCCGCCGCCCGCGCCCGCAGCCGATCCAGCTGCTGCCCGTCGCCGCGCACCCGGGCGTGATACCGGATCTTCGCGGAATGCATGAGGTACCGGCCCAGCGGCGGCAGGGACGTACCGCCGTCGCTCCACGCGAACTGGCTGAGCTCCACGTCCTCATCGAGGCCGGCCAACAAGATCAAACGCCGGGATGCGTACGTGCCGAAGCCCGTAACCTCCCACGCGGCGAAACCTTCCAGGGTGATCCCGGAGTCCCACCACTTGTCCGCGTCCTCGGGCCCCGCCGGCACCGCCGCTCGCAGATCGACGCCACTCGCGTCCGCGGTCTTGGCGAGGTAGACCGTCGCGCCGCCGAGCAGGGAAGCCGCGTCCTCGCCGCCGAGATCGCGCCACCACCGGGTGAACTCGAACCAGCCCGGCGGGATCGAGGCGGCGAGCCGCGGACGGGACTGCGGCACGGCGCCGGGCGCCGCGATGGCGAAGGAGAGATTCAGGACGTCGTGCTCGCGGCGGACGATCGCCTGGAACCGCACGGCCTGGTCCTGCAGCCCGGCCAGCGCGCCGTCGTTCACGCTCGCCGGGTCGTCCGGCAGGTCGTCGGGGAGCCCCGCCTCGGCGATCGGCTGCGTCATCTCGAGCTGATCCCGGCAGTTCGCCCACACCCGGCGGATGTCGGCCAGCGCCTCCGCGGCGTTCGGCCCGTCCAGCGGCGCGAACAGGTGCGCCACGAACTCCGGCTCAACGAGGCCGGCGACGGTCACGATCGCTTCCGTTCCGAGGTGAGCGAGTGCACCAGCGTGTTGCGCCGGTCGAGCACCGGCTGCGGCACGCCGGTCGCCGTCGTGCTGCCGATCCGCATGATCCGGACGGGGCCGCTGAGCTCCAGCTCCGCGACGGCGTTGCGCAGCTCACCGGCGTCCCGGGTGGCGTACGCGGTGTCGATCCGTTCCAGGAGCGCCGCGACGTGTTCCCAGCGCTGCGGGGTCAGCGTCCACAGCACGATGTCCTGGAGCGCGTTGACGGCGTCCTGGACGGTCTCGGCGTCCCAGCTCTCCGAGGGCTCCATGGCGGCACTGTAGCCAGCATCGAGCGCGGACACCCTCGGTCGATTCCATGACCCGTTCCGGGTCTCACGCGCCCGTCAAAGTGAACGCGCCCCAGAAGTACGGATGCGCGAACCGTGCCGACCGGTCGCCCATCAGCTCCGGATACGCGGCCCGTAACTCCTCGGAAGTCGCGCCGCGCAGCCATCGCTGCGCCTCGTTGAGCGCCCGCGCCGGCGACCGCCCACCCCGGCCGTGCAGCTCGTGAAACCTCGCCATGAGCAGCGCGGACGCCCGGTCGTCGACCTCCCAGTGCGACGCGACCACGCCGGCCAGTCCAAGTTGGAGCATGCCGCCGGGCAGACCGATCACCTCGTCCGGCAACTCGTGGCCGATCCGGTGGCTCTCGCACGAGGAGAGCACCGCCAGCCGCCGTACGCCGGCCGGCAGCCGCAGCAGATCGGAAAGGGTCAACTGTCCGTCGGTGAGCTGCAGCCGGCTGCGCAGGATGTTCTCCGGATCCGCGCGGCCGTGGCAGGCGAGATGCCACACCGAGTGCCGGGGAAGCTGCTCGAACACGTCGTCCGCGGTCGCGTGCGGCAGCACCGTGACCCGGGCGGATTGGTCCCGCCAGACCTCGGCGACCGCGTTCACCTCGGGCACGACGTACGCGAGCGCCTCGTCCGGTGCGGCCACCGCGACGACGGACGCGGTGGTGAGAGCGGCGGCACGCGCTTGAGACGTACGCAGGATGCGCGCGCTCGGCGCGTACCGGAAGTCGTTGCGGTCGGCCAGTCCCCGCCAGCGATACCCACCCCCGGGGTCGCGCACCGCCGCGATGTGCACCGGCAGCAGGCCCAGCAGTCCGACCGCGACGATGGTGACCAGCTCGCCCTCGCCCAGCCGCCGATCGAGCTCCGCCAGCCCGGATTCCCAGAGCCACGCGGCGAACCGCTCGACCCAGCCGCCGCCCTGCTGACCGTCCAGCTCATCGACCGCGTGCCGGACCGCGTCCCGGGTCAGCTCCGGCATCGCCACCGGCATCGGGTCGCTGTTCGCCCGCACGATCACCGCGTATCCGCCGGCGTCCGCCGCAGCCAGGTATACGACCGGACCCTCGACCGAGGCCCGCCGAATCTCCTCGAGATCGGTGCCGCCGCCGAGGCCGAGCGCGTCGATCTCCCGGCGTACGCGATCGAAGTCCGCGGCCGCCCGCTGCAGGCCCGAGGTGAAATCGTCGAATCCCGCCCGGCCACGTTCGGCCTGGTCCAGGGCGTGGACGGCATCGCGGAGCCGCCCGGCCAGCTCGGTGTGGCCGCCCTCGAGAAGCGCGCTCTCCACGGCCGGGTCGTTGCGCCCGGTGATCTCCCGCATCGCCACCGCGCGACCCTGCTCGAGCGCGACCGCCGCGCCCTCGGGGTCGCCGGCACGCAACAACCACCAGCCGGCCTCCTCGGCGCGAGCCTGCACCCGGGCCAGCAGCAGATCCTTCCGGCCGCGCTCGTAGTGCGGCCCGGCGGCGAGCGGAACGGCCGCCATCAGTGCCCGGTACGCCGGCGCGCACAATGCCGGGTCGCCAGTCGTCTCGGCCCAGGACACCCAGTCGCCGGCGACCTCGATGAGTCCCGTCGAGGTGCCCCGGAGATTCTCCCGATAGGCGCGGTCCCAGATCGCGGCGATCCGCTCGTCCGGACGCGGGCGGATGCCGAGAAGGTCGGCGGACGTGACCGCATACGCCAGCCCGGCCCACGCCTGCATCCGAACACCCGGCGTGCCGCGACGTGCCCGCCGGAACGCCCAGATCGCCCGGTGCACGTCCTGCGGCGTGGACGGCAGCTGCCGCTCCACCCGCGTCATCAGGATCGACCCGAGCGCCTGCTGCGAGTAGGCGCGGCGCCGGGCGGACAGGCCCGCCCTGGCCTGGCCCTCCACGCACAGTTCGATCGCCTCCTCGGCGGTCATCTCGTCGGTGTAATACGCCAGCTCGGCCAGCATCCCGGGCAACTGCGGAAGCTCTTTCACCAGCGCCGGAGTGGCGCGGGCGTATGCGCCCCGCAGGCTGCCGAGCGCGGCCGAGAGCAGGTGCTTCTCGGCGATCTCGTCGGCCGTGGCGAGCTGGGAGAGGTGGTAGTTGGCCTCGTGAAAGCACACGATCGCCTGGGTCTCGGCCTCGAGCGGGAGCCGGGCCGCCGCCCCGTACAGCACATGGAGGGCGCTGAGGTACCCGGTGGTGTCCTCGCTGCGGGTGTATTTCGCCTCCATGGCACCGACCAGATCGGCCGCCGCGCCGAACAGCTGCAGCACCTCGTCCTCGGGCAGCTCCGCCGACGCTTCCCGGAGCAGGTCGGTGGCGCGGGCCAGGTCGTCGGGCCGGCTCAGGTCCGCGGATCGCCGGATCAGCCCACGCGCCAGGGTGATCTTGTTGCCCTGCCGCTCGGCCTCCTCGATGAACAGATCGACGTCGGCGCCCGGCGCCATCTGTTTGACGGTGCGCAGCTGCTCGCGGGCGGACTTGCCGATATGACGTCGCAGCCACACGGCAATCGCCGCCGATGTCCCCGCGGTGATCGCCGCCGCCGGCCACGTCGGCAGGCCCGACCAGAACTGCACGATGCCGTACACCAGGGGCGCGCCACCGACCGCCGAGGTCAGGGCGAGCGCCCAGGTGCTGATCTGCTCGGTGCGGTAGTCGCCACCCAGCCGCACCATGAGCGCGATGCCGCCGACGAAGGTGGAGACCGCCGGGGTCAGACGCATCCAGAACGGGTGCCGGTGACCGGGAAACGCAAATCCCTGCGACCACCACACCACGAGTGCGGAGACCACCAGAATCGCCACCAGACCCGCCAGAAACACCCGGCGGAAGCGGCGTTGTGCCCGAACGGTCTTGGGTTGCGGCAAAACGAGCTGCATGCGGCCCTCCTCAAGGCCACACCGTGCCTCAGCCCACGCTCGCCGGTCATGGGCCCTTCCGGTCGCCTATCTGCCCGCTCGGCCGTCCCATTCCGAAACGCGCCTTCCTCCTTCGGAGGGGGCGGCCACCTGCCACAGGGAGCTGACCGGCATTGCTCTGAGTTTGTCGCCGAACGGCAGCGTCGAGGTGCCGGTATAGAGGACGACGCCGGCGATGAAGTCGTCGCCGAGGCGGTCGGCGAGCCGACGCAGCCCGCGGAAGTCGTCGGGTCCGACGGCCGAGGCCGCCTTGACCTCGACGCCGACAACCTGACCAGATCTGTTCTCGAGCACCGCGTCGACCTCGAACTTGCTCTGGTCCCGGTAGTGAAATAGCTCGGCTTGCTGCTCACACCAGGTGAGCTGACGGGACAGCTCGGACAGGACGAAGGTTTCCAGCAGCGGCCCGAACGGTGCACCAGGACGAAGCATTGACCGGGCGTCCACGGCCGTCTCGTTCGCGGCGATGCCCGGGTCGACGAAGATGAGTTTGGCGGCCGCCGTGGCACGGGTGCCGAGATTGCGCGACCATCCCGGGATTCGCTTGACGAGGAAGATCTCTTCCAAGGCCTGGAGGTATCGGGAGATCGTCGGCCGGGAGAGTCCGAGAGCGGATTCGAGCGAGTTGGCGGCGATGATGGTCGAGGATCTGGCGGCGAGCAGACGTACCAGTCTGCGCAACTCGCCCTTGTGCTGGATGTCGGAGAGCTGCCGGACATCGCGATCAACGAGCGCCTGGACGTAAGCGTCGAGGAACCGCTGCCGGCGGCGAGGGTCATTGCGGGATGTCGCTTCGGGAAGGCCGCCGCGCACAGTCCGGAAGGCGTACTCGGCGCGGGTCACGATCGACTCGTGCCGGAGGTCCGGGCCTAGCGCGAAGATGGCGTCGATGAAGCCATCCGGTTCGCCGTCCAATTCACCCTGGGAGAACGGCCACAGCTCGACGGTTTCCATCCTGCCCGGCAGCGCGTCGGGGGCGGCAACCATCCCGAACAGTCGCGACGAACCGGTGAGGAGATATCTCCCGGGCCTGGGATCTTCGTCCACGGACGCCTTGATGGCCAGCAGCAGCTCCGGAACGCGCTGGATCTCGTCGATGACCAGCAGGTCGGTCGAGTCGACGAAGCCGACCGGATCGGTGACCGCGGCTGCCCGATCCTGCGCTCGGTCGAGATCGCGACGCTCGGCGAGGCGGTCTCCGGCCACAATACGGACAAGGGTGCTCTTCCCGGATTGACGCGCCCCGCTGATCAGCACAACGCGGGTGTCCGCCAGCGCGGCGTCGACCTGCGCAGCAGCGTGACGTGGGATCAGGTGCGGTCCGGGCACACGTCATGATAACCAGCACGCGTTCGATTTGCGGCACTCTTACTTTCGATTTGCGGCGCTCTCATGTTCGATTTGCGGCTCGTTCCGCGTTCGATTTGCGGCTGGGGGCGGCGGGGCAGCGCGTACATCGATGTTGATGTTAAAAGATGGTCATGATTCCGTCCCTTGCCCGCGGGTTGTTCCGCGGCGCTCTGGTGCTGGCGTTCGCGGCCACCGTGACCGCGACCGGCGCCTCGGTGGCACAGGCCGCCGCCAGTCCCCGCCTTTCCCTCACCGCGCTCGCCTTCGAGAAGACGACGGTCGACGCCTCGTCCTCGTCGGTGGCCGACGATCTGACCTGGACCGTCAAGAACACCGACCCCGACGCGACCGGCCTGTACGGCAGCGTCACGTTCCGGATGCGCAGCAGCGTCACCGGGGCCTACGTCGGGCACGAGCGGGTGGTGACCTTCGAGTACGACAACACCTGCTGCAGCGGGGCGGAGTTCGTCTCCGGTACGCCGCAGGAGTCGACCTACCGGTACACCTTCGTGGTCCCACAGTGGTCGGACGCGGCGACCACCACGTGGGAGGTCACCAACGTGTCGGCCGGCTCGGGCGACCTCACGCTCTCGGTCGGCGCGACCAAGCTGGCGGCCTTCGACTCGAAGGTCGCGGCGACCACCGGCACGGACAACAGCGGTCCGAGCATCGAGCAGCTGAACCTCGTGCAGGACTACCCGGCCCGGCCCTACCTGTACGTCGGCGCCGGCCCGAACACGGTCCGCTACGACTTCTGGGTGCAGGATCAGCAGTCCGGCTTCTGGAAGGGCACGATCAAGCTGGCCGGGCCCGGCGGGCAGAGCATCACAACGTCCTTCACCTGGGAGTACGAGACCTACAGCACCGGCCTGAACTGCGGCAACGTCTCCGGCGGCGACATCTACTACATGGCCTGCAACGTCACCGTGACGCTGCCGGCCGACGCGGCCGCCGGTAGCTGGCGGGTGGCGCAGATGGTCGTCTTCAACAACGCGGGCGGCCGGTCGACGTACAAGAACCCGCAGTCGTCGCCGTTCACGGTGACCTCGAACGCGGTGGTGAGCGCGGCCAACTTCGCGATCACCCCGACCGAGGTCGACAACTGGCGGCAGACGGCCACCGGCACGATGAGCTTCGACGTGGCCGGCCTGCGCAAGGGCCTGTCGTCGGTCGGCGTCGACTTCGACACCTTCAGCTGCTACGCGTCCGGGAGCCCGACCCTCGCCGGCGGCACGGTCACACTGGCGTTCACCATGTACTCGCGGACCGCGAGCTGCACGGTGACCGGCCTCGCGATCGTGGACGGCGCCGGAGACGTCGCCCTCTACGGCACGAAGTACGGCGCCCCGAGCCCCGGACTGACCGTTCGCCAGAAGCCGGACACCACCCCGCCGGTCGTGACCGGCGCTTCCCTCGACGTCACGTCGATCCCGGTCAGCCAGATCGGCCAGATGTCGATCAACCTCACCATCCAGGCCGAGATCCTGACGGCGCCGATCAACGGCATCTCGCTGTACCTGTACGACAGCGAGGGCACTCCGACGCAGCTGTCCTTCGGCGGAACGAGCCAGGGCGCCGACGGCACCGTCCGTACCTGGATCGACCTGCCCTGGTGGGAGCCGATCGCCCCCGGCACGTACACGATCGGCTTCCAGCTGAGCGACGAGGGACGCCTGACCAGCAACTGGGACATGCCGGACCGCGCCGACTCGCACGCCGTCCCGGGCGGCCCGCTGACCCTGACCATCACCGAGGACTGACGCGACACCTTGACAGAGTTGGCTAATGCCATTAGCTTTTAGCTAACGGACTTAGCCAACTCTGGAGGTTGTCATGACCGAGTACCTCAAAGTCAAAGACGGCACCATCGCGTACGAGGTGACGGGCGCTGGGCCGCTCGTCGTTCTCGCCCACGGCATGGGCGACAGTCGCGAGGCGTACCGCTTCGTCACCCCGGCGCTGGTCGAGGCCGGATACCGCGTCGTCGCCGTCGACTTGCGCGGCTGCGGCGAGTCCAGCGTCGGGTGGGCTTCTTACACGCGTACGGACATCGCGGGTGACCTGATCGCTCTGCTGAACCACCTCCGTGGGCCGGCGGTGCTGGTCGGCCACTCGATCTCGGGCGGCGCGGCCACCATCGCCGCCGCCCGGGCGCCCGAGCTGGTCACCGCGGTGGTCGAGCTGGCGCCGTTCACCCGCAAGCAGACGATCTCGCTCGGCGGCCTGCGGGTGACCCGCTACCGCCGCGGCATGCTCCGCCTGCTCGGCACCGGCCTGTTCGGCAGCGTCCCGCTCTGGAGGAAGTACCTGGACGTCGCCTACCCCGGCCCGCGACCGGCGGACTGGGACGAGCGCCTCGACCAGATCGACCGGATGATGCGCGAGCCCGGCCGGATGAAGGCCATGCAGATGATGGGCCGGTCCGCTCCGGTCGACGCCGGCGCCCAACTGGGCAACGTGCAGAGCCCGGTGCTGGTCGTCGAGGGCACGCTCGACCCCGACTGGGTGTCGCCGCAGGCCGAGGGCGAGGCGATCGTGGCCGCGCTGCCGTCCGGCCGGGGGCGCCTTGAGATGATTTCCGGTGCGGGCCACTACCCGCACGTCCAGTTCCCCACCCAGGTGGTCACGCTGATGCTGTCGTTCCTGGAGTCGGTCCGTGCCTAGGGCGGGCCTCGACCCGGCCTCGGTCGTCGCGGCCGGCGCGGCGCTCGCCGACGAGGTCGGCTTCGCGGGCCTGACCATGGGCCTGCTCGCCGAGCGGGTCGGCGTGCGGACGCCGTCGCTCTACAAGCACATCGCCAACCAGGACGACCTGAACCGCCGGATCGCGGCGCTAGCCCTGGCCGAGGCGGCCGATGCGGTCGGTGCTGCCATCCAGGGGTACGCCGGCCGGGACGCGCTGGCCGCCGCGGCCCGGGCGTTCCGCGACTTCGTGCTCACCCACCCGGGCCGGTACGCGGCCACCATCGGCGTCGAGCCGACCGGCCCGGACGACCCGATCGCGGTCGCTGGCGAGCGCCTGCTGGGTTCCTTCACTGCGGTGCTCCGGGCGTACCCCATAGGTCTTGAGGAAATGAATCACGCGCTGCGGGCCCTGCGCAGTTTCTTCCACGGTTTCGCGACGCTGCAGTCCGGACACGCCTTCCAATGGTCGGCCGACGTCGACGACAGCTTCGAGTGGCTCATCGCCCTCGTCGACCGCGGCCTGCGCAGCACCCCAGTGGCGGGCTAGGGCATCTCGCCCTTGGTGTGCAGGACCTGGCGGGCCTGCTCGGCGGCGCGGATGATGCTCTCGCCGACGTAGTCCATGAAGCGGGCGATGCTTTCCAGGCGGACGCCGGCCGGAGTGTCGGAGCCGAGGACGCTGACGCCCTGCCGCGCGGTCTCGGCGAGCTTGGCGTTGGCGTGGCCACTGGCGATCATCGACTGGTACCACACATCGTCGCCGACGACGTAGCGCTCACGGCGGCGCTCGTCGCGCTCCCGGGCGATGAGGCCCTGGCTTTCCAGGAACGCGATCGCTTTGGAGACCGACGCCGGGCTGACCTGAAGGCGCTGGACCAGCTCGGTCGCGGTGAGGCTGCCCGCGTCGCTGATGAAGAGGCAGGTCAGGACCCGGGACATCATCTTGGGCAGCCCCTGCTGCATGAGCAGGGTGGTGAACAGTTCCTCGTAGTCCCGCACGGCCTCGGGGTCTCGCCCCTGGACCGGCGCGGGCGACTCCCCACTCCGCGGCGCGGCCGGCCGGCGCCGGTGGGCACGCCGCTCGGTGGCGCGATGGGCCAGGTCGGCGCGGTAGGCGGTAGGCCCGCCGTTCCGCATCACCTCGCGCGTGACCGTCGAAGTAGGGCGATCGAGGCGGCGGGCAATCTCCGCGTACGCGTCGCCGTCGGACAGCCCCAGCGCGATCTGCTGGCGCTCCTGCTGGGTGAGCCTGCCTCCCGGCATCGCGATCTCCCTCCGCTTTCCCTGAGCGCCCAGCATAGCCCGCCCCCCACGCCCAATGCAACGCTACCGTTGCGTTAGATCCCAGTCGGTTGCAACGATTATTACTTGGTTACCTGCGGATCTGCCTTTCGTGTGCAACAAGAACGTTACCCTTACTTCGAACGCAACGTAGCGTTTTTGGCGTTGGAAACAACTAGCGCCGAAGGAGAGCACGATGCCGAAGTTCGACACCCCCACCCCGATCGCCGCCGTCCTCGACATCCCCGCGGGCCGCGTCCAGCGCCGAGCTCCGCACCGACGGCCGCCTCGGCGACGTCGCCTTCGACGGCGCGAACGGCGAGATCGGCGAGATCGAGCTGGACGAGGCCGCAAGCCTCCGCCTTACCGCCCTCGCCCGTCGGCCGCCCTGGACGCCGGCACCTCCTACGGCCGCATCCACAACGCCCTCAAGAACACCGAAGGCACCCCCGACCTGGACATCCACGCCACCACCGCGTACGGCAACATCACCGCCCGCAGCCTCTGAGGAGCGCCGCACAGGCCGGGCGACGGGCCTGAACGTTCGAATACCTGCGTATTTGCAGAAGTCTTCAAGTCGCACAGCTCTCTCCGAACAAATATCCCAACCTGCGAACGGCACTCGCCGGACGGAATGTGCGAGGTGGGGATGTCGGGAGGGGCGATCCTCGGCGGACGTCACCGAATAGGTCGGGGAGTCGGAGATGGCTCAGATGCTCTGCCAGCGCTTCCAAGCGGGGCAGTCCTGGCGCGGCAACGACTTGACCGCCGGCGGCTACCTCGCCGCGGACCACTGCGCGGTCGTCGCGCTGCCGTCGGAACGTCACACCAACGAGCACGTCGTTCGGCACGGGTATGCGGTGGAGCTCAGACCCCACGGCCAGTGGTTCTTCTTCCACGACATCGCCCCGGCCACGGCGTTCGGCCGATCCGCTTGCATGTCACCGGAATGCATCCTCTACGGCATCTATCGAGCCGCGCACGAGATGCTGTACTGCGCGATCCACGAGGAGGACGAGCGGGTCCTGCACGTGGCCGGCGACCGCATCGACTGGATCCCCGGCGAGGCGGAGCATCTGGAGCGTTTCGTGCGGGGCGTACGGGAGGAATTTCTCAACCGGGGCGACCTTCCCCCGTCGCCCACGTCCTTCCGAGCGAAGTCCACATCGTCGTCCGAGCCCGGCCCCGCGTGGGCCGCCGCCGACGCTTTCCGCCGCGGCCCGGCCATCGACCCCTAAGAGGCCGGAACACCGTCCCGGCCTCTTCTCGCGTCAGGTCACCCCCGGCGAGACCGGCGGCGCCGGATGGCCATCAGCAGGCCGACGATGGAGATCAGCGCGGCTGCCGCCTCGGCGATCGCGGAGGGGATCTTGCCAGCCGGCTGCCACGAGTTCTCGTAGAGGTTCGGCAGTGGGCCCAGCTGACCCACATTCACGTACGTGTAGAGCGTGACCGCTATCGCCGCGCTGCCCGCCACCAGCAACGACAGCAGCCAGGTGATGATGGCGGGCCGGATCAGCAGGAGCACCGCCACCACGATCGCGACCACCGCCTGAATCCGGAACAACGTGCCCTCGCTCATCACCGAGGACTTGAAGCTGTCGTAGTTCGAGGCGTAGCGCAGGTGGACGTAGGCGTCGATGCCGAGCAGCACGGCAGTGATCAGCGCGAGCAGCCGCTCGCCGGCGGTGACGCCGGCGCGGGCGGTGGTGGCATGGACAGCGGGTGTGTGGGAAGCGTGATCGGTCATCGTCCGGACTCCTTCGTACGGTCGTCCCTCCTCCTCCTAACCTCGTCCGTACGAGTCCGGTTCACAATGCGGACCCGTGAGATCAGCGGACGGTGCGGAAGAACTGGCGGAGGTCGGCGACGAGCAGGTCGGGAGCGTCCTGGGTGGCGAAGTGGCTGCCGCGGTCGTACACGTTCCAGGAGACGATGTTGGCGTGGTCGCGTTCGGCGAACGTTCGCATGGACTGGTAGTCCCAGGCGAAGTTGGCCAGCCCGAGCGGCACGGTCGTCGGCTCCGGGGTGGTGGTGCCGCGGCCGTTCGACTTCTGGGTGGCCGGCGCGGTGGCGGCGTCCTCGTAGTAGAAGCGGGCCGCTGAGGCCGCCGTGTTGGTCAGCCAGAACAGCGTCACGTTGGTGAGCACGAAGTCCGGGTCCAGGTTCGGGCCGAGCAGCTGGGCGTGCCAGCCGAGCAGGCCGGCCGGCGAGTCGGCCAGGGCGTGGGCCAGGTTCTGCGGCTCGGTGGACTGCAGCTTGTCGTACGCGCCGCGGTTCTGGACGAACCACTCGGCGAAGGCGAGCTTGCCCCGATCCTCCTCGGACAGTTTGTCGAGTTCGGCGGGGTCGCCGGACGGGAACGAGAAGACCTGGGTGACGTGTACGCCCCGGACGTGCTCCGGGTCGGCCCGGCCCACCTCCGGGGAGACGAGCGAACCGCCGTCATTGCCGGCCGCGCCGTACCGGTCGTAGCCGAGGCGGCGCATCAGCTCGGCCCAGGCCCGGCCCACCCGGTAGCGGTCCCAGCCGCGCTCGCGGGTCGGCCCGGACAGGCCGAAGCCCGGCACCGAGGGGATGACCAGGTGGAACGCATCGGCCGGGTCGCCGCCGTGTGATCGCGGGTCGGTGAGCGGGCCGATCACGTCGAGCCACTCGACGATCGTGGTCGGCCAGCCGTGGGTCAGGATCAGCGGGGTGGCGTCCGGCTCCGGCGAACGCACGTGCAGGAAATGCACCGTCTGCCCGTCGATCTCGGTGGTGAACTGCGGGTAGGCGTTGATCTTCGCCTCCCAGGCGCGCCAGTCGTAGCCGCCGCGCCACCGCTCGACGAGCCGCTTGACGTATCCCACCGGCACGCCGTACTCCCAGCCGGGTGGAACCGGCCCGGGGGCCGCGGGCGCGTCGGGCGCGGGGAGTTCCTCCGCCCACCGGGTGCGGGCCAGCCGCCGCTGCAGGTCGTCGAGATCGGCCTGCGGGACATCGATCCGGTACGGGGTGATCGTGCTGTTGTCCGTCATGAGAATGAGGCTAGGAGGGTATTAGGCAAGGTCCGTTCCTAATGGGCTGGCAGACTCCGAGGAATGTTGGAAACCTCCGCGCGGCTGTTGCGCCTGCTCTCCCTCCTTCAGGCGGCCCGCGAGTGGACCGGCACCGAGCTGGCCGAACGGCTGTCGGTCAGCACCCGCACCGTCCGCAACGACGTGGACCGGCTACGCAATCTGGGCTATCCGGTGCACGGCACGCGCGGCGCGGTGGGCGGTTACCGGCTCGGCGCGGGCGCCGCACTGCCACCGCTGCTGCTCGACGACGAGGAGGCGGTCGCGGTGGCGATCGGCCTGCGCACGGCGGCCGGCGGCACGATCACCGGGGTCGAGGAGACCTCGCTGCGGGCACTGGCCAAACTCGAGCAGGTGTTGCCGAGCCGGTTGCGGCGCCGAGTCAGCGCCCTGCAGCGGTACGCCAACGCGGTGCCCCGGGACGAGCCCGGCCCCCGGGTGGACGCGGAGACGCTGAGCACGCTCGCCGCCGCCTGCCGCGACCACGAGCGGGTGCGGTTCGACTACCGCCGCCATGACGGGTCGGAGAGCCGGCGCGAGGTCGAGCCGTACCGCCTGGTGGTGTGGGGCCGGCGGTGGTACCTGGTGAGCTTCGACGTGCAGCGGGCCGACTGGCGGACGTTCCGGGTGGACCGGCTCAGCCCGCGTACTCCGGCCGGACCGCGGTTCGCGCCGCGCGAACTGCCGGAGGAGGCGGTCGACCAGGTGCGGCGCGGCGTGTCGTCAGCCGCGTGGCAGTACCGGGCCCGAGTCGTCGTGCACGTCTCGGCCCAGCGGCTCGCCGAGCGGATCAACCCGGCGGTCGGCACGATCGTCGCCATCGACGAGACCCGGTGCGTGCTGGACACCGGGGCGGAAAGCATGGAGGCGCTCGCCGTACGCCTGGGCCTGCTCGATTGTGAATTCACCGTGACTGAGCCGGCCGAGCTGGTCGAGCAGCTTCGGGTCCTGGCCGGTCGCTATCAGCGCGCGACGGTGGCACCCTCTCAATAGACCCAGCGCAGCGCGGCCGCGATGGTCGGCGGATCCTGGTCGCGTAGCCGGTCCGCCTCGGCGCGACGGACGGCCACCACGGCGTCGAAAAGCGCGTCACCCATCGCCTCGCGCAACATCGGCGTACCGGCGAATGCGTTTGTTGCGTTGTCCAAGGTGGTGGGCAGCCGGGGGATGCCGGGAAGGTGTACCGGATCGCCGGTGATCGGCTCGGGCAGCGGCCTGCCGGCGGCGAGGCCGTCGCGCACCGCCGCGACCAGCGCGCCGACCAGCAGATACGGGTTCGCCGCCAGGTCGAAGCACTTCACCTCGAGGTTGGCCGCGCCCGGTCGCCCGGTCGTGCCCGGTATGAACCGCAGTGCCGCCTCCCGGGTCTCCACACCCCAGCAGGCGAAGGCGCCGGCCCAATGCGACGGCACCAGCCGCAGGTAGCTCGCCGGCGTGGGCGCGCCGACCGCGAGCAGGGCGGGCAGGTGCGCGAGGATGCCGGCCGCGGCAAATCCACCGTCGGAGTGGGGGAAGCCGTCGAAGAGGTTGCTGCCGTTCCGCCATGCGGAGAGGTGGATATGTCCGCCGTTGCCGACCGTGCCGGCGACCACCGAGGGCGCGAACGAGACGCGCAGGCCGTGCCGCTGCGTGACGGCCCGGATCGTCTGACGCACCAGGACGCTGTCGTCGGCGGCACGGACCGGGTCGGCCGCCGCGATCGAGACCTCGAACTGCCCGGCCGCGTACTCGGGATGCAGCTGGTCGACGACGACGCCCTGATCCTCCAGCGCGACCAACACGTCGCGGCAATAGTCGCTCAGCTCGACAAGCCGGGTCATCCCGTACGCCGGGCCGCGGCAGGCCGGGAGGAAGTCGTCATCGTCGCGTCCGGCCGCCCACTCGATCTCGATCGCCATCCGGAAGGTGACGCCGTCGGCCGCCGCGAGCTCGGTCATCCTTCGGGCGAAGCCGCGCTGGTCGGCGATCCACGGCTCACCGTCCTGGGTGAACCGGTCGGCCGGCGCCCAGGCCCAGCCCGGTTGCGCCGCCAGCGCGACCAGCCGGTCGAGATCGGGCCGGAGCCGCAGGTCGCCGTCCGGGCTGCCGAGCTTGTCGGTACTGGTGATCGAGTCATCGGCCAGGAAGGTGTCGAAGACCGGGGACATGCCGACGCCCCAGCGCACCGCGTCATCCAGCCGTGACAGCGGGACGGTCTTGACGCGGTTGATGCCGGCCGTATCGACATACGAAAGAATGACACCGCGGACCCCGCGGTCGTGCAGCTGGTTCCCGTCAAACACGGTTTCCTCTTCCTCCTCGTTCGCGAGCTCAATTCAACCCGTAGACGCGCCGCGCGTTGCCCGAACCGATCAGCTCGCCGGCCCGCACGGCGTCCCCCGCGGACCAGTGGCCGTCCCGCACCCACGCTCCGGTGACCGCGGCGAATGCCTGCCGGAACAGCACCGCGCCGAGATGGTGCAGCTCGGCGAGACCGTACGCGTCCGACGAATAGAGCACCTTGTGGAACGGTGCCAGCTCGAGCGACTCGGCGAGGACCGCCTCCGCCCGGGCGCCGACGTAGTTGAGCGCCAGCCCGACGTCGACGTACACGTGCGGAAACGCCTGCGCGAGAAAGCCGGCCTGCCGGTGAAACGGGTAGCAATGCAACAGCATGACCGGAACACCGCGGTCCTGAGTCGCCCGCAGGAACCCGGTCAGCAGCGCAGGGTCGCAGCGGGCGAGGTCGAGGTCGGGGTCGCCGAACCCGGTGTGCAGCTGCACCGGAAGCCCGCGGTCGATCCCGGCCCAGAGGAGGTGCCGCAGCAGCACCTGGTCGGTGATCCGCGGCCTGCCGTCCCGCAGCCAGCGGGCGGCCGCCTCGATCACCTCCCGGCGCGTCGGCCGCTGCGGATCGAAATCGAGCCCGTGGCGATAGGCCACGATCGACTTCACCCCTACGGCCCGCTCGGTTGCCCCCGCCAGTCTTTCTCGGTACGCCTCGGCGAACCCCTCCGCGGTCACCTCACCGAGCTCCTCGGCCACCGTCTCCAGCCGGACGATCTCGTGCGCCGCCGCCCCCGCGACCGACGCGATCTCCGGCGGGCCGAGCAGTTTCGCGCCGTTGAAACCGGTGTCCACGAGGTAGACGTCAACCTCGGCGGCACGCAGCAGCAGCCGGTTCGCCGCCACGGCCCCCAGCTCGCGACGCCGTGCGAGGTAATCGTCGCCGTCGGCGTGCCGGGGCAGCCCCAGCACCGGCGCGCACCACCGGCGCAGCGCGAAGCCGAGCTGCGAGTCGAGCGCGGAGCACCCGGCCGGCGGTGGCCGGTCCGACTCGGTGACCAGGGCCTCGAACCCGACGCGGTCGAGGTCGGAGGCCGTGACCCCGTGGCAGTGATGGTCGATCAAGCGCGGCTGTGCGGCATTCACACTCCCAGACTGCCCGGCGGCCGAGCACCGTGGGAGCGCCACGTCCTCAAGCGATGGCCAGTCATCCCGACGAGGCTGTCGGTGAAGCCGAAGGGCATCACGTACAGGCCCTCAAGGCCGCAATCGCCAACGCATAGCAGAAGTTGGCCGACGGCGGATCCTGACTTCCACCGACTCCGGTCAGAGTCCCTCAATGGCTTCCAGGCGCCCGGATCGGACCGCCGTCACGAACTCCTCGAAGTCCTGTTCGTTCTGATCGGCGTAGCGCTCGGAGAAGTCGGTGATCGACCGATCGAACGTGTCGTCGTCACCCAGGTATGCGGCGATTGCGACCGGGTCGCCGGCCCGGGCATGGGCCCGCGCAAGCGTCCACCCGCAGGTACGGGCGTAGAAGGTGAGCGCGACCGGCGTCAACATCTCGACCAGGACCGAGCCCTTCATGTCCCGCAGCTGACGCCAATAGAAATGGCGGTTGATGTCCCGGCCTTCGGTCCAGCCCAGGTAGATGTCGCTGGCGGCCTGCATCATCCGCTGCCCCTGCACCACCCGCTCGCCGTGCTGGCGGTACCGGCTCTTGGGCAGGTATTCCTCCAGGACCGACGCCGTCGCCTCTTTGATCTGGAGGAACAGCGGGTCGCCGGTGTCGCGTCCCTGCAGAAGGATGATGAACGCCCGGGTGCCGACGCTGCCGACCCCCACGACCTTGCGGGCCATGTCGATGATCTCGAATTGCTCGAGCAGGTGGCGCCGGTCATCCTGCAACGTGGCCCGGTAAGCGCGGAACCGGTCGTGGAGCATGGGGACCACCTCATCGGGTGACATCCCGTAGGTACTGGCCAGTTCACGGGCCGGCACCACGATCGGCGGCTGGCTGACGATCCGATACCTTCCGTCGACCAGCTCGCCGAGCTTGGACAACGCCTGCAGGCTGTCCCGGGTGTGTGCCTTCTCTCGCGCCTTCTCCGCCCTCTTCAACGCCTTCTGCGCGAGCTTCGCATCCGTTCCCGCCGCCCCTTTGACCTTCTTGGCCTTCGCGAGCTTTTCCTTCTCGGCCACCGCGGTGCGAGCGGCGGCCATGAATTCATCCTCGTCCAGGTGCGCGTACCACACATCCATGGTCCGCATGTCCGCGAATCCTGCCATCGCCTCCCGATAGGCCGTCGCCGACGCCAGCGTCACCGCGCGCGCGTCCGCCTTGGAGAAGCCGTTGTTGCGGGCGGCGATCGTGAAACTCGCCGCCATCCGCTTCACGTCGAACTCGAACGGCCCCGGAAGGGTCTCGTCGAAGTCGTTCAGATCGAACATCAACCGTCTTTCGGGAGAGGCGAACGCGCCGAAGTTCAAGAGATGGGCGTCACCGCACAATTGCGTGTCAAGCCCCGCTACCGGCGTGTCCTTCAGGTCCGCGGCCATAATCTTGGCCGCGCCCCGATAGAACGTGAACGGCGAGACCATCATCCGGCCGTGGCGCACCGGTACCAGGTCCGGCTCACGCGTGACGTTCTGCGCCTCCAGCAACGCAACGGGGTTCGGACGATCCGCGGCAGGACGCCACCCGGAATGACTTGACGGCGGCGTCTGCTCGGACGCCTTCCTGCCTCGGGCCCTCCGCTCATCCATGCCCGGATGCTCGATCTTGGTTGCCGTCATCTCGCCCAACTCCTCACTCGGATCTGCCGGTCGGCCCATCAGCCAGCGCGGCTGTCACGGGTGTTTGCGCTGCGCGCCGCGTACTTCCACTCGGCCTCGCTCGGAATCCGGCTCCGGCTCACCGGCAGCAGCGACGAAGGCCGCGAAGTCGTCGTCGGAGATCACATGCGCGGCCACCCGGAGGGGCCGCGACCCGCACGCTCCGTCGCGGACCACCGCCGTCACGGCCGTCATGCGGCACTGTCATCGCCGAATCATCGCGAGCGGGCCGCTGCCGCGCATCACCTCTCGAGGATGAGTTCCTGGCCATGGCCATACAGCGCGCAACCTCGGCGCATGTGTCCGCCGACACCTGACATCTGGCGGTGTCGCGTCGTCGTACTGGGGGAAGCCTAGAAACGCCACGAAGAAAGGACGGGTCCGATGCCCACCGAACGCGAGATCGACGAGGCCACGATCCGACGGCAGATCAACGGGATAGTCGAAGGAATCGGCGCCAAGGACATCGACGCCCTGCGGCGGTTCTACGCGGAGGACGTGGTCTCCTTCGACGTCGAGCCGCCACTCCAGCACGTCGGGGTCGAGGCGAAGATGAAGAACTGGATGCAAGTGTTCACGTTCTTCCGGGAGGTGAGCTACGAGGTACGCGACCTGACCGTCACCGTGGGAGACGACGTGGCGTTCGGCCACTGCTTCGGCCGGCTCAGCGGCACCCTCGGCAACGGCATAGCCACCGGCGGCATGTGGGTCCGCGGCACCTTCTGCTTCAAAAAGATCGACGGCACCTGGCTGATCGTCCACGACCAGGCCTCAGTCCCCTTCGACATCGCCACCGGCAAGGGAGTCACCGACCTCGAACCCTGACCACCACCACACCGAGGGCGCCCGGGTGGCCCCCTGCTCGCAAGTTCCGCGAGCAGGGGCCACTGCCAACACCATTCCTCGCCACGCCGTTTGACCTGTATCGGAACAATCGGCCCGGTGAACGGTCTCTTCGCAAGACCTGATCCCGCCACCCGACTGGTGCTGGCTGAAGCGCCTGTGCTGGAGAGCTGGAACGCCGCCGACCATCCCGACCAACTGCGGCTGCGCGCTTACCTGGACGGTGTGGCCGAGGCATTGAACGCCAGAGGATGGGCGCCACAGGAGCAGCGCACTGTCGAGCTTGTCGTTGGCGTACCAGACTCTTTGCCGACTTACCGTGGCGGTCGGGACCTCGACAACTATCTGTACCCGTTGGCGCGGCGGCTCGGACCTGGCCACATCGTGGCCGCATTCGGCCGCAAGACCCACCAGCCGCGGTCGACCATCGCCGTGGGCCCCGCGGAACTGGCGGACCAGCCGGCAGGACCGCCGCAGTTGGTCGTTCGTACCTCGGTGTCCACGCAGACCACTGCCTGGAAGCGAGCGATACACCAAGCCTGTGCGGACACGGTCACCCGTCCGCTGCCGGCCGGACCCGTCTCCCTTCGCATCCAGCTCGGCGTTTCAAGTCGAAGGAATTGGACGGCGTTGTGGAAGCCCGCGATCGATGCCCTGGGCCCGGTGCTGGGTATGCCAAACCCGGCCTTACCCTTCCGACCCGACGATGACCGGATCGTCGACCTGGAGCTCCATCGGCGCCTTGACGACTCTCTGGGGTACGACGTGGTGGTTCAGGTCTGGTGGCGATAGTGGTCCTCGGCTCTGCCCGGGTGACACGGCAGCCGGGGGAACAAGCCGCCGGACGGCGGGAAACGTGGCGTCGGTGTTGCGCGAGCATCTGGAATCGGCGAGCCCTGATCTGCTGCGGGAGATGGTGAATACCCCCGCGGACCTGCTGATGTCCGCCGAGGTCGGCGGGGGGCTGTGGCGCCGAGTACGGCGAACGCAGCCCCGAGCGCTCGAACTCGCGCAATGGCTACCGGATTCGGGGGTGGGACACCCGGGCCGGCGCGATTCCGAAACTACGGTCGGGCTCCTATTTCCCGGACTGGCTGTTGCAGCACCCCGCCGCGCCGAACAAGCCCTGGTCAGCGTGGTGCCACCAGCTATCTGCTCGGCGTCTCCACGCGGCGCGTCGAGAAGCTGGCCGAGCAGCTGGGCATCAAGCAGCTGTCCAGGAGCCAGGCCTCGGAGACGGCCCGCCATCTGGACGCCCAGGTCGAAGCGTTCCGCAACCGGCCCCTACACGTTCGTGTGGGTCGACCGAAGCGAGAACACTTTGTGAGCAATCCGTGAGCAACATCGCCCTGCGCCTACGCAGCAAAAAGGCCCTCCGCCGCTGGTGGAAGGCCGTTTCGCGTGGCGCGCCCGAAGGGACTCGAACCCCTAACCTTCTGATCCGTAGTCAGATGCTCTATCCATTGAGCTACGGGCGCTCAGTGCTCCGCCAGCATACACACCGGCTCGAGACGCGGAGACTCCGGGATTCGAACCCGGGAGGGGCTTTAAAACCCCAACCGCATTAGCAGTGCGGCGCCATAGACCAGACTAGGCGAAGTCTCCACGGCAGCCCTCAAGCTGCCGACGCTTGAGGATACCGGACCCGGTCTGGGCGGCACAAAGAGGTTGCCCACCTGCCGCGCGGCGGGGTTGTGCACCGGACTCCAGCAGGTGAAACGCCGGACTTACGACTAGGCTGCCACGGCATGGAGGAGAAGCCGCCCAGCGAGCGTCGCGGTCGTTCCGTCGGGCCCGCGTTCACCGCGCCCGCAGAGCCCGCGCCGGAGGAGAAACCGCCTGCTCCGGCGCCGCGCCGGCCCGCCAAGGCGGCTCCGGCGATCACGTTCCAGCCGCCCAGTGCCGAGAATCACCCGGGCGAGGGTTCGGCACCTGCCGGAGGTTCCGGCCGTTCCTCCCAAAATCCCGGTTCCCGTACGCAGCGGCGCTCAGCCGAGGAATCCGGCGCAAAGGCGGCGCCCCGGAAGGCTCGCCAGCCCCGCCCACCGGCCGAGAAGACCCCGGAGATCCCCACCCAGCCCTCCTCCCCGGCGAACGAGGCAGACCCGTCAGCACCGCCGCCCGCGGAACCCCCAGCCCCGCCACCCGCGACGCCCCCGGCGCCAGCCAAGCGCGCTGCGGCAAAGAAGGCGGCGGCCGCGAAGAAGGCGACTCCGGCCAAGAAGGCCGCCCCGGCCACAAGCCTGACCCCAGCGGAGAACGTCGCCCCAGCCAAGGCGACCCCAGCCAAGAATGCAGCCCCGGCGAAAGTGGCTCCAGTCAAGAAGGCAGCCCCAGCCAAGCGCGCACCCCACAAGGCCGCGCCAACCCCCGCGCCAGAGGCACAGGCGGCACCCGCGCTGGCCGCACAGCCGGAACCCGCGGCGGCGGCACCCACAGCGACGCCGGAATCCGACGCCGCCGTCCCCACCCCGCCCGAGCCCACGCCCGCCCCGACCCCCGTCGTGGCAATCGAGACGGCACCGGAAGAGACGACCGAGACGCCGCGCGAGGAAGTGGCCGAGACCCGGCGGGAAGAGGCGCCGGAGACCCAGCGGGAGGAGCCAGAGACCCAGCGCGATGAGGCGCCCGCGACCCAGCACGAAGAGCCGGCCGAGACCCGACGCGAAAACGCGCCCGAGATCCAGCATCAAGAGCTGGCCGAGGCCCGGCACGAAGACGCGCCCGCGCCCGAAGAAACCCCCCGCACCGAAGCCTGGTCCAAGCTCATCGCCGACCCCGGCCATGCCCCCGAGTTGCTAGCCCTCGCCGCCGTCCAGACCCTCGGCCCCAAGGCCAGGGACTGGTCCGCCCGCACCCGCGACGCCTACCCCACGGCGCCCGATCGGGCGCTGGCTCGCCTGGCGAAACACCAGTTCACCCGCTTCGGCGGCTTGACCAGCATCTTTGGCGCGGTTGCCGGGTCGTACGCGCCGATCACGCTGCTGGGAACGGCCGCGATCACGCACGCCGAGATTGTTTTGCACCTGGCCGCGGCGTACGGCCTGGATCCGGCGGACCCGCAGCGTGCGGTCGACCTGTTGGTCATCACCCGCGTCCATCCGACTAGGTCGGATGCGGAGGCGGCACTCGCCGCCGCCGCGCTCCCGGCCTACGAGGACGGCAGCCTCAGCGGCGCGGTCTGGCGGCTGGGCCGGATGCTCGGCGCGCAGGCCGGCGGATGGACCGCCGTGCGCCTGGTCAACCGCTACTTCCCGGGCACGAGCCTGCTCGCCGCCGTGCTGACCAGCAGGGCCTCGGCGCAGATGGTCGCCGCTCGGGCCGAGGCCTACTACCGGAAGGCACTAGACCCAGGTCAGCCATGAGTGCGGCAGCAGCGTGTAGCCGACGAACGCCGTGATGTCCAGCAGGCTGTGCGCCACGATCAGCGGCATCACGCGCTTGAACCGCAGGAAGAACAGCGCGAACACCACCCCCATCACGGCGTTGCCCACGAACGCGCCGAAGCCCTGATAGAGGTGGTACGACCCGCGCAGCACGGCCGACGCGACCACGACCCAGCCCAGCGGGACCGACATCGACCGTAGCCGCGTGATCAGGTAGCCGACGACGATCACTTCTTCGAGGATCGCGTTCTGGATGGCCGCGAGGATGAGCACCGGTACCGCCCACCAGACCGACTGCAAGGCGGCCGGCACGATCCTTGCGTTCAGGCCGAGCAGCTGAGCGACGTACACCAGAAGCAGCCCGGGAATCCCGATGCCGGCGGCCAGCAACGCACCCCAGCCGAGGTCGAAGCCGGGCTTGGAGGCCGTCAGGCCTAGGGTCTTGCGCACGGGGATGCGGTCGCGCATCAGCAGATAGAGCGCCAGCGCCACCGGCACCAGGTCGAAGAAGATGCCGAGCAGCTGGTACGTCAGGTCGAGGTAGGGCCGCGGCGACTGGGACGCGTTCAGCACCGCCGCCTGCTGTGAGAGCGGCTTGCCGGCGGTCAGCTTGGCGACGAGCGACACCACCGCGTAGATCGCCGATTGCCCGAGCGACACCAGCAGGACGATGACGACCTCGATGGTGAGGATGCGCCGGGTGGCCTGGACTCGATCAAGGGTCACGCCGACCACTCTAAGAGCTCGAAAGAGAGACCTCGTCTAAGCACAAACGGACCTATCCGGGCAAGCGACGCGCCGCAGACTGAGACGAGTCGCACTTTTCGTGCGTCGCTTTGGGGAATGTCATGACCACGCTGAATGCATGGGAGACCTCGCACGCTTGCTCAAGGAGAGCTGGAGCCTAGTCGAGGAGCATCAGGACAAGGTCGCCGGCTACTTCTACGCCCGGGTTTTCCTGTCACACCCGGACGTGCGCGACCTGTTCCCGGTGCAGATGGATCTCCAGCGGTCCCGGCTGCTGCACGCGATCGTGACCGCCGTGCAGACGCTCGACGATCCGGAGAAGTTCGACGAATACCTGCGGGGGCTCGGCCGGGATCACCGGAAGTTCCACGTGGAACCGGTGCACTACGAGGTGGTGGGTGGCGCATTGATCGAGGCCATGCGAGCATTCGCGGGCGAGCAGTGGAGCATCGAGTACGACCAGGCCTGGGCCGACGCGTACGCGGTGATCGCGGCCCGGATGATGGCCGGTGCCGACGCCGACCCGAACCCGCCGTACTGGTACGCCGAGGTGGTGGCCCACGAGCGCCGCTCCCAGGACATCGCCGTGTTCACGGTCCAGCCGCTGCAGCCGCTCGAGTTCCGCGCCGGGCAGTACCTGAGCATCGAATGCCCGAGATATCAGCCGCGCCTGTGGCGTACCTATTCGGTGGCGAACGCGCCGCGCCGGGACAACACGCTCGAATTCCACGTCCGGGCGGTGGGCGCGGGCTGGGTGTCGAGCGCGCTGGTGCGCCGGCTCGCGATCGGCGACATGATCAAGCTGGCGGCGCCGATGGGCACGATGAACCTGGACCGGCGCTCGACCCGGGACGCGGTGTTCATCGCCGGCGGCACCGGGCTCGCGCCGATCAAGTCGCTGCTGGAGGAGCTGACCCGGTACAACCGGACCCGCTGGGTGCACGTCTTCTTCGGGGCGCGTAACCGGGAGGACCTCTACGACCTGGCCGACCTCAACCGGCTCGCGGCGCGCTACCCCTGGCTCTCGGTGGTGACCGCGTGCAGCGAGGACCCGACGTTCCCGGGCGAGCAGGGCAACATCTCCGATGTGGTCGCCCGGTACGGCCCGTGGAGCGATCACGACTTCTTCGTGTCGGGCTCGGGCGTCATGGTGAAGTCGACGCTGAAGACGCTGGCCGAGCTCCAGGTCCCATCAATCCGGATAAAGTACGACAGCTTCACCGAGATGGGTCAGTAATCCCACGGCTTGCCGGTCTGCTGGTAGACCGCGACCGGCACCAGATGGGACTCCGAGCTCATCCGGTCCACGTACAACCGGCCCTCGAGGTGGTCGATCTCGTGCGCCACCAGTCGTGCCATCGCCCGCTCGAACGACGTGATCACCCGAGCGCCGTCGTAGCGGGCGTGCTCCACGTCGATCCGCAGCGGCCGCCGAACCAGGCCGCGGTAGTCGAAGAACGACAGGCACCCCTCGTACTGCTCGTCGCGGTCGGCCGACTCGTACACCACCCGGGGGTTGAGCAGCACGATCGGCTCGGCTCCCGGCTCGGGCCCGCGCACGATGGCCGCCGCCACCGACCGCCCGATCTGCGGCGCGGCCAGCCCGACGCCCTTGCTGAAGTCGTGCAGCTCCTCGAGGCGGCCCAGCGCGCCGAGCAGGGCGCTCACCGCGTCCCGCGCCTCGGTCTCCTCCCGGGGCAGCTGGAAATGCCGGGCCCGCTGGCGCAGCAGGTCGGAGCCGCGCTGGACGATGCCGATGCCGCGCATCTGCCGCGAGGCGCGCGGCCGGCCGTTGAGCTGGGCGGGGGCGAACTCCGCGTACGACGGCGCGCCCGGCCCCCGGAACCGCCACTCGAGGCGGTAGCGCGCGTTCAGCTGCGGCGCGTCGGTCGACCACTCGAAGATCGCCCGGTCGTCCTCCTCGTGCCGCTCGAGCGGAGTCCGCACCGGCACCTCGGCGGCCAGCGACGTCTCCACGCCCCACACCTGCGGGTCGAACACGGCCGGGAAGTCGAGCCGCACGGTCAGCCGCCGGGTCGGCAGGCGTACCGCACGCTGAAACCACTGCCCCCATTTCTCGACGCCCACCGAGTACGCGTACTCGATCACCGTCCGTTCGCCGGGGTAGAGCGGGAACTGACCCTGCTCGTTCGCGAACAGCAGCCAGACCTCCTTGGCCGCGTCCCGGTCGAGCTTGACCCGCCAGTGCATCCGCTCGGTGGCCGCGCCCTCCCCGGCCAGCGCCTCGAGCTGCATCTCCTCGAAGGTCAGTGGGTTCTCGCGGTGATGCCGGTTGGAGCCGGCCGGGTCGTGCGGGTAGCGGTCCACGGCGATCTTCACGAGGTACCGCGTGACGGGCTCGGCGCCCGCGTTGTACAGGTTCCGCCGCACCCGGCAGCGGTAGAGACCGTCCTCGTAGCGAAGGTCGGCGACCTCCTGCTCGACGATCAGCCCGGTGCCCGGCGGCAGCCACTGGACCGGCACGGGCGGGTCGCGGTGCAACGTCGTCGCCCGGGCGTGCCGAAGCTCGTCGTACTCCTGGAAGCGCTGCCAAATCACCCCGCCGGCACCCAGCACGGCCTCCGCGCGGCGGGCGAAGTCTTCCGTCGGCTTATGTCGCCGCCCCTCGACATGACTCACATAGGAGGGGTCGAACCCCATGCGCGCGGCAAGTTGTTTCTTGCTCATCCCGCGCTCGACCCGCCAATGCGCCAGCGCCGTCACAAATTGGTCAGCGGCCCGCTCGACGGGCGAGGTGGTCATCATCGATGTCCCCTTCGCGACGAGTGACTCAAGTGTCTCCGCCCCGTCGTGTCCGCAAGGTGCTAGTAGCGCGTTGCCGACAGATACCTTGACGAATCCGGCAACGCATAAACGGCGAGTTAGGCAACCCTTGCTGAGGGTATTCGTCCGAAAGATCGGGTTGGGCTATTGGTTAGGCTAGCCTTAGAGGTGTACGGTGGGTCGTCTTGCAGCAGGGTTCAACGGAGATGTGCGAGGTGAAGCGGTGAATATGTCGCCGCGGGGCGGTAGCGGTCAGTGACCACTGCCCTCGACACTCGCACGCGCAACCCGCTGTCCCCCGTCACCGCGACGCTGACCGCGATGTTCGGCACGAGCACCGAGATCCCCGGCCTGGCCCCCGACCTCGTGGTTCACGACACGCTTTCCTGGCGCCCCACGTCGCTGCTGGCCGGCGAGGGCCTGGACCTGCTCCTGGAGTCCGCCGGCACCCGCTGGAACGCCCAGCCCCACGCCGCCGCCGCGCTGGCCTGGAAGGCGTACACGTACTGGCTGGCGTTGCCGGCCGTCCTCGGTTACGCCTCGGCCCGCCGCGTACCCCTGCTGACCAGCACGAACGTGCTCATGCACTTCCGCGACCCACGCCCGCTGGTCACGCTCGGCCTGCGCCCCGACACCCCCGTCGCGGTCCTCCCCAACGACCCGCTAGCGCTGACCGGTCACCCACGGATCCGGGTGGTCCCCGACGAGGAGGCGCTCCTGGCGGAATTCCGCCGCTCCCTCCTCGACGAGCACCTGACGCCGCTGCTCAACGCGATCCACGACCGCGTCCGCCTCGGCAAGCGCACCCTCCTGGGCTCCCTGGCCTCCGGCGTCGCCTACGGCGTCCTCCGCTCGGCCGACGTCCTCCCCGGCTCCTCCGCCGACACGATCACCCGCCTCCACGAGGCTCTGGGCGTCATCGACCTGGTCGAGCTCATCGCGGACGAGTCGGGCAAACTGGATGTCCAACGCAAAACCTGCTGCTTGGCCTTCACCCTGCCCACCCCCAAGGTCTGCCGCGGCTGCTGCATCAAAAGCCATTGATCGTACGGGGGAAGTAAAAGCGCCCGGTCGAGCGCCAAGCACCGTCGTTGGTCACCCTCCGACCGCGGCCGCCGGGCTGTCCCGCCCGCCACCCGCGCTCCATGGCGCTCGGTGAAGTCTGGATGGTGTTTCGCTGGGAGTGAACGGCGGAAGAGAGGTGGGCGCTTCTTGGTTGAGTCGCTCGTACTCAACTTTCGGAGGTGCCCCCGTGGCGAGCAAGCGACTCCCCGTGTTGTTCCTCGACGACGTTGTCCTGCTCCCGGGCATGGTCGTCCCCATCGAGCTGGATGAGGCGGCGCTGGCCGCCGTTGACGCGGCGCGCACCTCGGCCGAGTCCGAGCTGCTGATCGCTCCGCGGCTGGAGAACCGGTACGCGTCCTACGGCGTGGTGGCAAGCGTCGAGCGCGTCGGCAAGTTCCGGGGTGGCTCTCCGGCCGCCGTTCTGCGCACCAGCGTCCGGGCCCGCATCGGCAGCGGCGTGACCGGGCCGGGCGCGGCGCTGTGGGTCGAGGCCGAACCAATCGCGGCCGGTACGCCGGGCGAGCACGCCCGTGAGCTGGCCGCCGAATACAAGCAGCTGGTCGTCTCGGTGCTGCAGCGCCGCGAGGCGTGGCAGGTCATCGACTCGGTCAGCGCCATCGACGACCCGGGCGACCTGGCCGACACCGCGGGCTGGGCTTCGTATCTGTCCAACGACCGCAAGCGTGAGCTGCTGGAGACCCCGGACGTCGAGGCCCGGCTGCGGCTGCTCATCGAGTGGACCCGGGACTTCCTGGCCGAGTCCGAGGTGAGCGACAAGATCGAGCACGACGTACGCGAGTCGGTCGAGAAGCGCAACCGGGAGTACCTGCTGCGCGAGCAGCTCAAGGCGATCCGCAAGGAGCTCGGCGAGGGCGACGCGGACGGCACCGACGACTACCGCACGCGGGTCGAGGCGGCCGATCTGCCCGACGCCGTACGCGAGGCCGCGCTGCGCGAGGTCGACAAGCTGGAGCGGGCCGGCGACCAGAACCCGGAGGCCGGCTGGATCCGCACCTGGCTCGACACCGTGCTGGACCTGCCCTGGAGTGTCCGCACCACCGACAGCACCGACCTGGCCGCGGCCCGGGCGGTGCTCGACGCCGACCACCACGGCCTGACCGAGGTCAAGGACCGCATCGTCGAGTACCTCGGCGTCCGCGCCCGCCGCGAGTCCCGTGGCCTGTCGCTCGTCGGCGGCCGTGGGTCCGGCGCGGTGATCCTGCTGGCCGGCCCGCCCGGGGTCGGTAAGACCTCGCTGGGCGAGTCGGTCGCGCGCACGCTCGGCCGCAAGTTCGTCCGGGTCGCCCTGGGTGGCGTCCGGGACGAGGCCGAGATCCGCGGCCACCGCCGGACGTACGTCGGCGCCCTGCCCGGACGCATCGTGCGGGCCATCAAGGAGGCCGGCTCGATGAACCCGGTCGTGCTGCTCGACGAGGTCGACAAGGTCGGCAGCGACTACCGTGGCGACCCCGCGGCGGCGCTGCTGGAGGTGCTGGACCCGGCGCAGAACCACACGTTCCGCGACCACTACCTCGACCTGGACCTCGACCTGTCCGACGTGCTGTTCATCGCGACCGCGAACGTGCTCGACACCATCCCGCAGGCGCTGTTCGACCGGATGGAGCTGATCTCGATCGACGGCTACACCGAGAACGACAAGGTCGCCATCGCCCGCGACTTCCTGGTGCCCCGGCAGCTGGAGCGGGCCGCCCTGTCCGCCGGTGAGGTGACCGTCACCGAGGACGCGCTCCGGGAGATCGCGGCCAACTACACCCGCGAGGCCGGCGTCCGGTCGTTCGAGCGGCTGCTCGCCAAGGCGTTCCGCAAGGCCGCCCTGGGAGACCTGCCGGCCACCGTCGACGCCGCCGACCTCAAGGACCTGATCGGGCGGCCGCGGTTCACCCCGGAGTCGTCCGAGCGCACGGCTGTCCCGGGCGTGTCCACCGGCCTGGCCGTGACCGGGATGGGCGGCGATGTCCTCTACATCGAGGCGTCGCTGCTGCCCGGCGACAAGGGTGGCCTTTCGGTCACCGGCCAGCTCGGGGACGTGATGAAGGAGTCGGCGCAGATCGCGCTCTCCTACGTCCGGGCGCACGCCGACGAGCTGGGCATCTCGCCGGAGCAGTTGGACCACCCGATCCACCTGCACGTGCCGGCGGGCGCGGTGCCCAAGGACGGTCCGTCGGCCGGCGTCACCATGACGACCGCGCTGGTCTCGCTGCTGGTCGGCCGCAACGTGCGCGCTGACGTCGGGATGACCGGCGAGGTCTCGCTGACCGGCCGGGTTCTGCCGATCGGCGGGGTGAAGCAGAAGCTGCTGGCTGCCCAGCGGGCCGGCCTCACCGAGGTCTACCTGCCGCAGCGCAACGAGCCCGACCTCGATGACGTCCCGGCCGATGTGCTGAAGGCGCTGACCGTCCACATCGTCTCCGACGTACGGGAAATCCTGAACACGGCGCTGGAGCCGGTCTCGGCCGGCCTCGTCGCAGCAGCCTGATGATGAGCCCGATCTCCGCCCACCAGGCGGAGATCGGGCTTCGACATTCGCGCCGTCCGCCGAGACCTCCTTCAGCGTGGCGACCGGGATCCAGGTGTTGTCGGTCACGTGGGCCCAGTAGGTCCAGTTCTCCCGGTGTTCGTCGGTGAAGCGAACCGTGTAGCCGGCGGCCGACCGTACACAGTCGACCGCCACGCCCAGGCCGTTGGCGAACCAGTACTTGGCCTTGGCGGGCCGGCTGCTCTGCCGGTGCCAGGTGCCATCATTCGGGTCGGTACCGGCCCAGGTGCCCAGGTAGAAGCTGTCCTGGACGATGAAGCGCGGGGCGCCGGCTGGGTCGTGGGAGCGATGGTCGGGGTCGGGCTTGTCGATGTGGACCGAGACCAGCCATTTGTCGATGTAGAAGACCCCGAAACCCCGGATCGCGGCCACGATGGCGGCCACCCACCAGGCCCCGCCGACCGCGATCGTGGCGGCCCAGTAGACCGCGCCCGCCGACATAATCGTGGTGAACAGGACAAGGGCGCCAAAGATCGCCTACCGCTTTTGTTCGCCCCCACGGAATGCGTCGACAGCCCTGCGACCAGGGGTTTCTCAGTTCCGAGAATCAGGCGGCGATGTGGTGGTTCTGCTGAAGCATCGCGTCGATGGCCGATGGGGGCAGGGGACGGGCGAACAAAAAGCCCTGTGCGTACCGGTAACCGAGCTCGAACAACCGCTGCGCCTGCTCGGCCGTCTCGACTCCTTCGGCAACCGTACGCAATCCCATGGTCTCGGCGATGCCGGTCAGGGCGGTGACGATCGCCTCCTGCTGCGGCGTGCCACCGAGGCCGTCGACGAAGGACTTGTCGACCTTGATGGCGTCCACCGGGCAGGTGCGCAGCAGGCCGAGCGACGAGTGCCCGGTGCCGAAGTCGTCCAGGGCCAGGCTGACGCCCAGCTCGGAGAGGGCGTGCACGGTGGCCAGCGCGCGCCCGCCGCCGAAGACGGCCGTCTCGGTGATCTCGACAGTTAGCAATTTCGCCGGTACGCCGTGACCGGCGAGCGCGCCGGCGACCAGGTCCGGGAGTCCGGGGTCGAGCAGCTGCCGGGCCGAGACGTTGACGGCGACCGAGCGCAGCGCCTCCGGGCCGTGCTCGCGCTGCCAGGCGGCGGCCTGAGCGCACACCGTGTCGATGATCCAGGCGCCGAGGTCGACGATCAGGCCGGTGTCCTCGGCGATCGGGATGAAGTCCGCCGGCGATACGACCCGGCCGTCCGCGCGAGTCCAGCGGACCAGAGCCTCCACCCCGACCAAACGCCCGTGCGGCAGCTCGACGATCGGCTGGTACAGCATGTGGAACTCGCCGGCCGTCAGCCCGCGGCGCAGGTCGGCGGCGATCGTGGCCCGCTGGGTCAGCTCGCGCTCGAGGGACGCGTCGTAGCGGATCACGCTCCCACCGGTACCGGTCATCGCCTCCCGCAGCGCGAGCTCGGCCCGGCGGTAAAGGTCGCCGGCATCCCCTTCCGCGATCCCGACCGAGACGTCGACCAGCACCTCATGGCCGGCGGCGTGCAGCGGTTCGGCGTTGGCGGCCACCACACGGTCGGCGACGTCCGACTGGGTCCCGGCCAGGAGCAGGCCGAACTCGTCACCGCCGAGGCGGGCCACCACCGTCCCGTCACCGGCGAGCCCACCGAGCCGTGACGCGTACGCGACCAGCAGCTCGTCGCCGGCATCGGGTCCCAGCCCGTCGTTGAGCGTCCGGAACTCCTTCAGGTCGATCAGCACGACGGTGTGCGGGCCGCGGGCGCCGGCGACGGCGGCCGTGAAGTAGCGGCGGCCGAACAGGCCGGTGAGGTCGTCGTGCATCGCCTGGTGCGCGACTGTGGTCAGCAGAGTGGCGTTGTCGGCGAGCGCCACGGCCTGCCGCGCCACGACCAGCAGCAGCAACAACGCGGTGCCGCCGACCTGGACGACGGTCAGGTGTCCGGTGCGCACAAAGACGGTCGCCAGCAGCACGCTGGTGAGGCCGGTGGCGACCAGGGGCACGGCGGTACCGCGCCGATGCGCCGACGGGTTGAGCGAGCGCGACGGGTGTGCGCCGCCGGCGCCCGCGGTCATCGCGCGGCGCTGCGCGTACGCGGCCAGCACCCCGAACATGCCGACGAACGGCAGCACCGCGGCACTGCCGTTGAGGTGCGGCCACGGGCTCAGCACCGACATCAGGACCGTGGACAGCGGCCCACAGAGCCCGACCGGCGCCAGCCACCACAGGGCGGACCGGGGCACCGGGCTGCGGCGCGCCGACATGATCTTTACGACGACCACGACCCCGGCCACGGCGATCGCCATCATCGCGATGTTCAGCCACCACGCCGAGGCGCTGACCCCGAACCGGTCGATGAACCAGCCCACGTACTGCGAGGCGGCGATCCCGGCGGTCACCGCCACCACCGCGACGTCGAGGACGGCCGTGGTCAGCTGCCGCCAGCTGCGGCCTCCGCCCGGCAGCCGCAGCATCGCGGAGATCGCCAGCACCGTGCCGATCACGTACAGCAGAAGGGTGCGCGCCCCGATCGGCGGCATTCCGGAGTATCGCGTGGTGCTGACGTCGATGGCCTGGCTGAGCGCCGCCACCACGACGGTGCCCATGCCGAGCGACAGGCGCCGCCAAAAGGTACGCAACGCCCCGCCGGTCAGCGCCCCGGCACCGCGGAATGCGGCGAACGCGAGCGCGGGACCGGCCACGGCCGGCACCCACACCAGCAGCTTCGGGAAGCCGACGCGGGTACCCAGCAAGATCAGCAGGACATCCGTCACGGCCAGCACGACCGCGATCGACGGGTACCAGGCTCGCCGGCGCTGCGCCTCCACCTCGCCTCCTCGTCGTGGACCCTCCGGTGGTCCTTCGACTGATCGGCAGCGGCGCCGTCGAATTGAACGATGTGATGCGACCTACCTAATAGCGGGTCCCCGTGGGCGCCGGGACGTCGTTCAGCGAATCGAGGTCGGCCGCGGAAAGTGTGACGGCCGCCGCGCCGGCGTTGTCGTGCAGGTACTTCGGGGTCTTGGTGCCGGGGATCGGGATCACCCGCGGTCCCTGTGCGAGGACCCAGGCCAGGGCGACCTGGGCGGCGGTGACGCCGAGACGGTCGGCCACCTCGCGCACCAGGGCGACGATGGCCAGGTTCGATTCCAGGGCCTCCTGCTGGAAGCGCGGCAAGCGGCGGCGGAAGTCGTCCTCCGGCAGGTCGTCGAACGAGGCGAAGCGGCCCGCCAGGAATCCTCGGCCCAGCGGGGAGAACGGGAGGAAGGCGATGCCCTGCTCGACGCAGTACGGCAGCACCGATTCCAGCGGGTCGCGGGTCCAGAGCGACAACTCCGACTGCACCGACGAAACCGGGTGTACGGCCTCGGCGCGCTTGATCTCGTCGACCGTGACCTCGGAGAGGCCGATCCGCCGCGCCTTGCCGGCCGCCACGATCTCGGCCATCGCTCCCCAGGTCTCCTCGATCGGGACCTCAGGGTCGACCCGATGCAGCTGGTAGAGGTCGACATGGTCGGTACGCAGGCGGCGGAGGCTGCCGTCGATCGACTCGCGGACGTACGCGGGCCGGCCGTTGCGGACCGAGCCCGGTGAGCTGCCGCCCGGGGTCGAGCCGAGGGCGGTGACCAGGCCGACCTTGGTGGCGAGCACGGCACGCTCGCGGTGCCCACCGGAAAGGGCCCGGCCGACCAGTTCCTCGTTGTCGTGCGGCCCGTAGACGTCGGCCGTGTCGATCAGCGTCATGCCGAGGTCGAGGGCCTGATGGATGACGGCGATCGAGGTCGCGTCGTCGCGGGTGGCCGCCATGTCGTACGCGTGGGTCATGCCCATGCATCCGAGACCGATGACACCGACCTCGGGACCGTCGTTGCCAAGCTTGGTTGTCCGCATGTCGCTCACCTGGTCGACGCTACGTCGGTCCTCGTGCGGGTGGAGGGCTCGGCCACAACCGGGCTTCTCGGACCCCAGATCGGGCGTACGTGCCAGAGCAGCAGGGCCAGCAGTAGGAGGGTCATGATCGGCGCGCCCGGGAACTTCACGAAGCGAGCCAGGCCGCTGCCGTCGGCGAGGACCAGGAGCGGGCCGGCGGTGGCCGCCACCATGATCAGGTCGGTGCGGATCGTGGTGGCGGCGAGGAGGGCCAGCGCCCAGAACGCGTACCAGGGGTGGAAGTACGGCGAGAGGGCCACGGTGGCGGCCATCGCGAGGGCGGCGCCGCGCAGCGCCGACGCGACCGGGTCGGCGGCCCGCACGACCGGCTCGCCCAGCCGCGCGAACAGCGCCAGCCGCCCGGGGATGGGCCGGCCCCAGTTCGCGGTGCGCCACCACAGGGCGACGACGATCAGCACGAACAGCGCGAAGGCCAGGGCCCGGACGGCGGGAACCGCGTCGAAGTCGTGGTCGACCAGCTGACCCAGATAGGTCAGCGTCATTCCGACCGCGGTCGGCGGCGAGGTGAACTGCACCAGGTCCTTCGTGTTGACCATGCCGCCGATCCAGCCGTACCCCAGCTTCGAGGCCACCGTCACGCCAAGCATGGCCATCGCCGCGCCGCCACCGACCAGGCCGCCGGCCGGTAGCGCCTGACGCCACCGATAGGGCCGGGCCAGGACGAGCAGGACCGCGAACGGCACCACCACGATCGCGGTGACCTTGACCGCCACCGCCAGCCCGAGCAGCAGCCCGCCCGCGACCTGGCAGGCCCAGCCGTCGCGGCCGGTCGCGCCGGACGGTTTGAGCGAGGAGTGTGCCGGGTCGAGCGGGGCGCCCAGCGTGACCAGGGCCAGGCCGGCGACGACCAGGCCCACCATCAGCGCGTCGTTGTGCGGGCCGGCGATCAGATGCGCGCCGATCAGCGGGCCGGCCAGGGCGACCCACCAGGCGCGGGCCGGTGGGATGCCGCAGCGCCGGGCCAGAACCGGCAGACCGGCCGCGACGGCGAGAAGGCCGAGCAGAGCGAGCAGCCGGAAGAAGATGACGACCACCACGATCGAGCCACCCGCCACGCGCAAACCCGCCGCCGAGAGCAGGACGAAGAGCGGGCCGTACGGCGCCGCCGTGTCCCGCCAGATCGGGGAGACGCCGTCGATCCAGGGGCAGGGTGCGGCGTTCACCCCGTGCGTGTAGGGGCTGATCCCGTTCACATACAAAAATCCCTGGCACGCGTACGAGTAGACGTCGCGGCTGCCCATCGGCGGCACCACCAGGAACGGCGCCGCCCACAGCGCCGCCGTGCGGATCGCCCAACGGCCGGTCGGGACGCGATCTCGGGCGCTCCACCACGCGTACGCGAAAATCGCCGTGCCCACCAGCCAGCCGCCGAGGATGACGGGCCCGAAGGGGCCCTTGGCGATGCTCAGCGGCGTCGACTTGAGATCACCGTGCGGCAGCGCGCCACCGAGCCAGGCGACGACGGCGAGGAGCACCGCGGCGGCGAGGCCGAGGTACCGGAGGGTGGCGAGACGCGGCACGCATCGATGCTCACGAGCATTGATGTCCTAGGAAACAGGACCGGGAAAACGCTGGGAGGCGGTCAGGCAACCGACCGCCTCCCTCACGCGATGTCGGGCCCGGTCAGCACCGTGTTCGGGTCGTCGACGAGCTGGCGGACGTCCCAGACCCACGCGCCGCCCATCCAGGTGGGCTCGAAACCCAGCAGGTCGGTCATGACCCGCAGCATCTCGATGTCGCGGATCTGCGGGGTCAGCATGATCACACCGGCCTTCCAGTAGCGGAGGTCGGCCAGCGTCATCTCGCGACGGGTGTCGGTGATCTCGGGGATCGGGTTGCCCTCTTTGATCGACGCCATGAGACCGCTGGTCGGCCGCCACGGCGGGTTGAAGAGCGCGGTGTGGTCGTCGGGGTTCAGCGGGTTCTGGTTGGGCAGCAGCGCGTACGCCCCGGCGATCCGCATGTCCTGCCCCGTCTCGGCGCTCCACCGCAGCGGGTCGGGGTAGCTCGAGTCGGGCAGCGGCAGGGTGACCACGGTGTGGTGGTCGTCGACGTACCGCTTCCACTCACCGGAGGCGACGAACTGCGGGGTCGGCGCGAACGGCGCGGTCTTGAGCGGGGTCGGCACGAGCGGAACCAGCGCCATGGCCACCGCAGTGATCATCGCCACACGGACCGGGCCGCGGGCGGACGGCTGGGCCTTGACGAAGTCGAAGGCACGCTGGACGCCGAGCGCGAGCACGATGCCGACGGCCGGCGCGATGGCCATCGCCCAGCGGGTCGGCACCGCCGAGTTGAGGACGGGCACGCTGTGCAGAACCGCCCAGATGCCCGGAACGCCGGTGTTAAGGCCGTTGAGGAAAATTCGCGGTCCGAGCGACATCGCGGCATAGAGCAGGGCGACCGCGCCGAGTGCCAGCACCGTCACCGAACGCCGCATCCACACCATCAGGCCGAAGAACAAAATGACCAGGCCCCAGCCGAAGAATGCGTTCTCTTCCTGCGCATTCTGTGCCAGCCGCTCGGCGACGACCGAGTTTCCGGCGACCGACCGGCTGGAATAAGCCGTGAACGAGCCGAGGTCGGCCCCGAAGCCGCGGACGAACTGCGGGAGGCCCTGATAGCTCTGCGGCCCGAAAAACTGAACGGACAGCGGATAGGCAAGCACGGCAACCGTCACGGTGCCGGCCACCAGCAGGCCGCGCAGGAAAGCGCGCGCCTCGCCCCGGTGCTGCTTACGCCGGGACACCGCCATGATGGCGCAGAAGACGCCGAGGCCAACCGCGGTCATGAACAGGATCTCGAGGTTGATGAAGGCCTGCCAGACCAGCAGGCCGGCCAGGATCAGGCCGTTGCGCAGGGAGCGGCCGTGCTCGCGTAGCCGCAGCGTGCGCCAGATGATCAGCGGAATCAGGAATTGCGAGACGATGTTCGGATGGCCGCCGGCGTGCGACACCATGCTCGGCGCGAATGTACAGAAGAGAGCGCCCACCCAAGCCGCAAGCCGGGAACGCACGAACTGCCGCGAGAGCACGAAATACCACGAGATACCGGTGAGTGCCAACGCGAGAGTGAGAAATACGTTGAACGCCACATGCGGACCGAACAGCCACGTCACCGGCGTCATCGGCAGTGAAACGGCCAACACCGAGGTGTTGGCCATGATGTTCACCCCATCGGGGTAATTCATACGATCCGAGAAGAACGGATTTGCGCCGTCGGTGATGACTCTCGCCCCGTGCGCGAGCATCCACTCAAAGAAAGACTGATCCTGCGGGTCGGTGGCCGACCCATGATCAAGATTGATCCACAGCGATGAGGTCAGGTAGAGCGATACAGCGACGAAAGTCGCTATCGCAAGGACGTCCCGCCAGTTGAGCCAACGCCACACCCGAAGGCGGCGAGAAGGCTTATGCTCCAGCTCAGGGGCGGCTTCAACGTCGGGGACCGGGGACACCGGCGCTGCGGTGTCGACATCCGTGTCCAGGGTCAGCAGCTCCGCGTCCAGGTCCTCCGGGTCGGTCACTTGACGGGGCGGCGGAACGTTCCCCCCGGCCGACTGGCCTGTCGAGTCAATACCCGTAATCGTCATAGCATCGGCGAGCCTAACCGAGGTTGGTAACGTTGTTGTGTCGAGCAGGCCATGCGTGATCGAGCCGATATGAACGTTGTATTCCGGGCATCCGCAGCTCGGCCACATGCGCGCCAACCACACCCAGTACCCCGTCCGCCTATGTCTCAATCAGGCAAAAAATGCAGGGGTGGGGGGCGCTCAACTTTCGGTTCTGCGCGCCGGATGGTTAACTCGTTCGGTCCCGCTGTCAGCTTCGATCGGCAAGACGAGGGAACCTTACTTATGGCAGACATCACTGGAGACCAGCGGATCCAGTCCGAAGTGCTCGAGGGACTCGCCACCGCGGTGAACCACCGCCGGTGGTTCGTCGAGCTCGCGCTCCCGTACCTGGGAGACAACCCGATCGAGATCGGCAGCGGTCTCGGCGACTACGCGATCGAGTGGGCTGAGCACCTTCCGCGGTTCACGGCGACCGAAGCCGACCCCGACCGGCTCGTGCAGCTCAAGGAGCGCTTGGCCGACCACCGGAACATCGACGTCCGCGAGATGCTGCTGCCCGCGGCCGACGCGAACGGCGAGTACAGCGCCGCCGTCTCGTACAACGTGCTCGAGCACATCGAGGACCACGTCGGCGCGCTGCGCAGCATGTCCGAGCTGGTCCGTCCCGGTGGCCGGATCATCCTGATCGTGCCGGCGTTCATGTTCGCGATGAGCCAGGTCGACGTCGCCACCGGTCACATCCGGCGGTACACGAAGAAGAGCATGCGGGCCGCCATGAGCGAGGCCGGCCTGGAAATCGAGAAGCTGCACTACGCGAACGCACTCGGCCTGATCGGGTACTACGGCGCCACCAGCATCTTCAAGCTGGCGCCGAAGGAAGGCCCGATGGTCAAGGTGTACGACTCGCTGGTGCTGCCGGTGACCAAGGCCGCCGAGCGCATCGTGAAGCCGCCGTTCGGCCAGTCCGTCTTCGTGGTGGCACGTACCCCCCGCTGACGCACACAAACGGGACACGCGAAAGGCCGCCGGCAACCCGGCGGCCTTTGCCGTATCTAGCCGCGGACCTGGTACGTCGGCCGGATCGTGCCGCGGGCCAGCGTGTGGAAGGCCAGGTTGAAGCCGACGTACGCCGGGGAGGCGTCCGGGCCGACCTCGAGCTTGTCCACGTCGAGCGCGTGCACCGCGAACACGTACCGGTGCACCCGGTCACCGGGCGGCGGCGCGGACCCGCCGTAGTTGCGCTCGCCGTAGTCGTTGCGGACGCAGAAGGCGCCGCCCGGCAGCGGGTCGACGCCGCGCTCGAGCTCGGTCACGGTGGCCGGCAGGTTGACCACGACCCAGTGCCAGAAACCGCTGCCGGTCGGGGCGTCGGGGTCGAAGCAGGTGACCACGAAACCGCGGGTCTCGGCGGGGAAGCCGGACCAGGAGAGCTGGGGTGAAACGTTCTTGCCGCCCACGCTGGGGTGCGTGAACATGTCGTCGAGCGGCTGTCCGTCCGTCATGTCCGCGCTGGTCACCGCGAAGGACGGGACCGAGGGCAGATGATCGTACGGATCCGGGGCAACCGGGCGGTCGAGACTCATGGCGATGTCCTCCGGCGAGATGGTGAAAACCTTCTCCGCATTCCCAAACCAAGCCGAGAGTAACCGGTCCCGCGGGCCGCCATCGGAGAGGGCCTCATCACCCGATCGGGGAGCCGCACATCCGGTGCGTACGGGGTCGGGGCTGCGGGGCGATGCTTCTGTCAGTCATCCGACCGGGTGCGTGCGGCAGAGATCCCCGTGCCCGGTGGCGATCAGCAAGTCGGCACTCGCCCCACGTGGCGGGTGCCGACTGCTGTATGGCCTCCCGGATCCCGTCCGGAATGAGAATATCGGGGCATGAGAGCCCCGGTTCCCGTCGATGAGCCGGCGCGGCTGGCCGCGCTGCACGACGCCCGGATCCTCGACACCGCCCCCGAGGAAGACTTCGACGACATCGCCCTGCTCGCCTCGGAAATCTGCGGCACGCCCGTGGGCCTGGTCACCCTCGTCGACGCCGACCGGCAGTGGTTCAAGGCCAAGGTCGGCCTGGATATCGACGAGACGCACCGCGACGTCGCAATGTGCGCGCACGCCATCACCGGCCACGACACGCTCGAAGTGCCGGACACCGCGGCCGACGCGCGCTTCGCCGACAACCCGTTCGGCGCCCGCTTCTACGCGGGCGCTCCGGTCGTGCTCGACGGCACATACTCGGTCGGCACGGTCTGCGTCGCCGACAACGAGCCGCGCGAGCTTACCGACGCGCAGCGCCGGGGCCTGCGCTGCCTCGCCCGGCACGCCGCCGTCCAGCTCGAACTTCGCCGGTACGCCCGGCACGCCGGGGAGATCGCCGACCGGCTGCGACGGCTCGACCGGATGAAGGACTCGTTCCTGGCGACCGTGAGCCACGAGTTGCGCACGCCGCTGTCCACCATCCGCGGATACCTGGAGATGCTGCTCGAGGGCGGCTTCGACGGCGAGACGTCGCTCCGGTTCCTCTCCGTCATGCAGCGCAACTCCGACCGGCTGCTGCGCCTGATCGACGAGCTGCTGCTGGTCGCCCGCCTCACCGAGGAGGGAGTGGAGCTCGACGTCACCGAGCTCGACCTGGCCGACCTCGCGCACCAGGTGACGGCCGGGTGCCGGCCACTCGCCGAGCACAGACAGGTCAAGCTGCGCGACCGCAGCCGCGGCCCGGTACCGGCCCGGGGCGATGCCAAGCGCCTCACCCAGGCCCTCAACCACCTCGTGGTCAACGCGATCAAGTTCACCGGCCCCGGCGGGGAGATCACCGTCGACTCGACGGCCGACGGTGAGCCCGCGCTGACCATCACCGACACCGGGGTGGGCATACCCGAGGAGGACCTGCCGCACGTCTTCGACCGCTTCTACCGCTGCGCGTCGGCGGACGTGATGGCCGTGCCGGGGCCGGGGCTGGGCCTCGCCATCGTGAAATCCATCATCGAGGCTCACCACGGCACCGTCGGCCTGGAGAGCGAGCCGGGCGTCGGCACCACCGTCCGCCTGATCCTCCCGAACCGGTAGGCCCTTGATCCTCCCGAACCGGTAGGCCCCTCGATCCTCCCGAGCCGCTAGGCCTCAGAGCCCGAACATCGGCAGGCACGGCGCCAGGCCGTCGATCCGCACCGGGACAGTGCGGGCCTTCTCCCAGCTCTCCCGGTCGAGCCGCAGCCGCCGGCCGGTGACCGCGGCGTCGCGCACCACGTGCCGCGCGATGCCGTCGTCGGCGTAGCCGAGCTTGCGCGAGACCGCGTACGACGCGTGGTTGTCCTCGAACGCCTCCGACGTGGCGAACTCGGCGCCGAGGCCGGCGAAGGCGAGCTCGAGCACGGCCGCACGCATCTCGGTGCCGAGGCCGCGGCCCTGCTCGGCGCGGCCCAGCCACGAGCCGGTGCCGACCTCGCGCAGCGTGGCGAAGCGCTCCGCGTCGAGGCCCTGCGTGCCGACCACCCGGCCGTCGGCGATCGCCACGAAATTCAACGACCAATTCTCCGGCAGCCAGCCGGCCCAGCTGCGCCACTGCCACTTCAGCACGCTTGCGGCGACCCGCTCGGGCGGCGCGTCGGTCCATTCCACGACGAACGGCTGCACGGCCGGATCGTGCACGCCGGCCGCGGCCAGCTCCGCCAACTCGGCGAGCCGGTCGAGACCCGGCACCCGCAATTCCAGGCGCGGAGTATGCAGCACGAGACCGAAGAGCGGCCATTGATCGGCAATCATGGACGAGATTGTCCCCGGCCGCCGCGGCGGCGCTCAACGGATTTACAAACGCTCCACCCGCAACCCCGAATAGAGCCGGCGATAGACGACTCCGGTGCGGTGGTTACCGGCGTCGATCATCATCCCGTGGCCCATGTAGATGCCGACGTGCCCCGGTCCGACCACCAGATCGCCCGGCCGGGCCTGACTGCGCGCGATGCGGCGGGCCCGGGCGGCCTGGGCGCCGGAGGAGTGCGGGAGGCGGATTCCGGCGCGGGCGTAGGCGCTCCTGGTGAAGCCCGAGCAATCGAAGCCGCCGGGGCCCTCGCCGCCACTCACGTAGCGCTTGCCGACCTGCGAGCGGGCGAAGGCGACGACCGCGGTCATGTTGCCGAGCCGGAGCACGCGCTGCCCCCGCGGCGCGGTGCTGCGGCGGGTTACCAGGCGGATGACCGGCCGGCGGACGGTCCGGGCCCGCACCGAGCGGGCCGTGCGGGGCTCGTACAGCCCGCCGCCGAGCGTGCGGGGCGCCTGCCCCAGCGTGCGGGCCGCCTGCTCAGGGCTGCGAGCCAGGCGGGTGGCAAGGCGGGTGGGGCGCCGCGACGTGGGGGCGACATTTTCCCGTACGCCGGCCGTACGCCCCGGCGCACGGCGGATCGGCGCTCGCGTCGTGCGGGAGGCGCGCTGGGCGAGCTCGGTCCGCGTCACGAAAAGGGACTCCGGGTCGAGGAGGGTGGATTCCGGGCGCACCTCGCTGCGGACCGGCGTGGCGGGCGAGGCGGCCAGCAGGGCGGCGTTGGCCTGCTCAACGGGTTCAAGGGCCGGCGCGGAGACGGCCAGCGCGATGGCGCCGGCGGTCAGAGCCCGACACGCGGACGGACGGTGCAGCGTTGCCTCCGTAATAGGCCCGGGGCACTCGCGCGAATCCCAAACGACACGGCATAACGTTCAGCCGCGACCGTACCGCCCGTCGATGGACGGAAATGGGAACCCGGACAACTCGTCATTTCCGTCGACCATGCCAACACACAAACCGAATGCTTTGGGCCCGAATTCGCACAATCAACCTCGCCACATCGAGGAAAGGAATGCGTTTTGAGCTGTAGATAGCCACCCGTCGATTCCAAAAATTGCACCGCGGTTCGGGCGTGTCCCCACTCTTCCGGGTCAGGACAGCGATACCCGGGCACCCCGGCTCACGGCCGACTCGTGCACCAGAAGGGCGACAAGACGAGTGCCGGCCGGCACGTCGAACGGCAGGACCCCGCGCACGGTCGCCCCCGCCGGGACCTCCTCGAGCAGCGACGGCCGCCGTCCGTTCAGGAACGCCGCGGCGCGGCCCGCGACCGCGTAGGCTCGCCGGTGGACGTCGACGACGCGCTGGGCGCCGCCGTCGATCGGTCGCGCCTCCCGCCCGGCGTTCTCGACCGCGATTCCGACCAGGCAGAACTGCCCGCGCGCCGCCCGCACCCGCCGCGCCGCCGTCCCAACCGCCGCCAGGCCACAGCGCACGCCGGTCACCGTGACGATGAAGGCCCCGTCCGCCCCCGTGCGGTCAAGAACGGCCTCCGCCTCACCCCGCTCGACGGCCCTCTCATCCGGCGCCGCCGCGCTGGCCGAATTGCCCGCCACCCACACCGGACCGCCCGCATTGTTGCTGACCCCGGCGCAAACCGCGAAGGCACCAGACCCCAACGCGACCAGCGCAAACACCGCAGCCGCCCACGGCCACCGAGCCCGCCGCCTCTTCACCGCCGGCATCACCGGCCCACCAGTCCGCACGGCCACCCGATCCCGCCCGGAGCGCAGACCAAAGCCGCCCCCAAATCCGAATCCGGAGTCACCAGCCGAACCGAAACCGGAGTCGCCGGCCGAACCCGAGCCCGCATCGCCCGCCGAACCGAAACCGGACCCACCAGCCGAACCCGAGCCCGCACCGCCGACCGAACCGAAGCCGGAACTGCCGCCGGAGTCCCCGCCAAAGCCGCAGCCCGAGTCAGCGGCCGAACCGGACCCGGAGTCGCCGCCGGGAGCTACCGCGGAGTCGGAGCCCTCGGCCAGCGCGCGGCTGGAACCGGGAACCCCAGCGGGGCCGGGAGCCACGGCGGGGCGCAGCGGGGTCTCGCTCATGGGGACTCCCGAGCCGGGTCGGCGACAAGGCGTGCGATGCCGGCCTCGGCTCACGGCCCGGTCGCGGCCACCATGCTGAGCAACACTCGCGCGTTCCCGGCGCCGACGCGCCGTATATCGGACCTATCGCCGCATAAACCCCTTCCCGATACACCCGAAAGTGCTACGTTCCACCCGAGGAAGCCTCACGAGAGCAGCAGGATCTTGCCGAGGTGGTCGCTCGACTCCATCAGGTCGTGTGCCTCCTGAGCGGCCGCGAGCGGCAGCGTGGTGTGGATGATCGGCTTGACCGCGCCGGCCTCGACCAGCGGCCAGACCTCGCGGCGCACGCCGGCCACGACGCGGGCCTTGTCGTCGAGCGCGCGGGCGCGCAGGCCGGTCGCCGAGATGCGGCCGCGCTTGGCCATGAGCAGCCCGAGGTCGAGCTCGGCCTTGCGCCCGCCCTGCATACCGATCACGGCGAGGCGGCCGTCGGGCGCGAGCACCTCGACGTTGCGGTGCAGGTATTTCGCGCCCACGATGTCGAGCACCACGTCGGCGCCGCGGCCGCCGGTGAAGTCCTTTGTGGCCGCGACGAAGTCGTCGGTCGTGTAGTCGATGACCAGGTCGGCGCCGAGCGCTCGCAGGCTGTCGTGCTTGCCGCCGCGGGCCGTGGCCACCACGGTCGCGCCGAGCGCCTTGCCCAGCTGGATGGCGAACGTGCCGATGCCGCTGCCGCCGCCGTGCACGAGCAGCGTCTCGCCCTTGCGCAGGCGGGAGAGGTCCACGACGTTTGACCAGACTGTGCAGGAGACCTCGGGCAGGGCGGCCGACTCCTGCAGGGACAGGCCGGTCGGCACCGGCAGCAGCTGGCCGGCCGGGACGGCCACCTTTTCCGCGTAACCACCGCCGGCCAGCAGCGCGGACACCCGCTCACCGACATGGTGGCCGGCGACGCCCGGGCCGACCGCGCTGATCACGCCGGCGCACTCGAGACCCGGAAACTCGGACGCGCCGGGCGGCGGCGGATAGAAGCCCAGTCGCTGGGACACGTCGGCCCGGTTGACCCCGGCGGCCGTGACGTCGACGACCACCTCGCCCTCGCCGGCCACCGGGTCGGCCACCTCGCTCAGGACGAGCCGTTTGTCTTCGATCACGATCGCGTGCATGGGTCCAGCTTGCCCGACGGGTACGACAGAAAACAGGAACAAGGGAGGCCCGCGAGCGGCACCCACCACCGCTCGCGAGCCTCCAGATCGGGGAGTTATCAGCCCTTGTAGGCGCCGATGATCTTCGTGTACTGGTACGCCGACTGCGCAACACCGCTGCACGTGTCGTCGTTCGGGTATCCGCCCGGGCATTGCCGGTCGCGGTTCAGCGACCAGAACGTGAGTCGGGCGATCGTGTGCTGCTGCGCGTACGACGTGATGGTCTGCATGTCGGCGAGCGTGACCACCGCACCCTCGTCCGTGATGCCGTTCATCGACGAGATCCCGACGTGCTTGTACGCGTCGGCATCCGACCAGCCGTAGGCGGTCTTGAGCCGGTTCTTCAGCCCGTCCGCCGCCTGGATGGTCAGGGCGCCCTGGTTGTTCCCGGTGCTGCCCCAGTCGAAGGTCATGATCCCCCAGCCGTCGACCACGAGACCGGCCGCGGCCGCCCGGTTGATCAGCGAGCTGTCCGGCCCCGTCGTCCCGCTACCGAGCGTGATGTACGTGGTGATGCCCGGGTTGTTGGCCTTGATCGTCTTCAGCGCGTCGACGGTCTTCTGCTGGTCGGCGTCGGTGTTGTACGGCGTACCTTCGATGTCGATGTCGATGGCCTTCAGCCCGTACGCGTTGATGACCTTTTGATAGGCCGCGGCCAGGGCCGATGCACTTGAGCAATAGTGCTCGAGCCAGGGGCCGGAGGCCCCGCCGAACGACACCACGACGTCGCCGCCGTTCGCCCGGATGGTGTTGATCGCGGTCTGGTCCTGCCCGCCGGTCAACGCGCGGCTGCCGTCCCACTTCGGGTCGCAGGTGCCGCTGTTCAGCATGAACGCCATCGTGAACCACTTGACGCCGGTCGAGTTCGTGACCGTCGTCAGGTTCGGCGGGTTACCCCACCCGGTGTAGTAGTACGGCGCGACCGCCTTGATGCCCGGCCCGTTCCCGGTGGGCGGCGTGGTCGGAGTGGTGGTCGGCGGCGTCGAGCCCCCGCCGAAGGTCCACTTCTGGTTGGACGAGCCGGCGCACGACCAGATCTGCAGCTTCGCCCCGTTCGCGGTGTTGTTGTCCTTGACGTCCAGGCACTTGCCCGAGGCGCCGTTGACCAGGGTGCCCGCCGCGGTGAGGCTCCACTTCTGGGTCGCCACCGTGTCGTAGCAGTCCCACAGGTGCACGACCCCGCCGTTCGCGGTCGAGTTGTTGGCGACGTCGAGGCATTTGCCGCGACCCTGCACCGAGCCGTTGTCGGCGAGCGTCCAGACCTGGTTGGCGTTGCCGGCGGTGCAGTCCCACAGCTGCGGCTGGTTGCCGTTCGCCGTCGAGCCATTGGTCACGTCGAGACACTTGCCGTTGAGCGAGCTCACCAGCGTTCCGGCGCTGGCCGCCGAGGCGTTGGTGATGCCGAGTATGCCCATGGTCGCGACGACCGCGACCCCGGTGAGGATGGCGAGGGAGCGCTTCATGCCGGAACCGTCCACTTCTGGTTGGCGGCGCCGGTGCAGCTCCAGATCTGCAGCTTCGCCCCGTTTGCGGTGTTGTTGTTCGTGACGTCCAGGCACTTTCCGGACGCGGAGTTGATCAGAGCGCCGCCGGAGGCGGTCCATTTCTGCGTGGCGACCGTCGAGATGCAGTCCCACAGGTGCACGACCCCACCGTCCGAGGTGGAGTTGTTCGCGACATCGAGGCACTTGCCGAGGCCACGGACCGTGCCGTCGGCGCCGACCGTCCACTGCTGGTTGGCGTTGCCGGCGGTGCAGTCCCACAGCTGGGGCTGGTTGCCGTTGGCCGTCGAGCCGTTGGTGACGTCGAGACACTTGCCACCGAGGCCGGTGATCGTGCCGGTTTTGTCCCCTGGGGACCCGCCGCCGGATCCGCTTTGGGTGCCGCTCCAGGTGAAGGTCGCCGAAGTCTTCGTCGGCAGGGAGTACGTGAACGACTGCGCACCCCAGTTCACCTTGATCGACTGGGTGCTGCCGCTGGTGTTGTACGCGATCAGCGCCTTCGAGCCATCGCTGTTCTTGAAGGCGACGTTCGGCACCGTTCCGTTGGCGCTCGAGTCGATGCGTACGGCGCCCGGCTTCACGAATTTCGTGAGGTGGCCCATCGTGTAGTACTCGACGGTGTAGTCGACCTGCCCGCGCCGGCCGTCGTTACGGTGCACGGTGACCAGGCCGGTGCAGGTGCCGCAGCCGCCGTTGTGCGGGCCCATCGCCTCGTCGACGGCCAGTGACCACTTCGTCCAGCTACGACCCCAGTTGCGGAAGTAGTCGACGAGGTCGCCCATGTCGTCGGCCTGCTGGTTGCCCACCCACGTGCCGCCCGAGTGCTCGGTCATGTACGCGTTCACCGACGGGTACTGGTTGTGCACCGTGGTGGCCGTCGACGGCGAGCCCGCGTAGTCGTGCCACGCGATGCCGCCGAAGTTCGGGTGGTTGCGGATCGCGGTGTCGGCCAGCAGCGGCGCGACCCACGTGTTGTACGTGTCGAAGTTCCAGTCGCCGACCAGCAGCTTCGTGCTCAGTCCCGCACTCTGCAGGGCCGGCAGCAGGTTCGTCTTCGCGAAGTACTGCAGCCCCGAGGTGTTCCACTGCATCGACGGGTAGCCCGCGCAGCAGGTGGGCTCGTTCTGCTCGGTCACGTACCGGATCGGCACGCCCTGCGCCTGGTAGCCCTGGATGTACTTGACGAAGTACTGCGCGTAGGCCGGGTAGTACTGCGACTGCAGGTAACCCTGGCTGTAGGCGTTGTTGTCCTTCATCCAGGGCGGCGCCGACCACGGCGACCCCATCACAAACATCGAGGGATTCAGGCCGTACGCCTGCTTGGTGAGCGCCATGATGTCGGCGTCCCGCGAGAGCGAGAAGTCGTTCACGTCGCAGCAGGTGTTGTCGTACGAGTAGCTGTTCTGCGCGAGGTCGGACGAGCCGATGACGTTGCGCAGCGCGCTGACGCCGATCCCTCCGCTGTTGCTGAACAGCTTGGTCATGACGTCGTTCTGGGTGGCGGACGACAGCGCGCCGCTCCCCTTGATGTCGAAGGCGGCGGTGTCGGTCATCGACGCGCCGGCGCCCTCGAACTGCTGGTAGGTCGTGTTCTCGTTGACGGTGATCGTCTGGTTCGCGCTACCGCTCGTGCTCGCGAACGCGACCGGGGTCTGCTGCTGCAAACCCCGGGTGACGGTACGACCGCCGGAGTCGCTGGTCGTGGTCAGGTAGACGTTGACCGTCTCACCCGCCGCGTACGCCTGCGGCGAGATCGCGAGGCTCGCGACGATCGCCACCGCGGACGCCGCGACAAGCAGCGGTCTCTTCTTGGGGATGGACATGAAGGGGACTCCCTTGCCGTAGGTGGGGGCCTTGGCCGGGATTGGTAAGGATGGTGAACAATAAACACCTGCATCGATGCCTTGTCAACTAGTAACAGTCTTCGAATAAAGCCGGTTTATGCAGCTCAGACCCCTGTTAAGAGTCTTAATACAAGTTTCGGTCAAGACCGCCTGCCTACCGCCGTGATCCCGTCTGGCAGACTGGGAAACGCACCACCGGGAGGGTTCGCCTAGTGGCCGATGGCGCCGGTCTTGAAAACCGGTATGGGGAGACTCATCGTGGGTTCGAATCCCACACCCTCCGCTCGATCACGAGCAGCAAAGCCCCCGACGACCTGCGCAAAGACAGGCCGGCGGGGGTTTCCGTACGGCCTCGGCACGGTTGGCGGCCGGAAAATCTTGAGCGGTGGGGCAACCGGCGTGCGGCCGTCCCCGGTCTATTACGGGTATCACCCGCTGACCGGCCGAGAGGAGCGTCGTGGCATCGGATGTCGAGGCCGAGCTGCACTCCTATGTGGAGGCCCGCTACTTGCACCTGCGCCGCACGGCATATCTGTTGTGCGGCGACTGGCACCGCGCTGAGGACATCGTGCAGACCACGCTCGCCCGGGTGGTTGTGGCGGCCCGTCGCCGCGGCGTCGAGAACCTTGACGCGTACACCCGGACCGCCCTGGCCCGGGTCTACCTGGACGAGCGCCGTCGGCTTCCGTGGCGCCGCGAGGGGCCGCTCGCGGAGGCGGCGGCGTTGCCGCAGCCGCCCGCCATTGATCAGGCGTTGTCGGTGACGCTCCTGGCCGCGCTACGGAGCCTGCCACCGCGGCAGCGCGCAGCCGTGGTGCTCCGCTACTGGGAGGACCGCAGCACCGAGGAGACCGCGGAGGCGCTGGGCGTCTCGCCGGGCACGGTCAAGAGCCAGTGCGCCAAGGCCATGGCCACGCTGCGTGCCTCGCTGGACGGGCTACGACCCCAACTGTCACTCAACGAAGGAGGTGGAGCGTGACCGGTGACCTGGATCTGAGGGAGTTGCTCGAGTTCGCCACGGAGGGAGAGCCGCCGCCCGTCTTGGGGCCGGCCGGTGTGTTCCGCCGGGCCGACGCGATCCGGCGCCGCCGCCGGGTGGCTACGGGCCTGGCCGGGGTCGCGACCGTCGGCGTGCTGGTGGCGGCCGGGTTGACGATCACCGAGAGGCCGGGCGGACCCCGGCCGGACAGCGACGGGTCGGCCTTTCCGGCCGGTCCCGGCCCGACCACTGCCACGTCCGCTCCCGTCGCCCCGTCCGTCCTCGCGCCGGTGTCGCTGCTGCACACGTTGCGCGCCCTGCTGCCGGCCGGCCTGAAGACCGGCAAGCCGGTGGACGACGCGTACATGGCCCAGCTGGTGATCACCGACGGCGACGGCCGCACGCTGGTCGAGGTCGACGTCCAGCCCGGTTACCTGTCGAACGACGCCAAGACCCCCCGGTCGGATCTGCTGGACAAATTCGCCTGCGCCACGCGGGACATGGGGGCCGGCGCCAAGTGCTCGGCGGAGACGCTGCCGGACCAGACCAGGATCGTGTCGGTGACCGGGCCCGCCGACGAGCCGAAGGCGCCCGCCGTCCGACTCCGGCAAATCGACCTTCTGACACCGGGTGGTGGCCGGGTAGTGGCGACCGCCTGGAACGCGGAGAACCCCTCGCGCGGGCCGGTCACCCGGGCGGAGCCGGCCCTTGACCTGCTGCAACTCCGGCAGATCGCGACCAGTAACCGCTGGTGGGCGGCGCCCACAAGCGGGCCCGCCGGCCGCACCGGCTGACCTTCTCCACAAGTCGTTCACAAACTCACCGCCTGGTCTGCACGGGTGATCAATAGGCTCCGCGCTTGAGGTTGGCCGGTGGGCCACGGGGGCGCACCGGCAGCCTTGTCCCCGCGGGGTTAGATGCTGGGGGCGGAGTGGGAGGTGGCGGTCTTGGAGACAACGCAACGGCGGGTGCTTGTCGTCGAGGATGAGCGGACCATCGCCGACGCGATCGCGGCTCGGTTGCGGGCCGAGGGCTTCGCGGTCGAGGTGGCGGGGGACGGGCCGGGTGCGGTGGAGGCCGCTCGGCGCGTTCAGCCGGAGCTGATCGTGCTCGACGTGATGCTGCCGGGCTTCGACGGGCTCGAGGTGTGCCGGCGCATCCAGGCCGAGCGGCCGGTGCCGATCCTCATGCTCACCGCCCGCGACGATGAGACCGACCTGCTCGTGGGGCTGGCGGTCGGCGCGGACGACTACATGGCCAAGCCGTTCTCGATGCGCGAGCTGGCGGCCCGGGTGCACGCGCTGCTGCGCCGGGTCAGCAAGGGTGCGCCGGCCCCGTCCGCGCCGCCGACCCTGCGCCTCGGCGACCTGGAGATCAATCAGGCCGAGCGCAGGGTGCTCCGCTCCGGCGTCGAGGCACATCTGACGCCGACCGAGTTCGACCTGCTGGTGCACCTGGCCGCGCACCCGCGCACGGTGCTGCCCCGGGAACGCCTGCTCGCCGACGTGTGGGGCTGGGCCGACGCGTCCGGGACCCGCACGGTGGACAGCCACATCAAGGGCCTTCGCCGCAAGCTCGGCTCCGACCTGATCCGTACGGTCCACGGCGTCGGGTATGCCCTGGAGGTGGAGCGGTGATCCGCATTCCGCTGCCGCGGCCGCTGGATCCGGTCCGGTCGATCAAAATCAAGATCGGCATGATCCTGATCGGGGCGGGCGCGGCCGGGATGGCCTGGTTCACCATCTGGTTGCACTGGTTCCCGATCTGGACGTCGGTGACCGCGATCGTGGTCGCGCTGACCACGCTGCAGTTCCTCGCCCACGGCATGACCTCGCCGCTGCGCGAGATGACCGCGGCGGCCAAGGCCATGGCCCAGGGTGACTACACCCGCCGGGTGCGGGCCACCTCCCGCGACGAGGTGGGCCAGCTCGCCGAGGCGTTCAACCAGATGGCGGCCGACCTGCAGGCGGCCGATCGCCAGCGGCGCGAGCTGATCGCGAACGTCTCGCACGAATTGCGTACGCCGATCACGGCGCTCCAGGGCCTGCTGGAGAACATCGTCGACGGCGTGGCGAGCGCCGAGCCCGCGATGATGCAGACCGCCCTGACCCAGACCGAACGACTCGGCCGCCTGGTCACCGAGCTGCTGGACCTCTCCCGGGTGGACGCCGGCGTCGCGTCGCTGGCACGCACCCCGATCGACGTGGCCGCCTTCTTCGAGGACGTGGTCGCGGAGGCCCGGGTCAACGCGGCCGGCGCGGGCCGCGACGTGCACTTCGAGATCTCCGCCCCGGCCGTGGTCGTGCCCGGCGACCGGGAGCGGCTGCACCAGGTCTTCGCCAACCTGCTGGACAACGCGGCCCGGCACAGCCCGCCCGGCGGCACGGTTCTGGTGCGCGCCGAACGCCGGGACGACCACGTGCTGCTCGCGGTCGCCGACGAGGGTGTCGGCATCCCGCCGGCCGAACGCGACCGAGTCTTCGAGCGCTTCACGCGGGGCGAGCGCCCGGGGAGCGGCGGCACCGGTCTCGGCCTGGCCATCGCCCGCTGGGTGGTCCAGCTGCACCGCGGCACGATCGCCGTGGTCGATCCCGACCGCGTCCACCGCGGTTGCCACATCCACGTGACTCTCCCGCTCCAAGCGGCCTAGCCCTTCCGAACGAAGCCCGTGCCTGGGCCTGGACCCGGGCCGTCCGACGCTGCCCGAAATATGGAGGTATACCGTGACGATTCCCGTTGCGAAACCGAACCCGCCCGTCTATCCCCCGGTGCTGTACGGGCCGTGGCCGTCGAACGCGCCCTGGGGAGAGTTCTGGTCGGGGCCGCGGCGGGCGCCCGGCCCGGCGGGGATCATCGCGATCGGCGCGGGCGCCGTGGTCGCCGCGATCAGCCTGCCGCTCGACCGGTCCGGAGTCGGCTGGCTCGTCGCGGCGATCGCCGGGTTCGTCGCGCTGGTCGTGGCCCGCGCGGTGCCGGCCCGGCCGAACCCGGCCGCACCGCGAGCTCTGGTCGTCCGTGAGCCGATCCGGCCGGGCATCGACCGGTACGGCTGGGCCGTCGCCACCGTGGCCCTGCTCGCGGTCGGCACTTTCCGCTCGGCCGGCTGGCTGTTCCTGCTCTGCCTGGCGACCGCGACCCTTACCGGCTCGCTCGCGCTGGCCGGTGGCCGCTCGATGCGCAGCATCCTGGCCGGCTACACGATGCCGGCGATCGCCGCCTTCCGCGCGCTGCCCTGGCTGGCCCGCGGCACCGCCCGTCTGCGCAGGCCGGCCGAGGCCGCCGCGAACGTGCGAGTCGCGGCCACCGTCGCGGTCTCGATCGCGCTGCTGGTGGTCTTCGGCGCGCTGTTCGCCTCGGCCGACGCCGCGTTCGCCGAGGCGCTGTCGCACCTCGCGCCGAGTGTCAGCGTCCCGAGCGCGGCCCGCTGGATCTTCGTCTTCGCGCTCGCGGTCCTCGCCATCGGCGGCGCCGCGTTCCTGCACGCCGGCGCCCCCGATCTGTCCGCACTGGACGCCACCGAGGGCCGCAAGGTCAACCGGTTCGAGTGGGCGTTTCCGCTCGGCCTGCTCGTGCTGCTGTTCGCCGGCTTTGTCGCGGTGCAGCTCACCGTGCTGTTCGGCGGCAATCGGCACGTGCTGGAGACGGACGGCCTCACCTACGCCGAGTACGCCCGCTCCGGCTTCTGGCAGCTCTCCTTCGTCACCGGGCTCACCCTCGTCGTGCTCGCCGGCGCGGCCCGCTGGGCGCCGCGCACGCGTCCCGCCGACCGCAAGCTGATCCGGATCCTGCTCGGGACACTCTCGGTGCTCACCCTGGTGATCGTCGGTTCCGCTCTCCATCGCATCAATCTGTACGCGGACACGTACGGTCTCACCCGTCTGCGGCTGCTGGTCGCCTGCTGCGAGGGATGGTTCGGCCTCGTGCTGCTGCTGGTGCTGGTGGCGGGCGTGCGGCTCCGGGCGCCGTGGCTGCCCCGCGTGGCGATCGCGACGGCCGTGCTCGCGCTGCTCGGCCTGGCCGCGGCCAACCCGGACCGCCTGATCGCCGAGCACAACATCCGGCAGAACCACGAGCTCGACCTCGTCTACCTGGGCACGCTCTCACCGGACGCGGTGCCGGGGCTGAGCGGGCTCGACCCCGACCGGCGCGACTGCGTGCTCGGCCACATCAACGACTACCTGCTGACGCACCCCGACGACTGGCGTGGCTGGAACCTGGGCCGCGAGCAGGCGCGCGACATCATCAAGAGGGATCTATCGAGCCGCGACTGGCACTGCTCTTGACATCCCCGTCCAGGCCGGAAGACTCCGGACATGGACGGGGACCGTGCTCCGGAGCGTACGCGCGTGGTGTTGGGAGAAGTCGCCGCCCGGCGGCGCCCGACGGACCGCACCCGCGCGGACCTCGCGGAACAGACACCCGTCGGTGAGGCGCTGGTCAAAGGCCTGGTCCGCGCCCAGCTCGCGCTCGCACTCCGGCTCGCGCTGGTGGTGGTGACCGGGCTGGGCGCGCTGCCGCTGCTGTTCGTGGCCGCGCCCGCCGTCGGCACGGTCAAGGTGCTCGGCGTCAACCTGCCGTGGGTGCTTCTCGGCGTGGCGTCCTTCCCGTTCCTGGTCGGGGTGGGCTGGGCCTACGTGCGCTGGTCCGAACGCAACGAGCAGGACTTCATCGCGCTGATCCGGAAGCCCGAGCAGTGAACCCGTACACCATCCCCGGCCTGATCCTGGTCGTCGTGGTGACCGTCGGTATCGGCGCGTACGGGCTGAGGTTCGCCCGGACCACCTCGGACTTCCTGGTCGCCTCGCGGGCGGTGAGCCCGTCCTGGAACGCGGCCGCGATCAGCGGCGAGTACCTCTCGGCCGCGTCGTTCCTGGGCGTGGCCGGGCTGATCCTGCGGTACGGCGTCGACGTGCTCTGGTACCCGGTCGGCTTCGCGGCCGGATATCTCGCCCTGCTGCTGTTCGTGGCCGCGCCGCTGCGCCGCTCGGGAGCGTTCACCCTGCCCGACTTCTGCGAGGTGCGGCTGCGATCGCCGCTGCTGCGCCGGCTGGCCAGCGTGTTCGTCGTCTTCATCGGCTGCCTCTACCTGCTGCCGCAACTGCAGGGCGCCGGGCTCACCTTCGCCACGGTCACCGGCGGCTCGTACGTCTGGGGCGCGCTGCTGGTCGGCGTGGTGGTGACCGCGAACGTGGCGCTCGGCGGGATGCGGGCGATCACCTTCGTTCAGGCGTTCCAGTACTGGCTCAAGCTGACGGCTCTCGCCGTACCCGTGATCTTCCTTGCCCTGCAATGGCAGTCGGACGGACGCCCGCCGGTCGCCCCACCGGCCGGCGCGGTCTTTCCGGCGGCCACGGCCGTTGTCGTCGAGCAGGACGCGGTGATCGACGGCGTCCAGGTCCACAAGGGACAGGAGCTGCACTTCGACCAGGGCGACCCGGTGCCCCAGGTCAGCACCGTCGACGCGAACTTCGGCCCGGACTGGCTGCTGCCCGGCGGTGAACGCAGTCTGTTCGCCACCTATTCGCTGATTCTCGCGACGTTCCTCGGCACGATGGGTCTGCCGCATGTGCTCGTCCGCTTCTATACGAACCCGGACGGGGCGTCGGCCCGGCGCACCACCCTGGTCGTGCTCGCGCTGGTCGGGCTCTTCTATCTGCTCCCGACGCTGTACGGCGTGCTCGGCCGCATCTACACGCCGCAGCTGCTGATGACCGGGCACACCGACGCGGTCGTGCTGACCCTGCCCGAGGCCGCGCTCGGTGACGGACACCTGGGCCGGCTGCTCGGCGCGCTGGTCACCGCGGGCGCGCTCGCCGCCTTCCTCTCCACCTCGTCGGGGCTGCTCACCAGCGTCGCCGGGGTGGTCTTCACCGACGTGCTGCGGGCCGGCCGCGGCGGCTCGGTCCGCGACTTCCGGCTGGCGACGGTGCTGGCCGCGATCCTGCCGGTCACCCTGTCGCTCTACGTCTCCAACATGGACGTCTCCCGGGTCGTCGGGCTGGCGTTCGCGGTCGCGGCGTCCAGCTTCTGCCCGCTGCTCGTGCTCGGGATCTGGTGGCGGGGGCTCACCGATCTGGGCGCGGCGGCCGGGATCCTCATCGGCGGCGGGGCCTCGATGGTGGCCGTGCTGATCACCGTGCTCGGGGCGCCGATGAGCGGATGGACGGCCCAGCTCATCGGGCAGCCGGCGGCGTGGTCGGTGCCGCTGGCCTTCCTCGTGATGGTCGTCGGGTCGCTGCTGACCAGCCGGCGCGTGCCGCACGACGTGGGCGCGACAATGCTGCGGCTGCACGCGCCGGAGTCGTTGCGCATTTAAGGATGTTTAAGGTTCAACCCCGATCCCCTTCAGGTGGGCGGCCCGTATTCGTCGGCAGCCACCGAGCAAAGGAGCGGGTCATGAGGCGGTACCGGCGGAACAACATGTCGGGGCGTACGCGGAAGCTGATGATCGGTGGGGTCGCGCTCGCGATCGCCGGCGGAGCGTTCGCGATCAGCACCGGGGTGAGCAGCGCCGGGGAGAACTGCGCCGGACTCGACCAGGCGTTGCGGCAGAACCTGCAGTTCATCGCGGGGCAGCGGGCCAACCCGGACTCGCAGTCGGCGGCGCGGATCGCCAACCGGCAGGCCGTGGTCGACCTGATCAACCAGCGCCGGGCCGTCGCGGGTTGCACGGCGAACGTGGCCGCGGAGGTGCCCGGCGCCGCCGCTCCGGCCCCCGTTGCTCCGACGACCAAGCCGCCGGCCGCCAAGCCGCCGGCCGCCAAGCCACCGGCCGCTGCGGCGCCGGCCGGCAAGGGCGTCGTGTGCAAAGGCTCCACCGTCACGCTCTCCGGCGAGGCCGGCGCGCCCTTCGCATCCAGCGGCACTTTCCCGATCGGCACGGTCCTGAAGGTGACCAACCTGGACAACAACAAGAGCATCACCGTCAAGGTCCAGACGCCCTCGGGCAGCTGCGTTTTGCTCAACAACGCGGCATTCGAGAAGGTCCGCGAGCCGGGGAAGTTCCTGATCCGGCGCGCGGTCATCGAGCGGGTGGGTTAAGAGGGGGCACACCCGATCGGGCCCGGACCACTCCGGCGAATCGGGGTGGTCCGGGCTGGATGCCTACCGTTACCGTCGGGTCATGACGGTGCCGGCGCAACGAACAGAGCAGGTCGTGGCGATGGCGCTGCGCGGCCTGGTCAAGCACTTCGACACCAAGCTCGCGGTCTCGCAGGTCAGCCTCGACGTGCCGGCCGGCTCCTTCTACGGCCTCCTCGGCCCCAATGGGGCCGGCAAGACCACGACGTTGAGCATGGCCGTCGGCCTCTTGCGCCCCGACGAGGGTCACGCTTTCCTGCTGGGGTACGACGTGTGGGCCGATCCCACGGCCGCCAAGGCGCGACTGGGAGTGCTGCCCGACGGCGTACGCCTCTTCGACCGGCTCACCGGCCCCGAGCTGCTGGCGTACCACGGGCTGCTGCGCGGGATGGACGCCGCCACGGTCGACCAGCGCGCCCGCGAGCTGCTCGAGGTGCTCGAGCTCGGCGCCGGCAACCGCACCCTCGTGGTCGACTACTCGGCCGGCATGAAGAAGAAGATCGGCCTGGCCTGCGCGCTTCTGCACGCTCCGCGCCTGCTCGTGCTCGACGAGCCGTTCGAGGCCGTCGACCCGGTCTCGGCCGCGCTGATTCGCGACATTTTGCAGCGGTACGTCGCCGGCGGCGGCACGGTCGTGTTCTCGAGCCACGTGATGGAGGTCGTCGAGCGCCTCTGCGACCACGTGGCGATCCTCTCCGACGGGGTGCTGCGCCGGCACGGCACGCTCGAAGAGGTTCGCGGCGACCGCTCGCTGGAGGAGGTGTTCGTCCAGGTCGTCGGCGGCCGGGTCGCCACCGGCTCCGAGCTGGCCTGGCTGTGAGCGCGCAGCCCGGCGTCCTGCCGTTCGTCCGGCTCAAGCTGCGCCTGATCGGCAACGGCCTGCGCGGCCGGCCCGCACGCATCGCCCTGTTCGTCGTCGGCGTCGTCATCTCCGGCTTCTTCGCGATCGCCGGGTACGCGATCTTCGCGATCCCCGGCGTGGCCGACAACGAGCGCGCGGCCGGCATCTTGCTCCCGCTCGGCGGCGCGGGCGTCGTGGTCGGCTGGCTGTTCCTACCGTTGGTCTTCTTCGGCGTCGACGAGTCGCTCGATCCGGCCCGCTTTGCTCTGCTGCCCCTGACGCGCCGCACGCTGATCACCGGCCTGTTCGCGGCCGCCATGGCCGGGCTGCCCGCGGTGGCCACGCTCGCCGCGACGGCCGGCATGGTCGACAGCGCGGCCCGTCTCGGCGGTCCGGTCGCGGGGGTTGCCCAGCTGGTCGGGGTGATCGTCGGCCTGCTTCTCTGCGTGGCCGTGGCCCGTGCGGTGACCAGCGCGTTCGCGACCGCGCTGCGCTCCCGGCGCTCCCGTGACCTGGCCGCGATCGCGCTCGCCATGGTCGCCGCCGCGGTCGGCCCGTTGCAGCTGCTCGCGCTCTCCGGCGCCGAACGCGCCGACTGGGACAAGGTGGCGGCCGTCGCTCACGTGGTCGGGTGGACACCGCTCGGCGCCCCGTACACGATGGGTCTGGAAATCACGGACGGCCGCTGGTGGGCCGCCTTGCTGAAGTTGCTGATCGCCCTGGCCGCCGTGGGCGGCCTGCTCTGGTGGTGGAGCACCACGCTGGAGAACGCGATGGTCGGCACGGCCGCCGAGGGCCGGCGCGCCACGGCCACCGACCGCAAACCGGTCGACCTGCTGCTGTTTCTCCGCTTGCCGCGCAACCGCTTCGGCGCGCTCGTGGCCCGCGAGGTCCGCTACTGGTGGCGCGAGATCCGGCGCCGGGCCAGCCTGATCACGTTCACGATGGTCGGCCTGTTCCTGCCGATCAGCGTCACCATCAGCAACGGCTCGCCCGACAGCATGGTCATCTTCGTGGGCGCGCTGGCCGCCCTCTCCCTGGCCAACCAGTTCGGCTTCGACGGCAGCGCCTACGCCACCAACATCACCGCCGGCGTCCCCGGCCGCATCGAGATCGGGTCCCGGACGGTCGCGCACGCCATCTACACGCTGCCGCTGCTGGTCACGGTGTCCGTGGTGGTCGGCCTGCTCGCTGGTCACCCCGGTCGCATCCCGTCGACGTTCGGCCTGCTGATCGCCGCGTACGGGGTAGGCCTGGGGCTGGTGTTGCCGCTCTCGGTGCGCGCGGCCTACGCGCTGCCCAGCTCGAGCAACCCGTTCGCGATGTCGTCGGGCGGCGGCGCGTCCAAGGGTTTGCTGGCCTTCGCTGTTCTGCTGGGCGCGATCGTGGTCAGCCTGCCCCTGCAGATCGTGGCGCTGGTGCTCGGCTCGGTCTGGCTGTGGATCGGCCTGCCGGTGGGCCTGGCGTACGGGGCCGCGGCGTTTCTGATCGGCTCGGGGATCGCGGCCGACATGGTGGACCGGCGCGCGCCCGAACTGCTGGCGGCGGTGACTCCGAACCGCTGACGCGGGGCCCACGCGGCGCGTGCCGCGTGGGCCCCTTGGTGTCAGTAGACCCGGACGTTGCGGATGGCGCTGTAACCGGCTGCGTGGTCCGCGTCGGCCGGCTTGTACACGCGGAAGTAGAAGGTGCTCCGCGAGGACGGCTTCACGGCGAACGAGTAGCCGCTGGTCGACGTGAGGGTCTGGCTCAGCATGTTCTGCCATACCCCGTTGCCGACGAGCCGCTGCAGGTACACCGTCTGACCGGCGTGGCTCGNCNNCACGGTGCCGTACATGTGCACCGTTCCGCCCAACGCCATCGACGTCGTTGACAGCGTCGACGACAGCGTGGTCGCCACGCCGACCGACCTCACCGCGCTGGTGTTGCCGATGTACGCCGCCGAACCGCGGTAATACCACTGGTAGTCGGTGCTGTACGCCGGCTTGGTCGAGAAGGCGACCAGGCCCGTGCCGCTGCTGGTCGGGGTGGCCAGCAGCGTCCAGGTGGACGTGCCCTTGCGGCGGCCGTAGACCTGCAACGGCTGACCCGCGATCGCGGCCCCGGTGTCCGGCCGGACCAGCTTGCCGTACACGGTCACCGAGCCGCCGTAGTTCAGCGCGGCCGTGGTGGTCGAGACGGCCACCGTCGTGCCGACCAGCCGCGCGACGGACGCGGGGCTGACCTTGCCGGACCGGTCCCGCACCCACACCGCGAAGGTGTAGTTGGCGCCCGAGACCAGGCCGGTGATCGTCGCGCTGCTGCCGGTGCCGGCGTACACCGCCGTGCCCGTCGTCGGACCGGAGGGAGCGGTGTTGCCGGTGGCCGCCCGCACGATCACCTGGTCCAGATCGGTGATCGACGGCAGGGTCCAGGACAGCGCCGCCGCCCGGGTCCCACCGGTCACCTTGAAGTTCGACACGGCCGACGGCACCGTGTCGACGGTGGAGAACGTGCTGGTGTACTGCCCGGCCTGGTTAGCGCCGCCGGTGTCACGCAGCCCGCTCAGCACGATCCGGAACGGGGTGTTGTCCGGCAGCGCAGCCGACGGAGTCAGCGTGCCGATCCGGGTATCCGAGTTGTAGGTGACCGTGGCCGGCACGGCTGCCCCGGTGCGCCCGTTCAGCAGCCGTACGGTGTCGGTGGTGACCGAAGAGGCGTCCACCGCGCGCTGGAAGGTCACCGACGGGACGGTGGCGAGCGGCTGGCCGGTGGCGAAGTCGGCCGGTGCCGCGCTACGCACCCATTCCTGCTCGCCGACCGGGGGCGTGACGCCCGAGGCCGAAGACGCGACCGAGACGGTGTACGGCCGGGTGTCCGCAGCGCCGCTGCGGTTGCTCACCTTGACGTAGTACGTGCCGGCCGGGAGGTTCAGCGACACCGCCTCGGAAGCGCCGTACGATCCGGCGTCGGCCTGGCCGAGCAGCTGCAGGTCCTGGTCGTACACGGCCAGCATAGGGTTGGCGTTCTGTGGCCAGCTCGGGTCGAGGCGCGCCGGCGCGACCCGGACGGTCACCGGCGTCGCGCCGGTCGGGGCGAAGTGGTACCAGTCGACATCGCCCTCCACCGCGATCGTGCCGGTGGTCGAGGTGGCCAGCGCCGTGGCCCGGGCCGGGACGTCGTTGGGCTCCCCGGTTCCCCCGGTCCGCTGGGTGAAGTCGGAGGTCCGGGCGCCGCCGACCGCAGCGAACGCGTCGAGGACGCCGTAGCCGTAGTAGGGGTCGATGCCGCGCGGCCCCGCGTCCCGCGCGGTGACCTTCAGCCGGCCGATCACCTGCGCCGGAGTCAACGTCGGATACGCGCTGCGCACGAGCGCGGCCACACCGGAAACGATCGGCGCGGAGAACGACGTACCGTCGCCGACGTAGTAGTCCTGACCCAGGCCGGTGGAGACGATGCCGAAGCCGGGAGCGGCCACGTCGACCCAGTCGCCGTACGAGCTGAACTCGGTGAGGTTCCCGGCGGCGTCGGTGGCGCCGACCGCGAGCACCTCCGGGTAGGCGGCCGGGTACTGCGGCGTGCCGTCGCCTTCGTTGCCGGCCGCGACCACGACTACTGCACCCTTGCCGTTGGCGTACGTGATCGCGTCGTGCAGGACGGTGGCGTCCTCCGGGCCGCCGAGCGACAGGTTGATGATCTTCGCGCCGTGGTCCGCGGCCCAGATGACGCCCCTGGCAATGTCCGAGTCGTAGCCGCTGCCCTGCGAGTCCAGCGCCTTGACCGGCATGATCCGCCCGGTCCAGGCCACGCCGGCGACCCCGAGGCCGTTGTTGGTGTTGGCGGAGGCGATCCCCGCGACCATCGAGCCGTGGCCCTCGTCGTCGCTCGAGGCGCCGGCGGCGATCGCCGTGTTGGTGATGGCGTTGTAGCCGGCGACCGTGCGGCCCTTCAGGTCCTCCTGCGCGCCGTTGACGCCGGTGTCGACCACCGCGATCACCTGCGACGTGGAGCCCTTGGTGCGGTCCCAGGCCTGCGGAACCCGGACCGTCTTGAGGTAGTTCTGGTCGCCGTAGTAATAGGCGGGGTCGTTGGGCGTCGCGGTGACCTGCCGCTGGTAATCCAGCGTCACGCGGCTGACCGCCGGGTCCTGGCTCAACTGGCGCTGCAGGTCGGTCGCGGAGCCGGTCGTGCTGACCTTGACGAAGCTCGTGCCCCGGACGGTGCCGAGATTGCGGAGGTTCCGCTTGCTGAGCGCTCGGTCCTTGGTGGTGGCGGAGAGGCCGGACTTGAAACGCACCAGCACGCTGTGCTGGTCGTACTTCTGCTTGTCGGCCGTCTGCTGCCGGGCCGGCCCGGCGAAACGCTCGTAGGTGAGCCGCTCAGGTGGCTTCGGCTGCGAGTCGGCGAACGCGATCTGGCTGGTGGGAACCAGCGCGACCAGCGCAAACGCCGCGACGATATAACGTCGGAACGACATCATTCTGCCCCGTGATGATGATCGGTGTGTTGGCCAAGGCAGTGTAGTGATGAAGTCAAGACCACCGATATCGTACTTCCGGCCGCCAAGATCACCGGTTCTGCGCCGTCCCGCGCGGAGCTTGTGGATAACTCTGTGGAAAACGCTGTGGGGCTGTGGACAACCGTGTGGACGCGGTGTGGATCGGATGGGGTGGGGGTGTGGACAGGACGTGCCAGTGACCGTTTCGGTCAGCGGGTCCAGTCGTGTTTGGCCGCCCTGATCAGCTTGTCTTTCAACTCTCGGGTGTGGCGGCGGCTTACCGGGAGCTCGATGCCGTCGACCGCGACCACGTAGCCCGAACCGGTCAGGCGGAGCTCGGCGATCAAGCGGATCTGGACCAGGTACGAGCGGTGGATGCGGACAAAACCGGCATCGGCCCAGCGGTCGGCCAGCGTGGCCAGCGAAACGCGGACCAGGTGGGAGGCGTCGGCAGTGTGCAGGCGGGCGTAGTCGCCCTGCGCCTCCACCCAGCGCACCGAGGAGCGCGGCAGCATGCGGGTCGTGCCGGCCAGCTCGACCGGGATGGCCGGCTCGTCGGTCGGCGCCGTCGGGGCCGGGGCGGGCGTCAGGCGCGAGCCGGCGACCCGGCGCAGCGATTCGCCCAGACGCTCGGCGCGCACCGGTTTGCGGACGTAGTCGGTGACTCCAAGATCAAAGGCATCAACAGCGCCATCGTCGTACGCCGTGACGAAGACGATCGCGGGCGGCCGGGCGAAGCGGCGGAGGATGCGGGCCAGCTCCATCCCGTCCAGGCCGGGCATCCGGATGTCGAGGAAGACCGCGTCGACCTCGGTGTCGCGCAGCACGCGCAGCGCCTCGGTCGCGTCGCCGGCCCGGTGCACGTGCGCCACCCGCCCGTCCGCGTTGAGCAGATAGGCCAGCTCGTCCAGCGCCGGTGGCTCGTCGTCCACGGCCAGCACGACCAGACTCACGCGCGTACTCCCGGATGGAATTTCGGCACCCGCATGCTCACCCTCGTACCCGCGCCGGGCGCGGTCTCCACCACCAAGCCGAAATGGTCGCCGAAGACCGAGCGCAGCCGCTCGTCCACGTTGGTAAGGCCGACATGCTGCCCGTCGTCGGTCTCCGGCCGGCCGGGGGCGAAGACCGCCGGGTCCATCCCGACGCCGTCGTCCTCGACCGTGATGTGGCACTCGGCGCCCGCGTCACGAGCTTCGATGCTCACCATACCGACGCCCGGCTTGCGCGACAGGCCGTGCCGGACCGCGTTCTCCACCAGCGGCTGCAGGCAGAGGAAGGGCAGGCCGACCGGGAGGACCTCGGGGGCGATCTGCAGGCGGACCTGGAGACGGTCGCCGAAGCGGGCCCGCTCGATCGTGAGGTAGCGGTCGATCGAGCGCAGTTCCTCGGCGAGCGTGGTGAACTCGCCGTGCGCCCGGAAGGAGTAGCGGGTGAACTCGGCGAACTCGAGGATCAGCTCGCGGGCCCGCTCGGGGTCGGTACGCACGAACGACGCGATCGCGGTGAGCGCGTTGTAGATGAAATGCGGGCTGATCTGCGCCCGCAGCGCCCGCACCTCGGCCCGGGCCAGCCGTTCCCGGGACGAGTCGAGCTCGGCCAGTGCGATCTGCGACCCCGCCCAGCGTGCCGCCTCGGCGGTGGCCTGCACGAGCCCGGGCGCGGGCTGGTCGTCGGCGATCGCCACCAGCGTTGCCGTGGCCCGTCCGTCGGGCCCGTTCAGCGGCGCCACGACCGCGCCCCGCACCGCGCAGTCGACCCGGTCGCAGGGCAGGTCGCGGGCGGCAAGCACGATCGCACGGTGGGTGGCCAGCGCCCTCCGGCTGGCGGCGGTGAACTGCTCGGCGTGATGGCTCCCGAGCCCGTCGTGGGCGAGGCACCGCTCGCCGTCGTCGATGGTCAGCCCGACCGCCCCGACCAGCGCCCGCAGATGCCGGATCGCCTTCCCCGCGCTGGCGGTGGTCAGCCCACCCCGCAGCGGCTCGGCCGCGAGCGCCGCCGTGTGCAAAACGTCATAGGTGGCCCGCTGCATGGCGGTCGCGATCCCCCGCCGCGCCCGCAGCCGAACCACGGCCACCACCGCGGCGGCCAGCGCAGCGAGGACAGCGAGGACCGCCAGCGCGCTCCCCACCTGTCCGGCCATGCCGGAAGCTTAGTAAGCACCCTTGCGTTTCAAGACGACCCAGATTGTGCGCCAGAGAATGCCCAGGTCGTACGTCAGGGACCAGTTGTCGACGTAGTACAGGTCGAGGCGGACGGCCTCGTCCCACGACAGGTCCGAGCGGCCGGAGACCTGCCACAGGCCCGTCATGCCGGGGCGCACCAGCAGGCGCCGCCGGACGTCGCCCAGGTAGTCGCCGTCCTCGGCGGGCAGCGGGCGGGGGCCGACCAGCGACATCTCGCCCTTCAGCACGTTGATCAGCTGGGGCAGCTCGTCCATCGAGGTGTTACGCAGCTTGCTGCCGAAGCGGAAGATCCGAGGATCCTCCTTCATCTTGAACATCATGCCGTCGGACTCGTTGAGCTCCTCGAGCGTGGCCTTGCGCTCCTCGGCGTCCACGTACATCGTCCGGAACTTCCACACCCGGAACGTGCGGCCCTCGTGGCCGACCCGGGGCTGGCGGAAGAAGACCGGGCCGGGGTCGGAGATGCGGATGCCGAGCGCGATCAGCAGCAGGAACGGGCTGAGGATCAGCAGGCCGAGGCCGGCCGCGACCCGGTCCAGAAGGTTTTTCACGAGCCAGCCGGGGCCGGAGAGCGTCGGCTCCTCGACGTGCAGCAGCGGCAGGCCCTCGATCGGGCGGATGTGCACCCGCGGGCCGGCGATGTCGGTCAGCTGAGGTGCGACCACGAGGTCGACGCCGGTGCCCTCGAGCTGCCAGGCCAGCCGACGTAGCTCGCCGGGTTCGGCGCTGGCCGAGCCGCACACGGCGATCGTGTCGGCGCCGACCTCGCGGACCAACGACAGGACGTCGCGTGCCGCGTACACCGGGACTGGGGTTTCGATGCCGCGCGCGGCGGCGAAGCCGTCGGTGAGGTGAATGGCGACCGGGATGAGGCCGGCCGCGGGGCTGCGAGTGACCGCGGTGTAGACCTCGAGCGCCTCGGGCAGCGTGCCGACGAGGATCATCCGATGTGCGCCGTGGCCGGTGCGGCGACGCGTGAAATGCAGCACTTGGCGGGCGGCGACCCGGCCGCTCAACAGGAAGATCACGGCGCTCAGCGAGACCAGGGCGACCGTGCCACGGGACAGCTGGGTCTTGGTGGCGAACGCGAGCAGCGACACGCAGGCCACGACCGTGACCGAGCAGCGCACGATGCGCTTGAACTCCTCGCTGCCCAGGCCCAGGTAGCGCCGGTCGTAGGTGCCGTTGGCCCAGAGCAGGATCAGCCAGCCGAGCGGCAGCACCACGTACGCGAAGAAGAAAAAGAGCTGGGCGTCGTGCAGGAAGAGCCAGTCCCGGTTGCGGAAACCGGTCTTCGCCTTCTCCAGCAGGGTGGTGGTCAGGTAACTGGCCAGCAGCACCGAGATGATGTCGAGAAGGATCAGGGCCAGCGTGTACGGCCGATGCCAGCGCGACAGGCGCTTGTGCGTCCGGTTCCAGGCGGAGCGGGGTACGCCGTTGCTCGGCGGCGGCTCCTGCTGCCACTCGAAGCTGTCGTACGGCACGGGTTTGCTCCGGCTGCTGTCGGTAACCGGGCGATGCAGGCTGGTCGTCACGTCGCCTACGTCCTCCCGCATCCGGAAAAGATTACGCACCGCCACGACCTTTCGGGTCTCGGCCGGCACGGCCGACACCCTCGTGTGCCGCGAGGGTTGCCTGGGACCGGGCCACTATACCGATGGAACCCGGGTAAGGGAGCGTACGTGGCGGGAGCTATACCACTCCGATTTGTTCGTGCACTCAGCGTCACCAAAGAGGCTATCGAATCAGTTTGGAAAGACGCCGGTCAGCCAGGGGTTTGCCTCCGGTCTGGCAGGTAGCGCAGTACTGCAGCGACTTGTCGGCGAAGGAAACCTCACGGACTGTGTCGCCGCAGACGGGGCAAGGAAGGCCGGTGCGCGCGTGCACCCGCATGCCGGCCCGCTTTTCCCCCTTGAGCTCGGCCGCCTTCTGACCGACCGAACGGGCCACCGCGTCGGTCTCCACCTCGCGCATCGCCGAATACAGAGCGTTCATCTGCTCGTCGGTGATCTTCGCGGTTAGTGCGAAGGGCGACATCTTGGCCACGTGCAGGATCTCGTCCGAGTATGCGTTCCCGATCCCGGCGAGAACCTCTTGATCGGTGAGTACGCCCTTGATCTGCCCGTTGCGGGAGCGGATGCGCTCGGCGAACTCCTGCTCGGACACGGCCAGCGCGTCCGGGCCGAGCCGGGCGACGCCGGGCACCTCGGCCGGGTCGCGCACGAGGTAGGCGGCGAGCGATTTCTGCGTACCGGCCTCGGTCAGGTCGAAGCCGGAGCCGTCGTCGAGCCGCAGCCGCAGCGCGATCGGCCCGCTGCCGGGCTTGAGCGGCGCCGGCGACTTGAACGAGTCGCGGTAGTGCAGCCAGCCCGCCCGGGCGAGGTGAACGACCAGATGCAGGTCGTCGCCGAGGCCGATATCCAGGAATTTCCCATGCCGGCCGGCGTCGCGGACCGTCATCCCGGCGACGGCGGAGGCGGGCGGGTCGTACGTCTTCAGCGCGCTGAACGAGGACACCTCGAGGCGCTGCACGGTGTGGCCGACCGCGCGCTCACGCAGATAGGCCGCGAGCGCCTCGACCTCAGGGAGTTCGGGCACGCCCTCAAAGGTAGCGTTTCCCACCGTGAAGGTGGTCGTCGCGCACAACCGCTACCGGGAAGCGATCCCGTCCGGGGAGAACGTCATCGTGGACACCGAGATCGCGCAGTTGCGCGCGGCCGGTGTCGAGGTGCTGCCCTTCCAGCGCAGTTCCGACTCGATCGGCGAGCTCCCGGCCGTACAGAAGGCACTGCTCCCGCTCTCCCCGATCTACGGCCGGGCCGCCCAGCAGGACCTGTCGCGCCTGCTGGCCGCCGAGCGCCCCGACCTGCTGCACCTGCACAACCCGTACCCGCTGCTGTCGCCCTGGGTGATCCGGACGGCGCATGCGCACGGGGTGCCGGTGATCCAGACCGTGCACAACTACCGCCAGGTGTGCTCCTCGGGGCTGTACTTCCGGGACGGCCACAACTGCCAGGACTGTCGGGGCAAGCTGCTCGGCTGGCCGGCCGTCCAGCACCGCTGCTATCGCGGCTCGGCGGCACAGAGCGCGCTGATGGCCACCACGCTGGCCGTGCACCGGCCGACCTGGCGTTCGGTCGACCGGTTCATCGCGCTGACCGACCGGATCGCGACGCACCTGCGCGACTACGGCATCTCCGGCGAGCGGATCGTGGTGAAGCCGAACGCCCTGCCCGACCCGGGCGAGCCGGCCCCGCTCGGCGAGGGCTTCCTGTACGGCGCCCGCCTCTCCCCCGAGAAGGGCCTCGCCCTGCTGCTGGACGCCTGGCGGCAGCACCCGGACGGCTCGCTGGGCCCGCTGCGGATCGCCGGCGACGGTGAGCTGCGGCCGCTGGCCGAGCGGGCGGCGGCCGAGCGCGCGGACGTGACCTATCTCGGCGTGCTCGACCGCGAGGGGATGAACGAGGTGCGGCGCGCCTCGGCCGTGGTGGTCGCCGTTCCGACCTGGAACGACGTGCTGCCCACGGTGATACTGGAGGCCATGGCGAACGGCCGGGCGGTGCTCGGCACCGACGTGGGCGGCCTGCCCTATCTGGTCGGGGATGAGGCCGGCTGGTTGGTGGCACCCGAGCCGTCGGCGCTGGCCGCGGCCCTGCCGCTGGCCCGGGAGGAGGCCGCCGCGCGTGCGAAGTCCGCCCGAAGCCGCTATCTGCGCGATTTCCACCCGGATGTTCTCACCGATCGGCTACTACAGATTTACCGGGATATCACAGCTAACTCTGACCATACCCCGAGGTAGATCTTGAGCTGATCAGGGAAAGGTGGGCCCGTGACGGAATCAACCCGTGTCTCCCGGCGGAATCTCCTGCTCGGCGTGGGCGGCGCCGCCCTGGTCGGCGTGGCGGGTGGCGGACTGGGCTACACGCTCGGCCATGACGAACCCGACAAGACCGACAAGTCCGTCGGCGCCACCGAGGCCGCGCAGGCCGGCCCCCCGAAATACCGGTCCCGCCCCGATCTGCGCACCCTGCCCGACGTCACCATCACGACAGCCGCCAACGGAACCGTGCCCGGCTACATCTGCCTGACCCCGGCCTCCGGGACCGGCCTGTGGGGCCCGCTCATGGTCGACGAGAAGGGCTCGCCGATCTGGTTCAAGAAGGTGCCCGACCCGGCCACCGTGGCGATCGACTTCAAGGTCCAGCGCTACCGCAACCAGCCGGTTCTGACCTGGTGGGAGGGGACCATCGGGGGCACCGGCGGCCAGGGCGTCGGGCAGGGCGAGTTCGTGATCGCCGACCAGTCGTACCGGGAGATCACCCGGGTGCGGGCGGCCGGCACCGAACAGGCCGACCAGCACGACTTCGTGATCACACCACGGAACTCGGCGTTGTTCTGGGTCTACCAGCCGCTGCCGTACGACCTGACCGCGCAGGGCGGGCCCAAGGACGGTGTGCTGCACGACGGCGTGATCCAGGAGATCGACATCGCGACCGGCAAGCTGCTGTTCTCGTGGAAGGCGCACGAGCACGTCGGCCTCGACGAGTCGTACGCGCCGCTGCCGCAGGGCGAGTCGGCCCACCTGCCCTACGACTTCTTCCACGCGAACTCGGTCGGGCTCGCGGCGGACGGCAACATCATCATCTCGTCGCGGCACACCTGGACCACGTACAAGATCGACAAGACCAGCGGCCAGATCATCTGGCGCCTCGGCGGCAAGAAATCCGACTTCACCATCGAGGAGAAGGCGAAGTTCGCCTGGCAGCACGACTTCCGGCAGCGCCGGGACGGCACGTACAGCGTCTTCGACAACGGCAACGGCGTCACCAAGGTCCACGACTACTCGCGCGGCCTGGTGATGCGGCTCGACGAGGCGGCGCGCACCGCGAAGTTCGTGACCGAGTACGTGCACCCCGACAAGCTCTCGGCACCCACCCAGGGCAGCTTCCGCGAGCTCGCCGACGGCGGATCGTTCATCGGCTGGGGCCAGATGCCGTACTTCACCGAGCACAACGCCGACGGCACCGTCCGGCTCGCCGGCCACCTGCCGCTCGACAACCAGTCGTACCGCGCCTACAAGGCCGACTGGACCGGCGTCCCGCTCGACCAGCCCGCACTCGGCCTGCACGTCGAGGGCGGCAACGTCATCGTCAGCGCGAGCTGGAACGGCACCACCAAGATCAGCAAGTGGCGCGCCCGGTCCGGCACTCAGCCCGGCGCCCTCGAGGGTGCCAACGAGGGCCCGCGCTCCGGCTTCGAGACCACAATCACAGTCCAAGGCACGCCCGAGTACGTCGTCGCCGAAGCGCTAGACGCCACAGGCAAGGTGCTGGGCGCCAGCTCCGCCATCCCCGTGAGGGTCTAACCCCGGAGGGCTTGGCGGGCCGAGAACACGACGCTGGCGGCCAGGAAGGCGGCGTTGACCAGGGTGAAGAGGCTCACGAACCAGATCGTCCACTGTGGCGCGACGATCAGCACGACGCCGGCCAGGGCGATCACCGCGCCGTAGTCGCGTACCAGCTTGACCAGCCGGATCGGCAGGGAGCGGCCGGTCACCATGCTGGCCGCCTGCTCGCCGCCCTGCATCACCGAGGTCACCAGGTTGACCATCCAGGTGCCGGCGAACGCGGCCAGCAGCCAGGCGGGAGTGTCGGGCACCTGGGCCTCGGCGGTCGCCGCCAGGGCCGCGACCAGCGAGATCTGCACCGCCACGTCGCAGAGGACGTCGAGCCGGCCGCCGGCCACGCTGGTCCGGTGGGTGACCCGGGCGAGCTGGCCGTCCGAGCAGTCGAACGCGTAGGCCAGCTGCCAGCCGACCAGCGCGAGCAGGCCGATCGGCCACGCCCAGATGCGGCCGTCCGCCACCGGGCCGGCCGCCGCGATCACCACGAACGAGACCAGGCAGCCCAGCCCCAGGTTGAAGACGGTCAGCACCGAGGGCGCGAGACCACGCTTCTGTGCTCCCACCGCGAGCCGGGCGCCTATCCGCTGACTGATCGCCTCGCTGAACAGCCCGCCCCCGCGATTCACCGCGTAATAGTCGGCCGCCGTCGGCGTACCCGCAAGGTGAGCGGAACCACCCGGTGGGCCGGCGGACGCCGACGGATCGGGCCCGCCACCCTGCTGAGGCGTGGATTTTGCCTGGTCGTGGCCCGAGTCAGCGGATGGCTTCGGCATACTCGGCCAGCTTTCCGCTTATCTCGTCGTGTGTCATGGCGAGGTGCTCCAGGATCGTGTAGCGGTCGGGTCGCGTGCGCGGCGCGAACAACACGGCCTCGACGAACTGCTCGTCGTCCAGGCCGACGTCGGCGGGTAGGCGCGGCAGCTGGTGCCGGGCCAGGCACTCGGACATCTGCCCGAGGCGGCGCTCGTCGCCGCGCAGGAAGGTGCAGAACAGCGCGCCCAGCCCGGCCAGCTCACCGTGCGAGCCGGTGCCCGGGAAGAGCGAGTCGATGGCGTGCATGATCTCGTGGCAGCCGCCGCTGGCCGGGCGACTGCTGCCGCAGACGGCCATCGCCAGGCCGCTGGAGATCAGCGATTCGGCGAGCACGGTGACGAACGCGTCGTCGCTCATGTCGCCCGGCATGGTCAGCATCGCCTCGGCGCCCATCCGGGCCAGCGACGCGGCCAGGCCGTCGACCGGCTCTCCGCGCACCTGGCGGGCCAGCTCCCAGTCGGCGAGCGCGCTGATGTTGCTGATCACGTCGCCGACGCCGCCGCGGTTGACCCGGTCGGGGCCGTTGTCCACGAAGTCGAGGTCGACGATCACACCGAACGGGATGTGTACGCCGTACGAGCCCTTGATCCCGTCGTTGACCAGGCTCGCGACCGGTGAGGCGATGCCGTCGTTGGCGAGGCTGGTGGCCACCGAGATCATCGGCAGGCCCCACCGGTTGGCCGCGTACTTCGCGGTGTCGATGGTGGTGCCGCCGCCGATGCCGACGACCGCGTCGTAATGGCGGGCACGCAGCTTCGCGGCGAGCTCGAGAGCAGCGTCGAGGGTGCCGCCCGCGGTCGTGTAGATGTCCGCCGAGCCGAGAGTCGGCCGGATCAGGTTGACCACCTGTTCGCCCAGGCCCGGCCCGACGACGACCGCGACGTCGCCACCGGCGGAGATCCGGCCGTCGGCGAGGATCCGGCCGAGGTCGGCGACCGCGCCCCGGCGGACGTCGATGTGCAGCGGGGTCTGGATGCTGCGGGCTAGTAGCGGCATGCGATGGTCCGCGCCTTCGCCAGATCGTCGTGGTTGTCGACCTCGACCCAGCTGACCTGCCCGATCGTGGTCGCGCGGACGTCGCCGCCGCGGTTCGCGAACTCCTGGAAGCCGTCCTCGTAGTACAGGTTCGGGTCGCGCTCCCAGGTCGCCTTCAGCGCGTCGGCCACCTTGCCCGCGGTCGACGGCTCGATGATGTTGGCGCCGATGTACTCGCCGAAGGCCTCAGCCGGATCCATGAGCTTCGTGATCCTGGTCAACTGCCCGTCGTTGTCGAAGACGGTCTTCATCTCCTCGTCAGCCAACTTCTTCAGATTGTCGACGGCGAGCAGGACGCTCGGACCACGATCGGCGAGGAGGGTGTGCTCGACGCTCACGGGATGCACGGTGTCGCCATTGACCATCAACGCGCCCCGCGCGAAGTGGTCACGGGCGAGCCAGAGGGAGTAGGCGTTGTTCCACTCCTCGGCCTTGTCGTTGTACACCAGGCTGATCTTGACGCCGTATTTCTCCTGAAATGCCGGAACTCGCTCCTCGACCGCGCCGGCGCAGTAGCCCACCACGATCGTCACGTCCGTCAGTCCGGCCGTCGCCAGGTTGCTGAGTGAGATATCCATGATCGTGGTATCGCCGTCCACCGAGACCAGCGCCTTGGGCAGCGTGTCCGTGTGTGGACGCAACCGGCGACCAGCGCCGGCGGCGAGTACGAGACCGATCATGGAATGGCTCCTGTCAAGTGGTGCGCACACTTCCGTGCCACGCGAGGATAACCGGAGGTTTCCCGTTCGTTTACCCGGCCGAGGCGCGCGAAAATTCCATGGAGGCTGCTCGTAAGCTGATGGGCATGACCGCTGAGCAGCTGATCTCGTTCGCCCGTGGCGCTCCGTCGCTGGACATCATCGACGTCGAGGGCCTCAAGGCCGCCGCCGCGCGCGCCTTCGATGCCGATCCCGCCGGCATGACCGCTTACGGCACCTCCGTCGGCTATGTCCCGTTGCGTGAGTGGATCGCGAAGAAGCACGGCGTCTCCGCCGACCAGGTCATCGTGACGAACGGCTCACTGCAGGCCGACGCCTTCCTGTTCAACCACCTGGTGCAGCCGGGCGACACGGTCGTCGTCGAAAAACCGACCTACGACCGTACGCTTCTCAGCCTGCAGAACCTGGGCGCCAAGGTGCACCAGGTGACGCTGCGGGAGGACGGCATCGACGTCGACGAGCTGCGCGCGCTGCTCGAGTCCGGCGTTCGCCCCAAGCTCGCGCACATCATCCCGAACTACCAGAACCCGGCCGGCATCACGCTTTCCGAGCAGAAGCGCCGCGACCTGCTGGCGCTCGCCGTCGAGTACGGCTTCACCATCTTCGAGGACGACCCGTACGTGGACATCCGGTTCCGCGGTGACGCCCTGCCCTCGATGCTGTCCATGGACTCTGACAACGCGGTCGTCCACGCCTCGAGCTTCACCAAGACGGTCTGCCCCGGCGTCCGCGTCGGTTACCTGGTCGGCCCGGCCGCGCTGATCGACGCGATCGCCAAGAAGGCCACCAATCTGTACATCTCGCCCGGCATGGTCTCCGAGGCGATCGTCCACCAGTTCTGCGTCTCCGGCGACATCGAGCGGTCCGTCCGGACGGTAAGCACCGCCCTCGCCGAGCGCGCCGCCACTCTCGCGGACTCCCTGCGCAAGCACATTCCGGGCGCCACCTTCACCGAGCCGGACGGCGGCTACTTCCTCTGGGTCGACCTGCCGGAGGATGTCGACGTCGACAAGCTCTTCCCGGCCGCCATGAAGAAGGGTGTGGCTATCGTCAAGGGGACGGACTTCCTGCTCGACGGCGGGAAGAGCTCGGTTCGCCTGGCGTTCTCCGCGGTCACGGTCGACCAGATCGACGAGGGTGTCCGCCGCTTGGCCGCGGCCATCGACGAGGTTCGCGCCTAGGTTTTCGCCGGGATTCTCCGGCGCCGGACGGGTTCCATGATCCCGTCCGGCGCCCACCTGGCGGTGAGCTAGCCTGCTCCGGGCCCGTCGTGCGGTTTGGGGAGGTCATCATGAGCGAGCGCGAGCCCGGCACGAGCCGGAACCGGCCGCTGTCGCGCGCCTTCGCCGTTCCGGTGCGGGCCATGAACCGCTTCCTCGGTACGGCCGGGGACAGTCCCGACGGCGCCGGTGGTCCCGGCGCGGCGAGCTCGATCGTCGACTGCGCGGTGTACGTGGCCGGCAAGCGTCTGGCCGGCGTGTTCAGCCCCGACGAGGCCCTGAGGGTGGCCTGCTCGCACGAGGACGGCTTCGTCTGGCTGGGCCTGCACGAGCCGACCGAGCTGGAGATGACCGCGATCGCGAAGACGTACGGCCTGCACGAGCTCGCCGTCGAGGACGCGGTCAAGGCCGAACAGCGCCCCAAGCTGGAGAACTTCGGCTCGGTGCACTTCCTGGTCATGCGTACGGCCCGCTACGTGCCCCACCGCGAGATCACCGAGACGTCCCAGGTCGTCGAGACCGGCCAGATGATGGTGTTCGTGGGCGAGCAGTTCGTCATCACCGTCCGGCACGGCGACGCGTCGGAGCTCGGCTCGGTGCGCGCCGACCTGGAGACCAACCGCGGCCAGCTGCTCGAGCAGGGCCCCTGGGCGGTGGCGTACGCGGTGACCGACCGGGTGGTCGACCATTACCTGGCCGTCGCCGACCAGGTCGAGGCCGATCTCGACATCATCGAGGAGGGCGTCTTCTCCCGCGGCGCCGGAAGCCCGATTCAGTCCATCTACCAGATGAAGCGGGAACTGGTGGAGTTCCGCCGGGCCGTGGTGCCGCTGCAGCGCCCGCTCGCCATGATCGTGGCGATCGTGCCGAAGCGGATCGGCAAGTACTTCCGGGACGTTCAGGATCACCTCACGCGTACGGTGGAGCAGGTCTCCTCGTACGACGACCTGCTCAACTCGATCCTCCAGGCGCGACTCGCCCAGGTCACGGTCGACCAGAACAACGACATGCGCAAGATCGCCGCGTGGGCCGGTATCGCCACGGTGTGGACGGCCGGCGCCGGCGTCTACGGCATGAATTTCCGGCACATGCCCGAGCTGGACTGGCTGTACAGCTATCCGGCCTGGTGGGCGATCATCCTGGTGATCTCGGTCCTTCTTTACCGTGCGTTCCGCCGCAACGGCTGGTTGTGAACGACATCGACGTGTGCCCCTAGAGTGACAGCGTGCCGTCGCGTCAGGACCAGCTTCACTCGTACCAGTACTCGATGCAGCGAGTGGTGGCCGCGCTGGTCACGCACGACCCCGACCCGTCGAAGTCGCCGCTGCGCCGGGCGGGCACAACGGCCCTGGTCAGCCTGCTGATCGCGAGTCTCGCGGTGGGCGGCGTCGCGATCTACGGCTTCCTCACCGGACAGAGCTCTGTGGACCCCAAGAACGCGAACGTGGTGTTCCAGGAGAAGGGGACCGGCGCACGATTCGTCTATCTCGACTCCGACGCCAAGCTGCACCCGGTGCTGAACTACACCTCCGGCCTGCTGTTGTCCAACGCCGAGGCGCCCGAGCTCAAGAGCATCTCTTCGGACAAGCTGGCCACCGTTCCGCTCGGTGCCACGCTCGGCATCCCCGACGCCCCCGACTCATTGCCGGCCAAGGACGCGCTGCTCACCGAGCGCTGGTCGCTGTGCACCGACAACCAGGGCGAGGAGAACGAGCCGCGCAGCACCCTGCTGGTCGGCGACGAGCTCACCGACGGCACGGTCGCCGCCAAGGCCGACGAGGGGTTGCTGGTGCGTGACCCCCAGGACCACACCGCGATCGTGTACGACAACAAGCGGTTCCCGATCCCTGCCAGCGCCCAGGTCGCAACGCTGCGGGCGCTCGGCTATGCGTCGAAGGCGCCGTGGACGGTCGCGACGGCGTGGGCGAACTCGGTGCCGCTCGGTCCCAACCTGGTCGGCCCGCGGCTGCCGGGGACCGTCGGCGACCCCTCGTCGATCGACGGTTTCCAGGTCGGCGACCTGGTCACCGACTCGGGCAAGCAGTTCGGCGTGATCCTCGCCGACGGCCTGGCCGTTCTCACCCCGATGCAGGCCATGCTGTTGCAGGCCGATCCCCGCATTAACCAGCCCCAGGCGATCGGCAACAAGTTCTTCCGGCTGCCGCAGTCGACGAAGCGACTCAGCGACGAGGGCACCGCCAACGGCCTGCCGGTCACCGTGCCCAAGCTGCACGACAACGCCCCCGGCCGGGCATGCATGACCCTTCCGGTGGATGCGAAATCGGGCGACGGTCTGCGGATCGACCCGACCGTGCCGACCGGCGTGGCGGTCGACGCCGGCAACACCCCATCGAACGTCCAGCTCGCCGACTTCGTGCACATCGCGCGGGGCAAGGGCGTACTCGTGTCGGCCGCGGCCTCGCCGAGCGCGCCGGCCGACAGCGGCACCGTCACGATCGTCACCGACACCGGCCGCAGCTTCCCGCTGGCCAACCGATCTTTGATCACCAAGCTCGGGTACGGCGGGGTCAAGCCCCGGCAGATCCCGTCCGAGCTGGTCGCGTTGCTGCCGCGCGGCCCGTCGCTCGACCCGGCCCGCGCGCGTCAGACGGCGGTTCAATAGGCACACCGGCGGGCGGGTCACCTGGCCGGCGCCCGCCCGTGGTGCGATCCGTGCGTCTCTACCGAGGGGTCTGCGGCGCCGCGTCCGGCACGGTGCCGTTCGGCGTCGTGTACGCCGAGGGCTCGGCCGGCTCGAAGGCGGCGTCGTCGGCCCCGCCGACCTGCGCCGATCCGATCGGAGTCGCCGGGTCGTACTCGTCCCATTGGTTGGCCCTGCGGCGTTTGGACAGGTACGCGGCCCCGACGCCGACCGCCGTGCCGATGAGTGCGTAGCCCAGAAGGCGCGAGCCGCTGCGCTTCTTGGAGCGCCCGGTCAGCCGCTTGGCGTACTTCTTGTTCTGCTTTGCGGCCTTTTTCGCCTGCCGCTTGCTCATCTTGCCCGCCTGCCGCATGTTGTCCGTCGCGGCGCCGACCAGCGGAGTCAGCGTGGCAAGCGCGCTGTCCCAGCCGCTGGACGCGGCGTCCTTGGCCTTCACGGCGGCCGGTTGCACCCTGTCGACCGCGGCGGCGACCCGCGGTCCCATCGTCGCGCTGGTCTCCTGAGCGGCGAGCGTTGCCGCGCGCTTGAAGTGGTCAACGCTCTGTCCGAGCTCGTTCTTCATTCGCCGGCTACGGCTCCTGCGGCGCATCGTTGCGAACACCAGTGCCCACCTCCTGTGGTTCTCTCCCACGTCATGGTGCCCTTAACTGGTACCCCGTCGTGGCCGGATCAGACACATAGGGGAGGATCCGAACTACAAAACGAACTGTCCCATCGCCCCTACGAGGTACGCCAGGGGCGACCGCGACACAGACAGGAGTACCCGTGGCCGAGAAGCTTTTCGCCACCCTGCACACCAACCACGGCCCGATCCGGCTTCAGCTGTTCCCGGACCACGCCCCGGCAACCGTGCGCAACTTCGTGGAGCTCGCGGAGGGCAGCAAGGACTACGTCGACCCGCGTACCGGCCAGCAGGGCAAGGGCACGCCGTACTACGACGGCACGATCTCGCACCGGGTCATCGCCGGCTTCATGATCCAGTTGGGTGACCCGACCGGCACCGGCCGCGGCGGCCCCGGCTTCAAGTTCGCCGACGAGTTCCACCCGGCGCTGTCCTTCGACCGGCCCTACCTGCTCGCGATGGCGAACGCCGGCCCCGGCACCAACGGGTCGCAGTTCTTCATCACGGTGGCGCCGACCCCGCACCTCAACCGCCGGCACACCATCTTCGGCCAGGTCGCCGACGAGGCGTCGGCCAAGGTCGTCGACTCGATCGCCACCACCAAGACCGGCCCCGGCGACCGCCCCGTCGAGGACGTAGTCGTCGAGCGCGTGGAAATCGAGCGCGTAACCGACTGAAGTACCGTTGATGCATGAGTGAGGCTCCCTCGACGACACCGGTCTGCTATCGGCATCCGTCGCGGGAGACATACGTCCACTGCACCCGGTGTGAGCGGCCGATCTGCCCCGACTGCATGCGCGAGGCGGCGGTCGGTCATCAGTGCCCCGAGTGTGTGGCGGAAGGAAAGCGCACCCAACGGCCGGCGCGGACAGCCTTCGGTGGCAGCCGCGTCGGCCAGGCGGCGTACGCGACCCGCATCCTGATCGCCGTCAACGTGGCCGTCGGTGTCATCTCGGCGATCACGGGCGGCGCGAAGGCGATCGGCGGCTCCGGCGGCCTGATGGGCCTGATGGGCGGCCAGACGCCGGTCACGCGGTGGTTCGAGGTGATCGGGTACGCGTCGTACACCCCCGGCGGCGCGGCACACGGCGTCGCCGCCGGCGAGTGGTGGCGACTGGTCACCGCGATGTTCGTGCACTACGGCCTCGTGCACCTGCTGCTCAACATGGTGTTGCTCTGGCAGCTCGGCCGCTATCTCGAGACCCATCTCGGCCCGGTCCGCTTCATCGGGCTCTACCTGCTGGCCGGCCTCGGCGGCAACGTGGCGTGCTACGTCTTCACCGCGCCCAACCAACCGAGCGCGGGCGCCTCGACCGCCGTCTTCGGCCTGGTCGCCGCCATGTTCATCGTGAACCGCCGGCTCCGCCTCGACATCAGCGCGCTGATACCCCTCCTGGTGATCAACCTGCTCTTCACCTTCACGGTCCGAAACATCTCGGTGGCGGGCCATCTGGGCGGTCTGGTCACGGGAGCGGTCGTTGCGGTGATCCTCGCGTACGCCCCAAGAGCACGCCGCACGCTGATCCAGGCCACCGGCTGCGCCGTGGTCTTCGTCTTCCTGCTGGCCGTGACGTTCGTCCGCACCCAGGTCATCCTCGGCTGACGCCACACTCGGACAAAACGGTCCAGTTCGGGCTGGACTGACGCAAGCCGCTGCCAGACTGGGCCGCCGGGGCACCCAAGCCGCGCGAGGTTGGGTCAGCGTGTGGGCAGGGGCTTGGCGGCGCCCGAGGCCAGCAGGCCGATGGTCAGGGCGCCCAGGACGCAGAGGATCGCGTTCAGCACGCCGAAATGCTGGGCCAGCACGCCGATCAGGGGCGGGCCGGCCAGGAAGGCGCCGTACCCGATCGACCCGGCCACCGAGACGCGGATGGCGGCGCGGACCGGGTCGTCGGCGGCCGCGCTCATGCCGACCGGGAAGCCCAGCGACGCCCCGATGCCCCAGAGCAGGCCGCCGAGCAGGGCGAACGGGACGCCGATGCCCACGACGACCAGGAGCAGCCCGGCCAGCCCCGAGACGACCGTGGCCCGCAGCACGCGGACGCGACCCCAGCGCTCGATGGCCGCGCCGCCGAAGAGCCGGGACAGGGTCATCGCGGTGACGAACGTGCCGTAGCCGATCGCGCCGATCGTCTCGCTCGTGCCGTAGCCGTCGACCAGGCTGATCGCGAACCAGTCGTTGGCCGTGCCCTCGGTGAAGCCGAACCCGAGCAGGATCAGTCCGATCAGGATCGTGCGTGGCTCGCGCCAGGCCTGACCCAGGCTGACCGGGCGCGGCTGGTCTTTCGCCGGGGGCACGTGCGGGAGAAAACGTCGTACGGTCGGGAAGGTGACCACGGCCGTGAGGATCGCGGTGAGATAGAGCTGCACCCAGATCGGCAGGCCGGCGGCCGCCGCCAGCGCGCTCAGGCCGGCGCCCAGCACCGTGCCCAGGCTGAAGCCCGCGTGGAAGCGGGGCATGATGGTGCGGCCGAGGTGGCGCTCGACGGCGGCGCCCTCGACGTTCATCGAGACGTCCCACGCGCTGTTGCCCGCGCCGACCAGCACGAGACCGGCCGCGGCGATCGGCACCGAGCCGGTCAGCGTGCCGGTGCCGAGCCCGGCCAGTCCGAGCGCCATCGCGCTGCTGGCCAGCAGAATCGTCCGCGCCGGGCCGAACCGCTGCACGATCGGCCCGGAGAGCGGGATCGACAGGATGGCGGCCGCCGAGACGCCGAGCAGCAGCAGGCCGAAGCCGGCCACGTTGAGGTGCAGATCGTCGCGGACGGCGGGCGCGCGGGCCAGCCAGCCGGCGAAGGCCAGCCCGTTAGTGGCGAACGTGGTGGCGACGGCGACCTTGGCCCGCTCGATCCGGCGGCGGTCGAGGTCGGTCAGCGTCACCTCCCGAACTTACTCGTTAAAGCTGGGTCGGCACCAGCGGTTGATCGCCTCCTGCAGAGCCCGCTCGCCCATCGCCTCGACCCAGGCCACATGCCCGTCGGGGCGGATCAGCATCGCCGGCCCCTCCCAGGCGACGGCCCGCACGCCATCGGATGAGCCGGCGCCGAGATAGACCGGCCGGGGGTCGCGCAAGTGCTCGTAAAGCCGGGTGCCGTCGGGGAGGTCGAAGTCGGGGGCGCGATGGCCGGCGCCCTCCGGCAGCGGGTAGCGGATGTCCAGCGCGGCGACCATCTCGCTGAGCGACCGGTTGACGTCACCGAACGCGGTGAGCCCGGTCAGCACCTGACGCAGCGCCTCGGTCTGCGGGTCGGGGCGGGTGAGCGCGGTCTGTGCACGCGTGTTGGCAAGGACCCGCTCCGCGACGGGACGGCGCTCCTCCTCGTACGTGTCAAGCAGGGTTTGATCTTGACCGAAGAGGAGCACGGCGGCGAGTTTCCAGCCCAGGTTGAACGCGTCCTGCACGCCGGTGTTGAGGCCCTGGCCGCCGGCCGGATAGTGGATGTGCGCGGCGTCGCCGGCCAGCAGCACGCGCCCGGATCGGTACCGCGCGGCGAGCCGGGCGGCGTCGTTGTACCGCGAGATCCACCGTGGACTGTGCAGGCCGAAATCGGTGCCGGCGTGCTTCCGGAGCGACCCGCGCAACTCGTCGACGGTGATCGGCGCGTCCCGGTCGGCAATTCCGTCGAAATCATTAGTGATCACCCGATACCACCCCGACTCGAAGGTCAGCACCGACCAGTTCCCGTGCGGAGTGCGCTGCTGGAATACCGGACCCTCCGGCGGCGCGGACAACTCGACATCGCCGAGGATCGCGGTCATCGTGCCGGGCGTGCCGGGAAAGTCGATCCCGGCGAGCTTGCGCACCGTGCTGCGGCCGCCGTCACAGCCGACCACGTACGCCGCGGCGAGGTCACCCTCGGTGGTCTCGATCTCCACCCGCTCGGCGGTCTGGCGCAGGACGGTCACCCCGACCTCCCGCCGCAGCCGTACGCCGAGATCACGCGCCCTGGCCTCGAGCAGGCGCTCGATGCGCCGCTGCAGGATGGCCAGCAGGAACGGATATCTCGTCGGCAGTCCGGAGAAATCAAGCGGAATGCCCGCGAAGTGACCGCGCGGGAGCCGTCGCCCCTCGGCGAGGAACGGCTCGAGCATGCCGCGCATGTCGAGGATCTCCATGGTGCGCGCATGGATGCCGCCCGCCCGCGACTCACCGCTCGGGCCGGCCAGCCGCTCGAGCACCAGCACGTCGACGCCGCTCAGCCGCAGCTCACAGGCGAGCATCAACCCGGTCGGCCCGCCCCCGACGATCACTACTTGCTCCATGACCTCGTGCCTCCCTAACTAAGTTTGAGAACCTCTAACTAAGTTAGAGATAACCCGAACTTTGGTAGGGTGTCAACCGTGAAGCTCACCTCGGACGCCATCGCCCACGCCGCGCTGCACGCGCTCAACGAGGTCGGTCTCGACGGCCTGACCATGCGCGTACTGGCCAAGGAGCTCGGCGTCCAGGCGCCGACGCTGTACTGGCACATGAAAAACAAGCAGGAATTGCTCGACGCGATGGCCGATCTGCTCGCGGCCGAGGCGGCCGAGGGACTCGAGGCGCCGCGGCGGGACGAGAGCTGGCAGGAGTGGCTGGTCGCGCTGGCCGTGCGCAACCGGCGGACGCTGCTGCGCTATCGGGACGGCGCTCGGGTCGCGGCGGGGGCGTATTCGCGGCATCCCTCGGTCGTGCGGACCATCGAGCTGATCCTGCGGACGCTGCAGGACGCGGGGTTCGAGCCGGCCACGGCCGCCCGCGCGTTCCCGGTGATCCTGCATTACACGATCGGGTTCACCATCGAGGAGCAGGCGCGGGCCGGCGCCGACTACGACCGCAATCCGTATGCCGAGGGGCTGGCCTTCGACGCCGAGCGCTTCCCGTTGACCGCGGGCGTCGCCGGCGATCTGTACAACGAGGACACCGACGCCAACTTCGAGTACGGCCTCCGCATCATCCTGACCGGCATGTCGGGATTTGTCGTCCAACGCCTCGGCAAGGCGCAGGAGTGACGCTGCGTCGATCGGGCGATCACATCGATGTGACGTGATGAAATTGGTATGTGTTTTTCCGAAGTCCTCGCCATTCTGGCGAGTCGGTCCAATCTGGCCAAACCCCCTAGACCTCCTGCCCGGATAAATCCGGTTTCACGGCATAAGAGGTAAAGAGGCCGGTGCAGGTGCGCCATGTTCGTTCATCGATCAAGCGCTGTAACTAGGCCGAACGGCCGGTTTCTCATGCCGCCGCGTCGATGTACCCGCGTGCAGCTTCCCCGAAGAGTGTTCCCGCTTAGGCGAAAACTGCTCATGGGGGAAACCAAGCATGCACTTGCGCGGCCACCACTGGTCCCGAGCCGCGGCCACGGCTGCCCTCTGTCTGCTCACCGGCACTGCCGTGGTGCTCCACCAGCAGGCGAGCACCGGCAGCGCGCCGAAGGCCGAGCCGGCCACCGGCACCCCGCACGCCGGGCACATCATGCCCGAGGCCGTGCCGGTCGCCGTGACCACCGCCGCGCCCCTGCCCCGCACCGGCTGGACGGCGACCGCCGACAGCACCGCCGACAGCAGCCACTCCGCCGACCAGGTGCTCGACGGCGAGTCGACCAGCTCGTGGAAGAGCGGCGGCGGCGCCATGCCGCACTCGATCACGATCGACACGCACAACCGCATCGCGCTCAGCGGCCTGACCTACATGCCGTCCGACGGCGCGAACGGCCGCATCGGCCAGTACCGGGTGCAGATCAGCGACAACGGCACGACCTGGAGCGCGAACGTCGCCACCGGCACGTTCGGCGACGACGACACGGTCAAGACCGTCACGATCGGCACCACGGTGACCCGGTACGTGCGGCTGACCGTGCTCTCCGAGGCCGACAACCGGGTCAGCTGGACCTCCGCCGCCGAGATCAATCTGCTCGGCGGCACCGACCCCGCGCTGCCGCGTACGGGATGGACGGTCACCGCCGACAGCCAAGAGACGGTGAAGCAGTCCGGCGCCGCCATCAACGCGATCGACGGCAACACCAAGACGATGTGGCACACGGCGTGGAGCTCGACCGCGCCGAAGCCGCTGCCGCACACGTTCCTGATCGACATGCACAAGTACCAACTGGTCTCCGGCCTCGCCTACCTGCCCCGCCAGGACACGTCGAAGAACGGCAACATCGGCAGCTACAAGATCGAGACCAGCATCAACAACCAGCTGTGGGCACCCCAGGCGGCCACCGGCAAGTTCGTGGACAAGCAGACCGCCCAGACGGTCACGTTCCCGTCGGAGCTCGCCCGCTACGTGCGGATCACCGCGCTCACCGAGGCCGGCAACCGCGGCCAGCTGTCCAGCGCCGCCGAGTTCAACGTCCTGGGCCGGGACAATCCCACGCTGTCCCGCACCGGCTGGACGGTCACCGCGGACTCGCAGGAGATGGTCAAGGAGAAGGCCCCCGCGACCAACCTGCTCGACGGCAACCTCAACACGATCTGGCACACCCAGTACTCACCGACGACCACGCCGCTACCGCACACGCTGACCATCAACATGGGCAAGGTCCAGGCCGTGGGCGGTTTCGTCTACCTGCCTCGCCCGCCGGCGAACAGCAACGGCCGGATCGGCACCTACAAGATCCAGACGTCGGTCGACGGCAGCACCTGGACCAACCGGATCACCGACGGCACGTTCGCCGACAGCCCGGCCTCCCAGACCGTCTTGTTCCCGCCGGTCGACGCGAAGTACGTGAAGCTGATCGTCACGGGCGCGGCCGGCAACCGGGGCCAGGTGACGTCGATGGCCGAGGTCAACGTCCTCGGCGCGAGCGGCTCGGTCAGCCCGAAGCGCGGGACGTGGAGCGCGCCGGTCGGCTTCCCGCTGATCCCGGTGGCCGCGGCGCTGCTGCCCAACGGCAAGGTGCTGACCTGGTCGGCGTACGCGCCGGACACCTACGTCGGCGGTGACGGCCTCCGCACCCTGACCGCCACGTACGACCCGGCCACCGGCGTGGTCACCCAGCGCACGGTCGCCGAGACCGGCCACGACATGTTCTGCCCCGGCATCTCGGTGCTCCCGGACGGCCGGGTGATCGTCACCGGCGGCAACAGCAACACGAAGACCAGCATCTACGACCCGCAGACGGATGCCTGGACCGACGGCGGCGACATGACCATCGGCCGCGGATACCAGGCCAGCGTCACGCTCGGCAGCGGCAAGGTGTTCACGATCGGCGGCTCGTGGAGCGGCCCGGTCGGCGGCACCGGCACCAACCCGCACAAGGCCGGCGAGGTCTGGACGGTCGACCAAGGCTGGCACGCGCTGCCCGGGGCCGACGTGACGCCGATGCTGACCAACGACAACAACACGCTCGGTGACACCCGCAAGGACAACCACGCCTGGCTGTTCGCCTGGAAGGGCGACAGAATCCTCCAGGCCGGCCCGAGCAAGAAGATGAACTGGTACACGGTGGACGGCGACGGCTCGGTCACCACGGCCGGCACCCGCGGCGGCGACGACGCCATGAACGGCAGCGCCGTCATGTTCGACACCGGCAAGATCCTCACGCTGGGCGGCGCCCCGAGCTACCAGAACTCGGACGCCACCGCCGACGCCCACCTGGTCACCATCAACGACGACGGCACGGTCTCCAGCCGGCAGGTCGGCTCGATGGCGAACACCCGGACGTTCCAGAACAGCGTGGCGCTGCCGGACGGCAAGGTCCTGGTGATCGGCGGCATGAACTACTCGGTGCCGTTCTCGGACGACACCTCGGTCCTCAACGCCGAGCTGTGGGACCCGACGTCCGAGCAGTTCACGACGATGGCCACGATGACGATCCCGCGCAACTACCACAGCGTCGCGCTGCTGCTCCCCGACGGCCGTGTCTTCAGCGCCGGTGGCGGCCTCTGCGGCACGGGGTGCGCGACCAACCACTTCGACGGCCAGACCTTCACCCCGCCGTACCTGCTCAACGCGGACGGCTCGGCGGCCTCGCGGCCGACCATCGAGGACGCGCCGAGCGCGCTGGCCAACGGCGCGAGCTTCACGGTCAAGACCGACCGCGCGGTCACCGGGTTCTCCATCATCCGCATGGGCACGGCGACCCACTCGGTCGACACCGACCAGCGCCGCCTGTCGCTCTCCCCGACGCTCGGCTCGGACGGCACGTACAAGCTGACCATCCCGGCCGACCCCGGCGTCGCGGTCCCCGGTTACTGGATGCTCTTCGCGCTCGACGCGAAGGGCGTCCCCAGCGTCGCCAAGACCATCCACATCGGCGGGTGATCACGCTCAGGACGCCGCCCCGGCTCGTTCCGCCCACCGCCGCCGTCCGGGTCTCCTTCCTCACCGGCGAGCAGGCCGACTGCGTGGCCAGCGGCTTCGACACGGAGTGGCTCGGTCCCGCGAGCGAGGATTTCGACGGCTACGTGGCGTCGTGCCGGGGCGTCCGACGGCGGTGGGACGTGCCGTTCTCCACCTACTGGTACGTCGCGGGCGAGCACTACCTGGGCACGCTGGTGATCAGGCACGAGCTCACCCCGTCGCTGCTCGTCGACGGCGGCAACATCGGCTACCACGTGACCCCCGCCTGGCGCCGCCAAGGTCACGCCACGAGGATGCTCGCCGCCGGCCTGACCGAGGCACGCCGGCTCGGCCTGACCCGAGCCCTGCTGACCTGCGACCCGACCAACGAGGCCTCGCAGAAAGTCATCCTCGCCAACGGCGGCCAGCCCGACGAGACGCTCGGCAACGAGCTGCGCTACTGGATGGACCTACGTTCAGGCCGGGGCTGAGCTGGCCCGCAGGTCGGCGAGCGTGGCCACGACGTCCTCCGGGGGCGCGCCGAGGTCGTTCGCGCTGAACAGGTAGATCGCGTCGCCGGTGTCCAGCTCCAGGGTCTCGCTGCGCAGGCCCCGGTGGGTGCGGCGCTCGACGCGTACCCGCTCGACGACCGACCAGGGCAGATGCCGGCGGCGGGCGAAACCGGCGATCACGGTGACCCCCGACGTGTCCGCCGCGAGGCGGACCGGAGCCAGCAGGTCGCGCGCCGCCCAGATCGCCAGCGCGAGCGCCACGACCAGCGCGATCGCCCACCGGATCGGGTCGTGCTCGGCGAACGCGGCGGCCAGCACCACGACCGCGACCGCCCCCATCAGCTTGGTGACCGGGAGGACCGGCCGGACGCGCCATTGCATGCACCAACTATGGCAGTTCGACCGGCGTCGTCCCAGGTGCGCGGCGGTGGAATGGTCGACGTAACGATTGTCGAAGTCCTGTAATTCGACATTCACCGGCCGTTGGCCGATGCCATCGCCGGGCGTACGCGTTGAACGCCACATGGACGTGTTCTCCCGTACGTTCTTGCCCGCCGCCGCCGAAGCCGGCGTGGCCATCCCGACCGTGAGCCGCCACATGCCGATCTTCCGGCGCTGTGTCGAGCCCGACGACACCACCGTGCTGGTGAGCCGCTGCTACCGCCCCGACGCTCCGATGGCCGGCGAGTACATGCTGCTGCTCACGTACCGCCGCCTGGTCGTCACCCAGGAGTCCAAGGTCTTCCACCGGCTGCGGCTGCACCTCAACGCCAACCTGCGGCACCTGAGCAACGTGACCTGGAGCCCCGATCACGCCCGCTCGGCCGTCGAGATGGCGGCCACGGCGGTGGACGGGGTGCGCGAGCGTTTCCGGCTGCGGCTCGGCGAGCCCGACGCGGTGTGGCACTTCGACTCGCTCCTGGAGCACGTGTTCCGGGCCCCGCGCGCCGCGGCCGCCTGAAACTCACCACAGGAACTCCTTGATCGGCGTGCGCAGGCCCGCCGCGTCGAGGCCGTGCGCCCGCGCATGGTCCTCCCAGCTGCCGTAGCGGCGGACCTCCTCGCGGCCGACGCCCAGGTGCAGCACCCGGTGCGGACGGCCGGCGAGCGCCTCGGCGACCTGCCGGGCCGAGGTGCCGGCCAGGTACGGCTCGACCAGGACGACCTCGGTCTCGGCGAGCGCCCGCAGCCCCTCCGCGTCGAGCGGGCGCGGCGTGTTCGTGTACGCCACGGTCACGTCGAGATCGCGGGTCGCCTCGAGCACCGGGTCGAGCATCGGGCCGACCGCGACGACCAGCGGGCCGCCGCGCTTGATCAGCCGAAGCCGGGCGCTGTCGGGGTACGCACGGGTGTTCTCCTGCAGCCCCAGGCGGACGTAGACGCGGTCGTCGTGCCGGGCCGCGGCGCGCAGCAGCGGCGGCACCTCGTCGTGGTGGCCGGGCACGTGCACGGTCCAGCCCTCGAGCGTGTCGAGCAGCTCGACGTCGCCCGGCGACTGGTGGGTGTACCCGGACGCCGCTCCGTCGTAGGACGCGCCGATGCTGACCAGCACCGCGCCCGCGTCCTGGTGTCCGAGGTCCAGTTTGATCTGCTCGTAGGCCCGATCGACCACGAACGACGCGTACGAGTGGACGAAGGGCCGCATGCCGGTCAGCGCGAGCCCGCCGGCCACGCCGGTCATCAACTGCTCGCGGATGCCGACGTTGAGCACCCGGTCGGGGTGCCGGCGCCGGGCCGGCTCGAACGCGTCGGCCGAGATGTCGGCGAGCACGAGGGCGGTACGCGGATCCTCGGCCAGCAGCGCCGTGGTGGTGTCGACGAAAGTCTCCCGCATCATGGTTCAGCCTCGCTTCGGTTCGACCGTGGCCACGACCAGGTTGGGCCGGTCGTGGTGGCGCTTCGCCAGGGCGTACTCGATCTGCTCGTGATTCCGGCCGTCGATGACCGAGATGATCCAGCCGGGGAAGCGCGCGGCGATCCCGCCCGGCCAGCCGTGCGTCGCCGACTGGTTGTCGATCACGATGGCGGTGAGCGGGAGCCGGACGGCCGCCGCGTACGCGATCGCCTCGTGGTTCGACCCCTCGTCCAGCTCGGCGTCGCCGAGCAGCACGAACACGCGGCTGTCCGCATAGCCCTGGGCGCGCAGGCCGTGCGCCACGCCCACGCCGATGCCGAGGCCGTGACCGAGCGAGCCGGTGCCGATCTCCACGCCCGGGACGCGCAGGCGGTCGGGGTGGTTGCCGAGCGGGCTGTCCCAGCCGCCCATGTCGTCGAGCCAGTCGGGCGGGAAGAACCCCTTCGCGGCCAGCACCGCGTAGTAGGCCGCCGGGCCGTGGCCCTTGGAGAGCAGGAACCGATCGCGGTCCGGCTCGTCGGGTTTCCGCGGATCGATCCGCAGAACGCGGTCGTAGAGCACCCAGAGCACGTCGAGCGTCGAGTACGAGCTGGGCGCGTGCTTCTCGTCCCCGGACATGCGCCGGACCATCGCCCGGATCGCATCGGTGGGGAGTGCCGTGACAGTCATGCCGATAGGCTGCAACTTAAAGTGAACTTCAACTCAAGGGCATGTGATGGAGACGCTAGCCATCGGTGACCTCGCGGCGCGAAGCGGCGTGGCGCCCTCGGCGCTGCGCTACTACGAGCGCGAGGGCCTGATCCGCTCCACCCGTACGGCCGGCAACCAGCGGCGGTACCTTCGCTCCGAGCTGCGCCGGGTCGCCTTCATCAAGATTGCCCAGCAGGTCGGGGTCTCGCTCGACGAGATCCGCGAGGCGCTGGCCGAACTGCCCGAGGGCCGCACCCCGACCAAGGCCGACTGGGCTCGGCTCTCCGCCCGCTGGCGCGGCAAGCTCGAGGAACGCATCCTGCTCATGCAGCGCCTGCGCGACCAACTGACCGGCTGCATCGGCTGCGGCTGCCTCTCCCTCCAGCGCTGCAACCTGATCAACCCGGGCGACCGCCTCGCGGCCCGCGGCACCGGCCCTCAGATGATCATCAACCCGCCGGACTAGGACTTCAACGGCGAGGTTTGTTGCGGTTGGGTGCGGTTGCTCCCCCGTACGATCAAGGTCTTTTTCTTAGGCCCTCGCGGCGCACGAAGATGACGCGGCGGGATATGGCTTCGCCGGAGGGGCCCAGGACGTAGCCGTCTATCCACAACCAACCGTCGTAGGTGCGTCTCGGGTCCACGCGGATCACTCGGAACGTCAGCGCGCGGTCGCCCTGGAACTGGACGCTGGCCGCGCCTCCTACGTAGAGCACGTCGCCGGGCTGCGGCAACGCCTCACTCATCCGCCCCTCCCCATATCGCCCTGTACGTGCGCGACTACGGACGGGATTACGTTACACAAATTGTGTAATGGCCAGTAGCCGGAAGGTGACTGTCCACATTCTCGGCCGAATGGGGCAGCATGATCGGACATGGGGAACCCGTATGTCGTGGCCGGCTCGGGCGATGCGTGGAAGGCCGAGGCGGCCGCGGGTGGGCGCCGGGGGACGCAGCGGCTGCTGAACGTGGCGAGTGTGACCCCGGGTGAGGACGTGCGGGCCGCGCTGGCGCTGGGTGAGGGGGAGCTTGCGGTGGTGCGTAGCCGGTTGATGCTGCTCGACGACGTGCCGGTGGAGATCGCGGATTCCTTTTATCCCGCTTCGTTCGCTGCCTCGACTCCCCTCGCGGCGCCTTCGAAGATCAAGGGCGGGGCGGTCGCGGTGCTGGCCTCGCTCGGGCGGTCCGCCGTCTCCGTTTCCGAATCTCTCACCGCCCGGCCGCCCGATGCCTCCGAAATGGACATTTTACGGATTAGTCAGACGCAGCCGTTGCTTGTATTGACCCGCGTCAGCCGGGATAAAACCGGCATTCCGGTGGAGTTCGCAATCAATCGCATGGTCGCGGAGCGCAGCAAACCGGTCGAATACCACCTGCGGGTGGAGCAGTGAGCATTTCGGACGATGGGCTGCGGTCGCGGCAGCAGCAGCTCGCCGGAGACCTGCGGGCGCTGATCCTGAGCGGCGACATCGCGGCCGGGGAGCGCCTGCCCAGCACCGCCGAGCTGCGGGAACGCTACGGCGTGAACAACATGACCGTGACCCGCGCGGTCGCCATCCTCAAGGCGGAGGGCCTGGTCGAGGGCCATCGGGGCAAGTCGGTGGTCGCGACCGGCCGGCTGCCGGCGACGATCCGCGCGATGCACGCGCCGCCGATGCGGTCGCGGGGACGCCGCGCCTCGACCGAGCTGATCGAGGTCGGCGAGGGCCCAGCGCCGGCCCGGGTGGCGGAGGTGTTCGGCCTGGCCGTGGGCGACCCGGTGCTGGTGCGGTCGCAGCTGGCGTCGCTCGACGGCGAGCCGGCCGAGCTGGTGTGGAACTACTACCCGACCTCGATCGCGCGGGACACCGAGCTGACGGCGCCGCGGCTGCTCGCGGGCGGCTCGCCGGCGGTGCTGGCCGCGCTCGGCCATCGCGTGGTCCGGGCGGTCGATCACGTGTCGGTGCGACCGGCCACGGTGGCCGAGTTCGTGACGCTGGGGCTGCCGGGCGACGTGCCGGTGCTGCGGCAGTTCCGGGTCGCGTACGCCGAGGACGGCCGGGCGGTCGAGGCCACCGTGATGATCAAGTCCGGACAGCGGTTCGAGATCCGTTACGACGTGCCGCTGACCGACCAGAATGACTCACGTGACAGCTGACGCGCCCGGCGGCCGGATCCACTCGGACGACCCCTTCGCCACCCCCGACGAGGAACGGTCCCCGGTCCGGCGGTTACGCGGCAGGTTGGCCGCCCCCGTCACGCTCTGGACGGCGCCCGGACCGCGGGGACTCACCGTGTCATCGATGCTCGTCGCCGACGGCGATCCCGGCCGGGTGCTCGGGCTGATCGACGAGGAGAGCGACCTCTGGGACGCGCTGACCGAGGCCGGCCGGTTCGCGGTGGCCCCGCTCGGCCCGGACGACCGGCAGCTGGCCGATCGGTTCGCCGGCCTGTCGCCCGCGCCGGGCGGTCTGTTCGCGGCCGGCGAGTGGACGCCCACCGAGTACGGCCCGGTCCCGGCGCACGCGGGCACGTGGGCCGGCTGCCGGCTGGAGAGCAGCCGGGAGTGCGGCTGGGCGCTGCTGGTCGAGGGCGTGATCGAGACCGTGTCGCTGGGTTCCGAGGCCGCGCCGCTGATCCACTATCGCGGTCGATATCGCTGACCGCTGACCTACTCGGCGCAGTCAGACCGCCACTCGGCGCAGGGTCCGACCGCACGCCGTCACCGGGGCAGAGGGCTTCGTACGTTGCCCGAAAGTCCGCCCCATCCCCACTGAAGGTGGTGAATCCCGGTGACGACAGAAGTGCCTTCCGAGTCCTCCACCGAGAGATACCAGGCCGTTCAGCGGTCTGAGGATTTCCAGCGACTGCGCCGCAAGCTGCGCAGCTTCATCTTCCCGATGACGGTCGCTTTCTTCCTCTGGTACCTGCTGTATGTCCTGCTGTCCGCGTACGCCCGCGGCTTCATGAGCGCCAAGATCGTTGGCAACATCAACGTCGCACTCGTCTTCGGCCTGCTGCAGTTCGTGTCGACGTTCCTGATCGCGTGGGTATACGCCCGCTACTCGGCCCGCGAGCTCGACCCGATCGCCGACAGCATCCGCAACAAGATGGAAGAGGGTGCTGAGTGATGGAGTCACACCTGCTTGCCGAAGCCTCCACCTCCACCACCCGTACGCTGACCATCACGCTGTTCCTGATCTTCGTGGCCATCACGCTGGGCATCACGATCTGGGCGAGCCGCCAGACCAAGACCGCCACCGACTTCTACGCCGGCGGCCGGCAGTTCTCCGGCTTCCAGAACGGCATGGCGATCAGTGGCGACTACATGTCGGCCGCGTCCTTCCTGGGCATCGCCGGCCTGATCGCGCTGTTCGGCTACGACGGCTTCCTGTACTCGATCGGCTTCCTCGTGGCCTGGCTGGTGGCGCTGCTGCTGGTCGCCGAGTTCCTGCGTAACTCGGGCCGGTACACGATGGCCGACGTGCTGGCGTTCCGGATGCGCCAGCGGCCGGTGCGCTCGGCCGCCAGCATCTCCACGGTCGTGGTGTCGATCTTCTACCTGATCGCGCAGATGGTCGGCGCGGGTGCCCTGGTCTCGCTGCTGCTCGGGATCAAGCCGGGCACCACGTTCCTGGGCATGGACGCGGACACCGCCAAGGTCGCCACGATCATCCTGGTCGGCGCCCTGATGATCGTCTACGTGGTGGTCGGCGGCATGAAGGGCACCACGTACGTGCAGATCGTCAAGGCGTTCATGCTGATGATCGGCGCCCTGGTGATGACGTTCCTGGTGCTCGTGCACTACAAGTTCAACCTGTCGACGCTGCTGGGTGACGCCGCCGCGCAGTCCGGCAAGGGCTCGGCCTTCCTCGAGCCGGGCCTGCGCTACGGCGTGGAGAAGGCGACCGCGTCCGAGACCTTCTACAGCAAGATGGACCTGGTCTCGCTGGGCATCGCGCTGGTGCTCGGCACGGCCGGCCTGCCGCACATCCTGACCCGCTTCTACACGGTTCCGACCAGCAAGATTGCCCGCAAGAGCGTGCTCTGGGCGATCGGCATCATCGGCACCTTCTACCTGTTCACCCTGGCCCTCGGCTTCGGCGCGGCGGCCCTGGTGGGTGGCAAGGCGATCACCGCGCAGGACAAGGCGGGCAACACCGCGGCACCGCAGCTGGCACAGGCGCTCGGCATCAAGTACTTCGGCGGGGACACCGGCGGGGCGATCCTGCTGGCGATCATCGCGGCGGTCGCGTTCGCCACGATCCTGGCGGTGGTGGCCGGCCTGACCCTGGCCTCGTCGTCGAGCGTGTCGCACGACTTCTACGCCAACGTGATCAAGAAGGGCACGGCCGGCGAGCGGGACGAGGTTCGGGTCGCCCGGATCTCCGCCCTGGTCATCGGCGCCGTGGCGATCTTCCTGTCGATCCTGGCGCAGAGCCAGAACGTGGCGTTCCTCGTGGCGCTCGCGTTCGCGGTGGCGGCCTCGGCCAACCTGCCGGCGATCCTCTACAGCCTGTTCTGGAAGAAGTTCAATACCTCCGGGGCGATGTGGGCCATCTACGGCGGCCTGATCTCCGCGGTCTTCCTGGTCTTCTTCTCCCCGGTCGTCTCCGGCTCGGCCACCGCCATGTTCCCGCACGAGGACTGGCAGTGGTTCCCGCTCAGCAACCCGGGCATCATCTCGATCCCGCTCGGCTTCCTCTGCGGCTGGATCGGGACGGTGATCTCGAAGGAGGACGACACCGACAAGTACGCGGAGCTGGAGGTTCGGTCCCTGACCGGCTACGGCGCTCACTGAGAGTACCTACTCCCCCCTTTGTGCCGAACGAGTGTCGATAACCCGGTGTAGAGGTGGGCGCTACGTAACCTGGGTTCTATGTCTACGACCGTCGGACGAGCCTCGGTACAACCGCCCGCCTTCCCACCGCCGCCCGCGAAGCGGCCCCGGCTCAAGCCGCGCTGGGGCCGCATCGCCCTGCTCGCCGGCCTGGCGGTCCTGATCATCGCGGTGATCGCGGGTATCTCGCTGTACGGCTACGCCAACGGCCTCGACGAAGACCTCAAGCGCACCAACGCCTTCTCCGGGATCACCGGCGACCGGCCGGCCAAGGCGGTCTCGGGCGCGCAGAACATCCTGCTGGTGGGCAGCGACTCGCGCGACCCGGACACGAAGGATGACGAGGCCAACGCCTGGCGGGCGGACACGCTGATCCTCATGCACGTGCCGGCCGACCACAAGACGGCCCAGCTGATCTCGATCCCGCGTGACCTCTGGGTGGTCGTACCCAAGAGCAACGGCGCGGCCTGCGGCGACGGCAGCCGGGCCAAGATCAATGCCTCGTTCGCCTTCGGCGGCCTGCCGCGCGCCGTGCACACGGTCGAGTGCCTCACCGACGTCAAGATCGACAACGTCATGGCGATCGACTTCGGCGGCTTCAAGGAGGTCACCGACGCGCTCGGCGGCGTCGACCTCTACGTGGACCAGACGATCACGTCGATCCACAAGCCGCACCGGGTGTTCACCAAGGGCATGATGCACATGAACGGCGAGCAGGCCCTGGACTGGGTGCGCCAGCGCAAGCAGTTCCCTCGCGGCGACTTCGCCCGCATGCAGCACCAGCAGGAGTTCCTGAAGGCGATCCTGGACAAGGCGGCGAGCAGCGGCACGCTGACCAACCCCGGCAAGCTCAACGACTTCCTGAAGTCGGCCACCGCCGCGGTCACCGTCGACCAGAGCTTCTCGCTCAAGGACATGGCGGTGCAGTTCCGCAGCCTCCGCGGCGACAAGCTCACCTTCATCACCAGCCCCAACAAGGGCAGCGAGACCATCTCCGGGCAGTCCGTGGTGGTCTCCGACAAGGAGAAGGCGATCGCTCTCTACCAGGCCGTGGCCGGCGACAAGATGAGCGAGTGGATGGCCGCGAACCTCAAAAAGCCGACCTCGTAAGCTGAATCCCGTGTTCGGACCACAAGTTCCCCGTGTGACCCCCGGCGACGTCGCCGACGACGCCTACCTGCTGGACGTGCGCGAGCCCGAGGAGTGGACCGCCGGTCACGCTCCCGGGGCCCACCACCTGCCGATGATGGAAATCCCGGCGCGGATGGCCGAGGTGCCGACCGACATCGAGGTGGTCGTGGTCTGCCGCTCCGGCGGCCGCTCCGGCCAGGTCGTGTCCTACCTGATGGCCAACGGCTGGGACAACGTGCGCAACCTCGACGGCGGCATGCAGGTTTGGGCCGCCTCGGGCCGCGAGGTCGTCAGCGAGAGCGGGCAACCGGCTCAAGTGCTGTGAGTGACTATCGCCCACTGGTCTTCGCGCATCGCGGGGGCGCCGACGCGCTGCCCGAGCACACGCTCGGGGCGTACATGCGCGCCCTCGAGGACGGCGCGGACGGTCTCGAGTGCGACGTGCGGCTCACCCGCGACGGCCACCTGGTCTGCGTGCACGACCGCAACCTCAACCGGACGAGCAACGGCCGCGGCCTGGTCAGCACCAAGACGCTGGCCGAGCTCGACGCGCTCAACTTCGGGTCGTGGCATCCCAGCTACCCGTCCGACGAAGACCTGCCCGACCTGAGCCGGCTGCTCACGCTCGACCGGCTGCTGGAGGCTCTGCGTGACAGCGGCCGGCAGGTGCGCCTACTCATCGAGACCAAGCACCCGTCACGCTACGGCGCCGAGGTGGAGCGCAAGCTGGTCGAGACGCTGGGGCGGCACGGCCTGCCCGACGACAAGGTCCACGTCACCGTGATGTCGTTCGCGGCGCTCGCGCTGCGCCGCGTCCGGGCCCAGGCGCCCGGCGTCCCGACGGTCTACCTGCTGGAGATCCTGCCGCCGGGCGTGGGTCGCGGGCGGCTGCCGTTCGGCGCGCGCATCGCCGGGCCGGGTGTCGGCCTGGTGCGGTCCCGGCCGGGGCTGGTGCCGAGCATCAGGCAGGCCGGCCATCAGGTGTACGTGTGGACCGTCAACGAGCCGGACGATCTGGACATGGTGCTCGACCACCGGGTCGACGGAGTGATCACCGATCGGCCGAAATTCGTGCTCGATCGCGTGGCCGAGATGTGACCTCTGACACGTCACGGTGAAAGATTTCAAGATCAGCGTGCAACCATCTGCCCAAAAAGCGGGAAGCGAGGCAGACTCGCAGTCATGCCGGAGCGTCCCGACTACGCCGCGCTGACTCGTGGTCAGCTCGCGGTCCTGGATCGGCTCAACGCCGGCGAGACGGGTCTGCCCGTGGTGCAGCAGATCGTCCGCCTCGCCCAGGACGTGCTGGGCGCGTCCGCGGCCGGCTTCGTGGAGTACACGGCGGACGGTCACGGCCGGGTCGTCGCGGCCACCGGTTCCTGGGCTCCGGCCATCGGCCGCCGCATCGACAGCACCGACGACGTCTTCCCCGGTGAGGCCGTCGCCCTCAGCAAGGCGGGCGACACGGTGGTCGGCTCGCTGCACGCCTTGTCCGACATTTCGGATAACTCGGTCACGCTGGAGCTGCTGGCGAGCATTCTCGGCCGGCTGTACGGCACCCAGCCTCGCGACCCCGACCAGGCCCGCCGCCAGGAGAGCCGCGATCTCTGGCTCGCCGTGACCAGCCACGAGCTGCGTACGCCGGTGACGGTCATCAAGGGCTACGCCGACACGCTCACCAACCACTGGGACTCGCTCGGCGAGCAGGGCCGGCAGGAGGCGGTACGGGTGATCGGCGCGCGGGCCGGCGAGCTCGCCCGCCTGGTCGACCGGCTGCTGACCGCCACCAGCGACGACGGCGATCCCGGCGAGGCGCCGGCCGGGCCGTACGACCTGCCCGACACGCTGCGGGGCGCGGTCGAGGAACTGCCGGAAGACCTGCGCCGCCGGATCCGGCTGGAGAATCTGCCGGCCGAGCTGCCGAAGGCGTACGGCGAGCGCGAGTCGATCGCCACGATCCTCACCGAGCTGGCCACCAACGCCGAGAAGAACTCCCCGCCCGACTCGCCGATCGAGCTGTGCGCGGCGGCCGACGGCGAGACCCTGCGCTTCCGGGTCTCGGACCACGGCATCGGCATCCGGCCCGAGCACGTCGAGCGCGCCTTCGAGCGTTATTGGCAGGCCGAGGCCGGCGACCGGCGGCGCCATCCGGGGGCCGGGCTCGGGCTCTACCTCGTACGCCGTCTGGTGGAACGACAGCAGGGATGGGTGTCGCTGCGGCCGCGCGAGGGCGGCGGCACGACGGCCGAGGTGCGACTCCCGCGCGCCTGAGTGGCCCCAACTCGAAACCACCGCCTAGGCTGTCTCGCCGTGAGCAAGCGTCGCAACCAACGCCAGACCGCACCGAAGCGCGAAAAGGTGCGCGACATCTTCGTCGCCCGGCCGTTCGAGGGCCTGACCGACGAGCCGGAGTGGATCGCCCTGCGCGAGCTGGTCCCCGCCGCCTCGGCGCCGCTGACCCTCAAGCCCGAGATCGTCGAGGAGTACGGCGACCGCCCGGTCACCCTGTCGACCGTGCTGCCGATGGCGTGGCCCGCGATGACCCGCACGGACGGCCGGGTCTTCATCGGCCTCCAGCGGCACGTGCAGTCCGGCGACGTCTCCCGCGATCTGGCGGTGGCCATCCTCAGCGGGCTGCGCACCGAGCCCGGCGACACGGTGTCGGTGCCGGCGCTGCCCGGTCAGGGCGTCCGCCTGCAGGACATCCTGGTCGACGGCCCGCTCGACGTGGCCATGCAGGAGGGCTTCGAGTACTGGCTCGACGAGGACCAGGCCGACGACCCGAACGTGAAAGCGTCGCTGGAACGGGCGAACGCGTCGATCTACCCGACCGTGCGGATGGCGTCGGCGCGGGCCGCGTACTGGTGCCGGGTGGCGCCGGACAAGGGCCACGTGCGCTGGGTGCTCCCCGAGGCCGAGGATCAGGCGCTGGACGCGCTGGCCCGGCTGAGCGCCGCCGGTGACCTGCTGCTCGGGGAGAACACGAAGTTCGCCGGCATGTTCCGGGCGCACGGCCTGCTGGTCCCGGTCTGGGACATCCCGGGCGAGCCGGAGTCGGCCGACTGGGAGGCCCCGCTCGCCGACTTCGCCAAGCGCTACGCCGACATCCTGTCCGAGACGGGCCCACTCGACGCCGACGCACGTCGGGCCAAGCAGGGCCTGATCGGCCGGCAGCTCACCCTGCGCTGACGCCGATGCTGACGGAGCAGTTCACCTCGACTGAGCTGGACCGCTCCGTCTGGGTGCCCTGGTACCTGCCGCATTGGAGCTCACGCGCCGCCTCGGCCGGGACGTACGAGATCAGGAACGGCGAGCTCCGGCTGAGCATCCCGCCGGATCAGCCCTTGTGGGCCGAGGGCGTGCACGAGACGCCGCTGCGCGTGTCGGGCATCCAGAGCGCGAACTTCTCGGGCCCGGTCGGCAGCACGATCGGCGGCCAGCCGTTCCTCGATGGCCAGCAGGTGCGCGAGGAGCAGCCGGCCTTCTGGGGCTGCACGCCCCTCTACGGCCACATCGAGATCCGGGCGCGCGGCGTGATCACGCCGCGGTCGATGGTGGCGTTCTGGCTCTCCGGCCTCGAGGACGAGCCGTCCCGCTCCGGCGAGATCTGCGTGATGGAGATCTTCGGCACCGCGCCGCGAGGTGTCGGGATGGGGCTGCACCGCTTCCGCGATCCGCGCCTGACCGAGGACTGGTCGGTGGTCGAGCTTCCGATCGACGTTTCCACATTTCACACGTACGCCGTGGACTGGCGCGCGGACTCGTTGTCGTTCACGGTCGACGGCCAAGAGGTCAAGCGGGTCGGCCAGGCCCCTTCCTACCCCGTCCAGCTGGAGATCGCCGTCTTCGACTTCCCCGACAAGGGCGGACCCGCCGTGACCCCGGAACTCATCGTGTCGCACGTGCTCGTCAGGTGAGGGGCGCCCGCTCGATCGGGCAGCTCATGCACCTCGGGCCGCCGCGGCCGCTGCCGAGTTCCGAGCCGCTGATGCGGACCACCTCGATCCCCGCCCGCTCCAATTGAGCATTTGTCTCGACATTTCGCTCATAGGCGACGCAGAGCCGGGGGGCGATGGCGAGGGTGTTGTTGCCGTCGTCCCACTGCTCGCGCTCGGCCGTGACCGGGTCGAGCCCGGTCTCGATGGTGCGCAGCCGGTCGATGCCCATGGCCGCGGCGGCGGCCTCCAGGAACGGGCGCGACGGTCCGGCGTGCGGCTCACCGTCGGCGTCCGCGGTGACCGTGTACGCCCGGAGCGAGTCGGCCGCGTTCGGATAGATGACCACGGCGTCGACGTCGACCATCGTGCACACCGTGTCGAGGTGCATGGTGGCCCGCTCCTGGGCGATCGGCACCACGAGGATCGTGTGGGCCAGGCCCTCGCCGAAAACCCGCCGGGCCAGCCGCTCGGCGCCGGCCGGTGTGGTGCGCTCGCCGACCCCGATCGCCAGCACCTGCGGCGCGAGCACCAGCACGTCCCCGCCCTCGACGTGCTCCAGCGTCGGGTCGTACAGCAGATCGACTCCCGCGAAGCGCGGGTGGTAGCGGTAGATGGCCCGGGTCAGCGTGGTCTCGCGGCGGCGGGCAGGCATGGCGAGGCTGGTCACCGCGACCCGGTCCCGGACCCAGACCGACGAGTCGCGGGTGAACAGCAGGTTGGGCAGCGGGTCGATGACGAAGTCGTTCGGTTCCATCAGCTCGTAGACGAGCCCGCCCGGTCCCGGCTTGAGCTCGCCGTGCGCGAGACCGGACATGAGCACGTCGGCCAGCCGTCGCGGGTCCTGGTCGGCCAGGTAGCGCCCGACGCCGGCGCGCAGGGTGTCGCCGAGCCGGCGGTCGTCGAGGACGGCCTCGGTGAGCTCGGCCCGCGCCTGCGGGATGGCCAGGGTCTCGGCCAGCAGATCGCCGAGGTAGAGCACCTCGACCCCGCGCTCGCGCAGAGCCGAGGCGAACGCGTCGTGCTCCTCCTGGGCGCGGCCCACCCACGGGATGCCGTCGAAGAGGAGGGAGTCGTTGTTCCTCGGAGTGAGCCGGGCGAGCTCGTGCCCGGGACGGTGCAGCAGGACCGTACGAAGCGGGCTCACTTCACTGTCGACGTAGTGAACCATCTCGGTACTCCTCGCGTTCGACCGATGACGTTCTGACTAGATCATGAGACATCGGTGCGCGCGAGCGAAGGTGAGGCTAACTTTGTGCTTGAACGTGCCGAACAACATGCCGAAACGTGGGGACAAAGGGCCGCCCGATGCACCATCCGCAAGAAGTGCTGGTGCGTGAATGCGGCATTCATCCCCACTCACTCGCCTCTCTTTCACCCCGATGTCTTGCCTCCGTGTGGGGTCGAGCACGTACGGTAGTGGCTAGAGAGCCCGAAGAGACCTTTTGCCGGAGGTCGATGTGACTGTCTTCCCGCGCCCTGCTCTGCCCGTACCCGTCAAGGCGCCACCCGCGATCGACCGCCGCACGGCCGTGTCGACCACGATTGACACCCCCCGTACCTCGCCCGCCGATTGGGCCCGCCGTCGCCGCGCCGAGCGCGACGCCCGCCGCCTCGAGGCCGCCGGCGCCCGCGCGCTCACCCGCCTCGATCGCCTCGGACCCAACTGGCACATCGTCGACTGGCCCCGCACCGACGCTCAGGGCTACTACGAGCCCGATCTCGCCGACGACCGCGCCGGCTTCCTCGCCATCGGCCCCGGCGGTGTGTACGCCGTGACCGTCGCCGACCACGGGCGCGCCCGCGTGCTGATCGCCGGCGACGTCGTGCAGATCAATGGCAAGCGCCCGCAGTACGTCGCCGAGGCCCGCCGCGAGGCGCGCCGCGCCAGCAAGGCGCTCTCCGCCGCGGTCGGGCTGAACGTGCCGGTCACCCCCGTGCTGACCTTCGTCGGCTCCGGCGTGATCAGCGTGCACGGGCTGCCCAAGGAGGTCCTCGTCGCGACGGACAAGGAACTCGACCGACTGCTGATCGCCGGCGGCGCCCGCATCTCGCCGGCCACCGCCAGCAAGCTCTCGGCCGTCGCCAACCACCCCGGTACCTGGGCAAACGCACCCTATCGCCCAGCCGGCGACTACCGCTGGCACCCCGACGGACAAACGCCCGCTGACAAGCGGACAGCACGCCGGTAACGTTCCTTCCAGTGAACTCGACGGGTCGCCGCCGCTGACGCGGCGGCGTCGCCCGTTGGGCCGAAGGAACGAGGAGGACCGGTGGCACATGTCGAGCTCTCCCTTTCGGGAGCGTTCGTGCCCCAGGCGCGGACACCGGCCGAGGACGAGTTCGTTCCGAGTGTCGACCGCTGGACGTCCACGGTGGCGGCCGCCGCCGAGCCGTGCCTGGTGATCGACACGTCCACCACGATCCTGGCCGTGTCGGCCGCATGCTGCGAGCTGTTCGGGCTGGGCAAGCCGGTCGAGATCATCGGGCAGCCGCTCGGTGAGGCGATGCGGTTGATCGACTTCACGGCCGTCGCGGCCGAGCTGGACGCGTCCGACGTGGAAAAAATCCCGCCGCTGCTGGCGATCCGCAGCGAGCGACTGGCCCGTGGCCTGCTGCGGGTGGTGCCGAGTCCGGGCGAGCCGCCGTTGACCGTCGACGCGATCACCACCCCGCTGCTGAACGGGGACCGGGTCGCCGGATCGTTGACGTTCTTCTCTCCCGTGCGTTGATTTCCGCAGGTGTGGCGTTTGCCGCACCGGCGAGGGTTGGGCAAGGGCTGATCGGAAAACGTAGTCTGCCCTCATGCTCGATCTAGATCTGCTACCGGAGGAGTACGCGGTGTGCCGGCTGCCGGCCGGTTCGCCGATCCCGGCTTCGCTGGCCGCGGGTCCGGAGGTGAAGGGCGTCATCTCGCTGAGCTGGGCGCCTGATGAGTTGTCGATCATCTGCCCGGCCGATCGGGTGCCCGACGGCGCGGTGGCCGACACCTCCTGGCGATGTCTGCGTGTGGCCAGTCACGTCGAGCTGGCGCTGACCGGGGTGCTCGCCTCGCTGATCAAACCGCTCGCCGACGCCCGGGTGAACATCGTGACGTTCTCCACGTACACGACGGACTACCTGCTGGTGCCCTCCGTGCGGCTGACCGAGGCGATCGACACCCTCCTGGCGGCCGGGCACCGCATCGCCTCCTGATCCGGGCGGGCCTACCATGTGCGGCGTGTCCCCCCGCACACGCCTCATCCCCCTGGGCGTCCTTTCGGTCGGCGCCCTGGCGCTGGTGGGTGCCTGTGGCGAGCCGCCGCAGCCGTTGCCCACCTCGCCGCCGTACGTGAGCCCCAGCGCGGCCCCGCTGTCGCTCGGGCCGTCCCAGTTGCCCGGCCTGCCCGCGGCGACGATACCGACCGGGGCCGCCGCCACACCGATTTTTCCGACGTATACGGCAGCGGTGCCGACGTACCCGACGGCGACGACCACCCCGGCCACCACCGTCTCCCCGACGCCGACACCCTCGCACGCCGCGCTGTGCACCGGCGCCCCGACCGGCGCGCAGATCATCACCCTGGTCAAGACCCAGAAGACGCCCGGCGTGCCGAACACGGCACTTCAGGTCGACTCCGGGCCGTACTGCTCGGGCACCTGGTCGTTCACCACGCTGGAGAAGAGCGGCGAGAGCGAGGACCAACTGGAGCCGCTGATGGTCGTGGCCACCGGCAAGGACGCCACGCTCGCGCTGGTCGCGGCCGGTTCCGAGGTGTGCACCAACCGGGTGCGGACCACGGCGCCGCCCGGCATCCGGGTCCTGGCCTGCGGCCTCTGACTCGCCCCCGCCTAGACTCTCGGCATGCCGGGAACGCCGCCGTCACGCTTCGTCTACCTCGGTCCGGAGGGCACCTTCACCGAGGCAGCCCTTCGCACCCTGCCCGCCGCCGAGCGCGGGGTCCGCACCCCCGCCCGCAGCGTGCCCGAGGCGCTCGAGGCCGTCCGGGCCGGCGAGGCCGACGCCGCCCTGGTGCCGCTGGAAAACTCGGTGGGCGGCGCCATTCCGGTCACCCTCGACGAGTTGGCCACCGGCAGCCCGCTGGTGATCACCCGCGAGGTGGTGCTGCCGGTCGAGTTCGTCCTGGCCGCCCGCTCGCTGACTCCCCTGGCCCAGATTCGTACCGTGGCTGCCCATCCGCAGGCCTCCGCCCAGTGCCGTAACTGGCTGCGGGCCCACCTGCCCGACGCGGTCGTCGTGGACGTGCTCTCCAACGCCGCCGCCGCGATCAGCGCCGCCGCCGGGGAGTACGACGCGGCCCTCTGCGCGCCGATCGGCGTGTCGCGCAACAAGCTGACCGTGCTGGCCGACAAGGTGGCCGATCACTCCGACGCGGTGACCCGGTTCGCGCTGCTGACCCGCCCCGGCCCGGTGGGCGAGCCGACCGGCGACGACGTGACCTCGCTGGCCGTCTCGATCCGGCACGATCAGGTGGGCGCGCTGCTCGCGGTGCTGACCGAGCTTCTGGTACGGGGGATCAACCTGTCCCGCATCGAGTCCCGCCCGACCGGCGAGCAGCTCGGGACGTACTTCTTCTTCCTCGACTGCACCGGGCACGTGGCCGAGGCCCGGATGGGCGAGGCGCTGCAGGGCCTGCGCCGGATCTGCGCCGAGGTGCGCTTCCTCGGCAGCTACCCGCGGCACCGGCTCGTCAACGAACCGGTGCCGTCGGTGCCCGGCATGTCCGACACGGATTTCACCGACTCGGCCGCGTGGCTGGCACGCCTCCGAGCCGGCGACTTGGGCTAGTTGGGGCTAGTTGCCCAGGAGGTTGCCGAGCAGGCCGCCGCTCTGACCGGCCTGCTGGCCGCCGCCGGCACCGCCGAGGCCGCCGATGAACTCCTCGGAGGGCTGCACCACCACGAAGCCCTGGCCGGCGAAGCTCATCGTGAAGCGCTCGCCGGTGGTACGGCCCAGCAGGGTGCCGAGGCCGAGCTGCTCGGCGCGGTGGTATCCGGTCTGCAGGCTCGCCGACCAGCAGATCGCGGCCTGCGGGTCGACGTACGTCGGCTGGTCCACGTTCAGCACGACCGGAGTGCCCTTGGTGGTGACCGCGATCCGGCCCTGCCCCGAGAAGACGCAGTTGAACAGGCCGGCGTTGGACATCATCCCGGCGCCGCCGACCATCTTGATGTCGTACGTCAGGCTCGAGTCGAAGGCGAGCACGTTCGACCCGTTGATCGAGAGGGCGTCGCCCGGCTCGAGGTCGATGAGGTGGACGTCGGCCGCACGGTCGGCGAGGAAGACGTCGCCCTGGCCGCGGACGCGCATCAGCGGCACGCCCTCACCGGTGAGCTTCTGCTTGAGAAACTTGCCGATGCCGCCCGAGCCCAGCGCCTCGAACTGCACCTGGCCCTGGTAGGCGACCATCGAGCCCTGACGGGCCATGAACTCGCCGTTCAGCTCCGCCTTGAGGAGCTTGGAGTTCTGCAGCCGCAGGCCGGGCTGGGCCGACTCCTTCTCGAGGTTATCGGCGGAAAAGAGATCGCTGCGCATGAAACGTCGTCCTCCTGAATGGGATGTGCCATCAGGGTAAGACTCAGCCCCAACCCAGCTCGTGCAGACGGTGATCGTCGATACCGAAGTGGTGAGCGATCTCGTGCACCACCGTGATCGCGACCTCGTCGATGACGTCGGTCTCCGAGTCGCAGACGCGCAACGTCGGCAATCGGTAGATCGTGATGCGGTCGGGCAGCACCCCGGCGTAGTTCCAGCCGCGGTCGGTCAGCGCGGTGCCCTCGTACAGGCCGAGAAGATCTTCGTTGCCGTCCGGCGGCGCGTCCTCGACCATGAAGACGACGTTGCTCATCATCGACAGCAGCTCGCTCGGGACCTCGTCGAGCGCCTCGCCGACAAGCTCCTCGAAACGTTCACGACTCATGTCGACCGGCACAGCGACCATTGTGCGCTACCGCGCGGGCGCACCGGTCAGCCGATGCGGTCCGGGAAAGCCCGGCCGCACCGGCCTGGTCGGCGCCTGGAGGATCAGGCGAGCGTGGCGCTCAGCGTGATCTGGGCGCCGGGCGAGAGGAGCCGGGAGATCGGGCAGTTCTCCTTGGCGCCCTCGGCGATCTTCTGGAACGTGGCGTCGTCGATGCCCGGGACGTTGCCCACGGTCTCGAGGTCGATGCGGGTCACGCCGAAGCCCGCGTCGCCCTTGTCGAGGTGGACCTTCGCCGTGGTCTCGACGGAGGTCGGGGTGAAGCCGGCGTCCGCGAGGCCCTTGGAGAACGCCATCGAGAAGCAGCCGGAGTGCGCGGCGGCGATCAGTTCTTCGGGGTTCGTCCCCTCGCCCTCCTCGAAGCGCGACTTGAACGAGTAGTTCCCCTGGTAGCCGCCCTTGCCGGTCTTGATCGTGCCGGAACCCTCGGTGAGGTTCCCTTCCCAGCGGGCCGAAGCAGTGCGAATAGGCATATCCGAAACGCTAGTCCATGGGACGGCCGCTGGCCTGGCGACGGGGGCACGGGTCATCATGGGTCACATGCCCCCCGAGCTCCAGCCGATCGATCTCGACAGCCGGCCCGACGAGGTGATCGAGTTCGGCAGCGACGCGCCCGAGCCCCGCCGCCGATGGAACCCGGCCGGCCTCGGGCGATCTCTCGCCACCGACCGCAGGGTCGTGCCGCTGACCGCGGTGCTGGCCGCGGTGGCCGTGCTCGCCTCGCTGGTCTCCGAGTGGCAGGTCACCACGGTGGACGCCAAGGTCTTCGGCGGCCCGGCCGGCACCCACCCGGTCTCCACCAACATCGCCGACATCGGTGCGCTCGGCGAGGGCTACGTGGTCGGGCTGTTCCCGCTGGTCGTCGCCGTGGTGCTTACCCTGTTCGGCCCGGCCGCCGGGCGCCGATGGGCGCGACTGGGCGGCATGAGCGTCGGCGGCACGCTGCTCGGTCTGCTGTTCGCGGTCACCACGTCGCTGGGCAACGAGAGTCGCGTGATTCCCGACCTTTACCTGCTGCAGCTCGACAAGGACGATGTCGAGTTCACGTACGGCCGGGGCCTGTGGTGCGCGGTGGCCGGGGTGCTGCTCGCCATGCTCGCGCTCTACCTCGCCGACCGGCACCGGCCCGCCGCCTCCCCCGCGACGGCCGCGGCACCGGACCCGGTCGAGGAGGAGATCGCCGCCTGGGGCTGGCGGCGCCCGCCCGCCCCGCGCGACGAGGTGGTCCCCGACCAGCCGCTCGAGCTGACCGTCGCGCCGGCGAAACCGTTCACGTCGTTCGGCGACGACCGCGACAAGCCCACGGAACCGTGACGACAGGGGATATCCGGGTGAGGACGGGACAGGCTCGCCGGTAGGCTCGTCAATCGTGATTGACCTGCGTCTGCTCCGCGAGGACCCCGAGCTGATCCGCGCCAGCCAGCGACTGCGCGGCGAGCCCACCGAGCTGGTCGACGACCTGCTGCGCGCCGACGAGGAGCGCCGGGCCGCGACCCAGCGCTTCGAGGCGCTGCGGGCCGAGCAGCGATCGCTGAGCAAGCTGGTCCCCAAGGCGTCCCCCGACGAGCGCGCGAGCCTGCTGGCCCGCACCAAGGAGCTGGCGGCCGAGGTCAAGGCGGCCGAGGCGGCGACCGGCACGGCCGACGACGCGCTGCGGCAGGCCCATCTCGCCGTGCCCAACGTCGTGCAGGACGGCGTCCCGGCCGGCGGCGAGGACGACTTCATCGTGCTGCGCGAGGTCGGTGACCGCCCGGCGATCGACAACCCGAAGGACCACCTCGAGATCGGCGAGGCGCTCAAGGCGATCGACACCGAGCGCGGCGCCAAGGTCTCGGGCTCGCGCTTCTACTTCCTCACCGGGGTGGGCGCGCTGCTGCAGCTGGGCATGCTGCAGATGGCGATCGCCCAGGCCGTCGAGTACGGCCTGGTCCCGTCGATCACCCCGAGCCTGGTCAAGCCCGAGTCGATGGAGGGCACCGGCTTCCTCGGGGCGCACGCCAGCGAGGTCTACCGCCTCGAGGCCGACGACCTCTACCTGGTCGGCACGTCGGAGGTCGCGCTCGCCGCGTACCACTCGAATGAGATCTTGAACCTCACCGGCGGAGCGGCCCGCTACGCCGGATGGTCGTCGTGCTACCGCCGCGAGGCCGGGTCGTACGGCAAGGACGTGCGCGGCATCCTGCGGGTGCACCAGTTCGACAAGGTCGAGATGTTCTCGTTCTGCCGCCCGGAGGAGGCCGCCGACGAGCATCTGCGGCTGCTGGCCATGCAGGAGGAAATGCTCGCCAAGGTCGAGATCCCGTACCGGGTGATCGACGTGGCGGCCGGCGACCTCGGGTCGAGCGCGGCGCGCAAGTTCGACTGCGAGGCGTGGGTGCCGTCGCAGGGCCGGTACCGCGAGGTCACGTCGACGTCGAACTGCACGACGTTCCAGGCCCGGCGGCTCAACATCCGCTACCGGGACGCCGACGGCAAGCCGCAGACCGTCGCCACGCTCAACGGGACGCTCGCCACGACCCGCTGGCTGATTCCGATCCTGGAAAATCACCAGCAGCCGGACGGCTCGGTGCGGGTGCCCAAGGCCCTTCAGCCGTACGTCGGCGGCCGCGACATCCTGGAACCTGTTCGCTAACGGGTAATACATCCGCCCGCTACCAGAAGTCATAGCAGCAGGTAGGCGGGCGGGTGTACCGTTTTCCTTCCGCCCTCCGCGGGGGTCAGCCCCACCCTCGGAGGTACCGATGGTCAAGCCTGGACTCCCCAAGCTGATCGCGACCGATCTCGATGGCACGCTCGTACGCAGCGACGACACCGTGTCCGCGTACTCCCACGAGGTCCTCGATCGGGTCCGGGCGGCCGGCATCCGGATCGTGGGCGCGACCGGGCGCGGGCCGCGCCTGACCTCGCTCACCCGCAACGACATCCGGGCCGCCGACTTCCTCGTGCTCGCCCAGGGCGGCTGGGTGCTCGACCAGGCCGATTCGTCGTACCTGCTGCGCTCTCGGCTCTCCGGCCCGGCCCTGGCCGGCGTGCTGGCCCAGCTCGAGGCCGCGGTGGGCCCGCTGTCGGTGATGGTCGAGGCACTCGAGCACGACGACTCCCCGCTCTGGGGCGACTACGACCCCACCTGGCGCTACCCGGTGACCGTCGAGGAGCGCCCGCGTGCCGAGTGCCTCACCGGCGATGTGATCAAGGCGTTCGCCAGCTCCTCCGGCCTTCACGTCGACGAGTTGCTCGAGGTCGCGCGGCGGATCATCCCGGCCGAGGTGGCGTCGGTCACCCAGGCCGGCCTCGACTACCTGGAGATCTGCCCGGCGAATGTGAACAAAGGCACCGGCCTCGCGGTGGTCGCCGAGGCGGTCGGCGTCGACCCGCAGGACGTGCTGGTCTTCGGCGACATGCCCAACGACCTGCCGATGTTCGCCTGGGCGGGCTGGAGCCGGGTGGCCGTGGCGAACGCCCACCCGTCGCTCATGGCCGTGGCCGACGAGGTGACCTTGTCCAACGACGAGGACGGCGTGGCTGTCTACCTGGACAAGTTAATGTCGAGGTGATGCATCCCTTTCGGCTTGTCGCCACCGACATCGACGGCACCCTGATCCACGACGACGGGTCGCTCAGCCCGGGCACACTCGAGGTTCTGCACGCCCTCCCCGTACCGCTCGTGCTGGTGACCGGTCGTCCGGTCCGCTGGCTGCGGCAGCTGTACGACCAGATGCCGGAACCCGTGCCGGCGGTCTGCGCGAACGGCGCGGTCGTCTACGACCCGGTGACCGACACGGTGCTGCGTACCGACCCGCTCTCGGTCGAAATCCTGCTCGACGTGACCAAGCGACTGCGCGACTCGGTTCCCGACATCGCTCTTGCCGTCGAGGTCGAGGACGGCCGGCAGTTCTGGTACGAGGAGGCGTGGCCGGTTCGCTGGGAGGCCGACAACGACGTCGTACGCGTGCTCGCCGCCCCCGAGGAGCTGACGTCGGTGCCGGCCGTGAAGCTGCTGGCCCGCTCGGCCAACCACGAGCCGGACGCCTTCTACGAGCTGATTAGCGGGATCCTGGCCGGTTTCGCCGAGACGACGCACTCGTCGAAGAGCGCGCTCGTCGAGATTTCGGCGGCCGGGGTGACCAAGGCGGCCGGGCTGGCCTGGCTCTGCGAGCGGGACGGCTTCGCGGCGAACGAGGTGCTCGCCTTCGGCGACATGCCGAACGACATCCCGATGCTCACCTGGGCCGGGCACTCAGTCGCGATGGGCAATGCCCATCCCGCCGTTCGCGCGGTGGCCGACGAGATCGGTCGCACGAACGACGAGGACGGGGTCGCCGTTTACCTCCGGCAGGCGTTCGGGCTTTAAAGATATTGCCCCGTACGACCCTCGGCGCCGCCCTGACCCTGCTGGCTGGGCATGCCGGGGATCAGTCCGCCGCCGGGACCCATCGGCAGGGCCGGGCGGCCGCTGCCGCCGCGCATCTGCTCGAGCTGGAGTCGGGCCGCCATCTGCTGCGCGACCAGTGCCGCCTGGATGCCGTGGAACAGGCCCTCGAGCCAGCCGACCAGCTGAGCCTGGGCGATGCGCAGCTCGGCCTCGCTCGGCGGGGTGTCGCCCTCGAACGGCAGCGACAGGCGCTCGAGCTCGTCGCGCAGCTCGGGGGCGAGACCGTCCTCCAGCTCGATGATCGACCGCTTGTGGATCTCACGCAGCCGGCCGCGGCTCGCCTCGTCGAGCGGAGCGGCCCGGACCTCCTCCAGCAGCTGCTTGATCATGCTGCCGATCCGCATGACCTTGGCCGGCTGCTCGATCAGGTTGCCCGGTTCCTCGGGGGACATCGAGCCGTCCGGCTCCACCGTGCCCATCGGACGCCCGTCGGGCCCGACCACGATGACGGTGCCGTCCTGCTGCTTTTCCGGGGTGCGGTTGTCGTCGGTCATGCGCTCCATCTTCGCTCACGCGTCACGCGTGGCGAAGCTCGGCCACCGCGCACTTGACGCTGCCGCCGCCCCGCTTCAGCTCGGTGAGCTCCACGTGGACCGGCTCGTACCCTGCTGCCCGGACCTTGTGCGCCATCGCCGTGGCCTCAGTGTTGAGAATCACATTCCGGCCGTCGCTGACCAGGTTCAGCCCGAAGGCCTCGGCGTCGGCCCGGTCGGCGAGCACCGCGTCGGGGAAGAGCTGGGCCAGCACCCGCTGCGCCGATTGCGAGAACGCGCCCGGGTAGTAGGTGATGTTGTGGTCGTCGAGCGCGGCCAGCGCGGTGTCGAGGTGGTAGAAGGCCGGGTCGACCAGGCGAAGCGAGACGACCGGGCGGCCGAGCGCCTCCTGCGCCTCGGCGTGCGCGGCCGGCTCGGTGCGGAAGCCGTGGCCGGCCAGGATGACGCCGCCGTATGCGCCCGGGAGGTAGGCGAAGTCGCCCTCGCCCTCGTTGACGTGCTCGGGCGCGACGAAATTCCAGGCCGCATAGAAGTCGCGATGCGCGGCGGCCTCGGCGGCCCGCTGCGGATAGCGGAAGCGGGCGCCGTAGACCCGGCCGTCGACGGAGAAGGCGCCGTTGGCCGCGTAGACCATGTCGGGCAGCCCGGCCACCGGGTCGAGCACATGGACGGTGTGGCCGAGGTCGACCAGCGTGGTGCGCAGCAGGTCCCACTGCTTGACCGCGAGCGCGGCGTCGACCGGGACGGTGGTGTCCATCCACGGGTTGATCGCGTACTCGACCGTGAAGTGCTCCGGCGGACACATCAGATATGTCCTGACTCGCGGCATGCGCTCCATGTGGCTCATGAGGTAGAGAGTAGGTTGGCGTCGGGGTACGAAACAGCGATAAATCTTGTGTGTTGGAGGCGAATCGTTGCAGATGGACGCGGTTGACCAGCGAATCGTTGCGCTGTTGGTGGCCGATGCCCGCGCGTCGTACGCCGACATCGGATCCAAGGTCGCTCTCTCCGCCCCGGCCGTGAAGCGACGCGTCGACCGGCTTCGATCCAGCGGGGTGATCAAGGGATTCACCGCGGTGATCGATCCGGCCGCGGTGGGGTGGACCACCGAGGCGTTCGTCGAGCTCTTCTGCACCGGGCGTACCACGCCGGCCCAGATCACGGTGGCCACTCGGCGGCATCCGGAGGTGATCGGCGCGTACACGGTCTCGGGGGAGGCGGACGCGCTCGTGCACCTGCGCGCCGCCGACATCGCGCACCTCGAGCAGGCGCTCGAGCGGCTGCGGGCCGAACCGTTCGTCACCTCGACCCGCAGCATGATCGTCCTGTCCCGGCTCGTGGAGACGCCGACGGTGGTTCCCGCACCCTCCGAATGAGGGGAACCCGTCCCGGCGGGGGCGCGTCCAACCGCACATGCGCCGCCGTCTCCTGATCTGCGCCGTGCTCTCGGTGCTACCGCTCGCCGGTTGCACCTCGACTCCCGATGCTCCCGAACCGAAGCCCGTCGTCCCGGCTCCGGCTCCCCCGCTCACGCTGGTCGCGTTCGACTCCTGCGACAAGCTGCTCACCGAGCTGCGCGCGGCGGCCATGCGATCGCTCACCGCGTACGGCTACTTCGGCGCCCAGCCGATGCCCCTCGCGGCCGAGGCCGGTGCGATGAAGGCCGATTCCGGTTCGATGCGCGCGATGGATGCCGCCGTCCCGGCGCCGGCGGCGACCAGCTTCTCCGGCACCAACGTGCACGAGCAGGGCGTCGACGAGCCGGACGTCGTGAAGACCGATGGCCGCCGGATCGTCACGGTCAGCGGCGGCGTGCTCCACGTGATCGACGCGGCCACCCGCACCGAGACCGGCCGGCTCACGCTCGGCCTCGGCGGCGGCGCCCCCCTGCTGCTCGCCGGCGACCGGGCGCTCGTGCTCGGCAACGGCAGCATGACGGCCATCGACCAGGTGGGGCCGAAGGTGCGCGATCCCGGGCCCCAGATCGGCTATCCCGGGTCGGAGTTGATCCTCGTCGACTTGGCCGGCACGCCGCGTGTCATCAGCCGGTACCGCGGGGACGGACGGGTCGTCGACGCCCGGCAGACCGGCAACGTGGCCCGGGTCGTGCTGGGCAGCAACCCGCGGATCGTGTTCCCCTACAACGCGACCGGCAGCGAGAAGAGCCAACTCCAGCGGAACAAGCAGGTGGTGAACCGGACCAAGGTGGAGGCCTGGCTGCCGCAGTGGGAGGTCACCACGGGCGCGTCGACGACCTCGGGGCACGTCGACTGCGGCTCGGTGAGCCGGCCCGCGTCGTTCTCCGGCGCGTCGATGCTCACCGTGCTCACGTTCGACCTGACCGCGCCCGCGCTCACCGACGGCAACCCGGTCTCGGTGGTGGCCGACGGCGACATCGTCTACGGGACGACCGACAGTCTCTACATCGCGAACGACCAGCGGTGGCGGATCGACTCGATGGCCGGCAAGGCCGCGCCGGACACCGAGATCTTCAAGTTCGCGCTGACCGAGGGCGAGAAGCCGCGGTTCGAGGCGAGCGGCGCGGTGCCCGGCATGCTGCTCAACCAGTACTCGATGTCCGAATGGGACGGGAACCTGCGGGTGGCGACGACCGATCTCGGCTCGCGGTCGTCGGCGGTGCGGGTGCTGGCGCCGCGCGGGACCAAACTGACGCAGGTCGGGGAGATCGACGGACTCGGCAAGGGTGAGCAGATCTATGCCGTGCGCTTCCTCGGGCCGCGCGGGTACGTGGTGACCTTCCGGCAGACCGATCCGCTGTTCAGCCTCGACCTCTCCGACCCGAGCCGTCCTCGGCTGGCCGGTGAGCTCAAGATCTCGGGGTATTCCGCGCACCTGCAGCCGGTCGGGGACGACCTGTTGGTCGGCGTGGGGCAGGAAGCCAGTGCTCAGGGCGTACGCAATGGTGTTTTGATCTCGCTTTTTGATGTGGCGAATCCGGCCGACCCGCGGCGCCTGGCCAAGTATGTCGTGCCCGATTCCACATCGGAGGCCGAGTTCGATCCGCACGCGCTGCTCTGGTGGCCCGCGACGAACCTGCTGGTCCTGCCGATCTCGGGGAACGGCGTGCTCGGCCTGCGCGTGCAGAACGGGGCGATAGCACCCGTGGGCGCGCTGAACGGGCAGGCCATCAGCCGGTCGCTGGTGATCGGGGACCAGCTGTGGACGCTCGGCGACTCGGGGCTCGGTGTCGCCGAACTGTCCACGCTGGACCAGATCGGATTCGTCTCGTTCGGCTAGACCTATAGGTACATGCCGGTGCGGTGGTCGTCCTCGGCGCTCTGCTTGGCCGGGGTCGGCTTGTCGCCCTCGCCGAAGAAGCGCTTGCCGCCGAACTCGCCGTGCAGCCGGTCGTCGAGCTCGTCGGCCAGGCCGGTCATCACCTGCACGGCGAGCATGAGGTGGGTGGGCTGGAAGTTCCGGCCGAAGACCGGGATCGATGCCCACACCGTGTCCTGCGCGCAGTAGAGGCGGCCGATCGGCATGCGGTTGGTCAGCTCGGAGAGCTTCACGTAGAGCTGCTCGGTCGGCTCGACCTCGGTGAGGATCGGCGAGAAGACGTCCACCAGCGGTGGATTGTCGCGAACCCGGACGAACACCATGGCCGACCCGGCCCGGATGCCGATGTCACCGTCCGTGTCGACCTGGAGCTGGTCGACCGGCGTCTTCGACATCGTGGCGACGACCGTGCGCACTCGCTCGTCCAGCGGCACGACCTCGTCGGCGGCGGAGGCCAGGGCGGCCGAGAGCTCACCGTCGTCGTCGAGGTCGTCGATGTCGAGCACCTCGCCGATGTTCGGCTCGTTACGGGCCGTGGCCAGCGGCGCGGTCTCGATCGGCTCGTCCTCCTCGTCGTGCACGAGGTAGACCAGGAAGGCCGGGTGCGGCGCGCCGTAGACGTCACGCAGGGTGCGGGAGACGACGGTGGCCAGTTGGGTGGCCTTGTCCTGGCTGGAACGCAGGCCGAAGAAGTCGCCCGAGCCCGGCAGCACACCTGGCGGCGACCAGCCCAGCGCGACCAGGTCGGCGACCGCGGAGCGGTCCATCCGGTAGCCCTCGGGGAGATCGGCGTTACCGACCGCGAGCGCCTCGACCGCCTTGTCGGGCAGGAGCCGGATGCTTACCGAGTAGACCGCCATGCCCGTGCCCGACGCCGTCGGGTCGAGGGTCAGGTCGATATGGGCGCCCGGACCCAGCGAGGACAGCAGCGTGGCCAGGGCCCCCGCGAAGTCACGCCAGGCCTCGGTCACCTTCGCCCGCAGGTCAGCCGTGGTCGGCTCGTCGAGCAGGATGTTGTCGTTCGACTCGCCCGCGGCGCTGTCTGCCGTCATGATCGTGCACCTCCGTTCCCGCCACCCTATCGAGCGCGTTCAGGAGGTGGGGCCCGGCCAGGACAACGCGAGCTCACTGAGACGATCCGCGACGTCCGCGGCATCCGCTCCGCGTCCCACGGCAAGCCCCATCATGTACGCGGTGACGGGCGCACCCGGACGCAGGACACCGTGCGCGACGTCTCGCGCGACGTCGAGCACGGCCTTGGTCGGGACCTCGGCCGGGTCGAGGCCCAGCTCGCGGCCGGCCGCCGTCACCCACGCGTCCAGGCCGCTCATCTCGTCCCGCCTTTTGCCGCCGCTCATCGGGCCCATTCCTCGGCGGTGCGCAGGTCGTCGTCGGTGTCGCAGTCGAACCAGGGCGGCGGGCCCGGGCGGCGCCAGGAGACCTCGGCCACGCGCAGGTAGTCCATCAGCTCGCGGACCGAGGCGCCGCGCAGATCGCCGCGCTCCTCCTCGAGGCGGTCGACCGCCTCGCGCAGCGCCGACGTGCGCCACACGCCGCAGAGCATCTGCCGGCGACCCTCGGCGTCCCGATAGACCGCGCCCTGCATCGGCGCCGACTCGACGGTCAGCCGCAGCACGTCGATCGCCTCGCCGGTGAGCAGCGGCAGGTCGGCCGCGAGCAGTGCGGTGAACGTGACGTCGGGCGGCACCAGCGCGAGCCCGGCCGCGGTGGCCGCGACGGGTCCGCCGCCGGGCGGTTCCTCCCGGGTGGAGTGCACCTGCACCGGAAGGTCGGGCGGGACCGGGCCGACCACGATGCGCGGATCGGCGTCATGCACCGCGGCCAGCACGCGGGTCAGCATGGACTGACCTCCGACGGGCAGCGTCGGCTTGTCCGCGCCGCCCATCCGCCGTGCCGCACCACCGGCCAGCACCACCGCCGCAAACCCTCCCACGTACGTACCGTATCCCGAGCGCGTGTCGAGCGTGACCGGGCGCTCACCTTACGGTCGTGGATCACTTTCCGTCCGGCATAGGCTTCCGTCATGGCGCGCACCACCACCCGGCGACCGGTCGTGAAGATCAACCTCTCCGGCCCGACCACCGACTCCCGCCGCCGGCCCGACGAGCTGGCCGCCGAGGAGCCGCTGGAGATCCGGGTGCGCAAACAGCCGCTCGCGGTGACCATGCGGACGCCCGGGCACGACATCGACCTGGCCATGGGATTCCTGCTGACCGAGGGCATCATCGGGTCGGCCGACGACGTGGTGACCGCCCAGCTGTGCGCGGGTACCGACACTCCGAACACGTACAACGTGGTGGACATAGTGCTCGGCGCGGAGGTGCCGCCGCCGGTCACCGACCCGAGCCGGAACTTCTACACGACCAGTTCCTGCGGGGTGTGCGGGAAGGCGAGCATCGACGCGGTCCGCACCCGATCGCAGTTCGAGGTGGCCGCCGACCCGTTGACGGTGCCGGCTCGGACGCTGGCCTCGCTGCCGCCGTTGCTGCGGGCGGCCCAGCGCACCTTCGACCGTACGGGCGGGCTGCACGCGGCCGGGCTGTTCACGGCGACCGGCGAACTGGTGGTGTTGCGCGAGGACGTGGGCCGGCACAACGCGGTCGACAAGGTGATCGGGTGGGCGGTCCGGGAGGGCCGGTTGCCGCTCTCGGGGCACCTGCTGCTGGTCTCGGGGCGGGCCAGCTTCGAGCTGACGCAGAAGGCGTGGATGGCGGGGATTCCGCTGCTGGCGGCCGTGTCGGCGCCCAGCACCCTCGCCGCGGAACTGGCCGACGAGGCGGGCATGACACTGGTCGGCTTCCTCCGTGGCGAGACCATGAACGTCTACACGGCCGCACAGCGCGTCATCGTCTGAACACTCGGGGTTCGGCGACACTTAAGACCGGCCGCGAGTTACGGCCATCTATTGCCGCGAGGCTCCGGGCATGGGGCCCGGCGCCGTTTCCTGTTGCCTCCTCTTGGTCCGAGATCGGTGCCGACCGGTCTCGCTCAGAGCGACCGGCGGCGGGTGCCGCGACGTCTCCGCCGCCCGCCGCCGGTCCCGCGCGGGCCTCGATCTCGCGGGAGCGCCTCGCTCTTCTCTTTCCGGTCGTTTCGGAGGCCCGGCGCGGGCGGGCGCCCCGGCGGTGTCAGCGCCAGCACCGAGTACGGCCTGATGCCGGCGGCCAGCAGCCGGTCGAGCAGCCCGGCCAGCCGATGCCCCGGCTCCTCCAGCAGGGCCCGGTCCACCGCGACTCTCGCCAGCGAGCCGTCCCCCGCCTGCCAGGCCGCGAAGGCGAGGAGGCAGGCCGGCGCCGGCGCGTGCTCCGGCTCGACCCGGCGCACCACGTCGGTCCACAGCCGGAGCCGCCAATCCTCGGGGCCGGAGCGGTCGATCGCGTAGTCGACCACGATCGACTTGACCAGCAGAACCCCCAGCCAGGCGACCTCGTCGGCGCTCAGCGACCGGCCGGCGCGAGCCAGCCGCTCGGCCTCGCGGACGGCCTCTCGCCCGGCCTTGCGCATCCACTGGCCGTCGCCCTCGGCTCTCGGATCGGCCGCGGCCAGGCCGGTGGCGCGTGACCGGGCCCGGCCCGTGGCCTCCGACATCTCCTGGCGCTGGACGCCGTCGACCGGCGACACCTTGGCGACCAGCGCCTTGCGGTCGGGCAGCGCGACCATCCCCTGGTAGACGGCGTGCGCGGCCAGCCCGGGCGAGCACGGCGTCCCGCCGGCCGGTCCGCCCCGATACGACCACCATCGCCCGTCGGCCACCCGGATCACGTCCTCGATCGGCACCCCGGCCTGCCGCAGCGCGCGCCCGACGCCGACCATCGCCGTCGAGACCGGTTTCGGCGGCCCGTACCCGATGAGGATGACCCGATCTGCCCCCTGCCGTGCGACCACCGACGCCACCTCGGAGTAGTCGCTGCAGTCCGGCGCCGGCAGGTCGTACCGAACGGCGAAGTCGACCATGGGGCCGAGCAGGCCCAGCAGGACGAGGCTGTTCGTGGGATGGAACCCCAGAAGGTAAGGAGCGACGGCGACGGCCTCGGCCGAGGAACAGGCGGTGATCAAGCAGTCCGGGTTCATGCGCGGAATGGTGGCCCGCCCGCCGGATCGCGCGAGTGCCAATTGGCCGGCCTGTGGAAAACCCGGTTATCCACAGGGAAGAAAAGATCTTGGGCAGCCTACGAGCGGAACTGCATATCGTGCAGCTCCAGCCCGTCTTCCTGCCACTCATGCGGGTTCCGCTCAAGATCGAGGGTGAGCTCGATGGACGACACCACGTCATACCCGGCGGCGTGCAAGCTGCGAATGGCGTCGACGTTCCGCGACGCCGGCGAGATCGTCAGGGCCGTCATGTTCCTCTTACGCGCCTCGTTGGCGACGTGGCGCAGAAGCTTGCGTCCCACGCCCTTGTGGCGGTGCGAGATCGTCACGACGATCGGCTCGACCACTCCGGCCCGCCCGCGGATGATCATCCCGACCAGTCCGATGACCCCGTCGTCGGCGTGGTCGGCCACCCAGAGCCCCGACAGATCGAGCCGGGTCAGGTATTCCTCGAAGCCCTCGCCCCCGTCTTCGGCCGGCTCGCCGTACATCTGGTTGTGCTGGTTGGTCAGCTCGGACCACAGTCGACGACTCGCGGAGTGGTCACTCGGGCGGTACGAACGCACTGTGACAGGGCTCATGCCGACATTTTGACTCCGTTTCCGGACGTCCGTAAGCCGAAGTGGAAGATAACCCCGTGGACCAGGCGTACTTACGCGCGCACCCCGAGCATCTCCCGACATTTCTCACCCACCAGCGCATCCGCGAAACCCCCGTGAGCGGCGGCAGCGTCTGCAGCGCGAGCCGCCTGACCCTGGACGACGGCACGTCGATCTTCGCGAAGACCTGGCCACAGGGCGATCCACCTGCGGGTTTCTTCGAGGCCGAGGCCGCGGGCCTGCGCTGGCTGGCCGAGGCGGGTGCCCCCGTCCCCGAGCTGATCGTGGCTCTTCCGCAGATGCTGGCCACCGAGTGGCTCGACGAGGCCGCCCCCACCCCCGCGGCCGCCGAGCGCCTGGGCCGCGACCTGGCCGCGCTGCACCGCTCCGGCGCCGAGGCGTTCGGGGCACCCTGGCCGGGCTATATCGGTCCGCTCCCGCTCGACAACACCCCACACCCGGGGCCGTGGCCGGCGTGGTTCGCCAGCCATCGCCTCCTGCCCTACCTGAAGCTCTCCGCCGACCGAGACGCGCTCTCCGCCGCCGATGTCTCTCTCGTCGATCGCGTCCTGGCCGCGCTGGCCGACCGCCCCGACCCCGAGCCGCCCAGCCGCACCCACGGTGACCTCTGGCCCGGCAATGTCCTGTGGTCCACGGCCGGCGCCCACCTGATCGACCCGGCGGCCCAGGGCGCACACCGGGAAACCGACCTCGCGGAGTTGGCCCTCTTCGGCGGCGCGCCCCACCTCGACCGCATCCTCGCCGCCTATCAGGAGGTGTACCCCTTGGCCGAGGGTTGGCGCGACCGCATCCCCCTGCACCAGCTTCACCTTTTACTAGTGCACACCGCCGCCTTCGGCGCGTCCTACCGAAGCGCGGTCACCGCCGCCGCCTCCGCCGCTCTCCAAGCGATCGCCTGACCAGCGGCGGTCAGGCTGGTTTGTGGGCCTCGATCAGGAAGCGCTGGGAGTGGGCCACGAAAGAGCCGTCTCGTTCGATCTGCTCGTGCAGGGCACGCAGGCGGTCGTGGTAGGCGTCGACGGTGAAGTTCGGCACGGTCCAGATGACCTTGCGGAGGAAGACGATGACGGCGGCGAGGTCGACGAACTCGATGCGGAGGGCTTCGCTGCGCAGGTCGAGCACCGTCAGGCCGGCGGCGGTGGCCTGTTCGCGGGCGAGCTCCGGGTCTCGGGCGCGGCCCACCTCCTGCGGGCCCATCATGAAGTCGATCAGCTCGCGTAGCGAACCGGCGCCGACCTGCTGGGAGAAATAGGTCCCGCCCGGTGCAAGCACCCGGGCCACCTCGTCCCAGTGCACCGTGACCGGGTGGCGGCTGACCACCAGGTCGAAGGCGCCGTCCGGGAACGGCAGGTCCTCGTCCTCGCCCACCTCGACGACTTCTCCGCCGAGCGGCGCCAGCCTTTCCCGGGCCAGCGCGACGTTGGGCGGCCATCCCTCGGTGGCAACCAGCTGTTCCGGCGCCCGCGGGATCGAGGCGAGCACCTCACCGCCGCCGGTCTGCAGGTCGAGCGCCCGCCGGGCCTGGGCCATCCGCTCGCCCATCAGCCGCGCGTAGCCCCAGGAAGGCCGCTGCTCGGTGGCCCGCCCCACGAACCAGGAGAAGTCCCAGCCGTCCACCGGGACCGCGGCCCCCTCCGCCACCAACTCCTCAAACGTCGCCATACCTCCAACCGTCCCCGCCCCCACTCCTGTGATCAACTCATTTCACCGCCAGGCCGCCCCCGCCTCACTCACTGCCGACCCGCCGAGCCGCTGTCGCCTCACTCACCGCCGAGCCGCCGGGCCGCCGGGCCGCCGAGCCGCCGAGCCGCCGGGCCGCCGGGCCGCCGCCTCAGATCACCGCCGGGCCGCTGCCGCCTCAGATCACCGCCGGACAGGCCCCCGCCTCGCCCCGGCTGGGCATGCCGGCCGCCCTTGGCTGGGCCCGGCTTTCCACTGGACGATATTGACTACGGCGCTGGCGGACCGGAGCGGCTAGGTTTGTGGCGTGGCGAAGGTGACGAGATCCGAAGCGGGCGTCGGGAGGCGCTCGTGACTGGGCTTGTCGATCGGTTCGGGCGGGTGGCGACGGACCTTCGGGTTTCGCTCACCGATCGGTGCAACCTGCGCTGCACCTACTGCATGCCGGCGGAGGGCCTCGCCTGGCTGCCGAAGGAAGAGCAGCTCACCGACGACGAGGTGGGCCGGCTCATCCGGATCGGGGTCGAAGAGCTGGGCATCGCCGAGGTGCGGTTCACGGGCGGCGAGCCGCTGTTGCGGCGGGGGCTGCTCGGGATCGTGGCGGCGGCCGCCAAGCTGGAACCGCGGCCCCGGCTGATGCTGACCACCAACGGCATCGGGCTCGAGCGGGTGGCGGAGGGCCTCCGTGAGGCGGGGCTCGACCGGATCAACGTTTCGCTGGACACGCTGGATCCCGAGCGATTTCAGGCGCTCACTCGCCGTGACCGCCTCGACGACGTGCTCCGGGGGCTGGAAGCCGCGGCCGCGGCGGGCCTCACGCCGGTCAAAATCAACACGGTGCTGATGCGGGGGATCAACGACGACGAGGCGCCGCAGCTGGTGAAGTTCGCGCTGACCTACGGGTACCAGTTGCGGTTCATCGAGCAGATGCCGCTCGACGCTCAGCACCAGTGGGACCGGCACACGATGGTGACCGCCGACGAGATCCTGGCCGCGCTGCAGCCCTTCGACCTGCGCCCCGACAACGTTTCACGTGGAACCTCGCCGGCCGAGACATGGCTGGTGCCGGGCCATGTGGACGCGGCCGGCGAGCCGGCGCGGGTGGGAGTCATCGCGAGCGTGACCCGCCCGTTCTGCGGGGACTGCGACCGCACCCGGCTCACCGCGGACGGCCAGATCCGGAACTGCCTGTTCGCCCGCGAGGAGAGCGACCTGCGGAAGCTGCTGCGCGGCGGCGCCACCGACGCGGAGATCGCCGAGGCATGGCGGGTGGCGATGCGCGGCAAGCGGGCGGGGCACGGCATCGACGACCCCAGCTTCCTGCAGCCGGCGCGGCCGATGTCGGCGATCGGGGGCTGACGTGGTCACCGTGCGCTACTTCGCGGGGGCCCGGGCCGCGGCCGGTGGCGTGTCGTCGGAGGACGCGGAGGCGGGCTCGATCGCGGAGCTGGCCCAGCTACTGGCCGATCGGCACGGCGAGCGGCTCGGCCTGGTGATGAAGTCGGCCAGCTTCCTCGTCGACGGGCTCGCCTGCCACGACCGGGAAGCCGAGCTGCCGGCCGGCGTAACGGTCGACGTGCTCCCGCCATTCGCGGGCGGCTGAGAACCAAGATTCGATTGACGGCAGACTTGAGCGGTGCTGGTCGTCTTCGTGGTGCTGATCCTGGTGATCATCGGGCTGATCCACTTCTATCTGTGGAAGCGGCTCGTGCGCGATCCACTGCGCCCCGGATGGCCGAGGCGGGCGGGCGGCATCGCGGCGATCACGCTGGCCGTTCTTCTACCGGCCACGCTGATCGGGGCGAGGACCGGGCACGCCGAGTGGCTGGCCTGGCCGGGCTATGTGTGGCTGGCCGTGATGTTCTACCTCCTGGTGACGCTGATCCCGCTCGAGATCCCGCGAGCGGCCATCCTGCTGTGGTGGCGCACGCGACGACGTACCGAGGAAAAGAAAGAAGAAGAGGTAAGGGCAGAGGAGGGCATCGACCGCCGACTCGTCCTCGCCCGGGGAGCGGCGATCTTCGCCGGATTGACGGCCGCCGGCGTCACCGCGTACGGGATGAAAAGCGCGCTTGGGCCGCCGGAGATCAACCGATGGTCCATGCCGATGCGGAAGCTTCCGCGAGGCATGGATGGCACCCGGCTGGTCGTGGTGTCCGACATCCATCTCGGACCGCTGACCGGAACGCGGCATGTGGGCCGGATCGTCGACCTGATCAATTCGGTGAAGGCGGACATGGTGTGCGTCGTCGGGGATCTCGTAGACGGGACGGTGGCTGAGCTGGGACGGTTCGCGACGCCGCTCGCCGACATCGAGTCCCGGCGCGGGGCGTATTTCGTGACCGGGAACCACGAGTACTACTCGGGGTTCGAGCCGTGGATCGAGGAGGTGGCAGAGCTGGGCGTACGGCCGCTGCGAAACGAGCGGGTGGAGATCGACGGGCTCGACCTCGCCGGGGTCAACGACCTCGGCGGTACGCAGTACGGCGACCCTCCCGATTTCGCCAAGGCGCTCGGCGACCGCGACACCACGCGGCCGGTCGTGCTGATGGCGCACCAGCCGGTCGCGGCTCACCAGGCGGCCCCGTTCGGGGTCGATCTGCAGGTTTCCGGGCACACGCACGGCGGCCAGATGGCACCGTTCAACCTGCTGGTCGGGCTGCAACAACCCGTGGTCTCCGGCTACGGCAACGTGGACGGCGTGCCGGTCTTCGTGACCAACGGCGCCGGGTTCTGGGGGCCACCGGTGAGGGTGGGCGCGCCCCCACAGGTGACCGTCGTCGAGCTGCGGACGGCGTGACCCAGGGCATCAAGATCCGTAAGTTTGTCAGCGCGTGGCGATTGGTAGTGGAACCGGAGGGCATGACAGGATGCAGCGCGTGCCCTCGGAAGACGCAGGGTCCTCGGTCACCGCGGACACGTATGTCGCGGATCTGCACATCCACTCCCGGTTCTCCCGCGCCTGCAGCCGTGACCTGACACTCCCCAATCTGGCCTGGTGGGCCCGGCGCAAGGGCATCGCGCTGCTCGGCACCGGCGACTTCACGCACCCGGCGTGGTTCGACCATCTGCGCGAAAGCCTGGTCGAGGACACCGACGGCCTGTTCCGGCACAAGGACGAGGCCGAGGTCACCAAGCGGCTCCCGGGCTCGCTGCAGGCAAGCGATCCGGCGACGTTCATGCTCAGCGTCGAGATCTCGACGATCTACAAGCGAGACGACCGCACCCGCAAGGTGCATCACCTGATCTACATGCCCGACTTCCCGGCCGCGACCCGGTTCAACACCGCGCTGGGCCGCATCGGGAACCTCACCGCCGACGGCCGTCCGATCCTCGGTCTCGACTCCCGCGACCTGCTGGAGATCACGCTGGAGGCGGGCGGCTATCTGGTTCCGGCGCACATCTGGACGCCGTGGTTCTCGGCGCTCGGCTCGAAGTCGGGCTTCGACGCGATCGCCGATTGCTACGCCGACCTCGCCGAGCACATCACGGCGGTGGAGACCGGGCTCTCCTCCGACCCGGAGATGAACTGGCGAGTGTCCAGTCTGGACCGATACCGGCTCGTCTCGAACTCGGACGCACACTCGCCGGCCGCGCTGGCCCGGGAGGCGACGCTCTTCACCGGCGTGCCCTCCTACGAGGCGGTACGGGCCGGCATCGGCCTGGCGGGCACGCTGGAGTTCTTCCCGGAAGAGGGCAAATACCACGCGGATGGGCATCGGGTCTGCGGGGTCAACTGGGAGCCGCAGCGCACCCGGGAGGCCGGCGGCCGCTGCCCCGAGTGCGGCAAACCGCTGACGGTGGGCGTGCTGAGCCGGGTCGAGGACCTCGCCGACCGGCCCGCCGACTACCGAAGAGAAGGCCACGTCGAGCACCTGATCCAGCTGCACGAGGTGCTCGGCGAGATCAACGGGGTCGGCCCGAAGTCGAAGACGGTCGAGGCGCAGCTCAACCACCTGGTGGCCACGCTCGGGGCGGAGCTCGACATCCTGCGCCGGGTGCCGCTCGACGAGATCGGCCAGGCCGGCGGGGAGGATCTCCAGGAGGCGATCGGCCGGCTGCGGCGGGGCGACGTCCGGCGGGTTCCCGGATATGACGGCGAGTACGGAGTTATCACGCTCTTCGACCCCGGGGAGCTGCGGCACAAGTCGGCGCCCGCCCAGACCGAGGCGCTGTTCGACCTGGCCATGTTCGACGTCCCCCAGCAGCGCCAGCCCGAGAAGCCCCTTGTCCCGAAAAAGCCGGTCAAGCCGGTCAAAGAAGCCAAAAAGCCGGCGCCGCCCATCGCCGCACCGCCCAGCCCGCACGAGCCGTTCGAGCCGATGCTCGCCGGAATGGAAGAGGTGGGAACCGGCCTCCTCGACCGCCTCGACGCCATGCAGCGGGTGGCGGCCAGCGCCCCCGGCGGGCCGTTGCTGATCGTCGCCGGCCCCGGCACCGGAAAGACCCGCACGCTCACCCACCGGATCGCCTACCTCTGCGCCGAGCTCGGCGTCTTCCCGCACCGCTGCCTGGCGATCACCTTCACCCGCCGGGCCGCGGCCGAGCTGCGCGAGCGCCTCGACGCCCTATTGGGCGACGTGGCCGAGGACATCACCGTGGGCACGTTCCACTCGATCGGCCTGACGATCCTGAAGGAGAACGCCAAGGCCGCCGGCCTCGGCCCTAATTGGCGTATAGCGGACGAGGCCGAGCAGAAAGAGGCCCGCGAGCAGGCCGGCGACGACGACCTCGCGTACACGAAACTCCTGCGCCAGCAGGACCTGGTCGACCTCGACGACCTGATCGCGCTGCCGGTCGCCCTCCTCCGCGACGAGCCGGCCCTGGTCGACAAGTACCGCAAGCAGTGGCAGTGGATCTTCGTGGACGAGTATCAGGACGTCGACGAGGTGCAGTACGAGCTGTTGCGCCTGCTCAGCCCGGCCGACGGCAACCTGTGCGCGATCGGCGACCCCGACCAGGCCATCTACTCGTTCCGCGGCGCCGACGTGAAGTACTTCCTGCGCTTCAACGAGGACTTCGTCGACGCCCGCCTGGTCCGGCTGACCCGCAACTACCGGTCGAGCGCCCCGATTCTCGCCGCCGCCGTGCAGGCCATCGCCCCCTCGACGCTGGTCAGCGGCCGCCGCCTCGACCCCGCCCGGCTCGATCCGGAGGCGTCGCTGGTCGGCCGCTACCCGGCCGGGAGCGGCGCCGACGAGGCCGACTTCGTGGTCCGCACGATCGACGAGCTGGTCGGCGGCCTCTCGCACCGCTCCCTCGACTCGGGCCGGGTCGACTCCCGCTCGGCCGCCGCCGGCAACCTGTCCTTCTCGGACATCGCCGTGCTCTATCGCACCGACGCCCAGTCCGGCGCGATCGTCGAAGCGCTTTCCCGGGCCGGCGTGCCGGTGCAGAAGCGCTCGCACAACCGGCTGCGCGACCGGGCCGGCGTGCAGGTCATCGCCCGCGAGCTGCGGCACGCCGGCGGCCTGGGCGGCTCGCTCGCGGCCCGGGTGAAGCTGACCGCGCAGGTGCTGGCCCAGCGTTTCGCCGCGCCGACCCTCGACGCCGAACAACTGGCGCCCGAGGACATCTGGGCGGCCGCGGACCTGCTCATGCCGCTGGCCCACCGCATCGGCGACGATCTTCCGCGCCTGCTGCAAGAGGTCGCGACCGGCGCCGAGGTGGACGCCCTGGACCCGCGGGCCGAGGCGGTCAACCTGCTCACCTTGCACGCCGCCAAGGGCCTCGAGTTTCCCGTGGTCTTCCTGGTCGGTTGCGAGGACGGCCTGCTCCCGCTGCGTTGGCCGGGCTCGGCTCCGACCGACGACGAGGTCGCGGAGGAGCGACGGCTGTTCTTCGTCGGCCTGACGCGGGCGCAGGACCGCCTCTACCTCAGCCATTCGGCCCGGCGTTTCCGGCATGGCAGCGAGCGTGAGCAGTCGCCGACCCCGTTCCTCGACGCGATCGACTCCGGGCTGTTCGAGCGGCTGGGCGACACCGTGCCGGCCCGTCCGAAGGATCGCCAGCTCAGGCTGCTGTAAGCCCGATCAAGGCGCCGACCAGCAGCGCCGGGCCGAACGGCAGCACCCGTCGGCGGCCGGTGACCAGCAGGAACATGGCGATCGGCCCACCGATCAGGTGCGGCGCCAGCACGCCGACGAGCACGGCGGGCCAGCCGGCGAAACCCAGGATCAGGGCCAGCACGGCGGCGAGCTTCAGGTCGCCGAGCCCAAGACCTCCGAGCAAGACCCCGATTGCGTACGCCGTGAGCACCGTCACCGCCGCCACCAGTGCGGGCACGATCCGGTCCGGCCGCAGCAGCGCCAGTGGCAGCCCGGCGCTCGCCGCCACGGCGCCGACCAGTCGATCGGGCAGCCGCAGGCAGCGCAGGTCGATCATCGCCAGCAGCACCGCCGGGACGGACGCCAGCAGGTAGGCCGGCAGTAGCGGCGACGGCCCGATCACGACCGCCAGCAGCCCGGCCACCGTCGCGCCGGTCGCGACCGTCCACCCAAATCCACCGGAACAGGAACACGCGGCTCCGGCGCGTACCCACCCTGGAAAGCCCGGGACGAACGGCCGTTGGCAAATCGCGCAGCCGGCGCGAGGCTGGTCGGCGTGGCCGACGGCGAACCGATGGGCGAGCCGGGGCAGGAAGGCGGAGGACGCCGCGCCGAACGCGGCCGCCAAGATCACGAGCAGTGGTGACACGACCGTGGACCGTATCGGCCGGCAGTACGCGACGGAGGTCGTATAGCCGACAACAGCGGCGATTCCGTGCGGGTTTGTGTCACCCCCGCACGCTACGGTGGCAGGCAGCGTTAACCCGCACCCGGAGGAACCTCCCATGTCGCAGAACGGCCCCCATTCCGGCCCGCCATGGTCGCACGGGAGCTCCAACGAACCGTACGGCGAACCGGCCGACCCCTGGAGCGAGCAGAGCGCGCCGATTCCGCCCGATCCGTCGTGGGGTGGGCAGTCGGCGTCGATTCCGCAGCAACCGCTCTCCTACCACTCCTCGTCGATGTGGAACCCGGCCACTCCGCCCCCGACGCCGCCGTCGAAACGGAACACGCCGATCATCGCGCTCGTGGTGACGCTCGGCGTGCTGATCTGCGTCGGCCTCGGCACGACCGCCTGGCTGCTCAAGGAGCGGGCCGACAAACCGGCGGCCTCGCCGGGCCCGTCGGACGCGGCGACCAACCCCGGCCCGGTGCCGCTGGGCAGCGAGGACGCGCGATTCAACGTCAAGCAGGGCGACTGCGTGGTCAACGAGGGCACCGACGAGCTGCCCGAGATGCGCGCCACGGCGTGCGCCTCGGGGACGTACCAGGTGCTCAAACGCATCGACGGCAAGACGTCGGGGCAGAAGGACGCCGAGGCCAAGTGCGCCAAGGTCCCGGGGTACACGAAGTGGTACTTCTACGACAGCCCGCTCGACGACCTCGACTTCGTGCTCTGCCTGAAGGAGCATAAGGCGCTCTAGCCGAGTCTTGAAAAAACGCTAGATTCCCGTAGAAGACACTCGCGAGGTTTTGCTAGCGGACTCTAGCTATTTCGCTAGACAACCCGATACGGTGCAATGCGTGGATCCGGTCCGGAATCCCTACGCCCCCGGCGCCGGTCAGCGCCCACCCGAGCTGGCCGGCCGTGGCCGCGAGCTCGACGCCTTCGACGTGGTGCTCGAGCGGGTCGCCCGCGGCCGCCCCGAGCGCAGCCTGGTTCTCACCGGCCTGCGCGGCGTCGGCAAGACCGTCCTGCTCAACACTCTGCGGTCCGCCGCCATCGGCCGCCTCTGGGGCACCGGCAAGATCGAGGCCCGCCCCGACCAGTCGCTGCGCCGCCCGGTCTCGGCCGCCCTGCACATGGCGATTCGCGAGCTCGCCCCGCACCACCGCAACCCCGACCGGGTCGACGAGGTGCTCGGCGTGCTCAAGGCGTTCGCGCTGCGGGCCAACGACCCGAACGGCAAGATCCGCGACCGCTGGTCGCCCGGCATCGACGTGCCGCCGTCCCGCGGGCGCGCCGACTCCGGCGACATCGAGATCGACCTGGTCGAGCTGTTCACCGACGCGGCATCGCTGGCCACCGACGTCGGCACCGGCATCGCCCTGTTCATCGACGAGATGCAAGACCTCGGCCCGGCTGACGTCTCCGCGCTCTGCGCCGCCTGCCACGAGTTGTCGCAGCTCGGCGCGCCGCTGATCGTGGTCGGGGCCGGGCTGCCGCACCTGCCGGCCGTGCTCTCCGCCGCGAAGTCGTACTCCGAGCGCCTCTTCCGCTACCAGCGCATCGACCGGCTCGACCGGGTCTCGGCCGATCTCGCTCTGAGCGCGCCGGCCGCGCGGGAAGAGGTGGAGTACGAGGCGAAGGCGCTGGACCTGCTCTACGAGAAGTCCGGCGGGTATCCCTACTTCGTCCAGGCGTACGGCAAGGCCACCTGGGATCACGCGCCGCAGTCCCCGGTCACCGACGCCGATGTGCGGGTCGCGGCGCCCGAGGCCGAGGCGGAGCTCGCGGTCGGCTTCTTCGGCTCCCGGTTCGAGCGGGCCACCCCGGCCGAGCGTGAATACATGCGGGCCATGGCCGCGCTCTCCGGCGATCCGGACAACGACATGGACGCGGCCGTGCCCACGTCCGACGTCGCGACGGCGCTCGGACGCAAGCCGGCCAGCCTCTCCCCGGCCCGGGATGCCCTGATCAAGAAGGGTTTGATCTACTCGGGCGAGCGCGGCACCGTCGCGTTCACCGTGCCGCACTTCGGCCGATACCTGCGCACCCAGCCGGTGTGAGGCCCGTCCGCTCGGGTATGGCCCGTCCGCTCGGGTATAACCGGTTCACTCGGGTATAACCAGTTCATGAGACCCGTACGCAGCGCGGCCCGTGCCATGCTCGCCTCCCTCTTCGTGGTCGACGGCGTGCGCCACCTGATCAACCCGGAAGCCAAGGTCGAGTCCGCGCGATGGATTCTCGACAAGGTCGGCCCGATGCTGGAAAAAACGGATCCGCGCATCCCGACCGACCCGCGGACGATCGTGCGGGCCAAGGCGGCGGCCGACGTGGTGGCCGGTCTCGCGCTGGCCACCGGGCATCTCACCCGGCCCGCGGCCGCTGTCCTGGCGGCCGGTCTGGTGCCGACGACGGCCGCGAGCCTCGGTTCCCCTAGTGAAGATCAGCCCACGTCGCTGCTCAAGAACCTGGGGCTGCTCGGCGGTCTACTGCTGGCCGCGGCCGACACGGAAGGAAGGCCGGGCCTTCGCTATCGGACGACGCACGCGGTCGACCGTTCGCAGCGTGCGATGAAGCGAGCCGCCAAGACCGCCAAGCGCGACGCCCGGATCGCCGCGATGTCGGCGGCGGCCGCCCGCAAGCTCCCTGGGTGATCTTGGCACCCCGGTTTCGGGTGACCTTGTCGCGATCTCCGCGTTAAAGCGATCGAGGGCCGCGCGGGCTGGTTCTGCGCCTTCGAGAGCGACGGGGGTCGCGCCATGCCGGCGAAGCACACAAGGTCCGTTGTGGCCACCCTGGGCGGCATCGGCGCCGGCCTGGCGATCATTTGGCTCCAGCAGACGTACGGGCTGAGCACCCTCGCCGCCGCGGAAACGGCGCTCCCGCCACCGGCCGCTCTCCTGCTCGCGCCCCTGGAACGTCTTCCGCTCCCGGCCGCGGGTGGCCTGCTCGCCCTGGTCGGGGTGGCCGCCCTGGTGCTGGCCGCGATCGCGCTGGCCGGTCCGGTCGCGCGCCGCTACGGGCGGTCCCGCTTCCCGGCCGTACTGGGCGCCGCGGGTTTGGCTCTCACGGTCGCGCCGGTGCGGGCGACGCTCGGCCTCGGCACCCTCGACCTGCTGCTGTTCGGCCTGGTCACCGCCGACGTGGTGGCGCTGCGCCGCTCGGCCTGGGCGCACAGCCGGGCCGCGTGGTGGCCCGGGCCGCCCGCCTCTCGGCCGCCGGGCGGGCGCCGTCTGCTCCGATTTGGTCCCCTTCGCCGGGGTTGGGCGACCGGAGCGTGGGGCGGTGTCGGCGCCGGGATCGCGACCGCGCTTGCCATCTGGCCGTGCCTGTTCATCCTCTACCTCGTCGTGAGCCGCCAATGGCGGGCCGCGGTCTCGTCGCTGGTCACCGCGGGCACGCTGCTCGGCGTCGCGGCGCTGGCCGCACCCAGCCGGCTTCCCCGCCTGGACCGGTCGGCGTCACTGGACGATCCCCTCAACCAGTCGCTGGCCGGCGTGCTGGCCCGGCTCTACGACTCGACGAGCACTCCCGTGCTGATCTGGCTGGCGTTCGCCGGCCTGCTGGTCGCCGTCGGCATGATCCGCGCCCGCTCGGCCCACGCCGACGGCGACGAGATCGCCGCCTTCACCCTGGTCGGCCTCACGGCGGCGGCGGTAGGCCCGGTAAGCCGCATCCACGAGATGATCTGGATCCTGCCCGCCGTCCTGATCCTGGTCGACGCCGCCGCCCGCCGAAAGGTCACCGCCCGGGGCCCGCGCTTTCCCGGCCTGGGTTTCGCCGTAGCGGCCGCACTTGTCTACTTCCTGGTCGTACTCGATCCACGATGGACAACCGGCTGGAACGGCTACGCCTTCATCCTGATCCTGCTGCTGAACGCCCTGCCCTGGCGCCCAGGCGTAGCACCGGCCCTTCCGGCCCGCCGCCGCGTTGTGCCACCACTGCGTCGCGCGCCGGCCATCCCGGTCCCGCGAGGGCGATAACGTCGCCCCCGACACCACGCCGCCACACCTATCGCGCCCACCCTGACGCCCGGCCCACCGCGCTCACCCCGACGGTGCGCCTGCCGCGCCCACCGCCCGCGCCCCGCCCGCCACTGCCCGCCGCGCTCACCCCGACGCCGCGCCCACCGCGGTCCGCCGCACTCACCCCGACGCCGCGCCCGCCACTGCCCGCCGCACTCACCCCGATGCCTCGCCCACCGCGGTCCGCCGCGCTGATCCCGACGTCGCGCTCACCGCGCCTGCCGCGGTCCACGTGGTGCCGCCGGTGCGTCACGCGCCGGCCATCCACTACCTCACGCGCTATAGCGCCGCCGCCGAAGCCCACCCGATTTTTCGCGTTATTGCACGACTTCGGCGTGCTTACGGGCAGTTGACCCACTCGTCGGTGCCGTCGGTGAAGACCTGGCGCTTCCAGATGGGGAGGCGGGCCTTTACCTCGTCGACGAGTCGGGCGCAGGCGGCGAAGGCGGCCGCCCGGTGTGCGGTGCTGACGGCGGCGACCAGGGCCACGTCGCCGATCGCGAGGCTGCCGATTCGGTGCGAGACGGCGACGGCGTAGACGTCGGGGTCGGCGGCGATCTCGGTGGCCACCTCGCGGAGGATCGCCTCGGCGGTCGGGTGGCCCTCGTACTCGAGCAGGGTCACGCCGCGTCCGTGGTCGTGGTCGCGGACTACGCCCTGGAAGGAGACGACGGCACCGGCCCGCACCTCGGCGACGGCCTTCTCGTGTGCCGCCAGGTCGAGCGGAACGTCGTGGACCTCGGCGATGACGACTTTTCCGGTCATGGGCGCTCCCCGGCGACTAGTGGCAGTGGGAGGAAGGGAACGAGGTCGCCGGCCGCCGCCTGGGTGCCCGGGCGGACCACGACGAAACCGTGCGCATTGGACAGGCCGCGCAGCATCGCCGAGCCGACGTGGCCGACCGGGGTGGCCGACCGGCCGTCTCGATCGAGGCGGGCCAGCGCCAGATGCGTGAAGTCGCCGCGACCCGGTACGGCGGCGGCGGTCTCGACCCGGGTCAGCGCCGGCGCCGGGCGGCCCTGGAGGCCGGCGAGCAGCGGGGCGACCAGGGTGATCAGGGCGATCACGGCGGACTGCGGGTTGCCGGGCAGGCCGGCCAGGAAGCGGGGTCGGCCGTCGGGGCCGGGGATGCGGGCGAGCAGCATCGGGAAGCCGGGGCGTACGGCGACGGTGTTCACCACGTACTCCGCGCCTAGCTCGGCCAGCGTCGGATGCAGGTGGTCGACCGGGCCGTGCATCGTGCCGCCGGTGGTGCAGACCAGGTCGGCGCCGGCGAGCGCGCCGCGTACCGCCTCGAGGTGGGCGTCGAGCGTGTCGTGCACCGGGCCGGCCACCGCGGCCGGGTCGATGATCGCGCCGCAGCGCCGCAGCCAGCCCGGCACCTGCGGGCCGAGTGAGTCGCGCACGCGGCCGGCGCCCGGTGTGCCCGCGGTGAGCAGCTCATCGCCGAAGACCAGCAGCCCGGCGCGGGGCCGCGGCCGCACGCTGAGCACCTCATAGCCACAGGTGGCGGCGACGCCGATCACCGCCGGGTCGACGGCCGTCCCGGCGGGGAGCAGTTCCTCGTCCTTGTGCGCCTCTTCGCCGGGCAGGCGCCACTCGGGAATCGACCGGGGCGCGCCGCTGACCAGGCCGGCGGCGTCGCGAGTCGACTCCTCTATGCGGATGAGCGCGTCGGCGCCGACCGGCACCATCGCGCCGGTCGCGATCTCGACACACGTGCCGTCCTCATCGAGGGGGGCGGCCACACCGCCGGCCAGCACCCGGCCGATGACCCGCCAAGGCTTGGGGCCGCGCACCGCCCAGCCGTCGATGCTCGACGTGGCAAACGCGGGGAGATCGGTGAGCGCGCGCAGCGGCTCGGCGAGCGTGCGGCCGTCCGCCTCGGGCAGGGAGATCAACTCGGCAGGCCCGGCGGCGCTCCGACCCGCCTCGTACGCAAGGGCGCGGGCCTGCTCCCAGTCGACCGGAGTCGCGTCAACACTCACCGTCGAAGCCTATCCACCGCAGCCCCTAGGCGCCCGGCTGGGCATCGTCCCACTATGTGGAAGATCACCGTTGTCGAGTTTTGCACATTGCGTCTAGAACTCTCTGCGCATGCCTCCGAGGCTAGGCCTTTTGGGCATGATCGCCGCCGTTGATCTGGTCGACAACGTGGCTGAGCAGGGGCGCGAGGACCGCGAGGCCATCCTTGGCACCGCCCGTGGAGCCGGGCAGGTTCACGATCAGCGTGCGTCCGGCGACCCCGGCCAGGCCCCTCGAGAGGGCCGCCGCGGGCACCTTGTCGCGGCTGTATGCCCTGATGGCCTCGGCTATGCCCGGTATTTCGAAGTCGAGCAGGCCGCGGGTGGCCTCGGGGGTGCGGTCGGTCGGGGTGACACCCGTCCCGCCGCTGGTCAGCACCACGTCGACGCCGTCGGCGACCGCCTCGCGCAGCGCCTCGGCGACCGGGTCGCCGTCGGGCACCACCACCGGCTCGCCGACCTCGCAGCCGAGCTCGCGCAGGCCGCTGACCAGGCGCGGACCGCTGGTATCGGCGTAGACGCCGGCGGCGGCGCGGTTGCTGGCAACGATCACTCGGGCCCTCATGGACGGTCCTCCGGGCGTACCCAATCGCCGGTTTTGCCACCCTCTTTGCGCAAGACCCGGACGGCCTCGATGCTCGCCGCCGGATCCACTGCCTTGATCATGTCGATCATGGCAAGTCCGCAGGTCGCGACCGCTGTCAGCGCCTCCATCTCGACGCCCGTGCGGTCGGCGGTCTTGGTGACGGCCGTGATTTCGACCGTGGTGTCGGTGAGGTCGAGGGCGAGCTCCACGCCGTGCAGGCCGATCGGATGACAGAGGGGAATGAGGTCGGGAGTCCGCTTGGCGCCCATGATCCCCGCGAGCCTCGCGACGGCCATCGCATCGCCCTTGGGCAGGCCTTCTCCACGTAGGAGAGCGATCACTTCGGGCGTGGTGACCACCCGGCCGGCGGCGGTCGCGCGGCGAACGGTGATCGCCTTCGATGAAACGTCGACCATGCGTGCCGCGCCCGTGTGATCAACGTGAGTGAGCAGGGATTCGTCGGGCATACCGGGAGTTTATAGAAGCCTCACCGGAGCACGGAGTTAGCTCCGTCGCAGCGCACGGCACCACAATTCGTGTACTACAAATGTTCATGATCTAAGCGCTGCTCAGAGAGTTTTCCGACGCTACGGATAACTGGGGCAAGTTGTCAATCCATAGCGTTATGAAAACTGCACTCTAAGCTATTCGGACACTGCGGCCATAACGCCAATGTAAATGACTCTGCGCTTTCGAATAGGGACCGTGTGTAATGACCGGTTCCCCGATTCTCGCTTTCTGCGCATACCGACACAAATCGGTTCCCATCAGGATGCATCGGTCCTAGCGTTCTCCGTGTCGCGACGAACTGAAGATCCACCTGGGGCACCGCCTTGGGGGTCCGCCCAACGCGAGGAGATCAAGGCAATGCGTTCGCTTACTTGGGATTGAGACGGTGGTGCGCACGTAGCGCACACGAATACGCTTGAGCCCGGGACCAACCGTTGCGCTCGGCGACAGGACAACTACCGTGCGAAACCGAAGCTCCAACGACGACGCGACCGATCGGCAGCTCAAGCTGCTCGTCGGTCTCGTCGTCGTTCTGGCGCTCGGCGCGCTCGGGCTCGACATCTGGCACGCGACGGTCACTCACGCCGCGATGCCCAATCCGATCCTTCTGGCCACGATCTTCCTGGTCGTCGCGGTCGCCTACCGCGTGAAGATCGACGTCCGGATCCACTCCAGCCGCAGCGGGTCCAGCTGGACCGAGGTGCCCATCATGGTGGGCCTGGTGCTGATTCCGATTCCCTGGGTCGTGCTCTGCGTGGCTGCAGGCCTCACGACGATTCGCCTGCTCAACCGCGCGTACTCGTGGAACAAGGGGCTTTTCGCGGTCGGTAAAGAGGTGCTCGTCGTCAGCGCCTCCGGTGCGACCTTCGCGTTGCTCGGCGTCACGCCGAACGCCACCGAGCCGCGGGCGACGGTCGGCGCGATCATCGCGGCCTATCTGGTCTTCTGGATCGTTGATGAGCTTGTGTTCCACCCGGTCATCGCGGTCGCCTCACAGTCGACGATCAGCAAGTCCTTCCGGCAAGGCCTCACCACGCGCGCGTTCAGCCACCTTGCCCGCCTCGTGACCGCCATCTACGTCATCGAGGTGCTGGTCAGCGGCGCCAGCCTGCTACTGCTCGCCTTCGTGCCGATGGTGGTCGCCTGCCTGCACCTGTGGGAGTCGCGCCGTCTGCGCACCAAGCAGGAGCGTGAGGCGTGGCGCCAGCTCGCCGACACCACCGACGAGCTCAGCTCGGTCGACCTCAACCAGGTGCTCTATGTCGCCGCGGGCCAGGGCACCAGGCTGTTCTCCGCCGACGTGGTCGAGATCGACCTGACCGGCAGCGGTGTCAACCGGGTGATTCGCGCCGACGCCGATGGGGTGACCTACGACGGGCCCGGGCCGCGGAAGTTCGGCGGCGACTCCTCTATCACCACCGACCTCGAGACGCGCGACCGCAGCTATCGGGCCGGTGCGCTGGTGCTCGATTTCCACGGCAAGATCCGGCTGACCGAGTTCGAGCGGTACAAGCTCAAGACTTTCGCGTCGGCACTGTGCACGGCGATCCGGAACGCGGCGGCCTATGCCGAGCTGCAGCGGCTCAACGAGCAGAATGCTTTCGACGCCGCGCACGACCCGCTGACCGGGCTGGCCAACCGCCGCGAGCTGTACGAGCGGGCCGAGGAGTACTTCGGCGGCCGCACCGACGACGGCGTCGTCGCGCTGCTGCTCATCGACCTCAACCACTTCAAAGAGGTCAACGACACGCTCGGCCACGGCGCCGGCGACGCGGTGCTGCGCGAGGTGGCCCGGCGGCTCGACGACGCGGCGGCTCCCGGCGACCTGGTGGCCCGGCTCGGTGGCGACGAGTTCGCGGTGCTGCTGGTCAACCTGGTCACCCCGGCCCTGGCCACGCACCGGGCCGAGCAGATGCTCAGCGCGCTCGAGGCGACGCTCGAGGTCGAGGGTATGCAGATCACCGTCGAGGCGGCCGGCGGCATCGCCCTGGCCCCCGGCAGCGGCGGCATCAACGAGCTGATGCGGCGCGCCGACGTGGCGATGTACCAGGCGAAGCGTGCCGGCCAGCCGACCGCGACGTACGCGCACTCGCAGGACACGGCGGACGTCGGCCGGCTGATGCTCGGCGGCGAGCTGCAGCGCGCGGTCGCCAAGCAGGAGTTCGTCGTCGACTTCCAGCCGATCGTCGACCTGGGCAGCGGCGAGATCATCTCCGCCGAGGCGCTGGCCCGCTGGCAGCACCCCGAGCACGGGTACCTCACGCCCATGCAGTTCCTCGAGACGGTGGAGCGCTCCGGCCAGCTGCCCGCCTTCGCCGACGCGGTGCTCGACCAGGCTCTGGCCGCCTTCTGCGTGTGGCGCGAGGCCGGCTACGACCTGCCCGTCGCGGTCAACGTCTCGCCGCGCAGCCTGCTCGACCAGCGCTTCCCGGCGACCGTGCTCGCCCAGCTGTCGCACCACAACGTGCCGGCCGACCGGCTCGTACTGGAACTCGCCGAAACCCTGACGATCAGCCAGCTCGACACCGTCGGCCGGGCCCTGGCCGAGCTGCGCGAGGCGGGCGTCGGCCTGGCCCTCGACGACTTCGGCACCGGCGTCTCCCCGCTCTCGGTGCTGTCGCACATCCCGGTCAACCAGCTGAAGATCGACCGCGACTTCGTCACCGCCGTGGAGACGTCCTCCGAGGCGGCCGCGGTGATCCGCTCGACCGTCGACCTGGCCCGCAGCCTGCACCTCACCGTGGTCGCCGAGGGCGTCGAGAGCGAACCGCAGCGGCACGCGCTGTGGGAGCTGGGCTGCGTCGCCGGCCAGGGCCACCTGTTCGCCCGCCCGATGGCGGCGGCCCGCCTGCTCGGCGCATTGCAGCGCGGCTCCGGCGGCCGCCCCGGCTCTCTGGCCGTGCCCCTTCACGACGGTGGCGCCGTGGTGCGCCTGCCGCGCCGGCGCCCCTCCGGCGGCGCCCGCTCCGCCCTGCCCCACCAGCCGGCCTGACGCGAACGCCCGGCTCGCGCCGCTGACCTGCTCGCGCGCCTTCTGCGTCGGCCTGACGGTCGCCTCGGCCGGGCGCGCCGCGGTCCTCCCTGACCTGCTCGCGCGCTCCCACGCTGGCCCGATGGTCGCCTCGGCCGGGCCTCTCGGGCGAGCCCACGCCCGATGTCGTGGGCGGGCTGAGCCGGTCTCGTGGGCGGGCTGACCTGCTCTGCCACACTTGCCGGCGTGACGAACCGCGCCGGCCGCCTGCTTCAGCGCATCGATCGGGCGGGCGACGGCCTGACGGCCGACCTCATCCTGTACGCGATCTCCGCCGCCTTCGCGCTCGTCACGGCTCTGACGTCGACGCTGCTGCCACACCGCGCGTGGGGCGCGATCGCGGTGTGGGCCTACGCGGCCGCCACGCTGGTTGTCGTCGTCCAGCTGGTAACCCGCTCAACGGCCGGGCGGGCCGCGCTGGCCTGGACCACCGGCGCATTTGCCGCCCTGCTGCCGCTGGTGGTCGAGGCGGTACAGCGCGCCGGCGGCCGCACCGACCGCGCGCAGGAGGAGGTGCTGGTCGTCGAGAACATGGGCGACCGGCTGCTGCACCACGGGACGCCCTACCTGAGCCGGGACGCGATCGCCGCCCTGCCGCTCGACGACCGGCTCATGGGCTACAGCCCCTACCAGCCCGGGATGGCCGTGTTCGGGCTGCCCCGGGCCGCTTTCGGCGACTTCTGGTGGACCGACGCGCGGGTGTGGTTCGCCGCGGTGACGGTGGCCGCGCTGATCATCGCGGTCCGCCTGCTGCAAAAAGGCTCGCCCGGCGCCGGTACGAGTCCGCTCGTCGTGCGGGCCATCCAGGCCGTGGCGGTGCTGCCGATCTGCGCACTCACGCTGGCCACCGGCGGCGACGACCTCCCGGTGCTCGCGCTCTGCCTGCTCGCCCTGGCCCTCGCGGCAACCGGCCGCTGGGGATGGGCGGGAGTCGCCATCGGCGCGGCCGCGGCCGGCAAGCTCTTCGCGTTCCCCGTGCTCGTCGTCCTCGCGGCGTTCGCCATCGCCAGCGGCAAGTGGCGGTCGTTCCTGCCCGGCGCGCTGGGCCTGCCGATCCTGGTGCTGATCCCGCCGTTCCTGGTCGACGCCGGCGCCTTCGTCGAGAACGTGCTCCGCTTCCCGCTCGGCCACGGCCTGGTCACCAGCCCGGCGCAGTCGCCGTTCCCCGGTTACCTGATCGCACATCACCTGCCCGACGGCCACTTCATCACGATGGCGCTGCTCGCGGCGGTCGCCGTCGTGATCGGAGTACGGCTGGTACGCCGCCCGCCGCGGACGGCGACCACCGCGGCGCTTATCTGCGGCTGGGGCATGCTCGCCGCGATCCTGCTGCTGCCCACGACCCGCTTCGGCTACCTGCTCTACCCGATCGCCTTCCTGATCTGGGCTCCCGCGCTGACGTCCGACATTTCCCATCGAGCATTCAGCAAGCACACAGCCTGACAAGGCCCGGAAGCGTGACAACGCCTTGTACCGTCTGTGAGATGCAGATGACCTGTCCGAAGTGTCACGGCGAGATGCGAGTGTACGAGCGCAGCGGCGTAACGGTGGATCAGTGCACCGAGTGCCGCGGCATCTTCCTCGACCGCGGTGAGCTGGAGAAACTTTTCGAGGCCGAGTCGACCTGGAACAGTCGGCAGGCCCCCGGGCGCCCCGCATCGGCCCCCGCCGCACCGCAGCCCGGCGCCTACACCCCACCGCCGCCCCCGCCCGCGGCACCGCACGGCGGTTACGCGGCTCCCTCGCACGGCGGCTATGCGGCCCCGCCACCCCCGGCCTACGGCGCTCCGGCCGCCCACGGTTACCCGGCGCCCGCCGCCTACGGCCACCACGGCCACTACGGCCATCACGGGCACTACCGCCAGCACGGTGCCGCCGGCCACCACGGCCACTACCGCAAGCGGCACAAGAGCTTCCTGCACGACCTCTTCGACTGACGCGTTGAGTGGCCTCGCGCGTCACGCACGACAGCTTCGCGCGTGACGCACGGGGCGGCCTCGCGCCGCGCCTACGACCAGGAGCCGTCGTCGCGAAGACGGGCGGCCGGCCCATCCCCGGTCAGCAGCCCGATCACGGCGTCATCGAGGGAATCCCCCACGAACCAGTCACCGGCCTGATCGAGCACGAAGACCCGGGACCGCTCGTCGACAACCACCAGCGCGTCCCCGCCCTCGACGCCGATCGGAAAGACCGGCGCCCCCACGACCTCGGCAAACTCGGCCAGCGCCGCCGCCGACCGCGCACCCGGCAACGGATCGAACGTCAGCAGCCGGATCGCTCGCCGCCGGCCCGGACCTCGCCGGCCGCAGCGCACCCCGCCGAACTCGGCCAGCGCGCGCCGAGCCGCCGGGAACGCCGTCGAGCCCATCAGCCGCTCCGCCTCCGCCAGCACCGGCGGGGAGGGCAGCTCGACCCCGAGCCAGCCGCCACCGGCCAGCACTCGGCCCACCTCGGGTGGGAAACGGCCCGCCACCTGGGAAGAGCCGAATCGCCACTCGGACGCGTACGCCAACTCGCCACTCGGCAGCAGGCCGAGATCCACGAGTACGGTCAGGCAGGTCTCGCACGGACGGGACGGCGCACCTGCTTCGGGATCGGTCTGGTCGCGTACGAGAAATGAATGGAACCCACCACCCACCTCGCCGGTCTCGTGCAGCGCGTCGGAGACGGCGATGATCTCGGCGTGGCGCTCGGCGCCGCGGACCCGCGCGGCCGGCGGCAGCGCGGCAAGCCGGGACGCCACCTGCGGATGATGGTTGACCTGCTGATCGCCCTTGGCGCCCTGCGCGCGGAAGATCCGGCCGTCGGCGATCACCTCGGCCGCCGTGGTGGGGCTCGGCCGGCGCCGCACGGCCCGGTGCAGCGCCACCCGGGGATCGACCGTCGAGGACGGACGCGGACGACGCGCGGAGTAAAGCGAGGCGATCTCGTCGTGCGGGATCGCGGGCCAGGTCGAAAGTGTGCCGGTCTCCCGGTCGATCACCGTCCGGGCGCCGTCGCCGGGGAGGGGGAGCACGCCGGGTGGCGGCCGTGTCCAGATCACCCAGCCGAGGTCGAACTCGGCGAGCGCGGGCTCACACGCGTACCCCCGCTGCTCGGTCTCGCCACACGCCCAGCGTGCGGCGATCGCCTCGGCGTCGGCCCGCGTGATCATCGTGGATTTCCCCTCCTTGTGCGGAATGAAGTTACCGGACCACGCAACGTGTCCAAGGCCGGTATTGTCACGATGTTCGATGGCGGCGAACAGGAGTGGCGACCGTGGCGGAAACAGCGGACCGCGATGCCAACCAGGGATTACGGGACCGATTGGCGGAGGTCTACGGGCAGTATGCCCGACTTAGGTCCGATCTGGACGATCTGCAGCAACGCCTGGCGGCGGTCCGGGTCAGCTGCGAATCCGACGACGGCCTGGTGCGGGCGACGGTCGGTCCACGTGGCCAATTGGTCGATTTGAGCCTCGATCAGCGGATATTTCGGGATGCTGACGGCGACCGTCTGGCCCGCACGATCGTCGCGACGGTGCAGGAGGCGGCGGCCCAGACCGCGGGCCGGATCGAGGAGCTGATGGTCGGCTACCTCCCGGCCGATTCCGGCACGCTGCGTTACCTGCGCGACAACGATTTCAGCGCGCTACTGGGCCGCTATGACCGGGGATGAGCTGCGACTCGACGCTCTACCGGCGGCTAGGCGACTCGGGGATGCCGGGCGCTCCCTGATCGCGCAACGTGACGGTGCTGGGTCCGCCTTGGCCGCCGCGTCCGCCGCTCGGCCGTGGGGCGACGACGAGGCCGGGCGTGCCTTCGAGAGCCGCTACCGCCCGATGGAAGCACACGTTTTGTCGGCCTGGGCCCAGTTGGCGCGATATGTGGAGGGCCTCGGCGACTCCGCCGCACGTTCCATTCGCGACAGTCAGGACGCCGACGCTGGCGCCGAGGTCGGCGCCGCCACAGCCCGCCGCGTCACGCAGGAGATGCCGTGACGCTCCTGCCCAGCCCGATCCCGCACCCGCTCGACCACTGCCCCTTCGACGTGCCCGGCTGGGCCTACGAGGCGCTCGAGTCGGTGGTCGAGCTCGACTGGCCGGCCGGCAACGAGTCCGCCACCTGGGATGTCGCCGACCGCTGGTTCGCCCTGGCCCGGACGCTCGCCGACCCGCACGACGAGGCCATCGCCGCCGCCGCGGAGATCATGGTCGCCTATGACGGGGACGCCAGACGCGGGTTGGCCGGCGACCCGTCCCCGTCGCTCGACGCGCTCGTGGAGATCGCCGCCGATGTCGGAGCACTGGTTGAGGAGTGCGGACGGTCGCTCGAGGCCGCCAAGCTCGAGGCCTGGATCGAGATCGGCCTGTTCCTCACCGAGCTGGTCGGCATGACGATCTCGGCGGCGCTCACACTGGGCGCCGCGTCGCCGGCCGCGGGCGGCCTGATCGCGGCCACCAGGCTCACCATCCGGCAGATCCTCCAGCGTTTGGTCGCGGAGATGAGAGGCGGCGCCAGCATTTCCGGCCGTACGCCGGGAGCACCCGTCCCGTCGTCGACGTCGGACGAGACCGTAACGCGGCGTTTGTTCCCTCCGGCCTCGGGATCTCCCGGTGGCCCTGAGGCGGCCGAGGGCCGGACAACGGTCGCCCAATCCCATCCAGCGGATTCTGTCGCCCCAACTGTCGCGAATCTGACAGCTCCCCGCAGCCCGGCCCAAATCGTCTCGGCACGCCCCGCGGAGGACACGATCGGCCCGCCGGACGCGCGGCATCTCGCGGGCTCGCCGGCCGGTCCCACGTCGGGCGATCGGCCTGGTCAGCCCGCCTCCGCCCGGCCGAGCGCGAGGATAAACGCCGAGGGAGTGCTGCGGCGGTCCTATGGGATGACACCGGCCGCTCCTCGGGAAGTCGGTGACGGTGCCACGCGGCGGATTTCTCGGACCGAGTTGGAGCGGGTGGCCCGGTCCAATCGGGACGGAGTTTCTTCCTCCGCGGATCCGGGGGCGCGGACCGTCCGGATCTCAGCGCCCGCCCGGCCGATAGTGCCATTTCCCCGCTCCGGCGAGGCACCGTTGCACGACGGTGGGTCCTCGCATTATTCGGATGCCGCATCGACGCCATTTCCCGCCATTCCGGCGCTTGGCTCCTCGCCGCCGTCGAGTTCCGCCGATGCCACCGCATCGCCGCTCTCGTCCGCACATTTCGGATATGTCGCTGATGGCGCCTCGTCCTACGACGAAAATCGGCGCGAGGAATATATCGGCTTTTTGACGACCATTGCCGAGGGCACTCGGATAAAAATTCGCGACCTGGCCCGACTGGCCGACCGCGAGTTCCTCGGCGGCTCGACACTCCGCGGCGAGGAGCTACGGAAGCGAGTAAACGACCTCCGCGTGCTGCTGGGCGAGATCGACACCGAGGCGGCACGGCTCGACGGCCTGCCGCCGGCCACGCCCCGCGTGAGCACGCCCCGCGTGAGCACGCCCACCGCGAGCACGCCCACCGCGAGCACGCCCACGGCGAGCGCAGTCGCGGCGCCCCACATCGCCGAGCTCGCGGCCGGCGGGGTGCTCAGTGACGACCATTCCGCCCTGACCGGTGCCGACGGCCCGCCGCCCGTCTCGCAGACCCGGCGCTATGACACCTACGGCGGCCTGCGCGCTCCCCTGGCCGTACAGCAGAAGACTTTGGAAGATGCCGTGCCGAAAGCCGGCGACGGCCGCGCGTCACGCCTGCCCGACCCTCGAAAGGGCCAATGGTTCGGCCTGGCGAACGACGGCGGCCCCGGAGCCGACCCCGCCCGAGGCTTGAACTGCATCGACGGGGTTCTGGCGCTCTTCGACACCTATCTGCACGGCCGTCCCCGCGTCGCCGCCCCGAGAACCTTCGACGCCTACGCCCACGGCGACCCGAATCGCCCGACCGGCGGCGAATGGCACGGCCTGCAACGCGTGGCGGAGGCAACCGGCTCCACCTTCCAGAACCTCTGCCCGTTCCTGGGCGCCGCCGACCCGGCGACCGCGAAGCCCGCGGTGGACGCCGCCATGCAAAACCTGGCCAACCACATGCACAACACCGGCCACGGCGCGTTTGCCTTCATCCTCACCGACCTGGAAGGCGGCGGCTGCCACGCCTGGGCGGCGATCAACCACGACGGCACCATCCTCTTCCTGGACCCGCAGATAGCCCGCATCAGCGAGAACGCACCGCTCTACACCCACCGCGGCGCTCCCTCCCCCTCCAACGTCATCTCGATGGACGCCTTGGTGGTGGATGCCCACGCCCGCCCGGCGCCATTGCCCTACCACGGCCCCGGCCAATGGAGCACCAGCGACGGTCCTGGTTAGACGATCGCCATGTCGACAAAGCGGGACAGATGCAGCTGGGCGGCCACCGTCACGGTGTCGGTAGGGCCGTTTCGGTGCTTGGCGACGATGAAGTCGGCCTCACCCGCCCGCGGTGACTCCTTGTCGTAGTAGTCATCACGGTGAAGAAGGATGACAACGTCCGCATCCTGCTCGATCGAGCCAGACTCGCGCAGATCGGACAGTTGGGGGCGCTTGTCGGTTCGTTGCTCCGGGCCACGGTTCAGCTGGGAGACCGCGATCACCGGGCACTCGATCTCCTTGGCCAGGAGTTTCAGGCCTCGGGACAGGTCGGCGACCTCCTGCTGGCGGCTCTCGGTGCGTTTCGGCGAGGTCATCAGCTGGAGGTAGTCGACCACCAGGAGCTTGAGGTCGTGCCGCTGTTTGAGGCGGCGGGCCTTCGCCCGGATCTCCATGAGGTTCATGCTCGGGGTGTCGTCGACGAAGATCGGGGCCTCGCTGATCTCGCCCATGCGGCGGGCCAGCTTGCTCCAGTCGTCGTCGGTGAGCTGGCCGGAGCGCAGCACGTGGAGCGGGACACGGGCCTCGGCGGACAAAAGCCGCATCACCATCTCGATCTTGCTCATTTCGAGCGAGAAGATGGCGCTGGCGCAGTTGCTGCGGATTGCGGCATTACGGGCGAAGTCCATGCTGACCGTCGACTTACCGAGACCGGGGCGGCCGGCCACGATGATCAGCTGGCCGGGGTGCAGGCCGTTGAGCAGACGGTCCAGATCGGAGAAACCGGTCGGCACGCCGGACATCACGCCACCCTGCGCGCCGACCGCCTCGATCTCGTCGAGCGTGGGCTGCAGCATGTCGCCGAGGGCGGCGAAGTCCTCGCTCACCCTCTTTTCCGTGACGTCGTAGATGGCCTGCTGGGCCAGGTCGACGATGTCGTCGACGTCGCGGCCGCCGTTGCCGCCGGTGCCGTAGCCCAGCTGCACGATCTTCGTCCCGGCCTCGACGAGGCGGCGCAGGATCGCCCGCTCGGAGACGATGCGCGCGTAATAAGAGGCGTTGGCCGCGGTGGGCACGCTCTCGATCAGCGTGTGAAGGTACGGCACGCCGCCGATGCGCTGCAGGTCACCGCTGTCGGACAGGGCCGCGGCCACGGTCAGCGCGTCGGCGGGCTCACCCCGCCCGTACAGGTCGAGGATGACGTCGAAGATCGTGGCGTGCACCGGCCGATAGAAGTCGTGCACCTTGAGGATCTCGACGACGTCGGCGATCGCGTCCTTGGAAAGCAGCATGCCGCCGAGCACGCCCTGCTCGGCCGCCACATCTTGCGGCGGTGACTTGTCGTAACCCCCGCCCGACGGTCCGTCGCCTCGTGGCGGCCCCCCGGGCGATGCCTGGGCTGGTGGCCGCGACTCCGGCCGTGCGTCGTCAGTGATCGACACCCGGACCCCCTCCGCTCGCCGTGCCTGTTGCTCGTGATCCAACAGCCCGGGTATGACACTTTTGGCTGAACCCTCGCCTTGATCACGAAAATTAACTCGATCAAGAACTTCCGCGAGGTTGCATCACTCTACGAACCGGGCCGTCACCTGCCCAACTGCGCCGGTGGACGAGCCTCTGGACAACCTGTGGACATCCCGCCCCAGCCTGTGGGCAGCCCTGTGCAAAGGCTGTGCACAACTTCTCGGCATGCCATCACGTGTGCCTTGTCCAGCAGGAATAACGTCGTCAACAGCTGTGGAGGGAGAAAAAGAAGCCGCGCGTGAGCAAGCCATCGCCCGGAGGCGTTGCGGTTCGGTCTCTTGCACGTCACGCTTTCTGGGTGGACCAACGGGAATGGGACTACGGCAGCCGCATGCCGCGCGATCGTCGCGCGGCGCAGCCGTGGCCCTCCGAGAGTCCGGAGCATACGGATTTCGCCGAGCCTGAGCAGAAATGGGAGTCGCTGACCGACACCGGCAGCATGCAGCCCAGCCCCGAGGCTCTCGCCTGGCAGCGCCGCGCGGACGCGTGGGCCCAGCAGCCCGAGTCCGATTCTCAGGCGGTCGAGCCGGCCAACCGCTGGTCAGAGGTGGCGTCGACGGGCCGCACCGCGTTCCCGGCCGACGGCGTCGGCTGGCGCACCGAGACGGCGGAGTGGCGGGCCACGGGCGCGCGCTGGCGGCAGACCACCGAGTGGCGCTCCACCACCGGCACGCACGGCTGGCGCTCCACCACCGAGGCCTGGCAGAGCGGCGGCGCGAGCTCGTACGACCCGCCCGCCGAGACCCCCTCCACCCAACCGGCGATCTCCAGCACCCCGTGGTCGGCCGACCAGCCGGCCGACGAGGGCCGTCCCGCATGGCAGCAGTTCACCGGGCCGGCGCAGCCCTGGGAGCAGCAGCAGGCCACCCCGAGCTGGCAGCAGCCGTCGCAGCGCCCGCCGGCCGAGAGTTCCCCGTCCTGGCAGCAGCTGGTCGACGGCAAGTCCGCCACCGAGCCGCCCCGGGATTCCACGAGTCGCCCGTCCTGGCAGCGCGACGCCATCGAGGGCACCGCGACCTGGAACGATGCCGCCGGCTCCACCAAAGACTCCGAGTCCATGTCCAGTTGGCTGCGCATGGACGATCCGGCCGAGACGCCGAGTTGGCAGACACCGCGCGACGACGGCCGTCACCTCGTTCGCGAGGACGATCGCGCCGCCTGGCGCCGCGATGCCGAGCTGGGTGGTGGGTCACCGCCCGTCGGCCGCCGCCGGGCTCCCGAGGGTGACGCTCCAAGACCTTCCGGGGGTACGGGGTGGGCCGCGCGCTCGGATTCTGATCACTGGGCCGGTCACGCCGACACGGGCAACATCCAGCTGTACCCCGATCCGGCCACTCCGACGACGCCCACCTGGGCCGGGGCCGACCCGGCGGCGCGGCGCTACGACGACGGCTCCGCGGGCCGCCGGGCTCTTCCGTCCGGCGCCTACGACGACTCCGCCCGCGGCGCGAGTCCCTACGGCGAGCCGACCCGCCGCAGCCGCCACACCGACCCCGCCGCCGATCAGGCCGCCCGCTCGGCCGGCGCCGCGTCGGCTCCGATGCCGCTGAGCTACGACACCCGCCCCGGCGGCAGCCACGCGGCCGAGCCCGCGCCCGGCCCGCGCCGAGGCCGTTACGCCGACGACGCCCCACCGGTCGAGACCCCGCGCGGTTACACGCCCGATACGCCCGGCTTCGGCCGCGGCGCGGCGACGGGCTACCCGGCCGAGCCACCGGCCGCCGCCCCGACCACGGGTTTTGGACGCGCTGGGGGCAGGGCCGGTCGTGGAGCGAGCGATGCGCCGTCCAACCCCGGCTTCGGCAGCGGCCCGGCCGACACCCCCGCCGGCGGCTTCGGCCGCCGCGGTGCGGGTTTCGCCGAGCCCCCTTCCGCGTCGCCGACCAGCAGCTACGGTCGCGGCGCGGCGTCCGGCTACGCCACCGAGCCACCGCCCGCCCCCAACGGCAACTTCGGCCGCGGCGCGGGCCTGGCCGAACCACCCTCGGCCTCCCCGACCAGCAGCTACGGACGTGGTGCGGGCCTCGCGGAGCCGCCTTCGGCTACCCCACCCGGCGCCTTCGGGCGCGGCGCGGGTTCCGCCGAACCGCGCTCGGCTTCCCCGGCCGGCGGCTTCGGGCGTGGCGCCGGTTTCCCCGAGCCGCCCTCCGCCGCACCCACCAGCAGCTACGGCCGCGGCGCAGCCGGCTACCCACCGGAGCCGCCCGCCGCCTCCGCACCCGGCTTCGGCCGAAGCGCGGGCCTGGCCGAGCCGCCCTCCGCCCCCACTAGCAGCTATGGCCGTGGTGCGGGCTTGGCGGAGCCGCCCGCAGCCGGCCCGACCAGCAGCTACGGACGCGGCGCTGGCTTGGCCGAGCCGCCTTCCGCCGCCCCAACCAGCAGCTACGGACGCGGAGCGGGCCTGGCCGAGCCGCCGGCAGCGGCACCGACCAGCAGCTATGGGCGCGGTGCAGGTTTCGCCGAGCCACCTGCAGCCGCCCCGACCAGCAGCTATGGGCGCGGTGCGGCGCCGGCCTATCCGACCGATCAGCCGCCCCCCGGCGGCGGTCGACGCCGCGGCCGCGACGCCGCCGAGCCGTTCGCCGACGAGGCTGCCGCACGGAGTGGGCCTGGCGGCCGCCGTTCCCGGGCCGAGGAGCCGCCGGCGCCGGCCGGCCGTGGCGGCAAGGCGCGCTACAACGAGGTTCACGACGACTGGCGTGAGCACACCGGCTCGTGGTCGGCCGAGCCCGACACCAGCAGCTGGGTGCGCGACCCCGACACCGGTCAGTGGAGCCGCTCCGACGACGACCCGCGCGTGCTGGCCTGGCGCGAAGAGGCCGCCCGCCGCGACTCGATGAACCACGCCGTGCCCGCACGCCGCGAGCTCCCGGCCGGCCCCGCCAAACCGGAGCCCCCGGCCGATGACTGGCGCGGCGACGCCGGCCCATCCAGCTCCCCGCGCAGCGCCATGCCGGCCGCGCCCCGCAGTGGCATGCCGGCCTCACCGCGCAGCGCCATGCCCGCCGCGCCCCGCAGCGGCATGCCGTCGAGCGCCCAACGCAGCGCGACCCCCTTCGGTCCCCGGCCCGACGACACCCCCGGCTACCCGGACGCGGGCCCGACGAGCACCCCACGCAGCGGCACGCCCTACGGCACCCCGCGCCGCGAGCTCCCGAGCGGCCGCGCCCGACCCGACGACACCGGGTTCGGAGCGGCTCCGGCGAGCGGCCCGTCCTACGGCGGCACGTACGGCAGCCCACGCCGCGAGCTTCCCAGCGGCCGCGCCCGACCCGACGACACCGGGTTCGGAGCGGCCCCCACCAGCGGCCCTTCCTACGGCGGCGGCCCGGGAGCCGACGGCTTCGGCAGGTCTTCCGGCCCGGCATACGGCGGCAGTGGTTCGACCTACGGCAGCGCCGCGGGCAGCGGTCCTGCTTACGGCGGTGGCCCGGGGGGTCCCAGCTACGGCAGCCGCCGCGCGCTCCCGAGCGGCCGCTCCGGCGCCGACGACCCGGCCGCCTACCGCAACGGCAGCATGTACGACGACGAACCGGGCAACGCGCCACGCAGCGGTCCGCCCTATGGCGACGGTCCCGGCGGCCGGCGCGGTGGCACGACCTACGGCGACAGTCCCCCGCGCAACGGAACCCCCTATGGCGGCCCGCCTTTCGGTGACGGCCCGGGCGGCGCCCCACGCGGGGGCACGCCCTACGGTGACGGGCCGGGCAGCGCGCCGCGGAGCGGTACCCCCTACGGTGGTCCCGCCGACTATCGGGCCGGCGTTCGTCACGACGACGATGACGAGCCGTCGATCGGCGGTGGCCGCCGTCGCGCCGACTACGACGACGAACCGATGGGCCCCGACTCCTGGCGTCGCACGCCCGACGCCGGCCAGGCCTGGCCGAGCCGCGCGCTGGGTGCGGCCGCCGAGACCCCGCCGTGGTCGCGCGGCGGTGCGCCCGCCGATCCGCGGCAACGCCCCGACCCGGGCGATTGGCGGCTCGAGTTCGCCGAGCCCGCGGAGAACGGTCACGGCTCGGCCGCCTACCGCGAGGGCGGCGGCCGAGAGGCCGTTGGCGGCGACTGGCGGCAGGATCTGTCGGACGGTGACGATCTCGGCGACGGCGAGTCCCGGCGCTACGGCACCTCGGACTACGTGCCCTTTCGGTCGGGCGGGGCCGCAGCGGTCCCGCGATCCTCGAACTTATCGATGACCTCGACGTCGCTGATCTCGCCGGTCCCTCGCGAGCAGCGCGATCCGATGGTGCGCCCGCAGCGTTCGGGCAACGGGATCCAGCAGAGTTTGACCGGCTCTTATGAGCGCCGCCCCGTCACCGGCGGCTTCCCCATGAGCCGGAGGAGCGACCTGCTCGATCCGGACGACGAGGAGGGTGATCAGGACTCCGGGGGAACTCTCGCCGCGATCGGCTACACGGTGATCTGGTACGGCGTGCCCATCGTCCTGTTCGTCGTCTACATGCTGGTGATCGACACCGGCTCGCAGTCGCACGCCCTCGGCACGCTGGCCAAGGCGGCGCCGCAGTTCCTCATCTCGCTCGTGCTGAGCGTCCTCGTCGCCCTGGGCCTGCGAAAGTTCAGCAGCAACTGGAAGGCGATCAGCGTCGGCCTGGCCGCCGCGGTCGTCGGCGGCGGACTGGCCACAGTGCTCAGTTCCGCGATCACCGGCAACAGCCTGAGCTAGGTGCGCAGGGCTGGAACGCGGGGCTGGAACGCAAACGGCGCGCCGGGCGGAAGCCCAGCGCGCCGTCGACGCGTAGAACGCCGTATTACTTGGCGGCCACCACGTTGACCGGGAAGGTCGCGGTCACCTCGGGGTGCAGCTTGACCTGGACGTTGTACGCGCCCGTGGTCTTGATGTGACCCGGCATCTCGAGACGACGCCGGTCGAGCACCGGACCGCCGGCGGCCTTGACCGCGTCGACGATCTCGGCCGGGGTGATCGAGCCGAACAGGCGCCCGCCGTTGCCGGAACGCGCGGACAGCGTGACCTTGAGGCTGGACAGCTGTGCCTTGACCTCGTTGGCCTGACCCAGGTCGCGGATCTCGCGGGCATCGCGAGCCCGCTTGATGACCGAAACCTGCTTCTCGGCGCCCTTGCTCCACTGGATCGCGAAGCCCTGCGGCAGCAGGTAGTTACGGCCGTAGCCGTTCTTGACCTCGACGATGTCGCCGGGGGTGCCGAGACCCGACACCTCCTGAGTGAGGATGATCTTCATATCGTGGATCCTCCTCAGCGCGCCGTCGCCGTGTACGGCAGAAGCGCCATCTCGCGGGCGTTCTTGACCGCGCGGGCGATCTGCCGCTGCTGCTGAGAGGTCACCCCGGTCACCCGGCGAGCGCGGATCTTGCCGCGGTCAGAGATGAACTTCCGCAGCAGGGCGGTGTCCTTGTAGTCGATGTAGGTGATCCCGTCCTTGTCGAGCGGGTTCACCTTCTTCTTCGGCTTGCGAAGCGCCGCAGCCTTAGCCATTGCTCTTACTCCTGAACTCTTTGCTGCCCGCACGGGCTAGAAGGGAGGCTCGTCGTCGAACGAGGAGTTGCCGCCCCCGCCGCTTGGACGGGAGCCGGAGGCCGGAGCCGCCGTAGCCCACGGGTCGTCGAAGTTGCCCCCGCCGCCGGTGCCACCGCTGCTGCCACCGCTGGGCTGCCGGTTACCGCCGCCGCCACCGTTGGAGGCGCCGAAGCCGCCGCCACCACCCCCGGAGCGGCTCATCCGCTGCACCTTCGCCGTCGCATACCGCAGCGACGGGCCGATCTCGTCGACCTCGAGCTCGTAGACGGTGCGCTTCTCTCCCTCGCGGGTCTCGTAAGACCGCTGGCGCAGCCGGCCCTGCACGATCACCCGAGCGCCACGCTGCAGCGACTCGGCGACGTGCTCGGCGGCGTCACGCCAGATGTTGCACGCAAGGAACAGTGGCTCGCCGTCTTTCCACTCGCCCGACTGCCGGTCCAGAGTGCGCGGCGTGGACGCGATGCGGAACTTGGCAACCGCCGCACCCGAGGGGGTGAAGCGCAGCTCGGGATCGTCGGTGAGGTTACCGACGACCGTGATAACGGTTTCTCCTGCCATGATCTACTCCTCGCCGCTGTTCTCGTTCGTAGGAGGTTCTCAGAACCCCCTGACAAAAACGAGCGGTCAGCGGGTCTCGGGCCGAATGACCTTGGTACGGAGGATGGACTCGTTGAGCCGCAGCTGACGGTCCAGCTCAGCGACGGCCTCGGGGGTCGCCTGAAGGTCGACGACGGCGTAGATGCCCTCGGCCTTCTTGTTGATCTCGAACGAGAGCCGGCGACGGCCCCACACGTCGAGCTTCTCCACCGAGCCACCCGCGGTCCTGATCACGTTCAGGTACTGGTCGAGCGACGGGGCGACGGTGCGCTCCTCGAGCGACGGATCGAGGATCACCATGAGTTCGTAATGACGCAAGACGTTCTCACCTCCTGTGGGCTGAGCGGCCACGGTCTCTCCGTGGCAGGAGGTCTTGTGTCGATCGCATTGAAAAGCCGTGGGTATCTGCCCACGGCGGTCACACTGCGAACCGAGCAAGCATACCTACCGGTCCCGAGCTGCCCAAATCCGGCCGGGAACACGAAAGAGGACCCCGTCGGCGGACGAGGTCCTCTTTCATTCGGGAGCCGCGGGGCGTCCGTTCCGCTTTCGCTGGGTGGGACCTGGGGAGGAACGACCACACCGATGAGGTTGGACGCGGCCGCCCCGCGGAGCTTGTTGACGACCAGCTTACGCCACTTTCGCCCGATTTGCACGTTGCGACACGATAGCCCGAATTGCCGCCGCGCCCACTCCCATCACACAGACAGCGGCGGTCAGCGCCAGCAGTCCGACCGGCCCGGTCTCGCGGATCGGCTCCATCGCCGCCACCGGCTCCGCCGCCGCGATCTCGGCGGGTGGCGCGGTCGCTGCCGCGGGCGTCGCATCCTGCGTGGCCGGTGCCAGATCCAGCTGCGGTACGGAGGGAATCAGCGTCTTCCGGTCACCGGGCGGCATGCCCGCGAACGCGGGGACCGTGCTTCCCGGCGTACGCGTGGATGGTTTGACTTTGACGCGCCCTGCGTTGCCGCCCTGCGGCATGCCCTGCACCGCGGTCGCGGCGACCTGAGCCACCGCTGAGCCGCGCATGGCCGCCGGAGCCCGCACCCCAGCCTGGCTGGTGGCCGGCGTCAGCCGGGACGGACGAGCCGCCGACGGCGAGTCCGGCAGCGCCGAGCCCGACGTGGGACCCGACGGCGAGTTCGAGGTCGCGGCGGCCATCGTCGACGCGCTCGAACCACCACCCGACGGTGCCGGCATCGGGTCGGGCATCTGCGCCGGCGCCGACGGAGCGGCCGTGACCAGCACCGGCGACGCGTCGTCGCCGAGCGCGCAGTTCGGCTTGAGCAGCACCGACGTGGTGCCCCGGCGGAAGACCACGTCGGTCGCGGCGTCGTCCGGCAGGGTGCCCTTGGTCTCGCCGGCGAGCAGCAGCCGGGCGCTGTATCCGGTCCGATTGATCACTCGCACCGTGCTGTCGGCCGGCACCATCATCTGCTCGATGTCGGGCCGGGAGTGACAGGACAGGCTGAGCATCCCGTTGTCGGAGAAGGTCACCTGCCGTCCACCCTCGCTCGACGGGCTCAGCTGCTCGGCGCTCGCCGTGCCGTTCGTCAGCAGCGGCGCGCCGAATATCAGCCCGCCGAGCACGATCGCCGTGATCCGATAGCGGAACTGCCGCGACATGCACCATCTCCCAGTCTGTGAACAAGCCTCGATTGGAGCTAACGAGGTCCGCCGGGGCGTGGTGACGCGACGAGAAACCGTCAGACCCGCGTCGTAGGCTCGTCCCATGCGTATCGGAGCCCATGTCGATCCAGCCGACCCACTGGAAGCAGCACGCGAACGCGGAGCCGACGCCGTGCAGTTCTTCCTGACCGACCCGCAGGGTTACAAAAGCCCCAAACCGCGTGACGACGCCGCGGCCCTGCGCGAGTCCGAGGTGGACGTTTACATCCACGCGCCCTACATCGTGAACGTCGCCTCACCCAACAATCGGATCCGTATCCCCAGCCGCAAACTGCTCATGGCACATGCCCGCGCCGCGGCCGAGCTGGGCGCGAAAGGCCTGATCGTGCACGGCGGCCACGTCGGCAAGGACGCCGATCTCGCCGCCGGCTTCGAGAACTGGCGCAAGGCCTTCGAGTACGCGGAATCCGACGGCGGCCTGCCCCTGCCGATCCTGATCGAGAACACGGCCGGCGGCGACAACGCATGCGCCCGCCGCTTCGACGATCTCGCCCGGCTCTGGGACGCCGTGGCCGGTTTCGGCGCGGGTTTCTGCCTCGACACATGTCACGCGTTCGCCGGCGGGGAAGACCTGGTCGGCGTGGTCGATCGGGTCAAGGCGATCACCGGCCGGATCGACCTTATTCACGCGAACGACTCGAAAGGTGGCTTCGACTCGGGTCAGGACCGGCACGACAACCTAGGGAATGGCAAGATCGACCCGGAGTTGGTGGTGGCCGCGATCCGGGCCTCGGGTGCACCGGCCGTCGTCGAGACGCCGGGCGGTGTCGAGGGCCAGACCGCCGACATCACCCTCCTGCGGGAGCGGGCGGGCCGCTGACGCGTCGCGCCGAGCCACCCGGCACTTGGGGAGGACCATGACCACCGACAAGCCGCAGGAGCAGCCGGCCGACGAGCCGACGCCCCGCGTCCCGGCGGCCGAGATCCTGCGCCCCGCGGCGCCGGTTCCCGCCCAGCGCCCCGAGCCCCCGGCGCCCACAAACCCACCTTCCGCACCACCGGAACCGGCGTCCGGATCAGCGAAAGCGGCTCCGCCGCCGCCCCGACCGGCAGCTACACCCCCATGGGGCCCGGCCGCCACACCACCGCCAGGACCAGCCGCTACGCCGCCTCCGGGGTCGGCTGCCACACAGCCGCTGGATCCGGCCGCCACGCCGCCCTCGGGGTCGGCTGCCACACAGCCGCTGGGTCCGGCCGCCACGCCGCCTCCGGGGTCGGGTGCCACGCCGCCGCTGGGTCCGGCCGTCTCGCCGCCGCGGCCCGTTGCTCAGCCGCCACACGCGGCTGCTTCGGCGTCACGACCGGCATTTGCGCCGCCGCGGCCGGGCACGGATGCTCCGATGACCGAGGCGGCCCGGGCTGCGCGGATGACGGAGGCGCTCGATGAGGCCGCTACCGTGCGCGTCGACGGCGACTCTGGTTGGCGGCGATTTCTCCGTGTCACCGGCCGACGCCGCTCCGCGTCTCCCGCGCGAGAGCTGGTAGCCGTCGGCACGGCCTCGGCGCCACCGACGGCACCTCCGTCCGATGTGTCTGTTTTGCCAGCCGATGCGACGGTCGCTCCACAAGAGAGGGTGAAGAGAAAGGAGCCGCTACCGAGCGAGCGTCCGGCCAACGCGCCGCCCGATCCGTGGAAGGCCTTCGCCACCACTGCCGAACGACCGCCTGGGCGCATCCGCCGCGGTTTGCGTGCGCTCGGCCGCGCCCTGATCCACGAGTACGCGGTGGTCACCTACGTCGCGGTGCTGCTCGCGGTCGCGATGACCTGGCCCACTCTGCGGTACCCGCTGCACACGCTGCCGCAGGACCTCGGTGACCCAGCCCGGCAGGCCTGGCAGATCGCCTGGAGCGGGCACATCCTGCTCACCGACCCGATCCGGCTCTGGCAGGCCAACACGTTTTTCCCCGAGCCCAACAGCTTCGCCTTCGGCGACAGCCTGCTCGGCTACGCGCCGGCCGGCATGATCGGCCAGGGACCGCTGGCCGCCGCGCTGCGATACAACATTCTCTTCGTGCTGGCCCACGCGCTGTTGCTGATCGGGGCCTACGCCCTGGTTCGCCAGCTCGGTGCCGGCCGCACCGGCTCGGCTGTGGCCGCGGTTGCCTTCGCCTACGCACCTTGGCGCCTCGCTCAGGAGGGCCACCTCGACATCATCTCGGCCGGGGGCATCCCGCTCGCGCTGGCCATGATCGCCCGCGGGCACGGCTGGTCGATGCGGCGCGGCTTCCGCCGGACCCACCGCAGCGTCGGCTGGGCGGCGGCCGGCTGGCTCGTGGCCGCCTGGCAGGTAAGCCTCGGCTTCTCACTCGGGTTGCCGTTCCTCGGCGTGCTCGGGCTCATCCTGCTGGTGCTGCTGGTCCGCCTGCCGATCCGGTGGCTGCGGCGCCCCGCCGAGCGCCCGGTGCTGGGTTGGCGTCTGCTCGCCGTCGACGTCATCGGCCCGCTGATCGTGGCCTGCATCGCCGCGCTGATCGCGATCCCCTACGTGCGCCGCGGCGGCACGAGCACCGCCACCGCCGAGATCAAGTTCTTCTCGCCGCCGCTGCGCAGCCTGCTGATCGGCCCGGCCGAGTCGCGGCTGTGGGGCGGCGCGCACCAGGTGCCGCGTTCGTCGCTGAGCTGGCCGGCCGAGATGTCACTGCTGCCGGGCTTCGTCCTCTACGCCCTGGCGCTGGCCGGACTGGCCTTCTCCATCTGGACTCTCTGGCAGCGGCTGCTCCTGCTGTCCGGGCTGGCCGCCACGATCATCCTGACCTTGGGCACGAACTTCTTCGACGGCCGCTGGACGTACCTTCCTCTCTTCGGTCACCTGCCCGCCGCGCTCGGCACGCGCATTCCCGGTCGGCTCACGCTCTGGGCGACGTTGTTACTGGCGATTCTGGCCGCCGGTGCCGTGGCCGAGTTCGTCCGCCGGGCCGAACACTGGGCCGAGCAGCGCATCCCGCCGTGGCCCGGCCCGTGGCTGCGCCTGGCCACCCTGATCCCGCTCGTGCTGGTGCTGGCCGAGGGGTGGAACGCGACCGCGCACCCGGTGATCCCCGCCCAGCCGGCCGCCATGCGCACGGTCAGCGGCCCGATGCTGGTTCTGCCCACGTCGGAGCTCACCGATCAGATGATCATGTTCTGGTCGACGACCCGCTTCCAGCACATCGCCAACGGCTCGGGCGGTTTCGCCGCCGCCCACCAGGCCGAGATGCGCCGCAACGTGGCCACGTTCCCCGACGCCGCGAGCATCGAATATCTCCGCAGCCAGGGCATCTACACGGTGGTCCTGCTGCGTGCCTACGTCGCCGGCACCCCTTGGGAACGGGCCGGCGACATTCCCGTCGACTCCCTCGGCATCACCCGCGAGGACCTGGACGACGCCGTCCTGTTCCGCCTGAACCCATCCGCCGCAAACTCCCAGCCCGGCAGCACCGGCACCCAACCGGGCACAGGCACGCAGCCGGGCACCGGCCTTCAGCCAGGCACGGGTACGAACACGCAGCCGGGCCTACCGCCGCAGCAGGGCACAGGCGACCAGTTCGGCGTCCCACCCGGGACGGCCACCCAGCCAACGCTGAACGCCCAGCCCGACGGCCCGCCAACGCTCATCGCCGCCGCGGGCAGATAGCGGCCGACCCGCGCAGACGACAGAGCAGTCGGCGGAGCCTGGCCTTGTTCGCGGCGGACCCGGTCGGGCTGGCGATTGGGGCGGGCGAGCGCATCGATCGCGCCGGACCAGCACCTCAGCGCGCGGCTGCCGGGGGACGAGCCGCGCCTGCGGCCACGTCAGCGCGCGGCCGGGCCGGTCGAGCACGTCAGCGCACGGCGGCGCGCACGTCGGCTTGTGCCGGGCCGGTCGAGCACGTCAGCGCGCGGCGGCGCGCACATCAGCTTGTGCCGGGCCGGTCGAGCACGTCAGCGCACGATCGAGCGCAATGGCCGCATCGGGCGGGGGCGGGTCAGGTGGTGAGGGCGGCGGGCTCTGGCGTCGCCGGAGGCTCGGGTGGGGTCTCCGACTTCGGCTGGCGGGTGAAGGCTCGGCGGAAGTTTTCGATCCAGGCGGCGTCGGGGCGGTTCAGGTCACCGCCGTCCGGGTCGTCGGCGTAGGTCTGGCGGACCACGTCGAGCTCCGGCCTCCAGATCTCGCGGATCACCAGGCCACACAGGACGGCGACCGTGACGATGCGCAGGGTGGCGGCCAGCACGAACGTGCCTTCGGGGATCACCGGTTTTCCGCCGGCGCCGAGCAGCTCGGCGTAGAAGGCGGTGAAGTAGCCGAACTCGGCGACGGTCCAGGCGAGGATCGCTCCCCAGCGCGGCCGGGCCAGCACGATCAGCGGGAGCAGCCAGAGGACGTACTGCTGGGACCAGACCTTGCTGAAGATCAGGAACGCGGCGACGACCAGGAACGCGAGCTGGGCCAGGCGCGGGCGGCGGGGCGCGGCGAACGACAGGATCGCGATGGCGACGCAGGCGAGCCCGAACAGCCCGTACGTGATGATGTTGAGCGTCGGAACGTGGTTGCTGAGCCACTGGAACGGGCCCTGGTCGCCGCCCCCGCCGCTGTGCCACTTGCCGTCCAGGTAACGCCCGACGTACCAGAACGTGCCCCAGTCGATCGGCCGCTCGCTGTTGAGCTTGAAGAAGCGCAACCAGCTGTCGTGGTAGAGGTACCAGATCGGGAAGTTGACGACGATCCACGTGCCGGCGGTCGCCAGGAACGCCCACAGCCACTTGTCGACGGATTTCGAGCGCAGCGCGAGCACCAGCAGCGGGCCGAGGATGAACAGCGGCCACAGTTTCGCCGCCGCACCCAGACCTAAGAAGACGCCCGCCCACGCCGGATGTCGTTTGGCCCAGAGGTACAGCCCGATCGCGGCAAGCCCGATCGCCAGAAAGTCCCAGTTGACGGTGGCCGTGAAGAAGATGATCGGCGAGAGCGCGAAGATCGCGGCGTCCCATGGTCGTCGGCGGCGCAGCGCGAGAATCACGGCCGCGGTGGCCACGGCCAGCCCGGAGAGCACCAGCGCGTTCGCGTTGTAGAACCACTGGCCCTGGTTGATCTCGGGGTGCTTCACGCCGTACGCGTGGATCGGGAGGCCCAGCGCACCCATGAAGTAGCCGGTGACCACCGGGTATTCCACCGGGTGGTCCTTGTAGGGCACCTTGCCGTCGTTGAGCCCCTCGGCGTAGTACAGCGCCAACACGTCGGTGTAGCAGAACCGGGTGTACTGGATGTTCTTCTGCCAGTCACCGGTCTGGCACGGTGATTTCTGCACCCACGAGAACGCCAGCGTGATGCACGTCAGCGCCAGGATGATGCGGGCCGCCGTCCAGAACCGTCCGCGTCTCGCCTCGGGCCGCACGGCGTGCCCGCCCAGTGGTCCACCGATCGCCTCGGAGAGGCCGCGCACGAACGGGTCGGCGGTCGCCACGGCCGCCTGCGCATCCTCGGGGCGGTCGATGTCCCCGGACGGTTGGGTGCTCATGACAACGCATCATGCCGTATCGGACGCCGATCGTCGGACACAACTTCCGGCGTACGTGAGAAAGCCTGATGAAGCCCCATGACGGCGCGAACGACAACGGCCGGCGTGCGCCCCGAAGGGCGTACGCCGGCCGTGGGAAAGCGGATGGGCCGCTAACCGGTAGCTGGTGTCGTAGCTATGTCTTGTTGTGTTGGGGTCGTGCCGTCGTTGGTGGTGGTCGTGCCGCCACCGCCCCCACCGTTGCCGCGACCGCCGCCGTTGTTACCGCCGTTGGGGCCGCCACCGTTGTTGCCGTCACCGGGGCAGGTCCCGCCGATCAGCGAGAGAGCGCAGGTGTTGGGGTCGACCGGCGGCTCGATCGGCTTGATGCCGTTGCCGAACTTGTCGGCCTCACCGGTCTTGATCCGGGCCGGGAAGTCTTCCTGCTTCCAGTCGAGGTTCTTGGTGACCGTGTCGAGGAACTGTTTCCAGATCCTCGACGGCACGCCGGCGCCGAACATGTCGTGGAACCGGCTGCTGCTCGCCGGATCGTGCAGCTCGACCTTGTTGTTCTTGCCGCCGACCCAGACTGTCGCGGCCAGCTGGGGGATGCCGCCGACGAACCAACAGTCACCGGAACCGGTGTGGCTGTCCTTGCCGTCGTCGTACTCCCAGGTGCCCGACTTGGCGATGCTCTCGCGGCCGCTGCGCAGGTCGCGTTTGTCGACGTCGACGATCTCCTTCATGACGCCCTGAAGGTTGGTCATCGTGTCCGCTCGGAAGACCCGGTTGCCCTGGTTCTTCTCCGGGTTGAGGATCTCGATCTTGCCGTCTTCCGGATTGACCCGCTTCACCTGCATCACGAAGTGGGCCGGGAAATGCACGCCGCCGTTGACGATCGTGGCGACGCCCTCGGCGTGCTCGAGCGGGACAATCCGGTACTGGCCGAACGCGACCTCATTGTCGAAATAGCCGGACTTCAGCCACGTCGACTTGTCGGTCTTGGTGAGGTCGACGTTCTTGCCGCTGTCGGTGAACATGTGCTTCAGGCCGGCCGCCTTGGCGGCGTCGATGACCTTGTCACGGCCCATCGCATCGGCGAGCCAATAGAAGGGGAAGTTGTACGACTTGATGGTCGCGGTCTCGAGGTCGCAGTCCTTCGTCTTGCCCTTGCAGATCGTGCCCGGGTCGGCGCCGGCGTTGTTGATCGGCGTGCCGTTGGGGCGCAGCTTCGAGCTGTCCCAGATGCTGTCGAAAGACAGGTCTTCCTGCAGGCCGGCCGCGAGCGTATAGATCTTGAAGCTCGAGCCGGGTGACTGCCCACCTAGGATCTTGGTGCCGTCGCCGGACATGTAGCCGCCGTAGTCGGTACCGGTCGGACTGTCACCGCCGTAGTAGCCGAGCACCCGTCCGTTGTTCGGATCGATGCCGATGACCGCGGCCTGGTAGGTCTTCGGCAGCTTGTGCATCGGCGATGTCGCCCGGGCGGCCGAACCCGCGTCCTCGGCGGCCTTCTGCACCACGGGGTTGATCGTGGTCTTGACGGTCAGGCCGCCCTGGTCGAACTCGGAGTCCGAGATGCCCATCTGCGCGAGCTCGGCCTTGACGTGCCGCAGGATCATGCCGGCCGGGGTGTCGGCGGCACAGGTCTTGCAGGAGTTCGCGTTCGGCTTCCGGACGGCTGGGTACTTCCGGGCGGCGTACACCTCGGGAGTGATCCAGTGCATCTCGAGCATGTTCTTCATCGTGTACTCCCACCGGTCCTTGGCACCGGAGGGGTTGTAGTTCGGGTCGTAGCCCTGCGACGCCGAGTTCGGGTAGGGCTGCTTGATGATCGAAGCGAGAACCGCGGCCTCGTACGGCGTGATCGCCTTCGGGTCTCCGGCCGGCGTGGTCACCGACTTGCCGAAGTAACCCTGCGCCGCGGCCTCGATGCCGTACCTGCCTTCACCGAGGTCGATGTAGTTCAGGTACATGCCCATGATCTGGTCTTTGTTGTACTGCGACTCGAGCTTGCGGGCGATGACCGCCTCGCGCAGCTTCCGGTTGATGCTGATGGCCTTGAGGTCGGCCGCATGCCGCGCGTACTGCTGCGTGATCGTCGAGGCGCCCTGCGTCGTCCCGCCGGTGAAGTTGTTCCACGCGGCGCGGACGATGCCCTTCATGTCGATGCCGTGGTGCGTGTAGAAGTTCTTGTCCTCGGCGGCCGCCACGGCGTGCTCGACGACTTCGTTGATCTTCTCTTCCGGCACCACGGTGCGGTTCTGCTCGCCCATCTTGGCCAGCACCGAGCCGTTGGAGTACTGGATGACGTTGGACTGGTCCTCGGTGACCGGCGGGGGAAGCGCCACGTCGTCGAAGAAGTAGGTGCCGCCGACGACGCCGGCACCGAGCAGGATGACCACCACGGCCGCCGCGGCGGTCAAGATGTTGGTACGCCGGCGGCGCTTGGCCGCCTTCGACTTGTCCTTGCCCCTGCCCTTGATGCCGCCGGGGCCATCCGGAGCGTCCAGACCGGGGTTGGGCCGCACCGCGGCGCGGGCCACCGAGGCCCGGGCGCCGACGGAGCTTGTGCCGGCTCCGACCGAGGCGCGCGCGCCCACGCGGGCGGAGCCGGTGGCGCCGCCCGGTACTGCTGTACCCACTGAGGCGCTGCCTACCGACGCACTGCCGACCGACGCGCGCCCACCAACCGACGCCGCGCCCACTGAGGCGCGACCGCCCGACCCGCGGCGGTATGCGTCCGGCGCGGGGCGTGCCGCGCTCGAATATCGGCTGGAGGGCTGGTCGTCGTCAGGCGCGGAGGCACCGGACCCGGGCACGCTGGCCCGGGCACGCGGAGACTGCGGTTCGCCGTACGAGTTCATGCGGTCACACCTCGGTCACGGCGACGCACGCCGAGAGAGCCCTGGAGGGGCTCCCGCCGGCGACGCCACGCGCGGACGATTTGGGCTGCATCCCGGCAGCCGCCGTGTCGGATGTCTTCGATGACCGATTGCGGCGCTGGATGCCCGAGTCGGTCGGGGTTGTCCCTACGGTAACGAGATCGAGCCACCTCATCGGCGACCCTCCCGGCGTTGCGATGACAACCCAGTTTCGCGGTGGCGGCCCGCGGCGGCCGAGGCTACGGCCTCGACCTGATCAAGCTCGTCGGCGGTCAGCGCGTCGCGACCCAGCACGTACTGCTGGGCCAGGTGATTCCACGCGCAGGAGCGGCACACCTCCACGACGAACACCTGAAACTCACGCAGAGTCATCGCCAGGACGGGGAGCTCGGCCAGCTTACGGGCCTGCCCGGCGGAGTGCTTGAGTTCATCGCCGTAGATGTAATGCACGAGGGTGAGATTGTCGCGGCGGCAGACCGGACAGCGCTCGTCGGTCGGCTCGCCGTGGAACCGAGCTGCGTTTTTCAGGTACGGAGAGGCATCACAGACCTCAAGCGTCCCGACGCGGCCGTTGTGCACGTCACGCAGCACTGCTCGCTTCTGTAGCGAGTAGTCGACGACCTGCCGCTGCGTGCGCATGGCGAAGAGAGTACGCGGTCCTCGCGCGCGCGGCGACAGCCATCACTCAGCGTGGCGTGGCCGTTGCGTAACCAGCACCACTTTCCGTTCGTCTTGCGTCCATCCGACGGTAGATCTACGGTAGCGATGTATCGGGCCGATACATCGGGGTACGAGGAGGGGGTGGCCAATGTTGGAGTTGGCAATCCTCGGTCTGCTTCAGGAGACCCCGATGCACGGTTACGAGCTCCGCAAGGAACTGGTCACCAAGCTGGGCACATTCCGCGCGGCGATCAGCTACGGCACGCTGTACCCGACTCTCAAGCGACTCCAGACCGCCGGCTGGATCACGGAGTCGGAGTCGGATCCGTCGATGATCCCTCCGATGACCAGCAAACGTGGCCGGGTTGTCTACAAGATCACTGCGGAGGGCAAAGAGCGCTTCGCCGACATGCTCGCGCAGGCCGGCCCGGAGACGTACGACGACGCCGGCTTCGGGGTGCACTTCGCCTTCTTCTCCCGCACCGACCGGGCGACCCGCCTGCGCATCCTCGAGGGCCGCCGCCGGCGGATCGAGGAACGCCGCGAGGGCTTGCGCGAGGTGCTCTCCCGGGCCGGTGAACGGCTCGACGCCTACACGCTTGAACTGCAACGCCACGGACTCGACGCCTGCGAGCGCGAGGTCCGGTGGCTGGAGGAGCTCATCACCAACGAGCGCTCCGGCCGCGCGCCGGCGACCCCCGGCTCTCTAGACCTCCCCGCCGACCCGGCTGGGGACGCACCCCCCGTATCCCCGCGTCCGCACGAGGACCGGCCGTGATGAACAACAAGGAGGCAAACGCGATGGGCTCCGTACGCGTCGCCATCGTCGGTGTGGGTAACTGCGCCTCGTCCCTGGTACAGGGCGTGGAGTACTACAAGGACGCCGACCCGAACGACCGCGTCCCGGGTCTCATGCACGTGACCTTCGGCGACTACCACGTTTCCGACGTGCAGTTCGTCGCGGCGTTCGATGTGGACGCCAAGAAGGTCGGCATGGACCTGGCCGAGGCGATCGTCGCCAGCGAGAACAACACGATCAAGCTGACCGACGTGCCCCCCACTGGCATCACCGTCCAGCGTGGACCGACCTTCGACGGTCTGGGCACCTACTACCGCGAGATCATCGAGGAATCGTCCGTCGAGCCGGTCGACGTGGTGCAGGCGCTGCGCGACGCGCAGGTCGACGTGGTCGTCTCGTACCTGCCGGTGGGATCCGAGCAGGCCGACAAGTTCTACGCCCAGGCCGCGATCGACGCGGGCTGCGCCTTCGTCAACGCGCTGCCCGTCTTCATCGCCTCGAACCCCGAGTGGGCGCAGAAGTTCACCGACGCCGGCCTCCCGATCGTCGGCGACGACATCAAGAGCCAGGTCGGCGCGACGATCGTGCACCGTGCGCTCGCCAAGCTGTTCGAGGACCGCGGCGTCGAGCTGCTGCGCACGTACCAGCTCAACTTCGGCGGCAACATGGACTTCATGAACATGCTGGAGCGCAACCGCCTGGTCTCCAAGAAGATCTCGAAGACCCAGTCGGTCACCAGCCAGATCCCGCACGAGATGGTCAAGAGCGACGTGCACATCGGCCCGTCCGACCACGTGCCGTGGCTCGACGACCGCAAGTGGGCCTACATCCGCCTGGAGGGCCGCTCCTTCGGTGACACCCCGCTGAACGCCGAGCTCAAGCTCGAGGTGTGGGACTCCCCGAACTCGGCCGGCGTCATCATCGACGCCGTCCGCGCCGCGAAGATCGCCAAGGACCGCGGAATCGGCGGCCCGATCCTCTCGGCGTCCTCCTACTTCATGAAGTCCCCGCCGGTCCAGTACAACGACCACGACGCGAAGGAGTCCGTCGAGGCCTTCATCCGCGGCGAGATCGAGCGCTAAACCCGCGATCACCGATCAAGGCCGGGCCGCCGAGGCGACCCGGCCTTCGTCGTTTCCTCATGCGGTGCGGAGGAGACGTCATGCGGCACGGAGGAGGCACTGGTCAGCCCCAGGCGCGGGCGAGCGCGACCCTGGCCTCCAGCTCCAGCAGCTTCCGTTTGCGGTCGAGGCCGCCGCCGAAGCCGACCATCTTGCCGCCGGCGCCGACGACTCGGTGGCAGGGGACGATGACGGGCACGGGGTTGTGGTTGCAGGCGGTGCCGACCGCGCGGGCGGCGGCCGGGTCGCCGAGGGCGGTGGCGATCGCGCCGTACGTCGTCATCTCGCCGTACGGAATCTTGGCGATCTCGGCCCAGACGGCGCGCTCGAACTCGGAGCCGCCGCGCAGCTCGAAGGGGACCGTGAAGTCGGTGAGCTCGCCGGCGAAGTAGGACGTCAGCTGGGTGGTGGCCGGGTGCGCCGCGGACGGGCCGGGGCGGGCGCCGAAGCGCACGCCGATCACGGTGTCACCCGCAACGGAGACGCCGAGCGGGCCGATGGGCGAATCGACGACGAACATGCCCCCGATTCTGCCCCGGGGGTATGACAAGAACGACTCGTCAGGCGACGTGCCCCTGGTCGCGGGCCCATTTGAACAGCTCGGCCTCGGCCTCGTCCCGCGACAGCGGCCCCCGGTCGAGCCGCAGCTCCTTCAGGTACCGCCACGCCTGCCCGACGATCGGGCCGGGCGGCACGCCGAGCAGCTCCATGATGGCGTTGCCGTCCAGGTCGGGGCGGACCCGGGCCAGGTCTTCCTCCGCCTGCAGCCGGGTGATCCGCTCCTCGAGCGCGTCGTAGTCGGCGGCCAGGTTCGCCGCCTTGCGCCGGTTGCGGGTCGTGACATCTGAGCGGGTGAGCTTGTGCAGCCGGTCGAGCAGCGGGCCGGCGTCGGTCACGTAGCGGCGCACCGCCGAGTCGGTCCACTCGCCGCGGCCGTACCCGTAGAAGCGCAGATGCAGCGCGACCAGCTCGACCACGTCGGAGATGACGTCCTTGGGGTACTTCAAGGCCTTCATCCGCTGTTTGGTGAGCCGCGCACCGACGATCTCGTGGTGGTGGAAGCTGACCCGGCCGTCGCGACCGACCGCCTTCGTGGCCGGCTTGCCGACGTCGTGCATCAGCGACGCCATCCGCAACACGAAGTCGGGCCCCGAGGAACCCTCGAGGCGGATCGCGTTCTGCACGACGATCAGCGTGTGCTCGTAGACGTCCTTGTGCTGGGCGTGCTCGTCGATCTCGAGCTTGAGCCCGGAGATCTCGGGCAGGAACCGGTCGGCCACCTTAGTGTCGACGAGCAGCCGCAGCCCGCCGATCGGGTCGGCGGAGCACATCAGCTTGGTGAACTCGTCGCGGATCCGCTCGGCGGTGATGCGGTCGAGATCGGCGGCCATGTCCCGCATCGCCGAAACGACCGGTTCGTCCACGGTAAAACGTAGCTTCGCGGCAAAGCGGGCAGCGCGCAGCATCCGAAGTGGATCATCGCCGAACGAGACCGCGGGCGCGGCCGGCGTGCGGATCACCCGCGCCGCCAGATCGGCGAGTCCGCCGTACGGATCGGTGAAGACGTGCCCGGGCAGCGACACGGCCATCGCGTTGATCGTGAAGTCGCGCCGTTCAAGATCCTCGAGCAGAGATTTCCCATACCGTACGACCGGATTGCGGGTGACGCCGTCGTAGGCCTCCGCCCGGAATGTTGTGATCTCCAGCCGCACACCGTTCTTCTGCAGGCCGATGGTGCCGAACTCGCGCCCGGTCTCCCAGATCGCGTCCGCCCAGCCCTGCACGACCGCGAGCGTCTGCTCGGGCGTCGCGTCGGTGCAGAAGTCGAGATCGTCACCGAGCGCGCCGAGCAGCGCGTCCCGCACTGATCCGCCGACCAGGTGCAACTCATGGCCGGCCACGCCGAACCGGCGCCCCAGCTCGTCCGCGAGGGGAGACACTCGGAGCAGCTCGGCGACGGCCTTGCGCTGGGCAGCATTCAGAACAGACATGGGTTTACCAGCTTATCGGCCTTCAGTCCGATCATGGGCGGCGGGCGGGGTGGTTGGATGGAGGTAGGTGGTACACGGCTAAATCAGCGGGCAGTATGAACGCGTGCCCGTTTCCGAGGCGCTACGTCGCCTGAGCGAGGATCCAGGGTTCTGGACGGGCGAGAGCGTGACCCCCGATGCCCCCGACCCACACGAACTGCGGGTGACCTTCCCCGTCACCGGCGGCTACGCGCTGGTACTCGATCTCGATCTGGCCGCCGGCGAGCGCACGCTGGGCCTGCGCGTCCCGGCCCACTCGGAGCCGATCCAGCTGGCCTGGGCACCCGCCGCCGGTCCCTGGCCCGCCGCCCTGCGCTGGTGGGAGCTCGACGTGTGCGCCCGGGTGATCGCCCTGGAAGACCCGACCCTGCCCCATCCGGGCCTGGTCGTCGCGCTGCTGTCGCCGTTCGCGCCGGCCACCGCGGACGACGACGAGACCACGGTCGCCGCGATGCGCGAGGCCGCGTACCGATCTCTGCGCCGCGACGTGCCGCCCGCCGAGCCGCACGGTCCCGAGCAGGCTCCGCTGCCGCTGTTCGCCGGCGACGCCTGGTGGCCGTCTCCGCCCGCGGCTTCGCCGCAGGTCCTCGACGAGGCCGCGATCGCCGAGCTCTCCCGTCCACCCACTCGCTTTTCAGAGGTACGAGGTGGGTCACGCTTCCCGGGCGAGAGCCTTGCCGATCTCGTACGCCGGGCGTCGGCGCACCTGGATCGCCTGCCGCGACAGTCCTGGTATGCCGGCACGCGCCCGCTCGCCCGGCACATCCTCGACACCGGTGACCTGGCACCCATTCCCGCACTGCTAGGGGCGCTCACCGAGGCCGGCTGCGATCATCCGACGGTGCTCGACGCGCTGAGCGAACCACTGGTCCCGGTCGAGGCATGCTGGATGGTCGAAACCCTGGCCGGCGCCGAGCCGGGTACCCTCCTGCGCCGCCGGGTATGACGTACCCCTTTATGGTGACAACAATGTTCGGACAAGTCGGGAGGCACGGGTGAGCGGCGGCCTGTACCGCAGCGCGCACGCCACGCCGGACGGCGTGCGCCCGGCCGCCGAGGACGGTGTCACGCTGATCTCGGTGGACTCCGGGATCACAGGCCAGGAGCAGGCACTGCCACCGGAAGAGATCTCGGCCGGCGACGGCGGCACGGCCGGCAACAGCGCGATCATGGCGGCCGGCAGCCTGGTCAGCCGGATGATCGGCTTCGTCCGGAACGCGCTGATCGGCATCACGCTCGGCGCCGGTATCGGCGACGCGTACACGAGCGCCCAGTTCCTGCCGGGCCAGATCTACGAGCTGCTGCTCGGCGGCATCCTCTCCAGCGTGCTCATCCCGCTGCTGGTGCGGCGGCGCAAGAGCGACCCGGACGGTGGACTCGAGTTCACCCGGAAGCTGCTCACCTTCGCGGTCGTGTCGCTCGGCATCGCGACGCTCCTGGTCGTGGCGGCCGCCCCGCTCATCACCGCGATCCAGGCGAGCAGCGACAACACCGACAACTACAAGAACCTGGTCACGCACTTCGCGTACCTGATCCTGCCGATCATCTTCTTCACCGGCCTGTCCGCGCTGATCGGCGCGGTGCTCAACGTGCGCGGCCACTTCGCGGCTCCGACCTGGGCGCCGATCCTGAACAACCTCGTGGTGATCGCCACCTGCGGCGTGTTCATCATGGTGTTCAGCAAGGACGACCTGACCGTCGACAACATCAGCAGCGGCGCGATCCTGCTGATGGGCCTCGGCACCCTGCTCGGCATGGTCGTGCAGGCGCTGGGCCTGCTGCCGGCGCTGCGCAAGGTCGGTTTCACCTGGAAGTGGCGCTGGGACCCGCGCTCGCTGGGCCTCGGCGAGATCGGCAAGCTGGCCGGCTGGATGCTCTGCTACGTCGCCGCGAACCAAATCGCGATCTTCGTGGTGGTGCGCATCCTCAACCGGGTGGCCGGCAAGGACAGCGCCAGCGTGCTGGCCTTCAACAACGTCTTCCTGCTGACGATGATGGCGCACGGCATCATCGGCGTCTCGGTGATGACCGCGCTGCTGCCGAAGATGAGCGCGGCCGCCGCCGATGGCCGGTACGGCGAGGTCAGCGCCGACCTGAGCCGCGGCATCCGCCTCACCGCCACCGCCCTGGCCCCGATCGCGGTCGTCTACGGCGTCCTGGCCGCCCCGATCTCGGTGATGCTCTTCCAGGGTGGCAAGTACACGAACGCCAACGCCCTCCAGACCGGCACCGTGCTCGCGGTGGCCGCGTTCGCCGTCATCCCGCTGTCGATCAGCTACCTGTGCACCTACGCCTTCTACTCCCTCCAGGGGAACAAGACGGCCGCGCTGATCAACCTGCCGGTGGTCGCCGTGCGGATCGGCGCCTACCTCGTCTTCGCCGCGGTGCTGAGCAGTTCGCGCTCGGCGGCGGGAATGACCGCCGGCAACGCGATCTCCTACCTTGTCTCGGCGCTGATCTCGCTGGCCGTGCTCCGCCGCCGGATCGGCCGGCTCAACCTCGGCTCGGTCGCCGCCGCCCTCGCGAAGGTCGCCGCGGCCGCCGCGATCGCCGCCGTGCTCGGCATCGTCGTGGTGCGTCTGCTGCCCGGAGCGGGCGCGCCGGACGGACGCGGCCAGGCGTTCGTGCAGATCCTCGCGGGCGGCGCGGTCATCCTGCTCGCCTATCTTTTGGCCGCGACTTTGCTGCGGGTGCGAGAAGTGAGCCAGGTGGTGGGCATGGTGCGTCGCAAGATTGGGCGCTGACCAGCGGAAATTCCGCTGTTGCGTCCGATCGCCGGGCCGAACGGCCGGTCAATTCGAGGTGCCGCGCCGGGGGGACGACCTGCCGTACGGTGGCCGGGGGCGGGTATGGTCAGTGTCGGCATGTGCTCAGCGCACGTCGTCAGTTGCACCCAGCGCGCCCTCAGCGCGCGTGGAGCACCGAGGGAGGACGGGTGACCCAGGTCGGCGAAGGCCACGAGACGTCGGCCGATGCGGACGGACCGGTCATGACCTTCGGTGCACCCACCGTCGGTGAGATCCTGGCCGAGCGCTATCAGCTCGAGGAGCATGTCAACGACGACAGCGCGGGCCGCCAGGTCTGGCGCGGCGTCGATGTGATCCTGCGCCGCCCCGTCGCGGTGGTGCTGCGTTACCCCGGCGGTGACTCCGCCACCGAGATGCTGCAGGCCGCGGTCGACGCGAGCCGCGTGATCCACCCCAACCTGGTCGGCGTCTACGACGCGATCGACGAGGCCACCCGGGCGTACGTGGTGCGCGAGTGGGTCGACGGCGAGTCGCTGCGCGAGATGGTCAGCCAGGAGGGCCCGCTCGACCCGGCCCGGGCCACCACCATCGCCCACGCGATCGCGGACGCGCTGGCCGCCGTGCACGCCACCGGCATGGTCCACGGCAATGTGCACCCCGGCACGACGTTGATCGCCGACGACGGCCGTGTGGTGCTGGCCGACGCGCGAGCCGACTCGGCCGATAGCACCGAGAAGGACATCCGCTCGGTCGGTGGCCTTCTTTACTACTCGCTGACCGCGCACTGGCCGCACACCGAGGTGGGTCGCTCAGCGATCCCCGACGCCGTCCGTGACGGCTCCGGCAACCCGGCCGCCCCGCGGCAGATCCGCGCCGGCGTCCCGGCGTACCTCGACGATCTGACGATGGACCTGCTCGACAAGCGGGTCCAGGCCCCACAGGCCGACGCGCTCGCGGCCGAGCTGGCACGCCTCGACGCCGCGGCCGACGACGACTACGAGGACGTCGGCCCGCTCCGGTTCACCCAGAGCAACGCCACGTCCGAGCCGGCGAAGAACAACTCGAAGATCATCGTCGGGGTCGCGGCGCTGGTGGTCATCGCGATCATCGGCCTGGTCTTCGGCATCCGCGCGATCACCAGCTCGAACTCCTCGTCGACCAAGACGACGCAGTCCACGGCCGGCGGCGCACCCAGCGGTGACTCGTCCTCGGCCACCGAGGCGCCCGCGGCCAACCCGAAGAAGATTCCGCTCACCGCGAGCATGGTCCGCATCGTCGACCCGCCCAAGGGCGACCGGATGGACACGGGCCAGGCGGCCAACACGGTCGACAACGACCCCGACACCGCCTGGACGACCCAGCGCTTCAAGCAGCCCAACTTCGGCACCCGCAAGCCCGGCATGGGCGTGCTGATCAACCTCGGCACCCCGCGCAACCTCGCCGAGGTTCGGGTCGAGACGTCCTCGCCCGGCGCGACCATGGACATCCGGTGGGGCACCACCGACCCGGGTGACTCGTCGGCCGGCGACGGCCAGATCATGAAGTCGTACCAGAAGCTCGGCGACGACTCCGAGGGCAAGAGCGACGGCACCAACCGGGTGTTCTCGGTCTTCAACCCCGACCAGAAGTACCAGTACGTGCTGGTCTTCCTGACCCAGCTCCCGCCGGCCGACGACGGCAACGGCGGGTACAAGGTCTCGGTCAACAAGATCGAGGTCTACGGGTACTGATCGGTGACCGGGCCAGTAGGGTCGCGGGCCGGTTCGGGACTTCGATAGCTTGTCACCGTGGATCCGCAGGGTGGCGCGAGCGACGCCGATCTCCTGCGCGCTCACCTCGACGGTGACGCGCAGGCCTTCGCCGTCCTGGTCCGCCGCCACCGCGACCGACTGTGGGCGGTCGCGCTGCGCACGATCGGCGACCGCGAGGAAGCGGCCGACGCGGTACAGGATGCTCTGCTGTCCGCCCATCGCAATGCGGCCCGGTTCCGCGGCGACTCGGCCGTCACCACCTGGCTGCACCGCATCGTGGTGAACGCGTGCCTCGACCGGATCCGGCGGCGCCAGGCCCACCCGACCGTGCCGCTGCCCGACGGCAACCGCACCGACGACCGCCCGTCCGCCCCCGAGCCGGCCGCCCCGGCGCCCGACCACGATGCCGCGCTGATGGTTCGCCAGGCGCTGGCCGCTCTGCCGGCCGAGCAGCGGGCCGCGATCGTGCTGGTCGACGTCCAGGGCTACCCGGTGGCCGAGGCCGCCGAGATCCTCGGCGTGGCCGAGGGCACGATCAAGAGCCGCTGCGCGCGCGGCCGGGCCCGGATGGCGCTGACCCTCGGCGGCCTCCGCGGGGACGCCGGCGATCCTCCGAGTGGGCCTGCTCACGCCCCCGGCGGGAACCAGCAGGCGGCCCAGACCGTCCCATCCGGACCGGCAGCGGAACAACCGCTGCCCGCGTCGGGCGACGGGAGGGACGAGAGGTGACCGGGGCCGAGTTCCGCGGGGTCGACATCGACCTGCTGGCCGACTACATCGGCGGTGCCCTCACCGGCACGCCCGACGAGCCCGTGGTGGCCACTCTCATCGCTGACGACCCCGCCTGGCGGGCCGCCTACGAGTCGCTCAGCGGCGGCATGGCGGCCGTCGCGACCGAGCTCGGCCGGTTCGAGCCCGAGCCGATGCCGGCCGAGGTGGCGGCCCGGCTCGAGGCGGCGCTCACCACCCCCGCCCCGCGACTGACGCTCGTCCCCGATTCCGGCGACGGTGCTCCCCCCGTACGGGAAGAAAAAACGACGCGGCGTGAGCGCGGCAGGCGGTTGCGATGGGTCACTCCGATCGCGATCGCGGCCGGCGCCGTGGCGTTTGTCGGATTCGGCCTCGACTACCTCTCCGGACGCGACGGCAACAGCGCGGACAAGTCCGCCTCCAGCGCCGCCGGCGAGGCACAGGCCCGCCGCCCGGACTCCGGGCAGGCGCCCGCGATCGCCGGCGCCGAGCCCAAGTCGGACTCCGGCCAGGACTCCGCGCAGTCCCAGTCCGCGACGCCGCAACTGTTGTCGTCCGGCACCGATTACACGCGGGCGACCCTCGCCCAGGCTCCCACACAGGCCCTCTCCGCCCCGGCGCCGTTGGCGACCGCGAGCAAGTTCGGCAGGCTGAGCAGCACGGACACTCTGCGGCAGTGCCTCGACATGATCGCCTTGGCGAACGGCGCCGGCCCGATCACGGCGGAGTCGGTGGATTACGCCCGGTTCGAGGGAAAGCCCGCGATCGTGGTGCGTTTCACCGCCGACAACGGCGCCTGGGCCTGGGCGAGCGGCCCGTCCTGCGGCACTTCGAGCGGCGGCGCGGACACTCTGGCCAAGGTCCCGGTACGCTGAGCGACACCCACCGGTGAGGTCGGCCACGACCCGCGCGGACGGGAATGGCGAGTGCCTAGCATGACGTTCTAGCGAGCAGTGTCGCCGGGTTTTCCGGTGCGTTCAAAACGACAGGGAGTCGGCAGTGGACGAGGTCCGCAATCTGATCATCATCGGTTCGGGGCCGTCCGGCTACACCGCGGCGTTGTACGCGGCCCGGGCCAATCTCAAGCCGCTCGTGATCGAGGGCGTTCAGTCCGGCGGCGCGCTGATGACCACCACCGAGGTGGAGAATTTCCCCGGTCACCGCGACGGCATCCTGGGCCCCGATCTCATGGACAACATGCGCGCGCAGGCCGAGAAGTTCGGCGCCGAGTTCCTGACCGACGACGTCACCCGCGTCGAGCTGGGCGACAGGCCCACCGAGGCCGGCACCGAGGGCCTCAAGACGGTCTGGGTCGGCGACAAGGAGTACTGGGCTCGCGCGGTGATCCTGGCCACCGGTTCCGCGTGGCGCCCGATCGGCGTGCCCGGCGAGCAGGAGCTGCTCGGCCACGGCGTCTCGTCCTGTGCGACCTGTGACGGCTTCTTCTTCCGCAACCAGCACATCGTGGTGGTCGGCGGCGGCGACTCCGCGATGGAGGAGGCGACCTTCCTCACCCGCTTCGCCGAGACCGTGACGATCGTGCACCGCCGCGACGCGTTCCGCGCCAGCAAGGTCATGCAGGTACGCGCCCTGAACAACCCGAAGATCAAGGTCGAGTGGGACTCGGTCGTCGAGGAGATCCTCGGTGAGGACGGCAAGGTCAACGGCGTCCGCCTGCGGAACGTCAAGTCCGGCGAGACCAAGGTCCTCGACGTGACCGGCGTGTTCGTGGCGATCGGTCACGACCCGCGCAGCGAGCTGTTCAAGGGTCAGATCGAGCTCGACGACGAGGGCTACGTGAAGGTCGACTCGCCGACGACGCGCACCAACCTCCCCGGCGTGTTCGCCGCCGGCGACCTCGTCGACCACACCTATCGTCAGGCCATCACGGCCTCCGGCACGGGTTGTGCCGCGGCGCTCGACGCCGAGCGTTTCATCGCCTCTTTCGTAGAGCTGTAACCAGAGCTAGCTTTTCTGGCCTAGGAGGTCGAAGTGGGAGCAGGCAAGCCCGTCACCGACGCCACGTTCACGAGCGACGTGCTGCAGTCGGACAAGCCGGTGCTGGTGGACTTCTGGGCGGAGTGGTGCATGCCCTGCAAGAAGGTCGACCCGCTGCTCGGCGAGATCGCCAAGGAGATGGGCGACAAGGTCGAGATCGTCAGCATCAACATCGACGAGAACCCCGAGACCACTCGCGCCTATCGGGTGATGTCGGTGCCGACGCTGACCATCTTCAAGGGCGGCGAGCCGGTCAACTCGGTCACCGGCGCCAAGCCGAAGAGCGCCCTGGTCAACTTCATCGAGTCGGCTCTCTGAGCCGATAGTCACGCCCCGCATCCTTTCGGGTGCGGGGCGTTGCCGTCCCCGCCGGGCTTTCCCACCCGGTGGGTGCTGCGCCCGGGGAGTACGCTCCGAAGTCGTTCTTCCTTTCCCTCGGACCTCATCAAGGGAGTCGCGCGTGCGTTCCATCCGACGTGGAGACAGCGGCCCGGCCGTTGCCGAGATCCGATCCATCCTGGTCGGCCTGGACCTGCTCGACAGCGACACCGCAGCCGACGTCTTCGACGACGCCACGGACACCGCGGTGCGGGCCTTTCAGCAGAGCCGCGGCATCGGCGTGGACGGGCTGGTCGGCGACGAGACGTGGGGCGCTCTGGACGCCGCACGCTGGCGGCTCGGCGCGCGCAGCCTGTTCCACTCGGTGCCCAACGCGCTGGTCGGCGAGGACGTACGGGCGCTGCAGGAACGACTGCTCGAGATGGGGTACGACACCGGCCGCGCCGACTCGATCTACGGCCCGCGCACGGCCCGCGCGGTCGCCCAGTTTCAGCGTGAGGTGGGTCTCACTTCGGACGGGTCGTGCGGCCCGCAGACCGTGAAGGCGATGCGTCGGCTCGGTCGCAAGGTCGTCGGCGGCCGCCCGCAGTGGCTGCGCGAGGCCGAGGCGTTCCGTCAGGCCGGCACCAACCTGATGGGCAAGACGATCGTGATCGACCCGGGTCACGGCGGCGGCGACGATCTCGGCGTGGTCGTGCCCGACGGCCCGCTGCGGTGGAACGAGGCCGACCTCGTCTTCGACCTGGCCGCTCGGCTCGAGGGCCGGCTGGCCGCGGCCGGCATGCGGGTGCACCTGACCCGCGGCCCGCACCCCGCCCAGCCGATGAGCGGGGCCGAGCGGGCCACGCTGGCCAACAGCCTCGGCGCCGACCTGCTGATCTCGCTGCACCTGGACGGGCACGACAACGACGCCGCGCACGGTGTGGCGACGTACCACTACGGCACCGGCAACGGGCTCAGCTCGACCGTCGGCGAGCGCCTGGCCAACCTCGTGCAGCGCGAGATCGTCGTACGCACCGGCATGCGTGACTGCCGCATCCACTCGAAGACGTGGGAGCTGCTCCGCCTGACCCGGATGCCGGCCGTGCGGGTGGATCTGGGTTACCTGACGTCGCCGATCGACCGCGACCGGCTGATCAACCCGTTGTTCCGCGAGCAGATCGTCGAGGCGATCCTGGCCGCCGTGCAGCGCATGTACTACCCAGTCGAGATCGACGTGCCCACCGGCTCGATCGACGTGCGCCAGCTGCGTGTGGCGCTGGCCAAGAACTAGTTTTCGGCGCTCCGGGTCGCGGTCGCCGGGCGCACCGGCCGCAGCAGCGTCTCGGGGCTCATCGAGCCGAGGAGCTTCTCGAGGGCGTACTCGACGTCGGACTTCCACGACAGGGCCGTACGGAGCTCGAGGCGCAGGCGGGGGTACCGCGGATGCGGACGAACCGTCTTGAAGCCGACGGAGAGGAAGAAATCGACCGGGGCCACGCATCCGGCCTGTTTCTCGTCGTCGGCCTCGCCGAACTTCGCGTCGCCGAACGACTCGATCGCCTTGACGCCGCGCTTGGTGAGGTCGCGCGCCACGCCCTGGACCAGCATGCGGCCCAGGCCACCGCCGGCGAAGGCGGCCACCACGTGCGCGGTCATCAGCAGGGCGGCGTCGGCGCTCACCGGCGAGGTGGGAAATGCCATCGATCGGGGGACGTAGGCCGGCGGCGCGTACATGACGAAACCGGCCGGCATGCCGTCGACGTAGGCGAGCTTGCCGCAGGAGCCCCACTCGAGCAGCGTCTGCGACACCCACGCCTCTTTCTCGAGGCCGGGGTCGCCGGAGGCGCAGGCCCGCTCGGCGGCGACCGGGTCGAGCTCCCAGTAGACGCACTGCCGGCAGGGACGGGGGAGGTCCTCGAGGGTGTCCAGCGTGAGATTGACCAGGCGTCGCGACACTGAGAAACCCCCCTCTCGGGCCGGCGGTCAACACGCGCCCAGCCCTCTGCCCCGCGCAGGATCCTACGCCGCAAAACCCATGAACGGGACCAGGTCGGGCATCCACCCGGTTAACCGAGGGTCATTCGTGCGACCGCCGACTAGCATTTGTGCTTCCGGCCGTGTTCAACGTGCGTGAGGAGAGCCGCATGACCGGCACCACCCAGGACGATTACACCGATGTGTACGCGCGACGCGTGCGCGGGATGACGACTTCCGAGATCCGCGCGCTGTTCGCCGTCGCCAGCCGTCCCGAGGTGGTGTCGCTCGCCGGCGGCTCCCCGTACATCGCAGCCCTCCCCCTCGACGCCGTCGGCGAGATGCTCGGCGCCCTCGCGGCCGAGCAGGGCGCCGTGAGCCTGCAGTACGGCATCGGCCAGGGCACGATCGACCTGCGCGAGCGCATCTGCGAGGTGATGGCGCTCTCCGGCATCCACGGCGCGTCCCCCGACGACGTGGTGGTGACCGTCGGCGGTCAGCAGGCGATCGACCTGCTCGCCCGCCTCTTCCTGGACCCGGGCGACGTGGTGCTCGCCGAGGGGCCGAGCTACGTCGGCGCACTCGGGGTCTTCCAGGCTGCCCAGGCCCAGGTCCACCACGTCGCCATGGACGACGACGGGCTGATCCCGGCGGCGCTCGAGGAGGCTCTGGTCGCCGTGGAGCGCTCCGGCCGGCGCGCGAAGTTCCTGTACACGATCCCGACCTTCCAGAACCCGGCCGGCGTGACGCTCTCCGAGGAACGGCGCGAGCAGATCCTCGACATCTGCGAGCGGGCCGGACTCCTGGTGGTGGAGGACGACCCGTACAGCATGTTGTCGTTCGAGGGTGACGCCCCGCTGCCGCTGCGGGCCCGCCGGCGGGACGGTGTCTTCTACGTCAGCACGTTCTCCAAGACGTTCGCCCCGGGCCTGCGCGTGGGCTGGATCCTCGCCCCGCACGCCGTACGGGAAAAACTCGTGATGATGAGCGAGGCGAACGTGTTGTGTCCGAGCGCGTTCGCCCAGGGCGCCGTGACGCAGTACCTGACGACCATGCCGTGGCGCGAGCAGATCAAGTCGTACCGGGAGATCTACCGGGAGCGGCGGGACGTTCTGCTCAACGCGCTGCGTGACCTGATGCCGGCCGGCACGAGCTGGACGAACCCGACCGGGGGTCTGTTCGTCTGGGCGACGCTCCCCGAGGGCCTCGACTCCAAGGCGATGATGCCGCGCGCCATCGCGGCCCGCGTCGCCTATGTCCCCGGCACGGGTTTCTACGCGGACGGCACCGGCACGAGCAACATGCGCCTCAATTTCTCGTACGCGTCGCCGGAACGTCTCCGCGAGGGGGTGCGCCGCCTCGCCGGCGTGATGGAGCAGGAGCTCGCGATGCGGGCCGTCTTCGGTCCGGCCGCGACCGCCCACCACCACCGGCGCCGTGGTGCGGCCGCCGCCGACGCCCCCGGGCCCGACTTGGCATGATCACTCCCATGGCTTCAGGTGACGATGTGCGCGTGATGGTTCTGGCCGGCGGTCTCTCCTACGAGAGGGACGTCTCGCTGCGCTCCGGCCGCCGTGTTCTCGACGCGCTGCGTGCGGTCGGTGTGCACGCCGAGATGCACGACGCCGACGTCTCGCTGCTGCCCGCCCTGCAGGAGGACCCGCCCGACGCGGTGGTGATCGCCCTGCACGGCGCGACCGGCGAGGACGGGTCGCTGCGCGGGGTGCTCGACCTGTGCGGAGTGCCCTATGTGGGCTGTGACGCGCGGGCGTCGCGGCTGGCCTGGGACAAGCCGTCGGCCAAGTCGATGCTGCGCGAGGCCGGCATCCCGACGCCGGACTGGGTGGCGCTGCCGCACGACCGGTTCTCCGAGCTGGGCGCGGTGGCGGTGCTCGACCGGATCGTCGACCGGCTCGGGGTGCCGCTGATGGTCAAGCCGGCGCAGGGCGGTTCGGGGCTGGGCGCCGCGGTGGTCCGGGAAGACGTCGACCTTCCGGCCGCGATGGTGGGTTGTTTCGCGTACGACTCGACGGCGCTGGTCGAGAAGTTCGTGCCGGGCAAGGACGTGGCGGTGTCCATTGTCGACCTCGGCTCGGGGCCGCAGGCGCTGCCGATCGTCGAGATCGTTCCGCGCGACGGGGTATACGACTACGCGGCCCGCTACACGGCGGGTCTGACGACGTGGCACACGCCGGCCCGGCTCGACGACGAGACGGCGGCACGGGTGTCGGAGACGGCGCTGGCGGCACACAAGGCGCTGGGCCTGCGCGATCTGTCCCGTGTGGACTTGATCGTGACGGAGGACGGTTCGCCGCAGGTGCTCGGGATCAACGTGTCGCCGGGGATGACCGAGACGTCGTTGCTGCCGCTGGCGGTGCAGGCGGCCGGCCTCGACCTGGGGCAGATCCTGGCGGCGCTGGTTTCACGGGCGGTCGCTCGCTCCTGATCTCCCCGTCCTGGTGGTGGCTCGGTTTCCTCGGCGTGGCCGGCGGGATTGCTCAGTAACGTGTAAAGGGTTGGTTACCCGTCGTTCGCACACGTTGAGAGGCAATCATGCGACTGAGCATTCGCAACCAGCTCCCGGGCACCGTGGTCTCCGTGGCGTCCGGGGGTGCGATGAGCACGGTGAAGGTGCGGCTGGCCGGTGGGCAGGAGATCACGTCGGCCATCACGGCCGAGTCGGAGCGAGATCTGGGGCTGGCCGAGGGTATGGCGGTACGGGCCCTGGTGAAGTCGACGGAGGTCTCGGTGGCCACCGGGCTGGTGAACGACATGAGCATTCGCAATCGGATGGCGGGGGTCGTCAGCAGCATCGATCACGGCACGGTGATGAGCACTGTGAAGATCGCTCTGCCGTCCGGGGAGCTGCTTACGGCGGCCATCACGCGGGACGCGGCTGACGATCTCAAGCTTGGTAGCGGGTCCGAGGTTACGGCGCTGGTGAAGTCGACGGAGGTCAGCCTGGCGGTGGACTGAGGGGCGTTTGCGGTGGCCGGGTGCGCTCTTGGGCTCAGGGCTGGGACCCCGCAGAGCCCCGCAGGCAAGGGGCAGGCATCGTGCGGTTGGGGCGGTCCTCGCCTCGTACGTCTGCTGGGTCTTAGGTTGTTGCTTGGGGTTGTACGGCGGGGTAGTTCAGGTTGCCGTTGTCCGCGGTTATGGAGGGGCTGGGCTTTGTCGCGGTCTCGGGCTTCGTCGCGGCGTCGGGCTTCGTTGCGGGCTCGGGCTTGATGGCCTCGGGCTGGATGTCGCCCAGGGTAGCCGGGCGGAGGTCATCAGCGCGGTCTTCGGAGGCGCTCTGGCTGCTGTTGGCCGTCGGTGAATAGGCGATCGTGGAGGGCGCCTCCCACTGGATGTGCGGGGGCTCGGCGATCGCCTGACCGCCGAACTCCGCCAGCCACGCGGCGACCAGGGCGAGGTTTTCGCGCCACTGGGGCTCGGGGATCACGGGGAGGATGTCGTCCCAGAGCGAGAGGAACGTGCCGCGCAACTGGAGGCGGCCGTAGGGGCGGGCCAGGAACCACAGGTGCAGATGGGCGGAGCCGTCACCCCATCGGTTGACATGTACGCGCGCGACGCCGTCCAGGGAGCGGATGGCGCGCTCGAGGCGGACGGTCATGACGCCGAGCTCGGCGGCGAGGAGGTTGGGCAGATCGCCGAGATCGAGGTGTGAGCGGCACTCCAGGATGAGGACCATCGGGAGGCCGGTCGGGCGGTCCATGGCCCGGACTCGCCAGCGTTCGCTGACCCAGATGTAGGCGTCATCGGGGGTATTGCAGGCCACGCAGTCGGCCGCATCTTCACCGCTGCGCGGCGGCTCAACCTCGACTGGGGCGGCCAGCGGCTTGACCCGCATGTCGCCCTCGAACGGGAACGAAGGCCAACGCGTGAAGTCGGGCAGGGGCGCGGTGTTGTGGGGCACGGCGTGACTTTAGCCCAGGCCAGGGCAGCTGTCCCGGGTCAATTTTCAGCCGGCCCCGTAACCGTGCGTCAGCCACCTCATTACCGAGATCAACGTCGATGCCCGTCACGTTCGGTGGGCGGTACCGCACTCCCCAAGTTATCCACAGAAGTTATCCACAGGCCGCCGCGTTTCACGTGAAACGCGACGTCGCAGGCTTGCGCGGCCTGTGGATGAAGCCGTGGACGAGCGCAAGAGCATCGGCCGCGTTTCACGTGAAACGGGGGGTGGTGGTTTCTCAACAGGAGTTGCCCACAGCCTGTGGATAACTCTGGCTGGAAGTCGGGGGATGGCGCGGGGGTGGTCTTTGAGGTGGGCTCGCGTTTGTGGTGAGGGTGGTGAGGTCATTGATCGTCGATGCGCGGCCTGACGTAATTTGGGCCGACCGGTCGTCGCAGCTAGGCACTCGTCGCAGACGGGCGCTCGCCCCGGCCGGTACCCGGTGCAGCCAGCAACTCGTCCTCGGCCTCCGCTCGCCCTCGGCTTCCACTCGCCACCCAGCCGGTCATGGCCCCCAGCCGGTCACTCGCCGCCCAGCCGGTCACTCGCTACCCAGCCGGTCACTCGCCACCCAGCCGGTCACTCGCCACCCAGCCGGTCACTCGTCCCAGCCAGCAACCCGGCCCACTGCGATCGCAGCCCGCGGCCAGCCGAGCCCGCCTCAGCGCCTCGTGAATCTGCCGCCCTCGCCATCAACTCGCCCCCGTGCCCGGGGCAGGACCGGCCTCTTCGCCACGACGGCTCAGCCACGCGACACCCGGTCCCACAGAAGCCCTCGCGCCTGCAGCCACCGCGATCCCAGCGCCCTGCAGTTCCCGGCAGCCTTCGCCAGCGCCTAGACCGCCTTGCCGATCGGCACCTTCGCTGGGCCTCCCGACCACGCTGACGATCTCGCCGGCGTCGCGGCCGCCTCTCCACCTTGAACATCCCCGAATAGTTCCGGCCGTCCGCCCGGCCCTTTCGTCGCTGGGCCGCCTCGGTGGAAGCTCCGGGGCGATCTGTTCGGCGGCCACACCTCAGTGAGTCAGCTGGCGCGAGCCGAGAGGCGACGACGATCTGCGCGTGTCAGCCTTCACGTCGTCGATCACACGCGTCTCGGTGCGCGGTACTCGCGCTCCCGGTCGGTAGCGGCGTTGTCGAAACGACGAACGGGCGCTGTCTGGCACGCTCACTGAGGCGCGTGGCGTAGGCAGGGTCGTGCAGGGATCGCAACCGTGGGCCACATCGGCTACGCGTGGCGAGGTCGGCGGTCTCGTCCCTGGGCGGAGAAGAGGGCGGACTGTGGCCTCTGGCCGCCTGGCCGCCATTTCCATCCAGGCCGTCCCGCGACCTTGCTGGCTCGGCCGCTCGATCCGACCCGCCTTCGAGAAACGAGCCAACGTCGCTTTCAAGGGCGAAGTCTTCGAGGGCGCTGTTCGGGACTCGCTCGGGATCTTGAGTTCGCTTCGTCCGCAGTCGTGGTCGATCTCCAGTTGCCCAGCTTCAGCGTCATCGCCGCTCGACCGCCCCAGGGTTGCTCGAACCATCCACGAGGGAACCTCGGCGGCCCGGTCACGTCGACGTTGTCCTTGACGTCGCCGCGACCGTGCTCGGAAGCACGACTGTCCGCGGACTCCCGACGCCGCCTCCGGGCCACAGTTCCGCTCGCACAGGCCCGTAAGGCGACAGTCGTCTCGCCTGAGCCAGGCCGGCCGATCCCCTGGGCTCACGGCGCGATACAGGTTGGACCCCGCAGACAGACGCGGACCCGAGACGCCGTACGCCGAGAGACTCGCACCGGCCTTACGATCTCGCCCTAGGGTGGCAACACTCGACTGCCATCAGGACTTGGCTTCTCGCATTCGTCTCTCGCCGCTCGCCGCAGTCCCGGGACGTAGCCCAGTTCTCCTCGTCTCGCGAGATCGTCGGCCCACCGGGCACGTGCGTCAGCCGACGCCGGTAGACGGGCTTCGGGCGTCGCGGGAGCGCCGGCTTAGGGCGAAGTCTTCTGGCCGCCTTCGCGCGTCTGGGCCGTTTGTGCCTTTGGCCCTCCGAGCTTCTGGTCCTTCGGGTTTCAGGTCGTTCAAGTGGTTGGTCACCGACGCTCTGGTCCGCGGCCCTTCGACCGCCGGGTGCCTGGATCCGCCCGCCGCTGCCAACTGTGCAGCAGCCGCCGCACGACTTTCAGTCGATTGTTCAGCAGGCGGGCTCAAGTTGGCAGCTGCGCGAAAGACGCCAGCAGTCCGACGCATGACCAGCTCGCCGTAGCCAAGGCCGACAGAACATCTCACAGGCCGATCAACGGCCTCTGAATAGCAACGCAGCCGCTCTCTTGACATCGGGCCGCGACGCGCTTCGGAATCGGCGGCTTTGGCCCGAGGGACTACGGGGACTTGGCGGCGGGCGACTCGCACGTGGAGCTGCCGCACGAGCCGGCCGCTGATGCCCTAGCCGCCACCAACCCTTAGTCCGCCGCAGCCGCCGTCCTCCGAGCTCTCGCCGCCCAGGGCCGTGGCACCGCCGGGCGTGCGGCGGCCGGCGGTCAATGAGTCTGACGGGCCGCGGATCCGCTCCTGAGAGAACTGCCGCGCGTTGATCCCACGGCCGCTCGGAGAGCCTCGACACAAGTCGAGCGTTGGGTCACCTCTTCTCAAACGGCTGACGGCTCAGCTCAAGTGACTGCATGAATGAGTCCGCGTTTCACGTGAAACAGAGGCTCCCGGCTCCCGGCTCCCGGCTCCCGGCTCCCGGCTCCCGGCTCCCGGC
>NZ_KB903298.1 GCF_000379645.1 Paractinoplanes globisporus DSM 43857
CGAGCCGGACGTCGGCGGTACCGCGTCGTTGGCACAGCTCATGGCCGGCGCCGCGCCGGTACCGGCTAGCTGCATGCCGAAGGTCGTCGAGGCACCCGGGGCCAGCGAGCCGTTGTACACGGCGTCGACCGCGGTGGCGGTGCCGCCCGAGACGCTGACCGTGGCGTTCCACGCCGAGACGACCTGACCGGTCGCGGNCCAGGTCACGGTCCACCTGGTGGCGGCCTGCGTGGACGTGTTGGCGACAGTGACGGTGACGATTTCGCCCCCGGCCGTCCCGCTGCCCCACTGGGACTGGATGGCCGCGATCGCGCTACATCCGCCGACGGCCGCCGCCGCGGTGCCGACCACCAGCGGTGCCATCACCAGGGCCGTCAGCAGGCTCGCTCCCGCGGCGATCCCACCTGCTGCCAGAGTCGCCCGCCTGGATACCGCCATGACCGCTCCCTCGTCGATCCCGGCCCGGCTCCTGCGGCAAGGCCCTCGCGAAGCGTTACATAGNCGAACATCGATGCACCACNGCCCGGTTGGGTGGTATCTGGTCAGCCCGAGACGACGTCTTCTGTTTCGTCGATCAAGGCAAGGTTGAGCGAAGACCACCGTCCCGTTCCGGCGTCACCGTCTGTGGCGCGCCGGCTGTGGCGCCGAGCGCACGTCATCGAGCTGCGCAAACCTGACGGCGCCCCATCCGCGCACGCCGCAGACGAAGCGCGGTGCCGGCGGCAGCCTGGCATCGCTTGGTCTCCAGCACATGGCTGACGACCGCGCGGATCGAAGGCCGACAAAGTCGGACTGCTTCGCGTCAGGGAGCCGTCTGCGACACTCCGCCGGCGAGGTGTTGTTGGGCGTTCCGACAATCCGTCGGGCTTCGTCGCGGACTTGTCGTCAAACGTCGTGCTCGGCGTACTCCAGCGCTCGTAGCGTCATCGAGTTCAATCGGCTCCCTACGATCCCCCGCTCGCTCCGCGAGAGAACTTTGTCCCCGCACCCCGCAGAGCACTGCCGCCCACCCCGAAGAACGATCCGGGCCCTGTCACAACCTGTCAGCACCTAACAGCGCAGCTCAGACGTCATGTCTTCAACGCCGAACAACGGCTAAGAACTGCCTGTCAGGGCTGACAGGCCGTTCGGGTACTGCCTACTCGTGGGCCGGACGTTGCACCATGCGCACCACTCCGTCACCGTATTCGGGGAACTGCTGCCCGGACGGCTCCGCCGTTCGCGAGGCTCGAGCAAGCGCATGCCGTGAACCCGGCGCGGTCACTCCTGGGCCTACCGAGCAGCTTCGCGCAACGGCGTCAGTTCCGAATCGGGCAGGACGGCTCGCCGTGCGTCGTCGATGACCGCGTCCCGTTGCCGGTCGATCTCTTCGAGTGTGGCCACACGGTCGGCGCGGTCGTCGAGAGCGTCGCGCAGCATGCGCAGCACCCGGACCAGGGTGAGCGCTACCTGGTGGTGGCTTCCGGAATAGAGGCGAATCTGACCGTACGCGCTCCGGACGTACTCAGCGTGGTCCAGATCCCACGGCGTGAGCAGGGTCCGGCCCCGATCGTCGCGGTGGGCCTGGGCCGGCAGTTCGGCCTGCACCAGCGGCCGCATGATGGATGAGACCCGCAAAATCGACTCGATCGCCGTGGTCGGGTCGTTGACCGCCGGCGACAGTGCGCGCTGACCGTGTCGTTGAGCTGCCGAAGAGCGAAGTCGATGTCCTGTTGCATCGTCCGGGTCGCCCCGATGATCACAGCCTCCGCGATGAGTCGGGCCGCTTCGCGAGCGTTCGCGGCTCCGGGGCCCGGCCAGATCCGTGCGAGCGGCTCATCACGGATAGATACGCGCCGCCCCTGGTCTCCAGACGAACCGTACTGCCCGGCGGCACTGCGGCCAGAATCGCGTGCTGGCTGATCTGCTGGACCCGGCCTACGGCGCCACTCTGCGGAGCCATGCCGTGCGGTCGTCAGTCGGCCGCTTCGAAACTGATCGGACGCTCCGGGCGAGAGGTCGTCCTGCGATGATTAGTTGATGCCTCCCACGCCGAGTCCGACGCCGGTCCTGCCCGGCGCGCCAACCTGGCTCACCCCGTCCCTATTCGGGCCTCTTCTCAGCACGACGATGGCGTGTCTCGCTCTGACCTTCACTCTCACGTCGTTCTGGTGGCTCAATGCCCGCCGGGGTAAGATCCGAAGCTTTGCGCCGAGCTCTTTCGCTGCTAGCTTCAGCCCAAGGCGTCTGGTGCTGATCTTGCCTCTGGTGCTGCTAAATGATGGCGCGACGCCTGTTGTAGTAGCCGATCTTCGCGTCAGACTCACACAACCCATGAATGGATTTTGGCCCGATTGGGCTGCGAGGAGGATGGGCAGTCGCTGGCAGAAGGCGTCGCTGCTGTCGCTAAGACTCCGGGGAACACACGAAGTCTTGCCTGATTCACTTACCACTCCCCGGCTGCCTGCCGTATTTGCAGTCCCTGGCAGAAAAACGGAGTCTTTGATTCTGGAGTTCGGGCTGAAGGATCCAGTTGTCGTACCGGGCAACGGCACGTATCGCGCCTATATTGAGGGAAGGCTGCTGCAACAACGAGGCTTCAGTCGGCGAGCGTGGAAGAGCATTGTCACATTTGATCTGCAGGTCGACGGGATCGATGCGGACGGACAATACATTGCTATCAGCAATGATCCAGATTGGAAACCTTGAATCAGAATTGATTAAACGCCTCGGAACTGGATCGTCATAGCCCAAGCCGAGCGAAGAGTTGACTGAATTCAAGCTCACGACCGTCCGGCAAAGCTGGCAGCTCGCGCTCTCGGTTTTCAAACGCCAGGCGAACTCCTTCACGAAAGAGAAGCTTAGCCGCGATATCAGACACTGGAGCCAACGACAGGCCGGCGACCCGGTCTTCCACTGCTTTCTGAACGCGGTCCCCGACTGCCGAAAGAGTGAGTCGTCGTGTCAATACGATGACCCCGTTTGCGGTCTCCAGAAACTCGCCGTTGGCGGTCCTCTGATGCAGTTGCAAAAGATTCGCGCTGATCGAAGTAAGAGTCCTCTCGAGATGATCTTGAGGCGTTTCGGAAAGCCTATAGACTACCGGTCGTTTCTCGCTGTCGAGATCCGCGATGGAAATTGCCTTGAGCCAACAACTGATTGCATAGTTTTCGAGCTTGTACTCAACATGACCCCATTCAAAATAGTAAATTCGACGCACTTGTCCAAGCCTGTGATCTCCATCTGTCATGCTGTCTAGCCGTGAGCTGGCCCGTTGGTAAGTCGCGCTGGCCGCCTCAAGTCTCCCGGCAAGCAGTAACACACGCCCTAGAGAGTGAATATTAGTCAATTTGTCTGGCATTTCGACGTTGATCATCTCGGCCAGAGCAATAGCGACATCGAGGCGAGTTTTCTCGAAATGGCGAGGCAACCGAACGTAATCACTAAACCCGTCTACAAACTTTCGGCGGCCCACAATTATCGCGGACCTGACTAGACTGGTGTAAAGTTCGGGGATACTCATTCCACGACTCTCGGCCAGCTCCAGAGACGCCACCGCGATTAATCGGTGACGCATGTAGACGTAACCACCAGCCATGCTGACTACTGCCTCGTCCGAAAGCGGATCAATGGCGACGCTACGGACAGTGGTGGCCTCGAGACCTACGGCGGTTGCAAGGATCTCGGGCGTTAGCAGAAGCTGAGTCGAATGCGCGGCGGCGATAAGCATGTAGATCTGTGGATAGGGAACGCCGTCCTGTAACTTCCGCCCTACCAGCTTGCCAAGCAGCTCCCGGATATGATCCTTCAGGTACTCGCCATAGCGCACTCGCAACATTCCACCGAAGAATGCACCCTCCGTGTGCGAGGCCTCCTTTTTAGTGGCGTCAACCAACGCTGTCGCGCGAGCCGTCGTGTCAGGTTCCTTCGCCAGCTCCCTCAACCCTTGTTTACCGTGCTGCTCCCACACGCGCACAATAAGCTCAGCGTCTGCTTGATCGAGTCCTCTGAGCTGCTTTTCATCGAATTGTGAGTAGCTCTTCCAGGGCATGGCGCGAGCGCCCACCCGCTGCCATTCCGTTGTCGTGGCCGCTATGCAGTAGTGCACATCGGTACGGCCGGTTTTCTGCATCGCTTCGAGAATTTCGCCGGCAACCTCTTCGCCATCATCGGAACCGATCAGATAGATTCTGTCCTTAGGTAGCTTTGCGATCTCGTCCGCGGAAAGGCGCCCCTTAACCTTCCTCCACAGCACAACGAAGGGACCTTCCAGCAATGCGATATCGACTATGACCTGCATAAGGGAGGTCGACTTGCCTTCGCCGGTAGCGCCCAGAATTGCCCAAAGTCGCGGGCGATACGCCTGGCCGCCCGCCAGACTGGTGAGATCCTTCAAAATGCCAAGAGCAACCCCTCGGCGGGGTGTGACGCTCGGCAGGCAATCCCCCCAGTCCGGCCGCCGACCATCGATGTAAGCAATTGCATCCTCCGTCGATCTGTTGTCCTTATATGGTTCAAGAAAGTGCGAATCTATCCGAATCCAAGAGGCCGAGTTCATTCCGAAGATGAGCTCAGATCGACGTTTCTCGACATCCACGATGCCTGCATGGGTCAGCTGGATGTCTGACCCAAGCCCGCTCTTCTCGATGAGTTTTGCATCGCGCAGAAATGAAACCGCCGCCGCAACCTCTGCATCGGAGGCTCCGCGCGCCGGAATATCCGCAATTCCTATCGGCTCGCGCTGGCCTTCAGCTTTATCATAGAGGCTATCCAATATGGCCTGCCTATTGGCATGGACGCCCTCTAATTCGTCATCCAACTATCCACTCCTCATCGAAATGTGTTCCACATTGCATGACGGCGCACAACCAAGGCCTCTGTTCACATCGTCGTCAGTTTCGCGTAGATGCCACATATGCCGCAAACGCAACAGCGTTCATCGCGGGGATCTCGTGCTTGCGCTGGCGACACCAGCAGAAGCCAGGCTACCTCGGGTTTACGAAGGTCCCTCGCTGCGGGACGGTGTAGACCAGGCTTCGTTCACGTAGCAGGTTGACCGCCATATCGAGTCACCGGATCGAGCACAGGCGTGTGCCGGTGGCGCGGTGTCGGTCGTTGGCGTCCCGTCGATGCCTGCGGAGTTGTTGATGATCTCGGATCATGTCCTTCCCTGGCGCCTGCTTGGGCGCCGAAGCTTGGCTGGTTCCACCGTCCTGTTGGACGTCCGGGCGGGAGTATCTGCGGGGTCCTGCTTGACCAGGACCCCCGACCGGACCTGCTGTCGGGTCTGACAGCGCAGCTCAGCGGGCCCAACAGCCCGAACCGCGTCGCTGCGACTGACCCCTTCTTGGGGATCCCCCGGGGGGCGTGGATGCGCGTATGCCGGCGTGGCTGGCGACCGGGGTGATCCCCGATGAAGTGAGCCGATCCTACGGGTGCAGGTCGCGTTGACCGGGCGGCACCTGGTCCTGTTGGGCTGGCTCGCTGATCATGGCGTGCTGACCGCGGAGCAGATCGCCGCCGCGCTGTTCCCGTCGGTCGACTTCGCCCAGCGTCGCTTGCGGCGCTGCTGAGGATGCGGCTGGTCGGCCGGTTCCGGCCGCAACGACCGGACGGCGGCTCGTATCCGTACCACTGGCTTCTCGCACAGTGGGGACCGACGTGATCGCGTCGCAGCGCGGTGAGCCGGTGCCGCGCCGGAATGAGGCTCGGCAGCGGCGGTGGCAGTTGACCAGCCGGGCCAACCTGCCGCACCTGTTGGGCGTCAACGCGTTCTTCACCCAACTGGCCGCATTTGCCCGCACCCACTTGGACGCGGACCTGCGGCGCTGGTGGTCGGCCGCTCGCTGCCAGCAGGCCGGAGCATTCGCCGACCACGTCCACTCCGGTGGCCGCGTGGATGGGCAGGCGCTGCCGTACCGGCCGAGGGTTCGCCCGGACGGGCATGGCATCTTCACTGGCCCAGGACGGCACTACCGCGTTCTTCCTGGTACGACGCCGGGACCGAGTCCCTGGGCCGCCTGGTGGACAAGATCGACGGCTACCGCGACCTGGCCCGGCTCACCGGCCCCGGTCTACCAGTACCACACCTGCTACTCCCGCGTCCGATACGGCGCCCACGGCTGCGACGCGCCCGGCCTCGACGCACCAGCCCTGGACGCCGCCACCCTCAAGGCGCTCCACGACTTCTACGGCCTCGCCAACCGCCTCATCGCCGACGCCATCAGCCGCGCCCGAGACCACCACCGTGCCAGCCGCGCCGATCGGCGCGCCGAACTCGACGCCATCGAAGCCACCATCAGCAGCAAGACCACAGCACGCGACCGCTGCCGCACCGCATTCGAGAACGGCGCCATGGACGAAGCCGACGCCGGATCCAGGCTTCGTGAACTCCGCGCCGAAATCGACGCCCTGACCATCCGGCGAGATGAATCACCGACGCCGTCGAAGACGAACCGATCCCGCCATCGCCGACCACCCTGAAACCGGTCCGCGACCACCTCGCGTACGTCATCGCCGAAGGCACCTCAGCCGAACGCAAAGCCACCGTCGAACAACTGATCGCCGAGATCAGGCTCACCGAAGACGACCAGGTCATCCCGGTCTTCAGAATCCCGGCCCCGACGACACCGTCGGGGCCACCGCGGAAGCCGCCGAACCGGAGACGGTTCGCGCAATGCCTCACCTGGTGGGGCGGACGGGACTCGAACCCGTGACCGATCGAGTCACGCGGTTCGGTTCGGTCAAGCCGCATACGAGGTCAGACGGCCCTTGCGACGGTTCGCGACGAAGACCAAACCAGGTGCCGTTGCCGTACTGGCGCGCGGAAAACTCGTCGCGAGGGATGGGGTGGCGGGCCTACCTTGCTGGGCGTGGCCTATCAGCATCCGTTGCATTACCTGCTCGGCATGGAGGGGCTCGCTCTCCTTCGCGCGTACGGGGGTGAGCACGGCCCCGAGTTCGGCGCGGCGCGGATCGCCGAGATACGGCGGCTGCTCGACGACCCGGCGCTGGCCGTCGACGGCGTCACCGCCGAACCGGTCGACACGGTCACCGGCTATCGCGCCTGGTCGGACACCTACGACCGGCCCGGCAACGGGCTCTACCCGATCGAGGAGCCGTTCGTCCACGAGATCGTCGACGCGCTCCCGGCCGGCGTCGCCCTGGACGCGGCCTGCGGTACCGGCCGGCACGCCGAATATCTCGCCGCCCGCGGCCACCGGGTCATCGGCGTCGACAGCTCGGCCGACATGCTCGCGCACGCCCGCGCGAAGGTGCCGGGCGCGGAGTTCCACGAGGCGCCGCTCGACCGGCTGCCGCTGCCCGACGACCACGTCGACCTGGCCGTGTGCGCGCTCGCCCTCACCCACCAGCCCGACCTGCGGCCCGCGTTCGCCGAACTCGCCCGGGTGCTGCGCCCCGGCGGGCACCTCGTGGTCACCGACGTCCACCACGAGTCGGTGCTGTTCGGCTCGGTGCCGCACGTGCGCACCCCGGCCGGCGAGCCGCGGCTGATCCCGTCCTACCGGCACCGGGCCGCCGACTACCTCGGCGCGGCCCTGCCGCACGGACTCGAGGTTCGCCGCTGCGTCGAGCCGCGCCGGGCGATCGGCCGCACCGACGAGCCGATGGCCGCAGAGATCCGTACGGACGTCTGGGATTTGTGGCCGTGGTCGTTGCTGGAGATCGCCCCGGCGGCGTACGGCGGCGCCTGGAGCGAGACCCCCAATGCCTTCCTCTGGCACTTCCAGCTGAGAGCGAGCTAGAGCGGCCCGCCGCCGAAACCGATCTCGTTGCCGTCCGGGTCGATGTAGGTGGTCTTCCGGACGCCGTTCTCGTACGTCTCCTCCTTGGCCGGCGTGAGGCCGCGCGCGGCGATCCCCGCGATGCGGTCGTCGAAGTCGTCCAGGAACAGGGTGTGCATGGCGTGGCCGGCGCGGTCCGGGCGGTGTTCGATGTAGACGAATCGATGCTCGGCCAGTTCCCACACCGCCTCGACGTCGTTCGGGAAGAACGCCGGCGGTGTGCCGAGGAGCTTCTCGTACCAGGTGAGCGCCGCCGCGTAGTCGGCGACGGCGATCCCGGCGAACAGGTCGACGGTCATGAGATCATGCTAGAGCGCGATCGCCCAGCTTGACCGCGACGACGCCGCCGATCACGAGCAGGCCGCCGGCCAGCTGGACCAGGCCGGGCAGCTGGTCGACCAGCAGCCAGGCGAACACGACGGCGGCGACGACCTCGAGCAGGGCCACGAACGACGCGACCCGGGAGCCCAGCCGGCGGCTCGCTGCGATCCCGGTCGCGTAGGCCAGGGCGGCCGTGACCAGGCCGAGCAGCAGCAGCGGCACCCACCAGGAGACGGTGGCCGGCGCGTACGCCACCGAGGCCGTGGACGCGTGCATCGGCAGCAGGCCGGTCGCCGCCAGCACCCCGAGCGTGAGCGCGCCGACCGTGAGGCCCACCCCGGCCAGGGCGAGCGGGGGCAGCCCGGTGCCGGTGTCGGCGGAGATCAGGAAGTACGCCGTGGCGCCGACCATCGCGGCCAGCGCCCACGCCACGCCGGCCCAGGCCAGGTGGGCGCCGGAGACCAGGTCGAGCACCAGCACCAGGCCGACGGCGGCGATGGCGGCGCCGGCCAGGGTGAGCGGGCTCGGGCGCTGCCCTCGGCGCAGCCACAGCCAGGCGACCACGGCGGCGGGCGCCGTGTACTCGATCAGCAGGGCCGGGGCGACGTCCATGGTGGCGACGGCGGAGAAGTAGCAGAACTGCGCTCCGGCGACGGCCAGAACCCCGTACACCAGGATCTGGCCCGCCTGCCGCCGCAGCAGGCCCCACCGGCCGCGCAGCGCGGCGACCGTGAACGGCGCCAGGGCGATCGCGGCGAGCCCGATGCGGGCGAGAACGATCGCACCCGCACTCCACCCGGTCGAGAACAGTCCGGTGGCGAGGGGGCCGGAGAGGCCGAACGTCGTCGCGGAGACGACGGCGAGGAGCACGCCGCCGCCGACGGCCGGTGCGGCCTGCACCGTGGGCCTGTCATTGGCTATCTGCGTCATAGCTCATGACGCTATGGACTTCGTGGGTAATATGTCAAGGTGCTTTTAGCCCATGACACAGAAGCCGCGCTGCTGGCCGCGGTCGAGCTGGTGAACAGCGGGGAGGATCCCGACACCCTGTTGTCCACCGAGGAGGTCGACGCCTGGTACGCGAGGCACCGCTACACCGGGCGACGCGATCGCGACGACGCCGAGCTGGCCGAGCTGCGGGCGATTCGTCCGGTTCTGCGCAATTTGCTGCGTGCCGATCGCGACACCGCCGCCGAGATGGTCAACCAGATGCTCGCCGAGGCCCGGGCGATGCCCCGGCTCGTGCGGCACGACGACATCGACTGGCACATCCACGCGGTGTCGGCCGACGAGCCGCTGGTGCGCCGCGTGCTGGTGGAGACCGCGATGGCGATGGCCGACGTGGTCCGCGGCGACGAGATGTCCCGCCTCGCGGTCTGCGCCGACGACACCTGCGACGGCATCGTGCTCGACCTGACCCGTAACCGTTCCCGCCGCTTCTGCAGCACGACCTGCGCGAACCGGGTGGCGGTCGCCGCGTACCGGGCGAGGAAGCGGAGTTAGATCAGGTCGCGCAGCTGGTGCCGCCCGGCGACGCCCAGCTTCGGATAGGACCGATAGAGATGCGACGCGACCGTTCGTGGCGACAGGAACAGCCGGTCGGCGATCTCCCCGTTGGTGAGGCCGTGCCCGGCCAGGATGACGATCTCCCGCTGCTGCGCGGTCAGCTCGGCCAGCGCGTCCGCGTCCGGCCGGGCCGGCGTGGGGACCCCGCAGGCGCGCAGCTCGGCCTCGGCGCGCGCGGTCCACGGCTGCGCGCGTAGCCGCCGGAACGTCTCGAGAGCAGCCGCCAGCACCGGCTTGGCGTCGTTGATCCGCCGCTGCCGGCGCAGCCGTTCGCCGTGATCGAGCCGCAGCTGCGCCCGCTCGAGCGGCCAGCGCTCCCCGGCCGGGTCGGCCAGCGCCGCCTCGTACGCCGCCGGGTCGCCGAGCAACCCGCGCGCCCGGCCCACGATCTGCCGCAGCCGGGGACCGCAGTCCGCCGGCACCGAGTCCAGGGCCCGCTCGACCGGCCGGCGGTTCCCGGTCCGCTCGGCCGCCGCGGTCAGGTCGGCCAGGCCCAGGTAGGAGACCCGGTGATGCAGCGGCGCCGGATCGAACAGGTGCCTCATCTGGGCATACGCCGCCGCGAAGTTGCCCTGGGCCAGCGAGACCATGCCCGCGGTGTGCCGGGCCCGCGCCGCCGCCGAGCGGTACTCGTCGGTCATCGCCCCGGCCAGCAGGCCGTGCACCTCCGCGTACTCGCCGCGCATCGCCGACACCGTCGCCACGAGCAGGTCGGCCGACGCCGCGACCGGTCCGAGGCGGTAGGCCGCCGCCAGGTCCCGTGCCTCCCGGGCGACCGCCAGCGCCTCGTCCCAGCGCCCCGCGTCGAAGCAGGCCCATTGCAGGGCCGACAGCGCCCCGCCGCTGCCGCCCCGGGTGCCCGGCGCCCGCAATCGCTCGAGCGCCTCGCGCAGCAGGCGTACAGCCAGATCGGTCTCCTCCAGCAGCCACGCCGAGCAACCGGCGATCACGGGGTCGCCGTCGGTCCTCGCGAACGGCAGGCGGCCCGCGAACGACTCCGCGCAGGCCCGCACCCATTGCCGCAGCGCCGCCGGCGGCGCCGCCATCCGGTCCACGGCCAGCAGCACCGCCGCCCGGTCCTCGGGCGCACCCGACTGGTACGCGACCGTGGCCGCGGACGCGAGCGCGGCCGGCGATCCGGCCGTCAGCAGCGAATCCAGCGCCGCCGCGTGCTGCCCCGCCCAGACCTGCGCCCATCCGATCCGCTCCCGCGCGGCCCGGACCGCCGCGGGGTCGTCGGTGAGCGCGAGCACCCGGTCGGCGAGCTCGCGTACCCAATCGGCCTGCCCCGCCGTCTGCGCGAGTGCGGCCGCCGCGAGCAAGCGCCGGACCTGGTCGGCCTCGGCCGGGCTCAGCGTCGCGGCCCGGTCCAGCGCGCGGGCCGCCGCGGCCGCGCCACCTCGCCGCCGGGCCTGCTCGGCGGTCTCCTCGAGCAGCGCCGCCACCCGTTCGTCGGGTTCGAGCGCCGCCGCCGCGAGATGCCAGGCCCGCCGATCGGGCCGCGCGTGCTGCGTCGCGGCGATCCGCCGGTGCGCGGCGGCCCGGTCGGCGAACGGCGCGCCGTGATAGACGGCGGCCCGCACCAGGGGATGCGGGAAGCGGACCCCGGAATTGTCCACCCGGATGAGCCCCGCCTCTTCGGCGGCGGTGAGCGCGAGGCCGGCCACCGCGGGGTCGTCGGCGACCGCGGCGAGCAGCAGCGCCTCGCGCGCCGGCGCCGGCAGCGACGCGACCCGGGCCGACAGCTCGGCCGCGAGCCGCTCGGTCGGCGGCAGCGGCTCGGAGACCCACCGCCGGGCGGCGGCCGGATCGGCGGCGAGCACTGTGGACAGTTCGATCAACGCGAGCGGGTTGCCGGCCGCCTGCCCGAGCACCACCTCCCGGGCGGCGCCACGCGGCGGCAGGGGCTGCGCGTCGAGCAATCGGGCCGCGGCCGCGGGGACCAGCGGCCGGACCGTCAGCGAGGGGAGATCGTCCGCCATCGGCTGGCGGCCGGCCAGCAACAGCACCAGCGGCTCGAGTTCCAGCCGGCGGGCCGCGAAGGTGAGCGCGTCCAGCGAGGCCCGGTCGAGCCACTGGCGGTCGTCCACGACCACCAGCACCGGCCCGTCCTCGGTGAGCGCGGAGAGCAAGGTGAGCACGGCGATCCCGGTCAGCAGCGCGTCCGGCGGCACCGGCTCGGCGGCGATGCCGAACGCGCCGAGCAGCGCCTGCGCCTGCCGCCCGGGCAGCCGCGGAACCCGGGCCAGCACCGGCCGCAGCAGCTGGTGCAGCCCGGCGTACGCGAGGTCGTGCTCGGACTCCCGCCCGGCGACCGTCAGCACCCGCAGGCCGGTCGACCGGGCCCGGCCGGTCACCGCCGCGAGCAGGGCCGTCTTGCCGAGGCCCGGCGCGCCCAGCAGCACCCGCACCTGGCTTTGCATCGGCGGCGGGTCGACGAGACCACACAACTGCGACAGCTCGCTGTCGCGGCCGACCAACCCACCCGCCATCGCATCCCCCCAAGTGCAGTCAGGATACGGATGCCCGGCCGAGATCCACAGGCGCAGAGTGACTCGCATGAACATCGTTCTCGTACACGGCGCATGGGCCGACGGCTCGTGCTGGAGCGGCGTCATCGAGCGGCTGCAGGCCACCGGACACAAGGTGACCGCCGGTCACCTCGCGATGATCTCGCACCCGGGCGAGACGGCGGACCTCATCGAGCAGGCGGTGCGGTCGGCGGGCTAGCCGAGACCCAGCTCGCGGACCGACTGCTCGCGCATCTCGACCTTGCGGATCTTGCCGGTCACCGTGAGCGGGAAGGCGTCGACCACCTTCACCAACCTCGGGATCTTGTACGACGCGATCCGGCCCTGGCAGAAGTCGCGCAACGCGGCCGCTGTCGGGGCCACCGCGCCGGCCCGGGGGATCACCCAGGCCATCACCTGCTCGCCGTAATGCTCGTCCGGGACGCCGATCACCTGGACGTCCTGGATGTCCGGGTGGGTGTACAGGAACTCCTCGACCTCGGCGGGATAGATGTTCTCGCCGCCGCGGATCACCACGTCCTTGATCCGGCCCACGATCGAGACGTAGCCGGCCGCATCCATCACGGCCAGGTCGCCGGTGTGCATCCAGCGGCCCGCGTCGATCGCCTCGGCCGTGCGCTCGGGCATGTCCCAGTAGCCGAGCATCACCGAGTACCCGCGCGTGAGGAACTCGCCCGGCTCGCCGCGCGGCACGGTCAGCCCGGTCGCCGGGTCGACGATCTTCACCTCGACGTGCGGCAGGGGTGTGCCCACCGTGGACACCCGGCGTTCGAGGTCGTCCTCCCGCCGGCTCTGGGTGGCCACCGGCGACGTCTCGGTCATGCCGTAGCAGATCGTCACCTCGGTCATCCCCATCTCGGCGACCACCCGCTTCATCACCTCGACCGGGCACGGCGAGCCGGCCATCACCCCGGTGCGCAGGCTGGACAGGTCGAAGTCGCCGAACGTGGGCTCGGCCAGCTCGGCGATGAACATGGTCGGCACGCCGTAGAGCGCGGTGCAACGCTCGAGCTCGACCGCGGCGAGCGTGGCCCGCGCGTCGAAGGACGGCGCCGGGATCACCACGCACGCGCCGTGGGTGATCGCCGCGAGCGTGCCGACCACGCTGCCGAAACAGTGGTAGAACGGCACCGGCACGCACACCCGGTCGGCCGCCGTCCAGCCCTGCCGACGGGCCACGAAGCGGGCGTTGTTGAGCACGTTGTGGTGCGACAGCGTCGCTCCCTTGGGAAAGCCGGTGGTTCCCGACGTGTACTGAATGTTGATCGGGTCGTCGAAGGACAGCTCCCGCTCCCGGTCCGCGAGCAGCGCCGCCGGCACGGCCTTGTCGATCAGGCCGGCCCAGTCGGTGCCGAGGAACACGGTCGGGTCGTGGCCCGCCTCGCGCACCATCGCCCGGTACTCCTCGGCCGCGACGAGCAGCCCGACCCCCGCCTGTTTCAGCACGTAACGGAGCTCATCCGTACGGTAGGCGGGGTTTATCGTCACGAGGATCGCGCCGATCCGGGCGGTCGCGAGGTGCACCAGCACCCACTCGGGCCGGTTGCGCGCCCAGATCCCGACCCGGTCGCCCTTGGCCACGCCCAGGCCGAGCAGTCCTCGCGCCACCACGTCGACCCGGTCGTCCAGCTCGCGATAGCTCCACCGGGTGCCACTGGGGACGTCCACCAGCGCGTCCCGGTTGCCGACGTGCTCGGCCGTCATTCTCAGAAGAGCCCCGATCGTCGTGCCGAGCAGCGGTTCGTGCGACGTCCCGTGGGCGTACGAAAGTTCGGTCATCGTCGCAGCGTGCGGCGGCGGCCTTGCGAATTTCTGGAAAGCGTCAGGCGAGCAGGTCGGCGATCGCGTGCAGGCCGGCCTCGATGGCCTGTTCCGACGTGTTGCCGAAGCCGAGCACGAGGCACGCCGGGTCGGGGGAGCCGTCGGCACGGTTCTCGCTCATCCCGTAGATGCCGACGCCGCGTTCGCGAGCGGCCGCGATCGTCTCGGTCTCGTTCGATCCGGCCGGCAGGTGGGCGACCGCGTGAAAGCCGGCCGCCAGCCCGGTGACGCCGGGGACGATCGAGGAGACGATCTCGCGCCGCCGGGCGTAGACGGCCCGCATCCGCCGTAGGTGCCGGTCGTAGCGGCCGGACTCGATCAGCGTGGCCAGGGCGAGCTGGTCGATCCCGGAGGTGCCGCGATCGGCGATCGCCTTCGCCGCGATCACGTCGTCGGCCAGCGCGCCCGGAACGACCGCCCAGCCCAGCCGCAGCGCCGGCGCAAGCGACTTGCTCACCGTGCCCAGCGACACGACGCGATCGGGCGCGAGGCCCTGCAAGGCGCCGACCGGGTCGCGGTCGTACCGGAACTCGGCGTCGTAGTCGTCCTCGATCACGATGCCGTCGTGGGTGCGGGCCCACGCCAGCAGCGCGTGCCGCCGCGACGGCGCCATGACCACGCCGGTCGGCCACTGATGGGCCGGCGTGACCACGACGACGCGCGCATCGCCCCGGGCCAGCGCGTCGACGTCGATCCCGTGCTCGTCGACCGGCACCGGCACGGCGTCGATGCCGGCGCTGCGGGCGGCGTCCCGCACGGTCCGCACCGCGCCCGGATCCTCGAAGGCCACCCGATCGTGCCCGTGCTCGGCCAGCACCCGGAGGATCAGGCCGAGCCCTTGCGCCACGCCCGTGCAGATCAAGACCTGGTTCGCGTACGCCTCGGCGGCGCGCACCCGGCGTAGGTAGGCCGCCAGCACCTCGCGCAGGTGCGGATCGCCGCCCGGCGGACCGTAGTCGAAGGCCGCGTTCGGCGCGGTCCGGCAGACCTGTGCGATCGCCCACGCCCAGTCCTGCCTCGGGGCCAGCCGCAGATCGGGCACGCCGACCGGGAAGTCCGCGATCAGTTCTGGCGCTTTCGGCGTCCTTCTGAGCGAGATGGCCGGACTTGTCGCGGCGGTGGTCGGCGCGACGCGGGTGGCCGAGCCGGTGTGCGCCGTCAGGTAGCCCTCGGCCTGCAACTGCGCGTAACACTCCTGGACCAGCCCGCGCGACAGGCCGAGGTACGCCGCGAGCGCCCGCGAGGACGGCAGCCGCTCCCCGGCCGCCAGCCGCCCGTCCCGGATCGCCGCCCGCAGTTGCTGCTCCAGCTGCGACCGCAGCGGCGTCTTCGAGTCGCGATCGATCGCGATCAGCAGTTGCGGTCCCCAACCGGCCCACTCGATCGCCATGGGATTGGACCTTATCAGTGGTCCGGTTCGCTCCTAGCGTCGAAGGCATGAAGACCGCCGCACTTGCCCCGATCGCCGGCTCCGCCCTCGGCTTCTACCTGCCGCTCGCCGTGATCCCGCTGGTCGCGCCGTCGGCCGCCGCGGCCGGGCTGAGCACCGGCGCGTTCCTCGTCGCGACCGTCCTGTTCGAGCTGCTCACCCCGCGCATCGTGGCTCGGCTGGGCTACCGCGCGGCGCTGGCCGCCGGGCTCGTCCTGCTCGGCGTGCCGACCCTGGCCTTCCTCCGATTCACCTCTCCGGCGGCGCTGGTCGCGGCGAACGCCGTACGCGGAATGGGTTTTGCGATCGCGGTCGTGGCCGGAAGCGCGCTGACGGCCTTGCTGGTCCCGGCGCGGCGCCGGGGTGAGGGTGTCGCCCTCGTGGGTCTGGTCAGCGGCGTCAGCTCGCTCGTCGCCCTCCCGCTCGGCCTGTGGGCCGCCCACCGCTACGGCTACGGGCCGGTCTTCCTGGTCACCACCGTCGCGCCGCTGCTCGCCCTCGCCGCCCTGCCCTTCCTCAAGGTCGACGTGCCGCCGGCCGAGGCCGAGCGGACCGCGAGCCCGGGATGGCGCCTTCCGGTCGTCTTCGCGGCGTGCACCTCCGCGGCCGGTGTCATCGTCACCTTCCTGCCGCTGGCGATCCCCGCCTCGCTGGCCCCGATCGTCCTGTTCGTCCAGCCCGCCGTCAGCACCGCGGCCCGCTGGATCGCCGGTCGCATCGGCGACCGCCGCGGGCAGTCCGGCCTGCTCATCCCCGGCGTCGTCCTCGCCGTCGCCGGCACCGCCGCGCTCGCGCTGACCGGTTCGGCGGCGGCGGTCCTGCTCGGCGCGGCCGCCTTCGGCGCCGGGTTCGGCATCCTGCAGAACGTCACCCTGAGCATGATGTACGCCCGGGTGCCGCAGTCGGCGTACAGCGGGGTGAGCGCGGTCTGGAACGCCGCCTACGACCTCGGCATGGCGGCCGGCGCGATCGGATTCGGGGTCATCGTCCCGGTCGCCGGCTTCTCCGGAGCGTTCCTGCTCACCGCGGTCACTATGCTTCCCGCTCTGGCCCTGGCCCGTCACGAGCGGGTCACCCCTGTCACGATGAGGGCACTGCCGGACATGGGGTGAACGTGAGATCCGGGACCGACCACGACGAACACTTCCGGCGGGTCTACGCCGCCACCTTCGAGCCGCTGCTCGCCTACGCCCTGCGCCGGGTCGAGCAGCCCGCGGACGCGGCCGACGTCGTCGCCGAGACGTTCCTGGTCGCGTGGCGGCGGCGCCGGGAGATCCCGGCCGAGGGCGAGGCCCGTCTCTGGCTCTACGGGGTGGCCCGGCGGGTCCTCGCCAACCACCACCGCGGGGGAGTACGCCGGGAACGGCTAGGCCAGCGGCTGCGGCAGCGATTGTCCGAGTCGTCGCCCGATCCCGCGACCGAGGTGCCGGAACGCCTCGCCGTCCGGGCCGCGCTGGCCCGGCTCGGCGAGCTCGATCGGGAGGTCCTGATGCTCACGGTCTGGGAGGGGCTCGAGCCCCGGGAGGCCGCCGCCGTCCTCGACGTCTCGGCGGCCGCGGTGCGTACGCGCCTGTCCCGCGCCCGCGCCCGGCTCCGCCAACTCGTCGGTGACGATCCGGCGCTGCCCGGACATGTGCTCGACGTCCTGACCGCACCCGTCCCCGAGGAGGGCCGATGATCGACGACCAGCTCCGCGATGCCGATCCCTACCGTCGCGAGACCATCGGGCGCCTCGACGGGGCCGACCAGACCCTTCTCGAGGAGATCATGTCTGTCGACCGTGCCCCGGCGTCCTGGCGGCGCCGCCTGATCGCACCCGTAGCCGCGGCCGCCGCCCTCATCGGCGTGCTCGCCGTCTCGGCCGTCGTCCGCCATCAGTCCGCCGACCGCCCGGAGGCGAAACCCGCCCCCACCGCGACCGGCGACTGGTCGGCGATGGTGCTCAAGGCGGCCGAGCAGAACCCGCGGCTGCTCATCCAGGAGCCGGGCTGGAAGATCACCACCGTCTACGGCTTCACCGAGCAGACCGGCACGACCGGGTTCAGCAAGGACGGCCGCGACCTGGAGATGACCTGGTATCCCGCCTCGGACTACCAGAGTCGCTATGCCGACCGGCTCGAGGTCAGCCCGCCGAAGCCCGGCGAGGTCGACGGCTGGCCCGGCAACGTCTTCACCTACAGCGACGAGGACTTCGCTCTGCTCCTGCGGCCGCGCGACGGCGTCTACGCCGAGCTGCGCACCGGCGGCCACTGGACCCGGAACGACTTCGACAAGGTGCTGACGCACGTCGCCCGCGTCGACGTCGCGACCTGGCTGGCCGCGATGCCGCCCGAGATCGTCACCCCCGGCCGGGCCGACGCCGCCGCCACCAAGGCGCTCGACGGCGTGCCGCTGCCGCCGAAGTTCGACAAGGCGGCTCTCAACGCGGTCGGCACCAACGATCCGTATCAGTTCGGCGCGGCCGTGGCTGCCCGGGTCGGTTGCGGCTGGATCGAGGAGTGGATCCGGGCGGACAAGGCCGGCGACAAGGCGGCCCGGCAGAAGGCCGCGGACGCGCTGCTCGGCAGCCACCAGTGGAAGGTCCTCCAGCAGATGAACGCCGCGGGCGACTATCCCGAGGTCTTCTGGGAGATGGCCGACAAGACCGCGGCCGGCGATCCGCCCGCGGGTTATCGGCAGGCACTCGGCTGCCCCTAGGCGGGCAGCCCGGCAACCTCCGCCGCGAGCTCGGTGGCCTCGGCGGCGCCGATCCGGCGGAAGATGCCGAGGGCCGTGCGCAGCTGCGCCGCTCCCTCGTGGCGGTGACCTCGGGAGAGGGCGCAGCGGCCCAGACCGGCCAGGGACAATGCCCGATCGTACGGGCTGGGGACCTGGTCGGCGACGGCCAGGGCCTCCCGGTGGGCGGTCAGCGCACGGTCCAGGTCGCCCGACAGGCGGTGCACGGCGCCCAGCTCGTTGAGGACCCAGGCCTCGCCGCTGCGGTTGTGGATCTCGCGGTTGAGGTGCAGGGCCTCGTGCAGGGCGGTGGCCGCTCCGGACAGGTCGCCCGTGCGGCGCAGCGCCGAGCCGAGGTAGAGCAGGGCCGTCGACTGGCCGACGGGGTGATCCAGGCGCCGGTGCTCGCGCAGGGCCGCGCGCAGCGAGCGTACGGCCTCGGGAAGATCTCCCATGCCGGCCTCGACCCGGCCGAGGTCGTTGTGGGTGAGCGCCGCGCCGCGGCGCTCACCCAGCCGCTGATAGAGGCGCAGCGCGCCGGTGAGCAGGTCGTGCGCCCCGGCGAAATCGCCGAGCCGGCCGTGCGTGATGCCCAGGATCCGCAGCGCGTAGGCCTCGCCGGGACGGTCGCCCAGTTCGCGATAGCGGTCGAGCGCCCGCCCGACCAGCTCCTTCGCGGCCTCGAGATCCGAGGTCATGCCGCGGGCGATGCCCAGCTCGACCAGCGCGCCCGCCTCGCCCGGGCCGTCGGCCAGCTCGCGATAGGTCGCGATCGCCCGGTCCAGCACGGGGATCGACTCGGGGTAGCCGCCCGAGCGGGAGAGTGCCTTCGCCAGCACGGTCAGCGCGTTCGCCTCGCCCAGCCGCTCGCCGCCGTCGCGGTAGATGTCCAGCGCCGCGCGGGCGTCGCGCTCGGCGCCCCGGTAGTCGCCGGTCAGCCGCCGCACGGTGGCCCGGTCGACCAGCGCGTTCGCCCGCTCGACGCCGCTCGCGTGCTCGACGGCGAGATCGTGCCTGGTCAGGGCCTCGCTCCACGGCCCGTCGCGGCGCAGCAGCTCGGCGAGGCCGGCGGTGAGCCGGACGATCCGTGGTGGATCCTCGGCCGCGTCCAGGCAGGCCAGGAGGTTGGCGCGCTCGGTGCGCAGCCAGGCCAGTGTCCTGGTCGCCGCCGGCGTCGTCCGACCCGGGCGGTGCAGGCGGCCGATTCCATCGGCGGCGCCGGCATAGAAATCCATCAGCCGGGCGATCGCGTCCGGGTCCGGGGTCGTCAGAGAGCTTGCGTACGCCCGGATCAGATCGTGCATCGAGTAGCGGTGCCGGGCGATCTCGATGAGCAGGCCGTCGCCGTGCAGGGCGTCCAGCTCGGTGAGGGCGTCCGCTCTGGTCGCACCGGCGAGGGCCGCGGCGGCCTCCGGCTCGTACTCGGTGCCGGGGTGGAGGGCGAGCAGCCGGAAGAAACGCTGCCGGCCCGGCGGCAGGCCCTGGTAGGACAGGTCGAAGGCGGCGGCGATGCTGGCGTGCTCGGCGGTCACGTCGAGCAGGCGGTCGCGGGTCTCGCGGAGGAGGTCGCTGACCGTCCAGCCGCGGTGCCGGCGCAGGACCCGGGCGAGCAGGGCGACCGCGAGCGGCAGGCGGCCGCTGGCGGCGACCAGCTCGGCGTTTTTTGCCGGCTCCTCGGGTTGCTTCTCCGCCGGTGCCAGGCGGCGGAACATCTCGGCGGCGTCGTCCGCGGCCAGCACGTCCAGCGTGACCGGCACCGCGTCGGCGGGCAGGTCGCCGAGGAAGCGGCGGCTGGTGACCAGCACCAGGCAGCCGGGCGCGCCCGGCAGCAGCGGGGCGACCTGGGCGCTGCCGGCCGCGTTGTCCAGCACGACCAGCATGCGCCGGGCGGCGAGCCGGGAGCGCCACAGCGCCGACCGGGCGTCCACACCGGACGGCAGCCGCCGGGGATCGAGGCCGTCGGCGGTCAGCAGGGTCGCGAGCACGTCCCCGGGGTCGGCGGGCGGGCGGCCGGCCGTGTGCCCGTGCAGGTTGACGAAGAGCTGGCCGTCGGGGAACGCGCCGCGCAGCCGGTGGGCGACGTGCACGGCGAGCGCGGTCTTGCCCACCCCGGGCATGCCGGCGATCGCCTGAACGCCCGGGCCGGCCGTGGTGAGGCGGGCGATCTCGGCCCGGCGGCCGACGAACGCGCTGGTGTCGGCCGGGAGCGTGCTGGGGGCGGCCGGCTCGTCGCGCAGCATGAGCCCGTGCAATTCGCGCAGGGCCGGGCCGGGCTCGGTGCCGAGCTCCTCGACCAGGCGGCGCCGCACGGCCGCCCAGCGGTCCAGGGCCTCGGCGGCGCGGCCGTCCCGGTGCAACGCCTCGATGTGGACGGCGGCGAGCGGCTCGACCAGCGGGTGCTCTTCGACCATCGGCCGCAGCCGGTCGATCACGGCGGCGGCGTCGCCGGCCGTCAGCCGCGCTCGCGCCCACCCGACCGTGGCGTCGAGGCGGCGCTGGGCGGCCTGGTCGCGGGTGCGGGTCACCCACTCGCCGGTCAGGTCGGCCAGGGCCGGGCCGTGCCACAGGGCCAGCGCCGCCTCGAACTCGCCGCGCCGGGCCAGGTGGTCGAAGAGGATCAGATCGACGCAGGCGGGGTCGATGTCGAGCGCGTAGCCACCGTGGCGGCGGGCCACGGCCGCGCCGCGCAGGGCACGGCGCAGGCGGGCCACGTAGCTGTAGACGACGGTGCGCACCTGGCCGGGCGGGCTGTCGCCCCAGACCCGGTCGACGATCGTGTCGATCTGGACCGGGTGGCCCGCGTCGACCGCGAGCGCGGCCAGAACCGTGCGCTGCCGTGCCGGGCCCAGCGGCACGTCAACCCCGTCGACGTGCAGCTCCACCGGCCCCAGCAACCGCAACCGGACGTCGGTCACAGGTGGACTCTACGACGTGCTGTCCCGTAGTCCTCGTGTCAGAAATCTTCAAGACCGGCCGCCTACGGTCCGCCGCATGACCTTTCGACGAATCGCGGTGCTGGGCGACAGCATCGCCGTGCATCGGGGGGACCCGGTCGACGGGTACCCCTCGCGGACCTGGGCCGAGCGGGTCGTGCTGGCGCTCGCGCCCGGCGCGTACCTGAATCTCGGGGTTTCCGGCGCCCTGGCGGCGGAGATCCGGGCCGGCCAGCTCGATCCGGCCCTGACCTTCCGGGCCGACCTGGCGTTCGTCACCGCGGGCGCCAACGACGCGGCCCAGCGCTCGTTCCGGCCCGATCGGGTGTCGGCGGAGCTGGAGCTCATGATCGGGTCGCTGAGCCGGGCCGGGGCGCTGGTGGTGACCATGGGCTGCTTCGACCTCACGGCGACGCTCGGCGCCGAGGTCGCGGGGCGGCTGCGGGAGCTCGGGGACCTGACCGAGCGGCTGGTGCTCGGCCACGGCGGCGTCCACGTGAGCTTCGCCGATCAGGCCGCCCGGCGCTCCGATGTGCTCGGGGCGGATGGGCTGCACATCAACGCGCGCGGGCACGCGGTGGTCGCGGAGGCGTTGCTCGACCGGCTGACGATCATCTCCGCCCCGAGGTAGCACCGCGGTGGTGTCCGGTCTGCTGCTGTCGTGCCCGCTGGCGCCGCTCATGGTGGCGGTCGGCGTGCTGCGCACCCAGCGGCTGTTCGCCGCGGCCGCGCTCGGAGTTCTCGGGGTGGGTCTGCTCGCGCCGGCCATGCCGCGGCTCGCCCTGGCCGTGGCCTGTGGAGCGGCGCCGGCTTCAACGCCACCGACCGCACCGGCCACCGCACGGCGACCATGCCGGTCACCACCGAGCTGTGGGCGGAGTTCGGCACCTCGCCGAGCCTCTACGGGGCCACCCACACACTCCAGACCGGGGCGCTCTGCGCAATGCTCGGCCACCCCGTCCCGGCCCAGACCGCCTGACCGCCGCCACACGCCCCTCTCACGCCGCGGCCACCACCTCGATCTCGACCAGCCAGTCGTCCACGAGCGTCTGGACGACGATCGCCGTGGTGGGCACGACCCGGCCGCCGAGAGCGGCGACGCGGGCGGCGGCGTTGGCTTCGGCGTAGGAGACGTCGGTCAGGTAGCTGGTGACACGGACGATGTTGTCGACGCTCATCTCGGCCGACGCGAGAATTGCCCGGATGTTCGACCAGACCAGGTCGAGCTGTTCGGCAAGTGTCGTGCCGGCCGTGCCGTCTCGGCGCAGACCCATCGTTCCGGCGACGAAAAGGAGCCGCTCGGCGCCGCGGACCTCCATCGCGTGGGCGTAGTCGTCGGTCGCTGGATACACGCCGTCCACCGGACGAATTGCCGTCAGCCGCATCGGATCATGGTCGCAGAGCGCGACGATCCATGCTGTCCTCCGCGCGGCTTGGCCGATTCCTTTCGCGGGCGCGGGCGGTCTGCACCGAGGAGCGCAGCCAAGAAACCGAGGAGAGACATGTCGACCGTGCCGTCCGACGAGGAGTTCCGGACCTACAACGAGGGCGTCATCAGCGAGTTCCGGGCCAATCACGGCAAGGTCAGCCAACCGCCGTTCCCGATCCTGCTGCTGACGACGACGGGGGCGCGCACGGGGAGGCGGACGACCGTGCCACTCGGCTTCGCGGTCGACGACCGGGGCCGCGTCTTCGTGGTCGGGTCCAAGGCGGGCGCCCCCAAGCATCCGGCCTGGTTCCACAACCTGCGAGCCAATCCCGGGGTGACGGTCGAGCTCGGTGACCGCTCCTACCAGGCCCGGGCCGTCGTCACGGCCGGTGCCGAGCGCGACGGCCTCTACCGCCTGGTCTCCGACGGCAGCTCCCACTACGAGCAGAACACCGGCCGCGCGTTCCCAGTGATCATCCTCGAAGGCGTCCCCGCCCCGGCGTAGCGATCCTTGTGTACCTTGACGGTTACGTAACTGACTTGGTACACATGAGCCATGGAAGCAGTTCTCCAGGCCCTGAGCGACCGAAGTCGGCGCACGGTGCTGGACGTGTTGACCAACGGGCCGGCGACCGCGGGCGAACTGGCCGCGCTGCTGCCGATCGCCCGGCCCGGCGTGTCGCGACACCTGCGGGTGCTGCGCGAGGCGGGGCTGGTCGACGTCCGCCAGGAGGCGCAGCGGCGCATTTACAGCCTTCGCCCTGAGCCGCTCGCCGAGATCGACCAATGGCTCAGCCGCTACCGGGCCCTGTGGGAGCACCGGCTGGACGCTCTGCATACCGAGGTCGCCCGAGGCAAACGCCAACGAAGGGGTACGTCATGAACAGCGACGCCACCGCAGCCGACCGCATCATCGGCACCCTGCGGACCGAGGACGGCCACGGGGTCGTCCACATGCAGGACCGTTTCGACACCGAGATCGACGATCTCTGGTCGGCGCTCACCGACCCCGCCCGCCTGGCCCGCTGGCTCGGCGAGTTCGACGGCGACCTGCGCCAGGGCGGCGAGTTCACCGCACGCTTCTACGCCAGCGAATGGCAAGGCAACGGCCGGGTGGACGCCTGCGACCCGCCACATCACCTGGCCATAACCACCATGCAGGCCGGCCCGGCCAAACAGCACACCATCGAGGCCACCCTGATTCCCGACGGCGACGGCACCACCCTCATCCTCGAAGAACGAGGCATGCCACTGAACCTGCTGGCCGCGTACGGAGCCGGCATCCAGATCCACATCGAGGACCTTGCCGCCCACCTCGCCGGCCACGGCCGATGCGACGCCAGAGCCCGCTGGAACCAACTCCACCCCGCCTACGAAGCCCTCGCCCCCGAGAATCGCTAGGAACGGAACGGATCCCACCACTGCCACAAGCTGAAACGGGTTTCAGGATTGCGGGTCGGCTGCTGACAGAATGGCCCGGTGCGGCTGCTGGTGGTGGAGGATGAGCGGGAGCTGGCCGAGTCCCTGCGTCGTGGGCTGATCGCTGAGGGTTACAGCGTTGACGTCGCCCATGACGGGAGCGCCGGGCTCGAGTACGCCATGGGTGACGACTATCAGGCCGTGATTCTGGATCTGATGCTGCCGCGCATGAACGGCTTTCAGGTGTGCGCCCGGCTGAGGGAGTCGGGAGTCGGCACGCCGGTGCTGGTGCTCACCGCCAAGGACGGGGAGTACGACGAGGCCGAGGCCCTGGACACGGGGGCCGATGACTACCTGACCAAGCCGTTCTCGTACGTCGTCCTGCTGGCCCGGGTAAGAGCCCTCCTGCGCCGCGGTGGCGAGCCCCGGCCGGCGCTGCTGAAAGTCGGTGAGCTGGTCGTGGACCAGACGCAACGCCGCTGTTCGCGCGGGACGACCCCGGTCGCGCTGACCGCCAAGCAGTTCTCGGTTCTGGCCTGCCTGGCGCGCCGGGCGAACGCGGTGGTGAGCAAGCTGGACATTCTGGACGAGGTGTGGGACGCGGCCTACGACGGCGACCCGAACATCGTCGAGGTCTACATTCGGGCGTTGCGGCGCAGCATCGACGTGCCGTTCGGCGTGCGGAGCATCGAGACGGTCCGTGGCGAGGGCTACCGCCTGGTGGGCGGGCATGCGTAGGCCCCGGCTGCCGAAACTCGCTTCGGTACGCGTGCGGGCCGCGGTCGCGGCGGCGCTGGCGGCCGCGCTGTGCCTCGGGGGCGGTGCCTTCTGGCTTCGTCACGTGATCTACACCGACAGCGTGGCGGCGTCGATCGTGACCGCGCAGTCGCGGGCCCTGGCCATCGGCTCGACGTACGACACGCCGGCGGCAAAGGTCAACGCGGACGTGGGTGCCCAGGCCATCCGGACCTCGGACTTCGACGATCCCGAGTCCAATCCGGGCCGGCTTGCCGCAGCCTACGAGAAGTTCAAGACCCAGCAGTTCCCGTATTTCGGTACAAACGCGGTCAACTACGCTGTCGTCGACAATCGCGGCAATGTGCTGCAGGCTCAGGATCAACTGGCCTATTACGTCCGGGAAAGCGGCCTGACGTTCCCCGCCTCCCCGCCGCAGTCGCGCATCCGTGTCCTGCTGCGACCGGCAAGCAGCGGTCAGCACGGGCAGCTCGACGGGCGGGAGGTCACCCTGGTGGCCTACAACGTCGGCGCGTCGGGGCCCGATGCAAACGATGCCAAGGCGACCGTTTATGTGCTGGTCTCGCCGCTCGATGCCGAGGCGGCCGTGGCGCCGGTCGACCATTGGCTCCGCCGCGGTCTGCCCGTGGCCGTCCTGTTCGTCGCCGCGGTTGCCTGGTGGGCTACGGGGCGGGCGCTGCGCCCGGTGGACCGGATGAGGGCCGAGCTGGCCCGCATCACCGCCATGGACATGACCAGCCGGGTGCCGCAGCCGCGCACCGGCGACGAGATCGCGCGGCTGGCGGAAACGATGAACGCGACCCTCGACCGGCTCGCCGACGCGGCCGAGCGGCAGCGCCGGTTCGTCGCCGACGCGGCGCACGAGCTGCGCAGCCCACTGGCCGGTCTGCGTAACACCGTCGAGGTCGCCGCCGCCCATGGTGACGCCGCGGACCCGGCGGCCCTGCACACCGCCGTCGAGCGTTTGCAGCGGCTCACCGACGACCTGTTGCTGCTCGCGCGCCTGGAACAGACGGCGCCCCCGACCGGGAGGCCGGTCGACGTCGCCACGATCGCGGAGGAGTTGGTCGGCGAGCGAGGCTACCGGGTGCCACCCGACGAGCGGTTCATGGTCGAGGCGACGGAGCCCGCGCTGGTGATCGGTCGCGAGGAGGAATTGGCCCGGTTGCTGAGAAACCTTTTGGACAACGCTTCCCGGTACGCCCGGAACCGCGTCGATGTGAGCGTCGCGAAATCCGAGCCGGGTCTCGTGCGGGTCGAGGTTCGCGACGACGGTCCCGGCGTTCCGGCCGCCGACCGGGAGCGGATCTTCGAACGGTTCGCCCGCGTCGACGAGGCCCGTGATCGCGGCGACGGCGGGGCCGGGCTCGGTCTGGCGATCGCCCGCGACATCGCCGCACGCTACGGCGGCCGCGTGTTCGTTGCCGACTCCGCGACCGGCGCCTGCTTCGTCGCCGTGCTGCCGCGGGCGCCTCGTACCTGAAGCTTTCAGACGCTGGTCCGGTGGGCCTGGGGACTCAGCCCCCGTACGCGCTTGAATGCGGTGCTCAGCGCGAAGCCGCTGCTGTAGCCGACCTGGTGGGCCACCGCGGCCACCGTGGCGTCCGGCTCGCGGAGCAGGTCGGCGGCCAGGGCCAGGCGCCAGTTGGTCAGGTAGGACATCGGGGGCTCGCCGACCAGCTCGGTGAAGCGCCGGGCCAGCGCCGCCCGGGAGACGCCGAGCTCGCCGGCCAGGGCGGCGACCGTCCACGGGTGGGACGGGTGGTTGTGCAGCATGCGCAGGGCCCGGCCGACCACCGGGTCGGACTGGGCGCGGAACCAGCCCGGCGTGGCCTGCGAACGGTCGAACCAGGTTCGCAGCACGGCGATCAGCAGGAGGTCGAGAAGCCGATCGAGGACGGCGGACTGACCCGGCTCGTCCTTGGTGATCTCGGCGGCCAGCAGCGGGATGATCGGGCTCTCCCACTCGTCCGCGCGGAGCACGAGCATCGGCGGCAGGGCCCGCAGCAGGCGGTCGGTGATCTCGCCCGCTCCCAGGTAGGCGCCGACCAGCATCACCGACTCGCCGGTGTCGGTGTTGCCCCAGGTCCGCACCCCGCGGTCCATCGCGACGGCCAGGTCCTCCCCGTACAGCGTGGTGCATCGCTCGTCGGGGTGGATGATCACCTGCGGCGGCGTGGCGGGGTCGTCGGCGACGGTGTACGGGTCGGGGCCGCGCACGATGAGCACGTCGCCGGGCCCGATGCGCAGCGGATCCCCGTGGTCGGGCAGCACCCAGGCCGTCCCGCGCACCTGCGACATGATCGCCAATGGCGCGCGGTCCTGGATCCGCATCGACCACGGCGGGTCGAGCACGACGCGCAGCAGGAAGGCCTCCCGCGCGCGGGGACCGTCGAGGAGACCACCGAGAGCGTCCACCCGTGTCAGGTTAGACGATCGCGTATGCGGCGGAGCCTCTCGGCCATGGACCGTCTCATCGGGCCACGAGGTAATTGAGGCATGACTGAGGACACGACCTACCTGGTGATCGGCGGCACCGGCAAGACCGGCCGCCGGGTCATCGATCGTCTGAACGCCCGTGGCCTGCGGGTCCGCGTCGGCTCCCGCTCCGGGCAGCCGCCCTTCGACTGGAACGCCGACCCTGCGACCTGGGTGCCGCTCCTGCGGGGCGTCACCGGCGCGTACATCACCTACTACCCCGACCTGGCGTTCCCGGGCGCCGCGGAGTCGATCGAGGCGTTCGCCCGGCTGGCCACGGAGGCCGGGGTCGGCCGCCTGGTGCTTCTGTCCGGCCGCGGCGAGGAGGAAGCCGAACAAAGCGAGCAAGGTGTACGCCGATCCGGCGCGCAGTGGACCGTCGTGCGCTCGACGTGGTTCGCGCAGGACTTCACCGAGCATTTCCTGCTCCCACCGGTGCTCGGCGGGGTGATCGCGCTGCCGACCGACGTACCGGAACCCTTTGTTGACCTTGAAGATGTGGCCGACGTCGTCGTCGCGGCGCTGACCGAGGACGGACACCACGGCCGGACGTACGAGCTGACCGGTCCGCGGCCGGTGACCTTCGCCGAGGCGGCCGAGCTGATCTCCGCGGCGTCCGGCCGGCCGGTCCGGTTCGAGCGGGTCACGACCCAGGAGTGCGCCGCTCGCATGATCGCCGAGGGTGTGCCGGCCGAGGAGGCCGAGGGCCTGGCCGCCCTGTTCACGCGGATCCTCGACGGCCGCAACGCCCACGCGACCGACGACGTGAAGCGGGTGACCGGCCACGAGGCCCGCGACTTCGCCGACTTCGTACGCGCCTCCGCCACGACCGGCGTCTGGAATCCGTGAGCCGTAAGCGCTGCCACGGAACGCGGACACCGAAGCCAGTGGTCGTGGACCTATCCGGGTGCGCATTGACCGTGCTGTGGAGGGTCAGGATGGCGGCCGCCCGCCGCTGACCTGGGCAGCGCGCCGCGTGCCAACTGGGCGAACCGCCTACCGGCTGTCGCAGTACGGACAACCGGTAGGCGGGGTGTGCTACCAGATCATTGCCGCGGGAAGTCGAATTCTCCGTCGCGGACTCCGGCGACAAAAGCTTCCCACTCGGGACGCGTATAAAGGATCGTCGCCCCGTCTCTGACCTTGCTGTGCCGGACGGCTATGCGTTCGGTGCCGTCACTCAACGGTCCGGCCTCAACGCAGCCACCGCCACCGCTGGCGCTGTAGGTGCTGATGTGCCAACCGACGCCTGACATTAATGTCGGTACGTCTACGCTTTCTGTCATGTGTCCATCTCCTCGGCGATTTGCAATGTGAGGGCAATCGATTCCTCGTCGCCGAGAGCTGCTCGCGAGAGTCGATCATGGCGGTCGATCAACTTTTCGACCTCGTCGCGTTCCACGAAAACCGGACCGGTTGGCGTCTCCATGTAACCGACGTCGGTGTACGGCTCGTCCATGAACAGCACGTTGAAGCAGCCCTCGGGGCTAGCATGTGCTCCCGTACCCCAGGGAAGCACCGAAATCGTGACATTTGGTCGGCGAGCCGTCTCGACCAGATGGAGGAGCTGTTCGCGCATGACATGCTTGCCGCCGACCACCCGGTGCAGCACGGATTCGTCCAGGACGGCGTGCAACCGGGGTTGGCGGGGTTCGTCGAGGATCTCCTGGCGACGGAGCCGGACATTGACCCACCGGTCGATGTCCGCTTGTTGCCGCGTTGCATCGCTGGCTCGGATCACAGCGGCTGCGTACGCGGGTGACTGAAGCAGACCCGGGAGCACGATGGCCTCGAATGCTCTGATCTCGCTGGCCCGAGCCTCGAGCCAGGTCAGATCCATCAAGGCCTTGAGATCGTCCTCTCCGTACCGATCCCACAGGCCGGTCTGCCAGGCGTCCTGGGCGAGCTGGACAAGCTGCTCCCGGCGGTCCGGGCGCGACTCGCCGCACAGGGTGACGTAGGCAAGGACGTCCGGTATCCGAGCCGGATGGACGCCCGTCTCCATCCGGCTGATGGACGAAGGGTCCCGCTGCATGTACGAGGCCACTTCCTGCAGCGTGAGGTTGGCACTCTCGCGGAGCTCGCGCAGCTGCTTGCCGAGCGATCGTGATCGCAGGGTCGGCCCGCGCCTGTTGGGCACCGCGATTCTCCCGATCTTCTCGACGCAACCTAGTGCGGACACAAAAAGGTATGTGTGCACATTACCCAGAACGCAAGCTTGCACAAGGCACGGTTGCGAAATCGGCTTCTTGGTGGAACTGTTGTCATTGGGGCCGTTCCGACCTCATGCACTGCCTGTGACGCACGATGATCCTCTTCGACCTGTTAAGGCTGCGCGCCTGAGCTTTCCTCGAGCGCTCGCCTCCGGACGCGAGTCCGACGCTCCCAGTGGTCATCCAGCGGCTACAAGCTTCGGTCTGTCGCGCTAGGTGGCGAAGGGTCACGTGGAAGATGGACGACAAGGAAAGGGATCAGATCGAGTGGGCCGACTGGGCGGCCCGCCTGGAGAGCGGCCGCTCCGAAGACTTTTCCCAGGTCTTTGCGCACGTCCGGCCGGACGCCGCCGATCGGGCAGAGTGGACGCAGGATTGGCGGACTCGCGCCTTCGCCGGTCTGGCCCTGCATCTTCTGTACCGGAAGACGATTGGGTACCGGGGCGACCGGCCGATCATTCAGGCGAGTGAGCCGTGCTCGGACAACTGGGGCCGCGATCTGGAACGGCACGCCAAGCGGGTGATCGCCGATCGGGAGCAGACGGCCGCACTGACCGAACAGCGCTGGAACGAGACCTGGTCCTCAGCGGACGACTTCCTCAGCGACTGCTTCGCCTATCTCTTCCGGCCGGAGCCTTACGAACGGCGCATCCGCGATGTCCAGAAGCGCCTGTTCGAGATCATGCGCACCGAACCACCGCTCGGCGCATTCGTCCGCGAGGGCGTGGCGCTGGAGATCAAGTCTCTGCTGGCGGATCCGCTGGCGGCGCTGCAGACCGCCGTTCAGGCGACCTTCCCCAACCGTCGCGACGTCCGGCAGTATCTCGAACGGCTCGATGGAAACCCGATCAAGCGCTGGGCCAGCCTGTACGCCTTCGTTTTCCCCCTGTACGGGTTGAAGCTCAGGCCGGGCACGGAGTGGTTCGACGTCGCGTACATCTTCACCACGGTTGCCGACGGGGTGCTTCTGCGTACGCGGTCCCACGACCGATGGGAACGTCTGACCGGTGGATCGGACGTCTTCTCCACGGTTATCTTAGGAATGCTGCCCGACCTTTTCGTGGTCGACCGGGAGAGCGTCGATGGTTTGCCCATCCTGGAGCTGCCCAAAGGGCCGATCCGCGGGCTCGACGACGGGGAGGCCGACGACCACTGAAACTGAACGTGGGGTGAGTTCGTCCGGCGACGGCCGGACGATAGGGGAGAAGGCCTTTCCGAACCCGACAGCTAACTTGGTAGGCACGCACAGTGCCGAATCAGTGTTCCGCTCCAGCGACGGCGCTGAACCGGGGACCCATGGATTGCTGAGTTCCAGCAAGAAGGAGTTCCCGTGACCACAGACAGCGAATCGATCGCGCGAGCCGCGAGGCGAATTGCCCGGTTGAAGGCGGAACTCGCCGACGAGGGCGTCGACCTCAAATGGGACGAGACCGACCCGGCCTACGCCGCTCTTGTCGACGAGATCCGCTACGCCAGGCAGCCGCAGGTGCACGAGGGGCGAGTCGGCTCCTACGGAGCGATCGTGATCGACTCGAGCGATCGGCTCGACGAAGTGACCAACCTCACCGGGTGGGCGTTGGAGAACAAGATCATTGAGCTTTCGGGCGCGGAACCGCCGGAGCGTGACCCGGTTTACGTCCGGAAGGTCTGCAATGGCCGGACGACCTTCCTGGTCCGTTCGCCGCGCGGCCTGGAGTGCCTGCTGGAACTGAGCGCGCAGGCAGGTGAGCAACAGCTGGCTCAGCTGACCTCGACCCGGAGCAGAGTGATCCAGCGGACCCCGGTCGGCGCGGTCAAGGTGTTCACGCCCGACCGGGTCTATGTCTTTGAGCACGACACCTGGCGAGCGAAGGTCTACTCGTCCGATGCCGTCCGGGGTCTGGAGCAGCTCTTCTTCCCTGAGGGCTCGGCTGGCACCGTGCAGGTGCTGAACGACCTGCTCTCTTTGTGTCTCCATGTGCTCAGTTCCCGGCACATCGGGGCCACGTTCGTATGGGCGCCGGACCCGGCGCACCCGCGCCCCGGCGACTCCCGGTCCGAGGCGGGCAAGGCGACGCCGGCAAGACTCCATGTGGGCTACGAACATCAGGTCGAGGCTGTCGCGACGCTTCTCGCCGGGATCGACGGAGCGTGCCTGGTCGGGCCGTCCGGTGAGATCGAGCGGATCGAGATGAGGCTGGCCGCGACGGACGAGGCCGTCGATTGTGTGTCCGCCGAAAGAGGCCTCCGGCATACCTCGGCCAAGCGGTATTCCTTTGACGACCCCACCTGTCTCGTCTTCGTGGTCAGTCACGACGGTCCGGTTACCGTGTACTCCGACGGTATGAGCGTCCTCGAACTTCGGATCGGGCCGAGCCATGCCTCCAGCATCGCCGGTGTACCCCCGCATGACCGGTTCGGCATTCAACGAACGGTGTCGTGCCGGCGGTGCCGGAAGGAGTTGGTCGTCGGTCGCATTCACGTGCACTACCAGGACCGGCCCCTCAGCATCGACTGCCCGGTCTGCGCAACTCCCAGCCTGGACTCGGACAGCGCTTACGAAATGCACGCCTGGCCGCAGAAGCCGTGGACATCATGGGCGGCGGTCGATCTGCTGCCGGAGTGAGAAGGGCGGGACCTCGCGGGAGGCCAGCTTGGCTCGGACCTCGCCGGCGTCGGGGTGGTCGATCTCGGTGAAGATGGCGAGGGAGCGATGCCAGGCCTCGTGGGCGGCCCGGGGACGGCCGGCCGCTTCTTCGGCGTCGCCGAGGTGGGCCAGGGCGATCGCCTCGTACTGCCGGTCTCGTTCGGATCGGAAGGCGGCCAGCGAGCGGCGGTAGCAGGCGGCGGCCTCGGTGGGGTTGCCGAGGCGGAGATGGGCCGTTCCGACGCTGTCCCACGAGTGGCCGGCGCCCATGTGGTTGCCGGCGGCCTCGTGGACGGCCACGGCCCGGCGGCAGTGGTCGAGCGCCCGGGTGTAGTCGCCCATCGTCAGGTAGCACCAGCCGATGTTGTTGGTGGCCCGGGCCTCGCCCACCGGGTCGCTGTCCTTGCGGTAGAGGGCCAGCGCCGTCTCGGCCTCGTCGATCGCCCGGGTGTAGTCGGTGCGGCGGCGGGCGATGATGCCGAGGTTGAGGTGGACCTTGGCCATGCCGGCCAGGTTGCCGAGCTTCTCGTAGAAGGCCAGCGCGGTGTTCAGGTGGCCGTGGGCGGGGGCCAGATCGCCCAGCTCGCACAGGGCATAGCCGACGTTGTAGTGGCTGACGGCCTGGAAGTGCGGGTCGCGGGCGCGCTCGGCCGCCGCCACGGCCCGCATCTGCCAGCGGATCCAGTCGCGCCGGTCCCAGCGGCGCTCGTGGTAGGTGAGGACCGCCCAGGCGAGCCACCACACGTACGTGTGCAAGCCGGACTCCTCGGCGAGGTCGGCCACGGCCGGGAGGATCGGGTGCTCGGCGCCGAACCAGGTCATGGCGTCGTCGCTGTCGGCGAGCGGGGTGGGTGTCACGCCGGGGGCGTGGGTGGCGGGGCGGCGAGGGCCCAGGCCGCGGTGCGGCTTGAGCAGGCGATCGGCGGCCAGCGCGGTGTGCAGGTAGTGGTCCAGGAGGCGCACCACGGCCTCGCGTCGGGACGACGGGGAGTCCAGCCGGTCCGACAGGTCGCGGGCGTAGGCCCGGAGCAGGTCGTGGCAGGCGAAGCGGCCGGGCTGGGGCTCGTCGACCAGGTTGGCCTGGACCAGCTCGGCCAGCAGGGCACGGACGCGGTCCGGCGGGAGCGCGGCGATGCTGGCCAGGGCGTCGATGCTTGCCACGCCCGGGTGCAGGCCGAGCAGGCGGAACAGCCGGGCCGCCGCCGGGCGGAGCTTGCGGTACGACCACGAGAAGACGGCGCGGGCGTCGGCGGCGGGATCGGGGCCGGCCAGCACGTCCAGGCGGGAGGTGCGCAGCTCGGCCGCGACGGCCGCGAGGGTGAACGCCGGGTGGGCGGCGGCCCGGGCCGCGACGATGGCCAGCGCCAGCGGGAGGCCGGCGCAGGCGGTGGCGATCTCGTCGGCGGCACGGGGCTCGGCGCGCACCCGGTCGGCGCCGATCCGCCGGGCCAGGAGCGATCGGGCGGCATCGGTGCCGAGCACGTCGAGCAGCAGGAGCTGAGCACCGTCGGTGACGGCCAGGCCCGCGAGGCGGTCGCGGCTGGTCACCACGACCACGCAGCCGGGAGCGCCGGGGAGCAGCGGGCGCACCTGTTCGGCGTCGGCCGCGTTGTCGAGCAGGATCAGCAGGCGCCGGCCGGCCAGCGCGCTGCGGTAGAGCGCGGCCCGGGCCTCGACGTCGGCGGGCACGCGCTGCGGCGGGACGCCCAGGCCGTCGAGCAGTCCGCGCAGGGCGTCGCCGGGCGGCAGCGGCGGGCCGGTCGGGCCGAATCCGCGCAGGTTGACATAGAGCTGACCGTCGGGAAAGCGATGCCGTACGCGGTGCGCCCACCGTACGGCCAGGGTGGTCTTGCCGACGCCGGCCGTGCCCGACACCACCCGGATGATCGTTCCGTCGCCGGAGGCCGACAGCTGGGCCAGCTCACGCTCGCGGCCGGTGAAGACGGGCGGGTCCAGGGGGAGCTGGGCGGGGGTGATGTCGTCGAGGGCGGAGGAGGTCAGGAACTCGTCGCGGGCGTCGCCGGTGAGGGTGAAGGCGTCGGCCAGGGCGCGCAGGGTGCCGATTCGCGGGGCGGCCACCTGGCCCGCCTCCCACTTGCCGATGCTGCGCACGCTGACTCCGGCCCGGTCGGCCAGCTCCTCCTGGGTCATGCCGAGCCGGCGGCGGTGGGCGCGCACCAGGTCACCGAACAAAGAGTCACCCCGCATCGGATCGATCTACTGCGATGGTGACAGGCCGGTGCACCTCGCAAGTAGCAGCCGCCCGACAGCAAAGTGCCGGTGAAGTTCCTGGTTTCGTCACTCCCGGACCACGAAGGTGGACGACGGGCGGTGCCGCGCTGAGCCCGAGGGGGAGGCTCAGCGTCCCTCATCCGAGGCCGTCTCCACCCGGCGTGGCTCGAAACCCCGACAAAATACCCGGCTGGGGGGCGGCCGGGGCAGGGGAGACGACCCCGCCAGGCGGAGGCGGCCCGGTCCTCAGGTGATCTTTCATCCGGAACGGGTGATGACCACGGCCTTCACCAGGCGAAAGGTGGAGGGGTGGGCGATCATGAGGCGGTGGCGGCGGTACAGGTGACACTCGGGCGACGGCTGGCGGCCGAGTTCCTCGGCACATTCTGGCTGGTCTTCGGCGGCTGCGGGGCCGCGGTGCTGGCGGCCCGCGCACCCAACGGCATCGGCATCCTCGGCGTCGCGTTCGCCTTCGGCCTCACCGTGCTGACCATGGCGTACGCCGTCGGCCACATCTCCGGGGGCCACTTCAACCCGGCCGTCACCCTCGGGCTGTGGCTCGGGCGGCGCAGCCCGGCGCGCGACGTCCTCCCGTACGTGATCACTCAGGTTGTCGCGGCGATCGCGGCGGCGGCGGTGCTCCGCGCGGTGGCCTCGGGCCGGCCGGGTTACCGGATCAAGATCGACGGGCTCGCGGCGAACGGCTACGGCGCGCACTCGCCGGACAAATACACCGCGGGCGCGGCCTTCCTGGTCGAGGCGCTCCTGACGCTGATGTTCGTGCTGATCATCCTGGGCGTGACCGATCGGCGCGCTCCGGCGGGACTGGGACCGCTCGCGATCGGTCTGGCGCTGACCCTGATCCACCTGATCAGCATTCCGGTGACGAACACCTCGGTGAACCCGGCCCGCTCCACCGGCCCGGCCCTGATGGTCGGCGGCTGGGCGCTGAGCCAGCTGTGGCTGTTCTGGCTGGCGCCGCTGCTCGGCGGGGCGATCGCGGGCGTGGCCTACAAGGTGATCACCGGCGAGACCGGCGCCGAACCGGTCGCGGCCGAGGGCCAGGATGTCGACTCGCCCGGCGCGGACACCGAGGTGATCGTCGCAGGCGGCGAGGCCCGGCCGCGTGAGTGACGACGCTCTGGCCGCCGTTCGCTCAGGCGCCTAGCCGCCCTGCCGATTGCGGGGAACGTGTGGAAGGTCGTCGGCGCCGTGGCGCTCCTGTGCGGGGCACTGATCACGGCGTTGACGCCCGACTCGGTGCTCGGGCAGGCCGCCTACCTGATCAGCTTCGCGGGGATGACCGTCGCCGCCTGGGCCGCCGCCTTCCGGGCCGCGGCCGGCCGGCGTACACCATGGGTATTGATCTCCGCGGCGGTGACGTCCTGGCTGGCCGGCGACGTCACGTGGGGGATCCTTCAGCTGACCCACGCCGAGACCGACGTCGGCCTGCAGGACCTCTTCTGGCTGGGCGGCTATCCGCTGCTCGGCGCGGCGATGCTCAGCATCGTGCGGCGGCGCGGATCCGGGCGCGGGCGCGCGGCGCTGCAGGACGGCCTCACCCTCTCGACCGCGGCGGCCGTCGCGGCCTGGCAGTTCTTCATCGCGCCCGGCCTCGACGGCGACGGCGACCCCCTGGCGGTGCTGGTCGGCTCGCTCTACCCGGTCGGCGACGTCGTGCTGCTGGCCGCCGTGCTCTACCTGCTGCTCTCGCCCGGGCGCACCGGCGTGCCCGGCGCGCTGCTGATCGCCGGCACCGGGCTGATGCTGTTCATGGACACCGGGATCACCCTGGTCACCAGCGACTGGGCGGCCGGCGACGTGGACCGGCTCAACGGCGCGCTGCTGATCGCCAACGGCCTGGTCGTGGCGCCGCTGCTGCGGCGCGACCGTGACCTGCTGACCCGGCCGGCCCGGGCCGAGGTGGCGAGCCTGCACCCGGCCCGGCTGATCTTCCTGGGCGTCGCCATGCTCACCGCGCCGATCACCGCGGTGGTCCAGGGCGCGGCGCCGGCGGGGGAGCGTTTCGGGCTGCTCGCGGCCACGGTGATCACGGTGGCGCTGTGCCTGGCCCGGTTCACCGGGGCGGTGCGCGAGCAGGCCCGCGCCCAGCAGAGCCTGATCCACCTGGCCGGGCACGACAGCCTCACCGGGCTGGCCAACCGGCGGGCGCTCAGCGCGCGGCTGAGCGGCGACATCGACGGCCTGTTCCTGCTCTACATCGATCTCGACGGGTTCAAGGCGGTCAACGACGAGCACGGGCACGCCGCGGGCGACGCGGTGCTGATCGAGGTGGCCCGGCGGATCCGCGGGCAGGTACGCGCCGGGGACCTGTGCGCGCGGCTGGGCGGCGACGAGTTCGCCGTGCTGTGCCGGGACCTGGACGCCGCGGGGGCTCGTGACCTGGGTGAACGGCTCGGGTACGCGCTCGCCGAGCCGATCGTGGCGGACGGGCCGATCGTGCGGGTCGGCGCCAGTGTCGGGCTCGCGGACGCCGCCGACTGCGCCGACGGGGACGAGCTGCTGTCGCTGGCCGATCATGCGATGTTCACGATCAAACGGTCCCGCCGCGCCACCGTCGCCGCCTGATCTACCCACCCTCGTACGCCAAAAAGATGTACTTAAAAATGTCGATCAGTTGTTACGCTCGGCCACCATGAGAGCTGACATGGGTAACAGATCGCTGCGCCTGGTAGCGGCCGGATCGGCCGTCCTGCTCGGGCTCGCGGGAGCCGCCACCGCGGCCGGCCCGGCCTCCGCCTCCACCCATCACCCCACGCCGGGTTCGGCCGGCCTGGGCGACCGGTTGTATCCGCTGCTCGGCAACGGCGGGTACGACGTCCAGAACTACGACCTGAGTCTCTACTACGCCCAGAAGGACCCGGCGCAGCAGGTACGCGGCGACGTGACGATCACGGCGGTCGCCACGCAGTCGCTGTCCCGCTTCGACCTGGACTTCGGCGGCGACGGCGTCGGCAAGGTCACCGTGAACGGGTGGCCGGCCGCATTCAGCCGCGACGGCGAAGAGCTGATCGTCACGCCGAAGCGGCCGCTGGACAACCACCGCAAGTTCACCGTCACCGTCTCCGGCTTCACCGCCACGCCGATCGCGCCCAACGCGGACTCCCCGGCCGGCTTCGTGAAGACGCCCGACGGCACGATCGTGGCGGGCCAGCCCAACCAGTCGCACCAGCTGTTCCCGAGCAACGACCATCCGCGCGACAAGGCGACGTACACGATCACCATGACGGCGCCGGACGGCTGGACGGCCACCGCGAACGGCACGCCGGTGCGGACCAGGCACCACGGCGGCTACGTCTCGTCGACCTACCGCGAGGCGGCCCCGATGGCCAGCGAGCTCATCCAGGTGGCGGTCGGCGACTTCGTCACGAAGTACCGCGCCCCGGTCAACGGCGTCGTCGTCCGCGATGTCGTGCCGCGGCGGCTGGCCGACCAACTGCTGCCCATCGCCGCCGACGAGCGCAACGAGATCGCCTGGATGGAGAGCAAGGTCGGACGGTATCCGTTCGATCGTTACGGATCACTGGTGATCGATGGTGATCTGGGCTTCGCGCTGGAGACGCAGGGCCTGTCGCTCTACGACACCGGGCTCTTCAGCCTGCCGCTCGTGATCATCAACCCGATCCTCACGCACGAGCTGGCACACCAGTGGTTCGGCGACAGCGTCGCGCCGTGGGTGTGGAGCGATGTGTGGCAGAACGAGGGTCACGCCACGTGGTACGAGGTGCTTTACGCGTACGAGACGGGCACGCTGCCGGACTACGCAGGCGTCTCCACCCTCGAGGACTACTACAAGCGCGCGTACGCCCGCGGCGACCAGTGGCGGGTCCGGTACGGCCCGGTCGCGGCACCGCTGCGGTCCGACTCGATCTGGGACGTCTTCAACCCCAACGTGTACGACGGGGGAGCGCTCGTCCTGTTCGCCCTGCGCCAGCAGATCGGTGTGCCTAAGTTCGAGCGCCTCGAGCGGGCCTGGGTCGCGAAGTACCGCGGCAAGTCGGCCTCCACTCAGGACTTCATCGCGCTCGCCTCGAAGGTCTCCGGCCAGAACCTGACCGCGTTCCTGAACGCCTGGCTCTACGGCTCGACCACGCCGCCGATGCCCGGCCACCCGGACTGGACGGTCAACCCGGTCCCGGCTCCGGCCCCGGCGGCCGCCGTCGCGGCCGCTCCGGCCACGCGGCTCCGCTGAATTCCGCCCCCGCGGCGACGGCAAGTCGCCGCGGGGGCATTACGGCGCGTTCTGCCGGGCCGAGGTGACGCCGCGCCGTAGTCTCCCGGGTGTCACCCAAGCGAGGGAGGGGCGCCTTGGAGGCCACCCAGGGTCACAGCGCGCGGGACACGGTGCGCCTGGCGCTGATCGTCGGCGCGCTCGGCGTCGTCTTCGGCGACATCGGCACGAGCCCGATCTATACCCTGCAGACCGTCTTCAACCCCGACGACCCCCACCCCGTGCCGGTCAGCGTCGACAACGTCTTCGGCGTCGTCTCGCTGATCTTCTGGTCCGTCATGATCATCGTGACGGTGACGTACGTGGTGCTCGCGATGCGTGCCGACAACGACGGCGAGGGTGGCGTGATGGCACTGATCACGTTGCTGCGGCGTTCGGGCGCGCAGCGCCACCGCAAGGTGGCGGCCGCGCTCGCCGCGCTCGGCATCTTCGGCGCCGCGCTGTTCTTCGGCGACAGCATGATCACCCCGGCCATCTCGGTGCTCTCCGCCGTCGAGGGCCTCAAGATCGTCGAACCGTCGCTCGCGGAGGCAGTCGTCCCGATCACCGCCGTGATCATCGTGGCGCTCTTCCTGGTCCAGCGCCGGGGCACGGCGGCGGTCGGGCGCGTCTTCGGCCCGGTCATGATCGCCTGGTTCCTCACGATCGGCGTCCTCGGCGTCGCCGGCATCACCCGGCATCCGGCGATTCTCAAGGCCCTTTCTCCCACATACGCGCTGAGCTTCCTCTTCGGCCATTTCGGCATCGCGTTCTTCGCCTTGGCCGCGGTCGTGCTCTCGGTGACCGGCGCCGAGGCGCTCTACGCCGATATGGGCCATTTCGGCCGTCGCGCCATCAGCCGAGGCTGGCTGTTCCTGGTTCTCCCCGCGCTGGTGCTGAGCTATTTCGGCCAAGGCGCGCTGGTCCTCGACGACGAGGCGAACATCAGCGGCCCGTTCTTCCTGCTCGCCCCCGGCTGGGCCCGGTTACCCCTGGTGCTGCTGGCCACCGCCGCCACGGTGATCGCCGCCCAGGCCGTGATCACGGGCGCGTACTCGGTGACCTCGCAGGCGGCCCAGCTCGGCTACCTGCCCCGGCTGCGCGTGACGCACACCAGCGAGAAGGAGGTCGGCCAGATCTACGTGCCCTGGATCAACTGGCTGCTCCTGGTCTCGGTGCTCACCCTCGTCTTCGCGTTCCGCAGCTCGGCCGCCCTCGCCTACGCCTACGGCATGGCCGTGACCGGCACGATCACCATCACCACGCTGCTGTACTTCTACATCGCCCGCCAGCGCTGGCGGACACCTCTGTGGCTCCTGATTCCCGGCGGCGCCCTGCTGCTGTCGGTCGACCTGCTGTTCGTGGCGGCCAACCTGACCAAGCTCCTGCACGGCGCCTGGCTGCCGCTGCTGATCGCGATCACCGCCTTCACGGTGATGACGACGTGGCAGAAGGGGCGCGCCATCGTCACCGAAGCGCGCCGTCGCACCGAGGGGTCGCTGAACGAGTTCATCCAGCAGCTGCGGGCGAAGGCGGCGTCGATCGCCAAGGTCCCGGGCACGGCCGTCTTCCTCAACCGGGGCAACCAGACGGCGCCGCTGGCCATGCGCGCGAACGTCGAGCACAACCACGTCCGCCACGAGCATGTCCTGATCATTTCGGTCGAGACGCTGCCCGTCCCGCGCCTTCGTGACGAGGAGCGGATCGAGGTCGACCCGCTCGGCTACGAGGACGACGGCATCTTCTTCGTGAGCATGCGCTTCGGGTACGCGGAGACGCAGGACCTGCAGGCGGTCCTGCGGCTGCTCGATCCGGCCACCACCGAGGGCCGCCTCGACCTGGAGAACGCCTCCTACTTCCTCTCCAAGATCGAGCTGCGCCGGGGCCTGCAGCCGACGATGGCCACGTGGCGCAAGCGCCTGTTCATCGCCACGTCGTACATCACCGCCGACGCCGCCGAGCACTTCGGCCTCCCGCGCGACCGCACGGTGATCATGGGCTCGCACATCGAGGTCTGACCCCGGCGCCGGACATCGTTCGGACCGCGGCGTCTAGGTTGGCCGGGTGAAGTTCGCGGTGGTGGGGTTCGGGTGGCGGGGATCGGCGTTCTGGCGGGTCGCCCAGGAGCTGCCCGATCTGGAATGCGTCGGCGCGGTGGTGCGCACCCCGCGGGAGCTGCCGGTGCCGGCGTTCGGGTCGCTCGACGAGTGCCTCGAGCGGGCCCGGCCCGACTTCCTCGTCACGGCGGTGCCGCGGGCGGCCAACCCGGGCGTGGTGAGCGCGGCGGTCGATCGGGGCGTGCCCGTGCTGGCCGAGACACCGCCGGCGCCGGACGCCGACACGCTGCGGTCGCAGTGGGCCGCGGTGGGCGGTTCGGGGCTGGTGCAGGTCGCCGAGCAGTATCTGATGATGCCGGCCCACGCGGCACGGCTGGCGGCGGTCCGCAGCGGGATCATCGGGACCCCGACGCAGGTGCAGGTCTCCTCGACGCACCAATATCACGCCGTCTCGCTGATCCGCGGCCTGCTGGGGACCCGCTTCGGCGCCGCCACGGTACGGGCGTCGCGCACGACTGCGCCCCTGGTCGAGCCCCAGACCCGGCAGGGCTGGACGGGCGATCCGGAGCCTCGCCCGGCCACGACGACGATCGCGACGATCGACTTCGGCGACGGGCGCAGCGGCGTCTACGACTTCACCACCAACCAGTCGCGCAACCAGCTGCGATTCCGCCGGATCCTCGTCCGCGGGACGCACGGCGAGCTGCGGGACGACGAGATCGTGCACCTGGCCGGGCCGCGGGCGATCGCGCGCACCCCGATCACCCGCCGGCAGACCGGGCACGACCTCGATCTCGACGGGTACGAGACGCAGACCCTCACGCTGGGCGGCGAGATCCTCCATCGCAACCCGTTCCCGGGCCGGCGCTGGAACGACGACGAGATCGCGACCGCGACGATCCTGACCGCGATGGCGGCGTGGGTGCGCGGGGAGGCGCCGCCGCCGTACCCGCTCGCGGAGGCGGCGCAGGACCAGTTGATCGCGCTCGCCATCGAGGAGTCGGCCGACACCGACCGCCCGGTCACCACCGCAGAAGCGCCCTGGGCGCCACGTTGAGGGAAAATCGCCCGCGATGTTACGGATGATCAGCTTGTCCCGCGGGCCTGAAGCAACGTTCAATCGTGGGGTGAGCGACGAGGGCATGCTGGAACGGATCCGGGACGGGCTGATCGGTCAGGGACAGGTGCTGGAGGGGCCGTTCGGGCCGCGCCGCATCACCTACGCCGACTACACGGCGTCCGGGCAGGCGCTCGACTTCATCGAGGACTTCATCCGCGACCAGGTGCTCGCCCGCTACGCCAACACGCACACGGAGGCGTCGGCCACCGGCGCGCAGACCATGGCGCTGCGCGAGGAGTCCCGGTCGATCATCCATCGGGCCGTCGGCGCCGGCCCCGAGCACGTCGTGATCTTCTGCGGGTCCGGCGCGACCGCCGCGGTGGCCAAGCTGGTCGGCATCCTCGGCCTCCGCATCCCCGAAAACCTCGATGACGCGTACGCGCTGAGCACGCACATTCCGGAGAAGGACCGCCCGGTCATCTTCGTCGGGCCGTACGAACATCATTCGAACGAGCTCCCGTGGCGCGAGTCGATCGCCGACGTCGTCGAGATCGAATCCGATCACACCGGACATGTCGACCTCACCGCTCTCGCCGGCGCCTTGCGGGCGTACGCCGATCGGCCGGTCCGGATCGGCAGCTTCTCGGCGGCGTCGAACGTGACCGGAATTCTCACCGACACGGCGGCGGTTTCCCGGGTGCTGCGTGAGCACGGAGCGTTGTCGGTGTGGGACTACGCGGCGGCCGGCCCGTACGTGCCGATCTCGATGGCGGACAAGGACGCCGTCTTCCTGTCGCCGCACAAGTTCCCCGGCGGCCCGCAGACCCCCGGCGTGCTCGTCGTCGACCGGCGCCTGCTGACCAACCGCGTGCCGGTCATCCCCGGCGGCGGCACCGTGGCCTACGTCGATCCGACCGGCCACCGCTACCTGTCGGATCCGGTGGCCCGGGAGGAGGGCGGCACGCCGGCGATCGTCGAGTCGATCCGGGCGGGCCTGGTCTTCGCGGTCAAGGACGCCGTCGGCCCCGCGGTCATCGAGGAGCGGGAGCGCGCGCTGTGGCAGCGGGCCCGGTCGCGCTGGGCGTCCTCGCCGCAGATCGAGATCCTGGGCGACACGGCCGCGGAACGGCTCTCGATCGTGTCGTTCCAGGTGCGGGCGGGGGAGCGCTACCTGCACCACAACTTCGTGGCCGCCCTGATGAACGACCTGTTCGGCATCCAGGCGCGCAGCGGCTGTTCCTGCGCCGGGCCGTACGGGCATCGGCTGCTGGGCATCGACGAGGCGCACTCGCGGGAGTTCCGCGGCGAGATCGTCGACGGCTGGGAGGGCATCAAGCCGGGCTGGTCCCGCCTCAACTTCAACTACTTCATCACCGACACGGTCGCGGACTACCTGATCTCGGCGGTCGCGCTCATCGCCTCGCACGGCGCCCGCATGCTGCCCGACTACCGCTTCTCGCCGCGGACCGGCCGGTGGATCCACGTGGGGTTCGAGGCGCCGCACGTGCGGCTCGCCGACCTCCGGCTGGGCGCGGACGGCACGGTCGGCATGCCGCCGGTGCCCACGGCGACCGCCGGCGAGGACGCCCTGGCCGGCTATCTGTCGGCCGCCCGCGAGCTCATGACGTCCCGGCCCGAGCCCACCGACGGCGTACGCCTGGACGTGCCGGCCGCCTTCGAGAAGCTCCGCTGGTTCCTGCTGCCCGACGTGTGCCTCGAGTGAGCCGTCCGGCCCGCGCCGTGGTGGCGGGCGTCGTGGCCGCCTTCGCCCTGGTCGTCCTGCTGGCCACCGTCGTCAGCCTGCTGCCCGGTCATTCCCGGGCCCAGGAGAAGGCCGGCTACCTGTGGACCAACTACGGTCCGCGCCTGGTCGTGGCGTCGCTGCTCGCGGTGGCCGTGGCCGGTCTCGCCGCGCCGGGCCGCCGCCGGCGAGTGATCACGGCGTCGGTCGCGGGCCTGGCGGTGCTGTGCTCGGGCGCGCAGGTCGGACGGGTCATGGTCGCCGCCGCCCGGGCCGGCGGCTCGGTCGATCCCGTGCGCGCGCTGGCGCTGACCTCGGCCGCCGTGCCCGCCCCCGACGCGTGGGCGGTCTACAACCGGGTGGCCGGCCGCGACCTGCGCGTCGCGATCTGGAAGCCGCACGGCACGACCCCGGCGCCGGTCATGGTCGGCATCCACGGCGGTGGCTGGATCGACGGCCCCGGCCAGGCCGAGTCGTACGGCCCCGAGGCGGCCTGGTGGGCCGCGCGCGGCTGGCTGTTCGTGAGCGTCGAGTACCGCCTGTCGACCGCCACCCACGCGAGCTGGGACGAGTCACCGGCCGACGTGGCCTGCGCGCTCAGCTGGACCGCCGCCACCATCTCCCGGTACGGCGGCGACCCGGACCGCATCGTCGTCACGGGCGCATCGGCCGGCGGCAACCTGGCCATCAACCTGGCCTACGGCTCCACGGCCTCCTCCTGCCCCGGCGTCGTGCCGGCCCCCCGGGCGGTGGTGGCGGTGGTGCCGGTGGTGGACCCCCGGAACGCCTACGACCACGGCATCCCGATGCCGGGCGCCGCCCCGAAGGACTTCATCCGCAACTATCTGGGCGGGTCGCCCGAGCAGCATCCCGACCGGCTGCGGGCGATCACGTCGGCAACGTATCTGTCGGCCGCCGCGCCGCCCACGCTCATCATCGAGCCCTCCGAGGACGGTTTCATCCCCTCCGAGGCCGTCTTCGCCTTCGCCGACGCGGCCCGAGCGGCCGGAGTCGACCTCACCGTCGCCCGCCTCCCGGTCGTCGACCACTTCCCGGTCGACTTCGAGTCCCTGTCCGCCCAGGCCAACCGCACCATCGCCGCCGCATACCTCAGGGATCACGTCGGAATCACCGGCGTCAACGAGTCGTGAAAATCCGCGGCGAGGCTGTCTGAAAAGCGTCAACCATCCTGTCGTACGCGGGGAGGCGCGCCCACCGTGGACGTTGTGAATGACGCCAGGGTGATTGTCGGGGTGTCGCCGTCGTTGTCGGGGCTCGCGGCGTTGCGGGTGGCGCTGGCCGAGTCCCGCCGGCGCCGGATGCCGTTGTGGGCGGTGCGGGCGTGGCACATCGAGTTCGGGCCGCGGGCCCGGCCCAGCTGGGAGTTCGAGCGGGCGGTGGCGGCCGACAACCGCAGTCTCGTCGAGGAGGCGTTCCGCACCGCGGTCGGCGAATCGCCCCGGCAGCTCGGTGTGGTGGTCCGCACGCCGCAGGGCCCGGCCGGGGTGGTGCTGCGCGACTACCTCGCCGGGCCCGACGACCTGCTGGTGCTCGGCGCGCCGCAGAGCCGCTGGTGGGGTGGGCGCGTGCTCCGCGCGGTGACGCGCGGCGCGGTCTGCCCGGTGATCGTGGTGCCGCCGCCGGAGCTGGCCCGCGTTCCGGCCCGGGGCCTGCTGCGCGAGGCGCTGACATTCGTCCAAGACTGACCGGCCGGGGCCGGGGCATCGTCGGCGGTATGAGCGCGCATGACATGTACGTGGTCCACGACGGTCCCCGCGAGGCGCCGCCCCTGCTGCTCGTCCACGGCTCGGGCGCGTCCAGCGGCACCTGGAAACCGGTCGTCCCCGCCCTCGCCGCCGATCATCACGTCATCCGGGTCGACCTGCCCGGTTGCGGCCAGTCGCCGTCGCCGCGGTCGTTCGCCGTGTCCGCGCAGGCCGGCCAGGTGGCGGCCGTCCTCGACGACCTGGGCGTCGGCCCGGTGATCGCGATCGGCCATTCCAGCGGCGGTTACGTCACCACCGCGCTCGCCGAGCAGCGACCCGATCTGATCCGGTCGTTGGCGCTCATCAGCAGCGGGCCGGCGCACGACGCGCTGCTGCCGCAGCCGCTCATCCTCCGTGCGCTGCTCGCGCCGCCGATCGGCCCGCTGCTGTGGCCGCTGCGCACGGACGCGATGACGCGCCGGGGCATCACCGCCACCTTCGCCCGGCCGGTCGATCTCCCGGACGACGTGGTCGCCGAGTTCCGCGGCATGACCTACCGCACCATGCGGACCGTGTTGCACCACAACGGCGAATACCTGGCCGAGCGGAACCTGCCCGACCGGCTCGCCCCGCTCGGCGTGCCGCTGCTGGTCATCTTCGGGGCCGCCGACCCCCGCTGGGATCCGGAGTCCGCCCACCGTTACGAGGTCGTGCCGGGCGTACGCGTGGAGATGTTGCCTGGTATCGGTCACGTGCCGATGTTCGAGGACCCGGAATCGACCGCCAAGCTCCTGCTCGGATTCGCGGCCTAGGCTTGGTGGCGTGCCTCGGGCCGGTGAGACGGTCGACTGGGCGTCGGTGGAGATCGCGGTGCCACGCCCGTCCTGCCGCCTGCCCGGCGTCAGCATGGCCGGCTTCGCCTACCGCGACACCGCGCCGATCGACGTCGCCATGGTCGCGCACCCGGCCGTCACGCTCCTGCTGGACCTCGGCGGCGACGCCCTCGTCCATGACTCCGGCGGCCGGCGCGAGCGCGGCAACGTCGTCATCGGCCTGCACCCCGGCGACCTGCGCGTATCCGGTGCCGGTCCCGGCCGATGCCTGCAGATCCGCCTGGACCCGGTCGCGGCGACGGCGGTGCTGGGCGGATCACCCGAGCTGAGCGGCACGATGGTCACGCTGGACGCTCTCTGGGGCCGCGACGCCTCGCGCGTCGGCGACCGCCTGCACGCCGCCGGCTCGTGGGACAAGACCTTCACCATCGCGTACGGGATGATCGCGCGCCGCCTGGCCGCAAGTCGCCCGGTCGACCCGGAGGTCGCACGCACCTGGCGCCGGATGCGCGCCACCCGCGGCCGCGTGCGGGTCGAGCACCTGGCCGGCGAGGTGGGCTGGAGCCGTCAGCGCCTGTGGTCCCGCTTCGGCGCCCAGGTCGGCCTGACTCCCAAACGCGCCGCCCGCCTGATCCGCTTCGACCACGCCGCCCACCTGCTTGCGGCCGGCCACGCCCCGGCCGAGGTCGCCACCGAGACCGGCTGCGCCGACCAGTCGCACCTGAACCGCGAGGTCAGGGAGTTCAGCGGCCTGACCTCGGCCGCCGTCGCCACCGCTCCCTGGCTGGCCATCGACGACATCGCCTGGCCGGCCGGCTGAGGCACCGATACCGCACCCGCCGGCCGCGATCACCTCCATTGACAAAAACATTTTGTACGTACAGGATGATTTTTGTGATGAAGGACCTGCTGTACCTGGAGCGCGTCGAGCAGGCCGAGACGCTGCTCAAACCGCAACGGATCGAGGTACTGCGGCAGTTGGCCGAGCCGCGTTCGTGCACCGAGGTCGCCGCCCGGCTCGACCAGACCCAGCAGCGCGTCTACTACCACGTCAAGCGGCTCGTCGAGCACGGCATCGTCACCCAGGTCGCCGAGCGGCGGGTGCGCGGCATCAACGAGGGCGTCTACCAGGCCACCGCGCGCGCCTACTGGCTCTCCCCGCGCCTCGTCGGCCGGATCGGCCAGCGTCAGCAACGCGACGAGGCCAGCCTCGGCTACCTGCTCGACCTCATGGAGGACGTGCAGTCCGACGTCGCCGCCCTGCACACCCAGGCGGCCCAGCGCGCGGCCCGAGCGGCCGAGCCCCGGGCCGGCGAGCCGGACCTGCCGTCACTGGGCGTCTCCGGCGAGATCCGGCTGCGACCCGAGCGGCGGCCCGAGTTCATGGCCGACCTGAAGGCCGCCCTCCAGGACCTCTTCACCAAATACGGCGGCGCCGAGGGCGACGCGTTCAAGCTCGCCGTTGCCTGCTATCCCGACCGAAGTCAACAAGGAGAAGACCGATGACCACGTTGAAGAAGTGCATCCGCATCGCCGCTCCGCCGTCCGAGGTGCACCGTGCTCTCACCGATCCGGCGGCGCTGCGGGTCTGGCTCGCCGAGAACGCCGAGGTGGAGCTGCCCGGCCGGTACGAGTTCTGGGGTCGCTACACCCCACAGGGCGACGCGCCGCACCAGCGCCTGCTGCACGCCGACGACAGCTCGCTGCGCTTCGACTGGGAGCTCGACGGCGTCACCACGACCGTCGAGATCGGACTGACCGCCGAGGCGGACACCGGATCGACCCTGCTGACGCTCACCCAGACCGAGGTGCTGGGCTGGCCCGAGGTGCTGACGGACAACGGCGCCCGCGCCGTGATGCACACCTACTGGACGCTGGCCCTGGCCAACCTGGCCGACCACGCCGAGGGCCGGGAACCTCTCGTACGCGGCGACTTCACCAGCTCGGTGCTGCGCGCCGAGGTGCTGATCGACGCCGATCGGCTCGCGGTCTACGAGTCGCTGACCGACCCCGAGCTGTACTCCAAGTGGTCCGGCGCGAAGCTCGAGGCCGAGCTGCACGTGGGCGGCCGCTGGGCGATGGGCGGTTTCGACGCGAACCCCTCACCCGCGCACATCGTCGACCTCCAGCCGGGCCGTGCGATGTCGGTCGACTGGGGCGACATGGTCGAGTCCTGGGAGCTGGCCGATTCGGACGGGCACACCCGGCTGACGTACGTCCACAGCGGGTTCGACGAGACCCAGACGCCGTACCCCGGATGGTTCGGTGCGCTCGGCGGCCTGGTGGAGCTGCGCCGCTACCACGAGCTCAAGGACAACTGGCGCATGCGGTGGGTCGACGTGCAGCTCGAAGGCCTGCCGGACGAATTCCTGTCGCTCAGCTAGCCGGCGTCACCCGCCCGGGCGGGGGCCTGCGTCTCGGCCCAGGAAGCCGAGCAGGCGCTCGCCCGGCGGCGCGTGGCCGGCGATCGACACCGGCCGGTCGAACCGCCCGGGCCGGTCGGCCGCGCGGATCAGCACGAGGGCCAGGTCGAGGAGCTCGTCGGCGAGGTCGTCGGGGATCGGGCGGTCGGCGCCGCAGGATCGGGCCACGTCCCAGCCGTGCACCGCGAGCTCGATCGCGCCCGCGCCGGCCACGAGAGGCGTGCTGAGGGTGGCGTGCTCCACGCGTACGAAGGGAGCGCCGCAGGCATTGGTCCATGCACCCAGCAGGCGGGCGGCACCCAGCCGGACTCCCGGGACGACGTCGCCGGCATCGGCCGGCGGCGTCAGCGCGACCTCCCCGGACGCGGCGGCCTCCTCGAGCGCCGCCATCGAGTCGATCACGTGTTCCAGCAGGTCACGGAGGTCCCAGCGGGCGCACGGCGTGGGCCACGCCAGCATCGGCTGCGTGACCAGAGTGACACTCCCCAGGCAGTAGGCGACTGCTCGCTCGAGGACGGCCACTCCGGCCCGCAGCACGACGTCCATCAGACGGGGATCGACTCGGGCAACCCGAAAGTCGCGAAGAGGCGCAGGTCGAAGAAGGACGAGACGTGGCTGACGCCCTGCGGCGTCAGGGTCAGCACGGGCAGGTTGAACGGGCGGTACGTGTCGCCGTCGCGCATGTAGAGGCCGAACGCGAACTGGCCGTTCGCCCTGGTCGCGACCAGTTTCATGTCGCCGGGGCCCTGGGCCGGGCAGCGCGTGTCGATCAGGCGGGCGATGTCCTCGGGGCCCGCGTACCAGCCGGTGAACGGCGGCATCTCCCAGACGGCGTCCTTGGTGAAGATGTCGACCAGCGCGGCGATGTCCTTGGCCTCGAACGCGGCCACGAAACGGTCGAGAAGCTCCCGCTGCTCGGCCTCGGTCGGCTCGCTCATCTCGTCGGCCGTGACCGTGGCCTGCTGCAACTGCGCGCGGGCCCGCTGCAGGGCGCTGTTCACCGAGGCGGTCGTCATGTCGAGCATCTCGCCGACCTCGGCGGCCGGCCACTGCAGGACGTCGCGCAGGATCAGCACGGCCCGCTGCCGCGGCGGAAGGTACTGCATGGCCGCGACCACCGCGAGCCGGATGCTCTCCCGGCCGGTCACCACGGCCGCCGGATCGTCGCTGACCAGCGAGTCCGGCATCGGCTCGAGCCAGGGCACCTCGCGCTGCTCGATGAGCGCGTCGGCCGGGTCCGAGCTCGGCGTGCCCAGACCGATCGGAAGCGGTCGCCGGCTGCGCGACTCGAGCGCGTTCAGGCAGGCGTTCGTCGCGATGCGGTGCAGCCAGGTGCGCATCGACGAGCGGCCCTCGAAGCGGTCGTACGAGCGCCACGCCCGCACGTACGTCTCCTGCACCAGATCCTCGGCGTCGTAGACCGAGCCGAGCATCCGGTAGCAGTGTGCGAGCAACTCCCGACGGTAGGGATCCGCCTGCAACACGAACTCGGTGTCCACCGCGCCACCTCCTCGTAGATACCGACCGGCGTCCGCCGCGAAACTCATCGCGGATCCGGCGATGAATTTCGCCGAGCGCCCCGGTCTGTCCTGGCGATCGTAATGAGTGAGGGAGGTCGGCGGCCGTGCCGAAGACGACGGATCGCAGGTGGATCGCGCTGATGGTGCTCTGCGCGGGCATGTTGATGATCATTTTGGATATCACGATCGTGAACGTCGCTCTGCCCGCGATCCAGGGTGAGCTGGGGTTCTCGCAACCGGGGCTGGCGTGGGTGGTCAACGCCTACCTGATCCCGTTCGGGAGCTTGTTGCTCCTTTTCGGCCGGATCGGCGACCTGGTGTCGCGCCGGGGCGTGTTCGTGAGCGGTCTGCTCATCTTCACGCTCGCGTCCGCCCTCTGCGGGCTGGCCGAGAGCCGCGAGATGCTGATCGCGGCCCGGTTCCTGCAGGGTGTCGGCGGCGCGGCCACCTCGGCGGTCATCCTCGGGATGATCGTGACGATGTTCCCGCAGGCCGGGGAGCAGGCGCGGGCCATCGGCGTCTACAGCTTCGTGGCCTCGGCCGGGGGCGCGGTCGGGCTGCTGCTCGGCGGCGTGCTCACCTCGGCCGTGAACTGGCACTGGATCTTCTTCGTGAACGTGCCGGTCGGGGTCTGCACCATTGCCGCAGCGCGGAGGTTGATCGTTGCTGATCGGGGGCCGGGGCTGCGGCAGGGTGCGGACGTTCTCGGAGCGGTGCTGATCACCGGGGCGCTGATGGTCACGGTCTACACGGTCGTGACGCCGGGCGGATCGCTGCCGCTCGCGCTGCTGGCGCTCGGGCTCGGGGTGGCGTTCGTGGTACGCGAGGCCACGGCGCCGGCGCCGCTGGTGCCGCTGCGGATCTTCCGATCGTTGCCGCTGGCCCAGGCCAACCTCGGGCAGCTGCTCAGCGCGGCCGGGATGTTCGGGATGTTCTTCGTGGGCGTCCTCTACTGCCAGCACGTGCTCGGCTACGACGCCATGCAGATCGGGCTGGCCTTCCTGCCGGTCACGGTGGTCATGGGCGGGCTGTCGCTGCGGTACACCGAGAAGCTGATCGGCCGCTTCGGCGCCCGGCGGCTGGTGCTGACCGGGCTCGGGCTGGTCGTGGTCGGCCTGGTGTACTTCGCCCGGGTGCCGTCGGACGGGTCGTATCTGATCGATGTGCTGCCGTCGATGGTGCTGCTCGGGGTCGGGGGCGGGCTCGCCTTCCCGTCGCTCGCGGCGCTGGCCATGTCGTCGGCCACGCCGGAGGACGCGGGGCTGGCCTCGGGCGTGTTCAGCACGACCGCGGAGGTGGGGTCGGCGCTCGGGCTCGCCGTTCTCGCCTCGCTCACGGCCGGGGGATTCCGGCTGCCGTTCCTCGTCGCGGCCGTTCTGGTCGCCGCCGGGCTGGCCGTGTTCCTCCGGGCGCCTCATTTGGAAAATTCCGAACCTGAGTTGATCGCCGCTTAAGGAGTCATCGTCATGCTGCAGAAACTTGTTCAGGAAGCGATCGACGAGCAGGTGTCGTCGGGCCGGGAGAAGGCGGTGCAGGTCGCCGTCTACCGGGACGGGGAGCTGATCGTGGACGCCGTCGCCGGGCCGGCCGACTCGTCGTCGCTCTTCTACACCTGGTCGATGGGGAAGGCGATGACCGCCACGATCGTGCATCGCCTGGTCGAGCGCGGGGTCTTCGACTACTCCACGACGATCGCGTCGGTGTGGCCGGCGTTCGGTGCGGCCGACAAATCGGGCGTCACGCTGCGGCACGTCCTGCAGCACACGGCCGGGGTGCCGGGGGTCGGAACCTCCACCACCATTTCGGACATTTGCCATTGGGACGTGATTTGTGAGCGGATAGCGGAGTCGGCGCTGTGGTGGGAGCCGGGCACCCAGGTCGGCTATCACGCGTACACCTTCGGCTACATCCTCGGCGAGTTCTGCCGCCGCGCCGCCGGCAAGCCGCTGGGCGACCTGCTGCGCGACGAGATCGGGACGCCGCTGGGGGTGGCCGAGGACCTGTGGTTCGGCATGCCCGAGGCGCCGCGGTCCCGCCTCGTGCCGCTGGTCGACTCGCCCCCGCCGCCGGGGATGTCCTTCGAGCTGCCGCCGGACTCGCCGATGGCCCGCGCCTCCTCGGCCGAGCTGTGGCCGGCCGCGGCGCTCGGCAACCGGCCCGACGTGCTCGGCGCCGACATCCCGGCCGGCGGCAAGATGACCGCCCGCGCCATGGCGAGGCTCTACGCCGCCCTGATCGGCCCGGTCGACGGTGTGCGCCTGCTGTCGCCGGGGACGGTCGAGGCCATCGGCGCCGACACGTACGAGGGCATCGACCAGGTCTTCGGCAACCCGGCACGGTTCGGCCTCGGCTTCGCGCTCGGCCGCCTCGGCGGCGGCGAGGGTGACACGTCGTTCGGCTGGGGCGGCATGGGCGGCAGTTTCGGGTACGCGGATCCGGCCACCGGCACCGCCGTCGCGTACTGCAAGAACCTGCAGACGGACTTCGCGAATGCCACCGAAATCGTGGAGCTCGTCAACCGCTGAACCCCGGCACGTTACCTGTCCGTAAACATCGGTATGACCGAGGTCTATCGGGCATCGCACCTGATCCGCCGGTTCCGGCCGCGGATCGGGAAGAAATGGGTGGCCGTGGCGGCCAGCGTCGTCGTGCTGATCGTCGCGGCCGGCATGCTGGCGCTGGCCGTGCCGCTGCCGTTCCTGGAGGGCTTTCTCGGCCGGCAGGTCGTCTCGCGGGTGAGCAGCCAGGTCGCCTGTCCCGGGGCACTGGCCCAGGCGCCCGCGGTCACGGTGGCCGGCGGGCCGCTGCTGCCGCAGGTGCTGCGGGGAAATCTCGAGGAATTGCGGCTGTCGGTGCCGGACGCGACCCTCAGCGGGGTGCCGCATGCCGCGTTCACGGCGACCATGAAGGACGTCAGCCAGCACGCCGACAACACGCATGTCGGCGCCATCGACGCGAACATCACGGTCGGTTTCCGGAATCTACCGGCGACTCCGGGGGCGACGATGCCGCAATTCGGGCGGGCGTCCGACGGCGGCCTCACGGTCGAAGTGGTGATGCCGCCCGAGGCCGCGAAGAACGTCAAGGCCAAGCTGTTCCTGAAGATGACGATTCAGGGCGAGACGGTTCGCTCGGTGCCGCGGCAGCTGCAGATCTTCGGACAGACGATCGCGGCCGGGCGGGTGAGCGATCTGACCGGGGGAGTGCGCACGGAACGGCTCCCGCATCTGCCGGACGGGGTCGCCTACAAATCGATCGCGCCCCGGAAGGACGGCGTGCACGTCGCGCTCGGCGGCGTTTCCACGACGCCGTTGTCGGCCCTGCCGGCGCAGGTGGGCGGGCGTGACGTGACCTATGCGGCGTCGGACGGGCTGCTCGGCATCAACACGTCGGCGATCGGCGTGCCATTGACCATCTTCACCGCGCCGGTCCTTTCCGGCGGGACGCTCACGCTCTCCCCGGCCAAGGTGCACATTCTCGGCGGCGACCACGGTCTCAACGATCCGCTGGCCAAGCTGGTGCTTTCCCAGATAGACCAGAAGGACCTTTCCCGTACGCTGCCGGCACTGCCCGCGGGAGTCAGCTACAAGTCGGTTTCGGTCGACGCCGGCGGCATTCGAGTGGTGATCGACGGGGTCACGGTCCGGCCGTTCTCGGCGCTGACGCAGCCGCCGGGCGACAATCCCACCGTCTTCGGGGCCGAGAACGGATTGCTCACCGCCACCCAGAAGGGCGGATCGGGCGACGCCACGCCGATCGTCCTGTACGGGCGGCCGGTCATCCGGGGCACGACCCTCGACATCTCGCCGCGGCAGATCGAGATGTTCGGCATACGCTTCCCGGCGGCCGACGTGCTGCGCGAGGTGGCCGCGCAGCAGACCACGTTCCCGCTGCAGTCGTTGCCGGCCCACCTGACGTACGACCGGGTCGACGTGCTGCCGGCGGCGCTGCGCATCCACCTGACCGGCAACGACGTGACCCTGGCCCGCGGAAGCCTGACCGGCGGCGGCTGTTAGGGGCGTGGCGGCGATCGATAACTGAAGAGGTCTCCGGTAGTTGGTTGAGCGACCAAGCTGGGACTGCACACCGGAGACTGGCTGCGCAGATGGGCCGTGAGACGGCCACGAACCCGGCCGGAGACGGTGCTGGCCGAGGCGTACGCGTCGAAGGCCGACCGTGCCCACCTGCGATCCCGCGGCATCCGGGCGTGCATCCCGAGCCAGGACGCCCCCCGCAAGGCCAAAAGGATCGAAGGGTGGCCGTCCACCCGCCTTCGACCCCGAGATCTACCGCCTGCGTCACGCCGTGCAGTGCGGCATCAACCAGCTCAAACAAGCTCACCGTGCGCTACGAAGCCACCCTCACCATCGTCGCCGCGACCAACGTCCCCGGACATCACACCTAGCGCGCCCGGTGAGCCGTGTCACGTTCCTCGACCGGAGATAGCGTCTCCGTTTAGCGTTAAGCGGAGACGCCATCTCCGATTGAGTGGGAGTGAACGATGAAGGTTCTGGTGACCGGCGGTACCGGCTACGTTGCCGGCTGGGTGATCGTCGAGCTGTTGCGACGCGGCTACGACGTGCGCACGACGGTGCGGAGCCTCGATCGGGCGGGCGCGGTGCGGGGCGCCGTCGAGACCGAAATCGATCCGGGGGAGAGGCTCACGTTCGCCGCCGCCGACCTCACCCGGGACGAGGGGTGGGACGCGGCGGTCGAGGGGGTCGACCACGTGCTGCACGTCGCCTCGCCGCTCGGCGACGAGAGGACGAAGGACCCGCAGGCGCTGATCGGGCCGGCCCGCGACAGGACCCTGCGGGTGCTGCGCGCGGCCACGGCGGCGGGCGTGCGGCGGGTGGTCATGACCTCGGCCGCCAACGCCGCGAGCCCCTCGTCGTACGCGGAAGAGGGTGTCACCGACGAAACGCTGTGGACCGATCCGGCCGACCCGGCGCTGATTCCCTATCGGCGGTCGAAAACGATCGCGGAGCGGGCGGCCTGGGACTTCATGGCCGCGCACCGAGGGCCGACCACGCTCACGACGATCCTGCCCGGTGCCGTTTTCGGACCGATTCTGAGCACCGGAAACCTCGGCTCGGTCCGGATCGTCGAGCGGCTGCTGACCGGCGCGATGCCCGGCACCCCGCGCATCGGTCTCGAGATCGTCGACGTACGCGATCTGGCCGATCTGCACATCCGTGCGATGCTCGCGCCCGAGGCGGCCGGCGAGCGGTTCCTCGGCACCGGCGACTTCACCTGGATGTCCGAGATGGCCCAGGCTCTTCGCGACGGCCTCGGCGAGCGGGCGCGCAAGGTCCCCCGGCGCCAGCTTCCCGATCTTCTCGTACGGGGGATGGCGCTCTTCGACCCGTCGTTGCGCGCGATCACCGTCTCGCTCGGGCGCCGCAACCGGCACAGCACGGAGAAGGCCAAGCGGCTCCTCGGCTGGCAGCCACGGCCGGCCGACGACACGGTGGTCGACTGCGCCCGCAGCTTGATCGCGTGGGGGGTGGTGCCCGATACGATGGGCGCGTCATGAGCGTGCGCAGGGATTCGGCCCGGAATCGGGCCCTTCTGATCGAGGCGGCACGGGAGGTTTTCGCCGAGCGCGGCTTCGGAGCCACCCTCGACGACATCGCGCGGCATGCCGGGCTCGGCACCGGGACGGCGTACCGGCACTTCCCGAACAAGCAGGCCCTCGCGGCCGAGGTGCTGGCGGGGGCGACCGAACAGATCGCGATCGACGCCCGGGAGTCGCTGGCGATCGATGATCCGTGGCTTGCGCTGGTGACCTTTTTCGAGCGGAACGCGGAGCGGCAGGCTCGGGACCGCGGGCTCTACGAGGCGCTGACCGGGCGCGGCGACGACGAGACGCAGGCGCGCATCTGGCCCTCGATCATCGAGACGGTGACGGCCCTGTTCACCCGGGCCCAGCGGGCCGGCGTGGTGCGGGCCGACGCGGCGCCGCAGGACATCGCCGCGATCTTCGCCTTCCTCGGGCCGGCCTTCGAGATGAGCCGCACGGTCGCTCCCGACCTGTGGCGCCGCTATCTGGCCCTGATGCTCGACGGTCTGCGCGCCGTCGACCGTCCCGCCCTGCCCGCGCCTCCGCCCCCGGTCTCCGAGCTGGCTTCGATCATGAAAGCGGGGAAACGATGATCGCCACGGCCGATCCCGGCCTCTCGAGCGACGACCGGTTCGTCGCGGCGGTGGCCGCGCTGGTGAACGAGGTCTACGCGGCCGCCGAGGAGGGCATCTGGATCGACGGAACCGTCCGCACCAACTCGGCCGAGATCGCCGCCATGATTTCCGCGGGCGAGCTGGTCGTCGCCCGGGAGGACGACGAGGTCGTCGGCGCCATGCGCCTCCAGAGCCTGCCCTCCGGCGAGGGCGAGTTCGGCATGCTGGTGGCCCACCCCGAGCGGCGCGGCGCCGGCATCGGCCGTGATTTGATCGCGTACGCCGAGAGCTGGGCCCGGTCCGAAGGTCTGAAGACCATGCAGCTCGAACTGTTGTACCCGCGTACCTGGACGCACCCGGTCAAGAAGTTCCTGCACGACTGGTACAACCGGCTCGGCTACGAGGTGGTGCGTCACGGCGACTTCGCCGAGGACTACCCGGCCCTGGTCCCGCGCCTGGCCACCCCGTGCGACTTCCTGGTCTTCCACAAGACCCTGTGACCGTCGTCGAACCCGGCCCGAAGTCTGCCAATCCCGCTCCGAGGGATTGATAAGGATCAGTCAGTTGACTTAGGTTCCATCGAGGCTCGCCACTGCGACGAGGGGACCACGATGGACTATCCGTTCGCACCGCCGACCGCCCTGGAACCGCCGGCCGAGTGGGAGCGGCTGCGCGCCGAGTGCCCGGTGTGGCGCGTCCGGATGGCCAGTGGTGACGAGGCGTTGCTGCTCACCCGGTACGAGGACGTGCGGGCGATGCTGGCCGACCCGCGCTTCACCCACCACCTCACCCGGCCCGACGCGGCCAAGCTCGCCGACTCCGAGACCGGCGGCGTCTTCAACGACCCGGGCGCGGCCGGCGACATGACCCGGGGCGAGGGGCATCGCCGGTGGCGCCGGATGATGAGCCGCTCGTTCACCGCCAAGCGGGTCAACGAGATGCGTCCGCGCATCGAGGAGCTCGCGCACGGCCTCGTCGACGACATGGTGCCGCCGGCCGACCTGACCGCGAGCTTCGGCTTCCCGCTGCCGGTCTTCGTCATCTGCGAGCTGCTCGGCGTCCCGCCGGAATACCGCGATCGTTTCTCGCACTGGTCGGACGCGATGCTCAATCTGACCCGGTACCGCCAGGACGAGCTGGACACCGCCGCTCGCGAGTTCCACGAGTTCATGGCCGCGCACGTGCAGGCCAAGCGGGAGAAGCCCGGCGACGACCTGCTCAGCGAGCTCGCCGTCATCGTCGACAGCCAGGACGGCCGGATGAGCGAGGCCGAGCTGGTCATGACCGCGCAGGGCCTGCTGGTGGCCGGGCACGAGACCACGGCCAACATGATCGGCAAGATGGTCGCGATGCTGCTGGCCGACCGCTCGCGCTGGGAGCGGCTGGTCGTCGACCGCGGCCTGATCGGGAGCGCGGTCGAGGAGGCGCTGCGCTTCGACGCGAACCCGAACTTCGGCATCCCCCGCTACGTCAGCGAGCAGGTCGCGTTGGGCGACGAGACGATACCGGCCGGCAGCACCGTCATCACCAACATCGGCTCGGCCAACCGGGACGCGTGCGCGTTCGCCGATGCCGCCGACATGGTGCTCGACCGCCGGCCCAACCCACATCTGGCGTTCGGGGCCGGCCCGCACTCGTGTCTCGGCCAGGCGCTCGCCCGGGTCGAGCTGCAGACCGCGCTCGCCGTGCTTCTCGACCGTCTGCCCACATTGGAGCTCGCCGTGCCGGCCGCCGGGCTGCGTCGCCGGGAGGGTCTGGTGGTCGGCGGCCTCGAGGAGCTCCCGGTGCGATGGTGAGCGCGGCCTCTCCGGGTGGGCGCCCGGGTGCGGCGGCACCGCCCGCCTCGCCTCGTCGGCGAGATGCCGCCGCAACCCATGCACTTCTCCTGCGTACGGCGGAAAGGTTGTTCGCCGAACGGGGAGTGCACGCCGTGTCGAACCGCCGGATCGCCGAGGCGGCCGGACAGGGCAGCAACTCGGCCGTCGGGTATCACATCGGCACCAAGGCCGACCTGGTCGCGGAGATCATCCGTGCGCACGCCGTCCCGATGGACCGGATGCGCGAGCGGATGCTGGTGCGCGCCGAGCGCTCGCCCGACCCGCGGGCCCGGATCGCGTGCCTGGTCGTGCCGGTGACTCGGCACCTGGCCGAGCTGGGCGTGCCGAGCTGGTACGCCCGCTTCGCCGCGCAGATCAGCGTCGACCCGGGCCTGCGCACGGTGGCCGTCAACGAGGCGACGTCCACTCCGGCCATGCGCCGCACCATGGACGCCGTGCTGGCATGCGTGCCCGGCGAGGCGGCTTCGCTGCGAGCCGGAATGGTCCGACACCTCATCATTCATACCTGCGCGGACCGGGAGCAGGAGCTCGCCGACGGCAACGCGCCCGCGACCGGCACCTGGCCGCGTACCGGCGCCCTGCTCATCGACGCGATCGCCGCGCTTCTGGCGGCCCGGGAGGATCCCGCATGAAAATCGCCGTCGACCAGGACAAATGCTGCGGCGCGGGCCAATGCGCCATGCTCGTTCCGGACGTCTTCGACCAGCGCGAGGAGGACGGTGTCGTCGTCCTGCTCGACCCCGCCCCGGACGACCGCCTGCTGCCCGATGTGGAGGGCGCGGCCGCCGTCTGCCCGGCGGAGGCCATCCGGGTGGAGCGCTGACGATCGCCGGGGCTCGGGCTCAGCCCGAAAAGGTCATATACAGCAACCCGACCAATGCTATGACCATCAGCAGGATCAGCCCGCCGACCACCAGGGTGGCGGTGGTGCCGCCGCCGTCGTTCTCGTACTCGATGCCGTCCTGCTCGTCGGTCTTGTTGCGCCGCACGGCGTCCTCCTGCTCATGATGGAACGCGCGGAGGTTAGCCACCGGGGACGCCCCGGAACGAGGCTCGATTCCGCACAGCGAAACGCGTGACCATCCGCAACCCGCCGATGACAGCCGGTGCGGGTCCGGCGCCGCTCACCCGGGCGATGGTGCTCCCGAGCGCGGCGGCAGTGGTCAGGCGGCGGGGCGGTGCTGGGCTAGGACGCTGCGGACCAGGCGGCCGGTGTCGTGCAGCTTGGGGCTGGGGTAGCGGCGGGCCGCGCCGAGCACGGCGAGCGCGCCCACGACGCGGCCGGAGACGTGGACGGGAACGGCGGCGCCCGCCATGCCGACCAGGAACTCGCCGGACTGGATCGCGTAGCCGCGGGCGCGGCTGGCGGCGACCTCGGCGGTCAGCTGATCCGGGTCCACGATGGTGGCGGCCGTCCGCGGGGTCAGGCGCAGGCGGGGCACGATGGTGGCGGCGCCCTCGGGCGGCAGGCCGGACAGGACGGCCTTGGCGATGCAGCCGCTGGTCAGCGGGAATCGGCGGCCGATCGGCGACGTCTCGGCGGCCGGCGGCTGCAGGGGCTCGCGCTTGCCGATGATGAGCAGGGAGAGCGACTCCCAGTCGACCTCGGCGATCAGCACGGTCTCGCCGGTCATCCGGGCCAGGTCGTCGGCGGCGGCGCCGGCCCGGTGGGTGATCGCCGAGCTTTCCGAGACCTGGCTGCCCAGCTCCAGAAGACGGACCCCCAGCAGGTACGCCCCGGTGGGGTCCTGCCGCAGGAAGCCGCGCTCGATCAGCGTCACCGCGATGCGGCGCACGCTGGGGCGCGGCATGCCGACGGCCTCGGCCAGTTCGGACAGCGTCAACCGCGGGTGGGCCGAGCTGAACGCGCTCAGGATGTCGAGCGCACGGGCCACCGACCGCACCTCGCCCCGGCTGCCCGGGCCCTCGCCGGCCGCGGTCATGACGACCCGGCCGCGATCACGGCGAAGGCGGGAGCCGCGGGAGTGGTGGTGCGGCCCGCGGTGGTCATGGCGGACAGAGTACCGCCGCTCCTGGTCAGGGCTTGCGGCCGACGGCCCCGTACGCGTCGATGTAGTCCACCTCGCCCGGCTCGGGACGCCACTGAGTCAGCTGCACCATGCCCGGCTCGACCAGGGTCAGTCCCTCGAAGATGGTGACCAGCTCGTCGGGGCTGCGCAGGATGTACGGCACACCGCCCATCTCGGCCAGCCGGTTGGCGCCGGCGACGACCTCGGGGCTGGTGTTCGTGCCGTCCCAGAAGACCAGGTGGCTGCCGGAGGCGGTCTCGCCCATGATGCGGTCGACGATCGAGCGGATCACCGCCAGGTCGGGCTCGTAGCCCATGACGCCCATGAACATGACCGCGATCGGCTGGCTGAAGTCCAGCGTCTCGGCGGCATGGGTCAGGATCGTCTCGGGGTCGTGGTAGTCGGCCGGGACGTAGTTCGTGATGCCCTCGGACGTGGTGCCGCGCAGCAGGGCCCGGGCGTGCACCAGCACCATCGGGTCGTTGTCCACGTAGACGATCTTGGCGTCGGGATGGATGTTCTGGGCGACCTCGTGCGTGTTCTGCATCGTGGGCAGGCCGGTGCCGATGTCGAGGAACTGCTTGACGCCCGCCTCGGCCGCGAGGTAGCGCACCACCCGGATGAGGAACTGCCGGGAGAAGCCCGCCATCAGCGCGATCTCGGGATAGATCTGGGCCACGGCGTCGCCGGTGGCACGGTCGGCGGCGAAGTTGTCCTTGCCGCCCATCCAGTAGTTCCACATCCGGGCCGCATGCGGCACGTCGGGCTGAAGCTGCGAGGACAGATCCTCGTCCGGGGTCGTCATGGGGCCCTTTCTATGTCACTGGCCGGGCAGGTGCAAGCGTTTGTCCACCCACGACCGTCTCGTGTCGGCAACTGATCAGACCTACGCATTGTAGGTGTCCCGCCAGCTCAGGACGTATGCCAAAGATCGGACCAAAGATCCACTCAGGAGTACCGCTGCTCGACTTCCCGCAGGTACGCCTCGATCTCCTCCTCGGTCGGCTCGCGGAAGTATTCGTACGGCGCCACCGAGACGCCCTCGACGATCTCCCGCTCGTCGTCCTCCGTTGCCGCCGGATCGAGGTCCTGGGCCGTACGGGAGCTCATGGAGAAGATCGCGAAGCCGGGAGCGAACCGGTAGCCGATGTCGGTCGGCTCGTGGGCCACGCCCCGGGCGGCCAGGTCGGCCACCACATCGTCCATGAAACGCCAGGTCAGCTGGATGCCGTCGTAGAAGACTTCCTCGCCGCCGTCGCCCGAGCAGCCGATCTCGACGACCTCGACCGTGTCGTCCTCGGCGTAGGTGAGCACAAGCATCGGAGTCGTCGACTCGTACACGGCCTTGCTGTGCCGGCCGGGATGCACCGGTTTGCCGATGCGGCTCTCGACCACCTCGCGGCTCTCGCCGACCTTCGCCTCTGCGACGCCCTCGCCGGGCAGGATCTCCATGGGCGGCATGATGCCACCTGACAAAGGATGTCAGGTATGGGGTCCTAGCGTCCCGGGCATGGCGAACAACTTCGATTTCCTGGTGGGTAACTGGACGTCCAAGCAGCGGCGGCTCCGCGAGGTGCTGGCCGGGTGCGACGAGTGGTACGAGTTCAGCGGTACGACCCGGTGCTGGAGCGTCTTCGACGGGGGCGGGAACATCGACGAGGTGGCATTCCCGGAGCAGGGGTATATCGGTCTGACCCTCCGGCTGCTGGACCCTAAGACCGGGCTGTGGTCGATCTACTGGGCGCGCGACGACACGGGACAGCTGGGGCTGCCGCCGACCGTCGGGCGCTTCGAGGAGGACGGCGTCGGGCGGTTCTACGACGACGAGGACTGGAACGGGCGCCCGATCCGGGTCCGGTACCAGTGGACGGTGCACGACGAGGACTCGGCGCGGTGGGAGCAGGCGTTCTCGACCGACCGGGGCGAGACCTGGGAGACCAACTGGGTCGCGGACTTCACCCGGACCGCCTGAGCCGGGCGATCGCGTCGAGCAGCTCGCGGTGGGTGGCGGGGGAGTCGACGCGGTCGAGGTCGACGCCGGCGTCGCGCTGGCGGGCCTTGAGCGCGGGCAGGTCGGTGATCGACTCGGGGAGAGCGAAATCGAGCGGCGCGTCCTCCGCCACCTGCAGCCACTCCAGGTCGGGCTCGTAGCGGACCGCGCCCGTCTCCAGGGCCTCGCGCCAATCGGTGAGCAGATTGGCCAGGCTCGGGGCGGCGGGCGCGGTCTGCCACGTGTCCGGGCGGATCTCGTAACGCCAGATCTCGCCGTGATGCGACTCGGCGAGCACGAACGTGAACAGAATGATCTCGAAGTTGAACAACGGCACCTGCCGGCGCCACGGGAACGGCGTGGCGACGGAGAACGACAGGTTGTCGAGGGCCTCGTCGCGATCGTCCGGCCAGGGCATCACCCAGCCGCCGTTGGGCAGCAGGCGCTCGAGCTGCCAGCCCAGCGACTGGAACCAGGTCAACTGCGCCGGAACGCTCGAAACCTCGCACAACCGGTACACCAGCTCCGGCGGCTGCCCGTCCCGCGGCCGGTCGGTCCAGGGCAGACCGGCCGCGGTGGCCGCCGCCCGGTAGCTCTCGGCGGCCTCCCGCAGGACGGGCAGTTCATCGAGCATCTCGAAGCCTCCGTGCGGCTTACGACGTGGGGCAACGGCGTGGGGCTACGGCGTGGGCACCAGGCACAGGCTAGTTCCGGCCTGCGTGACCCGGAAGCCGAAGCTGGGCCCGCCGGCCGCGACCCACGGCTTGATCGGCAGCACGATGAAGTGGTCGGTGTCGTCGACGTGGCACTGGTCGTAGAACTGCGCGAGGTCGTTGCCCTGCGGCGACGACTCCGTGGTCGGCACCGGCAGGATGTCGGCGAGCTGGCCCGAGAGGTTGACCGCCTGGTTCGTGGTCCAGAACGGGAACTCGTCGCAGGTCTTGCCCGCGCCCCGGCCGGTGCACGCGTTCGGGCGGAAGGCCAGCGTGTCGTACCAGTAGCGCTTGTAGCCGGCGGCGGTCGCGGCGGCGCCGCCCTTGCTGTACGCCGGGTAGAACCAGGCGGCCCGGGTCGGCGGCTGCGGGAAGCTGCCGTCTCCCATCGCCTTGACGATGTGCGTGCCGGTCTCCTTCATCGGCCGGAACTGGTAGTTGAGCCCGCCCGGGACGTAGACCGCGAAGCCGTCGCCGCAGCCGGCCGCGATGGCCTGGCTGTTCTGCTGGGTGGCGCAGGCGGTGTCGATCGTGCGCTTGAGGGCGGCGTCGTCGGCGTCGGTCCAGGCGAACGGGATGTTGTCGCGACCGGCCACCAGCTTCGTCGTCTTCACGGCCTCGGCGTAGATCTTGAGGCTGTTGTACCACTCGCCGTCGTCGGCGCCCCAGTTGTCGAACGTGTCGAAGTCGGTGTCGGTCTCGATCGGGTACTCCAGCAGGCCGCCGATCGCGATCTCGGACGGGAACAGGATCGCCAGCAGGACGCCCAGCACCAGGCCGAGACCGATGCCCTCGGCCGCGACGACCAGGAACGACGCCACCGCGGAGGAGACGGTCGCGATCTCGACCATCTCGACCGCCTCGGCGGCCTCCTCGACCACAACCGTGCAGGCCGTGCTTTCCGCACACCAGGTGATCGGTTCGATCAGCGTTCCGGGCACGAGCGACGGCGCGCGCAGGTAGGCGGCCACGCCGTCCAGCGACGAGATCACCGGCCCGCGCCCGGTCGGCGCCGTCGAGTAGAGCAGGCGGGTGATGTCGTCGACGCACTTGAGCACCTTGTTGCCCGACGGCGGCAGGAAGGCGTCGATGCAGCTGTTGTTCGAGACCCGGTAGCAACCGTCGAAGATCGGCGTACTGCCGGACGGGAGCGACACCTTGCCGCGGGCGGCCGCGGTTACGTAGAAGTCGCCGCCCTGTCCGGCGCAGCTCGAGGCCTCACTGGCGTTGAGCTGCGTGGTCGCCGGCGACACCACGGCCGGGCCGGCGGTCGTGGTGAACTCGCCGTCGAGCGACCGGGCGACCGTGCCGTCGGCGGCGAGGGCCTCCATCTTGAACGCGTACGGCGTGCTCTGGTCGAGATAGGTCAGCGGGTACTTGATCACGTCCTGGGCCGTGCACGGGCTGGCCGGGTTGCCGCTCGCGTCCACGCAGTACTGCCCGAGCGTGAAGTCCTCGAGGGCCTGGCCGTCGAGGTAGGAGCGGTAGGAGGCGTCGGCGGCGACGGGGTGCCAGGAGGCGGTGGCCGCGCCCTGCTCGGGGGCGAAGACGATGCCGGTCTGCGGGTCGGACGGCGAAGGCGGCGCGAGCGTCGTGAACGAAGTGGTGGCGGGAGTGACCGATTTGTTGCCGGCCAGATCGACCGCGACCACCGAGACCGTGTGTGTGCTCTCCGCGTTCAGGCCGGTGATCGTGTACGACCGGGTGCCGACCGTGGTGCGGTGGGCGGCGCCGCCGTCGACGCTCACGTCGTACCCGGCCAGGCCGAAGTTGTCGGTGGCGGCGTTCCAGCTCACCTTGGCCGAGGTCGAGGTGAGGCCGCCGACCGTGAGGCCGCCGACGTTGCTCGGTGGGATCAGGTCGACGACCGTGAAGTCACGCCGGATGCGGGCGGTGCGCTTGGGATCGCGCTTGGCGCGGACGCAGAGCTGGTTGGCGCCGAGGTGGGCCGGGCGCAGCGTGGTCGTCCAGGACGAGGCCCAGGCGGCCACGTCGTCGGGCGGCGGGCCGAGGGTGAAGTCGTGGGCGGTTACCCGGTCGTCCTCGACCTCGACCATGGTGGCCTGCTTGTGCAGGATGCCCTTGACCGTGATCTTCCCGTCCGCGCCGACCGCGAGGCGCTCGCTGTCGGCGGGCTGGTCGACGCGAAGCCGGATCGAGGAATGGTTCTCCTCGGGAACGGTCAGGTCGGCACACGGCCCGGGTGGGTGCGGTGTGTCGCCGTCGTCGGCGGCGACGGCAGCCGGCTGGCGTACGAGAACGGTCGGCACGACGAGCGACACGATGAGTGCGGCCGACACCAGGGAACGGCGCATATGCTCTACCCCCGTCAAAGCGATAGCGTTCCGTCACTATAGAAGCGCGTCAATGTGACGGGGTATGAGCCGTTCGGCCGAGAGGTGCCTAGGCTGGCGGGGTGAGCATGTTCAGCGAGGAGCGGTCGGCCGAGGTCGTCGCCGCGAGCTTTGCCGGCACCCCGGACGATCGGTTGCGTACGGTCATGGGCGCATTGGTCAGGCATCTGCACGCCTTTGTCAAAGAGGTCGAGCTGACCGAGGCCGAGTGGGCCACGGCGATCGACTTCCTGACGCGTACCGGGCAGAAGAGCGACGCCACCCGGCAGGAGTTCATCCTGCTCTCCGATGTGCTGGGGGTGTCGATGCTGGTCGAGACCATCAACCACCGCACCGGTGGCGCATCGACCGAGTCGACCGTTCTCGGGCCGTTTCACATGGTCGAGTCACCGTTCCGCGAGCTCGGGGCCGACGTGGCGCTCGACGGCAAGGGCACGCCGTGCCTGGTCTCGGGGCAGGTGACCGGCGACGACGGCAAGGCGGTGCCGGGGGCGACGGTCGACATCTGGCAGGCGAACGAGGACGGCTTCTACGACGTGCAGCAGCCGGGCATCCAGCCCGAGCTGAACCTGCGCGGATTGTTCACCGCGGACGACGACGGCCGGTTCTGGTTCCGGTCGGTCGTTCCCAAGTACTACCCGATCCCAGACGACGGACCGGTGGGGCAGCTGCTGGACGCCACGGGCCGGCATCCGTACCGGCCGGCGCACCTGCACTTCATCGTCTCCGCGCCGGGCTACCGGCCGGTGACGACGCACGTCTTCGTGGCCGACAGCCCGTACCTGGACTCGGACGCGGTCTTCGGGGTGAAGGAGAGCCTGATCCGCGAGGTGCCCGAGGTCGACGACCCGGAACGGGCCGCGGCCGCCGGCCTGCCGAACCCGTTCCGGACGCTGACGTTCGACATCGTGCTGCAGCGCTCGTGAACCGCTCATTCGAGTACGCCGCGCTGCCGATGCGGGTGGTGTTCGGGGCCGGCTCGCTGCACCGGCTTCCGGAGGAGGTCGAGGCGCTCGGCCTGCGACGCGTGCTCGTGCTGTGCGGGCCGCGGCAGGAGGCGGTCGGCAAGCAGGTGGCCGCCGCGCTCGGCGAGCGCTGCGCGGGCATCCTGCCCGAGGCGACCATGCACGTGCCGATCGAGGTGGCGCGGCGCGCCCGGGAGGTGGCGGCCGAGCTGGGCGCGGACGGCTGCGTCGCGGTCGGCGGCGGATCGGCGATCGGGCTGGGCAAGGCGATCGCGCTGGCGCACGGCCTCCCGGTGGTCGCCATTCCCACCACGTACGCCGGGTCGGAGATGACGCCGGTCTGGGGGCTCACCGAGGATGGGGCGAAACGCACCGGCCGCGATCCGAAGGTGCTTCCGGTGAGCGTGGTCTACGACCCCTCGCTCACCCTGAGCATGCCGGTGGAGCTGGCCGTGACCAGCGGCATCAACGCGATCGCGCACGCCGCCGAGGGGTTGTACGCGCCGGACGCCTCGCCGATCGTCTCGCTCATGGCGCGCGAGGGCGCCCGGGCGCTGACCGGCGCGCTGCCGGCGATCGTCGAGCGGCCCGACTCGCTGGACGCGCGGGGCGAGGCGCTCTACGGCGCGTGGCTGTGCGGTGCGGTGCTCGGGGCGACCACCATGGGCCTGCACCACAAGCTGTGCCACACGCTGGGCGGAACGCTCAACCTGCCGCATTCCGAGACGCACACGGTCGTGTTGCCGCATGTGCTGGCGTTCAACGGCGGCTCGCTGAACGGCCGGGACCTGTGGGAGCTCGAGGGGCGGCTCGGTGCGCCCCGGTCGCTGCGGTCGCTGGGCATGGCCGAGTCCGACATCGACCGGATCGCCGCGATCGTCGCCGACGCCACCTTCCCCAATCCGCGGCCGGTGACCAGGCAGGACGTGGGCGATCTGCTGCGCGCCGCGTGGGCGGGGACGCAACCGGCGGACTGAACACCTGCTTCTACCTGACGCCGACGCCGCGGCCGGTCCGCGCCGGGTACGGTCCGCCCGCCGACCGCACGACGCTGCGGCCGGTCCGCGCGGGGTACGGTCCGCCCGCCTACCGTCGTGGGCCACAACGAGCGGGCGTCTCGTTGGAGGTCGGAGACTATCGGGGCGAATGATCGAGCTGCTTCCATGTTGACGCTGAATGTGAGAGAAGTTCACGTCGGGAGGGCACATGGAAACACCCGGGATCAGCCGGCGCCGGGCGCTCACCGTGGCCGGTGGGGTCGCCGCGGGGGCGGCCGTCGCCCAAGCCGCGGCGCCGGCCTTCGGGGCGGCGGCGGCCACCGACGCGGACGCCATCGTCGTCGGGCACGGCCTGGCCGGCCTGGTCGCCACCTCGGAGCTCGTCGCGGCCGGCAAGAAGGTCCTGCTGCTCGACCAGGAGCCGGAGGCCAGTCTCGGTGGTCAGGCCTTCTGGTCGTTCGGTGGTCTGTTCTTCGTCGACTCGCCCGAGCAACGGCTCATGGGCATCAAGGACTCCCGCGACCTGGCCTGGTCGGACTGGCTCGGCACGGCCGGCTTCGACCGGGGCATCGACGATCCGGCCGGGCAGGACTATTGGGCATACCGTTGGGCCCAGGCCTACGTCGACTTCGCGGCCGGCGAGAAGCACTCGTGGCTGGCCGGGCTCGGTGTGCAGTGGTTCCCGCTCGTGGGCTGGGCCGAACGAGGGGGCGGCCTCGCCGACGGTCACGGGAACTCGGTGCCGCGCTTCCACGTGACCTGGGGGACCGGGCCGGCCGTCGTCGAGCCGTTCGAGAAGAAGGTGCGGGCCGGGGTGTCGGCCGGGAAGGTCGTCTTCAAGCACCGGTACCGGGTCGACGAGGTGGTGCGCACGGGCGGCGTCGTGACCGGGGTGCGCGGAGCGATCCTCGAACCGAGCACCGCCGTGCGAGGGACGCCTTCCTCCCGTACGCAAGTGGGGTCTTTTGATCTGAAAGCGCCGGTCGTGATCGTCACGTCCGGCGGGATCGGCGCGAATCAGGACCTGATCCGGCAGAACTGGCCGGCCCGGCTCGGGACGCCGCCGAGGTTCATGGTCACCGGCGTGCCGGCGCACGTCGACGGCCGGATGCTCGGCATCACCGCGCAGGCCGGCGCGCGAATCGTCAATCCCGACCGGATGTGGCACTACACCGAAGGTCTGCGTAATTACGCGCCGATTTGGCCTAACCACGGCATCCGGATCCTGCCCGGCCCGTCCTCGATGTGGTTCGACGCGACGGGGAAGCGCTTCAAGGCGCCCGACATGCCCGGCTACGACACGCTGCACACGCTGGGCACGATCACGTCGACCGGCTACGACTACTCGTGGTTCGTCGGGACCCAGAAGATCGTGGACAAGGAGTTCGCGCTCTCCGGTAGCGAACAGAACCCCGATCTGACCAATAAAAACATTCTTCAGTTGCTCTCCCGGTTCTGGCAGACCCCCGAACCAATTCAGAAGTTCGAGAAGTACGGCGCGGACTTCGTGGTCGCCTCGACGCTGCCCGAGCTGGTCGCGGGGATGAACCGGATCGCCGGATCGAATCTGATCGTTCTGGACGACCTGAAGCGGCAGATCGACGCCCGCGATCGCGAGATCGACAACCAGTACAGCAAGGACGCCCAGGTGATGGGCATCCGCAACGCGCTGTCGTATCCGGGTGACTCGCTGAGCCGCACGGCCGCGGCCCACAAGATCCTCGACCCGAGCGCGGGTCCGCTGGTGGCGGTGCGGCTCAACGTACTCACCCGCAAGACGCTCGGCGGCCTGCAGACCGACCTGCAGGGCCGGGTCCTCGACGCGGCCGGCGCGCCGATCCCGGGCCTGTACGCGGCGGGCGAGGTGGCCGGCTTCGGCGGCGGTGGGGTGCACGGCTACCGCTCGCTGGAGGGCACGTTCCTCGGCGGCTGCCTCTTCTCGGGCCGTCAGGCGGGACGGGCAGCGGCGGCAGCACTCTGAGTCGCGGCCCCGCCGGCATCGTTTCCGCGGCGACCCCGGCCGGGCGGTTTCCGCGGCGACTCCGGGCGGGTGGCTTCCGCGGTGCCTCAGACCGGGCGGTTTCCGCGGCGACTCCGGCTGGGCGGTTTCCGCGGTGCCTCCGGCCAGGCGGTTTCCGCGGCGACTCCGGCTGGGCCGTTTCCGCGGCGACTCCGGCTGGGCCGTTTCCGCGGCGACTCAGGCGGTCTGAGGGGCGACCTCGGCCGTGGCGCTCTGCGTGGCGATGCCGGCGATGGCGGCCGCGAACGCCCACCGCTGGCGGTCCATCCCCGTACCGGAGAAAAGCTCGTCGCGGACCCGGACGATGTGCGGGAAATCGGCCGGGTCGGCGGTGCGCACGGCCTCGATCTGCTGGTCGTCGGCCTGATCGCCGCCGCCGTGCTCGGCTGCCGACGCGGTGGCCATCTGCAGCAGCAGGTCGACGCCCCAGGCGGCCTGCCGCGGCGGCACACCGCCGGCGAGCAGCAGGCCGAGCGCGGTGTCGATCAGCCGCATGTAGTTCGGACCGGCCGGGCGCAGCAAGAGGATCGACCGGGCCAGGCTGGGGTACCGGTCGAGCAGCAGGGTGTAGGCGCTGAGCAGCTCGATCAGGCCATCGCGCCAATCCGACATTTCGGAAATGTCGGGTAGGTTGCCCAGGAGGGTGTCGAGCAGCGCGCCGTGCAGCTCGGCCATGTTGGCGACGTAGACGTAGAGCGAGGCGGGCCCGGTGTCCAGCGAGGCCGCCACCCGCCGCATGGTGACCTTCTCGAGCCCCTCCTCCTGCATGATCTGCAAAGCGACGGCGATCACACCCTCCCGGCTCAGCGGCGGCTTGGCGGGGCGGTCGCGGCGGCTGACCGGGGCTTTCCTCATCGCGCGATCGTAACGAACACGTTCGGGCCGGGAGCGAGCCGCGCGGGGCGGGTATGCCGGGATGGCGGGGATGGGGTTTGATGGGTGCTCCCGCTCGACACCAAGGTTCTCATGAGACGTTTTGTGTACGTTCTGGCCGCCGCGTCCCTCCTGCTGGCGACCGCCTGCTCGAACGACGACCCGCCCGTCACCGCCGACAACAAGTCGACCTGGGTCGTCCCGTCGGGCGCCGGCACCGAGCCCACGATCCCGTCCAACCGCACGTCGGAGGCCCCGGCCGCGACCGGTGGGACCGCGGCCGCGAGCGGCGTGGCCCGCTGCCGCACCGCCGATCTGAGAGCCGGGACGGGCAACGTCGAGGCGAACGCGGGCGTGCTCTACCTCTCGCTGGTCTTCACCAACAAGTCGGCGGCCAAATGCTCGCTCACCGGGTACCCGACCGTGTCCTGGATCAGCGCCAAGACCGGCAGGACGGTCAACAAGCCGTTCGCGCCGGACACCGGCGAGGCGACCACGACCGTCGTGCTGGCGCCGGGAGCGCAGGCGCACGCGACGCTGGCGTTCCACCAGCCCGGCGAGGTCGACCCGGCCAAGTGCAAGTCGGTGAACGTGAAGGGCTACCAGGTCGTACCGCCGCAGCAGAGCACGTCGATCTTCGTGAAGGGGCCGACCGTGGCCTGCTCGTCGACCGGCATCAACACCGGCAAGGTCCTGGCGATAGTCCCTGGCGCGGTCTAGCGGGTCAGCGGGTTAATGCCCGGGCCGGGCGCGCCCCGCCCAGCCCGGACACCCCTCTTCACCCAGAGGTCTTGTACGAGGCGCGGTCGAAATCGGCGTACCCGCCCTCGGCGCCCAGATCCTGCACCCACAGTCCCACGAACGCGCCGGTGAAGCCCCAGGCCTCCGGCTCGCCGGCCACGACCTGGGCCGCGTACTCGTCGGAGAGCGTCGTCGCGTCGAAGGCCGGCCCGATCGCCTGCCAGCCCGGCTCGGCCGCGTCGGGATCGGTCGCGTACGCGAAGGTCAGCTCCTCCCCGTCGAGCCGCACCTTGAGCCCCAGCCGGGAAAGCCCGCTCACGTCGACCCGCGTGCCGGGCACGACCCGGATCTTGCCGCTGTCGCACGCGAGAATTTCGAGCACCGGCGTCCCGTCGTCCTCGGCGGTCACGTTCAAGTAGTACCAGTTCCTGGTGCTGTAGTACGCCGTGATGCCGGCCAGTTGCCGGTAGTTGCGCGGCGTGAACTCGAGCACCGTGTCGAGCTCGCAGGAGCGGGCCACCACCCGCCGCGCCACCAGGCTGGGCCGGAACCGGGTCATCGGCGACTGGCCGCCGGTGATGCGCAGGAACGACGGCCGCGCGGTCAGCGAGACCCAGTCGGGCGTGGCCGGCCGCCGCAGCGTCGACCAGTTGACCCCGAGGGCCGGCGCGTCGAAGTCGTCGGCCTCCTGATACTCGGAGGAGACCGGGCGCTCGGCCGGGACGACCACGCCGAGCGGCGCCGGCACGCTGTCGGCCGGGATGCCGCCGGCGATCCGGGGCCAGCCGTCCTCGGTCCAGGTGACCTCCTGCAGCGCCGACTCGCGGCCGAGCACGCAGCGGCCGAGGGTCGAGTACGGCCGGCCCACGAGATGCGCCAGGTACCACTGGCCGGCCGGCGTCTCGACGAGGCTGCCGTGACCCGCCTTCTGCAGGGTCAGCTCGGGATGCCCGGCCGAGGTGAGCATCGGGCCGTTGGGGTCGGTCTCGTACGGCCCGAGGATGTCGCGGGAGCGGGCCACGGTGACCTGGTGCGTCCAGCTCGTGCCGCCCTCGGCCGTGAGCAGGTAGTACCAGCCGTTGACGCGGTACAGGTTGGGCGCCTCGGTGAGCTCGGCCGCGGTGCCCTTGAAGATCATGTGCTCGTCGCCGACCAGCTTGCGGGCCGCCCGGTCGTACCGCTGGACGGAGATGCCGGCGAACCGGTTGTGGCCGGGACGGGCATCGCCGACCATCGACAGCATCCAGGTCGAGCCGTCCTCGTCATGGAAGAGCGAGGCGTCGAAACCGCGCCCGTGCAGCACCACCGGGTCGGACCACGGCCCGCTCAGCGAGGAGGCGGTGACCAGGTAGTTCTGTGGGTCCCAGTAACCGCCCGCGAACGTGGCGACGTCGGTGTAGAGCAGGTGGAATTCGCCGTGCGCGTACGTCAGGCTGGGCGCCCAGACGCCGCCGGAGTCGGCGGTGCCGGTCAGATCGAGCAGCCGTTTCTCGTTGAGGGCCCCGCCGAGCGGCTCCCAGTCGACAAGATTGACGGAGTGGTGCAGGCGTACGGCCGGGAACCACTCGAAGGTCGACGTGGCGATGTAGAAGTCCGAGCCCACCCGCAGGATCGACGGGTCGGGGTGGAAGCCGGCGAGCACCGGGTTCTGGATCGCGCGGCCGGTGGCGGTCGCGGTCGTGGCCTCGGTGCTCGTCATGCGTACCCCTAAACGTCACAGACCGTAAGTTCCGTGACTCTACCGCAAGTTCCGGATCTCAGGTGCGGTAATTTCGGGCGGACGCCGTCGCATCTCGTCGACGACCATCCGGGCGAGCGTGGGGAACAGATCGGTCGAGCGCCGCAGCAGCCAGCGGTTACCCTGGGTCGCCATCCACCAGACGCGCTGGCCGACGGTCGGCTCCGGGTTGGTCGCCTCCAGCCCGGGCAGGGCCGGCACCGGATGCCCGGCGTCCCGCATCGCGAGCGCGAACCGGTGCGCGAGCAGGCGATGGCCGCGTTCGCTCGGGTGCAGCCGGTCGACGCTCCAGTTGTTGCGGTGGTACGCCGAGCCGGCCAGGTCGACGTGGATCGTCGCGTGGTCGGCGGCGATCCGGTCGAGCACCTCGTTGAGCGCCTCCATCCGCCGGCCCAGCGGGCGGGCGATGGCGCCGGGCAGGCCGAACATCCGGCCCGGGTCCGGCAGCCGCGCGGTCATGACCGTCGCGCCGCCCGCCGTCAGCTGCTCCACCATGTCGGTGAGGCGGTAACCGAGGGCGACCGGGTCGAAGTCTCCGCGCAGTGTGTCGTTCATGCCGACCAGGACCGACGCGTGCGTCGGCCGCAGGTCGAGCGCCACCGGCAGCTGCCGCTCGGCCACGTCGCCGATCCGGGCCCCGCTGACCGCCAGATTGTGAAGGTCGGCGCCGAGCGCCTCGGCCAGCAGGACGGCCCAGCCCCGCCACCGGCCCCCGGGCATCGGGTCCCCGTAGCCGCTGGTGACCGAGTCCCCCAAAGCCGCGAACCTGATCATCACCATGTACTCCACTGTGGCGGGAACGGTGATGCAGCAGGTCACAGCGCCGTGACCGGCCATTGAACTTCAGCGGTCCCCGGGGTCGGTCCCGGGCCCGGGCCAGGGTCGAACCCTGGTTCGACGGGCCCGCGCCGCAGGGACAGTGAGGCTCATGACTGACATGAAGCTCGAGGTCGTGGTCATCCCCGTCGCGGATGTCGACCGGTCCACGCAGTTCTACACCAGCTTCGGCTGGCGTCTCGACAAGACGCCGCCCATCGTCGTCCAGCTGACGCCGCCGGGCTCGGGCTGCTCGGTGCAGTTCGGCGCGACGCTGACCACCGCCGCGCCCGGTTCCGCCAAGAACTACCTGATCGTCTCCGACCTCGAGGCCACCCGCGCCGAGCTGGTCGCGGCCGGCGTCGAGGTCAGCGAGATCTTCCACCTCACCGCCGAGGGCCCGAAGCCCGGGCTCGACCCGAACCGAGGCAGCTACCTCTCCCGCGCGACCTTCCACGACCCGGACGGCAACGAGTGGCTCCTGCAGGAGGTCACCACGCGGCTGCCCGGCCGCGTCGACCCGTCGCAGTTCGCCTTCACCTCGGTCAACGACCTGGCCGCGGCCCTGCACCGGGCGGCCGCCGCGCACGGCAAGGTCGACGGCGACTGGCTGAACTGGGCGGCCGAGTACCTGATCGCCGAGCAGGCCGGCACGAAGCTGCCGTCCTGAAAGCTTCAGACGGGCTCGACGCTGATCCGGACCGTGAGCACGTTGGCGCGTACGCCATCGGCTGATTGATCGGTGACCAGCGTGAGCGTCGCCTGGCGCGGCGAGCCGGCCGGTTTGTGCCGGCCGACGAGCAGGTGGCCGTCCGGGGTCACCGGCGCCTCGCGCAGCGGCCCGCACAGCGGTTCCCACGCCTCGGCCGGCATCGTGCCCGGCTCGGCCAGCTCCAGCATCGCGAGACCGGTCCCGGCGCCCGCCGGCCACCAGTCGAAGCCGTAGAGCCAGCCGAACCGGGTCGGCCGGACCGGGGCGAGCTCGCCCTCGTGGTCACCGACCGTGCCCACCCGGCCGGCGTCGTCGGCGCACAGCGCGGCGAGCAGCTCGGCCCACTCGTCGTCCCAGTTCATCACGGAGTCCCTGTTCGTCACGGATTCCTCCCGATACGGCCCGGCGGCGGACCTGGCCATATCTCCCGGAGCGGCCGACGGCCCGACGCTGTGCATGGCACACGCTAACGCGGGCGCTCGATCCGGGTCGATGTCGGAAATCTGCACCAGCTGTGGTGCAACCAGGGCTACAACCAGGGTCCGAGGCGGGGCACGGGCCGTCCGCCGCCACCGGCGACGTCGCTGGTCTCCCGTCCGGCCAGGTACGCGGCGAGCCCCGCGACCGGCCCCTCGACCTCGGCGTCCCGCTCGCCCGGAATCGTCCAGCGCCGATCGAGATCGGTCGCGACCAGCACTATTCCCGCGCCGTCGCGCTTGGCCGCGATGTCGTCGACCAGCGACGCCAGGAAGTCACCCGGAAGGTCGGCGAACCCGACGGTGGCGCCCAGGTCGACCGCGTGCACCATGACCTCGCGAGCCCGCATCCAGGGGATCTCCTCGCCGGTGACCTCGCGCCCCTGCCGGGTGCGGATCGGCTGGTCCCACTGCTCCGCGGTGAGTCCGGCCAGCGACGCGTCCAGCGCCACCGCCGTCTCGACCACGCGATCGCGCAGCTCGGCGACGGGGAGCTCCGCATTGCGCTCGATGTCGCTGTCGCGCTGCGTGGGCGAGGAGTACATCGGCGTCTCGACACCGGTCTTCGCCCAGGTCGCGAGGTTCATCAGCGCCTCGGCGTTGAGCGACACGTGCGCGACGAGATGCTTGCCGCTCCAGCCGGGCAGCGCGCAGGCGTCGGACAGCTTCGCGTCCGGCACCGACTCCAGGGCGCCCAGCAGCAGCGTCGTTCCCTCGGCCATCCACCGCAGACTGTCCGCACGAGTCCGGCTCATCTGCCCACCCCAGCACAGAAGTGCCTCCCCGGCCAGGTTTGGGTGGCAGGTACCCCCTTCAAGGAGCAAGCTGAGCGGCGGACACCCGGTACGGAAAGGACCACCCATGCGGGGAGCTGTACTTCACGGACCTCGGGACATCCGCTTCGAGGAGCGGCCCGACCCGGAGATCCAGGCGCCCACCGACGCGATCATCCGGATCGTGGCGGCGTGCGTCTGCGGTTCGGACCTCTGGCCCTACCGCGGCATCAACAAGATCAACGGCCCGATGCCGATGGGCCACGAATACCTCGGCGTGGTCGAACGGGTCGGCGATGAGGTCACCTCGGTCCGTCCGGGGCAGTACGTGATCGGTTCGTTCGTCGCCTCCGACAACACCTGCCCGCACTGCCTCGCCGGCTTCCAGACGGCCTGCGTGCACCGCGAGCCGGTGAGCGGGGCCCAGGCCGACTTCCTGCGCGTGCCCCTCGCCGACGGCACCCTGGTCGCGACGCCCGGCGAGCCCACCCCCGAGATGATCCCCAGCCTCTTGACACTTTCGGACGTCATGGGCACGGGCTGGTTCGCCGCCGTCGCCGCGCGGGTCGAGCCCGGCATGACCGTGCTCGTCGTCGGCGACGGCGCCGTGGGCCTCCACGGCGTGCTGGCGGCAAACCAGAAGGGCGCCGCCCGGATCATCACGATGAGCCGTCACGAGCCAAGGCAGAAGCAGGCCATCGAGTACGGGGCCACCGACGTCATCACCGAACGGGGCGACGACGGTGTTGCCAAGGTGCGCGAGCTGACGGACGGGGTCGGTGCCGACGCGGTCCTCGAATGCGTCGGCACCGCCGAGTCCATGCAGCAGGCGATCAAGTCGGCCCGCGCGGGCGCGCACGTGGGTTTCGTCGGCGTCCCGCACGACGTGCACATCGACGGCATTCAACTTTTCCGTACGCATGTGGCCGTGCACGGCGGCCCCGCCCCGGTCCGGCAGTACCTGCCCGAGCTGATCGACCTGGTGTGGAAGGGCGAGATCAACCCCGGCCGCGTCTTCGACCTGACCCTGCCCCTCGACCAGGCCGCCGAGGGCTACCGCGCCATGGACGAGCGCCGCGCCATCAAGTCCCTCCTCCTGCCCTGACGAACCAGCCGCCGGTGCCCGTCGGGTACCGGCGCCCACGGGAGTGTCAGCTTGCGCGGTCGAGTTTGCGGATCGCGGTGGCCGCGATGAGGTTGAGCTCGCGCTGGTTGCCCTGCGGCGAGTTGACCAGCAGGATCGTCACGGCGACCCCGCGCCGGGCCACCGAGATCAGCCGGCCCTGGATCGTCATGTTCACTCCGGCCGGGCGCACCATGAACGACAGCCCGGCCGACGCGTCACCCAGCCGCGGCACCCGCAACGGGGAGATCGTCAGCCGCGCCCGCATGGCCGAGCCCGGGACGCCGTCGTTGAACGACTTGCACAGCCGGGGCGCGGCCGCGATGCCGGCGACGATGGCCCGGGCCGTCCGGGGCCCGGTCGCGGAGAGGGTCTCGAAGAGCATCGGACCCGGAATCCCATGAATGAACGTGGCCTGCGCCGTCGCCACGTGCCCGTGCGAGCTCACCTGGTGATCGCAGATGTTCGAGTCGGCCCCGAGGTCGGACACGGCCGCCATCGTCCCGCCGATCGCGGGCGAGTACCCGCGGGGAAGGTCGGACGCGCTGAGCAGGCCATCCTGCAGCCGGATCGGCCCCGGCCGAAGACCGCCGGCCTCGGTGGCCGCCGCGTCGGAGACGGCGGCGCTCGCGGCCGGGGCGGCACTGAACGTCGTGGGCACGGCCAGGGCGAGTCCGGCCACGAGTGTTGCGGCCGTTCTGACCGCTTTATACCTAATTTTCAGCATTCCTCACGCTAACCCCGGCCGCAGTCCGATCGCGGGAGATCAACGGTGTCGGGCACGCACGGGTGATCACCGCGCGTCCGCGAGGGATGCAGTTGACGGGCCGGTCCGTATTCGAGCGGAAGGCCACTCGAGCACGGACCGGCGGGTGTCACCACGTCATCGACGCGGGCGGGACAGGTCAGCCGATCTTGATGACCTGGGTGCCGCCGGCGAATTTGTCGAACCAGTGCTGACGCTGCGGGTCGTTGTTGATGTTGACCACGATCACGATCACCGCGGCGATTCCGGCCAGGCCGCTCAGCACGCTGCCGAGGATCGGAATGACGCGGGCGACGCCGAACCCCATGTAGATGTTGCGGCGGATGGCCTGTTCCAGCGTCGGGTTGCTGACGCGGTCCGGGCCGAACACCTTGAGCTTCATCACCTGCTTGCCGATTGTCTGGCCTCGGGTGGACTCGAAGTAGCCGAAGTAGCCGAGGTACAGGGCGGCGGTCACCAGCGCGGAGATGAAACCGGTGAGGAACCACGAGTTCGAGATGAACGCCAGCACCACGTTGAGGACCACGCCCACGACGCCGACGATGACACTGTCGATCAACCTCGCCACGAACCGGTCGGCCAAGTTGCCTGGTTGGCCGACGCCGCTCGCGGGCATCCCCGGAGCGCCACCCATCGGCGGGGTGTAGTGCGGCGGCGGGTAACCGGTCCCCGGCGGCGGAGCACCGTAGGTAGGCGGCGGGGGCGCAGCACCGTAGGGAGGCGGCGGAGCCGGAGCACCGTAGGGAGGCGGCGGGGGCGGAGCGCCGTAGGGAGGTCCGGAGGGAGGCGGCTGGTCGGCAGGCGACCCCGGGTACGGCTCGGGATTGACCATATTGTGTTCCATTCCTGGTAGGTGCGGCGTGGTTCGGAGGGGTCTTCCCGGTTGGGAGGACACCGGGAGCTGAAGCAGCGTAGATAATTCCTGGATGTGGGGCTGAATGCCAAGAGTTGATCAGGCGCGCCTGACAGCGACCGCCACCCAGCTTGTCGTTACATAGATCTCGCCCGCCCAGCCGTCCGCGTTTCGGAATGCCAGGCTGGTGGTGTCCGGTCCCGCGCGCTCGGCGACGATCGTGAACGCGCCCAGCGGCAACTCGCGCCGATAGAACGCGATCACACTGTCCGGGTCCGGGGCGGTCAGCGTGAACGAGGCGCCGGACTCGTGGTCGGACAGCGTGGTCACCCGGCTGCCCGGTGGTAGCCGGAACGCGGACGGCAGATGGTGTACGGCGGTGGCGGCCCGGGCGCCGGCCCGGACCTCGCGCACGGTCGTCCGGGCGCCGCTCGCCGGACCCGGCGCGATCGCGGCCGGTTCTTTGTGCCGTGCTTCGAGGACGGTGGCGCTGCCGCTCGCGCCCAGGCCGGTGACGGCCAGCAGGGTTGTCACCAGGGTGGCGATCCGCCTCGCGATCATGCGTTTGCTTCCTCCTGGTGCCGCCGTGGACGCGGGCGGCGGTCAGGTCCTGAACGGCGCCGATCCCCATTCTCGATGATCGCGTCAAGGTTCGGCGTCGACTGGCCCAACGTCTGCGCCGGCGAGCTCGACCAGCATGTGGGCCCGTGAGCGCTCACACGAATGGAGATCACGCCGAGTCGCGGCGCACCAGGGTGGTCGGCAGCACTCGCGAGGAGGCGGTCCGGCCCCCGGCCAGCTGCAGCAGCACCTCGACCAACTCCGCCGCCACCTGCGACAACGGCTGACGCATCGTGGTCAGCGGGGGAGTGGTGGCCGAGGCGATCGCCGAATCGTCGAAGCCTCCGACGCGTACGTCATCGGGAACTCGCCGCCCGGCGGCGGACAACGCCTGCAGTGCCCCGACGGCCAGCAGGTCCGAGGCGACGAAGACCGCGTCGAGGTCGGGGCACGCGTGCAGCAGTTGTTCCATCGCCTCGCGCCCGGCGTCGATGCTGTAGGACGCCGCGCGCACGATCACCTTCGCGGTGGCGCGCCGCCCCAGCACGTCCCGGAACCCGGCCAGCCGTTCGACGCCGCCGGGTGTGTCGCCCGGCCCGGCCACCGTGGCCAGCCGCTTCGCCCCCTGATCCAGCAGGTACTTCGTCATCAGGCGCGCGCCCCCGCGGTCGTCGGCCGCCACATACGGCATCGACGGGCCGTCCGCCGGCGGCCGTCCGCACACGACGACCGGAACCCCGGTGCCCAGCAGGTCGGCCGCCAGGGGATCGCCGCTGTGCATGGACACGAGCAGCACCCCGTCGACGTGCCCGCCGCGCGCGAAGACGAGCACCCGTTCCCGCTCCTCGGGCGTGCCGGCCAGCATGAGCATGAGGCTCCGCCCCTGGGCGCCGAGCAGCTGCGTGCAATGCCGCAGCAGCGAGCCGAGCACCGGGTCCTCGAACAGCCGATCGGACGGCTCGGAAAGAACGAACGCGACCGCTCCCGATCGTTTCGTGACGAGGCTGCGCGCGTTCTGGTTCACCACGTACCCGGTCCGGCGCATCGCCTCCTGGACGGCCCGCAGCGACGCCGAGCTCACGTGGTTGGCGCCGTTGAGCACCCGGGAGACGGTGCCGCGCGAGACGCCGGCCAGGGTCGCGACGTCCTCCATGGTGGGCCCGCGACGCTGGGCCCGGCGGGCGGCGCCGCGCGATTTCGGGTGGGCGGGCGCGTCGTCCGGCATCGCTCTGTGTCCCTCCGGTCGCCTGGAACGTCTGCACGATAGCCCGCCCTTGACACGAGGGCCGAAGCGGAGCACCGTGAGCGCTCACAGTCTCCATTGGAACATGGAGGTCATCGATGCCGTCCTCGATCAGCCGCCGCGGTCTCCTCGCCGGGGCCGGCGGTATAGCCCTGTCCGCGCTCGTTCCCGCCCAGGCCCGCGCGGCCTCCCGCCCTTCGACGACCCTCAGCGTCCGGGGCGCCGACATGTCCTTCCTCCCTCAGCTGGAGGAGGCCGGCGTCCGCTTCCGCGACCTGGCCGGCCGGGTCCGTCCCGCCGAGCAGATCCTCGCCAAGGAGGGCGCCAACTACCTGCGGCTGCGGGTCTGGGTCGACCCGCCGGCCGGCTACAGCGACAAGGCCCGCGCGCTCGCCCTGGCCAAGCGGGCCAAGCGGGCGGGCATGAAGATCCTGCTCGACCCGCACTACTCCGACTTCTGGGCCGACCCCGGCAAGCAGCCCATCCCGGCGAGCTGGCCCACCGATCTGGCGAGTCTCAAGGTCAAGATCAAGACCTACACCCGTTCGCTGGTACGGGATTTCGCGGCGCAGGGGACGCCGGTGGACATCATCCAGATCGGCAACGAGGTCACCAACGGAATCCTCTGGCCCGCCGGTCAGCTCTACCTGCCGGACGGCACCCAGCAATGGCAGGCCTTCACCGACCTGCTCAAGGCCGGCACCGCGGGCGCGCTCGAGGGCTGCGGCGGCCACCGCCTCAAGACGATGTTGCACATCGACAAGGGCGGCAAGATGGGCGACACCCAGTGGTTCTTCGACAACATCACGAGTTGGGGCGTGCCGTACGACATCATTGGTCAGTCCTATTACCCGATGTGGCACGGCTCGATGGCCGAGCTCGAGGCCAACCTGATCGACTCGGTGGGCCGGTACGACAAGCCGGTGCTGCTGGCCGAGGTGGCGTACCCCTGGACGTTCGAGGACGGCGACGGCCGCGGCAACATCGTCGGGCCCGACGCGTTCCTGCCGGACGTGGACCGCTTCCCGGCGACGAAGCAGGGCCAGGCCGACTTCTACGAGGCGCTGCGCGGCGTGCTGACCCGGGTCCCGGACGGCCGCGGCCTCGGCTTCATGGCCTGGGAGCCGGAGTGGGTCCCGGGCGTCGGCTGGCAGCCGGGCGCCGAGGCCTCCAACGACAACCTCACCCAGTTCGACTTCACGGGCCGCGCGCTCCCGTCGATCCGTTCCTACCGCCGCCCCTGAAAAGGCCCGAAAGGGCACCGGTGTACGAACACCGGTGCCCTTTCGATCGGAAAGACGCTCAGACCTGTTCGATCGGAAAACGGTCAGACCTGGAAGCCGCGGTGGCGGCGGAACAGCTTGCGGAGCATGAAGACGGTCTGCGCGATGGTGGCGAGGTAGAGGATCGGCCAGCCCAGCGACAGGATCGCCGACTGCACCGACAGGCTCTGCTGGCTCCAGGCGTAGATGCCGCCGCCGAGGACCGCCAGCAGCACCACCAGCGGCATCACGTAGGCCGAGCCCTTGCCCTTCTCCGCGTTCGCCTGGGCGGCCCAGTTGTCCTTGTCCGACTGGGCCAGGAACTGTGCCCACGCCGAGACGAAGTGGCCCATCCGGATCCACATGTAAAGCTCGGCGGGGACGCCCAGTACCGCGTACAGGATGTCTGATGCGCTCTTGTCTTTCATGGCCAGCGCCAGGCGCAGGTTCAGCAGCATGGCGACCGTCGGCGGGATGAGCCAGATCGGGTTGAACACAAAGGCGTGAATCGACAGCGCGGCCATCAGCAGCAGCAGGAAGCCGATGCGCGAGCCCAGGTTGAACAGCATCGAGATGTTCTCGTACCAGCGCAGCCGCAGGTTGGGGTGCAGCGGCTGGCCCTTGTTGTCACCCCGCTGACCCGGCCAGAAGAGGTCGATCGCGCCGAAGTTCCACTTCACCTGCTGGCCGTGCAGGGCACGCAGGTTCGTCATCGGACCCACGTACGCCCGCGCGGTGGCGCTGATCTTCGTGCTGAAACCGGCGTCCTTGATCTGCAAGGACAGCTTGCTGTCCTCGACCTCGCTGTCGCGCACCCACGGCGCCTGCTGGTGGTGGCGGATCATCACGCTCTCCAGCGCCCGGATGCTGAAGAGGCTGCACTGCCCGCCGAGCACGGCCATGTTGCGGCCGCGGAGCAGGTTGTCCATGTTGAAGGCGGCGAACTGCGCGCGCTGGCCGGCCACCAGGAAGCGCGCCATCAGGCCCTTGAACTTGCTCTTGTCGAACGTGTAGACGGCGCTGAGCCCGCCGATCCGCGGGTCGTCGGTCATCTCCAGCTCGAGCCGCTCCACGCAGTCGCGGGCCAGCGTCGTGTCGCCGTCCACGCCGAGGATGAAGTCGTACCCCCGGGACAGGAAGTAGCCGTAGTTGAGCGCGCCGACCTTCTTGTCCGGGTTGGCGCCCATGTCGTGGACGTGGACAGTGGTGACGAACTCCTCGCCCTTGACCGACCGGGTGTGCCGGCCCTCGAAGGAGCGGGCGATCTCGGGGGTGTCGTCATCGGTGTTGTTGATGATGACGTGGATGACGTCCGGCAGCCGGGTCTGTGCGAGCAGGCTCCTGAGGACGTCGGCGATCGTGTCCTGCTCGTTGTAGCAGGGGATGATGCAGCTGATCGTGGCGTGCCGGGGCTTGGTGTTGCCGGCGGCGGCGATCTCGCCGGAGACCGCCTCGACACTCTCCAGCTCGGCCAGCTGGGTCGGCGCCGGCGGCAGCGCGAGCGGCCCGGCCTTGGCGCTGCGGGGCAACAGGATCTGACGGTCGGTGGCGCGGCGGAGGCCGACGGGCTCGGTCATCGGGAGGCACCAATCGTGAGCAGCGGCAGGGACAGGGTGTCGAGGGCGGTCGAGCGGTAGAAGCTGTTCGACTTCGGGGCGGTCTCCACCAGGAGATCGAGCCGGATGGTCAGCGTGAGCCTCGTCGCTCCCGTCGTCGCTGCCGGCAGCGTGACCACGGTGTTGTAGGGGTAGGGCGGGGTGACGTCGAACTTGCCGTTGTCGGTGCTGACCACCGCGCGGTTCGTCCCGTCGTCCTGGGTCACCTGGAACGTGCTGATCGTGACCCGGTGGGTGCTGTCGGCGTCCTCGATGTGGGCGGCGACGTTGATGGTCTTGACCGACGCGGCCGTGTAGAGCTTGGCGTTGTCGGAGGTCCAGTAGGTCAGCTGGACGGTGAAGCTGCCCTGTTTGAGGCGGTGGACGACGCTGCCGGTGTCGAGCGGCCCGCTCGGGCGCTCCGGCAGCTTGGCCACCACGGCCTCACCGGTGGTGGCGGCCGAGGCCGAGGCCGAGGGGGACGGCGTCGGCGACGGGCTGGGGCTTGCGGTCTTCTCGCTGCCGATCAGGGGCTTGCTGCTGCTGGTGAGCTCCTTGATGTTCCCGCAGCCGGTGAGGCTGCCACAGAGCACGGCGGCTGCCATGCCGATTGCCACTTTTGGGGGGAGGCGCACAGGTGACCCTTCAGTATCCGGCCGATGAGCTGCAGTGATGGTCACGGTCGGCAGGACGGGCCCCGAGTTGAGCGTTACCGTCCGTAATTGTTGCCGCCGTCACGCCACGTCCGCCGCGGCGCGCTCGGCCGGCACCGGTCGTCCCAGGTAGAAGCCCTGTCCGAGGGGTACGCCGCAGGCCGCGAGCGCGTCCCGCTGGCGCTCGGTCTCGATACCCTCCGCGATGACGGTGCAGTCGTGCTCGCCGGCGAACGAAACCAGCGACCGGATGGCCGCCCGCCGTGCGCCCTCGTCCTCGACGCCGGCCAGCGCCGCGCGCCCGAGCTTGAGGAAGGCCGGTTTGAGGGCCTCCACCCGGGCGAGCGAGTCGTAGCCGGCCCCGGCGTCGTCGACCGCGATGCGTACGCCCGGGGGCAGCTCCGGCAGGTCGGCGCCGTCGGCGATCTCCAGGATCAGCGGGCGGCCGGCCTCGGCGAGCAGCGGCTCCAGCTCGTGCGGCCGGCGCAGCAGGTCACCGGAGACGTTGACGGACAGCCACGTCCCCTCCGGCAGCGCGTGCGCCGAGGCGAGCGCGGCCCGGATCAGTGCCGCGTCCAGGTCGATCTGCATGCCCTGGGCCCGAGCCGCCTGGAGTCCCTCCTGCGGGCTGGTGCCGTCGGCGAAGCGGGTCAGCGCCTCGTACCCGACCACCTCGCCGCTGCCGAGCTCGAAGATCGGCTGGAAGACGGTGAAGAACGTGAACTCCTCGAACGAGTTCGACCGCGACAGCGGCGCGGGTCGGGTGGCGCGGGCCTCGGCGTGCGTCGAGCGAACCGCGACCAGCCCGGCCGAGCCGCCCGAGTCGGAGCGGTAGTGCAGCACCGACGCCCAGTCGCCGATGGCGCCGGTGGGCGCGGCGACGGTCGTGACGGCCGGGGCCGGGCTCGTGGCGCGCTTGGGCTTGACCGGGCGGAACAGCCAGTTCCGCAGGTGGGTGGCGAAATCGACGATCGTGTTCCCGACCCCGACAAAAGCCACCATCGCGTACACGGAAAGCAGCAGGTTGAGGCCGGCGAAGACCAGGTTGTCCCACCGGTGCAGCCGCACGTCACGCTCCGCCGTCCAGGCACAGAGCGCGATCAGGGCGATCGGCAGCAGGAGATAGGCGGTCGCGGCCGTCGTCCGGTTCCGCACCTTGGGCGTACGTTTGAACGCGCTCTTCTCGCCGGTGAGCAACTGGAGGATCGAGGCGAAACTGCCGGAGAGGTTCACCGGGAGCAGGATCAGGTTGAAACCGTAGATCCGCAGCACGTCGATCCGCTTGTAGCCGAGGTACTTCAGGTCGGCGCTCATCATCAGGAAGTACGGCACCGAGACGAGCAGCAGGATCGGGTTGAGCAGCTCGGCGTTGAACGGGTACGCGAGCATCACCACGAGGCACACGGAGCTCCAGAAGATGGAGGCCATGTAGTTCACCCGCAGGAACAGCTCGCCGAAGCGGTTCTTCTTTCCCTTGTCGCGCCGCGCCCGGAACTGGTCCTTGAGCCGGGAAAGGATCAGCAGGCCGCCGTTGGCCCAGCGCTGCCGCTGGATGCAGAGCGAGCCGAAGTCGGGCGGGGTGGCGCTGTAGGCCAGCCGCTCCGGGTAGTTGAACAACGTCCAGCCGTGCACCCCGAGGTCGATCGTCGACTCGGTGTCCTCGATGACCGTGCGGTCCTGGATGTAGCGGCGGATCTCCCAGTCGCCCTCGTAGCTGACCTCGCAGATGTCGTCGAGGGCCTTCTTGCGCAGCACCGCGTTGGCGCCGACCCAGAACGTCGCGTCGTAGTGGGTCATGCCCTGGTGCACGATGTGCTGGATGTCGGTGGTGGCGCCGGAGATGCGCTCGATGCGGCTCGCCGATCCCGGGAACGCGCTGTACGGGGTCTGCGCCACCGCGTCGTGGGCGTGCGCGCCCTGCTCGAGCAGGTGCGCGAGCCGCAGGGCGTACTCGGGCAGCAGCACGCTGTCGGCGTCGAGAGTGAGCACGTAGTCGGGATCGGGAACGTTCAGCTCGCCGCGGCCCGCGACGGCCGGCACCAGCGCGACGCCGACCGGGGTGGCGACCTCCTGGTAGCTGCCGCCCATGAGACCGATGTAGCTGTTGAGGTTCATCGCCTTGTTCGGCTCGTGCGAGAGTGACACATAGCGCTTGCGCTCGAAACTGGTCATCGTGACGCCGAAGATGGCCAGCAGTCGGCGGTACAGCTGGACCAGTCGCTCCTTGGGCAGCGCGGCCTGCTCGCCGGCGCCGTTCTCGAGCGCCTCGGCGATCGTGGCCAGGTCCTCGGCGAGCCGGCCGACGATGTGCTCGGCGAAGAAGACGTCGGTGTGGTCGGTCATCTCCTGCCGGTGGCCCAGGCCGTACAGCCAGCCCACGGCGAAGCGGTAGTCGGCGGCGAGCGTCCGCATGTCCTCGACGGTGGCGGCCCGATCGTCGCAGTCGGCCACGAACCGCTCATAGGACGCCTGGAAACGCGCGTACGGCGCCGCGAACTCCGCCTCGATCTTGCCGGGCAGCGCGCGGGCGGCGAGCAGCTGGTCGCGGGCGATCCGGGTCCTCGGCTGCTGCGGGTCGTCGATCAGCAGCACCACCCGCAGGCCGGTGTACTCCTGCAGCGCCGCCGAGAGCAGCGTGGTCCGGATGACCCGCTCGTCCTCCTGGTACGAGGGAACCAGCACGGTCATCGACGGGGTGTCCCCGGCCAGGAAGTTGTCGAGCGCGATCCGTGGCGCGCGGTGGTGCGCGCGGCTGCGGTAGAAGAAGCCGATCCGGGTGATCAGGTACGCGGTCGCCGACGCGGCCAGCCCGGTCACCACGACCATGTACACGATCGCCTCGACCACCAGCCGCGCCGAGTTGGCGTGGCCGGCGACGAACTGCTGGATGATCGTGTAGATGATGTAGCAGGCCCAGACCGCGATGGTCAGCACGATCGCGAGCCGGCCCCGGGCGATGCGCCCCTCGGAGACCGGCGGCGCGACGAGCGGATGCGGCACCGTCCGCCGGTCCGCGCCCCACTGGCGAGGCGCGCCGGGCTTGCGCTGGTCGGAGTTGCGCTGCATGGGTGGCCCTTCGCTGTCGCCGGTGCCTTCGAATCCCTCATCGGCCGAGATGCGCCGGTGGCTGAAGGTTTGGGTGGCGGCGGGCGTTCAGTTCGGTCCGCGATCTGCCGATCCGAGAGCTGTGCCCACCGACAGCGCGACACTCGCGGCCGATCCGCTCGCCGATCCCGACTGGCCGGAGCCGGAGGGCCCGGAGCAGCGGCTGTCGTGGTGGCGCCTGGGGTTCCTGATCCTGGTGATCGGTGCGCTCGGCGCCGGCGGCTGGTTCGGGGTGCGGCACGTGCGCAACTCGGCCGGGGCGACCGCCAAGTCGTGGGCCGTCCCCTACGTGGACGTCACGCTGACCCCGACGTTCGAGTTCCAGGACCCGGCGGCGAACCCGGCCAACGACGTGGCGCTCGCCTTCGTGGTGGCCGACCCCAAGGACGGCTGCGCGCCCAGCTGGGGCGGCGCCTACACCCCGGACGAGGCGGCCTCGTCGCTGGAGCTGGACCGCCGGATCAGCCAGCTGCGGGCGGCCGGCGGCGACGTCATGCTCAGCGTCGGCGGGCTCACCAACACCGAGCTCGCGGTCGCCTGCACCGACCAGGCGCGGCTGACCGACGCGTACCGGCAGCTGATCAAGCGTTATGACGTCGGCACCCTGGACCTGGACATCGAGGGCACGGCGGTCGCCGACACCGCGTCGCTGCAGCGCCGGGCGGCCGCGCTCAAGACGCTGCAGGCCGAGGGTGATCTGACCGTCTGGCTCACGCTGCCGGTCAGCCCCGACGGCCTGACCGCCGACGGGCTCAACGCGGTCCGCACGACGCTGGAGGGCGGGGTCTCGCTGCGCGGCGTCAACGTGATGACGATGGACTACGGAACGACCGCGAAATCGCCCGACATGCTCGATCTGAGCACCAGCGCCCTCAACGCGACGCACAAGCAGCTGACCGATCTCTACCTGCGCCTCGGCGTGAAGCTGACCTCGCCCCAGGTGTGGTCCCGGATCGGCGCCACCCCGATGATCGGCCAGAACGACGTCGACGCCGAGCGCTTCACCGTCGCCGACGCGCAGGGCCTGGCCCAGTTCGCCGTCGACAACGGCCTCGGCCGGGTCTCGATGTGGTCACTGAACCGCGACGCGCCCTGCACCGGCACCTTCACCAACGTCGTCGTGCACTCCAACACGTGCAGCGGCGTGACCCAGGACGCCCTGACCTTCTCGAAGGTCTTCGCCGACCTCCCCGGCACCTCGATCGGCACCTCCGGCCGCGACGCCGTGGCGATCCCCGACCAGTCCCCGACCGTCGACGACCCGTCCACCAGCCCCTACCCCGTCTGGCGCCTGACCGCCCAGTACGTGGCCGGCTACAAGGTCGTCTGGCACGGCGTCGTCTACGAGGCTAAGTGGTCGAGCACGGGCGTCGACCCCTCCGCCACCGGCTTGACCCCCACCCCGTGGTCGGTGATCGGCCCGGTCACCAAGACCGACACGGCCCCCAAGCCCACCCCCACGGTCACCGGCGTGACCGCCAAGTGGAGCTCCACCACCGTCTACGCCAAGGGCGACCGAGTCCTGTTCAACGGACTGCCGTACGAGGCCCGCTGGACCACGAAGGGCGACGTCCCGTCGACGGAGTACCCCATCGCCCCCGACGACCCCTGGAAGACCCTGTTCACGATCCCCGGCGAGCCGATCACCAACTGACCGCTCCCGCGGCCCGGCCTCGCGCGTGGCTGGGCGCGGTGCCGCCGGTCGCGCTCGGTGGACGGCCGGGCTGCTTGCCAAGGCCCGGGTCGTGCGTGGTTGCGGAGGCTGCGGCCGGCGTTCCTCGCGCCCCTTCGCGCAAGTTTGAAGCGCAAGTGTCCGTGGCGAACACTTGCTTCTCAACGTTCAGCGGTGGTCGGCGAAGGATGACTTCGTGTGCGTAGCGAACACGAGCTCATCAATGTCTGCGCGGAGGGCGACGGGCGAGATCAACCCGCCGCATCGCGTTCCCGGCATCGGCCGCATATCGTCCACCGTGACGGGCCGCACTCGCCGCAACCCGGCACGACCCGGGCCATGGCGAGCAGCGCGACCAGGCACCTCACCGCGGGCGGCGGCAGCCCGCGCACCCGGGCACAAGCCGGCCGTGGCAACCCACCGCGGGCGGCGGCCGCCCGCGCAACCGGGCACGAGCCGGGCCATGGCAACCCAAGCGGCCCCGGGACGGTGGTTAGGGGAGGTCGATGTCGGCGTAGATGGCGGCGTGGTCGGAGCCGGCGTGCACGGCTGCGGTCATTGTCGAGTAGATGGGCCACAAGGTGCCTCGTTTGCCGCCCCAGACGCCGCGGCGGAAGATGCCTCCGCCTCGGGCCGCGGCGAACAGTGACGGCGAGAGCAGGACGTAGTCGAGCTTGTTGCGGGCCGTGCAGTAACCGTAGGTGCCGGGGCGGCCGTTGTCGTCGAAGGCCGGGTGGGTCGAGATGTCGCGCAGGTCGGTGCCGGTCAGCAGCGGCGCCAGCGGCTCGCTCTCGGGGGTGTCGTTCAGGTCGCCGACGATCGCGACGTGCTCGATCCCGTCGGCGATCAGATCGCGGTAGATGTCGGCCACGCGGGCGGCCTGCCGGCGCCGGATCGCGTCGGAGGCCAGCTTTCCGCCGTACCCCTTGCTCTTGAAATGGTTGACGAGGACCGCGACCCGCGCGCCGCCGGGAGTGCGGAAGTGGTACTCGGCGCAGTCGCGGCTGAAGACGCGCCCGACGTGGTCGACGTCGTCGACGTGGCTCTGCTGGCCGACCAGCGGGAAGCCGGCCGCGGAGAGCACGCCGACGTCGATGCCACGCTCGTCGTTGCCGTCGACGACCATGACGTGCGGGTAGCGCGGGCGCCCGTCGGTGACCACGCCGGCGTCGGCGAAGCGCTTGAGGGCGAAGCGGCTCTCCGCCTCGATCACGCCGACGATGTCCGCGCCGACGTCGCGCAGGACGCGCGCGGTGTGCTCGAGGGCGAGCTCGTCGCATCGATCCGTGGTCAGTTCGACCCAGCCGATCCAATCCGGTCGTCCGCCGGCGACCACCGTGACCTTGCCGTCGCGGGAGCGGCGCAGCAGCCGGCCCCGGTTCTGCCGCAGGCGCGCGAACTTCGCCGTGTCGCCGTTGCGCAGGCCCAGCCGGCCCAGCTCGCGGAGGATCTCCCGCTGGATCACCTCGTCGTAGACCGGCTCCTCGAGAAGACCACATATTCTCTCGTACGCCTCGAGCACCGGCCGGCCGGCCGACCAGGTGCGCTGATCGAGCGCGCGGGCCCGGTTGAACAGGTTCTCGACGTTGAAGGCGGCGATCCGCATCGTCCCTCCTGAGGGAGACACTGTCGGCTGTGGACATCGGGGAGTCGGTGGCGCGACCAATGGCGGGTGAAGAATCTTGGAACTTATTACTTTGGGTGCTCGATCGATTGCAGCTGGTCATCCGGGCGAGTGATAGTGATCTTCGGGGTCGCAGCATCCATGATCGCAGCGGGGAGGGGTGATGTCGTCACCGGCTGCCATGTCGAGGCTCGCCGCGGGCGAGCCTCCGATCAACTTCGCGGCCCATCAGATCCGGGCGGGCAACCTGGCCGGCGCCCGCGACGACTTCGAGCAGATGCTGGCCATGCTGCTCGCCGCCGTCCATCCGGGAGCGCGGCAGATCGCCGCCCACCCCGGCGACTGGGGCATCGACGTGCTCCTCGGCGACCTGTCGGGGATGGTGGTCATCTGGCAGTCCAAGTACTTCTGGCCGGTCGTGACCCGATCCCAGCAGGCGCAGATCCGGGAGTCCTTCGACTCCGCGCTGGCCGCGGCCGAGCGCAACGGGTACCAGCTGCGGCGCTGGGTGCTGTGCGTTCCGGCCAGCATGGACCCGGCGACGGCCCGCTGGTGGGACCGGTGGTCGGCGCGCCGCCGCCGCGACACCGGCGTGGCCATCGACCTGTGGCACGAGACGACGCTGCGGGAGATGCTCGCCCGGCCGGACGCCGCGCACGTGCGGCGGCACTACTACGACCCCTACGAGCCGGTCACCTCTCGCCGGCCGCTCCGCGAGCTCGAAACCGACGTCGCCGACCTACTGGAGCAGGCGCTCTTCGTGCGTCAGCTGCGCGCCGCCGGGCACGAGGAGGTCGGGTCGGCCAAGCACGAGTACTTCAACGCCGACCTGCTCGCCCGGGAGATCGCCGACAAGGGCGTCCGGGCCGAGTTGGACGCGCTGGCCGAGGCGGACGCCGTCGCGTACGGAATCTGGGAAGGTTTTTTCAACGCCGCCCTGCAGCAGCGTGCGGATCCGATGCTGCCGGGCCTGCACGCGGCGGTGATGGGGGAGATCCGCGAGTCGGGCGCGTTCCCGGCCGAGCTGCGCGCCGGTCGCGTGCACCGCTGCGGCCTCATGCACCGCATCGTGCAGCGGCGCCGGGCCGGCTGGGTGCGGCACTGGCGGGCCATCGCCCGGGAGGAGATGCCGTGAACCCCGACGATCTGGCGGCGTTCCGCTGCGCCCGCCTCTTGCTGCTGCTCGACACGGCCGCCGCCGACGCGCCCGAGGGCCTCGACGCCGAGCGGATAGGCGTCTACGACTTCCTGGCCGCGCATCCGCTTCTCCTCGTACGGGATGATGATGATCCTGATCGGATGACGCTGCTCATGGCCGGTTTCGACGACCGCGCGGTGGCTTACGCGAGTGCCGGGCAGCGCCTCGCGACCGCCCAGCAGCGGCTCGCCCGCGATCTGTCCGTGCTGGTGGGGGAGGGTCTGGCCACCGTTTCGGCGGCCGGGCGGATGCGGTACCGGCTCACTCCGGCCGGGCGGACGGCGGCCGGTGCCTTTACTGCGACTTATGCCCGTTCCTACAGGACGGCCGCGCAGATCATTATGCGGAGGCTGCGACGGCTCAGCGGCCGTAGACTCAGAGATGCCGTACGCCGTTCCCTCGCTGCCGCTCCCTTCCACCCCGCCCACATCTCGAAGGACGACGGAGTATGAGACGCATCCACGGGATCCGGGTCCGGCGGCTGCGCCTGCACGCCGAGGACCGGGCGTACGATGTGGACTTCCGCGGCCCTGCCGACGCGCCACGACCGCTCTCGGTCATCGCGGGCGCCTTCGGCACCGGCAAGACGACGATTCTCGAGTTCGTCGACTACTGCCTCGGCGCGTCCGAGCACCCGGCGATCATGCCGCGGGTGCGGGCCGCCACTCTCGAGGTCGAGCTCTCCGGCACGCCGTACCTGATCGAACGCGCCGTCGGGGAGCCGTCCACCTACGCGTACGTCTGCCCCGGTCGTCTCGATGAGGCCGGCGCCACCGCGCCCGAGCGACGGCCGCTGCGCCCGGCCGGAGCGCCCAACAGCCTCTCCAGCCTGCTGCTCTCGCACTGCAAGCTGGAGGGCGTGCGGCTGCGCGACCGCCTGGCCGCCGGCGACGCGGTGACCGACCCGCTCAGCTTCCGCGACCTGATGTGGCTGTGCTTCCTCGCCAACGAGCGCCTCGACGACCGCGACCTGCTCTTCGAGAGCGCCCCGATGAAGAACCTCAAGCTGCGCCAGGTCATCGACGTGGTCTTCGACGTGCACGACGACCGGGCGATCGAGCTGGGCCGGCGCATCCGCACGCTGGAGGCGGCGCAGAACGCGTCCCGCGAGGCGTACCGGACAGCCCGCGCCTTCGTCACCGAGCTCGAGCCGGCGACCCGGGAGGAACTGGCCGATCTGGAGCGGGCCGCGAAATCCGAGCTGGCCGCCTGCGCGATGGAGACGGCGGCGCTGGACGCCCGGGCGCGCGCGGCCACCGGCTTCGCCGGGGAGCTGCGCGAACGGCATCGGCAGGCCGGCGAGGAGGCGCGGGGGGCGGCCGCGTTGTTGCGCGACCGCGAGACTCAGGCCGAGCGGATGACCTCACTGCGGATCACGTACGCCGACGACGTGAGCAAACTGGTGATGCTGACCGAGGCGGCCAGCCTGTTCCCGCCGATGCGCGCCGACATCTGCCCGTCCTGCCTGACCCCGGTCGAGGCCGGCGCCTCGCGCTGCCCGGCCTGCGATGCCGCGATCGAGCCGGCCGGCCCGCCCGACGTGCAGGGCGAGCTGCGCTCGGCGCGGGCGCGACTGGCCGAGCTCACGGACTATCTCGAGTCGCTGGAGCAGGAGATTCCTCGGCTGCGGGTTCTTTCCGAGCGGGCGCAGGAGGCGGAATCGCGGGCGGCGGCCGAGGTGGACGCCGCGACCGCCCACGCCGTGACGCCCTATCTCGCGCAGCGCGATGCCCTGGCCCGGCGGCGGGAAGAGGCGGCGGCGACCCTGCAGCGGGCGGTGGACGGGCTGCGGCTGCTCGGCAGCCTTCAGCAGCGGGCCGACGCGGTGGACAACCAGCAGGCCCAGCTGTCGTCGCTGCGCGACGAGCGGGCGATGGCCCCGGCGGCCGAGCGGGCGTCGGTGATAGCCCAGCTGGGCTCGCGCTTCCGGGACATCTTGCGCGAGTGGGACTTCCCAGGAGCCTCCGACGCGTACGTGTCGGAAGACCTGACCCCCTTCACGCGCGGCGAGCCGTACACGGCGGCGTCCTCGGGCGCCCGCACGCTGATCGCCCTCGCGTGGCAGCTGGCCGTCTTCGAGCTGGCCTGGGAGACCCGCTCGTCGCACCCGGGCTTCCTGCTGCTGGACAGTCCGCAGAAGAACCTCGGCCACGACGACACGGTGATCGCCCGCGTCTACCAGCATCTTTCCCGGTGGCTGGCCGGTCCGGGCGCGGGTGCGCAGGTCGTGGTGGCCGACAACGCCCCGCCGCCGAACGCGGACGCCGACGTGATCGTCCGTTTCTCCCGGCAGTCCTCGTTCTTCGACGACTGACCTATTCGGGACTGATGCGGGCGGCCTCGGCGCGGGCTTCGGCCACGATCCGGGCCGCGGTGGCCTCCGCCGTGGCGATGTGGTCGTCCGCCTGCGCCTTGGCGAGCGACAGGATCTGTTCGACGCGCGAGCCGAGGCCGGCCAGCGAAGGCTTCGCGGCCTCGGGGGTGCCGCGGGCCGCCATCGCGTCGCCGACCAGATCGCCCTGGCCGGAGCGAGCGCCGAGAGCGAGCAGGAGCAGGCCCGCGGCGACCGCGACAAGCGCCGGCAGCATCGCCGGACCACCGATCTGTACGCCGGCCACCGCGCCGGCCCCGGCGCCGAACAGGAACAGGCCCCACCGCTTCATGGCCGGATGGTATCGGTGGTCGTCGACGCCGCGGAGATCACCCGGGTCAGGGCCGCGTGCAGGTGGCGCAGCTCCTCGATCGGCATGCCGAGGCGCTGGACCACGGCCGGCGGGATCTTCTCGGCCTCGGCCCGCAGCGCGCGGCCCGACTCGGTGAGCGTGATGGCGAGGCTGCGCTCGTCACCCGGCTTGCGCTCGCGGCGCAGGTAACCGATCGCCTCGAGCCGCTTGAGCAGCGGGGACAGCGTGCCCGGGTCGAGCTGCAGCAGCTCGGAGAGGCGGCGGACCGACAGCGGCGCGTGCTGCCACAGCGCGAGCATCACGAGGTATTGCGGATGGGTCAGGCCCATCGGCTCGAGCAGCGGGCGGTAGACGGCCACCACGCCGCGGGCCGCGACCGACAGCGCGAAGCAGACCTGCTCCTCCAGCGCCAGCGGATCCGCGATGTCGAGCGCGTCACTCATCGGCCGTACCCCCTTCAGGTCCGCCCCAGTCTACCGATAGTTTGTACACCAACGGTTGGGGTACAAACTTTCCTCGGGAGGGGTCATGAGCCGGTTCGGGAAGTGGTGGCACGAGACGTTCGACGACTGGGCGTTCCGCTCGTTGATCGGCCCGGCGCAGACGAAAGGTGCCGTTCAGGGCTGCGATCTCGGCGCGCGGGAGCAGTGGAAGCGCGACCTGGAGAACCGGAAGCGCTACTCTCGGGAGCAAAGAGAGCGCCGCCGAGCTGGGACGATTTCAGAGAGCAATTGAGCGGTTACAAATAGTCACCCGAATTTATCGATGATTGACGAGGCGTAGCCTCCGAGTACTACGCACGTGCGCACTTGAAGAGTCCTGGATTCGGACAACAATCAGGTCATGACGTACGGCAAGAAAGACCTGCCTTACCCCTACAGCCAGGACTTTTCCGGCATCGTCACCCGGGTCAAGGGTGTGCGGGAGTCGACCCGCGCCGCCCTGGTGAACTCGTTGAAGGTCGCCTCGTACCTCAAGGCGGGGGCGAATCTCGTCGAGCGCAACCTGGGCGCCCCAGCGGTGGTTCCCGCTCGTGCCGACGGCTGCAAGGAGTACTGGTCGGGCCTGAGCTTCTTGTCGGAGCGGGCGCTGTCCCGTGAGGTGGCGAGCCTCGAGCCGCCGTTCCTCCGTCAGCGTGGCACCGGGCCGTACCGTTCGACCTGGGCCAGCCACGACGACTACCTGAACGACCTGCTCGCCTTCCTGTTCCACGCCATGAACTACGACCCCCAGTACGGTGCCGAACTGGAGACCCGTGGTGACTGGCTCGCGTCCGACGAGAGCTTCGTCGACGCCGTGGACCGCTCGATCCTGCACGAGGTGATGGCCATCTGCCGGATGCCGCTGTTCCGGCTCCAGCTGATTGTCTGCGCCACCGCCGACCGCAACGACCGCATCCACGACACGATCGCCAGCAACTACGCGGGCGCGCTCGAGCCCTGGTCAAAGGTGTACGAGCAGACGATCGCCGCCCGCGGTTACCGGTTACGCGAGGGCATCACCCTCGAACAGTTCACCAACATCCTGGCCGCCATCGTCGAGGGCTTCGCCGTCCGGCAGCTGGGCGACCCCGGTTCCGACCTGCTCGGCGAGGGCTCGGGAGACAACGTTGCCGGCATGGCCATCCTCGGGATCATGAACAGCTATCTCGTTCCCGCCGGTGAACCAAAGAGCCCGACTCTTCGTGAACAGTTCGAAAGCTTAGTGCAACCGTCCGAGCACGGGGAGTAACCGATGACCAGTACCACGGAGAGGCCCGCCAGCCCCAGCGTGGCCAAATCCCCCTCCTGGTGGGACCGGCAGGGTGACCTGATCATGCGGCGGCCGTTCAACGAGTGGACCTTCACTCACATGAACTGGCTGATGCCGAGTGAGCGGGTGGCACGCGGCGAGGTGCACCGGCCCCTTCACTACGATCCCCACCACCTCGATCTGACGTACCGCTTCGAGGGTCGCGACCGGTCGCTCGCCGAGCTGCACCGCCGCACCAACACGACGACGTTCGTGGTGGTCCACAACGGCCGCATCGTCCACGAGTACTACCCGGGCGTGTTCGCCGGCCCCCGTACCCGGATGCAGCTGTTCTCCGTCTCCAAGTCGATCACGTCGCTGCTGGTCGGGATCGCCCTGCACGAGGGCACGATCGACAGCCTGTACGACCGCGTCGCCGACTACCGCCCCGACTTCAAGGGCACGGCGTACGAGGAAGTCACCGTCAACAACCTGCTCAACATGACCAGCGGCGTCGGCGATCTCGAGGTCTGGGACGTTCCCGACTCGGGCATCAAGCGCTTCGAGCAGGCCATCATGGGCGGTGGCGACGTCGCCGCCGTGGTACGGGGCGCGCCGCGCACCGCGACCGCCGGCGACCACTTCAACTACTCCACCTTCGACACGCAGGTCCTCGGCTGGGTTCTCGAGGCCGCGGCCGGCATGTCCCTGGCGACGTACTGCTCCGACCGGCTGTGGCGTCACCTCGGCGCCGACCGGGACGCCTACTACTGGCTCACCCGGGCCCGTCCGCGATCGGCGATCGGCGGCGGCTCGCTCAACGCGACCGCGCGCGACCTCGCCCGCGTCGGCATGCTCATGGTCAACGACGGCGTCGTGGCCGGCCGGCAGGTCGTCCCCCGCGAGTGGGTACGCCGCAGCCGCGGCAGCGACCAGCCGCAGCTGGCGGTCGGCGAGCTCGGCCCGAGCGGCTACTCGCACTACGGCTACAGCAACCAGTGGTGGACGCTCGGCAGCGCCTGCTTCGACGCGTTCAGCGGCCTCGGCGTCCACGGGCAGTACCTGTTCGTCGACCACTCGGCCGACGTGGTCATCGTCAAGACCAGCGCCTGGCCCACCCAGGACGACGAGAACCGCGACCTCGAGACCATCACCGCCCTGCGGCGGGTCGCCGATCACTTCGCGACCACCCGCTAGACAAGCCACACCCGCGACACCGGCGCATCACCCCTAGATGTCCGCCGGGGGCTCCACCGTGCCTGACACCCGCTCTAGGGACCGAAGGGAGGAACTGGCGGCGCACGTCCCCGGCGGAACAGCCCAACCCCGCTCTCACCTGGCCGACGGCATCCCACGCGCCGACCCCCCGCGTGGGGTGCCGTCGCCAACTTCTCCAGTGGGGCTGGCAGCGAGAGGCCCGGGCCCGGACCGGCCCGGGCCTCGCGTTATCCAGGATCGCGCGGCACAACACAGCGCGGGGCGGCCGGGCATGGGGCGGCCGCTCCGCATCGGGGAGCTTCAGGCTTGCCCGGCCCCGGCCTTTGTCTCCGCCCGGGGACGCCGGAGGTCATGCGTGGCACGGGCGACGATCAGCGCGGTGGCAGCGACAGCTCCGGTCCAAATGGTGACGAGCGCGGGAACCGCCATGCGGCTCTCGCCGGGCAGCGGCAGGACCACCGTGTTGAGCACCGCGCCGGCCGGGACGACCACCGCCGCGAGCGCTCCGGCGATCCCGCCGTCGCGGGCCACGGCACCGAGCGCGCCCAGCGGCAGGCCGAACACCAGGGCCGGGACCAGCCAGAACCGCACCTGCCCGGACGATCCCCAGCCGTCGGCGAAGAGCGTCTCGACGCCGTAGAAGGCCACGACAGCGACCGCCAGGGCGAGGAAGCCGGCCACCGCGCCGCGCAGGGCCCGTCGTTCGCGGCCGGCCAGCCAGCCGGCGAGCACGCCCGTCGCGGCCCAGGCCCAGCCCGAGTCGAGGATGAGGCTCACGAACTCCGACGCCTGCGACCAGCCGCTCCGGTCGGCCCGTGCCTCGCCGACCTCGTTGAGCAGCAAGGGCACGCAGTCGGCGAATCCCGCGACGGCGCCCAGCGTCAGACCGGTCGCCGCCGCGGCGACCATCCCCCGTATCGATCGCATCCGATCACGATAGATACCTCTCGCGAGCGGAACGGGGGACGGCCGGGGTCAGCCCTGGGCGGGGGTGAGCGCCAGGTACTTGTGCGGCGCGAAGATCTGATTGGCCAGCATGCTGAGGATCGAGCCGGACGTGCCGACCGCGAGGGCGGCGCGCTGGCCGGGGCCGACGGTGACGATGAGCTCGGGGCTCGAGCACCAGTCGATCTTGGCCTTGATCCGGTGCTGGCCGGGCGCGACCGGGATCTCGATCGTCTTGCCGACGCGGATGGCCCCGACCTTGACGTCGTCGATGTAAATCTTGTACCTGCGGGCCGCGTTTGTCGCCTCGGCCGGCCTCTGCAGGGTGATGACCGCACCCTGAACAGCGGCTTGTGTCATGGACGTGCCTCTCATCGTACGTGCGGCCGCGAGTCGCTGACCGGAGGCACATTATGCAGCCGGTTCGCGAGCGATCTCGGTCTCGGTCTCGGCGGCGCGGGCGGACAGCCCGGACTGGGTGCGCAGCGGCAGCTCCGGCAGGAACAGGAAGATCACCAGCGCGGCGACCAGCACGCCCGCCGCGATCATGAAGATCATGTCCATCGAGTCCGAGAAGCCGACCTTGAACGGGTACGCGAGGACCGCGTTCACGTGACTGAGGAACGACGTGTCGTTGAGCGCCGACGAGTTCATCTGCCCGCCGCCGCGTACCGCCTCGATGATCGGCTTGTTCGCGGGGTCGTTCGCGATCGCCGGGTTCGCGAGCGCCTGCTGCACACCCGCCCCGGCCGACCGGTACGCCGCCGCGATCTTGTCGCCGACGGTCGAGAACAGCACCGACAGGAACACCGCGGTGCCGGCCGTCGCGCCCATCTGGCGGAAGAACGTCGCCGACGAGGTGGCCACGCCGATCTCCCGGGGCGACATCGCGTTCTGCACGGCGAGCGTGATCGGTTGCAGGATCAGACCAATACCCAGGCCGAGTACGGCCATGAACGCTCCCGTGCGCCCGAAGGGTGTGCTCGCGCCGACGGTGTGCAGCAGCCAGAACCCGACCGCGGCCAGCGCACCGCCGAGGACCGGAAAGATCTTGTAGCGGCCGGTCCGGCTGATCAGCTGGCCGGCGACGACCGAGCCGATCATCAGTCCGGCGGTCAGCGGCAGCAGCTGCAGGCCCGACTCGGTGGGCGTGGCGCCCCGGACGATCTGGAGATAGAGCGGGAGCAGCGCGAGCCCGCCGAACATGCCGGCGCCCACGAGGAAGCCGCCGACCGCGGTGAGTCCGAACGTGCGGTTGCGGAAGAACCGCAGCGGGATCAGCGCGTCCTCCTTCATGAAGCGCTCGGCGCCGATGAAGAGCGCCAGGCCCACGAGCCCGACCGCGAAGCAGGCGATCGCGCGCGGCGAGTCCCAGCCCCAGGCGCGGCCCTGCTCGGCGACGATCAGAAGCGGCACGAGAGCGACACAGAGGAACAACGCGCCCCACCAGTCGATCCGGTGCTCGCGCCGCTCCTGGTCGATGTGCAGCACCCGGGCCACGACGATCAGCGCGACGATGCCGATCGGCACGTTCACCAGGAAGACCCAGCGCCACCCGGTGATCCCGAGGATCGAGTCGGCGCCCGCGAAGAAGCCGCCGATCACCGGGCCGAGCACGCTCGAAGTGCCGAAGACAGCCAGGAAATAGCCCTGATAGCGAGCCCGCTCCCGGGGCGGCACGATGTCCCCGATGATCGCCAGCGCCAGCGAGAAGAGGCCGCCCGCGCCGAGTCCCTGGAACGCGCGGAAGGCGGCCAGCTGGTACATCGACGTCGCGAACGAGCTCGCCGCCGAACCGATCACGAATATGGCGATGGCGGCGAGAAAGAACTTCTTGCGCCCGTAGATGTCGGAGAGCTTGCCGTACAGCGGCGTCGAGATCGTGGCGGTGATCAGGTACGCGGTGGTGACCCAGGCCTGGACGCTGAGCCCGTGCAGGTCGTCGCCGATGGTCCGGATGGCCGACGCGACGATCGTCTGGTCGAGCGCCGCCAGGAACAGGCCGAGCATCAGGGCGCCGAGGACCTGCAGCACCTGCCGGTGAGTGAGCTGGGTGCCCGGCGGCGATCCGGCCGGGACGGTGGACGCGGTGGCGGCGCTCATGCGGACTCCCCTGGGTTTCTTGGGCGTACCCCTACCCAGCGAACCGCGCCGCCAGCGGGTTCGACGGGGAACTAGCGTGCGATGTCGGTCACGGCGGCCTCGTACGCGAGCAGCGTGTCGACCACGAGCCGCTGCTCTTGGGGCGAGAGCCCGGCCAGGGTCTGGCGCCACGCCCGCGCGAACGGCGAGAGCCATTCGGCGATGGCCGGTCGCGATTGATCGGAAATGTCCACGATGCGCCGCCGTCGATCGTCTTCGTCCTCCCGGCGGACCAGCACGCCCTTCCGGCTCAGGTCGCCGATCAGCAGGCTCACCGTGGTCGGCGCCACCTCGAGCCGCGCGGCCAGCTGCGAGACCGTCTGCGCCCCGTCCAGCAGCAGCAGCGACAACAGCGACAGGTGACGCGGCGCGAGGTCGAACGATCGCAACTGCTCGGGCGGCGAGATCCGCTTGGCCCGCCCGACCAGGCGCGGAAACAGCATGATCAGCTCCCGGACGGCATCGTCGGTTGACACGCTCGCGCCACCCCTTTAGCTTTGACCTCAAAGGCAATTTGACTTCAAAACCATTTTAGGGGTACGCATGCCGCACCTCACCGTGCACGCGCGCGAAACTGATCTCACCGGCCGCGAGCCGGCCCTGATCGAGGCCCTCACCGACGCGGTCGTGGACGTCTACGGCGAGTGGGCCCGCGAGATCGCCGTGGTCCTCCTGATCGGGGTGCCCGAGGGCCGCTGGGGGATCGGCGGCAAGCTGGCCGAGGCACCCGCCCCGCGCGTGACGTTCGGCATCCGCGCCGCCGTCTTCGACCGCCCCGACGCCACCGACGTGCTGTCCCGCCTGACCACGACCGTCACCGACGCGATCGCCTCGGTCCTCGGCGCCCAGATGCGCCCGGGCGTGACCGTCGAGTTCGTAGGCTCCCCGGACGGCCGCACCGGCGTCGGTGGCGCGCTGGTCGCCCACTGACCGGCATCCACTGGTTGGGGCCGGTCGGCTGGGCGCGCACCGATAGGCGCGGGGTCGGTCGGCAGGATGGACCGGCAGGCAGGGCTTCGCCGGCGAATGCCCAGTGGCGGTCAGCGCCCAGGTGGCGGCGAGGGCTCAGGTAGCGGCGAGGGCTCAGGTGGCGGCGGGGCTCAGATGGCGGTGGGGCTCAGATGGCGGCGAATGCCCAGTGGCGGTCAGCGCCCAGGTGGCGGCGGGGCTCAGATCGCGGTGGGGCTCAGATGGCGGCGAATGCCCAGTGGCGGTGAGCGCCCAGGTGGCGGCGGGGGCTCAGGTGGCGGCGAGGCTCAGATGGCGGCGAAGGCCAAGGTGGCGGTGAGCGCCGAGGCGGCGGTCAGCGCGCAGCGCCGACGTGGCGGCGAGCGCGCAGGTGGCGGTGAGGGCCCCGGTGGTGGCGAGGGCCCGGGTGGTGGCGAGGGCCCGGGTGGCGGTCGAGCCTAGGCGTCGGCGGTCGCGCGGGGGACTGAGTGGGGCTTGACCGGCTCGGGGTCGGTGGGGCCGAGGGTGACCGCGCAGTCGACGAGGGTGGCTATGCCCGGGCGGTGGGTGATGAGCAGGACCGTGCGGTGGCCGGCGGCGGAGAGGAGGTCGTGGGTCAGGGCGGCGGCCGTGTCGTCGTCGAGGTGTTCGGTGGGCTCGTCGAGGATGAGGATCTCGAAGTCGGCCAGGAGGGCGCGGGCCAGGGCCAGGCGGCGGCGCTGGCCGCCGGACAGGGCCAGGCCGTGCTCGCCGACCAGGGTCTCGACGCCGTCGGGGAGCGTGTCGACCCAGTTCAGCAGGCGGGCCGAGGCCAGCGCGGAACGCAGCTCGTCGTCGGTGGCGTCAGGACGGGCGATACGGAGGTTCGCGGCGATCGTGGTGTCGAACAGGTGGGCGTCCTCGGGCAGGTAGCCGACGATTCGCCGGACCTGCTCCGGCGTGAACGAGCGCAGGTCGACGCCGTCCAGGGTGGCCCGCCCGCCGGCCGGGTCGAGGAAGCGGACGAGCAGAGCGGCGACCGTGCTCTTGCCCGATCCACTCGGGCCGGTCAGCGCCACCCGGTCGCCGGGGGCGAGCGTGAGCGACACGTCATGCAGGACGGTGCGGCCGGGAAGCCAGGCGGCGCTGACGTTCTCGAGGCGCAGGGTGTGCGGGCCGGCCGGCAGCGGCGCGGGCGACGCGGGAGTGACCACGGGGGAGCGAGCGGCGAGAACCTCGCGCAGGCGGCGCACCGAGGCACGGCAGGCCGCGAGGCGCTGGGCCGCCGCCGGCAACCCGCCGACGGTCTCGAACACGGCGAGTGGGGTCAGCACGACCACGGCCAGCAACTCGCCCCGCAGCACCCCGCCACGCACGGCCACCGCACCGGCGGCCAGCCCCACGAGCAGTGACAGGCCGGTGGCCACGGCGGTCGCGGCCGCGGCCACCCCGGCCATCACGCTGGACCGTCGCTCGGCGGTGCGCAGGGCGGCGCCGGTCGCGGACAACTCGGCCAGCCGGGCGTCCACGGCCCCGTACGCGATCAGGTCGGGCAGGCCGTGCAGCAGGTCGGCGGTGGCGGTGGCGAGATCGGCGCGCAGCGGCGCGAGACGGCCGTCGGCCCGGCGGGCCGCTCGCGACTGCAGCAGCGGGACGCCCACGCCCACCACCAGCAGGCCGAACGCGAGGGTGAACCCGGCCGGCGCCGACAGCGAACCGACCAGCAGCACCGAGGCCGCGCCCACGACGAGCGCCACCGCGTACGGCAGCACGACCCTCGTGAGCAGGTCGAGCACGGCGTCCACGTCGTCGGCGAGGCGCTGCGCGAGATCCGCGCGGCGGAAGCCGGCCAGGCCGGCGGGGGCGACGTTCGCCAGGTGGGTGAAGATCCTTATCCGGGTACGCCCCAGAGCGCGCAGCGCGGCGTCGTGGCCGGTGAGGCGCTCCGCGTAGCGCAGCACGCCCCGGCCGATGCCGAAGGCGCGGACGGCGACGATCGCCACCATGAGGTGCAGCACCGGCGGGTGCAGGGCGGCCCGCGAGATGAGGAACGCCGAGGTCGCCATCAGACCGACCGCGGCCGCCGACGCGCCGGCCCCGGCCAGCACCGCCACCAGGAAGCGCGTCCTCATCGGACACCGGCCGGGGTGAGATCGACGATCCGGTCGGCGAGGGCGATCAGCTCGGGCCGGTGCGCCGCCATGATCACCGTACGGCCGGAGGCGAGGCGCTCGATCGCCGCCATCACCGCGGCGGCCGTGCCGGCGTCGAGGTTGGCCGTGGGCTCGTCGAGCAGCACGAGGGGCGCGTCGCGGAGGAAGGCCCGGGCGAGGGCGATCCGCTGCCGCTGCCCGGCGGAGAGCCCGGCGCCGTCGTCGCCGATCACCGTGTCGTACCCGTCCGGCAGCTCGACGATGAAATCGTGCGCTCCCGCCTGCCGCGCGGCGCCCACGATGTCCGAGATATCGGGGATACCCGGTCGGCCCAGCGCGATGTTCGACCGGATCGTCCCGGCGAACAGGGAGGGCCGCTGCGGCACCCAGGCGATGGCCGACCGCCATGACGCGGGGTCGACGGTCGCCAGATCGACACCACCCACGGTGACCCGGCCCGAGTCACACGCGGCGAATCCGAGCAGCACATTCAAAGCGGTGGATTTCCCGGATCCGCTCGGCCCGGTCAGCGCCACGAAAGAGCCGGGGGTGACAATCGTGGAAAGCCGCAGCGCGTCGCTTTCCCGGTAACGCACCACCACGTCCTCGAAGGAGATGTCGCCCGACGGTGCCGGCGACGAACCGGTGACCGGCGCGGGAGTCTCCAGAATCGCGAAGGCGGCGGACGCGGCGGCCAGCCCCTCCGCGCTCGCGTGAAAGTGCGCGCCGACCTGCCGCAGCGGCAGATACGCCTCGGGCGCGAGGATCAGCACGAGCAGCGCGGTCCGCAGGTCGAGATGCCCGGAGACGAGCCGCAGCCCGATCCCGACGGCCACCAGCGCGACCGACAACGTGGCCAGCAATTCCAGCACCAGCGACGAGAGAAACGCGATCCGCAGCGTCCGCATGGTGACCCGCCGCTGCTCGTCGCTGACCCGGCGAATGTTCTCGGCCTGGGCCCCGGCGCGCCCGAAGACTTTGAGCGTCGCGAGCCCGGCCACCACGTCGAGGAAATGATGCGAGAGCCGGGCCAGCAGCCTGAACTGCCGCCGGTTGGCCGATTCGGTATGCAGCCCGACCAATGCCATGAACACCGGAATGAGCGGCAGCGTCAGCGCGATCGTCACCGTCGCGACCAGATCGGCCGGCAGCAGAACCGCGAGCACCACCGCCGGTACGAGCGCCGCGAGCACCAGCTGCGGCAGGTATCGCGAGAAATAGGCGTCCAGGGCGTCGAGGCCCCGGGTGACCAGCGCGATCAATTCGCCGGTGGCGGGTCCCCGGCCGGGTCCGAGCGCGGCCGACTGAGCCAGCAGCCGCTTCCGGAGCTCCTGTTTCACCGCGGCCGACGAGCGGGCGGCGACGGTTTCCTGCGCCCATCCGATCGCAGCCCGTCCCGCGGTCACGGCGGCCAATGCCGCGAGCGCCGGAATCAGCGAGGAGACCGTCGCCCCGGAGAGGAACACGGCACTGATCCCGTACGCCAGAATTGCGGCCTGCCCGACGATGAGCGCGGCCGAAGCGACTCCCAGGGCCACCGTCGCCGCCAGAAACCACCGGCTGGCTCGCGCGTACCGCAGAAGCCGCCTGTCGAGGGGTTTCATGCCGGAATGTTCTCGACGCTCAGACGCTTGCGGAAAACCCAGTAGGTCCAGCCCTGATAGAGCAGCACCAGCGGGGTGAAGAACACCGCCACCCAGGTCATCACCTTGAGCGTGTACGGCGTGGACGAGGCATTGTGCACCGTCAAACTGTTCGCGTCCGCGATCGTCGACGGCATCACGTCCGGGAACAGCGTCACGAACAGCCCGATGACGGCGAGCACCAGCGTCGCCCCGGTCGCCAGGAACGCCCACCCCTCGCGCCGCAGCCGGGTGGCCACCGCGGCGCCGGCCAGGGACAACGCCGCCACGATGAACAGGACGAGGCCGACCGCGTCGTGGTGGGCGATGGCGGTCCAGGCAAGGAACGCGCCGGCCACCACAATGGCCGCGGGTGCCAGCCGCGCGGCCAGCGCACCGGCCCGCTGCCGCATCTCGCCGTCGGTCTTCAATGCGAGGAAAACGGCGCCGTGCAAGACGAACAGCACCAGCGTGGTCAGGCCGCCGACGAGGGCGTAGACGTTGAGCAGGTCGAGGAAACCGCCCACGTATTCGTGGTGCTCGTCCAGCCGCACCCCGCGGACGATGTTGCCGAACGCCACGCCCCACAGGATCGCCGGAACCAGCGAGCCGGCGAAGATGCACCAGTCCCAGCGCCGCCGCCAGCGGTCGTCGTCCCGCTTGCCGCGGTATTCGAACGCGACCCCGCGAATGATGAGCGCGACGAGGATCAGCAGCAGCGGCAGATAGAAGCCGGAGAACAGCGTGGCGTACCACTCCGGAAACGCCGCGAACGTGGCGCCGCCGGCGACGATCAGCCACACCTCGTTGCCGTCCCAGACCGGGCCGATGGTGTTGATGAGCAGGCGTCGCTCGCGATTGTCCCGGCCGAGCACCGGCAGCAGGATCCCGACGCCGAAATCGAAGCCCTCGAGCAGGAAGTACCCGGCCCAGAGCAGCGCGATCAGCGAGAACCAGACGGTGGTGAGCTCCATGGTCAGACCCCTCGGAATCAGTACGCGAACGCCAGCGGACGGTCCTGCGACTCGTCACCGGTGTCCGGCGGGATCTCCGGCGCGCCGGCCCGGGCGTACTTGATGAAAAGACCCACCTCGACGACGGCGAGAATGCCGTAGAGGACGGTCAGCACGATCAGTGATGTCGCCGCGTCGGCGGTGCTCACCGACGGTGAGACGCTCTCGGCTGTTTTGAAGACGCCGAAGACGGTCCACGGCTGGCGGCCCATCTCCGTGAAGATCCAGCCGAACGAGTTGGCGGCCAGCGGCAGGCCGATCGCGACGACCGCGGAGAGCCAGAGCCAGCGGTTGCGCGGGGTGCGGCCGCCTCGGGTGAACCACAGGGCGACCAGCGCCACGAGCGCCGCGAGCGTGCCGAAGCCGATCATCAGGCGGAACGACCAGTAGGTGACGGCGACGTTCGGCTTGTAGTCGCCGGGGCCGTACTTTTGCTCGTACTCGGCCTGGAGGTTGTTGATTCCCTCGACCTCCCCGTCGAGCGTGCCGGTGCCGAGCAGCGACAGCAGGTCGGGGATGCGCACGCTGAACACGTCCGCGTTGCCGTTGAGCGTGCCGATCGTGAAGATCGAGAAGCTGGCCGGCGCCGAGCTGTTCCACAGCGCCTCGGCCGCGGCCATCTTCATCGGCTGCTGCTCGGTCATGACCCGGGCCTGAGTGTCGCCGGAGATGAACACGGCGACCGCGGAGACCAGCACCACCCACGCGCCGAGCTTGAGGCCGGGCCGGAACACCTCGGGCTGGTTGCGGCGCTTGAGGTGCCAGGCGCTGACCGCGAGCAGCACGGCCCCGGCGGTGAGGAAGCAGGCGCTGATCGTGTGCGCGAACGTGACCAGCGTCGTCGAGTTCGTGAACACCTTGCCGATGCTGGTCAGCTCGGCCCGCCCGGCCTCCTGGTTGATCCGGTACCCGACCGGGTGCTGCATCCAGGAGTTGGCCGCGAGGATGAAGTACGCGGACAGCATCGTGCCGATCGAAGCGATCCAGATCGTCGCGAGATGGATCCGTTTGGGCAGCCGATCCCATCCGAAGATCCACAGTCCCAGGAACGTGGATTCCAGGAAGAACGCGAGCAGCCCTTCGATCGCGAGCGGCGCCCCGAAGATGTCGCCGACGAAGCGCGAGTAGGCGCTCCAGTTCATGCCGAACTGGAACTCCTGGACGAGGCCGGTGACCACGCCCATCGCGAAGTTGATCAGGAACAGCTTGCCCCAGAACTTGGTGGCCCGCAGGTACTGCTGTTTACCGGTGCGTACCCACGCGGTCTGCAGGCCCGCCACCAGGGCCGACATGCCGATGGTGATCGGCACGAAGAAGAAGTGGTAGACGGTGGTGATCCCGAACTGCCACCGGGCCAGATCGAGCGTGTCCACGGGCGAGTCCTTTCGACAGGGTCACCCGCGAGTCTTTCGATCGAGGCGGCCCGGACGGCAGGGCCGAAAGTCCCGTCAGCCGGTCTTGTGATCTCCGAGCAGGCGCGTGGCCAGTACGGCGGCCTGGGTACGCCGCTCCAGGCCGAGCTTGGCGAGCAGGCTGGAGACGTAGTTCTTCACCGTCTTCTCGGCCAGGAACATGCGGCCGGCGATCTCCCGGTTGGTCAGGCCCTCGGCGATGAACTCCAAGATCCGCCGCTCCTGATCGGTCAGCCCGGCCAGCTCCTGCGGCTGCTCCACACCGTTGCGGATCCGCTCGAGCACACGCTTGGTGACCGCGGGATCGAGCAGCGACTGCCCCCCAGCGACCCGGCGTACCGCATCGACCAGATCGGTCCCCCTGATCTGCTTCAGCACATAGCCACTCGCACCGGCCATGATCGCGGCAAAGAGCGCCTCGTCGTCCTCGTACGAGGTGAGGATGAGGCCTTTGATGGTGGAGTCGATCGCGCGCACGTCCCGGCAGACGTCGATGCCATTGCCGTCGGGCAGCCGGGCGTCGAGCACCGCGACGTCGGGGCGCAGCGCCGGGATGCGCCGGATCGCCTCCTGCGCGGATCCGGACTCCCCGACGACCTCGATGTCGCCGTCGGCCTGCAGCAGGTCGATGAGGCCGCGGCGGACCACCTCGTGGTCGTCGAGAAGGAAGACGCGAATCATCCCCCTTTCCTATCGTGCGGCGATCCGGCCGTCCAAGGGTCGAAAGTCCCGTGTCTCTCACCTCCAACGGACGGTGTTGTTGATCGCATGGCCCGATAGCCTGGCCTCATGTCGGAGCGCCCGGAACCGCCGTCGCTGGGGCTCGGCCCGCTGTCCCGGGTGCGGCTCGACGAGCTGCTGCACGAGATGCTCGACCGGGTCGGCGACGTCATGGCCAGTCGTGAGCGGCTGCGGGCACTCCTGGACGCGGTGGTCGGCATCGGCAGCGATCTCGACCTGCGCAGCACCCTGCAACGCATCGTCGAGGCCGCCTGCGCGCTGGCCGGCGCCAGATACGGCGCGCTCGGCATCATGGGCGCCGACCGCACCGAGCTGATCGACTTCATCACCCACGGCATCGACGACGCGACCCACGCCCAGATCGGCGACCTGCCGCACGGCCGGGGCGTGCTCGGGCTGCTGATCACCGACCCCCAGCCGGTGCGCCTGCCCGACATCCGCAAGCACCCCAACTCGTACGGCTTCCCGCCGCACCACCCGCCGATGCACAGCTTCCTCGGCGTCCCCGTCCGCATCCGCGAGCAGATCTTCGGCAACCTCTACCTGGCCGAGAAGCAGGGCGCCGCCGAGTTCAGCCAGGACGACGAGGAGATCGTGGTGGCCCTGGCTGCCGCGGCCGGCGTCGCCATCGACAACGCCCGCCTCTATGAGCTCGCCCAGCGCCGGGAGCGCTGGCTGGCGGCCACCGCCGAGATCACCGCGGTGCTGCTCAGCGCCGCGCACCGCAACGAGGCCCTGCGGCTGATCGCCCGCCGGGCCCGCGAGGTCGCCGGCGCGGAGCTGGTCATGGTGCTGCTCTACGACGACGAGGCCGGCTGCTACACGATCGAGGTGGCCGAGGGCGCCGAGGGACTCGCCGGCCGGCGCGTGCCCGTGGAGGCCGAGACCGAGCTCGGCCAGGAGAAATACCGGGTGGTGGAGAGCCTGGCGACGGTCACCGAGTGGCCGGCGCCGGTGCCGGACGGCCCCGCGCTCGCCGCGCCGCTGACCGCCGCCGACACGATCCGCGGCATGCTCATCGTCACCCAGCCCGCCGAGCGGGTCGCCGACGACGAGGAGGCGGTGCTGCTGTCGACCTTCGCCGGGCAGGCCGCACTCGCCCTCGAGCGGGCCCGCGCGCAGGAGGAGCGCCAGCAGTTCGCCGTGCTCGAGGACCGCGAGCGCATCGCCCGCGACCTGCACGACGTGGTCATCCAGCGGCTGTTCGCGACCGGCATGCAGCTGCAGGGCGCCGTGCCCCACGCGGCCCGGCCCGAGGCGGTCACCCGGATCAACGCGGCCGTGGACGACCTCGACGCCACGATCCGCGACATCCGGCGGTCGATCTTCGAATTGCGTACGCCCACGGGGCCGTCGCTGCGCGGCGAGCTGCACGAGACGGTCGAGGCCGCCGCGACCACGCTCGGGTTCAGGCCGGTGCTCGACACGATCGGGCCGGTGGACAGCGCCATCCCCGGCGACATCGTGCCCGAGCTGATGGCCGTGCTGCGCGAGGCCCTGTCGAACGTCGCCCGGCACGCCCACGCCGCCCGGGTGCGGGTCTCGGTGCGGGCCACCGGGCAGGAGGTCGTGCTGCGGGTCGAGGACGACGGGATCGGCGCCGACCCGGCCGGGGCGCGCGGCGGCATCGTGAACATGAGTGAGCGCGCGAACGACCTCGGCGGGACGTTCGAGATCGGCCCCGGCCCCGGCGGCAGCGGCACGGTGGTGACCTGGCGAGCCCCGATCACCAGCTAACTCGGGACCTTCGGCCCTGAACGCGTGCTCACCTCGTACGCAATCGTGGATTTATGACAGCGCTCGAAGACGCGGCCCGCGCGGCCCAGCACGCACCCTCGGTTTTCAACACCCAGCCGTGGTCGTGGCGGATCACCGGCGACACGATGGAGCTGTTCGCGGACTCGGCTCGTCAGCTCGACGCCGTCGACAAGGAGGGGCGGCTGCTGTTGCTCAGCTGCGGCGCCGCTCTGCACCACGCACGGGTCGCGCTCGCGGCGGCCGGATTCTCCGTCTCGGTCTCGCGCACCCCCGACCCGTCGCGAATGCTGCTGGCCACGGTGCGCGTGGAAGGACCGGCCGAGCCGGCCCTGACCGACCTCGCCGCCGCGATTCCGCGCCGGCACAGCGACCGGCGCGCCTTCGGCGACCGGCCGGTCAGCGACGAGGAGCTCACCACGCTGCGTCGTCTGGTCGAGGCCGAGGGCGCCTACCTTCATCTCGTACGCCCCGAGCAGGTCACCGAGCTGGCGATCAGCACCGAGCTCGCCGGCAACGCCGAGCGGGACGACCCGGCGTACCGGGCGGAGCTGGACCGCTGGACCAACCGGCCCGACTTCGCCGGGGACGGAGTGCCGCCCGCGACCGGTGTCGAGCAGGACCTGCGCCGGGTGCCACTGCGCGACTTCGACCCGGCCGGCGACGCCGCGCTGCCCAGCGGGGACGCGCACGACCAGGGCACCGCGTACGTCGTGCTGTTCGGCCACTCCGACACGCCCGTCGAGCTGCTGCAGGGCGGTGAGGCGCTCTCCGCGCTGCTGTTGCGCGCCACCGCCGACGGCCTGGCCACCTCGCTGATCAGCGACGCCATCGAGGTCGAGTGGCCCCGGCACCTCGTACGCGGCCTGATCGCCGGGATCGGCGAGCCCTACCTCGTGGTCCGCCTCGGCTACCTGCCCGAGGTGCCGCCCCCGCCGCCGACGCCGCGCCGCGACCCGCGCGACGTGATCACCATAGTCGAGTAGTCATGGCCCGGTACGAGGCAGGAGACCTGCACCTCGCCGCCTCGGCGGGTGTCCGGGCGCCGTCGCTGCACAACAGCCAGCCGTGGCTGTTCCGGCTCGCCGACGGCGCCATCGAGATCCTGGCCGACCCAGCCCGCAGCCTGCCCGCCGCCGACCACGGCGGCTGGGCCACGCGCATCGCGTGCGGCGCGGCCACCTACAACGCCCGGCTGGCCCTCACCGCCGCCGGGCGTCCGCCGATGGTCCAGCTCCACCCGTCGCCGGGCGTGATCGCGCGGCTCACCCCGAAAGCGCCGCGGCCGCCGACCTACGCCGAGCAGGAGCTGTACGACGCCATCCCGCGCCGCTACTCCAACCGCGGCCCGTTCTGGCCTGACCCGGTGCCGGCCGGGGTGCGGATCCGGCTCATCGCCGCCGCCCGCGAGGAGGGCGCGTGGCTCGACCTGCTCGTGGGGACCACCGCGCTGAGCGGGTTCGCCGAGATCGCGCAGAGCGCCGACCGGGTGCTGCGCCGCGACCCGGCCTACCAGGAGGCCCTCGCGGCCTGGCGGGAGGCGGTGCCGGTCAGCGCGGGCGCGCCGCTCGCCGAGCCGCAGGACCTGCTGCCGCAGCGGCTGTTCAACGACCGGCGGCGGGCGACCGGCCGCGACTACGAGCCGGAGCCGCTGATCGGCATCCTCGGCTCACCGGGCGACGTCGCCGTCGACCAGACCGTGGCCGGCCAGGCGCTGCAGAAGGTGCTGCTCACGGCCGTCGCCTCCGGCCTCGACACCTCCATGATCAGCCAGCCGATCGAGGTGCCGGCCGCGCGCGAGCAGCTGCGCCGCGCCCTCGGGCGCACCGGATATCCGCAGATCGTCGTGCGCTTCGGCTACGGCACGCCCGGCCACCCCACGCCCCGCCGCGACGTGGCGGACGCGGTTCGGGACCTAGGCTCCGAACCGCTCGGGATCAACGGCCCGGGTGCCTCTGACGGGAACGGAGAAGAGTTCAGGGCGTAACGAAGTCGTGCGTCACCCGGCCGGTGCGGGAGCGGCGCCCAGTTCCGGCGCGCACTCGTCCACGAAGACGGACAGCGCCGTCGCGTCGGTCCGGACCAGCACCGGGAGCGCGATCGTCCACCGGCCGGCGGCGAGCGCGCCCGCGATCAGCGGCCCGGCCCGGCCGGGTTCGGCGGCCAGCGCCAGCTCGGCCAGCACCGTGGCCTGCCGGTCCGGGTTGGTGATGCCGCGGGCGACCCGCTCGGCCAGCCCGGACCGGCCGGCCCCGGCCAGCGCGCCGGCCATGGCCGCCAGCGCCCACTCCTGCCGGTCCGGGTCGGTGATCGAGCGGGCGACCCGCTCGGCCTCCTCGACCCGGCCGGATGCGGCGAGCGCCGCGGCCACCTCGGCCAGCGTCCGCGCCAGCGAGTACGGGTTGGTGATCGCGCGGGCGGCCTGCCGCGCCGACCAGGCCACGTTCCCGGCCTCCTCGTCCTGCCCGGCCGCGGCCAGCGCCAGCGCCACCCCGGCCAGCGCCCGCGCCTGCGAGTAGGGGTTCGTCACCGACGCGGCGACCTGGCCCGCCGACCAGGCCACCTGCCCGGCCTGGACCGGCCGCCCGGCCGCGATCAGCACCGTGGCGACGCTCGTGAGGAGCCGTGCCCGGGCGTACGGGTTCGTGAGGGAGCGGGCGGCCCGCTCGGCCTCGCCGGCCATTCGCCGGGCCTGGTCGTGCCGCCCCGCCGCGGCCAGTTCCGCGGCCACGGCGGTCAGGGCCTCCGCCCGGCTGTCCGGATAGCCGCCGATCGAGCGGGCGACCCGCTCGGCCTGGTCGTACCGGCCGCTCGCGGCCATCGCCCGGGCCACGTTGACCAGGGCATTCGCCTCCCAGTACGGGTCGGTGACGGACCGGGCGAGATGCTCGGCCCGGTCGGTCCGGACGGCGATCGCCCCGGCCACCACGGCCAGCGTCCGCATCCGCGCGTACGGCTCGGCGATGGATCGTGCCACCTGTTCGGCCTCGTGATAGCGGCCGACGGCGGCCAGCGCCTCGGCCACGCCGGTCAGCCGCCGCGCCCGCCGGTCGGGGTCGGTGATGGCGGCGGCGGCCTCCTCGGCAGCGATCGCGGCCCGCTCGGCCGGGCCGGGCCGGCCGTCGGCGACCAGCGCCCGGGCCAGGCCGGTCAGCGCCTCGGCCTCCCGGTCCGGGTCGACGATCGAGCGGGCGGCCTCCTCGGCGGCGATCGCGGCCCGTTCGGCCTGCTCGTGCCGGCCCTCCTCGAGCAGTTCCTCGGCCAGGCCGGTGAGGGCCTCGGCCTCCAGGTCCGGGTCGATGACCGAGCGCGTCGCGCGGGTCTCGTCGTCCGGGCCGGCCGGCGGCGCCCCGGCCACCGCGGCCAGCGCCCGTTCCCGCTGGTCCGGACTGGCGATGGCGCGGGCGACCCGCTCGGCCTGGCCGGCTCGGCGGGCCGTGACCAGCGCCCCGACCACAGCGGCCAGCGCCGCGTCCCGCCACTCCGAGTTCCGGATGGACCGGGCGGCCCGCTCGGCCTCGAGCGCGACGCGTGCGGCCTCGTCGTACCGGCCGGCCGTGGCCAGCAGCTCCGCCGTCTCGGCCGACACCTCGGCCCGCGCGACCGGATCGGAGATGGCGACGGCGGCCCGCTCGGCGTCGAGCGCGACCTCCGCGGCCTCGTGCCGGCGGCCGGCCGCGGCCAGCGCCCGCGCCTCGTTGCCGAGATTCCGCGCCCACGAGTACGGGTTCGTCGCGAAGCCCGAGGCCGGCATGCTCCGGTCGCGCCGGCCCGCGGCGGCCAGTGCCCGCGCCCGCGCGTCCGCCCCGGTGATCGAGCCGGCGACCCGCTCGGCGTCGGCGAAGCGGCGGGCCGCGGCCAGCGCCACCGCCACCCTGGCCAGCGCCTCGGACTGCCGGTTCGGGTCGCGGATGGAACGGGCCACCCGCTCGGCCAGGTCGGGCCGGCCGGCCGCTGCCAGCGCGCGTACGCGGGACTCGGGGTCTTTGATCGAGCCGGCGACGCGCTCGGCGTCGTCGTTGCGGTCGGCCGCGGCCAGCGCCTCGACCAGCTCGGTGAGCACCTCCGCCCGCCGGTCGGCGTTGGCGATCGTGTGGGCGACCCGCTCGGCCTCCTCGTAACGGCCGGCAGCGGTCAGTGCCTCGGCCACGCCGGCCAGCGCCGCCGCCTGCTGCTGCGACAGCGAGATCGAGCGCGCGAGCTGCTCGCCCCGGTCGGCCCGACCGGCCGCGGCCAGCGCCCCCGCGACTCCGACCGACACCTTCGCCTGGCGGTCCTGGTCGCCGATGAGGCGGGTGGCCTGCTCGGCGGCGACCGCGACCTGCTCGGCCTGCTCGAGCTGACCGGCCGCGGCCAGCGCCCGGGCCAGCCCGGCCAGCACCTCCGCGTTCCGGTCCGGGTAGGTGATGAGCCGGGCCACCTGCTCGGCCTCCGTGTAACGGCCCGCCTCCGACAGAGACCCGGCCACGCCGGCCAGCGCGTCTTCCCGCCGGTCCGGGTCGGTGATCGAGCGGGCGACCTGTTCGGCCTGCTCGTACCGGACGGCCGTGGCGAGGGCGCCGGCCAGTCCGGCCAGCGCCTCGGTCTGCCTCTCCGGGTCGGTGATGGAGCGGGCGACCTGCTCGGCCCGGACGGGCTGGCCGAGGGCGACCCAGACCGCGGGCAGCCGGGTGGGCAGGTGGGTGTTGCGGTCCGCGAGCCGGTCGCGGTACCAGGCCAGGCGGAGCGCGGCGAGCAGATCCGGCGACCGCCGGCCGCCGATCATCGACTGCGCGGTGGCGATGTCGGCCAGGGCGGCGGCGTCACCACCGGTGGTGTTCAGCATGCGGTGGTGACGGGCGGGGTCGGTCGCGAGCGTCACCAGCCGGTCGAGGTCGCCGGCCTCGGCGAGCATGCGGGGATAGCCGCGCAGCAGGTAGGCCGGGGTGTCGGCGGGCCACCCGCGACTCTGGTAGCTGGCGGCCCAGCCGTGCAGACGCTCGGCGAAGCCGGCCAGGGTCGCCGGGCCGAGCTTCTCGATGGTCTCCAGGCGCAGCGTCTCGTGGGTGAACAGGAACACGCGGTCGGGCGCCTGCGGATCGGCGCGACCGGCGATCGTGCGCCCGAAGACGCCGCTCAACAGGTGGTCGATCTCCTCGGCGGGACGGCCGGTGAGCTGGTGCAGGTCGCGGCGGTCGAGGCCACCGCCGCAGGCGGCGACCAGCCCGAGAACCTGGTAGCCGAGGCCCAGCTGCCGGTGCTTGTCGGTGGTCAGGACCTCGTCGAGCTCGCGCTGGGCGTCCGCGGTGCGCCGGGTCGCGTGCGGCGAGACGTCCAGCCGGCGGATCACGCAGCTGGCGATCGGGTGGTCGGGGTCCACGTCGGCGGGCAGCTGCGGGCCGGGCCGGCCGCACACGATCACCCGTAACCCGTCCGAGGCCCGCCCGGGCAGGCTCGCGGCGATGCTGGCCGAGCCCGAGCCGGTGTCCTCGTCCAGGCCGTCGACGACCAGCACCAGCCGCTTGCCCTCCGCCCCGGCCCGCGCCACGGCCTCGTCGAGAAGCTGGCGGCGGAGCCGGTCCCGGGCCGCGACCGAGGTGAGCGGCGGGACCTGCTGACCGGTGATCGCCGCCAGCTGGTCGAGCAGGGCGTCGGTGAACGCGGCGCTGTCGGCCTGGCCCGCCAGCCGCGCGGTGACGAAGAACGAGATCACCCACGTCTCCGGTGGCGGGTGCAGGACCAGCCAGGCCATCAGCGCGGACTTGCCCGCGCGGGGGCCGGCCTGCCACCAGACGTACGCGTCGTCGCCGCCCGCGCACCAGGCGGCCAGCTCGTCCAGCTCGGCGTCGCGGTCCAGCAGCTGCGGCGGGGCGATGTCGGCGACCTGCTCGACGTAGCCGGACCGGAGCCACCAGCCCGGACGGCTCGCGGCCCGCCCGGGTTCGGCGATCGCCCGCTCGAACAGGCCCAGACCCCGGTCGACCTCACCGCCGACCGCCCCCAGCGCTTCGAGCAATTCACGAGCCTGCCGTACGTCGGAAGGCGTCGAAAGGCCGCGCAGCAGGTCGCTCACCCGGGTGGCCGAGGGGAGGCCCATCCGCTGGGCGAGGTCCCCGAGGCCGGGCAGGCCGTTGTCCTCGCGGATGCGGTCGCAGTACGACAGCCAGTCGCGCAGCGGGCCGCGCTCCGGCCATGCCTGGCGGTTGGTCGGCTCACCCCGCCGCGAGTTCATCCGATCCGGCCTCCGCTTTCGGTGTTCCGTTCACCGTATGCGGATCTGACCTCGCGGTCGATTTGGTGGACGCGCGTCCGCTGCCTCAGCGCCTGGCGTCGGCCACCGCGGCTCGCACCTTGCCGGCGCTCGCCGGGGTGCCGGCCGGGTCCTCGTAGGTGCCGTAGGGCGGGCCGTAGGCGGGCTGGCCGGGCTCGAACCGCCAGCCCTCGGCGAGCGGGCCGACGTCGACCGTGTCGTAGCCGATCGCGTCGAGGAACTCGGTCGCGGTGCGCTTGGCCTCGGCGTCGTCGCCGGCGATGGTGAGCGCGGTGCGGTCGTCGGCACCGTGCGGGCGGGCGAGCGAGCTCAGGTGCCGGAAGTAGATGTTGTTGAAGACCTTGACCACCCGCGCGGTGCCGAGGTGCCGCTGCTCCAGCTCCGCGCTGGTGAGCAGGCCCTCGTCGAGCTCGGGGAAGTGGCCGTCGCGCGCGGCGTAGTAGTTGTTCGTGTCGAGCACGACCTTGCCGGCCAGCTTCGCCACGGGCAGCTGGGTGTGCGCGTGGAAGGGCACGCTCACCACCACGAGGTCGGCCTCCGCGGCCTCGGCCGGCGTCGCGGCCCGGGCGTGCGGCCCGAGCTCCCCGGCGAGTCCGGCCAGCGTCTCCGGGCCGCGCGAGTTGCTCAGCACCACGTCGTAGCCGGCGGCGACCGCGAGCCGGGCCACCGTGCTGCCGATCGAACCGCTACCGATGAATCCCACAGTTGTCATGACCGGTCACAACACGCTTGACCGCGCAACTATTCTCTCGGGCCGGTCAGCAGGTAATACACCGTCGTCTCGAGCTCGGCCGGATCGTCGCGGTGCGAGCCGTAGATCTCCCAGCGCGGCCCGGCGAGGGGCAGCCCGTGGGCGACGCACCAGCTCTGGACGGCGTCGTGCGCCTCGCCCAGTGTCGCGTAGGGGCCGCGGTGCACGGTCATGGCCACCCGGCCGCCGGGCAGCTCGGACAGCACGACCGGTTCGGCGAGCGGGACGGGCTGCGAGAAGAGCACGCCGACCTCGACGTGCGGGACGTCGTCGAGGTAGAGCATGACGTTGGGGCAGCCGCGGGTGATCCCGGCCGCGCGCAGCTCGTCCCAGACCTGGTCGAGCAGGCCCTTCCAGACGCGGGGGAACGCCGCCCACGTGGTCACCGCCGGCACGACGGCCGTGGGGCGCGGCGCCACGGCCGTCACCAGCACGTCGCTCATCGTTCGTCACCGCCCGTTCGATCGGCGTCCTCAGGTTAGTCCTGCATACGGTCTGATCACTCGCGAGCATGATGGTTCGATGACCGACTCGCTCGACACGACCGGGTACCTCCGGCGGCTGCGGCTGCCGCATCTCGCGGGGGAGCGGCCGAGCGTGGCGGGGCTGCGCGCCCTGCATCGTGCGCACGCCGAGCTGGTCCCGTACGAGTGCCTGGAGATCTGGCTCGGCCGGCCGACGACCGTCGAGCCGGCCGAATCGACGCGGCGGATCCTGAGCGGTCGGGGCGGTTACTGCTTCCATCTGAACGGCGCGTTCTCGGCGCTGCTGACGGCGCTCGGCTACCGGGTCACGCGGCACTTCGGCGGCGTGCAGAACAACGCGGCGCGGCCGGCCGGGGCGACCGGGAACCATCTGGTCCTCACCGTCTCGGGTCTGCCCGGCGACGGCGCTCCCGAGGGGGAGTGGCTGGTCGACCTCGGCATGGGCGACGGCCTGCACGAGCCGTTGCCACTCCGGCCGGGCGAATTCCGGCAGGGCCCTTTCTCGTACGCGTTGCGCCCGTCCGAGGCCGAGCCGGACGGCTGGCGCTTCGACCACGACCCGCGCGGCTCGTTCCTGGGCATGGACTTCCGCGGCGAGGAAACCGGGATGTCGGCCTTCGAGGGGATGCACGCCTTCCTCTCGAACGACCCCGAGTCGGGCTTCGTCCGCGCCCTGGCCGTGATCCGCCGGGACGCCACCGGCTGCGACATCCTGCGCGGCCTGACGCTGACCCGCCTCGGCGACACCGGAACCACGACGGTCCTGGACCGCGAGCCCGACTGGTTCGCCGCCCTGGCCGACGTCTTCGGCCTGACCCTCGACGACGTGACCCCGGCCGAGCGCCGCGACCTCTGGCGCCGGCTCACCGAGGCCCACGAGCGCTGGCCGGCTCAGGCGACCTGACCCTGGCTCAGGCGGTCGTGACCGTGAGTCCGCGCTCGCGGAACTGGCGGCGGACGCGTTCCACCAGCGCCGGGCCGGGTGGCGGTGTCGCGGCGAGCGGGAACGGCAGGCCCAGTGCGTCGTACTTCGGGACGCCCAGGCGGTGGAACGGCAGCACCTCGACCCGCTCGACAGTCGGCAACTCGGCGGCTATCGACGCGACCGCTGCCACGTTCGGTTCGGCGTCGGTCAGGCCGGGGACCAGGACGAAGCGGATCCAGATCGGCATGCCTCGCTCCGCGAGCCGATGCGCGAAGCGGATGGTCGGGCTGAGCGTTCCGGTGCGGGTGACTTTGCGGTACGTCCGCGGGTCGCCGGACTTGACATCCAGGAGCACCAGATCGACGGCGTCGAGGAGGGCGTCGTCCGCGCGGTCGCCGAGGAACCCGCTCGTGTCCAGCGCGGTGTGCAACCTCATCTCGTGGCAGCGCTCCAGCACCGTACGCGCGAAATGGGGTTGTAGTAACGGCTCCCCACCACTGAGCGTGACGCCGCCGCCGGCCACCTTGAGGAAGCGCTCGTAGCGCCGGATCTCGGTCACGAGATCGTCGGCTGAGGTCGGCCGCCCGTTGCGCCGGAACCAGGTGTCGGGGGAGTGGCAGTACTGGCAGCGCAGCGGGCACCCGGCCAGGAACGCGACGAACCGCGTCCCCGGCCCGTCCACCCCGGTCGAGACATCCCAGGAGTGGACACTTCCGATCGCGTTCACAGCGCTTGGTGGAACGTGCGGGAGATGACGTCGCGCTGCTGCTCGGCCGTGAGCTTCACGAAGTTCACGGCGTACCCGGAGACCCGGATCGTGAGCTGCGGGTAGCGCTCGGGGTGCGCCATCGCGTCCTCGAGGGTGGCCCGGTCGAGAACGTTGACGTTGAGGTGGAAGCCGCCGGCGTCGGTGTAGCCGTCGAGCACCCCGGCCAGGTTGGCGATCCGCTCCCCGCGGGTGTGCCCGAGCCCGGCCGGCGTGACGGTGGCGGTGAGCGAGATGCCGTCGCGGGCGCAGCGGTACGGCAGCTTCGCCACCGACAGGGCCGCCGCGACCAGGCCGTGCCGGTCCCGGCCGTTCATCGGGTTGGCACCGGGGGCGAACGGCTCGCCGGCCCGCCGCCCGTCGGGGGTGTTGCCGGTGTGCTTGCCGTAGACGACGTTCGACGTGATCGTCAGCACCGACAGGGTCGGCTCCGCGCCGCGGTACGTACGCTGCCGGCGGACCTTGGCCATGAACCGCTCGATCAGGTCGACCGCGATCGCATCGGCCCGGTCGTCGTTGTTGCCGAAGGTCGGGAAATCGCCGTCGACCTGGTAGTCCACCACCAGACCGGTCTTGTCGCGGAGTGCCTTGACCTGCGCGTACCTGATCGCCGAAAGGCTGTCGACCGCGACCGAGAGGCCGGCCACGCCGGTGGCCATGAAGCGGTGCACGGGGTGGTCGTGCAGGGCCATCTCGAGCCGCTCGTACGCGTACTTGTCGTGCATGTAGTGAATGACGTTGAGCGCGTCGAGGTACGTCTCGGCCAGCCAGTCGAGCATGCGGTCGTACGCGCTCAGAACGCTGTCGTAGTCGAGCACGTCGTCCGGGATCTCCGGGAAAGGCGGGGTGACCTGAGCGCCCGAGACCTCGTCCCGGCCGCCGTTGATCGCGTACAGCAGCGCCTTGGCGAGGTTTGCCCGCGCCCCGAAGAACTGCATGTCCTTGCCGACCCGCATGGCCGAGACGCAGCACGCGATCGCGCTGTCGTCGCTCAGCGCCGGCCGGATCAGGTCGTCGTTCTCGTACTGAATGGCGCTGGTGTCGAGGCTGACCTGGGCGCAGAAGCGCTTGAAACCGTCCGGCAGCCGTGGCGACCACAGCACGGTCAGGTTCGGCTCCGGCGCCGGCCCCAGGTTGTACAGCGTCTGCAGGTAGCGGAAGCTCGTCCGGGTGACCAGCGGCCGCCCGTCGTCGCCGAGCCCGCCCAGCGACTCGGTCACCCACGTCGGGTCGCCGGAGAACAGCTCGTCGTACTCCGGCGTCCGCAGGAAGCGGATGATCCGAAGTTTGATGACGAAGTCGTCGATCAGCTCCTGGGCCTGCTCCTCGGTGAGCGTCCCCTCCTCGATGTCGCGTCGGAGAAAGACATCGACGAACGAGGAGGTACGCCCCAGCGACATGGCGGCGCCGTTCTGCTCCTTGGTCGCCCCGAGGTAGGCGAAGTACAGCCATTGGATCGCCTCGCGACCGGTCGTGGCCGGCCCGGAGATGTCGTAGCCGTACCGATCGGCCATGAACCGCAGGTCCTCGAGCGCCCGGATCTGCTCGGCCAGCTCCTCCCGATCGCGCACCGTGTTCTCGTCCGACCGGTTCCGGTCGAGAGCGGTCTTGTGCTCCTTGCGCTCCTCGAGGAGACGGTCCACTCCGTAGAGGGCCACCCGCCGGTAGTCGCCGATGATCCGGCCCCGGCCGTACGCGTCCGGCAGCCCGGTGATGAGGTGCGACCGGCGCGCGGCCAGCACCGGCTCGGGGTAGGCGTCGAACACGCCGTCGTTGTGCGTCTTGCGGTACTGGCTGAAGATCGTCCGGACCATCGAGTCGAGGCTGTACCCGTACGCGGCCAGGCCCGCCTGCACCATCCGCAACCCGCCCGCCGGCATGATCGCCCGCCGGAGTGGCGCGCTGGTCTGCAGGCCGACGATCAGCTCGTGGTCGCGGTCGATCCAGCCCGGCGCGTGCGAGGTGATCGTCGAGGGCGTGTGCGCGTCGACGTCGTAGATCCCGCGCTGCCGCTCGGCCACGAACATCCGCGAGAGATGCGCCCAGATCCGCTCGGTGCGGGATGTCGGGCCGGCGAGGAACTCCGGCCCTCCCGTGTAGGGCTCGACGTTGTCCCGGATGAAGCCGCCGACATCGATCGTGTCCCGCCAGGCCGTGCCCCGGAATCCGCGCCAGGCCTCTTGCCGCGTTGTGCCCATGCTGCCGCCTCCTTCACCTCCAGCCTGGCCGGTGGCGGGGGCGACGGGCAGGGCCAGAGGTCCCGATCATGGGGCGAGAAGCTCGGCGGTCGCCGCCCAGAGGCGGCGCTCCCGATCACGATCGAGCGCGATCGGTCGTACGTCGATCGGTTTGTCCTTCAGAACGAATGCGCCATCGCGCAGGCCTGACCATTTGTCGTCGAGCGCGACCGAGGCCAGCAACGGGCCGGAGCGTTCCGCCGTCGAGATCCCGGGCAGGCGGGACAGGCCGCGACCGAACGCCTGCATCGCCGCGGGCGCGTCCCGGCTGAGGGTGGTGCCGGGCATCCAACCGGGTTCGAACACCGTGACGGCGATGTCAGGCCCGGCGTGCCGCTGCAGCTCGTGCGCGTAGTAGAGGATCGCGAGCTTGGCGTTGGAGTAGGCGAGGCCGGAGGCCTTCATGCCCGGGCTCCGCTCGCCGGTCGCGGGCCGGGCGATGTCGATCGGGTCGCGCCAGTCGGCCCCGGGCACGCCGAGCAGCCGCCGCCAGAAGTTGGCGTGGTAGGTGTTCGAGCCGAGCAGCACGATGCGGGCCGGCGTGGCGAGCGAGCCGAGCAGGTCGCCGATCAGCTGGGCGTGCGCCAGGTAGTTCACGGCGAACGTCATCTCGTAGCCGTCGGCGGACGCGAGCCGGGTGTCGGCCGACATGGCGCCGGCGTTCGCCACCAGCGCGCGCAGGGGACGCACGGCGCCCGCGCCGAGCAGTTCCCGCACGGTGGCCGCGGCGGCCCGCACGTCGGCGAGCCGGGCCAGGTCGCAGCCGATCTCGTGGACGGTGGCGCCCAGCGCACGGGCCTCGCCGGCGACGTCGGTGAGCGCCGGCCCGGCCCGGCCCACCAGCAACAGGTCGGGCCGCTCGTTCTTCGGGCGGCGGGCCATCGCGAGGGTGGCGGCGCGGCCCAGGCCGCGGGTCGGGCCGGTGATCAGGACGGTTCCGGGTGCGGTGGTTGTCATGCTCCGAGCGTGGGCCTGCGCCGGGACGACAGGCAGTCGTGCCGTTTTCGTAGGACTGCCAGGGCCAGGACAACGCGGCGGCCGCCGCGCAGACTGGACGCGTGGAGTCGTGGGAGTTCGGCCGGGTGGTGCGCCGCTGGCGCGATCGCGTCGCGCCCGAGAGCGTCGGCGTGCCGGTCGGCAGGCGCCGCCGGGCGAGCGGGCTGCGCCGGGAGGAGCTGGCCGGGCTCGCCGGCATCTCGGCCGACTACCTCACCCGGCTGGAGCAGGGCCGGGCGACCACGCCTTCGGCGCAGGTGGTGGAGGCGCTCGCGCGGGCCCTGCGGCTGTCCGACAGCGAGCGCGACCTGCTCTACCGGCTGGCCGGCCACGCCGCGCCCGGCCTCGACGTCGTCCCGTCCCGGGTCACGCCGAGCGTGCAGCGCCTGCTCGACCGCCTGTCCAACAATCCGGTCGTGGTGTACGACGCGACGTGGACGCTGGTGCTCGCCAACGCCCCGTACGACGCGCTCATGGGCGACACGACGACGTGGCGCGGGCTCGAGCGCAACGCCGTCTGGCGCAACCTGCTGTGGCCCGGCGGCCGCGTCGTGCACACCCCGCGGGAGCAGGCCGAGCACGAGGCGCGGCTGGTCGCCGACCTGCGGCTGACCGCGTCCCGGTACCCGGCCGACCGCGGGCTCCGGCGGCTCGTCAAGGACCTTGCCGACGCCAGCCCCCGCTTCGCCGAGCTGTGGGATTCCGAGGATCCGCCGCCGCTGCCCGACCCGTCGAAGCGGAAGGTCGTCGACCACCCCGTCGTCGGCCGGATGACGCTCGACTGCGACACGCTGATCGTCGCCTTCGACGACCTGCGCATCACCGTCTACAGCGCGGAGCCCGGCACCGAGGACGCCGAACGGCTCGCCCTCGCGATCGTCCTCGGCACCCAGACGCTCGTCGACCACACCCCCTGATCTCAGTCGAAGTCGTAGACCGTCGTGGGGATGTCGCTGGTGCAGAGCGTCGCGAGGAGCAACGGCTCGATGCTTTCCCAGCGGCCGCCGGCCAGCCCACACCCGATCCGTGGCATGTGGACGGAGGCGCCGAGGTGTGCGGCGTCGTCGGCGAGCGTGGCCAGGCAACGGGCGACCGCGTCGTACCGGATCGGGGGGCCGGCGCTGCCCCGGCGCATGCCGTGCTGACCGACCATGTTGGCCACCCAGATGTCGGGCCGCACCTGCACCAGCTGGGTGGCGCCGAGCCCGAAGTCGTTGGCCGCGCGGTGGCGGTGCCATTCCCGGTACGCCTGCTCGGGCTCGGGCCACCGCCGGGAGATGGCCAGCACGAACCCCTTGCCCCACCCGCCCAGGTCGTTGCAGACGTGGGCGATCACCTTGGGCCCCTTGGCCTGCGGACTGGTCGCGTCACCCCGGACGAAGCGCAGCGGCGTCATGGCCGGCTCGGACACCACGAACTCATGACACGGCAGGGTAGCCGAGCCGTCTGACAAAACCCGCCCTACGTCTAGGTTGTCGGGATGGTGATGCGAGAACGGCGTCTGGTGTTCGGCGAGGTGGCGGACGACTACGACCGGCTGCGGCCGGGATACCCGCCGCAACTGGTCGAGGACGTGCTGGCGGCTGCGGGGCCGGGGCCGGTGCTCGAGGTCGGCGCGGGCACGGGCAAGGCGACTATGGCGTTCGCGCCGCGGGTGGCCGACCTGACCTGCGTCGAGCCCGACCCGCGGATGGCCGGTGTGCTGCGGCGCAAGCTGCCCGGCGCCCGGATCGTCGCCTCGAAGTTCGAGACGTGGGCGCCGGAACGGGGTTACGGGCTGCTGTTCAGCGGGCAGGCCTGGCATTGGGTGGACAACGACCGGCGCACCGACCTGGCCTGGGCGGCGCTCGCCTCGGGCGGGGTGCTCGCGCCGTTCTGGAACATGAGCACCGTGGCCGACCCGGTGCTGCATGCCGCCCTCCGCGAGGTGGACCGCCGGCACGGGCTGGACGACCACACTCCGCATCGACCGCTGGCCACCGGCCTTCCGGACCGCGACGCCGCCGAGGACCGGGCGGAGCTGGGGCTCGACGAGGAGCGTTTTCCCGAGGTCACGGTGCTGCGGTACCACTCGGCGCGATCGGTGTCGGCGGCCGACTATCCGGCGTTCCTGCTGTCGTTCTCGCTCTACCGGATGCTCGATCCGGGGACGGCCGGCGCGGTGGTCGCCGACACGGTCGCGGCGATCGAGGCGCACGGCGGGGTGCTCGACTTCATCATGGTCACCGACCTGGTCCTGGCCCGCCGAGCCTGACCCGAGGCGGGCGCCATTGAACGTGGGCCGGCCACTGGCCGACCCGGTCGGTCAAGCCGTGATCCGGTGCAAGTAGCCGATGACAGGGCAGTCTTCCTACGCATGGCGATACTCGTGTGTGCGAGTGGATGGTGCCGGGCACCGATCGCCACGCCGCAGCGTATGAATCGCCCCGTGGCAGCCCGGCGTGGAAGCTGGTCAGGACGACGAGAGTCAACTCCAGGGGCAGCCTCCTCGACGTCCGCTTGCCGCTGGTGCGGTCGCGCCGGCCTGTACCTGGTCCGCGACGTTCTGGGTATGCCGTGCTGACCGGCCAGCAGCAGGTGTTCGTCGTCTCTGTGCGCGATCGTCGCCCGTGCATGACCACGCGTGAATCGCGGCCACAAGAAACGCCCGGATCTGCCGCCGACCGGGCACGTCATGCCTGGGTCAGCGTTTCGAGAACGACCCGTCGGGCGCCGTGGTGAATGTGATCCAGGTGTCCGGCGGCCGGTTCTCCGGTACAGGGCCGTCGTGCATGTTCCACCGGTCGCCGACAACGTCGGTCGCCACGCGGGACCAAAAGCTCTCGACGCCCGGGTTGTACCGCTGGAAGGCGATGCTCCATCGGCCTGGGAACATCGCGATGGCCTGCAGTGCGGCCTCGCGGCCGACCCCGGTACGACGCAACGCGCGAACAACGAAGAATCCTGAGATGGAGTTACCGCCGTCCTTGGCGGGGAGCGTCATCACGAAGCCGGCGGTCTTCCCGGCCACGGTGATGAGCCAGGTGTGGTGCTGCGGGTCGACGCCGGCGAGGAACCGGTCCATCTGCCGGTCGTTGAAGGTACCGTCGTCGTTGGGCAGGTGGCCGTAGGCTTCCGAAAGGTCATGACGGTACAGCTGTCCGAGATTGCTGAGCACCGCGCGATGCGATCGGTCGACGGCAACGAGGGTGACTGGTCGCGACAGAGGACGCGCTGGGGTTGTGGCTTTCCAGGGCACCGATGCAGACTTGCACACCAGCCGTTTCATCGGTGTTCCGGCCCACTGCAAGTGACCGCTGGCCGCGCGCATTCATTCGCCGCAGATCGTGTGCGTCGACGAGTGGCCGGGGCGTCACATCCGATGGTCGGTCCTTGTGCTCAGACCCTGGATCGCTGCCCGGAGCCGGCGCGAAGACCGCATCCGGCCTTTTGGTGGCCCGGCCACTGTCCTGGTTGGTACGTCAGGCAGTGCTTGGCCGAGGGGCTGCTCGACTCGGCATGATCCAATGGTATTTGTGAATCCGCAGCGTTTGGTTGCCGTAGTCCTGATTCTGGCCGCCTTCCTCGCGCTGGCCGCTTCCCGCGCCTTCCCGTTCCTGGACGACATCCCTGGCGTCATCGAGACAGCCATCGTCCTCCTCGGAGTGGTGTGCGCTCTGGCCGGCGCCTATCTGTGGCTGCGTAAGTCGCCCGACTCCAAGGCCTAGGCCAACCGGCGCTGGCGTGGCGCTGCAGCGCTGCGCGGTCGTGAGTCGATTGTCGGCTCCTCGTCAGGCACCGTGTCCGCGTTCCGGTTGGTGTTCATCCCGCTCGCGTAGTGCCGCGCCGCAAACTCTGTTCCGCTGGGGCGCCGGGAAACGCCAGCAGGCCGGTCTCATCGTCCACGAGCGTGACGAGACCGGCCTGTTGGCGGCGGTGCGGGTCTACGACGACATCGAGCCGCCGGCGTAGGGCGCGGGATTACTGCATCTGGTCGGCCACGTCCTCGGCGGTCAACCGGCCACGGTCGCCCGCCGCCGTGAGCGATCGGGCCGACGCCGCCGGCGCGACCGGATCGGCCGGCCGCCGGTGATGCCAGTCGGTGACCGCCTGGTAGGCGCCGACCACGGACAGCAGCCGGTCCTCCTCGTACGGCGGGCCGCCGAGGATCGTCCCGATCGGTACCCCGGCCGCCGTAAAGCCGATCGGAAAGCCGATTTCCGGCAGCCCGAGGATGTCGAACGGCACCGGGCTGGTCTGCACCACCACGTCGCACTTGGCGAAGACCTGCTCGAGCACCCGCTCCAGCAGCAGCAGCTTGGCCCGCTGACCGGTGATGAACTCGCCGGCGCCGAGCAGCGCGCCCTGCAGCCAGCCGGTCACCGAGACGCCGAAGCCGCGCAGGTCCGATCGCAGATACGGCATGAACGGCTCGCTGCGCTCCGGCAGTCGCACGTTGTTGAACTCGGTCCCGGTCAGCAGGTCCCACTGGTCCGGGAACGGCACGTCGGCGAGCGAGATGCCGTCGATCTTGTCCAGGGCGTCGAGGAACGCCTGGCGTGCCGGGTCGGCGGCGTAGCCCGGGAGGACCCCGACCCGGACCTTGGTGCGGACCCGGCACCGGCCCCGGGACACGACCGGCGTGGCCGCGCCGATCAGGTCGGGCACCTCGGGCAGTCCCTGCGTCCGCGGGTCCGCCGGGTCCTCGCCCGCCATCGCGGTCATCATGATCGCCGCGTCCCGGGCGTCCCGGGCCAGCGTGCCGGGATGGTCACGGGTGTAGCTGAGCGGGATGATCCCGGCGAGCGACACCCGGCCCATCGTCGGCTTCAGCCCGGTCAGGTTCTGGGCGTTCGACGGCGCCGTGATCGAACCGCCGGTCTGGGTGCCGGTTCCGGAGGTCGCCATCCGGCCGGCGACCGAGGTGGCCGTGCCGGTGGACGATCCACCCGGGTCAGTGGCCGGGTTGCCGGGCGTCCACGCGTTGACCGTCGTGATCCGGCCGTCCGGAGTGGTCGCCCGGGTGGTGGCGAGCGGGCCCATCTGGGTCTTGCCGAGCACGATCGCGCCGGCTTTCTTGAGACGGGCGACCGCGGTGGCGTCGTAGGGCGGGACGAAGTCCTGGAACAGGTACGAGTTGGCGGTCGTCCGCACCCCCTGCGTCCAGTAGTTGTCCTTGATGGCGAGCGGGATGCCGTGCAGCGGGGTGCTCGGCGTCCGCCTGCCGGCGGCTTTCGCGGCGGCCCGGGCCTGGTCCGCCAGCACCGTGTTGAACGCCTGGTAGACCGCGTCGTAGGCGCTGATCCGGGACAGGTGTGCCTCGACCAGATCGGCCGGTTTGAGCTTGCCGTACCGGATCATCCAGGCGGCCTCGGCGACGGTCAGCTCGGTCGGGTCGGCAAGCGCCTCGGGGCGCGGCTTGGCGTAGGCGGCATCGTTGAACTTCGGCGTCCGGCCGGACCAGGCGGAGGCGGCGACGGGCGCGGCCGCCGCCCCGGCCGCCACCGCGGCGGTTATCGTCGCGGTCCGGGCCAGGAAGAGCCGCCGGTTGAACGCGGAGGTGGCGCGGTCCGGCTCGGCGGCCGAGACCTCGGCGGGCCGGCTCATCGGCGCCACGCGGTGCTGATCGAGGGGTAGAGCATCGGTGCCGGCTGCTGGGAGAGAGCGGCGGCGTGCGCCGGGTCGCTGCCGGCGGGGGCGGGCATCTGGAAGGAGGCGAGGGTGGCGACGCTGCCGCGCACGAACGAGCGCAGCGACGCAAGGACCGAGTCCCGCCCGGGTGACCCGGTCACGGGGTCGGCCGTGGTCCCGGCCGGCAGCTGATCGAGATCAATGCCGAGGGACGCGAGACGAGCACGGATCATGGTGTTGAGCTCGGCGTCTGTAGGGGGTGTCGCAGCCATGATCACCACTCTTGGGGCCGACCGTATCGGGGCCGTGTCTGAAAGATCACGCAATCGTTTCCGGCCGGACTCAGGCACGGACGAACTGCTGACCTCCGTCGAAGTCGCAAACCGCGCCGGGTTTCGGTCGCGCCGGCCTGTCGAGGGATGTTCTCGCCGCCGGAGAGGTGACGTTCGTTCGTGCCGGGGCGGGCCGGCGGGTGGCCGAGGTGAGCAACCACGGTCGCGGCGATCGAGGCGCATGGCGGGGTGCTCGACTTCATCATGATCCTGGGCCTGGGTCCTGGCCCGTCGCGTCTGACCCGGGGCGGGGGCGGTGGTCAGAGCCAGGCGCTGGTGTCGAGGCGGCCGGTGGTGCCGAGGTCCATCGGGGCGGGCAGGGTCACGATCTGGCGGGGCGCGCCCTTGACCGCGGCGACGGAAAGGAAAGCACCGGTCACCGTGGTGCCGGTGGTGACGGTGTTGTGCCAGGACAGCACGGCCATCGCGCCCGTGCCCGGCTTGACCGTCATGCGGCGCGGGTCGGCGGTGTAGTGGATGCTCGCCCCGACGGTGATCTTCTGCGGCTGCCGGTTCTCGTCAAGGACGACGATGTCGGGACGTCCCTGCAGCTCGAAGGCGGTGCTCCCGCAGTTGGTCAGCTTCAGGGTCATCTCGCGGTAGCCGGCCGCGGCGTCGCCCCGATCGGCGGTGATCAGCACACCGGAGGCCGGGCAGGTCGCGGGCGCCGCGGAGGCGGACGGCGGCGCGGTGGTCGGGGCGGGGTCGGGCGAGGGTGCCGAGGTGCAGGCCGCCATCACGAGGACGGCCGCCAACGGCAGGATCCGGATCATTCGCACGTCCGTTGATCTTGCCCGACCTCCGCAACCCGCTCCGCGTCCGGTGCCGACCCACCCCGACCAGGAGGTGCCCCGGCCGCGGTCGGCGGAAATACCCGAAAAGCCGCTCAACGGGGAGTTAACGTGAGGGCGTGTTGGGGGCGCCGGGGCTTACCACCGCCGAGGTTGCCGAGCGCCGCCGCCGTGGGGAGACGAACGCGCCGGTCAAGGGCGGGTGCCGCGGCTACACCGACATCCTGCGCACCAACGTCTTCTCGTTCTTCAACATCATCCTGTTCGTGATCGGCGCCGTGCTGCTGGCGATGAGCCGGTACAGCGACGCGCTGATCAGCGTCGGGCTCGGCCTGATCAACGCGGTGATCAGCGCCGCGCAGGAGATTCGGGCCAAGCGCAAGCTCGACCGCCTCCAGCTGCTGGAACGGCACCCGGTGACGGTTCTCCGCGACGGCCGGGAGACCGAGATCGCGCCCGACGCGGTGGTGCGCGGCGACGTGCTGCGGGTGCGCGCCGGCGATCAGATCGTGGTGGACGGACCGCTGCTCGACGGCGGTCGCGTCGAGGCCGACGAGTCGCTGCTGACCGGCGAGTCCGACCCGGTCGCCAAGGGCGCTGGGGACGACCTGCGGTCGGGCAGCCTGTGTGTGGCCGGTGAGGGGCTGATGGTCGCGCGGGACGTCGGGGCCGGCAGCTACGCCGGCCGCCTCACGGCGGAGGCGCGGCGGGTGACCACCGACAAGACACCGCTGCAGAGGCGCGTGGAGTTCCTGGTACGCCTGGTGATGGCGCTGACCGCGTTGATGAGCGGCGCCATCCTCGGTCAGGCCGCGATCGAGGGCTTCAGCCTGTTGCGGGTCGTGCAGATGACGGCCGTGCTGTCCGGTCTCGTGCCGTACGGGCTGTTCTTCCTGATCGCGGTCGCCTACACCGCGGGCGCCGCCGCGATCGCCCGGTCCGGCGCGCTGGTGCAACAGGTCAACGCGGTCGAGTCCGTCAGCAACGTGGACGTGGTCTGCACGGACAAGACGGGAACGCTCACCACCGGCCGCCTCACGGTCGACGAGGTCCATCCGATCGGCGCGCACAACCGCTCGGAGCTTGAGCACGCGCTCGGCTCGCTGGCCCGCAGCGCGGCCACCCCCAACCTGACGTCGCAGGCACTGGCGCTCGAGCTGCCGGGCCGGGCCTTCCGGGTACGCGACGAGGTGCCGTTCATGTCCTCGCTGCGCTGGTCGGGCGTGGTCGCCGAGGAGGGCACGTGGGTGCTGGGCGCGCCCGACGCCCTCGCCGCGCACCTCACCCCGGCCGCCCCGGCCGACACGGTCGCCAAGCATGCCGAGCGCGGTCTCCGCGTACTGCTGCTGGCCAAGCCGATGGAGGACGGAGCGCGACTGCGCGACGGCGCCGGACGCCCCACCCTGCCGGCGCTGGAACCGGTGGGTCTCGTGGCGCTTGCCGACGAGTTGCGACCGGAAGTGAACGAGACGATCGGCCGGCTGCGCGGCGACGGCGTGGCGCTGAAGGTGCTCTCCGGGGACGATCCGCGCACGGTGGCGGCCATCGCGGCCCGCGCCGGGCTCGACGCCGGCGAACCGGTCGCCGGGGCGTCGCTGGACGGGCTCGACGACGCGGCGCTCGACCGGGTGGTGCACCGGACCACCGTGTTCGGCCGGGTCGCGCCCGAGCACAAGGAGCGGATCGTCCGGTCGCTGCGCCGGCAGAGCCACTACGTCGCGATGATCGGCGACGGGGTGAACGACGCCCGCGCGCTCAAGGGCGCCCAAGTCGGCGTGGCGATGCGCAGCGGGAGCGCGGTCACCCGGGACGTCGCCGACATCGTGCTGGTGGAGGACTCGTTCGCCGCGCTGCCGCCGGCCCAGCGGGAGGGCCGGCGGATCATCAACGGGATCGGGATGTCGCTCTACGTCTTCCTGGCCCGGGTCGCCACCCAGGGCCTGGTCATCGTGGCGGTCACGATGCTCGGGCTCGGCTTTCCCTACTCGCCGACGCAGGTGGGACTGACGCTGTTCACCGTCGGCGTGCCCACGTTCTTTCTGACCATGTGGGCGAAACCGCTCCCGCCCGATCGAAATCTGCTCGGCGGGCTCGGCGGCTTCGTCATCCCGGCCGCGGTGCTCACGGCGGGGTTCGGCACGGCCATCTACGCCGGCCTCTACGAGGCGGTCACGATCGGGTTCGGCTCCGGGCGGACGCCGGCCGAGGTGATCAGCGAATTCGAGCGTTACACCGGCCTGACGTACGGGAGCGACACCGACTTCACCGCGGCGGCGGCGACGATCGGGGCGCAGACCGGGCTCTCCACGTTCTTCTGCCTGGCGTCGTTCCTGCTCATCCTGTTCCTCGCACCGCCTAACCGGTTCTTCGCGGCGTGGACCGAGCCGGTCGGGGATCGTCGGCCCACCTACCTGGTCGGCGGGCTGATCGTCGCGTTCGGGACCGTGCTGTTCGTCCCGGCCCTGTACACGTACTTCGGGCTGGCCGGTCCCTCGCGCCCGCTCTTCGTCATCGTCGGGGTGATGCTCGCGCTGTGGTTCGCCGCGCTGAGCCTCGTCTACCGGCTGCGGCTGCTGAACCGGGTGCTGGGCCTGGACGGCCTGCGCGCTTAGTGGCGGTCCTCGACCGCCCGCCGGGTCTCCTCGGTCACGAGGTCGAGGTTGATCTGGGCGCCGGCCATGGCGCCCTGCGCGGCCGCGGCGCCGACCTGGGCGGACAGGTCGGTGACGTTGCCGGCCACCCAGACCCCGGGGACCTCGGTGCGGCCGGTCGGGTCGGCCGGGATGTGCTCGCCGGTGCCGGTGGGGTGCTCGACCGGCTTGAGGCCGAGCCCGGCCAGGAATCCGGCCCGGGCGACCATGCGGGTCGCGACCGCGATCGCCCGGCGCGGGATCACCGGACCGTCCTTGAGCCGTACGCCCGCGATACGGTCATCGGCGATCTCCAGCCGCTCGACCTCGCCGGTCACGACGGTGATGCCGCGGGCCGCAAGCTGCTCGGCCTGCTCGTCGGAGAGCTCGGGGTGCCGGTGGGCGAAGAACATCACATCGTCGCTGAGCTGCCGGAACAGCAGTGCCTGGTGCACCGACATCGGGCCGCTCCCGAGCACGCCGATGGGCTGGTCGCGGACCTCCCAGCCGTGGCAGTAGGGGCAGTGCACGACGTCGCGCCCCCAGCGCTCGCGCAGGCCGGGCACGTCGGGCAGCTCGTCGACCAGGCCGGCGGTGACCAGCAGCCGCTTCGCCCGGAGGTAACCGCCGCCGGCCAGCTCGACCGCGAACTCGTCGCCGTCCCGGCTCGCCCGGACGACCTCGCCCCGCACGACCTCGCCGCCGTAGCCGCGGACCTCCTCGCGGCCGCGGTCGACCAGCTCGAGCGGGGACATGCCCTCGCGGCCCAGCAGGCCGTGCACGCCGTCGGCGGGAGCGTTGCGCGGCTGCCCGGCGTCGATCACCAATACCGACCGGCGGGAGCGAGCGAGCATGAGCGCCCCGCTCAGTCCGGCCGCTCCGCCACCGATCACGATCACTTCGTACGCGTCATTGGTCATGCGACGACCATGCGCGCGCACCCGCAGGACGGCAAGCATCGTTGCCGGAACGGCAAAGTCAGGCCGCGTGCAGCTCGACGACCGGCTCGAACGACTCCTGCCAGGTCGCCCATCGGGTCTGCGGAGCGAACTTCTTCGCGCGGTACATGGCCAGGTCGGCGCGGTGGACGATCTCGTCGTGGGTGAGCTCGCCCGGCGCCGAGACGGCCACGCCGATGCTCGCCGCCATCGCGATCAGCTTGCCGTCGACGACGACCGGGCCCATCTCGGCGGCGATCCTTCCGGCCACCTCGTACGCCTGCGAGGGGTGGTCGAGGTCGGGCAGGACCACCGCGAACTCGTCGCCACCCAGCCGGCACGGCAGCCCGGGCGAGGGCACGCAGCGGCGCAGCACCTCGGCGAACTCGACCAGCACGAGGTCGCCCGACTTGTGGCCGAGCGTGTCGTTGACCTCCTTGAAGCCGTTCATGTCGATCACCAGGACCGCGCTGTGCCGGCCGGTGCGGGCGGCCCGGGCCAGCGAGCGGGAGTCGGTGGCCCGGAACCGGCTGCGGTTGGCCAGGCCGGTCAGGTGGTCGGTGACCGCCTGCTCGTCGCTCTCCCGCTGCACCAGGGTCTGCCGGGACAGCACGAGCACGCTCAGGGCGGCGCCGCCGAGGGCCAGGCCGCCCCACGGGAAGAACGTGCCCTCCTCGAGGGCGGCGACGAGCATCAGTGCGTGGGCCACGGCCACCGCCGCGTACGGGAGAAAGCGCGCGACCGGAACGCCCCGCCGCCACCCGGGGGCTTGGCGTGCGGTGCGCAGGCACTGCTGCACGGCGCCGGCCGCCAGCAGCACGTCGGCGCTGATCCAGCAGAGGAACTGCCACGGCGCGTGCGGCTGAAGCCCGTCGTGCCCGTCGAGGTAACCGTGCACGGCGTCGCCCGCGAACAGCACCATCGCGCCGGCCGCCAGCCAGCGCAGCGGGCGCTGGGCCGAGTCGTCGGCGCCGCGCAGCAGCACCCGGGCCACGCTGAACAGCAGCGCCAGGTCGGCCAGCGGGAGAAGGCCGGCTGAGATCAGGACGTCGCGCTCGGCGTACGCGCCGAACGAGGTGTACCAGAGCACCATCGTGCCGCCGACCAGCACGGTCAGAGCGTCGATGGCGGTTTTCCACCGTTCCCGGCGGTTCGTGCGCCCGACGGGGAACATCTGCAGCGCGACGAGCAGGCTGAGCACGAAGGTCACATGCGTCACGTCGTCGGCGCCGACGATGCCGACCGCCTTCAGGCCGACCCGCAGCGCGGGCGACACCACCAGCACCGCGAAGCTCACGGCCACCGCCAGCCAGGCGCGGTGGGCGCGGGGAGCGAGATCTCGGCTGCCGGCCGCCCAGACCGCCGCGGCCAGGCCGATCAGGCCGAACAGCGCGCGGGCGATCTCGGCCACGTCGACCGTGCGCAGGCCGCCGGTGCGCGACGAAGCCGCCGCGAGCACCAGCATGACGGCGTAGAGGGCGCCGAGCGCGAGGTGCGCGACGGGGACACGATGCATCCAGGTGCGCATGGCCGGTCCTATCGGTCAGACCCGAGGCCGGTTGACGATTTGTGTTCCGCCCGGTTTGCCGGGAAATCCAGCGGTTCGGCCGGTCGCACGCATATAACGAAAGGTGGTTTCCGCCACGCGACATCCGAGGAGCTCGCATGACCACAGTCGCCCCGCGCCCGGTAGCCACCCGGCCGTACCCGGTCCGGCGGCAGGTCAAGGGTTCGGCTCTGACCCGGCTCCTCCGCACGACCGACGCGAAACAGATCGGGATCATGTACCTGTTCACGTCGCTCGGGTACTACGTGATCGGCGGGTTCCTGGCGCTGCTGATGCGCTCCGAACTGGCCCGGCCCGGCATGCAGATCCTGTCGCCCGAGCAGTTCAACCAGCTGTTCACCATGCACGGCACGATCATGCTGCTGTTCTTCGCGACGCCGATCGTGTTCGCCTTCGCCAACTTCGTGGTCCCGATCCAGATCGGCGCGCCGGATGTGTCATTTCCGCGCTTGAACGCGCTCGCGTACTGGCTGTATGTGTTCGGAACCGCGCTGGTCATGTGCGGCTTTCTCACGCCGGGCGGTGCGGCCGACTTCGGCTGGTTCGCGTACGCGCCGCTGAGCGACTCGCTGCACTCGCCGGGGATCGGCGGGAACATGTGGGTGGTCGGCCTGGCCATCTCGGGTCTGGGCACCATCCTCGGCGGCGTCAACATGATCACCACGATCCTGACGCTGCGGGCGCCCGGCATGACCATGTTCCGCATGCCGATCATGACGTGGAACATCCTGGTCACCAGCCTGCTGGTGATCCTGGTCTTCCCGTTCCTGGCCGCCGCGCTGTTCGCCCTCGCCGCCGACCGGGTGCTCGGCGCGCATGTCTTCGACGTGGACACCGGCGGCCCGATGCTCTGGCAGCACCTGTTCTGGTTCTTCGGGCACCCCGAGGTGTACGTGGTCGCGCTGCCGTTCTTCGGGATCATCACCGAGGTCATCCCGGTCTTCAGCCGCAAGCCGGTCTTCGGCTACAAGGGCCTGGTCGCGGCGACGCTGCTGATCGCGGCGCTGTCGATGTCGGTGTGGGCGCACCACATGTTCGTGACCGGCCAGGTGCTACTGCCGTTCTTCAGCTTCCTGTCGTTCCTGATCGCCGTGCCGACCGGCATGAAGTTCTTCGTGTGGATCGGCACGATGTGGCGCGGTCAGATCAGTTTCGAGACACCGATGATGTTCGCGATCGGCTTCCTCGTGACCTTCCTGTTCGGCGGCCTCTCGGGTGTGCTGCTGGCGTCGCCGCCGATCGACTTCCACGTGTCCGACTCGTATTTCGTGATCGCGCATTTCCACTACGTGCTGTTCGGCACGATCGTGTTCGCGGTGTTCGCCGGTATCTACTTCTGGTTCCCGAAGATGTTCGGCCGGATGCTCGACGACCGCCTCGGGAAGATTCACTTCTGGCTCACGTTCCTCGGCTTCCACGGCACGTTCCTCGTCCAGCACTGGCTGGGCACCGAGGGCATGCCGCGGCGGTACGCGGACTACCTCCCGTCGGACGGCTTCACTACGCTCAACACGATCTCGACGATCAGCTCGTTCGTGCTCGGCCTGGCCACGCTGCCGTTCATCTACAACGTGTGGCATTCGTACAAGGTCGGTCAGGTCGTGACCGCGAACGACCCGTGGGGCCACGGCAACTCGCTGGAGTGGGCCACCTCCACGCCGCCGCCGCTGCGCAACTTCGACCGCATGCCCCGGATCCGGTCGGAACGGCCCGCCTTCGACGTGAAGTATCCCGAGCTGGCCGCCGGTGAGCAGTCCCTCGCGGGCCCGCCGGAGGGCGGGGCGCGCCCGCTGTCCGCCGAATCCGACGGCGGCGCCACCTACAAGGAGGACCTCAGCACCGACCGCTGAGGCCGGCATCGGCCGAAAGTCGTAGGGGATCGGGGCGAATCCCTGCCTCGGGCCGATGTGTGGGATCGGCCGTTCCGGAAGGCTCGTACCCCTACGAGACGGAGGGTGCGATGACCAACGACGGGGAGAATCGGCCGGAGCGGCAGCGGGTGACGCTGACCGGGATCAGTTCGCGGGCGTGGGAGCACCCGGCCGATCGGGGTGCGCTGACGGCTCTGCGCGAGCTGCGCGGGTTCGACGACGTGGTGAAGGCGTTCTTCGGCATGTGGAACGAGCGCGGGTTCCGCCTGTCGTACCTGGCCGGGGCGATCCGGGTCGACCACCGGCAGTATCCGCGGGTCTACCAGCGGTTCACGGAGGCGGCGCGGACGCTCGACGTGCCGGAACCGCCCGAGTTGTACGTGCACCAGTCGCCGATGATCCACGGGCTGGCGATCGGGCTGGACCGGCCGTTCGTGGTGATCAGCACGGCCGCGGTCGAGAAGCTCGACGACGACGAGCTGCGGACGCTGCTGGGGCGCGAGATCGGTCATGTGCGCAGCGGGCACGCGGTCTACCAGACGATCCTCACGATCCTGACCCGCTGGGTGTCGAATGTGAGCTGGCTGCCGGTCGGCGCGCTGGCGCTGCGGGCGGTCATCGTGGCGATGTACGAGTGGTGGCGCAAGGCCGAGCTCTCCGCCGACCGGGCCGGACTGCTCGCGGCGCAGGACCAGTCCGCCTCGATCCGGCTGTTCATGAAGATGGCCGGCGGCGGCGACCTGTCGCAGATCGACACGGCGGCCTTCCTCGAGCAGGCGGCCGAGTACGAGGGCGGCGGCGACCTGCGGGACAGCCTGCACAAGCTGGGCATGACCGCGTTCAGCACCGAGCCGTTCCCGGTGGCCCGGGCGGCCGAGCTGCGCCGCTGGGTGGACTCCGGGGAGTACGCCCGGATCGTCGGCGGCGACTACCCGCGCCGCGACGACGACGGGGACGCGTCGGTGTCCGACGACGTGAAGGCGGCGGCGAACAGTTACCGCGAGACGTTCCGCACCTCGACCGACCCGCTCACGTCGCTGGCCCGCCGGGCCGCCGGCGGAATGGGCGACCTGGCGGGCTCGGCGGCCCGCGGCGCCCGCGGCTGGGCCACCGGCCGCGGCGGCGACAACGGTGGCAACAACCAGGACGGCCGCGACAACTAGGCCGAAACGGGGGTGGCGAGGAGCTCGTCGTCGTGGGCCGTCATGGTGGCCTGGCGGGCGGGCTCCTCGCGCAGCGCCGCGCAGGCGAGCCATTCGTCCGGGATGGCGAACGCGTCGACCAGCTCGGCCATGTGCGGCCGGAGCTGCTTGAGCAGATCGTTCACCTTCGCGGTGATCGCCTTCGACCGCGGCGGGGTCAGGCGCTGGTGCTCCAGGTACCAGCCCTTGTGCGCCTCGATCGTGCTCAGCGCGTACAGGTCGGCGACCTTGGCGAGCAGTTCCTTCGCGGCGGGGTCGGCGGTGCGCTCGATGCCGGCGACGAAGGCCTCCAGCACGATGCGGTCGACGTGGGCGAGGGCGACCTCGAGGACGTGGTCCTGCACGTCGTTGAAGATGTCGAAGGGCCGCTTGCGGGCGGCGCCCTTGCGCAGGCGGCGGATCGCGCCGTCGAGCAGGTGCTTCTCGCGGTCCTCGAACATGCGCAGGTGCCAGCCGCGGTCGGTGAGCGCCACCTCGTCGTCGCGGCCGGGCACGGCGTCGACCAGACGCTGGATCAGCGAGCGCGCCGCCGTCCGCTCGAGCACCATCTCGCGGACCTGCTCGGCCACGAACGTCGCCCGTCCCCAGCCGTCCAGCGATCCGAAGGCGTCCCGGTAGCCGGTGAGCAAACCCTTCGCGACCAGCTGCAGCAGGACCGTGTTGTCGCCCTCGAACGTCGTGAACACGTCGGTGTCGGCCTTCAGGCCGGGCAGGCGGTTCTCCGCGAGATAGCCGGCGCCCCCGAGCGCCTCACGGCAGGCCTGGATGGTGCGGGTGGCGTGCCACGTCTGCACGGCCTTGAGCCCCGCCGCCCGCGACTCCAGCTCCCGCTGCCGGTGCTCGTCGACCGGGCCGTCCGCGGTCTGGACCTCGTGCAGGGCGCTGACCAGCTCTTCTTGAGCAAAACTCAGCCCGTACGTGGTGGCCAGCGCGATCAGAAGAGTGCGCTGATGGGCGAGGTAGTCGTTCAGGGCGATCTCGCGGTGCTCACCGGGCGCCGCGAACTGCCGCCGCACCTCGCCGTAGCGCACGGCGATGGTCAGCGCGCTCCTGGTCGCGGCCGAGGCCGACCCGCCGACCACGACCCGGCCCCGCACGAGCGTGCCCAGCATCGTGAAGAAGCGCCGGGTGTCGTTCTCGATCGGACTGGAGTACGTGCCGTCGGGCGCGACCTGCCCGTACCGGTCGAGGAGCATCTCGCGCGGCACGGTCACGTGGTCGAACGAGAGCCGGCCGTTGTCGACGCCCAGCAGCCCGGCCTTGGGTCCGTCGTCGCCGATCGTCACGCCGGGCATCGGGCGGCCCTGGTCGTCGCGGACCGGCACCAGCCAGGCATGCACGCCGTACCGCCGGCCGCCGGTGATGAGCTGGGCGAACACCACGGCCATGCGCCCGTCGCGGGCGGCGTTGCCGATGTAGTCCTTGCGGGCCGCCTCGTGCGGCGTGTGCAGGTCGAAGGTCTGGGTGCCGGGATCGTACGTGCAGGTGGTGCGCAGCTGCTGGACGTCGGAGCCGTGCCCGGTCTCGGTCATCGCGAAGCAGCCCATAAGGTCGGCCGAGATGATGTCGCGCAGGTAGGCGTCGTGGTGCTTGGCCGTGCCGAGCGCGACGACCGCGCCGCCGAACAGGCCCCACTGCACGCCGGCCTTGACCATCAGCGACAGGTCGAGCTGCGCGAGCATCTCGGCCGCGACCGCCGAGCCGCCCGGGTCGCCACCGCCCCCGTACGCGATCGGGAAGCCGGCGGCGATGCCCGGGTCGACCGGCAGCTCCCGGACGAGCCGGGAGATCCGTTCCCGGCTCTGCTCCAGCGTCTCGCCCGGCACCGCCACGAAGTGCGTTCCCGCGAGCTGCTCGCGCGCGGCCCGCCGCACGTGCGCCCAGCGACCGTCGAGCGCTTCCTGAAGCCCCAAGTTACCCATGAGTAATATTGTAGGCGGCCGGTCGGCCGGTCCGCCACAGAACCCGCGCCCGGCGGACGATCTCTCCGGCCAGGGCCGCGACGACCAGGCCGGCCAGCGCGTGCAGGCCGAAGACCAGCGGGCCCGCCGTGCCGTCGTCGCCCAGGGCCTCGGCGATCTTCGCGATCACCACCTGCACGGTGACCAGGCCGGCGATCAGCGCGGACAGGGCGGCCAGCCGCCCCGGAAGGCGGGCCGCCGCGGCGACGATCGCCATCACCACCGGGAGCACGAACGTGACGTAACCGAGGGCGCGATGCGGCGCGAACGACTCGTCGTCGGGCTTCGCGCTGAACGCGCCGGTCGCGGCCAGGAAGAACTGGGCCAGCACGACCAGCAGGAACAGGAATGCCAGGGCGGCGAAGGTTTTGCGCATCGGGAGCCTCTCTGATCGGACCGGGTCGTCACTGATCAGACGACGCGGCGCGCGAAACGTGAGGTGTCACGTTCCGGCGCGGTGGCTCGTCCTGGTCGCATGGATGAGCGCCGGCAGCTTCTGAACGTCGCGAACCGGCTTCTCGGATCGCCGGTCGAGGCGGAGGACGCGGTTCAAGAGGCGTACGCGCGGTGGTACGCGCTATCACCCGGCGAGCGCGCGGCCGTGGCGTCGCCGGGCGCCTGGCTGAGAAAGGTGACCGGGCGGATCTGCCTCGACGTGCTCGGGTCGGCGCGGGTGCGGCACTCCGCCGGGCCGTGGCCGCCCGAGCCGCTCGGCGAGGGCGATCCCGCCGACCGGGTCACGCTCGATGAGTCCGTCTCCATGGCGTTTCTGGTCGTTCTGGAGACGATGACGCCGGCCGAGCGGGTGGCGTTCGTCCTGCACGACGTGTTCCGGTACTCGTTCGCCGAGGTGGGCCAGGTCGTCGGGCGGTCCGAGGTGGCCTGCCGGCAGCTCGCCTCGTCGGGGCGGCGGCGGATCCGCGGGGCTCGGCCGTCCGCCGTGCCCGACGCCTCGGTGGTGCGCGCGTTCCGGCGGGCCTGGGAGGCGGCTGACGTCGGGGCCATCGTCGGGCTGCTCGATCAGGGCTTCTTGGGCCGCTTCGACTCGTCCCGGGGCGGCTTGGGGGTGGTGCTGAAGACCGCGCCGAAGACGATGCCCACCACGGCCAGCGGGATTCCGGCGAAAACCAGCGCACCCTCGATCGTTGTCACGACGGGGGACGTTACGCCCGTTTTCTGGGCGGGTGATCGGGGGGTGGACCCCGCTCGATCACCCGGTGAGGTGGTGCTCGCCGGGAGTCAGTTCGCGGGTGGTGCCGTCGGGGAGGACGGCCGTGGCGGTGGTGCCCGGTGGGACCGAGACGGACAGGTCGATGCCGCCGCCGGTCACGGACCACCGAACCTCGATGCGGCCGTACGGGGACTCGTGCGCCGCGTGGGCCCAGGTCAGGCCGCCGCCGGGGCGGGGGCGTACCTCGAAGGCGCGGTAGCCGGGGGCGGTGGGGGTCAGGCCGGCCACGTAGCGGTGAAGGAACGAGACCACGGCGCCCTTGGAGTAGTGGTTCAGGGACTCGTGGGCCACGCCGTCCGGCGTGACGCCGTCCCAGCGCTCCCAGATGGTCGTCGCGCCACGGTCGATCATGGTCAGCCACGAGGGCTCGGTGTCCTGCATCAGGAGGGCGTAGGCGACCTCGGGGCGGCCGGCGTCGGCCAGGACCGGCAGCAGGTCGGGGGTGGCCAGGAAACCGGTGGTCAGGTGGTTGCCGGCCGCCTCGACCAGAGTGGCCAGCTGGGTGGCCACGGCCGGTCGCAGCGCGGCCGGGACCAGGTCGAACGCCAGCGCCCGCACGTGGTTGGCCTGCGTGTCCGGGATCAGGCGGCCGTCGGGTGTGATGAACTCGCGCTGCCAGGCGTCGCGGGCGGCGGCGGCCAGCGTCTCCCAGTGGGCCGGGTCGCGGCCGATCACGCGGGCGATGCGGGCCATCAGGGCGGCGGAATGGGCCAGGTAGGCCGTGGCCACGTCGCTCTTGTCGGCGGCGACGAACGACGGGAAGTCGCCCGGTTCCTCGCCGGGCGCCAGCCACTCGCCCCAATGGAAGCCCGAGTCCCAGAGGTACGCCTCGTGGGGCGCCGGCACGGGACGGCGGGCCACGCGATCGGGGTGACGGTTCTCGCGGGCCATCGTGAAGCCGCGGGTCATCCACGCCTCCATCGCGGGCCACATCTCGGCGAGGATGCGCTCGTCGCCGTAGGCCTCGTAGAGCCGCCACGGGACGATCACGACGGCGTCGCCCCAGCCGGCCGAGCCGTTCAGGTGGGCCGTCGGGGAGCCGAGTCCCTCGGCCGGCGGGCAGGGGCTCATGTTGGCGACGGTGCCGTCGGGCCACTGGTCGGCTGCCACGTCGCGCAGCCACTTCGTGGTGAAGCCCGCGATGTCGTAGAGGAAGGCGGCCGTGCCCGCGAAGATCTGCCAGTCGCCGGTCCAGCCCGCCCGTTCCCGCTGGGGGCAGTCGGTGGGGATGTCGCAGGCGTTGTCGCGCAGGCTCCAGACCGCGGCCTCGTGCAGGGCGTTCACGCGGGGGTCGCTGCACTCGAACCAGCCCGTGCGCGGCATGTCGGTATGAACAACAATCCCGCGTACGTCGTCGGGGGTCAGTCCTTTCGCGAGGCCCTCGACGCGCACGTAGCGGAAGCCGTGCGTGGTGCGGCGCGGCTCGAAGACCTCACCGGGCCCGCCGGCCGGGACGACCACGTCGACCATGCCGGCCGGCAGCGGCGCGGGCAGGAACGGGAAGTCAGGCCGCAGGTGGTCGGTGGTGACGTCGCCGCCGGCGTCGAGGATCTCGCCGTGGGTGAGGGTGATCGGCGCGCCCGCGGGGCCGAGGCGGGTGAGGCGCACCCAGCCGTTGATGTTCTGCCCGAGGTCGATGATCTGCCGATCGCCCAGCGAGGTGACCGAGACCGGCCTGATCTCCTCGATCCGGCGCACGGGCGGGGCGGGCGAGTCGGTCAGGCCCGCCGCCGTTCCGCCCGAGAGCGCGACCTCCGACCAGGAGGAGTCGTCGAAGGTCGGCCGCGACCAGCCCGCAGGCTCCCGGCTCAGATCGACGGACTCGCCGGCGATGAGGTCGGCGGCGACGATGTGCCCGGGCGAGGAGCGCCACGAGGACGATGTGCCGGTGACGACGACCGAGCCGTCGGCCGTCCACAGGTGCAGCTGCGCGAGCAGTGCGGTCCGGTCGCCCCACTGCGCGGGCGAGTGCAGGGCGCCGGTCTGGCCGCGGTACCAGCCGTCGGCCAGGATGACGGCGAGCGCGTTGCCGCCCTCGCGCACGAGATCCGTGACGTCGTAGGCCTGCACCTGCAAGCGGCGGCGGTACTGCGTGTAGCCGGGGGTCAGCTCGGCGTCCCCGACCCGCGTGCCGTTGAGGAACGCCTCGTAGAGGCCGTGCGCGGTGATGTACAGCCGGGCGCGGGTCACGGGCTGGTCGCACGAGAAGGCGCCGCGGAGAAGGGAATCGCCCTCGCGCGCGGAGATCCACTCGGCCCGCCAGTCCGATGTGGACATCAGGCCGGTCTCGAACCACGAGGGCTCGGACCAGTCGTGGTCGCCCCGGTCGGTCACGACCCTCACCTGCCAGGTCACTCTTTGCGAGGACCCAAGAGCATTCCCCGCGTACGCGTGGAAGAGCGACCGGTCGCCGGCAACGTCCCCGGTGTCCCAGCCGTTGTCGGTGCGGATCCGAAAGCCGAGTTGCCGGGTGGTACCGGCCGGCAGCCGCCAGGAGAGGCGAGGCGCCGGATCGAGCAGACCAAGCGGTTGGTATAGGTGTTCGACCCGCAGGCCATGCGCGATCCCGATCATCGGGGCCTGACCGGGGTGAACGCGGGCACGGCGGCGGCGCGTTTCGCCAGGTCGTCCTGGAGTTCGCGGTGGCGGGCGGCGGTCTCCTGGATCTCGGCGGCGTGTGCCCGCTTCTCGGCCATCGACAGGACCGAGGTCGTGGTGTCGGTCCATTCGACCGTTCCACCATTGCCGAGCGTGCCCCGGCTGCCGCAGGTCGCGCAGGCCACATCGGTGCCGGTCAGCTCGATCACGCTGAGATGGCACATCGGACAGAGGCCGGGGTCGCCGAAATAGCGGACGTCGTCGAAGGCCTTGCCGAGCTGGCTCGCCACATTCGCGCCCAGGGTTGCCGCGCGGCGCAGGGCGTCCTCGTCGAGCAGGATCGACCGGGGCGTGCCGGCGCCGCCGAAGACCACCTGGTCGGCGACCGCGATGTGCATGGAGAACGTGAGCGAGTGCATCAGCGGGAGGGCGAGCGTCTTCCACTGCGGGGTGAGCGAGCCGCCGACCGCGAGGAAGCCGGCCACCCGCGGGCGCAGCACCCGCTCGTCGACGCGGAACGGCACGGCCGGCTCGGTGCCCGCCCGGCGCAGTGCCACGAGCTGCTCGATGATGGCGGCGTCGGCGTTGGGGCCGAGCAGCCGGTCGACGAGCAGCTTGAGGCCGGCGGCCATGGTGCGGCTCATGATGGGCGTGCTCACGATGAGGCCGTCACATTCGACGAGCTTCTCCCAGAACCAGTCGAGATCGGCCGGCTCGGTGAGGTCGAGGCCGGCCAGCCGGATCAGCTCCGGGTCGGCGGACGCGCCGGGGACCGCGGCGAGCGCGGTGCACAGCAGGATCTCGGCGCTTCCGCCGGCCGCGCCGGCGCTCAGTCCCAGAACGGTGTTCATGGTCGCTCCAGCAGCTCGACGAGGTTTCCTTCCGGGTCGGCCACGTAGGCCATCCGCACGCCCGGCTCGGGCGACGGCCGCGGGGTCATCACCGGCCGGGCACCCAGCCCGACCGCCCGCTCGAACGCGGCGTCGAGGCCGCGCACGTCGAACGCGATGTGTCCGAACGCCTCGGACAGCGCCGCCTCGGCCGGATCGGCAGGGCGCAGGCCGGCCGACGAGCCCGGGCGGTGCAGCAGCTCGAGGCGGTCGCCGTGCACGTCGTGGATGAGCATCACGATGTCCAGGTCGATCGGGTCGACCCGCAGCCGCAGCTCACGCCGGTAGCCGAACGCCGCGCAGTACCACTCGGCGGCCGCGTCGAGGTCGTGCACCGCGAGCCCCACATGGTCGAGTCGCGCCTCAGCCAAGACGGTTCGGCTCCTCCGCGACGCCGGCGGCCGCACCCTGCGCGCGAGCTGGGCGGGTCGAGCCTTCCGCGACGTCGACGTCGACGTCGCGGCCGACGCCGGCGGCCGCGCCCGGCGTGCGGCCTGGGCGGGTCGAGCCCTCCGCGACGTCGGCGGGGCCCGGCGTGCGGCCTGGGCGATTCGCGTCGCCCGCGACGTCGGCGGCGGCGGTCGCGCCCGGCGCGCGGGCCGGGCGGTTCAGGGCGGCGACGTCGGCGGTCAGGTAGGAGGCGAAGAGGCCGTCCGGGTCCCATTTGGCGCGGATCCGAGCGAGCCGGTCGACGTTGGCGTCGGAGAGGAAGCGGTCCTGGCGGCGGGTGAAGTCGGTGTCGCCGAGGTAGACGCCGGCGCCGGGCAGGGCGGCGGTGCGGGAGTGCACCCAGTCGCGGTAGTGCTCGTCGTCGGCCGGGTCCTCGTAGATGGCGTACGTGGCTATGTAGACGTTGCCCTCGACCGAGAACGCCATGTCGGGCAGTGGCCGGCTCGGGGCCCAGCCGTACCAGATCGAGAACGAGTGCGTGGTGTCCAGCTCACGCCACAGCCGCAGCAGGGGTGGGGCCAGCGCGGCGGCCGGCGCGTCGGTCCAGGCGCAGTCCACGGCGTACCGGTGACCGGTGGGGTTCTGGCCCTCCTGGGCGACGCCCTCCTCGGCGAGGCTGGTCTCGCCGCGCACGTGACCGAGCCGCCGCCCGGCCAGCGGCCCGTCGTCGAAGACGCTCAGCAGCGCGGCGGCCTCGTCCGCCGACGAGGTCATGACCGTCGTGTGCAGGAGGAGGACCGTCCCACCGGGGTGCTCGACTCCCGGATCGAGCGGGACGTAGGGCACCCGGGTCGCGGCGATCACCGGCTCGACGCGGCGGTCGAGCGTGGGCAGAAGGTCATGCATCCAGTCCAGCAGCGTCTCGCCGTCGTCGAGTCGGAAGGTCCAGGTGTCATGCCAAAGGAAGGGATAGGCCGCGTACGTCCGCAGATGGAAGGCGGTGACGATGCCGGGGAATCCGGGACCGGCGCCGCGGGCGGCCCAGTAGAGGTCGCTGTTCTGATGCGGATCGGCGGTGATCAGAGAACCGTTGGCGGTGACCACGTCGACCGCCGCGACGCTCTCGCAGGCCCACCCGACCGAGCGGCTGTTCCAGCCCTGACCGCCCTGGAGCAGGAATCCACCGATCCCGACCGTCGGGCAGTGCCCGCCCGGGAACGAGCGCCCGCGCGACGCCAGGAACGGCGCGAGCTCGGCACCCCCACGCACGGCCGGACCCGCGACGGCGATACCGCTCTCCTCCTCGTACGCCATCGTGGTGAGATTTTGAAGGTCTATCAGCAGACCGCCGTCGCGCAGGCTCCACGCCGCCCAGGAATGCCCGCCGGCGCGAACCGCGACCTGCCATCCGCGGGAGCGGGCGAGCTTCACGCCGGCGGCGACCCCGGCGGCATCGGCGGCCACGAGCACCGCGTCGGGAAAGCGGTCCGGGCGCCGCCGGTTGAAGACCCGATCGGCGCGGGCCTCCTCATAGCCTTCCTGGCCGCGCAGGAAGAGACCGTCCATCCCGAGCCTCACTTTCTTGCTGTACGGAACCTGATTTCTCGATGTGAGAGTATGCTGCGACCCCGTGAAGCTGACCCATCTCGGCCACGCCTGCTTCCTCGTGGAGGGCGGCGCCCGCCTGCTCATCGACCCCGGCACGATGTCCGACTTCGACGGGGTGCGCGACCTCGACGCCGTGCTCGTCACCCACCAGCACCCCGACCACCTCGACGTCGCCCGGGTGGCCGCGCTGCTGGCGGCCAACCGGAACGCGAGCCTGGTCGTCGACGCCGACACCGCGTCGACCGTCGAGGGACTGCCCGCGCACGTGGTCGTCGAGCCGGGCGATCGGCTGCGCTTCGGCGGCGAGAACGACAACGCGACCGTCGACGTCCTGGGCGGGCTGCACGCCGCGGTCTACGGCGACGTCCCGGGCTGCACCAACGCGGCCTACCTGATCGACGAGGGTGCGTTCTTCCACCCGGGCGACTCCTTCCTCGTGCCGCCGTCCGAGGTGGACGTGCTCGCGGTGGCGGTGGACGGTCCGTGGCTCAAGCTGGCCGAGGCGATCGACTACGTGCGGGCGGTCGACCCGCGCGTCGCGGTGCCGATGCACGAGGGCGAGACGACCGACCCGGCCAAGTACTTCGGGATGCTCGCCGCGTTCCTGCCGGACGGGGTCGTCCGAAGCCCCCTCAGAACATCGACGGACGAGCCCCGGTGATCCAGCCGACGAGCTGATCGTTGTCGGTCTCGGCGACCGGCACATCGGCGACCTTGCGCCCGCGGTTGAGCACCGCGATCCGGTCGCAGACCGCCATCGCCAGGGGCAGGTTGTGGGTGACCAGGATGCAGGCGACGCCCTGATCGGCGAGGCGGCGGATCAGCGCCTGCACCTGCTGGGTCTGCTCGTAGCCGAGCGCGGCGGTCGGTTCGTCGAGCAGCAGGACACCGTTGCGCTCGGCGCCCGCGACCCGGGTCGCGCCGCGGGCCAGCGCCACGACCTGCCGCTGGCCGCCTGAGAGCATCTCCACCGGCCGGGTCACCGCTGCTGTGCGTACGCCCAGCTTCTCGAGCTCGGCCGCCGAGCGACGGCGCTGCGCCTTGTGGTCGACGAACCCGAGCCAGCCGAGCGGCCCCTTGCGCAGGATCTCCCGGCCGAGGTTGAGGTTGGTGGAGATGTCCTGCGCGTCGACCAGCGCGAGGTCCTGGTAGACCATCTGGATGCCGGCGTGCGTGGAGTCGGCCGGGGAGGCGAAGGTGGCGGGCGTGCCGTGCACCCGGATCTCGCCGGCGGTCGGCTGGTGCACGCCCGACATCACCTTGAGCAGCGTCGACTTGCCGGCTCCGTTGTCGCCGAGCAGGCCGAGCACCTCGCCCTGCCGCACCTCGATGTCGATCGTGTCGAGCGCCCGGACGTACCCGTAATGCATGTCGATGCCGCGGAGTTCGAGAGCGGGGGAGTCCACGACGGTCACCTCGTTCCGGTGTGCGTGGAGGCGTGAGCGGACAGGACGAGCCGGCGCGAGACGGTCGTGGAGACCCACTTCTCGAGGGCGAGCGAGCCGAGCAGCAGCACGCCGGTCACCGCCGTCGCCCAGTACGGCTGGATCCCCTTGAGGGTCAGCGCGTTCGAGATGGTGCCGAGGATGAGCGCCCCGACCAGCACGCGGGGCAGTGACCCGCGCCCGCCGGCCAGCGAGACGCCGGCCAGCGCGACCGCGGTCAGCGCGTTGAAGATGATGCCCGGGCTGGCGGCCGGGTTGGCCTCGGTGACCAGCGCCGTGGTCACCAGGCCGCCCAGCGCCGCGCAGAACCCGCTGATGACGAAGCCCAGCACCTTGTACCGGTTGGAGTGGATGCCGGAGCGGCGCACCGCCTCGGGGTTGCCGCCGACCGCCATCATCCGGATCCCGTCGCGGGTGCGGGTCAGGAAGACCGTGCCCGCCGCGAACAGCGCGGCGACGATCCAGACCGGCGCCGGGACGCCGAGGTAGCGCTGGGTGCCCATGAAGGTCAGCGAGTCGAGCCCGGGGATCGTGTAGCCGCCGACGATGACCGCGGCCAGCCCGGACATCGCCGACAGCGTGCCGATCGTGACGATGATCGGGTTGAAGCCCCGCAGCGTGATCAGACCATTGATGACCCCGACCACCGCACCCAGCGCCAGCGCCGCCACGATCGACAGCCAGGTCGGCGTGCCGTGCGTGATCAGCCAGCCGCAGACGCAGCCGGCCAGCGCGGCGGTGCCCGGGATCGACAGGTCCAGGGCGCCGCCGATGATGCCGACCGCCACCCCGGCCGCGAAGATCGCCGTGATCGCCGCGGCGTTGGCGATGAGGATCGCGTTGTCGACGCTGGCGAAGTACGGGCTGGCCCAGATGCTGAACGCGATCAGCAGCAACGCCCAGAGGACGAAGATGCCCCGGTCCCGGACGAAGATCAGCGAGCGGATGACCGCCGGATCCTTGTCCTTCTCGGCGCCGGCGGCCCGGGCGGCGGGTGCGATGGTCACGGCCATGTCCCTTCAGCTCCTCAGTCTCTCAGCTTCCGGCCGTCGTGGTCTTCTGCGGCACGATCAGGATCGGGCCGTTGGCCTTGGGGTCGGCCTGCATCTTGACCAGCGTGTCGAAGGACTGCGTCATGTCCGCCTGGAACTGCAGGGCCACCGAAGCGTAGATCTTTCCGTCCTTCACGCTCTGCAGAACCTCGTCGTTGCCGCCGAAGTCGGTGACGCAGGTGAGCTTCTTGCCGGCGGCGCCGGCCGCGCCGATCGCCCCGAGCGCGCCCTCGTCGTTGGCGGACATGACCGCGGCCAGGTCGGGGTTGCCCTGCAGCACGTTGCCGACGTCGGTCTGGGCCTTGGCCCGGTCGGTGACCGGCAGGGTCTGCACGACGGTGGCGCCGGGGGCGGCCGTCTTCAGCGCGTCGAGGGCGGCCTTGTCGAAGGCCTCCTTGCCGGCCGTGCCCTCCTGGCTGGAGGTGTAGAGCACCTTGGCGGTGCCGCCCAGCTTCTCGGTGATGCACTTGCCGAGCTGGGAGCCGAGCTCTTTGCCGCCGGCGTCGTAGTCGATGTAGTCGAACGTGATGCCGGGCTGCGGGCCGGTGAAGCCGTATTCGTCGGGCTTGCCGTTGACCAGGATCGGCACGCCCTTGGACTGGGCGGCCTTGAGGATCTGCCCCATCGACTTGGGCGCGACCGCGAGGACCCACGCGGCGCCGGCCCGGCCCGAGCTGATCACCTCGTTCAGCTGCTGTGTCTGCTTGGTGGCGTCGAAGTTGGGGTCCTGGACGATGACCTCCCACCCCTGCGACGGCGCGTACGCCTTCACGCCCTCGGAAAGGCCCTTGAGGGCCGGCGGGGCGAGCGAGAGGGGGGAGAAGACCAGGGTCTTGGGGAGCTTGCTCGCGGTGTTCGTACCCGACGAGCCACCGCTCGACGAGTCGCCGCACGCCGCGGTGAGCAGGAGGGGAGCGGCCAGTGCGGCGGCAAGTAGGGGGCGGAGCACGGTCATGGTCGAACTCCTTATCGGGGCTACTTTCACATCGTGAAAGCGGATTTCTTTTTAGATGTGAGAAACATAAGTGAGCTGGTGCACGATGTCCATGGCTTGACCGGACGATTTCCAACCTGTGACGCCTAGGGGCGTTCCCAGGACCTCTCCAGGCCGCGGACCAGCGCGACCATGGCGTCGTGGGCGGGCGTCGGCACGCCGTTCCGGCGTCCCTCGGCGGCTATGCCGCCGTTGAGCACGGCTATCTCGGTGGTCCGGCGGGCGAGCACGTCCTGCAGCATCGAGGGTTTGTGGCCGTACGCCTCGAGCACCGCTTCCTCGACCGCGTCGCGAGGATCGCGGGCGAGGGTGATGCCGGACCGCTCGCAGACCGACTCCGCCTCCTCGATCAGCCGGAGGACCTGCGCACGGAGGCCGTGGTCGGTGCAGACCTCGCCGACGGTGAGGCCGGTGAGCGCGGAGAGCGGGCTGGTGGCGGCGTTGAAGACGACCTTTGTCCACTGGGGACCGCGGACGTCGGGGAGGGCGTGTGTGGTGAGGCCGCCCCGGTTGAGCAGGTCGGCGAGCAGGGCTATCTCGTCGGGACGGGCGGGGCTGGGCTCGAACGGGCCGATCCAGGTGTCGCCGGGGGCGTCGTAGCGGACGGTGCCGGGCGCGGTGACCGCTCCGGCGGTGACGATGGTGCCGCGGATGACCCGGGGGAGCAGCTCGGCGATCGCCTCCTCGTTGCCGATCCCGTTCTGGACGCTGACCACGGCCGCGTCTTTCAGAGCGTCTCTGGCCGCTTCGACCGCCGCGCTCGTGTGCTGGGCCTTGGTCGCCACGATGCCGAGGTCGCAGGGCGGGAGGCCGGCGGCGTCGGTGAGGGCGTGGACGGCGGCGGTGAACTCGGCCAGGCCGGTGACTCGGAGGCCGTGGTCGCGGATGGCTTCGATGTGCTCGGCCCAGGGGTCGACCGCCCAGACCTCGACGCCGGGGGCCCGGGTGAGGTGGGCGGCGTAGAGGCTGCCGATCGCGCCGCAGCCGAGCACGGCAATCCGGGTCATGGGACGGCGGCCTTCGCCAGGGCCCCGCATATTTCGGGGTCGGCCCCGCCGATGCCGAGGCCGCCCACCACACGCCCGCCGGCCACTATCGGCACGCCGCCCGGTGCGGCCAGCAGCGGCGCCGGATGCATTGCGGCGAGCCGGGCGGCCGGATACCAGGCGGCGACCTGGTCGCTGGGCACGCCGAAGCGGGCGGCCGCGCTCGCCGTGGCCAGGGCGACGTCGACGCCGCCGGCCACCGCGTGGTCCATCCGGTCCTGCTGGATCGGATCGCCACCGCGATCGACCACGGCCACACTCACGCCCAACCCTTCCCGTTCGGCCGCGGCCAGCACCCGATCGACGAGCGCCACGGCCCAGTCGAGCTCCCGCTGACGAGATGCCGGCGGGGCCGGTTTCATGCCGAGACTGTCCGCCGGCGAGACGGTCAGATCGCCGAACCTCGCCTGCCAGCGGGCGCGGTCGTCGCCGTGCTGTCCCGTGTACGTCGTGGCCAGGGCGTACGCGATGAGAAGGTCTTCGGGGTTTGCCGGTTCGCCCTCGGCGCTGACCACCTCGGGGGCGACGCCGGTGGGGAGGAAGGGGCTGACCGTCGCGCCGGAGGCCGAGATGCCGCCGGTCACGACGTCGCCGTCGCGGATCGGCAGGCCGCCGGCGCCGGGGAAGAGCGCCTCGGGGGAGGCGGTCACGAAGCCCTGGCTGATCGGCGGGGGCAGGGTGGTCATCCGGTGCAGGTGCTCGGCGCTGGGGATCTGCTGGGTCGCCGAGATCCAGGCCTTGGAGCGGGCCCGGGCCATGCCGCCCGGTCCGCCGTGATCGAGCCGCGAGGCCGTGACCAGCGCGCCGCTCGCGCCGACCACGGCAATCGCGCCGCGCAGGCCGAGTTGCTCGGCCTTGTCCACCGCCCGGCGCACGAGCGCCCGCGCCTCCGCCAGCGAGACGTCGACGGGATGGACCGCGGTCATCAGGCCCCGACCATGTTGTATCCGCCGTCGGCGACCATGTACCCGCCGGTCATGTGGAACGCGTCGTCGGTGGCCAGGAACAGCGCGGTGCCGGCCAGCTCGGCCGGGCCCGGGATGCGGCCCATCGGGGTCATCTTGCGCAGCTGGTCGCCGCGGCCCTCGCGCCAGTCCTTGCGGCCGAGCGTCGCCTCGGTCTCGATGAAGCCGGGGGCGAAGACGTTGACCCGCACGACCGGGGCGAACGCGTGCGCGTACGACTTGGTGAGACCGAGAAGACCGTACTTGGCCGCCGCGTACTGCGGGGCGCGGGCGCTGCCCCGGACGATCACGGTCGATCCGATGTTGACGATCGCGCCGTGGCCCTGGTCGAGCATGCGGGCGCCGAACTCGTGGACGCAGGCCATCGTGCCCTTGATGTCGACGGCGAGCACGTGGTCGACCGACTCCTCGGTGATGTCCCGCCACGACATCTGCTCGCGGGCCACGTCGCCGACGTTGTTGATCACCGCGTCGACGCCGCCGAGCTGTTTGAAAGCCTCGTCGGCCAGCGCCGTGACCTGCGACCAGTCGGCGATGTCGGCCTGCAGCAGCACCGGCTCGGCGCCCGCGTCCCGGACCCGGTCGGCGGTCTGCTCGGCGCCGGCCTGGGAGGAGCGGTAGTGCACGCCCACGGCGCGGGCGCCCTCCTGGGCGGCCCGGACGGCGATCTCGGCGCCGAAGCCGGTGCCGGCGCCGGTCACCACGACCGAGCGGCCCTCGAAGCGGCGGGGGATGTTCATGCGGTCTCCCTTGTCCGTAAATAACGGTATTAGACGAGCACGCGCCCGCCGTCGACGTAGAGAACTTGGCCGGTGATGAAGCCCGCCCGGTCGGAGGCGAGGAAGGTGACCGCGTCGGCGACCTCCTCGGGCACGCCGAGGCGCTGGGCGGGGACGAGCCGTTCCAGGGCGGCGCGGTTGCCGTTCTTGTCGAGGTGGTCCTTGGTGAGGTCGGTCTCGATGTAGCCGGGCGCGACCGCGTTGACCGTCACGCCGCGCGCCGCCCATTCCCGGGCCATCACGCGTACGAGCTGATTGAGACCGCCCTTGGTCGCGGCGTAAGGCGCGTGGTCGGCGTGCGCGAGCAGGCCCGACACCGAGGACACGAAGATCATCCGGCCGTAGCCGGCGCCGACCATCAGGCGGCCCGCGTGCTGGCCGAGCCAGTAGGCCGTGGACAGGTTGAGCTCCACGATCTGCTGCCAGTCGGCGTCGGTGAGGTCCAGGACCGGCCGGCGGACGTTGCGCCCGACGGCGTGCAGGAACACCTGGGGTACGCCGATGCGCGCGGCCGCCTCGTCGACCACCTGCCGGCAGCGCTCGGGATCGCGCAGGTCGGCGGGGATGGTCTCGATGGCGCCACCGGCCTCCTTGGCCGCGCGCGCCACCGCCTCGAGGTTGTGCTCGTCGACGTCGGCCAGCGCCACCCGGGCCCCCTGGGCGGCGAGGCTCACCGCGCTCGCGCCGCCGAGACCACCCGCGCCGACCACGAGGGCCGGCCGCCCTTTGAGCGCTAGCCAGTCCGCCATCGGATACCCCTGTTCTCGCATTATGAAAGCGACTATCCGATACCGTAGACGGTGGGTCCGGGGCTGTCCAGGCTGCGCTTGCGGTGGGCTTTACGCTCTTGTTCTCAACTTCTCGCGCGGGGAGCACCATGGCGGACGCGAAACCGGAGTACCGGGTCGAGGCCCTGGCCAAGGGGCTGCGACTGCTCAGCCTCTTCACCGAACAGCGGCCGACGTGGCGGGTCACCGACCTGGCCGAGGCCGCCGGGCTGCCGATGCCGACGGCCTACCGGGTGGTGCAGACCCTGACCTCCGAGGGCTACCTCGATCACCTGCCGAGCGGGGACTACCGGCCGGGCGTACGGGTGCTGACTCTGGGGTCGGCGGCGCTGCGCAGCCTCGACCTGGTCGAGCTGGCGACGCCGCGGCTGCAGCAGCTGGCGAGCCGGACCGGGGAGACGGTCAACCTCGCGGTGCTGACCGGCGACCGGGTGCTCTACCTGGTGCGGCTGCGGAACTCCGACCTGGTCACGGCCAACATCCAGGTCGGGTCGACGCTGCCGGCCGTGCACACGTCGATCGGCAAGCTGCTGCTCGCGCACCTCGATGCCGCCGCTTTGCGGGAGCGGGTGACCGCCGCGTCCTTCCCGGCGCAGCACGGGCCGAACGCCAAGGTGTCGCTCGAGGAGCTGGGGGAGGAGCTGGCCCGGATCCGCGAGCAGGGCTGGGCCGTGCAGGACGAGGAACTCGCGTACGGGCTGCGGTCGGTGGCCGGGCCGATCACCGGGCCGGACGGTCGCGTCGTGGCCGGCGTGAACCTGGCCGTGCAGGCCCGGGACTGGTCGGCGCAGCGGATCGTGCGGGAGCTGAAGCCGGTCGTGCTCTCGACGTGCGCGGAGATCTCGCAGCTGGTGGCAGAGTCATAAAACGGACTTCACCGTACGAGAGTGTATGGTTGACGTTGCCGAGTTTGGCTTTTCGAAGGGTGGCTTCAGGTGCTGCAGGGGGACGACGACATCTCCGGGTGAGACCCGGCTGTGTCCTCGCATCGTCCGATCCCTTTTACCCTGAGGTCTGCCTTCATGTCCGACATTTACGTCGTTGGTTCCCACCTGTCCTTTTCCTGGCCGGACGACACCCCGGTCTTCCAGGACCTCTCCTTCAGCGTGCCGGCCGGGCATACCGGGCTGGTCGCCGCCAACGGCAGCGGGAAGAGCACGCTGCTGCGGCTGATCGCGGGCTCGCTGACGCCGTCGTCCGGGTCGATCACCGTGACCGGGACGCTCGGGTTTCTGCCGCAGGACCTGCCGCTGTCCGCGTCGCTCTCGGTCGCCGAGGTGCTCGGGGTCGACACGCAGATCCGGGCGTTGCACGCGATCGAGGCCGGCGAGACCGACGAGGAGCACTTCGCGGTCATCGGGACCGACTGGGACGTCGAGGAGCGCAGCCGGGCCGTTCTCGACCGGCTGGGACTGGCCGACGTCGGTCTCGACCGGTTGCTCGCGACGCTCAGCGGCGGTCAGGTCGTGTCGCTCGGGCTGGCCGCGCAGCTGCTGAAGCGCCCGGACGTGCTGCTGCTGGACGAGCCGACAAACAATCTCGACGGGTACGCCCGATCCCGGCTGTACGACGTGCTCGGCGACTTCGGCGGGTGCCTGCTCGTGGTCAGTCACGACCGCGAGCTGCTCGACCGGATGGACCGGATCGCGACGCTCGACCGAGGTGAGCTGATCACCTTCGGGGGCATGTTCTCCGCGTACGAGGAAGCGGCCTCGGCCTCGCGGGAGGCGGCCGAGCAGAAGGTCCGCAGCGCCGAGCAGGAGGTGAAGCGGGAGAAGCGCGAGCAGCAGCAGGCCCGGGAGCGAGCGGCCCGGCGCGCGTCGACGGCCAGCCGCAACCTCAAGAGCGCCGGCCTCCCGAAGATCTTCGCCGGCAACATGAAACGCGGCGCCGAGGTGGCCGCGGGCAAGGCCGGGGAGACGCACGCCGCCCGGGTGGCGGACGCCCGGGCCCGCCTCGACGAGGCCGAGCGGCAGCTGCGCGACGACGACCGCATCGTGATCGACCTGCCCGGCACGGCGGTTCCCGCGGGCCGCACGCTGTTCACCGGCACCGATCTGCGAGTGCGTTCGCTGTTCGCCGGATTGGACCTGAGCGTTCGCGGACCGGAACGGATCGCCCTGATCGGTCCGAACGGCTCCGGCAAGTCCACGCTGCTGCGTCTGGTCGCCGGCGATCTGACCCCGGACGCGGGCCGGGCGCGCCACGCCGAGGGCCGGGTCGCCTACCTCTCCCAGCGGCTGGACCTGCTCGACCCGGACCGCACGGTCGCCGAGAACATGGCGGCGTTCGCGCCCACCCTGCCCGACGCCGAGCGGATGAACCGGCTGGCACGCTTTCTCTTCCGCGGGGCGCGGGCCCACCTGCCGGTGCGCGTGCTCTCCGGCGGCGAACGGCTGCGCGCGACGCTCGCCTGCGTGCTCTGCGCCGAGCCGGCCCCGCAGCTGCTCCTGCTGGACGAGCCGACGAACAACCTCGACCTGGTCAGCGTCGCGCAGCTGGAGGGCGCCCTGGCGTCCTACCGCGGCGCCTTCATCGTGGTCAGCCACGACGAGCGCTTCCTCCACGAGATCGGCATCGACCGCCGCCTACGCCTCGACGGCGGTCACCTGATCGCGGAGTGATCGCCGGCCGTTAGAAGGCGGGCCATCGCCCGCGCCGCCACCGTGTAGACGTCGGCGCGGGCGTGCTGGTCGGCGCCCCGCAGGCCGGGGGTGGAGTTGACTTCGAGCACCGCGTAGCCGTCGCGGTCGTCGGGGACCAGGTCGACGCCGACCAGGAACCCGTCGACCGCCTTGGCGGCGGCCACGGCGATGCCGGCGACCGGCCCCAGCGGCGCCGGCAGCGAACGCCCGCCCGAGTCGAGATTGTTCACCGGGAACGGGTAACCGGCCGGGCCGTCCGCGTCGCCGGCAACGAGTCCGCACGCCGCGCTATCCGGAACGGGAGCTCCTCGTAGCGGCGCACCGCCTGCAGCGCGTCGGCGTAGAGCCGGATCTTCTCGTCGCGTCGTTTCCACAGTTGCGTCGAGAGGTATCCACCGACCGCCGTCAGGGCCGCGATCGCCGCCGCGATGACGGTTGCCAGCGGCGGATTCACGGTCGGCTCCCCTCGCGTGGGCGACGCACCTATGGGGAATTACAAGGCCGGCGCCGGGCCGTCGCAACCTTTCGCCACGCAAGGGGTATCCGCGCGACCGGGGGTGGCCACTGGGCTAGCGTTGATCACGGGGGTGGGTTGTGGCGGGAGTGGTCGTCATCGGTGCGGGGCCCGGGATCGGGCGGTCGGTCGGACTGCGGTTCGCGCGGGAGGGCCTGCCGGTCGCGCTCGTGACGCGGACGGAGGCGTCGGTGCGCGCGGTCGCGGAGGAGATCGGGCGGACGGGGCAGCGGACGCTGGCTCTGACGGCGGACAGCGCTGACGAGGCGGCGCTGCGCGGGGCGCTCGATGCCGCGGCGGAGGCGTTCGGGCCGCCGGAGGTCGTGGTGTACAACGCCGCCGTCATCCGGTCCGACCGGATCGGCGAGCTCTCGGTGCGGGCTCATCAGGAGAACTGGGCGGTCAATGTGGTCGGTGCGGTCACTGCGGCGGCGCATGTGCTGCCGGGGATGGCCGCTCGGGGACGTGGCACGTTTCTGATCACCGGCGGCATGCCCGAGGCGAAGCCCCGGTACGTGTCGCTCTCGCTGGGCAAGGCCGGGGTCCGGGCGCTGGCCGCGCTTCTCCACGAGGAGTACGGGCCGGCGGGGGTGCACGTCGCGACGGTGACGGTGGCCGGGACCGTGGCGCCGGGGAGCGCCTTCGATCCGGACGACATCGCCGGGCACTACTGGCGACTGCACACCCAGCCGCGGGACGAGTGGCAGCCGGAGTTCCTCTACGGCGGCACCGCGAGCCAGGGCTGATGCCCGGCCCTGGACGCCCCCCGAGGCCCAGGGCCGGAGTCGGCGGGAGTCAGGCGGTCTCGTCGTCGACGGTCGCGCCGCCGGCGTTCTTCTGGATCGACGAGATCGTGCTCAGAGCCGAAGCCTTCTGCTTGTACGACTCGCTGGTCGCCACCACTTGACCGTTGGTGGCCACCATGTTGAACCGGAACTCGCCGTTGCTGGTCTTCTTGACCACGAATTTCATCACGTCACCTCCATGCCGGACTTCCCCGCGTGTGGGCATGCGCAAACTCTCCCGGGGCAAGATGGTGGGAAGTCGCTCTTGGGAAGGCTGGGTCGTCATGGTCGAGTACCGCCCCTTCGGACGCACCGGAGTCCAGATCAGCAACCTCACGCTCGGCGCCATGAACTTCGGCGCGACGGGGAACCCCGATCACGGGGACGGGGTGCGCATCATCCATCGGGCCCTGGACGCGGGGATCAACGCGATCGACACCGCGGACGTCTACTCGCAGGGGGAGAGCGAGGAGGTCGTCGGGAAGGCGCTCAAGGGGCGCCGGGAGGACGTGTTCCTCGCGACGAAGTTCCACGGGCAGATCGGGGACGGGCTCAACACGCGGGGCAACTCGCGGCGATGGATCGTCGCCGAAGTGGAGAACAGTCTGCGTCGGTTGCGAACGGATTGGATTGACCTTTATCAGGTGCACCGGCCCGAGCCGGAGACGGATTTCGATGAGACGCTGGGTGCGCTGAGCGACCTGGTCCGCCAGGGCAAGGTGCGGTACGTCGGCACGTCGACGTTCGAGCCGTCGGCCATCGTGGAGGGGCAGTGGATCGCCGAGCGGCGTGGCCGCGAACGCGTGGTCAGCGAGCAACCCCCGTACTCCATCTTGGTCCGGGGAATTGAGCGCGAAATGCTCCCGGTGGCCTCCCGCTACGGCCTCGCTGTTCTGCCGTGGAGCCCGCTCGCGGGCGGCTATCTCTCCGGGCGCTATCACTCGGGCCTGACGTCGCCGGTCTCCGCGCGCGTGTCGCGCTTCCCCGAGAGGTACGACGCGACGCTGCCCGTGAACGCGTCGAAGCTGGCCGCGGTCGACGCGCTGACGAAGCTCGCGGCGGAGTCGGGGCTCTCGCTGATCCATCTGGCGCTGGCGTTCGTGCTCGCGCACCCGGCGGTCACCTCGGCGATCATCGGGCCGCGGACGATGGACCATCTCGAGTCGCAACTGGGCGCGGCCGACGTGACGCTCACCGAGGACGTGCTCGACCGGATCGACGAGATCGTCCCGCCCGGCACGAACCTGAACCCGGTCGACGCCGGGTACCTGCCGCCGTCGCTGGCCGACAAGAGCGCCCGCCGCCGCGTTCCGTAGGGTGGCGGGGTGCCGAGCCGCCGCATTCGCCAGGGACCGCCGCGCCCGCCTTCGCTGCCCGATTCGCTTCCGGCGGCGGTCGGGGTCCAGCTCGAGCTCGAGTACGAGCAGGCGGTGGAGTCCGCGGCGTACGACGATGTGGATCTGTCGGGCAGCGAGGCCGGGGCGGTCGAGTTCGGGCAGTGCCGCTTCCGGAAGGCCTCGCTGGCCGGGTCCCATCTGGCCAAAGTACGCTTCATCGACTGTTACATCGAAATTTCGGACATGTCGAATATGCGGGGCGAAAAGGGGGTGCTGGAGCGGGTCGCGGTGACCGGATCGCGGATGACTGGGCTGGCCTGGAACGACGGGCTGCTCGCCGACGCCACCTTCGCGGACTGCAAGGTCGACCTGACGAACTTCCGGTTCGCCCGCTTCGACGTCGTGACGTTCACCGACTGCAACCTGGCCGGCGCCGACTTCACCGACGCCGACCTGCGCGGCGCGAGCTTCACGCGCTGCGACCTGACTCGCGCGCAGTTCCACAACGCGACGATGACCGGGACCCGGTTCCGCGCCTGCGAGCTCGAGGGCATCGGCGGCCTGACCAGCTGGGCGGGCGCGATTGTCCACCCCGACGACCTGCTCGGCCTCTCGTACGCGCTCGCGGGCGCCCTGGGAATCACGGTCGCCGAACCGGATCGCTGAGGGGCTGCCGGGCGGTCCTCTCGCCGGGCGCGCGAACGCCGGGCGGGGCCTGAACGGCGGGCGGGGCCTGAACGGCGGGCCGGGCCGGATCGCTGGGCCGGCCCGGATCGCCGGGCGGGGCCGGATCGCTGGGCCGGGCCGGATCGCCGGGCCGGGCCGGATCGCCGGGCGGCGCCTGAACGGCGGGCCGGGGCGGATCGCCGGGCGGGGCCGGAACGGCGGGCGAGGCCGGAACGCCCGGCGGCGGCGCGGGAACGGCGGGCGCCGAGGCGCTGGGCGGCGGTGGGGTGCCCGGCTGCGGCGGGTCGCTGGGGAGCGGAGGGGCATTGCGGACGGCGGGCGCGGCGGTGGCGGCGATCGCGGTGGCGAGCATCAGCGCGGCCAGGGCCAGGACGGCGCCGCGGGCGGTGAAGGCGGTCAGGAGGCCGGCGGCGATCAGCGAGGCCAGCGGCATCACGCCCCAGGTGACGGTCATGGCGGCGCTCATCACGCGGCCCATCAGCGCGTTGGGGACGAGCACCCCCGCGTACGTCATGAGCACGACATTCCACAGCGGGCCGACGAAGGCGCAGGCCGCGCCGATCAGGCCGAGTTGCAGCGGGTTCGCGGCCACGGCGAACAGCGGTAGCAGCGCGGCCCACACCCAGTTGACGCCGACGATGACCCGCCGGGCCGTGAGATGGCGGTGCAGCCGCGCGGCCGCGAGCGCACCGGCCAGGCCGCCGGCGCTGTAGATGCCGAGCATCAAGCCGACCGATGCGGCGCCGCGCTCGTGGGCCAGCACCACGAGGATCAGCACCAGGGCCTGGAAGACCAGGTTGCTCACGGCCAGCAGGGCGATCGCCGCGCGGATGAACGGGTGCCGCCCGATCCATCGCAGGCCCTCGACCGCCGAGCGCCACAGCGGCTCGGCCGGTGACGACGGTGTACCGCGCAGATCCTTGCGCACCAGCAGCAGGAAAGCGGCCGACGCCAGATAGGAGACCGCGTCGACCAGGAACGGCACCGCCCGGCCCGCGGCGAACAGCAGGCCGCCCAGGGGAGGGCCGGCCAGTCCGGCGCCGCGGGCGCGTGCCTCGTTCCGGGCCACCGCGGTGGGCAGTTGCACGGCCGGGACGATCAGCGGCAGGGCGGCCCGCTCGGCCACGCCGAAGAAGACCGAGCAGAGGCCCTGCGCGAACGCGACCACGGCCAGCTGCGTGACGGTCAGGACGCCGCACCACAGCGCGACCGGCACGCCGGCCGCGGCGACCGCCGCCGCCAGCTCGCTGACCAGCAGAATCGTGCGGCGGTTCCACCGGTCGACGAGCGGCCCGGCCGGCAGCCCGGCGACCAGGAACGGCAGCGAGCCCGCGGCGGCGACCAGGCCCGCGTCGGCGGGTGAGCCGGTCGTCGCCAGTACCAGCAGGGGCATCGCCGTGCCGCTGATCTGCGCACCGAGCTGCGACACGACCTGACCGCTCCAGAGCGCGGTGAAGTCGCGGTTCCGCCGCAGCGGCGCGGTCACGGCCGCTCCAACGTCGGCGACGTCGCGGTCGTGCCGCGGAGGCCTGGTCACGGCTGGTCCGGTGTGGGGAAGGCGTGGAAGACCACGGAGATGTGCCGGGCGCCGGGCGACGACTCCCCGGGCTCGCGATGCCACCGCGACAGCAGCGCGATGTACTCCTCCGCGAACCGGGCCAGCTCCTCCGCCGTCAGCGTCGTCCCGCCGTAGGAGTGCTGGGCGGCGTCGGAGAAGTCACCGTAGGAGTCGCGATTCTCCAGGTACGCGACCAGCTCGTGCCCGGATCGCTCGAACCACTGCCGCCCCACCGCATCGGCCGCCGCGGCGATCTCGGGGTCGTCGGATCGGCGCGGCAGCCGGAGGTCCTGGGGTATCGCCCGCCAGTAGCGGCGCCGGCCCGACGACCGGGCCGTGTCCTCCTCGATGAACCCGAAACGCTCCAGCTGCCGCAGGTGGTAGCTGGTCGCCCCGCGATCGGCCCGGAACTCGACGGCCAGATCGGCGGAGGTCGCCGGCCCGTGCCGCTGCAGTCGGGTGAGCAACTGCTGCCGCAGCGGATGGGCCAGCGCCTTGAGCGCGTCGACGTCGGTCAGGTGCCGGGGCTGATTCTCGACCACAGTGAGAAGATATCTATGCAAAGACTTCTTCTCAACCCTGACACTTGCCGTGACGGCCTAGGGTGAAGACCGTGACGAAGCTCGATCAGGACGGCCTGATCCCGCCGTCCGATCCCTGGCACGAGGCCGCCCCGCCGCCGGACCCGGTCTGGCCCCCGCCCGTGCCCGACGACCCCCAGCCGCGGCCGCGTACCCGCTGGTGGTTGTTGATCCTCGTGGCGGTGGTCGTGGTCGCGGTGGCCTTCGGCGTGGCCCTGCGACCCGTGCGATCACCCGAGCCGGCCCGGACGCCCGTCGCCCCACCGCCCGCGAAGCAGGCGACGTCGGCGAGCCCGGCCGCGGCCCGGACCGTCCTCTACGCCGTGACGGCCGGCTCCGGCGACATCGGCAGCGTCCAGTACACCGACCAGGACGGCGACATCATCAGCCGCGGCGGCGTCCCGCTGCCGTGGCGGGTCACCTTCCACGTCACCGGCGATCAGCACCCGTTCGTGCTGATCGCCCAGCGCAAGAAGGGCGGCACCGGCCCGGTGACCTGCTCTATCACGGTCGGCGGCGAGGTGCTCAGCAGCGCCACCGAGACGGGCCGGTACGCCGCCCCCGAGTGCGCGGCCTGAGAACGAGCCGTCTCACCCGGGGTGGAGTCCCGCGTACCGTGGCGCCATGAAGATCGTCGTACTGGACGACTACCAGCGGGTGGCCCGCTCCTTCGGCCCGTTCGACACGCTGGCCGACGCCGAGGTCGAGGTGCTGCACGAGCACCTCGACGACCCGACGGAAGCCTTGCACGGCGCCGAGGTCGTCGTGGCGATGCGCGAGCGCACGCCCTTCCGCGCCGAGACCTTCGCCGAGCTGCCCGCCCTGAGGCTGCTGGTGACCACCGGGATGGCGAACGCGGCCATCGACCTGGCCGCCGCCGCGGCGCACGGCGTCACGGTCTGCGGCACCACCGCGTCGGGCTCCGCGAAAAGCTCGAACACGGCCGAGCTGACCTGGGCGCTGATCCTGGCCTGCCGCCGGCACGTGGTGGCCGAGGACCGGGCGCTGCGCGAGGGCCGCTGGCAGACCACGGTCGGCACCGAGCTGGCCGGCAGCACCCTCGGCGTGCTCGGGCTGGGCCGGCTCGGCGGTCAGGTGGCGCGGATCGGACGGGCCTTCGACATGCGGGTGATCGCGTGGAGCCGGAACCTCACCGGCGAGCGGGCGGCCGAGGTCGGGGCGGAACCGGTGAGCCGGGCGGAGCTGTTCGCGGCCAGCGATGTGCTGACCGTTCACCTCAAGCTCAGCGAGCGCACGATCGGCCTGATCGGGGCGGCCGAGCTCGCCGCGATGAAGCCCTCCGCGATCCTGGTCAACACGTCGCGCGGCCCGATTGTGGACGAGAGCGCGCTGGTCACCGCGCTGACCGCCGGCACGATCGCCGGCGCCGGCCTCGATGTGTACGACGTCGAGCCGCTCCCGGCCGGGAACCCGCTGCGCGGCGCGCCGAACACGGTCCTGCTGCCGCACCTGGGCTACGTCACCGAGGGCGGCTACCGCACGATGTACGGCCAGATAGTCGAGGACATCGCGGCCTGGCGCGCCGGATCACCGCTGAGAGTGCTGACGGCATAGAAAAGCCGCCCCCGGGGGAGTCGGGGGCGGCTTTCTCAAAAGACCGTTACTTCGCGAACTTCGCGTACTTGGCCCGGAACTTCTCGATGCGGCCCGCGGCGTCGAGGACCCGCGTGCGGCCCGTCCAGAACGGGTGGCTGGCCGCCGAGATCTGCACGTCGACCACCGGGTACGTCTTCCCATCGGTCCACTCGACGGTCTTGGTGCTCGTCTCCGTGGAGCGGGTGAGGAACGCGTAGTCCGCATTGCGGTCGCGGTACACGACGTCGTGGTAGTCGGGGTGGATTCCGCTCTTCATGGCTCTGTCCTCCAGTGCGATCCCTGCGGCGAGATCGACCACCACAACCGATCCGCGGGACTCGATATTTCGGTCCGGAGTGTGTCCCGCGAGACACCCGGTCAGAGCTTCACGTCGGCGGCCAGGGGAGTGGTCGGTGTCTTCGACCCGCCGGGCGGCTCGACGGAAACGCCCACGTCAGAGGCCTGTCCCATGCCCTCGACGATCTGCACGGCGGCGGTCTGGCCGGGCGCGAGCGTGCCCTCGGGGATCGGGACCGCCGAGCGGATCGTCCACAGCTGGAAGACGCGGCCGTCCGAGGGGGCGGCGTCGGCGGCGAGCATGATGACCCCGGCGTCGTGCAGTTTCGAGGTCGCGACCGTGACACGTCCACCGCCGGTCACCGGCTCCTCCTTGACCACGAGATCGGGGGAGGCCAGCAGCGCCCGTACGCGCGACTCGGCGGCCTGGGCCGCTTCGGCGCGCGCCTGCTCCACGCGTACACGATGATCTTGAAGGGTGTAGGCGGCCGTTGCCGCGCCGGCGGCGGCGACCACGACGGCGGCCGCGGCACTCACCAGGCGCAGGCGGCGCGAGGAGCGGGCCGGAGCGGTGGCCGGCGCCGGAGCCGGGGCCGGGGAGATCGGGGCGATCTGGCGGACCGAGCCGATCGCGGCGAGGACGTTGTCGCGCAGCCCGGGCGGCGGCACCGACCAGGCGCCGTCGGCGAGCCGGGCCGAGGCCTCGCGCAGCTCGCTCACGTCGGCACGGCAGGCGTCGCACTCGCGCAGATGCCGGTCGAAGGCGGCGCGCTCGATGTCGTCGACCGCGTCGAGCACGTACGGCCCGAGCAGGGTGTGCACGTCAGCGGTGTTCATGCGACTGCCCCCGCTCCGAGGCAGTCCCGCAGTCGGATCAGTCCGTCGCGCATTCTCGTCTTCACCGTCGGGAGAGGGGCGCCGAGGAGCTCGGCCACCTGGGGATAGGTGTGTCCCTGGTAGTACGCGAGGGTCACGGCCTCGCGCTGCAGGTCGGTCAGGTCGTGCAGGCAGCGGCGCACCTGCTGGCGCTCGAGGCGGCCGGAGACCTCGTCGGCGACGGCGTCGTAGGGGACGTCGACCTGGGCGCGGCCGACGTAGGTGAGGCGTTCGCTGGCGGCCTGCTCGGAACGGACCCGGTCGACCGCCCGGCGGTGGGCGATCGTGCAGATCCACGACGTGGCCGAGCCGCGGGCCGGGTCGAACCGGGCGGCCGAGCGCCACACCTCGACCAGCACCTCCTGGGCGACCTCCTCGGACTGGGCCGGATCGCGCAGCACCCGCCGGATCAGCCCGTAGACGCGGGGCGCGACCAGGTCGTAGAGGCGAGCGAACGCCTTCTCGTCGCCGCCGGCCACCGCGCGCAGCAGATCGCCGGGGTCCGGATCGGGGTCCGGCACCGCCGACAGGTGCTCGGGCCGGCGGCTCGTGCCGCGCTCCGCCATCTGGTCCGCCCTTTCGCCGTGGCCTACGTCATACCACCCGGCATTCGGAGCAGGAGTGCGGCCGGATGGGCGGCGCGACGGAAATTGTTGTCGCGCCGCCCGCCGAAGGTCAGACCGCTCGGGCCAGGGAGACCGCGAAGAGCCCGTCGCGGTCGGTCCACCAGTGGTCGAGGGCGAAACCGGCCTCGGCCAGTTCCCGCTCGACCCCGTCCCGGCGGAACTTCGCGGAGACCTCGGTGCGGACCTCCTCGCCGGCCGCGAAGTCGACGGTCAGGCCGACGCCCGGGATCGACACCCGCATCGGCCAGCGGGCGCGCAGCCGCATCTCGATCCACTCCTGGTCGGCGTCCCACAGGGCAACGTGGGCGAAACCGTCCAGGTCGAAGTCGGCGCCGAGGCTGGAGTTGAGCACCCGCAGCACGTTGCGGTTGAACTCGGCGGTCACCCCGTCCTCGTCGTCGTAGGCCGGGACGACCACGCGCGGGCTCTTCACCAGGTCGGTGCCGAGCAGCAGGTGCTCGCCCGGCTCGAGCACCGAGCGAATATCGGCGAGGAACTCGGCCCGCTCGGCCGGGATCAGGTTGCCGATCGTCCCGCCGAGGAACGCGACCAGCCGGTCACCGCCGTCCGGCAGGTGTTTCAGGTGGCGGGTCATGTCGCCGACGATGTTGTGGATGCGCAGGCCGGGGTAGTCGGCGGCGATCCGGACGGCGGCCGCCTCCAGCGCCGTGGGCGACACGTCCATCGGGACGAATTTCTCGAGCGTGCCCTGCCCGGTCAGCGCGTCGAGCAGCAGCCGGGTCTTGGTCGAGTAGCCGGCGCCCAGCTCGAGCAGCGCCCGGGCCCGGGTGCGCCGGGCGATCTCAGGCGCGTGGTCGGCGAGGATCTGGCGCTCGGCGCGGGTCGGGTAGTACTCGCGGAGCTCGGTGATCTTCTCGAACAGCTCGCTGCCCCGGGCGTCGTAGAACCACTTGGGCGGCAGCCATTTCCGGTCGGCGGTGAGGCCGGCGATCACATCGGCCCGCAGCGTGCGGGCCAGATCGTCGGCGTCCAGATGAACTTCGAGCGCGGGGGCGTTCATGCTTCTCCCAGCGGAGTGAGGGTCAGGTTGGTCGGCGAGGCGGTCAGCAGGGTCCCGTCCGGGACCGGCCGCCAGGCGGGGCGGTCGTCCAGCGGCTCCGAGGCCACGACGACCGTATTGATCGAAAAATCAAATATGTACGACAAGGAGTGGCCGACGGCCGTGGCGGCCAGCGACACCCCGTCGGTGAGCAGCAGGTTGAGCCGGGAGCCCGGGGCGCCCCGCAGCACCTCGGCGACCACGCCGGTGACCGCCGCGGCGAGCGGGGCGCCGGCCCGCAGCCGATCGCGGACCAGGACCCACAGCAGCGCCGCGTCCGTCGGCGCCGGCATCGTCAACAGATCGTTGACCGGCAGTGTTCCGGCCAGCTTGGCCACCGACGTCGGCCACCCGGCGACGACCCCGTTGTGGCTGAACAGCCACGGTCCCTCCCCGAACGGCGCGGCCGCGGTCTCGGTGACCGGCATGCCGGTGGTCGCGCTCCGGACGGCCGCGAGTATCGCCCCGGACGAGACCGCCGCGGCCAACCCCGGCAGCGTCGTGTCGCTCCAGATCGGCGTGTGCCGCCGGTAAATGACAGCACCACCGGGCGTGTGCCACCCGACGCCGAACCCGTCCGCGTTGATCGTGCCGCCGCCGCGCATCTCGCGCGGCGCCCACGACTGGTGATTGAGCGAGTGCGGCGGATCGAAGAGCAGGCCGGCCAGGGGCGTGGGCGGCCCGAGATAGGCCAGATGCCGGCACATCAGGCGTCCCGCGCGCAGCGGAACCCGCTGAAGATCTGCCGCCGGATCGGGTAGTCCCAGTTGCGGAACGTGCCCCGGCAGGCCGACCGGTCGGTGCCGAACGAGCCACCGCGCAGCACCTTGTACTCCGGGCCGAAGAAGACCTCCGAGTACTCCCGGTAGGGGAACGGCGCAAAACCGGGATAACCGTGGAAATCGGTCGACGTCCATTCCCAGACGTCCCCGATCAGCTGGTGCACCCCCCAGGGCGAGACACCCATCGGGTACGCCCCGGCGGGCGCGGGCCGGAGATGACGTTGTCCCAGGTTTGCGTGCTCGGCGGCCGGTGGGTCGTCGCCCCACGGGAAGCGCCGGGACCGACCGGTCGCGGGGTCGAGGCGGGCCGCTTTCTCCCACTCGGCCTCGGTGGGCAGCCGCTTGCCGGCCCACGCCGCGTAGGCGGCGGCCTCGTGGAAGCAGACGTGCACCACCGGCTCGTCGGCCACGATCCGCTGGGTGCGGCCGAACGACGTGGACGCCCATCCGTCGCCGTCCCGCGACCAGTGCTGCGGGGCGACGAGCCCGGCCGACTGCCGGTGGGCCCAGCCGGCCTCGCTCCACCACCGCGGGTCGTCGTAGCCGCCGTCGTCGATGAAGGCCGCGTACTGCCCGTTGGTGACCAGGGCGCGATCGATGTGGAAGGCCGGGACGATCACCTGGTGTGCCGGCCGCTCGTTGTCGAGGGCCCATGGCTCGGTGCTGGTGCCCATGGTGAACGGCCCGGCCGGGATAAGCGCCTCGCCGGTCACCGGCACGGCCGGCGCGGGCGGCGGCGGCGCCTCGAGCACCGGCGCCCCGGTGCGCAGCTGGTGGGTGGCGAGCATGGTCTCGTCGTGCTGCTGCTCGTGCTGCACGATCATGCCGAACGCGAACCCCTGGTCGACCAGCGGCGTGCCGTCCAGCCGGCTGCGGGAGAGCACGTCGAGAGCCTTGTCCCGGACGGTAGCCACGTACCGCCGGGCCTCGCCCGGGCCGAGCAGCGGCAACTGCGGCCGGTCGCGGCGCGGGTGCTTGAACGCGTCGTACAGCTCGTCGATGTCGCGGCGGACCGGCTCGCGGCCGCCGACGTCGCGGACGAGCCAGAGCTCCTCCTGGTTGCCGACGTGGGCGAGGTCCCACACCAGGGGGGACATGAGCGGGGAGTGCTGGCGGATCAGGTCGCCCTCGTCGACCGACTCGGTCAGCAGGGTGGTGCGGTCGCGGGCCCGCCCGAGCTCGGCGGCGACGAGGTCACGCAGGCGGTCGGTCTCGATGGTCATCGGCGCTCCCCGGCGACGGCGGCGCGCGGCCGGAAGATCTGGTGGGTCATGACTGCTCCTCGGCGGCGCCCAGGCGCCGGTGGACGGTCTCGGTGACAAAGGTGCGGACGGATGTCGGGAGCTCGGCGTCGAGCCGGCCCAGAGCCAGCTCGGCGACGGCGGTGGCGGCGCGGTGCAGCGCGCGGTCCGTGAGACCGGACCGGTACGCCGCATGCCAGGACCCGGCCACCGGCGAGGCGAGCTCGAGGGCGGCCGAGGTGGTCGCCGGGTCGGCGAACAGGGCGGCGAGCACCGCGACGGGCGCGATCCACTCGTCGCCGGGCTGGCTGTCCAGGTACCGCACCTCGAGGTAGCCCCGCGGGCGCACCGGCGGGAACAGCGTGGACAGGTGGTAGTCGACGTCGGCGATGGTCGGCGGGTCGGGCAGGGCGCCCGCGATCCAGTCGGCCAGGGTCACGCCGGGCGGCGGGTCCCAGCAGGTGTCGCCGCGGCGGACGCAGACCAGGGGAGCGGCCAGCGCGTACCGCACCCAGCCGGCCGCGGGATCGCCCGGCGGGCCGACCGGCGGATGGGTGACCCGCGGCTCCATCGCCCACCAGGCCGCCATGCGGGCCGAGGCCAGCCCGGTGTCGCGGCCGGCGTGCCGGGGTGAGTTGGCGAACAGGGCGAGCAGCGGCGGGCCGAGCGCGAGCGCGGCCGCCCACCGGGTGGGCAGCTGGGCGGGCGTGCCGGCGTCGAGGCAGACCTGCAGGCCGGCGGTGCTGCTCATCATGATGCGGCCGTGCCGCCCGCGGGCGTCGAAGAACCGCTCCATCGCCGCGTAGCGCGGGGTGTCGAGCAACCGCCGGGGCGGCCGGTGCGGGTCGATGCCGTGCTCGCCGAGGCGCAGGCCGGCGTCGTCGAGCAGATCGGTGAGATGGGCGAGATCGGCGGTGACGGCCGCGTGCAGCGCGGCGGTCGAGCGGGCCGGTGCCGAGGAGATCTCCAGCTGGCCGCCGGGCTCGATGGTGATCTGGCCACCGGCGGGCAGCGGGTCGGGCGAATGCCCGGGTAGCAGGGTGGCGGGCGTGTGCCGGCCGAGGGCTTGCCGCAGGGTTTCGCGGTCGAGTGGCGCGCGGGGCGCCGCGGTGTGGTGCAGGGTCCATTCGAGCTCGGCGCCGATGAGCGCCGGTGGGCCCGTCTTGAAGCAGATGGCGCGGATGCGCGCCTCCACTTCCTCCTGAGTGCGCAACCGGCGGCTGGTGGCCGCGGCGGCGTCGTGGTCGAGCGTCGTCATCGAACGTGCTCCCGTCGTCACGAACGGTAGGCTCCGTTACCTCGACGGACGATACGGGCGGGGTCCGACAACTTTTGGCCGCGGGATCGTCCGATCGGGACGCGTATGCGCCTCTTCCTGCGGATTCGTCCCGATAGTGACCTGCGTCACGCCTCGAACCGGCCCCGCGCGGCCTCCACCTCGCCCAGATGCTCGGACTGCCAGGCGGCGAGCGACGCGAAGACCGGGCTCAGACTGCGGCCCAGCTCGGTGATCTCGTACTCCGCGCGCGGCGGGACCTCGGCGAAATAGGTCCGGGTGACCAGGCCGTCGCGCTCGAGCCGGCGCAGCCGGTCGGTGAGCACCTTGGCGGTGACGCCGCCGATCCGCCGGTGCAGCTCGACGAAGCGCAGCCGCCCGTCGTTGTGCAGCGTGAGCAGGATCGGCGTGGTCCAGCGGCTGAACACGATGTCGACGACGGGCCCGATGGGGCAGGCCGCGACCGGGCCGTCGTCGTTCATGGGGTCAGTTGTACCTCGGTCAGGGGCGGAACGCGCCCGCATTCCGGGCGGCCCAGGCGGCGAACGGATGCGGCGCGCGACCCAGGATCTTCTCGGCGTCCGGGCTGATCCGCTGCTCCCCGGGCGTGGGCGAGCCGAGGATCTCGAGCGTCCCGTCGGCCACGGCCGGCGGCATGAACCGCAGCATCGCCGATCGGGCCTCCGCCGCCGACTGCTCGACGAACCGGATCGGGGTGCCGAGCGCGTCGCCGAGATCCCGGGCCCGCGACCGTGGCGTGCTCAGCTCGGGCCCGGTCAGCTCGTAGGCCTGCCCGCCGTGACCGTCCTTGAGCAGCACGGCCGCGGCGACCCCCGCCAGGTCGAGCGGATCGACGACCGGCAGGCCGACATCCCCGAAGGGCGCCGCAACAGTCCCTTGTGACCGGATGGAAGGCGCCCATGCGTACGCGTTGGAATCAAAGCCACCCGCGCGCAGCAAGGTCCATTCCAGGCCGGAACCCACGACGGCCTGTTCGAGCGCCAGCATCGGCGCGTAGGACGCGGACCCCGGGCGCGTCGCGACCGCTTGCGAAGACAACAAAGCCAGTTTGCGTACGCCCGAAGCGCGCACCCGGTCGACGACGGCACCCGCGTCGACCCCGTCGCCGGCCCCCGGCACGAGCAGGAACACGGCGTCCGCGCCCGCGAACGCGGCCCGCAGCGAGTCCGGTTCGCCCAGGTCGGCCCGCACATGCCGCACCCCGTCGGGCCCGTCACCGCGCGACACCGCGGTCACCTCCGCGCCTCGGCCGGCCAGCATTTCCACAAGCGGCCGGCCCACGTTGCCGGTCGCACCCACTACGACGATCATCAGCCTGTACTTCCCTTCGGATACCGGTTCGGACCTGCGGAAAAGCTAGCCGCGGCGGTCCATTAGGTACCTAGGGGTAACTGGCTGTGGGCTGCGTCACGCGGGCCGGGAGAGGGGGGCGCGGACCCGGCCGCCCGCACCCCGATTAGGATCGAATCCCGTTCCCATGAGCTTCCACGAGCGTAAATCCGGCCGTGCAAACGGGTCAATGGTCATCAATGGAACGGATTTCGTTCCTATTGCTACGCTCGCGGCGTGAACGCCAACGAGCGGCTCATTCTCGCCGCCGTGCGTGACCGGGGCGCCATGGATCGCGCCGCCCTGGCCGCCGCGGCCGGCCTGCCGAAGACGACCGTGGCCGGGGTGGTCGCCCGGCTGCTGCGCGACGGCGTGCTGGCCGAGCGGACCGGTGCGGGCGGCGGGCGGCGCGGGCGGCGGGCCGGCGAGCTGACCCTCGCGCCGCGCCGCGACCGGATCGGCGTGATCGCCATGTCGCACGGCCAGGTGCGGGCCGCGGTGGCCGGCCTCGACGGCGCGATCCTGGCCCGCCGGGACGCGACCCTCGCCGACGCGCGCGACGAGCGGGAGATCATCGGTCGCGGCCTCGACCGGCTGGCGGAAGCGGCCGCGGTGGCAGGCGCCGCGCCGAGCCGGGTGGTGATCGGCGTGCCGGCGCCGTTCGAGCGCGGGGTCGGGGTGCTCACCGGGCCGGCGCCCGAGCCGCTGCGCGACGGCGACCTGGGCGCGCTGATCGACCGGCTGCACTCCGATCCGTCCGGCGCCGCCGGCGAGCGGCTCGGCGTGCCGGTGACCGCCGAGAACGACGCGAACCTCGCGGTCCTCGGCGAGGCGGTGTTCGGCGCCGGGCGCGGCCTGAGCGCCTTTGTCTACGTCAAGGTCGTCGAGGGGCTGGGCGCCGGGCTGTTCCTCAACGGCGCGCTCTACCGGGGCGCGCGCGGGCTGGCCGGGGAGATCGGGCACGTGCAGGTCGCCGAGGACGGGCCGTGGTGCCGCTGCGGCGGGCGCGGCTGCCTGCTGCACCGGATCCGCGGCTCGGCGCACTCCTACGTGGCCTCGGCGTACCACAAGCCGGTCGACTTCACGGATGTGCTCGGGCTGGCCTCGGCGGGGGAGGCCGGCACTCGGCGCATCCTCGCCGACGTGGGCCGCCGGGTCGGGCGGGTGCTCGCCGACACGGCGACAATGCTCGCGCCCGAGGCGATCGTGGTGGACGGCGCGCTCGGCGCGGGGACCGACGCGTTCCTGGCCGGGGTGCGGGAGATGCTCGAACGGCACACCGCGCCGGTGGTCGCGGGCGCCGTGCGCCTGCTCGGCGGCGAACTGGGCGACGCGGCGGAGATTCTCGGCGCGGTCGCGCTGGCCCGCGGCGAATCCATCGTGACCTGACCATCGGCGGCTGACCATCTTGTCACCGTCACCCTCGGCAATATCGGGGATCCTCATGGCGCCCGGCGGCCACTAGGCTCCCCGTGACATCACCTCCTACTCTATGTAGCCCCCACCGTTCCACCCGCGACCCCGCTCCGGCGTCTTTGCACTTGGAAACGGACCGATGCCCATGCATCACCACAATGTCTACTACGGGCAGCAGCACATACTGGCCCGGTACTGCGGGCTGGACGACGAGTTCCCGCCCCGCATCCCGGGCTACCTGCAGCACGGCTGGAACGTGGGCTGCGGCTGGAACCCCGCGCACGAGTTCTTCGACGGCGCCTGGCGGTACGTGTGGAGCGACGCGCCCCGGCGGCGCGGTCATTCCCTCGGCCGGCGCAACCACGCGGTGATCGGCGCGCCGATGCTCTACCTGATGGACATGGAGCCCGACCTGGGCCGGGTGCCGGGCGACGAGCGTAAGGGCACCCTGTGGTTCCTGTTCCACGGCTGGGACGCCCCCGGTCACCGCGGCGGCAAGATCCACGGCGACCACGCGCGGTTGATCAGCGAGATCAAGGAGACCGAGTCCGAGCCGGTCACGATCAGCCTGTACTACACCGAGTACCAGCGCCCCGAGATCCGCCACTCCTACGAGGACGCCGGCTTCGAGGTGATCTGCTTCGGCCGGCGCGGCTGGCACTACGAGGGCACCGACCGGCAGTTCCTCCACAAGCTGCTCGCGGCGCTCCGCCGGGCCAAGCGGGTCGCGTCCAACCGGCTCGCCACGGCGATCTTCTACGGGGTGGCCGCGGGCTGCCACCCGGCCGTCTACGGCGACACCATGGAGCTCGAGGGCGACAACCCGGCGTTCGGCGGACAGGCCCGGATCGCCCGGCTGTGGGGCGACATGCTGGGCAAGGACATCGACCTGGCCACCGCCCGGGCCATCACCGACGAGGAGCTCGGCCGGGCGTGGACGATGCCGCCGGCCGAGCTGCGCATGCTCTTCGATTGGAACCGGCGTGACTGACAGCGTGCTTTACGTCCGGGGCGAGATCCAGCCGTGGACCGACTACGCGGGACACCGCGCCCCGGCCGGCGGGGCGCCGCTGCTGGCCCTGCTCGACGACCTGCTGCCGGATCCCGGATCCCGGACGCTGGTCGTGGGCCCGCACTCGCCTGAGCTGATCGAGCTGGCGGCCTCCCGGACCGGCGCGCTGACCGTTCTGGTCCGGTCGGTCAGCGACGCGCGGGATCTGCGGGCAGCCGTGCCGTCTCCCACCGTCACGGTGATCACCGGGGCGCTGGACGGGCTGGCCGGCGCCCCGCCGTACGACGTGGTGATCGCGGCGGACGGGCTCGATCGGGTGCTCGGCGCCGACTCGCCGGCGCTGGACTGGCCGGCGCGGCTCGCTCTCCTCTCCGCGCTGGCCACGGAGGACGCCGTCGTCCTGGTCGCGGTGGCGAACGAGTTCGCGCTGACCGGCCTGTACGACCGGCGGCCGGTCGGCGAACGGCACGGCGACGACGAGTGGCGGCCGCTGCACGACGACCCGGCCCGGCCGACGTCGCCGGCGCAGGTCGCCGCGGCGCTCGGTCCGCGGCTGTCGCGTCTCTACGCCACCTTCGACGCGGCGGGGCTGAGCCACACGCTGCTCGACGCCGCCGCGGCCGCCGCGACCCGGCCCGGACGGCCAGCGGCCCGGCTGGCCGCCGAGGCGCTGGCCGTGACGGCGGCGCACACGCCGCTGCTCGCGCCGGTCGCCGACGGGGCCGACGCGGCCGCCCGGGCCGGGCTGCTCGCCGCGGTCGCGCCCGGCTGGCTCGCGCTGCTCGGCTCGGGCGGGGCCACCCACACGGCGTACGCGCCGGCCGGTTCCCCTTCTGCGGGCGGGGTGCTGCTGGCCGACCTCGACGAGTCGGGGTGGACGCTGAGCGTGCGCGGCCAAGCTGCCGCCGTTCCCGCGTCCCGCCTGCCCGACACCGAGTCGGCCGAGACCCTGCTCTTCCGGCTGGCGGCGGCCGAGAACGTGCCCGGCTTCCGGGCGATCGCGGCCCGGCTCGGCGCCTGGGCCGGCCTGGCCGACGGCCTCGTCCTGCTCGACGACCTCTACCCCGACGGGGACGACTTCGCGCGGGGGCTCACCCACCCGGCCGGCGGCGAGGACGCCCCGGCGATCCTGGCCGCGGCCTACCACCGGCTGCGGGACCGCCTGGTCCGCGCCCACCGCCGCCACCCGTGGCCACCGTGGATGGTCGACAGCGACGACCTCGTGACCACCTGGCTCGGCATGTCCGGCATCGCCGACAACGCCGTCGCGGTGAAGCGCGGCCGCGAGATCGCCGACGGCCTGGCCGCCCCGCGGGCCGGCGAGCCCGACCTGCGTACGGTGCTGGCCGGCGCCGAGGACGACCGGCGCCGCGCGGCCGACCTGGCCGGCAAGGTCTTCGGCCTCGAGCGCACCCTCGGCTTCCGCGACCAGAGCCTGCGCACCCGCGAGCAGGAGATCCGCGCGTTGCGCGAGGAGCTCCGCACGACGGCCGAGGAGCTCCGCGCGACGCGGGGCGAGCTCCGCACGGCAACGGCCGAGCTCCTCAGGCTCCACGCCCTGCCGGTGATGCGCCTGCACTCGGTGACCCGGAAGGTCGCCAAGGTGCGCTACCCGCGCCAGTTCGCCCGGGCCATCAAGCACCGCCTCCGCAAGGGCTGAGGCTTTACCACCTCGCTGTCGGATCCGAGCCGACCCGTTCGTAGCGGGGGTGGAGAGCTCGAGTCAAGGAAGGCGGATCATCATGACCAGTACATCGGCAGGACCGGCCGGACCGTTGCGGTTCGGAGTCGTTGCTCCGATCACCACCGACGTGCCGGCGTGGCTGGACCAGCTCCGTGGTCTGGCCGACATGGGCTACTCGACGATCTTGATGCCCGACGTGCCGCAGTGGCAGCCGGCGCCGGGCCCCGCGCTGGCCGTTGCGGCGACGATCACCGATCTACGAGTGGGTACCTGGGTGTACGCGTCCCCGGTACGGCCGGCCTGGATCACCGCATGGGAAGCGCACTCGCTGACCGTCCTCACGGGCGGTCGTTTCGAGATGGGCATCGGCACCGGCCGGCCGGGGATCGCGGAACAGCTTCGCGAGCTGGGCTTGCCCGCGGTGCCCATGAACCAAAGATGGGGCCAGGTGCGTGAGGTGGTGACCGCCCTGCGAGAGCTGGACGGCCCGGACCTGCACACCCCCGTAGCGATGGCCGTGGGCGGCCCGAAAGCGCAAGCGGTGGCGGCCGAGCTCGCCGACACGGTGACCTTCGTGATGCCGCACACCGAGTCGCGGGCCGAAACGACGCAACGCGTGCGCGACTTCGACAACCGCCGCGCCGTGGAACTAGCGTTGCACGTGCCCGTGGTCGGCGACTCGATCGCTCCGTTCATGGCAGGTCCCGACACCGATGCCGCCGCCCTCCGCGCCGCGGACTCGCTGGCCTTCCTTCCGAGCGATCCCGCCGCGGCCACGGAGGAAATCCTCAGGCGGCGCGAGGAGATCGGCTTCTCGTACTTCGTCTTCGGAGCGGGCGTCGCCAGTGTCCTCGCTCCAGTAGTGGCCGACCTGGCCGGCCGGTAACCCACCACGGCGGCCCACGGGCGCTTCGACTGAGCCGGCCCGACGCTGTGAATGGGTCGTGAAGAAACCTGCCGCGATCCTGGGGTTGCGGGGTGGGCGGACGATATGGACGTGCTGGTGGTGTCCCGGGCTCGGGGCGAGTGGGTGATGTGGCGGGTTGGGCGGCAGCGGCTCGCCTGGCGGCCTGCTCGCTACGAGTCGTCGTGGCCGTCCGCGCCGCCCGGGTACAGCGCGCAGCCGTACTCTGCCTTGTTCTCCCTGCTGGCGACCATCGTGGTGCTGCCGTGGCGGGCGGTCACCAACCGATGGCCGGTGATCTGCTACGTGACGGTGCCGTTCAACGTCGAGACGCGGATGCGGCGCAGCCGGCCCATGCCCCGCGCGGACGCGGACGTGGTGGCCCGGCGGTGGGCGGCGTACATCGAACGGTTCGACGCGCCTCCGCCCTATCCGGACGATCTGCGGTGGCGTACCAGGGAGGGGATCGGGTTCGACCTGGGGCCCGATGTGCCCGCCGATCCTGAGGTGACGCGCGGATGGCATACCGCCGACGTGCCGCCCGATCCGAATTGAGCCAGGGCCGGCGGCGTAGGGGATGTCGGAATCCGGACGCGCTCGAGTTGGCCCGGCATGGGAGCATAAGGGCAGGTCAGCCTGGGGGGCGACGATGAAGGTCAGGGTCTATCACAACGGCGATGATGTCTTCATCGCGTGGAAGCCGGACGGGATCATTCCCGGCTGCCGTGGCTTCGGCTTGCTGCGGCGGCGCAACGGGGTGGAAGAGGTCGTCAGCACCTGGGTCGGGTTCGAGGGGGAGCAGGCCGCGGACGGCGAGCGGCGCGCCTCGACGAACTGGCCGATCCAGAAGTACCAGTGGACCGACTACATGGCCGAGCCGGGCGACGAGCTCGCCTACCGCGTGCTGCCGATGGTCGGGCCGGACAAGGCCAACCTGCGGGCCGACACCGCTACGGCCAGCGAGTGGACGGCGCCGATCACGCTGTCGCACGCGGTCTCGCCGGGTGTCGAGGTGCTGTTCAACCGGGGCATCGTCGCCTCGCAGTGGGTGGCGCGGCGGCTCGGCGTCACGGGCCACGACCTGCAGAACGAGTACCTCGACCGGATGATCGCGACGCCCGGCGACTCGCTCCGGGAGTACCTGGCCGGGCCGCTGGGCGACCGGCTCTTCGGCCTGCTCGAGGAGACGGTCGGCCGGGACGTGTACGCGGCGCTGTACGAGCTGGACGACCCGCAGCTGATGGACGCCCTGCTCGCGATCGGCGGGCGCGCCCACGTCGTGCTGGCCAACGGCAGCGTCGACAAGAAGGGCGAGGACCAGAACGCCACCGCGCGCGCCGTCCTGGTCGCCGGCGGGGTCGACGTGCACGACCGGATGACCGCGCCGCGGGCGCTGGGGCACAACAAGTTCCTCGTGATCTGCGAGGAGGACGGCTCGCCGCGCTGGGTGTGGACCGGCAGCCAGAACTGGACGATGACCGGCCTGTGCACCCAGGCCAACAACTCGGTGCTCATCGACGACCCGCGCCTGGCCGCCGAGTACCGCGCCCAGTGGGACCTGCTGCGCGAGGCCGGCGCGGCCAGTCCCGCGTCGCTCAAGCAGGCGAACACGGTTCCCCGCGATCAGCAGGTGGGCAAGGCCGGCGTACGCCTGTGGTTCACGCCCACGGTCGAGCACGCCGACCTGGTCGACACCCGGAAGATCATCGCGGGCGCGCAGCAGGCCGTGCTGTTCATGATGTTCAACCCCGGCCCGCGCGACTCGCTGCTCAACGCGATCCTCGACCTGGCCCGCGCCGAGCACGCTGGCGACCGGCTGTACTTCCGCGGTGTGCTCAACCAGGACCCGAGCACCAAGCCCAACCCGGTCGGCCTGTTCGACCAGAGCAACCGCGAGTTCGCCGACTACGACGTGGTGCTGCCCGCGGCGATCGACAAGCCCACCGAGTTCTTCCGGGCCGAGCTCAAGAAGCTCGACCGCGCGTTCGCGATGGTGCACAGCAAGGTGATCGTGGTCGACCCGTTCGGCGACCGCCCGGTCGTGCTGACCGGCTCGCACAACCTCGGCCCGAAAGCCAGCGGCACTAACGACGAGAACCTGCTGGTGATCCGGGACGCGCCGGGCGTGGCCGGGGCCTACGCCACGAACATCATGAGCGTCTACAACCAGTACCGCTGGCGCTTCCGCCGTCAGATCCAGCCCGCGAGCAAGCGCTGGAAGGGCCTGGTCGACCGGGACACCTGGCAGAACGGGTACCTCAAGCCCGGCAGCGCCGCCCTGCGCGAGATCGACTTCTGGGTCGGCGAGTAGGGGTCAGCGCACCCGCACGCCGGCCCGGAAAACGGCGCTCACCGTGGTGAGCGCCGCCGGGTCGGTCAGCGGGTCGCCGGCCACCGCGAGCAGGTCGGCGTCGTAGCCCGGGGCGACGCGGCCCTTGGTGTCGCCGAGCCCGCAGGCACGCGCCGGCAACGAGGTGACCGCCCGCAACGCCTCGACCGGCGGGATGCCGAGCAGGCCGGACAGCTGCGCCGGGCCGCGCGGCAGGGAGTCGTGCGGGCTCATCGGGCCGATGCCGGCGTCGGTGCTGCAGATCAGCGGGATGCCGGCCGCGCGGACGTTCCGGAAGACGGCGATGAGCAGCGGGATCATCATGGCGACGCGCGGCGGCGGCGGGGCGCCCGGCACCGGGGTGTGCGCGACGGTGGCGCCGATCGGGATGCCGGCGGCGGCGATCGACTCGAGCAGCGCCGGTTCGGTGGCGGCGCCGTCGGCGGTCATGAAGGTGCCGTGCTCGATCATGTCGACGCCGGCGGCCACGGCGTTGGCGATGCCGTCCCGGCCGTGGGCGTGGGCCGTGACCGGCAGACCGTGCCGATGGGCCTCGTCGACGGCCGCCCGCAGGTCGGCCACGTCGAACTGCGCCACGTGGGACGCCGTACCCTCGGTCATCTCGCCGCCGGTGGCCATCAGCTTGATCACGTCGACGCCGCGGGAGGCGTGCTCGCGGACCGCGGCCCGGATCTCCCCGGGCGGGGTTCCGCCGCCGAGAAACCAGCAATGCCCGCGGACCGTCGTGATCGGCGGGCCGGCGGCCAGGATCTGGGGGCCGGCGGCGGGGTCACCGGCCAGCTCGTCGCGGAGCTTGAGCGCCAGGTAGCCGCGGTCGCCGAGGTCGCGGACCGTCGTGATGCCGGCCGACAGCGCGAGCCGGGCGGCGGACCGCATCGTGGCGAGCACCTCGTCGTCGTCCCGGGCCGCGAGGCTGCCGACCGGGTCGGCGCTCGCGTCGAACGCGAGGTGCAGATGCGAGTCGACGAGCCCGGGCAGCATCGTGGCGTCGCCCAGGTCGACGAACTCCGCGCCGCTGGGTGGCTCGGCGCCGGGGAGGACGGCAGCGATCCGCCCGCCCTCGACCAGGACGACGGGACGCTCGACCGGATCGGCGCCGTCCCCGTCGAAGAGCCGGGCGGCGCGGATGGCGAGCATGGCGACAGCATAGGGGGAACGCATTGAACGATGTGCCCGCGTGGCCCGTACTGGTGGACGGCAGCGTAGCCGGGGGAGCGGAGAAGGAGTCGCGATGGCAGGGACCGGAATCGACACCTCGATCCTGCACAAAGGAGCGCATAGTGCGTCTTATTTCGATCTCGCTCGAAGTGCGGGCGAGGGTGTCGAGATCGTCGACTTCTGCATCCCCTGCAACCCGTACTTCCCGACCCCGGAGATGTTCGACGAGCTGTCCCGCGACCTGAAGAACATCCTCAAGTACTACCCGTCGGACTCGATGGGCATCACCAAGAAGCTGGCCAGCGTGCTCGGCCTGCACCCGCAGACCGTGGCCATGGCCAACGGCTCGACCGAGCTGATCACCTGGATCGACCACCTGCTGATCAAGGAGAGCGTGGCGATCCCGATCCCGACCTTCGGGCGCTGGACCGACCAGCCGTTCGAGACGGGCAAGCGGGTCGACATGTTCCCGCTGCAGGAGCGGGACGGCTTCCGGCTCAACCTCGACGACTACGTCCGGTTCATCCGCGAGCGCAACTCCCGGGTCGCGGTCATCTGCAACGTGAACAACCCGGACGGCAACTACATCCCGCGCCGCGACGTCATCCGGTTCATGGACATGCTGGGCGACCTCGACCTCGTGGTGATCGACGAGTCGTTCATCGACTTCTCCGACGCCGAGCAGTACCCGTCGGTCGGCCCGGACGCGGTGATCCGGCCGAACACGGTCGTGCTCAAGAGCCTCGGCAAGAACTTCGGCCTGCACGGCATCCGCTTCGGCTACATGCTGGCCAACCCGGCGATCGCCGCCACCATCGGCAAGGCGCTGCCCAAGTGGAACCTCAACTCGCTCGCCGAGAAGGTCGTCTTCATGATTCAAGAACATGAGGACGAGTACGAGGACAGCCTGCGCCTGCTGAGCCGGGACCGTCGCGGCATGGCCGCCGAGCTGTCGCGCGTGCCCGGGCTGACGGTCTTCCCGTCGCAGGGCAACTTCATCCTGGTGAAGCTGCCGACCGAGTGGTCGGGCGTGGCGCTGCGCGACTTCCTGGTCGCCAACCACGGCGTCTACACCCGCGAATGCGGCAACAAGCTAGGCATGACCAGCCAGTTCATGCGCATGGTCGTGCGGCCGGCGCGGGACGTCGACCGGCTGATCGACGGCATGATGGACTACGGCCGCCAGTTCATGGCCCGCCCGCAGTACGACGAGGAGCCGATCGACAGCCGCCGCGGGTGGAACAACCCGAACGACGTCCCGGACAACCTGATCCAGTACCCGACCCGCCGCAGCGACTACCCGGGACGACGAGCCGCCGGCCAATAACCCCGCAGGTCAATAAGCCGGGTCTCGTCGGTTGTTCGATCGCCGTACATATGGGTGTTCGTTTGATCCCTCATCGTGACGGCATGCCCCACTATCTCGATACGGTCGCCGCCAGCCCCTGGGTGCTGGCGGTCGTGTTCGTGGTGGCCGGGCTCGACGCGCTGCTGCCGTTCATGCCGAGCGAGTCGACCGTGGTCGCGTGCGGCGTCGCGGCGGCCGGGACCGGGCGCCCGCATCTGGTGCTGCTGATCGCGGCGGCCTCGGCCGGGGCGTACCTCGGTGACCAGGCCTCGTTCCGGATCGGGCGGCGCAGCACCGGGTCGGTCGAGGCGCGGCTGAGCCACCGGCGGGCCAAGGCCCTGCACGCCTGGGTGCAGCGCCTGCTGCACAGCCGGGGCGGGCTCGTGATCGTGTTCGCGCGCTACCTGCCCGGCGGCCGGTCGACGACGGCGCTCGCGGCCGGGATCGTGGGCTACCCGCCGGTGCGGTTCCACTGGTACACGGCCGTCGGCGTGGTGCTCTGGGCGATCGAGGCGGCACTCATCGGCTACCTGGGCGGCGCGGTCTTCGCCGGGCACCCGATCATGGGCTTTCTGCTGGCCGGAGCGGTGGCGCTGGCCGTCTCCGCGCTGGCCGTGCTGATCCAGCACGTGTTCGCCCCGGCCGCGGAGGACGAAACAGCATCGGACGAAGTGGAGCGAGTGACGGCATCGTGACAGACATGTATGCGTCATGTCTGGTTCGCTCGATCGTCGACCGCCTGCCACCGCCCGCCGGGAGGGTCCACCCATGCCTACCAGACGTCAACTTCTCGCCGGGGCCGCCGTGGCCGCCGGCGCCGCGGCCCTGCCCGGCAGCGCCGCCTATGCCCATGGCAGTTCCACGCTCTTCCCGCTCGGTGTCGCGAGCGGCGACCCGCTGCCCGACGGCGTGATCCTCTGGACCCGCCTGATCACCTCGTCGACCCGCAAGATCGAGGTGGAGTGGCAGGTCGCCACCGACGAGCGGTTCCGCCGCATCGTCCGCGCCGGCAGCACCTGGGCGAAACCGGAGCTCGCTCACTCCGTGCACGTCGATGTGCGTGGTCTGGCCCCGGCCCGGGAATACTTCTACCGCTTCCGGGCCAAGGGCAAAATCAGCCCGATCGGCCGTACGCGTACCGCGCCCTCGGTGCGTGAGGACTGCTCGCGGCTGCGGTTCGGCATCGTGAACTGCCAGGACTTCCAGAACGGGTACTGGCCCGCGTACTGGGGGCTGGCCGACGAGGACCTCGACGTGGTCGTGCACCTCGGCGACTACATCTACGAGTACGACCCGTCGAGCCGTTTCGCCGACCGCAACCACACCACGCCGCAGACCCCGGGCCTCGACCAGCTGGTCACGCTCGACGACTACCGGGCCCGGCACGCCCAGTACAAGACCGACCCGGCGCTGCAGGCCGCGCACGCCGCGTTCCCGTGGATCGTCACCTGGGACGACCACGAGACCGAGAACAACTACGCCTCGCTGGTCGACGAGATCGACGACACCGGCGCCAAGCACCAGGACCTCGCCCAGTTCGCCCGGCAGCGCGCCGCCGCGTACCAGGCCTACTACGAGCACATGCCGATCCGGGCCAACCTGCACCCGGGCAGTGCCGACCTGCGGATCTTCCGTCGCTTCGACTTCGGCCGGCTGCTGCGGATGAACGTGCTCGACACCCGGCAGTACCGCACCGACCAGCCCGGCGGTTTCCCCGGCGACTTCGGCCTGGCCGTGGCCGGCACCGCGAACACCGCCGGCACGCTCACCGGCGAGGACCAGGAGCGCTGGCTGCTCGGCGGCCTCGACCACTCGCCGGCCCGGTGGAACGTCGTCGCCCAGCAGGTGATGATGAGCCGGATCAAGTTCCCGAACCCGACCGGCGGCGTGCCGCCGCTGGTGGCCAACCTCGACCAGTGGGACGGGTACGCGCCGCAGCGCACCCGGCTGCTCACCCACCTGGCCGCGGCCCGGGTGGCCAACCCGGTGATCCTGGCCGGCGACATCCACTCCACCTGGTTCAGCGAGCTGCGCACCGACTTCGACCAGCCCGACCTCGCGCCGGTCGCGGTCGAGTTCACCGCCACCTCGGTCAGCTCGGACTTCCCGATCGCGTTCGACGCCCCGCTCAAGGCGCTCAACCCGACGCTGAACCCGCACGTGCGCTACTTCGACGGCTCGCGCCGCGGCTATCTGCGCTGCGTGGTGAACCGGTCGGCGTGGCACACCGACGTGCGCACGGTCGAGACCATCGACGTCCGCGAGACGCCGGTGACGACCTCGGCGTCGTACGCGGTGGAGGCCGGCACCTCGAGACTGGTCACTGCCTGACTCATCTTTTTGCGCCCGCCGTGCGTACTTCCTGTCAACGGTCTGTGAGAGGGAGGAACGCATGGTGGGGTGGCGTCGCTTGTGGGGTCCGGCCGTGGCGGCGATCGCGCTGATGCTCCTCGACCCGGAAATGGCCGGGGCGGAACCGGGAGTGCCGGTTCCGCCCAACGGGCTGCTCACCGACAAGGCCCAGGGCTCGATCTCGGCGGCCGACAAGGACTTCGTGACGAAGGTGCGGCTCGCCGGCCTGTGGGAGATCCCGGCCGGCGACATGGCGCAGGAGAAGTCGGACGACCCGCGCATCAAGCAGATCGGGGCCACGATCGCTGCCCAGCACAAGGCGCTCGACGAGCTCACCCGTACGGCCGCCAGGAAATTGAAGATCGATCTGCCGGACAAGCCGAACAGCGACCAGCAGAAGTGGCTCGGCGAGATGCGCGATGCCACCGGCACCGACTTCGACCAGGTCTACATCGACCGGCTGCGCGCCGCGCACGGAAAGATTTTTCCGGCGATCGCGACGATCCGGGCGAGCACCCGCAACGACACCGTGCGCCGGCTCGCGCAGCAGGCCAACCAGTTCGTGATGACGCACATGACGCTGCTGGAGTCGAGCGGCATCGTCGACTTCCAGGGGTTGCCGACGGCGCCACCGCCCACCACCAGCGCCGCGCCGACCACGCCGGTCGCCGCCCGGCAGAACTCCCTGCCCGGCTCGGGCACACCGATCGTGCTGCTCGCCCTGGCCGGGGGGATCCTCGCCGGCATCATCGCCACCCGGCTTCTGGTGAGCCGCCGGCCCCGGCGGTACTACCGAGGCTGACCGCCTTCGACGCGGGCGGTTTGGACGCGGGCGGCTTCGATACGGTAGGCGGATGCCGACCGATGTCGTGATCATCGGGGCCGGGCCGGCCGGTCTCACCCTCGCCAACCTGTTGCAACGCAACGGGATCGGCTGCGTCGTCCTCGAGGCGCGCGACCGTTCCTATGTGGAGGAGCGGCAGCGCGCCGGCGTCCTCGACCACTACGGCGGCCGCATCTTCGAGGAAGCGGGGCTCGCCGGCCAGGTTCTCGCGGGCGCGCCGCTCGAGACATTCCTGGAGCTCCGGTACGACGGCGAACCGCACCTGCTCGACGTGCCCGCCCTGGCCGGCGGGCGGGCCGGGCGGATCGTCCCGCAGCAACTGCTGGTGCGTCGCCTGCTGGCCGCCTTCCTGGCCGGCGGGGGAGACCTGCGCTTCGAGGCCGGGGACGTGGCGGTGCACGACCTCACGTCCTCGCCCCGGGTCACGTACACCGACGCGTCCGGCACGACCCACGAGCTCGCCTGCTCCTATGTGGCCGGCTGCGACGGCTTCCACGGGGTGAGCCGGCGCAGCATCCCCGAGGACGAACTCACCACGTACACGTTCGACCACGGCATCGGCTGGTACACGGTGCTCGCCGACGCGCCCCCGCCGCGCCACCCGCTCATGGCCATCGGACGGCACGGCTTCGCCGCCCAGTTCGCCCGTGGCACGGCCGCCAGCCGGTTCTACCTGCAGTACAAGCCGGGCGCCGAGGACCCGCGCGCCTGGCCCGACGCCGAGACCTGGGACAAGCTGCGGGTGCGGCTCGGCGACCCCGACCTCCCGGGCGGCGTCATCACCGACCGTGAGATCGTCGAGATGCGCAGCTTCGTGGCCGAGCCCATGGCGTACGGGAAAATGTTCTTGGCCGGCGATGCGGCCCACATCATCACGCCGATGGGCGCCAAGGGGATGAATCTGGCGATCGCCGACGCCCACGTGCTGGCCGGCGCGCTCACCTCGGCGCTGCGCGGCGACGACACCGCGCTGCGCGACTACTCCGACGTCTGCCTGCGCCGCACCTGGGACTACCAGGAGTTCTCCCGCTGGTTCACCGAGATGGTCCACGACACCGAGGGCGACCCGTTCCGCCGCAAGCTGGCCAAGGCCCGCTTCGACCGCCTCTTCACCAACCACGCCGCCGGGGTGGCCTTCGCCGACATGATGTCCGGCGTCGAGCTGGTCACCTGAGCGTTTCCCGTACGCCGGGGAGTTGCGGCCACTATGGTCACTCGGCATGAAGGTGCGCGAGGACGACGTGAAGGTGGGCGGGGCGATCCGTTCGGTCGTGATCCGGCCGGTGGGGGAGCGGGCCTGGCCCGGGGTGCTGCTCTACACGGACATTTTCCAGCTGACCGAGTCGACGCTGCGGACGGCGCGCCGGCTCGCGGCCGAGGGCTTCGTCGTCGTCGTACCGGAAATCTATCCGCACGGTGAGCTCGCCGGCGTGGCGCTGGAGTTCGATGACGCCGGGAAGGCGGCCGGCCTGGCCGGCGCGGCGGCGACGCCGACCGCGTCGTTCGACGCCGACCGGGCCACGGTCCTCGACTACCTGGAGGCCCGTGAGGATGTCACGGCGCTGTACGTGACCGGCTTCTGCATCGGCGGGCACCTGGCGTTCCGGGCCGCCTTCGACCCCCGGGTGACGGCCACGGTCTGCTTCTACCCGACGGGGCTGCAGAACGGCGGGCTCGGCGCCGACGTGGCCGACTCGCTGTCCCGGGCCGCCGACATCCGGGGCCGCCTGATGGTTGTCTTCGGCTCGCAGGATCCGCACGTGCCGGCCGACGCCCGCCTCCAGATCGTCTCGGCGCTCTACGCGGCCGGGCTCGACGACCTGGAGCTGCACATCTACCGGGGCGGCGAGCACGCCTTCATGCGCGACATCGGCGCCCGCCACGACCCGACCCTGACCGACCTGGCCCTGGCCGAGGCGGTCTCGTTCTTCGGCGGGCGTTAGATCGGCTTGCTGCGGTGGGCGCTGGCGCGGGCTTGCTGGCCTCTTCGCGCGGTGGCCACCGTTCGCGGAGAATCGCGATACGGGCGGGGCGAACGCGATGTGGTCGAACCATGGCCGGTCGTGCAGTGCGGTCTCGAAGCCGCGGCCACCGTGGCCGGGTCATTGCCGAAGACGCCGCAGCCCCAAGCGCCGAGAAGCAGGCGACGGTGGCCGTGCGCGGCGGCGACGTCCAAGACCCGGCCGGCCCGGCGGGCGAGGATCTCGGGCACGGCGGCCACGTGCTCAGGCTGGGTGCGGACGATCGCCGAGCGGTTGGGAGCGGCCGCGGTGAGCGGGTTTCGGCCGGACCACCGATCTCAGCCCGGCGGTTTACCGCGGGCTTGAGTGGCGCCCGGCCGATCGCCCCGCAGGCAACCAACCCACTTCGTGCGGTTGTGGGGCTCTCCACCGCGTACCGGAGGAAAGGCTCTTATCCGCCCGCCATCGCGCCGACCACCATGAACGGCTCCTTGCCGGAGGCGACCTCGGCGGGGAGCGGCGCGTCAGGGGGGTCGTTGGAGAGGTCCTCCTCGCAGGCGAAGAAGCGGACGAGGGCGCGTCGCCGTCCGGTGCCGCGGTCGCGCATTGTGCCGCGGAGCATCGGGTACTGGTCCTCGACGGCGTCCAGGACGTGGCGCTGGGTGACCTCGCCGTCGACCGTCACGGAGACCTCGCCGGTGACCCTCGCCAGGTTGCGCAGGTGGGGTGGGAGGATCACGCGGATCACGGCAGGACCTGGGCTTCCACCGAGAGGACCGCGGGCAGGTCGCGGACGATCGGCTGCCAGGAGTCGCCGCCGTCCGGGGAGCCGTAAACCTGGCCGCCGGTGGTGCCGAAGTAGATTCCGCAGTCGTCCAGCGTATCGACGGCCATGGCGTCGCGGAGGATGTTGACGTAGCAGTTCTCCTGCGGGAGACCGTTGGTCAGCGGTTCCCACTCGTCGCCGCCGGTGCGGCTGCGATAGACGCGCAGGCGAGCATCCGGTACGTAGTGCTCGGAATCGCTCGTGATGGGCACGACGTAGACCGTTTCCGGCTCGTGGGCGTGCACGGCGATCGGGAAGCCGAAGTCGGTCGGCAGGTCGCCGCTGATCTCGTGCCACTGGTCGCCGGCGTTGTCGGAGCGCATGACGTCCCAGTGTTTCTGCATGTAGAGGACGCCGGGGCGGGACGGGTGCATGGCCAGCCGGTGCACGCAGTGGCCGACCTCGGCGTCCTCGTCGGGGATGCCGCCGGAGCGCAGGCCCTTGTTGATCGGCAGCCAGGTCTCGCCGCCGTCGTCGGTGCGGAAGGCGCCGGCCGCCGAGATCGCGACGAACATGCGTTTCGGATCGGCCGGATCGAGGATGATCGTGTGCAGGCACATGCCGCCGGCGCCGGGCTGCCAGCGCGGGCCGGACTCGTGGGTGCGCAGCGCGGTCAGCTCGGTCCAGCTGGTGCCGCCGTCGGTGGAGCGGTAGAGGGCCGCGTCCTCGGCGCCGGCGTAGACCAGGTCGGGGTCGGTGCGGGACGGCTCGAGGTGCCAGATGCGCTTGAATTCCCAGGGCCGCGGGTTCCCGTCGTACCAGAGATGCTCTCCGACCTCACCGTCGTACGCGAAGTCGTTGCCCACCGGGTTCCACGATTTCCCGCCGTCGTCGGAGCGCTGGATGATCTGACCGAACCAGCCCGACGACTGGGACGCCCACAGGCGATCGGGATCGGCCGCCGAGCCGTTCACGTGGTAGATCTCCCACCCGCCGAAGTGGGGCCCGCTGACCTCCCAGTCCTTGCGCATGCCGTCCGCGGTCAGGGTGAACGCTCCCTTGCGCGTGCCGACCAGCAGCCGTACGCCCGTCATGGTCCTGCTCCCTCCGGTAGTCGTCCGCACCATGGTGCCCCACCGATCCCGCCGTGAGCGGATTACTTCTCGGTCAGATTGGTCAGCGGCGTGGGCTGGTCGACGTTGGCGGGCGCATTCCACTTCTGGATGTCGGCGGTGCTGCACACGGCGACCATGACCTTGCTGGTGCCGTCGGAGTGGTAGTTGTTGGCGATGCCCGTGCCCTGCTCGGTGGGCTGCAGGCAGAAGCCCTTGTAGTCCATGATCCGGTAGCTGGTGCCGTAGTCGCCGGTGTCGTGGTAGACGGTCCAGGTCAGCGCGGCCTGGGCCTGGATCGCCGCGGTCGGGCACGTCACGACCGTCACCCAGGAGGTCGTGGTGGCGATGCCCGGCGACTTGAGGCAGTAGTTGTTGGCGGCGGCGCCGTTGTTGGCGTTGCTGTTGGCGGTGCTGTTGTTGACGATGATCGGCCCGGACTTGGAGATCGCCGGCAGCACCGGCACCGGGTGGACCCACTGCTGGTTGAAGTCGACGAGGGCGCCCGGGTCCTGCTTGCAGAACCAGGCGATCATGTACGTCGAGCTGGTCTGCTTGCTCGTCACGTCGAGGCAGCGGCTGAACTGCTTGTAGTTGACCAGCTGGTTGGTGGCGTCGCCGGCCATGCCCGCCCCCACGCCGGGCGAGGAGTACCACACGTTCTTGGTGGACGTGGCGCCGCAGGCGGCGAGGACGACCGCGGTGCTCGTCCCGGGCGTCTTGATGTTCATGCAGTACGACCCGTCCGACTTGCTGGCCGAGGTGGTCGCGTGGAAGACGCTGCTGCCGTCGAGCGCCCACTGGTAGGTCGTGGTCCGGACCGTCGGGCAGGGCTGGAAGACGATGGGGGTGGTGCCGCTCACCCGGGTCGAGTTGGCGAACAGGCAGGTGCCCAGCGGCGCGGCGGACGACTCCGAGTAGATCAGCTTGAGGTACAGGTCGGGGGTGTAGCCGAACTGCTGCTGGCTGCTGCCGTTGCACTTCTGCACGGTGACCGCCGTGCCGGCCGCCGGGCTGGGCGACGATCCGGCGTCGAGGCACTGGTCGACCAGCGCGCCGGTGGAGTCCTTCACGCTGGACGTAGCGATCTTGATGGGCCCGCCGGGGATGTTGGTGTTGCTGGTGGAGAAGATGTAGGTCGCGGTCAGCGTGCGCGTCGACGTGCCGTTGGTGCCGGCCGACACGACGATCGCGGTGGTGGGCACGTCGTTGACGGCACAGCCGGTGATGGTGTTGCCGTCCCGGTCGCGGTAGGTCACCGACACCGTGTACGTCGACTTGATGCCGCCGCCGGTCGCGCCCACCACCCCGGTCATGGTGCAGGGCGGCAGGTTCTCGAGGTAGCCGTTCTGCGCGGAGTCGGACGCGGCGCGGACGCGGGCCATCATCACGTCCATGCCGGCCTGGGCGGCGTCGAGCGCGGCGCCCCGCCGGTCGTAGCCGGCGGTCGTCTTGATCTGGCGGACCACGATCGGGACCATGGTCGCGGAGAGCCCGAGCACGATCGTGACGACCAGCATGGCCAGCGGCAGCGATCCCTCGTCGCGGCGAAGCGTGTACTTCATGAGGTCGGCCTCCCCTTGCTGCAGTCGTTGGCCGCGGGCGTGTTGCGGTTGGTGTTCTGCGCCGTGAACAGCACGTCCAGGGGCAGGTTGGTCGTGCCGACGGTGCCGCTGAAACGCAGCCGGACCTGGCTGTGCTCGAGCTCGTAGCTGGGGCCCACGCCGCTGAGGCCGGGGCTGGCGCCGGCGTACGGCTTGTTGCCGGGCACGTACACGGTGAACGGCGGGGTGGAACCGGTCAGCGTCAGGTTGGTGGCGATCGTCTGCGGCGTGCCCGGAGTGGTGCCGGGCAGCGTCCACACCGCCCGGGTCAGGACACCGTTCTTGAACGCCAGCTGCTGGCAGTTGGTGTTGGTGGCGAACTCCAGGTAGTAGGCGTTGCCCACCTTGGGGTCGGTGGTGGTGACCCAGGTGGCGTAGCGCAGCTGCTTGTCCAGCTGGCGGAAGCTGTTGCCGAGCTGGTCCCGGGCGATGCTGATCCCGTCGGTGCGGTTGACGTCGCGGTAGACCTCGGTGATCGCGCCGGTCACGATCACCATGATCACCACCATGATCCCGGTCGCGACGATGAGATCGACCAGCGAGTAGCCCTCGTCGCCGGTTCCGGGCGTCTCCCGCGCGTCGCTCATGTGATCGTCCAGGTGAAGGTGAGAATGCTGCTGCTCGGCGGGGCCAGGGCGGTGGCCGTGGCGGTCACCGTGTAGGTGCCGGCCGTGGTCGGCGTCCCGGAGATGACCCCGGTCAAGGCGTTCAGCGTCAGGCCCGGCGGCAGGTTCGAAATGGTCAGCACGGGCGACAGACCCAGCAGCGTCCCGTTCGTGGTCAGCGTCAGCGAGGTGGCCGTGCCCTTGGCGGTGCTTCGGTCGGGCGCGGTCAGCGACGGAGCGGTGAAGACCAGCGAGGAGCTGGTGGACACGATGACCACGATCTGCTTACCGGCCGTGCCGCCCTTGCCGTCGCTGACGGTGATCGTGGGCAGGAACCGGCCGGACGCGGTCGACTTGCTGAAGATGACACCGGTGTTGCTGCTGATCGTCACGCCGGGTGGCAGGCCGGTCGCGCTGTAGGTGTAGTTGCCGTCGCCACCGCCGCCGGCCGCCGTCATGCTGACCTTCGCGCTCAGGTCGACCGTCTGGTCGGCGACACCGCTCAGGGTCACGGCCGGGTACACGGTCTGGGTGTAGGTGGCGGTGCCGGTACGCCCGTTGGTGTCGGTCACGGTGACGGTCACGGGGTAGGTGCCGGCGGTGGTCGGGCTGCCGGTGACGGTGTTGGTCGTGGAGTTGAGGCTCAGCCCGGGCGGAAGGCCGGTCACGGCGTACGAGTAGGGCGTCGCCCCGTTCGTCGCGGCCATGGCCAGGCTGTACGTGTCGCCGACGTGGCTGGTGACGCCGGCGGGGACGGTGGGGGTCGGCAACCGGTACACGTAGAAGGTGACGATGCCGGTGTTGTTGCGGTTCGCGTGGTCGGTGACGGTCGCGGTGGTCTGCAGGCCGGTCGCCGCGGTCGGGGCGGTCGGGCTGCCCGTGATCATCCCGGACGGCGCCATCGACAGGCCGGGCGGGAGCGCGGCGATCGTCCAGGTGTTCGGGAGCTGACCGCCGCGCGCCTTCATCTGGTACGAGACGGTGTCGCCGACGTACCACGTCTGGGTGTTGTCCATGACCTGCGGCGCCGGGCGGTTGAAGTCGAAGGTCGGCTCGGCGGCCCTGGACACCAGCGTGGTGGAGACGTACGAGCAGGTGCTGCCCTTGCAGGTCTTGTCGGTCCAGGTCTCGAGCACCACGACCCGGAAGAACTGCAGGATCTGGGTGGTGTCGGCCGGGGCGGCCGCCCCCTTCGGATAGACGCACTCGGTGGTGCCGGTCAGGTAGACCTCGCACTCGCCGACATAGATGTTCTGCGTGTAGGCGGTTCCCTCGACCGTGAGCGTCTGGACCGAGGTGGGCAGCGGTGCGTTCGCGCCCGCCGTCGAGGTGGGGTCGGTGATCATCGGGTCGCCGGCCACCTGCATCGTCGCCAGGTACGGCAGCACCGCGGAGGGAGCGGCGTTGAACTGCGCCTGGGTGGCGTTGACGCTGCGGCCGGTCAGCAGGGCGCTGCCCTTGAGCCCGCGTACCTGCTCCATCGCGGTCTCGGCGAGCTGGATCGCGGCCTGCCGGGTGCGCTGCTTGTTGACGTTGGTGAGGCTGCGCACGAAGAACGGGGCGCTCGCGAGCATGGTGACGCTCAGGACGGCCAGCGCGACGAGCATCTCGACGACGCTGAAGCCCTCGTCGCCGCTCCCCGGCTGCTGTCTCACGCGCTCTCCCGGCGTTCTGAATCGCTGTTCATAAGATCGGCAGCCGGGACGTCGGCTTTAGCCCGCTGCCGGCAGGGAAATGCGCGCTTGCGTGCCACGGCCCGGGCCCGCCGAGGCCACCTCCAGGCGTCCGCCGTGCGCGGTGACGATCCGCCAGGCGATCGCGAGGCCCAGGCCCATGCCCGGCACGGCCTGCTGCTCGGCGTACCGGCCGCGGTAGAAACGCTCGAAGACGTACGGGAGCTCGTCGCCCGGGATGCCCGCGCCCTCGTCGGCGATCTCCACCTCGGCGCCGTCCAGCCGGACCCGCACGGTCGCGCCGGACGGGGAGAACAGGATCGCGTTGCGGACCAGGTGGGCGACCGCCTGGCCGAGGGCGGGGGCCTCGCCGATCACGTACGCGCCCTCCTCCCCGATGCCAAGCGTCACCGGAACGCCGCGGGTGGCGGCGAGGGCCCGGCACGACTCGACGGCCTCGCGCGCCGCGGTCCCGAGGTCGACCATGCCCTCGTCCTTGGGCGGGGTGTCGTCGGGCCGGGTCCCGGCGAGCAGGTGGTCGACCATCCGCACCAGGCGGTCGCCGTTGCGCCGGATCGGCTCGATCAGCCGGCGGTACGGCGCGAGGTCCTCCTGCTCGCCGAGCATCTCCAGGTAGCCCTGCATGGTCGCGACCGGCGTGCGCAGCTCGTGCGAGACGGTGGCGACCAGGTCCTGCTCGCGGCGGGTGAGCCGGGTCAACTCGGCGTCGAGCCGGGCGAGCCGCAGCTGCTCGCGGATCGCCTCGAGGTGCCCGGAGGCCTGCGCGGCGAGGTCGCCGAGCATCTCCACCTGGCGGTCGCCGAAGCCGCGCGGCTCCCGGTCGATCACGCAGACGCTGCCGAGCACGTACCCGTCCTCGCTGACCAGCGGCACCCCGGCGTAGAACCGGATGAACGGCGCGCCGGTGACGTTCGCGTAGTCGCGGAACCGGGCGTCCTCGCGGGCGTCGCCGACGACCAGCGGGCGCGGGTGGTCGATCATCCAGGCGCACAGCGAGTTGGCACGCCGCGCCTCGTTGCCCTCCATTCCGGTGTTGCCGGCGAACCACTGGCGGTCCCGGTCGATCAGGGTGACGGTCGACATGGGCGTCTCGAAGATCCGGGCGGCGAGCCGGGCGAGGTCGTCCAGCACGACCGGGCGGGCGGCGTCCAGCAGGCCGTAGCTGTGCACGGCCGCCAACCTGCTCTGCTCGCTCACGTGATATCCCGTCCCTCGGTGATGCCCCGCTATGTCGGCACGGGCCGGAAGGACCTGAGCGTTTCGCGACACCTCCCCGACACCGGGGGGACGTAGGGTCGCCGCCATGACCCGCATCCTGCTGATCTCGGGGAACACCCGGCCGGACGCCCTGCACACCGCGGCCCTGCGCACCGCCGCCCGGTCGGCGCCCGCCGAGATCAGTGCCTCGCTCTACGACGGCCTGCGTGACCTGCCCGCGTTCGTCCCGGGCGAGTACTCGCCGCCCGACGCGGTCTCGTTCCTGCGGCTGCAGGTGTCCGCCGCCGACGCCGTGCTGTTCAGCACCCCCGAGTTCGCCGGCTCGATGCCGGGCAGCCTCAAGAACCTGCTCGACTGGCTGGTCGACGGCGGCGACCTCACCGGCAAGCCGGCCGCCTGGCTGTCGGTCGCCGTGCCCGGTCAGGACGAGGGCGCCTGCACGGCCCTCGAGGTCGTGCTCGCCCACGCCGGCGCCCGGGTGCTGCACCCCGCCTGCGTACGGATCCCGCTCACCCAGTCCGCAATGGACAACAGCGGCACGGTCGCCGACCCCCAGCTGCATCAGGCCCTGCTCGACGTGCTGCGGACGCTCGCCCGGTCGCTGGACGCGCCCCGGCCGAAGGTGCAGCCGTCGTGGCAGGGGGTCTCCAGCCTCTACCCGGTGGTGCAGCGCAACGACGCCTCACCTCTGCGCAGCTGGCGAGCCGAGATCTGGCGCCCCAGCGAGTAGAGTGATCGTCATCTTTCTAGGGGGGTAACGATGACCACGCTCCTCTCCACCGACCGCACGGAAAAGATGCTCTGGTGGCTCGCTCTCACCGGCGCCGCCGTCTCGCTGATCCTCGGCATCATGTTTCTCGTCTGGCCCAAGGCGACGCTGCACGTGGGCGCTGTCCTCTTCGGCCTCTGGCTCCTGATCCACGGCATCGTCTACCTGGTCAACGCGATCACGGCCCACGCGGCCGACGGCGGGAGCCGCGCGCTGGCCGCCGTGCTCGGCATCCTGTTCGTCATCGGCGGCGTCATCTGCCTGCGCGACATCGTCGTCTCGCTGCTGGTCATCGCCACCATCATCGGCATCACCTGGCTGATCGGCGGCATCGTCGGCCTGGTCGCGGCGTTCGCCGGCCACAGCTCGGGCCCGGCCCGCACACTCGCCGGCGTCCTCGGCGGCATCAGCGTTCTCGGCGGCCTCGTCGTGCTGATCTGGCCCGGCCCGTCGCTGGCCACCATCGTCGTTCTCACCGGCATCTGGCTGCTCATCATCGGTGCGCTCCAGCTCGTGCTGGTGCTGCGCTCCCGCCCCACCGCCGCATGATCCCGGGCTCGCCGCCGGCCGGACGACTCAGGCCGGCGGCGGCTCCTTCGGGAAGATACGGCCTATCGCCAGGCACGACAGCAGAGTCGCGACCAGCGCCACCGCGGCGGCGATCCCGAGCGGACGGGCCGCCGCCACCTCACCCGTGGTCTTCGGGTTGACCCGGCCGTTCGTGACGACCTCGACCGTGTCGCCGACGCCGAATTCGTCGGAATCCTCGAGCAGCCCACCCGGAATGGGTACGTGCCCAGGGGTCCGCAGCGAATAGCGGTACGTGATGGCGTGGTGCGGACCCTTGACGATCGCGCGGGCGGTCACGGTCGCGGTCACCCGGTCGCCGGTCGCGGCCAGCAGGGCCGAATGCGCGGCGAGCCCGGTCAGGATGACCAGATGCGCGGCCGCGACGAGGCTCACGAAGTGCACGATAGTGCGCGACTTGACGAGCATCGCACCGGCGGCGAAGGCCACCACCAGCACGATGCAGGTCACGAGGGTCTGCCCGTCGCCGGGGAGACGGGCAAGGGGGAGCGCCGCGGCCACCGCGGCGGCGGCAAGATACAGCCCGAAGACGGTCGCGGACCGGGCCACGGGGGCGGCGGGCGTGGTCGGCACGCTTGGAGTGTGCCGGACGTGCTCCAATGGATCTCGATGACACTGCGGGCGGTGACGGCTCACGTCGCGACGATGGCCGGGATCGGCCTGCCGGTGCTCGTGCCGGCCGCCCCGGCGTCGGCATTGCTCATGCCGGCCGCCCCGGCGCCGGCGGCCGCAGCGCTGGTGGCCACGGCGTGGGTGGCCGAGGCGCGGGCGGCTGACGCCGGGCCGCAGCGGGTGTGCCGGATCGGCGACCGGCGGCTGACCGAGCTCTCCGGCCTGGTCGCGACCGCGAGCGGCTATGTGGTGGTCAACGACGGCTCGGACGACCCCGCGGCCCGGAAGATCTTCTACCTGAACGGCAAGTGCGCGGTGACCCGGACGGTGTCCTACCCGTCCCGGCCGCGCGACACCGAGGACATGGGCCTCGCCGCCGACGGCACGCTGTGGGTGGCCGACATCGGCGACAACGGGGAGAACCGGACGACGGTCGCACTCTGGCGGCTCGCCCCGGGGGCGAAGAAACCGCAGTTGTTCCGGCTGTCGTACCCGGACGGTCCGCACGACGCCGAGGCGCTGCTGCTCGACCCCGGCGGTACGCCGATCGTGGTGACCAAGACGATCGCGACGGCCGGGGTGTACGTGCCGGCGAGCCCGCTCCGAGCCGGGAAGGTCACCCCGCTGCGCAGGGCCGGGTCGGTGTCGCTGCCGGTGACCACGACCAGCAACCCGTTCTCGTTCCCCGGCCGGCTGGTCGTCACCGGGGGCGCGGTCAGCCCGGACGACCGGCACGCGGTGCTGCGTACGTACGCCGACGCCTTTGAATTCGATGTTTCCGGCGGCGATGTGATCGGCGCCATCACCGAGGGAAAGCCGCGGCAGATCGCGCTCCCGGACGAGCCGCAGGGCGAGTCGGTCACCTACACCGCCGACGGGACCGCGCTGCTGACCGTCTCCGAGGGAACGGACCCCTGGCTGCTGCGCTACGGGCTGCCCTCACGACCGGCCATCTCAAAGTCACCTTCCGCGTCCCCATCGCCGTCGCACTCCCGCTCGCCGTCGCCCACCGCTGCGGCCACGGCCCGAAATGTCGGTTTCCCGGCGGGCGCGCTGATCACCGGCGGCGTACTCCTCCTGGCCGCCGGTGCGCTCCTCGGCGTCCTGATCCTCCGGCGCCGGCGTTAAGCGATGATCCCCAGCCGCTCGCTCAGGCCGCGCAGCTGCGAGCCGCCCGACCGGTCGAGCAGCGCTCGCGTCGTCTCCTGGGCCAGGGCCGAAGCGTGCAGGTGCTGCGGCGCGATCCGCTCGGCCGTGAGCAGGAACCGGATCGCCTCCTTGTCCCGCCCGCGCAGCTGGGCGAACGCCCGCGCGGTGTCGGCGTAGTAGAACACCTCCCGGCAGCCGGCCCCGATCACCGCCGGGTTCGTCACCCCCGCGATCTGAACGGCCCGCCCGGGGTCGCCGCCGTCCGTCTCGATGTTGATGCGCCAGATGTTCACGTTGGTCGGCCCGAAGAACAGGCCGAGCGCGTCGCTCTCGCCGGTGCGCCCGGCCACCTCCGCCGCCTCCGCGATCCACGTCCGGCTGTCGTCGCCCCGTTTGAGCGCGCGGGACGAGACCGCGCAGACGAGCTGGAGGATGCCGAGCGTCTCCAGGGCGCCCGGCCCGGCCAGGTGCGGCCGCAGGTCGCCGGCCGCGCGGCCGGCCACGGCGAGGGAGCGCTCGAACGAACCGCAGGCCGAGGCGGCGCAGGCCCGGGCGTAGGCCGCGAACGCCACCAGGACCGGGTCGTCGGCGGCCTCGGCGGCCTCGAGGCTGCGCTCGGCGCCCAGCCAGGCCTCGGCCGGATGCCCGAGGTTGCGCACGACGCCCGAGGCGTGGAAGGCGGCCTCGCAGAGCATCCGCAGCGCCGCCGGCCGTTCCGGTCCCGCCGCGGCCGCGTGCAGCCCGCGCAGCAGGTCGGGCAGGATCCGGCCGGCGCCGGCGTAATCGCACGCCCGGCGCAGGGTGTCGGCCAATTCGAGCGTACGAGCGAGCTCGGCCACCGGCGTCGCCGGGCGCACCGGCCGCTCCCGTGGGTCGATGTCCACCAGCGCCTGCCGGATGCCGTGCACCGCGACCTGGGCCGCCACGGTCTCCCGGTCGGTGGCCGGCACCGCCACCCCGACCAGCTCGGCCGGGGAGCACTCGAGGGCGGCCGCGATGTCCGCCAGCATGAACCGGTTGTCGGCCGCCTGCCGGCCCCGCTCGATCCGGCTCCAGGTGGCGTGCGAGATGCCCGCCCTGCTCGCCGCGTACCGCATGCTCCAGCCGCGCAGCTGGCGCCGCGCCCGAATCCGCTCCCCGACCGTCATGACACCGACGGTAAGCACGGCCGTACCCGGAGTGGTACAGACCGGTACCGCCGGGGGACACGATCGGGTGACCTGCCGTGGAAGACTCATGCTCCATGACGGACAGTCAGCGCCCGATCGACAGCCGGGTGGCACACATCGCGCGTGTCTACGATTACTGGCTGGGCGGCAAGGACAACTTCGCCGTCGACCGCCAGGTCGGCGACATGATGCGGGAGGACTCGCCCGAGGTCGTCGAGGGTGTACAGGGCAACCGCGCATTCCTGGCCCGCACGGTCCGTCACCTGGCCGGCGCCGGGGTACGCCAGTTCCTCGACATCGGCACCGGTCTGCCGGCCGCCGACAACACGCACGAGGTCGCCCGGGCCGCTCCACGGATGAACCAGCTGATGAACGCCCGGCTCACCTTCCGCACCCGCGACCAGGTGACGGCATACTTCGCGGGCATGGAGCTGGTGGACCCGGGCGTGGTGCGGGTCCCCGACTGGCGCCCGGACGATGAGGCCGCCCGCAAGCCGCTCTGACGCCCGTCAACGAAATCCATCGAACCTTTCGTCACGGGGTCGCGCGGCGGATGGACCAGTCGAAGGTGCCTTCGCAGACCAGGGTGCGGTGCTCGTCGCGTACGAACGCCGTGGTCTTGATTTTGATTGTCGGGGTGGCCTGGGCGAACAGGGCCGCGAGCTGGTCGCGGGCGTGGGTGTCCAGGTCGCAGGTCGCCGTCAGGCGGCCCCGGGCGGGGGCCAGGAAGCGCAGGGTGGCCGCGGAGCCCAGGGGAATCACGCCGGTCATCCGGTCGGGGCCGGCGGCGATGATGGCGGCCAGACCGGCCGCGTCGATCAGGGTGATCAGGCCGCTCGAGTGCAGCGAGCCGATCACGTTCGCCAGCGCGGGGGGCGCGTCCATCGCGACGACGCCGACACCGTTCTTCGCGGAGACGACCGAGAGTCCCGTCGTCGCGTGTGCGGGGATCGGGGTCAGCAGGTCACGCGCCACGTCCGTGCCGTTCATCCCGGCATTGTCGGCGGTCGCGGTGACCGGCGGGCGTCCGGGGAATGACCTCAGCGAGAAGTAGCGCGCTTCGCCGCGGACTTTGCGCGGTACATGGCGGCGTCGGCCTCGCGCAGGAGGTGGTCGGGGTCGGAGATGCCGTCGCCGGAGACCGCCACGCCGATGCTGCAGCCGACGCCGACGCGCTCGCCGTCGATGAAGAACGGGGCGGAGATGGCGGCGGTGACGTTGTCGATCACGGCCTGGTGCTCGTTGACGCCGTCGAGGAGGATCACGAACTCGTCGCCGCCGAGGCGGGCCACCGTGTCCGACTTGCGCAGCAGGCCGGTCAGCCGCCGGGCGACCTCGACCAGCAGCACGTCGCCGGTGGCGTGGCCGAGCGTGTCGTTGACGGCCTTGAAGCCGTCCAGGTCGAGCAGGAGGATCGCGAACCGGTACCCGGGCTGGCGGGCGGCCCGCCGCTCGGCCTGCTCCATCCGGTCCTCGAGCAGCACCCGGTTGGGCAGGCCGGTGAGGTGGTCGTGCAGGGCCGCGTTGCGCAGGCTCTCCTCCTGGGCGCGCAGGGCCGCCATCATCACCTCGTAGTCGAGGGCGGCGGCCAGCAGCGCGCCGGAGTGGTTCATCATCTCGCGGCCGGGCGGGGTGGTCGACTGGATGCGGCCGACGGCGGCGAGCACGCCCCAGTCGCGGTTGCGGCTGCGTACCGGCACGAGGAAGACGATGTCGCCGGCCGGTCCGTCGGTCATGGCGAACAGCTGCGGCGGCGGGAACTCGTCGGCGGACAGCGCGGCGCCGGTGTCGCAGCCGGCCCGGAAGTCGCCGACGACCTCGAGGCGGTTGTCGTCGCCGGGCGTCCACAGGCCGAGACAGCCGGCGATCGCCGGGGTGAGGCCGAGCCACTCCAGGGAGCGGGGGTCGCTCTGGTGGGTGCCGAGCAGCTCGATGCCCAACTCGTACTGGATGTTGAGGGTGCTCTGCAGGTACTGCACCTGGCCGAACAGGACCCGCACCTTCGGCTCGGAGACCGGCAGCCCGTCGCCCGGGCATCCGCACGAGTCCCGCTGCACGAAGTTTGTCGGAACAAGACGAGTTTTCGGGGATTTGTCGGATTCCAGATCGCGGAGCAGGTCGTAGACGATCGTGCCGAGCGAGTCCAGGGGTTGCAGGACCGTGGAGAGGCTGGGCTGGACGTAGGTGGCGTCCGCGATGTCGTCGAAGCCGACCACGGCGAGCTCGCGGGGCAGGTCGTAGCCGGCCGCGTTCATCCGGTCGGTCAGACCGATCGCGTTGCGGTCGGTGCCGAGCACGATCGCGGTGGCCGGCATCCCCGCCCGGATCAGCGCGTCGGCCACCGACTCCCCGCCCGACTCGTGGTTGTCGCCGGTGTCGAACAACAGGTCGGCCCGGGGCGTGATGCCGGCTGCGAGCAGCCCCTCCCGGTATCCCTCGTGCCGTTCCCGCAGGTCGAAGTGGGTGAGATAGCCGGCGAACGCGATCCGCTCGTGCCCGTGCGCGATGAGGTGGGCCACGGCCTCCCGTACGCCGCTGCGGTTGTCGGCCAGCACCGCCGAGCAGTCGCTGCCCTCCGCGTCCTGCGCCACGAACACCACCGGCAGGCCGGCCGCGCGGGCCTCGATCGCGTACGCGACGTCGACGGCCCCCGGCAGCACGACCAGGCCGGCCAGCTGCCGCCAGGACAGCGGCTTGCGGAAGTCGGGAAGCCCGCTGCGGTCCGCGCTGTGCGCGCCCGGGTCGAGTGTCTGGATCGCCATGATCCGGTCCCCGCCCCGGGCGGCGGCCGCGTTGATCCCCTCGATGATCGCCCCGTAGTAGTCGCCTCCCACGAAGGGCGAAAGGATCCCGAAGGTGCGGCCGCTCATCCCGCCATGATCCCTCGAAAACACGAAGGATGCTTCACATGTGCGATACCTGGGACGGCCGGCCCCGGCCCGGGGCCGGCCTGACCATTATTTCGCCAGATGGTAAACCCACATCGTGGGCTGTCCGCCCACCTCCGGGCCGGCCACGTAGAGCCGGCCGTTCACGATCACCGGGGTGGTCATGAACCCGTTGAACTGCGAGGTGATCGCCGAGAAGATCGGTGAGCAGGTGATGTCGCCGCAGCCGGCCGCGTCGAAGCCGCCGATCTGTCCGACGTTCTGCGTGTAATACACGACCCCGCCGGCCACCGACGGCGACGCGTGCGTGCCCGAGCTGACGCCGAGCCCGCCCAGCCACAGGAAGCCGCAGACCGCCTGGCCGCAGCCGTTGGCGTCGAACGCGTACACGAAGCCGGTCGCGCTGCCGTAGAGGATGCCGTCCGACACGGTCAGGTTCGTGTTGATCGAGTCGAAGTCGGCCGGATGCGCCACCCACAGCGGCGCGCAGTTGAGGTTGTGCGTGGACGCGCACGCGGTGGACGACATCGCGTAGACCGTCCCGGCCTTGCCGTCGGGCGCCTGGAAGTCGACGCTCGAGAAGTAGACCTTGTCGCCGCTGACCGTGGGCCCGGAGTCCTGGATGAGCCCGGAACCGGTGTCCGACCCGGCGACCGGCTGGCTGGCCCAGACCGGCGGGCAGATCTTGAGGCCGCAGCCCGCCGCCCGGAACGCGACGAGCCGCTCCGACGACGTCGCGTAGACCAGGCCGTTGGCGACCGCCGGAGCGCCGTTGCCCGACGTCTTGAGGTTGCCGGCCCACAGCGGTGCGCAGGTCGCCTTGCCGCACCCGTTCGCGGTGAAGGCGAGCAGGCGGCCGTCACTGGCGACGATGTAGACGATGCCGTCGGAGACGGTCGGCGAGGACCCGGTGTTCGGCACCGGGGCGGTCCACACCGGCCTGCAGGTCGCCGCGCCGCAGCCGGCCGCGCGGAACGCGTACAGCGTGCCGAGGTTGTTGTCGGCGTTGCCGGCCGACGCGATGAACACCAGGCCGCCGGCGACCGACGGGGAGGTGTGCGCGCCGTTGCTGAGCTTCGCCGTCCACAGCGGCGAGCAGGCGTCGCTGCCGCACCCGGTGGCCGGCAGCGCCATCAGCAGGCCCGAGTCGGTGCCGAGGTAGGCGACGTTGCCCACGACGGCCGGCGACGAGTCGGAGATGAAGCCGAAGTTCGGGTCGGCCGGCCCGAACGCGACGTACTCGAGCTGGAGCCCGCCGACGGTGCTCCGGGTGATCGTGCGCTCGTCCGGGTTCGCCCCGGTCTTCTGCGCGTTGAAGCCGAACTGTGGCCAGGCCGGCGATGCGGCCTGCGCCACACCGGGCGCGGCCGCGAGTGCCATCGCGAGCGTGCCGGCGATCGCCAGCATGCTTCGTAACTTCATGGTTCCCCCCTTGTCCGATGGACGGGGGCACGATCCCAGGCCGCGCTGGAGCGAGGCTGATGCGCGACTGAAGTGGATCAGCGCAGAGCGTCGAGCTTGTCACGCAGGGTGTCGGCGTCCGGGTGGGACAGCTCGTGCAGGATCGTGAGCGACTCCCGCCACGCGGCCCGGGCCGGCTCGCGCTCGCCCGCGGCCAGGTGCGCGTCGCCGAGGTGGCCGAGCACCTGGGCCTCGCCGTACCGGTCGGCGCCCTGCCGGAACAGCCGCAGCGCCTCCTCGAGGTCGGTGATCGCCTGCCGGTGCAGGCCGAGGTGGTGGTGGACCAGGCCGAGGCTGTCCAGCGACTCGGCCTGGCCGTCCTCGTCGCCGATCGCCCGGTGCTCGGCCAGCGCCCGCAGGCAGTGCGAAGCGGCCTCGGCGTAGGAGCCGAGCCGGGCCAGGCACCAGCCGATCGCGTTGGTCGCGGCCGCCTGCCCGCGCCGGTCGCCGAGCTCCAGGTGCAGGTCGAACGCCATCCGCGCGTGCCGCAGCGCCTCCTCGTACCGGCCCTGCTGGTCGAAGAGCACGGTGAGGCTGTAGACGATGCGCGCCTCCCCGGACCGGTCGGCCAGCTCCCGGTAGCGCTCGAGCGCGAGCCGCAGGTGCCGCTCGGCCTCGTCGCCGCGGCCGAGCCGGCGTCCGGCCACGGCGGCCCGCCGGTGGATGCGGGCCTGGGCGTCACGATCCCCGATCCGGTACGCGGCGGCCAGCGCGCTCGCCATCGTCGCGTCCAGGTCGTGCCAGCGCCCCAGCCGGTCCTGGAAGTCCCAGAGGATGAGGGCGAGCCGCCACACGTACGCGTCGAAGCCCTCCTCGGCGGCCCGGTCGATCGCCGCGACCAGGGCCGGGTACTCGGCGCCGAGCCAGCGCAGCGCGTCGGCCCGGTCGGAGAGCGCCGCCATGGTCACCCCGTCCCGGGGCTCGTCCAGCGCTATCGGGTCGGACGGCTCGTGCACGAGGCCGGCCGCCCGGTGTGCGCTGTGCATGTAGTGGTCGAGCAGCCGGAGCTGGGCGGCTTCGAGCTCTTGATCTGCGCCGGCGAGCTCCGCCGCGTACGCCCGCAGCAGGTCGTGCGCCGAGAACCGCCCGGCGGTCTTCTCGGTGAGCAGATGCGCCCGGGCGAGCTGAGCGAGCAGCGGACGGATGTGCGCGAGCGGCACCCCGGCCAGGCTGGCCGCCGCGCTCGCCGTCACGTCCGGCCCGGGGTGCAGCCCGAGCAGCCGGAACAGCCGCGCCGCCGCCGGGTCGAGCCGCTGGTACGACCAGGAGAAGACGGCCCGCAGGTCGGTGCCGCTGTCGTCGCCGGAGAGCGCGTCCAGCGGCCCGGCCGCGTCACGCAGCTCACCGGCGAGCTTGGACAGCGGCAGCTCCGGGTACGCGGCGGCCCGCGCGCAGGCGATCGCGAGCGCGAGCGGCAGCCGGGCACAGCGCTCGACGATCTCCTCGGCCGCCTCCGGCTCGGCCGCGCACCGCCCCCGCCCGATCCGCGCGGTGATCAGGTCGCGAGCCTCGGCGGGGGAGAGGACGTCGAGCGTCACCGGCCGGGCGCCCTCGATGGCCAGCAGCGGCGTGAGCCGGTCGCGGCTGGTCACCAGCACGAGGCAGCCGGGCGAGCCGGGCAGCAGCGGCCGCACCTGGTCGACGTCGCGCGCGTTGTCGAGCAGCACCAGCACCCGCTTGCCGGCGAGCAGGCTGCGGTAGAGGCCGGCCCGCGCGGGCAGGCCGTCCGGAATGCGCTCGGCGGGGGTGCCGAGCGCGGTGAGGAAGCCGCGCAGCGCGTCGATCGGGTCGAGCACCGAGCCGCCCGGGTCGAAACCGCGCAGGTCGCAGTAGAGCTGCCCGTCGGGGAAGCGGTCGGCCGCCCGGTGCGCCCAGCGCACGGTGAGCGCGGTCTTGCCGACGCCGGCGGTGCCGGAGACCGCCGCGATCGCCACCGACGGCCCGGACTCGTCGAGCAGGCGGTCGAGCGCGGCCATCTCCCGGGCGCGGCCGGTGAAGGCGGAGACGGCCAGCGGCAACTGGCCCGGCACCTCGACCGGGGCGGGCGGGGCCGGCAGCTCGAGCGACGGGTCCTGCCGCAGGATCGCCGACTCGAGGTCGCGTACGGCCGGGCCGGGGTCGATGCCGAGGTCCTCGCGCAGGGTGTCGCGCAGCCTCCGGTACGCGTCGAGCGCGTCGGCCTGCCGGCCGGCCCGGTACAGCGCCAGCATGAGCCGACCGGCGACCTCTTCGTCGAGCGGGTACTGCCGGCTCAGCTCGGTCAGCTCACCCAGCAGCGCGGCGTGCTCGCCCAGCTCGAGCCGGACGTCGACGAGCTGCCGGCGGGCGCGCAGCTGCAGCTGCTCGAGGCGCTGCGCCTCGCGCTCGAAGCCGGGCAGGTCGGCCAGGGGAGGGCCGCGCCACAGCGCCACGGCCGCGCGCAGCAGGCTCGCCCGGCGTACCGGCTCGGCGCACTGCTCGGCCTGCCCGATCAGGCGCTCGGCGGCGGCCACGTCGGTCGGCTCGGCGCCCAGGTCGAGCAGGTACCCGGGAGGCCGGGCGAGGATCGCGTCGCGGCCGCCGAGCAGCCGGCGCAGGTAGGAGACGTGGCTCTGCAGAGTGTTCGCCGCCGTGGGCGGGGCGGCGTCGCCCCACACCAGGTCGGCCAGGCGGTCGGTGCTGACGACGTGCCCCGGCGCCAGGGCGAGCGCCGCGAGGACCGCCTGCCGGCGGGTGCCGGCGACCGAACGCGCAGCGCCATCCACGGTGACATCGACCGGCCCCAGAAGCCTGACCCGCACGTCGGGTCACGCTAGCGATGGTGGGTGCCGTGCTGAACAGCGGAGTCCGGGACCCGACTGGCAGAATTCGGGCGGTGACACGCGTGCAGGGCGATCCGTCGCCGCCGGACCGGTCGGTCTCGCTCGACCACTTCATCGGGATGTATGAGGCGAAAGCCGACCCCTGGGACAATGCCACCAAGTGGTCCGACCAGCGGAAATACGCGGTGACCATGGCGAGCCTGCTGCGTTCGCACTACGGCCGGGCCTACGAGCCGGGCTGTGCGGTCGGGCATCTGACCCGGCTGCTCGCACCGCGCTGTGATGAGTTGCTGGCGGTCGACGCAGTGCCCGACGCGGTGCGCCAGGCTTCTGCCGCCGTCAGTGAGTTTCCGCACGTCACGGTGGCGCGGGCGATTCTGCCGGCCGACCTGCCGGACGGCACGTTCGACCTGATCGTGATCGGCGACCTGCTCTACTACCTGTCCGGTGACGATCTTGATGAACTGCTGGCGGGCCTGCTCGCACGGCTGGCCCCGGACGGCGAGCTCGTCGCGGTGCATTACCGCGACCGGAGCGGCGCCGTCTGGGACGGTGCTCACGTGCACGACGCCCTGGCCGCCCTCCGCGGGCTGGAAAGGTTGGTCCATCACGACGACGAATGGTTCGTCCTGGACGTCCTGAAGCTGCGCCGGTAGTGGTGCGGGCTGGTCCCGACGATCCGCTTGAAGCGGTCGCGAAACGCCGTCGGTGATCCGAATCCGACGGAATCGCCGATGCGATCGACCGGCTCCTCGGTGTTCTCCAGCAGGTGCTGGGCGCGGCGGACCCGGGCGCGGTGCAGCCACTGCAGCGGGGTGGTGCCGGTCTGCTCGCGGAAATGCCGGTTGAGCGTGCGGGTGCTCAGGCCGGCGCGCGCCGCGATCGCGTCCAGGGACAGGTCGCGGTCGCAGCTCTCCTCGAGCCAGGTGAGCAGGGGTTCCATGGTGGAGCCGCGCGGGGCCGGTGGGCGCTCGGGGACGATGAACTGGGCCTGGCCGCCCTCGCGCTCCAGCGGCATCACGGACAGGCGGGCGGCGTCGGCGGCCGCGGCCGAGCCGTGGTCCCGCCGGATGATGTGCAGGCACAGGTCGAGTCCGGCCGCCGCGCCGGCCGAGGTGAGGAACTGTCCCTCGTCGACGTACAGGACGGCCGGATCGAGCTCGACCCGCGGGAACATGCGGGCGAAGGTCTCGGCGCCGGCCCAGTGCGTGGTCGCGCGCCGGCCGTCGAGCAATCCGGTCGCCGCGAGCACGAACGCGCCGGAACAGACGGACGCGATCCGGGTGCCGCGCGTCGCGGCCGCACGCAGACCATTCAAAACATTTTCCCGTACGCGGTGAGCGGGCTCCCGGCATCCGGGCAGCATGATCGTGTCCGCCTCGGCGAGGGCCTCGAGACCGTGATCGACCCGCAGCGTGAACCGGCCGGCGTCGACCTCCGGGGTGGGGGCGCAGACGAGTACGTCATAGGCGGGGACGTCGCCGGCGAGCCGGACCCGCTCGAAGACCTCGATGGGGGTGGCCAGGTCGAAGGGGATGACCCCGTCCAGCGCGAGCACGACGATCCGATGCATGCCGGCACGATACTGGCGAGAATCCGTTGACCTGTGGCATTCGAGCCGCTTCCGCGCCGGGGATCGCCCCCATACGGTCTCTTCTCGTGACAAAACTCCTGCTTTCGCTGCATGTGCTCGCCGCGATCGTGGCGATCGGCCCGGTCACCGTGGCCGCGAGCATGTTCCCGGCCGCGGTGCGCCGCGGTGACCGTGACGCCATGCGCGTCCTGCATCGGATCTGCCGGGTGTACGCCCTGATCGGGCTGGCGGTGCCGGTGTTCGGGCTGGCCACGGCGGGGTCGCTCGGCGTGCTCGGGGACGCGTGGCTGATCGTGTCGATCGTGCTGACGGTTGTCGCGGCGGCCGTGCTCGGGCTCGGGGTGCTGCCGGGTCAGGCCGCGGCGCTTGCCAGCGGCCCGGCCCTGTCCGGCGGCGGCCCGGCGTTGTCCGGCGGCGGCCCGGCGCTGTCCGGCGGCGGTGGTTCGGCGGCCGCGCCCGCGCGCCTCGGGATGGTCGCGGGCGTGTTCAACCTGCTCTGGGCGGTCGTCGTGGTGCTGATGATCGTCCGGCCCGGCTCGACGACGGGAGCCTGAGGGTGCTTCTGCTTCGGGTCGCCGCCCGGGTCGAGTTCGCCTCGCTGCTCGTGCTCCTGGCCAACCTCGCCACCGTCCACATCGCAGCGATCGCCACTCTGGCCGGGCCGCTGCACGGCTGCGCGTATCTCTTGGTGATCGGGGCGACCGTGGCCGCTACGCCGCGTGGCCGTCCGCGGTTGCTCTCCGTGGTGCCGGGCGTGGGCGGCCTGCTCGCCGAGAGATCGATGCGGGCCGTGCAGGCTTAGCGTGCGTCTCGTGCGGTGCTGCGAAAATCACGTGGTTGTTACGTTCTTGCGCACTTGTGATCTCCGTGTCCACGATCAGGGGCATCCCGTGTCAGGACGTGCAACCCGCGCCGCGGGCGCGGCCATGGCGATAACCATCGGTGTCACCCTTTCCGGCTGCGGCGACAGCGACGCGATCACGCCGGCGACGAAGCGCACCATCACGCTCGGTTTCGTCAACGGCGGCAACACCGAGTTCCACACCTGCCTGCAGCGCTCGGTCGAGGGGGAGGCCACCAAGCGCGGCGTCAAGGTGGTCAGCGCGAACTCGAAGCAGGACCCGCAGACCGAGCTCTCCAACATCGACAGCCTGATCGGTCAGGGGGTCACGGCGCTGATCGTGCAGACCGTGAACACCGACGCGCTCAAGGCCGACATCGCGCGGGCCCGCGCCGCGAAGATCCCGATCTTCCTGACCTCGGTGGCGCCCGCCGACACCTCGGCGATCCTCGGCGCCGTCGCGGTCAACCTCAACGAGGTGGGCCTGCTCGACGCGAGCTGGATGAGCAACGACGCCGTCGGTGCGCCCGCCACCACCGGGATCATCGCGGGTGCGCCCGGCGCCGCCTCCGACCTGCTGGTCAAGGGCTTCACCGACAACCTGCCGAAGAACATCAGGGTGGTCGCCGGCGCGCCCGGCATGTTCAACCGGGCCAAGGCCAAGGCCGTCGCCGCCAAAATGATCAAAGAACACCCCACCATGACGTACGCCTTCGTCGCCAACGAGGACATGGCGGCCGGCGCGGCCGAAGCGTTCACGGCCGCTCACAAGGACGTCAAAATCGCCACGGTCAACGGCACCGACGCCGGACTGGCCGCGATCAAGGCCGGCCAGATCGATGCTACGGTCGCCAACCCGGCCTCGAAACTGGGCCAGAAGGCCGTCGAGAACACACTCAGCTTGCTCAACAAGGAACCCATCACCAAGATCGATTATGTTCCGATAGAGCTGATCACCAAGACCGAGCTGGCCCAGGCCCCCGAGTACTGCCTGAACGAGTAACCCCCGCAGGAGCGCCGATGACGACCACCCCCGAACAGCCCCTGTCACCCGCCTCGGAGCCGGTGGTCGACGCCGAGGAGGCACGGCTGCGGGTGGGGTCGCCGGCCGATCACGCGGCCGGGCTCAAGGCGGTCACGGTGAGCATGGCCCGGGCGCTGCGCCAGATGGGACCGGTCAAGACCGCCCGGAACCTGCTCACGCTCAACCAGGTCGACGGTTTCGACTGCATGAGCTGCGCCTGGCCCGATCCGCAGGGCCACCGCCACACCGCCGAGTTCTGCGAGAACGGCGCGAAGGCGGTCTCCTGGGAGGGCGCGCGCGAGACGATCGGACCGGACTTCTTCGCGGCGCATTCGATCAGCGACCTGGCCGGGCGTACCGACCACTGGCTCGAGAAGCAGGGACGCCTGACCCACCCGATGGTCCGCCGCGCGGGCAGCGACCACTACGAGCCGATCTCCTGGGACGACGCCTTCGCCGTGATCGGATCGCATCTGAACGATCTGACCAGTCCCGATCAGGCCGTCTTCTACACCTCCGGCCGCGCCAGCAACGAGGCGGCGTTCGTCTACCAGCTGCTGGCCCGCGCGTACGGCACCAACAACCTGCCGGACTGCTCGAACATGTGCCACGAATCGACCGGCGTCGGCCTGGCCAGCACGATCGGCATCGGCAAGGGCTCGGTCTCGCTGGAGGACCTGCACCTCGCCGACCTCATCGTGGTCTCCGGCCAGAACCCGGGCACCAACCACCCCCGCATGCTCACCGCCCTCGAGATCGCCAAGCGCAACGGCGCCCGCATCCTCGCGATCAACCCGCTCCCCGAGGCCGGCCTGCTCCGCTTCGACAACCCCCAGAAACCACGCGGCCTGGCCGGTCACGGCACCCCTCTCGCCGACAAGCTGCTGCGCATCCGCTCCAACGGCGACCTCGCTCTCTGGCAGGCCATCGCCCAGCTGCTGCTGGCCGCCGACGACAGCGCGCCCGGCGTCGTCGATCGCGCCTTCGTCGAGGCGTACACAAGCGGATTTGATTTGTGGAAAGAGCACATCCGAGAGCTCGACCGCGACGCCGTGCTGCGTGCCACCGGTCTGCCCTGGGCGGAGATCGAGGAGGCGGCGGCGATGCTGACGTCCTCGGAGCGCATCGTGCACTGCTGGGCGATGGGGATCACCCAGCATCACAATGCGGTCGCCACGATCCGGGAGTTCGTCAACGTCGCCCTGCTCCAGGGCATGATCGGCAAGCCGGGAGCGGGGCTGTGCCCGGTGCGCGGGCACTCGAACGTGCAGGGCGACCGCTCGATGGGGATCTGGGAGAAGCCGCCCGCGGTCTTTCTCGACCGCCTGCGCGACGAGTTCGGCTTCGAGCCGCCGCGCCACCACGGCTACGACGCCGTGGACACGGTTCGCGCGCTGCGGGACGGCAAGGCCAAGGTCTTCATCGGCCTCGGCGGCAACTTCGTGGCCGCGATGTCCGACACCTCGGTCACGGCGGCGGCCATGCGCAACGCGACCCTCACCGTTCAGATCTCGACCAAACTCAATCGCAGTCATATCGACGCCGGCCGGACCGCTCTGATCCTGCCGACACTCGGTCGCACCGAGCGCGACCTCACCGGCGGCATCGAGCAGCGGGTCACAGTCGAGGACTCGATGTCGGCCGTGCACGCCTCCCGGGGCCGCTCCCAACCGGCCGGGCCGCTGCTGCGATCCGAGGTCGACATCGTCTGCGGCATCGCGTCGGCCGCCCTCAGGACCGGCCCGCAGATCCCCTGGCCCGACTTTTCCGCCGACTACGACGCCATCCGGGAGCGGATCGGCCGCGTCGTCCCGGGCTGCGACGGGTACGCCGAGAAGGTTCGCACCGGCGGCTTCACCATGCCGCACGGCCCGCGTGACTCGCGTACGTTCCCGACCCCGTCCGGCCGCGCCGTCTTCACGGTCAGCCCGCTCGAGGTGCTGACCGTCCCGCCCGGCCGGCTCGTGCTGCAGACGCTGCGCAGCCACGACCAGTTCAACACCACCATCTACGGCCTCGACGACCGGTACCGCGGCATCAGGTCGGGGCGCCGCGTGCTGTTCATCAGCGCCGAGGACCTGGCCGAGCTCGGCTTCGCCGACGGCGACCACGTCGACCTGACCTCCGAGTGGGCCGATGGCGTCACGCGTCGCGCCGACCGGTTCCGGCTGGTGACCTACCCGACACCGAAGGGCTGCGTGGCCGCGTACTACCCGGAGACGAATCCGCTGGTCCCGCTCGACTCGCAGGCCGCCGAAAGCGGCACGCCCACGTCGAAATGGGTAGTGGTGCGGCTCTCACCCGCAACTACCTCATAACCGGCCCGCGCCGGTCGACAGTGGTACGTGAGCAGGAATCGGTTCTGGCGGTGGTGGCTCGGCGGTGGCCTGGTCGCCATCCTCGCCTACGTAATGGTGCCGTCCGGCTCCCTCGCCGCCACCCTCGGCTACAACGCGATCGGCCTGATCTCGAGTCTCGCGATCCTGGCCGGGGTGCGTCTGCACCGGCCCGCGCGACCCGCCATGTGGTACTGGTTCGCCGCCGGGCAGCTGGTCTCCGTGCTCGGCGACCTGGTCTACGAGTTCTACGACCTCGTCCTGCACCAGGAGCCGTACCCCTCCGTCGCCGACGTCTTCTACCTCTCCTCGTACCCGCTGATGGTCGTGGGGTTGATGTTGCTCGTGCGCCGGCGCGGCGGCCGCGGCGCCACCGGGCTCCTCGAGGCCGCGATCATCGCCACCGGTCTCGGGCTGGCGTTCTGGGTCTTCGTCCTGCACCCGGTCGCCGCCGAGTCGGTCACCTCGACGCTCGAGCGCTGGATCGGCACCACCTACCCGTCCGCCGACGTGTTGCTGCTGGCCATGCTCGCCCGGTTGTTCACCGGCGCCGGCGGCAGCACGGTCAGCACCCGGCTGATCGGCGCCGCCGCGCTGCTCGTGCTCGCCGCCGACACGGCCTTCTCGCTGGTCTCGCTCTACGCGAACGCGGACGTCCCGGCGATCAACGTGGGCTTCCTGCTGTCGTACCTCGGCTGGGGCGCGGCGGCGCTGCACCCGTCGATGACGGCGCCCGAGTCCCGCGCCAAGGCCGGCGACGGTGCGCGGCCGGCCCGCCTGGTCGTCTTCGGTATCGCCACGATGGTGGCCCCGGCGCTGCTGCTCCTGCCGTGGGTCGGCGGCGATGCCATCGACCGGCACACCCTCGCGGTCGGATCCGTCCTGATGTTCCTGCTGGTCACCGTGCGGATTTCGTTCTTCATGCGCACGATGCGCCGGCTAGCCATGTCCGACGACCTCACCGGGCTGGCCAACCGCCGCCGCCTCGAGCTGGCGGTGACCGGCGCGCCGGCGACGTTCTGCCCCCAGATCGCCCTGCTCGGCCTCAACGGCTTCAAGAGCGTCAACGACGAGCTCGGCCGGCCCGCCGGAGACCAGGTCCTCGCCGCTCTGGCCGCCCGGCTCGCGGCCACCGTCCCGTCCGGCGCGCTGGTCGCCCGCACCGGCGGCGACGAGTTCGCCGTGCTGCTGAGCGATGCCGGCGCCGACGAGGCCAGGGAACTGGCCCACGCCCTCGCCGATGCGCTCCGGCAGCCGATCACCGCGGACGGCCGTGACCTGCTCATCGGGGTCAGCATCGGGCTCGCCGGCGGCGCCGGGCTCGGCCCGGTGGAGCTGCTGCGCCAGGCCGAGGCGGCGATGCACGCGGCGAAGCTGGCCGACGGGTCGGTGTGCCGGTGGACCCCGGCCCTCGACGAGCGGTCCACCGCGTACGCCCGGATCGGCGCCGAACTGCGCACCGCGCTGGACACCGGCCAGTTCCGCATGGTCTATCAGCCGATCGTCGAGCTCCCTTCCGGCCGGACCCGGGCGGTTGAGGCGCTGGTGCGCTGGGAGCACCCCGCGCGTGGCGTGGTCAGCCCCGCGGAGTTCATACCTGTCGCCGAGCAAAATGGTCTGATTGTCGAACTGGGCGCCTGGATCCTGGAGACGGCGTGCGCCCGGCTGGCCGCGTGGCGGCGGGAGCTGGGCGACGCCGCGCCGGCCCGGGTCAGCGTCAACGTCTCGGCCAAGCAACTGGCCCGGCCCGGCTTCGCCGCCCTGGTGGCGCGGGTCCTGGCCGATACCGGTCTGCCCGCCTCCTGCCTGGTCGTGGAGGTGACCGAGACGGCCGTCTTCGAGGGCGGCCCGGCCGTGACCACGCTGCACGAGCTGCGCGCCCTGGGCGCGTGGATCGCTCTCGACGACTTCGGCACCGGGCACTCGTCGCTCGGGCTACTGCAGACCGTCCCGGTGAACACGATCAAGGTCGACAAGTCGTTCGTCGACAACATCACCTCGGCCGGGCGGCAGACGGTCATCGCCGAGGCGCTGATCCGGCTTGCCGACGGGCTCGGCCTGGCCGCCGTCGCCGAAGGGGTCGAGACGGCCGAGCAGGCGGACGCCCTTTATCGCCTGGGCTACCGCTACCTGCAGGGATACCACTACGGGCGGCCGGCCGCCGAGCTCGACTTCGGGAGGATGCCCGCGGTGGCGTAGGTCGGCGAGGATGGTGCGATGCCGAAAGGACTGTCCTATGCCGACGCCGTCAGGATTCTCGGCGGGAAAGGTCCGCTTGCCAAGGCGATCGACAACCTGCTCGGCGGGGCGCTCTCCGTGGCCACGCTCGGCGGCAGCTCCGCGGCTCTGGGCTTCTTCGACGCCAAATCCGAGATGGTGCGGCTGAGCGGTCTTCTCACCGCTTCCCTCAATGATTCCGTACGCGGTTTGGGGCGCTACGACCGCAGCCAGCGGCTGCTGGCCGCGCATTGCATGCTGGCGGTCGCCGCCTTCTTCGAGGCGCTCGACGAGTGCCTCGCCGCCGCGTCGCTGTCCTCCTCCGCGCCGGGCTCCTCCTCGCCGCCCTCCTCCTCGCCGGACCCCTCCTCTCTGTCCCGCGAGGAGCAGGTCACGCAAGTCGGCGGCCCGCCCGGCGAAGGCCTGGTGTATCGGCTGCTCACCGCGAAGATCCCGATGCCGTCCGCGGACCGACCATATGCCGGTTTGCTCGACGACCTGGCCGATTGGTATTTCCACCAGGCCAATCGCGTGTTCGTGTCCGACGCTCGCCTCCTTACGGTGCTGCACGATCGATTGCCGAGACGAGCGGTCGAGCGGTACGACGAGTCCCGCCGCCGGCTCGCCGAGGAGATCCCCGAGTTCGCGATCTGGGCCGGCCACCTGGAGGACCGGGCCGCCGCGCGCGGCCTCGAACGCCTCGAGGCGGTCCTCGTGCGGGCCACCTCCGGCCGCGACCCCGGCGTGCATCGGGCCGCCCTCTCCCGGGCATATCGCGCCGAACTGGACCGGCCGGTGCTCGGCGGCGAGGCCGGCGACCTCGCACTGCCCACGCTCGGCGAGGCCTACGTGGATCCCCGGTTCCGGGTGAAGGCGGCCGGCCCCGGCGCCCGCCCGTCCGCCGAGCACTGGTGGGACACCGACGTCCGCGCCGACTTCCCCACCTTCCTCGCCGCCTACCTGACCACCGACCAGGCGACCGAGGCCCCGATGTTGCTTCTCGGCCAGCCCGGCGCCGGGAAGTCGTCGCTGACCCGCATCCTCGCGGCCCGCCTCCCGGCCAGCGACTTCCTCGTGGCCCGCGTGCCGCTGCGCGAGGTCGCCGCGGAGGCCGGCATCCAGGACCAGGTCGAGCAGGCGCTGCGCGCCGCGATCGGCGAGACGGTCGCCTGGGCCGCGCTGACCCGCGACGCCGGCGACGCGCTGCCGGTGATCCTGCTCGACGGCTTCGACGAGCTGCTCCAGGCGACCGGCCTGCACCAGTCCGACTACCTGCGGCGCGTCGCCGAGTTCCAGCGGCGCGAGGCCGCGGTGGGCCGCCCGGTCGCCGTGATGGTGACCAGCCGGATCACGATGGCCGACTGGGCGCGGCTGCCCGACGGCGCCCTCGTCGTCCGGCTCGAGCCCTTCGACGACGAGCAGATCGCCCGCTGGGCCGAGGTGTGGAACGACGCCAACCGCGCCCGGTTCGCGGCGGCGGGCCGGGAACCGCTCGACCTCGAGGTGCTGGTCCGCTTCCGCGATCTGGCCGGACAGCCGCTGCTGCTGCTCATGCTCGCCCTCTACGACGCCGCCGGGAACGCCCTGCGCGACGACGCGGCCTCGCTCGACACCGGCCAGCTCTACGAGCGTCTGCTGTCCCGGTTCGCGGCCCGCGAGATCGAGCGTGTCTACTCAGGACGGCCGGACGGCGATGTGGCCGAACTGGTCGAGGAGGAACTCGTCCGGCTCTCGGCGGTCGCATTCGCCCTGTTCAACCGCAACCGGCTCTGGGTCAGCGAGCGCGAGCTCGACGACGACCTGGCCGGGCTCGACCTGACCCCGTCGCGGGTCGCCGCCGGCGACAGCTTCCGCAGCCCGCTCACCGCGGCGCAGGAGACGGTCGGCCGGTTCTTCTTCATCCAGCGGGCGCAAGCGCTCCGCGACGACAAAATCCTTCATACGTACGAGTTCCTGCACGCCACGTTCGGGGAGTACCTGGTGGCCCGCCTGCTCGTCCGGTCGCTGCGCGAGGTCGTCGCGCTCGAGGCGGTGGGCGTCCGCGGCCCGCGCCTGCGCCGCCCCCGCGAGGACGACCTGATCCAGGCCCTGCTCGGCTACACCCCGCTGACCGCGCGGAACACGGTGCTCCCGTTCATCCGCGGCCTGATCGCGCCCGACGAACGCCTCGCGATGCGCGCCTCACTGGTCCGCCGCGCGATCCAGGCCGTGAACCGCCCCAGCCACACTCCCGGCCCGTACCGCCCGGTCGAGAAGCGCGTCGACCACTGGATGGCGACCTACTCGTTCAACGTCGTCCTGCTGGTCCTGGCCTGCGGCGGCGAGCTCCGCGCGACCGAGCTGTTCACCGGCGCCGCCGACCCCGCCGACTGGCTGCGGGGGAGCGCCCTGCAATGGCGGGCCGCCATCCCCGGCGGCATGTGGCTGGAGGCCCTGGAATCGCTGACCGTCCGCCGCGAGTGGCACGAGGGCCGCCGCGACCTCGTGATCGGTCTCGGCCGGGCCGGGGTGACCCCGATCGAGCCCGACTGGTCCAACCGGATCGCCCCCGGCACCCCGCCGCCCACGTACCTGACCGCCAACTTCGCCCTCGGCCCTGCACTCAAGTCGATGAATCTGAGCAACAACCTCAGCGACGACGCCCTCCTGCACGCCCTCGAGCCGTTGCTGCGCCGAGCCCCCAGCGCGCTCGGCACGTTCGTCACCGAGGACGACCGCACCGAGTCGATGGCGCACGCCCTGATCCACCTGTGGATGACGTCCACTTCGGACGCCGGCCCGGTCGAGCTCACCCGCGCCTACCAGCGAGCCGCGTCGGTGGCGGAGGCGATCGAGCATCCCGATTCCCGGCTCGGTCTGGGCATCGTGCTGCGCTCGCTGCTCGCGGACGCCCACCGCCTCCGCCCGTCCGACGTGATCGCGATCCTCGGCAAGCTGGCGGCGCACATCGAAGCGCCGGACGTGCCGCCCGTCCTGGAGTACCTGCTCACCACGGCGAACACCCCGGACCGGATTCAGCGGCTCGAACGTCTCCTCCTCCACTACCCCGACCTCGACGAGCTCTCGAGAACGGAGAGCCTGCGCCTCCTGCTGGGCCCGTCCGTGGACACCTCCGCTCCGGAAGCGGGCAACTCAAGCCCTTCATAGAGCGGAGGCCAGCAGCCGTACGGCCGCCACGAGGCCGGCTCGGGGCGCGTCCTGCCACACTGTGGTCACCGGTGGCAGGGCGGTGGCGAGCGGATACCGTTCCGGCAGATCGGGGAGCAGCTCGCGGGTCGCCTCGGCCCGCTCCCGCCAGGCCGCCGCGCCGTCCGACCCGAGTCGTCGATAGGCCGCCGCCGTCTCGGCACAGGCGCGCACCGTCGCGTACAGCATGGTGATGGTGGGTGAAAGCGCGCCGGACGGCGCCGCCCAGCGCGACAAAACGCTCAGCAGGCGTTCCAGCCAGTCGCGCTCGTTGGGGCCCTGCCCCGAATCGGCCCAGGAGAGCTCGGCCAGCCACGGGTGCGCGAGGTGCACCTCGAAGAACGCGGTCGCCCAGGCCTCGAGGTCGTCCGCGAGGCTCGTGCCTGGATCGTTCCCGTCGGGTGGCGCGCAGGCGTGGTCCTGCATCAGCGCGAGCAGCTGCTCCTTGCCGCCCACGTAGGGATAGAGCGCCATCGCGGTCTTGCCGAAGCGCGCCGCGACCGCCCGGGTCGAGACCGCGGCCAGCCCATCGGCGTCGGCGATCGCGACCGCCGCGTCGAGGATCTCGTCGAGGCCGAGCTGCTGCCGAGGCCCGCGCCGGGGTGTGGGCAGCGTCGTCCCGCGGTGCCGCCACAGCCGGCGAACCTGGTCTTTTTCGGTCGAGGAAGACATAGTCCTTACAGCGTATAGTGTTTTGCATGCCAACCGCACGACTGCACGACGGATCATCCATCGACGTCACGGTGCTGGGCGACGGCGACCACCCCGCCGTCCTGCTGCCGGTCAGCACGCGCGTTCTCGAGGGCCCGGCGGCCGACGAGATCCGCGCCTGGGGCGGCGACCCCAACGCCGGCCACACTCTCGCCACCGCCCTGGCGGCGGGCGGCCACCGAGTGATCGCAGCCGATCTGGAAGCTCACCTGACCGATCACCCCCAGCCACACACGCTCAATGCGACCACCCTCGCCGCGGACCTGCTGGCCGTGGCCGACGCGGCCGGTCAGGAGAGGTTCGCCTACTACGGCTATTCGTGGCTGGCCCTGGCCGGGTTGCAGCTCGCGATCCGCACCGATCGCCTGACCGGTCTGGCCATGGGCGGCTACCCGCCGCTGGGCGGGCCGTATGGCGCGATGCTCGCCGTGACCCGGGTGGCCCACCGCATGGCCCTCGACCCGCCGGCACCCAAGGGCGAGCCGACCCCCGGGGATTGGGAGAGCGTCCCGTTCACCCGCACGCCGGACCAGACGCAGCAGTACGTCACCCTCTACGAGTCGCTCCGGGATTTCGACGAGCGGGCCGCGCTCGCCCGGCTGCGGGTGCCGCGCCTGGCCTTCGCCGGCGACAAGGACACGATCGCGTACGGCCCGCAGTGGGACGACCTGGCAGTGGACATGGCCGGCCCGCTGCGAACCCACCGCGCCGAGCTGGAATCCCTCGGCTGGACGGTCGAGCTCCTGCCTGGCGCCGACCACATGACCGCCATGCAGGCCGACCGCGTACTTCCGCTGCTGGGCTCGTGGCTGCGAGCGTCACGTTAGGGGAGTCGGCGAATGGGGTGCCGGTGGGCGGCCGCCAACTGTGCGAGGTCGGGTTCGCCGTAGTCGGCCACCATCGCGGCGAAGATGGCGGCCTTGTCCTCGCCGAACTTGCGGACATCGTCGAGGTAGGTGGCGGCGGTGACGAACGTCGGCGGGGTCGTCTTGCTGTGGAACTTGTCCGCGTACATGACGAGGCGCTCCTCGCCGGTGAGCGCGACGTAGTCGCCGGGCGGCAGGGGGAGTCCCTGCTGCTCGATGTCCTTGCGGGTGATGCCGACGCCGGTGTGGCACGAGCAGAAGCGGCAGATCGGCTCGGGAAGGCCGAGTTCGCGGAGCAGGTCGTGGCCGAGGATCCCGTGGCGCAGGTAGTTCGTGTGGTCGAGCGAGCCGTCGGGCCGGTAGAGGCCGTAGACGCCGATGTCGTGAAGGAGGCATCCGGCCCGCACCAGTGCGGCGTCCAGGCCGAGGTTGTCGCGGGCGAGCAGCTGGGCGGCGATCCCGGCCACGATCTCGCAGTGGGTGAGCACCACGTCGAGGGCGGCCGGGCCGGGCGCGAATCGCTCGTGCAGGGACCGGATCTCGGCATCGCTGGGAATCCGCACGACCCGCCATTCTGCCGGGACCCGCAACGGCGGCGCCAGGAAGGCCGGCGCCGCAAGGAGGCCGGCGCGGCGGGCAGAGCCGGCACAGCGAGGAGCGCCAGCGCGGCGGGCAGGGCCGACGCGGCAGGTGCGGCCGTCCGGGCGTCAGCTTTCGGCGGGCCGGGTTGGTGGCCAGGTCAGCGAGTCGTCGGGGATGGCGGGGTTGTGCAGGGCGACGAAGTCGCGGCCCGGGATCGTGCAGCCGTGCTGGGCCACCAGGCGGGCCACCTCGATCGCGCCGTGCGCCTGGAAATGCGTGTTGTCGGCGACCCCGTCCGGGTAGTTCGGAGACTCGCCGGCGTCCAGCCAGAGGAAATAGTCCTTCGTCGCGTCGGGACCGAGCGACCCCCAGAGCGCGAACGACAGCGCGGTCAGATCGATCAGCGGCGTTCTCGTCGATTCGGCCAGGGCGCGCATGGCGTCGGGGTACTCGCCGTGTGACAGGTAGGGGACGCCGTCCGCGGTGAAGCGCCGCCGCTCCACGGGCGTCACCAGGACCGGATGGGCCCGGCGAGCCCGGGCGCCGTCGAGGTAGAGCCGCAGGTACTCCTGGAACGTTCCGTACGGCGTGGTGCCGCGGGCGGGGTCGTCGGTCTTCTCGTCGTTGTGGCCGAAGGAGACCAGCAGCAGGTCGCCGGCCCGGATCGCGGCGAGGATCAGGTCGAGCCGGCCCAGGTCGGCGAAGCTCTTCGAACTGGCGCCGGACAGCGCCGCGTTGACCACGGCGATCTCGGGCCGCAGGAACACCGGCAGCGCCTGGCCCCAGCCCGCGCGGGGCACGTCCGCCGTCGCGTAGGTCGCGGCCGTCGAATCCCCGGCCACGAAAATGGTCCGGCGAGGTGGGCGGCCGCCGGCATGCGTCGCCGAGGACCAGCCCATCCCGTACGCGCCGGCGACCGCACCGCCGACAGCGGCACGCAGCAACATTCTCCGATCGAGCGCCATGCCGCCATTCAATCAACACTCATCGATGTAGGCAAGCGCTTTCCTGAGAGCGCCGGAGCGCCGGACCGCTACGTGAGCGCCACCCGCCCCCCGAGTTGCTGGGCCACCTCGAGGTCGTTGCCCTCGAACCAGGTCTCCGCGACCCGCCCGTCGTCGAGCCGGTAGATGATGATCCCGGTCTCCTCGACGTGCTGGCCGCGCGGCGGCAGCTCGAGATAGCCCCCCTGATAGGTGGACCGCACGACGTACCGCACCACGAGCCGGTCGCCGCTGGCGATCACGTCCTCGAGGCTGGGCCGCTGGTCGGCGAAGGCGGTCGGATACCAGTGCAGCCAGTCGATGAAGGTGGTCCGGTCCCCGATCCCGCCGGGCCCGTGATACATGAAGTCTTCCGTCGTCAGCTCGGCAAATCGCTCCTCGTCCCCCGTTCGGCACATCTCGAACCACGCCTGCGCGATCTCCCAAGAACGCATGCATGACGTTCTATGCCAAATGCCATGCGGGGGCAAGCCGGACTGGATCAGCCGAGATAGCTCCGCAACTGCGCGATCTCCTCGGTGCGGGACTCGATGACCTGCCGGGCGAAGGCCAGCGCCGCCGGGTTGGTCCCTCCGGCCTGCTCCTCCTGCGCCAGCTTGATCGCCTCCTCCTGGTGCGCGATCAGCGTCCGGACCGGATCGCCGGCGACCGGAGCGGGCGAGGCCGGCGGCGGGGCCGGCGCCGACCATTCGCGCAACCAGCCGGTCATCCGTACGACCTCGTCCTGCTGGGTGGCGATGATCGCCGAGGCCAGCGTGCGGCCCTCCGGTTGCGCCGCGAGAGCGGAAGCGACCGCCGAGGCGAGAGTGATCCCCTGCTGGTGATGCGGGATGAGAGCCCGGACGAAGGCGATGTCGGCCTCCGTGTGCCGAGCGGAGGCGGGGCCGGCCGAGGTGACGGGGGAGGGCGAGCCCGAGCACCCGGCAAGGAGCAGCAAGCCAGCGAGAACAATCAATGCCCGGCGCATGGGCTCAAGGTAGCCCCCGCGCCGGGCATCGGTAAACAGTCTTAACTGAAATTTATCGGCGGCGGCGACGGTCCTGCGGCATCGAGTAGAAGCCGGTGGGCAGCGTCTGCGTCTGCGCCTGCCAGGCCGGATCCGCCTTGCGGTTGCGGCTGCGGATCCGCAGCAGCAGCGCCACGCCCAGGAAGACCAGCACCGCCCCGATGATCAGGCCCGGCCCCAGCACGCTCGGGGTGCCACCGGTCGGGACGAGCGCGGCCGACGTCGACGACCGCTGGGCGATCGGCGTCTCGTCGGCGACGGCCTGCTCGGTGGCGTCCCCGGCCGGCGAGGGCGAGGCGGACGCGCTCGCGCTCGGCTTGGCCGCCACCGCGGTGACCACCCGGCTGCTCGCGTCGGCCGAGCTCAGCACCCGCCCGCCGTCCAGCGCCCGGGCCTCGAAGGTGACCCGGCCGTTGTCGGGCCCGACGAACGAGATGTCCCAGCGGCCGGTGACCGTCTGGTTACGGCAGAGCTGACCGGGGTCGGGCGCGACGTCCGTGATGCGGGCCTCGTCGGCGCCGAGCTGGGCGCGTACGCGAAAAGTTTGTCCGTTTTCTATGCGGTTGACCCTGATTTGATCGAGGCTAACCCCGTCGGTCCGGATGACCAGCGCCCAGTGTACCTTGAAGCAGCGCCGCTCGCGGTCGGTGGAGGCGACGGCGGTGAGAGTGCGCGCTTCCTTACCGATGGTGAACGTGGCGGGCGTCTGGCCCATCGCCACCTGGAAACCGTCGACGTCGGCCGAGGCCGGCGCCGTGGATGTGGCCAGGGCAACGGCCACAGAGGCGGCGACCAGTCCCAGCGCGGTGGTGACCCGTGCCGATACCCGGTGTCGCATGAACGATCATCTCCTCGGTGCACGTACATGAGTGCGCGTACAGACGAACAGGCGCGCACGTGCGCACTGGATGGTTCGTGCCGTGACGGTGAAAGGTTCATCCGGTGCGCCGGGACACTCTACGACGGACCTTATTTTTTGCTTAGTTGCCGGTTACCGGCCGGTATCCGCCCAGCTCATCGGCGGTGCCGGCCGCGACTGTGGAAACTAGCCGACAAATTCGGGCCGAGACGTTCATCCGAACCAGGGCGCCACACGTAGATGGGGGAGGGCAAGGACCGGGAGACCGGCGACCGGCCCGCAGAACGTGAAGCACGGGGCATCCCCCACGGATGCCGGCGTCCCGACGCCCACCGGGACGTGACCCGCTGCGGAGAACGAGGAGTCAATGGCCCGGACAGGTAACAACCAGCGATCCGCCAATCGTGTTGCTGTCGACGTCGGTGCTACCGGTACGAAGCCGGCGTCGAAGGGCGCCGTGCTGATCCTGGTCGTCAGCGTGCTCGCCGCCGTCTGGGCGGTGGCCATGATGACGGCGCCCGGCAGGGTCGGCTACGTGTACTTCTACATGTACGCCGAGTTCTACATGGGCGTGATCACGCTCGTGGCGTTGTCGATCACCATCATGGTCGGCCTGGTCTCCACCGACCGGCTCGTCCTGTCGATCCGGCAACGGGTGCTGCTGCAGTCCACCCACCGCACCACCGGCCTGATCGCGGTGACCGCCCTCTTCATCCACGTCTGGACGAAGATCGCGGAGTCGCACATCACGGTGATCGACATCTTCGTCCCGTTCCTGAGCCAGGGGAACCGCCTGTACGTCGGCTTCGGCACGCTCTCCGGCTGGATCATGATCCTGGTGATGTGGACCGGCATCGCCCGGTCGCGGTTCATCGGGCGCGGCCGGCCCTGGATGTGGCGGGCGATCCACGCCATCTCGTACCTGATGTGGCCGATCGCCCTGGTCCACGGCCTCGCCGCCGGCCGGCCCGCGAAGGCGTGGGTCATCGTCAGCTACATCCTGTGCATCCTGGCGGTGCTGGTCGGCCTGGCCGTACGCCTGTCGGTGAGCCTCAACCGCAACAAGGACTTCTCGTCGTCCGCCGGCGCCGGCACGATGCGGCCGGCCGGGAACATGGTGCCCACCACGTCCCCGGCCCTGAAGAAGCCGCGCCGCCGCGAGCCCGAACCCGAGCCCCAGGTCCTCGGCCCGGTAGCGGTGGTCGACACGTTCCAGCCGTCGGCCCCGCCGATGCCGGTGGCCGAACGGGCGGAACTGGTCGCGCCGGCCGGACCGCCACGCCAGCGTCGCGGCGGCTTCGAGGACGAGATCGAGTACGACGAGCCGGCCGCGCGCGGCCGCCGCTATCCCGGCGAGGACACCTCGACCCGGATGCGCCGCCCCGACCTCGAGGACACGTCGACGCGGATGCGCCGACCGGACTTCGAGGACACGTCCACCCGGATGCGGCGCCCCGACTTCGAGGACACCGGCACCCGGATGCGCCGATCGGAGATGGAGGACACGTCGACCCGGATGCGCCGGGTCGAGATGGACGACACCAGCACCCGGATGCGCCGCGTCGAGGTCGACGACTTCGACGAGCCCGGCCCCCGCTCCCGGCGCCGAGCCGCCCCGGAGCCGATGCCGATGTACGACGACGCCCCGCGTGGGCGCCGCCGGGCCGAGCCCGACTACGACGACGTGCCCCGCCAGCGCGGCGGCCGGTACGACGACGACGGTCGCGGCGACGACCGCCGGAGCGCCCGCTACGAGCCCCGCTACGGCGGGGAGGCGGAGGAGGCGCCCCGGGCCCGGCGCGACCGGGGCGCCGACCTCGACCGCGCCGACTCGGGACGGCACAGCCGCAGCGGGTTCGTCGACCTCGCCGACGAGGACGACGACACCCCGACACTGGTCGACATGGCCTCGCGCCGGGCGCGGCGGCAGCAGCAGGAACCCGTACGCGGGCAGGCCGGCCGGGGGGCCCGCCGTGGTGGCCGCGGACGGGAGGACGACGACGTCGCTGACGACCAGTACTGGTCGCAGCTGCGAGGGGAAGCGAATTGAGCACCGCCCAGGTTCCGCCGGTCACCGCGATCGGCGTTCCGCGGATCACCGCGGGCATGGATGAGTACGGCCGCCTCGACCTCCTGGCCCACCAGGAGGTCCACGGCGGGTTCGCCGCGCTGTCCTCCGGCGAGCTGATCGGGCTCGCCGACCGGATCGAGCTGCGTGGCCGCGGCGGCGCGGGTTTCCCGTTCGCCCGCAAGGTCCGCGCGGTGCTCGACTCCTGCCGCCGGCAGGACCTGCCCCCGGTGATCGTGGTGAACGGCACCGAGGGCGAGCCGGCGTCCTGGAAGGACAAGGCGGTCCTCACCCGGGCGCCGCACCTGATCCTCGACGGCGCCGCGCTCGCGGCCGCCGCGCTGGACGCCGAGGAGATCGTCATCGGCATCGCCGACGACGGCATCGGCCAGAGCTCGATCACCGCGGCGCTGGCCGAGCGGCGGATGCCCTGCCCGACCCGGATCGTGACGGTCCCGCACCGGTTCATCTCCGGCGAGGGTGGCGCGCTGGTGCGCGGCATCAACGGCGAGGCCCACATCCCGCCCGGCCGTAAGGTGCGCTCCAGCGACAACGGCGTGATGGGCCTGCCGACGCTGCTGTCCAACGCGGAGACGTTCTCGCAACTGGCGATCGCGGCGCGGCTCGGGCCGTGGGAGTACAACGCGGTCGGCATCTCCGAGGAGCCGGGCACCGTGATGCTGACCGTCGGCGGGTCGGCCACCAACCCCGCCGTCGTCGAGGCGCCCAGCGGCACCCCGCTCCTGGACGTGCTCAACATGTGCGGCGCCGACATCGGCCCCGGCCTGCTGGTCGGCGGCTACCACGGCAAGTGGATCACCGCCGAGGCCGCGAAGACCGTCACGATCTCCCGTAAGGGCTTCGCGAAGGTCGGCGGCACGCTCGGCGCCGGCATGCTCATCCCGATCGGCTCCAACACCTGCCCGCTCGGCGAGGTCTCCCAGGTCGTGCAGTACCTCGCGGGCGAGTCGGCCGGCCAGTGCGGCCCGTGCCGGCTGGGCCTGCCCGACCTGGCCCGGGCGGTCACCCTGGTGTCGCTCGGCGGCAACGCGGTGGAGAACGTGCGCCAGGCGGCCGGTGTGGTCAAGGGCCGCGGCGCGTGCAGCCACCCCGACGGCACGGCCCGGTTCGCGCTCTCCGCGCTGGAGGTGTTCGCCAGGGACGTGGACGCGCACACCAACGGCGAGGGTTGCGGCAAGGCGGTGCGGGGCATCCTGCCGCTGCCGTACACGGCGGAGACCGGAGCGCGCAAACTCGCTCTGGACTGGTCGCGGTGCGACGGGCACGGTCTCTGCTCGGCGGTCGCCCCCGAGATCATCCGGCTCGACGCCAACGGCTTCCCGGCGTTCCCGCAGACGCCGCTGCCGCCGTGGCTGGAGATGGGCGCCCGCAAGGCGGTCAACGTGTGCCCGGCGCTGGCGCTGCGGCTCGACGACGCGCAGGCGACCCTGTGAGACGGATCCTGCCGGTGTTTCTCGCCGCCACGCTGGCCGGTTGCGCGGCGCCGGTGGTGACCCCGGCCTCAGCGCCGATCACGCCGGCGTCCCTCCCGGCCGTCGCGGCGGCCACGGCCGGCGCGATTCCGGACACGCTGCGTTTCACCGGCAGGACGCTCGACGGCGCCGCCTTCGACGCCACCGCGATGGCGGGCAAGCCGACCATTCTGTGGTTCTGGGCGCCGTGGTGCGCGACCTGCGCGAGCGAGGCGCAGAGCATCAGCGACATCGCCAAGGAGTATCAGGGCCGGCTCAGCATCCTCGGCATCGCGGGCCTCGGCGACAACAAGGCCATGCACGCGTTCGTGTCGGACCTCAACGTCGGCAACGTCCCGCACCTCGACGACCAGGCCGGCGCCATCTGGAAACGCTTCAAGATCAAACAGCAGAGCACGTACGTCTTCCTCGACCGCACCGGCAAGGTCGTCCGCACCGGCTACCTGGACGACCTGCAGCTGACCGCCGAGGTCAAATCGCTGGTGGCGTGACGTGGCGGCCGGCGCCCTGCTCGCGCTGAGCGCCGGCATGCTCGGGGCGGTCAATCCCTGCGGTTTCGCGCTGCTGCCCGCGTACCTCTCGGTCCTGATCTCCTCGAATCCGGCCGAGCCGGGCCGGGCGGTCGCGCGGGCGCTGCGGTGCACCCTGGCGCTGACCGTGGGTTACGTCGCCGTGTTCGGCGCCTTCGGGCTCGCGCTCACGCCCATTGCCGGCGCGATCCAGCCGCATCTGCCGTGGGTCACCGTGGCCTTCGGCCTCGCCCTGGCCGGGCTCGGCGGGTGGCTCGCTCTGGGCGGCGCGCTTCCGGCATTTCCGTCCGTACGCGCGCCCGAGCTGACCGGTTCGGCCTGGTCGATGGTGCTGTTCGGCATGGCGTACGCGATCGCGTCGCTGGGCTGCGCGGTCGGGCCGTTCCTGGCTCTGGTCGTCTCCAGCCTGCGCGCCGGATCGATCGGCGACGGCCTGCTGCTGTACGTCTCCTACGCCGCCGGGATGGGCCTGGTGGTCGGCGTGACGGCCGTCGCGGTCGCCCTGCTGCGGGTCTCGCTGGTGGCACGGGCCCGGCGCTTCCTGGGCCTCGTGCCCCGTCTCGGCGGAGCGATCCTGCTGCTGTCCGGCCTGTACGTCGCCTACTACGGCTGGTACGAGCTGCGACTGGCCCGCGATCTGCGGTACGCGGGCCACGATCCGGTGGTCGCTTTTGCGGGGCGGATGCAGCAGTGGCTCGCCGGGCTCGTGGAAGCCGTTGGCGCTCTCCCCTTCGCGCTGCTTCTCGCCGTACTCGTGCTGGGGTCTTGTGGTCTTGGTCTTGGTTTTGGTTTTGGGCGGCGGGCCCGGGTGCTGCCGCCGGACGAACCGGCGGCAGCCGGGCCCACATCACCGCTCCGTGCTGGGCTTACGCTCAGACGGCGGGCGGGTACGCGGTGACGTAGGCGGGCTTCTCCGAGGGCATCAGGATCCACAGGATCGGGTAGACCAGGATCTGACTGCCCGGAATGGCCAGCAGGATCAGGACGAACAGCAGCCGGGCGATCCACGGGTCGAGCCCGAAGCGCCGCGCCAGCCCGGCGCAGACGCCGCCGAGCATGCGACCCTCCCGCGGCCGGACCAGGCCCTGACGGCTCATCGAGTCGTGCACCGAGTTCATGGGGTTCTCGCTTTCTTTCTCCGAAGCGGTTGCTGTGGTGATTCAAGAGTCGCCGCTCGCGCGCCCCGGCAACATCGGGATCTGCCCTGAGCGGCCCCTGATCCGCAAACCCTTAGACCTATCGGTAGGATGAAAGTATGACCGTCAAACTCAGCATCAGCGTCCCCGACGACGTGGCGGCATACCTGCAGAGCAGCGGAAACGCCTCGGCCGCCGTCACCTCGGCCGTCCGGCGGATCCTCCCGGAGGCCCGGCGGGCCCGCCAGCGCGCCGCGGCCCGCGACTTCGGCGAGTTCCTGCGCCGGTCCGGCTCGTGCCCCGACGCCTCGGCCTCGAACGAGATCGCGCTGCGGGGCACCCGATGGTGAGGCGCGGGCAGGTCTGGTCGTTCGTCCAGGGCGCCGACCTGCATCACGTCCTGGTGATCAGCAACGACGAGTACAACGCGATCCCGTCCCTGGCGATCTGGGCCTTGGCCATCACGCGCGACCAGCGCCCGCTCGGCGTCCACCTGTGCGGCGACGACCCGCTGGCCGGGGGATCGGTGAGCATCCCGAGCCTGGTGCAGATCCTCGACCGGGGCGCGCTGAAGGAAAACCTGGGCTACGTGGCGCCCGGCACGATGAACGCCGTCGAGGACGCCCTGCGCGAGTTTCTCGAGCTCTGACGGCCGCTGTCACCGCACTCTCCGGAGCCGGCGCCGCCGGACGGCCACCGCGATACGGAGCGCCGGCCACAGCCGCAGCCGCCGGGAGGAGTCGGCGGCAGCAAGCACCTCTGCCAACGCCGGTCGCTCGTCCGGCTTGACCAGCGCGATGACCAGGACGAGGGGCAGGACGGCGGCCACCACCTCGACGACCACGACCAGGATCAGGGTCGCCAGCACGGCGCACACCACGGCCGCGTTCATCGCACGACGACGGCGACGACGGCGAAGACAAGGCTCGCGCCCACGGCCAGGCCGATGCCCGCCACGGCCGCCGCGACCCGGACCACCGCCTCCATCGCCACCAGGACTTCACGGGCGAGCCGGAGGGCGAGCAAGGCGCAGCAACCGGCCAGCGAGGCGTAGAGCAGGGATTCACTCGGCAGCATGACGGACCTCCTCGAGGGTGTCGCTCGTGGCGACGTCCGCGGCGTAGAGCGCGGGTTCATCGATCCTGATGTGGGCCCTACCGCTGAATATGCACGCGAAATTCTGGTCTTGCAACCAGAATTCAGGTGATGCGCCTTCGTACTTGCGCATGCCGCTGCACCAGATCAGAATCATCGTGCATGTGTCTGCAAGGTCTGCCCTCCTTGCAGGCAGGTGTGGCAATATTCGCCCCCAGCAGAAATCGACCGTGGCGGATAGGGCAACCTAATATCATGACTGAACCTGACAATTCCTCTCTTAGGGTGTTGGCCACCTGCACGGGTGGCACTTGCCCAACGATCTTCGCGACCGACCAGGGCACGATCCTCGTGCAGGGGTACCCGGTCGGTGCCGAGGCCGCCGGCGTGTCCGTGCCGAGCGGCGAGCAGCTCGTGGAGATCCCGCACGACCTGCTGGTCCGCGCGGCGCGCGCGGCGGGCATCGCTTGATCAGAGGTACGTGAGGGAGGCCGGTGTCCACAATGTCCGAGGAATCCGGCCTCCCCGCTCTCTCCGGCGCGACGGAGGAAGTCGGTTCGCTGCTGCGGGCTCATCGTGAGCGCTTGGGGTGGACGGGTGGCGTACTTGCCGCGCGGGTGGGGTGGAGCCAGGCGAAGATCTCCCGCGTCGAGACCGGCCGCACGGCCGTGACGCCCGCCGATGTCCGTCTGCTGGCGGACGGCCTGGGCCTGGAGGCGCCGGAGACGGAGCGACTGGTGCGGCTCGCGGGCCGGCGCGCCGGGCGGCCGCCCGCACCGAGGCGGCGCCGCGATCAGCCCGGTGTGACCCGGAAACAGGACGAAGTCGGCCGGGCCGAACTGTCCAGCCGTGAGGTCCGCGTGTTCCAGCCCACGGTCGTGCCCGGTCTCCTGCAGACGTCCGGCTACGCCGAGGCTGTCATGCGAACACCGCTCCGACTCTTCGGATTGTTCGGAACGGCCGGCCCCGAGGCGGAGTTGATGTCGGCGGTCGCGGGCCGTCTCCGGCGGCAGCAGATCCTCAAGCACGCCGACAAGCGCTTCCACTTCCTGATGACGGAATCCGTCCTGGTCAACAGGTTGGTGAGTCCCGAGGACATGCTGGCGCAGATCCGCCGGATCCGGGAGATCTCCGGCCAGGACAACGTGTCCATCCGGATCATCCCGGCCGACGCCGCTCTCCGGGTCGCCCCGAACAACTCGTTCGAGCTGCTGGACCATGACCTGCTGATGTTCGACCTGTTCCACGAGCTGGTGACCTCCCGGGCGGCTGCCGAGGTGGAGCTCTATCACGAGCTGTTCGGCATGTTGACCGAGGCCTCCGTGGACGAGATCGACAAGATCCTCGACAAGTACGCGCAGATCTACCGCGCGGCACTGGGGTAGCCGTGTCGATCGAGGAGCGGGTGCGGGGGATCTGCCTGGGACTGCCCGAGGTCGAGGAGCGGGACAGCCACGGGTCGCCGGCTTACTTCGTACGGGGGAAGCGGGGGTTTGTTCATTTGATGGTCGATGGGCATCACGGGGACGGGTTTCCGCAGCTGTGGTGTGCGGCGGGGCCCGGGGTGCAGGCGGAGCTGATCGCGGCGGATCCGGCGCGGTTCTTCCGGCCGCCCTATGTGGGGCATCGGGGGTGGCTGGCAGTGCGGCTCGACCGGGATCCGGACTGGGACGAGATCGCCGAGGTGTGCACGGACGCCTACCGGGCCATCGCTCCGAAGGGGCTGCTCCGGAAGCTCGATGGTGGACAGTAGGGTAGAAAAAGCATGTGAAGAAGCCGTCGAAGCGCCTGGTCACGATAATCGCGATCGCCGCGCTCATCATCATCGCGATCATGGTGAGCAAGTCCCGCGACCGTAATCAGGAGAGTGGGCTCGATGCGGCGGGCAAGCAGGCCTGTGACGACTTCGCGGCGGGTTATGGCAAGGCCGATACGAAGACTGAGCGGCTGGCGCTGGCGGACAAGGTGACGGCTTCGTCGGGCAAGACCGACAACAAGAACATCCAGCAGCGGGCGGCCGAGATGGGCAACGCGGCCGGCGCGGGCGGCTCGGCGTGGAAGACGGCCGCCGACAACCTCACGGCGGCGTGCAAGAGCGCCGGGTGGGTCGCGCCCTAGACGCGCCCGGGCTGCGTGCTGGGTACAGGCTGCGTGCTGGGCGCAGGCTGCGTGCTGGGCGCAGGCCACTGGCCCGCCGCTCGGCACGGGCCGGCCGCAGGCTCGGCGCTCGCCTCCGGCCAGCCGGGCGCTCGGCGCCCAGCGCCTGGCTCGTTCCAGCGCCTCGACAACGGCCGCCAGCGCGGCGCGCCAGTGGTCGCGCTGGGCCTCGCGCTCGGCGGGCCGGTCAGGCGCGTTCGACCGCCAAGCCTGAACCACCACCACCGCACGCGTCCGCCGAGCCGCCAGGGGGTTGATGCCACCGCCGGGCTCAGATGCCGTTGAAGGCCGACCGGCCGCACACGGTAGGCAAGAGCGCCCGACGCGCGCGATTCGCGGGGCGGAGGTGCCACGACGGGCCCGGCGGCGGGAAGCGCGGGCGGGCTGGGGCTAGGCCTCGGCTACGTCGGCGACTATGACCGTGACGTTGTCGGGGGCGCCGTTTTCCAGGGTTCGGTGTACCAGCTCGGCGGCGGCGGTTTTGCGGTCGGGGTTGGTGAGCAGAGTTTGCAGGATCACGCTGTCCTCCACATAGTCGGACAGTCCGTCGCTGCACAGCAGGAAACGGTCGCCGGGGGCGACCGGGACCATGCGGCCCGCCGGGCGGAAGGGGCCGCCCTGGACGGCCTGGGTGACCAGGGCTCGCTGGGGGTGGCGGCGGGCGTCGTCGGGGGTCAGCACGCCCTGGTCGACCAGGGCCTGCACGTACGTGTCGTCCTTGGTGATCTGGGTCAGCTCGTTGTCGCGGACCAGATAGCACCTCGAGTCGCCGACGTTGAGGGCCGCCACCCGGTCGCCGGAGAGCAACAGCGCGGTGACGGTGGTGCCCATGCCGTCGCGGGCGTCGTCGTCGGCGATGGCCGCCTCGATGCGCTCGTTCGCGGTCTGGAGGGCGGCGATCAAGTCTTGCAGCGGCTCGCCGGTGTCGGGCATCTCGTCGACGACGCCGAGCGCGCGGACCAAGATGTCGCTGGCCAACTCGCCGGCGGGGAGGCCGCCCATGCCGTCCGCGACCACGAGGAGGCGGTTGCCGACGAAAACCGCGTCTTCGTTGTTGGACCTTACGAGTCCCTGGTCGGTGGCGGCGACCGCCCGGACAACAAGCGTCATGTGACAAGACTGCCAAAGGGCTGAGGAGATGTCTCTAGTACCTCCTACGTAGTGTGTGTTGATGATGGCGATGCCGATGGTGGGGCGGGCGCCCGCGGTGGCGGAGTTGCGGCGGGCGTGGGCCCACGTGCGCGACCACCGACAGTCGATCACGGCGGTCGTCACCGGTGCCGCGGGAACTGGGAAAAGTGCCCTGGTGGCGGCCGTTCTGCGGGGGATCGAAACGACGAACGTGCTCGCCGGGACCGCCCGTGTGCACTCCCCGGCGCCCTATGACTGGCTCGCGGCGGTTCTGGCCGGTTGTGACTCGACGGGACTGGACGTGCCCGTCGACGCGCTCTCCTGGCTCAAACAGGACCCGGATGTCCCCCGTGAGCGGTACACTCCCGACGCTCTGCTGCGGATCGCGGTCACGACCGTTCGTGCTCTTGTCGGCGGTGCTCCCGCCGTACTCGTGGTCGAGGATCTTCATGCTCTTGACCCGGCCAGCCTGAACCTGGTCGCGGAGCTCGCCACGACGGACCTGCCCGCTCTTCTCCTGGTGACCAGCCAGCCGGCCGGGGCCGCGGTCTCGCCTCAGCTAACCGAGCGCACGCTCGCGCGCCTCACCGGACGACCCGGCGCCGTGCGACGCCATCTGAGCGGTCTGCTGCCGGCTCAGATCGGCGAGATCCTCCAGCACGTGTACGGAGGGGAAGCGTCCTCGCCCGAGCTGGCCGAGGCCGTGTGGCGGCGCACCGAGGGCAATCCATATCGATTGAGCGAACTTCTGGCCATTGAGGGTTCGAATGTTTTGACCATTCGCAGCGATGACGCGGATCTGACCGCCCGCGAGCGCGAGGTGCTCGGCCTGCTCGCCGAGGGGATGTCGAACAAGCAGATCGCCGCCGCGCTGGGCATATCGGTGCGGACCGTGACGGTCCACGTGTCTAACCTTCTGCGCAAGACGGGGGCCTCGTCGCGTACCGAAGCGGCCCTGTGGGCGCTCTCCGGACGCCGCGCGGGTGATCATCAAGCGGGGTGGCGCGACAACCGCCGAGCGGCTCGTACACAATCGTCGGCGTGACGACAGCTATCCATCAGCGCATCGCCTCGGAGCTCGGGGTCAGGGAAGGCCAGGTCACCGCGGCGGTCGATCTGCTCGACGGCGGGGCCACGGTGCCGTTCATCGCCCGCTACCGCAAGGAGGTGACCGGAACCCTCGACGACACGCAGCTGCGTACGCTCGAGGAGCGCCTGGGCTACCTTCGCGAGCTCGAGGAGCGCCGGGCCGCGGTGCTGGAGTCGATCCGCTCGCAGGGCAAGCTCGACGACGCGCTCGAGCAGGCGATCCTCGCCGCCGACTCGAAGGCGCGCCTCGAGGACATCTACCTGCCGTACAAGCCGAAGCGGCGGACCCGGGCGCAGATCGCCCGCGAGGCCGGCCTCGAGCCGCTCGCCGACCAGCTGCTCGGTGACCCCACCCTGGACCCGCGCGCGACTGCCGCGGCGTTCGTCGACGCCGACAAGGGCGTGGCCGACGATGCGGCCGCTCTGGACGGTGCGCGGGCGATCCTCATCGAGCGTTTCGCGGAGGACGCCGACCTCATCGGTGACCTGCGGGAGCAGATGTGGACCCGCGGGCGGCTGGTGGCCAAGGTGCGCGACGGCAAGCAGACCGAGGGCGCGAAGTTCGCCGATTACTTCGACTTCGCCGAGCCGTACGGGAAATTGCCCTCGCACCGGATCCTGGCGATGTTCCGCGGTGAGAAGGAGGACTTCCTCGACCTCACCATGGAACCGCACCCGGAGGAGGACGAGGGCTACTTCGAGGCGCGCATCGCCGGCCGGAACAACATCTCCGACCAGGGCCGGGCCGGTGACCGCTGGCTGGTCGACACGGTCCGCTGGGCCTGGCGCACCCGGATCCTCATCCACCTCGGCGCCGACCTGCGGGTCCGGCTGTGGCAGGCGGCCGAGGACGAGGCGGTGCGGGTCTTCGCGGCGAACCTGCGCGACCTGCTGCTGGCCGCCCCGGCCGGCACCCGCGCCACGATGGGGCTCGACCCGGGCTTCCGCACCGGCGTGAAGGTGGCCGTGGTCGACGCGACCGGCAAGGTGGTCGCGACCGACACGATCTATCCGCACGTGCCGCAGAACAAGTGGGACGAGTCGATCCACCGGCTCGCGGCGCTGGCCTCGGTGCACAAGGTCGACCTGATCGCGATCGGCAACGGCACGGCCTCGCGGGAGACCGACAAGCTGGCCGCCGAGCTGATCAAACGGCACCCCGAGGCCAAGCTGACCAAGGTGATGGTGTCGGAGGCTGGCGCGTCGGTTTACAGCGCCTCGGCGTACGCGGCCCAGGAGCTTCCGGGAATGGACGTGTCGCTGCGCGGCGCGGTCTCGATCGCCCGCCGGCTCCAGGACCCGCTGGCCGAGCTCGTGAAGATCGACCCACGCTCGATCGGCGTCGGGCAGTACCAGCACGACCTGGCCGAGTCGAAGCTCTCCAAGTCGCTGGACGCGGTCGTGGAGGACTGCGTGAACGCGGTGGGCGTGGACGTCAACACGGCCTCGGCGCCGCTGCTGACCCGGGTCTCCGGCATCGGGGCGGGCCTGGCCGAGAACATCGTGCTGCACCGGGACGCGAACGGGCCGTTCAAGACCCGCAGCGACATCAAGAAGGTGGCTCGGCTCGGGCCGAAGGCGTTCGAGCAGTGCGCGGGCTTCCTGCGGATCCTGGACGGGGACGACCCGCTGGACGCCTCCGCGGTGCACCCGGAGTCGTACCCGGTGGTCCGCACGATCCTGGCCAGCGCCAAGGCGGACATCAAGACGCTGATCGGGAACTCGCCGCTGCTGCGGGCGCTGCGGCCGGAGCAGTTCGTGACCGACGCTTTCGGCCTGCCGACCGTCACGGACATCCTCAAGGAGCTGGACAAGCCGGGGCGGGACCCGCGGCCGGAGTTCACGACCGCGACGTTCGCCGAGGGGGTCGAGAAGATCGCCGACCTCAAGCCGGGGATGGTTCTCGAGGGCGTGGTGACCAATGTGGCCGCGTTCGGCGCGTTCGTCGACGTCGGCGTGCACCAGGACGGGCTGGTCCACGTTTCCGCTCTCTCCAACAATTTCGTGAAAGATCCGCGCGACATCGTCAAATCAGGCGATGTCGTGAAAGTTCGCGTTGTCGAGGTGGATGAGGCGCGAAAGCGGATTTCGCTCACCATGCGGCTCACCGACGAGCCGGCGCAGCGGCGACCCCGCGAGGACGGCCGGCCGGGCCAGCAGAGGCAGGGCGGCGGCCCCGGCGGCGGTGGCAGTGGCTCCGGCGGTGGCAGTGGCTCCGGCGGCCAGCGTGGCGGCGATCAGCGTGGCGGCGGCCAGCGTGGGGACCAGCGCGGCGGGTCCGGTGGTGAGCAGCGCGGCGGTTCCGGTGGCGACGAACGAGGTGGGTCCTCCGGCGGCGGGCAGCGCAGCGATCAGCGCGGTGGGTCCGGTGGCGGCCAGCGCGGCGACCAGCGCGGCGGATCCGGCAGCGGGCAGCGCGGCGGATCCGGCGGCGGCCAGCGACAGGGCGGCGGCCAGCGCGGCGGCTCCGGCGGCGGCCAGCGTGGCGATCAGCGCGGCGGCCAGCGCCAGCAGCAGGGCCCGGTCAACGACGAGATGGCCGCGGCGCTCCGCCGGGCCGGCCTGATCAAGGACTGACCACGCGGCGGGGCCTGCCTCAGGGCAGGCCCCAGATCCGCACGTTGCTGAAGGCCACCTCGTACGGCCCGGCCTGCGGCACCCCGCCGTCGGTGTAGACGCCCAGCGCCACCCGCCCGCCGGTGATCTCGGGATCGTTCAGCGGCACCGTGCCGACGAGCACCCCGTCGCGCTCCAGCCGCAGCTCCCCGCCGACCGCCTCCAGCCCGATCCGAGCCGGGTCACCCCCGACGACCAGCGGCTGGTCGAGCGGGAACGACCGGATCGTGGTCACGCCCTGCGACTTGTGCGTGCCCACCGAGATCTTGTTGCCACAGAGCCGGATCAGGTAGCCCTTCCACGGCGCGAACCGGAACCAGACCCCGGCGCAGCTGTTCGCCGTCAGCAGGCGCACGCTCACCTCGGCCCGGAAATCGGCCGGCACGTCGTCGTCCGGTCCCGCGCAGCGGTACAGCCCCTTCTGGGCGCGGCGGGCCACCAGCGCGCCGTTCTCGAAGGTGCAGTCCGCCTGCTCGGCCGGGAGCGACTTGGGCTGCCAGTAGCGCGGATGGCTCAGGTCGTCCTGGATGATCAGGCTCTCGCCGGCCGAGGCGCCGTCGCTCGGCAGCGGGCCCACCGCGTCGGCCGGGTTGCCCGGGCGGCTCAGCATCACCATCACCGCCCCGGCCACCACCGCGAGCACCAAGAGCGCCACCGCCACCGGCAGGAACCAGCGGCGGCCCGGCTCGGGCGGGGGCGGCCCGGCCAGCGGCGGCGGCATCTCCGAGATCGGCACCGTGACGATCGAGTCCTCGTCGTACCCGACCCGGGGACCGGGGGTCACCCCGGTGACCGCCTGCGCCTCCTCGGCCGCCGCGAGCAGGTCGGGCTGCCCGGCCAGCGCGGCCGCCGCCTGGGTCGGGCCGGAGAGCAGCAGGTCGAGCAGTTCGCGGGCGCTCGGCCGGTTGGCCGGGTCCTTCTCGAGGGCGTGGCCGACCAGGTCGCGCAGCTGGCCGCTCAGGCCGGAGAGGTCGGGCGGCTGGGTGAGGATCCGGGCCGCGGTGGCCGGCGGGGAGTCGGCGGCGAAGGGGGTACGGCCGGTTCCCGCGTACGCCACGACGCCGCCCCACGCGAAGACGTCCGCGGCGGGGGTGAGCTGCGCGTCCGCGTCGCCGAACCGCTCGGGCGACATGTACGCCACCGTGCCCACCATCTGGCCGATCGCGGTGTTGCCCGAGGTGGCCTCCATGGCCCGGGCGATGCCGAAGTCGATCACCTTGGGGCTGCCCGGCGCGAGCAGCACGTTGCGCGGCTTGAGATCGCGGTGGATCACCCCGGCGCCGTGGATCGCGGTCAGCGCCGTGGCCACCCCGATCGCGACACTGTGCAGGTTGGCCGAGGTGAGCGGGCCGCGTTCCTCGACGACGTGGGCGAGCGTGGGGCCGTCCACGTACTCGACCACCAGGTACGGACGGTCGTGGTCGGGGTCGGCGTCGAGCACCTCGGCCGTGCAGAACGGCGGCACCTGACGGGCCCGGGCGACCTCGCTGCGGAACCGGCGGCGGAACTCGTCGTCGGGGCCGAGGTCGGCGCGGATCACCTTGATCGCGACCAGCACCTCGCCGGGCGTGCGGGCCAGATAGACGGTGCCCATCCCGCCCTCGCCGAGGCGGCCCACGATCACATAGTCGCCGAGAGCTCGCGGATCGTGCGGCAGCAGCGGCTGCGTGCGCTCCCCGAGCATCGTCGTCCCCGTTCCCCCCGAAACTTGGCTCACTCTATCTGCCGAAGTCATCGACGTTGTAGACCCTCCCGGCGCGTTGTGCCCGAACCGCGTCATGCTGGTGCGCATGGACGAACGCCTCTCGGTCGTGCCCGTCGTGCCACGCTTCGCCGCCGCGATCCGGGAGGTGGCCGGCGTGACCGCCTTCTATGCGGGCGGTTCGATCGGCTCGGGCGACTATCGGCCCGGCATCAGCGACCTCGACCTGGTCGCGGTGATCGGCGGGCCACTGACAAGATCAAACCGAGACCGATTGCGTACGCTCCATCGCACGCTCGGCGTCGCCAAGCTGCACTGTGCCTACGTACCATCAAATGATATTTCGGATATTTCGCGGAAGCACGTCACCTGGGCGCACGAGCAGTTGTTCCGGCGTCCCCTCAGTGGCATCTCCCGGGCCGAGCTCCACCAGTTCGGCGTGACCGTCTACGGCCCGCCGCCGGGGGAGTTGGTGCCGCCGGTCGACCGCGGCGCGCTGGCCGAGGCGGCCCGGGTCGAGCTGCGCGGTTACTGGACCGGCGCGGTGCGGCGGCCCCGGGTGTGGCGCACCGACCTGCACGTCGACCTCGGCCTCACCACCGTCTCCCGGGCCGACGTGACCATTGCCGAGGGTCGCCTGATCACCAAGCGCGAGGCGATCGACCGGCTGCCGTCGCTCGGCGTACCGGATGATCTGACCAGCGAGATCCGCCGCCGCCGGGCGGGGGAGACGGTCGTGCTCTCCGAGCCGCGGATCGCCGCGCGGGCGGCGCTGGTCCGCGGCATCATGCGCGAGCAGCTGAAACGGCTGCTTCAGCCGCCGGCGCCGGATTTGTAGGAGTACATCCGCACCCAGTCGGTGTGCATGACGACCTTGGCCGGGGTGCCGGAGTTGCGGCACTCGACGAACTGGTCGCAGCCCTGGTCGAGCTGAATCGCCAGGTGCATCTTCGACGTGCTCGGCACCAGCCCCAGCGCCGCCGTGCGGTCGTCGAGCCCGACCGTCCACTGCTTGACGCCGTCGAGGTAGAAGGTGACGTGGTCGGGCGTCCAGTCGGCGCTCATCACGTGCCACTTGGTGAAGTCGGCGATCGTGGTGTGCCCGAGCCGGTCGTTGTTCGCGTGGTTGTGCACGAAGCTGTTCGCGTACGCCCGGGCGCCGCGGTTCACCTCGGCGATGTCGATCTCCCCGTCGTCCGGCCACTTCTCGCTCTGCGGCCACAGCAGCGCGATCGCCGAGTAGCCGGCGCCGCGGTCCACCCGGAAGCAGACGTCCACGTGCGCGTACATGAGATTGACGTCGCCGGAGAGCCCGCCCGAGACGTCCTTGCCGTCGGGCCCGAAACCGCCGGTGATCTTCAGCTCGCCACCGGAGACCGCGACCCGGGACGAGTCGCGCGGCGGCGTGCCGCCCGGGGAGTCGTAGACCGACCATTTGCTCGCGTCCAGCCGGGTGCCGCTGAAGTCGTCGGAGAACGCGAGCGGACCCCACCCGGCCGGTGCGGTGGGCTTCCGGCAGCGCGCGTTCGCGCCGGCGGCCGTCGTCGTGGCGGCCACCTCCGGCTCGCTGCTGCCGGTGACGGCCCACTGCGGGGTGCCCGCGTCATCGGCGCAGGCGCCCAGCAGAAGGCAGACGGCCAGGGAAAGGCCCGCCCGCCCGTATCCTCGTCGGATGCTCATCACCACGGATCGGCTCCTGCTGCGTCGCTTCCGGGCCGCCGATGCCCCGGTGCTGGCCGAGTACCGGTCGGACCCCGACGTCGCCCGCTACCAGTCGTGGGACGCGCCGTTCCCGCTGCTGAGGGCCGAGACGGCGGTGGCCAACTTCATGGCCTCCGACCCCGACAAGCCCGGCTGGTTCCAGTACGCGATCGAGCGTATCGCCGACAAAGCACTCATCGGGGACGTAGCCGTACATTTGCATGACAACCTGCAGCAGGCCGAGATCGGCTTCACCCTCGCGACGGCCCATCAGAAGCAGGGGTACGCCGCGGAGGCCGTCCGTGGCGTCCTGGACCGGCTGTTCCGCCTCCAGGGCCTGCACAAGGTGGCCGGCGAGTGCGACGCCCGCAATCTCCCGTCGGCCGCCCTGATGCGGCGTCTCGGCTTCACCCAGGAGGGCCACCTGCGCGAGCAGACCTTCATCAAGGGCGAATGGACCGACGATCTGATCTTCGGTCTCTTGGCCACCGAGTGGTTGAAAGATGAGTAAAAATCCTATTATGGGGTGATGCAGGAGCCGGTGGCCCTCGTCCAGGACTGGGCCGACCACGATGCCGAGGCGGGCGCCGCGGTGGCCGCCGCCTACGCCGAGGCGGCCGAGGCGCTCGACCGTGACCCCGGCGGCGCCGAGCGCATCCTCCGCGGCTTCGTCCGCCGCCTGAACGCGCTCCAGAGCGAGGACGACTACCTCATCGAGCACGACCGCCACGAGGACGCCGAGGAGGCCTACTTCCTGCTGACCGCACGCACCGGAGCCGACCTGGACGAGGCCCGCGAATGGTTCGACGACGAGCGCGACTTCTAGAGGTCGTCGGGGCGGGCCTTCAGCATCGTGCGGTGCAGGGCCTCGGCGTACGGGCGGATCTCTTTCTCCAAGGCCTCGGCCTCGCCGTCGCTGAGCACCACGAGGGCCTCCATGGCGGGCTGCGCGGCCAGCCACTGGTGACGGCGCCCGGCGGCCGGATGGGCGGAAAGCAGCGACGCGTTCGTCCGGATCGAGAGCTGCCGCCACGCGGTCACCGCCTCACGCTCCCGCACCGTCCGCAGCATTCGCCGCCAGGTCGCCGCCGCCTCGCCCTTGGGCACGTAGTGCTGCAGGAATCCCGGCAGCTTGGGCAGGATCGCCAGCAGGTCGAGCAGCCGCAGCGCCGCCGCCGACCCCGCCGCCTCCGCCGCCATCGCGTCGGCGCGTAACTCCACCGTCCGATCGTCCCGCGACGCCGCCCGGTTGATCCCGAGATGGGCGGTGAACAGCAGCAGCGAGACCGCGCCGGCGACAAGCTGCCAGGCCACGAGGCCGACGGCGAGGAACGGGTTGAGTCCGAGCTCGGGCGCCACCAGCATCGGCGGCCGGATCGCCCGGGACACCTGGCCGAACATCGTGCGGGCCGGGGACGTGAGCACGAGCCGGCGGGTGTCGGCGTACTTGAGGTGGCCCATCTCGTGGCCGACGAGCGCGACGACCTCCTGCGGGGCGAGCGTCAGCAGCAGCGGTACGCCGAGGACCAGCGCGCGCCGCGGCCGGGGCCCGATCGCGACGACCGACGCGTTCCAGCCGAAATCGAACAGCAGCACGTCGGGGCGGGGCGCGCCGAGTCCGTCCGCGATCCGGTCGATCACCAGGAACATGGTGGGCGCGTCGGCCCGCGCGACCCGGTACGAGGAGGTGAGCAGCCGCTTGAGCCGGGTGAACCGCGGCCGCAGCAACAGCGCGATCACCAGCAGAACCAGGCCGCCGGCGATCGGCCCGGGCGCGCCGCCGAAGACGACCAGCCACAGCCCGCCGACGAGCAGGGCCACCAGCAGCAGCATCAGTACAGCCGAGACGGCCACGAGGAACCGGTGGACGCCGGCACCGACCGAGGAGAGCTCGGCCGACTCGACCAGCTCCCGATGCGAGGCGAACCCGGCCCGGCGGTCGGAGCGGGCCATCCGCCGCGCGAACCAGCTCAGCCGGGGGTCGTCCGCTGCGTGCTCGAGGTTCCACTCGCAGGCGCCGCACCAGGGCGCGGCGTCCGGGTCGGTGGTGTCCGGGCTGGCGGTGAGCGCGGTCTCGCAGGAGGGGCAGAGGTTGCCCTCGATCGTCGGCACGGCGGACATCTTGTCATTACCTTGGTGTGCTGTAGTGCCCGAGTGGATCTCGAAGAGTTCTGGGCGCTGATCGAGCGCAGCGGGCGGGAGACGGCCGACCCCGAGGAGCGCACCGACCGCCTCATCGACGAGCTGGCGGGCTACGAGCCCGGCGACATCGTCGACTTTCAGTTGCACGTGGACGCGCTGCGGGAGCGGGTCGACACCAACCGGGTGTGGGGCGCGGCCTGGCTGATCTGCGGCGGGCTGTGCGACGACGACGGCTTCTGGTACTTCCAGGCGTGGCTGATCGGGCAGGGGCGGGCGGTCTTCGAGGCGGTGGCCGCCGACCCGGACGCGCTCGCCGACGTGCCGGTCGTGCGGGAGCTGGCCGGGCGGGACAGCGCCGACTGGGCCGAGGCGGAGTGGCCCGACTGGGAGAGCCTCGACGACGTGGCCGAGGACGCGTACGAGGAGGCCACCGACGGCGACCTCGAGCGCGTCCTGCTGGACCGCGGGCACGACTTCCGGCTGTCCCCGCGGCCCTCGGATCCCGGCTGGGACTTCGAGGACGACGAGGAGATGGAGAGGCGTTACCCGCGGCTCACGAAGATCTTCTGACTAGCCCTGGTAGCGGAGCCAGACCGCGCCGAGGGGCGGGACGCGCAGCGCCACCGAGGCGTTGAGCCCGTGCCAGGGCAGCTCCTCGGCCGTCACCTCGCCGAGGTTGCCGACGCCCGACCCGCCGTACAGCTCGGAATCGGTGTTGATGACCTCGGCCCAGCGGCCGGCCCGCGGCAGGCCGATGCGGTAGTTCTCGTGCGGGATGGCCGCGAAGTTCACGATGCACGCCATCGGATCACCGTTCGGCGCGAAGCGGATGAACGAGAACGTGTTGTGCTGGGAGTCCTCGCTGGTGATCCAGCGGAAGCCGGACGGCGACGTGTCCTGCGTCCACATCGCGGGGGTCTCCCGGTACACCCGGTTGAGGTCCTTGACCAGGGTCTGCACGCCGCCGAACTGCGGGTCGGCCAGGTGCGCCCAGTCGAGGCCGCGCTCCTCGCTCCACTCCTGCAGGTCGGCCATCTCGCTGCCCATGAACAGCAGCTGCTTGCCGGTGAAGGCCCACATGAAGCCGAGCAGCGCCCGCGTGTTCGCCAGTTTCTGCCACAGGTCGCCGGGCATCTTGCCGGTCAGCGAGCCCTTGCCGTGCACGACCTCGTCGTGGCTGATCGGCAGGATGTAGTTCTCGCTCCAGGCGTAGACCGTCGCGAAGGTCATCTGGTGGTGGTGCCACTGGCGGTAGATCGGCTCCTTGGTCATGTAGGTCAAGGTGTCGTTCATCCAGCCCATGTTCCACTTGAAGCCGAAGCCGAGGCCGCCGAGGTGGGTCGGGCGGGTGACGCCGGGCCAGGCCGTGGACTCCTCGGCGATCGTGATCACGCCGGGGTTGTCCTTGTAGACGGTCGCGTTCATCTCCTGCAGGAAGCTGATCGCGTCGAGGTTCTCCCGGCCCCCGTACTGGTTGGGGGTCCACTCGCCGTCCTTGCGGGAGTAGTCGAGGTAGAGCATCGAGGCGACCGCGTCGACCCGCAACCCGTCGGCGTGGAACTCCTCGCACCAGTACAGCGCGTTGGCGACCAGGAAGTTGCGCACCTCCTTGCGGCCGAAGTCGAAGACGTACGTGCCCCAGTCGGGGTGCTCGCCGCGCCGCCAGTCGCCGTGCTCGTACAGCGGGGTGCCGTCGAAGCGGGCGAGGGCCCACTCGTCCTTGGGGAAGTGCGCCGGCACCCAGTCGAGGATCACGCCGATCCCGGCCTGGTGCAATTTGTCGACCAGGTACCGGAATTCGTCGGGATTTCCGAAACGGGAGGTAGGGGCGAAATATCCGGTCACCTGGTAGCCCCACGAGCCGCCGAACGGATGCTCCATGACCGGCATGAGCTCGACGTGCGTGAAGCCCATCTCGACGACGTAATCCACCAGCTGAGAGGCCAGGTCGCGGTACGAGAGGCCCGGCCTCCACGAGCCGAGGTGCACCTCGTACGCGCTCATCGGCTCCCGATGCCACTGCTTCGACGCCCGGGCCTGCATCCAGGCGGAATCGGACCAGTCATAGGACGACTCGAACACCACGGACGCCGTCGCCGGCGGCACCTCGGTGTGCTGGGCGAGGGGATCGGCGTGCTCCCGCCACACCCCGTCCCGCCCGAGGATCTTGAACTTGTACTTGGAGCCGGGGTGCGCGTCCGGCACGTACAGCTCCCAGACGCCGCTCGAGCCCAGCGACCGCATCGGCCACCCGTCGTACGGCCCCCAGCCGACGAAGTCGCCGACCACCTGCACGCCCCGCGCGCTCGGCGCCCACACCGCGAAGCCGACCCCGGTGGCGGCGCCCCGCGGCTGCGCGCCCAGCACCTTCCACAGCTTCTCGTGCCGGCCCTCGCCGATCAGGTGCAGGTCGAGATCGCCCAGCGTGGGGAGGTGACGGTACGGGTCGTCGACCACCGTCCCGTCCACGTCGAGCCGGTAGTCGAGCACCGTCCCGGGCAGCTCGGCCGCGAAGATGCCGGCGTCGTGCACCTTGATCATCTCGGTCCGCTCGTCGCCGGCGACCACCGCCACCTTCTCGGCGCCCTTGCGCAGCGTGCGGACGACCGTGACCCCGCCCGCCGGGTGGGCGCCGAGGATCGCGTGCGGATCGTGCGTGTCGCCGGCCGCCACGCCGTTCATGGCGCGCTTGTCGGCGGCGAGCGAGGAGGCGGGGTGGCCGATCACGGGAATGGCTCCTTCGTTGCGACTGGCGTTGCGATTGGCCTTGCGACTGGCGTTGCGACTGGCGTTGCGATTGGCCTTGCGACTGGCGTTGGGGCTGGGAAGACGCTAGGAAACAGCGACCAGCCGGGCGATGGACCGCAGCGGGATCCGCAGCCATCCGGGCCGGTGCCGGGCTTCGTACGCGGCCTCGTAGACCGCCTTGTCCAGTTCGTACGCGGCCAGCAGCGCCGATTGCGAGCGCGGGTCGGTGCCGGACGCGTGCGCGTACCCGTCGCAGAATGCCGCCCGGTTGCGGTCGACCCATTCCCGCGCCCGGGCCGCCAGGTGCTCGTCGTCGTCCGAGTCGACCAGCAGCTGGTAGGCCGCATACTCGTAGCTGCGCAGCACGCCGGCCACATCACGCAGGGGTGAATCCGGCAGGCGGCGCTCGTCGAGCGGAACCCCCGGCTCGCCCTCGAAGTCGATCAAAAGCCACGCCTCGGGCGTACGCAGCACCTGCCCGAGATGCAGGTCGCCGTGGATGCGCTGGACCGTGACCGTCTCGCCGGCCAGCGAGCGGAACCTCTGCTCGATCGTCGGCACGTACTGCTGGATCTCGCTGACCGCGTTCGCGTTGTGCCGCAGCCGGGCCAGTATCGCGTCCAGCGGGAACGGCGCCGGGCCCGCCCCGAGCTCGTCGGCCAGGTCGGCGTGCACCGACGCGACCGCCTCGCCCAGGCGGTACGACTCGCCCTGGAAGTCGCCGCCCACCTCGTCGGCGGCCATCTCGGCGTCGGCGAACAGGTCGCGCGCCGACGCCGTGGCCATCGCCCAGCCCTCGGCCGAGTTCGCCGCGTACGCCGTCACCATGCCCAGCGGGGCCGGCTCGCCGCCCTCGGTCGTCTCGAACGAGCCGAGCAGCCGCGCCACGTGCGGGTTCCCGCGCCGGCCGAGCACCCGGTTCAGCTCGACGTCCGGGTTGATGCCGGTGGCGACCCGGCGGAAGACCTTGAGGATCGCCTCCTGGCCGAAGATCACGCTGGTGTTGCTCTGCTCGGAGTCGAAGACCCGCGGGTACGCGTCCTCGCCCGGGAACTCGGCGCCCGGCTCCGGCTCGAACACCACGTCGCCGTGCGTGCCGCCGGCCGCGACCAGGGACAGCAGGTAGCGCGCGGCGCCCTGGTCGTAGAGCGCGTCGTAGCCCGTGTTGTTGCCGACGGCGCCGATCGTGGCGACGCCGCTGAACTCGGCGATCGGCCCGTTGTCCCAGGCCACGATCACCTGGTACCGCTCGGAGCTGCCGTCGGTGTACTCGACGTCGACGAGCACCAGGTCGATGTTGTCGCCGAGCCGGGTCGACGACGCCTCCTTGACGGACGACAGCGTGCGGGCCTTGCCGGCGTACCAGCGTTGCTGCGGGAGCCACTCGGCGAAGGGCAGCGTCATTGCTTCTCCTCGGACCTGCACAGCTGGAACCAGTAGAAGCCGTGCCCGGGGAGGGTCAACAGGTACGGCAGCTGGCCGACGCGCGGGAAGTTCACGTGCCCGGTCAGCTCGACCGGCGTGTACCCGTTCCAGTGCTGCAGGTTGAGCTCGATCGGTTGCGGGAAGCGCGACAGGTTGTTCACGCAGAGCACCACGTCGTCGCCGTTCTCGCGCAGGTAGGCGAGCACCGACGGGTTCGACCCGCCGAGCTCGCGGAACGTGCCGACGGCGAACGCTTCGTGGCGGCGTCGCACGGCGAGCATCGTACGCGTCCAGTTCAGCAGCGACGTCGAGCTGTCGCGCTGCGCCTCCACATTGACCGCCTGGTAGCCGTACACCGGGTCCTGGTTGGCGGGAAGGTAGAGACGGCCGGGGTTCGCGGTGGAGAAGCCGGCGTTGCGGTCGGGCGTCCACTGCATCGGGGTGCGCACCCCGTCGCGGTCGCCGAGCCAGATGTTGTCGCCCATGCCGATCTCGTCGCCGTAGTACAGGACGGGCGAGCCGGGCAGCGACAGCAGCAGCGCGGTGAACAGCTCGATCTGGTTGCGGTCGTTCTCCAGCAGGGGCGCCAGCCGCCGGCGGATGCCGACGTTGGCTTTCATCCGCGGGTCCTTGGCGTACTCGGAGTACATGTAGTCGCGCTCTTCGTCGGTGACCATCTCGAGCGTGAGCTCGTCGTGGTTGCGCAGGAAGATGCCCCACTGGCAGTTGTCCGGGATGGCCGGCGTCTGCGCCATGATCTCTGAGATCGGGAAACGCGACTCACGGCGTACCGCCATGAAGATGCGCGGCATCAGCGGGAAGTGGAAGGCCATGTGGCACTCGTCGCCACCCGAGCGGGGGTCGCCGAAGTACTCCACCACGTCGGCCGGCCACTGGTTGGCCTCGGCCAGCAGCACCCGGCCCGGGAACTCGTCGTCGATCACCTTGCGGCAGTGCTTGAGGAAAGCGTGCGTCTCCGGGAGGTTCTCCCCGTTCGTGCCCTCGCGCTCGTAGAGATAGGGCACGGCGTCCAGCCGGAAACCGTCGATGCCGAGGTCGAGCCAGAACCGCAGGACGTCGAGCATCGCCTCCTGCACGGCCGGGTTGTCGTAGTTGAGGTCGGGCTGGTGGGAGAAGAACCGGTGCCAGAAGAACTGCCGGCGCACCGGGTCGAACGTCCAGTTGGACTCCTCGGTGTCCACGAAGATCACCCGGGCGTCCTGGTACTTCTCGCTGGTGTCGCTCCATACATAGAAATCGCCGTACGGCCCGTCGGGGTCACGGCGTGACTCCTGGAACCACGCGTGCTGGTCACTCGTGTGGTTCATGACGAGGTCGGTGATCACCCGGATGCCGCGCTTGTGGGCCGCGTCGAGCAGCGCCACGAAGTCGTCGACCGTGCCGAACTCGGGCAGCACCTTGTAGAAGTCACGGATGTCGTAGCCGCCGTCGCGCAGCGGGGAGTCGTAGAACGGCGGCAGCCAGAGGCAGTCGACGCCGAGCCATTGCAGATAGTCGAGCCGCTCGATCAGGCCGCGCAGGTCGCCCGCGCCGTCCGTGCCGGAGTCGTAGAACGCCCGGACCAGTACCTCGTAGAAGACCGCCCGCTGAAACCACGTGGCGTCGGCGGGCAGCGAACGCGCGTGGCCGAAGTCCTCCGCGGTGGGATGCTCGACCACACCGTCCTCGACGTGGCTGCCCTCAGTCGGGTCGTGATCTTCAATCAGGTCCATCGAGAGTCCCACCTACCCCACCCGCAGGTTCTTGAATCAACGTTGTTGCAGCACGAAGACGTGCGCGGGCTCGACGTACGGGTCGATGCGGACCGCGTTGTGCTGGCCCCACTCGTACGTCGCGCCGCTTATCTGGTCGACCACCGTGAACCGCTCGTGCCAGTCCATCCCGAGTTCCGGCATGTTGAGCGTGGTGTTGCCCCACTGCACGTTGCTGGCGTCGAACGAGACCACCGTGAGCACGGTGTTGCCCGTGTCGGGGTCGCGCTTGGAGAAGCACAGCAGCGCGCCGTTGTCGACCTCGTGGAAGCGCAGGTTGCGCAGCCAGTGCAGGGCCGGGTTGGCGGCCCGGATCCGGTTGAGCCGGGTGATGTACGGCGCCAGCGACCGCCCGGTGCGCTCGGCCTCCGCCCAGTCCCGCGGTTTCAGCTCGTACTTCTCGTTGTCGAGGTACTCCTCGGAGCCGGGGCGGGCGACGTGCTCGAACAGCTCGTAGCCCGAGTACATGCCCCAGGACGGCGAGAGCATGCTCGCCAGCACCGCGCGGATCTTGAACATCGGCGGGCCGCCGTGCTGCAGCGACTCGTGCAGGATGTCGGGGGTGTTGGGCCAGAAGTTGGGCCGCATCCAGTCCAGCGACTCCAGCAGCTGTCCCATGTACTCCCGCATCTCCCAGGCCGAGGTGCGCCAGGTGAAGTACGTGTACGACTGGGTGAAGCCGATCTTGCCGAGGCCGTTCATCATGGCCGGCCGGGTGAACGCCTCGGCCAGGAACAGCACGTCCGGGTCGGTCTCCTTCACCTTGGGGATCAGCCACTGCCAGAAGTTGACCGCCTTGGTGTGCGGGTTGTCCACGCGGAAGATCTTGACGCCCTGCTCCACCCAGTGCATGACCACGCGGTAGACCTCGTCGCGCAGCGTCCGGTAGTCGTTGTCCCAGTTGATCGGGTAGATGTCCTGGTACTTCTTGGGCGGGTTCTCGGCGTACGCGATGGTGCCGTCGGCCTTGGTGGTGAAGAACTGCGGATGGGACTTCACCCAGGGGTGGTCGGGCGCGACCTGCAGGGCCAGGTCGAGCGCGACCTCCATGCCGTTCTCCTCGGCGGCGCGCAGGAACGCGCGGAAGTCGTCGAGGGTGCCCAGCTCGGGATGGATCGCGTCGTGACCGCCCTCGTCGGAGCCGATCGCCCACGGGGAGCCGACGTCGCCGGGGCGGGCGACCAGCGTGTTGTTGCGGCCCTTGCGGTTGACCCGGCCGATCGGGTGGATCGGCGGCAGGTAGAGCACGTCGAAGCCCATCGCGGCGACCGCGGGGATGCGCTCGGCGGCGGTGGCGAAGGTGCCGTGCCGGACCGGGAGCACGTCGGGGCCGATCTCGGCGCCCTCCGACCGGGGGAAGAACTCGTACCACGCCGAGTAGAGCGCGCGCGGGCGATCGACCCAGATCGCGTACGACCGGGTCGTGGTCACCTGGTGGCGGACCGGGTTGTGCCAGAGCAGATCTTCCAGATCGAGGCCGGGGGAGACCCGGGCGAACAGCGACATCTGCTCGTCGCGCAGGGCCGCGGCGGCCGCCCGCACCCGCTCCTCGTGGTCGTGCGGCACGATCTTGGTGGCCAGGTCGAGCACCTCGGCGCCCTCGGCCAGGTCGTTGGCGAGGTCCTCCAGGCCCTGACCGGCGCCGATCTTCTTCACCACGGCGTCGCGCCAGGTCCGGTAGGGATCGTCGAAGGCCTCCACCGTGAACGTCCAGCGGCCGACCCGATCGGGCCGGATCACGCCGTGCCAGCGGTCGAGGCCGGGCTCGCCCGGCTGTAGGCGGGTGAACGGCTCGGACTCGCCCTCGGGCCCGCGCCATACCACGTTCACGCCGAGGGCGTGGTGTCCTTCGCGATAGGACGTCGCGGAGACCGGCACGAGCTCGCCGACGACCGCTTTCGCGGGGTATCGGCCACAGGACACCGACGGGGTCACGTCCTCGATGGGAAAACGACCGGTCATGATCTCCACCGTAGTCAGGCGAGCGGGGGCAGGCGCGGCGAACCAGGACCGCCGTCAGGGCATACTTCACCGGGGCGGAGGCACCGCACACGGCGGCGAGCCGTGCTTCCCAACCTACCGGAGAGCGCTCAGCGGGGCTCGTCCAGGAGCGGTCGTGCGCCTCCCATGAAAATTGACAGATCGTCCCCGCGTATCACGCGCTCAGTTTTCCGCGCTTCGATCATCGGCACGTTACCGGCCAGCAAAATCACGTTTCCCACCCGTAGTCCCCGCAGCACCTCGGCGTTGCCGTAGAGCGTCAGTTCATCGAAGGCGGAGCGGGTCGTGGCGACCTGGATCCGGGTGTGGGCGAGCGGCGGGACGTCCGTCAAATTCATCGCCAGTAAACCGTCCGGATGAAGGGCGCGGCGGGCGGCAACGGCGAATCCCTCCGCGGCGACGCTGGCCGGCATCGCCGCGCCCACGAAAACGTCCGAAATGATCAGACCGAAACTCGCCGGCTCGGCGGCCTCCAATTCCTCGCGCGCGTCCCCGAGGCGTACCTCGATCTCGCCCGGAAACGGCAGGACCCGCGACACGAGCGCCAGGATCTCCGGGTCACGCTCCACCACCACCTGGGAAAACCCGGGCCGCGTGTGGTGCAGCAGGCGGGCGAGCGTCAGCCCGCCGCCACCCAGATGCAAGACCTTTTCCCGTACGCGGTGAGGGGCCCACAACCGCAGGACCGCGCCGAGTTGCTTCTCGTAGGGGAACTCCAGGTGCCCGGGATCGGCCAGGTCGACGTACGACTGGGGCACGCCGTTCACCAGCAACGTCCAGCCCTGCGGCCGCTCCGGGTCGGGCCGCAGCTCGGCCAGGCCGGAGGTCACGAGCGTGCGCAGGGGAGCGCGTCGGTTGCCGTGCGGTCCCATCCCGGTAACGCTACTCAAGTCCGGTTCCACCCCGGCCGAGGTGTACCTCTGACGCGGCTCGAAGCTGCCGCGCCCGACTTTGGAGGAGCACCCGGTGGCCGGACCGTCTGTCGAGCTCTCGCCCGTGATCGCGGCCAGCACGCACTGGCTGTCCCGGGCCTACCCCGCGGGCAGCCCCGACACGATCGCGCACACGCTGTCGGAGCTGCAGGCCCGCCAGGCCGTGACGGTCGCCGCGTGGCTGCGCTACCCGACCGAGATCGACGCGGCCCTGGTCGCGATCGCCGGCCCGGGCGGCTCCGCGGTCCTCGACTGGCGGGCCGGCAGCGAGCCCGACGACGACGAGGCCGAGGAGGAGGGCTGGCGTACCTGGGTCGACGAGGTCGTGGTGAGCTGGGCGGCCTGCCTGCTGGCCGACCCGATGCTGGCCCGGCGCGGCGTCGACGCGGTGGCCGCGGCCGTCCCTGCCGACGACGGCCGTCCCCGGCCCTACCCGCGGCGGGCCGGCGGCCTGCCCAGCGAGTTCCGGCGCCTGCTCAACCCCGACCAGCGCGACCGCGAGGCGGCCGTGCTGCTCCGCCACCCGGACCTGTTGGAACCGGTAGCCGAGCTGCACCGCGACACGCTCCTGTACCTACTGGACGCCGAGCAGGAGATTGCTGCCTGATGGACGAGGACGGCCGGTGCCCCAGGTCCGAGGGGCGCCGGCCGTTCGTCGTTTCGTGCTCAGTCGGCCAGGCGAGCCGGGAAGCCGCCCGTCGCGATCGGGCCCCAGCGCTCGATCGTCACGCGGATCAGGGATTTGCCCTGGTCACGCATGGCCTGGCGGTACTCGTCCCAGTCGGGGTGCTCGCCGGAGATGACGCGGAAGTACTCCACCAGGGGCTCGATCGCCTCGGGCAGGTCGAGCACCTCGGCGACGCCGTCGACCTGGACCCACGCGCCGCCGAAATCCTCGGAGAGCACGAGGACGCTCACCCGCGGGTCGCGGCGCACGTTCATCGCCTTGGCCCGCTCGGGGTAGGTGGAGATGACGATGCGGCCCTCGGTGTCGACGCCGCACGTGTTCGGCGAGGCCTGGGGGCGGCCGTCCCGGCGGGTCGTCATGAGGATCGCGTGGTGGCGCGGCCGGAGGAACTCCAGCAGCTCCGCCCGGTCGACGGTCGTGTTGGTGGCGATGGTGCGCGGCATCAGCGGCTCGCCGTCGCGGCGTTGGTCTGGATCGCGCCGAGATCGCCCGACGCCTGCTCGGCGGTGACCGCCGCGCCGATACAGCCGGCGTTGTTGAGCAGCGTCGCCGGGACCATGGGCGTGCGGATGTCGATCAGCGGGAAGAACCGGTCGGACTTCTTGCTGACCCCGCCGCCGATGATGAACAGCCGCGGGGACAGCAGCATCTCGACATGACGCAGGTATGCCTCGACCCGGCCGGCCCATTTCTCCCAGCTCATCTCCTCGACCTCGCGGGCCCGGTCGGAGGCGCGCAGCTCGGCGTCCTTCCCGTCGAGCTCGAGGTGGCCCAGCTCGGTGTTCGGGATGAGGACGCCGTCGAGGAACAGCGCGCTTCCGATGCCGGTGCCGAAGGTGAGCATCATGATCAGCCCGCGCTGGTCGCGGCCCGCGCCGAACGCCACCTCGGCCACCCCGGCCGCGTCGGCGTCGTTGAGGACCGTGACCGGCTTGCCGAGCCGCTCGCCGAACAGCTTTGCCGCCGGCGCGTCGAGCCACGACTTGTCGACGTTCGCCGCGGTGCGGGTCACGCCGTCGACCACCACACCCGGGAAGGTGATGCCGACCCGGTCGAAGTCGTCGAACTGGCCGGCGACCTCGGCCACCGCCTCGACGACGCTGGTCACGTCGCTGGGCTGCGGCGTGGGCACCCGGTAACGCTCGGCGAGAAGCTCGCCGCGCACCGTGTCGATCGGTGCGCCTTTCACCCCGGAGCCGCCGATGTCGATGCCGAGAGTGGCCATCTCTGTTTCCCGTCTCCTGGTTCGCATGTGTTTCCCGCTGTTTACCACGTGGGGGCGACATCGAATCCTGCCCGGGTCACCCTCACCGCGCGCGGATCGGCCGTTCGACGTGAATGACTCATACTTTCGGCTAGTGCAGGGTAGGCTTTCTGGTTAACGTGGAATCACTGAACGGTCGCCGCGTGCGGGCACGGCTCTCTGCCCGCTGATGGAGGACCATCATGATCCAGACCTATGCCGGGCCGGTGCCCACGCAACACACGGTGGCGGAGAGTGCCACCGAGCTGCTGACCATGCTCGCCGCGACGCCGTCCGGGCACCCGTCCCGGGCGCAGCTGCGCGACAGCGCGATCGAGGCCTGGCTGCCCCTGGCCCGCCACCTCGCCAACCGCTACTCCGGCCGCGGCGAACCCACCGACGACCTCATCCAAACCGCCACCGTCGGCCTCATCAAAGCCGTCGACAAATTCGACCCCGACCGCGGCGTCGACTTCGCCGGCTACGCCATCCCCACCATCATCGGCGAAATCAAACGCCACTTCCGCGACCGCACCTGGAGCGTCCGCGTCCCCCGCCGCCTCCA
>NZ_KB903299.1 GCF_000379645.1 Paractinoplanes globisporus DSM 43857
CCGCCGCCGCACCCCCGGCCGCCGCGCGCTCCGTGGCCCTGCCGCGCGCGCCCCGCATCCCCTGCCGTGCCACCCCGCACCCCGCGCCCGTGCCGCGCCACCCCGCGCCACCCGCGCCCCGCGGCCCGCGCCCCACGGCCCACGGCCCACGGCCCACGGCCCGCGGCCCGCGGCGGTGGCGGTGGCGGTGGCGGTGGCGGTGGCGGTGGCGGTGGCGGTGGCGGTGGCGGTGGCGGTGGCGGTGGAGATTGACACATTGGAGTATGTGGATTTGACTGACATCGTTGTCATTAGTGACATCGTTGTCATGGGAGGAGTCCGCCTTGCTCCGTACTCGTGTCCTCGCCGCCGTCGCTGGGATGGCCGTCACCGTCCCGTTCGGCGTCGCCGCGCAAGCCAACCCGGCCGCCGACGACCCGGCCGCATTCGTCAATCCATTCATCGGTACTACCAATCTCGGTAACACCTATCCCGGCGCTGTCCGCCCGTTCGGGATGCTGGCCTGGAGCCCGCAGACGTCGCGGGGCAGTCAGATCTCGACGCCGGCGCCGGGCGGTTACCAGTACACGGCCACCAAGATTCGCGGCCTGAGCCTGACCCACCTCAGCGGCGTCGGCTGCTCGGGCGCCAACGGCGACATCCCGATCATGCCGTACGTCGGGAATGTCATCACCTCGCCGACCGCCGACACGACCGACGCGGTTTACGCCAGCACGTTCTCGCACACCAACGAGGCCGCCGAGCCGGGCTACTACCGAGTCGGCCTGGACAGCGGGGCCGGCGCGGAGCTGACGGTAACCGACCGGACCGGCATCGGGCGCTTCAGCTTCCCGGCCGACAAGCCCGCCAGCCTCCTCTTCCGCACCTCGCTCTCGGAGACCGGCAGCGCCGACGCGACCGTCCACATCGACCCGGCGACGCAAACCATCACCGGCAGCGTCAGCGCCGGCAACTTCTGCGGCCCGCAGAGCACCGACAACTCGCACGCGTACTACACGCTGCACTTTGTCGCCACGCTCGACCAGCCGTTCGCCGCCACCGGCACCTGGAAGGACGGCACGCTCACCCCGGACAGCACCGACGCCACCGGCGGCAGCGGCTACAGCACGGCCGGTCGCCCGGTGGCCGGCAAGGGCTCCGGCGGTTACGTCACGTTCGCCCCCGGCACCACCGCGGTCACCATGCGCGTCGCCATCGCGTACACGGATCCGGAAGGCGCCGAACGCAACCTTGCGGCCGAATCGCCGGCCTCGGCCACCTTCGAGAAGATCCGGGCGAACGCCCGGGAGGCCTGGAACGCGCGACTCCGCAAGATCCACATCGACGGCGGCACGACCGACCAGCGGACGACCTTCTACACCGCGCTCTACCACTCCTCGCTGGAGCCGACGCTGACCAGCGACGCCGACGGCCGCTACTACGGCGCCGACGACAAGATCCACAAGGTCGTCCGGCCCCAGAAGGCGCAGTACGGCACCTTCTCCGGATGGGACGTCTACCGCGCCCAGGTCCAGCTCCTCGCCATGCTCGACCGGCGGCAGGCCAGTGACTTCGCGCAGTCGCTCTTCAACTACGCCACCCAGCGCAACGGCGAGTGGGATCGCTGGCTGTTGCAGCACGGGAAGACCGCGGTGATGTCCGGCGACCCGTCGGCGGCGACGATCGCGGCCATCTACGCGTTCGGGGCGCGAGACTTCGACGCCCGCGGCGCGCTGAAGTCCCTCGTGCACGCGGCGACCGTCGCGACGGAGAACGACTACAGCGACAAGGGCTGCAACGTCGAGTGCTTCGGCCAGCGCCCGTCGCTCAACGAGTACCTGAAGAACGGCTACGTGCCCGCCGACGACTGCCACTGCTGGGGCGGCGCCGCCGAGACCCTCGAGGACGCGGCCGCCGACTACGGCATCGCCCAGCTGGCTGACGCCCTCGGCGACCGAAAGACCTACAAGACGTTCCTGGCCCGCTCGCACAACTGGCGCAACGTCTACGACCCGGAGGCCAAGGCCGACCCCGGGCTCGACCACAACATCCGCGAGCACATCACCGCGGTCACCGCGAGCGGCGAGAACGCCCCGAACGAGGGCAAGGCCCAAGGCGTCGACGGCGACAAGGGGACCAAATGGCTGACCTTCGCCACCACCGGCTGGCTCGCCGTGCAGTTGGACGCGCCGCTCACCGTGACCCAGTACGCCCTGACCTCCGGCAACGACGAGCCCGAACGCGACCCGGCCGACTGGGAGCTTCAGGGCTCGGCCGACGGCAGCACCTGGACGACCATCGACACGCAGACCGGTCAGACCTTCGACAAGCGCGGCCAAACAAAGGTCTACCAGGTAAATGATTCACAGCCCTACCAGAATTACCGTCTGAACGTCACCAAGAACGGCGGCGCCGACATCGTCCAGCTGGGCGAGCTCGAGCTGGCCGACCCCGCCGTCCCCACCCCGGCCCCGATCGACAGCCCGTACGTCGGCTGGATGCGTGACCGCTACCTGGACGGCACCTGGGCCGAGGGCTTCACCCCCTCCACCGAGACCGGCTTCGTCGAGGGCAGCAGCGCCCGCTACACCTGGATGGTCTACTCCGACGTCACCACGCTCGCGCAGCGGATGGGCGGCAACCAGACCGCGATCGAGCGCCTCGACGCGTTCTTCCGCAACCCCGACGGAACGTTCGACCTCAGCGCCAAGAAGGCCACCCGGATCGACGTCACCAATGAGCCGGACATCCAAACGCCATACCTTTACAACTATTTCGGCGCCGCGTCCAAGACCCAGGAGACGGTCAAGGCCATCCTCGACACCAAGTGGAGCAGTGGCACCGGCGGCATCCCCGGCAACGACGACGCCGGCACGATGAGCGCGTGGTATGTCCTTTCCGCGCTCGGCCTCTACCCCACCGTCCCCACCCGCGCCGAGCTGGCCCTCACCACCCCGCTCTTCCCGCGGGCCGTGATCCGGCTCGCGAGCGGCCGGCAGCTGGTCATCGACGCCCCCGGCACCGAGACCGCGCACTACGTCCAAGGTCTCGAAGTCGACGGCCGGCGAACCACCAAGGCCTGGCTTTCCGCTCACGCCGTCACCTCCGGAGCACATCTGTCGTACGCCCTGACCACCACACCAAACGCAACGTGGGGCAGCGGCCCGCACGACGTGCCACCGCAGAACTGAGGGTCGCCCGGCCTCACTGATCGAGACCTCTCGCGGCCTGCCGAGGAAAGGAGGCACGGCGAGACCGCGAGGGGCGAGGCCCGGATCGCGTGGACGCCCACGACGGACTAGTCCGGATGGGTCGCGGCGATGTCGACGGCGGCCACGCCGGGGACCGTGCGGGCCAGCACGACGACGATGCCCCGCTCGGCATCGTCGTCGAAGCCGCCGGTGACATGGACGACGCCGCCCTCGACGGTGGCCGTCCAGCGATGGCCGCCCGCGTACTGGTCGAGGCGGTGTTGGAGCTCGGCGCTGAGCACGTCGTCGCCGCGGACCATGACGCGCAGCAGGTCCCGGCGGCTGACGATGCCGACGACCCCGCCGTCCTCGACGACCGGCATGCTGCGCACGTCGTGCTCGAGCATCCGCTCGGCCACCTCGGCGACGTCCGCGCCGGGGCGGGTGGTGACCGGGTCCGGGGTCATGACCTCGCCGACCGTCTCGGGCCGGTTCCCCGGGCCGGTATCGGGCAGCCGCCGCACGTGGGCGGCCGGGTCCGCCGGGACCCGATGCCACAACAGGTCGCTCTCGCTCACCATCCCGACCAGCCGGTCGGCGGTGTCGACGACCGGCAGCGCGGTCACCGCCTTCGCGGTGATCAGCTCGGCGGCGCTCTCCACCGTCGCGGTCGGCCGCACGGTGTGCACCGGACTGCTCATGATGTCCTTGGCCCGCATGACGCCACCTCCTGGCCATCCGCCTCGTCAGGTCGGCGAGGCACTCCCTCTCCTGGCTGAGCGTCCCGCCGCAACGGGCCGGGCGGCAGAGGCGAAGGTCCCGGCGTGTCGAGTAGGGACTTTGGGCCCGCCCGGGTCGGGCATTTGGGCACGGGTGCGAGCCGGGCGCGAAGAGCAGGCTGATAGGTGAAGGACATCGATCGAGGAGGACACCATGACCACCATCGGCCGGGACACCGCCGCTCACCTCGAGAAGGTCGAGGCGCCCGGCTCCATGCTCAGCACGGCCGCCGCTCGGGCGCTCGCGGTGCTGCGCATCTCCACCGGGTTCGTGTTCGTGTGGGCGTTCCTGGACAAGCTCTTCGGCTTCGGCTACGCGACGCCGTCGGCCAAGGCCTGGATCCACGGCGGCTCCCCCACCAAGGGCTTCCTCTCCAGCGTCGACGTCGGCCCCGGATGGCTGCAGACCTTCTTCCACAACATCGCCGGCGACCCCTGGGCCAACTGGCTGTTCATGCTCGGCCTGCTCGGCATCGGCCTCGCCCTGATCCTCGGCATCGGCATGCGCATCGCCGCCGGCGCCGGCATCGCGATGATGGCCCTCATGTGGCTGGCCGAGTGGCCGCTCGCAAAGGGCTCGTCCAACCCGCTGGTCGACTACCACGTCACCTACGCCATCGCCGGCGTCGTGGTCGCCCTGACCTACGCCGGACACACCTGGGGACTCGGCAGGTGGTGGGCGTCGCTGCCCTTGGTCCAGAAGAACCGCTGGCTCATCTGACGGTCAGCGTCCCCAGAGCCGCCCGGCCCCCGGCCGGGCGGCCTCTTCGTATGGGCCGTCCGACCCTGCTCGGGCCGGGAACCGAGCGGGACGCTGAGGAAAGACGGAGAGGAGGCCGGTGATGAGCACGGAGTTGAGGGAGCCGGCCGGCGTGGACGAGCTGCGCGCGGCGGCCATCGCCCGGCTGCGCAAGCGCCGCGATCTGGGTGCGCACGTCCTGGCGTACGTACTGGTGAATCTGTTCCTGAACGCGATCTGGTGGGTGACCACGCCGGATGGGTTCTACCGGCCGATCTTCCCCATGCTGGGTTGGGGAATCGGGCTGGTGTTCCACGTCTGGGACGTGTTCGTCGGATCGGCGCCGCCGGAGGACGCGATCCAGGCCGAGATGAACCGGATGCGCCGGAGCTGAACGGGAAAAGGCCGCCGCCCGCGGTTCGCGGGCGGCGGCTTCGTTGCGGGATCGTCAGTGCTTCGTGCGGACGATGTGGACCGGGCAGTCCGCGTGGTGCAGCAGTTGCAGGCCGGTGGAGCCCAGCATGGTTCCGGCGATCACGCCGTGCCCGCGGCTGCCGACGACGACCAGCTGCGCGCGGTGCGAGGCCTCGACCAGTTCCGCGGCGATGCCGTGGTGGGTGAGAACCAGCGAGACCGGCACGCTGGGGTACTTCTCCCGCCAGGGCGCCAGCTGCTCCTCCAGGTGTGTCCTCTCCTCGGCGTCCTCCTCCGGGGCGCCGGCGTCGGCGTCGGGCACCTTGGCCAGCCAGAGCGGGACCGCCGGCAGGTAGGAGCGCACCACCTCGAGCGCGACCCCGCGCCCGGCCGCCGCGTCGAACGCCGTCCGGAGGACCGCGTCCGCGATCGGCGAGTCGTCGACACCGGCGACGACCGGGCCCTCGGTGACGTCGCCCCGGCCGCGCACCACGACCACCGGACCCGGCGCGTGGGTCGCGACCCGCTGGCTCACCGAGCCGAGCAGGAGGCTCGCGAACCCGCCGCGGCCCCGGCTGCCCAGGACCGTCAGGAGGCCGGTCGCGTCCGGCTTGACCAGCCGCGCGGCCGGCTGGCCGACGAGCGTCTCGCCCTCGACCGCCAGCTTCCCGCCCGCCGCCACGCGCGCCTCGTGCACGCCGGCGGTGGTGACGCCCTCCGCCTGCTTGCGGGTCAGCTCGACGTAGCCGTTGCCCTTGCCGTACCGGGCCTCGTTCCAGTCCCACTCGAAGACGTGCGTGACCCGCAACGGCAGGCCGAGGCGCAGTGCCTCACGCGCCGCCCACCGGATCGCCGCCTTGCTCTCGTCGGTGCCGTCGGTGCCGACGACGATGGGTTCGACTCTCATGACCGCTCCTTTCTCAGCTCTCCCTTCAGCGTGCGGCCCGGGGCGGCCGGTGTGGCAGGACACAAGGTCCTTTGAGGACAGGCCGTCCGTCCTTCAGAACGAGTCGATCGTGAGGATCTGTTCGATGTTGCGTTCGGCCAGGGCGGTGATGGTGACGAACGGGTTGACGCCGGTGCTACCGGGGATCAGCGAGCCGTCCATCACGTACAGCCCCGGGTAGCCGGGCAGCCGGCCGTAGTTGTCGGTGGCCTGGTTGAGGATGCAGCCGCCGAGCGGGTGGTAGGTGAAGTCGTCGCCCCAGACCTTGTTCACGCCGAACAGGTCGCTGCGGTAGACCGTCACCTGCTTCTTGTTGATGGTGTCGAAGACGCGCTTGGCGGCGTCGATCGCGGGCTGGTTCCACGCCGTCTGCCAGTTCAGGCCCACTCCCCCGGTCGAGCTGTCGAAGCTGAACGCCGCCCGGTTCGGGTTCTTCGTGATGGCCAGGTAGAGGCTGATCCACAGCTCGGTGCCGGCCGGGAACGGCGCGATCTCGGCGAAGACCGGCCCGGCGCTGTCGGCCCAGTTGTCGATGCCCATGGCCGGCATGCCGGACTCCAGGGCGCCGGTGGTGTTCCAGATGTGGTTGGCCCGGGCGACCATGACGTTGCCGTTGTTGCCCCAGCCCTGGCCCACCGCGTCGGGCAGGTTGGGCAGCTTGCCGAGGGCCCGCATCGCGACCAGCAGCTTGCTGGTGCCGACGCTGCCGGCGGCGAAGAACACCTTGTCGGCGCGGACGGTCTTCGTGGCCACCACCGCGCCGGCCGTGTCGATCTGGTTCATCGTCACCGAGTAGCCGCCCGCCGAGGAGGGCACGACCGCGGTCACCACGTGCTGGGCGGTGATGCTCAGGCGCCCGGTGGCGGCCGCCGCGGCTAGGTACGTCTTGTCGAGCGACCGCTTCCCGTGGTTGTTGCCGTAGATGACCTCGCTGGCCAGCGCCGACCGCGGCACCGTGTTGGCCTGCTCCTGCTTCATGTACGCGAAGTCGTACACATTGTTGAGGAAGGTCGTCGGGTAGCCGGACGCCTTGGCCTGGTCGCGGCCGACCCGCGCGAACCGGTAGCACTCGGCCGTCTCGAACCAGGCCGGGTCGATGGCGTTGACGCCGAGCCCGGTGTTGGCGCGCGGGAAGTACGTGTCGTACATCGAGGCGAGGTCGACCGACGGCAGGATCTGGGCGAAGTAGTCGCGCCTGGGCACCACGGCCATCCCGCCGTTGACCAGCGACCCGCCGCCGACCCCGCGCCCCTGGTAGACGCGGATCCCGGCGAACTTCTCCGAGTCGAGCACCCCGGTGTACCTGCCGATCGACTTGTTGGCGCTGATGCCGAGGAAGTAGCCGATCGGCTGATCGGTGCTGGTCCGCAGCCAGTACGAGCGCTGATCCGGGTTGAGGACGTTGCAGAAGACCTTGCCGTCCGAGCCGGCGGTGTTCCACGCCATCCCCATCTCGACGACGGCGGTGGCGATGCCGGACTGGGTCAGCCGCAGCGCGGTCACGGCCCCGCCGTAACCGCTGCCGATGACGAGCGCGGGAACGTGGTCGCCCGAGGCGAGGGCGGCGCCGGCCGCGGCCGACCGGGCGAGCAGAGCGGCGGCCGGCGCGCCGAGCACGGCGGCCCGCAGGAGGGTACGACGGCGTGCCATCTCAAGCCCCCTCGGCGAGATCGTTGGCGGCGATGAAACCGAACGTCATGGCGGGCCCGATCGTCGAGCCGGCGCCCGCGTAGCTGTGCCCCATCACGGCGGCACTGGAGTTGCCCGCCGCGTACAGCCCGGGAATCACCGTGCCGTCGGAGCGCAGCACCCGGCTGCGGGGGTCGGTCCGCAGCCCGCCCTTGGTGCCGAGGTCGCCCGGCACGATCTTGCAGGCGTAGAACGGCGGCAGCCACAGCGGCGCGAGGCACGAGTTCGGCATCACCGCCGGGTCGGTGTAGTAGTGGTCGTACGCGCTGTCGCCGCGCTTGAAATCGGTGTCCTTGCCGGTGAGGGCGAACCCGTTGAACCGGGCGACGGTCGCCGACAGCGCCGCGGCCGGAACGCCGATCTTCCGGGCCAGGCCGGAGATGCTCAGGTCGATGAAGACCGCGCCGCTGCTGTACCAGGAGGAGGGGAACGGCAGGGCGGGCGAGACGTCGCGGAACAGGTACCGGTTGCGGTAGTTCTGGTCGAAGATCAGCCAAGCCGGGATGTCCGGCGTGATGCCGTTCTTGTCGTACATGACATGCACGACATCGCTGTACGGGGCGGCCTCGTTCACGAACCGCTTGCCCGCGCTGTTGACCATCAGGCTGCCGGGCAGTGTGCGCTCGGCGAGACAGAAGTACGGCTCCTCTGGCAGCGGGATGGCCGGACCCCACCACGAGTCGTCCAGGAAGTCGGTCGCCGCCCCCGCGGCCAGCCCGGCCCGGATGCCGTCGCCGGTGTTCTCCTTGGCACCCACCGTCCAGTCGACGCCGATCGGCTGCCGCTGGTAGGCCAGCCGCATCGCGAGGTTGTGCTCGAAGCCGCCGGCCGCCACCAGGACGCCGCGGGTGGCGGTGACGCCGGTCGCCACGCCGTCGCGGGTGACGACCACGCCGGTGACCCGGCCGCTCGTGTCGATCTGCAGGTCGGTCAGCGGCGTGTTGAGCCAGACCGGCACGCCCGCGCCGGCCAGCCCGGCCCGCAGCGCCCCGGCGAGCGCCTGCCCCATGGTGAGCGGCGTCTTCCCGGCCAGCACGGCGGCGGTGTACCGCGCCACGCACTCGGCCGCGACGGCTGTGCCCTTCGCGTTGACCACCGCCAGGTTCAGCCACTTGTAGTCGGCGCTGAACACCGTCAGGCCCGCGGGCGTCGGCAGATAGGCCGGGTTGAGATGGGCCAGCTCGGCCCCGAGCAGGTTGCCGTCGAACATGTCCGGCTCGATCGAGCGGCCCCGTGCGATCCCGCCGGGCAGCTCGGGGTAGTAGTCGGAATAGCCGTCCATGTAGCGGAAGCGCAGCGGGCTGTTCGCGATGACGAACGAGATCATCGGTGGCCCGTTGTCGAGGAACGCCTTCTGCTTGGCGGTCGGCACGTCGCCGCCGACCACCGCGGCGAGATAGGCGGACGCCTTGGCCGGGGTGTCCGGCACCCCGGCCGCCAGGATGACCTGGTTGTTGGGAATCCAGATGCCGGCGCCCGAGCGGGCCGCCGAGCCGCCGAAGGTGGGCGCCTTCTCCACCACGAGAACGCTCAGCCCGCGCTTGGCCACGCGCAGCGCCGCGGTCATTCCCGCGGCGCCGCACCCGATGACCACCACGTCGTAGCTGGGCTGTGCGGCCCGCGCCGGACCTCCGAGCGCGGACGAACCGGCGACCAGGCCGGTTCCGAGGGCGGCGGCGCCGGCGAGGACCTGGCGCCGTTTCAGGTGAGCGGACATCGCGAAGCTCCTCACGCGTTGGAGCTATAACGCGTTCTACTATCAGCCCGCTCTGTGCCTGATGTCAAAGGGGTGTATCTATGAGAACCTGTTTCAGTTCCGCGACGTCCTTGATCCGTTCTTCCCTGGTGGGAGCCAGTGGCGAGACGAGCACGGTGGTGACCCCCGCGGCGGCGAGCTCGGCGATCCGGTCCCGCAATTCGGGTGTACGCCCGACCAGCGCGGTCGACCGCACGAGACGGCCGGGCACCGCGGCGGCGGCCTCGTCCCGCCGGCCGGCGAGGAACAGCTCCTGGATCGCCGCGGCCTCCTCGGGGTAGCCGTACCGGCGTACGAGATCATTGGAAAAATTGCGGCCCCGGGCGCCCATCCCTCCGATGTAGAGCGCGAGCTGCGCGCGATGCCGGGCGAGCAAGGGCTCGGTCGGCTCGGCCACGGCGAACGGCAACGGCACCATGATGTCCAGCGGCCCGAGCGCCGGGTCGCGGCGGGCGAGGCCCTCAGCCAGCGCCGGGCCGAAGACCCGGGACATCGCCGCCGGGTCGAGGAAGAGCGCCTGCCAGCCCTCGGCGATCTCGGCCGCGAGCGCCACGTTGCGCGGGCCCATGGCGGCCAGCAGGATCGGGATCCGGTCCCGGACGGGCCGGTTGATGAGCTTCAACGGCTTGCCGAAGGCGGTCGGGAGCGGGATCCGATAGTGCTCTCCCTGGTGGACGAGGACCTCCCGGCGCCAGACCCGCCGGCAGATCTCCACCACCTCCCGGGTACGCGCGAGCGGCGCGTCGTGCGCGACGCCGTGGAACCCCTCGATCACCTGTGGCCCCGAGGCGCCCAGGCCGAGCGAGAAGCGCCCGCCGGAGACGTAGTCGAGCCCGGCCGCGGTCATCGCGGTCAGCGTCGGCGTCCGGGTGTAGAGCTGCATGACCCCGGAGGCGAGCTCCATCCGGCTGGTCCGGGCGGCGAGGTACCCGAGCTGGCTGACCGCGTCGAAGCTGTACGCCTCGGGCACGACCACCAGGTCGGCGCCGGCCGCCTCGAACTCCACGACCTCGTCGACGGCCGCCGCGAAGCCCTCCCCGCTGTACCCGAGCTGAATGCCCAGCCGCATGTCAGGCGCCGGCGTCGTGGACGATCACCTGGCGGATCACGTCGCCGCGGCCGAGCGCGGCGAGCGCCTCCTCGACCTGGTCGAGCCGCAGCCGGTGGGTCACCATGCCCTCGAGGTCGAGCCGCCCGGCCCGCCACAGCGCGATCAGCCGGGGGAAGTCGCGCGGCGGGTATGACGATCCGTACAGCGAAGGGATTATCCGTTTGCCCTCGAACAGCAGCTCGAACGGGCTGAACTCGACCTGGTGCTCGGGCCGTCCGGCGCCGACCACCACGACCGTGCCGCCGCGCCGGGCCGCCGTCCACGCCGTACGCAGGGTCTGCGGAACCGCGACGACGTCGAAGGCGTAGTCGAAGCCCTCACCCGCGGTGATCTCGACCGACAGGTCGCTGAGCGCGTCGGGGGTGACCGCGTGGGTGGCGCCGAACCGGCGGGCCACCTCGAGCTTCTCCGGCACCGTGTCGACCGCCACGATGACCGGCGCGCCGGAGAGCCGGGCGCCCTGGATCGCCGAGATGCCGACGCCCCCGCAGCCGATGACCACCGCGGTCTCCCCCGGCCGCAGCTGAGCGGTGTTGATGACCGCGCCGACCCCGGTCATCACGCCGCAGCCGACGAGCGCGGCCACTTCGTACGGCACGTCGGGCTCGATCTTCACGGCGCCGATCCGGGGCACGACCATCTCCTCGGCGAAGGCGCCGCACCCGGCCATCCCGAAGACCGGCAGGTCACCGGCCATGAAGCGGGGCATCGCGTACCCGGTCATCACGTGGGTCATGCACAGGTACGGCTCGCCGCGCCGGCACTCGGAGCAGGTGCCGCAGGAGGGCAGCCAGTTGACGATCACCCGGTCGCCCGGCTCGACGTCGTCCACCCCCTCGCCGACCTCCAGCACGTCGCCGGCCGCCTCGTGGCCGAGCACCGCCGGCACCGGCTGGGGCAGTCCGCCGTCGCGGGCCGACTGGTCGGAGTGGCAGACACCGGCCGTGCGGACCCGGAGCCGGATCTCGCCCGGGCCGGGACCGAGCACGGTCACATCGTCGCGAATCTCGAGCTTCTCGTCGTCACCGATACCGTGGAGAACAGCGGCCCGCACCTCGCCACCCCCTTCAAGAATTAGAACGCGTTCTACGCTAGTGGCCGCCGCCGGACCGAGCAAGCGATTGGCCAAGTACGATCGGCCTGGTGACGACCACGAAGAAGGCCGCGCCGCCGTCGGAGCGCCGCGCCCATCTGATCCGGCTGGCCGCCGACCTGTTCGCCGAGAAGGGTTTCCGGGCCACCACGGTCCGCGAGATCGCGGACGCCGCCGGCATCCTCTCCGGCAGTCTCTACCACCACTTCGACTCCAAGGAGTCGATCGGCGACGAGATCCTGCGCGAGTTCCTCGACGACGTGCTCGGCGGCTATCGCGCTGCCGCCGCCGGCGAGGACGACCCCCGCGTCGTGATCGAGCGGATCGTGCGCTCGAGCACGGCCGCGCTCAGCCGGCACCGGGCCGCCCTCACCATGCTGCAGAACGACTGGGCCTACTTCAGCGCGCAGAAGCGCTTCGCGTACCTGCGGACGGCGATGAAGGAGATCGAGCAGACCTGGGTCGACCAGCTCGAGCGGGGCAAGCAGCTCGGGCAGTTCCGGGCCGACCTCGACGCCCGGCTCATCTACCGGCTGCTGCGCGACATCCTGTGGATACCCACCTCGTGGAAGCAGGCGCGGGGCAAGGGCTGGAGCACCGACGAGATCGTGGACGGGTTGCTGCGGCTGCTTTTCGACGGCATCACCGCGCCGGGACAGTGATACCCTCCCGAGCAAGCGCTTGGTAGGAGGGTCCGATGGGGCGTCTCGACGGCAAAGTGGCACTCATCACCGGCGGCGCGCGCGGCATGGGCAAGTCGCACGCCCGGTACTTCGCCGCCGAGGGCGCCCGGGTGGTCATCGGCGACGTGCTCGACGACAAGGGTCAGGCGGTCGCGGACGGCCTGGAGCACGGCCGCTACGTGCACCACGACGTGACCAGCGAGGCCGACTGGGCCGCCGCGCTGGCCGCCGTGCTCGACGCGTACGGGCAGATCGATGTTTTGATCAACAACGCCGGGATCCTGCGGCACGGGCCGATCGCCACGATGGACCCGGCCGAGTTCCGGCGCGTGATCGACGTGAACCTGGTGGGCTGCTGGCTCGGCGTGCACACGGTGGCGCCGGCGATGGCCGAGGCCGGCGGCGGCTCGATCGTGAACATCTCGTCGATCGAGGGCATCGCGGGCGCGGCCGGCCTGTCCGCCTACAGCGCCAGCAAGTTCGGCATCCGCGGCATCACCCGCTCGGCGGCGCAGGAGCTCGGGCCGCTCGGCATCCGGGTCAACTCGGTGCACCCCGGCGGCGTGCTGACCTCGATGGCACTGTCCGCGGCCGACGTGATGACCGGGGTCGACCCGGCCGCGTTCCTCAAGTCGCTGCCGATCGCCCGGTTCGCCGAGCCGGTGGAGATCTCCCGGCTGGTCGCGTTCCTCGCCTCGGACGAGTCGTCGTACACCACGGGTGCGGAATTCGTCGCCGACGGCGGCCTCCTCGCCGGGCCGGGGTACTGAGATGGCAATGCTCGAGGGCAAGGTCGCGGTGGTCACCGGCGCCGGGCAGGGGCTCGGCGCGGCCGAGGCGGTCGCCCTGGCCGGCGCGGGCGCCCGGGTGGTGCTCAACGACCTGCCCGGGCCGGGTCTCGACGCGGTGGCATCCCGGATCCGGGACGCGGGCGGTGAGGCGGCAGTCTGCCCCGGCGACGTGGCCGAGTGGACGACCGGGGAGGCGCTGCTGCGCGCGTTCGACGGCCTCGACATCCTCGTGAACAACGCCGGCGTGCTGCGCGACCGGATGGTCTTCTCGATGTCCGAACAGGAGTGGGACACGGTGATCCGGGTCCACCTGCGCGGTCATTTCGTGACCACGCGACTGGCCACCGCCCATTGGCGTTCGCAGAGCAAGGCCTCCGGCCGGCCGGTGTACGCCCGGATCGTCAACACCTCGTCGGAGGCGTTCCTGCTCGGCTCGCCCGGTCAGCCCAACTACGCGGCGGCGAAGGCCGGCATCGTCGGGCTCACGGTCTCCACGGCCCGCGGCTGCGCCCGGTACGGCGTGCGGGCCAACGCCATCTGCCCGCGCGCCCGCACCGCGATGACCGGCGAGCTGATGGGCCCGGCCCCCGACGGCCCCGACCCGATGTCCGCCGAGCGGGTGGCGCCGCTGGTCGTCGCCCTGGCCGGACCGGCCGGTGAGCGGATCACCGGCGAGGTCTTCGTGGTGCACAGCGACGTGGTGGCCGTGCTGGCGCCGCCCACGGTCCGGCAGACCTTCCACGCCGGGGGCGACGGCGTTTGGAGGGCGGAGGAACTGGACGCCGCGCTGGCGTGGGCGTTCACCGCCGACCCACCGGCCGCCGGCTTCGTCTGCGAGGACACCCTGCCCCTGGCCTCCTCCACGTTCGGCGAGGATCGATGAAGCAACGCGACACCGTCTCGATGCCGCCGGACGAGGTGGCTACGTTTCTGGCCGCGGGCCGTAAGCTCCAGCTCGCCACCCTCAACCCGGACGGCACCCCGCATCTGGTCAGCATGTTCTACGCGATGCGCGACGGCCGCATCGCGTTCTGGACCTACCGCGCCTCGCAGAAGGCCCGCAACCTCGCCCGCGACCCCCGGCTGACCTGCCTGGTCGAGGACGGCGACGACTACTTCGAGCTGCGCGGCGTCCAGGTGACCGGCGAGGTGACCCGCATCGACGACCTGCCCGGCGTCACCGAGATCGGCCGGCTGGTCGCCACCCGCATGCCGAGCCCCGTCGTCGGCGACCTGCCCGCCGACGAGGTCGCCGCGGCACTCGACGGCTACGTCGCCCACGCGGCGACCAAGCGCACGGCCTACCTTGTCGAGCCGCGCCGCGTGGTCAGCTGGGACCACCGCCGACTCGTGGGTTAGCTCGCGTTCCGTGGCCGATCGTCGCTCCTTTGCGGTCGGCCGGAGTCGGCTGTCTCGCCAAGGTGCCAGCGCCTTTGCTCTGCGTACCTATACGCGCGGCGACCGATTTGCCCCCGTGCTTGCCTCAATCGTCAAGAACCGGCGGATCCGCGCGGACAGTTGCGCGTCCAGGTAAGCAGAGCAAACTGTCGGCACTGGCTCCCGGCGCCGGATCGGCGCCGGCCCACATGAGGAGCCACCGCAGCCGGTCGGGGAAATTGCCGGCAGCGTGGTCTACGCGCGGTTGCGGAGGTCCGGCAGATAGCCCGGCCACTCGCCGCCGCCGTGCACCGCGACCGCCGCCCCGCTCACGTACGAGGCCAGCGGCGAGGCGAGCAGCAGGCAGACGCCGGCGACCTCCTCCGGCGTCGCGGGCCGGCCGAGCGGCACGGTGCGCGCCACCGCCCCGGGATCGAGCCCGGCGCCGCCCACCGGCCCGGGAACCACGCTGTTCACCCGTACAGCCGGGGCCCACTCGGCGGCCAGGCTGGTCGCCAGGTGGTGCAGGCCGGCCTTGGCCGCGCCGTACGCCGCCGAGCCGGGCGACGGGCGCGTGCCGCTGACGCTGCCCACCATGAGGATGAGGCCGCCGCCGGGCTGCGCCTGCATGACCGCGTTGGCCGCCTGCGAGACGTGCAGCGGCGCGATCAGATTGAGCTCCACGACCTTCGTGTGCAGCCGGGGCGAGGCAGTCGCGGCCGGGACCGGCGGCGCGCCGCCCGCGTTGTTCACCACCACATCGAGACGGCCGAACCGGTCGACCGCCGCTTCGACCAGCGCGGCGGCCTGCGCCGGATCACGCACGTCGGCCTCGAAGTACTCGGCCTTGCCCGGGGAGAGAGGCTGGTGGCGGCCGCACACCAGCACCCGGGCGCCCGCGGCGAGGAAGGCGGAGGCGATCGCGGCGCCGATCCCCCGGGTCCCGCCGGTGACGACCACACCGCGGCCCGTGAAGTCGAGGGGGTCCATCGGCCGATGCTAGCCCACCAAGCAAGCGCTAGGTTAGCCTGAGCGCGTGGGCGTACACCTGAAGCGCGGCCCCATCGCCGAAGTGGTGATCGACTTCCCGCCGGTCAACGCGGTGCCGGCGGCCGGCTGGCCGGCCATCGCCGGCGAGGTCACCGCGGCCGGCGCCGATCCCGAGACCCGGGTGGTCGTCCTGGCCGCCGAGGGCCGCGGCTTCTGCGCCGGGGTCGACATCAAGGAGATGCAGCGCGGGCCCGGCCACGAGGTGCTGCTGGCCGTCAACCGGGGCTGCGCCGCCGCCTTCGCCGCCGTCTACGACTGCGCCGTACCGGTGATCGCCGCCGTGAACGGCTTCTGCCTCGGCGGCGGCATCGGCCTGGTGGGCAACGCCGACCTCATCGTGGCCGCCGACGACGCCACGTTCGGACTGCCCGAGGTGGACCGGGGCGCCCTCGGCGCGGCCACCCACCTGGCCCGCCTCGTGCCGCATCACCTGATGCGCGCGATGGTCTACACCTGCCGCACGATCACGGCCGCCGAGCTGCACCGTTTCGGCTCGGTGCACGAGGTGGTGCCCGCGGCCGACCTGCGTGACGCCGCGCGGGCGGTGGCCGCCGAGATCGCCGCGAAGGACCCGGTGGTGATCCGGCGGGCCAAGGAGGCGCTCAACGGCATCGACCCGGTCGACGTGAAGCGGTCGTACCGGTTCGAGCAGGGCTTCACGTACGAGCTCAACCTCAACGGGGCCGGCGACCGCGCCCGGCGCAAGTTCGTGGAGGACCGATGACGGTCATGACCGTCGACGAGGTGGTCGGCGAGCTGCGCGACGGCATGACCGTCGGCGTGGGTGGCTGGGGGTCGCGCCGCAAGCCGATGGCGCTCGTCCGGGCCGTCTGCCGGGCCCGCCTGCGCGATCTGACCGTGGTCTCCTACGGCGGGCCGGACGTCGGGCTGCTGATCGCGGCCGGTTGCCTGCGGCGGCTGGTCACCGGCTTCGTCTCGCTCGACAGCATCGCCCTCGAGCCGCATTTCTGCCGGGCCCGGCAGGAGGGCAGAATCGAGCTGACCGAGTACGACGAGGGAATGCTCTACTGGGGACTCCTCGCCGCCGCGAACAGGTTGCCCTTCCTGCCGATCCGGGCCGGCCTCGGCTCCGACGTCATGCGGGTCAACCCCCAGATCAAGACCATCCGTTCCCCGTACGCGGACAAAAGTGATCTTGTGGCGATGCCGGCCCTCACGCTGGACGCCGCCCTGGTGCACCTGAATCGCGCCGACGCACACGGCAACGGCCGCTATCTGGGGCCGGATCCGTACTTCGACGATCTGTTCTGCCTGGCCGCGCGCCGCCGGTACCTGTCCTGCGAACGGCTCGTCGGCACCGCGGAGCTGATGGATTCCGGCCCGCCACAGGGCCTGCTGCTCAACCGGATGATGGTCGACGGCGTGGTGGAGACGCCGAACGGCGCCCACTTCACGAGCTGCGCCCCCGATTACGACCGGGACGAGGCCTTCCAGCGGGAGTACGCGGCGGCCGCCGCCTCCCCGGACGGCTGGGAGCGGTTCCGATCGGCCTATCTGGACGGTGACGAGCGGAGCTACCAGAAGGCGGTGGCCGCGCGATGAGCCGGGCCGACGTCTGCGTGGTGGCGTGCGCCGAGGCATGGCGCGGCGACGGCGCGGTGCTGGCCTCGCCGACCGGCCTGATCCCGCGCCTGGGCGCCCGGCTGGCCCAGCTCACCTTCGCGCCCGGCCTGCTGCTGACCGACGGCGAGACCACCCTGTTGCGCGACGACGAGGCCGAGGGCTGGTTGCCGTACCGCGCGGTGTTCGGCGTGGTGGCCGCGGGCACCCGGCACGTGATGATGGGCGCGAGCCAGATCGACCGGTTCGGCAACCAGAACATCTCCTGCATCGGCGACTGGTCCCGGCCCTCCCGGCAACTGCTGGGGGTGCGCGGCGCGCCCGGCAACACGGTCAACCACACCACCAGCTACTGGGTGCCCCGGCACGCGCCGCGGGTCTTCGTGCCGCGGGTCGACATGGTCAGCGGCGTCGGCCACGACCGCGGCGCTGTCGAGATCCGGGTCGTGGTGACCAACCTGGCCGTGCTGGATTTCGCCACTCCCGATCGCTCGATGCGGCTGCGCTCGGTGCATCCCGGCGTCTCCGTCGACGAGGTCGTCGCGGCCACCGGATTTCCCCTCGCCGTGCCGGCCGACGTGCCCTCGACCCGGACGCCGACCGCCACGGAACTCGCGCTGATCCAGTCCCGAGACCCGGAAGGCCTGCGGGAGAAGGAGATCCGGTGAGGACCCGGCTCACCGAGCTGCTCGGTTGCCGGCACCCGATCGTGCAGACCGGCATGGGTTACGTGGCCGGCGCCGGGCTGGTGGCGGCCACGTCGGCGGCCGGCGGTTTCGGCATCGTCGCCTCCGCGACGATGACCCTCGACCAGCTTGCGGTCACCCTCCGGGACATTCGCTCACGCACCGAGGCGCCCTTCGGAGTCAACGTACGCGCCGACGCGCCGGACGCCGCCGAACGGGTCGAGCTGCTGATCCGCGAGCGGGTCAAACTCGCCTCGTTCGCGCTCGCGCCGAGCCGCGACCTGATCCGCCGCTGCGCCGACGGCGGCGTGCTGACCATGCCCTCGGTCGGCGCCCGCCGGCACGCCGAGAAGGTCGCCGAGTGGGGCGTGGACGCCGTGCTGGTGCAGGGCGGCGAGGGTGGCGGGCACACCGGCCCGGTGCCGACCACGCTGCTGCTGCCCCAGGTCGTCGACGCGGTCGGCATCCCGGTGGTGGCGGCCGGCGGTTTCTTCGACGGCCGCGGGCTGGTCGCGGCGCTCGCCTACGGCGCGGCCGGCATCGCCATGGGCACCCGGTTCCTGCTCACCTCCGACAGCCCGGTCTCCGCCTCCGTCAAGCAGCAGTACCTGGCCGCCTCGGTCACCGGCACGGTGGTCACCACCCGGATCGACGGCGTGCCGCACCGGGTGCTGCGGACCCCGTTCGTGGACGGGCTGGAACGGTCCGGACGGCTCGCCGCGCTGGCCCGCTCGGCCCGGCATGCGGCCGCCTTCCGCCGGGAGTCCGGGCTGACCTGGACGCAGCTGCTGCGGGCCGGCCGGGCCGCGCGGCACGGCCGGGAGCTGTCCTGGGCGCAGACGCTGATGGCGGCCAACACCCCGGCGCTGCTGCGGACGTCCATGGTGGACGGCCGCCCCGAGGCGGGCGTGATGTCGGCCGGTCAGGTGGCCGGCCTCATCGACGACCTGCCGTCCTGTGCCGCCCTCATCGACCGGATCATGAAGGAGGCCGACGAGCGTCTCGCCGAGCTCACCACCTTTCGATGATGGTGACGTTCGCCTGGCCGCCGCCCTCGCACATGGTGAGCAGGCCGTAGCGGCCGCCGCCGCGCTCCAGCTCGTGCAGCAGGCTCGTGAGCAGACGGGCGCCGGTCGCGCCGAGCGGATGGCCGAGCGCGATCGCCCCGCCGTTCACGTTGACCCGCGCCGGGTCGGCGCCCGTCTCCCGCAGCCAGGCGAGCACGACGCTCGCGAACGCCTCGTTGATCTCGTACCGGTCGATGTCATTGATGGAAAGGCCGGCCTTCTGCAATGCGGACGCCGTCGCCTCGATCGGCGCGGTCAGCATGAGCACCGGGTCTCCCCCACGGGCCGACAGGTGCCGGATGACGGCCCGGGGCCGGAGTCCGTGCGCCCGCACCCCGTGGGCGGAGGCGACGAGCAGGGCCGCCGCGCCGTCCGCGATCTGGCTGGAGGTCGCGGCGGTCGTGACGCCGCCGGGGCGCAGGGTCGCGAGCGCGGCCATCCGCTCGGCGCTGGTGTCGCGGCGCGGGCCCTCGTCGATCGCGCATTCGCCGACGTGAATGGTCTCGGCGTGGAACCGGTTCTCGTCGATCGCGCGGATCGCCCGGCGGTGGCTGGACAGGGCCCACTCCTCGAGGTCGTCGCGGGTCAGGCCCCACTTGGCCGCGATCTCGTCGGCGCTGCGGAACTGCGAGACCTCCTGGTCTCCGTAGCGGGTCGCCCAGCCCTTGCTTCCCCGGTACGGCCCCTCGGGCGCCATGGCGCTGCCGATCGGCACCCGGCTCATGCTCTGCACGCCGCCGGCCACCACGAGGTCGGCCGTGCCGCTCATGACCGCCTGCGCGGCGAAATGCACGGCCTGCTGGCCCGAGCCGCACTGCCGGTCGACGGTCACGCCGGGCACGTGCTCGGGGAGGCCGGCCGCGAGCCAGCTCGTGCGGGCGATGTCGCCGGACTGCGGCCCGATCGTGTCGACGCAGCCGAGGATCACGTCGTCGACGGCGGCCGGATCGACGCCGGCCCGGTCGAGGAGGGCCGAGATGACGTCGCCGGCCAGGTCGGCCGGGTGCACGTGAGCGAGGCCGCCGCCGCGCCGGCCGACGGGAGTGCGGACCGCGCCCACCAGATACGCCGTCTCCACGGTTGACGCCCCTCCGCCGCATGGACTCTACTAGAACCTGTTCTAATCTATGACATCGGGCGGCGACATGCACCTGGGATACACACCGGAGCAGGAGCAGCTGCGCCAGGAGCTGCGGGCGTACTTCGCCGAGCTGATGACACCGTCGCTGCGGGCGGCGCTCACCGACGACGAGGGCGAGTACGGCGACGGCGACGCGTACCGCACGGTGGTGCGGCAGCTGGGCCGCGACGGCTGGCTGGCGCTGGGCTGGCCGGTCGACTACGGCGGCGGCGGGCGGTCCCGGATGGACCAGCTGATCTTCGCCGACGAGGCGGCCATGGCCGGCGTGCCGGTGCCGTTCCTGACCATCTACACGGTCGGGCCGACCATCGCCCGGCACGGCTCCGACCAGCAACGCGCCGATCTGCTGCCCCGGATCGCGGCCGGCGAGGTGCATTTCTCGATCGGCTACTCGGAGCCGGAGGCGGGCACCGATCTCGCGGCGCTGCGCACCCGGGCGGTCCGCGACGGCGACGAGTACGTCGTCAACGGCCAGAAGATGTGGACCAGCCTGATCAAGTACGCGGACTACGTGTGGCTGGCCTGCCGCACCGACCCGGACGCTCCCCGGCACAAGGGCCTGTCGATGCTCGTGGTGCCGACCGACGCGCCCGGCTTCTCGTGGACGCCCGTGCGCACCGTGGCCGGCCCGACCACCAGCGCGACGTACTACAGCGACGTGCGGGTGCCGGTCTCCGCCCGGGTCGGCGCCGAGAACGAGGGCTGGCGGCTCATCACCGACCAGCTCAACCACGAGCGGGTGGCGCTCACCTCGTCCGCTCCCCTGCGCCGGGCGCTGGACGAGGTCACCGCGTGGGCCGTTTCCTCGCGGCGCATCGACCTCGAGTGGGTACGGCTGCATCTGGCCCGGGTGCACGCCAAGACCGAGGTGCTCAAGCTCCTCAACTGGCGGGTCGCGGCCGGCTCGGACGGCGCCCCGGCGGCGGTGCGGGCGTCGGCCGGGAAGGTCTACGGGACCGAGCTCGCGGTCGAGGCGTACCGGCTGCTGATGGATGTTCTCGGGCCGGCCGCGACGGTGCGTGGCGGATCGCCGGGCGCGCTGCTGGCCGGGCGGATCGAGCGGATGCACCGGGCCTCGCTGATCCTCACCTTCGGCGGCGGCACCAACGAGGTGCAGCGCGACATCATCGCGGCCGGCGCGCTCGGCCTGCCGATCCGGCGATAGGAGGCACGATGGACTTCACACTCAGCGGCGAGGCGTGCGATCTGGCCGCGCTGACCCGGGACCTGACTGCCTCCGGCCGTCCGCTGTGGCCGGCGCTGGCCGAGGCCGGAGTGCTCTCCGCGGCGCTGCCCAAGAGCGCCGGCGGCGAGGGGTACGGCGTGCTGGAGCAGTGCGCGATCCTGGTCGAGCTGGGCCGGGCCGCGGCGACCGTGCCGTACCTGCCGTCGATCGTCGCGGCGTCGGCCGTGGCCCGCTTCGGCACCGACTCGCAGGTCGCTTCCTTCACCGCCCCGGCCGCGCGCGGTGAGCTGGTGCTGACCGCCGCGCCCGGCTCCGCCGACGCCCGGCCCGACGGCGACGGCTGGATTCTGGACGGCGAGGTCACGGCGGTCCCGGCCGCCGACCGGGCCGCCCTGATCCTGGTCCCGTCCGGGCCGGACGTGTTCCTCGTACGGGCCGGCGACCCCGGTGTCGCCGTCGAGCCGCAGCGCGTCGAGGGCGGCCCCGGCGCCGGACTGCTCAGATTGGACGGCGCACCCGGCCAGCCGCTGGAAGGGGCCGCCGCCTGGCTCGCCGCGCGCGCCACGCTCGGCGCCTGCGCGGCCCAGCTCGGCGTGGTCGAGCGGGCGCTGGAGATGACCGCCGAGTATGCCCGCTCCCGGGTCCAGTTCGGCAAGCCGATCGGATCGTTCCAGGCCGTGTCGCAGCGGCTCGCCGACGCGTACATCGATGTCGAGGCCCTGCGGCTGACGATGTGGCAGGCGGCCTGGCTGCTCGCCGAGGAACGGCCGGCCGGGGCCGAGGTGGCGACGGCCGGCTTCTGGGCCGCCGAGGCCGGCCATCGGGTGCTGCACACCGCGGTCCACGTGCACGGCGGCGTCGGCATCGACGTCGAGTACCCGCTGCACCGCTACTTCCTCGCCGCCAAGTACCACGAGTTCCTGCTGGGCGGGGCCACCGCCCAGTTGCTCGCGCTCGCTTCGACCTCCCGGGGAGAACCAGGATGAAGTTCAGTCTCGGCATCGCGCTCAGCCCCCTCGACCAGCTCATCGACCTGGCCCGCACGGCCGAGGAGTGCGGCTTCGCCTCGATCGCGCTGCCCGACTCGCTGTTCTACTCCGAGGAGGTGAGCGCGAAGTATCCGTACACTCCCGACGGCAGCCGGTTCTGGACGGCCGAGACGCCGTGGTCGGACCCGCTCGTGACCGCCGCCGCGCTCGGCGCCGCCACCTCGACCATCCGCTTCTACACCCAGGTGCTCAAGCTCGGCCCGCGCAATCCCGTGCTGCTGGCCCGCCAGGTCGGCTCGGTGGCGAACCTGACCGGCAACCGGTTCGGGCTCGGCGTCGGCCTGGGCTGGTCGCCCGAGGAGTCGTTGTGGTGCGGCGCGCCGTTCGCCGACCGGGGCGCCCGCGGCGACGAGGCGATCGAGGTGCTGAAGCTGATCCTCGGGGGCGGCATGGTCGAGTACCACGGCAAGCACTTCGAGTTCGGCAAGCTGCAGATGAGCCCCGCGCCCTCGTCGCCGGTGCCGATCTACGTCGGCGGGCACACCGGCGTGGCGCTGCGCCGTGCCGCCCGCGTCGGCGACGGCTGGTCATCGGCCATGATGCGCTTCGAGGAGCTGCGCAAGGTCATCGACAGGCTGGCCGCGCTGCGGACCGAGTACGGCCGCGCCGACCAGTCCTTCGAGATCCAGGCGGTCTGCATCGACCGTTTCGGCCTGGACGGGTTCAAGCAGCAGGCCGACATCGGCGTGACCGACGCGATCGTGGTGCCCTGGCGCTTCTACGGCGTCGGGTTCGACGGTGACCTGGCCGCGAAGAAGGACGGCATCCGTCGCTTCGCCGACGAGGTGATCGGCAAGGTCGCCTGACCTGTTCCTGATCAGTTCAGGGCCTGGTCCGAGCGCATTCACGGCGGTGAGTGGGAACGCGTGGACGTTGAGCACATGCGTACCAAAATCATCGCCGGGGCTGCCGGCGCCGTCCTGCTCACCTTCGGACTCTCCATCCCGTCGGCGGCCGCGGCCGCCGAACCGCCCGTCTACCAGGCGAAGCTCGTGCGCACCTATGACGCGTTCGATGCCAACCAGGCGGTCGCGGTCGACAAGAAGAACTTCTACGCGGTGGACAACCGCAACGTCACCAAGCACGACCGGGCGAGCGGCGAGCCGCTGCTGCAGTTCGTGTCGGACAGCGCCGGCCCGATCATCCACATGGACAGCGGCGTCGTGGTCGGCGGCAAGCTCTACACGGCCCACTCCAACTACGACGCCTCGCCGATGGCCGGCTCGATCGAGGTGTACGACACCCGGACCATGCGCCACGTCGAGACGCACAGCCTCGGCATCGACCGGGGCTCGCTGACCTGGATCGACCGGCACGACGGCGCGTGGTGGGCCGGGTTCGCCAACTACGACATCGTCCCGGACGGCCAGACCGAGCCGTATGGTCAGACCTACAACACCCAGGTCGTGAAAATGGACGATCATTTCCAGATCGTCGAGGCCTGGACCATTCCCAAGACGATCCTCGACCGGTTCAAGCCGATGAGCAATTCCGGCGGCTCGTGGGGTCCGGACGGCCGGCTCTGGCTGACCGGGCACGACCTCGGTGAGGCGTACGTGATGACGCTGCCCGCGGCCGGCGCCGAGCTCACCTGGGTGGCCACCGTCGAGCTGCCGGGCGTCGAGGGCCAGGGCATCTCCTGGGACCGCTCCGGCGGCCGGCCGGCGCTGTGGACCATCAAGCGGTCCACCAAGCAGGTGCTGGTCTTCGACGTCCCGTTCGCGAGCATCAAGACCCCGCCGAACGGCTCGTCGCACGTGTACGGACCCGGAAACTTCCAGAAGTAGTGCCGTCCGGCGTCACCTCCCCTTGCGGAGGTGACGCCGCCGCACGGCAGGATGGACGGATGCGGGCGATTTGGATCACCAAGGCGGGTGGACCCGAGGTTCTGGCGGTACGCGAGAGCGCGGACCCGACGCCGGGCCCGGGTGAGGTGCGGATCGCGGTCCGGGCCGCCGGGCTGAACTTCGCGGAGGTCATGGCTCGCCAGGGCCTGTATCCGGACGCGCCGAAGCCACCGTCCGTCGTCGGGTACGAGGTCGCCGGGGAAGTCGACGCGCTCGGTCCCGGGGTCACCGGCCTGGCCGAGGGGCAGCGGGTGCTCGCCCTGGTGCGTTTCGGCGGGCACGCCGAGCTGGTATGCGCGCCGGCCGAGCGGGTGCTGCCGATGCCCGACGACCTCAGCTTCGTCGACGGCGCCGCCCTGCCGGTGAACTACCTGACCGCGTACCATATGTTGTTCCGCGTCGCGAACCTGCGCCCGGGGTTCCGGGTGCTGGTGCACATGGCCGCCGGTGGGGTCGGCCTCGCCGCGCTCCAACTGTGCCGCACGGTGCCGGACGTCGTCACGTTCGGCACGGCGTCCGAGGCCAAGCACGGCGTGCTGCGGGAGGAGGGCTGCACTCACCCGATCGACTACCGCACCCAGGACTACGTGGCACGCGTGCGGGAGCTCACCGGCGGCGAAGGGGTCGACCTCGTCCTGGACGCGCTGGGCGGCCGCGACTGGAAACGCGGTCTCGGTCTGCTGCGCCCGGTCGGGCAGCTCGTCGCGTACGGCTTCGCCAACCTCAGCGGCGGTGAGCGGCGCAGCGTACGCCGTCTGATCGGTCAGTTCGCCGGGGTGCCGCTGATGACGCCGTTCTCGATGATGAACCACAACCAGACGGTCAGCGGCGTCAATCTCGGCCACCTGTGGAGCCGGAGCGACCTGCTGCGCGAGGAGCTGACCGCCCTGCTCGACCTGTGGGAGGCCGGAGCCGTCCGGCCGCGGATCGACGGGGTGTACCCGTTCGAGCAGGCGGCGGCCGCGCACCGCCGGATCGGCGAGCGCCGCAACATCGGCAAGGTCATACTGGTTCCCTGATCCCGCCGATCGCGGTGGTGTCGGGGGCCAGCCCGGCGGTCAGCCGCTCCCAGAGCCGGTCCGCCCCGGCGGCCAGGCAACCGTCCACCACCGCGTCGTTGCCCAGCGCGCTCACCCGCATGGCCGGCTCCACCGGCGCCAGCTCGCGAACCCGGGCGGCGACCCGCTCGAGGAAGTCGGCGGCCTGGCCCACGCCACCGCCCAGCACGATCAGGTGCGGGTCGGCGACCGCGATGACGGCGCAGACGGCCCGCGCGATCAGGACCGCCTCGGCCTCGACGACGCCGCGGGCGCGGGCGTCGCCACGCGCGGCCGCCTCGAAGACGGTGCGCGCGGAGAGCGGGCCGTGCATGCCGGCCAGGCGGGCGGCGCGGACGATGCCGCCCGCCGACGCGACGGTCTCCAGACCCCCGCCGAGCCGGCGCACGTCGTCCAGGTCGACGCGATCGTCGTCCATCGGAAGGAAGCCGATCTCACCGGCCGCGCCGTGCGCGCCGCGGTGGAGCTTGCCGTCGATGACCAGCCCCATGCCGATCCCGGTGCCGACCGAGATGAACGCGAAGCTCGTCACGTCCCGGCCGTGCCCGTGCGCCTGCTCGGCGAGAGCGGCGGCGTCGATGTCGTTCTCCAGCACCATCTCGGTGCCGAAGGTGCGGCGCAGTTCGCGCAGCACGGCCGGCTCGCCCCAGCCGGGCAGCCCGGCGGCGAGGGTGAGCGTGTCGTGGGCCGGGTCGTAGATGCCGGGGCTGCCGAGCACGGTCTGGCCCAGGGCGCCGGGGCCGAAGCCGGCCTCGGCGCGCAGGTCGGCGCCGAGCTTGGCCAGCGCGGCCACCCGGCCGTGGCCGGTGCGGGCCCGTGCCCGCAGGGTGGCCCGGGCCCGCACGGCGCCGGCCGAGTCGGCGATCGCCCCGCGCAGGTACTGGCCGCCGACGTCGAGGCCGAGGACGAAGCCGGAGTCGGGGTTCACCTCGTAGAGCACGGCGGCCGGCCCGGGCACCCCGGTCCGCACGCCGGCCGGGCGGACCAGCCCGGCCCGTTCGAGGTTGCCGAGGGCGAGCGACACCGTGTTCTTGGCGAGCCCGGAGATGCGGGCCAGGTCGGCCCGGGACAGCGACCCCGTGGTGCGGATGTGGTCGAGCATCAGCTGCTCGTTCAGCGCGCGGATGAGCCGCGGACGGGCAGCCGAGCCGGAAACCGCCATGCCTCACCTCCGTTACAGACTCTTGACGCGGAACTCGGGCGGCCGCTCTTGTCCCGGTCGAGATCAGTAGTCTACTTTCCTACCTATCAGACGATAGTCAACCTCACTAACAATCATGGCCGAGCGCAACGACGTTGGGGAGGCGGTATGCCACCGGCGGTCGTACTGGGCATCGACTTCGGCGGCACCAAGATCGCTATCGCGGTCGGTGACCTCGACGGCAACCGGCTGGGCGAGATCACCGTCCCGGCCGCCGCCGAGTCGGGCGCCGCGGCCAGCCTGGCCGCGACGATCGTCGCGGGGCGCGGGCTCCTGGACCGGGTGGCGCCCGGCGGCGAGCTGGCCGGCCTCGGCGTGTCCACCTTCGGCATCCCCGGCCCGGACGGGGTGGCGCTGGCACCGGCCATCGACGGCTGGGCCGACGTGTCCCTCGCCCGCGAGCTGGGCGCCGCCTTCGACCGCGTGCCCATCCGGCTGGTCACCGACGTCAAGGCCGCGGCCCAGGTCGAGGCCGAGCGGGGCGCGCTGGCCGGTTGCGACCCGGCGATCTACCTCAATCTGGGCACCGGGCTGGCCGTCGCGATCGTCGCGGGTGGCACGGTGCTGGCCGGGCGGCATGGCGCCTCCGGCGAGATCGGTTACAACCTGCGCGGTCTCGGCGACGTCGGCCGCGGGCTCGACGACCGTACGCCGCTGGAGGCGACGGTCAGCGGCGGCGCGCTGCTCACGGCCGCCGCCCGGGTGGTCCCGGGTATCACCGGGGCCGCGTTCTTCGGCGCGGTGACGGAGGATCCCGCGCTCGCCGCAGTGCTCGACGACTTCCTCACCGAGCTGTCCTTTCACCTCGTGAACCTCGCCGTCGCGGTGGATCCGCAGCGGATCGCCGTGGGCGGCGGGATGGTGCGCGCGTGGGACCTGATCGGCCCGCGACTGCGCGCGGCGCTTGATGCCGCCGTCCCCTATCCACCCGAACTCGTCATTGCCGCTTTCCCCCACGACGCGCCACTGATCGGGGCCCTGGCCCACGGCGTGGCGGCCGCCCGCGGGCGACCCACCGGCGTCGGCATAGTGCAGAAGGGAATACCAGGATGATGCGTAGCAAGAGCCTGATCGTCGTACTGGCGGCGGGGCTCGTTTTGTCCGCGTGCAGCGGGAAGTCCTCCACCTCCACGACCTCCACCGACCAGAACGCGTCCGGCACCGACGGCCCGCACAAGCCGGGCGGCACGGTCACCATCGCGAACACGACCGGGCAGACCTGGCCCTGCCAGTTCAACCCGTTCAACCCGGCCCAGAACCAGCAGGTGCTCGGTCTCCTCTACGAGCCGCTGGTGCACGTCTCCGTGGTCGGCAACTCCAAGGAGACGCCGATGCTCGCCACCGGGTACAAGTGGAGCGACGACCTCAAGTCGATCGTCTTCACCATCCGCGACGGGGTGAAGTGGAGCGACGGGCAGGCGTTCAGCGCCGACGACGTGGCGTACACCTTCAACCTCATGAAGGCCCACCCGGCGCTGGATCTCTTCGCGCTGTGGAGCGGCGCCGGGCTGACCGGCGTCACCGCGTCCGGCAACCAGGTCACGATGACCTTCGACAAGCCGGCGAAGCCGTACTTCTACAACGTCGCCGACCAGGTCGGCATCGTGCCCAAGCACATCTTCTCGGCCGGCGAGGCCGCGGCGCACCCGGACACCTGGACCAACCCGAAGCCGATCGGCACCGGCCCGTACCTGCTGAGCACCTGCGGGCCGAACAACATCGAGTACACCGCGAACCCCACGTTCTGGCAGGCCGGCAAGCCCTGGATCCAGAAGATCGAGTACCCGGCGTACCTGGACAACGCCCCGGCCAACAATGACCTGGCCAGCGGCAAGGCGCAGTGGGGTGGTCAGTTCATCCCGAACATCAAGGCGTTCTACCTGGCCAAGTCGCCGGACAACCACACCTGGTCGCCGCCGCTGCTCAACGTCGGCCTGTTCCCGAACCTCGACCCGTCGCACGCGGCCACCAGCAAGCTCGCCGTGCGCCAGGCGATCGCCGCGGCCCTCGACCGCAACCAGATCGCGCAGATCGGCGAGGGCGGCCAGCAGCCGGCGGCCAACCAGACCGGCGTGGTCACGCCGACCTTCCAGAAGTACTTCGACCAGGCCGCGCTGACCGCCTCCGGCTACGAGAAGCCCGACCCGGCCAAAGCCACGTCGCTGCTGGCCAGCGCCGGATACTCGCCGGCCAACCCGCTGAAGCTCACGGTCATCACGATCACCGGCTACACCGACTGGGACGCCTCGCTCGCCGTGGTCAAGCAGCAGTTGCAGCCGATCGGCATCGACCTGACCGTCGACGACCTGGCCCAGCAGACGTTCCTCAACAAGCTCTACACCGGCGACTTCGACCTGGCCTACTACAGCGAGCAGAACAGCGGCCCGTCGCCCTACTACGAGCTGCGCCAGGTGATGTACTCGAAGAACTCGGCGCCGATCGGCAAGAACGCCAGTTCCAACTTCGAGCGCTACAACAGCCCCGAGGCCGACAAACTGCTCGACGAGTACGCCACCGCGGACGACGCCGGGCAGGTGTCGATCGTGAAGCAGCTCTCCGCGCTGATGCTGAAGGACATACCGATGATCCCGACCACCGGCTCGGTGGACTGGTTCCAGTACAACACCGCGGACATTCTGGGGTGGCCGACGCCGGACAACCCGTACGCGGAGCCGTCGCCGTACAAGGTGCCGGACAACGAACAGGTGATGCTGCACCTGTACTCCAAGGCCGCGCAGAAGTAACCCGGCCGGACAGGAGGGCCGCCCATGAGATACGTGCTCAGACGCCTCGGATTCTTCGTGCTCACCTTGTGGGCGGCGCTCACCGTCAACTTCTTCATCCCGCGGTTCATGCCGGGCAGCCCGTTGCAGGCGTTGCGCGCGCGGACCTTCAACAAGCTCTCCCCGGCCGCGCTGGAGCAAATGCTCACCGCGTTCGGGTACAAGCCGGACGAGAACATCGGCGTCCAGTACCTCGACTACCTCGGCCACATGTTCACCGGGAACTGGGGCGTCTCGATCGGCTCGGCCCTCGGCGAGCCGATCACCAAGATCGTCGGTCAGGCCCTGCCGTGGACGCTGGGCCTGGTCGGGGTCGCGACCGTGCTGGCGTTCCTGGCCGGCTCGGTGATCGGCGTACTGGCCGGCTGGCGTCGAGGCGGGACACTGGACTCCATCCTGCCGTCGGTGTTCGTGGTGACCTCGGCCCTGCCGTACTTCTGGGTCGGTCTGCTCTTGATCCTGGTCTTCTCGGTCTGGACCGGGGGCTGGCTGCCCAGTGACTTCAACTACGACAGCAGCGTGCAGCCCGGGTTCACCCCGGAGTTCATCGGCAGCGTGCTGCGGCACGCGATCCTGCCCGGGCTCACGATCTTCATCACGGCCGTCGGCGGCTGGGTGCTGACCATGCGGAACAACATGATCACCACGTTGGCCGAGGACTACATCCGGATGGGACGGGCCAAGGGCCTGACCAATCGGAAAATCATGTATCAGTACGCGGCACGCAACGCGTTCCTGCCCAACCTGTCCGGCTTCGCGATGTCGCTGGGGTTCGTCATCTCCGGCGCCATCCTCGTCGAGTACGTGTTCAACTACCCCGGGCTCGGGTACCTGCTCTACAACGCCGTGCAGAACACCGACTACCCCCTGATGCAGGTGCTGTTCATGCTGTTCACCGTGGCGGTGCTGGTCTCGGTGCTGCTCTGCGACTTCGCGACCGCGTGGCTCGACCCGCGCTCCCGGGCGAAGGGGTGAGCGGGCAGTGACGGCATTGCTGACCACGACCACCCCGGTCGCGCCGCCCTCCCCCCGCCGGCGCGGCGGCGGGTTCCTGCGTTCCCTGCTGCACAATCGCAAGGCCATGATCGGCCTGATCATCTTCATCGTCTTCACGGTGCTGGCGGTCGTGCCGCAGCTGTTCACCTCGGTGACCGAGCCGAACAAGCTCGCCTTCCCGCCCGCCCTGCCGCCCTCGAGCGAACACTGGCTCGGCACCACCTCGCTCGGGCAGGACATCTGGGCCCAGCTGGTCTACGGCACCCGCCAGTCACTGGTGATCGCCCTGGTGGCCGGCTTCTTCGCGACCGTGCTCTCGGTGCTCGTCGGCGTCTCGGCCGCCTACCTGGGCGGCGTCGCCGACGACGTCCTGTCGATGATCATCAACGTCTTCCTGATCATCCCGACGTTCCCGCTGATCATCATCCTGGCCACGTACGCGGGCAAGGGCACCCTCTCGGTGGTGATCATCGTGCTGATCATCACCGGCTGGTCGTACGGCGCCAACCAGATGCGGGCACAGGCGTTGTCCCTGCGTAACCGCGACTTCCTGGAGTCGGCGCGGGTCCGGGGCGAACGCCGGTCGTACATCATCTTCCGCGAGATGCTGCCCACCATGACGTCGCTGATCGTGGCGAACTTCCTCGGCGCGGCCCTCTACTCCGTGCTGACCGCCGCTGGCCTACAGTTCCTCGGCCTCGGCGACCCCAACTCGATCAGCTGGGGCACGATGCTCTACTGGGCGCAGAACCAGCAGGCCCTGCAGAGCGGCATGCCGCTGTGGTCTCTCGCGCCGGGCTGCTGCGTGGCCCTGCTCGGCGTCTCGTTCGCGCTGCTCAACTACGCCTTCGACGAGTTCAGCAACCCCGCTCTGCGACCCGTTCGGAGGCGTCGTCGTGCCGCTGCTTGACGTTCAGCATCTGCGGGTTGAGTACGCCACCGAGAACCGGCCGGCGGTCGCGGTGGACGATGTCAGCTTCAGCGTCGGCGAGGGCGAGTTCGTCGCCGTCGTCGGCGAGTCGGGCTGCGGCAAGTCGACCCTGCTGTTCGCCCTGGCCCGGCTGCTCAGCCCGCCCGCCGCGATCACCCACGGCAGCGTCGAGTTCCGCGGGCAGAACCTGGTGACGATGACCGAGAAGCAGCTCAACGTGCTGCGCTGGCGGGACTTCTCGGTGGTCATGCAGAGCGCCATGAACGCGCTGAACCCGGTGGCCTCGGTCGGCGCTCAGCTCGCCGACGCCATGGCGGCGCACGGCAAGTACACCAAGACGGAGATCGCCGAGCGGTCGGTCGAGGTGCTGCGCCTGGTCGGCATCGACCCGATCCACCTGAGCAGCCATCCCCACCAGCTCAGCGGAGGCATGCGGCAGCGGGCGATGATCGCCATGGCGCTGTTGTTCACGCCCGACCTGGTGATCATGGACGAGCCGACCTCGGCGCTCGACGTGGTGGCCCAGCGCGCACTGATGGTGCAGATCCGCCAGTTGCAATCCCAGCTCGGCTTCGCGGTCATCTTCGTCACCCACGACATGTCCCTGGTCAGCCACTTCTCCGACCAGCTTCTGGTGATGTACGCCGGCCAGGTCGTCGAGGCCGGTCCGACCCGCGACGTCTTCGACCATCCCGCCCATCCGTACAGCCGCGGGCTGCTCGACGCGTTCCCGTCGATCCGCGGGCCCCGGGTGCCGCTCACCGGCATCCCGGGCAGTCCGCCCGATCTGTCGCGGCTGCCGGCGGGCTGCAGCTTCCAGCCGCGCTGCCCGGTGTCGGTGGACGCGTGCGTGACCACCCGGCCGCCGCTCTACCCGGTCGGGCCGGCCCTCAGCCGATGCCTGCTCAACGCGCCGGACCCCGTCTCGGCCCCGGCCTCGTCCCGGGCCTCTTCGCCGGCCTCGGCCCCGGATTCGTCTTCCGAGGAGGACCGATGACCGAGTTGCTGCGGACGCACGGGCTCACCCGGCACTTCAAGGTCGGCGGGACGTTCTCGGGCAAGCGGCTGCACGCCGTCGACGACGTCGACCTGACCATCGAGGAGCGCGAGATCATCGCGCTGGTCGGCGAGAGCGGCAGCGGCAAGTCGACCATCGCGCGGCTGCTGGCCCGGGTCTACGCGCCCACCGCCGGGGAGATCATCTACCGCGGGCGACCGCTGGCGAAGCTGCGCCGGCGCAAGGACTTACTGTCATACCGCGGCGACGTGCCAATGGTCTTTCAGGACCCGTTCAGCTCGTTGAACCCGGCGTACCGCGTCAGCCACGGCATCATGCGGGGGCTGATCCTGCACCGGCCGGATCTCAATGCGGCCGCCCGGCAGGCGGAGGCCGTGCGGGTCGTCGAGGCCGTCGGGCTGCACCCGGCCGCCGAAATCCTGGAGCGCTACCCGTACCAGCTCTCCGGCGGGCAGCGCCAGCGCGTCGGCTTCGCCCAGGCGCTGGCCTACCGCCCGAAACTGATCATCGCGGACGAGCCGGTGTCCATGCTCGACGTGTCCATCCGCATCGGGCTGCTCAACCTGATGGCGGCGCTGCGCGAGGACGAGGGCGTCTCGATCCTCTACATCACGCACGACATCGCCAGCGCGCGCTACCTGTCCGACCGGATCGCCGTCATGTACGGCGGGCACATCGTCGAGACCGGCCCGACCGAGGACGTGCTGGCCGACCCGAAACACCCGTACACCCAGCTGTTGCTCTCGGCCGTGCCCGATCCCCGCGCTCCGCTCGACCCGGACGCGGTCGTCGATCGCGGCGAGCCGCCACGCGTGGTGGATCCGGCGCCGGGCTGCCGGTTCCGCGCGCGCTGCCCGCTCGCGATCGACCGCTGTGCGGTGGAGACCCCTCTGCTCCGGGAACTCGGGCCGCGGCACAGCGCCGCCTGCCACGTGGCGGTCTGACCACCACGCGGCAGGCGCGTCGCGAGTCAGGAACGGGGCGGCGGCGTCGACGAGTACCGGGAGCTCAGGAACACCGTGGCGTCCGACCTCTGCTCCCACGCCAGCAGCGAACCGGAGTCCGGGTCGATGACCAGGCGGGTGTTCACGGCGCTGCCGTCCGCGTTGCGGTAGGCGTAGCCGATCGCGGCCCCGGCCCGGCCCTTCGCGTCCCGGGCGTGTTCGTCGACCGTGAGCCCGGGCAGGCCGGCCAGCATCCGGTAGGTCGCCGCCGGCACCCCGTCCGGGACCGGCAGGTCGCTCAGCAGCGTCCAGGACTCGCTGAACAGCATTTCCACCCGCCATCTCGCGATCTGGTCCGGCGTCCAGGTGCCGTCGCGGCCCGCCGCGTCATCCAGCTTGATCAGGTACGCCTTGAGCTTGTCCGGGTCGGCCGGCAGCGCTTGGATCTGGGCGTACGTGAGCGAGGTCCCGCCGACGGCGAAGTCGCCGCCGGGCATGACCGAGACGTCGCGCTTGCCCGGGGCAGCCGTGAGCTTCCGGCCGTGGGCCTGCTTGCCGTCCGGCCCGGTCAGCGCCCACTCGGCGGGCGATCCCGCGGCCCGCCAGGCGGCCTTGTCGGCGTCGGTGGCCGGGGCGGCGCCGAGCCAGCGGGTCACGAAGGTGACGTCCTCGCCGCGGCGCAGCGGGTGCCACGTCTCCATCTCGCTGCTGCCCTGCACGTGGTAGCCGCCCACGTCGTACACATGATGAAGCTCGACCTTGGTCACCCAGAAGTCGCCGGTCCCGGGGGTGGTGGTGGTCTTCTCGGCGGCGGCCAGCAGGAGGCCGCGGGCGGTGGCCGGCGGGGCCGCCGTCGCGATCGACGACGTGGGCGGTGACTCCCCCGGCGGGTTCGATGCCGATCCGACCGCGACGACCACGGCGACCACGGCGGCGGCCGTCGGCACCAGCCCGGCCGCGAGGAGGCGGCGACTCCGGCGGCGGGCCGGCGGCGTCGGCATGGGCATCGGCATCGGCTGGTAGGGAAAGCTCGGAATCGGCCGGGACGGTGCTTCGTCGAGCACGCTCGGGCGCGCCTCGGCGATCAGCCGCATCGCCTCACGATGGCGGTTCATCTGCGGATCTCCTCTGCGGGGGAAGCGGGACGGGAAGGGACGACGGCGGCCGACTGTTCGGTCAGGGCCTTCTCGAAGCGTCTTCGCGCGCGGTGCAGCCGCACCAGGAAGGTGGCCGTGCTGCAGCCCACCACCTGCGCGGCCTCCGAGGTCGAAAGGCCATGCCATCCGACCAATGTGAGTAGCTCGCGGTCGGTGGCGCCGAGCGCGTCGAGGGCCGCGAGGGTCACCGCCCGCTCGGCCACCGCCTCGGCGACGTCGCCCTCGGCCTCGGGCGGCGCCTGCGACAGCAGCCGCAGCTGGTTGGCCGCGTCCCGATGTCGCTCGTGCACGACGTTGCGGGCCACGCCGAGCAGCCACGGCAGCGGCTCGGCGGGCATGGCGTCGAGCCGCCGCCATGCCACCAGGAAGGTGTCGCTGACGATGTCGTCCGCGACGTCCCGCCCGGCCCGGCTGACCGCGTACGCGTAAACCTGGCGATGATGCCGGCCGAAGACCTCCGCGAACCGGTCCCGTGCCGCTGGGGATGTCACTCGCGCTGCTCCTTGTGAGAAGGGTGAGCCGTCGCGAGTAATGACGGCAGGGGCTCGATTCTTACCGCTGGGGTGGTCCAATTCACGGATGGAGGCTCGTGTACTTCCCCCGTCCGACCTCACCGCCATCCTCGACGTGCTGGTCAGCGTCGGCGCCCAGGTCGCGGCCGACGAGCTCGACCCGGCGCTGGCCGACCGTCTCGGCCGGCGGCTGAGGAAGCACGGTCTGCTCGGGGAGGTCTCCCCCGGCGAGCTCAACGCCGTCATCGCCGACCTGTGCCGGCGGGTGCACTGGGCCATGGGCGACGGGTCTTCTTATCCGGCCGCGGCGGCGCGCGTCACCGTCTATCGGATGCGGTTCGGGGATGTGCGGTCCGCGCGGGAGGTCGTGGCCTGGGTCGAGCAATCCGGGGGCGGCGCTTCCCTCAGCGGTGGGTCCGACTCCTGGGAGGTCGCCGCGACATATCCGGATCTGTGGCCCAGCGCCGAGTTCGAGCAGCGGGTCGCCTCGCTGACCCAGGTTGCGTCGGAGCACGGCGGCTCGTACACCGGAGCCGGCGACTGAGCGAGGGTTGTCAGGCTTCCTTTCCATGATGTCAGGGACGCTTGACTAAATGGAAGGGCCAGCTTACGTTCGACGCATGGCAAAGCAGGCACAGGAGGACCAGGTGACACGCGCGGCCCGCCGCGCCGTCCTCATCGACGGCATACCCGTGTCCACCCTGGGGATCATCGCCCTGGCGCTCGGCAGCAACCCCGACCAGACCGCCACCCAGAAGGCCTGGTGGATCGCGACCACCACTGTGTTCACCCTCGCCGTGGCCTGGGTGCTGGTGCGAGCCTTCCGGCGGGCCGATGAATACCTGCGCCGGGTCCAGCTGGAGAGCATGGCCATCGCGTTCGCCGCCGTCCTGGTGGCGCTGCAGGTGGCCACCCTGCTCGACGCCTCCGGCATCGTCGAGCTCCATCAGCTGGCGCAGCTGATCCTCCTCGGCGGCGTGGCGCTCTGGCTCCTGATCGCCGACCTGCGCACCCGCTTCCACCGCTTCCATCGCTGAGGGAAAGCACCCGTGGAGAACCGACTACGCGAGCTGCGCGCGGCCCGCCGGTGGAGCCAGGCCGACCTGGCCGACCGGTGCCAGGTCTCCCGGCAGGCCATCAACGCCATCGAAACCGGGCGCTACGACCCGAGCCTGCCCCTGGCCTTCACCATCGCCTACGTCTTCGGCCTGACCATCGAACAAATCTTCCGCCCCGACCGGCCGGAGACGACGGGAAACCCGGCCCGGCAATGAGCGGCGCCGATCAACCGTGCCGGGTCGGCCGATAGGTCAGCACCTGCGTGTGGCCGTCGAAGGTCCGGGCCTCGAGCAGCTCGAGGTCGAAGTCGTCCGCACCGTCGAAGATCCGGTCCACGCCGGTCGCTCCGGAGATCACCGGGAAGACCGTCAGTTCGATGGTGTCGATCAGGCCGGCATTCAGCAGCGCCCGGTTGAGCGTCAGGCTGCCGTGGGAGCGCAGCGGCACGTCGGATTCGGCCTTGAGGCGCGTGACCACCTCGACCGGATCGCCGGACTCGATGGTCGTGCCCGGCCATTCCAGCGGCTCGGTCAGCCGGCTCGAGATCACCGTGACCGGAGAGTCGAACATGCGCGTGATCCATCCGTCGAACAGGCTGCGGTCGAAGCCGGCGTCAAGGAACGGCGCGTTCGACGAGTAGGTCTTGGCCCCGAGCACCATGCGCAGCGGGTCGCGGTAGGCGGCAGCGCGATGCGCGAGGAACTCGGGGCCCTGCTTGCCCCAGTAGCCGCCCCAGTCGCCCTGGTGGTTGGCGAAGCCGTCGAGCGTGGAGAAGATGTCGAAGGTGTACGTGGCAGTCACGGTGTCTCCTTGCGGGAGTTGGGCGCGCCGCGCCTGGTGGCGGCGTCACCCCTGCTACGAACACCACCGCCCCGATCCGACACGCCTCCCGGATCTCTTTCAAAACTCTTCCGGGCCGATCCGGTCCGAGTGCGTGGCCGGTCGGTTAGCGGCTCGACGCCGGTCGCGTGGCTGGCGGTCAGGCTCGCGGCGAGCCGGCCACGGCCATCGGCGGGCCCTCCGGAGCAGCGGGCAGTGGCTGTGGGTCGTCGTCGACGAGGCGGCGGGCCAGGGCGGTGAGGGCGGCGCGCAGTTGGGCGTCGTCGTCGGCGCCCCAGTCGGCCAGTTCGGCGGCCAGCCAGGCTCGCACGGCGGCGACCAGCCGTTCCAGCTCGGTCCGGCCGAGCGGGGTGACGGTGAGCCTGTCCTCGGTGCCGGCCAGGTAGCCGGCGGCGATGGCGGCGGTGAAGGCCGGCCACAGCACGGCGCCGGGCACGCGGACGCGGTGGGCGATCGCGCGCAGGCTGGTGTCGCGGTCCAGCCGCTCGCGCACGTGGACCTGGCCGACGCACCAGCCGTTGGCGGTGTCGAGCTCGCTGCCGGAGGCCTCGCGCAGCGCGGCGAGCCGCTCCGGCCGCTGGCTGCGGATGAGGCGGGCGATGGCGGTCTGCAGTTGCACGGAGCTGTCCGCGGAGTCCGGCATGCCGAACCCGCCGCCGACGTCGCCGGCCCCGGCGCGAGAGGAGTCGCGCAGCGGCACTTGCTTCAGGAAGAGGGCGAGCACGAACGCGGCGAGCGCGACCGGAACCGCGGCCAGGAACACGACGTGCAGCGCCTCGGCGTACGCGTCGACGATCGGCGCGATCTGCTCCGGGGGATGGGAGTGCAGCAGCTTCGGCGTCGCGACCGCGGCCGGGGTCAGCCCGCCGGTCTCCGCGAAGGCCGCGGCCAGCCGGGTGCCGAGCGCGTTCGAGTAGATCGTGCCGAAGATCGCGACGCCGAATGAGCTGCCCAGCGTGCGGAAGAAGGTCACGGCGGAGGTCGCGACGCCGAGGTCTCGGAAGTCCGCGGTGTTCTGCACGATGATGGTCAGAACCTGCATGCAGAGGCCGATGCCGGCCCCGAGCACGAGCATGTCCAGCGACGTGATCAGGGTCCCGGTGCCGGCGTCGAGTCGCGACAGCAGGTACAGCCCGAGCGCCATGACCAGCGTGCCGACAATCGGAAAGACCTTATAACGGCCAGTGCGACTGACCACGACGCCGGAGCCGATCGAGGTGACAAGCAAACCCATGACCAAAGGCAGCGTGCGTACGCCGGAGTCGGTGGCCGACACGCCCTTGACGTACTGCAGGTAGGTGGGCAGGAACGTCATCGCGCCCAGCATCGCGAACCCGACGATGAACGCCAGGATGACGCTGATCGTGAAGACGGACCGGCGGAACAGGCGCAGCGGCAGGATCGGGTCCTCGGCGCGCGACTCGGCCAGCACGAACAGCGCAAGCGCCACCACCGACCCGGCGAACAGGCCGATGATCGTGCCCGATCCCCACGGGTACTGGGTGCCGCCCCAGCTCAGGGCCAGGGTCAGGCCCGCTGTGCCGAGCGACACCAGCAGGATGCCGAGGTAGTCGATGCGTACCCGGCCCTCGGCGCGGCGGCGCGGCAGCGTCGCGCTCGCCAGCGCGATCACGGCCAGACCGAGCGGCAGGTTGATGTAGAACGCCCAGCGCCAGGACAGGTGGTCGGTGAACAGACCGCCGGCCAGCGGCCCGAGGACCGTGGTCACACCGAACACCGCGCCGAGCGCGCCCTGGTACTTGCCGCGCTCGCGCAGCGGAATGACGTCGGCGATCAGCGCGGTCGCGGTCACCGCGAGGCCGCCGGCACCCACGCCCTGAACGGCCCGCCAGGCGATCAACCAGGTCATACTTCCGGCAAACCCGCAGGCCGCGGACGCGCCGACGAACAGGCCGGCCGAGATCTGGAAGACGAGCTTGCGGCTGAACAGGTCGCCGAACTTGCCGGCGAGCACAGTCGCCACGGTGTCGGCGAGCAGATACGACGACACCACCCAGGACAGGTGGCTCGCGCCGCCCAGGTCGCCGACGATCGTCGGCAGCGCCGTGGAGACGATCGTCTGGTCCAGCGCCGACAACAGGATGCCGAGCAACACCGTGACGAAGACCAGGTTCATCTGCCGCCGGCCGATCGCCGGGGCCGGGGTCGCCACCGTCATCCCGCCATCATTGCTACGGTCCGGCCGGGGACGCCTCATCCGCAACAGATCAAATGATCGGACCTATTGCAGCAGTACGACGGCGCGTCCGGTGAGCGTTCCGGAGGCGAGCCGGTCGTACGCCTCCTCGGTCTTCTCGAAGGCGAACTCCTCCACCTGGTTGCGGATCAGACCCGCCCCGGCCAGGGCGATAACCTCCTGCGCGTCGGCGATGGCCGAGCCCTGGAAGGTGTAGACCTCGCCGTCGCGGGGCAGCGTGCCGAACCAGGGCCGATCGAGCCGCCCGCCCGCCGACCCGATGAGGCCGTAGGCGCCGCCCGGCCGGACCGCGGCGATCCCGGCCGCGATGGTCTCGTCGGTGCCGACGAAGTCGAGCACGGCGTCGGCGCCGATCCGGCGGAGGCGATCCACGCCGGGCAGCGTCTCGTGGGCGCCGGCCTCTTCCGCGTACGCGCGCCGGGCCGGGTCGGGGTCGACGGCGAGCACCCGGGCGGCGGTCAGCACCCGCAGGAACTGCACCGCGAACGCGCCGAGCCCGCCCGCGCCGACCACGACCGCGGTGCCACCGGGGACCACGCGGGGCACTGCCCGGCGGACCGCGTGATAGGCCGTGGCGCCCGCGTCGGTGAGCGGCCCGGCGTGCCGCGGGTCGAGACCGCCCAGCGGCAGCACGCCCCGCCGGTCGGCGAGCACGAACTCGGCCAGGCCGCCGTCCCGCCCGTAGCCGCGGCCGGTCAGCCCGTGCGGGCAGCCGCTCTCCAGGCCGCGCACGCAGAACCAGCACCTGCCGCAGGAGGCGGTGGCGGCCAGCGCCACCGCGGTGCCCTCGGCCAGATCGGCGGCGGGCGCGGCGACCCAGCCCGCGGTCTCGTGGCCGAGCGTGAACGGCATCCGCCACCCGAGCCGCTCGCCCACCGCCCGCGGCATCTGGCGCATCGTGAGGTCGGACCGGCACAGCCCGCAGCCGGCGACGCGAACCAGCACCTGCCCGGGCCCGGGCACCGGCTCGGGCACCTCGGCGTGCGAAGGGACTGAACCCCAGTCGGTCATACGGAAAGCCCGCATCGCTCTAGAGTGGAACACGTTCTATCTGCGGTCAAGGCGCGTCCGACCGTTCGTTGACCACAAGTTAGAACGCGTTCTAGCATGAACCGTGCTTACTCAGCCGTTCGCCGACGCCATCGCGGAAGCCGAGCGCGTCGTCGCCGAGGCCCCCCACATCCGCGGCGAGCAGGACCTGATCGAGGGCCACGACTACCTGGCCGGCGGCATCCGGGCATCGATCCAGATGGCCTGGGCCTACGAACGCGACTTTCCCTACTTCGTGCGCTCCACCGGGCCGTACACGAAAATGGGTCTCGATAATCCGGACACGCTTTACTTCCACGCGTGGCTGCGCGACGACGCCGAGTATGTGGTGACCGGGCGCCGCGGGACGACCGCCGACCTGAGCTTCCAGATCCTCGACGGCTCCTACTCCCCGGTCAACGTGCCGGGCAGCCTCGCCGCGTTCGACGACCGCGAGATCGACATCGATGCGGACGGCGGCTTCGAGATCCGGTTCGGGACGGGCCTGTCCGGGCGCAACGCGTTCCCGCTCGCCCCGGGCTCGGCCATGCTCGTGGTGCGCGAGGTCTTCAGCGACTGGGCCACCGAGCGACCCGGCACGCTGCGCATCCACCGCGCCGATCGGGCGGGTGCCGCGCCGCCGCCGCTCACGATGGACATCCTCGCCCGGCGGTACGCGGTGGCCGGCAAGATGCTCGTCGGCCGGATCCGCACGTTTCTGGCGTTCGCCGAAAGGTTCTACCTGAATCTGCCGGTGAACACGCTGACACCGCCCCGGCTCACCCCCGGCGGGCTGGCCACTCAGTACTCCTCGGCCGGCCACTACGAGCTCGCCGACGACCAGGCGATGGTGGTCACCGTCCCGGTCTCCGACGCGCCCTACCAGGGCCTTCAGCTCGGCAGCATGTGGTACGTCTCGCTGGATTACATGAACCATCAGACCAGCCTCACCGTGCCGCAGGCCCGGATCGACCCCGACGGCATGATCCGGTACGTGATCAGCGAGCGCGATCCGGGCGTGGCGAACTGGATCGAGCGCACCGGCCACGACCGCGGCTACGTGCAACTGCGGTGGCAGCGGCTGTCCCGCCCGCTGACCGATGCGGACGGCCCGCGGGTCGAGGTGGTCGCCGTCGACGACCTGCCCAAGCAGCTGCCGTACCACGAAAGGATCGACCATTCGCAGTGGAGCGAGCGGATCGCCGCCCGGCAGGCCGGCACCGCGGCCCGGATGCTGGGCTGAGTCGTGCTGCTCGCCGAGAAGGTCGTGCTGGTCGCCGGGGTCGGCCCCGGGCTGGGCCAGGCCGTCGCCGTGCGCGCCGCCCAGTCCGGCGCCGACGTGGTGCTCGCCGCCCGCACCGAGCCGTACCTGTCCGAGGTGGCCGGGAAGGTGGAGGCGGCCGGGCGGCGAGCGCTGGTGGTGCCGACCGACCTCACCGACGACGACGCGAGCGCGGCCCTGGTGCGGCGCGCGGTCGACGAGTTCGGCCGGGTCGACGCGCTGGTGAACAACGCGTTCGCGATGCCGCCCATGCGCAGCCTCGGCAAGGTCGAGTTCGACGACCTGCGGGAGAACTTCGAGGTCAACGTGCTCGCGGCGCTGCGCCTGACCCGGCTGCTGACCCCGGCGCTGATCGAGTCCGGCGGCGCGGTCGTCATGGTGAACTCGGCGGTGCTGCGGCACTCGCGGCGCCCGTTCGGGCCGTACAAGCTGGCCAAGGCCGGGCTGCTCGCGGTCGCGCAGAACCTGGCCGGCGAGCTCGGCCCGAAGGGCGTACGGGTCAACTCGGTCGCGCCCGGCTGGATCTGGGCCGACAGCCTGCGCTGGTGGTTCGACCATCAGGCCGAACAGCGCGGGGTACCGGCCCAGCAGATCTACGACGAGGTGGCGGCCACCACCGACCTGCGCCGGCTGCCCGAGCCGGACGAGGTCGCCGACGCCGTGCTGTTCCTCGTCTCCGATCTGGCCCGCGGCATCACCGGGCAGTGCCTCGACGTCAACTGCGGCGAGTTCCACCACTGAGCGACCGAGGGCGGACCAATATGCAGACCGTTCGCACGGACGTCGGCACCGTCGAGGACCTGCACGCCTCCGCGACCCGGCTGACCGGACTCGACGACTTCGGCGACGATTCCTACCGCGACGGGATGGTCGCGCTGCTCTCCGCGTACGGGAAAGAGGCAAGCCTGACCCCGGCGGGCAGCAAGATGACCCGCGGGCTGTTGCGCGCGGCGCTGGTGTCGAGGCTCCTGAGCGAAGCGGCGTGGAAACAGTTCCCGGAGCACACCGGCGTGCCGATAACTCGCCCGGTCTTCCTGACCGGCCTGCCGCGCACCGGCACCACCGCGCTGCACCGGCTGCTGACCCGCGATCCCGCGCACCAGGGCCTCGAGCTGTGGCTCACCGAGGTGCCGCAGCCGCGCCCGCCCCGCGACACGTGGGAGTCGAACCCGATTTTCGCGGCGCTGCAGGCCGGATACGAGCAGCACCACGAGTCCGACCCGGAGTTCATGGGCATGCACTACACCGGGGCCGACCAGGTCGAGGAGTGCTGGCGGCTGCTGGTGCAGTCGATGACCTCGGTGTCCTTCGAGTGCCTGGCCCACATCCCGAGCTACTCGCGGTGGCTGAGCGGGCAGGACTGGACTTCCGCCTACCGGCGCCACCGGCGCAACCTGCAGCTGATTGGTTTGACCAATCGGGATCGCCGCTGGGTGCTGAAGAACCCGAGCCACCTGTTCGCGCTGGACGCGCTGCTCGCCGCGTACCCCGACGCGGTCATCATCCAGACCCATCGCGCGCCGCGGGTGGCGATCGCCTCGGTGTGCAGCCTCAACGCGCGCGCCTCGGACGGCTGGTCGGAGCTGTTCCGCGGCAAAGTGCTGGGCCGGGCGCAGCTGGAGCTGTGGTCGCGGGGCCTGCGGCGCTTCGCTTCCGACCGTTCGCGGCACGACCCCTCGCGTTTCATCGACGTCGACTACGACGCTTTCGTAACGGATCCGATCGGCACGATGGCCTACATATATGACCGTCTGGACACGCCGCTGACGCCGGGGGCACGGGCCGCCATGACCTCGCTGCAGGCCGAGCCCCGCCGCCCGGCGCACCGCTACGACCTCGCCGATTTCGGCCTGACCGCCGCCGACGTGGACGCCGCCTTCGCCGGGTGATGCGGCGGGGGTACGGTGCCCCGGTGCCGTCCAGTTACCCCCTTCTGAACCTGGCCGTTCGTACGCCGCGGCTGACGCTCGCCGCCGCCACCGACGAGCTGCTGGAGCGGCTGGTGCCGGTGGTCCGGGCCGGCGTGGTCCCGGCCGGCGAGCCGCTGCCGTTCGACGATCCGATGTCGCTCTACGACGACAGCCCGGCCCGGGAATGGCGCTGGATGCGCGCCGTCTGGGCCGGCCGGGCGCGGGTCAGCGCCGAGTTCTGGCGCCTCTACTTCGTGATCTGCGACGACGGCGAGCCGGTCGGCATGCAGGACCTGATCGCCCGCGACTTCGCCGCGATCGGCACCGTGACCTCGTTCTCGTGGCTGGCGCCCGCCGCCCGAGGCCGCGGGCTGGGCAAGGAAGCGCGGGCGGCGATCCTCCACCTGGCCTTCGAGGGCTTCGGCGCCCGCGAGGCCGGCAGCGACGCCTTCACCGACAACCACGCCTCGAACCGGGTGTCCGAGGCCCTCGGCTACTCCCGCAACGGCACGGACTGGGCCACCCGCCGCAGCGAGCCGGCCGAGCTGCAGCGCTGGCGGCTGACCCGAGCCGACTGGGAGAGGCGCCGACGCGCCGACATCACGCTGTCCGGCGTCGCGGAATGCAGGCCAGTGCTGGGCCTGTGACGCGGTGCCCACTCTGGCCTCCGGCGTCCCCGCGGCGGCGACCCTCGTCCGTCCAGTTCCGGCGCCGGCACGGGCGCTGCTCACGGCCGCGGTTCAGCCTGGGCGACATCAAGCCCTTCGTCGCCTGCCTGCACGCCACCGGGGTCGGGTGCTTGCGGAAGAGTTAGGCGGGATGACGGTCAAACGGTCGGACCACACCAGCGTCGAGGATCGCGCAGCCGCTGTCGCGCTCTTCGCCGAACTGGGCCCGCCTCCGCTGGACGTGATCGCCCAGGCCCACGCGCACGGCCTGCTGGTGGCCGCGCCGGCCGGGCGGGGCCATGGAACTCCGTGCTGGCCGCACGGCCGCCTAGGGCCTGTCCTGCCCGATCACGCGAGGCTGCGGCGTGGCCCAGGTGGCGCCTGACCCTCGCCTCGCTACCACGTGATCGGCAGGACAGGCCCTAACCGACCTAGGTCCGTCGGCGAATGGTCGGATGGATCGTTCATGCTGACCGGATGGCGTTGACCTGGCTGAGCGAGCCGACGGTGGAGGCGTTGCGGGCTGGGCTGCGGACGGTCTCGCCGGATCTGGCTGACGGCACGATCGTGCCACGAGGGCTGGAGCCGAGCGACGATCCGCAGTGGTGCGCGGCCAGCGCCGTCGTCGACGGCCGGTTCGTGGTGAAGTTTGCCTGGGCTGAGCCGCCCGCGCTGCGGATCTGCCATCAAGTCCGGCTGATGGCGGCACTGCGGGCGGCCGCACCACGGTTGCCGCTGCCGATCGTCGTGGCGGTGTCGCGCGATCCAGCGATGCTGATCACGCGACGAGTGGCCGCCGTGCCGTTCTTCGACATACGGCATATGGTCGCGCCCGCTGACAGGCAGACCATTGCGAGTGATCTGGCCACGGTCCTGGCAGATCTGCACGACTCTCAGGTGCTGAAGACGGTGTCCGAGGAGATGGGCCCGCTGCCCGAGCCGATGGCGCCGGCCTCGACGGCCACCCTGCGGGCCGGATTCGGACCAATGATCAGACCAGACCAGCGGGACCGGGTGTTGTCCTGGTGCGACTGGACCGACCGGGTGCTCGCGGCGCCGGGCCGGACGGTTCTGGTGCACGGCGACTTCCACGGCGACAACCACCTCTGGGATCGGAAGTCGTTGCGGCTGCGCCTGGTCATCGACTGGGAGACAGCCGGCACCGGCGAACCCGAGTTCGGCCTGCGATGCCTGCCCGGAGATTGCGGCATCGAGTTGTTCACCGCGACGGTGGCCGCGTACGAGCGGATGTCCGGCACCACGTTGGATGTGGACCGGATCATGGCTTGGCACCTGCGCACCGTTCTGGGTGACGCGCTGTGGCGGGCCGAGGCCGGCGTTGCACTACCGGACCATCGGACGCCGGCGCAATGGATAGACGATCTGACCGCCCGATTCACCGCCCTCGGAACCTAGAGCCGCCCGTGATGGGCCTGGCCGCACTAGCAGCCGGCCGGCGCCGATTGACTCCGACACACGAACAACTGCGAACCGCCCTGACCGCCAGCGAGGGCACGGCCCGAACGGGCTCACACGAGCTTGCCCAGCCGGGTCAGGGTCTCGTCGGCCTCGGCGACCAGGTCGGCGAGGACGTCGGCGACCGGGCGCACCTCGTTCATCCGGCCGACGATCTGGCCGACCGGCATTGGTACGACGGTCGGATCGCCTGACTCCATGAGGCGGGTGTGTGCCTCCGAGACCAGCAAGTTCTGCAGCGGCATCGGCAGCGGGGCCGGCGCCTCGGCCTCGGACCAGGCGTCGGTCCAGCGGTTGCGCAGCAGGCGGGCCGGCTTCCCGGAGTAGATGCGGCTGCGGACCGTGTCGCTGGAGCCGGCCTTCAGCAGCGCCTCGCGCAGGGCGGGCGGGGTCTGATACTCGGCCGTGCCGAGCCAGACCGAGCCCATCCAGACCCCGCGCGCGCCGAGCGCGAGCGCCGCGGCGATCTGCCGGCCGCTGCCGATGCCGCCGGCGGCCAACACCGGGACCGATTCCCCCACCGCGTCGACCACCTCCGGCACGAGCACCATGCTGGCGATCTCGCCGGTGTGGCCGCCGGCCTCGTAGCCCTGCGCCACTACCAGATCGACCCCGCTGGTCACGTGGCTGCGGGCATGGTCGGCCCGGCCGGCCAGCGCGGCCACCAGCAGGCCGTGCGCGTGGGCCTGGGCGATAACGTCCGGCGGGGGCGGGCCGAGCGCGTTGGCGATCAGCCGCACCGGATGGTTCAGCGCCACCTCGACGTGCGAGCGGGCCACCGAGTGCAGCCACCCGAGCACCCCCTCGCGGCGGGACGCGTCGACGCCGAGCGGGGGCACGCCGAGGCGCAGCAGCGTGCGCTCGACGAAGTCGCGGTGCCCGGCCGGAATCAGCTTGTCCAGGTCGGTCGGCGCGCCCTCGGTGGGCGAGTGGCTGGGCATCACCACATCCACGCCGTACGGCCGGCCGCCGGTGTTCGCGTCGAGCCAGGTGAGCACCTCCTCCAGCTCGTCCGCCTCGTTGAAGCGCACGCAGCCGAGCACCCCGAAACCGCCGGCCCGGCTGAGCGCCGCGACCACGTGCTCGGAGGGGCTGAAGCCGACGATCGGGTGCTCGATGCCGAGCCGCTCGCACAGCTCAGTCCGCATGGTTGACCTCCTGGGAACGGGACGCTGCCGGATGCGAGGTGGCATGCTGGTGTGCCCAGCGGTAGTCGGCCTTGCCGCTGATGGTGCGTGATATCTCGTCGACCAGCCAGATCGCGCGGGGCACCTTGTAACCCGCGATCTGTTCCCGCAGGTGCTCCTCGACCGCGACGAGGTCGAGCGAGGCACCCGGGCGCGGCTGGATCAGCGCCGCCACCCGTTGTCCGAGCCTTTCGTCGGGTACGCCGATGACCAGCGCGTCGAAGACGTCGGGGTGGGTCTTGAGCGCGCCCTCGACCTCCTCGGGGAAGACCTTCTCGCCGCCGGTGTTCACGCACGTGCTGCCCCGGCCGAGCAGGGTGATGGTGCCGTCCTCCTCGAGCCGGGCCAGGTCGCCGGGCAGCGCGTAGCGCACGCCGTCCACCTCGGTCAGCAGCTCGGCGGTTTTGACCGGGTCCTTGTAGTAGCCGAGCGGAAGGTAGCCGCTCTTGGCCAGCCGCCCCACAACCCCGGGCGCCACCGGGTGGCCGTCGTCGCCGAGCACCACCGTGGTCGGGCCGGGCATGACGCGCGGGTCCTCGACGGCGCCGCCGGGCACGTCCGCGACCACGCCCAGGCCGGTGAAGCCGGTCTCGGAGGCGCCGATCGCGTCGGTCACCAGAATATTCGGCAGCAGTTCGAGGTATTGCCGTTTGACCACCGGGGAGAACAGCGCACCGCTGGAGGAGACCGCACCGACCGAGGAGCCGTCATAACCTCCCTTCGCGTACGCCTCGATGATGGGGCGGGCCATGGCATCGCCGATCAGGACGACGACGTTGACCCGGCGCCGGTCGATGGTGCGCCAGACCTCGTCCGGGTCGAAGTGCGGCAGCATGACCACCGTGTCGCCGGCGAACAGCGCCATGAGCGCGGCCCACTGCGCGTTGCCGTGGATCAGCGGGGCGAGGCAGAGCCGCACCATCCCGTCCGTGCCCAGGCCGCGCCGCGACTGCTGCCACTCGTCCTCGAGCGGGACGCCGGTCATGAAGTCGACGCCGCCGCCGAGCGTCCGCCACACGTCCTCGTGCCGCCAGAGCACGCCCTTCGGGTAACCGGTCGTGCCGCCGGTGTAGAGCAGGTAGATGTCGTCCGGGGAACGCTCGCCGAAATCCCGGACCGGGTCCCCGGCGGCCAGCGCGTCCGCATAGGAGTAGCCGCCGATGACTTCGGAGGAGCCGTCCGGGAGGGCGACCGCGGTCCGCAGATCGGGGGCCACGGCCGCGACCCGGGGCCCGAAGCGGCGGTCGTGGATCAGGGCCGCCAGTTCGGCGTCCGCGAAGAGAAATTGCAACTCGTTCTCGACGTAGCGGTAGTTGATGTTGACGACCGCGGCCCGCAGCTTGTAGACGGCGATCATCGCCACCACGGCCTCGATCGAGTTGCCGGCGTAGAGCCCGACATGGTCGCCCGGGCGCACCCCGTGATCTTGCAGGAAGTGCGCGAGGCGATTGGCGCGCTCCTCGAGCTCGGCATAGCCGATCGTCTGCTCGCCGAAGCACACCGCGGTCCGGTCGCCGAAGGCATCGACCGCGTGCTCGAACAGGTCTGCGATATTTGCCGCCATCCACAGAAAGTAGAACCTGTTATTGTTCGTGACAAGCCCCGGGGAGGCCGCGGGCATGCCCCCAGGAGGCACCGTGGAGCCGGAGCCGCACGCCCTCGTCGAGCAACGCGGGCCGATCCTCATCGTCACGATGAACCGGCCGCAGGTCCGCAACGCGCTCTCCGCCGAGATGATGGCCATCATGCGCGACGCGTGGGACCGGGTCGACGCCGATCCGGAGATCCGGGTCTGCGTGCTCACCGGCGCGGGCGGCGCGTTCTGCGCGGGCGCCGACCTGCGGGCGATGACCCAATCGCATCCGGGCGACAGCTTCAACGGCGCCGACCTGTCCCGCATCGACGCGTTGCTCAAGGGCCGCCGGCTGACCAAGCCGCTGGTGGCCGCCGTCGAGGGCCCCGCGGTCGCCGGCGGAACCGAAATTCTTCAGGCCACGGACGTACGCGTCGCCGCGGAGAGCGCCCGCTTCGCGGTGTCGGAGGCGCGCTGGGGCCTGTTCCCGCTCGGCGGGTCGGCGGTGCGGCTGGTGCGCCAGATCCCGTACACGATCGCGGCCGAGATGCTGCTGACCGGCCGTCAGCTGAGCGCCGCCGAGGCCCGGGACGCCGGCCTCATCGGCCACGTCGTGCCGGACGGCCAGGCGCTCGCCAAGGCCCTCGAGCTGGCCGGCCTGATCGCCGCGAACGGTCCGGTGGCCATACAGGCAATCCTTCGTACGATCAGGGAAACCGAAGGTATGGCCGAGGACGAGGCTTTCGCCGTGGAGTCCCGGATCGGCACGGCGGTGTTCCGCAGCGACGACGCGAAGGAAGGCCCGCGAGCGTTCATCGAGAAGCGCGCACCCCAGTTCCACGGTCACTGAAGGCTCGCGGGCCGATCGGCTCCCTATAACGCGTTTCAGTTGGCTAGATGGCACAGGGTCGGGCTCTTGATTCGCCAACTTAGAACGTGTTTCACTGGCGGGCGTGTACACCGCGCTCTCCGCCCCGCTGGTGATCGGCTTCGACTACACCCGCTCGCTCGGCCCGGTCCTGGGCCGGTTCATGACCGGCCTGCGCGACCGCCGGGTGCTGGGCAGCCGGACCGCGGACGGCCGCATCCACGTGCCCCCGCTGGAGTACGACCCCGCCACCCACGCCCCGGTGACCGAGCTCGTCGACGTCCAGCCCACCGGCACCGTGGCCGGCTGGACGTGGACCGACCGGCCGCTCGACGGGCAGCCGCTCGACCGGCCGTTCGGCTGGGCGCTGATCCGGCTCGACGGCGCCGACACCGCCCTGCTGCACGCCGTCGACGCGGGCTCCCGCGACCGGATGCGTACGGGCATGCGCGTCCGGATCCGCTGGGCCGCCGAGAGAACCGGGAACATCCGCGACATCGAGTGTTTCGAACCGGGCGTGGGGCAGGCCCCGGAACAGGAGATCGGCGGGGATCCGGTCACGATCATGACGGCGCCGATCCGGCTCGCCTACACGCACACCACCTCCGACGAGGAGAGCCGCTATCTGCGGGCGCTGGCCGAGGGCCGGCTGCTGGGGCAGCGCTGCCCGGTCTGCCGCAAGGTCTACGTCCCACCGCGGGTCTGCCCGGCCGACGGCGTCCCGACCGAGGAGGAGGTGACGGTCCGCGATCACGGCACGGTCACCACGTTCTGCGTGGTCAACGTCCCCTTCGCCGGGCAGCGCCTCGAACCCCCGTACGTCGTGGCCCAGATCTTGCTTGATGGCGCCGACATCCCGATCCCCCACCTCATCCTCGGCCTGCCCGCCGACCAGGTGCGGATGGGCATGCGGGTGGCCGCGGTCTGGCGCGATCGCGAGACCTGGACCTACACGCCCGAGAACATCGCCCACTTCCGGCCGCTCGACGAGCCGGACGCGCCCTACGAGTCCTACGAGGACCACCTGTGATGGATCAGACCGTCGCCGTCGTCGGCTTCGCCCAGGCCCCGAACCGGCCCTCGGCCGGCACCACCAGCGGGGTCGAGACCCTCGTACCGGTCTTCCGGCAGGCCCTGGAGGCAGCCGGCCTCGACCGGCGTGAGGTCGGGTTCTGGTGCTCCGGCTCGTCCGACTACCTGGCCGGCCGGGCGTTCTCGTTCGTCAACGCCGTCGACGCGATCGGGGCGTTCCCGCCGATCTGCGAGTCGCACGTGGAGATGGACGCCGCGTGGGCGTTCTACGAGGCGTACGTGAAGATCCTGGCCGGCGAGGCGGAGACCGCGCTGGTGTACGGCTTCGGCAAGTCCTCGGCCGGGCAGTTGCGCCGGGTGCTGGCGCTGCAGCTCGACCCGTACGTGACCGCGCCGCTGTGGCCGGACTCGGTGAGCATCGCCGCGCTGCAGGCCCGCTTCGCCCTCGACGCGGGCCTCGTCACCGAGCGCGCCATGGCCGAGGTGGCCGCGCGCAGCCGGGCCGACGCCGCCACCAATCCGTACGCCCAGGTGTCCGGCGCGGCGGAGATCGACGAACTGCTCGCCGAGCCGTACATCGCCGACCCGCTGCGACGGCACGACTGCGCGCCCGTCTCGGACGGCGCCGCCGCGCTGGTGCTGGCGGCCGGCGACCGCGCCCGCGAGCTGCGCGAGCGACCGGCCTGGATCACCGGCGTGGCCCACCGGATCGACCCGCAGGCGCTGGGCGAGCGCGACCTCACCACGGTCCCGTCGGCGACCGCCGCGGCCGAGGCGGCGGGCCTGCCCGACGACCTCGACCTGATCGAGCTGCACGCCCCGTTCACCCACCAGGAGCTGTTGCTGCGGACGGCGCTCGGGCTGGGCGAGCGGGTCCGGATCAGCCCGTCCGGCGGCGCCCTGACCGGCAACCCGATGTTCTCGGCCGGCCTGGCCCGCATCGGCGCCGCGGCCGAGCGGGTGATGTCCGGCGAGGTGCGGAAGGCGGCCGGGCACGCCACGAGCGGACCGGCCCTGCAACAGAACCTCATCTGCGTACTGGAGGCGGAGTCGTGAGAAGGGCGGCCGTGCTGGGCACCGGGCAGACGCACCACCGGACGCGCCGCACCGACGTGTCGATGGCCGGGCTGTGCCGGGAGGCGATCGACCGGGCTCTGGCCGACGCGGGCGTGGACTGGCCGGAGATCGACGCGGTGGTGCTGGGCAAGGCGCCCGACCTGTTCGAGGGCGTGATGATGCCCGAGCTGTTCCTCGCCGACGCGCTGGGCGCGAGCGGCCGGCCACTGCTGCGGGTGCACACGGCCGGCTCGGTCGGCGGCGCGACCGCGAACGTGGCGACCACGCTGATCCGGGCCGGCGTACACCGGCGGGTGCTCGCGGTGGCGTTCGAGAAGCAGTCGGAGTCCAACGCCATGTGGGCGCTGTCGATCCAGCCGCCGTTCACCGCGCCGATCGGGGCGGGCGCCGGCGGCTACTTCGCGCCGCACATCCGGTCGTACATCCGGCGCTCGCACGCCCCCGGGCACATCGGCTCGCTGGTGGCGGTCAAGGACCGCCGCAACGGGGCGCTCAACCCCTACGCCCATCTACGGCAGCCCGGCATCACCCTCGAGTCGGTGCAGGCCTCACCGATGCTCTGGGACCCCATCCGGTACGACGAGACGTGCCCCTCGTCCGACGGCGCGTGCGCGGTCGTGATCGGCGACGAGAGCGCGGCCGAGGCGAGCGAGCGGCCGGTGGCGTGGATCCGCGCGACCGCCATGCGTACGGAACCGACGTTTTTTGCCGGAAAGGACCACGTGAACCCGAGGGCCGGCGCCGAGGCCGCCCAGGCGCTGTGGAAGGCGGCCGGCATCACCGACCCGCTCGAGGAGGTCGACGCCGCCGAGATCTATGTGCCGTTCTCGTGGTTCGAGCCGATGTGGCTGGAGAACCTGGGCTTCACCGAGGCCGGGCACGGCTGGAAGCTCACCGAGTCGGGCGAGACCCGGATCGGCGGAAAGCTTCCGGTCAACCCGTCCGGCGGCGTGCTCTGCTCCAACCCGATCGGCGCGTCCGGCATGCTGCGGTTCGCCGAGGCGGCCATGCAGGTGATGGGCCGGGCCGGCGATCACCAGGTGCCCGGCGCGCGGGTGGCGCTCGGGCACGCGTACGGCGGGGGATCGCAGTTTTTCTCGATGTGGGTTGTCGCGGCCGAACCCCGATAGCTCAGCGGTACCGCACCGGCAGATGCTTGATGCTGTTGAGCCAGCCGGAGCGGAGACGCTCGGGCGGGCCGGCCAGGCTGATCTCCGGCATGAGGTCGGCGATCGCGTTGAAGATCAGGTCGATCTCCAGCCGGGCCAGGTTGGCGCCGAGGCAGAAGTGCGCGCCGCTGCCGCCGAACCCGAGGTGCGGGTTGGGGCTGCGGGTGATGTCGAACCGCTCCGGGTGGTCGAAGACCTCCTCGTCGAAGTTCGCCGAGCCGTAGAAGATGGCGACGCGCTGGCCCTTGCGGATCTGCTGGCCGCCGAGCTCGGTGTCGCGGGTCGCGGTGCGCTGGAAGACGTTCACCGGGGTGCCCCAGCGGACGATCTCGTCGACCGCGGTGCGCGGGCGGTTCGCCTTGAACGCCGCCCACTGGTCGGGGTGCTCGAGCATGGCCAGCATCCCGTGCGAGATGGCGTTGCGGGTGGTCTCGTTGCCGGCCACGGCCAGCACGAGCACGAAGAACCCGAACTCGTCGGAGGACAGGTGCTCCCCGCCGATCTCGGCCTGCACGAGCGTGCTCACGATGTCGTCGCGGGGGCAGGCCTGCCGCTCCTCGGCCATCTTCATGGCGTAGCCGAGCAGCTCCATGGCGGGCTGGAGCGGGTCGTCGGCGGCCTTGTACTCCGGGTCGTCGGCGCCGACCATCGCGTTCGACCATTCGAAGATGTCGCGGCGGTCCTCCTGCGGCACGCCGAGCAGCTCGGCGATGGCCTGCAGGGGCAGCTCGCAGGCGATCTGGGTGACGAAGTCGCCGCCGTCGCCGCCGGCCTCGTTGAGGATCCGCTCGGCGCGGGCGGTCAGCGCCGCGCGCAGGCTGTTGATCGCCCGCGGGGTGAAGCCTCGGGACACGATCGAGCGCTGCTGGGTGTGCTGCGGCGGGTCCATGTTGAGCAGCACGTACCGCTGCATCTCGATGCGCTCTCGCGGCATGTCGGGCTGGAAGCGGACGATCGCCGTGTTCTCCCAGCTGGAGTACGTCTCGCTGTCGCGGGACACGGCCATCACGTCGGCGTGCCGGGTGACCGCCCAGTACCCGTCGTCGTCGAAGCCGGCGCTCCCGCGCTCCTGGGGGATCCACCAGACCGGGGCGTTGCGCCGCATCTCGGCGAACTCCGCGTGCGGGATGCCGTGAACAAGGATCTCCGGGTCGGTGAAGTCAAAACCGGTGGGGATACGGGGCTCGGCCACGGCTCCTCCTACACAGAAACAGGTTCTACCGATTCAAGCACGCACACGCCTCCAGCGGTATGCCCTCCATGCTTTGATATAAGAACACGTTCTATGAATGGAGAGTGCCGTGGGCGTTCCGGTGATCGTCGACGCGGTCCGCACGCCGATCGGCCGCCGCGGTGGCCACCTGTCCGGCCTGCACCCCGCCGAGCTGCTCGGCGCGGCCCAGCGCGGGCTGCTCGACCGGTCCGGCGTGGACCCGGCCGTCGTCGAGCAGGCCATCGGCGGCTGCGTGACGCAGGGCGGCGAACAGTCCAACAACATCACCCGCACCGCGTGGCTGCACGCCGGTCTCCCGTACGCGACCGGCTGCGTGACCATCGACGCGCAGTGCGGCTCAGCCCAGCACGCCGCCCACCTCGTGGCCGGGCTGATCGCGGCCGACGCGATCGAGGCCGGCGTCGCCTGCGGGGTGGAGTCGATGAGCCGGGTGCCGTTGCGGGCCAACCTCGGCGAGGCGGGGCTCCCCCGCCCATTGTCCTGGGACATCGACCTGCCCAATCAGTATGTGGCGGCCGAGCGGATCGCCGACCGGCGCGGCCTGACCCGCGAGGACCTCGACCGGTTCGGGGTGCGCTCGCAGGCCAACGCGGCGCGTGCCTGGCGGGAGGGCCGCTTCGACCGGGAGGTCGTCCCGGTCGCCGGCGTGGACCGGGACCAGGGCCTGCGGGAGACCACGATGGAGGGTCTGGCCGGGCTGAAGCCGGTCCTGCCCGACGGGCGGCACACGGCCGGGACGTCGTCACAGATCTCGGACGGCGCCGCGGCGGTCCTGCTCATGGACGCCGACCGGGCGCGGGCGCTCGGTCTGCGCCCGCGCGCCCGCATTCTGGCCCAGTGCCTGATCGGCGCCGAGCCGTACTACCACCTGGACGGGCCGATCGCGGCCACCGACCGGGTGCTGGCCCGCACCGGGATGAAGATCGAAGACATCGACGTGGTCGAGGTGAACGAGGCGTTCGCGAGCGTGGTGCTCTCCTGGCTCTCGGTGCATCAGGCCGACCCGGACCGGGTGAATGTCAACGGCGGGGCGATCGCCCTTGGGCATCCGGTCGGCAGCACCGGGGCGCGGCTGCTGACCACGGCGTTGCATGAGCTGGAGCGCACGGGCGGGCGCACCGCGCTGGTCACCATGTGTGCCGGCGGCGCGATGTCCACCGCCGGCATCATCGAGCGTCTCTGAGGCCCGGGCCGGGCGGCGAGGCCCAACTGCTCGGCTCAGCCACGCAGCTCAGCCCCGCAGCTCAGCCCTGCGGCTCAGCCCCGCTGCTCGGCCTCCGGCACGGCCGTCGGAACGGTCGCGGGTGCGGGGGTGGCCGTCGGCGGCGCCGTCCGGCGGTGCAGCATCAGCAGGCCGGCCACGATCCCCACCAGCCCGACCACGAGCAGGCCGATCGGCAGGTAGCGGCCCAGCAGCAGGATCTGGTCGCGGCCGTCCTTGGCCTCGTCGGTGACGGCCTTGGCGGTGGCCGGGTCGTACTGGAAGGTGGCGTCGAGCAGGACCACCGGCGCCCCGGTGTCGGGCGCGAGCTCACGGTGCTGCCGCTCCTGATAGGCCACGATCGCGCCGGTCATCGGCTCGACCCAGAGCGTGCGAGAGGCCTCGTAGGTCATCGTGCCGCCGCGCGCGCCGGGCGCCAGGAAGGCGAGTATGCCGGCCAGCGTCGGCGCGTCCACCGGCAGCGGCGTCTTTGGTACTACCTGCTCGAAGCGGTAAGTGTCCAAACCGCTGACCTTTTCCTCGCCCTTGTACGCGATCGGCAGCGCCGAGCGCAGGGTGCCATCCCAGTACTGATAGGTCTTCTTCCCGGTGTCGAACGGGAAGAGATAGAACTGCCCCGTGAAGTTGATGTTGCCCGGGGTGCAACCGGTGTCCTTCGTCGGATCGAGCTGCGCCTCGTGATAGCACTGACCGCTCCACGGCACCGCCGCGCCGGACTTCTGGTCGAGCGCGATCTTGCTGTCGTTCTGGCTGATACCCGCCTTGGTCTCGACCCAGGCGGTGGTCTGGGTGGTACCCCAGATCAGTGTCTTGCCGGCGAGGTCGCCGGTGAGACTGTCGGCAGTCTTGGGATCGGGCGTGACCACGGTCGTGGACGCCAACGTGCCGTGCTGCACGCTCACCTGCACGCCGGTCGCCGAGATCTGCGTGGCCACAAAGGTCGCGTTGGGCGCCACGACCACCACGTCCGGTGGCTTCATATCGGTTGGAACCTGTTTCTGCATAGGCACGATGACCCATGCGAGAACTCCGGCTGAGATGACACAGAGAACGCCCACACCAACGAGAATCGAACCTGTAACCCGTCGCATGACCCACCTCCTGTGAGGTAGAACACGTTACAGTCTTGGATGGATCGGCGTCTAGGCGCGCTGGCTGCTCACCGAGATGACCTCGCCGGTCAGGTAGGAGGCGTAGTCGCTGGCCAGGAACGCCACCACCGTCGCGACCTCCCACGGGCGCGCCGCCCGGCCGAACGCCTCATGCCGGGCCAGATCGGCCAGTTCCCGTTCGCTGATCACCTTGGTCAGGAACGGGTGTTCGGCGAGGCTGGGCGCCACCGCGTTGACCCGGATGCCGTGGGCCGCCACGTCAAGCGCCGCGCAGCGGGTGAACGCCATGACGCCCGCCTTCGCCGCCGCGTAGTGCGCCTGCCCGGCCTGGGCGCGCCAGCCCAGCACGGAGGCGTTGTTGACCACGGCACCGCCGCCGCCCTGCGCGATCATCTGGCCGAGCGCCGCCCGCGTGCAGCGGAACGTCCCGGTCAGCGTGACGTCGAGGACCCGCGCCCACTCGTCGTCGCCCATCTCGGTGACCGGCCGGTTGCCGCCGAGCCCGGCGTTGTTGATCATGACGTCGAGCCGGCCGAACTCGCCCGCGGCGCCCGCCACCAGCGCACGCACGGCGCTCTCGTCGGTGACATCACAAACAAACGAACAGACCCTTTTCCCGTACGCCTCCGTGAGCCGTTCACGAGCCTCGGCCAGACGTCGCTCGTGGCTGTCGCTGAGCACCACCCGAGCGCCCTCGACCAGGCAGCGCTCGGCAATGGCCGATCCGATGCCGGTGCCCGCCGCCGCGGTGACCACCACGACCTTGCCGTCGAGCAGTCCATGCCCGTCCGGCGGCCGCAGACGCGGCGGCTCCGACTCCAACTCCGGCCGCCGCTGCGGCGACGACGGCTGCGGGTGCGGCGGCGACGGCGACGGGTACGGCTGCGGCGACGACGGCGGGTGCGACGGCGACGACTGCGGCGATCGGTGCGACGGCGACGGTGGCGGCGACGACTGCGGCGGCGACGGCGGCGACGGCGGCTGTGGTTGTGAGTGCGGCGACGACGGCGACGGTGGCGGCGGCAACGACGGCTGCGGGTGCGGGTGCGGAAGAGCCGTCACCGGCGGTCCTGGCGGGGCAGGCCAAGGACTCGCTCGGCGAGGATGCCGCGCTGGATCTCGTTGGAGCCGCCGTAGATCGTGTCGGCCCGGCTGAACAGGAACAGCCGCCGCCACCGCTCGACCTCCTGGTCGCCGGGCGGGGCCGCCACGCCGAGCGGGCCGAGCACCGTCATCGCGAGCTCGCCGAGCCCCTGCCGCCAGCGCGACCAGAGCAGTTTGATGACCGACGCGGTGCCGGCCGTGGGCGGTGCGTCCAGCACGCGCAGGGTGTGCGCCCGCAGCACGGTCAGGTCGATCCAGGCGCGGGTCAGCCGCTCGCGCACGGCCGGATCAGTCACCGCGCCCGTGCGCCGGGCCAGCGCCACCAGGTCGTCGAGGTCGCGCTGGAAGCCGACCTGCTGGCCGACCGTGGCCGCGCCGCGCTCGAAGCCGAGCGTCGCCATCGCGACCCGCCAGCCCTGCCCGGGCTCGCCCACCACGAGGTCGCGCGCCGTGCGGGCGTCGTCGAAGAACACCTCGTTGAACTCGCTGTCGCCGGTGAGCTGCCGGATCGGGCGGACCGTGACGCCGGGCTGGCGCATCGGCACGAGCAGATAGGACAGACCATTGTGGCGGGAACCGCCTTCGGGGATGGGCGCCGTGCGGGCCAGCACGAAGCACCAGTCGGCCACGTGCGCCAGCGACGTCCACACCTTCTGGCCGGTGAGCACCCACTGGTCGCCGTCGAGGCGGGCCCGGGTGGTGACGGCGGCGAGGTCGGAGCCGGCGCCGGGCTCGGAATAGCCCTGGCACCACAGCTCGGTGGCCGAGGCGATGCCGGGCAGGAAGCGTTGCCGCTGCACCTCGGTGCCGAGCGCCATGAGGGTGGGCCCGACCATGGTGATGCCGATGTGGTCGACGCGGCCGGGGGTGCCGGATCTCGCGTACTCCTCGTGGAAGATGACCTGCCGGGCCAGCGACGCGCCCCGCCCGCCGTGCTCGACCGGCCAGGCCAGCGTGGACCAGCCGGCCGCGGCCAGCCGGCGCGCGAAATCCCAGCGCTGCTCGAAGGCCTCGTTCTCCCGGCCGGCGCCGCCGGCACCGCGCAGGTCGTCGGTCACGTTCGTGGCGAGCCAGTCCCGGATCTCGCGCCGGAACTCCCGGTCATCGTCCACTGGCGTCGCCTCCCGCCTCGCGCGTAGGCTCACCCTACCAAGCACTTGCTTGGCTGCCCATCCCCCTCGTCCGCGCAGGGAGGCTCGGTGACCTCGCCCAACCCGGTGACTCCGCCCGGCTCGGTGATCGCCACCATCCCGGCGGCACTGGCGAGCGCGGCCCGCGAGTTCGGCTCGGCACCGGCGCTTGAAGGGCTGGGCTGGGATCGATTGTTCGCTGAGGTTCGCCGTGTGGCCCGCGCCCTCATCGCCGGCGGCATCGACCCGGGCGACCGCCTGGCGCTCTGGGCGCCGAATTCGGCGCCGTGGGTGCTGACCGCGCTCGGCGCGAGCTACGCGGGCGCCACCCTCGTCCCGGTCAACACCCGCTTCACCGGCGTCGAGGCGCTCGACGTCATCCACCGAGGCGGCGCCCGCGGCCTGGTGGTCACCGGCCCGTTCCTCGGCACCGACCGGCTCGCCGCGTTGCGCGCCGCCGCCGAGGAGGAGGGCATCCCCCTCCCCCGCCTGGTGGTCACGATCCCCGAGGGGTGGGACGACTTCCTGGCCGGCGGCGAGGCCGTTCCCGACGGCGAGGCCGACGCCCGGGCCGCGGCCGTCCGGCCCGACGACGTCGCCGACATCCTGTTCACCTCGGGCACGACCGGGCGCAGCAAGGGCGTGATGAGCGCGCACCGGCAGTCCCTTGCCGTCGCCGCGGCCTGGGCCGGGACAGCCGGCCTGACCCCCGACGACCGCTATCTGGTGGTGAACCCGTTCTTCAACAGCTTCGGCCTCAAGGCGGGCATCCTGGCCTGCCTGGTCAGCGGGGCCGCGATCGTGCCGCAGGCGGTGTTCGACGTGCCGCGCACGATGGCGCTGATCCGCGAGGAGCGCATCACCGTGCTGCCCGGCCCGCCCACCCTCTACAGCAGCCTGATGGACCATCCTGACGCGCGGCTCGATGGTCTGACCAGCCTGCGCCTCGCGGTGACCGGGGCGGCGACCGTGCCACCCGCGCTGGTCGAGCGGATGCGCAAGGAGCTGGGCGCCGAGGTGCTGACGGCGTACGGGCTGACCGAGGCCGTCGTGGCCACGATGTGCCGGCCCGGCGACGACGCCCGGACCGTGGCCGAGACCTGCGGGCGGGCGGCGGCGGGCTTCGAGGTGCGCATCGGGGAGCCCGGCGGCGAGGTGCTGCTGCGTGGGCCGAACACGATGCTCGGCTACCTCGACGACCCCGCGGCCACGGCCGCGGCGATCGACGCCGAGGGGTGGCTGCACACCGGCGACATCGGGCGGCTCGATGAGAACGGCTACCTGACCATCACCGATCGGCTCAAGGACATGTACATCTGCGGCGGCTTCAACGTCTACCCGGCCGAGGTGGAGCGCGCCCTGGCCCGGCTGCCCGGCGTGGCCGAGTCGGCGGTGATCGGCGTGACCGACCCGCGGCTCGGCGAGGTCGGCCGGGCGTACGTGGTGCGCCGCCCGGACCACCCGCTGACCGAGGCCGAGGTCGTCGAGTTCTGCCGGGGCCGGCTGGCCGGTTACAAGGTGCCCCGCTCGGTCGAGTTCCGGGACGGCCTGCCGCACAACGCCTCGGGAAAAGTCCTGAAATACCTGCTCCGCGCGGAGGCGGTCGATGGGTGACGAGGTGCGCTACGAGCGCCGGGGCGCGCTCGCCATGGTGACGATGAACCGGCCGCGCTACCGCAACGCGCAGAACTCGGCGATGACCTACGCCCTCGACGCGGCCTTCACCCGGGCCGTGGACGACGACGAGGTCAGGGTGATCGTGCTGGCCGCGGCGGGCGACCACTTCTCGGCCGGGCACGACATCGGCACCCCGGAACGCGACGCGGACACCGAGTTCCCCCGGCGCGCGACGATGTGGTGGGACCACACCGGCAAGGAGGGCGCCGACCGCCGTTACGCCCGGGAGATCGAGGTCTACCTGGGCATGTGCCGGCGGTGGCGGGAGATCCCGAAACCGGCCATCGCCATGGTGCAGGGCGCGTGCATCGCCGGTGGGCTGATGCTGGCCTGGGTGTGCGACCTCATCGTCGCCTCCGAGGACGCGTTCTTCGCCGATCCGGTGCTGCGCATGGGCATCCCCGGGGTCGAGTACTTCGCCCATCCGTGGGCGCTCGGCCCCCGCATGGCGCGCGAGGTCCTGTTCACGGGAGACCGGTTCGGCGCGCGCCGGGCGTACGAAATCGGAATGGTCAATCGTGTGGTGCCCCGCGACGAGCTGGAGTCCACAGTGGTTGGCCTGGCCGAGCGGATGGCCGCGATGCCGGCGTTCGGCCTCGCGCTGGCGAAACGCGCGATAAATCAATGCGAGGACCTGATGGGCATGCGGGCGGGGATGGACGCGGTCTTCGGCCTGCACCACGTCGCCCACGCGCACAACGCCGAGGTCACCGGCAACTCGCTCGCCGGCCTCGACCCGGCCGCCATGAAGAAGGCCTCCTCGTGAACCTCGACCTCGACTCGGACGCGCTGGCGTTCCGCGCCGAGGTGCGCGAGTGGCTCGCCGCGAACGTTCCGCCTACGCGATTGCCCAATGTGGACACGCCTGACGGCGATGCCGCGCATCGTGCGTGGGAGCGCAGGCTGGCAAGCGCCGGCCTGTCGGTGGTTTCCTGGCCCCACGCGTACGGGGGGAGAGCCGTCCCGCCCCTGCACGCGCTGCTGTTCGAGGAGGAGTACCACGCCGCCCGCGGCCCGGTCCGGATCGGCCAGAACGGCCTGTTCCTGCTGGCCCCGACGCTGCTCGCGCACGGCACCGCCGAGCAGTGCGAACGGATCCTCCCGCCGATGGCCCGCGCCGACGAGGTGTGGGCGCAGGCCTGGTCGGAGCCCGAGGCCGGCAGCGACCTCGCCGCGATCCGCTCCCGTGGCCGGCGCGTCGACGGCGGCTGGCTGCTGTCGGGGCAGAAGACGTGGAGCTCCCGGGCGGCAATCGCCGACCGCGCGTTCGGCCTGTTCCGCACCGACCCCGAGGCGGAACGGCACAGCGGTCTGACCTATCTGATGTTCGATCTGCGGGCGCCCGGCGTGACCGTGCGGCCGATCCGGCAGCTCGGCGGCGATCCGGGCTTCGCCGAGATCTTCCTGGACGACGTATTTGTCCCCGACGACGACGTGATCGGTTCGCCCGACGACGGCTGGGGCGTGGCGATGAGCACCGCCGGCCACGAGCGCGGGCTGACCCTGCGCGGCCCGGGCCGGTTCCTCGCGGCGGCCGAGCGGCTGGTCGCGCTGTGGCAGGAGCACGGCGACCCCAGTCTGCGCGACCGCGTCGCCGACGCGTGGATCGGCGCCCGGGCGTACCGGATGCATGCCTTCGCCGAGCTGGACGCGCCGCCGACGGCGAGCGGCGCCAGCCTGGGCAAACTGTTCTGGTCCGAGCTCGACGTCGCGCTGCACGAGACCGCGCTCGACCTGCTCGGCCCGCGCGCCGAGACCGACGGCGAATGGACCGACGGTTATCTGTTCGCATTGGCCGGACCGATCTACGCCGGCACCAATGAGATCCAGCGCGGCATCGTCGCCCACCGGCTGCTGGGCCTGCCCCGATGAGGCTCGTCCGCTCGAGCGAGCAGATCGCGTTCGCGGCCGCCCTGCACGACCTGCTCGCCTCCGCCGACGTGCCCTCGGCCTCCGCGTGCTGGGCGGACGGCGACCACGCCCCCGGCCGCCGCGTCTGGTCGCTGCTGGCCGAGGCGGGCGTCACCGCTCTCGCCGTGCCAGTTCGCTGGGGCGGACTCGGCGCCGAGCCGGCCGACCTCGTCATCGCGGCCGAGGAGCTGGGCCACCACGCGCTGCCCGGCCCGGTCGCCGAGTCGCTCGCGGCCGTACCCGCCCTGCTGGCAACCCTCGGCGACCACCACCTCCGCGACCATTGGCTGCCACAGCTGGCCGCCGGGCAGATCCTGGCCACGCTCGCCGCACCGCCGTGGCTGCCGTACGCGGCCAACGCCGACGCCGCCGCCCTGGTGCTGATCACCGACCGGGACACCGTCGGCGTGGCCCGCACCGGCCGCGACCATCCGTCGATGGATCGCACCCGGCGGCTGTTCGAGGTGACCGCGCACGGCCCGCCCGCGATCTGCCCGGCGGCCGGGCGCGCCCTCGACCTGGGCGCGCTGGTCTGCGCCGCCCAGCTGCTCGGCGCGGGCCGCGCGCTGCTCGAGCTCGCGGTGGCGCACGCCCGTACCCGCACGCAGTTCGGCGGCCCGATCGGCCGGTTCCAGGCGGTCCAGCAGCGGCTCGCCGACGTCGCGGTCGGCCTCGAGTTCGCCCGGCCGCTGCTCTACGCGGCCGCGGTCACGCTCGCCGCCCGGGATGTCTCGGCCGCGAAGGTGGCGTGCGCCGACGCCGCCCAGCGGGCCGCCCGCGCCTCGCTGCAGGTGCACGGCGCGATCGGGTACGCGGAGGAGCACGGGCTGGGGCGCTTCCTGACCAAGGTGCGGGTGCTGGCCCTGTCGTGGGGGACGCCCTCGCAGCACCGGGCGCGGGTGATGGCCGAGCTGACCAAGGAGGACTCGTGGAGCTGACCGAGGAACACCGGGCGCTGCGCGACGCGGTGCGCGGCCTGCTGGCCGGACACCCGGCCCGGGTGGCCGTCGAGCAGCCGGGCGGCTACGACGCCGGGCTCTGGCAGCGGCTGTGCAAGGAGATCGGCGTCGCGGGGCTCGCGGTCCCCTCCGCGTACGGCGGGGCCGACGCGACGCTGCTCGAGTCGTGCGTCGTGCTCGGCGAGTGGGGGCGACAGCTCACCCCCGGCCCGATGCTGGGCTGCGGTGTGCTCGCCACCCAGGCGTTGCTGCGCGCCGGCGATTCCGTACGACTGCCCGATGTTTGCTCGGGTGACCTGATCGCCGCGGTCGCCTGGCCGTTCGCGGCCACCGGGGGACGGCTCACCGGCGAGGCCCACCAGGTCCTCGACGCCGGTTCCGCCGAGGTTCTGCTGGCGGCGGCGGGGCCGACTCTCTACGAGGTGCCGGTCGACGCGCCCGGGGTCGCGGTAGAGCCGGCCGACGTTCTCGACCCGACCCGGCGGCTCGCCACGGTCCGGTTCTCCGACGTGCCCGGCCGGCCGATCGGGTCAGTTGAAATACCGTGGCTACGCGACCTGGCCTGCGTCGCGTTGAGCGCCGAGCAGGTCGGCGCGGCGTCCCGGGCGTTCGAGCTCACCCACGAGTACGTCCAGCAGCGGGTCCAGTTCGGCCGGCCGATCGGGTCGTTCCAGGTCCTCCAGCACCGGCTGGCCGAGGCGTACCTGCGCCTGGAGGCCGCGACCACCGCGTCCTGGAACGCGGCCGAGGCTTTCGTGGCCGGCTCGGCGGAGGCACCGACGCTGGCCGCGATGGCCAAGGTGTACTGCTCGGAGGCGCTGCGGGCGATCGCCGCCGAAATGGTCCAGATGCACGGTGGTATAGCCATTACCTGGGAGCACGACGCCCACCTCTACCTGCGCCGGGCCTACGCCGACTCGCAACTTTTCGGCGCCCCCGAAACTCATCTCGACCGCCTCGCGGCAACCTGGCTGGGCTGACCCCTTTACGAAAACGTTTTCGGCAGGCACGGTGATAGACGAATGTCGATCCCATGTCTGGAGGAAACCTATGCGCTCTCGACGAACCTACGGTCTGCTGGCTGTCGCCGCGTTGGCCGCCGCCACAGCCACCGCAGTCACCACGCCGGAGGCCGGAGCCGCCGCGGCCGGCTGCCGGGTGTCGTACACGATCAGCTCGCAGTGGCAGGGCGGATTCGGCGCCAACGTGGCCGTCACCAACCTCGGCGACCCGGTCACCGCGTGGACCTTACGATGGTCGTTCGGCGCGGGGCAGGCGGTCACCCAGGCGTGGAACGCCACCGTGACCCAGAGCGGCGCCGCGGCGACCGCCGTCAACGTCTCGTACAACGCTCGCTCGGCACCGGTGGCAGCGCCTCGTTCGGCTTCAACGGCTCCTGGACCGGCAGCAACCCGGTGCCGTCCGCGTTCACGTTGAACGGCGTTGCCTGCACCGGCACGGTGACCCCGACGACGCCCGCGACTCCCACGACGCCGGCGACTCCCACCAGCCGGCCGACGACGAGCCCGACGCCGACACCCACCGGCTCGGCCGCGCTCAAGACGGTCCGCGTCTTCTGGCTCAAGCCCACCGACGTCGCGTACGACCAGCGCTACCCGGACGGCATCGCGGCCGTCATGCGCGAGGCCCAACGGTATTACAAGCAGGAGCTGGGCAAGACCTTCACGCTCAACAACACGGTCGTCGAGGTGGTCAACGGCGAGCACGACCGGAACTGGTACATCACCAACAACTGCACCGGCAGTGACCACTACTGGTGCGTGGTCTTCAACATGCAGCAGGAACTGTTGCGCCGCTTCGGCATCAGCAACCCCGACAGCCGCTGGCTGTGCGTCGGCGAGATCAGCGCGGAGGAGGTCAACCAGTCCGGCGGCGGCGCCAGCCCCGGCTGGGTCCTGCTGAGCGGCCACGACGCCGACGGTGCGGCCGGCATCAACGGCGCGATGAACCGGTGGTACGGCGGCATGGTGCACGAGCTGGGCCACGGATTCGGGCTCCCGGACTCCACCTCGACCGACGGCACACCGATGTCCGCGTCGTTCTACAGCTACCCCAACACCCACTTCAGCCAGGCTCAGAAGAACGCCATCATGGCCGGCCCGTACGGGAGCTTCCTGTCCTGACACCCACCGGCCGGTCACGGTGCCCGGACCGTGGCCGGCTCGGAATGGACTGGACGAGGTGATACGCGGCCTTGTAGCTTGCAGCTGACGTGACACCGCCCGAGGAGGTGAGACCCATGAACGCTGTATCGATGTGGGTGCTCCCCCTCCCGTCACGGCCGGGCGATTGACGTAGGTGTCGCCGGGAGCGCCCCGCCCTCCCGAAAGGCATTACCTATGTCCCTCAAGTTTGATGTGATCATTGCCGGGTGCGGTCCGGCCGGCGCGATGCTGGCCGCCGAACTGCGGCTGCACGATGTGCGGGTCCTCGTCCTCGAGAAAGAAACCGACCCCACATCGGTCGTACGCATAGTTGGTCTGCATATTCGCAGCCTCGAACTGATGGCCATGCGCGGGCTGCTGGACCGCGTTCTCGAACGCGGAAGGCGGCGTCCGGCCGGCGCGTACTTCGCCGCCATCGACAAGCCCGCGCCCACCGGCCTGGATTCCGCGTACGCCTATCTGCTGGGCATTCCGCAGCCGGTCATCGTCCACCTGCTCGAAGAACGCGCGATCGAGCTGGGTGCGGAGGTCCGGCGCGGTTGCGCGGTGGTCGATCTCTTCCAGGATGACGATGGTGTGACCGTCAAACTGTCCGACGGCGAACAGCTGCGTGCGCGCTATCTCGTCGGCTGTGACGGCGCGCGCAGCACCGTGCGCAAGCTGCTCGGCGTCGGCTTCCCGGGCGAGCCCTCGCGGACCGAGACGCTGATGGGCGAGCTGGAGGCGGGCGTGCCGCGCGAGGAGATCGCCGCCAAGGTGACCGAGATCCGCGAGACCGACAAGCGATTCATGTTCGGGCCGGCCGGCCCCGGGGTCTATCGCGTCATCGTCCCCGCCGCCGGAGTCGGCGATCGCGCGGAACCTCCCACCCTCGACGATTTCCGGCACCAGCTGCGCGCCCTCGCCGGAACCGACTTCGGCGTACATTCCCCGCGCTGGCTGTCCCGCTTCGGCGACGCCACCCGGCTGGCCGACCGCTATCGCGTTGGTCGGGTGCTGCTGGCCGGCGACGCGGCCCACATCCACCCACCCATCGGCGGTCAGGGCCTCAACCTGGGCGTCCAGGACGCCTTCAACCTCGGCTGGAAACTGGCCGCACAGATCCGCGGCTGGGCGCCGGACACACTGCTGGACACGTACCAGGCCGAACGTCACCCGGTCGCCGCGGAGGTGCTCGACCTCACCCGCGCCCAGACGGAGCTGCTGTCCCCCGGCCCCGGCCCGCGGGCCGTACGCCGGCTGCTCACCGACCTGATGAACTTCGACGACGTGAACCGCTACCTGCTCGAGAAGATCACCGCCATCGGCATCCGCTACGACCTCGGCGAGGGCCCCGACCTGCTGGGCCGCCGCCTGCCCGACACAGACGTGAAGCAAGGCCGCCTGTACGACCTCCTGCATCGCGGCCGCGGCCTGCTGCTCGACCGCACCGACCTCCTGACCCCCGGCGCCTGGTCGGACCGCGTCGACCACCTCGCCGATCCCACCGCGGCACTGGACGTCCCGTGCGTCCTGCTGCGCCCCGACGGCCACGTCGCCTGGATCGGCACCGACCAGCAGGATCTGGACGCCCACCTCGCCCGCTGGTTCGGGAGGCCCGCAGGCTGATCGGCCAACCGCGCGAGGGCGTCGCGAGTACGCTCGGCGACCATGGCGCTCCGGATCGACCTGACCTTCGACACGCGCGACGCCGAGTCCCTAGCGGCGTTCTGGAAGCTGGCGCTCGGCTACGAGGACGAGCCCCCGCCCGCCCCGTTCAAGACGCGCGACGAGTGGGTGGCGTCGTTCGGCGAGGACCCGGACGACGAGGGCGGCGCCGCCTGGCTGCACGACCCGGACGGCGCCGGCCCGCGGCTCGTCCTGCTGGACGTGCCCGAGCCCAAGGTGGCGAAGAACCGCCTGCACATCGACGTCCGCGTCGGCAAGGGCCCGGACGCCTGGCCCCGCATCCTGGCCAAGGTCGACGAGCTGGTGGCGGCCGGCGGCCGCGTCCTGGCCACCTTCGACAACCACCACATCGTGATGGCCGACCCCGAAGGCAACGAATTCTGCGTCGCGGCCTAGCGCCGCGGCGCAGATCTACCAGGCCGGCGGTTCGAGATGGCGTCGAACCTCGGCAGCGAATCTGGGCACGCCGGTACGTTCGAGAAGAACCAGGATGTCCGGCACCGTGTTCGGCACTCGGCGGTAGGAAGCCGCCTGGTGGCGGAGCACGTCCACGGTCACACCCGGGTAGAGATCGAGTTGATCGAGCAGGAATTCGTCCGGGTGGATCGGCGCGATGTCGTATGGCTTGAGGGCCGGCTCGGGGAAGTCGTGGAGATTGAAGGTGACGACAACCTCGGCGTTGGCCCGCACCGCCGCGGCGAGGACATGCCGGTCCTTGGGATGGTTGGTCATTCCGTCGATCAGCGACTCATAGCCGGTGACCAGCGCGTCGGGGAAGGACCGGGTCATCTGGGCGAGGCGGCGGTCGACGCGCTCGGGCGGAATCCCCCGGTCGATGAGGTTGCGTCGCAGCTCGGTGAAGACGTCGGCCGACCACAACGGCCGGTACGCCGAGGCCTCGGCCAGCCGCAGCAACGTGTCACACAGGTGGGCCGGGTACAGCACACAGGTATCGAGGAACGCGGGAAAGGTCATCACCGCTGCCCGTCACCTGGTGGGCCGGGGGTCGGCCGTAGCGTCGTACAAGCCGTCGTCCTCCGCGTCGGTGGCCATCTGGTCGAGGGCGCTGCGGCGTTCGGCACGCGTGCGTTCGGAATAGTCGAGGATGTCGCGCAGCAGGACGCGGCGGTGCCGCCCCCGCAAGGTGTGCGGGATCTCGCCGTCGGAGAGCAGCCGGACCAGCGTGGGCCGGGAGATGTTGAGCAGGTCGGCCGCTTCCTGGGTGGTCAGCATCGTGTTGTGCGGAGCGATGGAGATGGCCATGCCCTGCGAGAGAGCGTTGACGACGTCGCGGAGCACGCCGTAGAGCTCTTCCGGGATGTCGATCTGCGATCCGTCGGGGCCGACCAGCTTCGCGCGCGCCGGCGCCTCGACCCCGACCAGGCCGCGCGCGAAGCGAACGAGGTCGGCAGGGTCCTCCGGGGGGAGAAGGGTCCGTTCACGCAACGTACTGGACATGACCCCAGCATACCCGTATTCGAAAAATTCGAAAGCGGCTACTGGGTCAGATCCAGTCGGTGTGGCGGGGCCAGGCGAGCAGGGTGTCGACGACCTCGGGGGTCGCGCCGGGCGGGACGGGGGCGGTGGAGCGGTAGCGGCCCTTGAAGAACAAGAGGGGGCCGTCGCCGCGGCATTCGCCGAGGGTCAGCACTCGGCCGACCACGATCGCGTGGTCGCCGCCGGGGTGTACGGCCTCGACCTGACACTCGGCCCAGGTCAGGGCGCCGTCGAGGATGGGGGCGCCGGCGGGGGACGGGGTCCAGGACACGTCCGCGAAGCGGTTGGGGGCTCGGGTGCCGAAGGCTCGGGAGAGGTCGTGATGGCCCTCTGCCAGGACATTGACGCAGAAGATGGCCGTGCGCTGGATGCGGCGCCAGGTCTCGGAGCCCGTTTGGGGGCAGAAGAGCACCAGCGGCGGGTCCAGCGAGAGCGGGGCGAAGGCCTGGCAGGCGAAGCCGGCCGGGCCTTCCTCGTCCGTGGTGGTGACGATGGTGACGCCGGTGCAGAAGTGGCCGAACACCCGGCGGAACTCGCGGGAGTCGACGGTAGCCGGGACGACGGTCACCCCGGGCCTCAGTGTCCGCCGCCGGCCGCGAAGCGGTGGCCCCACACGCTGTGGGCGGTGGTGTGCCGGGCGACCCAGGTGTGGTCGTCGACGGTCAGGCCGCCGGTGCCGTACTCGATGTCGAAGCCGCTGGGGGTGCGCACGTAGAAGGAGATCATGTGGTCGTTGGCGTGGCGGCCGAGGGTGGAGATCATCGGGGCCTTGTGCCTGGCGCAGCGGTCGATGGCGCGGCCCACGTCGTCGATCGTCTCGGTCTCGGTCATCAGGTGGACGAGGCCACTGGGGGCGGGTATCGGGGCCAGGGCGACGCTGTGGTGGCGCGGGCCGCAGCCGAGGAAACGCATCCACAGTGGATGCTCGCTGGGCGGCAGGCCGATCGTCTCGGGGATCAGGCGCATCGAGTCGCGCAGCCGGAAGCCGAGCACGTCGACCCAGAAGCGCAGGGCGGCCGCGTCGTCGAAGGCCGGCAGCACCACGTGCCCCATGCCCTGCTCGCCCGTGACAAACCTGGTCCCGTACGCGCTGAGGGCCGGCCTTGTGTCGAGAGAGGCGCCGCAGAAGAACTCGAGCCGGTTGCCCGAGGGGTCGTCGACGCTGATCATCTGGGCCACACGGCGGTCAGCGAGCTCGTCGGGTGCGGCGGGCTTGGCCGCCACTCCGGCCTCCTCCAGCGCCGAGAGAAGACGAGCAAAAGCCGTCGGGTCGGCCAGTTCCCAGCCGCTGGCGGCGAGCCGGTCGCGGTCGCCGGGCACCACGACGATGCGTGCCGGCAGGTCGTCCATGCGCAGGTAGGCGGCCGACGGGTCGGGGCCGCGGCCCTCGGTCATGCCGAGCACCTTGACGCCGAACTCCCGCCAGGCGGGGACATCGGTGGCCTCGACCCGCAGGTAGCCGAGGGATCGGATGAGACTCACGGCGTTGCCCCTTCCAGGAAGTCGAACGCGAGGCGGTTGAACTCGTCGAACTTCTCGAGGTGCGCCCAGTGCCCGCAGCCGCCGAAGACGTGCAGGCGGCAGCGGCGGATGAGCTTGAGCGCGACCAGCGCGCCGTCCAGCGGGTTGACCCGGTCCTCGCGGCCCCACACCAGCAGCACCTCGTTGCGCAAGCGGTGGGCATCTCGCCAGAGCATTCCTTCCTCGTACGTCGAAGGGTCGGTGAAGGAAGCGCCCATGTCGCGCAGGGCGAGCATCGCGGCCGGGGTCGAGGCGGCGGCGAAGCGCTCGTCGATCAGCTCGTCGGTGATCAGCGAGCGGTCGAAGACGAGCGTGCGCAGGAAGGCGGCCATCTTCTCCCGGCTCGGCCCGGGCGGGGCGCCGAACGCGCCGAGCCGCTTGACCCCCTCGGTCGGGTCGGCGGCGAACACGTTGAGGCTCAGCCCGCCGGGGCCCATGAGCAGCAGCTTGCCGGCCCGCGACGGGTGGCGCAGGGCGAAGCGGACCGCCGTGCCGCCGCCGAGCGAGTTCCCGATCAGGTCGACGGAAGGGATGCCGAGCTCGTCGAGCAGGGCGGCCAGCGCGTCGGCGGCGTGCGTGAAGTACTGCCCCTCGATCGGGTCGCTGGTGGAGCCGCCGTACCCGGGCTGGTCGACGGCGATGGTGTCGAATCGCTTGGCGAAGACCGGGATCGTGCGCCCGAAGTTGCTCAGGGCCGACGCGCCCGGCCCACCGCCATGCAGCAAAACCACCGGGGTCGCACCGACCGGCCCGGCACGGTGGAAGTTCAGAGTCATGGAGGGCCTCAGATCATCGCGTCGGCGACGGACAGGCCGAACTCGCCCCGCCCGTACATGGACAGGGCCCGCTCGGGGTCGTTGATGGCGTGCACCCGGCCGGCGTGCGCATCCCGCCAGTAGCGCTGGATCGGGTGGGTCGTGTAGATCGACCGGCCGCCCGAGTTCTCGAAGAGGCGGTCGACGGCCTGGATCGCCAGCTCGGTGCCGCGGACCTGGTCGCGCCGCACCCGCAGGCGCAGCCGCATCGGCAGTTTCTGGCCGGCTCCAACCAGCGTCATCAGCTCGTTCAGGTCGGCGGCGAGCGCGGTCCACGCGGCGTCCACGTCGGCCGCGGCCCGGGCCACGCGCACCTGCGAATACGGGTCTTCCGCCGCGCGCACCCCGGCGTAGGCGGCCCGCACGCGCTCGCGCATGTAGGAGACGTGCGCGTCGTACGCGCCGGTGGCCATGCCGATGATCGGCGTGGTGATCGAGTACGGGAAGATCGAGCCGTACGGGATCCGGTACAGCGGCGCGGGATTCAGCTCCTGGCCGGGACCGTAGCAGCGGGCCGTGTCGGCGAAGCTGAGCGACCGGTACGCCGGCACGAACGCGTCGGCGACCACGATGTCGTTGCTGCCGGTGCCGCGCAGCCCGATGGTGTGCCAGACGTCCTCGATCGTGTAGTCGGCCGCGGGCAGCAGGAACGTGCGGAAGTCGGCCGGAGCGCCGTCCTCGCCGGGCGGCACGATGCCGCCGAGCAGCACCCAGGTGGCGTGGTCGCAGCCGGAGGAGAAGCTCCACCGGCCGCTCACCCGGTACCCGCCCTCGACCGCCTGGATCTTGCCGGTCGGCGCGTACGACGAGGACATCAGCGTGCCCGGGTCCTCGCCCCAGACGTCCTGCTGGGCCTGGTCGGGGAAGAGCGCCATCTGCCAGTTGTGCACCCCGATCACCGAGGCGACCCAGCCGGTCGACCCGCAGGCCGAGGCGATGTCGCGCACGCAGCCGAGGAACGTCATCGGGTCGGCCTCGAACCCGCCGAACCGGGCCGGCTGCAGCAGCCGGAAGAAACCGGTCGCGGCGAGCGACTTGACGGTCTCGTCGGAGAGCCGCCGGCGGTCCTCGGTCTCCTGCGCCCTGTCCCGCAGAACAGGTAACAGTTCCTGCACGCCCGGCGCTACCGCTGCGACCTCCATGAGATCCCCTCCGGCTCGGTACACGATTGCTGGCTTGGCTGGCGAACTGAACGGTCCCTATACTAGAACACGTTCTACCTGAGGGGCTACCGCCGAACCTGGGAGCGACACATGAGCGACGGCGCGGAGGCACGCACGATCGACACCGGGGCTCTGCCGACCAGGTTCGCCCGGGGCTGGCACTGCCTGGGGCTCGCCGATTCGTTCCGGGACGGCTCGCCGCACGCCGTCGAGGCGTTCGGCACCAAGCTCGTGGTCTTCGCCGACTCGGCGGGCGCGCTGCACGTGCTCGACGGCTACTGCCGGCACATGGGCGGCGACCTGACGATGGGCACGATCAAGGGCGACGAGGTGGCCTGCCCGTTCCACGACTGGCGCTGGCGCGGCGACGGCCGGTGCGCGACGGTGCCCTACGCACATCGCGTCCCGCCCCGCGCCCGCACCCGCTCGTGGCGGGTCATGGAGGAAAACAGGCAGTTGTTCGTATGGAATGACCCGCAGGGCGCTCCCCCGCCGGACGGCATCACGATCCCCCGGATCGACGGCGCGTTCTCCGACGAGTGGAGCGCCTGGACCTGGGACTCGATCCGCATCGACGGCGCGAACTGCCGCGAGGTCATCGACAACGTGGTCGACATGGCGCATTTCTTCTACATCCACTTCGCCTTCCCGACGTTCTTCAAGAACGTGCTGGAGGGCCACGTGGCGTCGCAGTTCCTCGAGACCCGGCCCCGGCCGGACGTGCCGATCACGGCCCGTCAGTCGGGCGACGCCACGCTGCGCTCGGAGGCCGCGTACTACGGCCCGTCGTACATGATCGATTATTTGTTCAACAACTACCGGGGCATCGAGGTCGAGTCCGTCCTGATCAACTGCCACTACCCGGTCTCGGCCAACTCGTTCGTGCTCCAGTGGGGCGTGATCGTGAAGCGGCTGCCCGGCCTGACCACGGAGCAGGCGGAGCGGGCGGCGCTGAAGTTCGCGAAGAGCATCGGGATCGGCTTCGAGCAGGACGTGGAGATCTGGAAGCACAAGAGCCGCATCGACAACCCGCTGCTGTGCGCCGAGGACGGCCCGGTCTACCAGTTACGCCGCTGGTACGAGCAGTTCTACGTGGACGCCGAGGACATCACCGACGACATGGTGGCCCGGTACGAGTTCGAGGTCGACACCACCCGGGCGGTCGAGACCTGGACGGCGGAGGTCGAGGCCAACCTGAAGAAGTCGGCATGACGCTCACCGAGCGGCAGGAGTACCTCGAGGGCGGCTTCACCGAGCTGTCCTGCGCCCGCTGCGACGCCCTGGTCCGGGTGCGGAAATCGAGCCTCCAGCAGACCAGCGTGCAATGGACCACCCAGGCCGCCGGCCGTTGCCCCCGGAAGCTCAACGCGCTGGTCCCGACCTGCCCCGACCTGCGCGACAGCATCGAGCGCGCGGTGAAGCTCGGCACGCTGGGGGTGGCCTGATGTTCCACCGGCTGCGCGTCGCCGAGGTCATCGCCGAGACGCCGGACGCGCACTCGCTGGTGCTGACCGTGCCGCCGGGGCTGACCGAGGAGTTCACGTACCGCCCGGGGCAGTACCTCACGGTCAAGGTGGGCGACGTCGCCCGGTGCTACTCGCTCTCCAGCTCGCCGCACACCGACACCGACCTGAAGATCACGGTGAAGCGGGTCCGCGACGGCCACGCGTCCAACTGGATCTGCGACCACGTGCGGCCCGGCGCCACGCTCGACCTCCTGCCGCCGGCCGGCGAGTTCACCCCCGCGTCGCTCGACGACGACCTGCTGCTGCTGGCCGGCGGCAGCGGCATCACGCCGGTCATGGGCATCATCAAGTCGGTGCTCGCGCACGGCCGCGGCCGCCTCGCCCTCGTCTACGCGAACCGGGACGAGCACTCGGTCATCTTCGCCGCCGAGCTCGCCGCGCTCCAGCGCGCACATCCCGGCCGCCTCACCGTGACGCATTGGCTGGACAGCGAGCGGGGCGCTCCGGACGAGGCCGGCTTGGCGACGATCCTTTCCCAAGACACGGACAAGGAGGCGTACGTCTGCGGACCCGAGCCCTTTGTCGTGATGAGCCGGAAGGCTTTGCGGAAGGCCGGAGTCCCGGAGGAAAGGGTGCGCGTGGAGCGCTTCGAAATTGATCAGGTAGAAACACGGAACGCGACGGCTGTGGTCGAGATAGATGGTCAGACCCATCGCCTGCCGTGGCCGGCCGGGCAGCGCCTGCTCGACGTGATCATCGCGGCCGGGCTGAACCCGCCGTTCTCCTGCCGGCAGGGCCACTGCGGCTCGTGCGCGCTGCGGCTGCTCAGCGGCGAGGTCGACCTGGTGCACAACGAGGTGCTCGAGCAGGAGGACTTCGACGAGGGCTACATCCTCGCCTGCCAGGCCGTCGCCCGCAGCGAGACGGTGTCGGTCACGTATTACTGACCGGACGACAGCTCCACCGCGATGTCGATCAGCTGGTCCTCCTGGCCGCCGACGAGCCGCCGCTCCCCCGCCCGCACGAGAATCTCGGCGCCGGAAACGTCATACCGTTTGGCCAGCGTGAAGGCATGGCCGAGGAAGCTGGAGTAGACCCCGGCGTACCCCATGATCAGCGCCATCCGGTCGAGCTTGCACTCATCGGGCATGGCCGGCCGCACCACGTCCTCGGCGGCGTCCACGATGGCGAAGAAGTCGATGCCGGTGCTGATGCCGAGCTTGTCGCAGACGCCGACGAAGGCCTCCACCGGTGTGTTGCCCGCGCCGGCCCCGAAGCGCCGGGTGCTTCCGTCGATCTGCTTGGCGCCGGCCCGCACCGCCAGCACCGAGTTGGCCACGCCCAGGCCCAGGTTCTCGTGCCCGTGGAAGCCCACCTGCGCGTCGGCGCCGAGCTCGGCCACCAGCGCGGCCACCCGGTCGCCGACCTGGTCGAGCACGAGTGCCCCGGCCGAGTCGACCACGTAGACGCATTGGCAGCCGGCGTCGGCCATGATGCGGGCCTGGGCGGCGAGCGCCTCGGGCGGCTGCGAGTGGGCCATCATCAGGAAGCCGACGGTCTCCAGCCCGAGCTTGCGGGCCAGCCCGAAATGCTGCTCGGTGATGTCGGCCTCGGTGCAGTGGCTGGCTATCCGGCAGACCGTCGCACCATTGCCGGCCGCCGCCCGGATGTCATCGAACAGGCCGATCCCCGGCAGCATCAGGAATGCGATCTTGGCATTGGTCGCCGTGCGCACGGCGGCCGTGATGAGTTCCTGCTCGGGTGTGCGGCTGAGGCCGTAGGTGAACGACGACCCGCCCAGGCCGTCGCCGTGGGTCACCTCGATGACCGGCACGCCGGCCGCGTCGAGGGCCGCGACGACCGAGGCCACCTCGTCGACGGTGAACTGGTGGCGCTTGGCGTGCGAGCCGTCGCGCAGCGAGGAGTCGGTGATCCGGATGTCAGCGGGCAACGGACTCACCCACCCGGGTCGCGGCCGCGGTCATGATGTCCAGATTTCCCGCGTACGGGGGTAGGAAGTCCCCGGCCCCGCTGATCTCCAGGAAGATCGCGACCCGGCCCTCGTCGAACTGCGGTTCGTTGAGCAGCCGATAGCCCGGGACGTACCGGGCCACCTCGCCGACCATCTGATGAATGGATTCGGCGATGGTATGAGGGTCAGCGTCCGGGCCGATCGCGCAGAACACCGTGTCGCGCATGATCAGCGGCGGGTCGGCCGGGTTGAGCACCACGATCGCCTTGCCCCGCCCGGCCCCGCCGACCAGCTCGAGCGCCCGCCCGGTGGTGCGGGTGAACTCGTCGATGTTGGCCCGGGTGCCCGGCCCGGCCGAGCGCGAGGAGACGGTCGCGACGATCTCGGCGTAGCTGACCGGCGTGCGGCGGGAGACCGCGTACACCATGGGGATCGTCGCCTGCCCGCCACAGGTGATCAGGTTGAGGTTGGCCGCCCCGAGGTGCTCGTGCAGGTTGACCTCGGGCACCACGAGCGGCCCGACGGCGGCCGGGGTGAGGTCGATGGCCCGGATGCCGGCCTCGGCGTAAAGCGGTGCGGCGGCCGAATGCACGGCCGCCGAGGTGGCCTCGAAGACGAGATCGGGCAGCGGGTGCTGGGCCAGCAGCCAGTCGGCCCCCTTGGACGAGACGGCCAGTCCGAGGGCGGCCGCGCGGCGCAACCCGGGACTGTGCGGGTCGATGCCGACCATCCATTGTGGCTCGATCAGCTCCGAGCGCATCAGCTTGTACAGCAGGTCCGTCCCGATGTTCCCGGACCCGACGATGGCCGCGGTTGTCGTCATGCCGAAGCCACCGCAAAGGACAGCCGGACCTCGCCGAGGCCCGTGAAGACGGCCCGGAACTCGTCGCCCGGGCGCGCGTCGACCGCCCGGCAGCAGGCGCCGGGCATGATGAGGTGGCCCGCGCGTAGCCGCACCCCGAAACCGGCGACCGTGCGGGCCAGCCAGGCCACCGCGGTGACCGGGTTGCCGAGGACGGCATCCGAGCGACCCCGAGCCGCGAGCGCGTCGTTCTTGTAGAGGACCGCGTCGATGCCAGCCGGATCCAGCTCGTCCGGTGGTACCCGCCCCACGCCGACGACGAAGCCGGCCGACGAGGCGTTGTCGGCGATCGTGTCGGCGATGCTGATCTTCCAGTCCTCGATGCGACTGTCGATCAGCTCGATCGAAGGCGCGAGCGCCTCGGTGCCGGCCAGCACGTCCTCTTCCGTGCACTCGGCCCCGGGCAGGTCGGCGCCGAGCAGGAAGGCCACCTCGATCTCGACCCGCGGGTAGCAGTAGCGCGCGGCGTCGACCGGTTCGCTCTCGTACAGCCGCATGTCGGCCATCAGATGGCCGTAGTCGGGCTCGTCGACGCCCATCATCTCCTGCATCGCCCGCGACGACAGACCGACCTTGTGGCCGACGACCACGCCGCCGCGGCGGCGCACATTCAAGAGCTGGATCGCGTACGCCTCGGCGGTCGTCAGATCGGGACGCTCCTGCACGAGCGGCGGGATCGGCGCCCGGTCGCGCTCGGCGCCGCGCAGCCGGTCGGCGAGGCCGCGGCAGTCATCCTCGGTGAGCATGCAGACCTCCCCGGTCCGAGCCGTGCTGGCCTTCATTGGCAGCGCTGCGGCCCGCCCGGCGCCCCGAGAAGACGCAATCGGCCAGGGACAGTCCGCTCACGTAGCTGCGGGAGCAGATCCCGACGGCGGTGCGGCCGGCCGCGTACAGCCCGGGCACGCCCAGCGCCTGGCCGGTCTCCTCGTCGACCCGCAGGCCGCCGAGGGTGAGCATCGGCGCCGGCACGGCGGTTCGCTTCCGGACCGAGACATCGATCAGGGAGTACGGCGGAACGCCCTCGTACCCGGTGAGCCCGTCGGGGTCGACGCCGGCCCGGCGGGCGACCGCCTCCAGCGTGGGCCCGGTGGCACGGCCGGCATGGAGCAACCACCACGCCTGCCACCGCTGGAACCACAGTGTCTGCTCGCGCACCTGGCGACGGCACTCCTTCAGCGTCGGCCCGTCGAGCAGCAGCCAGGCCCGCCCGCCCGGCGATCGCAGGACGGCCTCGCCGATCGCCGCGCCGTACCGGGTCTCGTCGCAGACATGCCGGCCGTCGCGGTCGACCAGCCGGCCGCCGAGCATGCCCGACGGCGGGGTGAGGAACCGCCAGATGCTGACCCGGTCGAGGTGCGCGGCCTCGCCGCCGGCCGCGAGGCCCAGCCGGATGCCCGAACCGTCGTCGCCGGGCGTGCCCAGCCGCAGGCCGCCGCGGTAGTCGGGGGCGTGCTCGCGCATCATCGCGCGGTTGAAGACGAACCCACCGGCGGCCAGCACCACGCCCCGGCCGGCCCCGATCCGCACCGGGCGGCCGTAGCGGCGCTCCAGCCAGGCGACCGGCCGGTGCAGCGCCCGGCCCAGGGACGGCAGGTAGACGCCCGGTTTGACCGACCAGCGGTGCAGGACCCGGTGGGCCCAGGACGCCGGCCCGGCGCGCAGCGTGCGGCACTCGACACCGATCACGCGGCCCGTCTCGGGCGAGGTGATCAGTCGCTCGACCCGGGTCCGCGGCCGGAAGCGGATGCCGCGCTCGCGGGCGGCCGCCGCGAGCCGGGCATGCAGGACCCGGCCGGAGGTGCCGCGGGCGTACACCCGGTGGCCGCGCGGGGCGGGCGGGGCGAGGTGGGCGAAGGCCTGCTCGCTGCCCGAGTAGTACAGGTAGTGCCGGTTGGTGGGGTAGGACGTCTTGTACGGGCAGAGCCGGGAATCGAAGGGCACCCCGAGGTCGGCCAGCCAGTCGACCATGTCGGCGCTCTGCTCGCAGAACCGGAGCAACGTGGCGGCCGAAACGGCGTCGCCGACCTCCTCGCGCAGGTAGTCGAGCATCGCCTGCGGCGTGTCGGTCACGCCGGCCTCGCGCTGCTGGGCGGTGCCGCCACCGGCGTAGACCACGCCACCCGAGATCGCGGTCGCCCCGCCGCCGCCGAAGCGGTCGAGCACCAGCACCCGGGCGCCCGCGTCGGCGGCCTCGATCGCGGCGCACGCCCCGGCCGCGCCGAAGCCGACCACGACGACGTCGGCGGTCTCGTCCCAGTGCTCGGTCACAGGGCCTCCGTAGGGGTGCGGCGCGACGGCGAAAATTATAACCTGTTCTAGTGTCGATGACCGAGGACGAGTTCGACGTTGTCGTGGCCGGCAGCGGCGGGGCGGGCATGGTCGCCGCCCTCGCCGCCGCGCACCACGGGCTGAGCGCGATCGTGCTGGAAAAGGCCGATGTGTACGGCGGGTCGACCGCCCGCTCCGGCGGTGGGCTGTGGCTGCCCGGCAACGAGGTGCTGCGCCGGGACGGCGTCGCCGACCGCCCCGCCGACGCGCGGACATATCTGCAACACGTTGCCGGAGTGGAGGGCGCCGACCGGCAGCGGGCGTTCCTCGATGCCGGGCCGGCCGTGCTGGAGTTCATCCGGGCGCACACCCCGCTCGAGTTCGCCTGGGTGCCCGGCTATCCCGACTACTACCCCGAGGCGCCCGGCGGCCGTCCGGGCGGGCGCAGCATCGAGCCGCGACCGCTGGACGCGCGGCGGCTCGGCCCCGACCTGGCCACGCTGGCCCCGCCGTACAAGGCGGCGCCCGACGGCGTCGCGGTCACCCAGGTCGACTACCGGTGGCTCTCGCTCGGCACGCGGCACCCCCGGGCGGTGCTCACCGCCGCGCGGCTCGCGGGCCGGGGGCTGACCGCTCGGCTCCTCCACCGGCGGATGCTCACCATGGGCCAGGCGCTCGCCGGCGGGTTGCGGGCCGGCCTGCGCGCCGCGGGCGTGCCGGTGCTGCTCGGGCGGCCGATGAAGGAGCTGACGGTCGAGGACGGCCGGGTCACCGGGGTGCGGGCGGGCGATCAGTTGTTCCGGGCCCGGCGCGGTGTGCTGCTGGCCAGCGGCGGCTTCGAGCACAACGAGGCGATGCGCCGGAAATACCAGGACATCGGCACGGAGTGGACGGTCGGCGCGTCCGGCAACACCGGCGACGGCATCGAGGCGGGCGCGGCGCTCGGGGCGGCGCTCGACCTCATGGACGAGGCGTGGTGGGGGCCGTCGATCCCGCTCACCGGCGGGCCGTACTTCTGCCTCGCCGAGCGCAACCAGCCCGGCTGCCTGATGGTCGACAGCTCCGGCCGGCGATTCGTCAACGAGGCCGCACCCTACGTGGACGCCGTGCACGCCATGCTCGACCCGGCCGTGTCCCTCCCGGCCTGGCTGGTGGCCGACCAGACCTACCGCGACCGCTATCTGTTCGCCGGGCGCGGCCCGCGCGCGCCCCTTCCCCGCCGCTGGCTCGCGGCCGGGGTCGCGCACAAGGCCGCCACGCTGGATGAGTTGGCCGCCGGGATCGACGTGCCGGCCGGCGCGCTGGGCGAGACCGTGCGGCGGTTCAACGAGTTCGCGGCGAGCGGCCGGGACGACGACTTCCACCGCGGCGACTCGGCCTACGACCGCTACTACGGCGATCCGCGGCAGCGGCCCAATCCATGCCTCGGCCCGGTCGCCCGGCCGCCGTTCTACGCGTTCCGGATGGTCCCCGGCGACCTGGGCACCAAGGGCGGCCTGCGCACCGACGAGCGGGCCCGGGTGCTGCGCCCCGACGGCACGGCGATCCCCGGGCTGTACGCGGCCGGCAACGTCAGCGCCGCGGTGATGGGCCGCAGCTACGCCGGCGCGGGCGCGACCCTCGGCCCGGCCCTGGCCTTCGCCTACCTGGCGGCGCTCGACCTCGCCGGAAAGGAGGACTGATGCCCATCGACCCCGACGTCGCCGTCGGCGCCGAACTGCCCGGCCGTGACCTCAGCTGGGACAGCACCGACGTATTGCTGTACCACCTGGCCGTCGGCGCCGGGGCGGACGAGTTGTCCTATGTGTACGAGGGCGAGCTGCGCGGCGTGCTGCCCACTTTCGCCACGGTCGCCACCACCCTGCGGGACACCGGGATGCCGTCGGTGAGCATGCCGGGCATCGACGTCGACCTGGCCCGCGTCGTGCACGGCCGCCAGGAGATCGAGCTGCACCGGCCGATCCCGGTGAAGGGCCGATGCGTGGCGCGCTCGCGGATCGCCGCCGTCCACGACAAGGGCAGCGCCGCGGTCGTCGTCACCGAGACCACGACCGAGCTGTTCACCAGCCGGATCAGCATCTTCGTGAAGGGCGAGGGCGGCTTCGGCGGCGATCGCGGGCCGTCCACCCGGGTGCCGGTGCCCGAGCGCGAGCCGGACGCCGAGGTGCTCTCCCCGGTCGATCCGCGGCAGGCGCTCTGGTACCGGCTGTGCGGCGATCGCAACCCGCTGCACGTCGACCCGGCGTTCGCGGCCCGGGCCGGCTTTCCCCGCCCGATCCTGCACGGGCTCTGCACGTACGGCATGGTGGCGAAGGCGGCGATCGACGCCGGACTCGACGGGGACCTCGACCGGGTCGCCGGTTATCGGGCCCGGTTCGCCGGTGTGGTCTTCCCGGGCGAGACGCTGCGCACCCGGATCTGGCGGGAGGACGACCGGCTCGTGCTGCTCGCCACGGTCGCCGACCGCGACGACGCCCCGGCGCTCTCCGACGCGGTGATCACGCTGCGCTGAGGATCAGGCCGCTCGTCGGCACGCCCGTGCCCGCCGTGACCAGCACCGGCCCGTCGCCCGGCACCTGGTTCGCCGCCGTGCCCCGCACCTGCCGCACCGCCTCGGCGATGCCGTTCATGCCGTGGATGTAGGCCTCGCCGAGCTGCCCGCCGTTCGGGTTGATCGGCAACCTCTCCTCGGCGATCAGATGCCGCGCCTCGCCCCGCCCGCAAAAACCCAATTCCTCCAACTGCATCAGCACGTACGGCGTGAAGTGGTCGTAGAGGACGGCGGTGCGCACGTCGGCCGGGCCGAACCCGGACTGCCGCCACAGCTGGCGCGCCACGGCGCCCATCTCCGGCAGTGCGGCCACCTCGTCGCGGTAGTAGCTGGTCATCACGAACTGGTCGGAACCGCTGCCCTGCGCGGCCGCACACACCACGGCCGGCGGCCGGCGCAGGTCGCGCGCCCGCTCCGCGGAGGTCACCACCAGGGCCACCGCGCCGTCGCTCTCCTGACAGCAGTCGAGCAACCGCAGCGGCTCGGCGATCCAGCGCGACGCCCGGTGGTCGTCGAGGGTGATCGGGCGGCCGTGGAACCAGGCGGCCGGGTTGGTCGCCGCGTACCGCCGGGCCGCCACCGTCACCCGGCCGAAGTCGTCGGTGGTGGCGCCGAAGTCGTGCAGGTACCGCTGGGCCACCATCGCCACCATCGCGGCCGGCGTCGCCAGGCCCATCGGGTAGTGCCAGCTCGCGTCGATCCCGGGCGCCATGGTCGCCTGCCCGAACCGGCGGCCCGATCGCTCGTTGAGCGCGCGGTAGCAGACCACGGTCTCGGCGATCCCGCCCGCCACGGCGAGCACCGCCTGCTGCACGACCGCGCACGCGGCGCCCCCGCCGTACCCGATCCGGCTGAGGAAGGTCAGCTCGCCGGCGCCGATCTCGCGGGCCACGGCGATCTCCGCGTTGTCGTCCATCGTGAACGTGACCAGGCCGTCGACGTCCCGTGGCTGCAGGCCGGCGTCGTCGAGCGCGGCGCGCACCGCCTCGACCGCGAGCCGCAGCTCGCTGCGCCCGGAGTCCTTGGAGAACTCGGTGGCGCCGATGCCCGCGATCGCCGCGGCCCGGGCGATCACGGCGCCAGCCTTACCGTGCCGGAGACGTGCTCGGCGGTCCGGGTCCGTCCGGTCACCGCCACCTCGCCGCCGCGGGCTGACCCGCTGAAGGTCAGCGTGTCATACGGATGGCAGGGCGCGCCGAGCCGGATCTCGACGCCACGCACGGTCGCCTCCGGGCCGGCCCAGTCGGTGACGTACCGCTGGACCAGGCCGGTCGTGGTGAGGATGTTGAGGAAGATGTCCTTGCCGCCGCGGCGCACGGCCGCGTCCCGGTCGTGGTGCACGTCCTGGAAGTCCCGGGTGGCGAGCGCCGTGCTGATCACCACGGTCGGGGTCACGGCGAGCTCCCACGGCGGGAGCACGACGAGCTCGGCCGGGCGCCACACCGGCAGGCCGTCGGCAAAATCGGCCCGCACCTCGGCGCCGATGCGCACCTCGCCGGGACGTACGCCGCGCAGCTCCCCCACCATCCGTACCCCCTCGTCCAGGTCGACCAGCGCGACCACCACCGGCGACCGGCGGCCGGGCAGCGGCGGATGGTGGTGCACGACGAAACTGTGGATACGCCCGGCGCCGGACGCGACCGCGTACTCGGGCTTGAGCGCACCGCAGCGCGGACAGGCCGGTCCCGGCGGGTGGCGCAGGTTGCCGCACTCCCCGCAGCGCTGGATGCGCAGCTCGCCGGCCTCGACGCCGGCCCAGAAGAACGCCGTGTCCGGGCCGATCACCGGCCGGATCGGCTCGCTCTTGGGCGTCGCCGGAGTGGCCGACGGCCGGTACTTGAGCACCCGGAACCGCATCTCGGCCACCGGCTCACCGTCGACCGACCAGGTGCTCTCGGTGGTGACGAACCAGCCCTCGCCGAGCGCGGTCCGCTTCGGCCCGGCGACGGCGGTGAGCCGGCTGCTGACCGCGACCGTCTCGCCCTCGCGCAGGTAGCGGTGGTACGTCTGCCCGCAGTCGGTCGCCACCACCGAGCCGTAGCCGGCGTCGTCGAGCACGGCCGACATGGCCCGCAGCGGGTCGAGCTCGTCCTCCTGGTCGGGGCGCAGGCCGCGCATCGTCCACACCTGCACCATCGCGGGCGGGGCCACGCCGTCCCGCTCGTAGACCGGGTTGCGGTCGCCGATCGCCGCCAGCCAGTCGCGGATCGCCGGGCGGTTCACCGGGTCCCGGGCCGGCCGGGCCGGGGAGGCGCCGGCCGCGGCGATCCGCTCGGCGGCCTCCTCGATCGTCTCGCTCATTCCCGCCCCTACCTCGGCACCCGGGGCAGGCCGAGGCCCGCCGACGCGATGATCTCCCGCTGGATCTCGTTGACCCCGCCGCCGAAGGTCAGCACGAGATTGCGCTTGGCCTGCACGTCCAGCCAGGTCAGCAGCTCGGCCGTCGCCGGTTCGCCGGGGTCGCCGTGCCGCCAGACGACCTCCTCGAGCTCCTGGGCGTGCCGCAGCAGCCGCTCCGAGGAGAAGACCTTGGTGGCGCTCGCGTCGGCCGCGTTCGGCTCGGCCCCGGCCACCTGCCAGTTGAGCAGCTCGTTGACCCGCAGGCAGGCGGTGGCCCGGTCGAGGACGCGCCGGACGTCGGGCGTGTCGGGGGCCCAGTCGCGTACGCGATCGATGAGGGCGCCCAGCCGGCCGGCCGGACCGAGCATGACCCGCTCGTGGTTGAGCTGGGTGGTCAGCAGCCGCCAGCCCCCGTTCTCGGCGCCCACCCGGCGGGTGACCGGCACCCGCACGTCGCTGAGGTAGACCGAGTTGACGTGGTGCGCGCCGTCGCACGTGATGATCGGCGTCCACGAGTAGCCGGGGTCTGACGTATCCACGATGAGAATGGACAAACCCTTGTGCCGGGGCGCGTCGGGGTCGGTGCGGCAGGCGAGCCAGAGGTAGTCGGCGTCGTGCGCGCCCGTGGTGAACATCTTCTGGCCGTTCACCACGTACTCGTCGCCCTCGCGGACCGCCCGGGTGCGCAGCGCGGCGAGGTCGGTGCCCGCCTCCGGCTCGGTGTAGCCGATCGCGAAATGCAGTTCCCCGGCCAGGATCGGCGGCAGGAAGAACTCCTGCTGCTCGGGCGAGCCGTGCGCGAGCAGGGTCGGCGCCACGGTCTGCAGGGTGACCGCGGGCAGCGGGACGTCGGCGCGGGCCGCCTCGTTCACGAAGATCTGCTGCTCGACCGGGCCGAGCCCGCCGCCACCGAACCGCTCCGGGAAGGCGAGGCCCAGCCATCCGTCGCGGCCGAGCCGCCGGACCAGATCTCGGTAGACCTCACCGTGCCGCTCGCGCAGGAGCGTCGCTCGCTCTTCCGGCGACAAGACGTTCCGGAGGTACGCCTGGAGGCGTACGCGCAAGGAATGTTGCTCCTCAGTCAGGTCGATGAACACCGCTGGCTCCCAGCCGGTCCAGGTGGCGGACCAGATCGCGGACGAGTTCGGTGTGCCGGTGCAGCGGGTAGGCGGCGTCCAGGCCGAGCCCGCCGTGCAGGTGGTGGCAGGTGCGCAGGGCGGGCAGCGCCTCGCTCCCCAGCCAGTACGCGGCGATCCGCAGGTCCTCCGGGTCGAGGCCCCAGCTCGCGGCCAGGGACACCAGGTGCATCGTGCGGGAGGCCACGTAGACGTCGGCGATCTGCTGGGCGACGGCCTGGAAGGTGGCCAGCGGCCGGCCGAACTGATGCCGGTCGCGCACGTGGTCGGCGGTCATCCGGAGAGCCCCGGCCAGGGCGCCGTCGCCGAGCGCACAGGCCCCGGCGACGGCGTACGGGCGAAGGTCGGCGTTGTGGTGGAGGGGATCGGCGGCGACATCCTCGAGACGCACCGTGAACTCGTCCGTCCCGGCCGACGTCGGGGTTCTCGTCAACGTCACGCCCGGCGCCGAGGGGTCGACGAGCGCGACGCCTCTTGTCGTCGGGACAAGGACGCGGTAGGCCCGGTCGGCGTCGGGCACCCCGGCAGCCACGCCGGTGACCCGCCAGTCGCCGGTAGCGGTCAGCGTGCCCAGGGCAGCGGTCAGGACCCGGCCCTCCAGCACCGCCGGCAGCAGGTCGCGCTGCTGCCCGGGGGTGCCCCACCGAGCCACCGGCAGCACGCCGAGCGACAGCGTGGACCACGCGGGGACGTGGGCGGCGCGCCGGCCGATCTCGGTGAGCAGCAGGCCGGTCTCGGTCGCGCCGAGCCCGGCGCCGCCCAGTTCCTCGGGCACCGCGAGGCCGAGCAGCCCCGCCTGACCGAGGGACTTCCACTGACGTTCCGGCGTGTCGGCGTTGTCGCTCAGCACCTCGGCCGCGAGACGGACGATCGCCTCCTGGGCGTCGTCGAGTGCGAAGTCCGGACCCATTCCGCTATTAGAACACGTTCCAGTAAAGCCGACGCAACATCGCGTTGCTAGGCTGATGAGAGGACCCAGGCCGCCGCGAGAGGTAACGATGGCAGCACCGAGAACGAATACCAGTACTGGCGCCGCGCGCAGCACCCTCGACGGCGATCAGGGCTCCGCCGCCCAGCGCGACCGGCGCCGCCGCATCCTCGAGGCGACACTGCAGCTGGCGTCCAAGGGCGGCTACGAGGCGGTGCAGATGCGCACCGTCGCGGAACGCGCCGAGGTCGCCCTCGGCACGCTGTACCGCTATTTCCCGTCGAAGATCCACCTGCTGGTGTCGGCGCTGGCGCTGGAGCTGGAGAACATCCAGGAGAAGCTGGAGCGCAAGCCGATCCCCGGCGACACCCCGCACGAGCGCATGCAGTTCGTGCTGGCCCGGGTGACCCGCGCGATGCAGCGCGAGCCGCTGCTGGCCGAGGCCATGACCCGGGCCTTCATGTTCGCCGACCCGTCCGCGAGCGCCGAGGTGAACGCGGTCGCCCGCCTCATGGAAGACATGTTCACGAGAGCCATGCACGACGGCGAGCCGACCGCCGACGACCGGGCCATCGCCCGGGTCATCGGCGACGTGTGGCTGTCCAACCTGGTGGCCTGGGTGACCCGCCGCGCCTCGGCGAACGACGTCGCCAACCACCTCGAGCTGGCCAGCCGGCTCCTGTTGCGTTAGTCGACCAGGGCGACCAGCTTCTCGAGGGACTGCTTGCCCGCGGCGCCGGCCTGCTTCTCCAGCATGCCGGCCATCGGGCCCTTGAGCGCCGGGCCGACGAACTCCATTTCGTAGGTGATGTGCGAGCCTTCGCCGCTCGGCTCGATCAGGAAGACGTTCTTCGACTTGACGCCCATCGGGCCGTCGCCGGACTGCTCGAGCCGGCCCGGCGCCGTCGCCGCCGTGACCCGCCAGGCCATCTCGGCCGGCATGCCCATCAGCTTCACCCGCTGCTTGTAGGTGTCGCCCTCGCCGAGCGTCTCGGGGACGTCGCCGGTGAATCCCTCGTGCATCGTGTTCCATTCCTGGACCCGCGACGGGGTCGCCACGACGTCCCACACCCGCTGCGGATCTGCCTTGGCATCGGCCTCGACGGTCACCTTGGTCATCGCGTCCCTCCTCCGTTAGAGCAACTAGAACAGGTTATAGCAGTGTGACTTGATTCACTAGCTCTGCCCAGCTCCGGACCGGCTCCGGACCAGCGATGCTGGTGCTTGTGGAAGACACCAAGGCCCCGCGGCGGGCGGCCATCACCGAGCTGGGCGACGCGTTGCGGGTGCTGGTCGAGCACGCCACCACCACCGAGGCGTCCACCGACGACCTGCTGCGCGCGGCCGCCGAGATCCGCGAGGTGACCGCCCTGCTCGGCGAGCGGGTCCGCGGCCGCTCCACCCTGCCCAGCGCCGACGACCTGCTCGGCGGCGTCCGCATGTACAACCCGGTCACCGGCGGCGGCAGCGCGCTCGCCCCGCCGCTGCGCATCGAGGTGGTGGCCGGAACGGCGATCGGCCGCTGCACGCTCGGGCTCGCCTTCGAGGGGCCGCCGACGTTCGCGCACGGCGGCGTCAGCGCGATGCTGCTCGACCAGATCCTCGGCCACGCCGTCGTCGCCTCCGGGAACCCGGGAATGACCGTCCGGCTCGACACCAGCTACCGGGCGCCGGTTCCGCTGCTGACCCCGCTGCGGCTCACCGCCGAGGTGCGGGAGGTCGACGGCCGGCGGGTCACCGCGACCGGGTCGATCGCGACCGAGGCCGAGCCGGGCACGGTCCTCGTCACGGCGGTCGGCACCTTCGTCGGCCTGCGCGCCGAGCAGTCCCGGCGCCTGTTCGGGCACGTCGTCGGCTGACCCCTTTCAGCTTCGTTCCAGGCGGATTTCAGTGCGGGCCGGACACTGACGCACGTCAAAGACGGACGAAGTTTCGGGGGGAGCTTTGCGAACACACAGCCTGCGGACAGTCGGATCTGTCCTGGCCGGATTCGCCCTGGTGCTGGCCGGCGTGAGCGCGCCGGCCGCCGCGGCGGACCCGGTCAACTCCTGGCCGCAGTACGGCCAGAACGCCCTGCACACCGGCACGAACCCGGGCGAACACGCCTTCAACACGGGCAACATCGCGAACGTGAAGGTGGTGTCCCGAGCGCACTTCGGGGACAACACCACCAACCACGGCGGGCCGGTCATCTCCGACGGCAAGATGTACGTCACCAACTTCGACGGCGACCTGTCCGTCTTCGCCACCGCCGGGTGCGGCGCCGACCCGTGCGAGCCGCTCTGGCGGGCGCACATCGACGACGGCACCATCGACTCCACCCCGGCGGTCGCCGGCGGCCTGGTGTTCGTGGCGTCCACCAACATCCACCAGCTGTTCGCGTTCCCGGCCGGCGGCTGCGGCGCGGCGCTCTGCAAGCCGGTCTGGACCGGCCGGATGCTCGACGGCGCCACCGGCTCGGTCACCATCGCGGGTGGGATCGCCTACGTCGGCGACTTCACCGGCCACCTGTACGCCTTCCGCGCCGCCGGGTGCGGCAAGGCGACCTGCTCGCCGCTGTGGATCGGCGCCGGGTTGACCAACGAGAGCCTGGGCACGCCCGCGGTCGGCAACGGCTTCGTGTACGTGACCTCGTTCCAGTCGACGCCCGACCTGTTCACCGGGCGGGTGCTCGCCTTCTCGATCGCCGGGTGCGGCGCGTCGACGGCGACCTGCAAGCCGTCGTGGACCGCCGACATCGGCGGACCGGGTCAGGCGGTCGCGGTCGCCGGGAACACCGTCTTCACCGGCTCGTCGACGCTGTTCGGCGACGGCGTGAACACCGAGTTCCACCTGATGGCGTTCGCCGGCGGCGGATGCGGTCACGCGGTCTGCAAGCCGATCCGGACGTACTTCACCGGCGGCTTCGGCGTCGAGGGCGGTCTCGCGATCGCCGGCAACGTGCTGCTGGCCAGCGACAACGACACGATCGACCCGCGGTTCATCGGCGGCGTCTTCGCGTACTCGGTGAACGGCTGCGGCAAGGCGCAGTGCCGGCCGAACTGGATGGGGCTCAGCTTCGCCACCGCGCCGGCCTCGCCGCCGGTCGTGGTCGACGACGTGGTGCTCCTGGGCAAGGGCCCGGCCTCCGGCTTCCCGGTCGACTCAGGCTTCTTCACCTACAACCTGCGCGGCTGCGGCGCCACCGTCTGCGAGCCGATCTCGCTGGTGCAGCTGGGCGAGCAGGAGGGTTACCTCGGCAGTCCGCTCGCGGTGGCCGATCACAAGATCTTCATGGAGTCCAACGACAACTCCGACGGCCACAGCTACGTCTACACGGCCGCCCTGACCTGAGCCGCCCCACCGCTGCTCAGCATCTCGAAAGCAGGCCCGAGCGACGGCCCAGCGCTGTGCTGGTGACAGCGCTGGGCCGCCGCTCGGGCAATGAAGCTCCCACCGGCGCGAGTCAAGCGGGCTTACCGTGCGGTGATCTGAACTGTTCGGTGCTGAGTGGTGGGTGCCGCGGGCACCGCGGCGGTGTTCGTCCCGCCGGTGATGGCCATGCCGCCGGCCGGCACCGACATGCCGAGGTGCAGCGTGCTTCCGGTCGGCGCGGTGGCGACCGCGAGGACCGGGTAGGCGTTGCCGCCGTTGAGCACCGAGGTGGAGATGTAGTCGCCGAACATGCGGCCCTGCGATGTGTTCGGTATCCAGGAGAGGTTCATCGGTCCGGCCAGGGCGGTGGCGCTGCTCCATGAGCTGCCGCCGTTGGTGGAGGAGATGAAGCCGACATCGAGCACGCAGGTCGCCGCGGTGCAGGACGCGGCCGGGTAGTAGTAATAGGTCAGCCCGATGCGCGCGGAGGTGCCGGACGTGGACCGGTCGACGCCGATGCCGGGCACGAAGTGGTCGACGGTGCTGCTGGTGGCGTCGATCGGCACCCGGGTCGGCGCGGCCCAGGTCGTCTCGCTGGTCGACTTGGCGACCACGATGTCGTTGCTCGGGCAGCCACTGCGGAATCGGCAGTCCGACCAGCTGACGTAGACGGTCCCGGCGGCGTCGGCCTCCGCGCTGGGCAGCGTTTCCTCGCGCAGGTTGCCGGCCGGATCGTGATGACTGATGGTGCTGACCTGGACGGTGGAGTTCCAGGACGTGCCGCCGTTGGTGCTGCGGAACGAGCGGATCGTGTCGGACAGCGACAGGTACGGCACGAGGACGTGGCCGTTGGGCAGGACGACCGGCTGCCCGCCGAGGCCGGTGTGGCTGCCGCCCGGTGCGAGTGCCGCACCCCAGGTGGCGCCGCCATTGGTGGAGGTCTTCATCCGGATCGAGTCGCCGGAGCTGGTGATGTCGTACTCCGTGTAGCAGTTGCCGAAGAACGCGCTGGTCGCCGTGTTGTCGCAGACGATCCAGTTCTTGTCGTTCGCGCCGGTGGCCGTGGTCACCGGGTTGGTCCAGGTCAGGCCGCCATTGGTGGACCGGCTGGTGAGCACGTTCACGGTGGAGCCGCTGATGCCGAGGCTGGAGATCAGCCAGACGTTGTGGCGGGCGTCGAAGGCGACCGCGGCGTCGCTGGCCTGCCCGAACGTGCCGCCGCCATTGGTAGTGATGCCCGGCAGGTAGCCGCGGGTCCAGGTCGAGCCGCCGTCGCCGGATCGGGCCCAGCCGATGTTCGAGGCGCCGCCGCCGGAGACTCGGCCAACCTGGAAGGCCGAGACGATGGTGCTGCCGAACGCGTACGTGTCCGGTTCCACCTCGCTCTGGTGCTGCGCCTGCGCGTCGGTGTACGGGTCGGTGCTGACCTGGGTGAGGGCGACGTTGGCCGTGGCGGGTGCGGCGGTCATCAGCAGGACCGCCGCGACGGCCGGAACGGCCACGGCCGTCAACCGGGCGATGCGGGTGTGCGACACGGCGTACGTACGCGGGAAAGAGGGTCGTGGATGCATGGGTGACACCGCCTCTTCGGATTCGCGCCGGCGACAAGGGGTGTTGCCGCCTGTGCTGGGCGCGGCGCGGCCCTCGAAGGAGAACCGCGCCGGCAAAAATGGTGCTATCTGATCGGTACGCCGACGGCGTAGATGTCCTGGTCGTTGGCGACCGAGGCGTTGGCCGCGCCGCCCTGGCACACGGCCGGTGGCGTGCTGGTGGTTCCGGTACCCGGGCACAGGAACAGGTCGACCGGCCGGGTGTCCGACCAGACGGGGTATGCGGTGCGGTTGGTGACCGCGACGGCCGCGTAGTCGCCGTAGAACGTGCCGTTGAACTGCGTCGGCGGCGGCATGCTGGACGACGTGGCGCGGTCGTGCCGGAACGTGGACGCGTTCCGGGACTGCGACACGGTGATGTCCGAGAACCCCGTGTTGTTGTCCGAGCCGTACTGGCGGTCGTAGTAGCTGACCGCCAGAGCGCCGTTGGGCGTGTAGGCGGCGCCTTGGAAGTACTGGTCGCTGCGTGTCTGGCCGTTGGCTGTGGTGACCACCGGCGCGGAGCGGGGCTCGGTGTTCGCGAAGCTGCCCCCGCCGTTGGTCGACACGGACAGCAGGATGTCGTTGTTGCAGGTGGTCTTGACGCCGGTGAACAGGTTGGTCCCGGCCGCCGCGAAGCCGGCCGGCGTGCACCCGGTCGTCTCGTTGGAGTTGCGGTTGATGTACGAGCCGTAGGTCACCGCGATCCGGTTCGGATGGGTGGGATCGACCGCGCCGACCGGGTAGTTGGTCGCCCGGAAGATCGAGTTGGCCGACGGGCCCTTCTCCGGGATGCACGCGCGACCGGGGTCGGCGCCGTTCTGGTAGGTCGCGCAGTCGGGCAGGTCGTTGTAGTAGCCGACCCGGACCGGCGGTGCGAAGGTGGCGCCGCCGTCGGTGGACTTGGAGAGCAGCATCTGGTTGCGGTTCTCCGGCGCGACCACCGCGTTGTTGAAGTTGGCGTACGTCACGTAGAGGGTGCCGTCGGGCGCGGTGAACGGCTGGGAGAACTGGTTCTCGTTGCAGGTGCCCTGCGGCGTCGGCAACCCGAACGTGTTGTCGCACAGCGCGCTGTTCGAGCTGACCAGGACCGGGGCGCTGAAGCTCTCGCCGTAGTCGGCGGAGTAGGCCTCGTAGATGTAGCCGGTGCCGTCGGCGGCGAACGTCGTCCAGGTCACGTAGACCCGATCACGGAATTGGCTGGTCCGGCTGTTGTCGACGGTCAGCAGCTGCTTGTCCAGCAGGAAGTCGCCGGCCCCGGCCACATCGTTGTGCTCGACCACCGGGCGGCCCGGGAAATTGAACGACGCGCCATTGGTGCCGGTGGACCGGAACACGTAGAACGCGCTGGACTGGTCGGGGTTGGCCGAGGCGACGAGCCCACGCATGAACACCTGGCAGGACAGGTACGCGTTGCCACGGCTGTCCCAGGCGACCGAGGTGTCGCCACCGGCCTGCCAGTACTGCCGGGCGCCGCCGAACGCGGTGCCCCGGGTGAAGCCGTTCGGCGTGGTGGAATCGGCCCACGTCCGGCCGGCGTCCTGCGAGTACGACACGCCGCAGGTGCCGTCGCCACGCCGGTAGTCGTTGTAGCTGGAGATCACGTTGTTCGAGTTGTTCGGGTCGACGGCCACCCAGGTCTCGTTCTGCGCCTGCGCCCGGCCCTGCAGGTCGGGATCGACGATGTTCAGGCAGTTCTGGTTGACCTTGACGTTGTTGCCGAAGCGGTCGGTGCAGGTCGCGGTGGTGGACTTGAACTGGCCGCCCGGCGCCGCCTGACGCGCGGCCGCCTGGACGCCGCCCAGCTCGGAGGTCAGGAGTCCGGAGGCGAGCCGCTTCTGGATGCTGTTGAGCTGCGCGTAGCCGAATGGCGCCGCGGCCGCGGTGGAGCCGGTCACCACATTCAGCGAGATCGCGACCAGAGAACCGGCCGCCAGGAAAATGATGGTACGTCGCAATCGCGTCATGAAATGAGCCCCCTTGCTCGAAGATCGCGATTTTCCGTCGACATCAAGCGAACGCTAGGCCTCATTGGACATTGATCAAAATCGACCTTTTGGTCAAGGGCGGACAGAATCGTTCGTCAATCTGCCCCTTATTTCGACAAGTTTCTAAGTCGGATCGGAAGCCGGGCGGAACTTGTACGCCCCCGCTGCGTCAAATGGATATGATCGAACGGCGGCATTCACGATCACGGGGCCGGTATGCGACGTACTTTATGATCGTTTTTCTTGTGGGACTTCAGGCGTGCGCCAGTGCCGCGCGGACGACCGAGCCGCCCCGGACCGTCTCCAGCAGGGAGGCCACGGTCATGCCGCACCTTCGACAGGTCGGCCCCGGGAGTCAGAACGGCGAGGTCGTACTCCGCGTCGGTGACCGCCTCCAGGTGACCGCGCCCGACCGGCCCGGCGGCTGGCGGGTGACCGAGTACCCGGCTGACATCCTCCGGCTCGACGGCAGCGCCGCGGCGGCGCCCAGCCACACCTTCGATGCCGCCGCGATTGGCCGAGGCCGAATCTCGCTGGCGCCGGCCGTGCCATCCCCTTCGATGGCCGACGCCTTTACCATGCAGATCATGGTGATGCGCGACAACGTCCAGCCACCACGATCATAAACGCCTATGCGTGGGCGCGCGCTTCGGGCACTTGCCTTTCGATGCTGAGGTTCCGGGCGGAATACGGCTTAGCGCATTTGTGGTGATCAAAGCGACGGCTTTTCCATCCGGCCTTCCCAAGCGCCCGCGACGCGCCGAGACTTGCCATCGACCGATCACCCTGCGTGATTCCCTATCGCACGCGGGTGGATGCCTTCATCGATGAAGGAGATCCATGTTCAGGACACGTTCCTTGGTCGCAGGCGCCGCGTTCGCCATCATCCTGGCTTCACTCGGCGTCCCCTCGAGCGCGTCGGCGGCCCCGGCCGGCCCGCGCCTCGTGCACAAGGTCGGTACCGGCTCGTACAAGGTGACCGGCACCGGCACCGGGCTGCCCGCCTCGCTCGCCACCGAAGTGCGCCAGGACGAGGGGCCGGACGCCGGGTTCGCCGCGACCGCCTCGGCGCCGACCGGCGCGCACCGCAGCCTGGCCCCGTCGCGCCGCGCGCCGAGCACGCTGAAGGACGCGGCGAGCGCGGCCGGCACAGTGCACACCAACCCGCGACTGCTGCACAGCTTCGACGGGATCAACCACCGCGACCAGCGCACCGCCAACAACGGCAACCAGTTCAGCCTGGAACCACCGGACCAGGGCCTGTGCGTCGGCAACGGCCACGTCGTCGAGGCCGTCAACGATGCCTTCCGGGTGTACAACCCGGACGGCAGCGGGCAGACCGGCGTCGTCGACCTCAACACGTTCTTCGGGTACCCACCGACGATCGACCGGACGACCGGCGTCTTCGGACCCGAGCTCACCGATCCGAGCTGCCTGTACGACCCCACGACGCGCCGCTTCTTCCTGGTCGTGCTCACTCTCGAGTCGACCGAGGACGGCGAGCTGACCGGCGACAACCACCTCGACATCGCGGTGACCGCGGACCCGACCGGCACCTGGGACATCTACCGCCTCGACGTGACCGACGACGGCACCAACGGCACCCCGGTGCACCCGCACTGCCCGTGCATCGGCGACTACCCGCACATCGGCGTCGACGCGAACGGGTTCTACCTCACGACCAACGAGTACTCGTTCTTCGGCACCGAGTACAACAGCGCGCAGGTGTACGCGTTCAGCAAGCGGGCGCTCGCTCGCGGCGACGCCGACGTGCTGGTCACCCAGCTCGACACGACCGCGGCCGACCAGGGCCGCAACGGCTTCACCATCTGGCCGGCACAGTCGCCGTCGACCAGGGACTACGAGCAGGGCCAGAACGGCACGGCGTACTTCCTGTCGTCCAACGCGGCCGAGGAGGCCACCGGCACCCAGGACTACGTCTCGACCAGCATCGTGACCTGGTCGCTGACCAACACGAGATCGCTGGACACGAACCGGCCGGACGTGCGACTGCAGGACACCCGGGTCGGCGTGCGCCGGTACTCCCTGCCGCCGCTCTCCAACCAGAAGCCGGGGTCCATCCCGCTGGCCGAGTGCCTCAACGACGACCCGTGTGCCACGTTCCTGCTCGGCGCGCCCGACCCGGCCAAACCCGAGGTCGAGTCGCCGCTGGACAGCAACGACACCCGCATGCAGCAGGTGACCTACACGGGCGGCAAGCTGTACGGCGCGCTGGACACGGCGGTCACCGTCGGCGGCGCCACCAAGGCGGGCATCGGCTGGTACATCGTCCGGCCGGAGCTCTCGCACGGCGCCCTCCGGGCCGGCCTGGTCACGCAGGGCCAGCTCGGCCTCGCCGGGAACAACCTGACGTATCCCGCGATCGGCGTCAACGCCGACGGCCACGGCGTCATGTCGTTCACCCTGGTCGGCGACGGGTACTACCCGTCCGCGGCGTACTCGGCGTTCGACGGGCGCACCGGGGCCGGCGCGATCTACCTGGCCAAGGCCGGCGTCGGGCCGCAGGACGGCTTCAGCGGCTACAAGGCGTTCGGCGACCCGCCGCGGCCACGCTGGGGCGACTACGGCGCCACCGCGGTCGACGGGGCGAACATCTGGATCGCCGCCGAATACATCGCGCAAACCTGCACCCTGGCCGAGTACGAGGCCGCCCCGTTCGGCAGTTGCGGCGGCACCCGCACCGCGCTGGCCAACTGGGCCACCAGGATCAGCCTGATCCGGCCGTGAACCGCTGAGTGCCGGGCCGCCCCGCGAACCGGGGCGGCCCGGACCAGCCGGAACCGGCCATCCGACCGGACCGTCCAACCGGAATGCCATGCGCACCGTCTCGTCCGCTGACCGCGGTCCTCGCCGCGGTCCTCGCCGTGGCGCCGGCCGCTTGCGGGTCCGGCGCGCCGCCGGCGAGCCCGCCCACCCGCACCATCTCGCGGCAGCCGCAACCGGCCGCCTCCACCCCCTCGACGGCCGCTCCCGCGCCGACCTCCTCGGCGCCGTCCAGCACGCCGGCGACGACCGCCCCACCACCCGCCGGCACCGGACTGCGGGGCCGGACCGTCGTCGTGAACTGCCCGGCGGACCGCGCCGACCCGCCCTGCCCCGGCACGCCGGTGCGGGCCCGCGTGGTGGTCCTGAACCAGACCGGCCGGACCACCCTCGCCACGGTCGACTCCGACGCCGACGGCTGGTTCACGGTCGCTCTACCGGCGGGCAGCTACGCGATCCGGGCAACCCCGGTCGGCGCCGGCAACAGCCGACGCCCGACGATCCGCCAGGTCAGGGTCCCCGCCGGGCGCTACACGACGATCACCATCCGGCTCAACACGGGCCCGCGCTAGGCGCACGGCACGAGATGCCGCCATCCGACGCGGCGACCGTTTCCTGACCGTGGATGGCCGGCAACGCCCCTGGCACGAATCTCGGGGTTGAATCGGGGTGATCATGGATGGCCCCGGCCACCCCCGGGTTCCAGGCTGAGGAGCATGACATACCGGTTCAGCGTCGTCATCCCCTGCTTCAACGAGGAGGCCTACATCGCCGAGGCGATCCGGTCCCTTCAGCGGCAGGAGTTCGACGGGGCGTACGAAATAGTGGTGGTCGACAACAACTGCACGGACCAGACCGCCGAGATTGCACGCGGCCTCGGCGCCAGGGTTGTCACCGAGGCCGCGCCGGGCGTGTGCAACGCCCGGCAGGCCGGCACCCGGGCGAGCTCCGGCGAGATCGTCATCTCGGCCGACGCCGACACGACGTACCCGCCGGATTGGCTTGCGAAGATCGACCGCGGTTTCCGCTCTGGGGACGACGTGGTCGCGGTGGTCGGGCCCTGCCGGTACGTGGACGGGCCGGCGTGGGGACCGGTCTTCGCCCGGGCGCTGTTCGGCGGGGTCGGGCTGGTCTACCGGGCGACGGGCCGCACGCTCTACGTCTCGGCCACGAACATCGCGTTCCGCCGGGACCAGTGGGAGGGCTACGACGTCCGGCTCACCCAGGGCGGGGACGAGCTCGACCTGCTCCGCAAGCTGCGGGCCCGGGGCCGGGTCGTCTATGACGGCGGGAACCCGACGCTCACCTCGGGGCGGCGGTTCAGCCGCGGGTTCTTCTACAACGTGTTCGTCTCTCTTTTCCTTTTCTACTTCGCCGCGTACGCGCTGAATCGGATGTTCGGGCGACGCGTCATCGGATCGGCGCCCGCCTACCGGGACAGCACGGTAAGACGGCCCTCACACCGGTTGCGGCTCGCGGCGGCGGGGCTGGTCGCCGGGGTGTCGCTGCTGGCGTTCCAGCAACCCTGGGCGTACCTAGCCGGCAAGGCGGACACCGCGGTGAGCTACATGCACCTGCGCTCGTTCTCGGGTGACGTCCGGTGGTAGTCCTCGGCATCGTCGTGGCGCTGGTGCTGCTCGCGTACGTGTTCTTCATGGCGCCGTTCTCACAGGTCTTCGGGCGCTATCCGTATCGGGGCGGGCGCGACCCGGCCGATCGGGTGGTGGCACTCACCTTCGACGACGGGCCCAACGAGCCGTACACCTCGGAGATTGTCGATTTTCTGGAGAGTCGCGGGATCCGGGGCACGTTCTTCCAGGTGGGGCGGTGTGTGGAGCGGTATCCGCAGACCACCGCCCGGATCGTGGCGGCCGGGCACGTGGTCGGCAATCACTCGCTGACCCATCGGTTCAGCACGTATCTGAGGCCGGGCGCCTTCCGGCGCGAGGTCGACCAGACCCAGGAGCTTCTGCGCGAGCACCTCGGCCGTACGCCGGCGCTGGTGCGCACGCCGTGGCTGTGGCGCCAGCCCCTGCTGCTGCGGATGCTCCGGCGGCGGAACCTGGAGCCGGTCGCCGGAGTCTTCTGCCATCCGCTGGAGGTGTTCCACCGCGACGGCGCCGCGATGGCCCGCCGGGCGCTCAAGCAGACGCGGCCCGGCAGCATCCTGATCTTCCACGACGGCTTCGACGGCCGCGTCGGCGATCGCGCGCAGACCGTGAAGGCCGTCGAGCTCACCGTCGACGGCCTCCTCGAACGGGGCTACCGCTTCGTCACCGTCGACGAACTGCTCGGCGTCCCGGCGTACCGGTAAATGCTCTTCTTGTCCTGGCCGCTCGCGGCCTGATAGGCCTTCAGACCTTGCTGCTCCTCGCCGTTCCAGTAGTAAAGCTCCTGGCCGGCGGGGACGGGGCCGCCGTAGACGTTGTGGTTGAGCACGACGCGGGCGTTCTTGTCGGGGCTGCCGGCCGGCTCGTCGCGGTAGAGCAGGACGGGCTGGTCGTTCGTCGCGATGACCGTGTTGTGGGTGATCGTCGTGTCGTGGACGTAGTACTGCAGCAGCATCTCCGGCGACCCGTCATCCAGAGTGTTGTTGCCCCGCAGCACGTTTCCCGTGACCGTGATGTCGAACGCCTCGCCACGATCCTGGTCATAACCACCAATGGCCAGACCGGTATACCGACTGTTGGTCACCGTGTTATTCGTGACCGTGACGGCATTGGTCCGCCCTTCGCGCCATTCCGAGGCGACCTCGATGCCGATGTCGGAGGCGTCCACCACGTTCCCGGTGATGGTGATCTCGCCGCCGCCGTCGACGTAGATACCGTCGGCGCAGTTGCACCAGGAGCCGTCCTCCCAGTACGCCGGGTTGCCCTCGCTGATGATGCGGGAGACCCGGTTGCCCGCGATGAGGCCGTGGCGCGCCCGGTTGACGTCGGTGAACCGGGCCGGCCCGGAGATGGTGCCCTCGAACCCGATCGCGTCGATGCCGATGTTGTTGTTGTCGTGGATGACGTTGCGGGTCACCGACCAGCCGTCGACGTTGCCGTTGAGCACCAGAGTCTCGCTCGCACCGAGCACCAGATGGTCGAGCTCGTTGCCGTCGATGCGGACGTCCGAGATCGGCGTCGTGGCGCTGGTGCCGTAGACGGCGATGCCGTGCGCGTTCATGTCGAAGCTGCCCAGCGTGCCGTTGTCGTTGCCGAGGTGATGGATGTGGTTGCCGGTGAGCCGGATGCCGTGGCCGGAGCCGGTCACGTAGATGCCGATCGGCACGCCGTCGAGCGAGCGCGTGCGGTAGCCGGTCACCGTGAGCCCGTCGACAGTGATGTCCGAGCTGTCGCGGATCTCGACCATGCCGCTCCGGTCGTCGGGCACGGTGAGGCCCTTGCCGTCGAGCACGGCGCCGGCCGCCGCCAGCACCGCGACATGGGCGCGTTCCTTGATGACAATTCGCTGCCGGGCGTACGTCCCGCCGGCGAGGTGCACGGTCCCGCCGTCGCGACCGAGACGGTCCACGGCGAGCTGGGGCGTGCGGAGGGGATGCCGTGCCGTGCCGGCCGCGGAGTCGGATCCCTTCGGTGACACATAGAGCGTCGTCCCGCCGTGCGCCTGGGCCGCGGAGGCCGGGAGCCCGAGGACGACGGTTGCGGCGGTGACCATGACTGCCGTCGCGCGTCTGGTGGTCCACATGGGCCGTACTATCGCGCAACGCTCTCACCAGCGCAAACGTTCAATTCGGAGTGCGCGTTTCGGCTCCGGCCGGGGGGCTGTGGGAGCGCGCCCGCGTGTTGTAGCGTTCATGAGCCGGGCGAAGGGGGGCGCTGACGTGAGTGATCGCCTCACGGCCGCCGCCGCCCTCGGCGGTCTGCGCCAGCGCGCCTGGTCGCTGCTGATCGTGCTGGCGTTCCTGGTGCCGGCCGCGGCCGGGGCGGCGGCGCCGATGTTCGCCGAGGCCTCCGACAACGCGACCTTCCAGCTGCGCCGCGGACAGATCCCGGCGACCGCGCGGCAGGACGACGCCGCGGTGGTGCGGCTCTCGGCGGCGGTCGGCTCGAAGAGCGCCGACCAGCAGGCCGTCGTCGACGACGTGCGGACGATCCCGAACCTCACCGAGCCCGACCTGACCGGCGGCTCGATCGGCCTGGAGCTGGCGGCGCCGCGGTTCTGGGAGCTCACCGTCGCCGACGGCGCCCGGACGGACCGGGGTCGCTTCTTCGCCGTCGGCGATCCGGCCGCCGAACTGGTGCCCGTCGGCCCGCCTTCCGGTCGGGCCGGGCTGTGGATCCCGCGGCCGATGGCCGCGAACCTCGGCGCGAAGCCCGGCGATCCGATCACGCTCACCGTCGTCATCGGCACGCAGGGCGAGCGGTATCGGACCACGAGTGCGGTGGCCGGCATCTACGAGGTCGACGAGGGCGGCCGGCTGCCCGCCGACGTGCCGGGCAGCCATCGCTGGGTGCTGCGGCACGGCGATACGCCCGGCGACACCGAGTACCAGACGCTTCCGGCGTACCTCCTGGTCGGGGATGTCGCGACGGTGGAGCCGCTGGCCCGGGCCGTGCACGACCAGATCTTCTGGTCGGTGGAGGCGGCGCTGGCGCCGGGCACGACGATGGCCGAGGCGGCCCGGACCGCCGCCGCCGTGGAGGAGCTGCGGCGCGAGTACGCGACCCGGACACCGCCCGAGGGTGAGCGGGACAGCCCGCTGGCGTTCCGCTTCGCCAGCGGCATCGGGCGCATCGTCGCCGCCGCGCGGACGACGACCGACACCGTGCGCCATCGCACCCGGCCGGTGGAGTGGGCGGCGATCGCGGTGGGGCTCGCCTCGGTGCTGGCCGTTGCCCTGTTGTCGGCGCGGCGCCGCGACCGGGAGCTCTCGCACGCGGTGGCCGCCGGCATGTCCTCGGCGCGGATCGGCGGGCTGTGGCTGCTCGAGCACGTGCTGCCGGCCGCGCTCGGCGCGGCGCTGGGCTGGCTGGTCGCGTGGCAGCTGGTGGACCGGCTGGGTCCGCCCGGCGCCATCGAGGATTCCCTTCTTCCGGCGGCCCGGGCCGCCGGTCTGGCCGCGCTGGGCGGTCTGCTCACCGTGGGTGCGGTGGGCGCGGCCGCGGCATTTCGGCGCGTACGGCCCGTACCGCCGGCAACCGCAAGACGGCAGCTCCCGTGGGCCGCGATGCTGGTGGTCGCCGCCCTCGTCGCGGCGGGCGGGCTGGCCGGCGCCGGTGGACCCTCGGGCGGGGTCGACCTGCTCGTGCCGTTGCTGGTGCTGGCGGCCATCGGGGTGGTGGCCGGCGGGCTGCCGGGCCGGCTCGCCGGGCGCCGCCGCACGTCGCTGCCGCCCTCGCCGGGGCGCGCCGTCGTCTGGCTGGCCCGGCGGCGGCTGGGCTCCGGCGGCGCCGAGCGACGGCTCGCGGTCGTCGTGGTGACCGCCGGCCTCGGCATGCTCCTGTTCGCACTGTCGGCTGTGGACTCGACGGCCGGCACCGCCGAGGACCGGATCGCCGTGGCGGCGGGCGCCGAGGCCGTGGCGCCGCTTGAGGGCTCGTACGTGCTGGACCCGGGCGCGGTGTCGCCGCCGCGCCTCGGGCCGCACGAGTTGCCGCCGACCGGGCCGGTCCCCGGGGTCCGGGTGCCGCCGCTGCCGGCCGGCGACACGGTGGTCTGGCACACCGACGTGCTCAGTCCCGTCGATGCCGAGCAGAAGGACCTGCTGATCATCGACCCGGCCCGGTTCGCCGGGGTCGCGCTGTGGGGGCAGGGCGCCGACCTGGCCGCGGCCCGGGACGCGGTGGCCAAGCTCGCCGCCGATCCGGGGACGTCCGAGGGTTCCGTACGCGTCATCGCCGTTGCCGATCCTGCCTCCGCGAGCCTCGACGCGTTCCCGATGAAGGTCGGCTTCGACACCCAGAACTTCACGGTGGTCGCCCGCGCGGAGGCGTTCCCCGGCATGCGGGGTCGTCCGATGTACGTGGCCGCCGCCGATCAGGTGCTCGGCAACCTCGGGATCGACGACCCGCGCCTGAAGCCGCTCACCGCGATGCCGCCCGGGGCCCAGGTCGCGCAGGCCACGCTGTGGAGCTCCGGCGGCCCGGCCGCGATCCAGACGGTGGCCGCCGCGCACGGCGTCAAGCCGGAGCGGGTCGATACCGCCGCCCAGTTGCGGTCGGACGCCGCGTACGTGGGGACGGCCCGGGCCCGCGGCTACCAGGTCGCGATCGCCGGCTACCTCGCGCTGCTGGCGGTCCTGACGCTCTGCCTCTACGCCCAGCGCACGGCCGTCCTGCGGCGGCCGGCCGACCTCATGCTGGCCCGGGTCGGGCTCGGCCGCTCGCGGGTGCGCCGGGCGCGGGCGCTCGAGTTCGTGCTGCTCGCGGTGGTCGCGTTCGCCGCCGCGGTGGCCGGGGTGGCCGCGCTCGCCCCGCTCGGCGGGCGGCTGCTCGACGACCAGCCCGGGCTGCGGCCGCGGTTCGCGTTCCAGCTCTCCCCCGCCGCCGTCGCGATCACGGCCGGGGCCGCCGTCGTGGCCATCGTGCTCGCGGTGGCGCTGACCGCGTCCGGCTCGGCCGCCGAGGAGGTGTCCTACCGTGACGACTGACAGCGCGCCGCTGCTGGAGGGGCGCGACCTGCTCCAGCTCTACGCCGCTCCGACCGGGCCCACCCAGGCCCTGCGCGGGGTCGACATCGCCGTGCGCGGTGGCCGGATCAGCGCGGTCACCGGGCCCTCCGGCAGCGGGAAGTCGACGCTTCTCGCCGTACTGGCGATGCGGGAACGCCCCGCCGGGGGTGAGCTGAGGCACCGCGGCCGATTGGTCGCCGGCCTGTCCCGGCGTCAGCTGCAGAGCCTGCGCCGCCGGGAGATCGGATGGGTCGCGCAGCGGCCGACGCACAGCCTGTTCCCGCAGCTGGACGCCCTCGGCCAGATCCTGGAGATGGCCCGCCTGCGCGGCGTGCCCTGCGACGACAATGCCGCCCGCGCGTCGCTCGCCGAGGTGGATCTCGAGGAGGTGGCGCGGGCCAAGCCGGCCGTGCTGTCGGGTGGCGAGCAGCAGCGCCTAGCGGTGGCCGCGGCCGCGGTCGGCGCACCCGCGCTGCTGGTGGCCGACGAGCCGACGGCCGAGCTCGACGACGACTCGGCGGCGCTGGTGCTGCGGTTGCTGCGCGACCGGGCCTCGCAGGGCAGCGCCGTCGTCGTCGCCACCCACGACGCCCGCGCGATCGCCGCGGCCGACACGGTCTACCGGTTCCGGCACGGGGTGCTCTCCGGCTCGCAGGACGCCGGGCGCGACCACACCACAACCATCGACGGGCAGGGCCGGCTGCAACTGCCGCCGGAGGCGTTGCCGCTCTTCCCCGACCGGCGCGTGGTGGTCACGGTCGTGGACGGGCACGTCGAGCTGCGGCGGGCGGAGTAGCGATGGCCCTGGTGGAGGTGCGCTCGGTCAGCCACGCCCGCGGGGTGCTGCGGGAGGTGAGCCTGTCGCTGCCGCCGGCCCGGCTGGCCGTTCTGGCCGGGCGGTCCGGTTCCGGGAAGTCGACACTGTGCCACCTGATCGCCGGCGTCATGCGTCCCTCGTCCGGCGAGGTGCTGGTGGCGGAGCGGCCGCCCTTCCCAGCGCCGGACTGGGCCACCGTGTCTCTGCTGCCGCAGCGGCTGGCGCTCGAGCCGGAGCTGTCGGTGGCCGAGAACGTGCTGCTCCCGGCCGGTCTGCGCGGCCGGGACTCGGCGGAGGGCCTCCTCGACCGGCTCGGGCTCGCGACCATCGCCGCCCGCCCGGCCCGGGACACGTCACTGGGCGAGCAGCAGCGGACCGCGCTGGCCCGGGCGCTGGTCCTGTCGCCGGCCGTGGCCGTCCTCGACGAGCCGACCGCCCATCAGGACGACGAGCACGTGCACCTGGTGCTCGACGCCCTGCGCGCGGCGGTCGGCGCCGGGACGCTCGCTGTCGTGGCCACCCACGACCAGCGGGTCATCGACGTCGCCGACACCGTCGTGCGGCTGGCCTCCGGACGCGTCCTCACGGAGCCGGCCTAGCCGCCTCCTCCTGCTCCTGCTCGTGTCGCCGGACCACCCGGTCGATGCGGCGGTCCGGGACGATCCACAGGACCACCACCGCGGTGTAGCAGGTCATCGCGATCGCGGCGCCGACGTGCCCGTCCCGGTCGATCAGCAGCGCGCAGAGCACGCCCGCGAGGTTGACGACCGCGGAGACCTTGCCCTTGACGTCCGCGCCGACCGCCTCCCGCAGCAGCGACTCCTCACCCTCCTGCCGAATGATCACCGTCTGCAGGATGACGTACGCCAGGCCGGCCGCGAGCAGGTTCACCCCGTACACGACGACCGGCGTCGGCGCGAAACTCGATTCCTCCACCCAGGCCGTGGTGAACGGGAACAGCGAGATGCAGAACAGCAGCCCGAGGTTCGCCCACAGCACCCCGCCCCGGACGCGCCGCACCAGGTGGAACATGTGGTGGTGGTTGTTCCAGTAGATCCCGACGTAGAGGAAGCTCAGCAGGTAGGTGAGCAGCCCGACCCCGCTCGTGTGCACCAGGTCGGCCAGGTCATGCCCCTCCGGCGGCTTCAACTCCAACACCATGATCGTGATGATGATGGCCAGCACGCCATCGCTGAACGCCTCCAGCCGGCTGGTCCGCACTCCGCCCGCCCCCTCTCGAACTCGCCCTCGTGCAGCAAGACCGGCCAGCCCGCGATTTCGTGACAGTCAGGCCCGCTCGATGCTCCGCCCCGGCATCGCCTCGGCCAGCGCGGCCCGCCATTCGGGCGATCCGAACGCCTCCCCGAAGTACTGCGTCTCATGCACCACCATGCCACCGGCGAACTCCATGATGCTGACCGAGTAGCTGGGCACCCCGTCATAAGTGATCACGCACTCGCTCACCCAAAGCCCCCCGCCCCCGGAGATCCGCAATACGGTGAAGTGCCGCTCGGCCGGATGCCCACCCCGCTGCGCCGCGATCGTGGCCCGCCCCCGGAACCGCTCCCCCGACTGCGGGTAGTCGAGGATCGCCTCCGGGTCGTAGATGGCGTGCTCAGCCTCGGTATCCCCCCGCTCCGAGGCCCGCCAGTGCTCCTCGATCGCCGCCCTGGTCTCCGCGTCCATCGCCATACCCCCTCCGAAGCCGCCCGCTGCCACAGTGCCACGCTGTACGGCACTTTGCTCTGCGCACCTATACGCCCCGCGGCGGCTGGACTTGCCACGGCCCGGGACCTGCCTGGTCGCGGTGCGTGGCGGCTCGGTCGCGGTCAGCGGGCGGCTGGGCTGAGCGTGCCATGGCCCGAGCGCTGCCTGGTCGCGCCCGGTGCGGCCCGTCGCGGTCGGCGGCTGGCCGGGCAGAGCGTGCCACGGCCCGGGCATCTGCCTGGTCGCGCCCGGTGCGGCCCGCCGCGGTCGGCGGCTGGCCGGGCTGGGCGCGCCATGGCCCGGGCTTTGCAGGTCCATGCCGGGCAGTGCGCGTATAGGTGCGCAGAGCAGAGCGTCCACGTGCGCAGAGCAGCGCGTATCGGTGCGCAGAGCAGCGCGTATCGGTGCGCAGAGCGGCGCGTATCGGTGCGCAGAGCGGCGCGTATCGGTGCGCAGAGCGGCGCGTACAGGTGCGCAGAGCGGCGCGTATAGGTGCGCAGAGCAAAGTGGGTGGGGTGGTGGGGTGGACCTAGGCTGGCGCGATGATCGGGAAGGGGTCGCGGCCGTCGGCGCTCGGTGGGTTTTGGGCGCTCCTGGTGGGTGGGGTCGCGATCGGCGGGTTGTTGCTGTTCTTGCGGCCGGTCACGCAGCGGGCGGAATGTCCGAACTATGGCGGGAACGGGAATGCCAGCGCATTCGCGAACTCCGCATGGGATCTCTATCTGCCGCTCGTGTTGCTCGTGTGGGTCGTGCTGATCGGGGTCGAACAAGCGCTGCCGGTCACGTGGCGGGGGCGCGGCGGGGGCGAGATCGCGGCGCGGGCGGTGGGAGCGGTTGTGGTGGCGGTGGTGGGGTCGTGCTGCCTGTTTCTCAGCCTGGGGACGGTGTGCCGGTGAGGTCGGGCTCGGGGACCTCCAGGTCGGCGTAGATCGCCAGGGCCTGGTCTCGGTGGGCGCGGGCCGCGGCCGGGTCGGGCACGGTGCGGGACAGGCCGTCGTGTGCTCGGGCCTCTTCGATGCGGTCGCCGGTGTCGCGGGCCAGGGCCAGGGCGGTCGTGTGGCGGGCGCGCGCGTCGGCGGGGCGGGACAGGGCGTGCAACGTTTCACCTAGGCCGTTGAGTGCCTGGATCTCCAGGCCCCGGTCGCCGGTCTCGCGGGCTATCTCGAGCGCCGCGTTCAGGTCGTCGAGGCTCTCGGTGTGCTTGCCGAGCAGGCGGCGGATGACGCCTCGGTCGCTGAGGGTGGCGGCCTCCTCGGCGCGCTCGCCGGTGCGGCGCTGGATGGCCAGGGCCTCGTCGCAGTGGTCGATCGCCTCGCGGTGGCGGCCCAGGCTGCTCAGCACGTTGCCGAGGCTATTCAGGGCGTGTGCCTCCCAGCCGGGGTCGCCGGTCTCGCGGTGGACGACCAGCGCGCGGGTCAGGTTCTCCAGGGCCTCGTCGTGGCGGCCCAGGCGCCAGAGGGCGTTGCCGGCGTTGCACAGAGCATCGGCCTCGCCCTGCTGGTCGCCGTACGCGCGGTAAATGTCGCCGGCCTGCTCGCACAGGGCCAGCACCTCGCGATAGCGGCCCTGTCGCTCCTGGATGACGCCGATGTTGTTGAGCACGGTCGCCTCGGCCACCCGGTCGCCGCGGTCGCGGTGGATTCGTGCGGCCCGGCCGTAGCTCTCGATGGCGTCGTCGTAGCGGCCGAGGCTGAACCGGGTCGCGCCGAGCGTCTCGAGGACTCCGGGGTCGGAGCCGAGGATCGGCAACGCCTGCCGCAGCAGGGCGTCGGCCTCGTCGTAACGGCCGAGCCGCCAGCAAACCTTCGCGAGGTTGTGCAGTGCCTCGCCCTCGCCGGCGCGATCGCCGGCTTCCCGTGCCGCATTCAAAGCATGGTTGTGTACGGCGGAAGCGTCCACATGATGAGTTCCGCTGTCCAGATAGAGGCGCAGCGTCGCGGCGAGCCCGGTCGCGTGCGCGTGCCGTCCGCTCGTGGCGGCGAGGCCGACCGCGGCGACCAGGTTCACGCGCTCGGCGTCCAGCCACTCGCGCGCGTCGGCGGCGTCGGCGAACGGCGGCATCGCGGTGGGTGGGGCGGCCGGGCTCGGGCGCTGGTGCCGGGTGCGCGGGAAGAGCGTGTCGGCCGCCTGGGTCGCGGTGTGCAGGTACTGGTCGAGCATCCGGCCGAGGGCGTCGTGGCGCGCGGCGGGCTCCTCGGTCGCCAGGGCGGCGGCGTGCGCGTGGTGGCGGAGCAGGTCGTGGAAGCGGTAGCGGCCGGGCGCCGGCTCCTGCACCAGGTGCGCGTCGAGCAGCTCGTCGAGCAGGCGATCGGCGCGGTCGACCGGCAGGTGCGCCACGGCGGCGGCCAGGTGCGCGCCGAAGTCGCCGGGAGCGAGGCCGAGCAGCCGGAACAGCCGCTGCTGCTCATCGGTGAGCTGGGTGTACGAGAGGGCGAAGGAGGCCGCCACGCTGCGGTCGCCGACGGCCAGCTCGGTCAGCACCCGCCGCCGGTCGCGCAGCCGCTCGGCCAGATGACGCACCGTCCATGCTGGACGCGCCCGCAGCCGGGCCGCGGCGATCCGGATCGCCAGGGGCAGTCGGTCGCAGAGGCCGACCACCTCGGCCACGTCCTCGGCGCTGACCGGCGCCCGGCCGGGACCGAGGATCCGGTGGAACAGCGCGGCGGCATCGCCGGGCCGCAGCATGTCGAGGGAGACGACGTCGGTGCTGTCCAGGTCGGCGAGGCGACGCCGGCTGGTGACCAGCGTCAGGCAGCCGGCCGTGCCCGGCAGCAGCGGGCGTACCTGGGCGGCATTGGCGGCGTTGTCGAGGACCAGCAGCACCCGGCGGCCGGCCAGTTCGGCGCGCCACCGGGCGGCCCGTTCGTCGAGGTCGGCCGGGATCTCGTCGCCGGTCACGCCGACGGCCCGCAGCAGCAGGTCGAGGGCGGCGGCCGAGTCGACCGGCGGGCGGCCCTCGCTGTGCGCGTGCAGATCGAGGAAGAGCCGGCCGTCCGGGTAGCGGCCGGCCAGCCGGTGGGCGGTGTGCACGGCGAGGGCGGACTTGCCGACACCCGCCATGCCGTCGACCGCGAGCACCACCGCGGCGGTCGGCGGGGCCGAGTCCGGCCCGGCGAGCAGGCGTCGCAGCTCCGGCTCCCGCCCGGTGAAGTCGGCGACGTCGGCGGGCAGGTCGTCGCGCGCGGTCCAGCCACCGGCGGCGGGAGTCTCGGCCGGGGGCGGGCCGGCGAGAGTGGGGTCGGCGGTCAGGATCCGCTGGTGCATGCGAGCCAGGCCGGCGCCCGGTTCCACGCCCAGCTCCTCGACGAGCAGGGCGCGCGCGGTCGCGTACGCGTGAAGGGCCTCGGCCTGTCGATCGGCCCGGTAGAGGGCCAGCATGAGCAGGGCCCACAACCGCTCCTGGAGCGGGAACTCCTTCACCAGCCGGGACAGCTCGGCGATCGCCTCCGCGGGCCGGCCGGCGTCGAGGTCGACCGTGACGCGCAGCTCGAGGGCGGTCAGGCGCCGCTCGGTGAGCCGCTGCCGGGCCGCGTCGATCGCCTCGCCGGCCAGTCCACCCAGCGGCTCCCCCTGCCACAGCGCGAGAGCGCCGGCCACCTCACTCGCGGCCGCGGCCCGGTCGCCGCGCTCGTGGGACTGCTGGGCGGCGGCCAGCTGCCGGTCGAAGGCGGTGACGTCCAGCCGGGCGGGGTCGAACCGCAGGAGGTAGCCGGCATCGGTCGAGACCAGTTCGGTACGGAGGTCCAGCACCTGGCGGAGACGGCTCACGTACGTCTGGACGAGGTGGGTGACGCTCGCCGGCGGCTCGGCTCCCCAGACGGTGGCGACGATGCGGTCGACCGGGACGGGCCGGCCGGCCTCCAGCAGCAGCACCGCGAGCACGGTCTGCTGCTTGACCCCGCCCAGCGCGACCTCGGTGTCGCCCCGCCATGCCCGCAACGGTCCCAGCAGCTCGAAGCGCAGCGATTCGACCACCCGGGCACCTTAGTGAATCACCTGCGGGTATAGCGAATTGCGAGCGAGGCTCGCGCGGCTGCCCCTAGCTTGCGCGCGTGCAGATCCCTACCTTCGTCTACATCCTGGCGCCGCTCGTGGTCGTCGCCTTCGTCGTGCAGATCGTGCTGCGGGTGCGCTCGGCCGCGCGCAGCGCCCGCGGCATGGCCCGCTCGTTCCGCAACGTCGTCGCGGTCGACCAGAGCCGGCCCACCACCGGCGAGCTGGCCACCGCGCTCGCGGTCGGCGCGCACATGTCGCTCAACCACGGCGTGTCCTGGAACGCGCTCAAGGACGACGCGAACAGCGCCCAGAAGATCTACAACAACCTGAAGAACCAGTGGGACATCACCAGCGCGGGCAAGCTTCGCGACACCCTCGAGGACCTGCTGGATGACGAGACCGGTGACCCGGTGGCCGACTTCGTGCTCAACGTGCGCCAGGAGCTCGGCGGCACGCCCGGCGCCGAGGCGTGGAAGCGGGCCGTCGCCGACCGGGCCCGCGCGCAGGGCGTCGCCGAGACCACGCTCGACGAGATGACCGCGACCGTCGACCGGGTGCTGTCCTATGAGGAGCGGTTCCGGGCTGACGGCCTGCTGCCGCCCGGCGGCATCGTCGTCAGCCTCCTCGCCTACGACTGGGGCCGGGCCGTGAACATGGCCCGCTGGGGCTACAAGGCGCGCTACATCAAAGAACAACAGGCCATCGAGTACGTCCTCAGGGCCGGCAAGCAGGCGTACGGCCGCTACGCCTCGTGGGGCGACCTGTCCGCCGGCTACGCGCTCGGCCGGGTCCTGCGGTTCGACAACGACGAGTTCGACACCTGGTACGCCACCGTCCTGGAGCCGCACCAGACGCTGTTCACCGACCCGGCGAGCCCCTGGCTGACGCTGGCCTGGCCGTGAACCCTCGTCTTCCGGTCCTGCTGGCCGCCGTCGGGCTGATCCTGCTCGCGGCGGCCCTGCGGGAGGCGTACCGCCGCCGGCGTCGGCGGCCGTCGCCACCGTCCGAGGTCGCGCGGTACGCCGGCGAGGCGCCACAGCCGGTCACCGACTACACCACCGCGCTCGCGGTCGGGGCGCTGGCCGCGCTGCGGGCCGGTGAGGTCCTCGACATCGTCGGCTGCCGCCGCCCCCGCGGCGCGATCAAGCTGGAGCTGCGCCTGCGGGCCGAGCCGTACCGGACGTCGGTGCTGGGCGAGGAGGACGTGTCCACCGCGATCGGCCGGTGCGTCAACGACCTGCTCGGCCCGGCGGCCGAGACCGTCGGCGACCAGCTGGCCGGGATCGAGGAGGTGATCCGGCACCGCCGCCGGGGCGGCCCGGAACTCTGGCCGCACGCCATCGACGAGTGGGCGTCCCGGTCCCGGCTGCCGGAACCGGCGGTGGCGGCCCTGCACGACACGGCCGAGCGCATCGCCGCCGCCGAGGAGGAACTGCGCGGCGCCGGCCTCCTCGGCGGGGACGAGTACGTGCCCACGCTCCTGGCCGTCCACTGGGGACAGGGGGTCCACCTGGCCCGAGGCGCCGTCGCTACTGGGTGGCTGGACCGGACGCGGGGTCTCAACTACCTGCGCCGCACCGGGGAACTGGCCCGGCGCTGGTACCCGTCGTCCCGCACGCTGCTCGCGGCCCAGCTCCTGCCCGCCTACCTCAGCGGCGACCCCGAGGCCATCCGCTGGGCGAGAACCGCCGCGCCGGCGCTGCTGACCGATCCGCGCAGCCCGCTGTTCGGCTCGAAGGGCGACGGCGCCCTCCTCGGCGACCGGCAGCGTTCCCCGTAACTCCGGCGGTCGGCTTCGACCCACTTCAATTCTCGGCGGCACCGAGCGGTGGAGACGACCGGACGGAAGCAAAAGCATGACGCTGCCCAGCACCCTCGATCGGCCGATCGGCGGGGGCCGCGCCCGGCGGCGCCCGGCCCGCGAACCGGAGAACACCCCCTTGCGGCTGCGGCGCCTGACCACGGCGGCCGCCGCCCTGACCGTCGTGCTCGGCGTGCTGCTGACCGTCCAGCTGGTCCGCGCCGACCACGCCACGTCGCGTCTCGCCGTCGGGGAGGCGCCGGTGGTGGAGGCCGCGAGCGACCTCTACTTCGCGCTCAACGACATGGATGCTCAGCTCGCCAACGCCCTGCTGGTCGGCGACGCCACCGATCTCGGGATCACCCGGGTGCAGGCCCAGGCGATCTTCGACCGCCGCCGGCAGCAGGCGTACGCCGATCTCGAAGAGCTGGCCGCGTCCGGCGTCCGGATCCGCGACCTGCTCGACGGCCTGGGCCGGTACGAGGCGCTGGCCGCCCAGGCCGAGCTGCTCAAGCGGCCCGAGGCGTACCGGCTCGCCACCACCCTGCTGCGCCGGACGTTGCTGGGACAGGCACAGGACATCGTGGACGGTCAGCGCGGGAAGCTGACCGACGGCTACCGCGCCGAGAGCCGCGCCGCCACGCTGACCCGGACGGCTGTCGCCGGTGTTGCGGTCGTTCTGATCGCTGTGCTCGTGGCGCTGCAGATCTTCCTGGGCCGCCGGTTCCGCCGGACCGTGAATCCGGGCGCGGCCGCCGCCACGGCCGTGCTGGTCGGTCTCGCCGCCGGCAGCCTGGTCCTGCTCGACCTGCACGCGAACCGGCTGCACACCCAGAAGCAGGACGCCTTCGACTCGATCGTCGCTCTCACCCGGGCCCGGGCGATCAGCTACGACGCCAACGCCGACGAGAGCCGCTACCTGCTCGACCCCGCACACGCCGCCGAGTACGAGACCGGCTTCCTCGGCAAGACCCAGCAGATCCTTCAGCTGCCGGGCGCGACCCTGGCGACGTACGACCAGCGGCTGGACACGGCGTGGGCGTCCTACCGGCACGACCACGGTCAGGTCGGCTGGGGCGGCGCGATGGGCACCGAGTTCGGCAACATCACGTTCGCCGGCGAGCGCGCGGCGGCCGAACGGACGGTCCAGCTGTTCGAGGCCTACCAGGAGGACGACCGGCGGATCCGGCAGCTTGCCTCGTCCGGGCAACGCGACGCGGCGGTCCGGCTCTGCACCAGCTACGCCCCGGGCGGCTCCAACTACGCCTTCGACCGCTACGACGCCGCCCTCGCCGCCGTGATCGCGGTCAACACGCACGCCTTCGACTCCGTCGTCCACGCCGACCGGCGCGACCTGGGCCGCTCGGTATGGGTTCCGGGCGTGGCCACGCTGATCGCCCTGGCCCTCCTGCTGGCCGGCGTCCGCCCGCGCCTCGCCGAATACCACTAGGCGCGGGGCGGCGGGAGGCTTGGGGGTTCCGCGACACGCCGCGCCGATACGGACTGCGCGGGAGGGGGGATCGCGCCCGGTGAATCACCGGGCCGCCGGGCGGCGTGTCGCAGCTCCATCTCCAGTGGACCTCGGCCTTGATCGACCGGCAAGGGGCGTTGACGGCTCTGGTACGACGATCGCACCATCTGCACCTGCCGCATCAGGAGACGGCTTGATGCACGCTTTCCACGGACCGGGTGGTTCGCGGCAGTTCACTCGGTAGGGTTACGCACATGGCTGGGCCAGGTGCGGCGGGGGGAGCTGGGCGGTGCCCGCCGGCGACGGTCTGACCGCCGAGCACGCCGAGGCGATCGGGCAGGCGTACGAGCTGATCGAGTCCGCCCAGGGTGAGTTGTACCCCGACGAGGTCGAGGAAGCTGCCGGCCGGATCGGTCAGCCGGAGTGGTGGGACGTGCAGGTGCTGCTGCATTTCGCCCGCTCACTCGCGGTGATCCACTCCGGCCGGGACGACTCGGCGCACGTGCGGACGATGCTCGACGTGGCCGTCGCGCTCGACGACCCGGCTCTGCTCGCGCTGGCGCTGGCGGTCAGCGCGGGCCGCCGGGTCAGCGCCCAGCGCCCGCTCGACCTCAGCGAGTCGGCGGCGAGCCCATTGGTCCAGGCGGCGGTGCTGCTGGACGACGACGGCGGCCCGGTGGTGCACCGGGTCGCGGCGCTGATCGAGGTCGCCCTCGTGGCGCACGCGCTCGGCCTCTGGGAGATCGCGCTCGAGCAGTACGAGCGCACTCACGAGGCGCTCGACGGGGACCACGACCCGCGGTGGCGGGCCACGGCCCGCCGGCAGCGCACCGTCCTGTACGTCAACCGGGTCGAGCTGCTGCTCGACTGGGTCTGCGCCGAGGCGATGATCGGCGACTGGGCCGGGGCCGCCGCGCGGGCCGCGGCGACGCTGCCGGGCAGCCGGGACGCGGTCGCTCCCGACTGGCCGCCGAGCTGGGTCCGGCAGTTCGACGGTCATCTGTTTCTCCTCGCGGCGATCGCGGGCCGCGAGTTCGAGGGTGGGCCGCCCGATCCGGCCGTCGAGGCGCTCGGCGCGGCGATCCGGGCCGCCCGCGCGGACGACAGCGGGCGCGCGGCCATCCTCGCGCGCGGGCTCGCCGACCGTTTCGGTCTTTCCGTGCCGCAGCACACGTGGCTGCTCACCCTGCAGCTCGCGTCGCGCGAGCCGGGCGCGGCGGCGGCCGCGCGCTTCGCGGACGAGCTGGTGCGGCTGCGCTGGAACGACCGGCAGGTACGGATGAGCAGCATGCGCGACGCCATCGCGGTCGAGCGCGGCCGCCGCGAGCACGACCAGCTGCGCCGGGAGATCATCACCGATCACCTCACCGGCCTGGCCAACCGCCGCGGCTACCACGCGTACCTGACCGCCCTGCTCGAGACCGGGCCGGCGACCGGCGTCGGCGACTACGCCGCCATGATGATCGACGTCGACAAGTTCAAGCAGGTAAACGACCAGTTCGGCCACGACGTCGGCGATCTGGTGCTGGCCCGGATCGCCGGCATTCTCAGCGCCAACGTCCGGCCGATCGACCTCGCCGCGCGGCTGGGCGGCGACGAGTTCGTCGTCATCCTGGCCGAGGTGCAGCCCGGCGTCTCGCAGGGCCGCGCCCAGGCGATCCTGGAGGCGGTCCGCGACCACCCCTGGCACGACGTGGCCGCGGGCCTGTCCGTCTCGATCAGCGTGGGGCTGCACCACGGCGGCCGCGAGGAGCTGCCGACGCTGCTCGGCGACGCCGACCGGCACCTGTACCGGGCCAAGAACGAGGGCCGCAGCCGGGTCGCTACGGGCTGACGGTCAGCGTTCCCCACGACGTGCCGGCCACATAGGGGAAGCGGCCGGGACGCTTGCCGTTGGCCCAAGAGGTCAGCAGCGACCAGCCGGCCATGGCGCGGACGTAGTGGTCGCCGCATTCGACCTCGTTGAACGGGTTGCGGCGGGTGCCGTCGTAGCGGGCGCGGACGCCGCGGACGATCGCGAGGCCCTCCTCGTCGAGGCCCTCGTAGAAGCAGTGCGCGGCGACCTGGTACTCGACGCCGGTCCACACCTCGTCGCAGTAGCGCAGCGGGACCGCGGGCCGCCCGCCGTGCGGCCAGGTGCACACGACCAGGCCGGTCTCGTCGCCGTCGGCGAACTCGCGATAGCCGTGCGGCGCGAACCCCGTACGCAAGTTGTATCTGACGATGGACCGGAGGGCGGTGGTGATCCGATCGGCCGGAAGAAGGTGTCCCAGGCCGAGTTCGTGCGCCCACCACTGGCCGAGCAGTTGGTCGGAGAGGCATCCCTTGCCGAAGTCGAACGCCTCGCCCGTGTTCGGCTGCGCGTAGTACTCGCCGTTCCAGAGCAGTTCGTCGTACGCGATGGAGGCTTTTTTGAAGGTCGCGGCGAAGGTGTCGGGCTCCTTCAGCCGCGCCGACATCTCCGACATCGCCCGGAGGGCGGCCAGCCACAGCGCCCCGACGAACATGTTGGGCCCATGCAGCGAGATGTCGTAGGTGACGGGCTGGTCGCCGCGAATAATGCCGCTCTCATCCGACTTCTCGGAAACATGGGCCATCACCGCCAGCAGCGACGGCCATTGCACGCGTAGCCAGTCGAGCCCGGCGTCGCCGAGAACCGAGCGGTACGTCTTCAGTACCGCCCCGAGCATCCCGTCGAGGGCCGGCCGCTCCGGACCGCCGATCGGCACGCCGTTCAGCTGCGGCAGGTAAAGCGGCAGGACCACCCGGTGCGGAATCGAGCCGTCCGCGGCCTGGATGCGGAACTCGGTCTCGCGCATGTCCCGGCCGATCGACGGGAAGAGCCGCGACAGCGCCTGCTCGTAGTTGAGCACATGGTTGCAGTTGAGCGGGCAGGAGCCGCCGGCGTCGCCGTTCCAGTTGCGGGTCGAGGCGCCGAGCGAGCCCTCGAAGGCGAAGGTGTGCCCGTCCGCGGTCCGAAAAACACTTGGCGACCGTACGAGGGCGGGCTGCGCCGCGATCGTGTCGCGGATCGGTTCCGGCAGGTCGCCGGCGGACACCGCCTCGGCCCACGCCCGGGACTCGCGGTCGAGCCGGTCCCGGTCGCCGAGATAGGCGTCGAGCACGTCCAGGGCGCCGCCGAACCGCGTCGCGTAGTGGTTGCCGACCCAGAAGCGGGTCGGGCCGTAGTGGTGCTGAGGGCCGAAGCGGTCGAAGTCGGCGTACCGGTTCGGGAACCACCACGCGTGCACGATGTCGATGGTGGTCGACTCCCCCGGCGCCAGCGCGAAGGCGGCGGCGACGGCGGCGTCCCAGGTGTGCCCGGCCGGGCTCGGCCCGCTCGGCGCCCGCATCGGCGAGGCGCTCTCGCGGAGCACGGCGCGCAGGGCGGCCTCGGAGAAGTCGCCGAGCTGGGTCGGGGCCGCCAGCCGGAGGGTCTCGGCGAAGCGCAGCACGGCGTCGGCGTCGTGGGCCCGGGGCAGCACCGCGGCCGGCGCGTCGGTCCAGAGCAGCATCTCGCCGGCGGCCGGGTCGTCCTCGGCCAGGCCGGGGTGGTCCATCAGCACGCCGCTCTGGCCCGGCCGGCGCAGGAGCCGGTTCACGTTGCCGCCGTACCCGGCGCCGCGGGTGCCGTGGATCGGCGTCACGCCGTCCCAGCCGGCCGCGTTCTGCAGCGAGCCGAGCAGGAAGCCGAAGCGGAACAGGTCGCCGTCGTTGCGGATGGTGAACCGGTAGCGGACCAGCGGCAGCGCGCTCGCGTCCGCGTCGAGCGGCACGAACGGCGTGTGCGCCTCAAGCTCGACCGCGACCGGCAGCGCGGCGTCGTGGTAGCCGACCCGGGCGAACGGGTACGCCGCCTCGAAGGTCGTGTCGTCGACGAACGGCCACCGCCATCGGTCGTCGCGGTCGGGCACGTCGGCGTCGGAGACGTTCGCGGCCGGCCGCGGGTGCGGCGGCAGCGGCGCGGCCCGCAGCAGCCGTACGACGTCGTCCGGCGGCTCGAGCGAGGTGGCCCGCAGCGCGAAGAAGCTGTCCGGCAGCAGCCCGCCGTGGTTGGGCGTCCCGAGCAGTTGCCACTGCCGCAGCGCACCGTCGCCGCACAGCGCCACGTGCCCGGTGCCGAGCCCGCCGAGCGGGAACGCCACCGCGCGCCGCGCGTCTCCGGTGAACCGCATATTTTCCGCCTCCATGTGAAATCGATTTCACGGAACGTAGATCGAGACCCAGCAACTGTCAAGTAGCCCTAGAGTGTGGCGTCATGGCCACGATCTACGAGGTAGCGGCGCTCGCCGGCGTCTCTCCCGCGACCGTCTCGCGCGTCTTCAACGGCAACACGGTGTCGCCGGAGAAGGCGCGGGCCGTGCGCGAGGCCGCCGCCCGGCTGGCCTTCACGCCCAACAAGACGGCCCGCCGGCTGCGCAAGCAGAGCTCCGAGGTCGTCGCCCTGCTCATCCCGGACATCGAGAACCCGTTCTTCACGGCCCTGGCCCGCGGGGTCGAGGACAAGGCCCAGGAGAAGGGCTTCTCGGTCGTGCTCTGCAACACCGACGACGACCCGGGCAAGGAGCTGCGCTACCTGGAGATCGCGGCGTCGGAGCAGATGGCGGGGGTGATCCTGGCGCCCGCCTCGGACGAGGCCGACCTGGGCGCGATCGCCTCGCTGGGCCGCCCGGTCGTGGCCGTGGACCGCACCACGCCGTACCCGGTCGACGCGGTCAAGGTGGACAACCGGGCCGCCGGCATCGCGGCCACCACCGCGCTCTTCGACGCCGGGCACCGCAAGATCGCCTGCATCGCGGGGCCGGTCGGCATCGAGGCGACCGAGGACCGGTTCCTGGGCTGGCGGCAGGTGATGACCGCCCGGCGGGCGGCCGGACCGGAGAACTACCTGCAGCACGCGAACTTCCGCGCGGACGGCGGGCACGCGGCGATGCGGCGGCTGCTGGCCCTGCCCGAGCCGCCGGACGCGGTGGTGACCACGAACAACCTGATGGGCGTGGGCGCCCTGCAGGCGATCGTCGAGGCCGGCGTGGACCCGGCCAAGTTCGGCCTGGCCGTGGTGGGCGAGCTGCCGTTCATGTTCCTGACCCCGCCGGCCGTGGTGCAGGTGCGGCTGCCGGCCCGCCACCTGGGCACGACCGCCGCGACGATGCTGCTGGAGCGCATCGGCGGCGACGCCCAGCCGCCCCGCACGATCGTCCTGCGCGCCGAGTTGGCGTAACCGGTCCCGGCTGCTGCAATCGATACCGACTGAAAGTTTCCTGATCAGGCCTAGCCTGATCGATCTCTTAACGAGTTCTTGACGAAATCGATTTCTTGGACTTCACTGTGCGCACCGCACCGCCTCCCCACCGTTCTCAGTCGAGAGGGACGCAGGCTCATGAACTTCCCGATACGAAAAATCGCGCTGGCGTGCGCGGCCGCCGTGCTCACGGTGGTGCCCACGGCCGCCTGCTCGGACAACAAATCGGACGCTTCCTCGTCGGGCGACAAGTCGCTCGAGATCGCCTACTGGAACTACGGGCCGGCCGCCGAGACCGGCAACAAGGCCACGGCCGACGCCTTCATGGCCGCCAACCCCGGCACCAAGGTGACGCTGACCCCCGTCACCGGCGAGAACTGGGGCACGTACTACGCCAACGTCGCCACCCTGATCGCCTCGGGCAAGCACCCCGACCTGATGCTGATCTCCGGCGAGGGCGCCCAGTTCGTGCACGCCAACAACCTGGTGCTCCCGGTCAACAAGTACCTGGACAAGGACGCCGACGCGAAGGCGCTCACCGGTGACATCGCCAAGGGCCTGATCGACGGCTTCACGGTCAAGGGCGACGTGGTGACGCTGACCAACGCCTGGAACGACATGGTCGTGTACTACAACACCGCGCTGTTCAAGAAGGCCGGCATCGACCCGCCCAAGGCCGACTGGACCTGGGCCGACTTCGAGGCCACCGCCAAGAAGCTCACCAAGGACACCAACGGCGACGGCAAGAACGACCAGTACGGCTTCACCTGGGCCAGCAACGAGATCTTCCCCGGCATCATGCCCTGGGTGGCCAATGCCGGCGGCAACCTGACCAGCGACGACGTCTGCTCGGCCACCGCCGACACCCCGCAGGTCAACAAGGCCGTCTCGTTCCTGGAGAACCTCATCAAGGAGGGCGTCTCCCCGGCCCCGATGCCGATGAGCGACGTGTTCACCCGGTTCCAGAACGGCCAGATCGCGATGTTCGGCGCCGGGCGCTGGCCGATCGCGACGCTCCTGCCCAAGTTCAAGGACTTCGACATCCAGCTGTACCCGAAGGGCGACACGTACAAGACCGTCTTCGGCGGTTCCGGGTACCCGATCCTGAAGTCGTCGAAGAACCCGGACCTGGCCTGGGAGTACCAGAAGTTCACGGTCAGCGAGGAGATCGAGAAGCAGTACGTCGGCACGCCCGACAAGCCCGGCGACTCGATCCCGTCGCGGCGCTCGATCTCGCAGACCATCTCCAAGGTCGGCGTGCCGCCGGCGAACTCCGACCTCTTCTACAACAGCATCGACAACTACCCGACGCTCGTGCCGTACCCGGCGCCGGCCAAGTACAGCGCCTTCGAGTCGACCGTCCTGCGCCACCTGCAGCTGATCTTTGCCGGTGAGAAGAGTGTCTCCGACGGTCTCAAGGATATGCAGGCTGAACTGAGCACCATCGTCACCTGCTGAAATGACTACTCTCATGACCGAAGAAGTGGTCCCCCCGGCCGTGCGCCGGGGGGCACCCCCCAAGAAGCGCAAGGACGGGCTCGCCGCGCTGGGGTTCCTCTCCCCCGCGATCGTCACGTTCCTCGTCTTCGTGCTCGCTCCCACGCTGGGCGTGCTGTACCTGAGCTTCTACGACTGGAACCTGCTCAGCGACGGCACCTTCGTGGGGCTGGACAACTTCGACCGGCTCGTCCATGACGACCGACTGCTTCACGTGTACGGCTCCACGGCGTACATGGCATTGGTGATCTTGGCAGTCAATGTTGTTGCCGGCCTGTTGCTCGCGGTGCTTCTGGAAACGCGAATGTCCCGCTGGCTGCGCGGCTTCTTCCGCCTGTCGTTCCTGTTCCCGTTCGTGGTCTCGGCCTCGGCGGTCGCGCTGATCTGGCGCTTCCTGCTCAACAAGGACCTCGGCCTGGTCAACTACGTGCTCGGCCTGGCCGGGCTCGACCGGATCGACTGGCTCGGCTCCTCGGCCTGGGCGCCGGTCTCGGTGATCGTCGTGAACTCGTGGAAGACCATCGGGTTCTCGATCCTCGTCTACATCGCGGGGCTGCAGGCCATTCCGGCGGTGCTCAAGGAGGCCGCGATCGTCGACGGGGCCAACGCCTGGACCCGGTTCTGGCGCATCACGTTCCCGATGCTGTCGCCGACCATCTTCTTCCTGGTCGTCATCAACACCATCAACTCGTTCCAGATCTTCGCCGAGCCGCGGGTGCTCACCCAGGGCGGACCGGGCGACGCCAGCCGCACGATCGTGGAATACCTCTACGACCGGGCCTTCGGCGATTTCGACCTCGGGTACGCCTCGGCGATCGGCATCACGTTCATGCTGGTGCTGATCGTGCTCACCGCGATCCAGTTCCGGCTCTCCCGCAGATGGACGTTCTACGAATGAGCCGCATACTCGCCCGGATCGCCACGTTCGCGATCCTCGTGGTGGCCGCCCTCGCCATCGCCGCGCCGTTCCTGTGGATCTTCCGAGGGGCGTTCAGTGCCTCGGACGCGGAGTTGTACAAGCTGCCGCCGACCTTCAGCCCCGGCAACCTGACCGCCGGCAACTTCGGCAAGGTCACCGACCAGGTGCCGTACTTCCGGTTCTTCGTCAACTCGCTGATCGTCTCGACCACCATCACGGCGGCCCAGATCATCACCTGCGCCACCGCGGCGTACGCCTTCGCCCGGTTGAAGTTCCGCGGCAAGAACGTGCTGTTCGCGGTGGTCATCGGCTCTCTGATGATCCCGATCCAGGTGACGATCGTGCCGCTGTTCCTGGTCATGTCCAAACTGGAGCTGACCAACACGCTGTGGGCGCTGATCCTGCCCGGCATCTTCAGCGGGTTCGGCATCTTCCTGCTGCGGCAGCACTTCCTGGCGCTGCCGGCCGAGCTGGAGGAGGCGGCGCGGATCGACGGCGCGGGGCACCTGCGCACGTTCGTCCGGGTCATCCTGCCGCTCTCCGGCCCGTCGATCGCGACGCTCGGCATCCTGTGCTTCACCTACTGGTGGAACGACCTGCTGCTGCCGCTGGTCATGATCAGCGACACCGACCGGCAGACCCTCCCGGTGGGCCTCGTGCTGCTGGCCGGCCGGTTCTCCACCGGCTCGCTCGGCACCATCGCGGCCGGCATCGCGATGGCGATCGTCCCGGTCCTCATCGTCTTCATCGCGGCCCAGCGCTACATCGTGCAATCGATCGCCTCAAGCGGTCTGAAGCTTTAGGGAAAGCCATGGAAAACACCACCGACGCGTCTGCGTGGCGCGGGGCGGCACTGCCCGCGCTCACCTGGTCCGGCGTCGCCGCGTTCTGGCACGACCTCCCGCGCACGCTCGCCGCGGGCGGGGTCACCCTCCTGGCGGCGACGCCCCTGACCGCGGCGCTGGTCGCCGGGGCGCCGCGCGGGCTGGCGGCGGCCGCGGTCCTGCCGGTGCTGCTGGCGCTGACCGGCGTGGCGTCGCTCGCCGCGCAGGTCGCCCGCGGCGACGGGCCGTCCCTCGCGGCGCTGCGGCGGGTGGATCCGGCGCTCGCCCTGCTGTTGTCGGTCGCCGGCCTGGCGCTGCTCGCCCCCTGGGGCGTCGTGCCGGCCGCGGCCGTCCTGATCGTCGGGCCGTATGCGCTGGCTTACGGTGCGGTGCGGGGCAAGCGCGGCCCGGCGGCGTTGCGCGGCGGGGTCATCCTCGCCGCGTACCGCCCCGCCTGGGCGCTCACCCTGACCGGGCTCACCGTCATCGCGGCCTTCGCGGCGGCGGCCTCGGCCGGGGTGCTCGCGCTGGTGGCGGCGCCGCTGCTGCTGACCATCGCCTGCCGCCAGACCGCGGCCCTGCTGGGCGAGATCGACGCGCTCCAGGCCAGCGGGCTGCAGGCCGGCGCGCCGCGGGCCGGCGTGCCGCAGGCCGGCATGGCGCGGGCCGACGTGCCGCAGGCCGGCGCGCGGATTTCTGCCGGGCGGACCACGGCGCTGCCGGGCGGTGCCCGGTGACCGTCGAACCGCTGACCGCGCATTTGCCCGCCGGGCCGCTCGACGTGGCGACCGTGCGCGCCGTCGACGACCGGCTGCGGGCGCTCAACCCGCCCCCGGCCCCGTCGATGCCGCCCGCGGTCGCTCACACCGGCGACGGCGTCGAGCTGCGGATCCATGGCACCGGTGACGCGTGCGTCCTCTGGATCCACGGTGGCGGCATGCACCTGGGCGCGGCCCGATACGACGATGCATTCTGCAGTGACCTGGCCGCGGCGCTGGACGCCGCCGTGGTCGCCGTGGACTACCGCCTCGCGCCCGAACACCCGCATCCCACCCCGCTGCACGACTGCCGCGCCGGCCTCGCCTGGTGCGCCGAGCGCCACGACCGGGTCGTCGTGGCCGGCGCGAGCGCGGGCGGCGGCCTGGCCGCGGCCCTCTGCCTGCTGACCCGGGACGAACAAGGCCCTTCCCCCCAGGCGGCGCACCTCTACTACCCGATGCTCGACGACCGCCGGGAGACCGTCAGCTCCCGCGAGAACGCCGACGCACCGATGTGGAACGGGCGTCTCGCCGACGTGGCGTGGGCGGCATACCTCGGTGGTCGTCCCGCCGACGCGTATGCCGCCCCCGCCCGCGCCGCCGACCTCACCGGCCTGCCACCCACCTACGTGGACACCGGCGAGCGCGACATGTTCCGCGACGAGGACGCCGACTACGCCCGGCGGCTGGCCGAGGCCGGAGTCCCCACGCTGTTCACGCTCGTCCCCGGCGCCGTGCACGCGTTCGAGCTGCTCGACCCGGACGCCGGGATCAGCCGGGCCACCCGCGCCCGGCGGCTCGGCGCGCTCCGCCGGTCCCTGCGCGAGGACTTTCGCGCGTGGTGACCATCTACGACGTGGCCGCCCGGGCCGGTGTCTCCGCCACCACCGTGAGCCGCGTCCTCAACGGCGCCAAGGTCTCCCCCGAGTCGGAACGGCTCGTCCGGGCGGCCGCCGCCGAGCTCGCCTTCACCCCGAACCGCACCGCGCGCCGGCTGCGCGGCCAGCACTCGGCGGTGATCGGCCTGATCATCCCGGACATCGAGAACCCGTTCTTCACCGCGCTCGCCCGCGGGGTGGAGAACCGGGCGCGGGCGGCCGGCTACTCGGTCGTGCTGTGCAACACCGACGAGGATCCCGAGCGGGAGGCGACGTACATCGACATCGCGCTGGCCGAGCACATGGCCGGCGTGATCCTGGCGCCAGCCGACGACGCGAGCGACGTGAGCCGGCTCGTGGCGCAGCGGCGACCGGTCGTGGCCGTGGACCGCAGCCTCGCGCACGCCGAGGTCGACGCGGTGACCGTGGACAACCGGGCCGGTGGGCACTCCGCGGCCGAGTCGCTGTTCGCGGCCGGTTTCACCCGGGTCGCCTGCATCACCGGGCCCAGCTCTGTCGAGACCGCGCAGCTGCGGATGGCCGGCTGGCGGCAGGCCGCGGCCCGGCACACCGGCGACGGCCATCTGGAGGATCTGCTGCGGTACGCCGACTACCGGGTCGACGGCGGCCGGCAGGCGATGGCCGAGCTGCTCGCGCTGCCCGAGCCGCCGGACGCCGCGGTGGTGGCCAACAACCTGATGGCGGCCGGTGCGCTCGACGCGCTGCACGACGCCGGGCTCGCGCCGCCCGGGTTCGGCCTGGCGGTCTTCGGCGACCTGCCGTTCGCCTCGTTCGGGCGGCGCGGGATCCGGGTCGTCGACGTGCCGGCGCGGGAGCTGGGCGAGGCCGCGGCGACGCTGCTGCTCGAGCGGATCGGCGGCGACGCGGGCCCGGCGAAGACCGTCGTGCTGCGGACGAGGGAGCAGCGGTGAGCCTCTTCCTCGGTGTCGACATCGGCACCTCCAGCAGCAAGGGCGTCGTCGTCGACGCGTACGGGAAAGTGATTGGTTCTGCCGTCCGGGAACACGGCGTCGACCGGCCGCGTCCCGGGCACGCCGAGATGGACGGCGAGATCTGGTGGGACGAGTTCGTCTCGCTCGCCACCGAGCTCACCGAGGGGATCACGGTCGACGCGGTCGGGGTGAGCGGCATGGGGCCGTGCGTGCTGCTGACCGATGCCTTCGGCACCCCACTTCGCAAGGCCATCCTGTACGGGGTGGACACGCGCGCGACCGCACAGATCGCCGCTCTGACCGCCGAGCTGGGCGGCGCAGACGCGATCCGCGAACGCTGCGGATCGGCCCTGTCCTCGCAGGCGGTCGGGCCGAAGCTGGCCTGGGTCACGGAACACGAGCCGGCGGTGGCCGCCCGGGCCCGGCGGCTGTTCATGCCGGCGTCATGGCTGGCCTACCGGCTGACCGGCGCCTACGTCCTCGACTACCACTCGGCCAGCCAGTGCACGCCGCTCTTCGACACGCACGCGCTGGACTGGTATTCGCCGTGGGCGTCGCGCATCGCGCCGGACCTGGAGCTGCCGCCGCTCGCCTGGCCGGGCGACGTGGCCGGAACCACGACCCGGGCCCTCGCCGGCATCCCGGCCGGCACCCCGGTCATCACCGGCACCATCGACGCCTGGACCGAAGCGGTCAGTGTCGGGGCGCAGAACCCCGGCGACCTCATGCTGATGTACGGCACCACGATGTTCCTCGTCGCGACCGTCGACCGGCCGGTCACCAGCCCGTCGATGTGGGGCACGGTCGGCGCCTTCCCGGGCACGCGCAACCTGGCCGGCGGGATGGCCACCTCGGGCGCGGTGACAGGATGGCTGCGCGACCTGACCGACGGCTCCTTTGTGGACCTCCTGGCCGAGGCCGAGGCATCCGGACCCGGCGCACGAGGGCTGCTCATGCTGCCGTACTTCGCCGGGGAGCGCACGCCGGTCATGGATCCCGACGCCCGCGGTGTCGTGGCCGGGCTGACGCTCTCCCACACGCGAGGCGACCTGTACCGGGCCGCGCTGGAGGCGACCGCGCTCGGGGTCCGGCACAACCTGGAATTCCTGCCGGACGTCCGCCGGGTGGTCGCCGTCGGCGGTGGCACCCGCGGCGGGCTGTGGACCCGCATCGTCTCCGACGTCACCGGCCGGGCGCAGGAGGTGCCGCGGGTGACGATCGGCGCGGCCTTCGGCGCCGCGTACCTCGCCGCGCTCACCCGCGGGCCGGCGGACATCGCCGCCTGGAACCCGATCGCCGAGACCGTCGAGCCGGATCCGTCCACGAAGGACGGATACGACGAGCTCTACGCGCTTTACCGAGACCTCTACCCGGCCACGCGCGCCATCGCGCACTCGCTCGCCAACCGCCAACGGAGGACCCCATGAGCACCTACACCCTCCCCTTGACCCCGTCTCGTCCGGCCGCCGAGCCGAAGACGGCGTACCTCATCGCCAGCGGCGACCTGCGGCCCGCCGCGAACCGCGCCGGCTGGCCCACCCAGGTGGCGATGGAGGCCGCCGTGACCGCGGCGTTCGCCGAGCTCGGATGGACCGTGCGGCGTGCGCACGAGTTCGACGCCGAGGCCGGGCACGGGTTCATCTCCAGCCAGCGGATGGGACTCGAGGTCTTCAAGTCGATCCCGCCGGACGCGCCGCTCATCGTGGCCGAGGCGGTGTGGCAGTACAGCCACCACGTGCTCGCCGGACTGCGTACACACCGAGGCCCGATCCTCACCGTGGCCAACTTCGCCGGGGACTGGCCCGGGCTCGTCGGCCTGCTCGGTGTGAACGCGGGGATGGCGAAGATGGGCGTCGGCTACTCGACGATCTGGTCGGTCGACTTCACGGACGACTGGTTCCGGGACGGCCTGCGCAGCTGGGTCTCCACCGGCACCATCGCCCACGACGCCTCCCACGTCTCGGATCTGGGAATTCTCGGGGAAAGTGCCGAAACCGAGCTCGGCCGGGCCCTGGCCGCCGAGCTGCTCGCCGACAAGGCGATCATCGGCGTCTTCGACGAGGGCTGCATGGGCATGTACAACGCCATCATCGACGACGAGCTGCTCAACCCGATCGGCATCTACAAGGAGCGGCTGTCGCAGAGCGCGCTGTGGGCGGAGATGCAGCGCGTCAGCGACGCCGAGGCCGACGCGGTCGGGGCCTGGCTGCTCGCGAAGGGCATGACGTTCCGGCTCGGCACCGACGAGGCGACCGAGCTGACCTCGTCGCAGCTGCGGTGGCAGTACAAGATGTACGTGGCCGCCCTGCGGATCAGCGACGACTTCGGCCTCGACGCCGTCGGCATCCAGTACCAGCAGGGGCTCAAGGACATCTGCCCCGCCTCCGACCTGGCCGAGGGCCTGCTCAACAACGCCGACCGCCCGCCGGTCACTTCCCGCGACGGCGCCCGCGTGCTGTGGGAGGGCCGGCCGCTGCCGCACTTCAACGAGGCCGACGAGGGTGTCGCCGTCGACGCCCTGCTCACCAACCGCCTCTGGACGGCGATGGGCCTCGACCCGGCGACCACCCTGCACGATGTGCGCTGGGGCGAGGAGTACGACGGCCAGTTCGTCTGGGTGTGGGAGATCTCCGGCTCGGTGCCCGCCTCACACTTCGCGACCGGTTACGCCGAGGCCGAGGGCTGGCGGCAGGATCCGGTCTACTTCCCGCTCGGCGGCTCGACGATCAAGGGCATCTGCAAGCCGGGCGAGGTGGTCTGGAGCCGCGTCTTCGTCCAGGGTGGCGCGCTGCACGCCGACCTGGGCCGGGCGAGCGCCGTCTCGCTGCCGGCGGAGGAGTCGGAACGCCGCTCGAAGGCCACCACTCCCGCCTGGCCGATCATGCACGCCGTCCTGCACGGCGTCACGCGGGATCAATTCATGGCCCGCCACAAGGCCAACCACCTCAATGTCGCGTACGCCCCGGACGCCGCCACCGCCGACAAGGCGATGTTGGCCAAGGCGGCGCTGCTCTCCGCGCTGGGCGTCCGGGTCCACCTCTGCGGCGAGGTGAAGATCTAAGGCGTGGGCGTGGCGCCGGGCGCGGGCGGACAGCGGAAACTGTCGGAATTCAGCAGCGGCCGTACAACGGTCACGGGCCGACCATACGCTCGGTCGGGCGCCGCTCCGCGTTGCCTTCGCGCCCGACCGTCTCCAGGCGAGGTCCGCATGACTGCCTCCCGCGTTTCCGAGTTCTCGATGGTCGTGTCCACCGAGGACGGTGCGGGCCCGGACGGCGTCGACGAGCTGGCCGGGATGCTCCGGCTCGCGCTGGCCGACGCGGGCGCGACTCGGATCGACGTGGCGGCGACCGGCACCGCGCCCGACGGCGCGCGCGGGGTCGAGCTGCTCGGCGTGCTCGCGTTCATCGTCACCGTCGTGCAGACCGCGGAGGCCCTCACGAAGGTGGTGGAGGCGATCCGCGGCTGCCTCGCCCGCCTCGCCGGCCGCCGCCACCGGGTGCGGCTGACCGTGGCCGGGGTCGACGTGGAGGTCGCCGCCGACACCGATGTCGCGCCGATCGTGGCCGCGCTCCTGGCCCAGCCCGGCCGGCCGATGACCGCGCTGCGGCGGGCACTCGTGGTCGCGAACGCCCGGTACGACGACCCTGCGCTCGCCGCCCTGCGCGCTCCGACCCGCGACGCGGACGCGCTCGCCCGGGTGCTCGGCGACCCGGCGATCGGCGGCTTCGACGTCGAGCTGCTGATGGACGCCGACGAGCGCACGGTCCGGCGGCGCGTCGCGGGCTTCTTCGCCGACCGCGACCGCGACGACCTACTGCTGCTGCACTTCTCCTGTCACGGTGTGAAGGACCCGCACGGCCGGCTCTACCTGGCCGCGCGCGACACCGACCTGAAGTCGCTGAGCGCCACCGGGATCGCCGCCACGTTCGTCAACGATCAGCTGGCGCAGAGCCAGTCCAAGCGCGTGATCCTGGTGCTGGACTGCTGCTACAGCGGCGCCTTCACCCGGGGCGTGGCGGCCCGCGCCGACCGGACGGTGCACATCGGCGAGGAGTTCAACACCGGTACCGGCCGGATCGTGCTCACCGCGTCCAGCGCGACCGAGTACGCGTTCGAGGGCAGCGATCTGACCCGCGCCGAGGCCGGAACGTCGGTTTTCACCACGGCGCTGGTCAACGGGCTCGCCACCGGCGAGGCGGACCTCGGCGGCGACGGCGAGATCTCGGTCGACGAGCTCTACGACTACACCTACCGGCAGGTCCGTGAGCGGACCCCGGGTCAGACGCCGATGAAGTGGACGTTCGGCGTCGAGGGCAGCCTGATCGTCGCCCGCAGCGTCCGGCCCGCGGCCCTGCCCGCGGCGGTGCTGGAGGACCTGGCCAGCGAACGGGTGGTCCTGCGCCTGGAGGCGGTCACCGCGCTGCGCGGGCTCCGCGGCGGATCCAACCCGAGCCTCGCGGAGCGCGCCTCGACCGAGCTGCGCCGGCTGCATGACGAGGACGACAGCGCGAGGGTGCGGGCGGCCGCGGCGAGCGCTCTGGACGGCACGGCCACGCCGGCCGCGCCGCCCGCGCCGCCCGCGCCGCCCGCGCCGCCCGCATCGACGTCTGCCCCCGCCCCCGCCCCCGCCCCGACGCCGCCACCTGACCCGCCACCGAGTCAAGAACAGGTTCGGGCGGGCACCTCGGCACCTGCGGCCACCCCAGCGCCGACGCCGACACCCGCGAAAGTGCCCGCGCCGAAGCCGGCGACAGCCGCGTCGCAAGAGGCAGGCCGGCCCGACGTACGCGATGAGCGGCCGGCGAAGGCGGCGCCGGCGGCGGCTTGGCGGCGGCCGGCGACGATGGCGCATCCGACGTTGTTCGCCGTTCTCGTGGCCGTCGGACTGATAGCGATCATTCAAGCGGTCGACATGGTGATCGTCGGCCGGGACGCTCGCGGCTTCGCGGGCATCAACGTGCTCGCTGTCGTCCCGGTCGTCGCGGTGATCGCCCTGGTCACGGCGGTGCGGGCACGGGAGTGGCGCTGGGCGGCCGGAATGGCAGCGGTTCTGGCGATCACACTGGGCCAGGCACTTCTCACGCTGTTCAGCGACGCCGTCTACGACCACGGTGTGGTGCGCAGCGGCGTCGTGTGGTTCGACGGCACCGCCCCTACCGAAGGTCCCGGCGGATTCCTGCTCCGGCTGGCGGTCACCGTGCCGCCGATGCTCTGGTTCGCGGTGTCCGGCCCGGTGCGGCCGGCCCGGCGGCGGGCGTGGCGATGGCTGCGCCATCCCGGTCTGCTGGTGACCGTCGTCGTCGCCCTCGCCGTATCGCTGACCGGGGCAGCAATACTCGACCCCATCTCCGACGGCAGCGCAAGCGTGTTCGGCCTCCTCCGAGCCCAGCAGATCGACTACGGGACCGCGGTCGTCGGCCTGGGCAACGTCGCATCGAGGTACGCCCACGCCGGCCACAACTGGGCGACCGCATTGTGGTGCGTCGGTTGGCTGGCGCTCCTGGTCACAGCGACCATCGCGCTCGTGGCGCTGATCCGCGGGCGGCGGACCGGCTGGGCGGTCGTCGTCGGCGGCGCGGTCCTCGCCTCGGTCGCCGTCGGGTTCGTCGCGGGCGGCTACTACGGACCCCCGGCTCAGTACGTGCTCGCCCGATACCTGGCGGTCATGACCGTCTGCGCGGGCGCCGGTGTGCTCGCGTACGCGCTGTTCGGCGCCCGGCGGGACTAGATCCCAGGCTGGTCCTGCGGGCACCACCAGGTCGTCCGGCCGCCGATCGTGCCGTGGGCGAGCGGGGTCCCGTCGCGGGGGCAGCGGCCGTCCGGCCGCCGGTGGGCGATGAACGGGAGGGTGTGCACGCCGCCGTCGCGCAGCGCGTCGCGGACGGCGTCCTGAGTGGCGGCGAAGAGCCGCTTCAGCTCGGGCCGGGTGACCTCGTCGCCCGGCCGGGCGGGGTGGACCATCGCCTGCCAGAGGATCTCGTCGGCCAGCAGGTTGCCGATCCCGGCGATCCGGTGCTGTTCCAGCAGGTGCGCCTTGACCGGCGCGGTCCCGGCCGTGACGGCCCGGGCGAAGGCCTCCTCGGTGACGGCGGTCGCGTCCGGGCCGAGCTCGCCGACCGGCGGGTTCAGCCGCACCCGGCCCAGCCGCCGCGGGTCGACCAGCATCAGCCGGCCGCCGTCGGCGAAGGTGAGGGTGAACCGCGCCCACCGGTAGTCGCCCGGGACCCGGCGGCCCTCCCAGTAGTCGCCGCCGTCGATCTCGTGACCGTCCGGGTCGGCGATGACGATCTTCCCGGACATGCCGAGGTGGATGCCGAGCTCCGGCCCGTCGGCGCCGGTGTCGCACCACATGGACTTGCCCCGGCGGTGCACGGCGGTGAGGCTGCGTCCCACCAGGACGGCGCGGAGGTCGCCCGGCCGGTGCGGCCGGCACACGTACGCGTCGGTGTCGTCGACATCGGCGACGAGCCGGTCCAGGCCGGCGCGCTCGATGACCGACCGCGCGAACTCGACTTCCGGCAACTCAGGCATGGTTCGCAATCTTAGATTTCGCGGTTGTTACCGCTGGGCACTATCGTGACGGCAATCACTGTGAACAGGATTGGCTTCCGGATTGTTAACAGTCAGGCCCCGAGGAGGCGGCTGTTGATGTATAGATACCTTCGCTCCCGAAAGTCCCTGCTGAGCGGCGCCATCGTCGTCGCGATGGTCGCCTCGCTCGCCACGGCGAGCGGTGTGGCGTCGGCCCACCCCGACCACCGTCCGCCCGTCACCGCCGCCGGCCTGCTCGACCTGCCGGCACTCGCCCCGGCCCTGGACTGCTCGGCCGTGACCGGGCTCGACCTGCGCGGGGTGACCGACGCGCCGGTCACGATCGCGAGCGCGACGCTGGTCAGCGCGAACACCGCGGCGCCGTACTGCGAGGTGCGCGGCACGATCGCCCCGGCGAACACGATCGTGCTGCGGCTGCCGGTCGACGGCTGGACCCAGCGGTACGTGCAGACCGGTTGCGGCGGTGAGTGCGGCAGCTCGAACATCAACTTCGGGCAGGCGTCGAACTGCCCGCCGGTCGTCGCCGGGCAGGTCGCCGTGGCCACCACCGACATGGGCCACCAGGGGCAGAACGACGGCTCGTGGGCGGCGGACAACCCGCAGGCGCAGATCGACTTCTCGTACCGCGGCGTGCACGTCACGGCCCAGGTCGCCAAGGCGATCATCACGAAGTTCTACGGTCATCGGCCGGCGTTCTCTTACTTCACCGGGTGCTCGGACGGTGGACGCGAGGCGCTGATGGAGGCGCAGCGGTACCCGGGCGACTTCGACGGGATCGCGGCCGGCGCCCCGGCCAACGACATGGTCGTGCAGAACACCTACCACCACGCGTGGAATGTTCTGACCAATCTCGATGACAATGGGAAATACATTCTGCTGTCCGCCAAGCTTCCGCTGATTCACCGCGCGGTGCTGGCCGCGTGCGACAAGCTCGACGGGCTGGTGGACGGGCTGCTCGACGATCCCCGTCGATGCGACTTCGACCCGTACACCCTGGTCTGCAAGAAAGCGCAGGACGCCTCGACCTGCCTGACCCCGGCCGAGGCCGGCGTGGTCCGGCGTTTGCACGACGGCGCGGTGACCGCCAAGGGCGACCGGCTGGAGCCGGCGATCTCCCACGAGTGGGGCTCCGAGCTGGACTGGACGCTGTTCATCCCAGCCGCCCAGGGTCAGACCGTCGGCAGCCAGATGTTCGTCGAGTCGTTCGCGCGGTACCTCGGCTTCACCAACTACGTGAATCCGAACTGGACGCTGCAGGACCTGAAGCTGACCGTGCAGGGGTTCTGGGAGACGGTGCAGTCGTCGAGCTATCTGTCCGCCATGGACCCGGATCTCACCGGATTCAAGGAGTCGGGCGGGAAACTGCTGCTCTGGCACGGGTGGGAGGACCAGCACATCTCGCCGCAGGGCACGCTCGAGTACTGGGACGCCCTGCGCTCTTCCGTGGGCGGCTCCGCGGTGGACAGCTTCGCCAAGCTGTTCCTGTTCCCCGGCGTCGCGCACTGCGGCGGCGGCGAGGGGCCGAACACGTTCGACGTGCTCACCCCCGTGATGGCCTGGACCGAGAGCGGCCGGGTCCCGTCGAAGATCGTCGCCACGCGGACCGACAACGGGACGGTCACCCGCACCCGGCCCGTCTTCCCCTATCCGGCGGTCGCCCGCTACGACGGCAGCGGCAGCATCGACGACGCGTCCAACTTCGTGTCTGTCACGCCGCGGCAGCCCGTGCGCGACGACTTCCGCTGGCTGGGGTCCCGGCTGTTCTCGAGTGACTACCAGGTTGTCGCCAAAGCGGTCGGCACTCGGCTCGTCCTCAGGCCCGCACAGACCTGGCTGACCCGCCGCGGCTGAGTTGTCCGGGGGGCGCGGTGCGCCGTGGTGCGCCGCGCCCCTTGCTCCGCCCCGAAACATGTGGGTAACCTCCGCCACTAGCTCGGTTTAGTGGGGAGACCTTGATGACTCAGCGCGAGACGTACGAGGCCGTGGTCCGGCACCGCGACGGGCAGTTCATCCGCGAGCGGCCGGCCCTGTTCAGCCCCGCGGCCGCGGCCCAGGACCCGGCCAACGGCAAGGGCGCCTACGCGCCGTTCGCCCAGATCCTGTTGCCGCAGGAGTACACCGGGTGGGCCGACGAGAGCACGGCCCACGTCCGCGGCTGCTACCTCGGCGACTGGACCTCGCTCAACAAGATCGAGGTGAGCGGGCCGGAGGCGCTCGCCTTCCTGGCCCGGGTCGGCATGAACGACCTGACCAGCTTCGCGCTCGGGCAGATCAAGCATCACGTGCAGCTCGACGACGAGGGCCGGGTCGCCTCCGAGGGGGTGCTGTGCCGGCTCGCCGAGGACCGGTTCCTCTACACGGCCGGCAGCGGGGACTGGCTGCGCTGGCAGTTCACCCAGGGCCCGTGGGACGCGTCGGTCACGGACGTCAGCCCCGACCTGTTCATCTTCGGCGTGCAGGGGCCGCGGTCGCTCGCCGTGCTGGAAGAGGCGTTCGGCGCGAGCCTGCGCGACATCGGGTTCAACCGCAGCCGGGAAGCCCGTCTCGGTGAGGTCGAGGTGCGGGTGCTGCGGACCGGCATCTCCGGCGAGCTGGGCTACGAGGTGCACGGCCCCTCGGCGTTTGCGAACGAGGTCTGGGCGGCGATCGCCGCGGTGGGGCCCCGTCTGCTGGGTCTGCGCTCGCAGTCGGTGCAGCACATCGAGGCGGGCATCGCGACGAACGGCCTCGACTACCTGCCGGCGGCGATCCTCTCCCCCGGTGCGCCGACTCAGTTCCGTCGCGGTGGCGGGCCCGGTGGCAGCTTCGTGCCCCGCGGCGTCTCCGACTATTTCCGTACGCCCGGGGAACTGGGCTGGCTTCGCGGGCGCCTCGCGGAGCACGACTTCATCGGGCGCGACGCCCTGGTGGCGGCGGGCCCGTCCCGCCGGATCCTCGCCGGGCTGCGGTGGGACGGCCAGGACGTGGCCGCGGTCGCCGCCGGTGTCTTCGACGGGGTGGAGCAGATGGAGCTGCCCCGATTCAATGGTCCGACCTTCGACCAGGTGCTGATCGGCGGCTCACCGGTGGGCGTCTCGACCGGGCGGGCGCTCAGTCTCACCGTCGGCGCCACCATCTCGCTCGGCGTTCTCGACCGCGAGCACACCGCGCCGGGCACCGAGGTGACCGTGCTGTGGGGACGGCCCGGGACGGCCCAGCGCGAGATCCGGGCGACCGTCACCGCCCTGCCGTTCAAGCCCGACCGCCGCCGCACCGATGTCGGTTCGCTCTGAAGACCTTCACAGGGGTCATTCCTTTACAGCGGGTCAATGGTCTGGACACCGCCGTTGGCGACGCGGTCGGTCCAGCGGACGCCGTCCCACCAGCGGTGCGGGTAGCGGCCGGTCGGGTCCGCCTGCCAGGAGGCCGGGGGCGGGCCGGCCGCGACCGGCGGATGCGCGGCGACGTACGGGGTGCCGCCGCGAGGCTGCGGCGCCGCGCCGTACGGGCCGGCGCCGTGAGGCTGCGGCGGTGCGCCATATGGGCCGGCTCCGTGAGGTTGCGGCGCGGCGACATACGGTCCGGCGCCGTAAGGCTGCGGCGCGGCGCCGTACTGCGGCTGCGGGGCGTTGCTGAATGTCGGGAGTTGGTTGGACTGACGGTTGTTCCACACCTTGAAGATGAGGATCCAGGTGCCGAGCAGGATGTAGAAGCCGATCCAGGAGGTCAGCTTCATCATCATCAGGAACATCCACAGTGGCAGCGGAAGCCGGAACGACCAGATGCCGCCGTTGTCCTCGGGCGGGTTCAGGAAGGCCGGCGCGCTCAGCAGCAGGCCACCGCCCAGACCGAACAGCCACACGAAGACGACGCTGAAAAATCCCCCGGCGCCGCTCGCCGTGCCGATCAGCAGGGAGAAGGTGACGATGATCGTCACCATTCCGACCCACATCGTGCCCATCCAGAGCAACAACTTACGCATGGAATCTCTCCTTTCTCAGAACGCGCCCCAGAGGACGGCGGTGGTCAGAGCGAGCAGGGCGACGGCGACGGCCAGGCCCGCCCATTGCAGCGGGGCGAGCAGGCCGCGGCCCTCGAGCCGGCGGAGGACCGGACCGTCCATGCCCGCCAGCACCTCGACCGCCCGGGCCTTGCCCTTGGCGCCGGGCACGATGCGTACGAGATCGCCGGTGTGCAGAACGCCGGTCTGCGGGGCGCCGTGCAGCGACCAGGCGGTGGACCGGCCGGTCTCGGCGCGCAGCACGAACCGGCACTCCGAGCCCATCCCACCCCGGATCGCCAGGCGGTTCGCGACGGCCACGGCACCGGCGCACACCACGATCACCACCGTGCCGACCACGAGCAGGCCGGTGCCGGCGCGTCCGGCGAGCGCGGTGGCGACGAGAGCAGCGGCCGCGATCACGGCGCTCATCGCGACCGCCACCACGCCGATGCCGGGCCGGTGGTCCTGGGTGACCCGGGTGTAGCTGACCGGGCCGGTGATCAGGCCGATCAGCGGGTCGCGGCGGACCGGCGGCGGCTCGGCGGCGGCTCGCCCATCGCGAGGATCAGCCTCGGGTCCCCGGCCGTCGGCACGTCCTCGACCGGCGGCCGGGATCGGCGGCGGCTTCGGTCCAGGCGGTGGGCCGGCCGCCGCACCCGGTGGGCGGCGCGTTTCCGGCACCTCCTGGTTCAGGCGCCGGGACGCGAAGAGCCGCCCGGAGTCCTCGCGGGGCCGGGCCCAGGGTGGCGGCTCCTCGGTCATCGGTCAGTCCCCGAAGACGACGACCCGGCGGCTGCGCGCCGCCCCCGGGCCCAGGTCGGTGGCGCTGACCGGCGACCGGCCGGCCGGAACTGCCCGGTCCCGGCCCCAGGCCCGGATCTCCTCGATCTGCTCCGGGTTGGTGCGGCTGAGCGGGAACGTGTTGGTGAAGGTGTCGATGACGAACTCGGGCCGCAGCGACTGCGGGCCGTTCAGGAAGATCTGCTCGCCGACCTCGTGGAGCGCCGACTCGATGTCGGAGCCGGCGAAGCCTTCGGACAGCCCGACGAGCTTGTCGACCAGCTCCGGCGCCGGATCCTGGCGTACGTAGCGCCGGTAGTACATCTCGATGATCTCGTGACGGTCGCCGGTGTCCGGCAGGTCGACGAAGAACAGTTCGTCGAAGCGGCCCTTGCGGAGCAGCTCGGGCGGCAGCGAGCGGACGTCGTTGCTGGTGGCGACCACGAAAACCCGGTGGCGGGACTCCTGCAGCCAGAACAGGAACTGGCCGACCAAGCGGCGGCTGACGCCGGTGCTGTCGTTCATCCCGGCCAGCCCCTTCTCGATCTCGTCGATCCAGAGCACGCAGGGCGCCACCCGGTCGGCGGTGTCCAGCGCCTCGCGCAGCCGGCCCTCGGACTGCCCGACGTACTGGCCGAGGATCGCGCCGAGGTCGAGCCGGTAGAGCGGGAGCCGCCACTCGGCCGAGATCGCCTTGGCCGACAGGGATTTGCCGCAGCCGGGCACGCCGACCAGGAGCACGCCGCGCGGCGGGCGCAGATCGGTGCCGCGCAGGTCGGCCGAGATGATCCGCTGTTTGCGGCGCAGCCAGGCGCGGAGGCTGGTGAGCCCGCCGACCTCGGTGTCGGCCGGCTTGAGCTTCACCCGTTCCAGGCCGGAGAGCGAGCCGAAGTGCTTGTCCTTGAACTCGGCCAGCCGCTGGACGTCGTCCTTGTCGACCGAGCCCTTCGCGACCAGGGTGGCCATCACGTTGATCGCGGTGCCCTCGGGCACCCCGACGAGGAACTCGGCGGCGGTCCGCGCGTCCTGCTCGGACCAGGCGATCGGGACGACGCCGTGGTGGTCGCGCAGGAACTCGACGATCACCTCGTACATCTCGCCGGAGTCGGGCAGGTCGAGGTTGACGCTCATGCCGAGCCGCTCGAGGCCGCTCCACAGTGGGGAGTCGGTGACGATGACGACGCTGCCCGAGTTGGCGTCGGCGAGGCGGGCCAGCTCGGCGACGTGCCGGCTGGCGGTGTTGTCGTCGCTGAGGTCCTCGGGATCGACGAAGACGACCGTCGCCTGGGCCCGGTTGGTGAACTGCTGCGCGGCGAAGTCCATCGCGCCGGTCAGCGAGCGGTCCTCCTGTGCGGGCGCGTTGGTGCGCAGGTCGCGCAGGCCGGTGGCCCGGGTGTAGACCCAGAACGGGAGGCTGGCCCGGCGCGGGTTCACGGCCATCTGCTTGACCAGGCGCAGCGCCCGGGTCTGCTCGATGCTGCGCACGCCGATGAGCGGCACCCGGGCGGAGATGTAGCTGTCCAGATCCTTGGCGGACTCGGCGTAGTTCGACATTCTGCGCTCCGGTCAGTGCGGGCTCACGCGCCTGCGCGGCGTCACGGTCGGGTCGGCGTCCCAGCCGCCGCGGGTGGCGTGCGACTGGCTCAGAACGGCGGTCAGCGGGTTCTCGCGTACGGTGCGCAGCCGGGCCTCGACCGCGGTCGACGACACTCCGCGGTGCCGCATCCGCCGTACTTGCTCGTCAATCTGGTCCTGGGTCGAGCGGATCTGGTTGTCGACGAGCTCGGTCAGCCGGGTGCTGACCGCCTCGGGCAGGCCGGGCGCCGCGGCGAGCGCCCGGATCGGCGGCAGGCCCCACCGGGCGTGGTCGAGCGCGCGGGCCGCGGCGAACTCGTCGGGCGCGTTGCTCAGCTCCCGCGACAGCGTGTCCGACCACGTGGTCAGGCGCCGGTCGAGGGCCGCGGTGATCTGGTTCATCAGCCGTTCCCAGGTGTCGCCGGCGAGATCCGCGGGCTCGAGGCGGGGCAGGGTCGCCGGGTCGGCCGGGGAACCGTCGCCCCACTGCTGAAGGAAGGCGGACCAGGCCTGGTAGTGGCCACCGGTGATCCACATTGGTCACTCCGCCCGGTGGCGGCGCTGGACGAGGATCTCGCCGGGTGGCAGCGGATCCCAGCCCGGCAGGTTGCGCAGATGCCGGCGGCTGCGGCCGGTGAGCGGCTTGTGGCTGGTGCCCTGCCGCGCCCAGGGCACGTCCTCGTCGGCCGCCTCCGGAAACAGGGGCGCGTCCGGGACGTACGGTGGCGGCGGGGTTTGGGGTGGGGTTTGCGGCGGCGGGATGAACTGTTGCGGGATCTGCGGGTAACCGGCGGGCTGGGTCATCTCAGGCTCCTGTCCGCACGCCGTTGTCCGCGACGCGCCGCTCATAGGGGCTGGCCGCGTTCCCGGCCAGGGCGAGGTCGGCGATCAGCGCCCGCACCTCGGGCTCGCGGCCGTCGGCGCGCTTGAAGGCGTTCGACCAGTCGACGACCTCCGCGCCGGCCCCGCGCAGCTGCTGCAACGAGTTCTGCTTGGCGTTGTGGAGCATGTTGCGCACGTCCTGCTGGCGTTTCTCGGCGGCCTGCGCCTGGGTCCACAGGTAGAGCCCCCAGCCGCCGCCCACCAGCAGGGCGATGAGCATGATCGCCGGGTGAACGGCCACACCGCAGACGAGCAGCACCACGGTGACCGCGATCGGCGCGACGAGGTTCGTGCCCCACTTGTAGGCGAGCTTGTCGATGAACGGCTGAACGTGCCGGTCCCAGTGCGAGGCGAGGGAGCGCTCCAGCTCCTCCATCGGCCGGTTGAAGGAGCCGGACCAGCGGGGCAGCTGGAAGACCACGCCCTCGCGGGTGTGCTGGCCCTCGAAGACCGCCTCGACGTCGGCCGGGATCGCGGCCCGGTAGTCGCGGCTGTAGGCGGCGTGTGCCTGGGCGAACCAATCGTGGCACGAGGAGACCGCCATCCGCTGCGTCGCCCGGGAGACGCCCAGCTTGTCGGGAGCGAGCGCCGATTCGGACTGGATGGTCAGGTAGTCGAGCTTCTTGTCCAGGGCGAGCAGGTCGGTGTCCAGCGAGCGCCGGGCCGCGACCTTGTCACCCTCATGGCGTACGACGGCATGGTGTTCGGCGTGCTCGCGGCGCAGCGGCAGTTCCTCGTCGTCGTACCCGGTGACGAGCAGGTCGAGGATGTCGTCCACCTGGTCCTCGAGCCGTTCGGCCGGGGTCGGCTCCTCCGCGGCCATGGCCGAGTACTTGCGGATCAGGTTCTCGTGGGCGCCCGCCCGGCTCAGCGCGGCGTCGAGCTCCCGGAACTGCGGCGAGACCTGGACCAGCCGCGGGTAGCTGTCGGAGGCGGACGGCGCGACGTGCTGATCGATCTCGGCACGCCACCGATTGACCTGGGCGGTGTACCGCGACTCGTCGCTGAGCAACCGCTCACGCCATTCGTCGAGGCGCTGCTGGATGAGCGTCACGCCGGCCGGGCCGAACGCGCCCTGCGACACCGACTCGAGAATCATCGCGAACTCGCGGCCGAGCTCGCTCGGGTCGAGCGCGGCCAGGTAGTGCCGCAGCCAGCGCAGCGAGCCCTCCTCGCGACCCTGCCGGCGCAGGGTCAGCGCCATGAACAGCGAGGTCTTGGACGCGGAACGCTCGTATGCCGTCCGCACCGCGCGGTCGCACCGCTCCGGGTCGTCGGCGAGCCAGGCGCCCATGGCCACCAGCACCGGCGCCAGCCAGTACCGCGGCGTCTCCATCATCAGCTGCTCGCCGGTCTGCCGCACGGTCGCGTCCGAGACGAGGCCGACGTCGAAGCTCTGCAGCATGCCGGTCGCGACGTTGCGGACCACCTTGTAGTGGCCGAACTGGTGCTCCAGCTGCGCCTCGACGCCGACGATCTGGGTCTGGGCGAGCTGCAGGTTGACGGCCTTCTGCGCGTCCAGCACGTACTTCTGGAAGTCGCGGGTCAGCTGCTGGAGCTCGCTGCGGGTCTCCTGCGCCTGCTGGCCGACGGTCGCCACCTGCATGCTGACCTGGCCGACGCCCTGTTCGAGGCGCACCACGAGTCCCTGCACCTCGTTCACCCGGTTCAGGATGGTGCTGTCAAGATCTGGCATTAATCCGCATCCCTTTCAGGTGACGACCGAGCCGTCGTTGAGGACCGGGCGGAGCTCTCCGCTCGCGTAGACCTCGACGAATTCGTAGGCGCCGGAGCGGACCAGCATCCGGGCCTGGGCGAAGGGCGCCGGCACGACGTCGGCCGGGGCGTAGTGCTCGAGGATGGACTGCCACAGGTCGAGCCGGTGGTCGATGTACGGCGGCCCGAGGTGGCACAGCGAGAACAGGCCGAGCGGCACGTCGCCGAACTCCCGCTCGTACTCGGCCCGGATCCACCCGGACAACTGGGCCCGGCTCGCCGCGTCCAGCCCGGCGTCGCAGCGGTGCGCCGCCTCGAGGATGCCGGCGTGGCGGGCCTTGCGGCGCTGCCGATGATCCGGCTGGAACAGTTGCCGGTCCTGCCCGGCGGTCGACCGCATGTCTGGGCGCGCCTCAACGCGCCGCCGTCGCGCGAAATCCATTTCTCTCCGGTCGCTTCTCGCGTTTTCCAGCGGGCCTTTCCGATGATCCCGGACACTAACAGCGCAATTGCGGCGACCGCCAGAGCCGTCAATGCCAAACCCGACTGACCGAAGGTACGAGCCATACCGGGTAATACCATATCCGCAGCTCAGGACGGATACGGAAGCGCGCCGACCGCGCTGAGCAGGACCATTCCACGAAATTGCCGAATTCCGTGGAATGGGTGATCCACATCGGTGGCAATGGCGCTGTACTGTTGCGGCATATCGCCGGCGCGAGGACGAGGAATGGCGCATGGGCTCGGTTTACGCGCTCCTGATCGGAATCGACGACTACCGCGCGGCGCCGCCGTTGCGCGGCGCCGTCAACGACACGGCCGCCGCGCTGGCCTACCTGCGCTCGAGGGTGGAGCCCGGCGAGCTGAGCGCGGTGGAGCTGCACGACGGCAAGGCGACCCGGCAGGCGGTCGTCGAGGCCCTGCGGGACCATCTGGGCCAGGCGGGGGACGGTGACACCGCGCTGCTGTGGTACTCCGGGCACGGCTCGGCCGGGCCGCTGCCCCGGGAGCTGTGGCACCTCGAACCGGACGGCCGGCTGCAGACCCTGGTCTGCGCCGACTCCCGCGACGGCGACGTGCCCGACCTCTACGACAAGGAGCTCTCCGTCCTGCTCGACCGGCCCGCGGCGGGCGGCGCGCACGTCGCCGCCGTCCTGGACTGTTGTCACTCGGAGGGGGCGCTGCGCGCGCTGTCCGAGGAGGCCGGCCGGGTCCGCTCCGCGCGGTCGGCGCTCGCCGCCCCCGACCCGGCGCTCCTCATCCCCGAGCTGCGGGACGGCTGGTCGGCGCTGCCCGAGCGCAGCTGGCTCGTCGGCCTCACCGCCTGCCGCAAGGACGAGGTGGCCGCCGAGCTCCGGGTCCGGTCCGAGGGGATGCACGGCGTGTTCAGCTGGGCCCTGCTGTCCGCACTCAACCAGCTCGGCCCGGGCGCGACCTATCGCGAGCTGCTGGCCGCGGCGCGGTGCACGGTGGAGAACCGGCTGCCGGCCCAGGTGCCGCAGCTGACCGGGGACGGTCCCGCCGACCGGCCGTTCCTGGGCGGCCGGCTGCGCGCGCCCGCCTCCGGGATCACGATGCGGCATCGGGGCAACCGGTGGGAGATCGACGCGGGGGCGTGCCACGACGTGCCGCCGGTGGCCGCCGGCCTCGCGCGGGTCGCGGTCGCCGGCTCGCCGGACCGGACCGGCCGGGTGGTCTCGGTGCTGACCGAGCGGTCCATCGTGGAGCCGGACGGCTGGACGCCGGATCCCGCCCGTCAGTACCAGGTCGTCTTCACCCAGCTGCCGCAGCCGGCCCTGACTCTCGCCGTCGACGGCGACGCGGAGACCTGGCGCCGGGCGGCGGCGGGGTCGCCCTGGGTGCGCGTCGCCGATCCGGCCGAACGGGACGCGCCGGACCTGCTGGTGTCGGAGCCCCGGCCCGGCCGGGCGCGGATCCGCGGGACCGACGGAACGGTCCTGGCGCCCGACATCGCCGACGACGACCCGGTCCGCCGGGTGCACCGGACGGTTCAGGCCGGCGAGCACATCGCCCGGTGGCGGCGGGTGCGTGCCTTCACCAACCCCGCCTCGAGCCTGGCCGGCGGCGTACGGCTGGAAATTGTTCCTGCTCTTCCCGGTGAGCGCCGGGTGCCGCTCGACCGGCCGCCCCTACGGCCCGGGGACGACGGCCTGGTGCGGCTGCGATACCGCTGGGAAAACGGCGGGTGGGTCGCGCCGACCGTCTTCGTCCGGCTGCACAACACGACCGGACGGACGCTCTACTGCGTGCTGCTCGATCTCACCGCACGCCATCGAATCCACAGTGGATTGTTCCCGGGCGCGCTCATCGGGCCGCGGCTGCACGGCGCGGCGCTCGACGGCCGCCCGGTGCAATTCAGCCTGCCGACCGGGGAGAGCGTGGCGGCCGGGGCGCGGACGTGCGACTGGCTCAAGCTGATCGTCGCCGAGGAGCAGTTCAGCGCCCGGCCGTTCGAGCAGGGTTCCCTCGACGAGGCGTCGAGCCGGGGCGTGCCGGGCGGTTTCGCCATGACCCGTGACGCCGGTCCCGGCCCGGACGACCCGTACGACTGGGCGGCCTCGACTCTCGGTGTGCTGACGGAGGTGCCGAAGTGAGCGAGATCGAGGAGCTGACCGCCGCGCTGGAACGGATGGCTCCCGGCCCCGAGCGCGATGAGGCGTGCGGCGACCTGTGCCGCGCCTATCTCGAGCGAGCGGACCAGGACGACTCCCCCGCCGACCTGGACCTCGCGATCGAAGCCGCGGAACGAGCCGACGACCCCGAGGACACGTACGTGCGGTACGCGCTCGCGTGGGCGTACGGGTGCCGATGGGATTGTGGCGAGGACCCGGCCGACCGGGACCGGGCGATCGACCACTGGCACGCCGTGCTGGCCGTCGTGGAGGACCTCGCCGGCCTGGCCGAATGCGCCCGGCTGCTCGGCGAACGCGCCGAGGCCGAGGAGGACGTGGCGGACGTGAGCGCCTCGATCGAACTCTTCGAGCGCGCCGCCGCCGCCGGCGAGCGGCCCTGGTGGCTGCTGGGCATGGTCTACCGGATGAGGTGGCACCTCGGCGACGATCTGGCCGACCTGCGACGCGTGGCCCAGAACTTCGACGCCGGCCTGGCCGAGCCGTCGTCCCCCGAGTGGCTGGTCGCCGCCTACCTCGATCGACTCGAGGTGGCCCGGGCGCTGGTGAGAGCCGAATCCGCCGTGGACAGCCACGGGATTCCGGCCGGCGTGTCCGACCTTCGACGGGTGATCGGCGAGGCCCGCCGGGTTTTCGAGTCCGGCGCCGGCGAGCACGACGACCGCGCCCGGCTGGCGGTCGGGATGGCCGTCGCGACGAGCCTGACCGGTGCGGGACAGCACCCCGAGGCGGTGGACGTCGCCTGGCTCCGCGAGATGACCGCCGTCGGCCGCACTTTGACCGACCCGCCGCCGGGCTGGGAGCTGCAGCTGAACACCCTGGACGCGATGGTCGCCTTCACCGAGCGGGCGCGCAGTGGTGGCGGGCTCCCGGACGAGGCGCTCGAGACGCTCGTGGCGCCGCTGCGGGACGGGGACGTCGACCCGGGGGTCGGAAAGGAACTGCAGAAGGTCGCCACGATGTTCATGGCCGCGCGGGCGATCCAGAGCGGCGATCGGCGGTCGCTGCGGGCGGCGATCGACCGGTTCCACGCCTCCGAGGATCCCGAGGAGCGCCTCTTCGGTGACGCCTACGAGCTGGCCGACCGGGCGCAGTTCGGCGACCCGTCCGTCCGCGCCGACCTGCAGGTGCTGCTCGCCCGGGTGCGCACGGAACCCCTCTCGTTCGAGACCCGGCAGGGACTCGTTCCCCTGCTCACCATGATCGAGTCGGGGCTGTCCGGCGGCGACGGCGCCTACCGGCCGGTCGATCGCACGCCGATCCCCGCCGGCGACATCCCCGCCGCCGATGCCGCCCTGCAGGCCCTGATCGGTCCGATGCAGGCGGCCCGGACCCGGCACGATGTCGTGGCGCTACGCGAGTGCGCCGAGCGCTTCGACGAGTTGCTGGCCGTCCTGCCGCCCGGCCACCTGCTGCGGCTGGTCGCGCTGGGCCTGGCGGTCGCCGCGGCGGAATCGCTGCTCGTGGACGAGCCCGGTGACCCGGAGGCGGCCCACCGGCTGCTGCGCTGGACCGAGGACGGCCTCGGCATGGCCGCGGGACCGCACCATCCACGATGGACCGCCTTCGCGCTCTCCCGCGGCGAGGCGCTGCGGCAGCTCGGCGAGGGCGACCGGGCCGAGTCGCGCCGGTGGGGACTGGACGGTCTGCGCGGTCTCGCCTGGCGGGTGCTGCTTCAGTCCGGCACCGACGACGCGGTGACCGTCGCCGCCGAGGCGGGGGCGGTGGCCCGGCGGGTGGCCGGGTGGTGTCAGGCCGACGGCGCGCTCGACGACATGGTGGCGGCGCTGGACGCGGGCCGCGGGCTGGTCCTGTACGCGGCCACCGCGTCGCGGACCATCGCCGAGCGGCTGAGCGAGGCCGGGCACCCGGATCTGGCCGACGAGTGGCGGGCGTCGGCCGGGTACGGGCGGGACGCGATAACCGGCGATCCGCTGGGCGCGGGGCGGGGGCTCGAGGTGCCGGACGACCTGCGGGCCCGGGTGCTGCGGGCGCTCGATCTCAGCACCCCGGTGCCGGCCTCCACGGCCGACATCCGGGACGGTCTCGCCGCGGCCGGCGCCGACGCGCTCGTCTACCTGGTGCCGTCGAGCTGGGAACAGCCGGGGGCGGCCGTGATCGTGCCGGTCGGCGGGGAACCGTCGCTGCTCGTCCTGCCGGGGCTGATCATCGGCCCGGGGTCGCGGCTGGCCACCACCGGCGGGCGGCTGCGGGACGCGGGGCCGGCGGAGGAGCCGGGTGGCCAGGCGGGCGCCGGGCCGGACGAGCTCTGCGGCTGGGCGTGGTCGGCGGCGATGGAGCCGGTGCTGCGGCGCTCGGGACTACGGCGCTCGGACGGGCCGTTGCGGCTCGTGCTGGTGCCGACCGGGCCGCTGTCGTCGGTTCCGTGGCACGCCGCGTTCCGCACCGAGGGGGATCGGCGGCGCTATGCGGTGGAGGAGGCGGTCATCTCGTACGCCGTTTCCGGGCGCGCCTTTGTGGAGAGTGCGCGCGAGCCGGCGCGTACGGTGAAATCGGTTTTGATTGTCGGAGACCCCACCGGAGACCTGCCGTTCGCGGGGTTGGAGGCCCGGGCGATCGGGGCTGCGTTCTACCCGGAGGCTGCGTTCGCCCGTGCGCCTCGGGAGGTCCTCGACTGGGTGGTGGCAGCCGCGCCGGGACCGTCACTGCTGCACCTGGCTTGTCACGGGCGGGCCGATCCGGCACATCCGGCGGAAGCGTGCCTGCGGCTGGCCGGGGGTGAGCTGACCGCGCGACGGCTGCTCGACGCCTCCCGGACGGCCTCGCTGGAGATCGAGCAGGTCTTCCTGGCGGCGTGCACGACCGGGCTCACGGGGATCGACCACGACGAGGCGTTCAGCCTGACCACGGCGTTCCTCGCGGCGGGGGCGCGGACCGCCTTCGGTTCACTGTGGCCGGTGCCGGACGAGGAGACGTCGGTGCTGATGTACCTCGTGCACCACCATCTCGCCGAGGGGTGCACGCCGGTCGACGCGCTCCACCGGGCGCAGCTGTGGATGCTCGACCCGGAACGGAAGCCACCCGCGGGCATGCCGGCCGAACTGGTGCGGCATTGCGACGGTCCGCGGCCGGCGGAACCGCGATGCTGGGCCGCTTTCACACATCAGGGGCGCTGAGGTCACCACCCCTGATGGGTGAAGCCCGCCCAGGCCGTCACGTCGCCGGTCAGGCTCGGCACCAGGGCCCGCAGCCGCGGCGGCATGGTCGGCGGGGTCTCGCGATCGGGGTTCAGCATCCAGCGCTGGGCGTGGTTGAGGGCGTCCATCGGGCGCTTGTGCTCGGCCCACAGGTAGTGGTGTGCCATGAACATCAGCAGCGAGGTGGCCTCGCTCGGCACCGGCCACAGCGAGCCGAAGACGCTGCGGGCGCCCGCGGTGAGAAAGGCGGTGGCCAGGCTGAACGCCTCGTCGTAGGCGCCGCTTGGTACGCCGGTCGTGCACGCGGCCAGCGCGACCAGGCCGATCGCGGTCGTCCGGCGGGTGCGCAGGATCTCGTGGGCGGTGAGCCGGCGGGAGTCCGCGAGCCGCAGGTACGAGCCGTCCACGCCGGGGCGGACGGCGCCGTGGCAGGCGAGGTGCAACACGGCGCCGCCGCCGGCCAGCAGCCAGTCGCGGACCGTCTCGGGCGTGGCCTCGGCGCCGTGCCGGAGGGCGGCCGAGCTCAGGAACGCGGCGCGGATCGCGTCCGCCTCGGCGCGAGCGTCGGGGAGGTTGCCCTCGGGGTCGGCGATCATCAGGGCGGGCGCGGCCGGATCCACGGGCGGGCGCTCGGAATTCTGGCAGAGGAGCCTGGCCGAGGGCGCGTACGAGAAGGTGGCGATCTCGACGGCCCTCGTGCCGTCGCGGTCGCGGGCGGCGTGCCAGGGGACCGCGGCCAGGTCACCCATCGGGACCAGGACCAAGCGCGGGGCGCGGCCGATCGGCCAGCGGTCCAGGGTGTCCAGGAGCGGGCCGACCACGGCGGGCCAGGCCCAGTCGCAGACCTCGTCGATGGGTGATCCCGGTTTGCGGTCGGCCTCGCCCGCGTCCCGGGTGCCGAGCGCCTCGACGTGCCGCGTGACAGGCTCGGTGGTGGCGAGCCTCGGGAGCGGGAGGAAGGCGGGCCGCACCCCGCTGAGGGCGTCCGACGGCACCAGGAGCGCACCGCCCGGGCCCTCGTCGTCCTTGGGGATCAGGTAGACCAGCACGTCGGCGCGGACCGCGGTGAGCGCCCGCCCGATCTCGTCCGCGCCGGGCGGGTCGAGGATCTCGGGCACGGCGGCCTCGGACACGTCGGCGCCGGTGAGCACGGTCAGGACCTCGTACCGCAGATCGGGGTCGTTCGGGTTGTTCCGCCATCGGGCCAGCAGGTCGTCGCGGCCGAGGCCGGTCAGCCGGGCCGGCACGTCCATGGTGACCGTCGTGGCGTAGAGCATCAGGCAGCGGCCCGCGTCGAGCACGGCCGCGGCACCCGCCGGCTCGCCGTCGGCGAGGAACCAGCGGGCGACCTGCCGGGCGTCGTTCGCGGCGCTCCGGGCGGCGGCTACGGCGTCGGCCGTGCCCGCCTGCAGCAGCACCGACCAGGCGTGGCCGCGCATCGAGCGCCGGCCGCACTCCCGGCCGCGGGCCGCGCGGCCGTCGGCCCGGTAGGCCAGGCCCAGAACCTGTGCGCTCGTCGCCCACATCGGATGGCCGGGATGGCGGGCCTCCTCCTGCGCCGCGGTGAGCCGGCGCAGCGCCTCGTCCAGGGCCGGCCGCCCGCCGCCCCACTGGCAGGACGCGACCAGCGCGCTGCCCAGCACCGTGAGGAGCAGAACGCGGTGCTCGTAGCCGTCGGGAGCGGCCCGCTCGGCGCGGCGCAGCAGCGCCATCCCGCGGGACAGCTCGGCCGTGTCCTGCTTCTTCAGCGCGGCCTGCACGACGTTGTGCCCGGCCGTCATGAGCCGCCACGCCCGCTCGGCCGGGGACAGCCCAGGATCTTCGGCGTCCGTCGCGTCGGTGCGGTGCAGGGCGGCCAGTTGCGTGCGTGCGGCCAGGGCGGCCGGGTGGCCCGCCGGTAGTCCGTCCACCATGTCGGTGAGGGTGTCGACCGAGCTCATGGCGCTGTCCAGCTCGCCGTGCTGGGCCGCGGCCATGCCTTCGGCGCCGGTGAGCAGCGTCTTGGCCAGGGTTCTCTCCTCGTCGGAGAGGTCTTCCCTGGTCAGCATCTCCCGGGCCAGCTCCACCGCGTCGGCGGAGGCCGCGTAGCTGCCGATCATCGTGCCCTGCCGGATCGCCAGCGCCACCCGCGCGTTCGCCGCGATGCGGGCGAGCGGACTCTCCGGTGGCACCGACGACGACGCCTCGTCGAGCCGTCGCAGGGCCTCCTCCCGGTCGAATCCGAGGTCGTCCCCGAGCGCCGCGAGCATGTCAGTCATGATCGTGAGCACCGCGGCCGAGCCGGGCATGGCGGGGTCGTCGCCGGCATCCTCGATCAGCGCCCGGGCCCGGTTCTCGTCGATCTGCCGCCCGGCCATCGCCGACATGACATACCGCAGCGCGAGGTCCCGTCCGACAATCCCTCTGACTCGGCCGCGATAGGAACATTTCTCGTACGTCCGGAGCGCCGCGTCCAGGGTCTCGGGGTCGTTGTCGTGGGCGTACCGAGCTCCGAGCGCACTGGCCCGGGCCAGGTCGTGTGCCGGGGTCGGGCGGAGCTCGGGCCGCCGCAGGCCGTCGATCAGCGCGTCGAGGTCGGCCGCCGACATGGCCGACATCGCGAGCAGCAGGGCGAACGGGTCGGCGATCAGCATCGGGTCAGCTCCTCGACCAGGCGCCGCGCCTCGGCGACGTAGTGGCTCTCGGGCGGGAAGAACGCCTCGCGCTGGTCGAGGGCCTCGCGGGCGGTTTGCTTGGCCTGCGCCCCGGTCTCGGTGCGGGCGACAACCAGCAGGGGCCGGGCCGGGTCGAAGGCGCCCGGGTGCAGCGCGTAGGCCAGGCGCGCCACCCGTCCGGCGTCGGCGGTGCGGCCGGCGAGCTGCAATGCCTCGGCCAGCAGGACGCGCGGGCCGGGCAGCCCTTGGTCGGTCTGGTCGTCGGCGTCGTCCTCGGCCAGCTCGCCGGTGAGGCGCAGGGCTGTCTCCGCGGCGGTTGGGTCGGTGCGGCCGAGCGCGAGCAGCACCTCGGCCTGGATCAGCCGGGCGGCGGTGACCGCGACGTGATCGGGGTGGCGGCGGCGCACCTCGTCCTCGGTGATGGCGAGCGCCTCGCCGAGATCGGACGCCGCGTCGCCGCCGCCCACCCGGCCGGGGCCGCCACCCACATCGCGGTGCCCACCGCCCACGTCGCCGCCGGCCGGGCCAGGGCCGCCGCCCGCCTGGTCGGGGCCGCCACCTGTCTGTCCGGGGCCGCCGCCCGCCTGGCCGGGGCCGCCACCTGTCTGGCCGGGGCCGCCACCCGCCTCGGCGGGCCTGCGTCCTGCGTCGGCGAGTCCGTGGAGGCCGGGGGCGAAGCGGGCGCGGTCGCGCAAGGCCCAGGCCAGGTCGACGCGCGCGTCCGGGTCGGTTTCGCGGCGGCACAGGCCGATCAGTGCGTCCAGGTCGGCGGGGCGGCCGCAGGCGCGTAGCTGTCGCCGGTGCCGGGCGCGGATGGCGCGGGCGGTGGCCGAGCCGGGTGGCAGCGAGCTCGCCGCCCGCTCGCCCAGGTTCACCCAGATCGGCAGGGACTCGGCCGGCGTACGACCGGAATCGCGGCGCAGTTCGAGTGCGTGCTCGATGGCCAGGGTGACGTCGTGTGCCGGGCCGAATCGGCCGGTTGCCTCGTCGCGGAGGCCCGCGAGACCGGTCACGCCGCCGCCGGCGCCGATCAGCGTCTGCAGGCGCGCGCTGAGCCTGCGCTCCTCGTCGGCCGGCACGGCGCGGTCACTCCGGCTCCGACTCGAGCACCGCGATGGCGTCGCGCATCATGGCGATCGCCTGGCGGCGCTGGTCTGACGGCGTACGGGAATTGCGTGTTAGTTGGTCTATCGCTCTGGCCAATGGACGATTGCCGGAAGCCTGTGACGGCGCCGGGCTGAACTCGCGGCACAGCAGATGCACGACGCCGTCGGTGCTGCAGCCGCCGGCCAGCCGCAGCCGGATCGCCTCCCGCAACAGCCGCGCGGCCTCGGCGGCCGGTGTGCGGCCCGCCCGGATCACCACGAGGTCCTCGATGGCGCAGGCCGGCGGCGCGTGGTCGAGCGCCGCCGCGAGGGCCGGCTCCCGGACCGCCCAGTCGAGCAGGACCCGGATCAGGCACTCGGCGGCGGCCACCCCATCGCCGCGGAACAGCTCGTCCATCCACCCGTCGCGGTGCGGCCAGTAGCTCCAGACCTTGGTCTCGTCGACCAGCATCTCGGGCGCGGCGGACCGGGACAGCAGACCCGCGATCTCCCGCACCGGTCCGGGTCCGAGCCGGTACGCGCCCACCAGCGGCTTCTTGGCGTGCGGCCCGGCCACCGCGAAGAACGTGCTGCGCGAGCCGCGCGGCCGGACGGCGGCCACGATGTCGGTCCAGCCGAGCTCCTCCGGATCGGCCCCGCCCGCGAGCAGCTCCTCGATCGCCCGGTAATAACTGACCTTTGTGCTCCAGTGGGTGTGGACCGCGGGCTCGCGGCCGGCCGGCTCGCGATCCTTTGCGCTCCGGTAGGCGCGGACTGCGGGCTCCCGGCCGGCCAGCTCGACACGCCACCGCACCGCCACGGTCTCGCGCAGCTCGTGAAGGACGAACGACAAGACGCACCTCGGTTGATCACGCTACGGAACCGCGCCGACACTTAGGCACGGTAGGGCACGGCCCTCGCCCACTGTGCCCACCGATCGAACGACCCGTTCCGGGTGCCGCCCTCCCCCACCCTTGCGGTGGTCAAACGGATGGGGCGTCTGGCCTTTCCGACGGCGCACGCCGTGTGCGATGTGTGGTTCGGGGGCGCACCTAGCGTCCTTGAGATGGCGACCGTGCTAGTTGTCGATGACGACGCTCCCAGCCGGGAGTTCATGCGCACGCTGTTGCGGTATCGCGGGCACCGGGTGGAGCAGGCGTCCGACGGCGACAGCGCGCTGGTGATGGCCGCCTCGCGACCCCCGGACGCGGTGATCACCGACGTCCTGATGCCCGGCCTGGACGGGTATGAGCTGGCCCGCGCGCTTCGCGGCGATCCCGCCACCCGGCATGTCCCGATCGTGTTCAGCACGGCGCATTACGGCCTTCAAGAGATACAACCATTGGCGTACGCCTGCGACGTGCACGATGTGATCCTTAAGCCGGCGCAGCCGTCCATCGTCCTGGCGACCATCGACTCCCTGCTCGATCCGGGCCGGGTCTCGGTGAGCACCGCCGATCAGGTGGCCGAGACGCAGCGGCTGGCCCGGGCCGGGACGTGGGAGTTCGACCTGGAGACCAGCACGGTCCTCATCTCACGGTCGCTCCGTGACGTTCTCGGCCTGCCCTCGACGCGGCTCGCCCCGCACGAGCTGCTGCAGGGCGTCCACCCGTCGGACGCGGCCGGAATCGCGTCCATGGTCGAGAAGGCCCGGCGCACCGGGCTGCCGGTGACCTCGGAGTTGCGGGTGGCGAGCCCGCACGGCATGGTCCGCGAGCTGATCATCTCGTGCCGGGCGGTGACCGAGCCCGTGCCCCGGCTGTGGGGTGCCGCCCAGGACGTGACCGCGATCCGGGCCGAGGCGCGGGCCGATCTTCAGGTGCAGGTGGATTGGCACGCTGTCCGTCGGACCATTGACGCGTTCCACGGTGCGGTGCTGCCCGCGACGCTGCCGGCCGTGGCGGGGACGGACGTCGCGACGGTGTACCTCCCGGCCCCGGAACGGCTCGACATCGGGGCGACCTGGTACGACGCGCAGGCGGTCTCCGGCGGCCGGCTGATGCTCTCGGTCGGCAAGGTCGCCGGGCACGACCGGCATCCCGCCGCGGTCATGGGGCAGGCACTCGCGGCTCTGCGGGCGTACGCCCACGAGGATCCGGAACCGGCGGCGGTGCTGGGCCGGCTCAACCGGTTCCTCGCCGGCACCTGCCAGGACGACTCGTTCGTGACCGCGGTGGTGGCGCTGTACGACCCGGAGACCGGGCATCTGCGGGTCGCCAACGGTGGGCACCCGGCACCGGTGGTGGTTGCCCGGGACCGCGACGGCGGGGTTGTCGCGCGGCTGCTGACCGCGTCGGGGCCGCTCATGGGTGCGTTGTCGACCGCGGTGTTCCCGCAGCATGATCTGCATCTGCCGGCGGGGTCCGCGTTCTGCGCGTACACGGACGGCCTCACCGATCGGATTCACGACCCGGCCTCGACCGACGCGCGTCAGGTGCGGCGGGTCGCGGCCGAGGCGTTCGAGCGGCTCGATCGGGACTCCGCGATGGCGGCGGAGGCCTTCGCCGAGGACGTCGTCCGCGACATGCTCGGCGGCGCGGCGCCGGACGACGACGTGTGCCTGGCGGTGCTGCTCACCCGCGCCTGACCCTACGTACCGCCGCCGCCCAGCGAACAGTCGACGGCTTTGAGCAGGTCGGTAATGTCGTACGGTTTGACCAGGAAACCTTTTGCCCCGCCCGCGAGGACCCGGCGGTGCAGGTCGGGGTCGAGGTCGCCGCTGATGACGATCACGGGGATGTCCCGGGTGTCCGGCGTGGCCCGCAGCGCGGCCAGCACCTGTTCGCCGTCGATGTCCGGCAGGTCGAGGTCGAGCAGGACGAGATCGGGCCGCAGCCGGTCGACGCTCTCCAGGCCGGTGCGCCCGTCCGGGGCGGAGCCGAACGTCACGGTCGGTCGCGCCCGCAGGATCCGCTCGACGAGCATCGTGTTGATCGGGTTGTCCTCGATGTAGAGCACGGTGCGGCCCGTCATGCGGGAGACGCCGCCGCTTCGGCGTGGTTGTCCAGCACCGACCGGACCTTCGCGGTGAGGGCGGCCGCGGTGAAGGGCTTGTCGAGGAACGCCACGGTCCGGTCGTCCCCGGTGTCGGTGAGCACGCCGCGGGTGTACGCCGAGGTGAAGATGACCGGCAGTCCCGGCCGGAGATCGGTGAGCCGGTCGGCGAGCTGCTGGCCGTTCATCCCCGGCATGACGACGTCGGTGACCAGCAGGTCGATGTCGGCGTGCGCCCCGGCCACCGCCAGGGCGTCCTCGCCGTCGACACCGACCAGAACCCGATATCCGGCAGTACGCAGGATGCGCTCGCTGAGCTGGCGAACGGCCGGATCGTCCTCGACGAGCAGGATCGTCCCGTCGCCGGCGATGAGTCGCTGCGGTTCGTCGGCCTCCCCGGCCGCGTCGGCGGGGGTGGTGGCGGCGGGCAGGTAGACCTCGAACGTGGTGCCCAGGCCCGGCCGGGACTCGAGCCGCACCTGACCGCCGGCCCGGGTCACGATGCCGTACACCGTGGACAGTCCCAGCCCCGTACCCTCGCCGGGGTTTTTGGTGGTGAAGAACGGCTCGAACGCCCGGGCGGCGACCTCCGGCGTCATGCCGAGGCCCGTGTCCGTGACCGAGACCAGCACGAAGTCGCTCTGCTCGACATCGACCCGATCGGTGCCGATGGTGAGGGTTCCGCCGGTCGGCATCGCGTCGCGGGCGTTGATCGCGAGGTTGACCAGCACCTGCTCGAGCTGGCCCGGGTCGACGCGCACCGGCGTGGCCGCGGCGGTCGGCGTCACGACCAGGTCGATGTCCTCGCGGATGAGTCGCCGCATCAGGACCTCGAGGCCGGCGACGAGACCGGCGACCTCGACGACCTGCGGCCGGGCGGTCTGGGCCCGGGAGAACGTCAGCAGCTGGCGGGTCAGCGCGCTGGCCCGGGACGACGCGTCGCGGATCATGACGAGATCCTTGGTGGTCGTCTCGTCCGCCTCGGCGATCAGCAGCGCGGCGTACCCGTCGATGACGGTCAGCAGGTTGTTGAAGTCGTGGGCGAGCCCGCCGGCGAGCTGTCCCACGGCGTCGAGCTTCTGCGCCTGGTGCAGCTGGGCCTCGATGCTCTTCTGCTCGGTGACGTCGGCGACCATGGCGAGCGCCCCGATCGGCGTGCCGGCGTCGTCGACCCGGGTGGTCAGGGCGATCCGCGCCCACACGACCCGGCCGCCCGACGCGTGCATGCCGACCTCGAAATGGGTGGCTCCGCTGTCGTGGACCGCGCTCAGCGCCTGCTCGGCGACGGCCTGATCGGCGCCGGTGACAAGATCGAGCATGGCCGAGCCGGGCAGATCATCCGGCGTACGCCCCACCATCTCGGCGAAGCGGTCGTTGGTGTAGCCGATCCGCCCGTCCGCGTCGAGGACGACGACGCCCTCGCTGGTGGTCTCGACGATCTCGCGGAAGCGCTCCTCGCTGGCGCGCAGTGTCGCCTCCGCCGCCTGCCGCAACCGAAGGTCCTCGAACAGCGCGGCGCCCCGGACCAGCGCCGGGAAACGCCCACGCAAGGTCCAATACCAGACGGCCAGTACGGCGGTGACGGTGTCCCAGCCGGCCGCCTGGAAGTCCATGCCGAACGCCATCCGCATCGCCAGCCCGCCGTGGACGTCCATGTTGAAGTACGGAAGCAGGAGGTGCACGGTGTGCGAGCCGTGGTGGACGGCGCAGCTGAAGAAGATCGAGGCGGTGGCGAGGCCGAGCGGATTGTTCCGCCACTGCCGCGCCCGCAGGAGTCCCCGGGCTATCGCGAAGGAGATCGCGAGGTACGCGGCCAGGATCACGGCGTTGGCCATCGCCGTCAGCTGCCACCAAAGGTCGGTCCACCCGCTGTCCACCGGCGCCTGCCTCAGCTGTTGTCGGGACTTTTTTGCTCGGGACTCTTCTGGTCGGGACTCTTCTGGTCGGGACGTGACAGTTGGTTGATGAGCGAGAGAAGCTGTTCCGCACTGTCCCGCACCAGCTCGAGCTGATGCTCCTGCTCGTCGTTGATCGGCCCAGGTAGGCGCATCAGCAGCATGCCGGTGAACCCGACAATGGCGTTGAGCGGCGTACGGAGCTGATGCGCCACCCGGCTGACGAGTTCGCCCCCGGCCCACGAGGTGCTGGTGACGCCGATCGTGGCGCCGCCCGCGTCGACGAGCGGGGCGACACGGACGCACACCCGCACCCGGGTACCGTCCCGGCGAACCCGCTCGCTGATGAACTCGCCGACCCGCTGCCCCTCGGCGACCCGCAGCAGCGTGGCCGCGTCACCGTCCCGGCGCCCGTCCGGGTACAGGATCTCGGCCCGCCGCCCCAGCATCTCCGCCGCGGCATAGCCATACAGCTCCTCGGCCGCCCGGTTCCAGAACAGAACCGTGCCGTCGAGCGTCTCGCCCACGATCGCGTCCCGGGCAGAGCCCACAATCATGGCCTCGACCGACCCCACGGCCGCCGGGCTCCCGCTGCCGGACACGTACATCCCGCACCTCGCTCCGCACGAACACGCCCGCGACGGACACTAGCGACCCGCGAGAGGGATGTATGTCCCCGGAAAGAGTGGCTCCCGCGTCAGGCCGCCGCGCGCCGATCGGCGGCCGAGCCGGCGCCGAGCTGGTCGGCCATCCAGTCGGCGATCATCGGGCGTGCCTTCGACGGCAGGTTCGAGACGCCGTGGTTGCCGTCGGGGAAGCACACGAAGGTGCCGGCGGGCGTCTCGGCGGCCTGTCGTTGCGTCTGCTGCCACGGAATCAGCCGGTCCAGGCGTCCGGTCACGTACAGGGCCGGCACGGCGATCCGCTCGCACTGCCCGGTGAGGTCCAGCGCGAGGGCGAGGCGACGCCCCTCCTCGTCGTCCCGGGCACCCGATTTCACCACGAACGTCTGGCGAGTCATCGGCGGCAGATCGTCCCACATGTCCCCGAAGCGGAACGGCCCGCTGATGCCCACCACCGCGTCCACCCGGTGTTCGTGAGCGGCAACCCGTGGCGCGTAGTAACCCCCGAGGCTCACGCCGGCCACGCCCACCCGCTCGTGGTCGAGGTCGGACCGTCCCGTGAGCAGGTCGAGCAGCGCGCTGACCGCCACCTCGTAGTCCGGCCGGATCGGCAGCACGAGCCCGGTCTCACCCTGCCCCGGCCCGTCCAGCGAGACGGTCGCGAGCCCGCGATCCAGGAACGACTGCTCGAAGAAGAAGAACTCCTCCTTCGTCGAGTCGAGCCCCGGGATCAGCACCACGTAGGGCGGCCGATCGACTCCGGGCGGCCGGCGCAGGTTGGCGTAGACGGTGCCGTCCGCGAACGGCACCTCGAGCCGCTCCCCGGTCGGATCGAGCCGGGCCAGCGCGGCCAGCGTCTCCTGCACGGACACGCGGGTGGCCTCGGCGGCCAGGTCGGTGTCGAGCATCCAGACGAACTTGCCGAAGTGCCGGTTCACCGACGCGCGCCGCCAGGCCTGCCCTGCGGTCAGGGCATGCCCCGCCGCATCCGCCTCCCGCGCGAACGCCGCCTGCTCGTCGGCCGTCCGGTTCCACTGCGGCAGCCAGTCCGCCCAGGTCGCGGTGCGCGCGACGGTCGAGGTCATGTCGTTGTAGTCCACCCCGTTCTGAATCAGCCGGGGCGCCCAGTGGGCCAGCGCGGTCTCGATAGCGGCGTCGGGCATGGATACCTCCGTCAGGCCAGAATGCGAAGTGGAGCCTCGAGCAACCCGAGGAAGTGCGCCATCCACCGGGCGGCGAGAGCACCGTCGACCGGCCGATGATCGACCGAGAGCGTCACCCGCAGCACGGTGGCCACCCCGATCTCCCCATCGACGACCACGGCTTCCGGCCGCGCCGCACCGACAGCGAGGATCGCCGCCTGCGGCGGATTGATCACGGCAGTGAACTCTTCGACGCCGTACGAGCCGAGGTTCGTCACGGTGAGAGCGCCGCCCTCCAACTCGTCCTGCCGCAGCTTGCCGTCCCGCGCCCGCTCCACCAGACCGGCGCCGACCCGGGCCAGCGCCGAGATCGTCAGCTCGGACGCTCGCCGCACCACCGGTGTGACCAGCCCGGCGTCGGTGGCCACCGCGATAGAGACGTCAACATCGTGGAACCGGTGCACCGCGTCCTCGGTCCACCGGACGTTCATGTCGGGCACCGCCACCTGAGCCCGGGCGGCCGCGGCGACCACGAGGTCGTTCACCGAGATCTTGACCCCGCCCGCCGCGTTGAGCTCCTTCCGAACCGCGAGCAACTCATCGACACGAGCACTACCCCGAATCGTGAACACGGGCGTCTCGCGCGCGCTCGCCGCCAGGCGAGACGCAATCGCCCGCCGCATCCGCGAGTGCGGAACCACGTCGAACCCCACCCCACTGACCGCCGTCACGGCCGGCGTCGAGGCCGACGCGGGCGCGAGCCCGGTCGCGGGCGCAGACGCCGGCGCGGCCGCGGGCGCGAGCCCGGACGCGGGCGCAGACGTCGGCGCGGGCGCGGGCTCGGCCGCGGGCGCGGTGCGGTCGGCGATCGCTCGGTGGACGTCGTCGCGGACCACTCGGCCGCCCGGGCCTGTGCCGGTGATGTCGTTGACGTGCAGGCCGTTCTCTCGCGCCAGGCGTCGCGCCAGCGGGCTGGCGAACACCCGGACCACGCCGTTGGTCGTGGGCGACGGCGGGGATGCCGGTTGGTCGCCGAGCAGTTGGGCCACCAGGGCTTCGATGTCGCCGATGACCTCGTGGGGAGCGGCCAGCACCGCCATCGGGGTGCCCACCGGGACCGCGCGGCCGGGCTCGACGAGGGTGCGGATCAGGACCCCGTCGGCCTCGGCGGGGACGTCCACCACGGCCTTGTCGGTCTCCACGGTGGCTATGGGATCGCCCGCGGAGAAGGCTGTGTTTTCGGTCAGGGGCCAGTCGTTGAGGACGGCTTCGGTCACGTTCGCGGAGATCGCCGGCATTCTCAGGAGGGTGGCCATCTCAGGCCTCCCCGATCTGGCGCAGGGCCGTGGCGATCTCGTCGTGACGGGCGATCGCCGCCCTCTCCAGCACCTTGCTGATGCTCGGCGAGGCCTCGCCGCCGGTGACCCGCTGGATGGGGGCGTCCAGCCAGTCGAAGAGCCGGCGCTGGATCTCGTCGGCCAGCCAGCCGCCGTAGGACGTGCCGGAGGCGCCCTGCTCGACGATGAGGACACGGTTGGTCTTGCGGATGCTCGAGCCCAGCGTCTCCCAGTCGACGCTGGCCCGGTCGAGCCAGCGCAGGTCGATCACCTCGGCGTCCACACCGGTCTCCTCGGTCGCGGCCAGCGACTCGGCGACCATCGACAGGTAGGCCACCACGGTGACGGCCGACCCGGACCGCCGGACGGCCGCCCGGCCGACCGGGAGGCAGTAGTCGTAGTCGTCGACCGGGCCCGGGCCCGTGCTCTGGTAGAGATCGACGTGCTCCAGGACGACCACCGGGTCCTCGCAGCGCAGAGCGGCGTTCATGAGGCCCACGTAGTCGAACGGCGTGGACGGCGCGACGATCCGCCAGCCGGGTGCGGTGGCGTACACGCCGGCGGGGTCCATCGAGTGCTGCGAGCCGTAGCCGGTGCCGGTCGCGACCTTGCTCCGCAGGACCAGCGGGACCGGTCCGTCGCCGCCGAACATGTGCCGCGCCTTGCCGATCTGGTTGAACAGCTGGTCGGCGGCGACCCACATGAAGTCGGCGTACATGAACTCGACGACGGGACGGAACCGCCCGTCGAGGGCGATGCCGCCGGCCAGGCCGGTGAACGCGTTCTCGCTGATGGGTGTGCCGAGAACGCGGTCGGGGAACGCGTCCTTCAGGTCTTTCGTTGCGCCGTTCGTGCCGCCGTTGAGGCGGTGCACGTCCTCGCCCAGCACGACTATCCGGTCGTCGGCGGTCATGCGCCTGCGCATCACCTCGGCCACGGCGTCGATGAACTTGGTGTCCTGCACGGCGATGTCATCGGCGGCCAGGCGGGCGCCGGCGAACTCGCCGAGATCGCCGCGGACTCCCACGTTCACAAAGGCGGGATCGGGCCACTCCCCCGGCTTGATTCGCCGTTCGCCGGGTTTGCCGCCGGGCATGGGCTCGAACAGCACACGACCGGCGGCGGCCATCGCCTCCTTGGCGCCGGCGTCGGCGGCCTCGCGCGCCTCCGGTGTGAGCAGGCCGCGCCGGATCAGGTGGCCGGCCACCCGGTCGACCGGGTCGCGCTTGCGCCACTCGTCTTCCTCCGAACGGGTGCGGTAGCGGAAGGCGCTGCCGGGGAAGGGACCGTTCTGGTGGAAGTAGCGGTAGGTGTCGGCCTCGATGAGCGCGGGGCCGTCGCCGTCGCGCATGTGTGCGGTCGCCTCGCGCATCGCCAGGTGGACCGCGAGTGGATCCATTCCGTCGACGCGCCAGCTGGCGATGCCGAACCCGGGCCCGCGGGCGGAGAGGCGCGGCTCCCCGGTCGCCTCGCGGACGGAGGTGGACACGGCGTACTGATTGTTTTCCAGGAAGAAGCAGACGGGGAGCCGCCAGGCGGCGGCGAGATTGAAGGTCTCGAGGGTGGAGCCGATGTTGGCGGCGCCGTCGCCGAAGTAGGTCACCGCGACGGCATCGGTGCCGGCCTGCCGGCTCGCCCACGCGTAGCCGGCCGCGAGCGGGACACCGCCGCCGACGATGGCGTTGGTACCCATCGCGCCGGCCTCCATCCATTGCAGGTGCATCGAGCCGCCCCGACCGTGGCTGAAGCCGCGGGCGAGGCCGCAGATCTCCGCGAGCGTGCGCAGCAGGAGGGTGCGGACCTCCTCGGGCAGCTCGGCGGTCAGGTCGAAGCCCTTGGGCGCGACGTGCTGCAGCGCCTTGGCGAGGAACTGGTGGTGGCCACGGTGCGAGCCGTTGATCTGGTCGCCGGGGGCGAGCGCGAGCACCGAGCCGACGGCGCCGCCCTCCTGCCCGATGCTGGAGTGGGCGGGACCGTGCACGAGGCCCGCGCCGGCGAGCTCGAGCACGAACTCCTCGAAGGCCCGGATCAGCGTGAGCTGGTGGAACATTGTGGCGAGCAGCCCGGGATCGGCCGCATCCCAGTCGGCGTCGGTGACGACCAGCTCCGTCCAAGCGGCGCCGGGGTGCAATGCACGGTGCTCGGCCATCGGGACCTCCTTCGTCCCGGACAGCTTCCCATTGATTGGATCCATTTTCCACCCCGGATCCGGACTTCCCTCACCGACTGCGGACGCGATAGGGTCGATTGGATCCAAAAGGAGGTGGAGCGATGGGACTACCGGGACTGCAGCGGCTCGACCACATCGGGTTCACCGTGCCCGACCTCGACCAGGCGCAGGCGTTCCTCGTCGACGTGCTCGGCTGTGAGTACCTCTACTCCCTGGGTCCGTTCGCCGATGACGGCACGTGGATGGCCGACCATCTCAATGTGCATCCGCGCGCCACCGTGCCGGAAAACCGGTTCTTCCGCCTCGGCGGCCAGGCGATCCTCGAGGTGTTCTCCTACACGGCGCCCGACCAGCGCACCGAGCAGCCGCGCAACTGCGACGTCGGCGGCCACCACATCGCCCTCTACGTCGACGACCTCGACGCGGCGGTCGACCACCTGCGACGCCACGGCGTCACCGTGCTTGGCGAACCGACGGCGAGTCGCGGCCCGCATGAGGGTCAGCGCTGGGTCTACTTCCTGGCACCATGGGGCATGCAGTTCGAACTGGTCTCCTACCCGAACGGCCGGGCGTTCTTCCGGGGCGAGACGTCATGACCGTGGCCACCCACCGCGTCGCCGAGCACCTGCGCACCGCCATTCTCGGCGGCCGGATAGCGCCCGGCGAGCGGGTCCGCCAGGAGGACATCGCCCAGCAGCTCGGCGCCAGCCGGCTGCCCGTCCGCGAGGCGCTGCAGATGCTCGCGGCCGAGGGCCTGATCGAGCTCGAGCCCAACAAGGGCGCGCGGGTGCCGTGGCTGTCCATGCACGAGGTCGACGTGATGTACAAGATGCGCGAGCAGCTCGAGCCCCTGGCGCTCGCCGAGAGCCTGCCGTTCCTGACCCCGGGCGACTTCCTGCGGCTCGAGGAGATCCAGGACGAGATCGAGGCCGGCGTCGACGTCGCCGGGTTCCTCGCGCTCGACCGCGAGTTCCACCTGCGTACCTACAGCGCCTGCGGCATCGACCACCTGACCGAGACGGTCACCCGCCTGTGGAACTCGACGCAGTACTACCGCCGCATCTTCATGCAGATCATCGGCCCGAGCCGGCGCTGGGTGGTGAACGCCGAGCATCGCCTGCTGATGGACGCCATCGAGCGCCGGGACGAGGTCGACTCCGGGCGCTTCCTGGCCGGGCACATCCGGCGCACGCGCATCGAGCTCGGCCGGCACCCCGAAGTTTTCGGAGAAGACTGATGATCACGCTGCTGGTGAACGGCGAGCACCGCCAGGTCGACGCGGAGCCCGAGACGCCGCTGCTCTACGTCCTGCGCAACGATCTCGGCCTGATGGGTGCGCGCTTCGGCTGCGGGCTCGGGCTGTGTGGCGCCTGTTTCGTGCACGTCGACGGTGTCGCGGTGCCGGCCTGCGACACCCCGATCTGGTCGCTCGAGGGCAAGGCCGTCACGACCGTCGAGGGCATCTCGCCCCACCCGGTCCAGAGGGTGTTCCTCGACGAGCAGGCGGCTCAGTGCGGCTACTGCGTCACGGGGATCATCATGTCGGCCGTCGCGCTCCTGGGGCGTTCACCGCATCCCGGGGAGCCCGAGGTGGCCGCGGCGCTCGACCGCCACCTGTGCCGGTGCGGGGCACAGCAGCGGATGGTCCGGGCGATCGTGAAAGCGGGCGAGGACGATGACTGACCTGCCGAAAAACCTCGCGGCCAACCCGATCCTCGCGCGGTGGATCGCCGTGCGCGCCGACGGCACGATCGACGTGCGAGCCGGCAAGGTCGAGCTCGGTCAGGGCATTCTTACCGCGCTGGCCCAGATAGCCTCCGACGAGCTCGGTGTCGACCTCGCCGTGATCCGCATGCTGCCGGCCGCGACCACCGGGCCGGACGAGGGCGTCACCGCGGGCAGCCTGTCCATCATGGACTCGGGTGCGGCGCTGCGGGTGGCGGCGGCCAACGTCCGGGCCCGCTTCGCCGAGGCGGCCGGTGGCGACGACTTCTCCTACGCGGAGCTTGCGACCCTCGTCGACCTGGAGGTCCGAGCCGACCCCGACGTCCCGCTGCGCTCGGACTTCACGCTGGTCGGCCGCAGCGTCGACCGGCTCGACCTGCCGGACAAGGTGTTCGGGCGGCCGCGCTACATCCAGGACATGCGCCTGCCCGGTCAGCTGTTCGGCCGGGTCGTGCGGCCTCCGTCCCGAGGGGCGCGCCTGATCGAGGTGAGCGGCGAGGTTCGCGCCGAACTGGCCGGCGGGGTGACTCTCGTGCGGGACGGCTCGTTCGTCGGGGTGGTCGGCGTCGACGAGGCGGCGGTGGGGCGGGCAGCAGAGCTCGTCCGGCGGAATGCACGCTGGGCCGAGCACGACTCGTTGCCCGACGAGGACGAGCTCGACAAGTTTCTGCGTTCGGGGCCGCACGAGACGATCACGGTGGTCGACGATTCCGCCGCGGCGCCGACCGGCCGGACTGCGGGAGCGGCCGACGGCATCGCCTCCAGGGCGCCGGCCGGGGATCGAGTACTGCGAGCCACCTACAGCCGTCCGTTCCTGGCCCACGCCTCGATGGCGCCCAGCTGCGGGGTCGCGGTCTGGCATCCCGACGGCCGGGTGGACGTGTGGTCACACAGCCAAGGGGTTCATCCGCTCGGGCGGGCGATCGCCGGCGCGCTCGGGCTCGAGTCGAGCGCCGTGCGGGTGGAGCACGTCGAGAGCGCGGGGTGCTACGGGCACAACGCGGCCGACGACGCTGCCTACGATGCCGTGTTGCTGGCGCGGGCCGTGCCGGGTCGGCCGGTGCAGGTGTTGTGGAGCCGGCAGGACGAGTTGTCGTGGGCGCCGTTCGGGTCGGCGATGACGGCCGATGTCGTCGCGACGTTGTCGGCCGAGGGGGCCATCTCGTCGTGGAGCTACGACGTGTTCAGCCAGGGGCACATGGCACGGCCGGGGTATGCGGGGGTGCCCGGGCTGCTGTCGGCCACGTTCCTCGAGGACGCGGCCGAGTATCCGGCGGCGGTGGATCCGCCGGCCGCCAACGGGTACGGGAGCATGCGCAACGCTCTGCCGGGCTACGACCTGCCGCGCCGGCGAGTTGTGGGGCACCGCCTGCTGCGGTCGCCCATCCGCAGTTCGTCGATGCGGGCGCTGGGGGCCTTTCTGAACGTCTTCGCCATCGAGTCGGCCATGGACGAGCTGGCCGAGGTGGCCGGGCGTGATCCGCTCGAGTTCCGGCTCAGCCACCTCGGCGATCCGCGGGGGCGGCGGGTGCTCGCGGCGGCGGCGGAAGAGGCCGGCTGGGGGCGTCCGCCGGCGGAGGGCATCGGGCTGGGGCTGGGGTATGCGAAGTACAAGGGCACCGGTGCCTACTGCGCGGTCGTCGCGGAGGTGGAGGCCGAGACGGACGTGCGGGTGCGGCGGTTGACCGTGGCCGTTGACGTCGGGCGGGTGGTCAACCCGGACGGTGTGCGCAATCAGATCGAGGGTGGGGCCGTGCAGTCGGCCAGTTGGACGCTGACCGAGCGGGTTCGGTTCGACCGGCGGCGGGTCACCAGCGACACCTGGGAGACCTATCCGATCCTGCGGTTCTCTCAGGTACCGCGGGTCGACGTCACCCTGGTCGGCGGTGACGCGGCCGAGAAGTCGGTGGGCGCCGGCGAGGCCGCCCAGGGGCCGACCGCCGCCGCGATCGGGAACGCGCTGGCGGCCGCGGTCGGGGTTCGCGTGCGCGACCTCCCGCTGACCAGGGAGGCGGTGGTGGCCGCGATCGAAAACGCGAGCTGACGCCAGACCGGCGAGACGAGCCCGCCGGGAGTCGGGCCGCGCGGGGCAAGGGCCGCGCGGGGCAAGGGCCGCGCGGGGCAAGGGCCGCGGGGGCGAGGGGCCGGCGACCGGTCAGTAGGGGTTGGCGACCACGAGGTCCTCGGCGGGGAAGAGCGTGAGGATCCGCGGGCCCTCGTCGGTGACCACGACCTCCTCCTCGATGCGGGCGGCCGAGAAGCCGTCGCTCGCGGGACAGTAGGTCTCGAGTGCGAAGACCATGCCCGTCTGGAGTTCGACCGGGGCGGTCATGCTGTTCAGACGGGAGATGATCGGGCGCTCGTGGAGGCCGAGGCCCAGGCCGTGGCCGAACTGGAGGCCGAACGCGGCCATCTCGTTCTCGAAGCCGAACTCCGTCGCCTGCGGCCAGACGGCGGCGATCTCGTCGGTGCCGACTCCGGGGCGGACCGTGGCGATCGCGGCGTCCATCCACTCGCGGGCCTTGCGGTAGGCGTCGCGTTGGGGTGCGGTGGCCCGGCCTACGCCCAGCGTGCGGTAGTAGCAGGTCCGGTAGCCGTTGAAGGAGTGGATGATGTCGAAGAACGCCTGGTCGCCGGGGCGGATGATGCGGTCGGAGAAGTTGTGGGGATGGGGGTTGCAGCGCTCGCCGGAGACCGCGTTGATCGCCTCCACCTGGTCCGAGCCCATCTCGTAGAGGCGCTTGTTGGCCATCGCGACGATCTCGTTCTCGCGGATGCCGGGCTTCAGGGCCTCGACTATGTCCTGGTAGACGCCGTCGACCATGGCGGCGGCCTGGTTGAGCAGCATGATCTCGTCCGCCGACTTGATCAGGCGGGCGTCGAGCATGAGCTGCTGGCAGTCGACCACCTCCAGCCCTTGCCTCTGCATCTCGAAGAGGAACGCGGGTTCGACAATGTCCACGCCGATCGGGGCGGAACGCAGGCCCGCGTCGGTCAGCATCTCCTTGATCTCGCGTACGGCCGATTCCATGAGCCCGGCCGAAGGGGCTATCGCCCCGCGCATCCCGAGCATGCCGGCCCGGCAGTCGGCGGGGTCGAGCCATGGCGCGTACAACTTGTGATGTCTTGCGGCGGAGCCGAAATCCCACAGTGTCGGGCCCGACCCGTCGCGGGTGAGCAGCGCGTAGCGGGTCATCTTGTCGCCGAGCGCGCCGCCGATCCAGGTCTGCGTCGTGTACCGGATGTTGTAGAAGTCGAAGAGCAGGAACGCCCCGCACTCCGAGCCGGCCAGCGCCTTCCGCGCCCGGTCGATGCGGTACGAACGCAGCCGCTGGAAGTCGACCCGCTCCTCGTAGTCGACCCCCATGTGCCCGGGCGCGCCCAGCGGCCGGCTCATGACGAGAGCCCGTCGTCGACCGGGGTGTCCTCCGGCTTCAGCGAGATGCCCGAGGCCGCGGCCTGCTGATCGAGGAGGATCGCGAAGTCCTCGCCCACCCGCCCGCTCGACACCGCCTGTTGCACCAGTGCCGCCGTCAGCGAGGCCAGCGGCATCGGCACGTTCAGGTCGTGACCCGCCGCGAGCCCCAGGTCGAAGTCCTTGCGCAGCAGCAGCGGGGTGAACGTCGCCGTGTAGTCGAGGTGGACGAACGCGGGGCTCTTGTACCGGGTGAACATCGACCCCATCACGCTGTCGTTGAGGAACGCGAGGAACGCCGCCCGGGACACCCCGCCCCGCTCGGCCAGCACCGTTATCTCGGCCATGCACTGGGTGACCACGCCCAGCATCAGGTTGTGGCAGATCTTCACGAGCCGTGAGACGTCACCCTCCCCGACGTACGTGACCGAGCGCGCGATATGTCCGAGCAAAGACTCCACGTGTTGAAATGCGGAAAACGGCCCCGACACCGCGATGCTCAACTTGCCGGCCTCGACCACCTTGCCGTTCCCGCTTACCGGCGCGGCCAGGAAGTCGACCCCGCGCGCGAGGCATTCCGCCCGCACCAGCGCCGACGACTCCTCCGAGATGGTCGAGCAGTCCACGAGCGTGCCGGGCACCCGCTCCGGGTCGGCCAGCAGCCCGCCCTCACCGAGCAGCACCTCCTCGAGGTCGGCCGACGTGGACACCATGGTGAAGACGACGTCGCATCCGCGTAGCTCGGCGACCGTGTCCGCGACGGGGCAGCCGATCGCCTCGGCCTTGGACCGGGTGCGGTTCCACGCGAGGGGCGCGATGTCCGCCGCCACCAGCCGGGCTGCCATGGCGGCACCCATCCGGCCCGCGCCGATCCACCCGATCTTCCCCACAACATCAGCCACGTTGAGTCTCCTTCGCAGAGGTGCCGCCCAGATACAGCGCGGCCATCTCGGGGTTGTCCCGTACCGCGGCGGCCGTGCCGGTGAGCCGGACCCGGCCGCCCTCCATCACCACCCCGTGGGTGGCCAGGCCGAGGCCGAGCCGGACGTTCTGCTCGACCAGCAGCATGGTCGTGCCGCCCTCGTTCAGCGAGCGGATCAGCCCCGCGACCCCGGCGAGGCTCTGCGGGTCGAGCCCGAGCGACGGCTCGTCGAGCAGCAGCAGCTTGGGCTCGAGCATGAGGCAACGGGCGATCTCCACCATCCGCCGCTGCCCGCCGGACAGGTTCCCCGCGTGGTCGCCGGCCCGCGACGCGACCAGCGGGATCCGCTCGCACACGGCCGCGTACCGGGCCGCCAGCAGCTTCCGGTCGCGGCGGATCAGGTAGCCGCCGAGCTGGACGTTCTCCCGTACGGTCATGCCCGGGAAGAGCGCCTGCGACTGCGGCACCTGGGTGATCCCCAGCGCCAGCACGCGCGACGGGTCGAGCCCGTCCAGCCGCGTCTCCCCCAGCGACACCGACCCGGTCCGGCATCGCAGCAGCCCGCTGATCACCTTGAGCACGGTGGACTTCCCGGCGCCGTTGGGCCCGACGATGCAGGTCACCGTGCCCGGCGCGCAGGTCAGATCGACCCCCTGCAGTACGTCGCCGCCGCCGTACCCGGCCGTGACGTTCTCAAGCGTGAGCATCGGCCCTCCAGTCGTCGCCGAGGTAGGCGTCCAGCACGAGCGGGTCCTCCCGGATCCGCGCGGGCGGGCCGGACGAGATGCATTTGCCGCGGGCGAAGACGTTGACCGGATCGCACAGCGAAAGGACTAATGGAATGTTGTGCTCGACGACCAGGAACGTGACGCCGTCCCGGTTGAGCTCGCGGATCACCTCGGTGAGCCGGCCGAGCAGGCTCGGGTTGACGCCGCCGGCCGGCTCGTCGAGCAGCACGAGCTCGGGCGCCAGCATCAGCACCTGGGCCAGCTCGACCAACTTCTGCTGGCCGTACGAGAGCGAACCGGCCTTCTGCTGGGCGAGCGCGCCGAGCCCGACCACGTCGAGCAGGTCCCGGGCGCGGGCGGCCTCCGCACCCGAGACGGCGTCGGCCAGCATCGTGCGCAGCTTCCCGTCGGGCTGCGGCGCGACCACGTTCTGCAGCACGGTCATGTCCTTGAACAGCCGCGTCACCTGGAACGTGCGCCCGAGTCCGAGATGCCCGCGGGTCCACGGCGGCAGCTTCTCGATCCGCTTGCCGTTGAAGGTGATCGTGCCGGAGTCGAGCGGCATGGCCCCGGTGATCAGATTGAACAGCGTGGTCTTGCCGGATCCGTTCGGCCCGATGAGCGCCGTGATGGATCCCCGTTCCACCACCAGGTCGGCGCCGTCGACAGCGACCAGACCACCGAACCGTTTGCTCACCCCGCGCACCTCGAGCAGGGGTCCGGGCCGGTCGGAGGAGACCGGGAGCCGGGAGCGCACCACGGCCGTGTTGTGCGACAGCGCCCCGACCTGATCGGTGAACGACACCTCCACCGGGTGCCGCCGGCGCCAGGCGGCGGAGAGCGACGGCAGCAGTCCCGCCGGGAGGAAAAGGACTACCAAAACCAATATCAGACCCATGATGAGTACGCGGGTCTGACTGTTACCGCCATAGACCGTTGCCCCCTCATTGACGAGCGAGACGATGAACGCGCCGATGACGGGCCCGTACAGAGTGCCGCGCCCGCCGACCAGTGCCGCGAGGACGATCAGCACACTGCCGAGAATCGCGAACGATCCGACCGGGTTGAGGAAGGTTTGGTAATACGCATAGACCCCGCCGGCCACGCCGATGAAGAAACTGCTGGCCGCGTACGCAAGGATCTTGAGGACCGTGGTGTTGACCCCGATCGCGGCGGCCTTGCCCTCGTCCTCGCGGATCGCGACCAGGCCCGTGCCGAACTTGGTGCGGGCGATCCACGCGCTGAACAGCACGGTCAGCACCAGGAGCAGCAGGAACGCGTAGTAGAACGGGATGTTCTGGAAGTCGGCGCTCCAGAACGGCAGCTCGAGCGTGATCCCGTCCGAGCCGTTGGTCAGCGAGTCCCAGTTGGTCGCCACGATCTGCGCGGACAGCAGCAACGCGATTGTGATGATGACGAAGGCATGACCACGGGTCCGCAGCACGACCGCCCCGGCGAGGACCGCCACGATCACCGCGGTGACCCCGCCGAGCGGCGCCACCCAGAGCGGGTTCACGCCGGTGTGCAACGCGATGATCGCGGCGGTGTAGGAGCCGAGGCCGAGGAACATGCTGTGGCCGAGCGAGATGTAACCCGCGTACCCGGAAATTATGTTCCAGCTGGTGGCCTGGATGGCGAGCAGGAACATCATCAGCATGACGCCCTGGGGGTAGGGCTGCCACGGGTTGATCACCGGGTAGATCAGGAGCGCGACCAGGCAGAGCAGGGCGACCACGTGAGAACGCCTCATGCGACGTCCTCCCGCAGCCGGGCGCCGAACAGACCCTGCGGACGGACCAGCAGGACCGCCATGATCACGAGGTAGAAGACCAGCGTCGACCACTGCAGCGAGCCGTAGGTCGCGGTGAGTGTCTCGGCCAGTCCGAGGACGAGGGCGCCGACGAGCGCCCCCGGAAGCGACCCCATGCCGCCCAGCACCACGATGCCGAGCAGCCGGGAGATCCAGTCGTAGTGCGACGCCGGGAAGAATGGATAGAGCACCGAAAGGATTGACCCTCCGACACCGGCGCTCGCGCTGCCCAGCGCGAACGCCAGCGCGGCCGTGGCCGTCGCCCCGATGCCGACCAGCGCCGCGGCCGACGGGTTCTGCGAGGTGGCCCGGATGGCCCGGCCCGCCCAGGTGCGAGTGAGCAGCAGGTACAGCCCGCCCAGCACCACGACCGCCGCGAGGAAGCCGTAGACCTGGGCCTTGGGCAGCAGGATGTCACCCACCCGGAAGCTCTGCTCGAAGTACGCCGGGGTGGCCGAGCGGAACTTGTTGCCGGCCACGACGTTCAGGAAGCCCTCGATGACCAGCGCGATGCCGAAGGTCAGCAGCACCGACATCGAGGCCGCCTGCCCGCTGATGCGCCGGACCACGAACCGGTAGAGCACCCAGCCGAGGCCGAACATCAGCGGTGCGGTGATGACCGCGGACAGGATCGGGTCGATCCCGGTCGTCCGCCACAGCCACCAGGTGAACGTCGCGACCAGGATGAGGAACGCACCCTGCGCGATGTTCACGATCCGCAGCACCCCGAAGATCAGCGTAAGGCCGGAGGCCATCAGCGCGTAGATGCCGCCGATCAGCACGCCGAGCACGACCGCCTGGACGAACTGGGCCATGAGCCATCACTTCCAGTCGGGCTTGGGGTTCACGACCGTCTGCGAGGTGGCGGCATCGGCCGGGGCCACGACCTGCGCCTTGCCGGACTGCCACTGCCCGAGCAGGAACTTGCCGATCGGCTCGCCGGTCGCGGTCCAGCTCAGCGGGCCGAGGATGGTGGTGACCTGGTTGGCGTGCAGCCAGTCGCGCAGCTTGGCCTGGTCGGTGGAGCCGACCGCGGTGACCGCCGCCTGGAGCACCTCGGCCGCCGCGTACGCGTCCGCCGCGTCCTCGGCCGGGTCGGCGTTCTGGAACTTCGCCTTGTAGTCCGCGACGAACTCGGCGTTGCGCGGCGTCTTCGCGTCCTGATGCCAGCTGACCGTGTAGAAGATGCCCTCGGTGTTCTCCACGCCGATGCCGGACGAGTACTGGCCGGCGTTGCTGGGGGCCGAGGTCTGGAACATGATCTTCGGTGAGTACTGCAGCTGCTTGAGCGAGCGGACCAGTCCGACGCCGTCCTCGAAGACCGCGCCCTGGGCGATCAGGTCGGGCTTCTTGGCGGCGAGCTGGCTGGCGATCGACTGGAAGTTCGTGGTGTCGGCCGGGTACGTCGCGCTGTACACGGTCTTGACCCCGAGCGCCTCCAGCTGCTTCTGCATGCTCTCGATGACCGGCGCCGCGAACGGGTCGTCCTGCGTCGGATAGGCCGCCGTCTTGGGCTGCTGGTCGGCGGGGAGCGACTTGATCCAGTCGACGAAGACGTCGGCCTGGTGCGGCGCGGTGGCCGGCTGGGCGAAGAAGAGGTACTTGAAGCCGCGGTCGAACATCTTCGGCGCGCCGCCGGCCGGCTCGACGTAGACCATGCTGTTCTTCTCCGCGACCGCCGAGGCCGGGTAGTTGAGCAGCGACGAGAACGTGCCGAGGATCAGGTCGACCTTGTCCTGCGTGATCAGTTTGGTGTAGTCGCTGACCACCGTGTCCTGGTTGCTGGCGTCGTCGACGATCTTGAGGTTGACCTGGCGCCCGAGCAGGCCGCCGGACTTGTTGATCTGGTCGGCCCAGACCTCGTAGCCCCGGCGCGCCTCGGTGCCGGGCTGGGAGAAATCGCCGGTGAGCGGCAGTGAGATGCCGATCGTCATGGGTTTGCTGGTGTCGGCCGCCGCCTTCTTCTCGGACGGACGGGAGCCGCACGCGGCCACGCCGAGGACGAGCGTGGCGGTGAGGGAAGCGGCAAGAAGCCGGGGGACGGATATTTCGATCATCAGGGTCCTCCTGAAGAGAGGCCGCAATCGTTTGCGTAGCAGAATGTGTCGCACGTTACTGCGATGTCAAGACCTGTCAATGCAAACGAGTGCGGTCTAAGCTGCCGACGTGGCCACCACCGTCCGACTCGGCTCGTTCACGCCGTCGGTGCTGCTGCGCGTCGCTCGCGACCTCGATCCGGCGCTCGACGTGAGCGAGACGCTCGTGCCCTCGTCGCCGGCCCAGTTCCGCGCGCTCTACGACGGGGCGTACGACGCCGTGCTCACCAGCCCCGACAACGTCCTCGGGCAGCCGCGCCGGGTGGAGATGCTGGCCGCGATCGATCGCGGTATGGGGCTGGCCCTCTACGGCCGCGGCGAGCTGCGCGGTGCGCGAGTCGGTGTCGACGTGCCCACCTCGGGCTTCGCCTTTGCCCTGTACGCCCTGGCCGAGTCGCTCGGCGTCACCCGCGACGAGTACGAGATCGTGACGCTCGGGTCGACGCCCAAGCGGCTCGCGGCGCTGCTCGCCGGCGTGTGCGACTACACGATGCTCAACGCCGGGAACGAACTGCACGCCGAGGCGGCCGGCTTCACGGCCGTCGCCCGGGTGAGCGAGGTCTGCGGCCCCTACCTCGGGACGGTGCTGGCGGCGCTCGACCCCGGCCCCGTCGGCCACCTCGCCACGCGCCTGGTCGCGACCGCCGCCGCCATTGTGGACGGCAAGCATGACGAACTGGTCATCTCGTCGACCACGGCCGCCCTCGGTCTGGAGCGGCCGCTCGCCGAGCGCTATCTGCGCCGGCTGAAGGACCCCGATGAGGGCCTCGTGCCGGACGGCGCCATCCACGCCTCGGCCCTCGCGACGGTGGCCGGGCTGCGGCGGCGCTTCACGTGACCAGGCCGCTGCGGCTGTTGCAGGCCACCACGTTCGTCAGCACCATGGACCGGTTCGCGATGCCGCCGATGCTGATCGTGACGGCCCGCTCCCTCGGCGTCCCGCTGTCGGCGGTGGTCCAGACGGCGAGCGTCTACTTCCTCGCGTACGGGCTGATGCAACCCGTCTGGGGCATCGTCTCCGACCGCCTCGGGCGGGTCCGCACGCTCCGGATCACGCTGGCCGCGGCCGGGCTGGCCGCGGCGGGATCGGCCGCCGTCACCACGGTCACCCAGCTCGGCGTGGCCCGCGCGCTGGCCGGCGCCGCGTTCAGCGCCGCGATCCCGGCCAGCCTCATCTACGTGGGCGACACCGTCTCGCGGGAGCGCCGGCAGACCGAGGTCACCAACCTCATGGTCGGCGTCGCGCTGGGCACCGCGCTCGCCTCGGCCGGTGCGGGGCTGCTCGCGGTCGCGGTGAGCTGGCGGGCCGCGTTCGTGGTCTCGGCCGTCTGCGCGCTGACGCTCTCGTTCCTGCTGCGCCGCCTGCCCACGCCGCCCGTCGACCGGCCCGCCGGCAATCCGTTCGGCCATCTGGTGCGGTCGCCGGCCGCGCTGCTGGTGCTGCTGCTCGCCTTCGTCGAGGGCGGGGTCCTGCTCGGCGCCCTCACCCTGCTGCCGCCGGCCGTCGAGTCCACCGGCGTGAGCGCGGCGCTGGCCGGTGCCGTTACCGCCGTCTACGGGCTCGCGGTGCTGGTCTTCGCCCCGCTCGCCGGCGCGCTCTCCCGGCGCTGGCCGGCCTGGCGGCTGATCGGCTGCGGTGCGGCCGCCGCGGTCGCGGGCTGCGGGCTGGCCGCGTTCTCCCAGCGGGCCGCGGTGGCGGCCGGGGTGGCCACGCTGATCGGGCTGGCCTGGGCGGCCATGCACTCGTCGCTGCAGACCTGGGCCACCGAGGTGCTGCCGAGCGCCCGGGCCGCGGTGGTGTCGGGCTTCGCGGGCTGTCTCTTCGCCGGCAGCGCGCTCTCGTCGTGGCTGCTGGCCGGGCCGGCGTCGGCGGGAGACTACGCGGGCGGCTTCGCGGCGCTCGCTATGGTGGCCGTGCCGCTGGGCGTGGCGGCCACGGTGTCGCGAGCCCGACTGCACACACCGGCGGTGCCGATCGGAGATGGCCGTGGCCGATCCTAGACTCGTACGCGTGACGACCCCGACGCTCCGCGATGTCGCGCAGCTCGCCGGGGTGCACCCCGCGACGGCGTCCCGCGCGCTCAACCCGCAGACCCGGCCGCTGGTCAACGCCGAGACCGCCCGCAAGGTGCTGCGCGCCGCCGAGTCGCTCGGCTACCAGCCCAACCCGATCGCGCGCAGCCTAAAGACCGCCCGCAGCAGCACGGTCGGCGTGGTCATCCCCGACCTGACGAACCCGCTGTTCCCACCGATCGTCCGCGGCATCGAGGACGTGCTGACCACCGCCGGTTACAACGCCTGGATCGTCAACACCGACAACGACGCCGGGCGTGAGGAGGCACTGGTCGAGTCGTTGCGCTCGCGGCAGGTCGAGGGCCTCATCGTCGCCACCGCCCGCCGGGAGCATCCCCTGCTGGTGCGACTGCACGATCAGGGCGTACGGATGGTGCTGGTGAATCGGAAGGTGGACGGCCTGGAGCTGCCGTCGGTGGCGGCCGACGACGATGCCGGTGTTGCTCTGTCGGTGGCGCACCTGGTGGCTCTCGGCCATTCGCGGATCGCGCACCTGGCCGGGCCGCAGGGGACGTCCACGGGGGTGAACCGCGCCCGCGCCTTCCGGCACGCGATGATCGACCACGGGCTGCCCGACGATCCGGCGCTGACCGTCGAGTGTGGATACTGGTCGGAGTCCGAGGGCGCTCTTGCCCTGCGGAAGCTGCTCGACACGGGCGCGGAGTTCACCGCGGTCGTGGCGGGGAACGACCTGATCGCGCTCGGCTGCTACGACGTCTTCGCGGAGCGGGGCATCGAGTGCCCCTTGCAGATCAGCGTGGTGGGGTTCAACGAGATGCCGTTCCTCGACAAGATGCGCCCGCCACTGACCACAGTGGCCATTCCGCACTACGAGATCGGTGGCGAGGCGGCGCGCCTGCTGCTCGACACGATCGAGGAGCCGGAGCGGCACCCGCGCTCGGTGCTGATGGCGCCGTCGCTCGTCGTGCGCGCCTCGACCGCGCGGCCCGCGCGCTAGGCGGCCGGCAGGCGCACCTCGAAACGGCATCCGCCACCGGTGTTGCGGACCCCGACCTGGCCGCCGTGCGCCTCGACCAGCCCGCGCACGATCGCCAGGCCGAGCCCGCCGCCGGCGCCGGACTCGGGAGTCCGGGCCCGCTCGCCGCGGAAGGCGATGTCGAAGACCCGGTCGAGGTCGTCGACGGGGATGCCGCCGCAGGTGTCGGAGACCGCGAGCCACACGCCGTCCCGCTCCCGCCCGGCGTCGATGTGCACGGTCCCGTCGGCCGGGGTGTAGCGCACCGAGTTGATCAGCAGGTTGGTCACGACCCGCGCGAGCTCGCGCTCACTCCCCCGCACCGCCGGCCAGCCGGACTCCGCCGCCACCAGCGTGATCTTCTTGCCGGCGGCGAGCGGCGCGACACCGGCGATCGCGTCGGAGACCACCTCGCGCAGCGGCACGGTGGTCGGGACCAGCCGCAGCGCGCCGGCGTTGATGCGGGACAGCTCGAACAGGTCGTCGACGAGGCGGGTCATCCGGCCGGTCTCGACGCGCAGCCGCCGGTGGTACTCGGCGACCGTCTCCGGGTCGGCGACCACACCGTCCTCGAGCGCCTCCGCCATCGCCCGCATCCCGGCCAGCGGGGTGCGCAGATCGTGCGACACCCAGGCGACCAGCTCCCGCCGGCCGGCCTCGAGCCGCCGCTCCCGGTCCCGGGCCTGTTGCGCCCAGACCGCCGAGGCGGCCAGCCGGCGGCCGAACACCACCCCCACACCCAGGCTGACCAGCGCGGCCGCGGCGACGGTGAGCAGCACGACCCGCATGTCGTGGGCGGAGAGGAACATCGCCCAGGCGACGGTCGACACGCCTGCGACCACGGCCAGCACGGTCACGGCCAGCAACACGACGATGTGGGTGAGGATCGAGCGGCCACGCAGCAGGCGCAACACGGTCGCGCCCGCGGCACCGACCACCGTGCCGGCGGCCAGCGCGTAGAGGGCGATCAGCAGCGGGTCCTTCACGGCACGCTCGGCTCGTAGCGGTAGCCGATGCCCCACACCGTGAGGATGCGGCGGGGCTCGGCCGGGTCCGGCTCGATCTTCTCCCGCAGCCGCCGGACATGAACGGTGACGGTGGACTGATCGCCGAACTGCCAGCCCCACACCTTGTCCAGCAGCTCGGCGCGGGACCAGGCCCGGCCGGGATGGCGCAGTAAGAACATCAGAAGGTCGAACTCGCGCGCGGTCAGCGACAGCGGTTGGCCGCTCCGCGCGGCGAGGCGGCGGGCGGTGTCGAGGGTCAGGTCGGCGTCGGTGATGGTGGCCGGCGGCGGCGGATCGGCGGTGGGGGCGGCGCGGCGCAGCACCGAGCGGATCCGCAGCACGAGCTCGCGCGGCGAGAACGGCTTGGTCACATAGTCGTCGGCGCCGACCTCGAGGCCGAGCACCCGGTCGGCCTCCTCGCCGAGCGCGGTCAGCATGATCACCGGCAGGTCGGGCAGCTGCCTGCGCAGCCGGCGGCACACCTCGAGCCCGTCGATACCGGGCATCATGAGGTCGAGCACGACCAGGTCGGGGCGCTGGGCGGCGATCGCGGCCAGCCCGTCGGCGCCGTCGGCCGCCAGCCGCACCTCGCAGCCGTCCTGTTCCAGGTAGCGCCGGACGACGTCGCTCACGGTCGGGTCGTCGTCGACCACCAGCACCCGATGTCCCATCCCGGTCACGCTACTCATCCCGCGGCCGCTTCGGCCTTGCGAACTTCTTACGGACCACCGCCGCCGCCGTGATCACCAGCAGGATCAGCAGGAGATTCCGCCCGTAGTGCAGCGGCAGCACCGACGGGTTGTCGGCCGGTTGCCCGTGCCCCAGCACTAGCGGCAGCGCCACCACGCCGATCGAGGCCGCGATCACCGCCGCGACCCGCGCCACCATGCCACACCGGGCGATCAGCAGGCCGGCCGCGAGCGCGACCGGCATCCACACCAGGTCGTGACCGACCAGGACGGCCAGGAGAAAAACAGCTATGCCAATCGGTTGCGCTGAGTGTCCGACCAAAAGACCAATGCTTGCGTACGCCATGAGCGCCGCGCCCGCCGCCACCAGTGCCGCTCGGGTCTTCATCGCGGCATCCGCACGGTGATCCGGCCGACCCATTTGGTCTGCAGCACGCCGGGCCGGTTCGGTGCGATCAGGCGCGCCGGGTACCCGTGGTCGAGGTGCAGCACCTCGCCGCCGATCCGCAGCGCGATCAGCGTGAGCGGGTCGCGTACGTGCTCCGGCGGCAGGGTCGAGGCCCGGTATCGGCCAGTCCGTTGCAACGATTCGACCAGCACGGTGGCCCGCTCGGGATCGCCGCCGGCCAGCGTCACCAGGTCGCGCAGCCGCACTCCGCCCCAGGTGGCGCCCGCGCTCCACCCCTCGACGCAGGCGATCGGCAGGCTCGCGGTGTACTGCGGCATCGCGTTCAGCGCGGCCAGGCCGAGGCTGGTCTCCCCCGCCGGCCCCGTGAGCACCAGCCGGTACCCCGCGTCGACGGCGATCCCCGCGGCCACCGCGGTCTTGTTCACCGGCAGTCCCTGGGGTCCGATGCCCGGCCGGCGCGGGGCGAGCAGGCCCAGGCCGGACAGGGGCCGTACCGTCTGCCCGACCGTCGTGAGCGTGATCAGCCCGGCGGCGGCCGCCACCCCGGTCAGCAGCGCCCGCCGGCCGGGCTCGGGCGGCCGGTCCTTCCGCCTGCGCAGCGCCTCCCGCACGACCGGCAGTTGAACACCCACGTGAACGAGGAGCGCGCCGACGGCGAGCCAGGCGACCCAGTAGTGCCCGGTGGTGAAGAAGAACGGCATCGGCGCGTACCAGTGCGCGATGTTCAGAACCCCGCTGACCACCTGGAACAACGCCGCCGCCACCAGCGCGGCGACACTGGCCCGCTCGGCCGCGTGCGCGATCGACCGGATCGGCGGCCAGGCGAACAGCCTCGGGAAGACCGACCAGAGCTTGACTCCGAGCAGGGGTACGCAGGCCAGCCCGGTCGCCACGTGCACGCCCTGGGTGACCCGGTAGAGCCAGACCGGCCGCGACGGCCACCAGAACCAGCCCGGCGGGTGCTGGATGAGGTGGCTGAGCAGCCCGGTGACGAAGCAGACGCCGAAGGCCACCCCGAGCGCCACACCGAGCACGCTGGTCAACCGCTCCGACCGCAGCCGCGACCGGAACGCCCCCTCGCGCAACGGCCCTCGCCGCAGCGCCGAGGGCGGCATCGGCAGCGGCGCGTTCACCCGCTCAAGCACCCGCCGAGCCACCGCCTGCGTGGCGTGGCCCTTCATCGCACGCTCGCCGCCGCCGTCGCCATCGCCGCCCACCGCGCGGCCGGCGTCGCTCGGCACCGTGCGCTCGGCGTCGCTCGGCATCGCGCGGTCGGCCTCGGCGGGCACCTTGCGCTCGGCGTTGCTTTTCAGTGCGCGGCGAGGGTTGCGAACCATCGGCCCGCCTCCGTCCAGGTGGCGAGCAGGCGCATCGACGTGGCGGCGGCGAGTGCGGAGAGGTCGTCGATCGGCACGCACGCCCACGGCAACTCGGTGCCGCCGCCCTGCACCACGGCGGCGCCGGACCAGGCCGCGGTGCCGGGTGCGGCCGCCTCGACGTGCACCCGGCCTTCGGGACGCACCAGCCGGCGGCACCGGCGCAGCAGCCGGGCCGGGTCGCCGCCGATGCCGATGTTGCCGTCCGCGAGCAGCACGTGCTGCCAGCGGCCGGTGCCGGGCAACGGGTCGAAGACGTCGCGGCGCAGTGCGGTCGCGCCTCGGCGGCGGGCCAGGCGCACGGCGGTCTCGCTGATGTCGATGCCGAGCGCCGGCAGGCCACGGCCGGCCAGCGCCACGGTCAGCCGTCCGGGGCCGCACCCGACGTCCAGGGTCGGCCCGGTGCACCGCGCGAGAAGGGTTCCGTCGCCGGGCAGGTCGTCCCGGCACCACGCCACCGGGTCGAACCGGTGCTCCGCGCCGGTCGCGTGCCGGACGGTGAACGGCGCGGGCCGGCGGAACACGGCGTCGAAGAGCACGGCCGCGCTCACCGGGCCCCCACGGCCGGCACCTCGGCAACGCTCGCGCGGGTCGCCGCCTGCACCTCGGTGACGCTCGCGCGGGCGACCACGGCCGGCGACTCGACGACGGTCGCGCGGGTCGCCGGCACCGGCACCTCGGCGGCGACCACGGCCGGGAATCGGCGGCCGGGCGGGCAGAGTGCGGCCACGGCGAGGGCGTCGGCGGCCGTGTCCACGTCGCGCAGCCGGGGCAGCTCGGCCACACGCAGGCCGCGCTGCCGCAGCGCCTCGTAGGTGCGCCGGCCGGTCGTACCCGTGGATGTGGGAACGTCGCGCAGCACCTCGGCGTGGGTGGCGTCGCGCAGCCCGAGTGCCCACCAGCCGCCATCGTCGGCCCGTCCGAGCACGGCGTCCGGTCCGCCCGGCTCGCCGAGCAAGCGGCGGGCGGCGTCCAGGTGCTCGACGGTCAGCTGCGGGGTGTCCATGCCGATCAGCAGCGTGGCCGTGCCGGGTGTTCTCGTGTCGGCGAAGGCGTTGGCCAGCCGCTCGGGCAGCGGGCCGCCGTGCTGCAGGGCGGTCGCCCAGCCCGGGGGCGCGGGGCAGGGCCGGTCGGTCACCAGGATCCCCGCATCTCCCACCGCGTCGATGGTGTCGGCCAGGGCCGCGGCGGCGACCCTGGCCGCCTGCTCGGGCGTGCACGGCGGGCAGAGGCGGGTCTTGACCCGGCCCGGGACGGGCACCTTGGCCAGCACGATGATGCGGGCGCTCATCGGGCCAGCACCCGGCTCATGTCGCGGACGGCCCGGGCGGTGCCGAGCACCGAGCCGGTCACCTTCGAACGGGTGCCGGCGGCCCGGGGCAGATAGTCCACGTCGATCTCGGCGACCCGCCAGCCGGCACGGCCGGCCGCGACCAGCAGCTCCAGTGGATACCCGAACCGGCGGTCGCGCAGGCCGAGCGCGAGCAGGTCGGCGCGGCGCACCGCGCGCATCGGGCCGATGTCGTGCACGTCCAGCCCGGTCGTGCGGCGTACCCGCCTAGCCAGGAGGGCGTTGCCGGCCCGGGCGTGCAGCGGCCACACCCCGCGCGCGACCGGCCGGCGGCGGCCGGCGGCGAGGTCGGCCTCGCCATCGCGCACGGGGCGGGCCACGGCGGGAAGCTGCGCCGGGTCGAACGACCCGTCGGCGTCCATCACACACACCACGCCGTCGTCCGGATCGGCGGCCAGAACTCCGGCGTGCACCGCGGCGCCGTACCCCGGCTCGGCCACGCTGATCACCTCGGCGCCGCAGGCGCGGGCGACCGCGGCCGAGGCGTCGGTCGAGCCGTTGTCGACGACGATCGCCCGATAGCCGGCCGGCATCCGGGCCAGCAGATCGGGCAGGGCCGGGGCCTCGTTCCGGCAGGGCAGCACCACGTCGGTCATGCGGCCGACGCTAGTCACGAGGGCCGCCACCAGGTCTTACGCGGCGGTGACGAACCATTACCACCGTCTTACGGACGTCCCGCGGAGGTCCCGCCGAGCGCGGAACCGCCCTAGCGTCGGCGCCGTGACCCGCGTACTCGTGACCGGCGGAGCCGGCTTCATCGGAACCCATGTCGTCACCGCGCTGAGCGCCTCCGGCTGCCAGGTGACCGTCCTCGACTCGGGCCATCCCGCGGCCCACCGCGCGCCGCTGCCGGCCGACGTCGCCGGCGCTCCCGTGCGCCGGGCCGATCTGCGCGATCCCCAGGAGGTCGACCGGGCGCTGTCCGGTGTGGACGTCGTCGTCCACCAGGCGGCGATGGTCGGGCTCGGCCTCGACCTGGACGACCTGCCCGACTACGTCGGCTGCAACGACCTCGGTACGGCCGTCCTGCTCGCCCGGATGGCCCGGGCCGGCGTGCATCGGCTGGTGCTGGCCAGCTCCATGGTGGTCTACGGCGAGGGTGGTTACGCCTGTGCCGAGCACGGCCCGGTCCGGCCGGGCCCGCGGGTCGTCGCCGACCTGGCCGCCGGCCGCTTCGAGCCGCCCTGTCCGCGCTGCGGTGAACCGCTTGTCCCGTCGCTGGTGGAGGAGGACGCCCGGCTCGACCCCCGCAGCGTCTACGCGGCCACGAAGGTCGCCCAGGAACATCTGACCGCCGCATGGGCACGAGAGACCGGAGGGACGGTCGCGGCGCTGCGCTACCACAACGTGTACGGCCCGGGGATGCCCCGCGAAACGCCGTACAGCGGGGTCGCGGCCATCTTCCGCTCGGCCGTCGAGGCGGGGCGCCCGCCGCGCGTCTTCGAGGACGGTGGCCAGCGCCGAGACTTCGTCCACGTGCGCGACGTGGCCGCCGCCAACCTCGCCGCGGTGGCCGCCACCGAGACGCTCGGCGGGTGGCGTGCCTACAACGTCGCCTCCGGCCGCCCGGCGACCGTGGGCGAGCTGGCGGCGCAACTCTCCCGCGCCACCGGCGGACCTGCTCCGGTGACCACCGGCCAGTTCCGCCTCGGCGACGTGCGGCACATCGTCGCCCGTCCCGACCGCGCGGCCACCGAGCTCGGCTTCCGCGCCGCGATCGGCCTTGCCGAGGGGGTCACCGAGTTCGCCTCCGCCCCACTCCGCGGATGACCATCCCCCGCCCCCAGTCGGCCGCGCGGACCGCGGGCACCCGCCGTCGCCTCGCCGCGTGGATCGGCGGCCGCGGCGCGCGGGACGGCTCTCGCTCCGATTTGGTTGTCGCGCTGGCGGGAGCGGGCCTTTTCCTTGCGGCCGTGGTGGGTGCGGGGGTGTTCGAGCTGGCCGGGCGGCCGGTTCACGCCGCGGCGGCGCCGCTGTTCGCGCACTGGCTGCCGCACGCCGGGCCGGGGACGCCGGTCGCCGTGGCGGTCGCGGTTCTCGTTTGTCGGTACGGTTTTGGCGTTGCGGCGCGGCTGCGGTGGCGGGCGCTGCTGGCCGCCTCTTACGGGACGGCGCTCGTGTGGACGCTGTCTCTGGCGCTTGTGGACGGGTGGCAGCGCGGGGTCGCGGGGCGCCTGGCCACGCCGCCGGAATACCTCAGTGAGGTGCCGGGGGTAACCAGCGTTCCGGCGATGCTGCGGGGGTTCACCGGGCGGATCCTCGACCACCAGCCGGACTCGTGGACCACTCACGTCGCGGGTCATCCGCCGGGTGCGCTGCTGGTCTTCGTCGGGCTGGATCGGCTCGGGCTGTCCGGTGGCGCCTGGGCCGGGCTGGTGTGCGTCGCGATCGGGTCACTCACGGCCGTGGCGGTGCCGGTTACCGTGCGGGTGCTCGGATCCGAGTCGGCGGCACGCGCCGCGGTGCCGTTTCTCGCGCTGTTCCCGGGCGCGATCTGGATCGGCGTATCGGCGGACGGCCTGTTCGCCGGGGTGACGGCGACCGGAGTGGCGCTTCTCGCCTGCGGCCTGGTGCGCCGGCGCGCGCCCGCTGCTTACGCGGGAGGCGTGGTGCTCGGCTGCGCCGCGTACCTCTCCTATGGTCTTGTCTTGATGGGTGCGATCGCCGGTGCTGTTCTGCTGGCCGCACCTGCGCGCCGGACGATCTGGTGGGCGGTCGCGGGTGCGGTCACGGTGGTGGCGGCGTTCGGCGGGGCCGGATTCGACTGGTTGACGGGCTATCACCTGGTCACACAGCGCTACTACGAGGGAATCGCCGCTCACCGTCCGTACGCATATTGGGTTTGGTCTGATCTTGCGATTGTGGTGGTGGCGGCGGGACCGGTCGCGCTTGCCGTCGTGCGGCGGGCGATGCTCGGCATTTCCCGGGGCGGTGTCTGGCTGCTGCCGCTGGCCGCCGTGGGCGCGATGGTGGCGGCCGACCTCTCCGGCTACAGCAAGGCCGAGGTGGAGCGGATCTGGCTGCCGTTCACGGTGTGGCTCATGGCGGGCGCCGCGCTGCTGCCGGAACACGCCCGGCGGCATTGGCTGATCGCTCAGGCGGTGGTGGCCCTCGCCGTCAACCATCTGCTGCTCACGGTCTGGTAGGCACGACCTGGACTCCGCGGGCGAACACCGCGCGGACGTTGTGCAGGGCGGTGAGATCGGCCAGGGGGTTGCCGTCGACGGCGAGGATGTCGGCGTCGAAGCCGGGCGCGAGGCGGCCCTTGCTCGCGGCCAGCCCGCAGGCCTCGGCGGCCGTGGAGGTGGCCAGGCGCAGCGCGGTCGCCGGTTCCATGCCGATCGACGCGGTCTGGACGAGGGCGTGGCGCAGGACGTCGTGGGGCTTGGGCGGGCCGATGCCCGCGTCGGTGCCGAGGATCAGGTAGGCGCCGGCCTCGTACAGGCTCCGGAGGTTGGCGATGATGCGCGGCATGCGCATCGCCACCGGGGGCGGAGGGGCAAGACCCGGCACGGGCACGACGCCGGCGGTGACGCCGACCGCCACCCGGCTGTCCACGATTCGCCTGGCCAGCTCGCCGGGCTCGTCGACGCCGTCGGCGCTCCAGAACGAGACATGCTCCATGCCGTCGACCCTGGCGTCCAGCGCGTCGCGGATCGCGCCGGTGCCGTGGGCGTGCGCGGTGACCGGCAGGCCGAGCCGATGCGCCTCCTCGACTACGACCCGCAGCTGAGCGGGCGTGAACTGGGCCTCCTCCTGACGGGTGCCGGGGGTCATCGTGCCGCCGCTGGCCATCACCTTGACGACGTCGACGCCGCGGTCGGCCCGCTCGCGCACGGCCGCCCGCAGCGCGTCGTCGGCCGGCTCGGCGCTGCCACCGAGGAAGTGGCAGTGCCCCGCCGGCGTGGTGATCGGCGGCCCGGCGGCGACGATCGTGGGCAGGTCGTCGCTGCCTCGCAGGCTCAGCGACAGATAGTCACGGTCGCCGAGGTCACGCACGGTCGTGATGCCGCCCCGGAGGGCGGCTTGGCCGGCCGCCGCCATGGCCGCGAGGGCCGCGGTGTCGTCGCGGGCGGCGAGCCGGCCGACCGGGTCGGTGCTGCCGTCGAAGACAAGGTGGACGTGGGTGTCGATGAGGCCGGGCAGGAGGGTGGCTCCGTCGAGGTCGACGACCTCGGCCCCGGCGGGCGGAGTGATCCCGGACCCGGCGGCGACAATGGTTTGACCATCTATCACCAGTACGGGGTCGGGCATCAGCGTCGCGGACACGCCGTCGAACAGCGCACCGGCCCGGATCGCCACGAGGTGCGGGCGCTCGGTCACTCGCGCGCCATCCATGCATGGACCTTATGCCCGTGTGGCCGCCGTTCCCGACGACCACACGGGTGAAATCCGCGCCCTCAACGGGCGGGTGTCCGGGCGCGAAGTTGTCTGGGCGCCGCGCGCTTGCCGGCCGGCATCCCGCGGACACCGGCCGGCCCGCGCTTGCCGGCTTGCTCGCGCCCTGCCCGGCCAACGGCTGGCACGGCGACGGCTCAGCGGCGCCGGTTGTGGTGCTTGCGACCGCCGCCGGCGGCCTTGCTGCCGGTCGCGGCGGGGCTGCCGGACGCGGCGGGACTGCCCGACGCGGCGGGACTGCCCGACGCGGCGGGACTGCCCGACGCGGCGGGGCTGCCCGACGCGGCGGGACTGCCCGACGCCGCCGGGTTGTCCGACGCGGCCGGGGCGGTGGTGGCGTTGCCCGCGGCCGTCGGGGTCATCGTGGCGATGAAGGCGCCGACGTTGTTGCCGTCGACGACGTTGCCGAGCGTGTTGAAGGCGTTCTTGGAGAGCTTCACGCAGACCGAGTTCGCGTCGACGCCGTTGTTGGCCGCGGCCTTGACGGCTACCCGGGGCACGGAGGCGGCGGGGTCGGTGGACACGGTGGCGCTGGGCTTGGCCTTGCTCTGGCCCGCGCTGGGCTTGCGCGTGTGGGTGCGATGTTTGCCGCCGCGCCCGCCGGTCGAGGCGGAAGCGGAAGCCGTCGCCGCCCCGGACGCCGGAGCGCTGGTGGCCGGATCGCCGGCCGCGGGCGCGCTGGTCGCCGGATCACCGGGCGCGGGTGCGCTGGCCGCCGGATCACCGGGCGCGGGTGCGCTGGCCGCCGGATCGGTGGTTGCCGGCGGGGTGGTCGCCGCCGCTGCGGTGATCGGGCCGCTCACGGTCACGTCGACCGCGCGGCCGGCGCTGGTCAGGTGCAGCGGGGTGCCGACGGCGAAGACATCGGACAGCGCCGAGTTCGCGTCGGCCGCCGCGGCGGCGTCCGCGACCACGATGCAGGTCACCGACGAGCTGCCGCCGCCCTGCGTGGCGGCCAGGCTGATGCCGGTGCCGGCCGCGAGCACGCCGACGGTCACCGACACCAGCACGGCCTTGCCGGGCAGTCGCCGGCCCGTGCCCGTTGCGCCGGGACGGCGGTACTTCCTTCTCATGGCCTCGAACCCCTCCCTCGGGGAAATCCTTTGCGCCCCGAATTACGGGCCGAGTTCGCACCTCAGTTCAATTTCCCTTTGAATTGACAAATACCTAAATGGTCGTACCACCGATGAGCATTTAGTTTCGACCATTGTCTTCTTTATCAAGATCCTTCCTGGGTACGCGCCACCGCCGCTGATCAGCCGAAACGGCCGCGCCCGGCGGGCGGTCGTGAGAACGTCGGACGACAGCCGTCTTTCGCCGGGAGAGCCCGGGAGAGCCCGGGAGGATTCGATGATCGCGGTACCGGCCGGCAGCACTCTCACGTTGCGCTGCCCGGGCGAACCAGACCTGGCCCTGATCGCGCTGGCCGAGGTACGGGCCGATTTCGTGGCCGAGCTTCCGCCGATCCCGGTGCTCGGCCTGGACGAACCGGGCACCCGGCGCACCGGCATCCTCGAGCTGGTCACCAGCGCCGGCGTGACGTGGATCGAGGCCGAGCTGCGCGGCGGCCGCCTCACCGTCGCCGGCGACCTGACCACCGACGTGGTGCAGCGCCGCGGTGCCGCGCGCAGGCCCGGCACGTACGCGGCGACCGGCACCGCCCAGGTCGACTCGGAGCCGGGCCGCCGCCTCGTGCGGGTGACCGGGCATGTCGAGGACGTCTCCACCGGGGGCCTGCTGCTGCGCGCCACCGCCGACAACGGCCCGCACCTGCCCGCCGGCATCGTGCGCACCCTGCTGCACGTCGGCATGCCCTGGGGCGACATGACCGCGGCCGTCACCACCGTCGAGCAGATCGCCGACCAGCTGCGCGGCACCTACGAGTGGCTCGACCCGGTCGACTCGGCCGCCCTGCGCGACTTCTGCGTTCCCCGCTGACGGCGGCCTCAGCAGGCCGCCGGCTTGCCTCGGCCGCGGAGGATGCGCAGTCCGTCGGCCGTACGGGAAAGGGTGTAGTCGATGGTCCAGCGGGTGCAGGTCTGGTTCGGGTTGCTCTTGGGGCCGTAGCCACGCTGCTGGTGGCTGCGGAAACTCACCCTGGCGGCGACGCTGTCGCCCCGATCGGAGACCGTTCCCAGGACGATGTCGTCGTCGCGGGTCGTGGCGATGTCGTGGCTGAACTGGGCGGCCTGGGCGGGATCGGCGGGATTCAGCTGGCCGGCGGGGTCGAAGACGGACAATGCGTCCTCCGCGCGCCCGTCGTTGATGCCGGAGAAGTACGTCTCGAACATGGTGGCGGCCTCGTCGGCGACCGGGCCGGGCTCCGAGATCGTGACCAGTCCGGTGAGGGCCGCCGTCGTGGGGTCGGTCGTCGCGGGGTCGGTCGCCGCAGGGTCGGTCGTCACAGGGTCGGTCGCCGCAGGGTCGGTCGTCACGGGGTCGGTCGCCGTGGGGACGGCCGCGGCCGTGGTCGCGGCGGTCAGCGGCCCGGTGGCCCGGCCCTGGTTCCCGTCTCCGCCGGACCGGAACGCGTAGGCCGCGACGCCGCCGCCGGCCAGCACCAGAGCCACGACGCCGGGGACAAGCAGACGGCGCACGGCGGACGGCACGGCGGACGGCAGGGCGGACGGCAGGGCGGACGGCAGGGCGGACGGCAGGGCGGTCGGGACCGAGGCCGCGGCCGGTGGGGCCATCGGCGGCGGAACGGTGAGCGGCGGCGGCGCAAAGGCCGGGCCCGCGCCGCCCGACGTCGCGGGACGAGTCGACATCCACCGAGGCTCATCGAGCGGAGCGGCCTCAGGTGGCGACGGATCGCGCCTCCTCTTGCAGGCCACGCAGACCTGCTCCGAAGGCTCGTTCATCGTGCCGCAAGGGGCGCACATCCAGCCGTTCATCGGTCCGGCGACTCCTGCGGGACGCCGTAGTCGATACCATCCAAAATCACCTCACACCCCCTTTCCCTGGCGTCAGCCTGACATCGGCGGCAGAGCCCGGCCACCGTTCAAATGGACAACCGATTCCGGCTGTTCTTGATCGATTGAATTGCTTCAGGCCCGAGTGCCACTGATACCGTCGAAGATCAGTAATGGCACGGTCGGATCGGACTCGGATGGTGGCTAAGCCCGCAACTCGTGACGTGGTCGTGCCGGTCGCGGCGGCCCGCCGCATCTGGCTGCACGCGCAGCGGCTTGACGTCGCCGAGCCGTTCGGCGGCGGCCCGGGCGCGGCCCTCGTCGCGATCGAGCACCTCGGCTACGTGCAGATCGACTCGATAAACGTGATCGAGCGGGCGCACCATCACATCCTGTGGACGCGGATCCCGGCGTACCGGCGATCGGATCTGCACCGGGCGCAGACCGTCGACAAGGCCGTCTTCGAGACCTGGACGCATGCGCTTTCCTACGTGCCGACCGGCGACTACAAGTACTTCACCCCCGCGATGCGCGACCGGCGCACCGGGCCCTGGCTGTCGTGGAACAAGGGCATCACGGCCGAGGACGTGCGCGCCGCGGTCAAGCGCATCCGCGACCACGGCCCGCTGAAGATCAGCGAGATCAAGGACGACGTGCTCGTGGCGAAGGACTGGGCCTGGGCGAGCCGTAAGCCCTCGAAACGCGCCCTGGACATCGCCTGCACCTGGGGCCTGGTCACGGTCAGCGAGCGCACCGGCATCATCAAGACGTACGAGCTGACCGAGCGCCATTTCGGGTGGGGCAAACCGCCGCGGGCGGCCACCGAGAAGCAGGTCACCGCGTACCGTCTCGATCGCGCCCTGCGCTCGCAGGGCCTGGTCAGCCTCGCCTCGGCCTGCCACAACGAGCCGAGGGCGAAGCCCGCCGTCCGCGAGCTCATCGAGGAGCGGGTACGCCGCGGCGAGCTCGTGCCGGTGACCATCGGCGACGCCACCCGGGCCGAGCACTGGGCCACCCCGGAGACGCTCGAGACGATTCCGGAGCCGGTCGGCGGCATCGTGCACCTGCTGTCCCCGTTCGACCCGCTGGTCATCCTGCGCAAGCGACTCGAGTTCTTCTTCGGCTACGCCCACGTCTTCGAGGCGTACGTACCGAAGGAAAAGCGCGTCTTCGGCTACTTCGCCCTGCCGGTGCTCGTGGACGACGAGATCGTCGCGGTCGTCGACCTGAAGGCCGACCGCGCCGCCGGCACCCTGCTGATCCGGCAATGGACCTGGGTCGGCACCGGCAACGACCGCACCCACCGGCACCGGATCGAGGACGCCCTCACCCGGTTCGAGCAGTTCCAGCTGAACGGAGCGTTCCATAGATGATCGTCGACCTCGCACTCGATGAGCTGGCCGAGTACCGCAGCACGCAGACCGCACCCGCCGACTTCGACGAGTTCTGGGCCGGGACCCTCGGCGAGGCGGCCTCGCACGACCTCGATGTGCGCCTGAACGAGGTGAAAACCGGTCTGGCCACGATCACGACCTACGACGTCACCTTCCGGGGCTTCGCCGGCCAGGACGTACGGGGATGGCTGCGGTTGCCGGTCGGCGCGGCCGGGCCGCTGCCCGCCGTCGTGCAGTACGTCGGGTACGGCGGCGGCCGCGGACATGCCCTGGAGAACCTGCTCTGGGCCTCGGCCGGCTTCGCCCACTTTCAGATGGACACGCGCGGACAAGGCTCCGGCTGGAGTCTCGGCGACACCCCGGACGACGCGGTGGCCTCCCCGCAGGTGCCGGGCGTCATGACGCGGGGCATCCTCGACCCGGCCGGCTACTACTACCGGCGGCTGTTCACCGACGCGGTCCGGGCCGTCGACGCCGCCCGCGCCCTCGACGTGGTCGACCCGGGCCGGGTCGCGGTGCTCGGCGGCAGTCAGGGCGGTGGCACCGCGCTCGCGGTCGCCGGCCTGCGCTCCGACCTGGCGGCGGCGGTCGCGTTCGTGCCGTTCCTGTGCGACTTCCCGCGCGCCCTGCGGGTCACCGAGTCGTTCCCGTACCGCGAGATCGTCGACTACCTGGCCGTGCACCGCTCCTCGGCCGATCGGGTGCGGCAGACGCTGGCGTACTTCGACGGCGTCAACTTCGCGGCCCGCGCGACGGCGCCCGCGCTCTTCTCGGCCGCGCTGCGCGACCTCGTCTGCCCGCCCTCGACCGTCTTCGGGGCCTTCCACGCGTACGGGGGACCGAAGGAGATCGAGGTCTGGGAGTTCAACGGCCACGAGGGCGGCGGGGTCCAGGACGAGGAACGGGCGCTCGGCTTTCTGCGCGGGCGGCTCGGCGTCGCGTGACGCCACACCTCATGCGGACCGGGTGCTGGTCTGCAGGCGGTACAGGCTGGTGGTGGCGGCGATGAACAGGGTGTCGCCGTCCGGGCCGCCGAAGCAGACGTTGGCGACCACCTCGGGGACCGGGATCTTGCCGAGGTGGCGGCCGTCGGGGGCGTACACCTGGACGGAGTCGGCGCTCGAGGTCCAGACGTTGCCGTGCTCGTCGACCCGGAAGCCGTCCGGCACGCCCGGGCTGACCTCGGCGAACAGCCGGCCGTTGGCGCATCCGCGGCCGTCGACGACGTCGTAGACCCGGATCCAGTGCTTGCCGTCCTCGTGGAGGGCGGCCGAGGTGTCCGCGACGTACAGCAGCGACTCGTCCGGGGAGAAGGCCAGCCCGTTCGGCTCCTCCATGTCGAGCACGACGGGGGTGAGGTCGCCGGTCGCGGGATCGAAGCGGAAGACGTAGCAGGCGCCGTACTCGAGCTCGCCGGGATAGCCTTCGGCCGGCTGCACGATCCCGTACGGCGGGTCGGTGAACCAGATCGCGCCGTCCGAGGCGACCACCACGTCGTTGGGCGAATTGAGGAGCGACGGGCCGTAGTGATCGACCAGCACCCGGCCGTCGCGCTCGATGGCCCGGCGGCCGTGTGAGCAGGTCACGATGCGGCCCTCCCGGTCGAACGTGCGCCCGTTGGTGAACTCCACGCCGGTGCGGTCGACGGTCACCCCGCCGGTGGCCGCGCTCCACCGCAGGATCCGGTTCCCGGGGATGTCCGACCAGATCACGGCGTCCTCCCCGGGCAGCCAGAGCGGGCCCTCGCTCCAGGTCGCACCCCCGCCCAGCCGTTCCACCGTCGCGCCGGGGCTCACCAAGTCAGCGATCTCCATGTTGTTGCCTCCCTCGAAGCTCAAGCGGCCCGCCACGCGTCGCGCAGGCGTACGCGGGCGCCGCTGCGCAGGACCGCGTTGCTGTAGATGCGCGACGCGAACCAGAGCAGCAGCGGGATGACCACGATCATGCCGGCCAGCGAGACGGCGGCCTGCCAGGCCGGGACGACGCCGAGCGCCAGCCGGACGGGCATCAGGGTCGGTGCGAAGACCGGTATCAGGGAGAGCAGGGCGACGAACCCGGAGTCGGGGTTGGACGGCAGGATCGAGATGCCGATGACGTAGCCCACGATCAGCAGCATCATCACCGGCGTGACGACCGCGGCGACCTCCTCCTGCCGGGAGACCAGCGAGGCGACCCCGGCGAAGGCGAGCGAGTACGCGGCGTACCCCAGCAGGAACCAGACGATCAGCCATGCGATGGTGCTGAACGCGGCGGTGATGTGCAGGTCGATCGCGTCGGTGGCGACGCCGGCGGCGACCCCGGACAGCGCGATCACCGCCACCTGTATCAGGCCGACCGCGCCGAGGCCGAGGACCTTGCCGACCATCAGCTGCCACGGGCGCACGGTGGCCAGGATGATCTCGACGACCCGGCTGGTCTTCTCCTCCACCACGCCCTGGGCGACGGCCTGCCCGTTGAGCAGCAGGGACATGTAGATCAGGACGCTGGTGAGGATGCCGAGGATCAGCTGCTGGCTGTTGCTGTTCTTCGGCGGCGTCAGCGGGGTGACGGTCACCGCGGCGGTGGCGATCGAGGCGGCGACCTTGGCCGGGTCGCCACCGAGCTCGGTGACCTGCTGGTCGAGCACGGTGCGCTGGGCCACGAGCTGCAGCACCGACTGGAGGCCGTCGTCGAGGTCGGTCTTGACGACGACCTGGATCGGCGAGGTGCCCGTGACCAGCAGGGCGTCGAGCTTGCCGTCCTCCACCTGCGCGCGCCCGGTGGCCTCGTCGACGGCGTGGGTGTGGAGGTCGACTTTGATCGCCGTGGCCGTCGACGTGACCGAGCCGGTCAGCGCCGCCGCGGCCGGGGTGATGCCGACCTCCTGGTAGGACGGGCCGCTGCCGACGAGCTTCGCGATCAGCGCGAGGCCGACGAGGATGAGGACGCTGACCACGGTCGCGACCCGGAAGGCCTTGGAGCGCAGGCGGGTGCCGATCTCACGGCCGGCGATCAGCCAGATCATGCTGGTTCTCCTTCGGCGGGGGCGCTGACGATGTGCCGGAACAGGTCGGTCAGGGAGGGGCGGCTGCGGGCGAACTCGTGCACCGGCCCGGTGGCGAGGGCGGCCCGCAGGACCGCCTGGTCGTCGGCGCCGTCGACCAGGGAGAGGCGGGTGCTCCCGTTCGACTGGCCGACCACGGTGACGCCGGGCAGGCCGGCCGCCCAGCCCGGCGGGGCGTCGGGCGCGGTGACGATCAGCTCCTCCGGTCCGCCGGCGCGCAGCTCGTCGACGGTCCCGGCGGCGACCATGCGGCCCTGCCGGACGATGCCGACCCGGTCGCAGAGGCGCTCGACCAGGTCGAGCTGGTGGCTGGAGAACATCACCGGCACGCCGGAACCGGCCTTGTTGCGCAGCACGCCGCTCATCACGTCGACGGCCACCGGGTCGAGGCCGGAGAACGGCTCGTCGAGGACCAGGATCTCGGGGTCGTGGACGAGGGCGGCGGCGAGCTGGACGCGCTGCTGGTTGCCGAGCGAAAGCTTGATCACGTCGTCGTCGCGGCGGCCTGCGACGGCCAGCCGCTCCAGCCAGACGTCGACCGAGGCGCGCGCGGCCGCCGCCGACATGCCGTGCAGGCGGGACAGGTAGACCAGCTGCTCGGCGACCTTCATCCGGGGGTAGAGCCCGCGCTCCTCGGGCATGTAGCCGATCTTCCGCCGGGTGTCGGGGCCGAGCGCGCGCCCGTCCCACCGGACGGCGCCGGCGTCGGCCGCGAGCACGCCGAGGACGATGCGCATCGCGGTGGTCTTGCCGGCTCCGTTGCTGCCGACGAGGCCGAAGATCTCGCCGGCGCGCACCTCGAAGGTGATGCCCTCCAGGGCGACGATCTCCCCGTAGCGCTTGCTGACTCCGTCTATCTCCAACTGGCGTGTCACAGAAAATGTGATATCACTTTGATAGGAGCCGGGCAACCCCGTGCCGGACGAGAGGGGACGACGATGGTCACCGAAACCACGCAGGAGCGCCGCGCCGACGGGGCTCCGGGCATACCGATCCTGCTCGGCGGAATCGTGGCGATCGTCCTGAGCGGCGTGCTGCTGAGCCGGGGCACCGACACCTCCGTCCTGATCGGCATCCTGCTCCTCGTCGTCACCGCCATCGTGCTCGTCGGGCTGACCCCGGTCGCGCCCGGCCAGGCCCGGGTCGTCCAGCTGCTCGGGCGGTACACCGGCAGCGTCCGCACGGCCGGCCTGCGCTGGGTCAACCCGTTCACGACCCGGCGCCGCGTCTCCACCCGGATCCGCAACCACCAGACCGAGGTCACCAAGGTCAACGACGCCGACGGCAACCCCATCGAGATCGCCGCCGTGGTCGTCTGGCAGGTCAGCGACACGGCGAAGGCGGTCTTCGAGGTCGACCAGTTCGAGCAGTTCGTCGCCATCCAGGCCGAGACGGCGGTGCGGCACATCGCCAACTCCTACCCGTACGACGCCCACGAGGCCGGCCAGACGTCGCTGCGCGACAGTGCCGACGAGATCACCCAGAAACTTGCCGAGGAGATCGGCGCCCGGGTTTCGCCGGCCGGTGTGACCATCGTCGAGGCCAGGCTTTCCCATCTGGCGTACGCGCCGGAGATCGCCCAGGCCATGCTGCGCCGCCAGCAGGCCAACGCCGTGGTCGCGGCCCGCCAGCGGATCGTCGAGGGCGCCGTCGGCATGGTCGACATGGCCCTCACCAAAATCTCCGAGCAGGCGATCGTCGAGCTCGACGAGGAGCGGAAGGCGGCCATGGTCTCCAACCTGCTCGTCGTGCTGTGCGCCGATCGCGACACTCAGCCCGTCGTCAACACCGGCACGCTGTACCACTGATCCGGCCGGCTATGGCAGAGCGCAAGAGCATCCTGCTGCGGCTGGACCCGGCCGTTCACGATGCGCTGGCCCGGTGGGCCGCCGCCGAGCTGCGCAGCACCAACGCGCAGATCGAGTACCTCCTCCGGCAGGCGCTGAAGGAGGAGGGCCGCCTTCCCGGCGACGCCAAGGGGATGCGCCGGCCCGGACGCCCCCGCCAGGACGAGACCCCGGAGTGACCCGGGTCACACGAGATTGAGCATCTCGGCCGGTCCCGCCGTCGTCTTGCTGGGTGTGGAGTCAGGTCTGGACGAGGGCGAGCTCGTGCGCCGCACGGCGGCCGGCGACCGGCGCGCGTTCGACGAGCTGTACCGGCGTACGTCGCCGTGGCTGCTCGCCCGCCTGCGCCGCCGCTGCGCCGACGACGACGTGGTGGCCGACGTGATGCAGGAGACCTACCTGGCCGTCTGGCGCGCCGCAGGCAGCTTCGCGTCGAGCACGTCGGGCGGCGCGGTCGGCTGGCTGTGGACCATCGCCGCCCACCGCCTCGTCGACGCCTTCCGCCGGCGGGCCCGGCAGAACGACGTGCCGGCCGTGCCGCTGACCGAGTCGGTCGCCCCCGCCGCCGAGGACGAGGTCATGTCCGGCCGGGTGGGCCAGGAACTCGAGCAGGCCCTGCTCGTGCTCCCGCCGGAGGCACGGCAGGTGCTGCGGGCGATGGTTCTCGACGGATTGTCGGTGCGGGAGACCTCGCTGCTGCTCGGCGTGCCGGAAAGCACCGTGAAGTCGCGGGCCCGGCGGGCCCGGATCGCATTGCGGGAGGCGCTGTCATGACCACCCATCCGAGCCCCGCGGTGATCGCCCGGTACGCCGACCCGGCGGCGGACCTCGACGAGGTCACGATGTGGTCGGTCGAGACGCATCTCGAGGACTGCGCGGACTGCCGGGCCCGGGTGGCCGGCGGTGCGCCCGGCGACAGCCGGGACCTGCTCGCCCGGATCGCGGCCGGCGTCGACCGCGGGATCGCGGCCGGACCGGCTCCGGCCCGCCGGCGCCGGCCGGTGACGCGCAACCGCCGGCTGGTCTGGCATCTCGTGCCGTGGCTGACGATGACGGTGACGGTTCTCGGGTGCGCGGTGCTGCTGCAGGGGCTGGAGCCACGCGTGCCGCTGGTGTCCCTGCTGGCCCCGGTGGCGCCGCTGCCCGGGGTGGCGATCGCGTGGAGCCGGCGGCACGATCCGGCCTGGGAGCTGATCGCCGGCACACCGGCGGCCGGGCTGGCGATGCTGTTGCGGCGCACGGCCGGGGTGCTGGTCGTGGTCGTGCCGGCGCTCGCGCTGGCCGGGTCCCGCACCGGGGTCTCCCTGGCCCTGACGCTGCTGCCCTGTCTGGCTTTCACGGCCGCGACCATCGCGCTGGGCGCCTTCGTCGGCGTGCGGCTCGCCGCCACCGTGCTCGGCACCGCGTGGGCGCTGGCGGTGGTGCTGCCGGCCGTCGTCACCACCCACCCGCCGGCGGTGCTTCAACCGGGCAGCTCCGGCGGGTGGGCGCTGCTCACGCTGGCGCTGGCCGGCCTCGCTGCGACGCGGGCCGGCAACTTCCGCCGGCTGTCCAGCCATAACTGAGGAGGATCTGTCATGCGTACGGTCAGCGCGGCCGAGACCGCACCCACCACCCATCCGTGGGCGGTCCACGCCGAACAGCTGCGGGTACGCGCCGGCCGGCACCTGGCCGTCGACGGGCTCGACCTCACCCTCGGCACCGGCGTGCACGGCCTTCTCGGGCCGAACGGCGCCGGCAAGACCACGCTGATGCGCGCGCTGGCGACGGTGGTGAAACCGGCCGGCGGCCGGCTGACCCTGCTCGGTGAGCGGGCCGGCGGGGGCGACCTGCGGCGGGTGCGCCGCGGGATCGGCTATCTCCCGCAGCAGTTCGGGTTCTATCCGCGGTTTACGGTGCGCGAGTTCGTCGAGTACATGGCCTGGCTGAAGGAGATGCCGAAGGCCGAGGTGGCGGAGGCGACGCAGCGCGCGATCGACCGGGTCGGCCTCACCGCCAAGGCCGGCGCGCGCATGCGGACGCTGTCCGGCGGCATGCTGCGCCGGGCCGGCATCGCCCAGGCGATCGTGAACGACCCGCCGGTGCTGCTGCTCGACGAGCCGACCGTCGGTCTCGACCCGGAGCAGCGCCTCGACTTCCGCGAGCTGCTGCGCGACCTCGGCGTCGACAGCTGCGTCCTGGTCTCCACCCACCTGGTCGAGGACGTGGTGGCCGCGTGCACCGACGTGGTCCTGATCAACGAGGGCCGGCTCGTGTACCAGGGCACCCCGGACGGTCTGGCCGCGCAGGGCGAGCCGGGCGACGCCGGCGACAGCCCGGCCGAGCGGGGCTATTCCGCGCTGCTGCGCCGGCACCGGGCGGAGGCCGGCCGATGAGGGCGCCGCGACCCCGCCGCCGGGCGGAGGCCGGCCGGTGAACCGCGTGCTCGGCATCGAGCTGCGCCGCTCGGCCGCGATCGGGTCGGCGCTGATCCTGCTGGTGACCGGCGTGGCGGTGCTGTTCTTCGCCAACCAGTCCGCGTTCACCACCGGCTGGATGCAGCTGGCCATGACCCAGCGGCTCTACCTGGCCGTGCTGTGGCCGCTGGCGCTGGCCGCCGGCGCCTGGCAGGCCCGCCGCGAGCACCGGTCGAACGTGGCCGAGCTGTTCGCGAGCACCCCACGCCCGCGGGCCCACCGGACGGTGCCCACGCTCGGCGCGATGGCCGTCGCGGTGGTCGCCGGATACCTGGCGATGGCCCTGGTCGGCGGCGCGTGGATCGCCGGTACGGCGCGCTACCTCCCGGCCGCCGTGTTCGTCGTCGCGGCCGTCGGCTGCCTGGCGCTGGTGGCGGCGGTCTGGCTCGGGCTGGCCCTCGGCCGCCTGCTGCCGTCGCCGGTGACCGCGCCGGCGCTCGGCATCGCCGGCCTCGGGCTGTTGCTGATCATTCCCGGTGCGACCCGTCCGCGCGGCTGGCTGGCCCTGGTCTTCTCGCCGATCTACGAGATGAACCTGCCCGGCGCCTACGCGACCGTGCCCGGCCGGGCCAGCGCCGCCCAGGCCGTGTGGCTGGCCGCTCTCGCCGTCGCCGCGGTGCTGCTGTTCGCGTCCGGCGGCTGGCGCCCGCGGGTGGCGGCAATTCTGCCGGTGGTGCTCGGGGCCTCGCTGGCGATCACGGCCATGCCCCGCCAGAACCGGCTCGTCATCGACGCGGTCGACCCGGTGGCGAGGGAGCTGGTGTGCGCCCGGGACGAGCCGCGGGTGTGCGTCAGCCGGGTCCATTCGGGGCTGCTCTCCGAGGTGACCCCGCCGGCCCGGGAGGGGCTGGCCGTGCTGGCGAAGCTGCCGCAGGGCCCGACCCGGGTGCACGAGGACACCACGACGTACCTGCCCACCGTCTACCCGCCCTGGCAGGAGGACGTCGTGCTGCTCACCGTCGAGGCCGGCTCGGACGCCCACCTCGGCGACCGGGACGCCGTGCTGGCACAGGTGGTTGCCGGGGCGTTCGCGAGCCCGCCCGACTGCGACCACTTCGCCGGGCCTGCGGAGCGACTCGCGGCCGCCTACCTGCTGATCGGGCGGGAGCCGGTGGCGGCCGGACCATACGACCCGGCGATCATCGCCGAGGCCGTGGAGCTCTGGCGTGCCCTGCGACAGCTGCCGGAGAGCGAGGTGACCGCCCGGCTGGTGGCCCTGCGCCGGGCCGCGCTGGCCTGCACGGTCGAGGACGGCATCATGTCCACGGGTACGCGATGAGGTGGCTCGCGCTGTACCTGCGCTCCCGGCGGGTCCCGATGGCGCTGGCCGCGAGCGGTGCCGGCGCCGCGCTGATGTGGTCGCTGTGGTCGGTGTTCTCCGATAGTCCGGACGTGGCTCCGCAGATGGTCGTCCTGACGGTTCTGCTGCTGGTCGCCGCGCTGACCGCCACCCTCGGGGGCCCCGACGACTCGCTCGAGCGCACTGCCGCGATCCCGTGGGCGCGGCGGCGGGCCGTACACCTGCTGGGAGCTTTTGTGGTTGTCCTGATTCTGATCCTGGCCACGCGGCCGACGGGGGCGCGCTTCGGCCCGGTCCTGCTGGTGGCGCGCGACGCGGCCGGGCTGCTGGGCGTGACCGCTCTCGGCGCGGCGACGATCGGGGTCGCGCGCGCGTGGTTCCTGCCGCTGGGCTGGACGCTGGCGGCGACCCTGTTTCCCCGGCCGGAACCGGTCGTCGCGCGGATCCTGACCTGGCAGGCGCAGCCACTCGGTGCCGCCGCGGCGGTGACGGCCGGCGTGCTGGCGCTGACCGGGCTCGTCGCGTACGCGCTGGCCGGGCCCGATCGATCGGATAGTTTTCTGGCGGGGGTTTGTCGAATCCGCGGGATCCGTTCGACGTAAAGGCGGAGGTGAGGTCTTCATGGCCCAATACGCGGTACTGATCTATGCCGGTGACTCCGCCCACGCGCCCGACGCGTCGGCCGAGGAACTCGAAACGCACACCGATCACGCGGACGACCTGGCCGAACGCGGCTCGATGGTGGCGGCGTACGCGCTGACCCCGCGGGACATGGCCACGTCGGTGCGCGGCGACACGATCACCGACGGCCCGTTCCTGGATTCCAAGGAGGTCGTGGCCGGCTTCTACGTGATCGAGGCGCCCGACCTCGACGCGGCCCTGGCGATCGCGCGGACCAACCCCGTCGTGCACCAGGGCGGCGGGGTCGAGGTCCGGCCGGTGCACAGCGGCGGACCCGTCGAGCGCCGGTGACCGTCGAGGCGGCGATCGTCGCCACGCACCGTCGCGAGTGGGCCCGCGTGCTCGCCGCGACGGTGCGTGTCACCCGGGACCTGGATCTCGCCGAGGAGTGCGTGCAGGAGGCGTACGCCGCGGCGCTGGAGATCTGGGCCCGCGACGGCATCCCCGGCAACCCGGCCGCCTGGCTCTCCACCGCCGCCCGGCGGCGCGCGATCGACGCGATCCGGCGGGACCGGGCGCTGCGCTCGCGGCTGCCGCTCCTGGTGATCTCCCCGGAGGAGCCGTCGGACGAGGACTCCCGGCCCGACGGCCGGCTCGACCTGATCTTCATGTGCTGCCATCCGGCGCTGGGCCGGGCGGCGCAGGTGGCGCTCACGCTCCGGCTCGTGTGCGGGGTCCCGGTCGCGGACATCGCGCGGGCGTTCCTGGTGTCGGAGCCGACCATGGCCGCGCGGATCACCCGGGCGAAGAAGAAGATCGCCACCGCGCGGATCCCGTACCGGATGCCCGGCCCGGCCGAGCTGCCCGAGCGGCTGCCGGGCGTGCTGGCCGTGATCTATCTGCTGTTCACCACCGGGCACACCGCTCCCTCGGGCGGTTCGCTGGTGCGCGCCGACCTGGTCGACCGGGCGATGCAGCTGGCCCGGATGCTGCGTGAGCTCATGCCCGGCGAGACCGAGATCGGCGGGTTGCACGCGCTGCTGCTGGTGAGCACGGCGCGGCAGGAGACCCGGGTCGACGAGGACGGCCGGCTCCTGCGGCTGAAGGACCAGGACCGGTCGCGGTGGGACCGTGCGGCGCTGGCCGAGGCCCACGACATCATCGTCGCCGCGCTGCCGGCCGGACCGCCGGGGCGGCTTCTCCTGCAGGCGGCGATCGCGTCCCTGTACGCGGAGGCGCCGTCGTACGAGGAGACGGACTGGCCGCAGATCCTGACGCTCTACGACCGGCTGCTGCCGGTGTGGCCCTCCCCGGTCGTCCGGCTGAACCGGACCGTGCCGCTGGCGATGGTGGCCGGCCCGGCGGCGGCGCTGGCCGAGGTCGAGGAGCTGGAGCGGGACGACCGCCTGGCCGGCTACCAGTACCTGCCGGCGATCAAGGCCGACCTGCTGAGCCGGCTCGGCCGGGCCGGCGAGGCGGCCGCCGCCTATCGGCAGGCCTTCACGCTGGCCTCGAACGAGGCCGAGCGCGCCTTCCTCGCCGGCCAGCTGGCCGACCTCACCCCGGTCGAGGGCCCGTCACAGCGTGCGTAGGGCCTCCGTCGGTGAGAGGCGGGCGGCGCGCAGCGCGGGATACAGCCCCGCGACTCCCCCGATCAGCGCCGCCGCGGCCAGTCCGGCTCCCAGCGCGTACGCCGGGACCAGTGTCTGCCACCCACGCGCGGCCGCCATCGCGTAGGTGACCGCCGTGCCCAGGACGACCCCGGTCACGCCGCCGGCCGCGCCCAGCAGGAGGGACTCGACCAGGAACTGGGCGCCGACGTGCCCGCGGGTGGCGCCCAGGGCCCGCCGCAGCCCGATTTCGCCGCGCCTCTCCAGGACCGAGATGACCAGTACGTTCGCGATGCCGATGCCGCCGACGAGCAGGGCCACGCCGCCCAGGCCCAGCAGCAGCACCGTGGTGCCACCGGTCACGGCCAGCCTCGCGGTCAAGGCCTCGGACGGGCGGCTCACCGCGACCTCCTCCGGGTGTTCCGGGTCGGCCGCGCGGGCCAGCATGCTCGCCACCTCCGCGGTGCGCTCGGTCTGGGCGCGTACGAAAATGCGGGTGGGGTTGCCTTGATAGCCGAAATCCTGGGTGGCCATCGGCGCGCCGATGAGGGCGGCTGTGTCCAGCTCGGGCGCCAGATCCACCGGCGCCAGCACGCCGACCACGGTGTACCAGCGATCGCCGACATAGACGCGCGGACGGTCGCCGACGTCGCCGATGCCCAGGATCGTGGCGGCGTAGTGGCCGAGGACGACGGCCGGATAGCGGATCAGCGCCGCGTCCAGGAACCGGCCGTGCGCCAGCGTGCCGTCGAGCGTCGCCAGCAGCGCCGGGTCGGTGACGCGCACGGACAGGCCCCCGGTGCGCCCGCTCGGAATCCGGTCGCTTCGATAGACCTGGACCGGCAGGGTCGCGGTCGCCGCGGCGGAAACCACTCCTTGTGTACGCGCCACCGCCGGCCCCGCCGTCTGCGGCAACTCGGCCTCCGTGCCGCGCAGAGTCTTGCCGTTGGCCACGGTCAGGAGGTTGGTGCCGACCCGGTCGATCTGGGCGAGCACGTCGGCCTGGCTGGACCGGGTCACGCCGAGCACCGCGACCATGGCCGCGATCCCGATGGCGACGCCGAGCACGGAGAGCGCGGCGCGGCCGGGCCGGGACCGCAGGCCCACGGTGCTGACCGGCAGCAGGTCGGCCAGGCGCAGGCGGGACCTCATGCCGCCTCCCCGACGACCAGGCCGTCACGGAGCTCGACGCGGCGGCGCATGGCCCCGGCCACCCGCTCGTCGTGCGTGATCACGACGATGGTGACCCCGTCCGCGTTGAGCTCGTGCAGGAGCGCGACCACGCCCTGCCCAGAGACCGAGTCCAGGTTGCCGGTCGGCTCGTCGGCCAGCACCACGGCGGGCCGGCCGACCAGGGCGCGGGCGATCGCGACCCGCTGCCGCTCGCCGCCGGACAGGTGCGCGGCGAGGAAGCCGGCGCGATGGGCAAGGCCGACCCGCTCCAGCGCCTCCCCCGCGGCCCGCCGGCGCTCGGCGCCCGGCACGCCCCGGTAGAGCAGGCCGGTCGCCACGTTCTCCGTCGCGCTGAGCCGGTCCAGCAGCATGAACTGCTGGAAGACCACGCCGAGCCGGTGCGCGCGGACGCCGGACAGCTGCCGGTCCCGCAGCTTTTCGACGGCGTGGCCGGTGATGCGCACCGAGCCCGCGGACGGGCGGTCCAGGCCGGCGGCGAGATTGAGCAGCGTGGTCTTGCCGGAGCCGGACGGCCCGACGACGGCGACCAGCTCGCCCTCCTCGACCGCCAGGTTGATGCCGCGCAGGGACTCCACCGGCGGGGTGCCGGGATAGACCTTGCGCACGTCGACGAGTTCCAGGACGGCACTCATGCGGCCGGCACCTCCACGGACTGGCCCTCGGTGAGGCCGCTGACGATCTCCACCTGGCCGGTGTTCTGGTCGAACTTGCCCGGCTGGACCGGGACCAGGCCGCCGCCGGCCAGCCGCACCTGGTAACCGCCGCCCGGGCGGGCGAGGAGGGCGGCGATCGGGGCGAGCAGCACGTTGGCATGGGTGCCGGTGGTGACGTCGACCGTCACCGGGGCCTGGTCCAGGGTGAAACCGTGGGGCAGGCTGAGCGTGATGGTGACCGGGATGGTCGCCGCGTCCGGGCCCGACTGCTGGTCGGGCGAGTCGGCGGCGGGCGCGGTCGCCACCTGGCCGATCGTGGCGACCCGCCCCGGGACCGGGTCGGAATCGGGCAGCGCGACCTCGACCCGGTCGCCGGCATGCAGGCTGCCGGCCTGGGAGGTGTCGACCTGGGCCACGACTGCCCGGTTCGGCGACGTCCCGGTGAGCACGGTCGCTCCGGGCGCGACCGCTCCGCCGATGCGGGTCTGTGCCGCGGTGACCCGCAGCGGCGAGGGCAGGAACACGACCTGGCCCTGGGTGAGCCGGCCGGTCCGCTGGTACGACGGACGCCCCCAGGAGGCCTCCCAGCGCCGGATCGCCGCGGCGGTGGCGGCGCTGAAGTGCCGGTCCACGGTGATCCGGTGGTGCGGGTCGAGACCTAGGGCGACCAGGTTGGTCTCGAGCTGGCGCACGTCGGGGCCGTCGGTCATCCCGTACCCGAAATCTCGATAGACCGGGACGGCACCCAGCAGAAGACGGACGGGGATGTCGGAGACGCGGTAGAGGACGCCGCCGCGGCCGATCACCGTGCCGGCGGCCGGGGCCGCGGTGAGCACGCCGGGCTCGCCCAGGTGGTCGACCGCGTACGAGCCGGTGTACTGGAGGGTGCCGCTGAGCTGCGCGCTCTGGGTGAGCGTGCCGCGGGACACGGTGGCGGTTCCGGTGGCGACCTCGGCCGACGGCGGATCGGAGGCTCGCGGCTTGTCGCGGGCGGCATAGGCGACCCCGGCGACCAGCGGCGCGGTCACCGCGATCGCGAGCACGGTCACCGCACCGCGCCGCCGACTCACTTCTTGCCCCCGCTCTTCTCGTTGCTGCCGCCGGTGATCTTGACGTCCCCGCTCCAGACGCTCCGGCACGCCTGGTCGATCTGGTCGTTCATCTGCTTGGACATGCCGCGCTCGACCGAGGTGCCGGCCACGTCGAACTCGCCGGCCTGGTTGGGGTCGGGGAAGTCGGGGACACCGTGCGCCCGGACGCATTTCGCGTACTCGGCGAGCTTGCGCAGGTCGTCGGCCGTGAGCTGCTGCTTGGGGCGGAACGCGTTCGGCGGGTACCGGTCCTCGATCGGCTGGCACGCTTCGATGATCGACTTGTGGGTACTGAGATCGGACTTCCAGTTGTAGTTGCCCGCGGGCGGGAACTGGAGGTAGCCGTCCTGGGTGAGCTGGGCGTCGGGCATCCGGGTCAGACCGTGGGTACGCAGGCACTGGACCCACTCCTGGCCGAGGGCGAGCAGCTGCTGGCGGCCGGCGGCGGCGGAGGCCGACGGGTTGGGCGAGCCGGCACCGCCGCCACCGCTGCACCCGGCGACGACGAGTGCGGTGAGAAGCACTGTGGACGCAATCTTTTTCATGCACTGACCGTCGCGGTCGCGGCGGCCGAACTCGTCAGACCGCGGTCGGTTGTTCGGGCGCGACCGGCACCTGCGATGTAGTACCTGAGTCTGACGCCATCGGCGCCCCTGCTTCCTACGATGGGCGCATGTCCCGGATCGCGCCGCGCCACCTGCTGACCGACGCCGCTCTGGCGCTGGCGATGCTGGTGGTGACCCTGACGCCGGGGCTGCTGTCGGCCGCGCTGAACCCGCACAAACCGGGCGATCCGACCCCCTTCCTGACCGCGGCCGGCGTCACCGCGGCCTCCGGCTGGTGGCTGTTCTCCGGTCTCGTGCTCGCCGGGCTGGTGCTCCGGCGGCAGTGGCCGGTCCCCGCGCTGTCGCTGGTCGCCGCGGGCACGGTCGGTCACCTGGCGATCCAGACCAAATTCCAGCTGCTCGACCTGGCCCTGCCGCTGGCGCTCTACACGGTGGCGGCGACCGCGCGGCGCCGGCGGGCCGCTCTCGTCGTGCTGGCGCTGACCATGACCCTGACCTACCTCGGGATGCTCGCCGGCCGGGTGAGTATCCAGGATCAGCAGAACGCTGCGATGGCCGCGAAACAGGCGCAGCTCAAGGCCCTGGCGGGGAAGGATCCCGGCGCCAAGATCGTGTCGCCGACCTCGGCGATCTCGGTCGACATCCTCGTCGACACCAGCCAGTCGGTGCTCGAGATGTGGCTGCTGTCGGTCGCGGCGTTCGCGATCGGCGACGGCATCCGCAGCCGCCGCGCGCACCTGGCCGCCGTCGAGCAGCGCAACGCCGACCTGGCCCGGGAGGAACGGCAGCGGGCGGCCCTGGCGGTCGCCGCCGAGCGCACCCGCATCACCCGCGAGCTGCACGACGTGGTCGCGCACGGCATGTCGGTGATGGTGGTGCAGGCCCAGGGCGCGCAGGCGGCACTGGAACGACACCCCGACCGAGCCGCCGACGCGCTGCGGCACGTGATCGACGTCGGCCGCTCGTCTCTGGCCGAGATGCGCCGCCTGCTGGCCGCCGGCCGCGCCGACGCCGACGACGCCGCCCGGCTGACTCCGCTGCCCGGCATCGGCGCCGTGCCGTCCCTGGTCGACGACCTGCGCCTGGCCGGCATGCCGATCGACCTGATGATCGAGGGCGTCCCCGACGCGGTTCCGGCCGCGGTCGACCTTTCCTCCTACCGCATAGTCCAGGAGGCCCTGACCAACACCCTGAAGCACGCGGGCCCGGGCGCGAGAGCGCGCGTCCTGCTCGATTTCCACCCCGATCGCGTACGCGTCGAGGTCGCCGACGACGGCCGGGGCGCGGCCGCCGGCGAGGACGGCCACGGCAACGGCCTGCGCGGCATCGCCGAACGCGTGGCGATGCTCGGCGGCGACCTGGAAACCGGCCGCGGCGACGACGGCTCCGGCTTCCGCCTGACGGCCACCCTGCCCCTCTCGGCCGACCTGGTGAAACCGTGACCGTGCGGGTGGTGCTGGTCGACGACCAGACCCTGGTCCGCACCGGCTTCAAGCTGGTCCTCGACGAGACCGGCGACATCGAGGTCGTGGGCGAGGCCGCCGACGGCGCCCAGGCGCTGGACGTGGTCGCCCGCACCCGCCCCGACGTGGTCCTGATGGACGTGCGCATGCCCGGCCTGAACGGCATCGAGGCGACCCGGCGCATCCGCTCGGGCCCGCATCCCGCCAAAGTCATCATCCTGACCACCTTCGACCTGGACGAGTACGTCCTGGCCGGCCTGCGTGCCGGCGCCAGCGGCTTCCTGCTCAAGGACGCCCTGGCCGCCGACCTGGTCTCCGCCGTACGAGTGGTGGTGGCCGGCGAGGCCGTGGCGGCCCCCAGCGTGACCCGCCGCCTGTTCGCGCACTACCTGGGCCGCACACCCGCGCCGCCCTCGGCGGACGAACGGCTGGCCGCGCTGACCGGCCGCGAACGCCAAATACTGACGCTGATCACCCGGGGCTTGTCCAACGCCGAGATCGCCGTGGCCCTGACCCTGGCCGAAAGCACGGTGAAGACCCACTTGAGCCGGATACTCGCCAAGCTGGACCTGCGAGACCGCGTCCAGGCCGTGATCCTGGGCTACGAGTGCGGCCTGGCCACCACCGACCACTGACCCACCGAGCGGCCGACACGAAACGTGAGTGTCCCGCGCGTTGTCTGCGGCAACGTAGTGCGCCGGACGGCACGACTACGTGGCTGATTCGGCACCGTTCGAAGACCATTCGTCGGCCAAGAGTCCCATTAGCAGCTCGTCGGCGAAAGCGCCGGTCACCCATGCGGAACGACGTATCACACCCTCGCGCTTGAATCCATTCTTTGTCGCTGACGCAATCATCGCGGCGTTGTCGCTGAGGGTTTCGATCTGCAACCTTTGCAGTCCGAGAACCACGAAGCCGTAGTGACACAGCACCCGGACCACGTCAGCACCCAACCCGCGGCCGCGGAACGCCGGCCTCAACGAAATGCCCAGGTGAGCCTTCCTGTTGTGAAGATCGATCCCCCAGAGCAGCGCCTCACCCGCAAGATTTTCGGGATCAAGCTCGATTACGGAGAAACAAGCGGCATCGTCCGTAGGCTCGGCGATACGGTAGGGCGACGCCGACGAGTCCGGCGATAATGGCCGCCACGCGCGCGAGTCGGCCCTTGAACGGGTCACGACATCGTCGTAAAGCTCAGCCTGCAGAATCTCGATGTCAGTCGTGTACCGGGCCCGCAGCCCAACCTTGCTTCCACGCAGCATGCCAGATTCCTACCTCAGGCCTCACTGTTGCTCAACCGAGTTGCCGTGCGTGTCGCGACCTCGGCCCTACCGGGTCTGGCCGCGCACCACGAGCGCCCAGCAGAGGAAGCCGAAGGCCGTGGTGCTGGCGATCGTGCGGACCAGGTTACAGGCGGACCAGCGCGCCTCGTTGAAATGCTCGCGAGCCGCTGCGAGGTCGGCGATCCGGTCGGGGTCGCCGGCGGCCTTGAGCGCGTCGTTGAGCGGCACGTTGATCGCCATGGTGATGATGACGACCGCCAGATACAGGACGAACGCGGCGATGATCCACGGCTTGCCGGGGTTGAGGAACGCCGCGGCTGCCGTCAACACCAGCGCCCCTAAGAAGCTGGTCATGAACCAGGGATTGATGATCGCCCGGTCCATGGCCTGGAACGCCCCGATGAACGTGCGGTCGTCGGTGTGCGCCAAGCCTCGCATGATCGTGTGCTGGTAGAGCCCGAACACTCCGGCCGCCAGCCCGGTGGTCATGGTTGCCGCTATCAGCGTTGCCACCCGCAGTACCACTATGTGCCTCACAGTCCTGGTCGGAACAACCTCGTACGACCAGTCAACCGGTGCGACTCCCGTCAGGCCATCGTCGAGGATCTACGCCGCATGCGCGAGGATCTCACCGCGAGCGAGCGGTCCAGCTCGCCGAGGCGGGCGAACCCGCGGGCACCATTTGCTCTGCTTACCCATACGCGCAGATGATCACCGGCCCATACCCCGAACCGCCATGCGCGGACGGGCGGGACGGCGCGTATTGGTAAGCAGAGCAAAGGACGCGGCAACGAAATATCCTCGGCGGGCAGGCGGCGCGTCCGTTCATCGGTACGCGGGGCGGCGAAATACGGCTGCCGCCGTTCGAACGCTGGGCTACGGTGCTGCGATGCAGGCGGATCAGGCTCGGCGGGCGACACAGGCCGCCATCTCGAGCGCCTCATCGCTCGGGCTGACCGCCGAAGACGCCGCGGTCCTGCATAACTCGGACAAGCTCACCCTGCGTCTGCGGCCCTGCGACGTGCTGGCCCGGGTGGCGCCGGCGGCGCGCCAGTGCGCCCAGTTCGAAGTGGACGTTGCTCAGCGGCTGGCCGCGGTCGGCAGCCCGGTGGCCGCGCTGGAAACGCCCGAGGTCTTCGTGCGGGGCGACTACGTCGTCACCCTGTGGGCCTACTACGAACCGGTGACTACGCAAGCGATCCCCGACGCCGACTACGCGGGCGCGCTCGAACGTCTGCACGCGGGAATGCGCCGGGTCGAGCTGCCCACCCCGCACTTCACCGACCGGGTTGCCGAGGCCCAGACGCTCGTGGCCGACCACGCCCGAACGCCGCGGCTGGCCGACGCGGACCGGGTCTTCCTCGCCGCCACGCTGGACCGCACCCGCCGAGCGGTCAGCCAGAGCGGCCGGCCCGAGCAGCTCCTGCACGGCGAACCTCATCCGGGCAACCTGCTCTCGACCCGGACCGGCCCACTTTTCGTCGACTTCGAGACGTGCTGCCGGGGGCCGATCGAATTCGACCTGGCCCACGCACCCGACCAGGTCGCCGATCACTACCCGGGCGTCGATCACCGGCTGCTCCGCGATTGCCGGACCCTCATGCTGGCGATGATCACAATGTGGCGCTGGGATCGCGACGACCAATTCCCCGACGGCCACCGGCTCGGCATCGAGTGGCTGAGCGACCTACGGAAGACAACCTGACCATCAGGATTTCGGCGTGCGCTTTGTCGCTTTCGGTTTGAGCGTCTTCGCGTAGTCGAAACTGAGCCGGAAGTACGGTGCGAGTTCGTCAGTCTTCACGAGGAGCGCGGCCGGCACCGTGACGTACTCCTTCTGCACGATCCCATGCGCGTGGTACAGCGTCGTCCCGTATTTCGCGAGGAATTCTTCCCGCACATTTGCGGGCAGACGCAGTCCGACGCCGTTCTCGCCGAGATACGAGTACATGTTGCCGTTCATTGAGGTATAAGGCGTCTTCGCGCCCTTCAGCTGGGCCTCGTCGATCGTCGCGACAAGATCCGCGTATCGCTCCTTCGCCTCTTCGAAGTCCATGCGCCAACTCAAGCACGACTTGCGAGCCCGGCGCTCAGGCGAGCGGATAGTCGACGTAGGCGAATTGGCTGCCGTCCGGGGACCAGCTGTTGACGTTGATGGTGCCCTGGCCGCCGGGCAGCTCGGCGACCGTTCGCGGCGCGTCCCAGGCGTCGCCGTCGACCAGGCACAGCTGGACGATCCGGTCGGCTGGGTGGCCCTGCGTGCCGGGCGGGTAGCTCAGATAGACCGCCCGGGACCCGACCGGGGCGAAATGCGGGAACCAGTTGACCCGCTCGTCGCCGGTGAGCTGCTCCGGCGGACCACCGCCGGGACGGATCCGGGCGATCTGCGCCTGGCCCGTGAACACCTCGGTGTTGAAGTAGATCCAGTCGCCGGCCGGCGTGTACTCGGGCCCGTCGTCGCGCCCGCCGGGCGCCGTGAGCCGGGTCGAGGGCCCGCCGTCGCGGCCGATCGTGAAGAGGGCCGCGGACTCCCACCGCCCCGGCTCGATCCCGACGTAGGCCAAGGTCGCGCCGTCCGGGCTGACGCCGTGCAGGAAGTGCAGGCGGTCCTCGTGGGTCACCTTGCGCACCGCGCCCCCGCCCAGCGACGCCTCGTAGATGTGCCCGTCGTCGGCGGAGAGGTAGATGGTGTCGCCGCCGGGCGCGAGCACGTGGTCGTTGTTCAGCTCCGGGACGTTGAGCGGGATCCGCGACGGCGGGGCCGAGCCGTCGGCCGGCAGGCTCCACAGCAGTCCGTCGCCGTTGAGGATCAGCGCGCCCTCCGCGGCCCAGTTCGGCGCCTCGAACAACACCGTCGAGCTGGTGTGCACCAGCGTCGAGGCGCCGGTGCTCACGTCGTACGTCCAAATCCGGCCGACCTGGCCGGCGCCGAGACGGCGAGCGTTACCCATCACGCGGCCGGCCCCGTCGAAATTCGCTCCCGCACCATGCGAGCGATCCTATTCAGCGGAGCCGGTCGAGCAATTCCTCGTCGGGCACGAGCGGGGCGAGGCCGGGATCGTCGGGCAGCTCGATGCTCGTGCGCAGGCGGATGTCGCGGGACGAGGCGCCCACCTCGAGGACGAACTCGCCGCCCTCGAGACGCCAGGCCCCACCGCGGTCGGTGGCGACATCCCAGTACGCGAAGTCGCGGCTGCCGAGCTCGAAGGTGACCCGCGCGCTCGAACCCGGCTCGAGGGCGACCTTCTCGAAGCCGCGCAGCTCGCGCACCGGCCGCCGGACCGCGGCGTCGGGGTCGCCGACGTAGAGCTGGACGACCTCGCTCCCGGCCCGGGCGCCCGTGTTCGTCACGGTGCACGAGACGCGTACGGCATCGGTGGTCTGCACGACGAGGTCCGAGTACTCGAACGTCGTGTACGAGAGCCCGTGGCCGAACGGGTACCGCACCGCGCGGCGAAGGGCGTCGTACCAGCGGTACCCGATGAACACCCCTTCCCCGTAGACCACGGTCCCGCGCTCCCCCGACCACGTCACGTAGCTGGGAGTGTCCTCGAGCGCCAGCGGGAACGTCTCGGCGACCTTGCCCGAGGGGTTGACCCGGCCCAGCAGGACGTCGACGACGGCGCCGGCGCCCGCCTGCCCGGGCAGCCAGGCCTCGACGATCGCGTCCACCCGGTCGTGCCACGGATCCATGGTCACGGCCGCGCCGTTGGAGAGCACCACGACCAGCGCGGCGCCGGTCCGTTCGCGCAGCGAGGCCAGCCGGTCGATGAGCGCGACCTGATCGGCGGGCAGCGCGAGGGTCGTACGGTCGTCCGCCTCCTGCTCGAAGGCGAGGGGAAGCCCGGCGAAGACGACGATCGTCTCGGCGTTCTCCGCGACCGCCACCGCCTCGTCGATGAGCCGGACGGCGCGGGCCGAGAGCGGCCCGGCGGCGACCCGCTCGGCCGCCGCGGCCAGGCGCAGAGCCTCCGCGAGCGCGGCGGAACGGCGGGCCGGCCCGCGACCGTCGTCGACGAACGTGGCGTCGTGCGCGGCGAGGTAGGCGGCGATGTCGTCCTGGTAGGCGTTCAGCGGAGTGTGGACGTAGCCCGGTGCGTAGACGGCATCGCCGAGGAAGTCGAGAGGGTTGTCGACGCGGGTCGGATCGACCCCGGACGAGCCACCACCCTGGATCCGGGCATTGGCCGCGAACGCGCCGATGACCGCGACCCGGCCGTCGTCGCGAAGCGGCAGCACGCCGCCCTCGTTACGCAGCAGCGTCACGCAACCGGCGGCCGCCTCGCGGGCCAGCGCGTGGTGCTCGTCGGCGCGCAGGAGCGCCAGCTGCTCCGGGGAGAGCCGATCGCCGGGAGCCACGCCGAGGTCCATGACCGGCCCGTTGACGAGCCCGGCGCCGGGGAAAGCCCGCTCGACCAGCCGCAGAACCCGCCGCGCCGCCGCGTCCACGACACTCTCGTCGAGCTCGCCCGAGCGTACGGCGGCCACGATCTCGGCGTCCGTCTTGCCGGCGGTGCCGGGCATCTCGAGGTCGAGCCCGGCCGCCAGCGCCCGCACCCGGTGGTGGACCGCGTTCCAGTCGGAGACGACCAGCCCGTCGTAGCCCCACTCGTCCCGCAGCACCTCGGTGAGCAGCCACCGGTTCTCCGAGGCGTGCACACCGCGCAGCCGGTTGTACGAGCACATGACGGTCCACGGGTCGGCGGTCGTCACGACCCGCTCGAACGCGGCGAGGTAGATCTCGCGCAGCGTCCGGTCGTCGGCCTCGACCGAGATCCGGGTCCGCTCGATCTCCTGGTTGTTCGCGGCGAAGTGCTTGAGCGACGCGCCCACCCCGGTCGACTGCACCCCTTGCACGTACGCGACGCCGAGCTCGCCGGAGAGCAGCGGATCCTCGGAGAAGTACTCGAAGTTCCGCCCGCACAGCGGCGAGCGCTTCATGTTCACGCCCGGCCCGAGCACGACCTGGACGCCCTCGGCCCGCGCCTCCTCGCCGATCGCGGCCGCCACCCGCCGGACGAGGTCGCGGTCCCAGGAGGCGCCCATCGCCGACGCGGTCGGGAAGCCGGTGGCCGGCACCCACACCATGTCGACGCCGGTCTCCTTGCGCAGCCCGTGCGGGCCGTCGCCGACCTCGATCGCGGGGAGCCCCAGGCGCTCGACCGCCTCGGTGTACCAGTCGTCGTGCCCGGAGAGCAGGGACGCCTTCTCCTCCAGGGTGAGGGCGGCGACGTCGATCATCGAGGTTCCTTTCACGTCATCAGGAAGTCTTGGGGGTGGTCGTCGCGTACGCGGGCCAGCAGGCCGGGCCCGACCACGACGCCGCCCTCGGCCAGCGCGTCGAGCACGACGCCGCTCAGCGGGGACGCGTCGGCGACGACGACGCGGGCCGCCGGCGCGACGCGGGCGAGCGTGGCGGTGAGGGCCGCGCGCATAGCCGGGTGCTCCGACGTGGCCACCGACCCGTTCAGCAGCACCGGCAGTTCGCCGGAGGCCAGGTCCACGCCGACGCGCCGCGCGCACCATTGCGCGTATTTCACGAATGCTTCGGCCTGCGCGGCCACGATGTCCCGGGCGACCGCGTCGCCGGCGCCGGCCACGGCGAGCACGACCCGGGAGGCACGCCACAGGTCGGTCGCGGGCCGCGCGCCGAACCGACGGGTGAAGTCGTGACGCAGATGCCAGCCGTCCGCGACGCCGAACAGCTCGCACAGTGCCTCGGTGAGGGCGGTCTCCGGGCCGACGCCCATCCAGGCCTGGCAGACCGCCTTGAGCGCCTCGCTGCCGAGCCCGCCGCCGCCGAGGTGGTCGAAGACGAAGAAGCCGGAATGCTCCTCGCGCCCGTCCTTGGCCCGGGCGGCGACGGCCGGACCGGTGCCGACGGTGATCGACACGGCGACGCCCGAGCCGTCGAGCAGGCGCAGGGACGCGTACGCGTCGTTCTTGACGCTCCAGCGACCCAGGTCGCCGAGCCGCTCGCGCACGTGGCTGTCCCAGAACTCGGCGTCCTCGGGATAGTCGACACCGGCGATCCGGAAGGCGGCCGACGCGACGTCCTCGGCTGCCGTGCCGGCGTCGGTGAGGGCGGCCTTTACCGCGCCGAAAACCGCGTCGAGCGCGGAAGGGACGCTCGACGCGCCGTAGATGTCGCCGTTGCCGCCCCGGCCGCGGCCCAGGACGGCGCCCCCGGCGTCGGTGACGAGGGCGACCGTCTTGGAGTTTCCGGCGTCGACCGCCAGGTAGGCGCTCCTCACTTGAGCAGACGCTCCGGCAGGTAGGCGCGGTGCGCGTACGCCATCTCGTCGTAAAGCTCCTCGGCCACGGCGAGCGTGGGCACCATCGGGTTGGCGGCCAGAGCGCGGATCCCGTCGGCCCGGTCGCCCTTCCAGGCGGCGTCGGCGGCGAGGTACTGGAACTCGGCCAGTTGCTGCACGAGACCGCGTACGGAATGGGGAAGTGGCTTTTGGGGTAGCGGGCGAACGCCCTGACCGTCGACGGTGCACCACACCTCCACGACGACATCCTCGTCGAAGCCGGGCAGCGCGCCCCCGATGTTCGGCAGGTTGACCGGCAGGCGGGAGCTGCGGTCGTTGTAGTACGCGCTCATCACGTCGATCGCCAGCTCGAGCTCGTGGATCCCGCCCCGGGACCGAGCCGGGTCGAGCGAAGGAACGTCGGCGAGCATCTGCTCCTCGTAATGCTGCCAGTACCCCGGCAGCGCGGCGAGCAGGTCCTCGGCCCGCGTGGTGGGCTTGGCCTGCGACTCCCGAAGCACCTCCTCGCGGAAGTAGTAGTACTGGAAGTAGTCGGCGGGAACCGACCGCATGACGGTCGCCAGCCGCAGCATCCGCTTCGCGTGCGGGTCGAGCGTGGGGTCGTCCTTGCGCGCCGCCCACGCCGCGTCGAGCAGCGGCATGAGGTCCTGACCCTCGTACGTGTGCTCGTAGGACCAGCAGTTGTGGTTGACGCCCGCCATGACGACGTTCGCCTTGGCCGGGTCGAGGCCGGCCGCCTTGAGCACGGTGTTCGGGAACGTGATGGGACCCTCGCACATCGACCAGATCGTGCGGTCGGTGAACCGGGTGACCGCCTGGGAGACGATGTTCACCGGGTTCGTGTAGTTGAAGATGACCGCGTTCGGCGCGACGGCGTCGAGGTCGCGAATGATGTCCTCGTAGATGTGGATCGAGCGCAGCGCCATGAAGAAGCCGCCCGGTCCCTGCGTCTCCTGGCCGATGACGCCGTGCTTGAGGGGGATGCGCTCGTCGAGCGCGCGGGCCGCGAAGTCGCCCGGGCGGAAGCTCGCGAGGACCGCGTCGGCGTCGGTCAGCGCGGCGCGGCGGTCGGTGGTCGACGAGATCCGGATGTCGAGGCCCTCCGCCTTCGCGATCTTGCGGGCGATGGTCTCGACCGCGTGCAGGCGGTCCGGGTTGACGTCCTGGATGACGATCTCCGAGCCGTCGAACTCCTTGCCGTGGGCCAGGATCGACGCCATGGTCCCCGCGCCGCGGGACGATCCGCCGCCGATGTAGACCAGCTTGATGGCTGCCATGTGGTTCTCAGTTCCCTTCGAAAGCCGCGCGATCGGCGATGAGCGTGGGGTTCTTGCATTCGACGACGATGGTCGCGGGCCAGTCCGGCTCGTAGGCCTCGGCTGCGGCGATCCGCCGGTACGCCGCGTGTTTGTGCGCGCCGCACACGATCATGATCACCTCGCGGGACGAGGCGGCGATCGTGTCGACGCCGACGGTCACTCCGTGGGTGGGCACCATGTCGAGGCGGGTGAACTCGGGGAAGGTGCCCATGTTGTCGCGCCGGGTCGGCTCGCCGAGCGGCGTGACGTGGGTGCGCGCGTCGCGGGGCGTGCCGGGCTGGTTGAACGCGATGTGCCCGTCCCCGGCCCCGGTCGCCAGCAGGAACAGGTCGATACCGCCGGCCGCCGCGATGATCTCGTCGTAGCCGCCCGGATCGGCCGGGTCGGGCACCCAGATCTCGATGGGCGCCCCCAGGGGCGCGACGATCTCACGCTGCGCGAAGCCCAGGCACGAATAGGACAGTTCCGGCGCGACCCGGTTGTGGCCGTCGGGCGCGAGATAGTCGTCCATCATGACGATGACCAGCCGCGACAGGTCCACCCCGCGCGCGGCGTGCCGGGCCAGGGCCCGGTAGACCGGCATCGCGGTGCGGCCGCTCGGGCAGCCGAGCAGGAAGGGCCGGCCCTCATTCGCGGCCATCCGGTCGAGGATCGTGGCGGCGACCTCGTCGCCCACGGCGTCGGCGTCGGGCAGCACGATGGGTTGCAGAGACACGTGTGTTACTCCTTGATCGCGCCGGCCAGCATTCCGGAGATGAATTTCCGCTGGAAGGCGACGTAGAGGACGAGCACGGGCGCGGCGACGATGAGCCCGCCGGCGGCCATCAGGTTGATCTGGGTGACGTACCGGCCCTGGAACACGCCGAGCGCGACGGTCGCCGTCTGGTTCTCCCCGTGCAGGAACACCAGGGACAGGAAGTAGTCGTTCCAGGTCCACATGAAGCTGAGCAGGATCAGCGTGTAGATCGCGGGCCGGGCCATGGGCGCGGCCATCGACCGCAGCATGCGCAGCGCGCCGGCGCCGTCGAGCTCGGCCGACTCGAACGCCGAGCGCGGCAGGGCCCGGAACGCGGCGCGCATCCAGAAGATGCCGAACGGCACGCCCATGCCCAGGTGGACGAGGATGATGCCGGGCAGCGTGTTGGTCAGGCCGAACGTCCGGAACTGGTAGTACAGCGGGACGATGATCGCCTCGAGGGAGATCATCATGCCGAGCAGCACGATCGGGAACAGCACCTTGTCCCCCACCACGCCCAGCACGCCGAACGCGTACCCGCCGAGCAGCGCGAGCAGCACCTGGCCCGCGACCACGCAGACGGCGATGATCATGGAGACCGTCATCGCCCGGGCGAAGCCGGCGTCGTGCCAGGCGGTGGAGAAGTTCCCCCACGCGAAGTCACCGACGCCGACCGGCTTGCCGGAACGGTCCGGGCTCAGCGCCGCGACGACGAACGTGCCGACCGGGAAGAGCACGACCACGGCCAGGATCGTGAGCACGACGTAGTTGACGGTGCGTTCCACCTTCGAGATCACGGTCAGTCCCTCTCCGAGACGCGGGTGATGACGACGGCGATGACCAGGCACAGGGCCGCCATCACGACGCCGATCGCCGCCGCCAGCCCGACCTGCGGGTTCTGGAACGCGGCCTTGTACAGGGCGACCGCCGGGGTCAGCGTCGACGTGCCCGGACCGCCGTGCGTCGTGATCCAGACGAGGTCGAACGTGCGCAGCGCCGCGGTGATGGTCAGCGTCAGCGCGACGGCCAGCTGCCCCCGAAGGCCTGGAAGGGTCACCGCGAAGAACTCCCGCACCGGACCGGCGCCGTCGATCCGGGCCGCCTCGTACAGCTCGGGCGCGATCGCCGACGTACCGGAGATGAACAGCACCATGCAGAAGCCGAAGGTGACCCACGTGCCGATCAGGCCGAGCGCCGGCAGCGCCCAGGTGAAGTCGCCGAGCCAGGTCTTCGCGAGCGAGTCGAGCCCGACGGCGCGCAACGCCGTGTTGAGCGGGCCGTCCGGCGCGTAGATCCGCTTGAAGACCAGGGCGATGACGACCGACGTCATGACCTGCGGCAGGAAGAAGATCCAACGGTAGACGGCCATGCCCGGCTGCTTCGCCCGGGTGAGCAGCGCCGCCGACAGCAGGCCGAGGACGATCGGCAAAAGAGCAAAGAAACCGATCAGCACGAGTACGTGCCCGAGCGTCGAGCGAAGGACCGGGTCGGTGACGAACGACCGGTAGTTGTCCAGCCCCACGAAGGTCGAGGCGCTGACTCCGTCCCACTTGTAGAACGAGTACTGCACCGACTGGGCCAGCGGGACGAGCACGACGAGCCCGTACACGGCGAGCGGCAGGGCGGCGAAGCCGAGGCCGATCCACCGTGTCCGGCGCCGCAGGGGGCGGCGCCGGACATCCGCGTCGCGTGTCTCGGCCGGCGTGGCCGGTCGCGCGGTGACGACCACGGTCAGCCCTGCCCCGCGAGGAACGTGTCCCGGTCCTTGTCGACGGCCGCCGTGAACTTGTCGGGCGTCATCTTGCCGGCGTACACGAGCTGGAGGTTCTGGCCGAGGGTGTCGAGCATCGTCGGGCTGGACCAGTCGAAGTACGGCACGTAGCCGTCGTTCTTGTCGAGGGTGGCCGCGCCCGCCGACTCACCGGTCAGGCTCAGCGACGAGGCCGGCACCTTGACGTCCGGCGACATGGCCGGGACGAGGCCCTTGTCCGCGGCCATCTGACCGGCCTCGGGCGACATCAGGTAGTCGAGGAACGCCGCGGCGACGTCCGGGTGCTTGCTCTTCGCCGAGATCACCATGGCGCCCGGGGCCGCGCCCACGCCGACGGTGCCGCTACTGCTCTTCTGCGGGAGCTGGATGTAGCCGAAGTGACCCTGCTGCTGCGCGTTGAGCCCGAGCGAGCCGGTGTACTCCCAGCGGAACACGCCCTTGCCGCCGACGAAGTTGGCGACCGCCGTCTGGTAGTCGATGCCGTTGAACTTCGGCGGGAAGAAGCCCTCGTCGGCCCACTTCTTGGTCAGCGTGATGGCGTCGGTCATCGCGACGTCGGTGGCCTTCACCGTCGAGTCGCCGTAGATGTAGTCGTTGAGCTTCTTCTTGTCGGCCAGCAGGGCCTGCAGCCCGAGGAGCACCGTCGTCGAGCCGTCGAGGCTGCCGTACTCGAACGGCACCTCGCCCGCCGCCTTGGCCTTGGCGGCGTCGGCCTCGAGCTCGTCGAGGGACGTCGGCGGGTTGATCCCGAGCTTCTTGAGCTTGTCGGCGTTGTAGTAGAGGCCGATCAGCGACGTACGCGCCATCGGCGTCGAGAACCACGAGCCCGAGCCCATCGTCTTGAAGTCGGTGGTGAAGGTGTTCTGCCGGGTGATCGTGGTCGGGACCTTCTTGTCCCAGCCGTACGCCTTGGCGTACGCGTCGAGGTTGAGCACCAGGTTGCCCTTGGCCAGGGTGCCCAGCGACTGCCAGCCGTTGTTGGCGGTCGCGATGTCGGGGCCGCTGTCGTCCTGGAGCTGCAGGTTGAGGGTGGAGTTGAGCTGACCCCAGTCCTCGGTCGTCCGCGCGATCTTGACGTTCGGGTACTTGGTCTGGAAGCCGGTGATCACCGACTTGATCCACTCGCCCTCGGCCGCGCCCCAGAAGTCGGTCAGCTTCAGGGTCACGTTGCCGGCCTTGGCGACGTCGGTCGAGACGGTGCTCGGGGCGTCGGTCTTGTCGGTCGAGCCGCTTCCGGGCGAGCAGGCCGCCAGGCTCAACGCTACGGCCGCCGCAACTCCCGCTTTATGAAATCTCATCTTCACTCCGATTGTGTCGCCGGTGTTACGGACACTAGATGGTCCTATACCAGTTAGTCCAGTACCGAACCACAAATTGCTACTGGTCCACCCAGCGGTGAAACTGGTACGCTGCCCGCGTGACGACTGGGACCGCCTCGACACAGGCCTACGAGCAGCTGACCCGCGATCTCACCGTCGGCCGCTACGCACCCGGCGCCCGGCTGCCCGGCGAGCGAGACCTGGCCGCCCAGCTCGGCGTCAGCCGGGCGACGCTGCGCCTGGCGCTCGGCCGCCTCGAGTCCGAGGGGGTTTTGCAGCGGTCGGCGCAGCGCGGCTGGTTCGTCCCGACGCAGGTGCTGAGCGAGCCGCCGAGCACCCTGCAGTCGTTCACCGAGATGGCCCGGGCCCGCGGCCTGCGCCCCACCGCCCGCGTCATGCGTCAGGAGGTGCGGCCCGCGAGCATGGACGAGGCGGCCAAGCTGCGCATCGCGCCCGCCGCGCCGGTCATCGAGATCGACCGCCTGCGCGGCATGGACGGCACACCGGTCTGCTTCGACGTCGTCGTCCTCCCCTCGGCCCGGGCCGCCGCTCTCCTCGGCGCCGACCTCACCGACGCGTCGCTCTACGACGTGCTCCGGCAGACCTGCGGCATCGAGGTCCACCGCAGCGCGTACACGTTGATGGCCGAAAGCGCGGACGCGGAACTGGCCCGGCTCCTGGGCATCACCGCCGGCGCACCGGTTCTGGTGGGCGACGAGGTCGCGTACACGTCGGACGGCACGCCCGTCCTCATCGGACACAACAAATACCGCGGCGACGCCTACCGCTTCGAGGCCGACCTCTTCCGCCGCGCCTGACCGGGTGCGAGGATCCCTCGATGCGGCTCGATCTCACGGCACTGCGCAAGAGCTTCCGCGGCACCGTCGTGTCCTCGTTCGACCCCGGCTACGAGGCGGCCCGGGTGCTGTTCAACACCCGGATCCGTACGCGGCCGGCGGTGCTGTGCCGCTGTGCGGACAGCCAGGACGTGGTGACCGCGATGCGCTTCGCCCGCGAGGCGGGGCTGCCGGTGGCGGTGCGCGGGGGCGGCCATCACGCGAGTGGACTGTCGCTTGTCGACGGCGGCGTGGTGATCGACCTCGGCGGGCTGCGGACGGTGGCCCTCGACCGCGAGGCCGCCGTGGTCACCGCGGGCGCGGGCGCCGGGTGGCGTGAGATCGACCGGGTCACGTACGCCGCGGGCCTGGCCGCGCCCGGCGGGGAGTGCCCGACGGTCAGCAACGCGGGATTCAGTCTCGGCGGCGGGTACGGCCTGCTCAGCCGGGCGTTCGGGCTCGGCTGCGACCACATCGCGGAGGCCGAGTTCGTCGACGCCGGCGGCCGGGTGCTGCGGGTCACCGAGGACGAGCACCCCGATCTGCTGTGGGCGCTGCGTGGCGCCGGCGGGGCGGGCCTCGGCGTGGTGACCAACCTGCGCTACCGGCTCGACAAGGTGCTGGCGACCATGGTCGGCGGCTTCATCAGCTGGCCGATCGACCAGGCTTCGTCGGTCCTCCGGTTCTACCGTGACCTGTACGCCGACCGCGACGACGAGCGGCTGGCGCTGTGCCTGCTGCTCAGTGCCGATCCCTCCCCCGAGATCTCGATGTACGGGCTGTACATCGGGCCGGTCGGCGAGGCGGCGACGGCCCTCGCGCCGGTCCGCTCGTTCGGCAAGCCGTCGATGGACACGTTCGGCGAGATGTCCTACCTCGACATGATGCATGCCCTGGGCGAGGAGATCCCGTACGGCCTGCAGTCCCGCTGGCGCGGCGGCTACTTCCAGGACCGGGGGCTCGACGACGCCGCGATCGACATCATGCTCGAACGGTTCGCGCGCGTGCCCTCCGCGTACTCGATGATTCGCTTTGATCTTCTGGCCGGTGGCGCCGTCGCGCGGGTGCGGCCCGATGCGACGGCGTTCGTCCATCGGTCGGCGCTGCACTACGTGTCGGTGATCTCGCTGTGGCAGGAGGACGCGGAAACCGCCGCCAACATGGCCTGGGCCGATGATCTGGCCGATGCGCTGCGGCCGCACCTGACCGGCGAGGTGTACCAGAACTACGCCGACAGTTCGCTGGAGGACTGGCCGAGCGCCTACTACGGCGCCAACTATCCACGCCTGCAACAGATCAAGCAGCGGTACGACCCGGACGATTTCTTCCACCACGCCCAGAGCATCAGGCTCCCGTAGTCAGGCGGAGGACGCCCTCCCGGAAAGCCTCCCCGGCCTCGTCCAGGGACATCCGGGCGGCGGCCACCTCCTGCGCGGCGGCGTGTCCGAGAGCGACGATCGCCGCGATCTGCCAGCTGAGCGGCCGGCCGTCGTCGAACTGGCCGTCGGCTCGGCCGCGCTCGAGAATCCGGACCAGGAGCCCGGTGATGGGCTGATGGCGGCCCGGTTCGTCGGCGGCGGGGGGCCGGCTCACGGCCTCGGTCAGCAGGATCGGGTAGCGGGCCAGCACCTGCCAGGAGGCGTCGACCCAGCGGCCGAGGGCGTCCGGCGGCGCCAGGCCGCCGATGTCGAGCCGATCGAAGACGGCAATCGTCTCGCCGGTGACGTGCTCGAGAATCGCGGAGACGAGCGTGTCCCGCGACGGGTAGTGCGCGTACACGGTCTGGCGGGCCACACCCGCGGCCGCGGCGATCTCGGCCATGTTTGCCTGTGGGCGCCGGGCGAGCAGGTCGATCGCCGCGGTCAGGACGGCGGCCCGGCTGCGCTCCCCGTCGGCGCGCGGGCGCCGTTGCCGGCCCGGTAAGTCAGACATGGTTGTCAAGGCTAGCCGAGGTCGTTATCTTTGACACGAGTGTCAGAGCTAGAGGGGGAAGCCATGACCGGTCTGCCGGGCACCGATCTCGCCGCCTATCTGCGGCGCTACCCGTGGGAGGTCACCTTCGGCGAGGAGGATCCGGCCGTGGTCTTCGACCGCTACCACGCCCCGGGCTTCGTCCTGCACAACGACGGCACCCCGCTGGACCGCGAGCGGCTGATCGCTCATGTCGCGTCGGGGCGCAAGCGTGCCGCCGAGGTGCGGGTCGCCGTCCGGGACGTGGCCACCACCGGCGACGTGGTCGCGGCGCGCTACGTGCTGACCGCGGTCATGCGCAAGGGCGAGGTGATCGACACCGAGATCTTCATGTTCGGGCGGCTGGCCCCGGACGGGCGACTACGCGAGGTGACGCAACTGACCCGGCGCTGAGCGACGGCGCGGCGCATGTCAGGCGGCTGCCTCCCACTTGTCCAGCTCGGACAGGCGGGCCTGCAGCGACGCCCGGATGGCCGCGACCGCGTCGGCGCCCACCGCCAGGCGCAGCGGCGGCTCCGCCATGGTCACCGCCGCGAGGATCGCGTCGGCCACCCGCGCGGCGTCGCCGAACGCCGACGGCGGGAGCTGCGAGAAGTCGCGGAGGAACTTCCCGACCGTCGGGGCGTACGCCTCCGCGGGCGCGACCACGTGCAGCGCGGTGGCGAACTCGGTGGCGAACAGGCCGGGCTCGACGATCGTGACCCGGACCCCGGCCGGGGCCAGTTCCTGGGCCAGCGCCTCGCTGAGCAGCTCGACCGCCCCCTTCGACGCCGAGTAGAGACCGGACGACGCCCACGCGAACTGACCGTTCAGGGACGAGACCTGCACGATGCGCCCTTTCGACGCGCGCAGGGCGGGCAGGGCGGCTCGCAGGACGGCCAGGTTGGCCAGGACGTTGGTGTCGAACAGCGCGCGGGCCTGGGCGTCGCTGATCTGCTCGACCGGCCCGAACAGGCCGTAGCCGGCGTTGTTGACCAGCACGTCCAGTCCGCCCGCGGCGGCGATCGCGGTGCTCAGCGTCTCCTGCGCGCCGGGCGCGGTGATGTCCAGCTTGATCGGCGTGACCCGGGCGCCGGCCGGCGACTCCGCGGCCAGCTCGGCCAGCAGTTCCCCGCGGCGGCCCACGGCGATCACGTGTGCGCCTCGGGTCAGCGCGCGCTCCGCGACAAGCTTGCCGAACCCGGAGGTGGCGCCGGTGATCAGCCAGTTCTCTGACATGGGATGACTCCTTGCAACTCGTGGTGTCACTCCATCAATCCACGCGGCGGGAGCGCCCAAGGGGCCGAGAATGGCCCTCCGAGGGCTACCCAGGCGAACGGTTCGGCGGTTTGCCGAAGGGCACCATGGAGCGATGGCGCACAACGACGAGCTGAGCGAGTTCCTGCGCGCGCGGCGGGCCGCGATGACCCCGGAGTCCGTGGGCCTGCGGTCGCCGGCCGGGCGGCGGGTTCCCGGGCTGCGCCGCGAGGAACTCGCCTCGCTGGCCGGCGTCAGCGTCGACTACTACACGCGGCTCGAGCAGGGCCGGCCGATCACCCCGTCGGAGGCGGTGCTCGACGCGATCGCCTCGGCCCTGCGACTCGACCCGGCCGAGCGTGCGTACCTGCATGCCGTCGCCCGGCACTCGCCGCCCTCCCGGCGGCACACCACAACCAAGCCCCAGTCCGTACGGCCCGGCCTGCTCGCCCTGATCGAGCAGCTGGGCGACACGCCGGCCTTCGTGCTGGGACGGCGCACGGATGTGCTCGCGGCCAACCACCTGGCCCGGCTCGTGCTGGCGGATTTCCGGGCCATGCCGGCCCGCGATCGCAACGCCGCCCGCTGGCTGGTCCTCGACGAGGGGGCGAGATCGCTGTTCGGCGACGACTGGGAACAGGTCGCCTCCGACATCGTCGGGACGCTGCGGATGGACGCCGCCCGCCATCCCGACGACCCGAAGACGACCGCGCTGGTCGGTGAATTGTCCGTGAAGAGTAAGGACTTCTCCCGGTGGTGGGCCGACCAGAAGGTGGTCGAGTTCAGCTCCGGGAGCAAGACGCTGCACCATCCGCTCGTCGGCGAACTGGTGCTGGAGACCGAGGCGATGACCTTCCCCGGCGACCCGGACCAGCTGCTGATTGTCTTCCTCGCCGCGCCGTCGTCGCCGTCGCGGCACGCACTGGACCTGCTGGCCACCTGGACCCGGCGAGGCTGAGCCGGGAAGAACCCGGTCCGGTTTCGCGACCGGAGTCGTCCGAACGTCGGAGTGGCCGGTTCGCTTTTGGCTTGCCGCTGCGGTACGGTCGTGGGGTTGCAGTTTTGATTTTCCTAAGACGTTTTTGACGCCTGCTGGGTTTATCTGGTGCCCCGGCAGGCTTTTTTATTTCGTCGTATCTCCGGGGCGATCAACGCGGCGACGCGGGGTTCGTAAGGTGCGAACCTCATCGATCGGCAGGGAGAAATCATGGCCACGGGTACCGTCAAGTGGTTCAACGGTGACAAGGGATTCGGCTTCATCACGCAGGACGACGGCGGCAAGGACGTGTTCGCGCACTTCTCCGCGATCGTCACCTCGGGATATCGCACCCTCGAGGAGAACCAGCGGGTGGAGTTCGATGTCACCCAGGGTGCGAAGGGGCTTCAGGCGGAGAACATCCGCCCGCTCTGACAGTACGGCCCGGCCCTTCCCCAGAGAATCGCCGGGCTAGGCGGCGGCCGATCGTCCATGGTTGCAGATCCGCGACATCCGTGTGATCTCCCGGGACGGTCGGCCGTCTCCGGCTCACCCCCTGCGGACGCAGGCGTACAGTGACAACTGCCGCTCCAGACCCCGGTGGCTGCAGTCCGCCGCGGCGGGCCAACCCAAGAGAGCGGACAATGATCATCTCAAAGGATGCGATTCTCGCTGTTCTCCGACAACGCGGCCAGCACGCCCGGGCCGAGTTCGTCGACCGTGAACTGCCCGATCGCATCGACTCCACCCAGCACGGCGGTCTGCTGGCCACCCTCCACCTCGATCTGGCCGAGCTGGCCGAGCACACCTCCCCGTGAGAGTCGGCCTCCTGGGGCCGGTGGCATGGCGGACTCCGCCGCGTGACTACGGGCCCTGGGAGCAGGTGACGGGTCTGCTCGCGGAAGGACTCGTGGCGGCCGGGGTGGATGTGACGCTTTTCGCCACCCTGGATTCGGTCACCGCGGCCGAGCTCGACGGGGTGTGCCCGCGCGGGTATGCGGACGACCCGTCGACGGACGGCCGGATCGCCGAGGCGATGCACGTCTCGCACGCCCTGGCCCGGTCGGGCGACTTCGACATCGTCCACAACCACCTCGACTGGCTGCCGATCGCCTTCGCCGACCACTGCCACGCGCCGCTGGTCACGACCGTGCACGGCTTCTCGAGCCCGAAGATCCTGCCCGCCTATCGAGCGAGCCGTTCGTCGTTCGTGTCGATCTCGGACGCCGACCGCAGCCCGGACCTCGACTATGTCGCGACGGTGCACCACGGTGTGGACGTCGACGGGCTGCCGTTCGACCCGGCCGGAGGCCCGGGGCTGGTCAGCTTCGGCCGGATCCACCCGGACAAGGGCACCCACACGGCGATCGAGATCGCCCGGCGGGCCGGGCGGACCCTCACGATCTGTGGCATCGTGCAGGACGAGCGGTACTTCACCGAGCGGGTCGCGCCGCACATCGACGGCGACCGCGTCGTGTTCCTCGGTGCGGTCGGACCGCAACGCCGCGGCGAGATCCTCGGCCGGGCGGCGGCCCTGCTGCATCCGATCGACTTCGACGAGCCGTTCGGTCTGTCGGTCGTGGAATCGATGATCTGCGGCACGCCGGTCATCGCCTACGAGCGCGGCTCCATGCCGGAGGTCGTCGACGAGGGCGTCACGGGCTACCTCGTGCGCGACGTCGATCAAGCCGTCGCGGCGGTGGGCGCGCTCGGGGCGATCGACCGGGCCGGTTGCCGGGCGCACGCCGGCCAGCGCTTCGGCGCGGGCCGGATGGTCGCCGACTACGTGGCCGTCTACGAGCGGCTCATCGGGAGGCACGGGGACTGAGCCCCGCTCCCCGCACGAATGCGCTCTCCGCACGGCCGGGCCATCGAGGCGCCGGCCCGTTCGCCTGCCACACACGCCGGCAGGTCGACGCCGTAACCGCGTGAGGTCTGCCGACGCTTCACCCCGCGGCCGGCCGATGACCGGAAGGCACGGCACATGACGATCAGATTCGGATTCCTCAGCACTCACCCGCCCACCCGATGCGGGCTGGCGACCTTCAACTCCGCGCTCGCCGCCCATCTCGGCGAGGCCGGCGCCGCGGGCGGTGTCGTCCGCGTCACCGCGAGCGGCGACGATCCGACGCCGGAGCCGGGCGTGGTGCACACCTGGTCGGCCACGACGCCGGTCGGCTGGCGCGACAGCGCCGAGGTGCTGAACACCTACGACGTGGCCATCGTCCAGCACGAGTACGGCATCTACCCCGGCCGCGACGGCGGAGAGGTTCTGTCCCTGCTGCACCGTCTGACCGTGCCGAGCCTCGTCGTCCTGCACACCGTGCTCACCCACCCCTCCCCCTCGCAGAAGTCGCTGCTGGAACAGATCGTCGCCGCGGCCGGCGCGGTCGTCACCATCACCGCGGCCGCGCGCGACCGGCTCCTGCTCGGCTATGTCGTCGACGCCGCGAAGGTCTCCGTGATCCCGCACGGCGCCTCCGGCTTCACCGGGGCGCCGATCCGGCCGAACCCCCAGCCGCACCTGCTCACCTGGGGTCTGCTCGGGCCCGGCAAGGGCATCGAATGGGCGCTGCGTGCCCTCGCGCCCCTGCAGAAGCTCAAGCTCCCACCCGTCTACACCGTCGCCGGCCGGACACACCCCAAGGTGATCGAGCAACACGGCGAGGCGTACCGGGCGAGTCTGCACCGGCTCGGCGCGACCCTCGGCGTCGCGCACCGGGTGACCTACCGGTCGGAATACCTCGACGACCTCGCGCTCGGGGAGCTCATCCGCTCCGCCGACGTCGTGGTGCTGCCGTACGACTCCACCGAGCAGGTCACCTCCGGCGTCCTGGTCGAGGCGGTGGCGGCCCGGATCCCGGTCGTCGCGACCACCTTCCCGCACGCCGTGGAGCTGCTCACCGACGGACCCGGCCTGCTCGTGCCGCACCGGAACCCGGCCGCCCTCGCGACCGCCGTCCGGCGCATCCTGACCACCCGCGGCCTCGCCGCCACCCTGCGCGAACGCGGCGGTGCCGCGAAGCCCACGCCGCGGTGGCCCGCCGTCGCCGAGCGGTACCGCGCGCTCGCCGAGACACTGGTCGCCGAGGCCCGGCCGGTCGCCGGGGCCTGGAAGTGACCACCACCAGGACGACCATCGCCGCATCGGCCCCCGTCCGGGCCGTTCCGGCCCACACCTTCACCCACCTCGTACGGCTCACCGACGACACCGGGCTGCTCGAACACGCCCGGCATGCCACACCCCGCCGCGAGCACGGCTACTGCACCGACGACGTCGCTCGCGGCCTCGTCGTCACCAGCCGCGAGACCGACCCGTCGCCGGAGGTTCTGCGGCTCGCGGAGACCTATCTGGCCTTCCTCACCCACGCGCAGGACGGCCAGGGCGCCTTCCACAACCGGCTCGGATTCAATCGGAGCTGGACCGACCAGCCCGGTCTCGGCGACTGGTGGGGACGAGCTCTCTGGGGCCTGGGGACGGCCGCCGCCCGGAGCCCGGCGTCCTGGATCCGCGAGGAGGCCGACCTGGCCTTCGTCCGCGGGGCGTCCTGCCGGTCCGCCGATCCGCGGGCGATGGCGTTCGCCGCGCTCGGCGCGGCCGAACTGCTCCGTGCCGATCCCGGTCACGAGCCGGCCGCCGGTCTGCTGTCCGACGCCTTCGCGGCCATCGGCGATCCCGGATCCGACCCGCGCTGGCCGTGGCCGCACGACCGGCTGACCTACGCCAACGCCGTCCTCGCCGAGGCCGTCATCGTCGCCGGCGACCTCCTCGGCCAACCGGCGATCCGCACCGCCGGTCTGCGGATGCTCCGGTGGCTGCTGGACATTCAGATCAGCGACGGCCACCTGTCGGTCCTGCCGTCGGCGGGCTGGCAACGGGGCGGGCCCCGGCTGCGGCACGATCAGCAGCCGATCGAGGTGGCCACCCTGGCCGACGCCTGCGCCACGGCCGCCACCGTCACCGGTGACCACCATTGGCGGCGGGGAGTGCAGCTTTGCGTCGCCTGGTTCCTCGGCGACAACGACGTCGACGCCGTCATGTGGGACCCGGGGACGGGCGGCGGCTACGACGGGCTGACGCTGCAGGGACCCAACCTGAACCAGGGGGCGGAGTCCACCCTCGCCCTCATCTCGACCCTCCAGCGCCGTGGGTCAGTAGTGCTCGATGATCTGGACGGCCGGTAGGAGCGGAACACGCGGCGGGTCGGCGTCGCCCGGGTCGGCCGTCCCGAGCCGCAGCACAAGGTAGGGAAAGCCGGCGCCGGCGATCATCGCTCGCAGGGCCTGCCGGGTGGCGCCGATCTCGATCGGGGCGCTGTGCGGCAGGACCGAGACGCCGTACGCGGTGGCGGTGAGCCAGCCGGCGGAGAGCGCTTCGCCGGCCCGGAGCCAGTCGAGCGGTTCATCGGCCCGGCCGTGCAGCACGACGAACGTGGCGGCCCGATCCCGCCGGGCGGTGATCGGGAAGTCGCCCGGGTTGCCGGACCGGGCCGGCTCGGCCGGGCCCGTCCAGTAAGTGAGCTCGGCCTGCCAGGCGGTGTCCGCGGCCGGGCCGCGTTCGACCTCGGCGGCGGCAGTGGCCAGCTCGAGGAGTTGCCCGGGAAGCATGCGGTGCAGCCGGGTGTCCTCTGCCTCGACCGCGGTGGTGATCGCCGCCAGGGCCGCCGGGCCGACCGGTGTCTCGGCGACCCGGCGCCGCTCGGTGTGCCGCGACGGGATCATGCGCAGGAGCGTGGCCGAAGCGGGATCGGCCGGCGCCCTCCGGTGGACGTGCAGCCGGGCCAGCAGATCACGGTCGGCGCCCTGGAGCATCCGGGTCACGGCGATCTGCCAGCCTTGCGCGGCCATCGCCACGCGGGCGTGGTGCAGGGCGACCCCGCAGCTCAGCGTGGCCAGCCGCGCGTCGGGGTCGGAGCTGCCGAGAACCCGGCTGCGAACCAGATGCAGGTCGAGCGTGCTGCCCGTGAGGCGCCACCGCCACGGCTGGGTGTTGCGGATCGACGGGGCGTATCCGGCCGTCGCGGCCGCGTCGGCCAGCGCCCTAGCGGCGGTCTGCGTGTCGGTGGGGTGGGTCAGGGCGTCGATGTCCATGATGCGTCCTTGCCGTCTAGGTCGTGCTGGCCGGATCGGGCCGGCGCGGTCCGGGCGGGGCCGATGGTGTTTGTCGTAGGTCCATCTCCGGGGCGGTGCTCGCGCCGGTCGCCACGCTGTCCTGGTCGTCGTCGGTGCTCTCGGTGCCCGGCGGCTCCCGGTCCGGGGTGGGTTCCCCGCCCGGATGACTGACCAGGTAGCGGACGGCGGTGTTGACCACCGCCAGCAGCGGTACGGCGACCAGGCCCCCGACGATGCCGGCGGCGAGGACGCCGACGGCGATGGCGAGGATGACCGCCAGGGGGTGCAGCGCCACCGCACGTCCCATGATCAACGGCTGGAGGACGTGGCCCTCCAGCTGCTGAACGGCGATGACGACACCGAGGACGATGAGCGCCTTCACCGGGCCGACGGTGACGAGGGCGACGAGGACGGCGACCGCGCCGCTGAGGGTGGCGCCGACGACCGGGATGAAGGCGCCGAGGAACACCAGCGCCGCCAGCGGCAGCGCGAGCGGGACGCGCAGGATCGCCAGGCCGATGCCGATCCCGACGGCGTCGACGAAGGCGACCAGGACGGTGGCGCGCACGTAGGAGACCAGGGTGTGCCAGGAGTAGTACCCGGCCCGGGCGGCCGGGATGCGGGCCTTGCGCGGGAGCAGCCGGCAGAGGAAGGTCCAGATCTGACCGCCGTCGCGCAGGTAGAAGAAGAGCGTGAACAGCACCAGGAAGAAGCCGGCCAGGACCTCGCCGAGGGTGGTGGCGGTGCTCAGCGCGCCGGAGGTGAGCGCGCCCTGGTTGTCGGTGATCGATTTCTGCAGACGCTCCAGGACGTCGCTGAGCTGGGCCTGCGAGACGTGCAGCGGGCCCTGCGCCAGCCAGCTCTGCATCTCCTTGAGACCGTCGGAGACCTGAGCGCTCAGATTGTCGAGTTGCGAGATGAAGGTCTGCACGATCAGCGTGAGGCCGCCGAACACCACGATCAGGCCGGTGACCAGCACAAGCCCGGCGGCGAGCGAGCGGTTCATCCCCCGTTTCCGCAGGCCGGCGGCGACCGGCTCGAACATCGCGGCCAGCAGCAGGGCGACGACGACCGGGATGACCACCACCCGTAGCAGGCTGACGACCCGGATGAGCAGGTAGGCGGCCGCGATGAACAGGATGATCCGCCACGCCCAGGCGCCGGCCGTACGCACGCCGCGCGGAAGCCCGTCGTCGACGGAGGGCGAATGCTCGACGAGCATCACCGTCGAGTCCGCGTCGCCCAGTTCCGGGCCGGCGGTGAACGGCGGGGGCGTGCGGTCGTTGCGGGCGGCGGCGAGCCGTGCTCGCGCGCGCCGGCGTGCGGTGTCGACCCAGACCATGGGCATCGCGCGGCTCCTCTGAGTGCGGCTGGTGAAGACCGGCCGCGAGGTCCGGGCGGCCGCCGTGAGCCGCCCTCGAAGCGGCCACGGCATCGGCGTGGATGCTGGTGGATACCCCGCCGGTGACCGGGCAAAACACCGGCAACCGCCCCGTTATGGGCGGACGCCGGCCAGCCGGGTCATGACGTGCTTGGGCCGGGTGTATTCCAGCAGCCCGGCCATCGACAGGTCACTGCCGTAACCGGAGCGGCCGGTGCCGCCGTGCGGCATCTCGGACACCGTGGTGGCGTGCGTGTTGATCCAGACGATGCCGGTGCCGAGGTCACGCGCGGCGCGCATCGCACGTTCGTGGTCGTCGGTCCAGACGCTGGCGGCCAGGCCGTACGGGGTGTCGTTGGCCAGGTGGAGGGCCTCGTCCTCGCTGTCGAACGGCTGCACCGTCATGACCGGGCCGAAGATCTCCTCGCGGACGATCTCGTCGTCCGGCCGGACGCCGGCCACCACGGTCGCCTCGTGGAACCAGCCGGGCCCGTCCGGGGCCGAGCCGCCGCCGGCGATCCAGGCGTGCGGGGGCAGCCGGTCCAGCAGCCCGCGCACGCGCGCGAGCTGGGCGGCATTGTTGAGCGGGCCGAACTCGACGGAGGCGGCGGCCTTGACCAGCGAAGCCACGAAGGCGTCGTGGATCCCGCGCGCGACCAGGACCCGGCTGGGTGCGGTGCAGTCCTGCCCCGCGTTGTAGAAGCCGGCCGCGGCGAGATCGGCCGCCGTCGACGAGAGGTCGGCGTCCGCGTACACGATCGCCGGGGCGTTGCCGCCCAGTTCGAGATGCAGCCGTTTGAGGCCGGCCGACCGCGCGATCTCCTCGCCCGCGCGCGGGCTGCCGGTGACCGCGACCAGCCGGGGCACGGGGTGCTCGACGAGCGCCCGGCCGGTGTCCCGGTCACCGCAGATCACGTTGAGCACGCCGGGCGGCAGCACCGAGGCCGCGATCCGGGCCAGCAGCACCGCCGAGGACGGCGTCGTCTCGGCCGGCTTGAGCACGACGGTGTTGCCGGCCGCCAGCGCCGGGGCGATCTTCCAGACCGCCATCATCAGCGGGTAGTTCCAGGGCACGATCTGCGCGCAGACGCCGATCGGCTCGCGGCGCAGCATCGAGGTGAAGCCGTCGGTGTACTCCCCCGCCGGCACGCCGGGCATGGTCCGGGCCGCCCCGGCGAAGAACCGCAGCGGATCGACGACGGCCGGCAGCTCGTCGGCGGTGAACAGACTCACGGGCTTGCCGGTGTCGCCGACCTCGGCGTCGACCAGAGAGGCGGCCTGTTCCGAGACCAGCGAGGCCAGCGCCAGCAGCGCCTCCTGGCGGCGGAGAGGCGTCGTCCGCGACCACGCCGGGAACGCGCGCGCCGCGGCCCGGCACGCGAGATCGACGTCGGCGGCGGAGGACAGCGGCGCGCGGCCGTGGACCAGGCCGGTCACCGGGGACACCAGCGACGACGAGGAGAAGCCGGGCACGTCCCGTCCGTCCACGTGGTTCAGCAGGTCAGCCACGCCGCAGCGCCTCGCGGGCGGCAGTCCGGCCGGTCCGGACCGCGCCCTCCATGTAGCCGGCGACCCACTGGTCGGAGCCGCAGACGTAGAACGGCGGCTCGTGCGTCCCGTGCGGCGGCCCGACCGCCATGACGTCACCGGGCGCCCACTGCGTCACGTACCCCTGCGTCCATGGATCGGTGCCCCAGAAGCGCAGGTAGGCGGCGATCGGTTCGGCCGGGCCGTACATCCGCGTGACCTCGGCGAGCAGCTCGGAAATGCGCAGCCGGGGCGGGATGCCGAGCAGCACGGCGTACCGCTCCGGCGGAATCAGCGCGGAGAGCACCCCCTCGCTCTGGGGCCACGTGCTGCCGAGCACGCCCTCGCACTCCGACAGCCCGTTGCGGCCGAGGTCGCGCCAGAACGGCCGCGGATACGCGACGGCCAGCTTGGCGGCGAGGGCGTTGCGCTGCCGATGCAGCGACGACAACCGGGCAGAAGAAACCCCATCCACGTGTACGCCCCGCAGCGGCCCCACCGGCAGCGCGCTGACCACGGCCGACGTCGTCAGCTCCTCGCCGGACGCGAGCGTGACCGTGCAGCCGGAGGGCGCGATCCGGACGGCGGCGACCGGCGCGCCGGCGCGGACCTGGACGGATGCGGCCAGACGCAGGGCGACGGTGGCCGAGCCCTCCGCCACCCGCAGCCCCTCCCAGTCGTCGTATTCGTAGTGCCCGGCGCTCGGCACCGCCGCGCTCTTGCGCAGCTCCGACAGCAGGGAGATCCGGTCGTACGACCCGCCGGCCAGCCCCAGTTGCCCGATCTCCCAGAGGCGCACGACGCCCTCGGTCGCGCCCGCCTCGCGCAGCCATGCGGAGACCGGCAGCCGGTCAAGGCGGTCGGCGTCAGGATGCGACCACGGATCGTCCGGATCGACCGTCTTCGCCAGCGCGACGAACGCGGCGGTGACCTTCTCGTCGGAGGCGACATCGGCCGGCGTGAACCAGCCCGGACGCCCGGCACTCACCGACGAGGCGGTCGAGTAGACGATCTCGCCCGGCTCGGCGACATAGCTCGGCACCAGGGACAAACCCAATTCCGAGACCAGACCGAGGTACGCCGTGTGGCCGCGCCCCACGACCTCGCCGCCCAGCTGCACGAGCCGTCCGTCCGGCAAGGTGGCCTGGTCGACCCGCCCACCGACCCGGTCCCGGGCCTCCACGACCAGCACGTCGGCGCCGCCGAGCATCAGGTCACGGGCGCACGAAAGCCCGGCCAGCCCCGCGCCGAGCACGATCACGTCGTACGTCATGCGGTCTCGCAAAGCAGCAGGCAGTGCTCCGGCTTCCAGGCCAGGTCGATGATCTCGCCGCCGGTCCAGCGCTCCTCGCGGCGGGAGCGGTCGATGTTCTGCTCCAGCACCGACAGCTGGACGCCCGGGGCGATCTCCACCAGGTACGTCGTCGTCGCGCCGGAGTAGACGGTCTCGCGCAGTGTGCCGCGGATCTGGACCATCCCGTCCTCGAAGTCGGACAGCCAGATCTTCTCCGGCCGCACGGCCGCGCCGACTCGCGAGCCCGCGGCGAGCCCCAGCCGGGACGGCACCGGAAGGGACACCCCGCCGGGCAGGGTCAGCCGGCCGTCGGCGTACGTGCCGGTCATGACGTTCGAGGTGCCGATGAACCCGGCCACGAAGGCGTCGGCGGGCCGCTCGTACACGTCCTCCGGGGTGCCGACCTGCGCGACCCGGCCGCCGTTCATGACGGCGAGCCGGTCGGACATGGTCAGCGCCTCGTCCTGGTCGTGGGTGACGAACACGAACGTGACACCGACCTCGCGCTGGATCTGCTTGAGCTCGACCTGCATCTGGCGGCGCAGCTTCAGGTCGAGGGCGGCGAGGGGCTCGTCCAGCAGCAGCACCTTGGGCCGGTTGACCAGGGCGCGGGCCAGCGCGACCCGCTGCCGCTGACCGCCGGAGAGCGTGCGCGGCCGCCGGTTCGCCATTCCGGTGAGCTGGACGAGGTCGAGCATCCTGCCGACCCGCTCCCGGCGCTCGTCGCGAGGGACGCCACGGCGCTTGAGGCCGAACGCGACGTTGTCGGCCACCGAAAGGTGCTCGAATACGGCGTACGACTGGAAGACGGTGTTGACGTTTCTTTTGTTCGGCGGCAGGTAGGTCACGTCCTCGCCCCCGAGCAGCACCGAACCGGAGTCGGGATCGGCGAAGCCGGCGATCATGCGGAGCGACGTGGTCTTGCCGCAGCCGGACGGGCCCAGCATCGCGAAGAACTCGCCGGGCCGGATGTCCAGCGTGACGTCGTCGACCGCGACCGAGCTGCCGAAGCTCTTGGTGATGCCGTCCAGCCGGACGGCGGAGGTCTCACTCACAACGACTCCGTTTCAGAGGAGCTGGCTCAGGCTCTCCCGCCGGCCGAACAGGCGCGGGACGAGCAGGGCGAGGCCGATCAGGGCGATGGAGCCGATCAGCATGAGGGTGCCGACGGCGTTGATGGTGGGCTGCACGCCGAACCGGATCGCCGAGTAGATCCGGACCGGCAGCGGCTGCGGCGTGACGCCGGTGGTGAAGTAGGCCAGCACGAAGTCGTCGAAGACCATCGCGAAGATCAGGATGGCGCTGGCCAGGATCGCCGGCAGCAGCGCGGGCAGCGTGACCAGCCGGACGGCCTGGAAACGGCTGCAGCCGAGATCCATCGCCGCCTCCTCGACCTCCGGGTTGAGCGCCGCGACCCGCGATCGCAGGATCACCGTGACGTATGAGATGGAGAAGGTGACCTCGGCCAGCATCACGGTGCCGGACGACAGCGGCAGCCCGACGCCCTTGAAGAGCATCGCCGAGGCCACGCCGGTGACGATCTCGGGTGTGATCAAGGGAATCAGCAGGACCAGCCCGGCCGCCGAGCCGAGCTTGCCGCGCGAGCGCACGATGCCGAGGGCGAGCGCGACGCCGAGCACGATCGAGCCGATCATCGCGACCGCCGAGATGCGCAGGCTGAAGCCGAGCGAGCCGATGAGGTCGTGGTCGGCGAAGAACGCCCGGTACCAGCGGAGGCTGAAGCCCTTGAAGACGGTCAGCGACTTCTGCGAGTTCAGCGAGAAGAGCGCGACCACCACGATCGGCAGGTACAGCATCCCGAAGAACGCCACGGTGACGGCGATGGCGAACCAGGGTTTACGTCGCCTGGAAAACGCGCGCCTCATCGGACCGCCTCCTGTTCGTCGCGCCGGCTCCGCCGCAGATATCCGGACAGCCCGACGACCAGCAGCGCCATCAGGAGCACGGTCAGTGCGCAGCCGAGCGGCCAGTTCTGCCCGTCGAAGAACTTCTGCTGGATCAGGTTGCCGATCATGATCTGGTTCGGGCCGCCGAGCAGCTGGGCGCTGACGAAGTCGCCGGTGGCCGGCAGGAACACCAGGACCAGCCCGGCGAGCGCGCCCTGCCGGGTCGACGGGACGGTGACGAACAGGAACGTGCGCAGCGGCCCGCCGTAGAGATCGCGCCCGGCCTCGATCAGCGAGACGTCCATCCGCTCCATCGCCGCGTAGAGCGGAAGGATCATGAACACCACGAACCCGTAGACCAGCCCGGCCACCACGCCGAAGCCGGTGTTGAGGATCGTCAGCGACGGCGGCGCGCCGAGTGCCCGGGCGGCCCGCAGCACCGGGCCGTCGTCGGCCAGGACGGTGGACCAGCCGTACATCCGGACCAGGTAGTTGGCGAAGAACGGGACCACGATCGCGGCGATCAGCGCGTGCTTGTACCGCCCGCCGTGCAGGGCGATCACGTACGCCACCGGGTAGGCGATCAGCAGGCAGATCACCGAGGCGAGGCCCGCGTAGACGAACGATCGGAAGATCACTTTGGCGTACGCGGGCTCGCCTAGCTGGGCCCAGTTCGCCAGCGTGCTGCCGAAGTGCGGATTGCCGAGGTCGTCGGTGGTGCCGAAGGACAGCGCGACGGTGAGCAGCAGCGCGGAGAGGAAGAAGACCGACATCCACACCGTGCCGGGCAGCGTCAGCGCGCTCCAGAGCCGGGTTCTCCGGCGCTTTGTCGGCCGGTCCTGGCGCACCTCCGGCTCCCGGGTGAGCACGGCCACCACCTCAGGCCGCCTTGATCTCGGTGTACGCGGCGTCCCGGGCCTGGGTCTCCTCGGCCGTCCCGTTGTGGAAGTTGATCGCCTTGGCCAGGTCGTCGACGGTCACGACCGACTCCGGCACCGGCTCGACGAGTTTCGCGTACGCCTGCTCGGTGCCCTTGATCGGCATCGGGTAGCCGATGTACTCGATGTTCTTGATCGCGTTCTCGGGCCGGAGCATGTAGTCGATGAAGAGCATCGCCGTGCCCGGGTGCTTGGCGTCGACGGGGATCGCGTAGGTGTCGGAACCGGTCGGCGCGCCCTCGGTCGGCGACTCGAAGCCGTAGAGCTCCGGCTTGTCGGCCTGCCCGATCACCGCGACGATGTCGCCGCTCCACATCTGCTGCAGCCAGGACGAGCCGCCGGACAGGTTGTGGGTGGTGTCGCTGGAGAAGCCGCGCAGGTGCGGGCGCAGGTCCTTGATCAGCGCGACCATCTTGTCGAGCTCGTCGGGCTTGGCGGTGTTGATGTCGTACCCGAGCCGCAGCGCGGCCAGCCCGAGCACCTCGTCCCGGTCATCCAGTAGGAACTTCTTACCATTGGCCCGGGTGTCCCACAGGTCGTTCCAGGAACCGGTGAGCTTGGCGCCGAGCTTGTCCTTGCGCCAGCCGATGCCGGTCTTGTACATCGTGTTCGGGATGGTGTGCGCGGAGTTTTGGTCATACCAAGGGTTCTGAAAATAGTCATACGTTCCGAAGACTTTCTCGGAGTTCGTGAGCTGCGCGTGGTCGATCGCGCGCAGCTTGCCCGCCTTGACCAGCCGCTCGGCGAACTTGTCCGACGGGAAGATGACGTCGTACGCGTTTCCGGCGGTGAGCTTGGCGGTCATGCTCTCCATCGAGTCGAAGTTGGACTCGATGACCTTCACGCCGTACTCCTTGGCGAATCCGGCCTTCACGTCCGGGTCGATGTAGTCGGCCCAGTTGAAGTAGACGAGATCGCCGTCGACCTTCATCTCGATCGGCGGGGCCTGCGACTCCTCGGCGGCGGCCGGCGCCTCGGTCTGGGCGAAGCCGCAGCCGCCGAGAGCGGTGGCGCCGCCGAGCAGGCCGGCGAGTTTCAAAAGATCACGACGATCCATCGGGATGCCTCCGGGGGAACGGGACGGTAAGGCCGAGCTCGGCGCTGACCAGGCGCCAGATGGTGGTCTCGGCGGCCTGCAGATCGAAGGCCGGGTCACCGAAGGCCAGGTGGACGGAGTAACCGTCGGTGAGAACCAGGACGAGGTCGGCGACCCGGCGCGGGTCGCAGGGGCCGAAGCTCCCGGCCGCGACGCCCTCGGCGATCACGCCGCCGATCCAGTCGCGCAGCTCCGCGTACAGCCAGTGGGTGAACTCGCGGGACTCCTTGTCGCGGGCCGCGCGCAGCCACAGCTCCTGCCAGAGCAGGCCGTCGCGCCGGGTGTCCTCGTCCATCGGCAGGCTGCTGTCGATGATCCGGGCCAGCCGCCAGGCGTGCGGGTTCTCGGCCGGGGCCGGCGCCTCGTACTCCTCGCGGCCCACGGTCTCGAAGGTGTAGCGCAGCGCCTCGTGGAACAGCTTCTCGCGGTTTTCGAAGTGGTAGTGCAGGAGCGCGGTCGAGACGCCGGCCCGTTCGGCGACGTTGCGCATCCGTACCTTCTCGAACCCCAGCTCGGCGATCGTCTCGCAGGCGGCGACGAGAATGGTGGTGCGGGTCTGCGCGGCATCGATCATTTCTGGTCACCTTCGGGCTCGGTGGGCAGGGCGAGATCGGACCGTATCCGGTCGGCGAACCACGCCACGGCGCCCTCCCGGGCCGACAGTGGACCCATTTCGTAGCCGGGGGTGGCCAGGCCGGTCTGGACCCGGGCGACCAGCTCGCGGTCCTCGTCGTTGGTGATGTCGCCGATCCGGATGTTGAGCCGTTGCGCGATGCGGGTCCGCAGGCCCTGCCCGGCCCGGCCGTAACAGGCGCCCGGCACGGCCACCCGGTCCACCGCGCGCGGCACGATGGTCCAGGCCAGCACCATGTCGGGATACATCTCGAGCATCGTGTTGGGGTAAAGGAACAGATAGCGCCAGACGCCGTCGTCGTCGGGGGTCAGACCAGGCATCCGGCTGACGGTCCATTGGTACAACCGTTCGGTCCAGTTGGCCGACGGCTGGTCGCGCAGCGGCGCCTCGAACAGCGCGTACGCCTTGTCCACCTCGACCGAGTAGCGCTTGTAGTCGAGCAGCCGCATCAGGGCCGGGTGGGCGACCGGGACGTGGTAGCCCTCGAGGTAGTTGTCGGCCGCGACCTTCCAGTTGGCGTGCTGCACCTCTGCCTCGGCGACCTGGTGGATGCGGTACCTGGTGATCGGGTGGAGACCCGGGCTGAAGTAGCGGCCGAACCGCGTCTCGATCTCGGGCGCCTGCTCGCCGAGCGGCACGGCGTCCAGGTCGAGGCTGACGAAGACGAACCCGAGGAAGGTGTCGGCCTTGGCCGGCAGCAGGCCCAGCTTGGCCTTGTCGAGGCACGCGAACTGCCGGTTCTCCGGGGCGCCGACGAGCGTGCCGTCGAGCCGGTACGTCCAGCCGTGGTAGGGGCAGCGGAACGCGGCGGCGTTGCCCGGGCTGTCGACCAGCCGCGCGGCGCGGTGCCGGCACACGTTGCGGTGGGCGGCCAGCGAGCCGTCCTCGGTGCGGGCCACGATGACCTCGTAGCGGCCCACGGTGGCGACCAGGCGATCGCCGGGCCGCGAGAGCTCCGACTCGTGGCAGACGAGCTGCCAGGACCGGTCGAAGACGGCGGCCTGCTCCTGCTCGTACACGTCCTGTCCGGTGTAGTACCGGGGATGCAGGGCCGGTGCGGGGGGCTGCATGAGTCACCTCATTCGTGCTGACTGATTGGTTAGTTAGCCATCATGAGGGCGATGTGTCAAGAGCCACAGCTTCCGAGGTTGACAGTCGGAAAATCTGGCTCTTGCGCGCTGACTGATTAGTTAGTTAGCTTCTGGCCATGCGCGCTCTCAGCGGTGGCAACCGTCGCCTGGCCTGGCTCGGGCTCACCCCCGACCCTGAGCGCTTGCTGCCCGGTCAGGTGGCCCGGCTCCGCCATGCGGCGGCTCTGGGGACCTCGGAGGCCTCGCGGGCCGCGGACGCCTCGCAGGCCTCGGACGCCGCGCGGGCCTCGCGGGCCGGGGACGCTTCGCAGGCCGCGCAGGCCGACCTCGAGCGCGCCGAGCGCCGCCGGATCGAGCAGCTCATCCTGCACGGCACCTCACGACGCTGGCTGCGCTATCTCGGGGAGCTCACCGACCTGGTCGTCGCCGTCGCCGACGGCAAGTCGCCGGGTGATCCGCGCACCGCCCACGAGGTAGCCGAGGTCGTGAGCCATCACCACCGCATGCTCATCGGACTCCCCGGCCCCGGCTACGAACTGGCCGCCGGCCAGCGCGCCGCCCTCGACACCGCCCTGTCGCGCCTGGAGTCACGATGACCCCCTCGCCTTCGGAGATCATCGAGCTGGCCGCCGGGTTGCGCGGGCGTGGCGGCGCCGGCTTCCCGACCGCGACAAAGCTCGCTTCCGTACGCCGAGCCGCCGCACCCCGAACCGTCGTGGCCAACGGCGAAGAGGGCGAGCCCGGTTCCCTGAAGGACCGCTGGCTCCTGCGCGAGCGCCCGGAGCTGGTGCTGGAGGGCCTGCGTCTGGCCGCCGTGGCCATCGAGGCAGACCGATCGGTGGTCTATTTCTCTGACCAGGCCGCGGAACAATCGGTAATACGGTTAGCCCCACCCACGGTCGAGATCATCCGGGTCGCCCCACGCTACGTCGCCGGCGAGGAGACCTCGATCGTCCGGGTGCTGGACGGCGGCCCCGCGCTGCCGCTGGCCAAGCCGCCGCGCCCCTACGAACAGGGCGTCCTCGTGCTCAACGTCGAGTCGCTGGCCCGGCTGGCCCGGCGCGCCGCCGGCGAGAGCGACCCGCCGCTGCTCGCCACGCTGACCGGCGGCGGGCGTCCGGCGACCCTCCACGAGGTCCACCCCGGCACCACGCTGCGTGCGCTGACCGAGGCGCACACCCCCGATCCCGTCCGGGGTGTGCTCGCCGGCGGCCTTTTCGGCGGCTTCCTGACCACGCTGGATGTCGAGGTGTCGCACGACGGGCTCGCGGCCGCCGGAAGCGCCCTGGGCTGCGGCGCGTTCCGCGTGCTCGGACCGGACGACTGCCCGGTGGCGGTGGCCGCCGCTGCGCTCGACTACCTGGCCGGCCAGAGCGCCCAGCAGTGCGGCGCCTGCATCCGCGGCACCGATGCCCTGTCCGCCACGGTCGCCGCCCTGCGCGCCGGCACAGCGACGGCGGCCGACCTGGACCTCCTGGCCACCCGGGCCTCGCGCCTGCCCGGCCGCGGCGCATGCGGCCTGCCCGACGCTGCCGCCCGGCTGGCCACGTCCTTGCTCACCGTCTTCCCCGCGGTCGTGCGCCGACATCTGATCCCGGGCTGCGAGGCCTGCCGCCTTCCCGTCGACCTGCACGCCACCTCGACCAGCGCGCCGCCTCAACCTGCCCGCCGCCTCGACCAGCACACCACCTCCACCAGCGCGCCACCTCAACCTGCCCGCCACCTCGACCAGCACACCACCCCGACCAGCCCGCCACCCCGACCAGCCCGCGACCTCGACCAGCACGCCATCGAAGGAGTCCGCGCATGAAGCTGCTGCTTGATTCCACCCGCTGCCAGGGATACGGCCTGTGCCACGAGAAGGCGCCCGAGCTGGTCGACCTGGACGAGTGGGGCTACGCCGCGATCACCCGCCCGCCGTCCTCCCCCGAGGACGACCGGGCTGCCCGCGCCGCGATCGAGGCCTGCCCGGCTCAGGCGCTGCGCTCATGAGGGACCTGTCGGCGCTGTTCGACCCGGCCGCCGTCGCGATCATCGGCGCCTCGGACGACCCGGCGAAGTGGGGCCATGCCGTCGCCCGGCAGGCGCTGCGGGCCGGCGCTCGCCGGCCGGTCCATCTGATCAACAAACGCGGCGGCACGGTCCTCGGCCGGCCCGCCGCGCGGAAACTGGCCGAGGTCGGCGAGCCGGTCGACCTGGTGGTGGTCGCGGTTCCCGAGCGGTTCTTCGAGGACGCGGTCGACGACGCCCTCGCCCAGGGCGCCCGGGCCATCGTCGGGATCACCGCGGGCTTCGCCGAGACCGGCGCCGACGGCGAGGCCCGGCAGCGCGCCATCGCCGAGCGGGTCCGGTCGGCCGGGGCCGCGTTGGTAGGACCTAACTGCCTCGGCCTGGTCGACAACACCACCGAGGTCTACCTCTCCTCCGACGCCTTCGCCCCAGGCAGCGTCGCGTTCCTCAGCCAGAGCGGCAATCTGGCGCTCGAGCTCGGCCTCCGGCTTTCGGCGAAAGGTCTGGGCATCAGCCGGTTCATATCGTATGGAAATCAGGCCGATGTCACCCTGGTCGACCTCCTGACGTCCTGCGCCGAACACGAGGCCACCCGGGCGATCGCCGTCTACGCGGAGGACTTCGCGGACGGCCGGGCGTTCGCGTCGGCGGCCGCCGCGACGAGCAAGCCGGTCGTGCTGCTGGCGGCCGGTCGCGGTGCGGCTTCGGCGCGCAGCGCCGCCTCCCACACGGGCGCCCTGACCAGTCCGGCCGACGTGGTCGCGGCCGCGTGCCGGGACGCCGGCATCCACCAGGCCGCAACCCCACGGGAGCTGACCGTCCTGCTGGAGGCGCTGTCCGGCCCGCGCCGCGCCACCGGCCGCCGCACAGCCGTGCTCACCGACGGCGGCGGCCACGGCTCGATCGCAGCCGACGTCGCCGAGGCGGTCGGGCTGACCGTGCCCGAACTGTCCGGCCCGCTGCAGTCCGATCTGCGCGACCTGCTGTGGGGCCCCTCCGCCGTCGGCAACCCGGTCGACCTGGCCGGCATGGGCGAACAGGATCCGGCGTCCTATCCGGCCATTGTGGAGTCGCTCATCGGCGCCCCCGAGGTCGACGCGGTTCTGATGACCGGCTTCTTCGGCGGCTACTCCGCGGCCGCCGCGCCGGACGCGGCCTCCCCTTCCGACGCGGCCTCTCCCACCGGCGCGGCGCCCACGTCGGGCGCCTCCCCTTCCGACGCGGCCTCCCCCTCCGGCACGACCTCCCCCTCCGGCGCGGCTTTCCCGTCGGGCGGGGCGTCGGTCTTGGACGGCGCCGACGCCGGGGCTGGGCTCGGCGACGCGACGCTTGGGCGGCTGGAGGTGGCGGCGGCGGAACGCTTCGCGGCGGCGGTTGCGGGTGAGAGCACGCCCGTTGTGGTGCAGTCGATGTATCCGGACTCGCCGTCGTGCCGGGTGCTGACCGCGGCCGGGATTCCGGTGTTTGGGGCAGTGGAGGATGCCGCTCGGGCGCTGGCCGCGGTGACCGGCGGGCGGCGGGTGCGTGCGATCGCCTCGCTTCCGCCGCCGCAAGCGGCGATCGTCGACGCCGGCTACTTCGCGGCGCGGGAGCTGCTCGCTAGGGCCGGCGTCGCTTTTCCGGAGGCGCGGGAGGTACGCGACGAGGCCGGAGTGCTCGCGGCGGCGGGCTTGCTGGCTCCGCCGTACGCGTTGAAGGCAGTTGGTTTGTTGCACAAGACGGATGCCGGCGGCGTCGCGCTCGGGCTGAACGACCCCGGCGAACTGGTTGCCGCCTTTCGTGAGATGCGCGCGCGACTTGGCGAGATGGCCTATTCCGTTGAGCGAATGGTCAAACCGTCGGACAGCGTTGAGCTCATCGCGGGCGTGAAGCGGGATCCGCGGTTCGGGCCCATCGTCATGGTGGGGCTGGGCGGTGTCCACGCCGAGGTGCTGCGGGACGTGGCGTTCGCTCTGGCCCCGATCGATGCCGGGCGGGCCCGCGAGTTGCTCGGCGAGCTGCGTTCGTCCGCGCTGCTGCACGGCGTTCGCAATCGTCCGCCGGTGAACATCGCGGCCGTGGCGGAAACGGTCGCGGCGCTGGCCGAGGTGGCGGCGGCGCATCCCGAGATTGTCGAGATCGAGGTCAATCCCCTGCTGGCCGGGCCGGAGGGGCCAATCGCCCTCGACGCCCGCGTGATTCTCTGAGGAGCACCGTGGATTTCTCCTATTCACCCGACCAACTGGATCTGAAGCGGCGGGCCGCGGAGTACACCGCGCTGCTCATGGAGTACGAGGACGAGTCGGAACAGGCGGGCGGGCCGCTGCCGGCCGAGACCGTGCGCGCGCTGACCCGCAAGGCGATGGAGTACGGCGTCTACGGCATCAACATGCCGGCGGAGTGGGGCGGCGCCGGGCTCTCCCTGCTCGACCAGGTGATCGTCGAGGAGGAGTTCGGCAAGGCGACGAACTGCCTGTGGGACATCCCGTGGCGACCCTCGAACGTGCTGGCCTACGGCACGCCCGCACAGCGCGAGAAATACCTTCTGCCCATTCTGCGTGGCGAACGGTTTGACGCTTTCGCGGTCACCGAGCCGGGCGCCGGCTCGGATCCGTCCTCCGGCACGTCGACCGCGACCCGGGTGGCCCGCGGCTGGCTTCTCAACGGCGAGAAGTGGTTCGTCACCTGCGGGGACGTCGCCGATTTCCTGCTGGTGCAGGCCGACGCGGGCCCGGACCGGCTGGCCACCATCTTCCTGGTCGAGAAGGACACGCCCGGGGTCGAGATGAAGCGCGTGCCGCACTTCATGCACACCTCCGTGAACGGGCATCCCGAGTTCACCTTCACCGACGTGTTCGTGGCCGACGAGGACGTGCTCGGCGACGTGGGCCAGGGCTATGAACTGACCAAAGAATGGTTCACCGACGAGCGGTTGATGATCGCGGCGCGGACCGTCGGCGCCGCGGAACGAGCCCTATCCCTCGCCCGGGACTGGGCGGTCGAGCGCCACCAGTTCGGCGCACCCATCGCGAGCTTCCAACTCATCCAGGCGATGCTCGCGGACTCGGCCGTGGACATCGCGATCAACCGCGCCTACACCCACCAGGTCGCCTGGGAAGCCGACAACGACACCGACCGCAAAACCCTGCACGCCAAGGCATCCATCGCCAAACTCTCCGCCAGCGAAGC
>NZ_KB903300.1 GCF_000379645.1 Paractinoplanes globisporus DSM 43857
AGGTCGCGATCGACGACCGCTGGTCGGGCCTGCGCTTCCGGCCGAACCGCGAGGACGAGGGCCGCTTCACCGGCGGCGCGAACTAGCCCACCGCGTGGGCACCTCCGGGTCCGCCTGCGTCGGGCCCACGCGGCGTGCGGCCACGCCGATCGGGGCCACGCGGGCCAGGGCCACGCGGGCCAGGGCCACGCGGGCCAGGGCCACGCGGGCCAGGGCCACGCGGGCCAGGGCCACGCGGGCCAGGGCCACGCGGGTCAAGGCCACGCGGGTCAAGGTCACGGCGCCGCCGACCATTGCTCGCGCTGTGCTCGTCGCGATCGGTCGGGGAAGTCGGGTGATGAGGGTCAGCGGCCGAGGACGGAGCCGCCGTTGACGTTGATGATTTGGCCGGTGACGTAGCCGCTGCCGGGGCCGGTCAGCCAGCGGACGGCCTCGGCTATGTCCTGGGGCTCGCCGGCGCGCTTGACCAGCGTGGCGTTGACGCGGGCCTGGTGGCCTTCGGGGGTCATGCGGCCGGTGAAGAACTCGCTGTCGGTGATATAGCCGGGGGAGATGACGTTGGCGGTGATGCCGGACTCGCCGAGCTCGGTGGCCAGGTCGAGGGCGTAGCCGTGCAGGGCGGCCTTGGCGGCAGAGTAGGGGCCGCCTCCACCCTTTTGGGCGGCGATCGAGCTGGTCAGGATGATGCGACCGCCGGGACGACGCATGGACGGCAGGAGGGCGGTGGTCATCAGGACGGCCGTGAGCACGTTGGAGTCGAAGTTGGCGCGCCACTGCTCGGCCACCTGGTCGAGTGTGGAGTCGTCGCCGGGCACGAAGGCGCCGGCGTTGTTGACCAGCACGTCGAGTGGTCGGCTGCCGACCGCCTCGACCACGGCAGGAATCTGCGCCGGGTCGGAGACGTCGGCGGTCACCGCGGACGCCTGCGGGCCGATCCACTTCACGGCGTCGGCCAGCACGTCGGGGCGGCGGCCGACGATGATGACGTCGTAGCCCTCCCCCGCGAGCATGCCCGCCGTCGACCGTCCGATGCCGGTTCCGCCACCGCTGACCACCGCAAGCCTCGACATGCCCCGACCCTAACGACGCCCTCGCCCGCCCGCAGCCCACTTCGCCGCCGCGAAACGCATGACGCTGGCCACGCACCGTCCCGATCGGAACCACATCGCCGGTCTGCGCCGTCCGACGACGGCCGGGCGCAGAAACCGGGCGGCAGCTGGGCGCGGCGAACGGGCGCAAAACCGGGCGGCAGCCGGGCGCGGCGAGCGGGCGGCAGCCGGGCGCGGCGACCGGGCGCAAAAACCGGGCGGCAGCCGGGCACGGCGAGCGGGCGCAGGTGGCCGGGCCGCAGTGGCGGGGCAGCACGACCACGCCATGGGAGTCGTGCGGTCAGAGGGCGAGCGAGAAGCCTCCGCCCTTGCGGGGTTTGGGCGGTGGCAGGGAGGGCGTTTCCGGTGGGGTGGCGGGCTTTGAGTTGTGGAAGCGCTTCTGGGGCGTGCTGCTCTTGCGGGGTGGGCGGTCGCGCTTGTCGTTGCCGCCGACGCTTCGGGCTGGGGGGCGCTTCTCGCCGGCGGCTTCGCTGATTTGTTCGCCGGTGGAGTCGGGGGCGGTGTTGGCCAGGACTTCGGCTCGGCATTTGCGGCCGTCGAGGGTGAAGGCGAGCGGTAGTGGGTTGTTCCCGCTGTAGGCGCCGCGCAGGGTGAATGTCTTGCGGGTTCCGTGGCCGTTGGCGGTTACCTTGCGGCCGGTCTGGGTTACGGCCTTCGGGGCACCGGTCAGGCGTTGCGATCCGGGGTAGGCGAAGACGACCCGCCACGAGGAGCGGCCCACCTCGTCGCTCGTGGCCACCGTCAGCACTGCCTCGTATTCGCGGCCGGAGTCGCGGCGGAGTTGGTAGCGGACGGCGCACTCCGTTCGGGCCGGGCCGACCGCGCCGGGGCCGGCTCCGGCCGCCTGCGCCTGCTCCACGTCGGGGGATTCGCGGGTTGTCGCCCAACCGATTCCGGCAACCGCCAGCAGGCCGGCGGTCACCAGGGCCACCTGCACCCGATGCCGGCCCGTCAGCATGTCTCGGGCCAGGCCGCCACCGGCAAAGCCGCCCAGCCGGCCGCCACCGCCCAGCCGGCCGCCACCGAGCAGACCGTCACCACCAAGTCGGCGGCCGCCGACCGAACCGCCGCCACCCAACCTGCCCCGGAACGGACCTCCGCCGCTGAACAGGCCTCCACCGAGCGGCCGCACCCCACCAAGCCGCACCCAGCTGCCGAAACGCAGGCCGGCGCGCAACCGCAGGGAAGTGAGCCTCTGCCGGTGGACGCGCCCACCGGCGAACACACGCCGCCGAGGCCCACCACGCGCGGGCGTCGGAGCCCAGCGCCGAGGAGCAGGGGCGGAAGCCCGCACCGGCGGCGGCGCGTCGTCCGGGCGCTCCCGCACCGGCGGCAGCACCGGCTGGAGACCGACCGCCCCGGCCAGGACTCGGGCCACCGCAGCGGCGTCGGGCCGATCCGCCGGGCTCTTGGCCAGGCACGCCAGACACAGCTCACTCACCGCCGACGGCATCTCCGGCCGCGGCGGCAGTGGGGCCGGATCGGCGTACAGATGGGCGCGCAACGCCTCGGCCGTCGTCTCGGCCGGCCAGGGCAGGCGGGCCGTCAGCAGGCGATAGAGCAACAGCCCCAGCGCGTACACATCAGTGGCCGCCGAGACCTGCGCGCCGGCCAGCCGTTCGGGCGCCAGGTACGCCGGCGTGCCCAGCAGGCTGCCGTCGGGGGCCGCGTCCCGCTCGCCGACCACCGCGGAGATCCCGAAGTCGACCACCTTCGCCCCGGTCACCGTGAGCATCACGTTGGCGGGGGTCACGTCGCGGTGCACCACCCCGCGCGCATGCGCCGTGGCCAGCGCCGACGCCACCTCGGTCGCGACCGTCACCGCCTCCCGCCACGGGAGCGGGCCCTGCCGGTGCAGGCGGGCCGCCACCGACTCGCCGTCGTTGAGCTCCATCACCACGTACGGAACGGTCAGGTGTTGATTGAGCGGGGACTCGCCGAAGTCGAAGATCCCGGTGATGTGCGGATGGCAGAGCCGGGCCGCGGCCAGCGCCTCCTGCCGCAGCCGGTCGCGGAAGCTCTGATCCTCGGCGAGCCGTGGCGACAGCACCTTGACGGCGACCGATCGGCCCAGGGTCTCGTCGTAGCCGCGCCAGACCACCGACATTCCGCCGGTGCCGAGCTTCTCGACGAGTCGATATCGTCCCGCGATGCGAGGCGAAGCATCCTGACCGTTTCGCTCCGTCCGCCCCATGTGCCGATTGTGACCCGAGGTGTACCGCCCCTGGCGCCGCACGGAGAAACCTAGGAGATATGTCCGGATTCGGAAACGGGATCAGCGGGACAGAAGCTGATCCACGGGCGCGTAGTCATCAGTGAGGACTCGCGCCCCACGGGCCCACTCCGCACCCTCGCGCACCGAAGGAGGCGGCGAGACCGAGGCCAGGCGGGAGCGGAGATCCGGAAGCGGCGAGTGCGACGCGACGATCACGAAGTTGGAGCCGGCCGCACGGGACAACGCATCGGGCGGAGCGATCAGAGCCACGTACGGAAACACCGAGGCGACCGTCGCCAGCTCGGCCCGGATGAAGCGGTCCGGCGGATAGTCGATCACGTTCTGGGCGTAGACGCCGCCGGGCCGCAGCACCCGGGCGATGTCCTGCGCCATCTCCCTGGTGGCCAGATGCCACGGCACCACCAGGTACCCGAACGCGTCCCCCACCACCAGGTCGTACGAGGCGCTGGGCTGCGCCGCCAGCCCCACCCGCGCGTCACCCACCCGAACCCGCAGGTCGGGCCCGGTCACCAGCCCCAGCTTCCGCTTGTCCAGCGCGACCAGCCCACCGTCGAGCTCAACCACCTGCTGCCGGCTCCCGGGCCGGGTCGCCCGCAGATAGCCGGGCAGCGTGAACCCGCCCCCACCCAGGTGCAGGGCATCGATCGCGCCGGCCGGCAGCGAGTCCGCCACCGCCGCGATCCATTGCACGTACGCGAACTCCAGATGCCGAGGATCCCGCAGGTCGACGTACGAGTGGTGGGCCGAGTTCAGGATCAGCAACCGCCCACCGGGAACCGCCGGATCGGCCTGCACCCGGGCGCAGTGATAGGCCGTCTCGACGTCGCACGGATTCGGCCCCACCACCCCCAGCCCGGCCCCGACCAGCCCCAGCGTCACCAGCGTCGCCCGGGTCCTCGGCTGCCCCGGCAAGGTGGGCCGCCGCAGCCAGAGGTGCAGCGCTATGCCGCCGACCGCCAGCAACCCGGCCAGCGTGAGCACGATCCAGCTGGTCGGCATGGCCGCCACCAGGACGAACCCGGTCGCGAGCGTGGCCGTGATCGCCCCCAGCGTGCCGATGCTGGACAGTCGCCCGACCACCGACCCGGTCCGGTCGAGGTCGCCGAGTTGGAGCTTCACCACCATCGGGTTGATCGTCGAGAGCAGGAACGCGGGCGGGAAGACGGCCAGGGCCGCGAGCAGGAGCACCGCCGGCGCCGCCCCGCCCCGCAACACCTCCCCGCCGTAGCGGACCAGCGGCAGCGTCACGGCCGTCCCGATCGCCCCGAGCACCAGCGCCGGAGTCAGCAGCAGGCGCGGGTCGAACCGGTCCGCGAGGCGGCCGCCGAGCCACGTCCCGTACGCGATGGCGGCCAAAGAAATCCCGATGACCGAGCTGCTCACCTGCAGTGTCACGCCCACATAGGGCCCGACCAGGCGCAACGCCACGATCTCCAGCACGAGGACCGCGCCGCTCGCCGAGAAGACCAGGGTCGAGGCCAGCCCCGAGGGCAGAGCCCGATACGTCACAGCATCGACAGGTGTACGTGGTTGGTGTGCACGACGGACGGTCCGCCGCTCGCGCTGTACGCCTTCCAGCCCGTGCCCGGCATCCAGATCTGCCGGTACCAGATCACGTACATGATCCCGAGCCGGTCGGCGTTCTTCACGAAGTACGCCGCCAGGTTGTTGCCGTACGTCTTGTCGGCGCCGGTCGCCGCCTCGTCCAGGAACCCGGTCGAGTGCGCCGCGAAGTCGCAGGCCCGTCCCTTCGGATGCTCGCCGCTGTCCTGGTGCCGGAAGCAGGCGACGTAGTGGGTGAAGCCGGCCGCCTTGGCCTGCTGCATGGCGTGCAGGGTGCGCGGCGTGATGCACCCGGTCGTGGTCGGGTCGTTGACCGTGCACGACTCCTTGGGCCACGAGCCGTCCGAGTTGCGCGGCGCGGGCTGGGCCAGGGGCGAGTTCACGCTCACGAAGCCGCCGGCCGCGCCACCACCGCCGACGCTGCCCAGCGCGACCTCGGCCTCTCTCTTCTTCTTGGTGAGCGCCGTGACCTGCTTCTGCTGCTCGACGATCTCCTTGTCGACGGCGGCCTTGGCGGCGGTCGCCTTGGCCAGATCGTCCCGGTACTGCTGGAGAATCTGGCCGTCGAGCTGGGCGAGCATGTCGATCTGCTGGATCCGCTCGAGGAAGGAGTCGGGCGAGGTCGAGTTGAGCAGCATGCTCATCGTGCTGGTGCGGCCGAGCCGGTAGGACCGGTTGGCGATCTGGCCGACCTGGCCCTTGAGCGACTTGGCCTCGGCCTGCGCCTGCTTCACCGTGGCCTGCAGCTGGGTCTGGCGCTTCTTGGAGGCGTTGAGTTTCTGGATCGCGTCGGCCTGACCCTTGGCCGCCGACTCGAGCGCGTCGGTCAGCGTCTTGCTGCCGCCCTCGTCGGGGTCGGCCATCGCCGGCGACGAAACGCCGCCCACCCAGAGCACGGACACGGCGACGAGCAGCGCGACAATCGCGCTGAGTCGCCGCAGGAATACCGCCGCCACGGATACCTCCCAAGAGTCAGCGCGGAGACTTTACCGCGTTGACCAAGGGATGGGCAGATCGATCAGGTCGCCGAGTATCCGCCGTCGACGAAGAGTGTTTGGCCGGTCACGGCGACCGCAGCATCGCTCGCCAGAAAGATCGCACAAGCCCCGAAATCTTCCGGTACGCCGTTTCTGCCGATCATCGTGCGTGCCGCGTGCCGGGCCACCGTGGCCGGGTCCGCGAAGACCGGTTCGGTGAGCGGCGTGTGCACGACGCCGGGCGCGATCGCGTTGCAGCAGACCCCGTGCCGCGACCACGCCTCGGCCTGCGACCGGGTGAGCCCGACCAGGCCCGCCTTCGCCGCGCCGTACGCCCCGCTGTTCCCGTACGCCCGGAACGCCTGCTGGGAGACGACGTTGATGATCCGTCCCCAGCCGCGGGCCGCCATCCGTGGGCCGAACGCCTGGCCGAGCAGGAACGGCGCGGTGAGGTTGGCCGCGAGCGTGGCGTCCCAGTCGTCATCCGTGAGCTCGTCCATCGGTGGGCGCCGGTTGATGCCCGCCGAGTTGACCAGCACGTCGGGTCCCCCGTACCCGGTCAGAATCTTGTCGATGACCTGCGTGACGGCCGCACGATCGGCGAGATCGGCGGAGATCGCGTGTCCCTCCGCGCCGAATCCGCGCAGTTCGGCGACCACCTCGGCCATCGGCGCCTCGCGCCGTGCCACCAGCAGGATCCGGGCGCCGGCGCGGCCGAGCGCGACCGCCATCGCACGACCGATGCCCGAGCTGCCACCGGTCACGACGGCCGTGCGTCCTTCAAGACCAAAAACCTCGCGGAGGTACGTCGTCACGCCGCGGCCTACAAGATCGAGGGATCGGGGAAGAGGGTGTCCCGAACGGTGTGCCAGACGTCGTCGTTGGGCGCCACAAGCAGGCCACGCTCGCTGTTCGTCGGGTGGTACGCCGAGCCGTCGAGGTGACGGACCGTGCCGCCGGCCTCCTGGACGATCAGCGCGCCGGGCGCGTGATCCCACGGCAGGATCCGCCAGAACAGCACGAACTGCTGCTCGTCGGTGGCCACGGCCGGATATTCGTACCCGGCGCAGTGGTGACCGTTGGTGACCTCGCCCAGCTTCGGCGCGTTGGCCGTCGCGACCTCGCGCAGATGCCGCGGCAGGTAATGCCGCGCGACGACGCCGCGGAGGTGGGCCGCGCCCGGATCATCGGTGCGCGTTTTCACGCGTACGCCGTCCCGATAGGCCCCCGCGCCCGACTCCGCCACCGTCAGGTGGTTGCCGGGGACGTCGAGGATCCATGACGCCGTGAGCTCGCCGTCCCGCGCCAGCGCCACCATCACGGCGAACGGCGTCTTGCCGGCCGCGAAGTTGTTGGTGCCGTCGACGGGATCGACGATCCACACCGCGCCCGGGTCACCGACCCGATCGAGCACCCGGGGGTCGGCGGCCACCGCCTCCTCGCCGACCACGATCGAGCCGGGCAGCAGCGCGGTGAGCCCGCGGGTCAGTGCCCGTTCCGACTCCTGGTCGGCGATCGTGACGACGTCGCCGGGCGACTTCTCGTGGATCTCACCGGCGGCGAGGTGACGGAAGCGCGGAAGCACGATCGTCGCCGCGACCTCCCGGATGAGATCGGCGACCTGGTCAAGCACGCGGCGGCAGCTTCACGACGCTGACGAAGAACTCGTCGATCTGCCGGATCACCGTGATGAACCGCTCGAAGTCGACCGGCTTGGTCACGTACGCGTTGGCATGCAGCTGGTAGCTGCGCAGGATGTCCTCGTCGGCGGCCGAGGTGGTGAGCACGACGACCGGGATCCGGCCGAGGTCGTCGTCCTTCTTGATCTCCTCGAGCACCTCGCGGCCGTCCCGGCGCGGCAGGTTGAGGTCGAGCAGGATGAGGTCGGGGCGCACGGCCTCCGCGTACTGCCCCTCGCGGCGCAGGTAGGCCAGCGCCTCGGCGCCGTCCGAGACGACGCTGAGCCGGTTCTGGACCTTGTGCTCCTCGAACGCCTCCTGCGTCATGAGCACGTCGCCGGGATCGTCCTCGACCAGCAGGACCTCGATCGGCGTGCCGTCGGCGCGTATTGGATCGGTCACGCGTTGACCTCCGTCCTTTCCTCCGTCGCGGGGGCGGGTTCGAGCGCGCCCGGCAGCACCGGAAGCGTGAAGTTGATCGACGTGCCCTCCTCGACCTCGAGGTCGAGCCAGATCCGTCCGCCATGGTATTCGACGATCTTCTTGACGATAGCGAGCCCGATCCCGGTGCCCTCGTAGGCGTCGCGGGCGTGCAGCCGCTGGAAGATCACGAAGACCTTGTCGGCGAACTCGGCCTCGATGCCGATGCCGTTGTCGCGGACGTTGATCACCCACTCGCCGTCGTCGCGCCGCGCGCTGATCCGCACGGCCGGCGGGACGTCGGGGCGGCGGAACTTCAGCGAGTTGCCGATCAGGTTGACGAACAGGGTGGTGAGCAGCGGCTCCTCACCCTCCACGACGGGCAGGTCGGCCCAGGTGATCTGGGCGTCCTCGCCGGCCCGCCCCTCCAGCTGGGAACTGACGTCGGTGAGCACCCGGCCGAGGTCGACCTCGGTGAAGCCGGCCGTGATCCGCCCGATCCGGGAGAACGCCAGCAGGTCGTTGATGAGCCGCTGCATGCGCTGGGCGCCGTCGACGGCGAACGCGATGTACTGGTCGGCGCGCTCGTCGAGCTGGCCGGCGTAGCGGCGCTGCAGCAGCTGACAGAAGCTGGCCACCTTGCGCAGCGGCTCCTGCAGGTCGTGCGAGGCGACGTAGGCGAACTGCTCGAGGTCGCGATTGGACCGGGTGAGCTCCTCGGCCTGCTGCTTGAGCTGCTCGTTCACCCACTCGATCTGGGCGCGCGCCTCGCGCACCTCGGCCAGGTCCGAAACGATCTTCTGTCGCATGCCGTCGATGTCGGCCGCGAGCTTGGCGAGGTCGGGCGAGCCGCCGCCCTCGATGTGCTTGTCGTACTCCCCCGCCGCTACCTGTCGCACCTGCTCGGCGAGCTCGCCCACCGGCCGGCTGACCAGGCGGTCGAGCAGCAGGAGCAGGCCGGCCCCGGCGAGGATGATGATCGCGGCGGCGGCGATCTGGATCGCCACCATGGTCTGGCTGGAGTCGCGCGCCGCGGTCGCCGACCTGGTGCGCAGCACCTGGATCTCGTCCTGCATGGCCGAGATGGCCCGGCGCAGATCGTCGAAGTAGCCGGTCGAGCCCGCGCTGATCAGCGTCCGGCCGGCCGCGGGGCCCTCGGTGCGGACCGCGTTGATCACCGGGTTGGCGACCGCGTCATGCCACGCGGCCGCGCGCTGCCGCACCACCCCGAGCGAATCGCGGATCGCCGTGTCGCCGGGGTGCAGCAGCTCCTCGATACGGGCGATGTTCTCCTGCTCGGCGGCGATGCCCTGGTTGTACGGGTCCAGCGACGCCGGCCATCCGGTGATGGCGTAGCCCCGGATGCCGGTCTCCTGGTCGACGTACGCCGTGTTCAGCGCCTCGCCGGCGGCGCGCATCGGGCTCGCCCGGTTGAGCACGTCGTCGAGCTGCCGGTTGTTCTGCGCCGCCGTGAGCGCCGCGAAGACGGCCAGCGCGCCGAGCAGGAGGCCCGCGGCGACGCAGAGCGCGGTGATCCGTGCCCGCAGTGTCCAGCGACGCAGGCTCATCGCCCACCGCCGTGAGTGATCAGCAGCATCGCCACGTCGTCGGCGAGCGGGCCGCCGTTGGCCTGGTCGGCCTGCCCCACCAGCCAGGCCGGCAGCGCCGGCAGCGGCACCCCGCGGGCGGACGGCTCGTCGAGCAGCCCGCAGAGCCCGTCCACGTCGAGCCGCTCGGCCCCGGCTCCGGTGTGCCCCTCGATCAGGCCGTCGGTGTACATCAACAGCGACCAGTCGTCGCCGACCAGATGGAGCTCGGTGACCGGCGCCGGCTTGGGCCGGACGCCGAGCACGATGCCGGGCGTGGCCGCGACCGGCTTGGCGTGCCCGCCGGAGAGCAGCACCGGCGGCGGGTGGCCGGCCAGGCGTACGGTCGCGCGGTTGCCCGGCAGGTCGAAGACGACGGTGGCGACCGTGGCGAAGACCTCGCGGGCCCGGCGCTCGCTCATCAGCACCTGCTCGACCGAGCCGAGCACCTGGTCGTCGGGCACGCCGGCCAGCACCAGCGCTCGCCAGGCGACCCGCAGCTCGACGCCGAGCGCGGCCTCGTCGACGCTGTGCCCGCAGACGTCGCCGACGATCACGTGCAGCCGGTCGTCGCCGACCTGGACGACGTCGAAGAAGTCACCGCCGAGCAGGCCCATGGCCCGGCCCGAGCGGTAGAACGTGTGCACCTGGAGCGCGTCGGTCGACATCAGCGGCTGGGGCAGCAGGCCGCGCTCGAGGCGGGCCGACTCGGCCTGGCGCAGCTCGACCTCGCGCAGCCGCTGCGCGTTCTCGTCGGCGCGCTTGCGCTCGACCGCGTACCGCAGCGAGCGGGTCAGCAGAACCCCGTCGACCTGGCCCTTGACCAGGTAGTCCTGCGCGCCCTCGGCGACCGCGACGACGCCCAGGTGCTCGTCGGAGCGGCCGGTCAGCACGCAGACCGCGGCGCTGCCGGCGACCGCGAGCAGCTTGCGCAGGCCGTCGATGCCCTCGGCGTCGGGCAGTCCCAGGTCGAGCAGGATGCACTGGACGCCGCGCATCTTGGTCTTGGCCTCGCGCAGCGTCGTCGCCACCTCGAGGTCGAACGGCGCCTCGGCCTCGTTCAGCAGCTCGCGGACGAGGAACGCGTCGCCCTCGTCGTCCTCGACGAGGAGCACGCGCAGCCGTTCCTGGCCGGCCGCGGAGCCGGTCCGGGCAGCGACGGGGGCGACCGACCGTTCAGTCATGCCGTTACCCCACTCGTTTCCACCCGATCGGACCCGACGATCGTGTACCACGACCGGCGAGCGCACAACTCCACGAGGATCACGCTCGGTCCTCGGAGGGAACAGCGTCCTCGGCCGCGACGCGGCGGGCGTGATCGGCGATGACCTGGCCGAGGATGCCGTGCAGGCGGCCGCAGTCGGGGCAGTGCAGGTTCTCGTCCAGGCGGCGGCTGCCGCACTCGACGCAGGTGCCGCGGTCCTCCGGGTCGTGGTACGACTCCAGGGCACGGCACATCGCGCGGATCACGTGGTCGCTGACCGCGAAGACGCCCTCGCCGAGCGCGGTGCGCACCCCGACCATCGCGACGGGGTCGGCCTCCGGGTTCGGGTCGTAGGGGGCGACGTTGTCGATGAACTTCGCGATCACGGCGGCAGGGTCGAACGGCGAGCTCACCCCGACAACGCTATTGCACGCCGTAAACGATCTTCCGGCTACCCGGTGGCGTACCCAACCGCTTAAATGGCACCCATGAGTGATCCAGGTCTCGCCGTCGGACCACGCCGGGCGATCGCCGCGCTGGCCACGGTGGTCGTTCTGGCCCTGATCGGGTTCGCGGCGATCTGGTCGGTACGCCCGACCGCCGCGCACGACGCGACGGCGACCGGATTCAGCGCCGCGCGCGCGTTCCAGCAGGTCCAGGCGATCGCCACCGAGCCGCATCCGGTCGGCAGCGCCGCGCAGGACAAGGTTCGCGACCATCTGGTCACGACCCTGCGCGGGCTCGGGCTCTCCCCCGAGATCCAGGACACGGTCTCCATCGAGGGCGGCGAGCTCTCCTCCAGCGCCGGCGGCGCCAGTCTCGCCCACGTGCGCAATGTGGTCACTCTCATCCCCGGCACCGCCTCCACCGGGCGCATCTTCCTGGTCGCGCACACCGACTCGGTGCAGGTCGGCCCCGGTGGCAACGACGACGCGGCCGGGGTTTCGGCGATCCTCGAGATCGCCCGCGCCCTGACCAGCGGCCCCCGCCCGCGCAACGACGTCGTGCTCGTGCTCACCGACGGCGAGGAGGCCTGCCTCTGCGGCGCCAAGGCGTTCGTCGACCAGCATCCGCTCGCCCAGGGTGGGGGCATCGTGCTCAACCTGGAGGCCCGCGGCAGCAGCGGCCCGGCGATCATGTTCGAGACCGCCGCCGACAACCGCGCACTGGTCGACGTCTACGCGCACGCCCCCAAGCCGGTCGGCACGTCGTTCGCGGTCGAGATCTACCGCCTGCTCCCCAACGACACCGACTTCACGGCGTTCCGCGAGGCCGGCTTCACGGGGCTGAACTCGGCGTACATCGACGGCGCGGCGGTGTATCACGCGCCGACCGACCTGCCGTCGTCGATGGACCACGACAGCCTGCAGCATCACGGCGACAACGCCCTCGAGATCACCCGTGACCTCGCCGGCCGCGACCTCTCGACATTGACCTCGTCCGACGACGCGACCTACTTCCCCGCCCCCGGCCTGCTGGTGCGCTACCCCGGCGAGCTGGTCTGGCCGCTGGCCGGGCTCGCCCTGGTCGCCGTCGTCGCGCTCGGCTGGCTGGCTCGCCGGCGCGGCCTCACCACCGGCCGCAAGCTGGTGGGTGCGTCGATCGTCACACTGCTGCCGATCATCGTGGCGCCGGTCCTGGCTCAGCTCTTCTGGCTGCTGCTCAAGCTGATCCGCCCGGAGTACGCGGAACTCCCGATAGACCCGTACCGCCCGGGCTGGTTCCGGCTGGCCGTGCTCGCGCTGACCGCCGTGGTGGTGTTCGGGTGGTACGCGTGGTTCCACCGCACCCGCCGGGCCGGTCCCGACGCGCTGGCCATCGCCGGCCTCGGCTGGCTGGCCGTGCTCGGCCTGGCCCTGGCCGGCCCGATGCCCGGCGGCTCCTACCTGGGCGCCGTGCCCGCGCTGGCCGGCGCCGTGGCCGGCATCGTGGCGATTCTGGTGCGCGGCTGGTGGTCGGTGCTCGCGATCACCCTCGGGGGCGCCGTCGCGGTGATCATCCTGCTGCCTACGGTGATCATGCTGTTCCCGGCCCTCGGCATGCCGATGGCCGGCGTCGGCGCGTTCCTGGCGGTGCTGCTCGGCCTCGCCCTGCTCCCGGCGATCGAGCTGCTCCACCCGCTCGCCGGCGGCCAGCGCGGCCTCGACGCGCTGCGTGCCCGCCGCCGCGGCGCCCTGCCCGCCCTCGCCGCGCTGCTGGCCACCGTGATCTGCACGGTCGTCGGCCTGTCGGTCGACCGCTTCGACGCCGAGCACCCGGCGCTCACCCAGCTCATGTACGCGCTCGACGCCGACAACGGCACCGCGCAGTGGCTCAGCGACGAGTCGGTCACCCAGAAGTGGACTTCGCAGTACGTCTCCGGCGACCTTCACAAGGTCAACGCGACGCTGCCCGCGTTCGGCCCCGAACAGATGCGCACCGGCCAAGCCGAGGCCGCCTCGCTCCCGGCTCCGAAACTCACCCTCGAGTCGGACACCCGCACGGGCGACGGCCGGGTGCTGAAGCTGCTGCTCCAGCCCCAGCGACAGGTGCGGCTCACCACGCTGCACGTCGACGCGGCGGTGACGGTAACCGCGGCCACCGTCGGCGGGCGCGAGATCCCGGCGGCAAAGGTGGAGAAACCGCAGAAGGACAAGGACGGCCCGTGGGGCTTCGGCTTCGTGTTCCACGCACCGCCGACGGAAGGTGTCGAGATCACCCTGACCGTGAAGGCGACCGGCCCGGTGAAATTCCGGGCCATGGACGGCAGCGACGGCCTGACCGCCCTGCCCGGCTTCCACGCCCGCCCGACCGGCGTCGGCATCGCCGGCTCACACACCAGCGAGCTGCTGGCGGTCGCCAAGACCTACACGTTGTGACTTACCTACCCCGACCGCGGCGGCCGGTGGATACGTTGTGCCGGAAGTGGATGAAGAGGCGGCCCCAGTTGTCGCCGTCCTTCTCCACCCGGTGGTAGAGCTGCTTGATCTCGCGCTGGTCGAGGAAGCGCAGCACCTTCTTCTTCAGCGCGCCGCTGCCCTTGCCGGGGATGATCTCGACGAGCGTGGCCTTCTTCTCGATGGCCTCGTCGATGATGCCGCGCAGGGCCCGGTCGATCTCGGTGCCCTTGTTGAAGATGTCGTGCAGGTCGAGCTTGAGCTTCACTTGTCGATCCTATGCGCGCCGAGCCATTCCTCGACCCGGCGGACGGCCTCGGCGTAGTCGGCCTGCTGCTTCATCGCGGCGGCGAGCCTCAGGTGCGGCAGCGCCTCACGGAATCGGCCGGCCCTCTCCAGGGTCCGGCCGAGCACGTGGTGTGCGTAGTGATCCGACGGATCATGCTCGATCAGCGCTCTGAGCTGGGCCTCGGCGCCCGCGAGCTGGGCCGAGTTGAAGTACGCGCGGGCCAGCAGCTGGCGGACGGCGGCGTTGTGCGGCTCGGCCTCGACGATCGGCTCGAGCAGGCGGGAGGCGCCGAGCGGATCACCGGACTCGAAGAAAAAGGTTGCTCTGCGGTACTCCTCGAGAAGATCCACGTGCACGCTCCCCACGCTCGCGCCGACCCGCCAGATTCCAACGCTGGCACAACAAGCGCCCAACGGCGAGTGTTCCGCCGGTCCAAGCTTCCCGACAAATCACCGTATTCGGCAACTTCCCCGCCGGACAATGCCTGCGTGGGGGACTTTCCGAGTCATGTGGTGTCCGTGCCGGCCCGTCCACGATTCGGACGAACCCGGGCCGGCACGGTCGGGGTCTTCGCCCTCGTGCTGTGCCTGATGCTGGCGGGCGGGAGCGCGTCGCCGGTGCTGCGCTCGCCGGCCTTCCTGATCGCCGGGATGCGGGACATCCCGTCCGCGCCGACCGGTCAGCCGTGGACTCCCGCCCCGCTGACCGTCGACGGCCTGCGGATGGTGGCGAGCACCCAGGGGCAGCGGTTCCTGCTGCACACCGCGGCCGGCGACAAGGACTTCCTGCCCGGCGTCGACCTGGGCGACACGACCCCGGGACACGTGCCGGGCGATCCGTCGATCTCGGCGGCGCAGTACCGGGCCTGGTTCGCGGCCATGAGCCTGCTCGGCATCCGGGTGGTGCGGATCTACACGATCCACCGGCCGGCGTTCTACCAGCAGCTGGCCGGGTACAACCGGGAGAACCCGGACCGGCCGCTCTACCTGATGCAGGGGGTCGCGCTGCCGACCGACGCGTACATCTACCGGAAGAACCTGTACGACAAGCAGGTCACCCAGGCGTTCAAGGGCGAGCTGAAGGACGCGGCGAAGGCCGTCTCCGGGGAGCTGACCACGACCGACGGCGCATGGGACACCGACGTCACGCCGTGGCTCGCCGGCTGGATCATCGGGACCGAGCTGGATCCGTACGCGATCATGGCCTCGGACCGGCGCAACCGGAACGCCAAGCCGGTGTCCGGCCGGTTCTTCCGCAGCACCGCGGGCGCGAACCCGACCGAGCGCTGGCTCGCGGCGCGGATGAACGAGCTGGCCGGCTACCAGGCCGCGAAGGGGCTGAGCGAGCCGATCGCGTTCGTCAACTGGCCGACCACCGACCCGCTGCGGCACCCGCAGGAGCCCCTCAAACAGGAGGATCTGTACCAGCTCGACGCGAACCACGTGGCGCCGACGTCGAACTGGCCGGCCGGCACCTTCGCGAGCTACCACGCCTTTCCCTACTACCCGGATTTCCTGCGGCGCGAGCCCGGCCTGCAGAAGGGCGACCCCTACGCCGAGTATTTGACCACCCTGCACAAGCACCACGCGACGATGCCGACCATGGTCACCGAGTTCGGCGTGCCGTCGTCGATCGGCTCGGCGCACTACGGTCCGCTCGGCCGCGACCAGGGCGAACACAGCGAGACCGACGCGACGCGGATCGACGGCGAGCTGCTGCGGCTGATCAAGGACCGGGGGCTGGCCGGCGGGTTCCTCTTCGAGTGGGCCGACGAGTGGTACCGGCTCGCCTGGAACACGATCACCCACCAGGACGCGAGCCGCCGCCAGCTGTGGCACGACCCGCTCACCAACGAGCAGTGGTTCGGGCTGCTCGCGACCGATCCCGGCCCGCTGGCCACCGAGACGACGCTGTTGGACGGAAGCGGTGGCTGGCCGGCACAGCGGGTGAGCGCGCGCGTCGACGAGTCCTTCCTCCATCTGGACGTGAAGCTGGGCGACTCGCCGCCGGGATCGCTCCGCGTCGGCTTCGACGTGCTGCCGAGCCTGAGCGGCACACCCATGACCGGAAGCGCCGACCGGCGGCCCGACGCGATCTTCGCGCTCAACCTCGTCGGCAAGACCGGGCAGGCGTACGTCCGGGAGCAGCTCGACCCGATTCCGCTGGATCAGGCGGTGCCCGAATCGCAGCGCGGGCCGGCGCCGGACGGATGGCGGGCGTTCGAGCTGCTCGTCGACCGGGCGAAGCCGATCGAGCTGCAGAACGCGGGCCTGCTGCGGCACGGCGTCCTGTGGGAGATCGACAAGGACGAGCTCACCGTACGGGTGCCGTGGTCGATGCTGGCGTTCGCCGACCCGTCCTCGCACGAGGTCGGAGTGCCGAGATCCGGAAAGCTGACGTTCTCGACCAGCCCGGGGGTCGGCGTCTCGCTCTCGGCCTCCGGCACCGACCAGGTGGCCGGTCAGGTCACCTGGAGCACCTGGAACGTGCCCCTCTACACCGAGCGGCTCAAGAGCGGAGCCTCCGCCTTCCGGGACGCGGCCCTGTCCGTCACAGGCGGCTGAGCAGCAGCAGCGTGGTGCCGGCGGCGAGCAGCAGGGCGCCGATCGTCACCAGCAACAGTGGGCTCCGGCTCGGCCCGAGCGGCTTCGGATAGTCCGCGCCCCAGCAGTAGACGTCGCCGGCCTCGGTGAGCGCGCAGGTGCTCTCCCCGTCGGCGACCAGCTGCACGACCCGGCCCTGGAGGCCGACCTGCACCAGGCGGTCCCGGCAGACGCCGTCGCATCCGTCGGCCACGGCCGGTGCGGGGGCGACCAGGAAAAGCGTCGCGATCACGGCCAAGATCGCCAATACCCGACGCGTGATCCACATGCAACCATTATGGGCGTTTTATACGCTTTGGTGGCTTATGACACGCGCTCATGCCGCCGCGACCTCCTCCAAGATCGCATGGCTGGTGATCGTGTCGGCCGCCGTCACCGTCGCATAGCCGGACAGCTCACTCGCGGCGCCGAGCCGGGTGGTGGCGAGGGTCTCCGGGCCGAGGACGGCGGCCACCGCGACGGCGGCGCCGAGCACCGCCAGGCCGCTACGCCGCCGCCAACCGAGCATCCCGTGCCTCTTCGTCTGCGTCATGACCACCACATTCGGGGCGTACGGTGTCATCTGGCTGTGCGGATTCTCAGGCCTTCCTATGTACGCCCTTCACAGGTGGTACACAGGAATCGAAAAGGCGGCTCAAAGCGTGACCCGTGACAGTAGGGGCATGACGATGGCGAACCAAGAATCCGGCACCGAACTCCGCCGCCCCGACGGTGGCCCGGTTCGAGTCCTCGTGGTCGACGACGAGCCGACACTTGCCGAGCTGCTCTCGATGGCCCTGCGCTACGAGGGCTGGGACGTGAAGAGCGCCGGCGACGGCCAGACCGCCGTGCGCACCGCCCGCGAGTTCCGCCCCGACGCCGTCGTCCTCGACATGATGCTGCCCGACATCGACGGGCTCGAGGTGCTGCGCCGGCTGCGCGGCGAGTCGCCCGAGGTGCCGGTGCTCTTCCTCACGGCGAAAGACTCGGTGGAGGACCGCATCACCGGCCTCACCGCCGGCGGCGACGACTACGTGACCAAGCCGTTCAGCCTCGAGGAGGTCGTGGCGCGGCTGCGCGGGCTCATGCGCCGGATGGGGCACTCGCCGATGCGTACCGACTCGCAGCTGATCGTCGGCGACCTCTCGCTCGACGAGGACAGCCATGAGGTGCGCCGGGGTGGCGACCTCGTTACGCTCACCGCCACGGAGTTCGAGCTCCTTCGGTACCTCATGCGTAACCCGCGCCGCGTGCTCAGCAAGAGCCAGATCCTCGACCGGGTGTGGAACTACGACTTCGGCGGCCAGGCCAACGTCGTCGAGCTCTACATCTCGTACCTGCGCAAGAAGATCGACGCGGGTCGCGCACCGATGATCCACACCATGCGCGGAGCCGGCTATGTCCTCAAGCCCGCTGACTGAGTCCCCCGTCGGCCGTCCCGCCCGCTGGCGCAGCCCGGCGGGCTGGCCGCTGCGTACCCGCATCGTGGCGACCATGATCATCTTGCTCACCGTGCTCGGCGTCGCGGTCGGCGGCACGGGCGAGATCTTCCTGCGCAAGCAGCTGTACGACCAGATCGACACGAAGCTCCAGGACGCCCAGCGCCGCGCCCACTTCGCCCTGTCCGACCAGCAGCAGGGACAGAACACCCCGCCGCACGGCCCGGGCGGCGGCTACCTGCCCGGCGGCGGCCCGCCCAACGGCGTTCAGGACAAGACTGTCATGGTCCAGCTGTCCCCGACCGACAAGACGATCGTCTACGGCGGCATCCTGAGCGACTCGGGCACCGACGGCACCCAGGGCATCCAGGCCCTGCCGGCCGATGCACAGACCGCGGTGACCACCATCGCCCTCGACAACCACCCGCGCGACGTCGACCTCGGCTCGCTCGGCGAGTACCGGCTCGTCGCCAACACCGACCAGGACGGCATGGTCATCGTGACCGGCCTGCCGCTCAGCGACCTGCACACGACGCTGCTCCGGGTCGCCCTCGTCACCGGCGGCGCGGTGCTGATCGCGCTGGTGATCGCCGGCTGGGCCGGCGCGCTGATCGTGCGGTTCACGCTGCGCCCGCTGCGCCGGGTCGCGTCCACCGCCAGCCGGGTCTCCGAGCTGCGGCTCGACCGCGGCGAGGTGGAACTGGCCCAGCGCGTGCCCGAGGCCGACACCGACCCGCGCACCGAGGTGGGCGCCGTCGGCGCGGCCCTCAACCGGATGCTCGACCACGTCGGCAGCGCCCTCGAGGCCCGGCATGCCAGCGAGATGCAGGTACGCCAGTTCGTCGCCGACGCCAGCCACGAGCTGCGCACCCCGCTCGCCGCGATCCGCGGGTACGCCGAGCTCAGCCGCCGCAGCCGCGCCCCGATCTCCGACGAGATCGCGCACGTGCTCTACCGGGTCGAGTCCGAGGCCAAGCGGATGACCGTGCTCGTCGAGGACCTCCTGCTGCTGGCCCGCCTGGACGCCGGCCGCCCGCTCGCCCACGACCCGGTCGACCTGACCATGCTGGCCGTCGACGCGGTCAGCGACGCGCACGCCGCCGGGCCGCGCCACTACTGGCAGCTCGACCTGCCCGAGGAGCCGGTCACCGTGATCGGCGACGGCGCCCGCCTGCACCAGGTGCTGGCCAACCTGCTGGCCAACGCCCGGACGCACACGCCCGACGGCACCAGCGTGACGGTCTCGGTGCGCGCCAACGACGACTCCGCCGTGGTGCACGTCATCGACAGCGGTCCCGGCATCCCGGCCGAGCTCCAGCCGCACATCTTCGAGCGGTTCGCCCGCGGCGACAGCTCCCGCTCCCGGGCGGCCGGCAGCACCGGTCTCGGCCTGTCGATCGTGCACGCCGTGGTCACCGCTCATCGAGGCAACGTGTCCGTGCAGAGCGTCCCGGGCCAGACGGTCTTCACCGTGGTCCTGCCGCTCGTACCGCCCGGCCTCGTCCCAACAGCTGGGCCCCAACTGGCCCAGCGAGCCGGGTGACGCGTTATGCTTGCCGACGTGTCCAGGAGCTATCTGCGGTTTACGAGGCCGGCTTTCGCCGGTGCCTCGGTTGTGCCCGCATGACCTGAGACACCCGCCAGAGCCGGCCGAGGCAGCGACGACGTCGCTGCCTTTTTGTTTGCCGGCTCTCGCCCCGGGCGCCGGCCCGAAGGAGATGAAGATCGTGACCATCCCCGAGGTTCAGCGCGTCCGTGACCAGCGCATCGCCGCCGTCGTGCCGCTGATGAGCCCCGCGCTGCTCCACCACGAGCTGCCGCTGACGTCCGACCTGCACGACAACGTGCTCGACGGCCGCCGCCAGGTCGAGGACGTGCTCAACGCCCGAGATCCGCGGCTGCTGGTCGTGGTCGGTCCCTGCTCGGTGCACGACCCGGTCGCCGCCGGCGAGTACGCGGGACTGCTGCGCGAGCAGGCCGACCGGCTCGCCGACGACCTGCTGATCGTGATGCGGGTCTACTTCGAGAAGCCGCGCTCCACAGTCGGCTGGAAGGGCCTGATCAACGACCCGGCCCTGGACGGCACCGGCGACGTCGGCACCGGCCTGCGGATCGCCCGCAAGCTGCTGCTCGAGATCGTCCGGCGCGGCCTGCCGACCGCCGTCGAGTTCCTCGACCCGATCACGCCGCAGTACATCGCGGACACCGTGGCCTGGGGCGCGATCGGTGCCCGTACGGTGGAATCGCAGGTGCACCGGCAGCTGGCCTCCGGTCTCTCGATGCCGATCGGCATGAAGAACCGGCCCGACGGGAGCATCTCGACCGCCATCGACGCGATCCAGGCCGCTGCCGTGCCGCACGTCTTCCCCGGCATCGACTTCTCCGGCACCCCGGCGATCCTGCACACCACCGGCAACCCCGACACCCACCTGGTGCTGCGCGGTGGCGGCGGCCGCCCCAACTACAGCGCCGACGACGTCTCGTCCGCCCTGCAGCTGCTGCGCAAGGCTTCGCTGCCCGAGCGGCTGGTGATCGACTGCTCGCACGGCAACAGCAACAAGGACCACCTGCGCCAGCCGCTGGTCGCCGACGACGTGGCCGGGCAGGTCGCCGAGGGGCAGAACGGGATCAGCGGCGTGATGCTGGAGAGCTTCCTCGTCCCCGGGCGGCAGGACCTCGGCGGCGAGCTCACCTACGGCCAGTCGGTCACCGACGCCTGCATGGGCTGGGACACGACCGTCGAGGTGCTGGAGAGACTCGCCACCGCTGCTCACAGCAGGCGCACAGTCGCGGCATAAAGACGAGACAGCGGGCGCGCCGACAGTGGGGCCATGACCTCGACGCTGCCCGTCGTTCTGCCACAGCCGCCTGAGGCCCCGGCTCCGCCCGAGCGCCGCCGGGACCCGGCCTGGGCCAGACCGGCGCTCTATGTTCTCCTCCTGCTCACCGGCGTCCTCTACATCTGGGGGCTGGGCAAATCGGGCTGGGCCAACGCCTTCTACTCGGCGGCGGCCCAGGCCGGCTCGGCCAGCTGGAAGGCGTTCTTCTACGGCTCGTCCGACGCGGCCAACTCGATCACTGTGGACAAGACGCCCGCGTTCCTCTGGGTCATGGCGCTCTCCGCCCGGATCTTCGGGGTCAACTCGTGGAGCATCCTCGTTCCGCAGGCGCTCATGGGCGTGGCCAGCGTCGGGTTGCTGCACGGCACGGTCAAGCGATGGTTCGGCCCGGCGGCGGGCCTGATCGCCGGCGCGACGCTGGCGCTGACCCCGATCGCCGTGCTGATGTTCCGCTTCAACAACCCGGACGCGCTGCTGGTCCTGCTGATGATCGCCGGCGCGTGGGCGACCACCCGAGCCATCGAGAACGGCTCGACCAAGTGGCTCGCGCTCGCCGGGGTGTTCCTCGGTTTCGGCTTCCTCACCAAGATGCTGCAGGTGCTGCTGGTGGTGCCGGCCTTCGCGCTCGCCTACCTGATCGCCGGCCCGCCGAAGCTCGGCAAGCGCATCGTCCAGCTGCTGATCTCGGGACTCGCGCTGGTCGTCTCGGCCGGGTGGTACATCGCGATCGTCGAGCTCGTGCCGGCCTCGATGCGGCCGTACATCGGCGGCTCGCAGAACAACAGCATCCTCGAGCTTGCCCTCGGCTACAACGGGTTCGGCCGCCTCTCCGGCGACGAGACCGGCAGCGTCGGCGGTGGGGGCGGGGGCGGCGGCTGGGGCGAGACCGGGCTGCTGCGGATGTTCGACAGCTCGCAGGGCGGGCAGATCTCCTGGCTGCTGCCGGGTGCGCTGATCGTGCTGGTGGCGGGCCTGGTGCTGACGGCGCCGCGGCTGCGCACCGATCGGCAGCGGGCCGCGCTCGTGCTGTGGGGCGGCTGGCTGGTCGGGACCGGGCTGGTCTTCAGCTACATGCAGGGGATCTTCCACGCGTACTACACGGTGGCGCTGGCCCCGGCCGTCGGCGCGGTCGTCGGCATCGGATCGGTGATGCTGTGGCGCGCGCGGCGCAACGTGGTGGCGGCCTCGACGCTGGCGGCGGCGGTCGCGATCACCGCCTGGTGGTGCTACCACCTGCTCGGTCGCAGCCCGGACTTCGTGCCCTGGCTGCGCTGGGTGGTACTGATCGGCGGGCTGGTCGCGGCGGTGGGCCTACTGGCGAGCCAGCGCCTTTCGGCGCGGCTCGGCCTCGTCTCGGCCGGGGCTGCTCTGGTCGCGGTGCTTGCTGGTCCTTCCGCGTACGCGGTACAGACGGCGTCCCAGGCGCACACCGGGTCGATCCCGTCCGCCGGGCCGGCGACGACCGGTGGATTCGGCGGGCCCGGTGGCGGCGGCGGTCGTGGCGGCGGTTTCGGCGGCCGGGGCTTCCCGGGCGGCGGCGGCTTCCCGGGCGGCGGCGGCACCGGCGCGCAGAACGGCACCACCACCCAGAACGGCTTCCCTGGTGGCGGTGGCTTCGGCCGCGGCGGCGGTGGCATGGGCGGTCTCCTCGACGCCGCCACGGTCAGCGACGAGATGAAGGCGCTGCTGCGGGCCGACGCGTCGAAGTACACCTGGGTGGCGGCCGCGGCCGGCTCGCAGAACGCGTCCGGCTACCAGCTGGCCACCGGCGATCCGGTGATGGCGATCGGCGGCTTCAACGGCACCGACCCGTCCCCCACGCTCGCCCAGTTCCAGAAGTACGTGTCCGAAGGAAAGATCCACTACTTCATCGGCAGCGGCGGTACGGGCTTCGGCGGCGGGGGTGGCAGCAACACCGGCGGCAGCAACGACGCGTCGAAGATCGCCCAGTGGGTGGCCGACAACTTCACGGCCACGACCGTCGGCAACACCACGGTCTACGACCTGAGTTCGCCGGCCTGATCTTCCATCACGTCCCGTGGGCGGCACCCTCACCGAGGGTGTCGTCCACCACTCTGTTCATCCGTTGACGCACGTTTCACGTACTCGAAAACAGACTCACAGAACCGACACAGGCTCGCCTCACGTATCCCCCAGTTGTGCCGACGAATTTGGATGACATGAGTCTTGAGACGCTGGCATCGCACGACGCCGACCCGCCCCGGATCGACGCTCCGGTGCTCGATGTGGTCGTCCCCGTCTACAACGAGGAGATCGATCTCGAGCCGTGCGTGCGGCGCCTGCACGCCTACCTGTCGGCACACTTCCCGTACCGCTTCCGGATCACCATCGCCGACAACGCGAGCACCGACTCGACCGCCGATGTCGCCAAGTGGCTCACCGAGGAACTGCCCGGCGTCGCGTCGGTGCATCTGCCCGAGAAGGGCCGGGGCCGGGCGCTCAAGTACGTCTGGACCAACTCCGACGCGGCCGTGCTGGCCTACATGGACGTGGACCTCTCCACCGACCTGGGCGCGCTGCTTCCGCTGGTCGCGCCCCTGATCTCCGGCCACTCCGACCTGGCGATCGGCTCGCGCCTGGCCCGCGGCTCCCGAGTGGTGCGCGGCGCGAAGCGGGAGTTCATCTCGCGCAGCTACAACCTGATCCTGCGCGGCACGCTGTCGGCGCGCTTCTCCGACGCCCAGTGCGGCTTCAAGGCGATCCGCGCCGACGTGGCCGAGCGCCTGCTGCCGATGGTCGAGGACACCGGCTGGTTCTTCGACACGGAGTTGTTGGTGCTGGCCGAGAAGGCCGGGCTGCGCATCCACGAGGTGCCGGTCGACTGGGTGGACGACCCCGACAGCCGGGTGGACATCGTCTCGACCGCGATGGCCGACCTCAAGGGCATCGTGCGGCTGCTGCGCGCGCTCGGCTCGGGCCGCCTGCCGCTGGGCACGCTGCGCGAACAGCTCGGGCGCAACCCGCTCCCGGTGGCCGGCGTGCCCGCCGGCCTGACCGGACAACTGCTGCGTTTCGCCGCGGTGGGCGTCGCCAGCACGCTCGCCTACCTGATTCTGTACGCCGTCCTGCGCACCGCCGTCAGCCCACAGTGGGCAAACCTGGTGGCCCTGCTCGTCACCGCGATCGCGAACACCGCCGTGAACCGCCGCGTGACCTTCCGCGTCCGCGGCAACCACGGCGCCTGGCGGCATCAGGCCCAAGGCCTGATCGTCTTCGGCATCGGCCTGGCCCTGACCAGCGGCTCGCTCGCCCTGCTCGACGCCATCAGCACGAGCCCGCCCAAAAAGGTCGAACTGGCCGTGCTGGTCCTGGCCAACCTGCTGGCCACCGCGGTCCGCTTCCTGATGCTGCGCATTTGGGTCTTCCGCTCCCGCCGCGGCTCCCAAACCCCGGCCTGACCCGTGCCGCCCGCGCTGCAGGACGCAACGCGGGAATTCCCCGGCACCACGTAAGCCCGAGGGGAGGCGGCGCCGAGTTTCGGCGCCGCCTTCAACACGTCCAGTCCGCCCGCCATCGCTCCGGCCGACTCATGCGGGCCCCGCGTTAACCTGCCAAATGCCGCTAGGCCCGGGCCGTCGGCAGCGCAGGCCAGCAGGCGCAGGGCGGCGTCCCGCGCCATTGGCGACAGACGCTCAAATGAGTAAGCCGGGTGGACCGCCGCTCAGGCGAATCGGCGCGATGGCCGGCGGCGCGACCGGTGGCGGCCACCCGGGCGGAGTGGGCCAGGGTGGCCGGCGGCAACTGGTCAGGTGGAGTCGGCGCGGCGGCGGACCAGGCGGAAGGTCAGCACGGAGGCCACTGTGGTCGCACACACGGCGGCGACCACGGCGGCTATCCACCAGCCGAGCACGGCCAGCGTGATCGCGGCCGCCCAGATGACGATCGCGGTGATGATCAGGGACAGGGTAGGGCCGCGGCGCGGGGCCGGACTGGCCATGCCGCCGGTCATGCGGGCGCAGAAATCTGGGTCATCATGTCTCAGCTGGCGTTCCAGCTCCGCCAGCCGGCGGTTGTCTTCCCTGCTCAGCATGTCGTCACCTCCGGTCGGCACCGGGCCTTCCCGCGATCGAGGGCGAGCCATCTCGATCTATCTCATTGTTACTCGCCCGTTGCTCTCGGGATACCTCCGCCGGATGCCAGTTCCCCGCCATCGCCGGATTTATCCCCTCCCCTTGTCCCAAACCACGAAACGACGAAACCCATCGACCGGCAACGCTGGCGGCGCGGACGTCAGTCGAAGGTGACCGTCGCGTCGGGGACACCCCGGCCGCGGGCGACCTCGGCCGCCTCGGCCTCGATCTGTTTACGGCGCGCGGGCGGGAGCGGGACGAACGAGGTGATCGAGAGATCGACCCGTTTACGGCCGGCCATCTTGGACCGCCACACGCCGAGGATCTCGCCGTCGAGCAGGAGGACGCCGGGGTTGCCGAGGATGCGCCACACCTCTTTCTGCTGTGCCTTGTCGGGGACCAGCAGGTCGCGATCGCGGGCCTGGAGAAGCGGGTCCATCCCGGGGACCAGGCGCACGCCCTCGGGGGTCTCGGCCTTGGCCAGATCGTCCACTGACGACTCGGGCAGCCATGCCTTGCGCCCGCCGACCCGGACCTCGGCCAGGCCGGACGCCGGCCACACGCGTTTCATCTCGGTGGTCGTGCTGCCCAGGTATTTACCCAGCTCGGCGGGGGTCGCGGGGCCGAGCAGGCGCAGATAGGCCGTGATCAGATCGGCGATGCCCTCGTTGTGATCGGGCTGAGGCGGCGCGTCGGGGATCGGGCCGAGCGTCGCGTCACGGCCGCGCGACTCGACCTCGACGCCGCCGGCGAGACCGGAGTGCTGCCAGACGTTTCCCGCGATGTGCCGGGCGCCGCAGCTGCGGCAGTTGTAGGTCAGCTCGCGCGGCACCCGCCGGCTCACCTCGGTGCTCGCCACGCCGCGGGGCATCGAATCGGTGACCACCTCGCGGAACGCGGCGGCGGTCGCGGTGAACGCGGCGATGCCGAGCCGCATGCCCTCGCGGATCTGGCCACTCTGGATGCGCGAGGTGGCGTCGGCGTCGCTGACCGGCCACAGCTGCTTGACCAGGGCCGGCAGGTCGGCGCGGCGATGCAGGTGCGGCGCGCCGCGGGCGGCCCAGACGGTGATCAGCCGCTCGTCGTCGAGGTCGGCGGCGGTGCGGGCGGCCAGGGCGACGGCCTGGGAGCCGGGTGAATACTCCTGGACGCCGAGATCCAGAACGGGCAGGTCGGCGGGACGCTGGTCGCCCCGCTCGGCGAGGCCGAGTGCGGCCACGCGGTACGCCATCACCTGTGCACGATCAACGCTGATCATGGCACCTCCCGCTGCTTTCTAGGTTCGACGACCGTACCGCCGGGCTGCGACATTTTTCAGTCGATCAAGGCGGCTGCCGGGGTGGCCGGTCAGCATCTCCCAGGTGGCCAGGCTGCTCGGGCCGTGCGGGCCGACCTGCAGGATCGGGGGCTCCCCGGTCAGCGTGTACCCGCAGCGGCGGGCCACCGCCGTGCTCGCCGTGTTCGCGGGATCGATCCGCAGCAGCAAGCGACTCAGTCGGAGCGTGCTTCCGGCGTACGCGGAAAGAAGGGAGAGCGACCGGGATGCGAGCCCGAGCCGGCGATGGCGCGCGCCCACGAGGTAGCCCAGTTCGGCCTCCTTGAGGCCGGCGTCGATGCCGAAGAGCAGCACCTCGCCGAGGGGCCGGCCGCCGTTCGTGGTGATCGCGAGCTGGAGGCGCTGCCCGCTGGTGCGGCCCTGGTAGGCACGTTTGAGGTACGCGACGCCGGCCTCGCGGTCGAACGGCGACGGCATCGGGGTCCAGCGGGCGATGTCCGGATCGTCGAGCAGGTCGATCAGATCGTCGAGATCGTCCGGGCGCCACTCGCGCAGCACGATGCCGTCGCCCGTCAACGTGAGCGGAAAGGGGAGACGGCGGGCGACCACCACCTGATCCTGCCCGAATGAGCCCGGTTCAGGCCAGTAGGTCATGTCTCCCCCGATGCGTGCCGCCCGCTCGTGGGCCTACGGTTGATCTCGTGGACGAGCGGACTGCCTTGGTGACGCGACGAGGCGAGAATTACGGCGGCCGGTCCCGCCTGGAACGCGCGACGGATCGGCGCGACCGGATCCTCACGTCGGCACTGCACTTGTTCGGCACGCGCGACTACGACGACGTCACGGTCGCCGATGTCTGCACCGGAGCGAAGGTCTCGAAACGCTACTTCTACGAGCATTTCGTCGACCGCGAGGATCTCGTACGCGCCCTGCACCGTGAGCAGAACGAGTGGCTGCTCGCCGGCGTGGTCGCGACCGTGCCGGAGACGCCGGGCACCCTCGACGAGACGCTGAAGCCCGCGGTGCACCGCCTGCTCACGATGCTGCGCGCGAACCCGGAACGAGCCCAGGTCATCTACATCAACGCGCCGCGCATGGAGACCCGGCGGCGGGGGGTGCTGCGCGAGGACGCGCAGTTCCTGGCGGGCATGCTGCGCCGGGTGGGTGTTCGTCCCACCGACGAGGTGCGGCACGAGCGGATGCTGCTCGCCCTGGTCGCGGGGCTCAGCGAGGTCATCATCGACTGGCTGTCCCGCGAGATGACCGACGACCTCGACCAGTTCGCCGACCACCTGACCGATTTCTGCAAGGCCGTGCTGCTCGGGTGAGCTGGCTCACCTCTCGCCGGGCGCGCCTCCCCGCTGGGTCTCCTTCCGGGCGGTGATCTCCATGCCGGCGGCTCGCAGGCGGGTCACCAGCGCATCGCCGAGGGCGGTCGCCGGGGTCAGCACGCCACCCTCCGACGCGGGCAGCCTGTCGCGGTCGTGAACCAGGGCGAGCGCCGACTCGCCGAGCATCACCGCGGTGGCGGCGTAGCCCGGGTCGCCCTTCGCCCGGAACCGCGCCGTGTACCGGGCGCCCGACGTGGTCGTGGTGAACAGGTCCATCGTGAAGTGGCCGTTCTCGCGAGCCTTCGCGCTCGGCCCGTCGCCCGGCTTGGGCAGCACCCGGTCGAGGACGTATCGGGTCGGCGGCAGCGCCAGACCGGCCATCAGCGCGCCGAGGCCGAGCCGGGTGGCGTGCGCGACCACCGGGGACAGCGGCGAGCCGCCCACACTCATCGCCTCGCGGTAGCGGAAACCCCGCCCGTACGCCCAGCCCCGCAACGCATTGCTGCGCCGCACCACCCGGGTGTTGTAGGAGGCCATGAAGAACGGGGCGAGCGTGCCGCGCAGCCGCGGGTGCACCCCGGGGCCGGAGATGGTCGCGGTGTCGTCCTGCCGGCCGAGATCGGGCTCGGCGGCCCGGTCGGGGCTCAGAGAGTAGGCGCTCGCGGCGACCCGGCGCAGCTTGCGGTCGTTCTTGACCACGTCGAGCTGGTGTCGCATCGAGTCGATCGTGCCCCCGCTTATCCCGCCGCGGAGGCTCGTGACGACCAGCGTGGTGTCGGTGAGCTCGCCGGCCTCGTCCGCCTTCACCTGCTGATCGAGCACGTGCACGCCGATGTCGGACGGAATCGAGTCGAAGCCGCAGGAGTGCACGATCCGAGCGCCGGTCGTGCGGGCAAGCTCGTGGTTGTCGTCGATGCTCTCCCGGGCGAAGAGCACCTCGCCGGTGAGGTCGACGTAGTCGGTGCCGGCCGCGGCACAGGCCCGCACGAGCGCTTTGCCGTATTTCGCATATGGCCCGACCGTGGTGACGACGACCCGGGTCGATGCGGCGATCTTCTCGAGGGCCGGCACGTCGGCGGCGTCGGCCACGAGGATCGGCCAGTCGACCCCGAGACGCCGCTTGACCTGGGCGAGCTTGGGCTCGGAACGGCCGGCCAGGGCGACCCGGGTGCCGGCCGGCGCATGGCCGGCCAGGTACTGCGCCACCAGCACCCCGACGAAGCCGGAGGCGCCGTAGACGACGATGTCGTGATCGCGGACCTGGTCGCTCATGGGTGCCGATTCTCCATCAGGTTTCCCGTTCCGGCCGGACAAGTTACCGATCGGTAATTCGAGATGGCTCCCTATCGGTCATTCTCGACATAAAGCAAGATCAAACCGGGCAATTGATGAGAACAACGTCACCTTTCCCGCTTCGAGCTTGGTCGTTGTCCCGGGCTCGTGGTTACCGTCGGCCGGTCCCGCGTTCGCGGGCACCGCGGGTGGAACGCCGAGTTCCTGCCACCGCCCGCCGGATTTCGAACCTGTGGCAGGAAGCGGGGGACCCACGTTCCTCGGCGCGCGATGCGCGCGCCTCGGGGTGAAGCCGCCGCACGATGGCGGCCGGGCTCCTCGGCCCGAACCCGACAGCTGACCTCGTAGGCGTGGAGGTTTATCTGTCATGGCACAGATCCGCAAGCATGCCCGCAAACCGCGGGCGCGCAAGCATGCCCGTCTCGCGCTCGGCCTCACGGCCGCCGGCGTGGCGGGCACGGCCGCCCTGCTCGGCCCGGCCTCCGCGGCGCAGGCGTCCAGTGTGAACTGGGACGCGATCGCGCAGTGTGAGTCGGGTGGCAACTGGAGCATCAGCACGGGCAACGGCTTCTACGGCGGGCTGCAGTTCACCCGCGGCACGTGGAAGGCCTACGGCGGCACCAAGTACGCCAGCACCGCGAACAAGGCGAGCCGGTCGGAGCAGATCGCGATCGCCGAGAAGGTGCTGCGCGGCCAGGGCATCGGCGCGTGGCCGGTGTGCGGCAAGAAGGCCGGTTCGTCGAAGCACTACAAGGCCTCGAACACGAGCGGCTCCAAGTCGTCCACGTCGCACAAGTCGTCGCACAAGTCGTCGTCCCACAAGGCGACCTCGAAGTCGGCGACCCACAAGGCGACCAAGAAGTCCACGAAGTCGACCCCCAAGGTCACTCGCTCCACGACCGTCAAGGCCATCGGCAAGACCTACGTCGTCCGCTCCGGCGACACGCTGTCGGCCATCGCCACCGTCAACCACATCAAGGGCGGCTGGCACACCCTGTACGGCCTGAACAGCAGCATCATCAGCAACCCCAACCTGATCTTCCCCGGTCAGCGGATCGCTCTCTGATCCACCCCTAGCGGCCCCGGTTGCCTGACCCCCCGATCCCCCCAGGCAGCCGGGCTCGCACGGCCGGGGCCGTGCCAGAGTGACGGTCGCCGAAACTTTCCGCGCGACCGGCCGCCCGATCGTCCACATCGTCCGTCTCTACCCGGCCGACGGGCAGGACGTCGACCGCGTGCGGCCCACGCTCGTGCAGGGCGGCGCACAGCAGCCGGCCTGGGCACGGTCTTCTGCACCACTGTCGAGGCTGTCAGCTCTGGGGCGTGACGAACTCTGGCTGATCGAGCACGCGCAGCCAGGTGCCGTCGGGCTGGCGGCGCACGACCTGGGCACGGGCGCCGGCGCCGTCGCTCGGCGGGGTGGAGGTCAGCGCGAGGTCACCGCTGATGAGCGTCGGCAGCGGCTGCTCCGGCTCGAACGCCGGCATGTGCGGCAGCGCTTCCTCCCACAGTTTCTGAATCGCGGCCCGGCCCACGGTCTGCTGACCGGGCGGATAGGCCATCACGGCATCTTCCTCGTAGAGCAGCGCGAGGCCTTCGGCGTCTTTCGCGTTCGCCCGCTCGACGAACAAACGGGTCAGGTCTTCGGGCTTACGAGCCCTCTCGCGTTCGGTCATGACTCCACCCTCCTCCGGGCGCCCGTAGAAGTCCAACGCATGGTTTTTATGGAAGCTAGAATCTCTGGTTATGGAACTGCGGCAGCTCGAGTACTTCGTGGCGGTGGCCGAGGAGGCCAACTTCACCCGCGCCGCGCAGCGCGTCCACATCAGCCAGTCCGGGGTGAGTGCCCAGGTCAAGGCCCTGGAATCCGAGCTGGGCGCGGAGCTGTTCGACCGCTCGGGCCGGGTGGCACGGCTCACCGAGGTGGGCACGGTCGCCCTCCCGTACGCGCGGCAGGCCCTCGACGCCGTCGCCGACCTGCGCGAGAGCGTCGACGCCGTGAAGGGGCTCGTCCGCGGCCATCTGACCGTCGGCATGGTGACCGGGTGCGAGATCACGCCGCTCTTCGCCGCGTTGGCCGCCTTCCACCGCGAGCATCCCGGGATCGAGCTCGAGCTGGTCGAGGACAACTCCACCCACCTGATCGGCGCGGTCCGCACCGGTCTGGCCGACATCGCCCTGGTCGGCGTCGCCGGCGCGCCGCCCGAGCATCTGTCCGCCCAGGTGATCGCCAGCGAGGGCCTGGTGGCGCTGATGCCGCTCGGTCATCCCCAGGCGAGCGAAAAGGCCCTGCCGCTGACCGAGTTGATCGCACATCCCCTCGTCACGCTGCCCGCGGGAACCGGTATCCGCACCGCCTTCGACGAGGCGTGTGTGAGCGCGAGCCTGATCCCCGACGTCGTTCTCGTGGCATCGGCGCCCGGCGCGGTCGCCGACCTCGCCGAGCGCGGTCTGGGCATTGCGGTGTTGAGCGAGTCGATGGCGAAGGCGCACCCCGGTCTGGTGGCCGTGCCGATCACCGGAATCCCGCTTCCGGCGCTGCTCGCCCTGGTGTGGCGCGAGCGGACCAGTCCGGCCCTGGCCGCCCTGCTCCCCCATTGCCGGCGAGAGTTCGGCGAAATGAGTTTCCGCTGACCGGGCCGGTCGATACCGTCGCGGTCATGACCGAGACCTCCCTGCGGCAGCGGCTGCGCGCCGCCCTGCCGGCCGCCATGAAGTCGCGCGACCGCGTGGCGACGGCGGCCCTGCGCGCCACCCTCGCCGCGATCGACAATGCCGAGGCGGTCGCCCCGGCCGGTGGCGAGCCGCGTGGCCAGGCGATCGAGCAGGTGGCGATCGGCGTGGGCGCGACCGAGGTCGCCCGCCACGCGCTGACCGACGACGAGGTCGAGCAGATCGTGCGGGCCGAGGTGGCCGAGCGCGAGGCGGCGGCCGACGACTACGACCGGGCCGGCCACACCGACCGTGCGGAACAGCTACGCGGCGAGGCCCGGGCGCTGGCTTCTATAGCCGCAGAGCCGCACTGATCGGAGTCTCCCCGGCGAAGAGCTCGAAGGTCACACCGATGGTCGCCGGCGTCGACAGACAGGCGGCGAGCACGGCGGCGACATCGTCCCGGGGAACCCGCCCCCGGTTGCCCAGCGTGCGGGTCACCGTGACCAGGCCCGTGCCCGGGTCGTCGGTCAGGCTGCCCGGCCGCACGATCGTGTAGTCGAGCCCGCTCGCCACCACGTAGGCGTCGGCCTCCGCCTTGGCCTCCAGGTAGGGCTGCATCGCTCCACCACCCGCGGGGTTCTCCGCCCCGATCGAGGAGACCATGACGTAACGCCGTACGGACAAAGCCTTTGCGGCATCGGCCAGCTTGACGGCACCGCCCAGGTCGACCGTGCGCTTGCGGGCGGGTCCACTCCCCGGCCCGGCCCCGGCGGCGAAGACCACCGCGTCGGCGCCCGCCACGAACGGCTCCAGCGACGGCGCCGCCTCCATGTCGCCGAGCACCGGGACCGCGCCCACCGCACGCAGGTCATCGGCCTGATCGGGATTGCGGATCAGGCCGCGCGCGGTGTGCCCCTGACCGGCCAGCAGAGCGAGCAGGCGTCGGGCGACCTTGCCGTGGCCGCCCGCAACGAGGATGTCCATGCCTCGACCCTAGTGACGATCCGCCGACATCGCCGCGATCGGGGCACGTCCGCCGATTCAGGGTTTCCGGCCGACCGCTCCGTAGATGGCGACATCCTGGGCGGTCGGCCGCTCTTCCCGGTCGGGTCGCCAGTCGCTGACCGCCACGATCCCCGGTTCGACCAGCTCGAGCCCGTCGAAGAACCGGCCGAACTCGGATTTGTCGCGCGCCCGGGCATCGGTCTTTCCGGAGGCCAGCAGTTCCTCATGCATGGCGACCTGGGCCGGCGGCGCGTAGTCGAGCGTCAGATTGCTGGCCACCAGGTAACTGCCCGAGGGCAGTGAATCCAGCAACCGCGACACCACGGCCAGAGCCTGTTTGTCGTCGTGGATGAAGTGCAGCACCGCCACCAGCAGCAAGGCGACCGGCTCCCGCAGATCGAGCACCGCCCGCAGCTCCGGGTGGGCGAGAATGACTTCCGGCTCCCGCAGATCGGCCTCGACATATCCCGTACGCCCCTGCGGCGTCCCGATGGTCAGCGCCCGCGAGTGGGTCATCACGATCGGATCGTTGTCCACATAGAGCACTCGCGACTCGGGCGCCATCCGCTGCGCGATCTCATGCGTATTGTCCGGAACCGGCAACCCCGTACCGACGTCGAGGAACTGCCGCACCCCCGACTCGGCCAGAAAACGCACGCCGCGCCGCAGGAAATCGCGATTTTCCAGCGCGGCAACACGCGCCGTGGGGAAGGCCTCGGCCAGCAGATCGCCCGACTCCCGGTCGGCCGCGAAATGGTCCTTGCCGCCCAGCCAGTAGTTGTACCGCCGAGCCGGGTGCGCCACCGACGTGTCCATGCGATCCACGATCAAACTTTAGTCGGCGCCGCACACATCAAAAACCCCTCGCACCGCGGCGGTCAGCCGGGCCTCGAGGTCGACGACCAGATCGGGATAGGCGAGGTTGTGCAGGATCAGCCCGTCCATCTGATCGAGCAGCAGCTCGCAGGCCTGGCCGGGGTCAGGCGCGCCGACCGAACGCAACCACTCGGCCCCCCACCGCCGGATCTCCCGCGCCGACGCGGTGAGCTGCTCCCGCGACTCCGGCCGCAATGCCGCCTCGAGGAAGATCCCATACCGGGCGATCGTCACCACCCGATCGGGCCCGACGGCCCGCCGCACATAGGCCGCGAGCACCTCCGCCAGTTCCTCGGGCGTACGCGGCGTGACCATGCCGGCGAGAGCTTCCCACGAGGCTCGCTCGCGCTCGGCGAACCGCTCGATGATCGCGTTGACCAGCGCGTCCCTGGTTCTGAAGTAGTTGGACGCCGACCCCGCGGGCAGCCCGGCCGCCGCGTCGACCGCACGATGCGTCAGCTGGCGGATCCCCTGGCTCCCGAGCACGGTGATGGCGGCGTCGAGCAGCTGCTCCTGGCGGGACGGCATGTCGGTGATACTACACCGGTAGTGAAATCACTACAGCTGTAGTAGCCTCGGGGTATGACGAAGACAGCGGCGATCATCGGCGGGGGCATCGGCGGGCTGGCGGCGGCGATCGCGCTGCGGCAGGCCGGCTGGCAGGTCACCGTCCACGAGCGACAGACGACCACCCCGGCCGTCGGCACCGCGCTCGGCATCTGGCCGGCCGCGCTCCGCGCACTCGACGAGCTCGGCCTCGGCGACGAGGTGCGCAAGCGGGGCGTGCCGCAGAGCGATGGCGAGCTGCGGCGGCCCGACGGCACCCGCATCGCGGCCATGGACGTCGACCGGCTGGAGCGCCGCCTCGGCGACCGCATTCACCTGATCTCCCGCCCGGCCCTGCTGACCGTCCTGCGCGACGCCGCCGCCGACGGCTGTGACCTGCGCTTAGGCGAGCCGGTCGGCGCGGTCGAGCCGCTGCGCCGCGAGTTCGGCCTGGTCGTGGCGGCCGACGGAGTGTTCAGCCGCACTCGCGAGGAGCTCTTCGGTGACCGGTCCCGGGCGCGCTATGCGGGCAGCACCGCCTGGCGTGGCACCCTCGACGAGTTCGCCACCGACACGTTCGCCGAGATCTGGGGCGCCGGAGTGAAGTTCGGCGTCACCCCGCAGGAGGGCGGCCGCACCAATTGGTTCGCCTCCGCCGCACTGCCCGAGGGCCGCTTCCACCCGGGCGCCGAGCGCGACGCGCTGCTCGAGATCTTCGGCGGCTGGTCCGACCCCGCGGTGGCCCGGGTCCTCGGCACGGTCCGCGAGGAGGGCATCCTCCGCCATGACATCTACGTCACGCCTAGGCTGCCGTCCTATGTGTCGGGAAACGTGGTGCTGATCGGCGACGCCGCCCACGCGATGGCGCCCGATCTGGGCCGTGGCGCGTGCGAGGCGATCATCGACGCCGTGACCCTCGGCCGGGCCGGCCCAGCGGCATACGAGCGTGACCGTCGCCGCAGCACGCAGCGCCTCGTGCGGATGGCCGGGGCCGCGAGCCGCCTGACCCGCATGCGGCACGGCGTCCCTCTCCGCAACGGGCTGCTCAAAATGGCACTGCGATAGATGGCGCCGGAGCAGCACCGACTCAGAATGGCGCCGGGGTAGGACCGACCACATCGGACCGGATCCGCGCCGGCGGCACCCCGGCCAGGTCGAGGCGCCGCAGCGTCGCCTCCACCATCGCGGCCGAGCCGAAGACGTACACGTCGTGGTCGGGCCACGGCCCGTGCCGCGCGACGACCTCCGAGATCGGCGCCTGCTCGCCGTGCTCGTCCGGCTCGTCGCTGGTCGCGCGGACCACGGTGAGCCACGGGTGCCGGCGGGCGAGCCGGTCGACGCCGTCCCGGTCGTAGAAGTCCCGGGCGTGACGCTCGCCGCGGAACAGATGGATCCAGCGGGTGCGGTTGAAGCGACTGAGCTCGTCGATGAGCGCCTTGGCCGGCGCCAGCCCGGTACCGCCGGTGACGAAGACCAGGTCACGCCGGGAGAGCGGGTCGAGCGTGAGGGTCCCCCGCGGCCCACCCAGCCGCAGCAGGTCGCCGGGCTTGAGCCGGCGGACCAGCGCGGCCGAGACACCGGCCGCGCCGACCGCGCGGACGTGGAACTCCAGCACACGGTCCGGTCGCGGCGCGTTCGCGATCGCGTACGCCCGGGACTGCCACGGCCGGTACGGGCACTCGATGCTCACGTGCTGACCGGCGCGGAACGGCAAGGGCGCACCGGTACGGCAGGTGAAGACGGCGACGTCCGCCCCTCGTCGCTCGTGCGTGAGCACCCGGGCATGCACGTCCACGACTGTCAGCGTCGCCGACCGGGTGGGATCGGCGACGCACAGCCGGTGCGACTCAGCCCAAAAGGTCAGACAACGACACGGAAGGGTCGGCGAGACGATCCTGGTCGATCGCCCGGCCCGAGCGGATCAGTGCCTCGATCTGCTCGGTCACGTCCCAGACGTTGACGTTCATGCCGGCCGCGACCTTGCCGTCGACCAGCCAGAACGAGATGAACTCCCGGGTCGTGAGATCGCCGCGCACGATCACCTGCGGAGACGAGGACGGCGGCACCCAGCCCGTGTACTCCATGCCAAGGTCGAACTGGTCGGTGTAGAAGTACGGCAGCTTGTCGTACGACACGTCCTGGCCGAGCATCGCCCTCGCCGCGACCGGGCCCGAGTTGAGCGCGGTGGCCCAGTGCTCGACGCGGATGCGGTGCTTGAGGAACGGGTGGTCGACGTTCGCGATGTCGCCGGCCGCGAAGATGTCGGGGTCGCTCGTGGCGAGCCGCCGGTCGACCAGCACGCCGTTGTCGACCGCGAGGCCCGCGTCGGCGGCGAGCTCGACGTTCGGCGTGACGCCGATGCCGGCGACGACCACGTCGGCCGCGAGCGTCGTGCCGTCGGCGAGCCGCACCGACTTGGCGTCGACCGACTCCGCGTGGGTGCCCATGTGCAGGGTGACGCCGTTGGCCCGGTGCAGCTCGGCGAAGACCTCGGCGATCTCCGGGCCGAGCACGTTCTCCAGCGGGACACGGGTGGTGCCGACCACGTCGACGGTCGCGCCCCGGCTGCGGGCGGCCGCCGCGACCTCGAGGCCGATCCAGCCGGAGCCGACGACCACGACCCGGCGATCGCCGGTGACGGCCTCGGAGATGCGGCGTGAGTCCTCGATGGTCCGCAGCAGCAGCGCGCGCTCGCCGCCGGGCACCGGGAGCGGCCGCGGCGAGGAGCCGGTGGCGAGCAGCAGCTTCTCGTACGCGATCTCGTCGCCGCCGTCGAGCCGGACGACCTTGGCGGCCCGGTCGATCGCGGTCACCCGCGAACCGCTGCGCAGTGTGACGTCGTGCTCCGGGTACCACTCCGGAGAGTGGACGAACACGCTGTCCTCGGGGTCCGTGCCGAGGAGCACTCCCTTGGAGAGCGGCGGTCGCTCGTACGGCCGATTTCTCTCCGACCCGATGAGCGTGACCGGGCCCTCGAAGCCCTCGTCCCGCAGGGTTTGCACCGCCTTGGCGGCGGCCAGGCCGCCACCCACCACGACAAACGTCATGTCGCCATCCTTACCCACCGGCGTGGATCTCAGTCAGGGCGGCCATCACACCGGGTTGGGTCATCTCCCGGCACATCCGGGCCATCGCCTCGGGGCCGTGCGGGAAGCCGGCCCGCACCCACCAGCCGAGCACGCCGACCAGCGCACTCGCATGGTATTCCGCGACGATCTCGACCGGCAGCCGGGCGCCGTGCCCTGCGAGATGATCACGCAGCGCCGAGAAGAGCAGGTCGTGCAGGTGCGCCGCGCCGACCGCGCGATAGACCGGCTGGTTGCGATGCGCGTGTTCGAAGATCACCCCGATCGGTGAGGCGGGGTCGTCCGGCGGCGATCCGCCCATCGCGGCGAGCTCTCGCTCGAGGTCGGCGCGCAGGTCGTCGAAGCAGGAGGCGAAGAGCGCGTCCTTGTCGCGGAAGTGCGCGTAGAAGGTGGTGCGTCCGACGTCGGCCCGGTCGAGCACCTCCTGCACGGTGACGCGCTCGTAGCCACGCTCGGTGATGAGGGCGACCAGCGCCTGTTGCAGTAAGCGACGAGTACGCCGGACTCGACGATCGTTCCCGGCCAATGTCGCCACCTCTGTTCGGTACGGGACGGATACCCCGGATCGGCCGTTGACCCGGATCAGCATAACCGAACACGATGTTCGGAAGAGAATGAAGTATTCGGGAGGAATCATGCAGGCCGCACACCTCTTCGCCAACGCCGAGCGCTACGACCGGCACGCCGGCCGGCTCGGCGCCAAGCTCTACGCCAAGGTCGTCGCCGATGCCGCGGCCGCCGGGCTGCCCGACGGCGCGCGCGTGCTCGACGCCGGCACCGGGCCCGGCCGCATCCCTCGCGACCTCGCCGCCCGGCGCCCGTCCTGGATCATCGACGCCGTCGACCTCGAACCAAAGATGATCGAGTACGCCCGGCAGCAGGACCCGGACGGGCGGGTGACGTTCACGGTCGGTGACGTCGCGGCGCTCCCCTACGCCGACGCCACGTTCGATCTGATCGTCTCGTCGATCAGCCAGCATCACTGGGGCGACGTCGAGGGCGGCGTCCGTGACCTGCGCCGGGTGTTGCGCCCCGGCGGCCGGCTCTGGATCTATGACGCGCGGTGGGCCCTTCGGCGTGCGCTTCGGGCCGCCGGGAAGACCTTCGATTCCGTACGCAAGGAGCCCGTCAGCATCGGACATTTGCCGATCCCGTTGATCGCCCGCCTAACCGCCCGGGCCTGACGGGGGCCGCATCGGGGGCCAGGGCGGCGGCGCGCTGGTCGGGACCGTCCGCCGGCGGTGCCGCCCGGTCGCCCGCCGGTCGTCGAAGCGACGCTCGAGCGCCCAGTAAGGCTGCTGCCGCGATCCACGCCGCTCGCCCCGCCGCCGGTTGGGAATGATCGACGACATCGCGATGGTCGGGCCGACCAGGAGGATCTGGGTCGTGGCGTCCGGCGCGCGGACCGGCTGGGTGCGCTCGTCGGTCGCCCGGTTCTCCCCGCCGATCGTCACCAGCACCCGCAGGAACCAGGCCAGCGTCGCCGCCCCGGCCACCGCCCGCAGCGTGAGGGTGAGCGCGTTCTCCACCACCCAGGCCGAAGCGAGCGCCGCCGTCGCGGCCCCCGCGAGCTGCAGCTTGAGGCGTCCCGGTGACGGCGGCACCCGCGCCTCGCGCCCGACCGCCTCGAGCGCGACGTACAGGAAGACGTACGCGGCGAGGGTCGCGAAGGCACATCCCTCGAGCCCGAAGCGCGGTACCAGCGCCAGGTTGAGACCGACGTTGACCAGCGCGGCGAGCAGGGTCACGACCGCCGAGGCGCCGGTACGCCCGTCGGCCATCAGCGTGCGGGTGACGGCGAGCTGCCCGGCGTACGGAATCGCCGTGATCAGGACGAGGCAGACCACGAAGTGCAGCTTCTCCGGGTGGTAGGAGGACGGCGCCCAGACCCGCAGCACGATCGGCGCGCCACAGGCGAAGCCGGCCACCACCGGAAGCATCAGCCGGTAGAGCGAGTCCCGGCTGGACGCCAGCACGCTGCGCCGCTCGGCCTCGTCGGAGATGCCGAAGAACCGCGGCATCCAGGCCGAGTTCAGCACCGACAGCAGCAGCATCGGCATCGACGCCACGTTGTACGCGACCTGGTAGCGCGCGACCGCCTCGCTGCCCAGCTGCGCCTCGACGATGAGCCGGTCGGAGACCGACAGCACGAACGTGCTCAGCGCGGCCGGCACCAGCGGCAACGCGAACCGCAGGGCGCGGTCCAGCACCTCCCGGTCGCGACCGAGCAGCAGGGCCGGCGGCGCCACGACCAGACCGAGGAACGCGGCGGCGAACTGCGCGGCCACCTGCCCGCCGAGGAACGCCTCGGCAGTCGGCCGGTAGAACTTGACCAGGCCGAGGGCGAGCGCCTCGGCGACCACCGACTGCAGGAAGCTGACCGCCCCGAACATCAGCAACCGGTCCAGACTGCGCAGCAGACCGAGGGAGACCGTGGTCATCGCCGACGACCCGGCCCACAGCACCGCCCAGCGCAGCGCGACCTGTTGGTCGCCCATCTCCAGCGCGCCGGCCCAGAGCGGCACGGTGAACCACGCGATCGCCGAGACACCGACGGTCAGGCCGAGCGCCGCGAAGATCAGCTGGTGGGCGCCGCGCGGGTTCTCGAACGTCGAGTACTCGCGCTGCACGGCGGTCTGCAGCCCGAGGCCGGCGAAGACGAACAGCACCTGCATGACCGCGTTCGCCGAGGTGATCGTGCCGAACTCGGGCAGGCCGAGGACCCGGGTGGTGACCGGGGTGAGCAGGGCCGCGCAGATGATCTGCACGGCCCACATCAGCATGTAGAGCGAGTCCCGCCCGAACAGTTGCGCGACGTGGCCCCGCTCATCGCCCATCAGGAGCCCGTGTACTGGAACAGCACCGAACCGCCCTCGGAAAAGATCACGTTCCACAGCGGCGAGGCGGCGAACGCGTCCCGCATGGCGATGAACTGCTCGGGCGTGTGCAGGCCGTACTCCCAGCCGTAGTAGGACGAGGTGGGCGACCAGAACGCGAACAGGTGGTCGGTCGGGTCGTTCGAGCCGGAGTACTCGATGAGCAGCTCGGTCAGCGCCGCGACCGTGGTGGTGTCGGGCGGGGTCTTGATGGTGAACCCGTTGATCGGGTCGATGGTGTCGCGGTAGACGTTGATGCGGGTGAGCTCGCCGGTGTTCGGCCCACTCGGCACGTCGCCCGGGCCGATGATGAGGCAGTAGTTGACGTCGTCCCCGGTCGGCGTCCGCGCGTACTCCTGGAAGGCGTCGAGGTCCCCGCGGCGCATGACGTTCGAGGCGTCGAGGCTGAACGTGCCGGCCAGGAAGGCGCCCGTGAGCAGCGCGATCACCGCGAGCTGTGCTGCCCGCCGGCGTCGGCTCGGTTCGACAGGGAACGCCTGAGCGGCGAGCACGGCCAGCCAGGGCAGCGCGAACAAGGTGGCCCGGAAGATGCCCTCCTTGCCGTACGGGTGGGCGACCACGATCGCGACGCCGGCGCCCGGGCAGGCCGCGTACGCCCAGGTCCGAAGACTGCGACGCTGCCGGAACAGGACGACGAGGCTCAGCAGCCCGAGGATCATCAGGCTGAAGGCGAGCGCCGCCTCGGTGACCAGGAACGCGGGCAGGCGGGCGAGGCCGCTGGCGGCGCCGGGCGTAGGCGGGGCGAGGTTGCCGGCGCTGAGCAGCCCGCCGAGGTCGACGAACCTGCTGATGTCGTTCCAGTTGATCCCGGCCCAGGCCACGGCGGTGACGAGCACGGTCGCGGGCAGCCACCACGGCCGGAGCTGGCGAAGAACCACCAGCACGCAGAGCGCGCCGCCGACGATGTACGGGCTGAGCTGGTGCGAGATCGAGATCGTCACGGCCGGCACGATCATCGCCGGCACCTTGAGCCGCAGCGGCAGATCGGAGAGCGCGAAGCCGAAGATCAGGATGCCGAGAGCGAAGCCGACCGACTGCGGCGAGAAATAGTCCTGGCCGATCGTGTCGGGCAGCACGCAGAACAGGACGGCGAGCCAGACCAGCCGCCGGTCCTTGATCACCTGGGCGGCGAAGTACCGCATCGTGACCAGCCGGTAGAGGCCGATCAGCAGCTGCCACGCCATGGCCAGGTTGATCGGGTCGCGGATGCCGGCCGCGTCGGCCAGCCACGCCATCGCCGAGAAGAAGCCCGGCCAGCCGTTGTAGACGTCGACCGTCGACTTGAGCAGGTGCTGGTGGCGGATCTGCTCGACCAGCTCCACGTGCTTGGCGCTCGACTGGATGCGAGGCATGTCGTAGACGATCGCCTGGGTGCCGGTCAGCACCACGACCAGCGCGAGCACGCCGATCGCGGTGGCCGCCTCGGCGTACGACCGGGAAATCGCCAGCGACAGCACGATCAGGCCGAGACCGATGTACCAGAGCGGCCCGATCTGCACGAGGAAGCCCCAGATACCGGGGTCGGTGTGCCGGTGCATGAGCGCCGCGACCAGGCAGAGCAGCATCCCGGTGCCGGCCACGTAGACGCCCGGCCCGAGCACGCCCATCGAAAGCCGCGAGCGGCGCACCTCGACCAGGGCGGCCACGTGCAGCGGCGCGGTCACCGCGCACAGCAGCGTGGTGGCGACGGCCGTCTGCCAGATGCCGGCCTCGAGCATGACGGTCGAGAAGATCACCAGAGTGCCGAACGATGTGCCGACACTGAGCGCGAGCCGCAGCGGCAGGTCGATCCGGCGGAGCAGCGCCCACGGCGCCGCGCCCGCGCCGAACAGGAAGTACCCGGCGAAGCCGACGACCCGCAGCCCGTGCAGGCCGGGGATCAGGCCGATCAGGCCGGCCGCCAGCGCGAGCAGGCTCAGCGCCGAGATGACCAGCCGGGCCTGTGCCGTGCTCGGCGCCGCGGCGGCGGTGTCCGCCCGAGCCGGTGCCTCGAGGTCCTCGACGGTCGTCACCGCGCGACCACCTGCCCGGTCCGGGTGCGCGCGGCCCGGCGGGCCCGCAGGTAGAGCATCGGGCCGGCCAGGTACCCGGTGAACTCGCGGCGCATCGCCCCGGACGGAGCGGCCACGGTCGCGCCGAGCCGCTCGTTGGTGCCGTGCCGGATCTGGGCGATCCGCAGCAGACCGGCCGGCACGCGGCGCAGCAACTGGCTGCGGGTCGACTGATCGAGAAGCAATTTCGTCAGGTACGCCGTGAGCCCGGTTCCGTAGCCGTACATCTGCTGAAGCAGCGACTCCTCGGTCGCCCGGTGGTGATGCCAGACGACCGCGGCCGGCTCGTACGCGATGGCCCCGCCGCCGAGCAGAATCCGGACGAAGATGTCGAGATCCTCGCCGCCGCGGGTGGGTGTGCCCGCGCCGAGCGCCTCGTCGAAGCCGCCCGCGCGCACGAGGCTCTCCCGGTCGAAGGCGAAGCTCGCGCCGGTGCCGAAGATGCCGGCCGAGAACGGGTAGAGCACCCCGTACCGGTCGCGCATCGACAGGTCGAAGAACTGCGGCCGGCACCGGGTCGACCAACTGGCCAGGCGGGCGTCGAAGTACGCCTCCGGACCGTTGCTGATCGCCGCGGTGCAGACCAGGCCGGTCACGCAGGCCACGTCGGGGCGCCGCTGGAAGCCGCGGAGCAGCCCGTGGATCCACAGGCGGTCGACCGCCACGTCGTCGTCGGTGTAGGCGAGGTAGCGCCCGCGCGCGGCGGCGATCCCGGCATTGCGGGCCCGGGACAGACCGGGCCGCGGCTCGCGGACGTACCGGAAACGGTCGTCGTAGGCCGCGTACCGCTCGATGACCGCCTTGGTCGAGCCGTCGCTCGGCGCGTTGTCGACGATGACGAACTCGACGCGCTGGTAGGTCACCGCGGCGATCCGGTCGAGGCAGGCGGGCAGCGACTCGCTGCGGTCGCGGGTGCAGACGACGACCGAGACGAGGTCGTCGGCGACGACGTGGTTGGGACAGGCCGGTGTCTGCGCGGCCGGCCGCCAGCCCTCGCCCTCGACGATCGACTCGCCCTCCGCCATCAGGTGCCGCACGAGCGGCCCGGCCAGCTCCTTCCGGGCCGCCACCCGGATCAGGTCGAGGTCGCGCGGGGTGCCGGTGCGGGGCAGGGTCACATAGCCGAGCGGCTCGCCGTGCAGGCGGACCAGCACGCGCATCGTGGTCTCGGCCCGGGGCGGCACCATCGCCGACGTCTCGTCGCCGGCCAGGTCGAAGTCGCAGCACCAGATCCCGCCGGAAGCGCTCACGGGGCTCATTCTCCCCGGCAATCCGCTCGTATGCGGATTTATCCGGAAGTGAGGGCTCCGCGCCGCAGCGACTCGACCGCGTAGCCGAGGACGGTGCTGCCCAGCCCGAGGACCACCACCCCGGCCCGCAGCAGGCCGCCCGGGTCGCGTGCCGCGCCGGCGACCCCGCGCAGGACGGCCGACGGCAGCGTGACCCGCACGTACGTGCGCTCGGCCGACAGGCCCGCGTCGGCGCCCCGCAGCAGCGCGACGATCCGCTTGGACCGCCCCTCGTGATAGCAGCGGCGGACGAAATACCGCATCGTCTGCCGGTCCGCCGGCACGTGGTGGTCGACCGCGGTGGCCGGGTCGAGCACCACCACGTCGGCGGCGTCGTGCTCGGTCACCCGGATGCAGAACTCGGTCTCCTCGCAGCCGACCGGGGTCGCGCCGACCCGGCCGATCGCCCCGGAGAAGCCGCCGATCTCGTCGAAGACCTTGCGGCGCACGGCCATCGACGCGCCGATCGGGTTGCGCACCAGCGCCCGGTGCCGGGGCTGGCCGCGGTAGCTGCAGCCGACCACCCAGCCGAACTCGGCCGGGAACCAGCGCGGCGGATGCCCGCCCTCCCAGTCGGCGACCACGGCAGTGCCGGCGACGGCCACGTGCGCGCCGGCGAAGGTCTCGCGCAGCGCGTCGGCCCAGCCCGTTCGGGCGACCGCGTCGTCGTCGAGGAAGGCGACCACGTCGCCGCGGCTGGACTCGACGCCGGTGTTGCGCGCCCCGGAGAGGCCGGGCTTGCCGCCGTTGGGGACGACGCGGGCCCGGGGAAACTCGCCCCGGGCCCGTTCGAGCAGCGTGTCGTTGTGGTCGATCACGAGGACGAGTTCGTCGCCGCCGTGGAGCTGCCGCTCGACCGAGGCGCACGCCCGGCGAAGGTCCTCCCAGCGCCGCTCGGTGTAACTGCAGATGACGACGCTGATCGAGTCCACGTACGTGAATACGGCGGCACAGCCCGCCTTCTTAGCGGGAAGGCGGAACTATGCCGGTTCGTATCGAATCGTGCGTGTGCCGGCAAACGCCGCACTCAGTCGAAATTCAGGCCGCCCGTCCGGGTCCGCTTGAGCTCGAAGAAGTCCGGGTACGACGCGAGCGCCACGGCGCCGTCGAAGACCTTCAGCGCGTCCTCGCCGCGCGGGATGCTGGAGAGCACCGGGCCGAAGAAGGCGACCCCGTCGATGTGGATGGTCGGGGTGCCGACGTCGTCGCCGACCGGGTCCATCCCCTCGTGGTGGCTGCGGCGCAGCTCCTCGTCGTACTCCGTGCTGGTGGCCGCCTCGGCGAGCTCGGGCTCGAGGCCCAGCTCGGCCAGCGCCTCGCGGATCACGACGCCGAAGTCCTTGTTGCCCTGGTTGTGAATGCGGGTGCCGAGCGCGGTGTACAGGTCACGGAGGATCTTGTCGCCGTGTTTCTCCTTGGCGGCGGTCACCACCCGGACGGTGCCGAGCGAGCGGTTGATCAGCTCGCGGTACGACTCGGGGAGGTCGCGGTTCTCGTTGAGCACGAACAGGCTCATGACGTGGAACCGGAGATCAACCTCCCGCTGGCGCTCGACCTCGAGCATCCAGCGGGACGTGATCCAGGCGAAGGGGCAGGCAGGATCGAAATAGAAGTCGACTCTCGTCACGCTTCGACGGTACTGCGCGAAGCAATTATTGTCTGATCCAATTTCGGCCCGGTTGAGTGGGCCGATCCGGGGGCCATCGCCTCGACGCCGGCCATCACGAGATCGAGGCCGAAGGCGTAGTAGTGCTCGATGTCGGGCACCCGGGCGTAGCTCGCGGCGAACGCGACCATCAGCGGGTATTTGTCGACCGGCAGGCTCTCCAGTTTCAGCCTCTTCTGCCGGCGCCACTCGTCGGCCTGGTCGGCCGGCACGTTCATCGGGCAGTCGGGCTGGGCGGCGACCAGGCCGATCGCGGAGTGCAGCAGGTGGGAGGCCACCCAGTACGCCTCCTCGACGCCGAAGCCGCCGGCGGTGAGCAGCACCAGCGCGTCGTTGGAGGCACGGGTGAAGCTTTCCCCGTCCTCCTTGGCGACGTTGTGCATGACGTCGGCAAGCGCGGGGTGCTCACGCATCGCCCAGATCAGCGCCTCGACCATCGCGCGCAGCTGTTTCGGCCACGGGTCGGTGGCCGAACGGTCGGCCCGGACGGTGGACAGCGCGTGGTCGACGATGCCGACCATCAGCTCATCCTTGTTCTTGAAATGCCAGTACAGGGCCATGGGCGTGACGCCCAGTTCCTGGGCCAGCCGGCGGATGGTCACCGCCTCCAGCCCCTCCTCGTCGCCGAGCCGCAGCGCCCGCTCGGCCACCGCCTGTTTGGTCAATCTCTCGCCTGCCACTTGACAACCATACAACGTACAGGTCTGATATACGAAGTACATGTACGACGTACAAGGACGCCGTACAAGGACGTTGTACAGGGGGACTCCCGTGGATAAGAACCGGCGTTGGTGGGCGCTCGTGGCGGTCGCGCTCGGCACCTTCATGACCTACCTCGACAACAACGTGGTCAACGTGGCCCTGCCGTCGATCCAGCGGGACCTGGCGCTGAGCATCTCCGGCCTCGAGTGGATCGCCAGCGCGTACGTGCTGGTCTTCGCGGGCCTGCTGCTCGCCGGCGGCCGGGTCGCCGACGTGCTCGGCACCCGCACCGCGTTCCTCGGCGGCCTGGCCGTCTTCACGCTCGCGTCGGTCGCGGCCGGCCTCGCGCAGAACCAGGAGATGCTGATCGGTGCGCGGGCGGTGCAGGGCGTCGGCGCGGCGCTGCTCACCCCGGCCTCGCTGGCCCTGATCCCCCAGCTCTTCCCCAACCCACGCGAACGCGGCACGGCGATCGGCATCTGGGGCGCGGTCGGCGCGCTCGCCCTCGCGATCGGCCCGTTCACCGGCGGCTGGCTCTCCCAGCACGCCTCCTGGGGCTGGATCTTCCTGATCAACGCGCCGATCGGCGTGGCCACCGCGATCCTCACCCTGGTCAGCGTCCCGGCCGGCCGGCGCGGACTGGCCCGCGGCTTCGACCTGCCGGGCGTGCTCACCTCGTCGGTCGCGCTGTTCGCCCTCACGTACGCCCTGATCGAGGGTGAGTCGCGCGGCTGGACCTCCGGCGTGATCCTGGCGTCGTTCGCCGTCGCGGCCGTTGCGGCGATCGGCTTCGTGGTGATCGAGCTGCGCTCGGCCAACCCGATGATGGACCTGGGCATGCTGCGGCAGCGGGTCTTCACCGGCGGCCTGCTCGCCATGGGCCTGTGGGCGTTCGGCGTCTTCGGCATCTACTTCTACACGGCGATCTACCTGCAGAACGTGCTCGGCTTCTCGCCGACCGAGGCGGGCTCGGCGTTCGTGCCGATGGCGCTGATCATGGCCGTCTCCGCCACGGTCGCACCGCGGCTCGAGGCACGCTTCGGCGCCGCCCGTACCGTCGCAGTCGGTCTCGGCATCATGGCCGTCGCGATCTTCGGAATCGCCGGGTACGGCGAGGGCACCACCTACACCGACCTGCTCCCCTGGTTCCTGTTCTACGGCGTCGGCGGCGGCATGCTCGTCCCGCTGAACAACGTGATCGTCGGCGCGCTGCCGGCCGAGCGGGCGGGTGTCGGCTCGGGCATGCTGAACGTCTCCCGCGAGGTCTTCGGCCTGCTCGGCATCACGATTCTCGGCGCGATCCTCACCAACCGGGCCAACGCGGCCAGCGGCGCCGAGCTGCACCGCTACCTCAGCGGCTACCAGTTCTCGCTGGTGGTGGCCGCGGTCCTGGTCGCGGTCGGGGTGCCGGTGGCGCTCTGGTCGCTGCGGTCGGTGCGCCCGGCCACCGCCGTCGAGAACGCGGAGCCGCAGCAACTCGAGCTGGTCTGATCTCTTCCGGTCTCTTCCGGCAAACGGGCCCCCGCAGCGGGGCCCGTTTGCTATGCCGGCGTGAGCGTCGCCTGGAGGGGCAGCGTCACGGTGAACGTGGTGCCGCCGCCGGGCGCCGGGCAGGCCACGATCATGCCGTCGTGCGCGTCCACAATGGCCTTGGTCACGGCGAGCCCGAGCCCGGTGCCCTTGATGCCGTCCCGAGTGGCGTTGCTGGCCCGGAAGAAGCGGCTGAACAGGTGCGGGTACTGCTCGGCCGGGATGCCGATGCCGGTGTCGCTGATCTCGATGACCGCCGCGTCCTCCCGGCCGCGGGCGGCCACGGTGATCGTGCCGCCCTCGGGCGTGTACTTGATCGCGTTGGACAGCAGGTTGTCGAGGGCCTGCCGGAGCCGCTGCGCGTCCCCGAGCACGAGCAGGTGCGGGTCCAGCTCCTCGTCGATCACAAGCCTTTTCGCGTACGCCCCGGGGCGGTGGTTGTCGACGACGTCGCGCACCAACCGGCCCGCGGCCAGCGGCGACGGCTCGATGCTGAGGTGGCCGGCGTCGAGCCGCGCGAGATCGAGCAGATCGTCGACGAGCCGCTGCAGGTGCAGGACCGTGCGATCGACGATGGCCGCGTGCCGGCGGCCGAGGTCGTCCAGGGCCGGGTTCTCCATCAGCATCTCGGAGTATCCGCGGATCACCCCGACCGGGTTGCGCAGCTCGTGGATGACGACGGCGGCCAGCTCGTCCTTCATCCGGTCGAGCTCGCGCAACTGCTCGACCTGCCGCTCGCGCTGCACGGCGACCTCCCGCCGCTCGGTGACGTTGGTGCTGATCCCGTCGATGTAGACCCGGCCGTTCTCGCGCCGGGCCGCGGCCCGCGTCCAGATCCAGCGGGTCACGCCGTCGAAGCCCACGAACCGGCACTCGATCTCCTCGGCGCCGCCCGCGGCCAGTCCATCGTGGAACGCGACGAAGCCGGCCCGGTCCTGCGCGTGCACCAGGGCGCGCACGGTCGCGTTCATGTCGCCGCCGGTGGGCAGCGTCCCGCCGAAGACGCCCATGCCGTTCGGGCTCGCGTAGACCGAGCGGGCCCGGCCGTCCGGCAGGATCTCCAGCGTCCAGACGTAGTCGTTGAGCTGGCCGACCACCCGGTCGAAGTCGCGGCGGGCGGCGGCCAGGGCGAGCGTGAGGTCCTCGGCGCGGCGGCGCTCGACGAACCGGCCGAGGTGCGCGCCGGCCGCCTCGAGCATCTCGACGATGTCCGGGTCGTGGGCGAGCTCGGCGTCGGTGAAGAACGCGAGCACGCCGACCACGCGGCGGCCCGAGCGCACCGGCAGGCCGATCGCGGTGCGGATGCCGACCCGCCGGGCCGCATCGACCCGGCCGCCGGCCAGCAGGTTGTCCGGTTCCACCATGCTCCACACCGCGGATCCGCGCTTCCAGGTCAGCCCGGGCAGGCCCTGGCCCCGGGCGAACGACAGCGGCCCGGCGCCGGTGAAGCCGGGCAGATCGGTGCCGCCGGCCGTGTGCGAGCTGAGCCGGTCGATGTGCCGCCGGCCGTCGTCGACCTGCCAGTACTCGCCGCACAGCCAGCCGAGCGCGTCGGTGATCGCGGCGACGACGCGCGGCGCGGCCTGCCCGGCGTTCGTCGCCTCGGACAGCACCTGCGCGACCTTGTGCCGGGCGCGGCGCAGCTCCTCGGCCCGGTGCGCCTCGGTGATGTCGTGCATGGCCACCACGGCGCCCAGCCGGCGGCCGTCGGCGGTGTCGATCGGGCGGGCGTTGGTGACGAACCGTCGCGGGCCGGCCGGGGCGTTGACCACGAGCTGCTGACCGCGCACCGATTCGCCGGCGTAGGCGCGGGAGAGCGGCACCTCGTCCGGCCGCAACGGGGTGCGTCCGTCCGGCGCGTACAGGTCGTACGCCTGGGCCCAGGTCTCCCCGCTCTCGCCGCGCGCCGCGTCGCGGCCGTGCACCTCACGCAGCGCGCGGTTGAAGAAGGTCAGGCGGCCGCCGCTGTCGCAGGCCGCCACCCCGGTGTCGAGGCTGTCCAGCAGCGCCTGGAGGAAGGTGTGCTCGTCGTCGAGCTCCTGCCGGCGGCGCTCGAGCTCGGCGAGCGCGACCATCCGGTCGGTGATGTCGTGCAGGAACGCGTGGAAGACCGGCTCGTCCCGCTCGCGGCCGACCTGCACGGTCATCTCGGCCGGGAACTCGCGGCCGTTGCGGTCGACGGCGGCGAGCTGCAGGCGCTGGCCGGCGACCAGCGAGCGGCCGGTCTCGCGCACCCGGGCCAGCCCGGCCAGGTGCATCACGTGGTACCGCTCGGGAATGATCAGCTCGGTCACCTGGCGGCCCAGCGCCTCCGCGGCCGAGAAGCCGAACAGTCGCTCGGCGGAAGCGTTCCAGGCGATCACGGAGCCGTCGGCGGCGATCGACACGTACGCGTCGTGGGCGCTGTCCAGGACGGCCTGCATCCGGGCGGCGGCCGTCTGCTGCTCACGGTGGGCGAGCCGCAGCGCGATCTCCGACTCGGCCGCGGCGGCGAGGTCGGCGAGCGTGGCGATCTCGTCCTCGGTCCACTGCCGGGGATGGTCGTCGACCACGCAGAACGAGCCGAGGACGTGCCCCTCGGGCGAGCGCAGCGGGAAACCGGCGTACGCGATGGCCTGGTATTCGGTGATCGCCGGGTTGTTCCGCAGCCGCTCGTCCTCGCGCGCGTCCGCGATGATCAGCGGTTGCCGGTCCTCGACGACGTAGCGGCAGTAGGAATGGCTCAGCGGCGTCTCGCGGGTCTCGTCCAGCTCGCCGGTGAGGCCGCACGCGCTCGCGAACCGCTGCCGGTCGGCGTCGACCAGCGACACCAGGGCGGCCGGCGCCCCGATCAGGCGGGCCGCCAGCCCGGTCAACCGGTCCAGCGACGGGAGGCCGGCGTCGAGCAGGCCGGTGGCCCGCAGGACGCTCAGTCGCTCGGCGTCGGATTCCCGCGCGTGCTGCACGACAGCCCAGATCGGCCGGGGTGCCCACCATCTGAGCCTGTGGTCAGCGGTGCCACTTCTGGTTGCTGGTGCCCGCGCATTCCCAGACCTGCGCCGGGGTGCCGTCGGCGGAACTCGTGTCGGGAACGTCGGTGCACTTGGTGACCATGAGGTTCACGAGGTCGTACGAGGTGTTGTAGTTCCACTGCTGCGCCGCGGCCCCGGTGCATCCGGACGTGCCGAGGCGGGCGCCGTCGTCAGTGCCGAGCAGTTCCACGCAGAGGCCCCGGACGCGCATGGTCTTGTCCGCGGGGAAGTCGAACTTCTGCACGTCGCTGCCGTTGCAGGTCCACAGGACGATCCGGCCGCTGCCGGCGTCGAGTTGCAGGCAGTCCCCGGTCGCGAAGTTGGAGACCGGGCTGCCGACCGCTGCCGGCGGCGGGGAGGTGGTGGTGGCGAGCTGGGGTTGAGCGATGTTGCCGGTGTTGCCGCCGGCTGCGGCCGAAGACGGGCGACCGCCGTGGGTCACCGGGGTGTTGCCGCCGGATGGGTGGGCGCCCGGGACGGTGTGGTTCACGGCGGCGGCCGGCGATGCGGTTGCCTCGAGCCTGGCCGAGGGTGAGGCCGACTGCTGCTGCCCGGCGATGGGCGAGCGGTCGGGGACCTCCTCGGCGCGGGCGGTGGTGAGCATGGGGCGCGCGGCTATCCCGGCGCCGATGACGAGCACGGCCGCGGCGGCGGCCCAGTAGCGGGCGCGCCCTTTGCGGATCTTCGCGGTCGGCGCCGGAGGTGTGACCGTGGATGTGGGCGCGGATGCCGCCGCCGGGGCCGGTTTGCCCTCCGCCGCCTCGCGTAGGAGTCGCTCGGCCTCGTCGGGGCCGATCCGTTCGGCCGGGTTCTTGCGGAGCAGGCCGTCCAGGGCCGGGCCAAGCACGCCGGCCCGCTCCGGCGGGCGTGGTGGCTGAGTGGCCAGCGCGGCCAGCGTCGCCAACGGAGTCGACTTGTCGTACGGCGGTCGGCCCTCGACGGCCGCGTACATCGTCGCCCCGAGCGACCACAGATCGGCGGCCGGCGTGATCCCCTCGTCCAGGGCGCGCTCGGGCGCGAGGTAGGACGGAGAACCGAGCACAATCCCGGTGCTGGTCATCGCCGAGTCTCCGGACGCCGTGGCCAGCCCGAAGTCGGTGAGCACCACCCGGCCGTCGATGCCGAGCAGCACGTTCGCCGGTTTCACGTCGCGGTGCAGCACCCCGGCCCGGTGCGCGGCCCGTAGAGCCGACAGCACGTCGAGCCCGATCCGGGCCACGCGCTCGGGCCGCATCGGCCCGTCCTCGCGCACCATGTCGTAGAGCGAGCGCGACGTGACCAGCTCCATGACGATCCACGGCCCATCCTGCGCGTGAACGACGTCGAAGATGCGTACGACATGGGGATGGTTGATCCGCGCGGCCGAGCGCGCCTCCCGGATCGCGCGCTCCCGCAGCTCGGCGACCTCGGCCGCGGAGAGGCCACGCGGCAGGATCAGCTCCTTGAGCGCGACGTCCCGGCCGAGCAGCTCGTCACGCGCCTGCCAGACCCGGCCCATCCCGCCCTCGCCCAGGGTGCCTACCAGGCGGTAACGTTCGGCGATCAAGTCGGACACGACGGAACCGTACCGGCGGCTCGGTCATTTCGGTTTCCGCACCGCGGTCGGCGTGTCGTCGTCAAGCCGTTGTCGATCGGCCGCGTCCGGGACATCCACGCTGGTCAGCGCCTTCACTACCGATCGGTAGGCGCGAGGCCGGGCCCGCGGGCGCCCGCATCATGGGATTTGTGACAACTTTCTCTGCGCGATTGCGCTTGGCGGTCAGGGGGCCCAGGGCAGTCTTCGTCCATTGCGGACCAATTCCCCGTAGTGGTCCGGGTCGATCGGGTCGAGGGCCAGACCGAGCACGGGACCGGCGGCCCGGGCCGGGCTCGGCGCGGTGCTGACGTCCCACCACAGCGCGGAGGTGGGAGTGTTCATCATGCCCGGACAGGCGGCGGCCACCAGGATGCCCCGGGCAGCATCGTCGTCGCGGCGCTGGTGTGCCAGCGCCCGGACGGCCGCCACCTGGGCAATCTTGGACGGGATGTTGACGAAGCCGGGCCAGGCGCCGGCCCGGGCGCTGCCGTCGCGCACCGCGTCCCGCCACGCGACGACCTGCTTGTCGACCTCGTCCAGCGAGGTCAGGCCGTCGAACCGGTCGTGCAGGACGGGCGCCAGGTAGTACAGAGTGCCCAGCGAGCTCGCGACGACGATCAGCCGGCCGCCGTCGCGCAGCAGCGGGGCGAACGCGCGCAGCACCCGCGTGATGCCGAAGTTGTTCACCTCGACGTACTCGTCGACGATCGCTCGCGGGTCGTCGTCGGGCCCGACGCGCATCACCGCGTTGTTGAACACGATGTCGACGCCGCCGTGGCGTTCGCGCAGCCGGGCGGCCAGGCGCTCGGCGGCCGAGGGCTGGGCGACATCGAGCACCTCGCCGCGTACCTGGGCGCCGCTGCCGGGTATCGACCCGACCGCCGCGGCGACCCGGTCGGGGTCACGGCCGGTGAGGTACACGGTGTCGGCCGGGCTCAGGCGCTCGGCGAGCCCCTCGACCAGGGCCAGCCCCAGGCCCTGGGTGGCGCCGGTGACGAGAGCGATCTTCGGTGCGGTGGTCATGCCCACGACGCTAGGCAGCGAGGGCCCATGCCACCAACGAGAATTTCTCAAGCGTGGTATGCGTAGATGTCATGAGCTTCGCCGATGCCTCGCTGACCGCGTTGCGGGTGTTCCGGGAGGTGGCCCAGCGCGGCACGCTCACCGCCGCGGCCGTCGCTCTGGGCTACACGCAGTCCGCCGTGTCCCGGCAGATCGCCTCGCTGGAGCGCGCGGCCGGCACACGACTGCTGGAGCGGCGCCACGACGGGGTGCTCCTCACCCCGGCCGGCCAGCTGGTGCTCCGCCGGGCGGCGACCGTGCTCGACCAGGTCGACGCCACGGCCCGGGAACTGGCCGGACTGCCCGACGAGCACGGCACCGTACGGCTCGGCTGGTTCGCCAGCGCGGGCGCCTGGCTGGTGCCGCGCGCCCTGGCCGAGCTGCACCGCACCCATCCCGCCATCACGGTGACCACCCGCGAGGGCAGCACGCCGGCCCTGGTGCGGGCACTGCGCGCCGAGACCATCGACCTGGCGCTGCTCGCCGCCGCGCCGCCGTTCCGCCCGCCCGACAGCGAGACGCCCGCGCTGCACCTGCAGACCCTCGTCGAGCGCAGCCTCTGCGTGGCCGTTCCGGAGGCCCATCCGCTGGCCCGCGGCGAGTTCATCGACGTCGCCGACCTGCACGGGCAGCGGTGGATCGCCGGGCCGACCTCCGGCGAGGACCGGCTCATGGGGGTCTGGCCCGGCCTGGACGAGCGCCCCGAGATCGCACACACCGCCCGCGACTGGCTGGCCAAGCTGCGCCTGATCGCGGCGGGCTGCGGCATCACGACGGTGCCGGCCGGCCTGACTGGCGCGCTGCCCTCCGGCGTGCGCATCTTGCCGGTGCGCGGCGGCCCGCGAGAGCAGCGCCGCCTCCTGCTCGCGAGACTGCCCAAGCCACCTGCGGAGCCCGTCGCCCGGCTGGCCGCCGCCCTCCGCGCCGTCGCCATCGAGTCGGACCGGCGATCGATGACAGGATAGTGACCATGGGCTATCTCGGGGTCGGCGTGGTCGGGTTCGGCTGGATGGGGCGGGTGCACACGCAGGCGTACGCGAGAATGCCGCACCATTATCCCGAGGCGCCACCCGTCACCCTGGTCTCCGTCGCCGATGACGTGCCCGGCCGGGCCGTCGAGGCGGCGAAGCGGTACGGCTTCGCGAGTGCCACCGCCGACTGGCGCGAACTGGTCGACGACCCGCGCGTTCAGGCCGTCAGCATCACGTTGCCCAACTTCCTGCACCGCGAGGTGGGCGCCGCGTTCGCCGCCGCCGGGAAGCACATCTGGATCGAAAAGCCGGTCGGGCTGACGGCCGACGACGCGCGGGCCATCGCCGGCGACGGCCAGGTCACCGTGGGCTTCAACTACCGCAACGCGCCGGCGGTGGAAAAAGCCCGGGAAATCCTCCACAACGGAGAGATCGGGAAAGTGACCCATGCCCGGTTCCGGCTTCTCAGCGACTACGCCGCCCACCCGGAGGGCGCGCTGAGCTGGCGGTTCGAGCGCGAACGCGGCGGCAACGGCGTGCTGGGCGACCTGGGCTCACACGGCATCGACCTGATCCGGTACCTGCTGGGCGAGATCGACGCGGTCGTCGCCGACACCGCGATCTTCATCCCGGCCCGGCCACGGCCGACCGGCGCCACGGCCGGCCACCAGCGCGGAAGTGGCGAGCAGGGCCCGGTGGAGAACGACGACTGGCTCGGCGCGCTGCTGCGGATGGCCGACGGCGCGCGTGTCTCGCTCGAGGCGAGCCGGGTCGCGGTGGCCGAGCAGAACAACTACGGCTTCGAGATCCACGGCACCAAGGGCGCGCTGTTCTGGGACTTCCGGCGGATGGGCGAGCTGGGCGTGAGCACCGGCTCGTCCTATCAGGACGAACCGGTGCACACCCTCTTCGTCGGCCCCCTCGACGGAGAGTTCGGGAAGTTCCAGCCGGGCGCCGGCATCGCGATGGGCTACGACGATCTCAAGGTCATCGAGGCGTACCGCTTCCTGCGCTCGATCGCGGATGGGCGACCGTACGGCGCCACCCTCGCCGACGCGATCCGCAGCGCCGAGGCGCTCGACGCTCTGGAGCGATCGGCCGCGACCGGCGCGTGGGTTTCTGTCTGACCAAAGTCTGTTGATCACCCGACAGTCGATACACCAGGGAAATCCCTAGTCCTTACGCTCGTACGGTGTCCAGCGATCTTGAGGCCGACCGGCTTGTGGCCGAGGCTCTCCGGACGTCCGATCCGCGCCTGCTGTTCTCCGCGTTCCTCGTGCTGACGCGGAACGCCGGCGCGCGTGACCTGCTGCCGCTCGTCGAGAAGATGGCCGGCTTCGCCGATCGCGAGCCGTACCTCTTCCACGTGCTCACCGGGGTCGCTTTGTCCCGTTCCGGCGACCCCGCGGCGGCCGCTCACCTTTCGCAGGCCCTCGAGATCTTCGACCGGGACCGGCTGCACGACGACCCGCTCTATCTGGAGTGCGCGATCTTCGTGACGCTCACGCTGATCCGCCCGCACGAGGCCCGCCTCAAATACGCCGGGTACGTCGACCGCCTGACCTTCGACCCGGCCGCGAAGGCCCGGCTGCTCGCGATGATCGGCCTCGGTGACGCCTGGGCCGGCAATCTCGTCCGCGGCCAGGCCGAGATGCTCGAGGCGCGCGACCTCGCGGTGCGGGCCGGCCGTCCGGACGTGCAGGCCGAGGTCACCGCGTGGCTGATCAAGTGCGAGGCGCTGCGCGGCGATCTCGAGTCGTCGGCCGCTCACCTGGCCGAGGCGCGATCGCTCGCGGCCCGCAACGGCTCGGAGTGGGTGGCCGGGCACATCGTCGAGGGCTCGGCGACGCTGCACCTGGCCCAGGGCGACTACGAGGCCTGGGTGGCGATGCTCGAGCTGATGGTCGCGAGCGGGATGGGCGTCGACTCGGGGCTGGTCTTCGAGTACCGCTGGGAGCTGGCCACCCACCACGCCCTGCGGGGGAACACGGCCACCGCCGCCCAGCTGCTGCGCGACGTGCCGCCGGCGCCGGTGCACCTGCCCGGCGGGCCGGCGATGGCCGCCTGGCGGTCGTGGATCGAGCGGCCCGGCGACGAGCGGGCGATGCACGAGTTCGAGGCGGTGCTGCCCGAGCTCGTCCAACCGGCCGAGCGGCTGCCCCGGGCCCGCATGTCCTGGCTGCTCGGCGCCGAGCACGGCCGGGCGGGCCGCCGCGCGCCCGCGGTGCGGCTGCTGGAGTCGGCCTGCGCGGGCTACGCGGCGATCGGCGCGGGCGGCATGCTGGCGCTGGCCGAGGCCGACCTGGGCCGGGTGACCGGCGGCCGGCCCGCGTACACGCCGCCACCGGCGCTTTCCGCGAAGCCGGGCGAGGCGGCGCTGACCGGCGCCGAGATCCGGGTGGCGGTCGCGGTGGCCGACGGGCTGAGCAACAAGGAGGCCGCCGACCACCTGTTCGTCTCGGTGAAAACCGTCGAGTTCCACCTCGGCAACATCTTCCGCAAGCTGGACGTCCGCAATCGCACGGAACTCGCGCGCCGCCGCGATCAACTGGGCTGACTCCTTGACGGCATTGAAACTAATCGATACCGTGCCGTGTCAGGAAAGCGCTTACCTAGCCCCGTCCTCAAGCGGGCCGCTCCCCCGGTCTGGGTGAACACACCACATCGGAGGTCCCTGATGTCCACCCGTTCCTGGCGCACTCCTCTGTTCGCCGCCGGCGTCGCCGCAGCCACCGCGGCCGCCCTGCTCGCGTACGCTCCCGCCGCCTCGGCCGCCACCTACAACCAGGAGGGCTGGTCGACGCAGGCCGGCGGCACCAGCGGCGGTTCGACCAGCACGACGGTCACCGTCACCAGCCTGTCGGCGCTGACCAGCGCGGCCGCCTCCGGCACCTCGCAGACGATCAAGGTGAGCGGCAACTTCAGCTGCTCCGCCGACGTCACCGTCGCATCCAACAAGACGATCCTCGGCGTCGGCTCGAGCTCCGGCCTCACCGGTTGCGGACTGAAGCTCAAGGGCGTCAACAACGTGATCATCCGCAACCTGAAGATCGCGAAGGTGCTGGCCGGCAACGGCAACGGCGACGCCATCCACGTCGAGAAGTCGACCCACCTCTGGATCGACCACAACGACCTGTCCAGCGACACCAGCCACGGCACCGACTACTACGACGGCCTGATCGACATCACGCACGCCGGCGACTACATCACGGTGTCCTGGAACTACGAGCACGACCACATCAAGTGCAACCTGCTCGGGCACTCGGACGACAACGCCTCCGAGGACACCGGCCACCTGCGGGTCACGTACCACCACAACTACTTCCGCAACTGTGACCAGCGCGGCCCGCGCGTGCGCTTCGGCAACCCCGTGCACGTCTACAACAACTACTACTACAACAGCGGCACGTACGGCGTCGCCACCACGTGCAATGCGGGCGTCTACGTCGAGCGCAACTACTTCGAGAACACTCCGAACACGGTGGTGACCTCGACCGGCTCGTCCCCCGCCGGCAACGTCAAGCTGCTCAACAACTACCTGGTGAACTCCGGCACGCCGGCGACCCGAAACGGCGCCAGCGTGGCCGCGATCCCGTACTCCTACACGGTCGACGCCAACAACAACGTCAAGTCGATCGTCACCGCGGGCGCGGGCACCGGCAAGATCTGATCGCCTTCTGAGTTCCGTCCCCTTGGCGAAGCCGGGAGGTATCCACCGCGCCTCCCGGCTTCGCCCTCAGCTCAGCAGCCGATTCAGGAACTCCTCGACGGCATCTTGTGCCTCGGTCAGGGTCGCGGCCGGGTCGGGTGAGCGGGCGACCAGCATCGCCGCCTCGTTGACCGAGGCGAGTACCAGGTGGGCGAAGACGTCGACGTGACGCTCGTCGATCCGGCCTTCCGCCGCCGCGGCCCCGAGTACGGCCCGGAACTCGCCGAGGACGTTCTGCTCGTCCAGCTCGCGGAAGCGCTGCCAGCCGAGGACGGCGGGGGCGTCGGTCAGCACGATCTGCTGGACTTCCGGGTCGCCGGCCTGGTTGATCCAGGCCAGGCAGGCCGTTTTCAGGATCTCGACCGGGTCGGTCATGCCCTCGACGGCATCGAGGGTTCGTGCGATCACGCGTACCTCGAAATCCTGCAGGACCGCGAGGAAGAGCGCCTCCTTGCCCGGGAAATGGTGGTAGAGCGAGCCCCGGCTCGCTCCCGTCTCCTGCAGGACCGCCTCGATCGACGTGCCGTCGTAGCCGTGCGTCGCGAAGAGCCGGGTGGCGACCCGGATGAACTGCTCGCGGGTCTCGCGGCCGCGTGCCACGTTCCTGTTCACTCGTGCCCTCTCGATTGACAGACCGACAGTCGGTCTGAAAGATGTAGACCGACAGTCGGTTTCTGACCGTACCAACCCCGAACGGGGAGGGGAACGACATGGCACCACCACTGATCGCGGCCACCGCCCGCGGGCCCGCCGCCTATCGTGACACCGGCTCGGGGCCCGGCGAGGCCGCCCTGTTCGTCCACGGCGTCGGCACCGGCAGCTCGTTGTGGAACGGGGTCATCGATCTGATCGGCAGTGAGCGACGCTGCGTCGCGGTCGACCTGCCGCTGCACGGGCGCACGCCGGCCGCCGCGTCCTACGAGCTGGGCGAGACCGCCGACTTCGTGGCCGCGTTCTGCGAGTCGCTCGGGCTGACCGGGATCGACCTGGTCGCCAACGACACCGGCGGCGCGATCGCCCAGATCTTCGCGGCCCGCCACCCTTCGCTGCTGCGCTCGTTCACGCTCACCAACTGCGACACGATCGGGAACCTGCCACCGAAGCTGTTCGCGCCGACCGTGTGGCTCGCCCGGGCCCGCCTGCTCGCTCCGCTGCAGCGCGCCTTCCTACGCGACCCGCGCCGAGCGCGAAGGGTGCTCTACGGCCCCGGCCTCGAGAACGTCGAGTCGCTGCCGATCGCGCTGGTGGCGGAGTGGCTGGCGCCGCTGTCCGGCCCCCGGGCGCGGGAGATGGAGCGTTGGCTGTCCGCGTTGCGCCCCCGCGACCTGGTCGCCGCCGAGCCCGCCCTCCGCCGGCTCGACGTGCCGACCCAGATCGTCTGGGGCACCGGGGATGCGTTTTTCGCGCGCAAATGGGCGTACGAGCTGAAGAATTTGATTCCCGGTGTGCGTGAGGTGATCGAGGTGCCGGACGCCCGCCTGTTCTTCCCGGCCGAAAGGCCGGCGGATCTGGCCGAGCCGCTGCTGCATTTCTGGAAGACGCTCTAGTCGTCGCCCTCGTCGCGAATGCGTAGGTCGGGCTGGCCGTTTGTGCAGGTCAGCTCGACCTTGACGCGGTCGTGATTGTCGCTGATGCCGCGGAACTCGCCCTCGTTCTCGCTCTGCTCGTGCACCTGGAAGCCCTGGGCGGGGGCCATCGAGATAATGCGTTCGCAGCTGATGAGCACCGTGCCGCCGCGCGTTTGCTTCGCCTGCGCTTCTGGGCTGCCGGCGCTCGGCTCGCCCGATTTTTCGGAAATTTCGGGTGTCGGGGATGACGACTCGCCGAGGGCGCGGATCACGTCGTCCTGGCTGATCGGGGCGCCCTGGCGGGAGGTCAGGCCCGCGCCCACCACACCGATCCCGACAATGCCGACAAGTACGGCGAGGATCGCGGCCACGATCCACCCGGCGATGATCACCATGGGTTGCCGGCCCAGCCGATCCAACAGACGCATACGGCGACTATGCGCCCTTCTCCCCTAAGCCCGGCATCCGGTAACGCTAAAGGAGGGTTAAGAGCCCCTCTTTTTGTCGGGGGCGGAGGCTAGCGTTCAGCCGTGGCCAGACTCCTGCTCATCGAGGACGACCCGGCGATCCGCCAGCCGTTGCTGCGTGCCCTGCGCGAGCGCGGGCATGCGGTCGCCGCCGCGCCCGCGGCCATGGACGGGTTGCAGACGGCGCTGGCGTCGCGGCCCGACCTGATCGTCCTCGACCTGGGGTTGCCCGATCTCGACGGCCGTGAGCTGTTGCGCATGCTGCGCGCGGTGAGCACGATCCCGGTGATCGTCGCGACCGCGCGCGACGAGGAGTCCTCGATGGTCCAGCTCCTCGACGCCGGCGCCGACGATTACGTGGTCAAGCCCTATACGGCCGCCCAGCTGGATGCGCGGATTCGTGCCGTGCTCCGGCGCTCCTCGTCCTCGCCGGCCTCGTCAGCCTTGATCGTCGGCGGGCTGTCGATCGACCCGCTCGCGCGTTCGGTCACCCTCGACGGCGCCTTGATCGAGCTGACGCCCCGCGAGTTCGACCTGCTGCACCACCTCGCGCTCAAGGCCGGGCAGGTGGTCACCAAGCGCGAGCTGCTCACCGAGGTGTGGCAGGTGCCGTATGGGAGTACCGACAAGACGGTCGACGTCCACCTGTCCTGGCTGCGGCGCAAACTCGGGGAGACCGCGCTTTCGCCGCGCTATCTCCATACGGTTCGCGGCGTCGGCGTCAAGCTGGTCGCACCGTCATGAGGGCGCGGTTGACCCTGCTCGTCGCGGCCACCACGGTGCTGGTGCTGCTCGCCTTCCTGGTGCCGATGGCGCTGCTGGTGCGGCAGGTGGCCGCCGACCGCGCGCTGAGCCGGGCCGACGACGTGGTGCAGACGATCGTGCCGCTGGCCGGCGATCCCGATGCGCTGCGGCTGGCGCTGCCGGTGCAGCCCATGCCGGTCACCGTCTTCCTCCCCGATGGCTCGGTGCTCGGCGCTCCCGCGTCGGCCACCCCGGCGGTGCGGCTGGCCTCTCAGCGCGGGCAGGCGTTGACCGTCGACACGCCGCTCGGGCAGGAGCTGGTGGTCCCGGTGGTCGGGGCCTCGGGCACGACGGTCGTGCGGACGGTGGTCACGTCCGCCTCTCTTTCCCGAGGCGTGCATCGGGCCTGGCTGACGCTGCTCGGCCTCGGTGTCGCCCTGGTGCTGCTCAGCTTGTTCGTCGCCGATCGGCTGGCCCGGGCTCTCGTCGCGCCGATCCTGTCGCTCTCGTCGGTCTCGCACCGCCTGGCGTCGGCCGACCTGACCGCGCGGGCCGTCCCGGCCGGGCCGCCGGAGCTGCGCGAGGTGGCCGGCGCGCTCAACCATCTCGCCGGCCGCATCCAGGACCTGCTGGCCGCCGAGCGGGAGCGGGTCGCCGATCTTTCGCATCGACTGCGGACCCCGCTGACGGCCCTGCGGTTGGAGGCGGAATCGTTGCGCGACCCGGCGGAGGCGGCGCGGGTCTCGGCCGCGGCCGATGGTGTCGCGCGGGCGGTTACCGCCGTCATCCAGCAGGCCCGCCGCGATGCCGCCGGGCCGTCGTCCGTTGTTTGCGACGCGGTGGCGGTGGTCGCCGATCGGGCCGCGTTCTGGGCCGTCTTGGCCGAGGACACCGGGCGCGCGATGACGCAAGACCTGCCGTCTTCGCCGCTCCCGGTTCTCGTGGCACCCGATGACCTGGCCGCGGCGCTGGATGCGCTGCTGGGGAACGTCTTCGCGCACACTCCGGACGGCACTTCATTCTCGGTCGCGCTTTCCAGGCGCCCTTCCGGAGGCGCGATCTTGGTAGTTGCCGACGAGGGCCCCGGATTTCCTCCTTTGACAGCCGCTCGGGGAGAGTCATCCGGCGGCTCGACCGGTCTCGGCCTGGACATCGCTCGCCAGATCGCCGTTGAGTTCGAGATGGGTTCCGCCCCTACCGGTGGTGCGATGGTCCAGCTTTCCCTGCTCAGTCCCGCCGGAAAATGACCACCAGCACGCGGAGGACGAGGACGACGGCGACAATCAGCAGGCCGTACCCCAGCAGGGGAAAGAGAGCGACCCCGGTGCTGATCCGCGGGCCGTTGCCGGAGCCGAGCAGCAACGCGGCCATCACGCCGCAGGTCGCTCCGATGATCGTCAGCAGCGCCTGGTGAAGGAGTCCGGTCACGAGCAGCCGATCCCGGTCGTCCGCGAACAGCCGTACGTTGAAGCGAAGCCGGCCATTCTCCACAGCGTCGCCGATCCGGTCGATCCGCCGGGGCAGGCCGCGCAGCATGGGCAGCAGCGCGGCGAGTTCCTCCTCGAAGGTCCCGCGCAGCCGTTCCGGGGCAAGCGCCTCCGCTATCCGCCGGGAGCCGGCCGCTCTCGCCTGGCCGAGCAGATCGAAGCCCGGGCGCAGCAAAGTCAGCGTGCCCTCGAGCGTCGCGAACGCCCGGAACACCGCCGCCACCGGCGCCGGCACGCCCAGGCCGTACGAGGTGAAGGTCCGCAACAGCGCTCCCACCGCCGCCACGCCTACGGTGCTGCCCGGCGTTGCGTACCGGACAATAAGGACACCGACCGCGCGCTGCAGCTCCCGCTCGTCCACGGTCTCGGGCCGATCGACCAGCTGCAGGAGCGCATCGCTGGCCGCCACCGAGTCGCCCCGGCCCACCGCGCCGAGGAGTTGTCCGATCGAGGTCCGGGTTCCCGCGTCGAGCCGCCCGACCGAGCCGAGATCGAGCATGCCCAGCGCGCCGTCGTCGTCCACGAGCAGGTTGCCCGGATGCAGGTCGGCGTGGAAGTTCCCGTACACGAGAACTTGGTCGAGCATGCTGTCGAGGAGATTCGCCGCGATGGCGTCCCGCCTTTGTTCCCCGAGGCGGGCGAGCGTTTCTTCGGCCGCCCCCAACGGTTTTCCGGCGAGTCGGCCCATCACCAGCACGCGCTCGGAGCTGAGCTCGACATGCGGCGCCGGCACGCGCACCCCGCGTTCGGGCGATGCGGCGAGGGCCGCGGCCACGGTCTGCAGGTTGTCCCGCTCGATCGTGAAGTCAAGCTCCTCCCTTAAGGCCTCGGCGAACCCCAACGCGAGCCGGCGCGCGCCGAAGCTTCGTCCCCACGACGTACGGTCCTCGAGGGTGCCCGCCAGCCGCAGCAGAATGTCCAGATCCCGCTCGACGATCGCGGCGATCCCCGGCCGCTGCACCTTCACCACTACTGGTGTGCCGTCTTTCAGCCGTGCTTGGTGGACTTGCGCGACCGAGGCCGCGGCCATCGGCTCGGGATCGATCTCGGCGAAGGCCTCCTCGATCGGGCGCCCGAGCTCGGTGGTGAGAACCGCCTCGACGCTCGCCCACGGCACCGGGTTTGCCTTGTCCTGCAGCGCCGTCAGTTCCTCCACGAACTCGGCCGGCAGCAGTTCGGGCCGGGTGGAGAGCACCTGGCCCATCTTGACGAACGTGACCCCGGCCTCGTCGAGCGCTTCCCGCAGCTCCCGGGCGGCCTTTCGCCGTGCCGCGGCCGAGTGGGGGCCACTGCCCGGCCGCCCCCGCAGGAAGCGACCGAGCCCGTGCCGGACCGCGATGCGCACGATCGTCGAGTACCGCCGGGTGCGCGCCACTCGCCGGCGCGCACCCCGCCACATCTCCACCGGCCCCGGCAGCGACCCGGTCGGCAGCAACACCTCAAGGATCACCAGAGCGGCCATCGCCAACAGCGCCGAAATGACTATCGCCGTCGCGCCCAGAAGAAAGGCTTCCCCGCCGCTAACCGATGCCGGGTCGGGCGGCGCGAGCGCCACGAGTACGGGCGGCGTCGTCAGCAGCGCCAGCAGTCCGGCCAGCAGCGTCCGCACCCATCCGACCCGCACGCCCAACAGGCGCCGGATGACGACGGCGAAGACCCACACCGTCCCGACGATGAAGGGGACAAACAGCAGCACCGCGCCAGCACGCTCCACAAACGCCGACGATATAGACGAATCAGCTTCCGAGCCGCCCCGCCCGTCTCAGTCGTCGGCGCCGTGCCTGCCGCTGCCGTGATCGTCCCCGGGCTCGGCCCCGCGACCGCGGTCGTCTCCGAGCTCTGCTTCGCGGCCGTGATCGTCGCCGGGCTCAGCGGTACGGCCGTGATCGTCCCCGGGCTCGACCTCGCGGCCGTGATCGTCGCCGGGCTCGGCGCCGCGACCGTGATCGTCGCCGGGCTCGGCGGTACGGCCGTGATCGTCCCTCGGCTCCGCCGTGCGGCTACGGTCGTCGCCGGGCTCCGCCGTACGGCCGCGGTCGTCGCCCGGCTCTGCCTCCCCGCGGTGGTGGTCCGCGCTGGGCCGGGCGGTGGGCGTGCTCACCGCCGGTCGCACCTGCGTGCCGCTCGGCGCAGGCCGCGCGTCATCGTTCCCCGAAGCCAGCGCCGTCCCCGCAACCCCCAGTGCCGCCATGCTCGCCACGGCAACCACTGCCACAAGCCGTTTCCTGTTCATCCTCAGACCTCCAGTAGATCGGTTGCCGAGAACGATCGCCGGAATCCACCTATGCGCACGCTGTGCGACCGTTAAGACCCGGCTAAGGCGCCACAGCCGGGCACCGTCATCTCCGAACGCTCAGAAGTAGTAGGCGTGCGCGGTTGCCGGAGCCGTTCCTCCTCGTCGATATCCGCGCAGGATCGACACCACCACCATGCGAAACAGCCTTCGACTGACCCCGTCCGCGGTGCCCGACTCCTCGCTCGCGACACCGTCGTACATCAGGTCTCCGGTAACCAGACCGCTGGCATCCGCCGGTCGAAACCTCAGCGTCGACACCTCGAACGCCACGAAACCGATCTGGTCATCGGCTTCCCACCGGTACAGCACCACGTCACCGCTGAGGTCGCTCTGCGCCCAGATCCCGATCGATGCGGTCATGCGGCCTGCCCTCCCGGGCCGTCAGGTGCGGGTCAGTACGGCGCCATCCCGGATGGAGTCGGCGACCTCGGCGTCAATGGCGACGGTGGTCTTTCCCGGCGGACTATGAAGCTCAATAGATCGGATTACAGCGGAACCTATGGGAACGTCACCGTGCGCCACGACCAATTCATCGCCGATGCGCAACTCGTCGCCTTCGAGCCGCCCGGTCACGAAGGCCCACGGGCGACTCGAGACACGATGCACGTTCTCGACGATGAGACGGGTCATGTGTGCCTCCCCTCCAGGTCGCCGGTCTGGTCGTCCCGATCGATGCGGTCGAGCGGTACTACCTTTCCAGGATCCAGGTGCGTCCCACCTGGACATATTCGGCGTCGGCGCGCTCGATGACCAGGATGGTCTCGCCTGTGCGCATCGTTCGGGGCGTCGGGTGGTCGACGCCGAGAACGTGGACTGGCTGTCCGGTGATGGAATCCCGCAGGCGCGGAACGCCGACAAAGTCGCCATTGTCAGTGGAACCCACGACAATCGGCCCACCGCGGGTGGGAATGTCGAAGACTTCTTTGACGTCGAACTGCATTGGTGTCATGGCGGACTATTCCAATACCGTTCCAGATGCTCTCCAGTCAGTTTTGCTTGGGCTCCGTCCAGAAGGTGACCGAAGGGCCATAGTCGCCGGCGCCGGTGCCGTCGGATACCTCGACGTGGATGGTGAGATCGGGATAGCGCGCCGTCAAAATGCCACGCCAGCAGACGCCGATGTCGGCGGCCAAGCCCGGCAAGGCGTCTTCGTAGGGGTCGGTGTCGCAGTTGGTGAAGTAGTCGTACAGCGCCACCGTATTGACCACGGACTCGATACGCGACGACTCATCCGGGTATTGCTCGAACCACTCGTCCACGTTCGGGGCGGCGAATCGCTCGGCCAGGAAGACCCCACCCCGATACCGTACGGTCGTGGGGTTGAACAACCAGCCGGCGGCGATGGTCGCACCGATAGCGGTTTGCTGATTGAGGTAGTCGGTGGGCGTCCAGTCGGCCGCGGTCTCGCCCCATTCCGACCGCCAGCGCACGAAGAACTCGGGGAGCGGACGGTCGGCGTCGTGGCCGCGCTCGCCGGTTCCACTGGTCATCGACGACTCCATCACGGGATCTCATCCGGCGTCGCCGGTCGGACGTATCGCTGCTGGCGCACAAAGACCTGCCCGGTGTTCGGATTGACATTCGTATCGTATTCAACGACATGTGGGGTGGGGACGCCGCCGTGCGGGCGCCCGGTCAGGTCAACCCGTTTGACCGCGTTTCCATCGGCGTCGTAAACGGTGTAGTTCGTGACGTCGCCGGTCTGCGGATCGCGCTTGTAGAGGGTGCCGTTCGGCGGACCGCCCTGCTGCGGCAGCTTCCTGCCCGCGTACTGCTGGCCGTTCTTGATCTGTTCAGCAGCCTTTGTCGGTTTCTTGCCGCCACCGCCACCGCCTCCATGCCCGCTGCGACCGAGCCGGCCGAGCAGCGCCTTGAGCTTCTCAAGCAGCTCGCCTACCTTGCCGGCTACGCCGCGAAGCTTGCTCAGGCTGCCGATCAGATCTCTCAGCCAAGTTCCAATCCTCGCGGCCCACGACGCGCACAGCGTGCTGACCTGCTCGACCACCAGGGCGGTCGCCAAGCCGAACGAGGCGACCTCTTCCGCCGCGTAGACGACCAGCCGGGAGACCAGCGTCGCGATCGCGTCGCGCACCATCATGCGTACGCCTGCGACCAGCAACCCGGCGGCCTCGGTGATCGTCGCAAGGGTTTCGGCGCCTTGCGCCATGCCGCCGACTGCGGCCTGCTGCTGGCTTACCCAGCCGCGGTACGCATCGGCAGCCGACCCGGTCCACTCGGTGACGTCCCAGCGCACCGCTCGCTCGAGGTCGGCTGCCCGGTCGCGCAGCGCGCCTGCGACGTTGCGCCAGGTCTGCGCATGCGCGGAGATCTGGCCTGGGTCACCCGCGAGCCAGTCGAGCGCCTCCGACAGCGGTTTGACGTGATCGATGATCCACGCCACGCCGTATTGGAGCAGCGAGCCGATCGGGTCGGAGACCAGGGCCAGCGCATCCAGCCCGGCCGAGACCGCGCCGAGCGTGCCCTCGATCCAGCTGCCGTCCCTGACCCCTTGGCACAGTGCTTCGATGTCCTGCGCGATCCAAACTCCGGACCATGGATCGGCCGGCCCGTCCGCCGCGGTTGCGACCAGCGGATTCGCCGGACTCACCGAGTGCTCCGGATCCGCTCGGCCGCCCGGCTGTCGGAGCCGGCGTAGTCGGCGGCTACCGAGCGCAGGGCGTTCGCGGTGTCATGAGCGGAACTCGCCGCGGCAGCGATCCCCTCGATCATGCGGTCCTGAAGAATGCTGAGGAGCGCAGGGACAAATTGGCAAAGCTGCCCGTACGCACTCGAATCCACCCGTACAGCCGAACCAGCCTGCTGCGCGGTAGTCAGCTGATCCCCGATTCCGTCGACCTGCCCGGCATGGACGACCAACTCGCCGGAGTCGACTTGCATCTGGTCGCCGCTGCCGCTCATGACCGCGACTCGTCCTCGTCCATCCCCAGCCGAGTGCGCAAACCAGCCAGCACGGCCCGGCCGGTTTCACTGTCGGCGCCGACCGTCTCCGCCGTGATCTCGCCGTAGCTGCGGATGAGTGCGGATTTTGCCGCCGCGATAGCAGACAGGATCTGCCGTGCGGTGGTCGACGCCGGTTGCCGGCGAACACCCTCATCCAGCCGCAAATCTGTCACCTGGCCGTTCGGGCCGACCGTCACCTCGACCAGGCCATCGGCCTCACGCGCGGTGGCAGACAACCGGGACGCACGGTCGGCCAGGGTCTTGGCCTGCGCCGCCCGCTCGGCGAACCCCCGCTCCCACGCGTCGATCCGCTCCAGACTCGGACCGATCCACGCCTCGTCGGTCACTGCACCTCCCGGCGTCATACACATCGATGGGATCCTCCGACTGTAGGGGAATGGATCCAGCCGAGGCTCACGTCCCGGCGCGCTTGGAGGTTGCGGACCCGCCGGGTTCCCAGCTCGCAGTATTTGGAGGACCGCAGTGGGAGCGGCAGGCTCCATCGCTGCGCGCATCGAGTGGGACTAGTTGCGACGCCCCGGCACTGAACGAGTACGCCCTGGTCGGTACGATATGGGCCGTAGGCCCTCGTAGCTCAGGGGATAGAGCATCGGTTTCCTAAACCGTGTGTCGTTCGTCACGTTCCCCCTGGTCAGAGGCTTGAAATCTACTCTGAGCTGCTGAGATAGTTACTCATCTATAGTCGATGTTGATCGTCGTGACGAGCTGTTTCTCGTCGCGGATGGCACGCCAGTGGCACGGGCCTGGCACGCGCGGGCTGGCTCGGACGGCGTCTTCGCGACGCTCGTCTGGAGACTGGTAGCCTGCCTACAGCGGCCTAGTAGCTCAGGGGATAGAGCACCGCTCTCCTAAAGCGGGTGTCGCGCGTTCGAATCGCGCCTGGGCCACCACGAAGCTGCGCCCTGCGTCGAAGTTTGGTTCGAGAGCGCCTTTGGGCGCGAAGCCGTAGCAGTCTTCGACGAATTCAGCCGGAGGCTCGTCGAGAGACCGGTCTGGTGGCGCGTCAGGGCCCCGGCAAAGTCGTGAGTGTGTCCGGCTTGGGACGATTGGTGGAGACGCGCCCTTGCTGGTGGCAGCAGGGCGGGCATGACCTGGGCATGACCGGTTCGGAAGATCATCGCGGTTCTCGAGATCACGACGGACAGCGAGTCCAACGCCCGACGCAGATCGCTGTCCCGTTCGATCCAGCGCACCAGTCACTCCCGCAGCGCGGGCCGCACCGGCTCGGGCCCCGTCCGCCGGCGGCGCCGCAGTGAGCTCACGGTGGACGGCCGCGCTGGGTCCTGCGACTCTGTCAGTAGCGGAAGCTGCTGACAAGTTGTTTCAGATCGGTCGACATGCGGGTCAGTTCCGCGGTGGCCTGCTGGGTCTGCACGACGCCTTCGCTGGTGGTGCGGGCCGATTCGGCGACGCCGGTGATGTTCTGCGCGATGTCACCGGTGCCGGTGGCGGCTTGGGCGACGCTGCGGTTCATCTCGCCAGTGGTGGCGGTCTGTTCCTCCACGGCCGAGGCGATGGTGGTCTGGAAGTCGCTGATCCGGGCGATCACGGTGGTGATCTTTTCGATCGCGGTGACCGCGCCGTCGGTGTCCCCCTGAATCGTCTGCACCCGGCGGGAGATGTCCTCGGTGGCCCGCGCGGTTTCCTGGGCGAGGTCCTTGACCTCGGACGCGACCACGGCGAAGCCTTTACCGGCTTCGCCGGCCCGGGCTGCCTCGATGGTGGCGTTCAACGCGAGCAGGTTGGTCTGCTCGGCGATCGCGGTGATCACCTTGATCACGTTGCCGATCTCGGCCGACGACTCACCGAGCTTGTTCATGGTGACCGACGTGGACGACGCCAGGTCGACGGCCTCACTGGCGACCTTGGCCGCCTCGGCGGCGTTCTGCGAGATCTCCCGGATCGCCGCGCCCATCTGCTCGCTGCCGGCCGCGACCGCGTCGACGCTGCGGGAGATCTGTTCGGCGGCGGCCGAGACGGTCTGCGCCTGGCCGGTGGTCTCCTGGGCTGACCCGGCGATCTGGATCGCGACGTTGGACATCTGCTCGGCCGCGCCGGCCAGCGACCCGGCCGACCCGTCGATGGTCGACACCGTATCCCGGATCCGCAGGACCGCGACGTCCAGCGCCTGGCCCATCTGGCCGGGTTCGTCCCGGGACGTCAACGCCGCGGTGCGGGTCAGATCGCCGTCCGCCAGGGCCGAGCAGACGTCCTTGACCCGGATGAGAGAATGTACGATCTGCCGGGCGACCAGCATCCCGACGGCCAGCGCCACCGCCAGCCCGAGGACGAGCAGCACGATCGACGCCAGCCGGCTGGACACATACCCGGAATGCGCCGACGCGGCGGACGCGGCGGCAGCGTTCTGCTCGGCAGTCCGCAACGTGCCCAGGTCGTCGAAGATGCTGGTGATCAGTGGGGTGGTCTCCGATTTCCGGATCGCCAGCCAGGTGACCGCGTCGCCACGCTCGCCGGCCGGGATCTGCTTGTTCTTGACGACGTCCACATACTGCGTCCATAGCGTGGTGATGCCCTTGACCACGGCCGGGTCGACCGCCGTGGCGTCGTCCCCGTAGGCAACCAGCGCCTTGTTAACGTTGGCGACGTCCGTAGTGAAGGCGTCCGCGGCAGTCGTCTTGGACGCCTCGTCCGGAGCGACGAAGTGGCTGGTCGCGTCGAGCCGGGCCTGGAGCATGTCCGCGCGCAGGTCTCCGAGGGCGGCCACGCTCGCCAGATTTCCGCGGTAGATCTGCTGCGCCGACCTGCTGGCCTGACTGAGCGCGACCAACCCGGTGACACCGACAGCTAGCGCCACCATCCCGGCCACGGCTACCGCGGTGAGGATCTTGATGTTGACCCGCAGATCGGCGAACGAGAACCTGCCCCGAACCCGACTGGAAACGGCATCCGCCATCATCGCCCTGCTCTCACTCTGTGCCATTCGCCACCTCGGCTACGCCACACGATAGATCCGAAAGGGTGACCTTCTAGCGCATTTCGCCGGTAACGTGGCAATGGCGGCAACAATCGCCATCGAATGCCTGCCAGGCACTCAGCCCTAGCTGAGCTTCCCCCCGTAGGCCGGACGCCCGAGGTGTGGGTCAACAGGGCCCCGGCAACGTCGGGAGTGTCCGGCTTGGGGTAGTTGGGGGGGACACGCCCTTGCTGGTGGTAGCAGGGCGGGCATGACAGTTCCAGAAGATCATCAAGGTTCTCTACGCCTTGTTGATCTGTCCGAAGTGAGCCATGCCCGCGTCACCATCATCGCTGATCTCTGCTCTGTCCTGTCCATCGACGGGTGTCGCCGTGCCCGACACCGCCGGTTTACCTGCGGCTCTGGCACACCTACCGGATCCACGCGCCCGCCGTGGCGTGCGGCATCGGCTGCCGGTCGTGCTCAGCGCGGCGGTCTGCGCCGTTGTGGCTGGCTACCGCTCCTACACGGCGATCGCTGAGTGGATCGACGACGTCCCGGCCACGACCGTGCTCGCCCTGGGCATCGACCCCGACCGGCGGCCGTCCGAAGCGATGATCCGCCGGCTGCTGCAAGCCCTGGACCCTGACCTGCTCACCGCGGCGATCGGTGTCTGGCTCGCCGGCAGGGACGGGACCGGGCAACCTGCTACGAGAAGAGCGATCGCGGTCGACGGCAAGACGTTGCGAGGCTCCCGCACCACCGACACGACCGCCCGGCATGTCATCGCCGCCTGCGACCAAGACACCGGCGTCGTCCTCGCGAGTACCGATGTCGACGGCAAGACCAACGAGATCACCCGCTTCGCGCCGCTGCTCGACCAGATCGGCGACCTGCGCGACACTGTGATCACCGCCGACGCGCTGCACTGCCAGCGTGATCACGTCGCCTACCTGGCCGAACGCGGCGCCGACTGGATTCTGACCGTCAAGGGCAACCAGCCGACCCTGCACCAGCAGTTGGCCGGTCTGCCCTGGCGGGCCGTCCCGGATGCCACCCGCGACACCGGCCGCGGCCACGGCCGCCGGGAGATCCGTACCCTGAAGATCCTGACCATCTCCACCGGGATCGACTTCCCGCACGCCGTCCAGGCGATCCGGATCCGTCGCCGCCGACACCGCCTGGACCAGCCGAAACGCTTTACCACCGAGACCATCTACGCAATCACGAACCTGCGTGTGCACCAAGCCCGACCGGCGCAACTCGCCGCGTGGATCCGCCGCCATTGGCACATCGAGAACCAGCTCCACTGGGTCCGCGACGTCACCTACGACGAAGACCGCTCCCAGATCCGCACCGGCACCGGACCACAAGTCATGGCCGTCCTGCGCAACGCCGCCATCGGCGCGCTCCGCCTCGCCGGCATCACCAACATCGCCGCCGCCAACCGTCACCACGCCCGCGACAGCACCCGACCCCTGGCATTACTCGGCATCACCTGACGACTTTGCCGGGGCCCTGGGTGGCGCGTGACCCCCTAAAGCGCATCCGCGCGATCTGGCTGCCCATCAGCATCAGCGGCAAGTGGGTCGGCTATGCCTAGGGATTTGCTTGCTTCTGGAGCTAGCTAGTGGAAGCCGTCCGATTCGCGTTGTTGACGCTCCCGGTCGGCGATGAACTTATCTACGACAGAACGCCGATAGCGCACATACTTGCCGACGCGGAAGCCATCGGGCCCCTCGCGGTTGTTGCGCCATTTCCGAACGGTTGCCACAGGAACCTTGAAAATGGCTGCGACTTCCTCGGTCGTCAGCAGCTCATCTCCAGCCGGCTTCGTCGTTTTAGGTGGCATTGTCGACCGCAATCCGTTCGGCCCGAGTGGGTAGCCAGGAGGCATTGGAATCTCTGGCGTTGACCCGGCGCAGCGAAGCGCCGGTCTGACAGTCGCATGGAAAAGATGGGGTCGTAAGTGGTCTGCGGTGGTCTGCGATGGTCCCCGATGGTCCTTGGCAGGTGCCTCTTCCTGACACGACCGCGACGGCTGCGTGAGGGGTGTAGAGCGACGTTGACAAATGCGCTCGGGACCACAAGGGACCTCAGGGGACCTCAAAGGGCCACCGCGGACCACTAGCGAACTCCACTGCAGTGCGTAGAAGGTCGTTAGCGTTCAGTGGGAGCCGGAACGACTCACTGGCCGTCTTTGGAGGCGCGGCAGGCGGCGCGTTCGGAGCCGAGGCCGACAACGGCTCATTGAAGATGGCAAGGTCTCGAAGCCAGGTTCCCTTGGTCTGCTCAGCCGTGGGGAACAATTGAACGCGGACAAAGGAATGCAAGCGGCCGCATTGGCGTGGTATGACGCCGGGTGCAGTGTCATACCCGTACGAGCCGACGGAAGCAAAGCGCCCCGGATGTCGTGGCGCCGTTACCAGAGCGAGAGAGCCACCCGTGAGCAAGTGCGGGAGTGGTTTTCGGGCGCTCCGCCGGGGCTGGCGGTGCTGTGCGGCGGAGTCTCGGGCGGTCTGGAGATGCTCGAGCTGGAAGGCAGGGCCGTCGCCGAAGGTCTAGCGCGGCAGCTCGTCGAACTCGTCAGCGCGGCCGGCCTTGATGAACTCTGGCAACGGATCGCCGTCGACGGCTACGCCGAACGCACGCCTTCCGGTGGCGTGCATCTGATCTACCGGGTGCAGGGCGCGGCGGTGGGCCGGAACCTCAAGCTGGCCCGGCGGCCCGCCAGTGAGGCCGAGTTGGCTGAGGCTCCAAACGACACGATCAAAGTGCTGGCGGAAACGCGGGGGGAGGGCGGCTACACGATCGTTGCGCCTTCGCATGGCACGGTCCATGAGTCAGGCAGGCCGTGGACGGCTCTCGGAGGAGCAGCGCCTGCTCGCATCCCGACGATCACGGCCGCTGAACGGACGGCGCTATTTTCGCTGGTCCGCTCGATGGATGCGGTCGAGAGTCCAGCGCCGCAGCAAGTCGCCTCGTCCCCGAAGCGCGCTAGCCCCGACATGTCGCCGGGCGATGACTTCGAGCAACGAACGGACTGGGCCAGCATCTTGCAACCGGCAGGCTGGGTGTTGGTACACCGGGCGGGTCGGACGCGCTACTGGCGGCGTCCGGGGAAAGCCGTGGGCGTTTCAGCGACGACCGGCCGCGCTGCTGATCGCGACCGTTTGTTCGTGTTCAGTACGAGTACGGCGTTTCCCTCCGACTCGCCGATCACGAAGTTTCACGCCTACGCCGTGCTGCATCATGGCGGCGACCACACCCTGGCGGCGCGGGCGTTGCGTCGGGAGGGCTTTGGCGAGGACGAAAAGGTTGCCGCCGCCGCACCGCCTGCGCGTGATGCACGGGAGGCAGAGCTGGGAGTCGAGGGCGGCGGCCGCTTGCCTGTGGCGAGCGTGGTCCGGGAGACGCTTCCTCCCGTCGCGGCCTGGGGGCCAACCGAGGATGGTTTGGCGCGAGCGCTGGTCGCGCACCATGGTCACGAGTTGCGGTACTGCCCTCAGCGCAGCAAATGGCTGGTGTGGGATGGCTGCCGGTGGGCGTGGGACGACGCCGAGCGGCACCGCGAGTTCGTTCGGGCATTGGCCCGGGATCTGCCGCAGACCGGTAGATGGCGTCGCTTCCGTGCGATAGCCCTGTCTGCTGGCGGCGTCTCCGGGGTGGCTCGCCTGGCTCGGTCCGATCCGGCGGTCACGGTGCCGGTGACTGCGCTGGATGCTCGGCCGTACGAGCTGAATACCCCGGGCGGGGTGGTTGACCTGCGCACGGGTGCCGTGCAGGCGTCGGATCCGGCGCTGTTTCACACGCGGTGTGCCGGTGCGGCGCCGGACTTCGAGCGACGCTCCGAGGCGTTCGAGCGGTTCCTCGCTGACACATTCGGCGAGGATCTGGCCTTGGCTACCTACGTTCAGCAGTTGCTGGGCGTGTCGGCGATCGGCGCGGTCCTGGAGCAGCTGTTGCCGTTCGCCGTAGGCCCGGGTGCGAACGGAAAGTCGACTCTCCTTGAGGCGGCCATGCATGCGTTGGGTCGCGACGACGGGGGCTATGCGATCGCGGCGTCGTCGGAGATGTTGATGGTGCGTCACCACGCTGAACACCCGGCCGAGCTCGCTCAGCTGTCCGGAGCGCGGCTGGTGGTGTGCGCGGAGTTGGACGACGGTCAGCGGTTCGCGGAGGCCAAGGTGAAACAGCTGACGGGCCGGGATTCGATCAACGCACGTTTTATGCGTGCCGACCCGTTCACCTTCGTGCCTAGCCACACGCTGTGGCTGCTGGGCAATCACTTGCCGGCTGCGCGGGCCGGCGGGCCGGCATTTTGGCGACGGATCCGTGTTCTGCCCTTCACGCGGGTGGTGCCGCCGAGCCAGCAGGATCGCCGCCTGGGCGAGCATCTGGCCGAGGACGCACCGGCGATTCTGGCGTGGATGATCGCGGGCGCCGCGGCCTACCACCAAGGCGGTCTGCGTGAGCCAGCTGCGGTCACCTCAGCGACCGACGCGTACGCGCGCGACTCCGACACGGTCGGGCGGTTTACGGAGGAGATGTGCCGAAGAGTCCCTGACGACGCCGGGCGGATCGCCACGACGGTGCTGCGGGAGGCATATGAGCAGTGGTGTGAAGAGGTCGGTGAGCGCCCGGTGTCGGCCAAGCGGCTGACCCAGGACCTGCGACGCCACGGGATCGGTGAGGCTCGGGGAAGCAAGGGCCGCCGCTTTTACACGGGCATTCTGCTCAGCGATGACGACGACGAGCAACTGGCGCTGGTGGATCGCGAAGGGGGTAACGGTGACGGGTGACAGATGTGACGGGACTTCCGGTTTGGAGGCTCTACGCGCGCGGGCGCGCGTGTGTGGTGCGCGCACGAGGCTGGAAAAACTCTGATCGAGCCGACATCTGTCACCTGTCACCCGGCACGGTCGAGGCGTCAGCCAATCCGATCGAGTGTCGCGGCAGGCGCCGGGCCAACGCACCGGAATGAGCCGGTGGCTGCGCCGGCTCGGTATACAGACGTAGGCGTGAACCATCGCAACTCTGTGGATCGTGTCCACGCCGGACCCTTGTTTTCGTCAGCGCAGACAGGCGAGTTGAAGCCACGGCTCGGCCCTGACCAGTGGTAGGGCCGGGGCAGTCAGGGCTTCCCGGGAACCGGTACGAGCATGATCAATCGATGCCCGGGCGATCGGAGCGGCTCCAGCGCCACGATCTGGATGGGCTGCGGCTTTTCTCGGCCGGGAACGTGGAGCGAGCGGATGTCGCCGTCGAGATGGAAAGAGGCGATCGGACCCTCCCAGAGGCGCCGGGCATCCTCGTTGGCCTGGAGGATCTCCGTGATCACGACGTCGAGTCGTTTGTTGTCGGGGTACCTCAGTTGTGCCGTGCGCAGTTGGCCGAGCAGCTTCGGGGCCCAGTCGGTTTCCCATCGGTAGAGCCGCCGGCGGGCGTCTGGGTGGGTGAAGGCCCAGAGCATGACGTTCGCTTCGTGTCCCAGGATGCCCGGGAACCAGGAGCGCAGCTGTTCGTTGGTGCCGACCACGTCCCAGGCCTCGTTGCTGATGTAGGCGGGCCAGGGTTGGCCTTCCAGGATGGGCTGTAGGCCCTCGGGGGTGGCGCTATGAATTGCGCTGGGTGCCTCTTTGCCGGCGAGCAGGCGGAGCAGCTGGGTCTCGACAGGATCGAGACGTAGGACGTCAGCAACCTGGTTGATGAAGTCATCGCTGTAGCTGTCCTGAACGCCGAGTTCGAGTCGGGCGTACCAATGGGTGCTGTAGCCGATGAGGGCCGCGACCTGTTCTTGGCTGACGATCCTGCGACGCCGTCCACGCGCGCGTGCTTCTTCGTAGCCGGGCATGTCCTCGGGGCTGAGGCGCATCCGCCAGGCTCGCACGTGCCTCGCGAGCTCCGTGCTGGGAGCGCGGTCCGGAATGGCGACGTTCGGGGCTGGGGGGCTGGATGTCATGGTGTCTACCTCGAGTCCCCGTCCGGCCTGTCGAGATGGCCGAAACGAAGGGTCAAAGTTACCAGTGTTGATCTAGGAACGTGTCATAGTTTCGCGTTTCTGAGGGCTGGTCCGACATCCTGATCGTGTGACGCCCGTCTCCAAAGTGATCATCTCCAAAGTGGAACTTTGGACATACAAACTCGGTGGTTACCAGGGGTCACTACGTGCAAGCTGTTGGCTTCCAAAATCTGAGGAGTACTAGCCTCGGTGTGTAGGCCTCGTCGTGCGGCTGGGTCTTGCTCCGGGGCGCCGTGGAGGGATCGCCGGTGCTGGGTACGCATGGCGGGAGCCGGGATGTTTTACGCCGTCGCCGCGGCGGGTCAGCGGCGTGCAGCCGTCCCGCGGCGGTGCCGTTGGCCGCGGTTCGCCGGGGTGCCGGACACGCCCGGGCCGTGGACGCGGAGGTGGTAGGCCGCTGAACCGCGGCCTCGTGGCGGCGGTCGCAGGATGTGGCGCACGGTCACTGTGGGATGCCGACAGTTCGGTGATCATGGCCGGTTCGGGGTGGCCCCGTCGGCTGAGTTCGTGCGAAGGCGGCGCTCGGTCGAGGTGCCGTGGACGGGGGAGATGGATCGACGATGGATCAGTCCAGCCGAAAAGCCGGAGGGCCCAGTGAAGGCGTGAGCTTCGCTCGCCGGTTGCGAAGGGCTCGGATGGCGCGGAAGTGGGGCCAGTTGGGCCTCGCCGAGCGGATGTACAAAGTCGGCCTTGACTACGGGGGATCCGCCACGGTGACCTCCCTCAAGGGCATGATCAGCAAGTGGGAGCGCGGCGAGAAGTCTGTCGGTCAGGACAATCTGCATCTGCTCGCCGAAACACTTGGCATTCCCGTCGAGGACCTCGGTGTGCCGGTAGACCCTGACTTCGTGTGGCAGAAATCGACCGCCGAGGATGCCCCGCCCTCACCGGCCGATCCGGCGGACAACATCCAGTCGGACGAGGATGACCCAGACGCCTGAGGCGTAGGAGCAGCGGTCAGGCGTCCTCGTCGAGGCCAGTGAGCATGCCCACCGCCCAGGCAACCGTGGCGGCGTAGTCGTACACCGCGAACGGGAAGACGTCCAATACCTCGATCTTGGAATCGAGCTTTGTGGCAGCTGACAGGTCGTCGTACAGGGTGGCCTGCACGCCGTGCAGTTGATGCGTGATGACGTTGGTCAGGTCGCGGTAGGAACGCTGGATGTCGGCGTTGAGGTCCGCCACCTGTTGGCGCTCGCTGTCGTCTCGCGGCTGGAATGACAGAGGCGGTAAGTACATGCTGAGCGCGGCGATCAGATCGGAGGGTTTCGGTCTCGGCGCCGCGTCACCGGGGTCGGTCACTGGTTCGCCGGCGGCGATCTGGACGGCGAGCTGCGTGGCGTAGACGGCGTACATCGTTGCGGCCCGGGCCAGGGCGACCAGAGTGATGCTGCGGAACCGATCCGTTGCCTCGGCGACGTCGCCCGCCGCTGTGGCGACCGGTTCTCCGCGGCGTAATGCCTTGATGTGGTCGTGTTGGGCGTCGGCTTGCTGATCGAGTTGGGCCGCCTGGTTTACGGCAACGGCGGCAAGATTGCACGCTATGCCGTGATCCACGAGTGTCTGACGGACTGGCTCCGGGAGGTTCAGGCCTGCATCCGTGGGCAGGACTTGCCGCAGATTCACACTCATGTGCCGTTGCCCCCAGCGTCCTAGCCGGGCGTTGGCCCCGCCATTTTCTCCGTCGACCCCGCCCCACGCGGGTCGAGAACTTCCCTGCCACCTTGTCAGGCCGGGACCATCGGGGACCACTGGGGACCGTCACGGACCACCGGAGCCCACTTCCGACGGCGTGCGTGGTGACCGAGGGTCAAGACGTGACCAAGGTTCTCAGCACTGTAAACGAGGTCCCGGATCGGGGCCAAGGGCGGAACGTCGGCGAACACGTGCCAACCGCATCGCCGTCGGCTGCATCGCCGACGGCGCGTCAGGCGATCTGCCGGACATTGATGGCAATCGTCATCGCGGGCGCGGTCGTCATACCGTTGGCGGCCCGAGCGGACGCCACCGGGCAGCCCGCGAACCGCCGATCCTTCCTCAGCGCGGGTGCGCCGCAGTCGCGGCCGGTGTGGCTCTCGGCGGTGTTGAGCGGGATAGCGGCGGCCGGCCGGCTGGATCTGCAATCGTCGCGGCCGGGGATCCGCCGTAGCTGCATCGTCGCGCCGCGGGCGGCCAGCAAGCGAATCACCGCCACCGGACTACACCTGTCCTGTCTTTCGGCACCGTCACGCACCGCGACCGGCAGGTCCGCGCAACCGTTCAGAGCCCGCGCGACGCTGCGAGACTGGGCGACCGCGGGGGTCGGGTTGGGCGAGTATCCGATCGGCCACATGTCCACTGCACCTGGCCAGGCGGCACGGGTTGCCCACGACGCGCCGGGCCCGAGGTCGCTCCATGCCGCGTGAAGCCAGCGGTGACGGGGATTCGCTGGGACGGCGCGCGGTCGCTGTCGGGCTGTTCGGCGCTGGTGTCGGGCTGGTGTCGGGGGCGCTGCTGAGCAGGGCCCGCCGCTCGAGTTCTTCCGTCGAGCCATCGGCCCCGGCAGGGCGACTGTCAGGCGTGCAGGTCGACGGCCTGCCGCGGCGTCGACTGGCGGCAGCGCTCCCGGGGGCCATCGTTGCGCTGGCGCCCTGCGACGCAGCGCCGTCCTACGGCAACGGGGGCATCGTCGCGCATCCTCGCCGTCCACTGATCGTGTTCGATCTGCCCGGCGGCCAGGCTTTCGCCCGGGTCGAGCCGACGCTGCTGGGCGGCCAGGCGTGGCTCCCGATAATCGGAAAAAAGCCTGGCTGGGTGCAACTGCTGCTACCCGCGCGATCCAGCGGGCCGGCCGCTCCGACCGGCTGGGCGGACGCCGAGCGCGTGACGCTGGCGCTGAGCCGCCATGAGATCCGAGTCCTTGTGGGGTCGGGCCGGGCGAAGCTGGTCTTCGCCGGGCGGATCACCAAGACCTGGCCCGCCAGTTGCGGCACCCCGGAAACCCCCACCCTCGTTGGCCGAACCTTCGTGCTGGCCGTCGCCCGCGACGCCCGGCGGCAGCCGGACCCGCTCGTGCTGCCCCTGAGCGTGCCAAGCATCCATGCCGGCTGCGGCGCGAGCGGTGTGATCGCCATCCACACCGGGCCGCCCCACCCGGGATGCATCACCGTGCCACCCGCGGCGTTGCCCGTGCTGGCCCGGACTCGGCGCGGCTCGCTCGTGCGCATCTTCCCCTGACCGTGGCCGACACATCCGGCCCATCGGAGAAACACAAAGGACGTCGGAGATGAAAGCTCTGCCCTACGCCGCGGTCGCTGCGGCGCCGTTGTTCATCGCCGCCGGCGTGATCACCATCGCCGCCCCGGCCCCGTCGCCCGGCCATGTCGCCCCGGTGCGACTGATCGCCGTCCAGGAAAACGTCGTACCGATCGCTCGGCGCCAGCAGCCGCCGAACGGCGGCCAGTCGGCTACCGGATCGCTGGTCACCTTCGCGTCGTCACGGCCAATCGCCGGCCACGGCGAAGCCCGCAGCCAGGTTTCGAACCTGTCGGTAGCCGGCGGCCTGGTCCGCGCAGTCGCGGTGAGCGCCTACTGCCGCAACGGCGCCGCGCAATCACACGTGATCGGCCTGCGCGCCCTGACGCCGGCCGGTGCGCTGACGGCCGATGTCCGCCGCAGGAACCTCGACGGCTCCACCACGGTCGTAGGCCTGCGGCTTCGCCTGCCGGCCAGTGGGAGCCGCCCGGCCGTCACCATCGATGTCGCGGTCGCCACCTGCGCGGCGGAACCGGACCGGCCACCGGTGATCCTTCCTGACCTGCCCGCATCGGTCCACGAGGCGTTGCTGCGCAAGGCGAACGCCGGAAGCCCGGCTCCTGTCGCCTCGACCGTGCTGATCACGGCCTCCGCTCGTGTGGACGACGGGTGCTGACCGGTATGCCCGCCTCCACGCAGCCCGGCACGCCGGACTACCACGACGTCGACCACCATCCGTCGGCGGTGGTCGCGGCCACCCGGGACGACCTGCCCGAGCTGGCCGGCCTGGCCACCGCCTCCGCCCTGGACACGCCGACCGGCTGCTGGCTGGTGCCCGACCGGACACAGCGACCGGTCGTGCTCCAGGGCTGGTACCTGATGCTGCTCGAGCAGGCGCTGCGTCAGGGCCGCGTCGACATGATCGCCGGCCGCAGCGCGGTCGCGGCGTGGATCGACCGGTCGGGTCCGGCGCCGGACCTGCGCAGCTCGCTGCGCCGGCTGACCGCCGCCTGCGGCAAACACACGATCGCGCTGCTGAGCCAGTACCACCAGCTGCACCGCAACCGGCCGGGCCACCCGCACCTCGACCTGGCGGTCCTCGCGGCCGACGACCCCGCCGCGGTTGCCCTGCTGCTGGCCCATCGACTCCGCCGCCTCGACCTGGCCGGCATACCGACGCACGCCTTCGCCGACAGCCTCAGCCAGCGCGACCTGCTCGGCATGGCTGGCTACCAGGCCGGTGAGCCGTTCATGGCGGCGGCCGGGCCGCAGCTGTGGCCGATGTGGCGCCCGGCTGATGCCACCCAAGGCACCTGGCCCGCCCGATCGGCGCAGGGCTAGGCCCCTCAGGACACGAGGAGACTGCCATGGCGATGTCCGGATGGGTCAACGCCCCCACCGACCTGCGCGACGAGCGTGCGACCTTCGCCGCGATGACCACCGCGGCAGGGCCGGTACCCGCCGGTCCGATTCTGCTGCGGCTCGGCCGCGACGCCGGCTTCTGCAGTCAGGGCCCGCACACCGGGTACGCGGACTGGCGGCATCCCGAACGGCCCGACCCCGACATCGCGGTAGCGATCGAAGGCCGGCTGTCCAACCGGCACGTCCTGGCCGACCAGCTCGGGCAATGCCGTGTGCTGGCCAGCGACGCCGACTTGCTGCTGCACGCCTACCGCCGCTGGGGCCAGTTCCTGGTCGACCGGATCGACGGCGTCTACGCCATCGCCATCTGGGACCAGCTGCGCCGCCAACTGCTGCTGATCCGCGACCCGCTCGGCGTCAAAACCTTCTTCTACCAACTTATGCGTGACGGCAGCGTCGCGTTCGCCACCAAGATCCGCGGCCTGCTCGCACATCCGCGCATCGAACCCGTGGTCACTCGCGACGGCCTCAACGAGCTGATCACCCTCGGCCCGGCACGCACCCCCGGACACGCGGTCATCAACGGCATGCACGAGCTGCAGCCCGGCCACCTCACCCAGGTGACGCCCGGCCGGTTCCGCAGCCACCGGCACTTCCACTGGCAGGCCGAGGGACCCGACACCGAGATCGACGAAGCGGCCGCCGCGACGATCGTGCGTCGCGTCGTGGCCGAATCCACCGCCGCCCTGCGCGACCAGGCCGACACGGCGGTCCTGCTGTCCGGGGGCATCGCCTCGGCTGCCGCAGCCGCCTGCACCACCCCGAACGCCTCCATCGACGTCCGGCGCACTGCGTACACCCTGACCCTGGCCGGTCCGTGGGGCCTGCCACCCGGCATCGGCGCCGACGTCACCGCGGCGGCCCGCGTCGCCCGGCATCTGCACCTCGATTACCACCTCGTCACCGCGGGCGCCGACCTGCTGACCGACCTTGCCGCCGCCACCCGCCGCATCCGCGACCTGCCCGGCGACGCCAGCCTCGACGCGCCGCTGTTCGCCCTGCTGAGCCAGGCGGCCAGCACCGCGACGGGCGTCATCACCGGTGCCGGAGCCAACGCCGTTTTCGGCTGGGACGCCCCCGGCTCTCCGGGCGGCATCGGTTTCCCCTGGCAGCGGTACGACGCCGCACCGGTGAACCTGCTGTCCGCCGACGCGCGGCTGCATCTGCTGCCGACCGCCTATGCCAAGCAGCGCCTCGGAGAAGCAGTCGCCGCGATCCCCGCACCCGCCGGCGTCGGCGAAACCCGGCGGGCCTGGCGCCGCAACGCCTATCTCACGCTGTCCCAAGGACTTCCGGCGAAGCTGCGGCGCCTGGACGAGCTCGCCAGCGCCGTGGGCCTGAGCGTGCACAGCCCTCTCGCGGACTGGCGGCTCACCGAGCACACCTTGCGCATGCCCGAGCCGGTCCGGCAGCTCAACGGTGTCCGGCTCGGCCTGCTACGGCACGCCGTCGCCGACCTGCTGCCGGCCAGCGTGACCTGGCTACCGGGCCGGGCGTTCCCCGGCGCGAATCTGCTGCCGGGCTGGCGGGCGGATCAGCGCGACCGGATGCTCGCCGTCCTGGCCGACACTTCGCAGCCCCTCCAGCCGCTGCTCGACCCTGACCAGATCCGCCCGCTGCTCGCCCGCACCCCCGAGCACGCCCACGCCCGGCACAGCGCCATCGCCTACCTGCTGGAGATCAACGCCTGGCTTACCAGGCACCGCATCCACCTCACCTGACCACCGCAGCCGATCGCCGCGCCGGGGCGCGGCGACGACCCCTCACATCCTCATCCCGCCCGATTCACGAAGAAAGCTCCGATATGTCCTTCACCGATCATCGCGATCGTTGCGCCGGCGACCCGGCCGCCGCCCGGAGCCGCGGACCGCCGCCCGCCGGCGTCGGCAGAGCCGGCAGCCGATCACCCCAATTCCCACTCGACCTGCGTATCAAAGGAGCACCCCTGTGAAGAAGTTCCTCTCGCGCGCCGCTGCGGTCGCTACCGCCGCACTTGGCCTCACCCTCGCGGTCGGCGCGCCCGCGCTTGCCAGCGCGGACAAGTGCGTGGGCGACGCCTACGCCAGCTGCGTCGGCGTCAACGGCAGCGGCTTGCACGTCAACTGGATCAAGAGCCGCGTCGCCCCGCCCTTCAAGAACTGCATCTACGGGCACAGCCAGGTGCTGATCAACGGCGCCCACTACGCCGACTCCGGCGGCGGCGAGGACTACACGTACTGCTCGAAGCACATCTGGGGCGACGAGATCACCACCGGCACGTGGAAGGTCAACCGCAACTACGCCAAGGGCACCAAGATCTGCTCGAAGTTCTGGCACTGGACCGGCGGCACCTCCGGGACGGTCAACGGCTACAAGTCGCTGGGCACCGCCTGCGCCACCGTCGGCTGAGCAGCCGCACCGGCGTTCTCCGCTGAGATCACGCAGCGGTGCCGCCCGGCGCACTGTCGCCGGGCGGCACCGCGACTTTGCCGCCCATCCGAGCCCGGCCGCCGGCGTCGCCGCGACCCTTGGCTCGCCCGCGCATCAAGGACACACTCATGACTATCGCCCTGCACCGTGCCGCCGTCACCGGCGCCGGCACGAGGAAGCTATCGGCGAATCGGGTCGCGATCACCGCCATGTTCGGCATCGCCGGCGTGGCCATCGGCACCTGGACCGCCCGGATCCCCACCATGCAACACGACCTGCGCCTGTCCGACGGGCAACTGAGCGTCGCGCTGCTCGCCCTCGCAGCCGGCGGACTGGTCGGCATGCGCTTCGCCGGGCGGCTCGTCGACCGGCACGGCACCACCGCGATCATCGCCCCGGCCGCGCTGATCCTGGGCGGCGCGCTCGCCGTCACCGCCCTTGCCCCCAGCCTCGCCGCTCTGACCGCGGCGCTGCTGGTCTTCGGCATCATTCACGGCACGCTCAACGTGGCCATGAACGCGGCCGCAGTAGCCTGCCAGACCGCCTACCAGCGGCCGATCATGACCGGCTTCCACGCGTTCTTCTCCATCGGCGGCGCCACCGGAGCCGCCGCCTCCGCCCTGTGCGCCCACGTCCAGTACAGCTGCCCCCGCACCTTCACGATCGTCGGTCTCGCCCTGACCGTCGTCGCCCTGTCGTCGCTCCGGCGGCTTCCCCTCGCCCCGGCGTCCCCAGCCACCACCGACCGACCGTCGGCCGCCACCGGCCACACCGCGGGCGGGCAGCGCCGACGCATCCTGCTGCTGGGCGCACTTGCGCTCTGCGCCCTGATCAGCGAAGGGGCCGCCGCCGACTGGAGCACCGTCTACCTCGACCGGCTCGGCGCCACCCCGGTCCTCGCGGCCGCCGCCTACGCCGCCTTCGCCGGCTGCATGACCCTCGGCCGCCTCGCCGGCGACCGGATCACCGCAGCCACCCCGCCGGTGCCACTGCTGCGCGGCTGCGGCGCGATCGCCGCCGCCGGCCTGGCCGCAGGCGTCACCCTGCGCACACCCGTCGCCGCGATCATCGGGTTCGCCCTGCTCGGCGCCGGACTGTCCTGCGTCATCCCACTGCTCTACTCCGCCGCCGGCACCCTCGACCCGAGCCGCCCCGGCGCGATCCTGTCCCGGGTGGCCGCCATGGGCTATCTGGGCTACGTGACCGGACCCGTCGTAATCGGCACCGCCGCCATGCACGTCGGCCTCGGCAAGGCGCTACTCATCCTCCCCGCCCTGCTCGCCCTGCTGGTCGTCGGCGCCCCCGTCATCCGCCCACCGGCCCGGCCGCCGGCACAGCAACCCAGCGCACCCGAACACGCCGCCACACACCCCAACCCGACTGCACCCACGTCCGAGCCGCCGACCCACACCATGCCCGCACTACGTTCGGCCACACCGCCCGCCACGGAAAACGCCCGCCGACCCCCGCGCCGGGAACGACGAGCCCACCGCCGCACCGCGCCGCCGCTGCCTGACCTCGACCCACGGATGACCGCGGTCCTCGAACGGATCAACACCGCCGCACCCACCAACATCGGATTCCCCGCAGCCACCGACATCGACTACCGGCTGTTCGCCCCGTTCCTCGGCCACATGATCAACAACGTGGGTGACCCCACCACCGACGGCACCTATCCCGCGCACACCAAAGACATCGAACGCGACGTGCTGGCCTGGTACGCCGACCTGTTCCGGGCACCACCCGACTGGACCGGATACACCACCAGCGGCGGCACCGAAGGTGTGCTCACCGGACTGCTGCACGCCCGGACCGCTCTGCCCGAGGCCGTCGTCTACGCCACCGCGGCGGCCCACTACAGCGTCGCCAAGGCCGCGGCGATCCTGCGGCTGCCGCTCGTGCAGGTCGCCGCCACCGTCGACGGCGAAATGGACTACAGCAGCCTGCGCGCCCACGCCGAGCAGCATTCCGGGCAGGCCGCGGTCGTGATCGCGACCATCGGCACCACGATGACCGAAGCCGTCGACAGCGTGCCGCTCATCCACGCGGCGCTCGACGTCGCCGGTATCCGCGACCGCTGGATCCACGCCGACGCCGCCCTCGCCGGCCTGCCCCTCGCGCTGCGCGGACGCCGCGACTTCGACCTGGCCCCCGGCGGCGCCGACAGCATCTCCACCTCCGGCCACAAATGGTGGGGCACCCCCATCCCGTGCGGCATCACCCTGTCGCGCCGGCCGCATCCCTCTCCTGGCCGGCCGGTCGACTACATCGGCAGCCACGACACCACCATCACCGGATCACGAGCCGGCCTTGCCTCACTCCTGCTCTGGCACGCCATCACCCGCCACGACGAGGACGGCCACCGCCGCCGCGCCTCCCGCGGGCACGACCTGGCCGCCTACGCCCACCAGCAGCTGATCACCCTGGGCTGGCCGTGCTGGCGCAACCCCGACGCGCTCACCGTCATGATCAGGCCGCTCCCCGAATCCCTGCGTAAGCGGTGGCCGCTGCCGGTCGACGGCGGCTGGAGCCACCTGATCTGCATGCCCGGCAGAACCCGCCAGCACATCGACCAACTCATCGCCGACCTACGCCGGGAACTGCCACGCAGCCCGCTTAACTCCACGCCGGCCGCGCAGACCGCACCCCAGCTGGTGGGGTGAACGCCGCCGTGTCGGACGACGCAAGCATGCCGAAACCCCGTGGCCACACCGTCGCCAGCCCGCGGCACGCGGCAACAGGCTCGGACAGGCTACGCCGCGGCCACCGCGAACGCCGCGCCAAGGACGGCGCCGCCGAGCAGACCGCAGACCCATGCCGCTGACGGCCAACGGCCTCGGCGGGCTGCTCGACGCCACCCGCGACGATCTCGGCGGCGGCGTCTGCTGGCAAAGTATCCACCGCGTCCGGCCCCGGATTCCGCTGCGCTGTCCCGGCTGCGGCCACGCCATGCACGCGAAGGTGTCGCCACTGGGGTTGCGGTTCTTCGCCCATGACGCGGCGCAGCGCGACTGCGCGCTGAACGGTGAGACCGTCGATCACCGGCTGCTCAAGTCGGCGATCGCCGCTGCCGTGCGCCGGGCGGGGTGGCGCGCTGAGCTCGAGGCGACCGGGCCGGATCGGCGCTGGCGCGCGGACGTACTCGCGATCGCACCCGACGACAACCGTACGGTGGCATGGGAGGCACAACTTTCCGCCCAGTCCGCCGACCAGACCCAAGCACGAACGGCCCGCTACACCGAAGACGGCATCGACACCGTGTGGGTATTCGGTCGCCGTCGCATCGGCGAGCAGCGCGGCGTCTCCGTCACCGTCGATGGCGACGACCGCAGTATTCGGGTCACCGGCCCTGTGGCCCGCCTGAACGCCTGGCACTGCGAACCCGGCGGGTGCGTGCGATACCGCGACCTGCCGTCGGGGCCGGCCTGCCCGAGACACGCCGCCTGGGAAGCGGTCCACCTGGCCTTGGACGATTTCGTCAGCCTGGTCTGCCGCGGCGCCGAGCACAGGCTCCTGCCGGTGCTGGGCCGACCTGCAACCCCCAAGGCCGGTGCCCCCAGGATGATTGAATTCGCCGAGCGACGATGGTGGACAAGCAGCAGCGACCTGCGGACGGCGCATGCCATCCGCGACGCCCAGCAGACCGCTGACGCGGTGGCAGCCGACCTGCGCGAGCGCCTGCACCGCGAGTCGGACAACGCCATGGCACGTCGGTGGTCAAGCACGGACCGGCGTTCACCACAGCGGCGGCGACCCGCGGCGGATCTGCTGCCGCGGCGGGCGCTCCGGCCGGCCCCGGGCCTGGATTTTCGAATGTCACAGCAGCAGCGGCATGTCGCGAACCTGGCCGCGCTGCGCGAGCGTCAGCGCCGGCTGAAACCTACTGTCCTGCGGCAGGTCACCGAGCAAACCGGGATCAAACCATGGTGTGTGGAGGAAGGCGACCCGGACTACGCGATGGGCGTCTCGATCTTCTGCGGTGAGCCGGTAGCGGTGATCTGCCCGGTCGCCTCGCGCATCACGCCGGAGGTCGCGCAGAGCCTGGCGGACGTGACGGTGTACGTCGCGTCAGAACGCGAACTGCGGGCCATCGCCCGTCATTGCCTACCTGGCCAGCAGATGGTGATTGTCAGCGACCGGTAACGGGATTCACGCAGCTCAAGCCGCCGGCTACGGGTTCCGCCGCTCCCACCTGCCGAGCAACGGCGAGGTCCCCGCGTCAGCTAACCGGTCGATGAGGCGTCCGGCGACCGGACACAAGCACCAGACTCGCCGATCCGCCACCCAAGATCGAGCCGTCGGCGGCCCATTGGGTGGTCTCGCCCTGGGCCGAGCGCCATTTGCACCCGCGATTCCTGTGAAACGCCGTCACGGCCGCACTCCCCACCCCGGTAGCAGTGGCGGAAGGTCGCACAGACCGCCCGCCGGCCGTCGTGGTGGGCGGTTCTCGCCGTCATCGCCGTTCCACCGCCGACCGTACTGATCCGGCAGGTCACCCCATCCCCAGTACGCCGTCGGCGCATCCGGTACGACCCCGAGCTGCTCCAGCGGATCGATCCGGTGCGCGGCCGCAGAGCACAGATGCGTCCAGTCGTCGCCGAGGTCGAAAACGTACGCGAACGTCTCCCCGCGAGACAGCTGGCTCAGCTTCGCGGACACGTCGTCGATCGTGCCATCCGGAGCGTCGCCGTCGAAGTGGCTGAGCGTCGCCACGCTGCTGCCGTCGGCAAGCGTGAACAGGTGCAGATGCGCCAGGTCCCAGCGAGCGAACGCCGTATTGATGGCGGCAGCAAGCTGAGCGAAGGTGTGCGAACGCGCCGCCGCGAAGACTCGCCCGGGTCGCGGCCACAGGACTTCGCCGCGGCCCGAGACCAGCTGCACCTCGATGGACAACCAGGTACGCGCCATGGCAACCATCTTGTCGACTTCCGGCCGCGCACGGTACCCGCGTACCAGAGCCGGGTGAAACCGGCGCCGACACCCGTTCCCAGCTCGAGCTTGGGGCCGCTCCGCTCGCGATCGCCTGTCGGCTGATCGACTGCTGGCCCGGGACCACACAGGACCTCGCGGGACCACCGCGGACCAGCGGAGCCCACTTCCGGGCGGTCGGTGATCGCGCGAGGGTCGATGCAGTGATCAGCGCAGCCGACGTGAGGTTGCTCCGAGGGGGGCCGACTGCGCTCGTCCCGGCTGGCCGTGCGCGGCTGCTCCCCACCGGTCGCCACGGCCAGCTGCCCCCTCTTTCGCCTCTGCTGTCCGGGAGTGGCATGCCTTCGCTCATTGACTCCGTCCTCGCCGGCCCGCCGGCACCCGCCCCCACCCTGCGGCTGCCGGCGACGCCATCCGCGGAACCGGCGGCAGCGCTCGGACCGCAGCCGAACACCGTCGACCCGGCAGGCGGGCAGCAGCGGCCGCTGCCGGTGCGGCCGGTCCAGCCGGTGCCGCACGAGTTCGGGCCGGCAGGGGTCGCCGACCGGGCCTGGCAGCGCGCGGCGGCCGTGCCGCCCGGATCGCTGGTCGCGGTGTCGTCCGCCGACGGCGGAGTCGGCCGGTCCACGCTGGTAGCCGCGCTGGGCGGGGTTCTCGCCCTGGCGGTGGCAGGCCCGGTCGCCGCCGTCGACATGGTCCCCGCGCCGTGGGGCGGCCTGGCCGACCGGATCGGCCGGCACCACGCCGGCAGCGTGTGGGACGCGGTCCGCGACCTGCAGGCGTTGACGTCGCTGCGGGAACTGCAACGGTGGGCGCAACAGGGCCCGTCCGGGCTGCTGGCGTTGGTGGGTGAGACCGAGGTCCGCGGGCGCCGGCCACCGCGGCACCATGAGGCCGCCGCCGTCGTGGAGGCCGTCCGCCGGCTGACCGTGCTGACGGTCTGCGACCTGCAACCGGCTTTGCAGGTGGGCCACGCGAGAGTCATCGCTGCATCGGCAGCGCCGATCGTGATGGCCCGCGCCACCGTGGACAGCCTGCGCCACGCGCTGCAACTGCTGACCCAGCTGCGGGCTGCCCGGTACGGGGCGGTGGCCGACCGCTGCGTGCTGGTGATCATGGCGACCTCGCCGCGGACGGTGCGGGAGGTCCGCGCCGTCGCGCAGCAGGCGAGCGCCGTCGCGACCGTGGTCGAGATCCCGTTCGACCCAGGACTGGCCGGGCCCGAGCCGATCGATCCGCGCCGGTTGCACCGGCCGACCCGCCACGCCCTGGTCCGGCTGGCCGACCAGGTACTACTGCGCTGCGCTGCCCCAGAGCTCCCAGCGATTGCAGCTGGACAGCCGCGATGACGCCCGGTGCGCTGCTGGCAGCCGCGGCGACGCGGTATCTCGCCCCGCCCACACCGACGCCCACCGGCGGCGGCGCGGGCCAGGGCGGCGGGATCGACTGGACCCGGATCCATCCCGACCCCGGCGCGGTGCCACGGCCCGACTTGTTTTACACGTTCATGAACGGGCTGCTGTACATCGGCGGGTTCGCCGCCGGTGGCGCGCTGTTGGCCGGCCTGATCCTGTTCGGCGCCGGGCCGATCTTCGGCACGCATATCTCGTCGGATCGCGGCCGAACGATGATGTGGCGCGGCGTGCTGGTCGCGTTCGGCGTCGGCTCGTTCACCGCTGTCATGGCGTTCCTGCTGGTGAAAGCATGACCCGCCACCCACTCACCGCCCCGTCCCGTCTCTGGTCACGGTTTGCCGCGGTGGCTGTGGTGATCGGCGTTCTGGTCGCGCTGATCGTCCCGGGCGTCCCGGCGTCGGCCGCGGCGTCGCCGTCGCCTGCGCCGTCGGCGCCGTCGACGGCTGACTGCGCGGCACGGGCACCGGGCGCGGTGGCGTGGTGCATGCCGTGGGTCGCGCGGGTGGACACCCCGCCGTTCGGTGGCCGCTCGCACTGGGTGACCCGGTGCAGCGTTGCCACCACTGACGCGGATCGTCGCGCCTGCGCCGCGGCGTCAATCACCCTTGCGCCGTCGCCGCGCGACGGGTCCCCGTCGGTATTCGGTGATGGCCCGACTAGCGGCAGCGGCCCGGCCGGGTTGATCACCTGCGAACTGCTGACCGGCCAGACCCTGTACGACACCGACCCCGGACACGAAACCCAATGGCGGGTGAAGCGCGACGCCTGCACGGCGCAGAAGGCCGGGTGGGCGCGGCAGGTCTACGACCCGGACCCGAAACCGGCGGACTGCGGCATGACCGACGCGTCCTGCCAGATCCAACGTAAAGCTCAGGACGCGTTCGCCGGCGGTATCCGCTCCGGGATCCAGGGCCTGGTCGACATCGCGGTGCAGGCCATGGTGTTCCTGCTGTCGAAACTGGCGAGCCTGGTGTTCTCCGCGACGTCGATCTCCTCACCGGACGACGCGTTCTACTCGGTCTACAACAACGTGGCCGGCGTCATGGTCCTGCTGATCATGGTGTTCTTCCTCATCTCCCTGATCGTCAACGGGCTACGGACCAGCGCCGGCCCCGGACCGATGGCCACCCTCGGCGGCCTGGTGCGAGCAATGCTGGGGATCACGTTCGCCGGCGGGATCGCGTTCCTCATCGTCACCGCCTGGGATCAGGCCACCAACGCGGTGATCGCCGCGAACGCCGCGACACCGTGGGACCCCTCGCAGTGGGTCAAAGCCTTGACCGGGCTGACCGGCGGCGCCGGCACCCTGTTCCTCGCTTTGGTCCTGTCGATCTTCGGCTGCATCGGGCTGCTGCTGCTGTTCTTCATCATGCTGTTCCGCGGCATCCTCGCCACCGGCGCCGCGCTGTTCGGTGCGGTGGCGATGGCCGGGCAGGTGATGCACGAGACCCGGCACTGGGGCCGCCGCTGGTTCTGGACGGTCAACGCCCTCGCTTCGAGCAAGTTCGTGATCGCCGAACTGTGGATCTACGGCAGTCGATCGGCGTACGGGTCGGACGATCTGATGACGGTGCTGCGCGCGGTGCTGCTGATCTGGCTGATGGTGGCCGCCCCGTGGATTCTGCTGCGGCTGACGACGATCTGGGACGGCTACCTGTCCGACCCCAACGCCTACGGCCTGATGTCCGCCGCCGGCAACCCCCTCGCGATGGGGCCAGCGTTCGCCGATGGGGTTCGCGCCGGCGCCGCCGGCGCTTCCGACCCGGGCAGCGGTGGGGGCGGTGGCGACGCGAACGCGGCCGGGGTGATGGCCGCCAACACCTCCAGCATGCCGACGACCCCCGCCAACGCCGCCGGCATCGGCCGCGACAGCAGCGGCCGCAAGGCAGCCGACGCCGCTTCGACGGGCGGCGACGGCGGCAAGGTCGGCCAACCCGCGAACGCGCCCGGCGAACAACAGGGCGCTGCTGGTCCGGCCGATCAGCCCAACGCGAACGAGGCCGACGGCGTCCACGCCGGAGCTCAGGCCGCACAGCACAGCGCTGGTACCGGAACGGCTGCCGCGCCGTCGGGAAGCCCTGCCGGGCCACCTGTACCGCAGCTGCCGGAGACGCCTAGTCCTGCCGGCTCCAGCACCAGTTCGCCGACCAGTGAGTCCGACAGCAACGCGTCCGCCGGCGGCAAGCCGGCCGGCGAGTCATCGGCATCCGGGTCGCGCGGAGCCGCTGCCGCGGCCGAAACGCCGATCGTGCCGCTCTGACCAGCATCGACGAAAAGGAAGCCGCTGATGTTTCAGTTCCCGCCCCGGGCAACCCGCGGAGTGCTCATGGGTTTCACCCTGGCGCAGATCGCGATGGTCGCCGGTGCGCTGATCGCCGCCGTGATCGGTCTGAACCTGCTCGCCGCCGGACGGACGGGCACCGGCAGTGGGCTGTTCGTGCTGACAATCCTGCTGGTCCTGCTGGCGCTGTTGCGATTCAAGGGCCGCCGCCTGACCGAATGGCTGCCCATCGTGGTCGCCGCGTTGATCCAGCGGGCCGCCCGACAGAGCGAATACCGGGGTGGCCCGTGGGCGCCCAATGGTGTGGCCGAGCACATGGACCTGCCGGGCCCGGCGGCCGGGTATCGGTGGCTCACGGCGGTGGCCGCCGACGGCCGCACCGAGGTCGGGCTGCTGGTGCACCGCCGCGAGCGGACCGTCACCGCGGCGCTGCGGTGTTTCGGGGAGAACCTGCTGCTGGCCGACCGGGACGTACAGACCCGCCGGCTGACCGACTGGGCGCAGCTGCTCAACATCCTCGGCACCGACTACGGCGATGCCGGGCTGATCAGGTGGGCAGTCACCGCCCGGGCCGTGCCAGACACCGGGAACCGGGCCCAGCGGTACTTGACCAACCGTGCCATCGACACCGGCTCGGCCGCGTACCAGTCCCTCGCGGAGTTGACCGCGGCGGCGGCCCCGGCCGCGCAACGCCACGACATCTACCTGAGCGTGGTATTCGACCACGCCCGGCTGTCCGCCGAGGTCCGCTCTGCCGGCGGCACCGACACCGCCCTCGCCGCCGCGGTCCTGACCCGGCTGACCGGCATCGAAGCCGCCGTGGCCGAAGCTGGAGTCACGACCGGCGGCTGGCTGTCCCCGCGCGGCTACGCCGCCGTGCTGCGCACCCAGTTCGATCCTGACGACCAGGAAGCCGTCGACCTGCGCGGCAGCACCCCGCCCGGCGGCCCCGGCGTCCCGGCGGGGACTGCGCCGCAGCTGGCCGGCCCGGCCGCCGCCCGTACGGTCGGCTGGACCACCTACCAACACGACTCCGCCTACTCGCGGACATTGTGGGTGGCGCAGATGCCCCGCCAGCCGGTCGGCGCGACCTGGCTGACACCTCTGTATATGCGCACCACCTGCCGCCGCACCGTCACGCTGGTCGCCCAACCCGTCCCGGCCAGTCTCGCGCAGCTGGCGACCCGCCGCGAGAAGGTGGCGCGGGCCGGGGACGAGGTCACCAAACGCAAATTGCGGCTGGTGCGCACCGCGCGGGAGGACGACGAGGCCCGCGCGGTCGAGCAGATCGACCGGGAGCAGGCCGCCGGGCACGTCCGCTACCGGTACGCGCTGATGGTCACGGTGACCGCCGGCTCCCTCGACGGCCTGGACCGGGACGTGCAGCAGGTCCGGCGGATCCTGTCGCGGGCCGGCTGCGAAGCCGTGGTGTTGGCAGGCGAGCAGGATCAGGCGTTCGCGGCGGCCGCGCTGCCGCTGGCCCGCGGCCTCAAGCCGATGCGGGGGTGGGCGGCATGACCCGCCGCAACCGGCTGCGGCGCGAGGGCTCCCTCACCGACCGGATCACCCGGCACGGTGCCGCCCTCGATCTCGCCCGCGCCGAACAGGCCCATGCCCGGGAACAGCATCGCCTGGACCGGGCGACCGAGCGGCTGCTCGGGCCACCGGCCGCCGGTACGCACGGCGGGTACGGCCGCCGGGCCGGGCGGGTGGCGTGGCTGCTGGGGCTGCCGCCGCTGGTCACCACGTCCGCCCAGCTGTGCAGCGTGTTCCCGTTCGTGACGGATCCGGGGCTGCCGGTGGACGGGCCGCTGATCGGCACCGAGGTCTACAGCCGGTCCGCGTTCACGTTCTCGTTGCACGAGCTGTACCGGGCCAAAGCGGTCACCGCCCCGAACATGGCCGTCACCGGGGAGATCGGCTCCGCGAAATCGTCGCTGCTCAAGTGCCTGGCCTTTCGGGGCATCCCGTTCGGCACCCGGTTCTACACCTGCGACTACAAAGGCGAGTACGAGCACCTCGCCAAGCTGGCGGGCATCACGCCGGTCCGGGTCGGCCCCGGGCTCGGGGTAGTCATGAATCCCCTGGCCGGGATCCGCCGGCATCCCGGTCAGACCGAGCAGCAGTGGCGCCACATCCAGCGGGCGCGGCGTCTGCTGCTGCTGGAGGGTCTGCTGGAGATCCAGCTCGGCGGCCGGCTGACCGAGCCAGAACGTTCGCTGCTGGAATACGCGGTCGACGCGGTCACCCACGAACACGACGCCACCCCCGGCCGGATGGCCACCCCCACCCTGTCAGGAGTGCTCGCCGCCACCGGACGGCCCGAGCAGTGGGCACACCGCCTCGACCGGCTCGCCTACCCCCTCGACACCTTCGTCGCGGACTCCCGCCGGGTCCGGCTCGCCCTCGAACGCCTCGTCTCCGGCGCGCTCGGCGGCGTGTTCGACGGCCCAGAATCCTCGGCCGCCCAGCTGGACTTCGGCCAGGCCGGCGCCGTGTTGGATTTGCGGGCAATCCGCTCGTCGGACGCGATGACCGCGATGGCGATGACCTGCGCCCAATCCTGGCTGGAGGCCGAGCTGTCCGCGCCGGACGCTCCGCCGCGGGTCTGTTTCTACGACGAGTTCGCGTTGATCGCCCGGCATCTGCCACTGATCCGCCGCACCCGCGAGCAGTTGAAACTCGCCCGCGCGCTCGGCGTCGCGAACGTCCTCGCGTTCCACCGCTTCTCCGATCTGGCCGCGTCCGGATCAGCGGACTCCGAGCAGGTCCGCATCGCCCGGGGACTGATCGAGGACTGCGGCGTGCGGGTCTCCTACCGGCAGGCCACCGGCAGCCTCGAGCAAGCCCGCGAATTCCTCGGCACCTCCGATACCGAAACTGACCTGCTGCGCTACCTGCGCCAGGGCATCGGCCTATGGAAGATCGGCGTGCACTCGTTCGTGGTGAAACACCAGCTGTCCCGAGCCGAAACCACGATGGTTCACACGGACAGCCGGATGATCGCCGTCCCGCCCGCTACCCGCGGCGCGGAGGTTGTGGATGGCCCTGTGGATACACCCGGGCCGGGCCTGGCAGGGGTGGCAGCGTGAGCCGGCCACCGATCTCCTCGCCCGGGCACCGGCCGCCCCGGCAAGGGCATTTGCGCGCCGACATCAGCGTACGGCTGCTCTTGCTCGGTATCTTCACCGTCCTGCTGGCCGCCGCCGTGCTGTCGCTGTGGCTGGCCGGGCAGCTGAGCGCTCTGCTCGCCCAGCACCGCTGGCCGCCGGTCGGCATCCGCCACGCACCGGCCATCCTGCTGCGGATCCCCGGTCATCCCGGCGATCCGGCCGCCGCGTGGCCCGCCGCCGCCCGGGCCCCGCTGGGACCCACGTGGCTGATCTACAGCTGCTGGCTGATCACGTTCGTAGGTCTGCTGGCTGGGCCGATCATCCCGGCGGTACGGATCGCCCGCAGGCGCGCGCGCCGGCCCGGCTTCGCGACCTGGCGCGACCTCGACCGGCTGTTGTCCGCCAAGGCGGTCCTCGCCCGCGTCGACATCGTCCGCCCCGGCCTGACCGTCACCGGCGCCGACAACCCGGTCACCGCGGCGGCGAAAACCCGCCGCCGGGCGGATCCGCTCGAGACGGCCCGGTTCCTCGGCACCGACGTCGTCAGCCGCCGGCCGCTGTATTTGGCCAACGAGTACACGCTGCTGGCTGCTGCCGTGCCCCGGTTCGGCGGCAAGACCACCCGCTATGTCATTCCCGCCGTCACCGATGCGCGCGGGGCAGTGCTGACCACCTCGACCCGGCTGGATGTCGCCGAGGTGACCTACACCCGCCGCGCCGGGATCGGGCCGACGTTCATCTTCGAGCCGCAGGGTGAAATCCCGGGGGTACCGCGGTTGCGGTGGTCGCCGATCGAAGGCGCCGACGATCAGATCGTCGCGATGCTGCGCGCCACCGGCTTCGCGTCCGGCTCCGGGATCGGCGACGAGAGCGTGGAGAACGGCCGTTGGTTCCGCGACCAGGCCGCCACCATCTTGCGCGGTCTGCTGCACGCTGCGGCCCTCGACGAGACCGCCACGATGGTCGACGTTCTCGCCTGGTCCCAGAATCCTGGCAATCCGCGGCCCGAGCGGATTTTGCGTGCGCATGGGGTGGACAACTGGGCCGATCGGCTCGCCCGGCACCGGGAAACCACTGGCCGGGCCCGCGACACCATCCAATCCGTGGTCGCCGGCGCCCTCGACGCGTTCAACGACCCCCGCGTCCTGCATGCGTGCTCACCGCCGCGCGGCACCCAGTTCAAGCCCCTGGACTGGCTGGCCGAGTCCGGCACCTTGTATCTGGTGGGCACCCGCGACGCCCAGGCCCTGATCGCTCCTCTGCTGGCCGCGATCAGCGAGGACCTCATCTACCAGGCGAAGACCCGGGCGTTGACCATGCCGGGCGGGCGCATCGAGCCGCCGCTGTACTTCATCGGCGACGAGATCGCCAACATCGCCCCACTGCCGTCGCTGCCCAGCTTGATGAGTGAAGGTGGCGGCTCCGGCGTCGCCGTGTCGGTGTTCGCCCAGAACCTGCCCCAGCTGCGCGAACGGTGGGGCGACAAGGGCGGGCAGGCGATCGCGGACGCCGCGAACGCCCGGCTGATCATTGGTGGCAGCAGCGACGTCGGCGCGCTGCGCGACGCCCAAGCCCTGGCCGGGCAGATCAGCGAGGTCAACTCCGGCGCCAGCTGGGGCGCCGGCCGCGCCTCGATCAGTGAAACGGTACGCCGCGAGCACCTGCTCGACCTCGCCGACCTGCGCACGCTGCCCGAGGGGAGAGCTCTCGCGTTCGTCGGCAACCTGAGCCCGGTCGAGATTCAGGTGCCCGCTTGGTGGCAGCGCCCCGACGGCGCCGACCTGGCCCGCGGCCGCGACGCGTTCCGCGCCATGCTCACGAGGGCGGAATGATGGACACCTTTGACTTCCAGCTGCCCGAGGATCCGCCGCCGGACATCGTGGCGATCGCCCAGCTCGGCACCGCGGTCCACCAGCTGGCCGCCGCGGTCGACGCCCTGCACCAGCAGCACCGGCAGTTACGGGAGACGGTCGAGCGCTCGCAGCTGATCAGTGCCGGCCCCGCCGGCGGGCAGGCGATGCCGTGGCCGCTGCGCTGGCGCGACCTCGACCGCGACGCCGCCGCCCAGACGTGGGCGTGGCTGATCGACTGGGTCGGCTGGTTCGCCGACCGATACGAGGTCGCCGAGGAGATCCCCGCCTGCTGGCCGCAGCACCCGCCGCTGGTGGAGGAGCTCACTGCCCTGGCCGCGGGCTGGCATGCCTGCTACGACGACACCGCGCACCCGGACGGGCCGCTGCTGTGGCACGAACGCCTCACCCGCGCCCGTGACCGGCTCCGCGGCTGGGACGACAACACCCGGTGCCGCAACGGCACCCACACCACCCGAGCTCGCGACCTGATCTGGCCCGACCAGTGGCATGCCGAGGCGATCGACGCCGCGAACAACGACCTCACCGGTCGCCCTCAGCTTGCCGGGCCTGAGCCCGAACGGGTGCCGTCGTGAGTCAGCCCGCCGAGATCACCAGCAGCTACTACTGGGACCGCCTCAACGCCCAGCTCGGCGTCCTGGTCCTGGACATCGACGAGCTCTTCGAGCGAGTGCACGATCCCGAGCGCGACACCAGCGAACCGGAGGAACCCGTACCGGACGCCGAACCGGACGGCGGCTACGACCTCGACCGTGAAGCCGAGCTGGAAGACGAACGCCGGCGCCGCCTCGACACCGAGCCCGGCGGCGGGTACGGGCCGAGCCCGGACGACCCGGAGCTGGACGTCTGATGGCGCCGGCCGACGTCGACCACGGCGACGCCGCCCTGCGGGAGTACGCGGCCTATCTCGATCTGCTGCGTGAGATCGGCCGGAACGGCGCCGCCGCCGTGCAGACGCTCACGGTCGCGCACACCGCCTCCACCGCCGGGCAGCGCCGTACCGCACTCACCACGCTGGCCGAGCACCTGGCCCGCGTCACCACAGCGGTGCACGAGGGACTCGCTGCCCTCGAGCAGGAGACGTCGCCGTGACCCGAACCCTATTGCTGCCTTTGGTGATCGTCGTGGCGTTGGTGTCGGGTGGATGTGGCACCGCGGCGGCGACGGCGCCGCCCAGTTCCTCTCCTGTCACCGCAGCCCCCTGGGTCGATTCGGGCGGCGAGGACGGCGTGGGCGTGGCATCGAGCAGTCCCGCCGCACCAGCAGCGGTCGCTGCCGCACTCGCCTTCGTGACCGCCTGGGCACGACCCGAGCTTGCGCCCGATAGGTGGTACGCGGGCGTGCGGAAGCTGGTCATCCCGCCGTACGCGCGGCTGCTGGCCGACACCGACCCGGCAAGCGTGCCCGCGCATTCCGTCGTGGGCCCGGCCCGGGTGCTGTCGTCCACGACCGCCGTGGTGGTCGCTGCCGTTGCGACCGACGCTGGCGCCCTAAAGGTGACCGTCGTCCACGCGGGCGGCCGTTGGCTTGTCGCGACCGCCCGACCGGCGTCGTCATGAAACTCGGCATCGCGCTGGCTGCCGCGAGCGCCGTGGCGCTGGCCCTGTGCGGTCTGCCGCTCGTCGCGGTCCTCGGTGACGACGCCGCCGCGTCCGCCTGCACGGGAGACCCCGCAAGCGCATCCGTGCAGATCCGTGCGCATCCGGGTGCGCTTGGGTCGTGGGGTACCAGGCAGGTCGACAACGCCGCTGTGATCGTCGCGGTCGGCCAGCAGCTGGCGATGCCGGCCCGGGCCTGGGTGATCGCCGTGGCGACCGCGATGACCGAGTCCCGGCTGACCAACCTCGGTGACCTAGGCGCCCGCAACGACCACGACTCGCTCGGCCTGTTCCAGCAACGCCCGAGTCAAGGTTGGGGACGACCCGGCCAGCTGCTGGATCGCGTCTACTCCGCCACCGCCTTCTACCGGGCATTGAAACGCATCCAGGGCTGGGAGACGATGCCGGTCACCGTCGCGGCCCAGAAGGTTCAGAAGAGCGCCTTCCCCGACCGGTACGCCGAGCACGAGTCCGACGCCGAGCGGGTCGTCTCCGCGGTCACCGGCGCCGCCACGATCTCGGACCTGCCCGGAGCCAGCCTCGCCGAATGCGGCCAGCCAGCCGTGGTATCGCCTGGCGGGTGGACCCAGCCGGTGCACGCGCCGATCGTCTCGGGCTTCCGGACGTCGTCCCGGCCGAACCATCAAGGCGACGACCTCGGCGCGAAAAGGTACACGGTCATCCGGGCCGCCGCGGCCGGCAAGGTCGTGTTCGCCGGCTGTGACAACGACACCGGCAACTGCGACATCGACGGCCAGCTCGACGACGAGGGCAACCCCACCACGCTCGGGTGCGGTTTCTTTGTGGAGATCCTGCACGCCGGGCAGATCGCCACCCGCTACTGCCACATGGTCCGCAAACCCGACGTCGTATACGGGCAGCACGTCGACGCCGGCCAGCCGATCGGCCTGGTCGGCAGCAGCGGCCATTCCTCCGGCCCGCACCTGCATTTCGAGGTACACACCGGTGTCACCTGCGGCGCTACCCGGTGCCGGCTACTGAGCGCGAATGCCATCGATCCCTTCGTATGGATGAGGGACCATGGCGCGCCGATCGGCGGAACCGGGCAGTCATGATCGCTGACCCGCGGGACAACCTCGGCGGCCACCCGCCTGCCGAGACCGACGAGCTGCTGCGCCAGGTCGCGGTGCTGTGCCGAGCGAGCAACCACCTGCGCCGGTATCTGGAACACCGGGTACTGCGCGAGGCCCGCCTGACCTGGGCCGGCTACGACGTGCTGCAACTGGTCACCGGGCGCCGCTCCATCGAATCGCGCACCATCGCCGAGATCACCGGGCTGGCGCGAGCCACCGTGAACCTCACCCTCAAAGACCTCAACACCCGGCTGCTGATCCGCCGGCTGCCCCGCGCCGACGACCACCGGTACTGGCTGCTGCAGCCGACCGCAGCCGGCCTGCACCTCGCCCGGACCCTGCGCACCGACCTGGCCGAGGCGCTGACCGAGCTTCTCGAGCGCCCCACCGACCCTCCGCTGCGCGACACGGTTGCCGCGCTGCACCGCATCAGCCGGCCCTGACCGGCACACCACTCCTAGGAGGAACCCGTGAACCAGCGCACCAACCAGCCAACCCGCCGTCAGCAGCTGCACTCGCCGCGCCGCGGCCGGCAGGCGATCATCAGATGGCTGGCCCTACCGGTCGTACTGGCGGCGACCCTGGTGGCCGCCGCTCCCGCCCAGGCATACGCCGAGCAAGAACAACACTGCGTGCGGCGGGACCTGCCCGTCATCCTCACCCCGGCACCGCATGTGGCGACCTACCGGCTCGCCGGGTGGCTGTGCCAGCCCCGCCGCCCCGGCCGCACGGTGCAGTTGCTCGTCCCCGGGCTGACCTACACCCACCAGTACTGGACCGGCCTCGACCAGCGCACCGACTACGTCACCGCGGCCGTCGCCGCCGGCAACGCCGTCTATCTGATCGACCGGATCGGTACCGGCGCCAGCGACCGGCCACCCGCCGACCAGGTCACCCTCACCGCCGAGGCCACCGTCGTCCACCAGGCGATCCAGGCGCTACGCGACGGCACGCTGGGCCGCTATCGCACGGTCGCTGGGGTCGGGCACTCGTTCGGCACGGTCGTCTGGATGGCCGAGGCCGCGACCTATCACGACGTCGACGCGCTGGTTCTCACAGGCCTGCTGCACCAGATCGACCTGGACGTGATGACGCGCTTCACCACCGACCTGCACCCAGCCGGAGACGACCCGAAGTTCGCCCAGTCAGCGTCCCCGGAGGGCTACCTGACCACCCTTCCCGGCAGACGCGCCGCCTATTTCCTCGACCCCGCCACCGCCGAACCGGGAGCGTCCACGTGGGACGAGGCCACCAAGACCACCGCCACGACCGGGGAACTGACCTACACGCCCCAGCAGGAACTGGCCTACAGCCGCGCCATCACTGCGCCGATCCTGCTGGTCGTCGGCGCCCGCGACGCCCTGTTCTGTGGGCCCACGATGCCCTGCACCCACGGCGCCGACATCTGCCAACGCGAGCAGACCACGTACGCCAGCAACACGGGCCTGATCGCCGTCACGATCGCGTCGACCGGCCACTCCCTCAACCTGCACACCAGCGCCCCCAGCACCCGAAAAGTGATCAACGGCTGGCTGCGGCATCAGGCCACCGAATCCGTGCCCGGCGTCGATCTGTCGACCTGCCACTAGTAGGCGCGCCATCACCGCGTCACACCACATCCGTCGAAGGGAACCTGCGAGCATGCATCACCGATCACCAGCACGCCGCGTCACGCTGACCCTGGCCGCGCTGACCGCCCTCGGCCTCGGGTTAACCGCCTGCGGCGACGGCCACCGCACGGCCGCCGGGCCATCGCCGCGCCCTGTTACTACCAACGCGTTATCGGCGTCGCCGCCGCCGGCGTCTGCTGCACCCGACGCCCCGCGGACGTACCAAGCCACACGTGATGCGTGCGCCGCCCTTGACCAGACACTGCTGACCGGCGCCCTGGGCCAGGACGCCGGAAACCTCGGCGCCCCGCGATCGGAAACCAACAGCTTCGCCACCTTCGCTCGCTGCCAGCGCCAATACGGGCCACGCGGCGACCGCAGCCTCGTCTCCCTCGACATCATGATCGTCAAACAAGACACCGCCCAGACGTACTACGAAGGCGTCCGCGGCGCCCACCAGAAGTCGGAAACCATCACCGACATCCCGGGCCTGGGGCACGGCGCCTACCGATACAACGATGCGCAGACCGGCCCGCACGTCGTGGTCTACGACGGCAACCTCTACCTATCCATCTCCCTGATCGGCGACGTCACCGCCGCCAGCGCCGGGACGGCGGCAGACCTGCTCGAGCAGATCGCAGGTCAGGCGATGACCCGACTGAGACAGTAACGTCCGCAGGCCGTCGGGCTGGTTCCGGCCAGAGCCAACCTCCACCGGAGCCAGCCCGCGGCACAGAGCCGCCGCGGACTCGCTGGCCGACCTATCTCTGCCGCCTCACGTGATCGTCTTTCGTCACTCGCCGACGGCGGATCTCACGCATCGCCCGGACCTCAGCCACCCCGCCAGCGACGGGTTGTCGATCTCCGCGTTGGCTCTGCCCGGCGGCGCAGCCGGTCGGTGACGTTGCTGCGCCCAGCGCCCGCATCACCGGGTCAACGTGGTGCGCCGTCGTCGCGGGGCCGGTGGAGTCGCGCGCGTCGTTCGCCGTAGGCTTCGGCTCCAGCCGCGTCCAGCGACGGCCGTCGGCGGCGATACCACACGTACCAGCCCGCCGTCACCGTGAGGCCGAGCAGCGCGACCGCCGCGAGGAGCCCGCAAAACCACCACGCAACCGTGATCAGCATGGAACCTGCCGGGCCAACCCACGCCGACAGGAAGCCGGTCACCACGACACCGACGGCGGCGACGACGAGCCCCACACCAAAGTGGACCGCCCTGTCGCGTATCCGCTGTCGGATGTGCATGCTGTGATCATGCGGGTAGACCGGAGGCATACCCGATTGTCGCTCGCGGACGCCGACGCCGTGGCCCGGGCCACCGATGTCTAGTGAGGTTGAAGCGGGACGCAGGCGGTCCTGGCGCGACTGCCCACAAAGCTGTTCGAAGGCCTCGGCGGCGCGGGCGTACTGGCTAGTGACGGGGTTTCTCGTCAGTTCACGTCCGGCTCTGGTTCAGCGTGGCGATGGCTGGGCTCGGCGGTGTGCGGGTCGGGAGCAACACGGCCGCACGTGGCTGGGAGTGCCGGTGCGGCCGCGGCGGCGAGCTGGCTGATGGCGACGGTGAGTTCTGCGACGTGATCGGACAGCGCGGCGACCTGGGAACTGAGCCGGGTGCGGGCGGCCTGTAGGTCGGTGCCGCCCGCTTGATCGAGCAGCTGCTTGTAGTGCTCTCCGGGCCCGTGCGTACGGTTCGTGGTGCCCCCGTTGAGCATATAATGTCGGGGTAACGGTGCTGGAGCGCTTGGGCTCTGGTGTCGGGGGTCGCGATCGCCCGCGGGGTTCACTGCGGGTGGAGCGGCCCTTTCGCTGTCCAGGCTGAGATGCGCGCCGGTGGTGTCGAAAACGGTGGTGATGCCGGTGACGCGGCTCCACCATTGCGGTTCGTCGTAGACGAGCGCGCGTTGGGCGGCCCAGGCGAGGGCGTCGGCCATCCAGAGCGCGGGTTGCCGGCGGTCGTCGACGTGGATGAGGCGCATCCGGGGGCTGATGTCGCCGTCGCGGACGAGGCGGCGGTAGGTGGTCAGGTCGGGCTGGTCGCTGCGGTGGGTTTTGCGGCCTTCGAGCAGCCTTTGGTGTTGTTCGGCGTCGTTGGCGCGGGTGTCGAGCACGACGTCGCGGACGCGCTGCTGATTGAGAAGCTGCAGCAACCGAGCGAGGTTGTCCTGGCGGGCCGCTTCCGTTCCGGCGGGGTGCAGCGGCGCTTGGGCGACGAGGTAGGCCCAGTCGGCGTGGGCGTGGGTGGCGTCGAGCATGTTCTCGATGGGGGTCAGATGGCCACGCCGGTAGAGCCGGGTGCTGTGATACGCGGCCGGGCCGGCAGCCGCGCGGCCGCGTCGATGACGGCGGGCAACTCGCCCGGCGTGACGAGGATCGCGGCGAGCAGGTACATGCCCGGGTGCCCGGGATAGTCCAGATACGACTCGTCGACGAACGCGACCGGATGCCTCGTCATCGGCCCGCCCTCGCCGGCAGCGGTCCCGGGCGGCGGCCAGCGAACATCTGCGACCTCCGTCGCCGCAACCGACGACGTGCCTGCGATGTGCGGCTACGCATGGTCGAGGTCCGCAGTCGCTTCGTCCGCGACCGGCTCGTCCGGGTCCATGACTCGGTGGTAGGCGCCCGCTGCGTCCTGGCCGAGGTGCTCGGGGACGGGGTAGGCGTGCGGCCGCGGCCGGGTGGCGTCGACGGCGCGGACGCGTGCCGTGGTGGTCCGCACGGCGTCGGCGAGTCGCGCGGATTGCGCGGCGGTGGCGTGGGCTCGGCGGGCGGTTTCGGCGGCTGCGGCGAGGGCGGCGTACCGGGTGGGCAGGTTGGTGTCGTACCAGCGCGTCCAAGCCTGGTGTTGTTGTTCCAGGCCGTTGACGGTGTCGCGGGCCGCGGCCAGCCGGGTGCCGGCGCTGTCCACCTGGGTCGCCAGGGTGTCGGCGGTGACCGTGGAGCGCAGGGCCGCGACGCGCGCCGTTTGCTGCTGGACGGCGGTGCGCGCACGGCTCGGGCCGCGCCGCCACCAGCGTGGCTTGATCTGGTCGGCGCGGGTGGTGGCGGCGTTGGCGGCGTGCTGGGTGGTGGCGAGTTCGAGCCGGGTGTCGCGTAGGTGTTGTTCCGCGGCGACCAGGTCGATGTGGGCGTTGCGGAGTTGCCCGGCGACGTAGGTGGGTGCGGCGGCATCGGCGGCGCGCTGGGCGGTGATCAGGTCGTTGAGGTCGGCGTCGGTAGCGGCGGCGAGGCGGCCGGTGAGGGTCGCGACGCCGAGCACGACCTGGGCGCGGTGCCAGGCGGCCCACCGGGTGGTGTCGCGGTGGGATGGCTGCGGGCCGATGGGGTCGTCGCTGGTGTGCTGGTAGCGGTCACGGTAGGCGGCGACGACGGCGGCTCGGGCGAGCCATTGCCGCCGTCCAGTGTCGTCGCCGGGCACCGGCCCGAGCGCGCCAGCCCAGACCGGTTGGCGTTCGGCGGCCTGTTCGGCGAGGGCTTCGACTCGGGCGTCGCAGAGCGCGGCGATCTGCCGCAGTGCGTCTCCCACGTCACCGTTGGGGTCGCTGACGCGGCTGGTGTAGGTGCCTTGGGTGGCGTCGATGGCCTGAGCGGGGTCGGGGGTGATGCCGTCGTAGGTGTGGTCGATGCGCCAGGCGAGCACGGCGGCGACGTCGCGAGCCGTATCGAGCTCGCGTCGGGACGCGACCGCTGTGAGGACCTGGTCCGGGTCGTAGCCGGCGGCGGCGAGGGCATCCAGTCGGCTGATGAGGGCCGGGAGGGCGGGGTCGGCGGCGAGCGCGGCGGCGGTTGCCGGGTTGGTGGCGGCTTCGACGACGGCGAGGTGATGGGGTGCGGAGGCGCGGGCGTGCAGGTCGTCGTAGATGGGGCCGAGCCGGTGCAGGGCGTCGTTGTCAGCCCAGAGGGTTTGTTCGGTTTCGGTAGCGGACCGCTCGCTGGCCTCGGCGCGCAGGACGTCGGCGAGCACGGTGATCCCGGCCGTAGGCTCGGCCGGCGGGTGGCCCTCGGGCGCCTGGTCGGCGGTGACGACGGCGAGCAGATTGAGCAGGCGGCCGCGGGTGGCCATCACGTAGACCCGGGCCCGGTCGGTCGCCGGGTCAATGATGGCGCGGGCGGTGTCGACCGTGCGGCCCTGCGCGGAGTCGACGGTCGCCGCGTACGCGAGTTGCACGTGCTCGGCGACGTACGCCGCGGGCAGGGTGGTGTGATGCCGGCTGCTGGTGTTTTCGACGAGCAGATCACCGGTCGGGCTGGTCTCGAGGACGCGCCAGGCGGCGCGGTTGGCGACGAATTTGTCCCCGGCGATGAGAGTCCGATTGTTGCGGCGGGTGACGATCAGGTCGCCGGGACTGGCGTGGGTGCCGTTCGCGAGAGTGACCGCTAGACCGTCGGCGACGAGGCCGGCGTGGACAAGGATTCGGCGGGCCTGGGTGGCGATGTCGGCGGCTTCGGCTTCGGTTTCGACGAGGATCAGGCTGGTCCGGTCTTGCAGGATGTCGGCGGCCCAGCCGTCCAGGACCTGCCCGATGAGCTCGGCGCGGTGGCCGGACAGGATCCGGCCGCGGCGGTCGTATTCGGCTAGCACGGTGGTGTCGCCGTCGCGTAACCGCAGCGAGGCCGGGCCTTCCCACGGGTCAGTGAAGCGACGGACCTCGCTCAAGGTGGTGGTGTGGCCGAGAGCGGCGAGGTGCCGGAACATGCCGCCGGGGCCGACCGCGGAGATCTGCGCGGGGTCGCCGACCAGGATCAGTTTCCCGCCGACCGGCTGCAGGAGTCCGGTCAGTTCGATGAGGTCGAGGGTCGAGGCTTGGGACGCTTCGTCAACGATGACCCACTGACCGGGCTGGAAGGCCCAGTCCTCTCGGCTAGTGCCTTCAGGCGGCGTGTGCTGCGCGTGCAGCCACATCGCGATGTTCTCGGTCCGGATCCCGGCCCGGCCACCCAGGCGGGTGGCGTCGGCGAGCACGTACGCGGCGTTCTGCCCGACTGTGAGCCCGACAATCGGAACCCCCGCTTGCTGCGCAGCGACTGCAACAGCGGCCTGGAGATAGGTTTTCCCGGTTCCGGCCGGGCCGACGATCCCGGTCACCCGGCGGGTGTCCCCGACGGCGAACCGCAGCGCGGCGCGTTTCTCCGCTGACAGATCAAGCTGGTCGCTGACGCGGTCGAGCAGGGCGGCTGGTGCGGCGGTGGCGCCGTGGCCGGTGGCGTAGGCGATCAGTTCCTGCTCGGCGGCGAGCACGGATAGAGTGGTCAGGTGCAGGTCGCGGTGTCGGCTGTAGATGCTTTGCCCGTCTGACGAGCGGATGAGCTGCGGCCCCCATTCCACGAGTTCCGGGGGTGTGAGCACGCGCAGCCCGCCGGCGTTCGTGCGGATGGCGTCGGCGGCGAGCTGCTGCACCCGCTGCCAGTCGGCTTGCCGGTTGACGCCGACGGCGACGTGCAGGACGCGGCCGATGGCGAGTTCGAGGTGCGAGATGCTGAACACGGCCCGCTCGCCGGCCAGGTCGGTGATGGCGCGTTCGACGGCCAGGTGCGGCAGCCGCCGCACAGCGGCGTCAACAACCGAGGCACGCAACTGCTCACCCTCCACGCCGAGCGCCGCGGTCGCAGCTTCTAGGTCGTCCAGGCGCACGCGGCGATTCCCGCGGGCCTGCGTGGCGTGACGGATGACGGCGGCGGTTTGCCGGTCCAGGTCGGTGTTGAGGCGGCGGGCGACGATCCGCTCGACGTCGCCTGCGGTGTCGAGACCGGCGTGCTGGTCCTCGCGGTGCCAGCGGGCAACGGCGTCGCGGGTCGATTCGGGAGCGTCTTTGAGATGACGGGTGCGCAGGGTGGCGTCCTGGGCGCTCCGCCTCCACCGGCCGATGGTCAGCCGCTGCCAGCCGGTGTCCGGGTCGGTCAGCCGGCCAGTCATCTCCTGCTCGATAGCGGTGCGCCGTTTCGAGTAGTGCGTGATCGCCCGGCTGCTGATCCCAGCAATTTCGCGGATCGTGGAGCCTTCGCGGGCAGTGAACCGGATGCCCAGACGCTGGCCGAGTTGGTGCTCGACGGCGCGTTCGTAGGCGATCCGCGACGCGATGGTCGCTTGGTAGAACGCGCGGCTGTCCAGGGCCAGCCAGTCCTGGCGACCGCCGCGCTGGATGCGCACCTTGGCCGAGACGATGATGTGCGAGTGCAGCTGCGGGTCCTTCTCCCGGCTCATCCGGTGGTCGAAGACCATCGCCCCGAGGCCGTCGGTGTCGACCTGCACGAGGCCGTTGGTGCCGAGCCGGGTGAACGCGCCGTGCGCACGTAGGTGCTCGAGGGCGGCGCGGACGCCGTCGTGGTGGGCGGCCATTACTTCGTGTTTGACGTGGTCGTCGCCGAACGCCCAGAGCAGGCTTACCGATTTCTGGGGTGAGACGGTGACGTCGAATCCGGCGACAGGATGCCGTTCCGGGGCGGTCCAGATCCGTAGCCAGACCTGCGCGATCTGCTCGTAGGTGGCATCTGCCGGCAATGCCTTCCATGCTTTTTCGACGGCGGCCTTCCGGGCGGCGTCGTCCATCGCCGGGAATTGCCGCCAGAGGCGGCCGAGTTGCTGGCCGGTCAGCGGATGCTTGCCTTCGCCGATGAGGTTCTGCATTTGCTGTTCGGTGACCTCACCGTGCACATCGAACAGGCTTGCGCTCTGCCCTGCCCACCAGCCGGGGGCCTCCCCATGCGCGCCCGGATCAGCGTGATACGCCACTGCACTGCTGCGCCCGGCCGGCTTGAAGTCGTGCCGGCCGGTAGCGACCTGCCGGGTCAGGTACTTGATCCCGGCGCCCGGAGCGATCCGCGTGACCGTGAGCATGCCGCCGAGCGTATGCACGCACCGCGCCCTTTGCGACATTGTGAATGCCATGTGGTGTGCTGATTTTGAGAAGGGTTTAGAGAGCTCGTGGGCGTCTTTGCTGGATAGACATGATCTGGCTAGAAATAGCAGGCAACTTGGGAAACTCTGGCTAGTTTTAGGAGGACCTTGAAGTGTGGGCATGAGGTGTGGGGAAAGCTAGCTTCGATGGATGGCTAGCAGAGCGACGAATGATGCGGTGGCGCGGCTGCGGCAGCAGCATGCGGCGGAGCAGCGGGATTTGCGGCGGCGTCAGGCTGCGCAGAAGCGGGCATTGGATGGTGTGGCGGCGGGTCAGGCGGCGGTGGAGGCGGCCGAGCGGGAGCGGGACGTGGTGACGGCTCGGCTGAATGAGGCGGTGGCGGTCGCGGTGCAGCGTCGTGATGTTGCGGTGGCGGTGCTGGCGCGGCTGAGCGCGTCGGTGCAGGATGCTGCCGTGTTGGTAGGACCGTCACTGGCGGAGGTTCGGCGGGCGGTGCAGCGCGCGCCGGACGCGGCGGTGGACGCGCAGGCCGAGCAGTTGTTGGCGGGCTCGTCGATGCAGCGACGGCGCGGGAGCCGAGCGTCGGTCGAAGCGGCCGCCGAGTCAGAACGAGGGCGCGGCGCCGCTGAGCTCGGCGAGGCAAGCGAGTAGGGCGGCCCGTGACGGCCGATGCGGCCCGGTTGTCGCGGTGGATGCGTTCCCGGGGTCGCCGGTGTTGGGCTCGGCGCGGTAGCTTTGTGGCTGACCGTCCTGCGGCGTCTTCGGATGCCGGATGCTTGGTCGACGTTTAGGCCGACGGACCTTGCTGGGTACACCCTTCGCGGGGTGTCCTCCTTCGGGAGGCCGTCGGCCTTCTTCGCGCCCGCGTCGATGTGGTGCGGCCGTGAGCGGTGGGCGCGGCAGCCCGGGGCGGCGCGCTCGATGCGCGTCGACGCGGCCGCTGCGGCGCCGAACGGCCGGGGAACCATCGGTCCCCCGGCGGCGCTGGCGCTAGAACGGAACGTCTGACTCGTCGAGTTGGTAGGCGGCGGATGCGGGTCGGGCGACGGCGAGTACGGCTTGCATGTCGCTGATGCCTTCCTTCTCCGCGTCCGCGCGCAGGGTCTCGACGAAGCCTGCTGGGGCCGTGGCGTACCCGTCGAGAATCTCGAGGACCCATTCCGGCTTGGCGATCGGCGTAGCGTCGTCGCCGAGCTCGATGCTGGGGCAGGGCCACGCGTCGCCGTCTTCGTAGATGCTGACGTAATACGAGCCGTGTCCGGGGTCCCATCCGGCGACCACTAACGCGATACCGTCCGCCAAATCGTAGAGTTGATGCGCGCTCACGGTAAACCATCCCTTTAACTGGTGCTTTTTCGACGTTATCGGGAGTTGCCGCTCCCGATAAAGAAAACTCTACCAATCAAAATGGCGTGTATCAATACACTGAAAGCCTAATAAAAGAAGATAGACGGAGCCATTGAGTGCGGCGGGCCGCGCACCTTTGCAGCTAGATGGCGCGGGGTTGGGTGTTGAGGCGCTTTTTCGGGCGGTGGGGGCGAGCTTGCTCGCCAGGTTGTGCGGTGGCTGGAGCCAAATTCGTGGCGGGGGGTTTCGGGTAAAATATCATGTGGTATGTGCATGATGTTTTACCCGCCCGCTGCGGATTTGGTGGAGGCTGCCGCACAACCTATCCTGCTGGCGCAGCCAGCGGCCGGAAAAGGGTCTCGGCAGCGCGGCCGTAGGCCGCTCCGCTTTACCGGCCCGCCAGGGCCGGCCGCAGTGAGCATGACAGGCGGTTGCCGGCGGTGCGGTGTCGCGGCAGGACCGTCTTTTCTCAGGCGCGCCATGCCGCGTTGAGATCGGCGAGCGGGTCGGGGTTGCGGAAGCCACCGCCGCAGGAGCAACTTGCGGCGATGTGGCACAGCGGTGGGTGTAGCGGAGCCACTGGCCGGGGCTGGTAGGTAGCGAGACGCGGTGATCGCCACGGCCGTCCCATGAAACGTGGTGCCGCTGTATCCGCGCCGTTGTTTCTCAGCGTGGGGGTTCGATGACGACGAAGGCGTCTTCGCCGCTGACGAGCCCAAGCTCGATGCCATTGTCCCAAAGAACGTGGATCGTGCCGAGGCTGTCGACCAGGGTGACGGTGCCGAGTGTGCCGGGGTCGAGTGTGGTGTGGGGGTCGGCGCAGTGCAGGAGCTTGACTCGGTCGCCGGCTTTCGCTTGTGGGGTTGCCATCGGTCATCTCCAGCTTCGCTCTGGATTGTGGGCGGAATGGCCTCGCCCGGGCTGTGCCCGAGCAGGGGTGTTGGCGAGGGCGCTGCCGGCGTGGTGTGCCCTTGTGCTGGTGTGTCAGTGGGGTCGGTCGTCGCGTTGTCCGCCCGTGCAGGTCGCTTCCGGCGGCAGGGCGCGCACGAGCCGGTACAGCGACGGGCCGTCGGGGTAGCGGTCGTAGAAGTCCTGCTGCGCCAGGTTGGCCGCCGCCTCGTCGTAGGGAACGTCCTGTAGCCGGCGTGCGGACGCGATGACGTGGTTGAGGAAGTAGGCCGGCCAGCTGAACATTCGCATGGCGGCGATGCGGCCGGTGTCGGCGTGCACGAGGAACGTCAGCATCCGGGTGTGGGTTCCTCGCGACATCGGCTGCAGGGCGAACGGCGTGTGGAGTCGCTGCGGGTTGAACGGGGCGTCGTTCCACGGCGAGTCGCCGTACTTGAACAGCAGGAAGCCGTTGATGCCCTGCTCGGTCCAGCCGAAGCGGGCCTTGCCGGTCTCAACGGCGGCGATCTCCCGGGGGCTGGGGTCGGTGAGGAAGATGGCCAGCCGGACCGGGACGTCCTCGTCGTCCATCCACAGATGCGGCCCCTGGGGCCAGCGGGTTCGTTCGGCGTCGAACAGGCCGCCGACTTTGTAGGTCTGGCCGGCGCTGAAGGCTGCTTCGGTTTCGGCGAGGTGTGCCGCGCAGGCGACGCCCTTGCCGTCGGCCCAGCCGCGGCTGAAGTCGGTCACCTGCCACCAGGGCTCGTCGTCGCGCAGGCGATGCGCGCCGAGGTCGCAGTGCCTGACAGTGGGTGAGGCGGCGAAGGGGCCACGAACGGTCACGACGTTGTCCATCAGTGTCTCCGGGGGTGGGTGTTGGCGATTCGGATAGACGGGGGCGCTCGCGCGGTCTCGACAGGTGGCACACGCCCGCAGAGGCCATGCGGACCGTCACGCGGACGGTCCGTTTGGCGGCTTCCTCGCGCAGTGCGGCCAGGGCGAGAGGCCACGTGATGGTGGTGAGATGCGCAGGCCGTGTTCCGCCACGTAAAGCAGCGCCGGTGACACTCGGTGGCCACCGCAGCCGACGAGCAGGCGCGCGGCGTTCGGCCCAGCACTGCGGGCCCGTGCACGGCCGCGCGTTCGAGCAACGAAGCGTCCTGCCGTGTCGTCCACGGGCTGAGCCAGATCGCAGCCGGCGCGGTGCGCCGGGTGGATGTCCGGATCAGACACCCACCCGGGCGAAGGCGCCGTCAGTGCAGCGAGAGCAGTGCGAGCAGCGGGGTCTTCTCGAGGACCATGAGAGCGGCGGTGTGCGCGGCGATCAGGCCGACGACGTGAACGAGCGAGTGAGCCAGGTGCCGGGTGAGCGGGGCCTCGCCGCCGGAGATGTGCTGAGCCGGTTCGGGCTCAGCCGTCGCGGCGCTGGTGCCGGCGGTGGAGTGCTCGTGGGAGCTGGCAGGGGTGGTGTTGGTGCTCATGGCGTGGCCTCCGACGGTGCGGACCGGTGCGGCGTTCACCGGTTCGCACCGGGGCTGCCGCGTTGACAGGGGCCACGGGGAGACCGGGCCGGCCGCGGCGGGCAAGCCTGTTTCTTGGGGTAAAAGATCTTGGAAGCGCGGCGTTCCGGTCGTGAGGGGATCTTCGGCGCTGCGCTTCCAAGATGTTTTCCCGGCTTGCCGGTTGTGGCCGGTTCGGTCATCTCTGGGAGCTGGCGAGGGCGGCGGCTCGGCGCGCCCCGCCGTGTTCGCCGTGACGACCGGCGACGGACGCGGCGGGCACTGGCGCTCCCTGCGGGCCCGGCCAACGTAACAGCCGGGGAGCGTCGGACGGGCGGCCGTGGCAGCGCGAGGTCCCGGCGATGAACGACGCCTGTCGGCCGGTGCTGCTCTCTGACCTGAGCTGCTCACGGGCGGCGGTCGGCGATCGCGCGGGTTAGCAGCGGGCTGGTTGCTCGCCGGGTTACTGGTACCAGGAGCAGGCCGGGTAGACGTGCGAGGTGCCGGGCGCGGCGTGGCAGTCGCTGCAGTTGCGGGGCACGTGCGGTACCGGGCATGCGATGGAGTGCTCGAAGTACCAGCCGGCACAGCAGGTGGCCGGCTGCTCCGTCGGCGACCAGGTGGTGTCGGTCAGCGCGCGTCCAGGCCAGCGCGCCGCGTCGGGCCCCGGCTCGGTGCCCGCTGCACTGGGGCAGGCCGATCGGCGGCTGCCCTGCATTCCGAGCCTGTCGGCATCAGGTGACGTGATCGGTGTGGTCGGCAGGGGCTGGCGGGCGGCTTGGTTGTGAGGCGACGGCAACGCATGCTCCTTCCCGTGAAACGACCCGAGGGCCGGCCCGGGTGTACCGGGGCGGCCCTCGGCCGTGTCGGGTCAGCGGTGATGGATCAGGTCCCGGTTGGTGACGACGTCGGGGTACTTGTCGGCGTGGATGTCCTCGCCGTGCGCGGTGCGCACCATGTGCCCGTCGCGCTGCCGGGGCCGCTCGGGGGTGGCTTCGAGGACGCGGACGTAGTCGGGGGTCAGGTTGAAGATCGGCTCGCCGGTGTCGTTGTCGTTGAGGATGTTGAACCGGGTGGCGCGCACCAGGACTCGCTGGCCGCGGCGGATGCCGGTCAGGGCCGGCATGAGTCGCTTGTCCCAGCAGGTGACGCGGTAGTCGGTGCGGCCGGTGGTGACCCAGCCGCGGCCGGCGTCGTGGTAGCCCTGCTCGTGCTCGATGGTGAAGCGGACGAACGGCTTGCCGTTGGCGGTGGTGTCGGACTCGGGGGCGGCGGTGACTTTGCCTTCGACGAGGCACTCGAACAACATCACGATGACGATCTCCCTCACAGGGTGGGTGGATGCTCGGCGGGCGGTGGTCCGGGGCCGCGGCATTGACGGCCCCGGACATGCGGCGGGCTAGGCGGCTTGTAGGTCGTATTGCGCGTACGAATCGGCCCTGGCGTCCTCGTCTGCCCGCGGTCGCGGCTGAACCGCCTCGACGGTGGAGGCGGTGGCTTCCAGCCGGACGCCGACGGTGTCGTCACCGCGGCGGAACGTCCGCGTCCTCAGGTCATCGCGCAGATTCACGATCACCTTCGTGCCCTTCGCGAACTGGCAGCAGCGCTCGGCGAGCTCGCCCCACGCGGTGACGTCGAGCCACAGCGTCTCGCCCTGGATCCATTCATCGTCGGGTCCCTTGGACCAGCGGTCGTGGGCCAGACGCAGGGTGCAGACGGACGTGCCGGTATTCGGTGTGTGACGCAGCTGCGGCTGGTCGCCGAGACGGCCGGAGAGGGTGTGCTGGTGCATCGGTGTGGCTCCGATCAGCTTGATGCTGGTGCGGCAGCCGCCGGGATGCGGACCGGGTGGTCCTGGCGCCCGGGGTGCCGCGCTGACGGGCCGGTCAGAGCCCACCCATGGGCCGAGGGAGGCAAGGCCCCGGGCAGGAGATCTTGGCGTCGCGCGCAGCAAGACACGGTTGCCAAGATGTTCTGTACGGGGCTTTGTGTCCCCGGCCCGGGTGGGCTGACCTTCGGGTCCTCAGCCGAGCACCTTCGGCCGCACACGGATCAGCCCCGTCCTGCGGACCGGGGGTGACGTTCATGCTCGGCATGGGCGCCGGCCACGCGCGCTACCGGTATCCCGGCCCTTCGGCAGCCTGGAGCGCGTTAACCGGCAGGACCTTCAATCGTGCTGGGGACCAGCGACTGACATCGTGTTGGACGCCAGCGAGTGACGACAGGGAGCGACGACAGGGCGCGAGTGCGTCCTGGTCCTCGCAGAGCGGGGTGCGACCCGGCTACCGCGAGATGCTCCCGCGTCCGGCAGCGTCACGACCGTGCCGGTGCCGGTGCCGGTGCCGGTCGGCGTCGGGGTTGCCGCAGGCCGGCTTCCCAGCCGGAGGCGATCGTGCGTTCGGTTTCCTCGCGCCCGAGGCCGGCTGCCATCGCGGTGTCCGCGAGGTGGCGGCGCACCGCGGCCTCATCCATCGGGCCGCGAGCGGCCAGTTGCCCGAGCCGGAACGCGGCGATGTTGAGCGCGTTGTTCCGGCCGCCTGCGGTGATGCGCCGGCCGCTCCGGACGGTCGGTCGCGGTGCGTTGCGGATCCGCTGCAGTTCGCCGTCAAGGGCGGCCTGGGTGTAGCGGTCCAGGTCAGCGATCAGGCGATCGCCGCGCGGCGCGCCCGGTGGTGGAGGCTGGACCAGCGTGCGCAGCTGCGGTGGGCAGGCCGGTAGGGCGAGATGCAGGTGCCAGGGTTGCTGGAAGGTGTAGCGGGCGCCGCTGGCGTGCCGCGACGGCGGCGCGACCACCAGGCCACCGCGGCCACGCCAGTCCACGCCCGGCAGCAAGCCGACGCGGCTGGGCAGGCCGTCCGCGGCGTACCACAGGTGCCAGCCTGCCCCGGTGCGGATCAGCGGCCCGGGTGGCCGGGCAACGTCGAGCAGGTCGAGCACCGCGTGCAGGCCGTCGTTGGTGTCGATGTCGCAGACATCGAGGACGGTTCCGGTGACCAGGCCGATGTTCGCCTGCGGCCAGCGGCGCCACCAGCCGGCAACTGCCGCGGGAGCACGGGAGGCGTCGCGCAGACCGTGATGCAGCCGCGGATGCTTGCCCGGCGACGGGCAGGCCGCGCCGTCACGGCAACTGCAGCCGCCACCGGGAGCAGGGGTGTGCAACGGCAGGACCTCAATCCCCGCCGCGGCGTACCGTGCCGCCGCCCCGGCCAACGAGCGTGCCCAGCCGGGCAGGGCCGTGCGGCGTGCCGACGAGACCACCATGTCACGTCACCTCCCGAGCCGGCCACGACGGGCTACGCCGGAACGCGTGGGGCGTGACGGTGACGTGGGCGGCGGCGAGGGTGCCGTGGCGCCGATGGTGTGCAGTCCGCTGAGCGTTTCCCGCCTCAGGACGAGCGCAAGCCACCGACGGAGCCTGCGCCGACGACGGATCACAGATGCCAGGGCTGAGTGCGATTGACGGGTACCAGATCATGACAACTCCACGGTGACGGGCCGCGTCCTCACCGGGCACGACAGTTGAGCGAAGACTCGAAAGCTCCACTGGCGGTTTTTTGCCCGCGGTCGGGAACGGTGTCGGCCAGGGCTGGCCGTGCGAGCGGCGGTGACGGTCGCGGTGCATCCGGGCGGCGCAGAACCGGAATGCCGGCCAGCGCCTCAGCTGGAGCGGACCTCCTCACAGCAGCAAAGGGGGGCGTGGTCCCGGGCGCTGGTGCGAAGCGCCCGGGACCACGCCGGCAAAGGGACAGCAGGTCGAGTCGGTCAGCCGGTGCACCGCCGGAACACGGCGATCTGGCCGTGCGGCAGGCGCACCTGGCGCACCTGATCGCAGAACAGGTCCGCGGTGAACCGGTCCAGACCGAACAGCCGTGGCGGGATGCCGGCGACGGTGAACACATCGGCCCAGCCGCGCCGCTGATACTCGGTGCGGGCGTAGGCGCGTAGATTCGCAAACAATCCGAGGTAGGCGGCGTCGAACTCGGCCCGCACGGTGGCGGCGTCGGGCTGTGAACGCGGCGCACCCTCAGCTGTCAGCCAGTCACCGACCACCCAGGCGGGCAGGTAGTGTTCGGCGGCCAGGGCTTCGATCGTGCACAGCATCGGTACCGGCAGCAGGTGGTCACCGAGGCTGTAGGCGCCGTAGCCGTAGGCGTCGAGCACCAGCACGTCGGTGCCGCCGGTGACGGCCGCCAGATGCGCGCGGGCCTGGTCCGGATCGGCCGGCAGACTGGTCCACCACGTGAGGGTGGGTTCGGCCGGGTCGGCGACCAGCACGCGGGTGTAGTCGCAGCGGATCTCGCGTCTCGCGCCGGGCTTGCGGTGCTCGCGGTCATCGCGGCGCCGCGCCAGGTCCGTGAGCGCACGACGCGACAGCTGGGTGAGCGCGCCCATCGCGTTGATCTGGTGGGCGGCCCGATAGGTCGTCAGGTCTGCTTCGGGAAGAACGATCTTGGCGTGGTAGGTGACCCAGGCGACGGGGGTGTCGTCGCTGCAGACGACGTAAGCGATGCTGTCGCCGGTCGCGGGCTTGCCGTCGCGGTAGAGGTTGTCGTGCAGCGCCTGCGCCGCTGACTCGGTCAGGGCGCCGGTCGGGATCGCCGGGATGTGGTTGTCGAGCAGGCTGTAGCCGACGAGCCGGCTGGCGTCGGCGGGGTTGAGCGTGCTGATGCGGCGCCACGCCTCGGCCATGGTGCAGCGAGCCATCGTTCGCCATCTCCTTCGTGAAATCGGCGGCCGGGTGTGGCCCTCACCGGGGGGAGTCGGCGAGGGCCACACAGGGGCGGGCCTGCGTCGATCAGGCCGCGTCCTCGAACTCGCCCAGCTCGTCGCCGTCGCCGCTGGCGCTGGCGCTGGCGCCGAATGACAGGTCAACCACTTCGGCCGGCGGCTCCACCTCCGCGTCGTCGTGGACGGCGGATGCCTGCGACGGGTCGTGCGGCGACGCGCCCTGCTCGGCGAGCTCCGTGTCGTCCTCGTTGTCTTCGTCTTTCTCGTTTTCTTCGCCGTCGTCGGGGGCCGGGTCCTGATCGGCGGCGATCGTCGCCGCGAGCTCATCGAGGACGCCCTGCTCGTCATCGGTGAGCGGATAGCCGTGGGCGGCGAGCCGGTCGTACCAGGCGATGACGGCGGCCTCGTCGGGCCGCGTCCACCGGCCGGCCAGCTGGTCGAGCAGCGTGTCGAGGTTGGCTTCCAGGCGGCAGATGAACTTCGCGACCAGGGTGCGCCGCAGCCGGTCCTCCCCGGCATCGGCGAGGACGTCCGGGTCGGAGCCGCCGAGCGCGGTGAACAGGTCGTTCAGGTCCGCCGGGCGGGTCAGCGCGGCGCCCAGGGTGACGGCACGCAGCGCCTCGACGAACAGCGTCTTGGCGGCCTTGGCCGTCCCGTACACCGACACCACGAATTCGCGGCGCACCCCGGCGGCCAGCCGCAGCCGGTCGATCCGCTCGGCGGTGAGCCGTTCTTGCTCCTGTTTGGCGGCGGCTTCTTCCTCGGACATGCCGTGATAAGCCGCCGAGAGGGCCTTGCGGCGGGTGTAGCCGTGCGCGGCCGGGTCGTCGCAGTAGACGACCGTGCGCGCCTGGGCGCCGTCCTTCTCGACGAACCCGTGGAAACCCTGTAGGGCCTTGACCGCCTCGACGTCGACCGGCTGGCCGTCCGCGTCGACCAGGCTGTCGATCGGGGTGGGACCGTCGGAGTAGTCCAGGGCACGCGGCCGCGGGGTCACGTCGACGCCGTCGAGCAGCAGCCGCGCTTTGGCCAGATCCCGCTCCCGCTGGTAGCTGCGCTTGTCCCGCAGCCGCGCCAGTACCTGCCGGAAGCTCCACTCGTCGCCGATCTTGTCGAGCAGCTTCTGCTGGTCGTCCGGGGTGTCGGCGAATTCGTCGACCGCCTGCACCATCTCGAAGGTCAGCGTGCCGGCGTTCAACGCCCGCTGGGCCGGAGCCGGCAACTGCCGGGCCCGGACCGCCGCGCGTACGTCGTCGACGTGCTGGCGACGTGCGACCGCGATCTGCTGCTCGGAGGAACCGAGGTCCAGCATCGTCTGGTAGGCCTTCGCGATCTCGACGTTTGCGAGGTCCTTGTGGTGCTCGTTGACCTCCAGCATGGTCAGGATCAGCTCGATGTCGGCTTCGTCGTCGAGGATCCAGCACGGCACCGGGTAGTAGCCGGCCTCGATCGCGGCCAGCCTGCGGCGCCGCCCGTCCACGATCTCGAATGCCTCGTGGTCGGAGCCCTCGTCAGGGACTGAGAGCACGATCAGGGGCAGTTTGACCCCGCGGCGTTGCTGGATGGACTCGATGAGCTCGGTGAGGTCGCCGATGTCCTCGCGGCTGAAGCGCGTGGACTCGCGCAGCGTGCGGGCGTCGAGGATCCCGGCCCGAAACGGCATCGGCGCCGGCTGTTCGCCGGTGTTCAGGTGGACCGGCCCGTCGACGATCTCACCCTCGACGACCTGGACTGCGACGATTCCGCCGGCGGACGCGGGCTGTGCCGGCTGCAGGTCGGTGCCCGGAACCGGCTCCGGTTCGAACAGTCCGTCCTGGTCCAGGCCCGGCTCCACGATGGTGCTGGTGTCAGTGGCGACAGTAGTCACGATGCAATGCCTCCAGCAGATAAAGGGAAGGGGTTGCGGGACCGCTGCGGGCGCTCGCCCGAGCGGTGCTGGCCTGATCCGTCCCGGGCCGGCCGATCGGCGCAGGCCCGCAAGACTCGCCCAGCCCACGGATTCGCTTCGGGATGATGGCTGGCCGGGCGGGTCTTGCGGGACCAGCCGCGGGCGGCCAGGATCAGCGGTCAGCACCCGCGCGAGCCCCGGGCTGGCCAACGCCACCACCCGTCGAATGGCGGCGACTGACAACATCAAGAACCAGAAGAAAGGAACGTATCTACATCTGTGCGGGTTGGTGCCGCCACCGGAGCCGGACTCGTTTGGAGCGGACGACGCAGCGCGGCGCTCGCGCGGTCAGGCCTTATCCGGGCCGGACGTTGCCCGGTGCGCCTCGAACGGGTTCTCGATCAAGCCGGTGAGGCGGACGCGTGATTCTCGTTGTGGCCGCCGTACGGCGAGCCCGGCGCTGACTGCTCGGCGCCCTCGAATACGTGGGCCTGCCCGTTGCGGCCGGCTGCCTGGCGCTGACCCGCACGCGCCGTGGGAGGTGCCTGCCTGGCCGTGCTATCGACGGTTCACAGCGGGGCGTCGCCGGTGGCGAGAGACAGCTCCAGGTGGGTGTGGTCCATGTCGAACACCAGCCAGGTCGCGCCCGCAGCGGCGCCGCCGGTGAGCTTGGCGTACAGGGCCGACCCGTCGGGTTGCCGTTCGACGAGTGCGAGCACCTCGACGAAGTCGTCACCGCCGATGGCCTGTCTGATGGCGTGTTTGTCGATAGCGGTGTGGTAGCCGCGGGCGTAGACGTCGGGCGGCCGGTCGGGTCCGGCACCGCTGGACCGTCCGGGTAGGCCGTTGGACATCAGGTACAGGCCGTGGTCGCCGACGAACCACAGCGCCGGCATCGCCCTGGCCCCGGTCTCGTGTTCGAGGTGCAACTGCTTGTGCCGCGGCGCGAAGATAGCGTGCTCGGCCAGCGCCAGAACGTCCATCAGCGGGAAGACGAGCCGGATCATCGCGGCGCCTCCGTCATGGTCGGGATCTCGGGCAATCCGACATCACAGCGCACGGCGCAGGTCGGGCAGTAGATGGCGTAGCCGGGACAAGGGCACATCTCGTCGAAGTCGCCGTTGTCGTACGCCTGACAGGCGTGGCAGGTGCTGATCACGCTCGCGTCGCGGCCGTACAGGTCGCTGACGCAGTGCTCGGTGCCGTCGTCGGCGTACAGGTACCGTCCGCCATCCCAGCTCCAGCGGTGCCCTACGAGGCAGGTGATCGCGATGATGCCGACGGTCTGCCAGAAGCTGTCGTCGGTGATGTCGGCGTACACCTGAGGCGTCCCGCCGCCGATGCTGACCAGAGCGAGGGCTTGCGCCGGAACGCTGGTGGTGGTGGCGAGAACGATGGTGACGGGGGCGGCCAGGCACTCGTCGTCGTGCTCGATCGAGGCGACCTCCTCGTGCAGAGCGAAGCCACGCGCGGCGCACCACAGCTGCATCCGCGCCGCGGTGTCCATCGCCGGGGTGTACTGGTCGAAGACGTCGCAGCGGGCGAAGTCGGCCAGCTGGGTGCTGTAGCTGTCGTGGCGTTCGCCGGTGCGCTGGGCGAGCCACGCGTGGGTGTCGATCAGGTAGTAGCCGTTGTGCAGGGTGACCGGATCGGCCATCACGATGCACCTCCTGTGAGGCATAGGGCTGACGAGCGAGAGCCGGCGGAACCGCCGGTGGTCTGCTGCGGTCGCGAACGAGGGGATGCCGCCGAGGTCCGGAGCCATCCCCTTCCTCCGTGGGCGGTGGCTGGTCAGGCCGCGGCTGCGGCGACGCGCAAGGCCCGGGTCGCGCTGGATTCCAGCTGGAATGCTGTGTCGGCGTCGGACGTGCTGCGGGCGAGCGAGGTGACGGCCTGCATGACGCCGCCGGCGGTCGGATCGGCGCCCTGGATGAAGTGGGCGAGGATGTCGTCCTGCTGCTGCTGGGTGTAGCGCAGCTGCTGCGCCACGATCTTGATGGTGTCCTGCGGTTTGGGCACGGCGATGCCGGCGGCGCGTTCCAGGTCGTGCACGGCGCGGGTGAGGAAGTTGACGTCGAGGTAGGCGCGGACCGCGTCGGTGGTCTGTTCGCGGATCAGGTCGAGCCAGCGGGCGATGGTGCGCTCGGACGCGGTGATGATGCCGTCGGTGTCGGTGATCCGGGCACCGACGTGGGTGCGGCCGATCTTGGCGTGGTCGATGGTCTGGCCGTTCTGGCACACCTCGACCCGCAGATACGGGGCGAGGGTGTAGCGGCCGTAGCCGGTCTCGGAGTTGGTGAGCAGGAACCCGGCGGAGATGATCGGCAGGTCGCTGCCGCGGCGCCCGTCGAACGGCGACCGATAGTTGCGCAGCAGCTGCGGCGCCATGACATGGATCTCGGGGGAGACGAACCGGACGTACATGCGCCGGTCGGTCAGGTCGCAGGAGGCGACCTGCACGCCGACGCCGGCCTGGCGGATGCCGTCGAGCGCGGCGATCAGCACGTCGAGGTGGTTCAGGCGCAGGTACCGGTCGGACAGCAACGCCCGGACGGTGCCGTGATCGGATGACGGTTGGTTACGTAGCAGCCGGACCAGGAACCGGCGGTCGTCGCGCTCGAGCCAGCCGTTGACGTTGGCATCTAGCAGCCGCAGGTTCGCGTCGGCGGGCTCGCGCAGGCCGGCCATGCGGCGCAGGTACGGCAGCGGGATGTCGAGTTTCGCGCTGATACCGGCCAGGGCGATGTCGTTGAGCCCGTAGAAGCCAGTGCCCATGTCCACACCATCGGGCGTGGGGGTGGGCACGGTCCGCGGGATGACCAGGCCGCCGTCGACGCAGCGCAGCGTGTCGGCGCTGGCGATGACATCAAAACTCTGTTCCTTTTGCCGGCGCAGCTGGTCGGTGAGCGTGCTGAGGCTCAGGTGCCGGTTGGGTGCCACGGTGAGAACGGAGGAGGTCATGACGATGTCAGCCCTTCACGGGTTGAAGGCCGCGAATGGCGGCCGATGGACACGCCTACCGGTCCGAAAGGCTGGCGCCAGTGGGCGTGTGCTGGCCCGCCGGCACGGTGAGGCCGGGTGGCCGGTGGCGGGCGCACGGCAGTGGGGCGAGAAGATCTCTGGCCGAAGGCCAAGATGTTCTCGACACGCCTTGCGCCCGCCCCGCCGGTCGGCCACAGTGCCTGGCCAGCATCGACCCGGCGCCCAGCACGCAGCCGTGATGGCCGCGTCTCGGGTTCACGAGATCCGGCGGCGGCGTCGCGACGTGAGCTGGCGTGGTACGCCATGGCGATGACGGAGTCAGGTCACGTGTGTCGGCGCTGGATCGCCGTCGCTCACCCCCGTCGCCTACGGCTTGTCGAGCTCGTCGGGGGTGTGGTGGCCGCTATCTCGGCCCGGTCGAGGGCCTCGAGGATGTGCGCGGTCTCGGTGACCAGGGTGGCCTCGGGCCGGGTGCGCAGCAGTTCGTGGCAGCCAGCCGACAGGGCCGAGGTGATCGGGCCCGGTACGACCATCGCGGGCCGGTGTAGGTCGAGGACGCGGCCCATCATGTGGATGCTGCCGCTGCGCCGTGCCGCTTCCACCAGCACCGCCCCTGACGCTACGGCGGCGACGAGCCGGTTTCGGGCGAGAAAGCGATGCCTCACCGGTTCCGTTCCGAGCGGATATTCGCTGACCAGCAGCCCGCATGCGGCGATCTGCTCGAGCAATGCGGCGTTGCCGGCCGGGTACAGCCGGTCCACACCGCAGGCCAGGACCGCCACGGTGCAGCTGTCACGGGACAGGGCAGCCCGGTGCGCGGCGGCGTCGATCCCGAAGGCGCCGCCGGCGACGATGCTCCAGCCGTGCTCAGCCAGCCCGGACGCCAGATCCGTACAGGCGTGGATGCCGTACGCGGTGGCGGCGCGGGCGCCGACGACCGCGACCGACCGCCGCGCGCAGTCGCGCAGCGACCCGGGTCCGCGCACCCACAAACACAGTGGCGCGAGCAGGCCCGGATCTATGCGGCCGTCGGCGCCGGCAACGCCCAAGTCGTCGACGCTGGCGGGCCACTCGTCATCGCCGGGGACGACGACGCGGGCACCGAACCGCTCCGCGCGGTGCAGGGCTGCGTCGGCCCGGCGGCGTGGGTCACCGCCGACAGCGAAAGCCGCACCGAGCCTGGCGCGTAGCGACTCGTCCGGGATGTCACCGGACAGCAACCGCTGCACGGTGACGACGGCACCGCCGTCGCGCACCATCTCGTGCAGGCCCAGGTTGCCCGGCTCGACCAGATGGCTCAGCGCCACCCGCGCGGCCCGGTCGTCGTGACGGTCAGTCATGAGCTTCTCCCCGGCGCAGCTGAATCGCCCGCTCGACCTCGTCGCGGCCGGGCAAGGGCAGCCCGTCGAGGTCGGCGATGGTCCACGCCAGCCGGGCGATCTGCCCGTAGCCGGTGTTGCTGATCGCGCCCTGCTCCCGCAGCCGGGCAGCCGGGGCGAGTACGGGTGGCGGCAGCCGGAACGGGCGCTGCTGGATCCGGTCGAGCGGGATGTCGGCATTGGTCGCGTAGCCCTCGGCCCGCCAGCGGTCCGCGGCCACGGCCCGGGCCGCGGCGACCCGAGCGGCGGCCGGCGCTGATGCCTCGCCGGGTTCCGCGTCGGCGGACGGGGTGTTGCCGACCGCGATCGTCATGTCAGCGCGGTCGGCGATGCCGGCAAGCCGGGCTCGGTAGGCGCGCTGCGCGACGGCGCTGCCGTGGCCGGTGCGGCAGGTCAGCATCATCTGGAAGCCGGCCGGATAGGTGTGCGCTCCGCGCGCTCGGGCGAGTTGGACGATCCCGGAGTCCAGAGGCTGGCGCAGCGCCCGCAGGATCCGCTCGTCGAACTCGGACGCGTCCTCCAGCAGCAGAACACCGCGATGTGCCAGGCTCACCGCGCCCGGCTTGCGGCCACCCAGCACCGACGCGAACGACGAGCTGCAGTGCGGGGCGAGCAGCGGCGGACGCCGGATCAGCTCCTCCACTGTCAGCCCGGCCGCGGCGTGCAGGGCACTGACCTGCAATGCCGCCGGGTCGTCGAGATCCGGCAGCAGCGACGGCAGGCAGCGCGCCGCCAGAACCGCCTCACCCGCCGGCCCCGTGAACAGCACATGGTGCCCGCCTGCCGCCGCGATCTGCAGGGCGAACCGGGTCGCTCGCCAGCCGGCGGGAAGCTGCACCAGGTCCGGCACATCGACTACGGCGGACGGCCGGCTCGGCTCGGCAGCCTCCATCAGTACCGGGTCTTCGCCGGTCGTCGCCCACCGGACGACCTGGTGCAGAGTCTCGGCCGCGACGACGCGGATGCCGGGCACCAGTCGCGCCTGCGCGGCGTTGCCGGCCGGGACGACCACCGTCGAGTAGCCGAGCTCGGCGGCGGACGCCACCAGCTTCAGCGTCTCGCGCACCGTTCGGATGGCGCCGTCTAGGCCGAGCTCGCCGAGGAACACGACCCCGTCCAGGGCCGTCGCCGGCAGGTACCCCGTCGCGGCGAGTATCGCGGCGGCCACGGCCAGATCGGCGCAGGCATGCGCCGTCGCGCCGCCGAGCGGGTTGACCGCGACCGTCACGGTCTGCGGCCGCCAGGTCAGGCCGCTGTTGATGATGCCGGCGTAGACGCGGTCGCGCAGCTCGGGCGTCGCGGCCCCGTCGGGCCCGGCGATGTCCAACCGGCCACCGCCGGCCGTCGTCTCGGCCGAGACGAGAACGAGGCGGTCGAGGATTCCTTCGGGGCACAGGCTCAGGGCGGTCACCGAGGTCATGCCGGCCACCGCCGTCCATGCGCGCGATGCGTGCTCACCGACGGCGAGAGCGTAAGAAAAATGATCATGGCTGGTCCCTTGCGTGAGATGAGGTGGCCGAAAGGGAAATGGCAGCCTGCCCATGTAGCGGCGGGCAGGCTCTCGGGCTGAGCGCCGAACGTTTCAGGGCGGCGCCGGTCGCGACGTCTCCGGCCGAACCGCTGTCAGTCAGCGGCGGAGAACACCGCTACGAAGATATGTAGGTACAAAGCCGGTCGGCGGCGTTGCGCGAGCACAGGCGCCAGCCGGCTCCGGCTCGATGGCAGGTGATCACCGGCCGAGGTTCGTCAGCATTGACAGGTGGCGCCGACGCGAGCGGGATAACGGCCGGTAGTGCCCAGGCCCGGATACATCCCTTGGTGAGGGTCGTCGGTGCGAGGTCGCCGGTTGATCACCCGGGTCGGTGCGGCCGGGGTCGCCGCGGGCCGGTGCTCGTATCGCTCCGACAGGACCTTGACGTAGTCCACGTCGGAGGAGAACGGCACGTAGAGACCGTCGCGGACGGTGCCACCGAGCCGGTCGCAGCAGGACACGCTCACCGGATACCAGCCGGTGAGCGCAACGGTGGCCAGGTGCCCGCACGTGAGTGCGAGCTCGAAGACACAGAGCCGGAACAACTGCTGCCCGGCGCCGGGTCTCGGCTCGTGCGGCGGTGGTGTGCACGGCCGGCACAGCGGACCGAGCTCGGGTTGGAACCGGCCGTCGCAACCCGGGCACACGTTCAGCCGGCAGGCCCGGCACTCCACCGCACCAGAGGTGGGCAGGTCGGCCCGGCAGAATCGGCAGACGCCGGTTCGGCAGCGATCGGTGTGCTGAGCGAGAGGATGCTGCTGGCACGGGTGCTCAACCATGGCGACGCGTCCGCACGGCCTCGCCGATGGCGGTCACCAGCGTCTGCCGCGCTGGTTGCTCCGGTGCGACGATGCGGCGCCAGCCGGCCGGGTCGCAGGACAGCCACGTCGTGTGCTCGCCGGCCGTGATCGCGACAACATCGCCGACCGACAGCGAGCGAAGGCGCAGCAGCCGGTAGGTGCAGGCAAGCAGGAAGCCGGACTCGCCACCGGGGTTCTCCCGCGCCTGCTCGAGAGCCTCCAGATCCGCGTTGAACAGGTTGAACAGCCACTCCGCGACCTGTTCCAGCTCAACGATCGCGGGCAGCTCGCGGCAATGAGAGATCACTTCCCGAAGGGTGTCGGCCGACGTGTACGGACGGAACCGGCCGCTCGTGTTGTGGTAGACGGTGATGACGTGCAAAGGCATGAATCGGCCCTCCCGTGAAGCAGGCCGCGCCGTGTGCTTTCCGAACCGGACAGCCGGCCGCGCGGCGAAGACCCCGGAGTGCGACGCAGCCCCGGGGCGCTGGCCCGATCCTGACGGCCGGCCGATCGGCGCTGGCCCGCAAGACCCACCCGCAAGAACTCTTTGTTGAGCAGCAGGCTCACGGGGTGGGGTCTTGCGGGACGAGCCGGGGTCGGCCAGGATCCGGGGCCACGCGACCCGCAGCGCCTCGCTCACCGGGTCGTGAATGCGGCCTCGAGACGGCTCGAACACTTGCCGAGATCAAAGTTTCCGGCCAGCGGTGAACAAGGCTGCACCTCGCCGTGAGCGCTGCGTGCGCCGCGCAGCCGCCTTTGTGTCCTTTGCGGCGTGTGCTCGGCCACGAGCGTGGCGGTCGCCGCGAGCGTGGCGGTCGTGGGGGCGGGTGGCCCGGCGGCGCACTGCTTGTGTGATGGCGGGGTCAATGGGTGGGTCAGCTCCTTCGGGTCAGGGATAGCGGGTGCCGGGTAGAGGCGGCCGGCGTACGCGATGACGGTCTTGCGGCGCTGTCGCGGACCGCCGACCTTGATCACGTAGTGGTGATTGCCGGGATGCCGGATCCGGGTGGCGCCGACATCGGCCAGCGCCTGCTTCAGCCAGTCCGCGGCAACTGCCCCGCGCTCGGCGGGCTCGCGCCGAGTTCGACGAGGCGAGCCACGACCCCCCCGGCCCGCCACGCTCCCTGGCCGTCAACTTCGCGGCAGCCCGCGCAGCCAGCACGGTGGCACCGGCAGCATGATCAGCGACCGGGGCGTGGCCTGCCCGGTGTAGAGCGCCGAGCAGGTTTGGTAGAGCACGCCGATGTGACCCGGCTTGACCAGGACACGGCCGCGAGACATGTGCCGCCATCGCGGTATGGGATCGGCGAAGGCGACGACGCCGCGCACGCCGAGTCCGGCGGCATGCCGCAGCGCCTGGGTGATGAACCAGCTCTCCTGGCGGAGGGTGCGGATTCGTAGGCGACGATTGTGTGCGAGCAGACCAAGTCCGCCTAATCGACCTGCACCACTTGAACCACGTGGCTTGCGCGACGGCCGGTACCGTTCGTCAGGCAGGCACGACAGAGCGCGTGCTGGGTGCCTCGAGAAGCACCGGACTTTGCGTGTCGGGTGCGGCAGAGTGCCGAAGATGCGGAACAAAGTCGCTCCAAGATTTTTTGCCGGTTCTTGGCGCTGCGCAGCCAAGAAGGTGAGGGGTACATCAGCTGACGGAGGAAGGGCGAGCGCATGGGTCATAAGGACGGGTTCACCAGCGACGAACCGGCGGGTGGTGTGGGGTGGTGGGTGCCTCAGCCAGCCGGCTCCGGCTCCAATGAGGTGGCCGCGGAACCCAGTGGCTCGGCTAACTCTGCGCAGAACAACTTTTCGGAGGGCCCGGCGCGCCGGCGAGGGTCGGAGGGCGTGTGCCGGGAATGCGCCGCCGTGGACTCGGCGGGCATCGACGGCGCCATGGCGAGCGCACTGACCGCCGCGGCGTCATATGTTGTCATCCGTGGCGCCCACCAGAACGCGAAACTGAGCGAAATCGACTTTCCGTCAGCCGTGGCCGGACCGGCAATCGAGGCGGTCGTACGGCACCTCGTGCCGCCCCAATCCAACACCGCCGTTGCCCCACGCGATAGCTCCAGTGGCGGATCAGCGCTGACGATGATCCTCGACTCCAACGTCGACTCAAACTTCGTCGTGCAGTTGCTTACGCATTGGCGCAACCTTGGGGTGGACCCGCATCGGTTAGTCCTGGTCGGCGATCCCGAGCAGCTTCCGCCCTTCGAGGAGACGGCGTTCGCGGGCGCGGCCGCGGGGTGCGCGGTACGGGCGGCCTACCACGCCAGGGACGCCCTCGTACGCGAGGAACCGTCGGCCAGCCGGTCGGCCGTGGCCGAGTTCGCAAGCCGGTGGCTCGGCCTACCGCCGACCGATGAGAACGTCGAGGCGACAGGTAACGCGCTGCTACAGGCGCCGCTGGACGGCGTGCATCCCGACGGCGACCACGCCGCGGTCCGGCGGTTGCCGACCGATGTGCGCGATCAGCGCCGGATGTGGCGGCCGCTCGGCCGGACCCGCATTCGGAGTGCTCGGGTTGCGTCGCTCGATCGGCCGGTTCGTTTGGCGGGTGGCACGCTGCTGACGCTGGCGGACACGGTCGCTGCAACCGACGAGCTCGAGGCAATGGCCTACGGGTGGGACGACATGCGCGTCGAACGGGTCCTGGAAATGTTGGGTCGCGACGAGCGGCGTGTCGCGCTGGCGCTCGCTGGGCACTACGCCGGCACGTGGGAGCAGGCTGCGGTCCTCTGCGGCTATCCGTGCGCCTTCGGGGAGCGGGTGCGGCGCAAGCTCAAGCGCAAAGGCGCCGAGCTGCACGCCAGGCAGGCCGCGGCTGCGCGACGCCTTGTCTGATTGCACGGTGGAGAAGCATCGAGGGGGCCGCAATTGTTACCCGCGTGGTGAGACAGGCCGGCGGTTGCGCTCCGAGCGGATCCCACGGTCGAGGCGCTATCGCCGCTGAAACAGGTGATCCGCGGGCGATCGGTCGGCCACCGATCCACTACGAGCCGCTCCACCCTCGAGTGGACCACAGGGGATTCTGCGGCGGCTCCCGACGATCTTCGCCCCGGAGCGATATGACGGAGAATATCCGGGTTCATCAGTGAAGGAACTTGGGGCGAAAAACCCGAATCGGCGGCTGGCCAATGACCTGAGCAGGCGATATGTGTCCGTGTTGCGTCGATATGGCCTATCGACTGCGCTAGAAGGCGGCCTGCAAATGTGCCTCAATGGGCTCCGGGGGCTGCCACAAGCGATCGACCCATTAACTGGCTGAGCTGCAGCAGACTTCACCTACTACTAGTCGTTCGCTAACTTGTGAACGACTAGTAGTCAGCGGGGCGTCATTCGCGTCATGGACCTGCTGGCGGTTCAGGGCTGGGATGAAGTGCCGACCTGGGCGGCGTGTTGCGCGGTACGCCGCGGCGCAAACAGTCCACGGGGTCAGGGGTTCGTGCGACGGAACGGAGTGACTTCATGAGTGCGAGAGAGGGCAGGGGCACAAACCCACTGCTCATCACCGCGATGTTCGGCCCCATCGCGGGAGTGCCGGCTACTCTCGCGCTGAGAGGCGGATCTTGGTACGTGGTTCTCGTAGCAGCTGTTGTGGCGTTGGTGGGCATGATCGCTCTTGGGATGACTTGTCTACGCGGCGAATGCCAACGCGCCGGACGCGAGACCGAGAATCGCCGACACAAGCCGGAGGCAGCCATCGCACGAAGCGCCAGCCAGACGGAACGCCGTCCACCGGCGCAGAGAGGCGGCCACCCAAGGGTCGGCGCCGATGTCGGCCCGAGAGAACGTGGCCGGCGATCAAATGTGCCTTCGAATACGCCTTCGAGCTGACGCGGCTGCGAACATCAGTCAATGCCATTCGATCTCGTCCCAAATTCCTAGTTTCGCCGTTGGCCGGGACAGGGTCGAGCAACGAGACTCGGGCGAGCTCCAGGCTCTGCCGGTAGGGCTCCGACAGCGGAACGGGCCGGTGAGCACCGCGGGGTGCATGGGGATACCCAGGACGAGCGCTCCGCACAGGAAGCCGTCGGCTCGGTCGATCATGCCGTAGCGCAACCGGGCCGCCAGCCACTTCCCTGTCAAGTTATCGTGTTGAGCCTCCCTCAGCCCTAGGCCGACCTCTTCTTGGCGAGGCCTGGGCGGGGGCTGTCGGCGTACTGCCTTGAGCGCTGAGCCGCGTACGCAAGGACGGAATACCCGGTTGACCCGACGTCGCGGATCGTCGACCACGCTGAGTCATCGATCGAGTCCGTCCTCCGGTCGGATCGCGGCCTGAGAGCGCGAAGTGCTCACGAATTCAGAGTCACAGATTCGTTTATAACTCGGTCCAGCGGCAACGCCTGATCCTGCGGCACTTGCCAGTACCTTTCACCACCATCAGCGTCCGGATAGAAGATTGAGGTCTGTTCGTTCAGAAATGCGAGCATGATTGCCCGATCCTCCGGGCGATCATTTGTCAATCCGAACACCCTGTTGACATCGAGAACAACCTGGAGCTGCCCGCTGCTTCTATCGAACCAGATACCCAAAGGAAGAAGGCCTCCAATCGAGTGCCTCCTAACGAACGCGGTTACCTGCTCTTGGACTCCTGTTGCATACGAGCTGTTCCCTAGGTCAACGACTCTTGGCCTGCGCAAACGAGGGTGCATCACCAGCGCGGTGGCCGCCATAGTCGATGGCGCGAATGCGGCAGTAATGACAAGTTCGTTCTCCCACGTCGAAACAACACAATCCCCGTGTGACACGATGGGCCAAGAAGCGCCGCCGCCAGCCGCCACCCATTGCTGTGGGGCGCCCACTAGCAATCCTGTCAGTTCATTAATCGCTGCATTGACGGCACCGTCTCCCACTTCCGTACCTCTCTGGATTCGTGTAACGCTAGCGCCGAGATCCTAGGCAGGGCGTGAGAGGCTGCGGGCATTACCGAAGCTTTCACTTCGAACCAAGCCGACATCTAGTAAACTCCGTCGGCAAATTCGGACATGGCTGCACCGGGTCGACGGTGACTTGGCGTAGTCGGCAGGCTTTCGTGGCCTCCTGCCGCGGACGCCTGACGTTGATGGCTCCCGAGCACTTCGCGACGTACGCGGCTCTGCACTGCAAGGTCTCTGGCAAGATTTTCGTAGGCAGAGATCCGTTGCAGGCTCAATCCGGGCTCGACGAGCAAGCCGCCACCGAACCGCGTGCCTTCCCGAAGCGGGTGATCAACTCCCGATACGAGGTGCGCAGAGCGCCCGGCGTGTGCTCGTCAAGGACGGTATCTTTTGCCGGTCCAGTAGTAGAGGGTGCGGGTCACCGTGCCATCGGCACACGACGTCTCACAGTCGTTGATGCGGTCGATGGCGTACGCACCGTCGCCGGCGTCGACGAGCTCACTCGAGAAGAAGTACGAATCCTCCGGCGACGGGCCGAGTTCGGCGAAGCCGTGACGCACCGGGCGGAGCACGACCACCCCGTCGTCGTCGCCGGGATTGAAGATGAGGAACACGTTGCCGGTCCGGTCCCGGCGGGCCACTGTGAGCTCGGGCCACGCGTCCAACTCCCGCTGCCAACGCACCTTCCCGGTCCGGTCGGTGACAACGACACCAGCGATCGGCTCATCACCCCTCTCGTCGACCGTGGTGAACACTGTGACCTGGCCCCAGGACTCATGCGCGACGGTGACATGCCCGGTCACCCGGCATCCGGGCGGGCAGACGCCGCGCCGCTGCAGATCCTGCCGCGTCGGCGCGGCCAGCGTCGGCGAAGTCCGGGCCGCGGTCTCGGCGACGTCGGCCTGACGCACGGCGCCCCCGGCGATGAGCAGGCTCACGCCGGCGCCGGCCGACCACCGCCAAGCCGCAGGCCACACCTCCGGCGGCCAGGCACGGCGACGGGGACCAGCCCCGCTCGTCGCAGGTACGTGCAGCTGATGCAGCAGGCGCACGTGCCGGAACCGATGGGAGCTGCCGGTCTGTCGCAGCACGCCGGCATCTCGGGCCTGCTCAAGCAGGCGCAGGAAACGCCACGGCAGCCGGCCGGTGCCCGCCAGCCACAGATGCGCCGTGCGGTACTGCAGCCACGCCGACGTCCGCACGATCGCGACCAGCACCGGCAGCGTGATCAGCAGCACCGCGCAGACGAATACCAACGTGGGCCGGTGTGGGTGCTGCCGAACCAGAGCGGCAGCCAGCGGAACGGCAACAGCGGCCGGCATGGCCAGCAGCAACCCCAACACCGTGGCGTCGGTGCGAAGCACCTGCCGAGGACCCGCCGCCTGGCCATGATCGACCGGTGCCAGAACCCAGCGCAGCACCCCGACCAGCAGCCCGGCCAGAGCGCCGATGAACACGAACGGCGCCATGTCCGACAACGCCGGCAGCGCCGGCATCGGCACACCGCCCGGGTCTTGCCCGGCCGCCCACCGCACCGGCCAGGAAAGCGGCGGAAACAGCAGCGTCATCACCGTTACGCCGATCGCGCCGGCAACCGCGCCCAAGCCGACACGCGGCACGATAACCGAAGCGGTGTCACCGAGCCGGGGGGCGACCCGGCGCGGAGCGCGATATCCGGGACCCATCCCGGCCAGGGTGTGCCCGCCCGCCCACAACATCACCGCGACGAGCACCGCCTGCCCCGCATCCCACCACAGAACCGGACCGGCCACGGCCGGCACCGCCACCACGGTCGCCGCTACCAGCCAGCTCAGCACCACACGGGCCCGCGACGCAGGAGTCCGCGTACGGCGCGGCTGCCCACGAGGCCGACGACCGGCGCTGATCCCGCTCACCACCGCGGCGACGGCGAACCCGGTCAGCGCGGCGAACTGACGAACCCGTCCGGGGCCCGTCTGCCCCTCGACACCACCGATCACGTACACCGCACTTCCGCACGCGAACGCGAGGGCCGCGCAAAGCCACCGTTCCCGGCGCCGGTCCCGGTCGGCGTAGCGGGGGTCCACCCATGACGGCGACAGCACCCACACCGTGGCGACAGCGACGAATAGCAAACCGATGAGATCCGCGACCAGCGCTCCGGCGCCGACCGCGGCGACAACCCCACCGGCGGCAGCAGCCAGGAGACTTACAGCGCCGGCCCCGGCGACAAGGGCGGGCGCTGGAAGGTCTCGCACCCAGCGCGGCGTCCCGATGTGTCGGGCGCCGTCGGGTGGCCGCGGGGGAAGGACGACGGCCCCGGCCATCACCAGCACGACGATGCCGGTCAGGGTGCCGAACAGCGCGGTGCAGGGCACCTGCCAGCGGCCGCCGAGCACCACCGCGCAACTGACCGCGCCCAGGACGGCGAGCACTGCGCAGATCGGGGCGGCGACCGCCGTGGCGGGCACCAGCCGGGGTGTCTGCCACCAACTGAGATCCCCGGAGCGGCCGGTACGCACCAGGGCGGCTAGCGTCCGCAGATGCCGGTGCACCCTGGCTACCTGCCGCGTCGAGACGCCGGCCCCGCTGCCTGCTGCGATGCGGCGAGCGGCCTGATCCACGTACTGGTCGAGCAGGGCCCGCTCGAGCGAGGCACGATCGGGTAACCGGGCCCGGTCGAGGAGATCGGCTGGATCAGCCGCGGCGGTGTCGTACAAGCCGCGGGCCATGGTCACGAACAGCGGCGTCCGTAGCACCAGGGCGAGCGGATCCTGCTCGGTGATCCGCGCCTGCACGTCCCGCCACCGTGCCGCGGTTACCGGCGGACCGGCCTCCTGCAGGAAAGTGAATGCGGTCGTCAAAGGCACCGGCTGGAGCCGCAGCACGGCAGCCGCCGTCAACACGTCGCTGGCGGTGACCTCCGCGGTGTACTCGTCGGCGCGGCTGGTGACCACCAGCAGCTGCGTAACCGACAGGTTCCGGTTAATCTCGGACAGGGCGCGCCGGCGGGCCTGCGGCAGCAACTCGTCGAAACCGTCCAGGATCACCAGCAGCCGGCCGGCTTCCAACAGTGTGCGGGCCACGGCCCTGGCCTGCGGCACCGCCGGGTGATCGTCGGCGACCTGCTGTACCAGCCAGTGCCGCAGCGGCTGCCGGGTGACGTTCCACGCCGCCAGAGACAGCAACACGGGTACCGGACGGCCGGCTTGCCAGGTGTCCGCGCGCAGCACCGCGAGCCTGCGCGCAGCGACGGTTTTCCCGCAGCCGGCCGGGCCGATCAGCACCATCCGCCCGGACGGCACGGCGGAGAACAGGGTGTCGATCTGCGAGAGGTCCCCGGTGAGCGGCAGCGGGGTGCAGTCACCGTCTCCCGCCCGGATCACCTGCCAGTGGTCGGTGATTGCCGCATCCGCCGGTGTCAGGTGCACCGGTATCGGCCACGGGTCGTTCAACCGTTGCCGGCGCTCCTCCTCGTGTAGTTGACGGCTCACGTCAGCCACAAGTGCACCCTCGAGATCCGCGCCGTCCGGCGGCGCACCGGCGGGCTTGAGCAGCTTCATGCCGGTCACCGTGGAACCGAAAGCGACCAGCGCGCTGATCACACCCCACAGCGTGCCGGCAGTGCTCAGGGTGGCTCGTACGCTCACCGTCGTTGTCAGGACGAAGGCGACGACGACAACGCCGAAGACGACCCAGAAACGCCGCCGACGCGTCATAGTGCCATCATGCCTTGGAACGGATACCGCGTGCATCTGTCGGCGTACGGGTTCCGGTGGCTCTGGCAAGATCTTCGTGGGCAGATCCGAAGCGGCTGAACCCGGCTCGACGGGCGTGTAAGCACCCATCTTCGGCCCAGTTGCCTACCAATTGATCTTTCGCCACGAAAGTCTTGCCGGAGCCACTGCACGTCGTACGCCGATAGGGCGTAAGGCCATCAAATAGGACCTGGGGACTCCGCCCGGGTAGGTGACCTCGATACTCTGAGGCTTACAGGAGTGGCTCATCGAGGCTCCATGAGTAGGCATCGCCCAGGCGGCGGGCTGTGCAGCGCCGATCACCTCCGATCAAGCCGACTGGGACGTCGAACTCCGCCCGGCCGGCGCGGAGTTGAAAGGCCAGGGCTTCCACGAAGGTCACCAGACTGCTGCGACCGGCCTTTGCGAGTTCATTCCCATATCGCGCGATGATCGCGAAGGTGTCGGCTAGCTTGATGGCGTCCGTCGAGGCGCTGCGCATTGGCGCCCGAACCGGGATTTGCTGTAGATCGTAACCACCAAGGAAGGCAAGCACAGCCCAGTCGAAGCCGACCGCGAGCCGCTCCGCGCGGGAGCTCTTCAGAAACTTGAGGGCGAACTCCCACCGGCATCCGACAAGGCCGCTGACCAGGTCGTGGGCATCGAAGCCGAGCGTCTTGGCGACGCATCGTTGAACATAGTTGACGGCGTGTCGGTGCGGCGGCCAGGTCTCGGCGGGGTGAAAACCGTATCGATCGCCGATAACAACGTTACATTTCCGGTATCGGCTGTGATGGTGCAGTGCGGCAAGATCGCGAATGTCCTGCTCCTCGTCCCAGTCGCAAACGCCGACGAATCCCTGGAATCCGGCACGGCGTAACACTTCGATCCCGGCCCGGGTAGCCGCGATCTTTCCGGAGTTCGAGGTTAGACGGGTGTGCAGGTAATAATCACCGGTTCCGTCAAGTAACGCGCAGCCGTCCTCCACGACGACACACAGCGCGCCAATCTCCCGCGCCTTGTCGACGGCGTCATGCAACTGGTCGACCGCCGCACCGGTGCCGGCATGAGGGTAGAACGGGAGGACCACAGCAAGCTCTCCTGATGGCACGGACGCAGTCATCCTTTCGTCATTTCGTCGAAGGCAAGGTTCGCGCGTTCTGTGAGCTGCTCACTCTCCCGTCCGGGAACCGCGGCTAGGAAGTGGGCCGTACGCATCAGCTGTTCCGGTAGAGAGTGCGCGATTGCCGCGTTCAATGCCAATTCAAACCAGTGCAGACATCCGGGATCGCGGATTCGGGCCAATAGACCACCTGCGGTATTCGCATAAAATATCTGCCATGGGCTAGTCATGCCGTTGGGCAGCATGACTTGACGGGCAGCTCGTACACAGTCGGCGGTGCTGCCCGCGAGTAGTTCGCAGCGTAGCCGGATCTCCTCGAATGAGGCGAGGTTGAACCCGCCCGCGTTTGTGGACGACCGTGCGTCGGTTGGTCGGTCGAAAGCGACCTGACCGGCTTCGATGATTCGGAGGCAGGTTCTTCGGTCGCCCAGCTCCGCGCGGACGTACGCTTGCAGGCCGAGTGCCTCCGCTTGGCGGACGTTGAAGTTTGCCTGCCCGGCGAACTCCGCCGCCTTCGCCAGGTCGCCGGCCGCGTCCTCCAGCCGTCCGCGCTTGCGATTCTGATTGCCGCCGAGAATTAGAGTCTCCGATAAACCGTCCCACCGACGCACGTCGTCGTGAATGCGGTGGTACGCAAACTCGGCTAGCTCTAGAAAGGGCGTGGCCGTGTTGGTGTCAATGGAGATCAGTGTCAGGATGACAGCTTTGGCAAGCGACATTCCCGCCATCAATTCGGTCTCGGCCTGACCGGCCTGATAGGCCGATGAGTGCCATCTGCTCTCTAGCCACGCCAGCGGCGGATCGAGCACAGCTAGGGCAAGTCGAAGGTTGCCTACCTTGTTGGTTATTTCCCGAACGGCTTGCAAGTCCGCGCTAATCTTTTCAAAACTGTACCCGTGGATTCCGAGAAGAGCCCGGTCGATTCCCGCGTCGGCCAGCAGCTCTCGGGTATGGACGCTGATCTCGCGGATCCGTCCGGACTCCCAGCGGGCTACCTCGGGTTGGCTGACGCCGATCAGAGCGGCGAACTGTTGTTGGGTCAGGCCGCGACGCAAACGGTCGGCGCGGATGACCTGCGCCAGATTGTCGCGGGTTCGGCTGGTAGCACTCGACATGAGACGCTCCCTGCCCGGTAGGGCTTTACTGCGGAGCATAGCAAGCCGTGAACACCGACGACAGGCCTCAAATATGCACACGTGTCATTAGCCGAGCGAGTGCCTCGCTCATAGCCTTGAGCTATGCGCGAACCACCACACCGGCAAGCACCTCGAACGATCTTTAAGGCTCGCCTTGCCGCCATGCGGTCTACGGCAAGTCGAATTGGCATCGGACAACTAATTCCCGCGATAGCATTGTCCGCTATTTCTGCTGCGCTCATCTGGATAAGTGGGCAGCCGCTCGTGGAAGGCCTGCTTGTCGGAATGGCTAGCCTCCAGTCGAACGCCCAGCTTATCGACGGTATTCAGCGAACCCGACGAATGACCCGGAGGGTGGTCGCGGACGAACGCGATCGGAAATAGTGCGGTCGCCAGAGTGGACCTGGTCGCCTGGCTGCCGAAAAGCGCAGCGGCGTCGGGCCGGTGCGATGGTTGCGTATTCAGCGACTGACCCCTCCGTGGCCTCATGGCCGCCGTGGCCGCAGGGGGACGATATTGGCCGGCGGCATCTTCAACGCCTCGCGAAGTTCGGCGTTCTCTGCGGTGAGCTGGTTGATGACGCGGACGAGTTCGGGGACGTCGGAGCGTAGCTGGGTCAGTTCCTTGTCCTTGTTCGCGGCGGTCTTCTTCAGCTTGGCGATCTGCGCCCGCAGGCGGACCTCGACGTCGGGCGTTGCCCCGCGTTTTTTCACCTGCTCGTAGAACTCGTTGCGGAGGTCGGGATGCCGCTGTGTGAGCGCGTTGCGGGGCACGCCGGCCTCGTGAGCGAGAGCGACGATCGTCAGTGCCCCGGTGGAGTTGTGCGGGGTTCCGTCGAGGATGCGTTGCATGGCCTCGCGGATACGGGCTCGTTCATCTGGAATATCGCTCATTGCGCGGGTTCCTGCAGGGTGATGCGGGTGTGGTCGTGGTGCTCGGCGAAGGATCGGAGCTTGGCGGCGTTGCCGCGGAGACGGTCGCCGATCGGGCCCGGTGCGTGGGCGCCGCGCAATTCTAGGAGGTCTGCTCGTTTTTGCAGTTGGCTGGCGTGGTGGTCGGTGCGAACCACGTTTCCGCACTCCGGGCGACACTGGTCCAGTCGCGGCGCGTCGCTGATGCCGTCGCGTTGGCAGAGGGCCTGCTCGCGGCGGAACCGGCAGAGAAGGAACGCGTTGGGGTTCTCGTAAAGCATGATGTCCTGGTTCGCGGCCAGGCGGCGTGCAGTGGTGGCGTTGATGATGGCGCCAGCGAAGGCCGGTCCGGATACAGCGGTCTTGATGGCGTGACGGGCCGCGGGACCCGATACCCCGCCGCCGGCTTGGAGATGCTCGCCCAAGTCGGCGACCGTGTCGGCGACAGCGCGGATGGTTTCCACGTCCAGTAGGTCGTCGATGCCGCCGCGGCCTCGGGAGGCGTACGCGCCGGAGACAGCGGTGCGCAGGTGCCCGTATTGGACGGCCAAAGCGACAAGCCCGCCCGGCCGGCGGGCGATGTGCCAGGCCAGCGTGCGGCGGAAGCGCCTGGTCCCGATGGGCCCGTGCGGGTCGAGCGGGATGACCTCATGATCGAGCGCGTGCGCTGCGGCGAACTCGTTCGCCCAGGCCACGAACGACTCTATTCGGTCGTGAAGAGTCGAGTTCCTGATCGCTCCCGCGGCTGGTGACCGCAGCTCGGAGGAGCTATGTGCCGCGGCGTCGAACAGCAGAGCCCCGTGCGGCACGATGCGTTCCAGGACCCGGATCGCGTTAACCACCGGCGTGATCGCGACCCACGGGACGCCTCGTTCGATCCCGGTCGATAGGTGGTTGCCGTCCTCGTCCAGCGCGGCCTTGTATTCGTTGCCGCGGATCAGGTGGTGTCCCGATCCAGCGTCCGGATCGGGATCGGGGCAGCAGCCGGTCCGCAGTCCGAGGACCTCTCCGGGACGCATGCCGGTCAGGTACGACACCACGATGAACGCCGCGGTGCCCAGATGCCGTAGCAGCGTGTGAGCTTCGTCAATGTCGATGGCTGGGCGCCAGGGCTGGCCAGAGATTCGTCCTCTGATCGGCGCGTCCAGCGGACACCGCCCGGTCAGGTTGAGAGTGAACGGCCCCCGTTTGGGCCTGCGCATGGTCTTTCCCCGCTGACGTTTCTGCAGCAGCGTCTCCAGGACCTGGTCGACCTGGCGGACCTGCGCGCCGACGCTGTCGGCGATGTAGTGCCTGGCCACTCGCATCGTGCCGCTCATGGCGATGGCAGGTAGCGGCAGCCCGGCCTCGACGCGCGGAACCAGGAAGTCCCACACCGCTTGCAGCCCTTGCGGCGTGGCGGGTGTGCTGGCCGCGGCGGCCATCAGGCGCCGATACTCCGCCGAGGCGGCGAGGATGTCATCAGCGAAGTCGTCGACCACGCGCATCGCCCAGAGCAGCAGCGGTCCCATCGTGGCCTCCGCCAGAGGCTCGGTGGCGTTCTCGCCGCCGGGGGTGGCGGCCGGCAGGTAGTCGTCGACCCCGATGTCTTCCCACCGGGGTCGCCCGATCCCGCACGGCCGGGCGCTGAGCTGGTCGAATGCCCATAGGCGCGTCATCGCTGCCGTGGCCTTCTCGAGCTTGCCCCGGCTGGCGCCGGAGTCGGCAAGGTGCCGCGCGTAGGCGTCCAACACGTCCGGGTTGCAGGCGGCGAGCGTGCTGATGCCTTGCGTGGCCAGCCACGACGCCAGATCCATCCAAGTAAGGACGGTGCCGTAGAGGTGGCCGGCGCTTACCCGCTGCCGCATCGCCCCGCGCTGCTTACGTTTGACGAAACTCGGCCGCAGCTGCCCGTTGATCATGTTCCAGGCGGCCAGCCGAAGCTCGGACTCGAACACCGCCGGGCACTTGGTCCAGAGGATGGACGTGCGTGCGCCGCTCGGGTTGCCCGACAGCAGGTCCAGGGGCCATCGCGGGTCGCTGAAGCGAGCGTTGCCGCGGTGGCTCGCGCCGACGATCAGATCATCGCGGATGACCGGCGTCTCCGGGCCCGGTAGCGGGAGCAGATAGGGGTCGGGTTCGGCGACGGCGGTCACGCGTCCAGGTCTCCGGTCAGCAGCAGCCCGACGGTGTCCCGGTCGGCTTCGGTCATACGAGTCAGGGCAGTGTTCCAGACTGTCGCTCCGACCTTGCCTTTGAGATCTTCCAGGCGGGTGTAGCTGTCCGCCCAGTCGGCCTGCCAGGTCGCGGCCGGCAACGCCGAGCGTAGTCCGCCCAGCGCCTGGTGCAGGTAGGCGAGCCGCGGATGGTGGCCAGGGTGAATGTGTGCGTTCTGGCAGCCCAGGCACATCAGGAACGACGCTGCGCAGCGGCCATCGGCGGTCGGGAGAGGGCTGGCCGTCATGTCCTGGCAGTCCGCGATCGCGGTGGGCACGTCACCCGCGAGCGGTCCGGCCACCAGCTGCGCCTCCAGGATCGCCGTGCGGGCCTTCTCGACGGCCTCATCGGCGCCGGCGGCGACGACCGCGATCGCCTCGGCCTGGACCCGCTTGTCGACCAGGGCGTAGTTGCGGTCGTGGGTGTCCTGGCTGTGCTGGGCCGGTTCCCGCCGGTCGACAACCAGCACGGTGCGGCGTCCCCGCTGGAACGGCGACCCGTCCAGCCCGAAGCCGCGGCCCCACTTCGTGGCGGTCTGACTGTCGATGCCGAACCGGAACTTCCCGACCGGCGGATGCCGATCGAGCTCACGCCGAGGCTGCCCACGCTTGGCAGCACGCCAGACCACGAGAAGATCCGTACCCGGGGTCAACTCCTCAACCACCGCCCGGGCGTAGCGGGTAGCATCCAGTGCCTCGGTGATCAATCGTCCCTTGGAGGCTGCGCCGTCGTCGGCGACGTTCCTGGTCTCGAAATGCAGCCGCGGTCCCCGCCGGAACTTCTCCACCGGGATCCGGTAGACCGGATGCCCGTCCGTGCCCTGGTCCGGCAGTGCCCGCGGGACCTCGGCTGTGTCGATCACCGAAAGGTTCCAGCCGAAGGTCGCCATCAGTAACACCCCCAATGACACCGCCTCCCGCGACGACAGGAACAGCCGCTTCCACGTCACGTCGTAGCCGCAGCCGCCCAGGGCGCTGCGGTACCGGCCGAGGATCGTTCCGTCCTTCACTGGGTTGTGAGTCCGCGGTAGATCGCCGGTCCTGGCCAACAAGTCCAGTGCCTCGCCGATCACATACTCGCGGCTGCCAGGATCGAACGCCCCGGCCCGCCACCGCTGCAGATACGCGGCGTTGCGGCGGATCCGCTGCAACGCAGCTCGGAAATCTCGTTGCGCGGCCAGCTTCACCTGGTCGAAGTCCACCTGCGCGTACGACTGGACCTTGGAGGCCGGCAAGGCGATCCTGCGGCCCAGCTCATCGGCCGCAGGCCCCGACCGCAACCGCGGGTCCTGGCGCAGCAGCTGGGCGACCGCCCGATAGCCGGCCGCGCTCCCGGCGCCGAGCCGCCACCTCTTGACGTGCGCGGCAGTTAGCTCGTCCAGGTCAGCCGGCGGCTGCTCCACCGTCGCCACCAGCTCGGCGAACGCCTTCACCCAATACCAATGGCCCTGCGAGCTGGCGTGCACCGACCAGCGGTGCGGAACACAGCGGGCCGCGAACAGGACCGCCAATGACCGCTGCATCGGCTCGGCAACCGGCAACCTGGAAAAGTCATAGGACCGAACCATGCCGCGCCGGTTGTGGTGATGGACGAGCAGCCCGTTCTCCGACGCCACCTCCGGCGCTGCGTGATCGGCCGGAGGTGGCGACGCCCTGATCCCGCGGCCGTTCATGCCCCGGCTCCCGGCGGTGTGATCTCGTCGCCGAAGTCCTGAATCCCCTCGGACTCGCGGGCGATCCGCGCGAACGTGTCGTCCAGCTCTGGCATCGGTGCCCGCGCCGGGACGTCGATCGCATCCAGCATCGATCGCAGCTGCAGGTCGGCGACCGGGGCCAGGTAATGCCGGACGGTCGTGTCCCGCGAGGCGTGCCCGAGCAAGGTCTGAACCAGAAACCACGGATCACCGTAGAGCAGCCGGAAGTCTCGGCGTTCCTCCGGGCTCAGCCCATACCGCAGATCCGTGAGCCGCTCCAGGACGACCAGCATGTACAGCGCGAACGAATGCCGCGCCGAGTGCGGTGTGGCATACGGGGCGAACACCCGATGCGGGTCCATGCCCAGCCACGCCGGCGGCGTCAACACCCGCGCGCACCGCTGGTTCGCCTCCCGGAACACCCCGTCCCAGGAGTGGATACCCAAAGGAAGTCCCTGCTCGTTCAACCACAACCACAATGGCTCCGGGCCCCGTCGCCCCTCGGTGAACAGCAACGCGCGTTCGCCGGCCGTCAGCAGGTTCAGCTCCCGCTCGCCTTCGACGCCCAGCCGGTCATGCCAGCGGATCTTCGGTTTCAGCCCCCGCGTGACCTCGTCGACCAGCCGCATGCCCGCCAGATGCTCGTAGCGGCCCAAACGCTGGGCCTGCCGCACCGCCAGCGCCCGAGACGACTCGACGTAAACCTCGACCTCACCGACCGCCTCGGAAGCGATGTAGAACGTCCGCATCCTCTTGCCCCGCGTCACCTGAGCCGCGACCTGCCCCCGGTAGTAGCGGCCACCCTCCAACCGCCGCTGCGGAACCTCGAAGGTCAGCAGTGAACCGCCCTCGGCCCGCCGCAGGCCGGACGAGACCAGCAGACGCACGAACGCGACGTTGCGATCCTCGGTACGGCCGGTCCACCCCGGCTCGACCACCCCGGCCGCGGTGTGCCCGCGCAGCCCCACATCGATCCAGCGCCGCCAGGTCCGCGGCGTCAGCCAATGCACGTTCGCCGGCCTCGAGTCCTTCGATCGCGTCGGCGTCGTCACGAGGCTGCCGTGATAATCCCGGCTCTGCACCGTCGACACCGGGATGCTACCCACGTGCCCGTTGTCCTTCGCCCACTTATAGAGCGAGTAGAACGCCGCCTGCTCCCGATCCCACTTCGACCCACCGATCCGCTTCGGATTCGCCTCGGCGAACCGGCGCCAGTCCTCGAAGTCGGTCAGATCACGCGATCGCGCCTCGGTCCACCCACGCCCACGGCGCCGCAAGAACGTCAGCAACAGCACGAGGTCCGTGGCGTAGTTCCGCTTCGTCTCCGTCGTGTACCGGCGGAACGTCCTCGATCGGACATACGAACCAAGCAGTGGATCAACGCGACAATCAGGCGAGAGGAAGATCGGGTCACCAGCACGTATGCCCGCGACCGCCTCCCGCTGCGGAAGGTCTCCCCACCCGTCCAGAACCGCTCGCCGGACACCGCTGCCCACGTGCTCTTGTGGCACCCAAAACACCCGCCAACCAGGCATGACCATCCTCTGCGCGTGCTGCATCGACACGCAGATTTAATAGGGAAGGGTACGATCCGGCGTAGTGGTGTGCGAGGCAATACTCTTTCGCGGGCGCTTCGTGCAGGACAGCCAGAACATAGCGGCCGCGGTCAAAGCCGCCGTCGCGGCGGCGGACCCACCGCTGCCGGCTGTCGCGGAACTGCTGGCAGACTGGCGCCGAGTGCGGGAGCGCACGTCGCAGTTGTTCACGACGCCGGCTCGGCCGGCCGCTGGCGCATGCCGCTGTTGCCCGTGCTGGCGATTTCGCCGAACGCGCCGAGCATCGCAACGGGGCCGTGCCCGGCCGCGGCTCGTAGCGCAGCTAGCACAGCGGCCGGTCCGGCGACTGGCTGGGCGATGCCGTCGGCGACCAGTTGGGCGCAGCTCGACCAGGCCGCTGAGGCGCCTGATCCTGGCACCGCGAACACCAGCCGGCCTGAGGTGCTCGCAGCGTGTGCGGTCGCGGTGCCGGCTGATGTTGAGGCCTCGATGAGGACCGTCGCTGCGCTGAGTCGGCCGAGCAATGTGTCGCGGTAGTTCCACCGCCGGGTGATCCGGTCACAGCCTGGCGGGAAGGGGCTGATCAGCGAGGACATCTTGACGGCTCGGCCGGCCAGGTTTCGCAGTTCGGGGCCGGGGTGCTGGTCAAGACCGCCGGCGGCAACGAGGACCGGCGCCGTCGAGCAGCTGAACGCAGCGGCGGCCGCGGCGGCGTCGATGCCCACCGACAACCCGGTAACGACGGTCAAGCCGGCGTCGGCGAGATCGGACCCGATCTGCGCAGCGAGGAACTTTCCCTCGTCGGTGGCTGCCCGAGCGCCGGTGACCGTGACCGAATGAGTCAAGGTGGTGTGCAAATCCGGGTTGCCGCGGACCCACAAGCACGGCACCTGGTCGAGGTCCACGTGGGCAGGCCAGCCCGCGTCACCGCGGATCAGCAGAGAGATGCGCGCCTCGTCGGCGCGCTCTCGCAGGGATCGCCCCAGAGCCCGCAGCGCCGACGTGCGGTCACCGGAGCCGGCGGCGTGCAGGACCCGCGCGCGGTAGTCGCTGGGGGATTCGCCGGGCCGGTCACGGTGTAACCGCTCGAGGTCGGCCAGAGGCTCCGGAAGGGGGCGGCTGAGGTAGTAGGACAGAGCTGCCAGGACGTCATGAACGGGGTCGTCTTCGACGGTCACGTGGACCTCCGCGTGTCGAGCGAGTCCCGGTGGCGCGCTCATCAGGCGCCGCCGGGTGGGACGGCACGAACCGGCCCACCCCCGGCCGAGCGCGGTGCAAGCCCCGGCGATGACAGCGACGTAGGTCCCGGACCACCGCGGTGCCGCCGTGGGGCTTGCGCCGAGCCGGACCGGGTGGGACCGTGCCGCGTCCGCCGCGCGCGGCGCTCTGCCGCGCGCTCGATCGTCACCGCCACGGTGTGAACACGTCGTCCGGGAGACCTAGGGTCCGGACGCAGATAGACCGGCACCGTCGCCGGCATACTCGGACGTTGCTGGGTGCCGTTCACCGAATTCAGGCAGGCAATACCCGCGTCCCGCCGTGGCAGCGCTGACGCACATTGGCCTTGTTCAGCCCGCAACCACGACAGCTAGTGCGCGAGTTCGTCACTGCTGGTGCGCGGTAATGCCCGTCCTGCGCGTTGCCGGAGGGATCGATCGTGGCGGGCGTCGACCACGGTGGCCGCCGGATCCGATCAGTACGCCGCGGCGGCGAGCAGCGCTGGATGGCCGCGCCTGGGAGGTCGAGACATCTATGTCGCCGCGATGTCGCGTTCCGGCGGCAAAGAATGGACGTGGGTATCGGGCGGCTGAACCACCGAGCTGGGCATATGCCCTGCAACCTAAGCGGTTGCAGCGCCGTCGTCATCAGAGATGATTTTGCATCCTGACGATGGATGCCAGCTGACTTGCCAGCCTGCGAACAAGGTAGCGCCCAGATAGAGGACTGCGCAGATCCAGAGCGCGAGCGTGAGCCCGAACGTTGCGATCAATGCTGCGGCGGTGATGGCACCCGCGGGGATACCGATCCAGGCGACAGCTCCGATCAGGGTGAGAGCTCGGCCGCGTACTGGTGGAGGTATCCGCTCCAGCTGAACGGTGTCCAGCAGCGGGTTCATCAGGCCGGAACCAAGGCCGGCGATCGCGTACACCGTGACCACCGCAGGTGCTGGGAAGCCGGCGGCGAGTACGACGAACCGGGTGGCTCCGGAGACGGTCGCTGCGCACAGGTAGGTGGCGCGTCGTGGGAGCTTGTAGCCGATGTATGCAGTGGCAAGGGCGGTGAGCGTGGCGGTCGCGCCGGCGGCGCTGATCGCTGTGCCGACCAGCGCCGGGCTGTGGCCACGGGTTCGGGCCCAGAGTGGAAACAGCAGGATAAGGAGAGCCTGGTCGAGCCAGTTGGTGATCGCGAACATCAGGGCCAGGCAGACCAGCGTGCGGTCACGCCGGACCACCTGGGCGCCCTCGCTGAGCTGACGCCAATAGCCGCTGGCAGTCGGCCTATGCGGCAGGTCGAAGGCCGAGACTCGGATAAGCAGCGAGGCCGTGGTGAACAGCGCGGCTGCCGCGAAGAGAGCGTGCTGGCCGCCGAGCTCGGCGGCGAGTAGGCCCGCCAAGGCCGGGCCCAGGGTGGTCGCGGCCCGTTCGACGGTCGTCATCAGTCCGATGCTGCGGTGGAGGCCGCCGCGCCCAGACGCTGCGGCCGTCTCCGGCAGGAGCGCCGTCTTCGCTGCCGCTGATGGCCCGTCCGTCGCTCCGACGGCGGCCATGACGACTGCGATCAGCCACAGCGGCGGGGCGCTCATGCTGGCGAGCAACACCATCCCTGCGGCGCTGACCACGTCGCCGGCCACCGCGATGTGGGCTGCCCCGACGCGATCCAATAGCGGCCCGGCGAAGATCTTGGTGATTAAGACGGGCGCAGTCTGCGCGGCGCTGACCAGCCCGGCTGCCGTCGGACTGCCCGTGCTGGTGAGCACCAGCCACGGCAACGCTACCAACAGGATCCGCTGTGCGGTCAATACGCACGCCACCGCCGCAAGCAAACCCCTCAACGGCCGATGCCTCGCGAGCCCGGCCGCTGTCTCGCGAGGCGGAGACGCTGTACCGCTGATCACTGAATCCTCGCGGCCCAGCGGTCGCCGTGACTTCGCCGTCGCGCTGGTCCTTCTGCAATAAGCATCGCGACCCAGCACCGCTCAACGGTCATTGAGTGAGGCCACGGTGCGTCGAATTGAATGGAGCCCATTCTTCGCCGGAGCCGGGATTGCGGACGACGCCGCGTTTTGGCATCCCGTTGGTACAGCGGGGATTAGCACAGTCAGTCGGTGGCCTGGAGCAAGATGAGGCTCCAGCGTGACAACGTGAATAGGGTGAGGTTTGAACTCTGACGGGAGCTTGAGTGAGATCTCGGCGACCATGGGTCGCAGGGAAGTGAGCGGGCTTGCCCAAAGACGTCTGGCGTCTGTGTTTACTGCGAGGATCTCAGTGACCACTTCCCCAATGCGCCTATTGCCCGGGTAGCGCAATTGGGTGGTCCGGAGCTTCGCGAGTAACCAGGGCGCCCATGCCGTATCCCATTGATGAAGGTATCGGCGAGCGTCAGGGTTTGTTAAGGCCCATTGCATCACGTTAATGCGGCCACTCCGGCACCCTGAAAACAGGTCGTGAGCATATCTGTTGCATCCGACAAGATCCCATGCCTCGTCGCGGAGATAGGCTGGCCATGGCTGGGCGTCGAGCAAGCGTTCGAGGCCGAGCAGATCGACGCGAGCTGTTATCTTCCGGGGTTCTCTGCCTACCAGTAGGAACAGTAACGTCATATCATCGGTATCCAACTTCAGAACTTGCACGACGCGTTGCAGGAAATCGTCGGAGTAGTTCTGTAGATGGCCGAGTTCGAGCTGGCTGTACCATTGGGTGCTACAGCCGATCATCATCGCGACCTGCGTCTGGCTCACGAGTCGGCGCCGTGGTCGACGCGCCCTGCGAGCGTGGATCTCCGGCATATCGTCAGGGTTAAGCCGTTCGCGCCACATCCGCACGCATCTGGCGAGTTCCTCGTTAGTGCGCTGACCTCGGATCGGTGCCGATTGGGAGTGTGGGCTGACGGTCATGTCGTCGACCTCCAACAGGGCTGGGTGTGACCCGGGCGCTAGACAGGTGCCGCGTTGTGGCGTTGGCCGTCTAGGAGATGTGCGGGTTAGTGCCATGGATGCGTTTACGCATGGGATACGCCGACGGATACTCGCCTGCGTGGAAGGTGATGCAACTCGCGCTGATAGAAGTCAGGCGGCGTGAGTGAGACGTTTGCGCACCGCCCTGGATAGCCGGGTGACTAATTGGAAATGGTCTCGCCTGCTGCTCGCAGAACCGCGGGAAGGTTGCGTCACAACTAGGCTATTCAGTATGCGGCGATATCTCCGGGGGATTTCGAAGCCGTCTGCCGTCTGCTGCCTCCGCGCCCTCCCGCTTAACGCGGTCCGTGACGAGGCGGCGCATGGCGACGTGGTCGTTTGCGCATTCGTGGTTCTTCGGACGCCGTGAGGACTGGGCTGATGGGCGGTCTGGGTTTTGCCCGCTGGACGCGGGTAGCGAGTTGGTCGAACACCTTTGACACGTGACGTACCCCCCGTCAGGCAGGTGGATGATTCGCAACTTGCGCGAATCCGTTTTACCGCATACGGCGCTTCGCCTTCCACGATCAAGTTGATCCGTTGCCGGTGAAGCGTTTCCGCTTAGGTGTGATTGGACTCACTCCGTTTGGTGCGCGCGCCTCGGCTCATGAGCGTCGCTCCCGGTCCTCTGCGGGACTCTCCGCAGGCGGACCCCTCGTGCGCTTGATTGCGGTCCTGATGACGACAGCGAATAATCGCGGGTCACTCGTCGACGGCGAGACGTGGACTGGTAGCACAGCAAGCCGCTTACTGGGTGCGCTGGGACAGCACGGTGTACCGGCTATGGTGTTTCTACCCTGGGACTACCGGCGATGCGATCTGCGGCCGAGAAGGTGCCCGAACTGGCGGCCAAAGGGTGTCTCTCGGCCGCCGGCGTAGCCTGGCGTTCGACCCGTGCGACGAATGCAGCCGGTCCTGAGCTGTCCGTGCTGCGCGCAGGTCAGCCGCGCTTGTATCCCACGCCGGTCCAGCCGGCCACCAAGTGCAGGTCCAGATCCGGTGTGGTCGGGCTCGGACGCCACTTGGTGTTCGGGACGATCCCGGGTTCTACGAGCTCCAGGCCGTCGAACAGGTCCGTGATCTCTTGTCTGCCCCGGGGCCAGATGTCGGAGCGTCCTTGGCGCCTCATCGCTTCGTGACCTGCTGCGATGTGGGCCGGCGCGAAGTCCTGCGTTCCATGTGTCACGACCAGGTAGCTACCGGGAGCAACCCCGCGCATAAGGCGCTGAACGATGGGTTTGGCCGCACCATCGCCGGGGATAAAATGCAAGACGGCGACCAGCAGCACGCCCACTGGCTGTGTCAGATCGAGAGTTTCGTGTACGGCGGCGCTCTGCAGAATCTGATCCGGCTCGCGCAGGTCTGCTTCGATGTACTGGGTCTTGCCGTCCGGCGCGCTGGTCATCAGGGCGCGCGCATGACTGAGTACGAGCGGGTCGTTGTCGACGTAGACCACCCTGCTCGTCGGCGCTACGGCCTGCGCCACCTCATGGGTGTTCTCAGCGGTCGGCAGGCCGGTACCGATGTCGAGGAATTGGCGGACTCCCTGCGCGGCGAGATAGCGCACCGCACGGCGTAGCACGTCCCGGTTTTCCTTGATGCCGTCTCGCAAGCCAGGCATCAAGGCCTCGAACTCCTCGGCCGATTCTCTATCAGCTTGGAAGTTGTCCTTGCCGCCCAGCCAATAGTTGTATCGGCGGGCCGGGTGCGGTATGTCGGGGTCGATCGATGCGGTGTCCGCAGGCGGCGTGCTGTTTCGGTGTCTGCCACGCTGGACGAGTTCGAGGTAACCGAGATCCCGTAGCGTGACGTGCCCTTGCTCTGTGAGCTTCCAGTTCGCTCGAACGTCGGCCGGATCCTCTTTCTCCGCAAGCTGCAGTTCGGTGAGGCTCTTGAGGGCCAGGTTGAGCTGACTTTCCACGGGCGGGTTACCGGCTCGATCCTTGACGTTACGGGCAAGGTCCACGTACCGAGCAGGTCCCGACCCCAGCGCCTGGAGAACAGGCTTGTACCACGTGTATTTCAGCACCGTCTTGAGGAGATGACGGCGTTCGTCAGCCGTCGGCTGCTGGTCTGGCTCTGTCACCTCTCGCTGTCCCCCGTGCGTCTTTAGCGCTTCTCGTTGCCGTTCCGGCCGTCCGCGCTTCCCGGCATCGATCGCGAACCGTGGCTTCGAACGTGAATCATCTTACAGCTACGCATATTTGGACGGAGTTGTCCATGCCGCACTGCGGGCAACCCTGGCGGTGATCTGTCGTAGACCTAGGATCCAGCGCGCTCGGGCTACGTGCGCTTGAGGCCGATACCAGCCCAGGCATTTACCACCCGGAGGTCCAGACTCGGCGTATCAGGCGTGGGGCGCCATTCGGTGACGGGGACGATGCCGGGCGGCACGATCTCTAGGCCGGCAAAGAGGTCGGTCACCTCATCCTTGCTGCGCATCCAGAAGTCCGAGCGGCCCTGGCGCTGCATATGCTCGTGCTGTGCAACGACCTCTGGCGGCTGGAAGTCGTTCGTGACATGAGTGACGAAGAGGCCGCTACCGGGTGGCAGCGCATCCACCAGCCGTCGGACTATCGGCTTCGCTGCTCCTTGGCCGCGGATGAAGTGCAGGACGCCAACCAGCAGTAAGGCAATCGGCTGCGAGAAGTCCAGAGTGTCACGCACTACCGTGCTGTGCACGATGCTCCCTGGATCGCGGAGATCGGCTTCGATGTATTGGGTTTCGCCCTCCGGCGAGCCCCTAAGCAGAGCGCGGGCATGGCTGAGCACGATCGGGTCGTTGTCGACATAGACCACTCGCGCGTCGGCGGAGGTCCGTTGTGCGATCTCGTGTGTGTTATCGGCTGTCGGCAGGCCGGTTCCGATGTCGAGGAACTGCCGGATCCCCAGGTCGGCGGCGAGAAAGCTGACGCCTCGGCCGAGCAGATCGCGGTTGGCGCGTACACCCGCTCGCATGCCGGGGAAGAGCCGTTCGAACTCGTCGGCAGAGGTGCGATCAGCAGCGAAGTTGTCCTTGCCACCCAGCCAGTAGTTGTAGCGGCGAGCCGGGTGTGGAACGGATGGATTGAAGCGGGCGGCACCGGCGGCGTAGTCCTCTGGTGACAGGTACTCAGCCGTCCGCGGCGCCGGATCGCTGGCCATCAGATGATCGAGGTAGTCCAACTCGCTTACGGCTTCTTCACCCAGCGTCGTGGCGCTCCACTGTCCTCGCACACCATCCTGCTTGGCGGCTACACCGAGGTCGCGCAGCTGGCGAAGTGTTGAGTTGATCTGGCCCTCGCCAGGCGGCGAGTCATATCGCCGTAGGAGCTCCGCCTTGATCTCGACGTACCGTTTGGGTCCGTCCGCGAGGAGTTGGAGGATGGGGCGGTGCCAGTCCCTGAGGAGAATTTCTTCAAGGACTCGCTGTAGAGAGCCTGCTTCGTCGGACGCGTTCATTGGCACCCCCGTTGTGCGTAGCTGGCGCCCGTCACGTCTCGTCAGGAGTCTCTGTCCGTACACGTGACGGTGCGGTCCACACAGTACCGAGGAGATCGATGTGCCTTCTATGCCTGACGACTTGGCGTATAGGAGCCATTCACGAGCGCAGGGAGGAAACGGTGAGCAGGTCGTGGTACAGGCCTTGTCGCCAATGGTCGGCGTTGGCAACGAAGACGAGAGGGCGCTCGTGCGAGTGTGCTAGGGCGTACTTGGCGGATCGCGTCGGTGTGCGCGGTGGTCAGGTCGGGAAAGGCGGATCGAAACCGACCGGCACGACGGGATGCCGTCGTTCTAGATGCAGCAGTCGTCGATGGCCCGGGGTGGGTGCAGGTCGTGGTAGAAGGGGTTGGTGCGCCAGTTCGGGTTGTGCATGGGGGTCCAGCCGTGTCGGCTGGTCACGGTGATTGGGAGCCACGTGTAGCAGGGGTCGTCGAAGATCGTGGCCCACCGGGTGCAGGCCCAGGTCTGCGCGGCGTAGAGCTCGCGCGGGCCGAGCTTGGTGTTGGCGTCGATGATGAGCAGGCGATCGGCGTCGCGGGACTCGAGTACCCACGTGTTGGCGTGCCGGCTGTACCAGAGCAGGTAGGTCATCCAATCCGGTGGCAGGTACTTGACCAGCGGCGGACGTGGGTCATTGCTGAGGTAACGCCGCCGCAGGCGGGCCCACCGAGTGTGCCAGCGCATCCGGTGTTCTTCAGCTGCACGTGCATGGGCGGCGGTCCAGGCCGCTGCGAGCGCTGTGTCCAAGTCGTCGCGCGCCGAGCTGGTCGCTGGTGTCGCGGCTTGGGCCGGTCGGGGTGGCGGTCGGAGGCCGAGTAATTTGTCGAGGGCGGCGAGGTCCGCGGCGGTTCTTGGGTCACGATCGGGGTGGTGACTCACGGTGTTGTCCCGCCGCTGAGGGCGGCGCATATCGCCGTTCCGTGGGTGGCGGCCCAGCGGCTGGCTCGCGCTCTGGGGCCTCCTGGGCCGTTGACGACCAGTGGGCGGGTGGGAAGGCGAGCGCCGACGCTGGTCAGGATTTTTACGAGCAGAGTGGCGGTGGCGCTGTGGCCTCTGCCGGCTGGATCGATGACAGCGATGACGGCGGTGGTCTGGACAAGGGCGCCGGGATGCAGTGGGTCGAGGAAGGCTTTCAGTAGGCCGGAGTAGGTGCCGTGATAGGTGGGGGTAGCGACGACGAGTAGGTCGGCGGTGCGTGCCCGGCGGTGGAGCTCGAAAAAAGCGGGTTGGCCAGCTGACGTGGCGCAGGGCTGGCTGAGGTCGATGATGTCGTGGGTATGGGCGTGAACCCACCGGCCCGCGGTGAGGGCGTCGACGATGGCACATGCCAGTGCTCGACTGGTGGATTGCGGTTGCATGCTGCCGATCACGGAGACGACGTGTACGGCGGGGGTCGCCGCCGAGTGCGACTGCTGCCTGGCAGCGTCGGGGTCGCCCTGGTGGGCAGACTTGACGGTCAGGCGGGCGGTTGCCATTGCTCCTCCCGACATGGCGTGTTGCGGGTGGACCGCGCGTCTGGGTGGTCGCCGGTGTCTGGTGGCGTCACGGCCCGCGTTGTCGGTGTCCGCATCGGGCTGGTTCCGGCCGCCGCGCAGAGTGCGGGTGCCGGGCCATTTGTCGGTCGCCACATCACGTACAGCGGCGGGGCGCTGATCATTGCGGATATCGGGTGGCCGAGGGTGTGGTACCCGGCGCTGCTGGCCAGGCCGAACAGGAGATCCGGGGCGAGCAGGAACACCGGTGCGGGGTCGGTGGGCAGCTGGCGGTGCCAGTCGTGCAGGAGGAGTTTTCCGATTCCTTGGCGTCGGCGGGCGGGGTGGACGCCGATGGCCAGCAGGTGGTGGTGCGGGCGGGTCGGGTGCCGCTGGTTGAGCCGGGTGCGTAGTTGTCGGGTGCGGTGTCCGTCGGCGGCGGTGTCCAGCAGCAGCGCGTGTCCGTGGTCCTGGCGAGTAGGGCCGGTTTCGGTGCAGGTGGTCCAGGCGATGGCGCCGATGATTTGTCCGTCGTGTTCGGCGACGCGGACCTTGCCGGCTGCGATGCGGCTGGTGATCAGCTGGGTGAGGCGTCGTTGCAGGTATCGGGCTCGGGTCTGCGCGGTGGGCAGAATCCATCGGGCGATGCTGGTGGCGGCGACGGCGCTGGTGAGGACGTCGACGATGTGGTGGTTGTCCCAGCTGCCGGCGGGTCGCAGGTGCAGATCGAGGTCGGCGGGCATCAGGCATGTTTCACAGGTGGCTGGTGGCGCGGCGGGGAGGTGAGGGTGATCTGGTGTTCTGGTCCGATGGGGTTGGTTGGCCGGTGTGCCGGCGGCGGAGGAGCGTGGTCGCCGGCCGGCGGGGCGGCGCTGGACGTGGGCTTCGTCGAGCAGGTTGCGGATAAAGCCTTCTGAGCGGCCTAGTTCGGTGGCGATGTCGCGGATGGATGTCCCGGTCGTGTAGTGCTGGGCGACGGCGGCGCGGAGCCACGGTCGCTGGTCGGCGGGGATCCGTCGCGGCTGGTCCGGTCCGGCGAAGGCTGCCATAGGCGGTTGGGTGTGGTGCGATCTGGGGATCGGGCGTTCGGTTGTGCTGGTCACTCTTGGTTCCTTGATGGCTGTCGGAGGAGAGGGTGCGGGCAGTTCGGAGGATGGTGTGGGCCTGGGGCGGTCGGGGCTTTCGCCGACGTGCGCGGGCGAGGGCTGTGTCCGTGTGTCGTCGTTGGGCGGGGTACGGGTGTGGCGTGTTCGGTCTGATTGCGCCTCGTTGGTGAGCGTGGGCGTCCGGATTCGATATGCGGGGGGTATGCGCCCTATTTGGGCGGCTGGTGCGCGCGCGGCATGGCGGAGGGTTCTTGCGATGGCCGGTCACGGGCGCTGCGGCGGGTCATGCGGATGCGAGAGGGGGACGCGGTCGGCGAGCCAGCCGATCGTGGTCAAGTCCAGCCGTGGTTGCAGCATGCCGCCCGGTACGGGCATCGGCGCACCGTCACGTCGGTGATGGTGGCCGGGTTCAGCGCGCATTGCGGCGAGCGCGGCGGTGACCATCTGGTCGTGGAGGCCTCCAGAGGTGACAGAGGCGCGCAGCGCTTGTAGCTCTTGCTCGCCTTGGCCGGGGCTGGCGTGGTGGTAGACAGCAACCGCGTGTAACCCGGTGATGACCACCGACGATTCAGGGTCGGGCAGAGGGAGGTAGGTCAGCGCATTCCTGGCGCTGGCGCAGGCGTCGAGCGCGGCCCGGTCCCCGGTGCAGATCGTCAGGTCTGCGCCGACCAGTAGCGCCGTGAATAACCGTCGCCAATCCAGAGGGGTGATGCCGCCGGCGATCTCGGCGGCCATCGCGGCAGCGTCGAGGGCGGCGGCGTGCTCGTCGCACTGGTGCAGTACCTCGGCGAGCAGCACGTGCAAGTCCGCGCCGACTCCTGGGTCCGCGGCCGGTTTCCGGGCAAGGAGCTGCGCGATCCGGGCCGCAGCGGCAGCCGGCTCCCGGCGGGCGGCCTGTCGCAAGGCCAGGACCACCGGCGCGACAGCCGGCGACGGAGGAAGCGGTGCAGTGGGGGTCATCGCGCGTGCCCTCGCGCCCGGCTGGGACGGCCAGGCCGGCGCGAGCCGGTGCGGTGGTGGGCGCCGGGTACGCAACGGCCGTCGTCGCTGTTCGTCGTTGCGTACCCGGCGGTGCGCGCCCGCCGCGTGGCGGATCGTGGGCGGGCGCGGCTGCTGCCGCGCACAACGAACGTGCACGACAGCGATCGGCTGTTCCGCGGTCCTCGGGGCGGGAGGACGATGCGGAACGGCCGTATGTCGATATTCCCGCTGCCGGCATACCGCTCGAGACGACGGAACCGGCGGTGTTGGCGTCGGCGAGGCGGGAAGTCACGCTCGATGAACTGAGCGCTGAACGACCGGCAGCGGCCGTGCCCGTGCTTCGGCAGTGTCACGTCGCGGCCGGGCTGCAGGCAGCTGGTGGTGCCGGGTGCACGATCCGCGGCCGCGAACCTAGATCGTGCACCCGACCCGCGGGACGGCAATACGACGCCGCCCCGCACCACCGCGTCACCCCGGCCACGCGCGCGGGGTGACGGGGCCGGACGGCGAGAGCGTGCGGCGACCGTCCGGTGGCCATCGGGTGTCCCGCAGTGGGTGGCCGCCATGAGGGTCGTCATCGTGAGGCACGCTTTCGTCGTCGAGTGACCAGATGGGATTTGCTGGGGTTGGGTGCTGCCGGGGGTGAGGTGGTGTACCGGCCGTGGGCGTCGGGGGAGCGCTGGCGGGTCCGGCACACCACCTCGAATCACCGGCCGGAAAGCGCTCGAGCAGCGCTGTGGCCGGGTGCTCGGGTTTCCGGGCGGGATCAGCTCAGGGGACTCTGGTCAGGTGCGGGCGGGCGCCACATCCGGAAGAGGGGGATGGTGTCGGTGACGTCGATGGCCGGCGGGGTCATGTCGGTGTACCCGTGCCGCCGGTACAGCCGCCGGTTCTGCGGGCTGGTGGCCTCCAGGTAGGCCGCGAGCCTGTCGGCGTCGAGCCGGGCGTGGGTGTAATCCATCAGTGCGCTGCCGTAGCCCTGGCTCCACCGGCTGGGATGAACGGCTAGAAACAGCAGATGCCAATGCGGGTCCGCGGGGTGGTGGGCTTCCATTTGCTGGTCGAGGTGAAGGAACCTGGGAAGGTGGTCGCCGGCGAGTTCGGCGAGCCGTTTGGCGTAGTCGTCCGGGTCGCTGATCTCACCGGTGCGGTCGAACCAGACCGCGGCGCCCAGACCGTCGCTGGTGGTGACAACTTGCCCGGCACCGCCGATCGCGTGCTCGACGTAGAGCCTGTACCAGTCACGGGAGATCGGCTTTCGGCGGTCGGGGTCAGAGACCAGCCAATGAATGACGTCGAGGTGGTCGAACGCGTCAGCGACCAGTCTGGCGACGTCGTCGATGTCAGCGCGAGTGGCGATGCGCAGGTCTGGTGTCGTCTGGAGGGTCATCAGGCGTTCCCTCCGGCGAGGACGGCAGACAGGCCGGAAGCGGCGGTGGCGCTGCGGGTACCGCGGCCGATGCCCTGGTACACGGCGGGCCGGGCCCGGTAGAGAATCAAGCCCCAGGCGATACCGGCGACGAAGATGAGCAGGGCAGCGATGGGCACGACGCGGGCGGGGCCGGTCCCTGGGTCGACGCCGAAGAGGGTGCCCAGGTTGGTGACCGCGAGGTAGCTGACGCCGAGCAGGATCAGCGAGGCTACGCCCGGGGCGATCAGCCGGTGCCACAGGCTCTCTCCGCGGCTGCCGCGCGCGAAGTAGAAGATGACGGCGATGCTGGTCAGGGTGATCAGGAACAGCACGCCGAGGCCGCCGGACGTGCTGCCCCAGTAGAACAGTTGGACCAGCGGGTCCCAGCCGGCAATCGCATACGTCGTGAGGACGCAGAACGCGAAGATGGTTTGGGTAAGTGAAGCGTTGCGGGGGGCGCCGTTGAGGGTGGTGCGGCCCAGCGCACGGGGCAGGACGCCTTCGCGGCCAAGGGCGAAGGCGTAGCGGGCGACGGCGTTGTGGAAGGCGAGCAGCGCCGCGATCAGGCTGGTGCCCAGCAGCACGTGGCCGACGTCGACGGCAGTGTGGCCGAGCTGGACGGCGGCCAGGTTGAAGAACAGGTCGGGGCCCTCTTTACCAGCCCGGTCGATGATCGCCGGGCCGCCGGCGCAGATCTGGACCAGCGCGGCGAAGACGTACACCGCGGCGATCGTGGCGATGGTGGCGTAGGTGGCGGTGGGGATGGTCCGTTTCGGGTTCTTCGACTCCTCGATGTAGACCGCGGATTGCTCGACCCCGGCGAACGCGGTCATCCCGATCACGATCAGTGTCCCGGCGGCCGGGCCCCACAGGTTGTGCAGCGACAGCGCGTCGCCTGCGAAGTGGAAGCTGAAGCCGGGGGTGAGGGTGATAGCGACGCTGTAGGCCAGCACGAGGAGGGTCTCGGCGACGACCAGGACGACCAGGACTCTCTCCGACAGTTTGACGTCGTTGGCGCCCAGGAACGCGACCAGGATCAAGGCGGCGTACGCCCACACGTACCAGGGCAGGTCCAGGCCGAACCATTGCTTGGCCAGGGGGGCGGCGATCGCGGCGCCGAGGCCGCCGTAGCAGCACAGCTGGAAGCAGTTGTAGGTGGCCAGGGCGAGCCAGGCGGTGCCGACGCCGAACGGCCGTCCGAGGCCGTGCGCGACGTAGGCGTAGAAGGCTCCCGCGTTCGGGATGTGGCGGGCCATGGCGAGATACCCGACGACGAAGATCATCAGGATGGCGGCGACGGCGAGCAGGGCGATCGGGACACCGAGCAGCCCGGTGACAGCCAGGGCGCTGCTGACGACCAGGGCGACGACAGTCAACGGCGCGACTGACGAGGCGATCGCTGTGCCGATCGCGAAGGCGCCGAGCCGGTCGCCGGCCAGCGTGCTGGACACGCTGCGCCGAGGCGCCGGGGCGGATAGTGCGGACACCGTGGATTTCCTCCTACCAGAAGGGGTGAGGGGCAAGGCAGTGCGGTGGTGCCGGTGAGGCCTAGCGTTTGCGGAGGGCGGCTTCGCCGACGGCGATGTCCGCGGCCCGCAGGAGCTCGCGGAAGACGGCGGGCAGAGACTCGGCGAGCTGGGCTTCGAGGGTGGACCGTTGCTCCAGCGTCAGGGTGGCCAGCGCGTGGTGGTGCAGGCCGGTGGCGAGGAACAGCCCAGCGAGCAGCAGCTGGTCGGCGTCGAGCGGTTCTCGGCGTTGCACCGCGATAGTGATCGCACTGGCGGGGGTGCCGGCGACCACCGAGTTGTACGGCGTGTGCCGGATTGTCGGGGCGCCGATCAGTCGTCGCTTCTCGACCTGGGTGACCAGGCCGTGCCGAGCGAGCCGGGCGGCTACCAGCTGCTCAGCGCGCCGGTCGTAAGCCAGGTAGGCGAGCCAATCAGCGAGCCGGTGACCGGGCTGCCGGTGACGGGTCTGCGGGTCCGGCGGCAGCCCGAAAGCGGGCGCCGCTGATTGAGGCATGGGAGGGTAGCTGGCGCGCAGTGGGTGCAGGTTCCGGTCGGCCGTGCTCGGGTACGGCCAGCCTGGGGTGTCGGCGGCTGGACCTGGTCGCTGTCTGCTGGGTTCTTGCCATGGCCGGGTCGCTGCCGGTTGTGGCGGTGCCTGGGACTGTTCTTCCTCCACGATCGTCGCCAGCAGCGGGCCCAGGGCCATGTCGGTGGTTGGCGGCTGCATTGTGCGGAAGAACTCGCCGTCACGCAGCTCGAGATGCCCGTCGCCGATCAGCTCGGCCAGCAGGCCGGCCCCGAGCCCGATACCCAGCGGCCATTCGCCGATACGGGGCTTGTCTTTGACGTTGTCGTGCGCCGCGAGCCACAGCGAATCAGCCACCGTCACCGCCATGATGCCTCCGTCCGCGCCGCAAGCCCGGCACATCCTGGCTCCGACGCCGGAACAACGCTCGTAAGCAGCCTGCTCCGCGACGGCGCTAAAGATCCACTGTGGACAGTCGGTCTGTGATGCGGGGTCATGTGTCGGATCCTTGTTGAGGTAAGGGATTCGTCGGCGTACAGACGCGGGACTCGATCTGATGCAGGGCTAGCTCGGCTTCTGTGCGACGACGCCGTACATGCCGATCTGCTCGTCGGGGCCGAATGGCGAGTCGGGCTCGGGCCGCCATATCTGGATCGGGACCAGGCCGGGCTCGACCAGCTTCATGCCGTCGGTGAACGCCGCGATCTCTGTGCCGGCGCGCAGCTTGAATGGCCCGTTGCCGCCGTCGGGGCCGGTGAGTTTCTCCAGCGCTTCGCGTTCGACGTCGCTGACCAGGTCTAAGGCGGCATGCGAGATGATCAGATAACTGCCGGGGGGCATCGCGGCCACCAGCTTGCCGACGGCGGCGTGGACGGCGTCGTCATCGGTGAGGAAATGCAGAACAGCTACCAGCAGGACCGCGACCGGCTGGCTGAGGTCGAGGGTTGCGCCGATTTCCCTCAGGATCTCGTCCGGGTCGAGCAGGTCGGAGTGGATGTAGCCGGTCTTGCCTTCAGGCGTGCCGGTCGCGAGAGCCCGCAGATGGCTCATGACCAGCGGATCGTTGTCGACATAAACCACCCGGGCGCGCGGATCGATGCTCTGGGCAACCTCGTGGGTGTTGCCCGGTGCGGGAATGCCCGTGCCGATATCGAGGAATTGCCGCACGCCGGCCTTACGGACAAGGAATCTGACCGCGCGACTCAGGAACGCGCGATTCGCCCGTGCCGCCGTGGGAATCCAGGGGATCGCTTGGGCGATTTGGACGCCGGACACCCGGTCGGCCTCGAAGTTGTCCTTGCCGCCCAGCCAATAGTTGTAACGGCGCGCCGGGTGCGGGATACCGGTGTTGAGGCTGTTGATGTCGTCCATTGCCCTAGTCCGTCGCTGCGGGTTGGCTGGTGACGCCGGTCAATTGCGACTGCCAGAAGCGTGTGCGGTCGTCGTGCTCGCGGTTCACGGCGGTATGTCCGGCGGCGGCGTCCTCACAGACCCTCGGGTGTGTGTGTTCGGCAACGGCGAACCAGCGGGCCGCGGCGTGACGGCCGAAGTCCCCAAGCCCGCGCAATGTCTCGGCGCGGGCCTGAAGGAGCCGGACGGCTTGCCCGGTACGGCCGCAGCCGGCCAGGATCGTCGCCTCGCTCAGCAACACGCGTACCGCGTGTTGCCGACCAGCAACGAAGCGCGCCGACCTTCGTCGCACCGTGCTGATCTCGCGTCGGGCCTGCACGCATTGCCCATCTGCGTGCAACGCGTTCGCCAAGGAAAGCCGCGTCGACCACACCTCGTCCTGCAACCCGCGGCGGCTAAGGACAGCCAGCCGCAGCCGGCACAGATGCAGGGCATCGAAGGTCAGGCCCTGCTCAGCGAGGATGTGTTGCAGCAGACAGCTGGCCTCTATCGACAGAGAATGGCCAGCCCCGTACAGCAGACACGATGCGGCGTACGCGTATCGCCCCCACAGCAGCTGCGTCTCGCTGTCGCCTCGCCTCAGTCGCAGAAAACCGAAAGCGGCCACAATCAGCTCGTCGTTCGCGGCGGCCGTGACCGGATCAACATCGTCGAGAACGCCATCAGACAGTGTGAGCAGGGCAGCGCCCACGTCGGCGGTCCCTGCGAAGTCTGGTTGGTGCCGAACGGTCTGACGCGTCCAGGGAACGTTGCACCGCGTCTGCGAGGGAACCGCAACGTCTGGTGAGCCGGGAAGGAACGGACCTGTCTCGGTCATAGTCTTCCGCCCTTCTTCGAGGCGATCGGGTGGACAGGTCGCCAGCCCTGCCCAGCACGGCTTCGGCCGACGGCAGCCTGCCGGCCGTCGGCGGACCTATGAGAGCGTGCCGACGTGGCTCTTGACCGGGCGGGGGTCACGCCACGAGATCCGCGACACGCATTCCCGGACATCATTGGCGTCACCCCTCCCGCATTCGCTAGATGAATCAATGCGTTGGAACCCGACCGCGGCAACGCATGCCGGTCGCAGCCACCGCGGCCGGGCAGTCTGTTGGCGGGCCGCCTATTCGAGAAAAGACGCTACGGCCGCCTGCGCAATCGCCCAGTGCCCTGCGTCTATCCGCCATGCTTCGCAGAACATGTCCGCGCCTCCTCAAAGCTCATTTGACTGGGCGGCGCTTGCTCGTGCGTTTGCCAGGGCAGGCGACACCGTCTGATTGCGTGTGTCCACGATCACCCATCGCAGAATGGTCCGGAAGGCAGAGCGGCGAGAATTTGACGAGAATTTAAAAGAGAATCGGCCGAGAATTCACCCCCCTGAGCAGCCACAACGCGTGAGGGGCTAGATATTGCCGCAGGTCGCGGCGGAAATGGTTGAGTTACGATGCCGTCATCGCAGTCCAGTATGGAAAGAAGTCACACGTCGGGGCGAGTATCGGAGGTAACGTGGTGAAGCGTAGCCCCTACGTATGCAGAGTCAGACTCGCCGAGGAGATGCTGAGCATCCGACAGGACGCCGGCTATACGAGCGAACGGCTATCCAACGAGACGGGCATTCAGCGGCAGAGAATCAGTCACATCGAGACCGGTAACCGGCGCGTCGCGCCCGACGTCACCAAAACTATTCTCAGTCACCTTGCGGTGCCCGCGACACGGTTCGACGCGATCATGTGCCTGGCGCAGGGCTCCGCTGCGCCTGGATGGTGGGAACGGTACGACGACGAAATGGGACCACGCCAGGCGCGCACAGCCGATCTCGAGTCCGGAGCTGCGACGATCTTCCAGTTCCACCCGTTCCTGATCCCCGGCCTTCTCCAGACGCCGGAGTTCGCCACGGTTCGTGCCCAGGCGGACCGGGCGGCCAACACGCGCCGGTTTTCCACTGCGCGAATGCTGGAGGCGCGTAGGCAGCGACAGGCGATCCTGTCCGGACCTGATGCGACTCGGCTCGAGGTCATCCTCGATGAGGCGGTGCTGGTCCGTCGGTCAGGGGCGCCGGCGCAGGTCATGCACGACCAGCTGGAGTACCTCATCGGCCAAGCCCTGAACCGGCGGTCGGTGACGGTACGGGTGCTGCCGTTCGACGCCGAATCCGGCCGGCACCTTCAGGCCCGGTCGGCGTACACCCGCTACAGCTTCGAGGACCCGGGCGACCCGGTCGTCGTGGTCGTCGACACGAACGTGGATGACCTGCTTCTGCATGACCGGGACAAGGTGGCCCTCTATGACGATCTCACCACCGAGCTTCGGCAGGCCGCGCTCGGTCCCGCCGAGTCCATTGATGTCCTCACCGCAGCGGCCGAGGACTGCTTGAGTAGGAGATGACCAGATGAACAACGCAGCTGCGACCCCAGGTACGCCCCGTCCCCGGGGTCAGTGGTTCAAGTCGAACCGATCCGGCGGCGGGTCAGACTGCGTCGAGGTCTGCTACCTCGACGAGGGCGGCGTGGCGGTCCGCAACTCCAAGCGACCCGACGCCGGAACTCTGATCTTCACGAACTCGGAGTTCGACGCATTCGTCGGTGGTGCGAAGGACGGAGACTTCGACCGCTAGTTCCGGCAGTCACGGGCGCTCGGTCGAGGCTGGTAGCCCTTCGGCTGTCAGCCTCCACCAACCGACCCTTCAACAGCGGAGGGGTCATGCCCGCAAAAGTGAAGCTGAGATTCGACCGGTCGCGCTTGGTCAGCCGGCGTAGAAGCGCCTATCGTTGGTTGGCCTTAGACGACCATCCTCGACGCGATGAGAATGATCTGGGGGTCGACGTGGTGAAGCGTTACACGCCCAACGCTGCCTTCAAGAATGCTCGCATTCGCTGGCATGGCAGCCGTCAGGCTCTGGCGGACGCGGCCAACCTTCACCTGTCGAAGGCGTACCAACTAGCCGCAAGCGACATCGGACTGATCGAACGAGGGGTGGTCACCTACCCTCGCCCGCCCAGGCGTGCCGCGCTACGTATGGAGCTCCATGCTGATACGGACGCGGAAATTGGGCTCTACGACTCCCGTACACAGGAACCGATCGCGGAAACGGAACACAGCTTGCGAGGGATGGGTGCAAGCGCCGATCTTGAGCCTTCACGCCTTCCTCCGCCACCGACCGCCTTTGTGTCGGCTACTGTGCCCGACCCCGAATTTGACTGGCTCGCTCGGGTTGACTCTTTCGTTGCGCGAGCGGGTGCGTCCCTTTCGCGAGAGGCCGATTACCATTCCTTGGTCTCGCAGCTTATAGACTGGGCACGGAAGATGAACCGTCGGGATGTCCTTTACTGGCTGAGTTCCGCGGCCGCCGCGGCCGCTGCCGCGCCGGTACTCGAAGGACTCGACTTAGATGCGGCCGACCGAGTGACTCAGGCCATCGCAAACCCGCATCGCGTAGACGACGACACCATCGCTCACATCGAAGCCGTACTTTGGCGTTGCATGCGCCAGGACGACACGCTCGGTCCGCAGGCGGCGCTCGACACCACCCTCGCTCAGATTCGGCTGGTGCTCACCCTGATGCCTGGCGCGGAGGGGCGGGCGAAGGACCGGCTACTGTCTCTCTACGCGAATCTATCCCGGTTCGCTGGCTGGCTCTCGTTTGACTTGGGAAATTACGAAGCAGCAGCAGACCACTATGAGACCGCCCGAACAGCTGCCCACCGTGCACACGACACGGAGCTGGGCGCTTTCGTACTCTGCAACCTTAGCCATCTCGCAACTTGGCGTGGTCAGCCACGAACCGGTATCGATCACGCTCTTGCGGCAATCGGATGGGCAACACAGACCGACGACGACGGCCTAAAGGCATATGCGTGGGATGTAGCCGCTCGCGCGTACGCACTTGACCAACAGGAGAAATCCGCGCTCAACGCCATCGAGCAAGCAAGCAACAGCCTCACTCACCCGCAAGCCGGAATGCCGCCTGACCAATCGCACGTCTACTTCTACAGCCGTGGTCAGCTGGCCAGTACCAAGGCGGCATGTCACTTGTACCTCGGCCAGGACGACCGCGGCGTCTCCGAAGCCGAAAAGGCTCTCACTGCGATCGATTCCTCGTTCGTCCGGAATCTTGCCTTGACGTCACTTTATCTCGGGACGTGCCTTACCCGATCTCCCAGGCCCGACGTGGATCGGGCAGCTAAGACCATCGGCGACGCGGCAAGACTTGCGGCCCACAACCGGTCGCCACGGCTCACGCAGCGATTGCGCCAAGGTTGGACGGAGCTGGCGCCGTGGCGTCAGCACTCCGCGGTAGCACACCTAGGCGAAAAACTGGTCGACTACGGAATCATGTGACTGACGGTCGCAGGTCGATCAACGACGGCCTGACGTACACATCAAACAGAGGCGCTGCGCCCGTTGGGCCGCCATCGATCTGGCCAACCATTCGCCACTTCCAGCGCTCGTAACGGGCCTTTGTTTCGAGGGCCGTCGGCTGGACGGTAAGCGTGGCGCGCTCCTCGTGCCGCGAGCCAAGCAGGCCATCGTGCAGACGCTTCCCGATGCTTTGGCCGCGACTTGGGACCTCTACGGCGAAGTCGAACAGAACGAACGTTCGCCCCGGCCACTCGGCCGCGAGTTCGGCGGGCACCGGCTCGGTCAGTGAGACCCACCGCTTGGAATCCGAAGGCAAGGTAAAGCCGTACGCGAAACCGACCAGGCGACCGTCTCGCCGCGCCAGCGTGACTCCGAAGCTTGGATCGCTCAGCAGCCGCTCTAGCCGTTCCCGGTGAAGTTGGGACTCATCGCTTCGCCAGAAGAACGGAGGCTGCGAGAACACCTCGTCATACAGTCTGCAAATCGGATCGATGGCGGCTGCGGCCAGAGTAGCGGTACCGATCTCGATCCCAACGTGGTCTGCGGGAGGCATCTTCCGATCCTACGGCAGCCGCCGACACCGGTTTCCTCGTGGGCTTTTAGTCTCACATCGGCTCAGGGGTTCCCCTGTGCTTCGCACGGAAGAACTTCCTGGTTGAGCCCATTCTTCTCGGTAAATTCTCGCTCGATTCCCGGCAACTTGGCGTTCCTCAGCGGTCTGGACTGCCGGACTGTGGAGTGCAAGGCGGGCTGCAACCACCGTCGAGGCGGTGCTTCTTCACCCCCAGTTGCGTGGCCAGGCGAACGAACTGAAGGCAAGGTCACGGGAGTCGCCGAGTCGCCAACTGTCCTTCTCGATGCGGCACATCGTTCGGATCGGGTGACGAACTCGGCTAGCGATGGACGCAGATATACCCCGTGTCAGCGGTCGACCAACGAGAGGAGACCCTGTTGCGTTGACTATTGCGTCAGTAGCTGAGAGACAGCGGTGGAGGACAGGACGATGCTGGTGCAGGAACACCCGGGTTGGACGGCGGTGCCGGCCGGCGCGCTCCGGTTCATGCGTGTGGACCGAGCTGCGGTGTGGTTGCGGTGGGAGGCCCAGACGGGTGGCCTGTCGTATGGGGCCGTGACTGACGCGGGAGCGAAGCCTGGTCCGGCGGTTGATCGACGCGCAAGTGCTGGCATCGCGTCAGACTCGGTACTTGGCGAAGCGCTCGAGCGTCTTGGTCAGGTTCGGCGTGTGCGGAACGCGGACTTGTGGGATGCGATCGGGACCGCGGTGATCCGTCAGGTCGTCCGTGCCGGACAGGCTCGGGACATGTACCAGCTGTTCTGTCAACTGCATGGTGAATCGCTGATCTCGGCCGCCGGGTCAGGCTTCCTCTTTCCTGACGCGGAGAAAGTCGCAGGTCTCGCCCGCGAGGCGTTCGACGAGGCAGGTATGGCTTTCAAACGTCCGGCGCTTCAGGCTGCCGCGGCGGCGTACCTCGCCCACGGGCCGCAGTGGCGCGCGATGCAGGGTTCGGACCTGGTCGCGGCTCTGCAGGCGGTACCCCGGATCGGGCCATGGACCGCCGGCGCGGCGGTCGCCGACTTCACCGGTGACTTTTCCCTCTACCCGTACACCGACCTCGCTGTCCGGACGTGGGCTCGCAGAGCGGCGCCCGACATCGAGTGGCCCAGCGACGAGGCCGCCTTCGGCTCCGTATGGCGGGACCTCGCCGGCGACCGCCTTTCCGACCTCACCCTGCTCACCCTCGCCTGGGGAGATAACCATGCCCGAGCACAGCAGCCCCGTGGCCGGCCTCGACCGCGCCCGTGAAACCGACTTGCTTTTCGTCAACGCGCCGCTTCGGGACTACGCCGAACGGCCACGACTGAACGACTTCACCCTGCCGGTGCTCGGCATGGGATACCTGGCTACCTACGCAGCGACGCAGGGCTTCAACGTCGGCGTCTTGGACGCCGAAGCGCACGGCATCCCCATCGAGAACACGATCGCGATGGTCAACGCCCTAGCTCCCCGCTGGGTTGGTCTCAACCTGCTCGCACCCACCTACGAGATGAGCGCCGAGATTGCCGCAGGCCTGAACCCCGACATCAAGCTGATGCTGGGCGGCCACCACGCCAAGGCCATGCCAGCGCAAATCCTCACCGACTCGCGCATGCGCCATTGCCAGGCACTGGTCCTGGGCGAAGGCGAGACCCGCGTCGTCGAATTGCTCCGCGACCACCGACGGCGCGGCGATCTCCCCGGGGTCATGTGGGTTGATCCAGTGCTGCGGCAACCTGTCACCGGCGGCCGACCCGGCATGAGCCACCATCTTGCCCCCGACATCGACGCACTGCCCTACGTGGATCGCCGGTACCTGACCCAGGACCCACGCGTTGCCGAGGACGGCCTCATCGAGGCGAACATGGTCGGCGCACGCGGCTGCCCATACGACTGTTCCTTCTGCGGCGCCGCGGTCAGCGCGAACCCGGACGTTAAGATCCGAGTCCGGCACCCGGACAACATCATCGGGGAGATGCTCGAGCTGCGCTCGCAATACGGCGTGACGGCGTTCCGGTTCGTCGATGACCTCTTCCTTGGGGCCCGCCGGGTCATCGACACCATGACGACCGCGTTCGCCGCCGAGGGGATCGGAGAATGGGCCGTATGGGACGCCACCGGCCGGATCAACATCCTGGACCGGGCCAGTGACCAGAGCCTGGATGCGCTCGTGGCCAACGGACTACGCGAGGTGGCTCTAGGCATCGAGTCCGGAAGCCCGCGGGTGCTGAAGTACATCGACAAACGCATCCACCCCGATATGATCCGCAGCGTCGTGCGCAGGCTCACGAAACGCGGCATCGGCGTCAAGGGCTACTTCATCCTCGGCTTCCCCGGCGAGACCGCCGCCGAGCTGAACGACACCGTCCAACTGGTCCACGAGCTGTGGGAGCTGACCGACAATCTGCCCGGGCGGTTTCGCTCCAGTGTGTTCGAGTTCCGCCCGTATCCCGGGACACCGGAGTGGAGCCGGCTGATGGGTACAGGCCGCTTCACCGAGCAGCAACTGCTCGCCTACGACGCGGTTGACCTGACCGGCGACGGAGTCGACGAAGCCATGCGGCAGCGCGACGAGTTCAACTTCTCTGTCGGCATCCAATTCGGCGACGTGCCCGTACACGAGGTGCGCCGGCATCTCGCGGACCTTGCACGGCAACAACACGCACGGCTGATCGCCGCATGACCACCGGCTGCGGGCGCTTCATCGTGATCGACGGACCCAGCGGCGTCGGTAAATCGACAGTCGTGAATTTACTTGGGAAGCTCCTGGCCAGCCCCGATCACGAGGTGGTGGCCACGGCCGAGCCATCAACAGGCCCCGTTGGTGAGCTCGCACGCGCCGGAACCCACGCCTACCACGGACTTGCCCTGGCCTGCCTGGTGACAGCGGACCGTTACCACCACCTCGCCACCCAAATCCGCCCGGCGCTGGCGGCCGGAAGGACCGTGGTCTGCGACCGCTACCTGCCGACCTCGCTGATCCTGCAATACCGCGATGGAGTGCCGACCGAACTGATCTGGCAGCTGAACGCGGACGCCAACAAACCGGATCTGACGTTTCTTCTCGTAGGCGACGACACGTTGTGCCGACAACGAGCCACACAACGGGGCACCTACAGCCGATTCCACGAGGAGCTAATCGGCGAGGCAGACGCCTACCGCAGGCTCGTCCCCGGATTGCGGGACCACGGCTACCGCAGCCACCTGCACAACATCGGACTGGCTTCCGCAGCAGAGGTCGCGGGCGTCCTACGCGACATCATTGTCCGAGAGCTGACGTGGTGAATTCGAAAGGCGCTGGGCAACGATGCTGCCGTGGCTCACGCCCTTTCAGCCACCTACGCCCTTGCCTGCGTGACCAGTTGGTCGTAGGTGGCGCCGACCGGCTCCAGGGGTACGTCGAGGCCCTTCACCCATTCGGCCAACTCCGTTTGGAGCGCTGCCATATCAGCGACCGCGGTTGTCATGGCTTCGACCTCAAGGAAGATGCCTGCCCCATCCACCTCGTCAACGCACAACGCATAGGCACCGGATCGGCCAACACGGCGGGTTTTGGCAACCTGAACAGTCGGGCGATACCCCATGGCGAGCACAGCCAGATGCATCTGGTCGCGATCATCGACGACGGTCTCGTGCTCAAGACACGCCAAGACGTTGTCTACCGGCGTCTTGGTGGTGAACAGGCACACCCCATCTTGCAGTCGCAGCCGCGCGAACGTCACACCGATCCGAGACTGGCCGGGCGACCACCCGCTGGGAGCATAGGCTTGATCCTCCTGACGAACCGGAGCCGACAGGGTCACGCCGCAACGCTGAAGCGTGGCCATGAGCGCGTCAAGGTCGAGTACCCGAAACTTCACTTCAGCCTCGCCGCTCATCGCGTACGCCTACCCCTCTTGCTCCGAGAACCCGGGAAGGCTAGCGCGCAGCGGCACGACTCGCACAGAAGACTCAGCGGACAACACGTCACATTCGCCCGGGAGGTGGGCGCAATCAGCGGCCACGCGCCATCCGCGGCGCCCTGTTCGACGCTCTGGTTGTAGGGGGCTTCGGCTTCACAAAGAGCTAGCCAAGGCTGCGTCGATCGGCCGGCGCTGGCGCAGCTTGGCTGGGGCGCGACACGGGCCCCCTATCGGCCGGCGCCCGGGTAACGCGGTCGCGGAGGTCCGCCGCGGTGTCGGGCTCGCAGTGGTCTTGCCCGATATGCCGCGTCGGCGCATTGGCCTATCGTGGACGGCAGCGTCACCTCCTGAACCGTGGCACCAATGCAATAGGAGAAGGGCTATGGAGGACTCGCGCTACACACCCAACGAGTTGTTCCGCAGCGCCCGAATCCGGCTGTTCGGGACCCGCGAAGCTCTTGCGGATGCGGTGAACGCTCATCTTGCGCCGGCCTTTCTGATCACGGCGGCCGACATCGGGAAGATCGAGCGGGGCGTGGTCACCTTTCCCCGCTCGCCGCGGCGAGCGGCCTTTCGCACGGTTTTCGGCGTCGCAGCCGACGCCGAGATCGGTTTTCGCAATACGCGCGCGGATCAAGAAGCGCAAGGCGACCCAGCCGGCACGCCGGCGGACACGCGATCTTGTACGACGAGCGTTACGCACGACGGCGGCTGCCAGCAACGACCTGCCTTGCAGGCCCAGAGTCTGGTGCGGCCCCAAACGACGAGCTATCCAGCCCTACTCCGCAGCGGTCAGCCAATGGACCTGTTCTGCAGCGGGCCGAGCCAAGCAGCTAATCGCGGCGGCGACGTTGGCGAGACCACGGATACGTTCCTTCTCACTCCGGCCGGGCGCTTCCTATCGGGTTTAGCCATTCCGGTACAGCTGCATCCCGCGGTACTCAGCGAGCAGGTGATGACGCGGGTGCCCGAGAACTACGCCGAGGACCCGTTCATCCGGCGTTCCAGCAGGGCGCTGGTGGTTGGCCAGGTCGGCGAGCCCGATTCCGGAGCCTTCGTGTTGGACAGCCGACACGCGCGACGGCGTCTACGAGGTGCGGCCGGCGAGGCCAGGCTGCCGATCCCGCGGGCCTACCGCTTGGATGAGTTGGCCTTGGCCCTGCTGTGGGCAGTTGCGGCCTTCGACGATGCCCTGCTGAACGACGATGCCGTTCTCACGGCGAGCGTGCACGACATTGCGGGATACGCAGCGATGGACCGGTCCGCGGCAAGCCGCGACGTGGCCGTCGATGCCAGCCCGGCCAGCTTGATGTGGCTGGGGTCGATGTTCTGCGCCGACCACATTCGCCGGCACACCTCAGACCTGACCGGCCCGCCGGTGTTCTGGACCCGGGAGCAGCGCGGCGAAGAGGCAGCCAGCTGGCTGCTGTTCACCCACAAGAACCAGTATCTGCAAGACACCTCAGGCAGAGCAGGCCCCGGCGAACAGCTCGTACGCGCGTTCTGCGTACCGCGGTCGGCCGTCGCCGAATCCGCGTCTAGCGAGCGTGCACTGCTACTGCTCGCGGCCGCCCTGATGGAGTCCTACGGCATACGCGCCACCGTCACTGACGCGTCGGAACTGGCCGCCACGCCAGGATTCGTGTACGACAACGATCGTCGCGCGATAACCGCGACCTGGATCGGCGCCGACGGTGTCTGGTATGTCGACGTCGTAGATGACCGGACCACCCTTCGTGGATTTGCCGACGCCGCAGGCCATGCGATCCACCATTCCGTGTGTCCCGGGGCGACGCCTGAGCGACGGCTGCAGGTCCTGGCCGACTATCTCGGCCTGGACTGGACGTGGCTAGTCGTCCGGTGCACCGAACTGGCCACCTGCGGTCGCGCCGGGATCGCGCAGCCCCGCAGCCGGCTGCTGTCGCTGGCCGGGTTCGACCGCGCCTGCCGGTTCCTCGCCGACACGGCGGGATCGGGCAACTAGGCTCTCCCCGTCAGCCCTCCACCGTCAGGAAGGCCCAGCACCATTGGCTGCGCACACCGGCAGACACGTCCCACGCGTTCTCGTGATCGGCCTCGGCGGCACCATCGCGATGACCTCCACGGCAGCCGGCGGCGTCGCGCCGACGCTGAGCGCCCGGCAGTTACTCGAGGCCGTTCCGACGCTGGCTGGGCTTGGCGTCGAGATCGATGCCCTGACGTTCCGGACCCGACCGGGCGCCTCGTTGACCATGGACGACCTGACCGCTCTGGCAAACCTCATCGCGAAGGAGTGCGACGCAGGCGTGTCCGGTGTCGTGGTTACTCAGGGAACGGACACCATCGAGGAGACGGCCTACGCACTCGACCTGCTCCACCCACACTCGCAGCCGATCGTCGTGACCGGGGCTATGCGCAACCCGACCCTCGCCGGCGCCGATGGACCGGCGAACTTGCTTGCCGCCGTCCAGGTCGCCGCCAGTCCCGCAGCCCGGGAAGCAGGCTGCCTGGTTGTCCTGGCCGATGAGATCCACGCGGCGCGCCGGGTCCGCAAGACCCATGCGACCAGCACTGCGACGTTCGCCTCACCTGACGGAGGCCCACTCGGCTACGTGATCGAGAGCCGAGCTCATATGGTCAACCGACTGCGCGCCGGCAGGCAGGTCCTCCCGGCGTCACAGCCGCCGCCGACAGCGCCATCGGTGGTTCTATACACGGCAACTCTCGGCGACAGCGGCAAAGCCATTCAAGCGCTCGCGGGCGAGGTCGACGGCCTGGTCGTCGCCGGTTTCGGAGTCGGACACGTTCCCGAGAGCTGGCTGCCCGTCCTGACGGATGCCGCCGGTCGCATACCTGTCGTGCTGGCGTCGCGGACCGGCGCAGAGGCGACGCTGGCCAGCACCTACGGCTTCCCTGGCTCCGAACGTGACCTGCTCGGGCGTGGCCTGATCGGTTGCGGCCTGCTACACCCCTACAAAGCCCGCATCCTGCTGCACCTGGCGCTGGCCGCCGGGGCCAATCGCGAGCAGATCGCAGCTGCCTTCGCCGCCGCGAGCGGCCTGACTCAAGCTAACACCTGGCCTTGGCCACACCGGCAACCACACCGTGAGTAGGAGAGTCTGTAGGGATGCGTAGCAGCCAGGTCGAGGTCGGCCGCACCGTCGTCGTCGTACTCGAACACGGCGACGACTTCTACACCGCAGTCCGGCAGGCCTGCCATGAGCACGGCATCCGGTCCGGATACATTCCGGTCTTCATCGCCGGCTTCGCCGCCGTCGACCTCGTTGGTACCTGCCAACGCCTTGATGACCCGCACGCGCCAGTCTGGTCAAAGGTCCAACTGGCCAACGTCGAAGCGCTCGGTGGCGGCACCATCGCCTGGGACGACACCACCGGCCAGATTGCACCACATATTCACGTCGCGGTCGGGCTCAAGGAACTCGGCGCCACGGGATACACCAGCCACTTGCTCGACGCTACCGTGCAGTTCCTCACCGAGATGGTCATCGTCGAAGTCCTCAACCCCGCCTTGCACCGCCGGAAAGCACCTGAGCTGTACGACGTTCCACTGCTCAGGTTCAGCCGAGAATCCACAAGGGCCGCCTAAACGACGTCGCCACGACCCGCGGACCCAGAGTCGGCACCGCCCGCACCATCTCCTTCCTGCGCGCGCTCGCCCCGGGACGTGGCAGCGAACGCCTGTCGCCTAATCCCGCAACACTGGCGGCTGGGATATCTGGGCCCGCTTGACTGGACAGAAACGTCAGGGTTGAAAATCCGCTTCTGCGCCCAATTCCCGGCCCATCCGTCGCTCTCTTGCGCATGACGAGCGGAACGGGGGGTAACTTACTGTCACTTATAGTAAGTTACAGTAAGCGGACGAAGGGGTGCAGATGAAGGTAGGTGGCCGGGACTTCGACCTCACACAGCAGGAGGTGGAGGCCCGCATGATGGGTGAGAATCCTGAACTGATTCAGAAGCACATGGTCGAGGTCAACGGGCAGATGTTCCCGCCCAAGCAGGTCCTCGCGCACGTCACTGGTTGGGACCGCACAACCTTCACGACCATGGAGGCGCAACGCGTGCTGACCCGGATCGGATTCCTGTGTACGGAGGCACGTGCAGGGCTGACCCGGAGAGCAGGCCAGTTTCTCATGGACACCGTCCGCGACGCAGTTCAAGAGAGGGAGAGCGCCCGCGGTGACGAAGGATTCGAGGACGGGTTCAGTGCGGCCGCCGGCATCGCGCTGCGGCAAGTCCAGAAGAGGCTCGATGACTTGAGGGAGCAGATGAAGGGCAAAGGCCTCAGCCAGGCTCAGCAAGCGTTCTACGCCCATCTTGACGAGCTCAAGTCCGAGATCGAAGCCGGTTACGACCGCTGCTGGGCTGGTAGCGGGTTGGACTGGCGTCCATCCGTGGCGAAAGCCGGCATCCGGCGCCCCGGCGAGACGAGGTCATAACGTCCGAGACGCCACACTCGCGCGCGATAAGCCCGCCGGAACGGCCCAACGTGGCTGCCCGCGCTCTGAACGCGGCAAACCTAGTCAACCTCGCCTCCGCCCCTTCGCCGCCAAGCATTGTTGACCCACGCTTGCGGCGTCGGCGTGGCGCCTTGGTGCCCGGGGTGAAGAAGGCGTGGAGGAGGGTTCGCGCGCGTCTCGTCCTGTGACCCTTTGATTGCGCTGCGCTGTCGGCTTTGAAATGCTGTCTGCGATGGCGTCGAAGGGGGTCTTGTGTCGGTGAGTCCGGTGGCCGTGCCGGCAGGGGAGCCGCCGATCAACTTCCGCGCGCACGAGATCCGAGCAGCGAACCTCGCCGGCGCGCGCGACGACTTCGAGCAGATGCTTCGCGAGTTGGTGGGCGCCTGGTATCAGGGCGCGCGGCTGATCGCGGCGAACCCGGGTGACTGGGGCATCGACGTGGTGGTGGGCGACCTGGCTGGTCAGATTGTGATCTGGCAGGCGAAGTACTTCATGCCCGTGGTGACCGTCGCCCAACAGGATCAGATCCGTGATTCCTTCGCGTCCGCTATGAAGGCCGCAGCGAAGCACGGCCATCGGGTACGAAGGTGGATCTTGTGTGTGCCGGCGAGCATGGATGCGCCTATGGACAAGTGGTGGTCTACCTGGAAGAAGAAGTCGGAGTCCGATTTCGACGTTGAGATCGAGTTGTGGCACGAGGGCGAGCTGCGGCAGCGCCTGATCTCGCCGGACGCCGCTGACGTCCGACGTCACTATTACGACCCCTATCGGCCCGCCGCGCATGCAAAGCTGGACCGGCCGGGAATCGTCAAGGTTGATCCGGACACGTTGACGGAACTGGAAACCACGTTGTTCGTCCGGCAACTTCGCGAGGCAGATTATCAGCAGGTCAGCTCGGCCAAACTGGAGTTTTTCAACGCAGAGCTGCTGGCCCGCGAGATCGTTGACAAAGATGTTCCTGGTGAGGTTGCTGCCCTTGTGGAGGCAGACGCGACCGTCCACGGCATCTGGGAGGCGACGTTCAACGAGGTGTCCGAGCTGCATCCCGCAGCTACCAAGTTGCCGGGTTTGCACGCGTCAGTCATGAAGCAGATTCGCGGTATGGGCGAAGCTTGGCCGTCGGATCTGCGATCGACGCCGGTGCATCGCTGCGGAATGATGCACCGCATCGTTGAGGACAGCCGTGCAGGTTGGGTGCCTCATTGGGAAGAGGTGGCTTCGACGCATCGCGGCGATCAGCCGGTAAAGACTGCGGTGCCGGTGCCTCGCGCTGCCGACGCCGAGTCGGCCGAGGTGCTCACATGACCGCACCTTCCGCCTCCGTGGATGCGAAGAACCGGTCGCCTGTGGCGGTTCCCGAGAACGACACGGTGTTCCGGCTCGCTCAACTTGTGCTTCTCCTTCATGTGGCAGCCCAATTTCACCCGGACGGTGTGGAATTGGAACGGCTCGGCGCGTACGACTTCATCGCCGCGAACCCGCTGCTCATGGCCTCGAGTGATGATGACCCGGACCGGTTTGAGCTGATCATGGCCGGCTTCGATGACCGGGCGTTGTCATACGCCAGCCCTGCGCAGCGGTTCGCCACCCGGCGTGAGCGACTCAAACACGACCTGGCGCTCCTGCTCGCCTACGGCCTGGCGACCGCCGTCGCCCCTCGTGGCCATGTCCTCTACCGGCCGACCGAGGCCGGTGTCGTCATGGCGACGCGATTCACTGCCATGTACGCACGTTCGTACACCACCGCCGCGACCATCGTCGTGCGGAGGCTGAAGCGCGTCCGGCCCGGTCCGCTGCGAGAAAGAGTGACCGAATGGACCCGGCAGTCCTCAGGGCCGCAGCAAATCGACCTGGCCGATCTGTTCGTCGAACCCAGCGAGTTGGACGACGCTGAGGGCCTCGGTGAAGGGGGGTCCGAATGACCTCGCCCGCGAGCCCTGCCGTCCTGCCGCCTAGTCGGCGAGGTATTCGCGTGCGCCGGCTCCGGCTCGTCGGGCCTGAGCGCCACTACGAGGTCTCCTTCGTCGACCGCGATACCGGCGACCTGAACTCGCTATCTGTCATCGCCGGCGCCTTCAGCACGGGAAAATCGACGGTCTTGGAGTTCGTCGACTACTGCCTGGGCGCGAACGACTACCCCCGCCACCCCGAGGTGATCGCGAAGGTTCTGCATGCCTTCGTCGAGGTGGAACTCTCGGGAGCCCCGCACGTCATCGAACGGGGACTCGGCGACCAGTCCGCCCACGTCTTCATCCGCCCCGGCATGCTCGACGACAACACAAGGCCCCCGGTTGAACGCCGGCCGATCAAGCCGCCCGGCAGCCCCGACAGTCTCAGTTCCTTCCTGTTGATGCACTGCAAGCTAGAAGGCGTCCAACTCAAGGAAGCACCGACGCAGGCGAACTCTGGCACAGACCCGCTCAGTTTCCGAGATCTCATGGGCCTGTGTTTTCTACCCAATGAGCGCGTGGCCAGCAAATCTTTGCTGTTCGAGAACCAGCACATGAAGAACCTCAAACTGCGCCAGGTCGTCGACGTGGTGTTCGACGTCCATGACGATCGCGCCGTGGACCTCGGCCAGCGCATCAACGACTTAGAAAAGCGGCTGTCTCGAGCCCGAGTGGCATACGAAGCGGCTCAGCAGATCGTCGAGGAGCAGGGACTCGGCGGCCGCATGGAGCTGGAAATCGCCCGGGATCAAGCAGCAGAGGACTTGGCCGCTGTTACCAGGGCACAGGAAGCGATCGACCAGCGGGTGGCCGCCGCGGCCGGCTTTGCGGAGGCACAGCGCCAGCGGCATCAAGCAGCAGCGAATGAGGCACGCCGTGCGGCTGCAGTTCTTCGCGATCGCGAGACACAACTTCGCCGAATGGTTCCGCTCCGAGCGCAGTACGCAGCGGACGTAGCCAAGTTGACCATGCTTACGGAAGCGCACCGGCTCTTCGATCCACTTCAGATCAAGGTCTGCCCAGCCTGCTTAACTGATCTCGGACGGACCATCGAGGTCGAGGATGGATCATGCGCTCTCTGCCATCACCCGGTCGCGGGGGCAACCGGTGCGTTGACCTTGGGCGACGTGGCTCCTGCGATGCCGGAGCGTAACGGCGCCGTCAACGGTTCTGATGCCGCCGGCACTAGTGGAAATGGCACCTTGCTGGACGAGGAGAGCCTTCTGGCTCCGTTCGACGTCAGCAAGGAGTTGCGCGCTACCAAGACTCGCCTGACGGAGCTCACCCGCTTCGTAGAGGACCTGGACGCCGAGGTGCGACGATTGCGGCCCCACGCCGACGCCGCTCGCCTCGCCGAACAGGAAGCCGCAGCCGAGGTCGATCACGCCACCCAGCGGGCGATCAGCCCATATCTCGCCGAACGTGACGCACTCGCTCGCAGGCGACAAGACGCCACCGGAGCGGCGCAGTTCGCCGCGACCGGCCTGCAGATGATCACCAGTTTGGAACGACGGGCCGACAACGTGCTCCGTCTCGAAACCTCGATCAAAGGTCTACGGGAGGAACTCGCCACCACGGGTCAGGACCAAACTGACCGTGCCGCCATCATCCGCAGCATCAGCGACCGGTTCGCCGCGATCCTCGCAGACTGGCGATACCCCAAACTGAGCGGCGCTCACCTGAAGGAAGACCTCGTCCCGTGGGTGCGCGATCTCCGGTACACGCAGGCGTCCTCCGGAGGACGGACGCTGATCTCCCTCGCATGGATCCTGGCAATCTTCGAGGTCTCTTGGGAGGCAGGCGGTTACCACCCGGGCTTCCTTCTCCTGGACAGCCCTCAAAAGAACCTCGGACAAACCGGCGAACGCGATGCCGAGTTCGCGGACACCGTCACGATCGCCGACTTCTACAAGCACCTACACACCTGGCTTACGGGTCCTGGCGGCGGCGCCCAGATCATCATCGTCGACAATGCACCGCCCTCCGGCGCCGAGAATGACATCGTCGTGCGCTACTCAGGGCGGGCCGATCAGCCTCCGTACGGTCTCATTGACGACGCGATCGCCTGAGCCGGCGTCTGTCGGGCAGGCGAAGCCAGCCCACCAGCGGCACTCTCGGAAAGCGGAAGGGTGTGGCTCGCACCTCGCTTACCGGATGGATGGCCGCGTAATCCACCCGCTACGGCAAGGCGTCGTCACCGTCCCTGCAGGATGCGGCGTCGCGGTCAGACCTTGCCGCGCAGCACGTCGCTGGGGACAACCGCCGCGCCGGCGGCAGACGACGGGATGGCATCCGCTGCAGGATTCTCGCGTATGGCGGCGTCCGAGGGAGTTCGTCCCCGGTCCCGTTGCTTGAGCGTTCCCTGCGTGCGAGCGCGTCAATGGTGGCGCCGCGAAGGGGTCGAACTAAACTGCCCGGCGTGTGTTCATCCCGCGAGAGGCGAGTCAGGCGTGCCTGCCGGCGGGATTGACGTAGGCGAGCAGCAGGAGCATTGCGGCTATCCAGCCAACGCCCCTTGACAAGCGAGGAAGCCCCGACTGATGGCAGTGACCCAGCAGGAGATTGAAAGCCGGCTGTGGGACGCCGCCGACGAGTTGCGCGTGGCCATGCCCGAAGCGCAGTACTCCTCGGTCGTCTTCCCCCTGATGTTTTGGAAGTACCTTTCTGATACCTGGGATCACCAGCACGCCCAGTTCCTGGCGGACAACGAAGGTCTTTTGGATGGCCTGTCCGCCGAGGAGGCCCACGAGATTGAGTACCGCGACTACCAGTCGTTCGAGATCCCCTTCATCCACCGCGACACCGTCCAAGAACGGCGCGCATCGTGGTCAGCCATCCTGGCGACGGTTACTCAGCCCGGCCTTGGCAAGCGGGTCCGTGCGTCCCTGCAGGCGATCGAAACGGCTAACCCTGACAAGTTCTCGCGTCTCTTCGGGAACATGGCTTGGGCTTCCGAGGAGGTGCTGCCGGCCGATGTACTAGCCGCGGTCATGCAGGCGATGGACCGTGTACCGAAGATGCACGAGGGCAACATGTCTCATGACATCCTCGGAGGAGCTTATGAATACCTGCTGAAGCGGTTCTCCGACGGGTCCGGCACCCGGGCCGGTCAGTTCTTCACCCCGCGCGAGGTCGTTGAGCTAATCGTCGAAGTCCTGGACCCCAACAACTTCGAGTCGGTGTACGACCCGACATGCGGGTCGGGTGGCATGCTCATCGCCTCAGCGAACCTCCTGAAAATGCGAGGGAAACGCGGCTACACGCTTCGCCTATATGGACAGGAGACCGTAGCGGACACTGCCGGTGTCGCACGTATGAACCTGTTCATGCACAACCTCACCCAGTTCCAGGTCGAGGTCGGCGACACCTTGAAGGATCCACGCTTCAAGAAGCCGGACGGCTCACTCGCACAGTTCGACGTGATCCTTGCCAACCCTCCCTACAGCCTGAAATGGAAGCCCTGGACCAACGACCCCCGAGCCATCGGTGCCGTCGCCCCGCAGTCGACGGCTGACTGGGCGTTCGTACAGCACATGATCGCGTCGATGGACCCGAAAAAGGGGCGTGCTGGCGTAGTCCTGCCGCACGGCGTCCTCTTCCGCGGCGGCCAGGAGGCACTCATCCGCGAACGTGTCCTGAATGCCGACTTGCTCGAAGCGGTCATCGGTCTTCCCGCCAACCTCTTCTACAGCACCACCATCCCGACGGCGATCCTGGTGTTTCGCGCCTCCGGCACGAAAATCCCTGAGCGACAGGGCGGCGTACTTTTCATCGACGCGTCAAAAAGGTTCGCCAAGGCTAAAAATCGCAACATTCTCACCGACGCCGACATTGCCGACACGGTAACGGCATACCACTCGAAGTTCGCCACCGACGGTAAACCGGTTGATCCTGATGGCGATGGAGGGCTTGCAACGAGGTTTGTCACATACGCGGAGATCGTCACGAACGAGTACGACCTGAACATCGGCCGTTACATCAAGCAGGCCGCAACCCAACAGGAGGACCTTGGAACCCTCATTGAGGCGTACAACATCGCCCGAGCCGAGCGTCAGAAGGTCGAACAACGCATGCTCGACGTCCTTGCCAAAGCCGGGATCGACGGCTTCGATGACTGACCCGACGCGCAACGCTACGAAGGCTGGTGCCGAGGAGGGCTGGGTTCGCGCACCACTCTCACGGTTCCTTAGGCAGAACGTGATGATTGTTGATGTCGACCCGAAACAGACCTACCCGACAGTGGGAGTCTTGAACAGAGGGCGAGGGCTTCTCTACCGCGATGCCCTTGCAGGAAGCGCTACAGCCTACAAAACACTCAACCGGATCGGTCCCGGCGTGCTCGTCTATAGCCGGCTCAAGGCATTTGAAGGCGCGATCACAGTCACCCCAGACGATCTGCCGGAATCGTTCGCATCGCAGGAGTTCCCAACCTTCGAATTTGCGCCAGATGCGAGCCCGGGCTTTTTCCGGATTCTCACCACGACGCAGATTATGTGGGATGCGTTGCAAGGCGTATCGAAGGGCATGGGTGGCAGGCGCGAAAGGGTAAAGCCCGGAGACTTCCTGAGCATCGTCATGGACATTCCGCCGTTGCCGCTGCAGCAGCGGATCGTCGAGGTCGTGGGCGCGGTGGATAAACAGATCGCCGCGCTCAACGCCGAGGTGACCGCGCTGACGGCGGTTCTTCGGCGTTTTCGCGCCCAACTGATCAACGACCTCGGCGTTCCGGCCGTTCGCGCTGACGAGGCGTTTGAGATCACCATGGGACGGCAGCGTGCGCCGAAATACGCCGCGGGGCCGTATATGACGCCCTACTTGCGTTCCGCTAACGTGGGGTACGGAGAGCTTGACCTGACCGATGTATTGGAAATGAATTTCGAGCCGATCGAGCGCGAGGTTTTCGGATTAGTGCCTGGCGACGTCCTCGTGTCCGAAGGCAGCGCAAGTCACTCCGCAGTTGGCATGTCGGCGATGTGGCGCGGAGAGCTTCCGCAGCCGATTTGCTTCCAGAAGACGCTCATGCGGTATAGGGCAATCCAAGGAACGAGTATCCCGGCGTTCGTAAATCACTGGTGCCAGTGGGCCTACGAGTCGGGAGCTTTTCTCGACGTTGCGGGAGGTACCAACATTAAGCACATCACTGCTATGCGTGCAGTTCGGATGCTAGTGCACCTTCCGGACGTCAGAACGCAGGAGCGGCTCACAGATCAACTTGACGCAATGAGCAACGTCATCGCCGCGCACCGGGCCGAGGCTTCCCGCCTCAGCGCTGTGAGAACGAGACTGTTGTCAAGGCTGCTAGATCGGACCATCGAGATTGAGGACGCCGAGTAGGGTCTTGGCCGTGGCGAAGGGCATTCGGGAGCGCGAGTTCCAGAACCTCATGATCCAGTGGTCTCTGCCGATGGGCTGGACCTTCACGCCGGGCAGGTCTCTGCCACGTGAGACGACTCAGACGGTGCTCGCCGGCGAATTGCGAGACGCCATCGTCCGCCTCAACCCGGGCGTGATCGACACGTTCGATGTCGACGCGTTGGTCGAGGAGATCGTCGCCACTGTCAACGCTGTTGATGGTGGCTTGGTGCGAGCCAACGAGCAGGTCATACGCCTGCTGCGTGGACTTCAAGAGTTTCGGGACGCTGACGGAGCGTGGCACGCTCTGAAGGTCATCGATTTCGTGCGTCTGAATGATAACTCGTTGGTCGCGTCGGACGAGGTGACGATCACCGTCCCGGGCAAGACTCCTCGCCGGTTCGACCTCGTGTACTGGGTCAACGGGTTGCCGCTAGTCGTGGTCGAGGTTAAGTCGCCGACCTCGAAGTCCGGGTGGGTGGACGCCGCGCATGAGATCAACGACGTTTACGCCACTGAGTACCCATGGTTCTTCACCCCCAACATCTTCGCCGTCGCTACGGACGGCCTGAAGCTCCGGTTCGGCGCAGCTGGCGCGCCCACGAACCTGTGGCAGCCATTCCGGTCGACCGCTGACGACGAGTCCTTGTCGGGCGAGGCTGACGTCAAGCGCTCGGTTGAGTTACTGCTGAGGCCAGCAACCGTTCTAGATATGCTGGCGAACTTCACCTTGTTCGATACCTCGGGTGGCGGGGTGGACAAGAAGTACCTGCCTCGCTATCCGCAGATGGAAGCCGCGCATTTGATCCACAAGCGGGTCCTGGAGGATGGATCTAAGGGCCTAGTCTGGCATCACCAGGGCTCCGGGAAGACCTTGTTGATGGTGTTCGCCGCCTCGCTGTTGTTGGCTGACACCCGTACCGACTCGCCGACGATCATCCTGCTATCGGACCGGACGCAATTGGTTCGGCAGACCTCCGGAGTGTTCACCTCCGCGATGGGCCTTGCCTACTTCCATCAGCCGGCTACCAGCCAGGAGTTGCGTTCGCTGCTGGCTGACGACGTACGTGGCGTCATCTCGACGACCATCCACAAGTTCGCCGACGCTGGCAAGGCTCTGTCGCCTCGCCGGAGCATCATCGTGATGGTGGACGAGGCGCACCGCACGCAGTCCGCCGTTCGTGAGGGTGGAAGGGTAATCGTCAAGGCGGACTCGCTTGCCGGGCAGATGCGAGCTGCGTTGCCGAACGCCAAATTCTTTGGCATGACGGGCACCCCGGTCAGGAACCTCTCCACCGACACGTTTGCCTTGTTCGGGGATGAGAACGACCCTGACAAGGTCTTGCATCGGTACTCGGTGTCCCGGTCTCTGCAAGACGAGGCCACTGTCCCGGTCATGCTCGACCCACACCCAGTTTCGTTCCAGATAGACGACGCTGAGTTGCAGGCCGAATTCGACCAGTTCGCCGACGACTTCGATCTCGATGACCCCGACCGGGAGGCGCTGTCCCGGAAGTTCGGGCGGCTCACATCGGTGTTCTCCAACCCCGATCGTATCCACGCAGTCTGCCAAGACATGGTCGACCACTACCTCGCCGGCGCCTACCGCAACGGCCTCAAGGCCCAGGTCGTCACCTACAACCGCGAACTGGCCGTGGCCTACACCGGCAAGATCAACGAGCTGCTTGCCGGCTTCGAGGCATCAGAGGTACTTGCCGAGGTCGGAAAGCACGACCGGATCGCCGCCGAGGTGAACATTTCCGTCTCAGACGCCAAGGACGAAGACCGTGCCATGCGGCCTTACCAACTCTCGGAGGCCGAAGAAGAAGAGCAGAAGCGGCGATTCCTCACCCCGGACGATCCGCTGTGCTTCGTGGTTGTCACCGCGAAACTGATGACTGGGTTCGACGCACCCAACGAGGGCGTGCTTTACCTCGACAAGCCGATGAAAGCCCACACCCTGTTCCAGGCCATTACCAGGCCAAACCGAACCTGGGTGTCTCCGACCGGATTCGTGAAAACGTGCGGCGTGGTGGTCGACTACATCGGTCTGGCCGAAGAGGTCCAGCGCGCCGTCGTCGACCCCACCGCGGCCGACACCGATGACGGCATTGAGGGCGGAGGCTTCGTTACCGATGTGACGGAGTTGGTGGCCGAGTTCCGCATCACCTTCGCCAGCATCGAAGACCTCCTTGCAGACGTGGAGGACCTCGACCTCACCGTCCACGGCTACGAGTCCGTGCGCGCCATCAACACGTTCCTAGACGCCAACCCCGGAGCCCCCGAACTGTTCTCCCGGGACTACCGGCTGCTGGCCCGGCTGTACCCACTCATCAGTACCGACCAGCGAATCACTAAGTATCGGGACGGCTTTGCACTATTCGGGTCGGTTTACATGACCTTGTTCAAGAGGTCCACCGACGAGGAGCGGAAAGAGCGGCTAAGCGAGCTCGGCCCGATGGTCCTGGAGATCATCAACGCCCACGTCCACTCCTTCTCCGTGGTCGCCACACAGGAAGAAGCCCTTGTCCTGGACGCCCAGGGCATCACCGTACTCAAGGAACTGATGGCCCTGGTCCGTCCCAGAAGTGGCAAGGGCGGCGGCGAGGACAAAACGCCGCCGTCTCCAAAAGAGATCCTCGACCAGATCAAGGCTGCCCTCGACCAAGAGGTCGAACCAGGGTCCGCGAGGTACACAGCCCTCGCGGAGCGGATCCGGCTGCTACGCGACCGGATCATTCAGAACGCCCAGGATGCCCTGGAGTTCCTGGCGGAAGCCCTCCGGATCGCTCGGGCCATCGTGAACGCCGGAAAGAACACGAATGAAGCCGTCGTCGTGTTGGACGACGACCACGTCGGCGTCCTGTCGCGGATCATCCACGACCATGCGCCGCCCGGCCTCACAATCACGGAGAGGAACCTGGCCGAAGAGATCGACCAGGTGGTCACTCGAACCCTGGCCCAGTCGTGGGACAACGCGGACGCGCGCAACCGAGGAGTTCGCCGCGCAACGGCCGCAGTCTTCCGCAAGTACCTGTTGAAGCCGGTCGGCGAACCGTACGACTCCACCGTCGCCTACATCGAAGCGCACTATCTCGTCGACTGACACCTGGCGTCGGCAGGGCCCCGGAACGGACACCGCTACATGTCACCAACGAGTTGGGGCAGTTGTCACCTAACGGCTTGCTGGTGCAACGCTCCGCGAGTGCCGAACCTCCTGCGAGCTTCACGCTCCGTTGCGGTCCCGCGTGTTGGACCGCCCTGGATCGCGGAAGAGTGCGGCTAGCCTTCACCGAATTCCGAAGCACTAGGCCGCTTCAGTATCATCAGTGATGACGATGGATCGGTCGATCCTTACTCGTCATTACGCATGTGCGGACGGCGCGGGCGGACGTTTATGCACCGGACCTACCTGCCCAGTCGCCATTTCCGCGTATTCGTTAGCCACAGCTGCTGCCGCTAACGAAAGCCGCCTCATTTGCTTGGGCCGCCGTCACCGCGGCGTTGTATTCGCCCGCGGTCGGTGGAGGGTTTCTTCGAGGATCCCACGTCCACAGTCTTTCGACGGCCTCCGCTTCCGTATGGCCTTCGAAGTTCCGTCGTTCGTTGTGGAGCCGCATCGAGTGGTGATGCCCCCACCCGTGGGATCGGGCTATCCACCGCTCGTCACGATGCTCCGGGGCACCCGGTAACGGTTGTCCACGCCGACGGTTGTAGAGAACACCGTCAACCACTCGCGGGCCGTCGGTAGGAGGTAAAACCTCATAGAGCATCCACACCACTACATCAACATCGTCTAGGTCGTTCGGGTCTCTGGATTGAACGGGATCCACACCGACATACCGACAGGCATAATACGGGCCGATTACCCGGTGGGAAGGATTTGGCGGAAAATTAGCAGCAGTCATCCGAGTGCACCCCTATATTCAGCAGTCACGCGCACCAACACTTCCCACGGTCGGCCCTGCGGCCGGCATAAATCGCCTCGTCCCAGTAGACCAAAATCTGCGAAGTGACAGCCGCAGTTGAACCAGAACTGCGTTGTCTGCGAACAGAAGCACCGTTCGCCGAGTGAGCTCATCGGCAAGGTGCGCACCTGATCTTGGCGGGTCGACCTCGCGTTGGTGACTGAGCGTCAGAGATCCCGAATGACCGCTCAGCTTGCCGGGCCATCGCGAGCATGGTGGCAACTGTCGCTGTCCAGGTGACAACTATCCCTGTCCGTCACGGGCGGGTGCTATCCGGTCCTGACTTCGACTATTCTGAGCGTTAGGACGTATGTTCGAGCCGATGTCCGCGAAGGTCGGCCCGAAGCGCGTGCCGTGGTCTTCTCTCCGCGGCCAAGCAAGAGGTGTGGGAGGGAAGTCGTGGCTGGGCCTGCGCGTACTTGGGCCGCATCGATCCGATCAGCCGTCGATGTGGAACGCGTCCCTGGCCGAGGTCAACGTCGCGACCGTCGGCCGCGGCTCGGTCGCTGCCCTGGCCCGGGTGGTCGAGCCTGCGGACGAGGTCGAGCTTCGCCCCGGCGCCACCAAGATCCTCCCGGTCCCGACGCCGCTGGATTGGCTGCTGTCCTGGCCGGGCGGCATCCGCCGCGGCGCGACCGTCGCCGCTGTCGGGTCCACCAGCCTGCTCATGAGCCGGCTGGCGTCCGCCACGACGCAAGGCTGGGCGGCTTATGGACCCACCTGATGTCTGACCGGCTGTCCACTCGCTAGCTAGCGGAGCCTCCCTTTCCCCCTGGGGTGGACGCCGGATACGCACTCGGGGCGCGCGGGGCATGGCGACGAGGATGTCGGGTTGATCCGGCTAATGCGTCCTTACGTCGGTTCTTTGAGATTCGGTTCGTTGTGCTGCGGCTGACTCTCGGCGATTGCCTCGATCCCAATCCGCGACGTGGTCGCGAGCACCGTCGGGGCCGAGCCGCTAACTTACGGGCAGTCCCTGCCATCTATCGCGCAAAGTCACGGACTCTCAGTCGCCAGGGTTGGCCAACGGTGCCAACTAGCGCTGGAAAGTGCCAACTACGACCGGAGGTCACAGGTCATCGCAACTGCGACCTTGACGGCTGGCCACATTGAGATATCGAACATGCGTACGATATGCGGGTGGGTAGCACCAGACCGGAGCGTGAGCAGACGCAGGCGCGTACGGCATACATCGCGGCGGCTCGCCGGTTTGTGGATGCCTTCGCGGCGACACTGGCGGCTGGAGTTCCGTTCGATCCGGGCAAGCCGGGGCAGGTGCGGGAGTGGACGGCCCAGGACGTCGGAGCGCTGCGGGAGCTGCATGCGGCGCTGGGCGAGGTATTGGACCGGAGGCGGGCCTGGGACCGGATCCGGTGCCGCGGCACAGACACCCACCGATGACGCAGGTCCGCAGGTAGGACAGATCATGTTGAGCGCAGCTCAGTGCTGGCGGGTTGCTGGGGGCGGTCCGGGACTTCGCGGTGGGCGGCGAGCACCCAGTCGCAGCGGCACTACGGTCGCCGGTGCCGCGGGGACCTGCAGTTGGCCGCACACACTGGGCCTTCGCCTCTGCCGGGTGGGATCATCTGAAGGTGAGCGAAGACACTGGGTTAGACGCGTGGTTTGTTCACGAGAAGCTGGTTCTTAATCTGCTGTCCCGGCAGGACGGTGTTGAGCTTGGCCGGCGAATTCCTGGCCCGGCGCACCCCTTTGCGCAAACGATGCGACTCGACGCCTTCGAACGAGTCGTAGCGGCGTACCTGGCCCGCAACGATGTCGCCTCGCTCGCCGCAGTGCATCATCAGGGCACTCTCGCCGAGGGGAAGGTGCTCTGGCTGGAACAACCGATTTCGTTCAAGGGCTTCGGGCCGGCATGGGCGGCGATCGACAGCGGCGCCGACCGTGACGCGAGGGCGTCTTTCTCCGCGGTGTTGTCGACGGACTCACAGCTGCGGGTTCGGGGAACGTTCAATCCCCGGCACATGACGTGTAACTCTGCCTTCAGCCAGTTATCCGGTACGAAATCGCAATTCGTTCTGGGCTATGTGCAGCGTGTCACCGATGACGAGGTGGAGCTGCGGCCGATCGTCATCGCGCAGCGGTGGCTGCGGCCGAGGCCCGAGCTCGACATCGGGGACCCGGGGGATCCGGCGCATATAGCACCGCGAGCGGTCGACCAGTTCGCGGGCGTCAACTTCGCCCAGCGCCTCACCAAGAAGGACCTTGAGGTGTTGCGGACGGTGTCAGAGACGCGGGTGAAGACGGCGTTCGCTGAACTACTAGGAGAGCCGGAGGTTCCCAAAGACTGGGGCGGAGAGCAGTTCGACCTGTGGACCTTCAACCGACTCACGGTGGAGGGGCGGCCGCTACGAACTGCCATCGCGTTCAAGGGCCCTGCCAAGTTTCATCCGATGCGGATTGCCGATCTTGGCAAGAACGGTGATCAAATTGACCGGCTTGCTCAGACGGCAGCTGATCTCATCGTCGTTCAGCATTGCAACGCCATTACCGCTCCGGTAGTGAACATGCTACGCGTTTATGCCGAGAGTCCCAGGCGTCCCAGGCGTTACATGACGATCGACGGCTACGACACGTTTCGAATCCTGCGACACATAGGAATCGTCTGATCGTTTGCACCTTCACGGCACAGTCCGAGACCGCCGCCACAGCGCCTTCCCGATTGGCCACCGACGCGCAGCCGGCCCGACTGGCATCACCCGGCGGGTGCCCAGACTCGGCTCGCACGACGCGAACATGACGCTGCCTCGCGCGTCAGGGTTGGTAAGGTGCCTGGGAAATATGACCAGCGCTACCTGAACCGCGCAGCCGGCGGTGCTCAGCGGGGCGTTCGCTGCGCGTCACCACCGGCGCACGATCAGGAATGACGACGGCGAAGGGCGGGTTGTTGGTGGTCCGGGTCGTCGATATCGCCTCTGGGCTCTGTTGGCGCGGACCTGCTCGTTACCTGTGTTGGACGGCACTCTGCGATGACTGAAAGCGCGATCACCGTCGACGATGGTCAGCCTGCCCTGATCGTTCGCTACGGTCAGCTACTCGGGGACGAGATTCCCCAAGCACAGCGTGCCGGTCAGCTGGCTGACATCCTGGTGGAACTCGTGACCGGCATTGGTCTTACGGCTCGCCGTGCCGCGCCGGTCCTCGGCCCGCATCCTGCGGTAGCGCTGCACGTTAACGGTGTGCCGTACCTAGTCGTGGTGAGTTGGTCGCCCGATCAGGCGACCCCGGCGCAGATCTTGGATCTCCAGCGCGCCGCCGCTCGGCCCGGCGTCCGGCTCGTGCTGGTGTCCATTTCGGGATTCACTGAACCGCAGCTGTCGCACGCTGAAGACGAGCCGGTTGTCATCCTGATGGACCGCTTCCATATCGAGGCAATGCTGTGCGGGTTGGCGTCCGTCGACGGGATATTCGGGCAAGCCAGTGACCGTGCGTTGTTCGACCGGGCTGGGTACACCGACCTGACGGATCTGCTGGTGGATACCGGCCGGCCGACGCCGGCGGGCTTCGTGACGCCCGATCGGCTGCCGGCGCCCGGGGACATGTGCGTGCAAGCGGCGGACGGGGCGCGGGTGCGGCACCTGTTCAGTGGAGTAGCCGGGTGGATTGAGCCGCTCGGCTTGGCCATCACCGAGGATGGGCGGCTGTTGGTCACGACCGCAGCCGGGATCGTCGAAGTCGACGGCAAACGCGGCACCACGGATTGGCTGCTGCCCTTGGATGGTTGTCGCGGTGACCCGCTGCCGTGCGGGGACGGCAGCGTCTTGACGCTGTGCGGGCCCGCCGTCGTGGCTTGGAAGGATGGCAAGCTCACACCCATTGCCGGTGACCTCAGCGACGCCCGCTCGCTGCTTGCCGGCCCGGGTGCGGACCCGTGGGTGTTGTCCGGGTACGGGGCGAGCTTCGGCGTTGGCACCGGCACCCTCGCGCTGACCCGGCTGGGCCGTCGTGCGGGCCAGCAACAGAAGCGTCACATCGTCTTCGGCGCCGATGTGCTTACCGCCGGATGGCTGGGTGATCTTCGCTTCTTCCTCGCCGCGGCCGGTCACTCCGCCGTGATCGACCTCGCTCGAAGCACCCGAGTCCAGCGCGAAGACTGGATTGAAAGCCCGCATCACAGCCCCGGCCACCTTCTGGTCACCGGCCCGAGCGAGGTCACGACCGCTTCACCGGACAGTCGTGGCGTGGACGCCACGCTTTATCGCACCGACCTCGCTACAGGCGCGAGCGAATTGGTCGCCGAGATCGCCAGCAACAAAGTCCGCGGCCTGGCCTGGCAAGGCGCCGATTCTCCGATGCTGATGCTCGGTGACGTGCGCGGCAATGACGTCACTACGCCGCATCCGGTAATCGTGGCAATCGATAGACAGATCAGTGCCGCAACCAGCTCTCACCCCGTTCAGCCCCGCAACCAGACTCCCGTAGACCCAGTGCGGGAACGTTCCGCAGCGACCTCCAAAGACGCCGCTCCTATGTCGGATCCGCATGAGCCAGCGGTAATCGACCACCCGATCGTTGACCGGTTCGACCCGGTCCGGATCGCGGCCCGGGGACTGAGAAGCGACTATCGTCTCGGACCCCGGCCACTTGCCCGGGGAGGACAAGCCACCGTCTTCGGCGCTGTCCACAAGCCCACCGGCACGCCGGTCGCCTTCAAGAAAGTTAACTTCCAGGGCCCGGACCAACTCGCCAGGATGGGACGCGAGGTCGACGCCGCACAGATGTTCGGCGGCAATCCGCACGTGATGCCCGTACTTGACTTCAGCCCCAGCTACGAGTGGATCGTCATGCCTTTGGCCGACGATACCGCGCAAACCAGATCGGCCGAGCTCGCCGACTCCGACCGCCTGCGGAGACTGGTCACCGCGATCTGCACGGCGCTGCGTGAACCACACAAGCACGGCTGGATCCACCGCGATCTCAAACCCGACAACATCCTGCGCCTCGATGATCGATGGACGGTCGCCGACTGGGGCCTGGGCCGGCGCCCTCGAGGACAGACCACTGACCCGAAACGGACCCAGGTAGGAGGACCGTTCGGCACCGAAGGCTTCGCCGCACCTGAACTGGGCGCCGATGCCCATAGCGTCGGCCCGCAGGCAGACATCTACAGCATCGGGCAAATCGCCGGCTGGGCGCTGACCGGGAACTGGCCCCAGGCCAACGTCGCGCTGCTGCCTCTGACCGGACCATGGCGCACCATCGTCAAAGCCGCCACCGACTTCAACCCCGCCCGCCGCCCCGGCACCGTCGACGAGCTTCTTGCCCTCATCGCCCAGGAGCTCGACGAGCCTCCCGACATCCCGGTGAACCAGGGCAAGGCGCTGCTGGCCGCGGCGGCGGGCGGAGACGCCACAGCGCTGACACAACTAATACGGCTCGCAGTTCGGAGCCATGCAGACTACGAGCTGTACCTGGACGTGCTGGTCGACCTCGACGAAGAGCAAACCCGCACCGCCGTATCCGCCGACCCATCTGCGACCCGCGACGTCGTGCGCGCAGTGCGAGACCTGCACACCGGCGGCCAAATCACCCTCGAATACGATGACGTCGACCGGCTAGTCACCTGGCTGCTGGTCATAGCTCAACAGGCCGAAATTCTCGAAGAGTGGGACCTACTCGAGGACACCGCCGAGGCGATCCTGTACCTCGATCTGTGGGACCGCTGGAACGTCCAGAACGACATCAAACGATGGATCACATACCGAACAGGACAGGCCGCCTCGATCGTCGCCGGCGCCCTGCGGCGCAACCCAGAAGTGCTCCAACACTTCGCGAGCTTAGCCAGCAACACGCGCGTCGATCACCGGGTCCGAACGGCGATCCGCAAGAGCTGAGACACCCGAACGGCTCTGGAGAATCATCCCCTTTCATCTCGTAGGCCAGCGGCGTCGCTCCTGGCTCGGGCAGAGTCCGGGCGGCGGTCGCACTGACCGGTTGGGGGCATGAAACCGGCAGGCTTGGGTGAACTACATACCTATTTTATATAGCGATATTGCCGTTGGCCTGCAAGAACGTCACGCTTGATCCTGTCGAGAAAGCCGGGGACCGCGGACGCCATGCGGCTTAACTGAGTAGTCATCCGCACCCACGGCCCGGCTCCTCAGTCAGCTAGCGTCGAGGATGTACGGCCGAGTCGCTGGGACCGCCGCGCCCGCGGCACTGGGCCACCACACCCATTCGCTGCCGACCCTGAGACACGGCGATGCCGCATCTAGTGCGCGTAGGACGGCCAGATCCACGCCGGGCATGAGGATCGGCACCAGGCGCTCGCCGATCGGCAACACCCAGCCGTATCGGCCGTCGGCATCGAGCGACTCCTCCCGCATCGGCTCGCCGACTGAAGCGACCGGGCGCACCTCTCGCGCGATTTCCGCCGCTGCGCGGACCGCCTCGATGAAGGCGCGCATGTTGGCTTCCGCCTGCGCCGCGGTCGCGCCCTCGACAGGCCGGCTTCCCGGGTTGATCATAAAGCCAGCTTACGTGCAAATCGAACAGGCGTGCGAATTACCCCATCGTCTGTCGGTCCAGTCGCGCAGGACCTCGTTGCGGCCGCGAGACCGTTCCAGCCATCCAAGCCTTCCCGGCCGGCCGCGCTGGTGCCGCGGCGCATGTCGCGCCGAGCTATGGCGCCCCAACCACCCCAAGGGCGAGTCCCGTCTCCCCGGCTGGGTTACCAGGGAATTCGCTCATCGTCACGCTGGCGTCGGTGAGGCTCTCCCGGTCGAAGTCCGCCTTGAGGTAGATGTCCGTCCACGCTGTGACCGCGCCTCACCCTCACGGAGGGTATCTGCAAAGTGTCACGGCGCGGCGGCGGCTCACTGGCCGCTGCGCTTCGTCCGATAGGGTGCAAGCGCCAACACGGTGAGGGGGCTGCGCGTTGCAGTTGGTGGCGAACCGCTATCTCGTCAACACCGACGCCGAACAGATCGGCGGCCAGGGCACGATCGTCAAGGCGATAGACGGCCGCGACAACGGGGCGCCGGTCGCGCTGAAGTTCATCTCGCGGCGTGACGCCGATGAGACGCAGCGGGCCTTCTTTCGGCGCGAGGTCGAGGCCCTGCATCGGCTGGATCACCCGAATATCGTGTCGCTGCGCGATGCTGGCGAGGACGAGCAGCGCGATGCCTTCTTTCTGGTGATGCCGTGGTTCGACCGGAATCTCCTGCAGGTGCTGGCGGCGGAGGGGGAGCTGGGCTGGGACGACTTCGCTGACCAGTGGGGCCTTGCGCTCGCGGAAGCGTTGGCGCATGCGCACGAGCGTGATGTGGTGCACCGAGACGTCAAGCCGGCGAACATCCTGGTTGGCGAGGACGGCACGTTGAAGCTGGCCGACTTCGGGATCAGCAAGATTCGCCATCAGATGGTTACCGAGCTGACGTTGGTCGAGCATTTCTCCCGCCCGTACGCGCCGCCGGACCGCGAAGGTATGAGCAGTGCCAGCCGCGACGTGTGGGGCTTCGCTGCGACGGCGCTGCGCTGTTTGACCAGCGGGCCGTTCGACGACTACCCCGACATCGCGACCGCGCTGGGCGACGTCGACGTGCATCCGAAGGTGCACGAGCTGCTTTCGCGGTGCCTGAGCAGCGACCCGCAGGCCCGCCCGCGTAACGCGGTGGTGCTGCGCGGGCTCCTGCGCGAGATCCAGTCGGCGCGGCGCCGCAGGTTCTCCGACTACCAGCGCAAGGTGCAGCTGCGGGTCCTCGAGGACGCCGCCCGCCGGCTCGCAGCGCCACCGCTGGACCGTGACCCCGACGCCATCGAACGCGCTGTGGTCGATGAGCTGAGTCAGGGAGCCCATCTGCTGCGGTACACCGACGGCAACGGTATTGAGGCGGCCGACACCCTGGAGCTGATCGGCCGTGAGCGGCGAATGCGCCTCGCGGTGCTGTCGGACCGGCCCGAGCTGGTCCTGACCAAGGTCAACAACGCTCCCGACGCGGTACTCGAAGGGCTGCGTCGGCGCGGCTGGCCGGTCAGCGACCAGATCGTCTGGACCACGCGCCCGCAGCCGCCACGAGCGGCTCTGGAAGCCCGAGACGTGGCGCTGGCCGGCGTCGACGACCATTACGTGCAGCTCGACGACGAGAAACATCGCCAGGCCGAGAACTTGCTGTTCGACAAGTGGATCGACCTGCTGGATGCCAAGGAAGACCTGGAACTCGAACGCGAGCCGCCGCTTGCGTACCGGTCGATCGAGACCGACGGGCGCCGGGTCGTGTTCTTCCTGCGGGAGGCCGCCGCCGGCGATGTCGTGGGCGCCGAGCGGGTCTGCCGTAACCCGGCGGGCCGCATCATCGGCGGGCCCGGCGTGGTCATCGCACAGGATGAATCGACGATCACTCTGGCCTACCCCCGCAAGATCAAGAACCTGCCGACGGCCGGGGAGCTTGTACGACATGTCGCCCCGGCCGCGGCGGCATTGCGCCGCCAGCGCGACGCGGTCACCAACATCCGCGCAGCGATCTCGGTGCGTCCCCAGCTGCGACAGCTGCTGCTCGACCCGACCCGGATCGCTGCGCCGACCCCACGGGCGATCACCACCTGGTCGGACAGCGCGCTGGACGACGACAAGAAGACCGCCGTAGCCGCCGCGCTCGGCAGCAAAGACTTTTTCCTGCTCGAAGGGCCACCGGGCACGGGGAAGACCAGCTTCATCACCGAGCTGGTCCAGCAGGAACTGGCCCGTAACCCCGACGCGCGGATCCTGCTGGTCAGCCAGACCCACGTCGCCGTCGACAACGCCCTGGTGCGCCTCGCAGAGGCCGGTGTGAATCAGCTGGTCCGGCTCGGCAAGGACGACGACCCCCGCATCGCTAACGACGCCCGCCGCCACCTGCTCGACCAGCAGATGCCGGCCATGGTGCGCCAGGTCCGGCAACGAGCCGAAGCCGAACTAAAGCGGCGCGCCGCCGCCATCGGCGTGCGCCCCGGCCATGTGGAAGGTGCCGCGGCCATCCGGGAGCTGATCGAAGCGCTCCGGGAACTAGACGCTGCACAAGCGCGCCTCGATACCCTCGAGGCTGCACCGGTCAGGCGCGACACGACCGGGCCGGAACCCGAGCCGAGCCCGGAGGAACAGACCGCTCAGCTCAACGAGCGCGTTCAGTCGCTCGCCGAGCGGATCGGTGATCTGCGCACCCGCGCCAACCATGCACTGGCCGGCGACCTCGAACTGCCAGCCGATCTGACCCTACCGCTCGCTGAGGACGCCTTCGCCGCCGTGGTCGGCGACGACGAGCAACTGCGCAAGCTGATCGACTTGCTGGACCTGCAAGCCGAGTGGTTCCAGCGCATCGAGTCCGGACACGAGCTGGAGGGTGTGCTGCTGCGCCGCTCCCGCGTGGTCGCCGGCACCTGCCTCGGGTTTCTATCGCATCCCGCCGTCCGGGACCTCGAATTCGACCTGTGCATCCTGGACGAGGCCTCGAAGGCGACCGCCACCGAGACGCTGGTGCCGTTGTCGCGCTCGAAGCGGTGGGTCCTGGTCGGCGACCCCCGCCAGCTTCCACCCATGCAGGAAGAAGTCCTCGACCACCCGGAGCTGATCGAACGACACCACCTCGAACGCGCCGATGTCGAGCAGACGTTGTTCCAGCGACTGCTCGACAACGCTCCGGCCACTGCCCGCCACCAGCTGACCCACCAGTACCGGATGGTGCCCGGGATCGGCGACCTGGTCTCCCACTGCTTCTACGACGGCCAGCTGGTCTCGATGTCCACCAGGACCCTGCCCGGCTGGCGGCAGCTCTACAAGCCGGTCACCTGGCTCGACACCGCGACGATCAGCGACCACGGCGAGAAGAAGGACGCCACCAGCTACGTCAACCACGCCGAGGTGCGTGTCATCCGCCGCGCCGTCGCCGGCCTGCGCGGCGCCGTCGCCAGGAACCTCATCGTCCCGCCGGACGGCCGTCCGCTGCGGGTGCTGGTGCTGACCGCGTACGGCAAGCAGATGCAACGGCTGCGGCACGCCGTCGCCGATGCCCCGCTGGCCGGCTTCGACATCGAGGTCAACACCGTCGACGCCGTCCAGGGCCGCGAAGCCGACATCACCTTCTACTCCGTGGTCCGCAGCAACACCGGCCGCAACCTCGGCTTCCTCGGGCCACTGCATTGGCGCCGCATCAACGTCGCGCTGTCCCGCTCGCGGTACGGACTGGTCATCGTCGGCGACGCCACATTCTGCGAAACCACCCGCGGCCCGCTGGGCGACGTCCTCGCGTACATCCGCCGCCACCCGGATACCTGCACGATCGGAGACGCGAGCCATGGCTGACGCCACCGTCATCGCGGCACGCCGCTACAGCGACCAGCATCCCGGCTACCGGCTCGCCTATTCCGGTGAAGCAGCCATCCCGGTCTCCCTGCTCACCCTCGACGTCCTGGTCCAGCAACGCAAGAAGCTGCCCGTCGTCGACGAGTTCGTCCTGCGGCTGGCCCAGCACGGCATCCACAAGATCGACAACATGGCGGCCGTCCTCGGCGTCGACACCCCGACCATCTCCGACGCCGTCGCCCACCAGCTGTCCGAAGAAACCGTCGAGTACCGGCCCGACACCCTCGGCGGCCGCAATGTGCAGCTCACCTACGGCGGTCGCCGGGCCGTGGAGGAAATGTCCACCGTCACCCCGCAGCGCACCGAATACCAGCAGGCGTTCGACCGGCTGCTGTGGCGGCCGATCCCGCACACCCGGGCCGACCTGATCACCCGCGCCGCCACCGAAGCGCAAGGAATGCTCGTCCTGCCGTCGGCGCGGACGGCCGAGGTGACGTCAGGTGAGGTCACCCCGAGGCAACTCAACCGGCTGCTCGACCAAGCACAGCAGGACACCTCCCGCTCCGCGGTCGAGGTGCTCAGCGTCGAAGCGATCACCCGCCAGCCGCGACTCTTCCTGCCGGCCGTGCTGCTCGTCTACACCTCCGACACCGCCGACGACCTGCGCTTCAACCTCGTCGTTGACGACACCCTCAGCGAACCTCACGACAGCGGCCTGCACCAAACTGGCGGACTCGGCCGCACCAATATCATCATCGAAACCGGCCGCACCGACCTCGACCTGCCCGCCCGGTTGCTGGAGCAGCGCGCCTCCTACGACGTCGTCCGCGACCTGCAATGCCGCGCCGAGCAACCCGCCGCCACCGGAGACGCCCACCCCACCACGCCACCCAGCGTCGTGGCGGACCGCGAACGCACGGCCGCACGCGCCGAACTCGACACCCTCACCGTGCGCAGCGTGCCGTTCTTCGAGCATCGCGAACTACTGACCACGGCACTCGACACCAGCCGAACCCGATTCCTGCTCGCCGCCCCCTACCTGCGAGATGCCGTCATCAACGGCGACTTGCTCGCCAAACTCGAGATCATGCTGCGCCGATCCGGCCTGACCGCCCGCATCGCCTACGGCCTCGGCCACGACCTCAGACACACCGACACCACAGCCCTCGAGCGGCTGCGCAAACTCGCCGCCCGCTACCCCCGCCTCACCCTCGCGCACCTGAACGAACCCCACCCCAACATCCTGATCTTCGACGACACCGTGGTCCACAGCGGCTTCGACTGGCTTTCCTTCCGGGATCAGCCCACCCACACCTACCGGCCAGATGAAGGAACCCTGGTACGCGACACCGACCACGCCGACGAGCAATACCAGCACTACGCCGAACTGATCGACCACGCCCATCCCGCAACCCGCACATAGCAGCACGACCAAGGCGACCGGATGCGGCGCCGTCGGTCCGGAAGGACCAGGTGCTCGACGGTATCGATCAACGCCGCGTTATTGCTCGGTCGGAAGGGCGAACAGAGTTCGTTATCCAGCAGTACGAGCCCGGCATTCGATGAGCATCGCCCTAATTGCCGAGGACCTGTCGCACCGCGGCCGAACCGCCCACAGGACGCATCGGCGCCTGCCGCCGCACCGCCTCTTGCGCGTTTACATCTGGTGCGGCATCCGTAAATGTCGGACGTAGACAGTCGTAGACCGAATTGGATGGTGGACGACCGACGGTTAGGAACCTATCGTGGCGCATGAGGCGGTTGCGAGCTCTCCCCCGTGGAGCCCGCAACCGCCCGTCCGGTAAGGGCGTCGCCATCGCGGCGCGAGGCTACTTCTGAGCCCGATACGCCTCGACGACAGACGTGGGGATGCGTCCTCGCGCCGACACCTCATAGCCGTTCTGACCAGCCCATTCGCGGATGGCTTGGTTCTCGTCTCGGCTGGTTCGTGTTGTTGCTGTTGCACGGGAGAGGATGCGTCCGCTGCCGCGACCGATGCGGGTGGCCGCGCTGAGGTAGGGGTCGAGCGCCTTCCGCAGTTTCCCGGCGTTGGCATCGGACAGGTCGATCGAGTAGTTGACTCCATCGAGACCGAACTCGACCGTCCGGTCTGCTTGGCCGCCATCGATGTCATCGGTCAGGAGCGTGATAACTTGCTTCGCCATGGTGAGCTAGTTCCTCAGTCTCTGTCGAGCATTGTTCGGCAACTATAGGACCTGCTTAGGCCCGTGTTTGTCCCAAAAGATGTGAAGGACGCCGCAGCGCATCGCGCCGTTTCATGCATCAATGTTTACTCTCAGGAGCGTTTCGCCCCTTCGTTGTGCACCTGACGGGACGCCACTGAAGGCCATCAGCCAGTTCGCGCAACGAATCCGCTAGCCGCGTCGGCGGCAGGGCCGTCGATGTCGCAGGTGACATGAGGGACACATGCCCACAGCGTCTGCAGTACCAGCACCGTCGCCAAAGCCACAACGCACGCTGCGTTCGCCGGCCACCAGCGCCGGCCTTGCGACGACGGAGCCACACGGCAGCAACCACCAGCATGAGAAGCGGGCCTGCCGTTGAGATGCATGACTCCGCGGGTGACCCGAGGCGGCGAGACGAAACCGCATCTGCCACGACGAGGCCAGTTACCAACACAAGCCCGATCACAGACGTCGTCACCACGCGAAGGCCAAGAACAGTCGGGGGCGCCAGCGAAGCAGCGAGGGGACTCATTCGAACCCCACGTGCCCGCAACGTGAAGGGGGAAACGGCAGGGCCCCACGCGTAGCCTCGAACGTCAAGGACGTGCCGCCCAGCGCGATAAACGGCCGGAACAGGCTCCATCGGACCTGGGTCGCCGCAGTGCAGGCACGCGGGTGCGTTCATCGAACCGAGACCCGGCGGATGGGCCGGGGCGTATGCCCCGTCGCCTTGAACTCGCGGAGAAGGATCTTGGCGGGCGGAGGTGGTGCGACGAGGATTTCGTGCTCCGTTCTCGTGCAACGTTGTGGCTCCTCGCTCTGGTATGGGGTGTCTGGGTTGGCTAGGGGCACGCACTAGCGGGGCGGCCGTCGACATCTGTGGCACACGTCACAACCTGGCTCCTTGGATGGGTTGCTTGGGTGAAGAACCCGCTGCTACGAGGGCGTCGTCCCACGTCCTGACGGCGGGGCCTCTGCGTCGCGCCCGTCGGTCATCACGCAGTTTTGTGGCTTCTCACGCGGCTTCGGCCATTAGCTTGTTGAGTCGGGTAACAAGGTCAGCGGAACGGCCGGGACGGACACGAACATAGAGTCGTAGAGTGGTGAGCTCGTCCTCGTGGCCGAGGTGAATCTGCACATCCTTGACGCTTGCGCCGGCGTCGATGAGAAGTGAGGCGCACGTTCCTCGAAGATCGTGCGGAAGGGCTTCTACGCCGGACCTCCGGACGGCCTTGTCCCATTGATCGCGGCGCCAGTTACGGTAACGGAGGTGTTCGCCCAGGCGGTTAGGGAAGACGAGAAGAGATGTCTTCTTGAGCGTTTTCAGTTCAGCGATGAGAGCGTCAGGCAGATCTACCGTGCGTTTGGCATATGTCTTTGTGGGCCCGACGATGACAGTGCCATTCGTGTCTTCGACTGAGAGCTCAATGTTGGCCGTCTTGGCCTGGAAGTTTATGTCCGACCAGCGAAGGGCGAGCGCTTCGCCGATACGAAGGCCGCCATAGGCAAGAAGTCGCACCAGCGCGCGATCGCGTGGCAACCTCAACGGCAGCGCCAACCTTTCGACGTCCGCCGGCGTCAACACAGGGCGGTTGGGGAGCGGTGGCTCCTTCAGCCTCACAGACCGGTCAGTAGCTGGGTTTTTGGCAATCGCGTGATCGCGGACGGCGCGGTCGAGGACCCGCTTCAGCACTCCCAGAGCCTCGAGAACCTTCGACACACTCACGCCGGCTGCGACCATGCCCGAAATCCAGTCGTCGACCCTGTTCCCATTAATGCGGCGAACCGGCATAGCGCCAAAAGTAGGCTCGACCCTCAGCTTCCACGCCCCAACGTAGCCGAGCTTGGTTCGATGCTTGAGATGCTGGATGGAATTCTCATACCCCGACCACCACGTGCTCAGCGGTCGCGTCGCGGACCTCTCGTTGGTAGCGGTCCCGTCGTCGAGTTCCGTTCGCTTGCGAGAGAGCCACCTATCCGCACTTTTTCGATCAGCGAAAGTGACCGGACCTGGCACGAGCTTGCCGATATCAGGATCAGGATATCGGGCCTGGTACCGCCCACTTGGCAACTTGCGGATCGCGCCCCAGCCTCGTCGTGAACTAGCCATGTTGCTCATCGCCCCCCGTCACTACTCAATACCTTCTGGCACGTATCTGGCACGCCAGGCGATGAACGGTACGTCGCAGCAAGTCAGAGCAACAAGAACAAACAGTTCCTAAACCGTGTGTCGTAGGTTCGATTCCTACCGGGGGCACTCAGCGATCGCGACCTCGCGTGGCCGGGTCGAGGCTCTCCACCTCGCCGCTGCCCAGACGGTGAAGCCGGCGAAGGCGAACATTGCCGCCAGCACGCAGGCGCCCGTCCAGCCGTAGCGATGGTGAAGCAAGCCGGTCAGGGCTGAGGAAAGCGCGCCGCCCGTGAAGACCGTGGTCATGAAGACGGTGTTGATTCGGGCTCGGGCATCGGCTCGCAAGGCGTAGATCTCGTGTTGGCTCATTACCTGGTGGGACTGGACTGCGAAATCCAGCAAGACCCCGGCCACGCCCAGCAGGATCACGCTGCGATGACCGGCCGCGGCCAGGACGGCCATCAGAGCGGCCAGGGCGAGAGCGCCGCCGCTGGCCAGGGCGCCGTGACCGCGGTCGGCCAGCTTGCCGGCTATCGGGGCCGCAGCCGCGCCGCCCGCGCCTACCAAGGCGAAGATGGCTATCTGGGACTGGGTGAAGCCGTGTTCGCCGATCAGCTCGTAGGCGATCGCCGTCCAATATGCGGTGAATGCGCCGAACAGCAGGCCCTGGGAGAGAGCTCGCCGCCGCAGTGCCGGCTCGGAGCGGGCCAGGTCCCACACCGTCCGTAGCAGGGAGAAATAGCCGGCGGTGTGGGACGGCGGGCGCTGCGGCAGCAATCGGCGCAGGGCGACGGCCAAGGCGAGCATCAGGGCGGCCGAGATGAAGTAGATGGCACGCCAACCCCACAGGCCGCCCACGAACGAAGAGACCGTCCGGGCCAGCAATATGCCGAGCAGCAGGCCGCCCATCACCTTGCCGACTATCGCGCCGCGCGAAGAAGGCGGGGCCAGGTGAGCCGCGAACGGGACGAGGATCTGCGCTACGACCGAGGTGACACCGATCAAGACCGACAAGGCCAGGAACAGGGGGTACGCCGGAGAGAGCGCGGCCAGCAGCAGGGCCAGGGCGGTGCACAGGAGCAGGCGGGTGGTCAGGCGACGGTTCTCGATCAGGTCGCCTAGCGGCAGCAGCAAGAGCAAGCCCAGGGCGTACCCGATCTGGGTGAGGGTGACCACGACGGTGGCGGCGCCCTGCGACACGCCGAAGGCGCCGGCGATCAGGTCTAGCAGCGGCTGCGAGTAGTAGAGGTTGGCCACGGTCAGGCCGCAGGCCAAGGCAAGCAGGGGAATCAGGGCGCGACGCACTCGCGCAAGTCAACCCGTCGCCGGCGCGAAGAGTCAGTGACGCAGCTCTCCGAAGCGGTGTGTGGTGACGAACGACGCGATGTAGTCGTCGAGGCGGTGGCTCGGGGTCCAGCCGAGTTCGCCGGCCTTGGTCGTGTCGGCCTGGCCGCGGACTCGCTCGCCGCGCAGGGCGGGGACCATCGCGTACGGGGCCTGGAAGAGCTTGGCGACCTCGAGCATGGGCCACTCGTGGCCGGCGCCCAGAAGGTAGCCGTCGCCGGTGCCCTTCTGTGCTACCAGGACTATGCCGCGGACGATGTCGTCGATGTGGGTGAAGTCGCGGGTCTGGGTGCCGGGCGACACGACCGGGAGGGGCTCGCCGCGCAGGTAGTGGTCTTCGAAGATGCCGATGACCGTGGCGTAGCGACCGCTCGAGATCTGGCCGGGGCCGTAGACGTTGTAGAAGTACGTGATCGCGTAGTCCAGGCCGTACCAGTTCGAGTAGTTGCGGATGTACTCGATGTTCTTCGCCTTGGTCCACGCGTACGGATTGAGGTTTTCGTCCTGTCCGTCGTTGCCGAACTTGGAGCTCGAGCCGGCATAGATGAGCTTGGAGCCGTTGGCCGAGGCGAACTTGACCGTTTCCATCGTGCCGAGGAGGTTGAACTCCCAGGTCAGGTCGTGGTCGTCGAAGGACTGGACGATGCGGGAGTACTCGCCGAGGTGGAAGACGATCTCGGGGCTGGGCAGGCCGCGCTCGGCCCAGATCTTGGCGATGTCGACCGTCGAGCCGTCGATGTACGTCACTCGGGGGTCGTTGACGTGATTTTCCGGTGCGCCGGTGAAGTAGTTGTCGATCGAGACGATCGCGGCGGTCGGGAAGTCGGAGAGCAGCGCCTTGATGAGGTTGGAACCGACAAATCCGGCGCCACCGGTCACCAGCAACGTTTGGCTCACGAAACTTCCTCCGGCTCCGGGACAGTGGCCGCCAAGGCTACCAACACAGCGCGGCCCCACCCGAATCAACGAGTGGGGCCGCACCGTGGGGATGAACTACCAGGGGGACGGGGCGGGCGGCGCGACTACCGGGGGACGGTCGTCGCAGGTGATCGTGTTGGGCAGCATCCAGGGGGCGAGCCAGCCGCCGTCGTTGCCGCCGAGGTCGGTCACCGAGAACTCGGAACCGGTCGGCGGGAAGTTGAAGCGGCCGCAGTTGTTGATGCCGACCGCGCCGACGTTGCGGGCGTCGACGTTCTCGAACGTCGCGCCGCCGCCGACCCGGGCGCTGAGCACACTCGTACCGGTGCCATCGATCTTGATGTCCTTGTAGTGGACGTTGGTGATCGAGTAGAGGTCCTTCACCGGGAAGTCGGCGACCTCCATGATCGCGTTGTACGTGTTGTCCAGGAAGTTGTCGCCGACGACCTGGATGTCCGCGTCGATGTTCTTCTCGAGGGCGTAGAGCCAGATCGCGCCGAGCCCGATGTTCCAGTTCAGCTCGTACGTGCCGGCGCGCACCGTGGTGTTGCTGGTGAACCAGAGGTGCCCGGTGAACGCCTCGGCGCCGAAGCGGGACCCGGCGTGCAGCGCGCTGCCCTCGCGGATCGGGTCGGCGATCAGGTTGTTGGAGACCGTGTTGTCGGTGCCGCCGTAGATCGCGATGCCGTTGGCGAGCACCGGCGTCTGGATCGTGTTGTGGTCGAACGTGTTCCGCGCGTCCGCCGTCTTCTCCGACCACATGGCCAGCGCGTCGTCGCCGGTGTTGCGCACGAAGTTGTTCTTGACGAGCGAGTCGGTGACGCCGGTGTGGAAGTTGAGACCGTCGGCGATCTGGTCGACGATCACGTTGTTGGTGACCTTGATGTTCTTCATCGGCCCGTCGAACCACAGGCCGACCTTGGTGTGGTGGATGTAGAGGCCGTCGATCGTCGAGTCGCTCATCGCGCCGCCGATGCCGTTGACCTGGTCGGTGTCGATGCGCTCGCGAACGTCACCCTCGATGGCGAAGCCGGAAAGATGAACGTTGCGGCTGTTGACCCCATAAAAACCGACACCCAGGTGTACGGAGTTGTCCGGCGCCGGCGTGGAGAGGGCGACCTCATGCCCCTTGATGATCGTGTACCAGTTGCCGGCGCCCTCGATCGTCACGTCGTCGACGATGATGTGCCGGTTGACCTGGTACGTGCCCGGCGGGACGTACACCTTGAGCCGGGCCTTGCGGGCGAACGCGATCGCCTTGTCGAAGGCGTTCGCCGAGTCCTTGCGGCCGGTCGGGTCGGCCCCGAACAGCAGCACGTTCGCGGCGATCAGGTCGATCTTCGGCGCGCCTACCAGCTCGGTGTCGAGCAGGTCGATCACGGTCCAGGCCGCGGCCGACGACGCGGTCAGCCGGATCTTCTCCCCGGCCTGGTACGTCCGGCCGAGCGCGAGCCGCTGCTCGTCGTAGAAGTGGTTGGGCCGGAACGGCGTGGTGATCACGGGGGCCGGGGTGGTCGCGTTCGGCACGCAGGCGCACTCGGTGATCCACCAGTCCGGGTGCAGCAGCCCTGCGTTCGGGTCGTTGCTGAACGGATATTGGTTGTACAGCCACGAGTACTGCGAGGTCAGCGTCATGGACCGGCTGTCACGGCCGACCTTGACGCCGAGCGGCGCGGTGATCCCGCCGCCGTTGGGAGCGTCGGGGATGCTGTACCGCACGGTGATCGCGTTGGTGGCCTTGGGCAGCGTGAATTCGACCCACTGACCGGGGGCGAGCTTGACCGCGGAGCGCCCGGAGGCCTCGGCGGGCAGGGTGTAGGCGCTGCGGTCGGGGCCGATCACGGTGCCGCTGGTGGCGGCGGTCTCGGCCTCCTGCTCGGTGAAGCCGACCGTGGCACCACGCCCGGCGGTCAGCGCCGGGGCGAGCGCGGCGCGGGTGCCGGCCGGGAGAGGGGTCGGCGTTTTCGCGTACGCGGTGGCGGGCGCACCGACCGCAAGGGCGACCACGACGGCAGTTATGGCGGCTCTCTTCATCGACAAGTCTTTCTTTTGGGGAGCGATGCTCCAAGCGGGACGGACGCTCGGAGGTGCAGTGACCATAAGATTGCTGTGACGTAGTCCACAAGGTCTCGTCTCATATTTTCGGCAGATTGCTCGCTCGTTACATGAAGCCATCGTTTTCTTGCGCCGTGGCCGTCGTGCTGGCGGTGCTTTCGGTCAGCGCTTGCAGCAAGCCGGAGCCGTCGTGGCACCGGGTCGACCTGCCCGGCGCGGCCGACCTGCGCGACGTCGCCGACTGCGGCGGCCAGTGGTGGGCGGTCGGCGGCCGGACCGGCGGCGGCCCCGCGGCCTGGACCAGCGCGGACGGCGACACCTGGCGGTCCGTGCCGTTCGCGCCGCTGCCGGCCAGCTTCTACGGCCCGCGCGAGGTGATCACGGACGTGGCCTGCGCCGGCGACCGGGTCGCGATGATCGGGGCGGTCCCGGGCGGCGCGCACGGCAACCCCCGGGTCAGCTCGTGGCGGCTCGACGGCGGCCGGATGGTGGAGAACGCGGCGCCCTTCGAGACGTACGGCGGTGACACGGCGGTCGACGTGGGCCGGCTGGCGGGCGGGCCGGCCGGCTTCGCCATCGCGGGCAACCGCTCGACCGGCGCCGCGGCCTGGCTCTCCCCCGCCGATGCCCGGGTGTTCACGCTCTTCGAGAACGCGCCCGGCCTGGCCGGCAAGACCGTGGCCCGGGACGCGGTCGCCATGCCGGACGGGCAATGGGCGATCGTCGGCGGGGCGGCCGCCGGCAGCGTGCTCGACCAACGGGCCGCCGTCTGGCTCACGACCGACGGCAAGTCCTGGACCAGGGACGATCCGCCGGCGGCCGGCGGTTTCAACGAGATCCAGCGGGCGGTACGCGACGGCGACGACGTGGTGGCGGCCGGCATGCGCGACACCCGGTTCGGCTTGTGGCGCTGGCATGCGGGCGCGTGGACGGCCGGCAAGGCATTCGGGGGCGACTCGGGCGGCGTACGATCGCTGGCTCTTGCCGACGGGAAGCCGGTGGTGGTCGGCGGGGGTCTGTATCTCGATGGCCGCAAGGCCGAGGCTCCCGAGCCGCCCGTGGCCGTTGCGGCGCGTGGGAAACAGCTGCTGCTGGCCGCGAAGCAGCGACTGTGGCGGACCGATGTCTGATTCGGGGAATTCGTCAGATCTCCGGCCGGGCCGCCGATAGCTAGCGGTGTGAAACCAACGGCCGCTGCGGATGGCACCCAGCTCGTGCACGTCGGGCGTCAGCCCATCTTCGACGTGCACGGCGGCGTGGTCGCCTACGAGCTGCTGTTCCGCGGCAGCGTCGACGCGGTCGCGGCGGGACGGCAGGACACCTACGCGACCAGCACCGTCATGGTCAACGCGTTCACCGAGTTCGGCATCCGCGAGGTCGCCGGCGACCGGCTCTGCTTCATCAACCTGACCCGCGAGTTCCTCGTCGGTGACATCGCCCTGCCGTTCGGCCCCGAACAGGTCGTCCTCGAGGTTCTCGAGACCGTGCAGATGGACGAGCAGGTCGTCGCCGGGATCACCGCGCTGAGCGAGGCCGGCTACCGGATCGCGCTCGACGACTTTGTCTGGGGCTCCGGGCACGAGGTGCTGTTCGGGCTCGCCTCGTACGTGAAGCTCGACCTGCTCGACGGCGACCTGTCCCGCCTCGACGAGATCGTCGCCGCCTGCCGCGAGTACCCCAACATCCAGATCGTGGCCGAGCGCCTGGAGGGCGCCGAGCAGCTCGCCATCGCCGACAAGTACGCCATGGAGCTGCGCCAGGGCTACGCGCTGAGCCACCCCCAGGTGCTCACCGTCGCCAGCCTCTCCCCCTCCCGGCTGCGCCGCCTCGAGCTGGTCGCCGCGCTCAGCTCCAGCGAACCCGACCTGCAGAAGATCGTCGGCATCATCGCCAGCGACCCGCCGCTGTCGCTGCGCGTGCTGCGGGCCAGCAACTCGGTCGCGGCCGGCCACGCCAACCGGATCTCCTCGGTGCGCCAGGCCGTGGTCATGGTCGGCCTCCCGCACATCCGGCAGTGGGCACTGCTGATGGCGCTCGACGACATGGGCAGCGGCACCGAGGAGCACATGGTCGGCGTGCTCACCCGGGCCCGGCTCTGCGAGAACATCGCCACCTGGTTCGGCGCGCCGCCGGACGCCGCCTTCATGGCCGGCGTGATCAGCGGCGTCGGCCGGCTGCTCGAGGTCGCCCCCGAGGGCATGGCCGACCAGTTCCCGCTGGCGCCGGCGATCGTGACGGCGCTGACCGAGGGCACCGGGCGCCTCGGCCAGGTGCTGCGCGCGGTCGACGCGTACGAGAACGGGGAATTTGGCAGTTTCGATCTGGCCGGGCAATACATGGACGCCGTGCGATGGTCGACGCGGGCCCTCGACGCCTCGAGCCGGCTGGCCGCCGCCTGACGTCCCTTCCGGACATCATCCTTTCGCACGCTACGATCGTGTAACAACCTCGGGAGATACTGCGAAGACGGACAGCCCGTCAGAGCGGTGGTCTTCGATGTTGAAACGGTCGATCCACGTCCTCACGGTCGCCGCGATCATGGTCGCCGCGTCGTGCGCCGCCCCCGAGTACACGTACGTCAAGAACTCCGGGCAGAAGACGTACTTCAAGGTGCCGCACGAGTGGCACGAGACCGGAACGAACTCGCTCGACGACATGCTCAGCGGCACCAACCCCGACTCGGCCGGCGCCGCCGTGCGCCAGCAGTCGTGGTGGTCGGTCGCCTACGACGCCGCGAACACGCCGGACGCCGAGCATCTGCTGACCAACAGCATCACCGACAAGCCCATCGTGTACGCCCGGATCGCGCAGCTCAGCGAATCCCAGCAGAACGCCGTCTCGCTCGACATGCTGCGCGACGTGTTCCTGCCCGTCACCGACGACGCCCGGGAAGCCGCCGCGTCCAGTGTCGACCTCACCGGCTTCGAACTCGTACACGACGAGGTCCTGACGCCGACGAGCGGCCTGCACGGCGTACGCGTCGTCTACGACTACGAGCTGGGCGGCGGCGTGCTGCACACGTTCGACGAGACCGCGTTGGTCAACAACGACAACAGCAAGCTCTACCTGCTGATCATCCGGTGCTCCACCAGCTGCTATCGCGAGCGTTCGGCCGAGCTCGACACGATCGCCACGTCCTTCACGGTGAGGAGCGAGTGATGACCGCCCCCGTACCAGTTGAACCCGTACCGGCTGATTCCCTGGAAGGGCTGCCCCCGCCCGACGAGATGCCGCGCGCCCGGGAGCGCACCACCCGCAAGAAGCTCCCGCTCTGGGACCGGGTGAAGTTCCTGCTGCTGTTCACGGTGGCGTGGTTCGCCCTCGTGTGGAGCTCGATGGCGGACGATCCGATCCTGCCGTTCCAGGACGCGATGCGCGAGATGGTGCGCAGCGGCAAGGGCATCACGCTCATGGTGCTCTTCGGGCTCGAGCTGCTGCGCCAGCTGCATTTCCTGATCAGCGAGCACGTCTCCTGGTACCACCGGCTCTGGACGCACGGCATCTTCGGCGGCATCGAGCGGCTCACCCACCGGATGTTCTCGGACTGGACCAGGTTCCGGCTGATCCGCGTCTTCAAGTGGCTGGTCTTCATCGGCGTGGTCGCGCTGGTGCTCGGCTCGGTGCTGCACACCTCGCCGGCCATGGCGCTGTTCCAGATCCCGGCGCTGCTCTGGTCGGCGGCGCCGATGTTCATCCAGGTCATCTTCATCCTGTTCATCGCGGTCGGGCAGTTCGCGGCGATCTTCTGGTTCCTGTCCCGGGGCGGCGTCGACGTCTACTTCCCGGACGACGTGAAGACCCGGTTCTCCGACGTGTGGGGCCAGGACCACGTGCTGGAACGGGTGAAGGAGAACATCGTCTACCTGGAGAACCCGGAGGCGATCGAGGCCAAGGGCGGCTACGTTCCCGGCGGCATCCTGCTCTGGGGCCCGCCCGGCACCGGCAAGACGCTGATGGCCGAGGCGGTGGCCGGCGAGACCGGCAAGCCGTACGTCTTCGTCGACCCGGGCGCCTTCATCAACATGTTCTTCGGTGTCGGCGTACTCAAGGTCAAGGGATTGTTCCGCAAGCTGCGCAAGCTTGCCCTGCGGTACGGCGGCGTGATCGTCTTCTTCGACGAGGCCGACTCGCTGGGCAGCCGCGGCGCCCTCGCCCAGGGCGGCCAGGGTGGCTTCCCGCGCGGCATGACGCCCGCTCCGTTCAGCAGTGCCTGCAACGGGTTCTCGTACTTGTCCGAGGACTCCCGCTGGGCGCTCACCCGCGAAGCGATGCAGAACCAGATCATGTACGGCGGCGGGATGGGCGGCGGGGGCGGCGGCATGGGCACGCTCGAGGCCCTGCTCACCGAGCTGTCCGGCCTCAAGAAGCCGCGCGGCTTCATCAACCGCCACGTGCGCCGGACGCTCGGCATGCGCCCGAAGCCGCCGCCGAAGTACCGCATCCTCGTGATGATGGCGACCAACCTGCCCGAGGCGCTCGACGAGGCGCTGCTGAGGCCGGGCCGGATCGACCGCATCTACAAGGTCGGGTACCCGAGCAAGGCCGGCCGGGTGCGCACCTACCAGGGCTATCTGGACAAGGTGAAGCACGAGCTCACCGAGGAGCAGATCGACAAGCTGGCCACCATCACGCCGTACGCGACCGGCGCGACCATCAAGGACATGGTCAACGAGGCGCTGATCACCGCGATCCGCGACGACCGCGACACCATCGGCTGGCGCGACATCATCCGCGCCAAGCAGCTCAAGGAGCTAGGCCCGGCCGAGAACGTCGAGTACATCGAGCGGGAGCGGCACGCGGTCGCGGTGCACGAGGCGTGCCACGCGGTGGTGGCCTACCGCACCCGCCACCACATGGAGATCGACATCGCGACGATCGAGAAGGGCAGCGGTTACCTCGGCATGGTCGCCAGCATCCCGCCCGAGGACCAGTTCACCACCTGGCGCAGCCACTACGAGTCGGACATCTACGTCTCGCTGGCGTCGCTGGCCGGCGAGCGGATGTTCTTCGACGGCGACAGCTCCTCGGGCGTCTCTGGCGATCTCGAGCAGGCCACGTCGGTCGCGACCAACATGGAGGGTGTCTGGGGCATGGGCTCCACGGTCTCCTCGTACGCGACCTCAAGCCGTCTCGGCGTCGGCAGCCCCGGCGGTCCGGCCAAGGGCGAGAAGAACGACGTGAGCGCCCGGCGTGCCCTGGCCGACCGCATCGAGGACACCCTCGGCGAGATGCTGCAGCGTGCCGAGCGAATCCTCAAGGAGAACCGCCGTCAGGTGCTGGCGCTGGCGCACGCTCTCGAGACGCACAAGACGCTGACCGGCGAGGACGTGGTCGCGGTGCTCGAGGGGCGGCCCGGCCCGCTGATCGACGGCTCGGTCTACGCCGACGACGAGTTCGTCGCCGAGTTGGAGACCTACCACCGGGCCGCGCTGTCGGCGCACCGCAACCACACCAAGCTTGCGATGAGCATGCCGTCCCGGTACCACGAGGAGCCGGTGCTCGTCCTGGCCGAGCCGGACACCTCCGACCTGGAGATCTGGCGCCGGCCGGACCCGCCCGCCGTGGCACCCGGCCCGGCGGCCAACCCCATCGAGAACGGGCACCCGCCCACACAGGACTGACGATCGGCCGCGCCCGACCGGTCAGCTGCCGGCCGGCGCCGGCGACACCGGGACGTCCGGGCCGCCGCGCCGGTCGCGCAGCGCGCCGATCACGACGTCGGCCAGCAGGAACGCGGCCAGCGGGAGCCCGAACAGCGGGACCATCCAGCCGAGAGCGAAGACGACCGGGACACCCACGACGATGGCCCACGGCGGCAGGTGCAGCCACGCGCCGCGGCCGGGCGGGGCGCCGACCATGGCCCGTCGGTCGGCTCGGGTCGGCCGGCGCTGCCACCACATCCGGTAGCCCCAGACGATCACGCAGGTCAGGCCGAGGGCCAGCGCGGCCAGCAGGATCTGGTTGACCAGGCCGAACAGGGTGCCCATGTGGGCGTTGATGCCCCAGCGGGTCAGCTTCGCGAGCAGCGGCCAGTCGGCGAAGTCGACCCGGTCGACGACCGCGCCGGAGCCGGCGTCGACGGCGACGCTGTCGCGCCCGACCGGCCACAGGTTGCGGGTCTGGGTGACGGTCCAGGCGGTGGCGTCGTCGGGCGGCACGGCGACCTCGACCGGGCCGGTGATGCCGTTGTCCCGGGCGACCTTGAGCACCGCGTCCACCGCGGCCGGGTCGGCGGTCGAGGCGCCGGAGTGGCCGCCGCCGTGATGAGAGCCGGCCACGGCGGTGGCGACCGAGGGCGTGCCGGAACGCAGCGAGTCCAGCGCATCGTGGAAATGGCCACCGGCGTAACGGGACCAGGTCAGGCCGGTGCCGGAGAGGACCAGCAGGCCCAGCGTCAGCCACAGGCCGGTCGCAGCGTGCCAGCCCCGGGTGCGCCGCACGCCCTTGTGCGCGGAGAGGTCCGGCGCGAGCATCCGCCGGACGCTGCGCCGCCGGCGCCACCAGAGAGCGACACCGCCGAGCGCGATGATCCAGAGCCAGCTCGCGGCGAACTCCGAGTAGTGCCGCCCGGCCGCGCCCAGGTGCAGGTTGCGGTGCAGGTCGTCGAACCACGTCTTGAGCGGGGTGGTGGCCCACCACGTCGTCAGCTGTCCGGTGACCTCGGCGGTGTAGGGGTTCACGTAGACCGTGTGGGAGTGCTCGGCGTCCAGCGCGGGAGACGTGAAATCGACCTGGGTGGTGGTGTCGCCCTCGCCGGGACGGACGGTCGTCACCGAGCCCTCGGGGTGTGCGGCCCGGGCCGCCGCGATCTGCTCGGCGAGCGGGCGGGCCGGGCCGTGGTGGCCGTCGACGGTGAGCTCGTCGGCGTAGACGATCTTCTCGAGCTGCGGGGTGAACGTGTACGCCAGGCCGGTGAGGGCGGCGACCAGCAGGAACGGCGCGACGAACAAACCGGCGTAGAAGTGCAGACGGAGCAGCAGCGGCCCGAAGCCGATGCGCGTACGGGTGCGGGTGGTGACCTTCGGGGCGGTGTCGACGGCGGTCATGGGCCTCCTCGCTCGGGTCTACCCCGTTTGTCGAGCGAGAGCGGCGAGAAGTTCCCTGATCATCTGCCCAGCGAGAATACCCGCGAATACGGGCAAAGAGTACGGCCAAATGGCCCCTTACTCGGGCGTACCCGGCGGCCGATGATGTAGCCACAGGGATGCGCTGGAACCAGAAGGAGGCAACATCATGTTGTTGCAAGGAAGCCCATCGGTCCGGCAGCAGACCGCGCACGAAGAGCCCTCCGCCCGGCCCCGCGGGAACATCGTCGCGCCTCCGGTCACGCCGTCCGTGCGCGGCCGGAACTACCCGCCGATCACCTGGGACCACCCCAGCCTCGGCAAGGTCGTCGCCGAGGGCATCGGCGGCATCACCAAGACCACGCTGCTGCTGATCCTGGTCGGTGCGGTCTTCATCGGGGCGGCGATGGCCATCGCCCTCGTCGTCACGGGCGTCGTCTCGGCCTTCGGCGTCGACGCGTCCGCGGGGTACTGATCAGGAACGCTCGGCCAGCCGCTCCTCGTGGTCGAGCTCCCGCTCCAGAACCCGCAGGCCCTCGTCGGTGAGGTTGCCGGCGTCCCGCCAGCGAAGCAGCTCCTCGCGCTGCGCCTCGATCACCTCGCGGCGCACCGCGAGGGCCGCCTCGTACTGCGGTGACACCGGCACCTCGTCCGAATCGGCCTTCTCGAGCAGGTCCAGGCGCCTCCGGTACCGCTCGAGGCGGACCGTGAGCTGCTTGCGCATGTTCTCGATGGCCCGGTCCTCGATATGGTCGTGCTTCTCCTGCTGGATCTCGTCGAGCCGCTCCACCGCCGCCTTCACCGCCGCCGACCGGGCCTCGTTACGCTCGCGGGCCAGGTCGGCCTTGTTGGCGCGCAGGCCCAGCCGGCGCACGAGCGGCGCGAAGGTCAGGCCCTGGCCGAGCAGGGTGACCAGCACGACGACGAACGCGCAGAACTGCAGGAGGTCGCGGTCGGGGACGTTGTCGTCGAGCGTGAAGATCGCGGCGAGCGTGATGACACCGCGGGTGCCGGCCCAGCTGAGCGCGACGACCTCCGTGCGGTTGAGGGCCTTCTCCTCGTGGTGCTCGTCGACCAGACCGCCGAGCCGCGAGTGCATCCGGCGGGGCAACAGCTGGGTGAGCGCCAGCCAGAGCGGACGCAGCAGCAGAACCACGCCGACCGACACGCCCACGGCGATCCAGATCGTGCTGGTCTCGTACTCGTGCAGCCGGTCCACGACGTCCGGCAGCTGCTGCCCGATGAGCAGGAAGACGAAGCCCTCCAGCAGGAAGTCGACCAGGCGCCAGACGGCGCCGGCCTGCAGGCGGCTCGCACCGGAGGAGTAGCGCGGCGCGTCGTGACCGATGATCAGGCCGGCCACCACGACCGCGAGCACGCCCGAGACCCCCACGCTCTCGCCCAGCAGGTACGCCGCGAACGGGGTGGCCAGCGAGACGGCGGTCGCGTTGATCGGGTCGTCGCGCAGGTGGCGCAGCAGGCGCACGAGGTAGGCGACGATCACGCCGGCCACCACACCGCCGGCCGCCGAGATCACGAATTGCCCGACCGCGGTGGGGAACGAGAAGCCCTCGCCGTCCACCGAGGCGACCGCGACGCTCAGGATGGTCAGCGCGGTCGCGTCGTTGAGCAGGCCCTCGCCCTGGATCAGCGTGATCATGTTGCCGGGCAGGCCGGCCCGGCGACCGACGGCGAGCGCGGCGACCGGGTCGGGCGGGGCGATCGCGGCGCCCAGGGCCACGCCGGCGGCCAGGGTGGCGCCCGCGACCCAGAGGTGGAAACCGACGCCGACCAGCAGCGCGGTGGAGAGCACGAGCAGCACCGAGAGGCTGATGACGGTGCGCATGTTGCGCCGGATGTCGACCAGTGAGGAGTCCAGCGCCGCGTTGTAGAGCAGCGGCGGGATCACGAAGGTGAGGATCAGATCCGGGTTGAGATGGACGTTCGGCCCGGGCAGCAGGGCGTAGACGATGCCGATGATGGTGAGCAGTGCCGCCGAGGGCAGGCCGGTACGGCGGGACACCCACCGGGTCGCCACCATGACGGCGACCGCGGCCAGGACGAAAAGCAGGATCTCCTCGACGTGATGCACGAGATCCATTTTCGCGGAAAAGGGCCGCGCCCGACGGCGCGGCCCTTCAGAGAACCCGTCAGTAGCGGTAGTGCTCGGGCTTGTACGGCCCGTCCACGTCCACGCCGAGGTACTCCGCCTGCTTCTTGGAGAGGGTGGTCAGGCGCACGCCGAGCGCGTCGAGGTGCAGCCGGGCGACCTTCTCGTCGAGGTGCTTGGGCAGCACGTAGACCTGCTTGGCGTACTCGCCGGGCTTGGTCCAGAGCTCGATCTGGGCCATCACCTGGTTGGTGAACGAGTTGGACATGACGAAGCTCGGGTGGCCGGTGGCGTTGCCCAGGTTCATCAGGCGGCCCTCGGAGAGCACGATCACCGAGTGGCCGTCCGGGAAGCGCCACTCGTGGACCTGCGGCTTGATCTCGATCTTCTCGATGCCCGCCACCTTGCCGAGGCCGGCCATGTCGATCTCGTCGTCGAAGTGGCCGACGTTGCCGACGATCGCGTTGTGCTTCATCGCGGTCAGGTGCTCGACCCGGATGATCTCGGTGCCACCGGTGGTGGTGATGAAGATGTCCGCCTCGCCGACGACGTCCTCGAGCCGGGCGACCTGCATGCCGTCCATGGCCGCCTGCAGCGCGCAGATCGGGTCGATCTCGGTGACGACAACGCGGGCGCCCTGCCCGCGCAGCGTCTCGGCCGCGCCCTTGCCGACATCGCCGTAGCCGCACACCACGGCGAGCTTGCCGCCGAGCATGACGTCGGTGGCCCGGTTGAGGCCGTCGACCAGCGAGTGGCGGATGCCGTACTTGTTGTCGAACTTGCTCTTGGTGACCGAGTCGTTGACGTTGATCGCCGGGAAGAGCAGCGACTCCTCCTTGGCCAGCTTGTAGAGCCGGGCCACGCCGGTGGTGGTCTCCTCGGTGACACCACGGATGCCGGCCGCGATCTTGGTGAACTTCCGGTCGTCGTCCGCGAGCGAGGCGCGCAGCGTCTCCAGGATGATCCGGTACTCGTGGTTGTCGTCCTCGGTGGCCTGCGGCACCGCGCCGGCCGCCTCGAACTCGACGCCCTTGTGCACGAGCAGGGTGGCGTCGCCACCGTCGTCGAGGATCATGTTGGGGCCGACGCCGTCACCGAAGTCGAACAGGCGCATCGTGGCCCACCAGTACTCCTCCAGCGACTCACCCTTCCAGGCGAAGACCGAGACGCCGGCCGGCGCGTCGACGGTGCCGGTGGGGCCGACCACGACCGCGGCAGCGGCGTCGTCCTGCGTGGAGAAGATGTTGCAGGAGACCCAGCGCACCTGAGCGCCGAGGGCGATCAGGGTCTCGATCAGCACCGCGGTCTGCACGGTCATGTGCAGCGAGCCGGCGATCCGGGCGCCCTTGAGCGGCTGGGACTCGGCGTACTCCTTGCGGAGCGACATCAGTCCGGGCATCTCGTGCTCGGCGAGACGCAGCTGGTGACGGCCGGCCTCGGCCAGGGAGAGATCGGCAACGGCGAACTCGAGGCCGTTGACTACCTGCAGTTTTTCGGACACGAAAGAGGGCTCCTCCCTCATCAGGAGGCGCCCTTGCGTCAGCAAGCTCCCGCCGAGCGTGGCGGATCACTCAAAGATCCGTTGCAGCGCCTCTCGGCCGGGCCTTTACAGGGTAACCCGAGACTGCGATTCTTAGCCGCCCCTTGTGATTCGACTGGCAGGGTAGGGACGTGCCAGAGGCGCTACCTCGGGTTTTTCGGCCCAGGACCATCCGCGTACAGCTCACGCTCGCCATCACGGCGGTTGTCGCCCTCGTCGTGGCGCTCGCCGGGCTGGCCATCGTGCTGTACGCCGACCACCGCGATCGCGACGACGTGGACCAGGCGCTCGCCACCCGGGCGGCGCAGGTGCGTACCGCGGCGACCAAGTCGGGCTCGCTGCCGACCGACGGCAGCTATGCCGTGCGCCTCGTGCAGGGCACCGTCGTACGGGCCGAGGTCGGCTCCTCCGCAAAGTTCTCGATCCCGGTAAAAGATGGCTATTCCACCGTGACCGCCGAAGACGGATCACACTGGCGTTCGTGGTCCGAGACGCTGAAGTCGGGCGTACAACTGCAACTCCTGATCGACCTCAAGGACGTAGAAGACCGACATTCCGGAAATGTCAGGATGATTGACCTCATTGTGCTGCTTGCCGCCGTTGTCGCCGCGGCGGGGACGTGGCTGGTCGGCGGCCTCGTGCTGCGGCCGCTGCTCAAGCTCGCCCAGGGCGCCCAGGCGATCACCCCCGACGACCCCGGCCAGCGACTGCCCGAGGTGACCAGTCCGCCCGAGGTCGCCGAGCTCGGGACCGCCCTCAACGGTGCCCTCGACCGCCTCACCGAGCGGGTCGACTCCCTGCAGTCCGCCTCGCCGGCCGCGCAGGCTTCACCTGCCGAGACCGACGTCGACGAGCTGGTGCGAGAGTTCGCCGAGCAGCTCGGCAAGGAGGTCGAGCAGCTCAGGGCCCCGCTGGCCGAGCTCGGCGAGGGCCTCGACCAGCTGCTGGACAACCCCGAGATGCCGGCCACCCAGCGCCACCTCTACCTGGCCTCGATCCAGACCGAGTACCGCCGGATGGTCACCCTCGTGGACGAACTCGAGGCCCGCGTGGCGTCACGCTAAGGGCTTGACAAATATCAAGGTCCTTCCATAAAACCTCAAAAACCCCTCATCCTGTACGCGTGAAGCACCCCTACCGGATTCGGGAGATCGCCCGCCAGGCCGGCCTCAGCGAGGCGACCGTTGATCGCGTGCTGCATCACCGCGGCGGGGTGCGGGAGAGCACGGCCCGCGAGGTCCACCAGGCCATCGCCGCGCTCGACCAGCAGCAGGCCCAGGCCCGGCTGGCCGGACCGGCCTTCCCGATCGACGTCGTGGCCCCCGGGCCGCCGCGCTTCACCGCCGCCCTGCGGCAGGCCCTCGAGGCGGAGCTGCCCAGCCTGCGCCCGGCCGTCATCAAGCCCCGCTTCCACTTCGGCGACGCCGACCCGGCGGCCGTCCTCGACCGGATCGGGCGCTCGCATTCGCAGGGCGTGATCCTGAACGCGGCGGACACCCCCGAGACCGTCGAGGCGGTGGGGCGGCTCGGCATGCCGGTGATCACGCTCGGCTCGGATCTTCCGGCGAGCAAGCGGGTCGCGTACGTCGGAATCGATCACGCCGATGCCGGAGCGACCGCCGCATATCTGGTCGAGCAGTGGCTGGCCGACCGGGCCGGGGACGTGCTGCTGGTCCGGGGCGCGGCTCCCGATCTTGGAGAGTTCGAGCGGGCGGCCGGATTCCGCGCCGAGATGACCGGTCGCGCCCCCAACCGGCGGCTGCTGGAGGGCGACGCCCGCGCGATCCTGGCCGACAGCCCGGCGGTGCGGGCGATCTACTCCCCCGCGGCCGGCGGCAACACCGCGGTGGTCGACGCGTTCGCCGCCGAGCACCGCAACTACGACGTCTTCGTGGCGCACGACCTCGACGCCGAGAACGCCGCGCTGCTGCGCGACCACAAACTCTCCGCGGTACTGCACCACGACCTGCGTGCCGACCTGCGGCACGCCTGCCTGACCATCCTGCGGGCGCAGGGCGCGCTGACCGGCCCGATCGGCTCGCATCAGTCCGCGATCCAGGTGATCACCCCGTTCAATGCCCCACTTTCCTGAAATTTCTCGCGGCGGTTGTCCGGATCCGGTCCGGTCGTTCGTCACGCTGGTGAAGTCCGACCAGAGGAGAACGCGATGAAGTACATGATGTTCGTCTGCAGCGACACCGAGCCCGAGACCGACGAGTCGCGGGTGCCCGACATCGAGGTGTGGGTCGCCGAGAACGACGCCTCCGGCCGCCGGGTGACCGGGAACCAGCTGTCCCCGCCGTCGGCCGCCACCACGATCCGGGTCCGGGGTGGCGAGGTGCTGCTCAGCGACGGCCCGTTCGCCGAGACCAAGGAGGTGATCGTGGGCTTCGACATCCTCGAGTGCGCCGACCTCGACGAGGCGATCGCCGTCGCCACGGCCCACCCCATGGCCTACAACGGGCGGCTCGAACTGCGTCCCTACGCCGACCTGTAGATGACGGACGTCGCCGCGGCCGTCAGCGCCGGCTGGGACTCGTACGCAAGGATCGTCGCCTCTTTGATCAGAGTGACCGGCGACTGGACCCTTGCCGAGGACTGTGCCCAGGAGGCGATGGCGGCCGCGCTCGAACGGTGGCCGCGCGACGGCGTCCCCGGCAACCCGGGCGGCTGGCTGCAGACCGTCGCCCGGAACCGGGCCATCGACGTGCTGCGCCGAGCCGCCGTGGAGAAGACGAAGCTCCAGGAGGTCGCGATGCTCTGGGACCCCGGCTCCCCCGGCACCCCCGGCGAGATCGCCGACGACCGGTTGCGGCTGATCTTCACGTGCTGCCATCCGGCCCTGTCGCTGGAGGCACGAGTGGCGCTGACCCTGCGCACCATCGCCGGCGTGCCCACGACGGACATCGCCCGCGCCTTCCTGGTCACCGAGTCGACGATGACCAGGCGCATCACCCGCGCCAAGTCGAAGATCGCCGACGCCCGCATCCCGTACCGCGTGCCGACGGGCAAGGCGCTGGACGACCGCCTCCCCGGGGTCCTGGCCGTCCTCTACATTCTTTTCACCAGGGGGTACGACGCCGACGGCGAACCGGCGTTCGCCGAGGAGGCGATCCGCCTGGCCCGCCTGCTGACCTCCCTGATGCCGGCGGAGCCCGAGGTGCCCTCCCTGCTGGCCCTGTTCCTGCTGCAGCACTCCCGCCGCCACGCCCGCCGCGACGCCATGGGCGACCTGATAACCCTCGAAAAGCAGAACCGCGCCCGCTGGGACCAGGAGGCGATCGCCGAGGCAGTGACGATCCTGATGCGCACCCCCGTCGAGGGCCCCTACGCCATCCAGGCCCGCATCGCCGCCTGCCACGCGACGGCCCTCACGCTCGCCACCACCGACTGGCCGTCGATAGCCCTCTGGTACGACAAACTGGCCGAGATCCAGCCTTCTCCGGTGGTGGCCCTCAACCGAGCCGTGGCCCACAGTTACGCCTTCGGCCCCGCCGCCGGCTTGGCCCTGCTCGCCGAGGCCCGCTCCGACGGCGCCTTGGACAACTACGCTGCCGCGATAGCCGTAGAGGCCGACCTGACCGCCCGCTCCGGCGACCTCCCTCGGGCCGCGGCCCTCTTCCGCACCGCAGCTGCCGCCGCACCCTCCGATGTGGAACGCCGAGCTCTCCTGACCCGAGCGTCCGATCTGGACCGCTAGGTCATCGACTCAGCCAGCCAACGAGGACGACGAACGCAACGACCAAAACCGTCAAACAGCCGGCCAACGCCGTGAACAGTTTGATGATCAGAAAAGTGACCCGGATGGCCAGGTAGCTCGCCGCCAGCATGGCCAGCACTGGACGAACGGCGGTGACAGTCGTAGCCGCATCCGGCCCGGAAGCCGCCGGCCGTGAGATTGGAGTGATCACGATCGTGCCTTTCTCGCATCACGCCACGATGCGTGGTAATCGGACCATGGCACTCCATGAGGCAGGAATGAAGCAGGTATTGGCGCAGGACTTTCCCACCCACCTTTCCCAGTAGGTCAGTAATTCCAGCAGATCGCCCGCCGACTACCGGAAGTACAATGAAGTTCCACCTTCACGGAGGGCGCACAGCTGGGGAGGTGCAGAGGTGCCGACGCGTCGTGAGGCGGCACACGCGCTCGCCCAACGGCTGCGCGATCTGCGCTTGGCGCACTGGCCCGACGTGCGTATCACCCAGGAGAAGCTGGCATTCGCTCTCGGGCAACGCAAGCCGGCCAGTGTGCAGCTGATTTCGTCGTGGGAGCGGCAGACCGATCCGACGACGCCCCCGGAGGATCGCATCGAGGCGATCGCGACTTTCTTCTCCACTCGACGATCGCTTGTGGGCCCGTGGCCACGGCTCCTCACCGAGGCTGACCTGACAGCCGATGAGTGCGAGGTACGGGAGATGCTCCGGCGGGAACTCCTGGACCTGCGCCGGGCCGCTCTCTCGGACGGCTCGGCCGGCCCCGGAACCGTCGTAGGGCACGGCGCATGGCACCTGCCCGGAGAGGCCCCGATCATCATTGTCTGCTCCGAGCTTCCCCCGGACGGACAACCTCCGAGCGCCGCGTTCGACCCTGACTGGTCGCACCTGTCCCGGTTCGGCGACCTCGATTCCTTCGTTGAGTTGTACGGGCACATCCGGGCGGTGAACCCCGACGCCGACGTCCGGTATCGCGGTGCCATGAATTGGCGGGCGGACGAAGCCACCGGGCATCTGGTGGTCATCGGCGGAATCGACCTGAACACGGTCACCCAGGACACGATGTTCCACACCAGGATGCCGGTGCGGCAGTATTCCGACGATCTCGACCCCAGCCGCGGATATTTCGGAGTCATCGGCGAGGAGGAGCAGCGGTTCGCGCCGACGTTCCGCTCGGCCGGCTCCGAGCACGTGCTGATCGAGGACGTGGGGTGCTTCATGCGGGCACCCAACCCGCTGAACCGGGACTTCACCGTGACGATGTGCAATGGCATGTACGGCGCCGGCGTGCTGGGCGCCGTCCGCACCCTGACCAAGAAGGAATTCCGCGTCCGGAATACCGAATATCTCAACCAGACTTTCCCCAAAGCCGACACCTTCGGCCTGCTGTTTCGCGTCTTGATCATGGACGGGGTCATGGCCACCCCGGACTGGACCGCGCCCGGCACCGTCCTGTACTCGTGGGCCGGGGGCACAGCGTGACCCCGGTCCACGAAGCCCTCTGGGTCTAGTCGGCGGTGTTGCGCCACTGGTCCCAGAACGGGGTCAGGTCGATCGGGGTTACCGCTTGGAAGGCGGCGCGCAGCGTGGACGGCTCGGCTATGCCGAAGCGGTTGGCGGACAGGTAGTGCTGGAGGGCCGTGCGGACCGTGTCGGGGCCGATCAGGGTTTCCAGGGCCAGGAACATGCAGGCGCCGTCGCCGTAGATGCCCGGAGCGTAGAAGTCGGGGTGGGTTGCGTAGTAGTCCATGCCGGCGTCGATGCGCATGCCGGGGTCGAACCAGAACGGGGCCTGGGCGCAATAGTCGGGCGTGCCCAGCAGCTTGTCGGTTGTGTACTGGGCCAGGGCCTCGTCCAGCCAAGGATGCCGGTACTCGTCGTTGCCGACCAGGGCGTACCACCATTGGTGAGCAGTCTCGTGCACGGCGGGTAGCGAGGACGGCTCGGTCAGCACGAAGTTGGGGTACTCCATGCCCTGGAAGCCGTCGAAGCCGCCGATCACCGTGTCCATCTCCGGGTAGGGGTACGGGCCGTACTCGCGAGCGCCGAACTCCAGGGTTCGGGCCACGTCGGCCTGGACCGCTCGGGCCGTGTCGGGGGTGACGCCGTCGGTGTACCAGGTGCGTAGGCGGACCCCCGTTGTCGTCCGTCCGCCTACGCTCCCGAACGGGCCGGCCGCCCAGGCGAAGTCGCGCACCAGCGGCGCCGCGATCCGGGTGGTGACCCGCCCGCCGTGGCGGGTTTCGCCGAGCACGGTGCCGGTGGCGGGCACGGCCATCGCCGCCGGATGGTCGAGCGAGACCAGGAAACTCGAGGTCAGCGACTGGAAGCTTTCCCCATTGCTCACGTACGGCGGCAGGTCGTCGCCGATCGCGGGCACGGGCAGCGCATTACCGAGGAAGTTGTAGGCGCCGACCCGCCCGAACCGGTCGGCGCGCTCAGGCACCCGGATCGTCAGCGCAAACGCGACGTCCGTGGTCCGGCCGGGTTTCAAAGACCGATTCAGCCGTACGCGCACAGCGGTGCACCCGACCTCGGGCGCGTCCGCCGTGCCGCCCTCGAACGCCGAGACGCTGACGTCGGGGGTCGCGGCGCAGCCGTCCACGCCGTTGCCCCACAGTCGCAGCCAGACGGCGTCCACCGGGGCGGGACCCGGATTGCGCAGGATGATGCGCTCCCGGCCGTCCCACCGGGCGCCGGTCGCGTCGCTGGAAAGTTTCACCTCGTAGGCCACCGGCCGGAGCGCGCCGGCCGGATCGGTGGCGGCACCCGGTGGAACGGCGGTGGCCGGGGCCAGCAGGAGCAGGGCGCTCATGGCGTGCAGAACAACGGTCATGGCCGCCAGAATCGTCGCCGGGTATCGACGGGCGCGATCCTTTCGGGCAGGGTCGAAGTATGTTCCGGCTGCACTTCGACCCCGCCGACCTCGGCCGGGTCGTCTTCGACCTGGCCTGGCACTCGGAGACCATCGGCAGCCTGCAGGCGCTGCGCCAGCCGGGGCGCGGCCCGTTCCTCGACCGGTGGGGGCAGGCCATGCGCCCCAAGGCACGTGCCGCCGGCGCCCTGCTCGAGGCCGTTCCCGCCGACGGCTACGTCCCCGACCTGTTCACCCCGGAGGCGTTCAGCCGGCTGCCGACCGATCGGGCGGTCGCCGGGCTCCGGAGGACGGACCCGTCGACGGAGATTCTTGCGTTCGGCGACGCTCTCGTGGCGTACCAGATGGCTTGTATTGCTCCGGCCATGCCGACGATCGGCGCGCTGCTACGCGCCGAGCTTGCCCACCGGGCGCATTTGATCTTTACGACCGGTGTGGACGCGGTGCTGGCCACGCTCGGGCCGGAGATCAGCTGGGACCCGCCGGTGCTCTCCGTGGTCACGCCGGCCGACGGAGACGTGCGGCTCGGCGGGCGTGGGCTGCGGCTGGTGCCGTCCGTCTTCTGGAGCCGACCGGGCGTCAGCGTCGCCGGCTATCGGCGACCGACGCTGAGCTACCCGATCCATCCCGCGCCGGCCTCCCCGCCGTCCCCGCGCGACGATCCACTGGCCACACTGGTCGGTGCGACCAGGGCCGAGGTGCTGCGGGCGCTGACCTTCGGCTGCGGCACCATGCAGCTCGCCCGCGACCTCCGGATCAGCCCGGCCACCGCGTCGGCGCACGTGACGGCGCTGCGCGAGGCCGGGCTGGCGGCAACCCGGCGGACCGGCCGCGCCGTCCGGCACACCCTGACTCCGCTCGGGATGCAACTGCTGAACGCGGGTTAGCTCTCCCGGGAAGCGGTCTCCCCGATGACCTCGAAGTATCCGCGGCTCGGGTCGGCGTCGTCCTGGGCGACCGTGTTCCAGTCGATCCCGCCGATGAGCCCCAGAGATCGGTCGGGGTCCGAGGGGGCGATCGGTAGTTGATCCTGCAGGCGCGGGGGCAGCTCGGAGCACACGATGGTGATCGGGGCATCGCCGGGCAGGAACCATGGACCATGGCCACCGATGGAAATCATCTCGCTCCCTGGCTCGTCAGCCAAGGCAGCCCGGCAGAGGCCCAGTAGTTCCCGCCGGATTTGGTTGCGCAGGTCGAGTTCGTCGGTCGTCAGCTCCGCCTCAGCCCGGAGCCGCAACGACGACCCCCGCAGGGATCGTCGTGTGCAGAAGAACGTTGCGATCGCGTCGATCCGGTCCTCGGACGGCGGCGCCGCCTCCTTCCAAGCGGTAGCCCGATCGACCGCCCTGCAAGATCTCGCGGTGGCGGGCGAAGATCGCATGCCCCGGCACCAGTCGCAGCTCGGCCGCTGAGCCCGGCGGGTCGCTGGGCGGAGGATCTCGGGCCGAGACCTCGGGTCCGGAAACTGCCTGGGTGTAACTGGCGGATCATGGATGTCGGTCGTTGAACGACTACGGCGCGTTTCGATCTGACGGATCGCGAGTGGGCGATTTGGAGCCACTGGTGCCCCGTGGGCCGACCTGCCTGCCCAGCACGGGCCGTGCCGGACCGCGGTCGCCCGCCCGCGTTCGACCCGCACGCCTGCAAGAAACGTGGCCAGGTCGAACGCGGCTTCAACCGGCGCAAGCACTGGCGCGGCCTGGCGACCAGGCACGACAAGCGAATCGACTCCTACCAGGCCACACTCGACCTCGCCGAAACCCTCGACAGGCTCCGTGATCCGCCAGTTACGCCCTAGTCCGGTATGTTCCGCCGGCGCAGGCCGACGAGTCCGACGGCGCCCACGACCACGGCCACCGCGATCAAGGTGATCACCGGCGTCGCCGAGAAGTCGCCGCCCGGTAGGTGCGGGATGTGGGTGAACGGCGAGAGATCCAGTAGCCACTGGCTGAGCTGCAGCGTCTCGCCGACCAGCAGGATCAGCAGGCACGCGGCCGGCGCCGCCCAGGCCACCAGCGACCAGCGGGGCAGCACCCCGAACAACAGGACCGCGACCGAGGCCAGCACCCAGACGGCCGGGAGCTGGAGCAGCACGCCGCCGAGGATGTCGCCGAAGTTGCCGGAGGTGGAGACGAGCCCGGACACCAGGCCCTCGGCGAACAGCGCCAGCGCGGGCCCCAGCAGGGAGAACAGCAGGTGGCTGCCGGCCCAGGCGAACCGCGACACCGAGGTCGCGAGGACGGCCTCGGCGTGACCGGTGGTCTCCTCGTCGCGCAGGCGGAGAGTGGCCTGGACCGCGTAGCACGCGGCGATCAGGCCCACGATTCCGGCCGTACCGGCGAAATAGCTGTTCACCAGCTGGCTGGAGCCGCCCAGGCGGGCGAAGATGTCGGTCAGGCCCTTGTTGTCCTGGGCGATGTCGAGGACGCTGCCGCCGACCCCGCCGAAGATCAGCCCGAGCAGGCCGAGCCCGACGGTCCAGCCGACCAGCAGGCCGCGGTGCAGGCGCCAGGCCAGCGCCAGCGGCGTGCTCAGGCTCGCCGCGGCGGACGCACGACCGAGCCGCGCCGCGAACAGGCCGTCGCCGAGGTCGCGCAACCCGCGCAGGTAGACCGCGACACCGACCGCCACCACGCTGAGCAGCACCGACAGCACGACCGGCCACCAGTTCAGCGGGCCGTACGGGAAGATGCGGGTCACCCAGCCGAGCGGCGAGACCCAGGAAAGCCAGGACAGGCCGCCGGTGCCGAGCGCGGAGATGTCGCCGCCGACGCGCAGCGCGTACGAGACGCCGAGCGCGACGATCGCGATCGAGCGGGCGGCGCGGGCGCTGCTGGTCAGCTGGGCGGTGATCGCCGCGACCGCCGCGAAGATCCAGCCGCTGGCCGCTAACTCGGCGCCGAACGCGAGCGAGCCGCTGGTCGAGCCGCTCTGCCCGGCCATCACGGCAAAGGTGAGCAGCCCGAGCACGGTGCACGCGCCGACTGTGGTGATCAGCGCGGCGGCCAGCGGGGCGTGCCGTCCGGTCACCGTGGAGCCGATCAGCTCGGTGCGGCCGGCCTCCTCGTCGACCCTGGTGTGCCGGATGACCGTGAGCAGGGCGACCAAGCCGATCATGACGGGCACGAAGCCGGCTCGCCAGTTGGTCAGCACGGCGAACGAGTCGCCCTTGAGCAGGCCGTAGAGGGCGACGAACCCCGCGTTGTCCGCCGAGACCGTCGCGTACTGGATGCGCTCGGCGTCGGTCGGGAACAGGCCCTGGAAGGAGCTGTAGTAGCCGGCCGGGAGCAGCCCGAAGACGAGCACCCAGATCGGCATGATGACGCGGTCGCGGCGCAGGATGAGCCGGATGAGCTTGCCGACGCCGGTCATCGCACGTCCTTGGGAAGCTCAGCCTTGGGAAGCTCAGCCTTCGGGAGCTCGTCCTTCTGGTACTGCCGGAGGAACAGCTCCTCGAGCGACGGCGGCTGGCTGACCAGGCTGCGCACGCCGACCTTGACCAGCGTCTGCAGGGCCGGCTCGAGCGCGTCGGTGTCCACGTCGAAGCGCACCTTGCCGTTGTCGGTACGCAGATCGTGCACCCCGGCCATGGTGGCCAGACCGTCCGGCGGGCCGGTCAGCTCGGCCTGGATCGACGTACGCGTGAGGTGACGCATTTGATCGAGGGTGCCGGTCTCGACCGTCCGGCCCTCGCGGATGATCGTGAGCCGGTCGCAGAGCGCCTCGACCTCGGCGAGGATGTGGCTGGACAGCAGCACCGTGCGGTCGCCGCGCCGTTTCTCCTGCAGGATGACCTCGCGGAACACCTCCTCCATCAGCGGGTCGAGGCCGCTGGTGGGCTCGTCGAGGACGAGCAGTTCCACATCGGAGGCGAGGGCCGCGACCAGCGCCACCTTCTGCCGGTTGCCCTTGGAGTAGGTGCGGCCCTTCTTGCGGGGGTCGAGCTGGAAGCGCTCGAGCAGTTCATCTTTCCGCGAAGGATCCAGGCCGCCGCGCAGCCGGCCGAGCAGATCGATCACCTCGCCGCCGGTGAGGTTCGGCCACAGGGTCACATCACCCGGCACGTACGCGAGGCGGCGGTGCAGCGCCGTCGCCGACGACCATGGGTCGCCGCCGAGCAGGCTCACCTTGCCGCCGTCGTGGCGCATCAGGCCGAGCAGGATGCGGATCGTCGTGGTCTTGCCGGCGCCGTTCGGACCGAGGAAACCGTGCACCTCGCCGGTCTCGACACTCAGGTCGAGCCCGTCCAGGGCGGATACCTTGCCGAACCGTTTGATCAGTCCCTCGGCTTCGATGGCCTCGGTCATGGTTACTCCTCGGGGGTGTGGAGCCGGTCCAGCGCCCCACGCGCCAGGTCGGCCTGATCGGTGGTGATCAGAGGCGTCGAGAAGATCTCCAGGGATGCCTTGAGCACGCGCGCCCAGCCCTCGGGCTCGCCGGTGTCGACGCCGAGGATGCGGGTCAGCAGGTCGCGCGAGGTCAGCATGGACATCTTCATCACGCTGAGCACGGCGATGAACGCCTTCGGGTCGGCGGACTTGACGTCGGACGTGTCGAACCAGCGCTCGCCGTACTCGATGAGGCGGTCGAACAGCGCGGAGCCGGCGGGCGAGCCGTCGAGCACCGAGCGGGTGATGTACCGCTGCATGCGCAGGATGCCGGGCGTGATCGCGTCGACCGTCTGGAACTCGATGAAGCGGTTGCCGATGCCGATCAGCTCGCTCAGCACGTACTCGTCGCAGGCGTCGCGGAGGCCCTCCTTGGAGCCGAAATGGTGCCGCAACAGCCCGGAGGAAACCCCGGCCTTCTGCGCGATGTCGCGGATCGTGGCGCCCTCGATGCCCCGGTCGGCGAACAGCTCGATGGCGGCGTCCCGGATGCGGGCACGCGCCGTGAGATCGCTCTGACTACTCACGCGTGTAGCCTACTACACACGCGTGTAGCGGCGTCAGTCCGTTAACGCACCGTTGACGGTCGCGTTTTTGACTGCTCCGTCACTCACGCCCCAGCGGGTGAGCAGATCCGCGTACTGACCGGACGCGATGACCTTGTCCAACGCGCCCTTCAGGGCGTCCCGGAGCTGGGTGTTGCCCTTGGCGACCGGGATGCCGAACAGCCCGGGCTCGTACTGCGCGCCCGAGGCCAGCTGGTAGTAGTTGCTGGTCCGGCTGTCCTCGGCCAGGTACGACGCCGCCGGGTAGTCGTTGAGCACCGCCGCCGCCCGCCCGGTGCGCAGCTGCAGGAGAGCGTCGGCGTTGGTCTTGTACTGGTTGATCTGCATGGGCCGGTCGCCGCAGCCGCTCTGCGAGCGGTGCAGCAGGTCGGCCTGCACGGTGCCCTGCTCGGCCGCGACGACGTGCCCGCACAGGTTGGTCAGCTCGGCGATGGCGCTCGGGTTGCCGCGCTGCACGATGATCGACGTGCCGGCCGAGAAGTAGTCGACGAAGTCGGTCTTCTTCTCCCGCTCCTCGGTGTCGGTCACCGCCGAGAGCACGCCGTCGTACGTGCCGTCGGCCACCCGGTCGAGCGCGGTCTGGAACGGCCCGGTCACCATCTGGATCTTGACGCCGAGGACCCGGCCGAGCGCGTCGGCGAGATCAGGCTCGAAGCCGACGATCGTGCGGCCGTCCGGCGCGAACTGCTCCATGGGCGGGTAGCTGGCGTCGGTGACGAACCGCAGCGTGCCGGTGTTGCGCACCGAGGGCGGCAGTTTGTCGTGCAGCGCCTGGTCGAACGGGACGCCGTTGTCGACGGCCTGGGCGGTAGCCGCCGGCGACGAGGCCGATCCGCAGCCGGCGACCAGAGCCACCGCGACGAGGGAGAGAGCGAGCGCTTTCATCGGACTTCCTCCATCATCGGTACGTCGGCCCACGGCACCGGCCGCGAGTACAGATATCCCTGGGCCTCGTCACATCCGGACTCGGCGATCCACGCCGCCACCTCGGCGGTCTCCACGCCCTCGGCGGTGACCCGGCATCCGAGGCCGTGCGCGAGCGTGACCACCGACCGCACGATCGCCTGGTTCTCGGGATCGGCGAGTACGCCGTCCACGAACGTACGATCGATCTTGAGCTCGGTCAGCGGCACGCCGCGCAGCCGGGCGAGGCTGGTGTAGCCCGTACCGAAGTCGTCGATCGAGAGCCCGACGCCGAGCGCGGAGAGCGCCCGCAACGCTTGTCGCGCGATCTCCACGTCGACGATCGCGGCGGTCTCGGTGATCTCCATGGTGAGCCGGCCGGGCGCCACGCCGAACTCCTCGATCAGCCCGACGACGAGCGGGCCGAACTCGGCCGACTCCAGGTTGCGGGCCGACACGTTCACCGAGACCGTCCAGTCACGACCGGCCGCCGTCCACTCCCGCTGGTCGGCCAGCGCGCGCCGCAGGACCCACGTGGTGAGCGGCTCGATCAGGCCGGACTGCTCCGCGGCCGGCAGGAACTCCGACGGCGGCAGCAGCCCGCGCTCGGGGTGCTGCCAGCGCACCAACGCCTCGACGCCGCAGACCGCGCCGTCGGCCAGCCTGATCTTGGGCTGGTAGTAGAGCACCAGCTCGTCGCGTTCCAGCGCGTGCCGCAGCTCGGCCTGCACGACCAGCCACTGCGTCGGGTGCGCCATCCGCTCGCCGGCGTAGACGACGATGTCCGCGGCCCCGCGCTTGCCCTGGTACATGGCCGCGTCGGCGTGCCGCAGCAGCTGTTCCACGTCCTCGCCGTGGGCCGGGTAGAGAGCGACCCCGAAGCTCGCCTCGATGGTCAGCGGCACGCCGTCGAGCACCATCTCGCGGGTGAGCTCGGCGCGCACCCGCTCGAGCAGCGCGCGCACGTCCGGCGGGTCCAGACCGGGCAGGATCAGGGCGAACTCGTCGCCGCCGAGCCGGGCCGCGGTGTCCTCGGTGCGCAGGGCCGTGCGCAGCCGAGCGGTGATCACCCGCAGCAGCTCGTCGCCGGCGTGGTGCCCGAGGGTGTCGTTGACCTCCTTGAAGCGGTTGAGGTCGACGACCACCACCGCCCCACCGGCGCCGTCCCGCCGGTCGGTCACCGCGGCCGAGGCCCGCTGCCGGAACGCCTCCCGGTTGGGCAGGCCGGTGAGCCCGTCGTGCAACGCCTCGTGCTCCTGCCGGGCGGCGTACCGGCGCAGCGAGCGGGTCGTCGACCAGGAGATCAGACCCATGGCCAGGTAGAGCAGGCCGAGGCCGATACCGAGCCGTCGGTAGGTGACCGTCATCTGCTCGTGCAGGCGGGCGGCGATCTTGTCGTACGGGAGGTAGAGCTCGAGCACCCCGATCGCCTCGCCGGAGGCCCGCGCGAAGATCGGCTGAAGCACCCGGATGATCTGTCCGCCCGGCGCCTCCGGATCCTTGACCAGGGTCGCGGTGGCCGTCCCGTTCGAGGCCGACTGGAACGCCGGATCGCCGACCGGCACGCCGCCGGAGGTCGACCCGTCGTCCGAGAAGATCACCTGACCGTTGAAGTTGCGCAGCCGCATCCGCAGCACCGACCCGTGGTACAGCGCCAGGTCGGTGGCCTTGGCGAGGCTGTCCCGCTGGCCGGCGGTCACCCCGCGGGTCAGGTCGGCGTCGTCGAGGGCCGGGGCGATGGCCATCTCGGCGATCACCGCGGCCTGCGCCTTGCCCTGGTCCTGGCCCTGCTTGGTGGCGTCGTCGCGAGTGCCGGAGAGCAGCAGCAGGCCGAGCGCGCCGACCGGCAGGAGGCTGGCGACGGCATAGGTCGCGAAGAGCCGCGATCCTGACCGCGTCTCCCGCCGAGCACTTCTCCGCCGCCGCACGGATCGTCTATCGACATGGTTGCGGTTCGGTTGAGAAAAGTCCGTCAACATCGGGCCGCGCACCGTGAACGTCCCGTATCCGGCCCTGTCGCGCGCCCGGCCGCCGGACGGACCTTTACCCTCATGACGCTTGCCGACCTACTCCCCTCCGTCCGCTCGTTCGCCGCGCTACACCACGATCCACTCGCCGAGCTCGTGGCCGCGCACGGGACGCCGCTGCAGGTGCTCGACGAGCGGGAGGTGGGTCGCCGCTGCGCCGGGTACGCCGCCGCGTTCGGGGCGGACGCGGTCGCCTACAGCGCGAAGGCCGGTCTCCACCCGGGCCTCGCCGAGTGGATCGCGTCGTCCGGTCTGGGGTGTTTCGTCGGCGGTGGTGGCGCGCTCACGACGGCGTTGCGGGCCGGATTCCCGCCCGCGCGGATCACGCTGACCGGCCCGTCGATCTCGCTGGAGGACATGGACGCGGCGTTCGCCTGCGGCGCCACCATCGTGGCGCGCTCTCCGGGTGACGTCGCGGCCCTGCATCGCCGGGCTCCGGCCGGCCAGCGGGTGCTTCTTCGCGTGACATCCGCTTGCGGCCGCGGTGGCTTCCGCCTCGGCTCCGGTACGTCGTTGAGCGCGATCGCCGATCTCGGACGACTCGATTTCCGGGGCCTGGACCTCTCCATCGGTCACCGTCTGAGCCGGTTCGGCGCGTACGAGGCACATCTGCGCGAGGCGGCCGCGTTCTGCGCCGTGATCCAGGCCCGGCTGCGGCGCCCGGTGCCGGTCCTGAACCTAGGCGGCGGCTATTCGAACGACTTCGCCACGGCCGCGTTCGCCTCCCGGGTGCGCGGCCTGCTGGCCCTGGCCACCGACCGCTACGCGATCGTCCCGCCCCGGCTGACCGTCTCCCCCGGCCGCGCCCTGGTCGGACCGGCCGGCACCACGGTCTACCGCCTGCTCGACCCCGACACCGTCGACGGCCCGGACTGCACCTGCGGCGAGCCCCACGCGGCCCGCCTGGTAGGCCGCGTCTCCCGCGCCCCGCTGAACCCCATGACCGTGGCCGGCGTTCCGGTACTGCTACCGGCCGACACCGCCCGCGGCGACCTGATCGCCCTCTCCGGCACCGGCGCCTACCACCACAACGACGCCCACGCCACAGTCCTCGGCCTGCGCGACGGCCGAGCCTCGGTGCTAGCGGAACGAACAGAGCTTTTCCGGTAAGAGAAGGGGCCGCCCGGTTCGGGCGGCCCCCACCACGTCAGCCCGACAGGGTCATGGGTCGCAGGATCATGTCGGTGTCGGTTTCCAGCGCGCCGCCGAGAAGGTGCAGGTCGTTCACGGCTCGGTGCAGGTCGCGCATGCTGGGGGCGGAGAGCAGGACTACGGCGTCTATGTCGGCGGCTATCCACCAGGCGGAGACCACGTACGGCTGGGCTCGCAGGTGCTCGAGCAGTTTGCTGCCGGCGACGCTGCGGGCCAGCCGCACGCAGACGATCGCCTCGTGGTGCGGCTCGTCTTCGGGGACCATGACTCGATGGTCGGTGCGGCGCGGGCGGATCACGCGGTGCGTTCACGAGTTTGGTGCGCTCGCCAAGTGTTTGTTGACGGGCCGGTTACGAGTCGGACGCCAGCAAACGGCGGTAGTGCCGATCCCGTACGCGCAAAAGGGCCGCACCGAGCAGCGCCGCGACCAGCGAGCCGAGCAGAACCCCCAGCTTGGCGCTTTGGTCTCGGGGGCTCCCGGCGCCGAAGGCGAGCTCGCCGATCAGCATCGACACGGTGAAGCCGACGCCGCCGAGCATCGCCATCCCGGCCACGTCCCACCAGTCCAGGTCGCCGTCGAGCTCGGCCCGGGTGAAGCGCTGCACCAGCCAGGTCGCCCCGGTGATGCCGATCGTCTTGCCGGCCACCAGGCCCACGACCACGCCGATCGTGACGGCGTTGCCGACGCTCACGCCCGCCACCGAGACCCCCGCCGCGAAGAACGCGAAGACGGGCACCGCCACCCCCGCCGAGACCGGCCGCCAGCGGTGCTCCAGACGCACGCCGCGCTTGACCGGCACCGTGAAGGCGAGCAGCACCCCGGCGACCGTGGCGTGAATGCCCGACTCGTGCACCAGCGCCCACGTCGCCACCGCCAGCGGAATCAAAATCCACCACGCTTGTACGCCCCGGCGCATGAGCACCGCGAACGCGGCCAGCGGGGCGAGGGCGAGCAGCAGCGGCACAACGTGCAGCGACGAGGTGAAGAAGACCGCGATGATCACGATGGCCAGCAGGTCGTCGACCACCGCGAGGGTCAGCAGGAACGTGCGCAGGCCGGTCGGCAGGGCGGTGTTGACCAGGCCGAGCACGGCCAGCGCGAAGGCGATGTCGGTGGCCGTCGGCACCGCCCAGCCCCGCGTCGCGCCACCGGCGTTGATCACCGTGTAGATCAGCGCGGGCGCCACCATGCCCCCGACCGCCGCGGCCACCGGCAGCGCGGCCCGGCGCGGATCGCGCAGGTCACCGGCGACGAACTCGCGCTTGAGCTCGAGTCCCGCCACGAAGAAGAAGATCGCCAGCAGTCCGTCGGCGGCCCACTCGGCCGCCGTGAGACCGAGGAAGTGGCTCTCGGAGATCTCCCGATAGGAGGCCGACCACGGCGAGTTCGCCCAGGCCAGCGCCAGCACGGTGGCCCCGAGCATGAGCAGGCCACCAGTGGTCTCGGTGCGGAGGATGGCGGCGATGCGCCGCACTTCGCGGCGCGCACCCCGGGCGAACAGGCGTGGACCGGGCACGGAAGCCTCCAGGGGTCGGCAAAACGGTCGCCGACCAGGCTTCCCGGCACACCCGGGCCCAGTTTAGTGCACCGGGCGCCGCTCCAGGGCCTGCCGCATCCAGCGCTGACCCCGGCCGAGCAGGGCCGCGAACGCGATCAGCAGGGTGGACGCCCAGGCCGAACCGTGCACGGTCAGGGTGCCGTCGTGCCCGGCCAGGAAGCCCACATAGACCAGCGCCGCGAAGACCGTGACGCCCAGCCACGCCCGCCAGTCGGCGACGATCGCGGCGATCACCCCGGCGGCCAGCGCCATCACCAGCAGCCGGGCCCCGGTCTCGGCCGGCGGGAACGCGGCCGCGCTCACGAACGCGGCGCCGATCACGCCGACGCAGCCGCCGGCCAGGCCGAACGCCACCTCATCAACATCGGGACTACGCATACGGCCATCGCACCGCCGCCGTCACGCGGCCGACAGGTTCGTTGACGGACCCGGTACGACCCGGCGCCGCTTGTTGACGGTTTGTTCACGCTTCCCGATCAGCAGACCGGCGCGTACGGCAGATCTCTGACGTAGCGCGGCCATTCGGCCGCGGTGAGGCCGCCGCCCAGCCGGCAGGCCTCCGGCGTGGGGTCGCGCAGGATGCCGAGGGTGCGGTCCACATTCCAGAGATTCACGTACGCGCCGTCGCCCGTCGCCAGGATCGGCCGGCTCCGGCTGAACGCGGTCCCGTCGACGTGGCCCCGCATCGTGGCGAGCAGGGCGGCCTGACCAGTCGACGGCACGCTCCACAGCTCGACCTCGTCCGAGCCGCTCAGCGCGAGCACCGACCCGTCCGCCGAGAACGCGCCGCCGATGATCCGCATGCCGCCGTCCCTCTCCCGCAGCGACGCCTTGGGGATCAGAACGGAGTCGGCGCCGGTCGCGGGCCGCCAGAGCCGGACGCCGTCGGTGGTCCAGTAGGCGATCGTGCCGCCGTCGGCGCTGACCGTGGCGCCGCTGCCGAAGCCGGGGTACGAGTGGGCGGCGATCGGGCGCGGGTGGGCCGGGTCCCGCAGGTCCCACAGCCCGATGGACTCGTCGTGCACGGTCCCGGTCGACATCGCCACGAGCTGGTGCCGGCCGCGGACGAACGACGCGCTGATCGCCGTCGGCATCGCGATCGAGGAGACCTTGCGGGCCTGCCCGCCGGCCGCGGTGCTGTAGAGGGCCAGCCCGACGTCGGACTGGACGACGGCGAGCCGGGCGGCCGGATCGAAGTCGAGAACGGTGGCGCCCATGGAGAGCACTCGCCGGGCCGGACGGCCGGGGCCGACGTCCCAGAGCCCCGACCCGGCCAGCGCGATCGCCGGCTGCTCCGGGCCCATCCGCACGGCGCCGTTCTCCGCCGCCTCCGCGTCCAGCGCCACCGGGCCGGTCAGGAGCTGGGGATGGGCGGGGTCCTTGATGTCCCAGGAAGCCGCGGTGGACCGCGAGCCGCTCGACGACTCGACCGCCATGGTCTCGCTCGCCGAGACGTCCAGCGACGCGACCGGTCCGGACTGCCGGACCGAGGCGATCCGAACCGGAGCGAGGGGGCTCGTGGCTCGCCACAGCATCGCGGTGTGCGTGGCGCCGAGGCTCGCGGTGAGCAGGGTCCCGCCGGACCCGCCCGGTCCGCCGCCGGGGGCGAAGGCCATCGAGGTCACCGAGTCGCCGTTGCCGTCGCGGGTGCCGGTCAGGATCGGCAAGGACGGATTCCGTACGTCCCACAGCGTCACATGCTCGTCGTTGTCCGCGATGGCCAGCAGGCCGCCGTCCGGCGCGAAGGCGAGCGTGGCCGCGTTCCGGGCGTCGGGCGGATAGACGAGGCGGCGCGGCTGGGCCCGGTCGGTCAGGTCGTAGAGCCACACCGGGTTGTCCACGGCGTCGAGCGCGATCGCGACCAGCGTGCCGGCCGGGTTGATTGCGATGTCCTTGACCGAGTCCAGCCGGTCGTACTGAGCGATCACGCTCGGCTTGGCCTGCCCCGAGCCCGACCAGACGGTCACGGTGTCACCGGTCGCCAGCAGGTACACCCCGTGGGCGTTCACGGCGGCGGCGGTGGCGTAGTCGCCCGTCCCGGTAACCCGCCAGAGGCGGCGCGGATGGCGGGGATCGCGGACGTCCCACATCGCGATGGCCGCGCCCGCGCTGGTGACCAGCCGTCCGGCGCCGGCGAACCGGACCAGCCGCCCGTCGCCGCGCTCGGCCGCGGCGGAGCTCAGCTGCCGCGGGGCGGCGAGGTCGTGCACGTCCCAGAGCTGCAGCCGCTTCCCGATCACGGCGACGGTCCGCCCGTCCGGGCTGAACGCGACGTCGTTGACGAACGGGTCGCCACTCTGGATCGTGCCGGCCATGACGGTGCCGGCCCAGAACGTCAGCGTCCCGTCGGTGCCGGCCAGCGCCACGACCTGCCCGTCCGGCCGGTACCGGGCCACCGCGACCGGGTGGTGCGCGGGGATCTCGCCGGAGTATCCGGTGGCGATCGCGTCGGTCAGGTTGGCCCGGGTGGTCTCGCTCGGGGTGAGGCCCATCGCCGTGGCCGCCAGGCGCAGCGACAACGCCGGGTCGGTCTGCCGAGCGTCCCGGGACTGCGTGACCAGGTTGTCGGCCACGGCCGTGTGCGCCACCCGCAGGGCGGCCGCCGCGCTGTCCCGGTCGGCCGCCCGCTCGCGCAGCACGATCCGGGCCGGCACGGCGGCGGCCAGCGCCAGCACGCAGACCGCCGCGGTCACCCGGACCACCCGCCGCATGGTGCGGCGCGCCCGCACGCGGGCCCGGGCCGCGTACGCCGCCCGTCGGGTCTCCGGGTCGACCGGCTCCGCGGTCAGCAACCGTTCGAGCAGCTCGGCGGCGGTCGGCCGCTTCGCCGGATCTTTCTCGAGAGTGGACGCCACGAGATCGCGGAAGCCGCCGGACAGTCCCGAGAGGTTGGGCGGCTGGGTGAGGATCTGGCCCGCGGTCGCCATCGGCGAGTCGCCGGCGAACGGGAGGTGACCGGTAGCCGCGTAGGTCACCACGACACCCCAGGCGAACACGTCGGCCGCCGGCGTGATGGGGATACCCCGGCCGGTGTCGAAGCGCTCCGGCGCCATGTACGCGAGGGTGCCGACCACGTGATCGGGCCGGGTGAGCGCGCTGGTCGGCTCGGTCGGCTGCGCGATGCCGAAGTCGATCACCTTGGGCGTGCCCAGCTTGAACAGCACGTTCGCCGGTTTGAGATCGCGGTGGATGATGCCGGCGCCGTGGATGGCGACCAGCGCGGTGGCCACCCCGATCGCGACACCGTGGACGTTCGCGGCGCTCAGCGGCCCCTGCTCGCGGACCACGTCGCCCAGGCTCGGCCCGTCCACGTACTCGACGACGAGATACGGGGTTTCGTGGTCGGGGTCGGCGTCGAGAACCTCGGCCGTGCAGAAAGGCGGCACCCGGCGGGCGCGTTCCACTTCGCTGCGAAATCGGGCGCGAAACTCGGGATCGCGGGAATTCTCCGGTTTGATGACCTTTATGGCGACCTGCCGGTCGCCGTGACCCTTGGCAAGGTAGACGGTTCCCATGCCGCCCTCGCCGAGGCGAGCCAGCAATTCGTAACCACCGAGCAGAACTGGATCGTCAATTCGCAGGGCGCTTGTCATCACGGCCGGCGTCTCTCATCAAGATCAATCAATATGAATCGCGCATCAGCACATTACAACCGCCGCGCCCGTGGCGAGGACTTCTGTCAAAGCTCCGTCAACGCCCGTTGCCGCCGCCCCGGCCCCGAGCGATGCTGGCTGCGGTGAGCCAGTACGACACAAGAGGAGTACGTCCGTGGCTCACCGCCGCACCGCCTTGGTCACCGGGGCAACGCACGGCATCGGGTACGAGGTGTCCCGCCGTCTGGCTCACCAGGACACCTTTGTCATCGTGCACGGGCCGACCCCCGGGGAGGCGCACGCCGCCGTCGACCGTCTGATCCGCGACGGCGCCGACCCGCACCGGCTGGAGCCGGTCGCGGCCGACTACGCGCGGATGGGCGACGTGCTCTCGCTGGCCCAAGCGATCACCCGCCGGCACGAGCGCCTCGACCTGCTGATCAACAACGCGGGCGTGGCCGTCCATCCGGCCGCGTTCCAGATCAACTACCTGGCGCACTACGCGCTGACCCGGCTGCTCGCCCCGTCCCTCACGGCGGCGGGCGGCCGGGTCGTCTCGGTGACCTCGGCGCTGCACCGCGAGGGCACTCTCGCCTTCGACCAGACCGGCCGGGCCGGGTACGCGAACGCGAAGCTCGCCCTGACCATGTTCACCCGGGCGCTCCGGGTCATCGCCGAGGACCGGATCCGCGCCTGCGCCGTGCACCCCGGCACGATCGGCACGGGCAGCTTCGACGTCTTCTACGGCCGGGGCGGGTTGCCGGTCGCCGACGGCGCCGCGGCCGTGCTGGGCGCCGGCGACGGCTTCTACTACGAGGGCTTCCTGCGGGCCGACGCCGCGCCGCCGGTCTACGACGACGCCTCGCTGCGCCACCTGTGGCGATCGTCGGCCCGGCTGCTCGGCTGGGACTACGCCGCGACGAAGAGCGCGGCGAACGGCTCGGCGAACGGCTCGGCGAACGGCTCGGCGAACGGCTCGGCGAACGGCTCGGCGAACGGCTCGGCGAACGGCTCGGCGAACGGCTCGGCGAAGAATGCCGTGAAGCCGGCGGCCTGAGGAGCTCAGCCGACGTGGACGTGCGGGCGCCGCTGCCGATCGGGCTCGGCCTGCCGGAGGATCTCCCGGGTCACCGGGGCCACCTCACCCTGCCCGAAGATCAGGTAGCGGATCACGTTCGCGAACGGGTTGCCCT
>NZ_KB903301.1 GCF_000379645.1 Paractinoplanes globisporus DSM 43857
GCGATCCAGCGGAACACGTCGCGGCGGGCGTCGGCTTCGGACGTCCAGGTTTGGTGGTTGATCTGGAGTTCGCGTTTGAGGGTGGCGAAGAACGCTTCGGCCAGGGCGTTGTCGTAGCTGGTGCCGACCCGGCCCGTCGAGCGGCGGATCTGGTGCCGCTGGCAGGCTTGGGCGAATGCGTTGCTGGTGTACTGGGTGCCGCGGTCGGAGTGGAAGATCACCCCGGTGACCTGGCCGCTGCGGGCGGTCACGGCGGCGTCGAGGGCGTCGGTGATCAGGCTGGTGCGCAGATGGGTATTGATGGACCAGCCGATCAGGCGTCGGGAGGCGATGTCGATGACGGTGGCCAGGTACAGCCAGCCGCCGGCCACCGGCAGGTAGGTGATGTCGCCGCACCAGCGTTGATCCAGCCTGGTGGCGGTGAAGTCCCGGCGGATCAGGTCCGGCACGTCCGGCGCGTTGCTGCCGGGGATGGTGGTGCGCACCGTGCGGCGCTGATGGATCCCGATGATCGCGCGGCGGCGCATGACCCGCTCGACGCGTTTGTGGTTGACCAGCACGCCCTGCTCACGCAGTTCGCTGGTGACCCGCGGTGACCCGTAGGCGCCGCCGGACTGCTCGTGGGCCTGCCGGATCCGTACGGCGAGCTGGTCTTCGGCTGCCGCGCGGGCCTGCCGGGCGGGCTCCGTGTTCAGCCACCGGTAGTAACCGGAAGCCGAGACAGCCAGGATCTGACACAACCGCTTCACGCCGGGTTCGGCGCGGTGGGCGCAGATGAACCGCAAGCGGCTGGTCACCGATCCATCTCGTTGGCGAAATACGCGGCTGCCTTACGCAGGACCAGCTTCTCCTGCTGCAGTTCGGCGACCTGCGCCCGCAACCGGGCGATCTCCGCGTCCTTGTCCGCCGGCGACGCCTGGACCTGCCCGTCGACCTCGGCCCGGCGTCGGCGCTTGTTCACCCAGTTCCGCAGGGTCTCGTTCCCGACGCCAAGTTCCCGGGCCACATCGTTGACCGGCCGCCCGGACGACAGAACCAGATCAACCGCGTCCCGCTTGAACTCGGGTATGAACCTCGATGGACGCCCCACCAGGGACACCCCTTCCTCTGGACATCAACGCCCAGTTTCAAGGTGTCCACACCTCCGGGGGAAGATCAGCGCACCAGGACGCACCGCTCTGCGCACCAAGACGCCCCGCTCTGCGCACCAAGACGCCCCGCTCTGCGCACCAAGACGGCGTGACTTACGCCGGGCAGGCCGGGGCCACGAAAGCAGCGTGCGTCGCGCGGGTGAAGCGGCACCCGAAGGCCGGCGACGCCACCGCCGACGGATTGAGGATGTTGTCGCCGGCCGGACGATGACCGGTGTGGATCCAGCCGGTCAGAGCGTCGAACCCCTCCGTCAGCTCCTGGGCGTTGAAGTCGCAGTGCCCCGTGCCGCGGATCGCCCGTGAGACGAACAGCGACGACTTGCCGTGGGCCAGGGCGCGGCCCGCGTAGATCTGCTCCATCGAGAACGGGACGAACAGGTCGCCGATGTCGTGCAGGGACAGCACCGGTATGCGCGGGTTGCCGTCGACACGCGGGATACCCGCGAGGCCCGGATCAGCGACAGCCGTGTGCCGCACCCGGAGGACCGAAGCGTTCAGGCGCCATTCGTCGGCGGTGGGCCACAGGCGCGACGTGCTGCGGTAGAACGTCCCCCGGTTGTCGGTGACGTTGCCCGTCGCGATGTTCGACGTGCCGCCGGTCAGGCCCGGGTAGAGCCCGAAGAGGAACGGCAGGTCGTTGAGCGGCGCCAGCGACGTCGCCGTGTTCCAGTAGGCGAACGCGCTGTCGAAGCCGGGCCGCACGCCGCCCGTGCGGCGCTCCACCACGTCCGACCACGTCTTGCCGGCGGCCGTCAGCGAGGGCGGCCGGCCGGCGGTGACGCCCAGCGCGGGCAGCATGGCCGCGACCTGGGCGCGCCACTGGTCCTGGTAGTCGGCCGGCGGCGTCAGCGGGAACGAGATCGGCACCTTGGCCAGGGCCGCGGCCGTCACGTTGGCGTCCAGGAAGTAGTCGAACAGCCGCACGTCGCCGAGCACGCCGCAGTACGGCATCGCGCCGACGAACGAGCGCGGGTAGGTCTCGATCGCGACCGCGGTGACCTGACCGCCCATCGAGGCGCCTGTCATGATCACGTTGCGCGCGGCAACGCCGGTCGCCTGGCGGAAAAGACCGATCATCGCGTACGAGTCGCGCACGCCCTGCCCGACGTCGTAGCCGTTGGTGGCGTAGCTGGACGCCGCCCACGCGTACCCCTCGGCGATGTAGTGGGCGCGCAGCGCCGGATTGTCCACATAGACCACCGTGCCCGCGCCGCGGTAGCCGTGGGCGTAGACGACCAGCGTCCCGTTCCAGTGGTCGGGCACCTCGATCCGGTACGCCGCCCCGGCGCTGATTCCGGTGTGGACCCGGGCGCCCGGCAGGGCGGTGAAGGGCGCGCCGGTGATCTCGCAGTCGGGGTCGGCGACCAGATAACCCGGCTGGGTGGTGCTCGGCACGGGCGCCGTGCAGACCGGAGGATCGGCGGCGAGGGCCGGCCGGCCGACGGCCGCGAGGGGGAGCACCAGAGCCAGGGCGAGCGCCGCGCGTTTCGACCAAGTGATCATCGCCGTTACCTCCCGGTAACATCCCACGCTCGCCATTGACGGATGTCAAGGATGGCTTGGAGGCTTGAGCGGCAATACGGCCACAGGCTGGATACAGAGCTGTCGAAGACCCGGCCCGATGTCGTCTACTACCACGTCAAGCCGCTCGACAGCCGCCAGACGAGAACGGGAACGGGATGACGACGATGGAGGTCCGGTGAGCGCCGAGCGCTGGACCGAGGCCCTGGCGTTCGTCGAGGAGCGCCGCCAGGCGGTGCTGTCGCGCGAGCAGACCGGCCGGGACGGGCTCGACCTGCTGGAGCTCGAGCTGGAGCGCGCCTGCCTGACCGCGGCGCTCGGCAAGTCCCGAATCCGCGACCAGGCCTTGGCCTCCGCGTGTGCGGCGGCGACGGCCGCGGCCATTTCGTCCGTACGCCCCGGCGGCCACCTGGAGATGCCGGTGACCGACGGCGTGCGGCTGTTCCCCGCCAGCGGCGCCGCGATCGCGCCGGGCACCTGGCTGACGGCCGTCGGCGTGTGCCGGGCGCTGCGCGACGAGACGGCGCTCGAGGTGCTGGCCCATCCGCCCCTGCTGGAGCGCCTCGGCGAGATCGGCGACGAGTTCTGGGTCCCCGTCGGCCGTGCGCTCACCGAGCCGGACCCCGAGACCATCGCGGCGGCCCGCACGGCCCTCGCGGAACGGGCCGAGACCGTCGCCGCTCCCGAGTTCGTCGCTCTCCGCGTACGGCCGCTGCTTGATCTTCTGGCCGCCGCGGAGCAGGCGGCGTTCGACGCGGCGCTCGCGGCCGCCCTGCGGTGTCACGAGCACTACTACCGTCGCGAGGAGTGGGAGTTCGACCCGCTCGGCCTGCTCGCGCTCCCGATCCTCGGCCTGGCCGCACGCGGGCACGACCGCGGCTTCGACGTGCGCCCCTCCGAGCGGCTGCCACCCGACGTGGTACGCGGCAACGTGCGCCCGCTGGGCCCGGTGCGTTACCACTTCCCGCCCGGCCGGCTGCACCGCCCGGAGGAGGCCACCTGGTTTCTCGACCTGGAGGGCTTCCCGCGCGACGGGCGATCGCACGGCGTGCGGGCCGGCGGCGGCGCAGTCAAGATCACCCATACCGCCCGCAACGGCCCGGGCATTCCGGAGGCGAGTCTCACGGTCGAACCGCTGCCGACCGGCGAGGACGACCTCATGGACGTGGGCGACCTGGTCCTGGCGGCCGACCTGCTCGCCGCACGGGCCGGCCGGACCCCCGACGACCGGCAGCGCCGCGCCTGGCTCGCCGAGGCCGCCGACTGTCTCGCCGACGCCCGCGCCCGGCCCGAACCGCGCTTCGTGCACGATCGCGGCTGGGCCGCCTACCGCGCCGATCCGGCCCGCTTCGACCCGGAACGGCTGGCCGCCGTCGAGAACGCGTGGCGCGAGATGGCCGACGCCGCCGAGGAACGGGTGTCGGTCACCGTCCTGCGCCTGCAGCTGGAGCCGATGCTGCGGGCGATCGCCGTCGACCGCACCGGCGTCGCCCTGCGCGAGCTGCGCCCCCGGGACGAGGACTACGCCAAGACGTTCGACCCGTCGGCGGTCGACCGGGCGCGGCGGCGCTACGAGGAGCTGTGGGCCGGGCCGCTCGATTTCCGGCATCCCGACCCCGGCGCCACCGTGGAGATCCACGTCGCGCCGGCCGGGACCCTCGGCGACGAGTTCCCGGACGGCTACCGCGAGATCACCGGCCTGCTGCTGCCGGCCCGGGTGTGGGCGGCCTGGCGCTACGTCGCGCCCGATCGGACGGCCGGGCTCTCCTACGACGGCCTGGCCTGGTGCGACGACCACTGGGCGTGGTTCCCGAAGCCGTACCGACTGTTAGCCGACGAGGCCTGACGGGCGAGCCGTGCTCTCCCGCACGACCAGGGTCGTGGGCACCAGGACCGTGCCCGGCTCGGCGCGCTCGTCGCGGATCTGCTCGAGCAGCCCGTGCACGCAGCGCCGGCCCACCTCGGCGAAGTCCTGGTGGACCGTGGTCAGCGGCGGCAGGTAGGACCCCGCGTCCGGGATGTCGTCGAAGCCGACCACGCTGACGTCGGCCGGTACCCGCCGGCCGCGCTCGTGCAGCGCCCGCAGCACGCCGAGCGCCATCTGGTCGTTGGCCGCGAAGATGGCCGTGCAGGACGGCTCCCCGGCCAGCGCCAGCCCCGCTCGATAGCCCGAGGCGGCCGACCAGTCGCCCCGCTGGACCGGCGGCACCTCACGCCCCGCTTCCTCGAGCACGTTCCGCCAGGCCTGTGCGCGCCGCTCCGACGAGAACGACTCGGCCGGGCCGGTCACGTGCCAGACCGTGCGGTGGCCGAGGTCGAGCAGGTGCCGTACGGCCTGCCGGGCGCCGTCGGCCTGGTCGGTGTCGACGACCGGGTACCGGTCACCGGCGTCCGAGTCGACGACCACGACCTGCACGCCCGGCGGCAGGACGAGGTTGGCCGCGTCGAGCAGATGCACCTCCATGATCACGATGATGCCGTCGACCGCGAGCTCGCCGAGCCGGGTGAACGCGCCGAGCACCCCGTCCTGGGTCGGCACGGCCACCGGGATCAGCGTGATCGCGTACCCCTCCTGGGCGGCCTGCGCCGCGATCGCCTCGACGGTGCGGCTGTTGCCGGTGGTCGCCAGGGTGAACAGGATGACGCCGATGGTGCGAAATGTTCCTCTTTTCAGCGCCCGTGCGGCGCTGTTCGGCCGGTAACCGAGCTGGCGCATGGCCTCCAGCACCTGCCGGCGGGTCGACTCGACCACGCCGGGATGGCCGGTGGACACCCGCGAGACGGTCTGCGAGGACACCCCGGCCAGGCGCGCGACGTCGGCCATCGACACCCCGCGGGTGCGGCGATGGGGAGAAGCTTCGGGACTGCTTGACGATCCGTGCACGCGGTGAAACTATCACCTCGATGTTTACGTAAACATCACGTGAGCCAACGTCGCGAAACACAATGAAACACAACCGCACACGGCGACGACGGTTAAGAATGTTTACGCAAACATCCGGCAATAGTGCGGAAAGGTGAGGGTATGGCATCAATCCCGGCCGCGGCGCCACCGGCCGCCCGGCGACGGCGGCGCTCCTGGAAGGGCTGGCAGTTCGTCGGCCCCTTCATGGTGGTCTTCGCGCTGGTCTTCCTCGCACCGATCGCGTACTCGATCTACCTGAGCCTGTTCCGCAACCGCCTCATCGGCGGGAACTCGTTCGTCGGCCTCGAGAACTACCAGCGCGCCCTGCAGGACTCGCAGTTCTGGTCGGCGTTCGGCCGGGTAGCGCTGTTCCTGGTCGTCCAGGTGCCGATCATGCTGTTCCTGGCCCTGCTCGTCGCGCTCGCGATCGACTCCGGGCGGCTCTACGGCCGGTCCTTCTTCCGGGTGACGATCTTCCTGCCGTACGCGGTGCCGGCCGTGGTCGCGACCCTGCTCTGGGGCTTCATGTACGGCGCACGGTTCGGCCTGATCGGCAACATCAACGACGCCCTGCACGTCACGCTGCCCGACCCGCTCTCCCCGCACCTCGTGCTCGCGAGCATCGGCAACATCGTGACCTGGGAGTTCGTCGGCTACAACATGCTGATCTTCTACTCGGCGCTGCGGACCGTGCCGCACACGCTCTACGAGTCGGCCGAGATCGACGGCGCCGGCCAGTTCCGGATCATCCGGGCGATCAAGCTGCCGGCCATCCGCGGCGCGCTCGTGATCGCCACGATCTTCTCGGTGATCGGCAGCTTCCAGCTGTTCACCGAGCCGGCCATCCTCAAGCCGCTGGCGCCCAACGCGATCACCACGTTCTTCACCCCGAACCTGTACGCCTACGCGCTGTCCTTCTCCGGCCAGCAGTACAACTACGCCGCCACGGTAGCGATCATCATGGGCGTCATCGTGATGGTCATCGCCTACGTCGTGCAGCTTCGCGGCACGAGGGAGAGCTGATGACCACGGCGTTGCGCTCACCGGCGCGTACGAAGGCAATGGCTTCGAGCGTGCGGAAAAGTCCCCGGCGCAAGAAAAGTCTGACCCTCACGATCCTGACCGCGCTGATGGCGCTCTACACGCTGGTGCCGCTGGCCTGGCTCGTGATCAACTCGACCAAGACCCAGGACGGGCTGTTCACCTCGTTCGGGCTCTGGTTCGACGACGGGCACTTCGCCCTCTTCGACAACATCAAACAGACGCTGACGTACGACGACGGCATCTTCCTGCGATGGCTGGGCAACACGCTGCTGTACGTCGTCGTGGGCGCGGGCGGTGCCACGTTCCTGGCCGCGCTGGCCGGCTACGGTCTCGCGAAGTTCGACTTCCCGGGGCGCAAGGGCGTCTTCGCCACCGTCATCGGCGCGGTCGCCGTACCGGGCACCGCCCTCGCCGTCCCGCAGTTCCTCATGTTCGCCAAGCTCGGTCTTACCGATACTCCTTGGGCCGTGATCATTCCTTCGTTGGTCACGCCGTTTGGCCTTTACCTCATGTGGACCTTTTCGGCCCAGGCCGTGCCCGACGACATCCTCGAGGCGGCCCGGGTCGACGGCGCCGGGGAGTTCCGCACCTTCTTCCGTATCTCCGTGCCGCTGCTCGCTCCCGGCATCGTCACGGTCCTGCTCTTCAGCATCGTCGCGACCTGGAACAACTACTTCCTGCCGCTGATCATGCTGAAGGACCCGGACTGGTACCCGCTCACGATCGGCCTCAACGCGTGGAACGCGCAGTCGGCCACCGCGGGCGGCCAGGCGGTCTTCAACCTCGTGGTCACCGGATCGCTCCTCACGATCCTGCCGCTGCTCGCGGCTTTCCTCCTGCTCCAGCGCTACTGGCAGTCCGGCCTCGCCGCCGGAAGCGTCAAAGAATGAAAGGACCCCTCATGCGCAAATTGTTGCCCGCAGTGGCGGCGGCCGCCGCTCTGACCCTGGCCCTGGCCGGTTGCGGTGGCTCGGACGCGTCCGATTCCTCCGGCTCATCGTCGTCCGGCACGGTCTCCGACGCGGACGTGACCGCGGCCCTGGACAAGGGCGGCACGCTGACCGTCTGGGCCTGGGAGCCGACCCTGAAACAGGTCGTCACGAAATTTCAGGAAAAATACCCGAACGTCAAGGTGAATCTGGTCAACGCGGGCACGGGCAATGACCAGTACAAGGCGCTGCAGAACGCGGTGGCGGCGGGCAAGGGCGTCCCCGACGTCGCGCAGATCGAGTACTACGCGCTGCCGCAGTTCGCCCTGGGCAAGGCGCTGACCAGCCTCAAGGGGTACGGCGCCGAGGACCTCAAGGCCGACTTCACCCCCGGCCCGTGGAGCTCCGTGCACTCCGGCGGCGACATCTACGGCCTGCCGATGGACTCCGGCCCGATGGCGCTGTTCTACAACAAGGACGTCTTCGACAAGTACGGCGTGAAGGTGCCCACCACCTGGCAGGAGTACCTCGACGCGGCCCGCAAGATCCACAAGGCCGACCCGAAGGTCTACATCACCAGCGACACCGGTGACGCCGGCTTCACGACCAGCATGGTCTGGCAGGCCGGGGGCAAGCCCTATCAGGTGGACGGCACCAACGTGACGATCAACTTCGCCGACCAGGGCAGCATGACCTACACCCAGCTCTGGCAGCAGCTGATCAGCGAGAAGCTGGTCGCCCCGATCTCCGGCTGGACCGACCAGTGGTTCCAGGGCATCGCCAACGGCACCATCGCCACCCTGCCCACCGGCGCGTGGATGCCCGCGAACTTCACCTCGAGCGCGCCCAGCGGCTCGGGCAAGTGGCGGGTCGCCGACATGCCGCAGTGGACCGCCGGCGCCAACGCCAGCGCGGAGAACGGCGGCAGCTCGCTCGCCATCATGGACAAGGGCGGCAACAAGGCCCTCGCGTACGGCTTCATGAAGTACGCCAACGACGGCGACGGCGTGCAGATCCGCGTCGACAACGGCGCCTTCCCGGCCACCACCAAGCAGCTCAGCGACCAGCAGTTCCTGGACAAGGCGTTCCCGTACTTCGGCGGCCAGAAGGCCAACGCGATCTTCGCGAAGTCCGCGGCGAACGTCGTCACCGGTTGGTCGTACCTGCCGTTCCAGGTTTACTCGAACAGCATCTTCAACGACACCGTCGGCAAGGCGTACGTCTCGAACACCACCCTCGCCGACGGCCTGAAAGCGTGGCAGGACCAGTCCGCGAAGTACGGAAACGACCAGGGCTTCACCGTCAAGTGACACCGCGGGGGCCCGTTCTCCGGGGCGGGCCCCCGCTTTTCCGCAGGGAGATCGTGTGAGTTCCACCCCTTGGCTGCGTCGTGACGGCACACCCCGCCTCGAGTACGGCGCCGACTACAACCCCGACCAGTGGCCGCGCGAGGTGTGGGACGACGACGTCCGGCGCATGCGCGAGGCCGGCGTCACCATCGTCTCGCTCGCGATCTTCTCCTGGGCGCGGATCGAGCCGGCCGACGGGTCCTTCGATTTCGGCTGGCTCGACGAGGCGATGGACCTGTTGCACGCCAACGGGATCCTGGTCGACCTGGCCACCGCGACCGCGTCGCCGCCGCCGTGGCTGACTCTTGCGCACCCGGAGATCCTGCCGGTCGACAAGCAGGGCAACACGATCTGGCCGGGTGGGCGGCAGCACTGGCGGCCGACCTCGCCGGTGTTCCGCACCTACGCCCTGCGCCTGGTCCGCGCGATCGCGTCCCGCTATCAGGATCACCCGGCGCTGACGGCCTGGCACGTCAACAACGAGCTGGGCTGCCACAACGTCTTCGACTACTCGGACGACGCGGCGCGTGCCTTCCGTGCCTGGCTGCAGGATCGCTACAAGACGATCGACGCGCTCAACGACGCCTGGGCCACCGCCTTTTGGTCGCAGCGCTACACCGCGTGGGACGAGATCCTCCCGCCCCGGCAGGCCGCCACCCACCCCAACCCCGGCCAGCAGCTCGACTTCAAGCGCTTTTCGTCCGATGCGCTGAAGGACTATCTCATCGCGGAGCGAGAGGTATTACGGTCATTCACCCCGGACGTGCCGGTCACCACCAACTTCATGGTCATGGGCGAGTCGAAGAACATGGACTACGCCGACTGGGCCGCCGAGGTCGACTTCGTCTCCAACGACCACTACCGGCAGCCCGGCCCGCGCTCGGCCGACGAGCTGTCGTTCTCGGCCAACCTGGTCGGCAACATCGCCGGCGGCCGCCCCTGGTTCCTCATGGAGCACTCGACCAGCGCCGTCAACTGGCAGCCGATCAACCTGGCCAAGCGCCCCGGCGAACTGGAACGCGACTCGCTGCTGCACGTGGCCCACGGCGCCGACGCGGTCTGCTTCTTCCAGTGGCGCCAGTCCAGGGGCGGCGCCGAGAAGTACCACTCGTCGATGCTGCCGCACGCCGGCGCCGACAGTGCGCTCTTCCGCTCGGTCGTCGCGCTGGGGGATCGGCTGAAGGAGCTCGCCCCGGTCGCCGGCTCGCCGCGCACGCCGGCACGCGTCGCGATCGTCTTCGACTGGCAGTCCTGGTGGGCGTCCGAGCTCGACTCGCACCCCACCAACCGCCTCCGCTACCGCCGGGAGGCCTTCGATTGGTATGTCGCGCTGATGGACCAAGGGTTCCGCGCCGACGTGGTTCCGCTTTCCACCGACCTTTCCGCGTACGACGTCGTGATCGCCCCGGTCCTGTATGTCGTCCCGGCCTCCCTGTCCACACGGCTCTCGGCGTATGTTGCGGGCGGCGGCCACCTGGTCACGACGTACTTCTCCGGAATCGTCGACGAGCGCGACCAGGTGTGGCTGGGCGGCTACCCCGGCGCGCTACGCGACCTGCTCGGCATCCGCATCGAGGAGTTCGCCCCGCTGCCGGACAACGAGCGGGCCCACCTGGACAACGGTCTGACCGGCACCATGTGGACCGACCGCATCGACGTCACCGACCCGGCCGTCGAGGTCCTCGCCTCCTACAAGTCCGGCGACGTCGCGGGGCGCCCCGCCGTGACCCGCCGCGCCGTCGGCAACGGCTCCGCCGCGTACGTGTCGACGCGTCTCGGCCCCGAAGGCCTGGGCGTGATCCTCACCGACCTGGCCGAGCGCGCCGGCCTGACCCCCGACCTGCCCGCCGACCTGCGCGGCCGCGTCGAGCTGGCCCAGCGCGGCGACTTCCGCTTCCTCATCAACCGCACCGACGACCCGGTCGACATCTCGGCCCTGTCCCCGTCGGCGCCCACCCTCGCCGCGAGGGGAGTCGCGGTGATCAGCGCCTGACCGTTCCAGGCGTGCCCCAAATCCCGGTGGCGCCCCCGCCCGGGCGCCACCGGGCCTCCCGTTCGAGGGCTTGTGCGGGCGTCCGGCATGTCGGATAGCCGACCGTGTTCAGTCGAGGTCGAATTCCCCATTGCGCACGCCGTCGATAAACGCTTGCCAAGCCTCGCGCGAAACCAAGAGCATCGGGCCCTCTTGATCTTTTGTGTCTCTGATCTTGACCGTGCCGCCGATGTGGACCTCGACGCAGTTCCCCTGGGAGCTTCTGGTGCTCTTCCTCCAGCCTCCCGAGGTTTCCTCGATGTCAGCCACAGGCCCTCCTCGCTGCGGTAAGCCGATCGGCGTAGCGCGCCTCGCGGACACCTTTTCGGACGGTACTTGGGCGGACATCGCCAGTGTAAGGAATTGCATAGATCAATACCATTGTGTGCAGATCAGCCGCACTACGTCGACCGCTTGGGGGGGTTGCCGAGAACCGGTGATGAGGCAAAATTGGCCCACGCCCGACGCATCTGCCGGTCGACGTCCGCGGCGATCGGCGTGAGCAGAGGAGGTGCCGTGCCATCACCGACAACGCCGGTGCCGGCGGAGGACACCGCCGACGAGTTGTGGGACGACTCGCCGCTCGCGGCGTTGTTCGCGGTGCTGTCTCTGCTGGCTGTCGGGATCCTGGCCTTCGGCGCTGGTCATGTGCTGGCCTCTGTCGTCTGGCGAGGGGATCCGGCTGCCATCGGTGTCGTGCGGTCCGCGCTTGCCCTGCTTCTCGGGTTGGTCGGCGGCCCACCGGTCATTGGCCTCCTTTCGTCGGCTTTTCGTCGCCTGACGGAGGCGTGGCGGCACCGCTGAGACGCCTCGAACGGCGAGTTCGCACGCGCCGGGCAACCCCGCGGGAAAGGGACACCCCGGCCGCCACGCTGAAGATGGTGCCGGCAACGACTCCCCAGCCCTGCGGGCTCGGATGGACGGCGCCGACGACGAGGGCGGCCGCGCCGAAGACCACCAGGATGGGCAGGACCCCGAGCAGCCAGAGTTGCAGGGTTCGAGCCCAGTCGCCGAGAACCTTCTCCACGACCAGGCGGAGGGCATACCCCAGGAACTGCCACAGGGTTTGCGGCATCTCGTCGGGGGACTCGTCGGGTCTGCGGATCCTAAGCATGGCCAGCCACCGGCAGAGGAGTGAACGGCCCCGCTCGACCCGTCCGGCCGCGAACCATCGCGATCTCGGCACTGAGCGCTGGCGCAACCATTTGCCACTCCGAACAATCGAAAGAGGCCGTTCACCATGGCTTGCTAGGTCGTGACGCTGCCGAACTCCCCGGCCTCGTCGCTGTCCATGCTGCGGAGGACGTCGTCGAGCAGGTCGTTCAACTCGTCCTTGGCCGTCGCGACGGACTCCATCTCCCAGAACTGCTCCAGGTAGGGCCGGGTGTCGGACGGCTCCTCCTGCTTGATGTACTCGCCGTCGACGGTCTCCAGGTAGAGAAGGTCGTTCAGTGCGGCCTCGGCAAATTCGATCACGACGAACGGGCCCCGCATTCCCTGGTAACCGCCGAGTAGGAATCGCATGATCTGAATGGTGATCCGCGGATGCTCATTGATCTTCTTGAGGTATTCGATCTGCTGGCGCATCACGGAGCGGCCGGCGTCTCCGCCCGCCTCGTAGCCGATCCGGCGGCGAACCGCTGCCTCGTCGAGGATGAAGAACATTTCTGGCGGATCATCGCGCTCGAGCAGTTCCTGGCGTTCCAAGCGGGACTCGATGCGACGTTGAATGACTCGCTCGGAATCGTCGGGCGAGGCGTACAGACGCAGGATGGACTCGGCGTACTCCCTCGTCTGCAGCAGGCCGGGAACGACGATCGGCTCGAATTGCCGGATGATCGACGCGGCCTTCTCGTAACGCTGGAGAAGCTGGATCTCCTTGCTGAGCACGTCGTCGTAGCTGCTTGTACTCGGCTTTCGTCCCTCCCGCGCCAATTTGGTCAGTTCCTCGGTCCGGCGCGGGTCGGTGACCTTGTAGATCCTCAGGAGGGCCTGGAGGTCGGTGGCACTGACGCCGTTCTCGCCGCTCTCGATGCGGAGGATTTTCGAGGGTGACCATTCCAGCTGCTTCGCGACGTCCTTTTGCGTGAGTGTCGCGCCGACGCGGAGCTGACGAAGCTGCAGCCGGAGGGCCAACCGTTGGACCGCAGGGTCCACGGATTCAGCCATTTCCGATCATCTCCCTCGCAGCGCAAGCTTCAGTCTGCTGGCTAGCAAAATGTGATATGCGATCTGGAGTGTATCCTTCTGCTACTGCGCGTAACGCTGGCAAGCATCGTCGTAGAACCATCTCAGAACCTTTCGTCCGGCGGATGCGGTCACGGACTGACGAGTAACAATCTGACAGCCAGCAGAGTGAAGGTGTCACATAGACACCTGGCAAAGTGCAACCTACACCCGTCGCGGCCTGCAAAGATGGAATCTCGTGTAGCCCGTACGAGCGATCCGTGCTCATCCGCGCACCGGGGGTGGCTGATCGCTCTACCGCGAAGGTTCGGTCCATAAGGTCCTTTTTACGCATGGGGCGATACTGGTTGAAAAGTTACCCAACTGTCTGTTGTGGACCGTGATGTCCCCGCCGCTTTGAACGGCGCCAGCCCCCGGTTCCTGCTCGTCGGAGAGAATGATCGGATGGGCGTGACGCCCTTGGTGAGGCGAAGGAGGCGGGCCCGTGCTGACGCAGGTTGCCGAGGGTGTGCTGGTCCACGAGAGCAAGTTCTGCCAGAGCAACGCCGTCGTCGTGCGGGGCGCGGCCGGCGTGCTGCTGATCGATGCCGGGGTGCACGAGGCGGAGATGGCGGGGCTGGCGAGCGACCTGTCCGACCTGGGGCATACCGTGGTGGCCGGCTTCTCGACGCATCCGCATTGGGATCACCTGCTCTGGCACGCCGGGCTCGGCACGGCGCCCCGGCACGGCACCGAGCGCTGCGCCGCTACCGTCCGGGAGCGGCTGGCGGGCGGGATCGATCCGCGCCGGTTCGGCATCCCCGAGGACGTCTCGCTCGATCTGCTCGGTCTCATCACCGGCCTGCCCGCCGGGGCGGCGACGATCCCGTGGAACGGCCCGGCGATACGCATCATCGAGCATCGGGCGCACGCCCCGGGGCACGCGGCGCTGGTGATCGAGGAGCGCGGAGTCCTCGTCGCCGGTGACATGCTGTCCGACGTCCTGATCCCGATGCTCGACCTGAACGGCACGGCGGATCCGATCGAGGACTACCTTGCCGCCCTGCGATTGTTCGAGGGCATGGCGGCCGACGTCGACGTCGTGATCCCGGGCCACGGGTCGGTCGGCGGTGCCGGCCAGGTGCGGGCACGGATCGACCAGGACCGGGCGTACGTGCACGCCCTGCGCGACGATCGGGATCCCGCCGACCCGCGCGTCGGCCCGTCGGCCAAGCCCGGCTGGGAATGGGTGAGCGACGTGCACACCGGGCAACTGCAGCGCCTCGCCGCCAGGTAAGCCCTTTCCTCTCACTGCGATCCGGCCGTACCCTCCCAGAGGACATTGACGTGTGCCGATCTTTGGGGGTGGGGACGTGCAATCACTGACGAACCGGGCGGTGTCCCGGCGAACCGTGCTGGCGGGGACGGGAGCGGCGGTCGTGGCGTCGGCGGCGGCGCCGAGGGTGGCCCTGGGCGCTCCCGGCGAGAAACCGGGCGCGTTGACTCTCTGGTACGACGAGCCCGCCGCCGACTGGGAGAGCCAGGCGCTGCCGATCGGGAACGGCACGCTCGGCGCGATGGTGTTCGGGCAGGTGAGCGCGGAGTCGATCCAGTTCAACGAGAAGACGCTGTGGAGCGGCGGGCCGGGCTCCGAGGGGTACGACTTCGGCAACTGGCGGGAGCCGCGGCCGGGGGCGCTGGCCGGGGTGCAGCAGGCGATCAACGAGCGGGAACGGGTGGCGCCGGAGGAGGTCGCGGCGGCGCTCGGGCAGGCGCGCTACGGCTACGGGAGCTACCAGAGCTTCGGCGATCTCACGCTGACCTTGGCCGAGACGACCGCGACCGACTATCGGCGCGAGCTCGACCTCGGCACGGCGGTGGCGCGGGTGTCGTACGCGGCCGACGGCGTCCGGCACCTTCGCGAGCACTTCGTCAGCAACCCGGATCGGGTGATCGTCGTGCGGCTGAGCGCGTCCGAGCCGGGGCGGGTCGCCTTCACGGCCGCCGTCGCGGTGCCGGCGAACCGCACGGCGACGACGACCGCGCGGAACGGCCGGATCACGGTGGCGGGGGCGCTGATTGACAACGGGCTCCGGTTCGAGGGCCAGGCGCGGATCCTGACCAGCGGCGGCACCCGGACGGACAACGCGGACGGCTCGGTCACCGTGGCGGGCGCGGACCGGGCGACGATTCTCATCGCGGCCGGCACCGATTACTCCGACGAATACCCGAGCTATCGCGGGACCGATCCGCATCGCCGGGTCACCGCCGATCTGGATCGCGCGGCCGCCCGGCCGTACGAGAAATTGCTGGCCGCCCACGTGCGTGACCATCGGTCGCTGTTCGGGCGGGTGAGCCTCGACATCGGGCAGGAGATGCCGCCCGTGCCGACGGATGAGCTCCTCGCCGCCTATCAGGGCGCGGACAGCCCGGCGGATCGAGCTCTCGAGGCCCTGTTCTTCCAGTACGGCCGATACCTGCTGATCGCGTCCTCGCGGGACAACGCGGCCCTGCCCGCCAATCTGCAGGGCGTGTGGAACAAGTACGACGCCGCGCCCTGGAGCGCCGACTACCACGTGAACATCAACCTGCAGATGAACTATTGGCCAGCCGATCCGGCCAATCTCGGCGACACGACCGGGCCGCTGTTCGATTTCGTCGACGCCCTGCGCGCGCCCGGTGCCGTGACCGCGAAGGAGATGTTCGGCAACCCGGGCTTCGCGGTGCACAACGAGACCAACCCGTACGGGTTCACGGGCGTCCACGACTGGCCGACCGCGTTCTGGTTCCCGGAGGCGGCCGCGTGGCTGTGTCAGCATCTGTATGACCATTACCGGTTCACGTTGGACCGACGTTTCCTGCGCGACCGCGCCTACCCGGTCATGCGCGACGTGGCCCGATTCTGGCTGGACGAGCTCGTCGTCGACCCGCGCGACGGCACCCTGGTCTGCTCCCCCAGCTATTCGCCCGAGCACGGGGATTTCTCGGCCGGCGCGTCGATGTCCCAGCAGATCGTCTTCGACCTGTTCACGAACGTGGTCGAGGCCGCCACGGTTCTCGGCGACAAGCGCGTGCGCAACGAGGTGGCGGCCGCCCTGAAACGGCTCGACCCCGGCACCCGGATCGGCTCGTGGGGCCAGCTTCAGGAGTGGAAGGGCGATTGGGACGACCCCGCCGACGACCACCGCCACGTCTCGCACCTCTACGCGCTGCACCCCGGCCGGCAGATCTCGCCCGCCGCGACGCCGGAGTTCGCCCGGGCCGCCGAGGTGTCCCTGCGCGCCCGCGGCGACGGCGGCACCGGGTGGAGCAAGGCGTGGAAAATCAATTTCTGGGCGCGCCTGCTCGACGGCGATCACGCCCACCTCATGCTGAGCGAACAGCTGAAGACGAGCACACTGACGAATTTGTGGGACACGCATCCGCCATTCCAGATCGACGGCAATTTCGGCGCGACCTCGGGCGTCATCGAAATGCTGCTGCAATCGCACGGCGACGAGACGCACATCCTGCCGGCGCTGCCGTCGGTGTGGGCGCGCGGCCGGGTGAGCGGATTGCGGGCCCGCGGCGACCTGACGGTCGACATCGCGTGGGAGGCCGGGGCGGCTCGCGAGATCGCGGTGACGGCCGGCCAGGCCGGGCCGGTCACCCTGCGAAACGCGTTGTTCGGGTCGGCCTTCCGGTTGGCCGACGGCAATTCCGCCCGTACGGTCGCCGCCTCGCCCTCCGGCGATCGGGTGTCGTTCTCGGCGCGGCCGGGCGTGCGTTACGTCGTCACTCCCGCCTGAGGGCGTCGACTCGCCCGGCCGCCGGTCCTACCGGCGGCCGGGCAGGTAATCGGAGACATCGAGGCGCGCCGTTCGGCGGCGATACTCGGACGCCATTCCCGGCCAGTTCGTGACCACCCGGCCGGTCGCCGTCCGATACCAGCTCTGGCAACCGGTCCAGACGCTCACGGCCAGCCGCCTCTGCATCTCGCCGTCGAAGGCCGCGGCCCGTTCCGGCCGTACCTCCATCGGGCGGCCCGACGACGCGATCCGGCGCACGGCCTGCGCGAGATAGCGGGCCTGCGCCTCGTGGAAATAGATGACCGACGTGTTGCCGGTGTTGGTGTTCGGGCCGTACATGAGGAACAGGTTGGGAAACCCGGGAACCGCGACACCCAGATGCGCGTACGCCCCGTCGCGCCATTCCTCGTCCAGGGTGCGGCCGTCCCGGCCGGTGATCCGCATGGGCGCCAGGAATTCGGTGGCCGCGAATCCCGTGGCGTACACGATGAGGTCGCAACCATGCAGGCAGCCGTCGGCGGTCCGGAGGCCCTCGGCCGTCACCTCGACGATTTTCTCGGTGACCAGATCGACGTTCTCGCGGGCGAGGGTGGGCAGCCAGTCGCTGGTGAACAGCACCCGTTTGCAGCCCATCGGCTCGGCCGGCGTGACCCGTTCGCGCAGCCCGCGATCCCGCACCTGCCACCGCCGCTGCGCCGTCGAAATGCCGCGCAGGAGAAGGCCGGCCGCGCGATTTCCGGTCACCGCCTTTCCGGTGACGACGGTCATGGCCCAGGTGCCGGCTCGGGGCAGATGCATCAGTCGGGGCATCATCCGGTACGCGGCCCGGCGCGCCGCCCCATATCGCCGGTTCGGCTTCGGGAGCGTCCAGGGCGCGCTGAGCTGGAAAACGGTGACGCTTTCCGCCCGTCCCGCGATCGCCGGGACGAGCTGAACGGCGCTCGCGCCGGTGCCGACGACGGCGACCCGCTTGCCCTCGATCCGCAGTCCGGAATCCCAGCGTGCGGTGTGCAATGCCGGGCCCGTGAATCGTTCCGCGCCCGGCAGCGACGGCACCGATGGACGGCTGAGTTGCCCCACGGCCGGCACCAGAATGTCCGCCGGAATCTCCTCGCCGTCGCTCGTGCGCACCCGCCAGCGACCGGCGCCGGAATCCCAGCACGCCTCGGTCACCTCCACGCCGAAACGCACCTTCTCGGTCACGCCGAGGCTGGATGCGGTCCGCTCCAGATAGCCGAGAATCTCCTCGTGCGGGGGAAAGCGCCGCGACCACTCCGGATTCAGCGCGAACGAGTACGAATAGAGCGGCGCCGGAATGTCGCAGGCGCATCCCGGATAGGTGTTGTCCCGCCAGACGCCGCCGATCCGCGGGCCCTTCTCCAGCAGCACGACGTCCCGGTACCCGGCCACGAGCAGCGCCCGGGCCGCCGCGATTCCGCCGAATCCGGCGCCGATGATGACGATCCGCGGCCCGCCCGTCTTCGGCAAGGAGGGCGCGTCGCCGTCCCTCATCGCCGGGCGGCCGCGTCCGCTCCGACGGTCGCGGCGTCGGCCGGGGGCGCATCGTTGCCGCCGCCGTCCTCGCCCCGTCTCTCGGCCGGGGGTGCGTCGTTGCCGCCACCGTCCTCGCCGTCCGGCGTTTCCTCGGCCGGAGGCGAGTCAACGGCCGGGGCGTCGGCCGGGGGCGCGTCGTTACCGCCGCCGTCCTCCCCGCGGGAGGTTCGCTCGTCGCCGTCCACCATGACCAGCAGGCTTTCCGGGTCGTCGAGGTGCCGCGCGACCGCCGGCGGGATCGAGCCGCCGCCCTCATCGAGGATGGTAGATTCGAGCGTGACGATGGTGCGGGGCTGGCTCATCGCGTCCCCTCTCGGCGCGCCCGGACGGCGTCGCTCTTCCTGCGCCCGAACGTAGCAGCCTGTTGGCAGTGTGCCAATAGGATCTCAGGCGGCCTCGAGCAGAAGCCGCGCACAGGTCTCCGGGTCATCCGCGAACGGGAGATGGCCGCAGCCCGCGAGCCGCACGTGGCGGGCGTGCGGCAGGACCCGCCGGGCCCGGGCCGCCTGCCGATAGGGCAGCACCAGATCCCGGTCACCCCAGGCGATCGTGACGGGTACGTCCGGCATCGGCTCGGTCATCCGCCACTCCCCCAGCCGCCGCCGCGCGGTGGCGAAACCCGGTGCGGCCACGAGCGCCCGGACATCGGCCAGGCAGTCGCCGGGATCGAGCGAGGCCGGATGGCCGTAGAAGACGCCGCACAGCACGATCCGCCCGGACCGGGTGGCGAAAAGACGCGGGAGGGCCGGGCTCAGCGTCGCGCCGCCGGCCCGGGCCGCATTCACGACCGTACGACACCAGGCCGCACCCACGTTGCCGAAGAAGCCGACCGGAGAGAAGGCGACCACCGACCGCGCGACGCCCCGCCGGCCCAGCTCCAGGGCGACGGCGCCACCCAGCGAGCTGCCGCCGACGACCGGACGCTCCAGCTCGCGATCGGACAGGAACGACGCGACCCGATCGGCAAGGTGCTCCACCGTTCCCGAACCGCCGTCCGCCGCACTGGCCCCGAAGCCCGGCAGATCGAGCGCGATCACCTCGTGCCGGGCCGCGAGCCGGTCGAGCACCGGGCTCCAGACCTGCCAGCGGCTGCCGATGCCGTGGAGGAGCACGATCGGGCTGCCGCTGCCCCGCCTGTCGTGATTCATCGCGCCTCCGGCATCTTGTTGACATCACGCCAACAGCGATGCCACCGTACGCCATGGCGCATGACTACGACGTCGTCATCATCGGCTCGGGCTTCGGCGGCAGCGTCAGCGCGCTGCGGCTGACCGAGAAGGGCTACCGGGTCGCCGTCCTGGAGGCGGGCCGCCGCTTCGCCGACGACGAGTTCGCCAAGACCTCCTGGCGACTGCGCCGCTACCTGTACGCCCCGGCGCTGGGCTGCTACGGCATCCTCCGGCTGACCCTCCTCAAGCACGCCATGATCATGTCGGGGGCCGGGGTGGGCGGCGGCTCCCTCGGCTACGCCAACACCCTCTACGAGCCACCCGACGCCTTCTTCGCCGATCCACAGTGGTCCGCGATCACCGACTGGAAGGCCGAGCTGGCCCCCGCCTACGACCAGGCCAAACGCATGCTCGGCGTCACCACCAACCCGGTCGAGACCCCGTCCGACGAGGCTCTGCGCGCAGTGGCGGAAGACCTCGGCGTCGCACACACCTACCGCCGCACCCCGGTCGGCGTTCTCTTCACCGCCGCGCCCCAGGCCGCCGCCACGCCCCGGTACGCCGCCACGCCCGCGCCCGGCACCACGCCCGCTCCCGCTGCCGCGCCCGCGCCCGGCACCACGCCCGCTCCCGCTGCCGCGCCCGCGCCCGGCACCACGCCCCAACCCGGCACCACGCCCGCTCCCGCCGCCGCGCCGCCGCCCGGCACCACGCCCCAACCCGGCACCAGGTCCCAACCCGGCGCCACGCCTGCTCCCGGCACCACGCCCGCTCCCGCCGCCGCGCCCGCACCCGCCGCCGCGCCCGGGCCCTCCAAGACCACCGCGGCGCCCGACATCTCCGAGTTCCGCGGCGACGGCGGCGGCGTGGGCCGACCGGTGGCGGATCCGTTCTTCGGCGGCGCCGGGCCGGAGCGCCGGCCGTGCACGCTGTGCGGCTCCTGCATGACCGGTTGCCGCGTGGGAGCGAAGAACACGCTGGTCAAGAACTACCTCTACCTGGCCGAACGAGCGGGCGCCGCCGTCAAGCCCCTCACCACGGTGACCGATGTGCGCCCGCTGGCCGGGGGCGGGTTCTCCGTACGTACGCGCAAATCCGGAGGAATCACCAAGGGAGAGATGACCGCCGGGCAGGTGATTTTCGCAGCCGGGGCCCTGGGCACCCAGCGTTTGCTGCATCGCCTGCGCGACCGGGGTCGCCTGCCGGGCATCTCGGCGCGGCTCGGCGAGCTCAGCCGCACCAACTCGGAGTCGATCCTCGGCGCCCGCACGCGCCGGCGCGACCGCGACTTCAGCCGCGGCGTGGCGATCACCTCCTCGATCCACCCGGACGCGGCCACGCACGTGGAGCCGGTGCGCTACGGCAGGGGCAGCAATCTGCTCGCGATGCTCTCCACCGTGCTGGTGGACGACACCAAAGGACGCTCGCGCCCGATCGCCGGCCTCAAACAGTTGGCGCGGGCGGGAAAGGACCTGCGCCTGTTCGTCTCCCCGAGGCGCTGGTCGGAGCAGACGATCGTGCTGCTCGGGATGCAGCCGCTGGACAACTCGATCACGCTGTACACCCGGCGGGGCCGCCTGCGCAGCCGTCCCGGCGTCGGCGAGCCCAACCCGGTGTGGGTGCCGGCCGCGCACGACGTGGCGAGGCGGGTGGCCGAGAAGATCGACGGCGTGCCGCTGGGCGCCGTCACCGAGCTCATCGGCCGCCCGGCGACCGGCCACTTCATCGGCGGCTGCGCGATCGGACCCGACGCCGAGCGCGGGGTGATAGACCCCTATCATCGGCTCTACGGACATCCGGGCCTGCACGTGGTCGACGGCTCGGCGGTCGCTGCCAACCTCGGGGTGAACCCGTCGCTGACCATCACGGCGCTGGCCGAGCGCGCGATCGCCATGTGGCCCAACGCCGGCGGCGACGACCCGCGGCCACCGATGGGCGAGCCGTACCGCCCGGTCGCGGCGGTGGCGCCGATCCGCCCGGCCGTGCCGGCGACGGCCCCGGGCGCGCTGCGGCTCTCGTATTGACTCGTCGACGTCGACCGCGTCAATGCGTGCCGTCAACACGTCGACATGAGAACGGCACACCGGCCCAGAGCCGGGCTGAAGCCCTGGGCCGGTGCGCCGGGGTCGTGGGGCTCCGCCGCGCCCCACGGCCGGTCTACTTGAGCGTGATGCCGGTGGCCACGCAGGCGACGCCGTCCGGGACGTTGCTCGTCTGCGTGGGCTCGCCGCCGGTCACGCCCGTGAACAGGGCACACACGTTCTTCGCGGTGCCGCCGACGATGGTCGCGCCGGTGATCGTGGCGGTGTCGCCGAGGTTCGGGTTGATGCCGACCAGCGTCTTGAGCGGGGCGGTCACGGTCACGCCGGACACCTCGACGTGCCGGGCGAACTGCTTCGAGCAGTTGCCGCACGACCGGTAGAGCTTGCCGATGTCCGCGGCCTGGAAGTTCTCGATGATGAACGTGCCCGGCCCGTTGTGCTGGAACACCTTGTCCGAGGCGTGCATCGCGCCGCCGCCGACGACGGTCATGGTCTGCGACGCCGACGTCCCCTTGAAGGTCGCCGCGTCCTCACCCACGTCGAGCCACCACACGTTGCGCAGGGTGCAGCTGCCCTTGCAGTGCACGCCGTCCGCGGCCGGAGCGCCGATGACGACGTTGGCCAGCGTCGCGCCGTCCGCCAGCTCGAACAGCGGGTCCTGCCCCTCGTCCTGCCCGCCGTCCCCGAGGTCGCCGCCCCCGATGAACTCGCCGTTCCCGCCGTCGAAGGTCCCGCTCACCGTCTTGGTCGCGGTGAGCGTGGTGGTCCCGGTCGGCGTCGGCCAGGCCGTGGCGGTCGCGCTCGGCGATATCGAGGGGGAAGCGGTGGTCGCGCTGGGCGATACCGAAGGGGAGGCGGTGGTCGCGCTGGGCGACGCATTTGACGGTACGGAGGTAAGACCGTTGACCGAGATGTCGTCGAACGCGGCCGCCGCCGAGGAAGTGAGCAGCCCGATCCGCCCCGACGTCAGCGTCGTGGCTCCACTCCCGACCGGTACCTGATCGACAAACCCGCTGACGGTCTTACCAACGACGTCAAGCCTCAGCGTGTGCCAGCCGCTCGCCGCCGACGACAGCGCCACGCTCCCCAGCACGGTCACGGCCGACCCTCGTACCTCCTCGAGCCGGGCCACTCCCGGCGCCAGCACCAGCCGATCGAACTGATGGGCCCCGCCCGCCCGCGCGGCGATCCCCGCGGCGGCCCCGGTCCCGGTCAGCGACACCGCCTTCACCGACGCCGTGAGCGTGTAGTCCGTCCACCCGCTGTCCCCCGCGAACTGGCGCGCCAGCGCGCTCCCGGCATCCGACTGCCGCAGCACCGAGGTTCCGTCCGCGACGACCGCCCAGGATCCGCCCGATTTGGACCATCCCGACGAGTTCCCGTCCTCGAAGTCGTCGCCGAACGCCGCGGCCGAGCTGCCCGCGAACGCCGTGGCGGTGATCCCGGCCGCCGCGGCCACCACGACCGCGAACCCGCCGGCGAGAACGGCCCGCCGCCGGACAAAGGTCCTTGCGTGCTTCATCCGTGCACTCCTCCAGATCATCGTCGTACGTGATCTAGTGGTCGGAGGGCGCCGAAAGGTTGCCGCGGAATCGGAAAAGATTTGGGCTTGAACCCGACGCAGCGTCAGGACCTAGCGTTCGAGACACACCGCGGAGGGAGGGAAACAATGACCGAGCAGCGGGAATGGCGGATCGGGGAACTCGCCCGGGCCACCGGCGTCACCGTGCGCGCGCTGCACCACTACGACCGTCTGGGTCTGCTGGTGCCGTCGTCGCGGACGGCCGGCGGGCACCGGTGCTACACCGGCGACGACGTGCGCCGGCTGCACACGATCCTCGCGCTGCGCGGCTTCGGCCTCTCCCTGCGGGACATCGCGGCGGCCCTCGCGGCCGGCGGTGAGGATCCCCGGGAGATCCTGCGCCGCCAGCTGGCCGAGACCGAGGAACGCATCCGGCAGGCCAAGCACGTACGGCTGAGCCTGCTCGGCCTCCTGAGCCGGCTGGACGACCCGGAGCCGTCGCAATTCGTCACGTTGATCGAGGAGATGGTCACGATGAACCGGCCCCTGACGCCCGAGCAGATCGAGCAGATGAACCGCGACCGCCACGAGGCGACCGCCCACCTCAGCGAGGAGGAACTGGCCGAGATGAGCCGCGGCCGAGAAGCGGCGATGGCCGCCCTGTCCGAGGAGGAACTCGCCGAGATGCAGAGGACCCGCGCCCGCTTGATGGGCCACTGAGAAAGCGCGCCCGGGCCCCGAAAAGGGCCCGGGCGTCAGGATTCAGCGCGACGCGCCCGCCCGCCGCTTGGTCCACACGTCGAAGGCCACGGCCGCCAGCAGAACCGCGCCCTTGACCAGCATGACCCGCTCGGACGGCGCCCCGATCAGGCTCATGCCGTTGTTGATCACACCCATGATCAGGCCACCGGTGATGGCGCCCACGACCTTGCCGACGCCGCCCTGGACCGCCGCGCCGCCGATGAAGGCGGCCGCGATCGCGTCCAGCTCGAACTGGTTGCCCGCGGTCGGGTTGGCCTGGTTGAGCCGCCCGGCGAAGATGATGCCGGCCAGGGCCGACAGCACGCCCATGTTCACGAAGATCCAGAAGATGATCGACTTGACCCTCACGCCGGAGAGCGTCGCGGCCTGCAGGTTGCCGCCGACGGCGTAGATCTGCCGGCCGAAGACGGACTTGTTGGCCATCAGCGAGTAGCCGAGCACGAGCCCGGCCAGCAGCACCAGCACCCACGGCAGGTTCCGGAACCGGGCCAGCTGCACGATCACGAACATGATGACGACCGCCGCCACCACGATCTTGGCGACGAACACCCAGACCGGCTCGACCGCCTGGCCGTAGCGGGCCCGGCCGGCGCGCGTGCGCCACTGGGTCACGATCAGGCCGGTCACCGCGACCAGCCCGATCAGCAGGCTGAACAGGTCGGCCCCGCCGAGGGCGCCGAGCCCGACGTTCCCGAGGTAGCCGTCGGTGAAGCCGTTGGACAGCGTGCGCACCGCGTCCGGGAACGGCCCGATGCCGCGGTTGCCGAGGATCGAGAGCGTGATCGCGCGGAACAACAGCATGCCGGCGAGCGTGACGATGAAGGCCGGGATCCCGAAGTACGCGACCCAGTAGCCCTGCCAGGCCCCGATCACCGCGCCGAACAACAGCGTGATGACCAGCGCGATCGGCCAGGCCATATGGTGTTCGACCATCAGAACGCCGGACACCGCGCCGCACGCCGCCACGATCGAGCCGACCGACAGGTCGATGTGGCCCGCGATGATCACCAGGATCATGCCGATCGCGAGGATCAGGATGTACGAGTTCTGCACGATGATGTTGCTGATGTTCTGCGGCGCCAGCATGTCACCGCCGGTCAGGATCGTGAACAGCAGCACGATCAGCGCGAACGCGATGTAGATGCCGCTCTGCCGCAGGTTGATCGAGAATCGGCGGCCGCTCGAGCCGGATTCCGCGGGCGAAGGGGAGGTGTCCACAGCGAGGTCGGCGTTGGTGGGTGCGAGGCTCACTTGCCTGCCTCCTGTCCGGCGGTCATGAGGGTCATGAGGCCCTCCTGGGTGGCCTCGGCGCGCGGCACCACACCGGTGATCCGCCCGGCCGAGAGCGTGTAGATGCGGTCGCACAACCCGAGCAGCTCGGGCAGCTCGCTGGAGATGACCAGCACCGCCTTGCCCTGGTCGGCGAGGCGATTGATGATCGTGTAGATCTCGTACTTGGCACCGACGTCGATGCCGCGGGTGGGCTCGTCGAGGATCAGCACGTCCGGATCCGTGAAGATCCATTTGGACAGGACGACCTTCTGCTGGTTGCCGCCGGAGAGCTTGCCGGCGATGCTCGAGACGCTGGGCGCCTTGATGTTCATCGACGTGCGGTATCCGTCGGCGACCCGGTACTCCTCGTTGTCGTCGACCCAGCCCCCGCGCGCGAGCCGCCCGAGGGCCGCCGCGGAGATGTTCCGCTTGATGTCCTCGATCAGGTTCAGGCCGTACCGCTTGCGGTCCTCCGTCGCGTACGCGATGCCGTGTCTGATCGCGTCACGCACGGACCGCAGGCGAATCTCCTTGCCGTCCTTGAAGATCTTCCCGCTGATGTTCGCGCCGTAGGCGCGGCCGAAGACGCTCATGGCCAGCTCGGTCCGGCCGGCGCCCATCAGCCCGGCGAGTCCGACGATCTCGCCCCGATTCAGCGTCAGCGACGCCTTGTCCACCAGCAGCCGGCCGTGCTGCGTCGGGCTGTGCACGGTCCAGTCCTCGATCCGGAAGATCTCCTCGCCCACGGACGGCGAATGCGGCGGGAACCGATGATTGAGGTCCCGCCCGACCATGCCCGAAATGATTTTGTCCTCGGTCAGGTCGGACACCGGCGTCGTCGAAATGGTCCTACCGTCGCGGAGGATCGTCACGGTGTCGGCGATCGCCAGGACCTCGTTCAGCTTGTGCGAGATGATCACGCAGGTGATGCCCTCCTCGCGCAGGCCGCGCAGCAGGTCGAGCAGGTGCGCCGAGTCCTCGTCGTTGAGCGCCGCGGTCGGCTCGTCGAGGATCAGCAGCCGCACCTCCTTGGAGAGCGCCTTCGCGATCTCGACCAGCTGCTGCTTGCCGACGCCGAGGTCGAGCACCTGGGTGACCGGGTTCTCGTCCAGACCGACGCGGCGCAGCAGTTCGGCCGCCGCCGCGTTGGTCTTGTTCCAGTCGATGAAGCCCCGCGTCGCCTGCTCGTTGCCGAGGAAGATGTTCTCGGCGATCGACAGGTTGGACGCGAGCGCCAGCTCCTGGTGGATGATCACGATGCCGCGGTGCTCGCTGTCGCGGATGCCGCCGAACCGGCAGGGCTCACCCTCGAAGGTGATGTCACCCTCGTAGTCGCCGTACGGGTAGACGCCGGAAAGCACCTTCATGAGGGTGGACTTCCCGGCGCCGTTCTCCCCGCAGATCGCGTGGATCTCGCCGCGGAGCACCGCCAAGTTCACGTCCGACAGGGCCTTGACCCCGGGGAACGTCTTGGTGATGCCCCGCATCGAGAGAATGGTGTCCGACATCAGCCGAGCTGAGCCTCGGTGTAGTAGCCGGTGTCGACGAGTTCCTTCTTGTAGTTCGTCTTGTCGACGATGACCGACTGCAGCAGCATCGACGGAACGACCTTGACGCCGTTGTCGTAGTCGGTGGTGTTGTTGGTCTGCGGCGTCTGGCCCTTGAGCACGGCGTCGGCCATCTCGACGGTGGTCTTCGCCAGCTGGCGGGTGTCCTTGTAGATCGTCGAGTACTGCTCACCGCCGATGATCGACTTGACGCTCGCGAGCTCGGCGTCCTGGCCGGTGACGACCGGGTACTTCTGGGCGGACGTGCCGTAGCCATTGCTCTTCAGGGCGGACAGGATGCCGATCGACAGGCCGTCGTAGGGCGACAGCACGCCGTCGACCTTGGCGCCGCTCTTGTACGTGGAGGTCAGCAGGTCCTCCATGCGCTTCTGGGCGGTCGCCGGGTCCCACCGCAGGATCGCAACGGTCTTGAAGTCGGTCTGCTTGCTCTTCACCACGATCGTGCCGCTGTCGATGTACGGCTTCAGGACCGTCATCGCGCCGTTGAAGAAGAAGGTGGCGTTGTTGTCGTCCGGCGAGCCGGCGAACAGCTCCACGTTGAACGGGCCCTTCGCGCTGCCCTTCGAACCATCGGCGTTGAGAACCTTCAGACCGGTCAGCAGCGAGGTGGCCTGCTGCACGCCGACCTTCGCGTTGTCGAAGGTGGCGTAGTAGTCCACGTTCGGGCTGTTGCGGATCAGGCGGTCGTACGCGATGACCGGAATCTTGTTGGCCTTCGCGTTCTCCAGCTGGGTGGTGATCGCGGTGCCGTCGATCGACGCGATGATCAGCAGCTTGGCGCCCTTGGTGATCTGGTTGTCCAGCTGCTGGGTCTGCGTCGGGATGTCGTTCTCGGCGTACTGAAGGTCTACCTGGTAGCCCAATGCCTCGAGCTGCTTCTTCAGGTTGTCACCGTCGGAGATCCACCGCTCGGAGGACTTCGTCGGCATCGTGACGCCGATCAGGGCGCCCTTGGTGTCACCGCCGGAAGCCTGCTTGTCAGCGGTCTTCTCGCTGGAACCACAGGCCGCGAGTGCGGCGGAAAGGACGACGGCGGAGGCCACGGCCCCCATCCGGGAAAATCTCATTGCGCTTAACTCCTTCATCGGGGGCAGCGGCGTGGCGTCGAGTGTGAACGCTAACAACGACCGTGTCAACGGTTCCGGCAACGTCGGCGACATGTTGAGGAAACTTGATTCCTAATCGTTGCCGAGGCTGCTAGAGGCCGAATTGTTATCGATAACAGACGGTGTTCATCAACGCAGCCATCCGAGACGGGCGACGTGGAAACCGGGCTGCATACGCGTTCGCCCGGCGGTCGGCCCCAGGAGATGCCGCACCCGCCGCCGGACCGTGCGTAACGACGTCCCCCGATGTCTCGCGATCATGGGCGGCCGGCGCCACGTTCGCTACGCGAGCCTCTGGAAGGCTCGGCGGGTCAAGGGGATCAGCCACGCGGCCAGACAGACCAGGCCGGCGAGCAGGCCGGCCGGGTCGGGGCCGGACCAGCTTCGGACTATCCAATACGTGGGCAGCGGCGCCAGCAGGAGCGCGGCCGGGCCGGTGAGCCACCAGGCGGCGACCGGGAGGTAGACCGGCAGCGCCAGCAGCTTGTCGGCGGTCACGCCCTGGACCCGGGTGCGGGCCGTGGCGAGCGTGGCGACCGTGACCAGCGGGCCCAGGGGCACGGCCAGCAGCAGCAGCGCGGCGGTGGCCGAGGCGGGCACCAGGCCGGAGAGCGGGGCGGCGATCGCCAAGCCGACCGCGCTCAGCAGGGTGACGGCCGTCAGGCGGTAGGCGAGGTAGCGCGCCACCCCCAGCGGGGAGACCCGCACGACCGCCAGGGTGCCCTCCTCGAGGTCGTCCAGGACGATCAGCGCGGCCGTCATGCCGAACGAGACCGGGACGTGGACCGCCACCGCGAGTATTGCCAGCGCGGACGCGTACGGGCCCAGGTCGAGGCCGCGCGAGTCGAGCAGCCAGGCGGCCAGGGGTGGATAGCCCAGGCGCAGCGCCAGCGCCAGCAGCAGCGGGCTCAGCGCGACCGCGGCCAGCATCGAGTCGCGGGTGATGTTACGGAGGTCGGCGCGGGGAAACACCAGCCAGCGCGGGCGCTCCGGCAGCGGGCGCGCGCGCGACCCGGATCGGCCCGGCGCGACCTCGTGCCCGGCCCGGAGTCGCCGGACGGCGTAGCCCGCCGCGAGGACGGCCCACAACGCCACGTAGGCGGCGACCGGGCCGGCGGCGAACAGGGAATCGCCGCGTAGGAGTGCCAGCACCCCGGTTGTCGGCACGGCGTACCACCATGGGCCGGGCAGCAGGCCGAGCGAGACCGCGAGCGGCACCACCAGGAGCAGCGCCACCGGGACGACCAGCGCCACCATGAAGTCCACGAACTCGTCCCGGCTCGCGGCGACGCCCACGGCGACGGCCAGCAGGAGCAGGGTGCACAGGACGACCGCGGGCAGCGCGGCGCCGAGCCGGCCGGACAGCCCACCGGCGACCAGGACCGGCACGGCGCTCGCCGCGGTGAGCACGCCGAGCGGAGCCAGCCGGGCGGCGAGACGCTCCCACGGCCGGGCCGGCGTGACACCGAGCGCGGCGGAGGCGCCGGTGGCCCGCTCGGTGACGGTCAGCGCGCCGGCGAACAGAGTGCCGACCGTCATCACCTCCACGAACAGCAGGTAGGGACTCGCGACCCGGGCGACCGCCCCGGGCAGCAGCGCGAGCAGGACCGACCAGCAGGCGGCGAGCCCGAGCACCGCCACCGGGACGCCCTGCCGCCACTGGATCCGCGACTCCAGCGCGGACAGGGCCGCGAGCCGCGACGGGGCGACGGCGAGGTGCGCGGTCACGCCGCCACGTCCTGGGTGACCGCGATGAAGACGTCGCTGAGGGCGGCCTCGCGAGTGTGCACAGTCTGGACCCGCCCGGAGGCGAGCAGCGCGAGCAGGCCGGGGTCGTCGGCCGCGGGGAACTCGGCGCGGCTCAGGCCACCGTCCGATGTGTACTCGACCGCGACCGAGCGGCGGCCGTACGCGAGGCGCAGGTTGCGCGGGCTGTCGAGGGCGACGATCGCCCCGTCGCGCATGAAGGCGACCCGGCCGCACAGCTCCTCGACCGCCGGCATGTCGTGGGTGGTGAGGAAGACCGTGCGGCCGGCGCGGGCCTGCTCGCGGATCACCGCCCGCACCGCGGCGGCGTTGGCCGGGTCGAGACCGGAGGTCGGCTCGTCGAGGAACAGCACGTCCGGCCGGTGCAGGATGGCGCGGGCCAGGTTGAGCCGCATCTTCATGCCCTTGGAGAGGGCCGACGCGCGCCGGTCGGCCGCCTCGGTGAGCCCGACCGCCGCCAGGACCGCGCCGGGCGAGGAGACCGGTCCACGATGGAGCGCGGCGAAGGCGGCCAGGTTCTCCCGGGCGGTGAGCTTCGGAAAGTACGCCGGCAGCTCGAACCCGACGCCGATCCGCGAATACAGCGAGCGGCCCCACGCCGCGACCGGCACGCCGAGCACCTCGGCGACGCCGGTGAAGGCGCGATGCTGGCCGGTCAGCACGCGCTGGGTGGTGGACTTGCCGGCGCCGTTGGGACCGAGCAGGCCGAACACCTCGCCGGCGGCGACCGTGAAGCCGATGCCGGACACCGCGTCACGCGCGGCGCCCGGATAGCGCACCCGGAGTCCCTCGACCCGGATCACCGATTTTTGCATCACGATGCAACTTTACATCGAAGTGTAAGATCAGCGCCATGGGTCTGCGGGAGGAGAAGAAGGCACGGACGCGGGCCGCGCTCGTCGGCGCCGCGTCGCGCCTGTTCGCCGAGAAGGGGTACGACGGCACGACCGTCGCCGACATCGCCGCCGCGGCGGGCGTCTCGACGCGCACGTTCTTCGGGTATTTCCGCGCCAAGGAGGACGTGCTGTTCGCCGGCACCGACGCGCGGCTGGCGGCGATGGCCGAGGCGTTCGGCGAGGTGCGGCCGGAGAGCCCGCTCGCGGCCGTGCACCAGATCGTCGAGCGGGTCCTCGCCGCCTCGGACGACCTGGCCGACACCCGGCGGATGGCCGTCATGCTGGCCCGCCCCGAGCTGCGCGCGCAGGCCATGGAGCGCCTGATCGCCGCCCAGCGGCTCATCGCCGAGTGGCTGCGGCGCGGCTACCCCGACCGCCTGGACGACACGAGAGCCGGCGCGGCCGCCGGTGCCCTCGTCGGCGCCCTGGTCGGCGCGATCTTGTCACCCGGCAGATCCGATAAGGACGTAAAGATCGGGCAAGCGCTTACGCTCGTCGTGGACGGGCTCAAAACCCTCAACTCGCCAGGTAACGCCCCGGAGTAGTCCCGTACGAGGCGCGAAAAGCTTCGATGAACGCGCTCGGACTCCGATACCCGCAATCCGCCGCCACCCGCGTGACCGGCAGCCCGGTGGCCAGCAGCTTGAGCGCGTGATGCAGCCGCAACTGCCCCCGCCACTGCGGAAACGTGATACCGGTCTGCTCCCGGAACAGTCGCGACAGCGTGCGCTCGGCCGCCCCGACCTGCCGTCCGAGCTCCCGGAGCGTACGGGAATCGGCGGGGTCGAGAGCGAGCGCGTCACACAGAGCAACCAAACGCGGGTCGGAGGGCGCCGGCAGGCAGAGCGGGAGCGCCTCGACCGCCCGCAGCTCGCACAACACCACCCGCGAAAGGTGGTACCGATGCTCCTCGGTCAGCGCGCCGCCGCCGGACAGCGCTCGGATCACCTCGCGCAGCAGCGGGCTGACCGCCAGCACGGTCGGTGACGAGGCGGCGAGGGGGTTCACCGGCACGTCGAAGATCAGGGACCGCAGCTCGGTCGGCCCGTGCGCGCGATGCGAATGCGCGACCCCGGCCGGGATCCACACCGCTCGATTCGGCGGCACCACCCACGCCCCGTGGCTGGTCGAAACCTCCAAGACACCACGCAGGGGGTACGCGAGCTGGTGCACCGCATGGTCGTGCCACTCGATCCGCTCGCGGTGTGCGAGCGGCCGGATGGTGGGACTGACCAGGGTTCGGCGGATTACCGACATAATCCGGCAGAATATCGGAAGCCCGCTCCCGGGAAAGAAGCAAGGCTGCGGGCATGAGCAAAAGGATCTGGCTGTGGGGCACCGCCCACGCCGTCGACGACCTGTACCAGGGTCTCGTCCCGGCGACGCTGCCCTACTTCGTCCTCGACCACCGCTACAGCTACGTGGCCGCCTCCGGCCTCACCCTCGCCGCGGCCCTCGGCAGCTCGGTGCCGCAGCCGTTCGTCGGTGTGCTGGTGGACCGGTTCCGGCTCGGCTGGCTGGCCGCGGCCGGTGTCGCCCTGGCCGGCATCGGGCTCGGGCTCTCCGGCCTGGCCGCCGGCGCGTACCCCCTGGTGTGGACGTTGATCCTGCTCTCGGGCCTGGGCGTGGCGATGTTCCACCCGGCGGCGGGCAAGGCGGCCCGCGAGGTGGCCGGCGAGAGCACCACGGCGATGAGCATCTTCGCGGCCGGCGGCAGCGTCGGCTTCTTCCTGGCCCCGGTGCTGGCCACTCCGGCCCTGGTCGCGTGGGGCGTGCCGGCCACCGCGCTGTTCCTGCCGCCGGCCGTGCTGATCGCCCTCGTGCTGCTGCGCAACCACGGCCGCCGCTCTTTTTCACAAGCGAGGAGAACCGGCCCCGACCAGTGGCGTCCGTTCCTGGCGCTCACCGGCGTCGAGGTCGTGCGCTCGGCCGCGTTCTTCGGGATCAACACGTTCATCGAGCTCTACTGGATCCGCCACCTGCACGCCTCGCGCGGCCTGGCCGGCGCGGCGCTCGCCGTGTTCCTCGTCGGCGGGGTCGCCGGCACGCTGGCCGGCGGCCGGATCGCCGACCGGATCGGCACGGTCCGCACCGTCCAGGTGGGCGCGCTGGCCGCGGTGCCGCTGCTGATCGCGCTGCGGCTGACCGGCGGCACGGTCGCGCCGCTGGTGTTCGCCGCGCTGGCCGGGGCGGCGCTGAACGTCCCGTTCGCGGTGCTGGTCAAGCTCGGCCAGGACTACCTGCCGGGCCGGCCGGGCACGGCGGCCGGCGTCACGCTCGGCCTCGGCGTGAGCATCGGTGGCCTGTTCGCGCCGCTGCTCGGCCTGGCCGCCCAGCACTACGGGCCGCAGGGCGTCTTCGCGATCCTCTGCGCGGCACCGCTCGTCGCCTGGGCACTGGGCCTGATGCTCACCGATCCGCGGCCACCCACATATGCACCCGCACACATGTCCCGCCCGGACCCGAGCGCATCCGCACCAGGTCGCACAGCTGGTTGACGAGCAGCAGGCCGCGCCCGCACGGGCTCAGCGGGGGTGGCAGCCGGCGGCCGGCCAGCGGGTCGGCGATGTGACCGCGGTCCTCGACCTGGCAGGCGAGCACTCCCGCCTCGACCCAGATCGTGACCAGGCCCGGGCCTCCGGCGTGCCTGATGGTGTTGGTCACCAGCTCGTGCACGGCCAGCACCAGCTCGTCGACCCGCTCGGCGGGCAGGACCGCGGCCGCGCGCCGGCGGATGAACCGCCGTACCACGGCGAGGTCGGCCAGCCCCGAATAGCGCAGCGACACGGCGTCCCCGGCCGGCGGTGGCAGCGGCAGGTTGACCGCTTCCGCCGTGAGCAGCGGGTCGTCGTACTCGCCGCTGGCGATCCGGGAACCCTCGTCGATCATCGTGGGGTGGGTGCGCCACGCGTCGGCGACCACCGCCCGGTCGAGGCGGGCCGTGTCGTACGGGCAGAGCACGGACGCGTCGCGCCCCTCGAAGGCCGTATTGATCAGCGCCTCGTGCTGCGTGCAGGCCGTCCGCTCGGAGGGGGTGCGGCCCGGCCAGACCGGCTCGCCGATGATCGACACGTGCCGGTCGCGGTGCGCCTCGGCGAACGGCAGCAGCACCGCCGGCAGGATCCGCCCGGGGTTGCGGCCGCTCTCGGCCATGTCGGCGAACTCGACGCAGCCGCCGACGCCGCCGAGCGCACCGCGCAGGAGTGTCAGGTTCCCCGCGGGGACGGCGACGAGAACGGAATCGCCGGCCTCGACCGCGGTGCGGATGAACGGCACCGTGGTCGCGAGGTATTCGTCGGTGTCGCGATAGAGCAGCGCCGGATGATCGAACCTGGTCATCTGAACTCCATCGCCAGGCCGGGTATCCGGCAGGCGCCGTGGAATTCGAGGAGTTTGCGCAGCGACGGCGAGATGCCGGCCAGCCGCACCGGGCCGCGCGCGGCTGCGTCGACGAGGATGCGGGCCGCCGCGGTGTCGACGAACGTGAGCTCGGTGACGTCGATCGTCGCGGCCGGCTCGTGGTCGAAGAGGTGGTCGATCACGGCACGCAGCGCGTCCCGGTTGGACAGGTCGACCTCCCCGGCGAGCCGCACGCCGTACGGGTCGCGGGTGCGCCGCGCGCGCAGCGACGACTCCGGCTCGAACGGCGACCGGAAGGCGGCGGCGCCCGGATGCGCCCAGCCGAGCCGCCGCAGGTGCAGCGGGTCGAAGCGGCGCCGATCGTACGCGCACACGCCGGCCACGTAGCCCTCCATGAAGATCGCGTTGGCGTGCGCCTCGTACCACGGCAGGCGCTCGACGCCGGGGACCTTGCGGCTCGCCCAGGTCATGTCGCCGATCACGCGGATGCCGGCGTAGCCCACCCCCCGGGCCTCGTCGATCGCGGCGCGCCAGAGCTTCATGGTGGCCTCCGGGTCGAAGACGCCACCGGCGAGATAGCTCGACTCGGGCGTGATGACGCGCAGCTGGCCGTCGTCGAGAGCGGCGCGGGTGCCGACCCCGTGGCGCTCGAGCCCGGCGAGCACGTCCCCGGGGTCGTCGCCACAGTAGACGACCCGGTGACGGGCCTCGAGGCCCGCGCGCACGAACCCGGCGATCGCCTCCAGCCGGGTGGCGTCGTCATCGACAGTCCAGCAGACGTGGTCGCCGAGAGCGACCTTGTCCAGGAGCGGTAACCCGCCCACGGTCCTCCCCATTCACGGCGGGTGGTGGGGGTGCGGATTCACCGTACCCACAGCGCTGTGCGACGGCGCTACCCCGCGAGAGTGACATTTTTGGCGAGGAGCACGCGGTCGCGGCCGGCCGCCTTCGCCTGGTACAGCGCCTCGTCGGCGCGGCGGACGAGCTCGTCGGCCGGCTCCGTGCCGTCCCACTCGGCGAGCCCGGCCGAGAACGTCTGGCCGCGCGGGGTGGCCGGCCGCAACCGGGAGACGATGGTGAGGGCCTCCTCGGCCGGCAGACCGGCGATGACCACGCCGAACTCCTCGCCGCCGTACCGGGCGAGCACGTCCGGATCGCGCAGCAGCGCTCGCCACGTGGCCGCCGCCTCCTTGAGCAGCAGATCACCGGCCTGGTGGCCGTACGCGTCATTGAATCGCTTGAAGAAATCGAGGTCGAGGAGTCCGGCCACCACCGGTTCGCCGGAGCGGCGGGCCCGGGCCAGCTCGCGGGACAGCGCCTCGTCCCACGACCGGCGGTTCGGCACGCCGGTGAGCCCGTCGAGATGAGCGAGCTGGTCGAGCTGCCGCGCCTGCCCCTGCACCCGGTCGAGCAGCAGCTTCATCCGGGCCACCACCAGCAGGAACAGGACGGTGCTCCCGGCCGCCACGGCCAGCCAGTCGATCTCGCGCCGGTCCCGGAGGCCCTGCACGGCCAGCACCACCGGCGCCAGCAGCGACGCGGCCGCCAGCAGGGTGAGCCGCGGCGTGGAGAGCACCCCGGCGTCGCGGTGCGGGCCCGGCTCGCCGATCCGCGCGGCCGACGGGTGCAGCACCGCCGCCGTGGTGAGCAGGTAGGTGAGGATCCAGCCCCCGTCCAGCCAGGGGAAGTCGGCGCCGGTGATCGAGGTGGCGCTGAACGCGACGTCGGAGACCAGCCGGGTCACCTGCGCGACGATCAGCATCAGCGTCGCGAACGGCAGCCGGCGCGCGCCCGGCGTCATGACCAGCCGGGCGGTCATCACGACCAGAAGCACATCGAAGATCGGGTACGCGAGGGAGACGAGCTGGTCACCGAGGCCCTGATGGTCCATCGCGCTGATCGGCCGGATCACGAACGTCCAGGCGGGCAGCGCGAGCGCGGTCGAGATGATCGCCGCGTCGACCAGCCCCACGCGGTCGCGTCCCCGGGTGCGACCGCGCACGAGCAGGCCGAGCCCGCCCACCGTCACCGGGTAGGAGAGCAGATAGAAGATGTCGGCGACGCTCGGGTACGCGTCGACGTGCGCCACGTTGAGCAGATAGTCGTACACGAGGTCGCCCACCACCGACGCGGCGTTGCCGGCCGCCAGCAGCCACCACATGCGCGGGTTCGGCGGCCGCAGCCGGCGGATCGCCACCATCATCACCAGGCAGGCGATCGCGCCGACGCCCTCGAAGCCGATCCCGGCGATGAGGGACCCGCTGGGCAGCCATGGGTAGCACAGGGCCACCGGCACGCTCAGCGCGAGCCACCAGGACCACGCGCGCCTCGGCATGCCGGGGATATCGGCAGGCCGCGCACCCGGTTAAGAGATCACGTCCTGGACACCCAGGTCGGGTGGGACGCGGCGAATTGTCCGACCGTGTCGTCCTTCGCCGCCTGGAGCAGCTCGAGGCTGTCGGGGCTGAGGATCTCCACGTCGCCGATGCCCGCGACCTTGTCCGGGTTGAACTTCCCCTCGTTCGTCTTGATCGTCACCAGGTCGTTCGGGTTGATCCCCTTCATCGCGAAGACCCAGTCCTCGAGCGAGATCCCGCCGGAGTCGACGGTCATCGTCGAGCCGATCGCCTTGATCAGGCCGGGCAGCTTCGTCGGCGAGGAGAGCCCGTCCTTCACCGCCTGGTTGATGATCGCCTTGAAGAACTGCTGCTGGTGACGCTGCCGCCCGTAGTCGAAGTCGTTGTTGGCCAGCAGGTCGCGCTGGCGGACGAAGTCGAGCGCCTCGCCCGGGGTGAAGCAGTGATCGCCCTTCTTGTACAGCTTCGGGGTCACGCCCTTGATCTTCGACTTCAGCGTGCCGTCCTTGTTGATCACGTACGGCTTCGCGGCCTTGCCGGTCTCGTTGTCGGTGCCGACGTGGATCGAGGTGGTGTCCTCGTCGACGTACATGCAGACCTTGCCGAGCACGTTCACCACGTTGCGGAAGCCCGCGAAATCGATGATCGCGCCGGCGTCCGGGGTGATCCCGGTCAGCTCCTTGACGGTCAGCGAGAGCAGCTCGAAGCCGTGCGACAGCGCCGCCGGCCCGGTCAGTCCCCGGCTGCCGAAGAAGAACGCCGAGTTGATCTTGTTCTTGCCGCCCGCGTATCTCTGCGCGCCGTTGTCGTACTCGGGGATCGGCACGTAGCTGTCCCGGGGCAGCGAGATCATGTAGCCCGAGTCGTGATCGGACGCGATGTGCAGCAGGATGATCGAGTCCGACCGGGTGCCGGCGGTGGGCAGCGCGTCCTTGCGCGCGTCGATGCCGACCAGCAGCACGTTCTTCGCCCCGGTGACCGACGCGTGCCTGACCTGGTCGCCGGCCGCACCGATCAGGCTCTGCTGCGCCACCGAGCGGGTCGCCGCGCCCACGGTCGCCTGGATCGCCGCCGCCGAGCCGCCGCCGGCGATCGCCAGCAACGCACCGAGGGTGATGCACCAGCGGGCCCAACGTGGTCCGCGTCCACGACGACGGGCTCTCCTTCTCAAGATCATCTCCCTCACTACGCGACTGGCTTCCGTGACTAACACGGATAAAAGGGCTTTCGGGATCGGCCGGAGCCGGAGTGAGTTCCGTGATTCCGGTCGCTTCGTCCCTCCGCAGCCCGCTGTTAACCCGCCGTCCGCCTACCGGCCCTATCGTCCGACCGGCCTCTCCATCCCCCTCGCGTTAGCAGGTCTCCATGTCGACACCGCCGGACGTCAGCGTCGTGATCCCGACGCTCAACCGCCCGGAACTGGCCGTTCGAGCCGTCCGCAGCGCCCTCGACCAGACGCACCGCGAGCTCGAGGTGATCGTGGTGGTCGACGGCCCCGACCCCGCCACCGAGGCGGCCCTCGCGCAGGTCGGCGACGACCGGCTGCGGGTGCTCGTGCTCGCCGAGCGCGGCAAGGCGCCGAACGCGCGCAACCAGGGCGCCCTCGCCGCCCGCGGCAAATGGACCGCCCTGCTCGACGACGACGACGAGTGGCTGCCCACCAAGATCGAGGCTCAGCTCCGGCTCGCCGCCACGGCCACCCGGCCGTCCCCGGTCGTGGCCACCCGCATGATCAGCCGCACGCCGCGCGCCGACAACGTCATGCCGCGCCGCCTGCCCGCCCCCGGCGAGCCGCTCAGCGAGTACTTCACGGTCCGCCGCGGCCTGTTCTACGGCGACGGCTTCATCCAGACCTCCACGATCATGGCGCCGACCGAGCTGCTCCGGCGGGTGCCCTTCACCGTGGGACTGCGGCGCCAGCAGGAGCTCGACTGGGCCCTGCGGGCCGTCCGGGAAAAAGACGTCGAGCTGCTGTACGCCGACGAGCCGCTCGTGCTGTGGCACCAGGACGAGGACCGGGACCGGATCAGCCTGCAGAACCCGTGGGAGGAACAGCTCGCCTGGCAGCGGGCCAACCGCGAACTGTTCACGCCCCGCGCGTACGCTGCGTACACGATGAGTGTGCTCAGCTCGATGGCCGCGCCCACCCGCAGCGGCAAGGTCTTCCGCGAGCTGCTGTCGGAGGCGCGCACGCACGGCCGCCCCGGCCCGCTCGACTACGTGACCTTCCTGCAGATCTGGACCCTCCCGCCGGCGCTGCGGGCCCGCCTGCGCGACCTGATCGTGGGCCGCCGCGCCTCGGCATCGTCGCCGGCGTCATCGTCGGCGGAGACCGAGAGTCCGGGCAAGGTCGATGCCCGCTGAGCCCCGGGTCGTCATCTGGCGCAGCGCGATGCTCGGCGGCTCCGAGACCTTCATCCGCAACCAGGGCGAGGCGCTCAGCCGCTGGCAGCCGGTCTACGCCGGGGCGACCAAGGTCGAGTCGGCCGTGTCCCGCGACACCGACCTCATCGCGTACCCGTCCCCGGACGACCGCAACGCGTTCCTCCGCCTGCGGCTGACCGGCAGCTCTCCGCGCCTGCGCCGGCTGCTCGCCGATGCGGCGCCGCGCCTGGTCCACGCCCACTTCGCCGGCGACGGCTGGCTGGTCAGCGGCGAGGCCCGGCGCCTGGGCATCCCGTTGATCGTCACCGCGCACGGCCACGACGTGACCCGCCAGCCGGCCAGCTCCGGCGCGCACGGCATCCGGTACCGCCGCAACCTGCGGACGGTCTTCGACCGCGCGGCCGTGATCATCGCGGTCTCCGACGTGATCCGCTCGAAGGCGATCGGGTGGGGCGCCGACCCCGCCAAGGTACGCGTCCACTACAGCGGCGTCCCGATCCCGCCGCCCCCAGCGCCCGTCGCCAAGCTCTGGGACGTCGCCTTTGTCGGGCGCTTCGTCGAGAAGAAGGGCGCCGACGACCTGCTGGCCGCGCTCGCGACTCTTCAGCCCAGTCGGCCGCGGGCGGTATTCATCGGCGCCGGGCCGATGCTTCCCAGCATGCGGGCGTACGCGCGCGAGCTCGGCGTCGATGCGACCTTCCTGGGGGTGCAGCCGCCCGACGAGGTGCGCCGGGTGCTGCTGGCCTCCCGCCTGCTGGCCGCGCCGTCGCGCACCGCGAAGGACGGCGACACCGAGGGCCTGCCGACGACGGTGATGGAGGCCGCCGCGCTGGGCCTGCCGGTCGTCTCCACCCACCACAGCGGCATCCCCGAGGCGGTCGACGACGGCGAGACCGGCCTGCTCTCCCCCGAGGGCGACCGCCCGGCGCTGGCCGCCAACCTGTCCCGTCTGCTCGCCGACGAGGCGCTCCGCGAGAAGCTCGGCGGCCGGGCCCGCGAGCTGATGATCGCGAAGTTCGACCTGCGGACCCAGACCGCCCGCCTCGAGGAGATCTACGACGAGGTCAGTCGCGCGGGCGCTTGACCACGGAGCGCATCGCGCGGCGGCCCGCCTTCAGGCCGCCGACCAGGGTGGTCGCCGCCTTGCCGGGAACAGTCGCGGAGAGCAAGGCGTTCATCTGACGTACCCGCTTGAGCTCGGCGTCCCGGCTCGCGATCGTGCGCTCGTAGAACTCGTGCTTGGCCCGCGCGTCGGCCAGCTCCTGCTCCAGCCGATCCCGGGCGACCATCAGCTCGCGGACACTCCCCGCGCCCGGCCGCGCCCCGGCCGGGTCGCCGGCGGGCACGCTGTGCGGGTCGAGTTCCCGCCCGGCCATGCCCGCAAGCAGCGCGGTCAGCTCGGCCTCGTCGGCCGGGCTGGGCCACAGGTGGGCGTAACCGCCGCCGATCAGCGTGGCCGCGAGCCGCCGCAGCGCCTCGACCGGCGGGGCCGGCGAGGCCGGCGAGGCCGGCGCGGTGAGACCGTGGCAGGCGCCGGCCGCGTCGACGACGACCTGACCGGCGGGCACCCCGGCGGCCGGGCCGTCCTGCCAGGCGGTGAGCAGCTCGCGCACGACCGGCATCGCCCGGCGCCCGCAGGCGTCCAGCACGAGGTCCTCGAGCGTGCGCCCGATCGGGATCGGGGTCCCGTCCCCCCGCACCCAGGCGCCCCCGTCGAGGCGCAGCTCGCCGTTCGCGGTCAGCGCGGCGGGGCCGGCCGCGATGTCACCGGCGAGCAGGATCCAGGCGGGCGCGAGCGAGGCCGCGAGCCCGTGCCGCAGCGCCCCGGTGACGAGGCGGTCCGGGTCGGCGAGCAACTGCGGCGCCGGGCGCGCGCCGGCCAGCGTCGCCGCGAGGTAGCCGCGCAGGCCGGGGTCGGCCAGCACCTCGGCGCCGAGCAGGGCGGCCGGTGTTCCCGGAGTCGGATAGGCCGCGTACTCCCGGACCACCGGGACACCCGCGGCGGCCAGGCGGGAGTGCAGGTCGGCCGGGCCGGACGGACCGTCGGGGGCGACCCAGTCGGTGTCGGCCGGCGCCGGCGGCAGCGCCAGCAGGCGGTGCAGGCCGAACGGGTTCTCCACGCCGAGAAGCAGCCGGCCGCCCGGCCGGAGCACGGCGAGGAGCTGGCCGAGCATCTCGTCCCAGCTCAGGTCGGGCGCCTCGGGCGTGCACAGCCGCCCGAGCCCGTCGAGCGCGATCACCGTGTCATAGGCCGGGGCCGCCGCCAGCTTCTCCAGGCTGCCGCAGCAGACCGCGACCCCGGGTCGGGCGGAGTACCGGGCGGCGAGGGCCTCGGCGTCGGCCACGCCGCGTACCAGCACCGTGACCTGGTCGGCCGGGACGGCGTCGATCAGGGCCGGGTCGTGCGGCCCGGCGACCAGCGTGCGGCCGCCGGTTCCGGCCGGCAACGGCAGCAGCGCCGGGCCACCCGCGGGCAGCGGGCCGTGGGTGCCGGACAGGTCGGACCACTGCAGCATCTCGCCGCCGATCAGCTGGACGGTCATCGGGTCAGCACTCCGGTCAGTTCGGCGTCCTCGACGCTTCTGGGCATCGGCCAGCCGAGCAGCCGGCGCAGCTCGGGCGGGGTGAGCAGCCGGTCGGCGCCGAGCTCGTCGACCGCTATCCGCCGGGCCGGCGCCGGGTCGACGTGGGGGCCGTGCAGGCCGGCCCACTCGCGCAGGATCCGCTCCTGCCCGCCGAACGCCGACTTCTCCCGCTCGAGGTGCATCGGGTCACCGTAGACGGCGGGCTCACACCCGGCGAGGGCGCCGTAGAAGACCGCGCTGCACAGCCGGTTGGACGCGACGCGGGCGTGTTTGCGCAGCTCACCCAGCTGCCGGTAGAGGAATCCCGGATCGAGGTCCTTCCACCAGCCGCCGCGGTAGCCGTGGCAGATCACCCGGAACCCGGCCCGCTCGTACCGCTGGCGTACCCGCTTGTCCCGGTACTCCTGCCAGTACAGGCAGACGGTCACCGGGCCCGCCTCGGTGCGCCGGATCTCGGCCATCAGCCCGTCGTGGTCGCCCACCACGTGCTGGCCCTCCCAGCCGTGGAACGGGTACCAGATCGTGCCCTCGCGCTTCTCCGAAGGCGAGATCGGCTCCATCGTGAGCAGGTAGGCGAACGGCGAGCCGACCACGTACAGCTGGCGGCGGCCCAGCGACCAGGCCCGGCGCCGCGTGCGCTCGGACCACAGGAAGGACGGCACGCCGGGCACGTACTCGTGGTCGGGGGCGAGACCGTCCCCGATGTTCCACCCGTGCTGGAGGTAACCGTGCAGGCGCGGCGGGTCGGTGTCGTCCAGCCCGCAGTAACGGGCGAGCACGTGGGAGTGCCCGTAGTAGTGGTTCGCGTGATGCACAACCCATCCCACCCGTACGAGGAGAAGCTCCGGCGAACAGCATGTGTCCCGAGGCTGAACGATCACGCCCCCGGGTCGTACATGTGCACGCCGACCAGCACGCCGGCCGGATCGGTCAGGTAGGCCCCGCGGCCGACCCCGCCGATCGCGAACGGCGGCACGACGACCGTACCGCCGTGCTCGGCGACCGCGGCCAGCACGGCGTCGAGATCGGGCACGCGGATCACCGGGATCGCCCGCGGCTGCCCGTCACGCGCGGGCAGCAGCCCGGTGTCGATGCCGGGCGCGTCGCCGTGCGGGGCCACGAGATAGTCGGGCGCGGCGAACGGCTGCGGGTCCCACCCGAACACCTTCCGGAAGAAGCCCGTGCTCGCCTCGAGGTCGGGCGACTGCACTTCGACATAGCTAACGGGCCTGCTCACGCGGGCCTCCCTCACTGGTGACGGTCCTGGTCAAGGTGGGTGCGGAGGTCCAGGTCCGGATGAGCGTACGGATCCAGTGCTCGGCCTCGGCCAGCCCGGTGGCGCTCAGTGCGTGCCAGTGCTGCCGGCCGCGCACGGTGGTCTCCATCAGCCCCGCCGCCGACAGCACACGCAGGTGCTGCGAGGTGGCCGGCCGGCTTATCGGCAGCAGGTCGGCGAGCTGCCCGCTGGTGGCCGGCCCGTGCGCGAGGCGCTGCAGGAGCGCCCGGCGGGACGGGTCGGCCAGCGCGGCGAGCGTGGCGCTGAGGTGGGTCACCGGGAAAGTGTAAGCTAGAGCTTACACATTTCCTACCGCCGATCGGCTGTGCTACCTTTGCCGCAGTTGGACCGCGTGTGCTGGCGCGAAGCCCCCGCTGGTCCTGGCCGATGTTCTGGATACCGGCCGCGTTTTCTTTCACCCACACCGCTGACGTACGCCCGTACCCGGCGACGAGCGGTTTCTGAGGAGTCCCTCGATGACAACTGTTGCTACCCGTACACCCAAATCACCCACCACGGAGCCTGCCGACGTCGCCGTCGACGCGCTCCTCGACATCGTCGACGACCGGGCCTGGCTGCGAGCCGACGGCTATCTGCCGGGGCCGGACGACATCCCGGTCAGTCAGCATCACGTGCGCCAGCTCGGGCTGCGCCGGGGCGACCGGGTCACCGGCTTCGCCCAGATCCCGGCGGGCGGCCGTAAGCCGGCCACGCTGCAGGTGGAGGCCGTCAACGGGCGGCCGCCGCGGCGGAACCGGCCCGACTTCTACGAGCTGACCGCGCTCTACCCGCAGGAGCGCCTGCGCCTGGAGACCGACCCCACGCTGCTCGAGACCCGGGTCATCGACCTGGTCATGCCGATCGGCAAGGGGCAGCGGGCGCTGATCGTCGCCCCGCCGATGGCCGGCAAGACGATCGTGCTGCAGCAGATCGCCAACGCGATCGCGCGCAACAACCCCGAGTGCCACCTCATGGTCGTCCTCATCGACGAGCGGCCCGAGGAGGTCACCGACATGCAGCGCTCGGTCAAGGGCGAGGTGATCGCCGCGACCTTCGACCGGCCGCCGCAGGAGCACACCGCGCTGGCCGAGCTCGCCATCGAGCAGGCCAAGCGCCGGGCCGAGGTGGGCGAGGACGTGGTCGTGCTGCTCGACTCGCTGACCCGGCTGGGTCGCGCCTACAACCTCGTCGCGCCGGGCCGCGGCCGTACGCTGTCGGGCGGTCTGGATTCTGCCGCCCTGTATCCGCCGAAGCGGTTCCTCGGCGCGGCCCGCAACATCGAGGGCGGCGGCTCGCTGACCATCATCGCGACCGCGCTGGTCGAGACCGGCTCGGCCATGGACACGGTGATCTTCGAGGAGTACAAGAGCACCGGCAACGCCGAGCTCAAGCTGGACCGGTCGCTCGCCGAGGCCCGCATCTACCCGGCCATCGACATCGCCTCGACCGGCACCCGGCACGACGAGACCGTGGTGGGCCGGGCCGAGCTGGCCGTGCTCGCCCAGATCCGCCGTGCGCTCGGCGGCCAGGACCGCCGCGACGCCATGCGCCAGCTCATCGAGCAGCTGCGCACCACCGGCAGCAATGCCGAGTTCCTGCGCCGCGTCGCCCTGTCGCTGCAACAGTGACAATGGCGGGGTGCAGCCCATCGTCGACGAGATAGTCGCGGCCACCCCCCACGTGCGCTGGTCGATCGTGGCCGGCGACGCCACGCACGAGCCGGATCTTCGTCTTCGGACCGCCAGCGTCGGCAAGCTCCTGCTGCTGGCCGAGACCGCCCGGCGGATCACCGCCGGCGAGCTCGATCCCGGCGAGGTCCTCCCCCGCGACCCACGCCTCGCGGTCGCGGATTCCGGCCTCTGGCAGCACCTTTCCGTCGCCGAGCTGCCGATCGCCGACCTGGCCGTGCTGATCGCGGCGGTCAGCGACAACTATGCGACCAACGTGCTGCTCGAGCGGATCGGGCTGGCGAGCGTGGCGATCCTGACCGGGCACCTCGGCCTGCGGCACACCGCATTGCACGATCGCGTACGCGACGACCGCGGCCCGCAGCACCCGGTGACGCTCTCGACCGGCTGCGCGTCCGAACTGGCCGGCATGATGGGCCGGCTCTCCCGCCGCGAGCTCGTCGACCCCGCCACGGATGACGTCCTGGACGGATGGCTGGCGACGAGCACGGACCTGTCGATGGTCGCCGCGGCGTTCCACGACGATCCGCTGGCGCACGCCGACGGCGTACGCAACAAGACCGGAACCGCCGACGGAATCCGCGCCGACGCGGGCTATCGCGGCGGCGTGAGCTATGCCGTACTGGCGAACTGGGATCCGGGCGAGGGCGACGCCACCGCCGAGGTGCTGACCGGCATGCGGGCGATCGGCGCCGCGATCAGTGTGCGATCCGCAGACGGCCCGCCTGGTACGTGACGATGCCCTCGGCGTCCAGGTCGTAGGAGACGGCCGGGCCGTCGCCGGTGGCCCGCAGCCTGGTCTCGCTGACCCGGTGGAGGGACGCCTCGCCCGGGACGACGGTCAGCCACGGCATCCGCACCCGGATCGCCGGCGTGGTGACCGCGCCCGACTCCGGGCTCAGCCGCAGCATGCGCATCGCCCAGGTCAGGAAGATCGGCGAGTCGGCGAGCAGCAGCACCGCGCCACCGTCGAGCCGCGCGGGGTCGTCGAGACCGGCGGGCGGCGCGTCGACCGGGCCGGACTCCTCGGCGCCGCAGGTCCACACCGCGTCGGGGGTACGGGAGAGCGCGAGGTTGCGCCGCCAGCCGCTGCCCTCGGTCGTGATCGTCAGAGCCCGCACCCGCCACGCGCCGTCGAGGTCGGCATGCCAGCGGGACGTGTACGGCTGATGGCCGCCCACGACGACGGCGCCGGTGACGACGCCGGGCGCCACGCCGTCCCGCAGGACGAGCTCGGTGCCGACCGTGCCGGTCCGCTGCCAGACGAGCGGGCCGTAAGTGCGCGCCGCCGCCACCCGGCGCTGGGTGGTGGCCATTCCCGTGGTCATCTGCTCGGCCGCCTCAGAGTTGGGGTGCATTCCCCAACCATTGCACCATGCAACCTTTGCCGCCAGGTTGCCGCGCGACAAACTCAGGCGTCTTGCTCGGGGTCATCGGCGTGCTGCCGCCAGCCGAGCCACCACTCCTGCTCGGGCATCTCGCCGGCGGCGGCCGCGAACGCGGTCAGCGCCTCGGTCACGGCCGGCCGCCAGACCCCGGCCGTCGCGGCGACGATCCGCTCGAGCTCGGCCCGCCGGCGGGCCATCACCCGCTCGACGATGTCGTGCCCCTCCCGGGTCAGCCGCAGGCGCACCACCCGCCGGTCGTCGGTCGAGCGGACCCGCCGCACCAGCCCCTTGGCCGCGAGCCGGTCGGTCATCCGCGTGCCGGTCGAGGGGTTGACCTGCAGCTCCTCGGCGATGTCGGCGCTGCGCAGGGTGCCCCGGACGGCGAGCACCACGAGCGCCCGGAACTGCGGGAGCGTCACGTCGGCCTCGACGGCGGCGAGGGCGCGCACGGTCAGCCCGACGAAGGCCCGGCTGGCCAGCATCAGCGCCTGGACGGCCGGTTCCGGGCCGGCGTTCTCCGGACCGGCCCTGTCCGGGCCGGCGGACGGCAAAGCTTGCACAGGGACATCTTTGCACCACGGCCGGGACCGTCGAAACGGTCCCGGCCGCGTCGGCGCGTTCGGGGATCAGGGCGCCGGGTAGTCGGTCACGAAGACCGGGACGCCGATCTTTGTCGTGTCGGCCGCCTCGCCCACGCCGTTGACGACGTGGTCGATGACGCCGGCCGAGAGATTGACGGTCATGATGTGGTGCAGCTTCACGCCGGGACGGTTCGGAACCTCGAAGCCGTTCTCGGTGTGAATCGACGGGTTGTTCTGGTTGAACACGTAGACACCCGCGCCGTACAGGTTGTGGGTCTTGACCTTGTCGCCCACCTTGTAGCCCGGGTAGCCGTTCTCGGTGCCGTTCATCCAGTCCGCCTGCGTCGGCGGGTCGTACGGCAGCTCGTTCTGGTAGAGCACCGTCGTGCCGCCGTTGCCGTTCCAGGTCGTGTTGAACTTCTGGAAGTGCTCGACGAACAGGCCCGTCGCGGTCACGTTGTCACCGTTGATCACGGCGCCGTAGCGGCCAGTGTTGGTGTTCCACCGCTCGGTGTCGCCACCGGTGAAGCCCTCGATGCCGTGGTCGGCACGCCACACCCAGGTGTGGTCGATGAGGACGTTGTCGCTGTTGACCTCGAGCGCGGTGTCGGTCTTGCCGACGTGCGGGCCGCCGACGCGGAAGTACACGTCGGACAGCGTGGTCGGGTTGCTCGGCGAGCTGAAGTTCAGCCCGTTCTTGTTGCCGACCTGCAGCAGCGTCTTCGACTCCTTGGTGCCGGCGTCGATGGTCACGCCCGCGACGATCGCGCCGGGCACGTCGGCCACCTTCAGCGGCGTGGCGCCGTTGACCGCGGTGAGCGTGGCGTGACCGACGCCGAGCACGACCTGGTTCGGCCAGAGCACGTTGATGCTCTGCCCGATGTTGTAGACGCCGGGCGTGAGCAGCAGGTTCTTACCGAGCAACAGGTTCGCGTTGATCAGCCACACCGGGTCGGACGGCTTCGCGATGAAGAAGTCGTTGAGCGACACGGTACGACCGGGGGTGATCCCGTTCGCCCAGGAGACACCGCTGGTGTTCTTCTGCGCCGACGGGACGCGGACATTCCATTTGCCCTTGGCGTCGACGAAAAGGTACGGCTTCTCCCGGCTGACCGGGGTGGTGGCCAGGGTGGTGTACGGCGGGTTCGGGAACGCCGACTCGTCGGGCGCGCCCTCGACGCCGGCGAACACCTGGTTCCACACCGCGTTCGTCCAGCTGTCCACCTTGCTGTTGCGGGTGAGCCACTGCTGCTGCGAGCCGTTGAGCACGGTCGGGAAGCGGGAGTCCGCGATGAAGCCGCCGCTGGCGTACTGCGGTCCGGCGGTGCAGTAGTCCATCAGCGAGAACGTGCCGCCGGTGACATCCAGCCGGCGCAGCGAGACCGCCTGCGAGACCGCCCAGAAGTTGGTGTTGCCCGCGCGGCAGCCCTGCTGTCCGGTGCCGTTGATGTGCAGCGACAGGTTGGACAGCGTGCGCCAGAAGTTGACCAGAGCGAGGCAGTTGCTGGTGCCGTTGTCGGCGAGGCAGCGGTTGTACACCTCGATCTTGCCGTTGATCACCACGTCGTCGGGGCTCGCGCCCAGGCCGGCGACCTCGGTGTAGTAGCCGATCTTGAACTGGAGCGGCTTGGCGTCCGTGCCGTAGGTGCCCGGCTTGAAGAAGAACGCGTACCGATCCGTGCTCATCTCGGCGTCGGTCTGCTTCGTGGCCGCGGCGTCGAGCGCCGCCTGGATCTGCTCCACCGGCATGCTCGGGTCGAAGATGGTCACGTTGCTGCCGAAGTCCGGCCCGGGGGCCGGTTTGTTGGTGTGTGCCTGCGCGGCCGTGCCGCTGAGCGTGCCGACGGTCACCACCGCCAGTCCTATCGCGAAGAGCCGCCCGAACTGCCGGCGGACTCGCCGCCCGGCGCCTGTGGTCATGCTGGAGGGGTCCTTCCGTCATGTACCTGAAACAACACTGATCACAGATGGCAATAGACGGGCGGGCATGTCAAGGCGGCCGACTTCGGCATTCGCACAGGCTTCGGACATCTCGCCCCGGTTCCGGAACAGGGTCTGCCCGAAAGGCCGCCGGAACCGGTACCGGCGGGCGCGGTACCGGTTCCACGGCTTAGCCTCGGCTCGTGCCCGAGATTCGTCCCTACCGGCCCCGCGACCGCGCGGCCCTCTACGACATCTGCGTGCGCACCGCCGACTCCGGCGGCGACGCGCGCGGCCACTACTCCTCCGACGACCTGATGGGCGACATCTTCGCCGGGCCGTACGTCCAGCTCGACCCGGAGGTCGCCTTCGTGGTCGACGACGGCGGCGAGGCGGTCGGCTACGTCGTCGGTACGCCCGACACGGCCGGGTTCGTGAAGCGGTGGACGGCCGAGTGGATCCCGTTCCTCGGCGGCAAGTACCCGGTGCCGCCGCCCCCGCCGCGCACCCCGTCCGAGGACATGATCGCCGCGCTCTACCGCCCGGAGCGGATGCTGGTGCCCGGGATCGACCTCGACGCCTTCCCGGCCCACCTGCACATCGACCTGCTCCCGCCGTACCAGGGTCGCGGCTTCGGGCGGAAGCTGATCGACCGGTTCACGCACGCGGTCGGGGCGCCCGGCGTCCACCTCGGGATGCGCTCGACGAACGTGAACGCCCGGGCCTTCTACGACCGGCTCGGATTCGAGGAGCTGGCGGTGCCCGGCGCGGGCCCGATCACCTACCTGGGGCTGCGGATCGGCGCCTGACGATCCATCGACTAGACTGCGCGCGCTTGCCCGTCGAGAGGGTTCCCGATGTCCACGTACGCGCTGGTGACCAAGGCCGCGGCCCCGGCCGTGACCGAGGCAGTGCGTGCCGGGCGCACGGGTGGCTTCGTCGTGGACGACCCGCTCGGCGTCATCGTCCTGTTCGACCCGCCCGGCCGGACGTATTCGTCGACCGGGCGCCTCGCCAAGCCCGCCCGCGCGCTCGTGCGCCACACGGCCACGCCGGCCTGGCTGCTGCTGTGCGACGAGGAACTGGCCGAGGCACTGCTGATCGACGACGAGGGCGATGCGTCGCTGCAGTGGGCCGCCGGCTGGGAGCCCTCCTCCGACCCGGGGCGGTACCTGGCCGAGCGGCAGGAGTGGGACGCCTACTGCGCCGAGCTCGCGGCCCGGTTCGGGGCGCCCGAGCGCGGGCCGGCGCTGTCGATGGTGCGCAACGACCCGGTGCCCGGCGAGGCCCGCATCCCGCTGCCCGACCTGCTGCGCCGGCTGTGCGCGGTCTTCGACCTGCCCGACATCGCCGTCGGCCGCTCGCTCCTCGACAACGACGAGCCGGGCCTGCACGACGCCCACCGGGTCGAGGCCACCGCGGCCGGGGGCGTGTGGCACCGGCTCTTCGCCCGGGCCTGACGGTGTTCGACGAGATCTTCGTGGTGCGCGCGACCCCGCACCGGATCGCCCGCCTGGCCGGTCCGGCCACCATTCTCGCCACGTACGACGGCTGGTCGCGCCTCGACCGGGATCCGCGCGCGATCGGCGCCGCGACCCGGGCGTTCGCCTGCGTGCTCCGGCTCGGCACGGAGCTCGAGGTGACCACGTACGCCCCGGACGGTGCCACGCGATCGTCGTTCGACGCCGAGACGCTGCCGCGCGGGGCGGCGCTGCTGCGGCAGGCGATCACTCACGTGGACCCGCGCTACACCCGGCGGGCCCGGCTCGCCGACGCGTGCCGCGCCCTCGGCGTCCCGGTCGAGCTGCTGCTCGCGCCGCCGGCTCCCGTCGCCCTCGGCCTTCCCTCGACACCGCCGGTCTCGCCTGACCGGCCGGAGCTGTCACCGCCGGTCTCGCCTGACCGGCCGGAGCTGTCACCGCCGGTCTCGCCCGGCCGGCCGGAGCTGTCGCCTGCGGTCTCGCCCGGCCGGCCGGAGCTGCCGCCGGCGGTCGAGGCGCCGGCGCCGCGCACCGGGGTCGTGGTCGCCGGGGCGTCCGCTCTAGGGGACGCGGTGCTGACCGGGCAGTCCGCGTGGACGATCCCCATCTCGCCCCGGTGGGTGCTGCACTTCTGGGACGGCTCGGGGCGCGAGCGGCCGCCCACCCACGCGGCGCTCGCGCTGGCCGGCCGGCAACCGGCGATCGCCTGCTGGTGGTCCGCCGACGAGGCCGGGTTCGTCGTCATGCACGGGTCGAAACCGGTCACCGGCCACCAGTGGGGCGGGACGGCGCCGACCACGCCCGAGACCACCGCAACGGCCGGACGGCTTCTGGCGACGGAGTTCGGCGTACCGGATCAGGCTCTGGCCCTCATCGGCCTGCTGCGCCGCACGGACCTGGCACCGGCCGGCGCGCTCGCGTCGCTCTTCGAGCTGCTCGGCCTGCCGGACGCCGGCCTCGGGCGCGCGACCACCGCCGAGCTGGCGGCCTGGGCGGCGACCGTGCCCACGGCGGTGCACACCTCGACCATGTCCGGCCTGGCCGCGGTGCGTGAGGCGGTCCGCGCCCAGCCAAACGCTCTCGACGAGCTGTCGGCCCGCCGCCCGCTCTGGTACCGCCTGCTCAACGGCGGGATCGCCGTCGTGATGGGTCTGGCCACCGCGGTCCTGGCCGTCGTGTGGCAGGGCGGCGGGATCAGCGGATGGTGGGTGCTGGCCGGCGCCGCCGTCACCCTCAGCTACGCCTGGGGTCTCCGCCCGCGCCGATCCTGACGGCCGCCACGATCTGCCGCGCGGCCTCGGCCGGCGTGCGGTGCGTGGTGTCGACGACCTCGGCCTCGCTATGCAGCCACGTGCGCGCCGCCTCGGCGTACGGCTGAAGGTATCGCAGCCGGAACGGCGACGGGATCGGCGAGGCCCCCGCGATGCGCCGGCGGAGGGTCTCCTGGTCGGCGTGGAGGACGAAGTGCCGAACCGGAATGGCGTGCCGGGCGAGGCCCGCGCTGATCTCGCGCCAGTACGACTCGACCAGGACGGTCATCGGCATCACCAGGACGCCGCCGGTGTAGTCGAGGACGCGGCGGGCGGTCTCGACGATGAGTTGCCGCCACGGCGGCCAGTGCTGGAAGTTGTCCGTCGCGGGCAGCCCGGGCGTGATGTCCATGAGCGTCTCGCCGACCTTCTCGGCGTCGAACAGTCGAGACTCCGGCATCAGTTGCTGCACGAGCGCGCTGGTGGTCGTCTTGCCCGCGCCGTGAGTGCCGTTGATCCACACGATCATGGGACCCGATGTTATTGAGTTTCGGGCACGCCCGCGTCCTCCGCCTCCACCTCCGCCTCCGTCTCCGCCGGCCCGGACAGCAGCGGCGCGACCACGACCTTGACGGTCGCCGCGACGGGAATCGCCATGATGACGCCGGCCAGGCCGAGCAGGGTGCCACCGGTCAGTGCCACCAGCAGCACGGCGGCGGCCGGCATGTCGACCGTGTTGCGGAAGACGCGCGGGACCAGCAGATAGTTCTCGGCCAGCTGGTAGACGACGAAGAAGATGATCACCAGGATCGTCCGGGGCCACAGACCGACGGTGAACAGCGAGACCAGCACGCAGATGGTCGCGCCGAGGGTGGCGCCGATCATCGGGATCAGGTCGGTGATCGCGACGGTGACGGCAAGGGGCAGCGCGAAGGGAACGTGCAGGGCGGCCAGACAGAGGAACGTCGTGGTCCCGGCGATCACCGAGATGATGATGTTGCCGATCATGTAGCCGCCGACCTTGTCGACCGTGACGTCGATGATCTCGCCGACCCGCTGCCGGCGCCGCTCCGGCACCACGGACAGCAGGCCCCGGCGCAGGCGCAGCAGGTCGCCCATGAAGTAGATGGTCAGGACCAGCACGGTGAGTGCCGAGGTCAGGGCGCCGGTGAACCGCTGGAAGAACCCGACCGCGCCGCCGGCGAGGCGGCCGGGGAGCGATGCCGCCAGCGCGGTGAGCCGCTCGGTGATGTGGTAGCGGTCGGTGACCTCGCGGACCCCCTTCGACTCCTCCGAGAGCTTCGCGACGTAACCGGGCAGGTCGTCGGCCAGGTGGCCGCCCTGCTCGACGATCAGCGGGACGAGCGACCAGATGAACCCGGCCACGAGCACGACCAGCGCGACGATGACGATCGCGACGGCGGCGCCGCGGGGCACGCCCCAGGCGCTCAGCTTGCGTACCACCGGCTCGAAGCTGATCGCGAGGAAGAGCGCGATCAGGACGAGCACGAGGATGCTCCGGATCAGATAGAGGCCGTACGCGACGAGCAGGACGCCCAGCACTCCGCACGTCGCCACGACCGCCCAGCGCAACACGGTCCGGGTCGCAGGCATCGAAGGGCTCCTCTCCACGCGGCCATCATGGCGGAACGAACGATCTCGCGCTTCGGTCGCAAGACCCAACCCTTTGCCGGAAACTGGTGCGCATGATTGTCGACTGGGGTTCGCTCCTGGTGTCGCAGCTCGAGTTCTACTGGGACGCGCACCTGCGCCCGCGGCTCGACGGGCTGACCGACGACGAGTACCTCTGGGAGCCCGTCGCGGGCTGCTGGACCGTCCATCCCGACGGCAAGGGCGGCTTCGCGTACGACGGGTACCAGCAGCACCCGACTCCCCCGCCGTTCACGACGATCGCCTGGCGGATCGTGCACACGGCGACCGCCATGTCGACGCGCACGAGCACGTTCTTCCGCGACTCGGGGGACGCCGACATGTTCGACCTGCGGCACTGGCCGGCCACCATCCCCGGCACCGCGGCCGACGGCGTCGCCTTCCTGTCGGAGTGCTACCGCGACTGGCACGACAACATCGCCGCGCTCGACGCGGACGCGCTGGCCCGCCCGCTGGGCCCGAAGGGCGGCTTCTTCGCCGACGATCCGATGGCCGCCCTGATCATCCACATCAACCGCGAGGTCATGCACCACGGCGGCGAGATCGGCGTCCTGCGGGACCTGTACCGGGAGGGTTTCAAGCCCTAGGCCACCAGGGTCGCGCCGTCGAGCACGAGCGGCGCCCATTGCGGCGCGCCGGTGCGGCCGTGCCGCGGGTCGATACCGATGAAGCGGGCGCCGCCGCTCACCCGGGTGATCGTGTGCCGGGCCGCCCAGTCGACGATGGCCCGCTGCCGGACCCGCTCGCCGCACCGCCACGTGCGGCCCTCGAAGCCGACGATCTGGTCGTGCCCGTGGATCTGCGAGAACGGCATCGGCGTCCCCTCGTCCAGCCACGACTCGTAGACCTCGGACCCCGCGGACGCCCACAGCGGGCCGCGATAGCTGCCGAGCACCTCCCGCGGCCGGGTGTTGAGCAGATCGGCCGCCGTCGTCGCCGTGACCGGCTCGCCCAGCTGCCGCCAGGCCTCCACGCCCAGTCCGGCGTGGGTGATCAGGAACTCCTCGCCGTCGGCCGCCCGGACGGCCGCGGCGACCCGGACCCATTCCCTCAGCCACCAGGCGCGCAGCAGGCCCTGGTCGTCCTCGCCCAGCGGCTCCGGCCAGAAGATCTCGCCGTCGAGGTACTGCCATTCGTGGTTGCCGATCAGCTGGACCCAGCCGCGCCGGTCGCGTTCGAGACGCTCCCGCACCAGCGCCAGCACGCCCGGGCTGTCCGGACCACGATCAACCAGGTCACCGACCTGGATCACCAGGTCGTGGCCGCCACCGCCAACCACCCGCGCCAGTTCCCCGGGAAACCCGCCGACGTCTCCCACCAGCACGATCCGGCCCATTCGCTACCCCATACCGAAGCTCCACCGACACAACGACGGCCGCGCTCCCCCGAGGGGTGCGCGGCCGCGACCCAGTTTAGGAACAGCCTCGTAGACAGCGGCCGGTCCGGCGGGGACAAAGACCGAAATTTCCGGTGTTGCTGAGCGTGCCCCGAACATCCGGCAAGTGTGAACAGCAGGGTGAAAATCAGTAATCGTTCTTGATGACGAAGAAGGAGCCGCGGATCGTCCCGGCCAGCCTCGACTTCTGCCGGGCGAACTTGAACGAGCCGAGCTCGGCGGGAACGTCGATCCCGTCGGAGAGCTTGAACCCGACCGCCCGTTTGCCGCCGTCGTCGATCGTGTACATCACGTTGATCGACAGGCCGTTCTGGTAGAAGACGTAGGCCATCCGAATGTTCTCGACCTGGAACGCGGTCGCCTCGAGCGGGGGCGAGGAGATGACGATGCCGCGTTCCTCGGCGAGGATGCGGTTCACCCAGTCGATGGTCGCCCCGGCGTCGCTCGCGGGCTCGACCGTGAAGACGTGGTCGTACTTGTTCCGGAAGTACCGGGCCTCGTTCGCCCGCAGGCCGGCGAGCGCGGCCGCGACCGGCGACGACTCCAGGCCGGCGGTCGACACGGTGTCGAAGTCCACGGCATAGGTCATGGTGATTTCCTTAATATCTGAAGAACGTGCAGACCTTCAAACCTATCGGCGCAAGAGGTGGATCACGCGGCCGGTGTGCCAGGTGCCGGGGGTGGACTCGAAACGCTCGAGGGCCTCGATGGCGGTCGGGTGGATGCGGAGCAGGGTCCAGGAGCGCGGCAGGTTGCGAGTGCGGTAGCTCGTGGCCGTGCCCGCGTTGACCAGCAGCAGGTGGGTCGGGGTCTGCTCGACGGCGGGGACGTGCGTGTGCCCGAAGAGGACGACGTCGGCCTGGGCGGCCTGCAGCGCCTGCGAAAGCCGGGAACGGCCGACCAGACGGGCCGGGCCGCCCGCGAACGGCGGATGGTGCAGGGCCAGCAGGCGTACGTCGGCGGGAGGAGCCTGACCCAGCACCTGCCGGATGAGAACCGCCTGCTCCGGGGTCACCCGCCCGCTTTTCCACCGCCACCACGGCATGCTGTTGATGCCCAGGGCGGTCAGACCCGGAATCCGCACCACCGGATCGTCCTCGCCGATCCAGCGGCGGTAGCGGGCGTAGGGCGCGGTCACCCGCAGCGGGCTGATCAGCGGCAGGTCGTGGTTGCCGGGGATCACGAGGCGCGGGGCCGGCAGCTTGTCCAGCAGGTCGGCCGCCCGGAGGAACTCGCTCGGGCGGGCGCGCATGGTGTGGTCCCCGCTGACCACGGTCAGATCGGGCTCGAAGGCGGCCACCTCGTCGGCGATCGAGGCCACCGCGGCGGGTACGTCGGCGCCCAGGTGAAGGTCGGAGAGGTGGGCGATGACCAATGGTTCGGTCATCGGCGGTTCAGGCCGAAGGCCAGCTTGCGCAGGCGCGCCCAGTCGAGCTCGGGCGGAGGCGCCGGAACGCCGGGACGGTGGCGGGGCACCCGGACGCGGAGGGCGCCGGGCGAGATGGTGCAGCGGACCGGTGTGGGCATGATCAGTGCCTCGCCGTCGACGCCCACCGGGAGCCTGCCGGCGGTCGAGTCGATGTCGACGGTCCGGACCTCGGCGCGGGTCAGGGTGCCGGGCCGGCCGCCGAAGACCAGGCTCGCGGCGTCGGCGGCGCCGCGCACGTGGACGGCCAGAACGCCCAGGATCCCGCCGTCGAGGCGATAGCGGCGGCCCAGCCCGGCCACGTCGTCGAGGCCGTACGGGTTGTTGCTGACCAGGACCGCCTGCGGGCCGATCAGCGACAGCGAACCGGCCTGCACGCTCAGGGTCGGGCCCTGGTGGCCGGTGAGCAGGTCGGGCAGCAGGTCGAGCGTGGTGCCGGTCTTGTCGTCGCGGTACTCGGGGCTCTGCACGATGGTGGCGTAGGCGCCGAACGAGGCGTTGTTGACGAAGATCCGGTCGCCGGCGCGGCCCAGGTCGACCTTGAGCTCCACGCCGTCGGTGAGGGCGTCGAGGCAGGTGGACGGGTCGACGCGGTCGAGGCCGAGGTCCAGCGCGAAGTGGTTGCGGGTGCCGGCCGAGATGACCAGGAACGGCACGCCGCACTCGGCGGCCACGCCGGCCACCAGCGCCTGGGTGCCGTCGCCGCCGGCCACGCCGAGCAGGTCGGCGCCGTCCCGGACGGCCTGGCGGGCCACGGCGGCCACATCGACGTCCGTGCCCTGCACCAGGAAGACCTCGGCGCCGAGCTTGCGGGCACGCTGCTCCAGGTCGAAGCGGACGACCTTGCCGCCGCCGGAGCGCGGATTCATGATCAGGAACGGGCGGGACGGCCGCGGGGTGTCATACTCGGCCGCCATGTCGTGGTGGCGCAGGAGCGCGGCGCGGCCGGCGGCCACCATGCCGGCCCAGAGCACGGCGAAGACGACGACGATCCAGATGAGGGACTCGCGCGCGTACCAGATCGCCACGGTGACGGGCGCGGCCACCGCGACCAGCGCGGAGGCCCAGCGCACGACGCCGCGGTGGGTGAGGAACGACCAGGCCGCGGCCAGCATGATCGCCATGCCGAGCGCCGAGACCAGCAGGAGCGCGACGCTGGCGCGCACCCCGGCCGCGGCGAGCAGGAGCACGATGGCGACCGCGGCGGTCAGGAAGGCCAGGCGGGCCAGCCAGCGCCGCCCGGCAGGCACGGGGACGTCAACCATCACCGCAGCCTGACCCGTCGGTGAACATACGGGCATCATCCGCCGCGGATGGCGCGCACGCACGCCGCCCGCCGCACGATGAGTCGCATGTCCACGCAGAGCAGTTACGCGACCGAACGGCCCGGCCGGGCGGGCTCCGCACCGCCCATGACCGGCTGGGTGGGCATGGTCGTGTTCGGCGGCATCATGTTGTTCATCGCCGGGCTGTTCCACCTGTTCGAAGGGGTGGTGGCGCTCGCCGACGACAGCTTCTACGCGGTACGCCCGGCGGCGCTCGCGCTGTCCATGCCCTACGGCGCGTGGGGCTGGCTGCACGTGATCCTCGGGGTGCTGGCCATCGCCGCGGCGACCGGGATCTTCCTGGGCATGCTGTGGGCGCGGGCGCTGGGGGTGCTGATCGCCGTGCTCAGCGCGTTCTCCAGCATGCTGTTCCTCGGGGCGTACCCCCTCTGGTCGATCATTCTTGTCACCCTGGACGTTCTGGTGATCTACGCCCTGGTCGCGCACGGCCGCGAGGTCCGCAACTAAATTGATCGAATGGCTGACCTTCCTACCACCACGCTCGCGGATGTGTTGGACCGCCGGCAGGTGATGCACCCGGTGATCCGGCCGCTCTGGTCACCGCTGCCGCGCATCGCCGGCCCGGCGTTCACCGTGCGCTGCCCGCCCGGCGACAACCTCATGCTGCACGCGGCGATATACCGGGCCGAGCCGGGCTCGGTGATCGTCGTCGAGTCGGGTGACCTCGACTACGCCCTGGCCGGCGGCAACGTGTGCGCGGTGGCCCAGCGCAACGGCATCGCCGGGTTCGTGCTGGACGGCCTGATCCGCGACCTCGGCGAGGTGCGCGAGATGGGCTTCCCGGTCTGGGCGCGCGGCGTGATCCCGATCCCGGGCGGCAAGGGCGCGGCGCTGCCGCTAAACGTGCCGATCCGCTGCGGCGGCGTCCCGGTGCGGGCCGGCGATCTGGTGGTGGCCGACGAGGAGGGTGTCGTCGTGATCCCCCAGGAGGAGTTGGACGACACGCTCGCCGCGGCCGAGGCCAAACATCAGGCCGATGCGGCGCTCACGCTCGACGACTGGGAACGGGCACACCGCGCCAAGATCGACGGACTGCTCCAGGCATGGCAGGCTGAGCAGTCATGAAGGTGCTGCTGCCCAGCAACGTCGACCTCTCGGATCTCACGCTCCCAGCCGGTGTCGACGGTTTCCCGTATTCGGTGACCGACCCCGTACCCGAGGAGCACGCCGACGCTTCGGTGCTGGTCGTCTGGGGGAACCCGGAGTCGCAGATGCGCGACGCCGCGAGCCGCATGAAGAGCCTGCGCTGGGTGCAGACGCTGGCCGCCGGCCCCGACGCGGTGCTGGCCGCCGGTTTCGACCCGTCCGTGGTGGTGACCTCGGGTCGCGGGCTGCACGACCGCACGGTCGGCGAGCACACCCTCGCCCTGGTTCTGGCGGCCGCCCGCCGCGTCGATCTGATGACGCGCGCCCAGATCGGCCATCGCTGGGCGTCCGAACTGGGCGGAAACCAACCCCTCAAAGACCCCGACCATTTCCGTACGCTCCGGGAAGCGCACGTGGTGATCTGGGGCTTCGGCAGCATCGCCGCCGTCACGGCCCCCCTGCTGACCGCGCTGGGCGCCCGGGTCACCGGCGTGGCGCAATCCCCCGGCGAGCGCCACGGCTACCCGGTCGCGACCGAGGCCGACTTCCCCGCGCTGCTGCCCACCGCCGACGTGCTCATCATGATCCTGCCCGCCACCCCGCAGACCCGGCACGCCTTCGACGCCGGGATCGCCGCCCTGCTCCCCCGGCACGCCTGGGTGGTCAACGTCGGCCGCGGCGCCACCCTGGACGAGGCGGCGCTGGTCGCCGCCGTCCGCGAGGGCCGCCTCGGCGGCGCGGCGCTGGACGTCACCGAGATCGAGCCGCTGCCGCCGTCCTCCCCGCTGTGGGACGAGCCGAACATCATCGTCTCGCCACACGCCGCGGGCGGGCGACCGCTGGGCGCGCCCGCCCTCATCCTGGAGAACCTGGCCGCCTTCCGGTCGGGCCGGCCCCTGCGCAACACGGTGGCCCGGCCCACGGCTTGACCGCGCGGTGCGGGGCTGCCATGGCCCGGGCGCTGGGTGGTCGCGCGTGGTGTGGTCACAGCACCTCGGCGGCGAGGTGGTCCGGGTTGCCGAAGCGGTGGGCGGTGATGCTGATCGCCTGCTCGTGCAGGAACGGGAGCAGCTCGACCCGGCCGGACTCGGTGACCGGGTTCGACCAGACGGCGAGGTCGGGGCGGGACGGGATCGCGGCCGAGCCGCCGATGAGGCGTACCCGGCCGGGGCGCAGGCCGGCCGCCCACGCCTGGTCGCTCTCCACCCGGATCTCGGCCGGAATCGCCGCCGCGAGCGAGCCGGGCAGCGGGGTGCCGACCGAGACGCGCAGCGGGGAGCCGGCGAGGACGCCGGCCGCGAGCACCCGCACCAGGTCGGCGACCGGCGCGCCGGCGGCGAGCCGCACCTCGACCGGCTGCGGCAGGTAGCGCAGGACGTTCCGCTCGGCCCACAGCGCGGAGACGTCGCTCGGTCCGAAGTGCTCCCGCCAGGCGGCCGCGTCGCTGGCGGCGGCCCGGGAGATGCCGGACATCTCCGCGTCGTCCAGCACCGACGCGGCCGCGGCGAGCAGCGAGCGCACCCCGGTCGACTCGATCGTGGCGGCCAGGTGGGCGCGGGCCGGCTCCCAGCCGGTGAGGCCGACCAGGTAGTTCGGGCCGCCGGCCTTGGTGCCCGGGCCGACCGCCGAGCGCTTCCACCCGCCGAACGGCTGCCGGCGCACGATCGCGCCGGTGATGCCCCGGTTCACGTACAGGTTGCCGGCCCGGATCCGGTCGAGCCACGTGCGCACCTCGGCCGGGTCGAGCGAGTGCAGCCCCGAGGTCAGTCCGTAGTCGACCTCGTTGACCAGGTCGATGGCCTCGTCCAGGGTCGCCGCGGTCATGACGCCGAGGATCGGCCCGAAGTACTCGGTGCGGTGGTAGTCGGAGCCGCGCCGCACGCCGTCCCGGATGCCCGGGGTCCACAGCCGGCCCTCGTCGTCCAGCTTCCGGGGCTCGAGCAGCCACTTCTCCCCCGGGCCGAGGGTGGTGAGCCCGGTGAGCAGCTTCCCGGCCGCCGGCTCGATGACCGGCCCGACCTGCGTGCGCGGGTCCGCCGGGTACCCCACGGTCAGCGACGAGGCGGCGTCGAGCAGCTGGGTGCGGAACCGCTCCGAGCGGGCCACCGAGCCGACCAGCACCACCAGCGACGCCGCCGAGCACTTCTGCCCGGCGTGCCCGAACGCGGAGGCGACCACGTCCTTCACCGCCAGGTCGAGGTCGGCGCTCGGGGTCACGATGATCGCGTTCTTGCCGCTGGTCTCCGCGAGCAGCGGCAGGTCGGGGCGGAACGACCGGAACAACTCCGCCGTCTCGTACGCCCCGGTGAGGATGACCCGGTCGACGAGCGAGTGAGCGATCAGCTCCTTGCCGAGCGCCTGCTCGTCGACCTGCACGAGGGTGAGCAGCCGCGGGTCGGGCAGCACCGGCCGGATGATGTCGGCGAGCACGGCGCCGCACCGCTCGGCCGGCCCGGCCGGCTTGATCACCACGGCCGACCCGGCGGCCAGCGCGGCCAGCATCGAACCGGCCGGGATCGCGACCGGGAAGTTCCACGGCGGCGTGACCAGGGTGAGCCGGGCCGGCACCGGGGTCGCGCCGTCGATCTGGTCGAGGCCGGCCGCCAGCTCGGCGTAGTAGTGGGCGAAGTCGGCGGCCTCGGAGACCTCGGGGTCGGCCTGGTCGGCGGTCTTCCCGGCCTCGGCCGCCATCACCTCGAGCAGCTCGGCCCGGCGCGCCTCGATCGCCTCGCCGGCGCGGTGCAGGATCCGCGCGCGCTCGGCGCCGCTGAGCCGATGCCACTCGCCGGCCGCCGCGACGGCGCCCGCCAGAGCCTCGTCGAGGCCGGCCGGGTCGTCGATGCGCGCCCTGTCGATCGTGGCGACGCCGATCGTCGAGGCCGACGCGCGGGTGAGCACGTCACGCACCCAGGCGCGGTTCGCGGCGACGGCCGGGTCGGTGTCGGGGGTGTTCTCGAAATGGCCAGGCCCGGACTTGGGCACCGCGGCGAACCGGTCGATCACCCGGCGCGACTCGGGCACGGTGTCGTCCAGATCGCCGAGGGACGCCAGGAAACGGTCGCGTTCACGCGCGAACAGCCCCTGATCGGAGTCGAGCTCGAACACCGCCGACATGAAGTTGTCCTGGCTCGCGCCCTCCTCGAGACGGCGGATCAGGTACGCGATCGCCACGTCGAACTGCTCGGGGCGTACGACCGGCGTGTAGAGCAACAACCCACCCACCTCGCGCCGGACCACCTCGGCCTGGCCCTCGGCCATGCCGAGCAGCATCTCGAACTCGATGCCGTTCCGCACCTCGCGACGGCCGGCCAGGAGCCAGGCGTACGCGATGTCGAAGAGGTTGTGGCCCGCGACCCCGAGCCGCACGTTCTCGATCCGCGAAGGGTGCAGCGCGTAGTCGAGGACCCGCTTGTAGTTGGTGTCGGTGGCCTGCTTGCTCTCCCAGGTCGCCAGCGGCCAGCCGTGCACGGTCGACTCGACCCGCTCCATCGGCAGGTTCGCGCCCTTGACCAGGCGGACCTTGATGCCGGCGCCGCCGCGGGCGCGCCGCCGGGCCGCCCATTCCTGCAGGCGGATCATCGCGGCGAGAGCATCCGGGAGGTACGCCTGGAGCACGATCCCGGCCTCGAGGTTGCGCAGCTCGGGAGCGTCGAGGAGCCGGGTGAAGACCGCGATGGTGAGGTCGAGGTCCTTGTACTCCTCCATGTCGAGGTTGACGAACTTGGTCTTCTCGAACGACGCGGCCAGGCGGAACAGCGGGGTGAGGCGCTCCACGATGTCGTCGACCGCCTCGTCGAAGGCCCACGGGTTGTGCGGCTCGACGGCGGCCGACACCTTGATCGACACGTAGTCGACGTCGTCGCGGGACAGCAGCCGCTCGGTCTCGCGCAGCCGGCGGCCCGCCTCCTTCTTGCCGAGGACGGCCTCGCCGAGCAGGTTGACGTTGAGCCGGACGTCGCGGCGGCGGATCCGGGAGATCGCCCGGCCCAGGCGCGCGTCGGTGGCGTCGACGACCAGGTGACCGACCATGCGGCGCAGCACGCGGCGGGCGACCGGGACGACCACGCCCGGCAGGACCGGGGCCATCACGCCGCCGACCCGTACCGCCGCGCGCAGCGGCGCCGGCAGGAAGCGCGGGACGCCGGGGGCGATCGCGGACAGGGCGCGGGCGCTGACCTTGAGGTCCTCGGGGCGTACGACGCCGTCCACGAAGCCGACCGCGAACTGCAGGCCCTTGGGGTCGCGCAGCAGGCCGGCGAGCTGCGCGGCCGATCCGCCGACCGGCACGGCGGAGGCCTCGTGCAGCCAGCGTCGCACGAGGGCGACCGCCTCCTGGGCGAGGTCGGTGTCGGCGGGCATCGCGAGATCGGTCATGGCGCCAGTGTCCGTCCGTGTCCGGTTAAGGAAAAGCGATGGTTTTTGACGAGTACTCTTCAGACCTTCTTACTGTTTGCCCAGGGAGTGGGAAATCATGCTGGAGATCCGGCGTCTGGTGCTGCTGCGGGAGTTGGCGATCAGGGGGACGCTCGCGGCCGTCGCCGAGGCGCTCAACTTCTCCCCGTCCGCCGTGTCGCAGCAGCTCAGCCTCCTGGAGAAGGAGACCGGCATGACGCTGCTGCGCAAGGCCGGGCGGCGCGTCCAGCTCACCCCGCAGGCCGAGGTGCTCGTCGAGTCGGCGGCCGAGGTGCTCGACACGCTCGAACGGGCCGAAGCCGCGCTGCAGGCCTCGCTGACCCGGGTGAGCGGCCGGGTGCGGGTCGCCGTCTTCCAATCGGCGGCGTTGGCCCTGATGCCGGCAACCTTGCGGGACATGGCGACGCGCTATCCGGACGTACGCGTGGAAATGGTGCAAAGAGAGCCGGAGGAAGCGCTCCGCGAGACCTGGGCCCGTGACTTCGACATGGTCATCGCCGAGCAGTACCCGGCACACGCCGCGCCACACCACCCCGGCCTCGACCGGCGGCCGCTGACCACCGACGCGATCCGCCTGGCCCTGCCCGCCGTGGAGGTCGCGCTGCACCCGGTCGAGTCGCTCCCCGACGCCCGGGTCATGCCGTGGGTGATGGAACCGCGCGGCGCGGCGTCCCGGCATTTCGCCGAGCAGATGTGCCGCACCGCCGGGTTCGAGCCGGACGTCCGCTACGAGACCGCCGACCTGCAGGCGCACATCCGGCTGGTCGAGTCGGGCAACGCGGTCGCGCTCATCCCCGATCTGGTGTGGGCCGGGCGGGAGACCTCGTGCCGTCTGCTCGACCCGCCCGGCGCTCCTCGTCGTACCATCTTCACCGCGCAGCGACTCGCCGGCGCCGCCTCGCCGGCCGCCCGGGCATTCCGGGACACATTGGAGGCCGCGGCCGCGGCCCGCCCATAAATCCCTCCTCGATCGACGGATCTTCGCTTGCTCATCCGGTGGGTGTGTGGTGACCGTAGGGAAGGGCCCTTTTCCGAAGGGAAGGCAAACCGCATGGCTGACTGGGTGCTCATACCCTGTCTGAAGGCGCTCTTCGCCGATTTCGACCGGATCGCACCGTCTCGCGACCACGCCTCGGACGGATCGATCGGCGACGCCGCGCACCAGCACGAGGTCTCGGACCACAATCCGGACGAGACCGGCTCGGTGCCGATCCACGACGCCGATCACATCAACGAGGTGCACGCGATCGACGTGGACGACGACCTGCGCGAGAGCGACCTGACCATGGAGAAGTGCGTGCAGTTCCTGCTGGCGCGGTGCCGCTCGGGCGCCGAGAAGCGGCTGCGCTACATCATCTACAACCGGCGCATCTGGTCGGCGTCGTCGGGCTGGGTGCAGAAGACGTACACGGGGTCGTCTCCACACACCGAGCACGCGCACTTCTCCGCCTCGTACGCAACGAATCTCGAAGCCTCGACCGCTTCCTGGCACCTGGAGGACATCCCCGTGGCACTGACCGCAGCGGACAAAACCTGGATCACCAACACGATCGCGGCCCAGACGAAGGCGGCCATCGACTCACGGCTGGGCGAGATCGCGAAGGAGGTGCTGGTCGACTACCGGATCGCGGGGACGACGACGCCCGGGAGCACCTACCAGCGGAACCTCTCCGAGCTCACCGGCGACGTGTGGTCGGCGGCGATGCGCGGCACCACCAAGGGTGGAGACCCGCTGCCGCCGGAGGGGGTGTACGCGCAGATCCTCGAGGACCTGGCCATCCTGACCGCCAAGGTCGACGCGCTCAACAAGCAGTAGCGAAGACACGGGACGGGGCGCCTCGCGGCGCCCCGTCCCGTTGTCGGGCGGTCAGGCGGTCAGGCGCCCTTCCGGCGCGCGCAGGCCGGTCAGTCGCGGTTCCGGCACCTTTCGCGGCGCGATGCCGCGACGGGCGTCGGGGTAAACCTCGTCCAGCTTGGTCAGCCATCGGATCTGCTCCCGCGGCGGCACGCCGCAACCGCGCAGGAAACCCAGCACGGTGTCACGGCGCGGCACACTCCCGCCGGTGATCAGGTTGTGGACGGTGGCGCGGGAGATGGGGGTCCCCGCGTCCTTGCTGCGCCGTGCCACACTGTCCAGGGAGCGGCGGCGAGCCACCATCAGCGCCCGCAGCCGCCGGGCGAACTCACCCGGCGTGGCGGCACCGGCCGGGTCGGCCGGAACAGTCGGCTGCGTCGTTGCTATGCTCATCGATCTCACCCTCGTCAGCGATCAACTGGGCTCGATCTTTCTGCCGGTCCCGGCACCGAACAAGTACGCAGGTGCGTAGAAGTTCACCCCAGGCTGACCGTCAAACCCGACATTCCGGCGTCCGCCACCAGGTCAACGCCGCTCCCGCCCGGGGTCCATCCCGCGGTCGTGAACTCCTTGCCGGGCGCGATACCGGTGTGGGTGTCACCCGCAAGAGTGATGCGGCCGGCGCCGTCGCGCACCTGCACGCGTACGGGGGTTCCGCCGGCCAGCCGCACCTCGAACTGATCGACGCCGCCACTCATCCGTACGGCCGTCATGCTCTTGGTCGCCGGCAGCGCCAGATCGATCCGGTTGGCCCCGCCCTCGAGGTCGACCCCGGCGACCCGGCCCGCGCTCAGGTCCAGTCGCGCCTGGTCCGCGCCGCCCTTCAGGCGCACCGTCCACAGGATGTTCTTGTTGAGGACGACCTCGACGGCCCTGGCTCCGGCCTTCAGGTGAAGGCGCAGGGTCCCGCCGCCGTCCTCCACCCGGGAGGTCGCCCCGGGCGTCGACACGCGATAAAGCTGGCTGCCCAGGTCACCCGCCGTCACCTGTACGCGCCCGGCACCGTCCACGATCTCGAAGACCGCCTCGGTGCGCCCGCCGGCGCCTCCTTTCGCGGACACCAGCAGGATCGCGCCCACCATCGCCGCCAGCGCCCAGAACACGCCGGCGACGACCAGCAGGCGGCGCCGGCCGACGGTCGCGTGCCGGTCCCGGGCGGGCTGTCCCCAGCCCGGGAGGGTCGGCTCGTCCAGGTCGTCCGTCTCCTCCACGAACGGGTCGCGGGGCGGGCCGTAGACGGGCGCGAACCCGAAGGGATCGGTGTCTTCTTCCGTCCTGTCCGGCGCCGGCCATTCCGCCGTGGGTTCGTCCAGCTCTGCCGCTGTGCCGTCGGCCTTGTCCCCAGCCATCGCATCCTCCCACCGTCATTCGTTCACTACGGATGGGACGAGCGCCCGGATGGGCTCGCTGTCGCCGAAGTGGCGCGGCCTGCCGGTGGCGGGGTCAGCGCACCTCGCGCAGCTTGCCGGTCTCGACCTCGTAGACGAAGCCGCGGACCGAGTCCTTCACCGGGATGAACGGGTCGGCCTGGATGCGCCGGACGGACTGCCGCACGTCCGCGTCGAGGTCGGTGAACGCCTCGGCGGCCCACGGCGGGCGGATGCCGACCTCGCGCTCGATGCCCGACCGGAAGTCGTCGTCGGTGAAGGTGAGCATGCCGCAGTCGGTGTGGTGGATCAGGATGATCTCGGTGGTGCCCAGGAGCCGCTGGCTGATCGCCAGGCTACGCAGTTCGTCGGCGGTGACGACCCCGCCGGCATTGCGGATCACATGCGCGTCGCCCTCGCTCAGACCCAGGATTCCGTACGGGTTGAGGCGGGCGTCCATGCAGGCCACGACCGCCACGTGCTTGGCGGGCGGAAGCGGCAGGGCGCCCTTGTCGAAAGTCGCGGCGTAGCGCTCGGCGTTGGCCAGCAGCTCATCGGTGACGGACATGGGAGGTCCTCCGATCAGGGATTCCGGTGTCACGATCACCATAGCCAGATCTCCTATAGATCAGCTAGGTCTCGGCCCTCGGGGGCGACTGCGGCGCCGTGACGGTGCAGCAGCGCGCGTTCGGGCGAATCGGGCCGGGCGACCGGGTTCGTGTTGTTCAGGTGGGTGTAGAGGTAGCGCGGCCCCGGCGCGAGCAGCGGCAGGGACTCCTCGATCGGCAGGTGGCCCATCTGGCGGGCGGTGCGATCGACGCCGGTGTGCCGTCGTAACTCGTCGTCGCTGAAGAAGGTGCCGTCGAGAATGACCACGTCGGCCCGGGTGAGCTCGTCCGACCATTCCGCCAGGCAGGGTGCGTAGATCACGGTGGTCCGGCCGTTGGTCAGCCGCAGCCCGACCACCCACTCGCCGGCGGGCGCCCCGGACGGCGCCGCGATGCCGGCCGCGGATTCGCCGGCGTATCGGGGACGCTTGTCGCCGAGCGGGAACGCGGTGACGGTGAGGCCGCCGTCGAGCACGGCCGGGACACCACCGATCAGGGGCGACTCGTTCACGGTGGTGTATCGGCGGAGCAGAGAGAGCGCCGGGGTGGCCGCAAGGACGGTGCTCGAGGCGTACACGGAAATGGCGGAAGTCTCGCGGAGGGTGAGCAGACCGGTGGTGTGGTCGAGCTCGGCGCTGGTCAGGATGACGCCGCGCAGGGGTGTCTCGCGCAGTCCCGGGCCGGGATGGAGCTCGGGTGCGTCGAGGCGGAGGTCGGGTGCGGCGTTGAGGAGGTACCAGACGCGGCCGTCGCCGCTGATCGCCACGGTGTCCTGGCGGCGCGACCAACCGCCCTCGCGAGCGGCGCGGCAACCGGCGCACGCGCAGTTCCACTGTGGAAGCCCGCCGCCGGCCGCGGTGCCGAGAAAGCGCACCCTCATGGGAACCGGCGCGAGACGGGGAGGGGGCGGGGTGGGGCCGGGGTGGTGAGGGACGTGACCAGGGCGTGGGACGGGGACAGGTGGCAGGCGGGATCGGTGGCGGAGGCATCGCCGGTCAGCTGGAAGGCCTGGCAGCGGCAGCCGCCGAAGTCGAGCTCGCGGAGGGCGCAGTCGCGGCAGGGTGACGGGAGCCAGGCGGTGCCGCGGTAGCGGTTGAACAGTTCCGAGTCGTACCAGATGTCGTGCAGGGACGAGGTGCGGACGCTGGGTGGCGGGCCGCCGGGAAGCTGGGCGGCGGCCAGGCAGGGCAGGACGTCGCCGGCGGGGGTGATGACCAGCTGGCGGGTGGCCCAACCTTGCATGCACGGCTTAGGTATGCCGGTCAGATAGTCGGGCCGGACGTACGTCGTCGGGAGGAGCCGAGCGGCCTCGGCGGCAGCGCGATCGGCCGCGGCCACCTGGTCGGGAGTGGGCATGAGCGCCGCGCGATTGCGCAGGGCCCAGCCGTAGAACTGCGTGTGGGCCAGTTCCAGGCGGCTCGCGCCCAGCGCCACGGCCAGGGCGGCCAGCTCGGCGACCCGATCCGCGTTGCCGGCGTGGAGAACGACGTTGACGGTCAAGGGCAGACCGGAGGCGACGATGGCGGCCGCCGCCGAGCGTTTGCGATCGGTCACGGCCAGGCCGGCGATGCGGCGGGCCGAGGCGGGATCGCTGTCCTGCACGGAGAGTTGCACATGGCGGAGGCCGGCGTCGACCAGGGCCGACAGGCGGGCCGGGGACAGGCCGAGGCCGCTGGTGATGAGGTTGGTGTACAGGCCGCGGTCGCCGGCGCGGGCGACCAGCGCCGGCAGGTCGCGGCGGAGCAGGGGCTCGCCGCCGGTCAGGTGCAGCTGGCGGATGCCGAGCTCGCCGGCCTGGTCGATGACGCCGAGCCAGCCCTCGGTGTCCATCTCGTCGGGGGACAGATCGATCGGATTCGAGCAGTAGAAGCACTGCAGCGGGCACCGGTGAGTCAGTTCGGCCACCAGCCCGATCGGTGCGCCCGCCGGGAGCGCCGACGGGCCGCCGACCGAGCGGGGCTCGACCGGCACGCCGCCGTCGGCCACGATCCGCTGGGCGATCAGATCGTCGAGGAGCCGCGCCACCGAGTCCGGCGTGACCCCGTCGTACTCGGCCGACAACGACTCGACGAGATCGGTCAGGGTCCGCCCGTCGCAGCGGGTCAGCACCGCCGCGGCGGGCTCGTCGAGCGCGAGCACGCCCTCCGGGTAAAACACGAAGTACCCGGCCCGGCCCACGTCGTAGACCAGCGAGCAGCCGACGGCCAGCCCGGGCCTCACGACGGCAGCCCGCCGGAGTAGTCGACGGCGTCGAGGATCGCGTTCAGCACGTCGCACTTGTACGCCAGTGCCGCCACCGAGGCCTCCTGCTCCTCCCGCGTACGTGCATAGGTCAGAACAATGTCGAGCGTGAATGAACTGTCCGATCGCACGACCGGGATCCGGTTGTCGAAGTAGGCCATCCCGTCCGGCTTGATCCAGTCGTAGTGCGCGCGCCAGGCCTGCACGCGATCGGCCATGTGCCGGGGCGAGAAGAGCTCGGTGAGCGCGGCCGCGGCGCCCTCCAGCCAGGGCCGGGTCCGGCAGAAGGCCACGTACGCGTCGACCGCGAACCGGGTGCCGCGCAGCACGTGCCGCTCGTCGAGGATCTCCTCCTCGCTGAGCCCGACCGCGTCCCCCAGGGCCAGCCAGTCGGCCAGGCCGCCGTCGTCCTGGAAGGCGATCCGGTCGAGCCACCGCAGCCGGATCTCCGGGTGTGGACAGGCGGCGATGATCGCGGCGTTCTTCTGCGAGAGGTGCCGCTGGTAGTACCAGCGGTTCGCGACCCAGGACCGGATCTCGCCGGGCCCGCACCCGCCGGCGTGCAGCCGGACGTGGAACGGGTGCTTGTCCCAGTACCGTGCGGCCTGCGCGTGCAGGGCGCCGGCGAGTTCCGAGCGGGTCAGCGCTGGTCGCGGCGCGGCCACGGGCCGCCGGTTCCCGCGTAGGCCGAGATCTCGGCGGCCGTCTCGATCCGGGTCGTACGCGGTTCGGTCCATTTCTTCTTCATGGCGACTCCTCAGTCGTTCCTCAGTAGACGACGATCTTGCCGGTGTTCTGCGGGTAGATGGCGTCGTTGTAGAAGTAGGTGCCCGGCGTATCGAAGACGTGGGTGGCGGACTGGCCGGGCATCAGCACGCCGGTGTCGAACTCGTTGTCGAAGAACGCCACCGCCGCATGCGCGCTCGCATTGCTGGCCGGGTTGACGAAGGTGACCGTTGTGCCGGCTGGAATCCGCAGGTGCTGCGGCGCCATCGCGTTCTGCGCCACCAGGTTCTCGGTCGTTCCCGGCGCGCCGGTCGACGTGCTCCAGATCCGCCCGAGCGTCACGGTGGTGACTCCGGTGACCGCCGCCGTGCGGATGTCGTTGCGCTTGGAGGGCGGCGTGGGGGTCGGCGCCGGCGCGACGGTCCCACCCAGCTTGAAGGCCCACAGATGGTCACCGCGCGGGATGTCGGGATACGGCAGGCCGTTGCCGCCGGCCAGCACCGCGAGGTACTGAACCCCGTCGATCTCGTACGCGATCGGGCTGGTGTGTACCCCGGCCCCGCACTGGAACGACCAGACCACGTCCCCGGTCTCGTCGTTCATGGCGTGCAGCAGGCCGTCCGGGCCGCCCTGGAACATGACCCGCCCGGCCGTGGTGAGAATGCCGTTGCCGTGCGCGAGCGACCATTCCCCGTCGCGCCGCCACACGGGGGTGTTGGTGCGCGGATCGACCGCCGCGATGCCGCCCGCGAAGTACTCGCCGAGCGGCCGGGAGGTGTTGACCCGGCCGTCCCGGGCATTCGAATAGCCCGAATTGATCAGTCCATAACCCACATAGACCCATCCGGTGTACGGATTGAAGGACAGTTGCATCCAATCGCCGCCGCCCCCGGCGCCGGGGAAGATAATGGTCGCCCGGTCCCAGTGCGGCGTGTACAGGCCGCCCCATTCGTAGAACGGCACCGGCCGGGTCGCGTTGTCGAATCGGGGCTCCTGCGGGCAGAACGGCTCGCCGCCCGGGAACGGCTGAGTGGGCGCCGTCTTCTGCCGCTCGTCCTGCGGAACGGGCCGTTCCTCCATGCCGTGAACGGCCTCGCCGGTGCGCCGGTCGAGGATGTAGTACATGCCGACCTTGCTGCCGTAGACGACGACCTTGCGCAGCCGGCCGTCGATCCGCAGGTCGATCAGGACCGGGGCCATGACGTTGTCCATGTCCCAGATGTCGTGGTGCACCGACTGGAAGTGCCAGCGCCGCTCCCCCGTCTTCGCGTCGAGCGCCACGATGCAGTTCGCGAAGAGGTTGTCCCCGGCCCGCGACGAGCCATCGGTCCGCGGGTAAGGCCCGCTGAAGGTCCAATAGACCAACCCCAGCGACGGGTCGATGGCCGGATGGATCCACGGAACGGCGCCGCCGGTCTTCCACGAGTCGCCGGCCCACGTGTCGTTCCCGAACTGGCCCGGGCCCGGGGCCGACCAGAAGATCCAGACGATCTCGCCGGTGGCGGCCTTCAGCGCGTACGCCCGCCCGCGCGCCCCGCCGGTACTGCCCTGCATGCCGACGTAGATGAGGCCGTCGTGGTAGACGACCGCGCCGGCCAGCGTCCCGGTGAGGCCGCCGCACTGGCCGTTCTGCGGGTCGCAGCCGCTGTCCGCGCCGCCCTCGTCCGCCGTGATCAGCTGCTTCTGCCAGATCACTGCTCCGGTGCGCTGATCCAGGGCGTACACAATGTTGGCTCCTGAGGTGGAGAAGACCTTGCCTTCGCCGAGCGCGACTCCCCGCATATTGGTGCCGCGCGTGCCGACATTGGTCTTCCACTTGACGGCGCCGGTGCGGCCGTCGACCGCGAAGACGTTCTGCTGGCTGGTCTGGACATAGAGAACGCCGTCCTGCACGACGCAGGTGCTCTGCTGGCCCTGCTCGGTGCTGCCGCCCTCGAGGTTCACGTGCCAGGCGCCGCCGAGATGTCCGACCGTACGACGGTTGATCTGTTTGAGCGGTGAGTGGTTCTGGTTGCCGAGGTCGCCGCAGACCTTGGGGAAATCGCGGCCGGGCGGGCGGAAGTCGGTGGGCTGCGGCGGTGCGGGCGTGGTCTTCGCGGGCTCGCCGGCCAGGGCCGGAGCCTGGGCGGCCACCGCGGTCGCCGCGCCGGCACCGGCCGCGGCGAGGAACTTTCGTCTGTCCATGCTCACTCTCCTGGTCCGCTACGTGGACCGTTGGTTCCGCTGGATGGTCAGACGATAAGCCTGTTCATCCATTCGCAACAAGAGCCGGATGCAAATCCATGGTTGCCTGCCGCGCGGGCCCGGGCCTACGGTGAGCGAGCCCAAAATGGATCAGTCGGTCCATCTAGCGGACCTCCTCGGCCTGATTAGGAGCCCGTCCATGATCGAATCCGTTCGCCGCCGCTTCGTCCCGCTCGCGGCGGCGCTCGCCGTCCTGCTCTCGCTCACCGCCGTCCTGATCGCCCGCGGCCACGCGGCGGCCGGTCATCCCGGCGCCGACCACGGCGCCCAGCAGCTGGGCGACCCCGACTACGGCGTCTGCCGGGGCACCGACCCGCGCTGCTACCACGACTGGGGCAATTTCGACCCCGCGACCAACGGCTACAAGGTGCTGCTCTTCACGCGTACGGCCGGACCACGGCACGCCAATCTCGGCCCGGCGCTGGCGTCCGGGCTCAACCCACCGCTCACCGCCGCGAACGTGGTGCAGAACGGCATCATCGCCATGGGCAAGGCGAACGGCTTCGCCGTCGACTGGACCGAGGACCTGGCCCAGGTCGCCTCGCCCAACCAGCTGTTCCGCTACAACGCGGTGATCTTCTTCAGCACCTCGCGCGACACCCTCGACGACGCGGCGCAGACCGCGCTGCGGCAGTACATCCGCGGTGGCGGCGGCTTCGTCGGCGCGCACAACGCCTTCGGCACCGAGTACAACTGGCCGTGGTACGAGGGGCTGCTCGGCGGCGCCAACTACTACGACCACGGGCCCGAGCAGACCGGCACGGTGCGGATCACCGACCGGCGCGACGTCTCGACGCAGTCGCTGCCGTCGCGGTGGGGCTTCGAGGACGAGTGGTACAACTTGGTGCCGTTCCCGTCGCAGGTGCGCATCCTGGCCACGGTCGACGAGTCGACGCTGACCCGCGGCGTCAAGGGCAGCATGGGCCACCCGGGGCACGGCGACCTTCACCCGGTGGCGTGGTGCCAGTACTACGACGGCGGCCGGGCGTGGCTGACCACGCTGGGCCACGACGCCGCATTGTTCGACCTGAGCAACACCACCTTCCCGGGCGCGGCCGAGTACCGGTCGCTGCTGCTCGGGGGCATCGAGTCCGCCATGGGCATGAAGCCCTTCTGCCGCTGACCCGACATGGGGCCCGCCGCTCGGCGGGCCCCACCTATCGGACTTTCCACCAGGAATTGGACCGCTCTACGGTTTGGGGTAACCTGCGGACGACCGTGGAGAGGAAGTGGACCGTGCAGGCTCAGGACGAGGGCTCGGCAGGCGGGGTTCGCAGCGTACAGCGGGCGCTGGACATCCTGTCGCTGCTCACCGAGGAGCGGCCGTCGATCACCGTACGCGAGGTGGTCGCCGCCACCGGTCTCGCCAAGACCACGGTGATCCGGCTGATCCAGACGCTCGAGCAGATGGGCCTGTTGTGGGCGACCAGCAACGGCTACATGGCCGGCCCCGGGCTGTGGCGCTGGGCGCATCTGGCCCGCAGCAGCTGGGAGCTGCCGCCCGAGACCAAGCGCATGATGCGCGACCTGGCCGCCAAGGACCGCGAGACGGTGAACGTCTACGTCGCCCGCGACATCGTCCGCGTCTGCATCGCCCAGCAGGAGAGCCCGCAGCCGCTGCGGCACGTCGTGCACGTCGGCGACGAGTTGCCCATGTGGGCCGGGGCGTCGGCCAAGGTGCTGCTGCGCCACGCGTCGCCCGCGCTGCTCGCCCGGATCGCGCGCTCCTCGCCGTACGGTGAGCAACATGTGCGCCGCATGCAGGAGTGGATCGACGAGGCCGCCCACCAGGGTTTCGCGGTCAGCCACGGCGAGCGCGAGGAGGGGCTGACCGCGGTCGCCGTCCCCGTGCTCGGCCGCTCCGGGGCCGTGGTCGCCGCGCTCACGCTCAGCGGGCCGACCATGCGCTTCACCGAGGAGCGGATCGACACCTTCGTCAAGGACCTGACCGAGGTGGCGAACCGGATGGCCGAGCGCGGTTTCGACCACCCTCTCGGCGCGTCGTTCTAGCCATCCCCTTTCTGCGATCCCGGACAGGAGCCCGATGACTGCCAGCCCCGCGCGGCCCACCGCGGAACGCCGCCGCGACGCCGAGCGCACCCGTGCCGAGATCCTCACCGTGGCGACCGCCGAGTTCGCCGACCGCGGCTACGACGGCGCCCGCGTCGACGAGATCGCCGCCCGCACCAGCACCACCAAGCGCATGATCTATTACTACTTCGGCGGGAAGCAGCAGCTGTTCATCGCGGCGCTCGAGGCGGCGTACGCCCGCATCCGCGAGGCCGAGCAGCAGGTCAACGTCGACCACCTGGAGCCGGCCGACGCGATCCGCCGGATCGCCGAGGTGACCTTCGACCACCACGAGGCCAACCCCGACTTCATCCGCCTGGTCAGCATCGAGAACATCCACCGCGCCGAGCACATCGCCCGCCTCCCCGAGATGGTCAACATCAACACCCCGGCCGTCCTCCTGCTCGACCGCATCCTCGAGCGCGGCCGCGCCACCGGCGAGTTCCGCACCGACGTCGACGCCATCGACGTACACCTGCTGATCAGCTCCTTCTGCTTCTTCCGCGTCGCCAACCAGCACACCTTCGGCGCCATCTTCAACCGGGACCTGCTCGACCCGGCCCGCCGCGACCACTACCGGGGCATGCTCAGCGACATGGTGGTCGCATACCTGACGACCACGTGAGCCTCGACCTCAACCTCACCTCCAGCCTTAACCCTCAACCTCAACTGGAGGGTTAGGCGCCTCCGATTTGGCGCAGGAGTCTCGGTAAGTGGCATATAGCTGACAACTTCCGGCAACCTGTTTGCGGGAGGGTGCGTCCATGGACCTTCGGAACGGGATCGGGCTCCGGCCGCTGGGAAACACGCCGGCCGAGTTCGAGCAGGACCTGCTGAGCAACCTCTACTACCGGCGCGGCACCACCGTGGAGTCGGCGAGTGCGCAGGACGCCTACGAGACCCTGGCCTTGACCGTGCGTGACCGGCTCGCCGCGCGACGGGCGCGGACCTCGGCCGCCCAGTACGCGGCGAATCCCCGCTGGGTCTACTACCTCTCGGCCGAGTTCCTGTTCGGCCGGCAGCTGTCGCAGAACCTCCTCTACTCGAACACGGGTGAGGTCGCGGCGGCCGCGCTCAAGGCGTTCGGGCTCGCGCCCGGCGAGGTGGAGGAGCTGGACGTCGAGCCCGGCCTGGGCAACGGCGGCCTCGGGCGCCTCGCGGCCTGCCTGCTCGACGCCATGGCCACGCTGGACATCCCGGCGGTCGGCTACGGCATCCGCTACGACTTCGGCATCTTCAAGCAGGCCTTCGCCGACGGCGCCCAGGTGGAGAAGCCCGACGCCTGGGCGTTCCAGGGGAACCCGTGGGAGTTCCCGGCGCCGGACGATCGGCAGACGGTCTTCTTCTACGGCCACACGACGCGCGACTCCGACGGCAACACCACCTGGATCCCCGGCGAGATCGTCCTCGGCGAGCCCAGCCACATGCTGGTGCCCGGTTACGGCACCGACACCGTGAACATCGTGCGGTTGTGGAGCGCCCGGGGCAGCGAGTCGTCGTTCGACCTCTCCCGCTTCTCGGCCGGCCAGTACGCCGAGGCCGTGCAGGAGGCGGTGCGCGCCGAGAACATCAGCAAGGTGCTGTACCCCGACGACAGCACCGAGCTGGGCCGCGAGTTGCGCCTCAAGCAGCAGTACTTCCTGGTGTCGTGCTCGCTGCGGGACATCATCCGCCGGTTCCGGCTGCGCAACGCCGCCTGGTCCGAGTTCGCCGGCAAGACCGCCATCCAGCTGAACGACACCCACCCCACGCTGGCGATCCCCGAGCTGATGCGGCTGCTGGTCGACGAGGAGGGCCTGTCCTGGGACGAGGCCTGGGAGATCACCCAGCGCACCTTCGCCTACACCTGCCACACGCTCCTGCCGGAGGCGCTGGAGACGTGGCCGGTGGCGCTGTTCGAGCGCCTTCTCCCCCGCCACCTCGAGATCATTTACGCGATCAACGAGGGGCTTCTCGGCGAGGTCCGGTCGCGCTTCCCCGACGACCTCGATCGCGTACGCCGGATGTCGCTGATCCAGGAGGAGCCGGAGCGCCGCGTCCGCATGGCCAACCTGGCCGTGACCGGGACCACCGCGGTCAACGGCGTCGCCGAGCTGCACTCGAAGCTGCTGGCCGAGACGACGCTCCGTGATTTCGCCGAGCTGTGGCCCGCGAAGTTCCGCAACGTCACCAACGGCGTCTCCCCGCGCCGCTTCGTGCGGCTCGCGAACCCGTCCCTCGCCGACCTGATCACCTCGTCGCTCGGCGACGGCGGCTGGATCAACGACCTCGACCGTCTCGAGGACCTCGCGCCGCTGGCCGACGACCCCGCGTTCCTCTCCCGCTGGCGCGAGATCAAGCGGGCGAACAAGGTCCGTCTCGGTCTCGGCGACCCGGACTCGCTGACGGACGTGATGGTCAAGCGCTTCCACGAGTACAAGCGGCAGCAGCTCAAGCTCCTGCACGTGATCACCCAGTACCACCGGATCAAGAACAACCCCGGCGGCTCGTACGTCCCGCGCACCGTCCTGTTCGCCGGCAAGGCCGCCCCCGCCTACCACGCGGCCAAGTCGATAATCCGGCTGATCAACGCGGTCGCCAGGGTCGTCGACGAGGACGCGGCCGTCGCCCCGTACCTCAAGATCGTCTTCCCGCCGAACTACAACGTCACCCTCGGCGAGCTGATCATCCCGGCTGCCGACCTGAGCGAGCAGATCTCCCTGGCCGGCAAGGAGGCCTCCGGCACCGGCAACATGAAGCTGGCGCTCAACGGCGCCATCACGATCGGCACCCTCGACGGCGCCAACATCGAGATCCGCGACCGCGTCGGCGCCGACAACTTCTTCCTGTTCGGCCTGGACACCCCCGGCGCCACCGCGCTGAGGGCCGCGGGCTACAACCCGCGCGCGTACTACGAGCGGGACGACGAGCTCCGCGCGGCCCTCGACGCGATCGCCTCGGGCGCCTTCGGCGGAGTCGGCCAGGAGGTGGCGGACTCCCTCCTGAACCGCGACGAGTACCTGACCCTGGCCGACTACCGCGCCTACGTCGACTGCCAGTCCGAGGTCGACGAGGCGTGGCAAGACCAGGACCGCTGGACCAGGGCCTCCATCCTGAACACCGCCCGAACCGGCTTCTTCTCCGCCGACCGCACGGTCCGCGACTACATCTCCACCATCTGGCACGTGGACCCCGTCCACGTCCCGCACCCCTGACCACCCCGGCATGCGAGGCGGCGCCCGCACCCCAGCAACGGGCGGACGGGCGCCGCGGTCGACGGCCCGCCACGACCCGGTGAGGGTGGCCCGGCCCGGCGGCGGGTGGGCGCGGCCGGGCCGGGTGGCCGGTTGGGCGGGAGTGCGGGTCAGGCGGGGTCAGGCGGGGGTGCAGGTCATGGCGACGGCGGCGGGTGTGCCGGAGCCGGTGAAGCCGAACGTCGTGGAGGCGTTCGCGGCCAGGGAGCCGTTCCAGCTGACGTTGCGGGCGGTGACCGTGGAGCCGCTGGTGGTGTAGGAGGCGCTCCACAGCTGGGTGATCTGCTCGCCGTTGGTGAAGGTCCAGCGGGCGGTCCAGGCGGAGATGGGGGTGCTGCCGGCCTTCACGGTCACGTTGCTCTGGAAGCCGCCCGACCAGGAGCTGACCACCGTGGACGACGCGGTGCACGAACCCGCCGGAGCCGACGTGGGCGGGGTCGTCGGCGGAGTGGTGGGCGGGGTCGTGGGCGGTGTCGTCGGAGTTGTGGTGGGCGGGGTCGTCGGCGACGTGGTGCCGCCGCCGCTGGTCGTGTAGGTCGTTGCCGTGTACGCCTGGGAGCACTGGGAACCGCAGGCGGACGGGAGGGAGAAGCTGTACACCCGGCCGTTGTTGATCAGTGCGCCGTTGACGTCGCGTACGCGGATCTGGAAATTGGTCGTTCCTGAGGTGAGGCCGGCGATGATGTAGGACTGGCCCATGTCGCTGTTCATCGTGGCCGTCTGCCAGGCGCCGGCCGAGTAGTACTCGACGCCGTGGATGCCGTTGGCCAGATGGGAGACGGCGATCGCGGGCCAGTAGGCTTGGGCGCCCTGCAGGAAGCCGATCTTGATGTCGCCGGAGTAGTTCGGGGCGGGCACGTACTGCCAGCTGATATGACGGTTGTTCCAATGGTTCGGGTACATGTCGCCGACCGCCGTGCCGTTCAGCGCGAAGCGGTTCAGCGAGTCCTTCGCCAGGTCCAGGTGGTACGGGTCGTCGCGGCACCAGCCGTTGGAGTCACCGCAGCTGTCGGCGACGGTCATCGTCAGGGTGGCGCCGTTGTACTTGTCGGCCGTCCAGGCGCCGTTGCGGCAGAACGCCTGGTTCTGGGCGCCGTCGTTCACGCCGGTGCAGTAGTCGCCGATCGACACCTGGACGAACCGTCCGCAGTTCAGACCGTTGTTCCATTGGCCGACCTTCGACGCGTCGGTCACCGGCCGCGGGTAGAAGTTGTAGTCCCCGGGCGTGTTGTAGACGTTCAGCGCGACGAAGTCCTGGGTGTCCAGCTGGGCCTGCGGCAGACCACATCCGCCGTACGGCGAGCCGAGCGCATCGAAGTACGTGGCGTTGCCGGTCACCGGGTCGGCACTCGCCGGCAGCTGGATGCCCAGCAGCAGAAGCCCGGCGGCGGCCGCGACCAGCACCGCGAGCAGGGTACGAAGACGGGTCATGGCGCGGTTCTCCTTCGGACTGCCGCGAAAGAGCGATGGGAGCGCTCCCAAAGGCTGATGCGCCAGATCATAGACCCGCCTCGATGCCACGGTAAAGACGGGACCGGCGGCGTCAGACCGACGGCTCCCAGGGCCCCGATGCCGGGCGAGCCTCGCCATCCGCCTCTTCCGGCCACGGCGGCATCGTCACCGCGACCACCTCGAGACCCACCGCACCGGCCCGGAACTGGAACGCCGTCCCCACCGGAATCGTGAGACAAACCCCCGGCCGAAGCGCGACGATCCCGGCGGGCGAGGAGGACGAGGAACGCCACATCTCCCCCTCCCCCGCCACGACGTACCAGATCTCGTGAACCGTGGCATGCACAACCGCCCGAGAGACCTCCCCGGCCCCCAAGCTGAAATGCGCGAAACTCCCCGCCCCGCGCACCGCCGCCAGCGGCCGCACCACCGATCCGTCCGGCGCCGTCACCACCATCGCGTCCGACAGCGACGACGTGGCGAACGGCTGAGGCCGAGACCACGGCCGCAAGGCGAGCGACGTAGCCCGCCGAACCGCCGAGCGCACCGCCGACGGCGACGGCACCCCCGAGGGATCGTCGAACAAAACCACCAAGGCCGTCGACACCGCCCCGATCAGCGCGCCCGCCAGCGCCGCCCCCGACACCTCGTCGAGCTCGTCCGGATAGGCAGCGGCCAGGTGCCGCCCGATCTCCCGCTGCGCGTCGAGCTGGATCTGCAGCCCCCGCCCGAGCACCGTCGGCACCTCGCGCATCAGCTTGATCCGTAGCGCCGCCATCGGCCCGGTCAGGTCGTCATCCGTCGCCGCCGCCTCGGCCAGCGCCCGCACCAGCACCTCGGCCGGCCCCTCGTCCGGCCGCCGCGAGGCGATGGCGTCGACGGTGGCGCGCACGCGGGCGTCGCTCGAAGGGAACAGCAGCTCCTCTTTGCTGGCGAAGTAGCTGAAGAACGTCCGAGTCCCGATCTCCGCCGCCGCCGCGATGTCGGCCACGGTCGTCTTCTCGTACCCGTTCCGCTCGAAAAGGTCGACGGCCGCCGACACGAGGGCCTCCCGGGTCCGGGCCCTCTTCCGCTCACGCAAGGTCACCCGGTCACCTTACGGCATCGAACGCCAATCTGCACTCGTTGCAGTTTTGCACTCGATGCGGTTATCGTGAGGACATGCGAACCGTACTGATCTCAGGAGCCGGCGTGGCCGGTCCGACTCTGGCCTACTGGCTGACCCGTGCCGGGTTCCAGCCCACCGTCGTCGAGCGCGCGCAGGGCCAGCGCTCGAGCGGCAACCCGGTCGACGTGCGCGGCCCCGCCCTCCCCGTCGCCGAGGAGATGGGCATCGTGCCCCGCCTGCGCGAGGCGGCCACCACGGTCACCGCGATGCGCCTGATCGACTCGCGCGGCCGTCGCGGGCGCCGCATCCCGATGCCCGCGAGCCGCAGCGCGGCCGGCACCGAGGAGATCGAGGTTCCGCGGGCCGATCTCGCTTCCATCGTGTACGGGGCGGCACGCGACCACGCGGAGTTCGTCTTCGACGACACGATCACCGAGCTCGCGCCCGACCCGGACGGCGTCGACGTCACCTTCGAGCGGTCCGCGCCGCGCCGCTTCGACCTGGTCGTCGGCGCCGACGGCCTGCACTCGACCGTGCGCCGGCTGGCGTTCGGCCCCGAGGAGCGGTTCGTCCGCCACCTCGGCGTCTACGTGGGCACGCTGCCGCTGGGCGAGCCGGTCGACCACCCCGACGAGGCGCTCATGTACAACACCCCCGGCCGGCTGCTCTCGGTGCACCCGTCCCGCGACCACGCCCTGCTGGCGTTCATCTTCCGCGGGCGGGCCATCCCCGGCTTCGACCATCGCGACACCGCGCTGCATCGCCGGGTGCTGCTCGAGGCGTACGGGAAAGACACCGCCTGGCGCGTGCCCGAGTTCCTGGATCGGGTCCGCGAGGCCGATGACCTGTATTTCGACAGCGTCAGCAAGGTCGTGCTGCCGAGCTGGTCGAGCGGCCGCATCACGCTGCTGGGCGACGCGGCCGCCTCGATCTCACTGTTCGGCGACGGGTCGAGCATGGCGATGGCCGGCGCCCGCACCCTGGCCGGCGCTCTGCGCGACGGCGACCCGGCGACCGCCCTCCAGCGGTACGAGGCCGAGCACCGCCGCCGCACCGACGCGAAGGGCCGGGCCGCCCGCTTCGCCGCCGCTCTGGTCGTGCCCAGCACCCGGCCGGGCATCGCCCTCCGCAACACGGTCGCCCGCCTCGCCTACCGCGGCCAGAAGGCCGCGGCCTGAGTCAGGCGGCAGCGCCCCGCAGGAAGGCGTCGACCAGCGCCTCGGCGAAACCCTCCGGCGGGACGGCCGGGTTCCACTGGAGCATGTTCTGCATCATCGACGGGCCGTTGATCATCAGGAGCGAGAGCTCGACGTCGAGGTCAGCCCGCAGTTCCCCCTTGGCGATCCCGCGCCGCAGCACCTGACGCATCACGTCGCGCCGCGGCTCCATGACCGCCCGCCACATGTCGTGCAGATGCTCGTCCTTGAGGAATTCCGGAAGCAGGCAGACCGTGACCTGCCCGTACCGCAGGGAACGGCCCGTCCGCGACGCCTTCAGCAGCATCACCAGGTCGTCGCGGACCGACTCGCCGACCGGCACGGGCAGCGGCCCCTTCATCGACGCCACCGCGTCGATGATCAGCGCTTCCTTGTTCGGCCAGCGGCGGTAGATGGTTGCCTTGCCGACTCCCGCCTTGGCGGCGACCGCCTCGATCGAGATGGCGGCGACACTGTGCCCGCCGCCGAGCAGCTCGAGCACGGCATCGAGGATGGCCTCGTCGGCCTGCGCGCTGCGGGGCCGGCCAGGAGCCTTGCGCTCCTGGCCGGTCTCGGTAACAGCCGTGGTCATGGCGTTCATTGTTACTTAAGGGTTACGCCTCGACCAGTTCCACGCCCTGCTCCTCGGCGAGACCTTCCGCCGTGGAGGGGACCGGAGCGGTCGCCGGACGCTTGCCGGGCAGCCACATCAGCGCGACCACCGCGCCGAGCAGGGCCACGATGACGCTGCCGATCGATGCGTAGTGCATCGCGGTGAGGAACGAGTCGTTGGCACTGTTGATCAGGGCCGGACCGGCGGCGCCGGCCTTCTCGGCGACCGCGTACGCCCCGGAGATGGACTCGCGGGCGGCGTCCGACGCGGCGGCCGGGAGGCCGTCGGTCGCACTGCCGAGGTGGTCGCGGTACACCGAGGAGAGGATCGCGCCGAGCGCGGCGACGCCGAGCGCGCCACCCAGCTGGCGGATGGTGTTGCTGACCGCGGAGCCGACGCCGGCCTTCTCCCGCGGCAGCGACGCCATGATCGATTCGGTGGCCGACGGCATCACGTTGGCCATGCCGACGCCCATCAGGAAGAACGCCGCACCGACGATCCAGATCGGCGTGGTGGCGCCGATGAAGAGCCAGGACGCCAGGCCGACCGCGACGAGCAGCAGGCCGGTGGTGCTGACCGCCTTCGGCCCGAACCGCTTGACCATGGCCGCGCTGCGCGGTGCGAACACCATCTGGGCGACCGCGAACGGGACGAACAGCGCGCCGGAGGCGAGCGGGCCGTAGCCGCGGACCAGCTGCAGGTAGAAGGCGCCGAAGAACATCGCGCCCATGGCCGCGAAGAAGACCAGGCCGATCATGCCGGTCGAGGCGGCGAAGGTCTTGTTCGTGAAGAGCCGCACGTCCAGCGACGGGAACGCGACCCGCCGCTCCCAGGCGACGAAGCCGGCGAGCACGACGGCCGCGGCGACCAGCGGGGCCCAGGCGAGCGTGTCGCCGAAGCCGTCCTCGCCACCCTTGATCACGCCGTACGTGAGCAGGCCGATGCCGATGATCGACAGGAGCACACCGACCACGTCGATGCGACCCGGCTTGGGGTCTCGCGACTCCGGGATGATGACCAGGCCGAGGACGATGCCGACGACCACGATCGGCACGTTGATGAGGAAGACCGAGCCCCACCAGAAGTGCTCGAGGAGCAGGCCGCCGACGATCGGGCCGATCGCGACGCCGAGGCCGACCGCGCCGGCCCAGACGCCGATCGCCTTGCCGCGCTCCTGCGGGGCGAAGACGTTCGCGATGATCGAGAGCGTGGCCGGCATGACGGCCGCGGCACCGAGACCCATCAGGGCCCGGGCGGCGATCAGCTGGTCGGCCGAGCCCGCGTACGCGGAGGTCAGCGAGGCGATGCCGAACAGGGCGAGGCCGGTGATCAGGGTGATCCGGCGGCCGAGCCGGTCGGCGAGGATGCCGGCGGTGAACAGCAGGCCGGCGAAGACCAGGGTGTACGAGTTGATGGCCCACTCGAGCTGGCTCTGGGTGGCGCCGAGGCCGTGCTCCGGGTCGGCGATGGTGCGCAATGCGACGTTGAGCACCGTGTTGTCGAGCACGACCACCAGCAGGCTGATGACCAGGACGCCGAGGATCACCCAGCGCCGGGGATGCCCGGTCTGGGGAGTAGCGGCTGGTGTGTCCATGTGGGTTCCCCGCATTTTCGAAACGAGACGGTTCCGTATCCGTCGATCACACTATGCCGTCGTCCGGCGAAACGGAACGTATCCGTATCGGAATGTGGCGCAACCCACGTGCACCCGGCGAGATCCTGGTCCGGGCAGATGACGCGCCGATCAAATGCACGTGACCACCGGGAGACTGGGCTGGCTGCGCAACGCGGGCCGGCTCCGGGACGAGGACTGGGCCCGCCGCCATCGGCTGCTGGCCATGTTGCTCGCCGCCACCGTCATCGGTCTAACGATTTTCGGCGCGCTGACCGACGGTCTGACCAGATCCTGGCTCTTCACCGTGCTGCTGGTGCTGCCGTGCGTGCTCGCCGCGGCCCGGCTGCCCGGCCGCCGGCTGCCGTCGGTCGCGGTCGCCCTCGGCCTCACCGCGGCCTGCGGCGGCTTCGTGGCCATGTGCCACGGCCTCACCGAGGCGCACTTCACGTTCTTCATCGCGGTCGCCGCGCTCTCCCTCTACCGGGACTGGGCGCCGTTCGGCATGTTCCTGGTCGCCACCACGCTGCACCACAGCGTCTTCGGCACGATCGTCAACGACCGCACCTTCGACCACAGCCACCACGACATCGCGCTGAGCCCGCTGGTCTGGGCGGTGCTGCACGGCGTCGCGGTGTTGCTGGCCGCGACGTTCCAGGTGGTCGGCTGGTATCTCACCGCGGCCGAGGAGCGGCGCGCCCAGGAGAACCTCGACGACAGCGAGGCGCGGCTGACGATCGCGTTCGAGGAGACGCCCGTGCCGATGGCGATGATCGCCCCGGACGGCCGGCTGCTGCGCATCAACGCCGCGTACCGGACCTGGATGCGCCTGCCCGCGCAGCTGCCGGACGGCTTCGGGGTCAAGGACCTGCCGATCACCGCGATCGAGAACCTGCCGCCGCTGTTCGGCGAGCTGATCCAGCGCGGCTCGGACCAGCAGACCCGGGCCTATCGCCGGCACGACGACGGCTCCACCATGTGGGTCGAGGTGCACAGCACCGCGCTGCACGACCGCGACGGCCGGCTCCGGCTGATCGTGGTGCACTGCGTGGACGTGACCGCGATGTACCGGCACCAGGAGGAACTGCGGCACCAGGTGCGGCACGACTCGCTGACCGGGCTGCTCTCCCGCGGGGGCTTCGACCAGGACCTGGCCGCGATGATGGCGGCGCGGCCCGGGCCGGCGAGCATCCTCTACCTCGACGTCGACCGGTTCAAGTCGGTGAACGACGGCTCCGGGCACTCGGCCGGCGACCTCGTGCTGCGCTCGATCGCGGCCCGGCTGCGCGCGCTGGTCCCGCCCGGGGCGCTGCTGGCCCGCTTCGGCGGCGACGAGTTCGTGGTGGCGCTGCCCGGCGGGCTCGAGGCGGGCGCGCCGCTCGGGCACGCCATCGTGACCGAGCTCGCCGAGCCGCTGCCGGTCGCCGGCAACGTGCTGGCGCTGTCGGCGAGCGTCGGGCTGGCCGTGACCGCCGACGCCGCGCACGCCGAGGACGCGGTCCTGGCCGCGGACACCGCGATGTACGCGGCGAAACGCAACGGCGGCAACCGGATGAAGGTGTTCAGCGACCAGATGCGGGTCGCCGTGCACGAGCGGATCGCGGGCGAGAAGCTGCTGCGCCAGGCGCTCGACGGCGATCGCCGCCAGACGCTGCCGGTCTGGTTCCAGCCGATCGTGTCGGCCGCGACCGGCGAGGTCATGGGCGCGGAGACGCTGGTGCGCATGCGGACGCCCGAGGGCGAGATCCTCGGGCCGAACCGGTTCATCCCGGCCGCCGAGGAGACCGGCCTCATCGTGCCGCTCGGCGAGCACGTGCTGATCGAGGCGCTGCGGCACCTGGTGGCGTGGCGGCACGAGCTGCGCTACGTGTCGGTGAACGTGAGCCCGCGTCAGCTGGCCGAGCCGGACTTCGTACCGCTGCTCGCGGATCTTCTCGCGGCGACGCCCGAGCTCGACCCGCAGCGCCTGATCCTGGAGATCACCGAGACCGCGCTGCTGGTCTCGTCGGTCGACGTGCAGGAGCGTCTGGAGACCATCAAGGGTCTGGGCGTACGCATCGCGCTGGACGACTTCGGCACCGGCTACAGCTCGCTCACCTGGCTGCAGTCGGTCCCGGCCGACGTGGTCAAGCTGGACCGCTCGTTCGTGGCCGGGCTCGCCGACGACCCGAAGAAGACGTCGATCATCCAGGCCGTGCTCTGGCTGGCCCGGTCGCTGGGCATGTCGGCGGTGGCCGAGGGCGTCGAGAAGGAGGCCGACGTGGCCGCCCTCCGCGAGGCCGGCTGCCCGATGCTGCAGGGCTACCTGTTCGGCAAGCCGATGCCGCCGGAGGAGTTCGCGGCCCGGCTTCAGCGCTCCAGGATGGCCACCGCGCCCTGACCGCCGGCCGCGCAGATCGAGATCAGCCCGCGGCCTTCACCCTTGTCGGCCAGCAGCTTGGCGAGCGTCGCCACGATCCGGCCGCCGGTGGCCGCGAACGGGTGCCCGGCGGCGAGCGAGGAGCCGTTGACGTTGAGCTTGGCCCGGTCGATCGAGCCGAGCGGCGCGTCGAGGCCGAGCTTCTCCTTGCAGAACGACGGCGACTCCCAGGCCGCGAGCGTGGCCAGCACCTGCGACGCGAACGCCTCGTGGATCTCGTAGAAGTCGAAGTCCTGCAGGGTGAGCCCGTTGCGGGCCAGCAGCCGGGGCACCGCGTAGGCCGGGGCCATGAGCAGGCCCTCCTCGCCGTGCACGAAGTCGACCGCGGCGTCCTCGGCGTCGACGAACCAGGCCTGCACCGGCAGTTTGTGCCGCTCGGCCCACTCCTCGCTCGCCAGCAGCACGGTCGAGGCGCCGTCGGTGAGCGGTGACGAGTTGCCCGCGGTCATCGTCGCGTCCTCCCGGCCGAAGACCGGCTTGAGCGTCGCGAGCTTCTCGATCGTCGTGTCGGGCCGCAGGTTCTGGTCCCGCGTGAGCCCCAGATAGGGCGTCACAAGATCATCAAAGAAGCCTTTCCCGTACGCGTCGGCAAGACGCCGATGCGACGCGAGCGCCAGTTCGTCCTGGGCCTCGCGCGGGATGCCCCATTTCAGGGCCGTGATCGCGGCGTGGTCACCCATGGAGAGCCCGGTGCGCGGCTCGGCGTTGCGCGGGACGGCGGGCTGGAACGCCTGCTGCGGGCGCAGGCGCGCGACCGCCTTCAGCCGGTCCTGAAGGTTGCGGGCCCGGTTGAGGGCGAGCAGCGCGCGCCGCATGTCCTCGTTGAGCTGCAGCGGGGCATCGGAGGTGGTGTCGACGCCGCCGGCCACGCCGGCCTCGATCTGGCCCAGCGCGATCTTGTTGGCGACCAGGATCGCGGCCTCGAGGCCGGTGCCGCAGGCCTGCTGGATGTCGTATGCCGGGGTGCGCGGGTCGAGGCGGGAGCCGAGCACGGTCTCGCGGGTGAGGTTGAAGTCGCGGGAGTGCTTGAGCACGGCGCCGGCCACCACCTCGCCGAGCCGCTCGCCGGCGAGGCCGAACCGGGCGACCAGGCCGTCGAGCGCGGCGGTCAGCATGTCCTGGTTCGAGGCCTCGGCGTACTTGCTGTTGGAGCGGGCGAACGGGATCCGGTTTCCACCCAGCACGGCGACGCGACGCACGCTCTGCACGGCAATCTCCTTCATGACAGGACCCTACTGACGAGTAGGCTACGCGCATGGGAGACAGGTACGCGAACTTCGCGAACTCTGGCGTGGGCCGTGGCGTGGTCAAGCGGCTCGGGTTGCCCGACCCGCCCCGCCTGCGGCGCCACCGGCCGGGTGACCCGCTCACGAACGGCCCGGTGCTGCTCGGCGCGGCCGACGGCGGACGGCTGGCGGGACCGGTCGGCAAGCTGCTCGAGGCGGCCGGCGTCGAGACCACCGACACCGCGGACGAGCAGGTGAAATACGGTGCTCTGGTCTTCGACGCGACCGGCATCACCGACTCGGGCGGGCTGCGCGCCCTCTACGACTACTTCCATCCGGTCGCGCGGTCGCTGATGAGCTCGGGCCGGGTCGTCGTGCTCGGCACTCCGCCGTCGGCGGCCGGCACCCCGCGCGAGGCCACCGCCCAGCGTGCCCTCGAGGGGCTGACCCGCAGCATCGGCAAGGAGTTCGGGCGGGGCATCACCAGCCAGCTCGTGTACGTGGCGCCCGGCGGCGAGGCCGCTGTCGAGTCCACCCTGCGCTTCCTGCTCAGCGGGCGTTCCGCGTACGTCTCGGGTCAGGTCATCCACGTCGGCGCGGGCAACGCGCCCAGCCCGGCCGACTGGGACCGCCCGCTCGCCGGCAAGACGGCGCTGGTCACCGGGGCCGCCCGGGGCATCGGCGCGGCCATCGCCCGGGTGCTGGCCCGCGACGGCGCCGACGTGATCGTGCTGGACGTGCCGGGCGCCGGGGACGCGCTGGCCGGGGTGGCCAACGACGTCCGCGGCCGGGCCGTCCAGCTCGACCTCACCGCCCCCGACGCGCCCGAGCGGCTCGCCGGGCACCTCATCGGCCTCGACATCCTCGTGCACAACGCCGGCATCACCCGGGACAAGACGATCGCCCGGATGGACGAGAGCCGCTGGGACTCGGTGCTCGACGTGAACCTCTCCAGCCAGGAGCGGATCAACGACCTGCTGCTCGAACGCGACCTGATCAACCAGGGCGGCCGGCTCATCGGGGTCGCCTCGATCGCCGGGATCGCCGGCAACCGCGGCCAGACCAACTACGCCACCAGCAAGGCCGGCGTGATCGGCCTCGTGCAGTCGATGGCGCCGGTCCTGGCCGGGCGCGGCATCACGATCAACGCGGTGGCGCCGGGCTTCATCGAGACGGCGATGACGGCGAAGATGCCGCTGTTCCTGCGCGAGGCCGGCCGCCGGATGAACAGCATGTCGCAGGGCGGGCTGCCGGTCGACGTGGCCGAGACGATCTCCTGGTACGCCTCCCCCGGTTCGGCGACCGTCACCGGCAACGTGGTGCGGGTCTGCGGGCAGAGCCTGCTGGGCGCCTGAGATGGCCGTCGTCGAGCTGGACTCGGACCCGTCGGGCATCTACCTGAGGGCGGCACTCGGACTGCTGCCCGCGCGGCGCGGCCACGACCTGCCCGACCGCGAGATCGTGCGGCGCGGCGTCACGGTCGATCGAGACCACCTGGCGCGTTACGACCGCGTCTGCGGGTTCCGGCTCTCCGACACGCTCCCGGCCACGTATCCGCATGTGCTGGCGTTTCCGCTGGCGATGACGCTGATGACCGCGTCCGACTTCCCGTTTCCGGCGGTGGGAATCGTGCACGTCGCGAACCGGATCACCGTGCGGCGTGCGATGGACGCCGGCGAACCGCTCGACCTGCTGGTGCGGGCCGAGAACCTGCGTTCACACGATCGCGGGCGGGTGTTCGACGTGGTGGCGACCGCATTCGCCTCCGGCGAGAACGTGTGGACGGGTGTCTCGACGTACCTGCGGAAAAACGCCGGAAAGAGCGAGGGGCACGCCAAGCGCGACCACCCACCCACGCCGGATCCGACGGCGAAATGGAAAGTGCCGGCCCGGACCGGGACCGACTACGCCGAGGTTTCCGGGGATCGCAATCCGATTCACACGTCGCGGATCGGGGCGCGGCTGTTCGGCTTTCCGCGGCCGATCGCGCACGGCATGTGGACCAAGGCGCGCGCGATCGCTGCCCTGGACGGGCGGCTGCCCACGGAGTACATCGCCGACGTGGCGTTCAAGCAGCCGATTCTGCTGCCGTCGACGGTCGGATTCACCGCCGTGCCGCGTGACTCCGCCGGCCATTGGGATTTCCGGGTGGACGGGAAGCGTCCGCATCTTGCGGGCCAAGTTACGCCACCGTAACGTTACCGGCGAGTACAAACCGGCGTCGTCCGAGGGGTGTCCGCGCGCATGGAGTTCTGGCTCGACCTGAACGAGGAGCAAAACGACCTGCGGGAGTGGGTGCACGGATTCGCCGAGGGCGTGATCCGGCCCGCCGCGTCCGAATGGGACGAACGCGAGGAGACTCCCTGGCCGATCCTGCAGGAAGCGGCAAAGATCGGGCTCTATGGGTTCGAGTTTCTCGTGAACACCTGGTCGGACACGACCGGGCTGAGCATGCCGATCTCCAACGAGGAGCTGTTCTGGGGCGACGGCGGAATCGCGATGGCGATTTCCGGGACGTCGCTCGCGGTGGCGGCGATCTACGGCTCGGGTACGCCCGATCAGCTCGTCGAATGGGTGCCGCAGTGCTTCGGGGACGTGGCCTCGCCCGCGGTCGGCGCGTTCTGCAGCACCGAGCCCGAGGCCGGGTCCGACGTCGCATCGATGAAGTCGCGGGCCGTTTATCACGAGGCGACCGACGAATGGGTGCTGAACGGCCAGAAGGCCTACGCGACCAACGGTGGCATCGCCAACGTGCACGTCGTGACGGCGTCGGTGGATCCGTCGCTCGGGTCGCGCGGGCAGGCCGCGTTCATCGTGCCGCCGGGGACGCCGGGCCTGGTCGGAACCAAGAAGCTGAAGAAGCTCGGGCTGCGCGCCTCGCACACGGCCGACGTTTTCCTCGACGATGTGCGGGTGCCGGGGCGGTGCCTGCTCGGGGGCAAGGAGGCTCTCGACGAACGGCTCGCGCGGGCGCGTTCGGGGCAGCGGGCCTCGCGGCAGGCGGCCATGCGCACGTTTGAATTGTCGCGGCCGGCGGTGGGCGCCCAGGCGATCGGCATCGCCCGGGCCGCGTATGAGTACGCGCTCGAATACGCCAAGAACCGGGTGCAGTTCGGGCGGCCCATCATCGAGAACCAGGCGATCGCCTTCGCGCTCGCCGACATGAAGATGGAGATCGATGCCGCCCGGCTGCTGGTGTGGCGCGCCGCGTGGATGGGACGCAACGACCGGCCGTTCACCGCCGGCGAGGGGTCGATGTCGAAGCTGAAGGCCGGCGAGGTGGCGGTCGCCGTCACCGAGAAGGCGATTCAGGTGCTCGGCGGCGCGGGTTATCTGCGGGAGCACCCGGTCGAGCGGATGTTCCGGGACGCCAAGATCTACACGATTTTCGAGGGGACCAGCGAGATTCAGCGACTGGTCATCTCGCGGGCCATCTCGGGAATGCCCATCCGATGAAGGGGCTCAGTAGGTGATGGACGCGCCCTTCGTTCTCGCCACCATGGCGCGGCGCGGGCTGCTCAAGCCCGGCCCGCCGCACCACATTCTGCGGCAGTTCCGGGAACTGGGGAAATGGGGTTACGGGCTGGCCGGCGAACTGCGCCAGGCCGCGGCCCGCTCCCCGTCGCGAGTGGCGGTGGTCGATTCGGCGGGCGCGTGTTTCACGTACGGGGAATTGCTCGATCGTTCCTCCCGGCTCGCCGGTGCTCTGCCGGTCTCGGCGGGCGACCGGGTCGGGGTCCTCTGCCGCAACTCGGCCGACATGATCGTCGTGCTGATCGCGATCGCCTCGGTCGGGGCCGATCCGGTGCTCGTCAACACCGGGTTGTCCGCCTCGCAGCTCTCGGCCGTCACCGCGGCGCAGGGGCTCAAGGTCGTCGTCCACGATGAAGAGTTCTCCGCGCTCTTATCCGGGTTCGCCGGTGCGATTGAGATCAATCGGACCCTGGCGATGATCGACTCGGTGCCGCCGGTCGTGTTGTCGCCGCCGCCCCGGCCCGGGCGGACGATCGTGTTGACCTCGGGGACGACCGGGATGCCGAAGGGTGCGCGGCGGCCGACGCCCGGCGGGTTCAGCCCGCTCTGCTCGATCATCGACCGGATTCCGCTCCGCGGCGGCGTCCGCATGATGATCGCGGCGCCGCTGTTCCACACCTGGGGGTTCGCGGGGCTGCAGATCGCGCTGGCGCTGCGGGCGACGGTCGTTCTCCGGCGCCGCTTCGAGCCGTTCGAGTCACTGTCGTTCATGCGCGATCAGGATTGCACCGCGCTCATCGCCGTACCGGTGATGCTGCAGAGCCTGTTGGAGCTGCCACCGGAACTCGCTCTCCCACCTCTGGAAATCGCCGCGGTCAGCGGCTCGGCCCTGCCCGGCGGGCTGGCGACGCGGTTCATGGACCGGTACGGAGACATTCTGTACAACCTGTACGGGTCGACCGAGGCGTCGTGGGCGTCGATCGCCACGCCGGCCGACCTGCGGGCCGCTCCGGACACGGCGGGACGGCCGCCGCACGGGACCGCGGTGGCGGTGCTCTCGCCGTCCGGGACGCCGGTTCCGACCGGTGAGACCGGGCGGCTGTTCGTCGGCAACGAGATGCTCTTCGAGGGCTACACCAACGGGAGCGGCCGCGAGCTGCACGGCGGGCTGCTCGCCACCGGCGACCTCGGGCACGTCGACGAGGCCGGGCGGGTCTTCGTCGACGGCCGCGAGGACGACATGATCGTCTCGGGCGGCGAGAACGTCTTCCCGTCCGAGGTCGAGGGCCTGCTCGCCGGCCTGCCCGAGATCCTCGAGTGCGCGGTGATCGGCGTGCCCGACGACGAGTACGGCCAGCGGCTCGCCGCCTACGTCGTGCTGCGCGAGTCGGCGACGCTGGAGGAGGACACCATCCGCTCCTACGTACGCAGTCATCGGGCCCGCTTCTGCGTGCCGCGCGACGTCGTCTTCCTGCCCGCACTGCCCCGGAACGCGACCGGAAAGGTAGTTAAACGCGACCTTCCTCGCTGATCGCCACGCCCGCGCTTGCCTCTGGTTGATCGCTCTGATTCGCTAGCTGTCGGTAGTTGGTTGTTGCCCCTGGGGAGCGTCGCCGATGCAGGACTCTTCGCGGCGAGCCGCGCGCCTGCTGGAACGGGCGCAGGCCGGCGAGGCCGACGAGGTGCTGGCCGAGGTCACCGAGCTGATGCGCGCGCCCGGCGGCGATCTCGCGTGCATGCGCTTCGTCCGGGTGGTCGTGCAGATCGTCCGTGGTGACACGCCGGCGGTGCTCGAGGAGGTCGAGCTCATGCTGCGCGCGGCCGAGGCCGAGGGCAGCCACGGCTGGCGGGCGTGCGCGCTGGGGACCAGGTCGTCGGAGCGGCTGCGGCTCGGCGAGGTGGACAACGACCAGTACGACGTGGACGCGGCGCTGCGCGATCTGTCCGCGGCCGAGGCGGCGCTGCGCGGCGGCTCCGACCCGGTGGCCGCGGTCAACGCCCGGGTCGCGATCGCGCTCGGCTACCTCAATCTTCGCCTGTACGAGCTGGCCGGTCCGCAGTTCGAGGCGGCGTACGAGATCAGCGCGGCCGACCCGGAGCAGAACGGCAACCGGGCCATGTGGCTCACGAACCTGGCCGAGATGCACCTGCACTGGGCGCTCGAGCTGTACCAGGTGGACGAGGTCGCCGAGGCCGAGGAGCACACGACGGCCGCGGAGCGCTTCGGCCGGCAAGGCGCCGCCGAGGCGTCGGGCGCGGAGGCGGACACGTGGCGCGACATGGCGCTGCTGATGGCGGCGTGCGCCCGGGCCGACCGGTCCGATCCCGCCGGCGCGTCCGTCGACATCGCGCGGTACCTGGCGGCGCAGCAGGTCCGCGGGATCGCGGAGTCGCGCCTGGCGTTCAGCCGCCCGTTCCACGCGGTCGCCCTGAAACGCTCCGGCCGCCTCGCCGAGGCGCTGGTCGTGATGTCATCGGCGGTTTCGGCTTTGCCACCCGACGCGGGCTGGTTGATCACCGCGGCGACCCACCGCACCCACGCCGTGCTGCTGGCCGCCCGCGGCTCGGCGGACGCGCAGGCCGGCCTCACCTACGGCGACACGCTGGCCGCGGCCATGTGGCGCCAGCGTCAGCAGACCCTGCACACGGCCGCGACGCTGAAGTCGCTGGAGGCCCTGCGCGCCAAGCACGAACAGGCCACCCGCGCCGCCGACCTGGACCCGCTCACCGGCATCGCCAACCGCCGGGCCTTCGACCGGGCCATCCACCGAGCGCAGACTCTCCCCGGCGCCGTGACCGTCATGATCATCGACACCGACAAGTTCAAACAGATCAACGACACCCTGGGCCACCCCGCCGGCGACACGGCGCTGCGCTCGATAGCCCGCGCCCTCTCCGCCGAGCTACGCGACACGGACCTGATAGCCCGCCTCGGCGGCGACGAGTTCGGCGTGCTGCTCCCCGACGCCTCACCGGCCACGGCCGCGTCGATGGCCGCCCGCATGCTCACCGCCGTGCGCGCCCTCCCCGACTGCCCCGCCACCATCAGCATCGGCATGGCCGCCGCCCCCGCCGTCGCCCTGGTCGACGCCCTGCAACGAGCCGACCAGGCCATGTACGAGGCCAAGCGAGCCGGCGGCGACGCCATCCGAGCCTCCCACCGCGACGCCCGCCGCCACGTCCTGCACCACGATCCCCGCGTCACCGAGCCGGACCCGCTCACCGGCCCGCGCCTCGGGTAGGCGCGGCTCCCGCCAAGACCCCGCCCGGCCCCGCACCGTCGCCCCGGCGGGCTGCCGCCCGTTCCCGCGCCGTCGCCCCGGCGGGCTGCGGCCCGTTCCCGCACCACCGCGCCACCGGTCCCGCACCGCCGCGCAGCCCCGTCCGGCGCTGGTTCCGCCGCGCTGCTGCCCGCTCGTGCTGCGCCGTCGGGGCCTGCGGGCCTGTGCCGCCGCGCCACGGCCCGGCTCCCTTCCGGCCGCCCCGCTTACAAGGCCGCGTCGCCGCGGGCCAGGGCGCCCAGCGTCGTCTCGGTGATGCGGCGTGTGAGCGGGTCGGCGTGGCGGTGCACGAGCTGCCACGAGTCGCCGTCGCGGCGGAAGACCAGCGTGACCCGTAGCGACAGGTCCTGATCCGGCAGATCGCCGACCTCGCCGTGTTGCCGCTCGACTCCGACCAGCACCGCGAGATCACCCGAGGCGTAGGTCTCCACGATCTCCAGCCGGGCCTCCCCGCTCCGGAAGTACCGTTCCATCGACTCGATGGTCTCCGGTGAGCCGTCGAAGCCCCGCACCGTCTCGCCGCCCGCCGGCGGCATGAGCGTGTAGTCGTCGCTGTGCACAATCAGCGCGAGGTACCCCCGGATGTCACCCCGGATGATCGCCGAAGCCGCATCCGCGGTGCGCCGGATCAGCCCGTCCAGGTCGTCCGTCCGTTCCATGTCCACCCCTTTCCGCGGCTCATCATGCCCGCCGGCCACGCCGACCCGCCGCTCGTTGTCGGCTACCGAACTCGAGCCCCGTTCATCGGCCACGCCGTCTGTTCACTCCGTTCGGAGGGCGGTCGCGGTGCGCAGGCGGGCCGCCCAACCCGCCGGAAGCAGGGCGCCCACGATCGCGATCAGCAGACCTCCCGCCGCCAGAACGGCCAGCAACCACGGCTGGTAGACCTCGAGCAACGCGTGCGGGAGGCGGATGCCCGCGCTGCCGGCCATGGCGGGCATGAGCACGCGGTGCAGCGCCACCCCGGCCGGAACGCCGACCAGTCCGCCCACCAGTCCGACCAGGATCACCGAGGACAGCACGACGGCGACGGCCTGCCGCGGAGTCATCCCGATCGCCTTGTGGACGCCCAACTCCCGCACCCGCTCCCGGGTCTGGAGCACCACCGCGTTGAGGATGCCGAGGGCGGCGACGGCGACCAGCAGCACCGTGAGAAAAACGGTCAGCGTGTTCAAAGCCAGCAGCGTGCTGCTGTGTCCGGCCGCATTGACCGCGGCGCTCAGCCCCAGCGATCGCAGGGCAGAGTCAAGATTGTTCGTGTACGCCACCACGTCCACCCCGAACGCAACGGCCACCCGGTACTCGAACGGGGTGGCGCCGGGCAACACCGCGGTCAGCGTGCGCAGGTCGGTGAACACCTGCATGCCCTGGTTGCGGGTGGAGAAGACCTCGCCGACGATCCGCAGCGGGATCCGATGACCGGAAACGGTCACCGTGATGGTGTCCCCGATCTTCGCACCGGCCGCGGTCAGCAGCGGGGTCGGGCTGGAGGCGACTCGCCGGATCCTCGACGGGACGGCCGAGGCGCCGCGGGTGCTGATCCTCACCACATTCGACCTCGACCAGTACGTGTACGCGGCGCTCTCGGCCGGGGCCAGTGGGTTCCTGCTCAAGGACGTCTCGCCGGAGCACCTGGTGGCGGCGGTGCGGCTGGTCCGGTCGGGGGACGCGCTGCTCGCCCCGACGATCACGCGGCGGCTGGTCGAGCGGTTCGCCCGGCCGGAGGCGCCGGCCGTGGCCGCCCACCGCGGCCTGGCCGCGCTCACCCCGCGTGAGCACGAGGTGCTGGTCCTCATAGCGCGCGGGCTGACCAACGCCGAGTTTGCCACCGAGCTGCACCTGGCCGAGGCCACGGTGAAGACGCACGTCGCCCGCATCCTCGGCAAGTTCGGCCTCCGCGACCGCGTCCAGGCCGTCATCCTCGCCTACGAAACGGGCGTCGTCGGACCGTCCACACCGGACCCGGCCCGCCAAGCAGCAGCGCCATGACCAGCCCGGGGATCAGCCGCCGTTAAGCGCGGGGGTGACGGGATCCGGGTGCTCGGCGCAGGCGCCCGCGGTCGCGGGGCGACGGTCGGTGGTCAGCCGCCGTTGACCGGGGTGAAGAGCTTCGGCTGGTCGGCACGGGAGGCAGCGGCGGCGGCTGCGGCTGCGGTTGCCGGAGCGCCGGCAGGGAGGTTGTCGAGCATCGTGCGGCCGATGACGGCGTGTGCCTGGACCGCGGGGTGGGTGGAGCCGTAGTTGTCCAGGTCGCCGAGGGCCTCGGCGAACATGGCGTAGGTGAGCTTCGGCTGGCCGTCGGGGCCGAACATGATGCCGGCCTCGTGGCGGGAGGCGCCGAGGGTGTTGAAGTCGGCGCCGTACTTGGTGGCTACCCGGCTGCGCTCCTCGGACGACATGACACGGCGGACGCCGTCCATGTAGCCGTTGATCCAACGGGTGATGCTCAGGAGGAAAGTGCAGGAGGCCGGTGACAGGAGGGTCTTCGTGGCCAGGCGCCACAGGAGGTCGTGCATCTCGCGCGGGGTGGTGGTGCCGAGGAAGAAGCGGTTCGGGTTGGCCACCGGCTCGACGCGGGTGTGGACGAAGCCCTTCGCGGCCAGAATCTCGTTGATCTCGGCGGCGGGGACGACGCGGCCGCACATGCGGACGGCCGTGTTGTCGGAGACCAGGAGCATCGCGGTCAGGAAGTTGGCGATCGTGATCTCGTCGCCCCAGACGGTGTGCAGGAAGTAGATGCCGCTGCCGCCCAGGATGATGTCGGCGGGCAGGTCGAGCTTCTGGCCGAGGGTCAGCTCGCCACGGTCGATCTTGTCCATGACCGCGGTGGCCACGGCCAGTTTCTGCACGCTGTAGCCCTGCGTCACGTGGTCGGCGTCGTCCTCGACGATCGGGACCGGGGCGCCGGTCCCGTCGACCCCGGCGATGTGCGTGTGCCAGGTGCCGCCGGCCTTCTTCTTCTCCCGCTGGTACGCCGAGCGGATGCACGCCGGCCCGCTCGAAGAAGCCGCGGCCGGCGAGCCCACCAGCGCGGCGGCCGTGGCGGCGCCCAGACCGAGCGCGGAACGGCGGGAAAATAGCATGGACATGTGGCTCCCCCGGGAGGTCAGAACGACGGCAGACATCGGCAGCCGTCAACCTATCCAACGGGATCAAGCGATGGGCGAGCGGTGAAACGCAGGACGCCGACGGCCACGAGCAGCAGCACCAGGCACGCCGCCCCGCCCCACAGCGGCCACCACGACGACTCGCTCAGCAACGCCACGAAACCCAGCGCCGCCGCGATCACCCATCGCCCGTTCACGGCCACGAACAGCAACGACGCGATCGCCACCGGGAACCAGTAGTAGCCGTGCGTCACCGGATCGGTCGTCACCCGCAGCAACGCGGCCGCCAGCGGGACCGCCGTGACCGCCACCGGCGACCGCCGCAGCCGCCAGGCCACCAGCGCCACCCCGCCGGCCACGATCGCGGCCTGCAGCGGCCGCATCCACCAGCCGATCTGCTCGATCCCCAGCAGCGAGGCGAAGGTGCCGACCCCGACCCGCCACTTGATCGCGAACATCGCGAACTGCCCGGTCAGCACGAACGGCAGGTAGCACGCCACGCCCAGCGCTACCGCGAGCAGCCCCGCGCGCAGGGCACGGATCGGCCCGGACCCGGCGAGCAGGCACGGCACGCCGAGAATCGCCCACGGCGCGATCGCGATCCCGAGCGCGAGCAGGCCGGCTGCCGCGACATCACGGCCGCGTCTTTGACAGACGATGCCGTACGCCCAGAGCACCGGCACCAGGATCTCGGGCGGATGCCCGTACCACGGCATCGGCACGGCCACCCAGAGCAGGGCCAGCAGCGCCGCGACCGCCTCGCGCCGCAGGTCCCCGGGGTGGAACCGCCCGCACAGCCACATCACGCCCGTCACCAGCGCCGCACCCCACAACGCAGCCACCGGCCACGCCATGCCGTGCTCGCCGACGCCGAACTCCAGGACCCGGCTGATCAGCAGCTGTGCCGGCCCGGCCTGGTTCCACGGCGTCGCGTAGACCTCCGCGAACCGCCCCCGCAACAGCAGATCGGCCGCCTGCGCGAAGCCCGCGAGATCGGGCGGGACGTCCGCCGTGAGCACCCCGACCACCGCGGCAACCACCGCCGCCACCACCCGCCGGTAACGAACGAGCGTGTGCAAGGAGGCCGGAGCGGCCACGCGGCGCCATGTCCGCTGGAGGGAAGCCGGGAGGGTCACGCGGTGGCCGCCACCGGCGCCAGGAGCACTGACGCTGGGCGCCGGCCGGCCGGGGGCGCGAGCAGCAGCACCACCAGGAGCAGCAGTTCCGCCCCGACCAGCCAGTTCTGGGTCGTGGCCCAGGGCAGGAAGAGATCGGGAAGCGCGATCATCGCCAGCCCGGGCACGAACCAGCGCGCCGGCGGACGGTCGGCGACGAGGAACAGCAGGACGACGGCGTACCCGGTGAGCAGGAAGTGCACCTCGGAGATGCCCCCGGCCAGGAAGGTCCCGAACATCAGCACGGCGCCCAGCCAGATCGGCGACGGCAGCGGACCCGCGCGCAGCCGCCACGCCACCGCGGCCACCACCGCGGCCAGCGCGACCGCGGCCGCCGCGACGCCCAGCACGTGCGGCGCGCCGTGCCACTCGGCCCACCCGCGCAGCGACAGGTTGTTGACCGCGTTCGCGCCGTGCAGGTTCGTCCCGGTCAGGCAGTACCGCAGCACGCGCGGGAACGACCACCCGCCGGGCACCAGCCCGACCGCGAGCAGCAGCAGCGCGCCGGCGGGCAGCATCGTCCGCAGCAGCGGCCGCCACTGCCGGTAGAGAACCGGCACCAGCACCAGCGGCGCGAGCAGCGGCTTGACCAGCAGCGAGGCCGCCAGCAGCCCGCATCCGAGCTCCCATCGGTCCCGCCGGAACGCGAGCAGCACCCCGGCCGCGACCGGCGCCAGCAGCACGCTGAGGTTGCCGAGGAGCAGGGAGTGCGCGGCGACCATGCTGCCGAGCAGCCCGATCGCGGCGATCCCGAAGACGGTGGTCCGATGCCGCTGCGGGGCCGCGCCGGCGATGACCACCGCCGCGAGCAGCAGGGCCGCGATCCCGGCGAGCGTCCAGCCGGCGAACCCGGCGGCCGGCGAGCCGAGCGCGGCCGGTAGCAGCGCGACGGCGGCCGTCGGCGGGTAGACGAACAGCGGATCGGTGAAGACGGAGCGCCCGGCCAGCAACGCCTCGGCCGCGTGCCGCAGCGGCAGGTAGTCGATCCCGATCGATCCCCCGCCGAGCCGATCCGCCAGCATCGGGGCGGCAAGGATCCCCGCGACGCCCACGATCAGGGCGCCGCCGATCAACGGCAGCATCCGCCGTACCCATTCCACGGCCGCAGAATCGGCCGCCGAGCCCGCACCCTGAGGATCAGCGGGGCACGCTCCGGGCGTACACGATGAGGTTGGTTGTGTAGGAGAGCCGGTTGCGGTCGAAGCCGCCCCCGAAGGTGACCAGCGTCAACTCGGGGTGCTCGCGGGGTCCGTAGACCCGCTCGTTCGGGAACGCCTTCGTCGGATAGAGCGCCACGCCGGTGACCACGAACCGCACCGAGACGCCGTCCGCCCGCCCCACGAGGATCTCGTCACCCGGCCGCAGCAGCCGCAGCCGGGAGAAGGCGGGTGGCCCGTCGTGGGCGGCCTCGACGTGCCCGACGATCACCGCCGAGCCGGTCTCCCCCGGCGCCGGCGACTCCCGGTACCACGCCACGGGCGCGTTCCCGCTCGGCGCCGGCGACTCGAGCGCCCGCTCCGGCCGGGCCCCGACCGGCACCACGTCGGCACGCACGTCGATCGCGGGGATCTCGAGCCGCACCGGGACGTTGCCGCCGATCGTCCGCAGCCTGTCCTCGGAATCCCGTGCGTGGTCGTCGGTCATGGCGGCGCCTCCCCGGTGCGCGCGGGACGACACACCGCCCCGCGACACCGTAACGCCGCCCGACAGGACCCGAAATGGACCTGTCTGTGATCAGTCAGTTGCGGAGCGCGTCGTTTGCAGGGTGACGACGAAGCGCGACCCGCCGCCCGATTTGGGCTCGTGCCGGATGTCGGCGTGGTTGGCGTGCGCCAGCCCCTGCACGATGAACAGGCCCAGGCCGGTGCCCTTCACGCTGGCCGCGTCGCGGTCGGCGCGCGACATCCGCTCGAACAGGTGGGGCCGGAACTCCTCCGGCACGCCCGGCCCGTCGTCCTCCACGGCGACCTGCGCCGACCCCGTACCCGGGCAGGTAAGAACGACCGCCGTGGCGCCGCCGCCGTACTTGCCGGCGTTGGACAGCAGGTTGACCAGGATCTGCTGCAGGTGGCCGGGGTGGAACAGCACCCGCAGGTCGGGCCCGGTCACCGGCAGCTGGTCGAGATCCATCGCCGACAGCGCCCGCTCGACCTCCGCGCGCAGGGACAGCTCCTGCCGGGCAGCGGTGATCGTGCCGGCGTCGATGCTGACCATGGCGAGCACCTCGCGCACGATCTCGTCGAGCCGGCCGGCCTGCCGCGTGATGGCGCCGACCGCCCGGTCCCGGCTCGGGTCGTCCACGCCCTCGGTGAGCACCTCGGCGTAGCCGCGGATCGACGACAGCGGGTTGCCGATCTCGTGCCCGAGCATGCCGATGAGGTCGAGCTTGAGCTGGTTCGCGGCCTCGAGCTCCTGGTTGCGCTCGGCGAGCGCGGCCGCGGCCTGGTCGCGGGCGTTCTCGGCGGCCCGGCGGGCCGAGATGTCGGTGACGACGGCGATCACGTTCTTGGGACGTCCGGATTCATCCCGTACGAGGGAGACCGTCGCCGCCACATCGACCCAGTGGCCGTCCTTGTGGCGCAGCCGCCCCTCGCGCGTGTACGAGGCGGCGTCGCCCGCGAACAGCCCGGCCACCTCCCGCTTGATGTCGGCGAAATCGTCGGGATCCAGCAGGTCGGTGTCGGGCAGCTCGGCCATCTCCGCCGGCGTGTAGCCGAGCATCGCCGCGTACGCGGGATTGACCTGCGGGGGCAAGCCGTCGAGGCTGCGGATGACCTGACCGGCGGCCGAGTTCGCGAACTGCGCCCGGAACCGCTGCTCGCTCTCGGCGAGCGCCTTCTCGGCGGCCCGCGCCCCGGTCACGTCCGTGTTGATCTCCAGGACCTGCGGGTCGGCGCCCGAGCCCGGCCGGTGCAGCACCTGACGGCTGAGCACGGTGACCACCCGCCCGGTGCCGGTGAAGTGCTCGACCTGCCCGTCCCAGTGCCCGTCGCGGGTGAGGCCGTTCAGCACGTCGATCTCGCTGCCGCCGGCCGGGTACGCGGTGCCGAGCAGCCGGTGCACGTTCTTGCCGGCCACCGCCGGCAGCGGCCAGCCGTACAGGGCCTCGGCCCCGGCGTTCCACCAGCGGATCGCGCCCCCGACGTCGCGGACGATGACCGCGGCCGGGATCAGCTCGAGCAGCCGGGCCTGGCGGCGCAGCTCGGTGTCGGCTGCCCGCTTCTCGGTGATGTCCTCGACCAGGCTGACCACGTACATCGGCCGCCCGCACTCGTCGGTGACCGGCGCTCCGGCCAGGGCCACCCAGACGGCGTGCCCGTCCTTGTGCCGGTAGCGCAGCTCGAGCCGGTAGGCCCCGATCCCGGCCGCGACGACCTCGCGGACCACGGCGTCGGTGGGGATGTCCTCCGGGATGATCAGATCCTTGTAGGTCATCGTCAGCAGCTCGTCGGGGCGGTACCCGGTGATCTCGCTCATCGCCGGGTTGACCTGCAGGTACCGGCCCCGGCCGGCCTCGCTCATGTCGATCAGCGTGAGACCCAGCGGCGAGTTCTCGAAGGCGAGCCGGAAGCGGGTCTCGCTGGCCTCGAGCGCGGCGAGCGCCCGGGTCCGCTCGGCGAGCAGCTCGGCGTTGCGCTCGGCGTCGCCGGCGTGCCGCAGCGCCGAGGAGAGGCTGTCGGCCAGCAGGGCGAGCTGCTGCTCGTCGGTGTCGTCGAAGACGCCGGGCCGGGCCGCCGAGATCTTCAGGCAGCCGATGACCCGGTTCTCGGCGTGCAGCGGGGCGATCAGCATCGAGCCGATGCCGAGGCGCTCGCAGGCGGCCCGGTCGACGCGCGGGTCGTCGGCGGTGTCCGCGCAGTGGGCGGGCGCGTCGGAGGTGAGCACGCGGCCGCTGAGTGAGCCGGCGATCCGGACCCGGGTGCCGATGGCGGCGGCGAGCGCGCCCGCCGTGGCCTGGTAGTAGAGGGTGTCGCCGTCGACGAGCTCGACCGCGGATCCGTCGGCCGCGTCGAAGATCTCGACGGCCCGCTCGGCGACCACGCGCAGGGCGTCATCGCGTACCCCGGCCGCGGCGGTGACTTCGCGCTGCACGGCCAGGGTGGCGCGCAGCCGCCGCAGCTCGCGCTGGCTGGCCGCGGCGGCGGCCCGCTCGGCGCTGATGTCCTGCAGCTGCACGAGCCGCCACCGCCGGCCGGCCGGGCCGGGAATCAGCGACAGGGTGACCCGCGTCCACGCGATCGAGCCGTCCGGGCGCAGCAGCCGCTTGTCGTAGCAGACCTCGCCGGCCCCGCGCAGCAGCGCGAGCCGGGCGTGGGTGGCCGCCTCGAGGTCGGCCGGGTCGGTGATCTCCCGGTGGGTGAGCCCGGCCAGCTCCTCGCGGCTGCGCCCGGTGAGCGCGGCGGCGGCCGGGTTCGCACGCTGGAACCGGCCGTGCTCGTCGGCGACCAGCAGGCCGATCGGGCAGCCGTCGAAGGCGGTGCGGAACTGCTCCTCGCTGCGGGCCAGGTCGGCGCGGGCCGAGCGCTCGGCGGCGACCGTCACCCGCAGGCGCTCGGCCTCGCGGGCGGCCGCCTCCTCGGCGAGCTTGCGCGCGGTGATGTCCTCGCACTGCACGAACCGCAGCCGGGTGCCGTCCGGCCCCGGGATCGTGGTCAGTCCCACCCGCGCCCAGACGACCGTGCCGTCGGGGCGCAGGTATCGCTTGTCGAAGCCGGCCGCCGCGTCGGGGTCGGCGACCACCTTGCTCACCTCGCGCTCGCTGACCGGGCGGTCGGCGGGATGGGTGAGATCCCCGAAGTGCCGGCCGACCAGGTCGCCCCGGCCGAGCAGCGCCGAGAAGGCCGGGTTGATCTGCTGGATGCGGCCGTCCTCCCCGGCGATGGCCGACGGGATCGGGCTCACGTCGAAGGCCGTGCGGAACTGCTGCTCGCTGCGCAGCAACCGGTCCCGGGTGGCGACGGCCTCGGTGCGGTCCACGATCTGCGCGATCCGCCGGCCGTCGGCGAGCGGGGTCACGGCGATCAGGCAGGGCACGGGCCGGCCGTCGGCGTGCATCAGGCGTACGTGCCGCTGCTGCTTGTTGTCGTTGTCGAGCAGGCGGCGGTCGTCGGGGTGGGCGATCTTGACAAACTCCCGGCCCTCGAGCTCGTGCGGCTCCCGGCCCAGCAGCGTCGACAGGGCCGTGTTCGCCCGCAGGACGGTGCCCTCCGGACCGAACACGGCCATGCCGAGCGGCGAGGCGTCGAACAGAGATCCGAACGGTGTCTCGCTCTCGGCCGGCCGATCCAGGTAGCCGACGGTCACAACGGTCCGTTCGGCCGGATCGGCGCGGACGTGAGCGGAGCTCAGCGCTTTGTGTAGATGAAGCCGACCTTGTCGACCTCGTCGCCGGAGCGGCCCTGGAAGCCGGCGACCTGCCAGCCGCTGGGCGTCGTGCGGGTGACGCAGTCCGAGGTCGTGGTGCCGCCGGCCAGGGTGTTGCCGGCGCTGGTGATGAACTGGGCGTAGAAGATGCGGGTGGTGTTGCTGTACTTGCCCGCGCAGAGCTTGACCGAGGTGACGTACTCGCCGCTGCCGAGCGTGAGCGACTTGGCGATGCCGCCCGTGCCGCCGTGGGCCAGCACGGTGCCGGTGGTGAGCGTGAGGCCCAGCTGGTCGACCCGGCTGCCGGCCCGCATGCTGATCACGCCGGCCCGGCCGGCGGCGGGAACCGCGTCGATGTCGGTGTAGTAGTTGCCGTGCGGGCCGCCGAACTGCTCGCTCATCTGGAACGACGCGCTGGCCGACCAGGAGAACTTCACGCTGATCGGGTCGTGGTCGCTGAGCATCAGCCCGGACGACGTCTCGAGGAAACCGGCGTGCTCGTTGTGGTACGCGGTGGCGTTGAGCGTGACGAACTTGCTGCCGCGGTAGAGAACCTTGTCGACCACCTCGCAGGTGTCGGTGATCGCGTTCTCGTCGCAGAGCAGCGCGTCGCCGCCGATCGCCGGCGCGACGCCGCCGCGTTCCAGTTTCACCCAGGCGTCGGTGAGGCCGTTGTTCGCCGCGAAGGCCGCGATCGTGTCTCCCGTACGCGTGTAGCGGGTGTTCGAGTCCCCCATGACGATCACGGCGTTGCCGGCCGAGCGGGACGCGATGAACGAGGTGAGCTGGCTGAGGTTGTCGGCCCGTGACGACAGGTCGCCCGCGTTGGTGCCGGCATTGGTATGAACGTTGTAAACGTCCACGTAGACGCCCTCGGCGAGCCGCTCCCGCATGAAGGTAAAACCTTTGGGCGTCAGGCAGTCGCCCGAGTCGAGCTGGCACGAGTTCCACTTCACCCGCTCGAAGTCGTCGGCGTCGTACGCGTAGCTCGAGAGCGTGTTGAGGCCGCTGCCGATGCCGGCACCGCCGCTGGTCGGCGTCCGGTACGGGTGGGTGTCGGCCGCGTAGAGGTTGGCGTGGTAGTTGAAGTCCTCCTGCACGTGCACGAGGTCGAATGGTCCGAGGCGCTGACCAATCGCGGTGGTCGCCGTGTCGCGCGGGGTGGGCGCGCTGGACAGGCCCTCGGGGAGCCCGGCGACGTTGTAGGTGAGGGCGGTGAAGGTGCCGCTCGCGGCGAGGGCGGCGTGGGGCGTCGCGACGAGGACCGCGCCCACGGTGACGACTGCGGCCAGTCCGGCCGTAATCCGACTCATGTACCGGACAGTAGGTTTTCACGGTCATCGATGGAACGCGCGCGGTAATACTCATAGGTGAAAAAAGATCGCGTTCGGGCGGGATTCACCGGTGGTTCTTGTCGTTCACCGAGCATCCGGTTTTGTGATCTCTTCTACCCTGAGCCGCCGGGCGCTGCTTCGCGCCACGGTCGCCGCCTCGGCCGCGTAATGGCGGGGCCGGCCTTGATGCGCGGGCTTCCGGCCTTAGCGTCCGCCTCGCCCACCTTTATCTCGACTTATCAGACTAATACTGCCGCGAACCTGACGGTCGACACCAACGCGGCGGTCCGCGCCCTCTCCGGCATGCAGCGCCTCTGGCAGACCGGCACGGCCTGGAACACCGGCACCGTCCTCGACGCCCCGGCGCTGCGGGCGAGCATGCGCTACGCCGCCCGGATCAGCCGCACCCGGAGCGCCGCCGACGAGGCGCGCGCCTTCATCCAGGACCGGCAGAACCAGTCGTACGCCGCGATCTCCGGCCTCGGCCCGCTCGCGCCGCTCTACAAGGCCGGCGCGCTCGCCGTCACCTCGATCACCTCGGCCCCCACCGGCACCCCCGCCACCACGATCGACGACGTCGTCCCGGCCGACGCGCCCGCCGGCTCGGCCCTCGGCGCCGGCTCCCCCACCTCGGCGCTCGGCCAGGTCGTCACGCTCGTCAACACCGTGCGCGGCTCGTTCTCCTCGGGCAACCCGAGCAAGGCCGCCTACCAGTACCCGCGCCCGTGGCGGATGAACGAGGACAGCGTGGTCGCCGACGCCGGGACGGTCGACCCGCTCGGCTTCCCGGTCTACGACTCGCCGGTCACGGTGGTGCCGCAGCTGCTACGCCAGCGCAGCACCACGCCAGCCTCCGACGGTGGTTTCCCCAGCGGGCACACCAACGCTTTCCACCTGGCCGCGCTGGCTTTCGCGTACGCCGTGCCGGAGCGCTTCCAGGAGCTGGTGACCGCCGCCTTCGACCTCGCCGAGACCCGGATCGTCGCCGGCATGCACTCCCCGGTCGACGTCATCGGCGGCCGGATCCTCGCGACCGCGCTGGCCGCCGCGATCCTCAACGACCCGGCGAACGCCACCCTCAAGGCCGCCGCGCGCGCTCAGGCCCTCGCGTACTTCACCGCTCGGACCGGAGCCGATCTGGTCGGGTTCGCGCGGAGCGGCGCCGATCGGGCCGCCAACGAGCGCATCGTCACGCCGAAGCTCACCTATGGTCTCCCCCGCGGCCGCTCGACCGCCCCGATGGTCGTGCCGGACGGCGCCGAGGTGCTGCTCGAGACCCGCCAGCCCTACCTCACCGCCCGCCAGCGCCGCGAGGTGCTCCGCACGACCGCCGTCGGCGCCGGCTGGCCGCTGCTCGACGGCCCGGAGAACTGGGGTCGCCTCAACCTGTTCGCCGCCGCGGACGGTTACGGCGCCTTCGACCGGGACGTGGTCGTCTCGCTGGACGCCGCCGCCGGTGGTTTCGCCGCCGCCGACACGTGGCGCAACGACATCTCCGGCCGCGGCGGCCTGGTGAAGACGGGCACCGGCGCCCTGACCCTGACCGGCGACAACGCCTACCGAGGCGGCACGACGGTCGCGGCCGGCACGCTGGTCGCGTCGTCCTCGCGCGCACTCGGCACCGGCGACGTGGCCGTCACCGGCGGCACGCTCCTGGTGGGCGACGCGCTGCGGGTGGGCGGTGAATACCGCCAGAACGCCGGCACGCTCTCGGTGGATGTGCCGTCGCGCTGCCGCGGCGACCTGCTCGAGATCTGCGGCGACGCGGTCCTCGGCGGCACCCTGACCGTCACCGGCGACATCGGCCGCGACCTGACCGTTCTGCGCGCCCGCCGCGTGCAGGGCCGCTTCGCGTCGGTGGTCGCCCCGGCCGGCTTCAAGGCCACGGTCTCCTACTCCCGCACCGCCGTCGTCGTCCGCCTCAACCGCGCCTGACCCGATCGGCCCGGCCGGCGTGGATCCCCCCGGGAGCGACGCCGGCCGGATCGACCGATACTCAGAACCGCGGCCGGCCGCGTGGAGATCACACCGGCGTCGGAAGCGCGACGCCCAGTTTCCCGGCCGCCACCTCGAGCTCGCCCCACACCTTCGGACCCACCGGAATGCCCTTGGCCGCCCGCGACTCGGCGATCGCCGCACTGTTCTCGCCCGGGTAGCGGATCTCGGTGTCGGGGTCGGCCTTCGGCAGGCTCTGGAGCGCGGCCAGCGTCGACGAGACCTGCGCGGTGAACACGGCCGGGTCGCCGAAAGCCGCCGGGTCGAGCGCGACGATCAGCGCGTTCTGCCGGTGCACGCGCCCCTGCGGGTCGTCGGAGTGGAACGAGGAGACGATCGGCGCGCCGACCAGCACGCTGGTGATCAGCTCGAAGACCAGCGACATGCCGGCGCCCTTCGCCCCGCCCAGCGGCAACGGTATCTTGGCCAGCGCGGGGTCGGTCGTCGGGGTGCCGTCCGCGGTCGCCGCCACGCCGGAGGGCAGCGTCTTGCCGGCGTTGCGGTACTGGGCGATCTTCCCGAGCGCGATGCCGGCCGTCGCCATGTCGAGCAGGACCGCCGGCGAGCCCGAGGTCGGGACGGCGATCGACAACGGGCTGGTGGCGACGGCGGCGCCGGTGACGCCGGGGTAGCTCATGTTCGGCATGCCGGCCACGAAGGCGATGCCGACCAGGCCCTGATCGGCGATCCGCGACGTGTAGTAGCCGATCGCCCCGGTGTGCACGGTGCGGCGCACGCCGACCGCGCCGATGCCGACGGCCCGGGCCCGGCGCACCGCCTCCTGGGCCGCGGCGGTCAGCGCCACCGGGCCGGGCGCGCGGTCGGCGTCCAGCACGGTCACGCCCGACGGCCCGGCGGAGAAGGTCATCTCGGGGGTGGCGTTGGCCTCGCCCGAGTCGAGCAGCTCCAGGTAGCGGGGGACGCGGGCGACGCCGTGCGAGTCGACGCCGCGCAGGCTGGCCCAGAGCAGCACGTCGCTGATCGTGCGGGCGTGGTCGGGGTTGGGGACGGCGGTGCCGAGCAGGGCGGTGACGAACTCGCCCAGCTCGCCGGCCGGAATCACGACGGGCATGGATGCTGCTCCCAAAACAAGCGAACTAGCGGGACACGCGGACGTTGACGATCGCGGTGGTGCCGGTGCGCACGGACTTGAGCGCCCGCTCGAGAGCCGGCCGTAACTCCTCGGACCCGAAGACGGTCTCGCCGTGCATGCCGAACGGCTCGGCGAAGGCCGCGAGCGACGGCTGGCCGCTCAGGTCGTTGCCGAGGAACTCGCCGGTCTCCACCGCCGCGCCCCGCGGGTAGAAGCGCAGGTGGTTCATCTTCATCGAGCGATACTCGTGGTTGTTGTAGATCAGGATCAGCAGCGGCAGCCCGTTCGCCTTCGCGGCCTCCAGCGACGGGATGACCGGGTTGTAGAGGAACGCGCCGTCGCCGATGGTGAGCACGACGGTCCGGTCCGGGGCGGCCAGCTTCACGCCCAATGCGACCGCGATGCCCTGCCCGAGCCCGCCCTGCACGTAGAAGTACGAGTCCGGGGCGGTGCGGCGCAGGTGGCGCTGGACGACCCGGCTGTGCGTGATGGTCTCGTCCACCACGATCGAGTCGTCGCCGGCCAGCTCCCGGAGGGTGGCCGTGACCAGCACCGGGTCGAGCCCCGTCGCCTTTTCCTCGGCCGCGCGGACGGCGGAAGGTTCCTGTGACACATAGGAACGGCTGGGTGCCGGGCCGGCCTGGGCGGCCAGCTCGCGCAGCGTCGCGGTCACACCCCCTTCCAGGTACGCGTCGGCGCGCAACACCTGGTAGACGATGTGCGGACGCTGCGGCACGTCGTCGATCACGACGATCCTGGCGCGCGCCGGCTTGCGGCTCGGCGGGTAGAACGGCGCCCGGCAGTTGACCAGCACGATGAGGTCGGCGGTGTCGACCCACGGCTCGAGGTCGCCGCCCGCGTGCAGCTCGTGGTCGCGCGGGAAGTTCACGCAGACCGCCGAGTTGGGCTCCACCACCGGGATTCGGTACGCCGAAGCGAACTCGACCAGGGCTGCAAGGCCGCCCTCCTCCCGGCCGACGGTCTCGGTGACGATGACGGGGTTCTCCGCGCCCCGGAGGAGACCCGCGACCGCCGCGATCTCGGCCGGGGCGCTGACCGTGGTACCGCGCGGCACGACCGGGTGGACCGGCCGCTCCTCCCACGGATCCAGCAGCACCTCGAGCGGGATGTTCAGGTAGACCGGGCCGGCCGGAGCATGGGCCGCCATCTCGAAGGAACGGGTCACCATCGCCGGCAGCGTGTGCACGCTAGCGGCCTGGTTGCTCCACTTGGTGAACGGCGCCGCCAGCACGTGCGGGCCGCCGACCACCGAGAGGTTCCGGTACCACTGGCCGCCCGGGTCGGGGCCGGGCCCGTCGCCGTACGTCGTGGACTCCGACGACGCGACCACCATCGGCACGCCCGCGAGCAGCGCGCCGTGCACCGCGACCGAGCCCTGCAGCAGTCCGGGCCCGGCGTGCAGCAGCACTCCCTGGCCGCGCCGGGTGACCAGCCCGTACCCGGTCGCCATGCCCACCGCGACGGTCTCGTGGGTCAGGTCGAGGTAGCGCGGGCAGGGCTCGCCGTCGCGATGGCGCCGGGCGATCGACTCCCAGACCGGGGCCCACTCGGAGCCGGGCGAGGAGAAGATGTAGTCCGCGCCCGCCGCGAGGAAGGCGCTGATGACGGCGTCGCCCCCGTCGGTCCGGGCAGTCACTTGGACGGGTCCGTGATCGGCCAGTCGAGGCACTCGCAGATGCCCCGGCCCATGATCCACTCAAGCTCCTCGGCGGTGAAGTCGAAGTGCTTGGTGAACTGCTCGATGGTCTCCACGTAGCTGAGCCCGTGACCGAGCAGCCGGGTGATGTCGGTGCCCCAGAAGCAGCGTTCCGGGCCCATCTTGTCGACCATCTCCCGGACGTACTTCTCGATGTTGAGGTTGGGGAAGGGCTGGGTCGAGTACCCGGGGATGGCCGAGACCTTCACGTAGATGTTCGGGTGCCTGTGCAGGTCGGCGGTCTCCTGCACCCAGTAGCCGATCGCGTCGTCCACGCAGCGGGCCATGATTCCCATGTGGTCGATGATGATCTTCAGCCCGCGGTGGCGCTCGGCAATGGCACCCAGCTCGGCCTTCCAGATCGGCGCGTGCACCATCGTCGGGATGTTCAGCTCCTCGGCGATGGGCCAGTACCAGTCGTTGGTGCCGTCGATCATCCAGTTGCGGTCGATCGGACGGTGGAAGGTGAGCCGGGTGCCCTTCACGTACGGGTTCTGCGCGAAGTCCTTGAGCATCGCCTTGCCCTCGCCGGGCTTGTTCTGCGGGATGCGCGCCATGATCCCGAAGCGCTCCGGGTACGCCTCGCAGGCCTCCAGCGCGTAGTCGATCCGGTCGCCCTCCCAGGACGGCGGAAGGATGAGAGCCCGATTGACGCCGGCCTCGTCCATCAGCGCGAGGCATTCCTCGTAGCTGAACGGGTCCTCGCGGTGGCCGTTGAGGCGGATGCGCTCGCGGGCTCCGGGGACCCACGGACGGTCCGGGGTCTCCTCCTTCCAGATGTGCACCTGGGAGTCGACAACGAACATGGGCTTTTTCCTTCCTCTGCCGGCCTGCCTGCCGGGGTGGCATTGACGCTAGAGCTGGGAGCGACCTCTGCTAAGTCCCTGGCGCGCAAGCGGTTGTTGCAGGAAACGTGTGATTCGTCAGCCCGCCGACTTCCCCTCGATGACGTCGAGAACGTGCTCGGCGATGGCCATGCTCGAGGTGGCCGCGGGCGACGGCGCGTTGCGGATCGCGGTGACGACTCCCATCCGGTGGATGCGGAAGTCGTCGACGAGGCTCCCGTCGCGGTCGAGGGCCTGGGCCCGCACGCCCGCTCCGGCCCGCTCGACGTCGTGCACGCCGATCTCGGGGACGTAGCGGCGGGCCGCCTTCATGTACGCCCGCTTGGACGCCGAGCCGTACATCTCCCGGATACCGGTGCGCCAGTGCTGGCCGGCCATCTTCCAGGCGCCGGGCCAGGTGGCGATGCCCCACAGATCTTTGAACGAGACGTCGCTGCGGCGATAGCCCTCGCGGGCGGTGGCCAGGACGGCGTTCGGACCCACCTCGAGCGTCCCGTCGACCCGGCGGGTGTAGTGCACGCCGAGGAACGGGTAGCGCGGGTCGGGCACCGGGTAGATCAGCCCGCGAACCATGTCGGATTTGCCGGGCTTTACCCGCATGTATTCGCCCCGGAACGGGATGATCCGGGGCTCGGCCGAATCCCCGGCCAGCCCCGCGACCTGGTCGCTCTGGATACCCGCGCAGACGATGAGCTGGTCGACCACGACCTCGCCGGCCGGCGACGACAACGTGAGCCCGCCGGCCCGCTGCAAAACCGACGTGACCGGGAAGTTGAACCGGACCTCTCCCCCGGCCGCGACGATGTCCTCGGCGAACGACGACGCGATCTTCACGTAGTCGGTGATCGCGGTCTTCGGCGAGTAGAGCGCGGCGAGCCCCGTGCCGTGCGGTTCGATCTCGAGGATCTCCTCGGGGCCGACCCGGCGCAGCCCCGGCACCGCGTTGTCCCCGGCGCGGGCGGCCAGGGCGTCGAGCCGGGTCACGTCGTCGGCGCTGACCGCGACCACGAGTTTGCCGCACGCGTCGTACGGCAGCCCGCGCTCGGCGCAGTACTCCTCCAGCATCGCCTTGCCGCGGGTGCAGAGGACCGCCTTGAGGCTGCCCGGCTTGTAGTAGATGCCGGCGTGCACGACGCCCGAGTTGTGCCCGGTCTGGTGGACCGCGACCCGGTCCTCCTTCTCGACCACCACGATGCGCGCGCCCGGCCGCCGCTTGGTGAGCTCCCGACCGATGGCCAGCCCCACGATGCCGGCGCCGATGATCCCGATCGTCTCGTCAGCCATCCCGGTCACCGCCCGAAGTGGATCGCGACGGTCTTGACCCGGGTGTAGAAGTGCAGCGCCTCGACACCCTGCTCCTTGAACGCCGAGCCGGAGTCCCGGAAGCCGCCGAACGGATGGTGCACGTCCCAGCCCGAGGTGGTCGTGTTGACCGCGATCTGGCCGCACTCCACCTCCTCCGCGAACCGGTACGCCGCCGCGAGGCTGTCGCTGAACACGGCCGCCGACAGGCCGTACTTCGAGTCGTTGACCGCATCGATCGCCTCGTCCAGGCCGTCGACCGCGCGGACCACGACCACCGGGCCGAACACCTCGTGCCGCCAGATGTCCATCTCGGTCGTGACGTCGGCGAGCACCGTCGGGTTCACGTAGCAGCCGTGGGCGAGGTCGCCGGCCGGGGCGTCGCCGCCCAGCTCGACCCGGGCGCCCTGCTTCACGGCGGTGGCGATGTCGCCGAGCACGCTGTCCTGGTGGCCGCGGCTGACCAGCGGGCCGACCACGGTCCCGGCGTCCCGGCCGGGGCCCAGCCGCAGGGCGGTGACCCTGGCGCGCAGCTCGGCGACGAACGCGTCGTAGACGCCCCGCTCGACCAGCACCCGGCTGGTGGCGGTGCAGCGCTGGCCGGCCTGACCGAACGAGGCGGCGACCACGGCGGCCGCGGCGGCCGGCAGGTCGGCGCCGGCCAGCACGACCGACGCGTTCTTGCCGCCGAGCTCGGCCTGGAAGCGCACGTTGCGCGGGGCGATCCGGGCGCGCAGGGCCTCGCCGACCTCGTTGCTGCCGGTGAAGGTGACCGCGGCGATCCGCGGGTCGTCCAGCAGCGCGTCGGAGATCTCCGAGGTGCGGCCGGTGACCACGCTCAGCACACCGGCGGGCAGGCCGGCGTCGTGCAGCGCGCGGGCCAGGTAGAGGCCGCTCGTCGGGGTCTCGGACGCCGGCTTGAGCACCACCGCGTTGCCGGCGGCGAGCGCGGGCGCGAGCTTGCGGGCCGGGGTGAGCAGCGGGTCGTTCCACGGGGTGATCGCCAGGACCACGCCGATCGGCTCACGGTGGAACGACGTACGCGTGTCCGGGCGCACGTCGTGCACGAGCGATCCGTACGCCTCCCGGGCGTGCCCGGCGTAGTAGTCGAGGAAGTCGGCGGCCTTCCCGACCTCGCCGCGCGCCTCGGCGAGGGTCTTGCCGTTCTCGGTCGTCACGCCGAGCGCGATCTCGGCGGCCCGCACCCGCAGCAGCGAGGCGGCCTTGGCCAGGATTGCGGCGCGCTCCAGCGCCGGGGTGCGCTTCCAGACGGAAAAGCCGTCCGAAGCGGCGTCGTAGATGCCGGCGACCTGTGCGGCCGTGAGCGCGGGCACCCGGACCACGGGCTGCCGGACGTCGACCGGGTCGAACACGTCCACCCAGGTCTCGGCGCCGGTCCACTCCCCTCCGGCGAGAGTCTCCATGGTTCGTACGAACATCACCACTCCTCGGGTCGCGCATTCAAGGCCGAATAGTAGGAACCCTAATCGGGGCCAACCATGGGCCTGGAGGCATGCATTGGTTGCATCCGGCGCACTCCAGGCGCGGGCCGGAAACTGATGGAATTCCCGGGCCGAATGCGAAACGACAACCTCTGGAGGATCTCGTGCCCTATGCGGTGATAGCGCACTACCGGTGCGCGGCGCGGGACGCCGCCCTCATCCGGGAAGCCCTGCTCACGATGCGTGAGCACACGCTGAGGGAGCCCGGGAACCTCGCCTACGAGGTGCACGCCGAGGACGGGGCCGGGCAGCCCGCTTTCATTCTCTACGAGCAGTACACCGATCGCGCCGCATTTGACGCACATGCGGCATCCGAGCACTTCGCGGAACACATTCTCGGCACGGTCCGGCCGCGCCTCACCCAGCGTGACGTTCTGTTCGGCGAGGTTCTGACCTGACGGAAGGCGGAGACCGCTTCACGGCGGTCTCCGCCTCGTTCAACCCCGTTTCCCCGGTACGCCCCAGGCCTGGAACTCGAGCTCGTAGCCGAGCGCCGCGAGCACCTCGTCGGCGATCTCCTGGTCCTCGTCGCCGGTGCCGCCGGCCACCCCGAGACCGCCGAGGATCTCGCCGTCCCGCTTGATCGTCACGCCGCCCTCGGTCGCCACGATCGGGTGCGCGCCCATGGTCGACAGCGAGGCGAAGAAGCCCGGGTTGCCCTCGGCCCACCCCTTGAGCATCTTGGTCGGGCGCTGCATGACCGCGGCGCTGTACGCCTTGACGATCGCGATGTTCGGGGTGAGCGGCCGGGCGCCGTCGGGCCGCTTCACGACCAGCAGGAACCCGCCGTCGTCGACCACCGCGACGCTGACGGCCTTGCCGAGCTCCCGCGCCGCCGTCTGCGCCGCGTCGACCAGCGCCTCGGCCTCCGCCATGGTCAGCTTCGTCATGCGGAGATCGCCTCCCGCACCCGGACGATCGCGGCGTTGAAGAGGTCGGGCCGCTCCCAGTACATCGAGTGCGGGGCGTCCGGGATCAGCTCCAGGCGCGAGCCCTTGACCAGCGCGTGCGCCCGCCGGACGGTGGCGGCGCTGAGCACGGCGTCGTTCTCGCCGGCCAGGAACGTGACGTCCAGGCCCGAGCCGACGACCTCCTCGACGGTCGGCCCGCCGGTCGACAGGTTCCGCAGGTCGGCCATCTTGGCGACGTTGAACGTACCCATCTGCTGAAAAAGGAAGGTTTTGGCCGGCTCGTTCTCCTGGAAGCTCTTCGACAGCAGGCGGTCGAGCACCGGCAGCTTCACGGCCTCCGAGCGGTCGGCGGCGACCAGCTCCGACAGCTCCGGGTCGGCGAGGCCGCCGAGCGAGTGGGCCAGCACGACCCCGCTGACCCGCGACGGCCGGGACAGACCGGCCCGCAGCGCGGCGACCGCCCCGATCGACTGGCCGACCAGCACCACGTCGGTGAGGTCCTCCTGGTCGAGCACCGCGAGGATGTCGCCCGGGAAGTCCTGGCCGTCGAACTCCGGCATCGAGGAGTCGGACTTGCCGAAGCCGCGCAGGTCGACGGTGATCACGGTGAAGCGAGACCGCAGATCGGCGACCTGCTGCCACCACGCGGCGTGATGCCCGCCCGAGCCGTGCACGAACAGCACGGCGGGACCGTCGCCGTGCCGCTCGTAATAGATGGAAACGCCGTCGGAGTTGGCAAACGCCATGAGTGTTTCTCCTTCGAAAGGATCAGGCAGGGCGCTTGCCGTGATAGACCAGCTCGATCATCGTGTGGTCGGGGTCGTGGATGTAGCAGAACTTCGACTGGTTCTCCGGGCGCTCGACCGGCCGGGTGTGCCGGATCCCGAGCTCCTTGAGGTGGGCGAGGAAGCCGTCCCAGTCCTCCACCTCGATGGCGAAGTGGTACGGCGCCATCCGGTCCATCTCCTCGACCGGGGTGAAGTGCAGGTCGAAGTTCCCGCGGGTCATCAGCACGACCTTGGTGTTGCTCTTGGGCGTGATGGCCTTGAGACCGAAGACCTTCGTGTACCACTCCTTGGTGCGCTCGGGGTCGGTCGTCGGGAAGTTCACGTGGTGGATGTACTTCGGCTTGTTGCTCACGTCCGAGTCGGTCATATTCAGTCCTCTGCTAGTACCGGATTCGACAGCACGCCGATCCCGCTGATCTCGATGTCCACGACGTTGCCGGGCTCCATCGGCACGGACGCGTCGGCGCCCATCCACAGCACATCGCCGGGGTGCAGGGTGATGTACTTCGTGGTCTCGACGATGTACTCGTACGGGTCGAAGATCATCGCCCCGGTCGCGAACTCCGCCTTCACCTCGCCGTCGACCCGCACGGTGGTGGTCTGCGCGAGGGGATCGACATCGGTCTCGATCCAGGGGCCCATCGGCTTGAACGTGTCGGCGTTCTTGCTCCGCCAGAAGGTCCGGTCGGCGTTCTGCCATTCGCGGGCGCTGACGTCGTTGCCGATGGTCCAGCCGAAGACCGATTCTCGCGCTTCACCCCAAGAGCAGTTCTTGACCGTACGCGCGATGACGGCCACAACCTCAGGTTCGGCCTCGAAGCGACCGTGGACCCCGGCCGGCCGGACGATCGGCGAGCGGTGGCCGGTCAGCGCGTTGTTCGCCCGGTAGCCGACCTCGGGACGGTCGGGCAGTTTCGCGGCCCGGTAGCCGGTGGCGAGGGCATGCTCGACGTGGCCGCGGTAATTCAGGCCGACGGCGTAGAAGACGGGCGGGACAATCGGCGGGAGGAAAATCGCCTTTTCGAGGGCGATTTCCGTTTTGCCCGGCAGGCCGTTGTCCAGCGGGGAGCCGTCCATCAGGCGGATCACCTCGCCGTCGATCAGGCCCCACGCCGGGCCGCCGACGTGCTCGATGCGGCAGTACCTCATCAGTCCACCAGCAGGTGCGAGACGCGCTTGGTGATCAGGTAGCCCTCGAGTCCCTCGGGGCCACCCTCTTTGCCGTACCCGGACTGCTTGACGCCGCCGCTCGGCGCCTCGTGGACCGAGCCGCCGCAGTGGTTGATCGACAGGATGCCGGCCTCGAGGCCGCGGATCAGCTTCTCGGCGGTCTTCGACGAGCGGGTGAAGCCGTACGCGGCCAGGCCGTACGGCAGCTCGTTGGCGATCGTGAGGGCCCGGTCGAGGTCGTTGAACGGGACGATCGGGGCGATCGGGCCGAACGGCTCGTCCCGCATGACCTGCGCGTCGGCCGGCACGTCGGTGAGCACGGTCGGCGCGAAGAAGAACCCGGCCCGGTCGAGCCGCTCGCCGCCGCGCACGAGCGTCGCGCCCTTGCTGACCGCGTCGGCGACGAACTCCTCCATGGCCTTGAGCCGGCGCGGGTTGGCGAGCGGGCCCATCGTGACCCCCTCCTCGAGCCCGTCGCCCACCACCACGCGGTCGGCGGCGGCCACGAACTCGGTGACGAACTCGTCGTACACGTCCTCGTGGACCAGGAAGCGGCTGGGCGACGTGCAGACCTGGCCGGCGTTGACGAACTTGGCGAACGCGGCCTTGCGCGCGGCGGCGACCGGGTCGGCGTCGGCGCAGACGATCACCGGGGCGTGCCCGCCGAGCTCCATGAGGCAGGGCTTCATCTCGGCGCCGGCCTGGGCGGCGAGCAGCTTGCCGACCGGGATCGAGCCGGTGAACGCGACCAGCCGGGTGGCCGGCGAGGCGATCAGGTGCTTCGAGACCTCGGCCGGCTCGCCGAAGACCAGGTTGAGCACGCCGGCCGGGACACCCGCCTCGGCGAAGCAGCCGACCAGCTCGACCGCGGTGCCCGGGGTCTCCTCGGAGGCCTTGACGACGATCGAGCAGCCGGCGCTCAGCGCGGCGGCGATCTTGCGCATCGGCGAGCCGGCCGGGAAGTTCCATGGCGTGAAGGCGGCGACGACGCCGACCGGCTCGTGCCGCACCGACAGCACGGTGTCGTCGGCGGACGGGATGATCCGGCCGTACGCGCGGCGGGCGTCGTCGGCGTCCCAGCGCAGCGCGTTCGCCACCCGCAGCGCCTCGCCGCGGGCCTCCCTGAACGGCTTGCCCTGCTCGAGCGTCATGACCCGGCCGACCCGGTCGGCCCGGCTCGTCAGGATGTCGGCCGCCTTGTGCAGGATCGCGACCCGGTCGGCGATCGGGATGGCCCGCCAGGTCTCGAAGCCTTTTCGAGCCCCCACGATCGCGTCGTCAAGATCAGCGATGGTGGCCAGCGGCACCTGGCCGAGGACCTCCTCGGTGGCGGGATTGAGCACGGGCGCGGTGAGGCCGCTGCCACCTGGGCGCCATTGGCCGTCGATGTAGAGACCAAGCTCGGGATACACGTTGCCTCCTAGGCGTCGCGCGACGTGCGCAGAGTCCAGATGTGGTGCGGCGGGGCGGTCTCGTGCACGTTCGGGCCATAGGTGTCGTCGACCCGGTCCATGTCGGCGGCGAGCTCGACCCGGCCGCCCGCGGGCGAGTGCACGAAGCGGAAGACGTTCGAGCCGACCGTGTGCCGGCCCAGCCGCCGCGCCTCCTGCCAGCCCTTCTCGATCATGGCGTTACCGCCCTCGATCACGTCGTCGAAGCCGGGGACCTCGAACGAGACGTGGTTGACGCTCGCCTTGTCGGGCCGGTGGCAGAGCAGGAAGTTGTGCTGGTCGGCGTCGCCGGGCACGCGCATGAAGACGCCCATCGGCTTGACGATGTCGGTCGGGATGAAGCCGAGCCGGTCGACGTAGAACGCGACCGCCTCCTCCCGGCCGGCCTTCGGGATGTTCAGCGCGACGTGACACATGCGCAGCGGGCGCACCTCGCCGACACTGTGCAGCGCCTCGTTCCACCGGCTGACGTGGCCGGTCGTGTTCGCCGCTCGTTGTCCGGCCGGCTCATATCCCGAGGGGCCGGCCACGGTCAGCCCGACGCCGAAGCCGGTCTCGTCGACGCTGTGGAAGACGCCGTCATCGTCCCGGGTCACCTCGCGGTCGGCGCCGACCGCGGCGACGAAGCCGGCCAGATCCTCCTCGGTCTCGGCGCCCCAGACGACCTCGCGGATCGTGTTGTTGCCCGGCTCGACCGACGGCGGGAGGCCCTCGGTCGCGGCGCCGGTGCGCAGGTGCAGCGTCTGGCCGATCAGCGTCGCGAAGACCGCGTGCTCCGGGCCGCGCTCCCGCGGCGCCAGCCCGAGATCGGTGAAGAAGCGCGCGCAGGTGTCCAGGTCATCTACGCTGTAGATCACCGACTCGATGCGCTGGATTCCCATTTCCGCAGCCACCCCTTGTTTCGCCGAAGGCCTTACCGATCCTATGGGCGGCAAGCGCCGCCAAACCGTTCCGAAAACGCAAGCTAAGATGCACGATCGAAGGCCGGGATCGGGTTGGCCGAGAACCATTCGGTGAGGAAACTCAGGAAGACCTCGACCTTGCGCGGGGCCTGCTGCGCGGGGCCGTAGATGGCGTACAGCGAGCGGCTCGGGACGGGCAGCTCGGGCAGCAGCACCTTGAGCGTGCCGTTCATCAGATCGTCGTACGCCGGCCGGACCGGTAGCAGCGCGATGCCGCGGCCGTGCACCGCCGCCTTCTGCAGCGCGATGTACGAGTTCGAGCTGAACGCCACATTCCGGATCTTGTGCAGGGTGCTCTCGTGGCCGTGCCCGATCCGCCAGACCGGGTCGTTGGTGTGCACGAGGCAGTCGTGGTCGGAGAGGTCGTTGGGGTCGGTGAGCAGGCCGCAGCGCTCGATGTAGCCCTCGGAGGCACACAGCACGAACGGCAGCGACGCGATCCGCTTCAGCCGCACGCTCGAATCGCGCAGGTCACGGGTGTGGAACGCGATGTCGAAGCCCGAGTCGAGGAAGTCGTAGGTGCGGTCGGACATCCCGCCGAGCTCGAACCGTACGGCGATCTTGGGGTGCGCCACCGAGAACGCGGCGATCGCGTCGCCGAGGTCGAGACTGCCGATCCATTTGGGGCAGATGATCGAGAGCGGGCCCTCCGGGCGGTCGTGCAGCTGCGCGATCTTGGCGTCCTCGTCGTCGATCTCGTCGAGGATGCGGTTCGCGAACTCGCTGTAGCGCTGGCCGGGCTCGGTCAGGCTCACCGACCTGGCCGTGCGGTTGACCAGGCGTACACCCAATTGTTTTTCCAGGTCCGCGACGTGCCGGGAGATGAGCGAGCCCGACGTGCCCAGCTGTTTGGCGGCCCCCGAGAAGCTGCCCACCTTGGCGACGGTGACGAAGCTGCGCATGACGAGAACGCGGTCCATGGATCCTCCTGCCGGGCGCGCGCGACGCCCGTCACGCACGCTCGGATGTTACGTCGTTAACCTGATTGTCAACAATCCTTGCGTAGCCCTTGACATCGGGGAAGGGGGGTTCTTTGCCCGCCTGAAGGTCGACCTGGAACGCGTTCAGGCACATCCCGAGCATAGAGAAATTGCCGAGCGAGCCGACCGTGTCGACCAATCCCTGCGGGCCGAAGAACTTCAAGGCGCCGGCGAAAGTCTCGTCGGTGACAAAGTGCTCCTCCAGCAATTCATGACAGAACCGATAGAAGGCGTCGTCCTCGAGATTGTCGAACCGCGGGACCTCGTTGCGGGCGATGGCGTCGATCGCCGCCTGCGGAATTCCCTCCTCGACGCATTTGGCGACGTGCGCGTTCCACGAGTACTGCGCGTCGAAATGCCGGGCCGCCAGGAGCAGGGACAACTCGCGCAGCCGCAGGGGCAGCGAGGACTCCCAGCGCAGGAAGGCGCCGAGCGCCTCGACGCGCTCGCACAGTTCCGGGCTGTTCAGCCAGACCTGGAACGGTCCGCGAACGGCGCCGCGCCGGCCCGCGATCCGGGCCGCGATCTCCTGCTGCCGTGCGGTCATCTCGTCCGGCTTGATGACGGGAAGTCTCATCGCTTGTCTCGCCTCCTGGTTTGGCGAGAACGTAACGCTCTCGCCGCGGAGGCCCAACGGCGTCGGGCGCAAGGTAAGGCTGCAGTCCACGTATCGCCGTTCGCCCTAGGCTCGACCCATGACCGTGATCATCAAGTCCGCCGACGTGAAGGTGCTCGACCGCGGCGGCGCGATCGTCACCACCCCGCTGATCACCACGACCGCGGCCGGCGGCGAAAACAAGATCACCAGCGGGATCAGCGTCTATCCGGTCGGCACCGGCGCCCCGATGCACTCGCACAACTGCGACGAGCACGTGACGATCCTGGACGGGTTCGCGGAGGTGCTGGTCGAGGGCACGGTGACGCCGCTGTCCCGGTACGACACGACCTACATCCCGTCCCCCATCCCGCACCTCTTCCGGAATGTCGGGGATGAGCCGCTGCGGATCCTCTGGGTGTACACGTCCGGCGTCGTGACCCGCACGTTCACCGACACCGGCATCACCGTGGAGCACCTGTCGGCCGAAGATCAGATGGGCCGCGACCTCTAGGCCGGCTCGCTCTGCCGGGAGGGTGCCGGTTCCGACGCCGTGAGCGTCTCGTGCATCCGGTGCAGCAGCTCCCCGGCCGTGAACGGCTTCTCCAGCAGCGGAAACTCCTCGTCGAGCACTCGGGTCGTGCCGAGCAGGCCGTTGCTGTAGCCCGACATGTAGAGCACCGGCAGGCCCGGCGCCCGCTCGTGAATCAGCTCCGCGAGCCGCGGGCCCGACATCTCCGGCATGATCACGTCGGTCAGCAGCGCGTCGCACCCCTTCTCCTTGAAGATGGCGTACGCCTCGGCGCCCGTCCCCGCGGCCAGGACCCGGTAGCCCGCCCCGGTGAGGATGCGGCCGACGACCCGGGCCAGCACCGCCTCGTCCTCGACGACCAGCACGGTCCGGCCGTCCCCGTCCGGCGGCGCGGCGGTGCGGGCGACCGGCACCGCGACTCCGGCCGGGGCGCAGGCGAGCGGCAGGTAGATGCGGAACGTCGTGCCCACGCCGAGCTCGGAGAAGACGTTGACGCTGCCCCCGCCGTCGGTGACGATGCCGTAGACCGTGGCCAGTCCCAGCCCCGTACCCTTGCCCTGGGGTTTGGTGGTGTAGAACGGCTCGAAGATGTGGGCCGCCACCTCGGCCGACATGCCCTCGCCCGTGTCGCTCACCTGCAGCCGGGCGTAACGGCCGGCCGCCACCGCGGGCTGCATGTTCAGCTCGTCGCCGTCCAGCTGGGCCTCGTCCGCCTCGATCACCAGCGTGCCGCCGTCGGGCATCGCGTCCCGGGCGTTGATCGCCAGGTTGAGCAGCACCTGCTGCAGCTGGCCGGGGTCGCCGTGCACGACCAGCGGCCGCTCGGCCGGCCGGGCGAACATCGCGATGTCCTCGCCGATCGTGCGCTCCAGCATCGCCCGCACCTCGGCGATCGCCCCGTTCAGGTCGATGTCCTGCGGCTGGATGGTGTCGCCGCGGGTGAAGGTCAGCAGCTGCCGGGTGAGGTTCATGGCCCGGTCGGCGGCCGTGCGCACGTGCGCGAGGTCGGCGCGCACCTCGTCGCTGGCGGCGCTCGCCTCGGTCGCGAACTCGGTGTAGTTCACGATGATGGCGAGGATGTTGTTGAAGTCGTGCGCGATGCCACCGGCCAGCTTGCCGAGGCTCTCCATTCGTTGCGCCTGGTGCGTGCGCTCCTCAAGCGCGCGCTGCCGGTCGGCGGCCTCCTTGGCGGCGCCGATGTCGCGGGCCACGACCGAGCTGCCGACGATCGCGCCGGTCGAGTCCCGGATCGCGGCCAGGTTGACCGACAGCTCGACGGCCGAGCCGTCCTTGCGAACGCGCCGCGCCTCGTAGACGACACTGCGCTGGCCGTTGCCGATCCGGGCGAGGATCTCCTTCTGCTCCGCGGCCCCGGCCTCGTCGCTGATGACCGAGACGGGCCGGCCGATCATCTCGTCGGCCCGCCAGCCGAAGATCGCCTCGGCGCCGCTGTTCCAGGCGGTCACCCTGCCCTCCAGGTCGACGCCGAGGATGGCCGCGTCGGTGTGCTCGGCGACCGCGGCGAGCGTGGCCCGGTGGCTCTCGGCGACGTCGCGGGCCGCCCGCTCCCGGGCGTCGGCCGCGTCGAGCTGGTTCTGCATGCCCGGCGCCACAAAGATCACACCGCCGCCCAGCAGTACGCCGTAGCCGCGGCGCAGGGTCCAGTAGTAGACGCCGACGGCCGCCGTGAACAGGTCCCAGACGGCGGAGGGCCAGGACCAGCCGGCCGCCTCGTGGTGCTCGTGGGCGACGCCGATCGCGCTGGCCGCGACAATGGCCTTGTAGGTCATGAGGGCATGCAGGCCGTGCCCCACCGCGCAGCTGAAGAAGATCAGCGCGGTGGCCCCGGCCAGCTTGTTGCTGCGCAGCTGCCCGGCCCGGTAGACGGGCACGACGATCGCCACCATGATCGCCGCATAGGCCACCATGATCACCAGGTTGCCGAGCAGGAAAAGCTGTTCCGGCACTATCGTCATATCGGTCATGCCGGGCTGTTGCTGAGACGGCTGTTGCTGAGACGACGCTTACATCGCCGCGGCCACTTTTGTTGCGGCGCGCTTGCACCCGGGGACGGCCCGCGGTCAGTGCTCTCGGCGGGCCACCCGCCGTCAGTGCTCCCGGTGGGGCGCGGCCGGTAGGGCGATGGCGGCGAGCAGCAGGCCGTTCGCGCTCAGCCAGCGGCCGTCGAGCCGGTCCAGCGGGCCGTCGATCAGGATCGTGGCGCCGAAGGTGCCGTCCGGGCGGAGCGTGACGCGCGCCTCGGAGAAGTCGAGCCAGGTGCGGGCGAGCGGGAACCACGCCTTGTACACGGCCTCCTTCGCACAGAACAGCAGGCGATCCCAGTTGAGCCCCGAGCGGGAGAGCTGGCCGACCTCCTCACGCCGGGCGATGGCGTCGCGCACGCCGAAGGGCAGCGGCAGGTCGGGCTCGGCATCGATGGCGACGGTCAGGAACCCGTGGTCGAGCGCGACGGCCGCCGCCCGGTAGCCGTCGCAATGGGTGATCGATCCGACGATTCCGGGCGGCCAGCCGGGCGCACCCCGTTCCCCGGGCACGATCGGCGACCGGGGCAGACCGAGCTCGCCCAGCGCCTCGCGGGCCAGCCAACGCCCGGTGGCGAATTCCCGCCGCCGCTTGGGAACGGCCCGGGCAACCGCCTCCTCCTCCTGCGGGAACAGTTCCTCGGGCACGTCGTCGCCGAAGCGTTCCGCCCAGGCCACCCCCGGTGGCAGCAGGTCACCGATCACCGATCGTCGCCCACGGTGGTGCGCGTACCCGGAGGCAGGTGTTCGACCACGGCGGTGATCCCCTCGGGGCGGGCGACCAGGTCGGTCACGCTGGATGCATCGAGCATACGCAATCCGTGGCTACTGTGGACGCCGGTCCGACAGGTCGTAGAACACCAGGGCCGCGCGCTTGTGACCGAGATCGCGCACCCCCAGCGACGCCAATCCGGCCGCGTCGAACATCCGCCGCGCGATCCGGTGCCGCTCATCGGGATCGGCCAACACTTTCCGTACGCGTGGATCCGCGGCCGAGAGCCCGAGCGCGACCGCCGTCACCAGTGCCCGCCCGAGTCCCCGGCCGGTGTCGTCCAACTCGCCGATCGCGAGGTGAATGCCCAGGTCGTACGGGTCGGCGTCGTAGTGCCGGCCGACCACGTCCCGCGGGGTCCGGTAGACCTCGAGGTACGCCAGCGGCCTGTCCTCGTGCGACACCAGGTACGGCCGGGTGCAGTCGCCGGCCAGCTGCGCGGCGAGCGTCTCCGCCCACCGCGCGGGCGGCCACGCCTGCTCCCAGAACGGGGCCACGTGCGGCTCGTTCATCCACCGGCTGACCAGCTCGGAATCGTCCCCGTGCGCGGTGAGCGGGCGGATCGTCCAGGGCGGCGTCAGGATCGGCGCCGGCGGAGGCCCAGCCGCGATCACCTTCGCGGCGATTCCCGACGTCACCTCGCGCATGCGGACCTCACGTTCCAAGATTTAGGCGAGGCTAAGCTAAGCAACGAACACCTGAAGAGGCAAGGCGGGCGGGCGGTATTGTTGCGCGCACTGATCTGGGGCGAGCACAGGGACAGCGAATATCAATGGCGGCAGAGCGCGACAATGACCGTCGGCACGTGAGCGACGCCCTGCGCGGCGCGATTCTCCGGGGCGAGTTCCTGCCGGGCGAGCGGCTCGTCGAGGCGCAGTTGATGACCCGGTTCGCGGCGAGCCGGTTCAACGTCCGGGCCGCCCTGCAGGACCTGTCGGCCGAGGGCCTCGTCGAGACGCAGCGCAACCGGGGTGCCCAGGTGCGCAAGGTGTCGCTCGACGAGGCCGTCGAGATCACCGAGGTGCGCATGGTGGTCGAGGGCCTGATCGCGGCCCGGGCCGCCGAGCGGATCGACACCGAGCGTGCCTCCGAGCTAGACGAGATCGCGTTGCTCATGCGCCGAGCGGTCGAGTCCGGGGAGTACCGCCGGTACAGCGACCTCAACCAGCGCCTGCACGCGCTGATCCGCGAGATCGCCGGCCACCGCACCGCCGACCGCATCGTCGGCACGCTGCGCGGCCAGCTGGTGCGGCACCAGTTCGTGCTGTCGCTGCTGCCCGGCCGCCCCCAGCAGTCGCTGCCCCAGCACGAACGCATCATCACCGCCATCCGCGACGGCGACCCCAAGGTGGCCGAGGAGGCCATGCGCGACCACATCGCCAGCGTCATCGAGGCCCTCCGCTCGATCGACCAATTGGGCGGCCCAGCCTGACGCGCCCGGCTCGCCCGCGGCGCCGGGCCTACGGCGGCCCGGCCTCCGGTGGGCGCGGCTAAGGCACCCGGCTCGCGGCGGGCGCGGCTAAGGCACCCGGCTCGCGGCCGCCGGCCACGCCCTCGCGCTGCTCACCCCGCGCCGCCCCGCCCCGCGCCGCCCGGCCCGCGGCGCCGGGCCTACGACGGCCCGGCCCCGGCCGGATGGTCGGTCACCGGCAGGCGGATCGTCACCGTGGTGCCGTGCGGGGAGTTCGGTCCGGCCGTGACCGTGCCGCCGTGCTGGGCGGCGGTCTGGGCGACGATCGCCAGGCCCAGACCCGACCCGGGCATCGACCGGGCCGCCGCCGCCCGGTAGAAACGGTCGAAGACGTGCGGCAGGTCGTCGGGGGCGATCCCCGGGCCGCTGTCCGACACGGTCAGCACACCGTCCGGCGTCAGCGCGACCGCCACCGCCGCGCCGGGCGGGCTCCACTTGGCCGCGTTGTCCAGCACGTTGACGACCATCCGCTCCAGCTCACCGGGTCGGCCGGTCACCGTGACCGGGGACAGCGTCGCCTCGAACGTGAGCCCGGGCGCCCTGATGCGTACACGATTGATCGCAGCCGTCACGATATCGCCGAGCTCGACCGGCTCGGGGTCCTCCCGGGTGGTGTCCTCGCGGGCCAGCTCCACCAGCTCGGTGGTCAGCGTCGCCAGCTCGCGCACCTGCGCGTCGAGGTCCGACAGCAGCTTGGCCCGTTCCTCCGGCGGCAGCCGGTGCGCCAGCTCGGGGTGCCGCTCGACGGTCAGCAGCAGCTCCACATTGGTGCGAATACTGGTCAGCGGCGTCCGAAGCTCGTGACCGGCGTCCTCGACCAGGGCGCGCTGGGCCCGGCGGGACGAGTCGATCGCGGCCAGCATCGTGTTGACCGAGCGTCCCAGCCGGGCGATCTCGTCGTCGCCGGTCACCTCGATCGGGTGGGTCAGGTCGGTTGTCGCGGCGACCTCTTCGACCGCGCCGGTGAGGCGCTCCACCGGGACCAGTCCGGCGCGGGCCACGGCACGCCCGGCAAAAGCCGCGCCGGCAATGCCGATCACGCAACCTGCGGCCAGCAACAAGGCCAAGACCGCGAGCGTACGCCGGGATTCGTCCTCACTGATCGCAACCTGCACCGCGCCACCGCCGGCGAGCGGCATCGTGAGCATCTGATAGGTATCGCCGCCGATGGTCACCTGCTCCTGCACCGGGTGCCGATGGGTGACCCCCGATGCCGCCTCCTTGCCCAGCGCGGTCACCGGCAGCGGGCTGTCCGGCGAACTGACCACACCCCCGGCGGCGTTCACGATCTGCCACCGCGGCCCCAGCTCCCCCCGATGCGGGCCCCGCCCCGGCCGCCCGACCGGATAACCGGGATCGGGCAGCGCCGCCCGGTTGGCCGCCCACTGCCCCGGCGCCTGCGAGATGGCCATCGCGTCCGCGTTGAGCTGCGAGTTGATCCGGTGCTCCTGCAGTTCCCGAACCGCCACCCACGACGCGATCGCGAACGCCACCAGCGCCAGCGCCACAGTCGCCCCGACCAGAAAAGCGAGCCGCGCGTGCAGCGTCCGCCGGCTCCACCAGGCCGTACGATCCGGCGCCGTCACAGCGGTTCCTCGCGCAGGACGAAACCGACGCCGCGGACGGTGTGCAGCAGGCGCGACTCGCCATCCGCCTCCAGTTTGCGGCGGAGATATCCCAGGTAGACGTGGATGCTGTTGGACGATTCGCCGAAGTCGTAGCCCCAGACCTGCTCGAACAGCGCGGCCCGGGTCAGCACCTGCCGCGGGTGGCTCAGGAACGCCTCCAGGATCGCGAACTCCGTCCGGGTCAGCCGCAGCGGGCGCTCGCCACGCCAGACCTCTCGGGTGGCGGGGTGGAGCCGCACGTCCGCGAAGGTCAGCCACTCGCCCTCGACCGGCGACGGGGCGGCGGGCGGGGTGGTCAGCACCGAGCGGCGCAGGAGGGCGCGCAGCCGGGCCAGCAACTCCTGCAAGGCAAACGGTTTTACCAAATAATCGTCGGCGCCTGCGTCGAGGCCGGCCACGCGGTCGCCGACGCTGTCGCGGGCGGTCAGCATCAGGATCGGCAGGATCACGCCGTCGGCCCGGAGCAGCCGGCAGGTGTGCAGGCCGTCGAGCCGCGGCATGCTGACGTCGAGGATCATCGCGTCGGGCTCGGCCGCCTTCACCGCGTCGAGGGCCTCGAGGCCGTCCTCGGCGATGTCGACCTGGTGGCCCTCGAAGCGCAGAGTGCGGGCGAGCGAGTCGCGGACCGCCGCGTCATCCTCCACCACCAGGATCCGCACGGGTCTCCCCTCATTTCAGCTGCGCGGCGTCCAGCGCGGACTGCAGCGACTCCTTGTAACCGTCGCTGGTGACGGTAGCTCCGGAAACGGCATCGATGTCGGCGCTCTGCCTGTCGAGCGTCTCCTGGCGCAGGATCGGCAGCGCCTGCGCGTTGATCTCGACATCGCGGTTGTTGTTGTTCGGGTAGGTCGGCACGCCGACGTCGGTGATCTTCCCGCCGGAGACGACGATGCTGACCTGCACCGGCCCCCACCGGGTCTGCGCCACCGACCCGGTGTAGGTCTTCGCCCCGCTGGTCGACGACCCGCTGCCCGACCCGGTGCCGGAACCCGAGTCGCCGCCCGAGCCCGAGCCGCTGCCCGAGCCGGTGCCGGAACCCGAGTCGGAGCCGGCCCCCGAGCCGCCGCCGGAGTCGCCCGCGAGCGGCGCGGTGGCCACCGCCGGCGGTGACGACGATCCCGCCCCGGCCGTGCTGGTCCGATAGCTGAACAGTAGGACCACCGCGGCGACCGTGGAGAACAGCCACAGCGTTATCCGGCGCATGTCATACCTTCCGATGAACTCACCATTCGAACAGCTCCGTGTGGACCCGCTCCCCCGGCGTCCCGGCCTCGAGCGCCGCCTGCCGTGCCGCCGCGGCCCACGCCTCCGGCCCGCAGATGTAGACGTCCGACCGGGCGACGTAGGGCGCGATCTCCCGCAGCGCCGCCGCGTCCGCATGATCGGCGTACCGGCCCGGCAGCCACGACTCGCGGGCCGCCCGCGCCCCGAGCAGATACACCACCCGGACTCCGCGTTGCCGGGCGAACCATTCCAACTCGTCCCGGAACGCGACCTCCGCCTCGTTCCGGGCGCGATAGATCAACGTCGCCTGCCCCGGCCGGTACGGCAGCTCCCCGAGCAGAGCCAGCACCGGGGTCACCCCGATCCCGCACGCGAGCAACGTGACCGCTCCACCCCCGTACGACTCGCTGGTCAACCGGCCGTAAGGACCCTCGACCAGGACCTTCGTGCCGGGCCTGAGCCCGGCGATCTTGCGACTTCCGTCGCCCAGATCCTTCACGGTGATGCGGAGCATCCCGCCGTGCGGCGTCGCCGACAGCGAATAGGGATGCGCGCGCGACCAGCCCGGCCCGTCCAGGAAGCGCCACTGAAAGAACTGACCGGCGCGAACCGGCATATGGTCCAACCTTCGGCCGGTCAGATAGACCGAGGTCAGACCAGGCCCCTCCGCGGTCACGTGCGAGACCACCAGCCGGTGCCGCAGGTTGCGCCAGGCCGGCAGTCCGATCCGGTACGCGAGGACGGCGCCCGCGGACACCGCGTACAGCGTCCACCAATAGGCCGTGGCCGCCGGCGAGGAAAGAAAGTCCGCCCCGGTCCACAACTGATGCGGCAGCGCCAGACCCACGCCCAGGTACGCGTAAAGGTGCAGAAGATGCCACGACTCGTACCGCAGCCGCCGCCGCGCCGCCCGCAGCGAGGTCACCACGACCAGCACGATCAGCGCGCTGCCGGCCACCGCGAGCAGCATCCCGGCGTAGTTGACCGTCAGGTCCCAGAAGGTCGGAACGAAACGCTCGAAGCTCCCATAACCGATCGTGATGAGCACGATGTGCGCAACCATCAGCCAGAACGAGCTGAAACCGACCCAGCGGTGCCAGCGCGCCAGCCGGTCCTGCCCGAACGCCCGCTCGACGATCGGGACCCGGGCCATCAGCAGCACCTGCAGCAACAGCAGATCCGACGCCCACAGGCCGGTGATCTGCCCCGAGGCCAGCGCGAAGCCGCTCGACAGCGCCTGAATCCCGCCGTCCGAGACCCAGAGCGCGGTCACGACCAGCAGCGATGCGCCGGCCGCGAGCCCGCCGAGATCCGCCCACCACCGGGGCGTCGCCCGGGGGAGGCGAGAGATGGGCGGCGACACGGTGGCGGCGGACATTCACCCACCTTCGCCCGCCGAGGTTAAAGGTCCTGCTCGGTTCCCTAAGAGTTGCCTAAGAGGCCCACGCCGGAAGCCATATTTCCGCTTCGCGAACTTCCCTCCGTACGTCGAGAAAGTCCCGAAGTTTTTGCAGGGCAGGATGCGGGTTGTCGGCGCGCCAAATGATCGACATCGGGTAGATCGGGGACGGATCGCGGATCGGGACGCGCCGCAGGTCGTAGCGGTCCGGCCACATGTACCAGGAGCGCGCACCGACCAGAGTGGACAGCGTCGCGGAGTCGGCGATCTCGGCCAGCAGGGCCTCGTTGCCGAAGACCGGCCCGATCACGTCGATCGTCAGCCCGAACGCGGCGGCCAGCTGGTCGTAGTAGTCGCCCCACTCGGTCCCGGAGGGCAGGCCCGGCATCCAGATGCGATGCCCGGCCAGCTGGGCCGGCGTGACGGCACGGGCGTCGGCGAACGGGTGGCGCGGCCCCACGAGCAGCTCGTGCGGTTCGTCGATCACGGCGGCCGTCCGGATCACGTCCGGCAGTTCCTGAGCGGCGACCGGGACGGCGTGGAAGGTGGCGTCGATCGTGCCCGCCTCGATCGCGGCGACGGCGCCGTGGAAGTCGGCCGCGAGCGTGATGACGTCCAGCTCCACCCCGGGATGGACGCGGTAGAAGTCCTGCAGCAGCACGGCCGGCGCGATCCGGCGGTTGACGACGTCGACACGCAGTGCACGGCGCCCGGGGCGGACCGACGCGTCGGCCCGCTCGGCGACCCGCAGCAGCTCCCGGGCGTGCGGGAGGAACGCCTGGCCGTCGATGGTGAGCTGGGCGCCCCGCGGCGTGCGGGTGAACAGCCGGACGGCCAGCTCCTTCTCCAGCGCGGCGACCCGCTTGGAGACCGCCTGCTGGGTGATCGAGAGCCGGGCGGCGGCCTCCTGGAACTGGCCGGCGTCGGCGGCGGCGACGAACGTGCGCACGGCGTCGAGATCCACCCGCGGCACCCTACCGGCACAACGCACGGTTGTGGCGCGCCGCCGCGTCCGTTGTTTGATCCCCGATCGGCCGTCCTGCTTTGATCTCGGCGGTCCTTCTACGGCGGGGGGTTCGGTGGGACGGCAGTTCCGGTGGTTGTGGGCGTCGTACGCGGTCAGCGCGTACGGCTCGGGGCTGGGTTTCGGCGCCTTTCCGCTGATCGCGGTCCTGGTGCTGCAGGCCGGTCCCGGTCAGGTGTCCGCGCTGTCGGCGGTCGGCCCGGCCGTGGGCGCGCTGATCGCGGTGCCGCTCGGCCCCTGGGTCGAGTTCCGTCGCAAACGATCGGTCATGATCGGCACTGATCTGGCGCGCTTCGCCGTGATGATGACGATCCCCATCGCGTACGCCCTCGGGTTGTTGACGTTCACGCAGCTGATGGTCGCCTCGGTGGCCCTGGCCGCCGCCAAGATCGCGTTCAACGCGGCCAGCGGCGCCTTTCTGAAGACCCTGGTGCGACCGGATGAGCTCCTGGTCGCGAACGCCCGTTTCGAGTCGACGCAGTGGAGTTCGATCGCGATCGGCCCGCCGCTGGGTGGCGCGGCGATCGGCGTGCTCGGCCCGGTCACGACGGTGATCGCCGACGCGTTCAGCTATCTGCTCTCGGCCCTCGGCATCACCGCCATCCACGGGCATCACGAGCCGCCTCCACGCCGCGAACGGCGCACCATGCGGGCGGCCGATTTGCTCGACGGCTGGCGGCACATCTTCGGTCATCCCGGCCTGCGCGCGCTCTACGCCAACCAGCTGGTCGTCGGCGGCCTGATCATGGCGACCGAGCCGGTGCTGGCCGTGCTGCTGCTGCGCGACCTCGGGTTCCCGCCGTGGCAGTACGGGCTCGCGTTCGCCCTGCCGTGCCTCGGCGGCCTGATCGGCTCCCGCTTGGCCCGCCGGGTCGTGGCCCGCCACGGCCGGGACCGGATCATCCGGGTCGTCGGCGCGCTGCGCGTGGTCTGGCTGATCGGCCTGGTCTTCGTCCGCCCCGGCCTGATCGGCCTGCTCACCGTCATCGCCGTCGAGCTGGCCATCATCGTCTTCATGAGCCTGTACACCCCGGTGCTGGCCACCTACCGGCTCGAGCAGACTCCGCAGGACCGCGCGGCGCGCACGCTCACGGCCTGGTCGATCGGCAGCAGCGCCTCGATCGCGATCTGCACCGCCCTCGGCGGCCTGCTCGCCGAGGTCACCAGCCCGCGTACGGTGCTGGCCGCCGCCGGGCTGCTGATCCTGCTCAGCCCGCTACTGCTACGACGACCTTTCCGAGAGCCCGCCCCTCGCCCACGTGAGCCAGTGCCTGAGGCACCTCGTCCAGCGTGAACGTGCGATCGATGTGGATCGCGAGATCGCCGGTCGCGCAGAGCTCGGCCACCGGCTCGAAGTGCGCCGGACCCGGCCGGACCGCCAGCACGCCGATCCGCCGCCCGGACAGGCGCGCCGCCACCACGCCGACCGTCAGCACCCGCAGCAGGGCGGGCACGGTCCCGCCCGCGCACCGATACCGGCCGCCGGGAGCCAGCGCTCTTTTGTAGGCGAACACCGATCGCTGCGCGACCAGATCGAGGATGAGGTCGTACGGCTCGCCCTGGGTGAAATCCTCGCGCCGGTAGTCGATCACGTGATCGGCGCCCACCTCGCGCATGAAGTCCAGCTTGCCGGCGTTGTCCACGCCGGTGACGTGCGCCCCGAGCCGTTTGGCCAGCTGAATCCCGAACGCGCCGGACCCGCCGCCGGCGCCGTTGATCAGCACCCGCTTCCCCGGGCCGGCCCCGCTGATGCCCTGCGCCGCGATCACCCCCGACTGCGGAATGGTCGAGGCCTCGGCGAAGCTGAGCTCCGCGGGCTTGCGGGCGAGGACGTGCTCGGGCGCCACCGCGTACTCGGCGAAACCGCCCTTGAGCTGGAGGTTGTCGCCGTAGACATCGTCACCGGGCGCGAACCGGGTGACTCCCTCGCCCACCGCCTCGACCGTCCCGGCGATGTCCGACCCGAGGGTCCGCCGGGCCGGCTTGCGTACCCCGCCGATGCGCGAGTACGCCGGGCGGCCGACCAGCGTCTCCCAGTCGCTGAGGTTCAGCGAGGTGGCGGCCACCTTCACCAGCACCTGGCCCGGTTTCGGCGTGGGCCGTGGCACGTCTTCCACCCGCAGGACGTCCGGAGATCCGTAGCTGTCGTACACGACCGCTTTCACTTGTCCTCCTTCCGGGCCAGCTCCTGGAACAGGGTGATCTGCAGGCCGGCCGGGGCCTCCAGCCGGGAGTTCAGCGACTCCCAGGGCGTGCGGGTCGGCGGGGCGACCTCCTCGGCGCCGGCCGCGACCGCCTCGGCGGTGCGCGCGATGGCGTCATCGACCTCGAACGCCACCCGGATCCGCGGCGCCACAGGCCGGCCGACCTCCACCTCGTCGATCATCCGCTTCTGCTCCGGGTTGGCGATCTCCAGCGTCGCCCGGCCGGCGTCGAGGATGACCACCCGGGCGCCGCCGTCCCCCTCGTACGCCTCCTGTTCGGGCAGGCCCAGCACGTCGCGGTAGAACGCCACCGCCGCGGCGAAGTCCTCCGCCTCGACGACCAGCCTGAGCTGACGGACCCGCCGCCCCGGATTCACGTTGTCGGTCACGGGCCGACTCTAGGCGTCTTCCGGCGCCGCACAACGCGCCGCCGGTGGTCAGGCGAACTGGCTCGTCGCCGAGGCGAACAAGGTGTAGCGGTTGCCGTGGTCCGGATACCGGGCGAGCATCCGATCGATCAGCTCCCGCGCCGTGCCCGAAACCGCCAGTTCCCGCTCGAAGTCCTCGATGTACCGCCGGGACTGGTCGATGACGCGGGCGGCGTCGTCGTCCGGCGCGTCCGGATCCCGATGTCCGGTCACGACGGTGACGGGCTTCATGGTGGCGACCGCGTCCAGCGAGGCCAGCCACGCCTTGCGCGACTCCGGGGTCGAGTTCCGCAGCCACATGTGGATGTTGTTGTAGACGATGTCGCCCGCGCACACCAGACGCAGGTCCGGCACGTACGCGATGGTGGCGAGCACGCCGTCGGCGCCCCCGATGGTCCGCAGGTACACCGGGTTGCCCTCGAGGTCGAGGTTCGCCGCCCCGGACCAGGAGGGCACCGGTGGCGTCGCCGCGAGCCGGCCGGGGAACAACGCGTTCCACCGGGCCATGACCTCGGCTCCGGTCTGCCGGACAGCCTCGTCGACCACCTGCTGGTCACAGGCGATCAAACGACTTCCCGCGTACGCGCCGAGCACCGGCCCCGCCCCGAAGAAGTGATCGAAATGGCCGTGCGTCAGGAAGACGGCCCGCAGGTCCCGTCCGGACTCCCGCACCCAGGCCGCCAGCCGCTCCCCCTCGTCGACGGTCAGCAGCGCGTCCACCAGGATCGCCTCGCGCTCCCCGCGGATCAGCGTCGCCGTACCGGCCGGCCAGGTCGCCTCGCCCCACCCGGGAACGCTCGGTATCGGTCGATAGCCGCTGTTGAAGACCTGGAATGACAACATGCCGACTCCTCCGTCGCTAGATGCCGGCCAGCAGCGCGATGACCTCGGGCGGTCCGCTCCTGGCCGAGGCCACGCGATCCGCCGGTGACGATGGCCACCCGCCGTCCGGTCGTCATGCCAGGTACTGTCCGGCCCGTCCGCGCCGGTTCACACCAGGGGTTCCCCCTGGTCCTGTCCTGGTCATATGTTGATGGACGTGACCGCGCCGCGCGTGCCCGCCTTCAGAGGACGCACCCCGGAGCGCAGCGCCCTGGATGCGGCCCTGGACGCCGTGCGCGCCGGCCACGGCGGTGTGCTGGTGATCCACGGCGAGGCCGGGATCGGCAAGACCGCCCTGCTGCACTACGCGGCCCGGCAGTCGGCCGGCTGCCGGGTGATCCAGATCGCCGGTGTCGAGGCCGAGCTGGCCATGCCGTTCGCCGCCCTGCACCAGCTGTGCGCGCCGCTGCTGACCCACCTGGCCGCCCTGCCCGAGCCGCAGGCCCAGGCCGTGCGCGTCGCGTTCGGCCTCACCCGCGGGAGCCCGCCGGACCGGTTCGTGGTCGGCCTGGCCGTGCTCGGCCTGCTGGCCGAGGCCGCCGCGGACCGGCCGCTGGTCTGCCTGGTCGACGACGCGCAATGGCTGGACGACGCGTCGTTGCAGGTGCTCGGGTTCGTCGCCCGCCGGCTGCTGGCCGACGCCGTGCTGCTGCTGGTCGCCGCCCGGGATGCCGACGAGCAGCCGGCCTTCCGGAGCCTGCCCGCGCTCACCCTCTACGGCCTCATCGACGAGGACGCTCGCGCGCTGCTGAGCGCGACGATCCCCGGCCAGCTCGACCCGCGGGTCCGCGACCGGATCGTGGCCGAGACCCGGGGAAACCCGCTCGGCCTGCTGGAACTGCCCAAGGGCATGAGCCCCGCCGAGCTCGCGGGCGGTTTCGCCGTGCCCGCGACCGGGCGGATCTCCGACCGCCTGCACCTGCTCTACCTGGGCCGGGTCCGCGCCCTGCCGGCCCCGACCCGGCACCTGATGCTGCTGGCGGCGGCCGATCCCACCGGCGACGCAGCGCTGGTCTGGCGGGCCGCGGCGGCACTGGGCATCGGGCACGAGGCCGCCGAGGTGGCCGACGCGGAACACCTGCTGGAGATCGGCGCCCGGGTGCGCTTCCGTCATCCGCTTGTCCGGTCGGCCGCGTACACCGCCGCGTCGCCGGCCGACCGGCGGGCCATGCACCGGGCCCTGGCCCGGGCGACGAGCGCCGAGGACGCCGAGCGGCGGGTGTGGCACCTCGCCGCCGCCACCGACGAGCCCGACGAGGCCCTCGCGACCGAGCTCGAGCGCACCGCGGAGACGGCGCAGGCCCGCGCTGGACTGGCCGCCGCGGCCGCGTTGCTGCAACGGTCGCTGGCGCTGACCGCCGACCCGGCGCGGCGGGCGGACCGGGCGTGGGCCACGGCCCAGGCGCACCTGCACGCGGGCGCCTTCGACGCGGCGCGGGGTTTCGCGGCCGAGGCCGCGGCCGTGGCGACCGGCGATCTCCAGCGGGCACGGGCCGAGCAGCTCGCCGGGCAGATCGAGGCGGCGGCGAACCCGGGGCGCCACGCGCCGGTTCTGCTGCTGCGGGCCGCATCCCGGCTGGAGTCGATCGACGTACGGCTGGCCCGGGAGACGTACCTGCACGCGTGGTGGGCGGCGGTGCTCGCCGGCGGGTTCGCCGCGCCCGGCGGCGATCTCGGCACGGTCTGCCGGGCGGCGCTGGCGGCGCCGTGGCCGGCCCGGCCGCGCCCGGTCGACCTGCTCCTCGACGGCCTGGCCACGACGATCGTCAAGGGGCGCGCGGCGGCCGTGCCGAACCTGCGGCGGGCCGTGACGCTGTTCCGCGACGGCCAGGTCTCCGCCGACGACTGGCTGCGGTGGGGGCGCACCGCGACCACGGCCGCCTTCGCGCTCTGGGACGTCGACGCCTGGGCCGAGCTCAGCACCCGCCAGGTGCGGCTGGCCCGGGCGTCCGGGGCCCTCACCTCGCTGGTTCTTTCGCTCAACTACCACGGCTTCATGACCACCCACTGCGGCGATCTGGAGGCCGCCGCGGCGGTGGTCGCCGAGCACGACGCGGTCAAGGAGGCGACCGGGGTCCACATGGCGGCCTACGGCGCCCGCCTGCTCGCCGCCTACCAGGGCCGCCCGGTGGAGGCGACGCCGCAGACGGCCGCGGTCGAGAACGAGCTGATCGAGCGCGGCGACGGCTATGCCCTGCAGATCACGAGCCTCGCGGCCGCGATCCTGGACAACGGCCTGGGCCGTTACCGCAGCGCCCTCGACGCGGCCCGCGACGTGGCCTCCGACGAGCTCTCGTTCCTCACCCCGTTCGCCCTGGCCGAGCTGGTCGAGGCGGCCGCCCGCACCGGCGATCCCGCGGCGGCGGAAAAGGCGCTGGAGCAGCTGTCGGCGTACACCGTGGAAAGCTCCGACTGGGCGCTGGGTCTCACGGCCCGCTGCCGGGCGCTGATCAGCGACGGCGCCGACGCCGAACGTTTCTATCGGGAAGCGGTGGAACGGCTCGGGCGCACCAGGTTACGGCCCGATCTGGCCCGGGCCCATCTGCTGTACGGGGAGTGGCTGCGCCGCGAGGGCCGGCGCGCCGAGGCCCGCAAACAACTCCAGATCGCGTACGAGATGATCACGGCGATCGGCCTCGACGCGTTCTCCGTCCGCGCCCGCCGCGAGCTGCGCGCCACCGGCGAGAAGGTCCGCAAGCGCGCCCCCGGGGTGACCGACGAGCTCACCGCGCAGGAGGAGCACATCGCGCGGATGGCCCGCGACGGCCGCACGAACGCGGAGATCGGCGCGGAGCTGTTCGTCAGCGCCCGGACCGTGGAGTGGCACCTGCGCAAGGTCTTCGCCAAGCTGGGGGTCGCCTCGCGCCGCGAGCTCCGCGAGGCGCTGCACAGCCCCTGAGGATCAGTCCGCGACGGGGGCCGGCCGCATCGCCGTCAGCATCTCGGCCAGGATCGGGGGCGGCTCGCCCCCGTCCGGCTTTCCGGCTGCGGCGTGCGCCCGCCGCACCGATTCGACCAGCCGGTCGGCCTGGGCATGGTCGCCGAGCGCCGATTCCGCGATCGCCCGGATCAGCAGCGCCCGCGTCTGCTCCTGCCCGGTCCCCGGGGACACGCCGGTCAGCGCGCGCCGCGCCTCGGCCGGGCGGCCCTCGAGCAGGTCGACCAGGGCCGCCACGACGAGGTGGGACAGGCTCTCCGACTTGCGCCGGGCCAGCGCGTCACGCACCGCCGCGACCTGGGCCACGATCGGCGGCGAGGCGGGCTCCCCGGCGACCACAACCCGGTGGAGCTGCCACAGGCCGGCGATCACGCCCAGGTTGGGCGCGAGCGCGTCGGTCATCTCCCCGGGTGTGGAAGGCGCCACCGCGTACGTGTGCAATCGAAGGTAGTCCGAGGCCGTCGCCGGGCCGATGGCGACGTTGCCGATGGTGACCTTCACGCCCGGGCGGTCCAGGCCGAGCTTGCGCAGCAGGCGCAGGTGGACGGCGAGCGCCACGGCCCGCCCGTCCACCGTCGTCTCGATGAACGCGTCGAGCGCGGCGGGGTCGATCGTCCCGTCGACGACCTTTCGCAGCGCCGCCGTGTCGGTGACCACGATGGTGGACTGCCGGCTCGGGTGCAGAAGCCACCGCAGGACCTGGGCGCCGTCGCTGCGCATCCCGGCCGGGGTGGTGTGCGGCCACAGGTTTCCCACGCCGAGCAGGAACGCCGTCAACGCAGCGGCCAGCAGACAGTCCAGAGCCGTCGGCGAATCCGTCGACCGGGCCGCCGCGAAGAGCCCCACCGCGAGCGCGAAATCGACCGCCGGCCCGGCCAGATGCCACAGCACGAACCGCGCCGGCAGCCACTTCAGCGCGGCGTCCGGCTTGACCCGCACGAACGACTGTCCCGTATAGCGGATCCGGACGCCGACCACCTTCAGCCGCAGCGCGAGCGCGGCCAGCAGGTGACCGGTCTCGTGCAGCACGATCGCCACGAACACGGTCGCCAGCACCGTCGCGAACGGCAGCAGCCAGCCCGCATAGCCGCTGTCGAGGTCGTCGAGCACAAACTTGAGCACGGCGGTGAAGAACAGGGCGACTACGACCCAGGAGCCAAGGCGGCGCGGCGTCACCGCACGAGGATACGGCGGGCCGCGGCCAGCAGATGGTCCCGGTAGTCCTCGTCGTCGAGCCGGATCACGGCCGGGTCGGCGCCCGCCATCATGAGGCCCCCGCTCAGCACCGCCATCCGCACCCGGCTGCCCGGGTCGGGCGCCGTGCCGCCGAGCAGCCGCCGGATCCGCTGCAGCGAGCGCAGCGCCGGATGGGCCCGCACCAGCCGCATCACCACCGGGTCGAAGCTGAGCGTCGCCGACACCTTCCGGAACTCGACGACCAGGTCCACGACGCCGTGCAGCACCGTGTCGCGGCGCGCGACGTGCCCGCGCTGCGCCTCGGCGTGGTCGGCGATCGGTCCGAGCCGCGACAGGGCCGGATCGATCACGGCCAGCACGATGTCGTCCTTGCTCTGGAACTGGTGATAGACCGCCGCCTTGGTCACACCCAGCCGATCGGCGATCATCTGCAGCGAGGTGCCGCTCACCCCGTGCTCGGCGAACAGGTCGAGCGCGGCGGCCAGGAGCCGCTCGCGTGCCGTGCCGGGCCGGTTCTCGTGCATCCCGGGATGCTATCGGGTGTTTTGGGTACCTAGCCGCTCGGCTACATCCAAGTGCACGGATATTGGCGGTTGACCTGGAGCGCGCTCCAGGAAATAGCGTCGAATTCATGCAGACGACAGAACTCGGCCGGACCGGCCGGCAGGTCAGCCAGCTCGCGCTCGGCGCGATGCAGATGGGAAACGCCACCGGCGAGAGCGACTCCGTCCGGATCCTCGACCGGTACCTCGAGGTGGGCGGCTCGTTCATCGACACCGCCGACTGCTACGAGTGGTGGGCGCGCGAGGGCAGCCGCGGCGGCGAGAGCGAGGAGCTCCTCGGCCGCTGGATGCGGGACGGCACCAAGCGCGACCAGATCTTTCTGGCCACCAAGGGCAGCGCGCTGCCGCGATACTCCCCCGACCTCTGGGCCGCCGACGGCACCCCGAACTGGGACCTGGCCCGGCGCACGTTCGCGGGGGCGGGCGCCAAGACGCTGCGCGACGCCCTCGACGGCAGCCTGCGCCGGCTCGGCACCGACCACATCGACCTCTACTACATCCACGTCGACGACAAGGCCACGCCGCTGGAGGAGACTCTCGAGGCCCTGGCCGGTTTCGTCGAGGCCGGCAAGGTGCGGTACCTCGGCTGGTCCAATGTGTACACGTGGCGGCTCGAGCGCATCCGCGGCCTCTGCGCGCGCAACGGCTGGCCGCTCCCGGTGGCGATCCAGCAGCAGCACAGCTACCTGCGCCGCAGGGCTGGTCTCGACACCGCGTCCATCGTGGACACCGAGCAGCTGGACTACCTGCGGGACAACGACGATCAGACCCTGGTCGCGTACTCCCCGATCGTGAAGGGCGTCTACGACAGCGCCGCGAAGCGGGCCGACCACTGGATGATGGCCAACTACGCGGGCCCCGACGCCGACGCCCGGATCGCCGCGGTCACGGAGATCGCCGCCGAGGTGGGCGTGACCCCCAACCAGCTGGTCCTGGCCTGGCTCCTGCACCAGACGGCGCCGCGGGTGATCCCGCTGATCGGCCCGCGCACCCCCGAGCAGTTCGAGGACGTCGTGCCCGCCCTCGACGTCAAGCTCACCGAGGACCAGCTCACCCGTCTCGACGAGGCCGGCGCCTGACCTCGAGGATGCCCGGCATCTGATCAACTGTTCGTCACCTGCCGGCCTCTCCCCATTGAAGGACCGCTCGTAGCGTCCGATTCGCTGGATTCCCGAACTTCTTCGGAGGGGAAAGCGATGCTCGAGCACGAGCACATCCACGTGCAGGCGGGGCCCAACCGGCGTGACCTCCTGCGTGCCGCCGCGCTGGCCGGCGCGGGCGCGGCGGCATTCGGGAGCGCGACACCGGCGGTCGGCAAGGCGTTCGAGGTCCTCGACTCGCACGGTGTCGCGTACAGCGTGCTGGCCGGCAACCACGACGTGTCCGGCGACGACACCCGGGGCCGCCACGCCGTACCTGCGGACGATGGGACCGCAGCGGTTCAAGCGTTCGAAGACGTTCGCCGGAGCCGACGCGAGCGGCTACAACACCGCCGACCAGTTCATCAAGGACCACCCGACGCTGCCGGTGATCGTGCCGACCCACGACCTGGTCGGCTCGGCGTCGAGACGGTCGCGCCGTACTTCCTGGCCCAGGACCCGGAGGAGCGGAGCCCGCTCGCCGCTCAGCACCTGCGGCTGACCACGCCGGTCGACCTGTTCTCGATGCCGATCGATTTCGAGAAGCGGTTCGCGAGCTTCATCCCGGTGCCGGAGCGCCCGGCCCGGCCGGCGAGCAGGCTGGTGGTGCCCGGCACGCTCGCGTACTGGCGGTTCGACGGCGGCGGCGTGAGCGGCAGCCCGGTCGGCGTGGGCCAGACCGTCCGCGATCTCTCCGGGCGCGGCAACGACCTCACCGTGGCCGCGGTGGCGGGCAGCGCCGCCGACGCGCTGACCTGGGCGAGCGACCACCACCCCGACCAGCCCGCGCACGCCGGCCTACCGACCCGAAGGAGCCGCCGGCCGGGCTCAACATCTCCAACAACGGCCGTGAGCCGCAGTTCAACTTCTACCCGCTGAGCCAGACCTACCCGACCACCAACTGGGGTCACGGCCTCTTCGAGGAGGTCTGGTGGCACGTCGCCGTCGACAACGTCTTCCACGGCTGGATCGGCGACGTCCGCGTCGTGAACCACCCCCTGCCGATCAGCCAGTTCATGAACGCCAAGTAGCACCGGGTGCGGCGCCCGGCCCGGTCGGCCGGGCGCCGCTCACAGGGGTGACCGGACCACGAACGCGGTCGATCCACCCACGTCGAGGTGGACCACGCCGTCGGTGTGAACCGCGAGCGCCCGGCCCGGATAATTGATCGATTCCAGAATGAAGCCCCGGCCGTCGCCGGTCGGCGTCGTGCAGAAGGTGGCGTCCTGGGCGAACAATTCCGAGCCGCCGCGGCGGCCCCACCGGTTCTGCTGTTCGAGCCGCAGGACGAAGTCGCGGTGCCGCAGGAAATAGCCCGGAAAGTTCACGGATTCCAACGATATACATCCGGAGCGGCCGAGGCCTTTGCGGACGACGAATTGGGAATCCTGGCGTTCCGGAGAACTCGCGCCGGATCCGATGCGGTCGATGCGTCCGACGAAGTCGCGATGGCGCAGCCGATAGTCCGGCCGGCCCGCCGGGGACAGGCCGACGGTGGCGCCGATGACCAGGTCGACCACCGGCGCCGGGCTGACCGGGCGGGTCACCACCGGGGTCGACGCGCGGCGGGCCGGCGACGGCGAGGCGGACGTCGGTGTGGGGCTGAAACTGCTGGTCGGGGCCGGGAGCACGGACACCGGAGCCGACGGCGTGAAGCCGAAGTCCCAGGGCGACGGATAGGTGATCTGCTGGGCCACGGGGTCGGGCCCGTCGTCGCCGGACGGGTAGAGCAGCACCATGATGGCGGCGACCCCGGCGGTCACCGCGACCGCGCAGGCGACGAGAATCCGGCGGGCCCGGGCGGCCTGCGCGACGGCCGGGCCGGGCGGTAAAGCGCGATAGGGAACAACACTCCGGGAGGCGGACGGCCAGCCGTTTCGCTCGTCGTCGTGGGGCATGCAGCATCCGCTCCTGCGGCCGGCGACCTAAGGCGCTTTTAAACTGTCGAAAAGGCATTCTTGCGGCGAACGGCGTGAAGGGCAAGAGTGAGATTTAAGCCCATCTTTGGCCGTCTTCGTGATCAGCTCAGCGGGAAATCGAACCGCCGCCCGGGTGCGCTCCGTATTGCCAGGCGACGCCATCCGTAGCCGCACCGAGGAGACGATCGCATGGACGCCTCCGACAACCCGGACTCCCCCGCCACCCCGACCGCGGAGTGGCCGCGCATCTCCGACTACTGGCCCGACGCGCCGCACCGCATGAGCCCGAAGGCCGACTACTACCCCGGCGAGGATCCTCCGGCGGCCGCCGCTCCCTCCGCGTACGGGATGAAAGAAGCGGAACCGGACCGCTTGATCAGCCCACCGCCCCCGCCGGCCCGCCGGGGCCTGCGGCTGATCCTCGGCGCCCTCGCCATGCTGGTCTTCCTGGGCGGCAGCGTGGTGGTGCTGGGCCGTCTGGTGCTGCGCGACGACGCAACGACGACGGTGAACACCGCCCCGCCGCCGCCTGCGATCAGTTTCGAGCCCCCGCCGAGCCCGCCCGTCTCGATCGTGCCGGCCGAGCCCCCGGCCACCACGCCGACGAGCGCGAAGCCGTCCGCCACCACGACGAGTCCGGCCGCCGTGCTGCCGTTCACCTCGGGAACGTTCGAGCTCGCCTCCGACGTGGCCGTCATCAACGTCTCCGTCGCCGCGCTCGGCGCCGATCCGGTACGCGTCAGCACACCAGCCGGCAGCGGGCTCAAGACCCGCCTGATCCGCGACGGCAGCACCGTGCGGCTGACCGCGCAGGCCGTCGGCACCGACGGCTCCGGCCAGGTCGACGTGCGGCTCAACAGCAAGGTCACCTGGTCGCTGCGGATGACCGGCGGCGCCCGCGAGGAGCACTTCGCGCTGTCCACGGCCCTGGTGCGGCGGATCGACCTGATCGGCGGCGTGGCCCGGATCGACATGGCCCTGCCCACGCCGGACGAGACCCTGCCGATCCGGATGACCGGCGGCGTCAACACCTGGAAGATCACCACGCCGGTACGGGTGCCGGTGCGGGCGTTGCTGGAGGACGGCGGTGGCCATGCCGTCCTCAACGGCGATCGCACCGACGGCATCGACCGGGACACCCGGCTCCGCGCGGACGGCGGCGACGGCGTCGAGTCGGGCGGCCTCGACATCGACGCGGTCGCCGGGCTCGGCACGCTCATCGTGGCGCCAGCAGCCGGAACAGGGTGAGCCACTGCTCCGGCCAGACCTCGCCGACCGGCACGTCCTCGCCCAGCCGTGCCGCCCTCGCCGCGCCGTGCGCCCGCCGGCCGTGGCGCCGCACGAGGGTGGCGTGCAGCGAGCCGCCCTTCCCGGTGAAGCCGTCCTCGACCAGCCGTCGCCAGGCCGGCATGAGTCCTGGTCGCACCAGCGGTACCGGGCGCCGCTCGAGTTGGAGGACGCCGCCGTCCACCCGCGGCGCCGGGCGGAACGAGCCGCGCGGCACCCGGCCGGCCAGCCGCCAGGTGAAGTCCGGCCAGGTCAGCACCGTCAGCCGGCTCCACCGTCCGTAGTCGCCGGTGCGCTTGCGCGCGTACTCGATCTGGGTGAGAAGCGTCGCGCGCCGCAGCGACGGCGCGGCCAGGCACCAGCGGACGACACCCGCGGTCAGGGCGTAGGGGATGTTCCCGGCCACCGCGAAGTCCTCGTTCGGCGGCTCCGCCGCCAGGAAATCCTCCGTCCGCACGCTCAGGCGGGCATGTTTCGGCAGGTGGGCGGCCATGCCGACATCGATTTCGTACGCCACCAGGCGCCCGCAGAGCGGGAGGAGCTCCCGGGTGAGGTGGCCTCGGCCCGCACCCACCTCGTAGACCAGGGCGCGCGGATGCGGCACGGCCGTCTCCGCGAGCCGCCGGGCCGCGGCGGGATCGGCGAGGAAGTTCTGTCCTAGTGTGCGGCGGGCACGGGTGTGCTCTCGCCGTGATGGTGCTGCCATGGGGCCCCGTCTTCGAGACGACGGGCGGGCCCGGCTTGCGGGGCCCGACCGATCCGGAATGGACGCGTCTGGGCCCTGGCGGGGTGTGCTACGCGGCGATCGCCAGGGCTCGGCCCCGGGCGCGCGTGCGGAACGGCTGCTGTGGTCCCCGCGAGGGCGCGAAGACCAGGAAAGTCACCGACATGCGGGCCACCATATCCGTCGTCCGTCCGGGCGTCAGCCGATTTTTCCGTCGCCCGGACGGGCCACTGTGGTGGATCTCGCGCGACGGGTAGCCGACAGGGTTATGGCGGTGAGGCGGCTCGGTCACCAGGCTGTTGGCATGACGACAACATTCGACCGGGAGCGCGTGCGCGGCAGCGCGGAGACGCTCAAGGAGAAGCGTCTCGAGCTGTCCGCGCTCGCCATCCCGCCGGGACGCGGGTGGGATCCGCAGCGGGACGCCATGGCCGCCGTGCTGGCCACCCAGCCGGGCGGCATCACCGAGGTGATCGCGAAACTCGACTCGATCCAGGTGATTCTCGACGAGCTGCCGCCCAGTCCGTCCGCCAACCGGGTGGCCGCCTTCAACGAGCTCTACAACCGCATCACCCGCCGGGTGGACACCGCGATCAGGACCGGGGTCAACCAGCCCGATTTCCTCGAGCTGCTCGACGTCCAGTTCGCCAAGCGCTACTTCGCCGCCCTCGACCTGTGGAACCAGGACGACGAGGCCACCCCCGACGTGTGGGAGGTGCTGTTCAAGCGCGGCCACGACATGAAGATGAGCCGCCTCACGGCCGCGATGCTCGGCGTGAACGCGCACATCAACCACGACCTGTCGCTGGCGCTGATCGGCACCTGGAACGAGCTGGGCGCGCCCACCGACGACACGATCCACCCCGACTACCTGCTGGTGAACCAGATCTTCTACGAGGAGATCCCGCCGCTGCGCCGCGGCTTCTCCACGCGGTGGCAGCTGGAGATCGACGAGTTCGTCGGGCCGCTCGACGATTGGACCCAGCGCATGCTGGTCACGGTGACCCGGGCCCACGCCTGGGACCAGGGCCGCCACCTGTGGGCGCTGCGGAACGACGCCGAGGACTTCGAAGAGGCCCGCCGGGCGATGGACCGCGCCGCGTCGCTGGTCGCGGAGTTCGCCATCGTCGGCGACCGCGTGGTGAACACGGCCGGCTCGGGCGTGACCCGCCTGTGGCACGCGTTCCGCCGGGTCGTCGGCCGCCACCCGAAGGTGAGCGCCTGAGCTATCGCTCGTCGTCGAGCTCGGCGACGGTGTCGGCCAGGACGGTCAGGCCCACCGGCAGGTCGGCCAGCTCGATCCACTCCTGCTCGGTGTGCTCGCCCGCGCCGGTGGTCACCCCGATCGCGATGGCGGGCACCCCGGCCTCGTACGCGGCGTTGGCGTCGGTGCTCGCCGCGACGAGGTTGACGTCTCGGCCGGCCTTCCGCAGCGCGGACTCGGCGGCGCGAACGAGGGGCGCCTCCTGCGGGATCTCGCCGGCCGGCCGGCGACCGAGGTCCGTGATCGTCTCCTTGAGCCCGGCGGAATCGGGACCGTTCCGCCATACCCGGATCGCCTCGGCCAGCGCTGTCTCCCGCCACGCGAGGGTCTGCGGCCGTATCGCCCTCAGGTCGATCTCGAACCAGCACTCCCGGGCCCGGGCGTTGATGGCCTCGCCGCCGCCGATCCGGCCGACGTTGACGGACGTCTGCGGCATGGGCGGCAGCCGCTTGAGCGCCTCGGCCGCCAGCGCGACCGCTCCGTGCACGGCGCTGGGCGCGGCGGCGCGCTCCCATGCGTGGCCGCCAGGCCCGCTTACCGTGATCCGGCTGCGCGCCGAGCCGACCCCGCGGGTCGCGATCCGGTCCAGGTAGTTGCCCTCCACGGCGATGAACGCGCCGATCGGGGCGGCTGGCCGGCGCAGGGCCTCGATCGCCCCGGCCAGGTTGCCGAGGCCTTCCTCGGCGACGGTGGCCACAATCCAGACCGGGCGGCGGGTACGGGGTGGCAGCAGCGCGTGCAGTTCGGCGAGGGCGGCCACGGCGACGGTGTTGTCGCCGACGCCCGGTCCGAGCAGCCTGGTCCCGTCCCGGCGGGTCGTATGGTCCGTATCGGCGTCGAAGACGGTGTCGAGGTGGGCCGCGAGCACGACCGCGGAACCGGCGCCGTCGCGTACCCGCGCCCAGAGATTGCCCACCGCGTCGGCGTGCACCTCGGCCAGGCCGTCGCTTCGCCACCACTCGGCAACTCGGGCGGCCCGGGCTTGCTCGTGCCCGGACGGAGCCGGAATCTCGGCAAGCTCCACGGTGCGGGCGACCACCCGGTCGGCTGACTCCATCATGGACTTACCAAACCACGGTCAGACCTTCGTCAGTTCCTCGGAGACATGCCAAACGCGCTCGGCCTCCTCGGTGCCGCGCAGGCGCGAGTACAGCTTCTGTTCCGCCGGCCGGCCGCCGAGGTGCCCGGGTCCGCTCGGGCCGTAGAGCGCGCCGTCCCGGGCATCCGCGGCCGTCGCGGCGTACAGGGCCGGAAGCAGCGCGGTCTCGACCGTTCCCACGAGGATGCCGCGGGCCGACAGCGCGCGGATGACGCGTACGCCCATGGTGTCGCGGGCGCGGCCGACCTCGGGGCGGGCGGCGAGCAGGCTGGTCGGAGCCACTCCCGGGTGGGCGAGGATGCTGGTGATGCCCCAGCCGCCGGCCCGGCTGCGCCGGCTCAGTTCGAGCCCGAAGAGCCCGAACGCGATCTTCGACTGCTGGTAGGCGCGGTTGCCGTTGTAGGAACGCTCCCAGTTCAGATCGGGCCAGTTGATCGCGCCCTGGTTGGCCGCGATGCTGATCTGCGACACCACCCGGGCGCGGCCGGCCCGCAGCAGCGGCAGCAGGTGGGCCACGAGCGCGAAGTGACCGAGGTGGTTGGTGCCGAACTGCAGTTCGAACCCGTCGGCCGTGGTCTGCCGGTCGGGCGGGGTCATCACGCCGGCGTTGTTGATCAGGATGTGGATCGGGCGGTCCTCGTCCCGCAGGGTCGCGCCGAGGGCGGCCACGGAGTCGAGCGAGGACAGGTCGAGCGCGCGCAGCGAGACGTCCGCGGCCGGGGTCTGCCGGCGGATCCGGGCGATCGCCGCGTCGCCCTTGCGCGGATTCCGTACGGGCAGAAGCACCTCGGCTCCGGCCGCGGCGAGCCGGGCCGCGAGGCCGAGACCGACGCCGTCGCTGGCACCGGTGACGACCGCGCGTCGGCCGGACAGGTCAGGGACGCTGATGTCAGATGGTTTGGCTGGCATTTGTTCACTCCAAGGTCTCGTCGGTGTCTCCACCGTCGCGGAGACGGCCGGCGTTATTCAGGGATGCGCGATCCGCTGATGCGCGGGGTTCAAGGGGGGATCGGCAATCCCTGCCTGCCTCGGTGAACGGGGACTAGAAACGAGGTAGCGCCCGAGGGAGGGAACACACGTGGTGATCGATCGGACCGGACTGGCGGAGTTTCTCCGGCGCCGCCGGGAGTCGCTGCAACCCGAGGACGTCGGCCTGCCGCGCGGGCAGCGCCGCCGTACCAACGGGCTGCGGCGGGAGGAGGTGGCCGCGCTCTCCCACATGTCGACCGACTACTACGCGCGGCTCGAGCAGGAGCGCGGGCCGCAGCCGTCCGCGCAGATGCTGGCGTCGATCGCGCAGGGGCTCCACCTGTCGCTCGACGAGCGCGACCACCTGTTCCGGCTGGCCGGCCACGAGCCACCGCTGCGAGGGCCGGTCAGCGAGCACATCAGCCCCGGCCTGCTGCGGGTGCTCGACCGGCTCGGCGACACCCCGGCGGAGATCATCACCGAGCTGGGCGAGACGCTGCGCCAGACCGCGCTCGGCGTCGCGCTCACCGGGGAGACGACCGGCTTCCGCGGCCCCGACCGCAGCTTCGGCTACCGCTGGTTCACCGACCCGGCCGCGCGGCAGTTGTACGCGCCGGAGGAGCATTCCTTCCAGTCCCGGCTCTTCGCCTCGCACCTGCGCGAACTCGTCACGCTGCGCGGCCCCGGCTCCCGCGCGGCCTACTACGCCGACCTGATCCTCGCCCGCAGCGACGAGTTCCGCGCGCTCTGGAACGACCACGAGGTCGGCCTGCGCCCCCACGACGTCAAGAACTTCGTCCATGCGGAGCTGGGCCCGCTGGAGCTGAACTGCCAGACGCTGCTCGACCCCGGCCAGTCGCATTTCCTTCTCGTCTACACCGCAAACCCGGGCAGCGAGACGTACGAGAAGCTGCAGCTCTTGTCCGTGCTCGGCGCACAGCCACTCTGACCGGCCGGCGCGTGGGCCGCCGTCGGCGGCTGAGTCCGGATCGGGCTCTACAGTGCTGGGCATGGCAGAGACGGATTGGCGCGTGGTCGACGGCGTTGCGACGGCCTGGTTCGACGCGCCCTCGCTGATCGTGGGGGCCGCGCTGGCTGGGCGCATCGTGGAGCTGTCGGCCGAGATCGCGGTCGACCTGCGCGCGACCGGCTTGCGGGTGCGCCTCCACACGGACGAGCAGGCCGAGGCGGTGTCGGCGGCCGCGCGAGATCTCGGGCTGGCCGCGAACCCGGCCGTGCTGCAGCACCTGAGCGTCGTGTTCGAAAGCGCGAACCCGCCTGTCGTGAGGCAGTTCTGGCAGCGCGTGCTCGACTACGCGCTCGGGGAGGACGGCGGTTTGGCGGATCCGCTGCGGCGCGACCCGGCGATACGGATCCGGCAGTCGACGGAGCCGCGGCCGTTGCGGAACCGCGTCCACCTCGACGTGGTGCGGCCGGCCGCGGCGGTCGAAATGGTGGGTCTCGGTGACGGGTCGGGACCGTACGGGGTCTGTCACGCCGACCCCGATGGCAACGAGGTCGACCTGGTGCCGGGCGACCCGCTCGGCGAGGGGACCGGGATGGCCGACTGGCAGGCGGTGTTCAGCGCGATGGCGTGCTACCGCACCACCTCGCCGGCGCAGCAGCGTGACCTGGTCGCCGCGGCAGCGGCGCTGGCCGACGACACGGGCTTCCCGCTGCTGGTCGACCTGCGCCCCGGGCTCGTGATCATCGACAGCGGCAAGGACCAGTGGGAGGACGAGGCCCACGGCCTCGATCTCGACTTCACCGACCTCGCCGGAAACCTTCAGACCGCCGCCCGCGAACTCGGGGCAACCGCGGACCCGGGGCTGCCGCGCTTCGCGCAGCTCTTCCTCGACGCCGCCGACGTCGCCGCGGTCCGCGCGTTCTGGGTGGCCGCACTCGGATACACCCCCGACCGGAGAGAAGGGGTCACCGACATCCACGATCCGCGGCGGCTGAACCCGGTGCTGGTGTTCCAGCAGCTCGACGCCTCGGAGACGGCGCGACGCCGGCAGCGCAACCGCATCCACTTCGAGCTCGCGGTGCCGCAAGACCTCGCGCAGGCGCGCCTCGCCACGATCGTCGCCGCCGGCGGCCGGCTCCTTGACGAGTCGGAGGATCGCTGGCGGGTCGCCGACCCCGAGGGCAATGAACTGATGGTTTTACACCGGTCGAACGGGAGCTGAACAACCTTTCCGGGTCAGCGGGATGATCGACCGGCCACTATGCTTCCCCGCGCATTGCATCAACGGGGAGGAATTTCGTGTCTTCAACCCGCTTGCGAAAGCTGGGCGCGCTGGTCGCCGGGCTGGTCGCGGCCGCTGGTGTCCCGGCTGCGGCGTCGGCCGCGCCGGTCACGCCGGTCACGCCGGAGCTTGATTTCGCACACGTCGCTCTCGTGCCCGGCGGTCCGGCCAAGCTGCAGACCGCCTATTTCTGGGCCTATGAGCAGACATACACGCTGCACAATGTCACGGCCGTGCTCGACGCGTCGAAGCTGGCGGGGGTCGCCGAGCCGAGCCTCGAGTTCGACAGCGCCGACCACCATTGCACGGCGGCCGGCGACATCTATACCTGCAAATTCGAGTCGCTGTCGGCGCCGGACGGGTTCGCGGCCGTCGCCAACGTGAGCTACCGCGCGGCCGACGGGGCCAAGCCGGGCGCCGAGGGCGCCGTGAAGCTGACCGTGACCAGCGATGAGCTGGGCACGCTCACCCGGACGGCGAAGATCACAGTCGCCGAGGGCGTGAAGCTCGCGGCCGCCAGCACCGCGCTGATCGAGCGGTCGGCCAAACCGGGCGCGACGGTCACCTCGCCATTGGGTGTGCGCAACGAGGGTGCGAACGCGGTCACCGGCGTCGATATGTTCTTCTTCATCGACCCGTGGTACGGAATGGCGAAGCATTACTCGAACTGCTATTACGGCGCGAGCGCGGCCTACTGCCACTTCGACACCACGCTGAAGCCCGGAGTCACCTACGCCCTTTCCGAGGACATGGGCGTCAAGGTGCGGGCGGACATACCTGCGCCCGAACTGATTGGACAGACCTATCACTGGCTGACGCCGACCGACAACCGGGACAACATCGACCTGGTCGAGGCGCAGAAGCCGAAGCGCGGCACCGACGGCGCCCTCTCGCTGAAGGAGAAGGCCACCGCGTCCGTGCAGGGCGTCCCCCAGACCGACACGTCCGGCGAGGACTGGCAGGACACGCTGATCACGCTCACCGGCTCGCAGCAGGCCGATCTGGCCGCGGTCGGCGCCGAGGCCAACGGCGCGACCGGCGCCACCGTGACCGCCACGGTCGGGGTCAGGAACCTCGGCCCGGCGTTCGTCTTCGGCTTCCCCGACCCGGCCGCCAAGGTCACGGTGAGGATCCCGGCCGGCGCCACCGTCGTCACGGCGCCCGAGGGCTGCGCCACGTCGGGCGCGGACTACGTCTGCACCACGACCGCGATGCCGCTCGACGTGAACAAGTCGGAGGTCTGGCCATTCCAACTGCGCATTGGTCAGTCCGGCACGCTCACCGGCGAGGTCGCGGTCAAGTCCTCCCAGCCCGACCCGAACGCCGCGAACGACACGGCCAAGCTGGTCATCAACCCGGTCGCCGCGCCGGACACCGGGGGCCAGGGCGGCGGCGGCCTCCCGATCACCGGCGCACCGGCCCTGCTCATCGCCGGCGTGGGCCTCGTGCTCGTGCTCGGCGGCGGCGCGGCCTTCGTGATCAGCCGGCGCCGGTCGCGCTTCGTCGCCTGAACCCTTCGCACGTACGGGGGAACAAGAGTCAGCTGGGAGCCGGGGACGGGCAGGCGCTGGGGCCGGCCCGTCGCCCGGGTTCCGGGCTGACCCGTCGTGGAGACCCGGGCGAGCCGGTCGTCGAGGTGGCGCGCAGCCCCGACGGGACAACCCTGGCCGGCGGCCGCACTCTGGCCGCCGGGGACGGCGAGGGCACGATCCAACTGTGGGACGTGGCGCTGCCCACCCTGGACGCGGCCGCATCCGCCATCTGCCAGGCCGTAGGCCGAGACCTCGACGCCGCCGAGCGCCGCCGGTATCTCGGCTCGGACGTCCGATCCGAGCCCGCCTGCGTACGCTGAAATGGGTCTAGTCGACGAGCGCCCCGGCCGAGAGATTGGCGATCGTCCCGGTCATGGCCGCGGCCCGGTCCGAGGCGAGGAAGGCAGCCGTCTCGGCGACCTCGGCCAGCGTGGGCAGCCTCTTCAGAAGCGTTCCCTGCGCCATTCCCCCGCCGTGCAGCAGCTGCTCCACCGACTGCCCGGCCGCCGCCGCGATCGGCTTGAAGAGCTCCCCCGTGTAGGAACCCGCCGCCGGTGCATCCACGACAGCGTGCGGGCGAATGCCGACGACCCGGATATTGCTGGGCGCCAGCTCCGCCGCGAGCACCCGGGCGAACGCCTCCTTGCCGGCGGCGCTGGCGGCATGCCCCAGGATCCCGCCCACGGCCAGCTTGGAACCCGGCTCCGACAAGGTCAGGATGACGCCGGGACGTTCCCGGCCCATGTGCCGCGCCACGGCCTTGCTGGTGATGAACAGCGCCCGCAGAAACCCGTCGATCGGCCGCATGAACTCCTCCACCGACAGATCCGCCAGCAGAGTTCCCTGGTCGTGCGGGACGCTCACCGCGTTGAGCGCGATGTCGATGCTCCCGGCCGACGCCGCTACCGCGTCGGCGTGCTTCTCGACCGCCTCCTGATCGAAGACGTCGACCTGGGCGGTCTCGATCTTTCCGCCCCCGGCGGCCACATCATGCGCCACCGCATCGAGCTTCGCCCGCGTCCGCCCGGCGATGAAGACCCGAGCGCCTTCCCGGGCGAACACGCGCGCGACGGCGCCCCCGATGGCGCCCCCGCCCCCATAGATCACAGCGTTCCTGTTCTCCAGCAGCATGACAAAAACCTAACCACTTTCAGTTGTAAAAAACAACCACCACGTGTGGTAGTTTCAGAGCGTGCCGACCAGCCGCAGCTACCGGGACTCCTGCGGGATCGCCCGGGCCCTCGACGTCGTCGGTGAGCGATGGGCCCTGCTGGTCGTCCGCGAGTTGCTCCTGACGCCCCAGCGCTTCTCGGAACTGCGGCACGCCCTCCCCCACGTCAGCTCGAACCTGCTCTCCGACCGGCTCCGCGAGCTGGAACACAACGGCGTGATCCGCCGCGTCCCCGCCCCCACCGAGGGCCACCAGGTCTACGAACTGACCGAACGGGGCCGGAAGCTGGAACCGATCCTGCGGGCCCTGGGCGACTGGGGCATCGACGCACCGCAGCCCCCCGGGCCGGCCGCGCTCAGCGCCACCTCGGTGCTCATCTTCCTGCAGGGCGCCGCCCGCCCCGGCCCCGAAGCGCCGCCCACGACCTACCGTCTCGAGCTGGACGGTCGAGTGTGGACGGTCATCCTGCGGTCCGGCCGCGCCGAGGTGCAGCCCGGTGAGCCCGCAACGGCCGACGTCTCACTGCGCACCGATCCGTTGACGTTCAGCGCCCTGCTGACCGACTCCGCCGCCCTCACCGCGGCCCGCGCCGACGGCACCCTGGCCGTGGCCGGAGATCTGTCCGCCGTCGACCGTCTGCGCGAGGCGGTCTCCGGTCCATTTTCCTATTGAACCGATGGGAGATGGATACTACGGTCAGGGGGTGCACTCATCGATGCCCCTGACTCGCCGTGCCGTGCTGACGACCGCCGCCGGCGTGGGCGCCGCCACCGTCCTGATCCCGTCGCCCGCCGAAGCCGCGCCGCGCACCGACACGTTGCTCGAGTGGTATGACCTCACCGCCACCACCATCGGGGTCATCACCGGGCCCCAGCAGGTGACCAACAGCCGCACCTGGGCCGTGGCCTGGATCGCCGCCTGGCGCTCCGCGTCCGCCGTTCGTCCGGGCGCCGACGCCGAGCTCGCGCTGGCCGCCGCCGTCCACGAAACCCTCATCACCACCAACCCGGCCGCCGCGCCGGTCCTGGACGCCGCGCTCGCGACGACCCGCTCCCGGCTGAGCGCCCGCTACCCGGAGCGCGCCGTCGCCGCCGGCGTCGAGTCCGCCCGGGCCGTGCTCGCCGAGCGGGCCGGCGACGGGCTCGACCTGGCCTCGGTCAACCGGCCCTTCACACCGCCGCCGGCCGCGCCCGGCGTGTGGCAGCCGACGCCGCCCGCCTTCGCCGCGGCAGTCCAGGCGGGCCAGGGCGACGGACGCCCGTTCCTGGTGCCCGGCGTCGGGCCGCTGCAGCCCGGTCCGCCGCCGGCTCTCGGCAGCGCCGTCTACCTACGGGACCTCGCCGAGTCGCGAGCCGTGGGCGCCGTCGACAGCGCCGTACGCACACCGCGGCAGACGGCGGTGGCCCGATTCTGGTCGCAGACCTCGCTCAACGGCTTCACCGGCGCGCTGCGCACCACCGTCGCACCGCACGGCTCGCACGCCGCGGACCGGCGCCCGCTCGCCCGGCGGATCGCGCTCATCGCCCTGTTCCACGCGGCCACGATCGACGCGCAGATCACCACCTACAAGGCGAAGTACCGCTACCTGTTCTGGCGCCCGGTCACCGCGATCCGGACCGGCTCCGTCGCGCCGGACCCCGCCTGGACGCCGCTGATCGCGACGCCCGCCCACCCGGAGTACCCGTCGGGGCACACCACCTACGCCGGCGCGGCCCAGGCCGTACTGGAAAAGCTCGCCGGCCCGCCACGAGCCTCGTTCTCGCTGACGAGCGCGGTGGCGACCGACGTGACTCTGGAGTACCGGCAGTGGTCGGAACTGACCCGGGACAACATCGACGCACGCGTCTGGGAGGGCGTGCATTTCCGCAACACCGACGAGCTGGGAGCCGTCGTCGGCCGGCGCGCGGCCCTGGCCGCACTGTCACACTGGCACGGCCGGCCGCTGTAGGGCCGGTCGGCTCGACGGGCGCCTACTCGAGGCCGTCGCGGGAGATGGGCTCACCGACACGGAAGTCGCGGAACGTGACCTCGAGCCCGGCCCGTTGCGGCGAGCAGCACATGACCCCGACACCGACGGTCTCCGGCAGATCCAGGTAGCCGAGCCGGACCAGCTGCCAGCCGCCGTTCCCGTCGCCGCGATGGACGCAGACCGCGGACCCGAAGCGAGTCAGCCGGAGCGACAGCTCACCGTCGTAGCCCGGCACCGCCGCCACCGACAGGTCGGACTCGTCCCGGGTCAGCACGGTGCTGAGCTGCACGGCCCCGGAGGTGACCTCGAGCCCGGTTTTGAGCCAGGTGCGCTCGTCGGCGCGCAGCATCAGTCCGGCCTGGTCGAAAAGCGCCGAATGACCCGCCGACACCACCACCTCCGCGGTGAAGTCACCGGTGACCGGGCGGTGGTAGAAGTGGCCGTTGTCGGTGAGGTAGCCGTAGAACGTCCGGCGCCAGAAGTCGGTCTTCAGGCCGGTCCGCACGCTGATCACGCCGGCCTGATCGGACCACTGCGGCGGCTCGTTGAGCCACGACATCGCCTTCGCCATCGCGCCAGTCTTCACGATCAAAGGAGTGCCCGCGACACCCGGGCGGACAAAACGCGCTGCGCGGACAAACCACCCACGCGGACAAAAACGCCCCGGTCGCGCACGAATGCGCGACCGGGGCAACAAATGGGCCAGGTCAGTGGGCCATGGCCTTCGGAGCGTCGGGGTCTACGTCCAGCGGACCCGTGCGGAACAGCAGCGTGGCCACGACCGCGGCCAGCACGAAGAAGCCGCACGCGCACCAGAACACCGTGTGGTAGCTGGCCAGCGCCGCCTCGGCCGCCAGCCGCGCCGACGGGGTGTGGCTCGACGCGTAGTGGGTCGCCGCGCTGGTCGCGAACGAGCTCAGCAGCGCCGTGCCGATCGAGCCGCCGATCTGCTGCACCGTGTTGATCATCGCCGAGGCGACGCCGGCGTCGCGGTGCTCGACGCCGCTGGTGGCGGCGTTCTGGGTCGGGGCGAAGACCAGGCCGAGGCCGAGGCCGATGATCAGCAGGCCGGGCAGGACGCCCGACGCGTAGTGCGAGTCGAGGTCGAGGCGGGTCAGGAAGGCCATGCCGCCGGCCGCCACGAGCGCGCCGACCGGAACCAGCGGGCGCGGCCCGACGCGCGGGGTCAGGATCGAGCCGGCCGTGGTCGCCGAGGTCATGATGGCGGCGAGCATCGGCAGGAACGCGAGGCCCGTCTGGATCGGCGTGAACTTGAGGAACACCGTCATGTAGTACGTGAGGAACAGGAAGATGCCGAACATGCCGGCGCCCGCGATGCCGATCGAGGCGTACGAGCCGCCCCGGTTGCGGTCGAGCACGACGCGCAGCGGCAGCAGCGGGTGCGCCACCCGGGTCTCGATCACGACGAACGCGATCAGGATGATCACACCGGCGATGATCGGGATCAGCGTGACCGGGGCGCTCCAGCCGTCGGTCTCCGCCTTGCCGAGGCCGAAGACCAGGCCGACGAGGCCGGACACGGCGGTGATGACGCCGGGGATGTCGAGCCTGTTGCGGCTGGTGACGGGCTCGTCCCGCAGCTTCGACAGCGCGCCGGCCACCGCGATCGCGGCGATCACCAGGTTGACGTAGAGGCACCAGCGCCACGACGCGTACTCGGTCAGGACGCCACCCAGCAGCAGGCCGACGGCGCCGCCGGCGCCCGAGATCGCGCCGAAGATGCCGAACGCCTTGCCCCGGTCGGCCGGGGTGGTGAACGTGGTCGACAGCAGCGACAGGGCGGCCGGGGCGAGCGCCGCGCCGAACGCGCCCTGCAGGGCCCGCGCGACGATCAGCATCTCGAGACCGTTCGCGGCGCCGCCGAGCGCGGAGGCGAGCGCGAAACCGATCAGGCCGATCAGGAACATGCGCTTACGGCCGAAGAAGTCGGACAGGCGTCCGCCGAGCAGCAGCAGGCTGCCGAAGGCGAGCGCGTACCCGGTGACCACCCATTGCCGGGAGGCGTCCGAGAAGCCCAGGTCGTGCTGCGCGGTCGGCAGCGCGATGTTCACGATCGTGGCGTCCAGCACCACCATGAGCTGGGCCATCGCCAGGACGACCAGCGCCCACCAGCGGCCGGAGCCCCCGGCGGAGGCGGCGTCCGGTGGTGAGGTCGAGGTGGGCAGTTCGGTAGTGGTGGTACTCATCTAGCGCCTTTCGCGAGCGGGCAAGCGGGAAGAGATCTCCCGTCGCATCGGTCGCGGGCCGCGCGAGCTGAAGGAGGCGCCGGAGCGCCCCCGGAAAGCAACTAATCCAGCAGCACCCCGCACCGCTCGGGGCTCTCCACGTGGGCGTTGTGACCCAGTCCGGCGAGCGTGACCACCGGCACGCCCAGGCCCGCCAGCTGCTCGTCGGTGTTCATCCCGTCGTGCTCGCCGCGGGCCAGCCTGACCGGCGCCGACGGGTCGTCCTCGGCGACGAGACCGGCCAGTCCCGATACCCGCAGATGCCGGGCGGCCGCCTCCTCGCGCGAGTCGAACCACGCCACCGGACGCTCCGCCAGCGCCCGTGCGCGATCCAGTTCCTCGGCGGTCCAGGCGACCTTGATCCCCAGCCCGGCGACCGCGGCCACCGGCTGCCGAGCCGCCAGGGCCAGGGCTACCACGCCGCCGAGCGAATGCCCCAGCACTACCGTGCGGCCGTCCGTCCCGACCAGCGGACTCACTGCCTCGGCCAAGGCGTCGAACGTGTATGCGGGCAGCGCCGCCGAGCCGCCGTGACCGGGCAGGTCGGGCGCCAGCCACCGGCCGGGCCACCGCCGCGCCAGCACCGGCCCCCACCCGGACCAGACGTCACCGGTCGCGCCGAGCCCGTGCAACAGCAGCAGCAACGGCTCACCCTCGCCGCCACCGGTAACCCGCAGCCCGTTGTCCATCCCGGGAGTCTCCCATCCGGCGGGACAAAGACGGCGGACCCAAGCGTCAGGTGCGCGGCGACGAGCGGGCCGGCGCCGGCTGATCCACCGAGGCAAGCAGGGCGAGCTTGTCGGCGCTGCTGGTGCCCGGCTCGGCGTGGTAGACGCAGAGGATCTGGTCCTCGGCGCCGCCGATGGCCAGCTTCTCCCGGCGCACGGTCATCTCGCCGACCTGCGGGTGGTTCAGGCGGGTGGGGCGGCCCTCGCGGCCGTGCACGTCGTGCCGGGCCCACAGCTGCCGGAAACGCTCGCTGCCGAGGGACAGCTCGCCGACCAGCTGGACGAAGCGCGGGTCGTCGGTGTCGTTGCCGACCGACTCGCGGAAGCCGGCCACCAGCGTGATCGTGTCCTGCTCCCAGTCGGGGTAGAGGGCCCGCTCCCGCGGATCGAGGAAGATCGCGCGCATCCGGTTCTCGCCGGGGCGCAGGTTCGGCGACAGCGCGGCGGCGAGGGCGTTGGCGGCGAGCACGTCGAAGTAGCGGCCCTCGACGAACGCGGGCAGGCCGATCACCTCGAGCAGCTGCCGGATCCCGGCCGGCACGGTCTCGCGGCGTGGGCGCCGGGTCCGGCGCGGCTTCGGGGTCGCGATCTCGAGGAGGTAGTCGGCGGCGTCCTCGTCGAGTCGCAGCACGCGGGCGAGGCTCTCCAGCACCTGCACCGACGGGTGGCGGTCGCGGCCCTGCTCGAGCCGCAGGTAGTACTCGCTGCTGATGCCCGCGAGCATGGCGACCTCCTCGCGGCGCAGCCCGGCGACGCGCCGGGTGCCGGTGACCCGCACACCCACGTCCTCGGGCCGCACCAGGGCCCGCCGCGCACGCAGGAAGTCGCCGATCAGGTTGTCGCTCATGACCGCCACGGTAATCGCGGCACGGCCGGCGATCCTGTCCCTGTCACACCCAGTATCGGCGGGGAACTGCCTGCCTGCGTGGCAAAGCGGGACGCTGGCCAGGACAACGAGAAAGGACCACGCAGATGAGCAGCACCTTCTCCCTCGCCGGCACCACCGTCTCCCGCCTGGGCTACGGCGCCATGCAACTGGCCGGCCCCGGCGTCTTCGGCCCGCCGCGGGACCGCGCCGAGGCGATCGCGGTCCTGCGCACGGCGGTCGAGCTCGGCGTGAACCACATCGACACCGCCGACTTCTACGGCCCGCACCTCACCAACCAGCTGATCCGCGAGGCCCTGTCCCCGTACGGCGAGGATCTGGTGATCGTCACCAAGGTCGGCGCCGTCCGCGGCGACGGCGGCTCATGGATCCACGCCCGCGAACCCGGGCAACTGCGCTCCCAGGTCCACGAGAACCTCCGGAACCTCGGCGTGGACGCGCTCGACGTGGTCAACCTGCGCTGGGGTGGCGGCTCCGACGGCCACTCCGCCGTTCCCGGTTCGCTGGCCGAACCGTTCGGCGCCCTGGCCGACCTGCGCCGGGAGGGCCTGATCAAGCACCTGGGCGTCAGCGTGGTCGACGCCGGGCAGGTCGCCGAGGCGCAGTCGATCGCCCCCGTCGTCACGGTGCAGAACTGGTACAACGTCGCACACCGCGGCGACGAGCGGCTGATCGCCACCCTCCGCGACCAGGGCATCTCCTACGTCCCGTTCTGGCCGCTGGGCGGTTTCAACCCCCTGCAGTCAGGCTCGCTGGACGCCGTGGCCAAGCGCCTCGAAACCACCCCCAACGCCGTCGCGCTGGCCTGGCTCCTCCACCAGTCCCCCAACATCCTGCTGATCCCCGGCACGTCTTCCGTCGCCCACCTCCGCGAGAACATCGCCGCCGCCGGCGTGGCCCTCCCCGCCGACGCCCTGGCCGACCTGGACTCCCTGGCCGAAGACCGCTGAGTTTCCCGTGGGCCGGCCGCTCAGAAGACGACCACCACCTTGTCGGTGGCGCCCGGCGTCGCGGCCAGATCGACCGCCCCGGCCGCCTCGGCGAACGGGACCCGGTCGCTGATGATGTGCTGGTAGAGCGCCCAGTCCGCGATGATCGAGTCGGTCACCTCGAAGATCTCGGTCGGGTAGCCCATCGACAGCCGGATGTCGGGCTCGTTGACCAGCATCTCCTGGAAGTCGAGCTCGACCGGCTTCTTGTGCACACCCACCACCGAAAGCACGCCGCCCCGGCGCAACGAGCGCAGGGCCGTCGTGATGACCGCCGAGGCGCCGGCCGCGTCGATCGCCACGTCGGTCAGCGGGCGGGACGGGCCGTGCTGGAAGCCCGGCTCGGAGCCGTGCAGGGCCTTGAGACGCTCGGCCACATCCTCCGCGGCGGAGTTGATGACGGCGTCGGCCCCGACGAGCAGAGCCTTCTCGAGCCGGTTGGGAACGATGTCGACCACCACGACGTGCTCGGCGCCCTTGGATTTCAGCCCGATCGCGGCGCCCAGACCGACCGGCCCGGCGCCGAAGACCACCGCTCGCGTGCCCTTGCCCGCGCCGGAGCGGTTGACACCGTGAAACGCCACCGCCATCGGCTCGTTGAGCGCCGCCACCTCCCACGGGATCTCGGCCGGGATGACCCGGAAATGCACACCGGCCACGGCGTCCTTGACCACGACCAGCTCCGACAGCCCGCCCTGGGCCCCGCCGCTGCCGATGATGCCGTCCGCCGCCGCCATCGGGTTGAGCACCACGTGATCACCCTCGGACACCCCGGTAACCGCCGGCCCGACCCGGACGACCTCGCCGGCCGGTTCGTGTCCGAGCGGGGTAGCTCCCTGACGAGGCGGGATGCCGCCGATCTGCGTGTAGAAAACATCAGACCCACAAATGCCACAAGCCTTCATCCGTACGACGATGTCGCCCTCCGCGGCCGGGGGAGGCTCGACGTCGAGCATCTCGGTACGGCCGGGTGCGGTGATTACCAGGCTCTTCATCGGGCCCTCCCCAGGGTCGCGCGTCGCTAATTCGTATTAGTGGTTAAACTAGCATCCTGAGCTGGGAGGATGTCCAGGATGAAGGTGCGCCGCGCAACCATGCGGGACGTGGCACGGGCGAGCGGCGTCTCACCCGCGACGGTGAGCTTCGTGATGAACGACGCACCCGACCAGACGATCTCCGAGGCGACCCGCGACCGGGTCCGCCAGGCCGCCGCCGACCTCGGCTATCGGGCTCACCCGATCGCCCGGGCGCTGCGCGAGGGCGCGTCCCGTGTGGTCGTGCTCGACGTGGGCGGCCTGCCCCGGGACCGTGTGCTCGAGAGGTTCGTCGACGGCCTCGAGGAGGAGCTGGGCGCCGCCGGCTACGCGCTGCTCGTCTCCTATTCGCGGCGTTCCCGGCGGGCCTCGATCGACGCGGTCGGCCCGCGGGCGGTCATCGACCTGGCGGCGCTCTACACGCGCCCCGGCGCGATCGCCGACGGTGGCTGGGTCGACGGCATGGCCTCGCACTACCTGACCCAGATCGAGTTCTTGCGGCAGCTCGGTCACCGCGACGTCGCCGTCGCCGTCCCGGCCCGCCCCGACCGTTTCATGCGCCTCATGGCCGACTACGTGCGACGGGCCGCCGAAGCGCTCGGACTGCCGGAGCCGGCGACGCTGCCGGTCGGTGGCGAGACCGCGACCCTGGCCGCCGTGCGCGAGCAGCTGGGTCGCGTCACCGCCGTGGCCGCGCTGACCGACAGCCTGGCGCTGGCCGTCCTGGCGGCAATGGCCGACGCCGGCGCGTCCTGCCCCGGCGACCTGGCGGTGATCGGCTGGGGCGACAGCGCCGAGGCCGCCCGGTGGCGCCCGCCGCTGACGTCCGTGCGAGTGGACGCCGCCACCTACGGACGGCGGCTGGCCCGCCGAGCGCTCGACCTCCCGGCCGACGACACCAAGCCCGCCGCGACCCGCGTGATCCGCCGCGCGACGACGTAGCGGGGTGTCGCCGGCGTTCGCGAGACCGCGGTGGCCGGGTCACGCCCGGCGGGCGGGACGGCGCTCGATGTGGCATCTTCGGATCGGAGGGAGGGCCTCATGATCATCGTTGCGGGAAGGCTTCACGTCCGGCCGTCCGATCGCGATCACTACCTGGCCGGGGTGGCGGACGTCGCGCGCCTGGCCCGGGCCGCACCGGGCTGCCTCGATTTCGTCCAGGCGGCGGACCAGCTCGACCCCACCCGGATCAACGTCTACGAACGGTGGGAGTCCGACGACGATCTTCACCGGTTCCGCAGCTCGGGCGGCCCGCCCCTGGAGCTTCCCCCACTGCGGGACGCGAGTGTGCGGAAGTACCGGATCGCCAGCGACGAGGAGCCCTGAGCAGCGCGATCAGGCGCGCCACGTCGCCCGCTCGCGTCGCTTCGGCCAAGGCTTCGAGCAGAGCATCACGTACGGCTGGATCGACTGGATTGTGTCGTTCTTCCGCCAGATGGCCGCGCGCCCGGCGTGCCAATTGCCGCGCGTTGGCCTCGCTGAGGCCGAGTGCCCCGGCGATCTCCCGGAACGGATAGCCGAACGCCTCCTGAAGCACGTAGACGGCGCATTCGGCCGGGGACAGCCGCTCCATCAGGAACTGGACGGCGATCCCGAGTGCCTCGCGGCGCTCCGCCTCCCGCGCCGGATCGTCGGTCGCGAGCCCGGCCTCCGGAAGCGATTCGCCGGCACACACCTCGCGGCGCGCGTAGGCGGAGGTCGCCGTGTTGAGAGCGAGCCGCCTCGTGACGGTCGTCAGGAATGCGAGCGGGGACCGGACCTCGGCGCGGTCCGCGGTCTGCCAGCGGACCCACGCGTCCTGGACGACGTCCTCGGCGTCGGCCGTACGACCGACAATCTGATAGGCGACGCCCAACAGCCGGGAACGGACGCCTTCGAATTCGGCCTCCGCCTGGATCGTCGAGGGACCGCGTTCGGCACGTTCGATTACGGCGGCATCCACGGTATTCATCCCGCTTTCGTTCGCTTGTCCGGGCCGGACCGCCCTGGGTTCTGCCCTACGCCGAGAATCGCCCGCCGGTGCCTGCCGTCGAGTCCGCCAACACGCCAGCCCGTGTCGCCAGCCGTGGCGGGCCAGCCGATTGACGTGATCAGATGGCCGATATAGCGTCCGAAACGATGTCGACGAGCCCTGCGCTGTGCGACCGACGCAACGAGCGCGACGTGCTGGATCGACTGCTGACAAGCGTGCGGTCGGGTCAAAGCCAGGTACTGGTCCTGCGCGGCGAGGCGGGCGTCGGCAAGTCGGCCCTCCTGGACTACCTGGTGCGCAGCGCGTCCGGCTTCCGCGTCGCCCGGGCGTCGGGCCACGAGTACGAGACGGAACTGGCCTACGCGGGCCTGCACCAGCTGTGCGCCCGGCTGCTCGATCTGCGCGTACGGCTGCCGACTCCCCAGCGTGAGGCGCTCGAGGCGGCGTTCGGCCTGAGCGCGGCCCCGGCCCCCGATCGCTTCGTCGTGAGCCTGGGAGTCCTCGGCCAGCTCTCCGCGGCCGCCGAGGACCAGCCGCTCCTCTGGGTGATCGACGATGCCCAATGGCTGGACAAGGCCTCGGCGCTGACACTCGCCTTCGTCGCCCGCCGCCTGCTCGCCGAATCGGTCGGTCTCGTGTTCGCGGTCCGGGAGCCGAGCAAGGTTCCGGAGCTGGACGGCCTTCCCGAGCTCCCGCTGGCCGGACTCGGCGACAGCGACGCGCGGGCCCTGCTCGACTCGGCGCTGGCCGGGCGCCTCGACGAGCTCGTACGGGATCGGATCGTCGCCGAGTCGCGCGGCAACCCGCTCGCCCTGCTCGAGCTGCCGCGCGGACTGACACCGACCGAGCTGGCCGGCGGCTTCGGCGTGCTCGACGTGACGCCCATGGCGAACCGGATCGAGCAGAGCTTCCTGCGGCGACTCGACGCGCTCCCGGACGAGACCCGACGGCTCCTGCTGGTGGCGGCGGCCGAGCCGGTGGGCGACGTTTCCCTGCTCTGGCGTGCGGCGGGCCGGCTCGGACTCGACGCCGACGACGCCGCGCCGGCGCAGTCGGCGGGACTGATCGACCTCCGGGGCCGGGTGCGGTTCCGGCACCCGCTGGTCCGGTCCGCCATCTACGGGACCGCCACCCTGCCCGAACGGGAGCACGCGCATCAGGCGCTCGCCGAGGCCACCGACCCGGAGTCCGATCCCGACCGTCGCGCCTGGCACCGGGCGCACGCGACGACGGCGCCGGACGAGGACATCGCGGTGGAGCTGGAGCGCTCGGCCTGGCGGGCGGCTCATCGCGGCGGCATCGCGGCGTCGGCGGCGTTCCTCCAGCGGGCGGCCGAGCTGACCCCAGGCCCGGCCGATCGTGGCCGGCGCGCCCTCACCGCCGCGAAGGCGACGTTCGACTCGGGGGCGCCGGAGGCCGCGCACAAGCTTCTGGCGCTGGCCGGGTTGTGCCCGCTGGACGACCTTCAGCAGGCGCAGCTCGGTCGCCTGCGTGCGCAGATCGTTTTCGCCCTCCGGCGCGGCAGCGACGCTCCGCCGCTGTTGCTCGCCGCCGCCGAACGGCTCGCGCCGCTCGACTGCAAGTCGGGGCGCGAGACGTACCTGGAGGCGCTCGAAGCCGCGATCTTCGCCGGCCGCCTCAATGACCGCGTCGGCCCGCACGAGGTGGCGACGGCCGCCCGGGACGCGCCGCCGGCCGGGACGTCGCCGCGGTCGATCGACCTCCTCCTCGACGGCCTGGCCACGCGGTACACACGGGGCTACGTCGCCGGCGTGGCGCCGCTGCGAGATGCCCTGGACGCGCTCGGGCGCGACTCCGACGTCGACATGCGGTGGGTCTCCCTGCCCTGGATCGCTGCCGGCGACCTGTGGGACGACGAGACGTGGCACGAGCTGGCCACCCGGGCGGTCCGGCTCGCACGCGACGCGGGCGCATTGATCGCGTTGCCGCTGGCGTTGGGACACCGTGCGGTCGTCCACGTGCATGCCGGTGAGTTCGCGGCCGCCTCGGCGCTGGCGGACGAGGCCGAGGCGATCACGGAGGCGACCGGCAATGCCCCGGCGAGGTACGCCGAACTGCTGCTCGCCGGCTGGCGTGGCGTCGAACCCGACGCGCAGGACGGCCTGGACCGGGGCCTGCAGAACGCCCTCGCGCGCGGCGAGGGGCGAGCCATAGGCGGGTACGGCTACGTGTCCGCGGTGCTGTACAACGGTCTCGGCCGCTACGACGCCGCGCTGGCCGGCGCCCGGTCGGCTCTCGAGTACGACGACCTCGGCATCGCCGGCTTCGCCCTCGTCGAGTTGATCGAGGCGGCCGCCCGGAGCGGCGCTCACGAGGAGGCCGCGGCCGCCCTGCGACGACTTGAGGAACGGACCGCCGCGGCCGGCACGGACTGGGCACTCGGCGTCCAGGCCTGGTCGGCCGCCCTGTTGCAGGAGGGCACGGCCGCCGAGTCCTGCTATCGCGAGGCGATCGAACGGCTGGAGCGAACTCGTGTCGCCATCCATCTCGCCCGCGCGCATCTGGTGTACGGCGAGTGGCTGCGCCGCGAGAACCGCCGGGTCGACGCGCGCGAGCACCTCGGAGCCGCGTTCGACATGTTCGACGGCGCCGGGGCGGAGGCGTTCGCCGAGCGCGCCCGCCGGGAGCTGCTGACCACGGGCGCGACCGCGCGCAAGCGCACCGTGGACACGCGCGACGCGCTGACGCCGCAGGAGGGGCAGATCGCCCGGCTGGCCCGCGACGGCCTGTCCAACCCCGAGATCGGCGCCCAGCTGTTCATCAGCCCCCGGACCGTGCAGTACCACCTGGGCAAGGTCTTCGCCAAGCTCGAGATCACCTCGCGTGGTCAGCTCATCCGGCTCCCGGCGAGCCGGTTCTGACCGGCCGATCGCCGCCACCGCGGACAGGCGCGGTGGCGGCGACCCCCGATGGACCGGATCACTTCGTCGCGTCGACCGCCGCGAGGATCACCTTGGTGACGTCGGCCGGACGGGTGATGAGCGTCAGGTGACCGGCGCTGACCCGGGTGATGTGCGCATGGGCCCGGCTGGACATCATTTCCTGCAGGGCCCGTGGAATGACGTTGTCCTGCGTGCCGATCAGGGACCACGTCGGAATCGTCTTCCAGGCCGGAGGCCCGGAGGGCTCGCTGAACTGGGCCACGGCCGCGGGCCGCTGCCCGGCCGCGAGAAGCATCGCGTCCTTCGGCGCGACCCCGTTGGCGAAGCAGTCGACGAAGCCCGGGTAGGCCCCGTTCGCCTCCCACCGCAGGTAGAGGTCCACTCCCCCGTCGTACGGCACCTGGTTGAAGCCGTCCTCACCCACGCACGAGCCCGAGTTTGCGACCAGGCCGCCGGCGACCTCGCCCTCGTCGGGCAGGAAGCAGTCGATGCAGACGAGCGCCTTCACGTTCGGGTTGCCGGTGGCGGCGTTGGTGGCGACGAATCCGCCGTACGAGTGGGCGACCAGCACGATCGGACCGGAGATCGACCGCAGGTAGCTCGCGAGGTAGGGCGCGTCGGTGGCCGGCCCGCGCAGCAGGTTGGGCGGAGCGACCACCTTGTTGCCCTTGGACAGCAGGCGCTCGGTCACGGCGGACCAGGACGACGCGTCGGCCCAGTCACCGTGCACGAGCACGATCGTCGGGCGCGGGCGCTGTTTGGCCGGCGACTCGGCCCCGGCCGGCCCGGCCGTGGCGAAGGCGACAAGCCCGGCGAGCAGCAGGACCGGTCCGATCAGGAGAGCGCGCGGACCTGCCGATTTGCGAGTGAACATCGAAACCCCCTCGGATGTGGTGTCTCGATGACGATCTCTCCGAGCCGGTGGGTGTCGAGTCCGCCAATACGCCAGCGCGGCTCGCCAGTCGCGAGCCGGGGCAACCGGACCAGGGTGTGCACGGGCGCGATCGCCGCGCCGGAAGTCGTACGTTCACGGGTAACCAATGGAGGTAATGCGATGTCAGCACCGTCCGGTCCGGCTCATCTCGACAGCCACCATCGCACCACGCTGCGGAAGATCCTTCAGCACGACGGCGGCCACAACATCGAGTGGCCGGACACGCTCTCGCTGCTGGACGCCGTCGGCTCGGTCACCGAGCACAGCGGCGGCAAGCTCGCGCTCACGGTGGGAAAGCAGACCGTGGTCCTCGAGGCACCCCGGCAGAAGAATGTGGACCTGCCGACGGTCGTCCAGCTGCGCCGCATGCTCACCGCGGCCGGCTACCACCTCGAGGCGTGACCATGCGGGGGCAAGCCCTGAGGTCGGCATTCGCGGCCGGGGAATGACCGATCGACGATGTCCGGCTCGTCAGCGGGACTGTTGGGACAGACGGTGGTGGTCATCGGGACCTGCACCGGCGTCGGGCTGGCGACCGCCCGCCGGGCCAAGCGGGAGGGGGCCCAGCTGATCCTCACCGATCGGCAGCCGGGGCCGCTCGAGGACGTGGCCGACGAGATCGGGGTGGAGGCGACCGTCGCGTTCGACGAGTCGGATGTCGGCCAGCTCGAGGCGTTCCTCGGTGGACTGCCCGGACACGTCGATCACGTGCTGCTCAGCGGCCGCGAACCGTACGCGGCGCGGCTCGGCGAGATCGATCTGGCCCGGGCCCGCGGCGCGCTCGACCAGCTCCTCCTGCCGATCTGCCTCGCCCGGTACGCCCGGCGGGAGATGCGCGGCGCCGGTTCGCTGGTGTTCGCCGCCGGAGCTCGGGCCGAGCGTCCGGGCGAGGGCCGGGCGCTCGCCGCGATCGCCGCCGCCGCGCTGCCGGCCCTGGTCGCGAACCTCGCGGTCGAGGCCGCTCCCGTCCGGGTCAACCTGATCGGCCGCGGGCCGGCGGACGGAGCGGCGGCATGGGCGGTTCGGCTCATGACCGATCCGATGGTGACCGGTGAGGTCCTCGACCTCGGAGGTCAGGAGGGAAACGCGGTGTGCAGGTAGCGGCGGGAGCTGATGCCGAGCTTCGTGTAGACCTTCCGCAGATGCCATTCGACCGTACGGCTGCTGATGAACAGTTGAGCGCCGATCTCGGCATTGGTCCGTCCCTCGACCGCCAGCCGCGCGATCTGCGCCTCCTGCGGCGTCAGCTCGGTGGATTCCTCGAGCCCCCGCTTGCGCACGGTCGCTCCGGTGGCCGACAGCTCGCGCCGGGCGCGCTCGGCGAAGAGCGCCATGCCGGCCGCGGTGAACATCTCGTACGCGGTCTCCAGCTCGTGGCGGGCGTCGACCCTGCGGCTCGTCCGCCGCAGCCACTCGCCGTAGAGCAGGTGGGCCCGCGCCAGGTCGGCCCGCATCCTCGTGCGGCTCAGCAGATCGATCGAGCCGCGGTACAGGTCCTCGGCCCGCCGCTCGTCGCTCAGCAGCGCGCGCGAGCGTGCCTCCACCCCGAGCGCCCAGTCGGTGTGACTGGCCTGTGCCTTCTCGGCCAGCCGGGCCAGGCTCGTCCTCGCCGGCTCGGGCTCCCCCGTACGGGACGCCGCCTCGATCAGTTCGGGAAGGGCCCAGTTCTCGACCACGACCTCCCGGTAGGCGGCGGCGTCGCGCGCGGCGGCGAGCGCCTCGCCGTACCGGCCGCCGCTGTTGGCCAGCACGGCCCGGGTGTAGTCACAGATGGCCACGCCGATGCCCTCGCCGCGGGCGGTCGCCGCGCGCCGGGCGGTCGCGATCAGGCGATCGGAGTGATCGCCGCGACCCTGCCAGGCGGCCACGATCAATGCGCCGTAGGGGGCGGCGGCGATGCCGGTCGCCTCCTCCACGGACTCCGTCTCGGCGACGGCGGCCGTGGCCGCGGCCAGCTCACCGCTGAAGACGAGCACCGGGGTCCGGGAGCTGAGGGCCAGCGCGACCTCGCTCAGCGCCCCGGTCCGGCGAGCGATCTCCACGTGACCCTGCGACAACACGTACGCGCTCTCGTCGTCCCAGACCTCGATCGCGACGACGCAGCCCTGCCACAACCGGCGCAGCTGGTCGGGGGGCGCCGTCCAGCCGTCCGCCATCCGCCGCACCGCGGCCAGGCAGGCCGGCGCCGCGGTGGCATAGTCGCCGGCCAGCGCGATCAGCCCCTGCAGTAACAGGTCGGCCGGGCCGGGCTCGGCTCCGATCTGGCCGGCCGCGGTCCGGGCCGCCTCGGCGATCTCGGTCAGGCCGACGCCCTCGTTCAGCCGCGCGCCGAACAGCGCCGCGGTGAACGCGTCCAGGTAGGTCTCCCGGGCCAGCCGCCCGTCGAACGGTTCGAGACGTCGTGCGGCCTCCAGCAGCAGCGGCGGCGCCTCCGTGCCGCGGCTGGAGGCGAAGGCCAGCTGGGCGCCGAGCAGATCGACCTGCGCCCGTTGCAGCTCGTCGACGCCGCTGTCGGTGGCCAGCGTGAGCATTCGTCGCGCCGTGTCGAACGCGCCCGCCTGCACGTTGGCGAGCGCCGCCCCGAGCGCCCGCCCGCTGCGCCGGGACGGATCCGGCGTCAGCTCGGCCGCCCGTGACAGGAACGCGCCGGCGGCGGCGAACCCGCCCCGGGACTGGGCCCGGCCGGCCGACCGCTCGAGCTCGGCGGCGACGTCCTCGTTGGCCGTCTTGGTGGCCCGGGCCCGGTGCCACGCGCGGCGGTCCGGGTCGGTGCTCGCGTTCGTCGCCTCGGCCAGCGCGCGGTGCACGCGCTGGCGCTGATCGGGCACGGCCGACCGGTAGGTCGCCGACCGCACCAGCGGATGGGCGAACTCCACCCGGGAACCGAGGCGGAGCAGGCCGGCGCCGATCGCCGGGGCCGCCGCGGCCGGGTCGATGCCGAGCACGGCCGCGGCCGCCTCCAGCAGGCGCGGATCGCCGAGCGGCTCGGCCGCCGCGATCAGCAGGAGCTGCTGCGTCTCCCGCGGCAGCGAGGCGACCCGCTGGACGTAGCTCTGCTCGACCTTGCTGGACACCGGGTGACTGTCCGGGAGGCCGTAACCGCCGGCGAGATCGTGACTTGTCCACGTGTGCGGGAGCTCGAGCAGGGCGAGCGGGTTGCCGTGGCTCTCGGCGACGATCTGGTCGACGACCTCCGTGTCGATCGGACCGGTCACGTTGGTCAGCAGCAACGCCCGTGAATCGTCCGCGCCGAGACCGCCGACCGGCAACGCGGGCAGGCCGGCCAGCACCGCGTCCCCGGCGCCGGTCCGGGCCGAGCAGACCAGCGCGATGGGCTCGGCGAGCAGGCGTCGCGCCACGAACGCGAGGACCTGCGCCGACGCCTGATCCAGCCATTGAGCGTCGTCGACCACACAGGCCAGCGGCTCGTCCTCGGCCACGTGGTCGAGCAGGGTCAGGGTGGCGAGAGCGACCAGGAACCGGTCGGGCGGCGGCGCCGAGCTCAGCCCGAACACGACCTCGAGGGCAGCACGCTGCGGCGCGGGCAACCGATCCAGGTGGTCGAGCACCGGCGAGCACAGTTGGTGCAGTCCGCTGTAGGCGAGCTCCATCTCCGACTCGACGCCGACCGCCGCCAGCCGGCGCCAGTCGGCGAGGAGCCCGGAGAGGTAGTCCAGCAGGGCGGTCTTCCCGGAGCCGGGATCGCCGCGCAGGACGAGCACCTGGCTGCTGCCCTCCCGGGTGTCGGTCAGCACCCGGCGCAGCAGCTCGCATTCGCGCTGCCGCCCACGAAGTACCGGATCCGGCATGGCGACCTTCCGGCGGTGTCGATCGCTTGCGCAGTCGCAAGCACAAGCGATCAGCATGCCACCGGGCCGAACGGGACCGCATCACCCGGTCAGGACGATCAGCGCCACCTACGCGTGGGCGGCGCGAGCGGCCGCGACGACAAGGCCGGCGACCTTGTCAGGGTGGGAGGCCGGCGACGCGTGGCTGGAACGGACCTCGATGGTGGTCGCATGGGCGCGCTTGGCCATGAAGCGCTCGAGGTCGGGGTTGATCATCCGGTCCTGGGTGGAGACCAGGGCCCACGACGGCAGGGACCTCCAGGCCGGCGGGCCGGCCTGTTCGCCGAAGCACTGGGCGGCGATCGGCTTCTGCGTCGCGGCGAGCACGCGCGCGTCCGCCGGTGGGATGTCCGGGGCGAAGTTGGTCGGGATCGCGGCCGGGTCGAACCACAGGAAGCCCTGGGAGTCGGGCTGCGCGAACGCGAGGCCGGGAGGCGCCGGGAACTGGGCGTTGAGGCCGCCCAGCGTCTCGCCCTCGTCCGGCGCGAACGCCGAGGCGTACACCAGGCCGACGACGTTGCCCACGCCGGTGGCGGCACCGGAGATCACCGCACCGCCGTACGAGTGACCGGCCATGACCGTCGGACCCTGCACCCGCTCGGCCAGCACGTGCCGGGTCCAGGCCACGTCGTCGGCGAGCGAGGTCAGCGGCAGCTGCACGCAGAGCACGGTGTAGCCCTGCCGCTGCAGGATCGCGGTGACCGCGTTCCAGCTCGACCCGTCGACCCAGGCTCCGTGCACCAGCAGGACGCTCGCCTTCGGACGGCCGCCGGTGCGGGCCGGCGCGGCCTGTGCGGCCGAGGCCAGGCCGGTGGTCGTCACCGCGGCCGCGCCGGCCAGCGCGGCGGTCCCCCGCAAAACGTTTCGTCGTGTTGCCATGCCGATCGTTCCCCCCTCGACGAGTGTGGTTCCGCGCCCCAGACTCGGGAAACGCGGCGCCCGTCGCACCCGTGACAGCCCTGGTCCCGTCCCTGGCCGCTCGGTGGGGAAGGCGGAGGCTCAGCCGGCGAGCAGGAAGCCGACCGAGCGCCGGATCACCGCGCGGGTCGCCTCCTCGTCCAGCTCGGGGAACATGTGCGACGCGCCCGGGATCAGCTCGACCGTGGCCGACGCGCCGGCCGCGGTGAGGGCCTCGGCCAGCCGGGAGCTCTGCCGCGGCGGAACGGCCAGATCGGCGGTTCCGTGGAGGAAGAGGAACGGTGGCGCGCCCTCGTGGACGTGGTTGACCGGGCTGGCGGCGGCGGTCAGATCCGGTCGTGCGTCGATGCTCGCCCCGATCAGCCGGCCCTCCCGCGAGGACTCGCTGCGGTCGCCGGTCCCGCCGGCCTCGTCGATGTCCTTGGAGAGCGCGTCGAAGTCGGTGGGCGGATACCAGCAGACGGCCGCGGACAGGGCGCGCGGCGACGTGAGTGCGGCCAGAGCGGCCAGATGCCCGCCGGCCGACGTGCCCCAGATGACCGTTCGAGTGCAGCCGTGATCGTTGGAGGACAAAAATTCCAGGGCCGCCTGTACGTCGGACAACTGCGCGGGATAGACGGCCTCCGCGCTGAGCCGGTAGTCGACGCTCGCCACGGCCATGCCCAGCGACGCCACCTCGTCGAAGAACCAGGCCGCTGCCGGGCCGGGCCCCTCGCGACGGCTGCCGACCCGCCAGCCGCCCCCGTGCAGGTAAACGCAGAGTGTCGTCGCCCCTTCCGGGACATACAGATCGAGGGCGAGCGGCCGGTACCCGTTGGGCCGGGAGAAGACGACGTCTCTCATGCGACCGCGGGCGCCTTGTGGAACCGCCCGGACTGCATGATGACGCGCAGGTTCGCGGGGTCCTGCAGGATGCGTACGTCATCGGCGGGGTTGCCCTTGACGACCAGCACGTCGGCCACCCAGCCGGGGCGGAGCATGCCGATGTCACCGAGATCGAGCAGCTGCCCGCCGTGCTGGGTGACGGCCGTCAGAACCTCCAGCGGTGTGTACCCGAGCACGTCGACGAAGAGCTCGAGGTCGCGGGCGTTGCGGCCGATCGGGTTGTTCGGGAAGCCGTAGTCGCCGCCCGGCAGCGCGCGGATCCCCCGCCGGCGGATCTCGGGGTAGACGGAGGCCATGCCCTCCAGCGCCGCCACCGAGCCCATCTTCTCGGCGACCTCGCGGGTGATCCCGAACTCCTCGCCCTCGTGCACGTTCGCGTAGATGATGCCGGGGGCGGGCGAGACGAACACCGTGTCCTTCACCGATTCGAGCAGGTCGAGGGCCTCCTCGTCGGCGTAGGTGCAGTGGTAGATCGAGCGGAAGCCGGCCTTCACCGCGATCTTCACCGACTCGGCCGACTGGGCGTGGCAGTTGAGCCAGACGTCCGACTCGCGGGCCTGGGCGCCGGCCGCCATCGCCTCCTCGAGCGTGTACTGGGTGATGTGCGAGCCGCCCTCGATGAAGACGTCGTCGTTGCTGAGCAGGAACTTCACGCTGTCGTAGCCCTGGGCGGCCATCTCGCGCACCCATCGGGCGCACGCCTCGGGACCCTGCCAATCCGGCTCGACGTGCCCGTCGGGGCGTACCGGATGATTGTCTCTCTCCATGCTTGCCGCGCGCATGCGCGGACCCGGCACCGCTCCTGCCTTGATCTTGTCGCGGAGGATGATCTCGACCGGCATGGGCAGGATCGATCCGGCCGAGTAGGCCGAGGTGAAGCCGGAGTCGAGCAGGATCGACGCGTTTCGCTCGGCGCGCGCCAGTTCGCTCTCGAGGCCCTCGATGTGGTGGAAGAACGTCACGTCGAGCGGCGGGTTGAACGACGGGTCGATGTGCCCGACGGCCGACGGGAACGTCAGGTGCGCGTGCGACTCGATCATGCCGGGCATGACCGTACAGCCGGTGGCGTCGAACACCTGGTCACTGCCATGATCGTCGTGCCACCCGGAACGGACCTCGACGACCCGGTCACCCTCGACCACCACCTCGCCCGGCGCGGGCGCGGTGCCGCTGCCGTCGAAGACCAGCCCCTTGGTGAAGACGGTGCGCGTCATGGCGTTCCCACTTTCAACAGGCGATAACAGCTTTCCAGCGCGTGTTACCCGAGTGTTTCCGGTCCGGCCCTCGGGTGTCAATGGTCACCCGGCGGCTTTCAGCAACCTTGCATTTCTCACTCTGCGAAAGTAACTTCCACGCCATGGTGGAGTATCGGGTCGAGGCACTGGCCAAGGGCCTGCGGATCCTGTCGCTGTTCACCGAGCAGCGGCCGGCCTGGCGGGTCAGCGACATCGCGCCCGCGGTCGGGATGCCATTGCCGACCGTGTACCGAGTGGTCATGACGCTGACCGCGGAGGGCTATCTCGATCACCTGCCGAACGGCGACTACCGGCCGGGCGTACGGGTGCTGACGCTCGGGACGGCGGCGCTGCGCAGTCTCGATCTCGTCGAGGCGGCCACACCGCGCCTGCAGAAACTGGCCGCCGCCACCGGCGAGACGGTCAACCTGGCCGTGCTGGCCGGGGACCGGGTGCTCTATCTCGTCCGGCTGCGCAACTCCGACCTGGTCACCGCCAACATCCAGGTCGGTTCGACGCTGCCGGCCGTACACACGTCGATTGGGAAGTTGTTGCTGGCCTTTCTCGACGAGACCGATCTGAAGGAGCGCGTGTCGGGGGATTCGTTCGCGTTCAACCATGGGCCGAACGCCAAGCTCTCCCTCGACGAGCTGCGCGACGAGCTCGCCAAGATCCGCAACGACGGCTGGGCCCTGCAGGACGAAGAGCTGGCCCACGGTTTGCGCTCGATCGCCGCTCCCGTCCGGGGCGCGGACGGTTCCGTGGTGGCCGGTGCGAATCTGGCTCTTCAGTCCCGCGACTGGTCGAGTCAGCGCATAGTCCGCGAACTCCGCCCGCTGGTCACGGCCGCCTGTGACGACATTTCCGCTATCTTAGGATATATCGCCTGATGTCACGATTGCCCCGCCTGACGCCCTCTGGAATGTCCGATTCGCAGCGCGCCCTCTACGACGGGATCGCCGGCGGCCCGCGCGCATCCGGACCGTTCGCCCTGGTCGGTGACGACGGCGCCCTGGAGGGCCCGTTCAACGCGATGTTGCTGCAGCCCGCTCTGGGTGAGGCGCTGCAAGCCTTGGGCGGAGCAGTTCGATATCGTACGGAATTGAGCACCCGGTCCCGTGAGATCGCCATCCTCACCGTGGCCCGCGTCTGGGACAGCGCCTTCGAACGCCAGGCTCACGAGGCCGTGGCCCGGGCCTCGGGAATGTCCTCCGCCGAGCTGGCCGGCCTCCGCACCGGAGATCCGTCGGTCTTCACCGACCCCGGGGAGCGCGCGGTCCTCGACGTCGCCACCGCCCTGGCCGAACGATCGGATCTGACCGACGACGAGTACGAGAACGCCGTCGACGCTCTCGGCCGGCCGGCTCTCTTCGAACTGACCACGCTCGTCGGCTACTACGCCACGCTGGCCCTGCAGCTGCGCGTCTTCCGGGTCTAGGCTCGATGTCCATGAGCGTCATGGACTACGACGAGGTCTACCGCTCGAGCCGCCCGCCCTGGCAGATCGGCGGCCCGCAACCCGCGCTCGCCCCGGTTCTCGACAACGAGGTCCGCGGCCCCAAGGTCCTCGACGTCGGCTGCGGCACGGGTGACCTGGCCCTGTCGCTGGCCCGTCGCGGTTTCGAGGTGACGGCGGTCGACATCTCCGCGGTCGCCATCGGCCAGGCGCGAGAGAAAGCCGCCGCCGAGGGCCTGACCGTTCATTTCGACGCCCAGGACGCCACCCACCTCTCGCTGACCGACGGGCCCTTCAACTCGATCTTCGACTCGGGCCTCCTGCACAGCCTCCAGCGCGTCGACCAGCAGCACGTGGACGACTACCTCTCCCAGCTGCCCGGCCTGGCCGCCCCCGGAGCGGCCGTCTTCGTCCTGGCGATGTCGATCGAGTCGGGCGAGGGCTGGGGGCTGACCGAGGCCTTCCTGCACGCCTGCTTCCCCGCTCCCACCTGGACGGCGACCACGGTCGAGCCCATCACGATCACGGCCGAGCCCGACGGCGAACGCCTTTCCCTGCGCGGCTTCCTCCTGCGAACCACCCGCGCCTGACCCGCGCCGCCTCAGCCGCGCCTGACCCGCGCAACCCCAGCCGGCGCCCGACCCGCGGCGCCCCCAGCCACGCGGAGAGGCCGATCAGCCGGCGGCGCGGAGGGCTTCGGTCGGTGGGCGGCGGGTGGCCAGGGCGGCCGGAACCGCGGTCAGGGCCGCCACCACGACGACGGTGGCCAGCACGACCCCGAGGAGCTGGCCGAGCGACGGCAGCGTGGCCCGGCTGCTGTCGCCGCCGGTGATGGCGATGATGGTGTGGAACAGCACGTAGCCGCAGGGAAAGACGCCCAGGACGGCGCCGGTCAGCGCGGGGATCAGCTGCGCCGCCGACAACGCCGCGGTCACGTCGCGCGGGGTGGCGCCGAGCGCCCGGGCCAGCGCCGACGCGTGCCGGTTGTCGAGGACCGTGGCCCAGGTGATGACGACCGCGTTGACGCCGGCCAGGGCCAGCAGGATGAGCGTCCACACCAGCAGCACGTGCCGGAGCACGGTCACCTGCGTCGCGTCGTATCCGCCCTGGCCGGGCTGCGTCCCGAGGAAGGCACTGAGAACCAGGACGACGTAGATGCCGCTCACCGTGATCGCGATGCCGGCCACGGCCAGAGCGGTCCGGCGCGGGCGGCGGCCGGCCACCCGCAGGGCGAGCAGGAGCGGCACGGGCAGGCGAGCCGAGAGCGCGATCAGCCACCCGGCCCGGCGAGGCGGCCGCGGCGCGTCGGCCAGCGCGTTCACCGTGCTGCGCCGGGCCGCACGCACGGCCGGCACCAGCGTCGCCAGCACCGCCACCGCCAGCGCCACGCCGGTCACGATGCCCACGATGGCGAGGGTGATCGACGGCGTCCCCGCGCTGCCGAGGAGCCCGGCGCTCGGCGAGGTCAGCAGCGGCGCGGTCAGCGCCCCGATCGTCAGCCCGGCGGCGGCCGCCGCGAGCGCCACGATGACGTACTCCGCCAGCAGCACACCCGCGACCAGCCCGGGAGTGCCGCCGGCCGCCTTGAGCAGTCCGACCCGCCGGGTCTGGTCGGCCATCCGCCCGCCCACCAGCACCGACAGGCTCGCCACCGCCAGCAGGCCCAGCAGCCAGGCCCCGATCAGCAACAGGATCTGCGAGTCCTTGGCGAGCTCGGTCGCGTCGCCGAGGATGCTCTGCCAGGTCTCCATCGGCAGACCAGGGTGCGCGTCGACGAACGATTCCGCCGCGCCCGGATCGGACAGCCTCAGGTTCACCACGTACGTGGTCGAACTCGGGTCGATGGTGCGCACATCGGCTGGGGTGAGCCACACGAGTCCGGGGTTGCGCAGTGCCCCGGCCGGCAGCTTCTCGCCCGCCGTGACCGGCCCGACCACACACGGGAAGTAGCAGCTGGACTGCGGGTAGGGCGGCGCGGCGGCCGTGACGGCGAACCCGGCGACCTCGAACGTCCGTCCGCTCAGCGTGACGGCGTCGCTCACGTGCAGGCCGAGCGCCGTCCCGAAGGCGGCCTCGACCACCACTCCCCCGTCGCGGGCCCAGCTGCCCTGGGTCACTCTCGGCTGGTCGACCGCCGCCGTCGCCGTGTCGCGCCCCACGGCCTGCACGTCGATCGTCCGGCCGCCGGTCTCGAGCTTCGCCGCCGCAACCGGAAACGGTCCACTGTGGCCGGTGACGCCGGCGGATCCGGCGAGCTCGGTGAGCTTGCCGGCCGGGCCCGCCGCCACCACGTCCGGTCCGTTGGTGGCGGTCCGCGTGCTCCGGTACGGGTCGGCCGCCGCATCCCGCAGCACCAGCCCGAGGGTCAGGGTGGTCGTGGCGGCGAGGATGGCGAGCAACAGCAGCACGGCCTCGGCGCGCCGCCGCCGCAGGTCGCGCAGGGCCAGGCGGCCCACGAGCAGGAGCCGGCCCATCGCCTACTCCTCCAGCCCGAGCAGGGCACCGAGCTGCCCGCTCGTCCCGCCGGTCAGCCGGGTCTCGTCCACGAACGCGCCGTCCCGCATCGAGATCAGGCGGTCGGCCGTCGCCGCGATCCGCGCGTCGTGTGTGACGATCACCAGCGTCTGCCCGGCCGCGTGCAGGCTCTCGAACAGCTGCAGCACGTCCAGGGTCGCCGCGCTGTCGAGGTTTCCCGTCGGCTCGTCGGCCAGCACGATCAGCGGCTCGTTGCTCAGCGCCCGCGCGACCGCGACCCGCTGCCGCTGCCCGCCCGAGAGCGCCGACGGCAGGAACCGCGCCCGGTCGGCGAGCCCGACCCGATCCAGCAGCTCCTCCGCCCGCCGCCGGGCCGCCCGCGGCGACCGCCCGGCCAGCAACGCGGACAGTTCGACGTTCTCGACGGCGGTGAGCTCCTCCATCAGGTGGAAGGACTGGAAGACGAACCCGACCTCGCCGCGCCGCATCCGGGCCAGCGCCCGCTCCCCGATGTCGTCGATGCGACGCCCGTTGAGCCAGATCTCACCGCCCGAGGGCCGGTCGAGCCCGCCGAGCAGGTGCAGCAGCGTCGACTTGCCACACCCGCTCGGTCCCATCACCGCGACCGTCTCCCCCGCGGCGACGTCGAGGTCGACCCCGTCCACGGCGCGCACCAGGCCCTCGCCCCGCCCGTACTCCTTGCGCACCCCGCGGGCGCGTAGCACGTCGCTCACGATCCACTCCTTCGCCGAGTCCAGCTCCGCTCGCATGCCTCGAGCCACCGCAGGTCGGCCTGCAGGCGCAGGACGACCCCTTCCAGCAGCAGCGCCGCGTCCGACTGCGGCGGCTCACCGAGGGCGGCCCGCTGCGCCTCCCGGACGCGCCGCAGCAGCTCGCGCCGCTGCGTGTCCACGATCGCGATCGGATCGGCCAGCCCCGCGGCCGCCGCCGCGATCAGCTTCAGGTGGAACTCCGCCAGGTCGGGCTTGGGCCACCCGGTCTCGGCGATCCACTCGGAGACCCGCTGCTGGCCCTCCGCGGTCAGCGCGTAGACCTTGCGGTCCGCCCGCTCCCCGTCCTCGCCCGGCTCGACCGCCAGCAGCCCGGCCTTCTCCAGCCGGGTGAGCGTGACGTAGATCTGCCCCGCGTTCATCGCGTCGCCCAGCGGCCCGAGCGCGTCGCGCAGCCGGGCCCGCAGCTGGTACCCGTGCGAAGGCTCCTTCGCGAGCATCGCCAGCACAACTTCCTGCTGCATGGCCACCCCTCAGCTAACCGTTAGCCCTACCCTCTAACGGTTAGCTGTGCCTGTCAAGGCCGCGTGGGCGATCACGTCATGCCGGAGGCCATCTCCATCAAATGGCCGAGGACCGACTCGCCGGACGTACGCAGGCCGTCGTGCTGGTGTTCGTTCGTGACCCAGGTGCGCACGTTCCCGACCGAGCTTGCCGTCGCGAGGGAGAGGCCGGCGTCCACGTACATGTCGTCGGCGTAGACGGCGGCGAGGACGGGGATCTCGTTGGCGGACAGGCGATCCGGGTCGTAGAGGGCGGGCCAGTCGTCCACCGTGGCCAGGATGTCGGCCGCCCCGGCGAAGGGGCGCAGGGCGGCGATCTGGTCGAACATCCAGGGATACATCATCTCGCCGGTGAACAGCAGCGGGGTGGCGTCCGCCGCGAAGGCCGGGTGCTGGGCGAGCGCCCGGTCGGCGGCCCAGGCGGTGGAGCCGGCCGGCCGGCCGTAGATGTACTCCTGCAGGGCGAACAGCGGCTCGTCGATGAATCCGGTCTGGGACATGACCTCGTAGCGGAACGTGCCGGACAGCCGGGAACCGTGCCAGGCCTCGTCGAACAGCCAGTGCACCTGGGCGTATCCGTAACTCATGCCGAAGGCGTTGCCGAGGACACGGAGACGCTCGACGGTGAGGCGGTCGCCGTCGGGCAGGCGCACGTCGTCGGCGGCCAGATGGTCGGCCACGCGGCGGACGGCGGCCACGTCGCCGGGGAACGCGCGGTAGAACTCGGCGTTCTTGGCCGCCACCCGGGGATACGTACGCGCGTAGACCTCGTCGGCGGTCGCGGTCAGGCCGGGCAGCCCGCCGGTGACGAAGCAGTTGCGCAGGGCGTGCGGTGCCCGCGAGAGGTACGTCATCGTGACGAAGCCGCCGTAGCTCTGGCCCAGCGTGTCCCACCGGGCGCCACCGGCGAGCCGGGCGCGGAGCATTTCGGCGTCGGCCACGATGCTGTCGGCCCGGAACAGCCGCAGGTGGTCGGCGAGCTCCCGCGCGGACCGGTCACCGACCGTGGCCGCGGTGATGGGGGTGCTGCGACCGGTGCCGCGCTGGTCGAGCAGCAGCACCCGATGGGTCTGCACGGCGCGGGCGATCCAGCTCTCCGAGCGCACCGGGCGCGGGGACTTGCCGCCCGGGCCGCCCTGCAGGAACAGCAGCCAGGGCAGGTCGTCGCCGGAGCGGTCGGCGGCCACCACCTCCCGGGCGAAGACCTCGATCGTGCCGTCGCCGGGGCGGTGATGGTCGAGCGGAACGGCGACGGTGTGGTCGGTGAAGCGGAGTCCCGGGTGCGCGATCATGGCTCTATAGTGCCGGTGCCGGGTCGTCCCGCAGGCGGCTGTAGAGGTATCCGTCCCGCCACTGGCCGGCCCGGAACTCGCAGGCGCGGACGACGCCCTCCAGCTGGAAGCCGGCCTTCTCGAGCGCGCGCTGCTCGGCGAGGTTCTCGGGGTGGGTGGCAGCCTGGATGCGCTGGACGGGATTGTGCGCGAAGAGGTAGTCGCAGAGCATCGCCTGGGCACGCCAGCCGATGCCGCGGCCTCGCCACTCGGGCAGCAGGACGATGCCGATCTCGAAGTGGCGGCCGGCGACGCCGTACTGGCCGGCGATCCAGCTCACGAGGCCGGCCAACTCCTCGTCGGCCCAGACCATGAGGCGGCCGTCCTCGGCGCCCAGATAGCCGTCGGTTGCGAAGCGGCGGGCGTACGACTGGGCGTCGCGGAAGCCGGCCCAGTCCAGCCCGATCAGGCCGGGCTCGGTGGCGAACCGGCGGAACATCGCCAGATCGGGCTCGGTGACCGGGCGCAGCCGGATCGCGACGTCAGCCATGGAATCTAACGCCACCAGTCGTCGAGCGGGGTCACCGGGAGGGCGCGCTTGTGCCGGGTCGCCAGGAACACCGACTCGACCCGGGCCGCCAGCTCGGGGGTGACGTGGACGCCTTCCAGGTAGTCGTCGATCTCGCGGTAGGTCAGGCCCAGGGCGATCTCGTCGGGCAGGGCCGGGCGCTCGTCCTCGAGGTCGGCGGTCGGAATCTTCTCCCAGACGCTCGCGGGGGCGCCCAGCTCCCGCAGCAGCGCGGCGCCCTGGCGCTTGGTGAGCCCGGTCAGCGGGGTGATGTCGACGCCGCCGTCGCCGTACTTGGTGAAGAAGCCGGTGACCGCCTCGGCAGCGTGGTCGGTGCCGGCCACCAGCAGGTTCAGCTGGCCGGCGATCGAGTACTGGATGACCATGCGCTCGCGGGCCTTGATGTTCCCGCGGACGAAGTCGCGCAGCCGCGGCTCGCCGCCGAGCAGTTCCCGCAGTCCGTACGCGGCCTCGGCGGCCACGGCGTCGGCGCTGGGCTTGACGTTCACCGCGATCGACCGGTCGGGGCGGATGAACGCCAGCGCGGTCTGGGCGTCGTCCTCGTCGGCCTGGGTGCCGTACGGAAGACGAACCGCCACGAAGGTCGCCGAGTGCCCCTCGGCCCGCAGCTCCTCGACGGCGAGCTGGCACAGCCGGCCGGTCAGCGTACTGTCCTGCCCGCCGCTGACGCCCAGCACGTAACCCGCGGCCGGGGTGGCCCGCAGATAGTCCTTGAGGAAGTCGACGCGCCGCCGGATCTCGGCCGTGGGCTCGATCGCCGCCTTCACGCCGAGCTCGTCGAGAATCCGCTGCCGTAGATCAGCCATGCCCGCACTGTACCGGCCCATCTTGGCGGTGATCGCTACCCTGTGGCCGTGCACACGCTGAGCAACGTCGGCAAGATTCTGCTCACCGTGGCCGGCCTGGTGGCGGTGCTCGATTTCCTCGGAAAGCGGCTGAAAGGGTGGACGGACGCTGCCGAGAAGCGACATGAACTAGCGCGGGAGCGATCGGATCGGATCGCCGACGGCCGCCAATGGCAGAAGATGGTCACCCGGATCACCAAGGTCGTGGCCATCCACCCCGGACGACATCGCGTCGAGCTGGACGAGCGCGATCGCGACCATGTCACGACCGAGCAGGTCGAGCAGTTCGCGGACGAGGCCTGGGCGGAAGTACGGGGCTCGAACCGATTCAGCCGGGCCCAGCTGCACAATTACGGCTTCATGCGCGCCACTTTCGAGGGGATGACGTACGAATTCCTGCTCGGTCAGCTCGGCGAGGCTGAAAGCGCGTCACTTGCCTATGCGTACGGCGAATACAAGCAGCGCGAGGGCGGCTGGGCCCGGACAAGACTCGTCCTGACCGGGGTGGCGCTCATGGCCGCGGCCGTCCTCGGGGTGGGGCTTCACACGGGCGGACTCCCCGCGTGGGCCAGCATCCTCTTCGCGTTCCTGTGTGCGGGCTTGGTAGTGATCTCGGCGGAGGCACTGCTGCTGACGCCCCGGTTCGTGACCGGACTGCTGCTCTTCGACTCGGCGGTACGGCTGCGGCTGGCCCGGGCCGGCCGCTGGGCCACCCGCAACGGCGGCCGCCAGTTACGGCTGACCGCGCTGATCGTCTTCATCGCCGGGTCGCTCATGGACCTCATCGGCGGCTGGAACCCGTAGGCCCTCGTCGGCCGCGGAGGCCGCGATCGCCGCCTTCTCATGCCGATACCAGACGGCCGGCACCGCGCCCGCCAGAAACGCCTGCTCGAGGATCCGCTCGCGCCGCTCGGCGTCGGTCTCCCCACCGGAGTCGGCCCGCGACATGGCACCCACCTCTCGTCGTATGCAGATGTGTCTTCGATTCTCCCTCGGGGCGGGCGGCGGTGCTTGACAGCGCGACGCCCCCGGCGAGAGGATCTCAAATGAGAAAACGACTTTCGGAGAGTGAAAATGCGGCTGGTGACCTTCGATGATGGCCGGGTGGGGCGGATCGACGGGGAGACCGTGATCGAGCTCGAGGTCGCGTCGACGCGGGAGTTCTTCGAGCGGGGCGGCAGCGTCCCCGAGACCGGCGAGCGGCTTGCGCTGGAGAGCGTGACGTTGCGTGCGCCGATCGTGCCGAAGAAGTTCTTTCACACCGCGGGCAACTTCGCCGTCCATCACGAGGAGTTGCAGAAGGTCAACTGGTCACACCCGGTGCACAAGGGGATCGTGTTCTTCCAGAATGTGGACGCGATCATCGGCCCGGAGGACGCGATCGTCTACCCGGAGGGCCTGACCAAGGAGCTGGACTACGAGCTCGAGCTCGCGGTGATCATCGGCAAGTCCGGCAAGTGGTTCGGGCCCGAGGAGGCGGTCGACTACATCGCCGGCTACACGGTCTTCAACGACGTCACCGCGCGGGACATCCAGCGGCGCGAGATGCGGTCGGGCGTGTTCTCGTTCTCGAAGGGCATCGACACGTTCTGCCCGATCGGGCCGTGGATCGTCACCGCCGACGAGGTGCCCGACGCGCAGAAACTCGCGATGGAACTGCGGGTCAACGGCGAGGTGCGGCAGTCCGGCAACACCGACCAGATGGTGCTCTCCATCCCGCACCTGGTCGCGTTCCACTCGCCGCAGGGATACTCGGCCGGCGACATCATCACGACCGGCACGATCTCGGGCGTGGCCGCCGTGCAGCCGAACCCGTTCGACTTCTACCTGAGGCCGGGCGACGTGGTCGAGGCCGAGATCGCGGGCATCGGGACGCTGCGCAACCGCGTCGTGCCGTGGAGCGCCGCGCACGACACGCCTCCGTACAGCGGGTCGCTGTACAGCGAGGACTGAGACCGTGCGCTTCGGAACCATCGACGGGCGGCTGGCGCTCGTGCGGGACGGCCTGGCGCTGGATGTGGCCGCGCACAGCGACCTGCCGGCAGACCCGCTGGCCGCGCTGGCCCGCTTCGACGAGCTGGCCGCCTGGGCGGCAAGTCGCGATATTTCGGATTTCTCGGCGAAAGGCGTGCTCGGCCCGCCCGTGCCCAACCCCCGGCAGGTCTTCGCGGTCGCTCTCAACTACCGCCCGCACGCCGCCGAGGCCGGCTTCCAGCCCCCGGACGAGCCCCTGATCTTCACCAAGTTCCCGTCCTGCATCGCCGGCCCGATCACCGAGGTCACCCTGCCGCCCGGCAAGCCGGACTGGGAGATCGAGGTGGTCGCCGTGATCGGTCGTGGCGGCTTCCGGATCGGACGCGACCGGGCGTGGGCGGCCGTGGCCGGCCTGACCGTCGGACAGGACCTCTCCGAGCGCGGAGTCCAGCTCCGCGGCGCCCCCGCCCAGTTCAGCCTGGGCAAGTCGTTCCCCGGCTTCGGCCCGATCGGCCCGGTCGCCGTGACCCCCGACGAGTTCCCCGACCGCGACGACATCGGCTTCGAGTGCCACCTCGGCGACGAGCTGGTGCAGCATGGTCGTACCAATCAGATGATTTTCCCGATCGACGACCTGGTCGCCCGCATCTCGGCCGTCTGCCCCCTCCTGCCGGGCGACCTGATCTTCACCGGCACGCCGGCCGGCGTGGGCAACCGACGCAACCCACCCCGGTACTTGCAACCGGGCGAGACGCTGGTCAGCCGCGTGGAGGGGATCGGCGAGATCCGCCAGACGTTCCGTTAGGGCAGCGGCAGCTCGCGCAGCGGCGCCTTGCGCACCTTGTTCGATCCGGTCCGAGGCAGCGCCTCCATGATGTCCAGATATTTCGGGATCTTGTAGCGCCCGAGCCGACCCGTCAGGAAGCCGGACAAGTCGGTTAAGTCCAACGAGGCGCCGGGCGCGAGCACCACGAACGCCCGCCCCACCTCGCCCCATCGAGCGTCGGGAACCCCCACGACGGCGGCCTCCAGCACCGCCGGATGCTCGAAGATCGCGGCCTCCACCTCGGCGGGATAGACGTTTTCGCCGCCGGAGACGTACATGTCCTTGAGCCGGTCCACGATGAAGTAGTGCCCGCCGGCGTCGACCACCGCGATGTCGCCGGTGCGCATCCAGCCGTCCGGCGTGAAGGCGGCCGCGGTCGCGTCATGGTCATGCCAATAGCCGGGCGAAACATTAGGCCCACGGACCTGCACCTCGCCGGGTGTGCCCACCCCGACCGGCGTGAGGTCCGGCCCCACGCACCGCACGTCCGCGAACATCACCGGCACCCCGGCCGAGCCGACGTGCGCCGCGCTCTCCGGCGCCTCGAGGAACGTCGCCCCCGGCGCCGTTTCGGTCATTCCATAGCCCTGGCAGAAGGTCAGACCACGCTCCTGGTAGGACCTGATCAGGGCGCTCGGCACCGCCGCGCCGCCCACCATCATGTTGCGCACCGAGCTCAGATCCGCCCCGGCGAAACGCGGCGACTGCGCCAGCCCCGCGAACATCGTGGTCACCCCGAACATCCAGGTCACCCGGTGCCGCGCGATCAGGTCGAAGCAGGCGTCCACGTCCCACGACGGCATGATCACCGAGCAGCCGCCCTTGAGGAACGTCGGCAGCAGGCACTGGTTGAGCGCCGCCACGTGGAAGAGCGGCGCGCTGGTCAGCGTCACCGTGTCGCCCGCCACGTCGACACACACCAGCACGTTGTAGCTGTTCCAGATCACGTTGCCGTGCGTGAGCACCGCGCCCTTCGGCCGCCCGGTCGTCCCCGACGTGTACAGAATGCAGGCGGGATCGTCGAGGGTCACCGCCACGTCGCCCGCCGCCGGCTCATCGGCGCTCAAGACCATTTGCTCGTACGACGACAAGGGCACCCGTGGAATGGGAGTGACGGACGAGGAGACGGTCGCCTCGCACTCCGGTCCGTAGATGAGCAGCCGAGCCCCGCTGTCCGCGAGCTGGTAATCGATCTCCGGCGCGGTCAGCCGGAAGTTCAACGGCACGAACACCCCGCCGATCGCGTACGTGGCGAACATCGTCTCGACGAAGGCGGGATGGTTCGGGCCGAGGTAGGCGACCCGGTCCCCCGCCACCACGCCGGCCTCGCGAAGACCGGCGGCGAGCCGGGAGACCCGATCGTGCAGTTGGGCGTACGTCGTCGACCGGTCCTCGTAGATCAGCGCGACCCGGTCCGGGGAGATCAGCGCCCGCCGCGCGGGCCACGAGCCCAGCCCTTCGTTGCGCATGGCTCAGACGTATTGCCGGTAGACCGTGCGGGCCACGCAGGCCGGCTTGGCCACGCCGTCGATCTCGACGGTGAAGTCGTAGACGCTCTGGGTGCCGCCGGAGACGTCCTCGACCGAGACGAGCTTGGCGTTGAGCCGGATCTTCGAGCCGACCGGCACCGGGTGCGGGAAGCGCACCTTCTCGAGGCCGTAGTTCACGCCCATCCGGATGCCCTCGATCGTCAGGATCTCCCCGAACAGCGGGATGACCAGCGACAGCGTGAGGTAGCCGTGCGCGATCGGCCCGCCGAACGGTCCGGCCTTGGCCCGCTCGACGTCGACGTGGATCCACTGGTGGTCGCCGGTGGCGTCGGCGAACGTGTTGACCCGCTCCTGAGTGACCTCCAGCCAGGAGCTGTGGCCGAGATCCTGGCCGACGAGCGTCTTGAGCTCCTCGAGTCCGTTCACAGTGATCATGCGGGGGTCTCCTTGTCGACGGTGAGGCCCAGCAGGCGGGCGGCGTTGTCCTTGAGAATCTTCGGGCGTACGTCGGGCTTGATGTCGAGCTTCTCGAAGTCGGCGAGCCAGCGGTCCGGGGTGAGCACCGGATAGTCCGAGCCGAACAACACCTTGTCCCGCAGCAGCGTATTGGCGTAGCGGACGAGCAACGGCGGGAAGTACTTGGGCGACCAGCCCGACAGGTCGATGTAGACGTACGGCTTGTGGGTGGCGACCGCGAGCGCCTCGTCCTGCCACGGGAACGACGGATGGGCCAGGATGATCCGCAGGTCCGGGAAGTCCACGGCCACGTCGTCGACCAGCATCGGGTTCGAGTACCGCAGCCGGATCCCGCCGCCGCCCGGCACGCCCGCCCCGATCCCGGTCTGTCCGGTGTGGAACAGCGCCGGGACGCCGAGCTCCTCGATCGCCTCGTAGAGCGGGTACGCCATCCGGTCGTCCGGCGAGAAGCCCTGCAGGCTCGGGTGGAACTTGAAACCGCGCACACCGTGCTCGCGCACCAGCCGGCGGGCCTCGATCGCGGCGGCCCGGCCGCGGTGCGGGTCGATGCTCGCGAACGGGATCAGCACGTCGGGATGGGCCGCGCAGCTCGCCGCGACCTCCTCGTTCGGGATCGGGGCGTGCCCGGTCGCGTGCTCGGCGTCGACCGTGAAGACAACGGCCGCCATCCGCCGTTCCCGGTAGTACGCCGCCATCTCGTCGACGGTCGGCTGCCGGTGGCCGTGCGCCTTGAAGTACGCCTCGGAGGCCGCGAGCAGCTGCGAGCTCAGCGAGGTGTGCCCGCCCCGTCCGACCTCGGCGTGTGTGTGCACGTCGATGGCGACGATCGCCCCGAGATCCATGTCAGGCCGCCGGAGGTTTCGGCGCCGGAATCCCGTACCCCTCAAGCTCTTGTCCGATGCCCGACGCCCAGCCGGCGGCGATGGCACTCGCGCTCCACCCGCCGTCGCGGAAAGCGACGGTCTTCTCCTGGGGGTGGGCCCAGAGCGCGAGCCGGTCCCCGCCGACGCCGATCGCCTGGCCGGTGATGTCACGGGCGGCGTCGGAGGCGAGAAAGACGACCAGTCCGGTCACGTCGTCGACGCTACCGAGCCCCTCGTCGCGGCGCACCCACGCGGGCAGCGGCTCGCCAGTGCGCTCGGACTCCTCGATCAGCGGCGCGAAGGCGGGGATCGTGCGGGTCATCGCGGTGGCGGCGACCGGGACGACCGCGTTGACCGTGATCTCGGCGCGGGCCAGCTCCATCGCCCAGGTGCGGGCCATCGCGGCGATGCCGGCCTTGGCCGCGGCGTAGTTGGTCTGCCCGAAGTTGCCCCGCTGCCCGGCCGGCGAGGAGATCAGGATGATGCGGCCGCCCTCGCCCTGCTCGCGCATCCGGATCGCGGCGGCCCGGGCGCAGGTGAAGGTGCCCCGCAGGTGCACCCGGACGACCTCGTCGAAGTCGTCGTCGGTCATCTTCCACAGCACCCGGTCGCGCAGGATGCCCGCGTTGGTGACCAGGACGTCGAGCCGCCCGAACGCGTCGACCGCGGCCCGCACCAGGCTGTCCGCGCTCTCGGCGTCGCCGACCGCGGCCGTCACGCCCACCGAGTTCTTCACCTCGGCGACCGCGGCGTCCACGGTCGCCCGGTCGACGTCATTGACCACGACCGATGCGCCTGCGGCGGCCAGGGCCTTGGCGTACGCGAGACCGAGTCCACGACCGCTGCCGGTGACGATCGCGACCTTGCCGGCGAGAGTGATGTCGTCCACGTCTCCGAAATTAGGCGCATCCTTCACGGCCGTCAAGAATGTGCCTAACATCAGCTCATGCAGCCGCAGGACCTGATGTTGATGCTGTTCGGCACGTACGCCCTCGACCGGGACGTCTCGCTCGGCGCCGGCGGCATCATCGAGGCGCTCGCCCGGGCCGGCGTCTCCACGCACGCCACCCGCTCCACGCTCAGCCGCATGGTCGGGCGCGACCTGCTGCACCGGCGTCCGGCCGGCCGGAAGATGTACTTCGCTCTCACCGGCCGGTCGGCGGCCATCCTGCGCGACGGCCGCGCCCGCATCTGGCACGACGGCGCGGTCAACGACCGCTGGGACGGCACGTGGACGCTGCTGAGCTTCTCCCTGCCCGAGTCGATGCAGCGGGAACGGCACGACCTGCGCTCCCGCCTGGCGTGGTCGGGCTTCGGCCCGGTGCAGGGCGGCCTGTGGATCGCGCCCGGCCGGGTCGACGCGGCCGGGATCGTGTCGTCGCTGGGCTTGGTGGCGCACGGCCTGGTCTTCCATGCGCGAGCGGACGCCACGACAAATATCTCGTCATTGATTGGCGATACCTATGACCTGGCCGAATTGTCAGACCGTTACCACCAGTTCGTCGCGCGCTGGGAAACGGCTTCCCCGGCCGGAGATCCACTCGGTGAACGGCTGCGGCTGATGGCGGAATGGCTGGACGCGATCCGGCGCGACCCCCGGCTGCCGGTGGAGCACCTGCCCGCCGACTGGCCGGCCGCGCGGGCGCAGAAGGTGTTCCGGTCACTCGAAGAGGCGTATCGGGCACCCGCCCAGAAGGTCGCCGATGGTCTGCTCGACGTGCTTCCGTTATCGTCTTCAGGCTGATCAGTCGGGCTTTCGTGGAGGGCGGTGCCGGTGCGCGACCAGGCCTTCCACGCCTTCTTCGAACGCCACCACGCCGCCCTGTCCGGCCTGGCCTTCCTGCTCACGGCCGACAAGACGGCCGCCGACGACCTGGCCGCCGACGCGCTGACCGAGGTCTGGAAGCACTGGGACCGGGTCTCGGCGGCCGGCGATCCCGCCGCGTACGCCAAGGGAATCGTCGCCAATCTCGCCCGCAACTGGCTCCGGCGTCAGGGCCGGGCCCGGCGCGGCCTGGCCCTGCTCGGCCTGGGCGGCGACCGCGCGCCCGGCCCGGACGTGCCGGCCGTGCTCGACGTGCGCACCGCCCTCAAGCGCCTGCCGTACCGGCGGCGCGCCTGCGTGGTGCTGCGCTACGCGTTCGACCTGCCCGAACGCGAGGTGGCCGACATCCTCGGTATCTCGGTCGGCGCCGTGAAGAGTCAGACCTCCCGCGGCGCCAAACAACTGGCCGATCTGCTGCGCGACCTGAAGTTCGACCCGGAGGTGGCCCGATGACCGACGACGACCTCCTGCGCGACTCGCTGCACTCGGCGCTCGACGAGCACACCCCCGACCGCACCGCGATGCTCAACCGCATAGCCGCGAACCGCGCCGCTGGGATCCGCCCCCGGGGCCGCTTCCTGCGCCTGGCCGGCTCGGGACTCGCGGTGCTGACGGTTCTGGGCCTGGGCGGCGTCGCGAAGTGGGCCCTGGCCGATCAGTCCCCCTCGACGCCGGCCGCTCCTCCCCCGGCCACGGCGTCCGCGACGCCCTCGCCCAGCACCGTGGCCACCGCGACCGCACCCACGTCCCGCTCGGTGACCAGCCACCCCCGCACCGAGGCTCCGCCGGCCACCACAGCCCCGACCCCGTCGGCCGGTCTCGTCCGCGGCCACCCCGGCGACACCCAGGTCGACAAGGGCAGCCTCTCGTCGACGAGCGCCGTCTCGGCAGCCGGTTCGACGGTGACCCTCAAGGCCGCCGCCGACCTGACCGAACTGGACCTGACCATCCGCATGCCCGATACGCCGGGCCTGGCCCCGGACGGCTTCGACTCCCCGGCGGACACCGTGACCGCCACCGTCACGAAGCAATCCGACGCGCTGCTGTATCACTTCGTCCTGCGCGCGGGCTCCACCTTGACCGCCGGCACCTACACCTTCACCGCGAAGTACACCGGCGGCGCCCGGAACACGGCCGGGGACACGTACGAGGCCTACGCGTTCTCGGTCGAGCGCAAGCGCATCCACATCTACGGAAACTTCCTTCCCAAGGAGTGACCCGTGCCGCGCAACCTTCAGCGGGGCCGGGTGAGGAAGGCCGCCGCGCGGTCCAGGGCTTCGTCGGCGTCGTCGAGCCGCCCGTAGTTGTTCTGGTAGACGTGCGGCAGCCCCTGGGCGACCTCCAGCGTCACGTCGACGCCGTCGGAAGCGGCCCGGGCCGCCAGCCGGACGGCGTCGTCGAGCAGGACCTCGTCGTTGCCCACCTGGACGAGCAGCGGGGCGAGGCCGGTCAGATCGGCGAAGAGCGGGCTCGCCTCCTTCTCGTTGCCGGGGGCGTACTTGGCGGCGTACCAGCGAAGGGTGTCGATGGTGAAAAGAGGGTCGATGCCGTCGCGGGTGCGCATACTCTCGCCGCTGAGGGTCAGGTCGGCCCACGGCGAGAAAATCGCGGCGGCGGACGGCTGCGGTAGCCCCTCCTGCCGCGCGGCCACGAGGAGCTCCACCGCGAGTCCGCCGCCCGCCGAATCGCCCGCCACGCTGATCTCGCCGGAAACGCTGCGCAGCTCCCGGTAGGCGGCGAGCGCGTCCTCGAGCGCCGCCGGATGCGGGTGCTCGGGCGCGAGGCGGTAGTCCAGCGAGTACGCCGTGCCGCCGGTGCGGACCGCGAGCGCGCCGGCCAGTCCCGCTCCCGTGCGGCCCGAGCCGACGACGAACCCGCCGCCGTGCAGGTAGAGCAGCGTGGGCCCGTCGCCCGCCCGCGTCCTTGTCGCCGGGCGCCCGCCCAGCGTCACCTCGTCGGACACCAGCCGCGGATCCTTCGGCCGAGAGTCCGCGTACGCCTCGAAGCCGGCGCGCTCCTGCTCCACGGTGCCCCGCTCGCGGGGGAAGTTGGCCAGTGCCGCCCGGATAGTCGCGCGTTGTGCTTGCCGGTCCATGTCCGCCTCCGTCACGATAGATTCATTCCTGCTAACTAGCTTCCTTGGAAGCTAATTCCTGCGATCGGAACTTCGCCACGTGACGGACCTCACCGCCCTCTTCATCGACCTGATCCGCGCCGAGACCCACGTCTTCAACCGCATCGACGCCCGCATGCGCGCCGCCCACGACCTGACGCTCGGCCAGTTCGAGTTCCTGCGCATCCTGGCCGGCCGGGCGAGCTGCCGGGTCTACGACATCGCCCACGAGGTCGACATCACGGTCGGCGCGACCAGCAAGGCCGTCGATCGGCTGGAGGCGCGCGGCTGGTGCCGCCGCGACGCCAACCCGGACGACCGCCGCTCCTCCCTGATCGTCCTGACCGACGCCGGGCGGGAGGCGCTGGCCGCGGCCAGACCGACCTTCGACGCCGCGATGGCCGCGCAGGTGGCGGGCCTTCCGGAAGCGCTCGTCGAGACACTCACCGAGGGCCTCGCGGAGTGGCGCCGGCGCTTGGAGGCGTAGCCGGAAAGATTCGGCACTTAGGGCGATATACCTATCAAGATCCACAATGGATGATGGCCCGATGGCGGACAAGGGGCTGGCGTCACTGGTTCCGTACGGGTTCGGCGGCCTCCTGCTCCTGGCGATCGTCCTCTGGGCGCTCAAGCAGTTCCTCGGGCGCGTCCTGCAGGAGATGGGGACGCGATTCTCGGGCCTGTTCGTGCGGCAGATCTCGGCCAGCCGCATCCTCAACGCCCGCGCGCTGCGGGCCTACCGCCTGGCCGTGCGGGCCAACTTCGCCCGGCACCGGCTCGGCTTCGTCAACGAGCAGGTCGACGACGGCAGCAACGTCGACATCCTCAAGGTGTACGTCCCGCTGCAGTACGAGACGAGCGGCGAGCGGCGCGACGTCTACGACTGGCTCCGGCGCCAGCGCCGCGTGATCGTGCTGGGCCCGCCCGGCGCCGGCAAGTCGATGCTGCTCAAACACTCGATGCTCATCTGGGCGATGGACACCGGCGTCTCCGCGATGCGGCTGCCGGTCATGGTCGACCTGCACCGGTGCAACGGCAACGACGCCTCGATCGCCCGGCTGATCGAGGCCGAGCTGATCCGCAACGACGTCCGCAAGGGCCCGGCCTTCGTGGAGTCGGCCCTGCGCGACGGCGAGCTCGCCGTGCTGCTCGACGGCCTCGACGAGGTCGGCAAGGACGACCAGGACCGCGTGGCGCGGATGATCGCCGACTTCGCCCGCGAGTACGCCCGCTGCCAGATCGTCGTCACCTGCCGCACCGCCGCCTACTTCGGCCAGCTGGAGCCCGAGTTCACCGACCGGGTGAAGGTGGCCGACTTCGACGACGCGAACATCCGCCGCTTCCTCGCCAACTGGCCGGGCATGTCCGCGACCGACGGCGAGAAGCTCTTCTTCGACCTGCAGCACAACCAGCAGCTCATGCGCCTGGCCGCCAGCCCGTTGCTGCTCACGATGATCGCGTACCTCTACACCGAGGTCCTCACCAAGAGCGGCCGCACCCTGCCGAGCTCACGGGCCGCGTTCTACGAGCTGGCCGTTGACCACCTCCTGCGCCGCGACCTCCACCTCTTGAGACACAAGACCCTTTCCGTGTACGACTGGCAGGACAAGCTGGCCGTGCTCCAGAAGGTGGCGCTCGCGCTCCAGGAGGCGCCCGCGGACCGGCCCGACCGGCGCTCGATCGACAAGGACGACCTGATCGCCGTCACCAACGCGATGCTGCCCGATCTGAACCTCGGCCCCGAGCACGGCCGGCTGCTCATCGAGGAGATCGACCAGCGCAGCCAGCTGCTGGTGAAGCTGGACCGGCGCAGCTCGCGGTACGCGTTCCCGCACCTGACGCTGCAGGAGTACCTGGCGGCGGTGGAGCTGGCGGCGCGCCCGGAAGCGCTGCTCGACCGCTATTTCGCCGACCCGACCGGCTGGCGCGAGACGGTGAAGCTCTGGTGCGGCGCGTCGAGCCGCGAGTGCACCCAAGTCGTCCAGGAGATATTCACCAAAGGCGATTACCGCGACAGTGTCCTGGCTCTCGAGTGCGTGGCCGAGGCCAAGCGGATCGACAACGAACTCGCCCTCAGCGTGATCGACTACTTCCTGTCGCGACTCGGTTCACCACACCTCGATCAGGCGGCGGTGATCAACGCGTTGAGTGCCGTGGCCTCCGACTCACGGCCCCGCGGCCAGTTCGTCTTCAATCAGCTCGTCCGATCCGCGTCGATGTTCCTACCCGAACGCCGGGTGGCCATCGCCGCACTCGCCAAGACACGGCTGCCGCAGGCCGTCGAGGTCCTCGCCGAGCGGGCCGCCACCGGCGACGAGGACGCTCGCACGTCGCTTCGCTCGATGGGCGAGCAGGCGATCCCCGCCCTGTGCACGCAGATCGGGCGCGCGCACGTCGACCCCCTGTCCTCGTACGTCGACATGGCCCTCCAGCTCAACCGGCGGGCGTTGCAGGCGGTGGACGACCTGGCGATCATCGGGACGCCGGCCGCCGCCGAGGCGCTGGCCGAGCTCATCTGGTCCGACGACGCCATCGCGGTGCGGGCCGCGTGGCGCCTCGCCGAGCTCCTGCGGCAGGGCGACATCGAGGCGCACCTGCGGCTGAACAGCCTCGTCGGCCGGGGCGAGACCCTCGACTGGGTGTCGGCCCCGTTCCGCGGGCCGGACTCCGGATCGCTGCCGTCGGTCATCGGGCGCATCGCCCTGCACCTCGACCGCAACGGCGCGGGCGGCATGCCCGACGACATCTCGTACGTCGACGCCCGGCTGGCGATCCCGCTGGGCCTGGTCGAGGCGGTGCGGGAGAGACACGTCCATCTCGAGGTACCGCCGCCGCAGATGACCTTCATGATCTGGCAGATGTCGAACGTCACGTCTTCCAGCTGGTCGGATGTCGAGCGGGTGGTGGAGACCCTGCCGGAGCCGCCCGCCCGCGAGATCTGCGACACCGTCCTGGCCGCGCACGGCGTGGGCGAGTTCCGCCGCCGTCTGGTGGCCATGCTGGACGATCCGATCTACCGGGCGGCGACCGGCCGCGTGTTCTGCCGCAGCGATCCCGCCGCGTCGCACCAGCACTGGTCGACGGTCAACACCAACCCGAAGCAGCCGCACCTTCTCCTGGCGCTGTCGCTTCTCCTTCTCGCGCCTCTGGCCGTCGGCGTCGTGGGCGTCGGCCTCGTGCGACTCCTCGGATCGGTCTTCGATTACTGGCCGTGGGGCCCGCGCTGGTTCGGCTTGACCGTCGTGGCGGTCATTCTGCTGGGAATTCTGGTCACGGGCCTGCTGACAATTCCCGAAGCTCTCGGCCTTCGCTCGGCCGCGACCGATCGTCTCAACAAAGCGCTCCTGGACGCTGATGCCTTCGCCCTGTTCATCGGCGTGTGGTTCCTGGTGTCGGTCGCCGGAGTGTCCGTCCTGGGGGTCGTCAGTCTCGCCGAGTGGTTCGGCTGGCTCTCGGCTCTGGCCGGCCTCGCCGTGTTGTCCGCGGTGGACGTGGTGTTCTTCATGGCGTGGCGGCGGCGGGTGGCCGCGGTCGCCAACCCCCTGCGGCCGATCCGGGATCTGGCCGCGCTCAACCTCGGGAGCCGGATGTCGATCATCGGTAGCGAGCCGGCGGCGGCCGCGAAAGGATAGCCGCATGGTGTTCGCCGTCTCGACGCTCGGGTGCCCGGGTCTGCCGCTCGCCCAGGTCGCCGCGCTGGTCAGGCCGTACGCCATCGAGCTCCGGTGCGCCGAGGACGAGCCGGTCCACGTCGGGATCTCGAAGGCCGCGCGCCGGGACGCCCGGCAGCTGCTGGCGGACGAGGGGGTGACGCTGGTCAGCCTGGCCACCTACGTGAAGCTGGCCGACGGCGCCCGTGGCCTCGACGCCCACCTGGAGCTCGCGCACGACCTCGGTGCGCCGGCCCTGCGTCTCTTCCCGGGCGAGCGGGAGCCGCGAGCGCTCGACCTCCCGGTCGATCAGGGCGTCCGGTTGCTGGTGGAGACGCACGACGCCTGCCTCCGCGGCAGCGAGCTGCGGCCGTGGCTCGTCGAGAACCCGGGCCTGGGCGCCGTCTGGGACGCCGTGCACCCGTGGCGGGCCGGCGAGACCCCGGCGGAGACGGCCGAGGCGCTGCGGCCCTGGCTGGCCGAGGTGCAGATCAAGGACGTCGCCTCCATGGACGACCTCACTCCGGTGGTGCCGGGGACCGGCGTCGTACCCCTGCGGGAGGTGCTTGCCGAGGTCGGCGACGACGTCCCGGTCGTGCTTGAGCACGAGGCCCGGTGGTACGCCGGCGCCGCGCCCATCGCGGCGGCGATCGCGGGTGCGGTGGAGGTTCTCAGATCGTCGGCTCGACTCTGATCACCACGGCCGTGGCGTTGTCGTCGCCGCCGGCCTCGAGGGTGTCCTCCAGCATGAAGTGGACGGCGGCGGCCGGGTCCGGATTGGTACCCAAGAGCTGGATCAGGCGCTCGTACGACAGCTGGTCGGTCACGCCGTCGGTGCAGAGCAGGTAGACGTCGCCGGGATGCAGCGTGACGTTGAGGACGTCGGGCTCGGGGCTCTCCGGGTGACCGATGTACCGGGTGAGGCGGTAGCGGGCCGCCCGGGCCTCCGGCGAGTCGGGGGTGAACCAGCCGTGGAGCAACCCCAGCCAGGCGATCGTGTGGTCGGCGGTGAGCAGTTCGAGGTGGCCGTCGCGCAGGCGGTACGCGCGGGAGTCGCCGATCTGCACGATCCAGGCGGCCGCGTGCGTGTCGGCGACGAACGCGGTCATCGTGCAGCCGGTCAGCTCGTCCAGCGTGCGCGCGGCCCGGCGTACCTCCTGCTGGGCCTGATCGACCGCGACCCGCAGCGCGGCGGGAACGCAACCCACCGGCACGTCGCGCACGAAGACGTCGACGGCCGTCCGGCCGGCGGCGGCGCTCCCGGGGCCGTCGCCCATCCCGTCGGCCACCACGGCCAGCACCCGCCCGGGGTCGAGGTGCACGACGTCGTAGTTGTCCTCGTACCGGTTCCCGGTCACCGAACCCGCGGCGGCCGTGAGCCGCCGCCCCGCCCCGTTCCAGGCGACCTTGTGAATCTCCACCCCATCTTCCTACTGCATCAGGCCGCCTGTTTGCGGGCGACCTTCTCCGCGTACATCGCCGCGTCGGCCACCGCGAGCAGAGCATCGCCGTTCGGGCGGTCCAGGGGCTCCCACGCGGCGAGCCCGACGCTGACGCCGAAGTGCAGGGTCTCGCCGTTCCAGTGGACCGGCTCGTCGGCCAGGGCACGCAGCCGGTGGGCGAGCGCCCGGGCGCGTTCCTCGTCCTCGACGCCGGTGGCCAGGACGACGAACTCGTCGCCGCCGAGGCGGGCCGCGGTGTCGGCCGGGCGGATGGCGGTGGTCAGACGGCGGGCGAACTCGACGAGGATGACGTCGCCGGCCGCGTGGCCGTACCGGTCGTTGATCTGTTTGAAGCCGTTGAGGTCCATGTACAGGACGACCGGGCCGAAGCCGGCGGCGCGGAACAGCTCCAGTTCCAACTGGGCGCGCAGCGACGCGCGGTTGGCGAGGCCGGTGAGCTGGTCGTGTTCGGCCTGGTGGGCCAGCGCGCCCTTGATCCGCTCCTGCTCGCGTACGACGGTCACGAAGCGGACGAGGATGAACGAGGTCAGCATCGCGATCGAGACGAGCAGCGAGACGCGGCTGACGATCGTGCCGAACGAGTGCAGGCCGGTGACCGTGGGCAGCACCACCAGCGCGATGCCGAGGAACACCACCCGGGCCGGGTGCAGGCGCTGGTTCCGCCCGTGGTCCGGGGCCGCGACCTTGGCCGCGCCGCGGTGCACGATGCCGGCGGCGAGCAGGCTGTTCGCGAGCAGCAGCAGGCCGTCGAACCGGTCCGCCTGGCCCGAGCGGGACAGATCCGGGAACAGGACGGGCAGCAGCGAGATGCTGATGTCGCCGATCAGGGTCAGCGTCAGGGCCCCGACCAGGTAGCGAGCGGGACCGCGGATCGAGCCCGGCGCGAAGACCAGGATCGCGGTGGCCGCGAAGAGGGTCACGTCGCCGAAGGTGTAGGACGCCCCGACGAACGTCGCCAGGGAAAGCTCCTGGTTCTCGGCCGCGGGCAGGATCAGGAACTGCCAGAACAGCCAGGCCACCACGGTGGTCATCGCCGCCGCGTCGAGGAGGCCGTCGCGCAGCCGGCCGGGCGCCCGCAGCCGCACCAGCTTGATCATGGCGATCACGACGAACGGGTAGCCGGAGAGCCACAACAGGTCGCAGACGGTGACATCGCCGAGCGGCCCGGCGAACCGGTCGAGGAGGTCGTAGAGGATGTCGCCGGTGAGCCAGACGGTGAGCGCGCCGGCGATCAGCCGGTACGCGCCCCGGCTGGGACCGTCGATCGTGCGCAGCCCGATCCAGGCGCACACGACGACGGTCGTGAATCCGATGAGGTACGCGATGTGTGCGGCGTTGGTGCCCGGCGCGAACACGGACACCGACCCCGCGACCGCGGCGAACACTGGCACCGCGGCGGCCGGGACACGTCTCATGCGGTGCTTATCGGTCCACCGCGTCCCGGCTCAAGATCTTCACCTGAGCGGCGGCGACGAGATCGCCGGGCGCGTCGGCGTGGAAGCGGACCTCGGTGACCGGCTCGCCCCCGGTCTTCTTGACCGGCAGGATCATCGGGCGGGCGAGGACCACGTCGACCGTGGTGCCGCCGGCCATCCCGAGCGAGAGGACGCCGTCCTCGAACTGGGTCTTCCCGCCCGGCGGCAGCGACCGGCCCCTTTCCCGGACATTGCGGATATCGCCCCACAAGATGGTCAGCTCCTGAGAGCCCCTGATCTGGATGCCTGACTCGTCCACCAGGTGCGGGTATATCCGCATCGTGGCCAGCAGACCGATCATCCAGAACAGCCCGTAGAACCCGACGACCAGGGAGATGATCCGCGCCACCTCCCACGGCAGGATCAGCTCGAGGATCGGAATCTCCAGCGCCGAGACCACGATGAACGCCGTCAGCACCATCGTGACGGCCCCCGAGTAGTGGAACCGCTGAGTCCCGGGCGGCACCGGAACCGGCCGCCGGAAGATCCACCGCAGCAGCGCGATCCACAGTCTGGCCTCGTACGAAAGAATGGTTTTGATCAAAATGGGCTCCTCAGGCCGAGGGCGTGCAGAGTGGCCAGCACGTCATCGAGGCCGGCCATCAGACCGTCAAACCTTTCCGAAGGCATCGCGGCGAACAGCTGCCGCCCGAACTCCCGCTGGTCGGCCTCGAGCTTCTCGATCGCGGTCAGACCCTTCGCCGTGAACGTGACCAGGAAGGCCCGCCGGTCGTCGGGGTAGGCCTCCCGCGAGACGAACCCCGTCGCGACCAGCCCGTCGACCAGGCCGGTCACCGTCCGCGGCGCGATCTTCATCGCGGCGGCGAGATCCTTCTGCGCCGAAGGCCCGAGCCGGCGCAGCGTCCACAGCAGCGACGTCCGCGACGGCGTCAGCCCGTCGGCCGCCAGACCCCGGTTCATGTCGTCGTTGAGCAGCACCGTCAGCAGGATGATCCGGTCGAGCCCGGCGGCGAAGCGTGCGTCATCCATGAGCGTCCTTCATAGTGAGTGACGCTCACTATCGTAGCAAAGAAAACACCAGGCCCCGCTCCTCGTGGGAAGAGAGCGGGGCCCGGCGGTTATGGGGGCGGGTTACGAGAGCGGCGGGTACGCGTTGGTCATCAGCTGCTGGAACTGTGCCGAGAACCAGGCACCCGAGATGGGAGCGTTGGGCAGCGCGCCGCTCATGCTGTTGCCGTTGCGGGCGTTGCCGGTGTAGGTCGGGTCGCACATCTGGTCGAAGCCCTTGCCCTCATTGTTGGGGATGAGGGAGCTGGAGCCGTCCGACTCGCCCGGAGGCTTGACCCAGACGTAGGCGTCGATACCGGAGGCTGGTGCCGCCTTCGGGCGCTCGCCCATGCCGGCGCCGGACTGGTTGCACCAGTTGCCGGCGTGGATCCGGCGGTCGATCTTCGACTCGTTCACGAAGGTGTCCACGTTGGTCGACGTGCTCGCCTTGGTCGGGCGGGCCGAGCCGCCCCAGCCGTTGCGGGAGGTGTCGATCAGCATGCCGATCGTCGAGGGGAAGCCCTCGCTGACCAGCTTGGTGCGGAACGCCTGGGCGAAGGAGAGCTCGTCGACGTACTGGTTCCAGTCGACCCACTTGCTCTGCCGGACGCTGGTGCCGTTCACCGACGAGTTGATGGTGAAGTACGGCTCCTGCAGGGCCGAGTAGTTGGCCGTGTTGGTGATGAAGCCGGCCAGGTTGTTGACGCTGCCGGAGGCGACGGCGGTCTGGTACATGAGGTCGGCGACGGGACCGAAGTTCGAGTCCCAGCCGATCCAGCCGTGGTGCGCCGCGTCCATGTAGTTGTAGGTGTTGCTCAGCGCGCCCAGCTTGTTCAGCGCGTAGGCGATGCCGTTCACGTAACCGCCGTTGGCCTTCATGGTGTCGCACATGGCGGTCGCGCCGGCCTGTCCGGCCGTGTTGGTGACGATGTTCGGGAGCGAGTCGATCTCGACGATGTTGATGATCCGGATCGACTTGTACTTCGCGTCGCCCTCGATCGCGGCGATCGGGTCGATGTACTCCGACTTGTACCGCGGCAGGTCGTTCGGCCCGAGCTCACCGTTGGAGGCGAGCGCGGAGCAGTCCCGGCCGGGCAGATCGTAGATCACGAACTGGATGTAGCCGGCACCCTGCGCTACTGCGGCGTCCAGGTGGGCGCGGACGCCCATCGAGCCGTTGGAGCTGCTGCCGGTCGTGCCCGCGATCGCGGCGATCCGGTCGATCCAGACGGCGGTCGGGTTGTTGGAGACGCGGCTGCCGCCGGACTCGGCGTCGGCCTTGGCCTTCCACTCCGGGTTCACGTAGCCCTTGGCGCCCGCGTACGGGTTGTCGACCTTGCCGCCGCCCGGGTTGCCGGTCGGGCTGCTGGTCGGACTGCTTGTCGGGCTCGACGTCGGTGAGCTGGTCGGGCTCGATGTCGGGTTCGACGTGGGCGACGTGGTCGGGACCGCGCCCGTGCACGCCGTGCCGTTGAGCTTGAAGGTGGACGGTGCGGTGTTACTGCCAGACCAATTGGCGTTGAAACCAAAATTCACGCTGGCGTTCGTGCCGATCGACGTCGACCAGGAGGGGTTGGCCGCCGTGACGTTCTGGCCGGACTGGGTGATCGTCGCACTCCAGCCCTGGGTGATCGTCTGGTTGCCCGGGAAGGTCCAGGTGACGTTCCAGCCGCCGGAGATCGGGTCACCCAGGTTGGTGACGGTCATGTTCGCGGTGAACCCGGTGTTCCACTGGTTCACCGAGTAGTCGACGCGACAGCCGGCAGCCGCGCTCGCGCTGGTCGCGGCGAAGATGCCGAGACCGGTGACAAGCGTTGCCGCGGCGGCCGCGGTCAGACCGCGGATGAGGACAGGTCTCATGTGGTGGCTCCTCGAGACATGCGGAGTGGCGCACCCTCGCGCCAGGGGGATCAGCCGGAACCGCATCGAGGGGCATCGCTCCCGGCTGTTCGCACAGCATCGCATGGGAGCGCTCCCACCGCAATCACTCAGATACCCCTGAGAAACATTTGTTTAACGGGCTTTTTTTGATCTTGAACCCATGACGTATAACGGGCGCATGCGGAGCTACGAACTGACCGAGGCGCTGGCCGAGGTCCCCGGCGTCGAGGTCACCATACGACGGGGTGCTCTGCACATCCACCAGCCCGCGCTCGGCGACACGGCGACGCTCGACCCCGACGACGTGACCGAGGCCTTCGACGTCTACGTCCCCACCGAGCAGCCCGCCGTCCAGCTCGACATCCGCCGCGGCCACGAGATCCTCCCGCTGATCGTCACCGTCCAGGACCTGGTCTTCACCCCCGCCTACGCCGACGACCTCATCGCCGAGCACGCCGAGCTGCTGGTCCCCGCCATGCCCACGATGATCGCGTACTCCGAGATGCACCGCGACGTGCGCGCCCTCGGCAAGGCCGTCGACGCCGAAGAGTTGGACCCTCAGACAATTGCCGCCACCCTGCTGGCCCACCGCTGCTTCCTCCGCGGCGCCATCCGCGTCGGCCTCTGGCCCGTCCGCGTGGCCGCCTGGTGGGAGTACACCAGCTCCCGCACGCCACATCAGATCCCCATGCGCCCCGACGAGACCTGGGACAACCTGCTCGCCGACGTCGCCAAAGCCCGCCAACAAGCCATTTGACGTACGCGGGGCCGCGCTCAGCGGCCGGCGCGGCGGGGTGCCAAAATCGGCGGCATGTATGTGATCAGGGAACGCTTCTTCGCCTTCGGCGACGACTTCGACGTCCTGGACGAGCACGGCAACAAGCTCTTCCACGTCGACGGCAAGGTCTTCACCGTCCGCGACAAGGTGGTCATCGAAGATCTCAACGGCGACGAGGTCGCCTCGGTCCACCGCCAGCTGATCGCCCTGCGCCAGACCTACGAGATCCGCATCGCCGGCGAGAAGGCGGCCGAGGTCCGCAAGAAGCTCTTCACCCCCTTCCGCGACAAGTTCACCATCGACGTCCCCGGCCCCGACGACCTGGAGATGAAGGGCGACCTGCTGGACCACGAGTACGTGATCGAGCAGAACGGCCAGGAGGTGGCCGCGGTCTCCAAGCGCTGGCTGACCATCCGCGACACCTACGCCGTCCAGGTAGCCGCCCACATCAACCCCCTTCTGATCATCGCCAGCGTCCTCGCCCTGGACCTGGCCCTGGACCGCGCCAACCAGCCCGCCGACCCGAACGACTGACCGCTCTCCCCCACCGAATCGCGGGCCGAGCGCCTTCGCGAACCCGGGGGTGGTCGCCAGCGTCTGTTCGAGGGCTTCCCGGGCCTGGGTGGTCGCCAAGGTCCGGTCGCGGGTCAGGCGTCATCGCGGACCGGGGTGGTCGGCGGGGTCCGGTCGCGGCTGGGCGCCTTCGCGGGCCTGGGTGGTCGCCTGCGCCCGATCGAGGGCTAGACCTCTTCGCGGACCGGGGTGGTCGTCAGGGTGCGGATCGGTGGGGTGAGCAGGCACGTGGTGGCCGCCGCGGAGAGCGCGGCGGCGGTGGCGATCACCGCGCGCGGACCGAAGGCGGTGGCCGCGACGCCGCCGAGGAAGGCGCCCGCGGTGGCCGAGCCGTAGGAGATGGTTTTGACGACGGCGTTGACCCGGCCCAGCAGGGTGGGCGGCGTGATCGCCTGACGTATCGCGATCGAGTGCAGGTTGAACAGGCCCGAACCGGCGCCGGCCAGGCCCGCGCCGACCAGGACCAAGGCTAGCTCCGCGGCACCGCCCGCCGACCGAGTCCCGGCCGGCGCGAGCGCGACCAGGGCAATGCCAAGGGCGCCGATCAGCGAGGCGGCGATGACCACCCGGCCGGTGCCGAAGCGGCGGGCCGCACCCGGGCTGACCAGCGCCCCGGCCAGGAACCCGCACCCTGTGGCGGCCACCGCCAGGCCGACCGCGGCCGGCCCGCGATCCAGCGTGCGCACGACGAAGAGCAGCAACGCCGTCTGGAACGCCTGGGCGGCAAGGTTGTTCGTGGCCAGGTAGAGCGTCAACGGCCGGACATACCGATCGCCCCGCAGCCATGCCCAGCCAGCAGCAAGGCGCCGCCCAGCGGGCCGATCCCGGCCGTCGCGCGGCACCGCAGGCGGACGGTCCGGGCCATCCCGGGGCGACGGGGGCGGACGGTCCCAGCGGTTGATGGCGGTCAGCGCCACGGCGATGGCGAAGGACAGGGCGTCGAGTGCTATGACCGCGGGGGCGGAGATCGCCACACCAAGGCGCCACCTAGCGCCGGGCCCACGAGGGTGGCGCCGGCATGGGCGGACTCGACGGCACGGTTTGCCGCAGGGAGGTCGGCGGGGGCGGCCACCAACTCGGGGAGGGCGGAGAGGTAGGCGACCTCGTACGCGATGGTGGCCGTGCCGATGGCGAAGACCAGGGTGACCAGGCCGCTCACCGGAATCGCGGCGCCGGTCAGGGCGATGGTCAGCGTGAGCGGGACGCGTACGGCGTCGGCCGCCAGCAGCAACCGGCGCCGGGAGACGCGGTCGGCGAGCAGGCCGATCGGGATCGCCAGCAGCAGGAACGGGAGGGTCTGGGCGGCCCGGAGCACGCCCACCTCGGTGTCGGAGGCATGCAGGGTCTCGATCGCCAGAAGCGGGAGGGCCACGGCGGAGAGCGCACCGCCGGCGGCGCTGATCGTGTCGGCCGCCCAGAACAGGCGGAATCGGCGAAGCGCCCATACCCCCGCTGCCACCCGGCCAGACAACCAGTTCCGGGCCGGGCCCGCACGCCCAACGAAAGGTGGGCCCGCACGCCCGGCGGGAGGCCGGGGGTGCCGCAGGCCGCCATGCCGGAAGCCGGCGGGAGAAGGGCGGCGGGAGAAGAGCGGCGGGAGAAGAGCGGCGGGAGAAGAGCGGCGGGAGAAGAGCGGCGGGAGAAGGCGGCCTTGCCGGGCCGCCTTCTCCCTTGGGGACGGGCTACTGGCCGGAGGAGTAGAGCTGGGCGATCTCGTCGGCGGTCAGGGCCCGGTCGTATAGGTGGACCTGGTCGACGGTGCCGTCCAGGAAGTCGACCTGGTTGCCGCCGTACTTGCCTCGGCCGATGACCGTGTTGCCGGTGGGGGCGGCCTGGGGCATGCAGGCGCTCGCGGTGCCGGCCGGCTGGCCGTCCACGTAGAGGCGCAGCTCGCCCTTGACGGTGTCGCGGACACCTACCAGGTGGTACCAGCGGCCCACCTCGGGCTTGGCCGGCGCCAAGGCTCGCACCCCCGCGAAGCTCATTGCGAAGCGCTGGTCGGCGCCGGAGTACTGAAGGTAGAAGTCGCTATTGGTCGGACCATCTTGGCTGATAATGGTCTGGAAGGCGCCGTCCGCTTTGTCCAGCTTGACCCAGGCGGCGGCGGAGTAGTCGGAGGCGGTGTTCAGGACCGGTGATCCGGCATCTAGGTAGCCGCCGTTCAGCGCGACGGCTTGTCCGGAATGTCCCGCGACAAACGGGGCATCCCCGACCGGCTTGAGTGTGCCGTAAGAACCGTCCAACGGCCAGAAGGCGATCCCGGTCAGGCCCGGCGTGCCGGCCGGAGGCTGCGGGACGTTCGCCCCGGAACCGTCTGCTGTTTTGATGATTTTCTGGTTGATGGCTCGGACCTTGCGAAGGTCCATCTTGGCCACCTGCCGGTCGTACGTGAAGAAGCCGTTGAGCTCCGCCTCCACGTCGGTGATCTGCGTGTAGATGGCCGCGCTGATGCCGCAGTACGTGGCCGAGGTGATCACGGCCTCCTGGTTGGCGACGTACTTCGAGGTCAGCGTCGGGGAGTCGGGCTCCATCTCGTATGCCTGCCCGTCGCCGAACCACATGTGATTGGAGGTCTTGAGGCCGAAGCCGCCGTGCTCGCCGTCGATAGCGATCCGGTTGCCGGAGGGCGCCGGTGATGCCGGCCCGAGGTACTGGTGGAAGTCGATGACGTCGCCCGCCCCGGAGTCGCCGTGCGAGTTGCAGCAGTTGACGCCGCTGTGCGCGTTGACGAGGCGGGACGGGTCCTGCGCCTTCACCTCGGTGGCGATCCGGCCGGTGTCGTCGCGACTCCACTCGCCCCAGCCCTCGTTGAACGGGACCCAGGCGACGATCGACGTCCACGACTGGTGCTCGCGAACCATCTCGTGCAGCTCCGACTCGAACTGCGCACGCCAATCCAAAGGGATCGGCCCGGTGTTGGCGGCAGGCATGTCCTGCCAGACCATCAGACCAAGCTTGTCGGCCCAGTAGTACCAGCGGTCGGGCTCGACCTTGATGTGTTTGCGGACGGCGTTGAAGCCCATCGCCTTGTCCTGCTCGAGATCCCACTTGAGCGCGTCGTCGGTGGGCGCGGTGTACAGGCCGTCGGGCCAGAAGCCCTGGTCGAGGTTGGCCATGTTGAACAGGATCTTGCCGTTCAGCGTGATCCGGAGCTTCCCGTCGGCGCCGGGCGCGGTGCCGATCTCGCGCATACCGAAGTACGAACCGACCGCATCAATGGTCTTACCACCGCCGAGCAGATCGACAGAAAGGTCATACAGGTAGGGGTTATCGGGCGACCAGAGACGGGCATGGGGCATCGGGAGGGTCAGGAGCGTGTCGGCGGCACCGACCACGGACCCGCCGCCGCGAGCCACGGCACGCACGCTCAACCCCGTACCGCCGGCTGTGTTGACTTTGATCTTGAGGTTGCCCCCGGAGACCGAGGGCGTGAGCTGCAGCGACGTGATGCTCGCGGCGGGGACGGGCTCCATCCAGACCGTGCGCCAGATGCCGGAACTGCCCTGGTAGAAGATGCCGTGGTCGCTCGAGCGGCGCTGCTTGCCGATCGGCTGACCGGTCGCGTCGGTGAGGTCCTCGGCCCAGACGATCAGCTCCTGCGGGCCGCTCGCGGTCAGCGCGCCGGTGACATCCACGTCGAAGCCGTCGTAACCGCCCCGGTGGGTGGTGACCTGCGCGCCGTTCACGAACACCTTGGCGTCGTAGTCGACGGCCCCGAAGTGCAGCTGAAGGCGGTTCCCGCTGCCCACCTTCCAGCCGGCGGGCACGGTGAACGTCCGGCGGTACCACATGCGGTCCTCGTGCCGCTGGATCCCGGACAGGGCGCTCTCGATCGGGTACGGGACGAGCACGCGCTCCCCGAGCGTCTTACCGGCCGGCACCGCCTCGCCGACGGCCGCCTTGCCGAACTCCCAGACGCCGTTGAGGTTCTGCCAGCGGGAACGGGTCATCTGCGGTCGCGGATATTCGGGCAGAGCGTTAGATGGTGTGACCTTTCCGGTCCACGGCGTGGCGATCGGCGGGATGCCGGCGTGCCACCCGTCGGCGGCCTGGATCACGGGCGCGGGCTGCGGGGTGACCGAGGCCAGCCCGGGAAACGAGGACGCGGAGGCGGAGGAGCCGACGCTGAGCAGGAGGACGGAGGCAGACCCGGCCGCGAGCAGCCAGCGGCCCCGGACATGTGTTTTCACGCGCGAAATTCCCTTCGGAGCGGAAGAGTGCGCTCGTGTTTCGCCATGAGCCAACACAGTCCAACAAGATTTCTCAGGTTACGTCAAGGTTTCATGAGGATCTATGTCCAAGGGGGCAACGCGCAACCGAACTGCCACCGCGGCCCGCGTCACGCCCGCTCAAGCCGCCGCCGCCGGTGCCGACTCGTAGAGCCGTGACCGTGAGCAGCGAAGTGCAGCCGGAAGCTGCCATCCTGGGCGACCCCCAAGAGGCGTTGATGACCGAGCTCGTCACGTTCATGACCAAAGACACGCCGTCGGTGCAGCACGTGCTCGACGTCGCCGCGCCCTACCTGCGCGCCGCGGCCGAGCTCACCGCCGCCACCGTCTTCGAGCTCGACTCCGAGACCGGCCTGCTCAACCCGGCCGCGCGCCTCGGCGAGCCGGGCGGGCGCGACATGATCACCGCGGGCAAGGTCTTCCGGATGGCGGCCGGCGCGAAGCCGCTGGTCGACGCCGACCGGATGGCGGTGCGGCTGCGCATCGGCGGTCAGACCCTCGGCGTCCTGCTGTTGACGGGCAAACACCTGGACCTTTTGCGCCAAGGCACGCTCTCGCCGCTCGCGCTGCATTTCGCCACCACCCTCCAGGGGCTCGCGGCCGAGAAGCAGCGCCAGTTCCTCTCGCACGTGTCCAACGTCGTCCGGCGCCTGTTCGAGAAGGGCATGGAGGCCACCAGCGTCGAGGAGGCCGGGCGGATCCTGGTCGCCGCGTCCGCCGAGGCGTTCCGCACCGACTACGGCGCGCTCTGCCTCATCGACGGCGAGGGCCTGATCCGGTACGTGCACAGCATCGGCGCCCGGGACGGCGACGGCCAGTTCGCGCACCTGGTCGGCAAGCCGATCGCCGAGTCCCCGGTGTGGCAGTCGATCGCCGAGGGCAAGCCGGCCCTGGTCGCCAACTCGGCGGCGGCGACCGCGGTGAACGGCGGCATCATCAAGACGCTGGGGCTGAAGTCGTACCTCGCGATCCCGATGCTCTCGGCCCAGGGCCCGGTCGGCATGATCATGTGCGGGAGCGCCTCGGAGACTCGCGAGTGGACCAGCCGCGACCGCATCCTCGCCGAGCAGCTGTCGGTCGAGGGCGCGCTGATCGTGGACAGCGCCGGCATGCGCCAGGCCGCCCAGGCCCACGTCGCGCAGCTGTCCCACCAGGCGTACCACGACTCGCTGACCGGGCTGCCCAACCGGTCGTACCTGCTGGATCGGGCCGAGCAGGCGGTGGAGGTGGCCGGCGCGACCGGCACCCGGGCGGCGCTCATGCTGCTCGACCTCAACGGCTTCAAGCAGGTCAACGACACCGCCGGCCATCAGGCCGGCGACATGCTCCTGCAGCAGGTCGCCAAAAGGCTTCTGGGCGCCGTACGCGACGACGACGTGGTCTCCCGGCTCGGCGGAGACGAGTTCGCGATCCTGCTCACCCGCGACCCGGACGAGCACGTGGCGACGGCCGTCGCCGGCCGCATCGTGGACCGGCTGCGCGAGCCGTTCACGATCGAGGGCCAGGAGGTGCGCATCGGCGGCAGCGTGGGCATCGCCCTGTTCCCGGACGACGCGGACGCGTACGACGAGCTGATGCGGGCGGCCGACACCGCGATGTACGACGCCAAGCGGGACACGAAGAAGTTCGGCGGCGGCTCGCGGCGGGCACAGCAGGAGCCGGCGGCCTAGCCGGCGTCGTGAGCCGGCGCGGCCTCGCCCGCGTCCCGCACGGCCTCGCCCGCGTCCCGCACCGCCTCGCCGGCGTCGGGCACGGTTTCGAGCAGGCTCGCGGCAATCGCCGCGGCCGGGGCAGCCAGCAGGTCGTCGAGCCGGAAGAACAGCTCCTGCGCGGCGACCGCGGGCCAGTCCGCCGGCAGATGCTCCATCGGCAGCCGCGGGTCGCGCCGGATGATCTGCAGCCAATCGGTCACCAGCAGCAGCTTGCTGGCGAGCGGGTCGGCCGGCTTCGCCGACGACGCCGCCCAACGCGAGCGGAAATCCTCGTAGCGAGCGGCGAGCGCATCCAGGTCGTACGCGTTGGCGATCATCTCGGCGACGTCGGTGGACGGGTCGGCGTGCCCGCGGAAGATCCGGATGTGCGAGCCCAGCCCCAGGTCGTCGAGGATCTGCGACACGTCGGGCCGGCCCGGGGCGATCCAGAGGCCGCCCTGCACCGGGCCGAATCCGGCCCACGCCAGCTCGGCCCGCAGGTCGTGCCGCTCCCGCTGTCGCTCCCCCGGCAGCGAGAAGGCGAGCAGCGTCCAGGTGCCGTCCCAGTCGCGGTTGACCGCGCCCGTCTGCCACAGCCGCACCCCGCCGTCGCGCAGGATCCGGGTCGAGCGCTCGGTGAGCCCGAAGTACATGCGGCGGCCGCCGCGTTGCCGGCGCAACAGCCCGCGCCCGGTCATCCGGGTCAGCGTGGAGCGGGTGGCCTCCTCGGAGACGCCGGCCCGGGCGAGCACGTCGATGACACTGCCGGAGTAGACGCAGACGCCCTGGTCGAGCAGGTGGTCGCCGAGGAACGTCAGCATGATCGCCGAGGCGGAGACAGGGGGCACGTCCGGCACAGTACCGGCGATGTTGGCGACATGTGCCGTGAAGTCGGGCAGATTATTGACCAGCGTCAAGATTGCGCCTAACTTGGCGGCACCCGCTCCTGAGTACACGGAGGTACTCATGCGACGTTTTCTTGCCGTCCTCAGCGCTTTCCTTCTACTTCCGATCGCCGCGTGCGGCGATGACGCCAACGATTCGAACGACTCGTTGAAGATTGGTTTGATCGTTTCCCTGACCGGCAACTATGCACCACTCGGCAGCGAGGACAAGAAGTCCGTCGAGCTGGCCGTGCAGCAGATCAACGACGCGGGCGGCCTGCTCGGCCGGAAGATCGAGCTGATCACCCGCGACGACAAGAGCCAGCCCGAGCAGTCGGTGCTGAGCTTCAACGACCTCAAGGGCGCGGGCGTGGCCGCGGTGCTCGGGTCGCCGTTCTCCAACTCGGCGCTCGCCACGATCCCGCAGGTCGACCGCGAGAAGATTCCCTACGTCTCGCTGACGCCCGCCGACGAGCAGGTCAAACCCATCCATCCGTACGTCTTCGTGGTGCCCGCGACCTCAGCGACGTACGCCGACCGGATCCTGCAGTACTACCAGGCTCAAGGCTTCACCAAGGTCGCGGTGGCGCACGACAGCCGCAGCTCCTACGCGAACGCCGGCACCGCCGGGATGAAGGCCAAGGCCGCTCAATACGGCGTGACTCTGGTCGCCGATGAGCAGTTCGAGACGTCCACGACCGAGTTCAGCGGAGTGCTCAACCACGTGAAGACCTCGGGCGCGCAGGCGCTCACGGTCTGGGCGACGGGTCCGCCCGGAGTCGCCTTCGCCAAGCAGTACGCGACCGCGGGTCTCGGCATCCCGCTGATGTTCACCGGGGCGCAGGCCAGCACGCTGTGGCTCAAGCCGGCCGGACCGGCCGCCGAGGGCGTCTTCGTGGCCAGCTCGATCGCGGTGGTCGGCGACGCGCTGCCGGCGGGCGAGCAGAAGAGCGCGATCGAGGAACTGTCCAAACCGTTCACCGCGCAGTACGGCTATCCGCCGCCGCAGTTCGCGGCCGACGGCTACACCGGGACGAAGCTGCTCGCCGCGGCCGTGACCAAGGCGAACAGCGACGACCACGCGAAGATCCAGCAGGCATTCGAGGGGCTCACGCTCACCACCCCGAACGGGACCTACCACTACTCGGCGACCGACCATGCCGGGCTGACCTCCGACTACATTTCGATCAACGTGGTCAAGGGCGGAGCGTTCGTGGCCACGGACTGGGCCAAGGGAAAGCTGGCCGGGTGAGCGCTCTGCTGAGCGTTCGGGGCGCGACCCGGCGGTTCGGGGGCGTGTACGCCGTGCGCGATGTCTCTCTCGACGTCGCGCACGGCGAGACGCACGCGGTGATCGGCCCGAACGGCGCCGGGAAGTCCACCCTGTTCAAGCTGATCGGCGGGCAGCTGGTCGCCACGGCCGGGACCGTCGGTTACGACGGTGCACGGATCGACCGGCTGGCGCCGCACCGGCGGGCGCGGCTCGGGATCGCGTTCGCGTTCCAGGACGTGCCGGTGTTCCACCGGATGACCGTGGCCGAGAACGTGATGGTCGGGGCGCACGCGGTCACCGGGGCCGGGCCGGTCGCGGCCGTCCTGCGCCTGCCGCGGCACCGGCGCGAGGAGGCGTCGATCCGCTCGCTCGCCACGGTGGCGCTCGACCGGGTGGGGCTGGGCTCGCTCGCCGATCGGGCCGCCGACTCCCTGCCGCTCGGGCAGCAGCGGGCGCTGCAGGTGGCCCGGGCGCTGTGCGGCCGGCCGCGGCTGCTGCTGCTCGACGAGCCCGCCTCGGGCCTGCGCGGGCCGGAGCGGTCGGCGCTGGCCGGGCTCATCGAGCAGCTGCGCGGCGAGGGGTTGTCCATCCTGCTGGTCGAGCACGACGTGGCGTTCGTGGCCCGGCTCGCCGACCGGGTGACCGTGCTCGATCTGGGCCGGGTGATCGCGTCCGGTCCGTTCGCCCAGATCCGGTCGGATCCGGCCGTGATCGCCGCCTACCTGGGCGGTGCGGAGTGATCGATGTCGAGGAGTTGACCGTCCGGTACGGGGCGGCGACCGCGCTCGACGGGGTCAGCCTGTCGGTGGGTCGCGGCGAGATGGTCGCGCTGATCGGGCCGAACGGCGCGGGCAAGTCCACATTGGTCAACACACTCTGCGGCCTGCTGAAGCCGGCCGCGGGACGGGTCTCGGTGTCCGGGCGGCTCGCACTGGTGCCGGAGGGGCGGCACCTGTTTGCGCCGTTGACCGTCGACGAGAACCTGCGGCTGGGGGCGTGGCGCGGGCGGGACCGGGACACCTCACCGGTCTATCGACTGCTGCCCTCGCTCGAACCGCTCCGGCACCGGCGGGCCGGCCGGCTCTCCGGCGGGGAGCAGCAGATGGTCGCGCTGGGACGGGCGCTGATGAGCCGGCCCGAGGTGCTGGTCATCGACGAGATGTCGCTCGGGCTCGCGCCGCTGGTGGTGGCCGGGCTCGCCGACCATCTGCGGGAGCGCAACGCCACCGAGGGGCTGGCGGTGCTCCTGATCGAGCAGAACGCGCGCCTCGCGCTCGATCTGTGCACCCGGGCCTACGTCCTCGAGGCCGGGCGGGTGACCGCCTCGGGAACGTCCGCCGCGCTGGCCGGCAGCGACTCGGTCGCGGCCGCCTATCTGGGGCTGGAGGGGTGATGGGCGAGCTCGCCGGATACCTCATCACCGGCGCCGGGATCGGTTGCGCGTACGCGCTCACCGGCAGCGGCCTGGTCGTCATCTACCGGGTCACCCGGGTGGTCAACTTCGCGCAGGGCACCTTCGCGGTGCTGGCGGCGCTGACCGTGACCACGCTGCTGACGGCCGGACTGCCGCACGGCCTGGCCGAGGGGCTCGCGGTCGTGCTGGCCGGTCTCGTCGGTGTGCTGGTCGGACTGGTGGCCATCGGCAAACCCGGCACCACGCCGCAGGCGGCTCTCATCGTCACGCTCGGTCTCGGCGTTCTCGCGTACGCCGTCGAGATTGTGATCTGGGGTGATCAGCCGCGATCCTTCGCGGGAGTTCCCGGCTCCGTCACCGTGCTGGGCACCCGGATCCAGGCGCACTACCTGCTGATCGCCGGAGTCACCGCGGTGGTGCTGACCGGCGCGGCGCTGCTCTTCGCCCGCACCGACCTGGGCCGCGCGCTGACCGCCACGGCCGCCGATCCCTACGCGGCCCGGGTCGTCGGCATCAACGTGCTCCGCATGGGGCTGCTCGCCTTTGCGGTCGGCGGAGCGCTGGGCGGGCTGGCCGGGGTGCTGGTCACGCCGGTGCAGCAGGTGTCCTTCGACAGCGACGTGGCCCTGGTCGTCAACGGCTTCTCCGCGGCGATCCTCGGCAACCTGACCCGGCCCGGCCTCACCCTTGCCGGGGGCCTGCTGCTCGGCATCGTGCAGGCCCTGGTCGGCGGTTACCTCAGCACGTCGTACCAGACCGAAGTGGCCTTGATCTTCATGCTCGCCGTGCTGATCGCGCGGGCCGGCCGCCGCGACGTGGTGGAGGCGGTATGAACCTGCCGGTCCTCATCCTGCTCGGGCTGTCGGCGATGGCGGTGGTCGGGCTGTCGCTGCTCATGGGTTACGCCGGGCAGGTCTCGCTCGGGCAGGCGTCGTTCTACGCGATCGGGGCGTATACGGCCGGTCTGCTCGCTGTGCACGGTGTTCCGACGCTGCTCGGCCTTCTCGCGGCGCCGATTGCGGCTGCGGTGGTGGCCGCGGTCGTCGGCGTGCCGATCCTGCGGTTGCGCGGGCACCAGCTGGCGTTCGCGACGCTGGCGCTCCAGCTGATCCTGTTGTCGGTGCTCGCCTCGGCCGACTGGGCGGGCGGCGCGATCGGTCTCCAGGGCCTGCCGTATCTGTCCATCGGATCGTTCGAGCTCGATCAGGATCGCGACTATCTGATTCTGGTCGTTCTGAGCGTTGCAATGGTCAGTCTGATCGCCCGGAACCTCGTGCGCTCCCGGGTCGGCCGCGGGCTGCGCGCGCTCGCCACCGGCGAGATGGCGGCCGAGGCGAGCGGGGTGCCGGTCGGGGCGTACCGGCTGCTGGTCTTTGCCGTCTCGGCGGCCTTCGCCGGCCTGGCCGGCGGCATCTACGCGTTCTATCTGGGATATCTGGCGCCGGGCTCGTTCCCGGTGCTGCTGTCGATCGAGTACGTCGTGATGGCCGTCGTCGGCGGCATCGGCAGCATCGGCGGCGCGCTGGCCGGCGCCGCGCTCATCACCGTCGTGGTCCGGCTGCTGACCGTCGTCGCGACCCAGCCCGGCATGCCCAGCTACGCGCCGAGTGTGCTCTCGTACGCGGTCTACGCCCTGCTGCTGATCGCGGTCGTGCTGTTCGTCCCCGACGGCATAGTCCCCACCCTGCGCAGGAGGTCATCATGCACCGTCTCGCGGCGGCTCTGGCCGCTGTCCCGCTCGGTCTCACGCTCACCCTCGCCCCACCAGCCCACGCCGACGCCCGCGGCAACACCGCCGCCCGCGCCACCGCCCACGCCGACGCCAGCGCCATCGGCAACGCCAGCGCCCTCGACAACGCCACCGCCCTCGGCAACGCCGCCGCCGACGCCCGCGGCAACGACAGCGCCCTCGGCAACGCCACCCGCGCCGGCTCAGCCACCGCGGCACGCGGCACCGTCACCCACTACACCGGAACGCTCGCCGACGGGGCCACCTGGATCGCCGACGTCCCCGGCGACTGGGGCGGCACCCTGATCCTGTACAGCCACGGTTTCGGCACGCTGACCGCCGCCGACGCGCCCAATGACGCGACCGGGCAGGCACTGCTGGCAATGGGCTATGCATTGGTGGGTTCGTCCTATGACCCGAACGGGTCGCTGTGGGCGCTGTCGTCGGCCACGCGAGACCAGTTCGCCGCGCTGGCGGCCGTCGAGCGGATCGTGGGCCACCCGCGCACGACGATCGCCCTCGGCACCTCGATGGGCGGGCTGATCAGCACCCAGGAGGCCGAGCGGGCCGGGCATCGGCTCGACGCGGCGGTGTCCACGTGCGGGCTGCTCGGCGGCGGGATAGACCTTAACAACTACCAATTGGACGGGGAGTTTGCGCTTTCCCGGTTGCTCGCGCCGGCGGCGGGCATCCCGCTCGTCGGTTACGCGAGTCCCGCCGAGGGCGCGGCCGCCGCCTCTCAGCTCGCCGCCGCGGCGACCGAGGCCCAGGCGACTCCGGCCGGGCGGGCCCGGGTCGCGCTCGGGACCGCGCTGCTGAACATGCCGACCTGGTCGTCCACTCAGGACACACCGCCCACCGACGCGGCCGGGATCGCGCAGGCTCAATACGAATGGCTCGTGTCGACGCTGCCGTTCATCATGCCCGCGCGGTACTTCATCGAGTTGAGCGCCGGCGGGAACGCGTCGTGGAACGCCGGCGTGGACTACACCGCCCTGCTGGCCCGGTCACCGTACCGGTCCACGGTGGAGGCTCTCTATCGCCGCGCCGGGCTCGACCTGCGGGCCGACCTGGCCGACCTCACCCGGCACGCGTCCGTCCGGGCCGACCGTCCGGCGCTGGCCTCGCTGGCCCGCACGTCGACGCTGACCGGCCGGCTGGACGTGCCGACGCTGACCATGCACACGCTCTACGACCAGCTCGCGCCGGTGGAGTTCGAGAACCGCTACGCCCAGCAGGCGCGCGGGCCGCTCCTGCGGCAGGCCTTCGTGGCCCGGCGCGGGCATTGCTCGTTCACCGTGTCGGAGCTGGTCGCCGCCGTGCAGGCCGCCGAGCACCGGGCGGTGACCGGGCGCTGGGACGGCCGGGCCACCACCAGGGGGTTGCAGGAGGCGGCACTCCGGCTGGGGCTGGGCGATGCGCCGGCCTTCGTCGACTTCCGCCCCGGGCCGCTGGTCAGCCACCGCTGAGCGCCACCGGCAGGGCCTGGCCGGCGCCCAGCGCGGCGGCCTGCGTCCGTTCGACACGGTGGCCGCCCGGCTGGCCGCTGGTCAGTCACCGCTGAGCGCCACCCGCTGGTCAGCCACCGCTGAGCAGGGTGCGGATGCGCTCCACCGCGCGGCCGAAATAGCGGTGCTCGACCGGGCGGGTCAGGAAGTCGGCCAGCGCGTACAGGTCGATTGCCTGGCTGAGCTGCCTCCAGTCCGGGGGCAACTCACCGCCGGCCGCGCGGAAGCCGTCGAGGAACGCGCCCTCGAAGCCGGCCGGGCGCGGGAAGCGGAGCATGTTGCCGACGTCGAACAACGGTGAGCTGCTGAAGGCGTACTCCCAATCGAGGACCGCGACCAACGACCAGCCGTCACCGCGCCGCGCGGCCAGGAGATTCTTGGGGTTGTAGTCGGAGTGCACCAGGTGGCGGCTGCCGGCCAGGGCGGCCAGTCCCGGGGTGGCCTCCTCGGCGTAGCGGCGCAGGGCGCGCTGCTCGTCGTCGGTCAGGTGGCCGGCGGCGTTGCCCTCGCGCAGGCAGCGGTCGACGAAGGCGTCCAGTCCGGCGATGGGCTCGGCGCCGGGCGGGCCGGGCTGGAGGCCGGCGTCGGCGAAGAAGCCTGGGGCGTCGAAGGTGACCGAGCCGATCGCGGCCAGGGTGGCGCCTACCTCGCGGCCCAGATCCGGGGCGGTGGCGGGGGTGAGGACGGCGCCTACCTGCTCGCCGGGGACGAAGGCGGAGAGCAGGACGGGCTCGCCGGCCGTCTTGCCGGTCTCGTCGGCGGCTATGACCTCGGGGACCGGTACTACGCCGGTCAGCTTGCGGGCGAGGGCGGATTCGACGGCGCAGGCATTGGCGCCCAGGTAGCGGCGGAGCACGAACTGGGCGCCGTCGTCGGTGGTGAGCTGGATGTTGTGGTTGCTGTATCCGCCGGTCAGGTCCCGTTCGGCCACTACGCGGTGGCCGGCGAGGTTGGCTTCGATCCAGCTGCGCAGGGAGGGCTCCATGCGGCCATGATTCCTCAGAGGTCTCCCGCTAGCGGAAGGCGCCCAGATACATGCTGTGGTCGGAGTAGCCGGTGTCGGCCCGGGCCACGCCGGACGGGGTCAGGAAACGCTTGCTGCCGAACAGGTAGTCGATCTTCCGGGCGGGTCTCGGAATGAAGGTGGGCAGCGGGTGGTCGCGGTCGGCGTCGGCCTCGTCGAAGGCGGTGTAGAAGGGGTCGAGGTCGCCGCTGGAGGGGGCCAGGTTCAGGTCGCCGCCGAAAAGGACCGGGCGCCGCGCCGCCACCGGCACCAGCCAGCGGCGGATGGCAGCCAGTTGGATGGACAGGTTCGGGCCGAGCGCGGTGTGCGTCGTTACCGCGAACAAAGTGCGGCCGGGCAGCCGCACCACGGCACCCAGCACGACTCGCCCCTCGGACGACGACGGGGCCCGGTACGGGCTGGGCAGGCGGTACACGATCTTCCCCGAGAGCTGGCCGCGGGCGATCAGGGCGACGCCGAAGGCCGTTCCGTGCTTGTGGTCGTCGTCGTTGCAGTGGCCGCCGTGCGAGGCCGCCGCGAACTCCGCCGCGTACCCGTACCGGGCCAGGCGGTCGCGAATTCCGAGGAACTGGGAGTAGCACAGCTCCTGCAGCATCACGACCGAGGCGCCCAGCTTGCGGATCTTGTAGGCGATGTTGCCGGCCGTGTCGGCCACCTCGCCGTTGCGGCAGACGTTGCCGCAGAGGTTGAACGTCAGCGCCTTCATCGCCGGGGGGCGGGTGGCCTGCGCCGGCGCGCCGACCAGGACGGTCAGCACGGCGGTCACCAGGGCGAGAACTAGGCGGAGTCGCATGCCGTCCCGTTCGGCGGGCGGCTACGGGCGAGCCAGGCAATGCCAGGGGCAGATCAGTAGCGATTCACGAGAAGATCGCGGCCACGGCTACGCCGATGATCAGGCCGGTGGCGGCCAGACCGATGCCGAAGCGCCGGGTCTCCGGGAACCACAGGCTGCCGATCACGACCAGCGCGAAGATCGGCACCCAGCCCCAGTACGACGCCAGCCCGGGGATCACCTCCGACGGCCCGACCCGCGCCACGCACGGCCCGAGGCAGCCGACGCCGACCCCGGCCAGCAGCCCGGCCGCGAGCCCGCGGTCGAGGAACGGGGCGGGAAACGGCGGCGACGCCACGGTGAGCACCGGGTCGTCGATCCCGTAGCGGGCCAGAGAGATCACGTACCCCGCCGGGTCGGTGGCGGACAGCACCCGGCCGTCCGGGGTCGCGGCGTCGGTGACCAGGCTCCCGGCCGAGCGCCACAGCTCGCCGACCACCTCGAAGACCTCGTCGTCGGCCTCCGGCAGCCGCCCGCCGCGGAGCACGCGCTGCCCGCCCGCGGAAGAGTCGGACGGCATCCGCAGGAATTGGGCCGGCACCGGCACGACCCGGAGGCCCGGATAGGCCTCCACCGTCGCCGCCAGCCGCTGCGAAACCCCTCGGGCCGCCTCCGCCCGGCCGATCTGCACCACTTGCGTACAATGTCGTAGTTATCGTGAAAAAGGCGTGGAATGGCGGAACTCAGCTGGCGCCGTCGGCCAGCTGTGCCACCCGGCCGCGCAGCCCGTCGAGGCCCTCGGGCCGCCCGCGGATCGCGCCGATGTCCTCGGCCAGTCCGCCCAGCCAGACCCGCAGGTCGGCGATGATGTAGAGGTCCTGCCCGAGGTTGGTGGGCCAGCTCAGCTCCAGCGGCGGCGGCATGGACGCCGGCAGCGGCCCATGGCGACTCAGAGCGGCGGAAACGGCGGCGTACCGCTCGGCGACGTCCGACGACAGGGCCGTGAGCGGCTCGACGCACGGCAGCAACCCACCGGCGGGACACGAGCGCACGAGCGCCTCCGACCCCCGTACGGCATGGTGTCCCGCCAGCAGAGTCGCCTGCCAGTCCACCGACGCCGGGGGATGTCGTTCGCTCTGGTAGAGAGCGAACGACGCGTCGGCGAGCTGACCGGTCAGGCGCGCGTGCGGCATCGCCGCGCCCGGCTGCTGACCGTTCGCCATCACCGCCACCGTCTCCCGCACGACGTCGGCCGCCGAGGTCAGGAACGTGCTCGCCGCCCGGTGCAGCTCGCCGCCACCGCCGCGCGGCCAGGCGAAGAGCCCGATCAGCACGCCGATCGCCGCGCCGAGCAGCACGTCCAGCACGCGCGCCTCGGCCAGCCGCCAGTTGACGGGTGTGACCTGGGCGAACACGAAGGTGATCACGAGCGTGAAGAGGGCCTGGGACCAGCCGAGACCGAGCAGCGGCCCGGCCGCGAAGCCGACCAGCATGACGATCGGCAGCGCGATCGCGTAGACCGTCGGGTCGATGCCGCCGATCAGCAGCAGCGCCGCGACGACCGAGCCCCCGACCGTGCCGACCAGGGCCGGGCGCAGCGCCGAGCGAGTCTCCGCGGCCGAGGTGCGCAGCACGGTCAGGATCGTCAGCAAGACCCAGAAGCCGTGCGACAGGTCCAGCTCGCCGGCGAGCAGCCGGGCCACCGCCAGGGCCGCGGCCAGGCGCAGGGCGCCCTGAAAGGCGACCGATCGCGGGGTGAGATTTTCCCTCAGCCGGTGCCAATACAGCGCCGGAGTCTTCCGGTACGCGTACCAGAACGGTCCCGGGCGGGCCGACTCCGGCGTCGGATCGGGATGCCCCGGCTGCTCGCCCGCGGATATCCGGATCGCGAAGATGAGCGTCTTGGTCCACTCCCCCAGCGCCAGCGCGAGCGCGCCCAGCCGCAGCCGGTCCGGGGGCAGCCCGCTCGGGTCGGTGTTCATCCGGGCAACGCGGAACTCGGTGAGCGCCGCGGCGACGTGCGTCGTGTCCGGCAACGGCCCGTCGCCGCGCAACCAGGCCGCCGCGGCCGCGGTGCACTCGGCGGTCCGCCGTACGAGATCGGTGGCCGCCGGAAGGGTCACCGAGCCCTTCTCGTCGGTGAAGAAAAGATCGACGGCCCGGCCGAGCAGCAGTCGCGCGGTGCCCGACGCCGAGCTCAGCGCCCGGTCCCGCCGGCCGGCCGAGGCCGGGCGTTGCAGCGGCGGAAGACGCGACGGCCGCAGCGCCTCGGCCGCCTCGGTGGCCTCCGGCAGCAGCGCCGCCAGCCGGTCGCGACCGGTGGGATCGCCGGCCCAGGTGTCCGCGACCGCCTGCAGGCACCCGGCCAGCGCCCCGACCGCCGCGCCCAGCTTCTCCCGGTACGGCGTCGGCGACGGGTCCGGCCACAGCACGACCTCGGCGATCGCGAGCAGGACGATCGCGATGGTCACGCCGAGCAGCCGGGACGGCAGCGACCCCGGGTCGAAGGGCGGGAAGCACGGCAGGATGTACAGCAGCTGCATGCCCGCGGCCAGCCCGGCCAGGCGCGGCCCGCCGACGCCGACGTAACTGACCGTGAAGCCGAGCAGGAACATCCCGGCGGTCGCGGCGACCGTGCTGAACGACAGCAGCGTGCCCAGCGAGACCAGCACCCAGGCGACCGGCAGCACCGCGAGCAGTGTCCGCGCCCGCTGCATCGGCGTGCCCGGTATCTGCGAGAGGGCGCCGAGCGCGACGGCTCCGAACAGGGCGTACGGCGCCATCGCGGGCGCGTCGATCACGTACCGGCAGAAGTAGAAGCCGAGGCAGGCGACCAGCATCACCCGGGCGGCCCGCCGGACCGCCATGAGGTTCGGGTCGTGCCGCCTCAGCCAACTCATCCGTCGGATCTTCTCACCGCGGTGGCGGCGAGAACAGCGGTACGGCGGTGCGGGCGAGAACAGCGGTACCGGCGCCCGCGACCAGGAACGTGACCGCGAGTACCACCCAGCCGGGACCGCCGTGGTCGATCGCGGTGGTGGTGACCGCGGCCGGCGCGAGCATCGTGCCGACCGCGAACCCGGTCTGGCTGACGCCCTGGTAGGCGCCGGCGTTGCGCGGGTCGGCCAGCTCGAACGCCAGCTCCCAGCCGCCGGCCTCGGCGAGGATCTCCCCGGTGCTGTGCGCGAGCACGCCGACGACGAGCAGCGCGGTGGCGAAGACGGCCGGCCCGTGCCCGGCGAAGGCGTAGAGCGCGCAGGCGAGCGCGAGAGCCGTCGCGGCGCCGAAGACGACTCGCCCAGCGGTACGGATGTCGGTGGCCAGCCGCGCCGCACGCACCTGGAACAGCGCGACGAACGCCGTGTTGAGCACGAGCAACAGCGCGACCGTCGCGGCCGGGGCCCGGGTGTGGCCGGTGACCCAGAGCGGCATGCCGACCGTGAGCAGGCCGAACTGGATGGTGAGCAGGCCATTGAGCGCGGCGATCCCGAGGTAGCGCCAGTCCCGCAACGGCGTCTTCTGCTTCTGCTCGTTTTTTAAAGTGCGGGGCTCGGGCAACCCGCGCAAGGGAATCGCCGCCGACAGCACCAGCACGGCGGCGACGACCATCGTGATCGTGTAGGCGGCGCGCGAGTTCAGGGTGAGCGTGCCCGCGGCGGCCACCGAGCCGGCGCCGATGAAGACGTTCGTGACCACCCGCAGCCGGGCCCGCACCTCGACCCGGTCGGCCCCGGTGAACTGCCGCGCCAGCAGCGTCGTGCGCGCCGTCCGCTGCGCGGCCTCCGCGCCGACCGCCACACTGGCGATCAGGACGAAGGCGATCACATTCCGCACGATGGTGTACGCCCCGACCGCCGCGCCCTGCAGCACCGTCGTCGCCAGCAGCACCCGCCGCGCACCGAGCCGGTCGGAGAGGTAGCCGGACCCGAACGCGGTGGCCAGCCCGACCCCGCCCGCCACCGTGAGCCCGAACCCGACGGTCGCCGCGGACAGCCCGACCACCCGGGTGAAGAACAGCGCGCTCACGCCGAACAGCAGGCCCTTGGCGAGGGAAGAGGTCGCGGCGCCGAAGGCGAGGGCGCGCTCGGTCGGGTGGATGGACTTCGCCAGCGTGATCGTCACGCCGTTCTTTCTGCCACCCGGGCGTCGTACGCGATAACGATGTAGCCTATTCCTTCATGCTCGTGCGATATGTGCTGGTCGGCCAGGACCTGGCCGACGTGCGGTTCGCGATCTCCCCGTTCAACGAGATGGTGCTGTCACTGCGGGCCTGGCGCGATCCCGGTCGTTTCCCGCTGCACCTGCCCTGGATCCACGAGACGCTGAGGGCGCGCCACGAGCTCGACGCCGAGACGCTCTCCGCGCTGGCCAACGAACGGCTGTGGACGCCGGACTTTCTCAACCCGCGACCGCTGTCCCCGGTCACCCGGATCGAGGACGAGTTCGCGTCGGTCGCCACGACCCCGCCCGCGGTCGTCGCTCGCGACCTGCGGATGCTGCACGGCGCCGCCTATCGGCCACCACCGCTGCCCCGGATCATGTCGGCGCTCACCGGCTACTGGGAACGATGTTTCGCCCCGCACTGGCCACGGATGCGCGCGCTGCTCGAGGGCGACGTCACGTACCGCGGCCGGGAGATGGCCCACGGCGGGCTGGCGGCGATGTTCGCGGGCCTGGCCCGGCAGGTCAGCCTGGTCGGCGAGGTCGTCGAGGTGCAGCTGCGCTCGAACGTCACCTACACCCGCGCCACCACCGGCGGCCTCACCCTCGTCCCCACGCTCTGGACCGCCAACGCCTCGACCCCGATCTCCCCCGAAGAACCACCCATGATCCTGTACGCCGCCCGCGGCATCGGCACGCTCTGGGAACCGCAGCCGCTGCCCTCCCCCGGGGCGCTCGCCGCCCTGCTCGGCGCCCACCGAGCCGGCCTGCTCGTCCAGCTCGCGACGCCCGCGTCGTCCACGGAACTGGCCGCCCGCCTGGGCGTGACCACGACCGCCGTCAACCAGCACCTGCGCGCCCTGCGCGCCGGCGGCCTGCTGGTCAGCGCGCGGCACGGCCGGTCGGTTCTCTACCGGCGCTCCGAGGTTGCCGACCGCCTGCTGGCCGGCGCGGGATAACATACCGTGCGTAGTTTGTAGCTGTCCGTCACGTCCCGGGGGTTTTATGATCCGCCGCTGGCATGTCGTCGCCCTGGCCCTCCTCGGCGTTCTGATGCTCGCCTGCGAACAGGGTGCCGGCGGCGCCGGTCCGGCGCCCACCACCGGCTCGACCAAGGGCTACCCGTCCTCGATGGCCGCCCTCGGCGACTCCATCACGGCCGGCTTCGGCAGCTGCGGCACGTTCGTGGTCTGCGGTCGCAACTCCTGGTCGACGGGCACCGCTTCTTCGGTGGACAGCCATTACAGCCGCATCCTCGCCAAGAACCCCGCCATCAAGAACCACGCCCAGAGCTACGCCGAGCCCGGCGCCGAGGCCGCCGACCTGCCCACCCAGGCCCGCCGGGCCGTCGCGGTGAAGCCCCAGTACATCACCGTCCTGATCGGCGCCAACGACGCGTGCGCCACGACGCCGGGGGCTATGACCTCGGTGAGCAGCTTCCGTGCCTCGGTCGACCAGGCGCTGGCCCGCATCAAGAAGGGCCTCCCCAACACCCGGGTCCTGGTCGCGAGCATCCCCAACATCTACCGCCTGTGGCAGGTCGGCCACACCGACGCCGACGCCGTCCGCACCTGGTCCCGCTTCCACATCTGCCCGGCGTTGCTGGCCGCGCCGACCTCCACCGCCCCCGCCGACGACGCCCGCCGCGACCAGGTCCGCTCCCGCGTCAACGACTACAACGGCGCCCTGCAGGAGGCCTGCCACGCCTACGGCAAACGCTGCCGCTGGGACGGCGGGCGCGTGCACGAGGTCCGCTACACCCTCACCCTGGTCAACAACGTCGACTACTTCCACCCCAACGCCGAGGGCCAAAAGGAAATAGCCGAAGCCACCTACCCCTCCCGCTTCACCTGGTGACAGTCGACAAGTGGGGCCACTCGATCGGGCGACTGCCCGGCGTCATCCCGCGGTTTAGTCTCGCTGACATGAGCTTGGAATGGCGGAAGAGCTCCTATTCCGTGGCGAACAGCGCCTGCGTGGAGGTCGCGATCTCCGAGGGCGGCGACGCGGTTTTCGTCCGCGACTCAAAAGATCCGCACGGCGGGACCCTCTGCTACGACCGGGACACGTGGCGCCGCTTGATCGAGGACATCCGGGCCGACCGCCTCCGCCGGCCCTGACACCGGCCGAGCAGGCGAAAACCCAGGCCGACGGCGACGCCCACCGCCAACGCGGCACCGGCCGCGACGTTCGGGCGGTGCCGGTCGACGGCCCTGACCTCGCAATGCGACTCGACGACGGCCCGCTGTGCGAGAGCGTGTTCGGCCGAGATGATCGACAGAAAGCGAACTCGCTCGGGCCGGTGCCGCGTGCCGATCCAGACCGCCCCCACGCGCGCCCACCAGCGTCTCGCGACATCGCTGCGAAATAGGCTCCCGACCATCAGGCGCAGCTCGTCATCGTCGATCTCGCCCAACTCCCAGATGGCGAGCCAATACATCATCGTGAGGTTCGCGTAGGTCTCCTGACGAGCGTGCGGGCCGGCCGGCTCACCGTTGAGCATCTCCATGAATTCGGGATTGTCGAGCGCGAGCTTCAACAACTCGGCGTGTTGTTGGCGGTCCATGCCGGCCAGCTCTTGGCGGACCTGGCGCTGCTGGTAGAGCAACGAAGCGCCGATGCCGCACAACGCGATCGCCGACAGCAGCGCGGACGCTCCCTCGAACGCGTCGCCGACGTCGGCCAGCCGGCCCCACGGCAGGGCGGTGCCGGAAAGGGCGGCCAGGAGCAGCGGCGAACCGAGAACGATCACCATGATGGCGAGAAACCCGGCCACGAGGAGCCCAGCCCGCCCGCTCCGGGCAAAGCGGGATCGACGAGTCGCCACGTCAGCCTCCTGCGATTGAGCGACCATCGGTCGCAATGGGTGTTCGGGCGATTACTTTCCGCTCACGCGAGAGGCGCGCTGCGGCCTGGGGTGGCAGGTGGTCGCGGGGCACGGCGGGGCGGCCGGACTCGGGAGCTCCTCAGTTCGGCGGGCGTTGTCGACGCGTACCGCTGCTGGGGGGTTTGAATGGAAAGCCGCTACACGACGACCGGAGGCGTGACCGGGCGGGGATATCGGATGCGCGCGGAGAGCCACGCCCTAGACTTCGCGCCATGCTCACCATGCAGGACGCGCTGGCTCGGTTGACCTCGTATTGGACTGATCAGGGGTGCCTGGTCGTGCAGCCGATGAATACCGAGGTGGGGGCCGGGACGCTCAATCCGGCCACGTTTTTGCGGGTGCTGGGGCCGGAGCCGTGGCGGGTCGTCTATGTGGAGCCGTCGGTTCGGCCGGATGACTCGCGGTATGGGGAGAACCCTAATCGGCTGCAGACTCATACGCAGTTGCAGGTGATCCTGAAACCCGATCCGGGGAATCCGCAGGAGCTCTATCTGGGCAGCCTGGCGGCGCTGGGTATCGACGTGGCGGCGCACGATGTGCGGTTTGTCGAGGACAACTGGGCGTCGCCGGCGCTGGGAGCTTGGGGGCTCGGCTGGGAAGTGTGGCTCGACGGACTGGAAATCACGCAGTTCACGTATTTTCAGCAGGCCGGTGGGATCAATTTGGACCCGGTTTCGGTCGAGATCACCTATGGCATCGAGCGCATCATCATGGCGCTTCAGGACAAGAACCATTTCAAGGACATCGAGTACGCGCCGGGAATCTCGTACGGCGAGGTATTCGGACAGGGCGAGTACGAGATGTCCCGGTACTACCTGGACGATGCCGATGTGGCGGCCAACCGGCAGTTGCTGGAGATCTACGCGGGCGAGGCGCAGCGGCTGATCGATGCCGGACTTCCGGTGCCGGCGCACACCTACGTGCTGAAATGTTCGCAGGCGTTCAACGTGCTCGACTCGCGCGGTGCCGTGTCCACGGCGGACCGGGCGGCCGAGTTCGGGCGGATGCGGCGGCTGGCCGGCGAGGTGGCCAAGCTGTGGGTGGCGCGCCGGGATGAGCTTTCACATCCCCTGGGAAGAGTCTCTCCGCCCGCGTTGGCCACGGCGAGTGCGGCTCCGGCGGAGCGGGACGGCGCGCGGCTGCTGGTCTTCGAGATCGGCACCGAGGAACTGCCGCCGTCCGAGTGCCGGGCCGCGCGCGACGCCGTGGAGCGGGAGATCAGAAGCGGTCTCGCCGGCACCCGGCTCACCCACGGGGACGTGCGGGTCTTCGCCACACCCCGGCGTCTGGTCGCGGTGGTCGCCGACGTCGCCGCGCGCGAGGACGATCACGTACGCGTGGTGCGCGGCCCCAAGCTGGCGGCGGCGTACGGGGCGGACGGGGCGCCGACGAAGGCGCTCGAGGGGTTCCTCCGTGGGCAGGGGGCAACCCTGGCCGAGCTCGGCGAGGCTTCGTTCAACGGCGTGCAACACGCCGTGGTGACCCGGCCCGAGGTCGGCGGCGCGGCGGCCGAGGTTCTGGCCCCGGTGCTGGCGAAGGTGGTGTCGGGGCTGCGCGCCGCGAAGAACATGCGCTGGCGCGACCCGCAGCTGTCCTACAGCCGGCCGATCCGCTGGCTGGTCGCGCTCTGGGGTGACGACGTAGTACCGGTCGCGGTGGGCACCCTCGCCGCGGGCCGCCAGACGCGCGTGCTGCGGACCGCTGCCTCCCCCACGCTGGAGATCGCGTCGGCGGAGACGTTCATGGAGACGCTCGCCTTCCACGGGATCGTCGCCGACCCCGAGGACCGGCGCGAGCTGATCGTCACCGGCGCCCAGGACCACGTCTACCCGGACGGGCGGGTCGACGTGCGCGGGGAGGCCGCGCTGATCGATCAGATCACGTACCTGGTGGAGGCGCCGACGCCGCTGCTCGGCACGTTCGACGAGAGCTATCTTTCGCTGCCCGACGCGGTGCTGACGACGGTGATGCGCAAGCACCAGCGGTACCTGCCGGTGCGGTCCTCCGATGGCGCACTGCTGCCGATGTTCGTGACGGTGGCGAACGGGCCGGTGGACGTCGAGCTGGTGCGGGCCGGTAACGAGGCGGTGCTGCGGGCCCGCTACGAGGATGCGGCGTTCTTCTACCGGGCCGACCGGGAGACTCCGCTGCCGGTGATGCGGGAGCGGCTGCAGCGGGTCACGTTCACCGACCGCCTGGGCTCGATGGCCGATCGGTCGGCGCGGATCGCGTCGCTGGCCCTGGCGCTGGCGTCGTCGCTGGGGCTGTCGTCGGCGGCGTTGAACCGCGCGGCCGCGTTGGTGAAGTTCGACCTCGGCTCGCAGCTCGTCACCGAGATGACCAGCCTCGCCGGGATCATGGCCCGGGACTACGCGATGCACGCGGGCGAGCCCCGGGACGTCGCGCAGGCCGTCTACGAGAACGAACTGCCCCGGAGCACCGGGGACGCTCTGCCGGCCTCGCTGCCGGGAGCGCTGCTGTCGCTGGCCGACCGGCTCGACCTGGTGGCCGGGCTCGCGGCGACGGTGGGGCTGCCGACGGGCAGCAGCGACCCCTTTGCCGTACGCCGGGCCGTGCTCGGGCTGCTGGCGGTGCACCGGGCGCATCCGGCGCTAGGCGCTCTTTCGCTGACGGACGGGCTGCGCGAGGCGGCCGCCCGGCAGCCGGTGCCGGTCTCGGACGAGGTGCTCGCCGCGTGCGCGGACTTCCTGGCCAAGCGCCTCGAGCAGACGCTCGCCGAGGAGGGCAACCCCATTGATCGCGTACGGGCGGTGCTCCCCCACTTTGCCCGGCCGTCGGTGGCGGGTCACCTGTTGACGCAGCTGGCCTCGGTCACGGCGAATCCTGACTTCGTGGCGGTGGCGGAGGCGGTGCAGCGAGCGCGGCGGATCGTGCCGCCGTCGACGGTGGCCGGATTCGATGCGGGGGTGCTGAAGGAGCCGGCCGAGGTGGCGCTGGTCGCGGCGGTCGGGTCGGTGCGGGATTCGCTGGCTGCGGCCACCGAGCCCGATCTGCTCCGGTTCACCGAGGTCGTGTCGCGGCTCGTCGCGCCCCTGGCGACGTTCTTCGACGAGATCTTCGTGATGGACGAGGACGAGCAGGTGCGGGCGGCCCGGCTCGGGCTGCTGGCGACGGTGCGGGATCTGGGCGAGGGCGTCCTCGACTGGTCCGAGCTGCGGCTGTCCTAGACGAGTAAGTCCCAACTTGGGTTAGTGGTCGTAGGCGATCAATGACCTGGTCAAAGGTTGTCCGGTAGCGCGGTTGTGCCAGATCGCGGCGGTCATGGCGAGTAGGCGTTGAGCGATGCGGGCGCCGACGCCTTCGATACTGCGGCCGCCGTGCAGTTCGAGGTCGAGCTGGCCTTTCAACGTGTCGTTGACCGACTCGATCAGCTGGCGGATGGGTTTGAGCAGGTGCTCGCCAGGGTGTGGGGTTCGGTTGCGGTAAGACGGGCGCAGCAGCCGGATCCCGCGGTCGGTCAGCCACCGGTCGAGTTCAGCGGAGACGTAGCCCTTGTCCGCGATGATCAGTTGCCCATGCCGGCCGGACAGCAGGGCGGGGTCGTCTTCCAGGGCGGCAGTCAGGATGTGGCGTTCGTCGGTCTTCGGGGTTGCCAGGGTCCAGGCGATCGGGAGCCCGGACGGTGTGCAGATCAGGTGCAGGCGCAGGCCCCAGAAGAAGCGCGAGTGTGACGAGCAGTAGCCGTAACCGGCCCAGCCGGCCAGGTCCGAACGTTTGGCGGTGGGCCGGGATCGGCCGCACTCGACGGGGGTGGAGTCGGTGACCCAGACGTCGTCGTGCCACAGATCGGTGTCCGCTGCGAGCAGGCGGATCACCTGCTTGAGCAAGGGTAGAGCGCCACGCAGACGTTTGTTGTAGCCCGACTGGCTGGGCAGGTACGGGAATGCACCTGGTAGATGGGCGGGCAGCAACCGCAGCCAGCGGGCCTCGGAGCGGATACCGAGCAAGGCTTGGGCAACCGCGATGGTCAGCAGTTCAGCGTCGGAGAGCTTCGGTGGACGCCCAGCGCGGCGAGGCCGTACGAGCCAGTCGTCGATCTTCACGTACAGTGCGGTGAGAAGGGTGTTGATGTCTGTCGTCACAAACAGATCATCGACACCCTTCTCCTACACAGGTGTAAATAGCATCCGCCTACTAGTCGTCCGCCTAGCCGAGTTAGGACTTACTCGTCTAG
>NZ_KB903302.1 GCF_000379645.1 Paractinoplanes globisporus DSM 43857
CGAGGCCGGGCGCTGCCGTCCCGGCCTCCGTGCCGCCGCTTCCGGGCTGGGCTGCCGCGAGATCTCGCGGCAGCCCATCCGACGGACGCGTCAGCGGCGGACGGTGCGCAGGCCGGCTCCGGCGAGCGTGAGGCCGAGGCCGGCGACGATCAGCCAGACGACGGCCGTGCCGGTGACCGGCAGGCTCTGCGGCACGTGTCGGACGGTCACGTCCATGCGCATCGCTCGAGCCTTGCCCCTTGGGTCAACCCCGGTCGCGGCGAAGGAGTGCTCGCCGGTCGCCAGGTCCGCGGGCACGGTCACGGCACTCCGGAACGCGCCGTGCGCGTCGGCCCGGACCTGGCCCAGCACGATCGGGTCCGAGTAGAGCGTGAGCGTCACGGTGGAGTAGGGCGCATAGCCCGTGCCGACCAGAACCAGCTGCTGGCCGGGCGCGGCATTCGAGATCCGGCCCTTGTCGGTGTCGAGGGGCACAGTCGTGTCCGGCGGCGTTCCGGCCACCGGCGGAGCGGTGGGCGCCACGGCCGCCGAGTAACCGGACAGCGCCGAAAGGCCGCTCGCCGACATCGCCACGACCCGCACCCGGTAGGAGACACCGGCCGTGCCGCCGAGCACACAGCTCGTCGCGCCGGTGGTGGTGCAGACGGCGGGACCGGGGTCGGCGATCGCGCGGTAGCCGGTCACCGCGACACCGTTGTCCGCCGAGGGCTGCCACGAGACCTCGATCGAGGAGGTGCCGGCGACGGCGGTCACGCCGGCCGGCGCGAGCGGCTTGGTCGGCCGCGGTGTCGGGCTCGTCGAGGGCGTGGGGCTTGCCGACGGTGTCGGGCTCGTCGTCGGCGGTGTGGTCGGGCTCGTCGTGGGCGGTGTGGTCGGGTTCGTCGTGGGCGGGCTCGTGGTGGGCGAACTCGTCGACGGCGACGGCGACGGCGAGGGCGACGGGGACGGGGACGACGAGGACGGCGAAGGCGAAGGCGACGGCGAGGGCGACGCCGCGGTGACCGTCGTGGTGGCGGCCGGGCCGGCCCCGAAGCCGGTGCGGCCGCGCAGCATGATCGTCGTCTGCATCCCGTTGGGCAGGTTCGATACCGTTCCGGACGCGACCCCGTCGATGTCGACCTGGATGACGAGCGCCTGCCAGCTCTGGCCGCCGTCGATCGACGTCTCGAAGTTCTGCAGCGGATCGGGACCCGCGCGGCCGGGAAGGAACGTGAGGTCGGCCGCCCCGTCGGCCGGGGTGGCCTGGAGCTGGTACGGCGCCTCCGGCACGCCCGGCGTCACCGCGTTGGAGGCGTCGCTGAGCAGCGATTCCCCGCGGTCGTTGTCGGTGTTCGACGCCGTGACCTTGAAGGTGTACTCGGTGCCGTTGCTCAGCCCGGTGAAGGTGCAGGCCGTGTCGGTGTGCACGGTCGGCACGCACGTCGCACCGCCGGGGGAGGCGACGGCGGTGTAACGCCTGATCAAGCCGCCACCGTTCCCGCTGGCGTCGTCCCAGCTGACCTCGGCCGAGGCGTCTCCGGCGACGGCGGTCACGTTGGTCGGCGGTTCCGGCAGGACCATGACCTTCAGGCCCCTCGCGTAGACATTGCCGTCGACGATCACCGGGTCGCCGTCGCTGTCCATCCGGACCAGGTCGTTCGGGCTCGGAAAATCCCGGGACGCGTAGACGGTGCCGTCCGGCGTCACGTCCATGTCGAGCATGGTGCCGAGGCTTGTGGTGAGCGTATCCACCGTGGGCGGGCCGTTCCCCTGCGTGACCCGATAGACGGTCCCGGTCGTGCCGGCGCCCACGTACAGCCGGTCCTGGTCGTCGATGGCGAGGGAGCTGATCGAGTTGACCTCGGGTCCGCCGACGACCACGGTCGACGAGGTTCCGGAGGGATCCATCTTGTTGACCGTGTCGCTGAAAGGATCGAGCACGTAGACGGTGCCGTCACTCCCGACGGCCACTTGGGAGTACTGGAGGATGTCCGGGGACGTCAGGGTTGTCTCGGTGCCGTCGGCCAGCCGCTTCACCACGCCGTCGGAGTCGGCCGCGTCGTAGAGCGTGCCCGAACCGTCCACGGCGAGGTCGGTGGAGGCCTGGATGGTGGTGTTGAAAGGAATCGCGACCGGCGACTGGCCGGCTTCGATCTTGAAGACCGTGCGGTCCCATGACCTCACCACGTAAAGCGTGCCGTCGTCACCGACCGCGACGCTCGGGCTGCCGCCGAGGTTGGTGCCGAGGATTTCGTGGTTGCCCTCCTGGTCGATGCGCACGGCCTGGCCGGTGTTGCCATCGACGTAGTAGGCGGCGACGCCGACCAGGCCGCCGTCGGCCTCCGCCGGGTCGGGCCCGACCACACCGAGCATGCCGACCACGATCATCGCAAGGAGCGCGGCGCTGCGCCGCCGCTGTTTTGATCTGACCATATTCGTACGTTATGTACAGACCAGGCGGCATATAGTGCTTTTAAAGGTTTAAAGCGCAATCAGTCGTGGGTGGGGGTGCGGCCGAAGTCGCCGATGGCGGTGGAACCGGAGCGGCGAACCTCGGGAAGATCCTCGATGATGGCGGCGACCATCATCACGACGGCGACGGCCGCCAGCTGGACGATCGCCATCAGGTGGCCGAGCGGGATGGTGGCCAGGACGGCCAGGGCGCAGCCGATGCGGTGGTAGACGCCGCGCAGCCGGAGCTGGGCCAGGAACGCGGCGTGGCCGAGCAGGTAGATGGCGACGCCGCTGGAGAGGGCGAGCGCCTCACCCCAGTGCAGGGACTCCTGGGCGTGACCGACCGTCTTCTTGATGCCGACCGAGGCGATCACGATGCCCAGCAGCATCGGGTAGTGGGCGTAGCCCCAGGCCTGCAGGGCCAGGCGTCCGCGGCGGAAGGGGTCGGCGGTGCGGGCCAGCACGTGCTCGGCGCGGGCGTCGTCGCCGGCGAAGTAGAACCACCACAGGTAGTACGCGATGCAGAGGCCGAGAATCGCCACCAGGATCTCGTCGAAGCCCAGGTGGACGCCCGCGAACCCGGCGCCGATCGCGATGATGGACTCGCCGATCGCGATGATGACGACCAGGCCGTGGCGCTCGGCGAAGTGGCCGGCCGAGATCGTGTGCATGTCTATCCGGTGCAGGTAGCTGCCGGTGATCTGCACCAGCGGCGCGGCCAGCCACAGCAGGTGACGCCAGGGCTCGGGCACGAGGCCGCCCGCCAGCACCAGCAGCGCGGAGAGGATGTTGAGCGGACCGAGCAGGCGCAGCGCGGCGCGGGCGCCCGGTCCGGCGCTCTGGAACAGCAGCGTGTGCACGACGTTGACGACCAGGTAGCTGACGCCGAACAGCCAGCCGTACTCGCCGAAGGCCTCCGGAATGGCGAGCGCCATCACCAGGAAGCCGGCCATGCCGGTCAGCAGCAGCGTGCGGCGGGTCGTCGAGTTGGGCGCCACCGCGTTGGTGAGCCAGGCGTAGCCGGAGTACATCCACCAGACCACGGCCAGGATCAGCAGCACATTGCCGAGCGTGGGGAGGTTCAGGTGCTCGGCGAGCATCTCGGCGAGCTGGGTGATCGTGAAGACGAAGACGAGATCGAAGAACAGTTCCAACGTCGACACCCGCACCGCGGGCGTGGGCTCGGCCATTGCAGCAGCTTATTGCGTACAACCGGGCCTTCTACAACCCAGATTTCGTACGCTCGGCGCCCGACGCCAACCGCAGTCCGGCGCCGGCGATGGTCATGCCTAGGCCGGTGACGACGAGCCACATGACGGCGGTACCGGTGACCGGTAGCCTGCTCGGCTCCGGCTGGACCGTCACGTCCAGGCGCATCGCGCGCGGCTTGCCGCTCGGGTCGACGCCGGTCGCCGTGAACGCGTGCTTGCCGCTCGCCAGGTCGGCGGGCACGGTCACCGTCTTCGAGAAGGCGCCGTTCTTGTCCGTCGCGATCGTCGCCAGCACCACGGGCGTGGAGTAGATCGTAAGCGTCACGGTCGAGTAGGCGGCATAGCCCTCACCGACCAGGGTCACGCTCTGCCCGGGCGCCGCGGTGGAGATCTGTCCCTGGTCGGTGTTCAGCGGAACGCTCGTGACCGGCGGGGTGGTGGCCACCGTGGGGGCCGTGGGCACGGCGGCATTCGAGTAGGCCGAGAGCTTCGAGGTTCCCTTGGCGGAGAGTGCGACGACGCGGACCCGGTAGGACGTTCCGGCGGTGCCGCCGAGGACGCAGGTGGTGGCGCCGGTGGTGGTGCAGAGGGCGGGCCCGGGGTCGGCGATCGCGCGGTAGCCGGTGATCGCGACGCCGTTGTCCGCCGGTCGCTGCCAGGAGACCTCGATCGACGAGGTCGCGGCGGTGGCGGTCACGCCGGTCGGCGGGTTCGGAACGGTGGATGTCGGCGTCGGCGTCGGCGACGGGCTCGGCGAGGCGGACGTCGTCGACGGTGACGGCGACGGCAATGTGATCGGAGGCGTCGTCGGCGAGATCGTCGACGGTGCCGGTGACGGCGAGGTCGTCGAGGGGGACGGCGATGGCGAGGGCAGGCTCGGGGTCACCGGGCCGGAGGCCGGGCTGAGGAGCGACTCGCCGTCGCCGCCCATCGTGGTCGAGGCGACGACCTTGAAGGTGTACGCCTGGCCGTTCGTGAGCCCGGTGACCGTGCAGTGCGTGTCGGCCGGGACGATCGGCGTGCACGTCAGGCCGCCGGGGTCGGAGACGGCCGTGTACCGCACGATCGGGGAGCCGCCGTTGGTCTGGCCGGTGTCCCACTCGACGTCGGCCGAGCCGGCCCCCGCGGTGGCGGTCACCGTGGCCGGCGGGGCCGGCACCGTTCGCACCAGCAGCCCGATGGGGGAGGGGACCTGGTCGAGCACCTGCTCGACGCTGCCGTCGGTGTGCACCCGTACCACGTCGGCGCTGGTGAATCGGGTCGCGAAGACCTCGCCGTTGTCGGCCACGGCCACGTCGGTGATGTTGCCGGCGGCCGAGGTCAGGTCGTCGATCGTCCTCGGGCCGGGCCCCTGGGTGATCCGGTAGATGTGGCCGTCGACCGTGCCCGCGTAGACCCGTTGCTGGTCGTCGACGGTGATCGCCTGGATGTTGTGAATGTCGTTGAAGCCCACGACGACGGTCCGGTTGCCGCCGTCGGCGTCCATCCGCACGATCTCGCCGTTCATGACGTCGAGCAGGTAGATGTGGCTGCCGTCGTGGTCGACGGCCATGGCGCTCACGATGGCCGCGGTGAAGGGGATCTCGGCCTCGGTGCCGTTCGTCGCCCGCTTGATGACCTTGCCGGTCCCGGTGCTGACCGTGTACAGCGCGCCGGTGTCGTCCACGGCGATGTCCTGCGGCGAGTCGACCGTCGCGGTGAACGGCACGGCCGCCGGCGACCCGCCGGGGGCGATCTTCCACACCGTGTCGTTGGGTGGACTGGACACGTAGAGGGTCCCGTCCGGGGCGGCCGCGATGCCCTGCCCCAGGGGCGTGAGACCGGTGGCGGGGAACGTCACGGTCCCGTCCGGGCCGACGCGCATGACGTCGCCGGAGAACGACACGGTGTACACGGCCACCTCGGTGAGGTCGCCGGTCGGAACCACCGCCACGGCCGGCGGCGTATCGACCACCGCGAGCATGCCGCACAAAACCGTCGCGAGAAGTGCGGCCCCGAATCGCCGCCGATGCGATCTGACCATGATCTGCACCGTATGAGGATATTAGCGGCGATAGGGCACTTTTCCGGCTTTTGGTGGCGTTGGTCGACGGCATGCTCGGGGAGAAAGTTGTCATACCCCGGGGCTAGCGTCGCTCGCGTGAACCGGACCGATCGTCTGTATGCCTTGGTCGAGGAGCTCCGTGCGGTGTCGCCCCGGCCGCGCAGCGCCCGCTGGCTCGCCGACCACTTCGAGGTCAGCGTGCGCACGGTGGAGCGCGACATCTCGGCTCTCCAGCAGTCCGGCACCCCGGTCTACGCCGAGCCCGGCCGGGCCGGGGGCTACTGCCTCGACCGGTCACACACGCTGCCCCCGGTCAACTTCACGGCCGCCGAGGCGGTCGCCATGGCCCTCGCGCTCCACCGGCTCGACGGCACCCCGTTCCACGGCCCGGCGTCGACGGCCCTCCGCAAGCTGGTCGTCGCCATGCCGCCCGGCGACGCCGCCGCGGCCCGCGCCCTGGCCGGCCGCATCCACCTGGTCGGCGGCGCCCCGGCCACCACCGTGCCCCGGGTGATCGCCGACGCCCTCCAGGTCCAGCGCGTGCTGCGCATCCGCTACGAGGACAAGGGCGGCGCCCCCACCGTGCGCGAGATCGAGCCGCTCGCCTTCATCGGCACTCCCTCGCATTGGTACCTGGCCGCCTACTGCCGGATGCGCCGATCGATGCGTGCCTTCCGCACCGATCGGATCGCCTCGGTCACGGTGACCGCCGAGGTGCCGCCCCCGCGTGTCGTGGAACCGGACGCCTTCGACATCCCGGACCACATCGTCCACAGCCTGACGCTGGGCTGATCACTTCGAGGCTGGGCTGATCACTCGCCGCCGGTGGGCGGGGTGAAGATGCCGAAGTGGTTGCCCGAGGGGTCGAGCAGGTGGGCGAAGGACAGGCCGTCGGGCGTCGTCTGCGGCGCCAGCAGCACCTTGCCCCCGGCCGCCTCGGCCGACTTGCAGGTCGCGGCGAGGTCGGCCACGAGGACGTAGAAGATGGCGTAGTTGGGGGTCTTGCCGCCGGTGGGCCAGATGCCGCCGGCCGGGCGTTCGCCACCCGGCGTGGTGACCATGCGGTAGGCGGTGTCGTCGGCGCCGGTCGCGCCGCCCGTGTCGTCGCCGAAGGTCCAGCCGAAGACGTCGCCGTAGAAGCGCTCGGCCGCCGCCGGCTGGTCGGTCGCGACCTCGAACCAGCCGATCCCGTTGATCCCGGACATGTCGTGCTCCTCGCTTGGAAGGAAAATCCGTCGAGGCCCACCCTCCCGGTGCGCGGCGACAGCCTCCTGTCGGTGTTTCCGGAACGGCTTCGGACTAGCCTCGGGGCGTGGGAACCGCACTTGTCATCGAGAACGACCCGACCGACGACCTGCGCCGGCTGGGGGAGTGGCTGACCGAGGCCGGCCTCGAGCTGACCGTCCTCCGCCCGCACGCGGGAGACGCGCTGCCCGACACGCTCGACGACCATCTGGCGCTGGTCGTGCTCGGCGGCGACCAGAACGCGTACGCGGCGGCCGACGGCACCCCCGGCGCGCCCTGGTTCCCCGCGCTCGAGGGCCTGTTGCGCAAGGCCGTGCGCAACCGTGTGCCCACGCTCGCGATCTGCCTCGGCGGGCAGCTGCTCGCCCAGGCGCACGGCGGCCTGGTCGAGCGCAGCACGTCCGGCCCCGAGATCGGCCCGGGCCTGGTCGGCAAGAGGGACGCGGCCGACACCGACCCGCTGTTCAAGTGGGTGCCGCTGCTGCCCGACGTGATCCAGTGGCACCGCGACGAGATCACCGAGCTGCCGCTGAGGGCCGTGCTGCTCGCCGCGTCGAGCCGCTATCCGAACCAGGCCTACCGGCTCGGCGACCGGGCGTGGGGCGTGCAGTTCCACATCGAGTGCGACATCGAGATGGTCGAGCAGTGGGCGGCCGACGACGCGGCCACCCTCGACGAGCTGGGCTACGACGCCGAGGCCGTGGTCTACGCGATCGCCGAGGTGCTGGCCGACGTCGAGGAGGTGTGGCAGCCGTTCGCGGCCCGCTTCGCGTCGCTCGCGCTCGGCACCCTGCCCGACGCCGACATACCCCACTCCGGCACCGGCCGGACGCTGCCGCTGCTGGGGCAGTAACGGTGACGCGGCCCAGCCGGCTCGCCCGGTACGGCTTCGCGGACACCGGCGCCCGGGCCGCCGACCTGCTCGGCCCCTCCGGGCTGCGGCTGTGGGACGCCGAGGCGCAGGCGCCGACCGGCACCGACGCCGCCGAGCTGATCCACTCGCTGTCCAAGGCCGCCGACCCCACCCTGGCGCTGCGGCAGCTGCACCGGCTGGTCGAGGCGGCCGGGCGGGCGGGCGACCGCGCCAACGGCCGCCGGGTGACCGGGCCGGGCGGCGAGATCAGCCCGAACGAGGCGACCGGCGCGCTGTTCGAGGCCCTGTACCGCGATCACGGGCTGCGCCGGCGGCTGGTGGCGGTGCTCGGCGCCTCCTCGGCGCTCGGCGATCACCTGGTGGCGAACCCGGACGAGTGGCAGGTGCTGGCCACTGGCAAGACCGGCATGCCGCCGAGCGCCGAGGGCCACCTCGAGATCGAGGGCGACCTCACCGTGCCGGTGCTGCGCCGCGCGTACCGGATCTCGCTGCTGCGGATCGCCGCCGCCGACCTCACCGGCGGCCGCGGACTCGAGCCGACCATGGCCGCCCTCTCCCGTCTCGCCGACGAGACGCTCGGTGCCGCGTACGACATCGCGGTGGCCGGCCTGCCGGCAAGCGTGAGCGAACCGCGGCTGGCGATCGTGGCGATGGGCAAGTGCGGCGGGAACGAGCTCAACTACGTGTCCGACGTGGACGTCATCTTCGTGGCCGCCGGCGACGACGACCTGAGCGCGGGCACCACGGTCGCGGCGCGGCTCATCGAGATCTGCGGGCAGGTCGCCTGGCAGGTCGACGCGGCGCTGCGCCCCGAGGGCAGCCGCGGGCCGCTGGTCCGCACGCTCGCCAGCCACCAGGCCTACTACCGTCGGTGGGCGCGCACCTGGGAGTTCCAGGCCCTGCTCAAGGCCCGCCCGGCGGCCGGCGACCTGGGGCTCGCCCGGGAGTGGATCGACGACCTGGCGCCGCTGGTCTGGCACGCGGCCGAGCGGCCCGAGGCGGTCGCCGACGTCCGCGACATGCGCCGCCGGATCATCGACAACGTGCCGGCCAACCAGCTCGACCGGGAGATCAAGCGAGGGCCGGGCGGCCTGCGCGACATCGAGTTCGCCGTCCAGCTGCTGCAGCTCGTGCACGGCCGGGTCGACGAGACGCTGCGTTCGGGCGGCACGCTTCCGGCGTTGCGTGCGCTGGTCGCCGGCGGCTACGTCGGCCGGGAGGACGGCGAGACGCTCCTGCGCGGGTACCGCTTCCTGCGCGGAGTCGAACACCGACTGCAACTTCAACATCTCCGGCGTACGCATACCGTGCCGGACGATCCGGCCGGGCTGAGATGGCTCGCCGCCTCCCTCGGCTACACGGCGCTGCCCGGCCGGGACGCGGTCGAGGCGTTCCGATCGGACTGGGTCGGGCACGCCGCCCAGGTGCGCCGCCTGCACGTCAAGCTGCTCTACCGGCCGCTGCTCGAGTCGGTCGCCCGGGTGCCGGCCGAGGCGCTGCGGATGACCCCCGAGTCGGCCCGCAAGCGCCTGGAGATCCTCGGCTTTGCCGACCCGGCCGGCGCGCTGCGTCACCTCACCGCGCTCACCGGCGGCGTCACCCGCACCGCGGCCATCCAGCGCACGCTGCTGCCGATGCTGCTGCAGGAGTTCGCCGACGCGCCCGAGCCCGACCGCGGCCTGCTCAACTACCGCGACGTCTCCGACAAGCTGGGCAGCACGCCGTGGTACCTGCGACTGCTGCGCGACGGCGGCCCGGTGGCCCGCCGGCTGGCCCGGGTGCTCAGCCTCTCCCGGTACGCCACCGACCTGCTCACCCGCGACCCGGAGGCGCTGCGACTGCTCGCCGACGACGCCGAGCTGGTGCCGCGCGGCCGCCAGGCGCTGGTCGACGGCTTCGCGGCCGCCGCCGAGCGGCACGGCGCCGACGCCGGGAAGGCCACCACCGCGGTACGCGCGCTGCGCCGCCGCGAGCTGTTCCGGCTGGCCTGCGCCGACATCCTCAGCCAGGCCGGAGACCTGGCCCCGGCCCAGCCGATCGACGTGGACGCTCTCGGCGAGGCACTCTCGGACGTCACCGACGCGACGCTGAACGCCGCGCTCAAGGCCGCCCGCGCCGCGCGACCCGGCCCGCCCGGCCTGCGCTTCGCGATCATCGGGATGGGCCGGCTCGGCGGGTACGAGATGAGCTACCCCTCGGACGCGGACGTGCTGTTCGTCTACGACCCGCCGGTCGGCGTCGGGGAGAGCGAGGCCAGCGCGGCCGCCCACGCGATCGCCGAGGAGCTGCGCCGCATGCTGAGCGCGCCGGCGCCCGACCCGCCGCTCGGCGTCGACGCCGACCTGCGCCCCGAGGGGCGTCAGGGCCCGCTGGTCCGCAGCCTCGGCGCCTACCAGCAGTACTACGCCCGCTGGTCGCGGGTGTGGGAGTCGCAGGCGCTGCTGCGGGCCCGCTTCGTCTGCGGGGACCGGACGCTCGGCCTGGACTTCGAGCGGCTCGCCGACGGCGTGCGGTACCCATCCGGCGGGCTCAGTCGCGAGCAGGTCGTCGAGATCCGGCGGATCAAGGCCCGGGTGGAGACCGAGCGACTGCCCCGGGGCGCCGACCCCAACACGCACACGAAACTCGGCCGGGGCGGGCTGTCCGACGTGGAGTGGGCGGTCCAGCTGATCCAGCTGCGGCACGCGTACGCGCTGCCCGACCTGCGCAAGACGAAGACGCTCGAGGCACTGAACGCCGCGGTCTCGGCCGGTCTGGTCGACAAGGTCGACGCCGCCGCCATGGAGGCCGGCTGGACCCTGGCGGCGCGGGTGCGCAACGCGCTCACGCTGGTGCGCGGCCGCCCGAACGACCAGCTGCCCCGGCACGGCGTCGAGCTGGCCGGCACGGTCCAACTGCTCGGCGGCGGTGATCCGGGCGAGTTCGTCGACCGGTACCTGCGTCTGACCCGGCGCGCCCGCGCCGCGATGGAACGGGTCATGGAGGCCTAGATCGTCGGTCGCGCAGATCACCGCGTCGGCGTCCGGCGCCCGTGCGGCGGGCCGCGGTTGCGCTTGCACGAGGTCAGGAATTCGCGGCCGTGCGGTGGGCGACCTCGGCGGGCGGGATGCCGTCCTTGGCGGCGGCGCGCAGGAGGGCGCCCAGCGTGTCGCCGATGGCCTCGACCAGGGTGAGGGCCTCGGCCGGCGGCACGTGGCGGAGCTCGACGGCGGTGGCGTGGATGATGCCGCCGGCGCTGACGACGGCGTCGGGTGCCCAGAGGATGCCGCGATCGTGCAGCAGCTTCGCGGTCGCGGGCGCGTCGAGCTGGTTGTTGGCCGGGCCGGCGACGGCGGTGCAGCGCAGCGCGGGCACGGCCGCCGGGGTGAGGACGCCGCCCAGTGCGGCCGGGACGAGCACGTCCACGTCGGCTTGCAGGCATTTTTCGGGACTTGTCCATTCCGCGCCGGGAATCAGCGAGCGCTTGGACTCGTCGATGTCGCTGACGACCAGGTGCGAGCCGGGCAGGAGCCGGGCGATCTGGGCGCCGACCCGGCCCAGCCCGAGGATCGCGAAGGACCGGCGCGACAAATCGGGCGAGCCGAAGCGGAACTCGCACAACGCTCGCAGCGCCGCCACCGTGCCGGCCGCGGTGGCGGGGGAGGAGTCGCCGCTGCCGCCGGCCGATTCCGGGCGGCAGAAGACGTGGTCGGTGCGCTCGCCGATGAGCAGCATGTCCGACGGGCCGGTGCCGACGTCGGGGCCGGTGGCGTAGGCGCCGCCCAGCTCGTCGATGGTCGTGCCGACGTCGTGCATCGCGGCGACCCGGCCGGCGGGCGAGAGATCGGGCGGCGCGACGACCACCGTCTTGCCGCCGCCGTGCGGGAGACCGGCCAGCGCGCACTTGTCGGTCATGGCGGCGGACAGGCGCAGGGCGTCGGCGAGGCCGTCCCGCCAATCCGGGTACGACGCGAGGCGGCAGCCCCCGATCGCCGGGCCGCGGGCGGTGGAGTGGATGGCGACGATGATCGGCAGGCCGGACTCGGGGCCGCGCCGGACGCTCAGGCGTTCGTACGGGAACATGAAGCGGAAGGTAGACGCCTGGCGGAACCAAAAGCGGGTTGGCCGAACGAAGTTCGGTGAGAGACGAAAGTGAGCGGCCGTGGACGACGTTGATTCGGCGATCGTGCGCGAATTGCAGCGCGATGCCCGGCAGACGAACCGCGACCTGGCCCGCGCGGTCGGCATCGCGCCGTCGACGTGCCTCGAGCGGGTGCGGCTGCTGCGCGACCGCGGGGTGCTCACCGGCTACCACGCGGAGATCGAGCTGGGCGCGCTCAACCGGCACGTGCAGGCGTTCCTCCACGTGCAGGTGCGGCCGCTGAGCCGGGACGTGATCGAGGGCTTCAAGGCGTACGCGATCGGGCTGCCCGAGGTGCTCTCGGTCTTCGTCGTGGCCGGCGGCGACGACTTCCTCGTGCACGTGGCGGTGCCGAGCGTGGACGCCCTGCACTCGTTCCTGATGGACCGCTTCACCGGCCGCCGCGAGATCGTCGGCTTCCGCAGCTCGGTGATCTACCAGCACGCCCGCAACCGCGTGATCGAGCCGCTCTAGCTGGTCAGGGTGTAGCGGCCGGGCTCCGGCACTCGGACCAGCGTCCACGGGCCGGTGCGGGAGACGACGGCGCCTCCGGAGGCCTTCAGCCAGCGGTAGTAGCGGACGCGGACGACGACATTGCCGGCCGACTCGGTGGTGAAGGTGACCGAGGTGGCGTTCTGGCCGGTGATGTCGGCAACGATCGGGGTGGAGTCGCTGAAGCGGTAGAGGGTCCAGTGGTCGCCTTGCCAGATCTTCGTGAGGTAGGGGAGGCCGGCGGCGATCAGGGCGGCCTCGGGACGGCCCGACCAGGTCAGCTCGGCGTCGGGCACGGCAACGAACTGGACGGCCACGTCGGTGAGCCAAGCCTGGTAGCTGGCGGCGGTAAGCGACACCCCCGTACCCGACGTGCCGGGAATTTCGTGAAAAAAGAGGGGGTTGCGGTCGAGATCCGCCTGGCGCAACCAGCCTCGGGCCAGCTGCACGTCTCCCATGTGGGCCGACTCCCAATAGTCCCTGGTCGGCGGGATCTCGACGCGGCCGGTCAGCGTCTCCTGCCCCAGCCGGGACAACAGGGGAGCGAAGTAGGACGGGGAGGCCGTGGGATTGCCGATGTCACGCACGTCCCCGGTCACCACCGGCGGCTGCCACCAGCAGGCCGCGGCCACGAGGATGAGCACCACCCACAGCGGCGGCTCCAGCGGACCACCCTTTTCGTGTACGCCGAGGGGCACGCCCCGCCGGAACCGGGGCACCGCGGCGTACGCGGCCAGCAGCGGCAGCGTGAACATCGCCGACAGGCGCGTCGCGTTCAGGCCGACCGGCGTGTGCACGAGCGCGGCCCCGAGCACGCCGAGCGCCGACAGCAGCGCCCCGATCCGCACCGCCCGGTGTGGCACGAGGACCGCCACCACGAGGCTCGCCACGACGGCCCGCAGCGTGTCCTGGTGGCTGATGTTCATCCAGCCGCCGTCGCCGAACAGCAGCGCGGTCAGCGCCAGCGGCACCGCGGCCGGCACCGCCACCAGCAGCCCGTCGAGCACCCGGCCGGCCAGCAGCAGCGCCGCCCCGGCCAGGCCGAGGAACAGGCCGGCCACCGGGCTGGTCGCCGAGGCCGCGAGCGCCGGCACGATCGCGAGCCAGCGCCACCGCGGAAAGGTGAGCACGGTCAGCGCGCCGAGCCCGAAGGCGACCCCGAGCCCGTAGGTGACCCGGCCGCTGACCAGGTTTCCGGCGATACAGGCGACCCCGGCGAGGGCGCCGAGCCAGGGCCGGGGCGCGGCGGTGCGGCGGAACAGCACCGCGAGCAGGACGGTGGCCGCGATGAGGGCGAGGACCCCGGTGACGCGTACGCCGATGAGCGCCATGATCGGCTGCGAAAGCAGGCTGTAGCCGAGCTGGTCGACGCCCGCGTACCACCGCAGGTCGATCGGCGTGTACCCGTGCGCGGCGAAGAAATCGGCCCGGGCCACCTGCGCCGACAGGTCGGAGCCCATGGGCGGCAGCAGAAGGTACGCCGCGCCGAGCACGGACGCCAGGACGGCCGTGCCCCACTCGAGCCGGTGCCGGGCCAACACGCGCCCGACCCTACCGGGCCGCCCGGCGGTTGCAGCGAGTCACGGTAGGGTGCTCGCCATGTCCCGCCCCGCCCTGGTCCGATACGCGGGCCTGGCAGGCAGTCTGCTCCTCGCGGTCGCCGCCTGGCTCGGTGGCGCCTCCCGCCCCTGGCAGCCGACGATCACTCCGCGCACCATTTTCGAGGGCGAGAACGGTGTCGTGCTGCCGCTTGCCTGGCTGTTCGGGACGGTTCTGCTCATCGGCGCGTGGTGGGCCGGCCGGCGGTACGTGCCCTCGACACGCTGGGCTTATGTGACGGCGGGGCTGTGGGTGGTTCCGCTGCTGCCGTTCCTTCCGCTCGGCAGCTACGACATTTACTCGTACGCGTGCCAGGGCTGGCAGCAATCGACCGGTCTCGACCCGTACGCGGGCGGTGTCGATCTTTTGGGGTGTCCCTGGGCCGACGCCGTCGCACCCACCTGGCGGGACTCCCCGGCGCCGTATGGCCCGGTGTTTCTGCTGCTGGCCGCCGGGGCGGCGAAGCTGGGCGGCTCGCTGAGCGGGACCCTCGCGCTGCTACGGGTGATCGCGGTGCTCGGTGTGGCGCTGATCGCGGTGTGCCTGCCGGTGCTGGCCCGGCGGGCGGGGGTGCCGGTGAAGCGGGCGGTGTGGCTGGCGCTGGCCTGCCCGCTGGTGCCGATCCACCTGGTGTCGGGGGCGCACAACGACGCGGTGATGGTGGGTTGCCTGGTGGCGGGGCTGGCGCTGGCGATCACCCGGCGACCGCTCGCGGCCGGGGTGCTGTTCGGCCTGGCGATCGGGGTGAAGGCGACGGCGGTCGTGGTGGTGCCGTTCGCCCTGCTCATGGTCTTCCCGGTCCGGCGGTGGCGCTCGGTGGTCGCGCTACTGGCCGGAGCCGTCGTGACGCTCCTCGCTATGTCCCTTTTGTCCGGGCGGGGGCTGGGCTGGATCACCGGGCTGACCGGCAGCGGCGTCTCGGTGCAGTGGACCTCGCCGCCCACCGCCGTCGGCATGGTGATCAAGCTGTTCGGGGTCGACGCGGTGCCGGTCACCCGGATCCTCGGGATCGCGCTGCTCGCCGTCGTGCTGGTCGTGCTCTGGTGGCGTGCCCGAGCCGACGATCCGCTGCGATTCGCGGCCTATGCGCTGGCGGCGACCGTGGTGCTCGCGCCCGTCTTCCATCCCTGGTACGCCGTGTGGGCGCTGGTGCCGCTGGCCGCGACCGTGCGGCGGGAGACGCTCTGGCTCGTCGCGCCGTTCGCCGTGGTCGCCGCGCTCTGCCTGCCGGACGGCTACAACATGGCGCTGGCCCTGAAGTCGCAGGGCGCCGTCCTCATGACCGCTCTACTCTGCTACCTCGGCATAAAATATTTGAAAGCAACGCATGAAGCGAAAAATCCTGATCCTGTCGCTGCTGGGGCTGATCACCCTGGTGATCAACTATCTCGCCGAGATCCGTAACGAGTATTTCGACTCGAAGGTCTACTACGGGGCGATCCAGTACTGGTTCCACGGCGACGGCGGCATGGTCTACGACTGGCTGCGGCCCGACACGCCGTACGGCTTCACCTACCCGCCCTTCGCGGGCCTGGTCATGTCGCCCATGGCGATCCTGCCGTTCGGCGCCGTCGTGGTGATCGCCGTGATCGCCACGATCCTCACCACCGCGCTGCTGATCTGGTGGTTCGCCGGGCCGCTGATCAAGCGGATGGGCTGGCCCACCTGGTTCGCCTTCGGCGTCGCGTGCTGCATCGCCCTCTCCTTCGAGCCGGTCCGCGAGACGATCACCTTCGGCCAGGTCAACACGCTGCTGCTCACGCTGGTCGCCGGCGATCTGCTGTTCGGCGTGGCGCGCGGCCGGCGCTGGGCGGGGATCGGCATCGGCCTGGCCACGGCGGTCAAGCTGACGCCGGGGCTCTTCATCGTCTACCTGCTGATCACCCGGCGGTGGCGGGCGGCCGGCGTCTCGGCGGCGACCGCGGCCGGCGCCACCTTGCTGGCCGGCGCGGTCTTCCCGGACGAGACCCGCGAGTTCTGGACCTCGGCGCTCTGGGACACCAACCGGGTCGGCGTGCTGTCGTTCCTGTCCAACCAGTCCGAGCGCGGCTTCCTGGCCCGGCTCCCGATCGACCGGGTCGAGTCCAAGGTGTGGCTCGCCTGCGTGCTGGTCACTCTGGGTTTCTGGATTTTCCGTGTACGGCGGATGCCGGTCGACGACATCGTGGGCGGGCTCGCGCTGACCGGGGTGACCGGCTGCCTGGTCAGCCCGGTCACCTGGATCCACCACTGTGTCTGGCTGATCCCGGCACTGGTCCGCTGCGTCGACGTGGGACTGTCCCGGCGGGAACGCCGTCCGCTCTATCTGGCCGGTTCCGCGTACGTGATCATGACCTCGCGGTTGACCTGGCTGTGGGAGAAACCGCCACGACCGCCATTGGAGATCATCGGCGCCAATCTCTATGTCTATTTCAGCCTGGCCCTCCTGATCTGGACACCCGTCGGCACGCCGCGTTCGTCTGTCGTCCATGAACCGGACAAGATCCTCACGTAGTCATCCGCGCACGGCCGTTCGCACGACACCGAATTCCGTCGCCTGGCGACCTTTCCGGCGTACCTGAACTCGTCCATCGACGACACCGCGGCCGCGGAGATCTCCACGGTCACCGAGGACGGCCGGACGGTCGTCTACACCGACAGCCCGGGTCGGCGGCTCGGCTTCGTCGACATCACCAACCCGGGCTCGCCGAAGCCGGCGGGCACGCTCGCCCTGGGCGGCGAGCCGACCTCGGTGTCGCACCTCGGCCACCTGCTGCTGGCCGCGGTGAACACCCGGGAGAGCTTCACCGACCCGTCCGGCAAGCTCGTGGTTGTCGACGACCGCAGCCGGTCGGTGGTGCGCGAGATCGACCTCGGCGGGCAGCCGGACTCGGTGGCGGTGGCGCCGAGCGGGCGGTACATCGCCGTGGTGATCGAACTCGCGCGATGAGGCCGTGGTCTCGATCCAGGAGAACAACCACTTCGCGATCGTTTCCCTGCGCGACAGGAAGGTCGTCCGGCACTTCGATGCCGGCGCCGTGACCGTGTCCGGTGTGGACACCCGCGACGACGACCAGATCGTCCTGGACGGGACAATCACCGCGAAGCGGGAGCCGGACGGGGTCGCCTGGCTCTCCGACGAGCTGTTCGCGAGCGCCAACGAGGGCGACTACGAGGGCGGCTCGCGCGGCTGGAGCATCTTCGACCGCAACGGCCGCGTCGTCTGGGACGCCGGCAACACGCTCGAGCACATCGCCGTCGAGCACGGCCTCTACCCGGACAAGCGGTCGGACGCCAAGGGCATCGAGCCGGAGAACGTGGCCTTCGCCCGGTTCAACGGCGTGCCGTACGTCTTCGTCAACTCCGAGCGCGGCAACTTCACCGCCGTGTACGACGTGTCGAACCCGCGCTCGCCGAAGTTCCGGCAGCTGCTGCTGACCGCGGCCGGCCCCGAGGGCGTCGTGGCGGTGCCGTCGCGCGGCCTGGTCATCGTTTCCAGCGAGACCGACGACCCCGACAACAACCTGCGCGGCGCGGTCGGCATCTACGGCATCGGTCACGGGCTGTTCCCGTCGATCGTGTCGAAGGACTTGATCCCGTGGGGCACGCTCTCCTCGCTGTCGGCCGTGCCCGGCAAGCCCTCGCAGCTGGTGGCGTCGACCGACGCCGCCTACGTGCCCACCCGCATCCTCACCATCGACACCTCGTCGGCGCCCGCCACGATTTTCAAGCAGCTCACCGTGACCAAGGACGGCAAGCCGGTCGGGTACGACGCCGAGGGTCTCGTCGCACGCACGGGCGGCGGCTACTGGATCGCGTCCGAGGGCTCGGCCGGCACGCCGAACCTACTTGTCCGCCTGGACTCGGCGGGCGCCGTACGGCAGGAGATCCCGCTGCCGGCGGACATCGCGGCGGCGGTCACCACCAACGGATACGAGGGTGTCGCCGAGTCTGGCGGCTATGTCTGGGTGGCCATCCAGCGTTCGCTCAAGACCGACCCGCAGACGATCAACCGGATCGGCCGCTACAACCCGCGGACCGGCGAGTGGTCGTGGCTGGGCTACCCGGTTGACACCGCGCCGCTGGGCTGGTCGGGCCTCTCCGAGCTGGTCGCCGTCGACGGCAACACGTTCGCGGTGATCGAGCGGGACAACCAGCGCGGCCCGCAGGCGTCGATCAAGAAGATCTACGAGTTCGACGTCCCGGCGACCTGGACCGGCTTCCCGACGGTCAAGAAGCGCCTGGTCAAGGACCTGCTGCCGATCCTGAAGTCGGACCACGGCTGGGTGCAGGACAAGGTGGAGGGTCTCGCGGTCGCGGGCAACGGTCAGACGTACGCGGTGACCGACAACGACGCGATCGACGACGCCACCGGCGAGACGCTGTTCCTGCGTCTCGGCCGCCTGCTCTGACGTCCGCTGACACGGCGCCGGCGAATTTGTCAGCGCCGTGTCAGCGGTCCGGCGCAGGATGACTCCCGTCACGACATCCATGACGGGAGTTTGATCATGACGAACGCGATCGTCGCCGAGGGGCTGGTCAAGCGCTTCGGCGACACGACCGCCCTCGGTGGCGTCGATCTTGCCGTACGGGAGGGGACCGTCCTCGGCCTGCTCGGGCCGAACGGCGCCGGCAAGACCACCGCGGTGCGGGTGCTGGCCACGCTGATGCGCCCCGACGCCGGGCACGCCACGGTCGGCGGCTACGACGTGGTGAAGCAGGCGCATCAGGTCCGCAGCCTGATCGGCCTCACCGGACAGTACGCGTCGGTCGACGAGACCCTCACCGGCGCCGAGAACCTGCTGCTGATCGGCCGCCTGCTCGGCATCTCCCGGCGCGACGCCAAGGCCCGCGCCCGCGAGCTGCTCGCCCGGTTCCACCTCGACGACGCCGCCGACCGGGCCGCCGGCAAGTACTCCGGCGGCATGCGGCGCCGGCTCGACCTCGCGGCCAGCCTGGTCGGCAATCCCCGGCTGCTCTACCTGGACGAGCCGACCACCGGCCTCGACCCGCGTAGCCGCAACGACATGTGGGACATCATCCGCGACCTGGTCGGCCAGGGCGTCACCGTGCTGCTGACGACGCAGTACCTGGACGAGGCCGACCAACTCGCCGACGAGATCGTGGTGATCGACCACGGCAAGGTGATCGCCACCGGTACGTCGGACGAGCTCAAGGCCCGCACCGGCGCGCAGACGGTGACGGTGCGCCCGGCCGCCGAGGACGACCGGGACGCGATCGCCGCGATCGTCGGCGGGATCGCCTCGGGGGCGGTCGACCTGCGCGGCCCGATCATCAGCGCCCCGGTCACCGACCCGGCCGCGCTGACCACGCTGGTACGCCGGCTCGACGAGAAGGGCCTGATCGTCGCCGAGCTCGCCCTGCGCAGCCCAAGCCTCGACGAGGTGTTCCTGACCCTGACCGGCCACCCGGCCTCGGACGACGAAGATCAGCTTGAGGGGAGCGTCGCATGACCACCACCGCCGCTTTCGAACCGCGCGTCAGTCCCACCGTGGCCGTGCGCAACACCCTCACGCTCGCCTGGCGAACGCTCGTGTCGATCAAGCACAACCCGTTCGAGCTGCTCGACTTCAGCGTCCAGCCGATCATGTTCCTGGTGCTCTTCACGTACGTCTTCGGCGGGGCCATCGCCGGCTCGACGTCGGAGTACCTGACGTTCGGGCTGCCCGGCATCATCGTGCAGAACCTGCTGTTCGCCACCCTCAACACCGGCGTCGGCCTGAACACCGACATCAACAAGGGCGTCTTCGACCGGCTCCGGTCGCTTCCGATCTCGCGGTGGTCGCCGCTGGCCGGCCGGATCGTGGCCGACGTCGTCAAGCAGGCCTGGGCGATCACGCTGCTGCTGGTCGTCGGCACGATCCTCGGCTTCCGGATCGGCACCGGTCCGGCCGAGGTGGCGCTCGCCTACGCGCTGCTGCTGGTCTTCGCGTTCGCCACGTCCTGGATGTCGGTGCTGGTCGCCATGCTGGTCAGCGAGCCGGAGAAGGTGCAGATCTTCGGCTTCGTGCTGCTGTTCCCGATCACCTTCGCCAGCAACGCGTTCGCGCCGACCGAGTCGATGCCGGGCTGGCTGCAGGCCTGGGTCAAGGTCAACCCGGTGACGATCCTCGCCGACGCGGTGCGCGGCCTGCTCAACGGCGGGCCGGTCGCCACGCCGGTGGTCCAGTCACTGATCTGGGCGGCCATCCTGCTGGTGGTCTTCGCCCCGCTCTCGGTCTGGGCCTTCCGCCGGCGGGTCTAGGCCCACGGCCGCCTCCAGACCAACGGCGTCCAGGGCCGTGGCCACGGTGACCCCGGCCGCCCGTCCGTACGCCGCCTCGAAGCCCGCGTCGCCCAGTGCGGCGCGGGCCTCGAGCGCTATCCGCTCGGCATCCGGCACCGTCCGGTCGAGCGAGCCGCGGGCCGCGTCGGCGGCGCCCAGCAGGTAGGCCGCCTTTTCCGGGTCGCCCTCGCGCAGCACCAGATCGGCCCAGCCGACCAGGGACATCGCCACCACCGGAGCGTCCCGGGAGCGTACGGCGATCCGCAGCGATTCGTCGTGGTAGCGGCGGGCCCGGGCCAGGTCGCCGGCCGCCGCCTCGATCAGGCCCTGCGTGTTGCGGGTCATCGAGCCGAACTGGGGCGCGAACGCGGGGTTCGACATCATCCCGGCCGAGCGGGTGATCATCTCGCGGGCCTCGTCGACGTCGCCCTGCAGCCGGGAGATCGTGGCGTAGCCGTAGTGCACCGAGGCCATCACCTCGGGCAGCCCGAGCTCCTCGGCCGTCTCCCGGGCCTGCTTCAGCACCCGCCGCGCCTCGTCCCGCTCGCCGGCCAGCCACAGCTGGTGGGCCATCTTCGCCTCCAGCTGCGGCAGGTCCTCCCGGATGCCCACCTCACGGATCATCGCGGCCGCCTCCCGCTGCCAGCGGACCGCCTGCACGAAGTCGCCCTCGGCCGCGGCCAGGTCGCCCAGCGCGCTCAGCGTGAAACCCATGCCCCAGCGCTCGCCGAGGGCTCGGAACCCGGCCATCGCCTCCCGCATGTCGGCCGCCGCGACCTCGCCGCTCTGTCCGAAGTTCAGCCGCAGGTGCGCGACGATCATCTTGGCGGCGGCGCGCAGCCACGCGTCCTGGTCCTCGAACAGCGGCTCGATCGCCAGGAAGCCGGCGTCCGGGTCGGGGTTGTCGAAGATGGCCGCGAGCGGCTGCAGCAGGCGCAGCGCGGGGTGCTTCGCGTCGGGGCCGGCGCCGTACTCCTCGGCCTTGAAGAAGTGCTCCTGCACCGCGGAGATCGGCAGCGCGCCCTCGAGGCCGTTGATCGCGGCGAAGGTGTGGGTCAGTGCGAGGTCTTCCGTGTCGGCGTCGCCCGGCATCGCGGCGACCTCGGCGGCCAGGCTCGCGCCCTCCATCCGGTGCCCGCGCAGCCACCAGTACCAGCCGAGCCGGGCCACGAACGCCGCGGCGGTGGGCCGGTCGCCGGCCTCGATGGCGGCCCGGATCGCGGCATGCAGGTTGTCGTGCTCCTCGGTGAGCCGGCGTAGCCAGACGAGCTGGTCGGCGGCGCGCAGTCGCGGCTCGGCCGCCTCGGCCAGCTCGATCAGATAGCGCGCCAGGGTCAGCCGGTGGGTCTCCGACTCGCCGGCCTCGGCCAGCCGTTCCAGGCCGTACTCCCGGATCGTCTCCAGCATCCGGTAGCGGCCGTCGGGGCCGAGCACCAGCAGCGACTTGTCGACGAGGGCGCCGAGCAGGTCGAGGTCGGCCGCGCAGACCTGCTCGACGGCGGTGACGTCGGCGCCGCCGTGGAACAGGGCGAACCGGCGCCACAGCCGCCGCTCGTCCTCGTCGAGCAGATCCCAGCTCCAGTCGACGACGGCCCGCAGCGTCTGGTGGCGGGGCAGGGCCGTGCGGCTGCCGCCGGTGAGCAGGCGGAACCGGTCGGCCAGGCGGTCGGCCAGGACCGCGACGGGCAGCGTGCGCAGGCGGGCCGCGGCCAGCTCGATCGCCAGCGGCATGCCGTCGAGCGCCCGGCAGATCCGCACCACGGCCTCGGCGTTGCCGTCCGTGAGCACAAAGGCCGCCGCGCGATCGAGCAACAGGCGTACGGACGGAAATGCGGAAGCGGTGGCAGCATCGGCACCCACCGGGGGGAGAGCCAGCGGCTCGACCGCGAAAATCCGCTCGCCCGGGATGCCCAGCGGCTCGCGGCTGGTGGTCAGCAGCCGAAGCCTCGGCGCGGCCCGCAACAGCGCGTCGGCGACCTCGGCCGCGGCGGCGATCAGGTGCTCGCAGTTGTCGAGAATCAGAAGCATCTCGCGGCCGGAGAGAGCCTCGCTCAGCCGGGTGAGCGGCGGCGCGGACTCGGGCATGGTGGCCAGCGACGTCGGCCGGGCGATCAGCACCTGGGCCCGCAGCCGCAGCGCGCCGAGGATGGCCTGCGGTATCTCGGCCGGATCGGTCACCGGGGCCAGCTCGACCCGCCAGACCTCGCCGGACTCCTTGCCGCCGACCTCCACCGAGAGCCGGGTCTTGCCGCTGCCGCCCGGCCCGGCCAGCGTGACCAGCCGGTTGTCGTCGATGAGCGCGCGCACGTGGCGAACGTCGGACTCGCGGCCCACGAAGCTGCTGACCTCGGCCGGAAGGTTGCCGCGGGGTGCGGGCTCGCGCAGCAGCTCGAGGTGGATCGCGCCGACCTCGGCCGACGGATCGACGCCCAGCTCGTCGGCGAGCCGCCGGCGCAGAGCCTCGTAGATCTCCAGCGCCCGCCCCGGGTTGCCCTGGTCGCGGAGGGCGCGCATGAGCAGGCCGGTGAGCGGCTCGTCGAGCGGGTGGGCGGCGACCAGGCCCTCCAGCTCGGGGACGACGTCGCGGTGGCCGATCTGCCCGGCCAGGCTCTTGCGCTGGGCGGCGAGGTGCAGTTCCTCCAGCCGCCGGGCGTCGGCCCGCGCGTTCTCGGGGAATTCGAGGGGCCCGCGCCAGAGCTTGAGGGCCTCGCCCGGGTTCTCCTCGACGAGCCGGATGAAACGGACGGCGTCGACCCGGTCGGGGTGGATCACCAGCCGATAGCCGTTGGCCGTGGACTCGACCGTCAGCTCGGGCGCCGCCCGGCGCAGTCTCGAGACCAGCGCCTGCAGCGCGTTCCCGGCCGCCTGCGGCGGCTCCTCACCCCAGACGCCGTCGATCAGCCGCTCGGCGGACACGTTGCGGTTGGCGTCGAGCGCGAGCAACAGCAGGAGGGTACGCAGGCGCGCGCCCGCGACCGGCACGGCCCGACCGCCCCCGCCGCGAAGCTCAACCGGCCCGAGCACCGCGATGTCCACCCGTACGATTCTGCCCTTCCCCGCAACCGGGAATCGTCAGCTACCCCTGCGGCCCGCCCTCTTCTTCTCGGCGGCGACCTCACGCTCGACGGTCCGCAGCGGGTGGGGGTCGAGCCCGGCCGGGATGAGCCGGCCGCGCAGCGACGCCGCCTGGGCGGCCCAGCCCTGGCTCGCGCCCGCGACTTCGTCGAGCCGGGCGTACGCGTCGAGCGCGTCGAGTTCATGCCAGGCCAGCCGGTGCCGGACGGCGATCCGGTGAGCCGTGTCGGCGGCGTCCCGGCCGACTTCGAGGTGGGCGCGGTCGCCGCCGGCGGCCCGGTCGGCGTGGATGTGGGCGCGAGCGGTCTGCGCCGCGGCTTGAGCCGGGGCGAGCTTGCGCGGGCCGGCGAGGGCGAGCGCCTCGGCGACATGGCGATCGGCCACGTCCAGGTCGCCGGCGACGCGGGCACAGTTCGCGAGCAACGGCAGGGTGTCGGCCAGCTCGGCCAGATAATCTCCGTCCCGGAACACGGCGGCCGCGTCGGCCACCTTCGCGGCGGCGGTTTTCGGATCGCCGGCGGCCAGGTCGAGGGCGCCGAGCAGCCGTACGCAACGGGCCTGATTGGCGCCCCACCCGTATTGCGCGCAGACGGCGTGGTTGCGCTCGGTCAGCGTTCGGGCCGAGTCGAGCCGGCCGGTACGGACGAGCAGGTCCGCCCACCAGACCCCCCGGATGGAGTACAGGTGGTCGCCCTCGGTGTCGTCGGCGTACTCGATGCGGTCGGCTGAGAGGAACTGCTGTTCGGCGAGTTGGGTGTCGCCGGCCAGCGCCAGCGCTTTTCCCCAGTACGTGGCGGCATCCCGTACCTCTTCGCGATCGTCGGCCTGCATGGCCGCGGCGGCGGCCTGTTCGCCCGCGCGCAGTGCCGCGTCGATGTCGCCGAGGTCGCACAAGCAGTTGGTCAGGTTCTGCAGATCGCTGGCGAGACTCTTGTGGTCATCCGTCTCATGATCGATCGCGATGGCGTCGTTCATGTACTCCTGGGCGGTCACCAGGTCCCCGCCGATGGCCGAATACAGACCGACGGCGGTCAGATGCCAGCTCAGGCGCCGGAGGCCGAGGCTGCTGACGCAGGCGTCGCGGCGATCCTCGGTGAGCACGAAGGCCATGCTGGACCGGTATCCGAGCTGGGCGGCCGGCAGGGACCGCCACACCCGCCCGTCGTTGGTGCGGTCACTGAGCAGTTCGTCGGCGGCCCGCCATTGACCCGCGGCGATGAGCAGCTCGGCGGCCTCGACCACGCGCAGCCCGTCCTCGCGGTTGTCGATCTGCCCGTCGGGAAGGTCCGTGAGCGTGGCATCGGCGGCGACCTCGGCGGCGCCCAGGGCCAACGGCCGGAACGTGTCGCGGACCAGCGGGTGCGCGGAGAGGGTGCCGTCCGGATGCCAGGACAGCAGTCCGGCCAGCCGATCACGGGCCGCCGCCCCGACCTGGCCGGCGGTCCAACCGTCCAGATGACCGCCGAACGCCTCGTGTCCGGCCACGGTCAGTACCGCGGTCGGCGGGATCGGCCGGGCGAACAACGCCACGACCGAGACCAGGTATCGGTCGGACTCGGTCAGCCGGGTCGCGTAGAAGGTGAGCACCTTGGCGACGCGCACGTTGGTTCCCGCGGCCGTGGTGAGATCGGATCTCAGTCCGGCCAGATCGGCGGTGGGCGGACGGTTGGCCAGCACCGCGCCGAGGGCGGCGACGGCGAGGGCGTGCCCGTCCACCCGGGCCACAAGATCCTGCCGTTCATGCTCGGGCAGCCAGCCGCCACCGGCCGCGGCGAGCAGCTCGGCGCCCTCGGCCGGGGTGAACGGCGGGACGTCCAGCATCCGGGCCTCGGTCCCGTCGAAGCCCTCCAGGTCGGCGAACGGGAATCGGGAGGTCAGCACCACCAGTCCGCCGTGCCGGATGCGGCAGGCTCCGGTGAGCACCTCACGCAGTGTGCCGTCCAACAGTCGCCCGAACTCGCCGTGGCCCGGGCCCTCCTGAGCGACCTCGAGCCCGTCGAGCACCAACACGAGCGGGACCTTCGCCAGCAACCCCAGCACCGCCGCGCCGAGCCGGCCCTGCTTCACCCGTACGCCGAACTTGTCCCGGGCCCACGCGAGCAAGGATTCGGCCCAGCTTTCGGCCGAGGCGTTGGCGTAGAAGCTCCATCCGAACACCCCGCGCACGCCCGGTTTGGCCGTCGACGCATCCGGCTGCTCGAGCCAGGCCGTGACCAGCGCGGTCTTGCCGGCCCCGCCCCAGGCGGTCACCCCGATCAGGCGTACGGCCGGATCGGCGGCCCACCGGGACAGCCGCGCCAACTCCTCGGCGCGGCCGGTGAAGTTCGGCACCGGCTCGGCGGGCGGCGTCCACGATGCCGGCATCTCCGCATCGGCCGCCGGCTCCGGGCGGGCGACCGGCCGGTCCTGAACCGCCGGGAAGTGCGGGTCGGCCAGATCGGCGAGCAGGGCCGGTAGGGCCGTGTGGTCGTTGCCGCGGGCCGGGTAGAAGATCGCCTGGGCGCCGTAGCCGATCTCCGCGCGGTCGGCCAGCACACCCGGGTCGTTGTCGGCCGCGTCGGGGTTCCACGGGAGGATCGCGATGTGCCGTGGCGCCGCGCCCGGGCTCAGCTCGGTGCCCGACGCCTGGGCGACCTCGCGCAGGATGGCCGCGATGCGCTGGTCGGCGAAGCTGAACCCGATCCACACCAGGTGGCCGGCGTCGACCGTCGCCGACAGGACGCGGGCCAGCTTGCCGGTGTAGGCCCGCCGGTACTCGGTACCGGCCAGCACCATCGAGTCGGGCTGGTTGTGGCGGCCGTGGGCGAACAGGACCGGCAGCTCGCCGTCGCCGAAGATGTCGCCGGTTCGCCAGCGGTCCAGGCCGTCCTGGTCGGTCCAGGACATGAAGCCGGTGCCGACGGCGTCGGGGCGTACCCGGTTGCGGGCGTCGACGATGCCGGGGTCGTAGTTCGTGGTGATGACGGCCTTGAACGCGCACCGGCACACCAGCTCCTGCACCGGCGTCCAGGTGCGGCCCGAGACCGGGTCGCGGCGGACCCGGAAGGCTTCGCGCAGCGCCTCGCGGAACTTGGGCGGGCCCAGGCGACGGCGGAGGACCTCGACGACCTCCTCGGGTGACTGCGCGGCGAGCGCCCGGCAGGTCGCGGCCTCGGTCTCGCTCAGCCGGGGCGCGGCCGCGTCCACCAGCTCGCCGATCAGGCCCTCCCACAACGGATACAGCGGGGCCGAGGCGCCCGCGCCGAGGAAGGCCACCGCCTCACCCGCCGCCAGGTACTCGCGAAGCGCCGCCAGGCCAGGAGCGTTCACCCGGGCGAGCGCGCGGGCCTGCTCCGGCTCCAGGCCCGACAGATACTCGTCCATCACGAATCCTTGTCGTCGGCGGCCACCTGGCGTTCGACCGTGGCGAGGGGGTCGGGGTCGAGGCCGGCCGGGAGGAGGCGGGCGCGCATCGCGGCCGCGCGGGCCGCCCAGCCGCCCTTCATGCCGGTCACACTGTCCAGCCGGGCGTGCGCGTCGACGGCGTCCAGCTCGTGCCAGGCCAGGCGGTGCCGGATCGCCAGGCGGTACGCGGTGTCGGCGTCGTCGCGGGCCTTCTCGACGTACGACGGGTCGCCGGCGGCGATGCGGTCGGCGTGGATGCGGGCGCGGGCGGTCAGGGCCGAGGCCTGGGCCAGCACGAGCCCGCGCGGCCCGGCCAGGGTGAGCGTCTCCGCGATCTGGCGGTCGGCGGCGTCGAGATCCCCGGCGGCGCGGTCGCAGTCGGCAAGCACCGGCAGGGTCTCCGACAGCTCGACCAGGTGCTCCCCGTCCCGGAAGATGACCGCCGCCTTGTCGACCCGTTCGCGCGCTTCCGTGAGTTTCCCGTCGGCCAGGTCGAAGATGCCGAGCAGGCGTTCGCAGCGGGCCACGTCGGCGTTCCAGCCGTTCTGGAGGCAGACGGCGAGGTTGCGCTCGGTCAGCGCCCGGGCCAGCCGGACCCGCCCGGTACGGGCCAGCAGGTCGGCCCACCACGCGCCCCGGCGGGAGTACAGGTGCTTGCCGTCCGGGTCGGCGGCGTGCTCGATCCGGTCGGCGGCCAGGAACTGCTCCTCGGCCGCCGCGGTGTCCCCGGCCAGCATCAGCAACCGGCCCCGGAACGTCGCCGACTTCATCGTCTCGCTGCGGTCGTCGGTGTTCGTGGCCGCGAGGTCGGCCCGCTCGGCCGTCTCCAGCGCCCCGTCGATGTTGCCGAGCCGTCCGAGGCAGTCGGCCAGGTTGCGCAGCTCGGCGGCCAGGGCCGAGGCGTTCCCGGCGTTCCGGTAGTGGGTGGCGGCCGCGCTCAGGTACTCCCGGGCGGTCACCAGGTCGGCCCCGATCGACGCGAACAGGCCGACCTCGTTCATGAGCCAGGCGACCCGGTCCGGCGCGAGGTGCTGGCCGGCCGCCTCGCGGCGCTCCCGGGTGGCGACGAACGCCAGCGCGGCCCGCTGCCCGAGCCCGGCCGCGGGCAGGTACATCCACATGTACCCGTTGTCGGTGCGGCCGCTGTAGAGGTCGTCGGCGGCCTGCCACTGGCCCGCGGCGGTCAGCAGCTCGATGGCCTCGACCACCCGCAGGCCGTCCTCGCGGTTCGCGATCTTCCCGGCGGGCAGGCCGGTGAGCGTGGCGTCCGCGGCCACCTCGGCGGCGCCCAGCGCGAGTGGGCGGAACGTCTCGCGGACCAGCGGGTGCGCGGAGAGGGTGCCGTCCGGGTGCCAGGAGAGCAGCCCGGCCAGGCGGTCGCGGGCCGCCGCCTCCACGCCGCCGACGGTCCAGCCGTCCAGCCGGCCGCCGAACGCGTTGTGCCCGACCAGGCTCAGCACCGCGGCCGGGGTGACCGGCCGGGCGAACAATGCCACGGCCGCGACCAGGTAGCGGTCGGCCTCGGACAGCCGGGTGGCGTAGAAGTTGAGCACCTGGGCGACGCGGGCGTTGGTGCCGGCCGCGGTGGTCAGCTCGGAGCGGAGCCCGGCCAGGTCGGCGGTGGGCGGCCGGTCGGCGAGCACGGCGCCGAGGGCGGCCACGGCCAGCGCGTGCCCGTCCACCCCGGCCACCAGGTCCTGCCGCTCGCGCTCGGGCAGCCAGCCGCCGCCGGCCGCGGCGAGCAGCGTGGCGCCCTCGGCCGGGGTGAACGGCGGAACGTCGAGCATCCGGGCCGGACCGCCGTCGAAGCCCTCCACGTCGGCGAACGGGAATCGCGACGTCAGCACGACCAGGCCGCCGTGCTGGATGTGGCAGACGCCGGTGAGCACCTCGCGCAGCGTGCCGTCCAGCAGGCGCCCGAACTCGCCCTGGTCCGGGCCTTCCTGAGCAACTTCCAGACCATCCAGGACCAGGACCAGGGGTACGGCCGCCAGCAGGGTCAGCACCGCCGCGCTGGGCCGGCTGCGACCCACGACCCGAAGGCCGATCGCGTCGGCGGCCCAGTCGAGCAGGGCCTTGGCCCAGTGCTCGGCGGAGGCGTCGGCGTAGAAGCTCCACCCGAACACGCCTCGAACGCCGGGCCGGGCCGCCGCTCCACCGCGACGGTCGAGCCATTCGGTGACCAGGGCGGTCTTGCCGGCTCCGCCCCAGGCGGTGACGCCGATGAGGCGTACGGCCGGATCGGAGGCCCATCGGGCCAGCCGGGCCAGTTCCTCGACGCGTCCGGTGAAATGCGGCACCGGCTCGGCCGGCGGCATCCAGGACACCGGCATCGCCGCCTCGGCGGGCTTCGCGGCGGGCTTCGGGGTGGGCGGCTCGGCGACGGACGGAAAGCGCGGGTCGACCAGGTCGGCCAGCAGCGTCGCCAGCGCCGAGTGATCGTTGTCGGGCGCCGGGTAGAAGACGACCTGGGCGCCGTAGCCGATCTCGGCCCGCTGAGCCAGCACGCCCGGGTCGTTGTCGGGCGCGGACGGGTCCCACGGGAGGATCGCGATGTGCCGCGGCGCCGCGCCCGGGTCCAGCTCGGTGCCCGAGGCCTGGGCGACCTCCCGCAGGATGGCCGCGATCCGCTGGTCGGCGAAGCTGAAGCCGATCCACACCAGATGCCCGGCGTCCACCATCTGGGCGAGCACCCGCGCCAGTTTTCCGGTGTAGGCGCGGCGGTACTCGGTGCTGGCCAGGACCATCGCCTCGGGCTGGTTGTGCCGGCCGTGGGCGAACAGCACCGGCAGCTCGCCGTCGCCGAAGACATCCGCCGTACGCCATCGGTCCAGGGCGTCGGCGTCGGTCCAGGAGGTGAACCCGGTGCCGACCGCGTGCGGCCGCACCCGGTTGCGGGCGTCGACGATCCCCGGGTCGTAGTTGGTGGTGACCACGGCCTTGAAGGCGCACCGGCACACCAGTTCGTGAACCTCGGTCCAGGTACGCCCCGACTCCGGGTCCCGCCGCACCCGGAAGGCCTCGCGCAGCGCCTCGCGGAACTTCGGCGCCCCCAGCTGCCGGCGGAGGATCTCGACCACTTCCTCGGGCGCCTGCCCGGCCAGCGCGCGACACGTCGCCGCCTGCGCCTCGCTGAGCCGGGGCGCGGCCGCGTCGACCAGCTCGCCGATCAGTCCTGCCCACAGTGGATACAGCGGCGCCGACGCGCCCGCGCCCAGGAAGGCCACCGCGTCGCCGGCGGCCAGGTACTCCCGGAGCGCGGCCAGCCCGGGCCCGTTCACCCGGGCGAGCGCTTCTGACATGGACATACCCTCCCAGTCCGGCCGGTCCGGCCGCATCCCAGGTGCCGCCTCAGAACTCATCGGCTTGCACCTGACGCTCGACGGTGGTCAGAGGATCGGGGTCGAGGCCGTCGGGGAGGAGCCGGGTGCGCACCGCGGCGGCCCGGGCGGCCCAGCCGTGGTTGACGGCGGCGACCTGGTCGAGCCGCGCGTGCGCGTCCAGGGCGTCCAGCTCGTGCCAGGCCAGGCGGTGCCGGGCGGCGAGGCGGAGCGCGGTCTCGGCCGCGTCCCGGCCCGGTTCCAGGTGGGCGGGGTCGCCGCCGGCCGCCCGATCGGCGTGGATGCGGGCACGGACCGCCAGCGCCGCGGCCTGGGTCAGCACCAGCCCGCGGGGCGCGGCGAGCGTGAGCGCCTCGGCGACGTGCAGGTCGGCGGCCTCGAGATCCCCGGCGGCGCGGGCGCAGTCGGCGAGTACCGGCAGCGCGTCGGCCAGGTCGACCAGGTGCTCGCCGTCGCGGAGGATCGTCGCGGCCGAGGCCGCCTTCGCCCGGGCCGCGACCGCGTCGCCGGCGGCCAGGTCGAGGGAGGCGAGCAGCCGGTCGCAGCGGGCCACGTCGGCGTTCCAGTCGTTGCGGACACAGACGACGCGGCTGAGGTCGGTCAGCCTCCGGGCGGGCCCGGTCCGGCCGGTACGCATCAGGAACTCGCCCCACCGGAGCCCGTAGAACGAGTACAGGTGCTTGGTCGGGTCGTCCTCGTGCTGGATGCGGTCGGCCGACCGGAACCGTTCCTCGGTGGCCCGGGTGCTTCCGACCAGATCCAGCACCCAGCCCAGATAGACGGCCGTGTTCTTGAGCGACCGGCGGTCCCCGGTGCTGGTCGCAACGGCGACGGCCCGCTCGGCCGCCCGCATCGCGGCGTCGATATCGCCGAGATAGCCCAGGCAGTCGGCCAGGTTGCGCAGGTCGGTCGCGAGCCCGACCCGGTCGTCGGTGTCCTCGTCGTGGGCGATGGCGGCGTTCATGTACTCCCGCGCGATCGCCAGGTCCCCGCCGATCGAGGCGTGCAGGCCCACCTCGGACATGTACCAGCTGAGCCGGGGGCGTCCGAGCCGTTCGGCGCAGATCTCGCGGCGCGCCGGGGTGGCCACGAACATGGTCGCGGCCCGCTGCCCGAGGCGGGCCGCCGGCATCGAGGTCCAGACGTGCCCGTCCTCGGTGCGGTTGCGGTAGAGGTCGTCGGCGGCCTGCCACTGGTCGGCCGCGATCAGCAGCTCGACCGCCTCGACCACCCGCAGGGCGTCCTCGCGGTTGGCGACCGTCCCGTCGGGCACTTCGGTCAGGGTGGTGATCGCGGCGGTTTCGGCGGCGCCGAGGGCGAGCGGCCGGAAGGTGCCGCGGACCAGCGGATGCGCGGCCAGAGTGCCGTCGGGATGCCAGGAGAGCAGGCCGGACAGCCGGTCGCGGGCCGCCGCCTCGACCGTGCCGACGCTCCAGCCGTTCAACCGTCCGCCGAACGCGGCGTGGCCGACCACGGTCAGCACGGCAGCCGGGGTGACCGGATGAGCGAACAGGGCGACGGCGGCGACCAGGTAGCGGTCGGCCTCGGTCAGCCGGGTCGCGTAGAAGTTCAGCACCTTCGCGACGCGGGCGTTGGTTCCGGCCGCGGTGGCGAGGCTCGCCCTCAGACCGGCGAGGTCGGCGGTCGGCGGCCGGTCGGCGAGGACGGCGCCGAGGGCGGCCACGGCCAGGGCGTGCCCGTCGACCTGGGCCACCAGATCGTGCCGCTCGTTCTCGGGCAGCCAGCCACCGCCCGCGGCGGCCAGCAGGTCGGCGCCCTCGGCCGGGGTGAACGGCGGCACGTCCAGCATGCGGGCCGCGAGCCCGTCGAAACCCTCGACGTCGGCGAACGGAAACCGCGACGTCAGCACCACCAGCCCGCCGTGCCGGATCTGGCAGGCGCCGGTCAGCACCTCGCGCAGCGTGCCGTCCAGCAGCCGGCCGAACTCGCCCTGGTCGGGGCCCTCCTGGGCAACTTCCAGACCATCCAGGACCAACACCAGGGGTACGGCCGCCAGCAGGGTCAGCACCGCCGTGCCGGACCGGCCCTTCCCGACGATGCGCACCCGGAACTCGCGGCTCGCCCATGCGAGGAGCGCGTCGGCCCAGTTCTCGGCGGAGGCGTCGGCGTAGAAGCTCCACCCGAACACGCCGCGCACCCCCGGCCGGGCCGCCGCACCGCCCAGGCGATCGAGCCACTCGGTGACCAGGGCGGTCTTGCCCGCTCCGCCCCAGGCGGTGACCCCGATCAGGCGTACGGCGGGATCGGTTGCCCATCGCGAAAGCCGGGCCAACTCCTCGGCGCGGCCGGTGAAGTTCGGAACCGGATCGGCCGGCGGCATCCACGACACCGGCAACGCCGTCCCGGCCGACTCCGGGGCGGGCGGCTCGGCGACGGACGGAAAGCGCGGGTCGACCAGCTCGGACAGCAGCGTCGCCAGCGCCGAGTGGTCGTTGCCGGGCGCGGGATAGAAGACCACGCGGGCGCCGTACCCGATCTCCGCCCGCTGGGCCAGCACTCCGGCGTCGTTGCCGGCCGCGTCCGGGTCCCACGGCAGGATCGCGACGTGCCGCGGCGCCGCTCCCAGATCGGGCTGGGTGCCCGAGGCCAGGGCGACCTCCCGCAGGATGGCGGCGATCCGCTGGTCGGCGAAGCTGAACCCGATCCACACCAGATGCCCGGCGTCGACCATCGTGGACAGCACCCGCGACAGCTTGCCGGCGTACGCCTTCCGGTACTCGCTGCTGGCCAGCACCATCGCCTCGGGCTGCGTGTGCCGGCCGTGGACGAACAGGACCGGCAGCTCGCCGTCGCCGAAGACGTCCCCGGTGCGCCACCGGTCGAGGGAGACCTCGTCGGTCCACGACATGAACCCGGTGCCGACCGCGTTCGGGCGGACCCGGTTGCGGGCGTCGACGATGCCCGGGTCGTAGTTCGTCGTGAGGATCGCCTTGAAGGCGCTGCGGCACACGAGCTCGTGCACTTCTGTCCACGTACGGCCGGATTGTGGGTCTCGTCTGACCCGAAAGGCCTCGCGTAGCGCCTCGCGGAACTCCGGCGGGCCCAGCTGGCGGCGCAGGATCTCGACGACCTCCTCGGGCGCCTGGACGGCCAGGGCGCGGCAGGTGACCAGCTGCGCCGGGGTCAGCCGGTGCGCGGCCGCGTCGACCAGCTCGCCGATCAACCCCGCCCACAACGGATAGAGCGGCGCGGAGGCCCCGGCGCCGAGGAACGCCACCGCGTCGCCGGCGGCCAGGTGCCCGCGCAGCGCCTTCAGCCCGGGGGCGTTGACCTGGGCAAGGATCTGCGCCTGCTCCGGATCCACACCCGACAGGTAAGCGGCATCGGCGTCTGACATGGACCCACCCTGCCAGCATGATCAGTCGGGCGGCATCCCACGGATTGCCGAATCAGTCCGGTTCCTGGGCGTCCTCGGCCGCCTTCTCGGCGGCGACCTGACGCTCGACGGTGGCCGGCGGATCGGGGTCGAGGCCGGCCGGGACGAGCCGGGCCCGCAGCGCGGTGGCCCTCGCGGCCCAGCCCCGGTTGATGCCCGCGGCGCTGTCGAGCCGGGCGTGCGCGTCGAGCGCGTCGAGCTCGTACCAGGCCAGCCGGTGCCTTCGGGCGAGCCGGTGCGCGGTGTCGGCGGCGTCCCGGCCCGGCTCGAGATGCGCGGGGTCGCCGGCGGTGGCCCGGTCGGCATGGATCCGGGCGCGGACGATGAGCGCCGCGGCCTGGGCCGGGGCGAACCCGCGCGGGCCGGCCAGGTTGAGCGCCTCGGTGGCGTGCCGTTCGGCGGCGTCGAGATCGCCGTCGGCGCGCGCGCACTCGGCCAGCACCGGCAGCGTCTCGGCCAGATGCACCAGGTAGTCCGCGTCCCGGAAGGTGGCGGCGGCCGCGGCGACTCTCTCCAGCCCCTGCTCGGCGTCGCCGTCGGCCAGGTCGAGGGCGCCGAGCAGCTGGTCGCAGCGGGCGAGGTCGGCGTTCCAGCCGTTCCGGAGGCAGACGGCGCGGTTGCGCTCGGTCAGCGCCCGGGCCGGGCCGGTCCGGCTGGTGCGGGCCAGCAACTCGGCCCACCGCACGCCCCGGAACGAGTACAGGTGCTTGCCCTCGTAGTCGTCGGCGTGCTGGACGCGGTCGGCCGCCAGGAACTGCTCCTCGGCGGCCAGCGTCTCGCCGGCCAGCATCAACAGCCAGCCCCGGTACGCGGCGCCGTACATGATCTCGCCGCGGTCGCCGGCCCGGTCGGCCGCGGTTGCGGCGTGCTCGGCGGCCTGCAGCGCCGCGTCGATGTCACCGAGGAAGCCCAGGCACTCGGAGAGATTCCGCAGCTCGATCGCGAGGTACGCGTGGTTGCCGGTGTCCCGGTAATGCGCGGCGGCGGCGTTCAGGTACTCCCGGGCCGTGCCCAGGTCACCGCCGTTCACCGCGAACAGGCCGACCTCGTTCAGGTACCAGACGACCCGATCGTGGTCGAGGTGGATGGCGCACTCGATGCGCCGCTGCGGGGTGCCCACGAACGCCGACGCGGCCCGCTGCCCGAGCCGGGCAGCCGGCAGCGACAGCCACACGTCCCCGTCGCCGGTGCGCCGGCCGTAGAGGTCGTCGGCGGCCTGCCACTGGTCGGCCGCGATCAGCAGGTCGATGGCCTCGACCACCCGCAGCCCGTCCTCGCGGTTCGTGATCGTCCCGGCCGGCAGCCCGGTGAGCGTGGCGTCCGCGGCGATCTCGGCGGCGCCCAGCGCGAGCGGCCGGAAGGTGTCGCGGACCAGCGGGTGCGCGGCGAGTGTGCCGTCCGGGTGCCAGGAGAGCAGCCCGGCGAGCCGGTCACGGGCCGCCGCCTCGACCCGGCCCGGCGTCCACCCCTCCAGATGCCCGCGGAAGGCCTCGTGCCCCGACACGGTCAGCACCGCGGCCGGGGTGACCGGCCGGGCGAACAGGGCCACCGCCGCGACCAGGTAGCGGTCGGCCTCGGCCAGCCGGGTCGCGTAGAAGCTCAGGACCTTGGAGACGCGGGTGTTGGTGCCGGCCGCCTCGGCCAGCTCCGCGCGCAGGCCGGCCAGGTCGGCGGTGGGTGGGTGGTCGGCCAGCACCTTGCCCAGCGCGGCCACGGCCAGCGCGTGCCCGTCGACTCCGGCGACCAGCTCGCGCCGTTCCTTCTCGGGCAGCCAGCCACCGCCCGAGGCGGCGAGCAGGTCGGCGCCCTCGGTGGGGGTGAACGGTGGGACGTCCAGCATCCGGGCGGCGAGCCCGTCGAACCCCTCGACGTCGGCGAACGGGAATCGAGAGGTCAGCACCACGAGACCGCCGTGCGGGATCTGGCAGGCGCCGGTGAGGACCTCGCGCAGCGTGCCGTCCAGCAGCCGGCCGAACTCGCCCTCGTCCGGGCCTTCCTGCGCAACTTCCAAACCATCAAGGACCAGGACCAGGGGTACGGCGGACAGCAGGGTCAGCACGGCCGCGCCGAGACGGCCGTGACCGACGACGCGCATGCCGAGCTCGCGGCTCGCCCAGTCGAGGAGCGCCTCGGCCCAGTGCTCGGCGGAGGCGTCGGCGTAGAAGCTCCATCCGAACACGCCTCGTATGCCCGCCCGGGCCGCGGCGCCTCCCCGGCGGTCGAGCCATTCGGTGACCAGGGCGGTCTTGCCGGCTCCGCCCCAGGCGGTCACGCCGATCAGGCGTACGGCCGGATCGGAGGCCCATCGGGCCAGCCGGGCGAGTTCCTCGATGCGTCCGGTGAAATGCGGAACCGGCTCGGCGGGCGGCGTCCACGACACCGGCATCTCGGTGCCTTTTGTCTTCGGGGCGGGCGGCTCCGGTACCGACGGATATCGTGGGTCGACCAGGTCGGCCAGCAGTGTCGCCAGCGCCGAGTGATCGTTGCCCGGCGCCGGGTAGAAGATCACGTGGGCGCCGTAGCCGATCACCGCCCGCTGCGCCAGGAAGCCCGGGTCGTTGTCGGCCGTCTCCGGATCCCAGGGCAGAATCGCGATGTGCCGCGGCGCCGCTCCCGGGTCCACCCGCGTGCCGGAGGCCTGGGCGACCTCGCGCAGGATCGCCGCGATCCGCTGGTCGGCGAAGCTGAACCCGATCCACACCAGGTGCCCCGAGTCCACCATCGTCGCCAGCACGCGGGCGAGCTTGCCGGTGTAGGCGCGGCGGTACTCGGTGCTGGCCAGCACCATCGCCTCCGGCTGCGTGTGCCGCCCGTGCGCGAACAGCACCGGGAGCTCGCCGTCGCCGAAGACGTCGCCGGTCCGCCACCGATCCAGCGCGTCCTCGTCGGTCCACGACATGAACCCGGTACCCACCGCGTCGGGCCGCACCCGGTTCCGGGCGTCCACGATCCCGGGGTCGTAGTTGGTGGTCACCACGGCTTTGAAGGCACACCGGCACACCAATTCATGAACATCGGTCCACGTACGCCCCGACTCCGGGTCCCGCCGCACCCGGAACGTCTCCCGCAACGCCTCCCGAAACTCCGGCGCGCCGAGCTGCCGCCGCAGGATTTCGACGGCCTCCTCCGGCGCCTGCCCCGCCAGCGCCCGGACGGTGGCCGCCTCAGCCTCACTGAGCCGATGCGCCGCCGCGTCCACCAGCCCGCCGATCATCTGGGTCCACAACGGGTACAGCGGCGCCGACGCTCCCGCCCCGAGGAACGCCACCGCCTCCCCGGCCGCGAGATACCCGCGCAGAGCCTCCAGCCCCGGCCGGTTCACCCGGGCCAGGTCTTTGGCCCGCCCCGGCTCCAGCCCCGACAGATACCCGGCCCCGGCGTCCTCCGACATGGACCCACCCTGCCAGGGTGATCCACCCCACCGCATCCCACGGATTGCCGAATCGCCTACGGTTCCTCCCCGCCCGCGGCGCCGGCCTGCCGTTCGACGGTGCCCAGCGGGTCGGGGTCAAGGCCGGGCGGGATGAGCCGGGCGCGCAATGCCGTTGCCTTGGTGGCCCAGCCGCGATCGGTACTGGCGATGGTGTCCAGCTGCGCGTGTGCGTCCAAGGCGTCGAGCTGGTGCCAGGCCAGCCGATGCCCCACGGCGAGGCGAAGAGCGGCGTCAGCCGCGTCCCGGCCCGACTCGAGTTGAGCACGGTCGCCGGCGGCCGCGCGGTCGGCGTGGATATGGGCGCGGACGGTCAGCGCCGCGGCCTGAACCAGGACGAGCTTGCGGGGCCCGGAGATGGAGAGAGCCTCGTGGACGTGTCGTTCGGCGGCCTCAAGGTCGCCGTCGAGCCGGGCACAGTCGGCGAGCACCGGCAGCGTCTTGGCCAGGTCGACCAGGTAGTCGCCGCCCCGGAAGACGAACGCGGCCGCGGCCAGCCGCTCTCGGGCAGCGGCGGAGTCGCCGACTTCCAGATCAAGGGAGCCGAGCAGCCAGTCGCAACGGGCTAGATCGGAGTTCCAGCTGTTCCTGGCGCAGACTGCGCCGTTGTGCTCAGTCAGCTCCCGCGCCGGCCCGGTCCGCCCGGTCCGGGCCAGGAACGCAGCCCACTGAATCCCCCGAACCGAATAGAGGTGATTGCCCGTGTGGTTGTCGCCGTATTCGATGCGGTCGGCGGTCATGAACAGTTCGTCGGCCTGGTGCGTCTCTCCGGCCAACATCCGTACCCGTCCCTGAAAAGCCGCCGCCTCCTTGATCCTGTCGCGTCGCTCGGCGCGGACGGCTGCGTCGCCGGACCGCTTGGCCGCCTGCAGCGCCGCGTCGAGGTGACCGAGGTCGGATAGACAGTCGGCCGCGGTACCCAGGTCGTCTGCGAGACTTAGCGAGTCGTCGGTGGCCTCGTCGAGTTCGATGGCGGCGTTCAGGTATTCCTCGGCGGTTATCAGATCACCGCTGTAAGCCGCGTACAGGCCGACCTCGGTCAGGTGACAGCCGAGCCGGTATTCACCGAGGTGGCGGGCGCAGGCGTCGCGGCGTTCCGAAGTGGCCGTGAACGCCAACGAGGCCCGCTGCCCGAGTCGAGCGGCCGGCAGGTCCTGCCACACCTCGCCGTTGTGGCCGCGGCTGCGTATGAGGTCGTCAGCGGCAGCCCATTGATCGGCTGCGATCAGCAGCTCGACGGATTCCACGACGCGCAGCCCATCCTCGCGGCTAGTGATGGGGCCGGCGGGCAGGCCGACGAGGGTCGCCTCCGCGGCGACCTCGGCGGCGCCGAGCGCGAGCGGCCGAAAGGTGTCGCGGACCAGCGGGTGCGCGGATAGCGTGCCGTCCGGGTGCCAGGACAGCAGGCCGGTGAGCCGATGCTGGGCCACGGACTCCACCTGGCGGTCTGTCCAACCGTTGAGGCATCCGTCGAACGCCTCATGATCGGCCACGGCCAGCACCGCCGCCGGGGCGACCGGATGTGCGAAGAGCGCGACGGCGGCGACCAGGTAGCGGTCGGCCTGGGCGAGGCGGGTGGCGTAGAAGTTCAGGACCTTGGCCACGCGGGCGTTGGTGTTCGTCGCCGAGCCCAGTTCCGCGCGGAGGCGGGTCAGGTCGGCGGTCGGTGGTTGCTCGGCGAGGACCGCGCCGAGGGCGGCGACGGCAAGAGCGTGGCCATCGACCTCGGCCACCAGGTCTTGTCGTTCGGGCTCGGGGAGCCAGCCACCGCCGGATGCGGCGAGCAGCGTGGAGCCTTGGGCCGGGGTGAACGGTGGCACGTCCAGCATCCGGGCCGCGCCGCCGTCGTAGCCCTCGACGTCGGCGAACGGAAAGCGGGAGGTCAGCACGATGAGGCCCCGGTGGGTGAGGTGGCAGGCGCCGGCTAGCACCTCGCGCAGGGTGCCGTCGAGCAGCCGGCCGAACTCGACGCCCTCCGGTCCCTCCTGCGCCACCTCAAGACCATCCAGAAGCAGGACCAGGGGTACGGCCTCCAGCAAGTTCAGCACTGCGGCGCCGAGCCGGCCTCGACCGGCAACGCCCACGCCGAACTCGCGCGCTGCCCACTCGAGCAGAGCGGTGGCCCACTCCTCGGCCGAGGCGTTGGCGTAGAAGCTCCATCCGAACACCCCGCGCACTTCCGGTCGCGCGGCGGCGCCGCCCTGGCGGTCGAGCCACTCGGTGACCAGGGCGGTCTTGCCGGCGCCGCCCCAGGCGGTGACGCCGATCAGGCGTACCTCCGGATCGGCGGCCCACCGGGACAGCCGGGCGAGCTCCTCGGCGCGGCCGGTGAAGTGCGGCACCGGTTCCGCCGGAGGAATCCAGGTCGTGGGCATGCGCGGGGCGGCCGGGTGGGGCGGGGGCGTTTTCGGAGCCGCCTGGATGGCGGGGAAGCGGGCGTCGGCCAGATCGGTCAGCAGCGCGGCCAAGGCGGCGTGATCGTTGTTGGGGGCCGGATAGAACACGACGTTGGCGCCGTAGCCGATCTCGGCCCGCTCGGCCGTGATGGTCGGGTCGTTGTCGTCCTCGTCCGGGTCCCAGGGCAGGATCGCCACGTGCCGGGGCGCCGCGCCCGGATCGATCTGGGTGCCCGAGGCGTGCGCGACCTCGCGCAGGATCGTCGCGATGCGCTGGTCGGCGAAGCTGAAGCCGATCCACACCAGATGCCCGGCGTCGACCATCGCCGACAGCACCCGCGACAGCTTGCCGGCGTAGGCCCGGCGGTATTCCGTGCTGGCCAGCACCATGGCTTCCGGCTGGTTGTGCCGGCCGTGGGCGAAGAGCACGGGCAGCTCGTCGTCGCCGAAGATCTCGCCGGTCCGCCACCGGTCCAGCGCGTCCTCGTCGGTCCACGACATGAACCCGGTACCCACCGCGTTGGGCCGCACCCGGTTCCGCGCGTCCACGATCCCCGGGTCGTAGTTGGTGGTCACGACGGCCTTGAAGGCACACCGGCACACCAACTCCTGCACGCCGGTCCACGTACGCCCCGAAACCGGATCCCGCCGCACCCGGAAGGCCTCCCGCAACGCCTCCCGGAACTTGGGCGGCCCCAGCTGCCGCCGCAGGATCTCCACCACTTCCTCGGGCGCCTTCGCCGCGAGCGCCCGGCAGGTGGCCGCCTGGCTGGGGCTCAGCCGATGCGCCGCCGCGTCCACCAACTCACCGATCGCCGCCGACCAGAGTGGGTACAGCGGCGCCGATGCCCCCGCGCCCAGGAAGGCCACGGCCTCCCCGGCATCCAGGTAGCGGCGCAACGCCTTCAGCCCGGGCGCGTTGACCTGGGCGAGCATCTCCGCCTGCCCCGGCTCCAGCCCGGCGAGGTAGGCGGGGGCGGCGTCTGACATGGACTCACCCTGCCAGGGTGATCAGGCGGAGTGCATCCCACGGAATGCCGAATCATGCCGGGTAACACGAAACGGCGGCCACGCCTTGGGTGGCCGCCGTTCTTAGGTCTGGTATCAGACGTTGTAGTACATCTCGAACCAAACGCGGGGTAGCGGTCACCTGGGCATACACGCTGCAAATGGCGGTTGGCCTGCGGCGACGGTTGCTATTGATTGCCGTCGTTTCACACTGTCTTCCGGGCTGGGTTGGGCCAAGTCTGGGCCGGATGATCTTTACCCAAATCAGGGGCCCAAGAGGCTTCCCGTCGCGCGGGCGCAGCCCAATCGGGCCGGGTGGTCGGGGGCAAGCACGCTCCACCGCTTGCCCCCGGGCGCGCGGTCTGATTGCCTCCGGCGCGTGCCGGGAAGTCTCTTCCCTGAGTGCCCGCCGGAGGCATGCCCTGGGTGCGGGGTCCGGGGCAGCCGGCCCCGGCCGCCGGAGGCTGGGCAGTGCGCCGATCCGGATGGCCGAGCCGACAACCTCTTACGTGTCAACTAAGTCGGGTCTGGCGAGCTACGTCAACGTATGGCTATCCGCACTGGTAGTGGCCTTAGCCTGCCTCGGCTTGGGCAAGCGGTGGTGGCGATTCATCGCAAGATCGTCTCCCAGATTTTTCCCAAGGGAAGGGGTCCCCTACTTGAGCGGGCATCCCGTCGCGCAGGCTCCGCCCCGCCGGGCCGCGCCTGCCTGGTCCAGGTGGAGCGCCCCACTGGACGAACGACCTGGACCAGGCAGGCGCTGGCTGCCTCCCGGTGTGCGATGGTTACCCCGCCGGGCATCCCTGAGCCGTCCAGGTCCAGGGCTGGCAGCCCTGGCCGCCGGAGGCCTTCCCCGGTGCAGGGTCGGAGAACCTGCCCGTCGGAGGCGCTGCCCGTTAGAGCAACAGTTCGACTTGCGGGCACGGTCTACGGTGTTTGTATGTCGGCCGCGCTGATTCGGGAATCGGAACTCCTGATCGCCTCGCTGGGCTTGTTGGCGGTGCTGATCTGCATTGGCTCTGCTCTGGGGCGATCACGCCCCGTGGTCACCTCCCGCGTGATTTCGCCTGCCGGGCGTCAGGCGAAAGCGCTGAGGAGCCGACATGCTCAGCCGTGCCCAGCTCAAGGAGAAGGTCCGTGAGCACCTGCCCCGCGCCGAGAAGCTCGCACGCGAGCTCACGCTCCGCGTCGCGGCTCAGGTGATCTGGGAGACCGTCAAGCACTTCTTCCTCTGATTTGCGCGAAGCCCCGACCATCGGCACAAAGAAGGTCGGGGCTTCGCCCTGTCTGGAGGAATCGTCGGATCTGCGCGGCCGGGGTCGGCGCGGAGCCGAAGGCGGCAGCGCCGATCCCCGTAGCCGCGCCTTGAAGATGTAGAGAAAGTTCTCACCGGCTGGTCCGGTTGTTCAAACTTTCTGTACGAGTTCAAGGCGGCCCGAAACGGGCCGCTCACGCCGCCGTCAGGGCGCATGCCCGTGCCGGCGCTGTCGCTTTGGCCCGTGCACGCAGGCAGCCCGCCGGCTGGCGTGGAAAAGCGGTAGGCTGGCCTGCCGAAGACTGCCAGAGCGTGGACAGGGGTGTTGGGATTGCTCGGCGGCCAACCTGCACGGCCTGGGCGACGCGAACAGATGACGCGGCCAGCTGGCGACGCGCACCACGGCCGTCGGACACCGGGCCAGGCGGCGCGCATTGTGCCGGGCCGCTCCTCCAAGCTCAAGGGCGCTTCGCGTCGCAAGCGACGGCCCAAGGGCCGCCCTTGACCTCGGAGCCTCTACGGCCCTCGGGCAGTTGGTCGAAGGGCAGGCCGGTGGCCTGCCCTCATCAGGTCGCGCACCGCCGCCCCGGCACCGACTCGTCGTCACCACCCGTTGCTGTCAACCAGGACTTGACGCCCCCCGACAAGACTCCGGCCCAGCCCCGGGCGATGACCACCAGGCCTACGCTGCCCTGACGTTCCGTGAGCTTGCTTCTCCTCTAGCTACGCGCGGTAGGGAGGAAGGATGGTATACGCGAAGGTAACTTGGCCGTCATGACCGGCATGCTTATGGTAATCCTTGGTGGAAATGACGGAGAACTCCAAAAAGCAGCTCTCGCGAATATGCTCTGCCGTCACAAGCCATTCCCACTCAAAAGTGTTGTCGACTCCCGTTGTTGGGGTATGTCGGCTCGCAGGGGTACCGTAAACCACTACTTTCCACGCAAGGTCATCGCCATCAGGATCCCAAGCTCGGCCAGAGAACTGAACCGAATCACCTACGCGCAGAGTCAGCCCTGATTGCACGAGTTGGCCATCGTTCCCGCGGTTTCCAAAACTATCTATTACCTCCTCAATTCGAGGGAAGTACTCCCGCTCGGTGCCGCCTGAACCTTCCGATAAGAAGACCGTAATTTCCTGTCTCAGCTCTCCTGTCATCCCGATGACAAGGTGTTCCTCAAATGGCAGAAGTGAGCGAGAATGCGCATCGGGATTTCGGAATGCTGCGAGGCGATCAACGTAGGTATCGAATCGCTTCCTATCCTTAAAGCAATCCTTGAAGCCGATGTCCCAATTCTTTCGGATGATCTGAAGGATGTCGTAGAAGTCCGAGTAGTAGAGTGGTCGGTTGTCTGCCTGCCCACCCGGCCTCTTTTTGGGCTCCTCCTCCATTCTTTCCTGCCATACCGCCTGGCGCTCTTCTGATACTCCGAGGTGCTCGGACCACTTGTCGCCATGCTTCTTGCGCAGCAGTGCCTCGGCGAGATCTCGAAGTGCATTTTCCAAGACGTTTATTGAGTTTCCAATATCCACGTTCGTGCCGTTCGCCGTGTTGGGATATCTGTACGAGTATTGGACCCTACTCTAGACGGGCGAGCAAGCGGGCAACACGCGGCTCAGCGGCCCTTGAGTTAGCGCCCCCTGGCAATGTGGGAGTCTGGCAGAGGCCCGCGCGCGACTGCTATACAGCAGCGAAGTGCAGCAACCGATCCAACCGCAGACAGACTGCGCCAGACGGGCCGCCCAGGACTTACAAGCGAGGGGTCCTGAGGCCGATCGCGTTCGGCTCGCAAGCGGCGGATCGACGGAGGCGAAGTCATCGCCTAGAAGGCTGGCTACCGCCGCTGCATGTGCTTGTGGTGCCCGGGGTGCAACCGGTGGACGTTGCAGCTATCAGACGCGGCAGAGTGGCACGTCGTCGTAGGCCAGCGATCCCACGATGCGTCGGATTAGCTCGGGGTCGTAGGTGCGGAGTCCGCCGATTTCGGTAAGTCGACGCAGGCTGATGAGCGTGGCACCGCGTGCGGCTGCCTTGGTCCTGTGTGCAGCAATGCGGCTGCGGATTTCGTGGACGTCGGGCTTGTCGTAGGGCGTGCGGAGCAGGGCAGCGGCCTTCGTCCGCTCGTGGTCGAGCTCTGTCTTGCGGCACACCTCGCGGGTTAGTTGCTCGGCCTCTTCAAAGGTGCGTGAGCTGGCTACGGCTTGGGCGACGCGGCTGACGCTATTGACCCGGTGACAGTCTGCGACCAGCAGGTCGGCGCTGGCTGCGTCGAGCGGAACGAGCGCGGCGCTGTCTCGGATCTCCGCTTCGCCCTCGATTCCGATGGCCGCTGCTGCCAGCAGGGCCGTGGCTTCCGACGGATGGCGGTCGAGCGCGGCCCTGAAATTCTTGGCGTCGCCGGACGCGACTCGAGAATGGCGCGCTCCGGCGTCTTCCATGTACGCCCTGACCACCGTTTGCGGAAGCTCGCCGTCCAGGCCTGGGCCGGCGACGACGACCGTGGCTTGTCCCGGCAAACCCGCAACTGCCGATAGCACGAGGGAATCCGCGAGTGGGCTGGAGAGTTCGGGCTCGTCGCCCTTGGCGGCGATGTCGCCGCCAACGTCGGTAAGCACCACGGAGGCGGCGGAGATGTAGCACGCCAAGGCCTCGATCTGCTTGCGTAGCCCGGCCGCCCCATCGAACGGGTCAAGAAGAAAGAAGCGCGCGTCCGTCTGCTGGGCGAGAATCGTTAGGCCGGATCTCCCACCGGTGAGTAGCTGGCTCTGCGGAGTAACCTCCCAGACGTGCTCCGCCCGGCGGGCCAGGCCAGTGAAGTCGCTTACCCGGCGTGGGCCGGGCGTGGGGTCGATGATGTAGCGGTCCCACGAGTAGCTAGCTACGACCTGGTCATGTGCGCTGCCGGGGTCGAGCGTCCTGCCGATCATGAGGGCGGCCAGGGCATCGCCTCCGCCGCCCGCCGCCACCTGCAGCGTGACACTCATGCCTCCCACGGTACGCGATATGGTGGAGGTGGCCAGTGGCCTATGCCAAACGCCTACACAGATTGCGCAGAATGCCCGAAATCAAGGTTGTCCTTCCCAAGTACCTTCAGATTGCCGCGGATCTTCGAGACCGAATCCTCAGGGGGGATCTGGCTCCCGGCGCTGAGGTGGACAGCGAACGGAAGATCGCGGCTGACTGGAAGGTGGCCCGGCCGACCGCCACGAAGGCGTTAGAGGCTCTACGTCGAGAGGGTCTGATCGAGTCTCGTCAGGGCTCTGGTACCCGCGTCCGCGATGTCAGGGCCCACCGTCGAGCGGCGCATAGGTACCACCGGTACCGGGCCCAAGGTGCGCAGTACGCGCCAGATGAGTCCATGGAGATCCTGAGGACTGGGATTGTGGCCGCTCCCGACCACGTCGCCGAGGCGCTCGGGCTTGAGCAGCCCGCAGAGGCGATGACGCGACGACGCTTGATATCTCGCGTGAATCTCGGCCCGGCTGAGATCGCAACATCGTGGTGGCCGGCATCGCTGGCAGACAACGCGCCACGGCTGCTGGAGCCCGTCTCGCTGGGCGGAATCGGCAGTGTGCGATACGTGGAGTCTGTGACTGGCCGGATCGCGTCCTACGCAAAGGACCGGGTGGCCGCTCGTCTCGCGACATCGGACGAGGCCGACCTCCTTGGGTTACCAGCGAGCGGGGCGGCGGTGCTCGTCTATCGACACTCGGTCTTCGGAACCGACGATCAGATCATTGAGTACGCCGAGTCCGTATACCCGCCGGACATGTGGAGCGTCGAACAGGAGTACCCGATCGAAGCCTGAGGCTCGGCGGCGTCACGACTGGCCTCCCTGCTTCCAGATTGGCATATGCCACTTGCCACTGAGTGGTATATTCCAGTTACGAGAGAAGGGGGTGCATCGATGGAACAAGGCTTGTTCAGTAAGCAGCCCATCGGCTCGGTGGCGATCGTGGAGCCGCCAGTGTCGCAGTGGTATGCCCGTCGGGCTCGGCTCGCGGCGATCGTCGTGGGTCTGGCGTCGGATGCGCTGGTGACGGCGACGGCGAGCGTGTTTTGCCGGCTGTTGCTGGCGGTGGCGCTGGGCGCGCTGACTGGTGTGGCGTTCGCGCTGGTGGCGTGGGTGCTGGTGCGGGTCTGGCCGGTGCTGCGGGTGCTGTGGTGGTGGTCGATCGAGATCACGGCTGCGGTGCTTGTGGTCGGCGGCTGGGTTGTACTGGCGCACCTGACGGTGTGGTGGATCGCCCTGGCGGTCCTGCTCGTGGCGGCTGCTGGCGTGTTCGTGCCGGGTCGTTCGCGCCGGTGCGTGTGGGCGTGGTCGTGGTGTCTGGTGGTTCGTCACCGGCTGCGGCTGTGTTTCGCGACGCTGGTCCGCTCGCAGGTGCGCACGACCGGGTCGCGTCCGGTGGCGTTGCCGCTGGTGTTGTGGGCGCGTCCGACGCTCGCCGGTGAGCGGGTGTGGCTGTGGCTGCGAACCGGCTTCGCGCTGGAGGACCTGGACGGCAAGGCTCCCGGGATCGCGGTGGCGTGTATCGCAAAGCAGGTCCGGCTCACCGGCGCGTCGGAGCGGTACGCCGCGCTGCTGCGCGTCGACATCGCCCGCCGTGACCCTCTGACCGGTCGGGTGGAGTCGCCGCTGGCGCTGCTGATCCCGAGCCTGCGCAACAACAAGGAGGCGGAGTCGAACGTGCCGGTGTCACCGGCCGTGCCGCCGGTCGGCCTGGAGCTGGCCGACATCGAAGACCCGGCACCCGAACCGCCGCGCGGCGGTCGTCGATGAGTTCGGCGAACGGGTCCGGAACCACTGGACAACCTGATATCTGGGTCGGTCCGACCGGATACCTGGGTTGGGGCGAGGTCCGTGTCTGCACGGATTCTGCCCTGCACATCTGGATCGCCGACCTGGATCGGCTGTGGATGTGCCTGCACCGGGCGCGCCAGACGGCGTTCCGCCCGAACGGAGCCATCACAGACAAGGAGAAGTGAGATGGCTGGAGAAACTGTGATCACGGTCGTCGGGAACCTGACCAACGACCCGGAACTGCGGTTCCTGTCCAACGGCACGGGCCAGGTGAAGTTCACCATCGCGTCCACGCCGCGCACTCTCGACCGTGAGTCGGGGCAGTGGAAGGACGGCGACCCGCTGTTCCTGAACTGCACCGCCTGGCGGGACATGGCCGAGCACATCGCCGAGTCCCTGACCAAGGGCACCCGGGTCATCGTCTCCGGACGGCTGCGGCTGTCGCGGTGGGAGACCTCGGAGGGTGAGAAGCGGTCCGCGTACGGCCTGGAGGTCGACGAGATCGGCCCCTCGCTGCGGTTCGCCGAGGCCAAAGTCAAGCGGATGTCCCGGGCCACCAAGGCCGGTGACGGGTTCGCCCCGGACACCGCGCCTGACAACCCGTGGGACATCGCCCCGGCCTCGGCCCCGGCTCCCGCGTCGGCGGGCTGAGGGGGCGTGACTCGTGTCGCCTGTCCTGGTCGCTGACAACGGCTCCGACGTTGTGGAGCTCGGCCCGGCGCTGAGCATCTTCGACCCGGTGTACTTCGGGATTGACGAATTCGGTCAACCGAAGCGGGTGCCGCTGATCGAGCGCAACATCCTGATCGGCGGCGAGCCCGGATCGGGTAAGTCGGGTCTGCTCAACGGCATCGTTGCGCACGCGGCCTTGTCGCTGGATTGCCGGCTGATGCTACTCGACGGAAAGCGCGTCGAGCTGGGGCAATGGCGTAAATGCGCGGATGTCTTCGTCGGCCCGAACATCGAGCAGGCGTTGAAGCTGCTCAAGCGGCTGCAGATCCTGATGGACCGCCGGTATGACTACCTGGAGGAATGCGAACGCCGGAAGATCATCCCGGGGGACGTGTTCACCGCGATCCTGCTGGCTATCGACGAGATTGCCTACTTCTCAGCCACGGTCGGCACCAAGCAGCAGAAGGAAGAGTTCAACCTGCTGCTGCGCGATCTGGTCGCCCGGGGCCGAGCGATCGGCCTGATCGTTGCCGCTGCCACCCAGCGGCCCAGCTCGAAAATCATCGACACCGATCTACGCGACCTGTTCGCGTGGCGGTTCGCGGGACGGTGCACGAACGACAGCTCGTCGGACATCGTCCTGGGACACGGCTGGGTGGCGAAGGGCTGGTCGGCGAACGCGATCAGCCCGAACAACCCCGGCGCGGGTCTGCTGATCGCCGAGAACGGCAGCCCGGAACTACTCAAAGTCGCCTACCTGGATGACCGCACCTGCGCGGCCATCGCCGCCTACGCGGCCACCCTGCGCGCCACCGCCGCGACCGAGAAGGCCGTCAGTCGTGTGCTGCGGTCGGTCCCGCCAGCGGCGTGAGCGCCCAACAAGCCTCCCGGAACGTCCGGGCGGACAACCGATCCACAGTGGAAGGAGGGCCGTTCTGATGGCCCGACGCAATCTCCCCGTCCAGCCGATCCAGCCGGTGCGGGTCGTGCACTACGTCGACCCGGCCATGCAGTCCGACCTCACCCGGTACGGGCTGCTGAACCCGGCCGAGATCATCAAGCAGCAGCAGAAGAACACCGAGCTGTACCTGCGCTGGAAGGACCGGCAGGCCGAGATTAAGGAGCGGGACAAGAAGTTCCGCCGCTTCTACACCGGTTTCGGCCTGGTGGTCGGCCTGGTCTTCCTGGCCGCGATCTTCATCGGCGGCTGGCTGATCTGGCAGCACCTGGCCGCGCTCGGCCTCGGTGCCCTCGCTATGCCCGTGGTTCTGCTGCTGGTCAGCGGACTCGCGGTCGGCGGTCACCGCTGCGTCACCATCGTGCAGCACATGCACTGACCAGCAGCAACAACCCACGGACCCCGGTCCGAGCGGACGACACCAGGTCCACCGACCAAAGCGAACTGGTGCCGCCGCCCTACCCACCAAACCCCTGCCTGACGGAAGGAGTCGGCACGATGAACCCTACCCACGACCAGGAGAGCACTACTCCTGAACCCGCCTCGCCCGAACCGACCCTGTTCGGCACGGTCACCCGTGGCGGCATCTTCAAGCTGGTCCGCCGCCTGGCGGGCTACTTCGGCGACGCCGAGGACCGTTTCGACATCACTGAGCACGGCCTCCAGGCACTGGCCGAGGCCGAGCACACCGCCGAGGCTCAGCCGACCCGCTACCCGACGGGAAGCGCCTCAGCCGGGTACGTGATCGCCGCGCCCAGCGGGGGAACGTTGTCGCAGCCGAAGCCAGCCGACGTCATCGTCGACGACGGATGCGACGTCCCGCACGACGCCGACGAGCCGTGCCGCTACGAGAGTTGCACGGGCTGCGGGAGTACCTACACCTTCGGCCCGTCCATCGATCCGTTGTGCGGCATGTGCGCTGAGGCCGAGCGGGCCGACGTGTGCCGCAACTGCGGCGATCCGATGCTGGGCTGGTACTCGTGGTCGGAAATGCTGTGCCCGTCCTGCGTCGCGTTCGTCGCGGCGCACCCGGGCGAGACCGCAACCGGAACCGTCGAGCCGGCCCCGGCTGGTGCGGCACCCGGCAACGCTGCCTGGGTGCTGTCGTCGGCGGCGCGTTACCTGGAACGGCACGGCTGGATCCAGGGCGCCTACTACGACGGCACCACGGGAGTGTTCACACCCCCGGCCGACATGGTCGGCGCAATCGCGATGGTCTGCTACGGCGGACCGTGCGAGGCACCGGCGCAGCACTTCGACGACCCGGGCTTCCTCGACTTCGAAGAGGCCGTGCTGCACCTCGACCGGTACCTGCTGGCCGAGGACGGCTCCGAGTCGTACGAGTTCAACGACGCCCCCGGCCGCCGGGTCGAGGACGTCACCCGCGTGCTGCGGGACGCGGCCAGCCGACCGGCCGACGACCTGATCGACACCCTGCGGATCGTCTCCGACACCTACGGGCTGGACCAGTGGCTGGCCGAGCGGGCACGCCTGCTCACCCCCAGCGGCATCTGGGCCGACCCCGACGGGCAGCCCGGCGAGGACCTCGTCGGGTACTGCGAGCTCTGCGACACGTTCGAGCACACCGCCAACCCCGCCGCCTGGCGCGACGGGCAGGACGGTGAGCCCGAATGAGCAAGAACACCGTCAAGCCCGCCTTGACGCCAAAACCCCGTAAGCGGGCCAAGCGGCACACCGAAACCACACAGTTCGACGCGTTCGCGCGGCGCATCCTGCGGGCCTACGCCCGCCGCGTCGCCGACGGTGACATTGAGAACCTGCGAGCCCTGGTCAGCCTGTCCACCGAGCTGGACGCCCTGGCCCGGGCCGCGGTGCAGGGCCTGCACGGCAAGCCCTACAAGTATTCCTGGCAGGAGATCGCCGACCGGCTTGGCATCACCAAGCAGGGCGCGCAACAGCGCTTCGGCGAGCCCTCCACCCGCGACGCCCTCGACCGCCGGCTGCTCGAGTCCGGCATGGGCGTGACCGTGGCGACCCTCGCGCAGGTATACGCCGACCACTACCCCGGTAACCCGCCAGCCTCCCGCTGCCCGGGTTGCGGCTACGCCTACCCCGACCGGGTAGCCGAATGCCCCACCCTCGCCACCGTCCGCCCACTGCTGTACCGGCGGCGGCACGAAGACAAGACCGCCCTCGCGGTCCTGTCTGGCGATCAGCACGCCGATCTGCACGCACCCGTTACCGCCCGCTTGCGGGCAGCGGTCCGGCAGTCGGCGTCCGTCCTGCCGAGCCCGGACCCGAGATCGACCCTGTTCGACCTCAACGGAAAGGACCCGGCCCAATGATCTCTCGTGCACTGGACGACGCGCGGCTGGCCGCCTACCGGCGGTTCTGCGCTGACTCGCTCCACCGGTACCTGCGGGCGGTCTGGCCTAAGAACACCGTCGCCTACGACGGCGACCGGATCGTCACGACCGGGCCGATCTCCATTCACTACGACACCCCGGAAGTGGAGATCCACTTCCCGAACCAGTTCACCGACGACAACACCGACGTTGTCGTCCGGGTGCCCGGCCAACTCACCTTCCCGGCGGTCGTGACCGTCGTGGAAGGCCTGCTGTCCGGCTGGACGGTGACGGCATGAGGACCGCAACCGCCTCCGGCCGTGGCTGGGCATACACGTTCGCCGCGCTCGGCGGTCTCGTCTCGATCGCCGCGAACATCGCCCACTCCTACGTACCCCCGGCCGCAGCCCCGGCCGACTGGGCACCCAAGCCGGGTGCCGTGGTCGGCGCGATCGTCTGGCCGGTCTTCCTGTTCGGCGCCGTCGAGATCTTTGCCCGCGTGGCGTGGCCCGACGGCTGGCGCTGGCAGCTGCTGCGCTGGGGTGGCCTCGCCCCGGTTGCGCTGGTTGCTGCCCTGGTGTCCTACCGGCACCTGTCCGGGCTGCTCGCCTACTACGGCGAGGAACCCATCGTGTGCATCCTCGGCCCGCTCGCAGTCGACGGGCTCATGGTGATGGCCACCGGCGCGATCATCGCCACCAGCCAACACCAGCACACCAACACGTCCCTACCCACCCCGGCCGTCCCGGACCTCACCGAGGTCCCGGCCCCGACCCCGCCCGCCGTCCCGACGCCTACCACGCCGCCGACGGCGGCTGACGCACCGCAGCCGACCACAGCCCCGGCGACGCCGGAACCCGTGACCGCTGCCCGTACCGATGTCCCGACCCCGGCCGTCGTGGCCGATCGGGTCACCCCAAGCCCGACGACGATCCCGCTGCGATCGACCGCCACCCGGACGGCCACTGCCGGCCACCCGCGACCGACATCCCGCAAGACCGAGCCGACGACCACGGCACGACCGCTGGCCGCTCCCGCCGCCGACATTCCTGTCACCGAGCCGGAGCCTGCACAGCTGCCCCTGCCCTACGCCGTCGACCCGGCCCTGATGGCCAAGGCCCGCGAGACCGCCACGCAGTACCGCACCGAACACGGCACCCCGATCACCGCAGGACAACTCGCCGCCCGCCTGCGGGTGAACTCCGACCAGGCCGCCCAGGCCCTCAAGGTCCTCGACCTCGATCCGGACAGCCCCACCACAGAAATCCCGGCCGTCAACGGCACACCTGTGAAGGCCAGCCGGTGACCGTCTCCACGTTGAGCGTCGTACCCGAAGCAACCGCTTCGGGTACGGCCCCCGGCGCGCAGCCGGACCCCGCTTCCAACAAGGAGAACCCAACCGTGACCGTCTACGTCGACAACGCCCGCATTCCCGCAACCGTCGGGCGTATTCGAGGCCGCTGGTCTCACCTGACCGCCGACACCCAAGAAGAGCTCCATGCGTTCGCCGCCCAGCTCGGACTGAAGCGGTCGTGGTTCCAGATCGGATGCAAGAGCGGCCTCGACACACCCGAAACCTGCGTCCACTGGCACTACGACGTCGTCGACCGCCTCCGCACCCGCGCGATCGAGCTGGGAGCCCAGCACATCGACCTGCGCGGCCTCGGCGCGCTCCTGGCCGCCCGCCGCCAAGCCGCCCGCAACCCCGAGGTTCCCGCGTGACCCTATCGACGCTTCCCGTGGCACCCGAGCCCACCCGCTCGGGCGCTGCGGCCTGCGCCGAACCGCCCACCGTCCCGGCCTGGTGGCGACGCTCCACCGACCTGCGCCAACAGGCCGTCGCCCGGGCCGCCCGCCCGGACTACGAAGCCTGGCTCGCGCACGTCAAGCCCGCGTCCGCGTGCACGCGGCCGGTTCGGCTGGTTGGAACCATCGCCACCATCGAAGCCGCCACCGGCCGACTACTGGCCGAACGCTCCACCGCGGACATGCCGGACGGGGTCATCTACAAACCTTGTGGCAACCGCCGCGAGTCGGTGTGCCCGTCGTGCTCGAAGCTCTACCAGCGCGACGCCTACCAGATCGTGCGGGCCGGGCTGGTCGGTGGCAAGGGCGTGCCGGACGAGGTTGCGCAGCACCCGGCGGTTTTCCCGACCTTGACGGCCCCCTCGTTCGGTGAGGTCCACACCCGCCGGGTTGAGCGGCACACCTGTGCCCGGCGCCGGGACTGCGACTGCCGCCCCGAACCCTGCCATGCCCGCCGGAGGATCGCGGTCTGCTCGCACGGGGTCCGGCTGGTCTGCTTCGCACGCCACGCCGCCGACGATCCCCGGCTCGGTGCGCCCCTGTGCATGGACTGCTACCCGTACGGCACCCAGGCGGTGTGGAACCTGAACGCCAAGGAGCTGTGGCGGCGGACCACGATCGCGGTCAACCGGTACATGTGGCGGCTCTGTCGCGAACGCGGAATCCCGTACGTGCCAACGATTTCCGCTGACGGCCGGATCGTGAAGCGGCCCCCGGTCCGTATGCAGTTCGGCTGTGCTGCCGAGATGCAACGCCGGGGAGCGGTGCACCTGCACGCGATCATCCGCCTCGACGGCGTCGACCCGGCCGACCCTACGGCGATCGTCCCGCCCCCGGCGGGGATCGACGCGCACGACCTGGTCGCCGCTATCGACCACGCCACCGCCACGACCGGGTTCGTCACCGCCGCTCATCCGGCCCGGCCGGGCGGCTGGTACATCGGCTGGGGTGACCAGATCCTGACCAAGGTGATCACCGTGGCCGCTGAAGGGGACGTCACCGACGGCCAGATAGCCGCGTACCTGGCGAAGTACGCCACCAAGTCGACCGAGGTCACCGGCCACACCTCGGCCCGGCTGACCAAGGACACCATCGACGTGTACGCCGATCCGGCGGGTAGCCACACCGAACGGCTTGTCGACGCCTGCTGGCAACTCGCCGACGCCACCTGGCGGTGCCCGGCCGCCCTGTGCCCCCACCACGACACCTGCCCGGCCTGCGTCGAGCGACGCGCGGCCGTCGTCAAGGCCGATCCCGGACGGTTCGAGCGACTACGCCGGTGGGCGCACATGCTCGGCTTCGGCGGCCACTTCCTGACCAAGTCCCGCCGCTACTCGATCACCTTCACCATGCTCCGGGACAACCGTGTCGTCTTCCGCCGCCACCAATCGGCCGGCCCCGAGGCGACCGGGACAGCGCAGGAACCCACGACGCTGATCGTCAACTTCCTGCAGTTCGTCGGCTCCGGCTGGCGCACCAACGCTGACGCGATGCTCGCCAACACCTCCGCCGCGATGGCCCGGGAGCACCAACAGGCCGCCCGCGAGTATCTCACCACCACGGCGGCCTGACCCGCGATCCACCGTCAGGCCCGCCTTGACGGCGTTCTTTGACAACTCCACAGCGCTAGGTGCAAGCACCCTCGGCCCATTCTGCTCCGCCTACGTGCCTCTCAACCCGATTCCTGGAAGGACCCGAACGCTATGCCTACCCGACCGAGGCCTCTGCTCGCGGTCCGGATCATCGGCCCTGCCGATGTCGTGACCGCACAGAAGCCCCAACTACTCCAGTACCTCACCGAAAACTTCGGCGATCGGGCAGTCTGCCGAACCAGCACTCGCCCTGCCAGCTACGCCCACGAGCTCCGCTTCTACGTCACCGTCACTCCGAAGGAGGTGCCCCCCGGATGACCAACACAACCGAGGTCGAAAACCTGTGGTCGATCGAGGAAGCCGCCGCCTTCCTCCGCAAATCGAAAGGCACGCTCTACCAGTGGCGGCACCGCCGTGTCGGACCGCCGTCGCACAGGGTCGGTCGGCACGTGCTCTACGACCCCGCCGAGGTCCGCGCCTGGGTCCGGAGGTGTTCCTGATGCCCGTTGACGACCGGTGGTACCTCAAGGAACGTGGGCCGGACGGCACTCGTCTGCCCTCCAAGCGGCACGGGCGCGGCAGGCGCTGGCGTGTGCGCTGGGTGGACGATCGGGGCGAGAGCCGAGAGCAACTCTTCGACCGGAAGACCGACGCAGAGCGCTTTGACGCGAACGTGCGGGCCGACCTCAGCCGGGGTCAGTACATCGACGACCGGGCGGGCCGGATCACCGTTGCCAGCCTCGCCGAACAGTGGCGGATCGGCCAGCTACATATCGACAGCACCGCGATTCGCGTCGAGCATGCCATCCGACTGCACATCGTGCCGGGCCTCGGACACCTCCAGGTCGGACAGGTCCGCCCAAGCAAGATTCAGGCGTGGGTGCGGGACCGGAGCCTCGTGCTCGCCCCGACCACGCTGCGCGTGGTGTACGGCTACCTGAACGCCATGTTCGCCTCGGCCGCGCGGGACCGGATCATCGCCAGCTCGCCCTGCGTCGACATCCGGCTACCCGCGATTGACCGGGGCAAGCGAGTCATCCCGTCGCCTGCGCAGGTGCATCGGTTAGCTCAGCTCTTGCCGGGCCGTTTGTCGGCGGCCGTCTACGTGGCCGCTGGATGCGGGCTGCGGCTGGGTGAGGTGCTCGGCCTGGAGGTGGAGGACATCGACTTCGAACGAGCCGAGCTGTCCGTACGGCAGCAGCTCAAATCGCACAAGGGCCGCCCGGTTTACCTCGGGCAGCCCAAGACGAAGACCAGTGTCCGGACGGTAGAGCTGCCCGAGGTGGTGGCGTCGGCGCTCCGGGAGCACTTGAAGACCGTTCACGATCCGGTGGAGGTCGACGACGACACCGACCCTCGTCGGCCGATCCGCCGTCCGGCCGCGCTGGTGTTCCGAAACGCGGACGGAGATCCGGTACTGGCATCGACCTTCTCGCGCACATGGACGCCCGTGCGGGCCAAGGTCGGGCTGCCGATGCGGTGGGGTTTCCACGGTCTGCGGCACTACTACGCGACCCTGCTGATCCATGCCGGGGCGAGCGTCAAGACGGTACAGCTGGCGCTCGGACACTCCACCCCGACGGTGACACTCAACGAGTACGTGCACGAGTGGCCCGACGTCCTCGACCGCACACGGTCGCTGGTCGACGGGGCGCTTGGGGGACGTGAAACGGCGGCCACCCCGGCTGGGAGCCGAGCATGACCGCCGTTCCCGAGTCTGGGCCCAAAGTGGGCCCAAGATCAGATCAGCAGGTGGAACCGCTGGTCGTGACCATGATCAGGCCTAGACGTTGTAGTACATCTCGAACTCGTGGGGGGTGGGGCGGAGGCGGACCGGGTCGATTTCGTTTGCCCGCTTCCAGTCGATCCAGGTGGAGATGAGGTCGTCGGTGAAGACGCCGCCTGCGGTCAGGAACTCGTGGTCGGACTCGAGGGAGGTGAGGACCGCGTCAAGGGAGCCGGGGACCTGCTTGACGGTGCCCCACTCCTCGGGCGGGAGGTCGTAGAGGTCCTTGTCGATCGGGGCCGGGGGCTCGATCTTGTTCTTGATGCCGTCGAGGCCGGCCATCATCTGGGCGGCGAACGACAGGTAGGGGTTGCTCGACGGGTCGGGGACGCGGAACTCGACTCGCTTGGCCTTCGGGTTGCTTCCCGTCACCGGGATGCGGGTGCAGGCGGAGCGGTTGCGCTGGGAGTAGACCAGGTTGACCGGGGCCTCGAAGCCGGGGACCAGACGGCGGTACGAGTTGACCGTCGGGTTGGTGAAGGCGAGCAGGCTCGGCGCGTGGTGCAGGAGGCCGCCGATGTACCAGCGGGCCGTGTCCGAAAGGCCCGCGTAGCCGGTTTCGTCGTAGAACAGCGGCTCGCCGCCCAGCCAGAGGCTCTGGTGGGTGTGCATGCCGGAGCCGTTGTCGCCGAAGAGCGGCTTGGGCATGAAGGTCGCGGTCTTGCCGTGCTCCCAGGCGGTGTTCTTGATGATGTACTTGAACAGCTGCATCTGGTCGCCGGCGTGCAGCAGCGTCGAGAACTTGTAGTTGATCTCGGCCTGGCCCGCGGTGCCGACCTCGTGGTGCGAGCGCTCGACCGTGAAGCCGGCGTCGATCAGCCGGCGGACCATGGAGTCGCGCAGGTCGGAGTAGTGGTCGAGCGGGGCCACCGGGAAGTAGCCGCCCTTGTACGCGGTCTTGTAGCCGCGGTTGCCGCCTTCCTCCTCGCGGCCCGAGTTCCAGGCGCCCTCGACCGAGTCGATGTAGTAGAAGGCCTGGTTGGGGCCGGTCTCGTGGCGGATCGAGTCGAAGATGTAGAACTCCGCCTCGGCGCCGAAGTACGCGGTGTCGGCGATGCCGCTGGAGGCCAGGTACGTCTCGGCCTTCTTGGCCACGTTCCGCGGGTCACGCGAGTAGGCCTCGCGGGTGAACGGGTCGTGGATGAAGAAGTTCAGCGCCAGCGTCTTCTGCGCCCGGAACGGGTCGATGAAGGCGGTGGTGACGTCCGGCAGCAACATCATGTCGGACTCGTGGATGGCCTGGAACCCTCGGATGGAAGAACCGTCGAAGGCGAGGCCGTCGGTGATGACACTGTCGTCGAACGACTCGACCGGGGTGTTGAAGTGCTGCATAACACCGGGCAGGTCGCAGAAGCGTACGTCGACGAACTTGACGTCCTCGTCCTTGAGGTATCGCAGGAGTTCCTCGGGATTGGCGAACAACACGTCCTCCTGGCACATGATTTCGATACCGGGCGGCGTGGATCCGCCGCGTGGCTAGGCTGGTCGCGACGCTATGGGTACGGAGTTGCCCAGGCGTATCCCTATTGTTTCCGTCGTGTTACGGAGTGGGCGGGCACGCCGCGACCCAGGCGAGGCTATCGCGGTGACCGCCGCCCGCGTGCCCGGTCGCCGAAACCTGCCCGGTTACGCTGGACATCATGGCCACCACCAGGGACCCGAAGCCGCCCGCCCTCGATCTCAGCCAGACCCAGGTGGCCTCGTTCGGGCGGCGGCTCGTGGCGCTGCTGATCGACTGGGCCGCGGCCACGCTGGTCGCCAGTTTCCTGGTCGACAGCCTCGCTCGGAACCCGTGGCCGCAGCTCGCTGTGTTCGTGCTGGCCCACGCGTTCTTCGTCGGCCTTTTCGGACAGACGCTCGGCATGGCGGTGGTGCGGATCCGCTGCGTCTCCATGGCGGACGGCGGGGCGCTCGGACTCCCGCGGGCGGCGCTGCGGGCCGTTCTGCTGGCCCTGGTCATCCCGGCCGTGATCTCCGATGGGGACGGTCGGGGACTGCACGACCGGGTCGCCGGCTCCGTCATGGTCCAGAGCGCCCCGAAGTAGCCCGGCAGGCAGGGACGGGGATCTTCCGGCGGGCGTCGCTCGCCTCGTACGAAATCTGGCTGGTTTTGATCTTTCAGCGTTGGCGCTGCTGGCGGAACGCGCCTTTCGCGGGCCGCATGTTCTTGGGGATCGCGCCCTTGGGCATCTGCGGGCGGGCCATCAGGGCGCCGAGGCGCTTGTCGAGGGCGTTGACGTCCTTACCGGTCAGATTTCGCGGAAGGCGCGTCAGGGTGGAGCGCATCTTCCGGATCGGGAGCTGGCCCTCGTCGTTGCCGATGATCCAGTCGTAGATCGGCGCGTTGCCGATGACCTTGGAGAGACGCTTTTTCTCCTGGCCGAGCAGGCCGCGGACGCGCTGCGGCTGACCCTCGCCGAGCAGGATCACGCCGGGGCGGCCGATCACCACGTGCACCATGTCGAAGCTGGTGGTGGAGCTGGCGGCGGCGCGGACGCGCCAGTCGCCTCGCATGTTCTCGATGAGGGAGGCGGCGGCGCCGGGCTGGCCCTCGGCCGCGTTCATCATCGCGGCGTTGGAGCGCAGGTTGAGCACGATCACGGCGGCCAGCAAGGTCACCATGAAGCCGACCGGGATCCAGATGTAGCCACCCGTGAGGAGAACGACGAGCACGGTGAGCGCGACCGGGATCAGAACCGCGGCGACCAGCAGCGGGACGAACCACTTGTCCTGCTTTGCCGTGAACGAGAACACCTGACCGATCTGCTTCAGGCGTGCGCCGAACGACACCTTCTCCTGGGGGTTTGCCATAACCCACAAGTGTAGTGGTGCTGCGGTGCCTTACGCGGCCCGGGCACCTGCCGGAGGTCCGGGTAAGGAGGGTACGGGGGCGGAAATGAGGAGGCTGCCTCATGTGGCGGGGGTGCCTTCCGGCGAAGAGTCGATGTCAGCAGAGAAGGACATCGTCGAAAGGCACACACCATGTTTCCCTACAGCGACCCCACCACCACGCTCGAGCTGCACCGCCAGAAGGTCGACCAGATGATCCGCGAGGCCGTCGACCACGAGCGCGCCCGCTCCGCCGCGGGCAACCGTCGCCGGCGGTTCGGCCGCTGGCGGGGCAAGGAGGAGCGTGGCCGCGGTCACGTCGCCGCCACCGCATGAGCGCCGAAAAAGGGACGCGATTCTTGTCGTACCCCCATGGCATGCTCGACCTCATGACAGCGCATGCGCACAGCGAGGTTCTGGTCGGCCGGGAGGCCGACCTGGCCGCGCTGCGCGATGCGCTGAAACGGGCCCGTTCCGCCGAGCCGTCCACCGTCCTGGTGGGCGGCGAGGCGGGGGTGGGCAAGACCCGGCTGGTGGAGGAGTTCCGCCGCGGTCTCGCCGGCGAGCCGGTGCGGGTGCTCACCGGCCAGTGTCTCGAGCTCGGCGAGGAGGGCCTGCCCTTCGCGCCGTTCGCGGCCGCCCTGCGCGAGCTGGTGCGCTCCGAGGGCACCGGCATTCTCGACGGGCGCGAGCGCGAGTTCGCCCGCCTGCTGCCCGAGCTCGGCCCGCCGCCCGAGCCCGGTGACGCCCGGCGTGGCCTCCTGTTCGAATCGGTCGGCGCTCTGCTCGAGCGAGTCGGGGGCGAGCAGCCCGTCGTCCTGATCATCGAGGACCTGCACTGGGCCGACCGGTCGACCCGCGACCTCATCGGCTTCCTGGTGCGCTCGGCCCGGGTGCCGCAGCTGCTGCTCATCGGCACCTACCGCACCGACGAGCTGCAGCGCGGGCATCCGCTGCGCCCGTTCCTGGCCGAGCTCGACCGGGTTCGCGGCGTCCAGCGGCACGAGCTCGACCGGCTCGACCGCGAGGGCACCGCCGAGATGCTCACCCAGATCCTGGGCGTCGAGCCGCGGGCCAGCACGGTCGACGCGGTCAACGAGCGCGCCCAGGGCAACCCGTTCTTCATCGAGCAGTTCGCGGCCGCGGCCGACCCCGCCTGCAGCGACATCCCCACCAGCCTCCGTGACCTGCTGCTGTCCCGGGTCGACCTGCTGCCCGAGCCGGCCCAGCGGGTGCTACGGGTGGCCGCGGTCGGCGGCACCCAGTTCGGCCACGCCCTGCTGTTCCGGGTCGCCGGGATGGAGGAGGGCGCCCTCGAGTCGGCGCTGCGGTCGATCGTGGCGGCCCAGCTGATCGTCTTCGACCCCGACGGCGGCTACGAGTTCCGTCACGCGCTGGTGCGCGAGGTGGTGCACGACGACCTGCTGCCGGGCGAGCACGCGCGGCTGCACGCGCGCTACGCGGAGGCGGTCGAGTCCGAGCCGTCGCTGGTCTCGGCGGGCCGGGCTCCGGCCGAGATCGCCCACCACTGGTACGCGGCACGCGATCACGCACGGGCCCTGGTCTCGGCGAAACGCGCGGCCGACGAGGCCGGCCGCAGCTATGCCTACGGGGAGCAGGCCCGTCTCCTCGACCGCGTCATCGAGCTGTGGGAGGACGTGCCCGACGCCGCGAACCTCCTCGGGATCGGCCACCTCGACCTGCTCGAGGAGGCGGCGATGGTCGCCATCGACGCCGGCGACCACATGCGCGCGCTCACGCTGACCCGGGTCGCCCTCGGCGATCTGGACGCCGAGGCGGAGCCGCTGCGCGCCGCCCGGATGCTGCTGCGCCGGGCCAAGCTGCTGCGCAACGCGGGCAAGAGCGACGGGGCCGCCCAGTGCGAGGAGGCGTACCGCCTGCTCGGCATGGCGTCGCAGGGGCCCGACCGGGTGCGGTTGCTGGCCGAGGTCGCGCACGTCTACTCGGGCATCGACGGCGAGCGGGCCACCGAGATCGCGCGGGAGGCCAAGGACGCCGCCGCCGCCGAGGGCGACCTGGCCACGGTCGTCGCCGCCGAGGTGGTGTTCGGGGAGGTATGCGCCGGCCGGATGCCGCCCGGCGAGGCGCTCCCCACGGTCTATGCGGCGGCCGAGCGGGCCCGGGCGGCCGGCGACCTGTCCAGCCTGTCGCATTCGCTGGTCAACATCTCCGACGCGCTGTACGAGCTCGCGCGCTACGAGGAGTCGGCGGAGGCCGCGGCCGAGGGGGTGCCGGACGCCGACCGGGTCGGTGTGAGCCGCACCACGGGGGTGTTCCTGCTGGCCAACCTCGCCGAGGCGCTGATCGCGCTCGGCCGGTGGGACGAGGCGGACGCCCGGCTGGCCGAGGCGGCGCGGCACGATCCGCCCGGGCGGCTGGCACTGCCGTGGCTGCGGCTGCGGGCCTGGCTGCGGCTGGTGCGCGGGGTCGACGGCGCCGAGACCCTGGTCAACCGGGCCGCCATGTGGCTCGGCAAGCCGTACCTCCAAGCGGAGAACCGGCTCTACCTGCTCGAACTGCGGATTCTGCTGGCGCTCGAGTCCGGCGATCCGATCGGGGCGGCCGAGGTGGCGCGGGCGGCGGTGGCGGAGCCCGCGGTCTTCGAGCGGCCTCGCTACAGCTGGCCGATGCTGGCGACGGCGGCCCGGGCCGCGATGACCGCGCCCGGCGCGGAAGACCTGGCCGCCGCCGTGGGCGAGGTCGCCGAGCGGCTGCCGCGGCGATATCCGGCCGAACTGGCCTACGCGGCCGAGGTCGCGGCGCGGCTGTCGGGCGGGGTGGAGCGCTGGCAGGCCGCGGTGCGGGCGTGGCGGGCCGACGGCCGCCGGTACGAGCTGGCGGCGGCGCTGCTGGGGCTGGCCGAGGCGCAGGCCGCGTCGCGCGGGCAGGCGGCCGAGACGCTCACCGAGGCCAACGCCATCGCCGACGACCTCGGGGCGGGACCGCTGGCCGTGGCGGCCGAGACGCTGGCCCGGCGGCTCGGGCTGCGTGCCCCGGGAGCGGCCGTGGTGGTCGCCCAGGGGACCGAGATCCTGACCGCCCGCGAGCGCGAGGTGCTGCGGCTGGTGGCCGAGGGGTACAGCAACAGCCGGATCGCCGCGAGCCTGTACATCTCGTCCAAGACGGCCAGTGTGCACGTCTCGCGGATCATCGCGAAGCTCGAGGTGGCCAATCGGGGAGAGGCGGCGGCGGTCGCCCACCGACTGGGCCTGCTGTCTGACTGAGGGGGCGCGCGGGTGGCCACCGCGTGAGCCGCGGCGAATCCCGCCATTGCCCGCCACTGGCGGCGTCAGGCCAGGCCTCGGTTCAGGCGGACCAGGTAGGTGATGGCGGCCACCCCGCCGCCGATCAGCAGGAGGCCGAGGGCGATCGCGAGGAGGCTGCCGAGGCCCATGCCGGTCTTGGCCAGGGCGGTCGCGGCGTTGCTGTCGGGGAACGTGGGATAGACGACGGGCGCCTGGGCGTAGGTGGGGCTGGGCGAGGCGCTCGGTGATGCGGAGGCGGTCGGCGTCGTCGAGGCCAGGGGGAGTGGCGCCGCGGGGGCGACGGTAGCGACGACGGGCGTGGTAGGAGCGGTGCAGGCGGTGGCCGGGGTGCCCCAGGTGGCCACGTGGGTGGTGAAGGTGCTGTCCCGGACGGTCAGGGTGTTGCCCTTGGCGACCTTGATGCTGGTGGAGCGGCCGGGGGAGAGGCGTATCCGCCGGCCGCCGGTGAGGAAGACGGCCGAGGTGTTGGCGCCGGCGGCGTTGGCCAGGGTGGCGGTGAAGGTGCCGTCGCAGGCGTTGACATAGGTGACCGTGGACGCGGCGGCGCAGGCCGTCGTACCGCCGGCATACCAGGCCAGGGCGCCGGCCGAGCGGCTACCGGCACTGCCCAGCATCGCCGCGCCGTACGGGGTCGCGGTGCTGGTGAACTCGGTCTGGACCGCGGTGCCGAAGAAGGCGTCGACCTGGGTACGGCAGGACGGCACCGCCACCCGGAGGGTCAGGCTGCGGTCGGCGGCGGTGATCTTCCCGGACGCGACGTCGTAGATGAACTGGCCGGCGGCGGTGCCGGGCGCCCCGGCGGCGGTGTAGGAGACCAGCGAGACCGTCCGCGACTGGCCCACGCAGAGCGGCTGGGAAGCGGTGATCGTCAGGGTGCCGGCCGCGCCGTTGAAGGAGTGGCGGTAGACGCAGCTCTTCGTGGCCGCCGCCGCGGGCGCCGCGAGCAACCCGAGGACGGACGCCACACCGGCGAGGATCAGCAGCAAACGGCGCACGGGCGAGCCCCCCACATCGAATGGGTGGGGGCGGTCTCACCACTGACTCACCGGGCCGTCGAACGGTGACCGAGTGAAGCTCGGCCCGGGTCTGCGTCTCCCCTGACAAACAGGTTTCCGGGCAAGCTTAGCTCGTCGCATAAAAGCGACAAAGACGATAAGTCCGGATCGGCCGTGGGGATGGTCACCCGCGGGCGTCGAGAGCCTGACGGTAGAGGCGGCCGGCGCGGTAGGAGGACCGGACCAGCGGCCCGCTCATCACCCCGGCGAAACCGATCTGCTCGGCTTCCTCGCGCAGCTCGACGAACTCCTCCGGCTTGACCCAGCGCTCCACGGGGTGGTGGCGCGGGGTGGGGCGGAGGTACTGCGTGATGGTCACCAGCTCGCACCCGGCCGCGTGCAGGTCACGCAGCGCCTGGGAGACCTCGGCCCGCTCCTCGCCCATGCCGAGGATCAGGTTGCTCTTGGTGACCAGGCCGGCCGCGCGGGCCTGGGTGATCACGTCGAGCGAGCGCTCGTAGCGGAACCCGGGACGGATGCGCTTGAAGATGCGCGGGACCGTCTCGACGTTGTGCGCCAGGACCTCGGGCGCGCTGCCGAAGACCTCGGCGAGCTGGGCCGGGTCGGCGTTGAAGTCGGGGATCAGCAGCTCGACGCCGCAGCCGGGCTGGAGCTTGTGGATCTGGCGGACGGTCTCCGCGTACAGCCAGGCGCCGCCGTCGGGGAGGTCGTCGCGGGCCACGCCGGTGACGGTCGCGTACCGCAGGCCCATGGTGGCGACGGACTCGCCGACCCGGCGCGGCTCGTCGGCGTCGAACTCGGCCGGCTTACCGGTGTCGATCTGGCAGAAGTCGCACCGGCGGGTGCACTGGTCGCCGCCGATCAGGAAGGTCGCCTCGCGATCCTCCCAGCACTCGTAGATGTTGGGACAGCCCGCTTCCTGACAGACCGTGTGCAGGCCTTCCTTTTGCACCAGGCCGCGCATCTGTGTGTACTCCGGGCCCATCTTGGCCTTGACCTTGATCCACGGAGGCTTCCGCTCGATGGGAGTTTCGGCGTTGCGCGCCTCGATGCGCAGCATGCGGCGGCCCTCGGGAGCAATAGTCACAGCCCCGAGATTACGCCTGAATAGGTTCCTGCCTAGACAGGGGCGACGAGGCTCACGTGGCCGCTGATGTGACCGCCATCACCTCACATCGTGGTAAATCGCTTTCCCTGCTGGTCGCCTGCCGTTAACGTGCCACGGACGGCTGTGAGGGAACCGAGTACCGCCCCGATCGCCGGCCGAGAGAGCCGCCGTAGCTGTGATGGCGGCCCGTGCGCCGGGGCGTGAAGACACTCCTGAGCCGAGCACGACCAAGAGGCGCCGGAAGCCATGCGACCGGCGCGAAGGTGTGGTGGCACCGCGAGGATCCCGCTCGCCCACACCTCCCTGGGGCCGCGTTGCAGACACCAGAGGAGGTCCACCCATGCAACGCATCCTCTCCACCCAGCTGGGCGCTCATGTGCACGAGACCGTGACCATCGCCGGCTGGATCCACCGCACGCGAATGCTGAAATCGGTGGCCTTCCTGATCGTCCGCGACGCCGAGGGCCTCAGCCAGGTCGTCGTCGAGGAGCCGGAGACCCGGGCGCGGCTCGAGGCGCTCGGCGAGGAGAGCGTGATCGAGGTCGTCGCCACGGTCACCCCCAACGAGCAGGCGCCGGGCGGAATCGAGCTGACCTCCCCGGTCATCCGGGTGCTGTCGCGCGTGGACGTACGGCTGCCACTGGAACTGCATCGGCCCACGCTGAGCGCGAGCCTGCCCACCCAGCTCGACCACGCCGCGCTGGCGCTGCGCCATCCGGCGCGACGGCGAGCGCTGAGGGTCGCCGCGGCGGCGACCGCCGGATTCCGCGCGGCGCTGACCGAGCAGCGATTCGTCGAGATCCACACGCCGAAGATCGTCGGATCGTCCACCGAGTCGGGCGCCGACGTGTTCGAGGTCGACTACTTCGGACGGCCCGGCTACCTGGCGCAGTCGCCGCAGTTCTACAAGCAGCTGATGGTCGGCGTCTTCGAGCGGGTCTTCGAGGTCGGCCCGGTGTTCCGGGCCGAGCCCAGCGACACCGCCCGCCACCTGGCCCAGTACACGTCGCTCGACGCCGAGATGGGCTTCGTCACCGACCATCGCGACGTGATGGCCGCCCTCACCGGCACACTGAGCGTGATGATGGCGACCATCGCCGACCGTACCGGCGCGGCGACCCCGAAGGTGCCGGCGGAGATCCCGGCCGTGCCGTTCGCCGAGGCGCTGCGGATCGTCGGCGCTCCGGCCGGCGAGGGCGACATGACCCCGGCCTACGAGCGGGCGCTCGGCGAGTGGGCCCGGCGCGAGCACGACTCCGAGTTCGTCTACGTGACCGGGTACCCGATGCGCAAGCGGCCGTTCTACACGCATCCCGACCCGGCCGACCCGGCGTACTCGAACGGCTTTGACCTGCTCTTCCGCGGTCTCGAGATCGTGACCGGCGGACAGCGGCTGCACCGCTACGAGGACTACGTGGCCGCCCTGACCGCCGCGGGTGAGTCGCTCGAGCCGTACGCGGGCTATCTCGAAGGTTTTCGCTTGGGTATGCCGCCACACGGCGGCTGGGCGATCGGCCTCGAACGCCTGGTCGCCCGGCTGCTCGGGGTGGCCAACGTGCGCGAGGTGACGGCGTTTCCGCGCGACCTGCACCGGATCGCGCCGTAGGACGTGGGCCGCTTCACCGGGCTTTGACGACGGCCGGGATCCAATGTGGTCGTGCTGATCGACCTCGATGTTGTTCCGCGCTCTCGGCCCCGGGTCCGCCGCGACCCGGGGCCACCGCTCAAGGCCGTCATGGTCGCGGCGCTCCTGTTGATCATGGGCGGCGCAACAAGCCCGGCGCCGGCCGACGGCGTGATCAAGGTGGCCGAAACCGATGGCCTGGATGTCTCCGAACGCCTGCTGACGCCGTCCGCGCTCTACACCGTTCGGCTGCGCGCGGAGGGCGCCGACGTCGAGGCGATCCCGCTGGCGGCCGGCGGCCCCCGCTGGTCGGCGACGGTGGCTGCCGTCGAGCCCACGCTCGAGTTGAGTGCGGACGGTTCCACGATCGCGGTGGTGCCTCCGGAGGAGGGCGAGGCCGCCTTCGTCGACGCCCGCACCGGCCGGGTGCGGTGGCGGCCGCCGGAGAACGCGATCGTCCGCGTCCTCGGCGACCGGGTGGCGGTCTGGACCTGGATCGACGGTCAGGAGACGGGCCGGCTCCGGATGGCCGACGTCGCCACCGGGCGCACGCTCTGGCAGCGGCTGACCGGAGCGACCGCTCTCGTCGGCGACAAGCGCCTCGTGGTCGCGATCGACGAATTCGGCACCAGCTCCGTCTTCGCCTCCGCCGACGGGCGGGTCCTCAACCCGGGGCGGTCCCTCGACCTGGCCGACTTCGGTGACGGCTACGGCGGCCGGCTGGTGCTCGGGAACACCCTCTACTGGTGGACGTCGACGTTCCTGGCCGCCCATCGCCTGCCGGATCTGAAGCCGCTCTGGCGGACCCCGGTCGCCCTGCCGATCTGGATCGCCGGGTGCGGGGCCCTGATCTGTGCGACCGGCAACGGGGGCGTCACCGCGGCCGACCCGGCGACCGGCAAGGTGCGCTGGACCAGCCGGGCGTGGCGGTCGATCACCAGCGACATCGGCGTGACCGGCGACGGCCGCGCGCAGCGGCTCGACCTGGCGACCGGACGGGTCGTCGAGGATCTCGGCCGGGGCGGGCCGGCCGGCGACCTGCTGCTGCGCTTCGACGGGGACCGCAGCTGGGCGGCCCGGCTCGGCGACGGCCACGTGATCGGGGAGCTGCCGCTGGTCTCCCCGGCGTCGTGCGCGACGGCCGGGCAGTATCTTGCCTGCCCGACCGGGGGAAACATGCTGACGGTGTGGCGGATCAGGCGATGACCGCGATCGTCACGGCCGCGACGATCACCAGCGGGATGATCGTCGTGCAGACCAGGATGACCCAGGCGACGGGGTGGCCGAAGTTCAGCGCCAGCCCGCCGCCCGGCTTGGGCACGAAGACCCGGCGGTCGCGCGGATCGCGGTAGAGGGCCATCAGAACAGCGTGGGCAGGTGTCGCTCGACGACCGGGAGGACCTCGGTCACCGTGACCGGCCGGCCGAGCTCGGCGCTCAGCGAGGTCACGCCCGCGTCGCGGATGCCACAGGGCACGAATCGGTCGTACGCCGAAAGGTCGCAGTCGCAGTTGAGCGCGAACCCGTGCTGGGTGACGCCGCGCGCGACCCGGATGCCGATCGCCGCGATCTTGCGGTCGGGGCCGCGGTCGTCGGCCAGCACCCAGGCGCCGCTGCGCCCCTCGACCCGGTCGGTGGCGACGCCGAACTCGGCGCACACGTCGATCAGCAGCTGCTCGACGCGGCGCACGTAGGCCACCACGTCGACGGGGTCGGCCAGGCGGAGGATCGGGTACCCGACCAGCTGGCCCGGGCCGTGCCAGGTGATCTTGCCGCCGCGGTCGACGTCGACGACGGGGGTGCCGTCGACCGGGCGGTCGGCGGGCTCGGTGCGCTTGCCCGCGGTGAAGACGCTGGGGTGCTCCAGCAGCAGGATGGTGTCGGGCTGGTCGCCCGCCACCACGGCGTCGTGCAGGCGGCGCTGCTCGGCCCAGGCCTGACGGTAGTCGACCAGGCCGGGACGCAGCACGGTGAGCGTGGAGGTTGTCACGCCCCCAAGATAACCCTGGCTCAGCGATCGATGGGATCCACACCGGGCCTGATGCGCCACACCAGTACGTCGTCGACGCGCTCGGGCGGCCCGAGCAGCTGGGTCGCGCTGATCTCGACTGCCGAGCGGAACAGGATGCTCTCCGACCCGGTGATCTCGTCGGGCAGGAAGACGGCCTCGATGCCCCAGTACTGGAAGTCGGCCCGGGCCTGCGCGCGGTCCCAGTTGTCGATCTCCGGGACATAGCCGTACAGCGCCGCCCGCAGGAACAGCCAGTCGGTGCGGTGCGCGGGCGCGCCGATGCGGCCCTTCTCGTCCGCTCCGCCGGCCTCGGGACCGAGGAAGTACCCATCCGGGATCCGGAACTGCTTACCCCCACGAGCCATCGTGTACGCCTGCCAGCGCTGCCCGTCGGCGGCGACGTTGGCGGCGAACGGCAGCGCGCTGATCGTCCCGCCGTCGGGAACGAACTTCTCCCAGGTGCCGTCGGCGATGAACTTCGGCTCGGGCGCGCGCTCGGCCCACAGCAGCGGCAGCGGGAAGATCGGGATCAGGGCGAAGGCGAACGCGGCCGCGAACGGGGCGTGCCCCGGGTGCGGCACCTCCTCGCGGTCGAGCAGCAGGTCGGCGGCGAACGCGAGGACCACGCCGAAGACGCCGACGAGCACGAGCGCCAGCCGCAGCGGCAGCGCCGAGTCGAACAGCGGCAGGCGCTGGAGCAGCGCGTACGGCAGCGGGATGTCGGTCTCGTTCCCGTTGAACCGCAGCCGCGGCCCGAACGACAGCAGCATGAACAGGCCGCCGGTGATCGCCAGGGCCCGCAGCGTCGCCCGGCGCCCGGGGTCGGCCCGGCGCCAGAGCAGCACGAACGCCACGATGATCAGCAGCATCAGCGGCAGGCCGAAGAACGAGGTCTGCTCGGTCGGGTTGGCCGCGAGGTTGTTGCCGACCCCGGCCAGCGCCGCCAGCGTGCGGTCGGAGTAGGAGAAGTAGGCCGCCACGTCCTCGGCGTAGTGCCGCTGGTTGAAGCCGGTGCCGGCGAACGTCTGCGGCCCGGCGAAATGCATGTACAGCGGGTACGCCAGCAGCGCGCCGGCCACCACCGCGGTCACCCCGAGCCCGGCCAGCACCGTCGGCAGCGCCCGCCGTGCCTCGGGCCGGGTGACGGCCGCGAGCGACCAGACGACGACGAAGACACCGCCGGCCAGCGCGGTGAAGAACAGCCCCTCGGCCGCGATGGTGAAGCAGGCGCCGAGGATCGCGCCGAGGATCGCGCCGTTGCGCAGCCAGCGTCCCTCCTCCCGCAGCTTGAACAGCCACCAGAGCACGAGCGGCGCGATCCAGCCGGCGGTCCAGTTGAGGTGGCCGTTGGCGTGCGAGACGAAGCCGGGCGCGAACCCGCAGAACAGCCCGCCGATCGCGGCCGAGATCCGGTTGCGGGTCACCCAGCGATCGAGGAACAGGTACCACGCGAAGGCGGAGCCGGCCAGGTTCAGCGTCAGCACGGCCACGAAGCTGACCTGCGGGCCGGCCAGGATCGTGACCGGGGCGAACAGAACCGCGTACACGGTGATCGAGGTGTTCGCCGCGAGGTTGACCCCGGCCGGGGTGTTCATGACCGTCGTGAAGAACGGATCGCCGCCGTCGCGCAGGATGTGCACGCCGTACGACAGCACCCACTCGAAGAACGCCTGGTCGCCGACATTGCCGGCGATCACGTGCGTGTACGGCTGCGCCCACAGGCCGTGGGTGAGGTAGGCGGCGAGGCCGAGCGCCACGGCGGCCACGATCAAATGGGACCGTCGGCGGCGGGCCGTCGTCGCTTCGACGGGCGGGGCCGGACGGTCCTCGGCGGATTCGGTGGCGGGAGCGGCGACGGACATCAGCGGCAGGTTAGCAAGCGAACCTGGCTCGCTTAGTGAGAAGTATCGACTGCGACTCGAACCGCCGCGTCAATATCCGGATAGGCCCAGTGAAAACCGGCCTTTTCCAGTACGGCGGGGACGACGCGCTGGCTGATCTGAAGCTCCTCGGCCAGCCCGCCGAGCGCCAGGTCGAGCGCGAAGCCCGGCACGCTCAGCACGGCCGGCCGGTGCACGGCCCGGGCGAGCGCCCTGGTGAACTCGGCGTTCGTGCACTGCACTGGGCTGACCATGTTGACCGGGCCGGCGATGTCCTCCCGGTCGAGCAGGAACTCGGCCGCGCCGAGCCAGTCGGCCAGCGCCATCCAGGCCATCCACTGCCGGCCGGCGCCGAGCTTGGCGCCCGCGCCAAGCTTGAACGGGATCATGAGCGGCTTGAGCATGCCCCCGCTCCCGTCGAGCAGGGGAGCGGTACGCAGCAGCACGACCCGGGTGCCGGCATCCTCGGCCGGGCGGGCCGCGGCCTCCCAGACCCGGCACAGGTCGGCCAGGAACGTGTTGCCGGCCGGCGCCTCCTCGGTGGCGGGCCGGTCGCCGGTGTCGCCGTAGCGGCCCACGCCGGAGGCCTGCAGCATCAGGCCCGGGCGATCGGCGGCGGGCAGCTGCTTGATGGCGCGGGCGAGGGTGCCGCTGGTGTCGACCCGGCTCGAGCGCAGCTCGCCCCGGTAGCGCTTGGTCCAGCGGTGTGTCCCCACGTTCGCGCCGGACAGGTTGACCACCACGTCGGCCGCGGCGACCGCGGCCGGGTCGATCTGGCCCTGGGACGGCCGCCAGGACGACTCGCCCGGCCCGGCGACCGGTTTCCGGACGAGCCGGGTGATCTCATGACCGGCCTCGGTGAGCCGGTCGCCCAGCCGCGTCCCAAGGAAGCCGGAGGCCCCGGCCATCAGAATCCGCATGGCACCATGATGCCCGCATTCGAACAGGTTCAAAACTGAGCTGGCTGGCTCCGCTTCGCTCCGCGGGCGATCGCCCCTCCGGGGCTGATGAGGAGGCAGGCGATTTTCCGGCACCGCAAACCCCGCGGCGTCGAAAAACCGACTGCCTCCTCATCAGCGGGGCGATCGCGGAGCGCCCCGGATCACTCCGGGACGCCCCCTCTGCGAGCGGGTGTTACAGGCCGAGCTCGGCCTCGAAGTGGCCGCCCTCGAGGCGCTCCTTCAGGGTCACCAGGAACCGGGCCGCGTCGGCGCCGTCCACGATCCGGTGGTCGTAGCTGAGCGCCAGGTAGATCATCGAGCGGGGCACGATGAGCTCGCCCAGGTTGGGGTCTTCCACGACCACGGCCCGCTTGACCACCGCGCCGGTGCCGAGGATGCCGACCTGCGGCTGGTTGATGATCGGCGTGTCGAACAGCGCGCCCCGGCTGCCCGTGTTGGTCAGCGTGAAGGTGCCGCCGGACAGCTCGTCCGGGCCGATCTTGTTGTTCCGGGTGCGGTCGGCCACGTCGGCGATCCGCTTGGACAGGCCGGCCAGGTTGAGGTCGCCGGCGTCGCGGATCACGGGGACGATCAGGCCGCGCGGCGTGTCGACCGCGATGCCCAGGTGCTCGCCGTCGTGGTACGTGACGGTGCCGGCCTCGGTGTCGATCGACGAGTTGACCACCGGGTGCTGCTGCAGCGCCTCGACCGCGGCCAGGGCGAAGAACGGCATGAAGGTCAGCTTGACGCCGTGCTTGGCCTGGAAGTCGGCCTTCGCCCTGGTCCGCAGCTGGGCGATCCGGGTGACGTCGACCTCGACCACCGTCGTGAGCTGCGCCGAGACCTGCAGCGACTCGACCATGCGCCGGGCGATCGTCTGGCGCATGCGGGTCAGCTTCTCGGTGCGGCCGCGCAGCGGGCTCGGGGCCGGCTTGGCGACGGGAGCCCCGGAGGGGGCGGAGGCGGCCGGGGCGGCGGCGGCCGGAGCCGCGGCGGGGGCCGGGGCGGCCTTGGCCTTCTCGGCGGCCTCGGCCGCGTCGATGACGTCCTGCTTGCGGATGCGCCCGCCGACACCGGTGCCGGTGAGGGAGGACAGGTCGACCCCCCGCTCGGCGGCCAGCTTGCGGACCAGCGGGGTCAGGTAACCGGCGTCGCCGGCGCCGTTGGCCTTGGTGGCCTCGCGGGTCGGCGTGGTGCCCGCGGCCGGGGGTTCGGCGTTGCGCTCGGCGGCCGACGGGTCGGACGCCACCTCGGCGTCGGCCGACGGCTCGGCGTAGGAGTCGCCGGGCGCGAAGGACGGCGCGGGCGCCGACTCGATGCGCGGCTGCGGCGCGGGCGCCGCCTCCTGCTGCGGGGCGGCGGCCTGCTGCGGCGCGGGGGCCTGCGGGGCCGGCGCGGCCGGAGCCGGAGTGGCAGCCGGGGCCGGGGCAGCAGCCGGGGCGCCGCCCGGCGTGCCGATCACGGCGAGCACGGCGCCGACATCGGCGGTCTCGTCCTCCGCGACCTTGATCTCCAGCAGCGTGCCGGCGACCGGCGACGGGATCTCGGTGTCGACCTTGTCGGTGGAGACCTCGAGCAGCGGCTCGTCGGCCTCGATCGTCTCGCCGACCTGCTTGAGCCACCGGGTGACGGTGCCCTCGGTGACGCTCTCGCCGAGCGCCGGCATCTTCACGTCGGTGCCCTGGCCGCCCTGGGCCGGCGCGGCGGCCTGCGGCGCGGGCGCCTCGGCCTCGACCGGCTTCTCGGTCGACGGCGTGGAGGGCGCGGCCGGTTCGGGCTCGACCTGGGCCTGGGCCTGGGCCTGCGGCTCGTCGGCCTGCGCGGCGGCGGCCGGAGCGGGCGCGGCCGCGCCGGCGTCCTCGCCGTCGCCCGAGATGACCGCGAGCTCGCTGCCGACGTCGGCCGTCTCGTCCTCGCCGACCACGATGCGGGTGAGCACGCCCGCGGCCGGCGACGGGATCTCCGTGTCGACCTTGTCGGTGGAGACCTCGAGCAGCGGCTCGTCGGCCTCAACCCGCTCGCCCTCCTGCTTCAGCCAGCGAGTGACGGTGCCCTCGGTGACGCTCTCGCCCAGCCGCGGCATGGTGACCGATACCGGCATTCTCAGAACTCCTTCTAACCGCTACGTCTTCGATGATCAGATCAGCTGTGCGCGTGCAGGGGCTTGCCGGCGAGCGCGAGGAACGCCTCGCCCAGCGCCTCGTTCTGCGTGGGGTGGGCGTGCACCAGCTGGGCGACCTCCTCGGGGAAGGCCTCCCAGTTGTAGATGAGCTGGGCCTCGCCGACCTGCTCGCTCATCCGCGCGCCGATCATGTGCACGCCGAGGACGGGGCCGTCGTTGAGCCGTACCAGCTTCACGAAGCCCTGGGTCTTGAGGATCTGGCTCTTGCCGTTGCCGCCGAGGTTGTAGTTGTACGTCGAGATCTTGTCGTCGCCGTACTTCTCCTTCGCCCGGCCCTCGGTCAGGCCCATCGAGGCGATCTCGGGGTCACAGTAGGTGACCCGCGGGATGCCGGCCTCGTCGATGGGCGCCGGGCGCAGGCCCGCGATCTCCTCGGCCACGAAGATGCCCTGGGCGAAGCCGCGGTGCGCGAGCTGCAGTCCGGGAACGATGTCGCCGACGGCGTAGATGTTGCCGACGCCGGTGTGCAGCCGCTCGTTGGTGATCACGAAGCCGCGGTCGAGCGTGATGCCCTGCTGCTCGTAGCCGAGACCGGCGGTCGTCGGGCCGCGGCCGACCGCGACCAGCAGCACCTCGGCCTCGACCGTCTCGCCGCCCTGGATGGTCGCGCGCACGCCGTTGTCGGTGTACTCCACCTTCTCGAACGGCTTGCCGACCTTGAAGTTGATCTTCCGCTTGCGGAAGTGGCGCTCGAGCTGCTTCGAGATCTCCTCGTCCTCGGCGGCGACCAGCCGGGGCAGGGCCTCGAGGATGGTGACGTCGGCGCCGAAGGACTTCCAGACGCTGGCGAACTCGACGCCGATCACGCCGCCGCCGAGCACGATCGCGGAGGCCGGCACACGGTCGAGCCGGAGCGCGTGCTCGCTGGTGATGACCCGCTTGCCGTCGACCTCGAGGCCGGGCAGGGAGCGCGAGTAGGAGCCGCTGGCCAGGATGACGTTGCGGCCGGTGTACCGCTGGCCGGCCACCTCGACCGTGTCCTTGCCGACGAGCTTGCCCTCGCCGGCGACCACGGTGATGTTCTTGTTGTGCGTGAGCAGGCCGGTCAGGCCCTTGTACAGGCGGGCGACGACACCGTCCTTGTACGCGTTCACCCCGGCCATGTCGATCGAGAGCAGCTCGGCCTTGATGCCGAACTGCTCGGCCTCGCGGGTCTGCTCGGCGACCTCGGCCGCGTGCAGCAGCGCCTTCGTCGGGATGCAGCCGCGGTGCAGGCACGTGCCGCCCAGCTCAGCCTTGTCGATCAGCGCTACGGAGAGGTCGAGCTCGGCGGCGCGCAGGGCGGCCGCATACCCACCGCTGCCGGCACCGAGGATGACGATGTCGAAGGTTCCGCCGTTCGGCTGGCTCACGTTGACTCCAGTGGTCGCATCGTTGCCATGTGGGTCACACAATGGAAACGGTCACAGTATGTCCACGCCATCTTGTCACTTATGGAACCCGTCGATGCAGCCAGGTCGGCACCGGCGTGCCCGCCCGTCGTACCCTTGCGAGAATTGAGCGTGAGGAGCGGGCAGTGGCCTGGTTTCGACGGCGTTCCACGCCGCAGCGGGTGGCGGGTCGGCCGGTCGATCGTGCCGATCTTGAGTACCTTGCGGAGTTCGTCCGCTCCCGCCGCGGGGTCGAGGCATTCATCGAGCCGCGTACGACCGTGACCGAGACCACGGTGTTGCTCGTGGCACACGACGGCGAGTGGACCCGGCGGCGCATCGAGTCGCCCGAGATCGCCCGGCGCTGGGCGCAGGGTCTGTCCGTCCCGATCTACGACGTACGCCTCCTCGGCTACCCACAACGGATGCGCGACTACAACGCCCGGCAGAAGAGGCAGAGCTGAGCTGGCTGAGCTGGCTGGCTCCGCTTCGCTCCGCGGGCGATCGCCGGGCGTCGTAGTCAGAGATCAGGCGAGGTCGTCGATCGCCTGGAGCAGGGTGCGGACCGGGACGCCGGTGCCGCCCTTGGTCCAGTAACCCGTGGCCTCGCCGCTGTGATAGCCCGGCCCGGCGATGTCGATGTGCGCCCACTCGACCCCGTCGGCCACGAACTCGCGCAGGAACACGCCGCCCTGCAGCATGTGCCCGGCGCGGTCGAGGTTCGAGTTCGTCTGGCAGATGTCCGCGATGTCCGATTCCATGCCCTTGCGCACCTCCTCGGGCAGGGGCATCGGCCAGGCCTGCTCGCCGACCTTGTCGCCGGCCGCGCGGATCAGCTCGACCGCGGCGTCCGAGCCCATCAGCCCGGCGATCCGCTTGCCGAGCGCGATCACCTGGCCGCCGGTCAGCGTCGACGCCTCGAGCACGTACTCGGCGCCGTCCGCGCAGGCCCGGGCGATCGCGTCGCCGAGCACCATGCGCCCCTCGGCGTCGGTGTTGAACACCTCGACCCGCTTGCCGTTGAACATCGTGATCACATCGCCCGGCCGGTACGCCGAGCCGGACGGCATGTTCTCGGCCATCGCCAGGTAGCCGCTGACCGCGACGGACGGCTTGAGCGCGGCGATCGCCAGCATCGCGGCGCCGACCGCGGCCGCGCCGGCCATGTCCGACTTCATCTCCCACATGCCGGCCGTCGGCTTGATGCTGATGCCGCCGGTGTCGAACGTGATGCCCTTGCCGACCAGCGCCACCTTCCGCGGCGAGTCGACGCCCTCGGGCACGTAGCTGAGCCGGACCAGCCGCGGCGGCGCCTCCGAGCCCTGACCGACCGCCACGATGCCGCCGTACCCGGCCGCCTTCAGCTGCTCGAAGTCGAGCACCTCGACCTCGAGGCCGCTGCCCTGCGCGGCGGCCACCACGGCCTCGGCGAACTGCGGCGGGCGCAGCTGGTTCGGCGGCATGTTGACCCAGTCGCGGGCCAGCCGCACCGCGCGGCCCACCGACTCGGCCCGGGCCACCTCGGCGCCGGCCGCCGCGTCGCCCGCGTCCGGCACGTGCACCCGCAGCGCGGCCACCGGCTCCCGGCGGTTCGGCTGCGCCTTGGTCTTGTAGCCGGCGAACTTGTACCCGCCAAGCAGCGCGCCCTCCAGGATCGCCCGCAGCACGCCGGGCGCGTCCCCGTCGTCGGGCACCGGCAGGGCCAGCGCGACCGTGCCGCTGCCGGCCAGCGCGCGGACGGCGGCGCCGGTGCCGCGCCGCAGCTTCTCCGGCTCGGGGGCGGAGCCGGACGGCTCGTCGCCCAGGCCCACCGCCACGACCAGCGGCGCCGCGATCGTGCCGAGCGTGGCCAGCTTGGTCACCTCGCCCGGCGCGCCGCTGGCGCCGAGCAGCGCCAGCGTCGAGGTCAGCTTGCCGTCGAAGGCGGCGGCGATGCTCTCGGCGCCGGCCGCGGGCAGCAGGGCGCCACCGTCGTCGGGCTGGCTGTGCAGGCCGATGACGATCGCATCGACGGCCAATTCGGCCGGGTCGGTGTCGACCAGGCTGAGGCTGGGCTGGCTCACTCGGGCACTCCGCGGGCGTTTCGGGGCCGGCGGCTTCATGGGCGCGCCGGCTGGTCGGGTGCCCCGCCGCGATGGCGACGGGGGAAGGGTGTCCCCGCGACAATAACGACTAGCAAGGTCACGGGTAAGTTCACTCTCATGTCTGCCGACGCCGTCCACGACCTTTTCCGCTCTCCGCTGCACGAGCGCCACGTCGCGCTGGGCGCCAAGTTCGCCGCCTTCGGCGGCTGGGAGATGCCGCTGGAGTACGCCGGCGGCGGGGTGCTGCGCGAGCACGCCGCCGTGCGCGAGGCGACCGGCATCTTCGACGTCTCCCACCTGGGCAAGGCCCGGGTGCGCGGGGCGGGCGCCGCCGCGTTCGTGAACTCCTGCCTCACCAACGACCTGGGCCGCATCCGGCCCGGTCAGGCGCAGTACACACTCTGTTGCGACGAGACGGGCGGCGTGGTCGACGACCTGATCGCCTACCTGTTCGCCGACGACCACGTCTTCCTGATCCCGAACGCGGCGAACACGGCCGAGGTCGTACGGCGGCTGGTGTCGGCCGCGCCCGAGGGCGTGACCGTCGAGAACGAGCACCGGAACTTCGCGGTCCTCGCGGTGCAGGGCCCGACCTCGGCCGACGTGCTGGGCAAGCTCGGCCTGCCCATCGATCACGACTACATGTCGTTCGCGACGGCGCGTCTCGGCGACGCCGAACTGATCGTCTGCCGCACGGGTTACACCGGCGAGCACGGCTACGAGCTGGTCGTTCCCTGGGACGACGCGGCCGCGGTGTGGGACGCGATCGTCGGCGCCGGGGTGCAGCCGTGCGGGCTCGGCGCGCGCGACACGCTGCGCACCGAGATGGGCTACCCGCTGCACGGCCAGGACCTCTCCCTCGACATCACCCCCGTGCAGGCCCGCTCCGGCTGGGCGGTCGGCTGGTCCAAGCCGGCGTTCTGGGGGCGCGAGGCGCTCCTCGAGGAGAAAAACCGGGGTCCGCGTCGCCTTCTGCGCGGACTTGAGCTGACGGGCCGCGGGATCCCCCGCGGACACATGCATGTGTACGCGGGTGAGCAGGCGATCGGCGAGACGACCAGCGGCACCTTCTCGCCCACGAAGAAGGTCGGGATCGCGCTGGCCCTCATGGACACCGCGGCCGGCGTGAACGACGGCGACCTGGTCGAGATCGACATCCGCGGCCGCCGGATCGAGGCGAAGGTGGTCAAGCCGCCGTTCGTGCGGCCCTCGGTGCGCTGACCAGCCGAGGAAACCGGTCAGCGTAGGGACAGGACGACCAGCGCCACGGTGGTGGCGATCTCCGTCGACGCGCCCAGCACGTCACCCGTCATGCCGCCGAAACGACGTACGGCATGACGCAGCAGAGCGAGCACGACGGCCAGTGACGCGACGACGGCGGCCGGACCCTGCCACGGGCGGTCCGGGGTCGCGGCAACGGCCGCGACCAGGACGACGATCGCGATCGCCGCGGCGACCGGGCGGGGGACGGTCTCGGCGACCAGTGCGCCCAGGCCCTCCGGACGGGCCGCCGGCACACCCCGGCGGCAGGCGGCCGTGATCGCGAGCCGGCCGGTCGCCCAGGCCACCACGACGGCTCCGCCCGCCAGGCCGGCGATCGACGCGGTCTGGATCAGCAACGCGAGCACGATCGCCGCCACGCCGAACGGCCCGATGTCCGACTTTTTCATGATTTTGAGGGCCTCGTCGCCTCGGCGGTACGAACCGAGCGCGTCCGTCGTGTCGGCCAGGCCGTCGAGGTGCATGCCGCGCGTCACTAGGGCGGCGGCGGCGACCGTCACCGCGGCGGCGACCAGCGAGGGAGCGCCCAGCGACCGCAGCGCCCATAGCAGCCCGGCCAGGACGCCGCCGAGCAGCGCCCCGACGACGGGCGCGAGACTCATCGCCCATGCCGCGGCCTTCCGGTCCACCCGGCCGCCGCCGGCCGGCAGAACGGTCAGCGTGGTCACGGCCAGCCGGAGACCGGCCGCGGCGTCGCTCACTCCTGGGTGGTGGCCGGGCGCGTGCCGTCCGGCTCCGGCTCGGTGGTGGCCGGGCCCGGGCCGTTCGGTTCCGGCTCGGCGAAGTCGACGTCCTCGTCGTTCGGCACGATCAGATCGGCCTCGACGCTCGGCGCGGCGAGATCGGCCTCGTCGTTCGGCACAATCAGATCGGCCTCGACGGTCGGCGCGGCGAGATCGGCCTCGTCGTTCGGCGCGATCAGATCGGCCTCGACGCTCGGCGCGAGGTCGGCCTCGGTCGGGACGATCAGGTCGGCCAGGCCCTCGTCGCCCGGCTCGGTCAGCAGCGCCGGGTGCACCGGCGCCGCCGCGGCCAGCCCGATCGCGGCCCGCAGCAGCGGCAGCGCGGCCAGCGCGTTCGCACCCTCGCCCAGGCCCAGGCCCAGGTCGAGCACCGGGTTGAGGCCGAGCACGTCGGCGCCCTTGGTGACCAGCGCGAGCTTGCCGGCATCCGGCAGCAGGCACCAGTGCCGGGCCTGGCTGCCCAGGTCGCGGGCGACCAGACAGGCCGCGATGCCGACCGGCCCGTCGAGCACCACCGGCAGGCGCCGGGAGGCCGCGCCGAGCAGCGCGCCCACGGCCACCGCGAGGTCGGCCCCGCCGAGCTCGCGCAGCATGTCCTTGGCGCCGCGCGGCTCCTGCCGGATCCGGTGCAGCGCGTCGCGCACCGCCGCGCAGCGCACCATCCACGCCTCGTCGTCGAAGCGGCCGCCCGGACGCAGCACCCGCGGCAGCACCTCGACCGCCTCGGCGCCCGTGATCGCGGCGGACAGCGCGGCGGCCACCGCGTCGGTGCCCACCCCGATCGAGGCGAGCACGAGCAGGTCGCGACCGGCGTCGGCGGCGGCCTCGGCCAGCCGCCAGCCCTGCCGCAGCGCCACGTCCACGGCCGACTCGTCGATCACCGGGCCGTCCTCCATGGCGCCGGCCCGGGCCACGCGCAGCACCGCGACATCGGCGCCCGCCTGGCCGGCGAGCCGGCTGAGCACGCCCTCGCCCTGCTCGACCTGCGCGACCCGGCGCTCGGCGTCGTCCGGGTCCTCGCCGGCGGCCGCGCCGCCCTCGTGGCGGCCCGACATCAGCAGGACGCGCACGGACTCCCACGGGCGCGGGATCGTGGTGCCCTGGGTGGCCGCCGCGAACTCGACCGCCTCGACCAGGTCGCCGAGGCCGGCGCCGGCGAAGTCGACGTTGACGAGGCGGTCGCGGGCGTCGGGGCCGGCGTCGCCGTCGGGGAGCGGGAGATCGAGGCCGGGCTCGAAAGCGAAACGGTCGCCGACGACCGGGAGGGTCTGGGTCGGCTCGGTGAAGGCCGTCTCCTGGGCGACGATCTCGGCGACCGTGCCGAGCGGGCCGGCGGCGAGCGGGACGACCAGCTCGGGCTCGGGCAGATCCTCGTCAGCGACGACCGGGACGACACTCGCCTTTTCGGACAAGTCAGGTTTGTCGGTTACGGTGGCCTTCAGCCACACGTGCTGACCGGCCACCACCAGAGCCACCCGGTCGCACACCTCGGCGAGCGCCTGGTTGGTCGCGCCGAGCGCGTCGGTGAACGCCCGGCCCACCGGCGTGGTCGGCACCAGTGCCAGCCCCACCTCCGGGCTGACCAGCACGACCCGGGCCGTGCACCCGCGCACCGCCGCCGCCAGCGCCGCCACGTCGGCCTCGTCGTCGTTGGGCTGGCGGGCCGGGTCGAGCACCGCCGCCACCCAGCCGCCGAGGTCGTCGACGAGCAGCGTGTCGTCCGGCTTCGCCTCCGTGAGCAGGGCGATGAGCCGGGCCGGGTCGGCGGCGGTCTCGTCGGTCGACCAGGACTGCGGCCGGCGCCGCTGATGCTCCTCGATCCGGGCCAGCCACTCCGGGTCGTTCTCGCCGCCCACGGCCGTGGCCACGTACCGCACCGAGGGTGCGTCCGCGACCAGCGCCTCGGCGAACGCTGATTTGCCGGAGCGGATACCGCCGAGCACCAGGACGGTGTTCCACCGATCATCGGACATGCCCCGTACCTTAAGGCCGGGCCGCACAGGCGGACGCCGTAGGGTGGAGGCGCACGAGCCCAGACGTGAGGGGGAACGGCGAATGCCGTGGAGTTGGCGGTACGAGAACGGCGACGGACAGCCGGTCTCCGGCCCGGCCGAGACGTTCAGCAGCCAGGCGGACGCCGAGTCGTGGATCGGCCAGGAGTGGCGCGAGCTGGCCGACGCCGGGGTCGCCCAGGTCGTTCTCGTCGAGGACGACCGGGTCGATTACGCGATGAGCCTGCTGCCGGCGGACTGACGTGACCTACGAGCCCGTGTACACGCGGACCCCGCGCAACGCGTTCATCCCGAGCCCGGTCTTCGTCGGCATCGTCGCCATCTTCGCGGTCAGCGGCGTGATGACGTGGACGCACTTCGGCAACGTCAAGGTCGACGTCTTCCTGTTCATCGTGGCCGGCTGGCTGGTCTCGCTCTGCCTGCACGAGTACGCGCACGCCCTGGCCGGCTTCTTCTCCGGCGACAAGACCGTGGCGGAACGCGGCTACCTGCGTCTCAACCCGCTGAAATACACGAGCCCGCTGCTGTCCATCGTGCTGCCGGTCGTCGTGGTGATCCTGGGCGGCATCGGCCTGCCCGGCGGCGCGGTCTGGATCGACCACCGGTACATCCAGTCGAAGGCGAAGGACTCGCTGATCAGCGCGGCCGGCCCGCTCACCAATGTGATCCTCGCGCTGGTGCTCGCCGCCCCGTTCCTGGCCGGTTACGGCTCCACCGACCTGGTCGTGCTCCCGTCGGGTCAGCTGACCCTCGGCGGCACCCACCCGGAGTTCTGGTGCGCTCTCGCCGCGCTGGCCTTCCTGCAGGTCACGGCGAGCGTGCTCAACTTCCTGCCGATCCCCGGCCTCGACGGCGGCAGCATCATCGCGCCGTGGATGAGCCCGGCCTACCAGCGCGCGTGGGCCCTGTTCGCGCCGTACGGCTTCATCCTGCTCTTCCTGCTCCTGTGGCAGACCAGGCTGAGCGTGTACTTCTACGACGTGGTCTTCTGGCTCTCCGAGAAGATCGGCCTCGACCAGAACGCGATCAGTGTCGGCCTCGAGCTCATGCGCTTCTGGAAGGGGAATTAACCCCCTCCCAGAAGCGGAGAGAACTACGGCCGTTTCGCGGGGGAGACGGTCAGGGCCGGGTCGCGCTCGGCGACCGGGTCCAGCGCGGCGTCGATCGCCTTCATGACGTCGGCGTCGAGGCGTACACCCGAGGCCTTGACGTTGTCTTTGACCTGCTCGGGCCGGGACGCTCCGACGATCGCGGCGGAGACGTTCGGGTTCTGCAGCACCCAGGCCACCGCGAGCTGGGCCATCGACAGCCCGGCCTGTTCCGCGATCGGCTTGAGGCCGGCGACCGCGGTCAGCACCTCGTCGCCGAGCAGGCGGGAGATGAAGCGCGCCCCGCTCTTCTCGTCGGTCGCCCGCGACCCCTCCGGCGGCTGCTGGCCGACCGCGTACTTCCCGGTGAGAACGCCCTGCGCGATGGGCGAGAAGACCACCTGGCCGATGCCCAGCTCGATCGAGGTGGGCACCACCTCGGCCTCGATGACCCGCCAGAGCGCCGAGTACTGCGGCTGGTTGGAGACGAACGGGATCTTCAGGTCCTGCGCCATCTCCCAGCCGGCGCGCAGCTGCGTGGCACTCCACTCGGAGACGCCGATGTAGAGCGCCTTGCCCGAGCGGACCACGTCGGCGAACGCCTGCATGGTCTCCTCGAGCGGCGTCGAGTAGTCGTAGCGGTGCGCCTGGTAAAGATCCACGTAGTCGGTCTGCAGCCGGCGCAGCGAGCCGTCGATCGACTCCATGATGTGCTTGCGGGACAGGCTGCGGTCGTTCGGACCCGGCCCGAGCGGCCAGTAGACCTTGGTGAAGATCTCCAGACCCTGGCGGCGCTCGCCCTTCAGCGCGCGGCCCAGCACCTCCTCGGCACGCCCGCCGGCGTACACGTCGGCGGTGTCGAAGGTGGTGATGCCCTCGTCGAGGGCGGCGCGGACGCATGCGACCGCCGCCTCCTCCTCGACCTGGGAACCGTGGGTGATCCAGTTGCCGTAGGCGATCTCGCTGATGAGCAGGCCGGAACGGCCGAGATGACGGAACTCCATACGTCTGACTCTACTTACAGAACCGGACGCCCATCCGTCAGCCGCCGCTCGATCTGCTCGACCACCTCGGCCTGCTCCTTGTACTTGAGCTCGACCAGCGGCTTGCCCTTGCGGTCGAGCGCGCCCCACAGCCCGAACTGGTCGCCGACCAGGAACGCCACCGGGTGGATCACCACCGCCGCGTGCTCGGCCGGCACGATCACCTGACCGCCACGGTCCACCACCCCGAACCGGTCGCCGGCGTCGACCACGGCCAGCCCCTCGTCGGTGAAGCCCTCGATCGGGCCGCCCGACACCAGCGGCGTCACGAACGCCCGGTAGCGCGGCTGCACCACGACCCGCCCGTGCCGGTCGATCACGCCCCAGCCGCCCCGCTGGACCAGCGCGAGCCCGTGGTGGAACGCCTTCGCGTCGTCGAACCCGCCCGGGATGATCAGCCGGTTCTGCCGGTCGATCGCGTACCAGCCGCCGGCCTCGTCCCGCGACACCCACGCCAGCCCCTCGGCGAACCGCTCGGCCGCGAGATACCCCGACGACGCGTCGATCACCGTAGCGCCGCTCAGGTCGATCAGCTCCCACGTCTGCGACTCGGGCCGCCGCACCCAGGCCAGCCCGTCCGCGAACGGCTGCGCCTGCGCGTACCGTGGTGGCACCGCCCCCACGTACCCCCAAAGTCCCGATTTATCATCTCGAATCGGGCGGGGTGGTTCCGCGCGGCCCAGGATCTCGTCGCTGGTGCGCGGGTAGGGCCCCCACGAGCCGCCCGCCGTCCGCTTGGTGATCGTGTCGAGCGCCGCCTCGATCCGCTCCACCAGCTCCGGGTCGGCGCCCTTCCGCAGGTCGAGGGAGGTCTCGAAGTGGTTCATGGCCTCCAGGTAGCGCCCCTGATCGAACGCCGACCGCCCCGCGAGCTCATGAATCTCGGCCCGCAGCCGCGACGGCAATTCGGGCGAGGCGGCTTCGGCGTACAACCGGTCGGCCTCCGCAAAATCCCCGCGCCACTGCAACACGTGCGCCAGCCGCGCCCGCACGATCGCCGTCTGCCGCAGCTCACCCACGGTTGCCGCATGCGTGAGCGCCGCCCGCGCGTCCTCCAGGGCCGCGTCCAGATCACCCGCGAGCCGCTCCGCGACCGCCCGAAGACTCAACAGCCGGGCCCGCACGCTGTCCCGCTCGGCGTACTCCAACTTGTCGGTCAGCCGATCCACGACAACCCACATCGGGTCCGGGTCGTCGATCTGCTCCCGCAACGTCTCGGTGTCGAAGGCCCACGGGTAGGCCGCCAGCACCTGCTCCGGATCCGCCCTCCGACTGCTGGCTGCGCCGGCCCCATCCCCACGCTGGCGGATCACCTTCGGCTTGGCGTCCCCCACCCCAGGCGCATCATTTCGTACGGGTCCAGACGCCCCCGCAAGTTCGCGCGCCACCGGCTTCACGTTGGATTCGCCGGTCCCCGGGCCCTCATCCCCGTCCCCACCGAGCCCGGTGGCGTCCGTCTCATCCGCAACCGCCTCGCCCCCGATGTCGTCCACATCGGTGTCGTCCACATCGGTGTCGTCACCGTCGATGTCCATGCCGTCGGCGCTGTCCACGGCCTCGGCAGCGGGCGCGTCCACAAGCTCGGCTTCAGCGGGCGCGTCGCCCTCCTCCTCGCCCGGCTCAAGGCGATCCTCAACGACTGGCGGCGGCAACTCGGCCTCAACCCACATGGCATCGACCGGCCCGACGTCGACCAGCTCAGCCTCAACCGCCTCAGCCTCAACGAGGTCAGTCCCCACCGGGTCGGTCTCGACGGGCGCCCCACTCACGGGCTCGGAGGGGGCGTCACCGGCCGGAGTCGCGCTGAACGGCGTAGCACTACCGGGAGCCGAGCTGACCGGAACGGCACTGACCGGCCCGTTGCCAACCGGCCCGTCGCCGACCGAACCGTCGCCGAGCGAACCGCCGTCACCGGCCTCGGCGTCGGCCGGCGAGGCGCTGACCGGCGTAGTGCTGAACGGAGACGCGCTGGTCGGCCGCACGCCAAACGGTTCCGCGGGAGCCGAACTGACCGGAGCCGCGCTGACCGGCGCCACGCCTCCCAGCGATGCCCCAAACGCCTCCCGATCGAACCGCACGTCGTCATAGGCAGCAGCCACCGGGCTAGCACTGACCGGCGCGGCACTGACCGGCGCGGCACTAACCGGCTCATCACTCATTGGCCCATCACTCGTCGGCGCGGAGCTGACGGGCGCGGAGCTGACGGGCGCGGAGCTGACGGGCGCGGAGCTGACGGGTCCGGAGCTGACGGGCCCGGAGCTGACCGGGTGAGCGCTGACCGGGTGGGCGCTGACCGGGTGGGCGCTGACGGGGGCGGCGCTGACCGGCGCGGAGCTGGCCGGCTGGGCGCTGGCTGGCGCGGAGCTGACTGGCCCGGTGCTGGCTGGCGCGGAGGTGCCGGTCGGCGCAGAGCTGACCGGTCCGGAACTCGTCGGCGCCGGGTCGGACTCGGCCGGGTCTTCGGCGGGGGTCTCGGCCGGGGTGATGATCGGCTGCGCGCCGGTGACCGGGACGAACCAGTTCTGCTTCTCCGGGACGCCACTCACCGGCGCCGGGTCCTCGACCACGACCGGCTGGGGTTCCGGCTCGGGCTCGGGCTCGGATTCTTCCGGAGCGGCCTCGATCGGCACCGGCGAGGTCGCTCCGAGTCCGCTCTGCGACAGCAGCCAGCCCAGCCCGTGCGAACCCTCCGACTCGCCACCCGGCTGCGGCTCGGCAACCGGCTCTGGCTCGGCGCCCGGCTGCGCCTCGACGTTCGACGGGAACTCGCCGTTCGGGTGCGCCTCGCCGTTCGGGTGGGGCTCGCCGTTCGGCTGCGGATCGGCGGATGGCTGTGGATCGGCGGACGGCTCGGGAGCAGCGGTCCGAGCCCAGGCCGACTCGGCCCAGTTCGGCTCGGGCTCGATCGGCGGCGCCGTGACCGGCTCCAGACCCGAACCCGCCACCGGCCCGTCCGGCAGCACAACGCCATCAGACGCGGGCGGCGAGGTGACCGGCGCAACGGACGCGTCGAACGGCTCCGCCTCGCCCCCGAACTCGTCCGGCGTGGAGTGCCGCGCCCGAGGTGTATAGGGGTGGTCCGCCCCGGGATAAGCGGACTGAGCCGGGGTGAAACCCGGCCACGAAGGCTCGACCGAGTCAGCGTAGGCCGAAGCGGACACCGGCCCCGGCTGCTCGGGGAAGTCGGCGTATCCGGGCGCGGAGACCGGCCGGCCCGGCTCGGGTGGTCCGGCGTAGACGGGTCCGGATACTGGGCGGGATGGTTCGGGTGGTCCGGCGTAGACGGGCCCGGATACTGGGCGGGACGGTTCGGGTGGTCCGGCGTAGACGGGCCCGGATACCGGGCGGGACGGTTCGGGTGGTCCGGCGTAGACAGGTCCGGATACCGGGCGCGACGGCTCGGTCGGTCCGGGGTGCACGGGCGCGGAGGTCGGGCGCGGCGGCTCGGGCGGCCCGGCGTGGGCGGGCGCGGAGAACGGGCGCGGGTGTTCCGGGCCGGGTTGGGCGGGAGCCGAGACCGGGCGTGCGTGGTCGGACGGGCCCGACGAGACCGGGCGTGCGTAGTCGGACGGGCTCGACGAGACCGGGCCGGAGGGGCCGGAGTGGGCGGGCGCCGAGACCGGGCGCGGGTGCTCGGGGCCGGGCTGGACCGGGGCGGATGTGGACCACGGGTGGTCGGCGGGGCCGGGCTGGGCCGAGACGGGGCGCGCCTGGCCGGGGACCGACGGGTAGACCGGCGCCGGGGGAGTGGACGGCTGCGACGGCGTGACCCGGGTGGGCTGAGGCGCGGGGCGCGACGGTGCGGGGGATCCGAGCTCGGGCGCCGGGCGCAGGTCGAACGGCGCGTCGAACTGGCGGCGGCTCTGTTGCGCTTCGGGGTAGGTCGGGAAGGCGTCGGCGGGCGCGGGACGAGCGCTGCCGTAGACGTGCGGTCCCGAGGCCGGCGACACCGGTCGCGGGCCGGCGGCCGGGCGTCCCTCACGGTAGGGCTGGTCGGGAGCGTCGGGGTACTGGGGGCGAGCGGCGCCGTAAACACCGGAGTTCGCCGGCGAGATCGGGGCGACGCCGTGACCCGGGGCATGCCCAGCCGGCGGACGCGGGCCCTGCGGAGGCCGCGGGCCCTGCGGAGAACCGGGCTGCATGCCTTGCGTACGCTGCGGCGATCCCGGTGATCCCGGCGGCGTCACCTGTCCGCGCTGGGGCGACCCGGGCGGTATGGCCTGCCCGCGCTGCGGCGATCCCGGAGGCGCGGAGTAAGGCCGCTGCGCCGCCCCTTGCCCGTGCGCCGGCCCCTGCCCGTGCCCCGGCCCCTGCCCGTGCGCCGGCCCCTGCCCGTGCGCCGACCCCTGCCCGTGCGCCGGCCCCTGCCCGTGTTGCGGCGCGCCGGGCGGTGCTGACTGCGGGTGCGGGGCGGGGCCCGAGACCGGCGAGATCGAGGCGCGGCCGCCGTGGGCCGGAGGCTGCGTCCCGCCCGGAGTGACCGGAACCTGCGGGCCGCCGGGCGTGACCGGGACCTGCGGCGTACGGAACGGCGGGCGGTGCTGCGGATCACGCTCGGAGTAACCGCCCTCGGGCCCAGGCTGGCGCCCATAGACCGGCGCCGAACCCCGGCGCTGGTCAGGCGCGCCCGGCCGGCGGCGTTCGTCGTTGACACGCTCGGTTATGCCGGCAGGGCGGTTCCAAGACGGCTCGTCGCGCTGCTGCGGGGGCACGGGCGCGCTGCGCTGCCCATATGCCGACCGCGGCTCGTAGGCGCGATCATCCCGGGAAGCGGCGTACCGCGCGGCCTGATCCGGAGCCGGCGGCGTCGAGACCTGCCCGACCTGTGCACGACCCCGCCCGCCACGATCATCGCCCGGCACACGGCCCCGCTCGTCGCCCGGGCCACGGCCGCGCTGGTCACGGCCGCGCTCATCGCCCCGACCCCGGTCGTCACCGGAGGACCGGCCGCGGTCGTCACCCGAGGACCGACCCCGGTCGTCACCGGAGGGCCGGCCGCGGTCGTCGGACGGCGGTGGGCCCGAGGATGCCTCATAGACAGGTGTATGCACGGCCTTCCGCCGCCCCTGGTCGCCCGGATAGCGCTGCCCAGGCGTCTGCGGCTCCCACTCCCAGGTGATCTCGTAGACCCAGGCGGGCTCGTCCCCCCAGCGGTCGTCGCCGATCTGGGAGCTCCAGCCGTTCATCGGGCACCAAGGGGCCGGCCCGGCGATTGGCGACGCTCCGTCACGGTCAAGTCCACTTCTTCGTCAGAAAATGTGCGGTGGCCGTCCGGAGACCCGGGTAGAGTCTCCCGGCTCCACTGCGGGGTTTGGAAGGAGATTAACGGCGTGGGTGGGATTGACGCCAGCGTGCTGACGATCTCTCCCGGTCGTCCGTTGCGCGCCTCCGTCACTACTTTCGGTGCACTGGTGGGGTCGGGTTTCCGGCGTTACGCGACCTATCGGCAAGCCACCATAGCCGGATCGTTCACCAACATAGTCTTCGGCTTCCTTCGCTGCTACGTGCTCCTTGCCGTGGCGGCGGGCGCGGTCGGCGGCCGCCCGGGCGGGTACGACACCGCGCAGCTCGCCACGTTCGTCTGGGTGGGGCAGGGACTACTCACCGTGGTGGGCATCTGGGGCCCACCGGATCTTTCCGACCGGATCCGTTCCGGCGACGTCGCGTCCGATCTGTTACGTCCCGTCGCGCCGGTGACCGCCTACCTGGCCGCCGACCTGGGTCGTTTTCTGCACGCCGTGCTCACCCGGATGATCGGGCCGCTGATCGTCGGTGCGATCTTCTTCACGCTGGCCGTCCCGACCCGCTGGCAGACGGTCCCGCTCTTCGCCGTCTCCGCGGTGCTCGCCACGATCGGCAGCTTCGGGTGCCGCTTCCTGATCAACGCGACCGCCTACTGGCTGCACGACGCCCGCGGGCCGCTCGTGCTCTGGACGCTCAGCTCGGGCCTGCTGGCCGGGCTCTACTTCCCGCTGCGGATGCTCCCGGAGTGGCTGGCCGTGACGCTCTGGGTCGCCACCCCGTTCCCGGGCCTGCTGCAGACGCCGCTCGACGTGCTGGTCGAGCGGGACCCGCCGGTTCAGCAGGCCGGCCTGGTGCTGCTGCAGGCATGCTGGGCGGTGGCGCTGCTCGCCCTGTGCCGGCTGGTGCAGCACCGGGCGGAACGCAAGCTGGTGGTGCAGGGTGGGTGAGATCGGGGCGTATGTCGCTTTGCTCGGGGGCAAGCTGCGCTCGATGGCCGCCTACCGGACGTCGTTCGCGATCGAGCTGCTCAGCAACCTCGGCAGCACGGTGCTCGACGTCGTCACCGTCTTCGTGCTCTACCGGGCGACCGCCGTGGTCGGCGGCTTCTCGCTGGCCGAGTCGCTGCTGATGACCGGGCTCACCGCGGCCGGCTTCACGCTCGCCGACATGATCGTCGGCAACATCGACGACCTCAAGCGCTACGTGCGTACCGGCACCCTCGACACCGTGCTGATCCGCCCCCTCCGGGTGCTTCCCCAGCTGATCTTCATGGACCTGCCGCTGCGCAAGCTGCTGCGATTGGCCTTCGGCATTTTCGTGTACGCCGCGGCGCTCGTCGCCAACCACATTCAATGGACCGCGGCCCGCGCTCTGCTGGCCGTGGTCGCCCCGATAGCGGCCGGAGTGTTCTTCGGGGCCATCTTCGTGCTGACCGCGAGCCTCGCGTTCTGGTGGGTGGAGTCGGGCGAGATCGGCGCGAGCTTCACGTACGGCGGGCGCGACTTCACGTCGTACCCGATAACGGTTTATGGCGATTGGTTCCGCGACCTCTTCGCGTACGCCCTCGGATTTGGTCTGGTCGCCTACCAGCCGGCGCTGGCGCTGCTGGGCCGCACCGATCCCCTCGGTCTGCCGGCCTGGGCCGGCTATGCCGCACCGCTGGTCGCCGCCCCGGCCGTGGCGATCGCCGCGCTGGTGTGGGGCACCGGCATCCGTCACTACCGGAGTACGGGCTCATGATTCGCATGCAAGACCTTCAAAAAGATTTCACGGTACGCGTCAAAGCCGGCCGGTTGCGGCGGGAGAAACGTACGGTCGCGGCCGTGGACGGCGTCAGCCTGACCATCGAGCGGGGGGAGATGGTCGGCTACATCGGGCCCAACGGCGCCGGGAAGTCGACGACGCTGAAGATGCTGACCGGAGTGCTCGCGCCGACCTCGGGCGAGGTGTCGGTCCTCGGGCTGACCCCGGTGCCGCAGCGGACCCGGCTGGCGCTGCGCATCGGCGTGGTCTTCGGCCAGCGCTCCCAGCTGTGGTGGGACCTGCCGCTGCGCGAGTCGTTCCGGCTGCTCCGGCACGTCTACCGGGTGCCGGCCGCCGAGCACGAGGCACGGCTGCGGCGCTGCCGCTCGCTGCTCGACCTGGACGCGTTCCTGGACACGCCGGTGCGGCAGCTCTCGCTGGGCCAGCGGATGCGCGGCGAGCTGACCGCGGCGCTGCTGCACGGGCCGGGTGTGCTGTTCCTCGACGAGCCGACGATCGGGCTGGACGTGGTGAGCAAGCAGGCGGTCCGCTCGTTCCTGGCCGAGCTGGGCGCGACCGGGGACGTGACGATGGTGCTGACCACCCACGACCTGGCCGACATCGAGCGGCTCTGCCACCGGCTCGTGGTGATCGACCACGGCCGGGTGGTGCACGACGGCACGATCGAGGCGCTGCACGAGCGCTACGGCTCGCGGCGCAGCCTCGTCGTCGACCTCGACCGGCCGCTGCCGGACGGCTTCACGCTGCCCGGCGCGACGCTGACCGGGGTCGAGGCGGACGGGCACCGGGTCACGTTCGCCCTGGACACGGCGTCGGCCGGCGCGGCGGTGGCCGGCCTGGTGTCGGCCGCCTCGGTACGCGACCTGTCGGTGGTGGAGCCGGACATCGAGGACGTGGTGGCGCGCCTTTACGCCTCCGCCTGAGGTATGCGCCGCCGGACGTCCTCGACCGTGGCCGCGCCGGGCTGCCAGGCCGCGACCCAGGCGAGGTCGCTCGCCGGGTGGACGACGCCGTCCTCGAGGAACGTGTACCGCCCCTCGAGCACCCGTTTCGCCGCGGTCACGTCGAGCGCGTCGGTGTTCTCCCAGAGGGCGTCGAACAGCGCGTCGGCCCGCAGGCGCGCCTGCCGGCAGAACAGGTCGGCCAGCTCGCGCCCCTCCGGCCGGTGCTCGCGCTCGGCGTGGGCGCGCACGCAGACGGCCGACATCGCGAACAGCTCGGCGCCGATGTCCACGATCCGGCCGAGGAAGCCCTGCTTGCGCTCCAGCTTTCCCTGCCAGCGGGACATCGCGTAGAACGTCGAGCGGGCGAGCTTGCGGGACGCGCGCTCGACGTAGCGCAGGTGACCGGCGAGCGGGCCGAACTCCCCGTACGCGCTGGGGGCCTGGCCCTTGCCGACCGCGAGCGTGGGCAGCCACTTCGCGTAGAAGCCACCGGCCCGCGCGGCGGCCCGGCCCTTGCGCGCCAGCGAGACCGAGGGGTCGATGATGTCGCCGGCCACCGAGAGATGCGCGTCGACCGCCTCGCGCGCGATCAGCAGGTGCATGATCTCGGTCGAGCCCTCGAAGATCCGGTTGATCCGCAGGTCGCGCAGCAGCTGCTCGACCTCGGTCGGTCGCTCGCCCCGGGCCGACAGCGAGTCGGACTTCTCGTAGCCGCGGCCACCCCGGATCTGCACGACCTCGTCGGCGACCTGCCAGGCCATCTCGCTGGCGAACAGTTTGACCAGCGCGGCCTCGATGCGAATGTCGTTGCGGTCGTCGTCGGCGATCATGCAGCAGAGGTCGAGCATCGACTCCATCGCGTACGTGGTCGCGGCGATGAACGCGATCTTCTTGGCCACCGCCTCGTGCTGCCCGACCGGGCGGCCCCACTGCACGCGCTCCGCCGACCATTCGCGGGCGATCGCGAGCGACCGCTTGCCGGCGCTCACGCACATGGCGGGCAGCGACAGGCGGCCGGTGTTGAGCGTGGTCAGGGCGATCTTGAGCCCCTTGCCGAGGCCGCCGATGACGTTCTCCTCCGGCACGAACACGTCGTGGAACCGGGTCACGCTGTTCTCCAGGCCGCGCAGGCCGAGGAACTCGTTGCGCCGCTCGACGGTGATGCCCTCGGCGTCGCCCTCGACCACGAACGCGGTGATGCCCTTGCCGGGCACCCGGGCCATCACGACCAGCAGCGTCGCGACCGTGCCGTTGGTGGCCCACAGCTTCACGCCGTTCAGGCGGTACCCGCCCTCGACCGGCTCGGCGGTGGTGCCCAGGCGCGCCGGGTCGGAGCCGACGTCGGGCTCGGTGAGCAGGAACGCCGAGACCTCCCCGGCCGCGAGCCGGGGGAGGAACGCCTTCTTCTGGGCGGGGCTGCCAAAGATCTTGAGCGGCTGCGGTACGCCGATCGACTGGTGGGCGGAGAGCAGCGCGCCGATCGCGGCGTTGGCCGAACCGACCAGGGTGAGCGCCCGGCAGTAGTGCAGGTTGGTGAGCCCGAGCCCGCCGTACTCCTTGTCGATCTTCATGCCGAACGCGCCCAGCCGGGCCAGGCCCTGGAAGACCTCGTCGGGAATCCGCGCGTCCCGCTCGATGCGGGCGCCGTCGATCTCGGTGCCGGCGAACTGCTGGAGCTTGGCGAGGAACTCGTCGGCGTCGGGGCGGGGCTGCTCGGTGGGCCAGGGGTCGATCAGGTCGAGCCGGAACCGGCCGAGGAAGAGCTCCTTGCCGAAACTGGGTTTGCGCCACTCGGACTCGCGAGCGGCCTCGGCGACCTGGCGTGCCTGCTGTTCGGAGACGTTGCGCTGCGTCGTGGTCATCGCCGACCTCCTCAGACCGCCAGGTTACCGAGGCGTGTTACCCAGGGGTAGCCGTGAGCAACCTTTTGTCACTCAGCGATGCTCCATGACGAGGACGGCCCAGGACGTCTCGAGCGCCTCGTAGTGGTGCGGCACGTCGCCGGGGAAGGTCACGTAGTCGCCGGGCGCGAGCTCGACCTCCTCGCCGACCGGGCCCGTCCGCAGCCGGCCGGCCCCGACGATCAGGTGCTCGACGCTGCCCGGGATGTGCGCCGCCGCCTCCCGCGGCTGGCCCGGCTCGAGCTCCATCAGGTAGATGTCGCGCCGGGTCTGCGGCGAGCCGGCCGCGAGCAGCTTGACCAGCACGTCGGCCTGGTCGGCCTCGAGCCGCTGGCCCTCGCCGGCCCGGATCACCCGCACCTGGGCGGCGGGCGGCTCGACCAGGCGGCTGAACGGCACGCCGAGCGCCACCCCGAGCGCCACCCCGAGCGACCAGAGCGTCTCGATGCTGGGGTTGCCGGTTCCGGCCTCGAGCTGGGAAAGCGTCGACTTGGCCAGGCCGGCCCGGCGGGCGAGCTCGGCCAGGGAGATGCCGACCCGCTCGCGTTCGCGGCGCAGGGCCGCGGCGATGGTGGCGAGCGGTGGGGCCGACTGTTGCATGTTCGCTCCGTCGATCGGGTCGTTCGATTTGACGAACGCTACTCGTATCGTTCAGTATTTCAAACCATGCGTACGCTACAGCGAACAGGCGGGGCGGATCAGGCCCTGCTGCGCGACGCGGTGACGATCGCCGCCGCCATGGTCGCGGTCGGCGCGTCGTTCGGGGCCATCGCGATCGCGTACGGGCTGCCGGTGTGGGTGCCGTTCCTGATGTCCACGGTCGTCTTCGCGGGCGGCTCGCAGTTCCTCGCGGTCGGCCTGCTGGCGGCCGGCAACCCCTTGGCCGCCGTCTTCGCCGGGCTGCTGCTCAACGCCCGCCACCTGCCGTTCGGCCTGGCCGTCGGCGACGCTCTCGGGCCCCGGCTGAGCGAGCGCATGATCGCGAGCCACGTGCTCACCGACGAGGTCGCGGCCTTCACCCTGGCCGAGCCCGATCCCGTACGCCGTCGCCGGGTCTACCTCATCATCGGGGCAACCTTGTTCACGTCGTGGAACATCGGCACGGCCCTCGGGGTGCTCCTGGGCGGCGCGACCGGCAACCCCGACGCGCTGGGCCTCGATGCCGCCTTCCCGGCCGCTCTCCTCGCCCTGATCATGCCCTCGCTCCGCGACCGCACCACCCGCAAGGTCGCGCTGACCGGCGCCGCGATCGCCGTCCTGCTGACCCCGGTTCTCCCCGCCGGCCTGCCGGTGATCTGCGCCCTGGCCGGCCTGTTGACGCTGGTCCGGCCCCACTCCCGCCGAAAGGAGCGGACATGCTGATCGCCGCGATCATCGCGCTCGGGGTCGGCACCTACGCCATGCGGCTGGGCGGCGTGCTGCTGCGAGGCCGCCTGAAGCTTTCCGACACCGTCCAGCGAGTGCTGGCCATGGCCGCCGCCGCCCTGCTAGCCGCCCTGGCCGGCACGGCCGCACTGATGGCCGGCACCGATTTCGCCGGCGTCGCCCGCCCGGCCGGCGTCCTGGTCGGCGGCATCCTGGCCTGGCGCAAGGCCCCGTTCGTCGTCGTGGTGCTGGCCGCCGCCGCAACCGCCGCCCTGCTACGCCTGGCCGGAGTCCCCTAGTACAGGGTTTGATTGGCGGCGAATGCCGCCCAGAGTGACCCGGGGTTTGGGGCAGCGCCCCGAGGTCTTCAGATCTTGGCGCCGAGGTCGACCTGCGGCTTCGGCACGCGCATCCGCCGGAAGGTCAGCCCCCGCATCACGCCGTACAGCTGAAGCGAGCCCATCCGCTGCGTGCTCTTGGGGAAGCGCTCCCGGACCATCTTCTTGATCTTGCGAGCGATCAGCACACTGTCGACGATCACGGCGACCGCGAGCAGCGCCCACAGCAGGTTGCTGATGAGCTGGATGGCGCCGACGCGGACGGTCGAGCCGATCAGCACGATCAGCGCGCCGCCGAAGAACCAGGTGCCGACCGTACGGCGGGAGTCGATGATGTCGCGCACCAGCTTGCGCTCGGCGCCGCGGTCACGGGCCAGCAGGTAACGCTCGTCACCGGCCCGCATGCCCTCGGCGGCCTCGGCCCGCTCGGTGCGCTGCCGCTCGCGCATCTGCTTCATGGCCTCGCGGCGGTTGGCCGGGGCCTCGGCGTTGACCCGCCGGCCCGTGCTCTGCCGCTTGGGCGTGACCTGACCGAGCTCCCGCTTGCTGGGGGTGTAGCCCTTGGGCCGGCGCTCGGCGTCGGTCACCTCCTCCTCGGGTTCGGGAGTGGTGACGTCGGCTGACTTGCGGCGAAAAAGCGAGGGCACGGTAGGAGAGTAGCCAAACGGCGCGGTGCTTCTCACACCGCGCCGCCCAATATTGCGAATCAGAGACGTTCTACGTGTGCGCCCAGGGCCGCGAGCTTGTTCTCGAAGTCCTCGTAGCCGCGGTTGATCAGGTCGACGCCGTACACCCGGGAGGTGCCCTCGGCGGCCAGCGCCGCGATCAGGTGCGCAAAACCGGCCCGCAGGTCGGGGATGACCAGGTCGGCCGCGTGCAGCTTGGACGGCCCGGCGATGACGGCCGAGTGCTTGAAGTTGCGGCGGCCGAAGCGGCACGGCGTCCCGCCCAGGCAGTCCCGGTAGACCTGGATGGTCGCGCCCATCTGGTTGAGCGCGTCGGTGTATCCCAGCCGCTGCTCGTACACGGTCTCGTGCATGATCGACAGGCCGCGGGCCTGGGTCAGCGCGACCACGAGCGGCTGCTGCCAGTCGGTCATGAAGCCGGGGTGCACGTCGGTCTCGAGCGCCACCGGCTGCAGGTCGCCGCCCGGGTGCCAGAACTTGATGCCGCCCTCGACGCCGGTCACGCCCGTACGGGAGACCCGGTCGTCGGTGATCTGGAACTCGCCGCCGATCGAGCGGAAGACGTTCAGGAACGTCATCATGTCGGCCTGCCGGGCGCCGAGCACCTCGATCTCGCCCTTGGTGGCCAGCGCCGCGGCGGCCCAGCTGGCGGCCTCGATGCGGTCGGGGATCGGCTTGTGCGCGTACCCGTGCAGCCTCGGCACACCCTGGATCTCGATGACCCGGTCGGTGTGCACCGTGATGATGCCGCCCATCTTCTGCAGCACGCAGATCAGGTCCATGATCTCCGGCTCGATGGCGGCGTTGCGCAGCTCGGTGACGCCCTCGGCGCGGACGGCCGTGAGCAGCACCTGCTCGGTGGCGCCGACGCTGGGGTAGGGCAGCTCGAGCTTGGCGCCGCGCAGGCCGTTCGGCGCGCTCAGGTGCATGCCCTCGGGCGCCTTGTCGACGACCGCGCCGAACTCGCGCAGCGCCTGGATGTGGAAGTCGATCGGGCGCGGGCCGATGTGGCAGCCACCGAGGTCCGGGATGAACGCCCGGCCGAGGCGGTGCAGCAGCGGCCCGCACAGCAGGATCGGGATCCGGCTCGAGCCGGCGTGCACGTTGATCTCGTCGGTGCTGGCGGACTCGACGTTCGTCGGGTCCATGACGATCTCGCCGTCGTCGGCGCCGTCGGTGACCTTGACGCCGTGCAGCTCGAGCAGGCCGCGGACGACCTCGACGTCGCGGATGCGCGGCACGTCGAACAAGGTGCTCGGTGTCTCGCCCAGCAGGGCGGCGACCATCGCCTTGGAGACGAGGTTCTTGGCGCCACGGACCCGGATCTGGCCCTGCAGTGGCGTACCGCCGTGCACGACCAGGACATCGTCGGTCAACGTAACCTCCAGCCGGGGGGCGGTCGGGGCCGCCCGAATTGTTCGAGGGGGCAGGGCCGGGGCGGGGGCACCCGTCCTGCAACCGGGGAAGCATAGCGTTGAGTGACAAGGAGGGAAGTCGGCACAACGCCTGGAGGGCCGTGAAATGCTGATGATTAAGACAACATAAAGGCGCGGTCACTCGGACCGCGCCCTTGTCACTACTAAGGGTTACGGCAGAGCGAGCATCTGGTCGAGAGCGACCCTCGCGTGGTGTGCCGTGTCCTCGTCGACGGAGATCTGGTTCGGCACCCGGCCGGCGACCAGTTCCTCGAGCGCCCACACCAGGTGCGGCAGGTCGATCCGGTTCATCGTCGAGCAGTAGCAGACGGTCCGGTCGAGGAACATGATCTGCTTGTCCGGGTGGGCGAGCGCCATCCGGCGTACGAGATTGAGCTCGGTCCCCACCGCCCAGGCGGAACCGGACGGCGCCGCGTCCAGGGCCCGGATGATGTACTCGGTCGAGCCGACGTAGTCGGCGGCACGCACCACGTCGTGCCGGCACTCGGGGTGGACCAGCACGTTCACGCCCGGCACCCGCTCGCGCACCTCGCGCACGCTGTCGATCGTGAACCGGCCGTGCACCGAGCAGTGCCCCCGCCACAGGATCATCCGGGCGTCGCGCAGCTGCTCGTCGGTCAGGCCGCCGTTCGGCTTGTGCGGGTCGTAAAGAACACAATCATCAAGATCAAAGCCCATTTCGAGTACGGCGGTGTTGCGCCCCAGATGCTGGTCGGGCAGGAAGAACACCTTGGAGCCGTGCTCGAACGACCAGGTCAGGGCCCGCTTCGCGTTCGACGAGGTGCAGACGACGCCCTTGTTGCGGCCGACGAAGCCCTTGATGTCGGCCGACGAGTTCATGTACGTGACCGGGACGATGTCGTCCGCGATGCCGAGGTCCTCGAAGTGCTCCCAGGCGGTCTGCACCTGGCCGAGCACGGCCATGTCGGCCATCGAGCAGCCGGCGGCCAGGTCGGGCAGCACGACCTTCTGCGCCGGGGTGGTCAGGACGTCGGCGCTCTCGGCCATGAAGTGCACGCCGCAGAACACGATGAACTCGGCGTCGGGCCGGGCCGCGGCCTGCTGGGCGAGCTTGAACGAGTCGCCGGTGACGTCGGCGAACTGGATGACCTCGTCGCGCTGGTAGTGGTGGCCGAGCACGAAGACGCGGTCGCCGAGCGCGGCCTTGGCGGCGGTGGCCCGGGCGACCAGGTCGGGGTCGCTCGGAGCGGGCAGATCGCCGGGGCAGTCGACGCCGCGCTCGGAAGCGGGATCGGTGCCACGGCCGAGAAGCAGCAGCGCGGTGGCGGTGTTACCGGGTTCGTTCCAGGTCACGCCGCCATGGTCGCACAGCGCGCGACGGCGAACAGTGGCCTGCCACACTCGTAGGCGTGCGCGTACTGATCTGTCCGGACAAGTTCGCCGGCACCCTTTCCGCCCCCGAGGTCGCCGCCGCCGTCGCCACCGGCTGGACGGGCGCCGACGAGCTCGTGCAGCGGCCGCTTTCCGACGGCGGCCCCGGTTTCGTGGAGGTGCTCGCCGCCGCGCTGAACGGCCATCTGCTGCCGGTGCCGACCGTCGACCCGCTCGGGCGGCCCGCGAGCGGCGAGGTCCTCATCGTCGGCGCGACGGCGTACATCGAGAGCGCACAGGCCTGTGGCCTGCACCTTTTGACCAAGGAAGAACGAGACCCCAACACCACGACGTCGTACGGGCTGGGACTGCTCATGATGGCCGCGGTCGAGGCCGGTGCGAGCGAGCTGGTCATCGGGCTGGGCGGCTCGGCCGTGAACGACGGCGGCGCGGGCATGCTGGCCGCGCTCGGCGCCGCCCCGGTCGACGTGGCCGGCTACGCCCTCCCGTACGGCGGCGCCTACCTGAGCTCGGCCGTCGCGCTCGGCGGTGAGCCGCGCCTGCGCCAGGCCCGCCTGGTCGCCGCGACCGACGTCGACAACCCGCTGACCGGCCTGCACGGCGCCAGCAAGGTCTACGGCCCGCAGAAGGGCGCCACCGAGGAGGACGTCTTCCGGCTCGACGCCGCGCTCGAGCAGTTCGCGGGCGTGCTCGAGCGGGCTTTCGGCGTGACCGACCTCGAGGTGGCGCCCGGCGGCGGCGCGGCCGGCGGCATCGGGGCAGCGCTGATCGCCCTCGGCGCCCGGGTCACCTCCGGCATCGGCCTGGTCACCACGCTGATCGGGCTGGAGAAGGAGCTGGACACCGCCGACCTGGTGATCACCGGGGAGGGCTCGTTCGACCACCAGTCGCTGCGCGGCAAGGTGGTGGCCGGCATCGCCAACGGCGCCCGTGACCGGGGCCTGCCCTGCGTGGTGGTCTGCGGACGGAACGAAACCGGCTACCGTGAGGCGGCCAGCGCCGGCGTCACCGAGACCCTGTCGCTCACCGAGCATTTCGGGTCGGAAGAAACTGCCCTCAGCGAGCCCGCCCGTGGCCTGCGCGAACTCGCCGAGCGTCTTTCTCAGCAGTGGAGCCGGTGAGAGGTGGGCCACCCGGATTGGGAATCAGCGGAAACAGGGCTAGCGTTGGGCAGTACGGCAGAAGTCCGCACCCTGCAGGGAGAAACGCAGTGACCACTGAAGCGCACACCCAGTCGACCGAGGCCAGCGCGCCCACCGGCGTCATCCTTACCGACGTCGCCGCGGTGAAGGTCAAGGCCCTGATCGAGCAGGAAGGGCGCGACGACCTGCGCCTGCGTATCGCCGTTCAGCCCGGTGGCTGCTCCGGCCTGCGCTACCAGCTCTTCTTCGACGAGCGCTCGCTCGACGGTGACATCGTCAGCGACTTCGGCGGTGTCGAGGTGGTCGTCGACCGGATGAGCTCGCCGTACCTGGCGGGTGCCACCATCGACTTCGCCGACCGCATCGACGCGCAGGGCTTCACGATCGACAACCCGAACGCGCAGAACTCGTGCGCGTGCGGCGACTCGTTCCACTGACATCGCCCTAACAGCTGGAAACCTCCGCAGGCCGTCCCGTTAACGGGACGGCCTGCGTCGCGTAACGTGCCGGTAGGCTGCGTTGGTAAGCCCGCCCCCTGTTCCCCGACCTCGAGGGCCGACATGAAGATCGCCGTTACCGGCTCGATCGCAACCGACCATCTGATGCATTTCCCCGGCCGGTTCGCCGACCAGCTCATCGCCGACCAGCTGCACAAGGTCTCCCTCTCGTTCCTGGTGGACGACCTGGTGGTCCGCCGCGGCGGGGTGGCCAGCAACATCGCGTTCGGCATGGGCAAGCTCGGCCTCAGCCCGATCCTGGTCGGGGCGGTGGGCGCCGACTTCGCCGACTACCGCTCCTGGCTCGAGCGGCACGGCGTCGACTGCGACTCGGTGCACATCAGCGAGGTCGCGCACACGGCCCGTTTCGTCTGCACCACCGACGACGACCTCAACCAGATCGCCTCGTTCTACGCGGGCGCGATGTCCGAGGCGCGCAACATCGAGCTCGACCCGGTCGACAAGCGGGCCGGCGGCCTCGACCTCGTGCTGATCAGCGCCAACGACCCGGCCGCCATGATCCGCCACTCCCAGGAGTGCCGGGCCCGCGGCTTCAAGTTCGCGGCCGACCCGTCGCAGCAGCTCGCCCGCATGGACGGCAGCGACGCGCTGACCCTGATCAGCGGCGCGGAATACCTGCTGACCAACGACTACGAGCGCTCCCTGCTGGAGACCAAGGCCGGTCTCACCAGCGACCAGGTCCTCGAGCACGTCAAGATCCGGGTGACCACGCTCGGCAAGGACGGCGTGGAGATCACCGGCCGCGACATCGAGCGCATCCACGTGCCGGTCGCCCGCGATGTCATCCCCGAGGACCCGACCGGCGTCGGCGACGGCTTCCGGGCCGGCTTCTTCGCGGCCGTCTCGTGGGGGCTCGGCCTCGAGCGGGCCGCGCAGGTGGGTTCGCTGGTGGCGGCGCTCGTTCTCGAGTCGGTCGGCCCCCAGGAGTACGACGTCCGCACCGAGGACTTCGCCAAGCGGCTCGCCGACTCGTACGGTTATGAGGCCGCCGCCGAGGTCAAGCCCTTCCTGCCCGCCTGATCCCGATGGTCCTCGCCGTCTTCGCCGGGTTGCCGGGGGTCGGGAAGAGCACGCTTGCCGCGCGGGTGGCCGCCGAGCTGCCCGCGGCCGTGCTCGCCGTCGACACCGTCGACTTCACGTTGCAGCGCTACGAGGTCACCGAGACGCGGCCGGGCTATGCCGCGTACGGTGTCGTCGCCGCGCTGGCCGAGCTGCAGCTGCACATCGGCCACCACGTGATCATCGACGCGGTCAACCCGGTGAAGGCGGCGCGCCAGCTGTGGGTCGAGCTCTCCGAGCGGATGAAGGTGCCGCTGCGGGTGGTCGAGGTGGTGTGCGGCGACGACGCCGAGCACCGGCGGCGGGTCGAGGCCCGCTACGAGTCCCGCGACCACGACGGGATCCCGGACTGGGTACGGGTGCTGGAACGGCAGAAGGAGTACGAGCCGTACCTGGGCCCGCGCCTGGTCGTCGACACGTTCCTGGCCAAGGAGCCGGTCGGGCCGGTCGTGGAGTACCTCAGCTGACCCGGCGTACGTCGAAGGCGTCTTTTTCCGGCGAGCCGAGGTATTCCTGATCTTTCATGCGGCACCAGGCCGGGATGTCGTTGGCGGCGGCCGGGTCGTCGGCGAGCACGCGGACGACCTCGCCGACCCCGACATTCCGGATGTTCTTCGCCAGCTCGATCACGGGCAGCGGGCATTTCCGGCCGAGGCAGTCGAGCGTGATCACATCCCCGCCTCTTTCCTGATCTTCTCGACCAGGCCCGGCAGGACGGTCAGGAAGCGGTCCACTTCCTCGGCGGTCGTGCCGCGGTGCAGCGAGACCCGCACGTTGCCGTGGCTGAGCACGCCCATCGCCTCCAGCACGTGGCTCGGCCGCAGCGTCGACGCCGTGCACGACGAGCCGGACGACACCGCGAAGCCCTCCCGGTCCAGCGCGTGCAGCAGCGCCTCGCCGTCCACGTAGAGGCAGGAGAAGGTGACCAGGTGCGGCAGCCGGTCGACCGGGTCGCCCACCACCTCGACGTCGGGCACGGTCGCGGGAACCCGGTCGCGGATCCGGTCGACCAGCGCGCTCAGCCGCGCCGCCTCGGCCCCGGCCTCGGCGAGAACGGCTCGCAGGCTCGCCGCCGCGGCCACGACGGCGGGCAGGTCGAGGGCGCCCGTCGCGCCGGGACGATAAAGATCATCTTGCGGGTACGGTGAGATCCACCGCACACCCTTGCGCACCACCAGCACGCCCACGCCCGGCGGGCCGCCCCACTTGTGCGCGCTCGCGCTCAACATCGACCAGCCCGGGGGCACCGGGTGGTGGCCGATGGACTGGGCCGCATCGACGAACAGCGGGACGCCGGCCTCGGCGCAGTAGTCGGAGGCGGCCGCGACCGGCTGCACGGTCCCGGCCTCGTGACTGGCGCTGATCAGGCTGGCCAGTGCGACTCCCGGGGCGGAGACGGCCGCGTCCCAGGCGGCCAGGTCGAGCCGGCCGAGGCGGTCGACTCCCACCTGCATGCTCTGACCTTTTTGGGCGGCGTGCAGGACGGCCGAATGCTCGATGGCCGAGTGGACCAGCGTGTCGCCCTGACGGCGGCGGCCGGCGAGTCCACCGAGCACGGCGGCCTGCACTGCCTGCGTGCCGGACGACCACAGTGACACCTCGTCGGGGCGTACGCCCAATGTCTCGGCGAAAACGGCCGTGGCCGCGTCACTCAGCTGCTGGGCCCGCCGGCTCGCGGAATAGAGCCTCGACGGGTCCGCCCAGCCGTCGGCCAGCGCGGCGACCAGCGCCTCGGCCGCGACCGGATGCAGCGGTACGGCGGTGGCCGCGTCCATGTAGGCCGCCGCTCCGGCGGGAACGCCCGTGTATTCCACCCTGCGAACGGTATCGTCCGTTTGTTGAGGGGTTCCGCAGGCGTTGAAGATCCGACCCCCGGAACCGGACGGTAGGGCCTGGTCGAGTAATGTGCGACCGTCGGTGACGCCTTGCCGCCCGTGTCCGTTTTCGGGCTGGGGCGACGCTGCTAAGGGAGGCAGAAGCAGGTGGGCGCAAAGAGTTCGGCCGCACGGAGGCGAGGGGCAGTCCGGATCGCCGGGCTCGGTCTCGGCGGCGCGGGGCTGCTGTTCCTGCTATCCGGTTGCTCGTTGGAGAGCTTCGGGAGCGCGTTCGGCAACTTCGGCTGGCCCAGTAGCGGCGTGAGCCTCCAGGCCCACAAGATGTACGACCTGTGGATCGCGGCGGTGATCGCGGCCCTGGTCGTCGGCATCTTCGTGTGGGGCCTGATCTTCTGGTGCATCATCCGGTACCGCAAGCGCGGCGACGAGCTGCCCGTGCAGACCCGGTTCAACATGCCCATGGAGGTCCTCTACACGGTCACGCCGATCCTCGTGGTCGCGGTGCTGTTCTACTACACCGCGATCGTGCAGACCGACGTGGACAAGCTCTCCAAGAACCCCGACCAGATCGTTCAGATCACGGCGTTCAAGTGGCAGTGGGAGTTCGACTACCGCGACGGCATGGGCAAGGACGCCAACACGGTCGCCTCGACCATCGGCTCGGCCGACGTCATCCCGCTGCTCGTCCTCCCCACCGGAGAGAAGATCCGCTTCGAGGAGACCTCGAAGGACGTCATCCACTCGTTCTGGGTGCCGGAGATGCTGTTCAAGCGGGACGTCTTCCCCGGCAACGTGCGCAACGTCTTCGAGGTGACCCTCGACAAGGAGGGCCGCTACGTCGGCCGGTGCGCCGAGCTCTGCGGCACGTACCACGCCTTCATGCAGTTCGAGATGGTCGTGGTCTCCCCGGAGAAGTTCGACCAGTTCCTCACCGCGAAGAAGGCCGGCGCCTCCACCCAGGAGGCGATGGAGGCGATCGGCTTCACCGGCAAGGACGCGTACGCCGTGACCACCGAGCCGCTGAACACGCGTCGCCAGGCGAACAGCTGGAACCAGCACGACGCCGTGGCTTCGGGAAAGTAAGGGACGCGACGTGAAGACCGAATACAAGATCTTCGGCGGGGTGGCCGTCTTCCTGTTCTGCGCCGCCACCCTGTACGGCTTCTGGACCCACGGCGCGACCGGCCAGACGGAGTGGATCGGCGTCGTCGCGCTGATCCTGTCCGGCCTGCTCTGCACGATGTGCGCGACGTTCTTCATGTTCGTCTCGCGGCGCATCGAGCCCCGCCCGGAAGACCGGGAGGACGGCGAGATCGCCGAGGGCGCCGGCGAGATCGGCTTCTTCAGCCCGGGCAGCTACTGGCCGTTCGGCATCGCCCTGGCGGCCACGGTGGCCGGCCTGGGCCTCGTGTTCTGGATGTGGTGGCTGATCGGCGCCGGTCTGATCATGGTGATCTTCGCCGCCAGCGCGATGATCTTCGAGTACTACTCGGGCACCCGCCACACCGCCGAGCACTAGATCTGTTCTTGTCAAAAAGGCCCGCGGTCGCGGGCCTTTTTGCTATGCGGCGCGGCGCTGTTGCGGGGCCGTCCAGCGGCGGGGGCCCTGGGGCTTCCACCAGAGGTGGACGACGATGGGCGCGACCACCTCGGCGGCGCCGCAGCGGGTGCAGACCAGCTCGGGGCAGTCGTCGTGGCCGTCCGTGCAGGGCGGCACCTCGAACATCATGTCGCCGTCGCAGATGACACAGCGCAGTTCTCGTTCGGACACGGGTGGCTCCTTCGCTCGTCGCCGGACCGTGCGGATTTCCCGAATGTCCTTCAGACGCTGCCACGGAACGCCGGCATCACGGAGCATTGTCGGCGGCGTGTCCCGCCCGATTTTCGCTACTCCGCGGCCTTGGCGGCCTGCGCCGACTCCACCCAGCGGGCCAGCTGAGCCGTCGCGGCGCCGGAGTCGATCGTCTCCTGGGCCCGGGCTATTCCGGCCCGCAGCGTGTCCCTGAAGTCGCCGGGGAAGCCGGCGTGCGCGGCGAGGGCGGCCGCGACGTTGAGCACCACGGCGTCGCGCACCGGGCCGGGCTCGCCGGCGAACACCCGATGGGCCACCTGGGCGTTGAACTCCACGTTGTCGCCCCGGAGATCGGCCGGCTGGCTGCGGGGCAGGCCGAGCTCGACCGAGTCGACCACGAGCTCCTCGACGGCGCCGGAGCGGGCGATCCACAGCCGGGTCGGCGCGGCCGTGGTGAACTCGTCGAGGCCGTCCTCGCCGCGCACCACGAGAGCCGAGTCGCCGCGGCCGGCGAAGACGGCGGCCATCACCGGCGCCATCCGCTGGTCGAAGCAGCCGACCATGGCCGCCGTCGGGCGGGCCGGGTTGGTCAGCGGGCCGAGCACGTTGAAGAACGTGGGGACGCCCAGCTCGCGCCGGGTGACCGCGGCGTGCCGCATGCCGGGGTGGTAACGGGCCGCGAAGCAGAAGCCGATCCCGGCGTCGGCGACCGTCTGGGACACGCCCTGCGGGCCCAGGTCGAGCGGGATGCCGAAGTGCTCGAGCAGGTCGGCCGTGCCGGTCGTGGAGGAGGCCGAGCGGTTGCCGTGCTTGACCACGGTGACCCCGGCGGCGGCCGTGATGATCGCGGCCATCGTGGAGATGTTCACCGTGTTGGCCCGGTCGCCGCCGGTCCCGACCACGTCGACCGCGTTGGTGCGCACCTTTTCCGGCAGCTCGACCAGGGTGGCGTTGGCCAGCATGGCCTCGACCAGGCCGGCCAGCTCGCCCGGGGTCTCGCCCTTGGCGCGCAACGCCATCGCGAACCCGGCGATCTGGACCGGCGTGGCGTTGCCCGCCATGATCTCGCCCATCGCCCAGGCGGTGTCGGCGGTCTCCAGCTCCTCGCCGCGCAGCAGGGCGCTAGTCAGGTTCGGCCAGGTGCGTGCGCCCATGGCGGGGCCTCCGGGGGGATTGGAAGAGGGGGTCGGTCAGCCCAGGTGGCCCAGCGTGCCCAGCGGGATCGCGCCGGCGCGGCGGGCGCGCAGCATCGCGGCGATCGTCTGGCCCGTGGTGACCGGGTCGAGCGGGTAGGTCAGGGTCTGGTCGACCTGCGCGTACGCCGCGAGCCAGCGGTCGGCGGCGCGGGCGATCACGACGCAGACGGGCGGGGGAGTCGCGTACTCGTCCTTGGTCTGGCGGGCGATGCCCAGGCCGCCTGCCGGGGCCGCCTCGCCGTCGAGGACCATCAGGTCGATCTCGTACTTGTCCAGGAGGATGCGGCACTCTTCCCAGGTGGAGGCGTCGACGAACTCGACCGCGAGATCGGCCGCGGGGCGAGTGCCGATGGCGAGCCGGATCCGGTCGCGGACCGCGGGGTCGTCGCTGTAGAGCAGGACCGTGTAGAGATCCGGCTGCGGAGTCGCCTGTGCGTCGGTCATGAATAGCCCCGGGTTCGTCGTAGGTGCTCGCTGATCGTACCGAATGTGATTACCGGCCGTCTGGCGGGTTTGTGATCTTGATCGCCGCCGCCCGAGCTGCCTCTTCGGCCTCGGCGCGGTCCAGGGCGCGGTCGATCCGGCGGGCCTCCCGTTCGGACTGCTTGATCCACTGCATGATCAGGATGCCCAGCATCGTGACGCTGATGATCTCGCCGCCGGCCCACAGGATGCCGCCCGCCGTGACCTGGTCGTCCCACGGGTTCGCCCAGGTCAGGTGCAGGCTCGGGTAGTAGTCGCCGGCCAGCAGCGTCTTGCTCTGCATGATGGTCAGCCCGAGGACTGTGTGGAACGGCACGGACAGCACCATCAGCAGCGCGCGTCCCGGGTACGGCCAGCGGTTGGGCAGCGGGTCGAGGCCCAGCAACGGCCAGAAGAACAGGCAACCGGTGACGATGAAGTGCACGTGGACGAGCTCGTGCAGCCAGGCGTGCTCGAGGGTCGCGCGGTACAGGCCGGTGAAGTAGAGGATGAACGGGTTCGCGATGAAGATCGCGAACGCGACCAGCGGGAACGTCAGCACCCGCACCACCCGGCTGTGCAGCACCGCCAGCAACGACTTGCGGCTGCCGCCGTGCAGCGTGCGCAGGGCGAGCGTCACCGGGGCGCCCAGCGCCAGGAAGATCGGTCCGACCATCGACAGCACCATGTGCTGGACCATGTGCACCGAGAGCAGCGTGTCGTCGTACGCCTCGACGCCGCTCAGCGTGACCGCCGCGATCGAGCCGAGTCCACCGGCGACGAACGCGACCGTCCGCCCGATCGGCCAGTGATCACCGCGCTGCATCAGGCGGTAGACGCCGTACCCGTAGAGCGCGGCCGAGACCAACAGGATCAGGGCGACCAGGCTGGTCAGGTGGATCTCGCTGAAGATGCGCGCCGGCGTGAAGGGCGGGAGAACAGTATCCCCGCCCGCGGCCAGCGGCGTGGGCGTTTCGGCTAGCTGCACCACTCGAGGCTAGGCCTATCCGGTCGGCGCACGTTATCCCGGGCTGCGACACGTGCCGGATTCCACCCCCCGCGGCACGTTGGACTGATCGCGGGGCAATAATGAGCCCGTGACAGCGGCCTCAGCCATCGACAAGAGCCGGATCCACTCGCTGACCCGACCGAACATGGTCAGTGTCGGCACGATCGTGTGGCTCTCCAGCGAACTCATGTTCTTCGCGGCGTTGTTCGCCATGTACTTCTCGATCCGAGCGGCGGACTACAGCCTGTGGGACGAGCACACGCCGGAGCTCAACATCCCGTACGCGACCACCTTCACGGTGATCCTCGTACTCTCCTCGGTGACCTGCCAGCTCGGCGTCTTCGCGGCGGAGAAGGGCGATGTCTACGGGCTGCGGCGCTGGTTCACCATCACCTTCGTGATGGGTTTGATCTTCGTGCTCGGCCAGGCGAACGAGTACCGCAACCTGGTCCACGAGGGCGTCGCGCTGAACAAGGACGGCTACGGCTCGATGTTCTACCTGACGACCGGCTTCCACGGCCTGCACGTCACCGGTGGTTTGATCGCCTTCATCGTCTACATGATCCGTACGACCATGGGCCGGTTCACCCCGGCGCAGGCGACGTCGGCGATCGTCGTGTCGTACTACTGGCACTTCGTGGACATCGTGTGGATCGCGCTGTACGCCATGATCTATTGGCTTCAGTGACCCGCGTCCGTCCATGAGTTTCAGGTCAAAAACCAGAGGGACACAGCTGATGACTTCAGGATCCCCCGCCGGGCGGAGGCCCCGGTTGAGCAGGCTCGGTAGGGGTGTGTTCACCCGGCGCCGCGGCGTGCCGAGCCGGGCGCGCCGGCGTCTCGGCGCGGCGGTGCGCATGCTCGCCGCGCTCGCGCTCGCCGGCGGCGTGTACACCGCGTTCGCTCCCGGCGCCTTCGCCGAGGACAACGTGCCACTCTCCGCGACCGCGCAAGAGGGCAAGCAGCTGTTCGACAACAGCTGCATCACCTGCCACGGGCGCGACGCGCAGGGCGTGCAGGGCCGGGGTCCGAGCCTGATCGGCGTCGGCTCCGCCTCGGTGGAGTTCCAGGTGGGCACCGGCCGCATGCCGATGACCCGCCAGGAGGCGCAGGCCGAGGAGAAGAAGCCGGCCTTCGACAAGACGCAGACCAGGCAACTGGGTCAGTACATCCAGGAGCTCGGTGGAGGCCCCGAGCTGCCCAAGGACGGCGTCTACACGGAGGACCTCAACCAGAACCCCGAGGCCCTGGCCCGCGGCGGTGAGCTGTTCCGCGTGAACTGCACCTCCTGCCACGGCTACGGCGGCGGGGGCGGTGCTCTCTCCTCAGGCAAGTACGCGCCGGGCCTGCACGACGTCTCCCCCGAGCACATCTACGCGGCCATGCTGACCGGCCCGCAGAACATGCCGGTCTTCGGGGACAACGAGCTCACGCCCGAGCAGAAGCGCCAGATCATCACGTACATCACGGTGCAGCTGCAGCAGGACAGGGACCCGGGTGGCCTGTTCAACCTCGGGCGCTACGGCCCGGTGACCGAGGGTCTCGTCATCTTCGGTGTGGGCATCACGATCCTGGTCTTCACGACGCTGTGGATTGCGGGGAAGTCATGACGACCATGCACGACGAGACGGAACCGGTCGACGTCAGCGACCCGCGCCTGACGCGATTCGACATCGTCAAGGAAGGCGCCCGGCGCGACGAGATCGAGATCGTCACGTACGAGTCGCAGTTCCACGGCACGGACTCCAAGGCCGAGAAGCGCGTCGCGCGCAACATCGCCCTGCTGTTCCTCCTGGCCGGTGCCGCCGGCCTGGCCTTCCTCGGCTTCTACATCTGGTGGCCGTGGGAGTTCGAGCTCGGCGACACGCTGAGCGACTACTACACGCCGCTGCTGGGCATCTCGCTGGCGATCGCGCTGTTCGGCATCGGCTTCGCGATCCTCGCCTGGGCCAAGAAACTGCTGCCGCACGAGGTGTCGATCCAGCAGCGGCACAACGGCGGCTCGCCCGCCGAGCAGCAGACCATCACCGGCCAGACCATGCTTTTCGTGGGCGAGGAGCTCGGACAGGGCGTGCAGCGCCGGCCGCTGCTCAAGGGCGCCATCGCGGTCGGTCTCGCGCCGCTCGGCCTGGCCGTCGCGGCGCCGCTGATCGGCGGCCTGATCGAGAACCCGCACAAGGACGACCCGCCGTTCATGTTCTCGACCGGGTACAACCCGGCGCACAACGGCGGCAAGCCGGTGCGGCTGACCCGCGAGGACGGCTCCCCGATCCGTCCCGACGACGTCAGCACCGGCGGGCAGATGACGGTGTTCCCCGGCATCCCCGGCGGCGCCACCAACGAGTGGGCCGACTCGCCGACCCTGCTCATCCACCTGCGGCCCGACGACGCGGCGCTCACCCGGGCGAACGCCAACGCCGACCCGCGCAACAAGGACTCGATGTGGGGCGACTACGTCGCCTACTCGAAGATCTGCACGCACGCCGGCTGCCCGGCGAGCCTGTACGAGCAGCAGACCAACCGTCTGCTCTGCCCGTGCCACCAGTCGCAGTTCCTGATTACGCGTAACGCGCAGCCCATTTTCGGGCCCGCCACTCGCCGACTGCCCATGTTGCCGCTTACCGTGGACGACGAAGGGTTCTTCGTGGCAGTTCGCGACTACAAGGACACCGTCGGACCCGATTTTTGGGAGCGGCCATGAAACGCCGGAAAGTCGACCTCGCGCAGGCGCCCGTCACGTTCGCCAAGGGCGTCGACGAGCGCTACAAGGCGGCCACCCCGCTGCGCGGGCTGCTCAACAAGGTCTTCCCCGACCACTGGTCTTTCCTGCTCGGTGAGATCGCGCTCTTCTCGTTCATCATCCTGCTGCTGACCGGCACGTTCCTGACCCTCTTCTTCGACCCGTCGATGAAGGAGGTCGTCTACGACGGCGCCTACCCGGCCCTGCGCGGCGTGCCCATGTCGGCGGCGTACGAGTCGACCCTGCGCCTGTCGTTCGAGGTGCGCGGCGGCCTGTTCCTGCGGCAGATGCACCACTGGGCGGCGCTGCTGTTCGTGGCGGCCATCGTCGTGCACATGGCCCGCATCTTCTTCACCGGCGCGTTCCGCAAGCCGCGCGAGGCGAACTGGGCGATCGGCGTCCTGCTGTTCCTGCTCGGCTTCCTGGCCGGCTTCACCGGGTACTCGCTTCCCGACGACGGCCTCTCCGGCACCGGCCTGCGCATCGCCTCGGCGATCATGCTGTCGATCCCGGTCGCCGGCACCTGGATCTCGGCGTCGATCTTCGGCGGCGAGTTCCCGGGCCACCTGATCATCGGGCGGTTCTACATCGCCCACGTGCTGCTCATCCCGGCCGCTCTGCTCGCCTTGATCAGCATCCATGTGGGCCTGGTCTTCGTGCAGAAGCACACCCAGTGGCCCGGCCCGGGGCGGACGAACACCAACGTGGTCGGCGAGCGCATGTTCCCGCGGTACGCGCTCAAGCAGGGCGGCTTCTTCATGGCCGTCTTCGGCACCGTGGCGCTGATGGCGGGCCTGTTCCAGATCAACCCGATCTGGCTGTTCGGTCCGTACCGTGCCTCCGAGGTCTCGTCGGCCTCGCAGCCCGACTGGTACGTCATGTTCATGGACGGCCTGGTCCGTCTCATGCCGAACTGGCAGATCTACATCCCCATCGGCGAGGGGTACAGCATTCCGCCGCTGTTCTGGCCCGCGGTGGTCGGCCTCGGCGCGCTCACCACGATCCCGATGTTCTATCCGTGGATCGAGGCACGCCGTACCAAGGACAAGTCGATCCACAACCTGCTGCAGCGCCCGCGGGACAACCCCGAGCGCACCGGCATCGGCGCGATGGCCTTCACGTTCTTCATCGTGGCGACCCTGTCCGGCGGTAACGACGTGATCGCCGACAAGTTCCACATCAGCCTGAACGCGATGACCTGGGCCGGCCGGATCGGGCTGCTCATCGGGCCGCCGCTGGCCTACTTCATCTCGGTCCGCATCTGTCTGGGCCTCCAGCAGCACGACCGCCAAGTGCTGGCGCACGGCGTGGAGACCGGCATCATCCGCCGCCTCCCGAACGGCCAGTTCATCGAGGTCCACCAGCCGCTCGGCCCGGTCGACGACCACGGACACCCCATCCCGCTCGAGTACGGCGGCTGGGTCGTCCCGAAGAAGATGAACCGCGTGGGCGCCCTGGCTCCCGCGATCAAGGGCTTCTTCTTCCCGGTCGAGAAGCCCGCCGAGGCGCCGGTCTCGCCCGGTATGCCTCCGGTGACCGCCGCGGAAGAGCGCGAGGAGATCACCTCCGGCCGCTGAGTTCACTGACGAGAAAAGGGGCTCCCTCGGGGGCCCCTTTTCTCGTGCTTACGGTGTCTCAGTCGGCGTCGGGGAGGCCGATGGCGAAGGCGTCCTCGAGGTCGTGCTTGGAGTAGGCGCGGAAGGCGATGTGGGACTCGGTGTTGACGACGCCGGGGGTCTTGGAGATCTTGCCGGCAATGACCTCGGCGATGTCGTCGAAGTGCGGGACTCGGACGATGGCGATCAGGTCGACGTTGCCGGCCACCGAGTAGACCTCGCTGACGCCGTCCAGAGCGGCCAGCGCCTCGGCGACCTCGGGGATCGAGTCGGTGGCGCAGTCGATGTGCACGATCGCGGTGTTCACCTGGCGGCTCCTCGGCGATGAGAGCGGAACGGTCGCGACCATGCTATCGGCGCGCGGTCAGGCTGTGACCTGGACGGTCAGGCCGCCGGGTGCGCGGATCGCGTCGACGAGGTGCTCGCCGGGGAGGATCTCGGCGTGCGGCCAGACCACGACGCGGGTGGCGTCTCCCCGGACACGGGCGTGCGGGCCGATCACGCAGTCGCTGACGCGTCCGGTGATCTCGGCGGTGGGGTCGATCAGGGTCCGGCCGTTGGCGGCGTGCAGATTGGCTCTCAAGTAGTCGGCCGGGGTGCCGGTGTCGATGTAGAGGCCGTCGTAGCCGATGAGCTCGAGCTCGCCGGCGGCCTCGGCGGGGCGCCAGACGGTGCGGACCAGACTGCCGTGGTCGTGCTCGTCCAGCTCGCGGACGTAGCGCCAGGGCAGCAGGGAGAAGCCGGCGAAGCGACGGCCGCTGAAGCCGCCCGTCTCGCCGGGGCGGCACGGCTTGGTGAGCATACGGACCGTCGTGCCGGTCCAGCCGTCCAGCATGGCCGCGATGTCCTTGCCCGGGGACTGGTGCGGGTCGGCGAGGTAGGCGTCGGCGTTGCCGATGAGGACGCCGCGACCGTCGATCCAGGACCTCAGGCGGGCGACGCCGCCGGAGGTGCCGAGCGGGCCGTCGGGCTCCACGGAGAGGTGGGCGCGGGCGCCGACGTGGTCACGTACCTGGTCGGCGAGGTAGGCGGCGTTGACGGCCGCGTCGAGTCCGAGCGCGGCCACCCGGCTCAGGGCGCGATCGAGCAGGGGGACGTTGCCGACCGGGCAGAGGGCCTTGGGGAGGCTCTCGGTGAGGGGTCGGAGGCGCCGGCCCTCACCCGCCGCCAGGACAACGGCGCATATATCCGGCATTCCGATCATTTCGCCTGAGGGCCGATGCCGTAGCGGCCCAGGAGGTACGCCGTGTTGGCGCTGAGGTGGGGGAGGTCGGCGACCGGGAACCAGCGGGCCTCGAGCACCTCGGCGCCGTCCACCCGCAGCGGCGTCGTGGCGGCCGGCACCGAGGCGAAGAAGACCGTGTCGACCACGCCGACCACGTGGATGATCGCGTTCGGCGAGCCGGCGGTCATGTCGGCGGGGTCGACCCGGACGCCGGTCTCCTCGAAGAGCTCGCGCGCCGCGCCCACCACCGGCTGTTCGCGCTTTTTCAGCAGGCCGGCGGGCAGGCCCCAACCGCCCCGGTGCGGCTGGCGGAGCAGCAGCAGGCGGTCCTCGCCCTCGGCCGCCTCCGAGTCGCGCAGGACGGTGACCGCGCCCACCACGTAACGGGGAGCGACGATCTTGGCCAACGTGCGGCGCATGGGCAGTGGCAGACCGTAGAACGTGGTGTACGCCAGGCCGCGCACTCGCCGAGGGAATTTCACGTAGGCAAGGCTATCGGCGACCGGGGCACGACTCAGTCGGGGTGGTCGACCAGCGCGATGAGCTGCTCGACGACCGCGTCCGGTTCCAGGTTGCGCTCGCAGACGGCGACCAGCATCGTCTCGAGATCGGGGTACCCCAGTTCCTCGGCCAGCCGGCGCAGCGGCACCTCGCTGGCCAGGCCCCGGTCGTGCTTGCGGAGGGTGAGCCCGATGGTCGCCCGGCCGAGCCGCACCTTGTCGGCGATGCTCATGCCGGGCTGGTTCTTGTCGTCGAAGTAGCGGTTGATCTGCAGCTGGGCCTGGCTCGACTTGACGAAGCCCAGCCATTCCTTGCGCGGGCCGCGCGGTGCGTTCGGCTCGACCTCGACGTGGCCGTCGGACTCGGAGAAGATCTCGACGACGTCGCCGTCGCGCAACGGCGAGCTCAGCGGGGCGAGGCGGCCGTTGATCGTGGCGGCCAGGCACTCGTCGCCGGTCTCGGGGCCCAGTTCGTACGCCAGATCGACGGGGGTGGAGCCGCTCGGCAGCTCGAACGCCTGGCCGTGGGCGAAGATCGTGATCTGGCCCTCGGCGAGGTCGCAGCGCAGCGAGGCCAGGAACTGGGCGGCGTCGGTGGTGTCCTGCTGCCAGTCGAGCACCCGCTTGAGCCAGGAGAGCTGGTCGGCGCCGGACACGTCGGTGGTCTCGGCGACCTTGGGATATCGGTACGTCGTGGCGACGCCGTACTCGGAGTACTGGTGCATCGTCTCGGTGCGGATCAGCACCTCGACCAGGCGGCCGTCGGGGCCGGTCACGGTCGTGTGCAGCGAGCGGTAGAGGTTGTTCTTCGGGGAGGCGATGAAGTCCTTGAAGCGGCCGGCGACCGGGCGCCACTGGCCGTGGATCGCGCCGAGCGCCGCGTAACAGTCGGTGGCCGGGCCGTCGACGATCACCGCAATGCGGGGCAGGTCGAACGGGATCGGGTGGCCGCCGGCGACCGTGTCTTTCCAGATCGAGTAGTAGTGCCGGGGGCGGGCGCGCACCTCGGCCGACACCCGCTGGCGGCGCAGGGCGGCGCGGGCCTTGCCGGAGACCTCGGCGAGGTAGTCGTCCCAGCCGGGGCGGTTGCGCACGTGGTCGTCGATGCGGGCGTAGGACTCGGGCTCGAGGTGGTAGAGCACCACGTCGTCGAGGTCGCGCTTGAGGGCCTGGATGCCGAGCCGGTCGCAGAGCGGGACCAGCACGTCGAGGGTCGCGGTGGCGATCCGGGCGCGGCTCGCGGGGGAGCGGGCATCGAGCGTGCGCATGTTGTGCAGCCGGTCGGCGAGCTTGATCACCAGAACCCGGACGTCCTTGCCGGCTGCGACGATCATCTTGCGGATGGTCTCGCCCTCGGCCGCCTTGCCGTAGAACGCTTTGTCGAACTTGGTCACGCCGTCGACCAGGTGGGTCACCTCGGGGCCGAAGTCGCTGTGCAGCGCCTCGAGCGTGTAGCTCGTGTCCTCCACCGTGTCGTGCAGCAGGGCGGCGACCAGAGTCGTCGTGTCCATGCCGAGCTCGGCGCAGATCTGGGCGACGGCCAGGGGATGCGTGATGTACGGATCGCCTGATTTGCGCATCTGGCCGCGGTGCATGTTCTCCGCGATCGCGTAGCTGCGGCGCAGGACGCCGGCGTCGGCGGAGGGATGGATGCCGCGGTGGGTCTTGGTGAGGCGCACGACCGGGTCGTCGTCGTTGCCCGGGAAGCTGAGGAACGAGCGCAGTCGTCTCGAGATGGAGCTGGGGCCGACGGCGGGAGCTTGGGTGGGGAGGGCACGTCCAAGGGCGGCGCCGTGGCCGGCGTCGACGTCCACTGGACACCCCCTCACCGCTCGGTCGCCCGGAACCCGTGAGGCGCCGTGCGATCCGCCTGGCAAATCGCCGTGAAGTCACCCGAACCACTCCGGGGGATTCCACTTGCCTTACAGCCTAAGCGAGCGAGCGTCATCCGAACGGTCAGTTACGGATGAGCGAACGGCCGAGTCTTTGCCCGCTGCTGCGGCTTCTGCCCGGTTGAGCAGGGCGGTGAAGCGCGCGGCGCCACGAACCGGTGACACCCAGTCGCCGGAGGTTTCCACCAACCGGGTGTCTGGTCGCTCGAGCCAGGCGAGGATCCGCTCGGTCTCCTCGGCGCTCGCGGCCGGCACCGGGCCCGGTCCGGGTAGGACCGTCTCGGCGGTCATCTGGGCGGCGTCGAGAGTGGGCCGGGGATGCTCGCGGGGCGGCGAGGTGGCCGCGGCGGCGAGCCGGCCGTGCCGGACCACGATGATCTCCCACCCGCCGATGCCGTCCCGCCGGGCGGCGACCACCTCGGCCAGGCGGGTGACGGCGGACAGCCGCTGCATGCGGACGGTCGCCCGGAGCAGGGCGATCAACCGCGACCGGAGGACCGCCGCCTCCTCGTAGCGCTGGTGCTCGGAGAGGGCGTCGATGCGACCCATCAGGGCGGCCACGACGATCTCGGGGTCGCCGTGGATGGCCGTGCGGAACGGCAGGGCGGCGGTCGACGCGTACGTCTCGGGGGAGATTTGGTGTTGGCAGGGTGCGGGGCATTTGCCGAGCTCGGCCAGCGCGCAGGCCGGGGTGGGGGTGCGAATGGACAGGGAGTGGCCGCACTGGCGCAGCGGGAGAGCGTCGTACACCCCGGCGGCGGCCAGCTCGGCGGTGCGCCGGGAGGAGAACGGGCCCAGGTAGGCCGCGTTGTCGTCGGCCAGGCGGCGGACCACCGACAGGCGCGGGTAGACCTCGTCGGTGAGCTTGAGCCAGACCACCCGCTCGGGGTACTTGGACCGCCGGTTGTACGGCGGGGCGTGCGCGGCGATCAGCCGCAGCTCGCGCACCTCGGCCTCGAGCGAGTGGGCGCACTCCACCGCCTCGACCCGGGTGGCGGCGCCGAGCATCTCGGAGATGCGGGCGCGTTTCTCGCTGGCGGTGAAGTAGCTGCGGACGCGGGTGGCGATGTCTTTCGAGGTGCCCACATAGAGCGGGCGGTCGTCGGCCGAGCGGAAGACGTAGACCCCGGGGACGTGGGGCAGGCCCTCGGCCAGGTGGCGCTGGCGGCGCTGGGTGGGCGTGACCGCCTTGGCGAACTCGATGGCGTCACCGAGCGTATGCACCCGGAAGCTGCCCAGCCGCTCGATCAGGCCGTGGAGCACGTCGACCGTGGCCCGGGCGTCGTCGAGCGCGCGGTGGGTGGGCTGGACCGCGGCGTGGAAGAACTGGGCGAGCGTGCCGAGCTTGCGGTTGGGCACCTCGTCGCGGGTCAGCGCGCGGCGGGCCACGGCGGCCGTGTCGAGCACCCGCGGGTTGGGCCAGGGGTAGCCGTGGCGGGCACAGGCCGCTTTCAGGAAGCCGACGTCGTAGGGCGCGTTGTGGGCGACCAGCACCGACCCCCGGAGGAACTCGAGCAGGCTCGGCAGCACCACCTCGATCGGCGGGGCCGGGGCCAGCATGGCGTCGGTGATGCCGGTCAGGACGGTGATGAACGCCGGGATGCGCTCACCGGGGTTGACCAGGGTCGCGAAGACGCCCAGCTCCTCGCCGCCGCGGACCTTGACGGCGCCGATCTCGGTCACGCCGGCGCCGTCGGCCGCGCCGCCGGTGGTCTCGAGGTCGAGCACCACGAACGTGGTGTCGGCCAGGGAGAGCGCCGCCGGATCGGTGAGAAGCGTGTCCAGAGTGCCCTGGACATAAGCGGGTTGTGCCACGGCGGGGAGATTAGAGAGGGGGTACGACAAATTCCCGGGAGCGGCCCTTGAAAAGATCACTTGCTTCGACAAGCTTTTCTGCGGTCCACGGTGTGAGAATGGGTAGATGTCCGAGCCTTCGTTTCCCGGCGACCGCCCCGCGGAGGAGGCGGCGGCTGCCCAGGCTGAGTTGGCTCAAGACGTGGAGTTCGTCCCGGAGCCCATCCTTCCCGAGCCGGTCCGGCAGCGGATAACGGCCCTGGCCGCGGCGGCCCTGCCCGGCCTGCCCGGCGACGAGATCCCGGTGGTGCTGCGCCGCGTCGCCCGCTTCGCACCCAACCGCCGGGCCCGGCTCGGCGGCCGCGAGATCGCCGCGCAGCTCACCTCCGACCCGCTCTTCCGGCAGCGGATCAGCGGCCGGGTCGTCACCGAGGCGGGTGACCTCGGCAGCGCCGTGGTCGCCGGGATGGCGCCGGCCGCCGCCGACCCGGTCGAGGTCGCCGCGCTGGCCTATCTGGCGCGTCCCGAGGGCTGGCGCGACCTGATCGAGGGGGCCGGCGAGGCGGTCCGGGCCGAGGCCGACAGCGCCGCCGTGGCGAGCCAGATCCGCGAGGCCGAGCGCCGGGCCGAGCGCGCCGAGCACGACCGCACGGTGGCGAGGGTCGAGGCCGACAAGCTGCGCGACGAGCTCGCCCGGGTGCGCGAGGAGCTGGGCACCCTGCGCGAGGAGTCGCGGACCACCGCCAAGGCCCTGCGTGAGGCGCAGGCCGGGCAGAAACGCGCGAGCGACCTGCTGGCCACGGAAAAGGGACGCGCGTCGCGCATCGCCGCGGACCATGACGCGGAGGTACGCCGTCTGAAGGCGCGCCTGGCCGAGGCGGAGGCGCAGGCCGCGACGGGCAAGCAGAGCGCGAAGGACGCCCGCGCCGCCGACGACGCCCGCCTGTGGCTGCTCATCGAGACGATCGGGCAGGCGGCCTCGGGGCTGCGGCGCGAGCTGGCGCTGGGCCCGTCCGAGAAACTGCCCGCCGATTTCGTGGCCGACGCCGCCGCCGACCGGCCCGGCTCGCCCGAGCGGTCCCGGGCCCGCGCCCAGGACACCGACGACCCCGGCCGCCTCGACCAGCTGCTGGCCCTGCCCCGGGCGCACCTGATCGTCGACGGGTACAACGTGACCAAGCGCGGCTTCGCCGAGATGTCGCTCGAGCAGCAGCGCAAGCGGCTGATCACCGGCCTGGGCGGCATCGCGGCGCAGACCGGCGACGAGATCACCGTGGTCTTCGACGGCGCCGAGCGGGTGCACGGCCTGCCGCCGGCCCCGCGCGGGGTCCGCGTGCTCTTCTCCCGCAAGGGCGACACCGCCGACGAGCTGATCCGCCAGCTGGTGCGGGCCGAGCCGGCCGGCCGGCCGATCGTCGTGATCTCCTCGGACCGGGAGGTCGCCGACGGCGTGCGCCGCCACGGCGCCTACCCCATGGGCGCCGATTCCCTGCTCAGGCGCCTCGCTCGGAGCTGAGCTGGCTGGCTCCGCTTCGCTCCGCGGGCGATCGCCCCGCTCATCGGCGGGGCGATCGCGGGCAGCTCATTTATTCTGCGTCCCCGAGAGGATGCCGGTTTTTGTCGTACCCCTCGCCTAGCGTGACGGTCACCGATGGTGGTCGGAGAACCACCCGGGTGAGGAGGAGTGATGATCGTCGACTGCGGTCGCTGCGCCGGGCCGTCCGACGCGTGCCGGGGTTGCCTGGTCAGCGCGCTGCTGGACACGCCCGATGGCATTGCCGACCTGACCCCCGGCGAGCTGCGGGCGATCGAGACGTTCGAGCTGGCCGGCTTCGAAGTGGAGATCGTGGAGACCCCGGAGCCTCCGGTCGTCGTCCCGATGCTGCCGCGCCGTCACGTGGCGTGATCTCTCTAGGATTGCTCGGATGATGACGTCGCGGGCCTGGGCGACCGGCACCCTCGTTGTGTTGCTCGTGCTGCTCGCCGTCTTCGCCGCCGTGACCATCCCGTGGCATCGTCCGCCCGCGCCCCGGGCCGATCAACTCGCCGCCCTCGGCTCGCTGCCGGCCGACAAGGTGGCCCGGGCCCGCCAGTTCCACGCCGAGCTGCGCCCGGGGTCGTACGGCGCGATGGCGATCGGCCTGCTCGTCGCCCTGGTGCTCGGGCTGACCCCGCTCGGCGCCTGGATAGTCACTCAGGTCGGCCGGGCGTTCGGCGGCAACTGGGTGGCCGAGGCCCTGCTCGGCGGCCTCGCCGTCGTGCTGGTCGCCGAGGTGATCACGCTGCCGTTCGCGGCCTGGCGGCACGTCGTCGTGGTGCGCTACGGCATCTCCACCCAGAGCTGGGGCGCCTGGTCGGTCGACCTGCTCAAGTCGTGGGCGGTCGGCGCCGTGATCGGCGGGGTGGCGCTGCTCGGCTTCTACACGATCACCCACTTCGCGCCGCGGTGGTGGTGGGCGTTCGGGGCGGCCGGCGCGGCCGGGCTCGTGGTGCTGCTCTCGTTCGTGCTGCCGGTGCTGGTCGAGCCGGTGTTCAACAAGTTCACGCCGATGGCCGACGGCCCACTGCGCACCGAGCTGATCGCCCTGGCCGACCGGGACGGCGTTCCCGTGCGGGACGTCCTGGTCGCGGACGCGTCCCGGCGCACCCGGGCGGTCAACGCCTACGTCTCCGGGCTCGGCCCGACCCGGCGCATCGTCGTCTACGACACCATGCTCACCGAGGCCACGCCCGACGAGGTCGTCTCCGTGGTGGCGCACGAGCTCGGCCACGCCAAGGACAACGACGTCCTGATCGGCACGATCCTCGGCGCCCTCGGCACGGCCGCCGCCGTGATCGCGCTGTTCCTGCTCGGCTCCTGGTCCGGCCTGCTGCGTCTGGCCGACGTCGACTCGATCGGCTCACCGCGGGCCATCGGGCTGATGCTGGCCGTGGTCACCGTGGCCGGGCTGGTCGCCGGGCCCGCCCAGGCGTACGTGTCGCGCCGCATCGAGGCCCGGGCCGACGAGCACGCGCTGACGCTGACCGGCGACCCGGAGACGTTCGAGGCCATGCAGCGCCGCCTCGGCACCGTCAACCTGTCCGACCCCGACCCGCCCACCTGGGAGTACGTGATCTCCGCCTCGCACCCGTCCACCGTGGAACGGATGGCCGCCGCCCGCGCCTACGCCCGGGGCGAGCGCTGATGGGCCGCACCCTGCTCATCACCAACGACTTCCCGCCCCGGCCGGGCGGCATCCAGCAGTTCGTGCACAACCTGGCGGTCCGGCAGCCGGCCGGGTCGCTGGTCGTCTACGCCTCCACCTGGAAGGGCGCGGAGAAATTCGACGCCGAGCAGCCGTTCGAGGTCGTCCGCGAGCGGACCGGGGTGCTGCTGCCGACGCCGGCCGTGGCGAAACGGGCCGCGTCGCTGGCCCGGGAGCACGGCTGCGATCGGGTGTGGTTCGGCGCGGCCGCCCCGCTCGGGCTGCTCGCCGACGGGCTGCGGCGCACCGCCGGCGTGACCCGGGCGGTCGCGCTCACCCACGGCCACGAGATCGGCTGGGCCGCGCTGCCCGGCGCCCGCCGGCTGCTGCGGCGCATCGCCCGCGGCAACGACGTGGTGACCTACCTGGGGGATTACCAGCGCACCCGGCTCGACCGGGCCCTGCGCGGGCTTACCGACCTCGAGCGCCTGGCCCCGGGCGTGGACGTCGACGCCTTCCACCCCGGCGTCGACGGCTCGGCGGTCCGCGCCCGGCACGGGCTCACCGACCGGCCGGTGATCGTCTGCGTCTCCCGGCTGGTGCCGCGCAAGGGACAGGACATGCTGATCCGCGCCCTGCCCGCGGTCCGGCGCCGGGTACCCGACGCCGCGCTGCTGCTGGTCAGCGGCGGGCCGGCCCGCGCCAAGCTCGCCCGCCTGGCTCGCGAGCAGGGGGTGGAGTCGTCCGTGGTCTTCACCGGCTCGGTGCCGTGGGCGGAACTGCCCGCGCACTACGCGGCCGGCGACGTCTACGCGATGCCGTGCCGCACGCGGGCCGCCGGTCTGGACGTCGAGGGCCTCGGCATCGTCTACCTGGAGGCCTCCGCGACCGGACTGCCGGTCGTCGGCGGCGACTCGGGCGGCGCACCCGACGCCGTCCGCGAGGGCGAGACGGGCTACGTGGTCGGCGGCCGCGACCTCGCCGCGCTGACCGCCCGCCTGACCGAGCTGCTCACCGACCCGGCCAGGGCCAAGGCGATGGGCACCGCCGGGCGCGCCTGGGTCGAGCGCGAGTGGCGCTGGGAGACGCAGGCCGCCCGCCTGGAGCATCTGCTGGCGTGAATGAACCACGCCCGCGCCGGAACCTGACAGACGGGCCCGGCCGGGCGGCGTAGGAAGGGCGGAGAGCTTCCCCGAGACGGAGCCTTCGATGCCGGACGCCATCACCGACGCCCCCGTTCCCGAGCAGCCCGCCCCCGACACCGTCGAAGCCGACGTGCGGCATGAGTTCGAAGAGGGGGAGCTCGACCTTCCGTACTGGCTGACCAGCACGGAGGAGGCGGCCAACACCTCGTTCGGGCGGATGCTGCGGCGGCTGCCGAAACTGCTGGGCGAGGCGTGGCTGCTCGCCTGGCGGGTCGATCCGTGGACCGCGGCCGGTCTCGCCGTGCTCCAGATCGCCGCGGGCGCGGCCAGCGCGCTCGGGGTCATCAGCGTGGTCGGGGTCTTCAACGGGCTGCTCCAGGCCGGTCCCACCCCGGATCGCGTGCGGGCCGCCATCCCCTCGCTGGTCCTGCTCGTCGGCGCGGTGTCCCTGCGGGGCGCTCTCGTCTCGGGGGCCGCCGCGGCGAACGGCCGGCTGACGCCGAAGGTCTACCAGGCCGCCCAGATGCGGCTGCTCACCCTCACCACCCGGGTCGACCTGGCGACCTTCGACGACCCGTCGTGGCGGGACGCCATGGAGCGCGCCCGCGACCGCGGCATCAACGCGGCCGAGCAGCTCGTCGACCGGGCCATCGAGCTCGTCACGAACATCGTCGGGATCGCCGCGGCGGCCGGCGTCCTGCTCGTGCTGCACCCGGTCCTGCTTCCGCTGCTCGTGTTGTCGGTGCTGCCGGTGGCCTGGGCGTCCGTGCGGTCGGCCCGGCTCGAGCGCCGGCGGGTGCTGCGGCTCATCGCGGTGTGGCGGCGGCAGCGGATGCTCTTCGACCTGCTCGCCGCCCGCGAGCCCGCGCCCGAGATGCGGGCCTTCACGTTGCGCGAGTTCATGCTGGCCGAGGTGCGGCGGCTGATCGCGAAGTCGACCGACGAGGAGATCCGGGTCAATACGCGACGGGTGCGCACCTCGCTGATCGGCACCGCGCTCAGCGCGGTCGCGACCGGCGTCACGTATGCGGTGCTGTTCTGGCTCCTCTGGACCGGGCGGATGGAGCTCGCCGCCGGCGGCGGGGCCGCGTACGCGATCAACATGGGCATCGGCAAGCTCCGGGAGCTGACGCTGACCGCCAACCGGGCCTTCGAGATGGGGCTCTACTTCGACGACTTCCAGGGCTTCTGCGAACTGTCGCGACAGCGGGCGGAACCGACGCCGGACGGCGTCGCTCCGCGTAGCTTCCGCGAGATCACGCTCGACCGGGTCACCTTCCGCTATCCGGATGCCGACAATCCGGCCGTACGGGACATAAGCCTGACCTTGCGGAAGGGTGAGGTGATCGCGCTGGTGGGGGAGAACGGCTCGGGGAAATCGACGCTGGCGGCGGTGATCGCCGGGCTGTACCGCCCGCAGGAGGGCAGCGTGACCTGGGACGGCTTCGACGTGACCGGGCTCGACCCGGAGACGCTGCGCGAGCGGGTGGCCGTGGTGATGCAGGAGCCGACCCGCTGGCCGATGTCGGCCCGCACCAACATCACGATCGGCCGCCACGACCGCGCCGTCACCGTGCAGACCGTGCACGAGGCGGCGCGGGCCGGCGACGCGCACGACTTCGTGATGGAGCTTTCCCGGCAGTACGAGACGCTGCTGTCCCGGCACTTCACCGACGGCGCCGACCTCTCCGGCGGGCAGTGGCAGCGGCTGGCGGTGAGCCGGGCCTTCTACCGCGATGCGCCGCTGCTGATCTGCGACGAGCCGACCGCGAACCTCGATGCCCGCGCCGAGCACGACGTCTACCAGCGGCTGCGTGAGCTGGCCGCGGGCCGTACGGTCGTGCTGATCACGCACCGGATGGCCAGCGTGCGCGACGCCGACCGGATCTACGTCCTCGACCACGGCTCGGTCGTCGAGCAGGGCGATCACTCGACGCTGATGGCGTCCGGCGGCATCTATTCCCAGCTGTTCACGCTGCAGGCCAGCGCATATCAATCCGCGTGAGTCTGGTCGCACCGCCCGGCCCGGCAACTTTCCCGTGGCAGAGTTTTCTCATGGACCCGCTGGGTGTGGCAGTTATCGTCGCCGTTCTGATCGTGGCGACGACGTTCGGCCTGTGGCGCCGTCGCACGGACGGCGTGATCCGCGACGAGGCCGCGGAGAAGAAGCGCCGCGCCGACATCCTGGCCGCGGCGGGCCTCGAGGTGGTCGAGATCCCGGACCGCTCGGAGCCGAACGCGGCCGCGACCACCGCGGCCAAGGCGGCCTCGACCGCGGCGGCCGCGGCGGTGGCCGGCACGCACGTCATGCACCCGCCGGCCCGGCCGCTCTCGGCAGTCGCGCCCGCCCCCACGGCATCGGAGCCCGTCGTCGTTCCCGACACCGAGGAAGAGCCCGGCGTCGTCGAGGATTCGCCCGGCGACCCGAGTGCCGCCGGCGAGCGGCTGGCACCCGGGCTCCTGGAGCGTCTCGGGGTCGGACCGGCCCCGGTCACGCTGCTGCAGTTCTCGTCCGCCTTCTGCGCGCCCTGCCGAGCGGTGCGCCGGGTCAGCACCGAGGTCGCCGAGCTGCTCCCCGGCGTCCAGCACGTGGAGATCGACGCCGAGAGCCACCTCGACGAGGTGCGTGAGCTGGGCATCTGGCGTACGCCGACGTTGCTGGTCCTCGACGCCGAGGGCCGGGTGGTCAAGCGCGCCACCGGCGTCCCGAGCAAGCCCCAGCTGATCGCCGCGCTGGCCGACCTGCTCCCCGCCGCCGACTGATCGCTGGTCAGGCCGGGGTCGAGTCGAGGATCTCGGCCGGGGTGTGGGCCGGCGCGGTGCCAGTGGTTCGGGTCAGTGTCCGCGCGCCGGGAATCAGGAGCTGAGAGACGGCCGAGGCCAGCAGGATCGCCGCGCAGACGGTGAGGACCGGGTTCACGCCGTACCGGGCCGACAACGGACCGGCCAGGGCATTGCCGATCGGCATCGCCAGGAACGAGGTCAGGGTGTCCCACGAGGCAACCCGGCCCAGGGCGGTCTGCGGGATCTGGTCCTGGATGGCGGTTTCCCAGGCGACGTCGAAGAAGATCAGGCCGGCCCAGCCGATCACGGCACCCGCCAGTACCGCCACCAGGGTGGCCGGCCAGACGTACGCAAAAGCCCAGAGTGGCATCAGCATGAGCGTGAGCCAGCCCGCCCGGAGCAGGCGACGGGGTTTGAAGCGCAACGCGACCGCGGCGCCGATCACGCCGCCCAGGCCCTCGGCGGCGGCGATGAAGCCGGCGGCGGAGGCGCCGCCCAGGCGCTTGATGGCGATCACCTGCACCAGCACGAGGATGACGCCGTTGGCGACGTGGTAGACCGTCGCGCCGAACAGGCCACCGATCAGCCAGTCGCGGCTGGAGATCTCGCGCCAGCCCGCCCGCAGCTCGTGCAGCATGGGCGCTCGGGGGCCGCGGGTGGCCCGGGCGCGCAGCAGCAGGCAGGCGGCCATCGAGGCGAGGAAGCTGACCGCGTTGACCGCGAAGCCCGCGGGGGCGCCGAAGGCCGCGACGGTGAGGCCGCCGAGCGCGGGCCCGGCGACCGAGCTGCCGGTCTGCAGGATGCTCAGCGTGGCGTTGGCCGACTGCAGGCGATCGGCCGGGACCAGCAGCGGGCGCAGCGCGGTCATCGCGGGGTTGAAGAAGCTGCCGGCGCCGGAGGAGACCGCGACCAACGCGCAGAGCAGCGGCAGGTGGTAGCCGCCGCCGGCGAACATGAGGGCCATCGCGGCCGAGGCGAGCAGGCGGATCAGGTCGGAGACGACCATGACGCGCTGCGGCTGGAGGCGGTCGGCCCAGACGCCGCCGAACAGCGAGCAGGCCAGCAGCGCGGTGAACGAGCAGGCCATGACGATGCCGAGGTCGCCCGCGCCGCCGTCGGCCCGCACGATCGCGAAGGCGAGGGCGACGGTCTGGAAGCCGTTGCCGATCCAGGACAGGGTCTGGCCGGCGGCGAGGAGGCGGAAGTCGGAGATCATGCGAGCGACGCTAATTCGGCGTCTAACTATTCGCAATCTAAATATCGGTCGTGGAACAATGAGCGGCATGACTGAGGAGCGGGACGGGGTCGACGCACACGTGGCGCGCTGGGCGGCGTTCTGGAAGGACGATTCCCGGTTCGACCCCGAGATCGAGGGCGTGCTGGTGCGGATGTACGACATCGCGAAGTGGGCGCGCCGGGGCGATGCGGCCGCCTTCGCCGGCAACGATGACTTCACGTTGGAGGACTACAAAACCCTCCACGCGCTGATGGTCCAGCCCTACCCGACCGAGGCCACCCCGGCCCAGCTCGCCGACGCCACCCACGTGACCCGGGCCGCCATGACCAGCCGGCTCGACCGGCTCGTCGGCGCCGGGCTGGTGACCCGCGAGGTCGACCCCACCGACCGGCGGCGGGTGCTCGTGCGGCCGACCGCCAAGGGCCGCGAGGCGTGGGACAAGCACATCTTCGAGGGCATGGCGCGCGATCGGCAGCTGCTGGGCGTCCTGTCGCCCGACGAGTTGGTGCAGCTCAACACCCTGCTGCGCAAGGTCGTGCGATCCCTGGAAAGTTGACCGGCCCGGTAGTGATGCGGCCCACGTCGGGTTTTTGAACAATCAATGCGACGCTTCGAAACATGGAACTCGATCCCCGCGGCCAGCGTTTCGCCGCGGCCCTGACCAGCGCCGTCCTGATCGTGGTGCTGGCCACCGGCTGGGGCTGGCTGGCACTGGCACAGACCGCCGTCTTCGCCGTGACGGCCCTCGATCCCCGCAAGGGCCCGTACGCGTACCTCTATCGGCTTTTGATCTTGCCCCGAATCGGCCCGCCCGCCGAGAGGGAGCCCGCCGCGCCCGTCCGATTCGCCCAGACTGTCGGTTTCACGTTCCTGGCGGTGGCCACGGTCGGATACCTCACCGGGCTGACCGCGCTGGGCGTGGTGTTCGCCGCGTTCGGGCTGCTCGCGGCATTCCTGAACGCGGCCTTCGGCCTCTGCCTGGGCTGCGAGGCGTACCTGGCGATTCGCCGGCTCGCCGCCCAGAAGGCTTAGAACTTCGGGGCGTCGGGGGCCTCGAGCAGACCCAGTCGCAGCGCCGTCATCAGCGCCTGCGCCCGGTTGGCCGCGCCCAGCTTCTCGTACAGCTTCGAGATGTGGGTCTTGGCTGTCGACTCCGAGACGAACAGCTGCTTCGCGATGCCGGCCACGCTCATGCCGTCGGCGAGCAGGCGGAGCACCTGGCCCTCGCGCGGCGAGAGCTGCGGGCCGGACGGGGCGAGCCGGCGCTTCATCGCCTCGGCCAGGTCGGCCGCGGTGAACGCGCTCGGCGCCGACGCGGCGTGCCGGGCGGCCGCGACGACCTCGTCGGCCGGGGCGGTCTTGGGCACGAACGCGCTCGCGCCCGCCTCGAGAGCGCCGAACAGCTGGTCGTCACCCGCGTACATGGTGAGCACCACGATGCCCATGTTGGCGTTGTTCTTCCGCAGCGCCTTGGTCGCCTCGAGACCGCTGCCGTCGGGCAGGCGCAAGTCCATGATCACGACGTCGGGCTGGAGGGCGCCCGCCTGGCGCACCGCCTCGGCCGCGGTGGCTGCCTCGCCGACGACCTCGAACTGGCGGTCGCGTTCGAATGCGTGTCGCAGCCCCTTACGAATCAGGTCGTGGTCGTCGACGAGAAGGACCTTGGTGCGCGTGGTCGGCGCAGGACTGGTCGACATGCCTGAGTTACTCCCCTTCTGGAGCTGGAGCGGAAACGCTTTCCCGCACGCTATCGCGCTTACCCGGCGATCCGAGCACTACGGCTACGGTTGTCCCGCTGGGGTGTCGCGGCGTGATCTTCAATCGGCCCCGGATCCGTTCCGCCCGCTCGGCCATGATGGTCAGACCGTAACGACCGTCCGGGCGGTCGTCGGCGAAGCCTTTGCCGTCGTCGGAGACCTCGATCTCCGCGTACGGCGGGTCCACGGTGCAGGTAACCCACAGATTAGAGGCTCCGGCGTGCTTGCGCGCGTTGGTGATCGCCTCCTGGGCGATGCGCAGCAGCTCGGCCTCGGTCGCGGCGGGCAGCCGGGCCGTGGACTCGTCGAAGGTGAAGTGCACGCGCAGCCCCGCCGAGGTGCCCAGGGTGCGGGCGTACTCGGCGATCGCGGCGGCCAGGCCGCCGTTGCGGTCCACCTCGGAACGCAGCTCGAACAGGCTGAGCCGCAGCTCGGTGATGACGCGGGTGACCTCGTTGCGCAGGGTGCGCAGTTCCTCGGCGGTCTCCTCGGCGCCCTCGGGCAGGGTGGCCTGAGCGTTGTCGATGCCGTACCCGACCATGACGAGCTCCTGCGCGACGCCGTCGTGGATCTCGCGGGCCAGCCGCTGACGCTCCTCATTGGTGGCCAGCGAGCGCACGTCGTCGAAGAGCAGAGCGGCCTCGAGCCGGATGGCGGCCGGCTCGGTGACACCCGTGACATCGAAGACCACAGATGAAGGGTACGCGTTGGAGACGTCCGCTTCGAGGATCACCAAACCAATCGTGCGTACGCCGGCGACCAGCGGGACGACCAGCGACGAGACCTCGCCGCGGCGGCTCGAGCGGCCCTGCGAGCGGCTGGCGACCTGCGGCTGCTGGCTGGCCCAGGCATCGGCGATCGCCGAGTCGGAGTCGAGCGTGGTCTCCCAGTCGACCCGGTCGGCGCCGGTCTGGGCGAGCACCACGAGCCGGCCGCCGCCGCTGGTCGAGAGCACGGCGGCGCGGTCGGCCGCCGCGACCAGGCGCAGTTCCTCCAGCAGGTGCTCGGAGATGCCGCCGGGGTCCAGAGTGGCTCCCGGCAGCGACCGGGCCACGCTGCGCAGCTGGGTCAGCAGGCGGGTGGCCTCCGCGTACGGCTGAGGGGTCGGCTCGGCCGGGGCCATGAGCTGGCGCATCGTGTCGGCCGCGAACGTGACGATCGCGCCGAGCACCAGCCACTGCCCGCAGGCGGCCAGGAAGCCGGGCTGGCTGATCGGGCTGACGTCGCCGAGCCACACGCCGCCGGCCACCATCGAGACGGCCGCGACGCCGAGCAGGGCGGCGCCCTCGGTGGGCCGCCGCCGCAGGGCCGCGGAGAGCAGGGGGACCGCGAGGTAGGGCAGGACGGCCTCGGCGCCGAAGCCGGCGTCCACTGTGCCGGAGAGATCGGCCGCGGCGGCGACCGAGCCGGCCGCGAGCCCGACGATCGTCACCTCGGCGAACCGTCCCAGCGGGGCGAGGACGCGGTGCTCGGGCGCGAAGAAGGCGGGCAGCGCCGCGACGACGAGCAGAGCGATCCAGCGCAGCTGGCCCGGGTCCTGCGTGGCGATCAGGGTGAGGGCAGCGACCAGCACCAGCATGATGACGCGCGCGGTCACCGCGAGCGGCTGGACGCGCGTGGAGACACTGGCTAGCACCGGCACCTGACGGATGGTAGTCGCCGCTGCAAGATAGGGCTCGGCCCGGTCGTCGGGAATGTCACAGGGACGGGCTAGGCTCCGTTGCATGGCGGATACCTCGACGCAGTCGATCCAGGTTCTCGCGCCCGTCGACCGCGTGGCCGCGGTGATCTGCGACTTCCCGCGGTACCCCGAGTGGGTCGACGCGCTCAAGCAGATCGAGGTCCTCGAGGAGTACGAGGACGGGTACGCGGCCCGTGTCCGTTTCGTGATCGACGCCGGCGTGATGGCCGACGACTACACCCTCGAGTACGCGTATGCCGACGATCTGACCCGCATCGAGTGGCACCTGGTCGAGCCGTCGAAAACGCAGAAGTCGCAGCAGGGCTCCTACGACCTCGACGACAACGGCGACGGCACCACCACGGTGACCTACATGCTCGAGGTCGAGCTCTCGATCGGCATGCTCGGCATGTTCCGCCGCAAGGCCGAGAAAATCATCATGGACACGGCGTTGAAGCAGCTCAAGCGCCGGGTCGAGAGCCTTCTGGCGAGCTAGGGCGGGGTGGGCGCGATGCCGAGTTCGGCGCGAGAGGAGGCGGAGCGGCTCGTCGCCGCCGCGATGGCGATGGCCGCGTCCCCGGGCGGGCGTGACGCGCTCGCGGCCGGCTTGAGCGGCCTGGCTCATACGGTCGCCGGCGCCGTCGACCGCCTGGCGAAGGTCGGCCAGGAGGGCGGCCCGGGCGCAGCTGGCACCGCGGGCCAGGGGAGCGCGGGCGCAGCCGGCGGCGCGGGCCAGGGGAGCGCTGGCCACGGCGCCGCGGCTGGGACCCGCCACCGGCCCACGAAGGGCTGGGCGACCGGCAGTGCCGAGTGCTGCGTGTGCCCGGTGTGCCGCGCGATCGCCGCGGTGCGTGACCCGAGTCCTGAGGCCGCCGTCCGTATAGCCATGGGTGCCGGCGACATCGCGAACGGGGTCGCGGGGCTGATGCGTGGCCTCTCCGGCCTGGCCGGCGACCGCCGCAAGCCGGCGGCCCGGCCGGCACCACCCGCGCCGAGTCCGGATGAGGCGTGGGCGACGGCGACGAGGACCGGTGCGCCCTCCGATCGCGTGGCGACAAATCCGGAAAATCCGGCAGAGGACGTGAGCGGGGACCCGTGGGCGGCCGCCTCCGCCGCCAGCGCGGCTGCCGCCGCCAAGGAGCAGGCCGCCGCCGCGGAGGCGCGTGCGGCTGCCGCGGCGGCGCGGGCGGCCGAGCAGGCCGAGCGGCGCGCGGCAGCGAAAAAGGCACGCGCCGCGGCCGCGGAAGCCGCCCGGCGCGTGGCCGAAGCCGCCGCGCTGGCCGAGGCGACCCGGGCAGGTGGCGCGCCCGAACCGAGCGGTGCCGACGGCGCGGCCAAAGCGGGTGGCGCGGGCACGGCGGGTGGCGCGGGCACGGCGGGTGGCGCGGGCACGGCGGGTGGCGCGGGCACAGCGGGTGGCGCGGGCACAGCGGGTGGCGCGGGCACGGCGGGTGGCGCGGGCGCGCGGGCGCGGCGCGGCGAGAGTGGTGACGCGGAGGGCGGGGGCGAGCGCTCCGGGCGTACCCCTCGAAGGTTTGATGTGTGGGCCGCGGCCACCGCGGAAGCGGGTGTTGGCGACGTGGCGCGGGCCGGGACGGTGGATCATGATGGTCCGGGCGCTGCGGCGCCCGCGGAGCGCGACGGCGCGGCGGGCGACGCGGCCCCCGGCGACGGCGCGGCGTGAGTCTGAGCAGGTAAACAGAGGAGACAGCGTGACGCTGACCATCGGAGTCGACGTCGGCGGCACCAAGGTGGCCGGTGGGGTGGTCGACGAGCACGGCACCGTGCTGGCGTCGAACCGCCGCGACACCCCGGCGGAGGACCCGGCCGGCACCCGCGACACGATCGTCGAGGTCGCGGCCGAGCTGGCGCAGGAGTTTCCGCAGGCCACCGCCATCGGGATCGGGGCGGCCGCGTGGATCGACGCGCCGGGGGCGACGGTGTTGTTCGCGCCCAACCTCGCCTGGCGGGACGAGCCGCTGCGTGACTACGTGGCCAAGGCCGTGGGCCTGCCTACCGTGCTCGAGAACGACGCCAACGTCGCGGCCTGGGCCGAGTTCCGGTTCGGGGTGGCGCGGCACGCCGACGACTCGATGGTGATGATCACCGTGGGGACCGGGATCGGCGGTGGCATCGTGCTGAACGGCAACCTGTGGCGGGGCGCCAACGGGATCGCCGGGGAACTCGGGCACATCCAGTCGGTGCCGGACGGCCACCCGTGCGGCTGCGGCCGGCTCGGCTGTCTCGAGCAGTACGCGAGCGGCAACGCCCTGGTCCGGTTCGCCCGGGCCGGCGCGCGGCAGGAGCCCGAGCGGGCGAGCCGGCTGCTCGAGCTGGCGGGGGGCGACCCGCTGGCGATCTCCGGGCGGCAGATCACCGAGGCGGCGCGGGCCGGCGACGGCGTGGCGCGGGACGCGTTCGCGCAGATCGGGTACTGGCTCGGCGTGGCGATGGCCGACCTCGCGCAGGCCCTCGACCCGCAGATCCTGGTGGTCGGCGGCGGCGTGGTCGACGCGGGCGAGCTGCTGATGACGCCGACCCGGACGACGTACCGCGATCAGCTCGAACAGCGTGGCCGGTTCCCGGTCGCCGACGTGGTGGCCGCCGAGACCGGCAACACAGCGGGCGTGGTCGGCGCGGCCGATCTGGCCCGGCGGATCTGAGCAGGAGCGACGGGGCGAGAGAGGGACGACGGTGTCCGGGGTGCCGCTACGGGTGATGAGCTACAACGTCCACGGCCTGAAGGACGACCGGGCGGCCCTGATATCCCTCATCCGCGAGGCGAACCCCGACGTGCTGGTCGTGCAGGAGGCGCCGCGCCGGTTCCGCTGGCGGCACAAGTGCGCGGCCCTCGCCGACGACGCCGGCATGGTGGTGGCCGCCGGCGGGCTGCCGGCTCTGGGCAACCTGGTGCTGGTCAGCCTGCGGGTCAAGGTGCACGAGACGTGGTGCGTGCGGTTCCCGCTGACGCCGGGCCGCCACCTGCGCGGCGCGGCGTTCGTGCGCGGCTCGGTGCGCGGCGGCCGGTTCACCGTCTCCGGCGCGCACCTGGCGACCGACCCGGCCGAGCGGCCCGCCCAGGCCGCGCTCTGGAAGGAGGCCCTCGACGCGATCGAGGGCCCGGTTATCGCCGCCGCCGACCTGAACGAGGGACCGGGCGGCGGGGCCTGGCGCACGGTCGAGGACGGCCTGGTCTCCTCGGCGGCCGGCCGGTTCACCTTCCCGGCGACGCTGCCGGCGCGGCTCATCGATGGGCTGTTCGTCACCCCGGACATCACCATCGAGAAATACGAGGTGGTGGAGTCCGACCTGGCCCGCCAGGCAAGTGATCATCTTCCTGTGCTGGCCGAGTTGACGCTGCCTTCCGCATAGCGCCGCCTTCTGGCAGTATCGCCGCGTGCACGACACTCCGGACATCGCCGACCGTCGGGACGCGGTGTGCGTCATCGGCGCCGGCGCCAGCGGTCTCGCCGCGATCAAGAACCTGCGCGAGCACGGCTTCGCCGTCGACTGCTACGAGCGCGAGACCTCGGTCGGCGGTGCCTGGAACTGGCGGCACGACCGCAGCCCGGTGTACGCGGCCACCCACCTGATCTCGTCCCGGCCGCTGACCGAGTTCCCGGACTTCCCGATGCCGGACAGCTGGCCGGACTACCCGCACCACAGCCAGCTTCTGTCCTATCTGGAGCGTTACGCCAAGCACTTCGGGCTCGGCGAGCACATCTGGTTCGGCACCGAGGTGGTGTCGTGCGAGCCGGTCGGTGACGGCCGGTGGGACGTGACCACCCAGTCGACCGGCGGCGGCTCGCACCGCGTGCAACGCTACGCCGCGGTGATCGTCGCGAACGGCCACAACTGGTCCCCGGCCAAACCGGAGATCCCCGGGGAGTTCCGCGGGACGGTCATCCACTCGGCGCAGTACAAGGACCCGGCCCAACTGCGCAACCGCAAGGTGCTGGTCATCGGCGGCGGCAACACCGGCTGCGACATCGCGGTCGAGGCCGCCCAGCAGGCCACCACCGTCTGGCACTCGACTCGCCGCGGCTACTGGTACGCCCCGAAGTACGTGCTCGGCCGCCCCGCCGACCAGGTCAACGACCGCATGCTGAAATGGCGGCTGCCGCTGCGCCTGCGCCAGTGGCTCTACCGCCGCACGCTGGCCTTCACGACCGGCGACCTGACCCGGTACGGCCTGCCCGCGCCCGACCACCGGCCGTACGAGAGCCACCCGATCGTCAACTCCCAGCTGCCGTACTACCTGGGCCACGGCCGGATCCGCCCGGTGCCGGACGTGACCCGGTTCGCCGACGGCAAGGTCGAGCTGGCCGACGGCCGCCGCATCGACCCCGACCTGGTGATCACCGCGACGGGGTACCGGCCGCGCTTCGAGTTCCTCGCCCCCGAGCTGCTCGACACCGAGGAGGACGGCCGCCCCGACCTGCACCTGCACGCGTTCGCCCGCAAGCACCCGACGCTCGCCGTGGTCGGTCTGCTGCAGCCCGACGCCGGTCTGCTGCCCTTGGCGCACTGGCAGGGCGTGGCGGTCGCCCGCTGGCTCCGGCTGCGCCACGACGACCCGGTGCGCGCCGCCGCCGTACAGCAGAAGGAGTCGGCCCGCCCGGTGCGCAGTTGGTCGCGGCGCCAGGTGATACCGACCCGCCGGCACTGGTTCGAGGTCGACCACATCGCGTACCTGAAGGCCGTCGGCGGTCTGTTGCGGGAGATGGAGCCGGCCAAGTGAGCGACAACCTGTTGCGCTTCGAGGACTGGACGTCGCCGGTGCCGGCGGTCGAGCGCGAGGTCGTGTCCCGCCTGATCGAGGGCGAGACCGAGCAGCCGCCGCTGTTGTTCATCCCCGGACCGGGCCGCGGCGCGTGGGCGTTCGCCGAGCATTGGCTCGGCCATGCGGCCAACAGAGGATTTCCCGCGTACGCGCTGACGCCGCGCGAAGGAACCGACACGCGCGCCCATGTCCACGACGTCGTCCAGGTCGCGGCGTCGCTGCCCCGCCAGGCCGTGCTCGTCGGGCACGGTCAGGGCGCGCTGGTGGTGACCCGGGCGCTGGGCCGCTACCCGGCGCGGGCGGCGGTCCTGGCGGCGCCTGTGATGGGCCGGGCGGGCGCGATCGGCGCCGGTTTCAAGGCCAACCCGTTCGGTACGCTCCCGGCCGTCTTCGGCGGCCGGCTGCGACTCACCAAGCGTCAGCTGTTCAGCGCCGCGCTCCCCGCCGACGAGGCCGACGGCTATCTGAACCGGATGACCTTCCACCGGCCGCTGCGGGCGTCCGCTCCGCCGCGCCCGGTCGGCGACCCGCCCGTACTCGTCGTGGGGTCGCCGGACGACCGGGTGGTCTCGCGGAAGTCGCTCGACCGCACGGCCGCGGAGTACGGGGGAGCGCCGCTGCTCTTCCCCGGCATGGGCCACGAGCTGATGCTCGACGCCGGCTGGGCCGAGCCGATCGACGCGATCCTCGACTGGCTGACCAAGGAGCTATCGGCGAGCTAGCGACCGCCGCTGCCGGGGCAGGTGCCGGGCGAGCCCGCCGGTGTGGTCCAGCGCCGTCAGGTAGGCCCGCGCCCAGGCGTGGATGTCGTGGTCGGTGATGTGCGCCCGCATCGCCGCCATCCGCCGGGCGAGATCGGCCGGGTCGGCGTCCAGCGCCCGCAGCAGCGTCTCCTTCAGGCCGTCGACGTCGTGCGGGTTGACCAGGAACGCGTCCGACAACTCGGCCGCCGCCCCCGCGAACTCGCTGAGCACCAGCGCGCCCGTGTCGTCGCCGCGGGCGGCCACGTACTCCTTGGCGACCAGGTTCATCCCGTCGCGCAGCGGCGTCACCACCATGACGTCCGCGGTCTGGTAGAGCGCCGCCAGGTCGGCCCGGTCGAACGGCTGGTTGAGGTAGTGGATGGCCGGCTCGCCGACCCGGCCGTACTCGCCGTTGATCCGGCCGACCTCGCCCTCGATCCGCTCGCGCAGGCCGCGGTAGTTGCCCACCCGCTCCCGGCTCGGCACCGCCACCTGCACCATCACCATGTCGCGCAGCTTGACCCGCCCGTCGCGCAGCAGTTCGCTGTACGCGGTGAGCCGGTGCTCGATCCCCTTGGTGTAGTCGAGCCGGTCGACGCTGAGCAGCACCTTCTTGTGCGCTCCCAGGTCACGCCGCAGCTGCCGGGCCTGGTTGCGCACGTACGGCCGGGCGGACAGCGACTCCATTTCGGCCACGTCGATCGACACCGGGAACGCGCCGGTGTGCACGATCCGCCCGTCGAAGTGGATCGCGTCGTCGGCGCCCTCCGCGCCGAGCAGCTTGCCGGCGAGCTGGGCGAAGTTGTGCGCGGCCTGCTCCCGCTGAAAGCCGACGAGGTCGGCGCCGAGCATCCCGCGGATCAGCTCGCCGCGGCGGGGGAGCTGCATGAACAGCTCGGGCGGCGGGAACGGCACGTGCATGAAGAAGCCGATCAGCAGGTCGGGCCGTAGCTCGCGGAGCAGCTGAGGCACGAGCTGGAGGTGGTAGTCCTGCACCCAGACCGCGGCGCCGGGCTCGGCGACCTCGGCCGCGGCCTCGGCGAAGCGCCGGTTGACCTTGCGGTACGCCTCCCACCAGCCGCGGTCGAAGACGGGCTGCTCGACGGCGTCGTGGTAGAGCGGCCACAGCGTCGAGTTCGCGAAGCCCTCGTAGTACCCCCGCAGCTCGTCCTCGGTCAGCGACATCGGGCGCAGCCGCAGGGTGCCGATGTCGGGGAGCGCGGGCGCCGGGCCGACCCCGCCGCCCCAGCCGACCCAGGTGGCCGGGGTCTGCTCGAGGATGGCGTGCAGAGCGCTGGCCAGCCCGCCGGGGCTGCGTCGCCACTCGCAGGCGCCATCGGGAGCGGCGTTGTCGTCGAGCGGAAGACGGTTGGCGACCACGACCAAGGAGCTCTGGCGCATCACCGAAGGTTACCGGACACCCACCATTGAGCTACACAGACAGTGGTCAATTCGACAGGACGGGTATCAAACGACCGCGCCGTCGTCGAAGTCGTCCTCGTCGTCATCACCGGACCGTAGCCGCCAGACCAGCATGACCGCGCCCGAGACGATCGCCGCGAAGCCGATCAGGTTGGAGTAGTCGCGCTGGATCGGGATCAGTCCGGGGAAGACGAAGACCACGAAACCGACCAGCACGGCGAGTACGCCGATGATCGCGTACTTGGAGATGTGCGGCAGCGGTGGGGGAGGCGGCGGGATGAACCGGTCCTCGTCCTCGTCCTCATCGTCGTCGGTCTCGGCGCCGAACGTGTCGACGCCGTCGAGCAGCGTCGGCTCGGGGGCCGTCTCGGCCGGCCGGTCGCTGCGGCGGCGGTTGTGCTCGACCGGCTCGGTCGCGGGCGGCGGCGGCTCGGGGGCGGCCGGTAGATCCTCCACGGACGGCCAGGGCGTCGCGGTCGGGTCGACCGGCGTGTGGAAGCCCGCGACGATCTTTGCCCACTCGGACTCGATGTCGGGCTCGCGGGTCGGGTCGGGCGGCGGGGTCGGCGGCTGGCCGCCGGTCACCTTGTTCAGGTAGGTGCGGGCGGCCTCGAGCTGGGTGCGATCCACATACAGCCGGTCGGTGGGGCGCGACGGCAGCGTGGTGGCGCGCAGGATCGGATTGAGGTCGGCCGTGGGCTGCAAATACGCCGCTATGCCCGCGGCCTGCAGCACGTCGAGCAGGTGCTCGCCGACGCGCGGATCGACGTCGCCGGCCACCGCAAAGTCGGCCGCGTCGAGCCCGTTGTCCCGCCGCCCACGGCGGGCGCCACCCGCTGTCACCCTGCACACTCCCTCGCCGACCGTGCCTTGAATGGTGACACGCCGACCACCGGTTGCGGGAGTGCGTTGTGGCGCGCCGTCCCCGCTCCGTACGCTTCAGACTTCCCTAGATCTGGGAAAGGACCTCTCCGTGTTCTATTGGTTGCTCAAGTACGTCGTCCTTGGCCCGCTGCTCCGAACGATTTTCCGCCCGGACGTGCGTGGCCTGGACAACGTGCCCGAGTCCGGTCCGGTGATCCTGGCCTGCAACCACCTTTCCTTCTCCGACTCGATCTTCACACCCCTGATGGTCCGTCGCAGGGTGACGTTCGTCGCGAAAGCGGAGTACTTCACCGGCAAAGGCATCAAAGGCCGACTGATGCGGCAGTTCTTCCTCGCGACCGGGACGATCCCGGTGGACCGTTCGGGTGGCAAGGCCGCCCAGGCGGCGCTGGACACACTGCTGCGGGTGCTTGGCGAGGGCGGCGTCGCGGGCATCTATCCGGAGGGCACCCGCTCGCCCGACGGCCGGCTCTACCGGGGCAAGACGGGTGTGGCCCGGCTGGCGCTGGAGAGCGGCGCCCGGGTCGTACCGGTCGCGCTCCTCAACACCGACGAGATCCAGCCCACCGGCACCCTCATCCCCAAAATCAAGAGGGTACGGATGAGGTTCGGCGCACCGCTCGACTTCTCCCGCTACGACAGCGCCCGCGGCGACCGGTTCGTCGAGCGGGCCATCACCGACGAGATCATGTACGAGCTCATGGTGCTCTCCGGCCGCCCGTACGTAGACGTCTACGCGAGCAAGCTGAAGACCACGGTCGAGCCGCCCGGGCCTATGCGGCTGCCATCCCCGCTCGACGCCGGAGCGCCTGCAGATCGGTGACCACGATGCGCCGGCCCTCGGTGCGCAGCCAGCCGCGGCTGGCGAACGAGCCGATCGCCTGGTTGACGCTCTGCCGGGAGCCGCCCGCCATCTCGGCCAGCTGACTCTGGTTGAGCTCGATCGTGATCATCGGCGCCTGGCTCTCGCCCGCGAGCCGCACCAGCGTCTTGGCCACCCGGCCGGGCAGGTCGAGGAAGACGTGATCGGTGTTCTGCTCGGTCAGGCGGCGGATCAGCGCGCCGACCGAGCGCATCACCGCGTCGAGGATGCGCGGGTTGGAATGCACCAGGTCGATGAAGGCGGCACGCGACAGCGTGAGCGCCTGACAGTCCTCGATCGCCTCGGCCGAGGCGCTGCGGGTGGCGGCGTCCAAAAGGGACACCTCACCCAGCACGTCGGGCGGGCGGACCACGGTCAGCACCGCGCGTTCCCCCGTGGGCGCGGTGCGAAAGATGGCGACGGCGCCGCGCTTCAGGATGATCAGCGATTCGCCGGGATCGTGCTCGACGAAGATGATTTGTCCCTTGCGATACGTGCGTGGAACCGCGGTGGCTATGACCCGCTGCCGTACATCCGGCTCCAGGCCCGCGAACATCTCCACGCCGGTCAGCGCGTCGCCGGAGTCCGGCATGCGATGGTCCACGGCGTTATCCCTCCCCCAGGCGGGGACCGCGTCGACGAACCCGGCCGGCGTCGGCCCCTCGACGCGAACGATCACTAATAGCACGTTGTGGCCCTCCCGCGCCATTTCTGAGCGGGGGTGCCGCCGAGGCCTCGTACGATCATTCCGCGCGCGTCGCTATCTGTAAACCTCTCGATTGCGAGGCGTGATTGTCGCCCACCCTGTCCGTCGGATTTTCGGTCTATGCCGCGATAATCCCGCCGTGCCGGATGACGACCTCGTTCGATCAACCCTGCGGGACCAGTGGCATCTGACCCCCAGCGAGATCGCCCCCCTCCCCGAGGAGCTCCTGTCCCGCGGCTGGGAGATCACCGCGGGACCCGAGCGGTACGTGTGCCGGCTCGCCGAACCGGGCGCCCGGCACCCGGTCGAGGCCGGCCTGCTCGCCGCCGAGCACCTGCGGATCCGGAACATCGCGGCCGGCGAGCCGGTGCGTACCCTCGGCGGCGCCCTCACCGCGCAGACCCCGGCCGGCGCGCTGGCCCTGCTGCGCCGGGTGCCCGGCCGGCGGCTCGACGGCCGCGACCCGGTCGACCAGCAGTGGTGGGGCGACCGGCTGGGCGCCGTCCACCGGGCCCTGCAGCATTTCCATCATGCGGGCCTGCGTCCATGGCAGCCGCTCGATCCGAACGCGCCGCATCTGACCGCGGAGCCCTGGCTCCGCGCGGCCGTCGCCGACGCGGTCGGCGCCGTCACCCGGCTGAGCGTCACCGACCGGCTCACCTACGGGGTGCTGCACGGCGACCCCTCGCCGGGGAACTTTGTCGTCGACCACCGCACCGGGCGAGCCGGCCTGCTCGACTGCGGCGCCAGCGGGGTCGGGCCGCTCGTGTACGACGTGGCCGCGGCCGTCCACTACACGGGCGGGCCGTGCTGCGCCGCCGAGCTGATCGACGGCTACGTGGCGGCCGGGCCGGTGCACCGCGACGAGCTCGACGCCGCCCTGCCCGTGCTGCTGCGGCTGCGCTGGGCGGTCCGCGCCGACCGGGCCGCCCGGCGGGGCGACGCCGGGACGCTCGACCAAGCGCGAGAGGCCCTGGAGGCGGCGGCCGGATGACCATCGGCAAGGATGGGGGCAATATGGTCTACCGCTATTTTTATGACTGCGAGTTCATCGAGGACGGCCGGTTGGTCGACCTGGTGTCGATCGGCGTCGTCGACGAGTTCGGCCGCGAGTTCTACGCGGTCAGCACGGAGTTCGACGACACCCGGGCGATTCCCTGGGTGCGCCGCAACGTCCTCGACAAGCTGCCCTCGCCCTCCGACAAGGCGTGGCGCTCCCGCGAGCGCATCCGCGACGACCTCTACGCGTTCCTGATGGAGCCGCTGCGCGGCCGCGACGAGCAGATGGAGCTGTGGGCGTGGTTCGCCGCGTACGACCACGTCGCGCTCGCCCAGCTGTGGGGCGCGATGCCGGCCCTCCCGCGGGAGATACCGCGCTTCACCAAGGACCTGCGTCAGCTCTGGGACGACCGCGGCCGCCCGCCGCTGCCCACGATGTCCGGCCGGCACGACGCCCTGGTCGACGCCAAGCACAACCTGGCCCGCTGGAACGCCATGAAGGGCTAACGGCGCCGCCCCAGGAGCAGGTAGGCGAGCGGGCCGAAGGGCTGGACCACGAAGGCCGGCCACCACAGCGCCTTCGGGCCGCGCACCTCGTCGCGGGGGCGGCGCGCCAGGTCGACGACGGCGGCGGTGGTCGCGACGATTTCGACGGCGCCCAGAATCACCGTTCCGGTGCGCTGCCACGGACGCATGGCATCCCACTGTTCTTGTAAAGATCGCTTCTCGGTCATGTGGCTCCTCCCGAGTGCTCGCATCGTGCCAAGTCTGCACCCGACCTGGCCCTTACGTGTCTAGGCTGGGTGTCGGGGCGCTTTCGCCCAGGTTTCCGGGGGCCGCTAGAGTGCGCTTGCGGCCCGCCCCGGGCCGGCAACGCTGCCGACGAGAACGCTCCCTGGGGCTCCGACGGGCTATCGGCTTCTCGCAACCCGATTCAGGGAGGACGAGCAAAACATGCGTATCGGCGTGCTCACCGGAGGCGGCGACTGCCCCGGTCTCAACGCGGTGATCCGGGCGGTGGTCCGCAAGGGCGTCGCCGCGTACGGTCACGAGTTCGTCGGGTTCCGCGACGGCTGGAAGGGCCCGCTCGAGGGCCTGACGAAGCCGCTCGGCATCGCGGAGGTCCGCGGCATCCTGCCGCGCGGCGGCACCATCCTCGGCTCCTCGCGCACCAACCCGTTCAAGATCGACGGTGGCGTCGACCGGATCAAGGCCAACCTGGCCGAGCAGGGCGTCGACGCGCTGGTCGCCATCGGCGGCGAGGACACTCTCGGCGTCGCGACCAAGCTCAACGACCTCGGCGTGAACGTGGTCGGCGTGCCGAAGACGATCGACAACGACCTGAACGCGACCGACTACACCTTCGGCTTCGACACCGCGGTGAACATCGCGATGGAGGCGATCGACCGGCTGCACACCACCGCCGAGTCGCACCACCGCACGCTGGTCGTCGAGGTCATGGGCCGGCACGCCGGCTGGATCGCGCTGCACGCCGGCCTGGCCGGTGGCGCCAACGTGATCCTGCTGCCCGAGCGGAACTTCGACGTGGAGCAGGTCGCCACCTATGTGACCAAGCGCTTCCAGGTCGAGTACGCGCCGATCGTCGTGGTCGCCGAGGGCGCGCAGCCGCTCGAGGGCCAGATGCAGCTGGTCAACCAGCAGCTCGACTCGTTCGGCCACGTCCGCCTCGGCGGCATCGGCCAGTGGCTCGCCGAGCAGCTCGAGGACAAGACCGGCAAGGAGGCCCGCACGGTCGTCCTCGGTCACATCCAGCGCGGCGGCACCCCGACCGCGTTCGACCGGGTGCTCGCGACCCGCTTCGGGCTGCAGGCGATTGACGCCGTCCACGAGGGCGACTTCGGTAAGATGATGGCGCTGCGGGGCACCGACATCGTCCGCGTGCCGCTGATCGAGGGCACCGGCGAGCTCAAGACGGTCCCGCTCTCCCGCTACGAAGAGGCCGAGGTCTTCTTCGGAAGCTGAGCCGACTGGCAAAAGGGAGCGGCCGCCGGGTCGCTCCCTTTTCCGTTCCACGAGAGGGCGCAATGACCGACCACAGTGTCGCCGTGATCGGCGCGGGCAAGCTGGGCGAGCTGGTCCTCTCCGGACTGCTGCGCTCGGGCTGGCCGGCGCAGCAGCTGCTGGCCACGACCCGGCGCCCCGAGCGCTCGGCGGAGCTGGCCGAGCGGTACGGCATCCACGTCGTGCGCAACCTGACCGCGGTCACCCAGGCCGACGTGCTGCTGATCGCGGTGAAGCCGCAGGACGCGGCGAAGCTGCTCGACGACTTCGGCATGAGGGTCCCGCCGGACAAGCTTGTCGTCTCGCTCTGCGCGGGCCTGACCACGGGCTTCTTCGCCGACCGGCTGCCCGGCGGCATCCCGGTGGTGCGGGTCATGACCAACACCCCCGCGCTGGTCGACCAGGCGATGACGGTCCTCTCCCCGGGGCCGTACGCGACCGAGGAGCACCTCGCCCTCACCGAGGAGATCTTCAAGCCGCTCGGCAAGACCCTGCGCGTCCCCGAGTCGCAGCAGGACGCCGTCACCGCGCTCTCCGGCTCCGGCCCGGCGTACTTCTATCTGCTGGTCGAGGCCATGATCGACGCCGGTATCCTGCTCGGCCTGCCCCGCCAGGTCGCGCACGAGCTGATCGTGCAGACCGCGATCGGCTCGGCCGTGATGCTGCGCGACTCCGGCGAGCACCCGGTCAAGCTGCGGGAGGCGGTGACCTCCCCGGCGGGTACGACCATCTCGGCGATCCGCGAGCTCGAGAACCATGGCGTACGCGCCGCTCTGCTCGCCGCCCTGGAAGCCGCGCGCGACCGGGCCACCGAGATCGCCACGCAGATGGCCACGCCGAAGGCGTAGGCGCCGTGGCGGAGGTGCGCATGCTGCACACCGTGCCCGAGTTCGAGGACGCGGTGCGGGTGCTGTGTGCGGCATGGACGGTCGACACCCCGCTGGATCTCATCAACTCGTCGGTGCTCGTCGCGCTCGACATGTCCGGCAACTATGTGGCCGGCATCTTCGTGGGCGGCGAGATGGCCGGTGTCTCGGTCGGCTGGCGGGCGGGCGGCGATCGCCTCTACTCGCACCTCGTCGGCGTACGGCCGGAACATCAAGGCCGTGGTCTCGGTCAGCAGCTCAAGATGCACGAGCGGGAGTGGGCGTTGGAGCGCGGCCTGCGGACGCTCCAGTGGACCTTCGACCCGCTGGTGCGGCGCAACGCCCACGTGAACCTCGGCAAGCTCGGCGCCCGCGTCGTGCGCTACCTCGAGAACCACTACGGCTCGTTGCAGGACGGTCTCAACGACGGCGACGTCACCGACCGCCTGCTGGTCGAGTGGGACGTGACGGCACCGCCGCCGGGGAAGCCCGCGGGGACCCTGTTCGTGCCGACGCCGGAGGACATCGAGCGCCTCCGGGTGGAGCAACCGGAGCGCGCGGCACAGTGGCGGCGGGAGGTACGCCGTGGCCTGGTGTCCGCGCTCGACGACGGATTCGAGGTCACCGGCTTCACCGACGACGGCTGTTACGTGCTGCGGCGGATCGTCGCCGCGTAGCGCCCGGGCGTGGTGCCGACGACCCCGGTGAAGGCCGCGATGAAGCCGCTCGGGTTGGCCCACCCGCAGGCGTGCGCGACGCGCGTGGTGTCGTGGCCCTCCGCGAGCAGCACGAGCGCCTGGTAGACGCGGACCTGCGTGCGCCACTCGTAGAAGGTCATGCCGAGCTCGTCGTGGAAGAGGCGGCTGAGCGTACGGGCGCTGGCGCCCGTACGGTGCCCGAGCGCGGCCAGCGGCGTGGTGTCGGCCGGGTTCTCGTACAACAGCCGGGCGACGGCCCGCAGCCGGTCGTCGCGCGGCTCGGGCAGTTGCAACGGCCGCTCGTGCGCCTCGTGCAACTCGTCGACGAGGACGCGCTGCAGGCGGGCCCGCGCGGTCCGGTCGAGGTCGCGCGGGCCGGCCAGGGTGAGCAGCACCTCGCGGGCGAGGCCGGAGGCCAGGAAGACGGCGGGCCGGTCGGGCACGAGCCGGGCGAGCGACGCCGGCAGGAAGACGATCCGCATATCGGTGTGGCCGTGCGCGCGGTGCTGGTGGGTGAACCCGGCGGGCGTCCAGGCGATCCGGTTGGCGGGAACGATCGACGTGCCGCGCTCGGTGTGCACCGACAGGACGCCGCTCGCCGCGTACACCAGGTGCCCCTGCGCGTGGGAATCCGCCGCGCTCATGCCGCCCGACGGCCAGAGGTGCATGCCGGCCGACGGCAACAGCCGCGACTCGGGTTGGCGGCCGATGGGCATAGCTTGGCATTCTATCGGTGGCCCGCCGCGCCGCCGGCCGACGACAGTTCCGGTATGACGAAGACGATGCGAGCGGCGGTCTGTGTGCGGCCGGGTGGCCCCGAGGTGCTGGAGATCCGCGAACTGCCGGTGCCGGCCGTCCGGCCCGGCTGGAGCCTGGTGCGGGTGATGGCGGCGGGCCTGAACCGCTCCGAGCTGCGCACCCGGCAGGGGCACTCGCCGGGCGTACGGATGCCTCGGGTTTTGGGAATCGAATGCGTGGGTGTCGTGGCGGCCTCGGCCGACCCGGCGCTGCCGGAGGGCACGACCGTCGCCGCGGTGATGGGGGAGATGGGCCGGGAGTTCGACGGCGGCTACGCGGAGTACGCGCTGCTGCCGGACTCGCTGCTGATGCCGGTCACCACCGCGTTGCCCTGGGAGACCCTGGCCGCGCTGCCGGAGAGTTACCTGACCGCCCAGGGCTCACTCGACGCGCTGGGCGTCGCTCCCGGCGGCCGGTTGCTGATCCGGGGCGGCACGTCGTCGGTGGGGATGGCGGCCGCGTCGATCGCCTCCGCCCATGGAGTCGAGGTCGCGGCCACGACCCGGCGGAAGGAGAAGGCGGGCGCGTTGACCGCGGCCGGCGTGAAGCACGTGCTGACCGACCCCGTACCGGGCTGGGCCGACTATGTTCTCGACCTGATCGGCGCGGACACCGCGGTCGACTCGCTGCGCGCGGTCCGCCGGGGCGGGACGGTGTGCGTCTCGGGCTCGCTCAGCGGCTGGCTGATCCCGGAGTTCGAGCCGATCGCGATGATCCCGTCCGGCACCCGGCTGACGTCCTTCCACAGCGGCGACGCCGCGGGCGATGCGGCCACGCTGCGGCGGGTGGTCGGCGAGGTCGAGGCCGGTGTCTACGCGCCGCACGTCGACCGGGTCTTCGGCCTGGACGACATCGCCGCGGCCCATCGGTACATGGAGGACAACCGGGCGACCGGCAAGGTCGTGCTCAGTACCAGATAGCGATCTTCGACCCGTTGCACTCCTCGGGCGGGGACGGGTGGCTCATCGCGGTGCCGCTGGCCATGCGGTGTGCCGACCAGGCGACCGCGGCGGCGTCCAGGATGTCGTCGGGCGGGGCCTGGCCGGCCGGTCCGATCTGGTCGGGCAGCACGATGCCGTTGCGGGCCAGCAGCTCGCGGCGGCGGGTCTGTCCGGCCCACGTCTTCTTGGCGTACTGCAGCGGCTCGCCGGCCATCGCGCGGAAAGACACCTCGGGGTGCGCCTCGAAGAGCAGGCCCGGATGCCGTTCCCAGATCGCGTTGGCCTCGAGCAGCTTGGGGCGCAGCGCCCAGGACTGGCGGCTGAGGCCGGAACCGGTGAGCTCGCGGCAGACCCGGTTGGCCGCGGCGAAATCGGCCTCCTGCCAGACCGCGCGCGGCGGGACCCGGAAGATGCTGCCGCGGCGCGGGCCGAGCTGGTCGGCGGCGAGGGTGTCGGCGGCGCGCCAGCGGTCGGGCAGCATGCCGAGCGGGATGTCGACGCCGATCACCGCGGCGCCCGAGCTGCTGGTGACTATCTCGTAGAGCGAGGCGGCGAGCACCGCCCGGCCGAACGAGCCGTCCCGCAGCTCGACCCCGACCCACCCGAGGGCGTACGCATCGACGCCTATGACGTGGATGCTCATCGCCGACCGGTGTGGGCGTCGATGTCGACGTCGAAGATGGTCATGACGGCAGACTACGCGCAGTGTCCGTTCGTGTGCACCCTGTACCCGTCGTCGTCGAGAAGTTGAGACACATGCTCAATAGAGAACGAACATCTTGACGACTGTGAATACGTGTGACTACGGTCTCTTCTACGAACTTTTTGGAAACTTTCCTAACTGTTCAGAGGAGACGAAGTGCAGAAATCCCTCCGCCGCGCTCTCTGGGCCGGTCTCCTCGCGGTGGCCGCCACCGCGATGGTGCCGGTGACCCAGGCTTCGGCCGCGGTGGCCTGTGCCCCCGCTTGGTCCTCCACCGCCGTGTACGTCAAGGACAACGTCGCTTCCCAGAACGGTCACAACTACACCGCCAAGTGGTGGACTCAGAACGAGTCGCCCGCCACGCACAGCGGTCAGTGGGACGTCTGGATCGACGGCGGCGCCTGTGGCGGCACCCCCACCACTCCCCCCACCACGACCCCGACCACGGCGCCCACCACCACGCCGACGACGCCGCCCACCACGTCGCCGACGTCCGGCCCCAGCGGCAAGAACGTCGTCGGCTACTTCGCCGAATGGGGTGTCTACGCCCGCCAGTACTTCGTGAAGAACATCGTCACGTCCGGCTCGGCGGCCAAGCTCACCCACATCCTGTACGCGTTCGGCAACACCAGCGGCGGCCAGTGCTCGATCGGTGACTCGTACGCCGACTACGACATGGCCTACACCACCGCGAACAGCGTGGACGGCGTCGCCGACACGTGGGACGCGGGCGCGCTGCGCGGCAGCTTCAACCAGCTGCGCAAGCTCAAGAAGCTGTACCCGAACATCAAGGTGATCTGGTCGTTCGGCGGCTGGACCTGGTCGAGCGGCTTCACCCAGGCCGCCGCTAACCCGACCGCGTTCGCCAACTCCTGCTACAACCTGGTCAAGGACTCCCGCTGGGCCGACGTCTTCGACGGCATCGACATCGACTGGGAGTACCCGAACGCCTGTGGCCTGCAGTGCGACTCGAGCGGCCCGGCCTCGTACAACAATGTGATCACCGCGCTGCGCAACAAGTTCGGCTCCAGCTTCCTGATCACCTCGGCGATCTCGGCCGACGGCTCCAACGGCGGCAAGCTCGACGCGGCCGACTACGCCTCGGGCATCCAGAAGCTCAACCTGGTCTTCCCGATGACGTACGACTACTACGGCGCGTTCAGCCCGCAGGGCCCGACCGCACCGCACTCGCCGCTGACCTCGTACGCCGGCATCCCGACCAACGGGTTCTGGTCGGACGCGGCGATCCAGAAGCTGAAGAGCAAGGGCGTACCGTCCAACAAGATGCTGCTCGGCATCGGCTTCTACGGCCGCGGCTGGACCGGGGTCACCCAGGCCGGTCCCGGCGGCACGGCCACCGGCCCGGCGCCGGGCACGTACGAGGCGGGCACCGAGGACTACAAGGTCCTCAAGAACAGCTGCCCGTCCACCGGCACGATCGGCGGCACGGCTTACGCCAAGTGCGGTAGCAACTGGTGGGGGTACGACACCCCGTCGACCGTCGCCGGAAAGATGACGTACGTGAAGAACCAGGGTCTCGGCGGCGCCTTCTTCTGGGAGTTCTCCGGCGACACCTCCAACGGTGAGCTGATCACCGCGATCAAGAACAACCTTTAGGCTGCTACACCTCTCATCTCCTCAGGTGAGAAGCGGGGCACCGGGCGCGAGCCGGGTGCCCCGCTTTCGTAGGCTTTCCCCATGCGCCGTGAGTGGCACCAGTTGAGCTACCCCGGGGTCGGCAACCCGGCCTTCCAGACGTCCCGCCCGTCCACCGACTCCGCCGAGGACGAGGCGCTCGGCCTCGACCGCTGGCGGTCCCTGCCCCGCGTGCAGATGCCGCCGTGGCCGGACATGGACGAGGTCGCCTCGGTCTGCAAGGTCCTCGACAACGTCCCGTCGATCGTCGCGCCGTACGAGGTCGACCAGCTGCGCGCCAAGCTCGCCGAGGTGTGCGAGGGCCGCGCGTTCCTGCTGCAGGGCGGCGACTGCGCCGAGACGTTCGCCGACAACACCGAGAGCCACCTGCTCGCCAACGCCCGGACGCTGCTGCAGATGGCGGTCGTGCTGACGTACGGCGCCTCGATGCCGGTGGTCAAGGTCGCCCGTGTCGCCGGGCAGTACACGAAACCCCGTTCGGCGCCGACCGACTCGCTCGGCCTGCCGGCCTACCGCGGCGACCTGATCAACTCGCTGGACGCGAACGAGGCGGCCCGGGTCGCCGATCCGCAGCGCATGATCCGGGCGTACGCGAACTCCGCCGCCGCCATGAACATGCTCCGCGCGTACCTGGCCGGGGGTCTGGCCGATCTGCACGGCCTGCACGACTGGAACAAGGATTTCGTCCGCGCCTCGCCGGCGGGCGAGCGCTACGAGGCCATCGCCCGCGAGATCGACCGCGCGCTCGACTTCATCCGCGCCTGCGGCATGACCGACAGCGAGGCGCTCCGCACGGTCAGCCTGTACTGCTCGCACGAGGCCCTCGCGCTCGAGTACGACCGCGCCCTGACCCGGGTGAGCGACGAACGGGCGTACGGCCTGAGTGGTCATTTTCTCTGGGTGGGTGAGCGAACCCGCCAGCTCGACCACGCGCATGTCGATTTCATCAGCCGGATAGCGAACCCGATCGGCGTGAAGCTCGGGCCCGGCACGAGTCCCGAGACCGCGATCGAGCTGTGCGAGAAGCTCAACCCCGGCAACATCCCGGGCCGGCTCACGCTGATCAGCCGGATGGGCAACGGGAAGGTCCGCGACGCCCTGCCGCCGATCGTGGAGAAGGTGACCGCGACCGGCGCCAAGGTCGTCTGGCAGTGCGACCCGATGCACGGCAACACGCACGAGTCGTCAAACGGCTACAAGACCCGGCACTTCGACCGGATCGTCGACGAGGTGCTGGGCTACTTCGAGGTGCATCGCGGCCTCGGCACCCACCCGGGCGGCATCCACATCGAACTGACCGGCGAGGACGTCACCGAGTGCCTGGGCGGCGCCCAGGGCATCGAGGACCTCGACCTCCCGGATCGATACGAGACGGCCTGCGACCCGCGGCTGAACACCCAGCAGAGCCTCGAGCTCGCGTTCCTCGTTGCGGAGATGCTTCGTGGTTGATCTTCGTTCGACAAAGCCGGCCGTCGACCTCCGGTCGGATACGGTGACCCGGCCTTCCGCCGGGATGCGCCAGGCGATGGCTTCCGCCGAGGTCGGCGACGACGTCTTCGCCGACGACCCGACCGTCAACGCGCTGGAGGCGCGCGTCGCCGGGCTGTTCGGGCACGAGGCGGCGCTGTTCGCGCCCTCCGGCTCGATGGCCAACCAGATCGCCCTGCAGCTGGTCACGCCGCGGGCCGGCGAGCTGCTGGCCGGGGCGGACGCCCACGTGGTGACCTATGAGCTGGGTGCGGCGGGGGCGATCGGTGGCATCTCCACCCGCACCTGGCCGGCGGTGGGCGCCTCGCTCGATGTCGGGCAGATCGCCTCGATGATCCGGCCGCAGGGCTATCCGTCGCTGCCCACTCGAGCGATCGCCGTGGAACAGACCCACAACCTTGGCGGCGGTACGGTGATTCCGCTCGCGACGCTGCGGACTTTGCGCGAGATCTCGGACAAATCCGGTTTGCTCATGCACTGTGATGGCGCTCGCATCTGGCACGCGCACGTCGCCGACGGCGTCCCGCTGCACGAGTACGGCGCGCTCTTCGACACGCTGTCGGTCTGCCTGTCCAAGGGTCTCGGCGCGCCGGTCGGCTCGCTGGTCGTGGGCAGCGCCGCGCGGATCGCCGAGGCCCGGGTGATCCGCAAGCGGATGGGCGGGGGCATGCGGCAGGTCGGCATCCTGGCGGCGGCCGGCGATTACGCGCTCACGCACAACGTTTCCCGCCTGGCCGAGGATCACGCACGCGCCCGCCGTCTCGCCGAGGCTTTGTCGAAATTTAACGTGGTAAATCCGGAGGAAGTGCGCACGAACCTCGTGCCGATCGATCTCACTGGGACCTCGATCGACGCCCCGACCCTGGCCGCCGAGGCCGCGAAGCGGGACGTCCACGTCGCCGCCATGCTGCCGCACCTGGTCCGCGTGGTGTTCCACCTGGACGTCGACGACAACGGCCTCGACCAGGCGACCACGGTGCTGACCGAGATCCTCGATCAGAGCCGGTAGGTCGCGACCGTCGCCTGCAGCTCGGCGGCGGTCCGGGCCAGCTCGCCCGCGGTCTGCTGGGTCTCGGTCGCGCCCGCGGTGACGTGGCGGGCCGCGTCGGCGACCCCGGCGATCGTCTCGGCGATCGTGGACGAGCCCTCGGCGGCCCGGTCCACGCTGCGGGTGATCTCGCCGGTCGTGGCGGTCTGCTCCTCCACGGCGGCCGCGATCGTCGTCGTGTAGTCGTTGATCGTCGCGATGACCCGGCTGATCTCCTGGATCGCGGTCACCGCGGCGCCGCTCTCCGCCTGGATCGCGCCGACCTGGGCGGTGATCTCCTGGGTGGCCCGGGCCGTCTCCATCGCCAGGTCCTTGACCTCGGAGGCGACCACGGCGAAGCCCTTGCCGGACTCGCCCGCCCGGGCCGCCTCGATCGTGGCGTTGAGCGCGAGCAGGTTGGTCTGCTCGGCGATCGACGTGATCATCTGGACGACCGCGCCGATCTGGGTGGACGCCTCACCGAGGCGGGACACGCTCGCGTTGCTGGTCGCGGCGGCCCGGGCCGCCTCGGCGGCGACCGTCGCGGCCTCGTTCGCGTTGTTGGAGATCTCCCGGATCGAGACGCCCATCTCGCCGGCGCCGGCCGCGACCGCGCGTACGCCCTCGGAGACCCGCTCGGCCGAGTCGGAGACGGAGCCGACCTGGACCGACGTCTCCTCGGCCGAGGCTGACAGCTGCGACGACACGGCCGACAGCTCGTCGGACGCCTCGGCGAGCAGGTCGGAGCTGACGTGGATGCGGCCGACCATGCCGGCCATCGACTCGGCCGTGGTGTTCAGCGCGGCGGCCATCTGGCCCACCTCGTCGGCGCTGTCCACGTCGACCCGGGCGGTCAGGTCGCCGTCGGCGATCCGGCGCAGCGCGTCCACGCAGCGCGACAGCGACCGGACGATGAGCCGGGCGACGCCGTAGGCCAGCGCCAGGCCGAGCAGCAGCGCGATCCCGAGCAGCACGCTCACCAGCCACTTGGTGTGCTGGTAGCGGCCCTCGGCGGTGGTCTCCTGCTCGGCGCCGGCCCGTACGGTGATGTCGGCCAGCGAGCTCAGGTCGTCGCGGACCGTGTTCATGGACGCGGTCAGCTTCGTGTCGTCGATCCGGGCGCCGGTCGCTATCGCCGGCAGCACGTCGGCCGTGAGCAGGGAGTCGTACGCCGACCAGTCGGTCTCGAACCGGGCGATCGCGGCGTCGGCCTCGGCGCTGATCGGGTACGCCCGGTAGGCCCGCGCGTACTCGCCGACCTTGGACCGGGTGTCGGTCACCGCGGCCTCGTCGGTGGTGCGCTCGGCGGCGTCGGCGGCGAGCTGATAGTCGTCGACACCGAGCCAGACCCGGTTGACCGAGGCGCGCAGGTCGCCGATCGCCGCGAGCTCCTGCTGGTGCACGTACCCCGTCTTGACCTGCTGGTTCGTCGCCCCGAGGCTGGTCAGCGCGTAGAGCCCGTCGCCGGCGCCGAACACGGCCACCAGTCCCACCGCGATCATGATCTTCGTGCCGACCCGCCGGTCCGTCAGCATTCGCCACGTCATCCCGACCACCGCCTCTGTCTGATGTTTCCCGGCCAGAGATTTCGGCGGTGCCACGGCCCGGGTAAGTGGTCGCGCGGGTGCAAACAGGTTTCGGCGACAGCCGAAATGTTACGGGGATCTACTGGCCCGCATGACAGACCAACGGAATCCGGCCGACGTGGTGACCGTGCTGGTGGAGCAGGTGCTGGAGCGGGCGGCCACCTGGATTGCCTGGGACGGCGAGCCCCGGGCGGTCGACGATCGGATCTACACGCCGCAGAAGGCCATCCGCCGGGTCGCCGACCACCTGATCGACCATCTCGCCGAGATCGAGGCGCGGGTGGCCGGCGTCGCGACGATCCCCGACCACTGGCACGCGTCGGCGATCACGACGGCGGCCGACCTGGCCCCGTTCACGGCCGAGGACCTCGACGAGGCCCGCAGCCGCCTGACCCGCCTGGCCCAGCTCTACGAGATCCGGCTGGGCGCGCTCACCCCGGACCAGCTCGACCATCGCGACGCCGGCGCCTGGACGCCCCGGGAGATCGCGCTCCACTTGGAGGGCTCCTTGTATTACGCCGAAGCGGTCGGCTTCCTCGGGGCGGACAGCAGGTAGACGGCGACTGCCGCGACGCAGAGGAACGCGGCTCCGGCGAGGCTGGCGTCGGCGAAGCCGTGCACCGCCGCCGCGCCGGTCGCGGCCGGATGCGTGTGCAGGTAGTGGGCCGTGGCGGTGCCGGCGATCGTGGCCAGCAGGGCGGTGCCGAGCGAGGCGCCGATCTGCTGGGAGGTCATGACCATGGCACCGGCCACAGCCGTGTCCGGGCCGGCGCCGAGGGTCGCGGTGCTGTTCGCGGTGATCAGCACCCAGCCGGCGCCGAGGCCGACGAGCAGGAAGACCGGCAGTACGTGCGCCAGGTAGCCGCCGCCGGTGGACAGGCGCGAGAGCAGTCCGAGGCCGGCGGCCAGGATCAGCAGGCCCGACGCGAGCAGGGCGTGCACCGGAACCCGGGGGAGCAGGCGGCCGGCGATCCGGACACCGGCGATGAGACCGGCGGTCAGCGGCAGGAAGGCGAGGCCGGCCCGGATCGGGCTGTAGCCGAGCACGTTCTGCAGGTGGAACGTGAGGAAGAACAGGGCGGCGAACAGGCCGATCGCTAGGGCGAAGACGGCCAGGTAGCAGCCCGCCCGGCGGCGATCCAGGACGACCCGGGGCGGCAGCAGCGGCCGGCTCACCCGGCCCTGGGTCACCGCGAACGCGGCCAGCAGCACCACGCCCGCCGCCAGCGCGCCGATCGTGACGCCCGCGCCCCAGCCGTCGGTCTCGGCCCGGGAGAACCCGAACACCAGCGCCATCAGGCCGAGCGTGGCCAGCACCGCTCCGAGGATGTCGACTCGCGCCTGCGCACCCCGGCCGGGCCGCACGGCGAACCGCACGCCGACCGCGGCGGCCACCGCGATCGGCAGGTTCACGAACATGCACCAGCGCCAGCTCGCGTACGCAGTGAGCACCCCGCCCGCGAGAACGCCGAACCCGGAGGAGCTACCCATGGCGGCGCCGTAGATGCCGAAGGCGCGGGCGCGCTCGCCCGGCACCGGGAAGGCGGCGGCCAGCGTCGCCAGCACCGCCGGGGTGAGCAGCGCGGCGAACGCCCCCTGGAGGCCGCGCGCGGTGAGCAGCGTCGCCGAGCCGGTGGCGGCGCCGCCGAGCGCCGACGCCAGGGCGAAGCCGGAGAGCCCGATCAACAGGGCGCGCCGGCGACCGAGCACGTCGGACAGCCGCCCGCCGAGCAGCAGCAGGCCGCCGTAGCAGAGGGCGAAGACGGTGACGACCCACTGCCGGGTCGGGTCGGACAGGCCGAGATCGCGCTGGGCGGACGGCAGCGCGATGTTCATGATCGTGAGGTCGATGCCGACCATGAGCTGGGCGGTGGCGACTGCCGCGAGCGCCCACCACCGCCGGGGGTCGGGCGTCGCCTCGGGGGCGGCGGTGCGCATTGCCTGTGTGGACATGGTGATCCCTCCGCAAGCCGTTGGCAAAGCCAACGTTGGACGAGCCAACGGTAGTCGGGATCGTTGGTCTGGTCAACGGTCTCGCTCAGGGCAGGCCCTAGGCTCGAAGTCATGAGGACCGCGCCGACCCGGGCACGCAGCAAGGCCAGCTGGCTGATCAACAAAACGTCCGTGCACGCGCACCGGCTGCTCACCGACGCCGTGGCGCCGGTCGGCGGGCACGGGCACCACTTCCTGGTGCTCGCCGCGCTGGACGAGTTCGGCGCGGCCAGCCAGATGGAGATCGGTCAGCGCATCGGCATCGACCGCAGCGACACGCACGCGATCGTGAACGACCTGGTCGAGCAGGGGTTCGCCGAGCGGGCGCCCGATCCCGAGGACCGCCGCCGCAACATCATCACCATCACCGATGCCGGGCGTGGGCGGCTCGCGGAACTCGACCGTATCCTCGAGCGGGTGCAGGACAAACTGCTCGGTGCACTGTCGCCCGGGGAACGCCGTCAATTCGTGGCGCTGCTGACCCGAGTCCTCGACGGACAGGAAGACCGCTGATGACGCCGGAACCGATCGTCGTGGCCCGCGCCGGAACCGGGCTCGTGCCGCACTTCCCCGACCTCGTGAGCCGCGGCGGTGGCCGGCTGCTCGCCGCGTTCCGTGAGGGCACCGGCCATTTGGGTCCGCGCGGGCGGATAAGCGTGGTCGGCAGCGACGACGGTGGACAGACGTGGGGCGCGCCGCGGGTCGCCGTCGACGGGGCGTACGACGACCGCGACCCCAAGCTCGCCTGCCTGGCCGACGGCACGCTGCTGCTGAGCTACTTCGTCATCGACTGGAGCAGCAAGCCGCGGCACACCACCCTCGGCACGTACGTCCGCCGCAGCGACGACGGCGGGCTGACCTGGAGCGAGCCGGCCACCGGCGGGATGGGGATGACCGGCGGCGGCATCCTCGCCTGGCACGCCTCGCACGGCGCGGTGCTCGAACTGCCCGGCGGCGACCTGCTCTACCCGATCTACGGCCACCGGGCCGAGGAGAAGTGGTGGCGGGCCTCGGTCGTGCGCAGCACCGACGGCGGGCGCACCTGGGACGACGAGGTCACGATCGCGGCCGGCGAGGGGATCAACTTCCAGGAGCCGACCCTGACCCTGGTCGGCGACGAGGTGGTCTCGATGATCCGGACCGACGACGTGCCCGCGTACCTGTCCCGCTCGGCCGACGGCGGCCGCACCTGGAGCGAGCCGATGCCGACCGACATGCCGGCCTCGTCGCACCACGCGCTGGCGCTGGAGTCGGGCGAGGTGCTGGTCACCTACGGCGACCTGTCCAAGCGGTTCGGCGAGCGCCGGGTCACCGCGGGCCGGCTGGTGCGCGATCCGGCCGGCGACTGGGACGGCTACCCCGACGTGCTGCTCTACGACTCGGGCCACCGCGACCAGGCGAACCCGTCGAGCGCCGAGGTGGCGCCGGGCCGGTTCCTGACGCTCGGCTTCGACATCCCGGCCGCGACCGTCGTCGGCTTCTTCACCTCGCCTGAAGACTTCCGGCAGTGAGCACCGCGGCCTGAGCGAATCCCCGGATCACCGGGTGGACGCCGTCCGTGTGCAACTCCGGCTGGAAGAGCGTGGCCAGGAAGAACGGGTGGCCGGGCAGCTCGGCCACGCGGACGTCGCCGCCGTCGTCATGCCCGGAGAAGACCATGCCGTGCGCCGCGAGCAGGTCGATGTAGGCGGGGGAGACCCCGTAGCTGCAGTGGTATCGCTCGACCGTGCGCGCGGCGCCGAGCAGCCGCTCGATCCGGGAGCCCGCCGCGAGGTGGATCGCGCCCTCGTGCCCGACCAGCGAGCAGGACAGCTCGGTGATCAGCGCGTCGGCGCCGTTGTCGCCGGCGTTCTCGGCGTGCCGTGCCTCCGGCAGGCCGCACACGTCGCGGGCGTACTCGAGCATGGCGTGCTGGAACCCGCCGCAGGTGCCCAGAAACGGAATTCCCTCGGTACGGGCGGTGCGCGCCGCGACGATCGCACCCTGCTCGCTGCGGTACGGGCTGCCCGGCGCCAGCCAGACGCCGGCGAACCCGCGCAGCGCCTCCGGATCGGCGGCGTCGGTGGTCGGGATCCAGTAGGCGTCGAGGTCGATCTGCTCCTGCTCGCGAAGCGCGTCGAGGATGACGGGGATGCGCGAGTGCGCGCGCACGGCCGGGGAACGGTCTCCCACCAGGGCAATCGAAATCATGCCTCCATGCTGCGGCCCGCACCGACATCACGTCCAACGATGATTTCCGGAGCAGGCATTAGCATCCCTGATGTGGACCCGCACCTGCTGCGCACGTTCCTGGCCGTCGCCGAGACCGGCTCGTTCTCGGCGGCCGCCCGCGACCTGCGCTACACCCAGTCCGCGGTCTCCCAGCACGTCGCCGCCCTCGAGGCCGATCTGGGCACCCCGCTCTTCACCCGGCGCCCGGTGGCGCTGACTCCCGCCGGTGACCGGCTGCGTCGGCATGCCGCAATTCTTCTCGTACGCCTCGAAGCCGCACGCGCCGATGTCACGCGGGCGGTCGCTCCGCCCGGCCGCCTGGTCCTCGGGCTCACGCCGCTCGCTTGGGCCGCCCCCGTGGCAACGGCGCTGGCCACGATCCGGGCCGAGTCCGCGCGGCTGCACACCCGCCTGCGCGTGGCCGACCACCACCGCGTCGTCGAGGCGGTCGCCACCGGCGAGATCGACCTGGGCCTGGTGGACGGCTTCACGGCCCCCAGCGACCCGCTCCGCCTCCCCGAGCCCGGCGCCGGCTCCCGCTCGCTGGGCGTCGCGGAAAGCCCGGCCGTGGTGGCGGTCCCCACGTCCCACCCGCTCGCCCGGCGGACGGCGGTGGACCTGGCCGACCTGGCCGACGCGTACTGGATCGACGCACCCGAGGTGGCGCCCTTCACCCGCCTGCCGATCGACGGCCTTCGCGCGGGCCTGCGCTACGACGGCGCCGACGCCTCGGTGCTGGCCGGCCTGGTCGCGGGCGGTCACGGCCTGGCCGTCCTGCCGCTCCCGCTGGTCGCGAGCCACCCCGGCCTGGCCGGAGTTCCGGTGGGCGCGCCGCGGCTGGTGCACCGGGTGGAGCTGCTGCGCCTGGAGACGGTCGCCGACGATCCGGCCGAGCGGCTCGCCGCCCTGCTCAGCGCAGCGACTTGAGCAGCGCGATGTCGGCCGCGTGGCCCTCGTGCTCGACGCTCGGGGTCTCGACGATCACCGGGATGCCCGCCGTGGCCGGGTGGGCCATCAGCTCGGCGAAGGCGGCGGTGCCGATGCGGCCCTTGCCGATCGTCTCGTGGCGGTCGCGGGTGGAACCGCACTCGTCCTTCGAGTCGTTGGCGTGGATCAGCATGAGGCGGTCGGGGCCGACCGTGGCGATCAGCGCGTCGAGGGTGGCCGTCATGCCGCCGGGGGTGGCCAGGTCGTGGCCGGCCGCCCAGGCGTGGCAGGTGTCGAAGCAGACGCCGAGCCACGGGTGCTGCTCGGCGGCCGCCAGGTAGGGGCCGAGATCCTGCACCTTCGACGCCAGGCTGCGGCCGCCGCCGGCGCTCGGCTCGACCAGCAGCTTGGGCAGGCCGCGGGCCGCCGCGTCGTCGAGCAGCGGCAGCAGAGCCTCGTGCAGCTGGTGCATGGCCTTGGCCTCGTGCTCCACGTCGACCGCGCTGCCCGCGTGGTAGACCACCGCGGCGGCACCGATCGCCCGGCCGCGTTCCAGCGCGTGGGCCAGGGTCGCGATCGAGCGCTCGACGGTCAGCTCGGTCGGAGACCCCACATTCACCAAGAGCGAGGCATGCACGTACGCCGGGAGCCCGCGCTCGCCGATGCCGTCGCGGAACAGGGTGTCCTGCTGGGGGTCGCCGGGCGGCAGCGCCCAGCCGCGCGAGTTGGAGACGTAGACCTGCAACGTCTCCGACTCGGCGGCGTCCACGTACGGGAGGGCGGACTTGGCCAGCCCGCCCGCCGTCTTCGTGTGTGACCCGATGCGGCGGTCTAGAAGCACTGCAGGACCACCTGCGAGCCCGGCGCCACCGGCGTGTTGCCCGGCGGGTTCTGGCCGCGGACGAAACCGTTCGGGTTGAACCCGACGACCTGCACCGCCAGGCCCATCTGCTGGAGGGCCTGCTGCGCCTGCTGGCACTGCTGGTTGGTCAGGTCGGGGACGGTGACCTGCGGCGGGCCCTTGCTCACGTCGAGGGTGACCTCGGCGTCGTTGGCCACGCCGCTGCCCGGCTTGGGCGTCTGCGCGATGACCGTGTCGGTCGGCTGGTCGCTGTCCTTGTACCGCTCGACGGCGGTGAGGCCGAGCTGCTGCAGCTGGTTGCGGGCGTCGTTGACGTTGCTGCCCACGAGGTTGGGCACCTGGATCGGCGCCTTGCCCTTGCTGACCACGACGGTGACCGTGTCGCCCCGCTTGAGCTCGGTGCCCTTGGCCGGGTTGGTGGCGAGCACGGCGCCCTCGGGCACGGTGTCGCTGTACTGCCCGGCGCCGTCCTTGTACTTCAGGTTGGCCTGGGCCAGCTCGGTCTTGGCCGCGGCCAGCTCGAGACCGGCGAGGTCGGGCACCTCGAAGCGCTCCTGGCCCAGCGAGAGGGTCAGCGTGATGGTGCCGCCCTTGACGATCCGCTCCTGCGGGGCGGGTTTCTGGCTGACCACCGTGTCCTTGGGGACGCTCTCGCTGTAGGCGCCGTCGGCGTAGAACAGCTCCCAGTTGTGCTGCCGGGCGTACAACTCGGCCTGCTGTTTGGTCATGTTCACCATCGGCGGGGCCTCGGTGTACCGGCCCAGCGTCACCCACCAGGTGCTGCCGAGGACCACGAGCACCATCACGGCGACCGCGACCGAGAGCAGGACGCGCCGGCGGTCGGTCCCGCCGGCCGGGCGCAGGTCGGGGTCGCCCCGGCGGTAGGTCTGCGCGTTGCGGGCCTGCTCGGGCAGGCGCGCCCAGCTCGGCCGGTCGGTGACCGCCGGGACCATGGCGGTCGCGTCGGCGGCGGCGTGCCGGGACTGCGGCACCTGGCGCAGAAGAGCGGTCTGCACGTTCGCCGCGCCCAGGTCGTCGCGCACCGACTGCACCTCGGCCAGCATCGCGCCGGCGTCGGTGGGTCGCGCGCCCGGGTCGCGCCGGGTCGCGCGGGCGACCAGGTCGTCGAGCGCCTTGGGCACGCCCTTCACGGTGTCGGACGGGGCGGGGACGTCGTTGTCGACGTGCTGCCAGGCCACGCGCACCGGGTCGTCGCCGTCGAACGGGACGCGGCCGGTGAGCATCTCGTAGAGCACGATGCCGGCCGAGTAGACGTCGGTGCGGGCGTCGGCGCGCCCGTCGGTGACCAGCTCGGGCGCGACGTAGGCGACGGTCGCCATCAGCTGGCCGGAGTCGTCGACGCTGCTCGCCTCGACCGCGCGGGCCAGGCCGAAGTCGGCGACCTTGACGACGGCGTCGACCAGGTTGGCCTGGCCGCCGCTCGGCGCCTCGGCGACCAGCACGTTCTCCGGCTTGACGTCACGGTGGACCAGGCCGGCCCGGTGGGCGGCGGCGATCGCGGAGAGCATCTGCTCGAGGATCGCGCAGGCCTCGACCGGGTTGAGCCGGCGGCGCTGGGTGAGCAGGTCGCGCAGGGTGCTGCCCTGCACGTACTCCATCACGAGGTAGGGAAGGCCCTGGTGGCGGCCCTGGTCGTAGACGGCCACGACGTTGGGATGGGTGAGCCGGGCGATCGTCTTGGCCTCGTCGGTGAACCGATCCACGAAGTGGACGTTCGTCGCCTGCGACGGATGAATGATCTTCAGCGCGACGGTGCGCTCGAGTCGCTGGTCGGTGGCCGTGTAGACGGTCGCCATGCCACCACGGGCGACGCGACCGGTGATCCGGTAGCGGCCGTCAATCGTCGTGCCGATCAACGTGTCGGCGACTGTGGTGTCCATCGGCGTGAAGTGTATGTGTCTTTCGCGTGAGGGCAGACCAGGATGTCATAGCTGAGTCCAAACGGGTACGCCGAGCGGCCCAGGCGCGGTGTTCTGCCCCGACAAAAGCTGATTTAGTGGTGCCGACGGTGATGCCGGGCTTGCGGACTATCGCTGGGTTCGGCCGAATCGCTGGGTGTGGCCGACGTCTCGCTCGGCGACGGGTCACCGCTGTCGCTGGGGTACGGCGAGTCGCTCGGCCCGCTGGACGGTGAGGTCAAGGGCGACGTGGCCGGCGCGGTGGGCGTCGGCACCGGGGGAAAGCCGCACGCGCATTCCCCCTTTGTCGGGTTTGTCGTCCGAATCGGACTCGCGTTCCTGGCCACCGTGGGATCGGCCGGATCCGGCGCGACCGCCGGGGCCGTCGTCGGGCCCGGGACGGCGTCGGCGGCCTTCGGCAGGGTCGTGCCCGGCCGGGTCATCGTCGCCGGCCCGCCGCCGATTCCCGCGTTCGGCGTGAAGGTCGAGGTCACCGCGGGTCCGGGCGGGAACGTGTCGGCGGCCGCCGGAGTCTGGGCCAGCATCCGCACCACCCCCAGATAGGCGCCGGCCGCGGCCACGATGGTCAGCACCCCGAAGGCGGCCACCATCGGGACCCGGCGCGGCGGCCGCCGCGCCGGCTCCGGCTCCAGGACGTGCCCGCCGAACGTGTTCATCCCGGTCGACGTCACATCCGGCCCGTGCGCCGGCGGCTCGACCGGTCGCCGGCCCATGTCGTAGCGCATCGACCGCAGCGCTCCGGACAGCTCGCCACGGACTCTCCGCAACAGGCTCATCGAGTTGGTTCTCCGATCTGGCACGCTGTAGGAGTGAGCGATTCCGTTACCGCCGCCCCGGCCGCCTGGGTCAACCTGCCCGACGTGTCCGCGAAACTCGGCGTGTCGATCAGCAAGGTGCACCAGATGATCCGCGACGGGCAGCTGCTCGCGGTCAAGCACGACGGGGTGCGCCAGGTCCCGGCCGAGCTGGTGGCCAACAGCACCGTGCTCAAGCACCTCCCGGGCGTACTGACCTTGCTGCGCGACGCCGGGTATAACGACGAAGAGGCCCTGCGGTGGCTCTACGAGCCCGACTCGGATCTCGACGGCAACGCGGCGCTCGGGCTGGCCGGGCACCGCGCGCGCGAGGTGAAGAGGCGGGCGCAGGCCCTCGGCTTCTGATGCGCCATCTCGCGTACGTGTCGGTGCTGGCCGGCTGTCTCGTCGCGGCGATCTGGCTGGAGCCGGTGCTCAAGGTCCGCGTGTTCCGGCGCTGGCGGCGGCTCCTGCTGACCGTGCTGCCGGTGGCGGCCGTCTTCGTGCTGTGGGACCTGGCGGCGATCGCGGCCGGTCACTGGCACTTCGACCGCTCGCAGATGACCGGGGTCGTGTTCCCCGGCGGCCTGCCGCTGGACGAGGTGCTGTTCTTCCTGGTGGTGCCGGTCTGCGCGATCCTCGGCCTGGAGGCGGTGCGCACGGTGCTGCGGCGCCCCGCCGGCGACGAGTGACTTACACCGCGGCCGCGGTCCTGGGCGTGCTGGCGGCCGTGACCCTCGACCTGGCCGTCCTGCGCGTGCGCCTCCTGGGCCGGCTGGTCTTCTGGGCCACGTACCCCCTTGTCCTGATTTTTCAGCTTTTATCGAACGGCATCCTGACCGGTCGAAACATCGTGATGTACGACCCGTCCGCGATCCTCGGCTGGCGCATAGCCCACGCCCCGGTCGAGGACCTCCTGTTCGGCTTCGCCATGGTCCTGCTGACCCTCGACCTCTGGATCTGGTGGGGCCGCCGCGGCGTCAACTGAGCGACGGCCCTTCTGTTCGTACGGCCAGGGCCGCCACGTCGTCGCTCGGCCGATCCGGCGTCATTGTTCGATGCGGGCCCGGTGGTCCTTGGCGAGGCCGTGCAGCGGACACGGCTGTCGCGGCTCGCGCGGGCAGAGAACCCACACGTCGGTCGCCGTTGCCCGGTAGAGGCGGTACGGGGAGGACCCGGTCACGTCATCCCAGGTCAGCCCCGTCGCGTCCCGGTCGGCGGGCCCCGGATACACCTCGAGTCCGCGCTCGAGATCGTCGCCGGCCAGCTCGCGCGCTTCCCCGGCCGCGTACAGGGCCCGGCCGTGGTAGGGGCGGACGGTCGAGTCGAACACCACGATGCTCACCTGCGGGCGCTCGGCGAGGTTGCGCGAGTGCACGGCGTTCGTCTCCGAGGTCCAGTAGAACTCGCGCACGCCGGCCGCGGCGAAGTAGACCGGGGAGGTCCAGGGCCGGCCGCTCGGGTCGACGGTGCCCAGGGTCAGGTAGAGGTTCGTGTCGAGCAGCGTCCGCGCGTGTGCGGCGAGATCGTCAGATGTCATCACGGACTCTCAGATACACCACGGCCGGGCCGGGCGGGAACGGCGAGGAAAGCTCGATCTTCCCCTCCGACTCGGCGCTCAGCACGTCGGCCGCGGTCGTCTCGCGGGTGGTGACATCGAACCATTCCACCTGGTACGAGCCGGCCGGCAGGTCGACGGTGAACGCGCCGCCGCCCTCCGGCTCCAGCACGAGGTACTCCGAGCCGGAGTTGGCCAGGGCGTACCCGGTCGAGGCGAGGTCGCGCCGGGGCTGCATGTCGATCAGTCCGATGCGTTCCGCGTACCGGCGGGTGTCGCCCATCGCCCAGCGCGCGGGCTCGTAGTGGGCGAACGGCGGCACGCCGCTCTCGGCCGGCGACTCGGCGCCGGGTTCGAGCCCGGCGATGAGGCCGTAGTCCATGAGGATGGGATGGTGGCCGCGCAGGAACGACTTCCAGGCCCAGAGCGCGTCGCCCTGCCCCGGTGCGTAGTGGTCGGTGTCGCTGATGACCACCTTGGCGCCGTCGGCGATCGGCGGATCGGCGTACCAGCGCGACGGCGGGGCGCCCGGCGCCATCGGGTGGCCACCGTGGGCGAAGATGTCGTCGTCGTAGCCCGGCGAGATCCATTCGGCGCGGCTGCCCAGCAGCGGCTCGTTGACTTTGGTCTGCTCGGCCACGGGGAACTGCATGGTGATGCCGATCGGGTGCGCGTCGTAACCGCGCGCCGCCTCGTGCTCCTTGACCGTGTCGATGACCCAGTACTGCCAGTCGGTCGAGTCGCCCCACGACGGCGCCTTGTCCATCCCCAGGAACCCGGCGAACTCGTCGGTCACCGTGCCTCCGCCGCACGATTCGTTGGCCACCTCCCACAGCACGTTGGGCAGGTCGTGGAGGGTGTCGACAACCTTCCGGACGTACGCCTCCTGAATGGCCCGGACGCGCGGGTCGAGCGGCAGCACCCGCAGGTCGTTGATCGAGGTCGCGGAGACGCCGTTGACGTTGTTGCCGGCGTGGAACGGATGGCCCTCGACGTGGTCCGGCGGCGGGCTGAGGTGCAGTGCCCAGCCGTCGAACAGCATGACGCCGACGTAGATGCCCGCCTCTCCGGCCGCCGTGACCCGCTCCCGGAGCCGCCGGAAGAAGCCCTCGTCGAGCTGCTCCAGGTCGAACCGGGGCTTGCCGTCCTTCGCGGTGCCCGGCCCGGTTCGCGCCCACGGCTGTGGCGACATGTTCAGGTGGTAGTTCCCGCCCGCCGCCTGCGACCGGACCTGCTCCCAGCGCCAGAGCCGGATGAAGTTGTGCCCGCGTTCGGTAAGGAACCGCAGGTAGGCGTCGTAGTCCATCCGCTCCGGCTCGTCGGGGCCGTCGGGGCCGGGACCCATGCCGTCGTGCAGGTTGTTCCAGATGTGCGACCCGGTCAGGTAGACGGCGCGGCCGGCGCCGGGCCCGGTGGTCGGAGTGAAGTAGCGGGGGTTACGGGTGGAGACGGCGAGCGGGCCGTCGGCTTGTCTTGGCATGCCCAAAAGCCTCTCTGTCGCGCGGTCGCGGAACATCTGCCAGGTGGCCGATGGGCGGCCTGGCATTGTGGTGGCCATGCGCGGAGGCACAGGCAATCTCGTGGTGCCGTTGACGTCGTTCGTCGGGCGGCAGACGGAGATCGAAGCCGCGGCCGGGCTGCTCGAACGCCACCGGCTGGTGACCCTGACCGGGCCCGGGGGAGCCGGCAAGACGAGGCTGGCGGCGCACGTCGCGGCCGGTCGGTCCGATCGGTACCCCGACGGCGTCTGGTGGGTCGACCTCGCCACGACAACTGACGGTACGGCGGTCGCGGAGACCATTGCCGAGGCCGTCGGCGCCCCGGTCGTCGGAGGGCGGGTCGCCGCCCTCCGTACGCATCTGGCGCCGTGGCGGTCGCTGCTGTGCCTCGACAACGCCGAGCACCTGCTCGAAGGGGTTGCGAGCACCGTGGAGGCGGTGCTGCACGGTTGCCCGCGAATCACCGTGCTGGTCACCAGCCGCGAGCCGTTGGGCGTACCGGGTGAGGCGGTTTTGGGGGTTCCGCCCCTGTCCGACGACGATGCGCTCTCCCTGTTCGTCGATCGCGCCCGCCTCGTGCAGCCGTCATTCGCGCTCGACGCGGCCAACGAAGCGGCCATCCGTTCGATCGCGGCCCACCTGGACGGGATACCGCTGGCGCTGGAACTGGCCGCGGCGTGGGTGCGAACCCTGACACCCCAGCAGGTGGAGGCGGGCCTCGAAGACCGGTTCGCGCTGCTTGTGCGCGGTCCCCGGGGAGCACAGCGCCGGCAGCGCACGCTCTTCGGATCCATCGACTGGAGTCACGCGCTGCTGGACGAGACCGACCGCGTCGTGCTCCGGCGGCTCGGAGTGTTCGCCGGGACGTTCGGGCTCTCCGCGGCGCGGGACCTCTGCGCCGGCGGACCGGTGACCGCCGCCGAGGTCCTGCCGGCGCTGGGCCGCCTGGTGGACAAGTCGCTGGTGGTGGCCGACGTACGCGCCGACGAGTCGCGCTACCGGCTGCTCGAGACCATCCGGGCCTTCGCCGGGGCCCGCCTGGTCGAGGCGGAGGAGGACACGGCACTGCGCGAACGACACCTCGCCTGGTTCCTGCGGTTCGTCGAGGCGGCGGAGGCGGACCGGGAGCCCGATGCCGACGGATGGCGGCGGGCGCTGGTGCTCGACTACGACAACCTGCGCGCGGCGCTGGAGTGGGGCCTCGCGGCCGAGGACCCCCGGGCCGGCCGGCAACTGGCGGCGTCACTGGCCTGGCTGTGGCATCTCGATCGCCGCGGCCGGGAGGGAATCGGCTTCCTCCATCGAGCGATCGACCGCGCACCCGGCGAACGCTCCCGGCTTCAGGCCCGGCTCATGACCGGTCTTGCCCTCGTCGCCGACACGGCCGGCCCGCTCGACGTCGAGCATGACGCCGCCACGCGAGCGCTCGACCTGGCGACCGACGTCGGCGATGAAGGACTGCGTGCGCTCTGCCTGACCTTGCTGGCGGTCGGCTCGTTCTACACCGACTTCGACGAGGCCTGGCGGCTGTGTGAGCAGGCGTACGCCGCGGCGGAGGCGGGGTTCGTTCTTGGTGGCGCACGGGCGCTGCAGGCGATGATCCTTCACCTGCGGGATCGGCACACCGAAGCCGAGCTGGTCGTCGACGAGTCCGTCCGGAAGAGCCTGCAAGCCCACCGAGGCGTGCTGTCCACGCTGCTGACCTACCAGGCGGAGGGCGCCCTGGCCGGCGGCGACCCGGTCCGTGCGCTGGACCTCGCCACGGAGGCGCTGCTGGTCGCCGAACCCCTCGGCGACCACCTGCGGGTCGGGATGGCCCGCTCGGTGCTCGCCCAGATCAAGGCGCTGACCGGCGACCTGGCCGGCGCGACGGAAGTGATCGACCCGGTGCTGCGCCTGGCCGACGTGTTCATCCCCGGTCTCGACCACGCGATGGCGGTGCTGGCGATGCGCCGTGATGACCCGTCGGCCGCGATGGACTCGTGGCGGCGCGCCGCCGGCTCCACCGACCGGGGCGCCGCGACCTGGCTCGCTGCTCGGGCCCTGCCCCGGCTCGGTGCGGCCCTTGCTGCCGCCGGCCGTACCGATGAGGCGGTGGCGACGCTCGATCGGGCGGTGGAGGTGGCTCGACGCCTGGACATGCCGGGACCACTGGCCGAGGCGTACGCCGCACGGGCCGACCTGGCCGCCACCGACCCGGACGGGCTCACCCATGCCGTCGAGCTCCACCACGCGGCGTTGACCATCCGCGTCGACCATCGGCTCCGCACCGCCCAGATCGACAGCCTGGAGGCACTCGCCCGGGTCGGTGCGGCCATCCAGCCGGCCGCCGACGACGTACGCATCCTGCATGCGGCCGACTTGGCCCGCGCGACCACCGGCCTTCCTCGCGGTGCCGACCAGCAGCGGTCGTACGACGACACGACCGCCGCCCTACGCCGGGCGCTCGGGGCGACCACGTTCGATCGGGCGGCGGCCGAGGGCGCGCGACTCACCCTCGACCAGGCCGTCGAGTACGCCCGCCGGGCCCGCGGACGCCGGGGCCGCCCGGCCACCGGCTGGTCCAGCCTCACGCCGACCGAACTCGAAGTCGTCCGCCTGGTCGCCGAGGGCCTCACCAACCCGCAGATCGGTGCCCGTCTCCTGATGAGCCGCGGCACGGTGAAGACCCACCTCTCCCACATCTTCACCAAACTCGACACCACCACGCGAGCCCAACTGGCCGCGGCCGCGACCGACCACATCCGTTAGGGATCCACCAGCGCGCGCAGCACGCTCTCCGCTTCCTCGACCACAGTGGAGCTCGCGTCCATGCTGTTCCGGTACGTCACGTGCCGGCTGCGGCCACCCCGCTTCGCCTGGTACATGGCGATGTCGGCCCGCCGGATCAGCTCCTGCTCATCGGGTCCGGCCCGCAGGCTCGAGGCGATCCCGACGCTGGCGCCCACCTCGGCGCGGCCGCCGGGCACGTGGAACGGCTGGGCGATCTCGTCGATGATCCGGTCGGCGACCGCCGCGGCGTCATCCTCGGACGTGTCGCGGAGAGCGAGCGCGAACTCGTCGCCGCCCAGCCGGCCGGCCAGGTCGCCGTGCCTGATCGTCCGCAGCATGAGCTGTCCGACCTGACTCAGGAGCGCATCGCCGGCGGCATGCCCGAGCGTGTCGTTCACGGCCTTGAAGCGGTCGAGGTCGACGAACAGCAGTGTCACCCGGCCCTGGCCGCCGTCCTCGGCCAGCAGTGCCCGCAGGCGCGTGGTGAACAGCGCGCGGTTGGCCAGTCCGGTCACCGTGTCGTGCATGGCGTTGTTGATCTCGCGTTGCGTCTTGGCATCGGTGAGCGCCAGGCTGATGTGCTCGGCGAAGGAGAGCAGGTTGTCGCGTTCCGCATCGGTACGGCGGCGCTCGGCGGAACCGGTGACGATGAGAACACCGGCCGTGCGGCCGTCCTCGTGCACGGGCGCGGCCATGGACCATCCCGGCCGGCCGTCGGCGCCCGTCTCGATCTCGTGCACCCGGTCGGCGCGGATGGCGCCGGCCGCCAGCTCATCGTCGGCGACGGAGAGCCGTGATTCGCCCTCGACGTGGTGCAGCAGCTCGCCGGCCTGGCAGACCAGGACGGCCGCGCCGGCGTCGTGAGTGTCGATCAGCCAGAGCTGGACGCGCCCGGTCCCGTTGGCGAGGACGTCCAGGGCGGCGGCGACGGTCATCCCCAGGACGTCGGGCAGCGGAACCCGCCGGGAAATGGCCCGTTGCAGCGTGTACAGGTGCTGCATCACCCGCTGCCGCCGGCGTTCGGCGTCCAGGGTGCGCAGCATCCGCAGCGTCAGACCGAGAACGCGAGCCATGCCGCGGATCAGATTGCGCTCCGCCGCGGAGAAGGACTGCTCGCACCGGGCCAGCACGAGGATGCCCTCCCCGGCGGCGCCGAGATGCGCCGATCCGGCATGGCAGAGGCCCACGGCGGCCAGCTCCAGTGTCTGGCTCGCGCCCGGCGTGACGGCGGCGAGTGCGTCATAGCCGCCGGAGCCCTGGGGCAGCCCGACCGCCTGCGCGACGGTGCCGTCGAAGACGACGGCACCGATCTCGGCCTCCAGTGTCTCGGCCGCCCGCTCCACCGCGGCCCGGATCGCGCTTTCCTCGTCGTCGCTGGATGAGACAACGGCCAGCAGTTCGACAAGCTGCTGAGCGGCAAGTCCCTCGCCGGACACGGCCGGTGCCTCCTCCCTCACGATTTCCCCGGTTCGGCGCGGAGGGCTCAGCCCAGAGCCATGACCACCATGGTCTGGTTGTGAAAGCCATTGATTCCTTTGGTACGAGCGATTTCGCCGTACGTGTAGAAGCCCGCGAACGGGATTCCGTGTGCCTGCTCGGCGATGCGGGCGCCCTCCTTCACGATGCCGTCGTCGCCCAGCACGGCACGGCAGGCGGCACAGCTGAACGTCAGCAGCCCGACCGGACTGCGGTCACCGAGCTGGTCGATCGCCGACCGGCAGGCCTCGGCCGACGCCGTCAGGACGGAGTCCTCGTCGCCCTCCATGGCCCAGGTCAGACCGCCGAGCGACAGGTCGCCGCCACCGCCGATCGAGCGGCCCTCGACGTCCACCTCGGTGCTCATGTTGCGCACCTCGATCCCGCTGCGCCGCTGTACGCCGAGGGGACGGCTGAGGGCGAACTGCTGCAGCTCGGAACGGTCGCGGTAGACCGTCTCGGGAGCCCCGAGGCGGTTGAGGTAAGCGTCCAGCGCGGGCTCGTCGTCAAGCTCGTGCACCCGGCCGTCGCCGCTCGCGGTGACCACCATGGGCTCGCCGGTCGGGCGCCAGCCGTGGCTGATGCCGATGCCGATGGGCGCCACGGACGAGATGCAGGCGGCCACGACGGCGTTGCCGAAGGTCTGCGTGCCGTGCAGCTGGAAGGTGCCGGTCATCCGCCACCCGTCGCCGGCGGCCCCGCCGAAAAGCGGCACACCGGCGCCGAGTACGCCGTAGGCACCGCGAAGGACCAGTTCCTGATCCCGCGCCAGGCCGTCGGTGAGCAGCACCAGCGCGCGGTGCGGGAACTCGTCGTCGACGGTCTTCGCGACCTCGGCGACCTCAGCTCCGGCCTCCCGCTGGCGACCGCTGATCTCGGCGATCGCGGCCGTGGACACCGAGAAGCCCGCACCGCCCAGCGCGGTGACGACGACGCTGCCGTCCCGGGGGCCGTCCGGGTGGATCTCGCCGTGGGTGGAACAGCCGATCATCGGCACGCCGGGCGCCGCGGCCGCGATCCCCTCGGCCAGTCGTTCGGGATCATGCCCGATTGCCGCGAAAACCAGCAGCAGCTTCGGATCCTCGCCGGTGATGGCCTCGGCCGCGGCCTGTTGCCCGGCTTGGTAGGAATCGCTCAGAACGGAGTTTCCCACCGACATCCACCGGGTGTTGTCCGCGGCTCTGCTGTCCTCGTGCGCTGTCATCTGCCCTCCGCAAGATGCCGGGACCGTTTCCGGTCCGAGCAGCTCATCGGCCGAAGGCGGGCATTTCTTAACGATCTCGCGGATCTTCGTGGGCTCGGTGCTCAGCCGGCCCGAACCTCGGCGGCGACGGCCGCGGCGACGGCCGGGTGCGAGTCGACGCTGAGGTGGATCCCGTCGTCGCCCGTCTTGGCCACACTGCCCAGGTCGACGAGGCCCAGCCCGCGGTCGGCCGCCAGGGCCCGGACCGCGGCGGCCAGCGCGTGTGACCGTACGACCAGATCGGTTGCGATGTCGCGGGGGAAGAACTCGTGGAAATCGGGCCGGGTGTCGTCGATCGGCAGCGGGGCGAGCAGCACGACCCGGGGTGGCCGGCCGCCCCAGTTGGCCGGCGCGGTCGCGACGTCGTCGAGCAGCTGGCCCAGGGAGGCGGCAACCTCCGGCACATCCCGCCGGAACTGCGGCTTGAGATCGTTGAAGCCGAGCCCGAGCACGAGGACGTCAACCGGCTGCTGGCTCTCCAGGCAGGGGATCAGGTACGTGCGGCCGTTGCGGCCGGGCCGCTGCTCGTCGAGGTCGACGGTCCGGCCGTTGAGTCCTTCCTCGACCACCGCATAGCCGTCGCCGAGCAGCCGCTGCAGGCGCCCGGTCCAGCGGATGTCGATCGGCCACCGTCCCCTGTCGACATCCTCGGCGCGCTGCCCGTGGGTGTTGGAGTCACCGAAGCACAGCACCGTGCGCGCGTCCGGGTTGACATTCATCGGCCGATGCTAGCCCCCTTGACCGGGTAGCCATCGAAGCGCTTCGATGGCCATGCTGGCGCGTCCGCGGCGACTCTCCTCGCCGGGCGCGGACCGGATCCACCGCCGGTTCCAGCGCTCGAGACCGTACGAGAGGAAGATCCATGAGTTCGACAGCAAGGAGGGCCGGGCTCGCACTCGCTGCCGCCGCCCTGGCCCTCGCCGGAGCCGTGTACGGCGTGACCAGGCCGGCATCGGCCGACGTCACGGCCCAGCTGACCGCTCCTCAGCTGGTCGCCGACATGGGCGCCGGCTGGAATCTGGGAAACCAGCTGGAGGCCAACGCCAACGGAATCCCCAGCGAGACGGCGTGGGGCAACCCGGTCGTCACGCAGGCCCTGATCGACCGGGTGAAGGCATCGGGCTTCAAGACGATCCGCATCCCGGTCTCCTACCTGGGAAACATCGGGGCCGGCCCGAACTACACGATCAACTCGGCCTGGCTCAGCAGAATCGCCGAGGTCGTCAACTACGCCTACAACCAGGGCCTCTACGTGCTCATCAACATGCATGGCGACGGGTACAAGTCCGTCACCGGCTCCTGGCTGATCTGCGACTCCGCCGACCAGACGACGATCAAGGACAAATACCAGAAGGTCTGGCAGCAGATCGCGACGAAGTTCCAGAGCTACAACGAGCACCTGATCTTCGAATCCATGAACGAGGAGTTCGACGGGCAGTACGGCAACCCGACCTCGGCGTGCTATTCGAACATCAACGCCTACAACCAGATCTTCGTGGACACCGTACGGCGGACCGGCGGCACCAATGCTTCGCGATGGCTGCTCGTCCCCGGCTGGAACACCAACATCGAGTACACCGCCGGCAACTACGGCTTCGTGCTGCCCACCGACCAGTACCGGTCCAGCTCGATCCCCAGTGGCGAGCAGCGGATCATGATCTCCGTCCACTATTACGACCCGTGGGACTTCACGGGCCAGGAGGACGGCAACATCACGCAGTGGGGATCGGCAGCGACCAATCCGGCCAAGAAGTCGACCTGGGGACAGGAAGACTACATGGACACCATGCTGAAGAAGATGTACGACGCTTTCGTCGTACGCGGATATCCGGTTTTTGTCGGTGAATACGGCTCGATCGACAAGACCTCCTTCGACTCGGCGAACAACACGTACCGGGCGAACTTCGCGCGCGCCCTGGTGTCCACGGCCAAGAAGTACGGCGCCGCCACCGCCTACTGGGACAACGGCTACAACGGGCAGTACGGCTTCGGGCTGTTCAACCGCAGCTCGGCCACGGTGACCCAGCAGGGCATCCTCAGCGCGATCATCACCGCGGCGGGCGGCGGCCAGCCCACCACGCCGCCGACCACGAGGCCCACCACGCCGCCGACCACCGCACCGACCACGCCGCCCACCACGGCCCCGACGACCAGCCCCGGCGGCACCGGCACCTGCCGGATCGGCAACGCGGTCAGCGCGTGGAACACCGGCCTGGTCAACAACATCACCATCACCAACACCGGCACCGCCGCCATCAACGGCTGGACCCTGACCTTCACCCTGGCCGCCGGACAGACGATCACCTCGGGCTGGAGCGCCACCTACTCCCCGGCCAGCGGCACGGTGACCGCGACCAACGTCAGCTACAACGGCTCCCTCCCGGCGGGAGGCTCGGCCACCATCGGATACCAGGCCAGTCACACCGGCAACGCCGCCGCCCCCACCGGCTTCAAACTCAACGGCACCACCTGCAGCTGACCCACCACGACGGGCCGGGGCCGCTCAGCGACTCCGGCCCGTCCGCGTCAGAGATTCAGGGAAGGGCCGGGATGTCTTCCGCCGTGATGATGCGCGTCGACGCCTCTACGTCGTCCAGCAGCCGGGCCGCCTGCCGCTCGACGACGGTCTCGAACTGCGTCCGGGCCACGCGGCCGTTGCCGAAATGGGCGTCCCGGCCTGCGTACAGGCGCGCGAACAGCTCGCGCGCGGCGGCCGCAGCGTCGGCGCTGAGCTCCAGGTCCGCCTCGCGGCAGCGCGCGGTGAAGATCGCCGTGAGCTCGTCGGGCGCGTAATCGGCGAAGTGGATCACCCGCGTGAAGCGTGAGGACAGCCCCGGATTCGACCTGACGAACTCTTCGATCGGTGCGGTGTACCCGGCCACGATCACGGACAGTCGCTCCCGGTGGTCCTCCATCGCGATGAGCAACGTGTCCACCGCTTCCTGACCGAAGTCGTGGTTCTTCTCCCCGCCCTGGGTCAGCGTGTACGCCTCGTCGATGAAGAGCACGCCGTCCAGCGCCGACGACACCGCCTCGGAAGTCTTGAGCGCTGTCTGTCCGACGTAGCCGGCCACCAGCGACGCCTGTTTGGCCTCGATGAGCTGCCCGCGCCGCAGAAGCCCCAGGCCGGCGAAGATCTTCCCGATCAGTCGCGCGATGGTCGTCTTGCCGGTGCCCGGGTTGCCGGTGAACACCATGTGCAGGCTGACCGGGATGGGGTTCTGGCCTTCGCGGACCCTCCGCTGGTTCAGCCGGACGAGCGCCACGAGCTTGCGGATCTCCCGCTTGACCTCGGCCAGCCCGATCATCGCGTCGAGCTCGGCCAGCAGCGCGTCCACGTCGTCCACCACCGCGGCCCGCTCGTCGGTGACATCGTCGGCCACGATGAGTCGCCAGTCGACCGGCGTCCCGGTCTTCTCCCGCGCCCGCGCGACCGTCGACAACCGCTGTGCCTGCCGGCCGATGATCTTCTCGAACAGCTCGCGCATCGCGCGACCGTTGCCGAACTTCGCGTCCCGGCGCCGGTACAGGTCGGCGATGAGCCTGGTCAGCCCGGCGTCCGCGTCCGGCGACACGACAAGGCCCTTGGCCGCGAACGAGGCGTCCAGGATCTGTCGCAGTTCGCCCGGGCCGTAGTCCTCGAACTCGATGTACCGCGTGAACCGCGATTGCAGGCCCGGGTTGGAATCGATGAACTTGCGCATCGGGGCGGTGTATCCGGCGGCAATGACCGCAAGCCGTTCCCGGTTGTCCTCCATGGCCTTGAGCAGTGTGTCGATCGCCTCCTGGCCGAACGTGTTCCCGCTCCCGCCCTCGTCCGGCGCCAGCGAGTACGCCTCGTCGACGAACAGGACACCGTCCAGCGCCGCCTGCACCGCCTCGCTCGTCTTGATCGCCGTCTGCCCCACGTGGCCGGCGACGAGCGACGACCGGTCTGTCTCGATCGTGTGACCGCGGCCCAGCAGACCCAGCCCGGCGAGAATCCGCCCGACGAGCCGCGCCACCGTCGTCTTACCCGTACCGGGACTGCCCGTGAAAACCATGTGCAAGCTCAGCGGAATCGGGTCGTGCCCGTCGCGCGCCCGCATCTCGTTGAGCCGCACGACGTCGACGAACTCCCGGACCTCCTGCTTCACCCGGCCCAGACCGATCATGGCGTCGAGCTCGGCCAGCAGGGCATCGACGTCCTCCACCACGGCCCGCCGGTCCTGCGGGACGTCCGCCGCGGTGATCGTGCGCAGGGCCTGCGGTTCCGCGCCCGGGATTCCGGCGACCCGCTGGGCCTGCGCCTCGGCGATCCGCTCGAACAGGGTGCGCATGGCCCGGCCGTTGCCGAACTGGGCGTCCCGGCGACGGTGCAGGTCGGTGACGACCTTCGTCAGCTTCTCGCCGGCCTCCGGTACGACGAGGAAGTCGTTCTCCGTGAGCATGGCGTCCAGGATCTGGCGCAGTTCGGCCGGCTCGTAGTCCTCGAACTCGACGTACCGGGTGAATCTCGACCGCAGGCCGGGGTTGGCGTCGATGAATTTGCGCATCGGCGCGGTGTATCCGGCCACGATGACGGCGAGCTCGTCGCGGTGGTCCTCCATCGCTTTGAGCAACGTGTCGATGGCCTCGCCGCCGAAGTCGTTCTGCGTGCCCTTGTCGGCCGCCAGGGAGTACGCCTCGTCGATGAACAGGACGCCACCCAGCGCCTCCTCGATCTTGGCCATCGTCTTCCCCGGTGTCTCGCCGATGTGCCCACCGACGAGCGCGCTCTTGTCCACCTCGACGACGTGACCGGAGCTGAGCAGTCCGGCCGAGGCGTAGATCTCGCCGACGACGCGGGCGACGGTCGTCTTGCCCGTTCCCGGGCTCCCGGTGAACACCAGGTGCAGGCTCGTCTGCGCGGTCGACATGCCCTGAGCCGCTCGTTGCTGCTGCACCACGGCGAAATCCATGAGCCTGCGCATCTCGGCCTTCACGCCCGGGAGCCCGATCATGGCGTTGAGTCGCCGCAGTCCACCGGCGTCGCCGACGGGACCGTCGGGGACCGGCCGCAGGTTGAACGTGCACCCGGTGGCGGTGGCCCCACCACGCCCCTCGACCGTGACCGCCGTCTCGAGAGTCGCGCCCTCCAGACGTACGCGGCGCATGACAACCCGCCCGCCCTCGGCGGAGACGAGGGCGCGGGCTGCACCGCCAAGCTCGCAGTCCTCGAGGACGGTGTTTGTCTGCCGGCGGGCCAGGATCGCCGGCGAACATTCCTGCACGCGGGTGGCGCGAACGGTGGCCGTGGCCGCGTCGTCCACCCAGAGCCCGGGCCACTTCACCCCGCATCTCTCGATCAGGCAGGTCTCCAGCTCGGCGGAAGAGCCCTTGCCGGCCACCGCGACGGCCGGATAGATCGTGTCCACGAACGTGGCGGCCGAAATCGTCGCGGTCGCCGCCTCGGCGACATAGACGCCGTTGCCGCGAAGGTCGCGGAACTTCGAGCCCTTGACGGTCGCCGTGGATCGCCCGGTGACGGCGATCGCCGAGTTCGCGTCCCAGAATTCGCAACCATCGACGTGTACGACGCTGGCGTTCTCGCCGACGATGGCGTTCTGGGGAAACCCGTGAATCGACGACCGGGCCAGGAGGATCTTCCCGCCACGGTCGGCCCGCGCCGCCACACCGCCGCCGGAGGCGATCCGGCTGTCCTGCACCTCGAGCACGGCGCTATCGAAGACGTGTGCGCCGTCGCGGGGGACGTCGTGCAGGTGGCTCTGGCGCAGCACGATCGTGCCGCCCTCCTCGGCGTACAGCGCGGGATGGGTTGTCGAAGACCCGCTCAGGTCGCAGTCCACCAGCGTGGCATGGCCGTATCCCCGCACGACGAGCAGATTGTCCGCCGCGTTGCGCAACACCGACCGCGCGACGGTGACCCGGGCCTGATCCACCAGGTTGACCCGGCCGTCAAGCGTCAGCCCGCTGATCGTGGCGTGCCCGGTGTACGTCAGGTGCCCCTTGATCGACGCCGTCCCCGGCTTGGCGGCGGTCAGCGACACCCCGTTCAGCCGAATGGCCCCCACGACGTGCGCCCCCGGCGCGAACTCGACGACGTCCCCCGGGCTGATCTGAGCCAGAATCGACTGCATTGTCGAGGAGTGGAACCTCCCACCGCCGACCTTGTACGTCGCCACGGCATCCCCTAGCCCTAGTCAAGTGCCGGCACCACACCCGGCGCCTCAGCCTGACCGCGGCCCAGCCGACCAGCCATTACCCGATCCGCTGAAGATCACCCTCGGACGGTCGAGCCCCAACCTCCCCCAACAAGACGGCCCGCAAGCCACGGCCCTGTCGCCCGCTGCGCAGTCATGGGCCGAGCAGCGCCACTCTCACGAGGAACACGAGCGGCTATTGCTGCGTGGCGATCGTGTGGCTGGGCTGGGCGGTGATCGTGCCGTGGCCGTCGGCGAGACTGGTCACCAGCCAGGCCGTGGCGGTCGCGCCGTCGCCGACCGCCCACAGGTCGGCCGTACCGTCGCTGTTGATGTCCGCGCCCTGCAGCGTCAGCGACCGGCCGGTGTTCCAGTCGTCGGCCAGTTGGTACTGGTTGTAGCGCAGGCTCATGGTGTCCGGATCGGTCGTCACGTCGTCCCAGGCGTAGAGCTTGCCGGTGCTTCGCTGCCAGAGCAGGAGCGTGGTGTGGCCGTCCAGCACGGCGCCGGCCAGCGTCCAGGTGTCCCAGTCGGTGCCGCCGGTCGGGGTGGCGTTGGGCATGTCGTAGTACCACGTGCAGACGCTCTGACTCCACAGGCAGGAGTAATAGGCCAGGTGGTAGGCACCGGAGGCGCCGGAAATGCCAACCAGGTTCGGGTACGGCGTGTTGGTGTCCGCGGCCGTGCTCGCGTTGACGAGTTGCAGCGGATTGTTATTGTCCCAGTCGCTCAGGTAGCCGGGCGTGGTGAGGGTGGCCGTGTCGTAGGGGGTCGGCTGGATCGCCGTGCCGTCGCCGGTGCCCCGTAGCTCGACCCCGGTGCCGGCCTTGTCGCCGGTCGGCCAGTAGGTGAACACGTCCTGCTGCGAGCCGCCGGCATAGCGGCCGGGCACCACCTGCGCGCCGTCGAAGTCGGACGGCTGACCGGCGTGGAAGCCGTCGCCGTTGGCGCCGATGTCGGTGGCCGGTCCGGCGAAGCCGCCGGTGCCGTCGCCCCGGACCAGCCACAGCCCGGAGGGCAGGCCGTGCTCGCCGCCGGCCACCAGCAGGTCCGGGTGGCCGTCGCCGTCGAAGTCGTTGGCCGCGGCCGTGGGTGGCTGCGGCGGAGTGGACACGGTGAAGACGACGCTGACCTCGCCGCCGAAGTTGCCGCCCGGCGACTCGCTGCTCACCGTGAGCCTGTTGGTGGTGGTGCCCGGTGTCACGGTGAGATCGGCCGAGCCGTCCGGCGCCGCCTCGACCGTGCCGGCTGCGGTGCCTTCGTTGAACAGGTAGTAGTACCGGGCGGGCATCGGGCCAGTGGCCGGCGGCGTGATGTGGATGGCGACCGGCGAGTTGAGCACCCCGTCCTCGGGGACGGTCAGCGCCGGTGCTCCCGGCCGTTGCGTGTCGAAGGTGAAGCCACAGACCGCCGACCATGGGCTGGTCTGCGCGAAGTCGGTGGATCGCACCCGCCACGTGAAGTCGGTAAGGCCGTCCGCATCGGCCACGTCTGCGAAGGTCTCCGGCCGCAGGGTCCAGCGGCTGAAGCCGCCGGAGGAATTGATCAGCAACGCCGGGTCGGTCGTCGCCAGCGGCGTGCCGGAGCCCTTCTTGTACAGCTCGAACTGCGCACCGAGGATGCCGCCGTCCGGGTCCGACAGCGTCGCCTCCACCATGACGGAGCCCATGCCGATGATCGTCGGCGGGTGGGCCGCACAGGTCGTCGTGGGCGAGGTGGTAAGTGCGGTCGGCCGTTCCGGCCTGCGGTCGTAGCTGATGGCGAGAACCGTGTCGGTCGGGCTGAACTCGCGCCAGGCGGCCGGGTCGGTGCTCTTGAGGACGAAGGTCAGGGTGGCCCGGCCGGCCCGGGCGGCCGCGGCCACCGCCGAGGTGACGTCGAAGCCGATCGCCGGGAACGGGCACTGGCTGCCGGCTTCGCGGTCCAGCACCGGTCCCAAGTGCTGCGCGGACCAGTGCGCCCAGGTGGCGTTGTGCGAGGTCAGATTGCCGGCCGGGGCGTACGCGGCGATGGCCGCGGCCGGGCAGGGGCTGCCGCCGGTCACGGTCAGTTTGAGGTACGCGGTGTTCACGAACGCGCCGGCCAGCACGTCCGGGATGGGCACGTCGATCAGCGTCTCGGTCTGGCCACCGGTGTCGCCGGCGCCGACCCGCATCTGCCCGCTCGCCGCCGGCGTCGCGTTCCACTCGTTCCGCAGCGGAGTACGGCTGCCGACGGTGGCCCAGCCGTCCGGCCGGGACGCCACCTGCGACCAGGAGACCGTTGGTCCGTCCGCCGCCGAGGCCGGCGCCGCGATCATCGCACCGCACAGCGCCGCACTCACGACCGTGGCGATGGCCCCCGTGAGCCCACGTCTCATTCCGAATACTCCATCCTCATTGGATGATCACCGTCACCCAGCGAGGACCATAGACCGCCGTGCCCGCTGTTCGCTGCCCCCAACCGAAGGTGGCTAGACGGTGCGGCGGGTTGCGGCGTCGGCCAACGCATGCAGGACGGTTCGGGCCTCTTCGTCGATAGGGGCGGCCTCGAGCGCGGCCAGCGAGGCTGACATCAGCTCGTCGATTCGGTGTTCGGTGGCGGTCAAGGCGCCGCTGTCGCGGATCAGGGCTCGGAGCCGCTCGACGTTGAGGTTGGGATCGCCCAGGCTTGCGTCCAGCTCGGCGCGGTCGTCCTCGGCCAGGGAGCCGAAGGCGGCGGCGATCAGGTAGGTGCGCTTGCCCTCGCGCAGGTCGTCGCCGGCCGGTTTGCCGGTTTGGGACGGGTCGCCGAAGACGCCCAGGATGTCGTCTCGCAGCTGGAAGGCCTCGCCCAGAGGTAGGCCGAAGCCGGTGTAGGAGTTGGCTACCTCGGCGGGGGCGCCGGCGATCGCGGCGCCGAGCAGGAGCGGGCGCTCGACCGTGTACTTCGCGGCCTTGAAGCGGGCCACCTTTCCCGCTCGTTCCAGGGACGTGTCGCCGGTTGCCTGGGTCAGGACGTCCAGGTATTGGCCGACGGTGACCTCGGTGCGCATCTCGTCGAAGACGGGGCGGGCCCTCGACAGCTCGGCCGGGCCCAGGCCCGAGACGTGCAGCAGCTCGTCGGACCAGACCAGCGCCAGGTCGCCCAGCAGTACGGCGGCGCTCTCGCCGAACGATGCGGGGGCGCCTCGCCAGGACGCCTCGCGGTGGCGCTGCTCGAAGCGGCGGTGGATCGACGGGATGCCGCGGCGGGTGTCGGAGCGGTCCATCAGGTCGTCGTGGATCAGGGCACTCGCCTGCACCAGCTCGAGCGCGGCCACGGCGGCGACCACCGCGTCGGAGTCGGTGCCGTGGGCGCCGCGGAAGCCCCAGTAGGCGAACGCGGGGCGCAGCCGCTTGCCGCCGCCGAGCACGAAGTCTTCCAGCGCCTCGGAGACCTCCGCCAGCGCGGGATCGATCGCGGTGAGCCGGGTGCGCTGCTCGGCCAGGAACGCGGCGAGCGCCTTGTCGACTCGGGGGCGCAGTCCGGCCAGTTCAACGGGCGAAGTCACCCGCCAGACGCTAGACCATGCGATGTCGTAGGCAGCCGGTAGAGTCGTCGGCGTGGCACTCGGACTCCCTTCACGTTTACCCGGCACACCGGCGATCGGTGACCTGATCCGGGGTGCCGCCCCGACGTTCTCGTTCGAGTTCTTCCCGCCCAAGACGGCGGAGGGCGAGCAGCTGCTGTGGCGGGCCATCCGCGAGCTCGAGCCGCTGCGGCCCAGCTTCGTCTCCATCACCTATGGGGCGGGCGGCACCACGCGTGACACGACGGTCGCCGTGACCGAGCGGGTCGCCACCGAGACGACGCTGCTGCCGATGGCCCACCTCACCGCGGTCAACCACTCGGTCGCCGAGCTGCGCCACATGATCGGCCGCTTGGCCGGCGCCGGCATCCGTAACGTGCTGGCCGTGCGCGGTGACCCGCCGGGCGACCCGATGGGCGAGTGGGTGCCGCATGCCGAGGGCGTGCTCTACGCGGAAGACCTGGTTCGCCTGGTCAAGGCGTCGGGCGACTTCAGCGTGGGCGTGGCCGCCTTTCCGTACAAACATCCCCGCTCACCCGACGTCGAGAGCGATACCCTCAACTTCGTCCGCAAATGCCGCGCGGGCGCCGATTTCGCCATCACGCAGATGTTCTTCGACGCCGAGGACTATTTGCGCCTGCGTGACCGGGTCGCGGCGGTCGGCTGCGAGACGCCGATCGTGCCGGGCGTGATGCCGGTGACCCGGATGGCGACGATCGAGCGGTCGGCGCAGCTGTCGGGGGCGCCGTTCCCGCCGCACCTGCTGGAGCGCTTCGAGCGGTTCGCCGGCGACGAGACCGCTGTGCGCGAGCTGGGCATCGAGCTGTGCGCCGAGATGTGCGCGCGGCTGCTCGACGAGGGCGTTCCCGGCATCCACTTCATCACGCTCAACCGCTCGACGGCGACGCGCGAGGTGTGGCAGCTGCTGGCTCCGTCCGAGGCAACCGTTCCGGTCGCCTGACCTGGGAGGAGTCTGACCCGGCGGTGACCTGGGAGGAGTACTGCGCGGCCTGGGCTCGGCTGCACGGCGGCTTCGACCCCGGGACGGCCTCGCCTCTCGTGCGTGGTTGGGTGCTCACCGCGTACCGGATCGGGAATTGGCTTGGTGGCAAGCGGGTCGGTCCGATGGCGGTGACCACCGCGGGGTTGATCCTGTGCTGGTGTGTGCCGCTCGCCGTCACGTTCGGACGGCCCGGAGTGGCGCTCGGCGCTCTGCTGGTGGTGCTGGCGGCGCTGGCCGACGGGCTCGACGGCGCGGTCGCGGTGGTGACCGGGCGGGCCAGCCGGCTCGGCTACGTCTACGACTCGGTGGCCGACCGGCTGGGGGAGGCGGCCTGGCTGCTGGCGTTCTGGCTGGCGGGGGCGCCGGCCGGATGGGTGGTCGCGGCCGGTGCCGTGAGCTGGCTTCAGGAGTACGCGCGGGCGCGAGCCACCTCGGCCGGGATGACGGAGATCGGGGTGGTCACGATCGCCGAGCGGCCCACCCGGGTGCTGGTCGCCATCTTCGGCCTGCTGGCGGCGGCCATCGTGAGCTGGGCGATCACCGTGGCGGCCGTGGTGTGGCTCGCCCTCGCCGCGGTGGGCCTGGCGCAACTGGCGGTGGCGATCCGCCGGCAACTGGCTTAGATCTCGGCGAGCACCTCGTGGTGCGTAACCCGCTCGTCCCAGTGCCGGAGCGCCCGGCGGGCGTCCTCCTCGAGCACCGCGAGATCGGGGCTGTCGCCGGCGAAGCCACGCACCGCGTCCATGCTCTCGAAGAACGTGACCGTGGTGAACCTGACCTCGTCACCGTCCCGGGTCGAGAGCAGGCGCGCGCCCCGGAAGCCCGGCACCGTGCGCAGGTGCGCCGCCACGTCGGTCTCGAAGTGCCGCCGATAGTCGCCGGCCTTCGCCGGCGTTGCCCAGCCCTGCCACGTACGCGCGATCATCAAGCCCCCCTTTGACGAAACTGTCCACAAGCTACCGTGGTGGCGGCGGTGGAGGCGGCACGGTGGACAGGTCCGGCGGCTCATCCGGCCAGACCAGCAGAACCCGGCACGGCGCGTGGTCGATCACGAAGCGGGCGTGGTGCCCGATGCTGCGCGGCCCGAGCCGGGTGTGGTCGCCGTCGCGGGCCAGGACGAGCAGCCCAGCGTCGGCGCAGGCCGTGATGACCTCGCGCTCGATCTGCCCCTGGCGGGTCTCGCGCCGTGCCGCGCGGCCGAGCCGGGCCTCGGCCGCGTCGAGCAGCGCGGTCTGGGCGTCGGCGAGGACACGTTCGGCGTCGCCGGCCCGGTCATAGCTGAGCCCCCGGCCGAGCAGACCCGCCCGCGCCCCGGCCACCGCCTGCACGGTGTTCACGTCGATCACGTGGAGCAGCGTGATGTCGGCGGCCGGGAGATCGCGGGCGGCGTCGACGGCGGATTGCCAGGTGCCTTCCGTGAGCCACACGACGACCCTCATGGGTTTGACCTTAGACGGCCGTATCGCAGAGGACCGGCTCGCTCACCGGTGCGGGCGGAGAAGCCGGGGAAGCCGACGGCAGCCGGCGCAGCAGGACCGTCGTGATCACCAGGGCCGCGACCACGAAACCGGCCGCCACCAGGAACGATCGCACGTAGCCGTCGTGCAGCGCCTCGATCGCGGGAACCCCGGCCGCGGCCCGGGACGACGTGTGCGCGGCGGCCACCACCGCCAGCACCGACAGGCCCAGTGCGCCGCCCGCCTGCTGGGCCGTGTTGCTGAAGCCGGAGACCATGCCGGTGTCGGCCGGAGCCGCGCCGGCCATCGCCAGCATGATGATCGACGGAATGGCGATGCCCACGCCGAGACCCATCACGATCAGCGGCGGCAGCAGATCGGCCACATAGGACACGTCGGCGGGCACCCGGGCGAGCAGCAGCAGACCGATCAGCAGGAGCGACAGGCCGGCGATCAGCACCGGGCGAGGGCCGAAGCGACCGGTCACGCGCGGGGCCACGAACAGCGAGACCACGCCGATGACGATCGGGGTCGGCAGGAACGCGAGGCCGGTGCCGAGCGCGTCGTAGCCCATCACCCGCTGGACGAACAGGGCGTTCAGGAACTGGAACCCCATGCCGGTCGCGAAGACGAGGACCACCGCGGCGTTCGCGGAGAGCAGCCAGCGGCGGGCCAGCACGCGCAGGGCGATCAGCGGGCGGCGGGCGAGGCGCTGCCGCAGCAGGAAGGCGAGGATCAAGACCACCGAGATGGTTCCGGTGAGTGCGGCGGGCGCGGCCGCATCCGGAGATCCGGTACGGACGATCGCGTACACGCCGAGGGAAAGGCCCGCGGTGATCAGCACCGCGCCCGGCAGGTCGAGCCCGGCCCGCAGGCCCGGCCCGGTCTCGCGGGGGAGCAGGCGGCGGCCGGTCAGCCAGACGGCCACGCCGATCGGGACGTTGATCAGGAAGATCGCGGGCCAGCCCACGGCGTCGGTGAGCAGGCCACCCGCGACGAACCCGACCGCGGCGCCGCCGGCCTGGGTGAAGCTGTAGATACCCATCGCCCGCGCCTGCTCGCCCGGGCCGGGGAACAGCCGCACGATCATGCCGATGACCACGGCGGCGGCGAGCGCCCCACCCGCGCCCTGCACGAAGCGGCCGGCGATCAGCAGGGCGGCGCTGTCGGCGAGACCGCAGAGCAGGCTCGCGGTCGTGAACAGGGCGAGCCCGGCGAGGAACACCCGCCAGGCGCCGACGAGGTCGCCGAGACGGCCCGCGAGCAGGAGCAGGCCGGCGAAGGCGACCAGGTACGCGTTGACGACCCAGGCCACGCCGGCGGCGGAGAAGCCCAGATCGCGCTGAATGTCGGGAACGGCGACGGCGACGATCGTGCTGTCCAGAACGATCATCAGGGACATCGCGCATAGCACGGCCAGGGCGGCCGCGCGACGGCTCACGGAAAGGCTCATGGCCCGACCGTAACAGATAATCCGCTACCGGACTATCTGTTTGTCACCTACCTCGCACATCGGCGCCGACGACCTCACGGGCGTCGCCGACCTCACCGACCGCGCGGACGCCGGATGGGCTGCGGACCGGGATCGCGCGAGGTCCCGGCCAGTGCGCCGAGGGCCTCGACAAATGCCGCTCGCGACTCCTCGGGCAGGGCGCCCAGCGCGTCGGCGTGCACCCGGTCGACGATGCGCTGCCCCTCCTCGGCCATGAGACGCCCCTTCTCGGTGACCGCGATGATCCGCGCCCGCCGGTCGGTGGCCGAGGCCCGGCGCTCGGCCAGCCCTTGGCGCTCGAGCTCGTCGACGGTGCTGACCATGGTGGTCTTGTCGAGGTCGGCGAGCACAGCCAGCTGGATCTGGGTGCGCTCCTCCTCGAGGGCGTGCACCAGCACGCACTGCATGCGCGGGGTCAGGCCGACGCCCTCGAGCGCCGCGCCGAGACGGTTCGACAGAGCGTGACCGGCCATGTTGAGCAGGCCGGTGATGTCACGCTCGGTGCGTTCGGGTGCAGCCATGCCGCTAATCGTACCCTCGGATTATCCGCTTCCGGATGATCCGAGCGCGGGACGACCGGCCTACGCCACGTCGGGCCGCGTCATCAACGGCGCCCGCAGATGCAACGCCAGATCGGGCTTGGTCAGGGGCACGGTGCTCCAGGTCGCCGTGGCCGTGTCGCCGTCGACCACCAGCCGCACCCGGTGCGGTGTGGCGATGACGAAGAGCTCGGCGACGAACGTGTCACCGTGCCAGGCGCCGGACGCGACGACCGGCCGGCCGAGCGGCGAGCTCTCCCGCCACTCGCCATGGCCGGCCTCGACCTTGCCGATCGACTCGACATGCAGCCGCCAGCCGCCGCCGGCCGGTTCGACCAGCACCGTGCAGCCCGCGGGCAGCGCCGAGTCCGCGACCGCGACGATCGCCGCCCGCGCGGAACGCTCCGGCTCGGCGGAGCCCGCCACCAGCGGGAACGACAGCCGCCGCAGCCGATCGGCGAGGATCTCGTCGTCCCGCGCGCTTCCCGGACGGTCGATACCGGGCGCCAGGCAGTCCCAGACCGCACCCGGCGTGGTCGAGGTCCGCGTGTTGTGGCTGGTCACGACCGCGACGAGGTCGAGCGACGGTATGACGACGCAGTGCTGGCCGAAGGCGCCGTCGGCGTAGAAGCCGTGCTCCGAGATCCAGAACTGGTAGCCGTAGCCGCGGGCCGAGTCGTCCTCGACCGGCGGGATCTTGGAATGCGGCCGGGTGGCCAGTTCCACCCACTCCCGCGGGACCAGCTGCCGGTCGCCCCATCGTCCGCCGCGCAGCAGCAGCTCACCGAAGGCGGCAACGGCCTCGGTCGTGAGGTGCAGGCCATGGAAGCCGAACGCCTTGCCGCTCGCCACCCGATCCCACTCGGCGTGGTCGATGCCCATCGGCCGGAAGAGTCGCTCGTCGAGCAGCTCCCGCAGGTCGCGGCCGCTGACCCGCTCGACCATTCGGGCCAGAAGAAAGGTGGTCGCGTTGTCGTAGACGAACCGGTTCCCCTCGGGCTCGGGGAACGGCACCCGCAGGAAGCCCTTGACCAGGTCACCCGGCTCGCGCTCCCAGGCCTCGGCGAGGCTGTCCGTGCCGTGCCCGACCGTCATCGACAGCAGGTGGTGCACCGTGATGCGGCGACCCTGCTCCGAGACGTCGTCCGGCACGTGGTCGGGCAGCACGTCGACCACCCGATCGTCGAGCGCGAGCAGCCCGTCCGCGATCACCAGCCCCACCGCGGTCGAGGTGAACGACTTGGTCACCGAATAGAGCAGGGTGGGGCGATCGGCCGAGTACGGCGTCCACCAGCCCTCGGCGACGACGTGCCCATGGCGTACGACCATGACGGAGTGGCCCTCGACCGCGCTCTCCTCGAACCAGTCCAGCAGCGTGCCGATCGCGCGGGACGACATCCCCTGGGCCGCCGGGGCCGAACGCGGAAGCATCCGGGCACGCTAGCAATCGAGCGGGACGACCGGCGGGCCTGCCCCCGTGCCGGCCCACCGATCGCCGTCTCGCCGCCCAACCCACTAAAGACCTATTTTTCGGAAATACCCGGAAGATGAGCCGCCAATCAGGCCAGCGCCGACCAGGTAGGCGCGTACGGCCGCACCAGCAGCGGCATCCGCGCCTCGCCCGGCGTGCGGTCACCCTTGCGGTTGTTGCACCGACCACAAGCCGCCACGGTGTTGGCCCACTCGTTCGCCCCACCGCGCGACCGCGGCAGCACGTGGTCGATCGTGGACGCCGTCCCACCGCAATATCCACAGACCCGCTTGTCCCGAGCAAGCACTCCCGCCCGCGACCAGACCGGCCCGCGACTGTGCCGCCACCGCGTCACCACATAGCTCACGAGCCGCACCACCGTCGGCATCGGATAAACCCCGATCCGCCGATCCGGCTCGGCCTCGTGCACCACCGCCACCTCCCGGAACAACATCCGAATCGCATGCCGGAGGCTGACCCGCTGCAGCGGTCCGCAGTCGGCGTTCAAGACAAGCACCGCGCTCATTTGGCCCACCTCCTCGATAGCCGCGATAGGGAATGTCGCCGCAGCCCACCCCGGCTTTCACGGTGGGCGCTTGTGTCACGGACCACGGTAGAATCGCGCCACACGCCCGACAACCGATTAACGATCACGCCCCATTCGCCATCGCCGATCGCCGCAAGCTCTCCGCGGCCGTTTCTCCGGGCGCGTCTTCAAGGCCTTTTCCCCATACGGGGGGACGCGGAGTCCACGGTCGAGCGCCGGCCGCCGTCGTTGGTCACCCTCCGCGCGCGGCCGCCGGGCTGTCCCGCGTGGCTCGCGAGGCCGTCGCCGGTCACCCCTACCGACGCGACCACCGGTGGCGCCGCGTAGCTCGCGAGGCCGTCGCCGGTCATCCCCCACCGACGCGACCGCCGGTGGCGTCGCGTAGCTCGCGAGGCCGTTGTCGGTCACCCCGCCGGGGCGGCCGCCGCCCGGGCGGGTGGTTCGCGAGCGGTTGTCGGCCAGCGCGACAACCGGGAGCGCTGGATGGTTGGCGAGGCCGTTGTCGGTCACCCCGCCGTGTCGGTCACCCCGCCCGGGGCGGTTGCCGCCCGGGGCTGGCCGCCGCCCGGGGCGGGTGGTTCGCGAGCGGTTGTCGGTCAGCCCGGCCGGCGCGACCGTTGGTTTGAAGCGTGGTTCGCGAGGCTGTTGTCGGTCAGCCCGCCGGCGCGGCTGCTGGGTCGGGGGTGCGGGCGGGGCGGTAGCGGGTGGCGGCCAGGGTGAGGGCGGCGGCGGTTAGAAAGACCGGGGTCGGGCCCAAGTGGACGGCGGCCGAGCCTACCGGGATGGCCAGGGCGACCGGGGCGAACATGACCGTGTTCGAGGTTGCGGAGACTCGGCCCAGCAGGTGGTCGGGAGTGCGGGTCTGTATCGCGGTTACGGCAGCGATCAGGGACCAGACCAGGCCCAGCCCGGCGAGGGCGCTGCCGGTGAGCAGGGCCGGCCACCAGGGGATCGACGAGCAGATGCACGCGACGGCGAAGACGGCCGTGCCCAGGGCGGCTACCGCGGCCGGCGATCGGCGGGCCAGGAGGCGTCCCACCAGCAGGCCGCTCACGATCGAGCCGATTCCCTGAGCCGTGGAGAGGAAGCCGAGACGGGTTGCGGGCAGGTGCAGACCGTGCACGACCTGGGCGATCACGGCGGCGTTGGCCAGCCCGGAAAGCCCGATCGCGGCCGACGCCACCAGCACCGGCCCGCGCACGGCCGGATTGTCGAAGAGCGCCCGCAGCCCGGCGACCACCTCACCACGCCGTGCGTGCGTGCCCGAGCGATCCGCAGCGGAGACAGGAGAAGGACGGAGGCGGAGCAGGGCGTAGCAAGTGGCGGACAGAAGAGTGGTGGCGGTGCAGATCAGGATTACGGGGACTGGGCCCTGCCAGGCGTAGACGCCGGCGCCGACCAGGGGAGCCACGATCTTCATGCCCTCCTGGGCGCTGGAGCGCCAGCCGTTGACGTTGGCCAGTAGGGATCTGGGTAGGGCGGTGGGGAGGATCGCCGACTCGCCGGCGTCCAGGAGGACGTAGCTCATGCCCCGGGCCAGCAATGCCGTGTAGATGAGCCAAGCGTCGGTGGACGAGTTGACCAGCAGGAGGGTCAGCAGGAAGACGGCTAGCGCGAGGTCGACCGTGATGAGCAAGGGGCGGCGGGGGAAGCGGTCTACCAGCGTGCCCAGCCACGGGGCGGCGAAGGTGGGGGCGTAGATGCACAGGCCGGTCAGGGCGGCCAGCGACACCGAGCCGGTCAGGTCGAGCACCCAGATGCCGGCGGTCAGGGTCATCGCCGTGCTGCCGAAGCCGGAGAACAGGGAGATCAGGACGAACAGGGCCGGGTTGCGGCGCACGGAGGCCTCCTGAGGGTTGAGTCCGTGAGGCTCATCCTCAAGAGTTGAGTGGCAAGCTGTCAAGGCTGGGGCGTGGCGGACTCCAGGGCGGCGGCGAGACGGGAAACGGCGGCGCGGGTGGGGGTCGGTAGCGGGGCGCCGGCCCGCGAGAGGTCGTCGACTACCTCGGCTACCAGCGCATATAGGGCGGAGACGGTCGCCTCGGGCACGGCGGCGAGGGTCTGGCGCACCAGCGCGGCGCGGGTGAAACGGTGGTCCCAGCGGCGGTCCGCGCCCACGCGGCGGTGGAGATCGATGGCCGCCTTGCGCAGCACCGCGATCTCCGGGCCGTAGCCGGGGTCGGGGGTGATCGGGTCGATCGCCGACGCCAGGCGCAATCGTCGCTGCTCGGCGGCCTGTCGGCTGCCCAGGCCCAGTGCCTCGGCGATCTCCACCCAGGTGGCGCCCGCCCGGCGGGCCTGGTCGATCAGCGCGAGCTCGGCGGCATCCAACCGCGCCCGCCGCGCGGGGATCGTCCGCAGCCCGCTCAGCGGTGACTCACCGACGGCATCAGCATCGGCGGCACCAGCGGCGTCGGTGTCATCGGCCATGAGCTGAACCATACCCGTTGTCAACGGGGGATTGACAATGCAGGACAGCCCGGAACCGATGCAAGGAGGGTGACCAGCGACGGCGCCCCACGTGGAATGCCGGTACTCGTGCTGACCTCGTACGGGAAAGGAATTAAGCGCCGCGCTGAAGCGGGAAGCCCTTGTCGCTGAGGACGGTGGGGCGGCCGTCGTCGCCGCGGACTCGGGCGGCGATCTCCTTGCGGGCCTCGGGGCGCAGGCGGCGCAGGCGAGGGGCGGCCGGCTCGCGGGTGATGTAGCCCTGGACGTGCTTGATGCGGCGCTCGAAGATCTGGCGCAGGCTCAGGGGCGACTCGTCGTCCACGCCCTCGACGATCACCACGCGGGGGGTGTGCCCGGAGTCGCGTGCGACCGCGACGACCAGCGAGAGCTCCTGCAGCGCCTGGGGATGGTGGAGGATCGCGCGGTCCACCTTGATCTGGGTGAGCGGCAGCTCGGCCATCCGCGACAACGAGGCGTAACCCGTGCCGAAGTCGTCCACGGCGAAGGCGACCCCCACCTCGCGGGAGATCGAGGCCAGGCGCTTGTGGAAGTACGCGTGCGGCTCGTCCGGCCACTGCTCGCCGTCGCGGGGCTCGATCGGGTCCTGTTCGGAGATCTCCAGCGTGATGGCGCTGGGGGTCAGGCCCACCTCGGCGATGGTCTCGCGGAGCGTCTCGATGTAGGAGTCGCTGAGCAGGGCGCGCACCGAGACGTTTACCGAGACCGGCTTGGGCTCGTCCCACGGGCCCTCGGCGTGGGCCTCGGCGTAGGAGCGCAGCGCGGTGCGGAGGATGACCTTGTCGCGCTCGATGACGAAGCGGTCGCCCCAGGTGCGGGCGATCTGCAGCATGGCGACGGGCGCGCGCGGCTCGTCGAGCGAGCGGCGGGCCAGGGCCTCGTAGCTGTGCACACCGACGTTCGCCACGGCCGGGCCGATCGTGATGACCGGCTGGAAGACGATGCGGAACGACTCGAGAACCTCGCGGTAGAGGCGGAAGCAGCGCTCGTAGAGCTGGTTGGGCAGCCGGCCGAAGGTCTCGCGCAGCGCGGTGAGCACCTGGATCTCGGCCTCGGCGGGGGAGGCGGCGAAGTCGGTGCGCCAGATGGTCTCGATCACCTTTGCCATCGGCTGGCCGATCGCGACCAGGGCCGGCGGCGGGTTGACCACAGCCAGCAGCAGGACGGTGTCGTCGCTGCGGCTGACCGGCACGCACAGGACCGTACGGTGGCTGTCGCGGGCGATCCGGCCGAACCACTCGAGGCTCGGCGGGCGGACCGGGTCGTCGGCGAAGTGCAGCAGGCTCTGCACCCGGCTCTGGTCGAAGCGGGAGGTCGCGTCGATCGCGGTGATCCCGGTCGGGGTGTACTCCAGCAGGGCCACCGACTCGGCGCCGGTCGCGGACCGCAGGTAGTGCACCCGGTCGGCCCGCAGCATCGCGCCGGAGAGCCGGGGCTCGCGGGCCGCGCGGGACAGGCGGTCGATGAAGCCGGCGATCGCGGTGGCGTGCCGGTCGATCGGGTTCTCCAGGGGGAGGACCACGACCGGGTCGGGCGGCGGTGGCGGCGGCTCGGCCGGCGGCAGCGCGGGGGAGTACCGGACCAGCGGCATGGTCGCGGCCCAGGCCGGCATGGCCACGCTCGGCTGCGGGTCGAGGCCCTGCGCGAGGACGTAGCCGCTGAGTGCCTCGAACGTCACCAGGCCGCCGCGCAGCGCCTGCAGCAGGTGGTGGGTGAGCACGCCGTGCCCATACGACGGGTCCTCCCGGGCCGCGCCGTCGCGGGCGCACGCGGTGAGCGCGCAGTAGCGGACCTCCTCGCGGCCCGCGACGTTGATCAGGTCGACGTGCCGGCCGGGCGTCGCGCGCAGGCTGCCGGAGCGGCAGCAGTCGAGGATCAGCGTGGCCGAGCCGGCGAACAGTTCGAGCACGTCCTGCTTGAGGTAGGACAGCCGCAGGCCGGCGTCGGGGTCGTCGCTGAGCGCGGCCTCGTCGAGGTCGGGGGTGACCAGGTAGACGTCGGTGCCGAGGCTCCAGGCCGGGGTCAGCGTCTGACCGGCGAAGTAGACCAGCAGCGAGTCGGACGGGTCGGAGTGCAGCGCGATGCGGCGCAGTGCCGTCTTGATCGCGGCGGCGCTGGTGAAGGGGCCGGCGAAAAGCTCGACGTCGGCGAGGTCGTACGTGCCGACGGAGGGGTCGCAGAGGAGGTCGTGGACGGCCTCCGCATCGCGGACCGCGTAGCGCAAGGCGGGCAGGGTCGCGCCGATGCCGGAGTCGTCGACACCGACAACCACCGCATAGCGCTTGTCTGTCACGGATAGTCCCCGGGATCAAGCTCTCGGTAGTGAGAGCTGTCGAATGCGCCAAGCGATGATAGCGAGTCGGCGGCGCCGATCAAATCGATGATCAGCGCCGCCTTCGTCACGTTACGGCTTCGTCACCGGCGGCGGGTGTGCGTGTCCCCGATCGAGAGGCCGGTCTTGTCGCTGTGGAGCACCAGGTTGCCGTCGTTCAGCACGATCGGATGAGCGGTCCGGTCGCGTCGTAGATGAGTCGTAGAGGACCAGGTTGCCGTCGCCTTGCATCCACGGGTAAAAGCGGCGATCCGGCTGGCCCTGCGCCGGCTCACACCGTGCGTTAGTTGCTTCGAATTCGAAGCGTGCTATGGTCGGCAAATGCTTCGAATACGAAGCACTTGGCGAGCGAAGAGAGAGGGCTTGCGATGAAGGCAGGGCGTTTCCACGAGTACCGCGACCTGAGCGTCCTGCGTTACGAGGACGTCGAGCTGTCGGCGGTGCACGCCCAGGCCGCCGCGGGCGAACTACACGGCAGGACCGTCATCGTCGCGCCGACAGCCTGACCATCAGCTGCCCGATCCACATCCAAGACAGGAGAATCCTCGATGTCTCACGACGAAGCTCCGATGATCGGCACCGACATCACCCCGTTCAGGCCGCCCGGAACTCCCGAGTACGCGGAGGCCGGCGCCTCCTTCCAGCTCGCGGCCCCGGTCGACCCGGCCGGGGCGTTCACGGCCCGCTCGGTCGACGACGTCGTCCGCGCCGTCGCTGCCGCACGCCGGTCCGGCCGGCCGCTACGGCTGACCACCACCGGCCACGCGATAGGCCGGACCGGCCCGCTGACCGATTCCCTGCTGGTGCGGCCACTGCTCGACGCGCCCGTCCGCGTCGACCCGGACGCCCGGACCGCTCGCGTGCCCGCCGGGAAAACCTGGGGCGACGTCCTGCCCGAGACGACCCGGTACGGACTCACCGCCCTCCACGGCTCGTCGTCCACCGTCGGCGTCATCGGCTACCTGCTCGGCGGCGGCCTGAGCTTCTACGGCCGCCGCTTCGGGCTGGCCGCCAACTCCGTGCGCTCCCTCACCGTCGTGCTGGCCGACGGACAGGTCGTCGAGGTGAGCGCCGCCCACCGCCCGGAACTGTTCTGGGCGTTGCGCGGTGGGGGCGGCGGGTTCGGCGTCGTCGTGGCGGCGGAGATCGACCTGATCCCCATGCGCCGCATCGTCACCGGCATGGCCGTCTGGAATGCCGCCGACGCCGCCCGGCTGGCGCCGGTCTGGCAGGCATGGGCACGAACCGCCCCACCGGAGATCACCACCAGCTTGCGCGCGCTGTCGCTGCCGCCTCTGCCTTTCCTCCCGCCGTACCTGGCCGGCAAGCGCGTGCTCGCCCTGGACGGCGCCGTCATCGCACCGACCGAGCCGGACCTGCCGGCCGCACGGCGCATCGTCGATGAGATGTTGTCCCCGCTGACCGCGCTCGCCCAGCCCGTGGCCAACACGTGGGCGGAGGCCGCTCCGCAGGCCCTGCCCCTCATCCACCTCGACCCGCCGCAACCGGTGGCCTCCTACTCGGACTCCGCACTGATCCACGAGATCGGCGAAGCCGACTGGGCGCGGATCCTGGACGCCGGGCCGAACCTGCTCGCGCTCGAACTGCGCCAGCTCGGCGGCGGGTTCGCCGACACACCGGCGAACGGCGGTGCACTCGACCGTTTCGCAGCGCCGCTGCACTACTACGGGGTCGGCCCGGCCGGTGAGGAGACCACGCGGGACCTCAAGGCCGTGCGGTCGGCCCTCGAACCGTCCCTGACCGGCTTCACGGCACCCAACTTCGTCGACGACTTCGAGCGACCCCAGCGAACGCACGACGACGACACCCGGGCCCGGGTGGAGCGCGTACGCCGCGCCGTCGACCCGACCGGCCTGTTCGCCGGTGATGTCGCGGCAACCCGCGATCAGGACTGAAACCAAGACAGGCCGGCGATCATCGATCTTGACCCAGCACCCTCGGCATGTATGCCGAAATTCCGGACGAGTCGGTGGTGGCGCAACCGAGGTAGTTGTCCGGCCGGACCAGAACGAGGGTCGGCGACGAGATGTCGTAAGCGGCCAGCGCGGCCTCGTCGGAGATGCGGTGGACCGCCAACTTCTCGGAGGCCGCCGGCAGGTCGCCGGACCAGGAGAAGGCCAGCAGTGTCGCGTGCGGCCCCCGCAGCAGGTCGAAGATCGTGGTGTCGCCGCAGGGGGAGTCGGGCGCGCGGTCCCCAGCCCGCACCCGTCCCGGCGCCGCGCGATGCTCGGCCGCGAGCGGCCCGCCCCGGTAGCTCAGCGACAGCTGCCGCAGCACCGGGTCGGTGCGGGACATCGCATCCTCGTCGCCGTCGACATGGGCCCGGTGCAGGCGAGTGCTGATCCCGAGCACACCGGCGGCGATCGGGAGCCGCTCCGACTCGTACGTGTCAAGAAGCTCGTCCTCGCCCACCGCAAGCTTCCAGCCCAGGTTGTAGGCATCCTGGATGCCGGTGTTGAGGCCCTGCCCGCCGGCCGGCGAGTGCACGTGCGCCGCGTCGCCGGCCAGGAAGACGTCGCCGACCCGGTAGCGCGACACCATCCGGATGTTGGCCCGGAAATGCGACGTCCACCCCACGTGCGTGACCTTGATCGACGGGTCGACCGACGCGACCAGCTCCTCGACGGACAGATCGGACGGCGGCGCGGTGAGCTGGAAGTCCTCGGTGCCGGGGAGTGGGCAGAGCCCGAGGCGGAACGAGGTGGCGTCGTCGCCGGGCCAGATGTGCCAGTTGTCGCGGTCGAGCCCGGTCAGCCGCACGTCGGCGATGACCATCCGCTCGGTCTCGTGGGTCTCGCCCTCGAACGGGACGCCGAGAAGCTTGCGGACCGTGCTCTGCCCGCCGTCCGCTCCCACCACGTAGCGGGCGACGACGACCTCGCTCGTGCTCAGGGTGACCCGCACGCCGCGCTCGAGCTGCTCGAGATCGGTGACCCCGACGCCGAGCTCGACCGGCACGCCCTCGGCGAGCAGGGCGCAGGTGCGCCACTGCGGAACCATCAACATATTCGGGTACGGAACCTGGGGCGTCGCCTCGTGCAGCGGGTCCATCCGCCGCCGCATCTCCTGGCCGCCCGGCAGGTGGATGAGCAGCTCGGGGTAGTCCGAGCCGGCCGCCCGGAACCGGTCGAGGAGCCCGAGGTCGTCGAGCACCTCCTGGGTGCGCGGCTGAAGCCCCTTGCCCCGCGACCCGGTGAACGGCTCGGTCGAGCGCTCGACGATGCGGAACGGCACGGCCCGCCGCTGCAGCTCGCCGGCGAGGGTGAGCCCGGTGGGCCCGGCGCCGACGATGAGGATGAATTCTGATTCAGTGAACATGGATTCACTGTAGGACGAGTTGATATCCTGCGTCAATGGCGGGAACGGGTGTGCGCAAGCAGCGTGCGGCGCAGACCGAGGTGGAGCTCAAGGCGGCGGCGGTCCGGGTGTTCGCGCGGGTCGGCTACCTCAATGCCAAGATCACAGACATCACGGCCGAGGCCGGGCGCGCGACCGGCTCGTTCTATCAGCACTTCGCGAGCAAGGAGCAGCTGCTGCAGGCGCTGCTGGCCGACCTGCTGGCCGAGGGGGACGAGGGCGCGCTCGCCGCCGGGCACTCCGACGACTTCTCCGACCGCTCGGCGATCCGCTGGCACATCGAGCAGTTCTGGCAGGTCTACCGCCGGCACCGCACGGTCATGGAGGCGCTGCGTCAGGCCGCCATCGTCGACCCCGAGTTCGACCGGGTGCAGCGCGAGATGATGGAACCGGACCTCGCGCACATCGCCGGCCACATGGCCAAGGCGGCGCCGTCGGCCAACCCCCTCGTGCTCGCGACGATCTTCAGCTCCGTGGTCAGCGCTTTCGCCGACACCTGGATCGACAAGCTCCCCGACGACGAGGCGATCGAAACCCTGACTTCTTTCCTGTACGGGGGGATCAGAGCGCCCCGGTGAGGATGACCAGGCCGATCCCGATGAAGACCAGCGGGACGAGCCAGTGGCCGTACCGCTCGACCACGGCGATCACCCGCTTGTGCGAGCCGAGCCAGGAGGCCAGCGCGCACCAGCCCGCGGTCAGCAACGCGAACACGACGAGCAGCACGGCGATATCCGCCCCGGACATCGTACGAAATATGGGTGTGTAGACGGCGATGTTGTCGGCGCCGTTCGCGATGGTGATGCCCGCGACCGGGAGGATGCCCTGCGCGCCGATCGGCGGCTCGTCCTCCTCGCCGCCGCGGAACGCCCTGATCAGGCCCCAGATGCCGAGGCCGAGCGGCACCAGGCCGAGCAGCGGAACGTACCGGTCGGGCACCAGGGTGAGGCCGAGCGCGGCCAGCAGCGAGACGCCGACCAGGACGGCGATGCCGAGGTACTGCCCGGCCCAGATCTTCCAGACCGGGCGATGGGCCGCCCGCGCCGCGAGGAACAACACGGTCAGGACGATCAGGTCGTCGATGTCGGTGCCGACGAAGATGCCGGCCGCGGCCAGGATGGTGCCCATGCGATCTCATCCTGCCGGAGACCGGGCACGCCGTTGTGCCCGGTCGGTCCCGGCGGGATCAGCGGTTGCGCAGCGCCTTGCGGTAGTCGCTGTTGAGGCGGCCGATCAGGGTCAGCGGAATGCCCTTGGGGCAGACCGTGGTGCACTCGCCGGCGTTGGTGCAGCCGCCGAAGCCGGCGTCGTCCTGCGCCTGCAGCATGTCGATCACGCGGGTGTCGCGCTCGGGCTGGCCCTGCGGCATGAGGCCCAGGTGGGCGACCTTGGCCGCGGTGAACAGCATCGCCGAGCCGTTCGGGCAGGCCGCCACGCACGCGCCGCAGCCGATGCAGGTGGCCGCCTCGAACGCCAGGTCGGCATCCTTCTTGGGCACCGGGGTGGAGTGCGCCTCGGGCGCTGCGCCGGTCGGGGCGGTGATGTACCCGCCCGCCTGAATGATCTTGTCGAACGCGGTGCGGTCGACCACCAGGTCCTTGATGACCGGGAAGGCGGCGGCCCGCCACGGCTCGACGTCGATCACGTCGCCGTCCTTGAAGTGCCGCATGTGCAGCTGACAGGTCGTGGTGGCCCGCTCCGGGCCGTGCGCCACGCCGTCGATGACCATGCTGCACATGCCGCAGATACCCTCGCGGCAGTCGTGGTCGAACGCGATCGGGTCATCCCCGTCGAGGATCAGCTTCTCGTTCAGGACGTCGAGCATCTCCAGGAAGGAGGCGTCGGGGGAGATGTCCTTCACGTCGTACGTGACCATGCGGCCCTTGTCCTCGCTGGAGGACTGGCGCCACACGCGTACCTGGATGTCCATTACTTGTAGCTCCGGGTGCTGGGGTGGACGTACTCGAACTCGAGCTGTTCCTTGTGCAGAGTCGGCTTGCCGCTGTCTCCGGCGTACTCCCAGGCCGCGACGTAGCTGAACTCGTCGTCGTGGCGCAGCGCCTCGCCGTCGGGGGTCTGCGACTCGGCGCGGAAGTGGCCGCCGCAGGACTCCCGGCGGTGGAGGGCGTCGATGCACATCAGCTCGGCGAGCTCGAAGAAGTCGGCGACCCGGCCGGCCTTCTCCAGGTTCTGGTTGAGCTGCTCGCCGGTGCCGGGCACCTTGACCCGCTGCCAGAACTCCTCCTTGAGCGAGCGGATCAGGCCGATCGCCTTGGTCAGGCCCTCCTCGGTGCGCTCCATGCCGCAGTACTCCCACATGATGTGGCCGAGCTCGCGGTGGAAGGAGTCGACGGTGCGGTCGCCGTCGACCTTCAGCAGCGTGGATATGCGTTCTTCGACCGTTTTGCGGGCTTTCTGCACTTCTTCGTGATCTTGGGGAATTGGTGCGAACGGCCCGGCGGCCAGGTAGTTGCCGAGCGTCGTCGGAAGCACGAAATACCCGTCGCCCAGGCCCTGCATCAGCGCGGACGCGCCGAGCCGGTTGGCGCCGTGGTCCGAGAAGTTGGCCTCGCCCACCACGAACAGGCCGGGGATCGTCGACTGCAGGTCGTAGTCGACCCAGAGCCCGCCCATCGTGTAGTGCACCGCGGGATAGATGCGCATCGGCGTCTCGTACGGGTCCTCGCCGGTGATCCGCTGGTACATCTCGAAGAGGTTGCCGTACTTGGCCTCGACGGCCGTCTTGCCCAGCCGGCCGATCGCGTCCGCGAAGTCGAGGTAGACACCCAGGCCGCCGGGGCCGACGCCGCGGCCCTCGTCGCAGACGTTCTTGGCCGCGCGCGAGGCGATGTCGCGGGGGACCAGGTTGCCGAAGGACGGGTAGATGCGCTCGAGGTAGTAGTCGCGCTCGGCCTCGGGGATGTCGCCGGGGGCTCGCTTGTCCTCGCGGGCCTTGGGCACCCAGACCCGGCCGTCGTTGCGCAGCGACTCGCTCATCAGCGTGAGCTTCGACTGGTGCGTGCCCGACTCGGGGATGCAGGTCGGGTGGATCTGCGTGTAGCAGGGGTTGCCGAACAGCGCGCCCTTGCGGTGTGCCCGCCAGCTTGCCGTGACGTTGCAGCCCTTGGCGTTCGTCGAGAGGAAGAAGACGTTGCCGTAGCCGCCGGAGGCCAGCACGACGGCATCCGCCATCTCGGTGGTGATCTCGCCGGTGACCATGTCGCGTACGACGATGCCGCGGGCCTTGCCGTCGACGACGATCAGCTCCAGCATCTCGTGCCGGGCGTTCATCTCGATGTTGCCGAGGCCGATCTGCCGCTCCATCGCCTGGTACGCGCCGAGCAGCAGCTGCTGGCCCGTCTGGCCCCGGGCGTAGAACGTGCGGGACACCTGGGTGCCGCCGAACGAACGGTTGTCGAGCAGGCCGCCGTACTCGCGGGCGAACGGGACGCCCTGCGCCACGCACTGGTCGATGATGTTCACCGACACGGTCGCGAGCCGGTAGACGTTGGACTCGCGGGCGCGGAAGTCGCCGCCCTTCACGGTGTCGTAGAACAGCCGGTAGATCGAGTCGCCGTCGTTGCGGTAGTTCTTGGCCGCGTTGATGCCGCCCTGGGCCGCGATCGAGTGCGCGCGGCGCGGGCTGTCCTGGTAGCAGTACGACTTGACGTGGTAACCGGCCTCGGCCAGGGTCGCCGCGGCCGAGCCGCCGGCCAGGCCGGTGCCCACCACGATCACGGTCAGCTTGCGGCGGTTGGCCGGGTTGACCAGCTTGGCCGAGAACTTGCGGCGCTCCCAGCGGGTCTCGATCGGGCCGTCCGGGGCGGCGGTGTCGGCGATCGGGTCGCCGTCGTTCCAGAATTCCGGCATTTTACTCAGTCCACCAATCCGGTGAGCACCGCGAACGGCACGCTCAGGTAGCCGATGACCAAGATCAGGGAGAGGGCCAGGGCGGTCGCGCGGGCGATCACCTCGCCGCGCGGCTTCTGCTGGCCCAGCGTGCGGACGGCGCTGAACAGGCCGTGCCGCAGGTGGAAGCCGATGGCCACGATCGCCAGCGTGTAGAAGAGGGTCACGTACCAGCGGCCCGGGGCGAAGTCGGCCACGACGTTCGCGTACGGGTGCCCGGACTCGGCCTTCGGGTTCAGCGTGAGCGTGGTCAGGTCGAGGATGTGGTAGATCACGAAGAGCAGGATGATCACGCCGCCCCAGCGCATCGTGCGCGCGGCGTAGCTGCCCTGCACCTTGGGCCGGTGCGCGTACTTGACCGGGCGGGCCCGCCGGGCGCGCCGGGCGAGGATCGTCGCCGCGACGACGTGCCCGACGACTGCGATCGTGAGGCCGCCGCGCTGGATCCAGAGGTACCACTCGTTCGGCAGGATGGGCGTCCCGATCGTGCGCAGCCAGTGCGCGTAGTGGTCGAACGTGCCCTCGCCGAAGAAGATCTTCAGGTTGCCGATCATGTGCGCGTACAGGAACAGGACCAGCAGGATGCCGGTCACCGCCATGAAGATCTTCAGCGCGACGGACGAGGTCCGCTTCGCCGGTGTCGCGGCCGGTTTTGCCTTCGCGACTTTGGGAGTTCTCGTGTCTACCGCCACGAATCTGACGGTAGGAAGTCCCTATGCGATTCGTCTAATGCATGAAGGGGTAGGTATCCATAGCGATAGGCTATCCAGATGCAGTTGCAACAGCTTCGATACTTCCTGGCCGTCGCGGAAACACGACATTTCACCCAAGCGGCGGACAATTTGGACGTGTCTCAGCCGACACTCAGTAAACAAATTCACACCCTCGAGCAGAGCCTCGGCGCGCCCTTGTTCGAGCGCATCCGCGGGGCCGTCGCGCTCACCGTGGCCGGCGAGACGCTGCTGCCGCTTGCGCAGCGGATGGTCGCCGACGCCGACGCCGCCCGCGAGGCCGTGCAGGACATCGTCGGCCTGCGCCGCGGCGACGTGCGGCTGGGCGCCACCCCGAGCCTCTGCTCGTCGCTGGTCCCCGAGGTGCTGCGCACGTTCCGCGCCGAGCACCCCGACATCCAGCTGTACGTGAACGAGGGCAGCTCCCAGGACCTCATCGAGAACCTGCTCGCACACACCCTCGACCTCGCGCTGATCGTGCAGCCGGACGAGGGCGTCGACCCGGCGCTGACCGCGATGCCCGTGCTGCGCGAGAGCCTGGTCGTGGCCTCGGCCTTCGACCGGCCGCCGCCCACCTCGTACGCGCAGATCGCCCTCTCCGAGCTCGAGCACACCCCACTGGTGATGTTCCGGGCCGGCTACGACATCCGCGGCGTGACCCTCGAGGCCTGCCGGCAGGCCGGCTTCACGCCCAAGTTCGCGGTCGAGGGCGGCGAGATGGACGCGGTGCTCGCCTTCGTCGAGGCGGGCCTGGGCGTGGCGCTGGTGCCGAGCATGGTGCTGGCCAACCGCCCGCTTCTGCGAGCGACGCCGCTGGCGCCCCCCGGCATGCGCCGGACCATAGCTTTGGCCCATCGCAAACGCTCCGTGCTTCCCCATGCCGCCGAGGCCTTGCGTACGACGTTGCTGGCCCACGTGGCGACCGAGGAACTGCCGTCGGGCGTGCGCCCGCTCTAGCCGTGCGCCCTGCTCTGCGCTTCCCCCGGTTTCCCGGACACCCATCGCTGAGGCGACACTGGTCGCCGAGGGAGGAGTTCGGATGCCCGCACCACACCCGCCGGAGTTTGGTGAACGCGCGACGCCGGCCGACCACTGGGCAGACCATGGTCCGCAGCGATCACGGCAGCCAGTTCACCAGCTGGGCGTTCGGGCACCGGCTGCGCAGCACCGGGCTGCTCGCCTCGATGGCTCGATCGGTGACTGCTACGACACCAGCATGATCGAGTCGTTCTTCGGCTCGATGCAGCTCGAGCTGCTCGACCGCCAGATGTGGGCCACCCGGCAGGAACTGGCCAACGTGATCTTCGAATGGATCGAAGCCTGGTACAACCCCCGCCGACGCCACTCCGAGCTCGGCAGCCAGTCCCCGATCGACTACGAACAACACCACACCCCGGCCTGACCACCACCCCGAACCGTCCCGAAAGCGGGGGAAGCTCTGCTCTGCGCACCCATGCGCCCTGCTCTGCGCACCTATGCGCGCGGCGCCCAGCTAGAACTGTGCGTCCTTGTGCCAGCGCTGGAACAGGGCCAGGTCGCCCTCGACGTTCTCGGCCGGGCGGCGGCGGTTGAGCATCAGCAGCAGTTCGGTGACCGGGGCGGCGCAGGTCGTGTCGGCCGTCTCGGCCTTGGTGGCCCAGTCGAGCCCGTCCGGGGTGAGCGTGACGTGCCAGCTCTGGCCGGTGTCGGTGGCGGTGAAAAGCAGCGTCTCGCCCTTGCCGGCGAACCTCGGGAAATGCTCGAAGGCGAGCAGCAGGTCGGCGATGCCGTCGGCGGCCAGATCGGGGGCTAGATCGCCGGTGGGGTCGGCGTCGAACCTGTGGATGATCAGGTCGTGCAGCATGCGGCGCTGCCAGAAGCCGGCCGTCTGGAATTTCGGCTGCCAGGTCCAGACCGTGCCGCCGAAACCGTGCTCGGCGACCGCGGCGTTCAGTCGCCGGGCGCCGCCGGCGAGCCATTCCGCCCAGTCGTCCCGGTCGTCCGGGGCGTCGACCAGGTGGTATTCGGCCGGAGTGGTGCGGCGCTCCTCGATGATCCCGGCGGCGAGGCGGTGCCCGGTGCCGACGTGAGTGACCAGGTCGCGGACGGTCCACTCCGGACATGTCTCGATTTGTTGGTCGCTGGGCCTTTGTGCGGCGGCCGTGGCCAGGCGGGCGGTCTCGGACTCCAACTCGTCGGCGTACCGACCCGGCGTCAGCCACTCCATGGGCCCGACCCTATACGGCCCGTGGCCCCCGGATCTGTGCACGATCACCGCCCGCGTTCGCGACATTCCGATCTTGAATGGGTGAGCGGCCCTTTCGCGCCCTTATTGATCTTTGACGATTACTGTACGTATCGACGGCCGTTTTGATGTTGAATTCCGCACACATCCACCGCGACCTGGCATTTCACAGTCTGTGAGCGAGAAAAATCAGTTTCCCTGTTGCCTTCGACGGGCGGACGGCTACTATTCGGCCTCGTTCAAAGCGACCATGCGTAATCGGAATGCGGACTTTGAGAAAGGCGGTGGCATGTCGGATCTCTCGCGGCATTCCCCCCTGCCCGACCTAGATCCCGAGCAGCCGGCCAGCCTCACCGTCCGCATCCTCCTTGCCAGCATGATCGTGGGTGTGTTGGTCGTCGTCGCCGGCGGCACAACCTGGTGGCTGTATTCCCAGAAACCTGGCGACCAGGCCGCCCGTCCCGCGGGTCCGTGTCCCGACACGGTCCTGCACGTCGTCGCCGCACCGGAGATAGCCCCCGTCGTCCGGGAGGCGGCGCGCACCCTGAACAACGGTGGGGACTGCGGGCCCATCGGCGTCACCGCACAGGAACCGGCCATCACGGCCTCCGCCCCCGAGCAGCCCGACGTCTGGATCCCCTCCTCCAGCGCCTGGCTGCGCATCTCACTCGTGGGCGGCGTCGAGGCGTACCGGATCCAGGGTGACCCGATCGCCCGCAGCCCCATCGTTCTCGCCGGACCCACCACCATCGCCGGCAAGTACGCCACCGGCGACAAGACGACCTGGATGCAGCTGATGGCCGGCGTCGCCGGGCACCAGATCCCCGCGGTGACCATGCCCGACCCGTTGCACTCCAGCGTCGGCATGCTCGCCGTCTACGCCATCCAGTCGGCGATGGCACACAGCACCCCCGACGCCGGCATCGCCCAGCTGCGCGCGCTGACCCTGCGCAGCCGGCTCAAGGACGCCTCGGCCGACCCCACCGCGCTGCTGGAGAAGGTCGCCGCGGCCACCGACGCGAAGGCGGTCACCAACGACGTCGGCGTCTTCCCGATCACCGAGCAGCAGCTGACCACGTACCAGCGCGGCGGACACACGATCGCGCTCACCGGCTCGTTCCCGTCCGACGGCCTGATTGAGGCCGACTACCCGTACGCGATCTCCACCTCCACCAAGCACGCCGACCTGGCCGAGCGCCTGCGCGCCGCCATCGGCAAGCCGCTGCTGACCGAGGCCGGTTTCCGCACGTACGGGATGGATCATGCCCTGGCCCTGCCCGAGCGCTCCGACAAGCTGCTGGCTCCCGCGGTGCAGTGGGCGCAGTACCGCACGCTCGCCTTCCAGGTGCTCCTGCTGATCGACGCCTCCGGCTCGATGAACAAGCCGGCCGTCGACAAGGCCGGCCGGCCCACCACCAAGGCGGGCCTGCTGCGCCAGTCCGGCCTGGCCGCGACCGAACTGCTGGGCGACGAGACCAAAGTCGGCATGTGGTTCTTCAACACCCCGACCCCCACCAGCCGGCCACACACCGAGGTGGTCCCGTTCGGCCCGATCACGGCGAAGGTCGGCGCCACCTCCCGCCGCACCGCGATGGCCACCGCCATCAACCGCTACAAGGCCCCGAACGAGGCCGGCACCCCGCTCTTCCAGACCATCCTGGACGCCCGCGCCGCGATGCGCCCCCGCGTCCAGCCCAACACCATCACCCTGGTGATCGTGCTGACCGACGGCACCGACGGCGAGTCGACGTTCTCGATGCCGAAAAAGACCTTCCTGGACCGCCTGGCCAAGGCCGAGGACCCCAAGCGCCCCGTCCCGGTGATCGGCGTCGGCTTCGGCCCCGACGCCGACATGGGCACGCTGGCCGACATAGCCAAGGCCACCGACGGCAAGGCCATAGCCGCCAAGAACCCCGCCGACCTGGCCTCCGCCATGGCCAAGGCCTTCCTGGCCGCCCACGCCCCGACCTGACCCGGCGGGCTAACCCAACTTCAGAGCGGTGGCCACTCCTACATGTCCGCTCAGCATGACGTGGGCAAGCGGGAGGTCTTCGAACACCCTGGGATCCGGGGTGATGGCGGCGCCGCCGGAGCATGTCTTCGCGATGAAGGCGTTTGCCGCCCGGAGCCGTGACGAGGATGACCTCCGGACACTCGCGACGATCGCGGGGATCATCACGGTCGCGGGCGATGCTGGAGGACCTGTTCGGGGCGTGACCGGCGTCCGTTGAAAATCGCTAGGCGGGGCCGATCTGGGTGGCGGCTATTTCGGCGGAGAGGGTGACCAGTGGGAGGCCGCCGCCGGGGTGGACCGAGCCTCCGACCAGGTACAGGTTGGGGAGTGGGCCTCGGTTGGGTGGGCGCAGCAGGGTGCCGGTTGTGCCGTAGATGGCGCCGCCCGGAGTGGACGTCGCGGTGGCCAGGTCGGCGGGGGTGCGGGTCTCGCGGAAGAGGACGCGGTCGCGCACCTCCAAGCCCTGCCGGGCCAGCAACGCGAGGATGTGGTCGGCGTAGGCGTCGGCCAGGCCGGGGCGGCGCCAGTCGAGCGCGGACCAGGCGTGGCCGTGGCGGGGGGCGTTGACCAGGAGGAACCAGGCCTCGGTGCCGGGTGGGTGGACGGCGGGGTCGGTGGCTCGCGTGATGAAAATGGCGGGGTGGTCGGCCGGGCGGGCTCGGTGGGCCGGGGAGCCGAAGATGGCGTCGAACTCGGCGTCGTAGTAGGGCGGGAAGAAGACGTTGTGGTGGGCCAGCTTCGGCGTCTCGCCGCGGAGGGCCAGGAGGATCACGAAGCCGGCCAGGCTGCGGCTGGTCAGGGCCGGGAGCCGGGACGGGGTGGGTAGCAGGTCGCGGTAGAGGGTCAGGGCGTCCACATCGGACACGACCACGTCGGCGGGGACGAAGTCGCCGGAGCTCAGGCGGACGCCCTTGGCCCGGCCGGCTTCGGCGACGATTTCGGTGACTTCGGAGTTGAGGAGCAGGCGGGCGCGGCAGCGGGCGATCATCGCCTCGGTCAGGGTGGACAGGCCGCCGGGGAGGTACCAGCCGCCGAAGGTGAGCTCGGCGTAGGGGATCGCGGCCAGGGCGGCGGGCGCGCGGCGCGGGTCGGTGCCGGTGTAGGTGGCGTAGCGGTCCAGGAGCATGCGCAGGCGGGGGTCGCGGAAGTAGTGATAACCCAGGTCACGGAGGGTACGGCCGGGGGCGATCGCGGCCAGGTCGGGCAGGCGCCAGGAGAGCGCGGCCAGCGTGGCGGGAGTTACCGGATGGTGCAGCACCGAGCGCCACGACGCGCGCCAGATGCGGGCGGCCCGGCGCCAGAAGTGTTCCCAGTCGGCGGCCGCGGAAGCGCCCAGGGCGTGGCCGATGCGGTCGACGAAGGCGGCGTGGTCCGACGACGAATCCAGGACCGTGCCGTCGGGGAAGAAGTGGCGGACGACCGGATCCAGCTCGACGAGCGGAAGGGCGAGGCCCAGGTCGGAGAAGACCTGGGGGAGGGTCAGCAGGCTCGGGCCGGTGTCGAAGCGGAAGCCGTCGCGCTCGTAGGAGGCCAGCTTGCCGCCGGGCCGCTCGGCTCGCTCGTGCACCTCGACCTCGTGGCCGGCGGAAGTCAGGCGGATCGCGGCGGCCAGACCGCCGACGCCGGCGCCGATGACGACGATCCGGCTCATAGAGCGCGGCCTCGCCAGGTCAGGCGCGACTGCCGGCGCAGGGTGAAGGAGCGGACGGTCAGCCAGGCGAAGAGGACGATCGACACGGGGTGGGCCAGGGCGTCGGGCCATACGCGGGAACCGGTCGCGTGCGCGGTCACGGCGCGGCCGGTGACCCCGAGCAGGTAGGCAGTCAGGGCGACCAGCGCGGTCGCCCCGCAGCCAAGGACGGCCGACGTGAGGGTGGCTACGGGTGGCAGCGCGTACAGCAAAAGGAGAAGAACCACGACGAAAGCCGGCGCCGGACCGGAGCCGAAGGATGCCCAGAGCGATTTGGTGTATCCGGCCTTGAGGCCGGGCCAGGACGTGTACATGCGGCAGGTGGCCTGGCCGGACGCGTCGGCGAGGGCGATGCGGCCGCCGGAGCGTTTGACCTGCCGGGCCAGCGCGATGTCCTCGAGGATCTCGGTGCGCACGGCGGCGTGACCGCCCGCGCGTTCGTAACCGGGGCGGTCGACGACCAGCCATTGACCACCGGCCGCGGCGAGCGAGGGGCGTCGCGAGCGCTCCATCGCGCGTAAGGGCAGGAAGGTGAGCCAAGACCATTGGAGCAGCGGTTGCAGCAGGCGGCCGGTTCCGGTGATTTTCGGGTACGGGGACAGCAGCGTCACGTCGAGGGCGCGCAGCAATGTCACCGCCTCGGCCAGGGCGTCGGGGGTCAGGACCACGTCGGCGTCCACGAAGGACAGGATGTCGGCGTCCGCGGCCGCCTCGGCCAGTTGCTGGCAGGCGTGGGGCTTGCCCAGCCAGCCGGGGGGCAGCGGGGCGCCGGTGATCAGGTTGACCTTGTCGCCGGCGATCGAGCGGACGAGCTCGGCCGTGCCGTCGGTGGAGCCGTCGTCGAGGACGTGAATGGTCAGGTGGGGGACGCCGCGCTGGGCCAGCACGGACTCCAGGCAGGGGGTCAGGCGGTCGGCCTCGTCGCGGAGGGGGAGGAGGACGGCGACCCTTTCCTTTGTTTCACGGCCCTGGCCGAGACGCCTCAGGAGGGCGGCGTTGATCGCGGTGTGTGCGGTCAGGGCCAGCCAGGGGAGCAGGATCAGCCAGGTCATGGGCGTCGCAGCCGGAGCGCCAGGGGAAGGACGGCGGCGCCCATCACGGCGGCGCCCCAGGCCGCGGAGGCGGGGAGGCCCAGGAACACCGCGTGGGCTAGCACGGAGGAAGCGTACGTCCAGAACCAGAGTGCGATGATCGGCGCGTCGGCGGGCATGGGGGAATTCAGCCGGTCGCGGCCGAGAGCGGCCAGGGCGATCATCAGCAGCACGGCGAAGGCCAGCCAGCCCAGGTAGTTGCCGATCGGGACGCCGGGGACGCCGGGCAGCGCGGGGGTGGGGTCCTGCCAGCGCCAATAGCCCTCGGCGACCATCTGCGGGTCGAGGAAGAGGTCCCAGGCGGCCAGGCCGAGGGCGGCCGCGGCAATCCGCAGGGACGTCCGGTTTGTCAGATGAATCGCGGCAATCCACGCCGGCCACGCCATCCAGGTCCAGGCCAGGGGGATGATCAGGGGGACATTGAGGAGCTTCGGGCCGAGTTCGCCGGAATAGTCGTAGGTGCCGAACGGGAAGCCGGTGGAGACGCCGATCGCCTCCACCGCGAAGCCGCCGATTGTCGCGGTGGCGATCAGGGCGAATGCCGCTCGGGGGCCGCGAGTGGTCGCCGCGTGGGTGATTGACAGGAAATATCCGATAAGGACGGTGAAAACGGTCGTGGCCGCTCGGGTCTGGCCGCTGGTCAGGGGGTAGGCGATCTGGACCAGGACGAGCGCCGCCAGCAGGGCCCAGTCACGCCGCCGTGACCCGCCTCGCTGTCCCGCCGCCGCCTGATTTTTCGGAAAAATCGTCAAATGCCGACGATGCCGGGGGCGTCCTCGGCGGGGCGGTCGGACAGCGGCAGCTCCCGGCCCAGGATCGCGAACGCCCGCTCGTCGCCCGGGAAGAAGAAGTGCCGCAGCACGTCCACGAAGCCGAACCGCCTATACAGCCGCCAGGCCCGCGATTTCTGCTCGTCGGCCTCGGGCGTGGACAGCAACACCGTCTTGCCGTCGGCCATGGCCAGCAGAGCGCGCAGCTGCCGGGCGCCTATCCCGTGCCCCTGGGCGGCCGGCCGCACGTGCAGCTCGACCACCTCGAAGCAGTTCGACAGCCACTGATCGCGGGACGGGTCGTCGAGGGCCGAGCGCACCTGGTCGTGCCACCACTGGCCGGGGCCGGAGGTGTAGCCGTACCCGAAGCCGGCGAGCCGGCCGTCGGTGGTGAGGGTGGCGACCGCGCGGAAACCCTGCCGCCGGACGTGGGCCCCGATGTAGCCGCGCCGGGTCTGCAGCAGTTCCTGGCGGTAGCCCATCGCCTCGCCGTAGACCGTGACCACGTCGTCGAGCCGTCGCAGCAGGTCGTCCGGCTGCCACGCAACGAGCCTCATACCTAAGTCTGCCCCTCCTCCAGCCACCCCAGCACCGATCTGTCGCCCGTGAGACCGCGGACGGCGAAGCGGGCGAACAGCTCCTCGGCGTACCACCGATCGGCGGGGGTGCGTGCGATCACCGCACGGTGCTCCGGCTGACGGTACGCGAACCGCGTCAGGTCCGCCGCATCGCGCCACAGGCTTACCGTGCCCTGCCAGCCGATCGGCGCCTCGCCGAAGCCGAATCTCGCCAGCAGTCCCGGGGTCTCGGCCAGCGCGCGGGTGACGGGTGGCACCGCGCGGTAGAACCTGATTGCCCTGGTGGGGCGGATGCGGGCCCGCGTCAGCGCGAGGACCATGCCGCCGCTTTCCGGCCTGCCTTCCGGCGCGAACGGCGTTTGACCCGACCAGGTTCCGCGGCTCTGCAGGGGAACCAGGTCGACTCGGGCCGAGGCGGTGGCCAGTTTGTCCCACTCGGGGTACTCGATGGCGTTCTCGCTGACGGTCACTGCCGCGTACCGCGTTAGGTCCGCATTTTTGGGGGTAAATCCGGCACCAGTTCCGAGAAAGCGGACAAATCGGATGTCGGAACGACGGCGGGCGGGGAAGGCGATGCGCAACCAGGCCGCGCCGATCCGGTGGCGCGGCACGCGCCAGACGTGCAGCGTCACCGGCATGCGGCGTCAGGCCACCTCGGTGGGCGTGCCCGCGGTGACCCGGACCAGCTCGGCGTAGCTGATCGGGAAGACCGCGCGGGGCACGCCGCCGGCCGCCCAGATCACGTCGTACTGCCCGAGGTCGACGTCGACCAGCGTGCGCACCGGCTTGGGATGGCCGAGCGGGGCGACCCCGCCGATCGCCTGGCCGGTGTGCTCGCGGACGAACTCGGGCGTGGCCCGGCGCAGCTTGGCGACGCCGAGGCCCGCCGCGACCTTGGCCGTGTCGACCCGGTGCGCGCCCGAGGTCAGCACCAGCAACGGCTCGCCCTCGGCGTCGAAGATCAGCGAGTTGGCGATCTGGCCGACCTCGACGCCGAGCGCCTCGGCGGCGGCCACGGCCGTGTGCACCGCCTCGTCGAGCACGACGACCTCGGAGGTGTGCGCGCCGGCGGCCTCGAGGGCCTCGCGCACCGCGACCACGTTCGGATGCGATTCCATGTCACTCATTGTTCAATCAGGGCCTTGCCGAACACCCACGGGGCTATGCCGTCGATGAAGTCGTGCGGGAAGCCGCGGGAGAAATCGGTGGCCGCGGTCAGGCGGTCGACCTGCTCGGGGGTGAGGGTCACGTCGATCGCGCCGAGGTTGTCGGTGAGCTGGGCCAGCGACCGGGCGCCGACGATCGGGACGATCGCCTTCGAGCGGGCGGCCGTCCAGGCGATCGCCACCTGCGACGGGGTGGCGCCGATCTCGTCGGCCAGATTTTGTACCGCTTCCGCCGCTTTCAGCTGCCGCTCGTCGATCTTGGCGGGGTCGTGTCGCGTCGGCCCACTCGCGCTTTGTCCGTATTTGCCGGACAAGATGCCCCCGGCCAGCGGGCTCCACGCGGTCACGCCGAGGCCGAGCGACTCGGCCATCGGGAGCAGCTCACGCTCGATGTCGCGGTCGAGCACGTTGTAGGGCACCTGGAGGGCGGTCAGCGGCGCCCAGCCGTGCCACTCGGCGAGGGTCTGGCCGCGCGCGACGACCCAGGCCGGCGCGTCGGAGATGCCGACATAGAGGACCTTTCCCGAGCGTACGGCCTCGTCGAGCGCCCGCATCGTCTCCTCGATCGGCGTCGAGCGGTCCCAGACATGCACCCAGTAGAGGTCGAGGTAATCGGTGCGGAGGCGGCGCAGGCTGGTCTCCAGCGAGAGGCGCAGATTCTTCCGGGCGTTGCCGCCGCCGTTCGCGTCCTCCGCGTCGCGGGTGGTCGTGTACTTCGTGGACAGCACGAACGACTCGCGACGGCCGGCCAGCAGCTCGCCCAGGAACTCCTCGCTCTGTCCGCCGCGGTAGTTGATCGCCGTGTCGATGGTGTTGCCGCCCGCCTCCGCGTACGCGTCGACGATCTTGCGACACTCCTCGATCGGGGCGCCCACGCCGCCCTGTTCGCCGAAGGTCATGGCGCCCAGGATGAGCTCTGACACGCGCAGGCCGCTGTTGCCGAGGGTCCGGTATCTCATATGGCCTTTCTACCGCGCCTCACAAACCGTTTTTATACTCCGACCGCCTCGGCGCTGGCGTCCCAGAGCCGGCTGGCGAGCGCCTCGTCGGCGGCGTGCGGCCGAGGCTGCCGGACCTGGTGGCCGACGTAGTAGCCGCCGCTCACCAACTCGTCGGCCGGGGCGGTGGCCAGCCAGGTCAGCAGCGCGCCCGCCTTCTCCGGGGACACCAGGCCCGGGGCGTACTTGTAGAAAAGACGCATCGCCCGGCCGGTGCCGAAGTTGGTGCGCACCACGCCGGGGTGGAAGGACACGCTCAGGATGTCGGGCCAGCGGCGGTGCGCCTCGGAGGTGAACAGGATGTTCGCCGACTTGGAGGCGCCGTAGGTGCGATAGGCGCGGTAGGTGGCCGGGTCGCCGGCGAGGCGGTCCGGATCGGGTACGCCGGCGCTGTGCGCGTCGGAGGCGGTGTTCACGACCCGCTTGCCGCTCAGCCGCTCGCGCAGCAGGTGGGTCAGCAGGAACGGGGCGAGGTGGTTGCCCTGGATGGTGGCCTCGTACCCATCCTTGGTCTTCCGGTACTTCCCGACGATCCCACCGGCATTATTGGCCAGAACATCGATCACCGGGTACGTCGTAAGCAGGTGATCGGCCAGCGCACGCACCTCGTCGAGCGACTCGAAATCGGCCTGGAACCGGCCCGGCTCGCGGCCCTCGCCGGCCGCCTTGACCTTCTCCACCGCCGCGGCCAGGCGGCCCGGGTCGCGACCGACGACGACCACCTGGTCGCCCTGTGCCGCCAGTTGCTCGGCGGCCGCGAGGCCGACACCCGAGCTCGCGCCGGTGATCACGATGGTCCGATCCATGGCGGATTCCCCTTAGCTCATCGATTTGTCGCACCCCTGGTGCATCCTGGCACCTGTCAGTCGCGCCGGCCCAGTGGAGATTCCTGATGAGTACCGAGATCAATGTGCCGGCGGTGGTGGCGAGCCCCGAGCGGCCGGCCGTCCCGGGTCATCGGGTGAGCAAGTGGCTGCTTGCCCATCGCGTGCAGCCGGTCGGTCCCGAGTCGGCGCAGACCGACCACGAGCAGCCCTGGTGGAAGGTGATGTGCCTGACCGGGGTCGACTACTTCTCCACGCTGTCCTACCTTCCGGCCATCGCGGCGCTCGCGGCCGGCGCTCTTTCTCCGCTGGCCACGCTGCTGATCGTCGCGCTGACGTTGTTCGGCATGCTCCCGATGTACCGCCGAGTCGCCCGGGAGAGTCCGCACGGGCAGGGCTCGGTGGCGATGCTCGAGCACCTGCTCCCGTTCTGGCGGGGCAAGCTGTTCGTGCTGGTCCTGCTCGGGTTCGTCTGCACGTCGTGGATCATCACGATCACGTTGTCGGCCGCCGACGCCACGGTGCACATGTCCGAAAATCCCTATCTTCCGGGTTTTCTGCACGGCCACGACGTACTCATCACCGTGGTCTTGCTCTTGATCTTGGGTTTTGTCTTCCTGCTCGGCTTCAGCGAGGCCGTGGGCGTGGCGATCCCGCTGGTCGCGGTCTTCCTCGCGCTCAACGCGGTGGTCACCGTGGTCGGCCTGGCCGACGTCTTCAACACCCCCGGCGCCCTGTCCGCGTGGGTCGACGCGCTCCCGTCCGCCGGCTTCTTCAGCGTGATCGGGCCGTCCATCCTGGCCTTCCCGGCGCTGGTGCTGGGCCTCTCCGGCTTCGAGACCGGGGTCAGCATGATGCCGCTGATCAAGGCGGACGGCCTCGAGTCGCGCATCCGCAACACGCGCAAGCTGCTCACCACCGCCGCGCTGATCATGAGCGTCTACCTGATCGCGACCAGCTTCGTCACCACCGTGCTGATCCCCAAGGAGGAGTTCCAGCCCGGCGGCGCGGCGAACGGGCGGGCGCTGGCCTATCTGGCGCACGAGATGCTCGGCGAGGTCTTCGGCACGGTCTACGACATCAGCAGCATCCTGATCCTCTGGTTCGCGGGCGCCTCCGCGATGGCCGGCCTGATCAACATCGTGCCCCGCTACCTGCCCGGTTACGGCATGGCGCCCGAGTGGGGACGGGCCGTGCGCCCGGTCGTGCTGGTCTACACCGCGATCAGCATCGGCATCACGCTGGTCTTCCGCGCCGACGTGAACGCGCAGGCCGGCGCGTACGCCACCGGCATCCTCGCGATGATGGTCTCCGGCTCGGTCGCCGTCATGATCTCCGCCCTGCGGGCGAAACAGCGGGGAGCCACCGCCGGCTTCGCGATTCTCACCCTCATCCTGCTGTACGCGTTGGTGGACAACATCATCGAGAAGCCGGACGGGATTGCGATCTCGGCCGTGTTCGTCGCCGGGATCATCGTGGTCTCGCTGGTCTCCCGGGTCAGTCGCACCACCGAGCTGCGGGCCGAGCGGATCGAGCTCGATTCCGCGGCGCGCGAGTTCGTGGCCGACTCGATCGCCAACGACGGCGAGCTCGACTTCGTCGCCAACCGCCGCCAGGCCGGCGACTCCTCGGAGTACGAGCACAAGGAGCGCGAGCAGCGCCGGATGAACCCGGTTCCCGGGCGGAACGACGTGCTCTTCCTCGAGGTCGATGTGGTCGACCCGTCGCAGTTCAGCGAGGTGCTCGAGGTGCACGGGGTCGAGGTCGACGGCCATCGCGTGCTGCGGGTGGTCTCGCCGGCCGCCCCCAACGCGATCGCCGCCCTGCTGCTCGCCCTGCGCGACGCGACCGGGGTCATCCCGCACTGCTACTTCGCCTGGGCCGAGGGGAGCCCGCTCGTGCACCTGTTCCGCTATCTGTTGCTCGGCCGGGGTGACACGGCGCCGGTGGTACGCGAGATCATCCGCAAGAGCGAGCCCGATCCGTCCCGCCGCCCGGTGATTCATGTGGGCGGGGTCTAGATTCTCTGACTCGGGTCAGAGATTATCGGGTGGTGGACCAGATCGAACGCGTGCGCGACTTCAACCGGTACTACACGCGCCACCTCGGCGTGCTCGGCGACCAGTACCTCGGCCTGTCCCGGCCGTGGAGCGAGTCGCGGCTTCTCTTCGAGATCGGCTCGGACGGCATGGACGTGCGTGACCTGCGGCGCCGGCTCGGGCTCGACTCGGGATTCGTGAGCCGGATGCTGCGGTCGCTGACCGACCAGGGGCTGGTGGAGGTGCGGCCGCATCCGCAGGACGGCCGGGTGCGGGTCGCCTCGCTGACGACGGCGGGCCTCGACGCGCGGGACGAGCTCGATGTGCGGGCCCGGGAGAGTGTGCGGGCGGTGCTCGGGCAGCTCACGGCCGGGCAGCGGGACAGGCTGGTCGCGGCCCAGGATCAGGTGCGGCGGTTGCTGCGGATGGCCGCCGTCACCATTTCGGAAATTCCGGATTCCTCCCCGGTGGCGCGAGCGTGTCTTGCGCGCTATGCGGCCGAGCTTGATTCGCGGTTTCCGTCGGGGTACTCGTCGAGCGCTCTGCTGCAGCCGGGCGAGTTGGCCGGCACGGGCGGCGAGTTCCTGGTGGCGCTGGAGGGCTCCGAGGCCGTCGGGTGCGGTATCTGGCAGCCGCTTTCGCCCGGGGTCGCCGAGATCCGGCATCTCTGGATCAGCCCGGACTGCCGGGGGCTCGGGCTGGGGCGGCGGCTTCTCGCGGAGCTGGAGAGCCGGGCCGGCGCGCAGGGTTTCCGGACGCTGCGGCTGAGCACGAACAAGGCGTTGCCCGAGGCCGCGGCGCTGTATCGGAGCGGCGGATACCGGGAGATCCCGCCGTACAGCGACTCGGAGTACAACGAGCTGCCCTTCGAGAAGGTTTTGCCGTAGCCGGGGGTCGCCGCGGTCGGTTTTTGTCGTACAGGCGTGCTAGTCTCTCGAGTAGTTAGAACGGATGTTCGAAGCCCTCCCTCCGAGGCTCCGGCGTCCGGACTGGCTCCGGGAGCGATGTTTCGCGGCTTTGCTCCCGGGTGTGGCACCCGCGAAGTGCCGCACGAGAGGTTCCGGGCTTTCGCGGGCCCGGCGCCCTCAGACAAGGCAGGACCGTCGCCCGCCGCCCCCCGACCCCCGGGTGGTGGGCGACGGACCCGCCGGCAAGGTCCGGCCGGGTGTGGTGTGGGGAAGCTTCACGCCCGGCCGGCTCGCCCACCACGGGCGCTGCGTCTTCCTCCGCAGCCTCGGTTCGACCCGTACACGTCGGATGCGACACGCGAGGAGACACGACCTATGGCGAGCACCACGGCGCCGGCCCTTCTGCAGGCTCCCGGCCTGGCCCACGCGCCAACCGCGGCCGTCCAGACGGAGGCGCCCACGGTCCCGGCGCACATGCTGCCGCACCGCACACCCGCCCAGCTGCTGGCCATCGCCCGGCAGGGCCTCAACGAGGCGGCACTGACCCGCCCCGACGGCCTGCGCTACGCGGCGGCCCACCTGGCCGCCCTGCGCGCCGCCGCCGCGGTGCTGGCCGCCCGTGCCCGTCCCGCGGCGCCCACTCGCCGCAGCCGGGTGACGAGCGTCTGGTCCCTGCTGGTCCTGGTGGCCCCCGAGTTCTCCGACTGGGCAAGCTATTTCGCCCTGGGCGCCGCCAAGCGAGCGGCCGCCGAGGCCGGCATTCCCCGCGTCGTGAGCCCCCGGGAAGCAGACGACCTCCTGAGAGCCGCCGAGCAGTTCGTGGCCGTGGTCGAGTCCTCCCTGGGCGTCGCCTACCAGCCACCCCTGGCCGCCTGACCACCCGGTCGCGGGGCCACCTGGTCGCGCGGTCGCGTGGCCACCTGGCCACCCGGTTGTGTGGCCACCTGGCCACCTGGCCACCTGGCCACCCGGCGCGCGGCCGCCACCGCCGTGAAGCGCGCCGGGCGAAGCGACCCGCCACCGCTTACCCGTGCTTCCGTCGGCGGGTTATCTGCCGACCCACTGAGCTCGATGCTCGCCTTGGGTTGGGCCGGCGGCTGAGGCGGTCGTCCGATTGCCAGGAGCGCGTTGTCGCCCGGGCCCGGCGGCGAGTGCTTCCCCTTTTCTCCTCGCCGGGCCCGGGTCCGGATGTGGGTGAGCGGGAGGCGAGGGCCGTGAGTGCTCGGCGGGCGTTGGTGCGCTGGGTGCTCGCTCTGCGCGGGCGAGTGTCCGTCTGGGCGCTCGCTCTGCGCGGGCGAGTGTTCGGGCGAGCGGGAAACACAGCAACACGAAACACGGCAACACGAAGCGGGGCAACGATGGCGGGACGCATGATCAGCGGTGCGGCCGCCCTTGCCGAGCTGGTTCGGACAGCGGGTGAGACGGCCGAGCCGGGTGTGCACCGGGTGCTGCCGGTGGCGCCCGAACTGAGTGGGCTGCTGCCCGGGCGCGGGCTGCGCCGGGGCAGCACGGTCGCGGTCGCCACCGGGCGGGCCGCGCCGGCCAGCGGCGGGACGTCGCTGCTGCTCGCGTTGCTCTCCGAGGCCTCGCGCTCCGGATCGTGGTGCGCGGTGGTCGGGGTGCCCGCGCTGGGTGCGCTAGCCGCCGCCGAGAGCGGCATCGCCCTCGACCGTCTCGCGCTGGTGCCCAACCCCGGCCCCGAGTGGGCCACGGTGGTGGCCGCCCTGATCGACGGCGTCGACGTCGTCGTAGCGGCCGTGCCCGGCACGGTCGCCCCGTCGATCGCGAGCCGCCTCGTGGCGAGGGCCCGCCAGCGCGGCTGCGTGCTGGTCCCGTTCGGCCAGTGGGACGGCGCCGACGTGACCCTGCGAGTGACCGAGGGCCGCTGGGAGGGCCTCGGCGACGGCCAGGGCCGCCTGCGCCGCCGCGAGGTGACCGTATTGGCCCGGGGTCGCGGCGCGGCCGCCCGCCCCAAGGAAATCACCATGTGGATGCCGGGCGTCACGATCCGCCCCTTCACCTTCCCGCCCACACCCACCACCGCCGACGGCACGCCCACTCACGCCGACCGCCCACCCACCGCCGCACCGGCCCCCGCCCTCCCGCAGCACAGCCCAGCTGCAACTGCCGCCGTGCCCACCATCGCCGCCGTCGCCGCCACGGTGCCCGCCGCTGCCGATGCCGCTGCGCCCGCGCCCGCCGCCGCCGCGCCCGTCGTTGTCACTGCCGCCACGCCCGCCGTTGTCGCGGCCGACGCGTCCGCCGTGCCTGCCGCTGTTGCTGTGCCCGCCGGGGCAGCGGCCGCGGCTGCGGCTTCTGCCATTCGGGCCGGCGCCGGCTCGGCCACTCGATCGAGGCGGCGGGGACGCCTGATCGCGGGTGCGGCATCTCGGCCGATCGGCGGGGCGGCGTCTCGGCAGGACGCGGAGATCCCGGCTCGGCGGCTTGCCGCTGTGGCTTCTCGTTCGGCTGATGACCCGGGATCCCGCTCGGGCACCGTGCAGGGAGCATCCGCATGACGGCGGGCAAGGGCGCCACTCGGTTCGCTGTCGGGGTGGAGGCGCGAAGGCAGCCGGTCGTGTGGGAGCGGTCGGCGGCGGGGGGCTGAGGTGGGTGGGGAGGTGCGGACGCTGCTGGTGTGGTGTCCGGATTGGGCGGTGGTGGCGGCCGAGATCGTGGAAGGGATCGATGGGTCGGGGCCGGTCGTCGTGTTGCGGGAGAACCGGGTGGTGGCCTGTTCCGAGGCGGCGCGGCTGGAGGGCGTACGGCAAGGATTGCGGCGGCGGGAGGCGCAGAGCAGGTGTCCGCGGCTGGTGGTGGTTGAGCATGATTTGGGGCGGGACGCCCGGGCGTTCGAGGCCGTCGTGGCGGCGGTGGAAGAGGTTGCGGTCGGGGTTGAGGTGATCCGGCCGGGGAGTTGTGCGCTGGCGGCGCGGGGGCCGGCCCGGTACTTCGGTGGGGAAGAGGCGGCCGCGGAGCGGATCGTGGAGCAGATCGCCGAGGCCTGTGCGGTGGAGAGCCAGGTGGGGATCGCGGACGGGGTGTTCGCGGCGGGGCTCGCGGCGCGGGACGGGCGGGTTGTGGCGCCGGGGGAGACGGCCGCCTTTCTCGCCGGTATGCCGATCGTGGCGCTGGAACGGCCCGAGCTGGTCGACCTGCTCAAGCGGCTGGGAGTCAAGACGCTCGGGGACTTCGCGGCCCTGCCGGCGGGGGACGTGCTGAGCCGGTTCGGATTCGACGGGGCGCTCGCGCACCGGCTCGCCTCGGGGCGGGATCATCGGGCGCTCGCGGTGCGGCAGCCGCCGCCGGATCTCGACGTCACCGACACCTACGACGAGCCGCTGGAGCGGGTGGACGTGGCCGCGTTCGCCGGCAAGGTGCTGGCCGAGCGGCTCCACGAGCGGCTCGCGGCGTACGGGCTCGCCTGCACCCGGCTCGGCATCGAGGCGGTCACCGCGGACGGCCAGGAACTGCACCGGGTGTGGCGGCACGACGGCACGCTGACCTCGGCCGCCATCGCCGAGCGGGTCCGCTGGCAGCTGGACGGGTGGCTCACCGGCGCCAGGCGCGGGGCGCCCGCCCGGCCCACCGCGGGGCTGGTGCGGCTGCGCCTCGTCCCGGACGGGGTGATCGTCCACCTCGGACTCCAGCCGGGGCTCTGGGGCGACGCGGGAGCCGACCGGGAGCGGGCGCACCGGGCCTTCAGCCGGGTGCAGGGCCTGCTCGGGCCGGAAGCGCTGGTCACGCCGGTTCTCGGCGGCGGGCGCTCGGCCGGTGACCAGATCCGGCTGGTGCCGTGGGGCGACGAGCGGGAACCGGCCCGCCCGGCGGCCCCGCACGCCGAGCCGAACCCGGACGTCGGCACCGCCCCGATCCTGGCCCGCGCCGAGGCGCCCGCCCTCGCCCTGTCGCTGGTGGACGGGGGCCCGGAGTCGGCCGAGGTGATCAGCCTGGCGTCCCACCGAGCGGCCCGGGCCGCGGAACGCGACGAAGGGCCGGCGGAGCGCGCAAGGCCGGCGGAGCGGGGCGGAAATCAGCGATCCGGCCGGGCGGCACCAGCGAATAAATGGCCCACAAAGGACGAATCGGCGATCGGCCCGGCCGCCAAGCCCGAGCCGGGGGTGGCGGGAGCTGGGCCCGAGTCGGCGGCGGGAGCTGGGCCCGAGTCGACGGCGGGAGCTGGGCCCGAGTCGACGGCGGGAGCTGGGCCCGAGCCGGGGGTGGCAGCCGGGGTCACGGTCGTGACCGTGCCAGCGGTGCGGCGCAAAGGTCGTTCCGCCCCGCCTCCGGCCACGCTGCCACCCTGGCCCGGCCGGCTGCCCAAGCCCGCCCCGGCCGTGGTTCCTCCACAGCCCCCGGCCGCGGTCGTGCTCGACGACATCGGCACCCCGGTCGGCGTGAGCGCCCGCCTCGAGCTGACCGGCGACCCGGCGGCCCTGATCGTGGAGCGGGGACGGCCGATGGCGATCAGCGGGTGGGCCGGCCCCTGGCCCGTCGACGAGCGCTGGTGGGCGCCCGGCGAGGGCCGGCGGCGGGCGCGGTTCCAGGTGGTCCTCGAGGACGGCCGCGCCCTCCTGCTGACCCTGGAGGGCGGTCACTGGTCGGTGGAGGCCATCTATGACTGAGCGAGGGTGGCGCACGTGAGCTTCAACAACCCGAAGAAGCCCTGGTCGGAGCTGGAGGCCGAGCTGACCGGCAAACCGGTCAGGCCACCGTCCGGCGACGACATCCGGCAGATCGGCGAGCAGAAGCCGAGGCCGTACGCCGTGGACCCGCTCGCGATCGACGCGGACGGCGGCGACTCGCCGGTCTGGAGCCGGAAACGCCAGCCCTACCAGGCGCCCGAGATCAAAAGATCAACAGAGAAGGTCATCCCGTACGCCGAGCTGCACTGTCACACCAACTTCAGCTTCCTCGACGGTGCCAGTCATCCGGAGGAACTTGCCGAGGAGGCCGCGCGGCTGGGACTCACCGGCCTGGCCGTCACCGACCACGACGGCTTCTACGGCGTGGTCCGTTTCTCCGAGGCCGCCCGCGACCTCGAACTGCCCACGATCTTCGGCGCGGAGCTGTCCCTGGGCCTGACCAAGCCGCAGAACGGCGAGCCCGACCCCGAGGGGCAGCACCTGCTGGTGCTGGCGAAGGACGCGGCCGGCTACGCCGCGCTGGGCAGCATGATCGGCGAGGGTCAGCTGGCCGGCGGGGAGAAGGGCAAGCCCGAGTACGGCGACCTGCACAAGATCGCCGAGCGGCTGAAGGACCACGTCCTGGTGCTGACCGGCTGCCGCAAGGGCCTCGTCCCGCACGCGCTCGCCACCGGCGGCATCGAGAAGGCGGTCCGCGAGCTCGACCGGTTGACCGGCCTTTTCGGCGCCGAGAACGTCGTGGTCGAGCTGACCGACCACGGCGACCCGTACGACGGCGACCGCAACGACGTGCTGTACGAGCTGGCGCGCCTGCGAAAAACAACCGCGGTCGCCACCAATAACGTGCACTACGCGACCCCGGCCCGCCGCCGCCTGGCCACCGCGGTCGCCGCCGTCCGGGCCCGGCGCAGCCTCGACGAGATCGACGGCTGGCTGCCCGCGGCCGGCACCGCTCACCTGCGCAGCGGCGCCGAGATGGCCCGCCGGTTCGCCGCGTACCCGGGCGTGGTCGAGCGGGCCGCCGAGCTGGGCGCCGCGCTCGCCTTCGACCTGCAGCTGGTCGCCCCGCAGCTGCCCGCGTTCCCGATCCCCGAGGCGGGCTACACCGAGATGGGCTGGCTGCGGGAGCTGACCATGCGCGGCGCCCGGGCCCGGTACGGCCTGCCCGAGGAGGTGCCCGAGGTCTACGTGAAGCTCAACTACGAGCTCGCGATGATCGAGGAGCTGGACTTCCCCGGCTACTTCCTGGTCGTCTACGACATCGTCAAGTTCTGCAAGGACAACGACATCTACTGCCAGGGGCGGGGCTCGGCGGCGAACTCGGTGGTCTGCTACGCGCTCGGTATTACCAATGTGGACGCGTTCGAGTATGACCTGGTCTTCGAGCGGTTCCTGGCGCCGGAGCGGGACGGCCCGCCGGACATCGACGTCGACATCGAGTCGGACCGCCGGGAGGAGGTCATCCAGCACGTCTACACCAAGCACGGCCGTCGCCATACCGCTCAGGTCGCCAACGTCATCTCCTATCGGCCCCGTTCCGCCGTACGGGATATTGCCAAAGCTTTTGGTTTTTCTCCCGGTCAGCAGGATGCGTGGAGCAAACAGATAGACCGTTGGGGTGATGTCGCGACCGTGGACATCGACGACATTCCCGAGCAGGTCGTCGCGTACGCCAATGAATTGCAGACTTTTCCGAGGCATCTGGGAATTCATTCCGGCGGCATGGTGATCTGCGACCGCCCGGTGAGCGAGGTGTGCCCGGTCGAGTGGGGCCGGATGCCGGGCCGCACCGTGCTGCAGTGGGACAAGGACGACTGCGCCGCGATCAACCTGGTCAAGTTCGACCTGCTCGGCCTGGGCATGCTCTCGGCGCTGCACTACGCGTTCGACATGATCGACGGCAAGCTCGACTTCGGCGACATCCGCCCGAACGACCCCGAGGTCTACGAGATGTTGTGCAAGGCGGACTCGGTCGGGGTGTTCCAGGTGGAGAGCCGGGCGCAGATGGCGACCCTGCCCCGGCTCAAGCCGCAGGTCTTCTACGACCTGGTGGTGGAGGTGGCGCTGATCCGGCCGGGCCCGATCCAGGGCGGCTCGGTGCACCCGTACATCCGGCGCAAGAACGGCGTCGAGAAGTGGACGATGCCGCACCCCACGATGACCCGGGCGCTGGAGAAGACGCTCGGCGTGCCGCTCTTCCAGGAGCAGCTGATGCAGCTGGCGATGGACTCGGCCGGGTTCAGCCCGCTGGAGGCCGACAAGCTGCGCCGGGCCATGGGCTCGAAGCGTTCGGTGAAGAAGATGGAGGAGATGCGCGACCGCCTCTACCAGGGGATGGCCGCGAACGGCATCACCGGCGAGCTGGCCGACGACCTCTACGTCAAACTGTGCGCGTTCGCGAACTACGGCTTCCCGGAAAGCCACGCGATCAGCTTCGCGTACCTGGTCTACGTCAGCGCCTGGCTCAAGCGCTACCACCCGGCCGCGTTCTGCGCCGCGCTGCTGAACGCGCAGCCGATGGGCTTCTACTCGCCGCAGACGCTGGTCGACGACGCGCGGCGGCACGGCGTGGAGGTGCGCCGGCCGGACATCAATCTGAGCGACGCCATGGCGACGCTGGAGACCACGCCGGAGACCCGGCACAAGAGCGAGAAGGAAGAGCCTCCGCACGCTTGGGGACTGGGCGGCCCGGCCGTCCGGCAAGGTCTTTCCAGCATCCGTACGGTGGGAGCAGAGCTTGCCGAATCCATCGAGCAGGAGCGTCGGGCCAACGGGCCCTATCGGAGCATGACCGACCTTTCCCGCCGTACGGGATGCACGGCTACTCACCTGGAGGCCCTCGCCACGGCCGACGCCTTCGCGGGTTTCGGTCTTTCCCGCCGCGAGGCGCTCTGGGCGGCGGGCGCGGCCGCGCAGGACAAGCCGGACAAGCTGCCGGGAACGGTCTCCGGGGCGGATGCGCCGATGCTGCCCGGGATGAGCGAGGTGGACCGGCTGGTCGCCGACGTCTGGGCGACCGGGCTGTCGCCGGACACGCACCCGGCGGAGTTCATCCGGGGGGAGCTCGACCGGGCGGGCGCGCTGCGGATCTCCCAGCTGGGCGGGGTGGAGGCCGGCACCCGCATCCGGGTCGGCGGGATCGTCACCCACCGGCAGCGGCCGGCCACCGCGGGCGGGGTGACGTTCGTGAACCTCGAGGACGAGACCGGGATGCTGAACGTGACCTGCTCGCCCGGCCTGTGGCAGCGGTATCGGCGGGTGGCGCGGACCAGCACGGCGCTGATCGTGCGGGGGCGCCTGGAGAAGGCGGAGGGCGTGCTCAACCTGGTCGCGGACCGGCTCGAGGCGGCGACCCCGCCGGTGACCCCCGCGTCCCGCGACTTCCGCTGACCGGCCGGTATCCTGCCGCTTTGCCGTATTTATCCGAAAAATCGGAGAGCGTCATGATCGGATTTCTCGCGGCCGTGACCGCGGTTCTTGCCGCCGGGCCTGCCCCCGCGACCGCGCCCGACCCCGGCTATGCCGGCGGTGGCGGCCGAGGGCCGGGGGCGAGGCTGACGCTGAGTTACATGGCGGACGCGGGGTTCGCGGCGGCGGTCAAGCTCGAGTGCGACCCGCCGGGCGGCGGCCATCCTCAGCCGGCCGAGGCCTGCGCGGAATTGGCTCTTGTCGCCGGCGATCCCGGCAAGATCGAGCCGGCCCGCACCGCCTGCTTCCTGATTTATGCGCCGATAACGGCCGAGATTAAGGGTGATTGGCACGGCATGCCTTTGACCTGGCACCACAAATACGGAAACAGCTGCGAGATGCACCGGGCACTCGGTGTGCTCTTTGACTTCTGACCCGGTGTGGCCCTGAGGCGAGAGGTGCCGGGCCGATACGCTGCCCGTGTGGAAACCGCATCGACGCGAACTGCCCGGCCGCTCGTCAGCGCTCGCACCGCCGCGGTGTGGGCGGTCCTCCGGCGTGAGCTGGACCGGCAGGCCGGCAGCGAACTGACGGTGCTCGACGTCGGCGGGGGGACCGGCGGGTTCGCGGTGCCGCTCGCGCAGTCCGGGCACCGGGTCACCGTCGTCGACGCCAGTCCCGACGCGCTCGCGGCGCTGACCCGCCGGGCCGCCGACGCGGGCGTGGCCGACCGGGTGCGGGCGGTGCAGGGCGACGGGGACGCGCTGGCCGGGCTGGTCGAGCCGGGCAGCGTCGACCTGATCCTCTGCCACGCGGTGCTCGAGGTGGTCGATCAGCCGGCCGACGTGGTGGCGGCGGTCGCGACCGCGCTGCGGCCCGGCGGTGCGGTGAGCGTGCTGGTGGCCGGGCGGGCCGCGGCGATCCTCGGGCGGGCGATCAACGGGCATCTGCGGTCGGCGTCCGCGCTGGTCACCGACCCGGACGGGCGTGCGGGCGCGCGTGACACGCTGCGCCGGCGCTACGACGCCGAGAGCGCGGCGGAACTCTTGCGCTCGGCGGGGCTTGAGGTGGAAGAGACCCATGGCGTACGCGTGCTGGCCGACCTGCTGCCGGCCGCGGTCGTCGAGGAGGACCCGCAGGCGCTGCTCGAGCTCGAGTTGGCGCTGTCGGCCCGTCCGCCGTTCCGGGACATCGCCTCGCAGCTGCACCTCTTCGCGCGGCGCCCGTGATCACCGAGGTTCCGGCCGATCGCCTGCGGGCCGACGCGCTGACCCCGGTTCTGCCGGCGTACGGCAGCGGGAGCCTGGCCGATCTGCTGCCGAGCGTGTGCGCGGTCCTGGGAGTGCCGGGTGCGGTCGACGTGCTGGGGCTGGCCGGAGCGCTGGACGGAATCGATCGCGTGGCGGTGCTGCTCGTCGACGGGCTCGGTACGTACCAGGTGCCGGTCGCCTCGGCGTACGCCCCGGTCCTGAAAGATCTCGCACCGGGAAGCCGCAGCCTGACCACGGGTTTTCCCTCCACGACGCCGGTGAGCGTGGTGACCGTCGGTACGGGCGCGGTGCCGGGGGCGCACGGGGTGCTCGGCTTCACCACGAAGCGGCCGGACGGGCGGGTGCTCAACCACGTGCAGTGGAAGGACGACCCCGACCCGCGGCAGTGGCAGCCGGTGCCGACCCAGTTCGAGGCGGCCGCGGCGGCGGGGCTGGCCGTGACCGTGGTCAACAAGCCGGAGTTCGCGGGGACCGGGCTGAGCGTCTCGGCCAATCGGGGCGCTGTGTATGTGGGCGCCTCGGATGTGCCGTCGCTGGCGGCGGGGATGCTGGCGGCGCTGGCGACGGGCCCGGGGATCGTCTACGGCTACCATCCCGACCTCGATCATTACGGGCACGGCTACGGGGTGGACTCGGAGCAGTGGCGGTCGGCGGCCACCACGGTCGACATCCTGCTCGATCGGGTTCTGCACGGCTTGCCGCCGAGGTCGGCCCTGCTGGTGATCGCCGACCATGGTCAGCTGAATGTGCCGCCCGCCGACCGTTTCGACCTAGCCGACATTCCCGATTTGTCGGGCGGGCTGGCGGCCGTCGCGGGCGAGCCGCGCGTGCGTTACCTCTATCCCGCGGCGGGTGCACACGATGATGTGCTCGCCGTCTGCCAGGGCGTCTTCGGCTCTCAGGCCTGGGTGTTGCCGCGAGAGGAGGTGGTCGCCCGCGGCCTGTTCGGCCCGGTGTCGCCCGACCACCTGGACCGCATCGGTGAGATCGTCATCATCTGCCTCGAACGGGCCATCGCCCTGGCCAGCGGCTGGGAGCCACCGACGGTGAACCGCTTGATCGCCTTCCACGGCTCAGTGACCGCCGCCGAGATGATGGTCCCCCTCCTGATAGCCCGCTGACCTGCCGCTTCCCCGTTTTTGTCAGGGGGTGGGGCTAGGGTCCCTGACGTGGGACGTAGCCAGGTGGTGCCTCGGGGGCGCGACCCGCGTTTTGGGCCGGAAGCCGACGACGCGGGGTGCACGATCCTGCACGTCGACATGGATGCGTTCTTCGCGTCGGTGGCGATCCGGGCCCAGCCATCGCTGCGCGGCAAGCCCGTCGTGGTCGGGGGGATCGGGCCGCGCGGGGTGGTGAGCTCGGCCAGTTATGAGGCGCGGCGGTTCGGCGTGCGCAGCGCCATGCCGATGATGCGGGCCCGGGCGCTCTGCCCGCAGGCGATCATTCTCCCGGTCGACGGCCCCGCGATCGCAGCCGCCTCCGAGGCCGTCATGGCGATCTTCCGGGACGTGACACCCCTGGTCGAGCCGCTCTCGTCCGACGAGGCGTTCCTCGATGTCGCGGGTGCGCAGCGGTTGCTCGGCCGGCCCGCGGTGATCGCCCAGCAGATCCGTGACCGCATGCTCGCCGAGCAGGAACTGACCTGCTCGGTCGGGGTCGCGCCGACAAAATTCGTGGCCAAGCTCGGCTCGACCCGGGCGAAACCCGACGGCATGGTCGTGGTGCCGGCCGGCCTCGTGCTCGACTTCCTGCACCCGCTGCCGGTCGACGCGCTCTGGGGTGTGGGGGAGCGGGCCGCCGAGACGCTGCGCCGGCTCGGGCTCACGACCGTGGGCGAGCTGGCCCGGGCCCCGCTCGGCATGCTGCGCGGTGCGCTCGGCGAGGCCGCCGCGGCCCACCTGCACGAGCTCGCCTGGGGCCGCGACCCGCGCCACGTCACCCCCGAGCAGGTGGAAAAGTCGATCGGCGCCGAGATGACGTTCGACACCGACGTGGCCGACCGTGTTCTGCTGCGGCGCAGCCTGCTGGCCCTGTCCGACAAGGTGGGCGCCCGGCTGCGGGCGAGCGGCCAGGTCGGGCGCACGGTGGCGATCAAGGTGCGCCTGGCCGACTTCCGGACGGTCAACCGCTCGCGCACGGTGCCGACGAGCACCGATGTGGCACGCGAGATCTTCGAGATCTCATGGTCGTTGTTCGAGGCGCTGGGTGCGACCGATCACATTCGGCTCGTCGGCGTCCGGGTCGAGGGGCTGACCGCCGCGGCCACCACATCCCGGCAGCTCAGCCTCGGCGAGCCGGAGCGCGGCTGGCGCGAGGCCGAGGCCGCGACCGACGCGATCGCCGCCCGGTTCGGCCGTGCAAGCGTCGGTCCAGCCAGTCTTTTGGGACGAACCGATCTTCGCCGCACCGAAAATCACCCGGAGCGGACGGTCGTCCCGCTTTCCGAGCCGCCCACCCCCTCGTAGACTTGGTCGGTAAGGCAGCCGACGGCTGTCCCGCGCCACCTACCTTGATTCACCCCGACCCGCTTCGGGATCGGGATCTGCGCCCGGGGAGGAATGCCGTGCCGCTCTCGGAGCACGAGCAGCGGCTGTTCGATCAGATCGAGCGGTCGCTTGCCGAGGACCCCAAGTTCGCCTCGGCTGTGCGGGCCAACGACCCGCGTTTCCACGCACGGCGCCGGCTTCTGGTCGCCGCCTTCGTGATCATTGTTGGTCTAGGCCTAGTCGTCCTCGGAACCGTCATCGGCAACACGCCGCTGGGCGTGGCCGGCTTCGTGGTGATGCTCGGCTCAGCCGCCTTCGCGATGCAGTCCCGTCGCCGAGGCAACGCTCCCGACCTCCACGCCGTCGGCGGCACCACCAGCCGCCGCACCCGACAGACCCGCAAGGCCGGACTGATCGACAGGCTGGAAGACCGCTGGCGCCAGCGCCCGGAAGGCCACCGCTAACCACCCACCGCGCGCCGACCCACCAAGCCCAGCGCCCGGCAGATGGCGGCCCCTAGGCCGCCATCGCCGTTTCTCGATGCCCCACGCGATCACCCAAATCGCCGCCGGTCGCCTGCCCATGCCGCCGCGCGCGCTTTCCCGGGACTGTCGCCCTGTGGCCCGCCACCGGCCCGGCCTCTCGCCCCATTCCCCCTCATCGCGCCGTGCGCGCGTTCCGAGCCGTTCTCTGGCTGGCCCTCTGAGGGCCTCGGCGGCGGATCTCATCCGCTGCGGATGATGCGTGGCGGGCGGTGGCGCGTCATCGCCCGGCATGGCCTTCGGGCATATCCCTCCTGAAGTGGGTTCTGGTGACGTGGGCGCGTCGGGCGGCGGTCTGATGGGCTGGGCATGGGCGGGTCGGGCGGCGGATAGGCAGGCTGGGGCGTGGGCAGGCTGGGGCGTGGGGCG
>NZ_KB903303.1 GCF_000379645.1 Paractinoplanes globisporus DSM 43857
CTAGACGAGTAAGTCCCAACTTGGGTTAGTGGTCGTAGGCGATCAATGACCTGGTCAAAGGTTGTCCGGTAGCGCGGTTGTGCCAGATCGCGGCGGTCATGGCGAGTAGGCGTTGAGCGATGCGGGCGCCGACGCCTTCGATACTGCGGCCGCCGTGCAGTTCGAGGTCGAGCTGGCCTTTCAACGTGTCGTTGACCGACTCGATCAGCTGGCGGATGGGTTTGAGCAGGTGCTCGCCAGGGTGTGGGGTTCGGTTGCGGTAAGACGGGCGCAGCAGCCGGATCCCGCGGTCGGTCAGCCACCGGTCGAGTTCAGCGGAGACGTAGCCCTTGTCCGCGATGATCAGTTGCCCATGCCGGCCGGACAGCAGGGCGGGGTCGTCTTCCAGGGCGGCAGTCAGGATGTGGCGTTCGTCGGTCTTCGGGGTTGCCAGGGTCCAGGCGATCGGGAGCCCGGACGGTGTGCAGATCAGGTGCAGGCGCAGGCCCCAGAAGAAGCGCGAGTGTGACGAGCAGTAGCCGTAACCGGCCCAGCCGGCCAGGTCCGAACGTTTGGCGGTGGGCCGGGATCGGCCGCACTCGACGGGGGTGGAGTCGGTGACCCAGACGTCGTCGTGCCACAGATCGGTGTCCGCTGCGAGCAGGCGGATCACCTGCTTGAGCAAGGGTAGAGCGCCACGCAGACGTTTGTTGTAGCCCGACTGGCTGGGCAGGTACGGGAATGCACCTGGTAGATGGGCGGGCAGCAACCGCAGCCAGCGGGCCTCGGAGCGGATACCGAGCAAGGCTTGGGCAACCGCGATGGTCAGCAGTTCAGCGTCGGAGAGCTTCGGTGGACGCCCAGCGCGGCGAGGCCGTACGAGCCAGTCGTCGATCTTCACGTACAGTGCGGTGAGAAGGGTGTTGATGTCTGTCGTCACAAACAGATCATCGACACCCTTCTCCTACACAGGTGTAAATAGCATCCGCCTACTAGTCGTCCGCCTAGCCGAGTTAGGACTTACTCGTCTAGGGCGGCCCCGATGTGCGCCCGGTGAGCGGCCCTGACGAGCGCGCTCTCGGGCCTCCGGCCCTACGACCCGGGAAATGCCTCCGGCCCCCAGGGCTCTGCCCCTGGACTCTGGCGACTCGGGGATGCCCGGACCCTGGCGGTTATCTGTCGCACACCGGGAGGCAGCCAGACCGCGCCCGCCTGGTCCAGGTCGGTCAGACGGTGGGGTTGCTCCACCTGGACCAGGCGGGGGGCGGCCGGGCGGCTGCAGCCTGCGCGACGGGATGCCCGCAGAGGCCGGCGACCCCTCCGCTTCGGAAGGTGCGCCGCGTGCTGCCGCAGACGCGGTGCCGATCCGCGGCACCGTCACCGGCCAGGACGGCGGCGTCGTGGAGAAAACCGTCGTCCTGGACACGATCCGCCACTGATGTCAGAACAGGACGGTGTAGCCGAGGGCCGCGACGCCGATCTCCAGGGAGACCGTCGCCGCGAACGCACCCGCCGCCGCGGCGATCGAGAGGGCCGGGTGGAGGCCCCGCACGTGGCCAAGCAACAACGCCACGGCCGCGACGAGGAGCCCGACGAGGAAAATGACGGCGAGGACAAGGAGGAACAGAATGGTACGGACGGACATGACACACTCCTGATCGGCGGCCCGCACGGTACGAGCACGCGGGTGCCATTGGCCGCTGTGAACCGGAGCAGCTCCACCGTGGATCGTTGTTTTCGCAGGTAAAGGGCTTTCCGCAGCGTTCCGATGCGGATCCGCATCGGAAGGTGAGGAGCGCGGTGACGGGTGATCAGCTGACCCCCAGGCAGCGGTTGGCCCGCGATCTGGACGCCCTCGTCCGCAGGACCAGCCTGACGAACAACAACATCGCCTCGCTCGCCAACTTGCGGCTCGACAGAAACACCGTGCGGGAGCCCGGAGTCCGGAACCGTACCGCGACCATGGCCATCAGGGGTCGGACGGTCAGCTCATGGCGCTCCACGAATCACCCCCGGCAGCCCGTGCATTGGCAGCAGCTAAAAGAGGTGCTCGACGTCCTGATCCAGCGCCTCCCGGAAGGGAGCGTGCCGGATCTGAACACCTGGCGGCAGATGTTCGACGCCGCCAAGTCCCGGCCTTCCCGTCGAGGCGCCGCACCCGCTGCACCCGCCGGGTCCACCCTGCCGTTGCCGCCACCGACCGATCTGCTGACGCCGCGCGACGAGGTGGAGGAGCAGGTCATCGACCTGCTGTGCACGCCCGGCGAGCCGCACCGGCTGGTCTCGCTGGCCGGTATGAGCGGCGTCGGCAAGACGGTGTCGGCGCACCGAATCGCGACTGACACCCGGGTCGCACGAGCGTTCCCGGACGGGGTGTTCTGGCTGGACGCACGCGGTGCCCGGACCCCCGACCTGCTGCGCGCTGACCTCGACCGGCAGGCCGCCGCCGTGGACGGCCTCCGGCAGGCCACCTGCCTAGTCGTCGTCGACAACGTAACCTTGTTCGAGCAGCTCGACGTGGCCGGCGTCCTCGGGCCGGCGGGCGCTCTGCTGGTCACCACCACCGATCGCGACCTGCTCCCCGTCGGCAGCCACCGGTTCACCCTGGAACCGCTGGACCGCCCGGCGGCCCGCGAGCTACTCGGCCGCTACGCCCGGCAAGACGAGCTGCCACCCGAGGCCGAGACGGTCCTTGACCGCTGCGCCGGGCTCCCGCTCGCGCTGGCGATCTGCGGAGCCATGGTCAACGACGAGTACGACTGGGCCGACATCGTGCAGCTGCTCGAGTCGGCGCAGCTGGACCACCTGGAGAAGGCGTTCCGCGGCTATCCGCACCGCACGCTGCTCGCCGCCTTCGAGGTGGCGGCCGGCATGCTCACCGACGACGAGCGCGCCCGCTACGAGGAGCTGGCGGTCTTCGACGGCCGGGGCGCGATCCCGGTCGCCGTAGCAGCCCGGCTGTGGGGCGGCCGGAACGCCAGCGTACTCGTCCGGCGTCTGGCCCGACGATCGTTGTTGACCTACGACCGCGCTACCGACGAGTTCTCCCTGCACGACCTGCTGTCGAAGTACGCGCTCACCCGCACCGGCGACCGCCTACCCGCCCTTCACGAACACCTGGCAACCGGCTACCTGGACGACCTCAGCGGCATCGACCGCTACGCCCGTGCGCACCTGGCCCATCACTTGGAACAAGCCGGGCGGGCCGACCTGTTGCACGACTTGCTCGCGGCGGAAGAAGGCAACCGCAGCACCTGGTTCGCGGCGCACGACGCGGCCGGCTCGATCGCCGAGTTCATCGCCGACGTGGACCGGGCCGCCCGCCTGGCGCAGGATGCCGCCGACATCGCGCGAGAGGTGCGGTACGCACTGATCCGCGCCTCCGTCGTCGGCATCGCGGCCACGATCGCCCACCCACTGCTGGCAGCCTTGGTCCACCGTGGCGCATGGCCGTTCGAGAAAGCCTGGTCGTACGCCTCCACAATCAGCCCCCGCGCCGCCCGGGCAAGGGCGCTGAGCGCGCTGCTGCGGCTCCCCGAGTCCGCCGGGCCGGAGCGCGCCGTGCGGACGAACCAGGCCAAGCACGCGGCGGCCGCCGTTCCCCGCGAGACGGACCGGGCATGGGCCATCGCCGCGCTGATCCCGTGTGTTCCCGTCGGCGAGCGGGCGGCATTGTTCGAACAGCTGCACCCGGAATCCCTGCGCCGCGACCTGCTGAACTGGATCATGGCGCGGCTGGCGCGGTACCTGCCCGAACAGGCCGATGCCCACCTCCGGGCTACCCGGCCCCACATTGAGCCCCTACTGGTGGCGGCGCGCGAGATCCCGGCGTTGCGGTTGACCCTGCGGGCGGCCACGGCATCGATGCATCCCGGAGTCAGACTTCGGGTGGCCTGCGCTCTGCTCGACGTCGCGGCCGAGGACGAGCGCGCTGTGCTCTTGGCGAACGCCTGGACGGCCCTGCGGGAGCTGCGTTCGGAGGTCGACCCACCGGCGCACCCGCAGCCGTCCGGCCTGTTCCACGTCCTGGCGTCAAGACCGGGTCTCGAGGAGAGAGCGCTGCAGGTGGCGCTCGCATTCGGGATCGAACCGGGCGACGAACTCGTGCTCCAGGTGACGATCAGGGCCGGGACACCGCCGTTTATCGCGGCACTGCGGCCACGCCCCGAGCTTGCCGAGCAGCTGCTCGACGCACACGCCGGCAAGGCAGGGGCAGCCGTCGCACTGGCGCCCTTCCTGCCGGCTTGCCGACTCGCCGCCGTGCTCGACCTTGTGTGCGCGACAGACGATCCCGACCGCCGGACGGAGCTGTTGGAAGACCTAGCGCCCCTCCTGCCCACCGGCCTGCTGCACCGGGCGGTGGACCGGCTCCAGGCCCTCGACTCGCCCGCTGATCGCGCAAGAGCCTTCGCCCGGCTCGCACCGCTGCTGCCCACCGACCGGTATCCGCACGTACTTGCCGAGATTGAGCAGCTCGACGACGCCGACTTGCGGGCCGCTCTCGTCGCTGACCTCGCCGAGCACCTCCCCGCGGAGCACCTCGGCACGGCGGAACGCCTCATTGCGGACGACGCCGGTGCCGAGGCCCGGGTGGCGGCGCTGACGGCCCTCGCGGTCCACGATCACCTGCCGCGCCGGGCGGTGATCCACGACCGTTCCCTGGCCGCGGCCCGGGAGATGAAAACCGAGCCGTTCGACCTGGCCGAGCTGGCCGGACAGACAGCGGATCCTGCACAGCTGCTGGGTGCCGCCTTCTTGGCCGAGCAGCTCAGCAACCTGCACCGAGCCGTTCCGCCGTCAGCGTTTCCGGACCTGGCACTACCGGACGACGTGTTCAAACGGGCGGTGCGGATGGCGCAGCCCGCTCTGGATGCCTGCCGGTACGCGGCCGTGCTCACTGTCCTCGTCCGATACCTGCCTTCGGTATCGAGGCCCAGCCTGCTGCGTACGGCCCTTGCCGCCGCATGCGCCCCACACAACCACGACGACGCCACCTACTGCCGCATCGAGCTGGCCTTTGCCGACGCAACCCGATACGTCCCTGAGCCGGACCGCGAACCCCTGACTGAGACAGAGATCCGGGATCTGCTCGGCCCGGACCGGCCGCCCGCACTCGTGGACGGGTACGACAGAGACCCGGACGCAGCCGTCCGGCGGCTGATCTGCGTAGCCCACCACCTTTCCGGGAACCGGCGGCACGAACTGCTGGACACCCTGCTCGACCGGCTGGAGGCGATGCAGGACGACCAGGGACCACTCGAGGGGCAGGGAAAGCACGCCGTCATAGCCTCGGTCGTGGGGGCGCTCTCTCCGTACCAGCGGGTACGGGTCGCGAGCCTTGTGCCAGACGACGCCGGCCTGCTGCTCGACCTGGCCGTTCACGCCGATCCGGAGCACCGCGACGCGCTTGTCGCCCAAGCCGTCCAGGCATTCCGCCCGTCGACCGCGACCCACCTCGACGCCCGTCTCCTGCCACACCTGACGCGTCAGCAGACGGAGGAGATAGCCCGCCGAGCACTGGACCGCATAGCAGGCGAGCTCGACGACGAACAGCGGTCACGCCGCGCCATCACGCTGGTCCCGCTGCTACCGGCCGAACTCCTCGACGAACTGCGCCGTATCGCCGCCATGATCCGCGCACACCCGGAGCGGCTGTCGGTGCACACCGCGATCGCCCAGCGGACGCGCGACGTAGCCGACTGGCGCCGCGCGATCATCGACGCCGGCCAGCTCGGCCGTCCGGTCCTCCTGGCTACCGTGACCGACGCCTGCCGCTCGCTGAGCTCGGCTCCGCTGGCAGAGCAGGTCGTCGAGGCGATCGACACCGTCGAACGCTGGTGGCCCGGTGCGCCGACCACCACAGCGGCGGATGGCATGACCATCCAGCTCCGATCGATATTTCGCGAGACACTCGAGGTGGATCGCGAGGCGTGGATGTCGTCCTACCCGCTCCGGTGGCGGGGTGGCGGATCCGCCGAGGAGTGAGCCGGCGGTAGCTGACGCGGTGCACCAGCCCTTCGCGCGACACTAATACGGCTGGCCCCTGGCGGCGTGAACCCAGCGGTGACAGGACTTCTGCGAGCCGCATGACTCGCCGGAAGTGCCCGCCGCCCCGGTTGCGGTGTCGATGCACGCTCGCGCCGACGGCAGTGGCCGGGGAGAGGAAGATCGGATGGACCGATCGATCGGTATGCTCTCCCGCTGATGGGACGGGGCTGTCGGGAGGTACCGCGGATGTGGGCGTCGGGCGGGCTGATGTCTGTGGCCGTGTTGTTGCTCGTCTCGGCGCCGCTCCCGGCCTCGGCCCGCGCTGTCGAGGGTTCAACGCACCTGTCGGTGTCCACGACGGACGCCAAGGGGCACGTCGGTGACACGGTCAGCATCCGGGTAACGGTCACCAACCACGGTCCGGCCGTAGAGCCGGAATGGGCGCTGACCGGTGTGCAGACCCAGGAAGGCACCAGGTTCGCCGCGGGTACCGGCTGTCGGCCGGATCCGGACGGCGGGCAGTACTGCTCCAGCCCGGGGCCGCTGGCGGTGGGCAAGTCCCAGACGGTCGTCCTCCGCTACAAGATCGTTAAAACGGTGCCACACCCCGAATGGGAGATGGGCACCTTCAGTTTCTACGAGGCGTTGGACCGCAAGGGCGGCACGGACGACGTGGACCTGTACTTCCACATCTCCATCCTGGGAACCGCCAAGCCGTCATCCAAGCCCAGCGCCACCCGGACCCCGACGAGTACGGGTCGGTCACCGGCCGCTCGGCGAACCGCTTCACCGCCGCCGAGCCGGGTCGGGACAACGAGCGCGAGCGAACCCGCGGCGATGCAGGCAGCACCGGAGACGGATCCGACCCCTAGCCTCACGGCTGGCGCACTACCGAATATCGAGGACACTGGCTTCACGGCGAATGCCACGCGCACGGCCTGGGCCGTGACCGCCGGTGGCATCGCCGTGATCGGCTCCAGCGCCTTCGTCCTGCTTGCGCGGGCACGGCGACGTCGTGCCCGCGCCGCCGCCTCCGACATCCCTGAGCTCTGACGGCGTTCGCGCGGCGACGCATTGCCAGCTGACCGTCGACCGCTCGACTGTTCTTGCTCAACGCCGTGTCGGCAGGTCAACTGGCTTTCAGAGCGCTCAGGGGCGTACTCGAATGACGGTCTTGCCCTTGCGTCGGTCGGTTGGGTTGAGCGCGGGGACGGCGTCGTCGAGGGTTGCGACGGTGCCGATGTGGGTGCGAAGGCGTCCGTCCCGCACTCGGTCGACGATCTCTGCCAGCTGGGTCGGAACGGACTCGACTACGAAGTCGACGGTGAGACCGTCGACGGGGCGAGCCTCGGCCGGCCCTACCACCGACACCAGCGTGCCGCCCGGGCGGATGATGCTCGCCGAGCGTCTTTGGATGTCGCCGCCGATGACGTCGAAGACCAGGTCGACGCCGCCGATGTCGTCGAGATTCTCGTGGTCCAGGTCCAGGAACTCGTTCGCGCCGAAGTCGAGTGCAGCCTGGCGGTCCGCCGCGCGCCCGGTTCCGATGACGTAGGCGCCGAACTCTCGGGCCAGCTGCGTCACCACCGACCCGACCGCGCCGGCGCTGCCGTGTACGAGGACGCTCTGTCCGGCCTGCAGGCGACCGTGCTGGAACAGGCCCTGCCAGGCGGTCAGGCCGGAGATCGGCAGGCTCGCACCGACCGTGAAATCGACGTTGCCCGGCAGCGGCGCGAGGTTGCGTGCCTCCACGGCCGCGTACTCGGCCAGGGTTCCGTCGCGGTGCCAGTCGGTGATCCCGAAGACCCGCTGGCCTGGCGAGAGTCCCGTCGTGCCGTAGCCGAGGGCGGAGACCACGCCGGCGAACTCGTGGCCGATGATCGGCTGGACTCGATCGTGACCGGAGCGGTCGACCCACGTCGAGGGCCACTCCCACTCCGCGGGCACGAAGCCGGACGCGTGGACTTCGACGACGACGTCGTTGATCGCCGGGGTCGGCTCGGGTCGCTCCGTGAGGGCGATCCCGGCTGCTTCCGCGGCCCGGTTCGTCGCGACGATTGCCTTCATTACTACCTCCGTACGGATCGGGCCTGGCTACGGCCGAGCGGCCTGAGGGACTTCCCTGGCCAGCAGAACTGCGACCGCGCCGAGGAGGCTGCCCGTGATGCGCCGTTGCCACTTGATCCAGGACGGCCGGATCGCGAGGAAGCCCGCGATCGTCGCGGCGGCGAGCACGATCGAGGCGTTGACGATCATGCTGACGGTGATCTGGAGGGCGCCGAGCGTGAATCCTTGCGCGGTGGTGCTGCCGTGTGCCGGGTCGATGAACTGCGGGATGAGCGCCAGGTACATCACGGCGGTCTTCGGGTTGAGCAGGTTGGTGAGCAAGCCCATCCGGAACAGCTTGCCATGCGAGTCGTGCGCGAGCGGGCGCGCTTCGAACAAGCCCGCTCCTCCCGGGCGGAGCGTCTTGAACGCGAGCCAGGCGAGGTAGAGCACGCCGGCCGCCTTGAGCCCGATGTACAGCCAGGGAACCACCACGAAGACGACCCCCAGCCCCAGGTTCGCCATCGTCATGTACACCAGGAACCCGACGCCCGTGCCGGCCAGCGAGACGATGCCGGCAACCCGGCCCTGTGCGATGCTGCGCGAGACGAGATAGATCATGTTCGGTCCCGGCGTGAGCACCATCACCAGCGCCGCCAGCGCCATCCCGCCCACCGCACCCCACGAGACCCCATTACCCAGCACCGTCACGATCCGTTCCTCTCGCCGAAATCAACCTCCAGCATGCTGTAATGTCCTTATGCATCTCAACCCTTACGGCGAGTACGCGGTCCTCCTCGCCGCGTCGCTCGCGAACGACTGGCCCGAGGACCGCGCGGGCATCGTCGACCGGACGAGCGCGTACGGGATGCAGATGCCCTTTGCGAAGGCACGACCAAGCGACCATGCCGGTGTCCGCGCGGTGATCGACAACTGGCTGGAAGTCGTCGACGAAGGCATGCCGCGTCGGCGCGCCGACCTGCTCAACCAGCACCTCGCGGCGGCCGCCGCCTACCCACGGCTGACCGATCATGACAATGAGGGCTGGCACCTCCACTACCGCGACGAGGATCAGGGTCTCCCGCACGTCCTGGAAGCCGTCATCAGCGTGGGCACCGCGCTGCATCTGACCACGCGCGGCATGCACCGGCTCCATCGATGCGACGCCGGGACCGACCCGAGCGACCCGTGCCGCAACGTGGTGGTCGACATCACCCGCAACGGCCGCCAGCGATACTGCAGCGTCCGGTGCGCCAACCGCGCCGCGGTACGTCGACACCGGGCCCGCCTCGCGCAAACACGGTGAGCCCGGCTAGCGCGTGGTGAGAGAGTCGGTCAGCGTTCGGGTCAGCCACTGCTCGTACTCGTCGGGGGACCAGCCTCGATCGCTCACGAGCAGCTCGTAGACCTCGGGCGAGATCAGCGTCCAGACGATGTCGGTGGCCCGGTCGGGATCGAGGTCGGCACGCAGGCCGCCGGTTACCGCCAGGTGGCGCACAAAGCCGCCGGCGCCGGCCATGCGCTCCTGGTTGATGGTCTCGCGGAACCGCGACAGGTCGGGGTCGCCGCCGCGCGCGCCGGCGAGCAGTTTCGCCAGCAGCGGGCCCACCCGTTCGCCGACCAGGCGGGCGGTGGTGGCGTAGCGGGCGATCTTGTCCCGGGGGTCGGACGCGGCGAACACCGCCTGGATCTCGGGGCGGTCGATCATCGGGATGGGCTCGTCGTCGCCGGCGAGCGTGACGTCGTACACGTCTTTGATCAGCGCCGCCTTGGTGCCGAACGTCTTGTAGACCGTCTCGACGGAGACGCCGGCGTGCGCGGCCACGTCGCGCATGGTGACCGCCGCGGGGCCGCGATCGACGAGCAGCTCCCGGGCGGCGTCGAGGATGCCGCGGCGGGTGAGCCGCGCCTGCTCGGCCCGGCGGGTGTTGTCGTAAACGCGACGAGGCATTGTTTACCGTCCTGCTGTATCGAATACTCTTCAACTGTATCTGATATCTCTGGAGGAGGCATCATGCGTACCATCGACGCAGGCATCTGCGTTCGCTCCATGACGATCATGGCTTCCGGCGACCTCGACGATCTGACCGAGGTCGTGCACCCGGAAGCGGTCAACCGGGAGGCGAAGGACGAGCCGCCGGCCTGCCGGGGACGGGGACCGGCCGCGTTCGCGGCCACCGCCCGCTGGCTACGAGCCGCGTTCGCGGATCTGAGCTTCGACGTCCATGACACGGTGGCCGACGGCGACCTGATCGCCGTGCACTGCACCATGTCGGGGCGCCAGGTCGGCCCGTTCGTGGCGTACGACGAGCGGGGCGAGGTGGCCCAGGCGTTCCCGTCGACCGGCCGCACGTTCGCGATCACGCACAGCCACTGGTTCCGCATGAAGGACGGCCAGGTCGTCGAGCACTGGGCCAACCGGGACGATCTCGGCTTGGCCACGCAACTCGGCTGGGTCCCGCCCACTCCGGCGTACCTGTGGCGGATGGCCCGGGCCAAGCGGCTCGCCCGCCGCAATCCGGCCCACTAGCCCGGCGCGGTGAGGAAGCCGATGGCGTGCCGCAGCAACTCGTCCGAGTCGGTGAACCACAGCGCGTCGGTGCCGGCCGTGGTCTGCAGGCGAGCTTGCGGCAGATGGGCGGCCAGATAGGACGCGTGCCCGACGTCGACGTTGAAGCAGTTGCGGCGGTGCAGCACCAGCGTCGGCGCGGTCACGTCGGGCAGGCGGTGACGCAGGTCGGTGCCCGTGGCGACGGTGCGGATCGTGGTGGCGACCGCGGGCCCGGCGGCGCGCCGGCCCAGGCGGTTCCACCACTGCCGGAAGCTCTCGTCGGCGGCGACGCTCGGGGCGGCCTGGGCGACCGAGTCCACGCCCTGAGCGGGGTCCGCGGGCGACACGGTGTCGCGGATCAGAGTTTCGGCGGTGCTGCGGTCCAGCCCGTACGGGTAATCGGCGCTCCGGGTGTATCGCGGATAGCACTGTGCCAGCACCAGTGAGCCCACCCGTTCCGGGTACCGTGCGGCGAATTCGAGCGCGACGAGCCCGGTGTCGAAGTTGGCGAACAGGTCGGCCCGGGCGATCGCGAGCGCGTCGAGAACCCGGCGCAGGTCGGCGACCCATTGGTCCAGCGGCGCCCGCCGGGGGTCGAGCGGGTCCGAGAGCCCGATCCCGGACCGGTCGAGGCACACGACGGCGGTGTGCTCGGCGAGGGCCGCCAGCGCCGCCCGGGCGTACGCGCCGTCGAGCAGGCCGTCGATGGTGAGCATCGCCGGGTTGAGCACCACGAGGTCGCGGCCGCGATCGGACAGACGGGTGTACGCCGTCGAGCCGTCGCTGCCGGTGGCGTAGCGCACCGTCACCGCGACGGCCGGGGCCGGGGCGGCGTCGGGCGGTGGCGGGGCCGGCCGCAGCACCTCGGCCTGGGCCTCGCGTAGGGCGGCGGACGGGTCGAGACCGACCTCGACGAGCGCGGCCCGGGCGGCGGCCGCGGCCCGCAGCGCCTCGGTCTGCCGGCCGGTCCGGTGCAGAGCGCGCACCAGGAGCACCCAGAACGGTTCGTCGAGCGGGTCGGCCGCGGTCAGCTGCTCCAGCTCGCCCAGGGCCGAGCCGGGGTCGCCGCCGGCCGCGAGGCAGCTGAGGTGCTCCTGCACGAGAAGCCGCCGCTCCTGGCGCCAGCCCTGCCGCAACGCCGCGGACGCGACCGTGTCCGGCAGTTCGGGCTCGCCCCACCACAGCGCGCGAGCCTCGGCCAGTACGGCGGCGGCGCTGTCGGGCCGCCCGTCGGCGAGCAGGCGGCGGGCCCGGGCTCGGGCGGCGGCGATGCGGCCGACGTCGGTGTGGTCGGGCGGGAGGGCCAGGCGGTACCCGTCGCGGCCGACCCGCTCGACGTCGGCGCCGGGCTCGGCGGCCTGCAGGGCGGACCGGATCCGGGACAGATGAGCGCGCAGCGTCTTGACGGCCGCGGGCGGTGGGTCGTCCCAGAGCAGCGCGGCCAGCTCGTCCAGGCTTACGGCGGCGGGAGCGCGGACGGTCAGGATGCTCAGCAGCTCGCGCGCCTTGCGCTCCAATCGGGGCGCGGCGCCGCCGGGGGCATGGACGCCCGCGGTCCCGAGCACCCGAACAATCACAGGCTCAGCGTAGGACCACATCCGGAGCACATCCGTTTCCGGCCGGGCGCTGCCTAACTTCAAGCCCATGACCATGTACGACTCAGATCTGCGGCGGCGGTTCGGTGGAGCCCTCTTCCGGCCCGGCGACGCAGGCTACGACGAGCACCGGCTCGGCTGGCACCGCACTTTTGAGTCCCGCCCGGCGATCGTTGCGGCCGCCGCGTCGGCCGCCGATGTGCGGGCCGCGGTTCTCGCCGTACGGGAAAATGATCTTGAATTTGCGGTGCAGGCGACCGGCCATGGCACCGTCGTCCCCGCCGACGGCGCCCTGTTGCTCAAAACGACCGCGCTGAATGACATCCAGATCGACCCGGTACGCCGAATCGCGCGGGTCGGCCCGGGCGCGGTGTGGGCGGACGTGAACCGCGCCGCCGCCCGGTACGGCCTGGCCGGGCTCGCGGGCCGCTGCGGCACGGTCGGGGTGACCGGATACACGCTCGGCGGCGGGCAGTCGTGGCTGTCACGGACGTTCGGGTTCGCCGCCGACAGCGTCGTCAGCGCCGACCTCGTCACCGCGGACGGCGTCGCGCTGACCACGACCGCGCGGCAGCACCCCGACCTGTTCTGGGCCCTGCGCGGCGGCGGCGGGAACTTCGGTGTCGTCACGTCGCTGGAGTTCCGCCTCTACCCGGTGAGCCGGGTTTACTGCGGCATGTCGGTCTACCCGGCGGAGCGCGCGTTTGACACCCTCGCCGCCTATCGGCAGTGGGCCCTCGACGAGCCCGAGGCCATGAACACCGCGGTGTTGCTGATTCGCCTCCCGCCGTCACCACTGTTTCCCGAACCGCTGCGGGGCAAGCGGGTACTGGCTATCCGGGCCTTCCACCACGGCGAAAACGGCCGCCAGGTTCTCGCCCCGCTGCTCGAGGCGGCCGGGCCACCGCTGCTCGACGCGTTCGGCGTACGCGAGTTCCCGGATGCCAGCGACGCCACCAACGGCCCGGACGCGCCGCCGATGGCCAACCGTCAGGAGATCGAGATGTTCCGCGCGTTGCCCGACGACGCACTGCACGCGATCGTCGAGGCCGGCGCCGCCGATTCCCCGCTCGCCTTCGTCGAGGTGCGGCACTGGGGCGGAGCGATGGCCGATCCCGGCCCGGACGCCGGCCCGGCCGGGCACCGCGACGTGCCGTTCTCGGTCCTCGCCGTTGCCCCCTATCTGTCGGCCGACCGTACTGCCGCCGACGCGACTCTCGACCGCCTCGTCGACCGGCTGCGTCCGTACGCGACCGGCGGTTCGTTTCTGAACCTGCTCACCGACCACACGAAGACCCGCACGGCGTTCACCGCGGAGAACTACGCCCGGCTGACCGCCATCAAGCGCGCCTGGGACCCGGCCAACGTCTTCCACCTCGGCCACACCATCCCGCCGGCGCCCGATCGAAAGGAAATCCCATGACCCGCACCCTGGTCACCGGCGCGACGGGCACCGTCGGCGCCCACGTCGTCCGAGAGTTGCAGTCCCGCGCGGCGGACGTCCGCGCTTTCGTCCGTGATCCGGGGGCGGCCGTGGCCGTACTCGGCGATGTCGAAGTTGCGGTGGGCGACTTCGACGACCCCGCGTCGCTGCGGCGCGCGATGAAAGGTGTCGACCGGGTGTACCTCTGCGCCGCGGACGGTCCTCGCAAGGTCGCACACGAGTCCGCGGTGATCGACATCGCCGCCGAGGCGGGCGTCGAGCGGATCGTGAAGCTCTCGGCCATGCACGCCGATCCGGAGTCGGCGTTGCCCGCCTACCGCTGGCACGGCGAGATCGAGGCGCACCTGATCCGATCGGGGATACCGGCGGTGATACTCCGGCCCGCCTTCTTCATGACCAACCTTCTCATGATCGCCGGCGGCGTCGCACAAACCGGCATGCTGTACGCGCCCACCGCCGGCCGGCGAGTAGCAATGATCGACATTCGCGACGTGGCCGCGGTCGCCGCGATCACCCTGGTCACCGACGGGCATGTGGAGCAGAGGTACGACCTGACCGGACCGTCGCCGATCTCGTTCGCGGACGTGGCGGTGGCGCTCACGGACGCGACCGGGCGCCCCGTCGGCTCGGTCGACCTGACCGAGGAGCAGGCCCGCACACGGTTCGAGGGAGCGGCCCTGCCGGACTGGCTCGCCGCCCACCTGGCCGGCGTCTTCGGTGTCATCCGCGCCGGCGGCTTCGAGCGTGCCACCGACGACGTCCGGGTGATCCTCGGACGGCCCGCCCGCGACATAACAGCCTTCACCCACGAATTCGCCGCCGCGTTCACACCTCAGACAGTGCCCGCCGGTCGGCACCCCTGACGCGGCCGGGATTGCCGTTGCCGGTTTGCTGGGCGGGTGTGCGAACGACGCAGACCCCGCTGGGAAACCACTGCCGGACGACCGGGATGAAGACGGTCACGGCCGGAGTTCGAGGACCACGTTGACCGGGTTCTCGGTGACCTTCCGGAACCGGCTGAAGCCGGCGCCCTCGGCCAGGTGGCGCACCACGTCCGGGCCGGCCTGGGCGCCGAGCGCGACGCCGCCGGGCTGGGCCAGGGCGGCCGGCGTGCACTGGAACGTGGACGCGGCGTAGCTGAGCGCGGCCAACGGGTTGGCCAGGTTCGTCGCGTAGTCGTCGGCCGCGTTCGGCTCGACGACCAGGACGGTGCCGTCGGGGGCGAGAGCCTTGCGGGCGTGGGCCAGCGCGGCGGCCGGGTCACCGAGGTCGTGGAGGGTGTCCAGCAGGCAGATCAGGTCGAAACCGTCGGCCGGGTAGCTGACGGCGTCGAGCGTCTCGAACTGGACGCGGTCGGCGAGGCCGGCCTCGGCGGCGCGCTGCCGAGCGACCTGGATCGAGCGGTCGTGGAAGTCGTAGCCGTGGACGCTAGCCCGCGGGTAGGCGCCGGCCAGCAGGATGGCCGCCACACCATGACCGCAGCCGACGTCGGCGATCCGGCCACCGGCGGCGAGCCGCTCGGCGACCCCGGGCAGCGCGGGGACCCACTCGGTGGTGAGGTTGGCGGCGTAACCGGGGCGGAAGAACCGCTCGGTGCCCTCGAAGACCGCCGGGTCCTGCTGGTCCCAGGCAATTCCTTCGCCGGTACGGAAGGCCGCGGTGAGCCGGTCGATGCCGGCGAACCAACCGCGGGTGATGGTGGCGCCCCCGGCCAGGAAAGCCGGCGAGGCCTCGACGGCGAGCACCGCGGCCGCCTCGGCGGGCAGTGCGTAGCGCCCATCCTCCGGCTGGTACGTGAGGAATCCGGCCGCGGTCTGCTGGGACAGCCACTCCTTCAGGTAGCGGGCCGTCGTGCCGGTGCGGGCGGCCAGCTCCTCCGGGGTGGCCGGGCCGCCCGCGGCCAGTGCCCGGTACAGCCCGAGTTGGTCGCCGACCGCCACCATGGCCGTGGTGGCCGCGCCGATCATCGCGCCGAGCAGGCGGTTCGCGTTCTGTTCGATCAGTTCGGGATTCATGGTCAACCTTTCGATGTGTACGGGAGTCACAACAGTTCGGACAGGAGGGTGGCGGCGCGCGCGGCGCCGTCGGTGGCGACCGGCTGGTACGCCGGGCTGGTGCCGATCTCGGCCGCCACCACCTCGGCCAGACGGTCGGGCGTGATGTCGGCGTAGTCGAGCCGGCGCCCGGCGCCGTAGCGGCGCAACCGGTGCGCCACATGGAAGTTCTGCTCGTAGTGGTGGCGGAGCGGGATGTACACGAACGGCCGCCCGGTGGCGGTCAGCTCCATGCACGTGGTCAGTCCGCCCTGGACGATCGCGAGATCACTGGCCGCCAGGTGGCGGTACAGGTCGGGCACGTACCCGCGTACCTCCAGCCCGGGAGCTGCGGGCAGGGATGCCGGGTCGATGCGGGGCCCGGTGACCACCACCATGCGCAGCCCCGGCACCCGCTTGGCGATCACCGGGTACGCGTCGACCACCTTGCGCAGCAGGTGACCTCCGACGCCCGCGCCGCCCACGGTCACCACGCACACCTGCTCGTCGGGGCGGTACCCGAGTTGCTCACGCAGCGCGGCGCGGTCGGCGTACGGCGCCGGGTCGAACCCGGTGACGTACCCGGCGAAGGTGTAGTTGGCCTCGGTCCAGTCGCGGATGTACGGCAGGTCCGCACCGAACCGGTCGGACACGATGTCCTGCGGGTCGCCGACGAAGACGGCCCGGTCCCGTAGGCGCGGAAACCGTGCCACGTGCTCGAGCATCTCGGCGTTGTAGTCGGCCGCGACCAGCGCCTCCCGCCGGCCGCCGTCCGGCATCGGCAGGTGGCCCACGAAGTCGGTCATCCAGGCGTACTGGAACCGCTTGAGCTCCGGGTTCTCGTACAGGAAATGGTCGACCTCCCAGGCCTCGTCGCCGACGACAAGGTCGTACGCCTGCTCGCGGACGACGTCGCGGAAGAGCATGAAGTTGGCGACCAGGATCTCGTCCATCCGGCGTAACGCCTGGAAGCAGTGCAGATCGTGTTCGCCCGCCTCGCTCTCGATGTGCGCCGACTCGCCGGCCAGCCACCGGCTGGCCGGGTGCACCCGCTCGCCGGCATGCTCCAGTGCCCGGCTGACCGGGTGCTGGGCGAGCCAGTCGATCTCCACATCGGGCACCTGCCGGCGCAGTTCGCGGGCGATCGCCAGATCCCGCCGGGCGTGCCCGAGGCCGATCGGCGAGGACAGGTAGAGCACCCGCCGGGACCGGCTGGTCCAGCGGGTCCAGCGAGCCCTGAGGGGGAGTGGTCGCAGCCGCTCGGCGAACTCGTGGATGAGAACGTTGCAGCGCACCGGATCGCCGGCGACGGGCACGTGCCCGGCGCCCTCCAGCACCACCAGGCGCCCGCCGGTCAACTCGGCCAGTTCCTCGCCGGCCCGCAACGGAACGACACGGTCGTCGCTGCCGTGCAGGTGCAGCACCGGGCAGCGCAGCCGGGCGCTCCAGTTCTCGATCTCCGCATGGCTGGGCGGTGGCGAGGCGGCCTCGGCCAGCAGCACCTGCGGCGTGGTCTCGCCGGCCCAGCTGACGGCGTCCTCGATCGCCTTGGTGGAGAACGGCTCGGAGAAGCACTGTCCGAAGAAGAACGTGGTGAAGTCCTCGTAGTGGTCCAGCCAGTACTGCCGGTTCCACTTCGCCCAGTGCTCCGCCGGGTCCTGGCCGAGCTCGGGGACGCGGGAGCGCGGCAGGTCGGGCGGCGAGGCCAGAAACGTGGCGTCGGCGTCGGTGTCGGCGTCGCGCAGCGGCACCGCTCCGGCGATCGTGATCATGCCCAGGACCCGGTCGGGATGGTCGGCGGCGAGTTCCAGCGCCCAGCGGGCCGCCATGGACAGGGCGGCCACGACCGCACGATCGGTGCCGGTCGCGTCGAGCACCCGCAGCGCGTACTCCACCTGGGTTTTGTGGTGGTAGGCCTCCGGTCGCAGGGTCCGGTCGGAGCGCCCGTTGCCCGGTCCGTCGTAGACCACGACCCGGTGATGCCGTGCCAGGTAAGGGATCTGCATCTTCCAGGTCTGCGCGTGGACGATGGTCCAGCTGGGCATCAGCAGGATGGTCGGACCACCGTCGCCGTGCACCTCGTAGTGGATCTTCACCCCGTCGTACTCGACGAAGCCTTCGCTGTCCGCCTCCCGTGCCCGCATGCCCCACCCTTTGCTCTTCGATTCGCGCTTTCGGTCGGTCGACCGACCGGTGTAGGCTAAGCTAGCATTCGGTCGACCGACCGACAAGCCCGATAGTCACTTGAGACGGGAACCACACACGTTGTCCGAACGCACCGCCGGCACGCCGATCCAGATCCTCGAGGCGGCGCGCGGCTGCCTGCTCGCCGAGGGGTACGCGAAGCTGTCCACGCGCAAGGTCGCCGACGCGGCGGGCGTGCCACTCAGCCAGATCCACTACCACTTCGGCGGCAAGCAGGGACTCGTGCTGGCTCTGCTCGACCACGAGAACACCCGCCTGGTCGACCGGCAGCAGCGGATGTACGCGGCCGACGCGCCGCTGTGGAAGCGGTACGAGCAGGCCTGCGACTTCCTGGAGGACGACATCGCCTCGGGGTACGTCCGGGTCCTGCAGGAGATGATCGCGGCCGGCTGGTCGGACACCAAGGTCGCCCAGCAGGTGCTGGCGCTTCTGCAGAGCTGGCAGGCGGTGCTGGAGGCGGCCGTGAGCAGCACGGAGGCCCGGCTCGGCCCGCTGACCGCGGAGGATGCCGCCGCCCTGGTCGGCATGTCATTCCTCGGCGGCGAGGCGCTGATCCTGCTCGGCGACGAGAGCTGGGCGCGGCGGGTGCGGACGGCGCTGCGCAGCCTGGTGAAGCTGATCCGGCACATCGAGGAGAGCTGACCGCGGCTAGAAGCCGGACCTCGTCGTGGCGCCATTGGGGGGCGGCGGCACCACGACGAGGTCCTCGCTCCGGCGTCAGCCGGAGACCAGGGTGAACTTCTCCCAGGGACCGATGGCGTCCCGGTTGGCGATCAGCGGTTCGGCGCCGGCGTTCTCGGCGGTCACGTACTTGTTGTTGACCGTCGCCCGCAGGCTGATCGTGCCGTCGCCGTTGTCGACCCGGGCGAACGTCTCCCAGGAACCGGCCGAGGCGCGGTTGGCGATGAGCGCCTGGGCGCCGGCGTTCTCCGCGCAGACGTACATGTTGTTGGCGCGGGAGCGCAGGGCGACGTTGCCGCCGCCGAGGTCGACGATGTCGAAGCGCTCGGTGGTGCCGATCGCCGTGGCGCTCGCGATCAGCGGGCCGCCGGCCGGGGCGCTGACATATTTGTTGTTGGCCTGTGCGAACAGCGCCGTGCCGCCGCCCCCGCCGGTCGCGCTGCCGATGCCCAGTGTGGAGGCGGTTCCGCTGAGGGCCTTGACGCCGTTGTTCGCGCTGCCGGTGAGCGTTGTCGAGGCGTACGCGGAAAGCGGTTTCGCGGTTCTCTCGACGACGTAGGTGGTGTTGGCCGCGGTCGCGAAACTGACCTCGCTCGCGGTCGTGGTGGTGAGGACGGCGTTGTCCGACGCGCGGCGGACCCGGATCTCCTGAGTGCCCCATGGGTTCACCACGCGCGCCTGCTTGCCGTACAGGCTGCGGATGCCGACGTATTTCGTCTCCGCCGCCTCGCGCTCGGAGCTGACCAGGAAACCGTCCTCGGCCAGCAGCGTGAACTTGCCGGCGAAGGAGCCGCCCGGGACCGCGGGGAAGACCCGGATCTTGTCGTTGTACGACTGCAGCAGCGACTCGTTCATCGCGGCCAGGTGGATGCCGAGGTACTCGAAGACGCCGTTGGTGTTGGTGGTCATACCGTTCGGATAGTTCTGGTATTTCTGCAGCATCGTCCGCATCCCGGCGACGGCCTGGTCGCCGAGGCCGAGGCGCGCGGCCTGCACGTGGTCGTTGGCCCAGATGTTGCCGTACGGGAAGATGCGCCGGTTCCACGTCGTGATGGCGGTCTGCGTGTCCGAATATCCGATGCCCGTACGGTCATAGGGCCAGACCGGTTCCAGCTCCACGTTCTCGCCGTTGCGGATCTGCGAGGTGGGCGGGTCGTGCGGCAGGTAGGCGCCGTTCGAGGTCGGATAGGGCGCGATGTTGTTCACCACGTCCTGCCAGCCGGCCCGCAGTCCCGAATCCAGGCCCAGCTGCGTGGAGACCTGGATCGCGATGGGGAACAGCAGCCGTACCGCGGCGAGATCGGTGATGGCGTTCTTCACGTCCCAGTACGTCTCGTGCGCGTTGGAGCTGGCCATGTAGTACTGGGATCCGTTGCGGGACAACCGGTTCTGGTAGAACCGGACCGCGTCCTTGATGAACGGGTAGGCCACGTTCTGCAGGTACGAGGTGTCGTTGGTGTACCGGTAGTAGAGGTACATGTTGTACGCGGCCTCGGTGCCCGTCGAGTAGATGTCGTTCACGAAGTCGCTGCCGACCGTGCCGCGGGCGTTGCCGTCCCAGCCCATCGTCTCCGGCACCCACAGGGAGTCGGTCCCGTACCGGGTCTGGGTGTACGCCTTGAGCGCGCCCAGGTTCCGGGAGTAGAGGTTGTTGAACGTCTTCATCAGGTCGGCGTGGTTGGACGCGTAGAACGAGTTGTAGACGTCGCGCTGGTTCCAGTACCAGTACCCGTTGCTCCACTTCGAGTTGTCCTGCGTCGTGCGGAACACGCCGTTGATGAAGTGGACCGGGTAGTTGCCGTAGCCGCCGGCCGCGATCATGTAGGTGGCCAGGTAGTACACGTTCTCCAGATAGTCGGAGTCGGACCCGCCCGTGGCGTACTGGACGAACGACCTCTGCCAGAACGAGTGCCACCAGTTCTTGTAGTTGGTCAGCGTCGTCGAGTACCCGGTCTGCTTGACCGCCGCGAGCTGGTTGCGGGCCTGCTGGACCGAGTCGTTGCCGGGCGCGTTGACGCGGCTGGCCGCGGTGAACCAGATCGTGTAGCTCGACGTCGGGGTGATGGTGAGGCGGACCCGCGTGCCGTTGACCACCTGCGAGGTGAATCCGGCGCCCTCGACCGTGGCGGCGAGCGTGTAACCGAAGCGGTTCGGGTCGGCCTGGCCGCGGCTCAGGCCCACGCCGGTGGAGTCGGCGAACGTGCTCGCCTGCCGCCAGGTGGTGAGGTTGGGGACGTCGGCGATGTTCTGCACGCTGTTCAGGTCCCACAGGCTCAGGTCGAGCGCGATGGTGCCCGACCCGCCGCGGGAGTCGTCGACGTGGACGCCCATCACCTCGGAGTTCGGGGAGCCCAGCACGGTGACCGTGCGGTTGCTGTCGTACCTGGTGGTCAGCGTGCCGTCGTACAGGGAGAGCCGCTGCTGGAACGTGGAGGCGGTGGTGTCCAGCTGCAGGTTGACGTTGCCGGCCGCGTACGTGGACTGCTCGGCCAGGTCGACGCCGGAGACCTGCATGGTCAGGCCGTTCTGCTGCCAGACCATGGCGCCGGTCCGGCCGTTGCCGACGGTCAAACCCTTGAGCGGGTCGGTGTTCGGGCTGTTGTAGACGATGTCGTGCTTCGACATGTACGCCGCGTAGTTGACGTTCAGGGCGCCGGTGCCGGCGTTGAACGCGGCGTCGGTGGTGGAGGCGAGGGCCGGCGACGGCACGGTCAGAGACGCGCCGAGGGTGAGGAGGGCGGCCGCGGCCGCCAGGATCGGGGTACGCACCTTCATGATGGGGACCCTCCGGGGACGGGGAGCCGTTGGGGACCGGCTGCCTCCGCAGTAAACATCCAATGTTTGGCGCGGTCAACGTTCCGAATATGCTACTAATCGCCTCATGTGCGGGCTCGGGCAGAAACAAACATCCGCTGTTTACTTCGGCGCCGATCGCGAGCGATCCGATGAAGCGCTTCGGCTGCGGTCGAGCAAAGAAATCTCAGAAGAGCGGATTCAGGGTCTTAAGCGCTTAAGGCATCCGTGTTACGGTGTGGAAACTTCAGGCCCGGAGCGTTCCACCGTCGTTCTCCCTCGTCCGCCGTGCACTCAGAATCACGAAGGATGACCATATATGCGTATCTCACGAGCCAAAGCCGTCGTCGGGATAGCCGCCCTGGTCCTGCTGGCCGCCGGCTGCGGCAGCGGTGACAACGGCACCGGCGGAACCGGCTCCGACGTCACCCTCACCGTCTCCCGCTGGGCCGGCCCGGCCGCCGAGGCCGAGGTCCAGCTGCTCAAGGACTTCACCAAGCAGACCGGCATCAAGGTGCGGGTCGACGCCATCGACTACGCCCAGCTCAAGCAGAAGCAGACCCTCGCCGCACAGAACAAGACCGGCGACTACGACCTGCTGTACGTGCCCGAGGCCTGGTACCAGGAGTACAACAAGGCCGGCTACCTGGTCGCCCTCGACCAGTACCTCGACGCGGCCGACAAGGCCGACTTCAACTCCACGGCCCTCGACATCACGTCGAGCGGCGGCAAGATCTACGGCCTGCCCGACTTCCTCCAGTCGCCGCTGCTGGTCTACAACAAGGACGAGTTCGCGGCCAAGAACGTCCAGGTCCCGAAGAACTGGGACGAGTTGCTCGCGGCGGCCAAGGTCTTCAAGGACAAGGGCACGGGCATCGCCTTCCCCGGCCGGCAGGGCAGCGCGGTCGTCGACGTGCTCAGCGTCGTGGCCAAGGGCGACGGCGGCGGCCTGTTCGACGCCGGCGGCAAGCTCGCGCTGACCAGCCAGCCGGTCGTGGACTCGGCGGCCTTCCTCACCAGCCTGATGAAGCAATCGCTCGACGGCAGCGCCGGCTGGCACTACGACGAGACGACCAAGGCGGTCCAGTTCGGGCAGGCGCCGCTGGCGATCTGCGTCTCGGGTCTGTTCAGCGTCGCCGAGGACCCGGCCCAGTCGAAGGTGGCGGGCAAGCTCGGCTACGCGCCGATCCCGTACCAGCAGACGGCGGCCGGCCTGCTCGCGACCTGGAGCTACTCGATCCCGGTGGGCTCCAAGCACGAGAAGGAGGCCTACCAGCTGGCGAGCTGGCTGACCTCCAAGGACACCCAGGTCAAGATGATCCAGGCGTTCCCCGGCCACCTGAGCCTGCGCACGTCGGTCTTCGACGACCCCAGCCTCGCCGCGAAGGCGCCGTGGCTGCCGGCCGTCAAGGAGACGCTGGCCAACGCGACCACCCCGCCGCTCTCGGCCAACGGCGCGAAGCTGACCGACGCGCTCGGCGCCGGGATGAACGGGTTGTTCGTGAAGGGCGGCGACCCGGCCCAGATGCTCCAGTCCGTGCAGCAGCAGCTGGCGTCCGACTTCTGACCATGCCGGGGCGGTCGTGCCGGGGGCGCGACCGCTCCGCAGGGAGGCATCAGCGTGACCATGACCACCACGCGACCGGCCCCGCCGCGGGCGCCGTCGCCCAAGCCGGTGCTGATCAACCGGCACACGCTGCTGGGGATCGTGCTCGTCGCCCCGGCGGTCCTGACGATCGTCGTGGTGATGTTCGTCCCGCTGGGGTACGCGGTGACGTCGAGCTTCTTCGACCATCCCGGCAACAGTGGCTCGACGTTCGTGTTCTTCGACAACTACGCACGGTTCTTCCGGGACCCGGTGGCGCTCCGGTCGCTGTGGAACACCGCCCTCTACACGGCGCTCAACCTGGCCCTGTGTCTGCTGCTCGGGGTCGGCATGGCGGTGCTGCTGCAGAGCTTCCCCCGGCGTACCGGCAACTTCTTCCGGGCGTTCTTCTCGATGCCGCTGCTCATCTCACCGATCATCGTCGGTCTGATCTGGCGGTACATGTACGACCGGCAGTACGGCTTCGTCTACTGGCTGCTCGGCCTGGCCGGGCTGGACGACTCGTTCGGCGGCCTGACCTCGACCAAGACGGCGCTGGTCAGCATCGTGCTGGCCGATGTGTGGAACGTGACGCCGTTCGTCCTGCTGGTCGTCTCGGCGGGCCTGACCGTCGTGCCCGGCGAGCTCTACGAGGCGGCCCGCATCGACGGCGCCGGCCCGTTGCGCATCCTGTTCCGCATCACGCTTCCGCTGCTCACCAAAGTGCTCGCGGTGGTCGTGATGATCCGCGGCACGGACGCGTTCCGCACCTTCGACATCATCTACGCGCTGACCAACGGCGGGCCGGCCAACTCGACCTCGTCGCTCAGCATCTACTCGTACAAGCAGGCCTTCGAGAACGGTGAGCTCGGCTTCGGGATGGCCGCGTCGATCCTGACCCTCATCGTGCTCGTCGTCCTGTTCGGACCGCTCATGCGCAACTCGGCGAGGGAGAGGGACCCGCGATGACCCGGAGCAGGCTCGTCACCGTGGCCAAATGGGTGGCCGTCATCCTGTTCGCCCTCTGGACCGTCATACCGATCGCGATCGTCGTCTCCAACGCGTTCAAGACGCCGCTCGACATCTTCACCGAGCGGCCCAAGCTCATCTTCAAGCCCACCCTCGACAACTTCGAGCAGGCCTTCGTACGGGGAGACTTCCTCAAGTACTTCGTGAACTCGACGGTCGTCGCGCTCGTCTCCACCGTGCTCGTGCTGACCCTGGCCACCTTCGCGGCGTACGCCCTGACGTCGTTCGGTTTCCGCTGGGCCAACTGGGTGGCGAACGGCTTCCTGGTCGGCCGGCTCGTCCCGGTGATCGCCATGGTGCTCCCGCTCTTCGTGATCATGAACATGATCGGCATCCGGGGCACGCTGCTCGCCCCGATCATCGCGCACGCCGCCCTGCAACTGCCGTTCATGGTCTGGCTGCTGATGGGCTTCATGCGGGACGTGCCCGAGGAACTCCAGCAGGCCGCGCTCGTCGACGGCGCGACGAAGATGCAGACGTTCTGGCGGATCGTCCTGCCCGTCATCGTCCCCGGCGTCGCGGCCGCCTTCATCCTGTCGATGCAGTACTCGTGGAACGAGCTGCTGTTCTCGCTGCAGCTCACCTCGTTCGACACGTACACGCTGCCGGTCGGGATCGCCGGTTTCGTCGGCGCGGTCTCGGTGAACGCCGGCCAGTCCAGCGCGGCCGCCACTGCCACCATGGTGCCGATGATCGTGCTCGGCTTCTTCATCCAGAAGTATCTGGCCGCCGGCACCACGGCGGGCGCGGTGAAGGGATGAGGCCGATGGCAGAATGGACCGCGTCGGGCACCGGCGCGCACTGTGACAGAGGTGATCGACCATCGCACGCGTGACCATTGCCGATATCGCACGGGAAGCGGGCCTTTCCATCGGCTCGGTCTCGTACGCGCTGAACAACAAGCCCGGCGTCTCCGAGGACACGCGCGCCCGCGTCATCACGATCGCCAAGCGGATGGGCTGGTCGGTCAGCCCGGCGGCCCGCTCCCTGTCCCGGTCCCGGGCCGACTCGATCGGGCTGGTGCCGGTCCGCTCCCCGCGCATGCTCGGCGTCGAGCCGTTCTTCATGGAGTTCGTGGCCGGCATCCAGGCGGTGCTCACCCGTAACGAGATGGCCCTGTCGTTCCTGCTCGCCGACTCCGTCGAGGCGGAGATCCGGATCTACGAACGCTGGGCGTCGCAGCGGCGGGTCGACGGCCTGATCCTGCTCGACCTCGCGATCGACGACCCGCGCATCGCGGTGGTGGAGCGGCTGGAGATACCGGCCGTGTACCTCAGCAACGCGCCCGACGACCCCGGCCAGCCGCACGTGTGGACGTGCGAGGACGAGTCGATGCGCGAGGCGGCGCAGTACCTCATCCGCCTCGGCCACCGCCGGATCGCGCGGGTGGGCGGCGTTCCGTCCTACCGGCACATCGCCGTACGCCACCGCACGCTCGAGGAGGTCGCCGCGGCGGCCGGCCTTCCCCGTCCCACGGTCATCGACACCGACTTCTCCGGCGAGGCGGGCGCCCGGGCCACCCGCTCGCTGCTCTCCCGGCCGGAGCCGCCCACCGCGATCATCTACGACAACGACGTGATGGCGGTCGCCGGTCTCGGCGTCGCGGCCGAGCTGGGCTTCTCGGTGCCCGGCGAACTGTCGCTGCTGGCCTGGGACGACTCGCCGCTGTGCGAGATCACCCACCCGCCGCTGTCCGCCATGCATCGGGACGTTCTCGCCCTCGGCACCGTCTCGACGTCGCTGCTCCTGCAGCTGATCGACTCGGAGGGCGGCGTCGAGGGGGTCGAGGGCCCGCGCGCGGTGCTGCAACCGCGCGGCACCACCGGCCGGCCCACTCGTTCCTGACTCCTCCGGGTTTCGTCGCCGGCTACTGCCGGGAACGCAACTGAAGCGCTTAAGTCCCCCGGACAATGAGAGGACTTCCCGCATGAAGCGACCCTCAGCCCACCTCACCCGCGACGGCCGCCCGGCCACCTGGATCGGCGTCAACTTCTGGTCCCGCGCCGGCGGGCCACGCATGTGGGCGCGGTTCGACGCCGAGGTCGTCCGCGCCGAACTGATCGCCATGCGCGACCTGGGCATGCCGCTGACCCGCAGCTTCTTCTACTGGCCCGACTTCATGCCGACGCCGGCCACGATCGACGAGGAGATGGCCGGCCGCTACCGGCGGTTTCTCGACCTGCACACCGAGCTGGGCATGACGACGATCCCGACGTTCCTGGTCGGCCACATGTCCGGCGAGAACTGGGACCCGGCGTGGCGCGAGGGCCGCGACCTCTACCGCGACGTGTGGATGGTGGCCCGGCAGGCCTGGTACGTCCGTGAGCTCACCGCCCGGTTCGCCGGCCACCCCGCGGTCGAGGCCTGGCTGCTGAGCAACGAGGTGCCGATCTACGCGCACGAGCGCACCGGCGGACACGGCGAGAACGACCCGGCGGTGATCGCAAGCTGGGCGCAGATCCTGATCGACGCGGTACGCGCCGGTGGCGGCACCCAGCCGGTGTCGATCGGCGACGGCGTGTGGGGCCTCGAGGTCAGCGGCAGCGACAACGGCTTCCGGGTCCGCGACCTGGCTCCGCTCGTGGACTTCCACGGCCCGCACGTCTACCGGATGGAGACCGATCCGGTACGGCAGAACCTCGCCGCCGCGTACCTCTGCGAGCTGCTCGACATCGGCGGCAAGCCGGTGGTGGTGGAGGAGTTCGGCGTGACCAGCGACTACGTCAGCGGCGCCAACGCGGCCGCCTACTACCGCCAGGTCCTGCACAACTCGCTGCTGGCCGGCGCGACCGGCTGGCTGTGCTGGAACAACACCGACTACGACGACCTGGTCGAGCAGGCGCCGTACTCGCATCACCCGTTCGAGATGCACTTCGGAGTCACCGATCGCCACGGCGAGCCCAAGCCCCAGGCGTACGAGATGCGGGCGTTCGCCGATCTGGCCGGGGAGCTCGGCGTCGAGCGTCTCGCCCGGCCGGACGCCTCGGCCGCGATCGTGGTCTCGTCGTTCCTGGAGGCGCGGTACCCGTTCACCGACAGCGTCGACGCCGGGCTCGTGCTCAGCACCACCCGGCAGGCGTACGTGGCGGCGAAGGAGGCGGACATCCCGATCGGCGTGGCCCGCGAGGCCGACGGGCTGCCCGACGATGTCGGCCTGTTCCTGGTGCCGTCGACCAAGGCGCTCACCGGGCCGACGTGGCGCGCGCTGGTGACCGCGGCCGAGCGCGGGGCGATCGTGTACGCGTCGTACTTTGTCGGCGACCACGGCCCGCAGCGGGGCCTGTGGTGGCCCGGCCTCGACGAGATGTTCGGCGTGGTCAAGCAGACCCGGTACGGCCTGGTCGACCTGCTCGCCGACCCGGTCGTGGAGGTCACCTTCCGGGTGCCGTTCGGCCGGATCGCGGCCGGGGAGACGCTCGTCTTCCCGGTCGGCGGCACCGAGACCGCCCGGTCCTACCTGCCGGTCGAGCCGGACACGGCCGAGGTGCTCGCCACCGACCAGCACGGACGGCCGGTGCTTCTGCGCCGCCGGACCGGCGCCGGCGCGATGGTGCTGGCGACGATCCCGTTCGAGTACTTCGCGGCCGTCCGGCCGGAGGCCAACCCCGAGCCGACCTGGCGGATCTACGACGCGCTCGCCGACGAGGCGGGCGTACGGCGGCCGGTGCGGGTCGCGGATCCCCGGGTGATGTGCGCGGAGCTGGTCCGCGACGACGGGACCCGGTTCGTCTGGCTGGTCAGCCAGTCCCCGGAGCCGATCGAGGTGATGCCGGAGGCGCCCGGATCGTCGCTCACCCGGCGCGACGGGAGCGCGGTCGACTCCGTCAAGCTCGCGCCGTACGGCGTCGAGGTGCTGGTTCGAGCCGAAGCCTGAGAGGGCCGGGCGACACTCCGCCCGGCCCCGTACCCCGCTGTCTCAGCCGGCCGGCGTGACGGCCTTTCCGCCGGACGCGGCCGACTCGTAGCCGGCCGCGATGACCTCCAGGCACGCCAGCCCGTCGTCGAGCGTCGGACCGAACGGCCGCGTCCCGGCCCGCACCCGCTCGACGTACGCGGCGACCTCGCGCTTGTAGTGGTGCGTGTGCGGCGGCCAGGACCCGTAGTCGTGCGGCTCGGCGGCGTCCGGCTCGATGTGCGGCGTGGTCCAGCCGCGGTAGAGCGGATCGTCGTCCGCCCGGTACACCTCGACCCGCGGGAACGGGTCGGTCGCCCGCATCACCAGCGAGCCGCCGGTGCCGTAGATCTCCAGGGCGTTCCGCATGCCGATGTCGGCCGCGAGGCTCCACACCGTACCGATCTCCCCGAGACCGCCGTCCGCGTAGCGCAGGATCGCGACGGCGATGTCCTCGCCGTCGAGGCCGGGCTTCGCGCGGTTGGCGGTGAACGCCGACACCTCGGTGATGTCGCCGACGAGCCACCGCAGCAGGTCGATGCCGTGCGAGCCCTCGTCGATCCAGGCGCCACCGCCGCCCAGGGCCGGGTCCTCCATCCAGCGCGTCATGTCGGGCGGGCAGCCGATCTCGGCGATGCCGGCGAGCCCGATGAAGCTCCGCGTCACGAGGATCCGGCCGAGCACGCCGGTGTCGACGATGCGCTTGACCCGGTCCGCCTCCTTGCTGAACCGGCTGACGAACGCGGCCGTGCCGTCGACCCCGGCGGCGCGTACCGCATCGGCCATGGCCCTGGCATCGGCGACCGTGGTGGCGATCGGCTTCTCGCAAAAGACGTGCTTGCCCGCCTCGGCCGCGCCGATCACGTGCTCGGCGTGCCGGGCGTTCTCCGAGTGCACCATCACCACGTCGACGTCGTCCCGCGTCACCAGGTCGCGCCAGTCGTCCACGTAGGACTCGACGCCGAACCGGTCCGCGGCCGCCTTGCCGCGGGCCGCGTCCTCGTCCGCGATCGCGACGACCCGGGCGCCCGGGATCTCGGCGAGCGCCTTGGCCCGGAACTCGGCATGCACGTGGGCCCAGCTGATCATTCCGACGCGTACCTCGGTCACGGTCGCCCTCCTTGTGGGACGGTGGAGTGGACGTTCTCCCGCCGGCCGGAGGCGACCGAGCGGACGGCGGCGTCGACCACGGCCAGCATGTCGCGGCCGGTCGTGCCCTCACTTCGCGAGGGCGCGCCGGTGCGCAGGCAGTCGACGAAGTGGCCGAGCATGGCCAGGTGGCCGTCGGCGACCAGGCCGGGCAGGGGCAGCGGGTACGACCACCCGCCGGCGCCGGCCACCTGGAGGGGCTGCCGGTGCAGGTTGTCGATGAGGACGCGGCCGCCGGTGCCGAAGATCTCGAACCGGGAGTCCATGGCGCCGGTCAGGCTCCAGCTGTCCTCACACTGGCCGAGCACCCCGTTGGCGAACCGCAGGGTGAGCACGGCGGTGTCCTCGGCGTCGGTCCTTCCGCGCCACACGTACGTGTCGGCGTCGGCGTACACGCTGGTGACCGGTGCGCCGGCGAAGTACGCGCAGAACGCGATGCTGTGCACGGCCATGTCGATGATGGCCCCGCCGCCGCTGCGCCCGGGGTCGAAGAACCAGCTCGAGTGCGGCTCGCCGATGCCCTCGCAGGCCTTCACCCGGAACACGTCGCCGATCTGCCCGGCGTCGACCACCCGCCGGGCCTCGTGCAGGGCCGGGATGAACGGCACGTTCTCGGCGTAGAACAGCCGGGTGCCCGCCGCCCGGACCGCGGCCAGCATCGCGTCGGCCTCGTCGAGGGACCGGGCCAGCGGCTTGATGCAGATGGCGTGCCGGCCGTGCCGGGCCGCGGCCTCGACCGCCGGCCGGTGCACGTCCGGCGGCGCGACCACGTCGACCACGTCGGCCCCGGTCGCCTCCAGGGCCCGGTCGAGGTCGGTCCACGCGGTCGCGCCGTACGGGCCGGCGGCGGCGGCAGCGGACGCCTCGGAGGTGGCGACGACGCCGGCGATCCGGACGCCGGGGAGCTGGGCGAGGGCGGGCAGGTGCATCTCCCGCGCCCAGAAGCCGGCCCCGACGACGAGGACGCTCACGTCGGTCACGGGGTCACCACCCGGCGCTCGTCGAGGGACTGCTGGGCGGCGAGGACGAGCGCGAGGGCGTCGCGTGCCTCGGCCGCGGTGGCCGCCTGCGAACCGTCGACGACGCCGGCGATCCGGTCCACGAAGTACTGCTGCTCGCCCTGGTAGCCGTAGTCCCAGACCAGGTCCGGATAGCTCCAGCCGGACGGCTTGGCGAACGTTCTCATCGCCTGCGCCCGCACCAGGTCGACCTCGGCGCTGCCCCCGCTGCCGTACGTCTCGAGGGTGAAGTTGCCGTGCCCGGCGGTCCACGTGACGTACATGCTGGTCACCACGCCGGACGCGTGCCGCACGGTCACGGTGGCGTTGTCCGGGCTGTGGTGCCGTTTCGCGCCGTCGAGCACGTACGCGCCGCCCTCGGTGTAGACCGTCTCGGCCGGGCCGAACAGCCACAGGATGAGGTCGGCGAAGTGCACGAGCGTGTCGAGGATGACGCCGCCGCCCTGCGCGGGGTCGTAGAACCAGTCGTTGGTCGGCTCCCACCCGAACACCGCCGCCCGGGCCGCGATCGGCGTGCCGAGCTCGCCGCCGGCCACCCGGTCGCGCAGGCCCGGCAGCGGCGGCGTGAACCGCAGCATGAAGCCGTGCTGCAGGACCTGGCCGGGCGCCGCTTCGCCGGCGGCGACCACCCGGTCGGCGTCGGCCAGGGTGAGCGCGATCGGCTTCTGGCAGAAGACGTGCTTGCCGGCCGCGAGCGCGGCGATCGCCTGCTCCGGGTGCAGGGCGTTCGGCGAGGCGATCAGGACGCCGTCGATCTCCGGGTCCTTGAGCAGCGCGTCCAGGTCCGGCGCCACCGCGAGGTCGTAGTCGTGGGCCAGGGCGCGTGCCGCCTGGTCGACCGGGTCCGTGCAGGCGACCAGGCGGCCGCGGGAAACGTGCCGGTACGCCTCGGCGTGCACCCGGGCGATCCGGCCGGCGCCGACCAGCGCCACCCTGATGTCGCTCATGACGGGTCCGCCAGCGGGATCGAGACGCGGCGGCCGGTGCGGTCGGCCTCATACGCCGCGAGGATCATCTCCAGTGCCTTGAGGCCGTCCTCGGCGGTGGGCAGCCCGTCCTGCTCGGCGCCGCCGACGTGGTCGCGGAAAGCCAGCAGCAGGTCGCGGTAGCAGGCCTCGTACCGCTCCTCGCCGACCAGGTCCAGGTAGCGCCGTCCCCGCCACGGGCCGTCGACGCCCTGGATCTCGGTCTGCGGGCTCTTCTGGTAGTGCAGCTCGATCTCGCCCCGGGTGCCGCTGAGCGACGCGTGGTCGGGCGACGAGAGCGGGCCGAAGTAGTCGGCGGCGTGCCAGGTGCTCTCCACCGTCACCACGGCGCCGGTGTCCAGCGTGTAGGTCGCGATGCCGTAGTCCTCCACGCCGAGGTCCCGGTAGGTCAGCGACGCGGTCCGCGCGGTCACGTCGACCGCGTCGGCGCCGAAGAACCAGCGGAAGAAGTCGGTGAAGTGGACGCCGTGGTCGAGGAAGCCACCCCCGCCGCCCAGCAGCGGGTCCGCGTACCAGCCCTGGGTCTTCTCGTTCGGCGAGCCGGTGATCGCGCCCACCGGGAAGCGGATCGAGTAGAAACCCGAGACCAGGTCGCCCACCGCGCCCTGGCGGACGGCATCGAGCATTTCCCGGTACGCGGGCAGGTAGCGCAGCAGGTACGCCATCATCACCTTGACCCGCCCGGACGCGGCCACGATGCGGCGCGCGTCGGCCATGGTCGTGGCGATCGGCTTGTCCAGCAGGACGGGCTTGCCGGCCTCGGCGGCCAGCTCGACGTGGTCGGCGTGCGCGGACGTGTACGAGGTGACGATGACCGCGTCGACGTCGTCGCGCCGGATCAACGCGGCGTAGTCGTCCGTCCAGTCGCCGTCGCAGTACCGCGCCGCGAACTCCTTGGCCAGCTCGGCGCGCTCGTCGGCGACCCCGACGAGGCGCAGGCCCGGCAGCCCGCGCCGCAGATAGTCCGCGAACGGATACGCATGGTAGTGGTTGTGCAGTCCGACGATCCCGATTCTCAGGTCTGACACGAGTCGCTCCTCGGCTCGACGCAACCGGTTTACGCAACCGGTTGCGTTATCCTGACCCGACGGGGTGCCGGCACGCAAGAGGGGCCTGATACCGTTGCCCCGCCTCGGCTCAACCGGTTGCGTAGGAGGCCGTGACAGTGAAGAGCGACAGACCCACGATCCGGGACATCGCGGCGATGGCCGGCGTCTCGGCCGGCACGGTGTCCCGCGCCATGAACGGGCTGCCCGGCGTCGGCGCCGACACCCGCCGCCGTATCTCGGAGATCATCGCCGAGCAGGGCTTCCGGGTCGACGCGACCGCGCGCCAGCTGTCCACCGGCCGCAGCAACACCCTCGGCGTGCTGTTCCCGCTGCACGCGTCCGAGGTCGTCATGCACCCGATCTATCCGGAACTGCTCGGCGCCCTGGGCGACGCGGCCGAGCGGGCGGGCTACGACATCCTGCTGCTCACGATGTCGAGGGACCAGCCGGCCCACGTGCGCGACACGGTCGTCCGCCGCCGGGTCGACGGCGTGGTGATGCCGGCCGCCGGCCCGCGCGACCCGCTGCTGCGGCAGCTCACCGACCTGGGCGCGCCGGTCGTGCTGATCGGCCACCGCAGCCGGCTGCCCTCCGTCGGCTGGGTCGACTGCACCCACGACACGGCGGCGCGAGAGGTGACCCGGATGATGCTCGACGCCGGCCGCCGCGACCTCGTGCTGATGAACGGCCCGGTCCACGTGTCGGCGTGCAAGCTGCGCTCGGCCGGTTTCTGGGCCGAGGTGACAGAGGCCGGCCCGGCGGTGGCGTCGGCGCGCGAGGTCAGCGTGCCGTTCGACACCGCCGCCGCCACGGCCGAGGCGCTGACGCTGCTCTCCGGCGACTCCCCGCCCGACGCGATCGTCTGCGCGTCCGACACGATCGCCGCCGGCGTGCTCGACGCGGCACGGTCGCTCGGCCTCTCCGTGCCGGACGACCTGGCGGTGAGCGGCTTCGACGACAGCCCCTTCGGCGCGCTGACCCAGCCCACGCTCACCACCGTGCGCATGCCCCTGCACGACATCGGCCGCGCCGCCGCCGAGATGCTGTTCGCGATGATCGACCAGAGGCCGACCTCCCGGCGCGTGGTCCTGCCCACCGAGGTCGTCGTGCGCGCCTCCACCTCGCCGGCGTTCATGCCTCCGGCGCCGTGATGAAGACCGGGGTCGCGCCCACCTCGACCTCCACCCACCCCGCGTCGAGCCGCAGCGACGGATGGTGGCCGAACACATCTGTAGCCTTCGCGGCATCGGACGGCCAGGGAAGCCGGAGCCGGCGCGGCGGACGGCTTTCGTCGAGTGGGTCGTCGTTGTCGGCCCAGGCGACCAGCCGGTCGGGCCCGGTGGCGGTGGCAATCCGGAAGGCGTGCGCGCCGCCGATGTCCAGCGGTTCGACGCCGCGTGCCCCGGCCACGTGCCGGGCGAGCAGCTGGTGCGCGTGGCCGGTCGGCCGGATGTCTGCGATGCGCCCGTCGCGCCAGTCCGCCAGGACCAAAGTGCCGAACATCAAATCCATCACGTTGTACGGGTCGGAGTAGCCGCCGATCACCGCAGCGAGGTTCCAGCACACCAGCGTCCGCACTCCCTCGGCCAACGCCAGAAGTGCCCGTTGAACCAGCTGGCGGCAGGCGACCCGGTTACGCAGGGCGGCCAGCTCGGCCGGTGGGTCGGCCATGAACATCCGCAGCTCGCGCGGCTGCCGGTCGACGTCGTCGTACAGCCGGCGCAGCGCCCGGCGGTCGGGCGTCTCCGCGACCAGCTGGCCGGCCAGGTCGGCCGTGCTCATCGCGGCCGCCGGTACCTGGGCCGACTCGGCGAAGGCGGCCATCATCGCCTGCTCGAGCGCGGCCAGGGCGCCCGGGAAGTCGAACAGTGTCGGGCCGTTGTGCTCGCCGACCACGATCTCCTTCTCGTAGCCGTGGGAACGCATGAGATCGCGTGCCCGCCGCACGTGACCCGGCACGTGGCGGGGGTCGTCGTACAGATGGACGTCGAAGCAGTCGAAACTGTCGCCGGCCGCGCCCACCACGGTGTCGAAGAACTGCCAGGGCTCGCTGCCGACCGGGCTGGACAGCATGTCGTAGCCGCACCCGCCGAGCACCACCCTCGCCGTGGCGTCGGCCGCGCGCACCTCCCGCGCGAAGATCCGCAGCTGGTGGACGTATTCGTCGGCGGTGCCGGCCCACAGCAGGCCGGCGTTGCTGGGTTCGTTGTTGCACTGCCACCAGCCGACCCGGCCGTCGAACCGCTCGACCAGTTTCCGCACGAACCGGCGGTACGCCTCGTCGTCCGTGGCCGGTGACGGCGGCTGGAAGTCGGTCGGCACCTGGGTCGCCCACGGCGAGCTTGAACAGACGGTCACCCACACGTCGTCGGCCGGCTGAAGCTGAGCCAGCAGGGCGTCCACCACCCGCCAGTCGTACTCGCCCGGCCGCGGCTCCACCTGCGCCCAGTAGACGTACACGCGCACCAGCCCCGCGCCGAGGCGTCGCAGCTGAGGCATGAACTCCTCGGGCGGCCCGAACATCCCGTACGAGATGGCCCGCACGATGCCCAGCCGAATCATCACCGTCGACCTCCAACGTTTATGTAGTAAACTTCATGCTTACCATATAAACATCGAGTACGCAGGGAAACTGTTTTCGTGCCGTCCCCCCTCATCTGGTCGACGCCGGCCCCGCCGGCCCGCCGGTCGCTCAGCCGCCGGTCGATCGTCGCCGCGGCCATCGAGGTCGCCGATGCCCACGGCGCGGCCGCGCTGACCATGGCCGCGGTGGCCGACCGACTCGGCGACTACACGTCGATGTCGCTCTACCGCTACGTGCGGAGCAAGGTGGGCCTGATCGACCTCATGCTCGACACCGCGATCGCCGAGGTGCCCCTGCCCGATCCCGCGCACGGGTGGCGCCCGGCGCTGCGGCAGCTCGGTCTCGACAGCTGGGAGATGGCCCACCGGCACCTCTGGTACGCCCAGCTCGTGCACACCCGGCCGCCGCTCGGGCCGAACACCATGCGCCGTACGGAAGCGGTGCTCCGGCTGCTGGTGGAGGCCGGGGCGGCGGTGCCACAGGCGCTGTCCTACCTGGCACTGCTCGACCGGCACGTGTTCTCCGCCGCGGTCGTCGACGCCGAGGAGCGGGGGATGGCGCAGGCGTACGGCATCGACAACGCCGACGACCTGATGGCGGCGATCCGCGAGACCTACCGATCGGTGGCCGATCCGCAGGCCTACCCGCTGCTGTCCGGCTGGATGGCGGCGCCGACCGGCCCCACGAGCGACGAGCAGGTGGCGCAGGCACTGGACTTCATCCTGGACGGGATCGATAGGCAGCTGCGCCCCTGAGCGATCCCAGCCGACGGCGCCCGATCAGGCTTGGCGCCGCATCCGGAACAGCAGGAAACCGGCGCCGACCAGGCCGATCAGACCGATGGAGATCACTACGACGACGGTCGCCGGGCTGCGTCGCCGGCAGTCGTTCAGCGGATCGTCGTGCGTGAGCGCACAGATCATCAGGGACGCCTTCTGCCGGCCGTAACCGGCCTCCAGCGCCGCTCGGAGATCCTGCCATTGATGCCGCGTCTCCACGATCGCCCCCGCGACGGCCTTGGCGAAGTTGTCACCCACCTTGCCGCGCGGTGTCGTCGGCTCCGTGGTGCTGCCGGTGCTCGGATCGATGAGCCCGTTGTCCTTGTTGAGGCCGGCGTGGGTGATGCGCCCCTCGCAGGCCTCGACGCCGGGAACACGGTCTCGCAGGACGAAGCAGCCGGTCGACAAGGCGGCGGGCACGGCCGGCGCGCTGGTGCCACGCAGGTCCAGGACCGCGCTCGGCGCGGGCAGGTTCAGGCCCGGCGGGTTGTCGGCGCCGATCGCCCGGGACGGGTCCGCGGCATCGGCCCAGTTGCTGTGCGAATAGAAGTCCTGCGTCCCGTGCAGAGCCCGGCCGAAGGCCTCGACGGTCTTGCACTTGGCCCGCTGCTCGGAGCCGGGGTCCAGCACGCAGTCGGTGCCGAGATCCACCTCGGCGCCGACAAGCTCACCCTGGTCGTCGAGCAGATCGGCGGCGATGTCGACCGCCTCCCGGAAGCGTCCGCGCAGATGGTTGACGCAATCCAGAAGACTTCCGGACGCCTGCGCACGCGTCCGCGGATAGCTGCCGTCGAGATAGTCCGCGTCATCGCAGTGCGCGGCCGGTACGGAAACCTCGGTGCGGTCGGGCGCCCCGACCGCGCCGAACGACTTCCCGTGGCCCGCGAGCTGGTCCAACGACTTCGGCTCGAAGCAGTCGCCGTCCGATTCGGCGCCGGCCGGGCAGGCCATCGCGGCACGGGTTATGCGCTCGTGCTCCCGGTTCTGTCCCCCGCCGTCGATCGTGCCGAACGCCACGGCCGGGCTCGGCATCCACACGACACAGCTCGCGAGGAGCGCCATCGCCACAGCACCGGCCCTACGGGACACACCGCCCAGCCTCCTCGGACGGCGGCGCGCCGCGTGGCTGCCGCCGGCTCCCCTCACGTTGCCGCATCATCCGTGGGCGGGGATCCCCCGCCACGGATGACGAAACCATTGCTGGAGGCGCAGGTCACCGTACCTTTGCGCCGGTTTTGTGGGGTTGGGTTCTTTCAGCCATCGACGGAGGTTCGCCTTGCGCGGGCCGAACGCCTAGTCTCCATTCGCCAACGGTGAGTGGAAGGTCTACCCGAGTGACCTACGTCGAGACCCGGATCAGTGTCTGGGAGGCCCTGGCCGGGCGTGCGCCCGGTGAGCCCCTCGGACCCGCGGACCCCGGCCTGTGGGGCGCGGTTGTCGAGCGGCTCAACCCTGCCCGGGCGCGGCCGGTGTTGCGCGCGGGCATCGAGACGGTCGAGCTGACCAGCGTGCGCGGCTCGGCGTACGTGATGCTCCGCTCGCCCGACGACGGTGGCCGCGCCTGCTATCTGCGGCTCACTCCGCAGGAGTGGCAGCTCGCCCAGATGATGGACGGCACCCGCACGGTGGCGCGGCTGGTCGCCGAGTTCGCCCGCCTGGCCGGCCGGCTCGCCCCCGACCAGGTCCGCCGGGTCGTGGCCGACCTGGCCGGCAACCGGATGCTCGACGAGTTGCCGGTCGACGCGTTCCGCCCGTTGCAGCAGATTCAGCACAAGGCGCTGCCCGAGCGGGTCGGCAGCGGCTTGCTCGCGGTCATCCGCGGGCGCCGGATGATGGTCGTCGACATCGACGGCTTCGTCTCCGGCCTGTACCGGACCGTCGGCCGGTTCTTCTTCACCAAGGTCGTCGCGATCCTGCTGGCGATCGTCGCCGTGCTCGGGCTCGGCATCTTCGCGGTCACCTGGTGGCGGGGGAGCCAGGCGGTCTTTCTGACCAACGGCTCGTACCTGCTCGGCGCCCTCGTTCTGCTGCTGCTCAACGTCCTGGCACTGGCCTGCCACGAGCTCGGGCACGCGCTGGCCACCAAACATGCGGGCCGCGAGGTGCCATCGGCCGGTCTGCTCGTCTACTTCGGCATCCCCTCGGTCTTCGTGGACACGACCGACGCCTGGATGGCCGGCCGGCGGGCCCGGATCCTGGTCACCGCGGCCGGCCCGCTGACCGGCCTGGTGCTGGCCGGCTCGATGCAGCTGGCCGGCCTGGCGTTCCCGGCGATCGGCGCGCTGGCGTTCAAGCTCTCCTTCGCCTGGTACCTGAACGGGTTGTTCAACCTGAACCCGTTCCTCGCGCTGGACGGCTACTACCTCCTGATGGACTGGCTGGAGATCCCGAACCTGCGGGCCCGCGGAATCGCCTGGGTGACCAGCCGGCTGCGCGGCCGGCCGCCGGCGTGGGCCGGGCTCGACATCGAGGGCAAAATCGTTGCTCTGTACGGGGTTCTCGCGCTGCTCTGGCTCGTCATCGCCGCGAACCTTCTGTACCGGGTCTGGGCCGACCGCGTCTCCGGGCTGGTCACCGGCCTGTGGCACAACGGCGCCGGCGGCCGGGCGCTGCTCGGGCTCATCCTGATCGGGCTGTTCGCACCGATCATCTATCTGCTGGTGGGCCGGCTGGCGGTGTGGTGGCGGCGCTACCGGGAGCGCTCCGCCGAACGTGCCCGCGAGGCCGACGCCCCGCGCCGCCTGGCCGCGTTGCGCGCCTCCGACCTGGGTGGCCTGCCCGAACCGGCGCTGGCCGGCCTCGCCGCCCGGGCGCACTGGCTGCGCCCCCGGAGTGGCCGGCAGCTGGTCGTCGCCGGCGGCGCCCAGCAGGAGGTGTACGTCGTCGTCGACGGCGCCATGCAGGCCCGCCGGGCCGGGGACCCCGGCGGCATGATCCGGCACCACGTCGGCCCCGGCGGCGTCGTCGGCCTGGCCAACGCGCTGACCGGCCGCTCCACCCAGCTGAACTGGCATACCGCCGGCACCACGCTGCTGACCGTGCCGACCGCGACCGTCGCGACGGTGATCGGCCCGCTGGCCGGTCCGCCACCGAAGGACCGCTCCGAGGCCGAGACGCTGTTCGCCGACACCCCGGCGCTGGCCGAGCTGAACCACGACGCGCGGCTGGCGCTGATCGTCGCCGCCCACCCCGTCGACCTTCAGCCGGGCGACCCGGTCATCCTGCCCGGGCCGACCCACGCGGTCGTCGTCGAGTCGGGTGTCATCGCCACGCAGGACGGCGTCGAGTTGCGGCGGGGCACCCTGATCGGCCCGGTCGGCGACGGCGACCCCGGCATGGTGGCCCAGACCCGTACGCAGGTCCGGCTCTGGGTTATCCCCGACGCCTCCGCCCTGCCGCCGCTGGTCGGCGCCACGGTCCCGGTCGTCGCCGGTCCGCCGCTGCCGGGCGGCCGGGCGACCACGGCTTCCGGCGTGCACGGCGCCGGTGTCTATCCGCCGCTCGCCGTGCCGCCCGGCCCGCCCGACGGCACCGAGGACCCCGAGGTGGACCGCCGGTTCAAGCGCCGCATGTGGTGGCTCGTTCTGCTCTTTCTCCTGCTCGCGCTGCTGCTCACGGTGGCCAACTTCGCCCCGGGCCCGGCCTGGGCCGAGATGCCCACCGACCGGGTGCTGCTCTCGGCCAACCAGGGCCCGCTCTCGGTGGTCGACGGCGCCACGACGGTCAAGATCGCCCAGGGCGGCCGGCGCTACGTCGGCGAGGGCTCGTGGATCGAGGTGCCGGCCGGGTCCGAGGGACGGCTCACCTTCTCGGGCGGATCGGTGGCCGTGCTCTGCCCCGGTTCCCGGACGAACGTGGGTGCGCTCTGGACCGACAAGGGCCGGCATTACGCGACGCACGGCACCCTTGGCGTCGACACCGGCCGGTTGCTGGTCGACACCGCCAGCACCAGCGGCGCGTTCCGGCCGCTGTCGCTGGTCGTGCTGCGCCTGAGCGGTGACGTCAAGAACACGGGCCGGGCCTGGTACGCCGTCGACCCGAGCGACGTCACCGTCTCGACCGGATCGGCCGTCGTGGCCGGCGTGCCCGTCGCCGCCACCTCGGGCGATCTGACCTGCGGCGACGGGGTCGTCGTCACGCCGCCGGCGGCCGGGCCGAGCGAGTCGCCCAGCGATTCGCCGACCGAGGAGCCGACCCTGGTCACGCCGTCCGCGAGTGTCCCGTCCACCACGGTGAACGTTCCGACTACGATTCCCCAGCCGCGCCGGACCACGCAGCCGAACCCGGTGACCACCACCACGAGGCCACCGGCGACCACCACCCGCGCACCGACCACGACGCCGACGCCGCCGACCACCCGACCGACCACGAAGCCGACCACCTCGCCCTCGACCTCGCCGTCGTCCTCACCGTCGACGTCGCCCTCGCGGTCCCCGTCGCCCTCGACGTCGACCTCGACACCGCCGATCATCACCTGATTTTCAAGGAGAAACGTGCTCTGCTGGTTCTGCGCCAAGGCGGCGCGGGGTTTGTGCCGTTTTTGCGGACGCGGGGTCTGCGAGGATCACGCGCGCTTCGGGCCGTACTTGTTGCAGGTCACCCGGTCGCAGGAGCGCGGCCGGGCGGAGGCGCTGGTGGTGGAGGACGCCGTGCAGTGCGGTACCTGCCGGCCGCGCCCCCAACCGGTGGCCATGCCAGAACTCGACTGACGGTCTGATACCCGTACTCGACGCGAGCTTCTAGCCTGGCCGCTATGAGCGACTTCGATGCGGTGCTGGAACGCCTGCTGAACGAGCCGTCGTTCGCCGCCGCGCTGGCGGCCGACCCCGACGCGGCGCTGTCCGGCTACCGGTTGGACGCCGAGGAGGTCGAGCTGCTGCGCAGCCAGGCCGCGCCCGACTCCGGCGGCGGGCTGGCCGCGGTGGAGACGCGGACGAACAAGTCGAGCACCTTCGGCCTGTTCTCGGCGTTCGTCGACGTCGGCCACACGCTGGCCGAATCGACCCAGGACGCGGCCGGGCCGTGGTCGGGGTCCGAGGGTGCGGCCGGTGTGGCCGCGCAACACGTCGCGGAGGCGGTCGGCACGCACGGCGCCGGGCAAGGATTCGGCGACGCGCCCGGGGGCGGTGGCGGCAGCTGGCCGCCCGTCGGCGACGGCGGCACCGGTGGGGCCGGCCTTCCGCCCGCCTCCAGCGGGCTCGGCGACGCACCCCGGAGCGGGCTGGGGGAGGCGCCCCGGAGTGGCCTTGGCGACCCACCGAGGAGCGGGTTCGCGGGGCCCGGCCGGTTCATCGCCGAGGCCGCGCACCTTGCGCCGCCCGAGGGCTACCACCCGCACATCGACGCCAACGGCGACGGCCACTGGGACAAGGCGACCTTCACCGGTACGGACGGGCACGGTGTCGAGATCCGCGTCGACGTGAACCACGACGGGCACGCCGACTTCGTCGGGCACGACACCAACAGCGACGGGCTCGTCGACTACGCCGACTACGACAAGGACGACAACGGCGTGTTCGAGAAGCGGATGTACGACGACAACGGCGACGGCTGGCTCGACCGTACGGTGTGGCGCAAAGACGGCTAGCTTGGCTTTCAACCCGCAGCCGCGCGCCATGCGGCGTTGAACCGTGGCCGCATCGAGGTCGAAGCGCTCAAGACCGCAGTAGCCACGGCTGTGCCGCCTCGGGCGGCGGACGGCCGCGGCAAAGGCACCCACATGATGATCCCGGGATGGCCGTATTCGCTGGTGACCGCGCTGGAGACGGGCCGCAGCTCGTGGACTGCCCCGCTGGATATCCGCCGGCTGGTTCCGGGTGACGACGCTGCCATGGTCACCGCCGCCCAGTTGCGCGAGGTCGTCGAGCGGCTGATCGCTGCCGGCCATCGGCAACCTGGTGACGCGGTCCGGACCCGCCATCGGATCGCGTTGATCACCGTCCGGCGATCCCGTGTTTGGGCGGGCCATCCGGACCTCAGGCAGTACAGCCTCAGGCCCGACCCATTGGTCGTTCGTCAGCCGTTGGGGCCGCCGCCTCGTTCGGCGCCCCTATGGGCTCACGCGACGACCCCCAGGCCGTGGTCGGTGTTGTTGAAGCGGCGGCCGCCGTCGGCGGTGACCGTGACGATGTCCTCGATGCGTACGCCGAACTTGCCGGGCAGGTAGATGCCCGGCTCGATGGAGAAGCACATGCCCGGGACCAGCGGCTGCTTCTCGCCGGCGACCATGTACGGCGGCTCGTGGGTGGTCACGCCGATGCCGTGGCCGGTGCGGTGGATGAAGTACTCGCCGTAACCGGCCTCGCGGATCACCTGGCGGGCCACCCAGTCGACCTCCTCGCAGGGTATGCCGGGGCGGACCGCCTCGAACGCGGCCTGCTGGGCGCGCCGGACGATCTCGTGGATCTCGCGGACCTCGTCGGAGGGCTCGCCGACCGTGACCGTGCGGGTCGTATCGGAGCCGTAGCCGTCGAGCAGGCCGCCGAAGTCGAGGACCACGGCGTCGCCGCGCTCGATGACGCGGGAGCCGGCCTCGTGGTGCGGGTTCGCGCCGTTCGGGCCGGAGCCGACCACCGTGAAGTCGACCTGCTCGTGGCCGAACTTGCGCAGCAGCGCGGCCAGGTCGGCGGCCACCTCGGTCTCGCGGCGGCCGGCGAAGCGTACGCCCAGAATCTCGCCGTAGGCGCCGTCGGCGGCGGCACCGGCGGCGGCCAGCCGGGCCAGCTCGTGCTCGTCCTTGATCGCCCGGAGCATCGGCTGGCAGACCGAGAGCGACTCGTACGAGGTGCCGGGCAACGTCTTCTGCAGGCCGAGCAGGTGCATAGCCCAGGTGGCGTCGGAGATGCCGTACCGGCCGTCGGGGCGCAGCAGCGGCGCCACCGTCTGGTAGGGGTCGCTGCCGTCGGTCCAGTCGACCAGCGTCAGCGCGGGCGCGCCCACGGCGGCCGCGGCGTCGGGGCGCTCGAGGGCGGGCACGACGAGGGTCGGCGGCCGGTCGGGCGTGAGCACCAGCAGCGTGAGGCGCTCGGTGACCGCGGTCGGCTTGTACGCGGAGAGCCAGGTGAGATCGGGCCCTATCCCGACGAGGATTCCGGAGAGCCCGGCGGCCGTGGCCGCCTCGACCGCGCGACGCATCCGGGCCGCGTAGTCGTCGGCGGTGAACTGTACGGACATGAGGCCAGTATTCCGGCCGGAAAAGACGCCGCACCTCATCCGCTCAGGGGGATGAGGTGCGGCGTACGGGAAAGGGTCAGGGAAGCAGGGAACGGACCAGGACGATCGCGAAGAACACGACGATGAAGGCCAGATCGATCGAGAGGCCGCCGACCCGCAGCGGCGGGATGACCCGCCGGACGGGCGCGAGAATCGGCTCGGTGACCGCGGTGACCCCGCGAGTCAGACGGTACCGGAGCGATCCGGCCACGGACGGGCCGGCGAGCGCGACGGACCAGTCGAGCACGGCGCGTGCAACCAGCAGCAGTTGCACCAGCAGCAGTACCAGGCTGACGAGGGCGAACATCTTTCCTCCAGTTACCGAACGGGGTAGCTCCTACTACTGTGCGTCGGTTTACTGTGAGTCCGCTGAGCGCCCTCTGTGCCCGCTACTTGCAATGCCAGACAACCGCCCGGATGGTGTCGGACGCGTCGTCGGACTGCCCCGCGATGATCTTCCCGTCGTCGCTGATCGCGTTCGGGATGGTGCTGAGCGAGTCGAGCGGGTGGTCGGCCAGCGCCGGCAGCAGCACCCGGTTGCCGCCCGCGATCAGCGCCGCCTTTCCCTTGGAGATGCCGATCTGCCAGCCCTGCGCGTTGATGGCGTCGGCCATGTGGTCCCAGTCTCCGGTGACCTGCACGTCTCCGGTCCGCACGTTCCACCGGACCGCGGCCCCGTCACCGGCGCCGCCACCGCCCTTGGCCCGGGACTGCTCGGTCAGGTCGGCGACACCCATGGCCCAGCCGTTGCGGATGGCGAAGACCCGGCCGCCCACCGCCTTCTTCCCGTCGATCGTGGGCAGCGGCAGCGCCTGGTAGGTGCCGTCGGGGAACCAGACATACGGCACCTTGAGGTCGAGGCTGCCGACGACCGTGCCGTCCTCGTCGATGTCGGTCGCGGTGGCGCCCTTGGTGCCGTTCGGGACGGGAAGCTGGATCGGTGACGCCGTGGCCGACGGCCAGACCAGGGCGTGGGTGCCGTCCTCGCCGGCGATCGCCCCCGCGTCGTTGATCGCGCGCGCCTCGCCGCGGGCCACACCCTTGAGCTTCACAACCTTCCCATCCGCGTACGCGTAGGGAACCGCACCGGCGATCGTCGCGCCGCTGTCGGGCGCCCAGCTCCAGCCGACCGCGTCGCCGCTCGAGTTGACGTCCTGCAGCGACTCCTCCAGATCGCCCGGGAGCATCACCTTGGTCGGCGTCCCGTTGTGCCAGATGACCGCCTGGTACCCGTTCTTCGGGTAGGAGCGGCCCACGAAGTAACTGCCGCTCGGGTCGGACGCGCCCACGATCGCCATCTTCACGCCGTCGGGCACCGCCAGCTTCTCGATCGTGCAGCTGGTCGGGGGAATCGCTTCCGGCGCCGCCCATCCCGCCGTACCCGGAATGGTGTAGTTGCCCTTGGGCAGAGCCGACTTCGAGGGTGATGCCTTGACCGACGGCGATGCAGCCACCGCGTTTGTCGGCTTGTGGTGCTGCCCGACGGCGACGGCCGCGCCGGCGACGGCGAGCGTCGTCACCGCGGCGACGCCGGCGTATCCCAGGCCGCGGTGCACGCGACGCCTGCGCCCCGCGGAGATGGCCCGCGAGATATCGATGGTCGAGGGCTGTGGGGGCTCGGGGTCGAGCTGCCGCAGCAGGTCGATCTCGGATGGCATGGTCGGCTCCTTCATCAAAACGGCCCTGTACTGCTTATTTGGCGGCGCTGAAGGCGGCTAAGTCCCGCTCGCCCAGCAGGCGCCGCAGGGTGGCAAGCCCGCGGGAGGTCTGGCTCTTGACCGTGCCGGTGGAGCAGCCGAGCGTCGTCGCGACGTCCTCGACCGTGAGGTCGTAGAAGAACCGCAGAACCAGCACCGCCTGCTGACGGCGGGGCACCCGGCGCAGCGCCGCGCGCACCACCTGCCTGTCCTCGCTGCCGCCGTCCTCGATCGGCGGTGGCTCGGGCATCTCGCGAAACAGCCGGACCCGGGCCCAGGCCAGCCGTTTCTCGTCCACGTAAGTCCGGACCAGCATCGTGCGCACGTACGCGTCGAGGTTGTCGGCGGCTCGCGCGCGCCGCCACTTCACGTACAGCGTGGTGATGGTCTGCTGCACCAGATCGTCGGCGCGATGTGGGTCGCTGGTCAGGAGGTACGCCAGGCGCCGCAGCGCGGGTATCCGCGCCGAGACGTAGTCGACGTAGTCCTCTTCCGAACCGTCCGGCATCGCCCGTCCCTCCGTTGGGTTTGTCCACCCCTCAGACGGGGTTGGCCGACGGTCCGGTTGTCAGCTACGGCCGAAGACTTTCGACCAGTTCCGCGGCCGGGCCGGAGCGGGCGGCCGCGAAGCCGGTGCCGGCCCAGAGGTGGACCGCGCTCGCGTCGCCGCGTTCGGCCGCCGCGGCCCGGATCGGCGCGGTGAGGTGGTGGATGGCCGGGTAGCCGACCGGGGCCGCCGCCGAGTAGGCGTCGGTGAACCGGTTGCGCAGGCCGCGCGCCGGCTGGCCGGTGAATGCCCTGGTCACCACGGTCTCACGGTAGCTCCCCGACGTGATCGCCACGCGGTGGACGGGACGGGTGCCGGCCTCGTCGGCGAGCAGGAAGTAGGTGCCGGACTGCACGGCCGCGGCGCCCGCGCCGAGCAGGACTCGCACGTCGGCGGCCGAGGCGGTGCCGCCGGCCGCGATCACCGGCACGTCGGCGACCGCGCGCACCGCCGCGAGCACCCCGGCGGCGTCGGAGCTGCCCCGATACTCTTCCGGCCGCATCGTGGACGAGTGTGCCCCGGCCGTCCCGGCCTGGGCGATCAGAGCGTCGGGCGCCGAGGCCATCGCCCGGCGGGCCTCCTCGGCCGAGGTCACGGTGATCAGCACGGAACTGCCGGCGTCGCGCAGGGCCTTGACGACGACCGGTTCGGGAACGCCGAAGGTGAAGCTGACCATCGGCACCGCGTACGCGATGGCCAGCTCGACCTTCGCGGAGAAGAAGTCGTCGTCGTCGAGCCGCAGCGGCGGAAGCTCGATCCCGTAGCGGTCGGCCTCGGGCCGCAGGAGCCGCCGGTAGCGCTCGAGGGGCTCGATGTCGGCGGGCGCCGGGCGCGGCACGAAGATGTTGAGCCCGTGCGCCACTCGCCCGGCCGCGCGCAGCTCGTCCTCGACCGCGGCGGGAGTTTTGTACCCGGCGGCGAGGAAGCCGAGCGCGCCCGCCCCGGCGACCGCGATGACCAGCCGCGGCGTCGTCGGGCCACCGGCCATCGGCGCGACGATCAGCGGCGGGAGGAGATCGAGCATCCTCCGACCCTACTCATCCGCGAGGGCGGGCCCCATCAAGTGAAACATCCAGCCTTGCCGATGGCTCCGACCCTCGCTATGTTAATTGAAAATCACATCCTGGACACATTTGTAACCGCTGTTCAGGGTGGTGCCTGGCCTTCCGTCATGGAGGTAAGCTAATGCAGAATCTCAGCAGAAGACGCGTCCTGACCCTCGGTGCCGCGCTGGGCCTGGCGACCGTGGCCGACCCCGCCAAAGCGTGGGCGTGGTCGTCCGCCGACTCTCTCGCCGCGACCGACACCGTCACCGACCCGTGGTCCGTCTGGGACGACGCCACCGACCCGCTCGTCGCCTCGCTCCTGGACAACGGTCAGATCCCGGCCGTCAACACCGCCTTCGAATCGTGGATCAGCAACGGCGACGCGCTCCCCGCCGGCCTGCCCGCCACCCTCACCGCGTACCTCCAGCAGGTCAACGTGCTGCCGTCGTGGGCCGACCGGACCAAGCTGGCCCAGGCCGCCCAGTTCAACAAGCGCATGAGCATGTACCTGTTCCTGCTCTACGGCCTGGGCAGCGGCATCATGAGCACGGTGATCCCGCGCGAGGCCCGCAACGTCTACTACTCCGCAGGCGGCGCCGACATGCAGTCCCGTGCGGCCAAGACCTTCACGTACGGCTACGACCTGAGCGCGGCCGACGCGTTCCAGCCGACCGGCCACTTCGTGGTCACCTCCAACAAGACGCGCCTGACCCACGCCGCGGTCCGCCACCTGCTGCCGCAGTCACCGGCCTGGCACGGGGTCACCAACGACCAGGACTTCCGGCCGATCAGCAACGGCGACATCCTGATCACGTTCCACAGCCTCGGCACGTACGTGTACGGCAAGCTGAGCTCCTGGGGCATCCGCATGTCGTCCGCCGAGCAGGCCGCCTACCTGCACCAGTGGCAGGTAGCGCTGCACCTGCTGGGCGTGCGGGACGACTTCATCCCGGCGAGCTGGGCCGCCGCGAAACAGCAGTCGGCGTACGCGCTGACGCCTTTGCTCGCCCCGACGCCCGAGGGCATCGACCTGGCCAACGTCCTGCTCGGACTGACCGCGCAGATCGACCTGGGCGTCACCCGCGGCTTCCTGAACGAGTTCGTGCGCTACGTGCTCAGCGACAAGATCGGCGACTGGCTCCGGCTGCCCCGCGACCTCATCGCGCGCGGCCTGATCGAGGTCGGCTGGCCGGCGTACGTCGCCTTCCGTGAGGGCCTGTCGCCGATCGTGCCGAGCGGGTTCTCGATGTTCGACCAGTTCGTGCGCGCCCTGGCGATGCTGTTCCTCAACAACGGCACGTCGGCGAGCTACACGCCGATCACGATCCCGACCGGCAACCGGCCCTGATCGCCCTCACATCAGGGCTCCGCTCACCAGCGCCGTCACCGCGTCCCGGTGGCCGGGGGTGTCCTGCCAGCGCAGGGCACGCCCGGCCTCGACCACCACACCGAATCCGGCGTGTACGAGCAGGCGGGCCTGGCGGGAGTCCAGCTCCGGCCGGGCCGCCCGCAGCTGCTGCTCCCAGACGGCGATGTGCTCGCGCTGGGCGAGAATCAGGGGCCGCCGCAGATCGGCCGGCAGACCGGCGAGCTCGGCCTCGGCGACGCTGGTGAGCGCGTTGTGCTCGAAGCTGTAGGCCACGTACGCCGCCGCCAGCGCCGTCACGGCCCGGCGCGGGTCGGCCGCCCGGTGCAGGCTCCGGTCCACGGCCTGGGCCAGCAGTCCGGCCGCCTGCAGGCACGCGGCCACCAGGATGTCGACCTTGCCCGGGTAGTGCCGGTAGATCGCCGACGGCGCGAGCCCGACGGCCTGAGCGATCTGCACGTTCGTGACGTTCGCGAACCCGTCCCGCGCGAACAACGGGATCGCCGCCGCCAGAATCTCGGCGCGCCGCGTCCGCGGCACGGGCTGGGCCGGCAGCTCGACCAGGCGCGCGCTGCCCGCGGCCGCCGCCGGATCGGTCGCGACCACCCGCATGGCCGACTCCAGCAACAGATCCTCGATCCGCCGCGGCCCGATCGTCGTGTGGTGCATCGTGACCGATCCGATCACGCCGAGCGCGGCCACGGCCCGCAGCCGCTCGTCCGGCAGCGGAAACTCCCGCCGCACCATCTCGGTCACGCGGCCCACGACGTGCCCGAACTTCGCCCGGAGCAGCCCCCGGTCCGCGCGCTCCAAGTAGCGGGCCTCCCACCGGTACAGCCCGCCCGAGGCCCGGTGCGCCACCGTGACCCGGATGACGGCCGCGAGCACGTCGGCCAGCGCGGCGTCCGCCGGCGCTTCGTCAACCGCCACCACAAGCCGATCCACCATCACGTTCGCCGCCTCGGCGAACAACGCGTACTTGTTGGGAAAGTGCCGATACAAGGCCGCCGCGCTGATCCCCACCCGCGCCGCGATCCCCTCCATCGACGCCGCGTGATAGCCCCGCTCGCTGAACACCTGCCCGGCCGCCTCGACGATGAGCTGCCTGCGGTTACGCGGCCGAGTCGCCGCAGCCGGCCCGGCCGTCACCGGACGACGTGAGCGGACGCGGGCGAACACGGAGCCATGCGTGCCAGTCAATCACAGCGCCGGCGCCGTCCACGCCTGCTGTCACTGGGGTGTCAGCGCCGGCGTGGCCTTGTCCGCGCCCCGCACGCTGTCCAGCACTTGCTGACCCTGCTGATCGACGAGCCGGGTGAACAACTGCTGGGCGTAGCCGAAGACCAGAGCCCAGGCCAGGATCTGCGCGGAGGTGTCCAGCGCGCTCAGCCCCGGCACGAACTGGCCGCGCATGAGCAACAGGCCGAGAAACGCCGTGATCGCACCGGTCGGGAGCTTCAGCAGTGCGAGGACGGTCGGCACACCGAGCCGCTCCGATGATCCCCGGATGCCGCGGATCGCCGCCGCGGCGGCGACGGCGGCCGCGACCAGGCCGATGAGTTCGACGACGAGCAGATCGCGGGAGGTCACCGTCATCCGGACGTAATCGTCGATGTCCAGACCGGTCGCCGGTGTCGGCACCGCGAAGCGCTCGGACTGGCCGATCGGGCAGACCACGATCGCCTGGCCACCGTCCTGCGGGGCGAAGCACAGCGGAATGAGCGTCGGCGCGACCAGTCCGACGACGGCGATGCCGATCGCGATCAGCGACATCGAGGCCGTCGCGTAAACCAGCGTGTTCCGGAAGTTGCGCAGCCTTGCGAATTCGCGCATCTTGGCGGAGGCGGCCGCCCGGGTCGCCGCCACGATCGTGGCGCGCTCGGCGTCGACGATCGCCACCATTCGCTCGACCGGCGTCGCGGTTTCGTGGGTCATCGAGGACTGCTCGGCCAGGCCGATCCGGCGGCCGATCCGGTCCATCTCCAGGCGGCGAGGGTCGTTCGAGACCAGGTGGCTCCGAACGTGGGTGAGCACGCTCGGCATCTGCCCCAGCAGGTAGCTGGCCGGCGCGATGTTCAGCAGATTCGCCTCCGCGGCGTCGAGGTTGGTCATCGCACGCTCGTGCAGGGCGCCGTTCCGGAACAGGCCGAACCACCGCCGTGGGTCGAGCGCGACCGACCTGGCGGCATCGCGAGCGGCCGCGAGGTGCTCGGCAATGCTCGTGGCCAACGGCCCGTTCCACTGGGGTTGGTCGTGGGCCGCGGCCCAGGCCGTCAGCGTCTCGATCTCCTTGGCCCGGGTGAGCGTGCTCTCCCGCCATCCCGGCCGGACGGGTCCACCGACTCGGCCCGCTCGCTCGGGAACACTTTCCGACGCGCCCATACAAGCACGCTCCACCCGACACCGCCGCAGGTCAAAGACAGATCATCGACGCCCGGCCCGGCGGCCGGGGATGTCCGGCATCCGACGTGGGGGTCTGCGGCTTGCGGTCGTGCGGAATCCTCGATGGCGATGGGTGGGCCCACTCCGAAGCGTGACCCGTCCGGCGGTGCCAGCGTCACGCCGGTGGATACCGTCGCGCCGGGGACTGTGGTCACCGCGCCGGCCGTTCCGAACCGTGTGGTGGCGCAGGCCGATCCGGGCGTGACGCAGGCGGTGCTGGGGAACGCGGGCAACGCGGCCACGCAGCGCGCGGCGGCGCCTGGGCGGATCGCGGACGACGAGCTGGTCCGCATCCTCGAGAATCAGCCCGACCTGGCCGGGAGCGTCGTCGACCTGTTCCATTTCACCAGCCTTCGCGATCTGGAGAGCGCCGCCCCGAAGTCGTACAAGATCGTGCGGGAACGGCTGGTGGCGCGGTTCGGGGCCGGCAAGATCGATGGGCTGTACGCGAACGACGCGCGCATCGTGCGGCTGCTCGCCTTCAACGCGGCCGTCGCGGCGAAGCTGGACGAGTTCAAGGACTACTACCGCGCCACCAATCAGCCGGCCGCCGAGCAGGAGATCGCGGCGGTCGTCGGCGAGTACGAGTGGGACTACGCCGGGATGGCCTCCGTCTGGGTCGAGGCTGGGGAGGCCGGGCTGCGCATCCGCGAGTTCTTCGCCACCGGGCGCCCGGACGAGACGGTGGCCGTGCTCGTCGCGGTGGCCGACGCCAAACAGGCCGAGCAGATCAGGCTGGACGCGCTGGCCGCCGAGGCGGAGAAGTGGAAGGGCAAGCTGGTCGCGAGCAAGGAGGTGATGTTCTGGTCCGACGACGACGTACACCTCGAGGAACTGCTCTATCCGCGCCAGGGCACCGAGGAGAAGCCGGAGGCGGTGGCGTGGGCACGCATGTCCGGGTACGCCTGCGGAGTCGTACAGATCAAGCAACGTTTTTATCTTTTCAAGCTTGACCATCAGTACGACCGGAGCGACATCTTCCTGGTGGAGCAGTGGGAGGAGGCGCGCACCGAGGTCGTCCCGGTGCCGTCGACGCCGGCCGACATCACGCTCACCACCAGCGATGGATATGTGCTCAAGGCCACCGGCGAGCGGTTCTTCGGCGGCACCCAGGCGCGCAAGCCCGAGGAGCACCTCGCCGCCGACGAGAAGATCCTCGCCGAACAGGGCGGAGACCTCGGGCACGCCGAGGCGGTGGCGCTGTTCCGCCAGATGACCCTCGACCTGCTGCTGGTCAACCTGGCCGCGGCCGAGCGGCGCGTGCGCGAGCAGCTGGCCGTCGTGTACGGCGTGGAATGGAACATGATCGACCTGGTCCGGAACACGCAGCCGGGCTACTGGAAGCGGACCCTCAAGCCGAAGACCCCGGTCGGCAAGGAGGTCCAGGAGACCGCGGCGACGCTGCGGCAACTGATGATCGACGCGACCGACTTCGCGGCCTCCACCGGCAACCGCGACCTCACCGAGGACGAGCGGGTCGAGATCGAGTTCACCCTCGAGCAGATCGGCCGGATCCAGGCCGAGAACCCGATGGCCGCGATGATGGTGATCAGCCACCGCGACAAGGACGCCACCGGGCCGGCCGAGGAGGACCAGTTCGAGGACAAGGCGGCGCCGGGCGGCCCGCAGGACGCGGCGGGACGGGTCGCGGACGAGCTCTGGGAACGCCTCGACAACATCGATCAGGTACGCCGTCACTTCCTCCGCGAGCCGGACGCGGTCCTCGACCTCGAACCGCTGCACGACCAGATCCTGGGCGGCTTCACCGAGTTCCAGCGGTTCTTCATCCACCTGGCGGTGGCCGGGCACAGCCTGCGCGAGCTGGCGAAGGCGATCGGCCTCGGCGTCCTGCAGCTGGGGCTGGTGATCACCGGTTTTCTCACCGCCGGTCTGACCGCGCTCGCCGCGTCCGGGGCGGCCACGATGCTGGGCGTGCACGGCACCGTCGAGGCCTTCGAGAACGCCCGGCTGCTCGGCGCGATGTCGAAGATGGACCTCAAGGGCGGCTTCCAGCTCGCCTCGCCCGAGCAGGCCGCGACCGCCCGCACCTGGGCGTACATCGGACTCGGTCTCACCATCCTGGACGTCGGCGGCTTCGTGGCGGCCGGCCGGCTGGCCGCGCGGCTGTCCCACGCCGCCGCGATGCCGGACGTGGTCGCCGCCCTCGGCAGCGGCGAACGCAACCTCGCATCGGTGGCCCGCGATCTGGGCATGTCGGAGCGCACGCTGGCCCGCCAGCTCGAGACGCTGACCGGGACCGCCCGGGAGGAGCTGCTGGCCCGCATCCGGCAGGTCGCCGGCTTCCGGATCGGCGGCTTCGCGCAGAGCCCCACGCTGAAATGGGTTCCGAACCCCGGCGGCGAGGTGCGCACCATCGACCAGGCGGTCGCGCTGGCCCGCCGGCGCGGCGTGATCATCCCGGAGGACATCAATTTCGTGGGCGTCGCCCAGGACACCCTGCCCCCGAACGCCTTCGCCGAGTACGCCCAGCTCGGCCGGCCCACCTCGGCCGGCCAGATGATCTCCTGGGAGCAGTTCTACAACCGCTTCCAGCAGATCCCGGTACGCCTGTCCAACGGCGTCCTGAACAGCGACGAGGCCATCGTCGCGGTGATCGGCCACGAGATGCACGAGCTCAACGGCCTGCGAAAGATCTTCGACGCCAACGACGGCTTCATGCGCGCCGACCAGCTCTATCGCGCCATCGCCCCCGGATTCAAGGGCAACCTGCACGACCAGGCCTGGGACATCGCCGACAAGCTGGTCAAGGCCATGCGCGACGGCGGCTAGGTCACTACTCTGTCCCCGGCTTGGACGGAAGGAGGCGGCGGGATGCGGGATGTCGATGTTGCTCGATGGCGGCTGCGCAGTCAGCACCTGGTCGGGCCGCACGCCGCGTCGGCGGGCGAGGCCGTCGGTTCCCTGCTGGCCGTCCAGGCGGAGAACCCGAGTCAGGCGGCGTGGGCCGTGGCGGCCCGCACCCACCGCCCGGACCCGGCCGATCTGGCGACCCAGCTGGACGAGGGCGCCGTCGTGCGCACGCACGTGCTGCGGCCGACCTGGCATTTCGTACGCGCCGAGGACCTGGGCTGGCTGCTCGACCTGACCGGGCCGCGCGTCCAGCGCGTCACCGGGCAGCAGCTGCGCACGGTCCACGGTCTCGACGAGCACGGCATCGACCGGGCGACCGCCGCCGCCGCCGACGCGCTGGCCGGCCGGCACCTGTCCCGGGCGCAGCTCGCCGCCGAGTTGGGCGAGGGCGGGATCGCGGGCAACGGCCAGCTGCTGATGATCCTGCTCGCGCACGCCGAGCTGGACGGGCTGATCTGCGGCGGCGCGCCCGACGGCGGCGAGCACACGTACGCGCTGATGGCCGAGCGCGTGCCGGCGCCGCGGCGGCTCGACCGCACCCAGGCCCTGGCCGAGCTCGCCCTGCGCTACTTCACCGGCCACGGCCCGGCGACCGAGCGCGACCTCGCCTACTGGGCCACGCTCACCCTCACCGACGTACGCGCCGGCCTGCACCAGGTGCGCGACCGGCTCGACTCGTTCGACCACGACGGGCGAACCTTCTGGCACGCCCCCGGCGATCCACCCGTCCGGCCGCAGGAACCGGCCGGCCACCTGCTGCAGGTGCTCGACGAGATCTACCGCGGCTACCAGGACTCCCGCTGGGTGCTCGACGCGGCCGGCGCCGTGCCCCGAACCCGCGAGGCCGCCATCGGCATGGCCCTGACCGACGGCCAGCTCACCGCCGCGATGCGACGCACCATCGCCCCCGACCACGTACGTTTCGACCTGTGGCCCTACCAGCCACTCACCCCGGCCCAGACCGACGCCCTCGACGAGGCCGCCGAACGCTACGGCCGATTTCTGGGACTCGGCCCCCGGCTCGCCTACCCCTGACGACAAGGGGCGAATACGTGGGCCATGTACGACGGCGACCTGACCATCTGGGTGGCCCTCGCGACCGCTCCGGCGTGGCCCGGCTCGCTGAGGCCTGCATTCGTTCACGCCCACGCCTGGCCGCCAGGCGCATCAAGTGGGCGATCTGGATCGAGTCGCTACCACCATTGGGCTGCTTGGCGGCAAGCATTAGTGGTTCATCCACGGCGACGACCTAGGTGAGGGAGCGCCAGAAGCCCGTGTTGTGCTCGGTGTCGAAGTCGTCCGCGACCGTGGAGCAGGCGGCGGGGGAGTCGCCACCGGCCGGGGCGGTGTCGCACGCCTTCAGGAACATCATCTGCGCCGTCGACGTGCGGTAGCGCGGCCAGGCCGGGGTGCGGTCGCCGTTCGGGTCGCCCGAGGCGGTGAAGCGGCCCCAGTAGGCGATCATCTGGTTCGACAGCTCCAGCTGGTCGTCGTCGTACGGGAGCGTCTGCCCGAGGTAGTCCCAGAGATAGCCGAGATCGTCGACGTGGGTGGCGCCGAAGGGGAAGTTCCGGGCCGTCTCGCTCTTCTGCTGGATCAGGTAGATCGAGGTGAACTGGGGCGTGTCGCTCTCGGAGAACTCATACGCATAAGTCGGTACATAGTAGGACAAGGCGGTCATGACGTCTTCACGCACCGTGGCCGTCGAGTCGTTGCCTACGGCCGTCCACGCCTCGCCGGGCGTGGGATAGGCGGTCACCGGATACTGCGCCAGCACGCGATCGGCATTGGCGCCGTACGTGGACCGCACCAGGGCCTCGTACTGCGCGGCGGTCACCGGCTTGCCCGCGTAGTCGTAGTTCTGGAAGGTGAACAGCGCCCGCTCGTTGTTGACCTGCCCGAGCAGCACCGGCACCCGGTTGAAGTTCCCGGCCGGCACCGCGTCGGCCGGATCCACCGGGAACGCCACCCCGCCGACCGACGGCCGCACCCCGGCCCGCTGCTGAGCGGCGAGCAGGGTGGCAGCCGGCGCCGCCCGCAGGCAGGCGACCACGTCGGCGGCCGTCGAGCATCCGGCCTCGCGCACGAAGGCCTGCGACGCTTGCTGCGCCGAGGCCGTCGACCCGAGACTGCAGCCGCCGCTCATGATGATCGCCCGCGCGAAGAGCCCCCGCCCGGTCGGCGACGAGAGCTGGTCGCAGACCGAGCTCCCGCCTGCCGACTGCCCCGCGATCGTCACATCCCGCGGGTCGCCGCCGAACCGCGCGATGTTCGCCTGCACCCAGCGCAGCGCCGCCTGCTGGTCGAGCAGCCCGAAGGTCCCGGCCGCCGAGCCGAGCCCGGGCAGGTTCAGGAAGCCCATCGCCCCGAGCCGGTAGTTGATCGTCACGTAGACCGCGCCGGCCTGCCGGACGAACTTGCGCGGGTCGGTGTCCTGCCCCGCCCCACCGGTGAAGCCGCCGCCGTGGATCCACACGAGCACCGGCCGCTTACCCCGCGTGCCGCTGGGCGCGTACACGTTGAGTGAGAGGCAGTCCTCGGTGAGGATCGGGTTCTCGTAACCGGGATCCCACCCACTGCCCTGCACGCAGCGGTGCCCGAAGGATGTTGCGTCGCGCACCCCGTGCCAGGATGCGGCGGGTTTCGGTGCCGTCCAGCGCAGTGAGCCGGTGGGCGCCGCCGCGTAGGGGATGCCGAGCCATTCGTTGTACCCGGTCTGCTGGAGACCGCGCACCTTCCCGCCGGTGGTCTCCACAAGGGTCGATACGCCGCCCTGGGCGGGGGTTTCCGCGCCGCGAGACGAGCGAGGGGGCGAGCAGTCCGATGAGGACGATGGCGCCGGTCGCGAGCGCGGCGCGAGAGCTGGTCTGTTTCATCGTTACGCGCCGCGGTCAAGCCGGTCACGAAACAATCCCGAAACATTAGGTTGCAGAAAATAGGCCCGCCGTGACTTTTGGTCACGGCGGGCCTTCCTTTCCCGTACGCGGAGAGTTAACCCACTGTCGTCGGTTGTGAGAGGTCGTAGACGGTGCTGCCACCGACCGTGGTCGAGGTGTAGTTCTGCGCCACCCACTCGCTGATCGAGCTGTCACCGCCCCGACCGCCGCCCATGCCACCGCCGGCGATGTAGTAGCGGACCTCGCCCGCCTTCACGTAGGCCTGGAACTCGGCGAGCGTCGGGGACGGGTCGCTGCCGGTGAAGCCGCCGATCGCCATGACCGCCTTGCCGCTCGACAGCTGCAGCGGCGCGGCCTGCATCGAGCCGTTCGTGGCCGCCGCCCAGCGGGTGGTGGTCGCCTTCAGCAGTGCGACGAGCTCGGAGTTGGCCTGGCCGCCTCCGCCCGCGCCTCCGCCGAAGCCGCCCCCGTTCTGGCCCGCGCCGTTCTGGTCCGATCCGGCCTGCGGCGCGCCGTTCTGCCCGCCGCCAGGGATCGCGCCGCCAGGGATCGCGCCGCCAGGGATCGCGCCGCCAGGGATCGCGCCGCCGGGGAACGCGCCGCCGCCCGGGAAAGCGCCTTGCGCATCGCCCTGAGTGCCGCCGCCCGGGAAGGCGCCGCCGCCGGGGAATCCGCCCCGGCCCCCGCCGAACCCGCCCCCGCGCCCGAAGCCGCCGCCGGTCGACACCCCGGCCGGCCCGGTCGTCGGCGTCGACCCGGTGTGCGCGGTCCCGGCCGTCCCCACCCCCCAGGCGGCACCGGCCGCCCCGGTGGTCACGATCGCGAGCGTCGCCACGGCCACCACACCCGCCCGGCGCAGCGCCGACCCCGGCACGAGCAGGGCCGCCGCCGCGACGATGCCGCCGACCAGCACGAACCACCGCAGCCCGGGCGCCCACGACACCCGGCCGAGTAGTTCGAAGTCCCAGACCGCGGTGACCGCGACCATCCCCGCGAGTCCCACCCGGGCCGCCGGATGTGCGCGCCATCCCCACAGCACCCGGGCGCCGATCGCCACCAGCGCCGCGATCCCCGGCGCCAGCGCGACCGCGTAGTACGGGTGGGCGATCCCGCTCATGTAGCTGAACGTCAGGGCCGTGACGAGCGTCCACCCGCCCCAGATGACGGCCGCGGCCCGCGTGCGGTCGGTGCGCGGCGCCCGGGCCGTACCGACGAGAAGCGCGACCAGCGCGACCAGAGCAGCGGGCAGTAGCCACGAGATCTCGAGCCCGAACGAGTCGCCGAACATCCGGGTGATCCCCGTCGACCCGCCGAACATGCCGCCACCGCCGCCACCGCCTCCGCCGGGACCGCCGCCGTTCCCGCCCGGGTTGCCGTCGCCGCCGAAGATCCGGCCGAGCCCGTTGTAGCCGATCGCGAGCTGCCAGAGCGTGTTGTTCGTCGAACCCGCGATGTAGGGCCGCGACGACGCCGGCCACAGCGACACGAGCAGCACGAACCAGCCGCCCGACACGACCAGCGCCGCGCCCGCGATCAGCAGGTCACGCACCCGCCGCCACAGCCCGATCGGCGCCGCCACCAGGTAGACCAGCGCGAACCCGGGCAACACGAGGAACGCCTGCATCATCTTCGTGAGAAAACCGAATCCCAGGAGTACGCCCGTGAGCGCGAGCCACTTCCACGAGCCCTTCTCGACCGCGCGGACCGTGGCGTAGGCGGCCGCGGTCATGAGCAGCACGAGCAGCGCGTCCGGGTTGTCGAAGCGGAACATCAGCACCGCGACCGGCGTGACCGCGAGCACGGCCCCGGCCAGCAGGCCGGCCACCGGGCCGAACCACCGGCGCACCGCGGCGTACAGCAGCGCGACGCTCGCCACGCCCATCAGCGCCTGGGGCACGAGCAGCGACCAGCTGTTCACCCCGAAGATCCGCATGGACAGGCCCATCACCCACATGGCCGCGGGCGGCTTGTCGACCGTGATCGCGTTGCCGGCGTCGAGCGACGCGAACAGCCACGCCTTCCACGACTGGGAGCCGGCCTGGGCCGAGGCTGCGTAGAACTCGTTGGCCCAGCCGGAGGCCGAAAGGTCCCACAGGTAGAGAACCGCGGTCGCGGCCAGCAGCCCCCACAGCGCGGGCCGGGACCAGGCCGGGTCGCCGAGCCAGGAGCGGCGCTTCGGCGCGGAACCGGGCGAATCCAGCGCCGGGGCAGGGTCGAGCGTCAACGTCATGCGGCTACTGTCGCCGGGCGTGCTACGCGGACCTTAGGCAGAAGCTGTGCGCAGGCTGTAGATCTTTCCTGGGGTTTACGCGCGGATTACACCCGTTTTGAGAACCCGTAAAGCGGCCGTCACCGTCTCGGCCATCGCGGTCCGCGCCGACGCCAGGTAGCGCCGCGGATCGACCAGATCGGGCTGGTCGCCCAGCGCTTCGCGAACGGTCCCGGTGAAGGCGGTGTTCAGGGCCGTGCCGATGTTGATCTTCGCCATCCCACCCCGGACCGCCTCGCTCAGCTCGTCGTCGGGCACCCCCGAGGAGCCATGCAGAACCAATGGCACCGGTACGGCCGCGGCGAGCCGGGCGATCAGGTCGTGGTCGAGCCTCGCGCTGCGCGTGGTCATCGCGTGCGACGAGCCGACCGCGACGGCCAGCGCGTCGACCCCGGTCGCGGCCACGTAGGCGGCCGCCTCGTCCGGGTCGGTGCGGGCGCCCTTGGCGTGGGCGCCGCCCTTGCCGCCGATCTCGCCGAGCTCGCTCTCCACCCACAGCCCGGCCGCGTGGCAGCGTCGCACGGCATCGGTGGTGGCGGCCACGTTCTCCGCGTACGGGAGCCGGGACGCGTCGTACATGGCCGAGCCGAACCCGTTGGCCGCGGCCTGGTCGAGCAGGTCGTCGGACTCGACATGGTCGAGGTGCAGCCCGACCGGCACGTCCGCGGCCTCGGCGATGCTGCGCGCGGCCGCCGCGATCGGCGCGAGCCGCCCGTGGTGGAAGCGCACCGCGTTCTCGCTGACCTGCAGAATCACCGGCAGCCCGGCCGCCTCGGCGCCGGCCACGATCGCCTCGGCGTGCTCGATGGTGATGACGTTGAAGGCCCCGACCGCTCCGCGGTCCGCGCGCGCGGCGGCGACCAGTTCACCGGTAGGAGCGAGCACGGTTTCCTCCTGGGGGTGAGGCGGGTGAGGCGGTTGTGGCGGGCACGGCCGGCCCGGCGAGGGCCGTGGGTGTTGTGGTCGCCGCCGGGGCGCTGGCGCGGGTGCGCCGGTAGACGTCGGGGTCGAAGGCGCCGGCCACCGGCGCGGCGACCGCCGCCGACGAGAGCGCGACCGCGTCGGGCAGCAGGGCGGACCAGGGCGTGTGGTCGCGCAGGCCGCGGGCGAGCGCGGCGACGCAGGCATCGCCCGCGCCGGTCGAGTTCCCCGCGATGGACACCGGCGGCGCGCACTCCCACACCTCGTCCGGCGTGACCGCGAGCAGGCCGGCCGCGCCGCGCGACACGACGACCGGCCCGTCGGCCAGTCCGCGGACCGCGTCGGCGAGCCCCTGCGGCCCCGGCCGCCGGGAGACGAGCGCGGCCAGCTCGTCGATGTTCGGCTTGGCCAGGGTCGGGGTGGCGCGCAGCCCGGCGAGCAGGGCCGGGCCGCTGGTGTCGAGCAGGGTGGGCACTCCCGCCGCCGCGGCCAGCGCGATCAGCGTCGCGTACGCGTCGATCGGCAGGCCCTGCGGAAGGGAACCGCTCAGGGTGACCACCATGGCCGGGCCCAGCAGCTCGCGGAACTCGGCGACGAAGAGCGACCACTCGTCGGCCGTGACCGCCGGGCCGGGCTCCCAGAAACCGGTGGCGTCGGTGCCGTCGACCACCGAGACCGTCCGGCGGGTCTCGCCGGCGATCCGGACGAAGCTCGACCGCACACCCTCCGCCTCGAGCAGCGACTCGACCCGGCCGCCGGTGGCGCCGCCGAGCAGGCCGGTGGCGATGACCGGCTCGCCCAGCGCGTGCAGGACGCGGGCCACGTTCACGCCCTTGCCGCCGGCGCGTTCGGCGACCGTCGCGACCCGGTGGGTGCCGTGCGGCACGAGGGCGTCGACCGCGTAGGTGAGGTCGAGGGCCGGGTTCAAGGTGACGGTGACGATCATGCGAGGGCTCCCCAAGGGATCTGCCCCGCCTCGGGCTCGTCGAGAACCGCCCTGGCGAACCGGACTGCCGGACTGGTCACCGGCTGGGCTCGATCGCGTCGTGCTCGATTGGATCTGATCGAACGCTCAGGTGTCAATAGCTGATCATGAGCGTATTGTGCTCGCGAATTGTTCATATGGACAGTGGAGGCGGCCGTGGCCGAGTTCGACGTTCTGGTGGTCGGGGACGCCAACCCCGACCTGCTGCTGCGCGGGGACGTGCGGCCGCGCTTCGGGCAGGCCGAGCAGCTGCTGACCGCGGCCGACCTGGTGCTGGGCGGCTCGGCGGCGATCACGGCGGCCGGGTGCGCGCGGCTCGGGCTGCGCACGGCGCTGTTCGCGGCGGTGGCCGACGACGTCTTCGGCCGGCTCGTCCGCGCCGATCTGGAGCAGAGGGGCGTCACGCTGCTGGCGGCCGACGGGCGCGGGGCGCCCACCGGCGTCACGGTCGTTTTGTCGGAGAAGGACGACCGGGGGATCCTGACGCTGCTCGGCGCGATTTCCGCGCTGCGCCCGGCGGACGTCGCCGACGAGTTGCTGGGCCGGGCCCGGCACGTGCACGTGTCCTCGCTGTATCTCCAGCCCGAGTTGATCAAAGGGCTGGCCGGAGTCTTCGCCCGTGCCCGGCAGATCGGGCTGACCACCTCGCTGGACACCAACTGGGACCCGGCCGAGAGGTGGGAATCGATCGGCGAGATCCTGGCCCACACCGACGTTTTCCTTCCCAACGCGAACGAGCTCCGGGCCATCACCGGCCTGGACAAGACGGATGAGGCGGCAGCCGCGCTGGTGAAGAACGGAACCACCGTGGTGATGAAGGACGGCGCCAGGGGCGCCCGGGCCTGGTGGCCCGGCGGAGAAACAGCGGCTCCGGGCCGCGCGGTCGACGTCGTGGACACGACCGGCGCCGGCGACAGCTTCAACGCCGGCTTCCTCGCGGCCCGCCTCGGCGGCAAGTCCATCGAGGAAGCGGTCGGCTGGGCCGCGGTCGCCGGATCCTTGAGCACCCGGGCCGCGGGTGGGACCGCAGCCCAGGCGTTCCCGGCGGACCTGGGCGCGTGACGCGGGGAAGGGCCGTCGCCCGTCCCCGTCCGCGCGCCCACCTCAGCCTTTGATGCCCGTGAAGGTCATCGTGGCGATGAACTTCTTCTGGGCGAACAGGAACGCGAGGATCAGCGGCATGGTGGCCACCACGTTGCCGGCCATCAGCTGCGACCATTCCGTGCGCCGCATGCCCTGGAAGTTGGCCAGCCCGATCTGCAGTGTGAACCGGCTGTCGTCGGAGATCGCCACGAGCGGCCAGAGCAGGTCGTTCCAGCTCCACAGCAGCGTGATGATGGCGAGTGTGGTCAGCGCCGGCTTGGCCAGCGGCAGCACGATGCTGCGGAACGTGCGCCATCGGCCGCAGCCGTCGATCAGCGCCGCCTCCTCGAGCTCGACCGGCAGCCCGAGGAAGAACTGCCGCATGAGGAAGATGCCGAACGCCGAGGCCAGCCAGGGCACGAACGCGGCGGCGAGGGTGTCGACGATGCCGATCCGGGCGAACATCAGGTAGGTCGGGATCATCAGCAGCTGGATCGGGATCATCACGGTCGCCAGGATCAGCACGAACGCGAGACCGCGGCCCGCGAACTTGAGCCGGGCGAAGCCGTAGCCGGCCATCGAGCAGAGCACCAGGTGCGAGATGACCGCGATGCCCGAGACGATCACCGAGTTGAGCAGCCAGCGCAGCGCCTTGGTCTCGGAGAACAGGTGGCGGTAGCCCTCGATGTGCAGGCTGGTGGGTATCAGCTTGGGCGGGAACTGGTTGATCTCGGCGCTGCTCATGAACGAGGTGAGGACCATCTGCACGAGCGGCAGTACGAAGATCAGCGCCAGCGGCATGAGCAACAGGTGCCAGGGACTGAACGGAAGCTTCCAACGGGTCATCAGAACACCTCCGAGCCGCGCCGGCGCCCGTACAGGATCACGCCCAGGCTCAGCACCATCGTGACGATGAACAGCAGGTACGCGGCGGCCGCCCCGTACCCCAGCCTCTGGGTTTGAAATGCCAGCTCGTAGATGTAGTAGACGACGGTCTGCGTGCTGTTCAGCGGACCGCCGCGGGTGGTCGTGTAGATCAGGTCGAACAGCTGCATCGCGGTGATCGTCTGCCAGACCGCCACGAAGACGGTGACCGGCCGCAGCTCGGGCAGCGTGACGTGACGGAACACCTTCCACTTCGAGGCGCCGTCCACGACCGCCGCCTCGACCAGCTCACGCGGGATGTCCTGCAGCGCGGCCAGGTAGATGACCGTGGTGAAGCCGACCTCGCCCCAGAGCAGGATCAGGCAGATGATGTAGATCGCGAGATGCTGGTTCTCGAGGAACTGCGACTGCGGCAGGCCGAGAGTGCGCAGGATGTCGTTGGCCGCGCCGAACTGCGGGTTGAAGACGAAGTTGGCCAGGATGCCGGTGGCCGCGGCCGACGCCACGTACGGCACGAAGATGCAGGTGCGGTAGAACCCGATCAGCTTGATCTTCTGGTTGAGCGCGACCGCGATGAGGATGCCGAGGACGATCGAGCCGGGTACGAAGATCGCGGTGAGGATCAGCGTGTGCCGGGTGGCCGCGATCATGTCGGGGTCCTGGAGCAGCTTCTGGTAGTTGCCCCAGCCCACCATCGTCGCCGGGGCGATGCCGTTCCACTTGGCCCGGGAGATGAAGAACGCCCAGACCGCCGGGAAGATCGAGAGCCCGACGACGATCACCGTGGCCGGGCCGGCGAAGGCCCAGCCGGTGAGGCCGCGCCGCAGAGCGCGGCCACGCGGGCCGCGCTTTGCGGGAACGGTCGACGGGTGCGCACGCGGGGTCGCCGCGAAGGTGACCGCCATCAGCTGCCGATCGAATCGGCCGACTTCTTGGCCGCCTCGTCCAGTGCCTCCTTGGGCTGGGCCTGACCCTGCAGTACCTTCGCGATCGCGTCGCCGACGTTGCGGGACAGCTCCTCGTAGCCGGGCGCCGTGGGCCGGGCCTGCTTGGCGTTGGCCAGGTTGGCGAAGAACTTGTCGCCGCCCGGGTACTCCTCGACGTACTTCTTGAACTCGGGGGAGTCCTTCTCGGTGCTGCGCAGCGGCAGGTTGCCGATCGCGAGGTTCCACTTCGGATCGGTCTCGGCGCTGGTCAGCCAGGTGACGAAGTCGCGCGAGGCGCCGGCCCGGTTCACGTCGTCGTGGTTGAACAACACCCACAGGTCCGGGCCGGAGACGGTCTGGTGGTCCCCGTTGTATCCGGGCAGGTTCACCACACCGTACGAAAGCTTGGCCGTTTTGATGTCGAGCAGCGACCAGGGGCCGGAGAGCATCATGGCGACGTGCCCGCTGTTGAACAGCGGACCGTACTTCTCGTCGGTCTGGTCGAGGTACATCGACTTGTCGTCGACCGCCATCTGCCGCAGCGTCTCGAGCGCGGCCACCCCGGCGTCGGAGTTGAAGGCCGGCTTCGTGCCGTCGAGGATCTTGCCGCCGTGCTGCCAGAGCATCGGCCACAGGTGCCAGGTGGTGTCCTCGCTGCCGGAGACCGAGAAGGCCGTCCCGTACGTCTTGGTCGCGGTGTTCGTCAGCTTCTTGGCCGCGGCCCGGAAGTCGTCCCACGACCAGTTGTCCGTCGGGTAGGCCAGCCCGGCCTGGTCGAAGAGCTTCTTGTTGTAGATCAGCGCGAGGTTGTCGACCAGCGCCGGGATCCCGATCACCTTGCCGTTGGCGGTCGCGACGAGACGCGCCGCCTCCGGGATCTCGTTCCATTTGAAGGACGGATCATTGACGTACGAGGTGAGGTCCTGCGTCTTGCCGCTGGCGCCGAGATCGCCCGCCCAGTTGCCGTAGGCGTAGGAGACGTCCGGGTAGCTGCCCGCCGTGAATCCGGCCGAGAGCTTGGTGAGCAGGTCGTCGGTGGTGGGCGCGCCCGGCGACACCTTGATCGTCACGTTCGGGTGCGCGGTGTGGTACTCGGCCGCCAGCTGCTCGGCGACCTTCTCCTGTTCCTCGGTCTGGCCGGTCCACCAGGTGATTTCGACGTTCGCCTTCGGGTCGTAGCCCACGGCGGCGTCCTTGCCGTCATCGGTGGTGCCGCCCATGCAGGCGGAGAGCAACAGAGCGGCACCGGCGCCGCTCGCCAGCAGCCGGAACACCCGGCCGCGCCGAAGGGAAGTCTTCATCAAACACCTCGATGTTCGTCTGAGTGGCCTCAGGGGGTGAGTACGACGGATCGGGTGAGCAGTCGGGGATTGTCGGGGTCGAGGCCGCGGTGTGCGGCCAGTGCCAGCGCGAAACGCTGAGCGAGTATGAGCTGAGCGAGAGGATCCAATTCATTGCGGTACGCGGTGGCGCCCGCGGCCCGCGCGACGTCGTCGAGCTCGCGATCGGTGTCACCGAGCGACCAGACCAGCGAGCGCGGACCGCAGACCGCGACCGGGCCGTGCCGGAAGTCGCGCGCCGGGTAGGACTCCGAGTACGCCTGGGCCGCCTCGCGCACCTTGAGCGCGGCCTCGTTGGCCAGGCCGAAGGTCCAGCCGGTGCCGAGGAAGACCAGGTGGTCGATGTCGGCCGGGTCGGCCGGCAACGGCATGTCCAGGGCCTTGCGGCCGTCGGCCACGATCGGTTCAAGATCTTTCCCGTACGCGGCGCGGGCGAGCGCCAGCACGGTGGTGGGGAATCGGGTCTGCACCACGCTGCGCTCGTCGGCGAAGTCGAGCGCGAGCTGGGCGTCGGTCAGCTCGTCGACCGGCTCGCCGCGCACCGCGGTGATCGCGACCGTGCGGGTCGCGGCCGGGACCATCCGCAGTGCCTCGAGCACCTCGGTGGAGGTGCCGGAGCGGGTGACCGCGACGATCCGGTCGTAGTGGCGGCCGGGCCGGAACTCCGATGCGCAGATGGCGTCGGTCTCGCCGAACCCGGCCCGCTCCCGGAGCTCGGCGAGGCTCTGCGCGACGAACCAACTGGTGCCGCAGCCGAGCACGAGCATCCGCTCGCCGGGAGCGATCAGCTCGTGCTGGGCCTGGTCGGTGAAGGCCAGGCTCTCCAGCCACACATCGGGCTGGCTGGCGATCTCGGCCGCGGTGTCATTCATGTTCGAGGATTATGCTCGTTTGTGATCGCTTCACAAGATGTGAGCGTCAAACGAACAGTCCCGATTGAGCGTTGCTTCTGAGCCTCTACCGCAGCGATTCCGGGATCAGGTCGCCGTGCGCGGCCGTGAGCTCATCGCACATCTCCCAGATCTGGTCGACGGTCAGCGTGGCGGCCGTGTTCGGGTCGACCATGGCGGCCTGGCGGACCATCCGCTTGTCGCCGGTGACCGCCGCCCGCACGGTCAGCTGGCCGACGCTGACGAAGCTCCGGTTGAGGGCCGCGCACTGGACGGGCAGGTCGCCGACCCGCTCGGGGCGCACGCCGAGGCGGTCGACCACGGCCGGCACCTCGACGGCGTAACCCTCGGGCAGGTTGCTGATCAGGCCGCGGTTGGGGACGTTCGCGTGGATCCGGCGCATGGTGCCGGTGACCATGCTGTGGATGACCTGCGGGGCGTACTCGGTGGCCTCGCGGGTGAGGTCGAGCGGTTCGCCGCGTTGGAGCGATGCGCGCGTTTTCTCGTACTCCGCCACGTTGTCGGCGCTGATCCGCAGGTAGTCGCCGACCGGGATGCGCAGGCGGGCGATCTCCTCGTCGTGGTGCAGGTACCAGGGGAGGTACTCGGAGGAGTGCTCGCTGGTCTCGGTCGGGAAGTAGCCGAGCCGCTGGTACATGTCCATCCGTACGCGCCGGCGCAGCTCGGGGTCCTTCTCGAGCAGGGCGTCCAGCCGGGGGTAGAGCGACTCGCCGCGGTGCTCGAAGCGGAGCAGCCAGGCCTGGTGGTTGACGCCGGCGCCGAGGTAGTCGATCTCGTCGAGCGGCACGTCCAGCAGCGCGGCGAGGTCGTGCACGGTCCAGAAGACGGAGTGGCAGAGACCCACGGCCTTGAGCTCCGGCTTCACCGCCGCGAGGTAGGCGATGTTCATCGCCATCGGGTTGGTGTAGTTCAGGAGCCAGGCGTCCGGGCAGACCTCGGCGATGTCTTTCGCTATCCCGTCCAACACCGGGAATGTCCGGAGTGCTCGGAAGATTCCGCCGACGCCGAGCGTGTCGGCGATCGTCTGGCGCAGGCCGTACTTGGCCGGGATCTCGAAGTCGCGCACGGTCGCCGCGTACATGCCGACCTGGATCGAGTTGATGACGAAGTCGGCGCCCTCGAGCGCGCGCCGCCGGTCGAGGCTGGTGGTGATGACCGGGCGGCATCCGAGCTGCTCGGCGGTGCGGCGGGCGATCGCCTCGCCGGTCTCCAGCCGCTCGGGGTCGATGTCGTGCAGGGCCAGGGTCACGTCGCGCAGCTCGTCGAAGGAAAGGATGTCGGCCAGCAGCTCACGGGTGAACACCACGCTGCCGGCGCCCAGGAAGGCGATCACTGTCATGGCCGGATTCTTGGCGTGTTCGCCAAGAACGCGCAATACCAACTGGTGTATCGCTTGAAAACGAACTACATTGACTGCTCGTTTGATCAATGGTTTGAAGAAGGGCCCATGAGTTCGTTGCGCCGGGCCGACCGCGTGTCGGCCATTCTCGAGCGGGTCGCGAGCCACGGCTCGGTGGACGCCGGCCACCTCGCCGACGAGTTCGCCGTCTCGCCCGCCACGATCCGCCGCGACCTCCAGGTGCTCGAGGACCAGCGGCTGCTGTCGCGCACCCACGGCGGCGCGGTCGCCGTCGACGTCGCCTACGAGCTGCCCGTGCGCTACCGGGTCGGCCAGCACCGCGAGGAGAAGGCGCTGGTCGCCAAGACCGTCGCCGCGCTGCTGCCGAGGGGGCCGCTCACCCTCGGGCTGACCGGCGGCACCACCACCCACCTGCTGGCCCGGCTGCTCGCCGAGCGGGTCGACCTCACCGTGGTCACCAACGCGCTGAACATCGCGGCCGAGCTGGCGCTGCGCCCCCGGCTCAAGCTGATCATGACGGGCGGCGTGTCCCGCACCCAGTCGTACGAGCTGGTCGGGCCGATCGCCGACCAGGCGCTGCAGGGCCTCAACATGGCGGTCGCGGTCGTCGGCGTGGACGGCATCAGCGCGCGCGGCGGCCTCACCACTCACGACGAGATCGAGGCGAACACGAACGCCACGATGATCCGCCGCGCCGACCGGGTGATCGTGGTGGCCGACGGCTCCAAGGTCGGCAAGGTCTGCCTGGCCGGCATCTGCCCGGTCACCGACGTGTCCGCGCTGGTCACCGACGCGAGCGCCGACCCGGTCGGGGTCGAGGCGATCCGCCGCACCGGCACCGAGGTCATCGTGGCCGGGGTGCCGCGCGAGTAGCGTGACCCGTCATGGGGGACGGCTACACGGCACGCCTGCCGCGCCAGTGGCGTGCGGTGTTCGTCCTCGGCTCGGTCGCGCTCTCGATCCCGGTCGTGACGTCCGGGTCCGCGCCTCTTCCGGCGGTGGCGCTCATCGCGGCGCAGGCCGTGGCCGTGTGGTTCCTCGGCGACCGGCCCGCCCCGGCGACGGCGGCGGTGCTGCTCATCAGCGCGGGGCTTCAGACGATTCATCCCGCGTACGGGCCGGGGATTGCCTTTGTGGTTCTGTGCACCTACGCGTGGCTGCGCCCGGCCGGAGAAACACTGTGGGTTCTCGGGCTGGCGGTGGTGACGGCGTGCGGGCCCGCGGCGCTGCAGGGCCGATGGGATCTCGCGGCGCTCTGGCTCGGCGGGGTGCTGCTGGCCTGGAGCTGGGGCGCGCTCGCCCGGGCCCGCGGCGCGCGGCGGGTGGCCGAGCGGCGGCAGGCGGTGCTCGAGGAACGCGCCCGGATAGCGCGCGACCTGCATGACGTGCTGTCCCATACGGTGTCGGTGATGGTGGTGCAGGCGGCCGCGGCCGACGACGTCTGGGAGTCGAACCCGGTGCAGGCCCGGGAGGCGTTGCGCCGCACCGAGGAGGCCGGCCGGCAGGCGCTCGCCGAGCTCCGCGGATTTCTGCGTACGGTGCGCGAGGAGACCGACGACGACGATGCCGCGCCGCAGCCGACGCTGGACGACGTCGATCGGCTCGCCGGGACGATGGGTGACTCCGGGCTGCGCGTGATGCTGCGGCGGGAGGGTTCGGGCGCGGTGCCGCTGGGCGTGCAGGCCGCGGCGTACCGGATAGTCCAGGAGGCACTGACCAACACGCTGCGGCACGCGCGGGCCTCGGAGGCCGAGGTGCTGCTGCGGATCGACGAGTCGGAGGTGTACGTGCGGGTGCGCGACAACGGGGTCGGTCTTGTCGACGCCCGCAAGGGCGGGCACGGGCTGCTCGGCATGCGCGAGCGGGTCGGTTTGCTCGGCGGCACCCTGGCCGCCGCGCCGCGCGAGGGTGGCGGGTTCGAGGTCGAGGCCCATCTCCCCGTACGGGGGCGGCCGTGACCATCAAGGTGCTGATCGCCGACGACCAGGCGCTGGTCCGCTCCGGCTTCCGGATGATCCTCGAGTCCCGGGACGACCTCGAGGTGGTCGGCGAGGCGAGCGACGGCGAGCAGGCGATCCGGCTCGCCGAGCAGACCCGGCCCGACGTCGTGCTGATGGACGTGCGGATGCCCGGCCTCGACGGGGTGGCAGCGACCGCCCGGCTCACCGCGGCAGCTCTTCCGCCCAAAGTGATCATCCTGACCACGTACGACCTGGAGGAACCGCTCTACGCCGCGCTGCGGGCCGGGGCGAGCGGCTTCCTGCTCAAGGACGTGCGCCCGGCCGACCTGGTCGAGGCGATCCGGGTGGTGGCCGGCGGCGACGCGCTGCTCGCCCCGACGGCGACCCGGCGGCTGCTCGACCGCTTCCTGGTCACCGACGTGACGCCGGAGGCGCCGGCCGGGAGCCTCGACCGGCTCACCGAGCGGGAGCGCGAGGTGCTGACGCTGCTGGCCCGCGGCTCGTCGAACGCCGAGATCGCCGAGCGGCTGGTGGTCACCGAGGCGACCGTGAAGACGCACGTGTCGGCGATCCTGCGCAAGCTCGGGGTGCGCGACCGCGTGCAGGCGGTGGTCCTGGCGTACGACCTCGGGCTGGTTCGGCCCCGACCCTCCTCCTGAAGTCGGAGACCGAAGACCAGACCGCGGCCCGACGCAATGATCTCCGCCGATCCCTAGCTTCGGGTCATGACTTCGTCACCGCAGCAGCGGGCGGTCCGCCTCGTGGTGGTCCTCCTGATCGCGAGCATCGGCGCCGGCGTGCTGTCCACCGGCCTCGCCGTGGCCACCCACGCCGCCAAGCTGGGTCCCAACCAGATCCTGATCTTCCTGGTGGCCATCCTGTACGTCTGGGTGATCCGCAAGCTGCGCGCGGGCTCGCCGGCCGCGTACCGGCGGGTGCGGATCGTCTCGGCGGCCGGGTTCGTCGCCGTGGCCTGGCAGCTGGTCGCCGCCGCCTACCCGCTCTGGTTCCGGCCGCTGCAGGTGGCGCAGCTGACGCTGCTGGCCGCGCTGATCGTGGCGGTGAACCGGCCGGTCATGCGCGCGGCATTTCCCAGGGTGCCCGACCTTCGGCCGCGCAATCGGCGCGCCGCGCTGGTTCTCGCCCTGCTGGCCCCGGTCGTCGCCGAGGTGAGTCTCGGCACCGTGCCGCTGCGGATGGCCTGGGCCTGGCTGGTCTTCGCCCCCGTCTACTCCGCGGGCGTCCTGTTCCTGCGCGAGGCGCTGCGCCGCACCGGCGGCGGTTACGCGAACCTGCTGATCCTCGGTGTCGCCTACGGCCTGGCCGAGGAGGGCCTGGCCTTGCAGAGCCTGACCAGCCCGCATCTGTACGGCGCGGCCGGCTGGGCCCCGCGCCTGCTCGGCATCAACACGGCCTACACCGAGCTCAACCTGGTCTACCACGCCGTCTTCAGCGTCACGATCCCGGTCGTCCTGACCGAGCTCATCTTCGCCGGCCACGGCCCGCGTCCCTACCTGCGCCGCGGCGGCATGATCGCCTCCGGCGTGATCGCCCTGCTCGCCCTGGCCCTGCTGCGCGTGAGCATCCCGCCCGCCGAGGACCCGGGCTACACCATGCCGCTGCTCGCCGTCGTGATCGTCGCGGCCCTGATCGTCGCCGCCCTCGTGCTGGGTCTCCGCCTGCGCTTCGGCCCTGCCCGTCAGTCACCGCCGTCTCGCCCCACGCGTCGGTCGGCGTTGTTGCTGCCCACACGCTGGTCGGCGGCACCGCGCATCGCTCGTCGACCGGCGTCGTTGTCGCCAGCGCGCTGGTTGCCGGCGCCGCGCGTCGCGCGCCGGTCGGCTTCGTTGTTGCCCGCGCGCCGGTCGGCTTCGTTGTTGCCCGCGCGCCGGTCGGCTTCGTTGTTGCCGGCGCGCCGGTTGCCGGCGCCGCGCCACGCTCGCCGGTCGGCACTGGCGCGCCCTGCCCTGGTCGCGATCGGCGCGGCCGTTGCTACCTTCGCCTTCCTCGCGCTCGTTTGGCCGTTCGGCGACAGCGAGCGGCACGGCTGGTGGCCGCTGATCCCGATGACCATCGCCGCGGCTGTCGTCGTCGCCGCTGTGGTCGTGCCGCGCCGCTGGGAGATGACGCCGCGCCACCTGATCGCGGCCTGCTGCGGCGCGCTAGTTGCCCACACCCTGTTCGGCCTGGTCGCCAACGCGGACACCTCGGCCGACCGCCTCTTCCTGGCCGGCGTCGCGCTGCTCACGGCCGTGCTCGGCGTCGCGGGTCTGCGGCGCATCCCGGCCGCCGTGCCCAGCGACGCGGTCGTGCCCAGTGGCGTCGCCGTGCCTGGCGAGGCGGTCGTGCCCAGTGGCGTCGCCGTGCCTGGCGGGGCGGTCGTGCCCAGCGGCGTCGCCCTGCTCGGCGGGGAGGGCGCACCCAGCTGTGTCGCCGCGCCGGGCGTCGCCGCCGTGTCTGGCGGTGCGGGGCTGGGTGAGCCGGTGGCCGAGGCGCTGGCCAGGGAGTTCGACGAAGCGGTGGGCCAACCACGAGAGTCCGAAGAGGACGGTGAGGAAGCCGGCCACCGCGAGCAGCTCGACCGGGCCGTGCAGGCGGACGCCGAGGTCGGTGAGTTGGGGAGCCAGCACGGTGATCAGCGGGACGTGGAGCAGGTAGATCGAGTAGCTGATGACGCCGAGCCAGGCCAGGAAGCGCGGCGTGCGGCGGTTGCGGCAGGCCAGACCGATCGCGAATGAGCCGCCGATGACCAGCAGCGTGATGACCGAGCGGGCCATGTATCGGGGGATGAGCGCGTGCAGCGACGCCAGCTCGGCGAACCAGTTGGTCAGCAGCGCGGCGGCGACGAGGGCGACCACCGCGCCGGCCTGCCACCGGGGGATCTGGCCGTGCTGGGCTCGGTAGATCGTGGTGCCGGTGAACATCACGGCCGGGATGAGCAGGCCGTCCCAGACGTGCGACAAGTCCTGGTCGGCCACCAGCAGCGTGCCGGCCAGGGCCAGCAGCAGGACGGCGCCGGCGATCGCGGGCCAACGGTGGCGGGAGGCGAGGGCGGCCAGGCCCAGGGTCAGAAGCACCGCCACGACGACGGGTAGAGCGGGCGAGGCCAGCCGGCTCGGCGACAGGGGAGCGGTGGCCACGGCCGCCACCGCGAAGACGATCGCGGCCGCGGCGCTCGCGCGGTGCAGGCGCAGGGCGAACAGCGCGGCCACGATCAGGTAGAACGCCATCTCGAAGCTCAGCGTCCAGACCACCGGAGTGATCAGCGGCGCGTTCAGCAGCTGCGGCAGCATGGTCAGGTGGGCGACCGCGCCGGAGGCGGTGATCCCCGCGGTCGCCGCCACCAGGCCGCAGACCACCAGGTAGAGCGGGTAGAGCCGGGCCAGCCGGCCGATCCAGAAGCGCCGCAGGTCGCCGTGCCGTTCCAGCGACGCCGGGATGATGTACCCGCTGACCAGGAAGAACAGCATCACCCCGGCCGGGCCGGCGTGCAGCCACTCGGCCGAGACGTCCCGGGCGCCGCGCAGCAGGTAGTGGCTCAGGTGCGCGTAGACGACCAGCAGGGCCGCGATCGCGCGCAGCGCGTCGAGCCACGCCATCCTTCGCTGCGGCATCCGCGAAGGGTACTCGCGATATCAGTAGGACGCCGCGGACTCCATGCCCGCTTCGTAGCGCTTCCACGTCCCCTTGCCGGCCGATTTCGCCGCGTACATCGCCACGTCCGCGCGGCGTACGAGCGCGCCGGCGCCCTCGCCCGGTTCGGCACTCGCGGCGCCGATGCTGGCGTTGGCTCGTACGGTGGTCCCGTCGATCTCCACCGGCCGGGAGAGTGCGTCGAGGATTCGCCGCGCGGTGTCCTCGGCCTCGGGGCCGGCGCAGTCCCGCAGCAGCACCGCGAACTCGTCGCCGCCGAGCCGGGAGGCCAGGTCGCCGGCCCGGAGCGCGGCGCGCATCTTGTCGGCCACCGAGATCAGCAGCGTGTCCCCGGCCGCGTGGCCGAGCGTGTCGTTCACGGTCTTGAACCCGTCCAGGTCGACCAGCAGCACCGACGCCCCGGCCGACCGCTCGAGCGCGTTCTCCAGCTGCACGTAGAAATGGGTGCGGTTGGCCAGCCCGGTGAGCCCGTCGGTGTGCGCCTGGTACGACATCTCGGCGAGCGTCGTGTCGAGCTTGTGGATCAGGTCGGTGTTGTCGTGGAAGGCGGCCAGCTGCCGGCCCGCCACCAGCAGGCAGATCAGGCCGAGCCCGACCACGACACCCCACAGCCGGACGTCCACCCCGTGGGGCATGACCGCGATCAGGGCGACAAACGCAACCACCATCGAGCCGTACGGGAGCAGGCTGTACGGCTTGCGGCGGCGCTCGCCGAACGGCTCCGGATCGAAGCGGGCGATCAGCTCCTGGATCCGCGGCCCGAGCGCGATCAGCAGCGACGGCATGAGTCGCACCAGATAGACGTACGCCGGCAGGCTGCCGACCGCGGGCGGCGCCAGGAACAGCCCGATCATCGTGAACGCGGCCGAGACGATCATCGGGATCGCCGCGATCCTCCGCATCGGCGCGTTCCCGCTCAGCATCATCTTCACCGCGGCGAAGCCGGAGGTCAGCGCGACGGCGCCGAGCCCGAGCGTGGCCAGGATGTCGGTGCGGTTGTACTCGCCCGGCTTCACCGCGAAGCTCCAGGCGATGACCGCGCCGCCGACCAGCACGGTCGCCGAGTCGAGCCAGAACGCCAGGCGCTCCCGCCCGGACCGCCCGGGATGCGGATGCACCAGCATCGCCAGCACGATCGCGACCAGGCCCAGCGTGAAGCACGCCGACTGCACGATGCCGCCGGTGGTCGACCAGGTGCCCGGTTTCGAGACGAACGTCAGCAGTGTCTGGAACGAGTCGCCGAACAGGAACAGCGACGCCACCGAGGCGAGGATCCGCCAGAATCGCCGCGTCGCGCCGGTCGCGATCCGGAAAACCCGCCAGGACGAGTACGCGAGCAGCGCGTCGAGCGGGAGTTGGAAGAACCAGAAGGTGCGGACCTGCCAGAGAGTGTCCGTGGCGGTGTTCCCGGCGAGCGCGACGAACAGGACCGCGGCCAGCACGGTCCAGGCGGTCGCCCCGATCAGCAACGGGTCGCGGCGCAGCGAAGGCCGCTGCTGCCCGAGCCCGGATGCGTCCACGAGTCCACGTATCGGCCAAAGATCCCTCGGCATGAGGGCCCGATGAAACGAAGCTTGCGCGCGACCGGCGTGGCCTGCGGCTCAGCCGAGCGCATCCGAATAGGCGAAGGGTTATTGTGACCGCATGCGTGCACGTCTCTCGGATATCGCCCGGCAGGCGGGCGTCAGCGAGGCGACGGTTTCGCGCGTCCTCAACGACCGTCCCGGTGTCTCGGCCGACACCCGCCAGGCCGTTCTCACCGCCCTCGACGTCCTCGGCTACGAGCGGCCCGAGCGCCTGCACAAGCGCAGCGCCGGCCTGGTCGGCCTGATCGTCCCCGAGCTGGAGAACCCGATCTTCCCGGCCTTCGCGCAGGTCATCGAGTCGGCCCTGGCCCAGACGGGCTACACCCCCGTCCTGTGCACGCAAACCCCCGGCGGCGTCACCGAGGACGAGTACCTCGAGATGCTCCTCGACCGCCAGGTCAGCGGCATCGTCTTCGTGGCCGGCCTGCACGCCGACACGACCGCGGACCACGAGCGCTACCAGCGCCTGATCGACCGCCCGATGCCGATCGTCTTCGTCAACGGGTACGCGGAAGGCATCGCCGCGCCCTTCATCTCCTGCGACGACAAGCAGTCGGCCGAGTCCGCCGTCGCCCACCTGGCCGCCCTGGGCCACGAGCGCATCGGTTTCGTCTCGGGCCCCGAGCGCTTCCGCGCCGTGCAGCGCAAGCTCGAGGGTTACCACAACGCGATGCGCCGGCACGTTCCCGCGTACGACCACCGTTCCCCCGACGAGCTGGTCGCCCTGACCCTCTTCGGCGTGGAGGGCGGCGAGGTGGCGGCCGGCCAGCTGCTCGACCGCGAGGTGACGGCGCTGGTCTGCGGCTCCGACCTGATGGCGCTGGGCGCGATCCGGGCCGCCCACCGCCGGGGCCTGACGGTGCCGCGCGATCTGTCGGTGGTCGGCTTCGACGATTCCCCCTTGATCGCCTTCACCGATCCGCCCCTGACGACCCTCCGCCAACCGGTCGCGGCCATGGGCAACGCCGCGGTCCGCGCGCTGGTCGACGAGATCAACGGCCACGCGGCCCCCCGCTCGGAGTACATCTTCCCGGCCGAGCTGGTGGTCCGAGGCTCGACCGCCGCGGCCCCGGCCCGCCGCGTGACCAAGCAGTCCCGCATCCCCGCCGCATAATCGCAGCCCGGCCGGCCCGCAGCCCCCGAAGTCCCGGCTGGTGTGGAAGCGACGTCCGGCAGGGCGGACCGGACGTCGCTTCCTGGGAGCAATGCCTTGACGGACGGGACGCTCAGGAGAAGCGGCCCGCGATCCATGTCGCTACCGTGTTGGCCGAGTCGATCACGGCCGAGTCGTGCGTTGCGCCCTGAATCTCCACATAGGTCACCGGCGGGTTGTAGGCCTGGAGCTCCGGCAGAAGGTAGTCGTGGGTCAGGAACTGCGGGACCGACTCGTCGTCGGTGCCCTGGATCAGCAGGACGGGCGCGGTCGTGGTGGTCTGCGCCGGGCTGTCGAAGTGGTCCAGCTTGGCCACGACGCTGTCCGGCAGCGCGCCGCCGACCAGCAGCTGGGAGGGAGTCAGGTTCTGATAGGACGCGAGGATCTCCATGAGGCAGCCCGTGCCGAGGACCGACGTCTTGGACTTGGCCGGCGGCGCCAGCACCGAGTTGGCGCTGAAGCTCGAGTCGATCGCCTGCAGGCCGTAGAGGCCCATGACCAGGTAACCCTGGTTGGGGGTACCGGGGATCAGCGGCGCCAGGATCCCGGCGTTCGAGACCGGGGCGATGCTCGAGGTGCCTTTCAAGACCAAATTGCCGTCGTACGCCGTCGCGATCTGGTTGGCGAACAGCGCGCCCTGGCCGCCCTGCGAGTGGCCGTCGATCACGTACTGGGCGGAGAGGGCCGAGTCCAGGTTGCGGGCCGCCTTGACGCTGTCGATGATCGCGCGGGCCTCGCTCATGCCGATGAGGTAGGGGTGGGCCTGGGTCGTGCCGAGGCCGGGGTAGTCGGTGGCGGCGATCGTCCAGCCGCGGCCGAGCAGCGCGGCGACCGCGGTGCGGGCCTCGGGCCAGAAGACGCCCTGGTTGGTGGACGGGGTGCACTGGTCGGCGAGCCCGGTGGTGCCGTGTGCCCAGGCCACGACCTTGTTCTGCTTGTAGCTCTTCGGGGTCATGATCAGGCCGGTGGCGGTGATCAGGTTGCCGTTGATGTCGGTGCTGACGTACTGGAGGCGCTTGGCCGTGGCCAGCGGGGCGAGCTCGGGCGGCAGGGTCGCCGTGGTCGAGCTGAGCACCATGCCGGGCAGCGATGCGGCGGACGCCGGGCCGGCCGGACTCACCAGGACCGCGCAGGCGGTCAGCAGGAGGGCCGCCAGTAAGCGCAGGCTTGTTTTCATGCTTCTCCCTTCGATCGGTTCAGAGCCGCGCCACAGCGTATGGCGATAACCACGGCCGGATTAAGTACGCAGATGCGTAGTCCTTTGAGTACTGGCCTCGGAGTGCAGTTCACGAGGACCGGCCGAAAATGCGATTCCGCTGCCTGGTCAGAAAGGGGCAGTCCGCACGGTCCTGTCCGATTTGGACCGCGGGTGATCGCTTGGCATACAGGCCCGCTAGCAGGGAAGAGTCCCCGCCGGTAGATTCACCGGAGGCGCCCGGCCGCCGGCCGCTCGAGGCGGCCGGCGGCGGAATTGATCTTCACTCGGAAGGTCCGTGCATTCGCAAGTTGCACGAAAAGGGGGCGCGGGACGGCCTCTCGCCGACATTGGCACATTCAATTGGCGAACACGCATTGTGTCGACGCGGTCACTGTTCGTACTCTGTGCTCAATAGATCATTGATCGGTGTGAGTGCGAGGAAGCCGGGCCGATCTCCGTCCCCCGGGGGAGCAGAGCATGCTTATCAAAGTGGTCGACCAGATCATCGATGAGGATCTGCACAGCGCTGCGTGGCAGCTCTACCAGGACTGTTTCGAAGAGCTGAACACGCTCGCCGTCCAGCGCCACATGATGTACAAGTCGGAGTTCGACGAGGTGATGCGCGACCCGCGGGTCGACAAGTACCTCGCTCTCACCGACGACGGGACGCTTGCCGGCGTCACCACGTACACCAACGACCTGGACGCCGTGCCGCTGATCTCACCTCAGTACTTCGAGCGTCACTGGCCCGAGCACTACGCGGCACGCAAGATCTGGTACATCGGGTTCATTGCCGTGAGCCCGGAACACCAAGGGCGCGAGGCGTTCGCGCAGATGGTGGAGCAGATGTACCTGGTCGTATCCATCCAGAACGGCCTGGTCGGGCTGGACATCTGTTCCTACAACGACGATGTCCGCCACATGTCCCGGGTATTCCGGCTGATGATCGCCCGGAACTCGGACAACATGCGGTTCAACCGGATCGACCAGCAGTCGTACTGGCTGTACGAATTCCCGTCCGCCGCGTAGCGATCGGTCGGCCTCACTCCATAGGCGACCTCCACATGCACCAGATGGGTGGCCCGTCGGGTAGGTCGATCACGGACCGGACCTGGTATCCGTGCCGGAGGTAGAGGTCGCGGTTGCGAGGGTCGTTCGCTTCGAGGTAAGCCGGGATACCCGCCGCGTCGAGGCGTCGGTGGTGCCGGCGAAGGAGCGTGCTGCCCAGCCCGCGTCCCTGCTGATCGGGACGTACGGCCAGGAAGGCCAGGTAGTGGTGGTCGCCGGTCGGGTGCTCAGCGTCGAGTGCCGCGTCCAGCCGGCATGCCCGGTCGTAGGCATCGCCGGCTACTTCCTTCAGCCGCCGGTCGTAGTCGAGCGGTGGTGGCACCACGGTCGTCAATGGGAACCAGAGGGCGACTCCGGTCAGGCGGCCGGAGCCGCCCTCCGCCATGGTGTAGGCGTCACCATGACGGAGGGCATGCTCGACGAAAATGGCGAAGTAATCGTCGGCGCTCCGGTGACGTAACTCCGTGTCCGGCTCCAGCCATCGCGCCGTCGGGGTGTCCCGCATGGCCACGGCGATCAGGTCGCTGATCTCCGGGACTCCGACTGGCGCGAGGTCACGTATGACCAGATCCTTAACGGCGTACGTCATAGGGTTGTCCTTTTAATACGGGTACCCCCGGGCGCCGACCGGGTCGGCGTGCAGAGGCTTGGGGAAGTCGTTCTCGTTGAGCAGGCTGACTCGGCCGTCGGCACCGCGGCCGATCTGCGCGTACACCTCGGGACGGGCGACCTTCATGATTCCCGCCCAGCAGAACCCGATCGCGGCCACGCCCACGTAGAGCACCGGGATCAGCCACTGGAACGGCGAATCGCCGTCGACCTGCAGGAGCTCGCCGAAGCCGATCACCGTGGCGGTCAGCACGACGGAGAGCAGGAGGAAGGACAGGAACGGGGCGATCATCGCCCGCCACACGTTCTCCCGGCGGCGACCACGGGCGAAGAAGCCGATGACCGCGGCCGACGTGGCCCACATGAGGATCAGCACGCCGAGGCCGCCGATCGTGCTCATCCAGGCGAACAGGTAGACCAGCGGGTCGGCGCCGGACATTGCGTACAGGCTCAGCACCACGATCGCGATGACGCTCTGGGTGACCGAGCCGGCCAGCGGCGCGCCGGTCCGCGGGTGAGTGCGTCCGTACATCGCGGGGAGCACGCCCTCGCGGCCGAGCGCGAACTGATAGCGGGCGACAGCGGCCTGGAAGGCGAGCAAGGCCGCGAAGACACTCGTCAGGAACAGCAGGTAGCCGAGGTCGACCAGGGCCGTGGGCAGGTGGTTGCCGACCAGGAAGAAGACCAGGTCGGTCTGATGCTCGGCGGCGGTCGAGGCGATGTTCTCCGGGCCGGTGGTGACGGCCATGGCCCACGCGGAGATGCTGCACATGAAGGCGGCGATGATCACGGCCCAGTGGGTGGCCCGGGCGATCGTGCGCTTCGGGTCCTTGGCCTCCTCGGAGAGCACCACTGTGGCCTCGAAGCCGACGAAGCCGGCGATCGCGATCACCAGGAGCGAGCCGACGACCGGGGTGAGAAGCGGCGCCGGGCTGAACGAGGTGAAGGTGATCTCGCCACCGTGGGGGTGGCCCAGCATGGTGAGGTCGTAGATGAGCACGATGCTGATCTCGGCGACCAGCAGGACGGCCAGCACCTTACCGCTGAGGTCGACCCAGAGCAGGCCGAGCACGGTGACGATCAGCCAGGCCGCGATCGCGCACACCCACCACGGGGTGATGACGCCGAACGCGGCGAGAATGCCGGACGCGGCCGAGCCGAACAGCCCGAACAGGCCGATCTGCATCGCCGAGTACGCGGGGAGAGCGACGAAGGCGGCGCCCACCCCGACGGTCCGGCCCAATCCATGACTGATGTAGGAGTAGAAGGCTCCCGAGTTCACGATGTGCCGGCTCATCGCCACGAAGCCCACCGTGAACAGGGAGAGAATTACGGCCACCGCCACGTACGCGATCGGGACGGCCGTGCTCCCGATGATCGCGTACGTCGCGGAGATCGCTCCGATGATCACTGTCAGCGGAGCGGCCCCGGCCACGCCGAAGAACACCACGGACGGGACGCCAAGCCTGTTCTTGGCCAGCGCCCGCGCCACGATGTCCGGCTCGACGGGGTCATTTTGCGTCATCAACATCCTCCCGGCCCATTGGTCGAAATTTTCTCGCCGGAGGTGGTGACGCCCGTTGGCACTCACCGCCGACCGACGGTCAGGACCGAGCCCACTGAGGCCTCGGTGTACTCGATGAGGTCCCGTAGATCGCCGGGCAACGCGTCCACGGCGCTCGGCAGGGACTGGAATGCTTGCCGGTGCATCTCGAAGTCGTAGAGCACGTGCCTGGTCAGGCCGGTGGCGGCCACGAGGCCGACGAGTACCCGGTCGGTGAGGCTGAGCTCGATGCCCCGGACGAGGAGGTTGGCCAACCGGGCCGGCGCCCACGCCGCGGCGTTGCGCTGCTCGGGGCTGTTCGGCATGTAGACCACCTCGGTGGACAGCATCCGCCGGCGGGTGATCAGGTCGACCGCACCGAGGCGCACGAGGCGCTCGCCCACCCGGACCTCGGCGTCCTGGGAGAGGAAGGCGAGCCACGTGCGGACCTCACGGTGCCGTTGTTGGGCTATCAGCAGGTCTAGAATGTCGTGCGCCAACGCGTCAGCCGGTGGGTGCCGATCGAGGATGACGAGGTCGCCGTCGGCGATCCCGATCCGTCCTTCAAGGATCAGTTCCCCCAGCAGCGCTGCGGCCAGGCCCAGACCGGTCGCTCGTGGATGGAGTCGAGAACGCCCGGTGCGGTCCTGGTGTGCGATCAGGAAGTACTGGTCAGCCAACACGCTGCCACGCCCCTTAGAACCCAAGTAGACCCAAGTTGTGATTGATCACTGTCTGTACATGACGTGATAACTCGATGTCCGGCGCATCATGTACCCGACCTCAAGGTCAATGCAAGAAGTACTAGACTTCTTGTTCTGAGCTTCAGGGCTCCTCAGTCCACGTTGGATCATGAGCGTGCCGGTCGTAGGATCGGCTACCTGAGGAAACCTGACGGACAAGGGGAGTCCAGGTGTCCGTTGACGAGGGCCCGACGCTACGGCGTCGCCGGCTGGGCGCTGAGCTGAAGCGCTGCCGCGAGGCGGCGGGATTGACGCAGGAAAATGTCTCCCGCCATTTCGAGTGGCATGCTGCCAAGGTCACGCGGATCGAGACCGCGCGCGTCGCGGTGACCGCCCGTGACGTCCGCGACCTGCTGGATCTCTATCACGTCCGCGACGAGGCGTACCGCGAGGCGCTGATCGAGCTCGCGCGCATGTCGCGCGAGCGCACGTGGTGGAGCGACTACCGGGACGTCATCCGACCAGGCAACTTCGTCGGGCTGGAGGCCGGCGCCTCCTCGATGCTGACCTGGGAACCGGTGATCGTGCCCGGCCTGCTGCAGACCGAGAGGTACATCCGGGCGCTCCTGCGGACCGGTCGCTCGTTCGATCCGCCGCACGAGACCGAGCGCCGCGTGCGGCTGCGGCTGACGCGTCAGAGCCGGCTCACCGAACGCCGGCCGCTGGAGTTCGCCGCGCTGATGGACGAATCGGTAGTGCGCCGTGTTGTGGGCGGCCCGGAAGTGATGCAGGAACAGCTTCGGCACCTAATAGAAATGGCTCAATTACCGAATGTGAACCTGCAGATCCTGCCGTTCGGATCCGGCGAACACGGGTTCCTCGGTGGCCCGGTGGCGCTATTGGAGTTCCGTGGTGTGGACGCACAGATGAACCATGGGATTTCCAGGCCCGAAACCACCCATCTGGATGTTGTATATCTTGAAGGTCTTGCGGGAGACTCTTACGAAGAGCAACCTGGCGAGGTTGCCCGTTACCGGAGTGAGTTCGAGCGATTGAGCACCAAGGCGCTCGACCATCGCCAGACAATCAAGATGATCGAGAGCCTGCTGGTCGCGTAGGGCTCCGAGACAAGCGAATAACGGAGGGGGGTGCTTGACATTGCTCACGCACCATCTCAGCGATGCTGCCTGGAAGAAGGGCAGCCGCAGCAACGGTAGTGGCGGCAATAACTGCGTCGAGGTGGCGTTCCTCGACGACGCTGTTGCCGTCCGCGACAGCAAGGACCGGCAGGGCCCGGCTCTTCTGTTCACGCAGGCGGAGTGGACCGCCTTCGTGGACTCGGCCAAGGATGGCGAGTTCGACCTTTCCTGAACCGAGAGCCTACCGATAGGCACGCACCGATGGGAAGTGCTTACGCAAAGTCAACTTTCCACCATGTGGTCTAGCGGAAGCTGCAACGCCCCTCACGGGGCGTTGCAGCCCGGGCACTTTACGTGGCCCGAGCATTGATGGACTCAGATGGACCAAAATTAACGTGAAAAGGCTTTCGGAGTGGCTCCGACGGCTCTAGGTTCCCGTGTGTGGAGCTGGAGTTGCGCCACTTACGAATCGTGCTCGCGATAGCCGAGGCCGGCAGTGTCACGAAAGCCGCCGCCAGCCTCGGGCTCGCTCAACCCGCACTCACGACACAACTGCAGCGCATCGAGCGGATCCTCGGCGGAGCGCTGTTCACCCGGGACCGCCGGGGCGTTTTACCGACGCCACTCGGCGATCTCGTGCTGGCCCGCGCCCGGGTGCTGATTCCGGCCGTGACCGGGCTGCACGACGAGGCCAGCGAGCTCATCAACCTGGGCGGGACGGCCCGTTATCGGGTCGGCGCCACCAACGGGCCGATCGTCGCCGGGCTGGTGCGCCGGCTCAACGACGCGCACCCCGGCGGGCCGGTCTCGATCCACTCGACGTGGTCGGAGAACGAGGTCGCCCGGATGACCGTCGACGGGCGGCTCGACTATGCCCTGCTCGGCGCGTGCTCCACGCCGCCGGCCGGGCTGCCCCCGGGGCTCACCTGGCGGGTGGTCTCGATCGACGCGGTCTGGGTGCTGCTCAACGAGGCGCATCCGCTGGCCGGGCGGGACGAGGTCGGGCTCGGCGAGCTGGCCGAGGAGCAGTGGATCACCGCACCCGGCGACGGCTGCTTCCACGAGTGCTTCGCGGCTGCCTGTTCCCGGGAGGGGTTCGCGCCGCGCACGCCCACCGAGATCGACGCGAGCAGCGCCTTCGACCTCGTGGCCGCGGGCGGCGCCATCGCGCTGTGCCAGGGGACCGTGCGGTCGGCGCCCGGTGTCATCGCGGTCCCGCTGCGCGGGGTGCCGCTGCGCTGGCGGCACCTGCTCGGGTGGGATCCGGACGGTCCGGCCGCCGCGCAGGCCGCCGAGCTCTTCGGGTACGCGGTGGAGGCGTACCTGGAGATCGTGGCGCAGCGGCGGCGGTACTCCCGGTGGCTGGCCGGGCAGCCCGAGCTCGGCGTGCAGAAGTCCGTGACGCTGCTGCACGGCCCGGGACTGCCGGGCCGCTCCGGCCTCGCCGGCCGGAGCGACCCGATGATCGCCTAACAGGTTCCCAGCATGCTCGTCAGGGCCGACTTCTCGGTGCTGGTGACCGTCAGCGCCCAGACGTACTTCACCCGCACCCACGCCCTCGCGTACGTGCAGTAGTAGCTGCTCAGCGGGGGCTTCCAGGAGTCCGGCGACTGGTCGCTCTTGGACTGGTTGACGTTGTCGGTCACCGCGAACAGTTGCGGGTCGGACAGGTCGTTCGCGAACGACTCGCGCTTGGTGGTGGTCCACGCCCAGGCGCCCGAGATCCAGGCGTTCTTCAGCGGCACCATGTGGTCGATGTCGACGTCGGACGCGGCCGTCCAGGTGGCGCCGTCGTACGGGCTGTACCACCGGCCCGAGGTGGCGGCGCAGGCCGAGTTGACCACGACGCTGGTTCCGTCGCGCTTGAGCACGGTCTCCCGGGTGTTGCAGGTACCGGAGATCGTGTCCCAGGTCGGAAAGAGATCACGGTCGTAGGTGGTGGTATGGGTCGAGGCGGCCACGGTCAGCGCGGCGAGCTGAGTCCTGGCCGCCGCGGCGGTGGGGATGCCGGGCGGGGTGGCGTACGCCGGGCCGCCGAACCCGAACTGGGTCAGGGTGGCCAGCAGGGCGACGACCAGCGCGGCGGAGAGCAGGCGGTTTCTCACGAGGGGCCTCCGAGTCGCAAGTGCGGCTGTTGCGAGCAGTCTCGGCCCGGAGGGAGATCGCCCGCCAATGCCAAAACATCCATAGATGTACGGCTATGGAAAGCCTTGGTGTCCATAGACTGGGGTGCATGCAAGCTGGGGTGCTCGCGATCAGCCTCGTCGCGCTGGCGGTCTCGCTCTACGGGATCGTCGATCGACGCGGTGTGGCCCGCCGGTCCGAGCGGCTGCGGTTCATGACCCTGGTCGAGGATCTCCAGCGGTTGCCGGACGGCGAGAACGCGGAGATTCCGGCCGTGCAGGCGTTCCTGCTGCAGCGGACGCTGCACGACGTCACCAGCCCCGAGTACCGGACGCTCGGCGCCGCGCTCAGCCGCTCCGGCTACCCGGCCGAGGCCGAGCAGTGCTGGCGAGAGGCGCTGGTCGAGGCCGAGGACGAGGGGCCGACCCAGGTGCTGTTCGCGCACCGGGGATACGCGCTCTTCCTCTTCGCGGCCGGGCGGCCCGAGGAGGGGCGCGAGCACATGGGGCTGGGGCTGAAGGCGATCGGATCCAACGACGACACCGCGCGCATCCACCGGATCCGTACGTACAAGTACTGGGCGGCCGAGGAGGAGACCGATCGGGCGGCCGGCCTGCGGAAGAAGGCCGAGCAGACGATCATGCACCTCGAGAACGAGCACGCCCGGCTGCGGATGCGCGCCTACCTCGAGCGCGCCGACGGCTAATGCGTGACGAGACCGGTGAGGGTGCCGGTGGCGACGGTGGTGCGTTCGATGGCGTCGAAGGCGTCGGAGACCGAGGTGGCGCCGGTGGGCGCGGAGAGCGCGTACACGGTGAAGTGGTAGTGGTGGGTGCCCGAGGGCGGGCACGGCGGCATCCACTCCGGTCTGCCGGCGGAGTTGTCGAGCTGGCGGGCGGTGGGCGGAACGGTCGCGCCGACCTCGGCCGTGCCGGCCGGGAGATCGACGACGATCCAGTGCAGATAGTTGCCGCCGGGTGCGTCGGGGTCGGCCACCACTATCGCGTACGCCGGGGAGGCCGCACCCGACCATGCGAGAGGCGGGCGATTTCCGGCGCCGGAGCAGGTGAACTCGGCCGGAATGGCGCCGCCTTCGGTGAACGCGGAGCTGGTCACAGTGAGCGTCGCCGATGCCGTGGGTGCGGGCGCGGCCGGTCGGGAATGGCCGCAGCCGGACGCCAGGGCGGCCGGGAAAAGGGCGCTCAGCAGGAGCAAACCGCGACGACGCACGACCCGTATTCTAGTTCCGCGACCGTGACCGGTCCCCGACTCCAGGCGGCGCGATGCGGAACTTCCTCGCCCATCGGTACTTCCGAGAGCTGCTTTCCCTGCGCCTGCCGGTCGGCGACTTCGTGATCTGCGGCAGCGGCCCGCTCTACGCCCGCGGCTGGATCGACGACCCCACCGACCTGGACATAGTCGCCCGCGGCGAGGCCTGGCGGATCGTCGCCGGGCGCGGGCCGGTCGAGCCGGCGCCCTATTCGGCGGCCCGCCGGGTGTCGTTGTTCGACGGCGACCTCGACGTCTTCGACGATTGGTTTCCGCAAATCGGAACGGTCGACGAGCTCATCGCGGGCGCCGATCTCTTCGGCGGCCTGCGATTCATGACGCTCGACGTCGTCGCGACCACGAAACTGATGATGGGCCGGGAACGGGATCGCGACCATCTCGCGGTGTTGCGGGCGCACGGTCACGCGGTGCCGTGAATCCACCAATCGGCGGCCACCAATTCCGCGACCAGGGTCTCGGTCAGCAGTCGTACGCGCGAATCGTCGTCATGCCGGAAGCGGATCGCCTGGGCCGCGCCCGGCACGTCGCCGCCCACGGCGACCACGGTGGAACCGCGCTCGCGTAGCCACCCGAGGGCCTGATCGTCGTAGCGGGAACCGGGGAAGAACAGCGCCCGGTAGCGCAGGGTCTTGGTGAGGTAGACGTCCACGTGGGACCAGTCGCCGGTCTCGCAGCCGTCGGCGGGAACCCGGGGGCCCTCGCGGAACATCAGGGCCGATTGGAGGGCGGAGGAGAGGCGCTCGACCGGGGCGATCGGGAAGACGCCGTCGCCCTTGAGCAGGTCACCGCAGCGCGGGAGCCATTCCGGGCGGCGGGTGAGCAGATTCTCGGTCGCCTCGGCCGCGCGGCGGATCGGGGCGGGCTCGCTGCCGGTGAGGTGGCTGACCAGGGCGTCGAGCAGAATCTGGGTGTGCTGGAAGGAGCGGCAGGCCACGCCGCCTTCTTCGGCACCGGCGTGCATCTCGACCGTGGCGGTGGCTCGGCGAGCCAGTGGGGAGTCCGGGTCGTTGGTCAGCGCCACGAAATCCGACAAATCCGAAATGGCGTCCAGCGTTTCCTGGCTCTTGCCGGTCGCGGAGATCGCCACGACCAGGGAATCGCTTGGCGGTCTGCCTTCCGCCGAGGCGTATTCGGCGGCCGCGTCCATGCCGGCGGCGCGCAGGCGGCGGGCGGCTACCTGGGCGGCGTAGCGCGAGCTGCCCATGCCCAGGAAGATCACGCGGCGGGTGGGTCCGACGAACTCCCAGGGGTTGCGGGTCGCCAGGCGGTCGGCGAGGGCGCGCAGGGAGGCGGGCTTCGCTTCCAGGTCGGCGCGGAACAGTGCCGGATCTATCGTGATCACCCGTACCAGGATCGGAGGACGCCCAGCGGCGCGTATCGCCAGCGGGGGAGGAAGCGGGCCGCGTAGATCAACTCGCGGCACTCCTGCTCGACCTCGAACGGGCGCAGGAGCTTCTCATCGAGCAGATGCGGTACGCCGTGGGCGTCGAGACCGGCGCGGTAGGCGGCCAGGAGATCGTCGGCGGCCTCGCGTCCCCAGTCCAGCAGGGCCGGGCGGTGGCGGCCCTCGGTGCGGCGGTTGGCGATCTCGGCGACGTGCAGGACGCTGGTGCGGAGCTGGGCGAGATCGCGGGCGACCGGCTCGGGGCGGGGCGCGGCGGTCGGGTTGCCGTCGAAGTCGGTGACGGCCAGGTGGCCACCCCGCCAGCGCAGAATCTGCCCGACGTGCAGGTCGCCGTGCAGGTGCAGGCGCGGCGCCGGGGTGCGATAGCCCGATAAAACGGAAATGTCGGCAGAGATCAAGGGTGCGATTGAGCGGACCCACGCGCCGTCCTCGTCGTCACCAACGCAGGCCAGCGCCTCCGCGAGGGTATCGGCCGCGGTGGGCTGCGCCTCCGCTCTGATGCCGCCTGCGGTGGGCTGCGCCTCTGCCCTGATGACGCCTGCGGTGGGTTGCGCCTCCGCGAGGGTATCGGCCGCGGTGGCAGGGGCGTCGGCCGCCGGGACGAGAGGGCCGGGGGAGGAGCCGCCGGCCGAGCCGGGGCGGTCGGCGGTGGGGAAGACGGCGCTCGGACCGGCGGGGGACGGTGCGGCCAGGGCGGCGTGGAGGTCGGCGGCGAGGGTGCCCAGGGCTGGGGCGAAGTTGGCGGGTGGGCCGCCGTTCAGCCAGGCGAGCAGGGCGTTCGTGCACCAGTCCCAGCCGTCCTCGGCCTCCGGAAGATAGGCCGTGACCAGGGCTACCAGGGCGCCGTCGCGGAAGGCGGCCGCATGCGGGGTGGGCATGCGGGTGAAGCCGGCGGCGGCCAGGTGGGCCAGCAGGCGGGGGGCTCGGGCGTCGGGGGTGGGGGTGCGCATCCACTTGACGACGACGCGTTCGCCGACGACCACCGAGACGTTCGTCTGGTCGACCGTGATGGGGCGTTCGGTGCGGTCGCCGGGTGTCAGGGGGAGGTAGACGCGAACGGCGAGGCCGTCGGGGGAGTGGCCGGCGACGATCGCGTCCACCAGGGCGGCGGACGACCCGGGGGTGATCCTCATTCGGCGATCCGTAGCGGGTTGCCGGTCACCTGACGGGCGTAGGAGAGGATCAGCTCGGCCGCCTCGGGCGCGGTCAGGCTCGGATGCCGGGCGACTATGCGGTACCCGTACGCATCCTCGAGGGCGACCAGGTTGCGCCCGATAGTGAGCGAATCGGTGGCCAGGGCGAAGGCGCCCTGCGCCGAGCCCGTCTCGAGGATGATCTGGTACATCGACACCTGGCGGTCGTAGAGCGCGGTCAGCAGCGCCGCGTGGACGCGGTTGCGCCCGGCCGAGCCGCCCAGCTCGCACAGCAGGCGCACGTCCGCGTCGTCGGCGTCGACCGGCAGGCCCGAGCGGATCGTCACCACCAGTTTCTCCACCGGGTCGGTCAGGCCCGCCAGGCGGCGCATGCGGGCCTCGTAGAAGCGCTCCATCCCGGCCTGGTTGGCCTCGAGCAGCAGGTCGGAGAGGTCGGGATAGTGGTAGAGCACGGCGCCGGAGGTGAGACCGGCCTGCTCGGCGACCTGGTTGAGCAGCACGCCGTCGGGGCCGTGCCGGAGCATGGCGCGCCGCGCCGCCTCGATCAGATCGGCCCGCCGCTCGGTGCGCGACTTCCGCGTCGCCATGGTTTCACCTCCTCGTCAACACGAGCCGCACCACCATAGGCTCTGCGTATTGACTATGCGCAAGAGCGCTTGTTGAATCGGCCTTCAACAAAGGAGGCTCGATGGCCCTGACGGTCTTGTTCATGCCCGAGAGCGCCTACGGGCCGACCAACAACTGCATCGGCATCGGCGATGTGTTGCGCCGCCGCGGGCATCGGGTGGTCTTCGCGGCCGAGGCGTCGTGGGAGGGCAAGCTCACCGCGCTCGGATTCGAGGAAGACCTCGTGAGCCTGGCGCCGGCGCCGGACGAGCCGCAGGACGCCGGGCAGTTCTGGAAGGACTTCATCCGCGACACCGCGCCCGAGTTCCGCAAGCCGACGATCGACCAGCTCGAGACGTGGGTGAAGCCGGTCTGGCAGGAGCTGATCGACGGCGCGAAGTTCTGCCAACCGCGGCTGCTGGAGATCATCGGGCGGGTCCGGCCGGATGTGATCGTCGAGGACAACGTGGTCGCGTTCCCGGCGCTGACCACGGCGGGCGTCCCGTTCGTGCGGATCGTCTCGTGCAACCCGCTCGAGGTGAAGGGGCCGGACATCGCGCCGGTCTTCTCCGGATACCCCGCCGACGACCGCGAGGGCTGGGCCGACTTCCTGGCCGAGTACGACCGGACCCACCGTCCGATGTGGGAGCAGTTCAACGACTGGGTCGTCGAGCAGGGCGCGCCGGCGCTGCCCGACCTGGAGTTCATCCACGAGGGCGCCCTCAACCTGTACGTCTACCCGGGCGTGCTCGACTACATCGGCTCCCGGCGGCTGGGCCCGACCTGGAAGCGGCTGGAGTCGTCGGTGCGCGAGACCGACGACGCGTGGGAGCTGCCCGAGGGGTTCGCCGACGGGCACAAGCTGATCTACTTCTCGCTCGGCTCGCTCGGGTCGGCCGACGTCGCGCTGATGCGGCGGATCATCGCGGCGCTCGCGAAGACCGACCACCGGTACATCGTGTCGAAGGGCCCGCTGCACGAGGAGATCGAGCTGGCCGGCAACATGATCGGCGCGGAGTTCCTGCCGCAGACCACGATCCTGCCGATGGTCGACCTGGTGATCACCCACGGCGGCAACAACACGACCACCGAGGCCATGCATTTCGGCAAGCCGATGATCGTGCTGCCGCTCTTCTGGGACCAGTACGACAACGCGCAGCGGGTGCACGAGCGCGGCTACGGGCTGCGGCTGGACACGTACGGCTTCACCGACGAGCAGTTGTACGCCGCGATCGACCGGCTGCTCGGCGACGCGGCGCTGCGCGACCGGCTCGAGAAGGACTCCGCCGAGATCCGGGCCGCGGACGGACTGCGCGTAGCCGCGGACGCCATCGAGAAGATCGGGTCGGACGCGCAGTGACCGAACTCGTCAACCCCGCTGACGGCGTACGGCTGGAAGAAATCGCGGACAGTGAGGTCGCGGACGTGGCGAAAGCGGTCGCCGAGGCCCGCGCGGCTTTTGAGCAGTGGCGGGAGGCCACGCCCGGCGAGCGCGCGAAGGTGCTGCTCAAGGTGGCGGATCTGGTCGAACGGGACGCTCCGCAGATCACCCAGCGCGAGGTCGAGGAGACCGGAAAGCCACTGGCCGTGATGCGCGACGGGGAGCTGCCGTTCAGCGTCGACAACCTGCGGTTCTTCGCGGGAGCGGCGCGCTCGCTCGACGGCACGGGCGCGGGTGTGCTTTCGTCCGGGTACACGTCGATGCTGATACGGCGTCCGATCGGCGTGGTCGGATCGATCGCGCCGTGGAACTTTCCGCTGGTCATGGCCGTGTGGAAGATCGGTCCGGCGGTGGCGGCCGGGAACGCCGTGGTGATCAAGCCGGCGCCGCGGACGCCGCGGAGCACACTGGCGCTGGCGCGCCTCTTCGAGGAGGCCGGGGCGCCGCGAGGGCTGGTCGGCGTGGTCACGGGCGGTGCCGAGATCGGTTCTTCCCTCGTACGCGATCCCGGGGTCGACATGGTGAGCGTGACGGGGTCGACCGCCACCGGGCGTGAGGTCATGCGGGGAGCCGTGGACGGGCTCAAGCGCGTGCACCTGGAGCTCGGGGGCAAGGCGCCGGCGCTCGTCTTCGAGGACGCGGACCTCGCCGAGATGGCGAGCGGCGTGGCGATGGGGGCGACCTACAACACCGGGCAGGACTGCACCGCCGCCACCCGGGTCTACGTTCAGCGATCCGTCTACGCCGCTGCCGTCGACGCGCTCGCCGACGCGCTCGGCCGCGTCCGGGCCGGCGATCCGATGTCCGACAAATCAGACATTGGCCCGCTGATCTCCGCGGAGCACCGGGAGCGAGTCGCCGGATTTGTCCGCCGGGCCGTCGCGGACGGAGCCCGGGTGGCCGTGGGTGGCGAGGTGCCCGGCGGGCCGGGGTTCTACTTCCCGCCCACGCTGGTGCTCGACGCCGACCAGCGCAGCGAGATCGTCCAGGACGAGATCTTCGGGCCGGTCGTGGTGGTCGTGCCGTTCGACGAGGAGGACCAGGGGGTACGCCTCGCGAACGACACCCGGTACGGTCTGGCCTCGTCGATCTGGACGCGGGACGTGGCCCGGGCGCTGCGGGTCGCGCACCGGCTCGACGTCGGCGTGACCTGGATCAACGATCACCTGCCGATCGCGTCGGAGGCGCCGCACGGCGGGGTGAAGGGCTCCGGCTTCGGCAAGGACATGAGCCAGGAGGCGGTCGGCGAGTACTCGGTGACCCGCCATCTGATGATCAAGCATGCGGCGCCGGTCGCGCGGGACTCGTTCCGGCCGGCTTGAGGTCCGCCGGTGGTGGCCTGCGCCCGCCAGTGCAGGCCACCGCCTCTTTCAGCTGCGTCCGAAATCCTGAGTCCAGTACGCGGCGCCACCGTTGGTGTAGGCCAGGCCGACGCCCACCGCGACGCTCCCGCAGTTGAGGATGTTGGCGCGGTGCCCCGAGCTGTTCATCCACCCGGTGACGACGTCCTTCGGGGTGCGGTAGCCCCACGCGATGTTCTCGGCCGAGGCGCCGCGGCGCGGGTAGCCCGCCGCCACCTCACGGGCGACGAAGTTGCTGCCGTCCGACCCGGTGTGGCTGAAGTAGTTCTCGGTCACCATGTCGGCGCTGTGCCCGCGGGCGGCCTTCACGAGCCGGTCGTCGATCCGCAGCGCCGGGCACCCCTTGGCCGTCCGCTGCACGTTGGTGAGGCGGACAACCTCGTTCTCGTACGAAGTCATGACCTCCGCCGACGGCTTGCTCACCGCCTTGCGGGGCGAGTCGGCGGCGAACGCCGGAGCGGCGACGAGCGCGGGAACGGCGGCGAGGGCGGCGATGACGACGAGACGCTTCACGTGGTGCTCCTCCTACGATCGGTGACGTGTTACCGATCGGGGCGGAGCACACCCCCGTGAGTCGATCAACCACCCTGCACCGGGGGCCGAACCGACGCGCTACCTGTCGACGGTCGGAGCTTTCGGGCAGCCGTGCTTGCTCTGCCAGGCCTTGACCGTGGCGACGGCGGATTTCTGGCCGCCGGCCCGCCAGGAGTCGAGGAAGGGCCAGGGGTAGACGGTGCCGCGCTGGTTCCACCAGTCGCCGGTCCTGGCGCACGGCGGGGAGATGCCGAAGTGCAGGTGGCAGGCGCTGGCGTCGCCCGTGTCGCCGGTCTTGCCGAGGGTCTGGCCGGTCTTGACCCGGACGCCGGGGTTGATGCCGCTCGCCACGGCCGACAGGTGGGAGCCGTAGTAGCGGACGCCGTCGTCGCCGAGGATCGAGACCGAGAGGCCGCCCCGGGTGGCGCCGGCGTTGACCTTGGCGGTCCAGGTGTCCTTCTTGCTGGTCGCGAGCACCACGCCGCTGGTCACGGCGACGAAGGTATGGCCGCAGGCGGTCATCACATCGGTGGCCGGGTAGTCGTGGTGGGTGTGCGCGTACGAGCTCTTGCCGATCACCGGGAACGTGTAGGTGACCTTCACGGCGGCCTTGGACGACGCTTTCGGGGTCGGCGACTGCACGACCTTCGCGTTCGGCGCGGCGGCCGACGCCTGCGTCGGGGCCGGGGCCGTGGCCGACGGGATGATGGCCGGCGTTTCGAGGCCCTGCTCGGAGCCGGCCCAGACCGGCTCGGCCTTCGGCTGTGAGGAGCAGGCCGCGACCGTGGCGACGCTCAGACCGACGAGGACGAGTTTCCGGATGGAGAGAGGCAACAGCTCGTTCTTTCCTACTCGGGAGCGACCGGACCGACGGCCCAATATAACGGCCCGGCCGCGAGATGGCGGCCGGGCCGGGGTGTCAGTAATTCTCAGGCGACAGACTTGGGGCTGATCGGGGCGACCGCATTGCCCGGCCGGCCCGCAGGCTCGACGTGCAGGCCGTTGCGGATCGTCTCCAGCATGGTCAGGCCCTGGGCGGCCAGCGACGCGACGACGCTGTTGAGGCCCTCGGCGCCGTCGAGCACCGTGACGTTCGCCCCCTGCAGGCCCTCGGCGGCGGCCCGCAGCATGTCGGGCAGCTTCTCGATGATCGCCTGGTCGAGGGCGATCCGGTCCTGCGCGGCGGCGGCCTCGGCCGACAGCTTGGTGGCGTCGGCCTCGGCCCTGGCCAGGGCGCGGATCCGCTGGGCCTCGGCCTCGGCCGGGCGGACCACCTCGGCGATCAGCTCGGCCTCGCGCAGCTCGGCGTTCTTGGCCGCGACCAGGGCACGCTCGGCGAGCACCTCCTGGGCGGCGCGGGCGGAGGCGAGCGGGCCGGCCTGGGCGGCGGTCTGCTGGGCCTGGTCGATCTCGGCCTGGTACTGCGCCTGGGCGATCGCGGTCTGCCGCGCGTACTCGGCCTGGTGCCGGACGCTCTCCTGCTGGGCCTCCGCGCTCTGCCGGTCGGCGGCGGCCTGCGCGACCTTCGCCTCCTGGTTGACCCGCGCCTGGTGGGGCGCGGCCAGCGCCCGGATGTAGCCGACGCCCTTGTCGTCGATGCTGCTGATCTGCAGCGAGTCGACGGCCAGGCCGATCCGCGCCATCTCGGTCTTGCTGGCGTCGACGATCGCGTCGGCCAGCGTCTGCTGCTCGCGGATGATCGACTCGACGGTCATGCTGCCGATGATGCTGCGCAGGTGGCCCGAGAAGATCCGCCCGACCAGCGTCGACATCTGGCCCTGGTCGCCCTGGAAGCGGCGGGCGGCAGCGGCGATCGACTCGTGGTCGTCGCCGACCTTGAAGGCGATGACGGCCTGGACTGCGAGCGTGAGGCCCTGCTGGGTGTAGCAGTCCTCGACGACCTCGGCCTCCTGCATGGCCAGGGTGAGCCGGGTGGCCTTGGAGAAGATGGGCGCGACGAACACGCCGTGCCCGGTGACGATCTTGAACGGCAACGCGTCCGCACCCCGTTGTTTCCGGCCGCTGATCAGCAACGCCTCGTTGGGGGCGGGCACCCGATAACCGAACACTTCTACAGCCCTTCTTCGAAGAAGCCGCGGGCGATCCCGTCCGGCGGCGCACTAGAACCTGGAGGAACAGTGGGCCATGGCTCGACGTCGATCTGGCGCGCGCCACGGTTGTTGATGACGAGGACCTCCGTGCCGGTCGGTAAGGGCTCGGCCGCGTACGCCAGGTAGTAGTGCGCAATGCCGTCCACCAGCAGGCGCACCTCCCCGGCGCGCTCGCCGCCGCGGATCGCGGTGATCACCGTGCCCACCCTGCCGACCAGCGTCTGACTCGCCACGACTGCATTGTGCTCCTGCCCCGCGAGCCTTCGCCTGCCCCCGGTCGACGTGTAGCCGACAACTTGTGGGCGAGCCGCGATCGACCCTCGCGGGCTACCGTCGCGGAATGGCGGAACGTCTCCGCGCGGCGGAGGAAACGGCAGACCAGGAGCCCGCGCCGGTCGTGGTGCGGCCGCCGGCTCCGGTCAGCAACCGGGAGGCGGCGGACCTGCTGGGCGGTCCCGGTCCGGCCGCCGTCGGCCGCGACAACGTCGCGAACCTCGGCGGGCCGGCGGGCAACCGCGCGGTCGCACAATGGCTGGGCTCCTCATCCGGTACGGGGGTCAGTGCCGCCCCCGCACCCGGGGCGACGCAGGCTTCCCCCGTACAGCAGAAGCAGCCGGCGCCGAACCCCGGAGCGCAACACACGACGACGCCGGCGAAGGCGGTGGAACCGCCGCCGATCGACTGGATCGAGAGCCTGCCCGGGCACATCAAGCAGCAGATCGACAACTTCACTCCCGACCAGGAGAAGGCGGCCGGCCAGGGCGACCAGCGGCTGGCGGAGGCACAGGCCCGCAACCGGGTCACGTTCATGCGGACCATGCGCTGGGCGATGGGCGACGACGACGCCGTGATCCAGAAGCATTTCCAGGACATCGCGCCGATCGACGTGGGCGACGGCGACGAGCTGTGGGCGCACTCCTCGGTCCGCGACCGCCTGGCGACCGTCAAGACCGAGCTGGAGGCGCAGGGCATCCCGATGCCGAAGACCACGGTCGGCCTGGGCATGCGCGGCGACCACCTGAGCCGGGGTACGAAGGGGCGCACCTGGTTCACGCATGCGGTCGGCTTCGCCGTGGACTGGCGGGCCTACCAGACGCCCCGGATCACCGACGAGCGCCTGATCAAGCTGTTCGAGATCGTCACCGGCGGCCGGCCCGACATGAAGGCCAGCGTCGAGTCCGACACCCGGATCGACCTGGAGATCAAGATGGGTCAGGGCACGGCCGATCCGGCCGAGTCCAAGAAGCTGCTCGACTCCGTCGACGCCGAGTACACCCGGCTCACCGAGGCCTCCGACAAGTTCAAGACCGACCTGCCGGACGAGACGCTGGACCGGCTCCGCGAGCTCGAGCAGGCCCGGTACGCGGTGATCACGGCCCAGCGCGCGCTGGCCAGGCTGGCCGCCCGGAAGAAGCCGAAGGCCACCAAGGACGAGATCGACGCCGCGAAGAAAGCGATCACCGACGCGCAGGAGCATTACGACAAGGTCCGCACCGCGATCGTCCCCGACCTGCCGAAACTGTTCGAGCCGTGGACCAAGAAGATCGACGAGCGGATCGACGCGATCGACCGGCACTTCGCGCAGGCCGGGATCGACGAGGAGCAGCTCACCAGCGATTTCGGGCTGAAGGCGAAAGTGGCGAAGGCCGCGGCGCTCAAGGACGCCGACGCGCGGAAGAAGGCGTTCGAGGACATCGCCGCCCGCCGCAAGTACCGCGAGGACAAGGCGGCCGAGCTGGGTGGCGGCACCGACAAGGCGTCCCTCGCGAAGGGCCGCAAGCAGGTGCAGGAGCTGATCGACGAGAAGTTCCAGCTGATCACGCTGCGCGGCATGAAGGACGGGCTGATGAACAACACGAACGGGTTCGTGTTCCGAGGCAAGCTCGCCACCGACGACCCGGCGATCGACCAGTTGCTCGGGCTGATGCCGGAGAACCGGGGCGGCTTCTTCACGCCCGACCAGGAGGGCGGCTCGTCGGACGCCGCTTCCGGGAAGTTCAGCGGGCAGCACGGTTACGGGCTGGCGTTCATCAAGGCGATGGTGAGCCACGGCTTCGAGGCCGGAATGGCCTGGCGGGGCGGGTCCGACCCGATGCACTTCGAGCTGGCCGAGGGGCGCAAGTTCCTCAAGACGGCAGGGCAGAGCCCGGCCCCTCGGTAAGAGGAGCCGGGCCCTTGGTGGAGATCAGCTCACGTTGAGCGCGGTGTTGTCGATCTGGAACGACGTCTGCAGCGAGGAGTCCTCGACGCCGCTGAACGAGATCGAAACGGTCTGGCCCTTGAGGCTGGAGACGTCGAACGTCCGCAGCGTGTAGCCGCTCTTGTTCAGGTTGGAGTACGTCGCCAGGGTGGTCGAGCCCGCCTTGACCGTCAGCTTGTCGTACGCCGTCGACGTGGTGGTCTCGGACGACGTGATCTTCAGTTGGAAGCTCAGCGTCGCGGTCGAGCAGGTGGACGGGATCGTCACCGACTGGGACAGTGTGTCGGTGTGGGTGGTGCCGTACCCGTCGAGCCAGGCGAAGTAGCTGCCCGCGTAGGGAACGTTGGTGCCCGAGGCGGTCGAGATGACGCCGCTGGTCTGCGACCAGGTGGTGGCGCCGCTCTCGAAGCCGGAGTTGCCGAGCAGCTGCGCCGAGGTGCAGGGGCCGCCGGTCGGGCTCGAGGTCGGCGACGACGTCGGCGAGCTGGTCGGCGACGTGGTGCTGCCGGTGCAGGTCGGGTCGGCCGTCTGGGCCGGCACGCTGACGGCGGTCCAGGCCGCCTTGACCGTGTTGAACGCGGTGCAGTCGCCCGGGTACAGGTTCTTGGCCGCGGTCAGCGTCCAGGTCCGGTACTTCAGGTACGACGAGCTGCTCGTCTTCAGCAACATCGCGTTGTACATGATCGTGATGGCCTTCTGGATGCCGAGGCCGGTCACCGTGCTGCTGTTGCAGGTCGTGCTGGCGGGCTGGCCGTTGCCGCTGGTGCCCTGCGCGAGCAGGTAGAACCAGTGGTTACCGGGACCGGCCGCCGCGTGGACCTCCTCCGACGGGATGCTGGAGGAGTAGCAGTTGTCGTCGCCCAGCGCGCCCGGGTTGTACATGTTGCGGATCGGACCGCTGCCGACCAGGTTGACCTCCTCGCCGACCAGGTAGTCCGGCGGGTCGTTCGGGTTGTTGGCGTACCACTCGGTCGCCGCGCCGAAGGTGTCGGCCACGAACTCCTGCGTGTTGCCGCCGGAGATGCCGCCGGGCGTGTTGTCGTCGATGCCGTGGCCGAGCTCGTGGCCCACCACGTCCGCCGAGGAGATCCACTGACCGGCGGTGTTCTTGCCGATCTGCACCTGGGTGCCGTCGTAGTACGCGTTCTGGTCGTTCAGGCCGACCCGCAGCGGCCACGCGCCGTTGGAGCCGTTCTGCCCGGTCCGGCCCAGCCACGTGGAGAGCATCGAGGTCTGCTTCTCGGCCACGTAGAGGGCGTCGACGCAGCCGGTCTCCCGGTTGGTGCCGGTGCCGTTGCCCCAGACGTTGTCCGAGCCGGTGAACGTCGTGTTGGATGCCGCGTCCTGGCATTTGAGAGTCGACTGGGTCGAGGACTGCATCGAATACGTCGAGCCGGACAGGGTGGTGTCGATCGAGACCGAACCGTTGATCCAGCCGGTGCCCGAGCCGGTGACGTCGGTGACGTGCTCCTGGGTGCTGAGCACGGCGCCGGTCTGGGCGTCGACGTTCACGGTGAGCCGGCTGACGCCCTCGGCGCCGATGCCGTTGACCGTCGTCTGCCAGGCCAGCTTGGCGGCCTTGCCCTCGGCGGCGACCACGACCAGCTTGGTGCCCTCCACCTTGGACACCGACTTCAGCTGCTTCTTGGCCGTTGCCGCGGCGGCGGTGTCGGCGATCTTCGGCGTCGTGGAGAGCTCGCCGATCGGGCTCGACTGCGCGACCGAGGTGTACTTCGTCGCCCCGTTGGCGTCGGTCATGACGACGAAGTCGCCGCCGAAGACCGGAAGGCCCTTGTAGGTACGGGTGTAGGGGACGTAGTTGAGGCCGTGCGACGAGACGACTTTCTGCTGCTGGAAGGTGTCGTAGCCGCTCGCCTGCAGGACCGCCGGCTTGCTCGCGACGAGCGCGTCGGCCTTGGTGGCCGCCGTCTTGGCCGCGGCGGCCGGGTCGACCGGCTGTGCGGTGGCCGGTTGGGCCACCGCGACCACGGCTGTCGCGGCCACTGTTCCGGCCGCCAGCGCGATGATCAGGGGGGTTCGACGTTTCACGCGGGTACTCCTTTCCCGCCCGGGGGTTTGGGCAGGCTCAAGGTCCGGTGTGACGATGGGTCACGCCTGGACGACTTGAGGTGAGACGCTAGGCATCGATACATGTCTTTGGGAACAGGGAAAACCCTTGCGCCCGTCCAGAGAACGTTTTCCGGGTCATACGACTTAGGTCGTACGAGCGATGTAGCCCCCGGGCGGACGCGCCCGCGGCCACCGCGGCGAAGGATGCTCCCCATGGACTTTCGCTTCGGAGTTGTCGCAGGTAAGGCGCCCTCGGGCGCGGAGTGGGCCGGCACCGCGCGGCGGGCCGAGGAGCTGGGCTACGACACCCTGCTCATCCCCGACACCCTGAACACGTTCGCCCCGTTCCCGGCGCTGGCCGCGGCCGCCGCCGTGACGAGCACGCTACGCCTGGGGACGTACGTGCTGAGCGCGCCCAACCGGCCGCCCGGGCTGGTCGCCTGGGAGGCCGAGACTCTGCAGCAGCTCAGCGGGGGCCGTTTCGAGCTGGGGCTGGGTGGCGGCCGGCCGGGCGCCGAGCGGGACGCGGAGGTGCTGGGCGCGGAGTTCGGCACGCCAAGAGCGCGGATCGAACGGGTCGCCGAGACGATCGCCGCGGTGCGCAAGCTGGACGAAGCGCCGCCCGTGCTGCTCGCGGCGAGCCGCCCGCGCATGCTGCGACTGGCGGCCGCGCAGGCCGACATCGTGGCGCTCGGCCTGCGACCGCAGGCGACCGAGCCGGAGCTGGCCCGCACGGTGTCGGTGCTGCGCGACGCGGCCGGCGAGCGCTTCGACGAGATCGAGCTGCACCTGAACGTGGCGGCCGTGGCGCCGTCGCCGGCCGAGATCCCGCCGTGGGCGTCCCGGATGGTCGGCGGCGACGCGCGGGCGATGGCCGAGGCCGGCGGCATCGCCTTCCTCACCGGCTCGGCGGAGCGGATCGCCGACCTGCTCTGCCGGCGCCGGGAGGAGTTCGACGTCTCGTACATCGGGGTGAGCGGCCTGTTCATGGAACAGTTCGCCCCGGTGGTCGAGCTGCTCAGGAATGCGTGATGGTCAGTGCGTAGAACTTCACCTTCGCGCCATTGGTCGTACTGTCCGACGAGGACTGGTTGTAGGAGCCGGCCTTGAAGTACTGGCGGTACGCGTTGAACGAGGACGGGATCGAGTACGTGGTCTTCGTCCCGTTGACCGTCAGGTTGATTTTGTTGCCGGTCACGTTGATGACGTAGGTCCACTTCACGCCGAGCGCCACGTTGCCGACCTTGTGCAGGGTCTGCCCGCCGTCGGGCGAGTTCTCCGTGCCCAGGTAGATGTCGCCGTTCGGGCGGTAGTACAGCTCCAGCAGCGGCTTGGTCGAGCTGCCGCCCGAGCCGAGGTGCACCTGGCCGACGCAGACGTTCTTGGTGACCGACGGGATGCGCAGCTGGGCGCTGAGCGTGTGGTTGCCGGCCAGCGTCCAGTCGGCGGCGCTGCCGTTCGCGTTCATCTCGCGCAGCTCGGACCGGGCGTAGTTGGAGTTCGGCGTGGTCACACCCTTCTCCGGCGCCCAGAAGGTCATCGACCCGTCGGTCTTGTCGGTCCAGAAGTAGGCCGGGTTGCTGTAGCCGTTGACGCCCTTGAGCTGGGCGGGCTGGATGGTGTCCGGTTTGCCGGGGGAGCCGGTGGGCAACTGCAGCTGCCAGACCGACAGGTTGAAGTTGCCGCCGGGCGGCAGCGTGGGGTCGAGCGTGGCGGCCGAAGCGTTGGTGATGCCGAGAACGCCGAGCGTGCCGACCACCGCGGCGGAGAAGGTGATGGCGAGCAGCTTCCGCTTGTTCATGGGGATACCTCGGGGTGCCGTCGGGGAATTGGCAAGGTAGCTAACAGTAAGGCGTTCCGTCCCGATCTGACCTTAAACAACCTTAAAAATCCAGACCCTTTTCCCGTACGCCGGGAGCACCGCACCCGCGGCCGCCAGTGAGAGCATCGTTGATGGCCGATGAGTAGTACGGGGGCGGAATGAGATGGCGGCTGCTGGGGCCCGTGCGGTTGACGACGGATTCGGGGGAGATTGATCCTGGCCGGGGAAAACAGTCCTGCGTTCTCGCGTCGCTGTTGCTGACGCCGGGCCGGCGGGTCTCGGTCGAGGCGCTGACCGAGCGCCTTTGGGAGGGCTCGCCGCCCCGATCGGCGACGGCCGTCGCGCCCTACGTCACGCGGCTGCGGCGGGTCCTCGAGCCGGTACCGGGCGCGGGCGAACTGCACCACGTGGCGGGTGGCTACCTGCTCGACATCGACCCCGATCTCATCGACCTGCATCTCGTCCGTAAGCAGGTCAGGCTGGCCGCCGACACCGGCTCGGTGGATCTGTTCGCCGGCGCGCTCGACGGCTGGCAGCCGGAGGCGCTGGCCGGGGTGCCCGGCGCCTGGGCCGCCGGCGTCCGCGACGTCATCGCCCGCGAACGCCTCGACGCCTTCGCCCAGTACGGGCGCCTGCTGGCCGGTCTCGGCCGGCGCGAGCAGGCCATCGCCGTCCTCGATCCGCTGGTCGCCGAGCACCCGACCGCCGAGCCGCTGGTGGCCGTGCTGATGTCCGCGCTGGCCGAGACCGGTCAGTCCGCGGCCGCCCTCCGGCACTACGCCCGTGCCCACGATGCGATCGCCGAGCAGTTGGGCGGCCGCCCGTCCCCGGAATTGCTGGCGCTCAACGCCAAGATCCTCCGAGGCGGGCCGGCGGCGCGGCACGTCCCGGCGCAGTTGCCGGCCGCGCCGGCCGATTTCACCGGGCGCCGGTCCGAAACGGAGCGGCTCGACGGCGTACGGGAAATGGTGGTGATCTCGGGTCCGCCCGGGGTGGGCAAATCCGCGCTCGCGATCCACTGGGGACATCGGACCCGGCAACGGTTCCCCGACGGCCAGCTCTATCTCAACCTGCGCGGCTTCGACCCGGAGGGCGCGATGACCCCCGACGACGCGGCCCGCGACCTGCTGGTCGCGCTGATCCCGGCCGAGCGCATCCCGGTCGGGCTCGCCGCCCGGTCGGCGCTGCTGCGCAGCGAGCTCGCCGAGCGCCGGATGCTGCTGCTGCTCGACAATGCCCGCGACGCCGCCCAGGTCCGCCCGCTGCTGCCCGGCGGCGCCGGCTGCACCGTGGTCGTGACCAGCCGCAACCGCATCCCGGGCCTGGTCGCGGCGAACGGCGCGGTACCGCTCGCGCTGGCGCCGCTGCGGCCGGACGAGGCGGAAGCGCTGCTGGCCCGGCGCCTCGGCGCTATCCGGGTCGCCCACGACGCCGACTCGGTGCGAGTTCTCGTAACGGCGACTGCCGGGCTGCCGCTCGCGCTGGCGACCGTGGCGGCCCGCGCCGCGACCCGCCACTCGCTGGCCGTGGTCGCCGACGAGCTGTCCCGCTCCCGGCTCGACGGGCTGCGCGGGCTGGACGCCGGCGCCGACCCCCGTACCGTCTTCTCCTGGTCCTATCACGCGCTCACCCCGCCGGCGGCGCGGCTGTTCCGGCTGCTCGGCGCGCACCTGGGCCCCGACATCTCGGCCGCCGCCGTGGACAGCCTCGCCGGGGAGAACGCCGTCGCCACGCTCGACGAGCTGACCGCGGCGAGCCTGCTGACCGAGCACCGCCCGAACCGGTATGCCCTGCACGACCTGCTGCGCGAGTACGCGGCCTCGCTGGTCGAGCCGGGCGAGCGGGACGCCGCCCGCCAGCGGCTCCTCGACCACTATCTGCACACCGGCCGGGCCGGGGCGATGCTGCTGGACCCGCAGCGCCAGCCGCTCGACCTCAAGCCGGCCGGCGCCGACGTCTTCCCGGAGTCGCTCGCCGACGAGCAGGAGACGCTCGCCTGGTTCGCGGCCGAGCACGCGAACCTCATGGCCGTGCTCCGGCATCCCGCCGAGCCGGCCGAGTACGGCTGGCAGATCCCGTGGACGATGGTCGACCACCTCGACCGGCGCGGGTACTGGGACGACTGGATCATCGCCGAGCGGTGCGCGGTCGAGGCCGCCCGCCGGTGCGACGAGCCGCTCGCGGAGGCTCTCGCCGAGCGGCTGCTCGCCCGCGCGTACGTGCAGACCGGCCGGTTCGCCGAGGCCGAGCCGCACTATGCCGCCGCGATCGAGCTCTACGCCACGGTCGGCGACCTGACCGGCCGGGCCAACACGCTGTTCGCGATGGCCTGGATGTGGGAGCAGCGGGACCGCTACCAGGACTGCGTACGGGAGATCTCGGCGGCGCTCGAGCTGTACCGGCTGGTGGAAAACGAACACGGCGTGGCGCGGGCGTTGAACGCGCTCGGCTGGTTCGAGGCCCATCTCGGCGAGTACGACGACGCGATCGAGCACTGCCAGGCGGCGCTGGCGCTGGCGACTCGCCTGGAGGACCGGTACGGGCAGGCCGCCACCTGGGACAGCATCGGCTGGATCCATCACCGCCGGGGTGAGTTCGGCCCGGCGATCGCGGCCCTGGACCGGGCGCTGACGCTGCACCGGCAGACCGGAGACCTCTTCCAGCAGGCCGACATCCTCGACCATCTCGGCGACGCGCACGCCGCCGAGGGCCGGGATGCCGACGCCGTGGACGCCTGGCGCGAGGCCGTGGCCATTCTCGAGCGGCTCGATCACCCGAACGCGCTCCGGATCCGGGCCAAGATCTCGCCGTAGCCATCGACTGCAAACGATCTGCAAACGCCCTCCCGCACGATGCACAGGCATCGACCAGCGGCGAAGGAGCGAGATCGTGAAAACCATCCGCAGGCTGCATGTCTTCCGAAGAAGCCCCGTCGCGATCGCCGGTTTATGCGCGGCGCTGGCCGCGGCTTCCGGCGCGGTTCCGGCGCAGGCCGCCGGGCCTTCCACGCCGCCGAGCGCTTCCGCCGACGAAGCCGCCGCCGCGCCCACCGCAGTCGCGCCGCCGCCCGACCCGGCCGATCCGGCCGGGCCCGACCGGGTCACCGATCCCGACCGGGTGCTCGGGCCGCACTGGCGCACCGCCGCCGACCGTGGCGTGACCACCTCCACCGACGAGACCGGGCTGCACCTGCTGGTGGCCGATCGCCGGGACGGCTACCACTGGCGGACAGCCGCGACGCTCGCCGAGCCCGGCATCGACACCGACCAGTGGATCGGCCAGTACTGCGTGACCGGGTCCCAGCGGCGCGCGGTCGTCGTCTACGCCCCTCGGCAGTACGCCAACCAGGCCGACCTGATGACCGGCGGCGCCTTCGCGGCGATCGTCGACCTCGACTCGGGCACCGTCACCAAGCTCGCCGAGCGGGTGAGCCTCGCCTACTACAACCCGGCCTGCAACGCCGGCGAGACCGCGGTCGTCTCGGCCCTGACCGGGGACGAGAAGGCGCCGCGAACCCGGATCACCGTGATCGACACGGCGACCGGGAAGACCCGGCAGTCGCACACCCTGCGCGGGCAGGTCACCTCGCCCACCGTGGTCGGCGGCGACCTGTACGCGGCGTCCGGCTCGGGCGTCGTGCGGGTGCGCAACGGCGGGACCACGCTGGTGGCGCCGACCCGGGGCACGCCGTACCGGCTGACCTCCGACGGCGCCGGCGCCCTCACGTACGAGCTGAACGACGGCAAGACCACCCGGTTCGACCGGCTCGCCGGCGGCCGGGTCCGGCCCGTGGCGACCGCTCCCGTCGGGGCCGCCCGGCTCCGGCCCGGCGCGGCCGGCAAGGTGTTCGTGGTCGGCGACCCGGCCGGCGTGCGCTGGTCCGGCTCCCGCCCGTCCGGCTGGCAGAGCGTCGACGCGCCGGTGGACAGCGAGGTCTCCGGCCTCGGCGAGCTGACCGTGCTCTCGGCCAGCTCGCACACCGAGGCGGCGGCGTCGTCCTCGGGCGCGGCGGTCGACGGCGAGCCCGACCAGGTCGGCATCTCGGCCCGGCTGACCGGGGGCGCCGCGCTCAAGTTCTCCCTGCGGCCGTCGCTGTCGTCGGCGGGCACTCGGTCGTCCCCGGGCCTTCCTTCTTCGGCCGCCGCCGCCCCCAAGGCCAGCAGCCTCGCCGCCACGGACCCGTCGACGACGCCGTGGGATCTGAACCGCACCTGCGCGGTGCCCCGCAACGACCCGGCGATCCAGGTCTATCAGCCGACCCCGAAGCAGGTGGAGTGGGCGGCCGACCTCGCCTCGCACGGCCAGCTCAATATCACTCGGGCGGCGAACTGGCTCAACAGTGGGCTCCCGCAGTTCTCGCCGCAGAGCCTCTTCACGCCGATGATGCCGAAGACGCAGGCCGGGGAGACCCGCTGGCTGCCGGCCCAGGTGCTGCTCGGCGTCCTCGCGCAGGAGTCGAACCTGCGGCAGGCGAGCTGGCACGTCACCGACGGCTCCTCGGGCAATCCGCTCACGTCCTCCGGTTTCTACGCCCTCAACAAGAGCCAGGACCCGAACAGCATCGGCACGGGCACGTACGACTGCGGCTATGGGGTCGGGCAGATCACCTCGGGCATGCGGACGATCGACACGAACGCGGCCGGCGGGCTCACCGACCTGCAGCAGAAGGCCGTCGTGATCGACTACGCCACCAACATCGCCGCCTCGGCGCACATGCTCGAGCAGGCGTGGGCCGACCTGCAGGCGGCGCACATCATCGCCAACAACGGCGACCCGCAGTTCATCGAGAACTGGTTCTTCGCGGTGTGGGCGTACAACACCGGGCTGCACCCGAACACCGGCAACGGGCCGTGGGGCCTGGGCTGGGTGAACAACCCGGCCAACCCGCTCTTCCCGGCCGACCGGCATCCGTACCTGGTCGTGCCGCTGGACACCCCGACCCACAACGACAACATCGGCTACGACAACGCCAAGCACCCGAGCGACTGGTCCTACCCCGAGCGGATCATGGGCTGGGCCCACAAATCGGTCATCCTGCCCGACTACCTCAACGGCGGGAACTGGACCTCGACGTACCAGACGGGATTGTGGCCGCCGGGGGACACCACCTTCGTCGACGCGCAGCCCGGCCACAACATCGCCTGCGTGGCGACGATCAACCACTGCGACCCGGCCGCGCCGCCGCACAAGCCGGCCCCGCCCTACGACGACCAGCCGGCCGGGCCGTGCCAGATCGACGACCTGACCTACTGCTGGTGGCACGAGAGTGTCCAGTGGGTCGACTGCACCCAGCTCTGCGGCGGGGAGTCGCGCGTGTACACCGCGGTCGAGCCCCGGCCGTACGCGACGAACATCCACCCGGAGGAGTGCTCGACGACCAAGCTGCCGGCCGGCGCCCGGATCGTCGACGACCTCATGACCAGCGACAACCCGACCGGCAACCCGCAGGGGCCGAACGGCTGCTGGGGGGTGACCCGCGGCGGCACCTTCTCCCTCAAGTTCGCCGACAAGTCCGGCGCCTATCCGTCGAAGGTGGACTTCCATCAGATCGGTGCGGGCTTCGGCGGCCATTTCTGGTTCACGCACACGCAGACGCAGACGCCCTCCACCCAATCGCTCAAGGTGACCGGCACCTGGACGCCCGGCTCCTCGCTCACCGGGTGGGCCCAGGTCATGGTGCACATCCCGGACGAGGGCGCCTGGACCCAGCAGGCGCACTACGTCATCCACACCGGCAACGGCCCGGGCACCGACCGCGACCGCTTCATCTCCATGAACCGGGCCGCCAAGGACACCTGGATCGAGCTGGGCACCTACCGGTTCGGCACGGTCAGCCAGCAGGGGCTCGAGCTCAGCAACTTCACCGGCGACGGACAGGGCAACCAGGACATCGCCTGGGACGCGGCCGCCTTCGTACCGCTGACGCAGAAGCCGAGACACATGGTCGTCGCGATCGGCGACTCGTACCAGTCCGGCGAGGGCTCGGGCGCGTACGACCGGGAGACCGACCTCGGGTTCGACACCTACTACTGGAACGCCTGCCGCCGCAGCTCGAAGGCGTGGCCACGGCTGATCAAGCTGCCGGGTCAGACGTCGGGCGTGGGCACGCTGGCCGACAAGTTCGACCCCTCGCTCGACTTCCAGTTCGTCTCCTGTTCCGGGGCGACCGCCGAGAAGATGACCGACACCTCCACGAAGTCGTACTGGACCAACACCCCGGACCTGGAATCCCTGCACGGCCAGGCGGAGGGGCAGTTCTTCGAGAAGAACCAGGTGGACTCCGGCGTGCTGAGCGCGGACACCACCCTGGTGCTGCTCTCCGCGGGCGGCAACGACGCCGGCTTCCCCGACGTTCTCGCCCAGTGCGGCCGGACCGACTGCACGCTCAACCGCGCCGCCTACGAACAGAAAATCCGGGACGCCCAGCTCAGGACGGCCACCCTGATCCAGCAGGTGCACACCAAGGCGTCCAACGCCCGGATCGTGCTGGTCGGCTATCCGAAGATCTTCGCCGAACGGCACGGGCGTACCTGCGCGCTGTTCAGCTTCTCGGACGCCGAGATGACCATGCTCAACGAGCTCGCCGACCAGATGAGGACCGAGCAGTCCGCCATGGTGGGCCGGCAGACCCAGAGCTGGACGAGCGGCACGGCGAACTTCGTCGACATGATCGCCGGGTTCGGCAACCACGGCGCCTGCATGGAGGACGAGACGTCCACCCCGCCGCCGACCGTGGACATCAACGATCTGGTCATCGGCCAGACCGGGCCGGGCGATTTCGAGGAACTGGACGGCGTCGACGTCGAGCAGTGCGACTTCACCTGGCTGCCCGGGAACGACTGCGCGAGCCGCTCGAGCTTCCACCCGAAGCCCAGCGGCGCGGTTCGCCAGGGCGACGCGGTCACCAACGCCCTCGTGGCGATCGGTTACCAGTGACCACTTCTCTCCCGCGCCGCTGGGGCGACGGGGAAACCCTTCAGGAAAAGAGGCACGTCATGAAATCCACCCGCCTGCTCACCGCCGCCGTGGCCACCGCGGTCGCGCTCGGAGTCAGCGCCTTCGCCGTCACGCCGGCCCAGGCCGCGGTCACCAAGAGCTTCAGCAACTCGTCGGCCGACGGCGCCAGCTGGGGCACGGTGACCTTCACCAATTACTCGTACACGGCGGACGTCTACATCTACCGGGACTCCAGCGCGTCGATCAGCTTCCAGATCTGCGCCGACCAGTTCCTGAACAACGGAGCGCCCGCCCAGCTGCCCAACACCTGCCGCTCCGCGAGCAACGGCGGCTCGATCGGCTCCACCCGGCACGTGACGCTCAGCGCGAGCGAGAACATCGCCAAGATCGGCTTCGCCACCACCTACCAGTACGTCAACGGCGCCTACGCCGACGGCGACTGGACGTACGCGTTCTGATCCTGACGTAGAGGCCCGGGCCGGACCGCGGCCCGGGCCTCCGCTCAGGCCCTAGCGGGGAGCTTGGCCTCGCACCGCCCAGGCCCGGGCGGTCATTGCGATCGAGCCGTCCGGGCGGCGGGGGAGACGGGCGTCCAGCCGGGCGCGGATCGCCTCCCGCTGCTCGGGCGGCAGGCGCATGAGGTAGGCGGGCGCGGCGCCCTGGCCGCCTAGGAACGGCCGCCAGTAGTCGTCGAAATCGGCGAACACGGTCGGGATCTCGACGCCGCGGGTCCCGATCTCGCCGAGGCCCGCGTCGGCCCACGCCTGGGCGAGCGCCCCGGGCTTGCAGATCGGGAAGCGCGGGCCCTCGTCCTGGTCAGCGGCGGCCGGGTCCACCTCGAGCGCCGCGTCCCAGAAGTACCGCATCATCCGCATGCCGTCGGTGTAGTCCCAGACGTAGGCCGCCACCGTCCCGCCCGGCGCCGCGACCCGCGCGAACTCCGCGACCGCCCGCGAAGGGCCGGGCACGAAATTGAGCGCGAGCCCGCTGACCACCGCGTCGAAGCGGCCGGAGGCGAACGGCAGCGCGGCGGCGTCGCCGGCGACGAACGAGGCCTGGCCACCGGCACCGCGCCGCGCCTCGGCCAGGAATCCGGTGGACATGTCGAGGCCGGTCACGCCCGCGGGGGACGCCGCCGCGACCACCGTCCCGGTCAGCGCGCCGGTCCCGCAGCCGGCGTCCAGCCACCGGCCACCGGCCGGCACCCCGAGCCAGCGGACGAACTCGGCCGCGACCGGCCGGCTCCATCGACCCACGTACGCCTCGTAACCACCGGCCACCGCCCACACGTCTCCCATGTGGAGGAAGGTACCGGTTTGCCTACAGGGTTTCCCCTACAACTCGTAGGACGGTCTTGCCCAGGCCCAGGAAAGGCGAGAACGATTCGCGCGGGCGCGTGGTCACCAGCCAGACGCGCAGCGTAGTCAAGGAGGGGCAATGCAGCCTCGTCTCGTCGCCGTGGCCGCCACGGCATTGATCCTGGTCATATCCCCGGCCGGCATAGCGGCGGCCGGGCCGGGCGGCTCGGCCCGCCCGATGCCCTACCGCCACCTCAAACAGGCCGCCGCCGAGCACGCCGCCCAGGTGCGGGCGCTCGCGGCCACCGGTCAGAAGGCCGCGGCCGACGAGGACGAGGGCGGGGGCGAGGACCCCGAGGAGATCGCCGAGCAGGCCGAGCAGTGGGCCGAGGCCCGTTCGGCGCCGGGGATCGTCGCGCCCGGCGCCTACTCGGCAGCCTGGCAGCAACAGCAGAGCCTGCCGAGCACGCCCGGCGCCTGGAACCACCTCACCGACATCAAGTACAACTCGGACGATCCCCGCTACCGCGACATCGAGAGCAACTCGTCCGGCGGCGCCGGCCTGGTCACCGGCCGCGTCACCGGCCTGGCCGCCGACAACTCCGGGTACGTCTACGCCGGCGCGGCCAACGGCGGCGTGTGGCGGTCGAGCAGCGGCGGCGGCCACTGGCGGCCGATCTCCGAGAAGCTGCCCTCGCCGTCCACCGGCGACCTGCGGCTCGACTCGCGCGGCCGGCTCTGGTACGCGACCGGCGAGGCCAACACGAGCGCCACGTCGTTCGTCGGCACCGGCGTCTACGTGCTCGGCAACCCGCGCTCCGGGTCCTTCAGCCCGGCCGACCGGGTCGGCGGCACCGAGCTGGAGAGCACGATCATCCGCAAGCTGCGGTTCATCGGGAACACCGTCTGGGCCGCGACCAGCAGCGGCGCCTGGACCCACTCGCTGAGCAACCTGCACGGGCCGTGGACCCGGGTGTTCGCGCCGAACCCGGCCTTCCTGCCGGGCGGGGCGAGCGCCGCCGACCCGAACGCGCCGTACAAGAACATCGTCAACGACTTCGCCGTCGACCCGCGGCATCCGGGCACCGTGATCATCGCGGCCGGCTGGCGGAGCGGCGACGACTACAACGGCTTCTACACGCGTACGGCCGGAGGAAGCTGGCAGCGAACGACGCTGGCGGGACTTCCCTCGGGGTCCGGCGACGTCGGCCTGGTCACCTTCGCGGCCGCGGCCGACGGCTCGCGGCTGTACGCGATCGAGCAGTCGCCGACGCAACTGGCCACCAACCCGGACAGCGCGCTCGGCGGCTTCTACGTGTCGAAGAGCGGCTCGCCGTTCGGGCCGTGGGTGCTCGGCGCCGACTACCTCGAGCTGGCCGCGTCCGGCTCGGCGCTGACCGATCCGGGCTACATGCCGGGCATCCAGGCCTGGTACAACCAGTTCCTCCAGGTCGACCCGGCCGACCCCACGCACGTCTGGGCCGGTCTCGAGGAGGTCTTCGAGTCGACCGACAGCGGCATGAGCTGGACCACTCCAGGGCCGTACTGGAACTTCGACTTCCCCTGCTGGAGCATCGACCCGTCGAAGCAGACCGGCGACTGCCACCAGACCGTGCACGCCGACCAGCACTCCGTCGCGGTGGGCCGGGACCACGGCAAGCCTTATGTCGTGGTGGGCGACGACGGCGGCGTCTACCAGCGGCCGGTTCGCGGGCACCTGGACCAGTACTGGCACGGCACCGACTGGACCTCGCTCAACGACGGCACGATGGACGTGCTGCAGTACTACTCCGTCGACAGCGGACGGGACCGCGGCGGCCTCGCGATCTCCGGCGGCCTGCAGGACAACGGCGAGTCGGTGCTGCGTCCCGGCGACCGGGTGATGGGCTCCGACTTCGGCGGCGACGGCGGTGACACGATCGTCGACCCCGCAAACGGCTGCAACATCGCCGAGGAGTACGTCTACCTGGATGTCTGGGTGACCAACAACTGCGCGGTCAACGACGGGTCGTGGACCGAGGACCCGTCGCTGGCCACCAGCTACGAGGTGGCCCCGCCGGACGCCGACGACGGTCTGGCGCGGTTCATCGCCCCGATCACCCAGGACCCGCGGAACAGCCGGGTCTGGGTCGCCGGCGGCCAGCACGTCTGGCTCAACACCCTCGGGTACGCGATCCGTGACGGCGAACAGTGGACCAGCCTCACCGACCTCGGGGCCGGGCATGTGGCGACGGCCGTGGCGACCTCGGGCGGCTGGGCGTACGCGGCCTGGTGCGGCCCCTGCAACAACCAGGGATTCGCGCGCGGCATCGCGGTCGGCCGCACCGACGGGACCGGCTGGCACCAGCTGACCCTGCCGGTCGACGGCACGGTGCCCAACCGGTACATCGCGGGCATCGACATCGACAAGTCCGACCCGCGGCACGTGCTCATCGCGGTCAACGGCTTCTCCCGGAAGTGGACCGAGGGACCCGGCGCGGGTGTCGGCCACGTTTTCGAGTCCCGCGACGCGGGCGCCACCTGGACCGACATCTCCGGCAACCTGCCGGACGTGCCGGCCAACTCGATCAAGATGGTCTCCGGCGGCGGCCTGGTGCTCGGCACCGACACCGGCGTCTTCTACCGCGCGCCGCACCGCACCGGCTGGTCGGTGCTCGGCCGTGGCCTGCCGACCACGGTGACCCTGCAAATCAAGATCGGACCCGACGGCAAGGTGTACGCGGCGACGCACGGTCGCGGCCTGTGGGCGTTCCGGCTGTAGGGAGCCCGCTGGTAGAAGCGAGGATATGTGGGCTGAACACACTGCCCGGACCGGGCCGGTGGTGGGACGCTTCGGCGATGGAAGAGGTAACGGTTGCCGTCCGCGGCATTTCGCTGAACGTCCTGCTCGCCGGCCCGGCCGGCGGTACCCCCGTGCTGCTGGTGCACGGCAACTGCTCGTCCGCCGACTTCTGGCGGCCGCTGCTGCGGCACCTGCCGCCCACGGTGCGGATAGTGGCGCCCGATCTGCGTGGTTACGGCCGCTCCGAGACCGCGCCCGTCGACGCCACCCGCGGCCTGCGCGATTTCGCCGACGACGTGGCGGCCCTGCTGGACGACCCGTCGCTGTTCCCGGGCGGCGGCCCGGTCACGGTCGGCGCCCACTCGATGGGCTGCGGCGTGGCCATGCAACTGCTGATCGACCACCCGGATCGGGTGTCGGCGCTGCTGCTGGAGGCGCCACTGAGCCCGTACGGCTTCGGCGGCACCCGCGACCTCGAAGGCACCCCGACCACCGCCGATTTCGCCGGCACCGGCGGCGGCGCCGCGAACCCCGTGTTCGTCAGCCGCATCGCCTCGGGCGACCGTGGGGCGGACGGCCCGACCAGCCCGCTGAGCGTGCTGCGCAGCGCCTACGTGGCCGACCCCGCGTCGCTGGGCGAGGACGAGCAGTTGCTGCTCGACACGGTCCTCTCGACCGCGATCGGCGACGACAACTACCCGGGCGACAGCAAGCCGAGCGACAACTGGCCCGGCATGGCCCCCGGCGACCGGGGCGTCCTCAACACGATGGCGCCGAACCACTTCAACGTCGCCGCCGACCTGGTCGCGGTCCCGGCCAAGCCGCCCATCACGTGGGTGCGCGGCGACAAGGACGCGATCGTCTCCGACACCTCGTTCTTCGACCTCGCCTACCTGGGCTCGCTGGGCGCGGTCCCCGGCTGGCCCGGCGCCGACGCCTGCCCACCCCAGCCCATGGTGAGCCAGACCCGGGCCGTCCTGGACCGCTACGCCGCGGCCGGCGGTGCGTACACCGAGGTCGTCTACGAGAACTGCGGCCACTCCCCGCACGTGGAGCGCCCTACCGAGGTCGCGGCCGAGCTGCTGAAGGTGCTCTAGACCTGGCGGTCGCGGCCGGCGATGACGCCGGCTATGCCCTGGGGGATCATCAGGGCGACCATGAGGGCCAGGGGTACCCGCCAGCCGTTCGTGTGGTCGTGCAGCAGGCCGACCAGGATGGGACCGGGGATGGCCAGCAGGTACCCCACGCCCTGGGCGAACGCGGAGAGCCGGACGACCGTCGCCGGGTTGCGGCCGCGCAGCCCGATCATGGTCAGGACCAGGGGGAACGCCGTGTTCACGACGCCCAGCAGGACCGCCCACAGCCAGGGCGCGGCGGCCGGGTCCCACCACAGGCCGAGGTAGCCGGCGACGCCGAACAGGGCCAGCACCGCCGCCATCACGCTCTGACTGCGCACTCGGCCCGCGACCGAGGAGAGCACGAAGCCGAGCGGTACTCCCAGCAGCGAGGTCGAGGCGAAGAGCAGGCCGGCCTCGTCGGCCGATAGCCCGGCGTCCCGGTAGATCTGGGGGAGCCAGCCGATGATCACGTACGCCGAGGTGGACTGCAACCCGAAGTACACGGCCAGCGCCCAGGCGACCGGGTGCCGGCTCACGCGCACGAGGTCGTGAGTCCCCGCCACGGCTGAGGTGTCGTGGCGCTCCCGGGCCAGCGGGATCCAGGCCGGCAGCGCGATCGCGGCCAGCACCGCCCAGCAGGCCAGGCCCAGCCGCCAGTCACCGCCGAAGGCGTCGGTCAGCGGCACGGTCGCGGCGGCGGCCAGGGTCGCCCCCAGATTGAGCGCGACCGTGTAGAGGCCGGTCATCGTGCCGACCTGGGTGGGGAACTCCGCCTTCACCACCATCGGCAGCAGCACGTTGACCACCGCGATCCCGGCCAGGGACACCACGCTGAGCAGCAGGAACAGGGCGGTGTTGGGCGCGTAGGCGCGCAGCGCGAGACCGCCCGCCAGCACGGCGAGGCCGACGATGATGACCCGGGCGGCGCCGAACCGGCGGGCCAGCCGGGGCGCGGCCAGGCCGAGCACCGCGAAGCAGAACGCCGGGATCGAGGTGAGCAGGCCGGCGACCGTCGAGCTCATGCCGAGCCCGGAGCGGATCTCGCTGAGCACCGGGCCGATGCTGGTGACGGCCAGGCGCAGGTTCACGGCGGCCAGCAGCAGGGCGACCACGGCGACGACGACGGCCCGCGTGCGTGCGGGCCGTGTACTGGTCAGCTCCTCTTCGACGTTCACCACTTACACATCATCGGCGTTACACGCCGGAAACGCGTCAGGGAGTGCCCGCCTTCACACCGCTTCCTGCTCGCGCTCGATCTGCTGGTTCCACTCGCGCTTCGAGGACTGCCAGCCGTCCTCGTTCAGGCCGAGCCGCCAGTAGCCGGAGATCGACAGCTGGTCGAGCGGGATCGCGCAGTCCTTGCGCAGGAAGGCGCGCAGGTCCTTGACCAGGTGGGCCTCGCCGTGCACGAACGCCTGCACCTTGCCGGGCGGGAACTCGCAGGCCCGCACCGCCTGGGTGAGCAGCTCGCCCACCCGGCGCCGGCCCCGATGCAGCCAGACGATCTCGGCGTCGGCGGAAGTCTCCAGCTTTTGCTCCTCGTCGGGGCCGGGGACCTCGATGAACGCGCGCACGATCGCGCCCTCGGGCATGCCCTCCAGCGCCGCGCCGATCGCCGGCAGCGCGCTCTCGTCGCCGGCCAGCAGGTGCCACGCGGCGTCGGGGCTCGGGCGGTACGCCCCGCCGGGGCCCATGAACGTGACCTGGTCGCCGGGCCGGGCGCCGACCGCCCACGGTCCCGCGATGCCCTCGTCGCCGTGGACCACGAAGTCGAGCCACATCTCGGGGATCTCGGGCAGCCAGCGACGGACCGTGTACGTGCGGACGACCGGCCACGTCTCGGGCGGCATCGTCTCGCGGATCACGCTCTGGTCGAACGGCTCGGGATAGGTGACGCCCGGCCGCGGGAACAGCACCTTCACGTAGTGGTCGGTGAACTCGCCCGCGTTCACCGCCCGGAGCCCCTCGCCGCCCACAACGACGCGCACCATGTGCGGGGTGAGCTGCTCGACTCGCGTGACGGTCGCCCGGTGGGCGGGCCGCGCCGGCCTGTTCGGCATGCTGATCCTCTTCCGCTCGGCTGATCGCCTCGTCGTCGGTAAGGCTACCCTCACATTCATTCACCTAACACGCCGGAAGGGGCGGCCCGCATCGTGCGGACCGCCCCTTTTCGTTTTCCGGGCTGTTTACTCCCAGGGGGTGCCCGGGCGGCGCCGGCGGGTCAGCGCCATGACCGCGAGGCCCGCGAGCATCAGCACGACCGCGCCGCCGAGGAAGGCGACCGTGTTGTTGCCGGTCAGCGCGAGCACGCCGCTCTTGGAGTCGGTGTTGGTGGTCTTCGCGGCCACCTGGTCGACCGTCGGGGGCTCGTTGCCCGAGTTCGCGACGCCGTCGTCGTTCGAGTAGGTGTAGTCGCCGCCGGTGGCCGCCGCCGAGCTCTTGCTCGCCTTCGGCTTCGCTTCCTGCGTGTTCTCACTCTGGGCGGTGTCGTCCGAGTTCGTCTCGTCCGAGGCCGCGTCGTTGTCTCCCGTACGCGTGGAAGCCGGCGCCTCGGTCTTCTCGGTGCTCGGCGATGTCGTCCTGGTCGTCGACTCGGCCTTCTTGGTGGTGGAGGTGGCCGGCTTCTTGGTGGTCGGGGTCGCCTTCGGGGTGAAGTCGTCCTTGGTGGTGGGCTGGGTGGCGCCGGTCGTCGGCGCGGTGGTGGCCTGGGTCGGCGGCTGCGTCGGGGCGGTGGTCGCGCCACCGTTGTTACCGCCGTTGTTGTTGCCGCCCGTGTTCCCGCCACCGTTGTTGTTACCGCCGGTGTTGCCGCCAGTATTACCGCCCGTGTTCCCACCGCCGGTGTTGCCACCGCCCGTGTTCCCGCCGCCGGTGTTGCCGCCGCCAGTATTACCGCCGCCGCCGTTGTTCCCGCGGGCCGCGCGGACCGTGATCCGGACCGCGTCGATGGCGGGCGTCTCGTTGGCGCGCTCCATCATCGGCACGCGGTGTGAGCCGTCACCGGCCCACGAGGCGCACTGCGCGGTGCCGATGGCCGGCATGCCCGGCACCTGGATGGTCACCTCGTCGGGGGTCTTGCTGCCCTTGCCGTCCTCGGTGGCCACGAAGAACGCGGGCACCGGCGACGGGTCGGGGGCCTCGGTCGTGTTCGGCAGCATCCGGCATGCCGTGTGGAAGTGGCCGCGCTCGATACCGTTCGCCAGGACGGAACTCTCCACGTAGTACCCGCCCTTGCCGGCCGCCAGGAAGCGGTCGCGGACCAGGTTCCGGGTGCTGACCTTGAGCGTGAACGGCGTGTTGACCGTGACCTGCCGGGGCGCCGCGGTGATCAGCAGCGACGTGTTGTTCGCCGCGGAGCTGACCTCGCCGAACTCGGTGGAGACGCAGCGGTCGCCCTTCTGGAAACCGTCGTGCGCCTCCAGCTTGCTGTCCACGCATGTGTCGGTGAGGATCACCTGCCCGTTGACCACCTTGCCGGCCCCGCTGCCCGCGGGCGCGTCGTTCTCGGCGGCGCTGGAGATCGTGGTGAACGCGACGACCGCGCCCAGCGCGGCGATGACCGCACCGACCGCGAGGAGCCGCCGGTTGCCGCCAGGTGCGGCAGCACGGCGGTAAGCCGACCTACGCATGCGCGATACCTCTTCTTCGAAGAATCCGTCCGGCCCAGAGACAACCGGCCCCCAGACGGTAAGAGGAGGAACCCCGAATAGCAATTGAGACTGCGAATTTGATGAATTCTTGTCCCGAACTTAAAGAAAAGATATGCCGCGGCCCGCGAACCCCGAGCATCCTCCGAACGGATGATGTCCGGAGTTCAACAAGATCACAAGAAATTTCGCTGACCAGCGGACATTCTTGCTCGCCGATCTACAGCCCGTGACGGGCCGCTCGCAGCCCTAAAGGTAGACCATGACCGGCGGATAAGAGCTATGAATCACCTGGGAGTGCAATTCACGGGCCTGCTCCGTTTAAACAGCGGGCCAAAAGCCTCGGGATTCGTACGCGGAACGCAGCGCCGGCAAATCGTCGGTCATGATGCCGTCGACGCCGAGGTCGAGCAGCCGCAGCATGACGGCCGGGTCGTCGATCGTCCACACGTGCACCTGCAGGCCGATCCGGTGGCAGTACGCGACGAACCGCCGATCGGCCACCGGCACCGGACCGTACCGCCGCGGAACCTGCGCGGCCACCACGTTCGGCGGCAGCCTCAGCGCCGTCCCGGTCAGCGAGGCGATCCGCAGCAGCGCCACCATCCGCATGCCGAGCGAGGTGGCCACTCGCGGCCCGGCCAGCGCCCGCAGCCGGGCCAGCCGCTCGTCGCTGAACGACGCGAGCAGCACCCGGTCGCCGGCCTTCGCCCGCTTGATCGTCTCGACGGCCGGCTCCGCGCCGCCGTCCGCCTTCACGTCGATGTTGAACCGGATCTCCGGCCAGGCCCCGAGGATCTCGTCGAGCCGGGGGATGGCCGCCGCGCCCCCGATTCGGACGGTCGCGAGGTCGGCCCAGCGCAGGTCGGCGACCCGGCCGTCGCGCCCGGTCAGCCGGGTCAGATTGTCGTCGTGGAAGACCACGGGAACGCCGTCCGCCGTGGCGTGCACATCGGTCTCGACGTAGCGGTAGCCCAGCTTCACTGCCCGCTCGAACGCCTCGGCCGTGTTCTCGTCGCCGGTCGCGGCCCCACCGCGGTGGGCGAAGGCGAGCGGCGCGGGCGCGTCCAGGTAGGGGAACACGCCGAGATCGTACGGTGTGAACATGTCCTCCTACGACGTGATCGTGGCCGGCCTCGGCGGGATGGGCAGCGCCACGGCGATGCGGCTCGCCACCCGGGGCGTACGCGTGCTCGGTCTGGAAAGGTTTGCGGCGGCCCATGCCCGGGGTGCGAGCCACGGCGGGTCGCGGATCATCCGGCAGTCCTACTTCGAGGGCGCCGATTACGTGCCGTTGCTGCTGCGCTCCTACGAACTGTTCGACGAGCTCGCGGCCGACTCCGGGCACGACCTCATCACGCTGACCGGCGGCGTGATGATCGGCCGGCCGGAGTCGCGCACGGTCGCCGGCAGCCGGGCCAGCGCCGAGCGGTGGGGCCTCGCGCACGAGATCCTCGACGCGGCCGAGCTGCGCCGGCGCGTACCGACGCTGGCCCCGAAGCCCGGCGAGATCGCGCTGTACGAGTCGAAGGCCGGCTTCGTGCGTCCGGAGCTGACCGTGATCGCGAATCTGGAGCTGGCCGCGCGGCGGGGCGCCGACCTGCGGTTCCACGAGCCGATGACCTCGTGGGAGCCGACCGCCGACGGGGTGCGCGTGGTGACCGGCCGGGGCACCTACACCGCCGGGCAGCTGGTGATCACGCCCGGACCGTGGGCGCCCGGGCTGCTCGCCGACCTGGGCGTGCCGTTCCGGATCGAGCGGCAGGTGCAGTTCTGGTTCCGGCCGCGCGGCGGGGTGGCCCCGTTCCTGCCGGAGCGGCATCCGATCTACATCTGGGAGGACACGGACGGCGGCCAGATCTACGGCTTCCCGGCGATCGACGGTCCGGACGGCGGCGCCAAGATCGCATTCTTCCGGCGTGGCGCCGAGACCACTCCGGACGATCTGGACACCGAGGTGCACCCGGGCGAGGTGGCCGAGATGGCGGACTACTGCGGCGAGCGGCTGCCCGGCCTGCCCGCCGAGTTCCTTCGGGGCGAGCCGTGCCTCTACACGCTCACGCCGGACGGGCATTTCGTCATCGGCCGCCACCCGGCGCATGCGGCGGTCACCGTGGCCTGCGGTTTCTCGGGGCACGGATTCAAGTTCGTGCCGGTGGTCGGCGAGATCGTGGCCGACCTCGCGACCACCGGCGGCACCGCGCACCCGATCGCGCTCTTCGACCCGCGCCGCTTCGGCGGAAGTCCAATTTGAGGTAAATAAACGCGACTCGCTAACGCGGCTCTGCGCGCTGTCCTACTTTAGGCCGGTCCAAGTTGGGCAAATCACCCGAAATGGAGCGCACAACCGTGTTTTCTTCACGTTCCTCGAGATTGGCTCGCGGCGGCCTGGTGGCCGTTCTCGCCTTCTCGATAACCACGGGCGCGGCGCCCAGCGGCGCCTACGCCGCGGACGACGAGCCGCTGATCAACTTCCCGACGTTCGCCGGCGCCTCCAAGATGCTGGACCGCAACGGCACCGCCGACCTCATCACCTCGTCCGGCCGCCTTCACCAGCGCATCCTGCGGATGACCGCCGGCGGGTTCCGGCAGGCCGGCTCGGCGTGGGCCAGGACCAAGCTCGACCTCGGGCAGTCCTTCGAGTCGCGGTTCAAGGCGTACCTGCACCACGCCAAGCCCGGCGCGGACGGCATCGCGTTCCTCGTGCAGAACGACGGGCCGCGGGCGCTCGGCGGGTGGGGCGGCGGCCTCGGCTACCGCGGCATCACCGACAGCGTCGCGGTCGAGTTCGACACGTTCCAGAACACCAACGACCCGAGCAGCAACCACCTGGCCGTCGTGATGCACGGCAACCCGGACAACCACTCGGCCGTCGGCGAGCCGTCGATCCCGCTCTACGGTCGTCCGTTCTGGGCCCGCGTGGTCTACGACGCTCCCAGCAACGACCTGCGCATCTACGTGAAGTCGCTGCGGGCCGGCTCCGACGAGGAGCTCGCCCTCGAGACCACGGTCGACCTGGCCGACGAGGTCGGCGCCCGCTCGGCCTGGGTGGGCTTCACCGCCGCGACCGGCAGTGCCCTCTCGAAGCAGGACATCTACTCGTGGACGGTCGAGGCGCCCGGCGCCTGATCGACCCTCGTCGCGGCCGGGGCCCGCCGCCTCAGCGACACCGACGGCGGCCCGGCCGCGCATCCGCCCGCAGCAGCAGCACCGAGCTTTGGAGAACTGTCATGTCCACGGTCCCCTACGTTCGCCGATCGGCCGGAACGGAGACCGAGCTGCCCCAGGTGGTCGTCCCTTCCGGCGAGCCCCTGGTGAGCGTCATCGTCCCGGCCCTCAACGAGGCTCGGAACCTGCCGTACGTGCTGGCCCGGCTGCCCGAGGTCGACGAGGTGATCCTGGTCGACGGTGGCTCGACCGACGACACCGTCGGCGTCGCCCGCCGGCTCATGCCCGGCATCCGCGTCGTCACGCAGAACCGCCGGGGCAAGGGCAACGCGCTGGCCTGCGGCTTCGCGGCCGCCACCGGCGACATCCTGGTGATGATCGACGCCGACGGGTCGACCGATCCGAAGGAGATCCCGAGCTTCATCGCGGCGCTGCGCGGCGGCGCCGACTTCGCGAAGGGCTCCCGGTTCCGCGGGTCCGGCGGCAGCGCCGACATCACCCGCCTGCGCCGGGCCGGCAACAAGTGCCTGAGCATGCTGGTCAACACCATGTTCCGGACGCGGTACAGCGACCTCTGCTACGGCTACAACGCGTTCTGGGCCCGGCACCTTGACGTGTTCGGCCTGGACAGCACCTCGCCGGCGCCCGAGCGGGGCGACGGCCGGCTGTGGGGCGACGGCTTCGAGATCGAGACGCTGCTCAACCTGCGTGCGGCCCGGGCCCGGCTGCGCATCGTCGAGGTCGCGAGCTTCGAGCAGGCCCGCATCCACGGCGAGAGCAACCTGAACGCGCTGACCGACGGCATCCGCGTGCTGCGGACGATCGCCCGGGAATGGCCGCGGCGCCGGTCGGGCCGGCGCGTGGCGGAGCGCGCCCGGTGAGGATCGGCGTCGTCACCAGCGCGTACCACCCCGATGTCGGCGGGGTCGAGACGCACTGCCGGCGGCTGTGCGCGGCGCTGGTCGCGGCCGGCGACCAGGTCGAGGTGCTCACCCAGCACGCCACCGCGGCCGAGGAGACGCTCGATGGGGTGCTGGTCCGCCGCTTCCCGCTGACCGTCTCCGCCTCGAACTACCGTTTCTCGCTCGCCCTCTGGAAATGGCTGCGCGCCCACGCCGGCCGGTACGACCTGCTGCACGCGCACAGCTACCACGCGCTCGCGGCGTTGCCGGCCGCGCTCACCAACGACACGCCGCTGGTCTTCACGCCGCACTACCACGGGACCGGGCACAGCCGGCTGCGGGCCGCGCTGCACCCGATCTATCGCCCCGTCGGCCGCCGGATCGTCGCCCGTTCGAACCGGCTCATCTGTGTCACGCGTACGGAACGGGAGTTGTTGATCCGGCATTTCCCGGAGGCGGCCGAGCGGATGGTGATCATCCCGAACGGCACCGATCCGGTGCGGGTCGTCGAGCCGATCGAGGACGGGCCCGGCCGCAGCATCCTCTGCGTCGGGCGGCTCGAACGGTACAAGCGGGTCGACCGGGTCATCCGGGCCATGCGCCACCTGCCCGACGACCACCGGCTCGACGTCGTCGGCGCCGGGCCCGCCCGCGAGGAGCTGGAGCAGCTGGCCGGGCGGCTCGGCCTCGACGGCAGGCGGGTGATGTTCCATGGGCGGCTGCCCGACGACGCGTTCGCGGGGCGGATGGCGGTAGCGGCGGCGGCCGTCTCCGCGTCCGCGCACGAGGCGTTCGGCATGGCCGTCGCGGACGCGCTGACCGCCGGGATCCCGACCGTGGCCTCGTTCATCCCGGCGCATCGCGAGCTGGCCGTGATGGCCGGCGACGGGGTTCCGTTGTGGCTGGTCAACCCGGACGACGAGGCGGCGCTCGCCGACGCGCTGCAGGTCGCGGCGTCCACCCGGCGGGTCACCCACGGCAGCAACGCGCTGCCCACCTGGAGCGATGTGGTGCTGTCCACCCGGGAGGTGTACGCGAGTGTCGCGCCCCGGGTGCGGCTCATCCAGCAGAGCGGAGCGGGAGCCGCCGACCGATGACCTTGACCGCTCCCGCTGTCGGCTCACCCATTGCTGAGGAGAAGCCCCGGAAGATCGGGCAAAATGCCTGGTGGGGGGCCGCTCTCACCGCCGCGGGCGCGGCCGGGGCGGCGGCCCTGGTCGCCGCCGACCGCGCCGCCGAGTGGGGCCGGCCCGGCGCCTTCGGCTTCTTCTGGCTGGGGATGCTGGTCTTCACGGTCCCCGCCGTCTGGTGGATCTGCCGCCGCGAGACCACGCCGCTGCTGCGCACCTCGGTCCTGATCGCGTACGCCTGCTTCACCTATCTCCCCAAGCTCCTGCGTAACCCGACCGGTCCGCTCTACCACGACGAGTTCGCCCACTGGCGCCAGAGCCGCGTGATCCTCCTCGACGGCCGGCTCTTCGACCCGAACCCGATCGTCCGGGTGATCGGCGACTTCCCCGGCCTGCACTCCACGGTGGCCGCGCTCTCCGCGCTGACCGGCGCCTCGATCTGGCACTCCGCGCTGGCCGTCCTGATCGCCGCCCACCTCCTCGTGGTGCTCGGCGTCGCGGTGCTGGCCGGCCAGATCTGGCGGGACGGCCGCACGGCGGCGGTGGCCGCGATCGCGTACAGCCTGAACAGCTCTTTTCTCTTCTTCGACACCCAGTTCGGGTACGAGTCGCTGGCCGTGCCCCTGATGATCTGGACGCTGGTGACCCTGCACCGGGCGATGCGCGCCACCGGCCGCCGCGACCGGGCCGGCTGGTCGGCCACCACGGTGCTGTTCTCGGCCGCGACGGTCACCACCCACCACCTGACCGCGCTCGGGCTGATCGCGATCATGCTCGTCTTCTCGGCCGCGGTCACCGGCCGCCGCGGCGCCGGCCCCGCCGCCTGGACCGCCTGGGCGCTGACCGCGGCCGCCGCCGGCCTGACGGCCGGCTGGCTGTTCTGGGTCGCCCCGAAGACGGCCGGCTATCTCGACCCGTACCTGGGCCGGGCCCTCGACCAGATCGCCGACATGGCCAACGACGGCGGCTCGGGCGGCCGGACCCTGTTCAGCAAGTCGGTCGCGCCCTGGTGGGAACAGAAGGCCGCGTTCGCCGCGCCGATCCTCGCCTTCGCCGCGATCGTGGCCGCCGCCTGGCGCCTGCGCCGGCATCGCGATCCCGACCCGGTCGGCCGGGGCGCCGCGGTCGCCGCCCTGCTGGTCGGCGCCTGTTACTTCCCGGCCGCGCTGCTGATCCTCACGCCGTCGGGTGCCGAGGGCGCCCGCCGTTCCTGGGCGTTCAGCTACCTCGGCCTCGCCCTGGTCGTGGCACCGCTGGTGGTGGCGTTGCTCGATCGCTGGGCCCGTCTCGCCGGGCCCGCGCTCGCCGCCCTCTTCGCGGTCATGCTGGTCGGCAACACGGCGGCCGGCATGAACCCGTCCTATCGCTTCCCGGGCCCGTCCGCGTACGGCTCCGACACCCGCTCGATCACTCCCGAGGTGCTGGCCGCCGCGAACTGGCTGCGCTCGACCCAGGGACGGGGCCTGCGGATCGTCGCCGACCGTTACTCCGGGCTGGTCTTCGGCTCGTACGGCGGCCAGTTCCCGGTCACCGGCTCGGTCACGTTCCCCACCTACGACCTGTACCTCGCCGAGCCCGGCCGGCCCGTGCCGCAGCCGCTGATCACACAGCTGAGCTCGTGGAACTTCGGCTACCTGATCGTCGACCGGCGGATGGCCGAGGAGGTGCCCGAGATCGGCATCTACTTCGAGACCAACGAGCCGATCCCGCACGACGGCCACCCGGCGTTCACGCTCGGTCAGCTCACCAAGTTCGACTACACACCGTGGACGATCAAGATCTACAACAGCGGGGACATCGCGATCTACCGCTTCGACTTCACGTCGATCGACAGCCCGCTCGGGGGTCCCCGGTGACCCTGCGCATTCTCGCCGCCGCCGTGGCCGCGGCCGGTCTGCTCGCGCTCGGGCTGCCCGTGCTGCTCCCGGTCGTCGCGCTGGTCGCGCTGCTCGCGGTCGGCGAGTTGTGGCTGCGGGCGCTCGGGCTGAGGGAGCGGCCGCTCGGGCTGGCCGTCGTGTCCGGCCTGATCAGCCTGCCGATGATCGCGCTCGTGCTGCACCTGACCGGCGTGCGCATCGAGGCGCGCACGCTCGCCGCCGGTCTCGCCGCGCTGGCCCTGCTGCTGGGCGGGGTCGCGCTGCTGCGGGAGCGCTCCGGCCCACCGGTGGCCGACCCGGACTTTCCGCGCACGCTCGGCGCGATCGCGATCTCCGGGGTGGTCGCCCTGGTCGTCGGGGGTGCGGCCACTTTCGCGTACGTCCGGATGCCGCACCCGCCGCAGCCCGGCTACACGAGCGTGGCCCTCGGTGGCTGGGCGGCCGACATCGACCGCCCGGTCGCCTTCCCGCCGCGCGGCCTCGAGGTGCCGATCCGGGTGAGCAGCGCCGGCGAGCCGGACGTGGTCGCACCCCTGTCGGTACGCGTCGGGGACCGCCCGGCCGGCCCGCCCCGCCCGGTGACGATCAGCGCGGACAGCACCCGGGCGGTCCAGGTCCACGTGCCCGCCCCGCCGGACGGCTGCCTGCACCGCATCGAGATCAGCCTCGGCGCGGCGAGCACCGTCTTCTACGGCCGCGGGCCGGGCCGGCCGTGTTAGCCCGCGTCGGCCGGGACTCGCTGGCCCGCAACAGCGTCCTGATCATGCTGAGCACGGTCGGCACCAGCGGGCTCGGCTATCTCTATTGGATGATCGCGGCCCGCGAGCTGCCCCGGTCGGCGATCGGCACCGCCACCGCGCTGATCTCGGCGGCCACCGTGGTCAGCATGGTCGCCAACCTCGGCCTCGGCCACATGTTCATCCAGCGGCTGCCCGGCGCGCCCGCGGCCACCTGGTCGCGGATCGTCAGCGCCGGCCTGCTGCTCGGCTGCGCGGCCACCGCGGCGGCCTCGCTCGCGGCGGTGCTCGTGCTGCCCCGGGTGGCCGCCAACTTCGGCTTCCTCGCCGGCCCGGCCGGCACGGCGGCCCTGGTCGCCACCGCGGTCGCGCTGACCGCATCGATGCTGCTCGACTACGTCTTCGTTGCCCACCGGGCCAGCCAGGGCATGCTCTGGCGCAACCTCACGCTGGCCGGCGGCAAGCTCGTGGTACTGGTCGGCCTGACCGCCGCCGGCCTCGGCTCGGCCTGGGCGGTCGTGGTCGCCTGGACGCTGCCGTCGCTGGCCGTCACCGCGTACACGCTGCGGCGGAGCCTGCCCCGCCTTCGTCCCGGATATCGCCTGGCCGGCGCCGGTCTCGGCGCCGAACTGCAGTACGTGCGCGGCTCGCTCACCGGCCACCACCTGATCAACCTGGCCCAGGCCGGCCCGAGCGCGCTGCTCCCGGTGCTGGTCACCGCCCGCCTCGGCGCCGCCGACAACGCCCACTTCTACATGGCCTGGATGACCGCGTCGGTGCTGTTCATGGTGTCGCCCGCGGTCGCCTCGGCCCTGTACGCCGAGCGTACGAACGCGGGCGGCCGCTCGGCGTCGCTGCCCCGGGCCGCTCTGGTCGTGCTGGTCGTGATCGGCGCGCCCGCGACCGGACTGTTCCTGGCCGGCGGCTGGATCCTGACGCTGTTCAGCCCCGCCTACGCGGCCGGCGGCGCGACGCTGCTGAAGATCCTGGTCCTGGCCGCTGTCCCCGATGCCATCACGAACCTGGCCGTGGCCCACTGGCGCTCGCAGACCGCGCTGCGTCGCTGCCTGCGCCTCAACCTGCTGATGGCCGCCACCTGCCTGACCCTCACCTGGCTGTGGCTGCCGAGGTTCGGCATCGAGGCCGCCGGATACGCCTGGCTGACCGGGCAGTCGCTGGGCGCCCTGGCCGTGGCCGTCCACGCCCTGCACGGGCGGCTGTGGCCGGTCACGCGGGAGGACGGGACACCGCGCGGCCGGTCGGCGCCGCGTCCCCGGCAGCCGCGAGCCGCGCGCCCGCCGCAACATCCGATCGTCCGAGGCCGGCCCGCGATGCCCTTCCCGAGCCGGAACCGCCGCCCCTCCCCGCACTCCCGCCCCCGATCGCGATCTTGGAGAGCACCGTGAGGATTCTGCAGCTGGCCAACCTCTACGCCCCCGTCATCGGCGGGCTCGAGCGCAGCATCGCCACCAGCAGCGAGGAGCTGGTGCGGCGCGGGCACGAGGTCACCGTGCTCACGCTGGCCACGCCCCGGGCGCCCGCCGACGAGACCCGCAACGGCGTGCGCGTCGTCCGGGTCCGCAGCGTCGCCAACACGCTGCTGCCCCGGATGAACCAGGACCCGGCCAAGCCGTTCCACCCGACCGCGCCCGACCCGCTGACCACCGCCGACATCCGCCACGAGCTGCGGGCCGGGCGTTACGACGTCGTGCACAGCCACGACTGGCTCATGTACTCCTACCTGCCGCTGCGGCACGGCCGGGACGGGCGCCCGCACGTGCACACCGCGCACGACTTCGGGCTGGCCTGCGTCAAGAAGGACTTCGCCCAGCAGGGTCGGGGCTGCACCACCGGGCCGCGGCTGTCCCGCTGCCTGTCCTGCGCGTCCGGGCAGTACGGCCGGCCGCGCGCGGCGGTGCTCACCGCGGCGTTGCGGGCCCACCGGCACCGGGGGATCGACGCGCTCACCGCCATCTCGCCGTCGGTGGCGCGGGCACTCGACCAGGCGCGGCTGCCGGCCGGGCTGCCGGTGCGGGTCGTCTCCAGCCTGGTGCCGGACGGCCTCGACGAGCTGGCCCGCAACACGCCGCGGCCGGACTGGCTGCCCGATCGGCCTTACCTTCTGTTCGTCGGAGCACTCGGGCCGCACAAAGGTATAGACGTTCTTTTCGCCGCGTACGGCAAGTTGGTCGAAGGATGGCGTGGCACCGAGCCGCCGCCGGACCTCGTCTGCCTGGGCACCCGCCGGGCCGACACCCCGCCGATCCCGCCCGGTGTGCACGTGCGGCACGACGTGCCGCACGCCCAGGTGATGGCCGCCTGGCACGGCGCGGCGGCCGGGGTGGTTCCGTCGATCATGGAGGCGATGGGCCAGGTGGCGGTCGAGGCGCTGCTGGCCCGCACCCCGCTGATCGCCTCCCGCACCGGCGGCCTCGCCGACATGATCCGCGACGGCGAGAGCGGCCTGCACGTGCCGCCCGGCGACGTGGACGCCCTGCACGCGGCCCTGTCCCGCCTGCTGTCCGACCCCGGCCTCGCCGACCGCCTGCGTCAGGCCGGCTATCGGCGGGGGCTCGACTTCACCGCCGCCCGCGTCGTCCCCCAGATCGAGGAGATCTACCGTGCCTGCATCTGACCGTCCCCCCAATGCCCGGCAGCGCATTGTCGTCGTCGGCTCGGGCTGGCGCTTCCTCTCCGGAATCAGCTATTACACATGCCGTCTGTCCAATGCGTTGAGCAATAGGTATGACGTCGGCGCGATCCTCATGCGGCAGCTGTTGCCGACCCGGCTCTATCCGGGGCGAGAGCGGGTCGGGCAGCCGCTCAACGACCTGCGGTACGACGACCGGGTCGAGGTCTTCGACGGCGTCGACTGGTGGGGGCTGCCCAGCCTGGTGCGGGCGGTCTGCTTCCTGCGCCGTTTCCGGCCGGACGTGCTGGTTCTCCAGTGGTGGACCGGGACGGTGCTGCATTCCTACCTCGTGCTCTGCCTGGTCGCTCGGATGTCCGGGGTCCGGGTGGTGATCGAGTTCCACGAGGTGCAGGACACCGGCGAGGCGCGGTTCCGCTGGGCCTCGGCCTACGTGCGCAAATGCATCAGACCCCTGCTGGGTGCCACGTCCGGCGTCGTCGTCCACTCGCGCTTCGATCAAGAGACACTTCGGCAGACGTACGCCCTGAGCACGGTCCCGCAGGTCGTGGCGCGCCACGGCCCGTACGACCACCATGTCGCGCCGGCCCAGCGGCAGGCCGACCCGGGCGAGTCGCGCCGGATCCTGTACTTCGGCACGATCCGGCCGTACAAGGGTCTCGAGGATCTGATCGACGCGTTCGAGCTGCTCCCGGACGACTGGCGGCTGACCGTGGTGGGGGAGACGTGGGAGGGCTGGACGCTGCCCGCCGACATGATCGCCGCCAGTCCGGTCCGCGACCGCATCGAGTTCGTCAACCGGTACGTCACCGACGCCGAGGTCAACGACTTCTTCGCGGCGGCCGGCCTGGTCGTCCTGCCCTATCGGCGCAGCTCGGCCAGCGGTCCGCTGCACATCGCGATGAGCCACGGCTTGCCGGTGGTGGTGACCGCGGTGGGCGGCCTGGTCGAGGCGGCCGGCGACTACCCGGGTGTCCGGTTCGCCCCGGCCGCCGACCCCGCGGGCCTGGCCGCGGCGATCCGATCGGCGGCGCCGCTGATCGGGCGCCGGCACAGCGACCCGTCCTCCTGGGAACACACGGTGCTGGCGTACGACGACCTGCTCACCCGGATCGGCGTGGGGTGACCTGCGGCGTCCAGCCTCGCGGGCGTCCGGAACATGCGAAGACGCCGCCGCCTCCGGGTTCGGAAGCGGCGGCGTCCTCGGTTCGCGCGCGCGGGGTCAGGAGGCAGTGACCACCACGTCGTCGAACCAGACGGTGCCGGTGTTGGCACCCGACTTCAGGTGGATCTGCATGCTGGCCGAGCCGGCCGGGGCGACCCCGTCCACCGTGAGCTTGATCCAGCCGGTGGTGCCGTTCGCGAGCGACGCCGACGAGGAGCCGCCGAGCCACTTGTCGTTGATGTCGAACCAGCTCACCGCGATCTGCGACGCGCCCGTGGTGCCGTTGCCCCTGGCCCACACCTCGGCGTGCCACTTCTGGGCGGGCTGCACGGGCGTGATCGGGGCGACGCGGTAGGACGGCGAGCCGGCCGAGGTCTTGCCGGTGTTGGTGAGGCTGACCGACCATTTGCCGGTGTGCGCGGCGGACTGCGTCTTCACGGCCCCGCCGAGCTCCGGCATGAACGGGCGCCACGGGGTGAGGCCGGCCGTGTTCTCGAAGCCGTTGTCGAACAGCGTGCTCGGCAGCGCCGTGTTGGTGAACTCGGCCTTGACCACGGCCGCGGCCGCCTTGGCGACGCCGTTGGTGCGGTAGAGGCCGTAGTTGTACTGGGCCGGGAGCTTCGACACGGCCGAGTCCGGGATGGCGCCGGACGCGAAGTCGTTCAGCGTCCACGGCGAGACCGACTGGATGCCGGCCACCTCGGCCGCCTCGAAGACCCGGGCCAGGAACGCGGCCTGCTCGCCCTCGGTGTTCTGCAGCGTGTTCAGACCGGCCTCGCCGATCACGATCGGGGCCGGGGAGACCGCCGACTGCGCCTGACGGATCATCGCGAGCGCCCGCTCGGAGTTGCCGTAGAAGTGGTAGTCGTAGTAGTCGAGCGGGGCCGCCGCCAGCGCCGTCTTGATCTTCGCCATGCCCGTGGGGCCGGCCGCGCCGTCGACCGAGAAGGTCAGCGGCATCGTCGGGAACGCGGCCCGTACGGCCGGGACGATCTTTTTGGCCCAGGCGACGGCCGCGGTGTTTGTCGCGTCGAACTCGTTCTGCAACTCGACCGAGATGACCCGGGGGTCGTCCTTGTACGGCTTGAGGATCGCGGCGGCCCAGGCGGTGCTGCCGGCGACGTCCGAGTAGTCGCCCCACCAGTCGAACAGCGTGAGCTTCACGGTCATGTTGCGGGCGGCGGCCAGCTTCACGAAGAGGGCGAGCCGGTCGGTGTAGAGCGTGCTCGGTGTCGGGTACCCGAACGTCGCCGGGAAGACGATCGCCCGGACGCTGGTGGCGCCGAGCGCCTGCGCCTTCGCGAGGTCCGCGTCGATCTTGGCGGAGTCGAAGCTCGACCACATCTTCGACCAGCCGGCCGTCGACGGGTAGTAGTTGATCGCCTTGGCCGTCTTGACCGCGGCGAGGCGGGTGGCCAGCGTCGGGGTGGTGGCCGCCTTGACCGTCGCCGGCGTGGTCGTCTTGGTGGCCGGCTTGGCCGCGGGCTTGGTGGTTGCCGCCGGCTTGGCCGCGGGCTTGGCGGCCGTCTTCGCGAGGGCCGGAGTGGTGGGAAGGGCAAGGCCGAGCATGACCGTCGAGGCGATTATTGCGGCGCGGCGGCGGGAAAGCTTCACTTCGGTCGGCCCTTCGTCGGGTATCAGTTCGGTAGCGGCCCCTCTCATCGGCGGGTAGCAGTAGTGGTGTCGAAGAATCCTGATTGCATCGACGGTGCGGCTCGGTGGCAGGACGGTTGCCCGCCACGCGCATTTCCCGTTCCGGTCGATGGTTAGTCAGCGTTGAGCTGCGGAAACGTCTTTTCGGACGGTCGAAGTGGAGTCCCGCCGAAGGTTGCGGCCCGGTGGCGGGCCACCCGGATCGGCTTTCACCGGGCCGGTTTCCGCATCGTCGCGGGCGATGTGGACGACGTCAGGTTGCCAAACGGTTCGGTCGTCAGGGTTGCGGGTAGGTTCGCGGCGTCCAGACCCGGCTCGTGCCGTCGGCGGCGGCGACCGCGCGCGTCTGCGTCGAGCCGATCAGCAGCAGGCAGCGCATGTCGACGGTGGCCGGGTCGAGCGCCTCCAGCGTGGTGACCCGCATCGACTCGGCCGGCCCGCCGACGTCCCGCCCGATCACCACCACGGTCTGCGGATCGCGGTGCTCCAGCAGCAGCTCCCGGGCCCGCACCAACTGCTCGGTCCGCGATCTCGACGCCGGGTTGTAGATCGCGATCACCAGATCGGCCGCGGCCGCCGCGACGATCCGCCCCTCGATCACCGACCACGGCTTGAGCCGATCCGAGAGCGACAGCACACAGAAGTCGTGCCCCAGCGGCGCACCCGCCCGGGCCGCCACCGCCTGCGCGGCCGTGATCCCCGGAACGATCCGGACCGGCACGTCCTTCCAGGCGGGGTCCTCGGCCACCTCGAGCACCGCCGCCGCCATCGCGAACACCCCCGGGTCTCCCGCCGAGACCACCGCGACCCGCCGCCCCCGCTTGGCCAGATCGAGCGCGAACGCGGCCCGCTCCGCCTCCACCCGGTTGTCCGACGGGTGCTTCCGCTGCCCCGCCCGCACCGCGACCCGGTCAAGGTAGGGCCCATAGCCCACCAGGTCATCGGCCTCGGCGAGCGCGTCCCGAGCCTCCGGCGTCAGCCACCGCGGGTCGCCCGGCCCGAGCCCGATCACCGCGACCCCACCCGCACCGCTCTCCCCGGCGGTATAGCCGCTCCCCCCGGCGGCATCCCCGCTCTCCCCGGCGGCATCCGCGCCGGCGGCGCCTTCCCCGGTGGCGGTGCCGTGGGTGTCGGCATTCCTCTCGCCGGCCAGCCCGTTCTCCCTGTCCCCGGCGAGCGCGGCGTCCCTCGCCCCGGCGAACGCGGCGGCGGCCGGGCTCGGCAGCATGGCCAACGAGAAATAGGGCACGGTGTCCGGGTCGACGCCGGCGATCGGGGCGATGCGCTCCCCGGCCGTTGTGGCGCGCTCGACGTACCAGGCGTCGTCGAGGCGGCCGGACCGCTCCAGGGCCTCGCGGACGTTCGCAAAGGTCCGTCCCAGCTTCATGACCACGGCCGACTCGGTCGCGGCCAGGTGGGCGGCCAGGTCGTCGGCGGGCAGCGTGCCGGGGAGGATCGTCAGCACCTCGTCGCGCTCCATGAGCGGCCGGCCCAGCGCGGCCGAGGCGGCGCTGACCGATGTGACGCCCGGGACGACGGTGGTCTCGTAGCGATCGGCGAGGCGCTTGTGCATGTGCATGTAGGACCCGTAGAAGAACGGGTCCCCCTCGGCCAGCACGACCACGTCACGCCCCGCGTCGAGGTGCGCCGCGAGCCGCGCGGCCGCCTCGGCGTAGAACTCGTCGATCGCGCCCTGATACCCGCCCGGGTGATCGGTCGCCTCGGTGGTGACCGGATAGACCAGCGCCTCCTCGATCTGCCCCGGCCGTAGATGGGCCTCGGCGATCGCCCGGGCGTTGCTCCGCCCGTGCCGGGCCGAGTGATAGGCCACGACGTCGGCGCTCTCGATCAGCCGGGCCGCCTTGACCGTGATCAGCTCGGGATCGCCCGGCCCCACCCCGACACCACTGAGCCGTCCGGTCCTGGCCCGCCCTGCCACGCGCGTCACTCCACTTCCGAGGCGAGGGCGTTGACCGCCGCGGCCGTGATGGCGCTGCCACCCCGCCGCCCCCGCACGATCAGGTGTTCCAGGTCGGAGGCCGCGAGCGCCTCCTTCGACTCGGCCGCCCCGATGAACCCCACCGGAATCCCGAGCACCGCCGCCGGCCGGGGCGCCCCCGCCGCCACCATCTCCAACAGCCGGAACAGCGCGGTCGGCGCGTTCCCGATCGCCACCACGGCCCCGCCGAGCCGATCGCCCCACAGATCGAGTGCGGCGGCGCTGCGCGTGGTACCCAGTTTCGCGGCCAGCCCCGGCACGGCCGGGTCCCGAAGCGTGCAGATCACGTCGTTCGCCGCCGGCAGCCGCTTGCGCGTGACCCCCGACGCCACCATCTCCGCGTCACACAGAATCGGAGCCCCGTCGAGCAGCGCCTTCCGAGCCGCGGAGGCGACGTTGGCGCTGTACCCGATGTCGCCCACCAGGTCGACCATGCCGCACGCGTGAATCATCCGCACCGCCACCCGAGCCACATCCTCGGCCATGCCGGAAAAATCCGCCTCGGCCCGAATAGTGGCAAACGACCGCCGATAGATCTCCGCGCCGTCGCGCTCATACTCCATCAGGCCCTCCTAGCAGCGGAAACAACCTCGGCGAGGTCACCGTCAACAACCCGACCGCGCACCGCATAACCCACCGGAGTCGCCTCGACCCGTACGTGCGGACCCGAGGGCGAACCACACCCCCGCGCACACCCGACCCAATGCACGGGAAGCCCCTCCCCGTAGCGGGTCGCGGCCAGAGCATCGGCCCGCACGTCCGCCAGCGATTTCGCACAACCGGGCCGCCCCGCGCACGCGGTAACCCCGGACCAGCGAGAATCTGCCCCAACCGGCAACCCGGCCCCAGCCAGCGCGGCAAGCCATTCGTCGGCCGCTTCCGGCAGCAGATCGGGGACGACCACCCCCCGCGACGGCGTCAGCACCAGCCGATCGGCCCCGGCCAGAACCCGGATCTGCTCACCGGTGAGCCGCCCCAACGGCACGATCGTCCCCACCGCAACGCACCCATCCGCCTGCGACAAGACCCCGATCGCGCCCGCCGCGCCGCGCCCATCCGCCTGTGGCGGGACCCCGATCGCCGATCGAGCCTCGCCGTCCTCATCCCGCATTCCCGATATTTCGGCTTCGTCGGTTTGGCGCGGGAGGCCGAGGGCGGCGCTGACGAGGTCGGCCATACGGCCGGGGCCGCCGGGAAGCTCGGCCAGTCGCCAGGGCGGCGGCATCGCGATGGCTCGCTCGGCCAGGAACGCGTGGGCGCCCGCCAGCAGTGCCTCCACCACGCGGTCGGCCGGCACGCGCAGACCCTCGTCACGCCCGGCAAACAGAATCGCGAAGGCTCCGGCCGTGGGCGCGCCGCCGGCCGTGGGCGCGACGCCGGCCGCGGGCGCGACGCCGGGCGTGGGCTGGGCGCCGGCCGTAGGCGGGGGGCCGGGTGTCGGTGGGGCTCCGGGCACGGGCAGGGCAGTTAGGTCGGCGGCGAGCGGGACCTGGCCGAGGGCGAACAGGAAACGGCCCGGCAGGTTGGCGAGGGCCGGGTCGGCGCAGAGGGCGTCGTCGAGGGCGGTGACCAAGGCGCGAAGCTCGGCGCTGGCCAGTGGGGGTGCGGCAATGTTGCGTACGGTCTCGTGGGTTTCTGAGGGCAGTAAGCCGGCCGCATGCAGGCGGGCTGCCAACGACGCGGGGTTTGCCCTGGTCAGGGCCCTGAGCTGGACATTTGCCCGCGAGGTCAGCTCCAGGCCGCCATCCCCCCACTCGGCGGCGATCGCGCCCAGCTCGGCCAGCTGGGGGCCGGTGAGCATGCCGCCGGGCAGGCGGACACGCGCTAGCGGGCCGTCGGCCGCGGCGTGGAGCCGGAGCGCGCCGGGGCAGGCGTCGGTGTCGGACTGCCGAATCGGGTGGGGCACGGCCCGGATACTACGGAGGAGGACCGACACGAACGCATGCTCGGGTCGGCATCGTCACACCGGCGAGCCCGGCTTGACGGCGATGAGCGCGGGCCGGAAGGGTGGGGGGCCACGAGCGGCGACGCCGCGGAGGAAGCCGGTGTGAGTCCGGCGCGGTCCCGCCACTGTCACCGGGTCTCACCAGGGCCCCGGGAGCCAGGAACTCCGGTCGCCGTGTTTCCGGCTGTCCGGGGCGCGGACCCCGGTGAGGAGTGCGCGTGTTCCTGCTGCTGTCGACGTCTGACACCGATCTGCTCAGCGCCCGGGCCGGCGACCGTGCCTGGCGCCTGGCCAACCCGGCCCGCACCACTGTGGGCGACCTGACCGGCCTGCTGGACGGGGTCGACCTGGTCGTGGTGCGCATCCTCGGCGGGCGACGGGCCTGGGAGGAGGGCATCGACGCCCTGCTGGCGGCGGCGGTCCCGGTGGTGGTGCTCGGCGGGGAGCAGGCGCCCGACGCCGACCTGATGAAGCTGTCGACCGTGCCGGCGGGCGTGGCGGCCGAGGCGCATCAGTACCTGGCCTTCGGCGGGGCCGCGAATCTCGCCGCGCTGCACGACTTCCTCTCCGACACCGTGCTGCTCACGGGGCACGGGTTCGCGCCGCCGGCCGCCTCGCCGGACTGGGGTGTGCTCCCGCGTGAAGCGGCGGAGAACGACGGGCCCGTGGTCGGCGTCCTCTACTACCGCGCCCATCACATGGCCGGGAACACGGCCTTCGTCGAGACCCTGTGCCGCCTGATCGAGGCGAAGGGCGCTCGCCCGCTTCCGATTTACACCGCTTCCCTCCGTACGGCGTCGGAAGAGCTCTTGGTCGAGTTGCGCAAGACCGACGCCCTGGTCGTCACCGTCCTGGCCGCCGGTGGCACCAAGCCCGCCACCGTCGGAGCGGGAGGTGACGACGAAGCGTGGGATGTCGGGGTGCTCGCCGATCTGGACGTGCCGATCCTGCAGGGGCTGTGCCTGACCAGCCCGCGCGCCACGTGGGAGGCGAGCGACGACGGGCTCTCCCCGCTGGACGCGGCGACGCAGGTGGCGATCCCCGAGTTCGACGGGCGGATCATCACGGTGCCGTTCTCGTTCAAGGAGCTGGACGAGGACGGGCTCTCGGTCTACGTGGCCGACGAGGAGCGGGCGGCCCGGGTGGCCGGGATCGCGGTGGCGCACGCGCGGCTGCGGCACGTTCCGCCGGCTGAGCGGCGCATCGTGCTGATGCTCTCGGCGTACCCGACCAAGCACTCGCGGATCGGCAACGCGGTCGGCCTCGACACGCCGGCCTCGACGGTCGCGCTGCTCGCCGCTCTGAAGGACCACGGCTACCGGATCGGGTCGTTCGGCGAGTACGACGGGGACGGGCTGATCCATGCCCTGATCGCGGCCGGCGGGCAGGATCCCGACTGGCTCACCGACGAGCAGCTCAGCGGCAACCCGGTGCGGATTCCCGGCGCGCGGTACGCGGCCTGGTTCGCGACGCTGCCGTCCGATCTCCGCGACAGCGTGACGCGGCATTGGGGGCCGCCGCCGGGCGAGCTCTACGTCGACAACGGCGACATCGTGCTGGCCGCCCTGCGCGACGAGAACGTGGTGGTGATGGTGCAGCCGCCGCGCGGGTTCGGCGCCAACCCGGTCGCCATCTACCACGACCCCGACCTGCCGCCGTCGCATCACTACCTGGCGGCCTACCGCTGGGTGGCCGACTCCTTCCGGGCCGATGCGGTCGTGCACGTCGGCAAGCATGGCAACCTGGAGTGGCTGCCGGGCAAGAACGTGGGCATGTCCGCGTCGGACGGCGTGGACGCGGCGCTCGGCAACCTGCCGCTGATCTACCCGTTCCTGGTGAACGACCCGGGCGAGGGCACGCAGGCCAAGCGGCGGGCGCACGCCACGCTGGTCGACCACCTGATCCCGCCGATGGCGCGGGCCGAGTCCTACGGGGACATCGCCCGGCTCGAGCAGCTGCTCGACGAGCACGCCTCGATCGCGACGCTCGACCCCGCGAAGCTGCCGGCGATCCGGGCGCAGATCTGGACGCTGATCCAGGCGGCCAAGATGGACCACGACCTCGGCCTGGCCGCGCGGCCGGGCGACGAGGAGTTCGACGAGTTCGTGCTGCACATCGACGGCTGGCTGTGCGAGGTGAAGGACGCGCAGATCCGGGACGGGCTGCACGTGCTCGGTGCGGCGCCGACCGGCGAGACCCGGATCAATCTCGTGCTGTCGATGCTGCGGGCCCGGCAGATGTGGGCGGGAAAGGTGGCCGCTCTTCCCGGTCTGCGCGAGGCGCTAGGCCTGAGCGAGGGAGCGTCGACCGCCGAAACGGACCGCGTCGAGGAGAAAGCGCGCGCGCTGGTGACGGCGATGGAGGATGCGGGCTGGCCCCGCCAGCCACCGCCCGACATTTCGGAAATGTCCGAGAGGGTGCGGGAGGTGCTGACGTTCGCGGCGACCGAGATCGTGCCGCGGCTCGAGAAGACCACCGACGAGATCGGGAACGTGCTGCACGCCCTCGACGGCGGTTACGTCCCGGCCGGCCCGAGCGGCTCACCCCTGCGCGGCCTGATCAACGTCCTGCCCACCGGTCGCAACTTCTACTCGGTCGACCCCAAGGCGATCCCCAGCGCCCTGGCCTGGGAGACCGGCCAGGCCATGGCCGACTCCCTGCTCGACCGGTACCGCGCCGACCACGGCGACTGGCCCCGCTCGGTCGGACTCTCCGCCTGGGGCACCAGCGCCATGCGCACGGCCGGCGACGACATCGCCGAGATCCTGGCGCTGATCGGCGTACGCCCGATCTGGGATCTCGCCTCCCGCCGGGTCACCGGCCTCGAGCCGATCGGGCGCGACGAGCTGGGCCGGCCCCGCATCGACGTGACGGTCCGCATCTCCGGCTTCTTCCGCGACGCGTTCCCGCACGTCGTGGCCCTGCTCGACGACGCGTTCGGGATGATCGCCGAGCTCGACGAGCCGGACAACTACGTCCGCGAGCACGCCCTGCGCGACCGCGCCGAGCACGGCGACTGGCGCCGGGCCACCATGCGCATCTTCGGTTCCCGGCCCGGCGCGTACGGGGCCGGCATCCTCCCGCTCATCGACAGCCGCAACTGGCGCGACGACGCCGACCTCGCCGAGGTGTACGCGGTCTGGGGCGGCTTCGCCTACGGTCGCGGCCTGGACGGCGTCGCCGCCCGGCCGGACATGGAGAACGCGTACCGCCGGATCGACGTCGCCGCCAAGAACATCGACACCCGCGAGCACGACATCGCCGACTCGGACGACTACTTCCAGTACCACGGCGGCATGATCGCCACGGTCCGGGCGCTGACCGGGAAGGCCCCCGCCGCGTACGTCGGCGACTCCACCAACCCGGACGCCGCACGGACCCGCAGCCTGACCGAGGAGACCGCGCGGATCTTCCGGGCGCGGGTGGTGAACCCGCGCTGGATCGCCGCGATGCGGCGGCACGGCTACAAGGGTGCGTTCGAGCTGGCCGCCACCGTCGACTACCTCTTCGGGTACGACGCGACGGCCGGCGTGGTGACCGACTGGATGTACGAGCAGCTCGCCGGGACGTACGCCCTCGACCCCGAGAACCAGAAGTTCTTCCAGCAGTCCAACCCGTGGGCCCTGCACGGCATCACCGAGCGCCTGCTGGAGGCGGCCGAGCGCAAGCTCTGGGAGTCCCCGTCGCCGGAGACCCTGAGTGCCCTCCAGGAGCTCTACCTGGCGACCGAGGGCGATCTCGAGGACGAGTAGGGGTCGTCGGCGGGCAGCCACACGCCCGGATCGTCGAGGCCGAGCCCGCCCACGTCGCGGGTCAGCGCCTCGACCACCGCGCGTACGGCCGGCCGCGGCTCGTCCGCCCGGCTCACCAGCGACCACGTCCAGAACGGCGCCGGGTCGCAGATCGGCCGGGCCGCGAGATCGGGCGGGAGCGGCGTGGTCTGGCTCTTCGGGTTGCTGACCACCGGCCGGCGCAGGCGGCGCACGTGCTCCCAGAAGGCCGCGCCGGTCGCGCCGCCCTCGGGGGTGGACACCTTCCGGGCGCCGGTGTCCGCGGCGTACCGCGAGGCCCACCGGTTCCAGGACAGCCAGCTGGTCTCGTCGGCGTCGATCAGCACGATCGTGTCGGCCGCCTTGACCGGGGTGGTCACCGCGCCGGGCGCGACCGCGAAGAGATGGTCGGCGCCGAGCAACCGGGCCTCGAGCCGGTCGGCGGTGACGGTGTCGGTCGGCACCCAGCAGATGGCGAGGTCGATGCTGCCGTCGGCGACCCGGGCCGCCTGCGCGTGCGAGGGCAGGACCCAGGGGTCGATCACCAGGTGGGCCACGCCGGCCGCGCGTTGCTCGAGGTCGGCCGGCCGCCAGTTGACGTAGCCGAGCCGGACCGGCTCGGAGGTCGACAATCCCTTGGCCGTACGCCGGAGCGCGTCGGCCCGATCGAGCAGCTCCCGCGTGCCCGGCAGCAGCACCGCCCCGGCCGGGGTCAGCGTGACCGTGCGCCGGTCGCGGTCGAAGAGCCGGGTGCCGAGATCCCGTTCGAGCGCCTTGATCTGCTGCGACAGCGACGGCCCGGCGATGCGTAGCCGCTCGGCGGCCCGGGCGAAGCTCAGCTCCTCGGCGACCGCCACGAAGTAGCGCAGCTGGCGTAGCTCCATCCGCCCAGCGTACGGCCCTGGTAGGCGAGGCCTCTCAGACCGGAGGAAAGGAGACGTGTCAACCGCCTGGCGGCTGCGGATTCTTCTGCTCAGGTCGTCGATCAAAGGAGCAGAAAATGTCCAAAGTCGCCGTCGTCACCGGAGCCTCGCAGGGCATCGGCGCCGCTACTGTCGCCGCCTACCGCAAGCTCGGCTGGAACGTCGTCGCCACCTCACGCTCGATCAAGCCGTCGGACGATCCCGGCGTGCTCGCGGTGCCGGGCGACCTCGCCGACCCGGCCGTCGCGGCGCGCGTGATCCAGGCCGCGAAGGCCGAGTTCGGCCGGGTCGACACGCTGGTCAACAACGCCGGCATCTTCATCGCGAAGCCGTTCACCGAGTACACCGGCGAGGACTTCGACGCGATCACCGGGCTCAATCTGCGCGGCTTCGTCGCGGTCACCCAGCCGGCCGTCGCGGCCATGCTCGAGCAGGGCGGCGGCCACGTGGTGACGATCACCACGAGCCTCACCGACCACGCCATTTCCAACGTGCCGTCCGGCCTCGCCTCGCTGACCAAGGGCGGCCTCAACGCCGCCACCAAGGCCCTCGCCATCGAGTACGCGACCCGCGGCGTCCGCTTCAACGCGGTGTCGCCCGGCATCATCCGCACCCCGATGCACGCGGCCGAGACCCACGAGTTCATGGCCTCGCTGCACCCGGTCGGCCACATGGGCGACACCGGCGACATCACCGACGCGATCCTCTTCCTGGAGAACGCGCCGTTCGTCACCGGCGAGATCCTGCACGTCGACGGCGGCCAGAGCGCGGGTCACTGATGAGCGACCTGAAGAGCGTTCTGGACGCCTGGCAGCGGGGCATCGCGCGACACGAGCCGGCCGAGGTGGCCGCCCTCTTCACCGAGGACGCGATCTTCCAGGGCCTGCACCCGTACGTGGTGGGTCCGGCCGGTGTGGCGGCGTACTACGACTCGCAGCCGCTCGGGATGACCGTCGACTACCGGATCCTGCACGAGAAGCGGCTGGCCGGCGGCGTGACGGTGGGCTGGATCGAGGCCGACTTCCACTTCACCGACCGGGACCCGGTCGAGCTCAACCTGACCGTCGTGCTGGTCGGCGGCCTGATCACTCACTATCAGGTGAGCCGTCGCGTCTGAGCAGGTACGTGTCCATGATCCAGCCGTGCCGCTCGCGCGCCTCGGCCCGGGTCTTCGAGATGTCGTCCGCGACCTCGGAGACCCGGCCCTCGCGCAGGATCTCGTCCTCGGTTCCGACATAGGCACCCCAATAGATGTACGCCTCGGGGTGGGCGGCGAAGGCCCGCTGCGCGTCGAGCATGACGACCACGTCGTCCACCCCCTCCGGCCAGCCCTCGGCGAGACGCCGTCCGGTGGTCACCTCGAACGGCTGCCCGACCCGGTTCAGCCCGATCCGGTGCTTCGCCGCCAAGGCGGAAATGCTGCTGATGCCGGGGATCACCTCGTACTCGAAAAGGGTCTGGCCTCTGATGAGGATCTCGTCGAGGATGGCGATCGTCGAGTCGTAGAGTGACGGATCCCCCCAGACCAGGAACGATCCGGTCTCGTCGTCGAGCAGGTGCTCGCTGATCAGCGCCTCGGTGACCGCCGAGCGCCGGCTGCGCCAGTCGGCGATCGTGCCCTCGTAGTCGGCCGGCGTGCGGTCGCGCTCGGGATCGCGCCCCTCGGCGATGCGCCGGCTGGGCCGCCCGTACGCCTTCATGAGCCGCCGCCGGAGCTCGATCATGCTCTCCTTCACCTCGCCCTTGTCGAGGATGAAGAACACGTCGGTACGCCCGATCGCCTTCGCGGCCTGCAGGGTGAGATGGTCCGGGTCGCCGGCGCCGATTCCGATTACGTAGATCTTCCGCACGAAGGTGGAGGTTAGCCCCATTTCTGGGACGCCGACGCGTGGCCTGGGGGAGTTTCAGTAACGTCGATGGCATGGGGAGCGAGCCAACCGCCGGGGCACTGCTCGCCGCGGGGAGCGAGGCGTTGTCCGAGGCCGCGTTCCGTACCGGTGACTACCTGCACGCCCAGCAACTGCTGGAGGCCGCCCTGCAGCGGGCCCGGCAGACCCGGGACCGGATCGACGAGGCCGCCGCGCTGACCCGGCTCGGCATGCTGCTGCACTACGAGGCGCTCAACGGCGACCTGTCCCGGGCCGACTGGGCCGCCGAGGAGCGCCTCTTCCAGCAGGCGCTGGCCATCCAGCGTGAGGCCGACGACCCGGGCGGGGCCGCCGAGTCGCTGTTCGGGCTGGGGCTGGTGCACCAGGTGCTGCGCGGCGACTGGGCGACCGCGCTGCCGTTCTACCGCGAGGCGCTGACCCTGGCCGAGCGGTACGCGGACGAGCTGGTGCGCTCCGAGGTGCACCGCCATCTCGGCTTCTACTACGTCTACGCGGTCGGCGACCCGGTCCAGGGCCTGCGCCACCTGCGGATGTCACAGGTCCTGCGGGAGCGGTACGGCGATCCGCGCCGGGTCGCCACCGGCACGCTCGCGCTGGGCGAGGCCGAGCTGGCCGCCGGCAACCGCGCCGAGGCCGTGCGCCTGCTGCAGGAGGCGGTCAACCAGGCCCGCTCGGTAGGCCTGAGCGAGCTGCGGATCGGGTGGGCCGAGCGGGCGCTCGAGGAGGCGTCTAAAGGTCTTTGACCATCTGCTGCGACGCGAGGGTCATGTTCAGCGAGTCGGCGAAGGCCAGCGCGTCGGCGCGGCCCGGTATCGACAGGCCGATCCGGGGTACGCCCTGCCGGGCCAGCTCCTCCTCGGCGGCGGCGATCATCCGGCGGCCGTGACCGCGGCGGCGCTCGGCCGGGTCGACCTCGAGATGGATGACCAGGCCGGTGGTGGGGCGCCCGGGGTTGGGCAGTGCGAGCCAGAGCCAGCCGACCTCGCGCCCGTCGACGTGGGCGTCGTACAGCAGGGTGCCCTCGGTGGCTATCCCGGCGGGCGCGAGCCGGGCCGCCGCCAGCAGCGCCCGCTCGGTGGTGACGGACGGGTCGCGGACCAGCAGGAAGGGGTCCCGCGCGGCCAGGTCGGCGACGTGATCCTCGTACGCCTGCTGGGTCATCGGCACCAGCGCGAGCTCGCCGCTCGCGTCGCCCAGGTCGGGGCTGAGCGGCCGGTCGCGCACCTGGGAGAGGATCCGGTAGCCGAGCCGGAGGTAGAGGCGGCGGGCGCCGTGGTTGTGCCCGAAGACGTGCAGGCCGATCCGGGAGACGCCGCGGGCGCGCATCTCGTCCTCGCCGGCCGTGATCATCTGGCCGCCGTACCCCCGGCCGCGCCGGTCCGCGGCGACCTCGATCTCGGAGATCCAGGCCATGTCCGGGTAGACCGTGCCGGGCAGCGAGATCCAGAGGAGGCCGACGTCCTCGCCGCCGTCGGTGCCCTTCCAGAACAGCTGCCCCTCGGTGGCCACCCCGTCGGGCAGGCCGGCCTCGAGCTGCTGGGCGGACTGCTGCAGCGCGACCTCGGGCGCGACCCCGAAGTTCAGCACGATGTCGTGGGCGAACTCCTCGGCCATCCGGGCCCGGCGGGCCTCGAGCTCGGCCGCCGTCAGATCGATCAGCTCAACCCCCATGGACGTGAACTCTTTCACGTCCGGCCGCCGCGGGCGAGACGCACCTGTCCAGTCTTCGTCGGACATCCGACGGATCGATCGGCGTGAGTTCTGTCGCCTGGCCGACCGGTGTAATTTCACCGGCACACAGCTGGTCACAGGGGGCGGCCTTGACCGAGCAGAGCGAAACGTCTCCCTCATATCACCCGGTCATCGGGGTCGACCTCGGCACGACGTCGTGCACGATGGCCGTCTGGGACGGTGTCCAGCTGGTGGTCATTCCCGGCCCGATGCGGTCCGTCGTCACGCAGAACCCGGCCGGTCAGATCGTCGTCGGCCTGGCGCCCGAGGGCGACGCGCAGCCCGTGATCGCCGGGATCAAGCGCGACCTCGGCTCCGACGAGCGCCTGCGGCTGCGCGGCCGGCAGTACCGCCCGCCCGAGATCTGCGCGTTCCTGCTGATCGAGCTGAAACGGCAGGCCGAGGCGTTCCTCGGCACCCCCGTGCATGACGCGGTCATCACTGTCTCGGGCTCGGCCGCCGAGCCGCAGCGCCGCGCGATCCGGGAGGCGGCCGGTCTGGCCCAGCTCAACGTGCGGCGGCTGCTCGACGACCCGGTGGCGGCCGCGGCCGCGCTCGGCCCCGACGACCGCGAGCGCACGTACGCGATCTACGACCTCGGCGGCGGAACCTTCGACACGGCGATCGTGCGGATCGGGCCGGAGGGGGTGGCGGTGCTCGGCGCGGCCGGCGACCCGCGGCTGGGCGGCGACGACTTCGACGAGCACATGGTGGGCTTCGCCCTGCGCCAGATCCGGGAGCGGCACCACGTCGACCTGAGCCAGGACGAGAACGTGCGCACCCGGATCCGCCGGGAGGCCGAGCGGCGCAAGCGGGAGCTGTCCACGGCCGAGACCACCGAGCTCGAGCTGCCGCTGCTGACCGCCACGGTGAGCGCGAGCGTGCCGCTGTCCCGGCGGGCGTTCGAGGCGATGATCGAGCCGGACGTGACCAAGTCGCTGGGCCACCTCACGGCGGCGCTGGCCGCGGCCGAGGCCGAGCACGGCATCGGGCGCGGCGGCGTCGACCAGGTGGTGCTGGCGGGCGCGTCGACCCGGATCCCCTCGGTGCGGGCCCGCCTGGCCGGGTACTTCGGCCTCGGCCCCGGCGACATCCGCGCCGACCTCGACCCGGGCGAGCTGAACGCGCGCGGCGCCGGGCTGATCGCCCGCGAGTTCGAGCCGGCGCAGACCTTCGAGGGCACGCGTCCCGGCCTGCTCGGGGCCAACCTGCGGCTGCGGGCCGAGATGGCCGACCCGAGCCCGGCCGCGCCCGACGCCGAGGCCGCGGGCCCGCCCGACCTGTTGCCGGTGGTGCCGGCCGAGACGCCGGCCGACTACCGCCCGGTCGCCGACGCCAGTCACCGGCTGCTGGCCGCGGCGAACCACCGCACCCGGCCGGGCCTGCGGGCGGCCTACCTCGCCTTCGTCGCCGCGATCCAGGCCGCGGCGCCCGACGACCGCCTCGCCGAGCTGGGCGAGATTCTGGTCGGGGAGTACGCCGCTTTAGGCTGACGACCATGCTCATCAGCTGTGGTCTGCCGGTATCCGGCGCCTGGGCGACGCCCGCTTCGCTCGCCCACTTCGCAACCCGCGCCGAGGAGCTCGGCTATCACGGTCTGTGGTCGTTCCAACGGCTGCTGGTGGGCGAGGGGCAGCCGATGGATCCGGTCTACCAGAGCGTGCTCGACCCGATGGTGGCGCTCGGTTACGCGGCGGCGCTCACCTCACGCGTCCGGCTCGGCGTCTCCGTGATCAACATTCCGTACGTGTCGCCGGCGGTGCTCGCCAAGCAGGCCGCCACCCTCGACGTGCTCTCCGGCGGCCGGCACGACCTGGGCCTGGGCACCGGCTGGTCGGAGCCCGAGTTCGAGGCGACCGGCTCGGTGCCGGAGCCGCGCGGCCGGCGGGTGGAGGAGTACCTCGCCGCGCTGCACACGCTCTGGAACGACGAGGTGGCCTCGTTCTCCGGCGAGCTCTACCGCGTGCCGCCGAGCACGATGGCGCCCCGGCCGGTGCAGCCGGGCGGCCCGCCGGTGCTGCTCGGCGGCCTCGCGGACGCGGCGTTGCGGCGGGCCGGGCGGGTGGCGTCCGGCTGGGTCACCAGCAGCCGTACGACGTTGGAGCAGGTCGCGCGCGGCGTGCAGATCGTGCGGCGGGCCGCCGAGGAGTCCGGCCGCGACCCCGACCGGGTGCGGATCGTGGTGCGCGGAACCGTGCTGGCCGGCGAGCGGGACGACCGGATGCCGCTCTCCGGCGACTGGGAGCAGATCCGCGGCGGCGCCCAGGCCTACGCGGAGGCCGGCGTGACCGAGCTCTTCTACGACCTGAACTGGGATCCCCTCATCGGCGGCCCGGACGCCGACCCGGTCGCGGCCGGGGAGCGGGCCGAGGAGATCATCAACGCCCTGGCACCGGCCGACATCTCTACGTCGGGATGACGCGCGTCGAAGTCGCGGAATGGCCGGGAATGGCAGCCGATTCGTAATCGGAATGGCGCGCCCGGCGACTTCATGGAGTAACGGTGATCAACACAGAACCGTGCCTCGGCGGGCCGTCCCACCGTCGATCCGAGACCCGTCGCGCCGATCCGCCGTAGATCTTCCCGGAGAGAGCGCTCAACACCGCAGGATCCCACGGTCGCGGGTCTCCAAGATCGACATGTCGGCGAAACCCCGGCGAAACAGCGAGTCCTGATCACGGGAACGGGACTTCGATGACTTTGCGCAACAGTACGATTGCCCTTTGAGTTGTGATTTCGGACATAACACTCAGTCTTGATCGTCAAGATGGGTGATTTGTTGGCTCAAGTACCCGTTCATGCCCTGGTGGGAGCGCACTCCACGACACCTGACCGACGCGCGACTTTCAGCGGGCCGTTATTCATTCGATGCGTCAACTCATTTCCTACGAGCGAGTTCCGGACTACCTTCCCAACCGCAGCACCCGAATACCTCTCACGCACGACGCATGCGAGGTGTGTCGTTCGATGGAGGTGATTGAGCGTGGAACCGCTGATCGAAGAGGCGGCACTGGACCGTACCGGCGCCCCGCTCGACGCGATGACCGCGCCCACCGGCTCCGTGAAGAAGGTGGACACCCGGCACAAGTCGCCGACGCAGATCGCCCTTGCCCGCCTCCGCAAGGACAAGCTGGCGATGATCTGCCTGACCATCTTCCTGTTCTTCCTGGCGATCGCGATCTTCGCGCCGCTGCTCACGAAGCTCGAGGGCCAGGACACCACCACCCTCCACCAGGACCTGCTCGACGAGTACGGCTTCCCGACCATCGGCGCCACCTCGGACCACTGGTTCGGCATCGAGCCGCGGCTGGGCCGTGACCTGTTCGCCCGGTTCGTCTACGGCGCCCGGCCGTCACTGATCGTGGCCGTCTCGGTCACGTTGATCACCGCCTTCGTCGGCGTGGTGATGGGTCTGCTTTCCGGTTTCATCGGCGGCTGGGTCGACCGGGTGATCTCCTGGATCATCGACTTCGTCCTGAGCCTGCCCTACCTGCTGTTCGCGATCGCCGTCCCGGCCGTGATCCTCACGCTCTTCTCCGACGACGCGTCGACCGCCGACACCAGCGAGGTCACGAAAGCCCGGTTCGTCTCGCTCATCCTCGTGCTCTCCTTCTTCGGCTGGGCCCCCCTGGCCCGGCTCATCCGGGGCGAGGTCCTCTCCCTGCGCGAGCGCGAGTTCATCGCCGCCGCCAAGGTGCTGGGCGTGCCCACCCGCAAGGTCTTGTTCAAAGAGCTGCTGCCCAACCTGGTGGCGCCGATCATCATCTCCACCTCGTTGGCTCTGCCGACCTACATCGTCGCCGAGGCGGGTCTGACCTTCCTCGGTGTGGGCCTGGTCGAGCCGACCCCGTCGTGGGGGCTCACGATCGCCAACGCGACGACCTACTACCGGGCCGACCCGCTCTACCTGTGGCTGCCCGTCCTGGCGATCAGCATCCTGGTGCTGGCGCTGAGCCTCCTCGGTGACTCCATCCGAGACGCTTTCGATCCCCGCACCCGACGGTGACCCCGTCGACGCCCTGTAAAGAAAGAGGAGAAATGGCAAGGCGCTTCAAGGTGGCCGTGGCGGCGACAGCCGCCGTGGCCCTCGGGCTGTCGGGCTGCGGCAGCCCGTCGTCCAAGAATGACACCGGTAAGGCCGACAACAGCAAGATCACGGCCCAGAAGAGCGCGACCGACCCGAACGCGAAGGGTCCGGCGCCCGAGGCGCCCGGCGTGCACAAGGGCGGCAACATCATCATCACGGCCGAGAGCACGCCGTCGACGTTCGACCCGACCGACACGTACTACACCGACTCGAACGAGATCGAGAAGCTGACCTTCCGCACCCCGACGCAGTACGCGATCCGGGACGGTCAGCCGGTGCTCGTCCCGGACCTCACCGACCTCGGTACGGTCTCGTCGGACAAGCTGACCTGGACGTTCAAGATGACCGGCCAGTACAAGTACGAGGACGGCACGGACGTCAAGGTCGACGACCTCGCGTACGCGATCAAGCGCTCCTTCGCGCACGACGTCTTCCCGAACGGCCCGACCTACCAGATGGGCTACTTCAAGGACGGCGACAAGTACAAGGGCCCGTACGCCGACGGCGACACCTACGCCGGTGTGGAGACCCAGGGCACCGACACACTGATCATCCACCTCGCGAAGCCGTTCTCGGACCTGCCGTTCTACATGACGTTCCCGATGTTCACGCCGATCCCGAAGGCGAAGGACAACAAGCAGGACTACAAGAACCACCCGCTGTCGACCGGCCCGTACATGTTCGACCAGTACGTCGCCGGCACCTCGCTGACGCTGAAGAAGAACCCGAACTGGGACCCCAACACCGACCCGGTTCGCCACGCGTACGCGGACACGTGGACCTTCAAGTGGGGCGGCGAGCTCGTCTCGACCCAGCAGAAGGTGCTCAACAGCGCCGGTGACGACGCCAACTCGCTGCAGTACCAGGACGTCGACGCGTCGCTGATCCCGCAGCTGACCGGCGACAAGGCCAAGCAGCTGATCACTGGCGAGAGCCCCTGCACCTACGTCCTGAACATCGACACCCGCAAGATCCCGGACATCAACGTCCGTAAGGCGATCGCCAAGGCGATCAACTGGGACGCGATCTCGAAGGCGAACGGCAACAACGACAAGACCGCCGAGCCGGCCAGCACGTTCATGCCGCCGGGTGTCCCCGGGTACACCAAGTACACCCCGTACCCGGACCTGACCGGCACCGGTGCCGGTGACCCGGACGGCGCGAAGAAGCTGCTCACCGACGCCGGCAAGCTCGGCTTCGAGGTCAGCTGGTACTACGACAACACCAAGCCGGTGGCGCAGCAGGTCTCCAACATCCGCGCCGACTCCCTGACCAAGGCGGGCTTCAAGGTCAAGGCGATCGGTGTGGCCACGGCCGACCTCCGCGCCAAGATCTCGGACTACAGCGCGCCGGTGAACCTGGCTCAGGGCCCGCGCGGTTGGTGCTCCGACTGGCCGACCGGCTCGTCGTGGCTCCCGGTGCTGTTCCAGACCCACTCGATCGCCGATGGCATCAGCTGGGGCTTCCTGTCGGACGCCGCGATCGACAAGAAGATCGACGACGTCGCGCTGCTGCCGTCCGACCAGGCGACCAGCAAGTGGGCTCCGCTGGACCAGGAGCTCATGGGCATGTACGTCGCCCTGCCGTGGTACTACACCAAGATGGCGACCGTGGCCGGCACCAACATCGGCGGCGCCGTCGGTGACGCCACCATGGGTATGCCGTTCTTCCCGGAGATGTACCTGAAGAGCTGACCTCAGGGTCGCTTGTCCCGGTGGCTCGGCCGCTTCGGCGGCCGGGCCACCGGTGACACCTACATCAGTTCCCCCTGCGTCGATCTTCTACATCTCCAGAGGTGCCCGCCGTGCTGTTCTACATTTTGCGACGCGTGATCAGCGCGATCTCGGTCGTGATAGTCACAGTGGTGGTCAGCTTCATGCTGTTCTTCGTCGCGCCGACCGACCCGGCCGGCGTCATCTGCGGCCCGAGGTGCACCCCGGAGCGGCTGAACGACATCACCAAGAGCCTCAACCTCGACCAGCCCCCGGTCGAACAGATCGTCCTCTACTTCAAGGGCATCGTCGTCGGCCGTGACTACACCTCCGGCGGCGTCACCCGGCACTGCGACGCGCCCTGCCTGGGTTACTCGTACGTTCTCGGCGTGCCGGTCACCGACCTGCTCGCGAAGGCCGTCCCGGTGACCCTGTCGATCGTCATCGGCGGCGCCACGATCTACCTGTGCTTCGGCGTGTTGATCGGCACCATCGCGGCCCGTGTCCGAGGGACGACTCTCGACCGCGTCGCGGTCGGCTCCTCGCTGGTGATCGGCTCGATCCCGTACTTCGTGGTCGCCTTGATCATCGCGTTGTACGCCACGTTCCTGCCGAAGTCGCAGTACGTCCCGTTCTTCAGCAATCCGGTCTCCTGGGCGGCCGGCCTGCTCGCGGCCTGGCTCTGTCTCGGCCTGACCAACTCGGCCTCGTACACCCGGTACTCCCGCGCCTCCATGATCGAGGCGCTGGGCCAGGACTTCACCCGTACCGCCCGGTCCAAGGGCATCTCCGAACGGCGGGTGGTCTACCGGCACGGCCTGCGCGCGGCCATGACCCCGGTCATCACCATCTTCGGCGTCGACGTCGCCTACCAGCTGGTCAACACGATCTTCACCGAGCGTATCTTCCAGTTGCCGGGGCTCGGCCTGCGGATCCTCAACGCGTTCAACCAGTACGACCTGCCGGTGCTGATGGGCGGTGTGATCGTCGGCGCCACGGTCCTGGTGGTCATGAACCTGGTGGTGGACATTCTGTACACGGTCCTCGACCCCCGGGTACGGCTCGGATGAGCGACCCCACGACGCAAGGCGGCAACATGACCGATCAGACTGTCCGGGCTCCCCAGACCGTCACCCGTACCCCCCGCACCCGCAGCGAGGGCGAGGAGGCGTACCTGGAGGTCAACGACCTGCACGTGCAGTTCCCCACGGCGGACGGCAGGGTGCAGGCGGTCCAGGGCCTGAGCTACTCCCTGCCGCTGCGGCGCACGCTGGCGATCGTCGGCGAGTCCGGCTCCGGCAAGAGCGTCTCCAGCATGGCCATCCTCGGCCTGCACGACCGCAAGTCGACCTGGATCTCCGGGTCGATCAAGGTCGGCGGCAAGGAGGTCGTCGGCATGTCGGAGAAGGACCTGATGAGCTACCGCGGCGCCGATGCCGCGATGATCTTCCAGGACCCGCAGTCCTCGCTGCACCCGTTCTTCACGATCGGCGACCAGATCATGGAGTCGTACCGGGCGCACCACAACGTGAGCAAGCGTGCGGCCAAGGCGCGTGCGGTCGACATGCTCGGCCGGGTCGGCATCCCCAACCCGTCGCGCCGCGTCGAGCAGTACCCGCACGAGTTCTCGGGCGGCATGCGGCAGCGCGCGATGATCGCGATGGCGCTGGTGAACGACCCGAAACTGCTGATCGCCGACGAGCCGACCACGGCCCTCGACGTGACCGTGCAGGCGCAGATCCTCGACCTCATCGCCGACCTGCAGCGCGACTTCGGATCGGCGGTCGTCTTCATCACCCACGACCTCGGCGTGGTCGCCGAGATCGCCGACGACATCCTGGTGATGTACGGGGGCAGCGCGGTCGAGCACGGCCCGGTCGAGAAGATCCTGGGCACGCCGCTGCACCCGTACACGTGGGGCCTGCTGGAGAGCATCCCGGCGGTGTCCGGCACGCCGGGCGCGCTGCACCCGATCCCCGGCTCCCCGCCGAGCCTGCTCGCCATGCCGAGCGGCTGCGCCTTCCACCCGCGCTGCGAGTACCGCGACCGGGTGGGCGGCGACCTGTGCGCGACCCTCAAGCCCGAGCTGATCCCGCGGACCGCGGATCTGGGACGCACCTCCCGGTGTCACCTGAAGGAACCCGACAAGGTGTTCGAGACCGAAGTCCTGACCCGGCTGCCTTAGGACCATTGCGATGACCGCTGCTACCACCACCGCCAAGTCCGGCGTCCGCTCGATGGAGGGCGCACCCCTCCTCGAGCTCGACGACGTGAAGATGCACTTCCGGACGAAGGGCGACGGCCTCCTGGCCCGCGGCACCAAGTGGGTGCAGGCCGTGGACGGCGTGAGCCTCACCGTGCAGTCCGGCGAGACGCTGGGCCTGGTCGGCGAGTCCGGCTGTGGCAAGTCCACCACGGCCCGGCTGATCACCCGGCTGCTCGAGCCGACCGCTGGCAAGATCAAGTATCAGGGCGTCGACATCGCCCACATGTCCGAGCGGCAGCTGCGGCCGTACCGCCGGGAGATCCAGCTGATCTTCCAGGACCCGTACTCGTCGCTGAACCCGCGGCACACGGTCGGCACGATCGTCGGCACCGCGCTGCGCACGCACGGCATGGTGCCCAAGAGCGGCGAGCTGAAGCGCGTGCAGGAACTGCTCGAGGTGGTCGGTCTCAACCCCGAGCACTACAACCGGTACCCGCACGAGTTCTCCGGCGGTCAGCGGCAGCGCATCGGCATCGCCCGCGCGCTCGCGGCCCGACCCAAGATCATCGTGGCCGACGAGCCGGTCTCCGCGCTCGACGTGTCGATCCAGGCCCAGGTCATGAACCTCCTGGAGAACCTGCGGTCCGAGCTCGGCATCGCGTTCGTCTTCATCGCCCACGACCTCGGCGTCGTCCGGCACTTCTGCGACCGGGTCGCGGTCATGTACCTCGGCCGCGTGGTCGAGGAGGCGCCCCGCGACGCGCTCTACGAGAAGCCGCAGCACCCGTACACGCAGGCCCTGCTCTCCGCCGTGCCGGACATCGCCGTGGTCCGTGGCGTGCCGCCGAAGCAGCGGATCCGGCTGGTGGGCGACGTGCCCAGCCCGGTCGACCCGCCGTCGGGCTGCCGCTTCCGCACGCGATGCTGGAAGGCGCAGGACATCTGCGCCACGAACGACCCGGTCCTCGAGGAGAAGGCCCCCGACCAGACGGTGGCCTGCCACTTCGCCGAGCCCCCGGTCGAGTCGATCGTCGCCGAAGTGGTCTGATCTTGGTCGCACCCTCGCCGCCGAGTCCGTCCGTCTACCGCACCCGGGCTTTCCGCAACCGCCAGCGCGTCCTGTACGCGCTGGCGGCGCTGTGCCTGGTGCTGGTCGGTTACGGCATTGGGCGCTGGCAGGACACGCCGGCGCCCGCGGCGGCGCCGCTACCGTCCGCGTCGGCGCCGCAGTCACCCTCGGTCGCGCCGGCCACCACCACGCCGCCGCCGTCCCCGACCGTCTACCGGAAGCTGCAGGCCGAGACGGCCGACGCCCTCAACGGCATCCAGACCCAGGACACCGAGGACGAGGGCGGCGGGCAGAACGTCGGCTGGATCGCCAACGGGGACTCGCTGCGCTTCGACGACATCGACTTCGGCCCGGTGCCGGCGACCAAGGTGGACGTGCGGGTGGCCTCGGAGTCCGACGACGGCCGGATGGACGTACGCCTCGACACGCCCGACGCGACGCCGATCGGCACGATGCGGGTGACCCGCACGGGTGGCTGGCAGACCTGGCGCACGGACGAGGTCACGCTCACGCCGGTGACCGGCGTCCACACCGTCTTCCTGACCTTCGCCAAGGACGGCGGCGACGAGTTCGTCAACATCAACTGGCTGCAGTTCGGGCATTGACACCTTTGACTGCCCGTACGGTCTGTCGCGATTGGCATCGGTGTTGCATGGTGGATGGCAGGCTGACGGGGAGCCGCCATCATGCTGGAAAGACAACGGGACACCGAGCCGCAGAACGCCGCGGGCGAGGACCGGGCCGCGACGCGAGTCCATGATGCCGAGATTTCCCTGCCGGCGCTGGGCAATGCCGCGGTTTCCCGCTTGCTGCACGCCGGGCTGCCGCTCTCCGCGCGGGGGAACGGCGCGATCTCCCGGGCGCTGCAACCCAAGCCGGCGGCCGGTTCGCCCGGCGACGCGTACGAACGTGAGGCCGACCGGGCCGCGGACGCGCTCGTCGGCCCCGCCACCGACGCCCTCTCGCTCAGCGCCCGGGGCGGTGGCGGCGCGTCCCTCGGCGGGGCCGCGGGTGACACCGTCGGCGGTGCGCTGAGCTCCGGCGGCGCCCCGCTCGACCCCGCCGTCCAGGCGAAGTTCGGGCCCCAGCTCGGAAGCGACCTCTCCGGCGTCCGGGTGCACACGGACAGCCCCGCGCCCGCGAGCGTCGGCGCCCTCGCGTTCACGGTCGGGACCGACGTCGTGTTCGCCCCCGGCCACTACCAGCCGGGCACCGCGGCCGGCCAGCACCTCATCGGGCACGAGCTCGCCCACGTCGTCCAGCAGCGTGGCGGCGGTGGCGTGGTCCAGCGCGAGCCGGCCGGCGGCACGGTCCTCGCCGTACCGGAGAAACCCGTCCAGCCGGCGCCGGTCGACGTCGCCGGCCGTACCGTGCCACCGGACGAGGCCGGTCGGCGCGCCCTCGTGACCGGCCTCGTCGTGCAGGACGGCATGAGCGCCGTCTACCAGCTCACCGACGCGCTCGACGCCGAGGTCCGCCGGCTGGAGGAGGAGCTCACCCGCGAGCGCGCCCGGGAGGCGGAGTACGGATCGTCCAGCGTCCCACCCGCGGCCGGCGTGCCGTGGAACGCCGACATGTTCGCCGAGCGCGAGACCGCGATCGGGCGGGTCCGCGAGGCGAAACGCGGCGTCGAGGCCCAGGTCAAGCGGGTTGACGACGACTACCAGGCGTTCCGCCGCATGGTTCTCACGGCGACCGCGCTGCGGCTGGAGGCGAACCGGACCTCGCTCGCCCAGTGGGGCGACTACCTGCGTACCAAGCTCGGTCCGGAGGAGCTGAAGCGTCAGGTCCTCGCCGAACAGGAACGACACCTGATCAAACAGGCCGCGAGCGGCCCGCGCGCGTCGATCCAGATGGAGGCCCTCGAGCGCCGGTCACACGCGACCGGCGAGGTCCGCAAGGTCGAGGAGCGGGTCGCACAAAACAAGATCGGCGGCGCCTGCCAGTACTGCCACGAGATAGTCGGCGCGACCGACCGCGACCACCGTCACCCGGAGCTGGCGCCGCCCGGGTCGAGCCCGTTCGACCTGGTCCAGAAGGGTTTGAAGGCGGAGAAGTCCCAGCCGGCCCCGCTGCCCACGTTCATGCCCACCCGCCCGGCCACCGACCTCGGCGACAAGCCGCTCTCCGGCTATCCCGCCGTGCAGGCCGAGGCCGCGGCGCTGCAGCAGTTCCAGCCGCTGCTCAAGCAGCTCGGCGACGAGGGCTTCAAGGTGCTGCCGGCCGGCCTGATCGACCAGAAGCTCACCGACGCGCAACTGCGGGCGGAGATCGAGAAGGCGATCGAGGTGCGGCGCGCGAACTTCGCCGAGTTCGCCGCCAAGACCCGGGAGCCGGGCTTCGACTACCTGATCCCTCGCCCGATCCTGCGTGAGCTGCTGCCGCTCGCCTCGCCGGAGGTGCAGGCGCTGGTCCAGCGGGAGGTGGCGAAGGCACAGTCCGACGCCGAGGCCGGCGGCCTGCTCATGGGCCTGGCCACCATCGCGGCCCTGCTGCTGACGATCTTCCCGCCGACCGCGCCGATCGGCATCGCGCTCGACATCGGGCTGGCCGGCTACGGCATCGTTTCCGGGCTCGAGCAGTTCGAGCAGGGCGAGCTGCTCAGCCTCGGCATCGGCTCCGAGGTGCTCGACCCGGAGCAGCAGGAGGCCGCCCACTCGATGATGGCGATGGGCGCGCTCAACATCGTCCTGAGCGGCATCGGCATCGCCACCGCCGCGCTGGGAATGGTCCGGATGATCCGGGCCGGCCGCGGCGCCGATGCGGTCCTGGAGGGTGTGGAGGCCGAAGCGGGTGGCACCCGCATCCGGGTGGACGACCTCAACACGAGCACGCCCAAGGTCACCGTGACGACGGCCGAGGGCACCGTGCTCGAGCGGAACCTCGACGACATGGCGGCCTCGGTCGCCGGGCGAGCGTCTCCGAGCCGGAAGTTCGTCGACGCGTTCCTCGAGCGGGCGGAGGCGCAGGGGCTCGCCCGCGAGGACGCGGTGGCCCTGCTCGGCCTGAACAGCGAGGACGAGCTGTACGCGGTCGCCGCGCGTGCCCGCACCGAGGCCGAGTTCCAGGACCTCCTCGCCAAACGCGCCGGGGAGCAGGGAGTCAGTGCCCGCGCCGAGCTTGCCGAGCGGAGCCGGCCGCCGGAGGGCGCGGTCGACGAAGCGCTGGAGCAGTCGGTGCCGGGCCGCGGCCGGTCGGTGTTGGACCTCCCGGAGTACCAGGAGTCGATGGAGGAGGCCCGACGGGCGTACCGGAGTCTGCCCGGCCGGCGAGGCCAGAAGACCGTGGCCGCCGCGGAGGGCGGCAAGCCGACCGAGAGCGGCTGGGCGGACACCCCCGGCTACGAGGGCAAGGGCGGCGCCGTCGACCGCAGCCGGACGGAGGGCATGGAGGCCGGGCACGAGCGCGATCCGCATTTCCGCGACCCGAAGAACGTCGAGGGCGGGTACGAGGACTCGCACGCCGAGCGGCAGGCGGCCGTCGCGTCGCCGGACCGGCCGATCGGGGTGTCGAGCGACATGTGTCCGCTGTGCCAGGGCTGGTTCCAGCGCCGGGCCGTGTCCCGCGGCGTCACCCAGTTCGTCGCCGACCCGCGGGGCGTGCACATCTTCCTCCCCGACGGCCGGCACCTCTTCAAGCCGTACTGAAAAGGCCGAGCTTCCGCTCGGCCTTTTGGATGATTCCGGAAGTTAGGCAGCGACCTCGATCTTGCGGGGCTGCGCCTTCTCGCGGACCGGAATGCTCAGGGTCAGCACGCCGTTCTCGTACTTCGCGTCGAGCCGGTCGGTGTCCAGGGTGTCCGACAGGAACACCTGGCGGCTGACCGGACCGACGGGGCGCTCGGCGACCAGGTACCGGACGTTGTCGCCCTCGACGTGCTTGCGCTCGGCGCGGACGGTCAGGACCTTGTTGTCCACCGTGATGTCGATCCCGGCCGGGTCGACGCCGGGCAGGTCGATGTCGATGTGGAACGTGTCGTCGATCCGGTAGGCGTCGAGGCGCGCGCCGGAGGTGCGGGAAGCGGAGTCGAACACGCGGGCCGTGAGCCGGTCCAGATCGCGGACGGTCGCGGTACGAAGCAACATGGGTGGTTCCTCCAGCGGAATGACTCAAATTCAGGGTTGAGCGGGGTGGGCTCAACTTTCTACCTCAACCGAGATTCTCGCCGCGGAATTCCCCGGACATGCCTGTGGGGCGGGCCAAGGTGGCCCGCCCCACAGTGACTTGCGGTGTGTTACTTGAAGAACGCCGGCCCCGGCACGCCGACGCCGGTCTCGGCGTCATAACCGCGCGTGCTGTGGATCGTCGTGGTCTGCACGTCGATCGTCTGGAGCTGGAACGACCGGCCCTCGGACGCGTCCACCGTGTTCACGAAGTTGGACCGGACCTGCAGGACCGGGCTCTTCGGGGCCACGATGTCGGTGATCGCCGCGGAGCCCGCCTTCCGGTAGTACGACGGGTTGGCGAAGCCGACCGCGTGGTGCTGCTTCTGGCTCGCCACCGCCTGCATGCCGGCCAGCAGCGGCGACGACAGGCTGGTGCCGCCGATGCGGTACTCGTCGTAGTACGTCCCGTCCGGGAACACCTGGGTCTGGCCGACCCGGAAGCCCGTGTTCGGGTCGCCCGGCATCGAGATGTCCGGCACGGTACGCATCCGGGTCGATCCGAAGTACTTCGAGATCGAGTCCGGAACGATGCCGTGCTGGTAGAACGGCTGCGAGAACAGGAAGCTCGTGCCGCCGCCACCGCCGGACGAATAGACCGGAGCACCCCACGACTTGCCGTCGGCCGACAGCGCCGAGTACGCGGTCTGCCAGCCGTGCTCCCACACCCGGTTGTTGTGCTTGTCGATGCCGACGCTGGTGCCGCCGACCCCGGTCACGTACGGCAGGTCGGACGGGAAGCTGACCGACTTGGTCTCGGGCGTGGTGCCGCCCGCGGTCTGGTCGCCGTCGTCACCGCTCGAGAAGTCGACGGTGACACCGGTCATCGCCGCCTCCAGCGAGAACTGCCGGTAGAAGTCGATCGCCTCCTGGCCCAGGTCGGCCACGGTGTCGACGCCGCTGCCCCACGAGTTGGTCACGATGTCGGCGACGTGGCTGTCGATCGTCGCGGCCCAGGCCTCGTCGAGCCCGCTGAGGCAGTCCGAGGCGCCCACGTAGACGACCCGGGCGCCCGGGGCCATCGAGTGCACGGCCTCGATGTCCAGCGTCTCCTCGCCGTACCAGCCGGCGCCGCCGCACTCCTCGACCGAGTTGTAGCCGTCCGGGCCGGGGGTGATCTGGCGGAACTGGTTGTGCGAGAACGCCGGCAGGCCGTGCTTGCGGTTGTACGTCCGCGTGTCCTGCTCGATGGTGGGGGAGGCGAACGCGTCGGTCACGGCGACCGTGTAGCCGCGGCCGTCGATCCCGTGCTTGAGCAGGTCGCTCTCGCCGTAGGCCGCCTCGTACTGCTTCGGCTCGTAACCGCAGACCGCGTACGGCTGCTTCTTGCCGTTCGCGGCGGGCTGGGCGGTCGCGGTCTTCTCGCCGTGGTACGAGGAGCACGGGGTGCCCGGCCGGAAGCCGGTGTCGGGGCCGGGGAGCGTGTCGGCCGGGGACTTGAGCGCCTGGCCCTGGTCGAGGCCGAGGACGCCGGAGACGACGCCGATCACCGAGGACGGGGTGCCGTCGGGCAGGGAGAGCGCGGTGCTGTTCGCGTGCACCGTGACGCCCTGGTACGAGTAGTTCTTCAGCGTGGTGCCGAAGGTCTTGTTGACCTGGGCGGTGGTGCCGGACGCCTCGACGTACATGCCGCCGAGCGTGTCCCGCAGGCCGAAGCCCTGCCCCTTGAGCCAGGAGCGCACGGCGTCGACGTCGGCCGAGGCCGGCGCGTACCGCGATTTGAACTGGCTGGTGGTCAGCCAGTTGCCGTAGTCGGCGCTGCCCGGGTCGGAGATCGAGGCGAGGGTGGCCTCGGCCGACGCCGAGTCGCGCAGCTTGAGCAGAATGCCGAACTGGATGGTGTCGGCGGCGGCGGGGGCGCCGCCGGTGGCACGCGCCTTACCGAGCCAGCGAGGCTGGCTGCCGGGCAGGGCGTGCCGGCTGGGGCGAGGTGCGGCGGTGGCCGACCCGGCCCCGAGGACCGAGGCCGCGGCGGTGCCGATGGCGACAGCCAGCGCGAGCTTCGACCTCATGGTGGATCTGATCACTTTGCCTCCACGTTGAGTGGCCAGTGAAGTGGATGAACCTCCCCATATAACGCTGGTCGATGTCACTCGTTCAATACTCAGAAGATAAATTCCTCGATCTTTTGTTGCTGTCTTGATGAATGTCTTCGCAGCTAGATTCCCTGATTCGAACACATGTCCTAAGATGCTCTGCGTGACCATCCTGCATGCCGATCTCGACGCTTTCTACGCGTCGGTCGAGCAGCGCGACGACCCCTCGCTGCGCGGTCGTCCGGTGCTGGTCGGCATGGGAGTGGTCCTCGCGGCGAGCTACGAGGCCAAGGCGTGCGGCGTCCGCACACCCATGGGTCTCACCCAGGCCCGGGCGCTTTGCCCGCGCGCCGTCGTGGTTCCGCCCCGCATGCACGCGTACGCCTCGGCGAGCAAGGCGGTCTTCGAGATCTTCCGCGACACGACGCCGATCGTGGAGGGCATCTCGATCGACGAGGCCTTTCTCGACGTGACCGGTCTCTACAAGATCCGCGGCCCGGCTCGCGACATCGCGGCGCGCCTGCGCTCCGACGTACGGGAAAAGGTTGGTCTGCCCATCACGGTCGGCATCGCCGGCACGAAATTCCTGGCCAAGGTCGCGAGCGGCGTCGGCAAGCCCGACGGCCTGCTCGAGGTGCTGCCCGGCAAGGAACTCGAGTTCCTGCACCCGCTGCCGGTCGAGCGGCTGTGGGGCGTCGGCCCGGTCACGTCGGGAAAGCTCCGCACCCACCAGATCACCACGGTCGGCCATGTGGCCCGCGTCGGCGAGGCCGCCCTGGTCAGCCTGCTCGGCGCCCACCACGGCCGCCACCTGCACGCGCTCGCGCACAACCGGGATCCCCGCCGGGTCCGGGTCGGCCACCGACGCGGCTCGATCGGTTCGCAGTGCGCCCTCGGCCGCCGCCCCCGCCCGTTCGCCGAGATCGATGCCACCCTCGCCGCCCTGGTCGACCGCGTGACCCGCCGCATGCGCGGCGCCAACCGCGCGGGCCGCACGGTCACCCTGCGCCTGCGCTTCGACGACTTCGGCCGCGCCACCCGCTCCCGCAGCCTGCTCAAGGCCACGATGCAGACCCGCACCATCCTCGAGACCGCCCGCACCCTGCTGATCGAGGCCCGCCCGCTGATCGAGACCCGCGGCCTGACCCTGGTCGGCGTCGCCGTCAGCAACCTCGACAGCGACGGCAACGTCCAGCCGTCCCTGTTCGACGAGATGTCCGACGACCGCCTCGACGTGGCGATGGACGCGGTCCGCGACCGCTTCGGCTCGAAACTGCTCACCCGGGCCGCGACCCTGGGCCGGGACCTGAACCCCTCGGTCCCGATACTCCCCGACTAGACCTTGCTGTCGTACCAGGTCAGCACCCGTAGCGCCCGGAGGGTGTTCCACCGGCTCGGGTGGCCGTCGCCCTCCTCCAGCGGGAAGTGCACGGCGCCGCGATGGGTGTTCTCCAGCGGCCAGGTGCCGTCGGTCCGGCGCTTGACGCGGACCAGCTCGATCGCCTCCTTCACCCGCGGGTCGGGCGTCTCGCCGACTTCCGCGAAGTGCTCCAGCCCGCGCAGTACGTCGTAATGCCACCGTGGCGGGAACGAGAAGCTCAGATACCCCTCGTTGACGACCTCGCCGGTGCTGAGCCGCCGGAACAGGCCGCGCTCGAGCAGGTACTCCTCGCCTCGTCGCCGCGCGGCCGTGGCGGCGGTGGCCGTGCCCGTCGCCCGCTCGTACGCCAGCAGGCCCTCCAGCACGTTGATCGTCGAGTCGAACGACGAGCGCACCGACCCGAACTCGGCCTCGCAGTTCCACCCGCCGTCCGCGAGCTGCCCGCCCACCAGCCGCTCGACGATGCCGCTCACGTCGTACCCGAAGTAGACGCCGAGCGTGACCGTCCGCCCGTTGATGCAGGGCTCGCCCTCGCCGTGGAAGATCGGCTCGTCGTTGTACTCCCATTTCGAGCCCGCGGCGGCCCGCGCCACCGCCTGCCGCACCCGCTCGTCGGCCGGGTCCGCCCCGAACAGCCGCAGCATCGTCAGCGTCGGCTCGGTCGCCGTCCAGGCCTGCCCGTCCGGCCCGGGCCCGGCGTCCCCCGCCGGGAACAGCGACCCGCCGGCCCATTGCCCGTCGGGGTCCTGCAGCTCCAGCAGCCGAGCACCCCACCCCTCGGTGGCCACCCGCGCCCGCTCCGCCGCCACCACGTCGGCGGGTGCGCCGGCGAGATCGCGCAACACCTGCCACCGCACGGCCGGGTCACTCTCGAGCATCCACTCCAGAACGGTCATCGCCCGAGAGTAGATGCCTTCCCGCGGACGACGGGGGCAAGACCTTGGGATGCCGCCTCAAACAGCCCTGGCCTCGACTCGGCGATACCCCCGGCCTCGCCCTCTCCGGTTTCCGGCATCAGCGGCAAATCGGCCGCCGCGACCGGCCGCACCCACCGCAACCAGGCAGACGCCGAAGACCACGGCGAGCCTCTTTGCCGGTCAGCGAACACAAATTCGCCGGGCTGGCTGCGCCTGGTCCGGGTGGTGGGCGGGCGGCGGCGTCACGCTACTGTTCGCGGCGGTGCGACTACGCCGGAGGGGGCACCGCATGGAGGGACTCGGTCCGCCGGGGAGGCCGTCCTGGGAGTCGTCCGGTGCTCATATGCTGACCCCCGTGTCCGTATCCGTATCCAACAGGACGGTGATTATGGCGGGACAGGTCGTCACGTACGCGGTGGACGATGTTGCGGTCTCGTTCGAGATCGACCCGGTGGACGGCTTCGTCCCGGCTACCTCGTCGGACGAGGTGGTGGGTCGCGTGCGGGACGCGCTGCAGCCGGCCGTGGCCGCCGCCCGGGCCGTCCTCGACCAGGTCAAGGACATGTCGCCCGACCGGGTCGAGGTCAAGTTCGGCGTCAAGGTGACCGGCACCATGAACTGGCTGGTGGCCAAGGCGGCCACCGAGGGCAACTTCGAGGTGACCCTGGCCTGGGACCCGGCCGCGCTCAGGCCGACTCGCGAATGACCAGCGTCGGCTGAAAGGTCACCGACCGCGGCAACCGCCCGGGAGTGGCGATGTGGGCGAGCAGCACCTCGGCCATCTCCGCCGCCATCTCCTCGACCGGTTGGCGCACGGTGGTGAGCAGCGGCCGGCAGTCCAGAGCCGCGCTGCTGTCGTCGAACCCGACCACGGCGATGTCGGACGGCACCTGCCGCCCCAGATCCTGGACCGCCCGCAGAGCCCCCTCGGCCATCAAGTCGTTGGCGACGAAGAGGCCGTCGATGTCGGGATGAGCCGAGAGCAGCTGCCGCGCCGCCGCCTCGCCACCGGAGCGGGTGAAATCGCCCTCGATGGTCGGCACCTCGGCAAAGCCCCGTGACACCAGGTAGTCCCGGAATCCTTCGAGACGGTCGAGCCCGGACGGAATGTCCAGCGGCCCGCTGATCGTTGCCAGCCGCTCGCATCCGCGGCGGAGCAGATGGTCGGCGGCCAGCCGGGCGCCCAGCCGCTGGTCGACATCCACGTAACTGACGGCGATGGGCGAGGTCGGCCGGGCGGACACGACCGCCGGAATCCCCAGGTCGTGCACCTGCCGCGGCAAGGTGTCCTGCTCGTGACTGCTGATCAGCAGAACCCCGTCGACATGCCCCTGCCGTAAATACCGTACGACCTGATGATGGTCTGTTGAATCGGTAGGTATGACGACCAGATGGATGTCGTGGGGTCGTAGCGCACTGGTCGCCCCGGCGGTGATCCGCCCGAAGTAGGGGTCGGTGAAGATGCGGTTCAGGAACGAGTTGTTGTCGGGCCGGTCCGGCTCGCTGATCACCAGCGCGACCGAGTTCGAACGCCGCGTGACCAGGCTGCGGGCCGCGACGTTCGGCACGTAGCCGGTCTCGGCGATCGCCCGCTGGACCATCTCGCGGATCTTGGCGTCGACGCTGGGGGCGCCGTTGATCACGCGGGAGACCGTGGCCCTCGAGACACCGGCGGCCTCGGCCACCTGGTCCATCGTCGGGTGTTGGCCGCCGCGGGCGGGCCGGGAATTCATGCGGTCTGTTATAGCACCGGAACGGTACGCGGGGAGAGCGCTCTCACGGGGCGGGGTGCCGCCGTCGTCCATGGCGGCACCCCTCGTCATGTCAGGCCGTCACTGATAGACGCGGACGTAGTCCACGAGCATCTGGGACGGGAACGGCGTGGTGGCGTCGACGGCGCCCGGCCAGTCGCCGCCCACCGCCAGGTTGAGGATGATGTAGAACGGGTGCTCGTAGATCCACGCGCCCTTGGTGTTCTCCACCGTCTCCCGGCTGGCGTAGAAGACCTGGGTGTTGTCGAGGAAGAACTTGATGCCCTTGCTGTCCCACTCGGCGGCCCAGGTGTGGAAATCGGCGGAGAGGTCGGCGTTGCCGGCGGCCTTGTAGGGCGAGCCGTACCCGCCGCCACCGTTGTACATCGGCGCGTGCAGCGTCGAGTAACTGGTGAACGTGTCCTTGCCGAGCACCTCCATGATGTCGACCTCGCCGTTGTACGGCCAAGGTCGCCCGGTCAGGAAGTCGGCGCCCATCATCCAGAACGCCGGCCAGAAGCCCTGACCCTTCGGCACCTTGATCCGCGCCTCGACCCGGCCGTACTGGAACGTGAACTTGCCGCCCGTGTTCATCCGGTGTGACGTGTAGTCACGGCCGCCCACCGTCTCCTTACGGGCGGTCATCACCAGATGTCCCTGTCCGTCCATCGCGGCGTTGTTGCCGTTGGTGTAGTACTCCTGCTCGCCGTTCTGGCCGGTGCCGGAGTCGATCGTCCACTTCGAGGTGTCCACGCCGGAGCCGGACGCGCCGTTGAACTCGTCGTCGAAGACCAGCCGGGTCGCCGGGAACGTCGGGTCGGCCGGCTTCGCGGGCGGCGCCGTCGGGTTGCCGCCGGTGCCGTAGACGCTGAACTCCCACAGCGAGTAGCCGTACGGCCCGCTGCGCGCCGTGCCGTACATCCGCACGTAGCGCCCGGAGCCGGTGGCGTTGATGACGTCCTTGAACCCGTCACCCGTCGTGGTCGAGTAGATCGTCGTCCAGTTCGCCGCGTCGCCGGAGACCTGGATCTGGTACGCCTTGCCGTAGGCCGGGTCCCACTGCAGCACGACCTGGCTCACCTGCGCCGTGGCGCCCAGGTCGACGTAGATCCAGCCCGGGTCGACCCAGCCGGTGGTCGGGTTCGTCGCCCAGCGGCTCGCCGGGTCGTTGTCGAACGCCTTGTCCGCGGTGCACGGCTGGCATTGCGCGTCGTTCTGCTCCGTCGACGCCCGCGCCGGCTTGGCGTACGAGAGCAGCTTCGCCCCGCCCGCCGAGGTCGGCGGGGTCGTGGTCGGGGTGGTCGGCGGCGTGGTCGTCGTGCCGCCGGAGAACACCTGGAACTCCCAGAAGGAATAGCCGTAGGCCTCCAGCGCGCGCTGCGTCAGGTTGATCCGCACGTACCGTGCATTTCCGGTAACGGCGATGCTCTGCTGCCCGCCACCACCGGTGGTCGTCGCGTACGCCTGAGAGTAGTTGGACCCGTCCGTCGAGAACTGAATGGTGAAGGCCTTCGCGTACGCGGCCTCCCAGTTGATCGCGATCCGGCTCACCGCGGTGCTGGCGCCGAGATCGACCTGCCACCACTGCGCGGCCGACCACGTGCTGGCCCACCGCGTGCCGTTGTTCCCGTCGACGGCTTCCGAGGCCAGGTAGGCGCCGGCCACCTCGGTCGACGAGGCCGTTGCCGGTTTGCCCAGCGAGACGACCACCTCGGCCGCCGACGCGCTGGGCGAGTTCGCGATCAGAAAGGTCGCCAGCAGGCCGGCCAACCCGGCACTGAAGGCGAGGAAGCGGGTCGGTGACGGCCGCCGGCGGCGCGTCGCGAGCCCGTCCAGGACTGGGGATGTCATGGGCGACTCCTATGAGGGGGACGAGCGATCTCCCGTCGGGGATTGAGAGAGCGCTCTTCTGTCCGACACTCTGAACCGCCGTCTCAACCCCTGTCAATGCCTGCTAGCGGCTCGGGAAGCGCTTCCCGATCTTGGCCGCCAGATCGACGCAGGTCGACACACTTCTCCGCGTCGGTTCCGGAACTGGAAGACACTTGGCGCCACCCGTGGCCGAGTCAGGAGATCAGGCGGCGAACCCGGGTCCGCACCCGAGGATCGGGATCGTCGGCGAGCGCCCCGCGCAGGGCGTCGTGCGGATGCCACTCCGGCTTGTGCCCCAACAGCCAGACGTAGGCGCGCCACACGTGAACCGTCGCGTTCCACGAATAGAGGTACAGCCGCGGTCCCTCCATGGCAGCGATCGCACGGCCCGCCGCCTGCCGGGTGCGCCGGTCGTCCGCCGTGCGAAAGTCGTCGCGCCACGGCGGATCGAGCGGGCTGAGGTATCGGCCCCGCAGCGCGGCCTCCGCTGCCGGCCCGCCGATAGCCTTAAGCCGGGCTGCCGCCGCGGTCCGGGCCCAGCGTACGGCCGGCTCGGGCCTGCCTATGACGCCCGCGAGGGTGGCGATCTCCCGTTCGTCGGCCGGCTCGGTCAGCCCGCGGATCGCGGCCGCCGCCAGATGCGACCATCCGACCGGCCAGGTCGACGCGGCGCCCGGCGAAATGGCATCGACCCGGTCGAGCAGCCGCAGCCGATCCGCCGGCCCGGCCACCGATGCGAGTGCGGTCACCGCGACGAGCCGCTCCCAGTCGTCCGGCGAATCCCACCACCGCCTGACGGGCCACCGATCCCGCGCCCAGCCCCTGGAGGATCTCGGCCACCCGGGCCAGATGGTCGACATACAACACGGCGCCGTGGAAGAGCCGCCCCCGGTGCACCCGCGCGGCCATCCGGCGCGTTCCCGCCAGTCCCATGACGAGATCTGACCGCGTTGGTGGGAGACTCGCGGGGTGACGTTCCGTGGCTGGCCGAGTGAGGCGTTGGAGTTCTACGAAGGGCTCGCGGCCGACAACTCGAAGACGTACTGGACCGCGCACCTCGAGTTCTACGAGCAGCAGGTGCGGGACCCGATGCGGGAGCTGCTCGCGGCCCTCGAGCCGGAGTTCGGGGGCGGGAAGATCTTTCGGCCGTACCGGGATGTGCGGTTCAGTAACGACAAGTCGCCGTACAAGACTCATCTTGGGGCGTGGCTGGAGGCCGGGGGATACATCCAGCTGTCCGCGGACGGGCTCGCGGCCGGTGCCGGGATGTACCAGATGGAGTCGGACCAGCTCGATCGCTATCGCCAGGCGGTCGCCGGGGACCGCACGGGGCGGCAGCTCACCGAGATCATCGCGTCGATCGAGAAGGCGGACATCGGCGTACACGGGCATGGCAGTTTGAAGACCGCACCCAGGGGCTATCCGAAGGATCACCCCCGGGTGGATCTCCTGCGCCACAAGGGCATCACCACCTGGAAGGAGTGGGAGCCCGCGGCCTGGCTCGGCACCGCGAAGGCGCAGGCCAGGATCGTCGAGTTTCTCCGGGCCAGCCGGCCGCTACGCCAGTGGCTCGACGACCACGTCGGCCCGCACCGGTTGTGACCGCCGGGCCGCCAGCGCGAAGAGCGCGACGGCCGGAAGCAGGAACAGGCCGGCCACCGACAGGCCGGCGCCGAGCGAGCGCCGCTGGGCCACCACGCCCACCGGCGGTCCGCCGGCGATCTGCCCGAGCGCGTCGGCCTGGGCCTGGATCGAGAACACGGTGGCTCGCGACTCCGGGCCGGTCGCCGCGACCAGCCACACGTTCATGATCGGGTCGGCGGTGTCCCGCAGCAGGCGCACCAGCAGGTAGAGCGGCACCGCCACCCACCACTGTCCACTGAGGCCGAAGGCGATCATGCCGGCGGCCGTCACCGCGTTCACCGCCGCCAGCAGCCGGCCCACCCGCCGCGGGTGCGTGGTGTCGAGCCGCCGCCCGAGCATGCCCGTCGCCACGATCGAGCCGAGCGCGGCGATCATCGCGAGCCCGCCGAAGACGAGCTCGATCGGCCGGTCGCCCAGCATGGGCAGCAGGAACGGCTGGCTGAGCCGGTCGAAGCCCTCGCTGCTCAGCCCGGCGAAGAACGTGCCGGCGACGATCCCCGCGAGCAGCGCGCTGCCCCGGACCGCGCGGCCGCCGGTCACGACCTGCCGGCGCATCGACCGCCAGGACCCGTGGGTGGTCGCGCTGGGTGCCCACCGTTCCTCTTTCATCAGGACCATGAGGAGTACGCCGAGAGCGACCGTAACCAGGCCTCCGGCCACGATCGGGACCGCCAGCGCGAACGACGCGAGCCCGACCGCGGCGAGAATGCCGAGCAGCGATCCGGCCTGTGCCAGCTGACCGCCCCGCACGAACGCGGAGGTCACCCGGTCGGGCTCGATCTCGTCTGCGGCCCAGGCCTCCTCGGCCCCGTCGACGCAGACCGCCCCGATCGACCAGATCACGTTCGCGACGAGGATGGCCGTGAACGACGGGAACAGGCCCCAGACGAGTAGGCCGGCACCCATCAGCAGGTAGCCGACGATCACCGACAGGCGACGGCTGACCACGTCGGCGATCACGCCGGTGGGCACCTGGGCGACGAAGCAGACCCCCTCCATCACCGTGCCGACCAGCACGAGCTGCAGCGGCGACAGCCCGACGACGGTCGCCTGATAGACGAGGTTGAGGGTGAACGCGGTCCTGGCGGCGAACGAGCCAAGCCCGCAGACAAGCAGATACAAACGATAGGGCGACATGCGAAAGCTCTCCGGGATCGGAATGTCCCGGTGCTCGGGGGTGCGCGCCGCTTGCTAGAGGGTCATCGGCCCGGCAGACCGCGCACAGCACCGGAGGAACACACGATGCCGCGCGGGGTTGTCATGCCGAGGATTCTGGCGGCGCCCGGGCGGCCGGGTCAAGCGGATTCGGCGCGCGGGGCCGGATGCGGCGCGCGGAGCCGGATGCGGCGCAAGGGGCCGGATGCGGCGCGCGGGGCCGGATGTGGCGCGCGGGGCCGGATGTGGCGCGCGGAGCCGGATGCGGCGCGCGAGGCCGGATGTGGCGCGCGGGGCCCTACGTCAGTGCGCGAGGCGGCGGAAGATGTGCGGGGCCATGGTCAGGCCGGCCCACAGGACCACGGCCGTGACGCCGAGGGCGAGGCTCGCCGCGCTGGCGACGGTGCCGATCGCCGAGGCGGCCACCAGCATCGGGATCGTTCGCACGGCCATTGCCCCGCCCAGCGAGCGGGCCGCGGCCGCGTAGGCGAGATCGCGGGTGACCGCGTCGGGCTCGGCGCCGGCGGCGATGCGGGCGTCCATGTCGCCCTCGAAGGCGGACTGGCTCAGCCCGGCCAGGAACTGCGCGACCAGCACCATCGGCGCGAAGGCGGGCGCCAGGACCCAGCCGGCCAGCATGCCGAGCCCCCACAACGACCAGCGCAGCACGACCGGCAGATGCAGCCGGCCGATCCAGCTCACGGCCGTCGTGGAGAGCAGGCACCCGAGGCTGAACGCGACCGCCGCCCCGGCCACCCAGGTGTCGCCGTGCAACTCCTCGGTGACCGGGATGGCGAGCAGGGCCGGCCCACCCGCGACCAGCATGACCGCGAATCCAGCCGCCAGCGTCCGCGGCGACGGCAGCCGGAAGGGCTGTCGCCGCGAATGCCGGAACCGGCCCGCGAAAGATGGCCCGTCGCCCGGAACTGCGGCGCGGGCGCGATCGGCTGCGCCGCGCGGACGGCGGGCGAAGATGCGGGAGCGGCGGGCGGTCAGCACGGTCGGCAGCAGCGAGCCCAGGTAGATCACGAAGACCGCGTGGAGCAGCCAGCCGGTGGGGTAGCCGTCGGGGCCGGTCGGCAGCAGCGCGGCCAGGGCCGTCCCGGCCGCCTCGACCCCGGCGATGCTCACCGCGTAGCGGGTCATCGAACGCGGCGACGCGTCGACGGCGCTGACCTCGGCCCGCATCCCGGCGAAGCCGGCCCAGGCGGCGACGTGCATCAGGACGATGGTGGCGGCGATCGCGGCGGGCGGTGCCCCCGCGACCAGGCCGCCCAGCACCGCGAAACGCAGCACCACCTCGACGCCGGCGGCCGCGCGCAGCAGCGTACGGCCGTCGAGCCGCTGCGACAGCCAGCCGGTGACGGGGGCCGACAGCACGACGCCGCCGAGCATGGCCGCGTTGTAGAGGGCGGCCTCGGCCAGCCCGCCGCGCGCGGTCGCGAGCAGCACCACGACGGTCCAGCCGACCGCGATGCCGAACGAGTCGACGATCCCGGAGACCAGCAACTCGCGAACCCGCCCCGCACGCCGCAAGCCACCGGGCCGAGCCCGGCGCCGCCCGGGCCGGCCGGGAAAGACAGGGCGCCGGCCGGTCAGGTCATCGGGCGGCACGCGGGTCGCCCGTGCCGACGAAGATCGGCGTGGGCGGCGGGAAACCGTTGAACGAGGACGCGTAGGCCAGCGTGTACGCGCCCGCCGAGCCGAAGTAGAGCACGTCGCCGACGGTGACCGTGGCGGGCAGCTTCACCCCGTACGCAATCGTGTCGGAGCTGTCGCACGACGGACCGGTCAGGGTGAACGGAAGCTGGGGGGCCTCGGGGTCGTCGGGAAGGGAGCTCCGCATCGGATAGTCCCAGCCGCCCGGCGTCTGCAGCGGCTCCATCAATCCGTGGTACGCGCCGACCTCGAGGTACAGCCAGTGCTCGTCGCCGCGCATCTCCCGGCCGATGACGGTCGCGGCCATCACCGAGGACTCGGCGACCAGGTGCCGGCCGGGCTCGGCGGCGATCAGGCCGGGGCGGTAGGGCAGGCCCGCGAGCTCACCGGCGATGACCTCGCCGATCTGCTCGATCGACGGCTCGCCGGCCAGGTACCGGGCCGGGAAGCCGCCGCCCAGGTCGAGCATCTCCAGCTCGATGCCGTCGGCGCGCAGGCGTTCCATCAGCGTGCCGGCCGCGCGGATAGCGGTGCGCCAGGCGCCCGTGCTCTCGCACTGCGAGCCCACGTGGAAGGTGACCCCGTACGGCCGCAGCCCGAGCCGGCGAGCCAGCAGCATCAGGTCGTACGCGTCCTCGACGTCGGTGCCGAACTTGCGGGACAGCGGGAAGACGCTCGTGCTGTCGTCGACGGCCAGCCGCACGTAGACGGCCGCGCCCGGCGCCCGCTCGGAGATCTTGGCGAGCTCGCCGGGGGAGTCGAAGGCGAACCGCCACAGGCCCATGCCGGCCGCGGCCGCGATCTGGCCCGGCGCCTTGACCGGGTTGCTGTAGAGCACGCCCGCCGGGTCGACGCCGAGCGCCTGCAGCATCCGCAGCTCACCGATCGAGGCGACCTCGAAGCTCGACCCGCGCGCCGCGAGGGTCCGCAGAATCTCCGGCGACGGGTTGCACTTCATCGCGTAGAACGTCGAGACCCCGGGCATCGCCGCGCCGAACGCCGCGTACCGGGCGGCGACCGTGTCGAGATCGGTCACCAGGTACGGCGTCGGCAGGTCGATCACCCGCAGCGCGTCGGGGGTGAGCGACTGCGGCCAGGCGCCGGTGGCGAGCGAGGACGCGAGGGTGCCCGTGCTCATGTGACTCCTTGGGAAACCCGGGGGAAGGGGGAAGGTTTCAGCGGACGGCGTCGGCGCCGTCGAGGAACAGGCGGCCCGCCTCGTCGGCCGGCACCGGCCGCGAGAAGTAGTAGCCCTGCGCGAAGTGGCAGCCCATCTCCCGCAGCGCCGCGAGCTGGCCGAACTCCTCGATGCCCTCGGCGACCGTGGCCATGCCGAGGCTCTTGCCCAGCTGCACGATCGTGTCGGCGAGCGCGGTGTCGTCGGTGAGCGCGCCGAGCCGCTCGACGAACGAGCGGTCGATCTTGAGGGTGTCGACCGGGAAGCGGCGCAGGTACGCCAGCGACGAGTAACCGGTGCCGAAGTCGTCGATCGCGAGCGTCACGCCGAGCGCCTTCAGCCGCAGCAACTGCTCGAGGTTGTCGTCGGTGTCGGTCATCAGCACGCTCTCGGTCATCTCGAGGCAGAGCTGGTCGGCCGGCATGCCGGTCTCGGCCAGGATCCCGGCGACCACCTCGACGAGGTCGGCCCGGTCGAACTGGCGTACCGAGACGTTGACGGCCATCTTCACCGGGCGGCCGTCCGCGGCCTGGGTCCACTCGACGGCCTGCCGGCACGCCTCGTTCAGCACCCAGCGGCCCAGCGGCACGATCAGGCCGGTCGCCTCGGCGATCGGGATGAACTCGGCCGGCGTGATCATGCCGCGCTCGGGGTGCTGCCAGCGGGCGAGCGCCTCGAAGCCGATGACCTCGCTGGTGGCCAGGTCGACCGTGGGCTGGTAGTGCAGGTGCAGCTGACCGCGCTCGAGGGCGAGCCGCAGGTCGGCCTCCAGCTCGAGCCGCGCGACCAGCCCGGCGAGCATGTCCGGGTGGTACGCCGCGAAGCAGCCGCCCCCGGCCGACTTCGCCTTGTACATGGCCAGGTCGGCGTTGCGCATGAGCTGCTCGGCGCCGTCGCCCTCGGGCTCGCCCAGCTTGCTGGCCGAGGCGAGGCCGATGCTGGCCTGCACGTGGATGTCCCGGGTGTCGCTGCCGAACGGCTGCTCGAGCACCTCGACGATGCGCCGGGCGACGCGCTCGGCGTCGTCGCTGCCGTCGCCGGCCAGCGAGGCCTCGATCAACACCGCGAACTCGTCGCCGCCGAAGCGGGCCACCAGGTCGTTGTCGCGCACCGAGGCGCGCAGCCGGTCGGCGACCTGGACGAGCAGCTGGTCGCCGGCGAGGTGGCCGAGGCTGTCGTTGACCTCCTTGAACCCGTCCAGGTCCAGGAACAGCACGGTCACGTCGTCGGAAGCGCTCCGCTTGCGGAGAGCCTCGGCGACCCGCTCGCGGAACAGCGCGCGGTTGGCGAGCTGGGTCAGCGCGTCGTGGTACGCCTCGTGCACCAGCTGGTCCTGCAGTTCCTTGCGCTCGCTGATGTCGCGGGTGTTGAGCACGAGGCCGCCGACGCTCGGGTCGGAGAGCAGGTTCGTGATGGTCATCTCGGCCTGCCGCACCCGCCCGTCCCGGTGCCGCACGGGCAGCTCGAGCACGGTCGTCGCGTACGGCCGGCCGGCGACCTGGCGCAGGGCCTGGGCCAGCCGGATGCCCGACTCGGGGTCGAGCAGCTTGGTGAGCCGGCGCCCGGTGAGCATGTGGGCCGGGTAGCCGAAGACGCGCTGCACGGACTCGCTCTGGTAGAGCACGTCGGCCTCGGGGGAGACCACGGTGACCACGTCCGAGCTGTGCTGCACGAGCGCGTGGAACCGTTGCTCGCTGGCGAACAGCTCGGCCGTGCGGTCGGCGACGCGGGTCTCGAGCGTACGGGTGAGGTCGCGGTTTTCCCGGAGCGTGAGCAGCTGCCGCCCGACGATGAGCAGGATCAGCGCCGACCGGGTGTACGCGACGAACAGATTGCTGTGCCCGGTCTTGGCGTACCAGACGACGGTCGTGACCAGCGCCGCGAGCACGGCGACGTACGGCAGCAGGATGCCGACCGGCTGGTTGCCCTCGATAGGCCCGGTGTTTTCGTCGCGCTCCGCCGGGATCGGCTTGGTCGCGGCCAGCAGGATCAGCGAGAAGCCGGCGAACCAGCCGATGTCGGTGACCCCGCCCGACGAGTACGCGCCGGTCAGGTTCAGGTACGCGTAGCAGATGTCGGAGCCGGCGAACGCGACGATGCCCGCGCCGACCAGCGCCAGGTGGCTGAAGGTGCGCCCGTGCCGCCGCTGCTGGGCCAGCATGTACAGCACGATCGTCACGATGACCACGTCGCCGAGCGGGTAGGTCAGGCTCACGTAGAGCGCGAGCGCCGTGTCCTGCCCCGCCTCCAGCAGCGGCGCGACCACGAAGATCCAGGCGATCAGCACCAGCGACGCGGCGACCATCAGGCCGTCGAGCACGCTGCGCACCCGGTTGGCCAGCGCCTGCGCGCTGCTCGGCAGGACCAGGAGCCCGATCGGGGTGAGCAGCACCATGCCCAGGTAGCCGAGGTCGGCGACCGACGGGAACGGCGCCTCGATGTTCCGGAACGTCTCGAGGTAGACCCAGGCGCACTGCCCGAGCCCCCAGCTGAGCACGCCGAGCCCGATGAACGCCCAGCCCCACCGCATCCGCCCGGCGAACTGCTGCGCCCGCAGCAGACAGGCGACCGCGGCCGTGATGGCCGCATAGCAGAGCCCGAAGTTGGAGACGGACTGCGCGACCCGTGGCCCGCCGGGGGCGATGCTGAGCACCGCCGCGAAGGCGACGACGACGGCGGCCACCACGAGGCACAGCCGTGTCCAGCGGCTCAGTGCGACTCTGCCTACCATCAGCTCTCCGCCTCCGGGTGGGATCCGTCCCGAGATGAACGGATGTACCGCAGATCGGGACGGGCGGCCCGGCCTTGAGGGTTTCCCCGTGCAGAGTCTGTGACGACGGGTGCAATTCGGGAGCAGATCCATTGACTTCCGTCGCTGTCTCCCGACAACGTTGTCAACTGTGAACGCAGTGGCCGGAACACTCCTGCTGATGGCGACCTTGAGCCTTGCCCCGGTGAGCAGTGCCGGCGGCGACGATCCGGTCGACCTGGTCAACCCGTTCGTCGGCACCGAGAACTTCGGCAACACGTTCCCGGGCGCCGCCGCGCCGTTCGGCATGGTGCAGGTCAGCCCCGACACCGGCGGCCAGGGCGGCTACGACTACAAGCAGTCGGCGATCTACGGCTTCAGCCAGACGCATCTCTCCGGCGTCGGCTGCGGCGTGGCCGGCGAGCTGCCGATCATGCCGACGACCGGGGCGATCACCAGCGTGGACCCGGCGGCCTACCGCTCGGCGTACTCCCACGAGGACGAGGAGTCGTCGCCGGGCTACTACCGGGTGGGTTTGTCCCGATATCAGATCGGCGCCGAGCTCACGGCCACCCCGCGCACCGGATGGCAGCGCTACACGTTCCCGTCCGGCACCGCCGCGAACGTCCTGTTCAACACGGGGAAGGCCAACCAGTCCGTCTTCGACTCCGAGATCCACGTGGTCGGCGACCGGACCGTCGAGGGCCGCGTGCACGCCGGCAACTTCTGCGCCGGCCAGGACGACCACACTGTCTACTTCACCGCCCAGTTCGACCGGCCGTTCGCGTCCTTCGGCACCTGGCGCGGCTCGACGATCTCCGCCGGAACGCGGGACGCCGCGGGAACTGGTGGTAACGGGGCTTTCGTCACCTTTGACGCGCCGACGGTGGTCGTGAAGGTCGGCCTCTCCTACACCGGTGTCGCGGGCGCTCGCGCCAATCTCGCCGCCGAGACCGGCGAGGGCTTCGACTTCGACCAGGTCCGTGCCTCGCTGCGCGCCTCGTGGGTGGCCGCTCTCGACAAGATCAAAATTGCCGGGGGTACGCCCGGCAGGCGCGTCGCCTTCTACACGGCGCTCTATCACGCCCTCCTGCACCCGAACCTGGCCGGCGACGTGGACGGCTCGTACGTCGGGTTCGACCGTGCCGTGCACCGGGCGGACGGGTACACGCCGTACCAGAACCTCTCCCTGTGGGACACCTACCGCCCGCAGAACCAACTGCTCGAACTGCTGACGCCGGAGGTCGCGCGGGACGTGGCGCTGTCGGTGGTCGCGATCGGGCGCGACGGTGGCTGGCTACCGCGCTGGGCGCTGGCCAACAGCGAAACCAACATCATGACCGGCGACCCGGTAACCCCGTTCCTGGTGGAGGCGTGGTCGAAGGGCCTGCTGAGTGGACACGAGGAAGAGGCGTACGCGCTGCTGCGCGCCAACGCGACCAGTCAGCCGCCGGCGTCCTCGCCGTACAACGGCCGCACCGGCGTCGACTACTACTCCGCCCGCGGCTACATCCCCTCCGGGCTCCGGCTCGGCACCGACTGCACGGCCAAGGGCGGCGACAACGACTGCCAGCACCCGGCATCGGCCACCCTCGAGTACTCGGCGGCCGACGCGGCCCTGTCCCTGATGGCGGCCGGCCTGGGCAAGAGCGCGGACGCGGCGATGTTCGCAGCTCGCGGCCAGTGGTACCGCAACCTCTGGGACTCTTCGATCGGCCAGTTCCGGCCGCGAACGGTGGCCGGCACCTGGCTTACCCCTTATGACCCGGTCGGTGCGGACGAGCAGTTCCACGAGGGCGGCGCCTATCAGTACCAGTGGCTGGTGCCGCAGGACCCGGCCGGGCTCGTCCAGCTCATGGGCGGCCGGGCCGCGACCGCGAAGCGGCTCGACGACTTCTTCGCCTACCCGAAACTGCTGACCGATCCCGCCGGGACGGCCCGGACCGACTGGATCGCCAGCCCCTACGACTACTACGCGAAGCCCACCTACAACCCGAACAACGAGCCCGACCTGCTCGCGCCGTACCTGTACCACTGGGCCGGGGCGCCGGCGAGGACCGCGACCGTGGTGCGCGCCGCGATGACCCTGTTCACCAACGGCCCGGACGGGATGACCGGCAACGACGACCTCGGCACGATGAGCGCCTGGTACGTCTTCTCGTCGCTCGGGCTGTATCCCACGATGAGCGGCGCCAACTTCCTGGCCGTGTCGAGCCCGCAGTTCCCGTCGGCGGTCGTCACGGTCGGCGGCCACCCGCTGACCATCACCGCGCCCGGGGTGTCCGACGCCAACCGCTACATCCAGCGCGTCAAGGTCAACGGCGGTCGCCTCACCGACAACTGGATCCCGTGGTCGGCGATCGGCTCGGGCGGGACGATCGCGCACACGCTCGGCACCACGCCGTCCGCCTGGGGTACCGCGCCGGCCGACCAGCCGCCCTCGGTCGACCGAGCCCCGCCCGACGGGCGCACCCACCTCGACGCCTCGGTGCGGCCGGCCTCGACGGCGATCGCGCCCGGCGGCAGCGCGACGCTGGCGGTGGACCTCGTCGGGCAGGCACCCGGCGTGTTGCACCCGCACGTCTCGGCCGTCGCGCCGGCCGGGTGGACCGTCACGGTGCGTCAACCGGGGGCCATCGTCTCCCACGGCCGCCCGGTCTCGGCGACCGCCGCCCTGTCGATCACTTCTCCGGCCGGGGCCGCTCTCATCCCGTACGAAATCCCGGTGAAAGTGAGTGGCGCCCAGCCGGTGGTGACGACGGCGAGCTTGGTCGTCAGAAAGCCCTTGACCTGTGCTTTTGTTGCTTCCGACCAATGCGCCGTCGATCTCGGCCAGGAGTTCACCCGAGACGGGACGGCAACCGTCGAATCGCCCGCCGAGGGAAATTTCGACGGCGGCGGGTGGAGCTTCGACGCGGCGCTGCTGCCCGCGGCCGGTCCGGTGACCTGGGACGGGATCGCCTACGACGCGCCGTCGCCCACCGGAACGTCGCCGAACTTCGTGCAGGCGAATGGTCAGTCCTTGCTGCTGCCGTCCTCCGGCGCGAGCTCGCTGCACCTGATCGTGACCTCGCACAACGGGCCGGTCGGCGGCGCCCTCACTCTCGGCTACGACGACGGGTCCATCTCGCAGGTGCCGCTGACCGTCGCCGACTGGTGCGGCGGCGCCACGGCCGGAACCTCCGTGGCGCTCGCGATGGATCACCGCATCAAGGCGGGGCAGGGGGTCGACGGTCCGCCGGTCAGCCTGTTCGAGGCGACCGTTCCGGTGGGCGCGGGGGTGCGATCGCTCACGCTGCCGTCGGAGCCACGTCTTTACGTGTACGCGATGACGCTCGGCGGCGCCTGACTAGTCCAGGACCCAGCCGTACAAATGCTCCACGTGGATGCGGACGACCAGCCGGCCGTCGGCGACCATGGCGCGCCGGTAGTCGTCCCAGTCCGGGTGCTCCTTCCCGGCGATCAGCCGGTAGACCTCGATCAGCTCCTCGACCACCGCGTCGTCGAGGGCCCAGGAGACCGGGCTGAGCTCGGCCGTCCCTTCCACCACCGCATAGCCGCGCCCGGCCGGGGCCGTCACCTTCATGCTCACCCGGGGGTCCCGGCGCAGGTTGTGCACCTTGGCGAGAGCCGTCCGCGTGGAGAACCGGATGAGCCGCCCCGCCGCGTGATAGCTCACGTCCGACAGCTGAGGCCGCCCGTCCTTCTTGATCGTCGCCACGGTCCCGAGGTTGCCGCCGGCGATGACATCCCAGAGGAGATCTTCAGACATGTCACGAACTTACTGCCGGTTCCGGCCCATCTATGCGCGCAGCTGAATTCTCACCGCCTGCCGGGCGGCCTCCTCCACCGCCACGTGCTGCGGCTGTTTCACGGCTTCCTTGAGCGGGACGGCCGGCTTCTGGACCACCGGAATCTGGGGAGCGAACAGGAGCTTGCTGTGGACGTGCTCGCGCACCCGGTTCCGCTCGCCGATGATCAGGCCGTCGACGCCCTGCACGAACAGCCGCCCGCTCGGCCCGGGTGACGGCAGCTTGACGCCGTGCGGGCTCGCCACCTCGACCGGCACCTCGCGCATCGACGTGTTCAGCTGCTTGTGGAAGGCGCCGAGATCGCCGATGCGCCCGGTGGCCGGGCACAGGTAGTCGGCGAGCGCGGTGGCCAGCGCCCGATCCTGGTGCAGCAGCCGGTCGACCGCGGGAACGTCGGTGGCGTAGCACTCGAACGAGTTGCGCTGCGTGTTCCAGTTTCCTTCCTGTACGCCCTGGACGCTGAAGGTGAGCAGCCTCTCCAGGAAGCCGGGCGGCTTGGTCTCCGCGGACAGGACGAGCGGATCGGCGGTGATCGTCCAGTCCGTCGCGTACGCCCGGAGCGCCGCGACGAGATCGGCCCGCAACGCCGCGTTCGCCGGGTCGGCCAGCAACGCCATCTGCGCGTCCCGCACCCGGGCGTCGAGCAGCACCGGCTCGAAGTCGACGCGCTGTGCCGGCCCCCGTACGAAAAAGCGATTGATCTGAAGGTTGTGATCGCCGATCTGAGCCCCGCGCACCTCGCTGAGCTGGATGGCCGCGTCGAGCCCCTGCCACAGCGAGGGCTCGGCCGCTCGCGCGCGCACCTCGCCGGGCGGGCCGGCGGCCGCCGTCATGCCGGCCTCGCGCATGGCCTGTCGCAGCACCGGCAGCAGCGGCGACGCCACCAGCTCCCGGCTCGAGGCGCGCAGATGACCCCGGCGGGCCAGCTGGACGCCGCCGGCGTCGGTGAACAGCATCGAGGCCCGCGCCAGCAGCGACGCCTGCTGTCCGGAGCCTTCCCCGGCGCGCGTCGTCCGCAGACCCGCCGTGTCCAGCAGGCGAAGCGCGACCGGTCCGCGCGACGAGGTCACGGTGAACTCCGGCAGCCGCAACCCGGCCAGCAACTCCCGCCAGCCCGCCGTGGACTGCGCGTCGGCGTCGACCGTCGCCATCCGGTACTCGGCCACCTTGCCCGACGCCCAGAACTCGTCGAGTCCCCGCATCCGCCGCCGCGCCACCAGCCGCCCCTCGGCGTCCTCCCGAACCCAGTAGAGCGTCACGACGATCTCGCTGCTCATTGCTCCTCCACCCCCGCGTACCACTCGTCCACGTCCGCACCGGACTGCCGCCCGGCCCGAGCCAGCCGCAACATCTCGCCGCGAAGCTCCTCCACCTCGCCGCTCACCTGATCGGCCCGGCGCCGGGCGTCCTGCGCCTCCCGCTCGATCCGCCCCGACAGCGCCTCGTCCACTCCCGACACCTGCCCGCTGAGCTCCCGCTCCAGCTCGGCGACGCGCTGCCGTTGCGCCTCGGCGTCCTTGCGCACGGCGTCGATGCGCCGGTCGTACTCGCGCCGCCGATGCAGCAGCCACAGCGCGCCGCCCGCCGCCGCGGCGAGCAACGCGACGATGAGCGCGGCCCACGCGAGGCCTTGCCCCGCGTCCTTCCCCGGCGGCCCGGAGACGAGCACGGTCGACGCGGTCGACGCCGGTGCCGGTTTCGCCCCGAGCCGCTGCATCTCGGCCAGCGCCGTGGCGTCCCCGTGGTCGATCGCCAGCGCCGCCCGGAACGAAGCCTGAGCCGCCGGGACCTTGCCGGCCCGCGCGGCCGCCCGTCCCTTGGCGTTGTAGGTGCTGATCTGCGCCCGCAGCTTCCCGACCTGGTTGAGCCCGTCGTCGCCGCAGTCGCCCTCACCGGCGCTGCCGGCACTGGCATACGCGTCGGCGGCCTGAGCCAACTGCCCCGACTTGACCAGCCCGGCCGCGTAGTCGCAGAGCGGCGTGTCCCGCGAACACCCCGCCACCGGCGCGACAAGGGCAAGGAGCAGCGCACAGCCACCCAACCGCCAACCGCCAACCATCCGGCACCCCCGGATATCCCCACCAGGCAGGATCCCAACGTAGGCCACGCCCGCACGCCGGACTACCCCGATCGTGTCGTTCAGTCGGAGATCTACCAGGTTGAACGGCCGTCCGGCCGACGCGCTCCCCGCGACGCCGGAGCAGCGTCTGCTGTGAACACGGCAAGCAAGGGAAGGGAGTTCGTCATGGGTACTGTCCGCCGCATTGCTGGGGCGGCCGTCGCTGTCGCTCTGGTCCCGGTCTTCGCCGGGACCGCGGAGGCCTCGTCTCCGTCGGAAACAGCATCGGTGATCTCCGATTGGAACGCGGTCGCGTCGGCAACCCTGCTGGGCGACACCGGCAAGGCGCCACAAGAGATCTTCATCTACCTGGCGTTCACGCACGCCGCCATGTACGACGCCGTAGTCGGGATCCACCCGCGCTACGAGCCCTATCGCCGGCATGCCCGCGCGCCCCGGCACGCGTCGGCCACCGCCGCCGCGGCCGCCGCCGGCCACAAAGTTCTGGAGACCTATTCGCCGTACGCGCAAGCCGCGCTGGATGACGCGCTGGCCGGCTCGCTGGCCGAGGTGCCCGACGGCGCCGCCAAGACCGCGGGTATCGCCTACGGCGAGCGAGTGGCGCAGGACCTGATCGACTTGCGCGCGCACGACGGCCGATACGCGCCCGTGCAGTACACGCGCGCCCCGGCGCCGGGCGTATGGCGGCCCACCCCGCCGGCGTTCGCCCCGATGGCCGTGCCGTGGCTGGGTGGCGTGACGCCCCTGCTCATCCGGGGCGTGGCGCAGTTCGCCCCGCCGACTCCGCCCAAGCTCACCTCGCGCCGGTACACCCGCGATTTCGCCGAGGTGAAGGCGCTCGGGTCGGCCACCTCCACCACCCGGACGGCCGAGCAGACCGCCACCGCGCTGTTCTTCTCCGGCAACGTCGGCGTGCAGGTCAACACGGCACTGCGCGACCAGGCCGCCGTGCGCGGCCTCGACATCGTCGACGCCGCCCGGATGTTCGCGGCGGTCAACATGACCACTCTCGACGCGCTGATCGTGACCTGGCAGACCAAGCTGGACCGCGCCTACTGGCGGCCGATCACCGCGATCCAGCTGGCGACCACCGACGGCAACCCGGCGACCACCGCCGACCCGGCCTGGACCCCGCTGCTCACCACGCCCAACTACCCCGACTACGTGAGCGGCTACAACGCGGTGATCGCCGCGTCTTCCCGGGCCCTCGAGAACGTAGTCGGCCCCCGCCTCAACCTAACGCTGATCTCCACCGCGGTGCCCGGCACAACCCGGCACTACGACAACGGCGCCGCCCTGCGCGCCGACGTGGTCAACGCCCGCATCTGGCTGGGCATCCACTTCCGCACGGCCGACACCGAGGCCCGCACGCTCGGCCTCGACGTGGCCGACTGGTCAAGCCACCACTACTTCCGCCCCACCAGCCACCGCTGACCGAAACGTTCGCCCCGATCGGCATGCCGGCCGGTCGGGGCGAACGTGCCTACCGCCGCAGCCGGATTTCCGCTGCGCGGTCTGCTCCTGCCGCACGAATTGCGTCTGCCTCTCGCCCTGCCACGGCGCTGACAGGACAAGCGGCTCCGCGCTGACCAGCTCGCCGCCTCCTTGAGGGCGGCGGCGAACTCGGCGCCTGCTGGCTCCGCCAGCAGCGCCGGCAGGGCGTCGCGCGCGGAGCGCGACGCGGCACACGCCGGAACCTGACGCGCTGCCGCGGTCCGCGTACGAAATCGCGGGACGGGTGATCCAGCGGCGGCGTCCGGTGCCGGTCAGGTCGAGGGCCATGACAGCGAGGTAGAGGCATTTCCACGCGGCTTGTTCGTTCGGGAAGTGGCCGCGGGCCCGGACGGCTCGGCGGAACGGGCCTGCTCGACCAGCCGGCCGACCAACTCGGCGTCCACGCCCTCCGGCGTGGTCGCCAGGTCCTCGGCGACGCTGTGGTTTGTGGGGTGTCGACCGGGCCGCCTCAGCGGTGACACCTGCGAGCCAGGGCCGGGCTGGGGCAGGATGGTCGTGTGGCGGACAAGGGCGAACAACGGGACGGCGTCCCCCTGACCAACCTCGACCAGGAGCTGTTCGAGGGCGCGGCCTCGACCAAACGGGACCTGATCGACTACCTCGACGCGGTGAGCGGCCGGATCCTCCCCGTGCTGCGGGACCGGCCGCTCTCGGTGATTCGGCTGCTGCGGGGGCAGGACGCCTTCATGCAGAAGAACCTGCCGAAATACACGCCGGACTGGGTGCCGCGCGCCGAGGTCTGGGCCGAGGCGTCGCACCGGAACGTCACCTATGCGCTCTGCAACGATCGGCGGACGCTGCTGTGGTTCGGGAACCAGCGGGCGATCGAGTATCACCCGGCGCTGATGCACGCCGGCGATTACCACCCGACCCACCTGATCATGGATCTGGATCCGCCGGAGGGCGCGGGCTTCGCGAGCGTCGCGCACGCGGCGCGGCTCATCAAGCGGGTGCTCGACGACATCGGCATGGCCGGGGCGGTGAAGACCAGCGGGTCCAAGGGGGTGCACGTCTTCGTGCCGCTCGACGGGCAGGCGCCGGCCGACGAGGTGGCGGCGGCGACCCGGGCGGTGGCGGCGCGGGCCGAGCGACTCGATCCGGAGCTGGCGACGACCGCGTTCATCAAAGAGGACCGGCACGGCAAGGTGTTCCTCGACGCGACCCGCTCGGGTGGGGCCACGGTGGTCGCCGCCTACAGTCCGCGGGTCCGGCCGGGCGTGCGGGTCTCGTTCCCGGTCGCCTGGGACGACCTCGACAGCGTCACCCCCGAGGACTTCACGATCCACACCGCGCCGGGGCTGCTCAAGGACGGCGACCCGTGGGCGGAGGCGATGCCGGCGCCGCAGCCGCTCGACCCCGGCCTGGTCGAGGAGGGGCACACGATCCCGGTCGCCCGGGTGCAGGCCATGCACGAGGGCAAGCGCCGCGCCCGGGCCAAGCGCGCCTCGGAACAGGCCGCGCCCGAGGAGTAGAGCGCCAAGCGCGCCGAGGAACAGGCCACGCCGAACGAGTAGAAAGCGCCAAAAAGCGCCTCAGAGCAGATCCCGCCAGAAAGCGACGGTAGGACGAGCCGCCGACCCGGCCGGCGAGCCCAGCCCGAACTCCCGCGACAGCCAGTCCGCGATGTCGTTGCCGTACTGGACGACATCGGTCTGGTAGATCGACAGGACGGGGTGCTCCGCCAGCGCGGCCGGCAGGTAGCGGTGCGAGTACAGCGGAATCATCCGCGGCACGGTCACCAGGTACCCCCGTGCGGCCGTCACCGCCTCCCACGACGAAGCCGGCCGGGGGCCCCAGCCCTCGTACCAGAAAGAATTTTGTCCGACGTCGAAGAGCACGCCCTCGATCGGCATGGCGAGCAACGAGCGCAGGGCGGCGCGGTCGGCGGCACGCCAGTCGGGCCAGCCGCGGCCGGTGGGGACGCCGGCGGCGAGGAACGCGCGGTGGTCGGCGGCGAAGCTGAAGCCGAACTCCTGCTCGATGGCGGTGGCCTCGGCATCGGTGAGGCCGTCGGCGACGGGGAATCGTCCGGAAGCGGCGAGTAGTTCCGCGGCGGTCACCCGGTTACCTTATCGAGGTCGCCCTACACCGAAAGGAGTAGGCGGTAATCGGGAGGCGTCGATGACAGAGACGGCCGTGGGACGACGCGGGCCGGCCGTGCCCGAAATTAGCGTGCCGGGCATGACGAAAATCGCTGTTCTCCTCACCCTCGTCGGCGTGCCGGCCGGCCTGGCGATCACCGGCGGGAATGTCCAGACCGTCATGACCCTGACGCTGGCCGTCTGGCTGGCCGTGCTCGCCCTCTTCGTGCGGCGCTGGCCGTTCACCGTGCTCCTCGTCTCGATGCTGACCGTGATCGCCATGCGGCCCGCGTACCTGATCGGCTCGGGCTGGGTCTGGCCGGCCAGCGCCGCGGCCGCCGCGCTCGCCCTCGCCGGACGGCTGCGGACGGCGGTGATCACGGTGGGCGCCGGGCTGCTCTTCGGCCTCGGCTGGGACGGCTTCGTCGACACCGATCACGGCGGCACCTGGGCGCTCGCTCCCGTCGGCGGCGAGGCGCTGTGGCTGGCCGCGGTGCTGGCCGCCGCGACCGCGTACCGGAACACCCTGCGCTGGCGCGGCGAGGTCGCGCACCGCCTGGAGCAGGACGAGCACCAGCGCGAGATCGACGCCCGACGCCGGCAGGCGGAGGAGCGGGTGGAGATCGCCCGCGACCTGCACGACGTCGTCTCGCACACGCTGGCCGTGGTGGGCGTGCACCTGAACGTGGCGCTGGACGCGTTCGACGCCGATCCGGAGGAGGCCCGCGAGTCGCTGCGGCTCGCCCAGCAGGTGCGCGGCCGGGCGATGACCGACCTGAAGTCGCTGGTCGGCGTGCTGCGCGAGGGCGCGCCGATCGACGACCTCGACGGGCTCGAACGGCTCGCCGAGCAGGTGCGGGCGGCCGGCGTCCAGGTGTCGCTCAACGAGTTCGGCGACCGGGCGGACGTGCCGGCGCCGGTGGCCACCGCCGTCTACCGCGTGGTGCAGGAGTCGCTGACGAACACGGTGCGGCACGCGGGCGCGAGCCGGGTGGCCGTGACCGTCCGCTACGCGCCGGCCAGCGTCGTGGTCGATGTGCAGGACGACGGTGCGGGCGCCGCCACCATGGCCGATGGCCACGGCATCTCCGGCATGCGGGAGCGGGTGGCCGCGCTGGGCGGCGCTCTCACGGCCGGTCCGGGCAAGACCGGTTTCACCGTACGCGCGACAATCCCGATCGCGGCCTGAAGGGCACCACGATGACCATCTCCGTCCTCCTCGCCGACGACCAGCACCTCGTACGGGCCGGTTTCCGCAGCCTGCTGCGGCGCGACCGGGACATCGTGGTCGTCGGCGAGGCGTCCACCGGCGACGAGGCCGTGCGCACCGCGCGCGAGCTGCGGCCCGACGTGATCCTGATGGACATCCGGATGCCCGGCCTGGACGGCATCTCCGCCACGAAGCAGATCCTGGCCGAGCTCGACAGCACCCGGATCATCATCCTGACCACGTTCGAGACCGACGAGTACGTCTTCGCGGCGCTGGCGGCCGGCGCGAGCGGCTTCCTCACCAAGGAGATCGTGCCGGACCGCCTGCGCGAGGCGGTCCGGGTCGTGGCCGGCGGCGACGCGCTGCTCTCGCCGAGTGTGACCCGCCGCGTGGTCGGCCAGTTCGCGCACCGCCCGGTGCCGGCGGCCACGTCGGGCGGCGACCGCCTGGCCGTGCTGACCGAGCGGGAGCGCGAGGTGGTGCGCCTGGTCGCCACGGGTCTGTCCAACGAGGAGATCGCCCGCGAGCTGGTCATCAGCCCGCTGACCGCGAAGACGCACATCACCCGCGCGATCGCGAAACTGGGCGTCCGCGACCGGGTCCAGCTCGTGATCATCGCCTTCGAGGACGGCCTGGTCACGTCCTGAGCGCGGCCCGGGTCATGGCGGGAGCGCGGCCTGGGTCATGGCGGGAGCGCGGCCTGGGCCATTGCGGGAGCGCGGCCCGGGTCATTGGGGGAGCGCGGCCTGGGTCATGGCGGGAGCGCGGCCTCGCCGCCGACCAGGACGCCGTCGCCGGGCTGCTGGACCGCGGTGACGGTGGCCGGGCTGCCCAGCGAATCGCCCATGTCGACCCGCAGGTCGATGCCGAGGTGGGCGGCGAGGCAGGCGGTGCTGTTCGCGTTCGCGATGTCCTCGGGCACGCCGATCGAGGGCGCGAACATCCTGGCCGCGGCCCGTCCACCGACGTCCGGCACGGTGTAGACATAGCAGCCCAGAAACCCGAGCCGGTCGGTCGCCGCGCGCAGCATTTCGAGGTCGGGCGTCATCCCGGCGAGCACGTCCCGATCGGCGACCGGAAGCAACATCCGCGGCCGGCCGAGAGTCGCGACGCAGGCGCCCGTCGTCGCACCGCCCACGCCGATCGCCTGCGATATTTCGGATATTTCTGATTCATCGGCCGGGCGCACGGTGATCGGCCCCGGATCAAAGGCAACGTCAAAGACCTTTTCCCGTACGGCGTGAGCACGCCCCCAGAAGGTGCGCCCGCTGACGCGCAACAGGTGCTCGGGCCGCCCAGTGCGATGAGCGAGCACCGCCAGCGCCGCCACCGTGCCGTGCCCGCAAGCCGGCAGCTCCCCTTCCGCGGTGAAGAACCGCACGCCCCCATCCGCGGCGAGGAAGACCGCGTGCGACGCGCCCGCGCGCCCCGGCACCAGGCGGCGCTCCGCATCCGGCATCGGCGACTCGTCGAGCACGGCGGTCGGGCTGCCGCCCCGGCCGTCCCGGAGGCAGGCGTGGACAACGGTGAGCACACCAGAATCGTAAGGTGGCCGGGTGCGACGGATTCTGGTCTACGGGGTGACCGGCTCCGGCAAGTCGACGCTGGCGGCCCGCCTCGGCGTTCGCCTCGGCCTCCCCTACCACTCGATGGACGACCTCACCTGGGACCCCGGATGGGTCCCGGTGGGCGAGGAGCTGCAACGCGATCGGGTACGCGACGTGTGCGCCACCGACGACTGGGTGATCGATTCCGCGTACGGGATATGGCGTGACATCCCGCTGGCCCGTACCGACCTGGTGGTTGGTCTTGATCTGCCGCGCTGGCGATCGTTCGGCCGCCTGCTGCGGCGCACGTTGGTCAACGTCGTCCGGCAGCGCCCGCTCTGCAACGGCAACCACGAGACGTGGCGCGCCTCGTTCCTCTCCACCGAATCGATCCTGGTCTGGCATTTCAAGTCGTTCAAGCGCAAGCGGCGCCGCTTGCGCGCCTGGCACGCCGACCCCAGCTTCCCCGCGGAGATCGTGCTGCTGCGCTCGCCGCGGGAGGTCGAGCGCTGGCTGGCCGGCCTCCCCGACCGCACCCCCGGCGCCGACCAGGCGTAGCGCGCGGTTCAGGCGCCGGCCAGGTGCAGGCGCTCGGTGCCCTGCGAGGCGACCGCGTTCAGTGCGATCGGCGTGCGGCCGTGCAATGCCTCGGAGCGGGCGTTGTGCAGCGCCAGCCACAGACTCGCGGCCCACGCCACCTCGATCTCGTCGGCGCTGAACGGCCGGCGCACCTCCTGATACGCCTCGAGGAAGGCGGCCGACGACGCGATCGGCGCGAGCGTCGGCTCGGCATGGCTGGCGAACGCGCCCGACGCGGCGCCCGCGATCGCGGCCTCGGGCAGCCAGGCCAGGCTGTCCCAGTCGTGCACGGCCCACAGTTCGTCGCCGTACCAGCGGATGTTCTGCGACTCCCAGTCGGCGTGGCCCAGCACCCGCGGCAGGTAGATGCCGGAGAGCCGGTCCCGCAGCCGCTCGCCCGCCTCGACCACGAACGGCGGGACGCGGGACTCGTCGTGCCCGTCCAGGTAGGGGATGCGCGGCCAGACGCCCGGATCGTCGTGGTCCCAGCGGGTCCACTCCGGGTTCGGCAGCGGCGGTTCGACGGCCCCCGGCTCGGTCCCGCCCACCTCGACGTCCTCGGCCAGGTCGACGAGCCGGGCCAGCGGCGCCGCGAACAGCCGTGCGGTCGCGGCGTCGTCACCGAGCTTGGCCTCTCCGCCCGGCCGCCACTCCTCGGCGTGCACGGCCTTGCCCGCGTGCAGCGTGACGCCGGTGAGCGGCGCGGCCGCCGGAAATCCGTTGAGGACCACGAAGCGCTGCACCTCGACGCAGGTGGCCTCCCGCCCGCTCTGGTCCGGCCGCGACTTCACGGCCACGTCGCGCCCGTCGGTGAGGCGCAGACCGTAGACCTCGGACATGTGCGCGGTCTCGTAAAGCACCTCGGCCGGCACGGCGCCGAGGTGAGTGCGGCACCAGGAAACGAGCCACTCGGGGATCATCAGCAAAGGCTATTGCCCGCCCGTCCGGGGCCGCAGCGGAGCCGCGAGCTCGGCGAACCGGCGCGCCGTCGCCGCCTCGTCCGGCAGGTCCAGGATCGGCCCGAGCGCGGCCGCCCACCCATGGCAGAACAGTTGCCAGCCGTCGTGCCGCTCCACCCCCTGCCGCTCGGCCTGCCGCAGCAGCGCCAGATCACCGCGATAGTTCAGTTCCCAGAGGACCGCATCGCGCGGAAAATCGGCCTCCGCGGAGAGCGGACTGCCCGGACGGTCCTTGCCGAGCCCCGTCGCGTTGACCACGAGCGTGCCCGGCGGACTCCCCGCGACCAGCTCGTCCCACGGCCCCGGCCCGACGTGCACGACCGCCGATGCCGCTTCGACCGAGCCCGAGCCGTCCGACCGCACGCCAGTGCGGGACGCGAGGACCGACTCGAGATGCGCAGCCGCCGCCGCACTCCGGTCGGCGAACACCAAAGACGGCGGTTCCGGGCGAGACAGCAGGTGCCGCCCGAGCGCGATCGCGCTGCCGCCCGCACCCAGGCAGACCACGTGCTCCCCGCGCGGCCAGATCTCGTCGACCACCCGCCCGACCGACATCGGATCCCGCGCGAACCCCCGCAGGAACGTGCCCTCCCGCCGCAGCGCGTTGACCTCGCCGCACTCGACCGCCACCGGATCGAGCGAGTCGATGAGGTCGTCGGCCGCCCGCACCACCGCCACCTTGTGCGAGGTGATCACCGCCCCGAGCACGTCGGCGGCGGCCTTCAGCTCGGAGACCAGAGCGCGGTAGCTTTCCGCCGCCGCACCGACCGGCAGATCCCGCCCGACCAGCCGGATGTCCCGACCGACGTCGCTCATCCATAGCGGAAACGCATCGTTGATCAGCGATCGCCCGGTCGACACCCCCACAAACCACAACGTCGCCGTCATGCCGAGATCAGCCTGCCTCAACCCGGTCCAACTCCGGCGCGAAGCCACCAACCTGCAGTCCGGACGCCACGACCCGGGACGTTACGCCGATCCGCCACCGCCCGAGCGCTCGGCCGAGTTCCGACGCGGGCCCTATGATTCGCGATGCAGGTCGAGGGCCGCCAACCGCTTGTCGTGCACTGCGTCGCGGACTGGACGAGCGCAACCTCACCAACCGGTTCCGGTCGCGCGCCGCGATCAGATACAGCCCGGCGCCCGGCTACGACGCGCACGCGAGCTGGCTGAGCCTGATGCAGCACTACGGCCTCCCGACGCGCCTGCTCGATTGGAGCAGGTCGCCGAGTCGTGGACTGGGGGTGAACGCGGGGAGAGGATGGCGGCGTGGAGTCGGCGCAGCGGGTGGCGGACTCGTTCGGGCTGGGGCGGGTGCTTGCGTGCCGGCAGTTGACCGACGGCGTCATGAACCTGACCTGGTGCCTGACCACCGACGCCGGGATCTTCGCGGTCAAGCAGCTCCGGGACCGGTCGCCCGAGGAGGTCCGGGTCGCGCACGACCTTCTGCCCCGGCTGGCCGCCCTCGGGTTTCCGGTGCCGGCGCCGGTCGGCGGGCCGGTGCGCGTCGACGGGCCGTGGTATGCCGCATCGACCTGGCTGAACGGCGTACATCCGCAAGGTTTTGATCTGACCCTGGCCGGTGCGACCACCCTGGGTGACCTGGTCGCGCGGCTGCATGTCGCGCTGAGCGACGTCTGTCCGCCGGCGAAGCGCCGGCTTCCCGACATTCCCGACCGCGCCGGGCCGGCGATTTCCCTTCTTGAGCGGTACGCCGGGAGACCGCCGGCGGACGAGTTCGACCGTCACGCCGTCGACGAGATCGCGTGGCGGCGCGAGCACCTGGCCCGGCTCGCCGATCGACGGCCCGCGGACGCCGACGTGGAACCGTGCGGCTGGACACACGGCGATCTCCAGCCGTTCAACCTGCTGATCGACCCGGGCGACGGGCGGATCACCGGCATCCTCGATTGGGATCGGCTCGGCGTCCGCCCGTACGGTCTCGAGGTTGTTCGCACCGCCACGATCACCTTCGGACGTGATCTCGACCGGATCGCCGCCTTCGCCCGCGGTTATCGTGCGCGGATCCCGATCACCGACGACCGGCTAGCCGACGCGGCGCACCGGCGGTGGTGGACGCTGCTCACCGAGACGTGGCAGCTGGAGCGGCACTACGAGCACGGCGACCGCAGCTGCGACCACCTGTTCACCCGTCGCGGCGAGTACCTGCGCTGGTGGACCGATCACCGCGCGGAGATCGAGGTGGCGCTCAGAGGCGGGTGAGCACCACGGCCGGAAGCACCATGAGCAGGGTCAGCACGATGTAGCCGCCGCCGAGGCCGAAGCGGCGGTTCTTGGTGGCCATGACCGCGGCCACGAACGGGCCGAGCAGGGTGACGAAGGCCGCGAGGTCGAGGACGTCGTGGGCGCGGCGCGGGCCGATCAGGCCGTAGACGAGCAGCAGCGGAACGGCTACCAGCCAGGCCAGGGTGACCGCGATCAGCTTCAGATGCAGGTGGGTACGGCGGGCGGGCTCGAGCGGATCTTTCTGCCGGGCGAAGGCCATCCGTGCGGCGAAACCCTCGGCCGGCTGGTGCTCGGTGGTCACCCCTTGACCCTATTGGTCCGGGGCGGCGGCCGCCTCATCCGGAGCGGACAATTCACCCTTCCCGGCACGCCGTTGCCGACGTGCCGGGAAGTCGTTATCAGCTCTTGACCGAGCCGGCCATGAGACCGCCGATGAACCAGCGGCCCAGCAGCACGTACACGATCAGAGTCGGCAGCGACGTGATCAGCGCGCCGGCCATGGACGCCGCGTAGTCGGGGGACTGGGCGCCGGCCAGGGCATTGAGGGCGATCGTGATCGGCCCGTTCCGGGTGTTGGACAGGAAGATCGCGAATAAGTAGTCGTTCCAGGCCGAGGTGAACTGCCAGATGATCGTGACGACGAAGCCGGGGATCGAGATCGGCAGGATGATCCACCCGAACGTGCGCAGCAGGCCCGCGCCGTCGACCCGGGCCGCCTCGACGAGTTCCTCGGGGACCGTGGTCGCGTAGTAGTTCCGGAAGATCAGCGTGCAGATCGGGATGCCGTAGATGCAGTGCACGAACACCAGGGTGGGGATGCCCGGCGGGATGCCCAGCGTGGTGACGATCTCCCGCAGCGGGATCATGACCGCCTGGTACGGGATGAACATGCCGAACAGGATCAGCGTGAACACGACGTCGGCGCCGGGGAAGCGCCAGCGGGACAGCACGAAGCCGTTGGCCGCGCCGATCAGCGAGGAGATCACCGCGACCGGGATGGCCAGCTGGAACGTACGGAAGAACGAGTCCCGCAGCGACGACCACGCCTTGACCCAGGACGCCGTCGTCCAGTGCTCGGGCAGGTTCCACTGGCTGGTGACGCCGATGTCGCCGCCGGACTTGAAGCTCGTCACGATCAGCACGTACAGCGGCATCAGCACGATCAGCAGGAACAGGATCGCCAGGGCGTACTTGACGATGGAAGCCGGCCCGAAGGGGCGCTTGGCCTTGCGCCGGGGCGCGAGCGACTCGACCGCGGCGGGCGGTACGGCAACCGTGGTCATGAGTTCTTCTCCGCCCGGTTCGTGTAGATCAGGTAGGGGACGATGACGACGGCGACCAGCAGGAGCAGCACGATCGAGATCGCCGCGGCCTTGGCGTAGTCACTGGTCAGCAGCGTCTGCCAGACGTAGACGGCGGGTACCTCGGTGAGCCACTGCGGGCCCGAGACGCTCATGATCAGGTCGAACATCTTCATCGACATGTGGCCCAGGATGATCAGCGCGGAGAGCGCGACCGGGGTCAGCTGCGGGAAGATCACGTTCCGGTACAGGCGATAGGTGCTCGCGCCGTCCATCGCGGCCGCCTCGCGCAGCTCCTGCGGAATGCCGCGGAACCCGGCCAGGAAGAGCGCCATCACGTACCCGGACAGCTGCCAGATGGCCGGCATGGCCATCGCCGCCATGCCCCAGGTCGGATTCGTCCACCACTTGTTCTGGAGGAAGTCCAGGTGCAGCGAGGCGAAGAGCGCGTTGATGCCGCCGGCGCCGTCGCCGACGACCGGGTTCATCAGCCAGCGCCAGACGACGCCGGAGGCCACGAAGCTGACCGCCATCGGGAACAGGTAGATCGTGCGGAAGAAGCCCTCGGCGCGTACGCCCCGCTCCAGGATGAGGGCCCAGATCAGGCCGAACAGCATGGCGCCGACCAGGAAGACCACCGTGAAGATCAGCAGGTTCCTCAGCGAGTGGACGAACCGGTCCTGGATGTCGTTGGTGAACAGGTTCTTGTAGTTGTCGAGCCCGACGAAGCCGTTCGACTTCAGCGCGGTGTGCTGATCGGAGACGGACATCTTCGTGGTCCAGGCGATCAGGCCGTATACGAAGATCGCGAGCAGGATGAGCGAGGGGGAGAGCAGGAGCAGGCCCGGTCCCCAGTGCCTCAGTCGGCGCATCAGGGCTCCTCTTGAAATGCACCCCGGGCGGGACGGCTGTGCGCCGCCCCGCCCGAGAGCTGGAACAAAGGACTTACTTGGCCGCGAACTGCGAGGCGGCGGTGGCCATGGCCTTCTGCAGGCCGGCCACGTCCTGGTTGGTGGAGAACGCGCCGAGCGCGGAGTTGGCCGCACCCTGGAAGCCCTGCGAGCACCCCGAGCCGTGGGCGCAGGACGGAACCTGCTTGAAGGTCTTCCAGTCGGCCATCGCGGCCTGCTGGTACTTCGGGTAGTCGGCCGGCGAGGCGTCGATGCGGGCCGGGATCGAGCCCTTCTTGGTGTTGAACGCCTTCTGGCCGTCCGCCGAGCCGACGGTCTTCAGCCAGCACTTGGTGCCGTCGACGTTCTTGGCGCCCTTCGGCAGCACGAACGAGTCGGCCAGCCACTGGTAGGTGTCGCCGTTGCCCGGGAAGGTGAACCAGCCGTAGTCGGCGAACTTCTTCGCGTCCATGTCGGCGGCTTCCCAGTCACCCATCAGCTGGTACGCGGCCTTGCCGTCCATGACCAGCTTCTCCGCGTCGGTCCAGTCCAGGGCGTCGCGGTCGGTGTTGGTGTAGGTCAGCAGCGTCTTGAAGTCGTTGATGCCCTTCGTGACGTCCGCGCCGTTCCAGTCGGTCGTGCCGTTCCACAGACCGGTGAACTTGTCCGCGCCCAGGTCGGTGATCAGCACCGACTCGAGCAGCATCAGCATCGTCCAGTCCTTGCCGACCGCCAGCGGGGTCTTGATGCCCTTGGCCTTGAGCTTGTCGAGGTCGGCGATGAAGGACGCCATGTCCTTCGGGTCGTCGGTGATGCCGGCGTCGGCCACGACCTTCTTGTTGGTCCACACCACGTTGGCCCGGTGGATGTTCGCCGGAACCGAGTAGATCTTGCCGTCGACCGTGAGGTTCTGGATCAGACCGGCCGGGAAGGCGGTCTTGAGGCCCCAGGTGTCGTAGTCGGCGCTGAGGTCCTCGACCTGGCCGGCCTTGATGTAGTCCTGCAGCTCAGCGCCGGCGTGCGCCTGGAACGTGTCCGGCGGGTCGCTCTGCTGGAGCCGGGAAGCGAGCACGTTCTTCGCGTTGGCGCCGGCGCCACCGGCGACCGCACCGTTCACGAACTCCTGGCCGGCACAGTCCTTGCCGAACTGCGCGACGAGACCGTCGAGGCCGGCCTTCTCGCCGCCGTCGGCCCACCACGTGAAGACTTCCACCTTCTTGGAGCCGGAGCCCCCGCCGCTGCTGCCGTCGCTCGACCCGCAGGCCGAGGCCGCCAGCAGCGCGGCGACACCAACAACGGCCACTGCGGCACGTCGGGTGAAGCGCATGATTATCTCCCATCGAGAGATTGACATCGTTGTCAAATACGTCGGGGAGTACCGTGCCGCCTCAACCGCACACGTGTCAACGCCTGTTTCCGTGTCGTTACGTGCGAACCTTTGTGGTCACGGTGGTGAACGTTCACACTGCCCCGGGCTCACCGTGGTGAGCGTTCACCAGAGCCGCGGGCAATGATCGACGTCGAGATGACGATCGTACGAGCCGGGCCAGTATGCCCGCTTATGCGCTCGTACGCGAGCCGCGCCGCCTCCCGCCCGATCGCGGTCATGTCGTGCGCGACCACCGTCGTGCCGAGCACGTCGGCGAGATCGAAGTCGTCGAATCCCACCAGCGCCGGGGGTGTGTCCAGGTCACGCAGGGCGCGCAGGGCGCCGGTGGTGAGCCGGTTGTTGGTCGTGAAGATGGCCGTCGGGGCCGGATCGAGGACGACGAGCTCGCGGACGGTCCGCTCGGCGTGGCGCACATCGTGAACATCGGTGCGCACGTACGGCTCCCACGCCTCGTTGCCGGCGGCGTGCATCGCGCTGACGAACCCGTCGATCCGGCCGCGCTGCGGTGCCATCCGGGCCAGGTCGGCCACCAGGGCGATCCGCCGGTGGCCGCCGGCCAGCAGGTGCTCGCCGGCCGAGCGGGCGCCGCCCGCGTTGTCGATCAGCACGGCGTCGGCGGCCAGCCCGTCCGGCGGCCGGTCCAGGAAGACGAACGGCACGCCCCGGTTGCCCTCGATGGCCAGGTACTCGTGGTCGTCGCCGCTCGGTATCACCAGCAGGGCGCGCACCCGGCGCTCCAGGAACGCGTCGACCAGGCTGCGCTCGAGCTCGGCGTCCTCGTCGTTGTTCGCCGTGATCAGCAGCAGGCCGTGCTGGCGCAGCTCACGCTCGATGCCGCTGGCCACGGCCGAGTAGAACGGGTTGGCCAGGTCGCCGCTGACCAGCCCCACCAGCGAGCTGGTCGCGCCCCGGCGCAGCTCGCGGGCGATCCCGTTGAGCCGGTACCCGAGCATGTCGGCGGCATCGCGCACCCGGCGCCCGGTCGACGGCGCGACGTTCGGCTCGCGGTTCAGCGCGCGGGAGGCCGTCTTTAGGCTGACCCCCGCCAGCGCGGCCACCTCGGTCAACGTCGGCCGGCGGACGTTGGCATCGTCGGCGGACATGGCTCTCCGAGGTCTCGTCGGTCGGGATCGGCTCACAGTATGACATCGATGTCGCTTTTGCCTATCCGGCAAGTGGCGCCACCATCTCGGTGGGTGACAAACCCATTTACGCATCCTTATGTTTCGCACAGCGTCACGACAGTGGTGGCTCGTCCCCGTTGGTTCGCTCCAGGTCGATACCCCGACCTGGGAGGCTCGCATGCCGGATCCTGACTCCGCGACGGCAACTACTCGCTGTACTCGACGGGGATCACCGACCAGAACTTCCTGCGCGGCATCCAGGTGACCTGACCGTTGCCATCGACCCGTCCGGCACCGAGGAGAGCGGCGGAACCCCGCCTTCCGGTTGGCACGCCCCCATCTGGTGCACCCTCGGCGTCGGCGTCGGCGACGGTGTCCCCCTCGGTCACCGCGAAACCGACCACCGCCGCCCCCAAGCCCAAAAAGAAGAAGCACCGGCACTGGTGGTGGCCGTTCTCCTGAGGGCAACCCGGCCGGCCCGGACTTCCGCCAAAGTCCGGGCCGGCCGGCGGTCGTTGATCAGACCTCGGCGGTCACCTCGTAGACCTCGGTCGTCGGGTGTCCCGCCCGCTCGTGGATCCGCATGATCGCTTCCTTGCTCGGGCCCGTGCTGAGGCAGAAAACCTTGCCGGCCTCCGGGTCGAGCCACGCTCGTTCGAAGTGCACGCCCTCGTCGCCCTCGATCTTCAGGTCGGCCTCGTGCGCCTCGGCGAGCTGCTCGGGAGTGACGCCGATGAATCCGCTGTGTACGTCCATGAACCTGGCCATGGCTGGCTCCTCTGTTTGCGCTGGTCCTGACAGGGGAAGACTGCCCGGGCCGGAGCAGTCGGACATCGGTCATTGCACCTAGGAAGAGGCGGTGCGGTGACCTAAAGTCGCGGCGTGGACAGCGCGCTGAGCAGTCCGATCCTCGTCGGGCGCGACGATCTGGTCGCGCTCGCCGAGCGTCGGCTGGCGTCCGCGGCCGAGGGGCGCGGCGAGCTGTTGTTCCTGGCCGGCGAGGCGGGGATCGGCAAGACGCGGCTGCTCGCGGAGATCGTGCGGCGGGCCGAGGGCTTCACCGTGATCACCGCCGGGGCGTCTCCGGGCGATGCCGAGGTGGCCGGCGGGCTGCTGGCCGATCTGGGGTCCGAGCTGCGGCGGTGCGCGGCGATCGCGGAGGTGGGCGCCCGCGTCGCGCGACGGCTGCGGGAGTTCGCGGACGGTGATGCCGAGCGTCAGCGCCGGCTGTTGGTGTCCGACCTGACCGACATGATCGCGGCCGCGGCGTCGGGACCACTGCTCGTGGCGATCGAGGACCTGCACTGGGCCGACGACGTGACGCTCGACGTGCTCGGGCGGCTCGGCCGGCGGGCGTCGACGCTGCCGTTGCTGCTGGTCGGCACGTACCGCAGCGACGAGCTCTATCCGCGGGTGCCGATGCGGGCCTGGCGCAGCCGGCTGTTGACGCAGCGCCACGCGGAGGAGGTCCGGCTCGGCCGGCTCAGCATCGAGGACACGGCCGCGATGGCGTCGGCCATCACCGGGAGTGCGCTGCCGGGCGCCGTCACGGGTGCGGTGTTCGCGCGCAGTGACGGCATCCCGCTGCACGTCGAGGAGTTCCTGGCGGCGCGGGAGAGCGTGCCCGACACGCTGGCCGACGCGGTGCTGTCCCGAGCCGAGCAACTGTCGCCGCCCGCGCGGGAACTGGCCGGTGTGGCATCCGTACTCGGGCGGTCGTTCGATCTGGATCTGCTCGCCGCCATCACCGGCGACGGTCCGGCCGCCGTCGACGACGGGCTGCGGGAACTGGCCGATCGGTTCTTCGTGCAGCCGCATCCGGACCGGTCCACATTCGACTTCCGGCACGCGCTGATCCGGGATGCGCTCTACGCCGACCTGACCCCGTACCGTCGAAGGGAATTGCACGCGCGAGCCGCCGCGGCCGCCGTATCCGCCTCCTTCCCGGCGGCCTTCGTGAGCGACCAGTTCGAGCGGGCCGAGCTGCCCGAGCCGGCCTTCGGCCACGCGATGACCGCCGCCGTCGAGGCGGCCGGCATGTCGGCCCATCGCGAGGCCGTCGAGCTGTACCGGCGGGCCGAGCGCACCGCGCCGGCGACGCTTCCGCCGGCCGACCGGGCGGCGCTGCTCACGGCACTCGCCGCCGAGCTGGCGGCGGTCGACGACAACGCGAGCGCGGCGTCCTGCTACGAGGCGGCCTACCGGCTGCGCCTCCAGCTCGACGATCCGCTGGCCGCCGCGGCGCTCGTGCCCGACTGGGTGGCCGCGCGGCACCTGCTCGGCGCCGGCCTGGACGAGCGGGCAGCGATGCTGCGGGGCGCGCTGCCGCTGATCGCGTTCCGCACGGACGACCCGGCGAAGGAGGTCCGGGCCAACATCCACGCGGCGCTGGCGGCGGCGTACATGCTGGATCGTCGGCTGGCCGAGGCGATCGAGGACGGGGAGTTCGCCCGCTCGATCGCCGTCGAGGACTGCGACCGGGCCATGCGGTGCAATCTGGACGCCACGCTCGGCGCGGTGTTCCTCTTCGCGGGCCGCATCGACGAGGGCCGGGCACTGCTCGAGGGCTCGATCGAACGGGCGTCGGCCTGGCGTTTCGAAGGTCAGACCGCGCGCGGTTACCGCATGCTCGCCTCGAGCCTGTCCATGCTGGTCGAGTACGAGCAGGCCCTCCGGTGGTTGCGCGACGGCATCGCGTACGCGGAAAGGGTTGAACAGTTCAACGATCGCAACTATCTGATCGCTCATCTCGGGCACGTGCTGTGGGCCGTCGGCGACTGGTCCGGCGCGGAGTCGGCGGCCCGCCAGGCCCTGGCCGACGGCGGTAGCATCACCACCCGCATCACGGCTCTGCACGTGCTCGGCTATGTGGCGATGGGCCGTGGCGCTCCGGCCACCGCGGTGGAGCACCTGACCGAGGCGGCGTCGCTCGCGGCCGGCATGCGCGAGCTGCAGCGCCTGTCGCCGGCCTGGTGGGGCCTGGCAGAGGTGGCGCTGCAGTGCGGTGACCTGGACACGGCGATCGCCCGCTGCGAGGAGGGTTATGAGGCGTCGGCCCGGGTGCGCGACGCCGCCTACCTCTATCCGTACGTCATCACCGGCGTACGCGCCCACCTCGCGCGATCCGGGAGCACGGCGGCCCGCGAGTGGCTGACGCGCAGCGGTGAGCTGGTCGGCGAACGGGGCATTCCCGGCACGCTCGGCGCCCTGGTGCACGGGCGTGGCCTGGTGCACCTCCACGAGGGACAGACCGGCAAGGCCCGCGACGAGTTGGCGACGGCGGCCGCGTTCTGGAGCGGCCGGCGGCGTTTCTGGGAGGGCACGGCCGCGCTCGCCGACCAGGCGCGTTGCGCCCTGCGCAGTCGCAAACCGGCCGAGGCCACGGCATTCCAGATCAAGACCAAGGAGGTGTACGCCTCGGCAGGCGCGCCCGTGCCCGCGAACCTCCTGCCCCGGGAGGCCGTCGTGCCCCTTTCCCGGCCGGTATTTCCCGCGCTGCCCTCTTCGCCTTCCGCGCCGGCGAGTTTGTCGGCGCGCGAGCTCGAGGTGGCCCGCCTGGTCGCGGCCGGGATGACCAACCGGGAGATCGCGGCCGAGCTGACCATCGCCCCCAAGACGGCGGCCGCGCACGTCGAGCACATCCGCACCAAGCTCGGTGTTTCCCGCCGTACCCAGATCGCCGCCTGGGTCGCGGGCCTGTCCTGAGCAGCGACCTCATTCGATCGGGGTACGTCAAACGGGCCATAGCTGTTTGTCGATCAACTTGGCCACAATCGAGGCCATGACCGCCCCCGGCAACTCCGCTCTGGTCTTCATCCTGCTGGCCGTCTTCGTGGCCTGCACGGCCTACGCCGTGGGCCGGCTCCACCAGCGCAGTCAGATGGAGCAGGACCGGGAGGAGGCCTACCGGGACGGCTACGACACCGCCACCCGGAGCATCTTCAGCCTGGCCGCCCGCCTGATCGGCCCGCGCCGGGGGGCCCGCCCGTCGGCCCCGCCGTTCGTGGACGGCGCCCTGGTGGAAGAGCCTTCTGCCCTGCCCGCCGGCGCACTCTCGCCCCCGCCCGTTGCGGACTCGTCCGATTCGGCCGTGAGCGATCCGGCCTGGTCCGGACCGCCCGCCCCGGAGTTGCGCCGTGCCGATCCGGCGCCGATCGGCCGCCGCTCGGCGCCGCCGTCGGAGAGCGAGGCGACGTCGCTCGGCTTCCCTGTGCCACCGCCGGCACCGCCTCAGATCATCGGAGAGCCGGCCGCATACGGCGGCGTGGTCTACCGGCCGTTTCCCGACCCGAGGCTGGTCGGCAGTGCCGAGCCACTTCCTGCCGACCGGGGCTCGATTCACATTCCGCGCCCGATCCGGCCCTCGACCGCGCCCGATTCCCTGCATCGGCGTGCTTTCCCACCCTCCGCCGCTGCTTCCCCTCCTACGCCTGTTTCCCCTCCGGCACCTGCTTCCCCTCCTGCCTCTGCTCCCGCGGCCGGGCCGGACGTGACCGGCAAGCACACCGTTCCCGACGAGCTCGTGCAGGCGCCCACCTATCGGCTGCCGCCCGACCGGGTCTTCCGGGCCAAGGTGCGCGACACTCCCGCGCTGCCCGACGATCCGGCCACCCGCGTCTCGCTTCCCAAGCCGCGTCAGTCCTGATCATCGGCCGGAAAGTGTCGTACCCCCGGCGTAGGTTTCGGGCATGGTCACCGTCGATGATGTGCGCGCGGTCTGCCGCGATCTGCCGCGCAGCGAGGAGCATCTGATCCGAGACCGCATCAAGTTCCGGGTCGGCAAGATTGTCTATGTCGCGTTCTCCCGCGACGAGACCGTGATGGGCTTCGGTTTCCCCAAGGAGGAGCGCCTCGCCCTGGTCACCGCCGACCCGGGCACCTTCCATCTGCCCCGCCAGTCCGACATGCGCTTCAACTGGGTTCAGGCGTGGATGTCCGAGCTAGACGAAGATCAGATGACCGAGCTGGTCCTCGACGCCTGGCGCATGTGCGTCCCCAAAAAGGTCTGGTCGGCCTACCTGCCACGCCTGGCCTGAGTCTGCGGGAGAGTTGTCAGGAGGTGAACGAGTATGGGCCGAAACGCCCCCACACGACCACCGCTGCCAAGACCAGCAGGGCGATGTTCATGGCCAGCGGTTGTGTCTCGCCGAGGCGCAGGTGCGTGATGATCGCGCCGGCCATCAGCAGCACGAGACCGGTGGCGGCCAGTGGCACCAGCACCGGGGCGATGCCGAGCGCGGCGGGCAAAATCAGGCCGACCGCGGCCAGGACCTCCAGCACGCCGATCGCCTTCACGGCCGTGGCCCCGAGCTTGTCCGCCCAGCGCATGGTCTTGGCCAGCTTCTCGTACGGCTGCGTCAGTTTTTGCAGGCCGCTGGCCAGAAACAGCACGGCGAGGACGGCGGCGATGATCCACAGAGCGATGTTCATGCGAACCCCGACGAGACAGGGCTCCGGATTGTGAGGCGGGCGGCAGATTTGTGGTGCGTGCCGCCGCCTCACAAGTCGGGGTGGCGTTTCGTCGAACCGGTGTGGAAGAGGTCATGAGCGAACGACGGCAGCTGATCAACGTGGCGTACCGCCTTCTCGGGTCCCTCGCGGACGCCGAGGACGTGGTGCAGGAGACGTACGCCCGCTGGTATGCCCTTGCCCCGGCGCAACGCGACGCCATCGAGAACCCGGACGCCTGGATGACCACGGTCGCCAGCCGCATCTGCCTCGACCTGCTCGGGTCGGCCCGCAAGAGACGCGAGCGCTACGTCGGCGAGTGGATCCCCGAACCGCTTCCCGAACACTCGGAGTGGGCCACCGCGAGCGCCCCCGCCGACCCCGCCGACCGCGTCACGCTGGACGAGTCGGTCAACATGGCCTTCCTCGTCGTCCTCGAGTCGATGACCTCGGCCGAGCGGGTCGCGTTCATCCTGCACGACGTCTTCCGGTACTCGTTCGCCGAAGTCGCCGAGATCGTCGGGCGCAGCCCCGCCGCGTGCCGTCAGCTGGCCTCCTCGGCCCGGCGCCGAGTGGGCGCGGCGCCGCCGCCGACCGCACCGTCGAGCCGCAGCGGCGCCGTCGTCCGCGAGTTCAAGCATGCGTGGGAGGCCGGCGACATCAACGGCCTGATCGCCCTGCTCGACCCGAACGCCACCGCGACGGCCGACGGCGGCGGCATGGTCCAGGCGACGCTGGTCCCGATCGTCGGCGCCGAGGCGATCGTGCGCGGCCTGATCGAGGTCGCCTCCAAGGCCCCCGGCCTGACGATGCTCGAGCGCACGGTCAACGGCCAGCCCGGCCTCGTCCTCCAGCAGGGCGGCGTCACCGGAACGGTCATGGCCTTCGAAATCGTCGACGACCACATCACCCAGATCTGGGCAGTCCGCAACCCCGAGAAACTCCGCCCCTGGACCGCCCTCTGACCCCACCGGAGGTGATGATTCCCCCGACCCGAAACGCGTGTACTGTCCCGTGGCCGGGAACGAACCGGCGGCCGCCTGGCAGCGGCCCAGGCACGGCTCCGCCGGGGGAGAACGTTGCGGGACGACAAAGACGTTAAAACCAAGCCGACGATCCCGGCCCCCCGAGAGGCGGCCGACCAACTCACCGCGTCCCCAGACCCGCACAACGCGGCGGCGGCACCGGTCGGCCCAAGCGCGGCGGCGCTGGTCGGCCCGAGCGTGACGGCGGCGGTCGGCCCGGGGTCGGCGGTGCTGGTCGGCCCGAGCGTGACGGCAGCGGTCGGCCCGGGGTCGGCGGCGCTGGTCGGCCCGAGCGTGACGGCGGCGGCCGGCTCGAGCGCGCCCGCGTTGCCAGCGCAGACCGTCGCGGCGGCAGGGCCGAGCGCGCCGCCTGGGTGGCCTCTGCCGCAGGGCGGCTGGCCGGTTCGCCAGGGTGGGTGGCCTGCGGGCGGGCCGAGCGTGCCGGCCGGCGGATATGCCGCCCCGACCAGCGGATTTGGTGTGCCGGGCAGCGGATTTGGTGTGCCGGGCAGCGGATTTGGTGGGCCGGGCAGCGGATTTGGTGCGCCGGCCAGCGGATTTGGTGTGCCGGCCGGGGGATACGGCGGCCCTTACCCCGGTTGGGGCGGCACCTGGCCGCCGGCGCTTCCTGCGGACGCGTCGCGGGGGCGGGGGCGGCGGATTGTGGCGTTTGTCGTGATTTTGGTGGTTACGTTTGCGGCGCTGCTGGTTGCGGTGGCGCAGCGTGGGCAGGACGCGCGGCGTGGGGGTGGGGGCGGCGTACAGGTGATGGAGAAGCCGACGCCCTCGGCCAGCGTCTACAGCTATCCGGCCGCCTCGGATGCGCCGTTCGACCGGGCGATCATGGCGCTCAAGCTGCACGCGGGGGCGCTCGTCGACGGCGACGAAGGCGGGTGGATGGCGGCCGTCGATCCGGGCAACGCGCAGCTCGTGGCGCGCTACAAGGCGATCTATCGGCTGATGCGGACCATGGGCGTCACGCGGTACACCTACACGCCGGGCATCAGCGCGGCGGACAAGAAGGATCCGGCGGCGATCACGTTCCCGGTTCGCACCGACTACTGCTTCGGGGGCGACACCTGCTCCGTGGGGTACCCGCCGTCGATCAACCAGGCGCTGACCATGAAGGCGATCGGCGGGAAGTTCGTGATCACCGCCGTGGCCGACAAGCCCGACTCGAACAACGCCGAGCCCACCCCGTGGCAGGACGGCAAGCTCGTGCTCGCGCCGGGGCGGCACGTCATCCTCGGCGCCGACCAGAGCGAGGCGTCCTTCCTGCCCACCGTGCTGCCGATCGCGGAGCAGGCCGCGGCCGCGGACGAGCCGTTCGCCACGATGCTGCTCGCCAAGCAGGCGAAGTACCGGATCTACCTGGCCGGCGAGAAGCAGTGGAACAGCTGGTTCGGCGGCATGGAGGACTGGGCGGTCGGCTACGCGGTCCCGATCAGCCAGTCCGGTTACGACGTCGTGGTGCGGGTGCGCGAGCTGAAGTCGCCCGAGGAACTCCGTGTGACGTTGCAGCACGAGCTGGGCCACGTGATCACGCTGACCGGCTCGGAGACCTTCCACCTGCGCAACCAATGGCTGAGCGAGGGCGTGGCCGAGTACATCGGATGGTCGCCGAAGCACGCGACGCAGAGTTACCGCCGCCCCAGCGTCGAGTGGGCGATCCGCCGCAAGCAGCCCACGTCGATGATCCCGGTGGCGCCCGGCGACGACGCCTCCCTGCGTGAGGGCGACGCCTACTACGGGCTGAGCCACTTCGCGGTCGACTGCATGGCCAAGAAGTACGGCCAGGCCAACATGTTCCGCTTCGTACGCCTGGTGCTCCTGCGCGACGAAAGCTACGACGCCGCGGCCCAGGAGGCCTACCACCAGCCCTTCCGCGTGGTGGACAAATACTGCGCCGCCTGGGTACGCCAGCAGGCCTGAGCACGTCACGGCGGCGCGGGTCGCCAGGCGGCCCGTATCTCGGCGACGAAGAGCGTGGGCTGTTCGAACGCGGCGAAGTGGCCTCCCCGGGCCGGCTCGTTCCAATAGCGGATGTCGGGGAAGCGGCGGGCCGCCCACCGGCGCGACGGGCGTGGGTTTTCCTTGGGGAAGACCGAGCAGGCGGTCGGCACCCGGATGACGTCGGTGGCGCCGTCGCGGAACAGCGCCTGCACCTCGGGGAAGCTCTCGCGATAGAGCCGGGCGGCGGACGCTCCGGTGGCGGGCACCCAGTAGAGCATCAGGTTGTCGAGGAATCGGTCGCGGTCGACGTCGCCGTCGCTCCATGCGTGGAATTTCTCGGCTATCCAGGTGCAGAGGGCGGCGGGCGAGTCGACCAGGGCGTAGCCGATCGTCTGCGGCCGCGTGGACTGCTCGAACGAGTAGCCGTCGCCGGAGGCGGCCTCGGCCAGATCGGCGATCGCCGCGCGCTCGGCCTCGGTGAGATCGTCGAGGGTGGCGGGGTCGGGCGCGACCAGCGGTGGCATGAGGTGGATGCCGATCAGCCGGGCCGGGTGCCGGACGGCCAGGGCGGTGCTGACGCTGGTGCCCCAGTCGTGTCCCTGTGCGATGAAGCGCCGATAACCGAGCCGGGTCATCAGCTCGGCCCACGCGTCGGCGATGCGGTGCACCGTCCACCCCGGACCGGCCGGCTTGTCGCTGAACCCGTAGCCCGGCAACGAGGGGCACACCACGTGAAAGGCCGGCTCACCCGCGGACGGATCGGCGAGCGGCCCGATCACCTCGGCGAACTCGGCCACCGACCCGGGCCAGCCGTGCGTGAGGAGCAGGGGTGTCGCGTCGGAGCGGGCCGAGCGCACGTGAACGAAGTGGACGCCCAGCTCGTCGATCACCGTGCGGAACTGCGGATGCCGATTGAGGCGCTCCTGCGCGGCCGCGAAGTCGTAGCCGTCGGCCCAGTACGAGCACAGACCCTTCGCGTACGCCAATGGTGTGCCTTGCTCCCAACCCGGCGTCGTGGCTTCCTCGGGCCACCGTGTGCGATGCAGCCGGGCCCGTAGATCGGCGATCACCTCCGCGTCGATGCGCACCTCGAACGGGCTGATCACGATCGGCTCCCGGACAGGGCGGGTGGGCCGGCGGCTATGCGGGCCCGGATCTCGGCCATGCGGTCGGGGGAGTGGTGTGGCATCTCCCAGCGCGTCTCCATCCACCACGTGCAGCCGGCCTCGGCCCAGGGCTCGACCAGCGCCGTGGCCCGGGCGCCGTCGTCGGCCGGGGTCTCGCCCTCGGCCAGGACGTCCAGAGTGGGCGGGGCGCCCTGTGCCGAGAGCCAGGCGCGCATCTCGCGGACGGCCTCGGTGCTGGGCTCGTGGCCGGGGATCACGCCGTCGCAGCGGAGGACTCGCCGCATGGATTTGAGGCGGGGCCAGATGGCGACGACCCAGATGGGGATGCGCTCCTGCACCGGGCGAACCACGTCGGACAGGTCGTCGCGGTCGGTCTCGTAGTCGTAGTGGGCGCCGTGATATGACCGCTCACCCGACCACAGGGCCCGCATCAGGTCGATGCCCTCGTCCATCATGGCGGCCCGCTCGCGCAGGCCGGTCTGCTCGCCGGTCAGCGGCAGGTCGGTGGTCAGCGCGCCGACGCCGATGCCCAGCACGACGCGCCCGCCGGAGAGCTGGTCGACGGTGGCGACCTGGCTCGCCACTTTCCACGGTCGTCGCCAGGGCAGCGGCGTCAGCATGGTGCCGAGGCGGACGCGGGTGGTGCGGGCGGCCATCGCGGCGAGCAGCGACCAGGCGTCGACGCCGTAGGCCGCCTCCCACACGAAGACGCCGTCCCACCCCGCGCGCTCGGCGAGAACGGCCTGGTCGAGCTGCTCGCGCGCGGTGCCGCCCGGAAGGATCACACCGAACTTCAGAGTCATGGGTCCTTGCTATCAGGACCCTCCGACAGTTTTTCGGCCGAGCAGCAGAAGGATCTCGGAGAGCGGATCGGCCGCCGGCGGTACGGGGAGCGCGGGAGCGAAGGCGGCACCGGGCGCGAGCCGGTCCGGGCCGTCGGGGACGGCTCGGGCGATCGGCAAGGCGGCGGCCATCACCGCCTCCGGCAGGGCGAACGGCAGGCCCGCGGCGGTGGCCACATCCCAGCCGTGCACGACGTAGTCGACCAGGTGGAACGCGATCGCCACCCGGCCGGGGAACGTCCGGGAGGTGCTGATCTCGGGGAGCGCGAACTCCCGATCGAGGACACCCGGGACGGAGAAGGCGGCGAGGACGAGCTCGGCGGAGGCGGCGTATCCACGTACGGGATCGGAAATCTCCTCGGCCGGCGGCAGATCCCACAAGCTGAGGTCGGCACCCTGCCCGGATGCCGATGCGGCGAAGCCGCGGTGCTGGACCGTCATGTGCGTGAGCAGCATGCGCAGGTCCCACCCGGCGCAGGGGGTGGGTCGTTCGAGATCGTCCGCGGTCAGGCCGGCGGACAGCCGGACCGTCTCGCGCACGGCGATGGCGTCCAGGGCGATCAGATCTGTATGCATGTGCTTATCATCTACATGTGCTTACGACTTGGCAAGCGGAGGAAGATGCCGGATGTGGCGGAGACCGAGCGGGCCGATCTGGGGGCCATGGTGATGCGGCTGGGGCGCCGCCTGCTCGCCATGGAGCAGCCGATCCTGGAGCGGCACGGGGTGACCATGTGGGCCTACGTCGTGCTCACGGGCCTGCGCGACGGGCCGGCCCGTGCTCAGGCCACGCTGGCCGCCGCGATCGGCGCCGACAAGACGCGCCTCATCCCGATCCTCGACGACCTGCAGAAACGCGGGCTCATCGAGCGCGATCCCGACCCCGCCGACCGCCGGGTGCGCCTGCTCGGGCTCACGCCGGAGGGGCGCCGGCTGCAGGGGGCGATCCAGGCCGACATCCGGGCGGCCGAGGAGCTGATCTTGCAGGAGGCGAGCGACCGGGAGGCGTTCGTGCGGGCGCTGGGTGAATTGTCTAGGTGAGCTGCTTCGCCAGCGCTTCCTGCAACCCGCGGGCCGCCAGCCGATCGGCCCGCTCGTTCTCGGGGTGACCGGCATGCCCCTTCACCCAGTGCCACTGCACGTCGTGCCGGATCACCGCCGCTTCCAGCCGTTGCCACAGGTCGACGTTCTTGACCGGTTGCCGGGCCGAGGTCTGCCAGCCGTTCGCCTTCCACGTCGGCAGCCACTTGGTGATGCCGTTCCGCACGTACGTGCTGTCCGTGTACAGCTTGACCGTCATCGGCGCCCGGGTCAGCGCCTCCAGTGCGCTGATCGGCGCGAGCAGCTCCATGCGGTTGTTCGTGGTGGACTCGGCCGTACCGCCGCACATGTCCCGCTCCTTGCCGCCGTAACGCAGCACGGCACCCCAGCCGCCGGGGCCGGGGTTGGGCACGCACGCCCCATCGGTGTAGATCTCCACCACGCTCATGCGAGCACCCTACCGACGGGGCAGAGTGAGGTCGGCCATCCCCGGGACGCCCTCAGCGGGGTGTCAGAAACCGGCACGTAAGGTTGCCAGGGCGGAAGGGGGTCTCGAGTGAGTGACGACGCGGTCGAGGTTAGGGACGTCGTCGTGCGCTACGGCGCCACGACCGCGGTCGACGGCGTGTCGCTGACCGTGCCGCGCGGCCGGGTGTTCGCCCTGCTCGGGCACAACGGCGCCGGCAAGACGAGCCTGCTGCAGGTCTGTGAGGGCTTCCGCGCGGCCTCCGAGGGAGCGTGCCGCGTCCTCGGCCTCGACCCGATCCGCGACCACGACGAGCTCATGCCGCGGCTCGGCATCATGCTCCAGTCCGGCGGTATGTATCCGTGGGCCACCGCGAGCGAGCTGCTCCACCTCTTCGCGTCCTTCTCGGCCAACCCGATCGATCCCGGCACGCTGATGGATCGTCTGGGCCTGCACAAAACGGCCAAGACGCGTTACCGGCGCCTGTCCGGGGGCGAGCAGCAGCGGCTGTCCCTCGCGGTGGCGCTGGTCGGCCGCCCCGAGCTGGTCTTCCTCGACGAGCCCACCGCCGGCATGGACACCGAGGCCCGCCACACCACCTGGCAGCTGATCGAGGAACTGCGGGCCGACGGCGTCTCGGTCCTCCTCACCACCCACCTGCTCGACGAGGCCGAACGCCTCGCCGACGACGTCGTGATCATGCGAGAGGGCCGGGTCGCGGCAACCGGCACCCCCGCGCAACTCACGGCCGCGGCGGGCATAGACCATTTGGAGGTACGCGCGGAAGCCGGCCTCAAACCAGAAGTCCCGTTCAAAGTCACCGAGGCGACCCCGGGGGAGTACACGATCGCCGGAACGCTGGACGCGGCGGCGATCGCGTCGGTGCTCGCCTGGTTCGCCCGCGAGGGCGCTCAGGTGACGGCCGTGAACACCCGCCGCCGCACGCTCGAGGACGTCTATCTGGCGCTGACCGCGGAACAACTGACGACCGGTAAGGCAGGAGCCGGCCGATGACCACCTTCGCCCCCGCCCCCGCGCGCAATACCACCAAGGCGATCCTCCGCAGCCAGATCCGCATGGAACTGCTGCTCACCGCCCGCCGCGGCGAGGCCGTCGTCCTGGCCATGGGCGTGCCGTTGCTGGTTCTGCTCGGGGCGGGCCTCACCCATGTCACCAACGTCCCCGGCGGCGACCGGCTGGCCTACGTGGTTCCCGGCGTGCTCGCGCTGACCGTCATGTCGACCGCCTTCACCGGGCAGGCGATCACCACCGGGTACGAGCGCAGCTACGGCGTCCTCAAGCGACTCGGCGCCTCTCCGCTCAGCCGCCCCGGCCTGCTCTTCGCCAAGACCGCCGCGGTGCTGGCCCTGATCGTCCTGCAACTGGTCGTGCTGGCCGCGGTCGGCGTGGCGGTCGGCTGGCACCCGCACGTGACCCAGATCCTCCCGGCGCTCGGCGTGACCGTGCTGGCGACCACGGCGTACAGCGGCCTGGCCCTGCTGCTGGCCAGCGTGCTCAAGCCCGAGACGACGACCGGCCTGGCGACGCTGATCTACGTCCTGATGCTGGCCGCGGGCGGCATCATGTTCGCCGCGCCGGGCGGGGTGTCCGAGTTCCTGCCGCTGGCCGCGCACGCCGAAGCCTTGCGCGCCACGCTCTCCCACGACCAGCCCGTGCCGCTCGGTTCCTGGGCCAGCCTCTCGGTGTGGGCCGCGGTCTGCGTGGTCGCCGCGGCCAAGAAGTTCCGCTGGGAGTGAGCCCCCGCCGAGCCGGAGTGGGCCGCGCCGGCTGAGCGGGCCGCCTCCCCGCGCCGCGTCCACCGAACGGTTGACAGCCGGTGACCGCCGCCCGGTCGTCGCGCGCGCCCACCCCCGGCGAGCACGATCAGATCCATGGACGCCATTGAAGTCAGGGGACTTCGCAAGACCTACAAGGGACACGAGGCGGTGCGGGGCATCGACCTCACCGTCACCCGCGGCGAGGTGTTCGCGCTGCTCGGCCCGAACGGGGCCGGCAAGACCACGACCGTGGAGATCCTCGAGGGCCACCGCCGCCGCACCGACGGCGTCGCCCGGGTGCTCGGCGAGGACCCCGGCACGGCCGGACGCGCCTGGCGGGCCCGCATCGGCGTGGTGCTGCAGGACACGGACGACGCCGCCGACCTGACGGTGACCGAGATGGTCCGGCACGTGGCGAGCCTCTACCCCGGCCCGCGCCCGGCCGCCGAGGTGCTCGACCTGGTCGGCCTCACCGACAAACACAAAAGCAAGATCCGCGCGCTCTCCGGCGGCCAGCGCCGCCGGCTGGACGTGGCGCTCGGCATCGTCGGCCGCCCCGAGCTGCTCTTCCTCGACGAGCCGACCACGGGCTTCGACCCGGCGGCCCGCCGCCAGTTCTGGGACCTGATCCGCGCCCTGGCCGCCGAGGGCACCACGATCCTGCTCACCACGCACTACCTGGAGGAGGCCGAGGCTCTCGCCGACCGCCTCGCCGTGCTGGCCGGCGGCCTGATCGTCGCCGAGGGCACTCCCGCCACGCTCGGCGGCCGGGCCGACGCCGGTGCGAAGGTCGCCTGGCGGGAGAACGGGATGCTCCGGGAGGAGCAGGTGGCCGACCCCACCGACCTGATCCGGCAGCTGGTCAAGGCCGAGACCGATCTGTCCACGCTGACCGTCACGCGTCCGACCCTCGAAGACATCTACCTGAACCTGATCGGAGCCGGGCGATGACCACCGCCGCCGTAGCCCTCCCGTCGACCGTGTCCAACGGCCTTTCCCGCGGCTGGGTCGAGACCCTCCAGTTCCTCCGCGACCGCACCGCCGTCATCTTCACCTTCGCGTTCCCGGCGATGCTGCTCCTGCTGTTCGGCACGATCTTCGGGGACTCCTACGACGACACGGGCGTCAGCGCCAGCCAGGTCTACTCGGCCAGCATGATCGCGTACGGGATCCTCTCGACCGCCTTCGTGACCATGGGCTCGGGCGTCGCGCTGGATCGGGAGGACGGCACCCTGAAGCGCCTTCACGGCACGCCGATCACGCCCACGGCGTACGTGATGGGGAAATTGATCTTGGTCTTGATCCTGAGCGTCGCCGAGGCGGCCATCCTGATCCTGGTCGGCATCCTGATCTTCGACATGCCGGTCCCGGACGCGGCGCACTGGCTGACCTTCGCCTGGCTGTTCCTGCTGTCGACGTTCGCCTGCACGGCCTGCGGCATCGCGGTCAGCGCGATCGTGAAGCACGCCCGCACGGCCGGCGCGATCCTCAACGTCCCGGTGGTGGCCCTGCAGTTCATCTCGGGCGTCTTCATCCACCCGATCACCCAGCTGCCGAGCTGGCTGATCACGGTCGCCTCGCTGTTCCCGGTCAAGTGGATGAGCCAGGGCTTCCGGTACGTGTTCCTGCCGGACAGCATGAAGCAGTACGAGGCGGCCAGCCAATGGGAGCTGGGCCGCACCGCCTTGGTGCTCGGCGCGTGGTGTGTGATCGGATTGGTGCTGTGCCTGGTGACGTTCCGCTGGACCGAGAAGGATCGTTGACCCCTGAGGCTCACATCCGCTACTCACAGTGGTGGGACGTCTACTTCGGGATCGTCGCGGTGATCGTCGCCGTCGCCGCCCTGTTCGCGGACGGTCACGACCTGTGGCGCCGGCTGATCTCGGCCGGCGCCATCGCCGTGATGATCGTGCTGCACGTGACGATCGGCCGGCATCTGGTGCGGCACGACGCCGAGGACGGCCGAGCCCTCGCCCTGCTGCTGGTGCAGATCGCGCTGTTCGCGGTCGCGGTGACGGCCACGCCGTTCACGACCTGGCTGCTGTTCGCGATGATCCCGATGATCTTCCAGCTCGCGCCGATGCGGACCGCGATCGTCCTGGTCATCGTGGTCAACCTGATCACCCCGGTGGTCGACCTGTTCACCGATCACGGGATGCTCCGGACCGACCTTGTCATCGCGCTGATCTCGTCGGCCGCCGGCATCTGGCTCGGCTTCTGGATCGTGCGGGTGATCCAGCAGAACGTCGAGCGGGGCCAGCTCATCGCCGACCTGGAGGCGACCCGCGCCGAGGTGTCACGCCTGTCGCACGAGGCCGGAGTGGCGGCCGAGCGGGCCCGCCTGGCCGGGGAGATCCACGACACGCTCGCGCAGGGGTTCACCAGCATCATCACGTTGCTCCAGGCCGCCGACCCGTCGCTGCGCGACGAGCGCCTCGCGCTCGCCGTTCGCACGGCCAAGGAAAATCTGGCCGAGTCGCGGGCCCTGGTCGCCGCGCTGGCGCCGGCCGCGTTGTCCGAGGGCTCACTTCCCGATTCCGTACGCCGACAAGCCGCTCGTTTTTCCGAAGTGACGGGGACGCCGGCGGTCGTCCGCGTGACCGGGGACGAACGCGCGCTGCCGACCAAGGTGGAGGTCGTGCTGCTGCGGGCGGCCCAGGAGGCGCTCACGAACGTCCGCCGTCACGCCGGCGCCCGGGAGGCGGCCGTGCTGCTCGCCTACGGGCCGGAGTCGGTGCGGCTCGTGGTGCGCGACGACGGGTGCGGCTTCGATCCGGCCGCGGCCGACGGCTTCGGGCTCAACGGCATGCGCGCGCGGGCCGACCAGGTGAACGGCACACTGACCGTCCGCAGCAACCCGGACACGGGCACGACCATCGAGTTGGAGGTGCCGGCGTGATTCGGATCCTTCTTGTTGATGACCACCCCGTCGTGCGGCACGGGCTGCGCGGCATGCTCGACGCCGAGCCCGATCTCGCCGTCGTGGGCGAGGCCGGCTCGGGCGACGCCGGCGTCGCGCTCGCCGCCGCCGAACGGCCCGACATCGTGCTGATGGACCTGCGCATGCCCGAGGGCGACGGCGTCTCGGCCACCGAGCGCATCCTCGCCACCGTGCCCGGCGTCCGGGTGATGGTGCTGACGACGTACGAGTCCGACCGCGACATCCTGCGCGCGATCGAGGCCGGCGCCTGCGGATACCTGCTCAAGGACGCCTCGCCGGCCGAGCTCGCCGACGCGGTGCGGGCCGCGGCCCGGGGCGAGACCGTGCTGGCCCCGAGCGTCGCGTCCACGCTGGTGCGACAGGTGCGGCAGCCCGCGCCGCCGACGCTGTCCGCGCGCGAGTCGGAGGTGCTGCGGCTGGTGGCGAGCGGCCTGACCAACGCCGAGATCGGCAAGCGGCTGTTCATCGCCGAGGCGACCGTGAAGACCCACCTGCTGCGTGTCTTCAACAAGCTGGACGTGGCCGACCGCACCGCCGCGGTGACCACGGCGATGCGGCACGGTTTGTTGTAGGCGGGCCCTCAGCGCTCGGCGAAGCGCTGCACGAAGGCCAGGGCCGTGTTGGCGACCTCGAGCCAGCCGCTGTCGATGGTCAGCGAGTGGCCACGGCCCGGGATCGACGCGAACTCGGTCACCCCGGAGTTCTTCTGCTGGATCTTGTAGTTGTACTCGGAGATGGCCGGCGGCACCGTGTGGTCCTTCTCGCCGGAGATGACCAGCAGCGGGCCGCGGTACGCGTTGTCGTGGTCGACCTTGACCTCGGACCACGGGTTGAGGTTCGCGGCCGCGGCCTGGAACAGCGGCGCGCCGGGGGCGGGGACGGCGAACTCCTCGAACAGCTGGTGGGCCTCCTCCTCGCTGACCGCGTTCGCGAACCCGTACCGGAACTGCTCATAGGTCAGCGGGACCGCCTTGTGGTAGTTGGTCGGGTTCTTCAGCGCCACGGACGCCACCCGCAGCGCGGAGATCGGCAGCGGCAGCACGCCCTGGAACGGCGCCGCGTCGATCGCCACGGTCACATTGGACAGTCCACGCCCGGCGAGGATCTGCGCGAGCAGGCCGCCGAACGAGTGCCCGAGGACCGCGGGCTGCTTGTCGAGCTTGCCGATGATCTCGGCGTAGTGGTCGGCGACCTGGCCGACGGTCTTGCCGGCGAACACCTCGGGGTGCTCCTTGGCCTCCTCGACCGTCTCCGGGTCGTCCGGCCAGCCCGGCGTGATCGGGGCGTACCCGGCCGCCTGGAAGACCTCGGCCCAGCGGTCCCAGCTGCTCGGCAGGAGCCAGAGGCCGTGGATGAAGACGACGGGCGTGAGCCCGCTCGCGTTGACCCGGTCGATGTCGTCGAGAGTGTGCTGCGGAATCGTGGACATGAGGGAGCTCCTTAGTCATCTGCGTCGGGATTCAACTTATGGATCCGGAGGGCCCGGCCGGTAGCGTCATTCGACTCACACCGCGCGATCTTCGTTGAATCTTGCGAACCGCCCGCCTTCACAGGTACCGCGAAGGATCCGCACAGGTCAGAGCGAGGCCCGCTGGGCACGATTCGTTGTGTCGTCAACGAAGGGTGGTGCCACGCAGATGAAGCGGGAGACCGGACTGCGGCGCGCGTCGCTGATCACGGGCGCCTTGGTAGCGGCGAGCGTGGCCGGCACGGTGGTGGTCGGCGTGGCCGCCCACGCCGCCGATTCGACAACCAATTCCTCGACAACCGATTCCTCGACGTCGACGTCGACCTCGTCCGACAGCTCGTCGACGTCCTCGACCACGAACAACTCGCCGTCGCTCTCCAGCGGCAGCGACAGCGGCAGCAGCCAGGCCACCTCGGGAGGGTCGTGACATGCCGCTCGTCGAGACACTGCCGATCCGCGCGGACACCGCGCAGTGGCCGGTCTGGGGCACCACCGCCCGGATCGTGGTCACCGACCCGTCCCGCCTCCCCGAGGCGACCGAGCTGGTCAGGTCCGAGCTGGCCGCGGTCGACGCCGCGTGCAGCCGGTTCCGCGCCGACTCCGAGCTCCGCCGGGCCTGCCGGGCGGGTGGCGAGCCGGTGACGGTCAGCCCGCTGCTGGCTCACCTCGTGGGCGCCGCGCTCGACGCGGCCCGCGAGACCGGCGGCGCGGTCGACCCGACGGTGGGCGGTGCGCTCTGCGGGCTCGGCTACGACCGCGATTTCGCGGCGCTGACCGGCCGGCGGGTGGCCCCGGCGGTGCGCGTCTTCGCCACTCCCGACTGGCGGGCCGTGCGTCTGCGCGGCCTTGAATTGACCGTGCCGGACGGTGTGCTGCTCGATCTGGGCGCGACCGCGAAGGCGATGGCCGCCGACCGGGCCGCGGCCCGGGTCGCCGAGCGGCTCGACGTGGGCGTGCTGGTCGCGCTGGGTGGCGACATCGCCACCGCCGGCCCGGCCCCGACCGACCAGGGCTGGCAGATTCTGGTTCAGGACCGTCCGGGAGATCCCGGCGATTGCGTACGCCTGCCGGCCGGCGCCGCGTTGGCCACCTCCAGCACGGCCGGCCGCACCTGGGGCCGTCCCGGCGAGCTCCTGCACCACATCGTCGACCCGCGCACCGGCCGCCCGGCGCCGACCGTCTGGCGCACGGTCTCGGTGGCCGCCTTCACCTGCCTGCGGGCCAACACGCTGAGCACGGCCGCGATCGTCCGCGGCCATGCCGCCTCCGATCTGCTCGGCCGCACCCCGAGCCGGCTCGTGACCCCGGACCTCGACATCCTCCGCCTGGGCGGGTGGCCGTCGTGACGGACGCGCTCTGGTATTTCGCCCGCGGCTCCGGCGTCGTCGCGCTCGTCCTGCTCACGGTCGTGGTCGTGCTCGGCATCGGCGCGCGCTCCGGCCGGCCCGCCTTCGGTCTGCCCCGTTTCGCGGTCTCCCTGGTGCACCGCAATGCGGCCCTGCTGGCCGTCGTCTTCCTGGTCGGCCACGTGATCGGTCTGCTCTTCGACCCGTACGCCCAATTGAGGTTTTTTGATGTTGTAGTTCCGTTTGTCGGTAACTATCGCCCCGTGTGGCAGGGGTTCGGCACGCTCGGCCTCGACCTGCTCGCCGCGATCGTGATCACGAGCCTGCTCCGGCACCGCCTCGGCGTCCGGGCCTGGCGCGCCGTGCACTGGCTGGCCTACCTCTGCTGGCCGGTCGCGCTGCTGCACGGCCTCGGCAACGGCGCCGACCGTGGCACCTGGTGGCTCTGGGCGACCTCGCTGACCTGCGCGGCCGCCGTGACCGCGGCCATCGGCTGGCGACTGTCGGCCACCTTCGACCGCTTCCCGGCCCGCGCCGAGCGCCGTGTCGCCCCCCGCCTGCGCCCCCACCTCGAGGAGGCTTCCCGATGATCTCCGCGACCGAGGCGCCGAGCCGGCTGTTGTCCGGCGACGGCACCCTTGATCACCACCTGGCCCGGCACGGCCGCCTCCCGCTGCTGGACGGCAGCCAGATCATCGGGATGGCCCGGGACGCGAGCCTCACCGGCCGCGGCGGCGCCGGCTTCCCGATGTGGCGCAAGCTCGGCGCGGTCGCCGCCTCGGGCCGGCCGCCGGTGGTGATCGCCAACGGCGCCGAGGGCGAGCCGCTCAGCGGCAAGGACCGCGTGCTGCTCACCCGCCAGCCCCACCTGGTGCTCGACGGCCTGCAGCTGGTCGCGCGCGCCGTCGGCGCTCGTGCCGCTCATCTCTACGCGCCCGCCAAGTTGCTGCCCGGCCTGCGGAAGGTGCTGGCCGATCGGCGCGGCGCAGGCCTCGACCCGCTGCCGGTCACGCCGACCGTGGCGCCCGACGCGTTCGTCGCGGGGGAGGAGTCGGCGGCGGCCTCCGCGGTCGCCGGCCGCGGCGCGGTCCCCAGCGACAAGCGCGTGCGGGTGGTTGAGACCGGCACGCTCGTGCAGAACGTCGAGACGCTCGCCCACCTGGCCCTGATCGCCCGCCACGGCCCCGGCTGGTTCCTCTCCGCGGGCACGTTCCTCGCCACGGTCAGCGGCGCGGTGGCCCGGCCGAGCGTGGTCGAGGCCGAGTACGGCGTGCCGCTGGGCGAGCTGATCGCCGCCGCCGGCGGCCCAACCTTCGAGCTGCAGGCGGTGCTGGTCGGCGGCTATCACGGCGGCTGGGTCCCGGCCGACCTGTCGCTGCCGGTCAGCCAGTCCGCGCTCGCGCCGTTCGGTGCCTCGCCCGGCGCCGGGGTGGTGCTCGCGCTCCCGGCCCACGCGTGCGGCCTGGCCGAGACCGCGAAGATCGCCGGTTACCTCGCCGACCAGGTCTCCGGACAGTGCGGCCCCTGCGTCAACGGCCTGCCCCGGATGGCCTGGACGCTGGCCGACCTGGCCGCGCGCCGACCCCGCCCCGGCCTGCCCGGCGAGGTCGCCCGCCTGGCCGCGCTGGTCACCGGCCGGGGCGCCTGCCGGCATCCGGACGGCACGGCCCGCCTGATCGTCAGCGCCATGCGCACTTTCGAAGCGGACGTCGCGGCCCACCTGGCGGGCCGCTGCCTGGCCACGGGAGGTAGGCGATGACCCGCTTGCACATCGACTGGACGCTCTGCGACGGTCGCGGTCTCTGCACCGAGCTGCTCGAGGAGATGCTGGCCGAGGACGACTGGGGCTTCCCGCTGGCCCGCGACGGTTCCGCCGAGCCGGCCGTCCCGGCGCCGCTGGAGAACGCGGCCGCGCACGCCGTGAGCCGCTGCCCGATGCTGGCTCTGAGGCTGGTGGGGCGTACTTCCTAAGATCGACGCATGCGCCGGGTGGCGCGGCTCACCGCCGCCGTGATGATCAGCGTGCTTGCGCTGATCGGCGCCGTCCGGCTGGTCGGTCCCGCACAAACCCCGTCGTCCGTACGACGTCAGCTGACGTTCCTGCGCTCCGAGCTGAACGACGGCGCCGCCGCGGAGGCGCAAAGTCAGTTCCCCGAGGGGTATTTCTTCCTGTACGCCCTGTACGGTCTGACCGCGGTCAACCTGGGTGAGGCCGACGAGGCACGCTGGGCGCTCGGTTTCCTGGAGTCGGCCGAGGCCCGCGCTCCCTTCGCCGCCGAGCTGTCCCCCGCGTACGGCATCTTCTATCGGGGTTGGCTCAACTGGCTGCGCGGCGGAATCCTTTCGCTGGAGCCGCCCGGCACCCACGACCCGGCCTTCGAGCGCGACTCGGCCGAGCTGGCCGCCGCCTTCGATCAGTCACCAGTGCCCTTCCTGCCCGCCTACCCCGGCCAGGCGTGGCCCGTCGACTCGACCGTGGCCATAGCCTCCCTGTCCCTGCACGACAAGCTCTCCACCCCGCGCTATGGCGCCACGATCACCCGCTGGCTCGCCGGCGCCCGAGTCAACCTCGACCCGGCGACGGGTTTGATCCCGCACACCACCGACGTAGACACCGGCGCCCCCACCTCGGGCGCAAGGGGCTCGTCCCAGAGCATCATCGAGCGCTTCCTGCCGGAGATCGACCCGGATTTCGCCCGCGGGCAGTATCTGGCCTTCCGCTCCCACTTCCTGGCCCGCCCGCTGGGCCTGGGTCCCGCCATCCGCGAGTACCCGCATGGCACCGACGGCCCCGCCGACGTCGACTCGGGCCCACTCCCACTGGGCATCTCCCTCTCCGCCACGGTGGTAACTCTCGGCGCGGCCCGAGTAGAGGGCGACAGCTCCCTGGCTGCCGGCCTGGCCAACTTCGGCGAGGTGGCCGGCGTCCCGATCGACACCTGGCACACCCGCCGCTACGCCCTGGGCCTGCTCCCGATAGGCGACGCCTTCCTGGCCTGGTCAAAATCCGCCCGCCTGCTGACCGCCACCCCGCCCGCGGCCACGGTCGCCCCACCATCCCGCCCGGCGCCTGCCTCGGTCGTCCCGTCGCCTGGCTCGGTCGTCCCGTCGCCTGGCTCGGTCGTCCCGTCGCCTGGCTCGGTCGTCCCGTCGCCTGGCTCGGTCGTCCCGTCGCCCGGCGCGGTCGTCCCGTCGCCTGGCTCGGTCGTCCCGTCGCCCGGCGCGGTCGTCCTGTCGCCCGGCGCGGTCGTCCCGTCGCCTGGCTCGGTCGTGCCGCCGAGCGCCTCGCTGGCGGCCCCGCCGCGTGCCCTCGGCTGGTGGTGGCGGCTTCCGCTGCTCACCCTCT
>NZ_KB903304.1 GCF_000379645.1 Paractinoplanes globisporus DSM 43857
CCCGAAATTCGACACGGCGAGCATGTTTCCCAAGGGCAGCGCCATCGCCACGTTCCCGACGATCGACGCCGCCGCGATGTTCCCGAAATTCGACATCGCCTCGATATTCCCGAACTTAAACCTAAGCGCTGCACTTACCGACATGAAGCTCGGCATTGCTAACGCGACTGGGAGTATGGAGCCTGAGGTCTGCGCGCCCGAAGATGGGGACCTCGATCCGACGCAGCTAACATCACTGCGAACGATCTGGGCTGAAGCTCTCTGCGCCGCAACTGCTCGGGCGGACACTACCGCAGCCAGGAAGGCGATTGGCGGCCTCGCACTCGTCCTTTTCTGTATTTGGTGGCTAGACATGACGGCGTATCACCAAGATGCCGCCGACGTTCTTAACGTACCAGTGAGCATCACAGTTCCGATCGCGTTGGCGGCGATTTTGACAACGAGCAAAAAGAAGTAGCAGCCAACCTCCGCGTTCTTTACCTCGGGATTTCTGCTCTGCGCTGATGAGGTGAAGTGCCACCTTATCCACGACGAGGGCCCCCGCTAGAGGCACCATGATCCGCCAAGAGAGAGAGCCCCGGAACGGGGACTATCCTCGGCGGTCCGGGGCTTCCTGTCATGGGTCGCGCCTGCCGCCGGGCTGGAACCGCCGGCGCCGGGCCGAAGGTTTAGGCGTCGGCGGCGGGGCTTAAGCCCGGCCCTGCTGGGCGGCGCGAGCGGCCCGCTGGCGGGCCGCCTTGAACTCGTAAGGAAAGTTGGAACGGCCGCGTTTCCCGGTGAGTGTCGAGTCTCAGGACCTGCGTGACAGATCGGTATCAGGACCTGCGTGACACTCCGCCGAGTGTTGGTGGAGATCAGCGTGACGGAACAGCGGTATCAAGCCGTCTTGGATGTGCAGGCCGGATCGACAGTTACGGACGTGGCAGCGAGGTTCGGGGTGTCCCGGCAAGCGGTGCATCGGTGGCTGTCCTGGTATGAGCAGGAAGGGTTGGCCGGGCTGGCTGATCGTTCGAGTCGGCCTCGGTCGTCACCGACGCAGACCGTGCCCGAGGTGGAAGCGATGATCTGCGAGCTGCGCAGGAATCATCCGCGGTGGGGTGCTCGCCGGGTGCTGTTCGAGCTCGGCCGGATGGGTTGTCCGGGTCCGATTCCGTCGCGGATCACGGTGCATCGTGTGCTTGTCCGTCACGGTCTGGTCGATGAGCGGCCTCGCCGTCGCCGCCGTGAGGACTACGTGAGGTGGGAACGCGATCGGCCGATGGAGCTATGGCAGATGGACATCGTCGGCGGTGTTCTGCTCGCCGACGGGCGGGAAGCCAAGGTGGTGACCGGGGTCGATGACCATTCCCGGTTCTGCGTCATCGCCGCCGTTGTTCCGAAGGCCACCGGCCGGGCCGTCTGCCTCGCTCTGGCGGCCGCATTGCGCGAATACGGCATCCCTGAAGAGTTGCTCACTGACAACGGCAAGCAATTCACCGCCCGGTTCAATGCCGGTGGCGGTGAGGTGATGTTCGACCGGATCTGCCGGGAGAACGGCATCACCCATCGGCTGACCAAACCCCGCAGTCCCACGACCACCGGGAAGATCGAACGATTCCACCTGAGCCTGCGCCGGGAACTGCTCGACGACCACCCGCCCTTCGCTTCCGTCTGCGACGCCCAGGCCGCGATCGACGGGTTCCGGCGGCACTACAACACCGAGCGGCCCCACCAGGCATTGAATATGGCGTTCCCCGCAGATCGGTTCAGACCGGCTGGCGGCGACGGCATCGCGTTGAGGCTGCCCTCGTCACTGGCCTCCTTGGCCGGCGAACCACCCACGCCGGTCACGCCACCACGGCAACCCTTGACCACACCGGTCGTGCTGCCGGCAGCGCCGCTAGAGGTTGCGGTTGAAGTGACCAAGACAGTCCCGGGCTCAGGGAACCTAACGGTCAGCGGACAGCAGTTCTGGCTGGGACCGGCCCACGCCGGCCGCTCGATCACGCTCTGGGCCGACGCAACCGTCGTGCATCTGATGCTCGACGGGATCCGACTCAAGACGGTCCCGTCCCGGCTGAGCCTCACCCAGCTGCATCAGCTGCTCGCCGATGGTGGCAGACCGGCCGGGCCGCCACCGATCAGCTCTGCACCACGACAGCCCGGAACGGCGGTCGAGGTCGAACGAACGATCAACGCCACCGGCTTACTCGCTCTGGCCGGGCGGCAACACCCGGTCGGATTCCACCTCGCCGGGCAACGCGTCACCGTCCGCGTCGACCACGGCGTCCTGCATCTACTCGGTCCAGACCGCGTCATGCTGCGATCGCTGCCCAACCCGCTCACCGCGGCCGAAGTGTCGCGGATCCGCGACGCTCGTCCCGGCGGTCCAGCACCGGCGCCTGCCGCGGAGCCGCGACGCGTCGAACGGCGAGTCAGCTGCCGCGGCAGTATCAGCATCGCCCGGCAGAAGATCCAGGTCGGTATCAGCCACGCCGGTCGGACCGTCACCGTTGAACAGGGCGACACGACGTTCCGGGTCTACGACGCGGAGCAGTTGATCGCCGAGGCTCTGCGCACCACGACAAAGCAGGTCACACGGTTCAAAGCCCGTAAGCCGGAACCACCACGGAGTCAGCCGTCGGCATAGGGACCTTCCTTAAGAGCGTGAGCGATGCGGTTGAGGACTTCCGGGACGGTGAACTCATAGCCGACCAGGCGAGGCCCCGTCCAATTGATGCCGATGAGCAGTCCCTCGGTCTCGAGGTCGGGCAGATCGGTGTCTCGCCACACTTCGACGGGAACCTGCGTGGCGCGTAGGTCTCCGCCCCAGAACCCCAAGTTGGCGGCCCGCTGAGCACGCGCCCGCGACGACCAGAAGGGCATGGCACGCTGCCCGCTGGCAGTCATCGGCGCCGGCCGTCCTTGCTCATCCTCGACCTGCCAGACGACGCGATGGACGGCGAGGTCCCGAAAGAATGCCGCCGCCTGGCTCGCGCTCTGACTCACGCTCGGACGCTAGCACCGAACAACGCGCTGAACCGACCATTGGGCCGCCCGACAACTAGCATCACCGTTCGACAGCTTCCTAGCCGGACGTGTCACCCACGTCCCGAGACAGATCCGTCACGCAGGTCCTGAGACTCGGCAAAACTCACCGGGAAACGCTGTGTGGGCTCAGGACATCGTTGACGGTCTGTCGTCGGGACATGCTTGACGTCGTCAGGTGGGGTGGGCGCCTTTGCCGCGGACGTGCAGGCGGGTGATCGGTGTGGTGTCTTTGCGGGGCCGGATGGCGAGTTCTTCGTCGTCGTGCAGGATTCGGTAGTGGGTGTCCTCGATGACGACGGTGACGAGTTTCCCGGCGTGGCGCTGGCCGAGCTTGATGCGCTGCTTGTTGACCATGATCCTGCCGTTGGCGTGGACGCGGCGTTGAGCCTGGATCGACCCCGGCGGTAATGGCGGGGGCGGTAGCGGTGTGGCCGCGATTCGGGCTCCGGGCAGGCTGGCGATCCGATCGGCTGGTAGCGGGCAGGGCCAGGTGCCGACGAGGGCGCCGTTGGCGATGGCGTGCATCAGGTGCCCGTCGAGACGCATGACGACGGTGCTGCCGGCCAGCGCGAACCCCCACCTGGGTCTTGCCGCCGGCGATGAGGACGTGACCGTCGCGGTGGACTTTGCGGTCGAACTCGATGGCTTGGCCGGCGCCGAGGTGGACCTTGCCGTTGACCCGTGGAAGGGCTGCGCCAGTAGGTGCAGGGCCTGCAGGACGGGCGCCGCGCATGCGCAGGAAATTCAGGTCGGCGGGCCGCAGCCGTGAGGAGACGGTGCGCAGTACGTGGCCGTCGAGGATGAGGTGGATGCTGCGTTGGTCGGCCCAGATGGTCAGGGTTCGGCCGGCCAGCGCGGGATGAACGTCGACTTGTTGCTTGCCCGACACCACGGTGACCGTTCCGCTGGGCGGGACCCGGGTCTCGAACTCGACCGCCACGCCGTCAGCCGCCGATACTTCGAAGGCTTCCGCGACTGGGCGGTCCTGCCCGGGCGCTGTCGGGTCTGGGCCGGGCGGTGTCTTTGCGAGGTCGCGGGTGGGCCCCCGTGTAGGCGGAACAGGCTGGCCGGCGTTGCCATGTCCAGCGACTGGTGTGGCCGCTGATGGTTGTAGGCGTGGACCCAGCCGTCGATCGCTTCTTGTGCTGCGGCCAGCGATTCGAACGGGGCGACGTGGTCGAGCAGTTCTCGTCGCAGTGTCTTGTGCCAGCGTTCGATCTTGCCGGTGGTGGTGGGTGAACGCGGCTTGGTCAGCCGCTGCAGGATGCCGTTCTCCCGGCACACCTTCTCGAACATCACCCTACCGGCTGTGGCCGGTGATGCCGGCCGGTGAACTGCTTGCCATTGTCTGAGAGCACTTCGAACGGCACGCCGTAGCGGTGCATCGCGGCGGTGAAGGCGGCGCAGACCGCCCGGCCGGATGGGACGGCGACAACTGCGGCGATCACCACGAAGCGGGAGTGGTCGTCGATGCCGGTGACCATTTTGCATTCCCGGCCGTCCGCGAGCGGGATCCCGCCGACCAGGTCGAGCTGCCAGAGGTGCATCGGTGCCTCGCGCTGCCAGCGCCGGTATTGCGCGGGTGTTGTTGTTCCTGTTCGGCGACCAGCCCGTTGCGCACGAGCACCCGATGCGCTGTCGCCCGGGCCGGCGCCGCCTCGAGCAGTTGCTGGGTGGTGATCTCGTGAACGATGCGCCGCGCGCCCCACCGCGGATGCTGCTGACGCAGCTCGCAGATCAACGACTCGACCGCCGGTAGCAGCCGACTCGGACTATTCCGGGGACGCCTCGACCGGTCCGCCAGCCCAGGCTTGCCGTCAGCCTCGAACCGGGCCCGCCACGTGTGCAGCGACTGCCGCGACGTCCCGTACTGGGCAGCGACCTGCGAGATCGACGAACCCGCCAGCACCTCACGCACCGCCTGATAGCGGTACTCCACGAACGCCTGCTGATCCACGACCGCCCCGAGCCACCCGAATAGACGCCGAGAAGAAGATCAACCATCAGGCACGATCGTCAAGCATGTCCCGATAACAAACCGTCAAACATGTCCTGAGACCCCACACCGACAACGACAAACAATCCCGGCCGCCTCAACCATCCACCTCCCCTTGGCGGTCTTGCTCGCAAAGCTGTTCCGATGGATTCGAGGACAGCGCGGCGAGACAGCGCGAGTTCCGTCGGCCTCGGATGTGGCGCAGCGGCCGATTAGGGTCGATGTCCAGGCTGACGCGTGGGTGAATAGGTCGACGGACGACGTTAAAAGCTCCTGGTCTGCACTTAGCAGCACTCCACTCGCCAGAGGAGTCATCCCGGTCGCCCAGGCGATCTCGACGTATCCCGGCTCGTCGAGGTCCTTTTCTCGGCGGGATCGTCCGCGCGACCACGGAAGCAGCCATGAACTGGCCTGCTTGGGAGGGTCGCTGTTGGTGGTTTGGGTGGACCCTGACCGCGACCTGGTCGACGGCCGAGTGCACAGAACGACCATCTCACCCCTGACCTGCGCCGGGCACGTGAGCCGTTGCAGTACTAGGACCCGATGTCGAGGAAATTCCTCCTGCGTCTTGCCCAGTCCAGAATCAGCTCCCCGCGCTCCATCCGATCCGGTGCCGCAAGCTGATCAGCTCTCCCAGTCTGGCGGCAAAGGACGAAAGGTGCCAGGTCCGCGACAAGAGACCCGCCCTTGTACGACTCCACGAAGGATTCGATATACCTCGGCTGTAGCTCAGCGAGCATGCACAGGGCGACGGCGACGCCGAACCTCTCGCGGTCCGTGAAAGCGTCCGCTTCGTTGGCGATGTGGAACTTGTCCGCGAAGGGCGGCGAAGGGTTGGGCATGTCGACTGGCCACGGCCGTCCGAATCTGATGACTTCCGCGGCGAGATCAGCAGCGTGCATGCGCAGGACCGTGGTCGAGCCGCCGTAGCCGCCGGGAATGAATGGGGACAGGATCTGCCAGATCGGCGCGTGGATCACGACATTTCCGACGAGGCTCTTCGCTCTCCTGAAGAACGCAGCGTGACCATGACCGACGACATCGGCGACCGTAGCCTGCCCGATGGCGAACGCGACGTTCCGGAGGCCGTCATGGTCGGCGATCGCGGCTCGCACGCGGCTCCGATGCTGGTCGAGTACCGGCATCAGGCGGGTGTACCAGTAGTCGCCGACTGCCTTGGAGGTTCCGAACACGTAGCGTTCGTAGACGATGAAGTTGATCGCCAGGCGGCGGGTCTCGATGTCATTGGCGGTGATCGCCGCGTCCAGCATGTCAGTCAGATGATCTTCGAATGCCTGGCCGTTCGGGCCCGTGTAGGCTTCGAGGGCCGCGACGGCCAGGTGGCCGCCGCCGCGCCGGTAGCCGGCGGTGAACATCGGCTCGACGACCGCGCTAATGATGCGCCGAACCAATTTTGCTGACATCGGGACCAGCCCGAGGCACCGGCAGGCGAATCGCCACGTCAATCGCGATGGCTGACGGTCAAGCAGGGCCGTGATTAGGCGGTCGGCACCGCCGTCGGTGTGACGGTCGAGGATCTGCGCGACCAGTTGCGCGACAACATCCCATTCCTCGCGGGCGATGCGAGGCCTCAACAGTTCGGCCGCCGCCTCGGGAGTATCGGTGGTCCTGGTGATCGAACAGGCGGCGAAGTATTCCATGAAAGTCCGATGAGTGAACTTGTACAACGGCTCGCCGGCGGCGTCCGTGCCGGCGTCACTGAAGACCCACGCTCGCCCGCGGCAGAAGTCGACGAACTCGCGGGCCGCCAACTCCGCCTTATGGTCGTCGTCGAACATGCGAACTCGTAAGTACTTCGCGGTTTCGGCGACGAGGATCCGCTCCGGCACGCCGTCCTGTGCGCTGGCTCGGGTGAATATCCAATAGGCGAGATGTTTAACGACTGGGTCGACAGCGTGGCCCGCGCGAAGTTCGACGTAGATCTGCCGACTGCTGTCCCATTGTTCGAACAGCAGGTTCGAACATTTCTCGTAGACCGCCGGACGATTACGTGGGATGTACTTCGCACCGCGGTACAGGATGCACAGCAGCGCTAGCATGAGAGGGTTTCGCCGCAGGTCAGGCGAGATACGGCTCTCCTCGATGAAAGTCTTGGCGAGCCGGTTGCGTTCCACCACGGGGAGCTTCTTCTGCTGCGCGAACCACTTGCCGACGTACTCCTCGACCTTCTCATCGTCGAAGTCGCAGATGCGGAAGGTGGAGAACGCTGTTGGGTTCATCGGTGCCTGGTCATATCCGACAATGCGGGACGTGATGAGCGTCGGTGCAAGCGGGAACCGCTCGCAGAACAGTCGCACAACATCGGAAACCTGCCGGCGCATGCTCGTGTTGATGAGTTCGTCCAAGCCGTCGAAGATCACAATCGCCCGCCCTGCGAGCAGAAGTGACTCGATAAGGCTTGCGGACAGATCGCACTGATAGTAAGTACGGGCACGCTGCTCGAGATACTCTACGATCGACTGCTCGTGCCGATGGGATGCGAAGTCACGCAGGACGACTATGAAAGGCACCAGGCCGTGGATCTGGCCCGCGGCACGGTGGACCAGCACCTGCGCCGCTGTCGACTTGCCGCCCCCGGATCACCCAACAGCACGGTCCGGTCAATGACCGACTCCAGCTGCGGTAGGGCAATCGGATAGAGCAGGTCAGCGGACAGGAATCTCGGGCTGACATACAGGTCATCGATTGGCACCTGACGCCGGGTCTCGAAGTCCGGTGGCTCGATGGCCCCGTGCGCCTGAGCGACCTGCTGCCTGTACTGCTGCAACACACGTTCTGCCGTGCGTGGGTCGGGGGCAGCGGACAACGCCCGGTTGTGCCGATCGATGGCCTCGAGGATGTTGACCATGCGGTGCAGAACAGCCTGGTCGCGGATGTCGGTGGCGATCTTCGGGTAGACACGCCGGACGTCGTCGGCAACGATCTGGCATTGCCCGTCGATCGCCTCGAAAGCCTGGTCGAGAAAGCGCGTGACCGAGGCGTCGACGGTGCCGCCGAACGCCGCCGTGCCGGTCCGCAGCCAAGTGTCGCCGATCTGCGCAGGCTGCTCGCCGGCGTGTGCCGCGAGCCGAAATGTCAGCAGCTCCTGTACGACCGCGTCGGCTTCGGGCGAGCGCAGAAATCGGCGCACGACCGCAGGTTCGATGCTCGCCGGCCAGTCGACGGACACCACCGACAGCGTGGTGGCCAGCCGCGATGGGTCGAGGAGCGACCCGACTGCCTCGCGCTGCCGGTTCTCCTGGCGTCGGCCGAGGGCCTTCAACAACCACGGAGCGACAGTCGTGGCGGCCTTCGACGTCAATGCCGTCAGCAACGGTTCGGCCATGTCGTACTGGTAGCACACCGACGCTCGCCGCGATCGTTGGCATGCTCATCCTGCTGCGTGCCGCTTCCAACCAGGAGGCTCGCCTGATCGGCCTCGCCGATATCGACCACACCCGCTGCAGCGCGTCTGGGCGAACGGCCGCATCCTGTGCCGCTGGACCCGGTCACCTGGGCGGTGCTGCTGCGTTGCCTCGATCACCGGGCCGGACTGAACACCGCTAACCCGCACGTCATCGTCACCAAGGGCACCAAGGCGAGCCGGGCGCCGGCATCGACGGCATACCTCAGCCATGTGCTCGACCTGTGCGGGCACTCGCCTCGAGCGAACCGCAGCACCCGCCTGGTCGACCTGATTAATACCCTTGACCCGAAGGTCGTTGCCGCAGATATGGGCCTCGACACCCAAGCTCCGCTGATCTATCTCGCCGACCGCATCGATCCAGGGCGCATTGACACTCTCAGCTCAGGAGCGGGAGACCAGAGTTAAGCGGGGTCGCCGCCGAGATCTTTCAACGACTGCTTCTGAGTAGCTCGATATGCGTCAAATAGTTCACAATCAACAGTTTTCCTGGGGCCGTCGTATATGTCTCGAACAAGAGGCATCAACCCGAGTTCCGCCCTGATCGCGTTAACAAATTCCATCTCCGAATCCCAAAACAGATCATCAATACGAGCGGGAACCATTTTTGATCCGTAGACCGTCTTCGCAACCGCGGTCCTGTCCGCCATGCCAACGAGGGTCCGAGCAGCACTAGCAGTTTGCTGATACTGAGCGACAAACTGAACCTGAGCGAGCGCTGCATCGAGCGCCTGCTTGTGAACGGTACCCTGCTCATCGAAGCGCGGCGACAGCCGGGTGCCGTCTGCATATGGCGTAAGCTCGAAACGGGTTTCGCTGCGCCCTACATACGTTCGGTAACGACGGGCCGCAGCGAGGAAATCGCCGTATGTGGCCTGTCGGAGGTCATGCCATCGTTGAGATTCAGCCTCCTTCCAACCTTTCTCCTGTGTTCGAAATGACAGGCGACCACCTATCCAGACACCGACTAGTGCGACGATCGAGCTCACGATGGCGAGGTAATTCGTCACTGTATCCTCCGGTGCGGCCGAAGACCCCCGTCCTTCCCTTCAAACAGTATGACCGCATCGTTCACTGTCCGAACTGACGAGGATCGGGCCAGGACTCTGGAACCAAGAACGCCTGCGTCGGGTGGCCCGACGGCTGCCAGGGCGACGACCGGCGCGTGTGCGGTGAGTGCCAGACGCGGCGGAGGTGCGCGAGCTGGCAGAACGCGGCTGCGCCGCCGCCGCGTTCCGCCTCGGCACGCTCGACTGACCGCCTGGCGCGCAACAATCTCCCGGGGTTCACCCGTTCGAGGGCATCTTCACGCTGAACTGAACCGGTCTCGCCGGGAGCGGAGTGTCGGGGGACGTGGCACATCGAACCGGTGCCGCCGACCGAGAGGGGACACTCCATGACAACGAATAGCGCCGCCGCCTTGTTCGCGGCATCGGCCGCTGCAGCCGGGCTGCTCGTCGTGGCTTCACCGGCGCAGGCTGCCAGCTGCGTGGAGGGCCGCGCGACCGCCCGCGAACTCGCCGCCGCAGGAGACTTCACTGAGGCGGCCGACCAAATGGAACTTCTCTCCTTGGCGCTGCGTACCTCGTCGACCCGGGGATGCGCGTGGGGCGTGGTGGCCGGGGCGCTGCCGGGGATGCGCGCCTGGATCTGGGTGGACCGCTCCGCAGACGGCGGAGCGACCTGGGTGAAGAGCGAGGTGCGAAAGACCGCCGGCGTCAACACGAGCACGTACACATCCGCCTACAGCACCGAGGGGTACAACGCCGTGCGCGCGTGCGGCCAATACCTGCGGCAGAACGTCAAGCCGGACGTGAAGTGGTACGACCCGCAAGGCATCTCGCGGCCACCGACGGTGTCCGATATCTACTGCACCTGGTGGGTCACCCCGTAAAGAACGCTGCGGCCGCGGTCACGACGATCCCGGCTCGGCCGGCCCAGGCCCGTCGTCGGGCGTACGGCGTAGGAACAGCCGCTCGACCGGCAGCGAGTGGATGCTGAGCGGGAAGCCCAGCAGGTCGTCCAGGTCGATGCCCTGGCCGCGGTCGAGCACGGCGAACCCGAGCCGGCTGTAGTAGACGTCCAGGGTGCTGTCGGCGTCGATCTGTCCGTAGATCAGCCGCCAGCCGAGTTGTGTGTAGACGGCCAGGCACTGGTCGATCAGCGCGCTGCCCACGCCGGCTCCGCGGGCGTCTGGGGCTACCGCGACCGCCTTGATCTTCACAACGGTCTTGGCGGCGACCCGCACGTCCGCGATCGGCACGCCCGCCTGCCGAGCCTGTCCGAGGATCTGGACCGGCGGCAGCGCCATCAACACCCCGATCACCGCGCCGTGCGGGTCGGTCGCGACCAGCAGCAGCGACACACTGAGGAAGAAGTCGTACGGATCCGGCGCGGCGATGCGGGCAAACAACGCTCTGCGGCCCCTGCTGCAGCGCCCGCTGCAGGCCGGTCGCGAACATCGGATCCGGATCCCGCCCGGTCCGGCGACACCGCGGACCAGATCCACCGACGGGCGGCGCAGCGTCGGCTTGGACGACGACCGGCCAGCCGGCCGCCGTGTCCTGCTTTTCGGCACAGTGGTCACCATCCTGACGGCGATGATATCAACGGAAGCCACTGGACGTAGCGGGAGCGACACCTTACGCATGGGAGTAGGCGCGCTGGTGTAGTCGCTGCCGAGGTTGCAGCGCACGCACAGCGGTGCCGCCGAGAAATGGTCCCGTTCTTCGGGAAGGTGCGCTCGTACCGGTCGCTGCCGGCCAGGGCGAGCCAGGACTGCGCTCTGCAGCGCGGGCAGGCAGCCAGATCAGTTATGAAGGCAGCGCCCGACTAGGCCAGAGAGCCAACGCGGGAGCCCCGCTCGCGGACCGGGTGTCAGCCCGGGGTGGAGATCCGCGCGCCGAAGCGCACCACGAACTCTCCCGGTGCCCAGGGCACGGCCTCGGAGTGTTCGATGATCTGGCTTTCGATGGTCGCCGGCCAGCGGGTGGGTTCTTCGCCGGAGGTGAGATCGCGCCAGTGGGCGCCGTCCGTGTCCTCCAGGTCTCCGTGATGGATGTCGGCGTCGCGCAGGTCAGCTCCGTTGAAGTTGGCGAGCGCGTCGGAGATGCGATCGAGGATGAGTGCCAGGCTGGCGGCGCTGTCCCGGCAGGCCTCCCGCTGCGCGACGCTCAGCCGGTAGATCAGTCCCGGTTCGTTGAGCTGCTGGAGGCTGCCTGCTACCTGGCGCAGCACGGCGTCAGCCTGGGTCACGGTGCTAGGGGGGAAGTGACCGTCATGTCGATCTCGGCGCTGGCCGGGGGCCTCGGTGGGTGGAATCAACGTACTAGCAGTATCGACGGCGAGATCCTCTCCCGAGCTCAGCGGGACGGAGATCGTAATTTCGTCCGCGGGGGTGTTCTCGTCAGCGGGGTCGCTGGACTTTGCGGCGTACCAGACCTGTCCGCCGATGTCACCGCCGACACGCTCCTCGCGTAGCAGTGCCAGAGCCCGTATGGCGTCGGCGTCACCGCGATCGGCAGCCTCAAGGAACAACCGGACCGCGCCGTCGAGATCGCCAGCCTCCGCCCGCAGCCGGGCCAACTCCCGCACCGCACCGGCGTCACCGCGATCGGCAGCCTCACCGAGCAGCCGGACCGCGGCGTCGAGATCGCCAACCTGCTCCCATGCCGCGGCCACCCGTACCAAGAATCCGGCGTCGCCTGAACCGGCGGCCTGATCGATCAGCCGGGCCACGCCGGCCAGCGCACCGGCGTTGCCGTGCTCCGCAGCTTCGCGGAGCAGCCGGGGCAAGTCCTGCGCACCGGCGTCACCGCGCTGGGCAGCCAGATCGACCCACCGGGCCACGTCAGGGCTTAGCTCCAGCCGTCCGGCCCACGCACCGGCATCGCCGCGCTCGGCAGCCTGCAGGAGTAGCCGGGCCAAGTTCCGCATCGCACCGGCGTCACCGCGATCGGCAGCCTCGCGGAACAGCCGAGCCGCGACCTCGACGTCGCCTATTTGTTCCTCCTCTGCCTCCATGAGGCAGTCCTCGATGCCGCCAATCTGCCTTCCTCCCACGATCAGGGTCTGCCGAACGCCGACGATGAAAACGCTGCGGAAGGAAAGAGTGTTGGCGAGGGCGGCGATGACCCTCTCCAGCGAATCTTGGTGCTGGATCAGTGTCGCCGGGATCTCGTCGAGGGACGGATCGGCAGCGAGGTTGATCGCCGGGTGCGTCAAGTAGGTGCTGATGTCGTTGATGGCCTCGATCGCGGTCCGGAGGTTCCGGTATCGGCCGTTGAGGCGCAGCAGCAGCCGGCTGGCGCCGCCGGCGGCGGCGATCTTCTCGAGGTTGGCCTGCGTGGTCGGCTCGATGACGCCGGTGGTAGCGATGGCGGAAGACCCGACGGTGATCGGCTCCGCTGTCGTCGTCGGGCCGGGTAGGGCGGGGTTGGGTGCGATCGGATCGAGGATGTTGGCGAGTCCGGCGGCGAGGTCGACCGTCGTGTTCACGTCGGCGAGCAGCGCGGCGTAGCCGCCCTCGGTGTGGAGGATGTCGGTGGCGCCGGCGGCCATGTTGAGCGTGTCGGCGAGATCGGCGACGAGCTGGGCCTGGTCGGCCTGGCCCGGCTCCGCTGACGGGTGCACGGCAGCCGTGCCGAGAATGGTGGCCAGGCCCGCGGCCATCGGCAGGGTCCGGGCCAGGTCGGCGACGAGGGCGGCGTGGGCCGTGGCGTACGGGGGCTGGGCGGGTTCCCGCATCCGGTCCGGGGTGGTCATGGTGTCTCCTCGTCCGAGCCGAAGGCCTTCCGCAACGCGGCCCGGGCGTCGCGCAGCCGGGACCGGACCGTGGCCGGGGGTATCCGGAGCATGGCGGCGATCTCGGTCGGCTGGTAGCCGTCGTAGATCCAGGCCATCACCTGCTGCTGCCCCGGCGGCAGGGATCTGAGGATAGTCAGGAACGCGTGCCGGTTCTCGATCTCGTCGAGCTCCGTGATCGCCGCGGTGCTCGCCTGGTCGTCGAGATCGTCACTGAGGTCCTCAGCGCGGGTCTGTTCGATCCGGCGCCACCACGTGCGCGAAGCGACCGTCCGGATCCACGCCCGGGGATTGTCCAGTCTGTCCCACTGCCGGTAGGCCTCGGTCATCGCATCCTGGGCTACCTCCCGGGCGATGACGGCATGGGCGCCGTGGACGATCAGGAAGGCGACCAGTCGGGGCATCTGGTCGCTGTAGAACAGGGTGAACTCCAGGTCACGGGCAACCTTGTCGGCTGTCTGCTCGGTGTCGGGTTGTGCAACCGGCAGCGCCTGGGCAGGTTCGGTGGCGGGCAAGCCACCGCCAGCGGGTGGGGCCCCGACGCCTGTGTCAGCGGGCTCGTCGTCCATGACGGCTCCTCGAGATGTGCGGCAGGGTGCCGAGCTCGCCGCGGGGACAGGTCTGTAACCGTGCGGGTTGGGCGGCCCGGCCGTGCGGGGCGCCGGCCATCGTCGGCGTCACCGGCTGCTTCCTGCCGTCCCGCGTCGAGATAACCACTACGCAACCCTCCTTTTCCACCCGGGGCGTTCGCCCACCGTCCGGTGCCCCTCGGTGGAGTAGTGCGCCCGGGCGGCGGGGTCGTGCGCCCCGGCCGGCGGTTTTTGTCAGGGGCCTACGAGCTGGTGCAGGGCGGTGATCGTCATTCCGGCCCCGGCCGAGCCGGCCAGCAGCGCGGCGGGCCAGCTCAGGGTCTGCGCGAAGGTGAGCGCGCCGATCAGCATCGCGGCGAGCAGGCCGGCCATCAGGATGACCACCCAGCGCATCGGCATGGCTTCGGGACCGGACGGTGAAGACGATCGGGACATCGGTGGGGCTCCCTGCTCCTCGGGCCTGGCTGACGGCGAGCGCCCGGGGCTTCGATTGCGGTGTCGCCGTACCAGTGCGCTCGGTTCCTTAGTGCTCGGCGCGGCCGGGAGCGTGCGGATTCGGCTTCAGCAGGGTGCGGACGAGGCGTTCGTGCGCCAGTTCCGTACGGGCCGCAACATGCTGGACGGGGCGGTCCAATTGTGCACGTTGCCGTGGCTCGGGTTCGTGCCCGATGAGGTGGCGTTGGCGCCGGACGCCGCCGTGGGCCGGTTGTCGCAGCAGCTCGGGATCGCGATGGGTGAGCTGCGCGGGTACGTCGAGCGGGAGCAGACCCGTACAGATTATCTGCGGGAGGTGGCCGGCTATGCCGGCTGGCGGTCGATGGATACAGCCGAGTGGAAGGACCTCGACGAGTTCCTGTTCGCCCGGGCGATGGAGCGCGACTAGCCGAAGCTGCTGTTCCGGCTGGCCTGCGAGTACCTGCTGTCGTCGCGGATGATCCGGCCTGGCGTAATCCTGTTGCTGCGCCGGGTGGCCGCGGCCCGTGCGCGCGGACGGAGACCTGGGCGCGGGTGCGGCACCTGCTCACTGACCGGCGATGCGCCGAGCTGGATCTGCTGCTGGGTCTCGGACGCCTACCTCGGCCGCACGCCGCTGGCCTGGCTGGGAGTGGGGCCGACGTCGTCGAGCCCGGCCGCGGTGAAATCGGAGCTGGAGAAGCTGGCCTTTCTGCGCCGCCTCGATGCGTGACGCCGGCCAGCCCGACGACGAGCTTCTAGGCCAAGCCCCGCCACCGGTACCTGGCTACCCTCGGCATCCACGTGGGTCGCGGCATGGGAGACTGGCCCCGGTTCGAGCCCAGAGCCGCGACGTTCAAGACGCGCCGCGCGCTGCTGGCTGATCGAGGAACGTCGGCTCGACGACGCGGCGTCGGTCGGTGAATGGCATACGCCGCTGCAGCTACGCACCGTCACTCAATTCAGGTCGCAAAACGGGAACCGGGCGCCGTCCTGCCCAAACTCGTCGTCGTCCCACGATGTGCCGTTGCCGTCATCACGATCCGTACTGCACGACAGACGCCGGAGCCACCTGCTATCAACGCCGTGGGGGCAGCGGGCGAGCTCATTCACCAGCGGCAAGAGGCTCGGCGAGTTGCTCCGAACAGTCGACCGCCAGAACCCTGCGCACCCGAGCGGTCTCGGCGCGGAGAAGTTCGGCCGTGGCGGTATGCCCGGCCTGGTCCGCGATCATGGCCGCGTCGTCGAGCAGGATCGGCCAGGCGATCGCCAGCGTGTCGCGCACGTCGCAGTCGGCGCAGCCACAGTACGGGCCGATTGCCGGTGATCTGGCGTTCGCCAGGCGCTGGTCTCCTCCTCGGCGTAGAGCGCTTCCCCGCACGCGTCAAGGTGGGCGATCGCCGCGCGGTGTGCCTCCCATCCGGCGTCGCGGGTGCGGTCTGGACGTGGCCGGGTCACGCCCAGCTCCCGTGCGCAGGCGGGCAGCCACGCCACGTGTTCGGATTGTGGCCCGGCCGCGTCGGGCGTGCACGGACGGTACGTGGTTGGAGGGCGCAGACCCGGTACCTCCGTACCACAAGCGGAGCCGCCGGGGCCGCATCTCGGGCGGGCCGAAGAAGGTCAAAATCCACGATGCTCTCCCTGAATGCGTTCGTAGATGCGGGAATGAGGCAGATCCCGTTACGTTCGCAGCAGGGTGTTGATGGCGGGGTTGACGTTGCGGTTGGCGGCGCGGTGGACCTCAGCCGTCGAGCCCGGGAAGAGGGCTGACCGCGACGTCGTGGCCGCCGTACAGCTCAGGGATGCGGGTGACGATCACGGCGTTGGTGTCGATCGCCTCGCGGAGCACATGGCCGGCCATGAGCGGGCCGGTCAGCGGGGGCTGGACCGGGTGGTGCTGCAGGCGGGGCCGGGCGAGCGTGCCGGCCTCGACGGCGTTGCGTCCGGTGAGCTCGAGCACGACGACGCCACGAAAGGCGAAGATGTGGTCCCACATCGAGCCCGGCATCGCCAGGACCGCCTGGGCTTCGGCGACCGCGACGGCGGGGAGCAGGAGATTGACCTGGCCGTCCTCGGCGTCGGCGAGCAGCCGCATCAGTACCGGGTGGCCCTGCATCAGTTCGACAAGTGCGGAGGCGTCGAGGACCCGGGGGCGTGGTGAGCGACGGTCACGCGGCGCGCGGGGCGCACCGGGCGAGCGCCTTGCTGAGCGCGGCGTCGTCGGCGGCCATCCAGTCCTGGTAGCCGGTCTCGTCCTGCGGTGTCCAGCCGGGCGCCGTCAGACCCAGCCGGGCCGCGATCGCTGCCAGGCGTGCGGCGGAGGTGTCGGGCGCGTCGTCTGCCACGGCATCAGGGCAGCCCGACCGGCCGGGACCGGGTAGTTCACGCTCTCGGGACGGCAGCCGTGGCCGGTCCGAGCACGTCGAGCTCCAACATCTCGCCCCAGGCCGGGGCGACGGGGTTCTCGAGCGCGAGGCGGACGACGGCCAGCGCCGGCCGCTGGACGCCGTCCAGGGTGAAGGCGTAGTGGGGAGTGGCGACCTCGCCGGCCTGCCACCGGTCGCGGAAGCTTTCGATGGTGCCGGTGACCGGGTTGCGATGGGTGTCGTCGGTGCGGCGGATCAGCCCGTACGCCTGCAGCCGCTCGACGCTGTCCCAGGTGGGGCGTTTCAGGCGCAGCCTGGTCTCGCGTTCCTGGCTGACGATGACGAAGCTGGCCCGGTCGGCCATCGGGGCCTGCTGCTGGGCCCAGCGCAGCGCGAGGTAGCAGGCGAGCTCGGTGTCGGTCAGCGTGAAGATCCACAGGTTGGTGAAGAACTCTCGCGGCAGGGCGAAACATTGCTCGTCAGCGATCGCGTAGCGGGCCTGGGCGTCTGGGTTGCTGTCCTCGGCCAGCAGGGTCAGCTTGTCGTAGTCGCGGCGCTGCCGGCCGGTGGTCGTCAGGCCGAAGTTCAGCAGCCGGTGTTTGGTCTCCAGCGCCTGCATCGCCTCCTTGATCTGCCGCTCGCGGCGGCGGCGGACGATCTGCCAGGCGACAGGCCGCTGCTGGTCGCGCTCGTGGTCGGGTGCGGCAAGGACGAGCTCGCCCCAGGATTTGTAGCCCGCCGCAGATCACGGGCTTCGATCTCGGCCGACCCGCACCGCAGGGTCTGCCCCGCCCGCGACGCAGCGAGCAACTGTCGAACAAGATCCACGCCGCGGCGATACTCCAGACCGGCCTGCGAGGTGCGCGGCTTCCGCCACCCAAGACCGCGCAGCACCACCGAGACAAATCGAAATCCGCTGCGCACAAACAGTCACGATAGAGGAGGGCGGTCTTCGGGGTCGCCCACTACTTTCCCGACCTGTTGGCAGCTATCCAAGCATGATGCCGCTGTTCCACTACCGCCAGCAGCAATTACCTGCTCGGCGCGCCAGCGCCCGCTCCGGGCAGCCACGTCGTCCACGGGAGCCGAGGTGCGCACGTGGTGGGTCGACGGTGGGTGCCGACTGATGACTGCGCACCCCGATACCGCGGACCAGCCAGTTCCGGTACGCGCGGACGTACCCGGATTGGCGGCTGCCGTGGTCGGGCCCGGTCTGCCGTTCGTGACCGTCGACCTGGCCCGGCGGGTGGACGGGAGATGGCGGGTGGTCGAGCTCGGCGACGGACAGGTCAGCGATAGGCCGGCAACGACCCCAGCCGAAGACCTGTTCTCCACGACGCTATCGTCCCGAAATTGACGCGCCATCGGTTCGACGCCCGGATCCGCGATCACATCAAGCGGTTCGGCGACCATCGGCCCGGTGACGCGATGGTTCCCTCCTTCGGGTGAGTTCAGCTCACCGCATTCTCGTTCTCCTGGCTTGTGACGCCTTCGATGCGGAGCCTATCGAGGGATCGGCTCTCACCTCTCCGACCAATCGAAGGACGTCACGTGAATGCGGACAACGCGGTTACGCAGACCGGCGACGACACCCCCGCAAGACCACCCCGGCCGGCCCAACCTCCGGCCGACTACGAGTTCTTCTACCGCAGCCAGTACCGAACGATGATGGTGATCGCCATGCACGCCAACGCGACATCGCACGAGGCCGACGAGCTCACCGCGGACACGCTGCGCCAGATGTACGACACCTGGCCGACGTTGAGCGACCCGTTCGCCTGGGCACGCCGGGCACTAATCAACAACCTCATGGATCTACGCCGGGAACAACGACGCCGCCTCATCCGGCAGGGCAGATGGGTTGCCGACACCTACCAGCGGCCGGCGGAGCCGGGCTGCCTCGACGACCCGGCGACGCGGAGCGAGCTGCTGGCGGTTCTCACGGATACCCAGCGTCGCGTCGTCGAACTGCTCCTAGCTGATCGAACACCCGAGGAGATCGGCCTGATCCTGGGCACCACCCCGGCCACAGTGCGCCGGAATCTCAGCAACATCCGACGTCGGCTGCGGCCGTACGCCCGCGGCAGAATAGCTCCACCCGCAGCCCCTGCAGCCGGTAGGGAGGAAGCCCGATGAGCCCACACTCCACGCCCCAGCAGCCTGTTCCGGATCGTGGAATGGCCCTTCCCGACCCGGTATTCGACCTGATTGATGCTGACCTTGCCGGCCTTTCCGACGAGCAAGTGGGCCAACGACTGGACCGCACGCTCCGCGCTCTCGGCTACGGCACCGAGCAAGAGCCCAAGGCAGGCCCTGAAACGGCCGACGTTCTCCTTGGCGCCACCGGTGCTGGCAGGGGTGACCCGCGGGAGCAGGCCAACGCCGACGCGGCACGGCGCTGGTGGGAGGCGACCGACGCCGTCGTCGCCAGCCCGGCCGACGATCCGTGGCGGGAACTCGCCGAATTCCGCCGAAGCGGTGAATGCCAGGGCCGGGCCGTGGACGCGCAGCTGCAGCGCATCCTTGACTGCGCCCACCGGGAAGCCAAGTTGATCATTGTTGAAGCGTCCTTGGAAGCCAAACGCATTAGAGATGACGCTAGGGCCGACGCGGAGAAGATCCGGTGGCAGGCACTTCACGAAGCGTGGACGGCCAACGAAGCCGCCCTGCTCCGACACAAACCCCGCCCAAGCACGATTGCCGCCGAGCCAGTCAGCGCCCATGACTGCTGAGCGAGGCTGTCGCGGCAGAGTGAATTAAACTTGCGTGCCTTGCGCTAGCAGTCTGACGGTCTCCGCTACTTTCCGCGTATGCGAGAACCGGATCAGCGAGCCGACGAGCCCTATCAAAGCCGGGACCTGGAACTCGGCGACGTCCTACGGTCCTGGATCGAGGCGAGAGCGTCATCTGTGTCTGTCGTACTCGAAGGTCCGCTCGACGCTCCCGGCATGGAACCCACCTGGATGCTCCGCATGTCCAGGGCCGTTACTCGATGCTGAGGTACGGCTGTTCTATGGATCGCGTGTCGATATTGCGGCGTTTCTGCCGCAGCAACCGGACGACGGGATGTACGCCGGCGGCGAAGACGGCATCACGGGGCAGCGGCTCGTCGAGATGCTCGATGGGCTGGCACGGGTGAACCGTGGTGGAGCAATGCCGTCCTGGCTCCGCTCGCCATTAAGCTAACGGACAACGAGCAGCACGCTATCCGCGGCATATGAGTAAAACTCATCTTGGCCCAAAAGGGCGACCCAAAAGCTCGTTCGCTCGCTAGAGCCACGACGCCGGCCATTTGGCCACGCGCCTGCCAACCTTAAGGGCTGGAAGTGTCCCTGATCCGACCGGCGTTGACAAACATTGGCACAGCGCATTTAGTGGGATAAGCTCTGACATATGCGCCCAAAGTTGGCTTGCGCCGTGATAATGCACATGGGGTAATTGAGGAAAACGCGTTCTAAAGTCTCTGGAATGTACGCGGACCGACGAACGAGGGCGGACAGCGGGAACGCCGAAATCTTCACACGTGGCGATAAGGTCGCTTTGGATCGAACTCTCGGCAGGACTACTTATGGTCGGGTCATAGGTTGGAGCCACGGCTGGGTTACTGTCGCCTACTACCTCGACCTTCCATACTGGGAAGAGCGGCACCGATTAATCCCGCATGGGACACCGATCTATTTTCATCACTCGCCCAACAGGCTACGTCGAGTGGAGCGGGACCCGGGATGGGATCCATATTCCCACAAGCCTCTTATCCGGCCGTCTGACTACCGGGTCCTCGCAGGAGATCCGAGATGGCCCGGCGGCTACATCGACGGCCTAACGCAAGTCGGCGCCTATATCCCAGCCGCATGGTATCGGTCCGGTGATCCATGTTGGGCGTGGTCGGAGGAATGGCATGCGGCCGAGGTAATGAGGACCGAACGGTCTTGGGTGGCCGTCCGATACGTTGATGGATTCAAACTCCCCAGAAGGGGCAGCACCGCGAGTCATCGACCTCCAGAGATATGGCCCGTCCTAAACGACTTTCCCGAGCTGAAAGTCATACGGTCGAAGAGCGACTTCATCGTTCTGAACAAGCACGATGCACGGCAACTGCATCGGAGCTGAGAAATCGCGGGAATTGCGCAATGTGTCGGCGCGATGCCTGCAAGTAGATCAGCCAATCGGACTCTAGACCGTAAGATGAGAGTTCTCAGCTCGCGGCATTGCCTCCTCTATCCGCAGTCTTTGTTATGCCGCAAACGGAAGACGCCGACCCTTTGGGACGATTCCTGTCATGACTGCCGCTGTCCTTGGTTCGATCATCACGGCACTATGTGCCGGTGGTGGCGTGTGGCTTGCGGTCCGAGAGATCGCGAAGCAGTGGGGTGAGACGAAGCGCACTCAGATCAAGGAAGCGGCGTTAACTGAGCGACGGATGTTGGAGCTCGTGATGACGCAGGAAAGCCGGCCGAGTGAGAAGAGACAGTCGAAGAAGCAGGGTCGGCTGGGCGCTGCTTGATCTGTTCGCTGGAGGCGGCGGTATTGACGCTGTCTTCGACAGATCGCCGCGTTCACCGATGTCCGCGGTTGCTCTTATGCGGTTAGCATGCGCGGCTCCGCTAGAAGCTGGTTTCGTTGGGGATTATCGATCCTTCGTTGCGCGGTGAGGTGGACGCATTGCGAAGGTTCAGAAACCAGTTAGTTCACGGAGGGACCTCCATCCGAACTCATAACTGCTGCTACAGACGCTCTGACGCAGCTCATGACGGAACTGTGACGCCGCACGACAGAGGATGACGCTTAACGCACTCTCATCGGCCACGTCCGTGCACTCGATCATGAGGGCTGGGGACGCAGACAGATCGTCGGTGCGTAGCTGAGGCAGCGGGAGAGCGTCGGGCCGCGCGGATCGCGGGCCGGTCCTGGTGGGTCGGCCGTGCCTGGAGGGTGCTTGTCAATACCGGCGTCTTTCCCCGGTGTTGGGCGCGGCGGTCGCAATGACGGCGGCGTCGGATTCCCGGAGGGGCGGGAAGGACGGACTGCGTGCTCCCTGGCCCAGCCTCGTTTTGCCCTGGCATTGGTATATGCCCCGGCGGAGGCGGGGAGCACGCGGCGATGATTTCCGCCCAGCGGGACCGATCGGATTCCGGGTACCCCGTATTGGGCCGTCGACAGGGCATGGTGGTGGGTGGATTCAACGGGCGTGAACGGCGGTGAACGGTCATCAACCGACCTCGGGTACCGAATGCTGACGTGCCAGAACAGTGTTTTGGCAGGTCAGCTCCGGTGGTCCGAGCAATTTGACACGTAGGCTGTCGCTCAACGAGCGTCAACTGCGCTCAACGCCGTCAAAGTCCAGGTCAATGGCGTTGTGGAGGGTGACAACCATTCCGTCGCGGAGGGTGAGCGCTTCCTCGTTACAGAAGTCCGGACGGCTCGGCATGATTGGGGTCGCCGGAGCGACAAGTTCCCACGTAACGGAGGCGAGCTGGGCGGAGTTCAGCGAGGGGGCGTGACAGCTTCCCGAACGAGGAAGTGTGGAGCAATTCATCTCTGATCGGCCGAATCTCCCCACCCGGGTGACATCTTCCGGGACGAGGTGGCCCTGCTTCCGTTAGTGACCACGAGGGCCGGGTAGTGATTCAAAACGGATCTCGCGGCCGTAATATTTGCTGCGCACTACGGGCCGGTGTGGATGTAGAGGGCCCAGAGGCTGGGGCGGTCGGGTCTGGCGTCGCGCAACTCCCGGACAGTTTGATGCAGGGCACTGGCGGTATTGGCGAGATCGAGCCCGTAGCCGTCAACGAGGCGTGAGTACAGATTGCGGGCAACGACTGCGGCGCCGCTGTCGGAGACGCTCCAGAGAGTGCCGATGACATGCCGCCACCCGGCGTGCTGCATGGCGGCGGCGACGGTGATGGCTTCGTCGGGGCTGGTGACACTCCCGGTGGCCGTTTGGCAGGCGGACAGGAACGCGAACTCGCCTCCGGTGTTGGCGATCTGGGTCAAGTCGCTGATAGTGACCAGGCCGGCGGTCTTCCAGTCGAACGGCATGAGCCCTCCGGTGGTCGGGTCGGCCAGGCTTTGCGTGCCGTGGCAGGAGGCATGTAGCCGCTGGTGGCGGCGCATCTTCTCCAGCACAGCGTGGTGTGTGGCGTCCGCACCGCTGAGGATCGTGCATGCGCTGGGTCCGAAGATCTTCGCCAGTGTTTCCCTTTCCCTACCTGCCGCGAGGAGTGGGCTCTGCCCGGGCGTTTCCGGCAGGGAGATGACGAGGATCTTGGTCTCCGACTTGGCGAGATCAGCAGAAGCACGCCTCGCGGTACTTAGGGTCGGGGTGTAGGAGCTGACCACTCGATCGAGGACAGTGTCGGGTGTGCGGCTGTGAACGCCGGCCGCGTGGACGGGCAGGACCGTGAGTGCGCCGGTGAGGCACCACTGAACTCGCGGCCACTGGCCAGTCGGGGTGGCGCTGTGGCCCATGTGCTCGAGGATGGGCGCCGCGACCGATTCCCACAGCCATTCGAGGGTGCTGGTGATCGCTTCTTCCAGCCTGTCGTCATCGGCTTGCAGAGCCAGGAGATAGCGGTTGGTTCGGTCGATGACCTGTTCCTCGGTCAGCGTCGGTAAGGCAAGGAGGTCGACGCCGGCCGGAGTGAGGATGAGCGCGTCGCACCGCCAGTGGCTGACATTGACCACGATGACCGGTGGCTCGTCGGGGCCGGGGAGCAGCCCGTGCAGTTCCGGGGTCTTGAGGAACCGGTCGGGCCGCGGGAACTCCGTACTCGGTGGCAAGGCGCGAACTTGTTCGACAAGCCGGTCGAACCGGCGGGCTGCGGTCATGCGTGCTTGCGCGACGTGGCTTGGGTTGGTGTTTGAGTCTGGCGAAGGTTGTTCCAGCAAGGCCCGGCATTCGGTCATTTCTTTGCCGAGGTCGGGTGCTGCCCGGCGCAGGTCGTTCAGGTCGGCGCGGCTGCCTTGCAGTTGGGACCAATAGACGCCGCGGCCGGTTTCCAGAAGTTCGATTGCGCCGGGAAGTTGACCGGCGGCTATCGCGGATGCGGCCGCTTCGCGAGCGAGCTCGGACGCGTATTGGTTGAGCAATCGATGCTGGTCACGGTGGCTGATTCCCCGCCACGCCAGCAAGGGCAGCAAGGCGACCGCCTCGGCATACGCCTCGACCGCCTCGGCTGGTCCTCGCCAACGCCCGACGGCGCGCGCCCACCAACTGGCTGCCGTTAGGCGGGTCGTGACCGCTGCGGCGATCGACTGGCTTGCCTGTTGCCATCCGCTCACTGCCTCGTCGAGATCGGCGTTGACACCATCCCGCTCGAACCGAAGTTGAAGCGCTTGGCCGAGGTTGAACAGGACACTGGCGTGGTGGGGATGGTTGTCTGGCGTTGCAGCCACGGCCTGCCGGAAGAGGACAATCGCATCGTCCAGCTGCACGCTGTCCCCAGTCTGCTGGAATCGGAGCATCAGCGTGTTGGCGACATTGGACGCATAACCAGGACGCTGAGGGTGACCAGCGGGCGTGATGCTCAGAGCATCTCGCCCAAGGGCGACCGCCTGGTCGAGGTCAGCGTCAGCTCTGAGCCGGACGAATCGGAGCTGCAGCGCGGAAGCCAGGCCGGACAGGCACCTGGCACGGCCGGGATGGTCGAGTGGTATCTCTGCAGCCGCCTGCCGGCCAAGTTCGATCGCGCTGTTCAGGTCCTCGGACTGTCCGGTGTGCTCGAACCGCAGCCGCACCGCAGTTGCAAGGTGGGAGAGATACGACGCATGGTCCAGATGGCCGCCCGGGATTGCGGTCACGGCCTTTTCCCCGAAGCTGATCGCGTCGTTCAGATCCACGCTGGCCTTGGTCAGATCGAACCTCAGCCGCAGCGCGGCACCAAGGTTGAACAGACACATCGCGTGGGCTGGGTGGTCATCTGCTGTCGCGTCGACCGCCTGCCGGAAGAGGGTGATCGTCTGCTCAAGATCGTCACTGTCTCCGGTCCGCTCGTACCGAGTTCGCAGCGCGGCACCAAGGTTGAACAAACACGTGGTGTGGTGGGGATGCCCAGCGGTGGTGGCGGAGGCGAGCCGACGGCCCAGCGCAATCGTCTCCTCCAGATCGGCCTCATCGCCAGTCTGCCCGAACCGGATTCCGAATGCGGTGAGAAGGTTGGACAGGTACGCCGGACGGCTGGGATGGTCGGCCGACGCACCAGCCACGGCTTGGCGACCGAGCTTGATCGCCTCGTCTAGGTCGGCGACAATCCCTGCGCGCCCGAATCGCATCTGCAGCGTTCCAGCGAGCATCGACTGAAGTTCGGGGCGGCTCGGGCTGTTCGGGTGGATGGCATCCAATGCTCGCCGGAGGAGGTCGATCGACTCATTCAAACCCGCCGAGCCCCCCGTCTGTTCGAGGCGAACGGTCAATACCGCTACGAAGTTGGACAAGAGGATCGGGTAGTTCGGAACATCAGGCGCCGTTCCCGCAATGACCTTCTGAAGGAGGTCAATAGCCTCGTCCAAGTCGAATCGGTTCCCAGTCCGATCGAATCGAGCTCGCATGGCGCTACCGAGGTTACTGAGGTATTCGACTCCTTGCGGGTCGTTATCGAAACTGACCCCTACAGCCCGCCGAAACTGTGTGATGGCAGAGTCCAGATCCTCAGGATTCCTCGTCCATTCATACCGGGACATCAAGGCCGCACCCAGGTTGGATACGTACATAGCGAGGTGGGGATGGCCTTCCGGTGTGGCTGCTACGGCGTGTTGACTAAGTGCGATGGCCTGTTCGAGATCAGCATGATCACTGCGCAGCGCAAACCTGACTCGCAGGCAGTTACTGAGGCTCGACAGGCACACGGCGCGGTAGGGGTGATCGACGGGTGTGGCGTCCAGCGCCTCCCTGCCGAGCATGATTGTTTCGTGCAGATCTTCGCGATTTCCGGTCCGCTCGAATCGGCTGCCCAATGCCCCCACGAGGTCAGACAGACAAAACACGCGGTCGGGGTGGCCGACGGGCGCAGCGTTCACGGCTTCTCGACCGAAAGCGATCGCCTCCTCGAGGGCAATATCGTCACCGCCCCACGCGTACCTGATCCGCAACGAGTTGGAGAGACGAGACAACATCCCGGCGCGGCCCGGATGGCCGTTGCCAGTGGCGGCCACAGCCTCACGACCTAGCATGATCGCTTCTTCCAACGCCCCCACGTCGTGGCGTCGCTGCGCCTGCTCCAACAGGCTGATCGCGCGTTGCGCCTGCAGGTCAGCGTCTGCTTGGGCATCGCTCAGGTAGCCACGCAACGCCTCGGGCACAACATCCGGCCGTGTATGCCGTACCTCACCGAAACCCATGAGAGCCAACATCAAATCCTGATAGCTCGCTTCCTCAGGCACTGCCCGGGAACGCTGCCAGTGAAAGTTGGCTAGCACGATCATGACATCGGTCCTGCTAGCGTCGTCCGGCCTCATGTGAGCGAAGAGTTCACGGGCCTCGTTCATCGCGTGCGCTTCCAGCACCGGCTGTGGATCTCCCTTGCGGGAAGCGTCGATCCTGGCGTTCAGCGAGGCGATCAACCGATCTAGTGTGGACACCCCGCCATCCTGCCCGGCCATTGCATGCGGCGGCCAGCTCGAAACGAGTGCAGCCAGCCGCGCTCTCGGAGGGCAGGCCCGTCGCGCAAGATGCCTTTCGAGGTCGGCGACGAACTGGAAGCGGTTCACCAGCGCGTCTCCCCGGCGAAATACCGGGCCGCCTTGCGCAGGATGTCGCGTTCCTCCTCCAGCTCCCGGACCCGGCGCCGCAACTCGGCGTTCTCCTGCTCGACCGTCCCGGTCGCCTCACCCGCCGCCGGGACCCCACGCGCGGGCCGGGGACAAGCCGCACCCAGCTGCGCAGGGTCTCCCGGTTGACACCCAGGTCGTCAGCGATCGACGCGATCGTCGCGCCCGGCCGAGACCGGTACAACGCCACCGCATCGGCCTTGAACTCCACGGGATAGTGCTTGTTCGCCATCTTGCTTCGGGACTCCTGATCTACCTGGAACCTCAATATCCCAGGTTCAAGTGTCCAAGATCAGGGGGCAAGGCCCGGGAGCCACAGGGGCACTAGGGGTGAATCCGGGCAGCCACGTCAACTCGAACGGGTGACGCGTGGTTGCCATTTCTCCCCGTAGCGTTGTGGCACCTGCCGCATTTGGGGGTCGGATGACAGTCCCGCTCTTGGACGGACCCGCGGGAAGCCTCCTACGGCTAGCGGCCGATCAGGCACTTCGCACGGCCGACACCCTGGACGTCCTTAACGCCATATCGTCGCAGGAGCCGAATCGGTGGCTTCGGGCATTGATTCACCTGGATCTGCCTGATTCAGCTATGTATCGGCGCGACGCGGCAACGCCGGAGGCTGCTGCGGCTGATACGCAGATTTTCGGCAGACCGATGACGGCGACGCTGGCGGAAGCCGCTCGGCTCGCTTCGTTCCTGGGGCGGTGGTACGGGTTCGACACCATTCCGAACGGGCTTCTGGTCGTGGCGTCGGTTCTCACGCCGGGCAGCTTCGCCGGCAATGCTGTCCGCGGGGGCGCGAGAGAGTTCGGCCAAGCGGTCAGCGGTCTTGTCGACGCTTTCCTCGACGGTGAGCTGGAGAACCTCGACCAGGCCGTTCGCGCCTTCCGCGAGGAGCGTAGTTCGGATGCGCGCCGCGCTGCGCAGCTAAGCGATAGCCGGGCGAGGAGAGTCGCGGCGGCGACGCGCAACCCGGCGGCGACGCTTGGGCAGGCGGTACCGGCACCGGAGGTTGACTACGCCAAGGCCACTTACCTGAAGTTCCAGGCACGCGAGAGACGCGTCGTGTTCTGGCTCGCCGCGCTGGCCGCCGTGACTGTCGTCGGTTCGCCCGCTTTGGCGGTAGCGGTGGTCGTCGTTTTGGTCATCGGTGTCGTCGGGTCGCTTCGGCGGTTGATGGTCGCGGTCGGGATCGTCTTCGTTGGTCTGCTCGTCTCCCGCGGCTGGCAGGTACTTATCGCGTTTGCTGTGGCCGCCGTGCTTTGTCCGGTTGTGCTGCGGGTATTGCAGGCGCCCTACGGGCATCGCCGTGTGCTGCGGGGTGGGTATCTGGCGTTGATGCCACATCCTGGACTGCAGATGCAGTTGGCGCGCGCCCAACGGTTACAGCGTCTCGACTACCCGGCCGATGCACTGCGGCTTCTAACCGGCTTGTTGGCGCTGGCTCCGCGGCGGGCCCGGCAGAGTGTGCTCTTGCGTATCGCTGTGACCGCGCTGCGCGCCGGTGACCTACAACAGGTCCTCGACGCTTGCGCGGAGATCCGGGCCCGGCGAGGGTTCAATCTGCTCGCAATGTCGCGCCCGGACCGCGCGTATCTCGCGATGTGCGAGGGTCTCGCGTTGCTGCGAATCGGTCGTCACGCAGAGGCGCTTACTGCGCTCGCCTGGGCCGAGCAGCAGTCCGTCGCCGGTCCGGACCTGCTGCGCGCGGACGCGGAGCTGGCGGTGGGGGAAGCGTTGCTGGACGAGGGGCGTTTCGGGGAAGCCGAGACGAGGTTCCTGGCCGCGGCGACACGGTTCCTCTCGCACAGCCGTTTCGTCGACCTCGCCGGTGCCTTACGCGGCCGGGCCCTGTCCCTGGTGGCAGCGGGTTCGGCCGAAGTGGCGGAGAAGGTTCTGTATGACGGGCAGCGGATCCTCATCGACTATGTCCTCAGTTGGCGTCGCGAGCTGATCCAGGAAGGCTTTCCGGCGCGTTATCGTGCGGCGATTCGCCAGTACACCGGCGTAGGACTGCAGCTGGCGAGACTCACCGTCGACACCGCCGACGACACCGAGGAGTACGTGGACAATGTCGGCCCCGACACAGGTGTCGCCGCCATGTGCGCGGACCTCGACGACGCCGTGGGCCAGGCCCAGGCACTCGGCCTGGCAGGACGGCGCCTCGAGGACGACAGCAGACCCGTCGACGCTCTGGTCCTGCGGTTGACCGCCGTCGCCGCCCTTGATGAGCGCCGCTACCGGCTACGGTCACAAACCGACCGGCTGGCATGGGCGGTGAACTACACCGACGCCGTTGACGCGGCGTTGTCGTGCGCGATGTCCGCCGCCGACCCGTCAGCGGCAGCCCAAATCATGGAGGCGGCGAGGTTACAAGGGGTGCCCAAGCCGGAGGCTCGGCACACGGCGATGGCGCCGCCGGAACCCTCCTACGCCGGCGGTGCGGCTGCCCGGTTCGACGCCGCCAGGCGCTCTGTCGCGCTGCAGCTGCGCGGAGAACTGCCGCTTCGGCCGCCGCCGGTCATTCGGGTCCGCGGCGACGCGCGGCTGCTCGGACCCCACGCGGCGGAGCGTCCCGCCGCGCTGGACATCGAGTTCATCGCGTCTGTCGCGGCGGGCAATGGCGCGTGGTGGTGGGGCCAGTGGTCGACTGCAGACGGCGTCTACTGGTCGCTTGTTCCACCTACCGGCGAGGTCCGCGCCGGCCGGATCGACTGGGGCCCGGGTTCGGATCTGGCCCATCTGCTCGAACGTCTCCATGCGGCGTTGCCCATCCAGCACATGGGCGAGACCGACACCGAGATACACCGCCGCGTCACGACCGGCGAAATGTTCGACCTACAAACCGAACAGCAACTGATGGTCTCGCTAGGCGCCCTGCTCGTACCCGGTCCCCTGCGCGCCGAACTGGTGCGGCGCCTGCAGGGGGGTGAACCCCCACTGCCCCTGGCGATAGCACCCGCACGGGCGCTGCCATGGCTGCCCTGGATAACCCTTGGCATCGGAGTCGAGACCACCGACGGTGTTGCGGCGCGGATGCTGCACGCGGCAGACGTGACCCTCGCACCAAGCGCAGCAATGATCGATGTCGTGTCGCAGCGCCCGGTCGCCCCTGTCGGGCCCGTTCGCCTCGCGGTTCTCAACCCCACCGGCGATCTCCCGGAAACACATAACCTGCGCTTTCAACTGCCGGAACGAACCCTGCTGCTGGACGACGGCACCGCGGGCGTCCCGGCGACCAAAGCCAACGTCAGCCGCGCGCTGACTGGACTCGACCGCGCCTCCGCGGTGGTGTTCGGATGCCATGCCGAGATCGCCACACCAAACCAGCCCTCGACCAGCGCGCTACGGCTGCGCCCCGGCGACGGCGACCCCGGCTACCTCACCGCCGAGGAATTGCTCGCCGACGATGAAGGGAACCGCCGCTACCCACTGCCCCGCACAGCAGTGATCCTCGGCTGCGAATCCGCCGACATCTCAGGGGCGGCAGGAGCCGAATGGTTGACGCTGGGACCGGCCATGCTGTGGGCCGGCGCCGACGAGGCGCTGGTGACGCTGTACCCGATCTTCAAGGACGCACCGGCCGAGTCCGACCTGCTATCGCTACTGGTCGAAGGGCTCAGCCTTGCCGATGCCGTGTCACGCTGGCAACGGGAGTGCCTCACCGAATGGACACGAACGGGCGCCGATTGGTACAGCCCGGTGCATTGGGCCGGCCATTCGCTGATCGGCCGGCGCCACGGCGGGCCTAACCCACACGGCGGCGACACAGCCCTCGGCGATCCGCTGCCGTCACTGTCGTCGGGCCTGGCGGCGCTGCTAACCGGAGCGGCCCGTACCGCACGCGAACTCCATCAGAGCGTGGTGACGACCGGGCATCTAGTGCGCGAGTATCTGGAGGCAGAGACGGAGATGTTCCAGACCTACCTCGGGCAGGAAGCGTTGTTCACGTTCGGTAGCGCCGGCGTGGTCAAACTGCTGCGACGCGAACGAGAACGTGCGGGGACCAACCTGGATGTGCGGCCAAGCCCCGCCGTCAAACAGGCCGTCTACCGCGCCCGCGTACGCGCCGCAGAGATGGGCAGTCCCACCACGGTGAAAGCCCACCTCATGCTCGAACTTGTCGACCGGACCTACCCGGACTCCCGCCTGCTGCTGCTGCTGAGCGGGCTGAGCTCCCGGCCGTCGTTTCGCCGTTCCTTACTGGCCGAGGCCCGCCAGCGCGACAGCGGCTGCGCGCCGCTGTCAAACGGGCAGGCACAACGACCTTTCATCAAACATGTGCTCGACGAAGAGCCATCACCCAGCAGACGTGGCGACGGCTGACTTGTCGGTGCCCGGCCGCAGCGCCACCGCCGACCGCACCACCTCGCCCGCGCCGCATACCACGGCGGCCACCGCGAGAGTCCACGCTGACCAGGTAGCCGCAGCAAGGACGAACAGTGCGGCAAAGACCGCGGCGATGACCGCACCGGCCAGGTCCACCGGGCTTATGCGCAGGGCGCCACGGCCGCGGGCGACGGGCAGGACTGCTGGCGCGAGGTAGGCGATGATCAGGACGCCTGCCGGCGCCACGACGAGTAGGCGGGCGCCTGTGGAATCAGCGGTCGCCGCGACCGTGACGACCATGGCCCACAGCAGCGCGAACCCGGTCCGGTGCAGGCCGGTACGGCGCCGCACCGGATCAAACGATGAGGCGGCCACGATCCAGAAAATCTCCCCGGCGAGCCCTGCGGCCGCCGTGAAAATCAGGATCCAGCGGGGCGTGCTGATGTGGCGGGCAGGAACGACCGTTGCGACCAGTCCGGCCAACAGCATCACGATTCCTACGTGATAGATGAACCTGGTGCGGTTGGCCCACCGCTCGTTGAGTTCAGCGTGGCCGACCTGCAGGTTGCGCAGCCAGTCACTCGGGGTGCCGCCGGTGATCTCCTGCGGGTACCACGCGGCGAGCTCGGCCGGGCTGGTGTCATATCGGCGCGTCCACATCGTCGCCTGGACCACTGCGATCTGAGCCAAGCCGGCGAGCAGTAAGAGTGTCAGCGCCGCATTGGGCCACCGCGCGAAACTCTGCAGCGGGCTGGAGAGCAGCAACGCGATCATCGTGAAGCTGGTCGCCGCCAGCAGCGGCGCGGCGAACCCGCCTAGCGCTTGAATGCTCGCTGGATAACCGAGCGGCGTTGGAGGTGTCCAGGTGGGCGCCGTCGCGCGGCCGGCGAACGGCGTACCGGTGGCGGCGGGGCCGTTAACGTCAGGCACGGCGTTCCCCATGCGGTCTGCGGGCGTTGTCGGGGCAGCCCTCGGCATGGTGACCGTCAAGTCGGCCGCAACGAAGACACACCAATCCCCGTCCCGCGGCTCCCCTCAACCCCACATCGATGATTCCGGCGACGTCGGCTTCTTCAACAGACTTCGCATCGGTCAACCCGGGCTCGAGGCCCAGGACGTCACGGACGCGATCGGCGATCGGCATAGCCTCGAGAACATGATCAGCTGGCACATGCACGACGAACTCGACGCGGGTTGGCGGACGAACCACCCACCCGCCTAGCGTCACATTTCCGGCATTCAGTGCTTCAGCCACGCGCGTGCGAGCTTGAGCGCCCAGCACGCGCGATACCTCGCCCTCGCCGATCGACAACTGGATCCACCAGCTCGAAGGCACCCCAGCTCCTCACGCTGCTGCCGTAACGACTCACGCCACGCCACCACCCTATGCGCGGCTATTGAAATCCGCGAGAATCCTCAGCCTGACGAGCTCGTCGGGCGCAGGTGCGGCGTCGTATAAAACGGATTCCCTTCGCAGCCGTCAGAAGGTGTGGTGGCAGTGTCCCGAGGGCCCTGATCACATCTGGCAGACCAAGGTGAACGACCGGTCGATCAACGGCAACGGCTGCCCATACTGCGCGGGCTACCGGCTGTCGGTCACCAACGCGCTCGGCATCCAATTTCCCGACGTTGCTGCCCAGTTCGACCGGGAACGCAATGACGGGCTCGATCCTAACCGGATCGTCTCCGGCAGCAACACGCCACAATGGTGGACGTGCTCGGCGGGGCCTGACCATCGATGGCAGACTAAGGTCAACGACCGTACATACAATGTGCGGCCTGGCGGACGCGGGGATGATTTCCGCCCAGCGGGACCGATCGGATTCCGGGTGCTCCCCGTACTTGGGCCGCCAAGTCAGTCGTTTTGGGGGAATCGACCATGTCGGACTCGGGCGGCACCGAGTGGGACTTCTTCATCTCGTACACCGCCGTCGATCGAGCGTGGGCGGAGTGGATCGCGTGGGAGCTGGAGGAGGCCGGCCACCGCGTCCTCTTCCAGGCGTGGGATTTCGTTCCCGGCTCGCACTGGACCAGCCGCATGCGGGAAGGCACGGTCGGCGCCCGGCGAACGCTGGCCATCCTTTCGCCTGACTATTTGGATTCGGTGTACGGGCAAGCAGAATGGGAAGCGGCATATCGCGCCGACCCGCAAGGATTCGCTCGCAAGCTGATCCCGATTCGAGTCCGGGACTGTCGCTGGCCGGACCTACTCGGCGGGGTCGTGTCCTTCGACCTCTTCGACTGCGCTATGGATGAGGCGAGACGGCGGCTGCACGGCAAGATCGATCAAGCCCTCGTTGGCCGCGCGAAGCCCCCGACCGCGCCGTCTTTTCCCGGCTTCGTCGATGCCGCGCCGCCGCCGTCGTCTCCACCGACGGCTCCGCCAGCCTTTCCCGGCCCGCATCTGGCCACCGCAGGGGCCCGGCAGGGCGAGTCGGACGATGAGTACGCGACGCTGCTGCAGCACGAGGCCGAGGCCGCCGCATACGACGCGCTCCACTCGCCGGACCGGCTGGCCCTGCTCGCCGACCTGCGCCGCGCGCTGCGCGAGGACGCGCCCGACGACGGCATCGTGCTCTTCTACCAGCCGCAGATCGCCACCGCGACCGGCGATGTCGTCGGGGTCGAGGCGCTGCTGCGCTGGCAGCACCCGGAGCGCGGCCTGGTCGGCCCGGAGGAGCTGATCCGGGTGGCCGAGCCGACCCCGGTGATGCGGCTGCTCACCCTGCGCGTGCTGCACGACGTGGTGGCCCAGCTGGCCGCGTGGCGTGACGCCGGTCGTCCGCTGCGCGCCGCGGTCAACGTGAGCGTCCGGGACCTGCACGCCCGCGACATCGCCGACCGGGTCGAGCAACTGCTTCGGGAGTATGCCGTGCCGGCCGACCTGCTCCAGCTGGAGATCACCGAGAGCGCCCTGATGGCCGACCCGCACCGCGTCCTCAACACGATCACCCGCCTGGACCGCATGGGCGTCGCGATCTCGCTGGACGACTTCGGCACCGGCTACTCGTCGCTGCAGCACCTGCGCCGCCTGCCCCTGGCCGAGGTGAAGATCGACCGCTCCTTCGTCCTCGGCATGGCCACCGACCGGGGCGACGCCGCCATCGTCCGCTCGGTGATCGACCTGGCCGAGGCACTGGGCCTGCGCGCGGTGGCCCAGGGCGTGGAGGACGAGCGCATCTGTCGTCTCCTAGCCGCCGCTGGCTGCCACGCCGTACAGGGCTGGTTCCACGCCCGCCCCATGCCCCCCGACGACCTGGCCACCTGGCTGGCCCAATACCGCCCTTTCGCCCGTGTGAAATGAAGCAAATCCATCGCGCTCGTTCGCCGCCGAGAGCGTCCTCCCTCGACGAAGCGGCGCCGGCGCTGGTGCATTCCGCGCTCTGGAGACTCGTCCACCTTGGCCGGACGGGCGTCAGATCGCTTGGGCGGGTTCGGTGAACGCCATGGTGATCCGCATCGTGGGACGGACGTCAGCGGCGAGTTCGTAGTGTCCGCGGCGCAGGTTCTGGACGAAGGCTGTACCTGCCGAAAAGTACGTCCTCCCGGTTCAGGGCAGTTTCGAGGGCGATGGTGCGACGCCGCTTGGGCGCCGGCTACTGGATCGACGGAGAGGGCTGCCGGGTGCTCTCTGGCTAACCTCGTTTGCCCTGGTGTCGGACCGGTCGCAGGTTGATGCGGGGAGCGCACGACGATGATTTCCGCTAATCGGCGCCACGCTGATCCCCGGGTGCTCCCTGAACCGGGCAATCGGTACGGCCCGTTGCTGGGTGCATTCAATGGGCGTCAACTGCGTTGAACGGTCGCCAACCCACGTCCCGTACCGAACGCTGACCTGCCAGAGCGGGGTTTGGCAGGTCAGCGGTGGTGTTCGGGCAATTTTGACACGGAGGATGTCGCTCAACGGGCGTCAACTGCGCTCAACGGCGTCAAAGTGCAGGTCAACGCTTTTGTGGAGGGTGACAACCTTTCGATCGTGAAGGGTGAGCGCTTCCTTGTTACGGAAGTCCGGCCGGCTCGGCATGATCGAGATTGCCGGAGCGACAACTTCCTACGGGACGGAGGCGGGTTGGAGATTCGCTGGGTGAAGTTGGGTCAGGGCCGTGACAGCTTCTGGAACGAGGAAGTGCGGAGCAATACGACTCCAACCCTGACAAATACCTACGCAGGGTGACCTCTTCCGGGATGGGGTAGCCCTGCCCCAGCGGTGACCACTCCCCGGGTGTGGAAGCTGTCGTTCCGCGGGTTGGTTGACGACCTGGAGCGATATTCCGGATGTCCGAACCTGGCGGTGCCGGCAGGGATAGCGGCCAGGTGCTTCCTGCCGGACAGAGCATTCGGCTCAACATCATCGACCGGGTGCTCGGGCGATGGCGAGCGGTGTGCACTGGTCGCAGGTGCATTGCGCTCCGAGCTGCTTGGCATGCTCGTGCTTGGTCTTGTTTACTGCAGCCCTGCGATTCAGGTCCGTCGGGTCATGGCCGTAGGCGCGTAAGTAGGCAAGAGCTGCCGCGACCCATCGCTCGTTCCTGATACGTCCGATGTGCTCAAGCCCCTTGGCCTCGAACGCGCCGAGGTCACCGTTGCACCCAGAACACAGAAGACCGCGGTTGCACCGCCCGCAGCTGCCCCGTCGGCAGCACACATGGTCATGATCGATGAACAGCGGCGCCGGCCCGCTTCGGGCCGTATCGTCCGCTCCAAAGGACCTCGAAAGGCCGCGGCCGCAGATTGCACAGACCCCGTCCTGCGCGCGCAGCAATGCTGAGTACGCCTCGCCAGTCATGCGGTGCCTGACGAGGGGCTCGGCGGGTAGGGCGAGACAACAGAAATCCGGCCCCGGCGAGTCGATGTGGATAGCAGCGGTCGCACTCAGATCGATCAAGTCGCCGCGACGGGATGGTACGGCCGGCACTCGGACGCGGGTCATGCGGCGGGATGTCATGCCGGAGATGATGCCGTCTGGGTACGACACTCAACTCGATGGCACGGCGCCGACCGTACCCATCCTCGATACACGCTGAGCACGCATACGGGCCTACCGGTTCCGAGACGCCCGATGCTGAAACGCGATTACGGCATCCAGAGCAGACGGAATCTGATCTTGAAGAGCGACGGGGCGGGGTATGCTGGCGATGGCAGGCATGTCCCTTGTCGATGGCTCGCGTGCGCCGAGAAGCACGTCACACATGATCTTTGAATGTTGGAGCGCCTCCGCTCCCATGCGGTGAAGCCCGCGATCCGGGTCCGGACCCCGCAAGAGATCCGCTCGGCCCGGCGTCCCCGCCAGCACCGGTGCTGGGGGCATCTCGTCGCGGCACCGCTGTGGCCGATGCACGGCGCCAACCTCGGCACACTGCTGCGCACCTGCGACGCCGTCGGTGCCTGCCTCGCGGTACCGCCGTTCGGCTGGGTGAACGAGGCTCTCGCTCGCGGTAACACGCTGCGGCAGCCCGCCTGCGTGCACCGTGTCGGTAGCCCGTTGCGGTGGCTCGCCGACGAGCGGCGGTCCGGAACGGCCATCCTTGGTGTGGAGCTGGCGGACGAGGCGGTCCGGCTCGCCGATCTCCCTGCGGCCCGGCGCCGCACTGTCGTCGTGCTCGGGCACGAGGCCACCGGCATTCCGGCGGAGGCGCTCGACCTGCTCGACGGCGCCGTGGAGATCCCGATGGTCGGCACCGGGTCGAGCCTCAACGTCGCCGTCGCTGGCTCGCTGGTGCTGTACAAGCTCGGCGGGCTGTTGTGAGGGGTGGGTCGGTGCGCGGGGAGGGAGGGTGCCGAGTTGCTCCCTGGTTCGGACTCGTTCGTGCAGGTTGTGGTGGGTGCGGCGGCCGGTTGTGGGGAGCGCGCGACGATGATTTCCGCCGATCGGCGGCATGCTGATCCCGGGTGCTCCCTGGGCCGGGCTGTCGGCACGGCCCATTGGTGGGTGCATTCAACGGGCGTCAACTGCGCTGAACGGTCGCCAACCGACATCCCGGACCGAACGCTGACCTGCTAGAACAATGTTCTAGCAGGTCAGCGGCGGTGTCCGGGCAATTTTGACACGGAAGAGGTCACTGGTTCGATCCCAGTATCGCCCACCAAACACAAGGCCAGGTCACCTAAGGTGCCTGGCCTTTCTCGCAGGGTCTGGGCGAGAAGATCGCAATCGGCACGGTGACGGGAGCTCTCCAGCCCCTCGCCTGCAAACCTCGCGATGAACGGACGTGCCGGACCTTGGCGGCCCCGGAGCGGGGGCGGCTGCTGACCATGCCGATCCTGCGGCATCTGTCTGGTGCTCGGAAGCTTGTCAGTATGGGCGCATGGAGTTGCGTCAGCTTGAGTATTTCGTGGCGGTTGCCGAGGGGCTGCATTTCGGGCGTGCGGCCGAGAGGTTGTCTATCGGCCAGCCTGCGGTGAGTCAGCAGGTCGCGCGGCTGGAGCGCGAGCTGGGGGTCAGCCTGTTCGACCGATCGGCGCGAAGCGTGCGGCTGACCGCGGAGGGGAGCCGGTTGCTGCCGGAAGCGCGTGCTGTGCTGGTCGCCGCCGATCGGGCTCGGCTGGCGGTCGCGGTTTCGCCGGGCGGGACCGCGACCCGGATCCTCCGGCTGGGCAGTAGCACCGGTCTGGGCGACCGGCTGACGCGGGTACTGCAAGCATTGCGGGCAACCCAGCCGGAGACGGAGACGGACCTGGTCAGCGCGCCGACTCGAGTACGGCTGGAGCGGGTGGCCAGCGGGCAACTCGACGCCGCGTTCGTCCGGGGAGTGGTCACCGCGGCCGGCGTGGAACTGATCGAGGTGTGGCAGGACCGCCTGGTGGTGGCGCTGCCTGCCACTCACGAGCTGGCGGGGCCGAGCGTCGTCCCGCTTGCCGCGCTGGCGGAGCTGCCGTTGCGGATCGTGTCCCACCGGCTGAACCCGCCGTTGGTCGACCTCGTGATGGGCGCCTGCGCGGCGGCGGGGTTCACGCCGACACTCGGCGCTCATCCGGACACGCTGGAGAACGCTCTGGCCGCGATAGCCGCCGGTCCCGCGAGCTGGACGGTGCTGTACGAGGCCCACGCTCGTACGCTGCGTGTGCCGGAGGTTTTGTTCCGCCCCACCGATCCCGAGCTCGTGATGCCGACGGCGCTGGCGGTTCGGGAGGACGCCACGTCGCGGATGGTGGCGCCCCTGATCAGGGCCTGCGCGGCAGCGGCACACGATTAGTCGCCAGCCGGATCACCGAAAAGGACCCGTTTGGCGTACGCGGTGTCGAAGTACTCGCGGACCGCGGCGATCTTCCCGTCCCTGACCACGAAGACGACGGCGTAGTCGTTCTCGTAGGGCCGGCCGTCACGGGTGGTGGCACGGCTGGTCCATTCCGCGACGACCGTGTCGCCGTCCGCGACGAGTCCGGTGAGCTCCTGGGTGAGCGGCTTGCCGGCATCGAGGCGGTCCACCATCGCGGCGAGGAAGACGTCGAGGATCTCTCCCGGTCCGGTCCACGTTCCCGAGACGGGCAGGTCTCCGGGCAGCCACCAGGTCGCGTCCGGGGTGAAGCTGGCCCGCAGGCCGTCGATATCGCCCTTCTGCAGGGCGGCGACGTAATCGCGGACGACGGCCCTGCTCCGTTCGGTGTCGGACATTCCTTCTCCTTCTGATCGATGGTGAGTACCGCGCTAATCGACGGTGAGTACCGCGTTGCCGCGTATTTCCCGCGCCACCAGCGCGCGTACTAGCTCGGGTGTCTTGCGCCAGCTCTCGACGCGGCCGATCTCGGCGTGCAGGCGGCCGGCGGCGACGAGCCGGACCAGCGTGGCAAGGTCCTCGCCGTCCGGGATGTCGCTGTCCACGTAGCTGAACTTGCGCAGCGTCGCGCTCGCGCCGCCGCGCCAGTCGAAGAAGTCCATCGTGGGCGGTGTCCGGCTCGCCTGGCCGAACCACAGGAACAGCCCGCGCGGGTGCAGCCGCGAGAAAGCGGCCGGGAAGGTGGACCCGCCGACGGATTCGGCGACCACGTCGAAGGACCCTTCGGCCTTCTCCACGTCGTCGACCAGTTCCGTGGCTCCCCGCTCGATCAGCCGCCGGCCCCGCTGCGGCGTGGAAACGACCGCCGTGACGAGTGCGCCCTGGCCGGCGGCCAGCTCGGTGAAGTAGTGGCCGACACCGCCGGAGGCCCCGGTCAGCAGAATCCGGCGGCCCGCCAGCGGTCCGAGCGCGCGGATCATCCGCAGGGCGGTCAGCCCGGCCAGCGGCAGGGCGGCGGCCGTCGTGGTCGTCACGGTGTCCGGGAGAACGGCGACCTTGCCGACCGGCACCGCCACCTCCTGCGCCCAGCCGCCCTGCTCCGGGTGCGCGACCACGCGCCGGCCGACCTCCGGGCCGCCGTCGACGGCGGCCCGGACGACCGTACCGGCGACATCCTTGCCCGGTCGCCAGGCCGGCGGTGGCGCCTCCAGCAGGAACGTCTCGCCTCGATTGATCGAGTACGCCTCGACGGAGACGACGACCTCGTCCGGCGACGGTCGTGGGCGATCGACCTCGGCCATGACGATCGGCTCGGCGCCACGCCGTCCGGGTATCCATGCGTGCATGTCGAATTCCTGTTGTCCGGGCCGCTTTCAGCGCTTGTCGGCGGCGAGCTGCCGTCTCGCCCATTGGACGACGGCGCCGCGCATCTGATCGAGACCCGATCGGCAATCGCAGCGATCAGGATCAGCGATCGGTAGCTGAAGGTGACAGCCGACCATCGCGTCAGCCCTGCTCGACCGGGTAGATCTCGTCGGCCACGAGTCCGTGCGCGGCGCGGTGGACCGCGTGCGCCGCCTCGGCGTTCGGGGCCTCGACGAGACAGAAGACCTTGCCCGCGGGAGCGTCGACCCAGTAGTTGAGGTAGCGCACGCCGTGCTCGCCCTGGATCTTGAGGTCCTCGGCGTGAGCTGTGGCAACGGCGGCGGCGGTGGCGCCGTCGGGCAACGAGTTGTGGACGTCCATGTACAGCGGCATGGCGTGTTTCCCTTCTCCGATCCCGTCGCGGCTCTCGCGGCGGTGTGGCCACGCTATGAGCGGCACCGTTCTCAAACCGTTCCCAGATCGAGTGGCTGCCCGGCCGTCCTCACCGGCGCTATCGTGCGGGCATGGGCCGGTGCATGGTGCGAGTGCTCGGCGGCTTCGAGGTCGTCGTCGACGGCCGGCCGGTGCCGGCGGACGCGTGGCGCAGCCGCAGGGCGGCCGATCTGGTCAAGGTTCTGGCCCTCGCGCCGTCACACACGCTGCATCGCGAGCAGGTGATGGAGTTGCTGTGGCCGGAGCTGGGTGCGGAAGCGGCGGGTGCGAACCTGCGAAAGGCGGTTCACTACGCGCGGCGGGCGATGAGGGCGGACGACGCGATCCACTCCGAGGCGGCGGTCTTGTCGCTGTGGCCCGGCCAGGTCGACATCGACGCGGACGTCTTCGGTGCCGCCGCTGAGGCCGCGCTCGCCGCGCGGGATGCGGCCGCTTGTGCCCGCGCCGCCGAGCTCTATCACGGCGATCCCGTTCCGGGCGACCGGTACGAGGCCTGGGCCGGCGAGCCGCGGCAGCGGCTGCGGGAGCGGCATCTCGCGACGCTCAAGGGCGCGGGCGACTGGCCGAAGGTGGTCGCCCTGGACCCGACCGACGAGCAGGCCCACCGTGAGCTGATGCGCGAGCACCTGGCCGGCGGGCGCCGACGCGAGGCCATCCGCCAGTTCGAACGGCTCCGGGACGCGCTGCGCGAGTACGTCGGGGTCGGGCCGGACCGTGCCACCATCGCGGTGTACGAACAGGTGCTGGCGGCCGAGGGGGAGCAGCCGCCGGAACCCGCGCAGCGGGCCGCGGTGCTGATCGCGACCGGCCTGGTGCAGTTGAACCGGCAGGACTTCGCCGAGGCGGAACGGCTGGCCCGGCAGGCTCGCGATCTGGCCGTCGACGCCGGGCTGGCCCACGAGCTCGGGGATGCGAGCACCCTGCTCGCGCTGGTCGCGTCGTTCACCGGTCGCTGGCACCAGGTGTTCCGGGAGGAGTTCACCGCATCGTTGCGCCACCGCGACGAGCTGACCATGGCCGCCTTTGACGGGCACCTGTGTTTCGCCGAGTACCACCTGTCCGGCGCCGTGCCGGCCCCGGATGCCGAGAAGTACGCGCGTGAGCTGCTGGCACTGGCCGACGAGTCGGCGTCGAAACCGGGTCGCGGCGTAGCCCGGCTCATGCTGGGCGAGGCGTTGCTCGGCGCCGGCCGCTACGACGAGGCTCGCGACCACTTGACGCGAGCGCTGCGCGACAACGCGGCGGCCGGCGGGACCTCGGGCTGTTGCCTGAGCCTGGAGCGTCTCGCCCAGCTCGAGACCGCGGCCGGCCGGCCCGACCTCGCCGCTGCCCTCCTCGACCAGGGGCGCTCGACCGTCCAGGATTCCCGGTTGCGGTCTCATCTCCTGGTGCGCCTGCTCGGCGTCGCGGTGGAGGCCGCGACCGACCCACCTGCCGCCCGCATCGCCCTGACCGCAGCCGAGCGCGCGCTCGCCGACACCACGGTCGTGTGCGAGCCGTGTTCCATCAACTACCGCGTCCAGGCCACCATCACCGCCGCCCGCACGGGCGAGCTGCTGCGGGCAGGTCGACACCTGGCCGACGCCGAACGAATCGCCGGGCTCTGGCAGGGCGGACGATGGCCGGCGGCCATCTGGGAGGCGCGCGCCGCACTGCGCCGCGCCGAGAACCAACCGGCCCAGGCCGCGGCCATGCTGCACGAAGCCGCATCGGCCTACGCCGCCGCCGGCCGCCCGGCCGATGAGCGCCGCTGCCGCGCCGCCGCCGATTCGATGCGAGCTGGTGAAGGTGCCGCCGGCTGACGCGGCGGGTCGCTGACCAGGAGCAGGGCGAGGCCGGGGACGAAGGGGTGGGACGGCGCCGCCAGCACGCGGCGCCGTCCCGGCGTGGTGCTAGTGCCTGAGCACGGCTCCGGTCTTTTCGTCCAGGAGCAGCGGGTGGGTGTTCGGGTGCTGCCGGAAGTCGAGCATGTTGTTCAGGGTTCCGGCTCGGATGTCGAACGAGTGGTCGCCGACCCGGCCCAGGCCCCAGTTGTCCTCGATGAACTTCAGGACCGAGGTCTGGTCGGTCAGCGTGTGGTCGACGTGGTTGGTCCTGGCCCACGGGCTGATCACCAGCAGCGGGGTGCGCGGGCCGTAGCCGCAGCGGTCGGCGTAGCCGCCGGAGGCCTGGGCCTTGCCGCACAGCGCGGACTGGTCGTTGGCCGGGTCGGAGGAGCCGTTGACGACCTTCGCCGTCACGTGGTCGTACCAGCCGTCGGAGTCGTCGTACGCGATGACCACGGCGGTGGACTTCCACTGCGGCGACTTCTGCAGCTCGTTGATGGTGTGCACCAGGAACGTCTGCTCGTCGAGCGGGTCGGAGTAGCCCGCGTGACCGTCCTGGTACTCGCCCGCCTTGATGTAGCTGACCGCCGGAAGGTTGTTCGCCTTCACCGCGGCGTCGAAGTCGGACAGGTCGTAGTTGTGGTTGGCCCGGTCGGTGTGGCCGATCGCCTTGACCGAGGTCGGGGCCAGGTGCTTCGGGTTGCTCGTGGACTTGTAGTACGCGAACGGGTTGTGGTGCGGGCTGTAGTCGACGGCCGCGTTCCCGCCGACGTTGTTGTGGGTCGCGCCGCAGACCGCGTAGCCGCCGGCGGTGCCGGTGGGCCGGAAACCGCCCTGGAACCAGCCCCAGGTGACGCCGTTGCGGTTCAGCATGTCGCCGATGTTCTGGCCGGTCATCACCGCGAGCGGCGAGGTGGCCGTGTGGTTCTTGTCGGAGCAGTCGTCGAACGCGGGGTCCGGGTCGTTGATGACCGTGCCCACGCCGTTGGCGTCCGGCGAGGCGACCGTGTACGCGTCGGTCGTCTTCTTCCCGGTCACCGAGTCGACGGCGTACACGCCGTGGGTCTGCCCGGAGACCAGGTTGAGAGCGCCGGGCGTGGAGGGCCCGTAGTTCGTGTCGTACGAGTTGTCGTTGAGCGAGTAGTGCTGGGCGTAGTTCCACAGACCGGTGACGGTGTTGCCGTCGTAGTAGTCCATGACCAGCCCGGGCTCACCGAAGATCACCGGAGCGCCCGTGCAGGTGTCGTGGTTGGTGAACTCGACGAACTTGTCGGCCTTGCCGCCGTCGTACGCCTGCTGCTCATGCCCGTAGCCGTGGTCCTGGTCGCAGGTCAGCGCCTGGTCGGGGCCGAGCCGGTCCGGGTTGTAGGCGTTCGGGTTCTTGGTCAGCAGCGTGTGGCTGAGCCCGTTGACCTTCGGCGTGTTCTTGGCGGCGTGGAACGGGGTGCCGTCGGTGTTGGCCGCCTCCGGGTACGTGCCGAAGTAGTGGTCGAACGAGATGTTCTCGTCGAAGATCACCACCACGTGGTCGATCGCGGTGCGGGACCGCGCCACCCGGGTCGGACGGTGCTGGGGGGCGTGTCCCCACCAGTGCCCGGTGCCGGAGGCCCAGGCCGGCGCGCCGGCGCCGACGATCAGCGCGGCGGCGACGACCACCGAGCCGATCTTGGTCTTGCGGTTCCAGGAGAGGGGTTTGAACCCCATGCTTGCCTCCCTGTCGCGTGAACGGTTTGCGACAGGAACTCTTCTCCGCGGCTTACGCCGATCATCGCCAAGCGCGGGACGGTCGGCGAAAGTCTGTATGAAGCAGTGATGACTTAGGTTAGGCTGAGCAACCCGGATCCGAAGTAGTCGGTCGCGTCCCGCACTCCCCGCAGGACCAGGAAGTATCCGCCGCCGACCGGCTGGATGTAGTCGACGAGCGGCTCCCCCGCGAGCCGCCGCTGGATCTCGGCGAACTGCTTGTCCGGGTCCTGTTGGAAGCAGACGAAGACCAGTCCCATGTCGAGGTCGCCGACCTCGTCCACGCCACTGTCGTAGTTGTACGGCCGGCGCAGGATCCGGCTGGGCTCGCTGGCCGGCGTACGCGGGTTGGCCCGCCGGATGTGGCTGGTCAGCGGGATCGCCTCGCCCACCGGGTCTTCCGCGAACTTGGGGACGTCGGTCTCGTGGTCGCCGTCGAGCGGCGCGCCCGAGTCGCGGCGGCGGCCGAACATCCGCTCCTGCTCGACGATGCCGACCCGGTCCCAGAACTCGACCAGCATCCGGATCACCCGCACCACCATGTACGTCCCACCGGCCTCCCACGAGGAGGCCGGCAGCCAGACGAACCGGTCCATCTCGGCCCGATCGTCGACGTGCAGGTTCGACGTACCGTCCTTGAAGCCCAGCAGGTTGCGCGGCGTGCCGGACGGCCGCGGCGGCGCGATGAACCCGTCGGCCCGCCAGCGGATCTGCATGCCGCCGCGGGTGTGCCGGGCGATGTCGCGCAGCGCGTGCACCACGGTGTCCCGGTTGTCGGCGCAGAGCTGGAGCATCAGGTCGCCGTGCGTGCGGGCCGGGTCCAGGTGGTCGTCGGGGAAGGCCGGCATCGCGGTGAGCGCCGGCGGCCGGTGCGCCGCGAGCCCGAACCGCCCGTCGAACAGGGACGCGCCGACACCGAGCGTCACGGTCAGGTTGTCGGCGGGCACGAGCGGACCGAGCACCCCGGAATCCGCCGGCGGCCCGGCGATACCGATCTCCGGAGGTACGCCGCCGGCGGTCAGGAAGCGCGCCCGCTCGGTGATCGTGCGGAACAGGTCCTCGAGGCCGGCCCGATCGGTGGCCAGCACGTCGAGGGCCACGTGGGTGGCGTGCGGCTGGGCCGGCGTGACGACCCCGGCCTGGTGGAGGCCGTGGAAGACCGGGCTCGGCGCGGACGCCGCGTGGCCGGGGCGTTCCAGGGCGGCCGTGACGGCGGCGCCGCTCGCGATGCCGACCGCGCCGGCGCCGAGTCCGCGCAGGAAGCCGCGCCGGCTGCTGTTCACTGTGTCCTCCTGACCTCGCCGATGGCGGCGATCGGGGCCAGGTCCTCGAGGAGCTGGCCGAGGGCGCCGTCGAGGCGTTCGTGGTCGGCCCGCGACAGCGCGCCGACCGGGGTCCAGCGGTCGCCGCGGTGCTGGGCGGCGACCAGCTTCCGCAGCGCGGTCACCTCGTCGTTCACGACCGGCCAGCGGGTGTAGCGCGGCCGCAGCTCGGGCGCGAGCGCGTCGAGGACCATCCGGGTGCCGTCCAGGTTGGCCGACATGATCGCCAGGCCGTCGCCGGCGCCCTGGTCGGCCGCGCCGGTCAGCTCGAACTGCAGGGTGTTCTCGAGGATCTCGTGGGCGCGCAGCGGCAGGTCGTTCGGGTCGGTTCGCGCGCGAGCGAAGTCGGTACGCAGGCTCGCCACATCGGATGCCAGAGCCTTGGCAACCGCGGACAGAAGAGGGAGCGACTCGCCGTGCCACAGGCCCCGCTCGATCCGGCGCAGCCCCGCGAAGGAACCGCTGCCGGGCAGGCCGTCGATCGCGTCGGCCGAGTCGCCGAAGGTGTCGTAGGCCGCGCCGAGCCGGCTGTAGGCCATCTGCGCGACCAGCCACGCGCGCTGGGCCCGGGCCCGGTCACCCGACGAGAGGGCCGTGCGCAGGGCGGTCACATCCGCGGCGAGGGTGGCCAGACCCGCCGAGACGTTGGCTCGGTACGCGGTCACGGCCGGCCCGAGGTCGACCTCGCTGACCGGGACGATCGGCGCGGCGCCGGTGGCCGGGCCGTCCTTGACCGTCACGACCGGGCCGGTCTCGGCGTCGCTGTCCTCGGGCAGGCAGGTGAACGCGTACGACCCGCGGGCGAACACGAGGTGGAACGGGCGGGTGGTGCCCGGCGCGAGGGACTCGATCTCCGCGTACACCCCGTGGGTGGCGGGGTCGACGAGCTCGACCTCCATGGTCACCGGTCCGACGTTGTGGACCTGGACGGTCTGGTCGCCGCCGTGCGGGGACTTCCAGCCGACGCCGCAGCTGCCGCGGCTCACCTCGACCGCCGCCGGGTCGGAGTGGTGGCCACAGGCGGTCAGGCCGGCCAGGGTCAGGGCCGCCACGGTCAGTAGTGCGGCGTGGGGCTTTGTCACAGCCGGAACCTTAGAACCGCCCGATCCGGAAAGCAGACGTCAGACAAAAGGGTTCACCAGGCGTTTCCCCGCAAAAAACCATCAGTGCCCGCGGAAGGCCTCCTCGAGCCACCACGACGGCCGGCCGGCGGCGACCTTGGCGTCCACGACCATCGGCGCCGTGCGCGGACCGGCCAGCCACTTCGCCACCGGACCCAGATCATCGGCGCCACGCACGGTGACCGCCTCGCAGCCGTAGCCCCGGGCGATCGCGGCGATGTCGGTCTCCGGGAAGACGACGGTGGACAGCGGATGCCCGCCCGGCCCGAAATGGTGCACCTCGGCGCCGTACGCGCTGTCGTTGTAGACCACGATCAGCATGCCCAGCCCGAGACGGCAAATCGTCTCGAGCTCGGCGATCGCCATGAGGAACCCGCCGTCCCCGCAGGCCGCCACCGGCAGCCGTCCCGGCGACGCGAGGGCGGCGCCCAGCGCGCTGGCCAGACCCAGCCCGATCGACTGGAACGCCTGCGTGAAGCAGAACCCGCGCTGGTCCGGCACCGAGAGGAACATCGACGGATATCCCATGAAATTTCCGGAGTCGACGGCGACCACCCGCGCGGAAGGGATCAGATCGTCCAGCGCGATCGTCAGCGTCCGCGGGTCGATGTGCAGCTCGTCCCCGTCGTCCTCGTAGGGCACATCACGCCATCGCCCGGAGGCACCCAGCCGAGCGAGCACCTCCGGTGACCGATACCCCGCGGCCGTTCCGGGCAGGGCGGACAGCACGGCCCGGGCGCACGAGCCCACGTCACCGACGATTCCCACGTCGACCCGGTGATGGCCACCGAGCGCGGACGGATCGAGGTCGACCTGCGCCACGATCGCCGCCGGCCCGATCAGCGCGCCGTGCCGCGTGGTCCACATGTTCAGCGACGATCCCCAGGCCACCACAACGTCGGCATCCGCGATCAGCGAGGCGGCGACCGGCGTCGCAAACCCGCCCGAAACGTCCAAGGCCCACGGATCCCCGACGAACAGCCCCTTGGCCGCGGCCGACGTCGCCACCAGCGCCCCGCACGCGGCGGCCAGCTCCAGCAGCTCATCGCGATGCCCGACGGCGCCACGCCCGGCGATGAACACCGGCCGCGCGGCCCCCGCCAGCAGCGACGCCAGCTCCATGACCGAAGGCGCCGGCAGCGCCGCAACAACCACCTCGGGGGGATCTACGAGAGATGCTTCCGCCGACTGCACATCCAAGGGCAGATTGAGTACGACGGTGCGCCGCTCCCCCACCGCAAGATGCCAGGCCGCGGCGGCGTCCTCGACCGCCGTCTCCGCGCCGCGAACGCGCACCGGCGAGGCACCGACCGCGATCGCCAGCGCGTCCTGGTCGACCCGGAAGTTCGAGCGGGGCGCCGTGGCCTCGGCCGCGAGCACCACCATCGGCGTACGGCTCTTGGCCGCCTCGGCCAGCCCGGTCATCGCGTTGGTCAGCCCGCACCCCTGATGCACCGTGACCAGGGCGGGCCGCCCGCTGACCCGGGCGAACGCGTCGGCCGCGGTGGCCGCCCCGCCCTCGTGCCGGGTCGCCACGAACCGTGCTCCCCCGGCCACCAGCGCGTTCGTCACGTGGAAGTTGCCGCTGCCCACCACACCGAAGACGTGGTCGGCGCCGAGCCGGGCCAGCGTCGCGCCGACAACGTCAGCCACCGAAAAGGAAGAAGCAGTCATCGCTCGACGAGGGCCAGCACTCGGGTCGGGCTGCCCGAGCCGCCCACGATCGGCAGCGGCGCCGCGAGCACGACCGCGCCGGTCGGCGGGAGCAGGCGCAGGTTCTGTAGCTGGGTGAGGCCGTACTTGCCGGCGCCGAGCACGAACGAGTGGCACGGGAACGGCGGGTCGAACGAGTGCGCCGTGCCGGCGTCGGTGCCGACCGTCTCGACCCCGACCCCGATCACCGGCGCCTCCTCGGCCAGCCACTTCGCGGCCTCGACCGAGATGCCGGGCGTGTGCGGGCCGGTCTCGTTCGCGTTCAGGAAGGCCTCCTGGTCGGCCGAGCGCGCGTCCCATCCCGTACGCAGAAGCAGCCACCCACCGGCCGGAAGCGGGCCGTGCGACAGCTCCCAATCGCGGAGATCGTCGATGGTCAGCAGGTAGTCGTGGTTGTCCGCGACCCGGTCGGACAGGTCGACGACCGCCGCCGGCGCGAACAGCCGCCGCGCCGGGATCTGCGAGACGTCGTCGCCGTCCTTCGCCGTGACCCAGTGGATCGGCGCGTCGAGGTGCGTGCCCGTGTGCTCGCCGGTGTGGATGTTGTTCCAGTACCAGGCCGGGCCGCGGTCGTCGTAGCGGCTGATCTCCTCGAGGCTGAACGTGATCGTGTCGGCGAACGGCGGGGGCAGCTTGAGGATCGGCGTCTCGCTCGAGAGCGGGGCCGTGAGGTCGATGACCTCGATCGTTCCGGAGTTGATCCCGGACACCAGTTCCGACAAGACGCTCATCGGCCCCTCCTCCATGACAGCGACACGGAGAGCCTAAGCGGCAAATCGACAGAACGGTCCCCCCGGCGTGACCAAAGACGGCAGTATGTCGCATGAGGACCGTCGAAAGGAGGCTCACGATGACCAGTTCCGTGGCGTCCGTGCCGGACAGCGCCTTTCTGCACGCCGCCGACGTGCCGGGCCAGATCAAGGGAATGCCGGAGCGGCTCGCCGACGGCGAGCGGTCGCTGCCGTCGTTCTGCGGCGCCGCGTACGACCAGAGCGACCGGCTCACCCTGCGGGCCACCTTCCGGCTGCTCTACAACAGCCCGGGCTCGCCGCCCGAGGCGACTCCGAAGGCCGAGATCTACCAGGACATCCTGGTCTACCGGGAGGCGGCGGCCGGGCCGTTCATGACGGCTCTGCGGGCGGCGGTGGCCGGGTGCGGGTCGCAGTCCGACGCCGCCGGCGTGCCGGTGGCCAACTTCCTGCGCGGCGAGCTCGGCGCCGGCGACGAGTCGGCCCTCATCGAGCAGCGACGGCCGGCCACCGATGACGCCGGCGACCCGCTCGACGACGGCTCCGAGCAGAGCATGTTCTGGGCCGTGGCCCGGGTCGGCGACGCCATCGCCTTCCTCGCGGTGATCGGCTGGGAGTGCAGCTCGGCCGATTTCGGCGACACGATCGCCCTCGGCCGGAAGGCGGCGGCGCGCCTGGCCGCCTGGCGAGCGAGCGCATAGCCGGCCGGCTGGGTCAGGTCTGGGTCAGGTCGCGCGAAGGACGCCGATCCGGGCGAGAAACGCGCCGACGGCGGCCTGGAACGCGGCCGGTTCTTCGGCGAAGGGGAAGTGTCCGGACTCGGCGAACTCGATCAGCTCCGCCGCGGGGATGCCCTCGGCCAGGATCCGGCCGGCGACCGGTGGGCACAACCAGTCGTACCGCCCGACGGCGACCAGGGTGGGCACGTCGATGTGGGCCAGCCGGGACCGCAGGTCGTAACCGGGCGCGAGGACGCCGAAGAAGTGCCGGGCGATCTCACCGCTGAAGGTGCTGAGCGGGAACAGCCGGCCGGGGATGTCGGGGTGCGCCGGTCCCGCGTACGCGGGTGCGACCTGTTCCTGGAACGCCCGCATGGTCTCCGGGGAGAAATCCCCGCCGAACATCCGCCCGGCGAGGGCGGCCGCGTCGGACGAGGTGCGCTCCGCGAGGCTGGGCGGAGGGTCGTCATCGGCGAGCGGCCGCAGCGTGGCGTTCGTGTCGCACAGGATCAGGGCACGGACCGTGCCGGGGTGGCGCAGGGCCAGGTGCAGCGCGACGAAACCTCCGGCGGAGTGCCCGAACACCACCGGCCGGGCGATACCGAGCCGGTCGCACAGCTCGGCGACGTCGTCGGCCATCCGCTCGAGCGTGCAGGTGGTCACCGGCGGACGCCCGGAGCGGCCCTGCCCGCGCAGGTCGAGGAAGACCATTTGACCGAGCGCGCTGAGGGCGCCGAGACCGGGCCGCAGGTAGCCCTGGTCGAAGCCGGGACCGCCGTGCAGGGCCACGATGGTCGGCCGTTCGGCCAGGCCGAGGCCGTCCACCTCGAGTTGCGCACCCTCGACGTCGAAATAGAGATCGACGCCATCCACGATCGTTCGCATCGGATTCTCCGATCCATTCGGCCCGCCGGCGGCGGGCGTGTCGGTTACCCGATGCGCGGGGCCGTTGGAAAGTTCGCGGTCCGGGCCGAGGATTTGGTCGTGGACGCTCGCCCCGACGACGGCGACCTGGTGCGGGCGGCCCTGGGCGGCGAGCCGGCCGCACTCGGGCTGCTGCTGGAACGGCATCGGGCCACCATGCGCGCGGTCGCCGTCAGCCTGCTCGGGTGGGGCCCGGACGCCGAGGACGCGGTGCAGGACGCGATGCTGGCGGCGTTGCGACGGATCGGCGATCTGCGCGACCCGGCGGCGGCCGGCGCGTGGCTGCGGGCGGTGACCCGCAACGAGTGCCGGGCCCGGCTGCGCCGGCGCCGGCTTGAGGCATCGGTGGCCGACCTCGACACCGTGCCCGCGATCGCCGATGGGCCCGAGCAGGTGGTGCAGGAGCACGCCCTGCGCGACTGGCTGTGGTCGGCGCTGGACTCGCTCCCGGAGCCATTGCAGCTGACCGTGCTTTTGCGGTACTTCACCGAGGCCCGCTCGTACGCGCAGATCGCGGCGGCGTGTGAGGTTCCGGTCGGTACCGTTCGCAGCCGGCTGCACGAGGCGCGGCGTCGCCTGACCGGACGACTGCTCGCCGAGCCCGCCGGGGCCGGGACGGACTTCGGCGCGCTCACCGCCCGGCGTCGCCGCGACGCGCAGGACCTGCTGACCTGCGCCCCGCTCGGTGAATTCCGCCGGGCTCTGGCCGACCTGGCAGTGCCCGGCCTGCGGCTCATCGGCCCGCAGGGGCAGCGGTTCCACGGGCACGAGCCGCTCGTACAGATCATGGAGAGCGACCTGCTCGCGGGCGTGCGCCAGCGCATGGCCGCGGTGACCGCCGGCCGGCGAGTGACCATCCTGGAGTGCGACCTGCTCAGCCCGGCCTGGGATCCGGAGCACTGCCCACCGGGTGTGTTGTGGCTGATGCGGTTGTCCGGCGGCCGCATCGAACAGATCAGGCTGTTCCACCCGGTCGAGGCGGGTCAGACGGCGGCGGGGAGGTTGGCTGAGCTGAAGGCGCGGCCGTCGTCGGTGACGACGGCCGAGTCGTAGCCGTCGGTGGCCAGTTTCGCGAGCCAGGTGAGGCCGGCCTCGCCCATGGCGAGCGCGGCCGTCGCGTACGCGTCGGCCAGCGTCAGGTCGGGACCGACCACCGTTACCGAGCGCAGCCCGCGGGCCGGCTGGCCGGTGCGCGGGTTGATCACGTGGTGGCCGCGCTCGTAGGTGCCGGAGGTGGCGATCGCGCCGTCGGTCAGCGCCAGCACCCAGCTGACCTTGTCGGCCTCCCACGGGTGCCGGATGCCGACCCGCCACGGGCCGCCGTCGGGGTGATGGCCGCGCATGCGGATGTCGCCGCCGGCGTTGATGTAGTGGTTGACCGAGCCGGCCGCGGCCAGCCGGGCCGAGGCGACCTCGACCGACCAGCCCTTCACGTAACCGGACGGGTCGAGCGGGCCGCCCGCGTACGCGTCGAAGTAGCCGTCGGTGTCCCGCCAGAGGTCGGCGCAGGCGTTCAGCACGTGGCGCAGGTCGTCGGAGCAGTCGGCCAGGGTCAGCTCGCCGCGGCGCATGCGGCTGACCTCGCTGTCCTCTTTGTAGGTCGAGAAGCGCGCGTCGACCTCGTGCAGCCACCGGCACACGTCGTCGATCAGGGCCCGGAGCTCCGGCCCGGGGCGGTCGTCGGCCAGCTCGATGCTGACGGCCGTACCCATGACCTGCTCGACGTGGCGCACGCAGCGACCCTACGCCTTGGCCGAATCCAATGCCGCCTGCAAGGACTCCTGGTACGACTGGCTGGTGTAGGTGGCTCCGGAGACCGCGGCGACCTTCGCGCTCTGCGCCTGGAGGGTCTCCTGCTTGAGCTTCGGGATCGCCACCGGGTTGATCGTGGCGCTGTTGCCGGTGAGCGGGTACGTGGCGTCGACCGCCGTGATCTTCCCGTCCGAGATCTTCACGGTGACCTGCACGGTGCCGTACGGGTTGGTCGAGCCCTTGCCCTTGAAGGTGCCGTCCTTGAGTCCGGACTTGTTCTGGGCCGGAGCGGTCGTTTTCTTGCCCGCGGGTTTCTTCGCCGCGGCGGAGCCGGACGGCTTCGGCGTCGACGGGTTGTCGACCAGATCGACCGGGGACTGTGCGGCGGCGGGCGGCGCCGGCGGCTGGACACTCAGGCGCACCCCCACGATGAGGGCGGCGCCCGTGAGAGTGCCCACGGCGGCTGCGGTACTACGTCGCATCTTTCCTCCGAAATTCGGAAATGTCCGAAAGGTTAGAACTCGAACGGGTCGAGATGCAGCTGGCTGTCGGGGACATCGAGCTCGCGGAGCGTGTCGACGGCCGCCTCGACCAGCCCGGGCGGGCCGCAGAGGTAGACGTCCCGGCGCGACACGTCCGGCACCAGCCCGAGCAGGCCGCTCGGCGTGAACAGCCGCCGCGGCCCCGGGTCGTTGCGCGACCCGACGATGTACCGGACCCAGGCGTCCCGCCGCTCGGCCAGCTCCTCCAGCTCGCCCCGGAAGACCAGCTCGTCCGGCCGCGAGGCGCGGTAGATGACGATCGTGTCCGGGGGCATGTCCTCGAGCAGGGCCCGGATCGGCGCGATACCGCTACCGCCGGCGATCAACAAAGCCCTTCGACGCGTACGCCGTTGAGCCGTGAAGACGCCGAAGGGCCCCTCGGCCCAGATCGGCGTGCCCGGCTTCATCAGGCCCAGGCGCTGGGTGTGCCCGCCGACCGCGGTCACGGTCAGCCGCAGCCACTCCGAGTTCGGCGCGGCCGACAGCGAGAACGGGTGCGACTGCCACCAGCCGTTGCGGGTCAAGAAGCGCCAGCGCATGAACTGGCCGGCCTGGGCCGGGAGCTTCTGCAGGTTCTTGCCGTCGATGTAGATCGAGAACGTGTTGGTGGCGCCCTCGGCCACGACCTCGGCGACCTCGAAGCGGTGCCGGAGGTTCAGCCAGAGCGGCTCGATCAGGCGGCCCCAGACCAGGGCCGAGATCACCAGAGCGGTCAGCGCCGGCCAGAACACCGAGGCGAACTTGCCGCTCAGGTCGGCGCCGTTGGCGACCTGGTGGCCGTACCCGAGCAGCAGGACCAGGTACCCGGTGAGGTGGATCAGGTGCCAGAGCTCGTACGGCAGCTTGTTCCGCGCGGCCCGGATCGAGATCAGGCTGATCACCACGAGGATGACCGTCGCCGCGACCGCCTTGAGCATGTCGGGGAACGTCGTGGCGATCGTCCACGCCTGGTCGACGACGCCCGACTTCGCGGTGAGGGCGTAGCCGTACGTGATGAAGACGATGTGGGCCAGCACCGAGACCACCAGCGTGGTGCCCAGCCAGCGGTGCCAGCGCAGCAGGTCGCGCGCGCCGACCCACTCCTCGAGCCAGGAGACCCGGCTCATCATGAGCAGCTGGATGAACAGGAGATAGCCGCCGATCAGGCCGGTGATGCGGCCCGCCGCGAGCATCGTCGTGGGGGTGTTGTTGATCGCGCCGGCCTGCGTGTCGAACAGCCAGAGCGAGACGCTGGTGGCCAGACCCGAGAAGAACAGCAGGATCGTGAGCAGGCGGTTGCCGCTGACGGCCTCGGCCGGGGGCCGGTCGTCGGGGATGGGCGGCTGGGCCGGGCCGGTGGCCTTCCAGCCGGTCGGGTCGGTCTGCGACTCGACGATGATGTCGCTGCGCCGGTACGGGTCGTCCGGCTCGAGCCGCTCGTCGACGTACGGCTGCTCGTCGATGTAGGAATCCCAGGTGGACGGGCGGCGGTCGTCGATCTCGGGAACCTGCCGCGCGTCCGAGGCGCGGTCGTCGTAGTCGTCGTGCCAGGGGTCGACGGGCTCGGGCATCCGCGGGTCCGACAACCGCGAATGACGTGCCTCCCGCACATCCCGTACATCCTCCTCATACCGGGCGTGCTGCTCGACCGGCGACGAATCGCGCGCGTCGCGCACCGGCGCGTCCCACGAGTCGTCCTCGTCCGGCATCGCGCGCAGGTCGGCGAAGAACTGCGCGTCCTCGTCGGCCTGCGCATAGCGCTGTTCACGAGAGGTCTGGAACATCGGCGGTCCTTGCGCCATCGTCCTTCACCCGTCCGGCAGTCGTCCTGCGGCGCCGTCCACCCCCTGCGGCCGGCGTGACGACCCGGTCTCGGGGAGCCGTCTGATGGAGATACGCAGCGGGCACGGGCATCGCTCAACGGGATCCGGAAATTCTCGGGTGCCGGGCCCGCGATAACGTCGCGCCATGCGCGCCGACAAACCCGACCTGGTCACGGTGGTCGGCATCGGCGCCGGCGGGTGGTCAGACCTTTGCCGTACGGGGGAAAGCACGCTCAACGTGGCCGACGTGATCTTCGGCAGCCCCCGGCAGCTCGACCTGCTCCCGGCGTCGGTGTCCGCCCGGCGGATGCCCTGGCCGACGCCCCTGCTCCCGGCCCTGCCCGGCCTGATCGACGCCGAGCGCGGGAGCCGGATCTGCGTCCTGGCCAGCGGGGACCCGATGTTCCACGGGATCGGGGCGACGCTCGTGCGGTTGCTCGGCCCCGATCGCGTACGCGTGGAACCGCACCCGTCGTCGGCCTCGCTCGCCGCCGCCCGGCTGGGGTGGCCGCTCGCCACGACCGACGTGCTGAGCCTGGTGACGGCCCCGGTCGACGCCGTCCGGCGCTGCCTCAACCCGGGCCGGCGCTTTCTGGTGCTCTCGCGGGACGCGTCGACGCCGGCCCTGGTGGCCGGGGTGCTGGTCGGCGCCGGGTACGGGAACGCCGAGGTGACCGTGCTCGCCCAGCTGGGCGGGCCGGCCGAGCGGATCGAGTCGGGAACGGCCGCGGGCTGGTCGGTGCCGCCCGGCGATCCGCTGAACGTGGTCGCGGTCTCCTGCGGCGACGGGCCGGCGACCGCCGTCGTGCCCGGGTTGCCGGATTCGGCGTACGAGACGGATGGGCAGCTCACCAAGCGTGAGGTGCGCGCGGTGACCCTGGCCTCGCTCGCGCCGATCCCCGATGCGCTGCTGTGGGATGTCGGCGGGGGCTCGGGCAGCATCGGGATCGAATGGATGCGCAGTCATCCGTCCTGCCGGGCCGTCACCGTCGAGGCGTCGCCCGCACGCTGCGCAACAATTCGGACAAATGCCGCTTTGCTCGGCGTGCCTGAATTGTCGGTCATAGAGGGACGGGCACCGGCCGTGCTGGCCGGGCTCGACCCGCCCGACGCCGTGTTCATCGGGGGCGGTCTCACCGCCGGCGGCGTGCTCGACGCCTGCCTCGCGGCACTGCGGCCCGGCGGCCGGCTGGTGGCGAACGCGGTGACCGTCGAGTCGGAGGCCGTGGTCGCGTCGGCCTACGCCAAACTGGGTGGTTCGCTGACCCGCCTGACGGTCAGCCGGGGCTCGCCGGTCGGCGGCTTCACGGGGTGGAGAACGATGATGCCGGTGACGATCTGGTCGGTGACGACGTGACGGTCCACTTCATCGGGGCCGGCCCCGGCGCGGCCGACCTCATCACCGTCCGCGGCCTGCGGCTGCTCGCGTCCGCCCCGGTCTGCCTCTACGCCGGCAGCCTGGTCCCGTCCGCGCTTCTCGAGGAGTGCCCGCCCGGCTGCCGCAAGGTCGACACGGCGAGGCTGACCCTCGACGAGATCATCGCTCTGGTGGCCGCCGCCCACGCCGAAGACCTCGACGTCGCCCGCCTGCACTCCGGCGACCCGTCGGTCTTCAGCGCCGTGGCCGAGCAGATGCGCCGGCTGGACGCCCTGAACATCCCCTACGACGTGGTCCCCGGCGTCCCCGCCTTCGCCGCCGCGGCGGCGTCGCTGGCCCGCGAGCTGACCGTCCCCGGGGTGGCCCAGACCGTGATCCTGACTCGCACCGCCGAGCGGGCCACCGCCATGCCCGCCGGCGAAGACCTGGCCACGCTGTCGGCCAGCCGCTCGACGATGGTCCTGCATCTGGCGGTCCAGCGCATCGACGCGGTCGTGGCCGACCTGCTCCCGTCCTACGGCCCCGACTGCCCGGTCGCGGTGGTCGCCTACGCCTCCCGCCCCGACGAGGTGATCCTCCGAGGCACCCTCTCCGACATCGCCGCCCAGGTGAAGGAGGCCGACATCCGCCGCACCGCCGTCATCGTCGTGGGCCGGGCCCTCACCGCCGCCCAGTTCCCCGACAGCCACCTGTACTCGGCCGACCGGTGCCGCTCGTGACGGTCCTCATTCTCGGCGGGACCACCGAGGCGCGAGCCCTGGCCGGCGCGCTGCCCGACGGCACCGTGATCAGTTCGCTCGCGGGGCGGACCAGCTCTCCCCTGCTCCCGGCGGGCGAGGTGCGGATCGGCGGGTTCGGCGGAGTCGACGGCCTGGTCGCCTTCCTTCGTGAGCGGCGCGTCGACGTGCTGGTCGACGCCACGCACGCTTTCGCCGAGCGGATCAGCGCCAACGCCGCGGCCGCGGCCACGGCCGCCGGGATTCCGCTGCTTGTGCTGCGGCGACCGGGCTGGACGGAACAGGCCGGCGACGACTGGCGGCGCGTGCCGGACCTGGCGAGCGCCGCCGCCCTGCTCCCCCGACTCGGGCGACGAATCTTCCTGACCACCGGCCGGCAGGGCATCGCCGCGTTCGCCGGCCTGGACGCCTGCCGGTTTCTGGCCCGCTCGGTCGAGCCACCGGCGCCGCCGATGCCCCGGCAGCTCGAGGTCGTGCTGGATCGCGGCCCGTTCACCGTCGAGGGCGAATCTCGGCTGCTCCGGGAGCACCGGATCGATGTGCTGGTCAGCAAGGACAGCGGCGGCTCGGACGCCAAGCTCGTCGCCGCCCGCCAGCAGGGAATCCCCGTCGTGCTGGTCGACCGGCCGCCGGCGCCACCCGCGGCCGCCACGGTGGGCGCTGTCGATGAGGCCGTCGCCTGGCTGAAGGCCGCCGCCCGCTGAATACGGCACGGCGGCCCGCCGACCGGCGGTCGGGACGGTTGACTGGCCGCCGGCTGACTGGCCGCCGGATTGGCGGGCCGCCGGATTGGCGGTCAGCCGTGTGTCTTTGCCAGCAGCTCGAGGATCTCGGCGGTTGTGCCGGTCTCGCCTAGGCGGGGGAAGATCTTCTCGATGCTGTTGCGGTGGGCGTCGGGGTCGCGGTCGCTCATCGCGTCGGTGGCCAGCGTGACGTGGTAGTTGTGCTCGTGGGCGGCCCGGGCCGTCGACTCGACGCCGATGCTGGTGGCGATGCCGGCCAGGACGATCTGGGTGACGCCGCGGCGGCGTAGCTGGGTGTCGAGGTCGGTGCCGTGGAAGGCGCCCCAGTTACGCTTGGTGACGACGATGTCGCCGGGCGCCGTGAGCTCGGAGGCCAGCACGTCCCAGCCGGCGGGGCGCGGCGCGGCCGGCGCGGGGCCGCCGTCGATGCGGCCGCCCGCAGCGTCGGCGCCGTCGGGCTGGAAGCTCACCCGGACGAGGACCACGGGCAGGTCGTACTTGCGGAATGCCTCGGCCAGCGCGACGGCCCGGGAGAGAACCTCCGGCCCGGTGTGCGGCACGGTCGGCATGGCCACGACCCCGGCCTGCAGATCGATGACGACCAGCGCGGTCTTGGGATCGAGGGTGGAGACGGTCATGCGGGGGAACCTTTCGTGACGGGAGCGCCGCCGATGCGGCGCAGGGAACGGTCGGCCAGGACCACGACGAGCAGGAGGCCGGCGGTGACAATCAGGAAGATGGCGAGGTCGTGCAGACCCGCGGTGTCGGCGCCGTCCTTGAAGAACGCGCCGGTGGCGGCCGACGAGACCATGGCGCCCAGGTAGGCGAAGGTGCGCAGCAGGCCGGCCGAGGCGCCCATCCGGTCGGGGTCGGCCTGGAAGTACACCGCGTTCTGGTTGGCCAGGCTGTTCAGGCCCTGGGGCAGGCCGAAGATGATCGATATGACGATGGGGATCCACAGGGCGCTGGTCGAGTTGAGCACCAGCATCAGGGCACAGGCGACGACCTGGCTGATGGCGCCGACCAGCAGCTTGCCGCGAAACTCGGCGCGCCGGCCGGTGATCGTGGAGACGGTGATGGCGACCAGCGACATCGGGAGCAGGATCAGGCCGGCGTGCGAGGCGCTGAGGCCGCGACCGGCCTCGAGCCACTGCGTGAAGCCGTAGAGGTACGCGTAGGAGACCGTCATCGCCAGCAGCGTCCGCACGTACGTCGTGATCAGCGGCAGGTTGCCCCCGAAGACCCGGACGTCGAGGAAGGGGTCGGCGTAGCGCAGCTCGCGGCCCACGAAGCCGGCCGCGAGCAGGACCGTCAGCGCGAGCAGCCAGAGGTGCCCGATCGCGGGGCTCATCAGGAACAGCATCAGCGCGGTGAGCGTGCCCGCGAACAGGCCGATGCCCAGGTGGTCGAGGCGGTGCTCGAACTCGGTGTCGCCGTCGTGCCGGGGCAGCAGGATCGCGCCGAGCACGAGACAGGCGACGGCGAGCGGGATGTTCACGGCGAACAGCGCCCGCCAGCCGGCCGCGCCGATGAGCAGGCCGCCGAGGGTCGGGCCGATCACGACGATGGTCTGCGCCGAGACGTTCAGCGCGGTGAGCAGGCCGCCGGGTTTCTCGACGCCGGAGCGGCGGATCAGGTACATGGCGGCGGGGTAGCCGGCGCAGGTGCCGAGGCCGAGCAGCACCCGGGAGACGATCAGGAAGCTGAGCGAGGGGGCGAGCGCGCCGATCACCCCGGCCACGCCGACCAGGGCGGTACCGGCCAGGTAGAGCCTGCGGGCGCCGTAGCGGTCGACTAGCCGGCCGACGACCGGCTGGCCGGTGGCGGTGGCCAGGTAGAGCGCCGAGACCAGCCACGCGGTCTGCGCCGGCACCGCGTGGAAGGTGAGGCCGATCGGGACCAGCGCCACCGCGAGCATCGACGAGTTGATCGGGTTGAGCACGGCGCCGAGCACCAGCGGAACGATGAGCCGCCGATCGAAGGTGCGGGTCTCGACGGCCGCGGTCACCTCTCGGCCAGCTTGTCGAGCAGGGCGAGCGCGGACAGGATCGTCTGCCGCTGCTCCTCGGTGAACTCGGCGGCGNGGGNGNNGGCGAGCCACTCCTCGCGCTCGCGGCGGGTGCCCTCGACGAACTCGACGCCGCTGTCGGTCAGCGAGATCAGCTGGCGGCGGCCGTCGTGCGGGTCGGGGGTGCGCTGGAGGTAGCCGTGCTGGTCGATGCCGGCCAGCGTGGCCGCCATCGACTGCGGGCGGACGCGTTCGGCCGCCGCGAGCTCGCTGGCCGAGGCCGGGCCGAACCGGGACAGCCGGCTGAGCACCGACGTCTGCGACGGTGTCAGGTCGCCCACGTCGGTGACCTCGCGGAATCGGCGGCGCAGCCGGCTGAACACCGCGCGCAGCTCACCGGCCGCCTGGATCGCCGAGGCAGGGATCTCGTGCATGCCTCAACCGTAGAACTATTCAGTCCAGACTGACAAGTTTGAACTGAAGAGTTTTGGATCACTGTCCCAGGAGCCATCGATGCGGCGCGGCGAGCTTCCGCGCCTTGGCCGGCCCCCAGGAGCCCGGCTCGTACGCGATCGTCCGCGGCGGCGTGTCGAGCAGGGGACGGACCGCCTTCCAGGCGGCCGAGAGACCGTCCGGGCGCGTGAAGAGGGCACGGTCCCCGATCAGCACGTCGTGGATCAATCGGGAGTACGCCGGGATCGGATCCGCCTCGGGCAAGCTCGCGAGCGGCAGCGCGACCGACGCCGGTTCCAGGTCGTCCGCGATGCCGGGCTTCTTGGCCAGCAGCGTCAGGTCGACCTCGCCGTCGCCGGCCAGCGAGAACGACAACACGTTCGCTTGCGGCGGGAGTTTCCGGAACGGTGCTCCGGGCGTACGCAGGACAAGGGAAACCCTCTGCTCGCTGGCGGCCAGTCGCTTGCCCGTGCGAAGCAGGAAGGGAACGCCGCGCCAGCGCGGCGAGTCGATCCAGAGCTTGGCGGCCACAAAGGTGTCGGTGCGCGACTTCGGCGCCACGCCCTTGATGTCCCGGTAGCCGGCGAACTGGCCGAGCACCGCCTCGGCCGGGTCGATCGGGCGGAACCGGCGGATCACCGTCTCGCGCGCGGCCTGCAGATCGGCGGCACCGAGCGAGGCCGGCGGCTCCATCGCGACCTCGGCCGCGACCTGGAAGAGGTGGGTGACCAGCATGTCGAGCACCGCGCCGGTGGCGTCGTAGAACTGGGCCCGGTTCGCCACGTCGAGCGTCTCCGGCACGTCGATCTGCACGCTCTCGACGTGCTCGCGGCTCCAGATCGCGGCCATCGTCTGGTTGGCGAAGCGCATCGCATGCAGCTGCTGGGTCGCCTCCTTGCCGAGGAAGTGATCGATCCGGTAGACCTGCGACTCGTCCAGCACGGCGTGCACCTGCCGGTTGAGCGAGCGGAACGACTCCGGCGAGGTGCCGAACGGCTTCTCGTAGACGACCCGGCTGCCCTTGGCCAGCCCGTGCACGCCGAGCGCCTTGGTGATCTCGGGGAACGCCACCGGCGGGATCGCGAGGTAGTGCACGAGCTGCGAGTTCACGCCGATCTGGGCGCGCGCCTCGCCGATCACGTCGAGCAGGCTGCCGGGCGAGTCGCTGTTGAAGCCGCCACCCGCGAAACGCAGCCGCTTCGCGAACTCGGCCCACCCCTTCTTCGGAGACCCCAGGACCTCGCGTACGTGTGCCCGGAAGTTCTCGTGGGAGACGTCGCCGCGGCCGTTTCCGACCAGCAGCCAGTCCTCGGGAAGCAGGCCCTCGTTGGCGAGGGTCCAGAAGGCCGGCAGCACCAGCCGGGCGGCCAGATCACCGGTGGCGCCGAAGAGCACGAAGACGGTCATGACCGCCAGTTTCCCCGCGTGGGGACCGAATCACACCGCGTGTGACCGGAAAGTCCCACGGTACGCCTGCGGGGTCGTGCTCAGCCGCTGGGCGAAGTGGTGCCGCAGGGTGGCGGCGCTGCCGAAACCGGCCCGCTCGGCGATCGTGTCGACGCCGAGATCAGAGTCCTCGAGCAGGCGGCGGGCCAGCAGCAGGCGCTGGTTGGTGAGCCAGTCGTGCGGGGTCGCGCCGGTCTCGCTGCGGAACTTGCGGGCGAAGGTGCGCGGGGCCATGTGCGCGAGCTCGGCCATGGTGTCGACGCTGTGCGGCCGGTCGAGCGTCCCGAGCACCATCGTGAGCACGGGCTGGAGGGTCTCGCACTCGACGGGCTGCAGGGGCGTCTCGATGAACTGCGCCTGGCCGCCGTCGCGGTGCGGTGGCACGACCATCCGGCGGGCGAGCATCCGGGCGACCTCGGAGCCGTGCTCCTGGCGTACGAGATGAAGGCCGGCGTCGACACTCGCGGCGGTGCCCGCGCTGGTCAGGATCTTGCCGTCCTGGACGTAGAGCACGCCGGGGTCGACCAGGGCGGCCGGGTAGCGCGCGGACAGGTCGTCGGTGTGCCGCCAGTGCGTGGTGCAGCGACGGCCGTCGAGCAGGCCGGCCTCGCCGAGCGCGAACGCGCCGGTGCAGACGCTCATCACCCACGCGCCGCGCTCGTGCGCCCGCCGCAGCGCGCCGATCACGGCCGGGTCGACCGCGTAGCCCGTGTGGTAGTACGGCGCGACGGCGACGAGGTCGGCGTCCTCGACCCGGGCGAGATCGGCGCTCGGGGAGATGTCGAAGCCGGCGTGGGTGCGCACCGGGCGGGCGTCGAGCGAGCACACGGCGAAGTCGTAGCCCGGCAGGCCCTCGGGGGTCCGGTCATACCCGAAGATCTCGCAGAGCACACCGAGCTCGAAGACCGCCACCTCGGGCAGCGCGATGACCGCGACGTTTCGAAGCATGTGACGAAGCATACGGCGGGTTGGCAGGATATTGAAGGTGTGTGGCATCTCTGCCACTGTCGACCATGGGCGAGGCGGAGAAAACTCTGTGTCATGGCACTCGGAGTTCTGATCTTTTTCCTGCTCATCACCCTCGCGTCGATCGCCGGACTGCCCGTGGACACGCGGGACAGCGCCGACTGGAAACCCACCGATGGCGGGTTCCGCCGGATCACTTGATATCCATCAACTTCTATGAATGAATCGACCGGTCTCCTAACTGAACGGAGGTTCGGTCGTGACATTCCGGGCACTTGTCGTCGCGGCGGCCGTGCTGGCGGGGCTAGCGGTAGCCTCGCCCGCGCAGGCCGCCACCGTCACGTACGGTCAGGACGTCGCCAGCTACCAGGGGAACGTGAACTGGGCGGCACAGTGGAGCGCCGGCTCGCGGTTCGCCTACGTCAAGGCCACCGAGGGCAGCTCCTACACCAACCCGTACTTCGCGCAGCAGTACAACGGGTCGTACAACGTGGGCATGATCCGCGGGGCCTACCACTTCGCCCTCCCCAACGGCGCCGGCGGCTCGGCCCAGGCCGACTACTTCCTGGCCCACGGCGGCGGCTGGTCGGCGGACGGCAAGACGCTGCCCGGCGCCCTCGACATCGAGTACAACCCGTACGGCGCCACCTGCTACGGCCTTTCGCAGGCTTCGATGCGCTCCTGGATCGCGGCGTTCCTCAACCGCTACCACGACCGGACCGGGCGCTGGGCGGTCATCTACACGACCACCGACTGGTGGACCAGCTGCACCGGCAACTACAGCGGCTTCTGGGCCAACTCACCGCTCTGGCTGGCCCGCTACGCGAGCGCGCCCGGCACCTTGCCGGCCGGCGCCCCGACCTGGTCCTTCTGGCAGTACTCGTCGTCCGGCCCCTTCGCCGGCGACTCGAACCAGTGGAACGGCGCCCTGGACCGCCTCCGAGTCCTGGCCTGCAACGGCTCCTGCTAGTCCGTCACGCCCCGGACGCCGCCTGGTCACCCTGGGTGCCGGCCGGTCGCGGTGGCCGGGCAGCGCGGCCGGCTTCCCATGGCCCGGGCGCTGCCTGGTCACCCGCGTAACTCCCCGCATGCCTCCGACGGCAGTACCACTCCGCAGCCCTTTGCTCTGCTCACATATACGCGCAACTGACGCGTGCAGCTTCCTTCCCAGACGCCCGGATTCCCGTCGCGCGTACAGGTGCGCAGAGCAGGGCGTATAGGTGCGCAGAGCAGGGCGTATAGGTGCGCAGAGCAGGGCGTATGGGTGCGCAGAGCAAAGTGGCCGGGGCGGGACGGGTCAGATGCCGGTCATGGCGAGAGTGCGGGTGGTGATGCCGTCGCGCCAGCGGGGGGTGGCGAATTCCGGGGTGGGCTCGCGGCGCAGGTGCAGGACGGCGCAGACGATCACGGCGGCGGTCAGGCCGGCTGCCGCGGAGGCCCAGACGGCGGGCTGGGCGGTGCCGAGGCCGTAGACCAGCCAGGAGGCGCAGGCGCCGGCGCCCATCCGCCAGCGCAGCGGGGACAGGCCGGAGAGGTCCTGGGTGCGGTCGCGCAGCAGGGCCAGGGGCTGGGGGATGTTCGAGAGCACGGAGACGGCGGCCAGCGCGAGCCCCAGCATCGGGGCGACCTGGCCGGCGCGTACGCCCGGAAGAGCCGCCGCCAGACCGCTCAGGGCGACCGTGGTCAGGACGGCGCCGAAGGCGGTGGCACTCAGGCGGAGGGCCCGCGGGTTGCGCAGGGCGGGCTGGGTCGCGAGCAGGGCGACCAGGATGGCCAGGCCGGCGGCGCCGGTCACCACGTTTGTCACGATCTGAATTCGCTGTCCGCTGAGCGTGCCGTAGGTGATCCAGCCGAGGGGCATCGCGGCGCCGAGGGCGCTGGCGGTGGCGGACAGGCCGGTCGTGCGGCGCTGTATGCAGGACTTGTACACCTGGGGCCAGGAGAGGGACATGGACAGCGCGGCGCCGACGGCGCCGAGGGTGTGGGTGAGCATGATCCGTTTCTGAGGGTCGAGGTCAGGGCCGGATGTCCCATCGCCCGGATGGTGCGTGGACTTACCGGGATCGGATCGCTGCCACCGAACGGCAACCTTTCGCAGTGCGCACGCGAGGGGCCAGGTGGGTGACATCGGTGCCGAGCCATTTGGCACAGTGGACGGATGCTGACCGACGTGGACCTGCCCACGCCCGGGTTGCTGTGGACCCGGTGGGCGACCCTCGCCGCCGCGCTGACCGGCATCGGCTACGCCGACGTGTGGTTCGTCGACGAGCGCGGGGCTCACCACGACGATCACGGGGGTAGCTGGGCCCGGCTGGCGCTGCTGGACGGGGCGCGGGCCGTGCTGTTCGGGTATGACCGTGATCACAGTGCGACGGCGTCGGCCGATCCGCCGCTCGACCTGCTGACCGGCGCGCCGGCCTGGCTGCCCTGGGACGACCTCGCCGCGCTCGCCGAGGCCGACCGGCTCGGGTTCGTGGTCTGGCACGACCAGGGGCGCTGGTCGCGGGTGCGGTACCGGGACGGCCTCGCCGACGGGCTGGGCGACACGGTCGGCGCGGTGCTCAGCAACGAGAACACGCTGCGCGAGCTCGGCGAGATCGTCGAGGAGTGGGGGCAGCACGCGCTGGACACCCCGGCCGAGCGCGACGACGTGCGGGAGGCCTCCGAGCGGCTGCTCGCGACGGCCGTGCGCGGGGAGGTCACCGGCGGGGCGTTCGAGCGGCTGCTCGGGCGGCTCACCGAGCCCGCGCTCGACCTGCGCGCGGCGTTGTTCGCGGCGGGGCGTGGCGGGATCACGGCCGGCACCCGGCCGCCACGGATCGCCCCGGGTGAGCGGCCGTCGATGCGCCGGGTGCGCAAGCTCAGCCAGGGGGAGCACGACCGGCTCGTGTGGGCGGCCATGCACGACGCCGACGAGCTACGGCGGCCCGCTCCCCCGGCCACCGGCGAGCTGGACGCGCTGGCCGAGTGGATGCGCGAGCGCTCCCCGGCCGGGGACGGGCGCTGCACGGTGCTCGTCTACGCCGACGCGGCCAGCATGAGCGTGCAGTCCGGCGACCTCCCGCCCGGCGACCGCGCCGGCGAGACCCGCCACCAGGCGTTCCACGAGCTGAACGACCTGGTGCGGCGCCTGCGGCGGGCCGAGGCCGATCCACGGTACGGCCGGTGGCTGTTCCTGCGGGTGCGGACGACGGCGAACGGGGTCCAGATCGAGCGGCGGTACGACTCGTGGCCGCAGTGGTGGGCCGACGACGGGGTGTCGGGGCCGTGGCGCACGAACCTGCAGGAGGAGATGGACTCGCGGGCCCTGGCCTGGCGGCCGGGGTGGGTGCGCCTGCTCGACCCGGCGATCGCGTTCAAGCCGAACTGACCGGTCCGAACTGACCGGTCAGCGGCGCAGCATCTCCAGCGCCTTGGCCACCCGGCGGGCGCGGGTCTCCGGCGTCTTGGCCGAGGCGATGGCCTCGACGTGCTGACGCTGGTGCGAGTAACTGAGCTTCTGCCAGGCCTCCCCGGCCGCGGGCTCGGCGTCCAGCGCGGCGCGCAGGTCCTCCGGGGTCTCGATCACGCGCGGCGCGGTGTCGAGCTCGATGTCGAGGTCGTAGACCTGGCCGCCCTCGATGCCGGCCGCGGTGCGCCGCTCGCCGCTGACGCCCAGCCAGTACGTGCCGCCCATCTTGGCGATCGACGATCGGAAGGTGAAGCCGTTCACCGTCACCGCGACCTTGGGCCGGCCGCCGCCACCCAGCTCGGCCACGAACTCGTCGGGGATCTGAAATCCGGTGGTGTTGCCGCCGGTGCGCTGCAGCTCGACGGTGAGCCTCATGATTCCTCCTCGGCGAGATCGAGGCCGTCCCGGTCGGCCCACTCCAGCAGGGTCTCCAGGGAGAACGCCTCGTCGTCGATGGTCTTGTGCAGGTCGCCGAGGCGGGCGAAACGTGCGGGCACGGTCGTGATCGTGAACTCGCGCGGGTCGACGTCGGGGATCTCCGACCAGTCGATCGGGGTCGAGACGGTCGCGGTGGGCACGCCCCGCACCGAGTACGCGCTGGCGATCGTGTGGTCGCGCGCGTTCTGGTTGTAGTCGACGAAGAGCTTGGTGGGGTCGCGATCCTTGCGCCACCAGGTGGTGGTCACGTCGTCGGGGGCGCGCCGCTCCACCTCGTGGGCGAAGGCCAGCGCCGCCCGGCGCACCTCACCGAACGGCCAGTCGGGGCGGATCCGCACGTAGATGTGCAGGCCGCGGCCGCCGGACGTCTTCGGGTATCCGGTGATGCCGAGCTCGTCGAGAACCTCGCGGGCGACGCCGGCCACCCGGCGCACCCGGTCGAACGGGCAGTCCGGCATCGGGTCGAGGTCGATGCGCCACTCGTCGGGCTGCTCGGTGTTCGCCCGCCGCGAGTTCCACGGGTGGAACTCGACGGTCGACATCTGCACCGCCCAGATCACGTCGGCCACCTTGGTGACACACAGCTCGTCGGCATGCCGGTTGTATCGGGGGAACTTCACCCGGACCGTCTCGAGCCACGGCGGCGCGCCGTGCGGCACCCGTTTCTGGTGCACCTTCTCGCCGGCCAGGCCGTCGGGGAAGCGGTGCAGCATGCACGGTCGCTCGCGCAGCGCGCGGACGATGCCGTCGCCGACCGCGAGGTAGTAGTTGACCAGGTCGAGCTTGGTCAGGCCGAGGTCGGGGAAGTAGATCCGCCCCGGGTTGGAGACGCGGACCTGGTAGTCACCGACCTCGACCTCCGTAGCCGGAGAAGCCATGGGCCCACGTTAGCCCAGCCAGGCGTCCTTAAGATCGACCAACAGGGTGTCCCGGGAGTCGAGCAGATCAAAAAGCGGGCCGGTGCGTGGCAGCTCGTGGGTGATGAAGTACCGCGCGGCCACGCGCTTGCCCTCGTAGAAGTCGCCCGATTTGTCCCCCACAGCGGCCAGCTGCGACAGCCACAGCCACGCGATCACCAGATGACCGGCGGCGTCGAGGTAGGCGGTGGCGTTCGCGAGCGCGACGGTGGGGTCGCCGCCGGCCCACAGCTTGGCCGTGGTGCGGGCGAGGCGATCGGCCGCCGCCAGCACAGGCTCGCCCAACTCTACGGGGGCCTGCGACGCGGTTTCGCGGATCTTCGACAGCAGGAGCGCGAGGCCGGCGCCGTCGCGCATGACGACCTTGCGGCCGAGCAGGTCGAGCGCCTGGATGCCGTCGGTGCCCTCGTGGATCGAGTTGAGCCGGTTGTCGCGGTAGAACTGCTCGACCGGGTACTCGCGGGTGTAGCCGTAGCCGCCGTGGATCTGGATGGCGTGGTCGTCGGCGAGCCGGCACCACTGCGACGGCCACGCCTTGACGATCGGCGTGAGCACGTCGAGCAGCAGGTCGTTCTCGGCCGACGGTTCGTCCAGGAGTTTCGCCGCGAAGAGCACCAGGGCAAGACCCCCTTCGACGTACGACTTCGAAGAAAGCAACATGCGTCGGACGTCGGGGTGGTCGACGATCGGGACGGGCGGCGCCGCCGGGTCCTTGGCCGCGACCGGGCGCCCCTGCAGCCGCTCCCGGGCGTAGTCGAGAGCGTGCAGATAGCCGGTGTAGCCGAGCGCCACCGCGCCGGCGCCGACCCCGATCCGCGCCTCGTTCATCATCAGGAACATGTAGGCCAGGCCCTTGCCCTGCTCGCCGACGAGGTATCCGGTGGCCTCGTCGAAGGAGAGCACCGCGTTGGTGGTGCCGCGGTAGCCCATCTTGTGGTTGAGGCCGGCCAGCGCGACGCCGTTGCGCTCGCCGACCGTGCCGTCGGCGGCGACCAGGTGCTTGGGCACGACGAACAGCGACAGGCCCTTGACCCCGGGCGGGTCGCCGGCCACCCGGGCCAGCACGAGGTGCACGATCGTCTCGGCCAGCTCGTGGTCGCCGCCCGAGATCCACATCTTGCTCCCGGTGACGCGGTACGCGCCGTCGCCGGCCGGCGTCGCCCGGGTGAGCACATCGCTGAGCGAGGAGCCGGCCTGCGGCTCGGACAGGCACATCGTGCCGGTGAAGCGGCCCTCGAGCATCGGCTTCACGAACGTCTCGACCTGCCCGGGCGAGCCGTGGGTGATCAGCAGGTGGGCGTTCGCCATGGTCAGCATCGGGTACGACGAGGTGCCGATGTTCGCCGCCTGGAACCACAGGAAGCAGGCCCGGGCCACGACGACCGGCAGCTGCAGGCCGCCGAGCTCCTCGTCCATGGTGGCCGCGATCAGGCCGGACTCGTTGAACGCCCGCAGCGCCGCGGCCACCTCGGGGATGATGTGCACCCGCTCGCCGTCGAAGGTCGGCTCCTCGAGGTCGTTGCGCCGGTTGTGCGGGGCGAAGTCGCGCTCGGCGATCCGCGCCGACAGGTCGAGGAACGCGTCGAACGTCTCCCGCGAGTGCTCGGCGAACCGCTCCCGCGCCGTGAGCGCCTCGACGTCGAGCCACTCGTAGAGAAGAAAGTCGAGGTCACGCCGGGACAGGATCCGGGACACGCGGTCACCGCCGATTCGCGAGTCGGGGCAGGAACCTCCAGTGTGCCGCGTCAGGGCTCCGCGCGGTGCCGGCCGGGTCGGCCGGCCATGGCCAGAGCAGGCCCGGAGCGGGACTTCTTGATCGTGTACATGGCGTGGTCGGCGGCGCGCAGGGCTTCGTCCGGGTCGCAGGAGAGCGGCGCCAGGTGCACGCCGACGCTCGCCCCGATGCGGACCTCGTGGCCCTCGATCACGAACGGGGACTCGACCGAGTTGCGGATGCGGGCACACATCGCCTCGGTGTCGGCCGGGTCGTAGACGCCGGGCATCAGGATGACGAACTCGTCGCCGCCGACCCGGGAGAGCACGTCGTTCTCCCGTACGCAGGCACTCAGCCTGGCCGCCACCTGGCGCAGGAGCTCGTCACCGGCCTCGTGGCCGTGCGCGTCGTTTACCGGCTTGAAGCCGTCGAGGTCGACGAAGAGCACCGCCACGGCGTCGTCACGCAGCGACGCGTCCAGCACGTCCTGCATGCGCCGCCGGTTGGGCAGGCCGGTGAGCGGGTCGTGCGCCGCCTCGTGGGCCAGCCGCTCCTGGAAGGCCCGGGTGTCCGACACGTCCCGGGCGTTGATCACCACGCCGTTCAGGGCCGGGTTGTGCATCTGGTTGGACGCCGTGAACTCGAACCAGCGGTACTCGCCGTCGGCGGGCCGGATCCGGCACTGCAGGCGCACCACCGCGTCCCGCTCGGTCAGCAGCACCCCGAAGTGGTGGAGCATGTACGGCCGGTCCTCCGGGTGCACGATGTCGAAGACGCTGGTGCCGACGAGCCGGCCGGTCTCGAAGCCGAGCACCGCCCCGGCGCTCGGGCTCGAGTAGGCGATCCGGCCCTTCTCGTCGAGGACCGACACCAGGTCGGGGGCGTGCTGGAAGAGGGCCTGGAAACGGGCGTCGTTCCGGCGCCGCTGCAGCATCGTGCGGTAGCCGAGGATCGAGATCGCGGTGACCCCGATCAGCATGATCGCGAGCAGCGTCAGGTTCAGCGTCTGGCTCTTGCTGTGCACCGCGCCGTCGAACGACGACTTCGTCTGCACCCGCACGTACGCCCAGCCGCCGGGCAGCTGCCCGACCACCATCGCGATCATCCGGGTGCCGCCGGCGGTGTACTCGAGGTAGGTGCCGCCGCGTGGCGTCTTCCCGATCACCGCGACGATCGCCGGGTCGACCTTGTTGCCGACGTTGGCCGGGTTGTCGGTGGCGCCGATCGTGCCGGTCGAGTCGACCACCATGGTCGTGTGCGTCTCGTCCCGGAGCGTCTCGAGGTACTGCTGCAGCGAGGTGCTGGCGAGGGCGTTGAGGCCGATCAGAACGCCGGCCGGGGTCCCGCTCACGACGATCGGCACGGCGACCGCCTCGAGGGAGACGCCGTCCACCTTCATGACCGAGGAGAAGCCGGGCTCACCGGCCGCGAGCGACGTGCGCAGCGGCTTCCAGCCGGTGTCGGTGCCGGACGGCAGCCCGTCGGTGCGGCTGGCCGTGAGCACGTTGCCGGACAGGTCGGTGATCAGGGCGCCGTACCCGAACGTCGAGCTCTTCGCGACCAGCGTGTTGAGCACCAGCCGGTCGGGCGCGCTGTTCTTGGACAGCTGGAGCACGTGTTCGGTGATGACGTCGGCGAGCTCGCTGGCCGACAACAGCTGGAGCTGGCGGGTGAGGGTGCCGTTGTTGACGGCCAGCGCCTGCGAGTCGGCCCGGTGCACCGTGTCGGCCGCGCGCAGCGCCGAGCGGTTCACGAGGATGCCGATGGTCCCGGCCGCGGCGAGCAAAAGCACGCTCACGGCGACCGCTATCCAGGTACGCAGCCGCATAGCTCACCCCCTCCTCCGCATTGAGATCGGCAAGCGGGCGCAAAGCTGAATGAAAAATCGCCTACCTAGGGGAGATCCCCCGTCTTCCCCGGCCAAGACGCTAAATGTCGGCCTTTGAGCGATTTGTGACCTCGCGACGGAAGCGCGCGTGGCACAAGATGGAGGAGTGACGCCAGAACGTAGTTGCGGCGTCGCAAGGATCGGACGAGTCTTCGATCTGGTAGCCGGGCGGCAAGACGAGCGGCTGTGGGGGTGCGCCTATGCGCAGGCTGGTGGTGACGGCCCTACCTGACTCGGCCGCGCCGCGACGCAGTTGGCTTCCCGCGCCGCGGCGCAGTCCCGAGAATTCCACCGTCACCGGTGCGGCGCCGCCACGCCGCCGGGTGATGCGCTGCGGCCTCAGCGTGACCGGCTTCGGCCTGTCGGCCGTCTTCTACTGCCTCTCCTTCACCCCGTCGCTGCTCCCCCGCTCCTGGCTCCTGCAGGGAATCGTCGCCGGGCTGACCGCCGCCCTGGGCTATGCGGCCGGCACCGCGATCGGCGCCGTGGTGCGCCTGCGCTGGTGGCCCAGCCGCCGGATCGAGATGATCGCCTGGCGGCTGTTGTTCGCGCTGGTCCCGCTGCTGATCGTCGTCTTCCTCTGGCTCGGCGCCCGCTGGCAGCGTGAGCTGCGCATGCGCCTGGGCATGGAGCCGCAGCAGGAGTACGACGCCCTGCGCACCGTCGGGGTCAGCCTGCTCACCTTCGGGCTGCTGCTGCTCACCGCGCGACTGCTGCGGCTGTCGGCGCACGGCGTCGCCCGGCTGCTCGTGCGGCTGGTGCCCGAGTCGGCGGCGTACTGCGCCGGCTTCATCGTGGTCACCGTGCTCAGCTACGGCGCGTTCGACGGCCTGCTCGTCGACAACCTCTACACCACCGCCGACCGGTCGGCCGCGATCACCGACAGCGGCACCGGGCACGGGGTGGTCCAGCCGATGTCGACGCTGCGCTCGGGCGCGCCGGGCTCGCTGGTGAGCTGGAACTCGCTGGGCCGGCAGGGCCGCAACTTCGTCACCAACGCGCCGAGCATGGCGCAGCTCTCCGCGTTCAGCGGCAAGCCGGCGACCGAGCCGATCCGGCTGTACGCCGGCCTCGAGTCGAGCGACGATGTGCGGCAACGGGCCGCGCTGCTGGTGCGCGAGATGGACCGTACCGGCGCGTTCGACCGGGCGGTGGTCGCGGTCTTCACACCGACCGGCACCGGCTGGGTCGACAACGACGTGACCAGCTCCCTGGAGTACATGTACGACGGGAACACCGCGCTGGTCTCGATGCAGTACTCCTACCTGCCCAGCGCGCTCTGCTTCCTGTTCGGCCGGGCGCAGGTCGTCGACGCGGCATCGGCCCTGATCACGGCGGTGCACGACCGTTGGGCCGCGATGCCCGCCAACGCCCGGCCCAAGCTGTTGATCTTCGGGGAGAGCCTGGGGACGTACGGGACCGAGAAGACCTTCGGCAGCGCCGAGAAGATGGTCACCGGCGCCGACGGCATCCTGCTCGAGGGGCCGACCTTCGCCAACCCGATCCACCAGCAGCTCACCCGCGACCGGGCCGAGGGCACGCCGGTGTGGGACCCGTCCTACCCGGCACTGCCGATCGAGTTCGCCAGCCAGGCCTCGGAGCTGCGCGATCGCACCGGGCCGCCGCCCAAGGTCGTCTACATGCAGAACTCGTCCGACCCGGTCGTCTGGGTGAGCCCCAGCCTGCTCTGGCACCGGCCGCAGTGGCTGCACGGCGAGCGCGGACCGGACGTGATGCCCGCCATGCACTGGTACCCGGTGATCACCTTCTGGCAGACCACGGTCGACCTGATCTTCGCGAACAAGGCGCCGACCGGGCACGGCCACGTCTACAAGTCCGGGACCGTCGACGGCTGGGCCGCGCTGGCCCCGCCGCCGGGATGGACGACCGCCGACACCGTACGACTGCGTGACCTGCTCGATCGATCGCGGTAGTTTCCGGTTCATGATGTTGCAGCGAAAGTTGTCGATCGCGATCGCCGGGGTGGCCGTGCTCGCCGCCACCGCCGGCTTCACCGGGCACGGGCCGCACTGGCAGCTCTCCGACACCCAGCTGACCTCGATCCGGTTCCGCGGGCTCGCCCCGGTCAGCGCCAAGGTCGCCTGGGTCGCCGGCACCGAGGGGACGATCCTGCGCACCACCGACGGCGGCCGCCGGTGGGCGTCGGTCGGCCCGGCCGACGCCGCGGCGCTCCAGTTCCGCGACATCGAGGCCTTCGACGCCCGCAGCGCGGTGGCCCTGACCATCGGGAACGGCACCGACTCCCGCATCTACACGACCTCCGACGGCGGCCGCAACTGGACGGCCGCGTTCGTCAACCAGGACGCGAACGCGTTCTACGACTGCATGACGTTCCTCGACCGGCGGCACGGCCTCGCGCTCTCCGACCCGGTCGGCGGGAAGTTCCGGATCCTCGCCACCAGCGACGGCGGCCGATCCTGGCAGGTGCGGCCGACGGCGGGGATGCCGGCGGCGCTGGACGGCGAGTTCGCCTTCGCCGCCAGCGGGACCTGTCTCGTGTCGTCCGGAGGCAAGGCGTTCTTCGCCTCCGGGGGCGGGGCGACGTCCCGGGTCTTCTCGTCCGGCGACGGCGGGCGTACCTGGTCGGTGACCTCCACGCCGATCCCCAGCGGGCCCAGCGCCGGGATCTTCAGCCTCGCCTACCGCGACCCCGGTCATGGGCTGGCCGTGGGCGGCGACTTCGCGGTGCCGGATGCGGCGCCCGACGGAGCCGCCTATCTGCGAGGACACACCTGGACGGTCGCTCGGACGGTTCCCGGCGAATACCGGTCGGGGGCGACCTGGATCGGGCGCGGGCCGGCGGCGCTGGCCGTCGGGCCGACCGGGAGCGACGTGAGCTGGGACGGCGGGCGGAACTGGCGAAAGTTCGACACCGGCAGCTTCGACGCGGTGCTGTGCGCCGGTGACGGCTCGTGCTGGGCCTCCGGGGAGAAGGGACGGGTCGCCCGGCTCTCCTGGCACTGAGGCCGGTTCGCGCGCGTGACCACCGGCCCGGCCCGGTGGTCACGGTGCGGAACGCGGGCGCCTGCGCTTAGCTGGAGGCATGGACCAGCAGTCGAAGATCGCTCAAGGCACGGGTTTCCTGGCCGCCCTGGACCAGAGCGGCGGCAGCACACCGAAGGCGCTGGCGGAGTACGGCGTGCCCGAGTCGGACTACGCGAACTCGGACGAGATGTTCGACCTCATGCACGAGTTCCGGGCCCGGATCATCACGTCGCCGGCCTTCACCGGCGCCCGCATCCTCGCCGCGATCCTGTTCGAGCAGACGATGGACCGCGACGTCGCCGGCCTGCCCACCCCGCGGTACCTCTGGGAACAGAAGAACATCGTGCCGTTCGTGAAGGTCGACGAGGGCCTGGCCGCCGAGGCCGACGGCGTGCGCCTGATGAAGCCGTTCACCAGGCTCGACGGCCTGCTCGCGCGCGCAGCCGAGCGCCGGGTCTTCGGCACCAAGATGCGCTCGTTCATCAGTTCGGACTCGGCCGGCGGCATCGACGCGATCCTGGACCAGCAGTTCCGGTACGCGGCCACGATCCTCGACGCCGGCCTGATGCCGATCCTCGAGCCCGAGGTCGACATCCACAGCCCCTCGAAGGCCGCCGCCGAGGCGCTGCTGAAACAGGGCATCCTCGCCCGGCTCGGCGACCTGCCGGACGGGCGGCGCGTGATGCTGAAGCTCTCCATCCCGACGGTCGACAACTTCTACAGCGAGCTGATCGAGCACCCGCGAGTGTTGCGGGTGGTCGCCCTCTCCGGCGGCTACAGCCAGTCGGAGGCGGACGCCCGGCTGGCCCGCAACCACGGCTTGATCGCCAGCTTCTCCCGGGCGCTGGTGCAGGACCTGCGGCGCGACCAGAGCGACGCCGACTTCACCAAGACCCTGGACGCGGCGATCGGCGCCATCTACGAAGCCTCGATCACCTGAGCCCGGCGGCCCGTGACGATCCAAGCGCGAGAGCCGAACCGGATGCCGTCATCGGTCCGGTGAGCGTCGAGCATGTCGCGCAGACCGGCGAGGGCGCGGGCGGCGGCGGCCGGTTCGAGTCGTTGCAGGACGCCGCTGGTGCACGCGAAGCCCCGGACCCAGGCCAGGGCGGCGTCGGTGTCGGGCCCGAAGTAGACAGGCGCCTCGACGCCGGTGGCCTCGACGTCGGTGAAGCCGGCCGCCGCCAGGATGCCTTCCACGGTCCGCCGATCGCCCAGCGAGAACGGATCCGGCCCCGGCGGCGGCTCACCCGGCAGTGCCTGGCGGATCGCGACGTCCCACTCGTTGCGCTCGCCCAACTGCCAGATCAACATCACCAGCCGTCCGTACGCGCGCAGCGCACGGCCGATGTTGGCGAACGCAGCAACGGGCTCGTCGAAGAACATCGTCCCGAACCGGCTGATCGCAAGGTCGAAGGAGCCCGGCTCAAAGGGATGCGTCTGGGCGTCCGCGACCTCAAAGGCGACATTGGACAGCCCCTCGGCCGCGGCGACCGACCGGGCACGCGCGATGGCCGGCGCCGACACGTCGACGCCGAAGGCACTGCCGGCCGAGGTCATGCGGGCCGCGGCCCGGGTGGTGCCACCGGCGCCGCAGCCGATGTCGAGAACCCGGTCGTAGGCCCCGATCGCCCACGCCCGGTGCAGCGCCACGTCGTAACCGGCCAGCTCGGCGTCGTAGTCCACGCCCGGAGCGTAACCACCCACTTCAGCCCGGCGGTCGCGCAACGGCCTTGCGTTTCGCCTGGCTTGCGTTGAGCTACGGGTTCGCGGCACCTGCGGTTGGGCGCCCGTCGATGCGTACGGTATCGGTCTCTAGGTCTGTGGGGACGCCTGCAGATGGTCGTCGCTGAGTAGGAGCGTGTGCAGCTCGGCCGATATCCCCGCCACCTGCTCCATGTGGGCGTTGTGGCCGAAGGTGCGCGGCCGCGGGATCGGGATCTCCACCACCCGGCGCAGGTGGCCGGGGCGGGAGCTCAGCACCGCGACGCGGTCGGCCAGCAGGACGGCCTCCTGGATGGAGTGGGTCACGAAGACGATCGTCGTGCCCAGGTCCATGTGGATGCGCTGGAGTTCGACCGCCAGCTCCTCGCGGGTCAGCGCGTCGAGGGCCGAGAACGGCTCGTCCATCAGCATGACCTTGGGGCTCTGGATCAGGGCGCGGCAGAGGGAGACGCGCTGCTGCATGCCGCCGCTCAGCTCGTGGGGGAGGCGTTTGCGGAAGCCGGACAGGCCGGTCATCTCCAGGAGGTGCTCGGCGCGCGGGCGGTACTCGGACTTGCGCCAGCCGAAGATCTCGACCGGGAGCATGACGTTGTCCTCGACCGAGCGCCACGGGAGCAGGGCCGGCCTCTGGAAGACCATGGCCACGTCGCGGCGGGGCTCGCGCACCGGTGAGCCGGCGACGGTGACCGAGCCGGCGGTCGGCTTGAGCAGGCCGGCGATCATGCGGAGCAGCGTCGACTTGCCGCAGCCGGAGCGGCCGATCACGGTGACGAACTCGCCCTCGCCGATGGTCAGGCTGATGTCCCTGATCGCCTCGACCGGGCCGGACCTGCCCTTGAACGTCTGCGATACCGCGTCGATGGTGATCATGAGTTGACCCCGGATCAGGAGGAGATGGCCTTGGCCCACGGGACGAGCAGGCGCTCGAGCCCGGCGACCAGGTAGAACATGACTACGCCGATCACGGCCAGCAGGACCAGCGCGACGAAGGCGAGGGCGGTGTCGCTGTTGGCGCTCGAGCCGGCGATGACCGAGCCGAGGCCGTGGTCGGGGTTGACCACTTCGCCGATCACCGCGCCGATGATGGCCAGCGGGGTCGCCACCTTGAGACCCACGAAGACCTGGGGAAGCGCCCAGGTCAGGCGCACCTTCACGAACGTCTGCCACCAGCTCGCCTTGAGCGAGCGGGCCAGCTCGTGCAGGTCGGCGGGGGTGGAGGTGAGGCCGGCCATGGTGGAGACGATCACCGGGAAGAAGCTCACCAGGATCACCATGACGATCTTCGGGGAGTCGCCGAAGCCCATCCAGACCAGCAGCAGCGGGGCGAGCGCGACCTTGGGGATCGCGTTGACCGCGGCGAGGACCGGCAGCGCCATCCGCTCGATCGTCCGGGACGAGCCGAGCACGACGGCGATGACCAGGCCGAGGGTCACGGCGACGGCGAATCCGATGAGCACCCGCTGGATCGTGATCCACGATTCCTGGAGCAGGAAGCCGGGAGTCCGGAAGAACGTCTCGACCACGTCGGCGGGCGACGGCACGTAGAACGGGTCGATGTGGAACACCGCGGTCGCCAGCCACCACAGCGTGACCGCGATGATCACGCCGAGGGTGGGGAGCACCGCGTTGCTCCACACTCGAGATTCGGTCATATGTTGCTCCGTCGATGTTGGGCGCGGGGCGGATCCTATCCGCCCCGCGCACCAAGGGCGTCAGCGCGTCAGCTTGCCGGGATGAAGCTGAAGTCGACGACCTTCTCCGGCGTGAGCCCGGCCGGCATGAGGCCGTTGCCCTGCAGGATGGCGATGCTGCGCGCCACCCGCTCCTGGTCCAGGTGACCCAGCGGCGCGCCGTTCGGCGACGACACGTACGGCTTCATGGCGTTGATCTCGCCGATGGCCGCCGGCTCTGCCGCGGTCGGCTCGGCCTTGTGCAGGATCGCGGCCGCCTCCTCCGGGTGGTCCAGCGAGTACTGCAGGCCCTTCATGGCCGCGTCGGTGAACTTCTTCACCAGGTCCTTGTCGCTGCTGATCAGGTTCTCGTTGGCGATGATCGCGTTGCCGAACAGGTCGGAGAGGAACTCGCTGTACGGCATCACGACGACGTCCTTCTTGGACACCGTCTCGAGCGCCTTCTTGGACAGCAGGAAGGTGCTCAGGCCGTCGACCTTGCGCTGCGCCATGAGGCCGTTGAGCGCCGTGGACTGCGCGCCGGTCAGCTTCACCGTCTTCGGGTCGAGGCCGGCGAGCTTCGCGTACGCCGGGAACAGCAGCTCGCTCACCGAGCCGGTCGCGGTGGCCACCGTCTTGCCGGCCAGGTCGGTCGGCTTGGTGATGCCGGTGTCGGCCGTGGTCATGATCGAGACCAGCGTCTGCTGGTGGATCGCGGCGACCGCGCGCCAGTTGGTGAACTTGCCGGTGCCGGCCTGGATCTCGGCGCCGGTGAAGTCGAGCGCCGCGAACTGCGCCTGGCCCGACTTGATCAGCGTGAGGTTCTGGACGTTGCCCGCGCCCTTCTGGATGTCGACGTCGATGCCGGCGTCCTTGAAGAAGCCCTTCTCCTTGGCGACCCAGGCGAAGGCGTCCCGCCCGACGGCGCCGAACGCGGTCACGTAGGTGACCTTCTTGAGGTCGCCGGATCCCCCCGCGCTGCCGGTCGTTCCCTTGTCGTCGTCCGAACTCGAGCACGCGCTCGCGGTCACGAGCACTGCGGCCAGCAGCGTCGCCGCCAGCACACGAGAGCGTCTGATCATCCATGCCTCCTGAGAATCCGCCCGACCAGCCGGCGGAGCTGTCTGTTCGACCGACCTGCGTGGACGTCGCGTCTATCGACACGCGTCCGTCCGGCCCGCGTCCGGTCGAGATCGTAGAGCAGGCATGTTGCCGTGTCATGGCACGCTTACCGGTGCAAACCGGACGTCGTATACTGCCTTTTGACGTCCGAAATGGACATCTACGCAGGTCACGACGTGGTTGACAGTCCACAGACCTGTGCACAAGATTGTGAGCAATCCGTTCCCTGGGAGAGGACCCGCGCTTGACGTCGCCCGCCGCCGACGACGCCTATCTGCGCCTGCGGAATCTGATCTACAGCGGCGAGCTGATGCCCAACGAACGCCTCGTCGAGGCCGATCTCGCGGAGCGGCTCCAGGTCGGCCGGGCGGTCGTGCGCACCGCGCTGCTCCGCCTCGGCCAGGACGGTGTGGTGATCCTCACTCCGCACCGCGGCGCCCGCGTCCGGGTCGTCACCGACGCCGAGGCGGTCGAGATCCTCCAGGCGCGCGCCGTGCTCGAGGCGCTCACCGCGCGCGAGGCCGCCCGCCGGGCCACCGCCAAGGAGATCGCCGCGATCCGCCGCATCCTCGCCGGCATGAGCCGCAAGCTGTCCGAGGGTGACCTGCTGAGCTACTCCGACGGCAACGCCGCCCTGCACGCCGCCATCATCGCCGCGGCGCGGCACGAGACGGCGGCCCGGCTCATCACCGGGCTGCGGGCGCAGCTGGTCCGCTTCCAGTTCCGCACGATCCTCGTCCCGGGCCGGGCCACGCACTCGTTCGCCGAGCACACGGCGATCGTCGAGGCCATCGCGTCCCGCGACGAGGAGGCCGCCGAGAGGGCCATGCGCGTCCATCTCGGACAGGTCGAATCAACGTTGTCGCACACCACCCGCCGCCCTCTAGGAGAGTCATGACCGACCATCCCGTTCCGTCCGTCGCCGCCCGCGAGCTCGTCTCGGGCGCCTACGACACCCACGTCCACATCGCCCCGGACGTGATGGACCGGCGCATCGACGACCTCTCCCTGGCCGCGCGGTTCGCGTCCGTCGGGCTTGCCGGATTTATCATCAAATCGCACTACGTAACCACGGCGGAACGGGCCGCGGTCGTGAGCAAGGCCGTGCCCGGCGTCGACGTCCTCGGCGCGATCACGCTCAACGGCTCGATGGGCGGCATGAACCCGGCCGCCGTGGAGATCGCCGGCCGCCTCGGCGCCCGCATCGTCTGGATGCCCACGGTGGACTCCCGCAACCAGCGCTCGACGACCGCCGCCGACCTGCCCGGAAGCAAACCGGCGATGTGGGGCGCGCTCCAGGCCGATCTCCACGCGCAGGGCATCGTCCCGGACGTGGTCGAGGTCCTGTCCGACGACGGCACCGTCCGGGAGGACGTCCGCAAGGTCCTGCGCGTGATCGCCAAGCACGACATGGTGCTGGCCACCGGCCATCTCTCCGCCGCCGAGATCCTCGCCGTCGTGCGCGAGGCACGCGCCCTCGGCGTGCGGCGAGTGGTCGTGACGCATCCCGAGTTCACCTCGCAGCGCCTCTCGGTCGAGGATCAGCGCACGCTCGCCGCCGAGGGGGCACTGCTCGAGCGCTGCTTCACCACGCCGTACACCGGCAAGGTCGCCTGGCCGGACCTCTTCGACAACATCCGCGCCGTCGGGGTCGAGCATTCCGTGCTCTCCAGCGACCTCGGCCAGCCGTTCAACCCACCGGTCGAGGACGGGCTCGCCCTTTTCGCCGACAAGCTCCTGGAGGCGGGCTTCAAGGAGGACGAGGTGCGGGTCATGGCCGTCGACAACTCCCGCTTCATCGCTTCTTGATACCCATATCGTACGGATCGAGGGGCCCCCAACCGCAGGTGCCGCGAACCCGTAGCTCAACGCAAGCCAGGCCAAACACCGGGCCGTGACGCGACCGCCGGGCTTGAGTGGTCGGTTGCGCTCAAACCGTCGGCAATTCGGGCTTTGCAGCTTCTTAAAACCAGGTCCGCGAGTGGCACGTGCGGCTCGTTCGTAGCAGAGTCGCAGTCATGAAACGTTCTCGCTCGTGGCGGTCGACGGCGACGTTGGTGGCGTTTGGCCTGGTCCTCGCGTTGCCGGCGGGCTGCGGTGGCTCGTCGAAAGACTCGGCCGCGCGCGGCGGGACGGCCTCGGGCGGCTCGTCGGCCGGTGCGTCGGCTCCCCCGGCGGCCTCCGCGTCGGCCTCCCCCACGCCGGCCGGGAAGCCGGTGCACGTGCGGCTGTTCCAGGGCGACGGCTCCTCGTGGGGCGTGGGCATGCCGATCATCGCGTACCTGTCCGCGAAGATCACCGACGCTCGTGAGTTCGCGGCGGCCACGACCGTCACGGTCAACGGCGAGCCGGCCGACGGCGCCTGGTTCTTCCAGCGGTCCGCGATCTACTCGGGGTACCCGATCGAGGCCCACTACCGGCTCCAGAACTACTGGCCCGCGCACGCCAAGATCCACATGGACCTGGCCACGAAGGGTCACTCGGCGGGCACCGGCATGGTGTTCGACAACAGCCTGACGCTAGACATGTCCACGATCGCCGCCAACATCAGCCGGATCGACGGCCACAAGGAGCGCATGGTCGTCACCTCGGACGGCAAGCAGGTCTTCAGCGTCCCGGTCTCGCTCGGCAAGGCGAGTACGCCCACCTTCTCCGGCGTCAAGGTCGTCATGGAGAGGGACCAGGTCCAGCGGATGACCGGGCCCGGTTACGACCTCAAGGTGCCGTGGTCGGTCCGCATCACCAACTCCGGCGAGTTCGTCCACTCGGCCGCCTGGAACGGCGGGAACATCGGCCAGCGCAGCACCTCGCACGGCTGCACCAACCTCCGGGACGCGGACGCCAAGCGCTTCTTCGCCTTCGCCCACGTCGGCGACGTGACCATCTACACCAACACCGGCGGCCCCACGATGCCGAGCTGGGACGGCTACGGCGACTGGAACCTCTCCTGGTCCACCTGGCAATCGGGCGGCCTCCTGCACACCACCTGAGTGGATCTTCACGCGTACGGCCGGCGGGCCCTGCGTCACGTCACCGCGTTGTCGACCGGCGGCCCGGTCGACCCGTCCCTGCGGATAACGCTCAACTTCCACCCCGATCGCGGCGCCGTCATCGAACGGCTGGCCGACGGCGGGATGTACCTGTCGCAGTTCGTCACCGGCACCAGCAGCGGCGGGCTGACCGCCTTCCCCGGCGGCGACCGATGGCGGTGGGAGCAGCGCATGTTCGGCGGCGCCTACGACGACGCCCCGGGCCACCTGCGACCGGTCTACGGCGCCTTGAACTTCCGCGGCAAGGCCGTCGGCGCCGCACCGCGGTTCGGCTCGGCCCATCTGCGGCTGACCGCGGCGGTGCTGGCGCGGGCGACCTTCTGCTATCCCGACAGCGTCCTGGAGCCCACGGCCTTCGCGGTCGCCGACCGCATGTCGCTGATCGACCTCGCCCGGGCCGACACGAAGGACGGTCTCGACGACTATGTCGAGGCGCAGGTCCACGGGCCCGTCCGGCTCGACCGCGACGTCGAGGCCCTGGTGCTGGATCCCTGCTATCGCGGCACCGATGTCGAGGCGGCTGCACAGCGCCTGCCCTGCCCGCTCGAGTGGCACCCGGGCTTCCGGCTAGCCGTCGCCGAGCTAGCGCGGCACCCCGAGTACCGCGGCCCCCGCTACGTCGACCTCGGCGCCGCGATCGCCGTCGACGGGCAGCTGACCCCGCGCGTCATCGGCGACGCCGCCCGCACCGGCCGCCACGACGAGCAGGACCTGAAACGCGTCTGGCACTATGTCGCCCACTTCGGCGCAACCTCCGAAACTTTCGGCCGCAATGACAGAACTGCTATCGGCGACGACCGCGGATAACGGCTTCGGTTTGAGCCAGCGACCCACGATTCGGTCACTGAACTGGACATATGCCTCGGCCCGGCGTACGGGATGAGTCTCGGTTCTTTCGGGAACGCTCCGAAAGTTATTGACTTCGCGTGGGGGCCGACCAATACTTCATTCATCGATGAACTTCATCGCCACCAGCACATCCCCCGGCGTGGCCGACGCTGACGGCGGTGGTCTCGTCCTGACCATCCACGCTGCGTCGCGTCATGCCCTCTTGAGGAAGGATGCACGCGCGTGACCGAGTCCCCCGTTCCCGTTCCCGTCCAGCGTCGCGGGCGCAACCGCATGCGACTGCTCATCAGCGGTGCCACCGCCGTCCTGCTGGCCGCCGCCTCCGTGGCCGTGGCCGGCGTCGCCCATGCCGAGGCCGATCGCACGGTCACCTCGAACACGACCGGCACCCACAACGGCTACTTCTTCTCGTACTGGAAAGACAGCGGCAACGTCACGATGACGCTCGGCGCCGGCGGCAACTACAGCGTCCAGTGGAACGGCATCAACAACACCGTGGTCGGCAAGGGCTGGAACCCGGGCTCGAACCACACGGTGAACTACTCCGGCTCCTTCAACTGCGGCGGCAACTGCTACCTGGCCCTGTACGGCTGGACCACCAACCCGCTGATCGAGTACTACATCGTCGACAACTTCGGCTCGTACAACCCGAGCTCGGGCGCCACCCGACTGGGCTCGGTCACCACCGACGGCAGCACCTACGACATCTACCGCACGCAGCGGGTCAACCAGCCGTCGATCATCGGCACGGCGACGTTCTACCAGTACTGGAGCGTGCGTCAGTCGCACCGCACCGGCGGGACGATCACCACGGCCAACCACTTCAACGCGTGGGCGAGCTTCGGCCTGAACCTCGGGACGCACAACTACCAGATCCTGGCGACCGAGGGCTACCAGAGCAGCGGCAGCTCGAACATCACGGTCAGCGAGGGCAACAACCCGACGCAGCCGACAACCCCGCCGACCACCTCGCCGACGACCTCGCCGACCAACCCCGGCGGCGGCACGAGCACCTGCAAGGTGACCAACTCGGTGAACGCCTGGAACAACGGCCTGACCGACAACATCACCATCACCAACACGGGCTCGGCCGCCATCAACGGCTGGTCGCTGAAGTTCAACCTGGCGTCCGGGCAGAACATCACGTCCGGCTGGAGCGCCAGTTACTCGCCGACCAGCGGCGCGGTGACCGCGACGAACGTCAATTACAACGGCGCGCTGGCACCGGGCGCCTCGACGACGATCGGTTTCCAGGCCACCCATACCGGTAACACCGCCGCACCGAGCGGCTTCGCGCTCAACGGCACGACCTGTAGTTGACCGCGTCGAGGCCGGGCCACTCCACCATGGCCCGGCCTCACGCCCGTTTCCGCCTCACGCCCGTTTCGGCGTCACGCCCGTTTCGGCGTCACGCCCGTTTCGGCCTCACGCGTTCCGTCCTCACGCGTTGAGGTACGCGAGCACGGCCAGCACGCGGCGGTTGTCGTCGTCGGACGGGGGCAGGCCGAGCTTCGTGAAGATGTTGTTGATGTGCTTGCTGACCGCCTTCTCCGTGACGAAGAGTTTGGCCGCGATCGCCGCGTTGGAGCGGCCGGCCGCCATCTCGGCCAGGACCTCGCGCTCGCGGACGGTCAGCACGTCGAGCGGGCGGCTGCGCTCGAGCAGGCGGGCCACGACCTCCGGGTCCATCACGGTGCCGCCGCCCGCGACCTGGTGAACGGCGTCGATGAACTGGCCGACGTTGGACACCCGGTCCTTCAGCAGGTAGCCGACGCCGCCGACGCTGTCGCCGAGCAGCTCGCGCGCGTACAACGGCTCGACGTGCTGGGACAGCACGAGAATCGGCATGCCGGGCACCCGGGTGCGGGCCGCGATGGCCGCCTGCAGGCCCTCGTCGGTGAAGGTGGGCGGAAGCCGGACGTCGACCACCGCGACGTCCGGTTTCTGCTCGAGCAGCGTGGGCAGCAGCGACGGGCCGTCGTCGACCGTCGCGACGACCTCGAAGTCGAACGCCTCCAGCAGCCGGGTCAGTCCGTCCCGGAGGAGAGCGTGGTCCTCGGCGATGACAACGCGCACGGCAGCTCCATGGTCACGATGGTCGGCCCGCCCGGCGGGCTGGACAGCGTCATCGTGCCATCGAATGCTGCGAGGCGGCGCTGGATGCCGCGCAGGCCGGTGCCGCGGGAGGGGTCGGCACCGCCGTGCCCGTCGTCGCCGACCTCCAGGAGCAGGTGGCTGTCGTCGCGTTTGATGCTGACGTACGCGAAGGTGGCGCCGCTGTGCACCGTCACATTGGCCAGGGCCTCGGCAATCGCGAAATACGCCGCCGACTCGACCGGCGTGTCGAGCCGCTCGGTCACGTCGGAGTCGACGCTGGTGGGGATGCGCAGGTGGAGCGCGAGCGCCCGGACCGCCCCGTCGAGCCCGCGCTCGGCCAGCACCGGCGGATGGATGCCGCGCACGAGATGGCGCAGCTCGACCAGGGCCGTGCTGCTCGCCTCGCGCGCCTCGGCCAGCAGCCGGCGGGCGGTCGCGGGGTCGCGCTCGACCATCTCCTCGGCGAGGCCGATCGTCATGCCGAGCGCGACGAGCCTGGCCTGCGCCCCGTCGTGCAGGTCGCGCTCGATGCGGCGCAGCTCGGCCGCCTGCGCGTCGACCGTGTCGGCCCGGATGACGGTCAGCTCGGTGACCCGCAGGCGTAGCTCGGCGTTGCGGGTCGGGGCGAGGAACAGCCGCGCGAACTGGGCGTCGAACCGGCGCAGGTAGGGCGCGACGGCCAGGCCGATGGCCAGGAACAGGGCGCCCTGCGGCAGGGAGAGGAAGCCCTCGCTGACGCTCTCGATGGGCCAGATCACGCCGTAGCCGTACCACCCGGTGCCCAGCCAGATCCACAGTGGAAGCAGCACGACGCCCTGGAGGCCGTAGAGCGGGATCAGCAGCGAGCCGAGACCGAGCCCCAGCCCCACGATCGCGCCCGGGATCAGCCACGCGAAGTCGCGCCAGGTGGCCGGGTCGGTGATGATCCATCGGTACGCCCGCCAGCCCAGGAACCCGATCGTCGGCGGGCGCGGGCGATAGGGCCGGGCGACCGGCACGCCCCACCAGCCGGCGACCCCGCGGCCGGCCTCGGCGCGCAGCCGGACCAGCGACGTGACCAGCGGCAGCAGCACGAGCCCGAGGCCGAGGACCGGGGTCATGATCAGGGCGAGGACGAAGAGCAGGAACAGCACGACATTCGTCAGGGACAGGGCGATCGCGAGCGCGCCGCCGGCCACCGCCCGCAACCCGTCCCGCATCCAGTCCCTGGTCTCCATGCCCACCATCCTTACCGGTCGGGAGCCTTGATCGCGGTAGGGCTAGCACTACTCCTGGAAGGGGGCCTAGCGCTCCTGACTTTGATCTCTCCGTCCGATTGGCTTGACGCATGACGACGATGGCAGAGCGGCCGCGCACGGCCGGGAGCGATTTCGCGGAGCTGGGCCGGCGCATCAACGCCGCCGGCCTCCTGGAACGACGACCGGGTTACTACGTGGTGCGCCTCGGCCTCGTGGGCGCGGCGCTGGTGGGCGGCTGGGCCGCCTTCTTCGTGGTCGGCTCCTCCTGGTGGACGCTCGCCGTGGCCGCGTTCCTGGCCGTGGTGTTCGCCCAGCTCGCGCTGGTCGCCCACGACCTGGCCCACCGGCAGGTCTTCCGGACGAACACGCCGAGCCGCCGCGCCGGACTGATCGCGGGAAACCTCGGGATCGGCATGTCCTACGGCTACTGGATGGACAAGCACACCAAGCACCACGCCAACCCGAACCACGACGATCTCGACCCCGACGTCGGCCCCGGCGTGCTGGTGTGGAGCCGCGAGGCCGCCGCCGGAAAGGGCTTCCTGACCAAGTACCAGGCCTACTTCTTCTTCCCGTTGCTCACCCTGCTGGGCCTCTCGCTCAAGCGGGAAAGCATCCGGGCGCTGCGCAACGGCACGGTCAAGCGCCGCCGCGTCGAGAGCGCACTGCTGGCAACCCACTTCATCGCGTACGCCGGAGTCCTGCTCCTGGTGCTGAGCCCGCTTCAGGCGCTCGCCTTCTTCGTGGTGCACCAGGCGCTGTTCGGGGTCTACCTGGGCCTGACGTTCGCCCCCAACCACAAGGGCATGCCGCACCCCGACGGAACCGAGGACTACCTCCGCAAGCAGGTGCTGACCTCGCGCAACGTCCGCGGCGGCGTCCTGGTCGACGTGGCCCTGGGCGGCCTGAACTACCAGATCGAGCACCACCTGTTCCCGGCCATGCCCACGCCGAACCTGCGCAAGGCCCAGCCGATCGTCCAGCGGTTCTGCGACGAGATCGGCGTCTCGTACGAGATGACCTCGCTGACCGACTCGTACGCCCAGGCCCTGCGCCACCTGCACGACGTCGGCACGGACCTCCGCCGCCGCGACTAACGTCGGCGGCATGGATCTGCATCTGACCGGCAAGGTGGCCGTGATCACCGGAGGAAGCGCCGGCATCGGCCGGGCGGTCGCCCTCGGTCTGGCGGCCGAGGGCGTCCAGTTGGTGCTTTGCGCACGCGACGAGGAGCGGTTGCGCACGCTGGCGTCCGAGATCGAGGGCGTACGGGTGGTGACCGTACCGGCCGACCTGACCGCGCCCGACGGCGCCGAGCGGCTGGCGGCGGCAGTGGCGTCCGAGTTCGGCGGGGCGGACATCCTCGTCAACAACGCCGGCACCGGGAGCGAGGAAAAGATCCTGACCGCGCCGGACGAGCGCTGGCAGTTCTACTGGGAGCTGCACGTGATGGCCGCGGTCCGGCTGGCCCGCGCGCTCGCGCCCGGCATGCGCGCCCGCGGCGGCGGCGTGATCCTGCACAACGCCTCGATCTGCGCCACGCAGCCGCTGGGCTACGAGCCCATCTACAACGTGACCAAGGCCGCGCTGGTGATGTTCTCGAAATGCCTCGCGAACGAGCTCATCGGCGACAACATCCGCGTCAACGCGGTGAACCCCGGCCTGGTCATGACCGGCGACTGGGTCAAGACCGCGAAGCTGCTCACCGAGGGCACCGACCAGACCTGGGAGCAGTACCTCCAGAAGATCGCCGACGACAACGCCCCGATCGGCCGCTTCGCCACCCCCGAGGAGGTAGCCGACCTGTTCGTCTACCTCTGCTCCGACCGCGCTTCCTACACGGTCGGCTCCACGTTCTACGTCGACGGCGGCTGGCTGAACGTCACCACCTGACGGTTGGTCGGTGCGCCGTACCCCTGGGGAGACTCGAACTCCCGGCCTCCGGATTCCCATCCGACCACCCCGCCCAGCCGCCCTTAACAAGGACTGAAGACTGCTAGTCCGGCGCGCTCTCCCGCTGCGCTACAGGGGTGTATGTCGCCGGGTGGTGTCGAACCATCCGACCTCCGCACGACGTGGACCCGGCCGGGCTCGAACCGGCCACCTCCCGTTTGCAAGACGGGTGCTCTTCCCGATGAGCTACGAGCCCTCTGGACCGCGGCGCCGACACCGATGGCGGCACACGCGGGCAAATCTCGATCACGGACGTACGCCCGAGGCAACGGCACCGAAGGCACCCGCCGCGCGGCAGTGGCCACGCCATGCGGAAGCCGGACGCCCAGCGGGGGCGGCCACCGTGCGGCTCTCTCGTGGGACGTTGGGGTGGTTGTCGCTGGGGCGAGGGCGGCGTCGCCCGCGTTGGCCGGGTAGCGCAAGTATTCCCGTCCAGCTAGCCCGGTGGTTGCCTCACCCACCGCAGCCGGCCCGCGTGAACGCCGCTCCTCGCCCCTATTCCTGGGATCTCAGAAACACTATTGAAATGGACTGAAGAATGGCACGCACGGACGGCAGGAATTGAACCTGTACAGGTCGAATATCGCACGGTTCCCGCGCGGTCCCGGTGGCCACGGAGACGAGGCTCCAAGGCCCGGAGACGAAGAAAGCCGCCTCTCCCGGAGCGGGAGGGCGGCGGCGGAAACCGTGACGGCGTCAGCCGTTTCGCCAGCTCACTCCCGGGGAGCGCCACTTCGTCGCTCGTCGCACGCGCCCACCCAGCGGGCGGGGCATGGCGGCACGATCGATCGTCGCAACGAATGCGGCGAGGTCAGCTCGATTGGCGGCCTGCCACATCATCTCGATCCCCTTTCGTGCGCGCTCCGTGCGGACTCCCCAAAACAGTAGTGCACGCCCGCAACGGTGACAATCCCTTTTCGCGCGTACGCGAAACACCTGAGCTGAAACCGGAAGCGATGCGGGTGCGCAACCCAACGCCTGCCCAATGGATCGCATGCTTGAGACGCGGAGCCGGCACGACAGCGGCCTGACCGACGACTTCCCGCTGGTGCGGCGCCGCCGCATGATGGGCCTGGCCGGCGGGGTCACGGTGGCGGCGCTCGCAGCCGGGCCGGAGGCGACCACGCTGGCGCGCTCGGGGATCGTGCGCGGCGACATCCGGCGCGGCTTCGGCACCGCGAACGGGGTGGCGCGGGGCGTGCCGCTCGACATCCGGCTGCGGCTGACCAGCGCGAACTCGGGTCGGCCGCTGCCCGGTTTCGCCGTGTACCTCTGGCAGTGCGACCGGGAGGGCAACTACTCGCTGTACTCGCCTGGGCTGGAGCGGGAGAACTACCTGCGCGGCGTGCAGACCGCGGACACGGCCGGGTGGGCGCGGTTCACCAGCATCTTCCCGGGCGCGCACGACGGCCGGTGGCCGCTCCTGCACGTCGAGGTCTACCCCAGCATGGTGGCCTGCCCGGGCACCCGGATGCTCGCCGCCGAGATCACGCTGCCCGCCGACGCGTGCGCGGCGGCCTACGCGACGCCGGGTTACGAGGCGAGCCGAGGCATCGAGCACCCGGGCGCCCCGGTCGAAATGGCGTGCGTGACCGGTGATGTGCGCCGCGGCCTGGTCGCCACCCGCACGGTCGGCATCTAAGCGCACCCCGGAACGACGGCACCCCCGGACGGGGGTGGCGCCGCGCCGCCGTACGGGCGCAGGCTGGGGCGATGACGACGGGCACAGCGGCATTCCGGGCAGCGCGGGACTACCTGCTCGCCCACTCGGAGGACTACGACACGGCGTCCGCCGGGTTCGCCTGGCCCGCGCTGGACGAGTTCAACTGGGCGCTCGACTGGTTCGACGTGATCGCCGAGGGCAACGACGCACCGGCCCTGTGGATCGTCGAGGAGGACGGCGCGGAGCAGCGGTTCTCGTTCGCCGAGATGTCCCGCCGGTCGAGTCAGGTGGCGAACTGGCTGCGGGCCCAGGGTGTCGAGCGCGGCGACCGGATCGTGCTGATGCTGGGCAACCAGGTCGAGCTGTGGGACACGATCCTGGCCGTGATGAAGCTCGGCGCGGTGCTGATTCCCGCGACGCCCCTGCTCGGTCCGGCCGACGCCGCCGACCGGGTCGCCCGGGGCGGCGCCAAGCACGTGATCGCCACGTCGGCCGCGGCGGCGAAGTTCGAGTCCGTCGACGCCACCAAGATCGCTGTTGGCGACGCAGTAGAGGGCTGGCTAAACTTCCACGAGGCATATTCCGGAAATGTCGGTTTTGAGGCCAAAAAGCCGACCCGCGCCACCGACACTCTCCTGCTCTACTTCACCTCCGGAACGACGGCCCGGCCCAAGCTCGTCGAGCACACCCACCAGTCGTACCCGGTCGGGCATCTGTCCACGATGTACTGGATCGGGCTGCGCCCCGGCGACGTCCACCTCAACATCTCCTCGCCCGGCTGGGCCAAGCACGCCTGGAGCAACGTCTTCGCCCCCTGGAACGCCCAGGCCTGCGTGTTCATCTACAACTACACGCGGTTCGACGCCGGCCGGCTGATGGCCGAGATGCAGCGCTGCGGCGTGACCAGCTTCTGCGCGCCGCCCACGGTGTGGCGCATGCTCATCCAGTCCGACCTCACCGCCCTGCGCACCCCGCCCCGGCTGGTCGTGGGGGCCGGCGAGCCGCTCAACCCCGAGGTCATCGACCAGGTGGCGAAGGCGTGGGGCGTGACGATCCGGGACGGCTTCGGGCAGACCGAGACGACCGTGCAGGTCGCGAACACCCCAGGCCAGCCGGTCAAGCCGGGCTCGATGGGCCGTCCGGTGCCCGGCTTCACGATCGAGCTGATCGACCCGCTGACCGGCGAGCCGGCCGAGGAGGGCGAGATCTGCGTGCAACTCGAGCCTCGTCCGACCGGGCTCATGGTCGGCTACCACGGCGACGCCACGCTGACCGCCGAGCGGATGGCCGGCGGTTACTACCACACCGGCGACGTCGCCTCCCGCGACGAGGACGGCTACATCACGTACGTGGGCCGCACCGACGACGTGTTCAAGGCCTCCGACTACCGGATCTCCCCGTTCGAGCTGGAGAGCGTGCTGATCGAGCACGAGGCCGTCGTCGAGGCCGCGGTGGTCCCCTCGCCCGACCCGCTTCGCCTGGCGGTGCCGAAGGCCTACGTCGTGCTCGCGGAGGGCTGGGAGGCTTCCGAATCAACGGCGCAGACCATTTTCGCGTACGCGCGGGAGCACATGCCGCCGTACGCGAGGATCCGGCGGCTCGAGTTCGCCGACCTGCCGAAGACGATTTCCGGCAAGATCAGGCGGGTCGAACTGCGCGCCGCCGAGCAGGAGAAGCACGCCGACCCGGAGAACCGGCCGGAGGGCGAATTCACCGGCTAACGTTGCGCGGTGCGTGCTGGTCGGCTGATCTACCTGCTTGTCGTGGTCGCGTTACTCGGTGGGATGGCGTTCGCCATGGTCACCACGGCGATCCAGCAGTCGCCGACGACCGACGAGCCGGTCTACGTCGCGACGGCCGAGGTGCTGACCCGGGAGCACATCGTGCTCTACAACCCGGAGCACCCGCCGCTGGCGAAACTGGCGATGGCGGCCGGGATGGCCTTCGTCGACCCGCGGCTCGACCCGTCCTACCAGGGCGACCAGACCTTCCAGGGCCGTCATCTGCTGTACGAGACGGGCAACAACCCGTTCCGGGTGATGCTCGCGGCCCGGATCCCGATGATCGTGCTCACGCTGCTGTTCGGGCTGGTGGTGCTGGCGTTCGCCCGGGACCTGGCCGGGCCGTGGGCGGGGCTGGTGGCGCTGGCGCTGTACGCCTTCTCCCCCGACGTGATCGCGCACGGCTCGCTGGCCACGCTGGACGTTCCGGCGGCCGGACTGCTGCTCACGACGTTCTGGTTGTTGTGGCGCTCCCGGCAGCGGCCTCGGCTCTATCTCCCGCTGGCGGGCGTGGCCCTGGGCGCCGCGCTCGCCACCCGAATGAGCGCGCTTCCCGCCGTACCCCTGGTGCTGCTTTTAACGCTCTTGTCACCTTTTGTGGTGGGAAAACCCTCCCGATGGTGGCAGAAGCTGGCCTGGCGGATCGTCGCGGCGATCGGCGTGGGGCTGATCGCGGTCGCGGTGGTGTGGCTGGTCTATCTGGCCGTCGACCCGCGACTGCGGTGGACGCCGCCGGCGAACCTGGCGCACCCGGGCGGGCTCCGGGAGCTTGCCGTCAATCTGCTGCCGCTGCCCAAGGCGTACCGCGACGGGGTATTGATCCAGTTCCAGTTCGAGACCCGGACCTTCAACGGGTTCCTGTTCGGGCACGCCTACCGCGGGGCGCTCTGGTACTACCAGCCGGCCGCGCTGCTGATCAAGACTCCGCTCGGAATGATGGCGCTGTGGGTGGCCGGGACGATCACCATGCTGGTCAAGCCGGCGCTGCGGGTGGCCACGCTCTATCTGATCGTGCCGGCCGGGGCGTTGATGCTGGTGGCGATGACCGGGGCGCGCGACTACGGCACCCGGTACGTGATCTTCATGCCCATGCTCCTGGCCGTGGTGGCGGGGACGGTGGTGCTCATAAGGTTCCGGTGGGCGCGGATCGGGACGGCGGCGCTGGTCGCGTTCGTGGCGGTCAGCTCGATGCTGACGTTCCCGTACTACCTGCCGTACTCGAACGAGGCCTTCGGCGGCACCTCGCACACCCACCTCAACCTGCACGACGCCAACGTGGACTGGGGGCAGGATCTCGGGCGGCTCGGGGTCCGGCTGCGGACGAAGTATCCCGGCGAGCCCGTATGGCTGGTCTACAAGGGAGGCGGCGTTCCCGGCTATTACGGCATCCAGGCGAAGAATCCGCTCGCCGTGCCGAACGACCAGGTGCACGGGCTGCTCGTGGTGTCGGACTCGCGGGTGGCGCTGGCCACCGGCAAGCTGCAGCAGCTGATCTCGTCGAGCACGGAGATCGACAGCGTCGGCTACTCGATCACGATCTACCGCCGGTGAAAGCTTAAGGATCACCAAAGGACCTCGTGGGAGCGTGCCCAGTAGAGTGCCGCGCTGATGAGCACGCATGAGGTCCCCGGTCACCGCAAACCGCGTCGTCGTCTCGCCCTGATCGGGGTGGCCGCCGGGGTCATCGCTCTCGTCGGAATTGCGGCTTTTGTCCTGCCGGCCGGAGCCAACGGGTGGTTCTCATCCAGCTCGTCCCCCGCCGGGGAGGCCGCCGCGGCCGGGGCCTCCGCGTCCGTCGCGCCCGCGGTCGCCGCCTCGGCACCGGGTCCCGCCGCACGGTCCGCCAAGGCCACTTCCGCCGCGCCGAAGACCGCCGGCGCCTGCGCCCGGCCGGTCGGCGCCGCGCCGGTCTCGCGGGTCACCCAGGTCGGCGTCGGCTCGACCGTGAAGGGGTACGGCGGCGAGAGCGACACCGACCCGCTGCCGATGGCCATCGCGGCCACCCCCGGCGGCGGATCGTGGCTGGCCTGGCTGGGCACCGACGGCAAGGTGCACCTGGGCCGGCTCGGCTGCGACGACAAGCTGACCGGCACGCTCACCAGCTTCACCGGCATCGACCTGCAGGACGTGCAGGCCGACGCGACCGGCGGGGTCCTGCTGCTCACCCACAAGGGCGACTGCCACACCGGGCCGCTCTGCGGGGGCGAGTCCAGCCCCTGCAACAAGATGGTGATGATCCGCTTCGACAACGCGGGCAAGGAGGTCTGGGAGCGACAGGTCACGAACCTGACCGACGCCCGCGGCGGCTACGACGACGGCGCCCGGTTCGTCTGGTGGTACCAGCACCACGGCCGGCTCGCCTCGGACGGCAGCAACTACGCGGCGTACTTCGGGGTGGCGATCACCGTGAAGAACGGCTCCTGCGTGGACATCCACGAGGGCGACCGGATGCAGGTGGTCAGCAAGTCGGGGGCGCTGGTGAGCGGGCACGGCAGCTTCGAGGTCGGCTGCAGTCACGCCTGGACCTCGCGGATCGTGTGGGACCCGCGCGCCAAGAAGTTCGTGATGGTCTGCGCCACCGACAACAACTGCCGGATCGCCCAGCCGAACCCCTATCGCACGGTCGCGGCGGGCACCTGCGACGGCACGCTCTTCGGCGGCGATCTCGTGCCGGCCAAGTCGTCGGGTTACTGGACGGCGTGGAGCCAGGGCGGCAAGGTGCGGCTCGCGCACTTCTCCGGCAGCTCAGCGGCGAACAAGAACATCACCACGTCGGCCGCCTCGCAGCATCCGCACCTGGTCTCGTACGGGTCGGGAAGGATGCTTCTGGCCTGGCAGTCCGGCTCCTCGATGCGGGCGCAGCTCTACGACTCCGGCACCGGGTCGGCGATCGGCAAGCAGTTCACCATCGCCGTCAAGGACCACAACTACCAGGCCTTCAAGTCGTACGCGGACGGCAGCGTGGCCTACCCCGCGGCCGGCAGCAGCGGCTCGTCCATCAAGATCGCCCGAGTCATGCCTTCTTGATCGCCGCGGCCTCCTGCAGCCCCAGGATGTCGATGGCCTGCTCGCGCATCTCGACCTTGCGGACCTTCCCGGTGACCGTCATCGGGAAGCCGTCGACGATGTGCACGTAGCGCGGGATCTTGTAGTGCGTGAGCCGCTCGGCGCAGTAGGCGCGCACGGCCTCGGCGGTCAGCGGGGTGGTGTCGGGGCGCATCACGATCCAGGCCATCAGTTCCTCGCCGTACTTCGCGTCGGGGACGCCGATCACCTGCACGTCGGCGATGTCCGGGTGCGAGTACAGGAACTCCTCGACCTCGCGCGGGTAGACGTTCTCGCCGCCGCGGATGACCAGGTCCTTGATCCGGCCGACGATGTTGAGGTACCCGTCGGCGTCCATCGTGGCCAGGTCACCGGTGTGCATCCAGCGGGCCGCGTCGATCGCGTCGGCGGTGGCGTCGGGCTGCTCCCAGTAGCCGAGCATCACCGAGTAGCCGCGGGTGCACAGCTCGCCGGGCTCGCCCCGCTCCACCACGAGCCCGGTCACCGGGTCGACGACCTTGGACTCGAGGTGCGGCATCACCCGGCCGACGGTCTCGGTGCGGCGGGCCAGGTTGTCGTCGGGGCGGGTCATCGTGGAGACCGGCGACGTCTCGGTCATGCCGTAGCAGATCGCCACCTCGGCCATGTTCATCTCGGCGACCACCCGCTTCATCACCTCGACCGGGCACGGCGAGCCGGCCATGATCCCGGTGCGCAGGGAGGAGAGGTCGTAGTCGGCGAAGTTGGGCAGGCCTAGCTCGGCGATGAACATCGTCGGCACGCCGTAGAGGCTGGTCACCCGTTCCGAGGCCACCGCCGCGAGCGTGGCGGCCGGGTCGAAGCCGGGCGCGGGCAGGACGATGCAGGCGCCGTGCGAGGTCGCGCCGAGGTTGCCCATCACCATCCCGAAGCAGTGGTAGAGCGGGACCGGCAGGCACACGCGGTCCTGCTCGGTGTAGCTGATCAGCTCGCCGACGAAGTAGCCGTTGTTCAGGATGTTGTGGTGCGAGAGCGTCGCGCCCTTGGGAAAGCCGGTCGTGCCGGACGTGTACTGGATGTTGATCGCGTCGTCGAAGGCGAGGCTGGCGGCCCGCCCGGAAATTTCGGTCATGTCCCCGTCGACCGACAAATCGAAATACGAGGCTTCGCCGATGTACGCGACGTCACCGAACCCGATCGATTCGATCATGGATCGGTAGTCGCTCGACTTGAACGACACGGCGCTGATCAGCAGCGAAAGCCCGGACTGCTTCACGACGTACTCGAGCTCGTGCGTGCGGTAGGCCGGGTTGACGTTGACCAGGATCGCGCCGATCTTCGCGGTCGCGTACTGGGTGATCACCCACTCGGCGCAGTTCGGCGCCCAGATCCCGACCCGGTCGCCCTTGGCGATCCCGCGCGCCAGGAGGCCGCGCGCCAGCCGGTTCACGTCGGCGTCGAGCTCGGCGTAGGTCCACCGTCGGCCGGCCGCCACGTCGACCAGCGCCTCCCGGTCGCCGAAGCGGGCGACGGCGCGCTCGAAGTTGGCCCCGATCGTCTCGCCGAGCAGGGGCGCGGTACTGGTACCAGACGAGTAGGCAAGCATTTGCGCAGCATGAGCCGGTTCTGGCCGTCCCGCCACCCCTGTTCGGGGGTAGATGCATGACAGCCGGAAACCGGGGTGGCGTGACATGCTGTGAACGTGTGGGAAACAGCCGACCTGCCCGCCGCTCTCGGCCGGATTCGCCGGGTCACCGGCCTGCCGGTCGCGTTCGGCGGGGTGGTTTCGGCCGATGGGCGGCAGTTGCGGCTCTCCGAGTTCGCCGGGACGGCCACGCCCGCGTTGCATGGACTGATCGTCAGCGCGGGGAACGGGCTGGGCGGCCGGGTCGTGACGACGGCGCGGCCGGGGCGGGTCGAGGACTACGCGGCCGACCCGCGGATCAGCCACGAGTACGACGCGCACGTGGGCGCCGAGGGCCTGCGGGCGATCGCGGCGGTTCCGGTGGCGCTCGGCGGCCCGGGCCTGAACGGGTCGGTGCTGGCCGTGCTCTACGCGGGCACGCGCGAGCCGATCGCCGTCGGCGGCCGGGCCGTGGAGGCGATGGGCCGGGTCGCGCTGCGGCTGGGCACCGAGGCGACTGTGCGGCGGGAGGTTGCCCGGCGGATGGCCGAGCTCGAGACCGCGGCCGTCCGGGGAGCGCCCGGCACCACCTCGCGGGAGTGGGAGGACGTGCGGCTGGCGCATGCCGACCTCCGTACGCTCGCCGCCGAGACCTCGGACCCCGCGCTGAGGGCGCGGCTGCAGCAGATCTCCGATCGCTTGATCGCGAAAGGGCCCGGCGCAGCCGAGATCAACCCGCTCTCGCCGCGCGAGCTCGACGTGCTCGCCATGGTCGCGGTGGGCTGCGGGAACGCGGAGGCGGCGCGGCGGCTGGGGCTGCTGCCCGAGACGGTGAAGAGCTACCTGCGCAACGCGATGCGCAAACTGGGAACGCATGGCCGGATGGAGACGATCGTGACCGCACGCCGCCTGGGATATCTGCCGTGAGGCGGGTCGTCGTCGACGCCGGCGGGGTGACCCTGGTGGAGGCGCCCGTTCCCGAGCCGAAGGACGGCGAGGTGCTCGTGCGGATGGCGATGGCCGGCGTCTGCGGGTCGGACGTGCACGCGCTGCAGGGCAAACATCCCTTCATCACCCTGCCGTACGCGCCGGGGCACGAGGTGAGCGGGACGGTCGAGGCGGTCGGCGCCGGGGTCGGCCCGGCCCTGGCGGTCGGCACGAGGGTCACGATGGAGCCGTTCCTGCCGTGCTGGCAGTGCAAGCAGTGCCGGGCCGGCCGGGAGAACATCTGCGAGAACCTGCGCTTCTTCGGCTGCGCGCACGACCAGGGCGGCATGGCCGACTACTTCACCGTCGACCAGCGGCGGCTGCACGTGATCCCGGAGGCGCTCGACTGGAAGGAGGCCGCGTTCATCGAGCCGCTGGGCACACCGGTGCACGCCTCCCGGCTGGTGGGTGGGCTGGCCGGCAAGACCGTGGCGATTCTCGGGACGGGGACGATCGGGCTGCTCACGCTGCAGGTCGCCCGGGCGCAGGGCGCGAAATCCGTGGTCATGACGGCCCGGTCGGCGCGCAGCCGGGAACGGGCCGCGAAGTTCGGGCCGGACGCGGTGATCGACGCGACGGCGCCCGACGCGGTCGGCCTCGCCCGAGAGGCGCTCGGTGAGAGCGCCGATGTCGTCTTCGACTGCGTCGCCGAGCAGTCCACGATGGACCAGGCGCTGGCCATGGCGAACAAGGGGGGCACGGTCGTGGTCGTGGGGGTGCCGCCGGCGCCGGTGACGATCCCGCTGCCGATGATCCAGGACAGTCAGCTGCGCGTGCAGGGCAGCGCCACGTATCTCCCCGACGACTTCACGGACGCCATCGACCTGCTCGTCACCGGCCGGGTCGACATGTCCGGGCTGGCCACCGCGGTGCGGCCGCTCGACGAGGCGGCCGCGGCCTTCGCCGACGCGGCCTCCGGCGAGCACATCAAAGTGCTGCTGCGAGCCTGAGTGGGCGGGGACGTCACTCTGGCCGTGCTCGGGCCGCTGCGAGCGACGGTCGGCGGGAGCGAGGCGGACCTCGGCGGGCCCCGGCAGCGGGCGGTGCTGGCCCGGCTCGCGGTGGCGGGCGGCGAGGTGGTCTCGGCCGACCGCATCATCGAGGACCTGTGGGGCGGCGGCGCCGACGTCCCGGCCCGGCAGCTGGCCACCCTTCAGGTGTACGTGTCGCACCTGCGCCGGGCGTTGGAGCCGGACCGGCTGCGGCGTACCCCGGCGGCGGTGCTGGTCAGCGCGGCCCCCGGGTATGCGCTGCGGCTGCCGGCCGAGGCGGTGGACGCGTGGCGCTTCGACGACTTGGTGCGACAGGCGGCGGAGGAGGGCCCGGCGGCCCGGCACCGGCTGCTGACCGAGGCGCTGGACGGGTGGCGGGGCGGCGCGTACGCCGAGGTGGCCGACGAGGCGTGGGCCCGGCCCGAGGCGGCCCGGCTCGACGAGCTGCGGCTGGCGGCGGTCGAGTCGCTGGCCGAGGCGGAGCTGGCGCTGGGCCGGGCCGCGATCGTGGTGGCCACGATGGAGCGGCACCTGCACGACCATCCGGGCCGCGAGGAGGCGGTACGGCTGCTGGCGCTCGCGCTCTACCGCAGCGGGCGCCAGGGTGACGCACTGGAGGCGCTGCGCCGGACCCGGCGGCACCTCGCCGACGAACTGGGCGTCGATCCCGGTCCGGCGCTGCGGGCGCTGGAGGCGGACATCCTCGCGCAGGCGCCGGCTCTCGACGCGCCGGTCCCGTTGCCGCCGGCGGCATCGGTCACTAGGGCCCCGGTTGACTCTTTCCCCCGTACGGGCAAAGGAACTTGGGGACGACAGGCGGAACTCGCGGCAATCGCGGCCGCCGCCGACGAGGCCGCGCGGCACGGCGCCCGGGTCGTGCTGATCGGCGGCGAGGCCGGCGCCGGAAAGACCACGCTCGCCGAGGCCGCGGTCGCCGCGCTCGCCACCGGCGGCTGGAAGGTCCATCGTGGACGATGCCCGGAGGTCGAGGGCGCGCCGCCCGGCTGGGCCTGGTCGGAGGCGCTCGGCTCGGAACCGGTCGACGGCCCGGCCAACCCGTTCCGGCTCGGGCGGGCGATCGCGGCCGGGCTCGACGGCGGGAAGGCCGTGGTGCTGCTCGACGACGTGCACCGCGCCGACGACCTGACCCTGCAACTGCTCCGGCAGGTCGTGGCCCAGCGAGCGCCCAGTCCGCTGCTGGTGATCGTCACGTACCGCACCACCGACCGCGGCGACGAGTTGGAGGCGACGATCGGCGCGCTGCTCACCTCGACCGCGGCCCACCTGCTGCTCGGCGGCCTCGACGCCGAGGCGATCGCCGCGCTGGCGCGACGCGAGGGCCTGGTGGCGGCGGGGCCGGACGTGCTCGCGCTGGTCGCCGAGCGCACCGGCGGCAACCCCCTGTTCGTGCGCGAGCTGGCCCGGCTGCTAGCCGCCGAGGGCACGGACGCGGCGGGGACCGCGGTGCCGGCGGGAGTGCGCGAGGTCCTGCGCCGGCGGGTCGCCCGGCTGCCCGACCCAGTGACGGCGGCGCTGCGCCAGGCCGCGGTGCTGGGCCGGGAGGCCGATGTGGACGTGCTCGCCGAGGTGGCCGGCCGCGACCCCGACGAGGTGCTCGACGCGCTGGAGGCGGCGGTACTCGCCGGGCTGCTCGACGAGCCGGTGCCGGGCGTTGTGCGGTTCACGCACGCGTTGGTGCGGGACACGCTCTACGAGGACACGCCGCTGCTGCGCCGGGCGCGGCTGCACAGCCGGGCGCTCTCGGTGCTGGGCGCCCACCGGGCGGATGCCGCGACTCTCGCCCGGCACGCCGCGGCGGCGGCCGGTCCGGCCACGGCTCATGAGGCGATTCCGTACGCGACGAATGCCGCGCGTGCCGCCGAGGAGGCCGGATCGTGGCGGGAGGCGGCGGCGCAGTGGCGGTCGGCGCTGCGGCTGCGCTCGCTGGCCGGGACCCGGGCGACGGGGGCGCCGACCGACCTGCTCGCGCCGGCGGTGAACGCCCATGCCCGGGCCGGGGACATCGTCCGTGCCCGGTCGCTGTACCTCTCGGTGCCGCCCGATCCGGCGCTGCTGACCGCGTGGGACGCGCCGCTGGTGTGGACCACCCGGCAGAGTCGTTCACCGGATTTTTCGATTGTCGACGGTATATATCATTTCCTGGATGGCATTTCGGACCCGGTGGCTCGGGTGCGGCTGCTGCTGGCGCTCTTCCGCGAGCTGGAGGGCCACGACGACGCCGCGGCCGCCGAGGTCAGCGCCGAGGCCCTGGACCTGGCCCGCACGGTCGGCGACCTGCGGCTGCTCTGCGGCGCGCTGAACGCGCGGGCGTACTCGGCGCTGGGGCCCGACCTGCGGGCGATCCGCCGCTCCACCGCCGAGGAGTACCTGGCCGCCTCGGTCGCGGCCGGCGAGATCGACCACGAGGCGGTGGCGCACTGGCTGCTGTTCCTCGACTCGGCGGCGCACACCGACCTGGACGGCGCGCGGACCGAGATGGCCCGGGCCGTCGCCCGCTCGACCACCGGGCAGCTCAGCAGCCTGCTCGCGGTCGTCGCGATCTTCGACGGGTTGCTCTCGCTGCTGGCCGGGCGGACCGACGAGGCGCTCGCCCGGTACGAGGACGTGGGCCGCCGGCTGACCGACCACGGCGCGATGAACGGCGCGCTGATGGTGACCGTCGGCCGGGTCAGCGTAGCCGTGTTCCGCGGCGACCTGTCCCCGCTGGTCGACGAGCTGCTGGCGACCGACGAGGCGTTCGCCGGCCGGATCAGCGATCCGCTCGTGCTGGCCCTGCTCGACGCCGGCCGGCGCGCGGAGGCCGAGGAGGTCTGGGCCCGGCGACTGCCGATCGACCGCAACTACTACTGGCTCGGCCTCACGGCGATGCGCGGGCACGCGGCGGCCCGGCTCGGCGACGCCGCGACCGGGCGGGAGATCTTCGAGGAGCTGCTGCCGTTCGCGGGGCGGGTCGCCGGCCTCGATTCGGGCAGCCTCTACGGCGGCCCGGTCGACGCCGCCCTGTTCGCGCTCTCCGGCGATATCGCGTACCGGGACTCCGCCGGTGCTCTGCTGGAGCGGCTCAGGCGCTGAAGACGAGCCGCTCGCGGCGGCGGAACGGCACCGGCAGCAGCTTGATCATCAGAGCGAGCGGGATGCCGCCGTCCCTGCGGGCCGCGGCCAGCTCGGCCTCGGTGCAGACCGCGAGGATGCGGGGCACCTCGAACGACATCTTGCCGCCGCGCTTGCGGACCTCGGACTCGACCGTCGCCCAGTCCTCGTCGGAGAGGTACTGCTTGATCAGCGGGACGATCGTGCGCTCCTCGTCGGCGATGTGCTCGGTCAGGGTGTCCCGCAGGTCGGCCAGGTCGGCGGCGAGCTCGGGCGAGACCACCTGCCGTCGGGCCAGGTCCCGGGCCCCGGCGCGGATCCGGGTCAGCTTGGGGTCGAGCACGCCGTGGTCGTCGGTGAGCTCGGTCAGGTCGACGTGCACGCCGGCCCGCCGTTCGAGGACCGGCCAGAGCACGTCGTCCTCGGCGCGGTGATGGTGGTGGAGGCTGTCGCAGAAGTCGCTCAGGTATGCCGCGATCGCCGCGGCCCGGCGCCGGTCAAGGTTTCCGCCACCGGCCAGCGCGGCCGTGAGCTCGGCAAGCCGGTCGAGGTCGCGGAGCATGGCGCGGTGCGCGAGGAGCAGTCCCGTGGGTTCCTTGTTCATGGTGGTCACCGTGCCGCGCGCCACCTTCGGCCGGCCTAACAGCGACTTAACTTCGCCGGTCGCGAGCCCTTCCGGTTACCGGCCGGTAATGGAAGGGTAATGCGATGGCGGACTTCGATGTCGTGATCGTCGGCAGCGGCTTCGGCGGCAGTGTCAGCGCGCTGCGCCTCACCGAGAAGGGCTACCGGGTCGCTGTGCTCGAGGCAGGCCGGCGGTTCACCCCGGCGACGCTCCCGAAGACCTCGTGGGACCTGCGGAACTTCCTGTGGGCGCCGCGGCTCGGGCTGCGCGGCATCCAGCGGATCACGCTGCTCAAGGACATCGTCGTGCTGTCCGCGGCCGGGGTCGGCGGCGGTTCCCTGGTGTACGCGAACACGCTGTACCGCCCGCCGGCCACGTTCTTCGACGACCCGCACTGGGCGGGCATCACCGACTGGAGCGCCGAGCTCGCCCCGCACTACGACCAGGCCTCGCGCATGCTCGGGGTGGTCGAGCAGCCCACGATGACGCCGTCCGACGTGGTCATCAAGGAGGTGGCCTCGGAGATGGGGGTGGGTTCGAGCTTCCGCCGTACGCCCGTGGGTGTCTTCTTCGGTTCGCCCGGCGTGACCGTCCCCGACCCGTACTTCGGTGGCGCGGGCCCGTCCCGTACCGGGTGCACCCAGTGCGGCAACTGCATGATCGGCTGCAAGGTGGGCGCGAAGAACCGGCTCGACGTGAACTACCTGTATCTGGCCGAGAAGGCGGGCGCCGTCGTGCATCCGGACACCGAGGCGGTCTCGCTGGCTTTCCGCGATCCGGGCTGGGTGGTGACCACGCGGAAGGGACAGTTCACCGCCGATCAGGTGATCCTCTCGGCCGGAGCGCTCGGCACTCAGCGGCTGCTGCACGCCATGCGTGACACCGGCGTGCTGCCCCGGGTGTCGGCCCGGCTCGGCGCGCTGACCCGGACCAACTCGGAGGCGCTGCTCGGCGCGCAGGCGGCCGCGGTGCCCGCCGAGCCGTTCTCGCGCGGCGTGGCGATCACCTCGTCGTTCCATCCGGACGCCACGACCCACATCGAGCCGGTGCGGTACGGCCCGGGCAGCAACGCCATGGGCCTGCTCGCCACGCTGCTGGTCGACGGCGGCGGCCGGGTGCCACGGCCGGTGAAGTTCCTCGGGCAGGCGCTGCGCCACCCGTACGTCCTGCTCCGCTCGCTGTCGGTGCGCCGGTGGAGCGAGCGCACGATCATCGCGCTGGTCATGCAGACGCTCGACAACTCGCTCACCGTGCGGCGCACCAAGCGCGGCCGGCTGACCACCGGCCCGGGTCACGGCGAGCCGAATCCCACCTGGATTCCGCAGGGGCACGAGGCGGTCCGCCGGATCGCCGAGAAGATCGGCGGGTTCCCGGGCGGCACGGTCGGCGACATCTTCGACATTCCGATGACCGCCCATATTCTCGGCGGCGCCACGATCGGCGATTCCCCGGAGACCGGCGTGGTCGACCCGTATCACCGCGTTTACGGGTACGCCGGATTGCACGTCGTCGACGGCGCGGCCGTTCCGGCGAATCTGGGCGTGAATCCGTCGCTGACCATCACGGCGATGGCCGAGCGGGCGATGTCTCTCTGGCCGAACAAGGGCGACACCGATCGGCGCCCGCCGCTCGGCGCGGAATATGAACGCGTCGTACCGATCCCGCCACGCACACCGGCGGTTCCGGCGTCGGCGCCGGCGGCGCTTCAATTCTGAATTGGACGAACCGCCCCGGCACCGGAGAATCGGCGACGAGGCGGCTCGGGTCTGGCGAGCCTGATCGGGTCAGGCGGTGGTGCAGTTCGATCCGTTGAGCGCGAATGAGGGCGGGTTCGAGAAACTGCCCGAGTAGGTGCCTTGGAATCCGAACGAGGCGTTCGCACCCGGCGCGATGCTTCCGTTCCAGGAAACATTGCGGGCGGTGATCGCACCGCTCGATCCGGTGAGCGTCGCGTTCCACGACGAGGTGATCGTCTGGCCGCTCGGCAGGGTGAATCCGAGACTCCAGCCGTTGATCGTGCCGCTGCCGGTGTTGGCCACGGTCACGTTCGCGGTGAATCCCGAGTTCCAGACATTCGTGCCGTACGTGACGCGGCAGGCAGACGTCCCGCCCGTGGGCTGGGTGGTGGGCTGCGTCGTCGGCTGGGTGGTGGGCTGACCGCCACCGTTGACCGCCGCCGAGAAGTTGGTGACGGCCAGGCCGGCGCCGCCGATCCACGGCTCGAAACCGGCCTGGATGCTGGTGAGATACCACGAGCTGGTGATCGCACCGCGGTTCTTCACGTCGTTGATGAAGTCGAGCACGCTGAAGCTCCAGCTCGAGATCGCCGACGGCGCGACGTACGAGACGACCGCGTTCGACCCGTTGCTGCCGCGCCAGACCTCCCAGTTACGGCCGCCGATGGTCGCGTTGCCGACCACCGAGCCGATCGGCTGGATCGAGCCCTGGCGGTTGAACCAGATCATGATTTCCTGCTGGTTGACGCCGTCCTTCTTGGGCGACGGGTCGAGCCAGATGTCGTACGCGGCGTCGTAGGTGGCGCCCGAGATGAACTGGTAGTTGATGCTGCTGGTCGCGCTCGAGATCGAGCTGACCTGCATCGGCAGGTTCGTGCCGGGCGAACAGTTGGTGTAGTGGCAGCCCAGGTAGACGGCCGGGTAGGAGACCGGGGCGCCGCTGGTGTTGCCGGTGCCCTGCTGGGTCTGGATCGAGAAGCCGGTGCCGGTGACGTTGATGCACTGCTGGGCGGAGGTGCCCCAGCGGTTGTTCATCACCACGTAACGACCGCCGATCGTGGTGCTGCCGTACTGTTCGCAGATCTGCGTGTCGGCCGCCGCTGGTCCGGCGACGGCGAAGGCCGTCACGGTCGCGGCGGCCAGCAGGCCGACGGCCGAGAGGGCTCGGATGGCACGTCTCATTGCGAAGCTCCTTGAGAGGGGATCCCGCGGGGACGGGTGGTGGGAGCGCTCCCACGACACGTTACAGGACATTGACGAAGCTGAAAAGTGTGTGACACCCCGAACCTCCGAACGAGTGCACCCGGCGCCCGCGGACGGGACTTTCCCCACACCGGCGTACGGGCAGAATTGCGACATGCGATGGGGTAATTTGCACTGAGAACTGGCGAGAGACAGAATGAATGCGTATCGACATTCGCGGCGCCACGCCGCGTGCGCATAGTCGTCACTCAAATGACATCGCTGTAGGAGCAGGCACACCATGGCCAAGCAGGTAATAACCCTTCTGACCGACGACCTCGACGGCGGAGAGGCCGACCGCACCGTCGAGTTCGGACTCGACGGTGTGAACTACACGATCGACCTCTCCGAGAAGAACGCCGGCAAGTTGCGTAAGGCGCTCGACCCGTTCCTGAACGCGGCCACCCGGGTCGGCCGCAGCGGACTCGTCGCCGCCGGCCGGCGTAGCGCACCGGCAAGCACGGGCCGCGCCAGCCGCGACCAGAACCAGGCAATTCGCGAGTGGGCCAACAAGAACGGGTTCGAGGTGTCGGAGCGCGGGCGCATCCCGAGCCACATCGTCGAGGCGTACCACAGCAAGCGATAGGTTGATCCCCGTCGCCGGATAAACGGTGTCGCCGGTCGTCGGCGGCGCCGTTTTTCCCGCGGAAAGGGGAGTCATGCCGGTCGTCATCATCACCGGGGCGTCCAGCGGAATCGGCCGCGCCGCGGCGGTTCGGCTCGGGCGGGCCGGTTTCACGGTTGTGCTCGCGGCCCGGCGCGCGGCCGAGCTTGCGGACGCGGCGGCGGAGATCGGCTCGGCGGCGGTGGCGGTGCCGACCGACGTACGCGATCCCGCGGCGATCGACGCGCTAGTGGCCCGTGCCCTCGAGGTGGACGGCCGGATCGACGGCCTGGTCAACAACGCCGGCGTGGGTGGCAAGGCGTCCGTTCTCACCGACGACGACGTGGTCACCGAGACGATCGACGTGAACCTGGTGGCGCCGATCCGGCTCATGCGGGCGGTGGTGCCGATCATGCGAGAGCAGGGATCGGGCGCCATCGTCAACATCGGGTCGGTGGCCGGCGAGATCGGACTCGGCGGCGTCTATTCGGCCACCAAATTCGCGCTGCGCGGGATGAACGACTCGGTACGGCGAGAGCTCGTGGGAACGGGCATCGGGGTCACGCTGATCGAACCGGGATTCATCGACACCGGCTTCAACAGCCGCACGAACCTGCCGGGCCCGGAGATCGTGGCGGCGGCGATCGAGCGAGCCTTGCGCCGCCCGCGCCGACGGATTGTGGTACCCCGCAAATATCGAGCGGCGATGGTGGTGGCGGGGGCGCTGCCGTTCCTTGTCGACCGAATCTATGCGGGAAAGGCCGGGAAGCGTTAGGACGACCTGTTGAGTCGTCCACGGCGCGGGTGTCGGCGTCGCCGCTGGTCCGTTTCCCAGGCGCACGCTCGGCCCGGCGGGTGGCGGGCGCTTCATCCCGATCTACAGCCTTGGCTTCGCCTATCGCGACGGTGAAGAACCGCTGTTCGTAGCGAACAGAAACTCTTCACGCTTGGGCGGGGGGTGCCTAGGCGACGGGGGTCCGGGGCGGCCATATCGCGACGTATCGATCACAGCTCCCGCTGGGTGGGCGCCGCGACTGGAATGCGGGAATGAGCGGCCACGATGCGGGACGACGGCGCAGACGGCGGCCGCGAGGTTCTGGGTCTGAAGGTCTCCAGCAATGAAGACGGCGCGGGCCGGCTGGCGTTCCTGCGCAGCTTGACGGCCCGGGGCCTGTCCGGGGTCCGCCTCGTGATTTCCGATGCCCACGGCGTTGCACGCCGACCAGCTATAACGGCCCTCGTCACCCGCGTCGCCGGGAACCGGAGGGTTCAGGGTTCGAGTCCCTGGCGGCGCGCACCTGGGTGCCCGACGCACATCACGCCCGTTCCCGCCGGTTCAGCAGCGAAGTACAGGGGGCCGCTCGCACCGCCGAGCAGGGCCGGGCTGAAACGTCCGCCGCTCGGGCACCCCGCCGCCCTTGGCGCGAGCGCCCGGGCTGCACCCCGGCGATTTCAGCCCGCCGGCAGGCGCGACGAGAAGAAAGAAGCCGGCCAGGTCGTCCGGCTCGACCGACGGGATGCGGGGGAGCGGGCGAATCGCCGACACGCCCTGACCACGTTGCTCTGCGAGCTGCGGGCTGCGACCGGCGGCGGCACACACTACCGCCGCCGGTCGCACTTCTGAGCCCCCGGCCGGTGCACGAGGTCGTGCCGGCGATGGGGGCCAAGCGAGATCAGGGCAGGTAGTAGTTCGGGTTGGGGAGCTTGAAGGTCTTGTCGGCGTGGCCGCCCTTCAGGTCGCTGAACTGGTCGCCGAAGTTGGCGACGATGTCGTAGCCCAGCGACTCGATGTGCGCCCGCGTCGCCGACTTGTAGTGGATGGTCGTACACTTGCCGCCCGGGTCGGCCGCGCAGGCCGCCTTCAGGTAGTCCGGGTACACGCTCACGTCCGGCTTGGTGAACAGGCCGTCCTCGCCGTCGCGAAGGGTCGTCGGCTTCGGGTATCCGGCGTCCACGCCGACCCCGTCCGCGGTGAGGTTGCCGAGCGTGGCCGGCTCCTGCGTGGTCGGGCGGCCGGTCAGGTAGAAGATCGCGTAGCCCTCGCGCTCGGCCGCCTTGACCGTCGCGACCATGCCCGGCACCGCCGGGAACAGCTGGCCGTTCACGTAGTCGGCGTTCGTCGCCGGGTTGAACGCCCAGTTGCTGACGATCTCGTAGTTCCAGGTTGCCAGCGTGGTGTCGTCGACGTCCAGGATGATCGCCTTGGTGGCGTGCCCGTGCGACCGGAAGTGGCTCAGGTAACCGGCGCCGTCGGCGGCCACGTGCGACGCCTCGCGGGCGTAGTTGCTGTCCGGAGCGAACTGGCCGGTGCCCAGCGGGTCGCCGTAATAGTTGCGCAGCTGCTGCCGGAGGACGTCGATGTTGGTGACGTCCTTCTCGGAGCGCGGAGTGATCGTCTTGATCGCCGGTTGGGCGGTCGTCGTCGCGGCGGCCCAGCCGACGCCGGCGCCACCGAGGACGGCCACGGTGATGGCCACCGCGGCGACGGCGGCGCGACGGGGAGCACGGAGGGAAGTGATGTTCATCCCGGGGACATTACGCCGCCATCGATTGTTCACCATTGGCCATCTGGGCCAGCGCCTCGGTGCCGTCGACCGGGCTCGACCAGAGGTAGCCCTGGCCGTACGGGCAGCCGAGCCGGGCCAGCAGGTCGCGGTGCACGGGCGACTCGATGCCCTCGGCGATCACGGTGAGACCGAGCGACTGCGCCAGGCTCACGATGCCCGTCACCAGGGCGAGCTGCTGCGGGCTCTCCACCATGTCGTCGATGAAGGACTTGTCGATCTTCACGACGTCGATCGGGCGGCGGCGCAGGTAGCCGAGCGACGAATAGCCGGTGCCGAAGTCGTCGATGGCCACGCGTACGCCATGCTCGCGAAGCGCCGCAAGGTCACGCCAGACCGTTTCGTGCTCGCCCGCCAGCAAGGTCTCGGTCAGCTCGATCATCAAGGCCGCCGGCGGCACGCCGGCGTAGGCGAGCGCCTGCACGATCTCGTCGACGAAGCCGGCCTCGCGGAATTGCCGCACCGACACGTTCACCGAGACGTACGGCTGCCGGTCGAGCGGCAGGACGCGGCGCCATTGGGCGACCGTGTGCAGCGCCTGTTGCAGCACCCAGCGGCCGATCGGCACGATCAGCCCGCTCTCCTCGGCGACCTCGATGAACTCGGCCGGCGACACCACGCCCTTGGTCGGATGGAACCAGCGGACCAGCGCCTCGAAGCCGACCGGCTGCTGCGAGCCGAGCTCCACGATCGGCTGGTACGCGAGCAGGAAGTGGCCCTCGTTCACCGCGTGGTCGAGCGCCGAGCGCAGCTCCAGCCGCTCCACCATCGCGCCGTGCAGGTGGGCCTGGTAGCGCCGCCACTGGTTCTTGCCGGCGCCCTTGGCCACGTACAGCGCGAGGTCGGCCTGCCGCAGCAGCTCGTCCGCCGTGTCCGCCTCGGGCGTGGTGGTGATGCCGATGCTGGCCACCGCGTGCAGCGAGGTCTGGCCGTCGATGACGACCGGCGGGGCGAGCGCGGCCAGGATGCGGTTGGCCGTCTCCTCAACCGCGCCCGGGTCGTTCACGTTCTCGATCAGCGCCGCGAACTCGTCGCCGCCCAGCCGTGCGGCGGTGTCGTCGGCCCGCAGCGCCCCCGCGATCCGGTCGGCCACCGCGATCAGCAGCGTGTCGCCGGCCGCGTGCCCGAGTGTGTCGTTGACGATCTTGAAGTCGTCCAGGTCGATGAAGAGCACGCCGACCACGGATCCGTCCCGGGCGCCGCGGGCGAGCGCGTGCTCGAGCCGGTCGTGGAACAGCACCCGGTTGGCCAGGCCGGTCATGGCATCGTGGAACGCCTGGTGGGTGAGCTCCTGCTCGAGCCGCCGCTGCCTGGTCACGTCCCGCAGGGTGATCACGAGCCCGGCCACGGTCGGCTCGTCGCGCAGGTCGGAGACGTGCATCTCGAGCAGGACGTCGCCGGGTCCGCGCAGATCGACGTCGTCGTGGGGCGCTTCGAGCAGTCCGCGGTCATCTGGGTGGATCAAATCGGGCAAAACGGACCCAGCCGGATCGAACCCGAAAATTCGCAAAGCGGACGGACTCGCATACCGGATCAGCAGCCCGTCCCCGACGATCAGGATCACGTCGGCCGTGTTCTGCACGAGCGTCCGGAAGTACGTCTCGCTGTTGCGCCGGATCACCTCGTCGCTGAGCTGGATCCGCTCGAGCGCGAGCGCCGCCTGCCCCGCGAGCACCTCGATGGCCCGCTGCAGCCCGCGCAGCGCCGGCTCCGGAGCGGCCACGTGCAGCACGCCCACCAGCGGCTCTCCGGCCGGCCGGTCGGTGAGCACCATCGGGTGGCGCAGCGTCGTGCTGAAGTGGGTGAGCCGCACGGCGACCGCCCAGTCCAGGTCCCGGGTCGGGACGATGCCGGCCCACCGGTCGGCCGCCTTGGCCAGCGGCAGGTCGTCGGGCACCGCCATCGCCAGCACCACCCCGTGCGGGGTGTCCGCCGGAAGCAGCTGGCCCACCGCCGTGCGCACGGCGTCGCCGACCGCGTCGACGTCGGCCGCCGACACCAGCGCCGCCGACGCCTGGCGCAGCCCGCGCTCGCGGGCCAGCGCCTGCCGGTGGTTCGCCATGGCGCCGGCCATCCGCAGCAGCACCAGCAGCAGGATGAACGCGCTGAGCAGGCCCAACACCGACGGTCCCGCCGCCAGCAGCACGCCCGGGATCACCAGCCCGAGCACCGCCACCCGCCAGTGACCGCCCTCGCTCGGCGGGTCGGCGCTGCGCACGCTGAGCTGCGTCATCGACGGGTGCAATGCGGCCAGTCCGGCCCCGGCGAAGAGCGCGAACGCCCCCGGCCCGGCCAGGTCGCCGACGCCGGCCGCGATCATCGCCACGATCCCCGCGCCGAGCAGGCCGCCCGCCACCGGCCGGTGCCCCGACGAGGTGAGCAGCCGGGTCAGCACGCCCACGCAGAGCAGGCCACCGAGCAGCGTCGCGTCGCGCACGCTCGGCCGCGGCTCCAGCAGGAACGTCCAGACCGGCAGCGCCGCGCCCGCCGTCACGATCAGCGCGTCGAGCAGCGCCGCGCGATCCGGCGCCCCGCCACCACGGCGGCGAATGAAGATCAGAAGAACGCCGGCGAGCACCGGATAGGCGGCAACCGCGTACGGCTGCGGCAGCGCGGCGATCCCGGTCGCTCCCGCGAGCAGCCCCCACGCCGCCCGGTCGTTGGCCTGATTGCGCCGCACACCCCACCAGATCGCCGCCACCGCGGACAGCCCCGCACCCAGGCGCACGACGACCTGACCGTCCGGCACCAGGGCGAACGCGGCCACGAGCGCCACCATCCACCCGCCGAACAGCCCGGCGGCCCAGCGTGGCGGCATCGTGCTCCCCTCCGGCATAAGAGTCGGAGTTGCAGATCGGCCTGACCAAACCGCAGCTGAGACAATCGCCGGGTGCTCCTGCAGTTCATCCACAGCCACACGAGGCTGGCCGCCGTCCCGTTCGTCCCCGAGATCTCCCTTTACCAGGCCGACGAGCCGATAGCCCTCTGGGAGAAGACCGAGGAGTCCGGCCAGGAGCAGCCGCCCCCGTTCTGGGCCTTCGCCTGGGCCGGCGGACAGGCCCTGGCCCGCCACATCCTGGACCATCCCCACCTGGTCGACGGCCGTTCCGTTCTCGACCTGGCCACCGGCTCCGGCCTGGTAGCGATCGCCGCGGCCCGGGCCGGCGCCCACCCGGTGACCGCCAACGACATAGACCCCTACTCGCTGGCCGCCGCCGAGGCCAACGCCATCGCCAACAACGTCGCGCTGGAAACCCTGGAGGCCGACGTCCTCGACACAAACCCCGCAGCCTCGGTCATCCTCGCCGGCGACGTCTTCTACAGCCGCGAGATGGCCGCCCGCGTCCTCCCCTTCCTACGGCGAGCCGCCGCCCGAGGCTGCCTGGTCCTGGTGGGCGACCCCGGCCGCGCCTACCTCCCCACCGAAGCGATGATCAGGCAGGCGACCTACGAGGTCCCGGTGATCGAGTCCCTGGAAAGCGTCCCCACCCGCCAAACCACCATCTGGCAGACCCATCCTTTGCCCGTACGAGGTTGACGCCCACCCAACCGCAACTGCGGCCGCCCCTGCCTGCCGCTTTCCGGCTGGTTGCATCCCTAGGCCGCACCCCGCTTCCGGCCCAGCGACACAACCCCAGGCCCGCCCGCGAACATCGGCGCCGCCCGCTGCCGGACGTGCTCTCGGCGTGCCCGTTCTGCCTGGTCAACACCACCGCCATCGCCGTATCGCAGGCGATCAGCAGAGCCGGCACCAACCTGCCCGGACGATCACCCGCAAGCCTCACATGGAACCTGCGCGCAGACCCCCAGGCGTGGAGCGGCCCGCCACACCGCCGAGGGTCGCGTCCGCCGGCGTGGTGTGAGAGGCGGCCGCCGGGCCGTAGCGTGCGGACGGCTGGGAGTTGCAACCAGCTGGAAAGCGGTGGGCAAGGACGGGTACCGATGCGGTTGGGGTGGGTGTCAACCTCGTACGGTCAAAGGTGTTTTTTCAGTAAATTTCGTAATTCGAAGCCGTCGGCGATCGTCTCGTCGGGGTCGGGGCCGGCGGGCTCGGAAGCGGTGCGCGGGGAGCGCATGAGGATGGCGAGGGCGACGTCGGCTCGGCGCGCGCAGAGGATGTCGCGGCGGGGGGTGTCGCCGACGAACCAGCAGGATTCCGGGGGGACGCCCAGCTCGTCGGTGGCGTTCCAGATCATCTGGGGGTTGGGCTTGCGGACGCCGGCCTCGTCGCTGTAGACCTGCACCACGAAAAAGTCACTGATGCCCGCCTTTATCAGGAAATCTCGGTGAGCGGCACCGGAAAGGGTGTTACTGACGACCGCGAGCGGAATGGTGGCTTCGCGGAAGGCACACAACGCCTCGCGAATCCCCGGCCGGATCTCCCAATTGTCGCGGTAAGTCCACTCGTAGCTGAGCTTCTTGACCGCGCCGCGCACGGGGACCTGGGCGGCCGGCGGCCAGCCGGGCAGGATGAAACGCTCCCAGACCTCGGCCTGGGACAGCTCGTCCGGCCAGTCCTCGTCGCGCCAGCGTGCCCATTTCACCGCGCCCTCGGTGAGCGACCGCTGGATCGCCCCGGGCGTCAGCGCGCCGCGCGACAGGTTGAAGATGCGCAGGACCAGCGACGGGGGTGCGGCCCGCTGCGGTGGCGCGTCCGCGAGGACACCACCGAAGTCGAGGAGGACGGCGCCGGGACGCATGTCAGCGGGCGGTCCCCAGTGACCAGGCGCGCACGCCGCCGACGATGCCGGCCGTGTTCGGGACCACGACCACGTCGTCGCCCATGCGGGCCAGCTGGGTCGGGGTGATCAGGCGGGAGTTGCCGCCGCCCAGGTAGAGCCGGTCCCAGAGGAAGACCGGGCGCAGGCCGTCGACGACGTTGCGCACGCGGCGCGACCAGAGGGCGTCACCGAGCCGGCGCCGCTCGTGCTCGCCGATGTACGTGTCGTAGGACATCCCCCAGCGCACCGGCGCCTGCGACATCTCCAGGTGCGGCGCCAGCACGCCGCCGTCGAAGAGGGCGCAGCCGAGCCCGGTGCCGAGGGTGAGCATCAGCTCGCAGCCGGTGCCCGCAACGACGCCGGCGCCATGCACCTCGGCGTCGTTGAGCACCAGCGTGGGCAGGCCGAACGCCTCGGCCAGCGCGGTGCGGCAGTCGAAGCCGTGCCAGGCCTCGACCAGGTCGGGGTCGATCCGCGTGCGCGGGCCGGAGCGGGTGATGTAGTGCGGCGTGGCGACGACGACGCCGTGCCGCAGCATGCCGGGCATGCCGACGGTGACCCGGTCGGCGGTCGGCAGACGCTCGCCCAGCTGCACCAGCGTCTTCACGAACAGGTCGGGATGCAGGGGATATGGCGTCGGGACGCGCAGGGGTTGCGCCCGCATCGTGCCGGCCTCGTCCAGGACCGAGCCCTTGATGCCGCCGCCGCCGCAGTCGATCGTCAGGGTGAAAGCCACGCCGCCAGTTTGCATGGAGGTCACCTCCTCGCACAGCAATTGTGACGCCTACGCCTCTTCCGCCAGCGACTGGAGCGGGCGCAGGCGCACCCTGGTGATGGCCCTGCCGGTCACTTCGACTACCTCAGCCGTGAACTCCGGCAATTCGACCACCTCGCCCGGGCCGGTGGGGATGTGGCCCAGCGCGGCCAGGACCATGCCGGCCACGGTCGTGTAATCGCCGTCCTCGTGGGCGTTCGACTCGTCGTGCAGGCCGATGTCGGGCAGGTCGTGGATCGGGAACGAGCCGGGCATCAGCAGCGCGCCGTCGTTCTCGCGGATCACCGCGGCCACGTCCCGGTCGGTCTCGTCGTAGATCTCGCCGACGATCTCCTCGACCAGGTCCTCCATCGTGATGATCCCGTCGATCGCGCCCCGCTCGTCGACCACGAGCGCCAGCTGGGCGTGCTCGGAGCGCATCTGCCGGAGCCCGTCGGAGACCCGCAGCGTCTCGGGCAGGAACAGGCCGGGACGGCAGACCGCGTCGACCGGGCCCTCGGCGTCGACCAGGTCGCGCAGGTGCACGACGCCGATCACGTCGTCGAGGCCGGCCGGGCCGACGACCGGCGCGCGGGAGTGGCCGCCGGCGATCAGCGCGCGCAGCGCCTCGTGCGCGGGGGCGCCGGTGGGCAGGGTGAGCACGTCGCGGCGGGGCACGAGGATCTCGCGGAGGATCCGGTCGGCGATCTCGAAGGCGCCGCTGATGATCGTGCGCTGCTCGGCCGAGAAGTCCTGCTGGGCGGCGACCATGTCGCGGATCTCCTCGGTGGTGACCTCCTCGCGCTGGGCGGACGGGTCGCCGCCGGCCAGCCGGACCACCAGGTTCGTGGACGCGCCGAGCAGCCATACCACCGGGCGGGAGAGGGCCGCGAGGATGTCGAGCGGCCGGGCGACCAGCAGCGCCCAGCCCTCGGTGCGCTGCATGGCGATCCGCTTGGGCGCGAGCTCCCCGATCACCAGCGTCACGAAGGTCAGCGCGACCGTGACGATCACGATGGCGACCGGCTGGGCCGCGTCGCCCAGAAACGAAAGCGGCCCGAGCAGCGGCTTGGAGAGCGACACCGCGGCGGCGGCCGAGGCGAGGAACCCGGCCAGCGTGATGCCGATCTGGATGGTCGCGAGGAACCGGTTCGGGTCGCGGGTGAGCCGCGCCAGAGTCTTGCCGCTGCGCGACTGCCGCTCGAGGCGCTGCACCTGGCTGTCCCGCAGCGACACGAGCGCCATCTCGCTGCCGGCGAAGGCCGCGTTCACCAGCACGAGCACCAGGACCAGGACGATCTCTCCGCCTGTGCCACCCATTGTCGTCAGTTCTCCCGGGTCAAACCGATCACGAGGGGATCAACGTACCCAGAGTGGCAGGGACACGCTCATCAGAACCGGGCGAACGACCGGATCGGCATGCGGGGGCCGAAGCGGGGCGCCCCGATGCCGCCGTGCGCGAGCAGGTCGCAGACCCGCCCGCGGTGGCCGCCGAACGGTTCGAGCAGCTCGAGCATGCGCTCGTCGGTGGCGCGTGGCTCGCCGGCCAGTCCCCATGCCACCGTGTTCGGGATGTGGTAGTCGCCGACGCTCACCGCGTCGGGATCGCCGTAGGCGACGCGCACCACCTCGGCCGCCGTCCACGGGCCGATGCCGGGCAGGGCCGTCAGCCGCCGGGTCGCCTCGGCGGAGTCGGCACAGCGCTCGATGCGGTCGGCCTCGCGGGCGGCGCGCAGCAGGGTCTGGGTGCGGCGCTGCTCGACGCCGAACGGGTGGAAGGCCCAGTAGGGCGTCGCCGCTATCGCGGCCGGATCGGGCGGGAGGAGCAGATCGGCCGGGCCCGGCGCCGGCTCCCCGAATTTCCGGCAGATTTTCCGGTACGCCCGGCCGGCCTCGACGCCGGTGACCTTCTGCTCGAGGATCGCCCGCAAGATGCGGGGGAAGACGAGACCGGTGGCCGGCATCCGCAGCCCGGAGAACGTACGCGCCAGCCGATGCACCAGCGGATGGGCCTTGGCCAGGGCCGGAAAGCCGCTCACGTCGTCGCGCAGACCGGCGATCGCGTCGGCCCGCTCGAGCAGCCAGTCCTCGCCGGGACCGTACGCGGTGGCGACCAGCTCGCCCGCGGAGAGCTCCAGGTGGAACGTGCCCGGGCCGTCGGGGGTGCGGGCGGCCATCCAGAGCTCGCTCGCGCTGACCCGCACACAGGGGTCGCTGTGTCGCGCCTGGATCGAGCCGAGCGACGCGCCGAAGGCATAACGCTCGGGCGGGGTCAGGCGGCGGCTCACCGGAGCCACTCTACCCAGGCCGATGGCCCTGACCGCGCTCCCGGTCAGGGCCATCGGTGGGCGACCGGACACCCGAGTGATCCTGGTCGCCTTGGGGGAGCTTGCCGTGAAGTCGTCCGTCAGGGGGAAGGGCGACCACCGGTTCCGACGGGGGGTCCCATCCCGGGCGGGGTAATGTCGGTTACCCCACCCGGGCGGGTTCGGCTCCGGGCTCTCGGCTGCACTCCTCGATCAGTTAGTTGCCGCCCCGGGCGGCGCGGACGGTGATCCGCACGGCGTCGAACGCCGGCGTCTCGTTGGCCCGCTCCATCATCGGGATGCGGTGCGAGCCGTCACCGGCCCACGAGGCGCACTGCGCGGTGCCCGTGGTGGGCATGCCCGGAACCTGGATGGTGACCACGTCCGGAGCCGCGGCGCCCTTCTTGTCCTCGGTGGCCACGAAGAACGCAGGCACCGGCGACGGGTCGGGAGCCTCGGTGGTGCTCGGCAGCATCCGGCACGCGGTGTGGAAGTGGCCGCGCTCGATGCCGTTCTGCAGGACCGAGCTCTCCACGTAGTAACCGCCGGCGCCGGCCGCGAGGAACCGGTCACGGATCAGGTTGCGGGTGCTGACCTGCAGCGTGAACGGCGTGTTCACGGTCACCTGGCGCGGGGCCTGGGTGATCAGCAGCGACGTGTTGTTCGCGGCCGAGGAGACCTCACCGAACTCGGTGGTGACGCAGCGGTCGCCCTTCTGGAAGCCGTCGTGCCGCGGCAGGTTGCTGGTGTCGCAGTTGTTGGTGAGGATGCCCAGGCCGGCACCGGGCGGCGGCGTGGTCGCCCCGCCGGACGCGCTCGGGTCGGGCGCGGGGGCGGTGGTCTGCTGGCCACCGTTGTCGCCGCCGCCGTTGTTCCCACCGTTGTCACCGGTCGACGCGCTCGGGTCGGCGCTGGCCTGGCCGCCGTTGTCGCCGCCCGCGTTGGGGTCGGTGCTCGCGCTCGGGTCGGCCGCCGGGGCGGTGGTCGCCGCCGCGGACGTCGGCGCCGTGGTGGCGCCGCCGCCGTTGTTGTTGCCGACGTTGTTCATCACCCAGCGGCGGCAACGGTCCCGCAGCTGAGCGGTGGTCACCACCTCACCGGCGCCGTCGTCCGGGTGCTGGACCACGGTGCCGTTGTTGGTGGTGTACGTCGTCCGCTTGGTCTTGGTGGACAACTTGGCCGGCGGTGGTGCCGTGACGTTGTCACATGCCGACAGCGCCTTCTTCTGGGTCCGGTTGGTGGCCGCGTTCGAGACCTGGGTAACGGTCACGATGCCGCCGAACGCCACGAGCGTTGCGGCGACCGCGATGATCCGGCGACGGCCGCTGAACCAACCCGAGTTCCTGGATGCGCGCCGGTACTTGGACCTTCGCATTAGGGGACACCTTTCTTTGTCTCGACCTGGACGGGGTTTCGGGGTCTACCTCGCCCGGAAGATGCGCATGGTCGTGATGACGCCGGCCACGAGTGCGGCGGCGAGGACTAGGAGGATGACTGTGGTGTTGACGCCGGGGATCGCGCTGCTACTGCTGTGCGCGGCGGCGACCATCTGCCCGTCGACGGGCACCGGGCCCGCGCCGGGGGTGGTCGGGGCCGCGGCCGTGGGCAGTGCGCCGTAGTCGACGATCCCGCTGGACTCCAGCAGCGTCATGTGCGTCATGACGAACTGGTTGGCCTGCTGGGCGAGCTGCCGGACCGAGTCGTTGCGAGTGCTGGCGCGGATCGTCGCGATGGCCGGGAAGATCTTGCCGTGTGCCGCGCGGAGTCGGTCGATGTAGATCTGGTCGAAGGTCGCCGAGTTCGCCGCCCTCATCTCGCCGAGCCAGTACTGCTGATCGCTGTTCGGCTGCTGGGGAAGGTCGATGTTGAGCTTCTTGGCGACGTCCCGGTCGAGCTTGTCGAGCACCACGTGCTGCGCGCTGATCGACTTGCCGATGTTGACGACCCGCGGGTCGTCCGACTTCTCCTGGGCCATGTTGCTGGCCGGGATCTCCCACAGGCCCGCGAGCCTGACCTTGATCACGAAGTCGCGGTCGGCGGGGCTGACCGCCCCGGCGCCCTTGGCGTTGAAGGACACGGACGGCACCGGAATGCCCCCGTCGGCGCGGGCCGGTGAGACCGGCGCCAACAGGAACGTCAGGACCATTGCCGAAATGCCCACAAGCCAGCGCGAGAGCCGGCGTGAGGAGCGGGCGGCAACCATTCTTCGAACCTCCGGAGTCAGCAGTTTCTTAGAGGACGCTTAAGTCAGTAGCTGTAGTCGCTACCGGAACTGCCGGTGTCGGCGGAATCGGAGCCGGAATCGTCGGCGGGCGGCGCGACCGGCTTCGAGATGTTGGGCAGGCAGGTGAGGTTCTTCGCGCCGTCCGGCTTGATCACGAACCACTTGCCGGAGACGTTCTGGCCCTTCCACTGACCGGGCTCCTTGTCACCGATGTAGTGGTAGACCGGCCAGCCCTTGATCGTCAGCTGCTTGGTGCCGTCGGCGCGGGTGACCGTGCCCACGACGCTCGCGGCGACGCCCTTGAGGGCCGGCTTGCCGTCGTTGGTGAGCGCGGGCTCCCAGACCTTGGCGCAGTCGCCGTTGCAGTTGGACTTCGCCGGGTTGTTGGCGTCGCCGTCGAAGCGGTAGAGGACGAAGCCGTCCTCGTTCTCCACGACCTCGCCCATGCGCTTCACGGCCGTGCCGGTCAGCTTGTTGGTGACCTGGTCGTCGGAGAGCGCGGCGGTCGTGCCGGAGCCGGGAGGAGCGGTGGCGTCGGGGTCGGCCTCGGCGGCCGGGTCGCTCGTGGCCGCGGGGTCGGCGGTCGCGCCGGGGCTCGCCGCCGTGTTCGAGGCGGGCTCCGCGGCATTGCCGTAGTCGGCGGCGTTGTATCCGGCCGGTGCGCAGCCGGTCACTGCGAACGCTGCGGCGATGGCCGCGCTCACGACCATCAACTTTCGCTTCTCCGGTACCACGTGCCCTCCAGTGATTCCTTCTTCTGGCGTTTCCGGGCAGTAGTACGCGGGCCGGGGCCGAGTCGGTTGAACTCCGGCCCATTCAATTCCCTTAATTTTGTTTGAAGCACGCGGCGTGTCGGCGCAAACACGAAGGGCCCGGCCGAATCGGCCGGGCCCGCACGCTTACAGAATTTTTTTACGGTACGCGGACCAAAGTGTCACCGGTGCCGTTGGCGGTCACTTCCTGCACCTGGATGTGCGCGATGTCCTCGCGGGCGGTCGCGGTGACCGCCTGCAGCAGCAGCGGTTCCGGGTTGGCGGCGGTGCCCCAGCCCTTCTCCCCCACGTTCCACGAGACGAGCGGCTCGGTGGTGCCGTCGGTGTGCACGGCGACCAGGCGGCAGGTCAGCGGGCCCTTGATGTTGGAGACGGCGAAGGAGATCTGGGTGCCCCAGTCCTTCTTCTCCAGGGCCACGTCGGCGTGCACGCCGGTGCGCGGGTCGGAGCCGCTGTACTTCTGCCCGGTCAGCTCGGGGCCACCGATGCCGGGACCGTCCTGGCTGTTCGGCAGCGGGTCGAGCTGGGAGCTGCTGCGCTGGGCGGTCTGGCCGGTCCCGGCTTTCCCGTCAGGGGCGAACCACTTGCCGCCCGCGAACAGCGCGCCGATCGAGAGCATCGCGAAGATCACGACGGCCGCGGCCAGGGAGTAGAGCCGGCGGCTGTTGGCCCGGCGGCGCTCGGTGCGCACCTCGCCGAGCATCTTGTGCAGCACGACGCCGTCCCGCTTGACCTCCTCGGCGGCGACCACGGCGGCCGCGTCGACGTCGGCCAGCAGATCGGCGACCTGCACAAAGGACTCCAGCTCAAAGGCGCACCGCGGGCACTCAATGAGATGATCTTCGAAACGCTCGGCATCGTACTGGTCCAGCACGCCCAGCGCGTACGACGCGACGTCGTAGTGCTCTTCCTGCGTCATCACTCCGTCACCCCCCGCTGCTGCAACGCCGTCCGCAGCGCACGCAGAGCGTAATACACCCGTGACTTGGCGGTACCCAACGGAAGGTTGAGCTTCTCCGCCGCCTCCGGCACCGTCCGGCCCCGGAAGTACGTCTCGATAAGAATCTCACGGTGCGACTGCGACAGCTCGCGGAGAGCATCGGAGACGGTCATCGACTGCAGGACGCGGTCGGTGTCGTCGGCCGTGCTGGGGAAGCTCTCGAGTTCCCGGTCGTACGTCTCGGCGGGGCGGGCGCTGGCGCTGCGGTGGTCGTCGATGGCGATCCGCCGGGCGACGGTCACCAGCCACGGGCGCAGTGACTGCTGCCCCTGCGCGCCGAGCCGGTGCGCGTTGCGCCAGGCGCGGAGCAGGGTCTCCTGGACGATGTCCTCGGCGCGCTGCCGGTCACCACCGGTCAGCCGCAGCACGAACATCAGCAGAGGGCCGGCGTGCTCCTCGTAGAGCATCTTGACGAGGGTGTCCTCGTGGCTCGGCTCGGCCGCGCCGTGTCGCGGCGCCTGCCGCGGGATCACCGAGCCGTCGTCGGCGCGACCGCCGTCGAGGGACTGCCACCGGCCACCGGACCGTTGCTGTGTCATCAGGCACACCCCGCCCGGTGCGAGCCGATCCTCGACCACCGCATGCATTGATACCTCCGCCCGGAGCCTTCCCCGTCGCCTGAGATACGGCTGGGAAGGGCTGCCGGGATCAACGCGGGCACGGAAATTTCCGGGACGCGGGTGGTCAACTGTCCTCCGGTGTCGTGTGGGGGGTCACGAGGCATCTCGACAGACGATCAAATTCATCCATCTGCGCCGATATGCCTACCAGGGCGACCGAATAATACTCAGACCCACGGGTCCCCGGAAATGCCGGTGTGAGCTGCGGTGACGCACTGGCGGTGCGAAATTACCGGAGTGTAGGCACGCGCTCTCGCAGCGTTCGTGTCCCATCAGATGGGAGCGCTCCCAAACGCCATCCAGCAGCCGATCGAGGTATTTGCCGGTATCCAGGGCTTACGAGTGGCTTGTCCAATCTCGCGCACCCGCCGAATCTCATCTCACCCCGCCGGGAGGAGGCCGGACGGCCCCGGTGGCGGCATGGTCGGCACGGCGACGACTACGCGACGCGAGGGGGTCCATCATGCCGTCCGGCAAGCCGAACATCCTGGTGATCTGGGGTGACGACATCGGGATCACCAACCTGAGCTGCTACAGCGACGGGCTGATGGGATACCGCACGCCGAACATCGACCGCATCGCCGACGAGGGGATGCGCTTCACCGACTCCTACGGGGAGCAGAGCTGCACCGCCGGGCGAGCCTCGTTCATCACCGGGCAGAGCGTGTACCGGACCGGCATGAGCAAGGTCGGCGTGCCGGGGGCGGACGTCGGGCTGCAGGCCGAGGACCCGACGATCGCCGAGCTGCTGAAGCCGCTGGGCTACGCCACCGGCCAGTTCGGCAAGAACCACCTGGGCGACCTGAACAAGTACCTGCCGACCGCGCACGGCTTCGACGAGTTCTACGGCAACCTGTATCACCTCAACGCCGAGGAGGAGCCGGAGCTGCCCGACTACCCGGGAGCGGAGTTCCCGCGGCTCCACCAGCTCTTCTTCCCGCGCGGAGTGATCCACTCGTGGGCCACCGAGGAGGACGCCGGCGAGCGCGATCCGCGCTACGGGCCGTACGGCAAGCAGCGGATCGAGGACACCGGCCCGCTCACCAAGAAGCGGATGGAGACGATCGACGACGAGACGACCCGGGCGTGCGCCGAATTCATCCGGCGCCAGCACGAGGCCGGAACCCCGTTCTTCGTGTGGATGAACCTGACCCACATGCACCTGCGGACGCACACCAAGCCGGAGAGCCGGGGGCAGGCCGGGCACTGGCAGTCGCCCTACCACGACACGATGATCGACCACGACCGGAACGTGGGCGAGCTGCTCGAGCTCGTCGACGAGCTCGGCATCGCCGAGGACACCATCGTCATCTACAGCACCGACAACGGCCCGCACGCCAACACCTGGCCGGACGGGGCGACCACGCCGTTCCGCAGCGAGAAGAACACGAACTGGGAGGGCGCGTTCCGGGTGCCGGAGATGATCCGGTGGCCCGGGAAGATTCCCGCGGGCGTGGTGTCCAACGAGATCGTCCAGCACCACGACTGGCTGCCGACCTTCCTCGCCGCGGCCGGCGAGCCCGAGATCGTCGAGGAGCTGAAGCACGGTCACCAAGCCGGCGACAAGACCTTCCGGGCGCACATCGACGGCTACAACCTGCTGCCGTACCTGACCGGCGAGGTGGACAAGAGCCCGCGGAAGGGACTGATCTACTTCTCCGACGACTGCGACGTCCTGGGCGTACGGATCGACAACTTCAAGATTGTCTTCATGGAGCAGCGGGCCACCGGCACTCTGCAGCTCTGGGCGGAGCCGTTCACGGCGCTCCGCCTGCCGAAGCTGTTCAATCTGCGGACCGACCCGTTCGAACGGGCCGATGTCACGTCCAACACGTACTGGGACTGGTTCATCGACCACGACTACATCGCGTTCTACGGCACGGCGATCGCCACGCAGTTCCTCGAGACGTTCAAGGAGTTCCCGCCGCGCCAGGAGCCGGCGACATTCACCATCGACCACGCCGTCGCCAAGATCCACGAATTCCTCGCCCGCGACTGACCGACGCCGATGACAGCCGAGCTGAGCACCTGGGCCGACGGTCCGGCGCGGACGGCGATCGTGGACTTCGTGACCCGGGTGACCCGGGCCGGCGGCCCCGACTTCGTGGCGGCGCCGGCCCGGGTGGCCGTCTTCGACAACGACGGCACCCTGTGGTGCGAGAAACCCATGCCGATCCAGCTGGATTTCACCGTCCGGCGCCTGGCCGAGATGGCCCGCGACGATCCGGCGCTGCGCGAGCGGCAACCGTGGAAGGCCGCGCACGAGCAGGACGCGCACTGGCTCGGCGCGGCGATGGTCAAGCACTACCGCGGCGACGACGCCGACCTTCAGCTGCTGATGGGCGCGATCGCCCGGGCGTTCGAGGCGGTCACGGTCGAGGAGTACGACCGGCGCGTGTCGGCCTTCTTCGACCAGGTGCCACACCCGCCGTACGCGCCGATGATCGAGCTTCTCGGCTACCTGGAGCGGCACGGCTTCACCACGTACATCGCGTCGGGCGGAGACCGCGACTTCATGCGGCCGGTGGCGGAGAAGCTGTACGGCGTGCCGCCGGAACGGGTCATCGGCAGCGCGCTCGGGCTCACGTACACCGCCGATGGTGACCTTCTCTACAAGGCCGCGATGGACTTCTTCGACGACGGGCCGGAGAAGCCGGTCCGCATCTGGAGCCGGATCGGGCGGCGGCCCATCCTCGCCGCCGGCAACTCCAACGGGGACCTGCCGATGCTCGCCTTCGCCGGCCCGCCGGGCACACCGGCGCTGCGCCTCCTGGTGCTGCACGACGACGCCGAGCGCGAGTTCGCCTACGCCGCCGAGGCCGAGGAGGCTCTCACCCGGGCGCGGGCGAACGACTGGACGGTGGTGAGCATGCGACGCGACTGGACGGAGATCTTCTAGGTGGGACGGGCGATCAGCCGGAAGCCGAGATGGCTGGTCGAGGTGTCCACGGGCTGAGCCATCCGGGCGGCCGGCCGGTAGCGGCGACAGTAGTTCGGCGCGCACAGATGCGAACCGCCCTTCATCACCCGCCGGGGAACGCGGGCCCGGTCGTGCCGATCGACGCTGCGATCCTCGCGACCGCCGCGGGGATTCTCCACCGTGCAGCACGCGTGGGAGATCTCGCCGTGCGCCTGGTACCAGTCGCCGGTCCACTCCCAGACGTTGCCGATCATGTCGTACAGGCCGTACCCGTTCGCCGGGTAGCGGCCGACCGGTGCGGTGCCGGTGTAGCCGTCCTCCCCGGTGTTGTGCGCCGGGAAGTCACCCTGCCACGTGTTGGCCATCCACCGGCCGTCCGGCGTGAGCTCGTCGCCCCAGGCGAACTCGGCGCCGTCCAGCCCGCCGCGGGCCGCGTACTCCCATTCCGCCTCGGTGGGCACCTGCTTGCCGGCCCAGGCCGCGTAGGCCACCACGTCGGACCACGCGACGTGCACGACCGGGTGGTCCGGCTTGCGCCGTACCGAGCTGCCCGGGCCGTCCGGGTGCCGCCAGTCGGCGCCGGGCACGTACGTCCACCACCGGTACGGGTCGGTCAGCGGCACCGGCCGGCCGGGACTGCGGAACACCGTCGACGCCGCGGCCAGCAACTCCGGCCGGGCCCCCGGATAACGTGCCGGATCGGCCGGCTGCTCGGCGACCGTCACGTGCCCGGTCGCGCGGACGAACTTCCCGAACTCCGCGTTGGTCACCGGCCGCGGGTCGATCCAGAACCCGTCCACCGTGACCGGGTGCGCCGGCGCCTCCTCCGGATAATGATCATCCGAACCCATCCGGAAGGTGCCGCCGGCGATCCACACCATGCCGGCCGGCCCCGGTCCGCTCGGGACGGGCCCCGCCGTCCGATCCGTCAGGTGGTCCATCGGCCGACTCTCCCCCGCGGCGCCGCCCAGGGTCGTCACTCGCTACGGATGAACGCGGTCGCGGAACGTCGCCAGCGTCAGGGCCCGGTGCAGCACCCGCGAGTCGCCGAGCATCCCGCGCAGCCGCCGTTCCAGTCCGGCGATCGGCACGAGGTTCTGCGGGGCGCGCGGGTCCTTGTAGGGCGAGGACGCGAACCGGGGCAGCGTGGCGCCCGACAGCCCGGCCAGCTCGATCGCCTGGTCCGGGGTGAGGTCGGGCGAGCACTCCACCCGCACGATCCCCGACCACGGCGCGCCCGATCCGCCGGGCAGCCTCAGATACCACGACCAGCCGCCCCAGACCGTCCCGATGTGGAACACCGGAGTGCGCTGCCCCGGCCGCAGGCTGGTGACGACCGCGGTCAGCGCGGCCGGGAGGTACTGCTTCTGCTGGGTCTTCACGTACCCGATCGTGCGCGGCAGATGGCGCCGGTTGCGCAGCGGACCGTCCACGACGAGCAGATCCTCGTGTTGTCGCGCGGTGGCCGAAATGTCGATCTCCAAGGCGGTCAGCGACGGCTGCACGGCGGCCGGCAGCTTGCTCGCCTCGCCCGTGCCCGAGACCCGGTGCACCTCGTAGCGCACCGAGCCGGCCTGCACGTCGCCGGCCGACGGGCTCGCGGTGAACAGGCCACGCCCGACCCGCGCGTCCACCAGCTCGGCGGAGCCGCGGGCGAGGTCGCAGCGCACCACCCCGGCCGCGAAGGAGGCGGCCAGGCCGGCGTACGACGTGCCGTCCTCCTCCTCGGTCCACAGTCCCGCGTCGTTGCGGCGGACGCCGTCCACGAGGAACACCACGTCCGGCCGCCTGATCGCGGTGGACACGTCGATCGGCGCCCACTCGGCGGCCGGCACCTCGACGTCGGTGTCGACCTGTGCGCTGGACTGCGAGGCCGGCCCCTCCTCGCCGCCACCCTCGAACGACGAGCCGTAGGACGGATCCCACGCGTCGACGAACATCCGCGTCACAGGCCGGTCCTCTCGACGTGCGCCGATCTCGCGTCCTTGCTCACCTCGAAGCGCACCGGCACCCGCTCGGCCAGCGAGTTCACGTGGGTGACCACGCCGACCATCCGGTCACCGCGGGCGGCCAGGTTTTCCAGGGTCGCGGCCACCACGTCGAGGGTCGCGGCGTCGAGCGTGCCGAAGCCCTCGTCCAGCACGATCGACTCGAGGCTCGCAGCGGTCGTCGACATGCCGGCCAGCTGCTCGGAGAGGGCCAGCGCGAGGGCCAGCGACGCCTGGAACGTCTCGCCGCCCGACAGCGTGCGCACCCCGCGCCGCAGCCCGGCGTCGTGGTGGTCGATCACCGAGAACTCGCCCTTCTCGTGGATCAGGTCGTACTGGCCGCCGGTCAGCTCGCGCAGGATCCGCGACGCGCCGTCGACCAGCAGGTCGAGCGCCTCCTCGAGCAGCCAGCGCTCGAAGTTGTTGGCCCGCAGGTGGCCGGCGAGCGCCTTGGCGACCCGGCCGTCGCGCTGCAGGGTCGTCCGCTGCTCGCTCAGGTCGCGGGCCCGGTCGCGCAGGTCGACGATCTTGCGCCAGTCGCCCTCGGCGGTCGTGGCGGCGATCGCGGCCGCGCGGATCACGTCGGCCTCGCCGCTGACCTCGCGGCGGGCCGGCGGGGTCACCCCGGCCGCGGTGAACAGGGCGTCGACCGTCGCGAACGCGTGGACGGTGGCCTCGTGCGCCCGGTCGACCGCCGCGCCGGCCTGCTCGCGGGCGGTGGCCCGGCCGCGATGCTCGGCCCGTGCCCACTCGACCAGGACCGTCCAGGCGGCGGCCAGGTCGTCGCGATCGGCGGACGGCGGGCCGAAGCGGGCCACCCGGTCGCGCACCTCGTCGAACGTGCGCCACGCCGTACGCTCGCGCTCCTCGGCCCGGTGGGCCGCGGCCTGCGCCTTCCGCTGAGCCTCGCGGCCCTCGCGCACCGCGACGCCGGCCTGGTCGAGTTTGCGCCCCAGCGCCTCGATCTCGGCGAGCTGCCGCTCCAGCGCCGGCACCCCGGGCGCGCCGGCCACCACGGCGCGCACCTCGGCCAGCCGGGAGAGGTGGTGCTCGTGCTGGGCGCGCTTGCGCTCGAGGTTGCCCTCCAGCTTGCGGGCGACCGCGTCGCGCTGTTTCCACCCCGACTCGGCGACCTCGGCGGCGGCCCGGGCGGCCTTGCCGGTGGCCTCGGCCTCGCGCACGGCGGAGCCCTCGGGCACGGCGGGGACGGTGGTCACGGTCTGCTCGCAGACCGGGCAGTGGTCGCCGACGGCCAGATGCGCCCGCAGCGCCGCGGCCCGGTCGATCCGCTGCGCCTCGGTGTAGTCGAGGCGGGCCTGCTCGAGCAGCTGGGTGGCGCCGAGGTGGGCGCTGTGCGCGAGCTCGGCGGCGGCCTGCGCGTCCTTGAACTCGACCTCGGCGACCTGTACCTCGCCGGCGAACCACTCCTCCTGCCCGACCAGCCGTTCCAGCTCGGCGTGCCGGTCGAGCAGCAGTCGCAGCGAGCCCGCGTCGCCGGCGGCGGCCAGCTCGCCGCGCACCTTCTCCTCGCGTTCCTCGGCCGTGCGCACTTCCTCCGCGGCCTCGGCGGCCCTCGCCCTGGCTGCCGCCGTCGCGCCCGCGATCTCCGCGCTTCCCTCGGGCGTACGGACACTCGCGAGCGCCCGGAGCTCGGCGTCCAGTGCGTCGCGCTTGCCGGCCGCCTCGGTCTCGGCGGCTCGGGCGGCGCGCAGCCCGGGCACGGACTCCTCCACCGCGGCGGTGAGCTCGCGCATCCGGGTGAGATGGCGTTCGGCGGCCTCGACCGCCTCGTCGGTGGCGTCGGCGAGCCCGGCCAGCTGCTGGTCGATGACGCCGAGCTTGGCCTCGGCGGCGCGTTCCCGGGCCACCGCCCGCTGCTGCACGTCCTCGTAGACGCGCAGGCCGAGCAGGTTGATCAGGATCTGCTGCCGGACGGCCGGCTTGGCGTGCAGGAAGTCGGCGAACTGGCCCTGCGGCAGCACCACGCAGCTGGTGAACTGCTCGTAGGGCAGGCCGACCGCGGTCAGGATCGCCTCGTCCATCTCGGCGGGGGTGCCGGCCAGCACCTCGCCCAGGTCGTCGAGGTCCATGCCGGTGTCGAGCTTGGTCACGTCGAAGCCCGGCGGCATGAGCTGCAGGCCGGCGCCGGCGGTCTTGACGTTGCCCCGGCCGTCGCGGCGCACCACCCGGGTCGCGACGTACCGGTCGCCGGCCGACTCGAAGACCAGCCGGACCCGGGCCTCGGCCGCGGACGGGGCGAGCGCGTTGACGATGCCGCGGGTGCCGCCCCAGCGCGGGACCGTGCCGTAGAGCGCGAAGGTGATCGCGTCGAGCACCGTCGACTTGCCCGAGCCGGTCGGGCCGACCAGCGCGAAGTAGTCGGCGTCGGTGAAGTCCACCGTGGTGTCGTCGCGGAAGACGGTGAACCCGGACATGTCCAGCCGTATGGGCCTCATGATGCGCTGCTCACCTCGTCGTACAGCTCGTCGAAGAGCTCGCGGACGCCCTCCTCGGCGTTGCCGCGGCTGTCCAGGTAGTCGCCGAAGAGCTCGCGTGGGGAACGTCCGGCTCGCTGTCCCATCCGCTCCCCCGCCCGGCTCGGCATCATCTCGGGGTCGATCCGCACCTCGAGCGCGTTGGGCAGCAGTTCCTGCACGTCCTCGCGCAGGCCGACCCGCGGCGACTCGCGCACCAGGACACGGAGCCAGGCGTCCGGCAGGTTCACCGTTGTGAGCTGTTCGAGGGTGCCGCGGACGGTGCGCAGGGCCCGGGCCGAGGTGATCGGCACGTCCCGCACGCGGGCCGCCTTGTCGGCGGCGACGTCGACGATCGCGACGGACGGGATGTTCTCCTCCTCGCCGAAGTCGATCGCGAGCGGGCTGCCCGAGTACCGCGTGGGGCAGGGTGCGATCACCTGCTGGGCGCGGTGCAGGTGGCCGAGGGCGACGTAGTGCGCGTTCTTCGGGAAGATCGTGGCGGGCACCGCGTACCCCATGATGGTGTGTGCCTCGCGCTCGCCGCCGCCGGCCGACGCCCCGACGATGGTGAGATGCGCGGTGAGCAAGTTGATCACGCCTTTTTCGCCGAACGGCTCACTGAGCTTCTCGATCAGCCGGGCGATGTGGTCGGCGTACGTCTGGTTGGCCTCCGCGGCTGACAGTTCGTACATTTCGGACGCGCGGATGGCGTAGCGCTGGGACAGGAACGGCACCGCGATCAACTGCCACCGCTCGCCCTCGGCTGTTTCGCCGGTTATGCGCAGCTCATCGGCGTTCGGCCCGACCGAGCCGCGCAGGATGATGCCCGCCGCCTCGGCCCACGGCCGCAGCGCATCCAACGAGGGGCCGTTGTCGTGGTTGCCGCCGATCGCCACCACCTGGGCCCCGGTGCGCCGCAGGGCCGACAGCGCCCGGGTCACCACCCGGGTCGAGTCGGCGGTCGGCGCGGCCGTGTCGTACAGGTCGCCGGCGACGATCACCAGGTCGGGGCGCTCGGCCTGGGCGATCTCGACGACCTGGGCCAGCACCCGGATGTGCTCCTCGTGCCGGGTGCGGCCCTTGAGGACCTTGCCGACGTGCCAGTCGGACGTGTGCAGGATGCGCATCGCAGAACCTTAGAACGGGATGTCGTCGTCGGAGCCGGGGCGGCCGACCACGGCGAACGGGTCGGCGCCCTGGACGATCGAGCGCATCGACTCGGCCGGCGGCGGGCCGGACTCGGACTTGCGGGTGGCCCAGGCCGGGAACGGGAACTCGACGCAGAGCGGGACCGGGATGTCGGGCTGGTTGACGAACATCGTGCCGGGCCGGGCCAGCAGGGCGCGCTGACGCATGGCCGGCGGGAGGAAACCGTACTCGGGCCTTGCCGCCTCGGCCGGGTCGAGCCGGCCGACCACCCGGATCGCGGAGTTGGTCACGATGCGGCGCTCGACCTCGCTCGCGGTCTGCTGGGCGCCGATCAGGATCACGCCGAGCGAGCGGCCGCGCTCGGCGATGTCGAGCAGCACCTCCTTGATCGGGGACGTGCCCTCGCGTGGGGCGTATTTGTTCAGCTCGTCGAGCACCACGAACAGCAGGGGGCGGCCGGTGCCGGCCTTTTCCTTCTCCTCGAACTCGGTCTTGAGCGTCACGCCGACCACGAAGCGCTGCGCCCGGTCGGGCAGGTTGTGCAGGTCGACGACCGTGACCTGGGCCGACTCGGCCGTCTTGATCTGGTGCGGGCGGCGCTGGGCCAGGTCGCCGCGGATCAGCCGGGCCAGGTCGCGCTTGCTGCCGATGAGCCGGCGGGCGAACGCGTTGACCGTTCCCATGTTGATCGCGCTGCCGGCCCAGGTGGAGCGGGTGTCGTCGTCGGTGAGCTGCTCGACGATGTGGTCGACCAGGTCGCCGTAGGAGGAGATGCGCCGGCCGTCGATGCTGATGCCACCCTCGGCGGGCACCGCATACCGGTTGAGATGGGCGGTCACCGAATGGACGACCATCGTGTACTGCTGGCGTTCGTCGTCGGCGTCGGCGAAGACGTACGGCAGAAGCTTCTTGTCGCAGAACTCCTCGAGGGTCCAGTAGAAGGCGTCGACGCCGGTGAGGCGGCTGCTCACGTCGGGCGCGCCGGACGAGTCGCCGGCCCGGGGCGGTGCGTAGACCCGCACGTCGGAGAAGGGCGTGGCGGGCAGCTCGAGCAATTTGTAGGCCGAGGTGGTCGCGTCGTCGAGTTTCGTGTTGGCGTAGTCGAGGAAGAGCAGGTCCTCGCCCTTGACGTTGAAGATCAGCGCGCGGGCGTTGGTGCCGTCGGCCCCCAGCTGGCCGGAGCGGAACACCGAGTAGAGCAGGAACGTAGCGAAGCTGGTCTTGGTCGCCACGCCGGAGATGCCGGAGATCGACACGTGCGCCCCGCGGGTGCCGTCGAGGAAGTCGGCGTTGAGGAAGACCGGGACGCCGTCGCGGCCGGTGCCCATCGGGATGCGCCGCTCCATCCGGTCGAAATGCAGCGCCGCGTCGCGGGCGCTCCCCGAGGCCCGGTGCACCACCGCGCCCGGCGCCGGCGGGACGTAGAGCTCGGGGTCGACCCGGGTCGTGGTGATCTCGGCCGCCTCCTGCACCAGGGCCGGGAGCGTGCCCTCGGCGATGGCGAAGACATCGGAGTCGAACTGGGCGCCCTCGTGCCGCGCCCGGACCTGGGTGACCACGCCGGCGATCGTCACCGGCTCGCGGTCGGGCAGCTCGCGGGTGGTCACCACGACGTCGTCGAGCTGCAGGTAGCTCCCGGGCGTCACGGCCGTCCAGAACTGGAGCGGCGTGGCGTCGGTAGTACCGAGCACCCGGCCGACGGGGGAAGTTTCGTCAGACACGCCGATCATGTTGCCTCAGGGGTACGACAGGACGAGCAGGTGGCGGGGGTTGGCATGGGTTGTCCACAACTTCTGGTGGCCATCCACAGATTTATCCACAAGATCTTGCCCCGGTTGTGGAGGCGCGCCCCATCATCGAACCGATTACCGCCGATCGGCCAATGACCGGGTGACGACTCTTGAGGAGGGACCCTGCATGAGTCCACCCGCCGTGGAGGTCGTGGACGACCACGACCTCATCCGGCTCTCCGCGGCCGACCCGGAGGCCTTCGGGCAGATCTTCGACCGGCACGCCGCGACCATCCACCGCTACCTGGCCCGCCGGATCGGCCGGACGCTGGCCGACGACCTGACCGGCGAGACGTTCCTGATCGCGTTCCGCAACCGGGAAAAGTACGACATGTCGCATGCCGACTCCCGGCCGTGGCTCTACGGGATCGCCGCCAACCTGCTCCGCGGCCACCAGCGCGCCGAGATCCGGCAGTACCGCGCGCTCGCTCGCACCGGCGCCGACCCGGCGTACTCGCTCTATGACGACTCCGACGACCGGGTGACCGCCGCCGACCAGGTGCGCGGTCTGGCCGGCGTGCTCGCCGAGCTTCCCGCCGGCGAGCGCGACGTCCTCACCCTGGTCGCCCAGGCCCAGCTCAGCTACCCCGAGGTGGCCCGGGCCCTGAACATCCCGGTCGGGACGGTCCGCTCCCGGCTGCACAGCGCCCGCAAGCGCCTCCGCAAGGCTCTCCCCGCCCTCGAAGGGACCATCGATGACTGACCTGGACCTGGTCGAGCAGTTCCGCGCCGACATGCCGCCGGCCGACCCGGCGACCCTGGCCCGCGCCCGCAACCGGATGTTCCGGGAGGATGGCGGCCGTGCTCCCGCCCGGCGCTCCCGCTGGGTGTGGCGGCTGGCTCCCGCCGCGGCACTGGCCGCGGCCGTCGCGGCCACCGTGGTGGTGGCGGCCCGCCCCCACCACGACCCGGCCGTCACGTCGGACGCCGCCCAGGTGCTGCGCCTGGCCGCCGCCGAGGCCGGTCGCGAGCCGGTCCTGACCGCCCGCCCCGACCAGTTCGTCTACGTCGACTCGCTGGTCGCGTGGGCCGGCGCCTCGATGCCGGCGAACACCGCGGACAAGGCGACATATCAGCCGCCGGTCGAGAAGGACCGCCGCATCTGGCTGTCGGTCGACGGCACCCGCGACGGCCTGCTCCGCGAGAAGGCGGTGCACCAGGCCGACGCCGGCAACAAACTGGTCCTCGACGACGTGCCGCTGCCGGTCCAGGGCAACCCCATTCCCGCGTACGCGGGAAACCTGCCCACCGACGCGAAGGGCATGCGCGACTTCCTCTACACGGGCGGCAACAGCAAGCACAGCGCCGACTCGTCCGCCTGGACGAAGATCGGCGACACGCTGCGCGAGCAGTACGTCCCGCCGGCCTCGGTCGCCGCCATGTTCGAGGCGGCCGCCACCATCCCCGGCACGTCGGTGGTCCACCAGGCCGACCTGGCCGGCCGCAAGGGAATCGCCGTCTCCCGCGTCGAGGCCGGCACCCGCCACGACCTCATCTTCGACGCGACGACCTACCACTTCCTCGGCGAACGAGACGTCGTCGTCAGCGACGAGGCGGCACCCTTCCCCAAGAACGCGGTGATCGGCTGGACCGCCCAACTGAAGATCGCCATCGTCGACCGCGCGGGGCAGCTTCCCTGATCCGCGGCCGCCCGGAGCACGTGGGTCAGGTCCTCCGGGCGTACCGCAGGAAAAGCATGTCTTGCAGGGTGAGGATGTGTTGCAGGGACATCGCCCTCGGCAGGCTGGAGGCCCCGGTCGCGAGGCGGCCGGGGCCGCCGCCCACCAGGAGGGGTGAGACCGTCAGGCAGAGCTCGGTGACCAGGTCTTGCCCGATCATCGCGCCGAGCAGGGCCGGGCCGCCCTCGCACAGCAGCTGCCGGGCGCCCAGGTCGTGCAGGGCCGAGATCGCCGCGGGCAGGTCTATCCCGCCGTGGCCGATGGCTATCACGTCGGCCGCGTGGGCCACCTCGTCGAGGCGGTCGGTGGGGGCGTCGCGGTGGGTGAGGACGACGGGGCGGAGGGGGGCGTCGCTGAAGACGAGCTGGTCGAGGTCGAGAGCCAGCGAGGACGAGACGATCACCATCAGCGGGAACTCGGGCAGGCCATGCGCGACGCGCCACTCGCGGGCCTCGGGGGTGAGGCGCAGGGCGTCGTATTTTTCGGCCTTCACCGTGGCGGCGCCGACTATCAGCGCGTCGCAGACCATTCGCAGGGAGTCGAAGATCTCCTTGTCGCCGGGGCCGTGCAGGCCGCCGGAGAGGCCGTCGACCGTGACGGCGCCGTCGGCGCTGGCGATGAAATTCACCCGGAGGGTCGGCGAAGGGTTGCGCGGGTAGAGCGCGACCAGCCCGTCCCGATCGGCCGGCCAGGAACGGAAGATGCTCACGGGCCGGGTGGGCCGGTCACCGGCGGGGTCGGCGCCGGCGGTTTGTGCTGACAGTCGCACCAGGAGCCGCCGCGGCACTCCTCGTGGCGCCGCTCCCGGCAGGCCTGGCAGATCACACCCCGACCCTACTGCGTTTCGCAACCCGCGCTCACCCCCTCGTCAAGCCCGCGCGGCCGCCACTACGCTCCTGTGACGCGGGGCATATCCGTGCGCCTTGACCTCGGAGACATGGCCGCGCAACCAGGGCGAAACGCCAATTTGGCATGGTGGACAACCACGGCCGTTTCTTTGGGAGGAGACGAATGTTGCTGCGGGTACGAGTCACCCTGCCGGACCGACCGGGCGCACTCGGGCAGGTGGCCCGCACTCTGGGCGTCGCCGGCGCCGACATCGTCCAGGTCGTCGTGCTCGAGCGCCTCGGTGGCCGGGCCGTCGACGACTTCACCGTGGTCTGGCCCGGTGCCTCCCGCGTCGAGCGCCTTCTCGCCGGCCTCGCCGCCATCCCGGGCGTACAGGTCGACGGGGTTTGGAAAGCGATCGGCGCCCCGGTGAACGGCGGACACGACGCCGAACTGCTCGCCCAAGTCGCGGCGAACCCTTCGGACGGCCTCGCCACGCTCGTCGACGCGATCCCCGGCCTGCTCGCGGCCGACTGGGCCGCCGCCGCGGTCGTGCCGGCCGACTGGGCCTCCCGGAGCGCGCCCCGGCCGCTGCCCGCCGAGCCGATGGTCAGCCTCGGCGCCGACCCCACGGTCGTGTACGCGAGCTGGCGGGCCCCCGGCCCGCTGCAGCTCCCCGAGATCACCCCGCTGCGGGCCCGCCCGCTCACCAGCGCCGAGGGCACCCGCTACGCGGTCGCGCCGTTCGGCCGGGCCGGGCTGGTGCTCGTGATCGCCCGCCAGGACGACGACGATCTGCCCGCCGCCGGCTTCCACGTGACCGAGGTCGACCGGATCGCGCAGATCGTCCGGGCCGCCGCGGTGATCCTGGGCGACCGGCTCGACGCCGCCGCCGTGCCCGCGGTCATGTGACCCGACTCTCCATAAAAGCGCAGCTCAGGCAATGTCCGGTTAACACCTCCAAGGCAGTATTGATGCCGGGACAGCTGACGTGAATCGCCGAAGGGAGTGCCGAGCATGGCGCTGTGGCGGATCCGGGCAACGGTGGACGACCGGCCGGGCTACCTTTCCGTACTGACCGCCAGCCTGGCGCTGCGTTCGGTCAACATCCTCGCCGTCCAGGTGCACACCACCGAGGCCGGCGCGGTGGACGACTTCCTCGTGGACGCGCCCGACACGCTCACGGAGTCCGACCTGCTCGCGGCCATCGCCCGCGGGCGGGGGCGGAACGCGTTCGTGGCGCGGGCCGAGGCCGAGGGCCTCGCCGACCAGCCGACCCGGGCACTCGCCCTGGCCGGGCGGCTGGTACACGACCCGGACGCGTTGGGCGAGGCGCTCGTCGCCCTGCTCGACGCGGCCGAGGTCCGCTGGCGGCCCGAGCCCCTCCCGGGCCGTCCGGGCTACACCGATTCCCGGATGATGCTGGCCGACCCGGCCGGCGGCTCCTACGAGGTGCTGCGCGAGCAGCCCTCGTTCACCCCCGCGGAGTACGCCCGCGCCCAGGCGCTCGTCGAGGTGGCCGGCAGCGCCGTCCGCCGGGAGGACGAGCAGACCATGCTGCTGCTGCCCGACGGCGCCGAGCTCACCCTGCGCCCGGCCACCCCCGACGACGCCGAGGCCGTGAGCGAACTGCACGAGCGCTCCTCGGCGGCCACCCTGCGCAGCCGGTACCTGGGCGGCGGCGCGCCGAGCGAGGCCCGCCTGCGCCGGCTGCTCGAGCCCGACCGCGGGCGCACCCTGCTCGCGATCGACGACCGGGGCCGGGTCGTGGCGATGGCCAACCTTCTGGCCGAGGGCGACCTCGGCGAGGTGGCGGTGCTGATCGAGGACGGCTGGCAGCGCCGCGGCATCGGCACGGCGCTGATGCGCCGCCTGCTGGCGTACGCCGGTCGCGGCCGGTTCGCGGCGCTGGTGGCGCACGCGGCCGCCGACAACGTGGCGATGCTGCGCACGTTGCGCCGGCTGGGCGCGGGCCCGGCCGAGCGCGACGGCGCCATGGTCAGCGTGACGCTGCCGGTGCCCGGCCGGGAGCAGGTCGGCGACGAGACGCGGGTGGCGAGCTAGGGCGTCGCCTGAGCGGCCGCCACCGTCTTCGGGCATGCGGGCCAGGAAGTAGTCGTTGGTCGCCTTGTTCGCGACCGGATCCGCCTGCTTGCCCGCGCGCAGTGCGTACAACCCGTAGTCGGTCACCGACGCGGTCCGCGGCGCTCATGCAGCGCCGCACCAACCGGTCCTCGGCCTGGGTGATGGCCTTCTGCCCGGCCGCGAAACCGCCGGTCTGCGTGAGCAGGTCGACGACCGCGTTGGTGACGACCCGCGCGGGCGGGGTCGTGGCTCGCGGGGAGCCGCAGGCGGCGGTCGCGGCCGGCAGGGACAGCGCGGCGGCCACAAGGATCGGACGCGTGGCACCTGTCTTTCCTCGACAACTCCAACTGTTCGCGGAGATGTTGTTGCCCTCGCTGAAGCCGACAGTGGCAGTCATGAACGCCTATGTGTCGCCCCGCACATGAATGAATCCGGAGGGTAGTCTTCCGCCATTGCGTCGATGATCGTCTAGTTACCGAGGCCAATGCACAGCGCGGACTGTTGAGTCGTTCAGCAGTGATGTTTGTAACTTGAATCACGGTGGAGTTGATCAGCTAGCATGTGACCCTCGCGAACCGCTCTGGAGGGCCGAGTGCCGAGAAAACCCCGTGGTGTACGCCGGAAATCGCCGCTCTGGGCGCGCCTTTCGCTGGCGGCGGGCATCGTCCTGATGCTGCCGAGCGGAACCGCGATCACGGTGCTGACCGTCGCGGAACACCAGGTGAACGCGGCCCTGCCCGACCAGGATCTGCTCGGCTCGGCCAAGGGGACGGGCGCGAAGAAGCACGCGGACGTCAAGGGCGCCAAGAACATCCTGCTCGCCAGCCTCGACACCCGGCCCAGCTGGACGAAGTCGCACGAGCCCAGCCGCTCCGACTCGATCATCATCCTGCACATCCCGGCCGACCACACGACGGCGTACATGCTGTCGATCCCCCGGGACACGCTCATCGACATTCCGGCATTCGACAACGGCGCGCAGAAATACGGCGGTGGCCAGAACAAAATCAATTCCGCGTTCGCGTACGGAAGCCGCGGCCTGGACGGCGACAAAGCCATCCAGGAAGGCACCAAGCTGCTCGCTCAGACGGTCACCAACAAATTCGGGATCCAGCTCGACGGGGCCGCCATCATCGACTTCTCCGGCTTCAAGCAGGTCCTGCAGGTGCTGGGCAAGGTCTGCATGTACGTGGACGAGAACGTCACCTCGATCCACGTCGGCAAGGACAAGAACGGCAAGTTCGCCGTGCCGTACAAGACAGACTCGGCGGGAGCCAACGCCCGGAAGATCTCCGGCGTGACCCCGAACAAATACACGATCGGCAATCACTGCTTCACCCCGGTCGAGGCGCTCGACTACGCCCGCCAGCGCGACCTGCTGTCCAAGGGCGACGGCGACTACGGGCGCCAACGCCACCAGCAGCAGCTGCTCAAGGCGATCATGAAGACGGCCGCGAGCAAGGGGCTCAACTCACCGACCAAGCTGCCCGGCCTGCTCTCCGCCATCGGCAAGGCGATGGTGGTCGACGGCGGGGGCGTCTCGCTCGAGGACTGGGTGCTGAGCATGAGCACCATCAAGCCCGACGACATGATCACCCTGAAGACGAACGCCGACTCCGGCGGATTCCGCACCGTCCCCAAGGATCAGACTCCGCCCGGCGTCGGCTCGTCCCAGTACCTCGACGACGAGAGCCTCAAGATGTTCGCGGCGGCCAAGAACGACACGCTCGGCCAGTTCGTCCTCACCCACCCGACCTGGCTGGCGTCGACGTAATAAAACGCGACGTGATCAACGCGACGTGAGCACCCCGTGCTCGACGCAGCCGGCGGTCCAGCCGGTCGGCACGACCTGCACCTTCATCCGCCGGCGGCAATGCGTGCAGTAGCGGGGCGGCTCGAGCCGGCGGGCCGTCTCGCACGGGCCGTGCTCACCCTCGGCGGCCGGCGAGCCGCAGCGGTCGCAGTACATCAGAGCGTCGCCGAGAGCGCCTTGACCGGCATCTTCAGGTCTTCCAGCAGCGCGAGGTCCTCGGTGGCCGGGCGGCCCAGCGTGGTCAGGTAATTGCCGACGATCACCGCATTGATGCCGCCGAGCAGCCCGTCCCGCGTCCCGAGGTCACCCAGCGTGATTTCGCGCCCGCCCGCGTACCGCAAGATGGTCTTGGGCATCGCCAGGCGGAAGGCGGCGATGGCGCGCAACGCGTCGCGGCCCTCGACGACCGGCTGGTCACCGAGCGGCGTGCCCGGGCGCGGGTTGAGGAAGTTCATCGGTACCTCGTGCGGGTCGAGCTCGGCCAGCTGCGCCGCGAACTCGGCCCGCTGCTCGATCGTCTCGCCGAGGCCGAGGATGCCGCCGCAGCAGACCTCCATGCCCGAGTCGCGCACCATCTTGAGCGTGCCCCAACGCTCCTCCCACGAGTGGGTGGTGACCACGTTCGGGAAGTAGGACCGGCAGGTCTCGAGATTGTGGTTGTACCGGTGCACGCCCATCTCGACCAGCTCGTCGACCTGCTCCTGGGTGAGCATGCCAAGGCTCGCGGCGACCTGGATGTCGACCGCTTCCCGGATCGCCTTGACGCCCTCGCGCATCTGGTCCATGAGGCGGCGGTCGGGCCCGCGCACGGCGGCGACGATGCAGAACTCGGTCGCGCCGGTCGCCGCGGTCTGCCGGGCCGCCTCGACCAGCGACGGGATGTCGAGCCAGACCGAGCGCACCGGGGAGGCGAAGAGCCCCGACTGCGAGCAGAAGTGGCAGTCCTCCGGGCAGCCGCCGGTCTTCAGCGAGACGATGCCCTCCACTTCAACTTCAGGACCACACCACTTCATGCGTACGTCGTGAGCCAGCTGAAGCAGTTCGGGCAGGTGCTCGTCGGGCAGCCGCAGCACCTCCAGGATGCCCTCCTCGTCGAGGCCGGCGCCGGTTGCTAACACCTGGGCACGGGCCCGGTCGAGGATCTCTGGCATGCCCGTACAGTACCTGCGGTCCTAGCGCCCGCGTCCCGGGGGAATGTCGGTGGTGGGTGATAGTTTCCCATTCTCGTGATCGTGGGGGTGCCTTTGTCGGGCTGGTTGGATGCGCTGGAGCGCCTCGCCGGGAGCAGGGCGAAGGCCGGGCTCACCCGTCAGCTGCGCCCGCGTCCGGCCGCCGACTTCGTCGTCGACCTGGCCGGCAACGACTATCTCGGCCTCAGCGCCCATCCCCAGGTGATCGAGGGTTCCGCCCGGTTCCTCGACGCGTACGGGTTGGGAGCGACCGGATCGCGTCTGGTGCGAGGCTCGACCGAGGCCCACGCCGCGCTGGAGTCCTCGCTCGCCGAGTGGATGGGCGCGCCCGCCGCGCTGGTCTTCTCCTCGGGTTATCTGGCCAACATCGCCGCCGTCCGAGGTCTCACGACGGTGTGCGACCTGATCGTCTCGGACGCGTACAACCACGCCTCCCTGATCGACGGCTGCAAGATCTCCGGCACCCGTACGATCGTCGCCCCGCACAACGATCCGGCCGGTGTCGCCGCGATCCTCGATGCCCACCCCGGCCAGACGGCGCTGGTGGTGACCGAGTCGGTCTTCTCGGTCGACGGCGACCTGGCGCCCCTGGCCGAGCTGCACAGGGTCACGTCGGCCCGCGGCGCCCTGCTGCTCGTCGACGACGCGCACGCGCTGGGCATCCTCGGCCCTCGCGGCGCCGGTGGGGTCGCGGCCGCCGGCCTGGCCGGTCTGGACGACGTGATCGTCACGGTCACCCTGTCGAAATCCCTGGGCGGCGCCGGCGGCGTGATCGCCGGCCCGCCGCAGTTCATCCGCCACCTGATCGACACCGGCCGCACGTTCATCTACGACACCGCGCTCCCGCCCGCGATCGTCGGCGGCGTCCAGGCCGCGGTTTCGATCGCCCGCGCCGCCGACGACCGCCGCGCGCTGCTGTCGTCCCGCGCGGCCCAGATCGTGTCCCGGCTCTCCGCGGCCGGCTTCGCCGTGGTCCCGCCCGCCGCCGCCGTCCTCTCGGTGCCGGCGCCGGGCCCCGAGGCCGCGGTCGCCTGGGCCGCCGACTGCCGCGACCGCGGCGTGGCCGTGGGCTGCTTCCGCCCACCGTCCACTCCCGACGGCACGAGCCGCCTACGCCTTACCCTGAACGCGGGCGTCCCCGACGCCGCGTTCGCCCACGCCCTCGACGTCATCGTGGAGTGCGCCCCATGACCTCGGATGCCCCCACCCGCTACACGCTGACCCTCCTCCCGGCCGCGAACGTGGTCTTCACCCCCGGCCCGGACGGCTTCACGTGCCCGCCGTTCCCCCTTCCGGAGCCACCGGCCGCGATGGTCCCGCCCGCGGTCCCCCTGCCCGACGCCGACGGGACCGCCCCGACGGAGGCCGTGCCGGCCCTCCGTCCCGCCGTCCCAACCGCGCAGCTGGCCCCGACGCCGCACGCGGGCCCGGCACCGCTGGCGATCCCGAACTCGCGGGCGACCCCAACGCTGCAGACGGACTCGATGCCGCAGGCCGTGTCGGCAACGGGCTTGATTCCGGCACCGCGCTCGGTTCCCGACGAGCCCGCGCCACCCGACGCCTCCCCCGGCGACGATTCCCCCTTGGACGACGCCTTCAGCGACGACTTTCTCGGCGGCGACGACCCGCCCGCCACGGCCGGCGGCGACCCGCCCACCCAGGTCGGCGAGGCCAACCCGCCCGCCACGGCCGGCGGCGACCCGCCCACCCAGGTCGGCGAGGCCAACCCGCCCGCCACGGCCGGCGACCACTCGCCCACCCAGGTCGGCGAGGCCAACCCGCCCGCCACGGCCGGCGACCACTCACCCACCGATGAAGGCGAGCAGCCTCACGCCGACGCCCACGCCCATGCCGCGGCCGCTGCCGACGATGCCCACACCGCCGCGGCCGAGAGCGCCGATATCGGGCGGCCCATCACGCCGGCGGCACCGGTTGACGAAGAGAGCGCTCCCCCGGCCGAGCCCGAAACGTTGCCGGCCGCGCCGATTGCCGTTCCTCCGCAGGCGCCTGTATCGCCGGCTCCCGTTCCGCTGGAGGCTCCGGTCTCGCCGGCCTCGGTGGGAGCGAGTCCGGCCGATGAGGACGTGGCTGCGGCGAGTCTGGCCGGCGGGGAGGCGCTCGGTGAGGAGGTTGCGGCCGAGTTGTCCGCGCAGGCTCCGGAGTCGCGGGGTGCGCCGCAGCGGATCGATCACGGGGAGTGGCGGGGGATCGTGCTGGTCACCGGCACGGATACCGACGTCGGGAAGACGATCGTCACGGCGGCGGTGGCGGCGGCGGCTCAGGCGTCGGGGCTGCGGGTGGCGGTCATCAAGCCGGGCCAGACCGGGATCGCGACCGGGGCGCCCACCGACATCGAGGTGATCACCCGGCTCGCGGCGCCCGACACGACGCGGGTGCTGGCCGAGTATCCCGAGCCGATGGCGCCGCTGGCCGCCGCGACCGTGGCGCAGTTGCCGCCGCTGGAGCTCTACGCGGTGGTCGACGCGGTGCGGGCCGAGGCCGACAAGCACGACCTGGTGCTGGTCGAGGGGGCCGGCGGGTTGCTGGTGCCGATGGGCGTGCGCCCGTCGGGCGAGGCCTGGACCCTCGCCGACCTGGCGACCGTGCTCGGCGTCTCGACGATCGTGGTGGCCCGGGCCGGTCTCGGCACGCTCAACCACACCGCGCTGACCCTCGAGGCCCTGAACCGCCGCGGCATTCCGGCCGGGGTGGTGATCGGGGCGTGGCCGTCCGACCCCGAGCTGGTCCACTGGGCCAACCTCAGCGAGTTTGTCCCGCACCTGATGGGCGCCCTTCCCGAGGGTGCGGGCGGCATGGATCCGGGCGTCTTCCGCCGCTCGGCCCCGGGCTGGCTCACCGCGCCGCTGTACGGCGTCATCGACAACTGGCGGGTCTGGGCCGAGGAGACGGACGGACACTGAGCCGGGCGCGGATGGGGCATTCTCTTCGCGTGGACTTCTTCTTTTACTGCCGGGATCGGGCGGGCTCCCGGGAGCTTCGGTGGAAGCTGGTCGAGGAGCACTGGTCCTTCATGGATCGGTTCGCCGACGGGATGATCGCTCGCGGGCCGACGCTGACCGCGGACCTCGAGGGGGCCACCGGCAGCGTGCACATCGTCGACCTGCCCGACGCCGAGACCGCGCGGGTGTTCGCCTTCGAGGAGCCCAACTATCTGGCCGGCGTCTATGAGGCGGTCATCGTGCGGCGGTACGTCGATCTGCTCGGGCGGACGATGTGGCAGTTCCCCGGCGAGCGCGGTGAAGACGGCCGCCGCTACCTGATCCTCGCGCAGGCCAAACCGCTGGCGGACTGGCCGGGAGCCGAGTCGGCGGAGCCGGTCCTCGAGCCCGAGCGGCTCATCGCCCACGGCCGGTTGCTCTCCGAGAACGGCGAGGACTGGGAGGGAATGGCGGTGATCGGCGAGTTCCCCGATCCGGAGGCGGTGCGGGCATTGTTCGAGGCGACGGGTGTCTACGAGCGCGTCGAGGTGCATCCCTGGACGTTCGGCGGGCGCCGGTAGGCGCGACCACTCACGCGAGACGCGCGCTGCGGCCTTGCGCCGCAGCGGCGCCGCGTCCGAGAGACGGGTTCGGTCATCCTTCGGCGTTACTTCCCCATCTCGTACGATCAAATGGGGTTGATTTATCGCCAGTTCAGATTGCTGAGGCCCCACAGTTCGGCGATGCGGCCATCGGCGACGCGGACGAGTTCCATGATCGTCGCGGGCTCGGCGGGGCCGTGGATGCGGGTCCAGGCGGCCGCGCGGTCGCCGTCGGTGATCACCTCGAGGGGCTCGATGCGCAGGTCGGGGAAGCGCTCGGTGACCTGGCGCCAGGCGCGGCGGATCGGGTCGCGGCCGGTCGTGCCCATCGGGTGGCTGCGGAAGTCGGCGGCGAAGATCTCGTCGATGGCGTCGAGGTCGCGGGTGTTGGCGGCCTGATACATGCGGCGGACGACGGTTTCGGGGTTCATGTCCGTTCTCCTTACCGGTCGGTCAGTAGGTATGAGGCTGCCGGTTCTACCGACCGGTCGTCAAGTAGGGTTTCGAGGCATGGCCGACACTCGGGCGCGGATTCTGGCGGTGGCGCTGGAGTTGTTCTCCGCGCGGGGCTATGCGGGGACGTCGGTCGCCGACCTCGCCAAGCGGCTGGGCATCACGAAGGCCGCCCTTTACTACCATTTTTCTGCTAAAAGCGACATTTTGGAAGCGTTAGCTTCTGGGCCTTTGGAGGCGTTGGAGGCGCTTGTCGCTTCGGCGCCGGCCCGATCTCGGGTCGAGCTCCTGGGGGAAATATCGGATATCACCGCCGACATCTATACGGTCAGCCGGCTGATCGGGGATGACCCGTCGGCTCGGGCCGCGTTGCGGGCGCCGCGGATGCAGGACGTCAACGCGGCCCTGACCACGGCCTTAGCCGGCGCCCGGTCGGCCGACGGGGCAGCAGCCGGCGGCGGGTCGACCGACGGGGCAGCAGCCGGTGGCGGGTCGGCTGACGGGGCAGCAGCCGGCGGGGAGATCGCCGGCGGCGCGATGGTTCGGGCGCACGCCGCCTACGCCGCGATCAAGAACGGCACGCTTGCGGTCATGGCCGCGACCGGCGCCCGGCCCACGCCCGCCGAGCGATCGGAATTGATCGCCGCCGCCCTCCGCGCCCTCGGATGACCCACACAGTGTGCGACATTCACGTTCCAGATCCGGAGATGGCACCAAATCGGCCATCGTGAACGTTGCGGGACACCAGGGCGGTTTCTAGGCTTCCCCTGTCCCATGAGCGATCACTGAGGGGGTTCACGTCATGACCAGCAACAGCCCGGTGTCCTCGAACGCGTACGAATACCTCGACAACGTCGGTCCGGAGGAGCAGGCGCGCCTCGAGGCCGTCCGCCGCTACCGGCTCGTCGACCAGCCGATCGAGGACGCGTACGACCGGATCGCGTTCGTGGCCGCCGCCATCTTCGACACTCCGATCGCGACCGTGTCGCTGGTCGAGCAGGACCGCGTCTGGCTGGCCGCCTGCCAGGGCCTGGGCGGGGTGCGCGAGGTCGGCAAGGAGCCGGGCCTGTGCGCGTCGGTGATCGCCCAGGACGACGTCTATGTGATCAACAACGCGGCCGTCGACCCTCGCACGCTCGAGCACCCGCTGGTCCGCGGTGAGCTGGGCCTGCGCTTCTACGCCGCCGCGCCGATCCGCACCCACGACGGGTACCGCCTCGGCACCGTCAACGTGATCGACAACCGGCCGCGCGAGGCCACCCCGCGCCAGCTGCGCGCCCTCGAGCACCTGGCCTCGATGGTCTCCGACGAGCTCGAGCTGCGCCTCATGGTGATCCGCAGCGCGGCGGCCGAGCAGCGCATGCGCGAGACCGTGAACTGATTACCGCTCGCCGAAATCGGGTAGTGCGCAGCACATGCGTACCCCCCGAACCATCGCCGTGGTCGCCCACCAGCGCAAGACGCTCGACGGTGGACTGGACGAACTGCGCCGCCGCATCACGGATACCGGCGTCTCCACACTGCTGTGGGAGGAAGTCCCGAAGAGCCGGAAGGCTCCCAAGAAGGTCCGCGCGCTCCTGAAGGAGAAGCCGGATCTCCTGATCGTCTGGGGTGGCGACGGCATGGTGCAGCGGGCGCTGGACGTGGCCGCCGGCTCCAAGACGCCCGTCGCGATCATCCCGGCGGGCACCGGCAACCTGCTCGCCACCAATCTCGGCATTCCGCATTCCCTGGAAGGGTCGCTGGACATCGCCTTTCACGGCCGCAAGCACCGGATCGACCTGGGCAAGCTCGGCGGCGAGCACTTCGGCGTGATGGCCGGCATCGGCTTCGACGGCGCGATGATCCGCGACGCCGACCGGAAGCTGAAGGACCGGCTCGGCAAGCTCGCGTACGTGTGGACCGGCCTCCGCCACGTCGACGGCGAGACCGCCACGGCCCGCGTCCTGGTCGACGGCGTGAAGTGGTTCGACGACGAGGCCAGCTGCGTCCTGATCGGCAACGTCGGCACGATCACCGGCGGCATCCAGGCGTTCGACGACGCCAAGCCCGACGACGGCTGGCTCGACGTCGGGGTGGCCACCGCCCAGGGCGCGATGCAGTGGGCCCGCGCGCTCGGCACCATGGCGGTCGGGCGCTCGGATCGATCGCCGTTCGTGCGCACGACCCGCGCCCGGCGCATCGACGTCCAGCTCAAATCCAAGATGCCGTACGAGTTGGACGGCGGCGCCCGGGACGAGACCAAGCACTTCTCGGCCACGGTTCAGCCCGGCGCCGTGAAGGTGCTCATGCCAAGACATTGATCAAAAGTCCACAATGTATCGACACACGGCGTCGTCGTGTGATCACATCCGGCCATGACCCATCCTTCTGGGGCGGAGGATCCGGAGTCGTGGCAGCACGACTTCGAACAGATGATGCGGGACGACCCCGGTGGCGCGGCCGACGCGTTGCTGGCGGCCTGGCCCGAGGTCGAGCGGGACACCGCGCTGGTCGATCGGCTGCGCGCCGCCGTCGATCGGCTGTTGGAAAGCGATCGCGGCACGCTCTGGGAGGGCGGACTGCACCCGGTGGTGTTCCGCGCCGGGAACAGCCTTCCCCATCAGGGCCTGCTGCCCGCGGCGGTGACGTACTGGGAGCGCCTCCTGCCCACGGCCGTCGAGCGGCTCGGGCCGGAGCATCCGGACACCCTGACCATCACCAACAACCTTCTTTGGGCGTACGGGAGAGCGGGCGACCCGGATCGGGCGCTCTCGGGCTTCCGCGACCTGCTGACCGTCCGGCGCCGGGTCCTCGGCGAAGACGACCAGAACACCCTCGCCACCCGGCACGCGGTCGCGTTCTGGCAGGACGCGGCCGGTGACCCGGCGGGCGCGGCCGACACGCTGCGCGAGCTCATCCCCGACTACGAGCGGGTGCTCGGCGCCGACCATCGCGACACGCTGAACACCCGGATCGCGCTCGTGGAGATCATCGGCACGATCGATCCGGCGCGGGCGGTGACCGATCTGCGGCCGCTGCTCGACGACTTCCGCCGGACGCTGGGCGATGATTCGCCCGAAGTGTTCGAGGTGGAGGTCGAGCTGGCCGGGCTGCTGGCCGAGACCGGGGAGTACGCCGAGGCGCTCACCCGCGTCGACCGCCTGCTCGGCGACTACCGCCGGGTGCTGGGGCCGACCCACCTGGACACGCTGACGCTGCGCTTCCTCGCGGCCGACCTGCACGCCCGGGCCGGTCGGCAGTTCGAGGCCACCCAGGCGATGAACGCCCTGCGGGGTGACGTGGCCGGGCTGCTCGACGAGGGCCACCGCGAGGTGGAAGACCTCCGATCGTCGATCGACTCCTGGTCACCGGCCGCCTGAGTCCCCGCTCACCAGGGCCAGCGCCAGCGCCTGCCCCGGGCAGCGCCGCGGGCCGGCGCCGAAGGCGAGGTCGCCGCGCAGCTCGACCAGCACGACCTCGCCGGCGCCGACGTCCAGGCCGCCGACCGTGACCGGCACAGTGGCCTGGCGCTTGGTGGCGCGTACCGGCGGATCGTCGCGAAGAACGTCGTCCAGCGGCCGATCCCTGACCCGCTCCCGCAGAGCCGCCGTGGCGTCGCAGGCCTGGACGAGCACCCCGATGCGGGCGGCGGTCGACTCCGACCGTTCCCCGCCGAGGATCGCGATCAGCCGCTCGACCGCGGCGTCGGCCCGGGTGTCGTCGCCACTGCCCGGCTGGTAGGCCTGTGCCACGTCGCGGACGAGGTCGGCCACCGGCGGCTCGATGCCCATGGCGCGGGCCAGCACCTCGACCGGGTGACCTTTGCTCGCCGGCGCCGGCGGGATCGTCCGGATGATCGCCTCGGACAGGGCGCGGCGACGGTCATGATCGTCCCCGGTCGCGAACCGGCCGACGGTGGCCCGGAGCCAGCCGACGCCCGTCTCGGCGAACGGCACCGGCGGTACCACGAAGCGTGGGTCGTTCAGCACCGCAAGGGCGGCATCGTGGCCGCGAATCTCCCGCATGCCCCGGACGCTAGCGGCGTCCGGGTTCGGTCTCCGCCGAACGATCCATTGACAGATTCCCGACAAAAGGTCTATGTCGTAATGAGAGGTCTATGGCCGTATAGGGCGCGGAATCCTCTGGATTGCCCCGGTCGAGTCCCCGCACACTGGCCTTTCATCCCGGCTACGCATCTCCAGGGGGTTCGGCATGTCGTCCCACCAGAGTTCCGCAGTCACCGCCGCCGCCGTGCTGACCGCGGCCACCGTCATCGTCGTCGGCTACCGCCTGAGCCGCGGCCACTCGACGTGGCGTGACCTGCACGAGGCCCGCCAGGCACTGCGTTCCACCCGCCGCGACGCCCTGGTGCACACCGTCCAGTTCCTCACCAGTGCGCTCGTGATCCTGGGCCTGCTCTTCGCCGCCGCCTTCAACGCCGCCCGATAAAAAACGCCGGCCAACCCCATGTGGGTCGGCCGGCCATTCGGCCGCGTCAGGCCTTCGGCTCCAGCCGGATCGACAGGCTGTTGACGCAATGACGGGTGTTCTTCGCCGTGAAGTGCTCACCGCGGAACACGTGCCCGAGGTGCGAGTCGCACCGGGCGCACCGGATCTCGACCCGGGCCATGCCGAGGCTGCGGTCCTCGATCTCCTTGATCGCGCCCGGGATGGCGTCGTCGAAGGACGGCCACCCGCAGTGCGAGTCGAACTTGTAGTCGCTCGGGTAGAGCGCGGCGCCGCAAGCGCGACAGTCGTAAGTTCCCTCGGTCTTGGTGTCGACATACTCGCCGGACCAGGGCGCCTCGGTCCCGGCCTGGCGAAGAACCCGGAACTCGTCCGGGCTGAGGCGGACCCGCCACTCGTCCTCGGTGGTGGGCAGGGTGGTGTCATTTGTTGCCATGCTTCAAAGGTACGTCGATGGGTGCCGACGCACTCCACGTGCGGCCGTTGTCATTCCCACACCCGTTGACGGGAACATGGAAGATGCATCGTTCCACCCCACTCAGCGGCAGTCCTTCGGCCACGGCCTCTACGTCGGCATGATCATCGCGGCGCTCGCCACCGCGATCGCCGTGGTCGCCGGGCCGCCGGGGTGGGTATGGGCGTTGCTGGCCTTCGGACCGCCCGCAGTGGGCGCGGCGGTCGGCGTCGCGGTCGGCCGGCGCACTGGCGTCGAGATCTGCGCGGGCGGCATCCGGACCCGCTCGGTCTTCGCCGACGGACTCGCGCCGTGGAATCGGGTGGTGGACGTCCGGGAGGAGCGCCGAGGCGGCCGGACGGTGGTCTCGGTCTATCTCGACTCCGGCGCGAGCCTCCAGCTGCGGGCCCCGTACACCGGTGGATTGTTCGCCGCCGACCCTCGATTCGAGGTAAAAATGTTCGCTTTGTCCTATATGTGGCGGAGTCACCGTTTCGGTGGTCTTCCGGGATGATGACCCGCCGGGGGGTGTTAGGGGGTAAATCGGGCAATTGCCGCTAAGCTCCCCTCCGGACCTGGAAATACCGCCACAGAACGGATAACTCCTCATGAGTGCTACTCGTCGGATTCTGGTCGCCGGATTGCCCGCCGCGGCCGCCCTGGCCCTTGCCGCCTCGCCGGCCCTGGCCACGGTCGATCACCCGGCCCGCCCGGCCGCGACCGCGACTCCATGCGCCCAGACCCAGCGCGACAACTGCGACTACGGCGGCACCGCGACCGGCGCCGGCACGACGACCCCGAGCGGCGGGCACACCCGCGGCCACGGCGGGTACGCGACCACGCCGACCACGCCGGCCACGACACCGGCCACCACCAGCCCCACGAGCCCGGCGCCGAGCACCACCACGCCGTCGGCGCACGTGGCCACCGTACCGACGACCTCCACGGCCACCACGCCGAGCACGAGCGTCCAGGGCGCCACGCCCGCGCCGAGCTCGAGCACGGGTGGTGGCGTCAGCGCCGGCCACGCCCTGCCGGTGACCGGCGCGCCGGCGAGCGCGATCATCTCGCTCGGCGCGCTGATGGTCGCCGGCGGCGCGGCCTCGGTCTGGTACACGCGGCGTCGCCGCAGCGCCTGATCTTGGGCTGGAAAGGGCCGTCCGCCGGACGGCCCTTTTTCGTTAGGGTCGGTGCATGCCTAAAGCCGTAGCGGAAGAGCATGAGATCGCCGGCCACACCGTCCGGCTCAGCAGTCCGGACAAGCTGGTCTTCCCGAGCCGGGGCTACACGAAGCGCGACGTCTTCGAGTACTACCTGGCCGTCGGCGACGGCATCCTGCGCGCCCTGCGCAACCGGCCCACCACCCTGCAGCGCTTTCCCGACGGCGTCGAGGGCGAGGCGTTCTTCCAGAAGCGCATCCCGACCCGCGGCGTCCCGCCCTGGATCCAGACGGCAAGGATCACCTTCCCGAGCGGCCGGGGCGCCGACGAGCTGTGCCCGGCCGACCTCGCCCACGTGGCCTGGGCCGCGCAGATGGGCACGATCGTCTTCCACCCCTGGCCGGTACGGGCCGCCGCCGTCGACAACCCCGACGAGCTGCGCATCGACCTCGACCCGCACGCCGGCACCGGCTTCGCCGAGGTGGTCGCCACCGCCCAGGTGGTCCGCGAGGTGCTCGCCGATCTCGGCTGGATCGGCTATCCGAAGACATCCGGCGGCCGGGGCGTGCACGTCTACATCCGGATCGCCCCGCAGTGGTCGTTCGTGCAGGTGCGGCGGGCCGCGATCGCGCTGGCCCGGGAGGTGGAGCGGCGCAGCCCCGACCGGATCACCACGGCCTGGTGGAAGGAGGAGCGCGGCGAGAAGGTCTTCATCGACTTCAACCAGACCGCCCGCGACCGTACGATCGCCTGCGCCTACTCGCTGCGCGCCAACGGCCGGGCCACCGCCTCCACGCCGGTCACCTGGGACGAGCTGAGCCAGGTCGAGCCCGACGACTTCGATTTGCGCACGGTCCCGCCCCGGTTCGCCAAGATCGGGGATCCGCACGCCTCGATCGACGACGTGGCCCACGACATCACGCCGCTGCTCGAGTGGTCGGAGCGCGACGAGCGCAACGGCCAGGGCGACATGCCCTACCCGCCCGACCACCCGAAGATGCCGGGCGAGCCACCCCGCGTGCAGCCCAGCCGGATCAACCCCGCGAACTGGCCGAAGGAGTAGATCTCCGTTCCCGGCCGGGGATTGCCCGCCGCGCGTCAACATGATCCGGCCACGCCGGGGGCATACCTTCTCCATGGTCCCCGAACCCGCGCCTCGCGCCCCCGGCTTCGAGGCAGAGGTCTGCCGCTGGGTTCTCGACGACGCGACCCAGCTGCAGTCGCTGCGCGCGTCGCTGCTCGAGTCGATCACTCCCGCGTCCGTCCCGGCCGGTCACGCCTTGGACGAGACCGCGGAAAGCATGCTCGTCGTGGCGACCGAGCTCGCCAGCAACGCCCTCAAACACGGCCTGCCACCCACGATCGTGGTGCTGCGCCGCGCCGGCCCGGACTACCTCATCGACGTCGTCGATCATGACCCGGCTGCCGGGCTCGACGACACACGGCAGAACCGGCCGACCGGCGGCGGACTCGGACTCGTGCTGGCCCGCGCCTTGGCGCTCGAGGTCGGCTGGTACACGACAACCACCACCAAACACGTGTGGGCACGCTTCAACGCGCCCGACTAGCGGCTAACCCGGGAGATCTCCGTCAAAAGTGACGAACTGGTCAACGCCGGTCGCGGCGACCACAACCCGGATCACCGGCCTCGCCCGCAGCAGGCGGATCCGGGAACGACGCCCGGCGGCGTGGATCCCGATCAGGAAGTGAACGAGCACGGATCCGGCAAAGGTGACGCCGGCGAGATCAATGATTATCGTGCGGGGCCGCGCGTCCCGGACCCGATCGACGGCCCGGCTGAGCGCCAGCGCCGAACCCACGTCCACGGCGCCGATGATACGAATCCACATCGTGTCGCCGTCCGGCAGGACCCGGACGGACACCACACACGCATCTGCAGCCATAGCAACCGCGGCTTCCACCCAAGGAGCAGCACCGACGAGGGTAAGGCTGCCGTGGTCCGGGCAGCGACGGTCCTTCGACCGCCCCGACAGTTTAGGTCGAGGCGCCGGTCGACACCACCACCGCATCACGCGGGTGGAGCCCGGCGCTAAAGAGCCAGCTTCATGCCCTCGTGAGAGGCGACGAAGCCCAGCGACTCGTAGAAGCGATGCGCCTCCGTGCGCCGCTTGTCCGTCGTGAGCTGCACGAGTCGGCACCCTCGGTCGCGGGCGCGGTCCACCGCGTACGCCATGAGCCGGCGGCCGATGCCGCCGCCGCGCAGGTCGGACCGCACCCGGACCGCCTCCACGGTCATCCGCCACCCGCCGCCGCGGCTGAGCCCCGGCGTGAACGTGAGCTGGCAGGTCGCGACGATCCCGCCGTCGTCCTCCCCCACGATCAGCTCGTTGCCCGGGTCGGCGTCGATGGCCTCGAACGCCGCCCAGGTCTTGGCGTCGACCTCCTCGGGCACGACACCGAACCCGCGGGCCCGGCTGATCTCGTCGTCGGCGAGCAACGCCAGGACGGCGGGGACGTCGGCCCGTTCGGCCAACCGGAATCTCACCACTCGTCACCTCCCGGACACGTGCGCCGCTCGGGCACGATGTTGGTCATGCACGTCCTGCTCACGCCGTTCCGGAGGATCTATCGCGGGGTCGTCTGGCTGGCGAACTCACCGCGCACCCTGATCCTTGCCTACGCCATGCTGATCGTCGTCTGCGCGACGGCCTACCACTACTTCGAGAAGAGCGCCTCCATCGGCGACTCGCTCTGGTGGGCGATCGTGACCGCCTCCACCGTCGGTTACGGCGACATCTCGCCGAAGACCTGGGAGGGACGGCTGCTGGCCGGGATCCTCATCTCGGTGATGGTGCTCCTGGTCATCCCGCTGATCACCGCTCATTTCGCGAGCAAGCTGATCGTCGACGCCGACGCCTTCCGCCACGAGGAGCAGGAGGAGCTCAAGCACAACCTGCGCCGCGTGAAGGTGCTGCTCGAGGCCCTCGCCGAGCGCGAGGGGGTCATTTTGCCGGACACCGCAGCCCCTCCTGCGGCACCGTCAGACCGATGAGGTAGTTGTCGACCGCCTTCACGATGCAGGGCGTGCTCGGGTAGGCCGTGTGGCCCTCGCCCTCCCACGTCAGCACGTGCCCGACGCCGAGCATGCTCGCCAGGTCGGCGGTGTTCTCGTACGGTGTGGCGGGGTCGCCGGTCGTGCCGACCACGACGATCGGCGGGGCGCCGGTGGCCGGGCCGGCCGGGTACGGGTCGCGCTCGCCGGGCCAGAGGCTGCACGAGAGCATGCCGACCGCGAGCGAGCCGCCGAACATCGGGTACTTCGTGCGCCACTCCCCCTGCAGCTTGCGGATCTCGTCGACGCTCGGCACATCCTTGGTGTCGGAGCAGTTCACCGCGAGGTTCGCATCGAACAGGTTGCTGTACTCGCCGTTGGGCTCGCGTTCCGCGTACTGGTCGGCGAGGTTGAAGATGCCCTTGGCGTTGCCCTCCTTGAGCGCGGACACCGCCCCGGCCACCGCCGCCCAGCCCGACTCCGTGTAGAGCGACGAGATCACGGCCAGGAAGATCCAGCCTGGGGTCGCCTTGCGGCCGTCCTCGTACGGCACGGGGTTCTTCTCGGCGGCGGCCATGGCGTCGTTTACCGCCTTGCGCGCGTCGGGCGCGATCGGGCATTTCGCCGGCGTCTGCCGGCACCAGTTGCTGAAGTTCGTGAACGCGCGCTCGAAGCCTTTCGCCTGCGTCTCGGACCCTTGGACGTACGTCTGCTTGGGGTCGACCGCGCCGTCGAGCACCATGGCCCGGATGTGCGTGGGGAACAGCTGGGCGTAGGTCGCGCCGAGCAGCGTGCCGTAGGAGAAGCCCAGGTAGGTCAGCTTCTCGTCGCCGACCGCCGTGCGGATCGAGTCCATGTCCTTGGCGGCCTGCTCGGTGGAGAACGTGACGAGCTGGTCGCCGTACTTGTTGCCGCAGCCGGTCACGATCTTCTTGTTCAGCGCGACGAAGCTGTCGAACTGGGCCTGGGTGACCGGGTCGGGCGGGGAGCCGAAGTTCGCGTCCTGGTCGGCGTCGCTGATGCACTTGACCGGGTCGGAGCGGCCGACGCCACGCGGGTCGAAGCCGAGGATGTCGAACCGGTCGGTGATCTCGGTGGGCAGGCCGCCGAGCGCCTCGCCGAAGGACAGGTAGACCGCCAGGTCGACACCGGAGCCGCCGGGGCCGCCGGGGTTGATCAGGAGCGAGCCGATGCGGTTCTTCTGCGTTTTCGACCGGACGCGGATCATCGAGATGCCGTACGTCTCGCCGGAGCCCTTGTCGTTCCAGTCGCGCGGCACGTCGACGGTGGCGCAGTCGTAGGTCATCCCCTTGGCCGCGGTGCCGACCAGCTTTTGCGGGATGTCGGAGCAGTCCTGCCAGTCGGCGGTGCCGCTGGGCACGGCCGAGCCGCCGGCGGCCGGCGTGGACTCGCCCGACCCGTCCGGTGCGAACGTGGGCACGGTGCACCCGGCGACGGCGAGAACCGTCGCGAGCAGGAGTCCGGCGACCAGGCGGAGGCGACGCGGCACGATGAGGGCCTTTCGACGGCTGTACTTGCGGGTCCGAGGTTAACCGCTCGGTCCGACAAGATTTCTCAGCGGCTGGTCAGCACCTCGGCCAGATTGAACTGCACAGGCCGTTCCAGCTGCTCAAACGTGCATGAGCTGGGCTCGCGATCGGTGCGCCACCGCTCGAACTGCGCCGTGTGCCGGAATCGGATGCCCTCCATGTAGTCGTAGCGCACCTCGACCACCCGCTCCGGCCGCAGCGGGGTGAACGAGAGGTCCTTGCCGTTGTTCCACCGGCTGTACTCGTTCTTGCGCGGGGTGCGCTCGCCCTGCTCGTGGGCCGCCCAGTCCCACGGGTGCCCCTCGAACGTCGTGACCAGCGGCTGCATCTCGCGGAACAGCTCCTCGCGGACCGCCATCGGGAAACTGCCGATCACGCCGACCGAGACCAGCACGTCACGCTCGTCATAGAGGCCGAGCAGCAGCGAGCCGATCCGGTCCTCGCCGGACTTGTGCACGCGGTACCCGGCGACGACACAGTCCGCCGTACGCTTATGTTTGATCTTGGTCATGACCCGCTTGTCGGGCTGATAGGTGAGGTCGCGACCCTTCGCGATCAAGCCGTCGAGCCCGGCGCCCTCGAATTCCGCGAACCACCGCCGCGCGGTCGGAAGATCGTCGGTGGCCGGGGTGATGTGCACCGGTGGCTGCGCATCCTTCAGTACGTTGAGGAGCCGTTCCCGGCGCTCCCCGAAGGGCCGCTCGGTGAGGTCCTCGTCGCCGATCGCCAGCAGGTCGAACGCCACGAAGCTGGCCGGCGTCTGCTCGCTGAGCAGCTTGACCCGGCTCGCGGCGGGATGGATGCGCTGTTGCAGCGCCTCGAAGTCGAGTGTGTTGCGCTCGGTGTCGGCCACGATCACCTCGCCGTCGATCACCGCCCGTTCCGGGAAGTTGGCCAGCACGGCCCGCACGACCTCGGGGAAGTACCTGGTCATCGGCTTCTCGTTGCGACTGCCGATCTCCACCTCGTCGCCGTCGCGGAAGATGATCGAGCGGAAGCCGTCCCACTTCGGCTCGTACACCTGCCCGGGCGGAATCTCCGCGACGGGTTTCGCGAGCATCGGCTTGACTGGCGGGTTGATCGGCAGATCCATGGGACCCAGTCTGCCCGTTCCGCCGCGATCCGGTAGCCCCTTGTCCACAGGCCACTTCGTTGTCCACAGGTCTGGACTCTCCCCCAAGGGGAGAGTCCAGACTTCAATCCATGACCACCCGCCACCTCGAAACGCTCTCCATCGGTGAGTTCGGCCGCCGGGCCGGGCTGTCGGTCAAGGCGCTCCGGCTCTACGACGTCTCCGGCCTGCTGCGGGCCGACTCCGTCGATCCGGCCACTGGCTATCGCCGATATCGCGCCGACCAGTTCGACCGTGCCCGGCGCATCAGCCTGCTGCGTCGCGTCGAGATGCCGCTGTCGGTGATGCCCGAGGTGCTCGACGCGCCCGACGACGAGGCCGTGCTGCGTCTCGACCGCTGGTGGGCCGCTCAGGAGGCGATCATGCAAAACCGGCGTGGCAGCGTGGCCTGGCTCCGCGGTCAGCTCGCGCACGGCGTCATTTCCCCCGAGCAGACGTACGAGGTGAGTGCCCGCGATGTCCCCACCACCAAGGTCGCCAGTGTGTGCGTCGAGGTGTACCAGAACACCCTCGTCCAGACGATGCGCAGTTGCGAGTGGGCGATCCGCAACCACCTCGACCAGCAGCGCGCCGTCACCACGCCCGAGTTCTGGGTGCTGTACCACGGCCCGGTCACCCCCGACAACGACGCTGCGATCGAGGTCTGCCTGCCGTTCACCGGCGCCGCCGAGCCGACCGGCGAGATCGTCATCCGCGTCGAGCCGGCGCACCGCGAGGTCTACACGACCGTCGCCCGCGACGACGCCTTCTATCCGCGCATCATGCACGCCTACGAGGCCGTCTCCACCCACGCCCTCCGGCACGGGCTCGTGCCGAGCGGCCCCGAGCGCGAGATCTACCTGAACGACTGGGACCAGATCTCCGGCACCGACCCCTTCGTGCACGTGGCCCAACCGATCCAGGAGTGAACATGGACTACACCCGACAGACCCGGTTCTCCGACCCGCGCGCCCACGCGCCCCTCTTCGACGCGCTGCCCGACGACCCCGGCGGCATCGGGGAGGTGATCCGCAACATCGTCGTCCACTATCGCGCGTCCGGCATCCCGTTCCCGCCCGACCGCCTCACCGAGATCGACAGCCGCTGGGCCGACCGCCTGCTCGACGCCGACCGCCGCCGCTTCGACACGCCGCTGGCCGAGCCGCGCCCGCCCGAGCAGCGCATCGTCGGCTGCTGCCGCGACTTCACGCTGCTCACCGTCTCGGCCCTGCGGCACAAGGGCATCCCGGCCCGCAGCCGCATCGGCTTCGCCGACTACCTGGACCCGCACTGGCACTACGACCACGTCGTCGCGGAGTACTGGGACGGCGCCCGCTGGGTCGCCACCGACACCCAGATCGACGTGGCCGACGTCCGGCTAGCCCCCGGCGGCCTGCGCCCCGCCTCGCAGGTCTGGTCGTCCTACCGTCGCGGCGAGATCGACGTCAACCAGTTCGGCGTCGACCCCGGCCTCGACGACGTCCGCGGCGACTGGTTCGTCCGCAACTACGTCATCACCGAACTGGCCCACCGCCACGGCGACGAGCTCCTGCTGTGGGACCTGTGGGGCGGCATGTCCCGCGAACTGACCGGCGACCTGACCCTGATCGACGAGATAGCCGACCTGCTCCAGTCCGCCGACGCCGGCGACACCACCGCCGAACGCAAGCTGGCCGAGCACTACGCCACCGACCCCCGCCTGCACCCCGGCACCCACGTAACCTGCGCCTCCCCCGTGGCCCCGGAGTCCCAGGCCGACCTACGCCGAGAGCCCACCACCTGACCCGGCCGCCGCGACCCTGACCCGGCCGCCGCCCGGCCCTGACCCAGCCGTCGCGCCACCTGACCCAGGGCGGCACGCCAGCTGACCCGAAGGCGGCACGCCAGCTGACCCGGGGCGACATTCGACCTGACCCTGCCGGTGCGCGGCCGGACCCGGCTGGCGCGCGACGCCGCGTCAGTTGGCACGGCGGCGCGCACCTGACGTGGGCGGCGCGCCGCCTGACCGGGGCCGTCCGCCACCTGAGCTGGGCGGGTCGCCAAGCCGCGGGTCGGCTATCGCACCAGCAGTTCGAGCAGGCGATCCAGTTCGGCGGACGGGTCGGCGGCGAGGCCCATGTGCACCGGGCCGGCCCGCAGGATCGTGCTGCGCGGGGCGACCAGCCAGCGGAACCGCTCGCCCGGCTTCATCTCGGCCGCCGCGCCGGCGCCGGTGCAGGTGGCCTCCCACGAGGCGAGGGCGGCCGCGATCGCGTCCACGTCGGCTTCCGGGTCGAGGCAGCGCAGCCGCTCCTCGTGCAGGTGCGTGCGCGCCGCCAGAAAGTCCAGGCGCTGGCTGTAAAGCATCACGCCGACATTGATCAGCTCACCGCGTTCGATCCGAGGGCAGGCCTGAATGATGGCGTACTCGTACGGGATTCTCATGGCAGCCACGCCTCTGGCTGCGCGGCCCGCTCCGACAGGTGGTTCAGATAGGCGTCGCGATCGCCGTCGTCGAGCCATTCGTCCGGCACCAGGGCCACAACCTCGGCCAGCAGGCCGGGCGTCACCCGCTCGGCGAGCGCGGGCCCCTCCGTCGCCAGCGCCGTGGCGTACGGCTTGAGCACGTGGTCGTCCCACTTGTACGGCCGATGCACCACGCTCGCGGCCCGCGGCCAGTTGTGGTGGAAGTAAAGGGTGGCCCCGTGGTCGATCAGCCAGAGGGCGTTGTGCCAGATCAGCAGGTTCGGGTTGCGCCAGCTGCGATCGACGTTCTCGACGAACGCGTCAAAGGCGATGACCCGCGACGCCAGCGCCGGGTCGACCGGGTGCGCGATCGGGTCGTATCCGAGGGCCCCCGGCAGGAAGTCCATGCCCAGGTTCGCCCCCGCGCTCGCCTTGATCAGCTCCTGGACCTCTTCGTCCGGCTCCGCCCGCGCGACGATCGGGTCCAGGTGCACCACCGCAAGGTCGGGCACCGGCAGCCCTAACCGCCGTCCCAGTTCCCCCGAGATCACCTCGGCCACCAGCGCCTTGGGCCCCTGCCCCGCCCCGCGAAACTTCACGACATAGGTCCCCAGGTCGTCGGCCTCGACCACCCCGGGCAGCGACCCGCCCTCCCGCAGCGGCGTGACATACCGCAGCGCCGTAACCTCACGCAACACGCCGCCCACCCTAACGGCCGCCGATCACCACCCCCGCCATCGCCCCAACCCGCCGCCACGACCCACCCGCCGCCCGCGCCCACCGCTGCGACCGCGCGGGCGTGGCGCGTAACGCGACGCGGCCGTGACGCCAACCCCGCGGGCGCGACGCGACGCGGCGTGACCGCAACCCCGGGTGACCGTCGTGGCGGCTGGGGCCGGGCGCCGGGCGCGACGCGGGTGACCGAACCCCGGCGGGCGTGACGCGACGCGCGGGCGTGACCGCAACCCCGGGCGGGCGGGACGCGCGGGCGTGACCGAAAACCGGGCGGGCGCGACGCGAGCGTGACCGCAAACTTCGGATGCGCGTGCGGGCCGTCGGCATCGGCCGGCGGCCCGCGGTGGCGGTATTGGTGGGTCAGATGGTGTTGGGGCCCTGGCGGCGGAGTTCGTCGACCTTGGTCATGGCCTGGCGTAGGTCGGCCAGCCACTCCTCGGTGTGCTGGCCTACCAGCTTCACGCACCAGGCCAGGGCCTCGGAGCGGGAGCGGGCAACGCCGGCGTCGACCAGGGTGTCGAGGATCTGGCGCTCGGGCTGGCGCAGGCGCGTCATTACAGGAGCGGCCAGGTGGGTGAACAACTCGTTGGTGTCGCCGCAGCGGATGCCCCAGGCGACCTTGCGCTGGTAGTGGTGCTCGATCTGGCGGGCGACCCTAATGCGGTCGTCTCGGGTGTCCTCGCGGAACTGATTGATGCGGCCGGCCTGGGCGGCTGCCCGGTCGGCGTCGGTGGCGTCCGGGCCCAGGTCGGGCTCGGGCACTCGGGCCCAGATGATGATCTCGTCGCGGTCCACGACGATCTCGGGGCGCTCGGTGAACCAACCGTCGGGAACGGCGCCGGTCACCCAGGCGGCGGCGTCATCGGCGTTGGGTGGCTCGGCACGGCCTCCCGGTGGTGCGGGACGAAAACGCATTCCAACCTCCCCTTGCGAACGTGATTACAGGATTACACCGTTACAGCGTTTGCTGCCATCACGTTCGCTGCGGGCGGAAGCCGGGCCAAAGCCGGACCGAAGCCGGGCGGAAGCCGGGCAGAGGAAAGTCAGCCCTGCTTCGCCATCTGGGCCGCGCGGAGATCCGCGTGCATCTCCCACGGCGGCTGCGACAGCACGTGGCCGGTCTCGAGCAGGGACTTCAGGTTGGCCATGACGGCCGGCCAGCCGTGCGAGATCGCGCGGAACGCCTCATCGTCGGCCAGGTTTTCCTGGATCACGGTCAGGCGGACGATGTCCTGGTAGGGCTCGATGTCGAAGGTGACCCGGGACGGGCCGCCGGGCGCCGGCTCCGAGGCCCCGGGCTCCTCGAAGGTGATCACCAGGCGGGAGGGCGGGGTCGACTCGAGCACCTTGCCCACGACGTCGGCGATCCCGGAGCCGTCGGTCCGCACGTGCTCCCATGTCGAGCCGGGCTGCCAGTCCGAGACGTTCGAGTGGCCCCAGTAATCGGCGGTCAGATCGGCGTCGGTCAGCGCCTGGAACACGCGCGAAGGCGTGCTCTGGATGTACGTCACGTACACGTAGTCGGGCTTGTCGGTCATGTCGAGCTCCTCCGCACTCTGCTTGATGGCCGCCAGCGTCCGCAGCCGGGGCTGCTCGAACGGCGCGAGCCATCGCTGCAGGATGTCGTAGATCGGGACCGGGTTGAGGTAGTGCAGCTTCTCCCGGCCGCGACGGACCGTGCTGATCAGGTTCGCCTCTTCGAGAGCGGCGAGATGCTGGGTGGCCGATTGCCGCGCCATCTCGAGCTGACCGCACAGCTGCCCGAGCGTCTGCCCATCGTCTTTCCGCAGGCTGTCGAGCAGGCGCCGCCGAGAGGGATCGGCGAGCGCCCGGAACACCCGGTCCATGTCACCGCTCACGACCCCATTATGCAGTCTCGGACCTGCATAACGTCAAGTGATGGAGAGCCATCGCGAGAAGCACACCCACGACATACCACACCAAATCGTACGGATCGAAGCTGCGCCCGAGCACGAGCCGCGCCACCACGCTGTGCGCCGACAACGCGGCCGGAACACTGCTGAGCTGGAAGAACTCGACCGCCCAGCAGAACCCGATCGAGATCAGCCCGAGCACGACCGCACGACCTCGCGGCCAGAGCACCAGCAGTCCGCCGTAGAACGCGGACGCGTACAGCGCCGTGCCCGAGATCTGCTCCAGCAGCCCGGTCGTCTCGACCGCCGTCCCGGTCACCAGCCGGATCGCGAAGGCGAGGCCGAGCGACCCCACAATCAAGGCCAAGCCGAAGACCCGCAGCGCCCTAGAGGACGAAAGCATCGGTCCAGAGCTGCCGCGAGTGCCCCGTCAGCGCCTCCATCAGCGCCACCGCCTGGTTGTCGGTCAGCCCGGCCACAAAGTCGATCACCGCGCGCCCGCGGGCCTGCCCGAGCCGGTCCGGCGTCCCCTCCGGCAGCTCGGTCTCGGCCAGCTCGACCAGGTCGCCCAGCCGCCGCGGGATGCGCTCCGCCTCGTCGGGGTCGGTGAGCCAGGACAGCAGCGCCTCCACCAGCGAGGCGAGCAGCCTCGCCTGCCCCCGCTGGTGCAGCGCCAGGTCCGGCCGGGCCAGCACGAACCGGTTCTGCACGAACTTGAGCACCTGCACCTCGTGCCACTGCGCGGTGGCCAGCTGCACGTGCCCCGAGCGCACGGCCGGCTGCTCGACCAGCTCGGCCGACTCGACCAGCCGCCGCGTCCAGGTCGCCGAGAACGCCGCCACCTGCGCCTCCGCCTCCAGCGACCCGTCGAACGGCCGGGCCAGCAGCCCGTCGACCAGCTCGGCCCGCACCAGCTCGACGGCGGCCGCGAACGCCTCGTCGTCGGCCATCCACCCGTCCTTGCGGTGCAGCTGGCGGCGCAGCGACTCGATCGCGCCGCCGGCCCGGTCCAGGTCGGTGGCCGGCCCCCAGCGCTGCCACGACATCAACTCCGTCGCGACCGCGCCCTGCTGGAGCACGCCGACCCGGTGCACATCCTCAAGATCATGGATGGCGTACGCGATGTCGTCCGCCGTGTCCATCACCGAGGCCTCGACCGTCTGCTGCCACGCCGCGACCCGCCCCGCGAACGGTTCCCGGGCGGCGAGCATGTCGTCGACCTCGGTCAGGTACGCGCCGAACTTGGCCGAGCCGCCGTCCGGGTCGTCCGGCGGCGCCGCGGCCCCCCGCGGCGGCGGCTCCATGAACCGCGCGTCGCCGTGCCGGGTCCACGGGTATTTCAGGATCGCCGCCCGCACCGCGTTGGTCAGGTTGAGCCCGATCGTCGCCTGCCCCCGGATCTCCGTGCTGGTCACTATCCGGTACGACTGCGCGTTCCCCTCGAATCCGTCCGGGATCCGCAGCCGCTGCCGGGCCAGCTGGTCGAGCACCCGCTCGCCGAGGTGCCCGAACGGCGGGTGCCCGAGGTCGTGCGCGAGCGACGCCGCCTCGACCACGTCGGGGTCGCAGCCGCCCAGTTTCTCCGACAGATCGGACTTGTCGGCGACGGTCACCCGCTCGGCGATCGCCCGTGCCACCTGCGCGACCTTCAGGCTGTGCGTCATCCGGTTGTGCACGAGGCTTCCGGCCCCGCCCGGGCTGATCACCTGGGTGACGCCCGCCAGCCGCGCGAAGAACGGTGAGCTGACGATCCGGTCCCGGTCGACCCGGAACGGGCTGGAGGCGAGGTCACCCGGTGCGACCAGGCTCTCCCCGAAGAGCCGGCGGGCCCGCGATTCGTCCATGCCCGGCAACGTTACCGACCGCCGCCCGGCGTACGGCCGCTGGATCTGAGGATTGTGATGGGTGTCGATAGTCACCGGGCCGGACGGTGGCATCGTGGTTGCGCGGCTGGCGGATCCCCAGGTCAGTTCGTCAGACTGGGCAGATGGCGAAGCGAGGACGTACCGGAGCGTTGGTGGCGCTGGCCCTGGCAGGGGCGGCGGCGTGGGTGGCCAGGGACATCCCGCGGCAGATGGGCGGGAAGGCCAAGGGCGATCGGCTGGCTCGCGTCCTGGCCTCGCCGCAGTTCGCGGGGGGCAAGTTCCGCAATTCCGTCCCGGCCACCGAGCTGATGCCCTCGTCCATGCCCCGCCTGGCGGTGGCCGCGTTCCGGGACCGGGAGTCCCGGCACCCCCGGCTGCCCATCCCGCTCGTGAGCCCGGACCCCGGGCTGGACGCCGAGGGCCTGCACATCACCTGGTACGGGCACTCCTCGGCGCTCGTCGAGATCGAGGGACGCCGGGTGCTGCTCGACCCGGTCTGGAGCGAGCGCTGCTCGCCCAGTCGCCTCTCCGGGCCGAAACGCCTGCACGAGCCGCCGGTCGCCCTGCGCGACCTGCCGCCGCTCGACGCCGTGCTGATCTCCCACGACCACTACGACCACCTCGACATGGAGACCATCCAAAACCTCGTGGACCTGCAGGCCGCGCCGTTCCTGGTGCCGCTCGGCGTCGGGGCTCATCTCGAGCGGTGGGGCGTTCCGGCCACCCGCATCATCGAGCTCGACTGGAACGAGCAGGCCAAGGTCGCCGGCCTGGAGTTCATCGCCACCGCCGCCCGGCATTTCTCCGGGCGCGGCTTCACCCGGGACGAGACGCTCTGGACCAGCTGGGTCATCAACGGGCCGTCGCGGCGGGTCTTCTACTCGGGCGACACCGGCTACTTCCCGGGCTTCGCCGAGGTCGGCGAGAAGCACGGGCCGTTCGACGTCACCCTGATCCAGATCGGCGCGTACGGCGATGCCTGGCCCGACATCCACATGATCCCGGAGGACGGCGTCGCCACCCACCAGGATGTCCGCGGCGGTCTGATGATCCCGGTGCACTGGGCCACGTTCAACCTGGCCCTGCACGAGTGGCCCGAGCCCGCTAACCGCGCCTGGGCCGAGGCCAAGGCCCGCGACGTCCGCCTGGCTATACCTCGGCCTGGCGAGCGGGTTGACGTCGACAATCCGCCGGCGGTGGATGGCTGGTGGCAGGCGATCGCCTGAGCTCGAGGCCGTCGTCACCGGTGTCGAAACCATTGTCGGTACTGGTGTCGAAGGCGACCAGGTAGGGCGGGCGGTTCTGGGTGGCGGCATAGATCCGCCCGATGTACTCGCCGAGCAGGCCCAGGCAGATCAGCTGGATGCCGCCGAGCAGCAGCACGGCGATGTACAGCGACGTCCAGCCCGGGACCGTGCCGCCCGCCGCCCAGGCCGCGAAACCGCCCACGATCAGCGCCAGGCACACCAGGAAGCTGATCATGCCGAGCCAGGTGGCGATGCGCAGCGGGGCCGCCGAGAAGCCGGTGATGGAGTCCAGCGTCAGCCGGATCATCTTGCCGAGCGGGTACTTCGTCTCGCCGGCCGCTCTCGGCGCGCGGGTGTACGGCACCTCCGCCGCGGCGAACCCGAGCGACGGCACCACCAGGCGGTACACGGGACGCTGCTCGGGCAGGTCGTTGAGCACGTCCACCACGGCCCGGCTCATCAGCCGGAAGTCGCCGGCCTGGTCGCCCACCCAGGGCCCGGCCAGACGGCGCATCAGGCGGTAGTAGAGCGACGCCGTGCCGCGCTTGAAGACCGAATCAGAGCGACGATCCGCCCGTACGCCGTAAACGACGTCGACGCCCCGCGAACGGGCCGCGGCCAGCATCTCGGCGATGACCGACGGCGGATCCTGCAGGTCGGCGTCGATGCTGACCACCCAGTCGCCGGACGCCGCGTGCAACCCGGCCGAGAGAGCCGCCTGGTGGCCCACGTTCCGCCGCAGCGAGAGGACCCGCAGGTTGGGCCAGTCGGCGCGAAGCTGCAACAGGCGGGCCACCGTGGCATCGCGGCTGCCGTCGTCCACGGCGATCACCTCGTACGGCTCGCCGAGCCCGTCGAGGACCGGGCGCAGCCGGGCCGCGAACTGGTCCAGGACGGCTCGCTCGTCGTACATCGGCGCGACCACCGAGATTGTCAGTCGCGACATCGCACCTCCCACGGGATCAGGCGCGCGTCAGCTCCTCGGTTACGTATCGTAGGCCGTTGGGAGCGTTCTGCCAGCCGGTCGTGATCGTGACCACCCACTCGGTGCCCAGCGCCGGGGCGCGCGTATCCCCCGCCACGTCCAGATCTATACGGGTACGGAGGATATGGTCGGCTTTCGGGAGAAACAGGGCGTAAATCGCCTCTCCGCCGATCACCCAGACGTCCTCCGCGGAGTCGACCTCGTCGATCGAGTGCACGACGGCCGCCCCCGGCGCGGCGTAGGAAGCGTCGCGGGTGAGCACCACGTTCCGCCGGCCGGGAAGCGGGCGCCGGGGCAGCGACTCCCACGTGGCGCGGCCCATGACGATGGTGGCGCCCATCGTGCGCTCCTTGAACATGGCCTGTTCGCCGGGGAGCCGCCACGGGATGGTGCCGGCCGACCCGATCACACGGTCGCGGGCCTCGGCCCAGATCATGTGTACGGTCACACCGCCACCGGCGCCTTCAGGGCCGGGTGGTGCTGGTAGTTCACCAGCGTGAAGTCGTCGTACTTGTAGTCGAAGAGCGACGGCGCCTTCGCGATCTCGAGCGTCGGGAACTCGAACGGCGTGCGCCTCAGCTGCTCGGTGACCTGCTCGACATGGTTGTTGTAGATGTGGCAGTCGCCGCCGACCCAGATGAAGTCACCGAGGCCCAGGCCGACCTGCTGCGCCACCAACTGGGTCAGCAGCGCGTAACTGGCGATGTTGAACGGCACGCCGAGGAACAGGTCGGCGCTGCGCTGGTAGAGCTGGCAGGACAGCTTCCCGTCGGCCACGTAGAACTGGAACAGCGCGTGGCACGGCGCGAGCGCCATCTCGGGCAGGTCGGACACGTTCCAGGCCGAAACGATCATCCGGCGGGAGTCGGGGTTCTGCCGGAGCGTCTCGAGAACGCCGGTGATCTGGTCGGCATGGCTGCCGTCGGGCATCGGCCACGAGCGCCACTGCACGCCGTAGACCGGGCCGAGCTCGCCGGAATCGTCGGCCCATTCGTCCCAGATGGTGACGCCCTGGTCGCGCAGCCAGCCCACGTTGCTGTCGCCCCGCAGGAACCACAGGAGCTCCACGGCGATCGACTTGAAGTGCGTCCGCTTCGTGGTGATCAGCGGGAAGCCCTGGGACAGGTCGTACCGCAGGCGCTCGCCGAACAGGCTCACCGTGCCGGTGCCGGTGCGGTCGGACTTCGGGGTTCCGGTCTCCAGGACCCGGCGCAGCAGGTCCTCGTACTGGGTGTCGACAGCCATGCCAGCAAAACTAGCGCCTCCGCCGGCGTCACCCCGGTGGCAGGAGGGTGACGACGACGGAGTGTCTCAGCCGGCCCACGCCTCCGACATCTGCTGATTGGGCTGCGCGCCGGCCTGCGCCGACGCGGCGGCCGCGAACCCGAGCTCGGCGCCGATCTGCTGCCACCGCTCGTAGAGCACCTGGTCGACCAGAATGTTCCGGATGTCCTGATGCGCCGCGCGCAGCTCATCCAGCGCGGCCTCGTACCGCGCGACGCGCTTGTGCAGGTCCGAGGTCTCGTACATGGTGGTCATGCCGCCATGATTAACCAGAGATGAGGAAATTTCCGGCTTTCGGCTACAAACGGAGTTCGCTGCCGTGCGGGCCGACCGCGTCCGCGAACTCGTCGTCGAGCCACACGCCGTCGCTGGCCAGATAGCGGAACGAGTAGTGGCCCGGGGACAGCGGCACGCTGACCGTACGCGTCCCGTCGCGGCGCGGCTTGAGTTCGTGCGCGCCCGGCTCCCACCCGTTGAACGTGCCGACGACACTGACCGGTCCGGAGGGGGCGTCCGCCGGGAGGCAGAAGGTAACCCGGGTCTTGTTGCCGAACAGCCTGCTCTTCTTGATCATGAAGACCTCCACGCAAAGCCGAATACGCACAGCTCGGGCTTCTATCCCTACAACGGGCGGCCACGATACGGGTGACGGCGCGCCGCAATACGATCGGCCAATGCGACCGGCACCCGCGGGCGACCTGCGCTCGGCATCCTTCGACGAGCTCGCCACGACCACGCTCTACGCGATCCTGAAGCTGCGGAGCGAGGTTTTCGTGGTCGAGCAGGACTGCGTCTACCTCGACATCGACGGGCTCGACCCCGCGCCGGACACCCGGCATTTGTGGATCGAACGGGCGGGCGAGGTCGCGGCGTACGTGCGAATCTTGGACATAAACGGCACGCCGCGGATCGGCCGCGTGGTGACCGCGGCGGCCGCCCGCGGCACTGGGCTGGCCGGCCGCCTGATCGCCGAGGCATTGAACGTCATCGGTGATCGCCCGAGCGTGCTGAATGCCCAGGCGCACCTCGGGGATTATTACGCCAAATTCGGATACGAACAGAACGGTCCGGAATTTGACGAAGACGGCATTCCGCACATACCCATGGTCAGGGCAGCGCCGCAACCAGCTCGCTGACCGACCGGCGGCGGCCCGTGTAGAACGGGACCTCCTCGCGCACGTGCCGCCGCGCCGTCGACGCCCGCAGGTCACGCATCAGGTCGACGATCCGGTGCAGCTCGTCGGCCTCGAACGCGAGCATCCACTCGTAGTCGCCGAGCGCGAACGACGCCACCGTGTTCGCCCGGACGTCGGGGTACCCGCGCGCCATCTTCCCGTGCTCGGCCAGCATGAACCGCCGGTCCTCGTCGGGCAGCAGGTACCACTCGTAGGAGCGGACGAACGGGTACACGCAGATGTACGAGCGCGCTTCCTCGCCGGCCAGGAACGCCGGCAGGTGGCTCTTGTTGAACTCGGCCGGCCGGTGCAGCGCCATCTGCGACCAGACGGGCGCCAGGTGCCGGCCCAGGGCGGTCCGGCGGAACAGCCCGTACGCCTCCTGCAGCGCGTCCGGCGAGCCGGAGTGCCACCAGATCATCAGGTCGGCGTCGGCGCGCAGGCCGGACACGTCGTAGGTGCCGCGGATCGTGACGTCCTTGCCCGTCAGCTGGTCGAAGAGGCCGTCGACCTCGCCGGCCAGCTCGTCGCGCAGCGGCGGCAGCGGCGTCGCGGCCCGGAACACCGACCACATCGTGTACCGGATGGTCGCGTTCAGCTCGTTGATCCTGGCCGCGTTCGTCTGCTCGCTCATCAACTCACCCTTCCATCGCCTTGCTCACGTCTTCGGCCGCGCGCTCGCCACTGGCGATGCAGGCCGGGATGCCCACGCCGTCGAAGGCCGCGCCGGCCAGCGCCAGACCCGGCGGCAGCGCGGCCCGCGCGAACGCCACCCGCTCCCGGTGTCCCGGCGCGTACTGCGGGAGGCCACCGCCCCACCGCTGGATCCACGACGCGGCCGGCGGCGGCAACTCGTCGCCGATCAGCTCGCCCAGCTCGCGCAGCGCCCGCTCGAGCAGCACCTCGTCGTCGAACTGCAGCCGTTCCTGCTCCCCCGCGCGACCCAGCGAGGCGCGCACGATCACCGGGCCCGCCGAGTCGGCGAGGTGCGGCCATTTGCGGGTGAAGAACGTCGCCGCCTTGACCAGCGTGCCCTCGCTCGGCGGCACCAGGAACCCGGACAGTTCCGGCAGCGGCGTCCCCGGCGGCAGCGCCATCCCGACCAGGGCCACGCTCGCGTAGTCGAGCACGCCCACCGCCTCGGCCGCCTCGGCCGAGAGGCCCGCGAGCAGCCGGGACGCCGGTCGAGCGGGCACCGCGAGCACCACCGCGTCCACATCGTCGGTCTGCGGGAAGGGCGCCGGGCCCAGCAGCAGCCGCCAGCCGTGCGCGGTGCGGGAGATGTCGCGGACCGGGAGACCCAGGCTGATGCGGGCGCCACTCGCCGCGGCCGCCGCCGCCACAAGCCGGGTCATGCCGCCGTCGACCGCCGTGAAGACCGGCCCGGGGGCGCGGTTGCGCTTCGCCTGCGCGGCTCGCACTGCGGCCCGCAGGGTGTGCTCGACCCGGGCGGTCTCGGCCAGCTGCGGGATGGTGACCTCGAGCGACAGGCGGTCGGCGCGGCCCGCGTACACCCCGCCGAGCAGCGGGTCGACGAGCCGGTCCACCACCTGGTCGCCGTACCGCTCGCGCACCAGCGCGCCGACGGCCACATCTTCGCCTGCGGCGAGCAACGGGCGGCCCTCGTCGTGGTCACGGCCGGCGTCCGGGTGCGCCACGCCGCCGAGATTGCTCACATCGGCCGGTACGCCCACCAGCGTGCCGCCCGGGATCGGCGTGAGGTGGCCCCCGATCGAGAGCGCGGCCGGCACGGTCGCCGGGTGCACGAGGGACGGACCGAGGTCGAGCCGTTTCGCGAGGGCGACGGCCGCGGACTCGCCGCCCTCGGGGCCGGAGGTCAGGAACGACTCGGCGCCGCGCTCGACCCGCAGACCGCCCAGCTCGCCGGTGCGCAGCTTGCCGCCGAGGACGCCGCTCTGCTCGTACACGATGAGGTCGGCGCCGGCCGGCAGGAGGTCCCGCAGGCGCAGCGCGGCGGCCAGGCCGGCGATACCGCCGCCGATGACCGCAACCCGCTTCCGCACGTCATCCACCATCCCAGGCCACCGACCCCGGTGGCCACCGGGGTCGGTGAGTGTGAGCCCTTACCGGGCGGAGACCTTGTGTACCAGCTCCACCAGGCGGGTGAGCATGGCCGGGTCGGTGTCGGGGAGCACGCCGTGGCCCAGGTTGAAGATGTGGCCGGGGGCGGCGCGGCCCTGGTCGAGCACCCGCCGGGCCTCCCGCTCGACGACGTCCCACGAGGCGAACAGCACCGCGGGGTCGAGGTTGCCCTGGACCGCGCGACGCGGTCCGATCAGCTGGGTGGCCTGGTCGAGCGGGGTACGCCAGTCGACGCCGACCACATCGGCGCCGGCCTCGCCCATCGCCTTCAGCAGCACCGCCGTGCCCACGCCGAAGTGGATCCGCGGCACGCCGGTGGCGGACAGGCCGGCCAGCACCTCGCGCGAGTGCGGCAGCACGTACTCGCGATAGTCGGCCTCGGACAGCGCGCCGGCCCACGAGTCGAAGAGCTGGACCGTGCTGACCCCGGCCTCGATCTGGGTACGCAGGAACGCGAGCGTGATCCCGGAGAGCCGGGTGAGCAGGGCGTGCCAGAGACCCGGCTCGCCGTACATCATCGCCTTGGTCTTGGTGTAGGTCCGCGAGGGACCGCCCTCGATGAGGTAGCTGGCCAGCGTGAACGGCGCGCCGGCGAACCCGATGAGCGGCGTCGCGCCCAGCTCGCCGACCAGCAGCCGCACCGACTCGGCCACGAACGAGACGTCGTCGGCGGTGATCGGCCGCAGCCGGTCGAGGTCCTTCTCGGTGCGGATCGGGTCGGCGACCACCGGCCCGGTGCCGGGCACGATGTCGAGATCGACGCCGGCCGCCGCGATCGGCACCACGATGTCGCTGTACAGGACCGCGGCGTCCACACCGTGCCGGCGCACCGGCTGCAGGGTGATCTCGGTGACCAGTTCCGGTCGCCGGCAGGACTCCAGCATCCCGATGCCCTCGCGGATCTTCCGGTACTCGGGCAGCGAGCGACCGGCCTGCCGCATGAACCAGACCGGGGTGTGCGGCACATCCTGGCCGCGGCACGCTCGGACGAAGGGCGAATCGTTCAACACTGACGTCACCGCGCCATCCTGCCACGGCGGCTGACCCGTTCCGGGGCGGCGGGATTGGGCAGGAGCGTCGGCGCGGCGATCGACGACGGACACCGCTGGGCGGCATAGGCTTCCCCGCATGGCGACCCCCTCCGCTGCCCCCGAGGCGTTCGCCCGCGCCGTCGCCGGGTTGCGGGCGGCCGCGCCACGACCCGAGATCCTGCTCGAGGAGATCCCGGCGCCGCAGCGGCTGGCGCCGCACTCGTTCGCGCTGAGCGCCACCGTGCTGCGCGCCGGCGACGAGGTGGCCAGCGGCCGGCTGATCCTGCTGCACGACCCGGCCGGGCACGAGGCCTGGCGCGGCGACCTGCGGCTGGTCACGCTGGTCACGGCGGAGCTCGAGCCGGACATGGCCGGCGACCCGCTGCTGCCGGCGGTCGCGTGGACCTGGCTGACCGACGCGCTCGAGCAGCACGCGGCGGCCTACACGGCGATCGGCGGCACGATCACGCAGACGGCGTCGACCCGCTTCGGCGAGCTGGCCGGGCCGGCGCCCACGGCCGACCTCGAGGTGCGCGCCTCCTGGACGCCGACCTCCACCGACACGGCCGCCCACCTGCTCGGCTGGTGCGCGATGCTGGCCTCGACGGCCGGCCTGCCGCCGCCCGGGGTGACGGCCCTCAACGACCGCCACCGCGTCGGCTAGCGCCTTTTCAACACACAGAGAACGTCGAGCAGGCGGTCTTCACCGGGATCGCCAGGCCGATGCCCTCGGCGTCCTTCGCCTTGGCCGTGGCCAGGCCGACCACCTGGTTGTTCGCGTTGACGACCGGGCCGCCAGAGTTGCCCGGGTTGATCGGCGCGTCGAACTGGATCGTCGGTCCGTCCGGGTCGTTCGGCCGGTAGGCGCTGATCACGCCGGTGGTGACCGTGTCGTCCAGGCCGAGCGGCGCGCCCACCACGACCACCTGCTGACCGGGCTTGACCTGGGCGGTCGAGGCCGCGAGCGGCGCGATCTCCTGGTTGGCCCGCAGCAGCGCGAGGTCCTTCGCCTTGCTGACCTTGACGATCGTCGCGTTGATCTTCGTGGCGCCGCGCTCCAGCGTCACCGCCTTGCCGCCGCCGGTCCACACCTCGGCGACGACGTGGTAGTTCGTGAGCAGGTTGGCCTGCCCGTTCGCCGCCTTCGTGCCGACCGAGAACGCGGTGCCGGTGAACTCCCCGGCCCGCACCCGGAACACGCTCGGCAGCACCTTCGACGACACGGCCTCGGGGTCGAAGACGCCCGCCAGCTCCTTCTCGAGCCGGTCGGTCCGGGTCCGCTCCGCGGCCAGCACCGACTGCATCGAGGCGTTCGAGCTGCTCATGCTCTCGATCCGGTACGCCTGCCAGCCCGCCACCACGGCCAGGACCGCGACCAGGCCGGCCAGCAGCGGCTTCACCTTGCCCCGCGCCGCGCCCAGGGGAGCCACACCCCTGGAACGGGTGCGCTCCGGCTCGGGCTCGACCGCCACCGGGAACGTGCCGGTCTGCCACGCCCTCGGGTGCGGTGTCGGTTCCGGCTCCCAGCGCTGCTGCTGCGGCGGCTCGAGTTCCCAGCGTTCGCGCGGCGGTTCGGAGTCCCAGCGCTGCTCGGCCGGCCGGTGCGGCTCGGCGTACTCCTGGAACTGGGGTTGCTGGGGTTGCTGGTATTGCGGCTCCCAGCGCGGCTCGGCGCCCCACGCGGGCCCGGTCTCCCGCTCCTGCGCGCGCCTCCGCCCGTCGTATCGGTGCTGGTCGGTGCCGTCGGCAGGGATGAACGGGTCGTACGTGGTGGTCATCCGGCACGGCCTCCCGGGTCTCGGCGCTGCGAGAGGTAGTACGGAAAGAACGGCTCAGCGGATGAGTCGGCTTTAGATCGAGAACCGACGCGCCGGGACCCGGCTGCACATCGGTGGGGTGGTGCACCCGTACGGTTACGGAGTGACCGACGAAGCACCCCTGCGCCGTCGGGACGAGCCAGAACCGGCAGGGGACGGACGACCGCTCCCCGAGCCGCCCGACCCGACGTCTGGCGGTCCCGACCCCCTGCCCGCCGCCGTCCCGCTGACCGCCCCCCGCGAGGGCACCCCCCGCCCGGTCGAGTCCGAGACCGAGCTGGCCGACGTCGTGGCCCGCATGGCCGCCGGCGCCGGCCCGGTCGCCGTGGACGCCGAGCGCGCCTCCGGCTACCGCTACACCCAGCGCGCCTACCTGGTACAGCTGCGCCGGGCCGGCGCCGGCACGGTGCTGATCGACCCGCTGCCGCTGGATGATCTGCGCACGCTCGACGCCGCGCTGGCCGAGAGCGAGTGGGTGCTGCACGCGGCCAGCCAGGACCTGGCCTGCCTGGCCGAGCTGGGCATGAAGCCGCGACGGCTGTTCGACACCGAGCTGGCGGCCCGGCTGGCCGGCTTCGACCGGGTGGGCCTGGCCGCGCTGACCGAGCAACTGCTGGGGTTCTCGCTGGAGAAGCACCACTCGGCCGCGGACTGGTCGACCCGGCCGCTTCCCGAGTCGTGGCTGACCTACGCGGCGCTGGACGTGGAACTGCTCACCGACCTGCGCGACCATCTGGCCGCCGAGCTGGACCGGCAGGGAAAGGCCGCCTGGGCCGCGGAGGAGTTCGCCGCGCTGGTGGCCTCGGCCGACCGTCCGCCCCGGGTCCGGCCCGATCCCTGGCGCCGCACCTCCGGCATTCATCGGGTACGGGGTGCGCGGGCGCAGTCCCGCGTGCGCGCTCTCTGGTACGCCCGCGACGGCGTGGCGGCCCGCCGGGACTCGGCCCCCGGGCGCGTCCTGCCGGATTCGGCGATCGTCGCGGCCGCGGAGTCGGACCCCAAGGACGAGCGGGCGCTCCTGGCCATTCCGGGTTTCGGCGGCCGGTCGGTCCGCCGCCTGGCCCGAGTCTGGCTGGACGCGCTCGACGAGGCCCGCGCGCTGCCCGACGACGCCCTGCCGGTGAACCAGCCGATGGACGGCCCTCCCCCGCCGCACCGATGGGCCGAACGCGACCCGATCGCGGCGGCTCGTCTGGCCCGCTGCCGCGGGGTCGTGGTGTCGACCGCCGAGTCGCACCGCCTGCCGCCCGAAAACCTGATCAGCCCCGACTACGTCCGCCGGCTGGCCTGGTCACCGCCGGACGAGGTCTCGGCGCAGACGGTGTCGGACACGCTGCGCGGCTTCGGCGCCCGAAACTGGCAGATCACGCTGCTCGCGGTCCAGCTCGCCGAGGTGCTCCCCGATCCGCCCCCGGCAGCCTGACGGCCTGACAACGCCGCGCGCGCCGGTTTGGGGGTTTTGCGCAACCGCCCACGCCGGCGAAGCCGCGCCCCCACCGGCGCCGCGGGCCAGGTTGCGGGAGGGCCCGCTCGGGTTTTGCCACTCACGCAGAATGAAGGCCTCGGGCCAGCGAAGCTGGGCCCCAGGCCGGCCTCGGCGGGAGCGACGGTCTGCACCATGCAACCAGGCACGACCTCATGAATTTGATCTTGGTCTTAGCGGGTCTGTGACATTTCCGTGGGGCGGTGGCACGCCTTAGTTACTGACGAGTAGCATTCGCCTATCAAACGTGCCCGCAGGGAGGCTGCTGTGCCCCGTGTAGTACGCGAGGTCGTCTTTGTTGACGGCGTCCGCACACCATTTGGCAAGGCGGGCGGCATGTATGCCGAGACCCGCGCCGATGACCTGGTCATTCGCTGCATCCGGGAGCTGATGCGGCGCAATCCTCAGCTTCCGCCGGAGCGGGTGGACGAGGTCGCGATCGCGGCCACCACCCAGATCGGCGATCAAGGTCTCACCATCGGGCGGACGGCCGCGCTGCTGTCGGGGCTGCCGAAGACCGTGCCCGGCTACGCGATCGACCGGATGTGCGCGGGCGCGATGACGGCGGTGACCAACGTGGCCGGCGGGATCGCGATGGGCGCCTACGACTTCGCGATCGCGGGCGGTGTCGAGCACATGGGCCGGCACCCGATGGGCGAGGGCGTCGACCCCAACCCGCGCATCCTCGCCGAGAAGCTGGTCGACCCGTCCGCGCTGGTGATGGGCTCGACCGCGGAGAACCTGCACGACCGCCTCCCGGAGATCACCAAGGAGCGCGCGGACCGGTTCGGCCTCAATTCCCAGATCAAGACGGCCAAGGCGTACGCGGACGGAAAGCTCCAGCCGGATCTGGTGCCGGTCGCGATCCGGAGCGCGGAAGAGGGCTGGGGGCTGGCGACCGTCGACGAGGCGCCTCGCGAGACGTCGCTCGAGAAGCTGGCCACGCTGAAGACGCCGTTCCGCCCGCACGGCCGGGTGACCGCGGGCAACGCCGCCGGCCTGAACGACGGCGCGACCGCCGCGCTGCTGGCCGACGAGGAATCCGCCCGCGAACTGGGGCTGCCCGTGGCGATGCGGTTGGTCTCCTACGGATTTGTCGGCGTCGAGCCGGAGATCATGGGATACGGGCCGATTCCGTCGACGGAGAAGGCGCGCAAGAAGGCCGGCCTGACGATCGACGACATCGGGCTGTTCGAGCTGAACGAGGCGTTCGCCGTGCAGGTGCTCGCCTTCCTCGACCACTACGGCATCGCCGACGACGACCCGCGGGTCAACCCGTGGGGCGGCGCGATCGCCATCGGTCACCCGCTCGCCTCCTCGGGCGTGCGGCTGATGACCCAGCTGGCCCGGCACTTCGCCGAGCACCCCGAGGTCCGCTACGGCCTCACCGCGATGTGCATCGGCATCGGCATGGGCGGCACCGTGATCTGGGAGAACCCTCAGTGGGAAGGCGCAGCGAAGTGACCATCGAGCACCCGAATGAGTTGGTGACGAAGGCTCTCGTCCGGTTTGTCCGGGTGCCCGGCCTCGCGAAGAAGGCCGCGCTGATCACCTTGGACAACGGGCTCGACTACACCAAGCCCAACAGCTTCGGGCCGGGCGGACTGGCGTCGCTGGATGCGGCGATCACGGCGGCGTCGGCGGAAGACCCGGCCTTCATCGCCTTGACCGGAAAGCCTTACATTTTCTGTGTTGGCGCTGACATTACGGGCATTCCGTTTATTACATCCCGGGGGCAGGCGGTCGAGCTCGGGGAGCTGGGGCACCGCGTCTTCGCCCGGCTGAAGAATTCGACAATTCCGACTTTTGCGTTCATCAACGGCGCGGCGCTCGGCGGCGGCCTCGAGGTGGCGCTGCACTGCCACTACCGCACGGTCTCCGGCGGCGCGGCGGCGCTCGGCCTGCCCGAGGTCGCGATCGGCCTGGTACCGGGCTGGGGCGGCAGCCAGCTGCTGCCCAACCTGATCGGCGCGCCCGGCGCGGCCCAGGTCATGCTGCAGAACCCGCTCACCCAGAAGGTGCTCCGGCCCGCGCAGGCGGCGGAGCTGGGCGTGGCGGACGCGCTGTTCGAGCCGGCCGACTTCCTGGAGCGGTCGCTGGAGTGGGCGGCGGGTGTGATCAACGGTGATGTCACCGTCGAGCGGCCCGAGGTCGACAAGGACATGTGGGACGGGGTGCTGTTCTTCGCCAAGCAGCAGCTCGACGAGAAGCTGCACGGCGCCGTCCCCTCCGCGAACAAGGCGCTCGAGCTGCTCGCCCTGGCCAAGGACGCGTCGTTCGAGGACGGCACCGCGGCCGAGACCCAGGCGCTGGCCGACCTGATCATGGGCGACGAGGCGCGTGCCTCGCTGTACGCGTTCGACCTGGTGCAGCGGCGGGCCAAGCGGCCGGTCGGGGTGCCCGACAAGTCGCTCGCCCGCAAGGTCACCAAGGTCGGCATCGTCGGCGCCGGCCTGATGGCGTCCCAGCTCGCGCTGCTGTTCGCGCGTCGGCTGCAGGTGCCGGTGGTCATGACCGACCTCGACCAGACCCGGGTCGACAAGGGCGTCGGCTACGTGCTGGGCCAGATCGAGAAGACGGTCGCCAAGGGCAGGATGGACGAGGGCACCGCGGCCAAGCTGCGCGGCCTGGTCAGCGGCTCGGTCGACAAGTCCGTGATCGCCGACGCCGACTTCGTGATCGAGGCCGTCTTCGAGAACCTCGACCTCAAGAAGCAGATCTGGGCCGAGCTGGAGAAGATCGTCTCCCCCGAAGCGATCCTCGCCACCAACACGAGCTCGCTGTCGGTGACCGAAATGGCCGCCGACCTCGAGCACCCGTCCCGCGTCGTCGGGTTCCACTTCTTCAACCCGGTCGCTGTTCTGCCGCTGCTCGAGATCATCAAGGGCGAGCGGACCGACGACGCCACGCTGGCCACCGCGTTCGCCGTGGGCCGCGAGCTGAAGAAGTCGTCGGTGCTGGTCAAGGACGCTCCGGCGTTCGTGGTCAACCGGGTGCTGACCCGCTTCACCAGCGAGGTCTTCCAGGCCGTCGACGCCGGCACCCCGCTCGATGTGGTCGACAGCGCGTTCGACCCGCTGGGCCTGCCGATGCGGCCGATCGCGCTGCTGCAGCTGGTCGGGCCGGCGGTCGCGTACCACGTGGGCGAGACGCTGCACCGGGCGTTCCCCTCGCGCTTCGCCGACTCGCCGACCCTCAAGAAGATCGTCGACGCCGGCCTGCCGCTGATGGTCGACGACGAGATCAACCCCGAGGTGGCCAAGCTGGCGGTCGGCGGTTCCGCGCCGTTGTCGGCCGAGGAGGTACGCGAGAAGGCCCTGGCCGCCCTGGCCGAGGAGATCCGGATCATGCTCGACGAGGGCGTGGTCGCCGAGGCGCAGGACATCGACCTGTGCATGGTGCTCGGCGCCGGCTGGCCGTTCCACCTGGGCGGCGTGACGCCGTACCTGGACCGCAGCGGGGTCGCCGAGCGGGTCACCGGCAAGCGGTTCCTGCCGAAAGGTGTGGCGAGTCTCCCCGCCTGACCTACTTCCTTCCGCGAGCAACTTTTGGTCGGATGGACGACGCCCCACGCCCGCCCGGGTGTGGGGCGTTGTCGCACATGCGGTGGGTTTGTCCGGTCGGAGGTGGGCCGGAAGACGGTTCGGGGGACGACCCCGATTGCCGGGGCCCGATAGTCTCGCAGGTGGTGTAGTCGATCGATGGAGCCCTGATGTCGCAGCCGCCGTACTCCGGCCCGCCCTACAACGGTCAGCCTTCCTCCGGCCAGCCCTACCCGGGACAGCCGTATCAGGGCGCGCAGTATCCGGGTCAGCCCAATCCCGACGTACCGGGCTCGGTTCCGCCGCAGCCGGGTTACCCGCCCACCCAGCCGTACCCGGCTCAGCCCTCGTCCGGGCAGCCGCAGTACGGGCAGCCTGAGTACGGGCAGCCTCAATACGGGCAGCCTTCCTCCGGTCAGCCCGACTATGGTCAGCAGCCGCAGTACGGCCAGCCTTCCTCCGGTCAGCCCGACTACGGCCAGCAGCCGCAGTACGGCCAGCCGGAATACGGGCAGCCTCAGTACGGGCAGCCGCAGTACGGCCAGCCCGATTACGCCCAGCAGGGATTCGGGCAGCCCGGTTACCCGCCGCCCACCCCGCCCAAGCCGAAATCGAAGACGCTGCCGATCATCCTGACGGTCATCGGCATCGTTCTGGTCCTGTGCGTCGGCGGCGGCACGGCCGTGGCCCTGATCGCGAACAACAACAAGGACAAGGACAACGCGTCCGACACGTCGACGACGGAGCCGACCACTCCCACGACGACCGCGACCCAGGACACGTCCGACCCGACCCAGCAGGCCCCGGCCACCAAGATCACGATCGCGGCGCCGAAGACGCTGGGCGGCCGCCCCAAGCTCGAGGACGCGCAGTTCGCCGGCATGTCCACCACGCTGAAATCGGCTCTCGGCGAGTACCCGGGCGCGACCAACTCGATCGGCAACCTCTACGGCACGGTCGGCAAGCAGGACATCGTGGTGGTCGCCGCCGCCCAGGCCCCGGTCGACGACCCGGCCAAGACGCTCGACCAGATGTTCTCCAGCTTCGGCATCGGCGGCCTCAAGGTCTCCAGCATCGTCTCCGCGCCGACCGGCTCGCTGGGCGGCGCCGCCAAGTGCGGTGCGGCCGACGCCAGCGGGGCGTCCATGGCGCTGTGCAGCTGGGCCGACGACGGCAGCATCGGCATGCTGATCTGGTACGACAAGACGGTGGCCAAGGCGAAGGCCGAGTTCCCCCGGCTCCGGGCCCAGATCGAGAAGAAGAGCTGAGGCAGTCAAGCCGACACGCCGCGCGACTCGATCACATGATCGCAACGCTCCCGGCACGGACCGGACACGGTTCCGCGCCGGGAGCGTTCGTGTAACCAGCACCGGTCAGGATGGGTCGGTCCTTTCGACTGACTGAGGAGTTGTTCCGGTGGTGGTCCTGCAGCACCTGCGTCGCGTCCGGTGGGCGGTTCGCGCCACCCTGTTCCTCGGGGTGGCCGCCTCCGTGGTCGCCAACGTCCTGCACGCGCTGGACAACCCGATCAGCCAGGCCATCGCCGCCTGGCCCCCGCTGGCTCTGCTGCTCACCGTCGAGCTGATCTCCCGGGTCCCGGTGCACCGCCGCTGGCTGGCCGCGGCCCGCCTGATCGCGACGGCGACGATCGCCGGCATCGCGGCCTGGGTCTCCTATTGGCACATGGCGGGAGTCGCCGCGCGGTACGGCGAGACGGGCGCCTCGCCGTATCTGTTGCCGCTCTCCGTGGACGGCCTGATCGTCGTGGCCAGCATCTGCCTGGTCGAGCTGGGCGGCCGCATCACGACCCTGGAAAACACGGACGCCGAGCCGGCCGCCGCGGCGGAAGACCCGGCCCAGGCCGCTCATCCTGCCCCAGCGGCTCGTCCGACCCAGGCCCTCCACCTCGCCCCGGCCGCCCGGGGCGGCAACTCGCCGATGGACCACCGGACCCGCGCGGAGATCGCCGCCGCGCTCTCGCAGGACGCAGGGGAGCCGGCGGCCTTCACGCCGAACCTCACCCGCCAGCCGCGGCAGCCCGTCGGTGCGGTTGCGGGCCGTGCGGTGCCGGCGCAGCGGAGCAGGCCGGCCTCTCGGGCGACGACCAGCCAGGCGGTGCCCCCGAAAAAAGAGCGCCGTCCCGCCGCGGAGACGATCGCACTCGCCGATCAGATCAAGGCGGCGCGGCCGGGCCTGACCGAGGCGGAGATCGCCGCCGAACTGGGTATCACCCCGTCCCGCTTGCGCACGGTCCGACGCGAGGCCGGATCGCTGGCCGCCTAGGTGGCGAGGCCGACGTTCTTGCCGCGGGGGACGGAGGCGGTGGCCGCGACGACCGGCGTGGCGTCGGCCGTGGGCAGGGAGACTGTCACCTCGAGGCCGCCGCCCGGCTGGGCCACGGCCGAGACTGTCCCGCCATGGGCGTCGCAGACCGCTCGTACGATCGAAAGCCCCAAGCCGGACCCCCGCGAACCGGTGCGTTCCCACCCACCGCGACGGAAGGGCTCGAAGAGCCCGGGAACGTCGGCCGGCTCGACCTCGTAACCGGTGTTGCCGACGATGAGCCGCGCCTGCCCGTCGACCATCTCGGTGCGCAGCCAGAGCTTCCCCAGCAGGTGGTTGTAGCGGATCGCGTTCTCGATCAGGTTGCCGGCCAGACGGTCGAGCAGGCTCGGATCGCCCACGACCGGCGCGGGCTTCAGGTCGGTGGTCACGTCGAGCTTGAGGCGCTCGGCCTCGGCCTTCACCGCGGACAGCGCGTTGTAGACGCTGGTCGCCAGGTCGGCCGGCACCTTGCGGACCAGGCGGCGGCCGGACTGCGCCTCCGAGCGGGCGAGCACGAGCAGCGCGTCGACCAGGCCGTTGGCGCGTTCCGAGGCGTTGCGCACCACCTTGGCCATGCGGCGGTACTCGGCGACGTCGGCCTCGTCGTCGCTGAGCGTCACGTCGATCTCGGTACGCATGACGGCCAGCGGGGTGCGCAGCTCGTGCGACGCGTTCGCGACGAAGCGTTTCTGCGACTCGAACGCCCCGGCCAGCCGGTCGAGCATGGCGTCGAAGGTGCGGGCGAGCTCGGCCACCTCGTCGTCCGCGCCCGAGTAGCGGATGCGCTGGTCGAGCGTCTCCTCGCCGAGGCGCTGGGCGGTCTGGGTGACCTTGTGCAGCGGGCGCAGCGCCCGGCCGGCCACCGCGTACGCCCCGGCGATGCCGATGATGCCGATCGCGAGCAGCGCCACCAGGCCCTTGACCAGCACCTCGCGGGAGGCCCGATCGACCAGCCCGGTCTGCCAGGTGATCGCGTCGCGGGTCGTGCCGTCGGCCAGCGTGACCGACGAGCCGCCCCTGAGCGCGTCGACCGGGTGCATCGCGTCCCCGACCAGCAACCAGGCCAGCAGCACCAGAATCGCGCCGGCGCCGACCAGCAGGATGCCGTTGAGCAGGGTGAGCCGCAGCCGCAGCGTGGGGCGGAGGCTGAGGTCCACCTTGCGGTTTCGCGTACCGAGGTAGACGGTCATGAGAGGCCGACCGGCTCGGGGACGCGGTACCCCGCGCCGACGACGGTCTCTATCAGCGGCGGGTCGCCGACCTTCTTCCGCAAGGTCATGACGGTGACCCGTACGGTCGTGGTGAAAGGATCGGTGTTCGCGTCCCAGACGCGTTCCAGCAGCTCCTCGCTGGACACCACGCCGCCGCGGGCCTTGAGCAGCTCCTCGAGCACGCCGAACTCCTTGTTGGTGAGCTCGATCGGCGCGCCGCCGCGGGTGACGACCCGCCGGGTCTGGTCGAGGATCAGGTTGCCCACCGTGAGCACCGGCGGGGCGGCGGGAGTGGCGCGCCGGCCGAGCGCCTGCACCCGGGCCACCAGTTCCTCGAAGGCGAACGGCTTGGCCAGATAGTCGTCGGCGCCGAGCTGCAGGCCCTCGACCCGGTCGGCGACCGTGCCGCTCGCGGTCAGCATCAGCACCCGGGTGAGCGCGCCGGAGGCGACCAGGTCGGCGCAGATCTCGTCGCCGTGCTTGCCGGGCAGGTCACGGTCGAGCACGACGACGTCGTAGCGAGTCACGTACGCCATCTCGTGGCCCTGGAGGCCGTCGTACGCCACGTCGACGGCCATACCCTGGCGCCGCAGCCCACGGGCGATCGCGTCGCACAGGTTCCGCTCGTCTTCCACCACCAGCACGCGCACCGCACGACCTCCATCGCCACCGCCGGGCATAGCCTCCCCGACCTCGTGTGAAGAGGCTGTAAGAGAAGGCTACCGAAGCCGCCACACCGCGACCGACGCGTCGATGAGCCGGCAGACCAGCACGCCGGCGCTGGTCTCGCAGCCGCCGGAGACCCGGTCGGCGAGCCCGAGCACGTCGACCGAGCGGTCGGCCGGGTCGAGCAGGCCGTAGAAGACCTGGTACGAGCCGCGGACGTCGCGCTTGCCGTAGATCAGGCCGTTCCCGGCCGGCGCGAGCCCCTGCCAGGCGCCGAAGTTGCCGAGCGCCCGCCCGGTGCGCGGGTCGAGCACCCACAGCTCGGGCACGTCGCTCTCGACGGTGCTCGCCGTGGCCAGCAGGTACGGCCCGAGCGGTTCCGCGTACACCCAGCGGTCGGAATCCCAGAGCGCGTGGCCGTCGGCCGGGTCGAGCACGGTCATTCCCTGCTGCTGCCGGAACGTGCAGATCACCGAGCCGCAGTCGGACTGCATCCAGCTCTGCCTGAGGTCGACCGTGGTGTGCCAGAGCCGCTGCAGGCCGGGCAGCCGGTACCCGTCGTAGCCACCGTCCTCGGCGATCAGCAGGTACTGGCTGACCGGCCAGATCATCCCGGTGATCCGGTCGGCGGCGCCGGGCACGGAGGCGGTCGCACGGCGCTGCCCGGTGTGCGCGTCCCAGGTCTCGAGCCGGCCCGAGTCGGAGAGCACGACCACCCAGTCGGGAAAGCCGTTGCCGACGCCGCTCTCGGCGACGAAGCCGTCGGTGGGGCGCGGCACCCGCCAGCGCTCCTGACCGGTGGCCAGGTCGACCGCGACGTCGCCGTCGGCCGTGCTGAGCAGGGCGGTGCCGTCGGCGACGGACGCGGCGACGAACCGGTCGGGGCGGCGCCACAGCACGGTGCCGCCGCCGACGGGGTAGGCGACGGTCTCCTGGTTGCCGCTGGCGTCGAGCTGGTAGCCCACGATGACCGTGTCACCCGCCTGCTGGACGCCGACCACGGTGCCGGCCACGCTGACCGTGGTGCGGCTGAGCAGCCGCATCGAGGGCAGTCGGTAGGTCGTGACGACCCGATCGCGTACGGCGTCGAAGCTGTCCACGCCGCCGGCGGCGATCACGTACATCCGGTCGCCGTCGAGGGTGAAGGTGTCGCCGAGCTTGGCCGGGATCACCGTGGGCGCCGGCGGCGGGTGCTGGTAGGTGGCGCCGCCGAGGAGCACGAGCAGCACCACCGACAGGGCGGCGAGCAGCGCGCGGTACGGCACCGGCGGCCGGCGCATCGGCATCTCGGCCGGTGTCGCCCGGCGATCCGGCACCTCGCCAAGATCGATCACAGCGTTGCTCACGGTCCACCCATTGTGCGCCGCGATGCTCAGCTGCTGTAGGCCCAGACCTGCAATCCGTCGTTGCCGCGGCAGATCACGTAGTGGCGGTCGGAGGTGCAGTCGCTCACCGGCCCGCTGCTCTCGCCGAGCAGCTGCACCCGGCCGCGGAGCACGACGCCGAACGCGCTCTTGCCCGCGCTCAGACTCCGGCGCAGCACCAGCGGGAGGCCCTCGTCGGCGGTGAGCCCGGCGTCCCAGCCGCTCAGGTCGACCCGGGTCTCGCCGGTCGAGCGGTCGACCAGCCGCAGCGGCGTACCCCCGTCGGTGTCCTGCTCGAGGACGTAGCCGTTCTGCTCGCCGAGATCGACCTCGTCGGGCGCGCGCCAGGCGGCCCGGCCGGTGACCGGGTCGAGCACGTCGAGGGCGGAGCGCGGCCCGGCGCAGAGCAGGTCGCCGCAGCTCGGCGGGTCGAGCAGCACCTCGGGGACCGATCGCTGCCATCGTTTGCCCAGCGTGTCGGTGGCGTACGCGACCTCCTGCCCGTCGAACGCGTAGTCGCCGTAGCGGACCACCAGCAGGCCGTCGGTGAGCGTGCCGCCGGCCGGCCCGTTGTCGCCGATCGGGGGCAGCTTCACGGTGTGCTCGAGCCGGCCGGTGTCGCCGTCGATCCGCTCGAGCCGGTCGGAGGCGAGCACGAGCACGGCCGGGGCGTCGCCGGGGGCGGTGAAGACGTTGACGGAGCCGGCCGCCGCAGCGGTCCAGACGGCGGCGCCCGTCCGCAGGTCGATGCCGCGCACCTCGGTGCGGACCGGCGGCTCGGTGTGCGGCTCGCCGGCGGACGAGAAGTAGAGTAGGCCGGGCTCGCCGGAGTCCTGGTCGTACAGGGTGCCCGGGCGGAACACCTGGCTCTGGGTGACACCGATCCGGCCGCCCGGCAGGGGCGTGACGCCGAACGGCGAGCGCCAGCGGCCGGCTCCGGTCCGCGCGTCGACCACGGTGGTGGCCGGTCCGTCGGAGAGCAGCACGACGTCACCGGCCGGCCGCGCCTCGACCCCGCCGTAGCTGACGGCGTCGGGGCCGGCCACCCGGGCCGGGAAGCGGACGGACCACAGCTTGCGCGGCGGGGTCTCGATCTGCCAGGCGGTGGCGATGCGCTGGCCGCCGGCCGAGGCCATCGTGTAGACGCGGTCGCCGACCAGCCGCGACTGGGTCTCGGAGCCGCCGGGCGGTGGCACGGCGCCGAGGTAGCGCCACAGGGTCGGCGCGCCGGTGGACGCGCCACCGAGCACGAGCACCAGCACGACCGCTAGCAGCAGGCCGGGGAGCCGGTACCGGTAGGCGGGTGGAGCAGAGCTGAGCGCCGGGTCGGGCTGGGTGGTCAGGTCCAGCTCGATCAGTGCCAACGCTTTACCTCTCCTGGTACGCCCAGACGACGAGCTCGCCGAACATGGTGCGGCACACGAGCCGCGCGCCGGTGGCCGCCTGGCAGTCGCCGGTGCCCTGGGGCAGGGTGTCCAGCAGGCTCGGTCGTGCGTCGCCGGGGTGGGCGACGGCGACCATGGTACGACTTCCGCCGTCGACGGCCCGGGTGAGCAGGAGCTGGCCGTGCGCGCCGGTGCCGGTCACCGGGCGCCACCCGTCCAGCGCCACCTGGAGCGCGCCGGTCTGCGGGTCGACCACGCCGACCGGGGTGGTGCCGTCGGGGTCGCTGTACGCCACGTAGGTCTCGCCGTACTGGACGAGCTCGCGCCAGCCGCCGTTCGTCCAGACCGTGTCGCCGGTGTAGGGGTCGATCGCGCGCACCCCGTCGGGGCCGCTCAGGCAGGCGAGGATGCCGCAGGCGGCGATCTGGTACGCGCTGCCGGACGGCTCTGTCCATTCCTGCTTGAGGGTCACCGGGTCGTACGAGCTGATCTCGGCCCCGACGATGCCCGGATGCCGCAGCAGGATCCGCCCGCCGGCCACGACCGGGTTCTCGGGGTTGTAGTCGGCGCCCGGCACCGTGCGGCTGACCAGGAGCTTGCCGGTCTCAAGGTCGTGGATGGCGAGCGTCCGGTCGTCGTGGACGAGCAGCATCCGGGACTCGTCGTCGCCGACGCCCGGGACGCCCAGGAGCACGGCGGTGGAGGGCACGTGCACGGTCCACATGGTGCGGCCGGTGGTGGGGTCGACGGCGTCGATGTTGCCCTGGACGCGGCGGCCGGGGCCGGTCAGCGTGCGCGGCGACGAGACGGCGAGGAGCGTGGACGAGCCGGCGATGCTGACCACGTTGCCGGGGCGCTCCCACAGGCCGGCGCCGGTGAAGGTGGAGACGGCGGTGGTGCCGGCCTCACTCGCGCCGGTCGTCCAGGGCCGCATCAGCACGAGGTCGTCGCTGAGCCGCAGCCGGTAGGCCGGGGTGGACTGGCCCGACTGCCAGCGAAGCCGCCCGCTGCTCAGATCGTACGAGGTGAGCAGCCCGAACGTCTGCGCGAGCAGTTGGCCGTCGTCGGTCGTCGTGTACGTGTCGGCCGGGCCGACCTGGAGCCGGAAGACCGCCGAGAGCGGCGACGGCGAGGGCGCCACCGAACCGGCCGTGAGCAGGAGCACGAGCGCCGCGAGCAGCGCCGCCGGGACCCAGATCGGGTTGGGGCGCCGGCCGGGAGAGGAGTAGGTGGGCGGCTCGCCACGCTCGAGACCAAGATCGATCATGACCATGCCGCCGTTGTCGTCCATGGCCCAAAAATAACGACTAGATAACGGAACCGCCGCGGAGCGGTCCCTTTCGAGCGGTTATGAATGGGTAACGCAGTTTTGCGGCCGGGCGGTTCTACGGCCTTACGGAGCCGGCTGCGGCTCCGCCGCTTCCTCCAGGCGGGAGACCCACTCGGTCACGTCGCGGGCGATGTCCTGGGCGGTCAGGCCGAGCGCGGTGAGGATCTCGGCGCGGGTGCCGTGCGGGTGGAAACCGGCGGGCACGCCGAAGTCGCGCAGCGGCACGTCCACCGCCGAGTCGCGCAGCGCGCTGGCCACCGCGTCGCCGACACCGCCGGCGCGGACGCCGTCCTCCAGGGTCACGACCATGCGGTGCTGGCCGGCCAGCCCGATCAGCTCGATCGGCACCGGGCGCACCCAGCGCGGGTCGACCACGGTCACGCCGTAGCCCTGCTCGGCGAGCCGCTCGGCCACCTCGATGCCCAGCCCGGCGAACGAGCCCACGGACACCAGCAGCACGTCCTTGCGGTCGGCCTCGCGCAGCACGTCGACCTGGCCGAAGCGGCGCACGGCCGGGGTGTCCGGCGCCACCGAGCCGGTCGGGAACCGTACGATCGTCGGCCCGTCGTCGACCGCGACCGCCTCGCGGAGCTCCTCGCGCAGCGTCGTGGCGTCGCGCGGCGCCGCGATACGCATGCCGGGCACGACACCGAACACGCTCAGGTCCCAGATGCCGTAGTGGCTCGGGCCGTCGGGCCCGGTGACGCCGGCCCGGTCGAGCACGAAGGTCACCGGCAGCCGGTGCATCGCCACGTCCAGCAGCACCTGGTCGAAGGCCCGGTTGAGGAACGTGGCGTAGACGCCGACGATCGGGTGCAGGCCGCCCATCGCGAGGCCGGCCGCGCTGGTGGCCGCGTGCTGCTCGGCGATCCCGACGTCGTACGCCCGGCCGGGGTACTTGCGGGCGAGCGCGGCGATGCCGGTCGGCTCGGCCATCGCGGCGGTGATGCCGACGATGTCGGGCCGCTCGTCGGCGAGGCGCACCAGCTCGTCGGCGAAGACGTTTGTCCACTTCACCGACGGCTTCGCGGTGAGCTCGCCGGTCTGCGGGTCGAACGCGCCCGGGCCGTGCAGGCAGTCGGCCTCGTCCTGCTCGGCAGGCCGGTAGCCGTAGCCCTTGCGGGTCACCGCGTGCACGATGACCGGCGCGTTGAAGCCCTTGGCCCGGCGCAGCGCCGACTCCATGGCCTGCACGTCGTGGCCGTCGACCGGGCCGAGGTACTTGATGCCGAGGTCCTCGAACATCGGCTGCGGGCTGACCGCGTCCTTGATGCCCTTCTTGACCGCGTGCAGCACCTCGTAGACCGGCTTGCCCACCACCGGCGTGTTGCCGAGCGCGTCCTTGACCAGGTCGAGCACCCGCTCGTAGCCCGGGTTGAGCCGCAGCGTGGACAGGTGGTCGGCCAGCCCGCCGATGGTCGGCGCGTACGACCGGCCGTTGTCGTTGACGACGATGACCAGCCGGTTCTTCGCCGCCGCGATGTTGTTGAGCGCCTCCCAGCACATGCCGCCGGTGAGCGCGCCGTCGCCGACCACGGCCACCACGTGCCGGTCCTCACCACGCAGGGCGTACGCCTTCGACAGGCCGTCGGCGTAGGAGAGGGCGGTCGAGGCGTGCGAGTTCTCGATGAGGTCGTGCTCACTCTCGGCCTGGCTCGGGTAACCGGAGAGGCCACCGCGCTGCCGGAGCAGGTCGAAGCCGCTCTGCCGGCCGGTGACAATCTTGTGCACGTACGCCTGGTGGCCCGTGTCGAAAAGCAGGCTGTCCATCGGCGACTCGAAGACCCGGTGCAGCGCCAGCGTCACCTCCACGACGCCCAGGTTGGGCCCCAGGTGACCGCCGGTGCGAGACACCTTGGCCACCAGGAAGTCGCGGATCTCGGCGGCCAGCAGGGTCAGCTGCTCGGGGGTCAGGCGCTTGAGGTCACCCGGAGAGGTGATGGACGCCAGCAGGCCGGTCGAGGCGGGGTGGGCTTCGCTCATGGGTGCGAAGTCTATCGGCGCGGGATGTGGCGGCACGCCGCGCGAACGGACAGAGCCGGGTCCTACACACAACCTGCACATCCCCGAGACCGGTGACGTCGCTCACAGAATGGGCGATATGGCATGCTTGGAACCTCTGCGCGACTGGCGGCACGGGGATGGGTGACCATCGGGGAGCCGGCCACGGGAATCGACCGCCTGGGTTTCCGTGCCCGAGGGAGTCCCATGTCCGACAGCACCCCCCAGAGTTCCGCCCGCCTGCTGCCCGGCGCTCCGGTGGCCGAGGCCGTTCTGGCCGACGTGACAGCCCGGGCGACCAAGCTGCGGGAGCGCGGCATTGTCCCGAGCCTCGCCACCATCCTGGTCGGCGACGACGACGCCAGCGCCGGCTACATCCGCATCAAGCAAAGACAGGCCGCCGAGCTGGGCTTCGCGTCCCCCCATCGCCACCTGCCCGCCGACGCCACCCAGGCCGACCTGCACCGCGAGATCGACGAGTTCAACACCGACAAGAACGTCCACGGCGTCCTGATCCAGTACCCGATCCCCGCCCACCTCGACTACGACAGGGCCCTGCAGACCCTCGACCCCGACAAGGACGTCGACGGCATGCACCCGCTGAACATGGGCCGCCTCGCCCTGGGCATGCCCGGCCCGCTCCCCTGCACCCCCGCCGGCATCGAGGCCCTGCTGGCACACCACGGCATCCCCGTAGCCGGCCGCGAGCTGGTGATCCTCGGCCGAGGCGCCACCCTGGGCCGCCCCTTGGCGATGCTGATGGCCCAGAAGCGCCCCACCGCCAACGCCGCCGTCACGGTCGTCCACACCGGCGTACAGGACTGGCCCCGCTATACCCAGCGAGCCGACATCCTGGTGGCGGCGGCCGGCGTCCCCCACATCATCCAGCCCGAACACGTCAAGCCCGGCGCGGTGGTCATCGGAGCCGGCGTCCGCTACGAGGGCCGCCGCCTACTACCGGACGTGGACGAGTCCTGCGCCCAGGTGGCCGGCGCCATAACTCCCCGAGTAGGCGGCGTAGGCCCGACAACGGTAGCCATGCTCTTCCGCAACGCCATCCAGGCCGCCGAGCAAGCCAGCTAGTCAGACAGCCTAGTTAGCAGCTAGCCTACCTAGCCATGGTGACCCCACCGCGCCCGTGGCTGCACGGCTTCCTGGACCTCTGCCTCCTGGCGATGCTGCGCGAACGCCCCGACTACGGCTACGGCCTGGCCCAACGCCTGGCCGCGGCCGGCGTAGCCGACGTGCCGGGCGGCACCCTCTACCCCGCCCTGCTGCGCCTGGAGCAGCAGGGTTGGGTAGAGCCCAGCTGGCACCCCTCCGAGTCGGGCCCCCGCCGCAAGTACTACGCCGTAACCGAATCCGGCCAAGCCACCCTGAACGCCCAAGCGGCAGAGTGGCACCGCTTCCGCGACGGCATAGACCAACTGGTAGCCGCCGGAGCCCCCCGATGACACCCGATTCCCCCCGCCCCAACCCGCACGGCGGAGCCGGGCCGAGCGGCGGAGCCGGGCCGAGCGGCGGAGCCGGGCCGGCGAGCGGCTGGGCCGACCGCTTCGCGGACGAGTTGCTGCGGCTGGGCGTCCAGCCTCCCCGAGCGCGCCGGCTCGCCGAGGAAACCACCCAGCAGGCCGCCGAATGCGCCACCGCCCCCGATGCCCTCTTCGGCCCCGCCCACCTCTACGCCCGCCACCTGATCACCGAACTCAACACGGCGGCCCTCAACCCGACGGCCCTCAACCCGACAGCCTTCAACCCGACGGCCCTCAACCCGGCCGTGCCGAAGGCCGGGGCGGGGCCCTCGGGCGGCGCGATCGATCCGGGCGACGTCCGGCTACGGCTGACCGGCGTGGGCAAGCGCTACCGCCGCCGCACCATCTTCGCCGGCGTCAACCTCACCGTCCGCGCAGGCGAAGTAGCCGCGATCGTCGGCGCCAACGGCTGTGGCAAGTCCACCCTCCTGCGCATCTGCGCCAGCCTGACCCGCCCGAGCTCCGGCACGGTCCAACGCACCCGCCGAGTCGGCTTCGTACCCCAGGACGGCGGCACAGCCGGCTGGCTCACCGCCGACGAGCACTTCACGCTCTTCGGCGCCGCGGCCGGCGTCGCACCCCGCCGCGCCCGATCCACCGGCGAGCATCTCGCCGGCCGCCTGGCCTGGCGCCCCTCCCGAGACCAGCTGACCCAGCACCTCTCCGGCGGCACCCGCCAGAAGCTCAACCTCGTCCTCGGCGAGCTCCACTCCCCCGACCTGCTCCTGCTGGACGAGCCCTACCAGGGCTTCGACCAGGGCACCTACCTCAGCTTCTGGCAGCAGATCCTCGCCTGGCGCGACGCCGGCAAGGCGGTCGTGGTCGTCACCCACCTCCTCCACGACCTGCAACACGTCAACCAAGTCCACGACCTGGGAGCCACCGCGTGACCACCCGCACCGAGCGGCACTCACCCACGACCGCCCACCCCACGACGGTTCTCCGGGCGGGGAAGCATCGAGCCGCCGCCCACTGGCTAGCACAGCCGCACACAGGCGAAGGCCGTGGGCGAGCACAGCCGCACACGAGTGAGGGCGGCCGGACGGGCATGGCCGAGGCAGGCACGGAGGGCCGGGCATGACCGCGCTGGTGGTGGCGGCACTCTCGGCGCGCGAGGTCGGGCGGCGGCGGGTTGCGCTGGCGCTCATGGTGACTCTTCCACTGTGGTTTTATCTGCTGCGCCGGAGCGCCGAGGGGCAATCGGTGCGCATGCTCGCCCTTGGCATGGCGTGGGCGGTCTCCGCGCTCACCCTCTTCGTGGTCAACGCCGCCCGTGGCGTCGACCCCCGCCTGCGGCTGACCGGCGCGTCAACCCTGGCCGTCATCGGCGGACGGCTCCTCGCCCTCACCGCCGGCGGCATCGCGCTGGCGGCCGCGTACTGGGCGCTCGTCGTGGCCGATCAGCGCCCGGAACGGCCCTGGGCGGCCGCCCTGATGATGGCCCTCACCGCGGTAGTCGCGGCCCCGCTGGGCAGCCTCATCGCCGCCCTCCTCCCGCGCGAGCTGGAAGGCGCGCTCGCTCTGCTGAGCATCTGTGCGGTGCAGATGCTCGCGGACCCACCCACGCTGGTGGCCCACCTGATGCCCTTCTGGTCGCTCCGTGAACTGGGCACCTACGTCATCGACGGCGCGGACGCCGGATATCTATGGCGTGCCCTCCTGCACGCGGCCCTGACCTGGCTGATCTGTGCCGGCGGCACCTATGCCCTCTTCGCGTGGCGCCTGCGCCTTCCTCGCTATCCCGAGCCCTGACGAGCCCTGACGAGCCCTGCTGCTCGGCTGCCCACAACGATTTCAGGTCGCGCCACCGGGCGCGTCCAACCCAGGTACGAAATCCGCGATCTCCGAATGTGTACCTGGGTCGGAGGCGCCGGGAGGCCAAGCCTGGAAGGCTCGAGAACCGAGAGGCACACGAAGCGAATCTCTAGGAAGGAGGCTCCAGTAGGGCGACACATTCGACATGCTGGGTCATCGGGAAACAGTCGAACGCGCGCAGGGCGGTCAACCGCCAGCCGAGCCAGCGGAACGTGCCGACGTCGCGGGCCAGGGCCGCCGGGTCACAGGCCACATAGGCGATGGCACGCGGGCGGGCCTGGGCGAGGCCGCGGACGACCTTCGCGCCGGCGCCGGAGCGAGGCGGATCGAGGACCACGAGGTCTACCGGGCCGGTGACGCGGCGGCGGTGCAGGGCCGTTTCGACGCGAGCCTCCACGATCTCGATCGTGGGCAGGTCCGTGAGGTTCGCGCGGGCCGCGGCGCAGCCGACCGGGGAAGACTCGACCAGAGTGGTGCGAGCGCGGGTCAGAGTGGTGACCGCGGCGGCGAAGAGGCCGGCGCCGCCGTAGAGGTCCCAGGCCGTTTCGCCCTCGGCCGGGCGGAGCAGGTCGACGACGGCCTCGGCGAGCGTGTCGGCGGCGGCCGGGTGGATCTGCCAGAAGCCCTCGGGCGGCACGCGCCAACGGCGGCCGACCGCTACCTCGACGACCTCCAAGGGGCCGGCCAGCCGTTCGCGGCGGGCGCCAGGCGAGGCGGCGCCGGGCGGGCGTCCGTCGCCGGGCGAGGCAGTGCCGGCTGGGCCGTCACCGCCGGGCGAGGTAGCGCCGGGCGAGGCGGCAGCGGGCGAGGCGGCAGCGGGTGAGCCACCGTCGAGAGGGTCGTTGGTGGGCGGCGGCCCGCTGCCGGTTGGGCGGGTGAACACCGCGAGGTCGCCGCCGGTTGACGCGGTCACCTCGATGGCGTCGGCGTCAGGCCAGGCCCGCTGGAGCAGGTCGAGCTCCTGGATGGCGGGGTGGGCGATTCGGCAGCGATCGACCGGGACGACCTGGTGCGAGCGGTGCTGCAGCAGGCCGGGGCGGCCGGCGGCGTCCACGGCGTAGCGAACACGGCTGCGCCAGCCGAGGAGCGCCTGCTCGGCCTCGACGGTCGTGCTTCCGGGGCGTGGTGTGGCGGGGAGGGCTTCGACGCGTACGGGGAAGGAGAGATTGGCCAGGCGGCGGAGCTGTTCCTGGACCACTTCGGTCTTCCAGCGGAGTTGCGCGTCGCCGGCGACGTGCTGGAGATCACAGCCGCCGCAGCCGCCGGGATGCGCGTGGGGGCAGGGGGGTGCCACGCGGTCGGGGGACGGGTCGTGGATCTCGACGGCGTCGGCTCGGAGGAAGGCCTTGTGGCGTTCGGTGATCTCGGCCGTCACCCGCTCGCCGGGCAGGGCGTGGCGGACGAAGAGGACGCGGCCGTCGAGCCGGGCCACGCAGTGGCCGCCGTGGGCCGGGGCGCCGACGACCAGCTCCACCCGGTCGCCCTCGACCAGGTCGAGGCTCGGATCCGTCACGCGTGGGCTCCCTCGGAGTCGTCGGAGGGCGGGGGCTCGGCGTCGGCGGAGCGGGTGCGAGGGCCGCGCTGCGGGGCCCGACTCAGGCCGCGGTCGAAGCGTTCCAGGTCGCGGTCCTGGCTGGAGCGCAACTGCCACGGGACGCTCGTCACCATCACGCCGGGCTCGAACAGCAGGCGGCCCTTGATGCGCAGGGCGCTCTGGTTGTGCAGCAGGTTCTCCCACCAGCGGCCCACGACGTACTCGGGCACGAAGACGGTGACCACGTCGCGGGGCGAGCCGCGGCGGATGCCCTTGACGAAGTCGATGATCGGGCGGCTGATCTCGCGGTAGGGCGAGTCGACAACCGTGAGCGGCACGGGGATCTGGCGTCGCTCCCACTCGTCCTGGATCGCGCGGGTGTCCTTGTCATCCACGTTGACCGTGACCGCCGTCAGCGTGTCCGGCCTCGTCGCCTGGGCGTAGGCGACCGCGCGCAGCGTGGGCATGTGCACCTTGCTGACCAGCACGACCGCGTGGTTGCGGCTCGGCAGCACCGGGCGCTCGTCCGTCGGCTGCAGCTCCTGCGCCACCCGGGTGTAGTGCTTGTGGATGCCCAGCATGGTCACGTAGATGACCAGCATCGCCGCGATCGCGATCCACGCCCCGAGCAGGAACTTCGTCACCAGCACGACGATCAGGACGGCGCCCGTGAGGCCCATGCCGAAGGCGTTGATCGCCCGGGACCGCTTCATCCGGCTCCGGCGGGCGGGGTCCCGCTGGGTGCGCAGGAGGCGGTTCCAGTGGCGGATCATGCCGCCCTGGGACAGCGTGAACGACACGAACACGCCCACGATGTAGAGCTGGATCAGCCGGGTCGTCTCCGCCTGGAACGCGATGACCAGCACGATCGCCGCCGCGGCCAGGAAGATGATGCCGTTGGAGAAGGCCAGCCGGTCGCCCCGGGTGTGCAGCTGACGCGGCAGGTAACGGTCCTGCGCGAGGATCGAGCCGAGCACCGGGAACCCGTTGAACGCCGTGTTCGCCGCCAGGAACAGGATCAGGGCCGTCACCGCGCTGACCACGTACAGCAGCGGCGACCCGTTCCCGAAGACCGTCTCGGCGAGCTGCGCGACCACCGGCTTCTGGTCGTACCCCTTCGGCCCGGCGAGGATCTGCGTGGTCTGGTCCTCGACGAACTGCAGGTGCGTGATGCGGGACAGCACCACGATGCCGACCAGCATGACGATCGCGAGCACACCGAGCAGCAGCAGCGTGCTGGCCGCGTTCTTGCTCTTCGGCGGCTTGAACGCGGGCACGCCGTTGGAGATCGCCTCGACACCGGTGAGCGCCGCACAGCCCGAGGAGAACGTTCGCAACAGCAGGTAGGCGAAGGCGAAGCTGGTCAGGTTCCCGTGTTCGGCGGAAATCACCAGGTCGGCCGAGGGAGCGCGCAGATCCTGGCCCATGATGAACTCACGGAACAGGCCGGTCAGGATCACCCCGACGATCACCACGATGAACGCGTACGTCGGAATGGCGAACGCCGTGCCCGCCTCGCGCAACCCACGCAGGTTGAGCGCCGTCAGGATCACGATGCCGGCGACGCAGAACGGCACCGGGTTGTCCTTCGCCAGCCCCCACGTCGCGCCGAGGGCCGCCACGCCGGAGGAAGTCGACACCGCCACCGTGAGGATGTAGTCGACCAGCAGCGCACTGGCCACCCCGAGTCCAGCCCGCGGGCCGAGGTTGACCGTCGCCACCTCGTAGTCGCCGCCGCCCGAGGGGTAGGCGTGCACGTTCTGCCGGTAGCTGGCCACCACGGTGATCATCACGACCGCGACGGCGAGAGTGATCCAGGGCGAGATCGCGAAGGCCCCGGCGCCCGCGATCGAGAGGGTCAGGAGGATTTCATCGGGCGCGTACGCCACGCTCGACAGCGCGTCGCTGGCGAAGACGGGCAGGGCGATCCGCTTGGGCAGCAGCGTGTGCTGCAACCGGTCGGAGCGGAACGGTCTGCCCAGCAGCAGCCGCTTGGCGAGGGAGGTCGAACTTGCCACGAGTGCCAAGGGTACGGGCGGTCGACCGGCCGCGTATCCCGCCCCGGCCGCCGTCCGCCAGACGCGCATGGCACGCTCACTGATGTGAGCATTGATCCTGGAGGGCTCGACCCGTGCACGTGGTGATCATGGGGTGCGGCCGGCTCGGTTCCACGCTGGCCCAGAACCTCGACGGCCGGGGCCATTCGGTCGCGGTGATCGATCAGAACTCGGACGCGTTCCGCCGCCTGGGCTCGGAGTTCGGCGGCATCACGGTGACCGGTGTCGGCTTCGACCGCGACGTCATGCGGGCGGCCGGCATCGAGCGCGCCGACGCCTTCGCGGCCGTCTCCAGCGGCGACAACTCGAACATCATCTCCGCCCGGCTGGCCCGCGAGACGTTCGGCGTGTCCCGGGTGGTCGCCCGCATCTACGACTCCCGCCGAGCCCAGGTCTACGAGCGGCTCGGCATCCCGACCGTGGCCACGATCCGCTGGGCCGCCGACCGGATGGTCCGCCACCTCGTGCCGGAGGGCACCGTCGAGGTCTTCCGGGACCCGACCAGCGTGGTCTCGATCGTCGAGGCGCCGATGCACCGCGACTGGGTGGGCCGCACGCTCAAATCGCTGGAGGACGCCACCGGTTCCCGGGTGGCCTACCTGATGCGCTTCGGGATGGGCACGCTCGGCACCCCGTCGACCGTCATCCAGGACGGCGACCAGATCTTCATGCTCGTCACCGACGACACCGTGGGCGACGTGCTGGACATCGCCGCCGGCTCGCAGAGGGAAGGGCACTGACCATGCGGATCGCCATTGCCGGGGCCGGCAACGTCGGCCGGTCGATCGCGCAGGAGCTGATCGGCAACGGCCACCAGGTCATGCTGATCGAGCGGCAGCCCCGTCAGCTCCGGCCGGAGCGGGTGCCGGAGGCCGAGTGGGTGCTCGCCGACGCCTGCGAGCTGTCCAGCCTCGAGGAGGCGGACGTGGCCGGCTGCGACGTGGTGGTGGCCGCCACCGGCGACGACAAGGTCAACCTCGTCGTCTCCCTGCTGGCCAAGACCGAGTTCGCGGTGCCACGGGTGGTCGCCCGGGTCAACCGGGCCGAGAACGAGTGGCTTTTCAACGAGCAGTGGGGCGTCGACGTCTCGGTCAGCAAGCCGCGCCTGATGGCCGCCCTGGTCGAGGAGGCCGTCACGGTCGGCGACCTGGTGCGGCTCATGACGTTCCGGCAGGGCGAGGCGAACCTCGTCGAAATCACACTGCCACGGAACGCGCCGTACGAGGGAAAGCCGGTGCGCAGCGTGCCGTTGCCGCGGGACGCGGCCCTGGTGGCGATCCTGCGCAGCAAGCGGGTCCTGGTGCCCACCCCGGACGACTCGCTGGAGGCCGGCGACGAGCTGATCTTCGTCTGCACCAGCGAGGTCGAGGACCAGATCCGCGCGGTGGTGCTGGGCAGTGAAGGACGGGAGATCGGGAGCTAGGCGGGCGCGACCTTCTGGGTCGTGGTCACGCGGTGGATGGCCCAGGCGGTGAAGGCGAACGTGGCGGCGTAGATCGGCCAGCTGATCAGGATCCGGACGATGCCCAGCGCGTTCGCCTCGCCGAGGGCCCACAGGTAGTACTGGATCCCGGCGCGGAGCGACAGCGACACCACCCAGACCAGGGTGAGCCACTGGAACGTACGGAAAAGCTTGGTGTTGCCGAACCAGTCCTGATGGCCCTTGTTCGCCATGATGCCCCATGCGTACCCGATGAGGGGTTTGCGCACGATCACCGAGAGCAGCAGCACCGCGGCCTGCCCGAAGGTCAGCAGGATGCCGGGCAGGTAGAAGTCTTTGGCCTCGCCGGTACGCCAGGCCAGGAACGCGCCGATCGCGATGCCGAACAGGCCGTTTACCGCGTGCCGGACGGGCTGCTTGCGGATCAGCCGGAAGACGCCGATGCCGACCGCGGAGATCACCGAGCCGGCGATCGCCCAGTACAGCGCGGTCCGCTTGTCGAGCCCGAGCACGGCGTCGCCCAGGAGCACGTTCAACAGTACGAAGGTGAGAACGGGCAGGCTCGACTCGATGAGACCCCGTACGCCGCCGAGCTGCTCGGCGATCTGCTCGCTCATCGAGGGAAGCTCGTCAGGGTCCTCGACCTCGTGGAGGTCGAGTTCCTCGACGACCTCCTCGGCGAGCCGTTCCTCCACGGATTCCTGCGCGGCGTGACGCGGCTCGCTGCCGGGTGTCACCGGGGCGCCTCCAGCTCGTAGTACGGGTTGTAGATGACCTTGCGGTCGTCCCGGATGGCAATCCGGCCACGCGCGGTGAGCTGCCTGCCCGGTTCGATGCCGGCGATCGACCGGCGGCCCAGGAAGACCAGCGTGACCACATCGCTGCCGTCGTAGAGGTCGGCCTCCAGCGTCGGCAGGTTGGTCCGAGGAGTGTACGCCACCGTGCGCAACCGGCCGGACACGGAGACGACCTGGCCGCGACTGCACTGGCCGGCCGGCATGGCGCCGCATTTCGCGCTCTCCCGCTGGAGAGCCTCGGCGTCCAGTTCCGAGTCGCTTGCGGTCAGCCGGTCGAAGAACTTGCGCAGACCGGTGCGCTCATCGGTGGACATGGTTCATACGGTACGCCGTCGGCGGTGCCGAATCACGGGTGGTGGCCGTTGGCTCCTTGCTCCTGCGACTGTGCCGCCGCCTGCTCGGTCATCTCCTTCGGCAGCCGCAACGGCAGCGCCTCGCGGACCGGCCGGGCCTCGGCGTCGCGGATCACCACGAGCCCGGAGAGCACCTCGCCGAGCGCCCCCTCGCGGGTCGGATCGGCCGCGGCCACGCCCTGGTAGAGCGCCCGCACCATCCAGCGCGGCCCGTCCACCCCGACGAACCGCACGTCGGCGGGGCCGTCCGGGGTGTTGACCCGCGCGGTGAGCTCCACGCCGTACGGCCCGCGCACCTCACGCGGCGAGACACCGTCGGAGGACATCGCCTGCGAGATCTCGGCACGAACCTCGTCCCAGATGCCCTCGGTACGCGGGGCCGCGAACACGCCGAGCTGCAGCGCGCTGTCGCCGTCGACCAGCACTATCTGCTCGACGACGCCCTCCGGGTTGGCCTGCACCCGGACCTCGACCCCCTCGATGGCGGGAATCTGCAGGCTGCCCAGGTCGAGCCGCTCCACGCCGTCGGGGGCGTACTTGGCGTCCCACGGGCCGTGGTCGGGTGCCGGGCCGTCGTCGTCGTCCGCCGCGAGGCTCTGCGCGAGCGCCGCGGACGGCGGCGCGTCGGTCGGACGCACGTGCTTCGGGCCGCCGCGCTTACGGGAGAACATCACTGCCACCTTCCGTGATCAAAGACTGGTGTCCGCCGGTCGATCCCGTACCGCCGGCACCGCGCGCGGTGTCGTCGAGGGTGTCGACCACCTGGAACACGGCTCGCTCGACCCGCTGGACCACCAGCTGGGCGATGCGGTCGCCACGAGAGATCTTGACCGTCTTCTCCCGGTCGTGATTGACCAGGATGACCAGAATTTCGCCGCGGTAGCCGGCGTCGACCGTACCGGGCGCGTTGAGCACGGTCACACCCAGCCGGGCCGCCAGGCCGGACCGCGGGTGCACGAGCCCGACATAGCCCTGCGGGATGGCCACGGCGATGCCCGTGCGGACGGCCGCCCGCCCGCCCGGCGGCAGCGACGCCTCCTCGGCGGCGACCAGGTCGGCCCCGGCGTCGCCCGGGTGCGAGTAGGCCGGTAGCGGCAGGTCGGGGTCGAGCCTGCGGATCGGGATGACTACGTCGGTCAAGGCAGCTTCTTTCATCAAGGCCGGGCACCCACCCTGCCATCCTGCCGTGCCCGCTTTCGGAGGCGCGCCGTACCCTTCCAGGGTGACACCGGAGTCCCCCGCGCGCACCACCGGACCCGTCCTCTACACCGAGCGGCTGGGGCTTTCCGTGTGGGCGTGGCTGGCCGCCCTGGCGGTCGATCTGATCGTCAGCTTCGAGGTCCTGCTCGGCTTCACCCGCCTGCCGGCCTGGCCCCTGTTCGTGGTGCTGCTGCCGGTCACCGCGGCCCTGCTGGTCTGGTTCGGCCGCATCCGGGTGACCGTGACGGCCGACGAGCTCCAGGTCGACGACGCCCGGCTGCCGCTGACCGTGATCGCCGACGTGATCGCCCTCGACGCGGCCGGCAAGCGCGAGTCCCTGGGGGTGGGCGCCCACCCGATGTCGTTCATCATCCAGCGGCCGTGGATCGGCCCGGCGGTGCAGGTGCTGCTCGACGACCCGGAGGACCCGACACCCTTCTGGGTGATCAGCACGCGGCACCCGGTCGAGCTGGCTACGGCTTTGCTGGCGGCGGCAGAGCGGGCCGGGAACGCCTGAGGTCCTTCTGGACGTGCTCGCCCAGCGAGCGGGTCGCGCGGCGGTTGAGGTAACCCGCGACGGCCGCGCCGGTCAGCAGCGGACCCATCGTGCTCAGACTGCGCCCGAACCGGCGCAGCAGGCTGCGCTGCAGGTCGCGCCGGGCCGCCGTGCCCAGCACGGTGGCGACGCCCACGCCCGGCAGCAGCGGGTTGATCCCGCGCTGCTGCGACCAGGCCTGCAGCAGGTGCAGGGCGCGCTGTCCGGTCCCGCCCGGTACCGGTCTTCCGTAGACCTCGTGCAGCTCGCCGATCAGCTTCAGCTCGATCGCGACCACGGCCACGGTCTCGGCGGCCAGCAGCACCGGAGCGGACAGCAGGGTCGGGGTGGCGATCCACTCGACGGCGGCCACGCCGCCGCCGATCGCGCCGATGCCTGCGGCGGACCGCGCGGCGTTGCGGATCAGACGCTCGGCCAGGTCTTCGTCGTCCAGGCCGGGAAAGTGGCGGTGCAGCATCGCCCGGTCCCGGATCGGCACGTGCGGCGCCATGTCGGTGACCACGTCGGCCATCCAGCGCAGCGCGGCCTTGGGACGGAACAGCTGGCCCAGACCCCGCCGGCGGATGTCGCCGACGAGACGGCCGAGCAGCTCGCGCCGGCTCGCCGGCTCGAGGTCGTCGGCGGTCAGCGCCGCGACCGTCTTGCCCAGATCGGCGTCCGTCTCGGCCGAGATCGGCACGACGGCGCCCGGATCGGCGCCCGCCTCGGCCGAAGCCGGAACGACAGCGCCCAGGTCGGCGTCGGTGTCGGGCGTGGCGGCGCCCGGCTCGACGTCAGGTGAAGGGTGGCTCATGGTGTCCTCCCCGTGTTGCTTCACATCGGCTCAGAGCCGAATGCCCCGTGGTGTCCTCGATTGAAACCAGCGGGGTCAAACCAGTAACGCCCGCACGCCCGACCGCTTGGCGGCGGCCGGGTGGTGGCGCGCTGCGCGCGAGCCGCCGGTCAGGCGCACTCGCGGCAGATCAGCTCCCCGTTCCGCTCCGCGGCCAGCTGGCTGCGGTGGTGTACGAGGAAGCAACGGGCGCAGCGGAACTCGTCCTGCTGCATGGGCAGCACCTTGACGGTCAGTTCCTCGTCGGCCAGGTCGGCGCCGGGCAGCTCGAAGCTTTCCGCCACCTCGACCTCGTCGACGTCCACTGAGCCCGACTGAGAGTCGGCGCGACGGGCCTTGAGCTCCTCGAGGCTGTCCTCGCCGAGGTCGACCTCATCGCGACGCGGGGCGTCGTAGTCGGTGGCCATCGGTTTTCACTCTCCTGTATCGATGAGTCACTTGGCGTTAGTAACGCCTGTGACGAGGTTTCGGTTCCCGCTTCCGGCGGACGATTTCTGACACTCGTACTGACCTGTAGAAACTGCCCCGGCGAGCGCGGAACCTTACCTGCGTCGCGGCATCGTTGTACGCATACAGGCGGCCCATTGTTCCCGATGTGACCGAGGCGACATCAAAGTAGGGGCACAACGGTCTGGATCATCGTCGGCGCGCCGGAAGGATTCCCTGTTTCCGCATGCCTGGCGCACAGACGCTAACCTCTCGACAGGTCCCGCGTCCCGCCGGGCGCATCACCCCGATCTGGAGCCAGCCCCATGAGCTTTGCCCGCGTCCGAGCGCTCGTCGTCGTCGGCGTGCTTGCCGTGGCCGCGGTGGTCTTCGTCATCACCGCGCTCGTCCGCGACACGCAGGGCGACGCGGTTACCGGTTCGAACTGCCCGGCCGGGGCTCCGCTGGCCGATGTGACGCTGCCGGACGACCCGGCCGAGGTCACGGTCAGGGTGCTGAACGGCACCAGCACCCCCGGGCTGGCCGACAGCGTGACCAACGAGTTCAAGAACCGCCGGTTCACCGTGCAGAAGCCGGGCGAGAGCAAGACGAAGTTCAAGGGCGTCGCCGAGATCCGGTTCGGGCCGGACGCGGTCGGCCGGGCCCAGTTGCTCCGGGCGTACTTCCTGGACCAGGGCAACATGGAGTACAACGCCAAGCGCAAGGGCGCCGTGATCGAGCTCGTCATTGGCAACAAGTTCCGGCAGCTGGCCACGACCACCGAGGTCAACCAGTCGCTGGTCGAGGTCGGCGAGCCGACCCTCCCGCCGGGCGCCTGCGTCAAGCCGGCGAAGAAGGACGACAACTCCTAGAGGTTACGCGCCGCCGGCCGCGTCCAGCTCGACCAGGGCGTCGTGCAGGATTCCGAAGATCGCCGGCGGAGCCGCCACCACCATGTCCAGCCCGGGCGGCGCGCCGAGAAGACCGCCGACGATCGCGCCGGCCTCGGTGGCGACCAGGCCGCCGGCCGCGTGGTCCCACGGATTGAGACCCTTTTCGTAGTACGCGTCGAGCAGGCCCTCGCCGACCGCGCACAGATCGAGCGACGCCACGCCGAAGCGGCGGATGTCGCGCACCCGGGTGATCAGCTGGGCCAGCACCGCGCCCTGGTGCGCCCGGCGCTTCGCGTCGTACCCGAAACCGGTTCCGAGCAGAACCTGCGCGAGGTCGGTCTGGGCCGAGCAGCGCAGCCGGCGGCCGTCGCGCCAGGCGCCGCCGCCGCGGGTCGCGGTCCACTCGTCGCCGGTGGCCGCGTTGATCACCACGCCGGCGACCACCACGCCGCCGACCTCGGCCGCGAGCGAGACCGCGTACGACGGAAGCCCATACAGATAATTCACGGTGCCGTCGATCGGGTCGAGGATCCAGCGCACGGCGCCGGCCTCGGAGGAGGATTCCCCGTACTCCTCGCCGAGCACGCCATCGCCCGGCCGGGCGGCGCGCAAAGCGTCCACCACCTGGCGTTCCACCGCACGGTCGGCCGCGGTGACCACATCAGTACGGGTGCTCTTGGTCTCGACATCGGTGATGCCCTCGGCCCGCATCCGCCGCGCCCTCGCCGCCGCCTCGCGGGCCACGGGTACCGCTATCGAGAGCAGCTCGTCGGCCGCCGGAATCTCGCTCACGTATTCGCCCTTTCCGCCGATACCATTCTCGCGCCACGTGTCTCCGGCGAGGTCGGCGACCCCCTGCGGCGTGCTGCGGCGGGAGGATCTGACTCGACGGCGCTACAATTCACGCCTACCCACCGCTTCGCGGACATCAGATGCTCCGATCGTGCGCGTTCCGGGGGTCCCCACACCAACACCGGCCAGCCTCCTCGCCGTGCGCTGCGCTGGGCTGACGGCCGCTCAACCACATCGCCTCCGGAAGGTCTTTCGTGACAGAAGCCCACCAGAACGGTGCCGACGTTCGTTCTCTCACTGAGGCCCTGATCGCCCATGCGCAGGGCGCGGGCGGGCAGCTCACGTCGGCCGAGGTCGCTCGCACACTCGAGTCGGCCGAGGTGAACCCGGCTCAGGCCAAGAAGATCCTGCGCGGGCTCGTGGACGCCGGCGTCACCGTGGTCGTCGACGGCTCGGCCAGCACCCGCCGCAAGGTCGCGGCCGCCCGTGCCGCCACACCCGCCTCGAAGGCCACCACCGCCAAGGCCGCTCCGGCCAAGAAGGCAGCGGCTCCGAAGCAGGCCGCCGCCGCGGCGCCCGCTCCGGCGGAGGCCGCAGCCGAGGCAGCGCCGGCCAAGCCCGCCGCGCCGGCCAAGAAGGCGCCCGCCAAGAAGGCGACCGCCGCCAAGACCGCCGCCGCGCCCGCCAAGAAGGCGACTCCGGCCAAGGCCGCCGCGCCCGGCGAGGAGGGCCCCGAGGACGCCGAGGAGATCGACCCCGAGGAACTGGCGGCCGAGATCATCGAGGACGTGGTCGTCGAGGAGCCCGCCGCCATGGTCGAGGCCGCCGCGACCGACGCCGCCAGCTCGGCGACCGACGGCGACTTCGAGTGGGACGACGAGGAGTCCGAGGCCCTCAAGCAGGCCCGCCGTGACGCCGAACTGACCGCGTCCGCCGACTCCGTCCGGGCGTACCTCAAGCAGATCGGCAAGGTCCCGCTGCTCAACGCCGAGCAGGAGGTCGAGCTGGCCAAGCGCATCGAGGCCGGGCTGTACGCGGCCGAGCGCCTGCGCGCCTGCGAGGAGGGCGAGGAGAAGCTCGAGCGGACGATGGAGCGCGACCTGCGCTGGATCGGCCGCGACGGCGAGCGGGCCAAGAACCACCTGCTCGAGGCCAACCTGCGCCTGGTGGTGTCGCTGGCCAAGCGCTACACCGGCCGCGGTATGGCGTTCCTCGACCTGATCCAGGAGGGCAACCTCGGCCTGATCCGCGCGGTCGAGAAGTTCGACTACACCAAGGGCTACAAGTTCTCGACGTACGCCACCTGGTGGATCCGGCAGGCGATCACCCGCGCGATGGCCGACCAGGCCCGCACCATCCGTATCCCGGTGCACATGGTCGAGGTCATCAACAAGCTCGGCCGCATACAACGCGAGCTCCTGCAGGACCTGGGCCGCGAGCCCACCCCCGAGGAGCTGGCCAAGGAGATGGACATCACCCCGGAAAAGGTGCTGGAGATCCAGCAGTACGCCCGGGAGCCCATCTCGCTGGACCAGACCATCGGCGACGAGGGCGACAGCCAGCTCGGCGACTTCATCGAGGACTCCGAGGCGGTCGTCGCGGTCGACGCGGTCTCGTTCTCGCTCCTGCAGGACCAGCTGCAGCAGGTGCTGCAGACGCTCTCCGAGCGCGAGGCCGGCGTTGTCCGGCTACGCTTCGGCCTGACCGACGGCCAGCCGCGTACGCTGGACGAGATCGGTCAGGTCTACGGGGTGACCCGGGAGCGGATCCGGCAGATCGAGTCCAAGACGATGTCGAAGCTTCGTCACCCGTCCCGGTCTCAGGTGCTCCGGGATTACCTGGATTAGTTCGTTCAGTCAACACAGCGTGTCTGTTTGGTCACCACTCGTACATCGCCGGGTGGTGATCAGACCGTTGTGCAGAAGTGATCGTTGACGTGGCACCCTGGGATCACGGCACACTAGCCGGAACACGTGTGACCTCGGTCCCCCCGGGGCACAGTGGGAAGGCTGCAACGGTGCAGGGTGTTGCACGATGTGAGCAGTAGCCGAGGAACATGTTCATCGGTTCGAACAGAGGAGGAAGGCGATGACCCCGACTCTCACGCCGCCGGCGGGTAGTGTGGCCGGCACCGCAGCCGATGAACGGTGCGACCGCTGCAATGCAGCAGGAAAGCTCCGTTTGACCCTGGCTGGTGGCGGTGAGCTGGTGTTCTGCGGACACCACGCCAACCGGTACGCCGAGGACCTGGTGAAGATCGCGGTTCAGTACGCGGCGGACCCGGAGTTCACCTGGCGTGGCGCGGACATGATGTCTAACTCCAATTGATCCCCCCAAAGACGTGAGGTAGGGACGCCCAGGTGTGGGGCGTCCCTTTTCACACCCCCCAGAGGCTCTCCACGGTCACTCCCAGGGCCCGTGCGACCTTGATGGCCAGGTACACGGACGGGGCATAGTCGCCGGTCTCCATCGCGATGATGGTCTGACGGCTCACCTGCACCGTCGCCGAGAGCCCCTGCTGAGTGAGTCCGGCTTCCTTGCGCGCCGCCCTGATCCGGGCGCCCGCGGCGCCGTCCGCCTCCGGGGCCCGCACCGGGCCGGCGGTAGGCGTCATCAGTCCTCGTCCCCGGCGAGGGCATCACGCCTCCGGCGACGACGAGTCTCCAGGATCGTGGCGCCGATCCCGATCGAGGCGCCCAGCACCGCGCCGAACAACCGGCCGAACCACGTGGCGCTGTCGGGGTCGTGCACGTAGAGCGCGCCGAGCCCGAAGACCGCCAGCGGCAGGCTGCCGAGGACGGTCAGCGCGATCCGCTTGGCATGCCAGGAGCGGGGCGTGGTGTCCACCCGGCGGCCGCGCACGTAGGCCGTGCAGAGGCACATGGGCAGGTAGAGCGCGGCCAGCACGATCGACAACGGCAGGATCGAGGGCTTCCCGAGCGGCCACACCATGATCGCGGCGGCCCACGGGATGAGCACCCACTGGAGCGAGGACGCGAAGGCGATGCCCTCGTACCACCGGTACCGCTCCCGCTCGTCGCCGTAGAGGTCGCCGTCGAGATCCAAATTCCACCGCACGACGCGGTCGAGCACTGTCATGTGCCCATCATGATGTTAAGTTCTCTTGACGTCAAGAGGACTTCACATCGTCTGGATCGTCGCGATCCGTTCCTCGAGCTGCTCGATCGTGGCCTGGGCGCTCGGCGGGCCGCCACAGAGCCGGCGGAGCTCGGCGTGGATCTTCCCGTGCGGCAGGTTGGTGCGGTGGTGATGGGCCGCCACCAGCGTGTTCAGCTGCCGGCGGAGGCTGTTGCGGCGCTCCCCCGCGGTCATCGGCGCACTCACCGGGTCGCGCTGGGCCGGCACCGGCTCGGCCGTCCTCTGCCGCTTCTGCGCGGCCACCTGCTCGGCCTGCCGCTTGTTCAGCACGATCGACACCTGGTCGGGCGTGAGCAGGCCGGGAATGCCGAGGTACTCCTCCTCCTCGGCCGTGCCGGTGCGCGCGCCCGTACCGAATGATGTTCCGTCGTAGATGACCTGGTCGAGCTCGGCGATCGAGGAGAGCGCCTCGAACTGCTTCTCCAGCTCGCCGGAGGCGTCCTCCTCACGCTGGGCCCGCTCGATCAGATCGTCGTCGAGCCCGTCCTTCTCCTTCGGCGCGCCCAGGATGTGGTCGCGCTGCGCCTCCATCTCGCTGGCCAGGCCGAGCAGGTGCGGAACGCTGGGCAGGAACACCGTGGCCGTCTCGCCGGGCACCCGGGAGCGCACGAAGCGGCCGATCGCCTGGGCGAAGTAGAGGGGGGTGGAGGCGCTGGTCGCGTACACGCCGACGGCCAGGCGCGGGATGTCGACACCCTCGGAGACCATCCGGACCGCCACCAGCCAGCGCTGCTCGGAGGCGGCGAACGAGGCGATGCGCCCGGAAGCGCCCTCGTCGTCGGAGAGGACCACTACGGCCGGCTGGCCGGTGATCTCGTGCAGGAGCTTCGCGTACGCCCGGGCGGTCTGCTGGTCGCTCGCGATCACCAGGCCGCCGGCGTCGGTCATGCCGTGCTCGCGCAGCCGGGACAGCCGGGCGTCGGCGGCCCGCATCACCTGCGGCATCCAGTCGCCGCGGTGGTCGAGCGCCGTGCGCCAGGCCTGGGCCACCAGATCCTTGGTCATCGGCTCGCCGAGCCGGGCGGCCAGCTCGTCCCCGGCGCTCGTACGCCAGCGGGTCTCGCCGGAGTACGCCATGAACAGGACCGGCCGCACGACGCCGTCCCGGAGCGCGTCGGAGTACCCGTAGGTGGAGTCGGACCGCGAACGCTGGAGGCCGTCCTCGCCGCGCTCATAGGTGACGAACGGGATCGGGTTCTCGTCGGAGCGGAACGGGGTGCCGGTGAGCATCAGGCGCCGGGCGGCGGGCTCGAAGGCGGCCTTGACCCCATCGCCCCAGCTCCGCGAGTCACCGGCGTGGTGGATCTCGTCCAGGATCACGAACGTACGGCGGGTCATGGTGCGCCGCCGGTGCACGGCCGGGGCCATACCGACCTGGGCGTACGTGAGCACGGCGCCGTGGAAGTCGCGGGACGAGTGCACGTCCGCGTTACGGAAGGCGTGGTCGAGCTGAATGCCGACCCGTCCGGCGGCGGCCGCCCACTGCGACTTGAGGTGCTCGGTGGGACAGACCACGGTGACCGCCTCGACGGTCCCGTCGGCGAGCAGCTCGGCCGCGATCCGAAGCGCGAACGTGGTCTTGCCGGCGCCGGGCGTGGCCACGGCCATGAAGTCGTCGGAGCGGCGGCGGAGGTACTCCACCAGGGCTTTGCGTTGCCATGCGCGCAGGGGCGGAAAGATCTCCAGATCCGGCAATGGCGGGCTCACGAACATCCCTTCAAGTCCCGGACACGAAAAGCCAGCATAGCCAGAGACGGCTCACGGCACGGCGACCGGCGCGGACCACCGCCGGCGCAGCGCGAGCAGCCGTACACCGGTGATGAGCACGGCCGCGGCCACTGTCGGGATCGGACCGGCGAGCCCCGCGGCGTGCAGAATCGTGACGAGGATCGCGCCGCAGAGCGAGGCCACGGCATAGATGTCGCGCTGCAGCACCACCGGGATCTCGCCGGTGAGCAGGTCCCGCGCGAGGCCGCCGCCGATCGCGGTCAACATTCCGACAAGGCAGGCGCCGACCGGCGGCACTCCGGCGTTCAGCGCCTTGAGGGTGCCGGTGACCGTGAACAGGCCGAGGCCGGCCGCGTCCAGCAACAGGACGGTGCGGCGCAGCCTCGACAACTGGGGGTGCAGCCAGAAGACGGCCACCGAGGTGGTCACGGCGGTCACGGCGTACCGCCAATCGGCGAATGCCAGCGGCGGGACCGACCCGATCACCAGGTCGCGCAGGATGCCCCCGCCCAGCGCGGCCACGAACCCGACGAACGCGACACCGAACAGGTCGAGACGCTTGGCGATCGCGGCCGACGCGCCCGAGGCGGCGAAGACCGCGACACCGATCAGATCACCGACGAGGAGGCCGTAGCCACTCAGTGGTTCATCGCCTCGTAGATCTCCTTGCACTGCGGGCAGACCGGGGAGCCCGGCTTCGGGGTCTTGGTCACCGGGAACTTCTCACCGCAGAGCGCCACGACGAAGGTGCCCATGACCGCGCTCTCGGCGATCTTCTCCTTGCGGACGTAATGGAACATCTCCGGGCCGGTGTCGGCGTCCTTGGTCTCCGGCCGCTCCAGAATCTGCGTTGTCACGAGAAATCTGCCCTTCGGTAAAAAGTACCGCCGGCGCCCCCAGCGCGGCGGAGGGTACGAAGCTCCAACCAGCAAGTCTGACACCTCACAGCGGGACGGTCCAACGGCACCGTACGGTTGCGTCGTGACTGACTTCGCGATTCGATACGGCGAGCAGGTGACCCGTGCCCGCCGGGACGGCCGGCCGGTGGTCGCGCTGGAGAGCACGATCATCTCGCACGGCCTTCCCCACCCGGACAACCTGCGGGTGGCGCGCGAGATCGAGCAGACCGTGCGCGACAACGGCGCCGTGCCGGCGACCATCGGCATGATCGGCGGCGAGCTGATCGTGGGCCTCGACGACGACCAGGTGCAGCACCTGGCGCTGGCCGAGGGGGTGGCCAAGCTGAGCGTGCGCGACCTGGCCGTGGCCGCCGCCCGCCGGGCCGACGGCGCCACCACGGTCGCCGCCACCAGCGCGGTCGCCGCAGCCGCCGAGATCGGCGTGTTCGCCACGGGCGGCCTGGGTGGCGTGCACCGGGAGGCGAGCGTCACGTTCGACGAGTCGGCCGACCTGGTCACGCTGGCCCGCACCCCGATCGTCGTGGTCTGCGCCGGGGTCAAGTCGATCCTCGACGTGGGCGCGACGCTGGAGCGGCTCGAGACCCTCGGCGTCGCGGTGGCGGGTTACCGCACGCACCGCTTCCCGGGCTTCTTCGTCACCGACGGCGGCTTCGACATCGACTGGCGGCTCGACTCGCCCGGCCAGGTCGCCGACGTCATCCGGGCGCGCGCCGACCAGGCCGTCGGGGCCGGCGCGCTGATCCTGGCCAACCCGCTGCCGGCCGACGAGCAGCTCGACCCGGCGTTGCACGACCGCACCCTGGCCGAGGGCCTCGAGCTGCTGGCCCGCGACCACATCACCGGCAAGGCGGTCACCCCGTTCCTGCTCTCCCACTTCCACGAGAGCACCGAGGGGCGCAGCCTGGCCGTCAACGTGCGGATCATCCTGCGCAACGCGGCGCTCGCCGCCGAGATCGCGGTGGCGAGCACCTCGGCGCCAGTCACGCTGGGCTTCTCCGCACCCGCGTGATCGTCGTCGGCGATCTGGTCACCGACGTGCTCGTGGCGCACTCGGGCCCGATCGAGATCGGTTCGGACACCGCCGCCGCGATCTCCGTGGGCGGCGGGGGCCAGGCGGCGAACACGGCCGCCTGGCTGGCCCGGACCGGCCGGCGGGTGACTCTGGTGGCCGCGGTCGGGGACGATGCGGCGGGCCGGGAGCGAGTGGCCGAGCTGACGTCGGCGGGCGTGCGCTGCGCGGTACGAGCGCACGCCGGTGCCCCGACCGGCAGCGTGGTGGTGCTGGCCGGGCCCCACGAGCGCACGATGGTCACCGACCGGGGCGCGTCGCTGCTGCTCGACCCGGACGACGTTGTTGCCGCGATCAAGGAGGCCGGCGCGGGTCATCTGCACCTGTCCGGGTATCCGCTGCTGCACGAGGGTTCCCGGCGGGCCGGCCTCGCGGCCTTGGCGGCCGCCTCGGAGCTGGGCCTCACGACAAGCGTCGACGCGGCCTCGGCGGCGCCGTTACGGGCCGTGGGTGCTCAGGCTTTCCTTGCTTTCGTACGGGGGACCGACCTGCTCTTGTGCAACGCGGACGAGGCCGAGGTGCTGGCCGGCGCGGGCACAGCGGCCGAGCAGGCGGCCCGCCTGACAAAGCACGCGGCGAACGTCGTGGTGAAGCAGGGAGCGGCCGGAGCGTGCTGGGCGGCCCGGGACGGCCGGATCTGGCACGGGGCTGCTCCGCGCGTACGCGTGAAGGATCCCACCGGCGCGGGTGACGCCTTCGCGGCGGGCCTGCTCGACGCCTGGTTTTCCGATGCGGGGCCGCAGGCCGCGCTCGAGGCCGGCGCGGCACTCGGCGCCAAGGCCGTCGCCCAGATCGGCGCCCGGCCCCGGGGTTAGCGCTGCTTGCGCTCGGGCTCGGGCTCGGGGGCGACCCAGCGCGCGCCCTCGACCGGCTCGGCGTCGATCGTCAGGTACTCGACCTCCTCGGCGGTGTGCTGGGCCAGGGAGGGCTGCGGTTTCTCCCGGGCCGCACGGGACGCGGCGCGCTCGGCCTTGGACCGGGCGGGACGGTCGTTCGCGATGAGCACGGCGGCCCAGGGCAGGGTGACCATGCCGATCACGCAGAGGACAAGCCAGAGGGCGAGCAGTGGCGGGTGTGCGCTGATCAGGATGGCTCCCACGATGAGGCAGGCCGCTCGCAGGCCCATCATCGTCACGTAGCGGACCTGACGGCTGTGGAACTGCTCGTCCTGGCTGCGGGCGGCGTCGGTGATCAGGACTGGCCGCTCCGGCTGCTTCTTCACGATGGGGTACTCCGATCGACTCCCCATCCTTGCACCGGAACACAGCCAATGCCCAGTTAGGGCCCGGACGCGTGTGGCCCCGCCGAGCGGTCAGGCCTTGGCGGCGGCCTTGATCTCTTTCTTGTAGGCACGCACCTTGCCCAGCGACTCACCGTCGACGATGTCGGCCACCGACTTGAACGAGCCCACCTCGCCGTACGCGCCCGCGGCCTCCCGCCAGCCCTCAGGCTCGACGCCGTACTGCTTCCCGAGCAGCGCCACGAAGATCTGCGACTTCTGCTTACCGAACCCCGGCAGCGACGCCACCCGCTTGAGCAGCTCCCGGCCGTCGGCAACCCCGGCCCAGAGGTTCGCCGCCTCTCCGTCGTACTCCTCCACGAGCCCCCGGCACACCTCCTGCACCCGAGCCGCCATCGCCTTGGGGAACCGATGCAACGCCGGCGGCTCCGCAAAGATCGCCACCAGTCGCTCCGGGTCAAACTCCGCGATCTCCACCGCCGTAGGCGCATGCCCCAGCCGCTGCGCCAGCACGTACGGCGACGTAAACGCCTTCTCCAGCGGAATCTGCTGGTCCAGCACCATCCCGATGAGAAGCGCCAGCGGGTCACTGGACAGCAGCTTGTTGGCCTCGGCATCGATCGGCAGGCTGAGCGTCATGCCCCTATCTTGCCGCTAACCGCCACGCCCAAGTCCACAAGCCCCGCCTCCTTTCTTCCAGCCGCCTTCGCACCGCCCGACCCATCCGCGCGTCCCAGTGCGCCGTCGCCCCAGCCCGCGGTCGCCCCAGCCCGCCCGTCACCCCAGCCCGCGGTCGCCTCAGCCCGCCCGTCACCCCAGCCCGCGG
>NZ_KB903305.1 GCF_000379645.1 Paractinoplanes globisporus DSM 43857
GCTGGCAGCTGTTTCGGTGGCCATAGCGGAGGGGAAACGCCCGGTCTCATTCCGAACCCGGAAGCTAAGCCCTCCAGCGCCGATGGTACTGCACTCGGGAGGGTGTGGGAGAGTAGGACGCCGCCGGACTCAAACCGACAGAAAGCCCATCCCGGATCACCGGGATGGGCTTTCTGCATTTGTGGGGAAAATCGTCCTAGCGGGTTTCGGTAGCGTCCCGGATCTGGCGAAGCAGGCCGGCCGCCTCAGTCTCGGAGCGATTGTTGAACATCGCCAGGGCCACACTGCCGTGGTCGGCCCAGCCGCAGACGGTCAGATCGCCGGCATCGGTCTTCGTCGAGCCGCATTTCATCGTGCCGCCCAGCTTGCCCGCGTCCACCTCGTGCAGGCCGACCACCGCGCCCTCGTTGTCGGCGACCAGGTCGAAGGCCGTGTCGAGCTCGTTCTCCGGGGCCCAGAAGAGCTTGGTACCGCCGAAGACGAGCACGTCTTTCTGCGGCGACGTCGAATCTTGGTAGACCGCGCCGATGGTCTTGTCGAGGTCGATCTCGGCCGCCACCGCGGTTTGCAGATAGTCGGCGGTGGACTTGGCGTCCTCCGACGAGTCCAGGGTCAGGGTGCCGACCTTGGCCGGGGCCGCCAGCTTCGCGTCCTTCTGAGTGGCGACCTGCCAGCCCGTGTAGGCCAGGACGGCGCCGCCGGCCACTCCCACCACGAGCAGGGTCGACAGCAGGACCAGCCGAACGCGGGACCGCGGGCTGGACGGTGGCTCGACGTCGGCGGAAGGTGGCTCGGCAGTGAGCTCGATCGCGCCGATCTCGATGGGGGACTCGTCGGGCATTGGGGGAGCCTAGCAATCGCGTCCCGAGGGAGGAGGTGCGAATTCGGGGTTCTCGTGGGGGCTCCGTAGACTTGCTGGGTGACCGAGACGACCCAGACACGCACCCCCGACAGCCGGCCCACCGGTGGCCTCTCCGCCCAGTACCAGCCGGGCGAGGTAGAGCAGCGGCGGTACGAGACGTGGGTATCCGCGGGCTACTTCACGGCCGACCCGGCCAGTGACAAGCCGGCCTTCTCGATCGTCATCCCCCCGCCGAACGTGACCGGTTCGCTGCACATCGGCCACGCCCTCGACCACACCATCCAGGACACCCTGTCCCGCCTCAAGCGGATGCAGGGCTTCGAGGTTCTCTGGCTCCCCGGCATGGACCACGCCGGCATCGCCACGCAGAACGTCGTGGAGCGCCAGCTCGCCGGGCAGCGGCTTTCCCGCCACGACCTGGGCCGCGAGAAGTTCGTGGAGAAGGTCTGGGAGTGGAAAGCGCAGTCCGGCGGCGCGATCCTCGGCCAGATGCGCCGGCTCGGCGACTCCGTCGACTGGAGCCGCGAGCGGTTCACGATGGACGAGGGCCTGTCCCGGGCCGTGCAGACCATCTTCAAGCGGCTCTACGACGACAGCCTGATCTACCGCGCCAACCGGATCATCAACTGGTGCCCGCGCTGCCTCACCGCGCTCAGCGACATCGAGGTCGAGCACACCGACGACGAGGGCGAGCTCATCTCCATCCGGTACGGCGACGGCGACAACGCGATCGTGGTCGCCACCACCCGCGCCGAGACGATGCTGGGTGACACCGCGGTGGCCGTCCACCCCGACGACGAGCGGTACCGGCACCTCGTCGGCACCGAGGTGGAGCTGCCGCTGACCGGGCGGCGCATCCCGATCGTGGCCGACGAGCACGTCGACCCGTCGTTCGGCACCGGCGCGGTCAAGGTGACGCCGGCCCACGACCCCAACGACTTCGAGATCGGCCAGCGGCACAGCCTGCCCAGCATCACCATCATGGACGAGCGCGCGGTCGTCACCGTGCCCGGGCCGTTCGAGGGCCTCGACCGGTACGAGGCCCGGCCCGCGATTGTCGACGCCCTGCGCGAACAGGGCCGGATAGTCGCCGAGAAGCGACCGTACCTGCACTCGGTCGGCCACTGCTCGCGCTGCAAGACCACCGTCGAGCCGCGGCTGTCGCTGCAGTGGTTCGTCAACACGGCACCCCTGGCCAAGAAGGCCGGTGACGCCGTGCGCGACGGCCGGGTCACCATCGAGCCGGCCGAGCTGGCGAAACGGTACTTCGCCTGGGTCGACAACATGCACGACTGGTGCATCTCCCGCCAGCTCTGGTGGGGTCACCGCATCCCGGTCTGGTACGGCCCGGACGGCGAGGTCGTCTGTGTCGGCCCCGACGAGCAGCCGCCCACCGGTGACGGCTGGCGCCAGGACGAGGACGTACTCGACACCTGGTTCTCCTCCGCACTCTGGCCGTTCTCCACGATGGGCTGGCCCGAGCAGACCCCCGAGCTCGAGAAGTTCTACCCGACCAGCGTGCTGGTCACCGGGTACGACATCCTGTTCTTCTGGGTCGCCCGCATGATGATGTTCGGTCTGTACGCGATGGACGACGTCCAGCCGTTCGACGTGGTCAACCTGCACGGCATGGTCCGCGACGGCCACGGCAAGAAGATGTCGAAGTCGTTCGGCAACGTCGTCGACCCGCTCGACTGGATCGACCGGTACGGCGCCGACGCCACCCGCTTCACGCTGGCCCGCGGGGCCAACCCGGGCTCCGACGTGCCGATCAGCGAGGAGTGGTGCCAGGGCTCCCGCAACTTCTGCAACAAGCTCTGGAACGCCACCCGGTTCGCCCTGATGAACGGCGTGACCGTCGAGGGCCCCCTGCCGGACAAAACGGAATTGTCGGCGATCGACAAGTGGATCCTGTCGCGGCTCGAGCACGTGATCGGCGAGGTCGACGAGCTGTTCGCGACGTACGAGTACGCGAAGGTCTGCGACACCCTCTACCACTTCGCCTGGGACGACGTCTGCGACTGGTACCTCGAGCTGAGCAAGCCGGTACTGGCCTCCGAGAACGCCGGCACCACGCAACGCGTTCTGGGCCACGTCCTCGACCAGCTGCTGCGCCTGCTGCACCCGGTCATCCCGTTCGTCACCGAGGAGCTGTGGATCGCGCTCACCGGCGGCGAGACGGTGACGAAGGCGGCCTGGCCGACCGCGGACAAGGAGCTGATCGACGACGCCGCCGAGGAGGAACTGGCCGCCCTGCAGAAGGTCGTCACCGAGGTTCGGCGGTTCCGTTCCGACCAGGGACTCAAGCCCACCCAGCGGGTCACCGCGGCGCTCACCGGCCTCGGCAACGTCGGCATCGACACGCACGAGCCACTGATCCGGTCGCTGGCCCGGCTCGACCGCCCGTCGGCCGGCTTCACGGCCACCGCGACCCTCGCGGTGACCGGCGGCATCACGGTCGACCTCGACACCCGCGGCACGATCGACGTCGCGGCCGAGCGGGCCCGCCTCGAGAAGGACCGCGCCGCCGCCGAGAAGGAGCTGGCCCAGTCCCGCGCCAAGCTCGGCAACGACGCGTTCCTCGCGAAGGCGCCCGAGCAGGTGGTCGCGAAGATCAAGGACAGGCTCGCCACGGCCGAGGCCGATCTCACGCGAATTGCCGCGGCTCTCGACGGGTTGCCGACGACATGAGCGAGTACGACGAGGTGGTGACCGCGCTCGAGCAGCGCGGCTTCACCCGCATGGTCTTCGACATGCGCAAGATCCGGGATCTCATGGACGTGCTGGGCAGTCCCCAGCGCGCCTATCCGGCGATCCACCTGACCGGCACCAACGGCAAGACCAGCACCGCTCGCATGATCGACGCGCTGCTGCGGGCGCACGGCGTGCACACCGGCCGGTACACGAGCCCGCATCTCGAGACGGTCCGCGAGCGGATCAGCCTCGACGGCGAGCCGATCTCCGAGGAGCGACTGGTCGCCACCTACCGGGAGATCGAGCCGCTCGCCGGGCTGATCGACGCGCGGTACGACGAGCCGCTGACCTACTTCGACATGACGACCGCCATGGCGTACGCGGCCTTCGCCGACGCGCCCGTCGACATCGCCGTGGTCGAGGTGGGCCTCGGCGGCGAGGACGACGCCACCAACGTGATCGAGGCCGGGGTCTGCGTGATGACCCCGATCGGGCTCGACCACACCGAGTGGCTCGGCGACACCATCGAGGACATCGCCTGGGCCAAGGCCGGCATCATCCACAAGGGCGCCACCGTGATCACCGCGCTGCAGACCGAGGAGGCGATGCGGCCGATCCTCGAGCGCAGCGCCGAGATGGGGGCGACCGTCGCGCGGGAGGGCAGCGAGTTCGGTGTCGTCGAGCGCACTCAGGCGGTCGGCGGCCAGGTGCTGACCCTGCAGGGCCTCGGCGGCGTCTACGACGAGATCTTCCTGCCGCTGTTCGGCGCCCACCAGGCCCAGAACGCGGCCATGGCCCTCGCCGCGGTCGAGGCGTTCCTCGGCGCCGGTAAGACCAAGCAGCTGGAGGCGGACCTGGTCCGCGAGGGTTTCGCCCGGGTCGACTCGCCGGGCCGGCTCGAACGGGTCCGCAGCGCCCCGACCATCCTGCTCGACGGCGCGCACAACCCGCACGGCATGGCCGCCACGGTGAGCGCGCTGGAGGAGGAGTTCCGGTTCCGGCACCTGGTCGCGGTGGTCGCGGTCCTCGGCGACAAGGACGTCTCCGGCCTGCTCGACCTGCTCGAGCCGGTCGCCGCCCGGATCGTGGTCACTCAGAACAGCTCCCCGCGCTCGATGGCGGTGATGGAGCTGGCCCAGGTGGCGACCGACATCTTCGGCGAGGACCGGGTCACGGTGGCCGAGACCATGCCGGACGCGATCGAGGAGGCCGTGGCGCTGGCCGAGGAGGACACGTCCGGCGAGCTCAGCGGCGTCGGCGTGCTGATCACCGGCTCGGTCGTCACGGTCGCCGACGCCCGGAAACTCCTGAAGCGATGACCGATCAGCCGCCCGAGGAGAGCGCGACGCCCGTTGAGCAGGCGCCACGGTCGGGCCTGCGCAATCCCAAGGCGGCGGTGCGTGCCCTGGGCGCCGGGACCTTGATCCTCGAGGCGATCGTGCTGGTCCTGGCCATCCAGCCGATCCGGATCATGGGCGGTCACCTGAGCGGCTGGGGCGTCGCCGCGGTGATCGCCCTGGCCGTCCTCGCGATCGTGCTGGCCGGAATGATGTCGCACTCGTGGGCCTGGGCCGCCGGCGCCGTCCTCCAGGTCCTGCTGCTCGCGTGCGGCCTCCTGCACTGGTCACTCGCGGTCATCGGCCTGATCTTCGCCGCCGCCTGGGCCTACGCGGCCTACGTTCGCCGGTCGATCCTCGGATAAATCACCATCAAAGGCCTTTTCCCGTACGGGGTCGGCACAGGTCCCGTGGGATCACGGCGATCCAGGTGGTGGGTTGCGCCTTTGCCGCCCGCGCCGGGCTGAGCTGCCCACTCACCCTCGGGACCGTGCTTCCCCCCCGTACGGGCAAAAAGGTCTTAGTGGTGGTTTTTGAGTTTGGTGGACCAGAGGGAAACGCCGTCGCGGTCGCGGAGGTTGACGGTCAGGTCGCCGGAGTGGCCGTCGATCTCGACCTCGCCGAAGTGCTGGTAGCCGCCGGCGGGCGACGTGTTCGCCACCGGCGGGGCGTGAACGAAAACGGTCTCGGGGCCGAAGGTGCCGTCGAGGACGTTGGGGCCGAACGCGCCGGCGTGGGCGGGACCCGAGACGAACTCCCAGAACGGCGTGAAGTCCTGGACGGAGGCGCGGGACGGGTCGTAGTGCTGAGCCGCGGTGTAGTGCACGTCGGCGGTCAGGAAGACGATGCCGGTGACGCCGTGGCGGTGCGCCGACTGCAGGACCTGGGCGAACTCGAGCTCGCGGCCCTTCGGAGCGCCGTTGTCGCCCTGGGCGACGCCCTCCTGAGCGGTGGCGCCGTCGGGGACGACGAGGCCGAGCGGGAGGTCGTTGGCGATGATCTTCCAGGTGGCGCGTGACTCACGCAGGCCGCGGATGAGCCATTCGCGCTGCTCGGCGCCGAGCATGCCGCGCTTCGGGTCGGCGTAGGTGTTGCCGTCGTTCGGGTCCTTGAACGTGCGCATGTCGAGGATGAACAGGTCCAGCAGCGGGCCGTGCGAGATCTTGCGGTAGACCGGGCCGGACGCGGACGGGATCGGCGTCCACTCGTGGTAGGCCTGGTGGGCGCGGGCGGCGAGCACGTCGATCGACTTCTCGGTGTAGCGGACGTCGTCGAGGATTTGCCCGGGGTACCAGTTGTTGCGGACCTCGTGGTCGTCCCACTGGTTGATCTGGGCGACCTCGGCCGCGAAGCGCTTGTAGTTCTCGTCGAGCAGGTTGTAGGCGTACTGGCCGCGGTACTCCTTGAGGGTCTCGGCGACCTTCGACTTCTCCTCGGTGACCACGTTGTGCCAGATCCGGCCGTCGGGCAGCGTCACCGACTCGACCAGCGGCCCGTCGGCGTACACGGTGTCGCCGCTGTGCAGCAGGAAGTCGGGGCGGCGCCGGCGCATCGACTCGAAGAGCGCGAGGCCGCCGTACGCGGGATCGATGCCCCAGCCCTGGCCGACCACGTCGCCCGTCCAGACGAAACGGACGTCGCCGCGGTGAACCGGGGCAGTGCTCAGCGAGCCGTTGACCGACGAGCCGAACAGGCCGGGGCGGTCGAGGCTCTCGGCGCGTACCCGGTAATAGATCTTGGAATCGGAGGGCAGGTTGCGCAGCCGCACCTTGCCGGTGAAGTCGGTGTCGGGGGTGACGATCGGGCCGCGGATCACCCGGGCGCCGCGCAGGTCGGGGCGGCGGCTGGCCTGCACCCACAGCCGCGCGGGGCGGTCGGCGCGGCCCCAGACGATCGCCGAGTCGGAGGTGGCGTCGCCGCTCTGCACGCCGTGGGTGAGCAGCGGACGGACGCCCGCGGAGGAGAACGCCGGCGCTTCGAAGAGGGTGCTGCCGGCCAGTCCGACCACGCCGGCCTTGAACAGATTGCGTCGCGAGATCGAGGTCATGACCTGATGCCTATCGATCCGACGTGGCCCACGGGTGGCCATTCCCTAAACTTCACCGTGTGATCCGGATCGAGATCGATGAACCCACGCTGGCCCGCACGCGGATCGCGATCAGCCCGCTGGCCGAGGTCTACTGCGGTCTCGCGCTGCTGCAACGCAACCCGGACGGCGCGCCCTGGCCGTACGACGGGTGGGCGCTGCGGGCCCGGGAGATCCTCCGGACCGACCCGGCGACGGCGCCGCTGAGCGTCTATTTCGACGCACCGTCCACCTCGCCGGACTTCCTGTGCCCGATCCCGCTCACGGCCACGCCGACGCTCGAGGAGCAGCTCGACCAGCTGCGCTCGACGCCGGCGTCGACGGTCGAGGAGCAGTTCGCGAAGTACTACCCCTCGGGTGAGTTGCCCTCTTTTTTCCGGCCATTTAGGGACAACCGGGTCGGGGCCTTTGATCGACTCGCGGACGGGCTGGCCGCCTACTGGGAGGCCGCGATCGCGCCGTACTGGCCGGCCATGCGCGCGGCGCTCGACGAGGAGGTGCTGCTGCGGGCCCGGGCGCTCGCGTCGGACGGGCCGGACGCGCTGCTCTCCCGGCTGCACGAGCGGGTGCGCTGGGAGCGGCCGGTGCTCACCCTGGTGAAGCCGCTCGACCAGTCGTTCGAGGCGGTCAACCAGCGACTCCTGCTCGTCCCGCTGATCTTTTCCCGGGGCGCGCTGATGTGCTCCTCCGACCACGCCGACATCGTGATGGTCACCTACCAGGCGCGCGGGGCCGCGGTGCTCGCCTCCGCTCCGCCCGCTTCGTCCGTCGCCGACGATCGACTTGCCATTCTGGTCGGGCGGGGGCGGGCCACGGTGCTGCGGGCGCTCACCGTGCCGGCCACCACGACCGGGCTGGCGACGGCGCTCGGGCTCGCGCCGAGCACCATCTCGGAACACCTGACCGGCCTGCAGGCGGCCGGCGTGGTGCACCGCCGCCGGGCCGGTCGGCGAGTTCTCTACGGTCTCGAGCCGGCCGGGATCGCGCTGGTCAACCTGTTGGGCGACGATTCGGCCCGCACCGAATTCGTTTCCTAGGACCGCGTCCGCCCCCTACCGTTCCGGCCATGGGGAACGACTACGCCATCGAGGCGGATGGATTGCGCCGGACATATCGGGGGCGCACCGGGTGGCTTCGGCCCAGACGGACCGAGGTCGAGGCGGTGCGCGGCGTGTCGTTCACGGTCGGGCGCGGGGAGCTGTTCGGCCTGCTCGGGCCGAACGGCGCCGGCAAGACCACGACGATCAAGATGCTCAACACCCTGCTGCTGCCCACCTCCGGCTCCGCGCGGGTGTGCGGCCAGGACGTGGTCAAACAGACCCGGGAGGTACGCCGCCGGATCGGCTACGTGTTCGGCGGCGACCGCGGGCTCTACGACCGCCTCTCCGGGCTGGACAACCTGCGGTACTTCGCCGAGCTGTACGGGGTGGCGCCGCGCGAGCAGAAGCGCCGCATCGCCGAGCTGCTCGAACTGGTCGGGCTCACCGGCCGGGAGCGGGAACGCGTCGAGGGGTACTCCCGCGGCATGCGGCAGCGGCTGCACATCGCGCGCGGGCTGCTGCACTCGCCGGAGGTGCTGTTCCTCGACGAGCCGTCGATCGGGGTCGACCCGGTGGCCGCCCGGGAGCTGCGCCGTACCGTCTCGGACTTGGCCGCGACTGGTACGACCGTGCTGCTGACCACGCACTACATGGCCGAGGCCGACGAGCTGTGCGACCGGATCGCGGTGATCGCCGACGGGCAGATCCAGGCGCTCGGCACGCCGGCCGAGCTGCGCCACCACGCCGACGGCCGGCGGATCGTCGAGGTGGAGGCGTACGGGGTGCCGGACACGGCGGTCTCGGCGCTGCGCGGGCTGCCCGGGGTGCGCGAGACGGCGATCGAGGAGCGCGGCGCGCTGCAGTTGCTGACCGTGCAGTCCGACGCGCACATCGACGTCCAGGGCGACATCCTCCGCGAGCTCGCCGGCATCCGGCTCGGCCGGGTCAACAGCCGCGAGCCGACCCTCGAGGACGCGTACGTGGCGATTGTGAACGCGGCATGAGGACCCTCCGCATGCTGGCGCTGGGCACGCTCACCCACGTCAAGCAGATGAGCCACTCGCCGTTCGAGGTGACGATCGCTCTGGTCGTGCCCATCGTGCAGGCGACGCTGGCGGTCTACCTGTTCCGGGCCGGCCAGGAGCAGCACCGGCTGATCGAGGCGGCGGTCGGGGCCGGGCTCATGGGCGTCTGGTCGTCGGTGCTGTTCGGCTCCGGTGGCGCGATCCAGAACCAGCGCTGGCAGGGCACCCTGGAGATGATCATGCTGGCGCCGCGCCGCCCGGTCCTGGTGATCCTGCCGATCACCGTGGCGACCGGGCTGACCGGCACCTACTCGCTGCTGGCCACGCTGGCCTGGGGACGGATCCTCTACGGCATCCGGCTCGAGTTCGCCCACCCGTTCGCCTTCGTGGTGGCCGCGGTGGTCTGCATCGTGGCGCTCGGCATGTTCGGCCTGCTGCTCGCCTCCACCTTCGTGCTCATGCGCAACGCCAACGCCCTGGCCAACACGCTCGAGTACCCGATCTGGCTGGTGTCCGGGATGCTGGTGCCGATCACCGTGCTGCCGGCCTGGACCGGGCCGATCGCGGCCGTTCTGCCCACCACCTGGGGCGCCCGGGCGCTGCGCGAGGCGACCACGGGCGGCCCGGTCTGGCCCGCGGTCGGCGTCTGCCTGGGGATCAGCGTGCTCTGCCTGGTCTTCGGCTCGATCTCCCTCACCTACGTCGAACGCCGCGCCCGCGCGGCCGCAACCCTGGCGCTCGCATGAAGCCCGGTCCGACCACCCCGCCGCCGCCCTTGACCGGACTGAAGACCCTCCGACTGATGACCGTGGGCGGCGTCATCGCCTATCGAGCCTTGTTCAACTGGACCCGGCCCTCGATCTTCATCGGCACGCTGCTGGTCGGCCCGCTGTTCCAGCTGCTGTTCTTCGCCTATCTGGGCCGTCAGCTGCAGGTCGCCGACGACCGCTTCTACATCGTCGGCAACGCGGTGCTGACGGCGACGCTGGCCTGCGTCTTCGGCGGCACGCTCGCGGTCGGCAACGAGCGGCGCTACGGGACGCTCGGCCACGTGCTGCTGTCGCCGCGCAGCCGGACGGTGGTCTTTCTCGGGCGAGCGCTGCCGTACGCCGGGAACGGCTTGTTCATCGCGGTGGTGACGCTCGGCGTGAGCTCCGCTCTGCTCGGCCTGCGTATACCGGCCGCCGCCGTGCCGGGGCTGCTGCTGTCCATGGCCGTCGGCTCGCTGGCCTGCGCGTTCTTCGGGCTCACGCTCGGCGCGCTGGGCCTGCGCTTCCGCGACGTCTGGGTCATCTCGAACGTCGCGGTGGCGCTGCTGCTCCTGCTCACCGGCGTGAACGTGCCGAGCGGGTCGCTTCCGGGCTGGATGGTGACGGTCGGCCAGTTCCTGCCGATCACCCATGCCGCCGAGGCCGCGCGCCGGCTCGCGGGCGGGAGTGGGCTGTCGGCGGCCGCACCCGAGCTGGGGCGGGAGGCGCTGGTCGGTGTCGGATACGCGATTCTCGCCGCGCTGCTGCTCAAGATCTTTGAGACGGAGTCGCGGCGGACGGCGAGCCTCGACACCCTCTGAGCATCAGCTCAGCTCTGTCGGCCAGGCCTCCGCCGCTGGTAGTGGCGGGCGACGCGGGCGCGGTTGCCGCACGCGGGGGAGCACCACTCCCGCCGGGCGTGGTCCTTGGCGAAGAAGAGCAGGCAGTTCGGGGCGAGGCAGGGCCGCAGCCGCTCGCGGTCCGGGCCGGCGAACAGCTCGACGGCCTGGTGGGCGATCAGCGAGACGGCGTCGCCGGGGTGGTATCGGCGCGCCGGCTTTCCGTCGCCGAGCCAGACCAGCTCGGGCCATGCGCGCGCCAGGGCGTTGAGCGTCGCGACCGCCTCCGGACGGGTTAGCTCGGGGGCGGTGGCCGGTGGGCGTGGATCGCCGGTCGCCTCGGCGGCCAGGCGGCGCAGCGCGTCGCGCAGCATGCGCAGCTCCGCGGCCATCGGGCCCGCCATGTCGCCCGCTGCGGTGCCCGCCGCCTTGCCCTCCCAGCGGCCCGTTCCGGCCTCGGCGTCGATGCGGTCGGCGACCGCGCGTAGCCAGGCGGTAGCGGCGTCGTCGTCGGCGAGAGCATCGTGGACCCCGTCGCGTCCGACGTTGATCGTGTTCATCAGCTCGACCGGGAGCGGCTCGCCCAGCAGGGTCGCGCTGGTGGTGGCTCCCTCGCGCGTCACGCCGCCACCGTACCCGACCTAATGGAAAGAGCCAACGCAACCATTTGACACGCGGGCCGGACGCCGACATAGTGCCTAATGGAAAGCATGTCTTTGACCATTAGATCGGATCGGAGATAGCAGATGGCGAACAGCACCGATGACCAGTACGACGCGATCGTGATCGGGACCAGTCAGGGCGGCCGGTTCCTCCCCCTCGAGCTGGCGAAGGCGGGCCGGCGGGTGGCGCTCGTCGAACGCGGACCGCTCGGCGGTGTCTGCGTCAACACCGGGTGCACGCCGACCAAGACGATGGTCGCCAGCGCCCGCCTCGCGTACCAGGCACGCCGCGGCGCGGAGTACGGCGTACGCACGGGTCCGGTATCGGTGGACCTGGCCGCGGTGCGGGAGCGGAAGCGGGCCATGGTCGCCGGCGCGCGGCAGAACTATGCGAGCCGCCTCGCGCAGGACGGGCTCGATCTGATCGAGGGCGAGGCGTACTTCACCGGGCCGCGGACGGTCGAGGTCGCGCTGACCGGCGGCGGGACCCGGCCGATCGGCGCGCCGGTGATCGTTGTCGACGCGGGCACGCGGTCCAAGCCGCTGACGATCCCCGGCGCCGCCGACGTCCCGGTGCTCGACTCAACATCGATCATGGAGCTCGACGACGTCCCGGAACATCTGATCGTCCTCGGCGGCGGGTACATCGGGCTGGAGTTCGGGCAGATGTTCCGCCGGTTCGGGAGCGAGGTCACCGTCGTACAAAGCCGGACCCGCCTTTTGATGATCGAGGACGACGACGTCGCGGACGAGGTCGCCACCATCCTGCGCGACGAGGGGATCACGGTGCTGACCTCGGCAACCCCGGAGCGGGTCGAGCGCCTCGACGGCGGCCGGCTGCGGCTGACCGTACGCACCGAGGACGGCGTACGGCGGATCGAGGGGTCGCACCTGCTCTCGGCGCTCGGCCGGGTCCCGAACACCGAGGCGCTCACCCCCGAGGCGGCCGGCATCCGGCTCGACGACCGGGGCTTCATCGTGGTCGACGACCGCCTGGAGACCAGCGTGCCCGGCATCTATGCGATGGGTGACATCAAGGGCGGTCCGGCCTTCACCCATTTGTCGTACGACGACTACCGCGTCCTGCACGCCAACCTTATCGGCGACGAGAAGGCGAGCACCCGCGGGCGGGTCGTGCCCTACACCGTGTTCATCGACCCGCAGCTCGGGCGGGTCGGCCTGACCGAGCGGGAGGCGCGGGCGGAGGGCCGTGCCATCCGGGTGGCCAAGCTGCCGATGGGCGCCGTCGTGCGGGCCATCGAGACCGGGGAGACGCGCGGCTTCATGAAGGCCGTCATCGACGCGGACAGCGGCGAGATCCTGGGGTGCGCCGTTCTCGGCAGCGAGGGTGGCGAGATCATGACGATGATCCAGGTCGCCATGCTGGGCGGGCTGCCGGCCACCGCCATGGCCGACGCCATCTTCACGCATCCGCTCCTGGCGGAGGGGCTGAACTCGCTCTTCGCCTAGATCTTGCTCTTCGCTCAGATCTTGGGGAACCAGAGGGCCAGCTCGCGGGCCGCGCTCTCGGGGGAGTCGGAGGCGTGGACGAGGTTTTCCCGGTTGGACAGGGAGTAGTCGCCGCGGATCGTGCCGGCCGCCGCTTTTCGCCCGTCGGTGGCGCCGATCATGGCGCGGACAACCTCGATCACGTTGTCGCCGGCGAGGACGAGCGCGGCCAGCGGGCCGCTGGTCATGAACTGCTTGAGCGGGGGGTAGAACGCCTTTTCCACGTGGTCGGCGTAGTGCTGGTCGGCCAGGGTCGCGTCCATCGTGCGCATCTCCAGCGCCTCGATGACCAGGCCCTTACGCTCGAAACGGGCGAGGATCTCGCCGAGGAGGCCGCGGCGGACCGCATCGGGCTTGACGAGCACGAGAGAACGCTCGACGGGGCTGGTCACGGAAGATCCTCCAGTGGAACCGAACTTTCGGGACGGGACACGCGCGATTCAGCCTATCGGTACCGACTTTCCGGCGAGCGGCAACGCCGGGACTGCCGCACTTTCCCTCGGAGTGCGCCGGGCAATAACCTGACGTGAAAGAGCGGGAGGTCCACATTGGCAAACCAGACCGGCCGTCCTGTCGCACCGGCGCGCAAGCTGGTGGCGGCCGTCATGGGCACGATCGCCGTCTTCGTGGTGGCGCTGGGGCTCGGCATGTCCAGCTGGGGGGTGGCCCTCTTCGGCCTGGCCGTGCTGGTGCTCTCGATCGCCCTCGGGATGGTCAATGTGGTGCGGCGCGGCGCGCGCGCCTGGGTCACCGGCACCGCCGAGGTCAAGGCGATCTCGCCGCCGCCCACGTCGTCGGCCGTGTTCGGCCGCGCCGAGATCCAGGCCGTGATCGTGGCGCCCGGGCTGCCGACCTCCGAGGTGACCATCCGCGAGCCACGCATCCCGGTCGTGAAGTGGCCGATGCCCGGCGACACCCTGCCGATCACCGTCGACGTCGACGACATGCGCCGCGTGAAAATCAACTGGGACGACGCGTCGCCGCGCAACCGGGGCCAGGACCCGCCGCCCCCGCGCACCACCGACTACGGCGACCTCCCCGACGAGGTGGACGAAGAGATCGACGACGACCTGCTCGGCGACGTGGACCCACCACCGTGGGTGGCCCGCGACCGCCAGTGGGACGACGAGCCGGACGAGGAAGAGCCGCCCGCCCCCGAGGGCCCACCGGTGGTCGTGCGCGACACTCCCGCTGGCCCGGTCGTCGAGGGCGAGTTCGTCGATCACGACGAGGCCCCGCAGACCCTTCCCCGCCGCGCCGCCGCGGGTGCCGCTGCAGCCGGCGCCGCGGCGGGTGCTGCCGCTGCAGCCGGCCCCGCGGCGGGTGCTGCCGCTGAGCCGGATGCCGCTGCCGCTGAGCCGGATGCCGCCGCTGCTGCCGCCGGGCCGGGCGCCGCTGCTGGCGCTGCCGCCGGGCCCGCTGCTGGGCTGGGCGCCGATGCCGGGGCTGGTGCGGGTGTCGGTGCTGCCGCTGGGCACGGCGCTGCCGCCGGTGCTGCCGCTGGGTTTGGTGCTGCCGGGGCTGGTGGCGGGCCTGGCGCCGGTACTGAGTCGCGACCGGCCGGGAGACGACCCAGCCCTCGTCCGCGTGGCGGCGGGACAGCCACGGCCACGGCCGAGCCGATCGTCGACGAGACGCAGGCCACGGCGCCGCCGCAGCGGGCGCCGCATCCGGATGACGTGCTGGGCGATGAGGACCTGCCGGCCGAGGATCTGCCCGTCGAGCCGCTCGACGACGAGCTGCTCGACGTGCCGCTGGATGAGCCGGGGCCTTATCGGCGGCCCGAGCCCACGGCCACCGCGACGACGGCCGCGCCCGAGCCGGTGACGACGTTCCCGACCGCGCCCGACCCGGTCTCGCCACCGCCGACCGCGCCCGAGCCGTCCACGCGGCGGCCCAGCGCGCCACCGGCGGCCGGTTATGACGACATCGACCTTCCGCTGGACGCGGACGCCGAGCCGGAGAGCATGTCTCCAGGAGCCGCGGAAGCCATGGACGAGGGACTGATCGCGCCCCCGGTCGAGGAGGAGCCGAGCCCGCCGGTCGAGGTGCCATCCGTCTCTGCGGAGGTGCCGCCGGTCGCGGCCGGGACGCCGCGCGGGCCGGAGTCGCGGCCCACGACCAGGTTCATGTCCAACGCGGCGCACGATGCCGAGGCGTCCCCGCCGTCCGGGGCAGCTGCGGGGGAGATGCCCGCCGCTCCGGAGGAGAAGCACACCTCGCCGGGTGTCATGGCGGGGGCGGCCGCAGCTGCAGGTGCGATGGCGGCCGGTGTGGTTGCGGCCATGAAGAAGTTCGGCCACTCGGAGAAGGGCGAGCCGGAAGCCCCGGCCTCGGCCGCGCCGACCGGGCCCGCGCCGACCGGGCCTGCACCCGCCGGGCCCGCGCCCACCGGGCCCGCGCCCACCGGGCCCGCGCAGACCCAGCCCTTGCCGACGGAGCCCGCGCCCGCCGCCGCGTCCAGCCCGGGCCCGGCCGAGCCCGCGCCGGCCGCCGGGGGTGCTGCGGCTTCCGGAATGCCGGACGAGAACCCCTGGGCCGCGCCGCCGCCCGTGTCGGTGGAGCCCGATGAGCACGCCGATGAGTTGATTACGGCCTATCCGAGTGCCCGGCCGGGTGCGGCGGGGGCGATCTACGGGGTGGGGATCACGGTTCTTGTCACCGATCTGGAGCGGTCGGTGACTTTCTACCGGGACACGCTGGGGTTCTACGAGATCGACCGGGGAGACGGGAGCGCGGTGCTGGCGTCGGGGGACACCCGGCTGGTGTTGCGGACCGTTTCGGGGCTTTCGTCCGAGGCCGGGCGGCTGATCTTCCTGAACCTGGAGGTGGGGGACGTCGAAGCCGTATACGCGGAGCTCAAGGAGAAGGGCGTGACGTTCGTCCACCCGCCGCAACCGGTCAATCGAGGCGACCGGCTCGAACTGTGGTCGGCGACCTTCCGGGACCCGGACGATCACAACATCGCCATCACGCAGTGGCGGGCCATCCGCTAGGCAGGCAATGCGGATGAAGGAATCCTGAGGCGGCCGGTATCGTTGTGGTGGCGCAGGCATTGAACCGGCTATCACCGGGGAGCCTCCGGAAGAACGGGCCGTGACGGCCTCAGTAGAACCGGGCGGATCGGCACGTGCGGCATCGTCGGCGAATGAGCGGGCAGGTACACCCTGCCAAGCGAGGTGGTACCGCGGGCGGTGAAAAGACCGCTCGTCCTCGCAGTCCACTTGATGTGAGCTGCGCGAGGAGAATCCACCGATGGGCTACCCGAAGCACACCGACTCCGAGGGCGTGCCGGCCAGTCCGGATCTTCCCGCCGTTGAGCGGGCCGTTCTCGAGCACTGGACCGATGACAAGACGTTCGAGGCGTCCATCGATCGGCGGCCGGCGGGGGAGAGCGGCAGCAACGAGTACGTCTTCTACGACGGGCCGCCGTTCGCGAACGGGCTGCCGCACTACGGCCATCTGTTCACGGGGTACGTGAAGGATCTCGTGCCGCGGTATCAGACGATGCGCGGCAAGCACGTCGAGCGCCGGTTCGGGTGGGACACGCACGGGCTGCCGGCCGAGGTGGAGGCCGAGAAGCAGCTCGGGATCACCACGAAGGCGCAGATCGTCGAGCTGGGCATCGACAAGTTCAACGAGGCCTGCCGGACGTCGGTGCTCGCCTACACCAAGGACTGGGAGCGTTACGTCACCCGGCAGGCGCGCTGGGTCGACTTCGAGAACGACTACAAGACCCTCGACCCCAGCTACATGGAGTCGGTCATGTGGGCGTTCCGGACGCTGTACGACAAGGGCCTGGTGTACGAGGGCTTCCGGGTTCTCGCCTACTGTTTCCGCTGCGAGACGCCGCTGTCGAACACCGAGACGCGGATGGATGACGTCTATCGCGATCGGACCGACCCGGCGCTGACCGTGACGTTCCGGCTCGAGACCGGCGAAGACATCGCCGTCTGGACGACGACGCCGTGGACGCTGCCGTCCAACCTCGCGCTGGCCGTGGGGCCCTCACTGACGTACGCCATCCTGGAAAATGCCGAAGGCCACCGGCTGATCATGGGCGCGACGCGAGTGGCCGCGTATGCCAAGGAACTCGAGGGCTACACGCAGGTCGGCACCGTGCTCGGGTCGGAGCTGGCCGGGCGCCGGTACACGCCCCTGTTCGACTTCCTGGTCGAGCAGGCCGGCGAGAACGCGTTCCAGGTGCTCGTGGCCGACTACGTCAGCGACGAGGACGGCACCGGTGTCGTGCACCAGGCGCCGGCGTTCGGCGAGGACGACCAGAACGTCTGCAACGCGGCCGGCATCCCGACGATCGTGACCGTGGACGACCACACCCGGTTCACCGCGATCGTTCCGCCATGGCAGGGCGTGCAGGTCTTCGACGCCAACAAGCCGGTCATCGCCGCGCTGAAGGAGAAGGGTGTCGTTCTGCGGCACGAGGGCTACACGCACTCGTACCCGCACTGCTGGCGCTGCGACACCCCGCTGGTCTACAAGGCCGTGTCGTCGTGGTTCGTGGCGGTCACCACGTTCCGCGACCGGATGGTCGAGCTCAACCAGGAGATCACCTGGACGCCGGCGCACATCAAGGACGGCTCGTTCGGCAAGTGGCTGGCGAACGCCCGGGACTGGTCGATCTCGCGGAACCGGTTCTGGGGCTCGCCGATCCCGGTCTGGAAGTCGGACGACCCGAACTATCCGCGCGTCGATGTGTACGGCTCGTTCGAGGAGTTGGAACGGGACTTCGGCGTCGAGGTCAAAGACTTGCATCGGCCGTACGTCGACGAGCTGACCCGGCCGAACCCGGACGACCCGACCGGGAAGTCGACCATGCGCCGGGTGCCGGAGGTGCTCGACTGCTGGTTCGAGTCGGGGTCGATGCCGTTCGCGCAGGTGCACTACCCGTTCGAGAACAAGGACTGGTTCGAGCACCACTACCCGGGCGACTTCATCGTCGAGTACATCGGTCAGACGCGGGGCTGGTTCTACACCATGCACGTGCTGGCCACGGCGCTGTTCGACCGGCCGGCGTTCCTGAACTGCCTCAGCCACGGCATCCTGCTCGGCGAGGACGGCCGGAAGATGTCGAAGTCCTTGCGCAACTACCCGGATGTGTACCGGGTCTTCGACACGTACGGCTCGGACGCCATGCGGTGGATGCTGATGTCGTCGCCCGTTCTCCGGGGCGGGGACATGCCGGTCACCGAGGTGGCCATCCGCGACTCGGTGCGCCAGGTGCTGCTGCCGCTCTGGAACGTCTGGTACTTCTTCAGCCTTTATGCAAATGCCTCGGCCTATGAGGCGAAGTTCCGAACAGATTCCACCCACCTGCTCGATCGGTACGTCCTGGCCAAGACGGGCGAGCTCGTCGCCGACGTCCAGCGCCAGATGGACGAGTACGACATCTCGGGCGCGGCCGGCTCGGTCCGGTCGTACCTGGACGCGCTGACCAACTGGTACGTCCGGCGGTCGCGGGACCGGTTCTGGGCCGGCGACCGGGACGCCTTCGACACGCTCGCCACCGTGCTCGAGACGGTCTGCCGGGTGGTGGCGCCGCTCGCGCCGCTGACCACCGAGGAGATCTGGCGCGGCCTCACCGGGGAGCGGTCGGTGCACCTCACCGACTGGCCCTCGGCGGCGGACCTGCCGGCCGACCACGAGCTGGTCGCCTCGATGGACGCGATCCGGGACGTGGCCTCGGCCGCGCTGTCCCTGCGCAAGGCCCGTGCCCTGCGGGTGCGGCTGCCGCTGGCCCGGCTCACGGTGGCGACCGCCGACGCGGCCGCGCTCGCGAGCTTCGGCGACCTGCTCGCCGACGAGGTGAACGTCAAGGACGTGGTCTTCACCGACGACGTCGCCGGCTACAGCGAGCAGGTGCTCACCGTCGTGCCCCGGGCGCTCGGCCCGCGCGTCGGCAAGCAGGTGCAGCAGGTCATCCAGGCGGTCAAGAAGGGCGAGTGGACGCTCGTCGACGGCGCGCCGGTCGCGGCCGGCGTCACCCTCCAGGAGGGTGAGTACGAGCTGAAGCAGGTCGCCGCCGACGTGGCGAACTCGGCGCCGCTGCCGGGCGGGGCCGGCGTGGTCGTGCTCGACACCGTGGTGACGCCCGAGCTGCTCGCCGAGGGCCTGGCCCGCGACGTGATCCGGGTCGTGCAGCAGGCCCGCCGCGACGCCGGCCTGGACGTCTCGGACCGGATCGCGCTGACCGTCTCGGCCACCGAAGCGGTTCAGCTCGCGGTCGGGGCGCACCGGGACTTCGTGGCCGGCGAGACGCTGGCGACCTCGGTCGGGTTCGCGGCCGCGGGCGCTCCCGGCTTCGCCGGCGAGGTCGGCGACGGGGAAGAGATCACGGTGACGGTGAGCCGCGCCACCGCCTGAGAGGCTGTGAAACAGTTAACCCGGCCCGGACATTTGCCGCCTGTGTGGTGAATGTCCGGGCCGCGTCGCAAGATCGACGGGGACTTCCGGGGTGCCGTCCGATAACCTCACCGTGCCCCCTACTTTTTTGCACGAACCGTCCCCGGAGGAACCCGAGTTGCCGCTGCTCTACTCGATCGGCAAAGTCACCGTCGGCAACGCGCTGATGATCGGCTGGCGGCCGCACGTCGAGGGCCTCGAGTTCGTGCCCCGTACCGGTGGCGTGATCTTCGCGGGTAACCACCTCTCGGTCGCCGACGAGCTCTTCCTCGGCGCGGTCGTGCCGCGGCACCTGGCGTTCTGGGCCAAGTCCGACTACTTCGACGGGACCGGCCTCAGCGGCTGGTTCACCCGTAACCTGCTCAACGGACTCGGGGCCATCCGGGTTCAACGGGCCGGCGGACGGGACGCGCTCGCCGCGTTCGACGGCGCCATCCCGGTGCTCAAGGCCGGGGACTGCGTCGTGGTCTATCCCGAGGGGACCCGTTCGCCCGACGGGCGTCTCTATCGAGGGCGTACGGGGGTGGCCCGGCTCGCCGTGGCCGCGGGCGTGCCGATCATCCCGGTCGGGACGCTGGGCACCGAGAAGGTGCAGCCGATCGGCCAGCCGTACCCCATGCCGTTCCGCGGAAAGATCACGGTCAAGTTCGGCAAGCCGATCGAGACGACCGGGCGGGCCGACGACCGCACGTCGCTGCGGGCCCTCACCGACGAGGTGATGGCCGAGATCCAGAAGCTGACCGGGCAGGAGTACGTGCCGCGGTACGCCCCCGCCAAGGCCGCTAGCCCGGAGTAAGGACCGCCGAGCGGAGCCGGCCGACCAGGTCGGCGCTGTCCTTGATGTTGCGGCGGGTCAGCAGCACCGTGGCCATGCTGCCGTGATCGGCCCAGGCGCAGACCACCACGGCGTTGCCGTCGGCCCGGCCGACACCGCAGCTCTCGTGCGCTCCGGTCTCGCCGAGGTTGAACGACGTGACACCGGAGAGGTTGAAGTCGTCGGCGAGGCGGTCGAGCTGCGCCCGGACGTCACCCTTCGGAGTGAATCTCCAGCCGGTGACGCCGAAGATCGTGACTCGCTTGCCGCGGCTGTCGCCGTAGACGCCGGCGAACGGTTTCCCGTCCCGCGCCTTGGCCGCCTTCAGGTCCTGGGCGAGGCGGTCGGCGGCGCGTTTGCTGGCGCTGTCGTCGCGCAGGCTCAGGTCGGAGAAGTCGGTCGGGAGGTCGGCGCTGACCGGGTACTGCCGGGCGGCCGGGAACTGGAAATAGGCGAACGGAAGACCGCAGCAGCACAGGACGCCCAGGAGCGCGAAGAGGAACAGGCGGCCCCGGCGGCGCTTGCGGCGGGGTGGCGGCAGGGGACGCTCGGGTGGCCTCGGCGTCGCCCACGGCGGTGGCGCCGGTGGCGTCGGCGGGCGGGTCTGCACCGGGAGGCGGTTGACCGGTTGGAGCTGCTTGGCCTGCGCTTTCTTCTCTCGCTTCTCGCGGCGGGTCGGCTTCCGGGGCGCGGTAGGGAGCGGCACCGGCACGGGTGCGGGTGCCGGAGGTGCCGGGGGCGCCGGCAGCTCGATCTTGGTGGGGTCGACAACCGCCACCGGCATCGGGTCGACCGGGGTGTCGTGGCCGGCCCAGGGGTCGACCGCCGGGACCGCGGTGCGCTCGTCCTCCTCCGCCCGGCGGCGCGACCAGCGCGACTTCTTCGGGGTGGGCGGCGGCACCGTGGCCGAGCCGCTCCACCGGGACGGTGCGTCCACCGTCGACGGCTCGTCGCCGCCCTCGACGCGGGTCGGATCAGGTAGCTTGCCCGACTCCTGGTCGGCCATCCGTCGATCTCCTTCGCTGCCGTCTTCCGCCAGGTTAGAGCCGGTGCGCCAGCGGAGGCACGGCCGGCGACCGTGCACGGAACGGACTCCGGGCGCAAATGCCGGACAGAGAGGGCGATGTGCCGGACGCATCGGAGCCGTATGGTTACCGAGACATGAGAACGACGCAGAGAAACGCCGTCACGTTGACCGGGAACGATCTCGGTCAGCCGATGATGTTCGCCCATGGTTATGGCTGCGACCAGAACATGTGGCGCCTGGTCGCTCCCGCTTTCGCGGACACGTATCGGCTCGTCCTGTTCGACCACGTGGGCAACGGCAAGTCCGATTTATCCGCGTACGATGACGCCCGTTACTCCTCACTCGACGGTTACGCCGACGACATCCTCGAGATCCTCCACGAGCACGACCTGTGGGACGTCGTCTTCGTCGGGCACTCGGTGAGCGCCATGATGGGCGTGCTCGCCGCGGTCAAGGAACCGGAGCGCTTCGCCAAGCTGGTCCTCGTCGGCCCCTCCCCGCGGTACATCAACGAACCGGCCGACGACTACGTCGGCGGTTTCGGCCGGGAGGACATCGACTCCCTGCTCGACTCGCTCGACTCGAACTATCTGGGCTGGTCGAGCCAGATGGCCCCGGTGATCATGGGTAACACCGGCCGGCCGGGCCTCGGCGCCGAGCTGACCAACAGCTTCTGCCGCACGGACCCCGAGATCGCCAAGAAGTTCGCGCGCGTCACGTTCCTCTCCGACAACCGCGACGATCTGCTGCGACTCCGCGTACCGTCGCTGATCCTGCAATGCTCCGACGATGTGATCGCGCCGGCGGTCGTGGGCGACTACGTTCATAAACACACCTCCGGGAGCACGCTCGTGCGGATGAACGCGACCGGGCACTGTCCCAACCTCAGTGCGCCGGAGGAGACGATCGACGCTATGAAGGCTTGGCTGTAGAGCGGGACAGTGAGTGACTCTGGTGGGCCGGACGTGACGCAGGAGTTGCGGCTGCCCTGGGACGAGGACCCGGACGACCTGTACGAGCACGCGCCGTGCGGGTATCTGACGACGCTCCCCGACGGCACCATCGTGAAGGTCAACCAGACCTTCCTCACCTGGACCGGGTACAAGCGTGGCGACCTGGTCGGTCACCGCCGCTTCCGCGATCTGCTCTCGTCGGGCGGGCAGATCTATTACGAGACGCACTACGCGCCGCTGCTCCGCATGCAGGACGAGGTGCACGAGCTCGCCTTCGACGTCGTCTGCGCGGACGGCCGGACGCTGCCCACCCTGGTCAACTCGCTGCTTGCCCGCGGTCCCGAACAGGAGCCGCGGGCCATCCGCACCACGCTCTTCGACGCCACCGAGCGGCGCGGCTACGAGAAGGAACTGCTGTTCGCCCGCAAGCGCGCCGAGGACTCCGAGCGCCGCATCCAGGTGCTGCAGCAGGTCGTCGCCGATCTGGCCGCCGCGCCCACCGAGGCCGAGGTCGCGGAGGCCGTGGTCCGCGCGCCCGAGGCGGCGTTCGGCGCGGCGAGCAGCAGCATCTACCTGGTCGACGTCGAGCGCGACACGATCGTCGCGGTCGCCTCGACCGACCCCACCACGGGCAACTGGGACGACATGCCGCGCTCCTCGCCGCGGGCGGTGGCGCGGGTGGCCGACCGCGGCGACCTGCACGTGGTCGGCTCGCTGACCGAGGCCAAGCAGCACTTCCCCGACCTGGCCGAGAACATGCGCCGCTCGGGGCGCAACACGGTGGTGCTGCTGCCGCTGACCACCGGCCCGGCCGACGAGCAGGCCGGCACCGAGACGCTGGGCGTGCTGGCGTTCAGCTTCACCGGCGAGCGCCGGCTCTCCGACGCTGAGCTGCGCGTGGTGCGGCTGCTCGGCCAGCAGGCCGGCCAGGCCCTCGACCGCGCCCGCCTGTACGACGCCGCCCGCCATCGCGAGGAACTGGCCACGTTCCTCGCCGAGACCACCCGAGCGCTCGACGAGTTGCACCGCCTCCTGCCCCGGTCGCGCATCCTGGTCGACCGGGTGGTGCCCGAGATCGCCGACTGGGCGGCCGTGCGGCTCTCGGTCGGCCCGACCGGCGTACTGGAGGAGAAGGGTGGCCCGGCGCCCGACGCCGACCTGCTCGCCCACGCCTTGGCCCGGGTGACCACGACCGGCGAGGCCATCTTCCCGGCGCCCGACGAGAAACTGGGCTGCGCGGTGCTGCCGCTGACCGCCCGCGGCCGGGTCCTCGGCACGCTGTCGCTGCGGATGGCGCCCGAGCACCTCAGCGTCGCCGGCGAGCACGCGTTCCTCGTCGAGCTCGCCGACCGGTCCGCGCTGGCCCTCGAGAACTCCCGTCTCTACGAACAGGAGCGGCAGATCGCCCGTACCCTGCAGCGCAGCCTGCTCGCCGGCAACATGCCGGGCGGCGACGCCCGGTTCGCGGTGGAGACCTACTACCAGGCGGCCGGGCAGGATCTCGAGATCGGCGGCGACTGGTTCGACGCCTTCATGATCAACAATGATCGCCTGGCCGTGGCCGTCGGCGACGTGGTCGGCCGGGGCATCGACGCGGCGACGACGATGGGCCAGCTGCGCAGCGCGATCCGGGCGCTCGCCGGCGACGAGGTCGGCCCGGCCAAGCTGCTGGAGGCGCTCGACCGGTTCGTCGACCGGGTCGAGACCGCCCGGATGGCGACCGTGGCCTATGCCGAGATCGACCTGCCGACCGGCGATCTCACCTACGCCTGCGCCGGCCACCTCCCGCCGCTGCTGCAGGAGCCGGCCGGCTCGCCGGAATACCTGCTGCAGGCCCGGTCGGCGGCGCTCGGCTCCCGGGCCGGCGACCTGCGCCGCACCCAGACCACCCGCCGCCTGCCGGCCGGCAGCCGCCTGCTGCTCTACACCGACGGGCTGATCGAGCGGCGCACCCGCCCGATCGACAAGGGCTTCGAGTTGCTGGCGCGCGAGTACGCCCGCCGGCGGGACGCGCCGCTGCAGGGTCTGACCGCGGCCCTGGCCGACACCCTGGTCGGCCGGGACAACACCGACGACGTCTGCCTGATCTGCCTGACGCTGGGCACCGAGGAGCGGATCGAGCGGACCATCGGCGCCGACCGGATGCAGATCGCGCTGCTGCGCGCCGACCTGCGCGGCTGGCTGGTCTCGCACGACGTCGAGCCGGAGACCCGGGACGCGGTGCTGCTGGCCTGCTCGGAGGCGGTGGCCAACGCGATCGAGCACGGGTACCGGGACGACCCGTTCGGCACGATCGACGTGGCGGCCACGGTGACCGCCGACGCCGTCGAGGTCAAGGTCGCCGACCACGGAACCTGGCGCGGCCCGACGACCGACGTATCGCGCGGGCGCGGCCTGCAGCTGATCCGCGAGTCGATGGACCAGGTGCTCTTCGACCGCACCGACGGCACCACCGTCACCATGCGCCGGGCCCGGGAGGCGGAGTGACCGACCAGTGGATCACCTTCTCGAAGTTCGGCGACGCCGAGCTGGTCAGGCTGTCCGGCGAGATCGACATGGCCAACTCCGGCGAGATCGGCAGGGCGATCGTGAACCGTATCCGGGAGTCCGGCAAGGTGCTGATCGACCTGACCACCGTCTCTTTCCTGGACAGCGCCGGGGTGCGGCTGCTCGACGCGCTGATCGGCGACCTCGCGGCCCAGGGCAAGCGGGCCCGGCTCGTGGTCGGCGAGCGCGGCCCGGCCCGGATGACCCTGCAGCTTTGCGCGTTTCGCGAGGATGTTCTGGAAACCGACCTCGACCGGGCCGCGGCCGAGCTGGGGAGATAGTCCGCGTACCCTGAAGTCCCATGAGTGCACGTTCCGTCTTTCCTCAGCTCGAGCAGCTGTTGCCGCTGATCAGCAAGCCGATCCAGTACGTGGGCGGCGAGCTCGGCGCCGTCGTCAAGGACTGGGACGCCACCACCGTGCGCTGGGCGCTGATGTACCCGGACGCCTACGAGGTCGGCCTGCCCAACCAGGGCGTCCAGATTCTGTACGAGGTGCTCAACGAGCAGGAGGACGTGCTCGCCGAGCGGACGTACGCGGTCTGGCCCGACCTCGAGGCGCTGATGCGCGAGCACGGCGTGCCCCAGTTCACCGTCGACGCGCACCGCCCGGTCCGCGACTTCGACGTGCTCGGCCTGTCGTTCTCGACCGAGCTCGGGTACACGAACATGTTCACGGCGCTCGACCTCGCCGGCATCCCTCTGCTTTCCGCCGAGCGCGGCGATGACGATCCGATCGTGCTGGCCGGCGGCCACGCCAGCTTCAACCCCGAGCCGATCGCCGACTTCCTGGACGCCGCCGTGCTCGGCGACGGCGAGGAAGCGGTCCTCGAGATCAGCGGCATCATCCGCGAGTGGAAGGCCGAGGGCAGCCCCGGCGGCCGCGACGAGCTGCTGCTGCGCCTGGCCCGCACCGAGAGCATCTACGTTCCGCGCTTCTACGACGTCGACTACCTTCCCGACGGCCGCATCCAGCGGGTCGTGCCCAACCGCCCGGACGTCCCGTTCCGAGTCTCCAAGCGCACGACGATGGACCTCGACGCCTGGCCGTACCCGAAGAAGCCGCTGGTCCCGCTGGCCGAGACGGTCCACGAGCGGTACGCCGTCGAGATCTTCCGGGGCTGTACCCGCGGCTGCCGGTTCTGCCAGGCCGGCATGATCACCCGCCCGGTCCGGGAACGGTCGATCACGACGGTGGGGCAGATGGTGAAGGAGGGGCTCGAGTTCTCCGGCTTCTCCGAGGTCGGCCTGCTCTCGCTCTCGTCCGCCGACCACTCCGAGATCGGCGACATGTGCTCCGGCCTCGCCGAGCAGTACGCGGACACCAACGTCTCGCTGTCGCTGCCCTCGACCCGGGTCGACGCGTTCAACATCGACCTCGCGCAGGAACTGTCCCGCAACGGGCGGCGCACCGGCCTCACCTTCGCCCCCGAGGGCGGCTCCGAGCGGATCCGCAAGGTCATCAACAAGATGGTGACCGAGGAGGACCTGATCCGGACGGTCGTGACGGCGTATTCGAACGGCTGGCGGCAGGTGAAGCTCTACTTCATGTGCGGCCTGCCCACCGAGACCGACGACGACGTGCTGCAGATCGGCCGGATGGCGCACGAGGTGATCAAGGCGGGCCGGGCCGCGACCGGCACCAAGGACATCCGCTGCACGGTGTCGATCGGCGGGTTCGTGCCCAAGCCGCACACCCCGTTCCAGTGGGCGCCGATGGCCCGGCCCGAGGTGATCGACCACCGGCTCAAGCTGCTCAAGCAGGAGATCAACAGCGACCGGTCGCTGGGCCGCGCGATCGGCTACCGCTACCACGACGGCGAGCCGTCGCTGATCGAGGGCCTGCTTTCCCGGGGCGATCGGCGCGTCGGGGCAGTGATCCGGCGCGTCTGGGAAAAAGGCGGACGTTTCGACGGGTGGAGCGAGCATTTCTCGTACGCCCGCTGGATCGAGTCCGCCGCCGAGGTGCTGCCCGGGTTCGGGGTCGACCTCGACTGGTTCACCACTCGCGAGCGCGACCAGTCCGAGGTGCTGCCCTGGGACCACCTCGACTCCGGCCTCGACAAGGACTGGCTCTGGCAGGACTGGCAGGACTCGCTCAGCGAGTACGAGCAGGACGACTGCCGCTGGACCCCGTGCTTCGACTGTGGCGTCTGCCCGTCGATGGACACCGAGATCCAGATCGGCCCGACCGGCAAGAAGCTATTGCCCCTTACTCCCGTGAACAACCTGCGGGTCCCGGCTTAGGAGTAACGACAATTCCCCCCAAGAACCAGCCGGTGGGCGGCCAGGCTCCGGTCGTCCAGCGGATCCGGATCCGGTACGCGAAGCGTGGCCCGCTGCGATTCACGTCACACCGGGACTTCGCCCGTGCCTTCGAGCGTGCCCTGCGCCGGGCCGCGGTTCCGATCGCCTATTCGCAGGGTTTCACCCCACACCCCAAGATTTCGTACGCGAGCGCGGCGCCCACCGGCGTCAGCAGCGAGGCGGAGTACCTGGAGATCGGTCTGCAGGCCGAGGTCGACCCGGCGCAGTTGGTGCTTGCCCTCGACGCGGCCCTCTCTCCCGGGCTTGACGTGCTGGAAGCCGTCGTGGCCGACGAGGGCAGCCTCGCCGACCGCATCGACGCCTCCCGATGGCGGCTGGAGCTGCCCGAGGTCGACCCGGCCGTCGCGGCGGCCGCCGTCAAGAGTTTTCTGGACGCCGGCGAGGTGCTGGTCGAGCGCATGACCAAGCAGGGGCGCCGCTCCTTCGACGCCCGGGCCGCGGTGACTCATCTCGCTGTGACCGAGCAGTCCCACCTACCTTCCGGGGCGTTCGCGGCACCGTGTGCGATAATCGACCTTGTCGTACGACAGGTAACGCCCGCCGTACGACCCGATGACGTCCTTTCCGGCCTGCGTGTCGTAGCTGGCCTGGAGCCGCCGGTGCCCCCACGGGTGACCCGGCTGGCCCAGGGCACGCTCACCGCGCAGGGGGAGATCGTCGATCCGTTGGACACGGACCGTGCCGCCATCGGAGGGCACTAGCTGGATCGCCAGTTGGGGCCCTATCGGCAGACTTCGGACGCCCGTCCGCCAACCCGGCCGGGACCGAAACACTTGCGGCAGCCCTGCGTGGCAGCGCTCACACGCGCCCGGGGCCGCCAGAACTGGAGAGCGCCCCATGCTCGAAAACGAGCCACAGGGTGGTGAAACGAGCGGAGCTGTTGTGCCGCCCGCCGAGACCACCGATACACCTACTACCACTCCCGCTCGCCGGACTCGTGCTCCTCGCCGGAAGGCGGTGGCCCCGGAAGCCGCCGTCTCCGTCGAGCTGGAGACCACCGGGGAACAGCCGCCCGTCAAACCGGTGAAGGCGACCCGCAGTCGCCGGAAGGCGGCCGCACCGGCTGCTTCTCCGGAGGAGCCCGCGGCCGTGCCTTCGGATTCGGATGCGGCCGAGGCCGCTCCGCCGGTCAAGGCGACCCGCACCCGGCGGAAGAAGGCCGCTCCCGCCCTCGCGGAACCGGCTCCCGAGCCGATCGTCGAGCCCGCACCCGAGCCGGTTGTCGCGATCGACGAGGCCGAGGCTCCGGTCGAGGACGAGCCGGTCGAGGAGACGCCGATCATCGGTGTTCTCCCGCTCGACGACGACTTCGTGGAGGAGGAGCAGCCCAGGCGCCGTACGCGTCGGGTCGCGCTGCCTCCCGCCGTGCTCTTCATGCCCCCGGACGCCACCGAGTCCGAGCCGGCACCCGTCGCGCGGCGCTCGCGTCGCGCGGCCGCCCCTGCGGCGGCACCGGCCCCCGCCGAGCCCGAGGTCTCGGAAACCGAGGCGGCCGTAGCCGAGGTTCCGGTCGAGGAGCCGGTCGAGGGCTCCCGCCGCAGCCGTCGCCGCCGTCGCGGTTCGGCCGCCGAGGAGCCGGCCGAGACGATCGAGACCGCCGAGGTCACCGAGCCCGTCGATGAGGCGGACGAATCCGCCGACGACGTCGAGGAAGGCCTCGAGGACGAGGGCGACGACGATTACGCCGCCGGCCGTCGTCGCCGCCGCCGTGGCCGCCGCGGCCGTGGCCGGGGCAAGGGCACCGCCGACGACGAGATGGCCGAGATCGAGGAGGGCGCCGAGGCGTCCGTCGAGACCGAGGGCGACGGCGAGGAAGGCGAGGACGAGGGCGACGAGGGTGACGGCGTCACCCGCCGCCGGCGCCGTCGCCGCCGCAAGGGCGCCAGCGGGGACGGCGAGGCAGGTGGCATCGAGGACGGCGTGCACACGGTCGTCCGCGTGCGCGAGCCGCGCCGCACCGACGAGGTGCAGGGCGTCTCCGGCTCGACCCGGCTCGAGGCCAAGCGCCAGCGCCGCCGGGACGGCCGGGAGCAGCGCCGCACCCGCCCGCCGATCCTGAGCGAGTCGGAGTTCCTGGCCCGCCGCGAGGCCGTCGACCGGGTCATGGTCGTACGGCAGAAATCCGACCGCACCCAGATCGCGGTGCTCGAGGACGGCATTCTCGTCGAGCACTACGTGGCCCGGGCGACCTCCGGCACCATGGTCGGCAACGTGTACCTCGGCAAGGTGCAGAACGTGCTGCCCAGCATGGAGGCGGCGTTCGTCGACGTCGGCCGGGGCCGCAACGCCGTGCTCTACGCCGGCGAGGTCAACTGGGACGCCACCGGGCTGGAGGGCCGCGCCCGCTCGATCGAGCAGGCGCTCAAGTCCGGCGACTCGGTGCTGGTCCAGGTCACCAAGGACCCCATCGGTCACAAGGGCGCCCGGCTCTCGAGCCACATCGCGCTCTCCGGCCGGCACCTGGTCTACGTGCCCAACGGCAACGCGTCCGGGATCAGCCGCAAGCTGCCCGACACCGAGCGCAAGCGCCTGCGCGACGTGCTCAAGAAGCTGGTGCCGGACGGCGCCGGGGTGATCGTGCGGACCGCGGCCGAGGGCGCGAGCGAGGACGAGCTGGCCCGCGACGTGAAGCGGCTGCAGGCGCAGTGGGAGGAGATCCAGCGCAAGGCGGCCGAGGGCCACGCGCCGGTCGCCCTCTCCGAGGAGCCCGACCTGGTCATCCGGGTCGTCCGGGACCTCTTCAACGAGGACTTCCGCGAGCTGGTGGTGCAGGGCGACCAGGCGTACGCCGAGGTGGAGAACTACCTCAACTCGGTGTCGCCGGACCTGGTCGAGCGCCTGCACCGGTACACCGGCGCCGGGGACCTCTTCGCCGACAAGCGGATCGACGAGCAGATCCTCAAGGGCCTCGACCGCAAGGTGTTCCTGCCCTCGGGCGGCCACCTGGTGATCGACCGGACCGAGGCGATGACGGTCGTCGACGTGAACACCGGCAAGTACACCGGCGCCGGCGGCAACCTCGAGGAGACGGTCACCCGCAACAACCTCGAGGCGGCCGAGGAGATCGTGCGTCAGCTGCGGCTGCGCGACCTCGGCGGCATCGTGGTGATCGACTTCATCGACATGGTGCTGGAGAGCAACCGCGAGCTGGTGCTGCGGCGGCTCACCGAGTGCCTGGGCCGCGACCGCACCAAGCACCAGGTCACCGAGATCACCTCGCTCGGCCTGGTGCAGATGACCCGCAAGCGGATCGGCTCGGGCCTGCTCGAGGCGTTCAGCGAGACCTGCGACCACTGCAAGGGCCGGGGCGTGATCATCCACACCGAGCCGGTGCCGGAGAAGCGGACCAACGGTGGCGGCGGTGGCGGCGGTGGCGGCGGTGGCGGCGGCGCGGGCAACCAGGTCAAGGCGGTGGCGGCGGCGACCCGTACCGAGCAGCCGCCCGCACCGGCGCAGCAACAGCAGCCGGCCGCCTCCACCCGGTCGCGGCGGCGGCGAGGCGGGGCCGAGGCCGCCCCGGCGACACCGGTCACCGATGGCGAGGACCCGATGGCGGTCGCCGCTGGCCTGCCGCCGATCGTGGGCTCCGGGATCGTCGCGCCGGCCGGGTCGGCGCTGACCTCGGCCGACCCCGAGGACGACTACGACATCAGCGGGTACGACCTGTCGCGTTACGAGGCTTCGCAGGCTTCGCAGGCGTCGCAGGCCGAGCCGGTCGAGCTCGGCGAGCCGGTCGAGCCGCTGCGGCTGACCGGGGCGGACGACCCGGACGCGATCGACGAGGAAGAAGACGAGGAAGAAGAGGACGACGACGAGCCGGTCGGCGCGGGCGCGGGCCGGCGCCGTACCCGGCGGGGCGGCACCCGGCGGCGTACCCGGCCGTAAGGCATCGACGCGGGAGCGGTTTGGTAAAGAAACTTAACTGCCAAGCCGCTCACCGTCGTCGAAGTCCGCTACCCTCCGGGGGATCGATCCTTCCCCCCGAGGAGAGCTCCCCGTGCGACGCTTCGCGCCCCTGTTGGTCCTTCCGCTGCTCCTGGCCGGCTGCTCCGCCGCGGGCGACGACGCGGCGACCACCGCCGGCCCCACCCCGAACGCCGGGGGCGGCGCCTCGGCCGTGGCGCCCGCGCCGGTGGACCCGTCGGTGGCCGCCTCGGCCGACAAGGCGCTGAGCGGCAACACCAAGGCCATCTGCGAGCAGGCCGAGCGCACCAGCACCGGTTTCGGCCAGGCCTTCATCGCCGACCTCCAGATGCAGATCGACGCCGCGAGCCAGGGCGCGGCGGCGAAGGCGCAGGCCCAGGAGAAGATCGACCGGGACGTGTCGAGCTTCTCGTCCGCGCTGGCCGGCATGGCCAAGCTTGCCGACGACAAGGCACTCAAGGCGGCGCTGACCCAGATGAGCAAGCAGGTCACCGCGTTCAAGGGCGACGTCGCGAAGATCAATCCGGACAAGATGTCGGCGATCACGGCTACCCTTGACAAGGCCTGCGGCCGGAGCTGACGCCCCGGTTTGGGATCGGCGCGTCGGATGAAGTACGCTTGCCGACGGCGCTTTTCCATGCGCCGTGCTCCGCGTCCGTGTTACCACCCGGCCGGGCCAGCACCATCCGCCAAGCAGCGGTTATCGCTGCGTAAGTCTCAGGGAGTCCGCGTCCGATGTACGCGATCGTCAAGACCGGCGGCAAGCAGTACAAGGTTGCCGAGGGCGACGTGATCGAGGTCGAGAAGCTCGCGGGTGCGCCCGGCGATGCGCTGACGCTCGCTGCGGTCCTCCTCGTCGACGGTGACAACCTGGTGACCGACGCGGCCAAGCTTGCCAACGTTACGGTGTCCGGCGAGATCGCCGAGCACACCAAGGGTCCGAAGATCCGGATCCACAAGTTCAAGAACAAGACCGGCTACCACAAGCGCCAGGGGCACCGTCAGCCGCTGACTCGCGTCAAGGTGACCGGCATCACGAGCGGGAAGTAAGGGGCGGATCACTCATGGCTCACAAAAAGGGTGCTTCCAGCTCGCGCAACGGCCGTGACTCCTCCGCTCAGCGGCTCGGCGTCAAGCGGTTCGGCGGCCAGCTGGTCAACGCCGGCGAGATCCTGATCCGCCAGCGCGGCACGAAGTTCCACCCGGGCGAGCTCGTCGGCCGCGGCGGCGACGACACGCTGTTCGCGCTGGCCACCGGCAACGTGCAGTTCGGCACGATCCGCGGCCGCAAGACCGTGAGCATCGTCCCGGTCTCGGAGTAAGTCTTACCAACAGCGGGCCCAGGACCCCTCCGGGGGTTCTCGGCCCGTTGTTGCTTTTGAGGAGAGTTGAGCAAGTGACCACGTTCGTCGATCGGGTCGTGCTGCACCTGCAGGCGGGTGACGGCGGGCACGGCTGCGTCTCGGTGCGCCGGGAGAAGTTCAAGCCGCTCGGCGGCCCCGACGGCGGCAACGGCGGGCACGGCGGCAGCGTCACGCTGGTCGTCGACCCGCAGATGCAGACGCTGCTCGACTTCCATTTCCACCCGCACGTCAAGGCCCCCAACGGCGGTGGCGGCGCGGGCGCCAACCGCGACGGCGCCAACGGCAAGGACCTGGTGCTCTCGGTGCCCGACGGCACGGTCGTGCAGAACGCCGACGGCGAGGTGCTGGCCGACCTGATCGGCGCCGGTGCCAGCTTCGAGGCGGCCCGCGGCGGACGCGGCGGCCGGGGCAACGCGTCGCTGGCCAACACCCGGCGCAAGGTGCCCGGCTTCGCCGAGCTCGGCGAGCCGGGTGAGCAGCTCGACGTCGTACTCGAGCTGAAGAGCGTCGCCGACGTCGGCCTGGTCGGTTTCCCGTCGGCCGGCAAGTCGTCGCTGATCTCGGTGATGTCCGCGGCCAAGCCGAAGATCGCCGACTACCCGTTCACCACCCTCGTGCCCAACCTCGGCGTGGTGCAGGCCGGCGACCAGACGTTCACCGTGGCCGACGTGCCCGGTCTCATCCCGGGCGCGGCCACCGGCAAGGGCCTGGGCATGCAGTTCCTGCGGCACATCGAGCGCACCTCGGTGCTGGTTCACGTGCTCGACGCGGCGACGCCGGAGATCGAGCGCGACCCGCTGGCCGACCTCGACGCGATCGAGGCCGAGCTGACCGCGTACGGCGGTCTCGAGGACCGCCCCCGGCTCGTGGTGCTCAACAAGATCGATATCCCGGACGGGCGCGACCTCGCCGAGATGGTCCGGCCCTCGCTGGAGGAGCGCGGTTACCGCGTCTTCGAGGTCAGCGCCGTCACCCGCGAGGGTCTCAAGGAGCTCGTGTTCGCCCTGGCCGCCACCGTGGCCGAGCACCGCCTGGCCAAGCCGCCCGCCGAGCCGTCCCGGGTCGTGGTGCACCCCCGCGCGGTCGACGACAGCGGCTTCACGATCGCGCAGGACGAGGACGGTGTCTTCGTGGTGCGCGGCGCGAAGGTCGAGCGCTGGATCCGGCAGACGAACTTCGACAACGACGAGGCGATCGGCTACCTGGCCGACCGGCTCGAGCGGCTCGGGGTCGAGGCCGACCTCGCCAAGAGGGGCGCGCAGCCGGGCGACCCGGTGCGGATCGCCGATCGCGAGTTCGACTGGCATCCCAACGGCGGCGAGTTCGTGGCCGGCCCGCGCGGCACCGACGCCCGCCTCGAGGAGGAGAGCGGCCGGGCCTCGGCGGCGCAGCGGCTCGCCGCCCGCAAGGCGCGCCGGACCCGCACCGACGACGAGCTGCTGCACATGGACGCCGACGGCACGATCACGACGCTCGCGAACGCCCAGCGGCCGGTGTTGGTTACCGACGAGGACGATGAGGACGACACCGGCGAATAGGGCGTAGTCCAGCTTCGCGCAACCATCCGGAAACGGTCCTCGCTTAGAGTCACGGTGTGCTGATCGAATCCCGCCCCGCTCTGGACCCGGAACTTGCCGCCCTGGTCACGGCCCAGCAGCGGGAAATACGGGAGATCGACAAGGGGATGAACTCCGCGGTGTTCATCCCCCAGAATGACGCTGCGTATCTGGTGGCGATCGTCGGTCACCGCGCGGTGGGCTGCGGGGCGTGGCAGGCGCTCGACGACGGGGTCGCCGAGCTCAAGCGCATGTACGTGCGGCCGGCGTTCCGGGGCCGCGGCATCGCCCGCCAGATGATCGTCGCGATCGAGGAGGAGGCGCTCGCCGCGGGCCGGCCGGTCATCCGTCTCGAGACCGGTGACTACCTTCCCGCGGCGATCGCCCTCTACCAGTCGGCGGGCTACCACCAGATCCCCGCCTACGGCCCGTACGTCGACAACCCGTTCAGCGTGTGCTTCGAAAAACGCCTCGCCGCGTTAGTCCAATAACCCGAGCGCGGCGCGTGCCCTCCGTACGGTGGCAAGCGCCGCAGGCCGAACCTTGGCCTTGCCCTCCGCCAAGATCTCGCGGACGTAGCCGGGGTCGTCGGCCAGCTCGGCGTAGCGCTTGCGGATGGGCGCGAGCAGGGCATCCACCGCCTCGGTGACGTCGCGTTTCAGCGCACCGTAGGACGTGTACGCGCCCGGCCGCTCGCCCGTGCTCTCGGCCAGGATCGCCAGCAGGTTGGTGACGCCCGGCTGGTTCTCCGGGTCGTGCCGGACGATGCCCACGGTGTCGGTGACCGCCCGCGAGATCGTCCGGCGGATCACCTCGGGCGGGTCGAGCAGGCCGATCCGCCCGGCCGCCGTCGCCGAGCTCTTGCTCATCTTGCGGACCGGATCGGCGAGGTCCATGATCCGCGCGGCCGACTCGGGGCGTACGCCCTCGGGCACCACGAAGGTCTCGCCGTAGCGGGCATTGAACCGGGTGGCCAGGGCCCGGGTGAGCTCGAGATGCTGGTTCTGGTCGTCGCCGACCGGCACCTCATGGGCGTTGTGCACCAGAATGTCGGCCGCCATCAGCACCGGGTAGGTCAGCAGGCTGAGCCGGACCGGGCCGCCCCGGGCCGATTTCTCCTTGAACTGGATCATGCGGGCCGCCTCGCCGTAGGCGGTCGTGCACTCCAGCAGGTAGTGCAGCTCGGTGTGCTCGGGGATCTGCGACTGCGCGATGAGCTCGGTGCGCCCCGGGTCGACACCGGCGGCGAGCAGCAGCGTGGCCACGTCGAGCGTGCCCTTTCTCAGGGCGGCCGGCTCATGTTCCATGGTCATCGCGTGCAGGTCGGCGATCATGGCGATCGAGCCGCCGGGCTCCTCCTGCGCCGCCACGAGCGGGCGCATGGCGCCGAGAAGGTTGCCGAGGTGCAGGTTTCCGGTGGGCTGAAAGCCGGTGAGTCGCTTGGTCATGGTCGTTTCCTTCCGGTCGGGGGCCGAGCCCCGCCGGAGATGGCCGTGACATGCGAAAACGGCCGCCCGGAGAGGCGGCCGCGATGGTGTCGTGCGCGTGTGGGTGAGCCGCCCGGTCAGGGCAGCCACCAGCAGAGGTTCAGCGTGCGCACGTGACCATCCTACCGCGAGGCGGCGATGTCCCGGATCGGACGGACAGGCATGATGGTCGTCATGTCGCTCACCCGTGCCGAGGCCGCTGACCGCGCCGCCACCGTCGACGTCCACGAGTACGAGGTTCACCTCGACGTCACCGGTGAGGGGGACACGTTCACGTCGCGGGCAGTGGTGCGGTTCGATGCCCGGCCAGGTTCGACGACCTTCCTGGAGTTCGAGCCGGTCTCCGTCGAGTCGATGACGCTGAACGGCGTTCCGGTGCCGGCGCCCGTCGACGGGCGGCTTGTGCTCTCCGACTTGGCCGCCACGAACGAGCTCGCCGTGACGGCGACGATGCGGTACTCGAACACGGGCGAGGGCCTGCACAAGTACGTCGACCCGGCCGACGGGAACGTGTACCTCTACCAGCACCTGTTCATCAACAACGCGGGGCGGGTGCTGCCGGCCTTCGACCAGCCCGACCTCAAGGCGTCGTGGCGGGTGTCGGTGACCGCGCCGGCCGCGTGGAAGGTTGCCACCAACGGCATGCTGCGGTCCTCGGCCGGCGGGCACTGGGAGTTCGAGCCCACGAAGCCGATCTCGACGTACCTGGCCACGCTCTTCGCCGGGCCGTTCCACGCGGTGACCGACACGCACGACGGCATCCCGCTGGCGCTCTACGTGCGGGCGGCGCTCGCCGAGCACCTCGACGAGCAGGCCCCGGAACTGTTCACGATCACGAAGCAGTGCCTGGACCGGTACCACGAGATGTTCGACATCCGGTACCCCTTCGGGCACTACCAGCAGGCGTTCGCGCCGGAGTTCAACTTCGGCGCCATGGAGTACCCCGGCCTGGTGGTCTTCCGGGACGAGATGATCTACCGCTCGGCGGTGACCGAGGGCCAGCGCGAGTCGCGAGCCAACGTGATCGCGCACGAGATGGCGCACATGTGGTTCGGCGACCTGGTGACCATGGCCTGGTGGGACGACCTGTGGCTGAACGAGTCGTTCGCCGAGTACCTGGGCACGCGGGTCACCGAGGAGGCCACCCGGTTCAAGGGGACGTGGACGACCTTCGCGATGCAGCGCAAGGCGTGGGGGCTGCGGGCCGACCAGCACCCGTCCACCCATCCGGTGGCGCCGGTCGAGGTCGCGGACACCGATCAGGCGCTGCTCAACTTCGACGGGATCTCGTACGCGAAGGGGGCGGCGACCCTCAAACAGCTGGTGGCGTGGGTGGGGGACGAGGCGTTCCGGGCGGGGCTGAACGCGCACTTCGAGGCCCACGCGTACGGGAATGCCACGCTCGCCGACCTGCTGGCGCAGCTGGCCAAGGCGAGCGGGCGGGATCTCTCGGCGTGGGCCGAGGTGTGGCTGCGGCGGGCGCAGGTGAACACGCTGCGGACGTCGGTCGGTGCGGACGGGTCGATCTCGGTGCTGCAGACCGCGCCGGCCGCGTATCCGACCCTGCGTCCGCACAAGATCGGGATCGGGCTCTACGACCGCCTCGATGGAACCGTCGTACGGCGTTCGCTCGTCTCGGCCGAGGTCGCGGCGTCGGCCTCCTCCGATGTTCCGGACATCTCCGGAAGGGCCGACCTGGTGCTGCTCAACGACGGCGATCTCACGTACGCGAAGATCCGGTTGGACGAGGCGTCGAACGCCGCCGTTCCGGTCGTCCTGCCGCTGATCGGCGACTCACTGGCCCGGGCCGTGCTCTGGGCCGCCACCCTCGACGCCGTGGTCGACGGCGAGCGCCCGGTCGCCGAGCTGGTCACGCTCGTGCTGGCCGCGCTGCCGGTGGAGACCGAGGTGGTGATCGTCGAGGACGTGCTGCGGGCCACCCGCAGCCTGGTCGACCGCTACTCGACCGCCGACACTCGGCCCGCCGCGCTCGAGCTCGTCGCGCAGGCCACCGACCGGCTGCTCGCCGTCTCCGAGCCGGGCGGGTCCCGGCAGCTCGCGGCCGCCCGCGGGTTCATCGGCGCTACGGTCGACGCGGCCCGGCTCACCGATTGGCTGGCCGGCGTGGGCGTGCCGGAGGGGCTCGCGATCGACGCCGACCTGCGCTGGCTGATCCTCTACCGGCTCGTCGTGCTGGGCGCAGCCGGGCCGGCCGAGATCGACGCCGAGTTCGAACGGGACCGCAGCGCCACCGGCGAGCAGTGGGCCGCCCGCTGTCGTGCGGCGGTGCCGTCGGCCGAGGCGAAGGCCGCGGCCTGGCGGTCGATCGTCGAGGACGTGAAGCTGTCCAACCGGCTGGTCGAGATGACCGCGTCCGGGTTCTGGCAGCCGGAGCAGCTCGGCCTGCTCGCCCCGTACGTGGCGCGCTACTTCGCCGAGATGCCCGCGATGATGCGGATCCGGAGTGGCATGAGCGCGGAGAGGACGGTCGGTCTCGCGTACCCGGAATTGGTGGTGGACCCGGAGACCCGGCGGCTCGCCGCCGAGCTGCTGTCCCGCGAAGATCTTGATCCGATCCTGCGCCGCGTCGTGCAGGACCAGGACGACGACATGCGCAAGGCGCTGGCTGCCCGCTTTTAGACCTTTTCCGAACGAACTCTGCTAAACGCTTTTAGCGGATACCCTCGCCCCTAGGGGGTGGGGGTGTCTTGGAGTGGTCCGAGGAGCTTGCCGGCGGTCTGCTGCAGGCCGCCCCGGACGCGATCCTCGTGATGGAGGATGACGGCCGGATCGTGCTGGTCAACGACCGGGCCGAGGAACTGTACGGCTTCGGCCGGGACGAGTTGCTCGGCACGCGCATCGACACCCTGCTCACCGACGACGCCCGGATGATGCCGGCCGCGCGCCGGCGACGGCTCGAGGAGGGGCGCCCCGGGCCGGTCGGGGCGGTGACCACGACGATCCGGCGGCGGGACGGCAGCGAGATCCCGGTGGAGTCGTCGGTCGCGATCGTGGACACGCCGCAGGGGCGGCTCGCCGTCTGCGTGATCCGGGACCTCAGCGAGCGGGCCCGGGCCGAGCAGGAGAAGGCGCGGCTGCGGGCCGAGGCGCACGTGCACCGCAGCCAGCGGCTGGAGAGCCTGGGGCAGCTGGCCGGGGGGATCGCCCACGACTTCAACAACATGCTCGGCGTGATCGTGAACTATGCGAACTTCGTGATCGAGGAAGCTTCGTCGCCGTCGCCCGATCTGAAGGCGATCGCGGCGGATGCCAAGCAGGTGGTGCGCGCGGGGCAGCGCGGGACCGATCTCACCCATCAGCTGCTGTCCTTCGCCCGGCGGGAGGTGGTGCGGCCGCAGGTGCTCGACCTCAACGGGGCGATCTTCGAGGTGGAGGAGATGCTGCGGCGTTCGCTGGGGGAGCACATCAATCTTCTCGTACGCGCTGAGCCGTCCCTGCCGGCCGTGATGTGCGATCCGGGGCAGATCGAGCAGTTGCTGGTCAGTTTGTCGGTCAACGCGCGGGATGCGATGCCGTCGGGCGGCGACCTGGTGATCGACACCGCGCGGCACGGGGACCAGGTGTGCCTCCGGGTCAGCGATTCCGGGGAGGGGATGTCGCCCGAGGTGCTGGATAGGGCCTTTGAGCCGTTTTTCACCACCAAAGGCAGCGGGGGTACGGGACTGGGGCTGGCCAGCGTGTACGGGATCGTCACGCAGGCCGGGGGCGAGGTGTCGATCGCCTCGTCGGTGGGGCTGGGCACCACTGTCACCGTGCTGCTTCCCGTGGCGACTGCTACCCCTTCCCCCGATAATCCTGACATTTCCCCTATAGGTGGTCAGGGGGAGACGCTTCTCGTGGTCGAGGACGAGGCGGCGCTGCGGGACGTGGCCGGGCGGATCCTCTCCGGGGCCGGCTATCACGTGCTGTCGGCGGAGTGCGGGGCCTCGGCGCTCGAGCTGGCCGCGCGGCATGAGGGGGCCATCGATCTGCTGGTCAGCGACGTGGTGATGCCCGGGATGCTGGGCAAGGAGCTGGCCGAGCGACTCACCTGCGTGCGGCCCGACACCCGAGTGCTCTACATGTCCGGATATGCGCAGCCGGTGCTGCACTCGCAGGGCACGCTCGATCCCGGGGTTGAGCTGTTGGAGAAGCCTTTCACGGCCGGTGACCTGCTTGCGGCCGTCCGCAAACGGCTGGACGACTGATCCCCATCCAACCGCCCCGCCCGCCACCCTTGATCGGAAAGGCATATATTTTTTTGATGCGCCGGATCGGGATCATGGGTGGCACCTTCGATCCGATCCACCACGGGCACCTGGTCGCGGCCAGTGAGGTGCAGGCGCGGTTCGATCTCGACGAGGTCGTCTTCGTGCCCACCGGCGAGCCGTACGAGAAGGGCAGGGTCTCCCCGGCCGAGGACCGCTATCTGATGACCGTCATCGCGACGGCCTCGAACCCGCGTTTCCACGTCAGCCGGGCCGACATCGACCGCGACGGGCCCACCTACACGGTCGACACGCTGCGGGACATGCGGGCGATCTTCGGGAACGACGCCAAGCTGTTCTTCATCACCGGGGCGGACGCGCTCGCCCGCATCCTGAGCTGGAAGGACGCGCTCGAGATGCTGACCATGGCGCATTTCGTGGGCGTCACGCGGCCCGGCTTCGAGCTCTCCGGCGACCACCTGCCGGCCGACTCGGTCACCCTCGTCGAGGTGCCGGCGATGGCCATCTCCTCGTCGGCCTGCCGCGAGCGGGTCGCCCTCGGTCAGCCGGTCTGGTATCTGGTTCCCGACGGTGTTGTGCAGTACATCAACAAGCGTGGCCTCTATCGGGGCTCGGGAAATGTCACACCCGTGTGAGACGCTTGTAGCTCCAGGACACCGAACGAGGGGACGCTCTTGCCCGTCACCGAACGCGCGCTCGAACTGGCGATGGCGGCCGCGCAGGCCGCTGCCGACAAGAAGGCGCAGGACATTGTCGTCATCGACGTCGCCGAGCAGCTCTACATCACCGACGCCTTCGTGATCGCCTCCGCGTCCAACGAGCGGCAGGTCATCGCGATCGTCGACGCCATCGAGGAAGCCCTGGTCAACCTGCCGGAAAAGGCTAAACCCGTGCGCCGTGAGGGCGAGCGGCAGGGCCGCTGGGTGCTGCTCGACTACGTCGACATCGTCGTCCACATCCAGCACGCCGAGGAGCGGGAGTTCTACGCCCTCGACAAGCTGTGGAAAGACTGTCCGACGATCCCGTTCGTCGACCGGGACATGGTCGACGCCGACGCCTCGTGAGTCTTTTCGAGGCTCGGCGGCCGGCCTTCATCGCTCGGCGCCTTGCCTTCATCGTTCAGCGGGCCGCCCGATGAGCCGGCTGATCGTCTGGCGGCACGGGAACACCGACTGGAACGCGAGCCATCGCGTCCAGGGGCAGACCGACGTGCCGCTCAACGCGGTCGGCCGCCAGCAGGCGGTCGACGCCTCGGAGCTGCTCATCAAGATGCGGCCCGACATGATCGTCTCCAGCGACCTGCACCGCGCGGCCGACACGGCCGCCGCGCTCGCCGCGCTCAGCGGGCTGACGATCAACTACGACAAGCGGTTCCGCGAGCGGTACTTCGGCAATTGGCAGGGCCTCACGATGGCCGAGGTGGCCGAGCTCTACCCCGACCAGTACGAGCGGTGGACGCACGGCCAGGAGGTCGGCGGCGAGGTCGAGACGCTGGCCGACCTGGGCCGGCGCGTCTCCGAGGCGCTGCACGCGGCGGCCGAGCTGTCGCCGCCCGGCGGCACGGTCGTGGTGGCCACGCACGGCGCGGCGGCCCGGCAGGGGATAGGGCACCTGCTCGGGTGGCCGCTGGAGCAGTTGCGCACGCTGCGCGCCCTGCAGAACTGTCACTGGGTCGAGCTGACGCACGATCGCGAGCGAGGCTGGCAGGTCGCGGCGTACAACGTCGGGCCGTTCACGGACCGGCCGGTGCCGCCCCCGGTCTGACCCTGGGGGAACTCGGCTTGGTCCGGTAGCGTCCAAGAATCATGCTGACTCGTCGCCTTGCCATCGCCTTGACGCTTGTGCTGTGCGTCGCCGGTTGCGCCGGCAACTCGCCGTCCGCGACCGGCTCGTCGGCGTCCTCGGCTTCTTCGGTTCCGGCTTCTTCGGCCCCCGCGTCGTCCGCATCGGCTTCCGCGTCGCCGTCGCCCTCGGTCGAGCCGTCGACCGGTCGTGCACAGACCGTGACCGGCACGGTCGAGGCCGGTGTCGAGGCCAACTGCCGGCTGATCAAGGACAGCACGGGCTCCCACCTGCTGTATTTCGACGATCCGTCGCTGAAGGCGTCGGCCGCCGTGGGCAAGAAGGTCACGGTGACCGGGCGTTCCGAGCCCGGCATGATGACGACCTGTCAGCAGGGTGTCCCGTTCGTCGTCACCTCGGTGAGCCCCGCATGATCGCGCCTTGCGGCTTCCCGCGCGGGAATCGGTTACCGTCCCTCGCATGCCCGTCGCGGTTGTCACCGACTCCACCGCGTACCTGCCCGCCGAACTGAGCGGCTCGTATGACCTGACCGTCGTCCCCCTGACAGTGGTGATCAACGGCGCCGAGGGTCTGGAGGGCCTGGAGATCCAGCCCGCCGAGGTGGCCCGCGCCCTGAGCGCTCGCCGTTTCGCCGTCAGCACGTCCCGCCCCGCACCGGCCCAGTTCGCCGAGGCCTACCGCCGCCTGCTGGACGCCGGCGCCGACGGCATCGTCTCGGTCCATCTGTCGGCAAAACTGTCCGGCACGTTCGAGGCCGCGTGCCTGGCGGCGGCCGAGCTCGGCGATCATGTCCAGGTCGTCGACAGCGAGACAACCGGCATGGGCCTGGGCTTCGCCGCGCTGGCGGCGGCCAGGTCCGCTTCCGAGGGCAAAGACCTTGCTTCCGTACGAGGCGAAGCAGCCGACCATGCCTCCCGCGTGAGCACGCTCTTCTACGTGGACACCCTGGAGTACCTGCGACGAGGCGGCCGCATCGGCGCCGCTTCGGCCCTGCTCGGCACCGCCCTCTCGGTAAAACCCATACTCCACGTGGTCGACGGCGCCATAGTCGTCCGCGACCGGGTCCGCACCGCCGGCCGAGCCCTGGCCAAACTGGTCGACTACGCGGTCGAAGTCAGCGGCGACGGCGAGGTCGACATAGCCGTCCACCACCTGGAGGCCCCCGAGCGCGCCGCAGCCCTGGCCGACGCCGTCTCCATGCGCCTGACCGACCGCCTACGAGACTGCTACATCACCGAGATCGGCGCGGTGGTAGCCGCCCACGTAGGCCCCGGCGTCGTCGGGGTCGTGGTCCACCGCCGCCCCTGACCGTCAACCAGATGGCGGCCTGCCGGCTGCCCCGCGCCCATGACCGTCGATCAGGCGGACGGCCAGCCGTCGGCTGCCCAGCGGGCGGGCTCGAGACGAGGCGCCGCGCTCAGATGCGGCACCACCTCGTCCCACGAGCGCACGTCGGCGCCCACCTGCACCTCGTCGGCCACCGGGAGCAGAACCGGCTCGTCTCGCTCCCAGATCGCACGGGTGCGCCAGCCCTCACCCTCCGAGCCCACCAGCCTGAGCCCCACCATGTGCGCGCCCCGCCACGTCTCCGTGTCGGCCGTGCTCGGCGTGTCGGCCGTGTTTGGCGCATCCGCCGTCCTCGGCGTGTCTGCTGTGCTTGGCGCACCCACCGTGCTTGGCGCGTCGGCTGTGCTTGGCGCATCCGCCGTGCTTGGCGTGTCTGCTGTGCTTGGCGCACCCACCGTGTTTGGCGCGTCGGCTGTGCTTGGCTCGGCTTCGGCCGGCGGTTCGGGCAGGCTCGTGGCCTGGCGGGTGTACTCGTGGACGGCGAGCAGGCCCTCGGCGCGGCGCACGGCGGCGTGCAGGGGATGGCCGGGCGGGACCGTGTAGGGCACCGTGCAGCCGCGGTCGTCGTACCCGTACGCCATCGGGGTGATCGGCCGGGATGCGCTCGCGTAGATCTCCTCCGCCTGGGCGAAGAGCCCTCGCAGATGCTCGCTCCCGTCCGCCGTGACCAGGAGGGTGCCACGTTCCGGCGCGAACGCCACCGGCACGCCGCCGACCTGCCCCGCCAGCCGCTCGAGCCAGCCGTCGAGCAGCAGGTGCGACGTCCAGTAGGCGTCCCCGTCGTCCAGGAACCGCACCACCACCGGCTCGCTCGCGACGCCTTGCAGCACCGCCCCGGACAGGTTCGCCCGGGCCGCCGCGAAGACCTCCTCCGCGCTCACCCCCCAACCGGCCGGCTGATCCGGCCCGACGTAGGTCATGGTGTCCGGCTGATCGACCACCACGTACTCGTACAGGAACGGCAGGACCGGACGCCTCAGCGGCGATCCCGGCGTGCCACCACGCAAGACCGGGCGCAGCAGCGGCCGGGCCTCCGCCCAGTCCAGCGGCATCGCGGGCACCCTCAGGCCGGCCACGAACCGATCCACCCGTGCCCTCCGGCGCCCGCCCCGTGCTGCCAGCAGCGGAGCGAGCTCCAGGATCGTCGGCGTCTCGTCGCCGTCCGCGGTGAAGCGGACCCGGAAACCGCGTGCGTCGTACCGCGCGTCGGTGAAGCCTGCGCGGCGCAATCGGCGGATCACCAGACCACCGAGTCGCGCCCGGGCCATCCGCTGTAGCAGACCCAACCGACGCCCTCATCTCCCTTGAGGCCGCCGACGTTAGCGCATGGCACCGACAGTTTTCTGCCCGCGGATGACCCGGGCCTCAAGGTCCTCGTCGACGAGCAGGTCAGCGTCCAGCCCGGCCGCCCGAATCGCCTCGATCGCGGCGCCGGACTGCGCCTCGGTGATCTCCGAGAGCATGATCCCGCCCGGCGCCAGCCACTCGTCGGCCCCGGCCACCACGGCCCGGAAGATGTCGAGGCCATCGTCGCCGCCGTCCAGCGCGGAGGGCGGCTCGTGGTCGCGTGCCTCGGCCGGGAGCAGCGGGATGTGCCGGGTGGCGACGTAGGGCACGTTGGCCAGCAGCACCGCGATCCGGCCGCGCAGATGGCCGGGCAGCGCGTCGTAGAGATCGCCCTGGTAGACGTTCCCGTCCAGGTTGTCCCGGGCGCAGGCGACCGCGACCGGGTCCACGTCGGCCGCGTGCAGGTCGATGCCGGGGCGCCGCGCTCGCACGGCCAGACCCAAGGCGCCCGATCCGCAGCACAGGTCGACGACGACCGACCCCGCGGAAGCGCTCCGCACCGCCGTCCGCACGAGGAGCTCACTGCGTACGCGTGGAACGAAAACCCCACGACGGAGCCGGACCCGAACCCCGCAGAAGTCGGCGTAGCCGACGACCTGCTCGAGCGGCTCGCCCAGCGCACGCCGCTCGACCAGCGCCTTCAGCGCGATCTCGTCGGTCGCCGCGACGGCGAGCACCTCCGCTTCATCCTCGGCGAAGACACAGCCCGCGGCGCGTAGGCGAACAACAGCCTCGGCGATCGACGTCGCCGGAATCCCCGATGTCACATCGCCAGTCGATAGCACAGAAATGCCGGGCGTGGGAGTTATCCACAGTTCGCGGCTGTCCACAGGGGGCCCGGCAGCGGGGTTGCGAAATCCCTAACGTGCCTGGCATGCCCGAGGACGAGGTGGTAGCGACACGGCTGCGGTCGGCCCTGGCCGCGACCTCCCAGGACGCACGCGACCAGGCAAAACGCCGCATCCTGTACGGCGGTCCGGCGGTTTCGTCCCGCTATGCGACGGCGTTCACCGACCTGGCCGAGGTCGGCGAACCACTGGACTGGTCGGACGTCATCTCCTCCTGGCCGGACGACGTCGACCTGGATGCGATGCCCGAGCCGCCGCCCTCTCCCGCTCCCGCCCCGGCCGCACCGCCCACAGAGGACCCGACCAGCGGCTTTCCGCCGGGAACGGCGTGGGCCTCGCCGCCGCGGTCACTCGGCGAGACCCCGCCCTCCGATCCCGTCCCGTCCCCTTCCGGAGTTCCCATGCACGAGGTACCGCCGCCGGCCCTACGCCCCTCGGGCCCGGAGTACCGCCCGCTGCCACCACCCGCCTGGGTCCTGCCGGAGGAACCGGACGACGCGCTGCCCTGGCCGTCCCCCGATCCCGACGAGCCGGAACAATCCCTGACCGCCGAGGGTGCCTTCGGCGGCAGCCCGCCCGACAACGGCAAGCGGTTCGGCCTCGGCGCGTTCGATCCGGGCAACCGCGGCGTCAAGGCGCTGGCCCTGGTCGCCGTGGTCGTGATCGTGATCGCGGCGTTCCTGGCCTGGCGCTCTCGTCCCCGCGTCGACACGGTCGCGCCGCCGTCCTTCGAGAACACCGGCGCGACGGTGGAGCCGTCCGCCGCGCCCAGCGCATCGGAACTGGTGGTTGCCGTCGGCGGCAAGGTACGAAATCCCGGTCTCGTACGGCTGCCGCCCGGCTCGCGGGTGGCGGACGCGCTCACCGCGGCCGGCGGTGCCGAGCCCGGCGTCGACGTGGCAATGCTCAACCTGGCCCGCAAGGTGGTCGACGGCGAACTCATCATGGTCGGCGTCACGCCGCCGCCGGGCGTGGCGCCGCCGGCCGCCGGTTCCGCGCCCGCGGCCGCCGGCGGTCTGGTCAACCTCAACACGGCCACCCTCGCCGACCTCGACACCCTGCCCGGCGTCGGTCCGGTGCTCGCCCAGCGCATCCTCGACGCCCGCGACGCACAGGGCGGCTTCCGGGCGGTCAGCGACCTGCGGAAGGTCGACGGTATCGGCGATGCCCGCTACGAGGAGCTGAAAGACCTGGTGACGGTGTGAACGGCCGGGTACCGGACCTGCGGCTGGCCGGCTTCGCGGTGGCGGCCTGGCTGTCGTCGCTGGCTGCGCTCTATCTCTCGGCGCGCTCCGGCCTCCTGCTGAGCGCCGCGGCGTTCGGCGGCGCCGCCCTGGCCATCGCGCTTCTGCCCCGGCATCCGACGCGCTGGATCGCGCTGGCTGTCCTGCTGGGCGCGGGCTGCGGCGCCGGCATGACCGGCGCGCGGGTCTCGACCCGGGAGTCGGGACCGCTGGTTGCGCTTGTGCGGGCGGGTGACCCCGTACGCGTCGAAGCAGTTGTTCGTGATGATCCCCGTGCCCTGCGTGCGTCTCCCGGCCGGTCCCCGACGTACCTCGTCGCCGTTGACCTGCGGGAGGTCGGCGCCGAGGACGCCCGGCCGCTGAGACTGTCGGCGCGGGCGCTGGTGCTCGGCAGTGATCCCGGCTGGAAGGGCCTGCTGCCCGGGCAGCGCGTGACCGCTCACGGCCGGCTGATGCCGCCGCGCGGCGGTGACCTGCGGGCGGCCGTGGTGTCGATCAGGGAGGTGCCGACGCTGATCGGCCGTCCACCGTGGGCACAGCGGGCGGCCGGGGTGCTGCGGACCGGCCTGCAACGTGCCTGCGCGCCGCTGCCCGACGACTCCGGCGGACTGCTGCCCGGCCTGGTCGTGGGGGATACGAGCCGCCTCGATCCGGCCTTGAGCGACGACTTCCGTACGACCGGAATGACGCACTTAATGGCGGTTTCGGGCGCCAACGTGGCAATTGTGTTGGGCGTCGTGCTCTTCGCGATGCGGTGGACCCGCGCCGGGCCGGTGACCCGGGCGGTGGTCTGCGCGGTCGTGCTGGTCGGTTTCGTGATCCTGGCGCGGCCCTCGCCGAGCGTGGTGCGTGCGGCCGCGATGGGCGCGATCGGACTGATCGGCCTGGCCTCCGGCCGGCCTCGGGCGGCATTGCCCGCTCTGGGTGCCGGGGTCGCTCTTCTTCTGCTGTACGACCCGGAGCTGGCGGCCGATCCGGGTTTCGCGCTGTCCGTGCTCGCCACCGCGGGACTGCTCCTGCTCGCACCGCCGTGGCGTGATGCGCTGCGGCGACGGGGCTGGCCGCCGGGCGTCGCCGAGGCGCTGGCCGTCCCGGCGGCCGCCCAGGTGGCCTGCGGTCCGGTCGTGGCGGCCATCTCCGGCACGGTCAGCCTCGTGGCGATCCCGGCGAACCTCGTGGTCGTTCCCGCGATCGCGCCCGCCACGCTGCTCGGGGTCGCCGCGGCCGTGCTGTCGCCGGTGTGGGCCGGCGGCGCCGAGTTCGCGGCCTGGCTCGGGCACTGGCCGGCGGAGTGGCTGGTGCTCGTGGCCACCTACGGCGCTCGGCTGCCGGCCGGAGCGCTGCCCTGGCCGGGCGGGGTGTGGGGCGGGCTGTTGCTCGCGGCGATCACGGTGGCGCTGCTGGTCGCCGCGCGGCGACCGCTGGTGCGGCGGCTCGTGCTGATCGCGGCCCTGGCCGGGATGCTCGGGGCGCTGCCGGTGCGGGTGCTCGCCCCCGGCTGGCCGCCCGACAACTGGGTGGTGGTGGCGTGCGCGGTGGGCCAGGGCGACGCGATCGTGCTGCCCGCCGGCGCGGACCGGGCGGTCGTGGTCGACGCCGGTCCCGAGCCGGACCCGGTCGACCACTGCCTGCGGCGGCTCGGCGTGCACAAGGTCGTGCTGTTCGTGGTCAGTCACTTCCATGTCGATCACGTGGGCGGGGTGGCCGGAGTGTTCCGGGGGCGCGAGGTCGCGGCGGTCGCCGGTCCGGACTGGCCCGATCCGCCGGCTGGGCGCGCGTCCGTGGTGGCCGCGGCCGGGCGGACTCCGCTGCACGACGTCGGCCCGGGCTGGGCGTACGCGGTCGGCGGCCTGCGGCTGACCGTGCTCGGGCCGTACGAGCCGCTGCACGGCACCAACTCCGACCCGAACAACAACTCGCTGGTGCTGCGGGCCGAGGTGCGGGGCGAGACCGTGCTGCTGCCCGGCGACGCGGAGACCGAGGAGCAGGACGAGTTGCTCCGGCATCTGGGCGCCGCGGCGCTGCGGGCCGACGTCCTCAAGGTGGCCCATCACGGGTCCAGCTACCAAGAGCCGGAGTTCCTCGACGCGATCGATCCGGCCGTGGCGCTCGTGTCGGTGGGGAAGGACAACGACTACGGCCATCCGAACGCGTCGCTGCTGGCGCGGCTGGCTCGCGGGGGAGCGCGAGTGCTGCGCACGGATCAGTCGGGTGACCTCGCGGCCGTCGCCACCGGCCGTGGTCTCGCCGTGGTGGCCCGCGGATCGCCTCCGCAATGACGGCGCACCGACACGCCCGGGTTAGTCCTTTTAGTTGGTATTAGTGGAGGTCGATGATGCCGACGCGGCTTCGATGGGATCGAGCGACTCTACTGCGGTCATCTCATGCTGTTACTCCGATATGTCTGCCTTCGCATTCGGTGATCGACGTTCTGCGCGTAGGAGTGAGCCTCGCGGAAACGTCAGCCCCCCGTGCGACGATATTGGGCGTGAACACCGCGCCCCCCGACCCGCTGCTGCTCGTCCTCGGCGATGAGGAGCTGCTCGCCGCCCGCGCGGTCACGGCTGCGGTCGACGCGGCGCGCGCCGCCGAGCCCGATGCCGACGTCCGGGAGTATGAGGGCGGCGCGATCAGTGCCGGCGAGGTCGCCGAGATGCTGAGCCCGTCGCTGTTCGGCGGCCGCCGGGTGCTGGTGATCCGCTCCGGGCAGGATGCGCGTAAGGATCTGATCGCGGCCCTGCTGGCCTATGCGAAGAGTCCCGACCCCGACGTGACGCTGATCGTCACGCACCTCGGCGGCGCCAAGGGCAAGGCCCTCGCCGACGGCTTGCGCACGGCCGGTGCCACCGTGGTGGCCGCGGCCAAGCTCAAGGGCGATCGCGAGCGCATCGCGTTCGTCCGCGACGAGTTCCGCCGCAACGGCGGCCGGTGCGACGAGGCGGCCGCGTCCGCGCTGCTCGCCTCCGTCGGCAACGACCTGCGCGAGATCGCGGCGGCCTGCTCACAGCTGCTCGCCGACACCGACGGCAAGATCACCGAGGCGGTGGTCGCCCGCTATTACAAGGGCCGCGCCGAGGTGAGCGGCTTCACGGTGGCCGACGCCGCGATGATCGGCGACGTGCCCGGGGCGCTCGAGGCGCTGCGCTGGGCGCTGCACATCGGCGTCGACCCGGTGCCGATCGCCGACGCCATCGCCGACGGCGTCCGCACGGTGGCCAGGGTCGCCGCGGCCGGCCGGGGCAACCCGTACCAGCTGGCCAGCACCCTCGGCATGCCGGCGTGGAAGATTCAGCGTGCCCAGGAACGCAGCCGCGGCTGGACCCCCGAGGGCCTGGTCGACGCGATGCGCGCCGCCGCCGACTGCAACGCCGACGTCAAGGGCGGCGCCGAGGATCGCGGGTACGCCCTCGAGAAGGCCGTCTTCGCCGTCGTCGCGGCCCGGCGCGCGGGCGGGGCACGATGAGCCCGTCCCGCCGTGGCGAGGCTCACCCGCCGCTGTATGCCCGGCTGCTGCGCCTGCGGAACGTCGCACCGAGCGGCCTGCTGTGCTTCATCTTCCTCGAGGGGACGGTCGCGCTGGGTGCCCTGCTCGCGCTGGCCGAGCTGGTCAGCTGGTGGGGCGTGCTGGTGCTGCCGCTGACCGTCGCGGTGATGGTCAAGCTCAACGACGTGGTTGCCGGGGCGCTCAGCCGGCCCTCGGCACCGGCCGGCCCGGGAGCTCCGGCCGCGGCTCGAGCGGAGGTGCTGCGCCCGGCGACCGCCGGGGGACCGGCTCCCGCCATGCGGATGGCCGAGGAGGCCACGACCCGGCTGCCCGGGGTCATCAATCGGGAGCGGGGCGCGCCCATCATGCGTCCGTGGGCTGAGGAGGTCGAGGCCCAGCAGTGGCGGGTCCGCCAGTCCGCCACGCGCCGCTACGAGTGACGGTCGCACACTCGTAGCCGCGGTCCGGGCCTACCGCGCGCCGCTCGAAGCCTGCCGGTCTCGGGCGTCCGTGCCTCGCTGGGGCCGCTGTGCGATGCCTCGCGCGCTTGTGGTGCCCGTGCTGTGCGCTGCCCTCGCTGTGCGCTGGTCTCGCGCTGCGCGCTGGTCTCGCGCTGCGCCGCGCCGAGCTGCCTCGCGCGCTGTGCACTGCGTCGCGTCGCGTCGCGCTGTGCGCTGCCCGCGCTGTGCGCTGCCCGCGCTGTGTGGTGCCCGCGCCGTGCGCTGCCCGCGTTGAGCGGTGCCCGCGTCGAGCGGTGCCCGCGCTGTGGTGCCTTGCGCGACTCCGGCCGAAACGACCTGGGCCGGGAAACGACGCGGGCACCGCCTCGGACCGTTGAGGGTCCGGCGATGCCCGAGTGTGGTCGTCGATGACCAGCCCGCAGGTGGCGGGCAGCGGCGCGGCGGCGTCCGTGGAGCCGTGCGCCGATCCGACGGTTTGAGCCTGAGGGTCAGGCGGACAGCGAGGCGACTCGCTTGGCGATGGCCGACTTGCGGTTGGCCGCCTGGTTCTTGTGGATGACGCCCTTGCTGACAGCCTTGTCGAGCTGACGCGAGGCGTCACGCAGCAGAACGGTAGCCGTCTCGACGTTGCCCGCCTCGCTCGCCTCGTTGAGCTTGCGGATCACCGTCTTCAGCGACGACTTGACCGACTTGTTGCGCAGCCGGGCCTTCTCGTTCTGCCGGTTGCGCTTGATCTGGGACTTGATGTTCGCCACGCGACAGCCTTGTCCTGACTAGGTTCGGGAAACTGGTATCAAGCGCGGTGGTCACCACGGTCGCCAAAACAGCCAGCCGCCTGAGCAACTGTCTGCCGGAACAGCAAACAGCGGCGCGTCACCACACGCGAGGAACCAGACTACCAGCACCGCCACGACCCGCCAAAACGGCCCGCTCCGGGCTCACCAGCGGCGGCGGTCGGTGAGCCAGGCCAGCGCCTGCTCGCCGCTGAAGCGCTGGTGCTGTCGGCTGTGCGGCGAGGCGCTGCTCGGGCCGCCGTCGGCTCGCACCAGCCAGTAGCCGGCCAGTGCGGCCAGCGCGCCGTCCACCCCCTCGGCGGGGGCGTTCCAGGGCGCGAGGAGGGCGTCCGCGTCCAAGCCGCTCGCGTAGGCGCTGACCAGCAGCGTCACAGTGTCGAACCAGGGCGCGCCCAGGGAGGGCCAGGTCCAGTCGCACAGCCAGGCGCGGCCAGCTCGATCGATCATGACGTTGTCGATGCGTAGGTCGCCGTGCATCAGGCCGTGGCCCGCGGTCAGGGCGGGGAGGTCGCGCTCCAACGCGGCCAGCTCGCGAAGCCTGGCCAGCGCGACGGTGTTCCCAGCGGTTCTCGGCATCGGCTCGTGTCCGCCCTGGATCGCCGACCACCAGGACATCTCGCCGCGCAGAATGTCCGGCAAGGTTGGCACGCCCACCGCCAGCAGCTCCGGCGACGGCTCACGCAGCGCTTCGGCGGCCGCCGTCCACGCCGCCAGGGCGGCCTCGAGTTCGGGTGGTGACCAGGGCAGCGCCGGCACGTGCCCGTCGACTGCCTCCAGACACAGGACGAAATAGTCGGAATCCACCATCGTCCAGCGCGGTCTGGCGGCGGGGACCGTGCTCGGCAGGGCGGTCGTCAGCGCCGCTTCCCGCGCGTACCACTGGGAATTTGGATCTTGAAGGGGTGCGGCCTTGACGAAGGCACTTTGGCCGGCCGACGTCGTGAGGATCGCGGCGAAGGCGCGGGTGAAGCCGCCGCCGGCGCTTTGCGCCGAGGCTATCGGCGCGCCAAGCCGGGCCGCGATCGCGTTCCGCAGGCTTTCCGGCAGGTCAGACCATTGAGGGCGTACGGCGGTGGCACCGTACGCGACGTCGGGAAGCGAAATCGGTCGCACCCGCCCATCCTGCCGTCCCGAATTTTGTCGTACCCGACTGGCAGGATCCTCGCCATGAGAACCGACGACTTCTGGGCGGTCATCGACCGCGCGACCGCCGATCGGCCCGCCTCCCCCGGCGAGGTGGCCGAACGCGCCACCGCCGACCTGGCCACCCGTGACCCGGAGGAGATCGTCGCCTGGGCCCGCCACCTCGACAAGGTCATGGTCGCCTCCGGCACGCAGGACCTGTGGGCGGCGGCCTACCTGATCAACGGCGGATGTTCCGACGAGGGCTTCGACGCCTTCCGCGGCTGGCTGATCGCGCATGGGCGAGAGGCTGTGGCGAAATCGGTGCGGGCGCCCGATTCGCTGGCCGAGCTCCCGGCGGTTCGGGCCGCCTCCGATACCGGTGCGGTCTTCGAGGCGGGGGAGGTGCTGGCCATCGGGGCCGAGGCCTATCGGCAGGCCACCGGCTCCGAGCTGCCGGCCGGGGAGGGCCCGGCGACCCGTCCCGACGCGGCCGACCTGTGGGATTTCGACAACGAGGAGGAGATGCAGAGGCGACTGCCCCGTTTGTCCGCTCTGTTCCTGGAGCCGCCCGACTAGGGGAGACCAATGCGCGAGAAACACGGTCGAGCGGCGGGCGCTCGCTCGGCGACACTCTGAGGTATGGAGGCTGCACAGGGGACGGTTGCCGCGGTCAGTTGTAACGACACCTATGCGTTCACGAAGCCGGTGCGGGGCGAGATCGTCCTGATCGCCGGGGTCGGGGTGAAGGGGGACGTGCATGCCGGCGTGTACGTCAAGCACCGGGGGCGGGTGCGGGCCGATCCGACGCAGCCGAACTTCCGGCAGGTGCATCTGATCCAGCAGGAGTTGTTCGCCGAGGTCGGGGCCAAGGGGTACGCGGTCGCGGCGGGGAACCTGGGCGAGAACGTGACCACCAGCGGCATCGATCTGCTGGGGCTGCCGGTGGGCACGATCCTGCGCTTCGGCCCACCGGCGCGGGCCGGCGCCGACTCGGGGGATGGGCCGCCGATGGGCGCGGCGGCTGGAACGGAAGTCGACGGCGGAAGCCCCGCCGGAGGCGACGGTGGCCCGGTAGCAACGCGCGCGGCGGGAGTGGATGCTGCGGGCGGCGGCGCGGCGGGAGTGAGCGCGGCGGGCGGCGGCGGCGCGGCGGAAGTGAGCGCGGCGGGCGGCGGCGGGGCAGTCGGAATGGGCGTGGCGGCGGGAGTGGGCTTTTCGGGAGGGCCGCTCGGCGCTGTTCTGGAGGTGGCTGCGGCGGCGGAGTTGGATGGGCCTACTGCTGCCTCGGCGGTGGCGCTTGCGGCGGCTGCGGCTCGGGATTTGGGGGAGGATCTGCGGCCGGCTGTGGTGCTTGCGGGGCTGCGCAATCCGTGTGGGCAGATCAATGGGTTTGCTGAGGGGCTGCTCAAGGAGGTTATCGGGCGGGACGCTGCGGGGAACGTGGTGCGTAAGGCGGGGGTCATGGCGGTTGTGCTTCGGGGTGGGGTTGTGCGGCCCGGGGACGTGGTCACGGCCGAGTTGCCGCCGCTGCCGCATGCGCCGCTTGAACGGGTGTGAGCGGGGCTTGCGTGCGGGCGTGGGACGATAGAACGCGGGCCGGCTTCGCCGGTGCGTGAAACCCGCTGCGAAACTGCCCGCGTACTGCCCGCGAACTGCCCTGCGAGACTGCCTGCGAAACCAACCCGGTGCGAACGAGCCGAGCAGTGCGAACCACCGGTGCCGCGACGTCGGCGCCGAAACGGCTTGGCTGACCACCTCGGCCTGGAAAGAACGGAAGAACGTGCCTGGACCGCTCGACCCCGCTGTGAATGTGATCGGGGCTACCGACCCGAGTCGCATCCGCAACTTCTGCATCATCGCGCACATCGACCACGGCAAGTCGACGCTGGCCGACCGGATGCTGCAGATCACCGGGGTGGTCGACCCGCGGCAGATGCGGGCGCAGTACCTCGACCGCATGGACATCGAGCGGGAACGCGGCATCACCATCAAGTCGCAGGCCGTGCGCATGCCGTGGGTGGTGCGTGAGGGCGACAAAAAGGGCGACACCGCCGTCCTCAACATGATCGACACGCCGGGGCACGTCGACTTCACGTACGAGGTGTCCCGCAGCCTTGCCGCCTGCGAAGGGGCGGTCCTGCTGGTCGACGCGGCGCAGGGTATCGAGGCGCAGACGCTCGCCAACCTGTACCTGGCGATGGAGAACGACCTGCACATCATCCCGGTGCTCAACAAGATCGACCTGCCGGCCGCGCAGCCCGAGAAGTACGGCGAGGAGCTGGCCAAGCTGATCGGCGTCGACCCGTCCGAAGTGCTGCGGGTCTCCGGCAAGACCGGCGTCGGCGTCGACCATCTGATGGACGAGATAGTCCGGCAGTTCACGCCGCCGGTCGGTGACCCCAAGGCGCCGGCGCGCGCGATGATTTTCGACTCGGTGTACGACGTGTACCGCGGTGTCGTCACGTACGTCCGGGTCATCGACGGGCGGATCGAGGCGCGCGACCGGATCAAGATGATGTCCACGGGTGCGGTGCACGAACTGCTCGAGATAGGCGTCGTCTCGCCCGAGATGGAGAAGGCGGGCGCGCTCGGCGTCGGCGAGGTCGGCTACCTGATCACCGGCGTGAAGGACGTCCGCCAGTCCCGGGTCGGCGACACCGTCACCGGCAACAATCGGCCGGCCAAGGAGGCCCTCGGCGGGTACAAGGACCCGAAGCCGATGGTCTACTCGGGCCTCTACCCGATCGACGGCTCCGACTACCCGGCCCTGCGCGACGCCCTCGACAAGCTCAAGCTCAACGACGCCGCCCTGGTCTACGAGCCCGAGACCTCCCTGGCGCTCGGCTTCGGCTTCCGCTGCGGCTTCCTCGGCCTGCTCCACCTGGAGATCATCCGCGAGCGGCTGGAGCGCGAGTTCAACCTCGACCTGATCTCCACAGCGCCGAACGTGGTGTACCGCGTGTACACCGAGGACGCGCAGGAGTTCGTGGTCACGAACCCGAGCGAATTCCCGACCGGCAAGATCGCCGAGATCCACGAGCCGGTCGTACGGGCCACCGTGCTGGTGCCGAACGAGCACGTCGGCGCGGTCATGGAGCTGTGCCAGAGCCGCCGCGGCAGCCTGCTCGGCATGGAGTACCTGTCCTCCGAACGGGTCGAACTGCGGTACACGCTGCCCCTCGCCGAGATCATCTTCGATTTCTTCGACCAATTGAAGAGCAAGACCAAGGGGTACGCCTCGCTGGACTACGAGCCGTCCGGCGAGCAGGTCGCCGAGCTGGTCAAGGTGGACATCCTGCTGCACGGCGAGCCGGTCGACGCGTTCAGCGCGATCGTGCACAAGGACAAGGCGTACAACTACGGCGTGAGCATCGCGGCCAAGCTGCAGAAACTCATTCCGCGGCAGCAGTTCGAGGTCCCGATCCAGGCCGCCATCGGCAGCCGGATCATCGCGCGGGAGACGATCCGCGCGATCCGCAAGGACGTCCTCGCCAAGTGCTACGGCGGTGACATCACCCGTAAGCGCAAGCTGCTCGAGAAGCAGAAAGAGGGCAAGAAGCGGATGAAGATGGTCGGCCGGGTGGAAGTTCCGCAGGAGGCTTTCATCGCCGCGCTGTCGACCTCGGACGGGCCGGACGCCACCAAAGGGGCAGGCAAGAAATAGGTCGGTTTGGTTTCTCCTGTGCTCGGGAAATCTGGGGCTCGACGGACGCAACGGATTGCTCCACCCCGAGGAGGAACCACATGACTGTCACCGGCATCATCACGGCGCTTATCGTCGGTCTGATCATCGGTGCGCTGGGCCGGTTGGTCGTGCCTGGCAAGCAGAACATCCCCATCTGGCTGACCCTGGTCATCGGTGTCGTCGCCGCGCTGCTCGGCACGGTGCTCGCCCGCGCCTTCGGCGTAGCCGACACCAAGGGCTTCGACTGGATCGAGCTGCTGTTCCAGGTCGTCCTGGCAGCGATCGGTGTGGCCCTCGTGGCCGGCATGGGCAGCCGTCGCGGCGTCAGCCGCCGGTAACACCATCCGCCGACAACACCATCGAAATGCGCCGGACCTGGTTCAGGTCCGGCGCATTGCCTTCTCCGGCCGGGTCAGTAGCGGAACTTGTGCTGGGCGCTCCGCCGGTTCACCCAGGCGGGCAGCTCCTCCAGGTGATCGCGGCGCGGCTGTCGCTCGCCGGGGTCGCGGCCGTCGGTCACATCGCGCATCGTCACCACGTACCCCCGCACCAGGCGGTCCTCGCGCAGGTCGCGGTAGGTCGCCTCGATCAGGATCTGGGACTCGTCGGCGCGGCGCAGCGAGCAGAACAGCTTGCCGTCGCCGTTGGACTGGAACGCCCGCCGCACCTGCCCGCGGTCGTCCGGGTGGACCAGGTCGGTGAGCGTCGCGAGCGGGGAGAACTCCTCGCCGACCAGGTCGTGGACGGCCGGGCTCGCGTACCGGATCCGCTGGTCGTCGTCGATCACCAGCATCAGGTCGGCGGTGTTGCCGATGACCGTGCGGAGGTACTGATCGCTGTCGCGGCGGCCGACGGCCTCGACCAGCGTGATCCGGTCGAGCGCCATGGCGGCCTGCCCGGCCAGCACCTCGAGGGCGTCGCGGGTGTTGGCCAGCACCTCCCGCCGGGCGGTGATGACCAGGGCGCCGCCGCTCGGGCGGGCCACCTCCATCGGTTCCAGCCACAGCGGGCAGACCATCGTGTTGTCCTCACCGGACTCGTCCGCCCACCAGCTGCGCGGGCCGGGCCCGGGCGGGGTGGGCGGCACGGAGGCGCCACGCTCGTCGAGGGCGAGCACGACGTCGCGCACCGACGAGGCCGGCATGAGCTGGCGTACGGCGGCACGCACGGCTTCCTCCACCGCCGGCGGATCGGCCGCGGCGACCAGCGCGCCGCTGGCCGTGCGCAGGGCGCGCTCGCGGGCGGCGGCCTGGCTGTTCTGCGAGATCGAGTCGGCGAGGCGGGTGATCGCGAGCACCAGGGTGATGGCGCCGACCACGGCGATCACGACGCCGTCGCGGACCGTGCCGGAGAGCGCCTCGACGAGCAGCACCGCGGGCGGGGTCGCCGCGGCCGCGCCGAGCAGGACCGCCCAGCGACCGCGCCAGGGCGTCGCTCGGGGCGGCATCGGCCGGGTCAGCCTGGTCATCGAGGGATGCAGCGCGGCCAGGCCCCACGCGACGTACAGGACGATGTAGCCCACCTCGGTGAGCGCGCCCGGCGCCAGCGGGTAGATGATGTCGGCGGCCAGCATGCCGACCGAGCCGGCCAGCAGCAGGCACGCCGAGACGTTGCGGCCGGCCGCGAGGACCAGCCAGGTGAAGACCACGATCAGCAGAAGGTCGCCGATCACGTCGGCGGCCGAGATCTTCCCGGCCGGGGCGTAGCCGCCGATCATGAACACCCAGACGACCAGCAGCGTCGAGCAGGCGCCGGCCAGCAGGTCGATCAGGCGGGCCCGCTCCCGCAGCAGCGAGCCGCCCCGGGTGAACTGCATGAGGGCGGCGGCGACGAGCACGAACATCGACAGGTAACACGCCTCGGCGGCGGGCATGGCCCCGACCGCGTAGAAGACGTCACCGATCGCGAGAGCGGCGACCGATCCCGCCAGCAGCAGCCAGGGGCCGACCCGGGAGGGGCGGTGCCACCGAACGCCGATGATGATCGCCAGACAACTCCCGAAACCAAGCAGGATCCATTCGATCGCCCTCGACACGTGTTTCTTAGTACCAGGGGCGTAGCTGTCTGTCCATGTGCGCGTATACGCTGCGCTGTTTGTCCGGTGAATCGATGGATGTCACGCAGAGCTACCGTCGTGGGAGCGTGCCCGGTCGTCCATGAGGGACTTTCGCGACGTCAGCTGAACACTTGGGCGATGACCTTGCGTTCGTCCGCGCCGCCGTCCGCGGTTACGGGCTGCCATTTGCCGTCGGGCGCGTGCCACTCGAGATCGGCAAAACGTACCCTTTCGAGACCGGTGTCCGACGCGTGCGAGACCAGCCAGTGTGCGTACCGCCACCCGGTGCTGGCGTTGGAGACCGCCACGGTCAGGCCCCCCGCCTGGGAGGCCGCGGCCGCCGGGGCGAGACCCTTGCCCCAGTCGAGTTTGAGCCCGCTCATCAGTGCGGCCGCGGCCGCCGCGCCACGCAGCACCGGCGCGCCCGTCACCGTGCAGGCCACGGCTCCGGTCGCCCGGCCGGTCAAAGCCCGCGCCAGTACGGCCGACTCGTCCGCCCATTTCTCGTAGGCGTTCGGGTACGCCGACCGCTGCACCCGCTGCGCCGCGTCGGTGACCCGCATCTTCTCCCAGCCCTTGATCTTCCTGAGCGCGGAGTAGAACTTGTCCGAGGCGTACCGCGGGTCCCTGATCTTGTCGGCGTCGCCCCACCCCTGGCTGGGCCGCTGCTGGAAGAGCCCGATCGAGTCCCGGTCACCGTCGTCCAGGTTTTCCAACTTGGACTCCTGCAGCGCAGTGGCCAGCGCGATCACCACGGCCCGCTCCGGCATCCCCCGCCGTACGCCCACCGCGGTGATCGTGGCGGCGTTGGCCATCTGCACGGAGTCGAGCGTGACCTCGCCGTCGGCCCGCACGGTGCACTCGGGCCCGATCTTCGGCAGCTTGATGTCACCGGACATCCCGCGTACCACGATCACCACACCCAGAGTGACGACCGCCAGCAGAGCGAGGGCCACAACCGGCACCTTGCGCACCCACACCTCCCGGCGTCTCTGAGGATCCTTTTCCGGCGTCAGGCAACAAGGGTAAACAACGACCGCACCGGAATAACGTCACAGCGCCCGACCCGGCGGGATCCACGAAGGGGGGCGCTTCTCGCGGAAGGCGGTCACGCCCTCCACGCCCTCGGCCGAGCGGAAGTAGGTGCCCGAGCGCTCCGAGAGGTCGGCCAGGTCGGCTCGGATGGAGGGGCCCGGGGCGCGGCGGAGGAGCTCTTTGGCGCCGGCCAGGGCCAGCGGACCGCCCTTGACCAGGGCGTCGCAGTAGGCCGCCACGGTGGCGTCCAGGCCCTCGGCGGGGACGGCGGCGGTCACCAGGCCGATCTCGGCGGCCCGGGCGCCGTCGAAGACGTCGCCGGTCAGGTAGAGCTCGGCGGCGGCGCGAGGGGTCAGGCGGGGGAGGACGGTGGCGCTGATCACGGCGGGGATGACGCCGAGGCGGACCTCGGAGAAGGCGAAGGTGGCCTCGCGGGTGCAGACCGCGAGGTCGGCGGCGGCGATCAGGCCGAGGCCGCCGGCGCGGGCGGGACCGCCCACCCGGCAGACGACCGGCTTCGGGAACTCCCACAGGGCGGCCAGCACGTCGGCGAGCAGCTCGGCCGGGACCCGGCCGGACTCGCGGGCCGCGGCGGTCTCCTTGAGGTCGGCGCCCGAGCAGAAGACCGGGCCGGTGTGGGAGAGGACCACCACGCGAACGTCCGGGTCGGTCACCGCCGTGGCGAGCGCGTCGAGGAGCTCGGTCATCAGCGGGGTGGAGAGGGCGTTGCGGTTGGCCGGGCTGTCCAGGGTCACGGTGGTCACCCCGGCGGCGGTGGCGGTACGGACCAGATCCATGGCGGAACAGTAACCGTGCACACTTGACGCATGGCCGGCGCTCTTCCTGATGGTGAACCCGTGCCCGTGGACGGGTCGCTTCCGATCGAGGCGGTGGCGGGAGCGGGCCGGAACGGGTTCGGTGTGTACGTGCACGTGCCGTTCTGCGCCAGCCGTTGCGGGTACTGCGACTTCAACACGTACACGGCCAGCGAGCTGGGCGGGGGCGCGAGCCGGGAGGGCTACGCCGACACCGTGCTGAGCGAGCTGAAGCTCGCCCAGAACACGATAAACCCGGAAAAGGTGGATACGGTGTTCGTGGGCGGCGGGACGCCCACGCTGCTCGGCGCGGACGATCTGGGGCGGATCCTCGAGGGGATCGACCAGGCGTGGGGACTGGCCGACGGCGCCGAGGTGACCACCGAGGCCAACCCGGAGTCCGTCGACCTCGACTACCTGCGCCGGCTGCGGCGCAACGGGTTCACGCGGATCAGCCTCGGCATGCAGAGCGCCAGCCCGGCCGTCCTCAGGATCCTTGACCGGCAGCACACGGCGGGGCGGGCGCCGCGGGCCGCGCTCGAGGCGCGGGAGGCCGGGTTCGAGCACGTCAACCTCGACCTGATCTACGGCACGCCGGGGGAGACCGCGGACGACTTCGCGGCCTCGCTGCGGACCGTGATCGACGCGGGGGTCGACCACGTCAGCGCCTACGCGCTGATCGTCGAGGACGGGACGCGGATGGCCGCCCGGATGCGGCGGGGTGAGCTTCCCTACCCCGAGGACGACGTGGCCGCCGATCGCTACCTGGCCGCCGAGGCGGCGCTCAGCGAGGCCGGCTTCTCCTGGTACGAGGTGTCCAACTGGGCGACGTCCGAGGCGGGGCGCTGCCGGCACAACCTGCTCTACTGGACCGGCGCCGACTGGTGGGGGCTCGGGCCGGGCGCGCACAGCCACGTCGGCGGCGTGCGGTGGTGGAACGTGAAGCACCCGGCCACGTACGCGAAGAGGCTGGCCGACGGGGCCTCGCCCGGTCAGGCCCGGGAGATGCTCACGGACGACGACCGCCGGGTCGAGGACATCATGCTGCGGGTGCGGCTCAGCGACGGGATTCCGCTGGCGCGCGTCGACCAGCGCGGGGCCGAACAGGCGCTCGAGGACGGGCTGCTCGTGCCCGGGGCGTACGGCAAAGGGCAGTTGATTTTGAATTTGCGCGGCCGGCTGCTGGCCGACGCAGTGATCAGGGATGTCGTCTGAGCGCCGGGCCCCCGACCCGGCGCCTCCTACCGCACCACGACTACTTGATGAACTGCACCGACATGGGGTAGTTGTACGGCTCGTTGTTGCTGGCCTTCACGCCGGCGATGACGCCGAAGATGATCGCCACGAGCCAGGCGGCGGCCGTGATGACCACGCCGATGCCGATGCAGGCGGTCGCCCAGCCAATCACGCCGACGATCGACCAGAGGATCTGGAAGTTCAGCGCCTTGATCGCCTCGCTGCGGACGTGCGGCGACTGGTTGCCGCGGGCCAGCAGCACGATCAGCGGAACGATCCAACCGGTCACCGCACCACCGATGAAGGCGCCGGCCGCGCCCCCGAAGTGGTTGATCAGGATCCAGTTCTTGTCGTCGAGGCCGCTCCCGGCGGGCGGGGGGTTGTAGCCGCCGTACTGCTGCGGGGGCGGGTTGTACCCACCGGGTGGCGGGGTGTAGCCACCGGGCGGGGGAGGCGCGTAGCCTCCGGGCGGCGGGGGCGGCGGTGGGGATGACGGCGGCGGTGTCGAACCGGGAGTCGGGTCGTTTGCCGCATATGGGTTGTAAGGCGCGGTGGGGTCGTTGGAGCTACCTTCACCGGGCGGGCGAGGCGGTTCAGTCATGGCTGACACCGTAGGGCCGCTGCTCAACCCGGTCGAGGGCGACATGCTGATCGAGTCGATGAATAGACAGTCGACTCGATCATCGCGCTGCCGCGAACGGCGACGTAGACTGGCACTCTGTCACTCGGAGTGCCAATGCGACCGCGAGGGAGGGGTCATATGAGTCTCGATGACCGCAAGCTCGAGGTTCTGCGGGCCATCGTCGAGGACTACGTCGAGACGCAGGAGCCGGTCGGCAGCAAGGCGCTGGTCGAGCGCCACCAGCTCGGTGTCTCCCCGGCTACCGTGCGTAACGACATGGCCGTGCTGGAGGAGGAGGGGTACATCCGCCAGCCGCACACCAGCGCCGGCCGGGTCCCCACCGACGCCGGCTACCGCCTGTTCGTCGACCGCCTCTCCAAGGTCAAGCCGCTCAGCCCGGCCGAGCGCCGGGCGATCGAGCGCTTCCTGGTCGGCGCCGTCGACCTCGACGACGTGGTGCACCGCACGGTGCGCCTGCTCGCCCAGCTGACCCGCCAGGTCGCCGTCGTGCAGTACCCGTCGCTCGCCCGCTCGTCCGTGCGCCATCTCGAGCTCGTGCCGATCTCCACGACCCGGCTGATGCTCGTGATGATCGCCGACACCGGGCGGGTCGAGCAGCGCCTGGTCGAGCTGCCCGGGCCGGTCCACGCCGACGACGTGACCACCCTGCGCCGCAAGGTCAACGAGAAACTCGGCGGCCAGCGCCTGTCCGACACCCCGCCGCTGGTGCAGAGCCTGGTCGACGACTGCACGCCCGACAGTCGCAACACGATGGCCTGCCTGGCCAGCGTGCTGCTCGAGACTCTGGTCGAGCGGAACGAGGAGCGTCTGATGCTCGCCGGAACGGCGAACTTGACGCGGGGAGGTGTGCTGGACTTCCAGGGCACGCTCCGCCCCGTGCTCGAGGCCCTCGAGGAGGAGGTCATCCTGCTCAAGCTCATCGGCGACCTGGAGCCCAGCAAGACCAGGGTGCGCATCGGCGACGAGAACGAGATAGACAACCTGCGGTCGGCCTCGGTGGTCAGCACGGGTTACGGGCCAGGGACGACTATCGTTGGTGGGCTCGGTGTGCTCGGGCCCACCCGGATGGACTACCCCGGCACGATCGCCACGGTGCGCGCGGTGGCACGCTACGTGGGCGACCTGCTGGCACAGAACTGACGGAATCGCGCTGACATTGAGGACTCCAAACCCCGTGGCCAAGGATTACTACGGCATTCTCGGCGTGAGCCGGGAAGCGACAGACGACGAGATCAAGCGCGCCTACCGGAAGCTGGCTCGGCAGTACCACCCCGACGTCAACCCCGACCCGGAAGCGGCCGAGAAGTTCAAGGACATCAACGCGGCGTACGAGGTTCTCTCCGACGATCAGAAGCGGCAGATCGTCGACCTCGGCGGCGACCCTCTCGCACCGGGCGGCGGCATGGGCCCGGGCGGTCCCGGCGGTCCGGGCGGCCCGTTCGTGGGCTTCCAGGACATCATGGACGCCTTCTTCGGCACGGCGGCCGGCGGCGGCACCCGCGGCCCGCGCCCGCGCACCCGTCCCGGCGCCGACGCGATCCTGCGGCTCGAGCTCGACCTGGTCGAGACGGCGTTCGGTGTCGAGGCCCCGATCACCGTCGACACGGCGGTCCTGTGCACCCAGTGCTCCGGCGCCGGCACCGCGCCCGGCACCCACCTGGCCACCTGCGAGACGTGCGGCGGCCGCGGCGAGGTGCAGAGCGTGCAGCGCACGTTCCTGGGCCAGGTCGTGTCGTCCCGCCCCTGCTCCACCTGCCAGGGCCACGGCACGGTCATCCCGCACCCCTGCCCGACCTGCGCCGGCGACGGCCGGGTCCGCACCCGCCGCTCGCTCACCGTGAAGATCCCGGCCGGCGTCGAGGACGGCATGCGCATCCGCCTGGCCCAGCAGGGCGAGGTCGGCCCCGGCGGCGGCACGGCCGGCGACCTGTACGTCGAGATCCACGAGCGCCCGCACGACGTGTACTCGCGCAAGGGCGACGACCTGCACTGCCGGGTCACGCTCCCGATGACGGCGGCCGCGCTCGGCACCCGGCTGACCATCAAGACGCTGGACTCCGAGGAGGCCATCGAGGTCAAGTCGGGCACCCAGCCGGCCAGCACGCTGCGCATCCGCGGCAAGGGCGTCCCGCACCTGCGCGGTCAGGGCCGCGGCGACCTCTTCGTCCACCTGGACGTGAAGACCCCGACGAAACTGACCGCCGAGCAGGAGCGGATGCTCCGCGAGTTCGCCAAGACCCGCGGGGAGGACGTCGCCGAGCTGAGCAAGCAGGGCGGCTTCTTCAGCCGCATGCGAGACGCCTTCAACGGTCACTAGACGCTCGGTGGGACGCAACCGTCGGTTGCGTCCCACCGTCTCTTACCGGCCTGGGCGCCGGCGCGTGCTTCGTCTCAGCGGGTGGCCAGCTCGCGGCCGGCCTGCGTGGCGGCCTCGTGGGCGGCCTTCTTGAGCAGCTCGGCGGCCTCGATGAAGGGGTCCATGGCCGGGTTGACGCCGGCCAGGGTCAGCTCGCGCTCGACCAGGGTGAGATCGGCTCCCCAGACATCGCCGACGATGCGGCGCAGGTACGCCGTGTTGTGGTCCCAGCCCTCGCGCGGCGTGCCCGGGCCGTAGCCGCCGCCGCGGGTGGTCAGCACCAGGGCGGGCCTGCCCTGCAGCAGCTGCGTGCCGGGCGTCGAGCCGGCGATGGTCAGGTCGATCCAGGTCTTGACGTGCTGCGAGACGCCGTAGTTGTAGAGCGGCAGCGCGAGGATCACGGCGTCGGCCGCCTGCACCTCGGCGGCGAGCGTCGCCGCCAGGCGCTGGGCCTCGCGCTGCGCCTCGGTGCGCTGCTCCTCGGGCGTGAACTGGGCGTGGATGGCGGTCGCCCATGCCTCCGAGGGCAGCGGGTCGGCGCCGAGGTGGCGGCGCACGAACGTGGTCTCCGGCCGGACGGCCAGCCACTCGGCCTCGGCGATGTCGGCGAGCTCGCTGCTGGCCGAGCGGGGGCCCTGGATGCTGGCGTCGATGCGAAGAACGGTCACGGCAAAACGCTCCCTTGGAACGGTTCGAAACGAGTGTTGAATGTTCAACACGATGAAGCTTGCCACGGCCGGTGTTGAATGTTCAAGACGGGTACCCTTCAGTGGTGACAAACACCACGACGCCGCCGCAGGACACCGCGGCTCCTTGGCTCGCCGACGACGAGCGTGGCGCCTGGATGACCCTGATCGCCCTGCTCATGAGCCTGCCGACCGCGATCGATGCCCAGCTCAAGCGGGATTCGGGGCTCAACTTCTTCGAGTACTCGATCCTTTCCTCGCTCTCCCGCCGGCCGGGCCGGGCCGTGCGGATGAACACGTTGGCCCTGTTCGCGGGCGGCTCGGCCTCGCGCCTGTCGCACGCGGTCAGCCGGCTCGAGCGGCAGGGGTGGGTGCGGCGCGAGGTGCGCAACGGCGAGGTCCGCTGCACCGAGGCGATGCTCACCGAGAAGGGGATGGCGGCGCTGGAGGCCGCGGCGCCCGGCCACGTCCGCGAGGCGCGGCGCCTGGTCTTCGACGCGATCACGCCCGAGCAGGTGGGGCAGCTGCGGCAGATCACCCGGCAGTTGCTGGAGGCGGCAACTCCCGAGATGGCGGCCGCTCTCGACCAGGCGATCGTCGAGGCGGCGGCGGAGGCCAGTGCGGGGCTCGGCGTGGCGCATGAGGTGGGGGCGTGCTCCGCTGCGATTGACCGGGCCATCGTCGAGGCTGTCGCGGAGTCGCCTTGTACGGCCGCGCTCGACGAAGCCTGTGTGAGTGCCGAGGACGCCGCGGATGCGCATGCCGGCGCTGCCGCGGGGGCCGAGGCCGGTTGAGGGCCCGGCTGCGGTGAGGGGGCTGCGCGACGCCTGGCTTTGGCTGATCAAGAACACGCTCAACCGGGGTACGGTCCGGTTGGCGCGGGCGGGGCGTGGGCCGTTCGCGCTGGTGCGGCACGTGGGGCGGAAGACCGGCCGGGCCTACGAGACGCCGTTGTTGCTGGCTCGGCTCGGGGACGACTTCGTGGCCGAGCTGACGTACGGGCCGGACGTGTCGTGGTATCGGAACGTGATGGCGGCCGGGCGGTGCGAGGTCGTGGTCGGCGGGGTCACGTATGCGATCGACCGGATCGAGGTGTGTCCGCCCGAGGTGGGGATGCGGGCCTTCGGCCATCCGGCGGCGTTCGTGCTGCGGCTGATGCGTCGTCGCGACTTTCGGCTGCTCCGGCGCGCTTCCTGAGCCCACTTGAGAAGTGCGCGTTTGGGAAGCCGGACCACCGCTACACGCGAGAGTCGCGCTGCGGCCCTGGGCGGCAGATGGTCGCGCTGTGAAGCTGGGACTTTTCTGGACGCGTACCGGCGAAGGGTTTAGATCTTGGTCCTGGCCCGGTCGACCAGCAGGGGGAGAAGCTCGGCGCGCCAGGTGTCGAGGTGGACCTGGCCGGAGGACATGCCGCCGTGGGCGAACTCCTCGCGGAAGACCATGGGCTCGATCTCGGTGGCCAGATCCACGCCGACCAGGCGGTTGAACGCGGCGTAGAGCATGGCCTCGACCTCGCCGAGTGAGGGCGGCAGATACGTGCCGGTGAGGTGGTCGCGCATCGCCTGCCACACCCAGGGGTCGCCGCGCAGGCCCCAGCGGTCGGGCGGGGGGTCGAAGAGGTCGTCCACCTGCTTCACGAAATCAACCCTGGCACGACGGGTGAGCGAGCGCACGCCGGAGAGCCATGTGGACGAATCACGTTAGACGGTGACGGCGGGGACCGCGGCGGTCAGGGACCAGTCGTGGCTGATGTCGGCGGCGGTGCGCAGGAGCTTGGGGAGGTGCCCTTCCAGCAGCGTCTCGACCGAGGTCTCGGCGGCGTGGACGGTGACGTTGATGGCGGCCACCACGTTGCCGTCGCCGTCGCGGACCCCCGTGGCGACCGAGCGGATGCCGGGGGCGAGGTCCTGGTCGGCCAGGGCCCAGCCCTTGGCGCGCACCTCGCGCAGGGACGCGTCGAGCTCGGCGGCCGTGGGCTGCCAGCGCGGGGTGATGCCGGAGCGGGAGGGCTCGGCCAGGACGGCGGGCAGGTCGGCGGCGGGGAGAGCGGCCAGCAGCACCTTGCCCATCGAGGTGGCGGGGGCGGGGAAGCGGGTGCCGATGGTGACGGCGAGAGTGACGATCTTCGGGACGGCCACGCGGGCCACGTAGACGATGTCGCCGCCGTCGAGCTGGGCCATCGAGGTGGACTCGTTGGTCTGCGCCACCAGCTTCTCCATGTGCGGGCGGGCGACGTCCCACATGCTCAGGGCGTTCACGTACGCCATGCCGAGGTCGAGCACGCGCGGGGTCAGGGCGTAGCCACGGTCGGCGCCGCGCACGTAGCCGAGAGCCTCCAGCGTGATGAGGATGCGGCGGACCGTGGGGCGGGCCAGGCCGGTCCGGGCGGCGATCTCGCTGAGGGTCTGGGTGGGCGTGCCGGAGCGGAAGGAGCGCAGGACGCCGAGGCCACGGGCAAGGGCCTCGATGAAGTCGGGTCCGGCGCCCCTTCCGCTGTCGGTCATGACGGGACCCTACTTGGTGTACTGATAAGGGTTGTGCAGGATCCGGGCCTCGGGGATGTCGGGGTTCATGCCGCGCAGCCAGGCCTCCTCGCCCATCGTCTCGCGCAGGTAGTCGACGGTGGCGCCGACCTTGGCGCGGGCCGCGGCCACGTCGGCGTCGACGAGCTTGCCGTCGCGCTTGACGATCCGGCCGCCCACGACGACCGTGTCGACGTCGCCGCGCTGGGCCTGGAAGACCACATGACCGTACGGGTTGAGCACCGGGAACATGGCGGGCGAGGCGTCGTTCTTGATGAGCACCACGTCGCCCTGGCGGCCGGGGGTGAGCGCGCCGATCGACGAGTCCATCCCGAGCGCCTTGGCGCCGCCGCGGGTGGCCCAGTCGACGACCTGCTCGGCCCGCAGGTGGTGGTGGGTGACGGTCTCCTTCTTGCCGTGCGCCTCGAGGTGCTCACGGGCCCGGTCGGCGCTGAGCGTGGTGCGCATCGCCGAGAACAGGTCGCCGCTCCACCACACGCTGGTGTCCATCGACAGCGACACCGGGACATCGTGCTGCCGCAGCACCCAGGTGGGCGGGTAGCCCTGGCCGGCGCTCTGCTCGCTCTCGGTGGAGACCGACACCGAGCCGCCGGTGGCGGCGATCCGCTGGTACGAGTCGCTGCTCAGCGAGGCGGCGTGCACGTAGACGTTGCCGGGCGACATGAACCCGTTCTCGAACATGAGCCGGATGCCGTCGTCGGTGGTGACGCCCCACACACCGGCGTGCGTGGTGACCGCGGCGCCGAGCTCGCGGGCCACTTCGAAGGCCGCCTTCTCCGGGAACGCCGGGTCGCCGGGGATGTCGAACGCCAGCTGGAAGCCGGCCAGCTTGCCGCCGTCGATCCGGCGGCGGTAGAAGTCGCGGAACGCGTCGGAGGTCGACCACTCCCACGGGCCCTGCTGGATGTTGCCGTAGGCGAGGACGAACCGGCCGGGCACCGCCTCGAGCGCGTCGACGGCCGCATCCGCGTGGTCGGTGGTCTGCAGGCCGTGCGACCAGTCGACGGTGGTGGTGACGCCGGAGTCGATGGCCTCGATCGCGCCGAGCAGGTTGCCCGCGTGGATGTCCTCGGGGCGGAACAGCTTGCCGGACTCGAGGTAGTACCAGACGAAGTACTGGGTGAGGGTCCAGTCGGCGCCGTACCCGCGCATGGCGGTCTGCCACATGTGCCGGTGCGTGTCGACCATGCCGGGCATCACGATGCCGCCCGTCGCGTCGATCTCGACGGCGCCCTCGGGCGCGGCCAGGCTCGGCCCGACCTCGGCGATGCGTCCGTCAATGATCAGCACGTCGGCGTTCTGCAGGACCGTGTGCGCGTCGTCCATGGTGAGAACCAGGCCGTTCTTGAAGATCACCGGCCGGTCGCTGTCGCTCATCGCCCATCCTTTCACGGGTTTCGGACCACTGTCCGCACAGCGGGCAGGGCGAATGGCGCCAGTGTGCTCCCGGTCACCTTCCTGGTCAAGACTTTGTTTCGGGGAGATGAAGCGCCCGTTGACAGGCGTGCTCCCACAGCGCAAGCTGACTCGGCGGACGAGTGTCCGCAGAACGGGCGGTGATGATGGCGCAGGGTCCTTTGCACGGTCTGCTGGTGGCCGACTTCTCCCGGATCCTGGCCGGGCCGTACGCGACGATGCTGCTCGCCGATCTCGGCGCGCAGGTGATCAAGGTGGAAGGACCGGGCGGGGACGACACCCGCACCTGGATGCCACCGGTGCGCGACGGGGTGTCGACGTACTACCTCGGCATAAACCGGAACAAAAGGTCTATTGCGCTCAATTTGAAGGACCCTGCGGACCGGGCGGCGGCGCAGGAGCTCGCCCGGCGGGCCGATGTGATGATCGAGAACTTCAAGCCGGGTGGTTTGGGGCGGTTCGGTCTTGATTACGCATCGGTGGCCGCGGTCAATGAGAAGATCATTTACGCCAGCATCAGCGGGTTCGGGTCGGGTGCGGGTGCCGAAATGCCGGGATACGACCTGATGGTACAGGCTATTTCTGGACTTATGAGTCTTACGGGTGATGCGGACGGGCCGCCCTTCCGCGCCGGGATCTCGGTCTTCGACGTGATGGCCGGCATGCACGCCACGATCGGCATCCTGGCCGCCCTGCACCACCGCGGCACGAGCGGCCGTGGCCAGCACGTCGAGGTCAACCTGCTCTCGTCGGCGCTGTCCGGCCTGGTCAACCACTCCAGCGGGTACGTGGCCGGCGGGACGATCCCGTTCCGGATGGGAAACGCACACCCCAGCCTCTTCCCGTACGAGCCGCTGCCCACCGCCGACGGCGAGCTCATCGTGATCGCCGGCAACGACGGACAGTTCCGCAAGCTGTGCCAGGTGCTGGACCTGCCCGACCTGCCGGACGACCCGCGCTTCCGCCGCAACCAGGACCGTACGGCGAACCGGGAGGAGCTGCGGCCGATTCTCGTCGAGCGGCTCGGCAAGCGAGGCAAGGACGAGTGGTTCCGCGACCTGCTGGCGGCCGGCGTGCCGTGCGCGCCGATCAACACGATCGACGGCGGCGTGGCCCTCGCCTCGGAGCTCGGCCTGAACCCGGTCATCGACGCCGGTGGCGTGCCCGCCGTCCGCAACCCGATCACATTCTCCGAGACCCCGGCGGCGTACGAGCTGCCGCCGCCCGGGCTCGACGAGCACGGTGAGGAGATCCGCGCGTGGCTTCGTCAGAACTGAGCTTTCCGACCGGGCTGGGCACGTCGACCTCCGACACCATCTCGCTGCTGGGGCAGGATCTCGCGGCCGACCTGATGGGCAAGGTCGGGTTCGGCGAGCTCGCGTTCTGGCTGGTCGCGGGGCGGCGGCCGAGCGCGGGGGAGGTGCGGCTGTTCGAGGCGGTGCTGGTCGCGCTGGCCGACCACGGCTTCACGCCGACGGCGATCGCGGCCCGGCTCACGTACCTTTCGGCGCCGGACTCGCTCCAGGGCGCCCTCGCCGCCGGACTGCTCGGCGGTGGGTCGCGCTTCCTCGGCGTGACCGAGGACTGCGGCCGGTTCCTCGCCGACACGCTGGTCGCCGCGGGGACCGAGAAGGACTACGACGTGATCGCGCTCGATGCCGTCCGCAAGGCCCGCGACGAGAAGCGGTTCATCCCCGGCCTCGGCCACCCGGTGCACAAGGAGCAGGACCCGCGTACGCCCGTGCTGATCGCGATCGCCGAGGAGGAGGGGCTGCGCGGCCCGCACCTGCGGCTCTTCGAGGCGATCGGCCGGGTGCACCCTTCGGTCCTCGGGCGCCGGCTGCCGCTCAACGGCGCCGGCGTCTGCGGCGCCGCGCTGGCCGACCTGGGCCTGCCCACCGATCTGCTGCGCGGTTTCGCCCTGCTGGCCCGCTGCGCCGGGCTGCTCGGCCAGCTCGCCGAGGAGCGCCGGCGGCCGATCGCGAACCAGATCTATCTCGCCGTCGACCGGAACGCCGTCTACGAACCCCTTCCCGGAACACGAGAGGACTGACTATGGCCAGCATCGTCGCGGTCATCGCCTCGACGCACCATCCGTTCTACTACCGCGCCAGCACGTCCACCGGCGAGGACCGGCCGCCGTTCGCCGACGAGTGGGTCCGGAAGATCACCGCGTTCCGGGAGACGCTGACCCGGGCCAACCCGGACGTGCTGGTGATGGTCGGCTCCGACCACTTCCACCAGCTGTGGCTGGACAACATGCCGCAGTTCCTGGTCGGCAAGGCGCCGTTCTACGACGCGAACTGGTACAACGAGGAGCGCGAGTTCGGCCTGCCGCGGATGCTGCTCAAAGGCCAGGAAGACCTCTCGGCGCACATCCTGCGGGCCGGGCTGGACGCGGGCTTCGATCTCGCGTTCAGCAACGAGCTGCGGATCGACCACAGCGTCACCTGCCCGATCATCACGCTGCGGCCCGAGGCCGACCTGCCGATCGTGCCGATCTACACGAACATCTTCGCGCCGCCGCTGCCGCAGCCGTCCCGGTTCGTGGCGCTCGGTTCGGCGATCCGCAAGATCGTCGAGGAGTGGCCGTCGCACCTGCGAGTCGCGATCATCGGTACCGGGCACCTGTCGCTCGAGCTCGGCGGGCCGCGGCAGTTCGGGCCGCACGGGCCCGACCCCGAGTTCGACCGTAAGGCGGTCGAGTGGATCGCCTCCGGCGACCTGGACAGCTGCCTGCGCGAGGTGTCGCTGGAGAGCCTGCACGCGCCGGGCAACGCCACCCACGGCTTCATGGACTTCATGCTGATGATGGGCGTGGCCGGGCCCGGGGCGAAGGCCGACTACGTCGACAACCTTGACCTGTTCCACACGATGGAGGCTTACTTCACCTGGTACCCGAACGGAGTTCCGGCATGAGCAAGTATTTGCTGAACAAGTTCCTGTACACGGTGGACCGCGACCCCTCACTCGTCGAGCGCTACCGTGCTGATCCGCGCGAGCTCGTCACGTGGTGGGAGGAGTCCCTCTCGAACGCGCTGCTCAACTGCCCCACGCCGGAGGCGAGCACCTGGCAGCGCCTCACCGACGAGGAGCGGTCGGCGCTGATCGAGCACGACCACTGCAAGCTGTTCGAGCTGGGCGCGCACCCGTTCCTCACGCTGACGCTGTTCATCGCGATGTTCGAGCGGGACAACACCGAGCCGCTGGAGTACCAGAAGGCGTTCGGCGCGCGGATGGCCCACTTCTCGCTGCCCTACCCGGACATCGCGACATGATCCCCGCGGCCGTGCTGCGCATCTGCGGCCGGCCGCCGGCGCTGGAGAAACGGCCGGCGCCGGTGCCGGGCGCGGGCGAGGTGCCGATCACCGTGGCGGCCGCGCCGATCACCCCGCTCGACCTGCTGTGCGCCACCGGCACCAGCTACTTCGGCCTGCCGGCCACCCCGTACGTGCCGGGTGTGCAGGGGGTCGGCTACCGGGACGACGGCACGCCGGTGTGGTTCGCCACCTCGGCCGGGATGCGGCCGGGCGACGGCAGCATGGCCGCGGCCGTCTCGGTGCCGTACGTGGACGTGGTGCCGCTGCCCCGGGGCGTGCCGCTGCCGCTGATCGCGGCGCTCGGGCTCTCCGCGGTGGCGGCGCACTCGGCGCTGACGCGTACCGGCGGGCTGACGCCGGGGGAGACGGTCGTGGTGCTCGGGGCCGGCGGCGTGGTCGGCCAGGCCGCGATCCAGCTGGCCCTGCTCTCCGGCGCGGGCCGGGTGATCGCCGTGTCCCGCCGGCCGGAGGCGCTCGAACGGGCGGTCCGGCTCGGCGCCGAGGAGGCCGTGCAGCTGCTGCCCGACGACGACCCGATGTCGCTGGCCGACCGGCTGCGCGATGCGTCCGGCCCGGCCGACCTGGTGCTCGACCCGGTCTTCGGGGTGCCGGCCGCCGCCGCGCTGCGGGTACTGCGCCCGGGCGGCCGGCTGGTCAACCTGGGCAGCTCGGCGTCGCCGACCGCGCCGATCGACTCGGCCACGCTGCGCAGCGGCTCGCTGCGGGTGCTCGGCTACACCAACAACGCGCTCTCGGTGGCCCAACGGGCCGAGTCGCTCGCCGAGGTCGCCGCGTTCGCCGCCGACGGCCGCCTGACGGTGGCGCACGAGCTGGTGCCGTTCGCCGATGTCGCCGAGGCCTGGGAGCGCCAGGCCACCGACGACACCGACGGCCGGATCGTCCTAGTCCTTTAGCAGCTCGACGTCGAGGGCGGCGAGCTGGGTCGGGTCGGTGATGGCCTCGAGGACGGTGATGCGGCTGCCGTCGGTGGTGACGCGGAGCGCGGCCTTGAGGCCGTCGCCGACCACGATCGCGATGCCGAGCGCGCCGTCGAGCAGGGCCGGGCGGGCGGCCTGCGCGCGTCCGGAGAAGAAGCGGGCGACCACGTCGGCGCCGCGCCGCTGGCTGACCGGGCCGATCCGCATCTCGACGTCCGGGTCGAGCAGCGTGAGCAGCGTGCCCAGGTCGCCGCCGCGGGAGGCGTCGATGAACGCGTCGACCAGCCGGCGGTCGGCGGGCGAGCCGGCCGACGGGGTGGCGCGCACCCGGCGGCGGGCCCGGCTGGCGAGCTGACGGGTCGCGTCCGGCGAGCGGCCGACGACCGGGGCGATCTCCTCGAACGAGACCGCGAACAGGTCGTGCAGCACGAATGCGAGCCGCTCGGCCGGGGTGAGCGTGTCCAGCACGACCAGCAGCGCCAGGCCGACCGAGTCGGCGAGCATCGCCTCGTCCTCGGGAGTGACCTCGGCGGTGGGCGGCTCGGTGTCGTAATCGTCCTCGCGGCGGGCCGTGCGCTGCCGCAGCATGTCGAGGCAGATCCGCCCGATCACCGTGGTGAGCCAGGCGGCGAGGTTGTCCACCTCGGCGTCGCCGGTGCGGCTGAGTCGCAGCCACGCCTCCTGGACCGCGTCGTCGGCCTCGGCGACCGAGCCGAGCATCCGCATCGCGACCGCTCGCAGTCGCGGCCGGTTCTCTTCGAACCGCTCGGCCAACGCCGTGTCGTCCATCTGTTCTGCCCCCTTTGTGGCCTATGCCACATCGGTCACATTCCTTGTACGCGCTTCGTCTACAGACCGACGAAACAGAGCGCGCCGATGTGACGGCGGCTCGCGAAACGCAAGGAGAAGGATCATGACTGCTCGTCTCGAGAACCCCGCCGGTCTGCTTCCGGAAACCGTCAAGGCGGTCAACATCCTCTACAAGTCGGCCAACTCGGCCGGGGTCGACCCCGCCATTCTGGGGCTCGTGCACCTGCGGGCCAGCCAGATCAACGGGTGCGGCCCGTGCGTCGACTCGGGCGCCCGCGAGATGCGCAAGGCCGGCGAGACGGACGACCGGCTGTTCGCGGTGCCGGTGTGGCGGGAGACCCCGTACTTCACCGACGCCGAGCGGGCCGCGCTGGCGCTCGCCGAGTACGCCACCCGGCTCGCCGACAAGGCCGACGCGGTGCCCGACGAGATCTGGGACGAGGCCGCGAAGCATTTCGACGAGAAGCAGCTGGCGGCGATCGTGCTGTGGATCGCGACGACCAACTTCTTCAACCGCATCAATGTCACGACCCGGCAGCCCGCTCCGCAGAATTGGGGATGAGTCGATGCCGCGTGCGGGACTACCATGCGCGGCATGACGGGGACTGACGCACCGCGCACCGTGCGGCTGGCGGCGGTGCTGACCATGGCGGTCGCGCCGGTCGGCTTGCTGCTGCTGGTCGACGGGCTGCTGGAACTGCACTGGTGGGGCACGTCGGAGGCACATCAGCTGATGGCGCTGCTCGACAAGATCCAAGCCGACTACGGAATCGAGCCGCCCGCCCTGCTGCGCGGGCGGCTCGGCGCGATACTGGACGTGATTCTCGGGCTGGTCTGCATCGCGTACGGGTGCCTGGGCATCTGGCTCCTGCGCGGGAGCATCTGGGCCCGCACCGCGGCGCTGGTGACCGGCGCGGTGGCCACCCTGGCCGGGGTGATCGGGGTGGGCGCCGACTCGACCGAGCCGCGCACGCTCGCGGCGTACTTCGCCGACCTGCACGGCTCCCAGATCAGCGACCGTGAGCCGCTGGTGCGGGCCCTGCTCTACCCGGGGTGGTACTCCTGGGCCGAGGACATCGTGCAGGGCCTGCAGGTGCTCGTGTCGCTGGCCGCGCTGGTGGCGCTCGGCTGGGCGGTGATCACCCACTCCGACTACTTCAGCGGCCGGCGCGACGTCGACGCCCCGCCCGACGAGTGGGACAACGCGCTGACCCGGGTGCGTGAGCAGTCCCGCAAGCACCGCGAGGCCGATTCCTGACGGTCGCTCACGACCAGGGCGTTCCGTGCTCCCGCGGCACGACGGCGCGCCCCCGCGCGGCCTGGGGCACCCCGGCCCGCCCGATGAAGACGCTGGTCAGCGCCGGCGGACCGGCCACCGGGCGCGGCCGGCGGCCGAGCGCGATGAGAAGGATGACGATCGCCACCAGGGTGGCGAGCCCGACCGCGATCAGCATGGTCCCGACGATCGTCCGGGTGACCGGCGTGCTGTCGTCGTTGCCGCCCAGGGCCGGTACCACCGCCTCCCCGGTCAGCGTCAGGTCGCCGGTGTCGACCCGCAGGGAGACCGTGGCCGGCAGTTTGGGCGGCGTCGCGAAACACACCAGGTAGCGGTCGCGCAGGGTGGACTCGACCTGGTCGAGGGCGGGCACCACCACGGGCTCGCCGGCCGGGGCGAAGAAACCGCCGGTCGCCGCGGCCGCGCCCGACCAGAAACCGCTGGCCGCGGCCGTGCCGACCACCACGAGGATGGTGCCGGCCGCCCGGAAGTCGTCGGCCAGATCGGCGGCGCGCACCCCGCCGGCGTCGGCCGCCGACGTGTACATGACGACCACCCGGCGGCCGGTCTCGGCCCGCGGGAACTGGCCGCGGGCCAGCGTCAGGGCCGTTTCCGTGTCCCGGTCGCCGTCGGCCCGGATCGCGGTGAGCGCGCCGACCACGCCGGACGGCCCGCGCAGCGGCGCGGTGGCCGCGGCGGCCGGCTTGCGGTCGGGGATCACCACGGCCTGGGTGCTCGTCGGCGCCTCGAGGATGAACCGGGCGGCGGCGCTCAGCCAGGCCGGCAGCGTCGCGGCGCCTTTCGTCGAGGCGTCCACCACGATCGTGACGGCCAGGCCGTCGGACATCACCGGTACCAGGTCGGCGCGCTGGCTCTGACCGTTCACCGTGACCGCGACGCTGCGCTTGCCGGCGCCGTTGCTGGCGCTCAGGTCGATCACCACGGCCGTCTCGCCGCCCCCGCTGAGCACCCCCGCGACCGGCAGCGGCAGCGGGACCGCCGCGGCCGCCGGGCGTGCGCCGACGAGCGGCGCCGCGAGCAGCGCCGTGAGCAGTGCCGTGAGCGCCGCCCCGAGGCGGCGCCGCTCAGGCCGGCTCGGCGAACGCGATGACATTGTCCCGATAGCTTCCGCGAGACCGGTCGAAGCTGCCGCCGCAGGTCACGAGCCGGAGCGTGGGGTCGAGGGTGGGCGCGTAGACGAGGTCGGTGGGGAACTGGACCTTGGGAACCCGCTCGATCTTGGTGATCTTGAAGGTCGCGGAGGTGCCGTCGGCGCGGTCGACCCGCACGGTCGTGCCGGGTTTGGCCCGGTAGAGGTCGATGAAGATGCCGGGACCGGTGTGCGAGTCGACGTGGCCGAGGATCACGGCCGGGCCGGGCTGGCCGGGGCGCGGGCCGTACTCGTACCAGCCGGCGATGTCGGTACGGGCCGGGACCGCGATCGTGCCGTCGGTCTGCAGGCCGAGGCGTTCCACCTTGCTGTCCACCTTGAGCGCGGGGATGCGCAGCCGCACCGGCTCGCCCACCGTGTCGTACGTGCGGACCGAGTGGAAGGCCTCGGCGGACGGGTCCGTCGCCGCCGGCTGCTGCCCGGCGGCGGGCGCCGAGCGCGCGACCGCGGCCGGTGGCGGCGAGGCCCCGGCGACCACGGCCAGCACCGCCAGGCCGAGCGCGGCGAGCGCCGAAAGGCGGGCGTACGGGGGCATCAGCGAGTTTCCACGACCGCGGCCATACCGCCGAACCCGGTCTGCGCCCCGCCGCGCGGCAGCCGGGCCGCCACCGTGGCCCCGAACGCGTCGGCCATCGTCCGGGCCAGGTCGAACATCTGCTGGTAGGTGTCGTAGGCGACATCGTGCGCGGTGGCGTAGTCCTTGGCCGCGTACGCGTCGGCGTGCTTCATCAGCATCATGTCGTGGTGCTGCAGGGCCGTGGTGAGCGCGCCGGTGCTGATCCGCTTGCTGGTCGCGCCGGCCAGGAACGTGCCCATCCGCTGCTCGATGCCGGCCATCGCGGCCTTGGCCTGGTCCTGCTTGGCCTTGTCGCCGGCGGCGGTGGCGCTCGCGTACGCCACCAGCTGCTCGACGTGGTCGGCCCACATCTGCTGGAACTGCTTGGCCGCGGCCGCGCCGAACAGCGTGTCGATGGCGGCGGCGAGATCCTTCGTGTTGCCGTTGAGCATGTCGCCGGAGGCGGCGAAATCGGGCGAGCGGGTCACCGCGGCCCGGGTCAGGTCTTCCACCAGAGCGGCGTGCTCGGCGAGCAGCTTGCCCAGCTGGGAGCGCAGCCGCCAGAGCGGTTGCTGCAGGGTCGCCCTGTCGGCCGGCGGCAGCAGCGCGTTCGCCAGGGCCAGCCCGAGGTCGTACGTGTGCTGGTAGCCCATCCGGTACATCGCGTCGGCGGTGGCGTAGTCCTTCGCCGCGTACGCGTCGGCCTGGCCTGTCAGATGTCCGACATGCTCGACGATCGCCGCGCGGGCCGCTGCCTGGGAGAGCCGCCCGTGTGAGGCGCCCGCGAAGAAGTCGCCCAGCTCCTGCTCGTACTCGACGAGCTCCTCGTGTGCATCCTGCTTGGCCGCCTGGTCCTGGGCCGCGAGCGCTCCCGCGTACGCGAACAGCGCGACCACGTGTTCCGACCACATCGGACTGAACTTGTCGGCCGTGGCCTTGCCGAACATCTGCCCGACCAGCGTGGTCATGGCCGCAGTGTTCTTGCCGAGGGCGGCGTTCGCCGCCTGGACGAAGTCGTCGTCGCCGCGGATGCGGCTGCGCATCAGGTCGGCCGCGAGCACCGAGTGCTGCCCGAGCAGCGCCTCGAACTGGATCGCCAGGTCGGCCGCGGACGGCGCCGCCTGAAATCGCGCCGGAAACACGGCCGCGGGGGCGGTCGCGGGCACGGTCGCTCTCGCCGGCTCCGTCGCGAGCGTGCAAAACAGCAGGCCGGCGCCGAGAAGAGGCAGCGTCCGCCAGAGCCGACCATATCCAGGAATCCGCATGTGCCTCATCGCCCAGCTTCGCCACGGAGGAAGTCGCTGCCGACCATAACGCCACGCCGCCAGGCGCGCGAGTCCGCTGAGCGACCGACCCCACACCCACCGTCGATGCAGTACGGTCGGGTTTGCTTACTGACACACGTTGATCTTCGGGGTGACCGGCATTGGTGACGGTGGGGCAGCGCGTGGCCGGGCGCTATCGCCTCCTGCGCCCGCTCGCCGCCGGGGGCATGGGCGGGGTGTGGCTCGCCCACGACGAGGCCGACGACGATCTGGTCGCCCTCAAGAAATGCGCCATCCCCGACGGCCTCACCCCCGACGAGCAGGATCTTTTCCGCGTGTGGACGGTTCGCGAGGCGCGCGCGTTCGCCGTGGTCGGCCACCCGAACGTGGTGCGCACGCTGGACGTCCTGCCCGGCGAGGACACCCCGTGGATCGTGATGGAGTACGTGGCGTCCCGCTCGCTGCAGCAGGTGATCGACGAGTCCGGCCCGCTGCCGCCGGCCCGGGTGGCCGGTGTCGGCCTGGCGGTGCTCGAGGCGCTGCTCGCCGTGCGCCGCGTCGGCCTGCTGCATCTGGACGTCAAACCGGGCAACGTGCTGATCGCCGACGACGGCCGGGTGGTGCTCACCGACTTCGGCCCGGCGGTCACCACCGAGGGGGTCCGGGCGCTGGCCAGGGCCGGCATCATCCTGGGCTCACCGAAATACCTGGCGCCCGAGCGGCTCTTCGACGGGGTGGCGCTGCCCGAGTCCGACCTGTGGTCGCTGGGCGCCACCCTCTACCACGCGGTCGAGGGGCACCCGCCGTTTGTGCGCGACAGCACGGCCGCGACGCTGCTGGCGATCACCGAGGGGCCGCCCGAGCCGCCGACCCGGGCCGGTGCGCTCGAGCCGGTGATCGCGGGCCTGCTGCGGATCGACCCGGCCGACCGGCTCGCCCCGCCCGCGGTGGAGGACGGGCTGCGGGCCGTCATCCGGCAGCCGGTCGAGCGGCCGGCGCTGCCCGCCCCGAAGGCGAGGGTGCCGCAGACGAGGGTGCCGCAGCCGAGCGTGCCGCAGACGAGGGCGCCGCAGCCGACGGCGCCGCAGCCGACGGCGCCCTCCCCGAGGGTCGCGCCGCGCCACCCACGCCGCCTGGGCCACCCACGCCGCCCGGGCCACCCACGCCGCCCGGGCCAGCCACGCCGCCCGGGCCGCTCCCGCCGGCGGGTCGCCGCGCTCGCCGGAGCCCTCGCCGTGCTGGTCGCGCTGATCACCGTCTTCGCGGTGACCCGGCCGGGCGGCGAGTCCGCCGCCAAGCCCCGGGTCCAGGTCGACGTGTCCGACCTGCCGCCGCCCGGCTTCGCCTGGCACACCGCGCCCCGCCTCTACCGGATCGCCCTGCCGCAGAAGTGGAGCGTGGCGAAGGGCGTCGACTCGGCCTTCGGACCGCAGGGTCGCCCGCTGCTGACCGTCCGGGCCGAGCCCGCTCCGGCCAATGCCGTCGCCGCGCTGACCGCCCAGGAGGCGAAGGTCGGCCTGCCCGGGTACCGCCGGATCCGGATCGAGCAGATGTCTCCGAACGAGGCCGTCTTCGCCGGCGAGGCGGTGTGGGAGTTCACCTACCTCCAGTCGAGCGGCGCGATGCGCGCCATGCAGTTGGTCATCCCCGAGCCGTCCGGCGACCGCGTCTTCATCCTCGACTGGCGGGCGCCGCGCGACCAGTGGGCCCGCGATCTCACGATTTTGGATCAAATCGTGGTCACCTTCAGGCCGCTTTCAGACGAATGACGTACGGTGCGTGGGTGTCCGCACCGCACCACCGGATCGAGTACGCCGAGTGACATCGCTAGCACCATCCGTAAATGACCAGTGAAGCACCGGCGAGGACGGGTCAGCTTGTCGCCGACCGTTACCGCCTCGTAGAACCGCTGGGTGCCGGGGGTCTGGGCCGCGTGTGGCTGGCCCGCGACCGCGCCGACGGCCGGCTCGTGGCGATCAAGAAATGCGCCCTGCCGGAGGGTCTTGCCCCCGACGCCGCGGACCTCTTCTTCGGCTGGACGGTCCGCGAGGCGCGCTTCCTGTCCCGGCTCGGCCATCCGAACGTGGTGCGCACCCTCGACGTGCTCGCCGACGACGAGGCGCCGTGGATCGTCATGGAGTACGTGCCGTCCCGGTCGCTGCAGGACGTGATCGACGAGTCCGGCCCGCTGCCGCCCACCCGGGTCGCCGAGATCGGCCTGGCCATGCTCGACGGCCTGCTCGCCGTGCGCCGGGCCGGGCTGCTGCACCTGGACATCAAGCCGAGCAACGTGCTGATCACCGACGACGGCCGGGCGATGCTGACCGATTTCGGCCCGGGCGTCACGGTCGAGGGGCTGCGGGCGCTCGCCGCCGCCGGCATCGTGCTCGGCTCGCCGAAGTACCTCGCGCCCGAGCGGCTGATCGACGGCGAGGGGACGCCCGAGTCCGACCTGTGGTCGCTGGGCGCCACGCTCTACTACGCCGTCGAGGGCCGGCCGCCGTTCGCGCGCGCGACGATCGACGACACGCTGCTGGCGATCGCGGGGGAGCGGCCCGACCCGCCGTCGCAGGCCGGCCCGCTCACCGGCGTGCTCGCGGGCCTCCTGCGGCACGACCCGGACGACCGGCTCACCGCGGTCGAGGCCGGTTCCGCGCTGAGCGCGATCCTGCGCCGGCCGGCCGAGAAGGCCGCGACCCATCCGTGGCCGGCGGCGCCGAGCCGGTCGCGGGTCGAGTTCGCGGTCCTCACCGCCCTGGTGACGGCGCTGCTCGCGGTGGTCACCGTGCTGTCGCACCGGCCCGGCGGCGCATAATCCTCCGGTGTCCGCGCCCCTTTTCCTGGTCGACGACCTGCCCGCCGGCCCGTCCTATACGCTGACCGGTCCCGAGGGCCACCACGCCGCGACCGTGCAGCGGCTGCGCGCCGGCGAGGCGCTGATCCTCGCCGACGGGCGCGGCGGCAGCGCGACCGCCGAGGTCACGGCCGTCGGCAAGGGCAGCGTCGAGGTACGGGTGACCGGCCGCTCGACGCTCGCCGCGCCCGACCCGAGGCTGGTCGTGGCGCAGGGGATCGCCAAGGGCGACCGGGGCGAGCTCGCCGTGCAGGCGATGACCGAGATCGGGGTGGACGAGATCCTGCCCTGGGCGGCGTCCCGGTCGGTGGCGCAGTGGCGAGGCGAGCGCGGCGCCAAGTCGCGGGAGAAGTGGGTGTCCACCGCGCGGGAGGCGGCCAAGCAGGCCCGCCGAGCCTGGCTGCCGGTGGTGGGCGGCGACCCGGACTGCTCGACGAAGCAGGTCGCGGCCCGGCTGGGCGACGCGCGGGCCGCGTTCGTGCTGCACGAGGAGGCGACCGTGCGGCTCGCCGCGGCCGAGTTGCCGCCGAGCGGGGAGATCGTGCTGGTGGTGGGGCCCGAGGGCGGCATCGCCGACGCCGAGCGGGTCGCGTTCGAGCAGGCGGGCGCGGTCGCGGTGCGGCTGGGGCCCGAGGTGTTGCGGACCTCGACGGCCGGAGTCGCCGCCCTGTCGGTGCTCTCCGCCCGAATCAGCCGCTGGTAACCCCCTAGAGCGCGCGCACCAGCTGGCGGCGGTCGAGGCCGGGCAGCACGATGCTTTCGTCGAGGCGGTCGCCCGAGGAGATCTGGTGGGCGACACGGGCCGCGATCCGCCGGGTGAGCAGCCGGCGCAGGCCCCGCCCGCGGATGCTGCCGTGGAACGGCTCGCCGAGCCGGCGCAGTCGGCCGGCCTGCCGGGCGATCGCGGGGACGAGCTCGGGGAACGGCGTGTGCAGGGCCTCGGTCGAGGGCGAGCCGAGGTAGTCGAAGGGCTCCGAGCCGGCCATCGGCATGAACTCGACGCCGATCAGCTTGAGGTTGCGGTGTGCCCGGTAGTCGAGCATGGCCACGAGGTGGCGGACGCCGGCCAGCCGTCCCGCGTTGAGGAACGTCCGGTACAGCAGCGAGCTGACGGCCAGGCCCGAGCGGCCGCCCCGGTACGCCGGCAGCACCGCGAGCGTGGCGAAGTCCCAGATCCGGCCGCTGTGCAGGCCGTGCAGGGCGACGATCGTGGACAGGTCGACGTCGATGCGGGCCGGGGCGTCGTCGAGGGTCTTGCCGCCGCCGTCGATCACCCGGGCCGCGCCGGCGGGCAGGCCCGTCCGGCGGTCGAGGACCAGGAAGAACAGGCTGTCGTCCTCGTACCGGCGGTACTCGGCGATCATCGTGGGCACGTCCATCTCGAACGACTCCTCGAAGACCAGCCGCTCAACTGTGCGGGCGACGTCGGCGAGCGGGGAGGTCGCGGCGACGGCCAGCGCCAGGAAGCGGCCGGGCCGGTCGCGGTACGTGGTGAGGGCCGCCGCCGTCAGCCGGCGCATCGCGGTCTCGTCGAGGTCGTAGTTCATGGTCAGAAGCCCTTCGCGACGATCTCGGTGGTCCGGAAGTACTGCTCGGTGAACGCGACGACGTCGGCCGGGTCGAAGGCCTTGCAGGTGTAGATGTCGACGCTGAAGAAGGAGACCGGGCGCTCCCAGGAGTAGAAGTGCGCGCCCGACGTCTCCCAATGGATCCAGCCGGCCCAGCCGTACAGATCGCTGCAGTGGGTCACCGGCTCGATCAGCGTGATCATGTCGGTCACCACCGAGAGCTTCGACAGATAGTCCTTGATGTGCTCATCGGTGATCACAAATGTCGGGTAACCCTCGACCACCAGTCGCTGACGGTGAATCATCGGCGCCAAGTCACGGTAGTCGACGTCGTTGTTACGGAGCGTGGTGATCGGGAGCGACATGCGAACCCATCCTGCCTGGCATACGGGGTGAATCGGACTCATCCGACTATAGCCAAAAACTACGCAGGGTCAACACGGTCGACATTACAGAGAGTTAGCGCACATTCTGATCATGGACGAAGCGGTCCGTTAGGCTAGCCTTCCGTCATGGTCCTGGCGCGGACCGTGACCGTGCTCCGGTCTTGATCTGGCCGATTCGCCGGGCCAAGGTCGGTACCCGGCTGCTGCACGTGCGAGGGAGGAAGCGGTGATTCTGGCCGCGCGGAACATCACGGTCGGGTATTACCACGGGCGGGGCAGCACCGAGGATCTCGTCCGGCAGCGGCGGTGAGCGTCCTGTGGCGGGCGGTGACCCGCAACCGATGGCGGCTGCTGGCCGGGTGCGTCCTGATCGGGCTGCACCAGGCGTGCGAGGCGACCGTGCCGATTCTCATCGGCGAGACCGTCGACCTGGCCGTGTCGACCGGCTCGCTGCTGCGGCTGGTCACCTGGGTCGGACTGCTCGGCCTGCTGTTCCTGCTGCTCACCACGGCATACCGGAACGGCGCCCGGCAGCTGATGCGGGCGCTGGCCGACGAGTCGCACGCGCTGCGCCTCGAGGTCGCGGCCAAGGTGCTCGACCCGCGGGCCGAGGCGCGCACCGGCGACGTGCTCACCATCTCGACGACCGACGCCGACCACGCGTCCTACCTGATCGACTACGTGCCGCGGATCTTCGGCGCGCTGATGGCGACGGCCGTCAGTGCGGTCGGGCTCTGCGTGATCTCCGTACCACTGGGGCTTGTGGTCCTGATCGGAACCCCGGTCGTGCTGGTCGCGCTGCAGCGGGCGGCACCACTGATCACCCGGCGGGTCGCCGTCCGGCAGGAGGTCGCCGGGCGCGCCTCGTCGCTCGCCACCGACCTGGTCACCGGCCTGCGCCCGTTGCGCGGCATCGGCGCGCAGGAGGCCGCCGACGCGCGCTACCACGAGGTGAGCCGGGAATCGTTGCGGGCCACCCTGCTCGCGGCCCGCACCCAGGGCGGCTTCCAGGCCGCCTCGACCACCGTGAGCACGCTGCTGGCCTGCGGGATCGCGATCCTGGCCGGGTGGTTCGCGCTGACCGGGCGGATCAGCGCCGGCGAGCTGATCACGGTGATCGGGCTGGCCGCGTTCCTGGGCGAGCCGTTCGGCACGCTGGCGGCGGCGCCGAGCTGGATCGCGACCGCGCGGGCCTCGGCCGACCGGATAGCCGAGGTGCTGCGCGCCTGGCCGGGAACCGAGGAAGCCGCCGATCCGCCGGTGCTGCCGACCGACGGGGAATGTCTCGGCGTGGTGGTCGAGACCGACCCGAGCGCGCTGCTTCAGCTCTACGACGACGGCTCGCCGGACGTCCTGGTGGCGCCCCACCACCCCGAGCTCTTCTCCGGCACGATCCGCGAGAACATCATCTTGACCGAGATCTCCGGACAGAACGGTCTGGACGGGGTGCTGAGCGCGTCGGCGGCCGAGGACGTCGTGGCGGCCCACCCGGACGGGCTCGACCACGCCATCGCCGAACGCGGCTCCGCCCTCTCCGGCGGCCAGCGGCAACGCCTCGCCCTGGCCCGGGCGTTGCTCGCCCGGCCCCGGCTGCTCGTGCTGCACGACCCGACCACGGCGGTCGACGCGGTCACCGAGCACGCGATCGCCCGCGGCATCCGCGACCTGCGGCACCGTCCCGGCTCCCAGCTCGGCACGCTGATCGTCACCACCAGCCCCGCGCTGCTCGCGGTCACCGACCGGGTAGTGGTGATGCGCGACGGCGAGGTGGTCGCCACCGGCACGCATGCCTCGCTCGCGGCGGCCGACCCCGGATACCGTGCGACGGTGCTGCGGTGACCGGCCCGGCCTCGCTCCCGGTGGCCACACCCGCCCAAACCGGCGGCTGGCTGCTCGCCCAGCTGCGCAGCCGCCGCCTCGAACTCGCGATCACGCTCGCCGCCGGCCTGATCGCGGCGACCGCGTCGGTGGTGCCGGTGACCGCGCTGGGCCGGCTCGTCGATCTCGTACGCAACGGCGCCCGCCCGGCCGCGCTCTACCCCATCGCGATCGTGGTGGTGACCGCCGCCCTGATCGGCGGTGTCGCGTCCGGCGCCACCACGGCCCTGGTCAGCCGCCTCGGCGAGCGGATCCTCGCCACCCTGCGCGAGGAGACGGTCGGCATCGCGCTGCGGCTGCCCGCCACCGTGCTCGACCGCGCCGGCCGCGGCGACCTGCTCTCCCGCGTCGGCGCCGACGTCGCCGCCATCGGCACGGCCGCCGCCGAGGTGCTGCCCACGGTCATCTCGGCCGTCCTGCTGGCCGCGCTCAGCGTCACCGCCATGTTCGGTCTCGACTGGCGGCTCGGGCTGGCCGGCCTCGCCGCCATGCCGCTGTACCTGGCCGCGCTGCGCTGGTACCTGCCGCGTTCGGCGCCGATCTACGCCCGGGAACGCGCCGCGATCGGCGCCCGCTCGCAACTGCTCATGGAGAGCCTGCAGGGCGTGCGGACCGTGCACGCGTACCGGATCGAGGACCGGCATCTCACCGCCATCGACGGCGCCTCGGCCCGCGCCCGCGACCTGTCGATCGGCGTGTTCACGCTGTTCACCCGCTTCGTCGGCCGGATCAACCGGGCCGAGCTGGTCGGGCTGGCCACGATCCTGGTGGCCGGCTTCTGGTTCGTGCGGGCCGGCTGGGTCACGGTCGGTGAGACCGCCGCCGCGGCCGTGCTGTTCCATCGCCTGTTCAACCCGATCGGGATGATCCTGTTCACCTTCGACGAGATCCAGGAGGCCGGCGCGGGCCTGGCCCGGCTCGTCGGCGTGGGCACGCTGCCGGTCGCCCCGGCCGGCACGATCAAGCTGGACAAGGCCGACCTCGCCCTCGACCACGTCTGCTTCGCCTACGACGAGCGGGTGCCGGTGCTGCGCGACATCAACCTCCGGGTCGCGCCGGGCGAGCGGGTCGCGCTGGTCGGCTCCACCGGCGCCGGGAAAACCACGGTGGCGTCCATCGCCGCGGGCATCCTTCGCCCCCAATCCGGTACGGCGTACGCCGGCGGCGTACCCGTCGGGGAGCTGGCACCGGGCGTCATCGCGGTGATCAGCCAGGAGACGCACGTGTTCGCCGGCCCGCTCGTCGAGGACGTACGCCTGGCCCGCCCGTGGGCGGCCGACGAGGAGGTGCGCGCCGCCCTCGCGACCGTCGGCGCCCTGCGCTGGGCCGCCGCACTGCCCGACGGCCTGCACACGCTGATCGGCGAGGGCGGCTACCCGCTGACCGCAGCCCAGGGGCAGCAGCTGGCCCTCGCCCGCCTCGTGCTGCTCGACCCGGCCGTGGCGATCCTCGACGAGGCCACGGCCGAGGCCGGCAGCGCGGGCGCCCGCGCCCTGGAGGAGTCGGCGCTGGCGGCCACCCGCGGCCGCACCACGCTGCTGGTCGCGCACCGTCTCACCCAGGCCGCCACGGCCGACCGCATCGTGGTCCTCGAGCACGGCGTCGTGCTCGAGGAGGGCACCCACGAGGAACTGGCCGCCAACCGGGGCCGCTACGCCGAGCTGTGGGAGGCGTGGCAGTCCCGGTCGTGACTCACGAGACGGTCAGCTCCGCCGAGACGCGCGGATCGTCCACCGCGTGCGCGGCCGTCACCGTGTATCCACCGGGGACGGTGCGCCAGCCGTCGTCCCAGACCTGGAACGTGCGCGGGGGCAGCGGGATGCGGACGGTGACCGTCTCGCCGGGGTGGGCGTCGACGTTCTCGAACCCCGCGAGCCAGCGCAACGGCCGCGTCTCGTCGGGGACGGCCGGTGCGACGTACACCTGCACGACCTCGCGGCCGGAGCGCGCGCCCGCGTTGGTGAGGGTGACCACCGCCTCGCTCGCGTTCACCGCGATCTCGTCGTAGCGCCAGGTCGTGTAGCCGAGGCCGTGCCCGAACGCGTAGAGCGGGTCCTTCCCGGAGCGCAGCCAGCCCCGGTAGCCGACGAAGACTCCCTCGTCGTAGGCGACCACGCCGTCCCGCGGCTCGATCGCCAGCACCGGGCAGTCCGCCTCCGCCCGCGGCCAGGTCGTCGGCAGCCGGCCGCCGGGCTCGGCGACCCCGAGCAGCACGTCGGCCAGCGCGGCGCCACCCTCCTGCCCGGGGAACCAGGTCAGCAGCACCGCCGCCACCTCGTCCGTCCACGGCATCAGCACCGGCGAGCCGGCGTTCACCACCACGACCGTGCGCGGGTTCGCGGCGGCGACCCGGGACACCAACTCGTCCTGCCGGCCCGGCAGCGCCAGCGACGTGCGGTCGAAGCCCTCCGACTCGACCTGCTCCGTCGTGCCGACCACGACCACCGCCACGTCCGACCCGGCGGCCAACCGCACCGCCTCCTCGATCAGCCCGTCCTCGTCCGGCGACGGCGGGCGATGACCCAGCGTCGTGGCGACCGTGTGGGCCGTGCCCCGGGCGATCGTCTGCTCGAGCACGACCGGAACCGGCACGCCGGCCGTCAACTCGACCGAGACGCGCTGCTCGCGCGGCAACAGCAGCAGCTCGGCCCGGCCGGCGTCGGCCGGGTGCAGCGAACCCTCGTACCGTGACTCGCCGTTGATCGAAAGTTTGAAGGTGCCGAAACCGGAGACCGCGAACGTGTGCACGCCGCTCCGGTCCGGGACGTAGGTCGTCTCCAGGCGCAGGCCGTCGACCTGAGCGGGGTCCAAGCCGCCCGGCAGCGAGCCGATCCAGCGGACGGCCGCCGGATCGACGCCAAAGGAGTGGCCGCCGACCAGCACCCGGGTCGGGCTGTGCAGCGCCGGCAGGAACGGGCGCGGGTCGGCGCCGACCGCGTACTCGACATCCACCCCCGGCAGGGCTCGGACCAGGCCCTCCAGCGGCGAGACCGTGTGCGGCGGGGACACCTGCGCGCTGCCGCCGCCGAGGACCCGGGCGTCCATCGCGAGCGCGCCGATCACCGCGACCCGGGTCAGGCCGGTCGCCTCCAGGGGCAGCGTGAAGTTCTCGTTGCGGGCCAGCACGAACGAGCGGGTGGCCACCTCGTGTGCGATCCGGTCGCCGTCCAGCGTTTCGGAGATCTCCGGCAAATCATCAAAGGCCCCCACGCGTACGGCGAGCCGCAGCACCCGGCGAACCTTGTCGTCGATGACGTCCTCGGGCACCTCGCCCGACCGGACCGCCGACACCAGCGCCGCACCCCACGGGTTCTCCAGCTTCGGCATGGCGATGTCCAGGCCGCCCAGCGCCGCGCCCACCGTCGAGCGCGCCGCCCGCCAGTCCGACACGACGACCCCGTCGAAGCCCCACTCGCCCTTGAGGATCTCGTCCTGCAGCCGGCCGTTCGAGGCCATCGGCGAGCCGTTCACGCCGTTGTAGGCGCTCATCAGCCCCCACCCACCGGCCTCGACCACCCGCTCGAACGGCGCCAGATAGATCTCCCGCAGCGTCCGCTCGTCGATCCGGACTTCCACCTCCATCCGGTCGGTCTCGAAGTCGTTGCCGACCAGATGCTTCACCGTCGTGCCGACCCCGTACGCCTGCACGCCGCGCACGAAACCCACCGCGACCTCGCCGCTGAGCAGCGGATCCTCCGAGTAGCACTCGAAATGCCGGCCACCCAGCGGCGTGCGCTGCAGGTTCACCGTCGGGCCCAGCAGGACGTGCACACCCTTGCGCCGTGCCTCCTGTCCCAGCAGCCGGCCCGCCGTCTCGGCCAGCTCCGGGTCCCAGGCCGCCGCGAGCGCGGTCGGGCTCGGCAGCGCGATCGACGGATCGTCCGGCGCCCACCCCGTCCCGCGTACCCCGATCGGCCCGTCCGACATCACCAGCGAGCGCAGTCCGATCCGCTCGATCGCCGGCAGCGACCAGAAGTCCTGCCCGGCCAGCAGCGACACCTTCTCCTCAAGGTCCAGCCGCTTGATGACGTCCTCTATCTCGATCATTCACTCACCCTAAGATCTCGGGGGTGGACAACAACTGCCTGTTCTGCCGCATCGTCGCGGGTGAGATCCCGGCCACGGTCGTGCATGAGACCGACACCACGCTCGCCTTCCGCGACATCGACCCCAAGGCGCCCGTGCACGTCCTGGTGATCCCCAAGGAACACCACGCCGACGTGGTCACCCTCGCCCAGAACGATCCGGCCGGCTCCGCCGACCTCCTCGCCGCCTGCGCCGTCGTCGCCGAGACCGAGGGCCTGCTCATGGAGGGATTCCGGCTGCTCTTCAACACCGGGGCGTACGCCGGGCAGGAAGTTTTCCACGTGCACGCCCACGTCCTCGGCGGCGAGCCCCTCGGTCCCATGCTGGCACCCCGATGAGCGCCGCCCTCGGGCGCTACGAGCGCGCCGCCCGCAAGGCCCAGGCCGACGGCCGCATCCCGGCCCTGTCCGTCGCCCTGCACCGGGCCGACCGCGAGCCGTGGGTGTTCACCATCGGCGACTCCGGCCGACCCGAACACCCGCTGAGCCCCGACAGCCGCTTCCGGATCGGCTCGGTCACCAAGACCTTCACCTCCGTCCTGGTCATGCAGGCCCGCGACGAGGGGCTCCTCGACCTCGACCGGCCCATCTCCGCCTACCTTGACGTGCCCGCGCACGGCGACGCCACCATCCGCCGGCTCCTCTCGCACACCGCCGGCTTCCAGCGCGAACCCGACGGCGACGTCTGGGACACCCTCGTGCCGCCCGACGCCGACGGCCTGCTCGCCCAGCTCGACCGGGCCGAGCGCGTGCTGCCCAACGCCCGGCAGTTCCACTACTCCAACCTCGGCCTCGCCGTCCTCGGCCAGCTCGTGGCCCGGCTCCACGGCACCACCTGGGAACAGCTGCTCGCCGACCGGATCCTCCACCCGCTCGGCCTCGACGCCACCACCGCCGACGCGCCGGCCCAGGCCGCGGTCGGCTACCTCGTCGACGAGTACTCCGACGCCGCCCGGCCCGAACCACAGATGCCGTTCGGCGGCGTCGCCCCCGCGGCCCAGCTCTGGAGCACCGCCACCGACATGGCCCGCTGGGCCGCCTTCCTCGTCTCACCCGAGCTGGCCGACCCCGGCGGCAAGGTCCTGGCCGCCGCCACCGTCGACGAGATGCGCTGGCCGCTCACCACTCGCGAGGAAACCGTCTGGGCCAGCGGCTTCGGCCTCGGCCTCCTGCTCGCCCCGCAGGCCCGCCGGGCCGTGCACGTCGGGCACGACGGCGCCATGCCCGGGTTCCTCGCCGGCGTCTACGGCCGCCGCGGCGACGGCGCCCCCGACGGGCTCGGCTGCGCCGTCCTCGGCTCCTCGGGCACCGCCGGCCAGATCAACGAGCTCGTCCACGAGCTGCTGCGGCTCACCGTCGAGGCCGACCCGGCCGACATCAAGCCCTGGAAACCGGCGGCGCCCGCACCCCGTGAGTACCGCTCGGCGCTCGGCGTGTGGTGGAGCGAGGGCAGCCCGTTCGTCTTCTCCTGGCACGACGGCGCCCTCCAGGCCCGGCTCCCCGAGGCGCCCGCCGACCGGCCGCCGGCCGTCTTCCGGGCCCTGCCCGGCCGGCCCGACGTGCTGCGCACCGTCTCCGGGCGCGAGGCGGGCGAGCTGCTGCGCCTCACCCGCGACGACACCGGGGCGATCGTGCGCATGCACTGGGCCACGTACCGGTTCACGCGCGTGCAGGAGGCGTTCGACGGCGGCCCGGCGTGGGACGGCCCCGAGGACGGTTCCGGGCGATAATGGCATCGGCGGCCGAGCGGCCCAGCGGATACGATGGCACGATCCTTCGAAACGCGTCGCAGTGTCAGCGACGCAGGACACGAGAGCAGGTGGCGGAGGCCCTCTGGGCCGCCCTATGACCGGTACGCCGAACCCTTCCAGCGCGGGCTCCAGCGGCGCGGCGCGGGTACAAACCAAGATCTCGGTCTCCGACCCGAAGATCATGGTTAACCTGCTGGGTGCCAAGGACGAAATCCTGCGGCTCATCGAGCGAACCCTCGCCAGCGACGTCCACGTCCGCGGCAATGAGATAACCATCACCGGCGACCCCGCCGAGAACGCCACGGCCGAACGACTCTTCTCCGAGCTGATCGAGCTCATCGAGAAGGGCGAGACGCTCACTGTCGACTCGGTCCGCCGTACCGCGAACATGCTCGAGGAGAACACGTCCGAGCGGCCGGCCGAGGTGCTGACGCTCAACATCCTCTCCCGGCGCGGGCGCACCATCCGCCCCAAGACCCTCGGCCAGAAACGCTACGTCGACGCCATCGACGAGAACACGATCGTCTTCGGCATCGGCCCCGCCGGCACCGGTAAGACGTATCTGGCGATGGCCAAGGCCGTGCAGGCGCTGACCGCGAAACAGATCAGCCGCATCATCCTGACCCGTCCCGCGGTCGAGGCCGGCGAGCGGCTGGGCTTCCTGCCCGGCACGCTCACCGAGAAGATCGACCCGTACCTGCGTCCCCTCTACGACGCCCTGCACGACATGCTCGACCCCGAGTCGATCCCGCGTCTCATGGCCGCGGGCACGATCGAGGTCGCGCCGCTGGCCTACATGCGTGGCCGGTCGCTCAACGACGCGTTCATCATCTTGGACGAGGCGCAGAACACGACTCCCGAGCAGATGAAGATGTTCCTGACTCGTCTGGGGTTCGGGTCGAAAATCGTGGTCACCGGCGACGTCACGCAGGTGGACCTGCCGGGTGGCACGAGCAGTGGGCTCAAGGTTGTCCGCGAGATCCTGCAGAATGTCGAGGACGTGCACTTCGCCGAACTGTCCAGTGCCGACGTAGTCCGGCACCGCTTGGTGGCGGAGATCGTCGACGCGTATGCGCGATATGACGCCGCGCAGGAGCAACACGCCGCATCCGTTCACGCCGTGCCGGGGCGCGCCGCCACTGGCGGCCGTTCCGGGCGTAGGCGCTAGGTTCAAGGGGTAAAGACCACCACTATGTCCATCGAGATCGCCAACGAGTCGGGAGTCGAGGTCGACACCGACGCGATCCTCGCGGTGGCCCGGTACGCGCTCGACGAGATGGGGGTCAACCCGCTCGCCGAGCTGTCGATCCTGCTCGTCGACACCGACTACATGGCCGAGCTGAACCACCGCTGGATGGGTGGTGACGGCCCCACCGACGTCCTCGCGTTCCCGATGGACGAGGGTAGCGTCGACCACGGGCCCGGCGAGGCCGGCACGGGTGAGCCGGCGCTGCTCGGCGACATCGTGCTGGCCCCCGAGGTCGCGTCGAAGCAGGCCGCGGCGGCCGGTCACTCGGCCGCCGACGAGCTGCACCTGCTGACCGTGCACGGCGCTCTTCACCTGCTCGGATACGACCATGCCGAGCCGGAGGAAGAGCGCGAGATGTTCTCGTTGCAGAACCGCCTGCTGCAGGCCTGGCGGGCGACCAGGCAGGCCGGCTGATCCCGGTGGACCCCGCACCTCTACTCGCGGCAGGCCAGGCCTCGGCGGGCCTGCCGGACGTGCAGCTGATCACCTTCGCGGTGATCCTGGTTCTTCTGGCCGGGCTGGCCTCGATGGCCGACGCGGCGATCGCCACGGTCTCGCCCGCCCGCGCCGCCGAGATGGCTCGCGAGGGACAGCGCGGCGCGGCGGCGCTGGCCGCGGTGGCCAAGGACGTGGTCCGTCACCTCAACCTCCTGCTGTTGCTGCGGCTGCTCTGCGAGCTGACGGCGACGACGATGATCGCGCTGGTCGCGGTCGACAGCTGGGGGATCGGCTGGCAGGCGGCGCTGGTGACGGCCGGTGCGATGACGGTGGTCAGCTTCGTCGTGGTCGGGGTCGCGCCCCGGACGGTGGGTCGGCAGCACGCGTACGCGGTGGGCCGCGCGGCGGCGCCGCTGGTGCGCTGGCTGGGGAAGGTGCTCAACCCGCTGGCCTCGCTGCTGATTCTGATCGGTAACGCGGTGACGCCCGGCAAGGGTTTCCCGGAGGGCCCGTTCGGCAGCCAGGTCGAGCTGCGGGAGCTGGTGGACCTCGCCGAGCAGCGTGGTGTGGTCGAGCACGGCGAGCGCGACATGATCCATTCGGTGTTCGCGCTGGGTGACACGATCGCCCGCGAGGTGATGGTGCCGCGTACCGAGATGGTGTGGATCGAGACGTCGAAGACGCTGCAGCAGGCGCTGTACCTGTTCCTGCGCTCCGGCTTCTCGCGGATCCCGGTGATCGGGGAGAGCGTCGACGACGTGCTCGGCGTGCTCTACCTGAAGGACGTGATCCGCAGCACCCAGTCGGGCGACGCGGCAGCGACGGCGCAGGCGGTGGCCGAAGTGATGCGGCCGGCGACGTTCGTGCCGGAGTCGAAGCCGGTCGACGACCTGTTGTCGGAGATGCAGGCGGCCCGCACGCACCTGGTGATCGTGGTGGACGAGTACGGCGGCACGGCGGGCCTGGTCACGATCGAGGACATCCTCGAGGAGATCGTGGGCGAGATCACCGACGAGTACGACGTCGAGCGCCCGCCGGTCGAGCATCTCGAGGACGGTGCGGTGCGGGTGACCGCGCGGCTGCCGATCGAGGACCTCGGGGAGATCTTCGGGGTGGAGCTGCCGGCCGACGAGGTGGAGACCGTCGGAGGGCTGCTGGCGCAGACGCTGGGCCGGGTGCCGATACCGGGTGCGAAGGTCGATGTGGGTGGCCTGCATCTGGTGGCCGAGGGCACGACCGGGCGCCGCAACCGGATCGATTCGGTGCTGGTGCGCAGCAATCAACCGCCGAAGCGTCCCGCCGAGCCGGATTCCGAGACCGAGACCGAGGAAAGACTGACCGCCGATGCCTGACCAGACCTTTGCCGGCGCCGCCGTGCCGGCGACGACCGACGGCTCGGCGCTGAGCGCCGAGGACAACAAGCTGGTCACTCTGGCGCGTAGCGCACGCGCGCGGGTGGGTGCGGTCGAGGGTGCGGCCGTACGCGATCAGGACGGCCGGACCTATGCGGCGGCGACGGTGTCGATGCCGAGCCTGGCCGTGACGGCTCTGCAGCTGGCGGTGGCGTCGGCGGTGGCGTCGGGCGCGGCGCGGCTGGAGGCGGCCGCGGTCGTGACCGAGGCGTCGGAGCTGGACGGCGCCGGTCACGCGGCGGTGCGTGACCTGTCGGCCGATGCGCCGATCCATGTGGCCGCGCCGACCGGGGTGCTGCTCGGCACGGTCACCGCATGAGCGAGCCCGAGCGCAGGCTCACGCCGGGCGAGCGCAATGAGCTGCGGCGCCAGGAGCGTCGTGCGGCCCGCCGGGTCGAGGGCGCCGGCGACGGTCAGAAGCGCGGTGCGGGTGCCGGGACGGCCGGTCAGAAGCGCGGTGCGGGTGCCGGGACGGCGGGGCAGAAGCGCGGATCGGCGGCGGGAGCGGCTGGGCAGAAGCGCGGTGCGGGGGCGGCCGGGGCCAGGCGGGATGCCAATACTGGAGCGGCGGGCGGGAAAGGCGCGGGGGACGGTGGTTCGCGTCGGCCGAGTCAGGGGCGCCGGGACGCCGCTGATGCCTCGGCGGCGGGACGGGCCTCTTCCGGCGGGACGTCCCCGGGGCGTACCTCTGAATCGCGAGACGTGACCACCAACCGTGAGCAACGGGCAAAGCAGGACGTCGGCCAGAAGGTCCACCGGCATGCGGAGGCGGCGCGGAGCGACGCGACGAACGGCACCTATCGGGCCGGCTTCGCCTGTTTTGTCGGGCGGCCGAACGCCGGCAAGAGCACGCTGACGAACGCGATCATCGGGCAGAAGATCGCGATCACCTCGAGCAAGCCGCAGACGACGCGGCATGTGATCCGCGGAATCCTGCACCGGGAGGACGCGCAGCTCGTGCTGGTGGACACGCCGGGGCTGCATCGGCCGCGGACGCTGCTGGGGGAGCGGCTCAACGATCTCGTACGGGAGGTGTGGAGCGAGGTCGACGTGATCGGCGTGTGCTTCCCGGCGGACGAGCCGGTGGGGCGCGGCGACCGGTTCATCTCGGCGGAGATGGCCGAGCTCAAGGCGACGGTCCTCGCGGTGGTGACCAAGGTCGACCTGGTGAGCCCGCAGCGGCTGGCCGAGCATCTGCTCGCGGTGAGCAAGTTGTACGCCTTCGCGGAGATCGTGCCGGTCAGCGCGGTGTCGGGGCATCAGGTGAGCCATCTGGTCGACGTGATGATCAAGTACCTGCCGGAGTCGCCGCAGCTGTACCCGGACGACGTGCTGACCGACGAGCCGGAGCAGATGCTGATCGCCGAGCTGATCCGGGAGGCGGCGCTGGAGGGGGTGCGGGACGAGCTGCCGCACTCGATCGCGGTGCTGGTCGAGGAGATGATGGTCGAGGGCGCGCTCACGAAGATCTACGCGGATCTGTACGTGGAGCGCGACAGCCAGAAGTCGATCGTGATCGGGGCGCGGGGCGCGCGGCTCAAGGAGGTCGGCAGCCAGGCCCGGCGGGAGATCGAGCAGCTTCTCGGTGGCAAGGTTTACCTCGATCTTCACGTGCGCGTAGCCAAGGAATGGCAGCGTGATCCTCGTCAATTACGCAAGCTGGGTTTCTGATTTTGCGTACTATGGGATAATTCACGCTGGTTTGCTCCGGGGTGCGTTGCTTGGGTAAGCCAGTGGTCCTATGCGTACGCGTAACCAGTACCTGGACCTTCTGCGTGCCGTCGCGACCGTTCGCGTGGTCGTCTATCACTCCACCGGCTGGGCCGCGCTGAGCGTCGTCTTTCCGGCGATGTCGGTGATGTTCGCGCTCGGTGGCTCGCTGATGGCGGCCTCGCTCGACCGCTACGGCCCGTGGGCGGTGGAGAAGCGGCTCCACCGGCTGCTGCCGTCGCTGTGGCTGCTGGTCGCGATCGCGGTGCCGGCGATGCTCTCGATCGGGCTGGTCTGGGACTGGCGGCTGCTGATGTGGGCGTTCCCGCTGCAGGACCCGCCGGCGACCGGGTTCTGGCTCGAGGGGCTGGCGGCCATGTGGTACCTGCGGGACTTCCTCTGGCTGATCCTGCTCTCGCCGTTGCTTCTGCCGCTGTTCCGGCGTGCGCCCTTGATGACAATCCTTTTCCCGTACGTGGCCCTGGCCGTCATCACGTTCTCCGGGCTGACGCCACCGCCCGTCCTGCGCGACCTGGCGCTCTACGGTGGGGCGTGGCTGCTCGGCTTCGCGCACCACGACGGCCTGCTGAAGCTCACCCGCCGGCGCTGGTGGCTGGTGGCGGTGCTGGCCGTGGCCGGGGCCGCCTGGACGATCACCCATCCGGGGCCGCGCGGGTTCGACCTCAACGACATCCCGCTCGGGAATGCGCTCTGGTCGGCGGCCTTCATCCTGGTCGCGCTCGGGGTGTCGCCGATGGTGCGGCCACGCCGGGTGCTGACCGTGCTGAACGCGCGGGCCCTGACGATCTACCTGTGGCACGTGCCGCTGATCGTCGCGGTGGCGCGGTTCGCCGAGTGGTCGGGGCTGCCGATCTTCGGCTGGGTGGGCATCGGCTGGCGGCTGGCCGTGGTGGGGGTGCTGCTCGCGGTGATCGTGCTCGCCGTGGGCTGGGTGGAGGACGTGTCCGCCGGGCGGCGGCCCGCGCTGATCCCCGGTGCCGCCCGGCGGCGGGTGCCGGTCTCGCCCGCACCCGCCTACGCCTTATCGCGCGCGGACTAGCAGCGGCTGGGCCACCTGACCGATCTTTCCCGACTCATCGGCCAGCGACGCCTCGGCCAGGCCCAGGCCGTCGTCGCTGAGGATGGTGCGGGTGGCCATGTGCACCCACTCGCCCGCGGGCTCGCGCAGCAGCGTGGTCGTCATGGTCGGCGGGATCGACAGCCATTTGTCCCAGGGCAGCTCGGCCGAGAGCCCGTTGGCCGAATCGGCCACGATCAGCACCCGGTCCTGCCCGGTGATCGGCACGCCGTCGATCAGCGGCATCCGCACCCGGGTCCACACGTGCGTCTCGCCGAACGCGTCGAGGCTGCCGAGGGTGCACCGCCACTCGATCGAGCGGCCGTAGCCCCAGCTGCCGCCGAACAGGTCTTCCCGCTCGGGCCGCGGCGGAACCGGCTGCGGCTCGGTCACCACGGGCGGCTGCGGGCCGGGCGCGATGTGCCAGGCCCGCGCGGTCACCGCCGGACGGCCGTCGACCACCATCCGCGCCTCGTTGAGCGCGGTCAGCCGGCCCGGCTTGACCTGCGACACCTCGACCCGGAACTCGCGGCGCGGTATCGGTCCGAGGAAGTCGACGGTGATGCGGGCCAGTCTCAGGCCGTCGAGGCGCAGCAGGTGCCCGAGCAGGGCGGCCGGCGGTCCGCCGTGCTGCATGGCGCTGTCCCACGGGCTCTCGGTGAACTCGGTCGGTGCGTAGCGGTCGTCACCCAGCGGCTGGTAGTAGCTCACGGAGTCGAGGCTACGGTCACGTCCCCACTGCCGGCCCGCACGTCGATCACATTCTTCGCCGTGGCGTCGTTCTGCACGCTGCGGTCGACGGTCAGGTCGCCCGAGCCGGTGCTCGTCACCAGCTTGTACTTCGCGTCGGCGGGAACCATGACATGCATGTCGCCGCTGGTCGTGTGCGCGGTCACCGAATTGGCCGCGGCCAGGGACACCTGCACGTCGCCGGAGGTGACCCGGACGTCGACCGGGCCGCCGGCGTTGAGCGCCTGGATGTCGCCCGAGGTGGACTGGATCTTCACGGAGCTCTTGGCGTCGATCACCCGGATGTCGCCCGACGTGGCCCTGATCTGCACCGGGCCGGTCGCGCCGGTCACCGTCATGTCGCCCGACGTGACCTCGAGGTCGGTGTCGGCGACCCCGTCGAGGCGCATATCGCCGGAGCGCTCCTTGCCGCGCACCTTCACGCCGGCCGGGGTCTTGATCTCGTACGAGACCGAGCAGTTCACCCCGCACGAGGTGTCGATGGTCAGCGTCGTGCCCTGCAGCTTGTAGGACTCGCCGGGGTTGGTCGCCCGGCGGATCACCCGGTGGATCGTCGTCTGGGTGACGTCGGCGGTGGAGGTCACCGACACGTCGCCGGCGCCGCCGGTCAGCACGATGTCGGTGATCTTGCCCTTCTCGGTGTCGTCGTAGGTCATCTTGGCCCCGATCACACCGGCGCAGCCGCTGAGGCCGGCCGTCGTCGCGGCGATGAGGGCGAGGACTCCGGCGCGCCGGAACGGGGTCGTGGTCATGGCCTTGACGCTATTCGCGCGGCCCCGGCCCACACCATCGGTCCTCTCACTGAGCCACCCCGGAGATGACCCTGAGACCGAGTCAGGGTTTGTCGTACGCCCGGGGCAGAATGGCACCCGTGCCCACCGGTTCCGGCTACCGCCGACAGCTCTACCGCGACGACGCGGTCGTGCTGCGCGTGCAAAAGCTGGGCGAGAGCGACCGGATCATCACGCTGCTGACCCGCCACCACGGCCGGCTGCGCGCGGTCGCCCGCGGCGTGCGGCGCACCATGTCCCGCTTCGGCGCCCGGCTCGAGCCGTTCGGCCACGTCGACCTCCAGCTGGCCGGCTCGCCCGAGGGCGTCGGCAGCTCGCTGCACTCGGTCAGCCAGGTCGAGGCCGTCGCCCTCTACGGCAAGCAGTTCCTCACCGACTACCCGCGCTACACGGCCGCGAGCGCCATCGCCGAGACCGCCGAGCGGCTCACCCCCGTCGAGCGGGAGCCGTCGCTGCGCCTGTTCCAGCTCACCCTGGGCGCGCTCAAGGCGCTCGCCGCCGGTGAGCACGCCGGCGGCCTGGTGCTCGACGCCTACCTGTTGCGGGCCATGGCCACGGCCGGCTGGGCGCCCGCGATCGCCGAGTGCGCGGTCTGCGGCACCCCCGGCCGGCACGCCGCGTTCTCGGTGCCGGCCGGCGGCGCGGTCTGCCCCGACTGCCGCCCGCCCGGCTCGGCCCATCCGGCGCCGGCCACGCTGGCCCTGATGAGCGCGCTGACCGCCGGCGACTGGCCGGTCGCCGACGCGTCCGAGTCGCCGGTGCGCCGTGAGTGCAGCGGCCTGGTCGCCGCCCACCTGCAATGGCACATGGAGCGGGCGCTGCGCTCGCTGCCGCTGGTCGATCGACGGGAGACTTCCTGATGCCGCGTCCGCCCACCCCGCACCTGTCCGGGGCTCGCCCGCCCGAGCTGCCCAAGGGTTCGCTGCCGCGCCACGTCGCGATCGTGATGGACGGCAACGGGCGCTGGGCCAAGGAGCGTGGCCTGTCCCGCACCAAGGGCCACGAGCAGGGGGAGCACTCCCTCTTCGACACGATCGAGGGCGCGATCGAGCTCGGCATCCCTTACCTTTCCGCCTACGCCTTCTCCACCGAGAACTGGAAGCGCTCGCCCGACGAGGTCCGCTTCCTCATGGGCTTCAACCGCGACGTCATCCGCCGGCGCCGCGACCAGCTGGTCGACCTCGGCGTGCGGGTGGTCTGGTCGGGCCGGGCCGGTCGGCTGTGGAAAAGCGTGATCCAGGAACTGCAGACCGCCGAGCAGATGTCGAAGAACAACAGCACGCTCACCCTGCAGTTCTGCGTCAACTACGGCGGCCAGGCCGAGATCGCCGACGCGACCGCCGCGATCGCCCGCGACGTGGCGGCCGGCCGGCTCAAACCCGACCGGGTGACGGAAAAGACGATCGCGAAATACCTCTACCACCCCGAGGTGCCCGAGGTGGACCTGTTTCTGCGCCCGTCCGGCGAGCAGCGCACGTCGAACTTCCTGCTCTGGCAGTCGGCGTACGCGGAAATGGTCTTCCTCGACACGCTCTGGCCCGACTTCGACCGCCGTCACCTGTGGTACGCGTGCGAGCTGTACGCCAGCCGCGACCGCCGGTTCGGGGGCGCCGTGCCTAATCCCGTTGCTCCGCCTAAGTCATCAGAATCCGCACCGTAGCGTCCACGTCGGAGAGATCCGGCAGGACGGCGTGCGCGCCGGCGAGCACCAGGTCGGCCATCTTGGTCGACCCGGTGGCCACCCCGACCGCGAGCGCGCCGTTGGCCAGTGCCGCGGTGACGTCGTGCACGGTGTCGCCGATCACGACCGGGGCGAACCGCTCGCCGTACTTCGCCTCGGCCCGCTCCAGGCTCCGCCGCACCAGGGTGGCCCGCACGCTGTCGTCGGTGCCGTAACCGCCGACCTCGGCGTCGAAGGCGTCGGCGAGGTCGAAGGCGGCCACCTTGGCCCGCGCGACCTCCGGCACGTTCCCGGTCACGAGCGTCTGCACCACGCCGGGCTCGTCGCCGAGCCGGTCCAGGACGGCCCGGACCCCCGGCATCAGGGCGCCCTGCTCGCCGAACTCGTGCTGGACCTTCCTGACCTGTTCGACGTACCGCAGGAAGAAGCGCTCCGGCGTGCAGTCGGTGACCCCGTGCACGGCGAAGACCTCGGCGCAGATGTCCATGTCGGTGCGGCCCCCGAAGACCGGGCTGGCCAGCCACTCGAGGCCGGTGACCTCGGTGAACGCCCTTTGCCAGGCGCGACCGGCCACCCCGCCGCCGCGCAGCAGGGTGTAGTCGACGTCCCACATGACCAGGCGTCTCACTCTTGCAGTGCCCGCTCGATGTGCGCGACCTTGGCGGTGAGGGCGTCGGTGACTCCGGGCCGCACATCGGCCTTCAGCGACAGGCTCACCCTCGTCCCGTCCTTGGCCACGGCCTCCACGGCCTGCTTGACCACGGCGAAGCATTCGTCCCACTCACCCTCGATCGTGGTGAACATGGCGTCGGTCCGGTTGGGCAGCCCCGAGGCGCGCACCACCCGGACGGCCTCGGCCACGAGATCTCCCACCGACTCACCCACGCCCAACGGCGTTACCGAAAACGCAACAAGCATGCAGCCATCGTCCCAGCCCGATCCGGTTAAGCAGCAAGTCCCAGGCAGATCCTCGTTTCCTTGCCGTGTCGCGACGAGAGAGCGCTCTCACGTGTTGGCGGGCCACCTGCCGGGCCGCCGGGATCGGGAGCGGGGATCGCGCTTTCTCGCAGGTGAGGCCCGGATTTCCACCGACGTTGCCCCTTCGTCCCGCCCGCAACCGGTTCGGATCCCCACCTCGGTTTTGGTCCTCCCTCTTGTTGCTCCGCTAGATGTCTAGCGCCTACGGTAGTCTCATGACAACAGACGCTATACTCGAAAATGCCGTCGGACCTGCGGAGGCGCCCATGAGCGAAGCCCTCATCAACCTGGATGACGAAGCGCTGGCCGGTGTCGCGAAGATGCTCGGCACGACGGGCAAAGAGGAAACGGTCAATGCGGCGCTTCGCGAGCTGGATCAGCGTCGGCGTCGGATGGAGGCCTTCGACGAACTCGCGAAGTTGGCCGAGGAGGGTGTGTTCGACGACCTCCTCGACAAGCGGAACTACCGCGCATGAAGAGGGTCGGGTTTCTGGTCGACACGAGTGCCTTCGTCCGGATGACGAGCAATCCCGATCTGCTGGGTGCTCATGCCTGATCGCATCTACGAGCGCGCCCAGAATGTGCAGGAAGGGCTGACCGAGCGCGGAACCCATCGATCGCCCGGGCCGGTCGATCTCCTCGTCGCCGCGACCGCGGAGGCCCACGGTCTCACGCTGCTTCATTACGACCGTGACTTCGTGCAGGTCGCCGAGGTCACCGGGCAGAGGGTGCGGTGGCTGGCCGATCCGGGGTCGATCGACTGATCGTTGTCGGGCAGTACTGTGCTGGTGTGAGCGACCTGAAGACAACTGCCGCGGCGGCGGGGACGTGGTGGTTGGGGGATCGGGTCGTCAACCGGATGGGGTTTGGGTCCATGCGGCTCACCGTTGATCCGGATGTCGAAAAGGCCGTTCGGGTGGTGCGGCTGGCGGTTGAGTTGGGCGTCGACCACATTGATACGGCGGCGTTCTATTTTTCGCCGGGGGGAATCCTTGAGGTGGGGGACGGCCCGGCACGGTATGCGACGGAAATTCTGCGGCGCGCTCTGTCCCCGTACGCGGGGAAGGTTTTGATTGGTACGAAGGTGGGGCCGGGGATTCTGCCGGATGGGGAGTGGGGTGAAGCCCGGACGGCGGCTCAGCTGCGGTTTCAGGTTCTGGAGAATCTGCGGCGGCTCGGAGTGGAGCGGCTCGACCTGGTGAATCTCCGGGTGTTTCGGGGTGCAGACTCGATCGGGGAACGGTTCGCGGCGCTGGCGGCCATGCGGGACGAGGGGCTGATCGGGCAGCTGGGGCTTTCCGCGGTTCGGGTCGAGCAATTGGATGAGGCCTTGGGAATAGCGCCCGTCGCCTGTGTGCAGAACAGTTTTTCGGTCGATCAGCGGCGCAGTGCCGAATTGCTGAAAATATGCGGTGAGCGGGGGATCGCGTTCGTGCCGTTCTTCGCGATCGCCGGGACCGGGCGGGAAAGCGGCGCCGGCCCGGAGCAGAACGCGGCGGTCACGCGGGTGGCCGCGCGGCACGGCGTCACGGCGCATCAGGTGCGGCTGGCCTGGACGCTGCATCAGGGGCCGCACGTGCTGGCCATTCCGGGCACCGGCAGCGAAAAGCATATGCGCGCCAACATCACGGCCGGCGCGGTGCGGCTCAGCGCGGACGATCTGGACGACCTCGGCTAGCCGCGCAGGAGGGTGCCGAGCTCGGCGGCCAGGCGGGTGGCTCCCTCTATCTCGGCCTTGCGGATCGAGACGCTTTCCACGTGGAAGCCGTAGGGCATCCCCAGCCGGGTGCAGAAGTCTTGCAGGTCGCGGGCCATGGAGAGGCATTCCCGGTACGAGTCGGCTAGTGGGTCGGGCGAGTGGCGCAGAGTGTTCTGGAGCCAGCGGGGGACGTCGACGCCCAGCCACTTGAGGAACTCGAGGGTCTTGGGCGAGCCGCACAGTGACAGGGTGAAGATGACCGGGCGCGGCGGCAGGGAGCGTTCGGCGCACGCGTAGAAGTAGTCGGAGATCAGGTTCTTGGTGTCGCCGACGTCGTAGATGACCTGGGAGATGAAGAAGCTGCAGCCGCGTTCCTGCTTGGCCAGCATGCGCAGGTGCTCGTCGCCGGAGCGGGTGTGGCGCTCGCTGATGACGACCGCGCCCAGCGGGAGGTCGGGGCGGATCTCGGATCGCAGCTGCTGGGCGCGGCGCAGGTCGGTGCGGACCGGTTTGTCGCCCGTCGAGGCGCCGACGAAGACGCTCAGCACCCGGCCCGGGTCGGTGTCGGCCAGCCACTTGCGCAGCTCGTCCTCGTCGTACTTGCCGACGCAGCGGTAGATGACGACCGGGCGGTCCCAGTCGCCGAGGTGCTCGTCGTGGAACGAGGCCGGGTCGAGCGTGGGCAGGTACGGGAACGGGCGGTCCGCCGCGTTCCGGTCGGACTCGTCCGTGATGTCGTACAGGATCAGGCCGTCAAGATCTAAGCGGGACAACCGCTCGAGCGTGACCGAGGCGATCTCCCGGGCCCGCTCGGAGCTGGTGTTCTCGCGCGGCGGGGTGATGCCGAACAGCAACACCCCGCTACGCCCCTCGGACAGCATGGCCTGCAGCGTGGGTCGTGACACCGCAACAGCGTAGAGAAACGCCGCCTCAGTGGTTCGCGCAGCAGGGGGTGGGGTTCCGCGTTTCGAACGGTACGAGGACGCCGCCGGCCGCCGGCGTGGCGGTGAGAATCAGCTCGCCGGAGCGGAACTGCGGGCGGACGAAGTCGCGGGTGTCGAGCCGATCGTCGGGGGAGGCGGCGCCCGAGCCCAGCACCTCGACCTTGTCGATGGCGCTCACCTCCAGCAACTCGCCGACGGTGAGCGGGCCGACCAGTTTGTCCGATCCCGGAAAGACGACCGCGCGGCCGAATTTGCCGGCCAACGCGGCCTCAGCGGCCGGCCTCAGCTCGTCATTGAGACGAAATTTTTTGCTAAATCCGGACAAGCTGATTGCGACGTGCCGATACGGCACCGGCACGAGGTGCGTGCAGGCGAAAGCCGGCGCCGGGGAGAGAGACAGAATCCAGTGATCCGCCTCCGACAGCTCCCGGTGCCCGAGACTGACGCCGACCGGCTCCCCCTTCGACGGGGAGCCGACCGACACCGAGCGGTACAGAGTCACTTCGGGAGAACCCAGATCGGGTTGGTGTAGAACCACAGGTCGGCCCACGGGTCGGCGTCACCGATCACATCCAGCTTCGGGCCGTACGGGTCGACGGACGTTCCCATCAGGCCGGGCTGGGTGCGATTGCCGTCGGTGCCGCGCACGCGTACGTAGAACGGCTTGTCGAGGCGGCCGAGGGAGTAGCTCAGCGACACGCTCTTGGCGCCCGCCGAGATCTCGAACGACTTGACCACCTTGGTGTCCGGCGCGGTGTAGCTGTCCTTGTCGGCGACCGGACCGGTCACGGTGCCGACGATCACGTCGACCCGCTTGAGCACCGGCACGAAGTTGGCCCAGTTCGGCCGGTCCTGCAGGTCGATCTCGAGGGTGATCTCGGTCGAGGTGCCGCGCTTGACGTGCACGGCGCCGCCGAGCGGGGTGCCGGAGTCGCCGCGGCGGTCGCCGGCGACGCGGACCCGGGCGTCGAGACCCTTGATCAGCCGGCCGTGGTCGACCCAGACGCGGCCGGCGCGCAGGCCGTCCATGACCGCCTTGTACGAGAACGAGGACGTCCCGACGTTGGTACGCCCGTAGAAGCCGGGCCAGAAGTCGCCCGCCGTGGTCAGCGTCTTGCCGGTGTAGACCGGGTCGTTGTACCGGCCGTTGGCCTCGAAGTCGCTGCCCGGCCCGCGGTCGGACTGGTCGAGGTAGACCACGTGCGAGTCGGAGTTCACCGTGATCCACCACGCCTTGCCCTCGGCGAGCAGGCTGTCCCAGAGGCCGCCGACCGTGGCGGTCATCCAGTCGAAGCCGCCCCAGGTGCGGTAGCTCTCCAGCGGGTAGCCGACCCACGAGGCGGCCGTCGGATTGTTGTTGTAGAAGCCGCGGGCGCTGCCGGCGCCGCCCGGGGCCGGGATACCGGCGGCCTGGTGGCCGGGCGCACCCTCGAAGCCGACCGCGACGGTCGGGTCGGCGTCGCGCCAGTTGCGGATCTCGTGCGGCGAGTCGAGGCCGCGCCGGGCCGGGTGGTTGGCGAGGAACAGCGCGCCGTCCACCTTGCGCGCCTTCACCTGCGAGGCGAGGAACTTGATGCCGGCGACCGCGGCGGCCTCGTTCTGCGCGTCGGTGTTCGTGGCCGGCAACTGCGAGCCGTCGTACGTCTGCTCGAACTGCTTGAGCACGTCGACCTCGTGCCGGCTCGGCGTCACGAAGACGGTGGCGTGCTCGGCGCCCGGGATGTTCCACTCCAGACCCTGGAACGTCAGCAGGTCGCGCAGCTCGGACCGGGTCTTCTGGATGTCCGGGTTGACCTTCTCCACGCCGATCTTGGCATGCGCGTTGCTGCCGTGGTCGGTGATGACCAGCCAGTCGAGGCCGTACGCGTGGCCGTGCTGCGCCTGGTCGAGCACCCGGTATTGCGCGTCCGAGCTGTACTGCGTGTGGATGTGGTGGTCGCCGGCCAGCCACCGGAAGCCGCCCTTCTCGGCGCCGCCCCCGGCCGGGCCGTGGGCGTGCGGGAGCCCGGAAGCCTGTACCGCCGCCGGGGTGGCCAGCACGGAGGCGGCCGCGCCCGCGCCGAGCAGTCCGGCGCCGCGCAGGAAGCCGCGGCGGGAGACATCGGACGGCGACAGCTCGCTGTCCGGGATGCTCAGGTCGAGGGCGGCGGGAAGATCGCCGCCGGTCTCCACAAGATCGTCGTGCGAGTGGTCGTGGCCGTGACCCATGTCGGTGCTCCCCATGAAAGATCGACACATGCGCTTTGCGCGAAACCCTCGCGGCGGCACCTGTCCATCTCGTGACGGGGCGGCGAACTTAGTTCGTGATCGGTCGAAACAGGCCGGTCAGGATCGTCGTGGTGATCACGATCGCGGCCAGGACGACCGCGCCGGCGACGAGCAGGACATCGGCGCTCGTGAAGGTCTGGCGCCGCGCGTAGGTGCGCGGGACCGACGAGTCGAAGCCGCGGGCGTCCATCGCCACCGCGAGCCGGCCGCCCCGGCGCAGGGCGCTCACCAGCAGGGCGAAGGCGATCCCCGGGAAGGTCCTGATCCCGGCGTCCACGCCGCGGGCCCGGCGCGCGAGCGTCAGCGTCTGCCATTCGGCGCCCAGCAGCGGGAGCAGCCGGAACGCGGCGAGCGCGCCGATCGCGAACCGGGCCGGCGCCTTCGCGTTCTGCACGAGCGCGTCGGCCAGGTCGGTGGGGTCGGTGGTGGCGAAGACGATCACGCCGGGCAGCGCGATCGCGAACAGTCGCAGGACAAGACCAAGACCCGTGACGAGTACGCCGGTGGTGATGTCGAACGGCCCGAGGTCGACCAGCAGCCGTCCGGAGCGGTCGGCCGCGAACAGCACGAGCGTAAGCAGCACGCCGAGACCCGCCAGCAGCAGCGGCCAGGAACGCCGGGCGATCGTCGCGTAGCGCAGGCCGAACAGCGGTAGCAGGGTGAGCTCGACCGCGATCGCCAGGGCTGGGGTGAGCGGGTCCAGCGTGGTGACCAGCGGGAGCGAGAAGAGCAGGGCGGCGGCGAGCTTGGCGACCGGGTTGCGCCGGGCCAGCGGCGCCGCCGGATCGGCGACCGGCTGCATGGCAAAACTCATGGGCGCCGCCGCCGGGGGAGTGGGTCGTGCACGCGCGGCGCCCCGAGCGGGAGGGTGCGGTCGGCCAGGGTCTGCACGAAGTCGTCGTCGTGGGTGACCGCGACGACGGCGTGGCCCTCGTCGCGCAGCGTCGCGAGCAGCGTGACCAGCTCGATCCAGGTGCGCCGGTCCTGGCCGAAGGTCGGCTCGTCCAGCACCAGCAGGCGCGGCGCGGTGGCCAGGGCCGTCGCCACGCTCAGCCGGCGGGCCTCACCGCCGGAGAGGGTGTACGGGTTGGCCTGCGCCAGCTTGGTCAGTCGGAGCCGCTCGAGCAGCGCGTCGACGATCCGCCCGGTCTCCTCGTCGGACAAGCCGACCCGGCGCGGGCCGACGGCGAGCTCGTCGGCGACCCGGGCGGTCACGAACTGATGCTCGGGGTTCTGGAAGACCGATCCGATCCGCTGGGTGAGCGTCGCGGCCCGCCACTTGTGCGGCGGACGCGGGTCGCCGAACGCGGTGACGCTGCCGCCGGTCGGGGCGAGCAGCCCGCCCAGGACGAGCGCGAGCGTCGACTTGCCGGCGCCGTTCGGCCCGGTCACCGCCAGCACCTCGCCCGCGCCGACGCACATCGAGACCGGGGCCCTCAGCCGCTGCCCGACCGTGACGTCCTCGGCGCGGGCCAGTTCCTCGGTGGCCGGCGTGCGGGACTTCAGCGGCGGGATGTCGAAGCCGGGCACCCAGACGCCGTCGGCGGTGAGCCGGTCCCCGTACGACGCGAACACGACCTCGGGATCGCCGTCGGCCCGGATCCCGCCGCCCGGCTCGAGCACGACGACCCGGTCGACCAGCGGCAGCGCCTCGGCCACCCGGTGCTCGACCACGATCAGCGTGGTGTCGTCGTCGCTTCGCTCCTGCGCGCGGGCGATGCCCTCCCGCACCAGCGCCGCCCCGGCCGGGTCGAGGTTCGCGGTCGGCTCGTCGAGCAGCAGCAGGCCGGGCCGCAGCGCCAGCACGCCGGCCAGGGCGAGCCGCTGTGCCTCGCCGCCGGAGAGCGCCCCGGTCGACCTGGTGATCGGGTAAGGGAAGCCGACGCGGTCGAGCGCGTCGCTGACCCGTGGCCAGATCGCGGCGGGCGGGACCCCGCGATTTTCCAGTCCGAACGCGACGTCGTCGCCGCTGCGGGCCATCACCAGCTGGGTCTGCGGGTCCTGGAAGACGATGCCGGTCCGGTCGCGGGCCTCGCGCGGCTCGCGGCCGTCGATGGTGACGCGGCCGGCCGACTCGCCCGAGTCGTCGGGGAGCAGGCCGGCCAGCGCCGCGAGCAGGGTGCTCTTGCCGGCCCCGGAAGGACCGAGCAACAGCACCCGCTCGCCGTGCTCGATGGTCAGGTCGACGTCGCGGATCGCCCACGCGCGGCGGCCCGCGTGCCGCCACCCGAAGCCGCGGAGCTCGACCCTACTCATGATTCACATGGAACCAGCGATCAGACCAGCGCGCGCGATCGGCCCGCCGGGAACCGGTCGAGCACACCCGTCTGAGCCAGGGCGCGTACCAGCAGCACGCTGCCGAGACCGGCGACCACCAGGGACGACGCGGCGGTGATCAGGATGTAGGGGATCCGGAAGGTGGCCCAGGAGTACCCGGGGTACCAGACGAACGCGTCGTACACCGAGGCCACGACGCCCGCGCTCGCGCCGGCGAGCATCGCCACCGGCAGGTTGTAGACCTTGTAGGCGAACGCCGCGAAGATCACCTCGGCGCCGAGCGCCTCGAGCGGACCCTGCACCACAAGGGTCCAACCCCAGCTCGTGCCGATCGCCACCGAGACCAGCGAGGCGAGCGTCAGCGTGTAGAAGGCGGCGCCGGGCTTGCGCACGATCAGCGCGCCGAGCACGGCCGGGACCAGCCACATGCCGTAGAGCACGGCGCGGCCGGGAAGGGGGATGGCGTCGGCGGGCCCGTTCCAGAGCAGGTTCCACGCCCAGAAGATGACGCCGAACGCGACCCCGACGATTGAGGCGATGACGATATCTATAGTTCGCCATCGATTGGTGGTTGCCATGGTTTGCCTCCCAGCGGGTACCGGGAGGAGACGCACGCCGCTCTCGCGGCGCGGCTGGAGAAAAGACCGAGCTTCCTGCGCTGGCATTACCCAGATCAGGTACGAGGGTCTGCGGGTTTCCCCGCACTCTCAGCGCTGTGCGCTCCCCTGTCGGATCGAAGCTTGTTCGCGACCAACCTTGACCCGCGTATCGCGTAGGCGATGCACCTGATCTCCGCCGTCGCGAACAAGCTTCGCTGCATGTGTTTCGATGACGCTAACACCGGTGGCGGCCGGGGAACAGCGAGGGAGTGATCACAGACATGGAGATCAAAGCGCGGGGGCTCACCTTTGACGTCTTCGAGGGTGGGCCGGAGGACGGCGAACCGGTGCTCCTGCTGCACGGCTTCCCGCAGGACCACCGCGAGTTCGACCTCATCCTGCCCCGACTGCACGAGGCCGGCCTGCGCACGTACGCCCTCGACCAGCGCGGATACTCGCCCGGCGCGCGCCCTGAGGAGGTGTCCGCCTACGGCATCACCGAACCGGCCGCCGACGCGGTCGCCGTGCTCGACGCGCTCGGCCTCGAGTCGGCGCACGTGATCGGCCACGACTGGGGAGCGCAGGTCGCCTGGTTGCTCGCCGCGCTGCACCCCGAGCGGGTCCGCTCGCTCACCGCGATCTCCGTGCCGCACCCGAAGGCGCTGCAGCTCGCGATGCGGGTCCGTCCCAGCCAGCGCGCCCGGTTCGCCTACTTCGCGCTGTTCCGCTCGCCGATCGCCGAGCGGTTCCTGCTGGCCGGCGGCGGTGCGGCGCTCAAGGCGATGCTGCGCCCGATCGGCGACCGCGCGAAGCTGTACGTCGACGCGATGCGCCACGACCCGGGCCGGCTGACCGGCGGCCTGAACTGGTACCGCGGCCTGCATGGCCCCGATCTCGGCGCCGTGCAGGTGATCACCGTGCCGACCACGTACATCTGGCCGGACCGCGACGGGGTCGTCGCGCGCACCGCGGCTCTGCGCACCCGGGACTGGGTCGAGGCCGATTTCGAGCTGGTGGTGCTGCGCGGGGTGAGCCACTGGGCGCCCGAGCAGGCCGCGGAGTCCGTCGCCGACTGCGCGCTGGCCCGGATCCGGCCGGCATGAAACCGCCCGCGCGGCTCCGGCTCAGTCAGGAGAACGAGAAGCACCGCTGGGACCGCAACTTCGCCGACCTGCTCCAGGAGCTGCGGGTGGCGCAGACCGGCGTGCAGATCCTCTTCGCGTTCCTGCTCACGCTGCCGTTCAGCGCCGGCTTCCCGCACGCCTCGAGTTTCCAGCGGGACCTGTACGTGGTCGCCCTGCTCGCGGCGGCGGCGGCCGCCGCGATGCTCATCTCGCCCGTCGCCTTCCACCGCGCGCTGTTCCGCCAGGGCCGCAAGCCCGAGCTGGTCCGGTACGCGCACCGGATGGTCACCGGCGGCCTCGCCTTCACGCTGATCTCGATGGTGAGCAGCATCGTCCTGATCGTCGACTACCTGCTCAGCCGCCCGATCGCGATCATCCTGGGTACGGCCGCGGCGCTGTGGTTCCTCACCTTCTGGGCCGGGATCCCGCTCTACAGGCACAGCTGGATCGACGAGGAGGACGAGGAGGAAGAGGAGCTGCTCATCGGCGACGACCCGACACGGTCAGACCCAGGTGCCTGAGCTCGAGGGCGGCCAGCGCGTCGACCGCCTCGGCGTCGCCGTTGCGCCAGCTCTGCGCGATGTCCGGGCCGAGTCTCGTGAGTTTGTCCAGCGGCTGGCCGGCCAGGGCGCGCAGAGCGAGCAGGTCGCGTCCGGCGGGCTCGGAGCGTACGGACGTGGCCACGGCCGCCCGATGCATCCACCGCAACCGAAGCGGAAGCCAGAGAAAAAGCACGAGAGCAAGGGGTACGGAGACCGCGAGGATCGCCAGGACCAGGGCCATCTGGTCGACGATCGCCTGCTGCTGGCGCCCGGCGTCGGCGATGGCCCGCGCCGCGTCGGCGGCCCCGTTGAACGGCCGGACCAGCTGGTCACCGACCAGCGGCACCCGGTTGACCTTGCTGCCCGCGTCGGCCAGGTTGTCGGCGATGCCGCCGCCCGCGCTCTCCAGTTTCTGGCCCGGCACGGCGAGTTTCTGCACGATGTCGTGCACCCAGAGCCCTGCCCTGATCCACAGGTAGACCCAGACCACGACGGCGATGTCGGTGAGCAGTTGACGGGTGGCGGTGGGGACCCGCTCGGCGTAGAGCTTCACGCACAGAGCGTCCCATGTGGAGAAGGTCAGCGCTTGGCCGCGCACTCCGGGCAGGTACCGAAGATCTCCATCGTGTGCGAGACCTCGGCGAAGCCGTGCTGGGCGGCGACCTTCTCCGCCCACGTCTCGACGGCCGGGCCCTCCACCTCGACCGCCCGGGCGCACGCCCGGCACACCAGGTGGTGGTGATGGCCCTGGCTGCAGCGGCGGTAGAGGTGCTCGCCGCCGGGCGGCCGCATCACGTCGATCTCGCCGGCGTCGGCCAGGCCCTGCAGCGTGCGGTACACCGTGGTGAGGCCGACGCGCTCGCCGCGCTCGCGCAGTCTGGCGTGCAGATCCTGGGCGCTGTTGAAGCCCTCGACCTCGTTGAGGACGGAGCTGACCGCGCTGCGCTGCCTGGTGTTGCGCTGCGCCGGCGACTCGGTGTTCACGATCGGACCTCCCTCGCGTGGCTGACGGCGTCGGCGACGATGTGCGCGACATGATCGTCCACCAGCGAGTATGCGATCTCGCGGCCCCGGCGCGCACCTCGCACCACGCCGGCGCCGCGCAGCACCCGCAGATGCTGTGAGACGAGGGGCTGCGGTGCACCCAGTTTCTCCACCAGCTCGTGCACGCAGCGCTCGCCGACGCCCAGCTCGGCGACGATCGCGACGCGGATCGGCGCGGAGAGGGCACGCAGCAGCTCCCCGGCCGACTCGTAGGCCTCATACCCGGTCGTCGTCATCGTTCCCGCCAATTTATCGCGCGGCACCGCTCAGCTCTGCAACACAACATCCGGTGGCTCCACCTCTCGCGGCTGGTGCGCGCGCCGGCGCAGGGTCCGCACCAGGCCGCCGCCCAGCGAGATCAGCACGAACGCGCCGAGCGCGAGGATCACCGTGGTGGCGCCGGGCGCGGTGTCGATCTCGGCGGAAACGGCCACGCCGGCGCCGGCGGCGCCGAGGCCGATCACCATGGCCAGGCCCATGGTGCTGCGGAAACCCCGGGTCACCTGCTGGGCCGCGGCCACCGGGACGACCATCAAGGCGGAAACCAACAACAATCCGACCGTACGCATGGCAATCGTCACCGTGACCGCCGTCGTCACCGCCATCAGCAGGTTGAGCGTGCGCACCGGCAGGCCGCTGACCCGGGCGTACTCCTCGTCGTTGCAGACCGCGAACAGGGCCGGTCGGAACGCGGTCATCGCCAGCAGCACGGCCACGCCCAGGATGGTGATCACCACGAGGTCCTGCGGCGAGGTTGTGATCAGCGAACCGAACAGGTACTGCATGAGGTTGGCGTTGCTGCTGTCGTCGGAGAGACCGACCAGCACCACGCCGCCCGCGATGCCGCCGTAGAACAGCAGCGCCAGCGCCAGGTCGCCGGAGGTGCGTCCGCGCTGGCGGATCAGCTCGATGCCGACCGCGCCCGCCGCCGAGACGATCACCGCGCTGATCACGGGGGAGTGGTGCAGCAGCAGGCCGACGCCGACGCCGGTGAGCGCCACGTGACCGATGCCGTCGCCGATCAGCGACAGCCGGCGTTGCACCAGGTAGATGCCGAGCGCCGGGGCGGCCAGGCCGATCACGAGCGCGCCGACCAGCGCGCGGATCATGAAGTCGTAGACGAAAAGGTCCACTAGACGGCCGTGATTCGGTCGGTGGGGGCCACGCAGATCTTGTCCTTCTCCGGGGCGGCGTGCGGGTGCAGGTGGTCGTGACCGGGGTCGGCGTGGTGGCCGGCCGGCTCGGGCGGGACGCCCTCGTGGGCGATGTGGCCCTCGTGCACGACGATCGCCCGTTCGATCAGCGGGCGCAGCGGGCCGAGCTCGTGCGCCACCAGCAGAATCGTGCCGCCGCCGGCCGCGAACTTGCCGAGCGCCGCGGCGAACGCCTCCTGGCTGGCCGCGTCGACCCCGGCGGTCGGCTCGTCGAGGACCAGCAGGTCGGGGTGGCCGGCCAGGGCGCGGGCGATCAGCGTGCGCTGCTGCTGGCCGCCGGAGAGCGTGGCGACCGGGTCGCCGATGCGGTCGAGCAGGCCCACGGCGGTCAGCGCCTCCCGGACCGCCTTCTTGTCGGCCGAGCCGGACGGGCGGAAGATGCCGCGGCGGGCCAGCCGGCCGGAGGCGACGACCTCGCCGACCGTGGCGGGCACACCGGAGCCGGCGCCGAGCCGCTGCGGGACGTAGCCGACCCGGGCCCAGTCGCGGAACTTGCGCTGCGGGGTGCCGAACAGGTCGATCTCGCCGCGCGTGGTCGGCACCAGCCCGAGGATCGTGCGGATCAGCGTGGACTTGCCGGAGCCGTTGGCGCCCAGGATCGCGACGACCTCGCCGCCGCGCACCGACATCGAGACGTCGTGCAGGATCTCCCGGCCGTCGTATCCCACGGCCAGCCGGCGTACGTCGACGACGCTCATGAGCTGCACCCCAATGCCTCGGTGAGTGCGGAAAGGTTGGCCCGCATGACGGTGAAGTAGTCGGCGCTCGGGTCGGTCAGGCCCTCGAGCGGATCGAGCACGGCGGTGCGGGCGCCGACCTCGCGGGCGATGGTCTCGGCGACCTTGGGGCTGACCAGGGTCTCGAAGAAGATCGTGGTGGTGCCGGTCGCCCGGGCCTCGCGGGCCACCTCGCCGAGGCGGCGCGGGGAGGGCTCGGCCTCGGGCGAGATGCCGGTGATCCCGACCTGGGTCAGGCCGTAACGGGTGGCCAGGTAGTTGAACGCCTCGTGGCTGGTGACGATCTCGCGTCGCTCGCAGGTCGCCAGGCTCCGCGCGTACGTCTGCTGGAGGGCTTGAAGTTGATCTTGAACTTCTTGGGCCCGGACGCGGTAGTCGGCGGCGTGCGCGGGATCGGCGGTCGCGAGCCTCTCGCCCAGCTTCTCGGCGATTGTCGCGAAACGCACCGGATCGAGCCACACGTGGGGATCCATCCCGCTCTCGTCGCTGTCCGCGTTGAACGGCTGAAGCTCGACCACGCTCGACACGTCGAACGAGCGGCCCTTCGCCTCCTGGCCGATGGCCTCGTCGACGGCCGGCTGGAAGCCCTTGAGATAGACCGCGAGGCCCGCGTCGGCGACCTGGGCGACCTGACGCGGGTTGAGCTCGACGTCGTGCGGCTCGGCGCCCGGCTTGGTGAGGTTCGTGACGGTCACCGTGTCGCCCCCGATCCGCTCGCTGAGGAACTGCAACGGATAGAACGCCGTGACCACGCTGAGCTTCCCGCCGGAGAAGCCGCTCGCGGACGCCCGCCCGGCGCAACCGGCCGCGACGGCGAGCGTCAGGAGCACGGCAAGCAGGGCGCGGGGCATACCACCCACTGTCTCCGACAATGATAATGATTGTCAAAAGCGCATGGGTTTTTACGAGAGCGCCTTGGTGACCACCCCGGCCAGCAGGAGAACGAGCATCACCACGCGCAGGGCGCGGGTCGACGGCGACTGCACCGGCCAGGTCGTGAACGTCAGCGTGGCCAGGCCGGCGCCCAGGACGAACAGCAGGGCGGCGCCGACGATTCCCGGCAGGAACAGGCCGGCCAGCATCAGGAAGAGGGCCACGAGGAACGCCGTCGTCGGGTTCACCCGGGCCAGCCGGCGCAGCAGGTTTTCGGACGGTGCCACCGTGTCGCCTCCTCGCGCTGCGTACGCTCGTCGCATGCTCGTGCTCAACCGCTTCGTCGTCCCGGCGGACACGCAGGACGGCTTCGTGCTGCGGGCGCACGCCGCGCTCACCGCGCTGGCCGAACGCCCCGGCTATCTTTCCGGACGGCTCACCCGCGCCCTCGACGACCCCGCCCACTGGACCCTGGTGACCGAGTGGGAGTCGGTCGGAGCCTACCGACGCGCCCTGGGTGGTTTCGACGTCAAGGTGCACGCGACCCCGCTGCTCTCCGAGTCGGTCGACGAGCCGTCCGCGTTCGAGACCCTGGCGAGCGCCGAGCCGGGCGGGCAGGTCGTCGTGACCCCCAGCGACCGGGCCGCCGAGCCATGGCGCTGACGACTAATCTGGCGGTATGACGACGGCGCCTCACGTTCCCGCACCACCGCAGGGCCCCGGCGTCCAACCGCCGTTCCCGGCCCCGCCGGTCGAGGGCCGTGGCAAGCGCACCGGCTGGGCCGTGGGCATCTCCATCGGCGTTGTCGTGCTGTTCTGCGGCATCGGCGCGACCGCGGTGATCGGCATCGGCGCCACCGCCAACGGGGCGTACCAGGAACGCGCCCGGGCCGCCGTCAGCTCGTACCTGAACGCGTTGCGCGACAAGAAGTACGACGAGGCGTACAACCTGCTCTGCGACGACGCGCAGACCGACGAGAGCCCGGCCGAGTTCCGGGCCCGGGTCTCGATCGAGCCGACCATCGAGGCGTACCGGATCGGCAAGCTGGACCTGCTGACCGGCACCGTGCCGGTCGACGCCACCTACGGCGACGGCAGCAGCGCCGAGGTCGAGGCGTACCTGGGTGTGGACAGCGAGACGGGCGCTTTCGAGGTGTGCGATATCGGGGAGTAATCTCGCACTTCGTCCCGATCCTTTCGAATTTCTTCGCCGACACCCAGCCGGCGTAGGAGGAACATGCCTGCCGACCGTATCGATGCCGTCGTCAGCCTGGCCAAGCGCCGAGGCTTCGTCTTCCCCTCCAGCGAGATCTACGGAGGAACCCGCTCGGCCTGGGACTACGGTCCGCTGGGCGTGGAGCTGAAGGAGAACGTCCGCCGCCAGTGGTGGCGCACCATGGTGCAGCAGCGTGACGACATCGTCGGCCTCGACTCCGCCGTCATCCTGGCCCGCGACGTGTGGGCCGCGTCCGGCCACCTCGAAGCGTTCGTCGACCCGCTCACCGAGTGCCAGTCCTGCCACAAGCGGTTCCGGGCCGACCACCTCGAGGAGGCGTGGGAGGCCAAGCACGGTTCGCTGCCGTCCTCGCTGCAGGAGATCAACTGCCCGAACTGCGGCAACAAGGGCACCTTCACCGAGCCGAAGATGTTCAACGGCCTGATGAAGACGTACCTGGGCCCGACCGAGAGCGCCGAGGGCCTGCACTACCTGCGGCCCGAGACCGCGCAGGGCATCTTCGTCAACTACAACAACGTGGCGACCGCGGCCCGCAAGAAGCCGCCGTTCGGCATCGCCCAGGTGGGCAAGAGCTTCCGCAACGAGATCACCCCGGGCAATTTCATTTTCCGTACGCGTGAGTTCGAGCAGATGGAGATGGAGTTCTTCGTCGAGCCCGGCAGCGACGAGCAGTGGCACGAGTACTGGCTTTCGGAGCGCTGGAACTGGTATCGCGATCTCGGCCTGTCGGAGTCGAACCTGCGCTTCTACGAGCACCCTCGCGAGAAGCTGTCGCACTACTCGAAGCGGACGGTCGACATCGAGTACCGCTTCCAGTTCGGCGGCACGGAGTTCGCGGAGCTGGAGGGCATCGCGAACCGGACAGACTTCGATCTGTCCACTCACTCCAAGCACTCCGGCGTCGACCTCTCCTACTTCGACCAGGAGAAGCAGGAACGCTGGATGCCGTTCGTGATCGAGCCGGCGGCCGGTCTCACCCGCGCGGTGCTGGCCTTCCTCCTCGAGGCGTACGACGAGGACGAGGCGCCCAACACCAAGGGCGGCGTCGACAAGCGCACGGTCATGCGCTTCGACCCGCGGCTCGCGCCGATCAAGGTGGCGGTGCTGCCGCTGTCACGCAACCCGGAGCTGTCGCCCAAGGCCCGCGGCCTCGCCGCCGACCTGCGCAAGCGCTGGATCGTCGAGTTCGACGACTCGCAGGCGATCGGCCGGCGCTACCGCCGGCAGGACGAGATCGGTACCCCGTTCTGCGTCACCGTCGACTTCGACACCCTGACCGACGACGCGGTGACGATCCGCGACCGCGACACGATGAAGCAGGAGCGGGTCGCGTTGTCGCAGGTGGAGGACTACCTGCTGCGGCGCCTGCCCGGCTGTTAGAAGGTCGTTCCGCCCGGTCGGTCGTTCCGGTCGGCGATGAGCCCGGCCAGGGTCGCGATGGCGATCTCGGCCGGGGTCTTCGCCCCGATGTTGAGGCCGATCGGGCGGTGCACCCGCGCGATCTGATCCTCCGGCACGTCCAGGTCGCGCAGCATCTGGACGTGCGGCCCCTCGATGGTCGGCTTCCCGAGAATCCCGATCCACCGGGTGTTCTTGGCGAGCGCTTCCTTGAGCACCTCGCCGATCTCGGCCCGGTGGTGGTCGCTCAGCACGACGTCGGTGCTGTCATCGAGGTGCGCGGCGTCGAGGTCATGCACGAACAGATCACCGTGCGGCCGCGGCGTCCCTTGCAGGCGCGTCTCGTCCGGCTCCACGAGCACGGCCTGAAAGCCCACCTCCACGGCGAGCCGCAGCATTGCCTCCGCCACCGGCGACTCGAACACGACAACCAGCCGCCGAGGCCCCATCCCGTCACTCACCCGGCCGACTCTGCCAGACGAGCGACGCGCTCGCATATCGACGGCGCGCTTGCTTCGCGTCAGCTTGTCGCGCGCCTAGAATGCTTCCGTGGCGAGCGGGCTCCGGGCAAGAAAAGACCCCGGCCGCATGCCGAGGCAGAGGCTGTCCGGGGTTCCTGTGGCAAGCCTAACGCACGACGGGGGAGGGGACTAGGGGATGCATACGGATTTAACCGAAATAGCGGTCATGACGGATCGACTTTCACCGGAAAGGCTAACTCCGTACGTCATCGCCGGAGGTGACGGCGCGGCCGCGGCTCTCGACCTCTACGTCTGGAACGCCGAACTGGCGGCGGCGCTCGCGACAACGCTCGGGCATGTCGAGGTGGTTCTGCGTAACGCGATCCACCAGAACTTGACGGCGTGGTCGACCCGGCGATTCGGCGAGCCGCGGTGGTATCGAGACGCGGGCCATCTGCTTCACTCGCGCCATGCTGATGCCATTCGCGTCGCACAGTTGCGCGTGAGTCAGCATGGTCGGCGCACCGAGACGCCAGGTCGCATCGTCGCCGAACTGTCCTTCGGCTTCTGGCGGTTTCTGCTGACCAGCCATTACGACACGACGCTCTGGCGGCAGACCCTTCACCAGGTCTTCCCCGGGCAGCGTCGGCGTCGGGTCATACACGATGCGGTCGAAGTCCTGCATCTGGCACGCAATCGCATCGCCCACTATGAGCCCATGTTCAATCGGCCTATCGCCGACATCCAGGCCATCGCTCTGGAGGTGACCGATTGGATCTGCCCGGTAACCCGAGCCTGGATCGAGCGGCAATGCCGGACAGCGGCGGTGTTGCGAGACAGGCCCTGAGGAGGTGGGCATCGGTTGGTTTTCGGTGGGTGCTGGGGGCATGGCACGCTTGAGGGCGTGACTTTGCCCCTGATGCTCGGAAACCACGCTGTGAACCCGCCCGTCGTGCTGGCGCCGATGGCGGGGATCACGAACGTGGCGTTTCGGCGGCTCTGCCGGGAGCAGGGCGGCGGGGTCTACGTGTGCGAGATGATCACTACCCGGGCGCTGGTCGAGCGGATTCCGAAGACGCTCAAGATGATCGCGTTCGCGGAGGATGAGGGGTTTCGCAGCCTTCAGCTCTACGGGGTCGACCCGGAGGTGACGGCGCGAGCCGTGCGCATGGTCGGTGAGGACGGGCTGGCCGATCACATCGACCTCAACTTCGGCTGTCCGGTGCCCAAGGTCACGCGGCGGGGCGGTGGGTCGGCCCTGCCGTGGCGGCGGCGGCTCTTCGGGCGGATCGTTTCGCGGGCGGTCGAGGCGGCGCGGCCGTTCGGGATTCCGGTGACGATCAAGATGCGCAAGGGCATCGACAACGACCATCTGACGTACGTGGAAGCGGGCCTGATCGCGCAGGAGGCCGGCGTGGCCGCCGTGGCGTTGCACGCGCGCACGGCCGAGCAGCGGTACTCCGGCAGCGCCGACTGGGACGCGATCGCGACCCTCAAGCAGGCCCTCGACGTGCCGGTGCTCGGCAACGGCGACATCTGGGAGGGCTCGGACGCGCTGCGCATGGTCGAGCAGACCGGCGTCGACGGCGTGGTCGTGGGCCGGGGCTGCCTGGGCCGGCCGTGGCTGTTCGCCGATCTGGAGGCCGCGTTCACGCAGGGTGCGAGCTACCGCCCGGTGCTGCCGGCCCTCGGCGAGGTCGCGAAGATCATGTCCCGCCACGCCGAGCTGCTGGTCGACGCCCTCGGCGACGAGCGGCACGGCTGTGCCGACTTCCGCAAGCACGTCGCGTGGTACCTGAAGGGCTTCCCGGTCGGCGGCGACCTCCGCCGCAGCCTCGCCATGATCTCGTCCCTGGCCGAGCTCGACGACCTGCTCGAAAAGCTCGACCCCTCGCTGCCGTTCCCGGCCGAGGCCCTCGGCCAGCCCCGCGGCCGCGTCAATGCTCCCGGCAAGGTCAGCCTCCCGTACGGCTGGCTCGACACCCGCGACGACGACACGGTCCCCGAGGGCGCCGAAACCGACGAGTCCGGCGGATGACGACGATCCAGGACGTGCTGCGGGGGACTCTCAGCTACGAGGACGGCCTGGACGCGCTGACGGTGGCGCCGGCGAGGGAAACCGACGCCGAGCTTCAGGCCGCCGTGGCCGCAGGAGTCGATCGGCTGATAAAGGGCGGCTGGCAGCCGGCAGAGCTCTATCGAGTGATCGCCCGGCTGGGAAATCCGCTGCGGGCCGAGTTGGTCGTCGACGCCATCCACGCCTATATACCGAAATTTCTGGACATCGATCCGCGGTGGCGGGCTCAGGCCGAAGAGCTGCCGACGCCAAGGGGCCGGACCGACCGGGTCAAGCGGCTCGACGCGGGGCTGGGGCTGGTGCTCGAGCTGCGCCGGCTGCCGGCCATCGAGAAGCTGATCCCGGCGCCGGGGGACGCGCCCGCGACGAGGCTGCGCGGGGCCGACAACCGGGTGCTCGAGCGGGTGCGGGCGCTCCTCGCGAAGGCCGAGTCCACCGACTTCCCGGCCGAGGCGGAGGCGTTCTCGGCCAAGGCGCAGGAGCTGATCGCGCGGCACAGCATCGAGGAGGTACAGGCCGCGGCGCCCGGCGAGATGCCGCTCGCCCGGCGGGTGGGGGTCGATCACCCCTACGAGAGCGAGAAGGCGAGCCTGCTCGACGCGGTCGCGCGGGCCAACCACTGTCACACCGTGTGGTCGCCGGAGCTCGCCTTCAGCACGGTGTTCGGGTTCGACGCGGACATCGACGCGGTCGAGTTGCTGTACACGTCACTCCTCGTGCAGGCCAACCGGGCGATGGCGCGCGACGAGCCGGTCAAGGGCAAGGCGCGGATCAAGACGTTCCGGCGCAGTTTCCTGGTCGCGTACGCGGTGCGCATCGGCGAGCGGCTGACCCGGGCGACTCGGCACGAGATCGCCCAGCACACCGACCTGTTGCCCGTGCTGCGCGGGCGTGACCTGCAAGTTCGTGAGGCGGCGGCGCGCGCTTTCCCCCGTACGGTCAAAACTCGCGGAAGCCGCGTCGACAGCCTGGAGGGATGGGAGTCCGGCCGCGCGGCTGCCGACGAGGCCGAATTGGCTTGACCGGCGCGGGAGCATGGACGCATGCACCCCATCTGAAAGTGACATCGGCTCCTTTACGCCGTCCGTGCCTGCTCGGACGGAGTCCTGCTCTACCCGGTCTACGCGCTGCTGTTCGCCGACGCGGGCCTGTCCACCGGTGAGATCTCCACGCTGTTCGCGATCTGGTCGGTGGTCTCGTTCGCCTTCGAGGTGCCCTCCGGCGCGCTGGCCGACGCCTGGTCCCGTCGCGGCCTCTACGCGATCGGTGAGGTCCTCACCGCCGCCGGTTACGCGCTGTGGCTGATCTGGCCGGCCTTCCCCGGGTTCGCGCTCGGCTTCGTGCTGTGGGGACTGGGCGGTGCCCTCTGCTCCGGCACGCTCGAAGCGCTCGTCTATGACCTGGCCGGCGACGACTACGCCAAGATCATGGGCCGCGCGGGCACGGTGGGCATCCTGGCCATGCTCGCCGCCACGCTGCTGGCGACGCCGGTGTTCGCCGTGGGCGGCTACCACCTCGTGGGCATCCTGAGCGTCGCGGTGGTCACTCTGGGCGGTCTCCTCGCCCTCAAACTTCCCGATTCCCGTACGTCGGGAGAGGTCGACGAGGACGAAGCCGGCGGATATCTGCACCTGTTGCGCTCGGGGCTGCGCGAGTCGGTGAAGAACCGGCGCACGATCCTGGCCGTCGCGATCGCCGCGCTGCTGCCCGGATTCACCGCCCTCGACGAGTACCTCCCGCTCCTCGCCCGCGACAAGGGCGCGCCGACGGCAGGCGTACCGCTGCTGTATGCCCTCACTGCACTGGCGATGGCCGCGGGAAGCGCGCTCGCCGGACGCTACGCCGCGTCTCTTTCCCCGGTTGTCGCCGCGGCGGCGGCGCTGATCGCCGTCGGAGCCCTCATCCCGCATCTCGCCGGCATGGCCCTCGTGTCCGCGGCGTTCGGCCTGCTGCAGTTCGCCATGATCCGCGCCGAGACGAGCCTCCAGGACGAGATCACCGGTCCGGCCCGGACCACGGTCCTGTCGGTGAGCGGTTTCGGCGCCGAGGTGTTCGCGGTGGTCCTCTACGCCGGGTTCGGCCTGCCCGTGCCGCTGCCGCTGCTGTTCGCGGTCGCTGGCATCCCGCTGGTGTTGACGGCGGTGCTGGCCGCGGGCCGGAGGTGAGATTTCGTCCGCCCGGGATGAGGGGCGGGGCATCGATGCCACCGAGCATGAGTCTCAGCCCCGAGTCTTTCTTCAGGAGCGCGACATGACGACGTTTACGGTGTGGAAGTTCGACAACCCCGACGGCGCGCAGCACGCGTCCGAGCAGCTCAAGGACGCGCAGGCTGAGCAGCTGGTCAAGGTGCTCGACCACGCGGTGGTCACCTGGCCGCAAGGCGCTTCGAAGCCGGAGATGCATCACGGCCGCGACACCGTGTGGCACGGCGCCGGCTGGGGAGCACTCTGGGGCCTGCTGGCCGGCACGCTCTTTCTGGTGCCGGTGATCGGTGGCGCGGTCGGCGCCGCGATCGGAGCACTCAGCAAGGCGACCGAGGGCGCCGGCATCTCGAAGGAACAGCTGGAGACGATCCGTACCCAGATCACCGAGGGCACGTCGGCGCTGTTCCTGGTCACCGACGAGGGCAACCTGGACCGGCTCGGCGAGCGCTTCCACGGCTTCGGTGAGCACAGCAAGCTGATCGACACCAACCTCACCGACGGCGAGCGGGAGATCCTTCTGGAGACCTTCGGCGGCGGCCACAAGAACCCCCAGCCGTACTGATCCGTAGCTTTACCACTCCGCCCGAAAGGCGGGGAGGGCGATCCTGGCCCTCCCCGCCGGGAGCGGGCATGGCGGGACCGGGTCAGACGTCGAGGTCGTTCTCGATGCGCCTGAGCTGGTGGCGGGCCATCGCCAGGTTGGCGCGGTCGCGGCGCAGGGCCAGGTAGAGGAACAGGCCCTTGCCCGCCCGGCTCGTCAGCGGGCGGATCATGTGGTACTGGCTGTCCAGCGTGATGAGGATGTCCTCGATCTTCTCGGAGATGTTGAGCATCTCCATCGCCCGCAGCTTGGCCCGGACCACGTCCGTGTTGCCGGCCGCGGCGACCGTCAGGTCGAGCTCCTTGCCGCCGCCGACGGTGCCCAGCGCCATGCCGCTCGTGTGGTCCACGAGGGCGACGCCGACCGCGCCGTCGATCTCCATGATTTCCTTGAGTGCGGTGTCCATGTCGCCCATGGAAGGTCCTCCGTTTGCGGTGGGATGGCGGTCCGCCGTTGAGTGGCGGTACCGGTGAGGTCGCGGCGGATGCCGCGGGTTTGGGTCAACCCGTCGCCTGCCGGCGCCGGGCGTTGTTGGGCAGGGTGGCCATCGGTGTGCGCCGCGCCAGCGGCGCCGACGGGCCGGCCTGCGTGGGTATCTCCGCGCGGGTCTGCGGCTGAGGTTTGGCCTCGATCGCGAGGATCCGGACCAGACGGCGTACGCATCGCCGCGCCTCGAGGTGGACCATGGCGAGGTTCGCGTCGCCGGAGGTGACCAAGGTGAGCAGGGCGGTCGGGCCCGCGGTGTACGTGGTGATGTAGCCCCGATCGCACTCGACCACCGACTCCCGCAGCTCGCCGTGGTTCACCGCGTGGGCGAACCGCCGGGCCAGCGCGAGGTGCGCGGCGGCCAGCGCGGCGAGGCCGTCCGGCTCGATGCCGTGCGCGTCGTGCGCGACCACCAGCCCGTCGGTGGTGGCGAGCACGCTGCCGGAGAGCTCCGGCACCCTGGCACGCAGGCGGTTGAGCTCCTCGAGCACCGCCGGATCGACCGTCATCCTCGGTCTCTCTTTCTCGTCGGAAGGTCGGAGGCGCGCGCGTCACCGCAAGGCCCTCAATGCGGTTCGGATGCGTTTCAGCAGGACTTCGTCGGTGCCGGGGTGGGCCGGAGGCGTCTCGCCGGCCACCTCTTTCGGCAGTTTCGCGCCGGGTTTACGGCGGGCCAGCCGGGGCGGGCGATACACCGTCCCGTTGGCACTGGTCTCCTCGGTGAGAGCCGGCGAGGGCGCCGGGGTCGGAGCGGGGGGATCGGGGGCGGCGGGGCGCACTCCCGTGATGACGGGGACGGTCGGGGAGTCATCCGGGCGGACCTGCGGGCGGCGCACGTCCACCGCCGTCCCGCGAGCCCGGGGCAGCCGCACGAACTCGGGCGCCTCTCCGCGTACCTCCGGAAGCTCGAGCAGACCCGCGGCCGCGAGCCGGCGCAGCTCCTGGATGGTCGCGTAGCCCGCCTTTCCCAGCAGAAAGGCGAGATCCGCCGGGGTCCGCTGGCCGTCGGCGTGCACCAGAAGCTCCCACTGCGGTGCGGTCACCGAGATCCGCTCGCGCGGCGGCCGGGCGATCGGCGAGACGATCGCCGTGTCCACCCGCGCGTCGGGAAAGATGTCGTCGAGCAGCCGGGCGCGCCGGCGCACCTCCCGGGCGACCGCGGCCGGATCCACGTGCACGACCGGGCCGAGCCAGTGCGTGGCGCCGCCGAGGAACTCGACCGGCGCGTCGGCCGGCGACAGTGCGAAGTACGCCGCGTCGTAGATCGCCCCGAGCACGCACAGCTCCAGCTCGCCCTGGGTGAGGTGGCCCTGCTCGACCAGCAGCCGGCCCACCTGTGCGCCGGAGGTACCCCGGTCGAGCGCGTTCTGCCAGGTCCGGCCGGCCAGCCGGCCGGACGCGGTGAGCAGCTCGCCCACGCCCGGCGCGGCCGGCGACTCGGCGTAGATGACCCGGCCCTCGAGGACGTAGACCGCGCCGCCCGGGTGGCCACCGACCACCAGGGCACCGGTCTGCCGCTCACCGGCCACCTGCGCGAGCAGGCGCCCGGGGGCGGCGGTCTTCGAGGAGGTCACACGTTCTCCAAATCGGGGTTCAGCCGGCGACCAGGTCGTCGGCCAGCTTCTGCATGCGGTGGCGGGCCACCGCGAGGTTGCCCAGCATCCGGTCGAGCCAGACGTAGAGGACCAGCCGGCTGTCGAAGTCGGTCTGCACGAGGCGGAGCAGGTGGTAGCCCCCGGCGGTCGTGATGATCAGGTCTTCGAGCAGGTCGTGCGGCAGGGCCGAGACGAACAGCGAGCGACTGTTCGCGGCCTGCACCACGTCCGCCGTGCCGGCCGCGGCGGCCTCGTGGTCGGAGTTCGGTGCGGCTCCCGTCGTGGCGACCGGGAAGCCGGTGGTGTAGTCGACGATGCTGGCTCCGACAGCGCCAGGAATCGCCATGGCCTCCTGTAAACAGTGATCGACGCCGGGCACCTTTCCCCCTGCCCTATGCCTCGCAGCGCTTGTCAAACCCTCGCGGTGACGGTCGCCCGTCACCGTGGGCCATCCTGCGGCGACCCTGCGACGACCGGTCGCACCCGCTGTGCGTCATGGTCGCCCGCCTCCCGCGGCCCAGTGCGCGTAACATGATCGTCACTTTTCGATAAGGAGGCGGCCATATGCCGATCAGCTGGGAACAGGTCGTCGTGGACGCTGACGATCCACACCGGCTGGCCCGCTGGTGGGCCGAAGCGCTCGGGTACGTGATCGTGCACGAGGCGCCGGACGAGGTGGAGATCCGCCGTGCCCCCGACGAGCTGCCCGGCCTGCTCTTCGGCCGGGATCCTGACCCCAAGACGGTCAAGAACCGGCTGCACCTCGACCTGCGCCCGGAGGATCAGGAGGCCGAGGTCGAGCGTCTCGTCGACATGGGCGCCCGGCCGGTCGACATCGGCCAGCGCGACGTGCCCTGGGTCGTGCTCGCCGACCCGGAGGGCAACGAGTTCTGCGTGCTCAGCGCCAAGAAGGCCCAGTAAGGCCTAGTACCGGAAGCGGCTCATCAGGGTCTCGATCTCGCCGGCCGCCGAGCTCACCAGCTCGGCCGAGCCGCGGGTCGTGTTCGCGCCCTCGGCCGTCGCCTCCGTCGACCGGGTGATGTTCGACACCGTCCCGCTGATCTCGGCGGCCGCCGTCGACACCTCGGTCACGTTGCGGGACATCAGATCGGTGGTCGCCGATTGCTCCTCGACCGCCGCCGCGATCATGCGCTGACCGTCGTCGATCTGTTCGATCACCGTGGTGATCGCCGCGATCGCGTCGGCCGTGCCCGAGGTCATCTCCTGGATCGCCGAGATCTTCGCGGTGATGTCCGCGGTCGCCTGCGCCGTCTCCTGCGCGAGATCCTTCACCTCGGTCGCCACCACCGCGAAGCCCTTGCCCGCCTCCCCGGCCCGGGCTGCCTCGATCGTCGCGTTCAGCGCCAGCAGGTTCGTCTGCTCGGCGATGTTCGTGATCAGCCGGACGATGTCGCCGACCTCCCGGCTCGCGTCGCTGAGCCGCGCCACCGCCTGCGCCGTGCTCGCCGCGTTCTGGTTCGCCTCGTTCGTGGTGGCCGAGGCGGTCGCCGTCTGCCGCGAGATCTCCCGGATCGACGAGGCCATCTGCTCGGTAGCGCTGGACATGTCGTTCACCGCCGTCGACACGTTGGTCGCCGCGACGTCCGCGCTGCGCGCCTGCGCCGACGTCTGCTCGGCCGACGAGTCCAGGTCGCCGGCGAGGGCCCGCAGGTCCGCGCTGGCCGCCGACAGGGTGCCGACGCTCGCCGCGGTCGCCGCGATCGTGTCCTGCAGCGCGCCCATCGCCCCGTTCAGCGCGCCCGCCATCTCGCCCAGCTCGTCCCGGCGCAGCACCGGCACCCGTACGGTCAGATCGCAGTCGGCCGCGGCCCGCAGGCCGGCCACCATCTGGTGCAGCGGCCGGCGGATCACCCGCAGCGTCCGCAGCCCGACCAGCACCGTGATCAGCGCGCCCGCCAGGCCGGCGAGCAAGATGATCACGTTGCTCTCGTTGGCCTTGGAGACACCGTTGTCGCTGGCCGCCTGCACGGCCTTGAGCATGTCGTCGTCCAGCGCGCCGAGCTTCTCCTCGAGCTCCGAGTAGATCGTCAGATAGTCCCCGAGCTCCGACTCCGCCTTGGCATGATCGGTGGCGGCCGTCGCGACCAGCGCGGACGCCGTATCCGCGTACACCTGCAGGCGCGGGCGCACGGCGGCGTACTCCGCCTGCAGGCTCGCCGGCGCCTGGGCCGCGGCCGCGTCGTACATCTCGATGATCGTCTTGGCGTGGTCGGCAACCTCTTCCACGCCGTACTTCTGACGCTGTGCATCCGTGGTCGCATACATCGCCGACATCACGTCCGCGCGCAATGCATCGTGCATCATGTCCGCGTTCCACTGGCTGCTCATGCCGTCACTCACCCGGGCGATCTCCCGGCTGGCATCGGCCTGCGACGACGAGCTGTAGAAAGCGAAGCCGACGACCAGTCCCACGGAGAGCAGACCGGCCGCGATCATGGCTAGCAGGCGGGCGACGACAGTGATGCCGCGCGATGGCGATTCGGACTCCACGGCTACTACATCGGCAACGGGGACGGGCCGCTTAGGCTGAGATCATGACGTCGTTCGACGCCCAGCGGTGGATACCGGAACCGACCAAGGACAGCGGCTACGGACGAACCCCCTACCAGCGGGATCGGGCCCGGGTCCTGCACTCGGCCGGCTTCCGCCGGCTGGCGTCCAAGACCCAGGTGCACACCGCCGGGTCCGACGATTTTCTGCGTACGCGGTTGACACACTCCCTCGAAGTGGCTCAGATCTCCCGCGAGATGGGCGCCCGCCTCGGCTGCGACCCGGACGTCGTCGACGTCGCCGGACTCGCCCACGACCTCGGCCACCCGCCGTTCGGCCACAACGGCGAAACGGCCCTCGACCAGGTCGCCCAGCCCTGCGGCGGCTTCGAGGGCAACGCGCAGACCCTGCGGGTGCTCACCCGGCTCGAGGCCAAGGTCCCCGGCGGCGGCCTCAACCTCACCCGGGCCTCCCTCGACGCGTGCAGCAAATACCCGTGGCCCCGCAAGCCCGGCCGGCGCAAATTCGGCGTGTATGCCGACGACCGGCCCGTCTTCGACTGGATGCGCCCCGACGAGCTCGGCGAGCGGCGCTGCCTCGAGGCCCAGGTCATGGACTGGGCCGACGACGTCGCCTACTCCGTGCACGACGTCGAGGACGGGGTGCACGGCGGATATCTCACGCTGCGGCCGCTGCTCGACGACCCGGCCGAGCGGGCGGAGCTCTGCGCCGACGTCGCCGCCACCTACTCCGACGAGCCGGCCGATGCGCTCGCCGCCGCCCTCGACCAGCTGCTGGCCGACCCGGCCGTCGCGCCGGTCGCAGACTACGACGGCACGTTCGGCGCCCAGGTCACCCTCAAACGGATGACCAGCGTCCTCACCGGCCGCTTCGTCGCCTCCGCGGTGGGTGCCACCCAGAGCAAATACGGCACCGATCCCGTACGCCGGTACGACGCCGACCTCATCGTCCCGCGAACCGTGCGTAACCAGTGCGCGCTGCTCAAGGGGATGGCGTTGCGCTACGTGATGCGCACTCGGGCCGCGGAGGACTGGTACGAGCAGCAGCGGACGATCCTTGTCGAGCTGGTGGACGCTTTGACGCGTACGCCATCGGGCTTGGATGTGGTTTTCCGGCCTCTCTATGAGACTGCCGAGAGTGACGCCGCGGCACTGCGCGTGGTGGTCGACCAGGTCGCTTCGCTCACCGACCACGCCGCCGTGACCTGGCACCGGACCCTGGTGGCGGCGCGCGCCTGACGCGAGGCAGGATGTATGCCGTGGCGGGCAGGGTCAAGGACGAGGACATCGCGCTGGTCCGCGACCGGACGTCGATCGCCGACATCATCAGCGAGTCGGTAACGCTACGCCCGGCGGGCGGCGGCAACCTGAAGGGCCTGTGCCCCTTCCACGACGAAAAGACCCCGTCCTTCACGGTCGCCCCGGCCCGGAACGTGTACTACTGCCACGGCTGCGGGCAGGGTGGGGACGCGATCAAGTTCTTGATGGACGCGGAGCATCTGTCGTTCATCGAGTCGGTGGAGCGGCTGGCTTCGCGGGCCGGGATTCAGCTGCGGTACGAGACGGACAACTCGCCGAGCGCGCCTCGGCCGCAGGCGGGGCATCGGCAGCGGCTGCTGGCGGCGCATGTGGCGGCGGCCGAGTTCTATCGCGATCAGCTCAGCACGCCGGGTGCGCGCAAGGCGCGTGAGTTTCTCGCCCAGCGTGGTTTCGGCCGGGAGGCGGCCGAGCGGTACGGCTGTGGGTTCGCGCCCGACTCGTGGGACGCGCTCGCCAAGCACCTGCGGCAGAAGGGCTTCACGGCCGAGGAGCTGAACTCGGCCGGGCTCACCAAGCCGGCCCGGTCGGGGTCGCTGATCGACCGGTTCCGGCGGCGGCTGCTGTGGCCGATCAAGGACCTGACCGGCGACGTGATCGGGTTCGGCGCGCGGAAGCTGTTCGACGACGATGACGGGCCGAAATATCTGAACACGCCCGAGTCGCCGCTCTACAAGAAGTCGCATGTCCTGTACGGGATCGACCAGGCCAAGCGGGAGATCGCCAAGCGTGGCCGGGCGGTGATCGTCGAGGGGTACACCGACGTGATGGCCTGTCACGAGGCGGGCGAGCCGACGGCGGTCGCGACCTGCGGCACGGCGTTCGGCGTCGACCACATCGGGGTGTTGCGGCGCCTGCTGATGGACAGCGACAGCTTCACCGGCGAGATCATCTACACCTTCGACGGCGACGCGGCGGGGCAGAAGGCGGCGCTGCGGGCCTTCGAGGAGGACCAGCGGTTCGTCGGGCGGACGTTCATCGCGGTGAGTCCGGACAATATGGATCCGTGCGAGCTGCGGCTGGCCAAGGGCGATCTTGCGGTACGCGACATGATCGCCGGGCGGGAACCGCTGGTGGACTTCGCGCTGCGGCACACGATCGCGCGCTTCGATCTCGACACCGTGGAGGGGCGGGTCGAGGCGATGCGCCGCGCCGCGCCGCTGGTGGCCAAGATCAAGGACAGGGAAAAGCGTCCGGAGTACGCCCGGAAGCTGGCCGGCGACCTCGGCATGGACCTCGAGCCGGTGCAGCGGGCGGTGAACGCGGCGATGCGAGGCACGGCACCCGCGGAGGCGGCCCCGGCCGCGCGGAACGCCGAGTCGCCCCAGCGCCTGGTGGAACGGGAATCGCTGAAGCTGGCGTTGCAGGAGCCGGTGCTGGCCGGGCCGATGTTCGACACGGTGGGCCCGGAGAACTACGGCGACGGCGTCTACCAGGCGATCCGCGTGGCGATCCAGGAGGCGGGCGGCGTGGTGTCGGTCTCGGCCGGCGGGATCGTGTGGATCGAGAAGGTGCGCGACTCCTGCGACGACCTGGCCGGCAAGGGGATCATCTCGGAGCTCGCGGTGGAGCCGCTGCGCGTGGACGGCGTGGTCGACCCGCGGTACGTGCAGGTCACGCTGGCCCGGCTGCAGGTGGGCTCGGTGACCACCCGGATTCGTGATCTGAAGTCGAAGGTGCAGCGGGTGAACCCGGTCCTGCACAAGGATGAGTACCTCGCCCTGGCGGGCGAGCTCTTCTCGCTGGAACAGCAGGCGCGCGCGTTGCGCGATCAAGCGGCAGGTGGACTGTGAGTTTCTTACGACGGCGGCCGAAACTGCCGGCTTCGTTGCGGCCCGCGCTCGGTCCCGAGGAGCGGGTGCTGGCGTGGGCGGAGGTGTCCCCGGAGGGCGCGGGCGCGCTGGTCGCCACCAATCACGGGCTGTGGCTGCCGGACGGCAAACGGCTGGGCTGGCACGAGATCCACAAGGCGGCGTGGTCGGGGCGGGAGCTGCGGGTCACGCCGGCCGAGGTGGCCGAGGAACGCGACGAGTACACGGTGCTGGTCGACGGGCCGGTGGTGGGTTTCCTGCTGCTGGAACCCGGTGAGCTGCCCGATCAGGTGCGTACCCGGGTGACGCGGTCGGTGGCGTACACGTCGCATCATCCGCTGAACGCGGGCGGGGTGCGGGTGGTGGGCCGCCGGGTGCCGGGCCGTAACGGGTTGAACTGGTCGGTGCGCTATGACTCGGGCACGCCGGTGAAACTGGCGGCGGTGGTGGAGCTGACCGAGGAACTGGTGTCGGCGGCCCAGGGGGCGACGACCCCGCCCGACTGAGAGATTTCTGTCGTACCCCGAGCCTAGGGTCGCGGCATGGAGTCCCTGATTCACGCGCGCGGCTTGGTCAAGCGGTTCGGCGAGTTCACGGCGGTCGACGGCATCGACGTCGATGTGCGCCGGGGCGAGGCGTTCGGGTTCCTCGGGCCCAACGGCGCGGGCAAGAGCTCGACCATGCGCATGATCGGGTGTGTGTCGCCGCCCTCGGGCGGGGAGCTGCGGATTCTCGGGCTCGATCCGCGGCGGGACGGCCCGCGCATCCGGTCGCGGCTGGGGGTGTGCCCCCAGCTGGACAATTTGGACATCGAGCTGAACGTCCGGGAGAACCTCACGACGTACGCCCGCTTCTTCGGCATCCCGCGCAAGGTGGCCCGGCGCCGGGCCGACGAGCTGCTCGATTTCGTGCAGCTGAGCGAGCGGGCCGACAGCAAGGTCGAGCCGCTCTCCGGCGGCATGAAACGGCGGCTGACGATCGCCCGGGCCCTGGTGAACGAGCCCGAGATGGTCCTGCTCGACGAGCCGACCACGGGTCTCGACCCGCAGGCGCGGCACCTGGTGTGGGAACGGCTGTTCCGGCTCAAGCAGCAGGGCGTGACGCTGGTGCTGACCACGCACTACATGGACGAGGCCGAGCAGCTGTGCGACCGGCTCGTGGTGATGGACGGCGGCCGGATCGTCGCCGAGGGCTCACCGCGCGCCCTGATCGAGCAGTACTCGACTCGGGAGGTGGTCGAGCTGCGGTTCGCCGCCGAGTCCCAGGAGGCGTACGCGGAGAAGCTCGCCGGCCTCGGTGACCGGCTCGAGGTGCTGCCCGACCGCATCCTGCTCTACGTCGACGACGGCGACGAGGCGGCGGCCGAGGTGCAGGGCCGGTCGCTAGCGCCGGCCAGTGTGCTGGTGCGCCGCAGCAGCCTTGAGGACGTGTTTCTCCACCTCACCGGCCGGACGCTGGTGGACTGATGGGCCCGCTCAAGACACTCCCGCCCCGGGACGAGCCCGGGGCGGGAGGAGGACAGGGCCGTGTGCGACCCCCTCGGGTTCGGACACCCAAACCGCCGACTCGGAAGGTATGCCGCCTTGATGTCCGACCTTAACGGTAACTCAGCGCTGGTCAGCGGTCCAACGCTCGCGATCGGCGGGCCGCGATGACCCCGGGCGCCTACGTGCTGGAGTACCACCTGGTCAACTACCGGCGGACGTGGCGGGCGAGCGCTCTGTCCACGCTGGTCATGCCGCTGCTGACGATGCTCGGGTTCGGGGTGGGCGTCGGGGCGTACGTGTCGGGCGGCGTCGACGGGGTGCCCTATCTGGACTGGATCGTGCCGGGCCTGATCGCCTCGACGGCGGTGCAGGCCGCGATCGGCGAGGCGACCTGGCCGGTGCTGAGCTACTTCGAGTGGCTGAAGGTGTACTTCGCGCAGGCTGCGGCGCCGTTGCGGGTGGCCGACATCCTCGGCGGCCATCTCGCCTTCATGCTGTTCCGCATTCTGCTGAGCGCCACCGCGTTCCTCGGCGTGGCGGTGCTGTTCGGCGCGGTGCACTCGTGGTGGGCGCCGCTCACGCTGATCGTGGCGCTGCTGGTCGGGTTCGCGGTGTCCGCGCCCACGGTCGCCTACAGCGCGTCGATCAGCAGCGACAGCTACCTGGCCATCCTGATGCGCTTCGCGATCCTGCCGATGTCGCTGTTCTCCGGGGTGTTCTTCCCGATCGAGTCGTTGCCGCTGGTGCTGCGCTGGGTGGCGTGGGCGCTGCCGCTGTGGCACGGGGTCGACCTGAGCCGCGACGCGATGCTCGGGCTGGCGCCCGGGTGGCTCGGTCTGTGGCACGTGCTCTACCTGCTGGCCTGGTGTGCGCTCGGCTGGTGGCTGGCCCACTCCCGCTTCCGTCGACGGTTGGTGATCTGAGTGCTGACTTTGGTTCTGCCGCGGCTCGTCTCGTTCGAGGGCACGGGCCGGCGCGCGGCATCGGTCACCGAGCGGAACATCAGCTGCCTGCGCTCGACGTACTGGGTGGTGATGCTCTCCGGGTTCCTCGAGCCGGTGCTCTATCTGTTCTCGATCGGGATCGGCGTGGGCGGCCTGATCGGCGACCTGCGGCTGCCCGACGGGCGGCTGGTGGGCTACGCGGAATTCGTGGCGCCGGCCATGCTCGCGGCGGCGGCGATGACCGGGGCGCTGTCCGAGACCACGTTCAACTTCTTCGGCAAGATGAAGTTCATGCGCCTCTACGAGGGCATGCTCGCCACGCCGATCCGGCCGATCGAGATCGCCCTGGGGGAGTTGGCGTGGGCGATGGTGCGCGGCGTGCTCTACTCGGCCGCGTTCCTGGTCATCATGGTGGCGCTCGACCTGACCTCCCCGATGCGCGCGGCGGTCATGCTCCCCGCGACGATCCTGGTCGGCTTCGCCTTCGGCGCGCTCGGCATGGCCACCTCCACGATCATCCGCAGCTGGCAGGACTTCGACCTGATCGCCTCGGCCCAGTTCGCCCTGTTCCTGTTCTCCGGCACCTTCGTCCCGCCGACGGCCTATCCCACCGTGGTCCGCTGGCTGATCGAGGTGACCCCGCTCTACCGCGCGGTCGACCTGACCCGGGCGCTGAGCCTCGGCCCGGTCGGCGCGCTCCAACTAGTCGACGTCCTCTACCTGCTGACCGTCCTCGCGATCGGCCTGACCGTGGCCGGCCGCCGCATGGGCCGCATGCTCTGCAAATAGCCACGGCCGGCTCGGCGGCGGCTGCACTGGTCGGCGGTGGTCGGCCCTGGTCGGCCCGCGGCTGGGTCTCCCGCGGTGGGGGCGGGCCGGCGGCGGGCCTGGGCCGGCGGTGGGATGGGTCGGCAGGGGGTGAGTGGGTGGGTCAGCCGGCGGACAGGCCCTTGTCGCTGCCCTTTTTGAGCTTTCGGGAGTCGCGGAGCTGGAGGAACGGCTCCTTGTCCGGGTCGTGGCCGGCCGCCATGGCCCGGCCTCGTTCGAGTTCGGCGTCTAGTTCCAGGCCCAGCAGGATGGCGATATTGGAGATCCAGAGCCAGACCAGGAAGGCGATGACGCCGCCGAGGGTGCCGTAGGTCTTGTCGTAGTTGGCGAAGTTGGCCAGGTAGAGCGCGAAGGCGGCCGAGGCGGCCAGCCACAGCACCACGGCGAAGACGCCGCCGGGGCTCACCCAGCGGAAGCCGCCGGTCTTCGCGTTGGGGGAGGCCCAGTACAGGATGGCGAACATCAGGCTGACCAGGACGATCAGCACTGGCCACTTGGCGATGCTCCAGACGGTCACGGCCACGCCGCCGAAGCCCAGGCGCTCGCCCACCACGTGGGCCAGGTTGCCGGTGAAGACGACGATGACGGCCGAGACGATCAGCATGATGCCGACGACGGCCGTGACGCCGACGCGGATCGGGAGGGTTTTCCAGATCGGGCGGCCCTCGGGGACGTCGTAGACGGCGTTCGAGGCGCGCATGAAGGCGGCGATGTAGCCCGAGGCCGACCAGAAGGCGATCACGATGCCGAGGATCGCCGTGAAGCTCGCCGCGCCCGAGCCGGTGAACTGGTTGATGACCGTTCCCACCAGGTCGCGGATCTGCTGGTTGCTGGTCAGGTCGTCGATCGTGTCCTTGACGGTCTGGCGGCCGTGCGAGTTGAGGAAGCCGATGATCGACACCAGGACGAGCACACCGGGGAAGATCGAGAGCACGCCGTAGTAGGTGAGCGCGGCCGCCCAGTCCGAGATGTTGTCCTCGGAGAACTGGGAGAAGGTGCGCTTCACGGCCGCGAAGATGCCCTTCGCGCGCAGGCCGGTGGGCGAGTCGGGGCCGGCCGACGGCGGGACGCCGCCGCCGCCCGCTTCGCGCTCGAAATCGGAGGCGCCGCGGGCGCGGGCGTCCACCGCCTCGGGCGATGCCTCCGGTGTCGCGGTCGTGGTCCCGGATTTGTCGTCGTCAGCGTTGCGGCCGAGCTTCATCGCGGCTCTCCCCTGAAAGCGAACCCTTTCTACCTCAATGCCCCGACCAGGCGTTTCTAACCACCCACCGGCCCGGCCGCGGGGTACGGCCCGGTGTTGCAAACGCCGCTCCACGAGGGCGGGGACGGTGTCATTGCGGTCGGGTGCGGGCTGTACCTCGTACGGGAGAAGGGGGTGGCTTTTGCTTCCAACGACAAAAGTTTGGAGTGATCTTCAAGAAGGTATGGACTGCGGCGTCGGAACTGCCTACTGTGACGGGCACAACATCGGAGTGTGAAAGGCGTCCGGAGGTGCACGTGTTGTTCGCCGACGCTCCGCATTTGCGGATTTTGCGGCTTCTCCGGGACGAGGGGCCGGTGTCCCGGGCCGAGTTGGGGGACCGGCTCGAGTTGACCCGGCCCCGCCTTCTCGCCGAGGTCGAGCGGCTGGTCGCCGCCGGGCTCATCGCCGAAGCCGGCATGGCGGCCTCCCGTGGCGGCCGCCGCTCGACCCTGGTGGAGATCTCGCCGCGACTGCGGTTCGCGGCGGTCGACCTCGGCGCCAGCTCGATCGACATCGAGGTCACCAACGGACGGCTCGAGCCGCTGGCGGCCTATCGCGAGCCCGCCGACATCCGCACCGGACCCAAGGTGATCCTGCAGCGGGTCAACGAGTTGCTGTCCAAGGCCCGCACCGACGGCGCCTACGAGCGGCTCGACGCCGTCGGGATCGGCGTGCCGGGGCCGGTCAGCTTCCGCGACGGGGTGCCGGTGTCGCCGCCGATCATGCCGGGCTGGGACCGGTATCCGGTGCGCGAGCTGCTCGCCCGCGAGCACGGCTGCCCGGCCGTGGTCGACAACGACGTCAACATCATGGCTATCGGCGAGCGGCACGGCGGGGTGGCGCACAGCGTCGACGACTTCCTCTTCGTGAAGATCGGAACCGGCATCGGGTGCGGGATCCACCTGGCCGGCACGGTCTACCGCGGGGTCGACGGGTGTGCCGGCGACATCGGGCACATCCAGGTCGACGCGAGCGGCCCGGTCTGCTCGTGCGGGAACACGGGATGTCTCGAGGCGCTGTTCAGCGGCGCGGCTCTGGCTCGTGACGCCCTCGCCGCGGCCCGGGCCGGCGATTCTCCGGCACTGGCCGAGCGGCTCGCGGCGTCCGACGGGCTGAGCGCGAAGGACGTCGCCGACGGGGCCGCCGAGGGAGACGTGACCTGTATCCGGCTGATCCGGGAGGGAGGCAGGCGGGTCGGCGGCGTGCTGGCCACGCTGGTCTCGTTCGCCAATCCGTCGATGATCGTGATCGGGGGTGGGTTGGCCCAGCTCGGGCATGTGCTACTAGCCGAGATCAGGAGCGTGGTCTACCGAAGGTCGCTGCCTCTCGCCACCGGCAACCTGCCGGTCGTGCTCTCCGAACTGGAGGGACGCGCCGGCGTCACGGGCGCGGCGGTGCTGGCCAGTGACATGGCCTTCGAGCAGGCGTCATGACCGCGGGCGGCGACGTCGTTCTCCAGCTCACCGACGTGGTGAAGACCTTCCCGGGCGTACGCGCCCTGGACGGGGTGCAGCTGGAGGTGCGCGCGGGGGAGGTGCACTGCCTGCTCGGGCAGAACGGCGCCGGAAAGTCCACGCTGATCAAGGTCCTGGCCGGGGTGCACCACGCGGACGGCGGGGAGATCAGCTGGCTCGGGGAGCCGTTCGCGCCGGCCACGCCGCAGGCCGCGATGCGGGCCGGGATCGCCACCATCTACCAGGAGCTCGACCTGGTCGACGACCTGTCGGTGGCGGAGAACGCGTTCCTCGGCCACGAGGAGGCGCGGTTCGGGTTCACCCGGCGGCGAAGCGCGGCGGAGAAGACGAAGGCGATCCTGGCCCGGCTCGGCCACCCCGAGATCTCGCCGCGCCGGGCCGTCCGCCGGCTGCCGGCGGCCGGCAAGCAGATCGTCAGCATGGCGCGGGCCCTGTCGCACGACGCCAAGCTGATCGTCATGGACGAGCCCAGCGCCGTGCTCGCCCACGACGAGGTTGCCAACCTGTTCCGGATCATCCGGGAGCTGACCGCGCAGGGGATCGCGGTCATCTACATCTCGCATCGGCTCGCCGAGATCCGCGAGATCGGCGACCGGGTCACCGTCCTCAAGGACGGCCGCACCACCGCCGCCAACCTCCCGGCCCGCGACACGCCGACCCGGGAGCTGGTCGGCAAGATGACCGGCCGGAGCATCGAGTACATATTTCCCCCGCGACCGGACCGCTCGGAAAGCCCGCCGATCCTGACGGTCGCCGGTCTGACCAGGCACGGCGAGTTCGCCGACGCGAGCCTCACGGTCGCGCCCGGCGAGATCGTGGGAATCGCCGGCCTGGTCGGCTCCGGCCGCTCCGAGCTCCTCGAGACGATCTTCGGGGCGCGCCGGGCCGACGCCGGAACGGTCACCCTGGACGGCCATCGCATCACCGGCGTCGGCGCGGCCGTCGGCCGGGGCATGGGGATGGCGCCCGAGGAACGCAAGAGCCAGGCGCTTCTGCTCGACGAGCCGGTCTACAAGAACATGACGCTCGCCTCGTTCGCCGGCTTCGCGCACGCCGGTTTCACCGACACCCGCGACGAGCGCGCCGCCGCCCTCACCACCGCCGACCTGCTGGAGCTGCGCCCCCGGGACGTCGACCGCCCGGCGCGCACCCTCTCCGGCGGCAACCAGCAGAAGGTCGTGGTCGGCCGCTGGCTGCTCGGCAAGACCCGGCTCCTGTTGCTCGACGAGCCGACCCGAGGGGTGGACGTGGGCGCCCGCGCCGAGCTCTACCAGGTCATCCGGGGTCTGGCCGCGGACGGCGTGGGGGTGTTGCTGGTCTCCAGCGAGGTGCCCGAGGTGCTGGGCCTCGCCGACCGGGTGCTGGTGATGCGGGAGGGTCGGCTCATCCATGAGGCCCCGGCCGAGGAACTCGACGAAGACACCGTTCTCGACCTCGTGATGGCGGGGTCGTTGCTGGAAGGAGAGCCCGCATGATCGCGGAAACGGCGCCCGCCTCCCAGAAGAAATGGCGGCTGGACGACAACGCGGTACGCAACCTGGGTCTGGTCGGAGTGCTGGTCGTCCTGGTGATCATCGGGATCGTCACCAAGCCGGAGCTGTACTCCGACCCGACCTGGGTCCGCAACAACGTCCTCACGATCCTGCAGCAGGCGTCGGCGATCGGCGTGGTCACGGTCGGGATGACGTTCGTGATCATCGGCGGCGGCATCGACCTGTCGGTGGGCGCGATCATCGCGCTCGCCGGGGTGTGGGCGACGACGCTGGCGACGCAGAGCCATGGCGCGATCGGCATGATCTTCACGGCGCTGGTCGTGGGCATCGCGGTCGGGCTGGTCAACGGAGTGCTCATCTCCTACGGGCGGCTGGTGCCCTTCATCGCGACGCTCGCCATGCTGGTCTCGGCCCGCGGTCTCGCGGCGCAGATCTCCGGGAAGCAGACGCAGGTCTCGGCGAACGACACCATCAACAGCATCGCGACGACGAAGCTGCTCGGCGTACCGCTGCTGGTGTGGATTCTGGCGGTGGTCGTCGCCGCCGGCTGGGTCTTGCTGAACCGCACGACCTTCGGCCGGCGCACGGTGGCAGTCGGCGGCAACCCGGAGGCGGCCCGCCTGGCCGGCATCAATGTCAAGCGCCACACCGTGCTGCTGTACGCGCTTTCCGGCCTGTGCTGCGGCATCGCCGCGATCATGCTGACGTCCCAGGCGACCAGTGCCCAGGCCGCCATGGCGAACCTCTACGAACTCGACGCGATCGCCGCGGCGATCATCGGCGGCACGCTGCTCAGCGGCGGTCGCGGCACCATCATCGGCGCCCTGTTCGGGGTGCTGGTCTTCTCCACGATCACCAACCTCTTCGCTATCAACAACCTCTCCACCGAGGTTCAGAACATGGTCAAGGGCGGCATCATCGTCGCCGCCGTGCTGATCCAGCAGTTCCGCTACCGATCACTCACTCAACTCCTCAAGCGTTGACCACTCCTGGCCCGTTTGTGGGTCCCCCTTGGAGGAATCATGTCCGCTTTGTCCCGTAGGCGCGTTCTGTTCGGCGGCGCGGCCGTCGGCGCCGGCGCGCTCCTCACCGCCTGCACCAGCAACGACCCCGGCACCGACGCCCAGGTGAAGACCAACGCGAGCGGCGACGCCAACGCCGCGGCCGGGCAGAAGGTCGTCATCGGATTCACCGCACCGGCCGCCGACCACGGCTGGATCGCGGCGATCACCAACAACGCCAAGGCGCAGGCCGCCCAGTACTCCGATGTGGAGCTCAAGAGTGTCGAGGCCGGCGCCGACGCCGCCGCCCAGCGCGCCGCCATCTCGACGCTGATCGCGCAGAAGCCCACCGTGATCGTGATGCTCCCGTGGGACGGCAAGGAGCTGAACTCGGCCGGTCTGGAGGCGATGAAGGCCGGCATCCCGGTGGTCAACCTCGACCGGGCGTTCCCGTCGGCGGCCGCCTACCGGCTGCAGATCAAGGGCGACAACTACGGAATGGGGCTGGCCGCCGGGCAGTACATCGGCGAGCAGCTCAAGGCCAAGGGCGTCAGCAACCCGATCATCGGGGAGATCCCCGGCATCGACTCGCTCGAGCTCACCCAGGAGCGCACGCAGGGATTCAACGCCGCCCTCGCCGTCTACGGCTTCAAGGTCGCCAACCGCCGGCCCGCGGAGTTCACGGCCGACTCGGGCCAGGCCGCGGCGACCGCGCTGCTGCAGGCGCTGCCGAAGATGGACGCGCTGTGGAACCACGACGACGACCAGGGCATCGGGGTGCTCGCCGCGATCAAGCAGGCGAACCGCAGCGAGTTCTTCATGGTCGGCGGCGCGGGCTCGAAGTCGGCGATCGACGCGATCTCCAAGGACGACTCGGTGCTCAAGGCGACCGTGACCTACAGCCCGTCGATGGCGTCCTCGGCGATCTCCCTCGCCCGGCTGATCGGGCAGGGTAAAGGTATGAGTGACCTGGTGGAACTGCAGGTGCCCAAGGAGATCACGCTCGCCTCCGAGACGATCACCAAGGACAACGCTGCCAAGTACGCCAAGCTCGGCTTCTGAGGGGATTATTCATGTCGGAACAGCTGCGGGTCGGCATGGTCGGTTACGCGTTCATGGGCGCCGCGCACTCCCAGGCGTGGCGCACCGTGAACCACTTCTTCGACCTGCCGCTGTCGGCACGGATGTCGGTGGTGTGCGGCCGCGACCCTTCGGGGGTGGCGGCCGCACGCGACAAGCTCGGCTGGGAGTCGTCGACCACCGATTGGCGCTCGCTCATCGAGCGCGACGACATCGATCTGATCGACATCTGCACGCCCGGTGACACGCACGCCGAGATCGCGCTGGCCGCGCTCGCCGCCGGCAAGCACGTGCTCTGTGAGAAACCCCTGGCCAACACGGTGGCCGAGGCCCGGCAGATGGCCGCGGCCGCGTCGGCCGCGCAGGCACAGGGCGTACGCAGCATGTGCGGCTTCAACTATCGGCGGGTGCCGGCCGTGGAGCTGATGCGCCGGATGGTGGCCGCCGGCCGGATCGGCCAGATCCGCCACGTGCGCGCCGTCTATCTGCAGGACTGGATCGTCGACCCCGACTTTCCGCTGGTGTGGAGGCTCCGCAAGGAGGTCGCGGGGTCCGGGGCGCTCGGTGACATCGGCGCGCACATCATCGACATGACGCAGTTCGTGACCGGGCAGTCGATCGCCTCGGTGTCGGCACTGACCGAGACGTTCGTACGCTCGAGGCCGCTCCCGTCCGCCTCGTCCGGGCTCTCCGCCACCGGGGACTCCTCGGACCGCGGCGAGGTCACGGTCGACGACGCCGCGCTCTTCCTGGCCCGGCTCAGCGGGGGAGCGATCGCCACGTACGAGGCGACGCGGTTCGCGACCGGGCGCAAGAACGGGCTGCGGGTCGAGCTGAACGGCTCGCTCGGGTCGCTGGTCTTCGACTTCGAGCGGATGAACGAGCTCTCCTTCTACGACGCCACCTTGCCCGCGGGCGAGCAGGGCTTCACGCCGATCCTGGTGACCGAGCCGGAGCACCCGTACATGGCGGCCTGGTGGCCGACCGGGCACCCGATCGGCTACGAGCACACCTTCACCCACGAGGTCCGCGATCTCATCGCGTCCATCGGGGACAAGACCGACCCGGCGCCGTCCTTCTCGGACGCGCTGCAGGTGCAGCTGGTGCTGGACGCCGTTTCTCAGTCGGCCCAGTCGTCCCAGTGGACCAAGGTCGAGGTTTAGAGGCGTCCGTCGCGAGCCGGCGAGGGACGGCGCGGTTGCGCCCCGCGCCGGCCGGCTCGCGACGGAAGATCTTTCGTTTCTGCACGGCCCGTGCGCACCCGCACGGGTGATCGCCTCGTGCATGTCCGAACGTGCACATGGTGCACATAGACAGCGCTCTCCGAGGGCAGGTACAGCCGCCCGGACGCGGTCCTACCGGCAGGTCACCCTAGCCGTGGACATTGATGCTGTCCGATGATTGAGCGGACCTTCGATCATGTTCGCGCCGGTCATCGCGTCGCACGTCGCGTACGCCGCTGATCCTGTGGGCGCATGACGCTCGTATCCGAGGTCGGGTCGACCCCACGGATGGAGGCGTCATGGCAACACCGAGGACCGCTCCGCGTGCGTCGCTCTTCGCGCGCGGCATGGTCCATACTGGACGCCCTAGCACGCGCCGATGCACGTGCAGATGCACCGGCACCCTCGCCCGGGGAGGACTCTGATGCGGCTGAGACATCCTTCCGGCCGGATCGTGCACCTCAGTTGTGAGATCGCCCCGCGACCCGAGAGCAATCTACCCGGCGTCGTCGGCCTTCTCGACACCTACGGGGCCGTTCGTGCCCGCCTCGGCGTCGACCGGCTCGGCGTCAACATCTGGCTTCCCCCCGCGCTCGCCGCCACCCTGGCCGTAGAGAGCCGCGCCCGCACCCGGCTTCGTGCCGAACTCGACGCCCGCCGTCTCGAGGTCGTTACGTTGAGCGGCGCGCCCTTCGGCGAGGGTGGCGGCGAGCGGCCCCCCGCGTGGACCGAGCCGGCCCGCCGGGAGTACACGCTCGACCTCGCCCGCATCCTGCTCGACCTGCTCGACGCCGACGCCGTGCGCGGCGCGGTCAGCAGCACCGGGCTCGGGCCGCGGGCCGGCTGGGCCGAGGCCGCCGACAAGGCGAGCGCCGGCATCCTGCGCCGCCTCTCGGCCGGCCTGGCCGACCTCGCCTGGCAGAACGGGCGGGCGATCCGGGTCGGCTTCCAGCCCACGCCCGGCATGGTGCTCGACAGCGCCGAGCAGACCGTCGCCGCGCTCAGCCGCATCGACAAGGAGCGGCTCGGCGTCTGCCTCGACCTCGGTCACGTGGCGCGCGCGTGGCCCGAACCGGCCGCCGGCATCGAGTCGCTCACCGACGCCGGGCTGTCCATCATCGAGGTACGCCTCGCCGCGGTGCCGGGCGGGACGACCGAGGCGTGGCGGTCCGCGCTGCGGCAGGTGTTCGGGGCCGGCGGACCTCTCACGGAGTACCTGACCCTGCTGACCCGGGTGCCCGATCCGGCTCCCGAGCAGGTGGCCGGCGATGTCGCGTACCTCCTGGCCGAGCTCGCGGCCCTCGGCCTCGCGCCGGAGAACGAACCCTGCCCCGCGCGCTGAATTTTCGATAGGGTCGTTCTGGTGCTGCCCTGACGGGCGGGCCGGCCCGGGAGGCGCAACCCGGCCGGCCGTCGTCTCGCCCTCGCCGCGGCGGCCCGTTGTTGTCCGGCCGGTTTCCCTCGCCGTCCGCCGATTCCGGCTGCGATCAGGGAGTACGACATGGCCCGACCCATCACGCTCTTCACCGGCCAGTGGGCCGACCTGCCCTTCGACGAGGTGTGCCGGCTTGCCTCCGAATGGGGCTACGACGGCCTCGAGATCGCCTGCTGGGGCGACCACTTCGAGGTCGACCGGGCGCTCGCCGAGCCCGACTACATCGACCGCAAGCGCGAGGTGCTGGACAAGCACGGCCTGAAGGTGTTCGCGATCTCCAACCACCTCGTCGGCCAGGCCGTCTGCGACCACCCGATCGACGAGCGGCACCAGGACATCCTGCCCGCCGCGATCTGGGGCGACGGTTCGCCGGAGGGTGTTCGGCAGCGTGCCGCCGAGCGCATGAAGGACACCGCGCGGGCCGCGGCACGCCTCGGGGTGAAGACCGTGGTCGGTTTCACCGGCTCGTCGATCTGGCACACGGTCGCGATGTTCCCGCCCGCCTCGCAAGCCATGATCGACCGCGGGTACCAGGACTTCGCCGACCGGTGGAACCCGATCCTCGACGTCTACGACGAGGTGGGTGTGCGCTTCGCGCACGAGGTGCATCCTTCGGAGATCGCGTACGACTACTGGACCACCCGGCGGACGCTGGAGGCGATCGGCAACCGGCCCGCCTTCGGCCTGAACTGGGACCCGTCGCACTTCGTGTGGCAGGACCTCGACCCGGTCAACTTCATCCTCGAGTTCAAGGACCTCATCTACCACGTCGACTGCAAGGACGCGAAGGTCCGCACCGGCGACGGGCGGCGCGGGCGGCTCAGCTCGCACCTGCCCTGGGCCGACCTCCGCCGGGGCTGGGACTTCGTCTCGACCGGCCACGGCGACGTGCCGTGGGAGGACTGCTTCCGGGCCCTCAACGCGATCGGCTACACCGGCCCGATCTCGATCGAGTGGGAGGACGCGGGCATGGACCGCCTGGTCGGGGCGCCCGAGGCGCTGCAGTTCGTGCGGCGGCTGGCGTTCGACGCGCCGACGGCGGCGTTCGACGCGGCGTTCTCCTCGTCGTCCTGAGGTGCGGCTGGCGGCGGCTCCGGCCGCCGCCAGCCGTTCTTGCTTACGGCGCCGGCTGCTCGCCGGCGACCCGGACGAGCTCGACCAGCCCGCCGGCGTACTCCTGCGACTCGGCGTGGGCCTCGTCGAACGGCGGCTGGAAGCCGACGCCGTCCCACTCCTGCGTCTGGTCGTTCCAGATGTCGTTGCCGATCTCGAAGTCCCAGGCGTCGATGCCCAACTCGTAGTACAACTCGTCGGCCGAGTTGCCGGCCGCCGAGTACAGCACGTCCGCGACCGGGCCGGTGTACGACGGCCATGTCACCGTGCCGCGCGAGGCCGCGATGGCGCCCACGATCCGGCGGGCGCTGTCCAGGAAGAACTTCGACTCGTCGATCGACGGCCGGGGCAGCGTGACCCGCCCGTCCGCCTTGTACGCGCCCGGCGGCCACATGAAGTACCCGCCGTAGCTGTGCACGTTCATCGCGAACTTGATGTTCGGGTGCGCCTCGGCCAGGGCGATCACGTTGCTGCTCTCGGCCTCGGACAGCTCGGCGGTGCCGGAGTAGGTGCCGGAAAGGCAGTTCGCGCTGCCGCCCACGTAACCGTCGAAATAGGACCCGACCGTGTAGTTACGGTTGACGTCCACGCCCCAGGAATTGCGGTACTTGGGATCGCGGCTGGCCCCCGTACAGTGATTGACCAGGTTTTTTCTCTGGAAGTTGTAGTCGTTGAACGTGTAGTTGGCGCCGTCCGGGTTCACCGTCGGAATCACGAAGATGTCGACCGAGTCCATCAGCGCCTTCGTCGCCGGGTCGGTGTTGTAGTTGGCGAGCATCCGCTCGGCGAATTCGAGCGTCACCAGCGGGGTCGCCCATTCACGGGCGTGTTCCTGGCTGTACGCGAGGACGCCGATCTTCGAGCCGTCGCGCACCTTGCCGATCCGCAGCGCCTGCACGGTCCACGGCTTCTTCGACACCTCGGTGCCCATCAGCCCGTCGTCGAGCCGCACCGGCCCGGTCACCGGCATCACGAGACCGGCCGAACCGTCCTCGACGAACGCGCGGAACGTCTGCGGATATTTGGCCGAGATGAACGCCGCGACGTCGTCGGTCGTGCTGATCACCTGGCCGGTTGCGCCGGTGGCCAAATTCAAGGTCAAGACCCGGTCGCGGTACGAGGCGGACAACGGTCGATTGGCCTTCCCGGGATCGACGGTCTTCACCTGGACGCCGTTCATCCCCTGGTCGCCGAACTTGACCGAATCGACGACGACCGCGGCCGTGGCCGGGTCGCCGAGATAGGCCACCGCCGTCCGCCGATAGCCCTGGGTCTTGTTCGGCAGGTTGATGACGTCGACCAATGCCGGGTACTGCCGCTTGAGGCGCTTGATACGGGCGCTGATATCGGTCGGCGTCATATAGGCGGCGACGAAATCCTTCTGGTAGCCGCTCGGCGTGGCCGGGGGAGTGGCGTTCGGCCAGACGGCCGGGGTGATCGCCCGGGTCTGCCCGCCGAGGCTCGACGCCGCCGTGACCTGCGTCGGCTTGCCGGGCAGCGACTGCGGCAGCGCGTAGTGGTACTGGTACTCGCCCGAATCCTCGAACCGGATCAGCTGGTACGAGCCGGTCGCGCCGTCCGCCGTACGCCAGGTGACCGTGATCTCCACGTCCGGGTCGTCGGTGGCGGTCGTGGCGACCTGCGTCTGCAGGAAGGTGTGCCCGTTGGTGGTCCACCAGTACGCCTGGAGGAACTGCAGAGTGTCCGCACCGGCGGCGGCCATCTTGCTCTGCGTCATCCGGCGGGCGCCGTCCGACTCGCGCTCGATGACCTGGGTGGCCACGGCGCCGGAGTCGGTGAGCGCGGTCAGCTGCGCCCCGTCGACCACCAGATCGGCGAGGATCGCGCCGTCCGCCGAGGTCTTCGGCCGGGCGGCGATGTCGGCGCCCTCCGCGACCAGCCGCTGGAGCGCGGCCTCGTCGGGAAGGCGGAAACGGATGAGAGCGTGCTCGGAGTTGCCGAGCCCGATCGGGTCTGCGACGGCGGCGCTCGCCTGGGGTGGTACGAGCGCGACGGTGAGAAGGACGGCGGCCAGGGCGGCCATCCCGCGAGCCCGAGGTGACATCGAACCTCCTGCGTCATCGAAGGGTGTCGCTATCACCCCATCGTGCTCATCGAGATGTGTCAATCGGGATGGGATCGTGGACGTGAGTCGGAGGTCTGGATTACGAGAAAATGCCAGGTCGAGCCGAACGGACATTTGTCTTTAGAGCCGTCTTAAGGGCTTAGGGACCGACGCCGCCGGGTGCCTAGGCTGCTGCCGTGTCGTCCCCCGTACCCCCGCAGCACGCGCGCCCGAAGCGGGCCATGGCCGTCGTCTGGGCCAGCGCGGCTTTTGTCGCCGTATCGGCGGCCGTGATCATCGTGCATCTGGCCGGAGCACCGTCCGGTGCCGTCGAACCGTCGTCGTACGCGGCCTCCAACGCGGCCCCGGGCGCGCCGCAGACCGTCGCGGTCGGGCCGTCCTCGTCGCCCGCCGCCAAGCCGTCGGCCACGTCGCCGTCCGCCGCCGTCACGAAAACGGCGGCCGCCCCGCCTCAGGAGCCGCCCAAGGCGGGCTGGATCCCGGTCGACCAGGCGGCGTGGCAGGCGCAGGTCGCCGCGTTCAAGGCGCGGAAGATCGACCCGGTCCCGGCCGGCGTGGGGAACCTTCCGGAATTCCGGGCCGACTGCCAGTACAGCCACCGCCTCGCGGACGACCCGATCGTCTTTCCCGACATGCCGGGCGCCTCGCACATGCACTCGTTCGTCGGCAACAAAGCGGTCGACGCGCACACCAAGGCCGGCGACCTGACGAAGTTCACGGCCACCACCTGCAAGCCGGTTGTGGACCACTCCGCGTACTGGGTACCGACGCTCTACGACGCCGCGAGCGGCAAGCCGGTCGAGACCACCGGCTTCCGGGTCTACTACCGCTCGGTCCGCAACAACTCGACCGGCATCATGCCGATCCCCACCGGCCTGCGCATGATCGCCGGCGACGCCAAGAAGAAGGTGCCGACCCCGCGCGGCGCCCAGGGCCAGTTCTACTGCGCCTTCTACGGCCCCGGCGACCTCGACGGCATAGCCCGCAGCACCAACGGCAACTGGCCGATCTGCGGCGGCGACGCCACCCTGCATTTCATGCTGCAGTTCCCGGACTGCTGGGACGGCAAGCACCTCGACAGCCCCAACCACAAAGACCATGTCGCGTACGGGAGTGACAAGGGTTGCCCGGCCGACCACCCGGTCCGGATCCCGGCCCTGACCTTCGACATCCAGTACGGCGTCAAGGGCACGACGCAGGGCTACTACCTGTCCTCGGACACGACCGGCCGGAGCGCCTCCTCCATGCACGGGGACGCGTTCCTGATGTGGGACTCGGACGCCATGAACAAGCGAACCAAGGACTGCATTGCCCAGCGCCGTACCTGCGACAACAACGGCTATCTGCATTGAGGAGGCCGCCCCCGCCAGGGCGGCCTCCTCCCGGTCTCTGCGTCCCCGCTAACCCGCCGCCTCAATCACCGAGCGAAGCATCCGCGCAAGGCCGGCAAGAAACGCGGCGGCCCCGGCGTCGGTCTGGTCGTGGTCGATTCCCCAGTTGGCGTCGCCTTCGACCAGCCGCAGCAACGTTCCCGGCGGCGTTGGCTCCGACAGGATCGTCTCCAGCGCCTCCAGGTACTGACGGAGAAAGAGCGTGTTGACGTTCGCCGTGTCCTGGATTTCCAGCTGGACCTCGTCCAGCGTCTCCGCGTCCGCGACGTATCCGTGCAGGAACGAGCGAACCTTGTCGATCGCCGGAAGCGCCGTGCGCTCCGCGATCCGAGCCCGAACCGATTCGGGAAGGCCGGACGTGTCCATCGCCTTACCCTAGCGCCGCGGGGAAAGCGGACACGATGAATGGTTCCGGCGGATCCGTACCAGGGGCGATCTTGATGCGGATCCGCACGAGGCTGGTTTCGCTGTACACCGCCTCACGAGGGCCCGCTCCGTACATACCCTTGTTGTAGTACCCCTCCCCGACGCGATGCCCGGCGTCGAACAGGTTCTCGTGGAATCCGTCGATCGCGAGATCGTCGCGGATCTTCGGCCAGTTCTCCCGGACGTACCGATTGACTTCGCGGTTCATCGTCGTGTAGTTGATCCAGCGGTGCGAGGCGCTCGCGGACTTCTCCCAGCCGGCGTCGCCGTGGATGCGGCCTTCGATGGTCTTCCGGCTCAGATCCCGCGGCAAAGCGATGTCCGGACCGTGCCGATTGGTCGTGTGGGCCCGATGGGCTTGGTAGGTGTCGTCATTGTCCGCGATGTTGAACGCCGGTGGTTGGTCACCGAGCTTCGCGTGCCGATCCATGATCTCGGCCAGCGCCACGTCATCGGGATGGGTCGCGGTCGTCGGTGGCGGTCCGCCGTCGGCTTGGCCGGTCCGTGACGCACCCGAGCCCGGACGCCCCGACCGGAATTGGCCGGAGAGTGTCTCTTCGGCCCTGGCGACACTCCTCGGGACGTGCGGCCGCGGCGGGATCCCGGCGTCGCGTGACACGCTTTGTCCCGGCGGCGGACCGTCGTCACCGGTCCCGCCGCTGTCGGGTCTGCGAGGCCGTCCCGTCATACCCTGCGAAGCTAACAAGCGATGTCTATGAATGCGTGGCCGAATTAGTGCAGGGCGGAAGGCGGCGGAATCGTACTTGTAGGTCATGTGCCTTCGCCGAAGACGTTGCGCGGGCCCGCCGAACAGAGGGTTTCTCGCGAGTCTCCGGTTTGGCTGTGGACCATAAATGGCCCGTGACCTGCGCATCGGCCCGTCACGTAACGCATTTATGGAAATGTTTCGATTTCTTCCGCTCCCGTAGGATGCCCGCCATGTCGAGCCAGCCGGACCTTGCGCCGAACGAGCAGATGCCCACGGAGGAACCGCCCGCGCCGGTGCGTAAGCGTCGCCGTTATCTGCGGATCTCGCTCATCGTGCTGGTGGTGCTCGTCGTGCTGGGCGGGGCCGGTGCGCTGGCCGGTGGCCTTTACCTGCACTCGATCGAGAAGAGCATCGTGCGGGTCGACGCTTTTCAGGAGGTGCCCGAGCAGTCGCGGCCCGTCAAGGCGGTAGCCGACGCGCAGAACATTCTGTTACTGGGTAGTGACTCCCGCGACCCGGACAACACGCAGGGTTCGCGCAGCGACACGATCATCCTGGCGCACCTGGCCAAGGACCGGTCGAGCGCGCAGCTGATCTCGATACCGCGGGACACCTGGGTGCACGTGCCGGCGGCCAAGGGCGGGCAGGGCAACCGGGACGCGAAGATCAACGCGGCCTACGCCTGGGGTGGGATTCCGCTGGTCGTGCAGACCGTGGAGAGCTTCACCGGAGTGCGCGTCGACCACGTCGCGATCATCGACTTCGCCGGCTTTCAGCAGATCGTCGACGCGGTCGGCGGCGTCGACATCACCGTCGAGGAGAGCTTCACCTCGATCCACCCGCCCTACCGCCACTTCGCCGAGGGGCGGCAGCACATGGACGGCGCGACGGCGCTCGACTACTCGCGGCAACGCAAGCAGTTCGCCGACGGTGACTTCGCGCGCATCCGGCATCAACAGCAGGTGATCAGGGCGATCCTCGACAAGGCGTCCACCGGCGGCCTGCTGACCAACCCGGGCGACCTCAACGACTTCCTGCGCTCCACCGCGAACGCCGTCTCCGTCGACAACACCATGTCGATCGTCGACATGGCGACCCAGCTGCGGCACCTGCGCGGCGGCAACCTCACCTTCCTGACAAACCCGTCGAATGGCACCGGAACCGTCGGCTCGGAGAGCGTGGTCTTCGCCGACAAGACCAAGGACAAGGCCCTCTACGACGCGGTCAACCGGGACGCGATCCCCGAGATACTCAAGGCCGCCGACAATTAAAAGCCATTTCGCCCGTACGCCCGGAACACCGCTCAGCCATTCCTAGTGCCGGATTCCCGAGCCCGCTCGGCCGCGACCTGCCGTTCGACGGCGCTCAGCGGATCGGGGTCGAGCCCGGCCGGGATGAGCCGGGCCCGCAGCGCGTTCGCCTGCTCGGCCCGGACGCTGCGGATCCCCGCGACGGCGTCCAGCCGGGCGTGTGCCTCGAGCGCGTCGAGCTCGTGCCAGGCCAGCCGATGCCGCACGGCCAGCCGATGCGCCGTGTTGGCGGCGTCCCGGCCCTTCTCGACGTGGACCGGATCGCCGGCCGCCCGATCCGCGTGGATCAGCGCGCTCGCGATCAGCGCCGCCGTCTGCGCCGGAATGAGCCGCCGCGGCCCGGCCAGCGTGAGCGCCTCCGCCACGTACCGCTCGGCGGCGTCGAGGTCCCCGTCGGCGCGGGCGCAGTCGGCCAGCAGCGGCAACGTCTCGGCCAGCTCCACCAGGTAGTCGCCCTCCCGGAAGGTGAGCGCCACCGCCGCCACCTTCTCCAGCGCCGCCGCCGAGTCACCCTCGGCCAGGTCGAGGGCGCCGAGGAACCGCTCGCACCGCACCACGTCGTCGGTCCAGCCGTACTCGACGCAGATGAGGCGGTTGCTCTCGGTCAGTGCCCGGGCCGGCCCGGTCCGGCCGGTGCGGGCCAACAACTCCGCCCACCAGACCCCGCGCACCGAGTAGAGGTGATCGCCGTTCGAGTCGTCGGCGTGCTCGATCCGGTCGCCGATCAGGAACTGCTCCTCGGCGGCCACCGTGTCCCCGGCCACCCGCAGCAGCCAGCCGCGGTAGACGGCCGTCTTCATCAGCCCGTTGCGGTCGCCGGCGCGTACGGCCGCCGCGCCGGCCTGCTCGGCCGCCTGCAGCGCCGCCTCGATGTCGCCGAGATGGCCCAGGCACTCGGCCAGGTTGCGCAGATCGACCGAGAGATTCGACGGTACGTCCGAGCTGCGGTCGAAGGTGATGGCAGCGCTCAGGTACTCGTTGGCCGTCACCAGATCCCCGACGTACGAGGCGTACAGGCCGGCCTCGTTCAGGTACCGCGCGACGCTCGCCTTGTCCAGGCGCTCGGCGCAGATCGCCCGGCGTTCCCGGGTGGCCACGAACGCCGACGCCGCCCGCTGGCCGAGCCGGGCCGCCGGCAGGTACATCCACACGTACCCGCCCTCGGTGCGGTTGCGGTGCAGGTCGTCGGCCGCGTGCCACTGGCCGGCGGTGATCAGCAGCTCGATCGCCTCCACGACCCGGAGACCGTCCTCCCGGTTGACTATCCGCCCGGCGGGCATGCCGGTGAGCGTGGCGTCGGCGGCCACCTCGGCCGCGCCCAGCGCCAGCGGCCGGAACGCCTCGCGGACCAGCGGATGCGCGGCCAGCGTGCCGTCCGGGTGCCAGGACAGCAGCCCGGCGAGCCGGTCGCGGGCGGCCAGCTCCACCTTGCGGTCGGTCCAGCCGTCCAGGCGGCCGCCGAACGCCTCGTGACCGGCGAGACTCAGCACGGCGGCCGGGGTGACCGGGCGAGCGAACAACGCGACCGCCGCGACGAGATATCGGTCGGCGTCGGTGAGCCGGGTGGCGTAGAAGTTGAGCACCTTGGCGACGCGGACGTTGGTGCCGGCCGCCGCGGTCAGACCCGCCCGCAGGTCGGCCAGGTCGGCGGTGGGCGGCCGGTCGGCGAGGATCGCGCCGAGGACGGCGACCGCGAGCGCGTGCCCGTCGACCCGGGCCACCAGGTCGTGCCGCTCCTGCTCGGGCAGCCAGCCACCGCCCGAGGCGGCGAGCAGCTCGGCGCCCTCGGCCGGGGTGAACGGCGGCACGTCGAGCATCCGCGCCGCGCCGCCGTCGAAACTCTCCACATCGGCGAAGGGGAAGCGCGAGGTCAGCACGACCAGGCCGCCGTGCTTCATCTGGCAGACGCCGGTGAGCACCTCGCGCAGCGTGCCGTCCAGCAGCCGGCCGAACTCGCCCTGTTCCGGCCCCTCCTGGATCACCTCGAGACCGTCCAGCACGAGCACCAGCGGCACGGCCTCCAGCAGCGTCAGCACCGCCGCGCCCAACCGGCCGCGCCCGACCACCCGCGCGTCGAACTCGGCGGCCGCCCAGTCGAGCAGGGCCGTCGCCCAGTGCTCGGCGGAGGCGTCGGTGTAGAAGCTCCACCCGAACACCCCGCCGACGCCGGGCCGGTCGGCCGCGCCCTTCCGCCGGTCGAGCCACTCGGTGACCAGCGCGGTCTTGCCGGCCCCGCCCCAGGCGGTCACCCCGATCAGGCGTACGGCCGGATCGGAGGCCCACCGGGCCAGCCGGGCCAATTCCTCGGCGCGGCCGGTGAAATGCGGCACCGGCTCGGCCGGCGGTGTCCACGCCGCGGGCAGGTCGGCGTCGGCCGGCTCGGTCCGGGGCGGCTCCGTCACCGCCGGGGCGGGAAAGCGGGGGTCGACCACATCGGCCAGCAACGCCGCCAGCGCCGAGTGGTCGTTGCCGGGAGCGGGATAGAACACCACGTGGGCGCCGTACCCGATCTCCGCGCGCTGGGCCAGGAAACTGGCGTCGTTGTCGGGCGCCGATGGGTCCCACGGCAGGATCGCCACGTGCCGCGGCGCCGAGCCCGGGTCCACCCGCGTACCGGAGGCCTGGGCGACCTCGCGCAGAATCGCCGCGATCCGCTGGTCGGCGAAGCTGAACCCGATCCACACCAGATGGCCCGTGTCCACCATGGCGGCCAGGACCCGTGACAGCTTTCCCGAGTACGCCCGGCGGTACTCGGTGCTGGCCAGCACCATCGCCTCCGGCTGGGTGTGCCGGCCGTGCGCGAACAGCACCGGCAATTCCCCGTCGCCGTAGACGTCGCCGCTGCGCCATCGGTCCAGGGAGTCCTCGTCGGTCCACGACATGAACCCGGTGCCGAGCGCCTGCGGCCGCACCCGGCTGCGGGCGTCGACGATTCCCGGGTCGTAGTTGGTGGTGACGACCGCCTTGAAGTCGCACCGGCACACCAGCTCCTGCACCTCGGTCCACGTACGGCCGGATTGTGGGTCTCGGCGCACGCGAAAGGCCTCGCGCAACGCCTCCCGGAACTCCGGCGGACCCAGCTGCCGGCGCAGGATCTCGACGACCTCCTCCGGCGCCTGGTCGGCGAGGGTGCGGCACGTCGCCGCCTGGGTGGGGGTCAACCGATGCGCGGCGGCGTCCACCAGCTCGCCGATGAGCCCGGACCACAGCGGATAGAGCGGCGCCGACGCCCCCGCGCCGAGGAAGGCCACCGCGTCGCCGTCGGAGAGGTACTCCCGGAGCGCCTGGAGACCGGGGCGGTTGACGCGGGTCAGCGTCTCGGCCTGGTCCGCCCGCAACCCTGACAGATATGCCGCCTCGGCGTCGTCCGACATGGACCCACCCTGCCAGGCCGGGCGGTCGCGCCGCATCCCACGCAAGGGCATCCCCCTAATCGGGGCCGTCCGTCTTCTCCGCCCGCTTGGCGACGGTCAGCTGCTCGACGGTGGCCAGGGGATCGGGGTCGAGACCGGCCGGTGTCAATCGGGCCCGCATCGCGTCGGCCAGTGCCGCCCAGTCGCCCTTGCGGCCGACGGCGGCGTCGAGCCGGGCATGCGCGTCGAGGGCGTCGAGCTCGTGCCAGGCCAGCCGATGCCGTACGGCGAGACGCTGCGCGGTGGAGGCGGCGTCCCGGCCCTTCTCGAGGTGGGTCCGGTCCCCGCCGTCCGCCTGCTCGGCGTGGATGCGGGCGCGGGCGGTCAGCGCCGCCGACTGGGCCGGGGCGAGCCCGCGCGGCGCGGCCAGGGTCAGCGCCTCGGTGACGTGCTGATCGGCGGTGTCGAGATCGCCGGCGGCGCGGGCGCAGTCGGCGAACATGGGCAGCGTCTCGGCCAGGTCGACCAGGTAGTCGCCGTCGCGGAAGGTCGCGGCCGCGGCGCCCACCCGCTGCAGCGCGGCGGCCGGGTCCCCGGCGAGCAGGTCGAGGTGGCCGAGCATCCGGTCGCAGCGGGCCACGTCCGCCTTCCATCCGTACCGGTCGGCGACGGTCCGGTTCCGGTCGGTCAGTCGCCGGGCCGGTGCGGTCCGGCCGGTGCGGGCCAGGAACTCCGCCCACCAGACGCCGCGGATCGAGTACAGGTGGTCGCCGTCGGTGTCGCCGGCGTACTCGATGCGGTCGGCGATCAGGAACTGTTCCTCGGTGCCCGGGATGTCGCCGGAGAGCATGAGCATCCGGCCGCGATAGGAGGCCGCCTGCATGACCTCCTCGCTGTTGTCGGCGCGGTCGGCCGCCTGGGCCGCCTGCGCCGCCGCCTGCAGCGCCGCGTCGATGTCGCCGAGCCGGCCCAGGCACTCGGACAGATTCCGCAGCTCGATCGCGAGATAGGCCTGGTCGCCGGCCTCCCGGTAGTAGCCGACGGCGGCGTTGAGGTACTCCCGCGCGGTCACCAGGTCGCCGCCGTACGAGGCGAACAGCCCGACCGCGTTCAGGTGCCAGCCGAGCCGGTCGCGGCCGAGATGGCGCTCGCACTCGTGGCGGCGCTGCTGGGTGGCCACGAACGCCGACGCCGCGCGCTGCCCGAGCCGGGCCGCCGGCAGGTACTTCCACACGTTGCCGTTGTTGGTGCGGTTGTGGTGCAGGTCGTCGGCGGCCTGCCACTGCCCGGCCGCGATGAGCAGCTCGATGGCCTCGACCACGCGCAGGCCGTCCTCGCGGGTGGTGATGTCGCCGGCGGGCATGCCGGTGAGCGTGGCCTCGGCGGCGACCTCGGCGGCGCCCAGGGCGATGGGCCGGAACGCCTCGCGCACCAGCGGATGCGCGGCGAGAGTGCCGTCCGGGTGCCACGAGAGCAGCCCGGCCAGGCGATCGCGGGCCGCCGCCTCAACCCGGCTGTCGGTCCAGCCGTTCAGCCGCCCGCCGAACGCCTCGTGCCCGGCCAGGCTCAGCACCGCCGCCGGCGCGACCGGGCGGGCGAACAGAGCGACCGCGGCGACCAGGTACCGGTCGTCGTCGGCCAGCCGGGTCGCGTAGAAGTTCAGCACCTTCGCCACCCGCGCGTTCGTGCCGGCCGCGGCGGTCAGCTGCGAGTGGAGCCCGGCCAGGTCGGCGGTGAGCGGACGGTCGGCGAGCACGGCGCCCAGGGCCGCCACGGCCAGGGCGTGTCCGTCCACCCCGGCGACCAGCTCGCGTCGCTCGTTCTCGGGCAGCCAGTCGCCGCCGGCCTCGGCCAGCAGCTCGGCGCCCTCGGCCGGGGTGAACGGCGGCACGTCCAGCATCCGGGCCGCGCTGCCGTCGAAGCCCTCGACGTCGGCGAACGGGAACCGCGAGGTCAGCACGACCAGGCCGGCATGCTCGATCTGGCAGACGCCGGTGAGCACCTCGCGCAGGGTGCCGTCCAGCAGCCGCCCGAACTCGCCGCCCTCGGGTCCCTCCTGGGCAACTTCCAAACCATCCAGGACCAGGATCAGCGGTACGGCCTTGAGCAGGGTCAGCACGGCGGCGCCGAGCCGGCCGCGCCCGACCACGCGAACGCCCGCCTCCTGGGCCGCCCAGTCGATCAGGGCCTTCGCCCAGTGCTCGGCCGAGGCGTCGGCGTAGAAGCTCCACCCGAACACGCCGCGCACCCCCGGCCGGGCCGCGGCGCCGTTCCGCCGCGCGAGCCACTCGGTGACCAGGGCCGTCTTTCCCGCGCCGCCCCAGGCGGTGACCCCGATCAGGCGGACGACCGGATCGGCCGCCCACCGGGAGAGCAGGGAGAGCTCCTCGACCCGGCCGGTGAAATGCGGCACGGGCTCGGCCGGCGGCATCCACAGCGTGGGCAGGCCGGTGGGGTCGGCGGCGCCGGTCGTCGACGGGGCCGAGGGCGGCGCCGGGTCGGGCTGGACCGGAACGGGCGGAAAGCGGTCGTCGACCAGATCGGCCAGCAGCGCGGCCAACGCCGAGTGGTCGTTGCCGGGAGCGGGATAGAACACGACCTGAGCGCCGTACCCGATCTCGGCCCGCTGGGCGAGGACGCTCAGGTCGTTGTCGGCCGCGTCCGGGTCCCACGGGAGGATCGCCACGTGCCGGGACGCGGCGCCGGGGTCGACTCGAGTGCCGGAGGCCTGGGCGACCTCGCGCAGGATGGCGGCGATGCGCTGGTCGGCGAAGCTGAAGCCGATCCACACCAGATGGCCCGTGTCCACCATCGTCGCCAGCACCCGCGACAGCTTTCCCGAGTAAGCTCGGCGGTACTCGGTGCTGGCCAGGACCATCGCCTCCGGCTGGGTGTGCCGGCCGTGCGCGAACAGCACCGGCAGCTCGCCGTCGCCGAAGACATCCCCCGTACGCCATCGGTCCAGGGAGTCCTCGTCGGTCCACGACATGAACCCGGTGCCGGTCGCGTTCTTGCGGACCCGGTTGCGGGCGTCGACGATTCCCGGGTCGTAGTTGGTGGTGACGACCGCCTTGAAGTCGCACCGGCACACCAGTTCCTGCACCTCGGTCCACGTACGGCCGGATTGTGGGTCTCGGCGAACCCGGAAGGCCTCGCGCAATGCCTCGCGGAACTCGGGCGCGCCGAGCTGCCGGCGCAGGATCTCGACGACCTCCTCCGGCGCCTGCTCGGCCAGCGTCCGGCAGGTGTTGGCCTGGGCCTCGCTCAGCCGGTGCGCCGCGGCGTCGACCAGCTCGGCGATCAGCCCCGACCACAGTGGATAGAGCGGCGCCGACGCCCCCGCACCCAGGAACGCGACGGCCTCACCGGCGGCGAGGTAGTCGCGCAGTCTGCTCAGCCCGGGGCGGTTGATCCGGGCCAGCTCGCGCGCCTGCTCGGGTTCCAGGTGCGACAGGTACGCCGCGGAGTCGTCCGACATGGACCCACCCTGCCAGCCGGATCCGTCCGCCGCATCCCACGCACTGCTGAACCGGCACCCGAGATCAGGAGCCCGTTTTCGCCCGTTCGACCGTGGCCAGCGGGTCCGGATCGAGGGTGGCGGGGACGAGCCGGCCGCGAAGGTCGGCGGCCTGGCCGGCCCAGCCTTGATCGACGTCCTCGACCTCGTCCAGCCAGGCGTGCGCGTCGAGGGCGTCGAGCTCGTGCCAGGCCAGCCGGTGCCGGACGGCGATCCGCAGGGCGGTGCCGGCGTCGTCCCGGCCTCGCTCGAGGTGGGTGCGGTCGCCGTCGGCGATCCGGTCGGCGTGGACCCGGGCGCGGACGGTCAGCGCCGCGGCCTGCGCCACCGCGAGCCCGCGGGGCGCGGCGAGGTTCAGCGCCTCGGTGAGGTGCCGGTCGGCGGCGTCGAGGTCGCCGGTGGCGCGCACGCAGTCGGCCAGCGTCGGCAGGGTCTCGGCCAGGTCGACCAGGTAGTCCCCGTCGCGGAAGACGGCGACCGCGGCCGTGACCTGCTCGGAAGCGGCGACCGCGTCGCCCGCGGCCAGATCGAGCGCGCCGAGCACCCGGTCGCACCGGGCCACGTCGGCGTTCCAGCCGTTGCGCACGCTGATGGCCCGGTTGAGCTGGGTGACCGTCCGGGCCGGCCCGGGCCGGCCGGTGCGGGCCAGCATCTCGGCCCGCCACACGCCCCGGATCGAGTACAGGTGCTGGCGCTCGTCCGCGTACTCGATGCGGTCGCTCGCCAGGAACTGCGCCTCGGCGGCCGGTGTGTCCCCGGCCAGCGTCAGCACCCACGCCCGGTACGCGCCGGTCTGCTTGATCTCCACCCGGTTGCTCGCCCGGGCCGCCGCGGCCGCGGCTTGCTCGGCCGCCTGCACGGCGGCGTCGACGTCACCGAGATGACACAGGCACTCGGTCAGATTCCGCAGCACCCCGGCCAGGCCCGCCGGTTCCCGATCCTTCCGTACGTGGGTCGCGGCCGCGTTCAGGAAATCCTTGGCGGTGTCCAGCTCCCCGCCGTAGGACGCGTACAGGCCCGCGGAGTTCAGGTACCAGCCCAGCCGCCCGCGCACGAGGCTGCCGGCGCAGGCGTCGCGGCGGGCCGGGGTGGCCACGAACGCGGTCGCGGCCCGCCGGCCGAGCCGCGCGGCCGGCAGCGACCGCCACATCTGCCCGTTGTCGGTGCGGTTGCCGTAGAGGTCGTCGGCCGCCTGCCACTGGCCGGCGGCGATCAGCAGCTCGATCGCCTCGACCACCTTCAGCCCGTCGTCCCGGCTGGCGATCGTGCCGGTCGGCAGGCCGGTGAGGGTGGCGTCGGCCGCGACCTCGGCGGCGCCCAGCGCGAGCGGCCGGAACGTGTCGCGAACCAGCGGATGCGCGGAGAGAGTGCCGTCGGGATGCCAGGACAACAGCCCGGCCAGCCGGTCGCGGGCCGCGGCCGCGACCCGGCGCTCGGTCCACCCGTCGAGCTTGCGGCGGAACGCCTCGTGGCCGGCCACGGTCAGCACCGCGCCCGGGGTGACCGGGCGGGCGAACAGCGCCACCGCCGCGACCAGGTACCGGTCGGCGTCCGACAGCCGGGTGGCGTAGAAGTTGAGCACCTTGGCGACCCGGGCGTTGGTTCCGGCCGCCGCGGTCAGCTCGGCGCGCAGGCGGGTCAGGTCGGCGGTGGGCGGCTCGTCGGCCAGGACCGCGCCGAGGGCGGCCACGGCCAGGGCGTGCCCGTCGACCCGGGCCACCAGGTCCTGCCGCTCCATCTCGGTCAGCCGCCCGCCACCCGACGCGGCGAGCAGGTCGGCGCCCTCGGCCGGGGTGAACGGCGGCACGTCCAGCATCCGGGCGGCACTGCCGTCGAAGCCCTCGACGTCCGCGAACGGGAACCGCGAGGTCAGCACGACCAGGCCACCGTGCCTCATCTGGCAGCCGCCGGTCAGCACCTCGCGCAGCGTGCCGTCCAGCAGCCGACCGAACTCGCCCTGCTCCGGCCCCTCCTGGACCACCTCGAGGCCGTCCAGCACCAGCACCAGCGGCACGGCCTCCAGCAAGGTCAGCACCGCCGCACCCAGCCGCCCGCGCCCGACCACCCGCATCCCGAACTCGCGGCCGGCCCAGTCGAGCAGCGCCGCGGCCCAGTGCTCGGCGGAGGCGTCGGCGTAGAAACTCCACCCGAACACGCCCTGCACCCCCGGTCGCGCGGACGCTCCGTCCCGCCGGTCGAGCCACTCGGTGACCAGCGCGGTCTTGCCGGCCCCGCCCCAGGCGGTGACCCCGATCAGCCGCACGACCGGATCGGCGGCCCATCGCGACAGTCGCGCCAACTCCTCGGCCCGGCCGGTGAAGTGCGGCACCGGCTCGGCCGGCGGCGTCCACGACGCGGGCATCCCCGGCTCGGCCACCGGCAGGTCCGTGGGCGGCGCGGGCGGATTCGGTAACGCCGCGATGGGCGGGAAACGTGGGTCGGCCAGGTCGCCGAGCAACACCGCCAGAGCCGAGTGATCCCCGCCTGGGGCCGGGTAGAGCACCACCTTGGCGCCATACCCGATCTCCGCCCGCTGGGCGAGCACCCCGGGGTCGCGCCCCGGGGCCTCCGGATCCCACGGCAGGACCGCCACGTGCCGGGTCGCCGCGCCTGGGTCGACCGTCGTACCGGATGTCTGGGACACCTCGCGCAGAATGGCGGCGATGCGCTGGTCCGCGAAGCTGAACCCGATCCACACCAGGTGACCCGAATCGATCATGCGGGCGAGCACCCGGGCGAGCTTGGCCGTGTAGGCCCGCCGATACTCGGTCGTGGCCAGCACCATCGCCTCCGGCTGGGTGTGCCGCCCATGCGCGAACAACACCGGCAGCTCGCCGTCGCCGAAGATGTCCTCCGTACGCCACCGATCGAGCGCATCCTCGTCGGTCCAGGACGCGAACCCGGTGCCGACCGCGGTCGGCCGCACCCGGTTCCGCGCGTCGACGATCCCCGGGTCGTAGTTGGTGGTGACGATCGCCTTGAAGTCGCACCGGCAGACCAGCTCCTGCACCGGCGTCCAGGTCCGCCCGGTGTCCGGGTCCCGGCGAACCCGGAACGCCGACCGCAACGCCTCCCGGTAGTCCCCGGGCCCCAGCTTCCGGCGGAGGATCTCGACCACTTCCCCGGGCGCCTGCCCGGCCAGGTCCCGGCAGGTCTCGGCCTCGGCCGGCGTCAGCGCACCGGCCGCCGCGTCCACCAGATCGCCGATCAACCCGGCCCACAACGGATACAGCGGGGCCGACGCCCCCGCGCCGAGAAACGCCACCGCCTCCCCGTCGGCCAGGTATCCCCGCAACGCCTCCAGCCCCGGCCGGTTGATCCGGGCGAGCTCCCTGCCCCGCTCCGGCTCCAGCCCCGACAGATACGCGGCCCCGGCGTCGTCTGACATGGACCCACCCTCCCAGCCCGCCGCACCCACCGCATCCCACGGATTACCAGTCGTCACCACTCGTCGTCGTCCGACTCGGCATTCTCGGCCGCGGCCTGACGCTCGACAGTGCCCAGAGGGTCGGGGTCAAGCCCATCCGGAACGAGCCGTGCCCGCATTGCGGCGGCCTGGGCGGCCCAGTCGCCTTTACCGCCCGCGACGCCGTCGAGCCGTGCGTGTGCCTCGAGTGCGTCGAGCTCACACCACGCCAGCCGATGCCGCACCGCGAGCCGGTGCGCGGTGTCGGCGGCATCCCGGCCGGCTTCGAGGGAGTCGCCCGCACCGGCCGCGGCACGATCGGCGTGGATGCGAGCGCGCACGGTCAGCGCCGCCGCCTGCGCCGGGACGAGCCCACGCGGCGCGGCGATGATGAGTGCCTCGCCGACGTGCTCATCGGCGGCATCGAGGTCTCCGGCGGCACGAACGCAGTCGGCGAGTAATGACAGGGCCTCGGCCAGTTCGGTCAGGTAGTCCCCGTCCCGGAAGGTGTTCACCGCGGCGGCGGTACGCTCGAGCGCGGCGGCGTGATCTCCGCCGTTCAGGTCCAGCGAACCGAGCAGTCGGTCGCACCGCGCCACGCTCGCGTTCCAACCGTGTTGTACACAGATGGCTCGATTGCGGTCAGTAAGAGTGCGGGCGGGGCCGGCTCGGCCGGTCCGAGCCAGGAATTCGGCCCACCACACCCCGCGACGCGAGTGCAGATGATTGCTTTCGGGGCCATTGGTGATCTCGATGCGGTCGGCGGCCAGGAATCGTTCGTCCGCGGCCACGGTCTCGCCGAACAGCATCAGTGTCTGCCCTCTGAACACCGCCGCGTTCCTCGCGCCTCTTCCGCTCCCCGCCTGGGCGTTCGCGGCCGTCGCTTCCTCGGCCGCCCGCATCGCGCCGTCGATGTCGCCGAGCACGCGCAGACAATCGGCCAGATTCCGAAGCGAGATCTCGAGTCCCTGCTGGTCGCCGGCGGCTCGATCGATCGCGATCGTGGCATCCAGACATTCCCGGGCGGTCACCAGATCCCCGATGCTCATTGCCATCATGCCGGCCGTGTTCAGGTGCCAGCCGAGCTTCTTCCGGCTCAGTCGGCCGGCGCAGGCGTCGCGGCGCTGCGGGGTGGCCACGAACGCCGACTCGGCCCGCAACCCGAGCCGGGCATCGGGCAGGGACGACCACGCGTGCCCACCGTCGGTGCGGTCGCGGATGAGGTTATCGGCGGCCACCCATTCATCAGCGGCGATCAGCAGTTCGACAGCTTCGACCAGGCGGAGGCCGTCCTCGCGGTTGGTGATCTTTCCTTCGGGCACGCCGGTGAGGGTGGTGTCCGCGGCGACCTCGGCCGCGCCCAGTGCCAGTGGGCGGAACGTGCCGCGGACCAGCGGGTGCGCGGAGAGGGTGCCGGCGGGGTGCCAGGAGAGCAACCCGGCCAGCCGGTCGCGGGCCGCGGCCTCCACCTCGCGTTCGGTCCAGCCGTCGAGCCGGCCACCGAACACCTCGTGCTCCGCAAGGCTCAGGACCGCGGCCGGGGTTACCGGGCGCGCGAACAAAGCTATCGCGGCGACCAGGTAACGGTCGGCGTCGGTCAGCCGGGTGGCATAGAAGGTCAACACCTTCGCGACGCGGACGTTGGTGCTCGCCGCGGCGGCCAGCGTCGCACGCAGGCCGGCCAGATCGGCGGTGGTTGGCCGGTCGGCGAGGACCGCGCCGAGGGCAACAACGGCCAGCGCGTGTCCGTCCACCTCGGCCACCAGCTCCCGTCTTTCCCTCTCGGGCAGCCAGTCGCTGCCGGTCGCGGCGAGCAGTGCGGCACCGTCGCCCGGAGTGAAGGGTGGAACGTCCAGCATGCGGGCGGCTCCGCCGTCGAAGCCCTCCACGTCGGCGAACGGGAAGCGGGACGTGAGTACCACCAGCCCGCGATGCCGGATTCGGCAGGTGCCTGTGAGCACCTCCCGCAACGTGCCGTCGAGCAGCCGGCCGAACTCGCCGCCTTGTGGACCTTCCTGGGCGACCTCCAGTCCGTCCAGCACCAGGATCACCGGTACCGCCTTCAGCAGGGTCAGGACCAGAAGCCCGAGCCGCCCTCGGCCGACCATCCGCACGCCGAGCACTCGGGCCGCCCAGCTGAGCAGGGCCTCGGCCCAGTGCTCGGCGGAGGCGTCGGCGTAGAAGCTCCACGCGAACACTCCGCCCACATCGGGCCGGGTCGCCGCCCCGCCCCGGTGGAGCCACTCGGTAACCAGCGCCGTCTTGCCCGCTCCGCCCCAGGCGGTGACACCGATCAGCCGGACCGCCGGATCGCCGGCCCATCGGGAGAGCCGGGCCAGTTCCTCGGCGCGACCGGTGAAATGCGGCACGGGTTCGGCGGATGGTGTCCAAGACTCGGGAACGCCGCTGCTGACCGACACCCGCGCGGCCGCATCACGCGGCGGCGCTCCGACCGGCGGAAAGCGCGGGTCGGCCAGCTCGGCCAGCAACGCGGCCAAGGCGGAGTGGTCCTTGCCGGCCGCCGGGTAGAACAGCGCGTGGGCGCCATAACCGATCTCCGCCTGCTGTGCCAGCACGCTCGGATCGTTGTCCACCTCGTCCGGATCCCACGGCAGGATCGCCACGTGCCGGGGCGCCGCGCCCGGGTCGACTCGCGTGCCGGAGGCCTGGGCGACCTCGCGCAGGATGGCCGCGATCCGCTGATCGGCGAAGCTGAACCCGATCCAGACGAGATGCCCGCCGTCGATCATCGTGCCGAGCACCCGTGACAGCTTGCCCGAGTACGCGCGGCGGTACTCGGTGCTGGCCAGGACCATCGCCTCCGGCTGGGTGTGCCGCCCGTGGGCGAAGAGCACGGGCAGCTCGCCGTCGGCGAAGACGTCGCCTGTGCGCCAGCGGTCGAGGGCGTCCTCATCCGTCCACGAGGCGAAGCCCGTTCCCACCGCGTCGGGGCGTACGCGCCCGCGGGCGTCGACGATCCCGGGGTCGTAGTTGGTGGTGACGACCGCTTTGAACGCGCACCGGCACACCAGCTCGTGCACCGGCGTCCACGTCCGGCCGGACTCCGGGTCGCGGCGGACCCGGAACGCCTCCCGCAGCGCCTCGCGGAACTCGGGCGGGCCCAGCTGGCGGCGCAGGATCTCGACGACCTCTTCCGGCGTCTGGCCGGCCAGACGCCGGCACGTGGCCGCCTGCGCCTCGCTCAGCCGATGGGACGCGGCATCCACCAGGTCGCCGATCAGTCCGGCCCACAGTGGATACAACGGGGCCGACGCTCCCGCGCCCAGGAACGCCACCGCGCTGCGGTCGGCGAGGTACCCCCGCAGCGCCTCCAGTCCGGGGCGGTTCACTCGGGCGAGTTCTTGCGCCTGGCCCGGATTCAATCCCGACAGGTATCCGGCGTCGTCCGACATGGAACCACCCTGCCAGGCTGATCCACATCGGCGCATCCCACGGACTGACGACCGCAAAATGGGCCAAACGGCGCCCGCCCGGCTGGCAACCAGGGCGGGCGCCGGTGGATCAGCTGGACTCGGCGGGAACGGGGGAGGGGAGCGGCTCGGGGTCGGAGCGGTGGCGGTCGACGTCGCCGTGGCCCGGCCACCAGGCGGCGTGGCCGATGAGCGCGGTCAGGGACGGGACCAGGAACATCGACATCACGAAGGCCGAGAGCAGGATGCCGGTGGCGACCGAGAAGCCGATCTGGCGCAGGAACGAGACGGGAGCCAGGGCCAGCACGGCGAACGTGCCGGCGAGGATCAGACCGGCCGCGGCGACGGACGGGCCGCCGTGCTGCACGGCGAGCGCGGCCGCCTGGCGGGGCTCGTTGCCCTCCCTCGCCTCCTCGCGGAGGCGGGCGATCATCAGGATGTTGTAGTCGGTGCCGATCGCCAGGACGAACAGGTACAGCACGATCGGCAGTTGGAAGGTCACCCCGGGCTGGCCGGCCACGCCCTGGAACAGGTAGATCGCGGCGCCGAGGGTGGCGGCGAAGTTGAGCAGTACCGCCGCGACCAGGTAGATCGGCGCGACGATGCTGCGCAGCAACAGGCCGAGGATGATCGCGATGAGGAGCGCGGCGACGGGCAGGATCACCGACAGGTCGCGGTTGTTGGCCGAGTTGATGTCCGCGTAGATGGCGGTCGTGCCGCCGACCAGCACCCTCGTGCCCGGTGGGACGACGGCGTGCAGGTCGGCTCGCAGATGGTCGTGGACCAGCGTGATCGCCTCGTTGGACGCCGGGTTGACGTTGAGCAGGATGGCGAATCGGGCGACCGTGCCGTCGGCCGACTTGACCGGAGGCTGGACGCCGCCGACCCCGTTCACCTTCGCGGCGGCCGCGGCGAACTGGTCGAGCTGGGTCGCCGTCAGCTGACCGCCGTCGGTGGTGGTCAGGTACGCCTCGGTGGGGTCGAGCGCGCCCTGCGGGAAGCCGCGCTCGAGGTCGGCCGCCGCCTTGGCGGACTCGGTCGTGGTCGGGAAGCCGGCCGCGAAGTCGTAGTCGGCCTTGAACATCAGCACCCCGCTGGCCAGCGCGATCAGCACCAGCCCGGAGGAGATCGCCGCCACCGCCGGGCGCCGGCCGAGCGCCGCGCCGATCCGGACGAACGCGGTGCCCTTCGGCTCGCGCGTCCACGATTTCGAGGGCCAGAACGTCGCCGGCCCGATCAGGCTGACCAGCGCCGGGATCAGGGTCAACCCGGTGATCAGCATGACGAAGACGGCGATGGCGAGCGCCGGCCCGAGCGAGCCGAACCCGCCGAAGCTGGCCAGCAGCAGCACCAGGAAGGCGACGATGACCGCGGCGGCGGCCGACGTGATGACCTCGCCGACGCGGGCCACGGCGTACACCATCGCGGCCTTCTTGTCGGCCCCGGCCCGCAACCGTTCCCGATAGCGGAAGAGCAGGAAGAGTATGTAGTCCGTGCCGATGCCGTAGAGCACGATCAGCAGCAACGTCTGCAGGCTCTGGTCCACGTTGAAGCCGAACGCCTCGCCGGCCGCCGCGATCAGGTTCGACGAGACCTGCAGGACCACGCCGATCACGAGGATCGGCAGCAACGCCGCGATCGGGCTGCGGAAAATAATCAAGATCAAGACAATGATGAGTACGAAAGTAGCGGCGCCCACCACGGCGAACGCGGTGTTGAACGTGTCGTTGTTGTCGACGAACTGGGCCACCTGCCCGGTGACACCGGCGCTCAGCCCGGCGGCGGCCAGGTCGTTGGCCTTGATGGCGTCGCGGGTCTTGGTCACCGCGTCCATCTGGCCCTGATTGTCGGTGACGGCCGCGGTGACCGGCACGCTGATCAGCTGGACGAGCTTGTTCGGCGCGACGGCCTGTGGACCGGTCACCGGCTGGCCGGTCCCGGGGACGTGCGCGTCGCCGATCGCGGTCGCCAGCTGGCCGACGCGGGTCTGGTCGGCCTCGGTCAGCGGGCCGCCGTCGGTGCGTTTCACCACCACGATGGCGGTGGAGGTGGCCTGCTCCGGGAAGGCTTTCGTGGCGAGATCGATCGCCTGTACCGATTCGTACTTGCTGGGCAGGAAGCTGCCCTGGTCGCCGCTGGTGATGTCGGAGAGGCTGGGCAGAAGCCCGATGATCGCGAACGCCCCCACGAGCCAGCCGCCGATGACCCACCAGGCCCGCCGGACGACGAACCTCCCCCATCTGTCGAACATCGATCTTCCCCCATTCGGCTCTGTATATGCAGACTATACATATGCCATCCGGGCCTATCGTTGTCCAGTGAGTTATCCCGTGCTCATCGACTGCGACCCGGGGCACGACGACGCGCTGGCGTTGTTGCTGGCAGCGGGCGATTCCCGGCTGCGCCTGCTCGGCGTCACCACGGTGGCCGGCAACCAGACAGTCGAGAAGACGACACGGAACGCGCTGCGGATCCTCGCTCTCGCCGGCGTCACCGACGTCCCGGTCGCGGCCGGCAGCGCCCGGCCGCTGGTCGCTGACCTCACCGTCGCCGAAGACATCCACGGCTCCTCCGGGCTCGACGGGCCCGACCTCGACGGGCCGGTCGTCGAGCTCGCGGGGGTGCACGCGGTCGAGCTGATGCGGCGGCTGATCGTGGGCTCGGCCGAGCCGGTCACGCTGGTCGCCACCGGGCCGCTGACCAACGTGGCGCTGCTCCTGCGCGGTCACCCCGAGGTCGTTCCGCGCCTGCGCCGCGTCGTCTTCATGGGCGGCTCGACCGATCGGGGCAACACGACGCCGTACGGCGAGTTCAACATCGTCACCGATCCCGAGGCGGCCGACATCGTGCTGCGGTCGGGCCTGCCGACCACGATGATCGGACTGAACGTCACTCACCAGGCGCTGGCGACCGACGAGATCATCGCCGAGTTCCGGGGGATGGGCACCCGCCTGGGCGTCATCTGCGCGGAGCTGATGACGTTCTTCGCGAGTACCTACCGCCAGGTGTTCGGCTTCGAGCACCCGCCGGTGCACGACCCGATCGCCGTGGCCGCCGTCCTCGAGCCGTCGATCGTCCGCACCGTCGCCGCCCCGGTCGCCGTCGAGCTGGCCGGCACGCACACCCGCGGCGCGACCGTCGTGGATCTCCATCACCGCACCGGGCGGGCCCCGGACGCCGACGTCGCGGTCGGGCTGGACGTGGACGCCTTCTGGCGCCTGCTGATGAGCGCCGTCCGGCGCTTGGGGTAAAACCCCCCGGTTTTTCGGCATTGTCGGGAGTATCGAAGCGTGGCGAGTGCTGCAAACGTATGTACGCAAACGTATGCGGTACGAGTACGGTCCCGACTTACCCCGGCATTCGGGTCGGGCTCACTCGACAGGAGGCACGTGGGATGAGGACCCCCCTTCCGACCGCCCCACCGCCACCCTTGACCGGACTGAAGGCTCACAAGCGGATGTCCCTCCTGACGGTCGCGGCCATGATCGGGGTCGCGGGCTGCTCCCAGGGTGCTGAGTCACCGGATTCCACCGCCGGTCAGAACGTGGTCGCCACGACCAGTTGCGCCAGCAAGGGCGAGCTCACCATGTGGGAGCGCTCCGGCGGCAACAAGGAGATGGTGGACATGCTCGTCGCGGCGTGGAACGCGAAGAATCCGGACTGCAAGGTCAAGCTGACCTACATTCCGCACACCGAGATGGTCGGCAAGATTGCCCAGGGCATCGCGTCCGGCCAGGTCCCCGATCTGATGGGGATGGACCTGATCTACGCACCGCAGTTCGAGAAGGCGAATCAGCTCGTCGATCTGACCGACCGCATCAAGAGCTGGCCCGAGCTGGCGACCGCCAGCAAGGGGCACATGACGGTCGCGACCTACGAGGATCACCTGTACGGCGTTCCGCTCTACGCCGACGTCTCCGCGCTGTTCTACAACAAGGATCTCTTCAAGAAGGCCGGGCTCGACCCGGACAAGCCGCCGACCAGCCTGCCCGAGTTGCGGGCCGACGCCGACAAGATCACGGCGCTGGGCGGCGACATCAAGGGCTACTACCTGCCCGGCAACTGCGCGGGCTGCAACATCTTCACGGTCGGCCCGCTGATGTGGGCCTCGGGCGCCAAGATCGAGGCGGCCGGTCCCGGCGACGAGCCGCTGGTCGGCGACGGCGTCAAGCAGGTGCTGCAGTTCGAGCGGGACATGGTCAAGGCCGGCAACGTCCACGACGGCGACCGCACGGAGAACGGCGAGACGTTCCACCTCCAGTTCGGCTCGGGCAAGGTCGGCATGATGGGCACCGGCAACTTCAACATCACGCTGGCCCGCCAGCAGAACCCGTCGATGAAGTTCGGCATCGCCCTCCTGCCGGGCATGACGCCGAATACGAACGCGTCGTTCATCGGCGGCGACCTCGTCGTGGTGCCGAAGGGCAGCAAGCGCGTCAGCGACTCGGTCAACTTCATGAAGTTCCTGCTCTCCGACGAGGTGCAGGTCGAGGTGTACGCGAAGGCGCTCAACCTGACCACGCGCAGCGACATGGCCGACAACAAGTACTTCAAGGCCGAGCCGCTGGTCCAGGACGTCGCCAAGGCGCTGACCGTCGGCCGCACGCCGTACACGCTGACCTTCTTCGAGCAGATCAACTCGCCGCAGGGGCCGTGGCTCAAGATGCTGCAGCGCGCCTACTACACCGGCGACGACCTCGACACGGTCATCGCCGACGCGAAGAAGTCCATGAAGGAGATCGCGGCGAAATCCTGAGTGAGGGGGACAGTCGTGCAGCGCACCCGGCGAAATCGGTACATCGGGCTGGCCTACGTGACACCGGCGCTCGTGTTCGTGCTGGCGTTCACCGTGTACCCGCTCGGCCGGATGATCTGGATGTCGCTGCACGACTGGTCGCTGATCACTCCGCCGCGTTTCATCGGGCTCGACAACTACAAGCAGGCGTTCGGCGACCGCCAGTTCTGGGTGTCGTTCCTGTTCACTCTCAAGTACACGGTCCTCATCACCCCGGTGCTCATCGTCGGGGGCTACCTGCTGGCGCTGCTGACCGCCCCGGCGTCAAGAACGCGCGCTATAACCCGTACGATAATATTTGTTCCTGTTGTTATTGGTTTGGGGGTTTCGAGCCTCCTCTGGTACTGGCTGTTCAGCACCAACTTCGGGGTCATCAACCGGATCCTGCTCGACCTCCACGTCATCGACCATCCGGTGCTGTGGCTCGGGGTGGACGCCGACACGTCGAACTTCGCGATCAGCACGTCGGTCGTGTGGAAGGTCATCGGCTTCGGGATGATCCTGTTCGTCGGCGCGATCCAGGCCGTCCCCACCGAGATCACCGAGGCGAGCCTGGTCGACGGCGCCGGTTACTGGCAGCGGATCGGCCGCGTGATCCTGCCGCTCACGATGCGCACCGTCCTGCTGGTCACCCTGGTCAGCGTCATCGGCTCGCTGCTCGCGTTCGACCAGTTCTACATCATGACCGCCGGCCAGCCGCAGAACGAGACCGCGACCTCGGTCTTCTTCGTCTACCTGAACTCGTTCCCGTACCTGAAGCTGGGGTACGGGGCCGCCCTGTCGCTGGTCCTCGCGGTGACGATCCTGGCGTTCACGATCGTGCAGCTCGTGCTGACCCGCCGGAGCGAGTCGTGACCGCGACGCTGGAGCGGACGACGATCCGGGCCGTCCCGAGGCCGGTCCACACCGGACGGATGCGATACCTGGTGGCGGCCGGCTGCATCGCGATCTGCACGGTCACGCTGCTGCCGCTGCTCTACTCCGTGCTGGCCTCGGTCAAGCCGACGGCCGAGGCGGCCGCCACCCCGCCGACCTACTTTCCGCACGGCTTCAGCCTGGACAGCTACCGGCGGCTCTGGGACTACCAGGAGGGTCTGCTCACCTACCTCGGCAACAGCTTCGGCACGGCGCTCCTGACGATCGTCTTCACGCTGCTGCTCACGGTGCCGGCCGGGTACGCGCTCGCGCGCTTCCCGATCCCGGGCAAGGAGCTGATCTTCGTGGTGCTCCTGCTCTCGCTGATCGTCCCGTACCAGGCGCTGCTGACCCCGATGTTCCTGATGTTCGCGACGATCCACCTGACCAACTCGCTGATCGGCCTGGCCGTCCTGCACACCGCGATCCAGCTGCCGTTCAGCCTCTACATCCTGCGCAACAGCTTCGCCGCCGTGCCGCGCGAGCTCGAGGAGGCGGCGGTCGTGGACGGCGCCGGATCGCTGCAGACCCTGGTGCGGGTCTTCATCCCGCCCACGGTGCCGGCCATAGTCACCGTCACCCTGTTCGCCTTCATCACGTCCTGGAACGAGTTCCTCGGCGCGCTGGTGATGATGAGCTCGAGCGAGAAGTTCACCCTGCCCGTGATCCTGGCGACCGCGCGCACCGAGACCAGCCTCGGCGGCACGGACTGGGGCATGCTCCAGGCCGGCGTCACCATCTCGGTCATTCCGTGCGTGCTCGTCTACCTGTTGCTTCAGCGGTACTACATGGCCGGCCTGATGAGCGGAGCCGTGAAATGAGCGTCGTAGTCGTCCAGCCCTCCCGGACCCGCTTCTTTCCGTTCGATGCCCGGCAGGTCTCCCTCGACGGCGGGTTCTGGGGCGACCGGATCCAGATCAACCGGGAGCGGACCATTCCGCACGGCCTCGACCAGCTCCGGAAGGCCGGAAACCTGAACAATCTGCGGCTCGCGGCGGGGGCGGGGGGCGACTATCACGGCTTCGCCGACTCGGTGGGCGCCGTCTTCCCGTTCCTCGACTCCGACGTCTACAAGTGGCTCGAGGCGGTCGGGTGGGAGCTGGCCCGGGCGCGCGACCCGGGTCTGGCGTCGGCCGCGGACGACGTGATCGGCCTGGTCGGCGCGGCGCAGCGGCCCGACGGCTACCTGAACAGCTACGTCCAGGTTGTCGGCGGGGGAGTGCCGTACCGCGACCTGTCCTGGGGACACGAGCTGTACTGCCTCCACCACCTGATCCAGGCGGCGGTGGCCTGGCATCGGGCGCTGGATGACGACCGGCTGCTCACCATCGCGGTCCGCGCCGCCGACCACCTGCCGTCCGCGCTCGTCGACGGGCATCCGGGCATCGAGATGGCGCTGGTGGAGCTGGGCCGGGTGACCGGCGAGCGGCGCTACCTGACGATGGCCGCCGAGATGGTCGAGCGTCGCGGCCACGGCACGCTCCCGGGCGCGGAACGGTTCGGCGCGACGTACTGGCAGGACCACGAGGCCGTACGCGACGCGGCGTCCGTCGCCGGCCACGCGGTGCGGCAGCTCTACCTGGACTGCGGCGCCGTCGACGTGGCCGTCGAGCTCGGCGACGACCGGCTGCTGGCCGCGGTGCGGCGCCGCTGGGACGACATGATGCGTACCCGCACCTACCTCACCGGCGGCATGGGCAGCCGGCACCGCGACGAGGCGTTCGGCGACCCGTACGAGCTGCCGCCCGATCGCGCGTACGCCGAGACCTGCGCGGCGATCGCCGCCGTGATGCTCGCCTGGCGCCTGCTGCTGGCGACCGGCGAGGTGGGCTACGCCGACACGATCGAGCGGACCATGTTCAACGGCGTGCTGCCCGGGATCTCGCTCACCGGCACCGAGTTCTTCTACACGAACCCGCTGCAACGCCGCACGCACCGGGTGCCGGGCGGCACCGGCGAGCGGCGGCCCTGGTATCCGTGCGCCTGCTGCCCGCCCAACCTCATGCGCATGCTCAGCTCGTGGGAGCAATACCTGGCGACGTACGACGACAGTGGCATCCAGCTGCACCAGTACGCCTCGGCCGACATCGTCTCCGGGCCGGTCCGCCTGCGGATGCGCACCGGCTACCCGTGGGACGGCCGCGTCACCGTGCACATCGTGGAGACACCGCCCGAGCCGTGGACCCTGTCCCTGCGGGTGCCGCGATGGTGCCGTTCCGCGACGCTGACCGGGCCGGACGGGACACTGGCCGCCGGCGCGGGCCCGGTCAAGCGGCATCGACGCTGGCGGGCGGGGGACGTCGTCGAGCTGGACCTCGACCTGCCGGCCCGGATCACCGAGCCCGATCCGCGGGTCGACTCCGTGCGCGGGTGTGTGGCGGTGGAGCGGGGGCCGCTCGTCTACTGCGTCGAGGCCGCCGACGCGCCGGAGCGTACGGAGATCGAGGAGCTTGCCTGGGATCCCAGCCGTGACCTGACGTCGGTGCCGCGGCCGGACATCGCGCCGGCGATGATCGGCGTCGACGTTCCGGTGACCGGGGGCGAGTCGGCCGGGGCGATCCCCTACTTCGCCTGGGCCAACCGGGGCGTCGGCGGCATGCGCGTCTGGATACCGCGTTAGGAGGGTGGCGCTGTCGAGTCCCGGACGATCAGCGGCAGCGGGAAGACGGCCAGGCCGGGCTCGCTTCGTTCCGACGGGTCACGGGCCAGCGCGACCGCCTGCGAGACGCCCCATCCGACGATTTCGCCGATCGGCATCCGCAGCGTCGTGAGCGCGGGGACGGTGTGCGCCGCGATGAGGATGTCGTCGAAGCCGACCACCGACAGCCGGGACGGCACCGGGACGCCAAGGATGTGCGCGGCGTGCAGGGCGCCCACCCCGACCAGGTCGGTCGAGGCGGAGACCGCCGTGGGTGGCTCGGGCAGGCCCATGAGGGCGGCCAGCGCGGACTCGCCGCCGTCCAGCGAGCCGGGGCAGCGCTGCAGATAGCCGGCGGGCACGCCGCCGAACCGCTCGCGCATGAAGTCGACGTACGCCTCCTCGCGGATGCGGTATTTGTTGGGCAGCTCCGCGCTCAGGAAGCCGATCCGCCGATGCCCGAGCGAGGCGAGGTGCTCGAGACCGGCCCGTACGCCCGCGCGCTCGTCCGGGTTGGCCGTCGGGAACTCGAGCGGGCTGGTGCCCTGCCAGAGCCCGACCACCGGCACCGAGGTGCGGAGCAGGTCGGCGAGGAGCTCCGGATAGGCCCGCATGTCGCCGAGCAGGATGATCGCGTCGGTGTGCCGGGTCTCCAGCACGGTGGTGAGCGGGACGCCCGCGTCGAGCTGGCCGTGCACGTGGCCGAGGACCACGTTGTACCCGTGGGCCATGGACTCGACGACCAGCGACTCGATGACGCCGGCGTAGAAGACGTCGCTGAAGTCGCGGACCACCGCGCCGATCAGGTTGGTCGCCGCGCCGCGCAGGCCGCGGGCCAGGGGATTGGGGCGATAACCCAGGTGGCGGGCGGCCTCGATGACCCGTTCCCGGGTGTCGGCCGCGATCGGCACCCGGGTGGGCGCGTTGTTGAGAACACGGGACACGGTGCTCTGCGAAACGCCGGACGCGGCGGCGATGTCCTTCATGGTGACCGCTGAGCGTGGCGCCTCGTTCGCGGAAGTCGGCATCGAAGCGAGCCTAACACCGGCCCTTCGTTATGCGCGCATACGATTTCATCCCGTTCCCCTCAGCGCGGGCATGCCCCGAAATGCGTCGGCCCGCCGGTGCGGAGCAGGCGCGTGGCCAGCACCTCGCCCGCCACCCCGCGGCCGATCTCGAGCCCCGCCTGGTTGCTGAACTCGAAGTGCTGACCGCCGAAGATCCGCGACCGGCCGGCCTCGGTGGCGGCCGCCCGGAATCCCGGGTAGCTCCGGGCCGCGCCGCCCGGCGCCGAATCGGTGGCGAGGCTGAACGGGATCGCGTCGGTGCAGAAGAATCCGCCCAGCACGGTGGCGCCCGCTCCGCTGTAGGAGCTGTGCCCCGAGACGTACTCGGGCGTGCCGCCCACGGCGCCGGCCCGGGCCGTCCAGCCGGGATCGGCCGTGGTCGACGGGTTGCCGTCGGTGTCGGCCTCCCGGATCGCCGTGGTCGGACGCCAATGCCGGTACGTGTACTTGGTCGCCACTGTCGCCACGGTCGTGTCGGAGAGGGCCATCGTCAGCAGGGCGGTCAGCCGGACCTGCTCGTCGAGCGGCAGCCGGCGGTCGCCGGCGACGGTCAGCGCGATCCGGAGCCACTCGCCGGGCGGCTGGTCCGAGCCGGCCGGCAGTGACCAGAACTGGAACGTGGCGAGCAGGTCGGGCGCCGGGAGCGCGGCGTTGCCGAGCACCGCCACCTCGGCGAAGGCGCCCGCGTAGGCGACCGAGTCCAGCGCGGGCGGCGGGCCCGGGACGTACGTCGACGGATCGGCGGTCCCGAACGGCCGGACATCGCGATACTGCACACCGAACCACGCGGCGCGGAACACGCCCGGCCCGGTGCCGGCCTCCTGAGTCTCGACCGGCGTGGAGCCGTCGTCGGCGCGGGCGGCGACCACCCGCTCGCCGACATCGCGGCCCCAGGTCGCCCCGCTCGTCACGCCGTGGCCGCCACCGAGCCGGGCGAGATCGGCGGCGAGCGCCGCGTCATAGCCGGCGGCTCGGGGCGCGTCCAGCCGCACCAGCACGGCGTGCGCCGCGGCCGCGGCGGCGGCCTGCTCGTCACCACCGCGAGGGCCGCGTCCGGTGACCAGCGCCGCCGCCCGTGGTGACCTCGCGAGGCCGTTGACCGCGTCGTACATGGCCACGTTCAGCATGGCGTAGAGCCGGGCGGCGTCGGCGTCGGCGGCCCGGGTCGTGCGTACGGCGTCGAGGGCCAACTCGTTCCAGCTTCGCGCCGCGTCGATGTCGGCCCGGCTCGATTCGGCGGTCGCGGGCACGCCGAGCCCGCTGACCACGAGACCGAGCACGGCGGCGAACAGCAGCTTCCGGACCATCAACGCCTCCCCATCGAGACGGCTGTATGGGTGTTTGGCTGTACCGTGCCTCGCCCGGACGCGCGGAGGTGCCGCTCTGTAGGGAATCGGACGCGAGCACCGGCCGTTCGGCCAGCACTCGCGAGCCAGGTGGACATTGAAGACAGTCTTAACCGAGGGTTAGTTATTGGTTACCCTTCGCCCACTTGAGACGGTCTTTACGGGGAGGGCTTTCCATGCGTACGCGTCGTGGTCTCGTCGTTTCCGGGGCCTTTTTGGCATTGCTCCTTTTTGGGATTTCCGCGGTCAATTCGACCGCCGCTTCGGGCTTTTCTTCCGCCGGCCCCCGAATTGTCCGCGAGCATCTCCACGGGCTGGACGACGAGCACGAGCACATGGCCGAGGACCTCGCCGGAACGCCGATAACGGTCATCGAGCGGCAGACCGCCGAGAACGCGGCACGTATCCAGCGCCAGACCGGTGTGCGTCCGGGAACGGCGCCGCGGGTCAAGGCGGCCGCCGTGTCGGCCGACCCCGGGCTGTCGGGATCGTGGAGCCCGGTCGTCGACACGCCCGTCGTCCCGGTGTTCGACGCGCTGCTGCCGAACGGCAAGGTACTGATCTGGGACTCGGTCGGCGACAACGCGGCCGAGTCGTACCCCGATCACACCTTCACGCGGGCCATGGTCTGGAATCCGGCCGACAACACGGCCAAACGGGTCGACCTGCAGGGCACCAACATCTTCTGCGCGGGCTTCGCGCATCTCGCGAACGGCAACATCCTGGTCGCCGGCGGAAACGCCGACCAGCAGCTCGACGGGACCGTGACCACGTACGTCTTCGACTGGCAGGCCGAGACCTGGACCCGCGGCGCCAACATGGCCGGCGCCCGCTGGTACCCGTCGGTGGCGGAGACGGCCAACGGCGAACATGTCATCGTCGGCGGCGGCCCCGCGACCGCTGAGGTGTACCAGGCGAACGGCGCCATCCGCGCGCTCACCGGCTTCACGAAGTACAAGGCCCGGGCGTACCCCTTCCTGGTTTCACGGCCCGACACCCAGCTCGGGCTGATCGGGCCGTACGCCGCCGCGTACACCATCAACACCTCGGGGACCGGTGTCATCACGGCGACCGGCACACGCGACAGCATCTCCCGGGACTATGGCAGTTTCGCCACGTACGACATCGGCAAGTCGGTGGTGGCCGGCGGCGGCAAGCTCACCGAGGGCGGCGTCGCGAACGTGCCCACCCGGACCGCGGTCGTCGTGAACAGTGGCGCCGGGCCGGCCCCGTCCTTCGCGCCGACCGGCTCGCTGGCGACCGGGCGGAAGCAGTTCGACACGACTCTGCTCGCCGACGGCACGGTGCTGGCGACCGGGGGACTGACCAGCGCGGCGACCTCGAGCCTCGTCGACCTGAACCACGCCGCGACGGCCGCCGAACGCTGGGATCCCGCGACCGGTCGGTGGAGCGTGCTGGCGAGCGCGAGCCGCATCCGGCAGTACCACTCGACGGCCATGCTGCTGCCGGACGGGCGGGTCATGACGGGCGGCGGGGGAATCTGCGCCGTCTGCATGACGGTCGGCTATCTCGAGAAGAACGTCGAGTACTTCTCCCCGCCGTACCTCTTCAAAAAGGACGGCACCGGTACGCCCGCGACGCGACCGGAGATCGCCGCGGCGCCCGCGAGCGTCGGCATCGGCGGCAGCTTCGCGGTCTCGTCCCCGCAGGCGGCGGGCATCAGGAAGGTCGCGCTGGTCGGGCTGGCCGACGTGACCCACGGCGTCGACCAGGGCCAGCGCTACGTGCCGTTGAAATTCACGGTTTCCGGTACGACGTTGACGGTCACCGGCCCGCCGAACGGCGGGGTGGCGCCGCCCGGTTACTACATGCTCTTCATCCTCGACGCGAACGGGGTTCCCGCCCTGGCGAGGATCGTCCAGGTCGCCAAGGGCCCGAACCCGCTGATGAGCCGGGTCCGGAACAGCACCGGCCGATGCCTCGACGTGCCGGCGTCCACGTTGACGATCAGGACCTACCTGCAGGGATACAACTGCAACGGCACGAGGGCGCAGGCGCTGACCCGGCTGCCGGACGACAAGTCGCTGCGCGTCCTCGGCAACTGCCTCGACGTGCCGTCGCGCAACTTCGTCGCCGGTCAGCGGGTCTGGCAGTACACCTGCAACAAAACGGTCGCGCAGACCTGGCAATTCGGCACCGACGGCACGATCCGCCCGATCGGCAAGACCACGATGTGCCTGGCCGCGGCCTCCTCGGCCAACAACGCCCGGATCCAGCTCGCGACCTGCAACGGCGCCGCCCTCCAGAAGTGGACCTGGTAGGCCCGCCTACCCCTGCCGCCGCACCATCTCCGTGATCCAGATCGGCGCGTACGGTGACGTGCAGTTCGGCGGCGTGGGGTAGTCCTTGAGCACCCCCAGGCGCTCGCCGATGCCGATCGCCCGGTCGCGGTGCTCGGCGTGCTCGATGCCGATCTGGGCCAGGCAGTGGTTCATCGCCCACTGCAGGCGGTCCGGGGCGTCCTTCATCTCCGCCTCGATGACGCCGAGCAGCCCGGGGAGGTCGAGGCCGTCGGCCTTCCGCGCCACGCGGTCGGTGGTCAGCGCCCAGCCGGCGCTCGCGACCGCCGGATCGGGATCGGCGAACCAGGCCAGGCGCAGCTCCTCGCGGTACGGGCTCTTCTTCACCACGTAACTCACGAGCCAGTCCTGCACCTTCGGGGTGCGCGCCTCGCGCAGCATCGCGTCCAGCTCGTCGCGGCCGAATTCCCTCGGGCGGCAGATCAGGATCGCCAGCAGCCGGGCCGCGGAATCGCCCGTCCGCCAGAGGTCGCGCGCGAGGTCCTGCTGCGTCTTCAGCCGCTTCGCGATCGCGCGCAGGGCGCCGAGGTTCACGCCGTGGTCGTCGCCGTGCCTGCGGTTCACCTCGCGTGCCTTCGGGTCCTCGAGAGCGGCCAGCTCCGCCATCACGTCGGCCGTCGTTGTCACGATCACCTTCGGTTTTCAAGAAAATTAAGATCGACATGTTGAGAGATGAAGAAACTCAAGGTACAAATTGAGATATGACAGAGCGTGCGATGGACTGGCAGGAACTCACGAACCTCACCCGAGGCCGGCCGTTCGTCGTCGAGCGGGTGCGTCTGGCCGGCGGCGTGGCGATCGAGGGTCAGTTCGAGCCCCCGCAGCTCGGGCAGCTCAGCCTCGAGGACCAAGTGTTCGTCACGGCGTTCGTCCGCTGCCACGGTTCCATCAAGGAGATGGAGCGGATTTTCGGGGTGAGCTACCCGACGATCAAGTCGCGACTCAACCGGATCTCTCAGCTGCTCGACTTCGTCGAGACCGATCCGGCGCCGTCGCGGGCCGACGTCATCGACCGCCTGCGCCGCGGCGAGATCGACGCCCAGCAGGCCTTGCAGGAGTTGGAGGGTCACGCATGATTCCACAGCTCGTGACCGTGCGGGTGAAACCCCGCACCGGCCGCCGAGTCCGGGTCTGGGTTCCGGTGCTGCCCGTACTGCTCATCCTGTCCCCGGTACTGGTTCTGGCGGTGGCCGTCGCCACGGTCGCCTGCCTGGTCTACCGGATCCGGGTGTTCCCGGCGCTCGGCTCGGGGTGGCGGATCGTCTCCGCTCTCCCCGGCACCCGGTTCGACCTCGAGTACGCGCACACCGCCGTGCTCGTTTCCATCAGATAGAGAGGCAAATTCAGTGAGCGAACAGCGCAAGGAGATCCTCGAGATGCTCGCCGAGGGAAAGATCACCGCGGACGAGGCGGACCGGCTCATCGCCGCCCTCGAAAGCGACCGTCCGGTTCCGGCGGTTCCGGCGCCGGCTCCGCGGCCGAACGGCAAACCGCGGTACCTGCGAGTGGTGGTCGACGCGAACGACCATGACGGTCCGAGCCGGGTCAACATCAGGGTGCCGCTGCAGCTGCTCCGGGCCGGCGTGCGGCTCGCCGCGCTGATCCCGCCGGAGGCGCTCGGCAAGGCCAACGCGGAACTGGCCAAGTCGGGAGTGCCGTTCGATCTGACCCAGCTCAAGCCCGAGCAGCTCGAGGAACTCGTCGAGCACCTGGACGAGATGACCGTCGAGGTCGACCAGGCGGACGCCAAGGTCCGCATCTTCAGCGAGTGACCGCCGTCCGGAGAACTGGACGGGCCCTCGGGAAGGTGCTGGAACACCTCCCCGAGGTCGCGCCCGTAACAACGGAACACGTACTGCCAGTTTGAGATTAGCCCAGGGGCCCCTGGCGTTCTCAGCCCACGACCGAGCGGAGCGGAATTCCGGCCGACCGCAGGTCGCCCACCAGATCCCGCAGGTACGGATGCTCGTCGAACTGCAGGCCGAGCGGGTTCGGGATGGTCAGGTACGCGTCGTCCCCGACGACCGCGACCGTGGCCGTGTTGGTGTATTTAGCGACCAGACTCTGGGTGCGAGCCAGGTCGGCGGTCGCCACCTGGATGCGGGACGGCCGCCACTCGCCGCCGACGTTGGCCGGCGCCGGCTCGGCCGCCGCGGCCGCGCGAGCCGGATCGACGCCGCTGGTACGCAGCGCCGACGGGGTGCTCGCCGCCGGGTACAGCAGCGCATTGGCCACCATCTGCAGGCCACTTTCGTTGTACGCGCGGAACAGCGGGTTGTACGCGAACAGCACCGCGTGCCCGGCGCCGGTCGGCTCGTCCACCACCGCGGCCGTGCCCTTCAGGGCGTCAGCGCCGACGGTGTAGCCGTTGTACCAGAACGTGTCGTCGCTCGGGTACGTCAGCACGTTCACGCCGGTGGTGCTCGGGTTGAGGATCGAGTCGCCGTTGTTGAACTCGAAGTCCTCGGCCGGGCGGCCCAGCGCGACCGGGCTGCTGCCGTCCACGTCCACCCGCAGATGCGAGCCGATCACCAGGTAGTCGGCCGGCTTCGCCTTCTCCGTGGTCGAGGTGAGCCCGGCGGCGCGGGCCACCCGGGTGCCCTCGTTGCGCAGCCCGACGTAGGTGTGGCCCTGCGCGATCCAGTTCCGCAGGTTCGCCTGGCCGGTCGCGGTGAGACCGCCGGTCGCGCTGCTGCCGTCGGGCACCAGCAACACCGTACGGTCGGTGAATGCTGTGGTGTTGTCGTTGATGTCGGCCGTGGTGACCGGCGCGAGGTTCAGGCCCCACCGCTGGCCCAGCACGTATCGGGCCTCGCCGTAGGAACCCGAGGTCGTGGAGATGCCGGTGCCCCGGAAGAGTCCGACGTCGGGCCGGTCGATCGCCGTTCCGGTGGCCGGGCTCCGGCTCGGCGTCAGGTTCACGCCGAGTGACTTCGCGAGCTTGTCGACCTCGGGCGTGACGGCTGACGCCGGCAATTCAACAACATCAACACCCGGCTTGCGTACGGCCGGAGCACCGCGACCCAGAAGTTGGAACGTCAACTGAGCAGCGGCGGCCGAGTCCAGGCGGTACGTGTAGGAGCCGTTGCGGGGTGCCGTTCCCGTCCGGCCGCCCTCGATCCGCCTGACCAGCTCGGCCCGAGGCCGCACCGCATCGCCGGTGTAGATGGTGTCGATGCCCATCAGCAGCGGGTTGCTCCACGAGGACACGTCGTAGAAGTACGGGAACGGGACGTACGGGTCCTCGCCCAGCGTCGCCTGGATCCAGTGCTTCTGCGGCTGCTCCATCGGGATCCAGTACGCGCCGGCCGGCACGGTGACGTCGGCGCCGGTGCGACCGCCGAAGATCCGGGCGTGTCTTACCTTCAGCGGCGACTTGACCTCGTACACCTCGACGTCCATCTTGCGCAGACGCTCGACCAGCCGGCGTACGTCGGCCAGCTGGCGGCCCGGCATCAGGAAGTACGACTTGATCGTGATGTCCGGCACCGGGAACTGGACCTCGTTCTCCGGCTGGACCACCTCGTTGGGCTCCAGGGCGCCGGCCCGGCCCTCGGCGAGCGCGTCCGACCAGATCTTGTAGTAGCTGTTCAGCACCTCACGCTTGTTGCCGGCCGCCCAGCCGAGGGTCGCCCACTGCGTGGTGAACTGCTGCTGCACCCGGTCCTGGACGGCCGAGGTGCTGCCCTTCTCGTACGTCATGCCGGCCGCGCCGAAACCGGTGGCCGGCACGGTGTCGCCGTAGCCCATGTAGAACAGGTCGTAGGTGTCGTAGTTGAAGTAGCACTCGGTGGTGACGGTCTCGGAGCAGGCGCCGTTGTAGCCGAACGCGGCCTTGTTGGCCTCGCCGATCCGGTTGATCCAGTCGACCGGCTCGGAGGCGATCTCGTGATGGATCGGGTCGGCGTTCGGCGGGAAGAAGTAGCGTTGGCCGCCCATCTCGTGCGCGTCGACGAAGACCTGCGGCGGAAGCTCCCGGAGCAACTCGATCTTGCTGTCGGTCTCGGGCTGGGTGCGCGCGAACCAGTCCCGGTTCAGGTCGAAGCCGAACTCGTTCTGCCGCCGGGCGGCGTCCCGGCCGTCCGGGTTCTGCGTCGGCAGGATCACGGTGATCAGGTTGTCGTTGCGCTGCCGCACCGCGCAGGACAGGCCGGCGGCCAGCTCGTACAGCGTCTTGAGGGACGCGTCGGCGCCGCTCATCTCGCCGCCGTGCACGTTACCGGCGATCCAGACGATGGCCGGCCGGTTGGCGGCGATCCGGCGCGCCTCGGCGGCCCGCATCGTGCGCGGGTCCCGCAGGCCACGGATCTCGTCGGCGATCTCGTCGAGCGTGCCCTTCCTGACCTGGCGGCTGTCGGAGACGACGGCGTACGTCAGCGGCTGGCCGAGCACGCTGGTGCCCATCGTGCCGGTGACCACCCGGTCGGACGCCTTGTCCACCGCGCCCAGGTAATCGCGAATCTCGGCGTTGGTCACGACGCGTTGCTGGCCGAGGCCGAGCGGAAATCCGAGAAACGTCTCGGGGCTCGGCACCGTGCTCAGGTGGGCGGAGGGGTCGTTGCTGCACGACGAGGAGGTCGAGGGGGCGGCGCTCGCCGCGGTCCCGGTCAACAGGGGAGTCAGGGCCGCCGTCAGGACGACCGCCAAGGCACCCGCCAGCCGCGCCGACGGAACCATTCTGGGGGAGATTTCCGGAATTCGCATCGTGCCCTGTTTCCTTCCCGGAAAGCGACTCGAAACGATTCGCAGCCTATGGCCTTAATTTCAAAGCGGTCAACATAGACATTTATTTATCCCCACCACCCGGCGCCCACCGCCCGGCGCCCACCACCGGGCGCCCACCACCGGGCGCCCACCACCGGGCGCCCACCNGGCGCCCACCACCGGGCGCCCACCACCGGGCGCCCACCACCGGGCGCCCACCGCCCGGCGCCCACCGCCCGGCGCCCACCGCCCGGCGCCCACCGCCCGGCGCCCATCACCCGGCGCCCACCGTCCGGTGCCCACCACCGGGCGCCCACCGTCCGGTGCCTACCGCCGGGCGCCCATCACCCGGTGCCCATCACCCGGTGCCCATCACCCGGCGCCCACCGCCCGGCGCCGAGCCCGGCCTGGTTCGTCGGCGGCTAGGTTTCACCCTATGAAGATCGTGGGATTGGTCGGTGCCGGGCACATGGGATCCGGGCTCGGGTGGGCCTTGCGCGCGGGCGGGCACGACGTCGTCACCTCGCTGGCGGGCCGATCGGCTCGAACGGCCCGCCTGGCGCACGATGCCGGGCTGCGTATCGCCGCGAGCCCGCTCGACGTGCTGGCCGAGGCGGACGTGATCCTCGTGGTCACGCCGCCCGGGGCCGCGGTCGACGCCGCCACCGAGATCGCCGCGCTGGCGGCGACCCCGAGCGTCGCCGCGCGGCCTCTCGTGGTGGACCTCAACGCCACGTCACCGACGACCGCCGCCGCGGCCGCCGAGGTGATCACCGCCGCCGGGCTCGACTTCGTGGACGGCTCGATCTCGGGCCCGCCACCCACGGTCCGGCCCGGGGCAAGGATCTACCTCTCCGGTCCCCGAGCCACCGAGGTGGCCGAGCTGCACTGGACGCACGCCACCCCCGTGGTGGTCGGCGACCGGGTCGGCGCCGCGAGCGCCGTGAAGATGTCCACCGCATCTGTCTACAAGGGATTGATGGGCCTGATGACCCAGGCCATCCGCTCCGCCTCGGTGTATGGCGTCCTGGATCAGGTGATGGCCGACCTCGGCGAAGGCTTCGGAACCCCGTACGAGGTAGCCCTGGCCGCGACCAAGGCCCACCGCTATGTGGCCGAGATGCACGAGATCGCCCAATCCCAGGCCGGGGCCGGACTGACGCCGTCGCTGTTCGAGGCCTTCGCCACCGTCTGGTCCGACGTGGCCACCCGCCCACTGGCCGTCGGACAACCTGAAACGCTCCCGCGCGACATCACCGCTGCCCAGGTGGCCGACGGCCTGACTCAGTGATCGCCGAGCGCGGTCACTCCGGCATCCGGACGTTGGAGTAGTGCGGCCGGGTGAACGGATAGTCGATGACGACCCAGTGCTCGAGCGCCCGGAAGACGCGCTGGTAGTACCCGGCCTCGAACGCCTCCGGCGTAACCCACCAGCTCACGTCGACGTCGTGGCGAGCAAGCTCGACAGTCAACGGCGCCCGAACGCCAAGCGGATACAGGTAGGCGCATCCGATGTAGCCGCGGCCAACCCCCTCGAGCCAGAACGTGAACGACTTCCCGTCCCGAAACTCGCACTCGTGCCAGACCAGGTCGACGTAGTTCTCGTCCTCCGTGACCGGCCCCTCCGGCCAGCGCCCACCCCGCGTCTCCCGGATGAGCTCAAGGCTGGCGTTGATGCCCAACACGTCCGCAACAACGTCATCTCGACTGATCGCATGCGCCACAACATCGCCAAACTCCAGCCGCCGAGGAGGCTCAAAGCCCCCCGGCAGCACAAGCTTCTTAACGTACGGCGTCAAATCAACCGTCATAAAACGCACGCTAACACGCACAACCCCTCACCCAACGCCCCGCCGACCTCGACGCCAACGCGTCAACGCGGAGGTCGACCGCAACGACGCCATCACGTGTCGCGAGACCGGAGCAGGAGCACCCCGGCCAGGAGCGCGCCGCCCGACCACACGGCGAGCACGCCCAGGCCGGCCCAAGGCCCGATGGCTAACTGGCGGAGGTCGGTGGTGGCCTGGACGGACAGTCCGGCGCTCATCGGCGCGCCCCGTTCGAGGAGGCGGTGCAGGTGGGGGTCGGCCACCATCGTGCCGAGGATCGGCGGCAGATAAAGCACCCCGAGCACGGCGCCGATCGCGGCCGCCGAGTCACGCACGACGACACCGGCACCAAGGCCGAGGACCGCGATCAACACCAGGTAGACGACCGACCCACCAGCGGCCCGCAACATAGGCCCGTCAACAACCGAGAGCCGCGGAAGCCCGATCATCCCCGCGACCAGCAGCGAGCCGACCACGGCAAGACTCCCGACGGCAGCCACCACAACCGCGAGCACCACCGCCTTGGCGGCCAGCACGGTAGCGCGACCGGGCGTGGCCGCAAACGTCGTGCGGATCAGACCGGTGCTGTACTCGCCGCTGACCACAAGCACGGCCAACACCGCGACCGAGGCCTGCCCCAGATACACCCCGCCGAGCGCCACCCGAACGCCGTCAATACCGCAACCGTCGCGCGCACAAGCAGCGGCCGACGACACCGCGGCGCCCAGCGCGACGGTGACCGCACCGGTGACCAGCAGCAGCCACGCCGGCCCGGGCGTGGTGCGAAGCTTCGTCCACTCCGCACGAACGGCCATCAGCGCGACACCCATGCCCCCGTCGAGCCTCATCCCTCCAGCCCCATGCGTCCCGCTGGTCCCATCCGCCTCGCCGGTCCCATCTCCCCCTCCAGTCCCATGCGTCCCGCCGGTCCCACCCGCCCCGCCAATCCCGCCCGCCTCACCGGCCTCGTTCATCCCGCTGGCCCCATCGGCCTCGTCGTCCCGCCGGCCCTATCGGTCCCTTCAGCCCCATAGGCCCTGTGGCGCCGTGGGTCCCTGCGGCCGCGTGGGTCCCTGTGGCGCCGTGGGTCCCTGCGGCCGCGTGGGTCCCTGTGGCGCCGTGGGTCCCTGCGGCCGCGTGGGTCCCTGCGGCCGCGTGGGTCCCTGCGGCCGCGTGCGTCCCTTCGGCCTCACGCGGTCGTCCTGCTCTTCTTGCGCGGTTGGGCGTAGTCATGCGTCGCGCCGGCGTAGGAGGAGGACGGCTATGGCTAGGGCGAGGGTGGTGTAGCCGCAAAGAACGGCCAGGCCGGCCCAGGGTGGGAGGGGGTAGTAGCCGTTCGCGGGGGTGTAGACGCTGTCGACCTGGGGGTAGCGGGTGACGGTTTGCTGCACGGCGAGGGCGGCGGCGGGGGTGAAGCGGGTCAGCCACTGCGCCATGGCCGGTGGCAGGAATGGGATCAGCGCCAGGAAATATGGCAGCACGGTGGCCGCGACGACTGTGGTGACGGCGGTGGCGCTGCGGCGCAGGATGGTGCCGACCGCCAGGGCGAAGACCGCGGTGACGGCGAGCACGACGGCGGTGCCGACCTCGGCGCGGAGCAGGGCGGCCGGTGCGGCCGGGAACAGATAGACGCCGACGCCGCGGACCAGCCGCAGCCACAGCGGTAGCGCGATGACCGTGGCGAGCAGGCCGGCGATGAACGTGACGCCGGCGATGACAGTGGCCTTGGCCGCCAGCACCCGGCCCCGGCGCGTGCCGGCGCTCAGCGTGCTGCGAATCAGGCCGTACCGGTACTCGGTGGTGATCATCAGGGTGGCCACGACGACGACCACGATCAGTGCCGGGAACGTTCCGACGAGCAGGTCGCTGGCGACGGCTCCGACGGCGACGTCGCTGCGAGTGGCCGGGGCGAGGTCGCCTGCGCCGGTCACGGTAAATCCGCTCTCGGTGCGAGCGAAGCCGCCCGAACCGCCCTGTGCATAGCCGGCGAAGCTGGCGGTGTGCGCGCCGACCTGGTCACCGGCCCAACTGCCCGCGGACCACGAACCGGCGAGTTGAGGACTGCCGAACTCAGCGGTCGCCGTGTCGCTGGCGGTGCCGATCCCGCTGACCCGGGGCGGGCAGGCTACGAACAGTCCCGCCTGGACGGTGGTGGCCAGCCCGGGCAGCCGTACCGTGTCGATCCGGCTCCAGGCTCTGCCGTCCGTCGAGGCCTCGCCGGTGATCATCTCGCCGGCGCGGGTGAGCCGCAGCCAGCGCATCGCGGAGGCGGAGACGGCACCGGGTGGCCCGGCGCGATCGTGCAGATAGTCATGCTGCATCCGTATGCCGTGCCCGCCCGTGGCCATGACCGCGGCGTAGCGCGAGCCGGGCGCCGGTCCCGAGGTGATGATCAGTCCAGCCTTGGCCCAGGGCGCGGCCGTGCCGTCGACATCGGCGCGAACCGAGGTGAGCCCGGTGACCGCGACGGTGATCTGGCCGTCGCCGGACAGGGCGCGGTGAACGAAGTAGAACGCGGCGCTGACCGGTTCGCCGTCCGGCCCGATCGGGAGCGTCGACCCGTGCTCGTTGCCCCCGCCGCCCAGGCCGACGACGGGGAAGATCGCGATCAGCAGCGCCGCGACCGCGATGCCTCGCGCCCATCCACGTACCGAGATGAATTTGGTCCATTCCGCGCGCAGGGTCACGACGTCGCTCCGGCAGTGGCGGCGCGGTACTCGGCCGCATCGCCGGTCAGATCGAGATACGCCTCCTCGAGGGTGGCGCGGTGTGGGGCGATCTCGGAGAACGGCACCCCGGCGGCGGTGAGCACCGCGACGATCCGCTCGGCGGCGAGGCCCCGCACATCGAGCACGTCGCCCTCGGCCTCCGTTACTTGCGCGCCCGCGGTGGCGAGCGCCGCGGTGGCCGGTCGCGGTGCGCTGGTGCGCACTCGCACCCGATCGCCCGAGGCGGTCGCGATCAGATCGGCCACGCTGCTGTCGGCGATGACCTGGCCGCGGCCGACCACCACGACGTGGTCGGCCATGCCTTGCAGTTCGCTCATCAGGTGGCTGGACACGAGCACGGCACGCCCCTGCGCGGCCAGGGCACGCAGGAAACCGCGCAGCCACACGATGCCCTCGGGGTCCATGCCGTTGAAGGGCTCGTCGAGCATGATCGCCGGTGGGTCGCCCAGCAGCGCGGCCGCGATGCCGAGCCGCTGCCGCATGCCGAGCGAGTAACCGCCGGCGGCGCGACGGCTCGCCGAGGCCAGCCCGACCTGCTCGATGACCTCGTCGACCCGGGGGAGGCCCAGACCCTGCGATCGCGCCAGCCACAGCAGGTGATGGCGCCCGCTCCGGGCCGGGTGCAGCGCGGAGGCATCCAGCAGCGCGCCCAGGTGAAGCAAAGGGCGGCGCAGCGACCGGTAGGGCCGGCCACCGACCAGCGCCGACCCGGCGTCAGCGGTGTGCAGCCCCAGGATGATCCGCATGGTGGTGGATTTGCCGGCGCCGTTGGGCCCGACGAAACCGGTCACCCGGCCCGGCGCGGCCGTGAACGTCATCCCGTTCAGCGCGGTGGTCGGACCGTACCGCTTTCTCAGGTCGACGACCTCGATCGTGGCATCGCTCATGGCATCGAGTTCTACGCGGGCGGTGGTGACAGCTCGGTGCGTTCGGCTGTCACCCCGTTGTCACCTCCCGGCTGGCATCGTTGACGCCGAGGCGCGCGAAACCCCCGTACAAGGAAAAGGATTTTTGATCATGAGGGTGCTGGTGGTTGAAGATCACCGGACGCTGAACGCGCTGATTTCCGAAGGCCTTCGCCGCGAGGCGATGGCCGTGGATGTGGCTCTCGACGGCCACGCCGCGCTGGAGCAGATGGCCGCTACTCGCTATGACGTCGTGGTTCTCGATCGTGACCTGCCCCGGGTGCACGGTGACGAGGTGTGCCGCCGGATCGTGGCGGGCGGAGCGGGCGAGCGCGTGCTGATGCTCACCGCGGCCGGCGCCGTCCGCGACCGGGTCGAGGGCCTGAGCCTGGGCGCCGACGACTATCTGCCCAAGCCGTTCGATTTCGCCGAGTTGGTGGCGCGCGTCCGCGCGCTCGGGCGCCGCAGCAGTCCCCCGCTGCCGCCCGTGCTCGACAACGGCGACCTGACGCTCGATCCCAACCGCCTGGTCGCGACCCGTGCCGGGCGCCGGCTCGACCTCAGCCCGAAGGAGTTCGCGGTTCTGGAGCATCTTCTCGCCGCCGGCGGTCGCGTCGTCTCCACGGAAGAGCTTCTCGAGCGGGTCTGGGACGAGGCGGCCAACCAGTTCACGACGACGGTGAAAACCACGATCGGGCGACTGCGCCTCAAGCTCGGCAAGCCGCCGGCCATCCAGACCGTCCGCGAGGGCGGCTATCGGATCGATCCGCCGTGACCCGCCCACCCCCGCGCCGCCGACTGCGCACTCGGCTCGCGCTGCTGCACACCGCGTTCGTCTTCGCCTGCGGCACGGTGCTGCTCGCCTTCGTGGCGCTCGGGGCGTTCAGCGGCGGCCGCACCACCCGCCAACCGGCTATGTTCGGCAACCTTGCCGACGTGCTGCGGTACTCCGCGGTCGCCTTGGCCGTCCTCGCCGTGGTCTCGATCGCGCTCGGCTGGCTCATCGCCGGCCGGGCGCTGCGACCGCTGACCGCGATCACCCACTCCGCCCGCACCATGTCGGCGAACGACCTGAACAGCCGTTTGCGGGTTCCGGCGGCGTACGCGGAGTTCATCGAGCTCGCCGACACCCTCGACGGTCTGCTGCAGCGGTTGCACGAGGCGTTCACCGCGCAGCGGCAGTTCGTCGCCAACGCGTCGCACGAGCTGCGGACACCGCTGACCGTGCAGCGAACCCTGCTCCAGCTCACCCTGGCCGACCCGGAGGCCTCGGCCGAGACGCTTCGATCGGCGCTCCGTGAGCTGCTGGACGTGGGGCGGCAGCAGGAGCATCTGATCGACGCGCTGCTCACCCTGGCCAACGGCTATCAGGGAGTCGAGCAGTGGGAACCCTTCGATCTCACCGCCCTCACCGAAAAGGCGGTCCGGGATCACCGTGCGGAAGCCGAGGAGCACGGCATCCGCATGATCACCGCGCTCGCTCCGGCCACTGTGACCGGCGACCCGGCGCTGGCCGCGAGCCTGGTCACCAACCTGGTCGGCAACGCCGTGCGGCACAACGTCCCCGGCGGAACCGTCGAGATCGCGACGACGGGCTCGGGGCTTCTCACGGTCAGCAACACCGGCGCCGTCGTTCCGCCGGCCGAGATCCATCGGCTGGTCCAGCCGTTCCAGCGCTTAGGCACCGACCGCACCGACCAGACCGATGGGCACGGCCTCGGCCTCGCCATCGTTGCCGCCATCGCCCAGGTGCACCGCGCACCGCTCACGGTCGACCCACGACCCGGCGGCGGCCTCCAGGTCACGGTCGACTTCTCACCCGGCTGACCGGCACCCGCCCAGGCCGGCTGGCTGGGACGCGCCGAGCCCGGCTGGCTGGGGGGCGCGCCGAGCCCGGCTGACTGGGGCGCGCCGAGCCCGGCTGACCGACCCGCGCCCAGGCCGGCTGGCTGGGACGCGCCGAGCCCGGCTGGCCGGCCCGCGCCGAGCCCGGCTGGCTGGGGCGCGCCGAGCCCGGCTGACCGGCCCGCGCCCAGCCCGGCTGACCGGCCCGCGCCCAGCCCGGCTGACCGGCCCGCGCCCAGCCCGGCCTGGGAAAGCGCCCCGGCCGTCCTCATCCAGGCGACAGGCGCGTGCGCAGGTCGGCCTTGAGAACCTTGCCGACCTTTGACCTCGGCAGGTCGTCCCAGATCTCGATCTGCTTCGGGGTCTTCACGCTGCCGATGCGCGCCTTCACGAACGCGGCGACCTCCTCCTTGTCGACCGTGGCGCCGGCGCGTAGCTGGAGGATCGCGGTCACCCGTTCGCCCCATTTGTCGTCGGGGAGGCCGATCACCGCGCAGTCCTGTACCGCCGGGTGCTGCATGAGGGCCTGTTCTACCTCGGTCGAGTACACGTTGAAGCCGCCGGTGATCACCATGTCCTTGGCGCGGTCGACGATGTACAGGTAGTTCTCGTCGTCGAGATAGCCGATGTCGCCCGTGTGGTGCCAGCCGTGCGCCGAGGCGGCCGCGGTGGCCGCCGGATCGCGGTGGTACCCGCGCATCACCAGCGAGCCCCGGGCCACGATCTCGCCGGTTGCGCCGCGCGGCAGCAGATCGCCGTTCGGGCCCATGATGGCCACCGTGACCAGCGGCGACGGGCGGCCGGCCGAGGACAGGCGGGACACCGCGACGCTGCCGTCGGGCAGGTAGTGGTCGGCCGGAGCCATCGTGGAGATCATCATCGGTGCCTCGGTCTGGCCGAACAGCTGCGCCATGGGGCCGATCCGGCGCAGCGCCTCGGCCAGGCGGGTCGCGGACATCGGTGCCGCGCCGTACCAGAAGCATTGGAGCGATGACAGATCGGCGTCATCCAAAGTGGAGTGGGCGAGGACCATGTAGATGAGCGTGGGCGGCAGGAACGTGTGCGTCACCCGGTGCCGCTCGATGAGCTCGATGAACGCGGCCACGTCGGGCTTGCGCATGATGACGATCTCGCCGCCGCGAGCCAGCACGGGGAAGCACAGCACCCCGGCGGCGTGGGTGAGCGGGGCGAGCGCCAGATAGACCGGCCGATCCGACCACGGGTAGCTCATCAGCGTGATCGCCGTCATGGCGAGCAGGTTGGCCCCGGTCAGCTCGACGCCCTTCGGCCGCCCGGTGGTGCCACCGGTGCCGACGATCATGGCGAGGTCGTCCACGGCCGGCAGATCGACGTCCTCGTCGTCCGGCCCGGCGGAGTCCAGGAACGAATCCCAGTCCGTGTCGAGGCAGACCAGCGTCGTCAGCGCCGGCAGCTCATCGCGGATCTTCGCCACCAGAGGCGCGAACGCCGCCTGATAGATCAGCGCCTTGCAGCCGAACAGATCCAGCAACTCCCGATTCTCGTACGCCTCGTTGCGTGGATTGATCGGGCACCAGACCGCGCCGGCCCGGCTGATCCCGAACACGCAGGTGAAGGCGGTCGGGTCGTTCCCGGAGAGCACCGCCACACGCTCTCCGGGAACGATTCCCCGGGCGGCCAGGGCCGCCGCGATGCGGAAGCTGAGCTCCCGCACCTCGCCGTACGTCCGGGTCTCACCGTCGGTGGTGAGGCAGGGCGCGTCCGGGTCGAGCGACGCGCCCTTGTCCAGATAGTCGACAAGCCGCATGGTTCAGCGCTCGACCGTGACCGTGGGCTCGCGGACCAGGCCGAAGCTCTCCAGCACGCCGAGCAGCTCGCGGTGGCCGAAGGCCTGGCAGCCGGACGCGAAGCCGACCCGCCGCGGCGGCCGCTGGAGCAGGTGATAGGCGGCGTACGCCTGCATCAGCCCGGTCTGCTTGTAGTTCGAGTTGCCGTAGATGACGCAATGCGCGCGGCCGAGCGGCCCGGAGGCGTGCACCGAGTCGACCGACTTGTTCAGGCGAGGGTTCTCCCGAGGCGGCATCTGGTTCATCACCTGCGCCGCGGTCGCGGTCAGGGCCGCGTACCTCTCATCGGGGTTCATGTCTTTTGTGGCTTCGACGGCGGCCGTCACGATCTGCGGCACGCCGTTCATCAACGCCCGGTTGAAGACGCCACCGAGCACCTTGACGTTGGCGACCCGCGGGTCGTTGCGGTACCAGACCGGGTGCGAGGTGCCGCCCCACGGCAGCGCCAGCGCGAGCTCGTGCTGGCCCGGCAGCACCAGCTGGTACAGGCCGGCCTCCGGGTCCCAGGCCTCGTAACGGTTCTGCTCGAGCCGGTACGCGCCGGAGGTCGCCGCGTTGACCAGGATCGTCAGCGTCGACGCGATGGTCGGGCTGCCGCCCCAGAACACGGCTATGTCCAGAGTGTCCAGTCCGGGCTTCTCCAGGCAGAGCTCGGCCGCGATCTCGCCGGTCGTGTACATCTGCGCGATGCCCGGCGCCAGCAGCAGTCCCGCCGCGGCGAAGTCGGCGCCGTACTTCTCGTCGCAGGTGATCATCCAGTCCTGCTCGCCGGTCGTGTCGAGGTAGTGCGTGCCGGCGGCCAGGCACGCCTCGGCGACTTCCGGCCCGTACACGCTGAATGGTCCGACGGTGTTGCAGACCACCGCGGATCCGGCGAACAGCTCGGCGAGGGCCTTGGTGTCGTGGCCGACCTCGGCGATCTCGTAGTCGGCGGTCTCGATCCCGGCCACGTTCTCCCGCATGGACGCCTTGATCTTGGCGGCGTCCCGACCGGCCGCGACGAACGGGACGTTGTACTCGCGCAGGTATTCGCAGATCAGCCGGCCCGTGTAGCCGGACGCGCCGTAGACGATGACGGGCTTGGCGGCCATGTCACATCCCCATTCCACCGTCGACCGGCAGGCCGACGCCGTTGATGAAGCAGGCCGCGTCGGACGAGAGGAACACCACGGCATCGGCGATGTCGCTGACCTCGCCCAACCGGCCGCACGGCGTGAGCTCGACGACCGCGCCGACCGCCTCCTCGGGCGAACCGAACAACCCCAGCCGGGCCACGTCGTTGGCGAGCCCCGCGCCCATGGCGGTCGGCACAAGACCGGGATAAATGCAATTCACGCGTACGCCGTAACCGAGCTTCCCGGATTCCATGGCGGCAACCCGGGTGAGCCGGTCGACGCCGGACTTGGTGGCGGAATAGATCGAGATGCCGGGGAACGCGATGGTCGCGGCCACCGAGGCCACGTTGACGACCACCCCGCCCGAGCCGGCGGCGCCGCCCGGACGCATGGCCCGGAAGGCGTGCTTGATGCCGAGCGCGGTGCCGAGCAGGTTGACGTCGAGCATCTTGCGGACGGCGGACGACTCGAGGTCGACGATCAGGCTGGTGATCTCGACGCCGGCGTTGTTGACCACGATGTCGAGCCCGCCCAGGATCCCGATCGCCTTCTCGACGGCGGCCGCCCAGCCGTTGTCGTCGGTGACGTCGAGATGCACGAAGCCGCTGTTGTTGCCGAGCGACTCGGCGACCTTGGGCCCCAGGTCGTCCTGAACGTCGGCGATGACGACGGAAGCGCCGGCGGCGACGAGCGCGCGGGCCATGCCTTCGCCCAGGCCCTGCGCGCCGCCGGTGACGAGGGCGCGGCGGCCGGTGAGATCGATTTGTGCCATGGAAGCTCCCGGGGTGGTGTGGACTCGGACGAGACCTACATCACATGCCTGTGCTTGACAGTTGTCAAGAAAAGTTTGGACGCTTGTCAAGGCCCGTTCGATGACCCCGTACGATGACCTCGTGACTGCAACCCGACCGGTCGACAAGTTCGACCGCCGCCGCGACGAGCTGGCCGAGTCCGCGCTGCTCACGCTCGGTGAGTTGGGTTATGCGCGGGCCAGCCTGCGGGAGATCGCCGGCAATTCGCCGTTCAGCCACGGGGTCGTGCACTACTACTTCGAGGACAAGCTCGAGCTGGTGATCTACAGCGTTCGCTACTACAAGGCGCGCTGTGTCACCCGCTACGACGCCGTCGTACGCGACTCGACCTCAGCCGAGGAGTTGGTCGAGGCGTTCGCGGCGAAGCTGGCGCAGACCATTCGCGAGGAGGCGCCCATGCACCGCCTCTGGTACGACCTGCGCACCCAGAGCATGTTCGAGGAGGCGCTCCGCGACGCCATCACCGAGATCGACGCTGCCCTCGAGGCGATGATCTGGCGCGTCATCGACCGCTACGCCACGCTGTCCCGACACGCGTCGCTGGTGACCTCCGCGGCCGCGTACGGCATGCTCGATGGTCTTTTCCAGCAGGCGCTGCTGGCCTACACCGCCGGCGGCGAACCGGTCCTCGACGGCCTGGCCGCCCAGGTGCGCGCCATCCTGCCGCTGATGTTCCGGCAACCCTCCGCATAGGCTGCCGGGCATGCGGGTAGCGTTCGCCACCGACGACGAGAACGAGACCACCCGAGCGGTGGCCGCGGCCCTGACCGAGGACGGCCACGAGCTCATCCGCCCCGACGCGTCCCCCACCTGGCCCGACCTGGGCCGCTTCGTGGGCCAGGCCGTGATCGACGGCCGAGCCGACTACGGCGTGGTGATGTGCTGGACCGGCACCGGCACGGCGATCGCCGCCAACAAGATTCCCGGTGTACGCGCGGCCGTGGCCTGGGATCCCTGGATCGCTCGCGGCGCCCGCCTCTGGAACGACGCCAACGTCCTGGCCATGAGCCTCAAACGCCTCGCCCCGGACGTGGCGGTCGAGGTGCTGCGCGCCTTCCTGGAAACCGCAACTCCAGACCCCGACGAGGCGGAGAACATAGCCGGCATCGAGCGACCCTGACTCGCTGCTTCAAACGGGGGCGTGACCGTTTCGCCTGCCTTGACCAGCGCTCGCCGTTAGGCTGGGACTCGCCTGTTTCGTCCCCTTGTGAGGTGCCCGTGTCGCAGCCCGTGGAGGTGGATGTCGTCATCGTCGGCGGCGGACTCGCCGGACTCGCCGCCGCCCGCCGGTTGGACCGCGCCGGAGTCGAGTGGCTGCTCGTCGAGGCCGCCGACCGGATCGGCGGACGCGTGACCACCGACATCATCGACGGCTGGCGGCTCGACCGGGGCTTCCAGGCGCTCAACACGGCGTACCCGCGGATCCCGGCGCTGATCGACATCGGGGCGCTGGACATGCGGTACTTCACCTCGGGCGTGCTCGTGCGGCGCGGCGGCGGCCTGCACCGGCTCGAGAACCCGGTGCGCGACCCGCTCGCGGCGGCCGGCACGCTGACCTCGGGAGTGGGCACGCTGAGTGACCGGCTGAAGTTCGCGGCGCTCGCCACCCGGTGCGCGACGATGCCCGCCTCGCGGCTGCTTCAGGAGCGCGAGACGACCACCCAGCAGATGCTGCGCAAGGCCGGCCTGTCCCATCGGATGATCGAGGAAATGCTGCGGCCGTTCCTCTCCGGCGTCTTCGCGGACCGGTCGCTGGACACGTCGAGTCACGTGTTCGCGATGATGCTGCGGTCCTTCACCCGGGGGCGGGTGGGGGTGCCGGCCGCGGGGATGGGCGCGCTGCCGGCCGCGGTCGCGGGGCCGCTGCCCTACCCACAGTTGCTGATCGGGGCTCGCACCCTGTCGCTGGGACCCGGGATGGTGGTCACCGAGGGTGGCGAGCTTCGATGCCGGGCCGTGGTGGTCGCCACCGATCCCGCCACGGCGGCGACGCTGCTGCCGCATCTGCCGGCGCCGGACATGCACGGGCTGACGACGTTCTACTTCGGGGCCGACCGGGCGCCGCTGGACGAGCCGACCCTGCTGCTCGACGGCGACCGGCGGGAGATCATCGCCAACACGGTTGTGGTGAGCAACGCGGCGCCGGAGTACGCGCCGAGCGGCAAATCGCTGATCGCCGCCTCGGTGGTGGGTGTGTCGGCTCCGTCGAGCGCCTCGGAGACGGTGATCCGGGTAGAGCTGGCCCGGATGTACGGCGTGCCGACCGACTCGTGGGAGCTCATCGAGATCGTCAGCATCCCCGAGGCGCTGCCCTCGGCCCGCGTGCCCCAGGCCAACCTCCGCAAACCGGTCGACCTCGGCGACGGCCTGTTCGTGGCCGGCGATCACCGCGACAGCCCGTCGATCCAGGGGGCGCTCGCGGGCGGCTGGCGCACGGCCGGCGCGGTCCTGTCCTGGCTGGGGGCGCGGGTGACGGCGTAGATCGGTGGCTTGTGAGTTGATTGGCGGGTTAGGATCGCCGCCGGTAAGGGGCGGTAGCTCAGTGGGTTAGAGCAGTCGACTCATAATCGATCGGTCACGGGTTCGAGTCCCGTCCGCCCCACGATTCCTGCTCCGGGAGCGACCCCCGGACACCCCGCGGTGCGGTGGTCGCGCTCCCGCGGTTCGGTCGCGGTCGACCGGCCGGTGGCTGGCATGCGTCCGTCGGCGATGACGTACGCGACGCGCCGGCGCCGCGACTGACGAACTGCAAGTCGAACGAGGCATTGGGAACCGCGTGGTGGCTGGGCCAGGTCGGCGGGTGTGGCTCACCCGGCGGAAGCATTCCGCGTGTAGCCACGGTCATGGCTTGGCTCTGCCGCATGTCGCGGTCAGGTAGCTGCCGTATGCGACGAGCCACAGGACGATCGGGTAGGCGTTCCACCGTTCGATGCCGCCCTCGCCCAGCCGGGCCACCGGCGTCCAATCCATGAGGAAGATGCCCAGGGCAATGGACACCAACGAGATCGCCCCGAGCAGGGTCCACAGGGGGCGGAATGGTTGCTCAGTCCCGCGCGCAGAGAGAATCACGGCAATGCCGCCGGAGAAGAACGCCGTCATCGCGAATGCCGTGTGCGGGCCGGGGTGGGTCAGCGGGAAGAGGCCCACGCCGAATACGCCCGTGCCGAGCAGCGCAGTGAAGACGCTGGCGGCTTTCGCTGCGGCCGCCCGGTACATCAACCACGCGCCGGCCAGGATCAGCGCCCCGGTGACGAGCATAGTGATGCCGAAGATGGTTGCGGACGGCTGCGTGACGACGCTGTCCGGCGGCTCGGAGGCGCCGAGGTGGCTCAGGGTGTCGGCGTGCGTGGTGTAGGCCCCGCCGAACAGGGCCTCGGCGGTTATGCTGCCCATCAGGATGCCGATGCCGGCCAGGGTCAGGCACAGTCCGGCGAGTCTGAATTTCCGGGCCTGGGCCGGTGCGGTCGCGGCCGGTGCTCCTTGAATCTGGGGTGCTGTCGTCATCTCAACCGCTCTCCTCGCTCAGCGGTTCGGGGCTCTCCTGTCTTGACGCTCGTCCGAGCGGGAGACGGTCGGCAGGGCCAAACGTCCCCGACGGGTCCGCCGGACGGCAGCAACCCCAGCTGACACTCCACGGAGAAGCGGATCGCCGACCAACGTCCGACCGGGCACGAGGCAGTACGAGCGAAATCGGTGAGCCACGGCGAGCCAACGAACCTGATCACCGTACGTGCGCCGGGCACCGACTTCGACGGATACATCGGTGAGGTTGACCCCGCCGGCAACCCCCCCGGGCACCCCACGGTGCGTGGCCGCGCGGGGTGCTCCGGTCACGCTCGGCGCGTGACGTCGACGCTTCTATGTCGCTCGGTGGAGAAGGGCTGTGAGGTGATCGGGTCAGATAGGGCCGGTTTCTTGGCTGCGCTGGTGTTCCTCGTTCTGCCGGAGGGCTTCTTCGAGTTGGTCCTCGAGGATGATGATCCGGCAGGCGGCTTCGAGCGCGATGCCCTGGTCGACCATCTCTCGAGCCCGTGCGGCGAGGCGCAACTGGTAGCGGGAGTAGCGGCGGTGTCCGCCGGCCGAGCGGAACGGGGTGATCAGCTTCGCCTCGTCGAGCCGACGCAGGAAGTCCTGCGAAGCGCCGGTGATCTCCGCGGCGCGGCCCATCGTGTAGGCGGGGTAGTCGTCGTCGCCGAACATGTCATCGGGTTGGGCCACATATACCTCCATGACGAGGGCCCCGGCGCGGAAGCGCCGGGGCCCGGGTTGTAGGTCAAAACACCATCTACCGACAGAGTCGTCGGGTTGTCGTATCCGCACCTGCCGCCGTCGGCGGGCTGGGCTGCGGGGATCGCGTAAGCGTGACCGGAGACCACCTCTCG
>NZ_KB903306.1 GCF_000379645.1 Paractinoplanes globisporus DSM 43857
ACGCACGCCCAGCGGCCCCAGCGCGCGGCTGCCCGGTGGGCCCAGCGCGTGGCCGGCCGGTGGGGGCAACGCACGCCCAGCGGCCCCAGCGCGCGCAGCCGCCGAGCGGGCGCAACGCGGCCGCCCGGTGAGGCCGACGCCCGACCGCTCGGCCGACGACGCCGGACGCCACCCCGTGCGCCGAACCCGCGCGCCGGCCAGCCGATCCACCCCGCTCCGCGCCGAGATGCCGCAGCGCGGCCCCGAGCCGGGTGCAGGGCCTCGCCAGATCGACCGGGTTCGAGCCCAGCGCCCGGATGATCGCGTCGCGGCACCGCTCGTCGTCGAAGACAAGGCCGACCACAACGTCGACGACAACGTCGACGACAAGGCCGAGAACAACCCCCCACGCCGCGGGATGAACACGAGGTGACATCGAATATGCATCGAACAAAAGCAACGGTTGACGCGGCGACCCAGAAAGTTACACTCCAAGTGTAAAAAGTTGACCTTCACGCTCCACTCAGGACTCCACCGGTCCGCAGCGCCGAGGTGACCATGTCAACGCACGATGACCAGGGGCTTTCCCTCCACCACATAACCGTCCGCTTCGGCGGGCTCCTCGCGCTCGACGATGTCTCCCTGCGGGTTCCGCCGGGCCGCATCGTCGGGATCATCGGTCCCAACGGGGCCGGCAAGACGACGCTCTTCAATGTCATCTGCGGGTTCGTGACGCCGCAGTCGGGTGCGATCACGCTCGACGGCCGCCCGTTGCGCCCGCGACCGCATCACCTCCATCGCCACGGCATCGCGCGCACCCTGCAGGGCGTCGGCCAGTTCGGCGGCATGACGGTCCTGGAGAACGTCCAGGTCGGCCTCCGCAGCAGACGGGCAAAACCCGAGGATGCGTACGAGGCGTTGGAGCGCTGTGGCGTGGCAGAGCACGCGAAAGCCCACCCCGCCGAACTCCCCTACGCCAAGCGCAAGCGGGTCGAGCTGGCCCGCGCCCTCGCCGCCAAGCCCCGGATCCTCATGCTCGACGAGCCGGCGGGCGGCCTCGACCCCGACGAGATCGCCTGGCTGGCGGACCTGATCCGGGACGCCGGCACCACGGTCCTGCTGGTCGAGCACCACATGGACCTCGTCATGTCGGTCTGCGACGAGATCCTCGTGCTCGACTTCGGCAAGCCGATCGCGCTCGGCTCCCCCGGCGAGATCCGCACCGATCCGAAGGTCGCCGAGGCTTACCTGGGAGCCGCCGCATGAGCAATGCAGGCGATCTGCTCAAGGTCGAGGGCCTCACCGCCGGGTACGGCGCCGCCCCGGTGCTGCACGAGGTCACGCTGAGCGTGGGCGCCGGCCGGATAGTCGCGGTACTGGGCGCCAACGGCGCGGGCAAGACGACTCTCCTCCGTACGCTGTCGGGATTGTTGCCCTTGGCCGCCGGCCGGGTGATGTTCGACGGCCTCGACCTGCGCGGGGTCAAGGTCGAAAAGATGGTGCGGCACGGCATAGCGCACGTGCCCGAGGGCCGCGGCGTGGTCACCGAGCTCACCGTCGACGAGAACCTGCGGCTCGGCGGGCTCTGGCGCAAGCCGCGTGAACCGCTCGACGAGATCTACGACCTGTTCCCGGCGCTCGCCCAGAGAAAGAACCACCTCGGACACCAGCTCTCCGGCGGCGAGCGGCAGATGCTGGCGATCGGCCGCGCGCTGGCCGCGAAGCCGCGCCTGCTGCTGCTCGACGAGCCGTCGCTGGGCCTGGCTCCCAAGATCACTTCGCAGATCATGGGGCTGCTGCGCGACCTGCGCGACCGCACCGGGCTGGCCGTGCTGCTGGTCGAGCAGAACGTGCGCAGCGCGCTGTCGATCGCCGACGAGGGCATCGTGCTGAACCTCGGCCGGATAGCGGCCCGGGAGAAGGCCGACAAGCTCGCCGACGACGCCGATCTCCGGCACGCCTACCTGGGGTTCTGACATGGACCGATTCCTCTATCTGACCTTCGACGGGCTCAGCCGCGGCGCGGTCTACGCGGCGTTCGCGCTGGCCCTGGTACTGATCTGGCGGGCCGCGCGGATCGTGAACTTCGCCCAGGGCGCGATGGCGGTCGCGACCGCGTACGTCGGCTATTCGGTGGCGAGCGCGACCGGCTCGTACTGGCTCGGCTTCGTGGTGGCGATCGCCGGCGGGCTCGTGCTGGGCGCCGTGGTCGAGCGGGTGGTGATGCGCTTCGTCGACCATTCGTCGCCGCTCAACGGCGTGGTCGTCGCGCTCGGCCTCGTGCTGATCATCCAGGGCGTGCTCGGCATGATCTACGGCAACGACTACCGACCGGCCGAGGCGCCGTTCAGCCGGGACGCCTTCCAGATCGGCGGCGTCACGCTCCTCTCCCGCTTCGACCTGTTCGTGTTCGGCGCGGTGGGCGCGGTGGTCGTCCTTCTCACGCTTCTTTTCACGCGTACGTCGACCGGACTGCGCATGCGGGCGGCGGCGTTCGCGCCGGACGTGTCGCGCCTGCTCGGCGTGCCGGTCGGCGGGATGCTGACGCTCGGCTGGGCGCTGGCGGCCGCGGTCGGCTCGCTCGCCGGGATGCTGGTGATCCCCACCGAGCTGGGCCTGCACCCGAACGCGATGGACCTGCTGTTCATCTCGGCGTTCACGGCCGCGGTGCTGGGCGGGCTGGACAGCCCGGTCGGCGCGGTGGTCGGCGGCCTGGTCGTCGGCCTGCTGCTCACGTACGTCAGTGGCTACCTGGGCGCGAACGTGGCGCCGATGGCCGTGCTGATCCTGCTGGTGGTGGTGCTGCTGAGCCGCCCCGACGGCCTGTTCTCCAAGGCGAAGGCGAGGACCGCATGACGATCGTCGAACGCCTGGCGACAACGACGAAAAATCGCCAAAAATCGCGCCAGAACAGGTTCGTACCGCTGGCCGGTGTGCTCGTTGGCGCGGCCGTCATCGTCGTCCTGACCTACACACTGCCGCCGTTCCGGAACTACCAGCTGGCGACCATCGGGGCGTATCTCTGCGTGACCGCCGGCCTGACCGTCCTCACCGGACTCAACGGCCAGCTCAGCCTCGGCCACGGCGCGCTGATGGCAACGGGCGCCTACACGCTGGCTCTGTGGCAGGACAGGTTCAACCTGCTGCTGCCCGGCATCGTCCTCGCCGTGGTCGTGACGACGCTGGCCGGGGGCGTGATCGGTCTGGCCGCGGCCCGGCTGCGGGGCCCGTACCTGGCCGGCCTGACCCTCGCGGTCGCGGTGGTCGTGCCGAGCATCACCAGCACCTTCGACAATACGTTCAACAGCGACCAGGGACTCTCCGTGGCCCTCAACCCGCCACCCGGAGTGATCCCCGTCGAGCAGTGGCAGGTGTGGATCTGCTGGGCCGGCGCGCTGCTGACCGTGCTGTTCCTCGCGTACCTCGTCCGGGGTCGCTTCGGCCGGGACATGCGCGCGGTGCGCGACGACGAGACCGCCGCCAAACTCGCGGGCGTCGGCGTCGCGCGAACGCAAGTCCTGGCCTTTGTGGTCTCGGCGGCCTGCGCCGGCCTGTCCGGCGCCCTCTTCGCCGTGCTCGCCCAGAGCGTCTCCCCCGGCGCCTTCCCGCTCACGCTCTCGCTGTTCCTGGTGATGGCGATCGTGATCGGCGGCCTGGGCCGGCTGACGGGCGCGCTGATCGGCGCGTTCCTGCTGGTGGCACTGCCCTCGGTGGCTCAGTCGATCGCCGAGGACGCCGGCTCGCAACACCTCGAGGGCAACCTCGCGCTGACCTTCTTCGGCGTCGTCCTTGTCGTCGTCATGCTCGCCGCCCCCGGCGGGCTGGCCTCGATGAAGTTCCCCAGAAAAATCCGCAAGCAGAAAGGCCAAGAATGAAACGCACCGCGACCGTCCTCGCCGCGCTGCTGCTGGCCGCAGGCTGCAGCAACGGAAACAGCAATAGCAGTGGTGGAAGCAGCAGCAACACCCCCGGCGTGACCGACACGGAGATCCTGGTCGGTACGCACCAGCCACTCACCGGCCCGGCCGCGGCCGGGTACTCGTCGATCGCCCCGGCCACGAAGGCCTACTTCGACTACGTCAACGCGAACGGCGGCGTCTACGGCCGCAAGATCACGTACAAGATCATGGATGACGGCTACAACCCGGCCAACACCCAGCAGGTCGTCCGCCAGCTCGTGCTGCAGGACAAGGTGTTCGCGATCCTCAACGGGCTGGGCACGCCGACGCACACCGGCGTACTCGACTTCCTCAAGACCAACCGGGTGCCCGACCTCTTCGTGGCCAGCGGCAGCCGCACGTGGAACCAGCCGGACAAGTATCCAGGCACGTTCGGGTTCAACCCCGACTACACGGTCGAGGGCAAGATCCTCGCGACGTACGTGAAGGAGACGTACGCCGGCAAGAAGGTCTGCTTCCTCGGCCAGGACGACGACTTCGGCAAGGACAGCCTGGCCGGCGTCGAGCAGGTCCTCGGCTCGGTGACGGCCAAGCAGACGTACGTGGTGACCAACCCCAACGTCGGCCCGCAGATCGGCGCGTTCAAGGCCGCGGCCTGCGACGTCGTCGTCCTCGCGTCGATTCCCGGCTTCACCGCGCTGTCGATCGGAACGGCCGCGAAGATCGGCTACAAGCCGCAGTTCGTGGTCAGCAACGTCGGTTCCGACCCGACCACGCTCGCCAAGACGCTGGGCGCCGCGGCGCCGCTGCTCGAGGGCGTGGTGGCGGCCAACTACCTGCCGCTGGCCACCGACGATTCCAGCCCGTGGATCCAGCTTTACAAGAAGGTCAACGCCCAATACAACGGAAACGCCACCTTCGACAACAACGTCGTGTACGGCATGTCCGTCGGCTACCTGTTCGTCCAGGCGCTGCAGGGCGCCGGCAAGGACCTGACCCGCGACAAGCTCACCGAAGCCGTGCAGAAGGGCGGATTCACCGGGCCCGGGCTGGTGCCGGTGCGCTTCTCGGCGCAAGATCATTCGGGGTACGCGGGCGAGCAGCTGACCAAGCTCACCGGCGGCAAGGCGACCTACTTCGGGACGCCGTACACGACCGACGACGCGGCCGGCGCCGTCGCCCCCTACTCGGGGACAGCGGCCGCGCCTCCGGCGAACGGCGTTCCTCCGGCGCAGTAGCGTCAAGGGTCGGCGGGAAATCCGAAGCTGACGAGGCGACAAGTTGACACAGCGACGCGAAGGAGCGGCGATGGCGGACCAAGTGGCGATTGTGACCGGGGCCAGTCGAGGCATCGGCTACGCCATCGCGCAACGTTTCGTTGCCGAGGGCTACAAGGTCGCCATCACCGGCCGTAACGCGGAGGCGCTCGCCCAGGCCGCACTCGACCTGGGCGGGCCCGACGTGGCGATCGGCATCCCCGGCAAGGGCGATGACACCGACCACCGGGCCGCCGTGATCGACACGGTGCTCGGCCAGTTCGGGCCGATCACCACGCTGGTCAACAACATCGGGATCAATCCGGCGTACGGGCCGCTCGGCTCGCTCGACCTCGGCGCCGCCCGCAAGATGATCGACGTCAACGTGCTCGGCACCCTCGGCTGGGTGCAGGAGGCGCTGCGCGGCGGTCTGTCCGAGGGCGGCGCCATCGTCAACATCTCGTCGGTCTCCGGCGTGCGCCCGGCGCCGGGGATCGCCTTCTACGGGGTGACCAAGGCCGCGCTGATCCACCTAACCGAGGAACTGGCCGTCGAGCTGGCGCCCAAGGTGCGGGTCAACGCGGTCGCCCCGGCCGTGGTCAAGACCAGGTTCGCGACCGCCCTCTACGAGGGCCGCGAGGAAAAGGTGGCGGCCACCTATCCGCTGGGCCGCCTCGGCGTGCCCGAGGACGTGGCCGGCACGGTCGCGTTCCTCTGCGGGCCGGACGCCGCCTGGATCACCGGCCAGACCGTCGTGATCGACGGCGGCATCACGCTGACCGGGTCGGTGCAGTGACGCGGCGCGTCGTGGTCACCGGCGCCGGCGGCGGCATCGGCGCGGCGCTGGCCCGCCGGTTCGCCGCCGACGGCGCCGAGGTGATCGTCAGCGACCTCGATCACCGGGCGGCCACGGCGGTGGCCTCGGAGATCGGCGGCCTGGCGGTCCCGGCCGACGCCGCGAACGAGGACGACACCCGCCGCCTGATCGACACGGCCTGGGCCGAGCTCGGCGGCATCGACCTGTTCTGCTCCAACGCCGGCGTGCTCACCGCCGGTGACGAGAACACCCCTGACGCCGCGTGGACCAGGGATTTCTCGGTCAACGTGCTGTCCCACGTCTACGTCGCCCGGCACCTGCTGCCCCGCTGGCTCGACCAGGGTGAATCGAAACGGCTGCTGGTCACGGTCAGCGCCGCCGGCCTGCTCTCGATCCTGGGCAGCGCGTCGTACGCGGTCACCAAGCACGGCGCCCTCGCGTTCGCCGAGTGGCTCCGGGCGACGTACGCCCATCGGGGTTTGATTGTGCAGGCCCTTTGTCCGCAGGGCGTGCGCACCGACATGCTGACCCGCGGCAACGACCGGGAGAGCGCGAGTGCCGCGATGCTCGCCGAGGGCGCGCTCGAACCGGCCGAGGTGGCCGCGGTCGCCGCGAAGGCGGTCGAGGGCGACAGTTTCCTGATCCTGCCGCACCCCGAGGTCGCGGACTACTACGCGCTGCGGGCCACCGACACCGATCGGTGGCTCGGCGGGATGAACAAGATCCAGCGCGCGTTCGAGGACGGTCGCCGATGAAGGGCCTCGACCTCGCCGCGCTGCAGGCCTACCTCGGTTCCTCCCAGGAGCTGACCGGCCGCATGTTCGCCGGTGGCAGATCCAATTTGACGTACGCGGTCACGGACGGCGAGAAGCGATGGGTGCTGCGCCGTCCCCCGCTCGGGCATGTCCTGCCGACCGCGCACGACATGGTCCGCGAGCACCGCGTCCTGGAGGCGCTCTCCAAGGCCGGCTTCCCCGCCCCGCGACCCATCCTGCTCTGTACCGATATTTCGGTCATCGGCGCCCCGTTCTACCTCATGGAACACGTCGACGGCCACATCTATCGGGAAGAATCCGACTTGTCGGATCTGGGTCCGGAGCGGCTGCACGGCCTGGTCCTCGCGCTCGTGGACACCCTCGCCGACCTGCACGCGCTCGACCCCGCGGCGATCGGCCTCGCCGACTTCGGCCGCCCCGAAGGTTTCAACCAGCGCCAGGTGAGCCGCTGGAAGAAGCAGCTGGACGCCTCCCGCAGCCGCGACGTCGCCGGCATCGACGAGCTGCACGCCCGGCTGGCCGTGGACATCCCGGCCGGCGGCCCGGGCACGGTCGTGCACGGCGACTACCGGCTCGACAACGTGCTGATCGGCGACCAGCTGCAGATCAACGCGGTGCTCGACTGGGAGATGTCCACGCTCGGCGACCCGCTCAGCGACGTGGCCCTCATGCTCGTCTACGCCGGCCTTCCGCTGCAGGTCAGCGGCGGCCGGTCGACCGTGCCGATGAAGGTCGCCGGCCATCCGTCGCTGCGCGAGATGAGCGACCGGTACGCCGGGCGCAGCGGGCGCGACGTGAGCGACCTGCACTGGTACGTGGCCTTCGCCGCATTCAAGCTCGCGGTGATCCTCGAGGGCGTGCATTACCGCTACGTTCAGGGCCAGACGGTCGGTGGGGGCTTCGAGTCGATCGGCAACCTGGTGGGGCCGCTCGTGATGCGCGGCCACGAAGCGCTGGAGGGGAACTGATGGAGTTCGGCTTCGACGCGAAGACCGAGGACTACCGCAAACGGCTGCTGTCCTTCATGGACGAGCACGTCTTTGCGGCCGAGCCCACCCTCGCCACGCATTCCGGCTGGGAACCGCCCGCGGTGCTCCCCGAACTGCAGGAAAAGGCCCGAGCGGCCGGCCTGTGGAACCTGTTCCTCCCCGGCGAGCACGGCGCCGGCCTCACCAACCTCCAGTACGCGCCGCTCGCCGAGATCACCGGCCGCAGCCCGTCGCTCGCGCCGGCCGCGCTGAACTGCGCCGCTCCGGACACCGGGAACATGGAGGTGCTCGCCGAGTTCGGCTCGCCTTCCCAGCAACAGGAGTGGCTGACGCCGCTGCTCGAGGGAAAGATCCGCTCGGCCTTTGCGATGACCGAGCCGGGCGTGGCCTCCTCGGACGCCACCAACATCGGCACCCGCATCGAGCGCGACGGTTCCGACTACGTCATAAACGGGCATAAATTCTATATTTCCGGCGCGATGAATCCGAACTGCAAGATCTTCATCGTGATGGGCAAGACCGACCCGTCCGCCGCGCGACACGTGCAGCAGAGCATGATCCTGGTGCCGCGCGACACCCCCGGCCTGCAGATCAAGCGTGGGATGACGGTCTTCGGCTACACCGACGGCGATCACGGTGGGCATGCCGAGATCATTTTCGACAACGTACGCGTGCCCGCGGCCAACCTGATCGGCGAGGAGGGCAGCGGGTTCGCGATCTCGCAGGCGCGCCTCGGCCCGGGCCGCATCCACCACTGCATGCGGCTGATCGGCATGGCCGAGCGGGCGCTCGAGCTGATGTGCACGCGGGCGCTCGCCCGTACCCCGTTCGGCAAGCCGCTGGCCGAGCAGGGCGTGGTGCAGGACTGGATCGCCGAGTCGCGGGTGCGCATCGAGCAGACCCGCCTGCTCGTGCTGAAGGCGGCCTGGCTGATGGACACGGTCGGCAACAAGGGCGCGCACACCGAGATCCAGGCCATCAAGATCGCGGCGCCCTCGACCACACAATGGATCATCGACAAAGCCATTCAGTCGTACGGCGCGGCCGGCGTCGGACAGGACACGCCGCTCCCGTCGCTCTGGGCACACGCGCGCACCCTGCGGCTCGCCGACGGCCCCGACGAGGTGCACAAACGGTCGCTGGCCCGGCGCGAGCTGAACCGCTATCGGAGTGACTCGTGACCGCTTCCCCGGCTTCGCCGGCCTCCCCGCAGCGCGTCGACGGCCGGACGGCGCGCTCCGAACGCACCCGCAACGCCATCGTCGACGCCCACCTGCAGCTGATCCGCGAGGGCGACCTGCGGCCGACCGCCGAGCGGATAGCCAAGCAGGCCGGGGTGTCGCTGCGCGCGCTGTGGAGCCACTTCTCCGATCTTGAGGCGCTCTTCGCGGCGAGCGGCGAGCGCGTGCTGCGCCAGGCCGCCGAGAGCCACCGCCCGGTGTCGACGAAGCTGCCGCTCCCGGAGCGGATCGACGCGTACACGAAACAGCGCTCCCGGCTGCTGGAGCAGCTGGCTCCGAACTCGAAGGCCTCCGCCCTGAAGGAGCCCTTCTCCGAGACGCTCCAGCACTACCGCCGCGCCCACATGGCCCGCGCCCGCGACGAGCTGGCCACCCTCTTCGCCCCCGAGATCGACGGCGACGAGGGCCTGCTGAACGCCATGACCGCGGTCAGCATGTCGGGCACCTGGAACACCTGGCGCGAGACCATGAACCTGTCGGTGGCGGCCTCCCGCGCCGCCCTGGCCCGCACCCTCACCGCCCTGCTGACGCCGGCCTGACCTGGGCGTTGCGGAGGCGGATGCCGCTGTGGCCGACCGTGCTGGCGATCACCTCGTCCCAGAACGGCCACAGGTTGTCGAGCAGGCGCAGCTGGATGCCGGCGGCCGCGTGGCAGTCGATCAGGTTGCCGACCGGCTCGGGTGGTACCAGCGGGGTGACCGGCTCGGTGGCGACCATCGCGTGCGGCTGGGCGCCGGGGCTGCTGATCGGCTCGAACGGGCCGGCCGGGAGGCGGTAGGCGTACAGCGTCGTGGTGCGCATGGCGTCGAGCCAGGCGTACTCGATCGCGTGGACCCGGTCGCCGCAGCCGGCGCCGATGATGCGGTCCCGGTCGGCGTCCGTCGTGCGGCGGCCCACCCAGGCCATCGCGCGCGGGCATTGCCGCGGGAACCAGTAGCTCGGCGCGTTGCGCCGGTCGACGGCCCACACGTACGGCGTGGGCTCCGTCGACGTGGCGGCCACGTGCGGGACGAACCGCGTGATCGTGGGGTCCTCCGAGAAATGCAGGACCTCTCCGGGCGCGGGCCGCACCGCTACAGGACGACGACCGAGCGGGCGCCCTCGCCGCGGGCCATCCGGTCGAACGCCGCGGGCACGTCGGCCAGGCCGATGCGGTCGGAGATCAGGTGGTCGACCGCGAGCGCGCCGGAGAGGACGTCGGCGGCCAGCCGCGGGATCTCCGCGTCGAAGTCGGCTCCACCGTAGACGGACGAGCGCAGGGTGCGGGCCGAGGAGAAGATGTCCAATGCGGACAGCTGAACGATGTCCTCGTTGCTGCCCATGCCGACCACGGTCACCACGCCGCCGCGCCGGGTGGCCCGCCAGGCCGCGCGGATCGTGACACTCCGCCCGACGCACTCGAAGGCGTGGTCGGCGCCGCGGCCCGAGGTGCGCACCCGGATCTCCTTGGACAGCGTGTCCGAGGAGACGACGAAGTCGGTGGCGCCGGCCGCCTCGGCCAGGCCCTTCTTGGCCTCGGTGACGTCCACGGCGATCACCTCGGAGGCGCCGGCCGCGCGGGCCGCGGCGACCACCGACAGGCCCACGCCGCCCAGGCCGATCACGACCACCGACTCGCCCGGGGCGACCCGGGCCGTGTTGCGCACCGCGCCGGTCCCGGTCAGCACGCCGCAGCCGAGCAGGGCCGCCCGGTCGAAGCCGAGCTCGGCGGGGACGCGGATCACCGCGTTCTCCGGGACGACGACCTGGCCGGCGAACGCGCCCAGCCCGAGCGCCACGTGCACGGGCGCGCCCTCGAGGGTGATGCCGTTCTCGAGGGCCGCGACGCCGGACGATGTCGAACAGAGCCACGGCTCGCCGTGCAGGCAGAACCAGCAGTCGCGGCAGGGCGGCTGCCAGTTGAGCACCACGTGGTCGCCGACCCCGGCCCGGGTCACGTGCTCGCCGGCCTCGATCACCTCGCCGGCGGCCTCGTGCCCCAGCACCAGGGGGTACGGGACGCGCAGGGTCCCGTTGACCATGGACAGGTCGGAGTGGCATACGCCGGCGGCGCGGACGCGCACCCGCACCTGGCCCGGGCCGATCTCGGGCAGCCGCAGCTCCGCCACCTCGGGGCGGGCGCCGGAGGAACGGACCACGACCCCGTTGAAGTAAGTAGTCATCGCTGAATCGCCTTCACCTGACGGAACTCAGCAAGACCGTACTCGCCCAGCTCGCGTCCGACGCCGGACTGCTTGAATCCGCCGAACGGGGCGAGCGGGTTGAACGCGCCCCCGTTGACGTCGACCGCGCCGGTGCGCATCCGCCGGGCCACGGCCAGGGCCCGCTCGTCCGATCCCCAGACGCCGCCGGCCAGGCCGTACCGGGAGTTGTTGGCGATCGTCACGGCCTCGTCGTCGTCGGCGAACGGGATGATCGACAGGACCGGGCCGAAGATCTCCTCCTGGGCCAGCTCGCTCTGCGGGTCGACGTCCGCGAAGACGGTCGGCGCCACGAAGTGCCCGGTGCCGGGCAGTGGCGCGTCCGGGCCGCCGGCGACCAGGCTCGCGGCGGCGCGCTCGACAAAACCGCGTACGCGATCCTGTTGATTTTGCGAGACCAGCGGGCCCAGCCGGGTCGCCTCGTCGAAGGGATCACCCACCGTGTAGCCGGCCGCGGTCTTGGCCGCCAGGTCGACCGCCTCGTCGTAGCGCGAGCGGTGCACGAGCATGCGGGTCCAGGCGGTGCAGGTCTGACCCGAGTTGAGGAACGCGTTGCCGACGCCGACCTTCACCGCCTTGATCAGGTCGGCGTCCTCGAGGATCACGTTGGCCGACTTGCCGCCCAGCTCCAGCGCGACCTTCGCGATGCGGTCGGCGGCCGCGTGCGCGATCGCCCGGCCGGTCGCGGTCGAGCCGGTGAACGACACCATGTCGACGCCCGGATGCCCGGCGATGGCCGCGCCGACCACGGGCCCGGTGCCGGTGACCAGGTTGAGCACGCCGCCCGGGACGCCCGCCTCGTCGGCCGCATCGAACAGCAGGTACGCCACCAGCGGGGTCAGCTCGCTCGGCTTGAGCACGACCGTGCAGCCGGCCGCCATCGCCGCCGCCACCTTCGCCACGACCTGGTGCAGGGGGTAGTTCCAGGGCGTGATCGCGCCGACGACCCCGACCGGCTCGTGGACGACCAGCGAGTTGCCGATCGTCTGCTCGGGCTCGGGGCGTACGGCAAGATCGGCGTAGCCGCGCAGAACCGTGAGAGGAAGTCCGGCCTGTACCGCCTTCGCGATCTTGAGCGGGGTGCCCAGCTCGAGCCCCACGGTTCGTGCGATGTCGCCGGCCTTGGCGGCGAGCGCCGTGTGCAGGCGATCGAGCACCGCGCCGCGCTCGGCCATCGTCCGGCCGGCCCAGCCGTCGAAGGCCTGCTGGGCGGCGGCAACCGCGCGATCGACGTCCTCGGCCGTGCCCGCCGGCACGTTCGCGATGATCGTCTCGGTCGCGGGGTCCTCCACCGGGATGGTCTCGTTCCCGGCGGGCGGCACCCATTGGCCCCCGATGAACAGGTGCGGACGGTCTAGCGAGGTCATCGGCGGATCCCCATCTCGTGTCGGGCGACTAGGCCATTGATGAGCAGGTCGAGGCCGAACTGGAAGGCGCCTTCGTCCACGGCCTCATGATGCGCCGCCAGCAGCGGCGCGCGGTGCAGATGCGGGTACTGGTCGTACAGCGCGGGGTCGATGTCGAAGCCGAGCGCGAACGAGCCGAGCGCCGAGCCGGTCACCAGGTAGCGCATGAGCGCGCCGATGTGGGTGGCCCGGGCGGGCGGCCAGCCGGCGTCGACGAGCGCGCCGAAGACGGCCTCGGCCATGGCCAGCGCGGCGGGACGGCGGCCCGGACCGCTGGCCAGGACGGGCACGACGTTGGGATGCTCGGTGAGGACCTGGCGGTAGGACCTCGCCCAGCGGCGCAGCGCCTCGGGCCAGTCACAGGTCCCGAAGGCGGACAGGTCGACCCGCTCGATCACCGCGTCGGCCACGGCGTCGACGATGTCGGCCTTCGTGGCGAAGTGGTTGTACAGCGACGGGCCCTGGACGCCGAGCTCGGTGGCGAGCCGGCGCATGGACAGCGCGTCCAGTCCCTCCTTGTCGACCAGCGAAGATGCGGCATCGACGATCCGCTCGCGGGTCAGCAAGGGCTGCCTCGGTCGGGCCATTTCAGCGATCTCCCAGGAATTCGCACTGGACGTGCTAAAACTTACGCCGCTAGTTTAAGCGACATGGACTTCTCGCTCACCGACGAGGAACGTGCGATTCGCGATACCGCTCGTCAGTTCATCACCAAAGAGGTCGTGCCGCTGGAGCAGGAGGCGCTGCTCCGCGAGCGCCGGCACCAGCCCGGCCTGGAGCTCAGCGAGCTGCGCGAGCTTCAGCAGAAGGCCAAGAAGTTCGGCTTCTGGGGCCTTTCCACCCCCGAGGAGTACGGCGGGATGGACCTTCCGGCCGTGCTGCAGTCGCTGATCTGGACCGAGGTGGGCCGCACCTTCGTGCAGTTCAAGTTCGGCGGCGAGGCCGACAACATCCTCTACTACGCCAATGACGCGCAGAAGGAGGAGTTCCTGCTGCCCACGATCGAGGGCGAGCGGATCTCCTGCTTCGCGATCACCGAACCGGGCGCGGGCTCCGACGCCGCGAACATCAAGCTGCGCGCGGTCCGCGACGGCGACGACTGGGTCCTCAACGGCGAGAAGACGTTCATCACCAACGGCAACGACGCCGACTTCGCGATCGTGGTCGGGGTGACCGACCCGTCCCGCAAGGCGAGCAACGGCGGGGCGACGGCGTTCCTGGTCGACCGCTCGATGGGCTGGCGGTCCGAGTTCATCCAGACCATGGGCGAGGGCGGCCCGGCCTCGCTGATCTTCTCCGACGTTCGCGTCCCGCACCGCAACATCCTCGGCGAGATCGGCCAGGGCTTCGAGCTCGGCATGAAGTGGATCGGCAAGGGCCGTTACCTGATCCCCTCCAACGCCCTGGGCATCGCCGAGCGGGCCCTGGGCATGGCGATCGAGTACGCGAACACCCGCGAGACGTTCGGCGCCAAGATCGGCACGAACCAGGCGATCCAGTGGATGATCGCCGACTCCGAGGTCGAGCTGGAGGCGGCCCGCTGGCTGATCCTGCGCGCCGCCTGGACCGTTGACCAAGGCGAGGACCCCAGGCACGCTTCATCGATGGCGAAGCTGTACGGCGCCGGGATGGTCAACCGGGTCGTGGACCGGGTGATGCAGATCCACGGCGGCATGGGTTACACCCGCGAGCTCCCGATCGAGCGCTGGTACCGGCAGGTCCGCCTGATGCGGATCTACGAGGGCACCGACGAGATGCAGCGCCTGATCATCTCGAGAGACCTGCTTCGTGGCTACACCAAAATCGGAGGGCACCTCGCATGACACAACTGTCGCTGGCCACCGTCCTGGCTGAAGCGGCCCGGAAATATCCCGACAAGCTCGCCGTGATCGACAGCGCCACGACCGAGCGCATCACCTACCGCGACCTGTGGCGGCAGACCCTCGCGTACGCGGCCGGCCTGCGCGAGCTCGGCATCGGCCCGGGCGACACGGTCGCGATCCAGATCCCCAACCTCGCCGATTTCCCCCGGGTCTACTACGCGACGCTCGCGGTCGGCGCCACGATCGTCCCGATGCATCTTCTCCTCACCCCGGATGAGAACGCTTACGTCCTGCGAGACAGCGGGGCAAAGCTGCTGGTCGCGCATTCGAGCCAGCTGGCCAACGCGGTAGCCGCCTCCAAGATCGCCGGCGTCGACGTCGTCTCGGTCGGGCCCGCGGTCGAAGGTGTACGCCGGCTCGAAGACGCGGCCGCCGCCGTTCCGCCACTGCGGACCTACGTGAGTCGCGAGGCGGAAGACATCGCGGTCGTCTTCTATACGAGCGGCACCACCGGCAAGCCCAAGGGCGCCCTGCTCACCCACCTCAACCTCGTGATGAACACGGTCGTCAACGTCTTCGACATCCACGAGCTGTACGAGGACGACGTGGTGATGGGCTGCCTGCCGCTGTTCCACACCTTCGGCCAGACCGTGGGGATGAACGGCACCTTCCGGATGGGCGGCACGATCGTGCTGCTGGCCCGCTTCACCGGGGAGGCCGCCATCGACCTGATGGTCCGGGAGAACGTGACCATCTTCCACGGCGTGCCGACCATGTACATCGGGCTGCTCGAGGCCGCGGCGAAGGCCGACCGGCTGCCCGCCTTGCGACTGTGCGTCTCCGGCGGCGCGTCACTGCCGGTGGCCGTGCTCGAGAAGTTCAACGAGACGTTCCACGCGACCATCTTCGAGGGATACGGCCTCTCCGAGACGTCGCCGACCGCCACCACCAACCAACCCGCGTTCGGCGTACGGGCCGGAACCGTCGGCCACCCGATCTGGGGCGTCGAGGTGGAGATCGCCCGGCCCGAGATCGACGAGCGGATCGAGTTCATGGAGAACGGCGAGCTCGGTGAGATCGTGATCCGCGGGCACAACGTCTTCGCGGCCTACCTCAACAACCCGGAGGCGACCGCGCAGGCGATCGTCGACGGCTGGTTCCGCACCGGCGACCTGGGCACCAAGGACGACGAGGGGTTCATCACGATCGTCGACCGCAAGAAGGACCTGGTGATCCGGGGCGGCTTCAACGTCTACCCGCGCGAGGTCGAGGAGGTGCTCGCCCGGCACCCGGCCGTGCTCCAGGTCGCGGTGATCGGCGTACCCGATCCGGTGCACGGCGAGGAGATCTGCGCGGTGGTGGTGCCCGACCCGGGTGGCGTCACGGCCGAGGAGCTCATCGAGTGGTCGCGGGAGAAGCTCGGCAAGCACAAATACCCGCGTCAGATCCGCTTCGCCGAGGCGCTTCCGCTCGGCCCGAGCATGAAGGTCCTGAAGCGAGAGCTGCGCAAGACCTACTCAGAGCAGTAGCGGCGGCAGGGCGGCGACGATCGGTTTGTCCGCGGGCAGCCAGTGGACGGAGTCCAGCTCGTCCGCGGACAACCAGCGCATGGCCGTGTGCTCGAGGGCTCTCGGCTCGTCGCCGTCCAGCAGTTGGACGGCGAAGACGCGCAGGACCGCGCGGCCGTGTGCGAGCGTGACGTCGGGGCCGATCCGGGCGCCTACTTCGACGCGTACGCCGAGCTCCTCCACGCACTCGCGGGCCAGCGCCTGCTCGTCGGTCTCGCCCGGCTCGACCTTGCCGCCGGGAAACTCCCATCGGCCGGCCACCTCGGGCGGCGCCGAACGCTCGCAGGCCAGCACGCGACCCTCAGTGATGATCGCCGCTGCCACGATTACCTTGCGTGACTTCACGGCGTTGACGTGCTGTTCCCCCGGCATGAGATCAGAGCTTCCCATAAAAGTTCACCGTTCAGGTTGTCCAAGCCGTCCCGATCGTCACGCAAACACGTATATGTGGGCGTGGACATGCTTGTCGCGGAAGACAAGACTGTGGGCACCGACCATGACGACACGGCGACAGTTTGGCCACAAGCCGGCAACGACGCCTAGGGGGTGCGGCGATGCGGGCCAGAAGACGTCGGGCCAACGGCACCGACTATCTGAGCGACGCACTTGCTCTGCTGTCCGGCTGGACGCGCGACGGCGTTCAGCTCAAGCGCGAGCTGGCATGCGACGAAAGTCAGCATGCCGCATTGACGGAACGAATCAAGGTGGCGGCGGACACACTGCACATACGCCCCAGCATCCGGCGCCTCGACGGTCACACACAGATCTGCCTGGGCTCCCGCGACGGCGACGCCATCACGGACGGTGAGGTAACCCTGGCCGCCCGGATCGAGGATTTCTACCGCACGGTCATCGGGACGACCCAGACCACGCCATAGAGCCGGCTCGCTAGGCTTTGGGGCCATGAGCGACGTCATCTTCGACAACAAGGGTCAGCTCCAGCAGATCGAGAGCGGCCTCCTCGACGGCGAGCAGATCATCGCCGTCTACGACGCGATCGGTGCCGGCACGGGCTTCATCGGCCTGACCAACCGGCGCGTCATCATCCAGGACAAGTCCTTCGTCGGTAAGCGCGTCGCGATCACGAGCATCCCGTACTCGAAGATCAGCTCGGTCAGCGTGGTGAGCAACAAGAGCTGGGCCGGCTCGTTCTTCTCGTCCGGCACCATCGTCATCACCGTCGGCACGCACCAGCACGAGGTCGAGTTCCGCGGGGTGGAGAAGACCCAGCACGTGCACAACGTGATCCTGCACTACGCGTCGTAGGCGAGCAGCCTCGTGGGCAGCGGCGTCTCCACGACCGAGCCGTCCGCTGCCCGCTTCAGCTCGTACCCCCGCGGGCCCTCCCGGTCGGCCACGACCTCGTGCAGAGACGTGCCGCGGTAATAGAGGCCGGCGCCATCGTCGGTGGCGTACCCGTCACCGAGCGTGCCCGCCGCGATCAGCTCGTGCATCTTCGGCCGGCGTTGCTCCTCGCCGTCGTAATGCACCCCATTGCTGTACGGGAGCCAGGCCAGCCCGTCGGTGAAGGCGCGCAGCTCCGGCCCGTAACTGTCGGTGCTGCCGCCCTGGTGCCAGCAGATCGAGCCGGCCGAGATGCCGGCGAGCACGACGCCGGACTGCCACGCCTCATGCAGGATCGCCTCGAGGCCGTGCGCCCGCCAGACCGCGCAGAGGTTGGCCACGCTGCCGCCCTCGACCCAGATGATGTCCTGCTCCAGCAGATGCTGGCGGATGTCCGCGACGTTCGGCATCGGGAACAGGGCCAGATGGGACGGGCGGAATTCGGTGCCCGCGAACGCCGAATAGCACGCACCGATCAGAGTCTGCGGATCGCCCGTGGCCTGGGCGAGCACGCAGATCCGCGGATTCGAGGCGCCCGACAGCTCGGCGGCGAACCGGTGGATCGGCCCGATGTGGACGTCATAGGGCCCGCGGGGGCCACGCCGGAACCCGGCGCTGGTGGCGAGAATCGTGGGCGCGTCGGCAGTCACCGGATCATCATGGCGCACGCGTCCGCGGTGTCGAGCACGAGATCGGCGGCGGTGTCGATGGCCGCGGTCAGGTGCAGCGGGTCGCCGTCCAATCCGGCGAACGCCTGGTCGACCCGCTCCCGGAACCGCTCGGGCGCGCCGGGCAGCGCGGCCGTGGCGGCCACCGCGCCCTTCTCGTTGATCAGCCACTTGCGGGCGGCGCCGTGCAGGGCGTGCGCGCAGACCCCGACGACGCGGAACAGGCACCCCGCGACGTAGGCGCTGTCCGCCCGGGAGACCGCCTTCCGGGCGCCGGCCACCAGGAAGTCGGCCTCCCACAGGCCGGCGACCAGCGCCTCGGACAGTTTCGGCGGGTAGACACGCATCCGGTCGCGGGCCTCGGCCAGCTCGCCGGTGGGATCGGCCAGAATGCGGCTGAGGACGAGCTCACCCACGTACGCGAAATCGGGGAATCCCAGCGGATGGCCGGTCTGCTGATGGAACCCGAACCGGCCGCGCTCGGCATCGGCCCAGACGGCCAGCACCCGATCGAGATCGCGGTAGATCCAGTCGACCGCGTGAGCGTCGATCTTGAGCCAGCCGCCGCCGTCGACCCACGGGCCCCAGCCGCCCGGCGCCGTGACCATCGCGGTCGGGCCGGCAATCGACTTGGCCAGCCGGTCGAGCCGGTCGACGTCGAGCGGGGAGCGGTAGTAGAGGCCGACGTCGGTGTCCGAGTCGGGGGCGTGCGAGCCACGGGCCCGGCTGCCGCCGAGCACGATTCCCACCACGCCGGGCACCTCGGCGACGCGCTGGGCGACCTCGATCAGACGTGCTTCGGTCAGCGGCACGGTTTCCAGTCTTCCCCGCGAGCGCGTCAGCAGGCCAGCCCTTCGAGATACCCGAGATCGTCGGAGCTCAGGACCAGGTCGGGCATCGGGACCGTGGCGTCCTCCTCGCGGCCGTCGCCGGGGCAGATCGCGTGCCGGCCGAGCGGCACGCAGAAGTTGAGCGCCTCGCCGCAGTTGCTGCTGTGCGCGGGGCGGCGCGGGTTCTGGGTGCCGAGTGCCACGACCTTGTGCTGGGGCTGGCGGGTCACGACGGCGTCGATCAGCTTGCGGTCGGTCGGCCGGCCGTCGGTCAGCGTCACGAGGTAGTGGAGGGTCTCGACGCCGGGGACGCCCTGGGTCTCGACCTTCTTGGCGCCGCGGGGGAGGGCGGGGTCGCGTACGAGTCGGGTCTCGTACGGAATCTCCCTGGTCTCCACCTCGGTGCGGGTCGTTTGCACGGGCTGGGGGCTCGGTGAAGCCGGCGCCGATACCGGATTTGTCCGATCTGCGGGAGCGGCCGTCGTCGTCGAGGCCGGCACGGGAGCCGCCGGTCGCGCCACCCTCTCGTCCGCTTTATAGGTATTTTTTGGCCTAAGGCGTGAGGATGGTTCCCGCTGGGCCGGCGACAGCGCCGACGGCGCCGGAGCCGCCACCCCCACCTCGGTGACGATGCGGGGTCCTTCCTTCTGCTCGTTCTGCGACAGGGCCGCCACGCCCACGACCCCACCGCCGATCAACGCGAGAACGGCGCTGGCGCCGGCCGCCATCCGCACCCCGAACGGCAGCCTGGCCCACCAAGACTTTCGTGGCATTTCGAGCAGTTGCTGCCATGAGTCACTAGTTGTCTGGTTTTGCACCAGAGCATTCTCCAGTGCGAGGCCCGGAACGCAAGCATCCCGGGCCGCACTGGCGAGCCGATCAAGCAGCCTTGCGGAGGTGCTCCAGCGCCTTGCTCCAGGCCACGACCTGGTCGATCACCGTCGTCAGGGCCTGCTCGTGCTGCTCCTTGGGCAGGAAGAGGCTGTAGTTCTCGAAGTCCTGCGCCAGCGACAGCAGGACCTGCGCCCGCACGTCGGCCAGCATGAGCTCGCCCGCGATCAGCCGCAGGTGCTCCACCGCCCGCGCGCCGCCGACCGAGCCGTAGCCGACGAACCCGACCGCCTTGTTGTTCCACTCGGCGAACAGGAAGTCGATCGCGTTCTTGAGCGCGCCCGAGGTCGAGTGGTTGTACTCCGGCGTGACCATGATGAAGCCGTCGAGCGAGCCGATCTTCTCGGCCCAGGCCAGCGTGTGCGGCTTGCTGTACTGCCCCATCGACGGCGGGACCGCCTCGTCGAGGTGGGGCAGGTTGTAGTCGAGCAGGTCGACCAGCTCGAACTCGGCATCGGTCCGCTTGGAGGCGATGTCGAGCACCCACTTGGCCACGGCCTCGCCGTTGCGGCCCGGCCGCGTACTCCCGAGGATGATTCCGATCTTGGTCATATCTGGCGCTCCTAGTTTTTTGCTTCGTCAAGCAAATAGTGCGGCACGCCCGCCGTAGGATCAATGTCATGTCCGCCACAACACCCGCCGGGGTCCTTCCGCTCAGCGCGGAGGAGGAGGCGGTGATGCGTGCCCTCGGCCGCCTCATGCTGGTGCTGCCCCGCGCGCTCAACCACGATCTCGAGCAGGGCCAGCGCATGACCGCGAGCGAGTACAGCGTGCTGCGCAACCTCTCCGAGTCCGAGCACGGCCTCATGCGCATGAGCGAGCTCGCCCAGGCCTGTGACATGTCGCTGAGCGGCATGACCCGGCTCGCGGCCAAGCTCGAGTCCCACGGCTACGTACAGCGCATCAAGTGCGAGGACGACGCCCGCGGCTGGAACGCCGTGCTCACCGAGAAGGGCCTCGCCCGCCTGCGCGAGGCGTGGCCGACCCACCTGGCCAGCGTGCGCCGGCGCATCTTCGACCACCTGGGCGACCTCGACCTGCAGTCGCTGGCCAAGGCCTTGAACGCCATCGCCGGCGAGGCCTGAAACAAGACCCTTTGCCCGTACGAGGTGAGCACGCGCCTTGACGTATTCCGTTATGGGTATACGATTGCCGCATGGCACGAGCGGCGACGACAACGGATGCGTTCAACGCGGTGGCCGAGCCCCGCCGGCGGCAGATCCTCGACCTCCTGGCCCAGGGCGAGCGCCCGGTCAACGACCTGGTGGCCCAGCTCGGTCTCGCCCAGCCCCAGGTCTCCAAGCACCTGCGCGTGCTGCGCGAGGTCGACCTGGTGCGCGTCCGCGACGAGGGCCGCCAGCGGCTCTATCGGCTGAACGCCGAGCCGCTGCGCCCGATCCGCGATTGGCTGCGGGCGTACGAGCAGATGTGGAACGAAAGGTTCGACCTGATGGACACCATCCTGACGGAACTCAGCGAGGAGGATTCCGATGACTGAAGGCACGGCGAAGGTGACACTTCCGTCCGACACCCAGATCCTGATCACCCGAGAGTTCGACGCGCCCCGCCACCACGTCTGGCGGGCGTACACCGAGCCCGACCTCATCAAGCGCTGGTGGGCCGGCAAGAAGGGCACGGTGACCAGCGTCGTGGTCGACCTGCGCGTCGGCGGCCAGTGGCGCTACGTCATGACCGCGAACGGCGGTTTCGAGGTGGCCTTCCACGGCGAGTTCCGCGAGATCGACGTGCCGACCCGGCTGGTCAACACGGAGGCCTTCGAGGGCGTCCCCGACCCCGACGGCACCGCGGGCCTGGTCACCGTGACCCTGACCGAGAAGGACGGCCGGACGTACCTGGAGGCCCTCTGCGACTACCACGAGAAGACCATCCGCGACATGGTCATCGACTCGGGCATGGAGTCCGGCATGCAGCAGTCGTACGACGCCCTCGAGGAGGTGGCGGCGTCCCTCTGACGTCAGCACTACCTGATCTGCCCCACGGCCGGCCGCGTGTGACGCGGCCGGCCGTCCCCCTCCCCCGGGCGACCCACCGCACGCCCCGCCCGGCGCGCAGATCGCCACGGCCGCCGCCGCAACGGCTGAATCGGATCGACCACCGTTATTCGAGTGTCTCATCGGCGATGCAGCTTCTCGTGCATAATTCATCGGGCGCGAAAACGGGCCACCACCCACCCTTCGAGACTCATCGCGGCCTGCAACGGAGCAATCTGCCAGATGGCCACAAGCCGGGTAGCGGATCGCTTCCTGGCGCGGGATAATGATCCGTCCCACCTATAAACGATGTCCGCGCGCTTGTCTATACACAACGACGTGAATGGAAAAGATTCTCGTGGCCACCCATGGGTTGAAGATCGTCACCAGTCTCTGCGGCAGCGGCACTTGTCCGACGATCTACGAAAGCGATCGCGGCACTCTGATCATCCAGGGATACCCTGTCGACGCCGCGCATGCCGGCGTCGTCGTGCCGGAGGGCGAGTCGCTCGTCGAGATCCCGGCCGAGCTTCTGGCGAAACTGTCGCGGTCGAGCAACTAGGACGGTCGGCGATGCGGAGGTGCCCGAGGTGAGCGAGAGCGGCCCGGGCACCCCCGCGCAGGAGCACGAGACCGTCGGCCCCGCCCTGGCCCGCCTCCGGAAGGCGAAGCGCATATCGGGCGCCGAGCTGGGCCGGATGGTAAAACTGAGCCAGCCCACCATCTCCCGCCTGGAACGGGACATCGGCCTGCCCGACCCCGAGAACGTTCGTCGGGTCGCCAAGGCCCTCGGCGCCTCGACGGAGGAGATAGAGCGCCTGGTCGTGACCGCCGAGCGGGCGCACGACCTGATGACCGACCTGAAGCCGGGCCCCACCTCGCTCGGCAAGCGCCAGCAGGTCCTGGGCGAGTTGGAAGCGAAGGCACGGGAGATCCGCGTCTTTCAACCCGACATCGTCATCGGGCTCCTGCAGACCAGCGACTACGCACGAGCGATCCTGACCGGTTTCCAGCAACTGCACGGAACCAGGTCGCTGGCGGAGTCCATCTGGATCGCGGTGTCGGAACGGATCACGCGCCAGGTCATCCTCACCGATCCGGCCCGGTCATTCCATTTCATTCTCGGCGAGGCCGCCCTGATCAATCAGCTGTGCCCGCCCGAGTTCATGCCGGCCCAGATTCAACGCATCCGCGAGGTGGCGAATCAGGAGAACGTCACGCTTTCGATCATTCCGCTCGAGGCCGTCTGGCCCATTGCGCCACTGCACGGTTTTACGCTGCTCGACGAGACCGCGCTGCTCATCGATCTTTTCAACACGGCAACCATTTCCCAGGGGAAGAGCTACAACCGCGCCTTTCGGCAGATCTTCGACCTCTACGCCGGCACCGCGACTACCGACATTGAACCCATCCTGGAGCGGCATCTACGGCACTACCTGCGCCTCATCCAGCGCGAAGGCGAATAATGATCGATCATCGTCGATAAATAAGCCTCTTGCCGACGTCGCCGGAATCTCCTTACTTTGGGTGAATGAGCGACTTCGATGCACCCATCCCAGCCGGCGATCAGCAACGCATGACGTTGACCCCGATCGTGTCGTGCGGCGGCGGAACCTGCCCCGCGATCTATCGGACAACCCGCGGCACGTTCGTCATTCAAGGCCGTGCCGTTCCCGTCGAACAAACCGACGTCACCCTCGCACCGGATGAGCTTCTCGTGGAGATCCCCGAGGATCTGATCGCGGGTATCTCCGCTCAGCCGTTCGCCAGCCCGTAGGCCTCCAGGGCCGCGTCCAGCATCCTTTCCTGCGTCGCCGCCGGGTAGGCGGCGGGATCGGCGGCCGCGAAGGCGGCCGCGCCCTCGACCATCGCGCTCAGGGCCAACGCGACAGTGGACACACGTTCGGGCGACCAGTTCGGCGCCGCCCCGCCGACGAGTCGTTCCAGGCGTTCGCGCCAGAGGCGGTTGTTGCCGCGGTGGATCTCGATCAGCTCGTCGTCGGCGAACGCCGCGGCCAGGAAGCCGATCCAGACAACGCTTCCGCTGATGGTTTCCTCGTCGATCGCCAACCCTTGCCGGAGTACGGCGCGCAGCGCCTCCCGGGGTGAGGTGGCCGACGCCTCCAGCGCCTCGACGCGCCGGCGGGAAGTCTCGTGCAGGAGTTCGCGCGCGTGCCGCAACAGCGCTCGCCGGTTGGGGAACCGGTGCATCACCAGGCCCGTCGTGCAGCCGGCCGCGGCCGCCACGGCCCGCACCGTGAGCCGCTCGAGGCCCTGCTCAGCCAGCACCTCCCAGACCGCACGGGACAAGGCCTCGCCCTGAGCGGGCCGATCCGCCGTACGTGACACGCGTCTCCTTCCTCGGTATCCGTAACAGATGTTACCGTAACGCTCGTTACGAGAAAGGGGATGCACGATGACCTGGACGATCGAGGAACGCACCTGGGACGACGCGGCCGGCGTCGCGCTGCGCACGGCCCAGCGTGCCGAGCTCGACGAGCGCTACGGCAGCGACGACCACGAGCCCGGCGCCGCCCCCTCGTCCACCGACATCGACGTCTTCCTGGTAGCCGTCGCGCCCGACGGCCACGCCGTCGCCTGCGGCGCCCTCCGCCGTCTCGACGACCACAGCGCCGAGGTCAAGCGCATGTACGTCGAGCCCGCCCACCGCGGCTCCGGCGTCGCCACCGCCCTGCTGCGCGTCCTCGAGGAGAAGGCCCGCGCCCGAGGCTGGCACACCCTGCGCCTGGAAACCGGCCCGGCCCAGCCCGACGCGATCCGCTTCTACGAGCGCGAGGGCTACCGCCCCATCCCCCTCTACGGCGTCTACATCGGCTCCGACCTGTCACTCTGCTTCGAGCGAGCCCTCTAGCCAGGCGTCGAGGCGAAACTCGGCCGTGGCAGCGCAGGTCGACTCGAGTTCGGCGTGGACGGTCAGGCCGGGCCGCGCGAGTGCGAGTTGTTGGACGACGTCAAAGCGACGCTCGCAGGCCGGGTCGGCGCCGACCGCCAGCGGCTTGTCGGACGCGGCCCAGCGCCCCAGCTCGTACCGAACGATGGGTTGTGTCGTCTCGAAGGAGAACCAGAACAGAACGGCGTCGGCCAGCACGAGATGGTCGAACTCCCAGCGAATCTGCCGGGCGCCCTCGGCGTCGTCGCCCATGGTGTAAAGCGAGCGACGCGGGTTGGAGACGGCCGGCCAGACCGGACGCGGATACTCGACCGGGTTTCGTCGCCGTTCAACCGCTTCGACGCTGAGTTCAGGCAGCCGAAGCCATCGTCACCGAGTGCTACCGTGGCGACATGACTGCGGTGCCCGAGTGGATGCGGCCCCCTCGCCCCGAGGGCTGGTACTCCGAGGACCTCGACGAGATTGCCGAGGCGCCGCGCCACACCGAGTTGATCGATGGCGCGCTGGTCTTCATGATGTCCCCCCAGCGGGTCTGGCATGCCCGGATGATCACCGCGCTGGTGAACTCACTTACCGACCAGGCGCCTGAAGGCATCGAGGTTGATCGGGAAATCACGATCCGACTCGATAAATGGAACCGCCCGGAACCTGATCTCCTGGCGGCCAGGGCACCCTACGATCCGTCCCGCACCTTTTACACGCCTGAAGAGACCCTTCTGGTCGTGGAGGTGGTCTCACCGGAGTCCGCGCACCGCGACCGTAACGTCAAGCTGCGCAAATATGCGGAAGCCGGCATTGCGAACTATTGGCGTGTCGAGGACGAGGGCGGAGCACCGGTGGTCCACGCCTACGAACTCGACGACCCCACGCGGTCGTACGTGCCGACCGGAATCCATCGGGGTGAGCTGCGCACCACGACGCCGTTCGCGATCAAACTTGATCTGGATGGGCTGGTGCCCGGCCGCAAGAACTGAGCCGGGCGCCCATGTCCGTCACACGTTGAAGCGGAACTCGACGACGTCGCCGTCTTTCATGAGGTAGTCCTTGCCCTCCATGCGGACCTTGCCGGCCGCCTTGGCCGCGGCCATCGAGCCGGCCGTCATCAGGTCGTCGTAGCTGACGATCTCGGCCTTGATGAAGCCTCGCTGGAAGTCGCTGTGGATGACGCCGGCGGCCTCGGGGGCGGTCGCGCCGACCGGGATCACCCAGGCGCGGGCCTCTTTCGGGCCGGCCGTGAGGTACGTCTGCAGGCCGAGCGTGTCGAAGCCGACCCGGATCAGCTGGTTGAGGCCGGGCTCGGTCTGGCCGGTGGACTCGAGGAGCTCCATCGCCTCGTCCGGCGGCAGGTCGATCAGCTCGGACTCGATTTTCGCGTCCATGAATACGGCCTCGGCCGGGGCGACCAGGGCGCGCAGCTCGTCGAGGAACGCGGCGTTGCCCAGTTCGGCCTCGTCGACGTTGAAGACGTACAGGAAGGGCTTACCCGTCAGAAGGTGCAGCTCAGCCAGCAGGGAGACGTCGATGTCCTGCCCGCCCGCGTACAGCGTCACACCGTCGTTGAGCAGCTTGAACGCGGCCTCGGCGGCGGCCACGACCGGCGCGCGGTCCTTCTTGAGCTTCGCCTCTTTCTGCAGGCGGGGCAGGGCCTTCTCGACCGTCTGCAGGTCGGCCAGGATCAGCTCGGTGTTGATCGTCTCGATGTCGTCGGCGGGCGAGATCTTGCCGTCGACGTGCAGCACGTTCGGGTCGGAGAACGCGCGGACGACCTGGCAGATCGCGGAGGCGTCGCGAATGTTGGCGAGGAACGCGTTGCCACGGCCCTGGCCCTTCGACGCGCCGCGGACCAGGCCCGCGATGTCGACGAAGCTGACCGGCGCGGGGATCACCTTGTCGCTGTGGAACAGCTCGGCGAGCTTCTCCAGGCGCTCGTCGGGAAGCCCGACCACGCCGACGTTCGGCTCGATCGTCGCGAACGGGTAGTTCGCGGCGAGCACGTCGTTCTTGGTCAGGGCGTTGAAGAGGGTGCTCTTGCCGACGTTCGGCAGGCCGACGATTCCGATGGTGAGGCTCACGGACACCCAGTTTACGCAGCCGTCGAATCGATCACCCCGGCCGACGGTCATGTCCGAATCCCGCCAGCGTTGAGAGGCGAGAGAGCGCAGACTCGAACCCATGGAACTGGACTTCGAACGGTGTTACCGCGCCGTGGACAGCCGGGACCAGCGGTTCGATGGCTGGTTCTACACCGCCGTGACCAGCACGGGCATCTATTGCCGGCCGTCCTGCCCGGCCATGACACCGAAACGGGAGAACGTCACGTTCTTCCCCTCCGCGGCCGCCGCCCAGCGCGCCGGCTTCCGCGCCTGCAAGCGCTGCCGGCCGGACGCCGCGCCCGGCTCCCCCGAGTGGGACGTGCGGGCCGACCTGGTGGGCCGCGCGATGCGGCTGATCGGCGACGGCGTCGTCGACCGGGAGGGCGTGCCGGGCCTCGCGAGCCGCCTCGGCTACACCGAGCGTCACCTCAATCGCATGCTCACCGCGGAGCTCGGCGCCGGCCCGTTGGCGCTGGCCCGGGTCCAGCGCGCGCAGACCGCGCGCATCCTCATCGAGACCACCGACCTCGGCCTCGCCGAGATCGCGTTCGCCTCGGGCTTCGGCAGCGTGCGCCAGTTCAACGACACCATCCAAGAGGTGTACGCGCAGGCGCCCGGCCAGCTTCGCGAACGGCGCCCGGTCCGCAAGGCCGAGGCCGGAACGATCAGCATCCGGCTCGCGTACCGGTCGCCTCTGCACATCGCTTCCCTGCTCGACTTCCTCGAACAGCGCGCACTGCCCGGCGTGGAAGAGCGATCGGGTACCACGTACCGCCGAGGTCTGGTTCTGCCACACGGAAGCGCGACGGTCGCGCTCACCCCGGCCGACCGGTGGGTTTCCGCGACGCTGCGGCTCAGCGACGTGCGCGATCTCGCACCGGCCGTCGCCCGCTGCCGCCGGCTCTTCGACCTCGATGCGGACCCCGACGCCGTCGATGCCACGCTGGGTGCCGACGTCGCCCTCCGCGACGCCATCAAGAACGAGCCGGGCGTACGAGTGCCACGCGCGGTCGACGGCTTCGAGATGGCCGTGCGCGCGATCGTCGGACAGCAGGTCAGCGTGGCGGGCGCCCGGACGACCCTGACCCGGATGATCCGCGCGGCCGGCGGCTTCGACGGCGCTCCGCCGACTGATGGTCCAGGCTTGGGTAGCGGCACAGCCCTGGTGGGATTCCCGGCCGCGCGGACGGTGGCCGACCTGCCGGACTTGGCGTTCGGCATGCCGGTGGCGCGCCGCGAGACGGTCCGCCGGCTGGCCGAGGCGGTGGCGGACGGGAAGATCGACCTGGAGCCGGGCGCCGACCGCGAGGAGTCGATGGCGCGGCTGATGGAGCTGCCCGGGATCGGCGCGTGGACCGCCGGATATGTGGCGATGCGCGCGATCGGGGACCCGGACGTGTTCCTGCCGACCGATCTCGCCGTGCGGCGCGGTGCGGCCGCGCTTGGCCTGCCGTCGACCCCGAAGGCCCTCGAGCAGCACGCCGAGCGGTGGCGGCCATGGCGGTCGTACGCGTTGATCCGCCTGTGGCGAGCCTCCTGAACCAGTTATCCACAGGCCCCTTATCCACAGGCCCCGAAAAAGTCGCCCGCGGGCGCCCGCGACGGGCCAGGCTGTGTGCCAACCCCTGGAGGAAATGATGTTGAAATACCAGACGATCGAGACCCCCGCCGGCCCGCTCACGATCGTGGTGGGTGAGACGGGCGCCGTGCGCGCTGCCGGCTTCACCACCGAGATCGACGAGCTTCTCCCGTTGATTCATCCGCGGTTGCGAGAGCAGGCGACACCGGTCGACGACGTGGGCCCGGTCGCGGCGCAGACCCGCTCCTATTTCGACGGTGACCGGGCCGCGCTCGGCGCCGTGCCGGTCGAGCAGCGCACCGACGGCTCGTTCATGGCGCACGCCTGGCAGGTCATGCGCGAGATCAAGCCGGGACACCCGGTGACCTACACGCAGTTCGCCGAGCTTGCGGGCCGGCCGGCGGCGGTCCGGGCGGCGGCGACGGCCTGCGCCCGCAACCCGGTGGCGCTGTACACCCCCTGCCACCGGGTACTCCGGCTCGACGGCTCGCTCGGCGGCTACCGGTGGGGCACGCCGGTGAAGCAGTGGCTGTTGGACTACGAGGCGGAGTGAATTGACGGGACCCCGCGCGCGGTCCGCCGTAGCATTCTGCGCATGACTGATACGGGAATGACCGCGCGCGCCGGTCTCCCCGAGCGGCCGTCGCTGGACGGGCTCGAGGAGAAATGGTCGCGCCGCTGGCAGGAGGAGGGTACGTATACGTTCGACCGCTCGAAGGAGCGCGCGGATGTATACGCGATCGACACACCTCCGCCGACCGTATCGGGCGAGCTGCACATGGGGCACGTCTTCTCGTACACCCACACCGACATCGTCGCGCGGTTCCAGCGCATGCGCGGCAAGACCGTCTTCTACCCGATGGGCTGGGACGACAACGGCCTGCCCACCGAGCGCCGGGTCCAGAACCGCTACGGCGTCCGCTGCGACCCCTCGCTGCCGCACGACCCGGCGTGGCAGCCGCCGGCCACGGTCGGCAAGGAGACGATCTCGATCTCCCGGCGCAACTTCGTCGAGCTGTGCGCGAGCGTCACCGAGGAGGACGAGAAGGCGTTCGAGGCGCTGTGGCGCACGCTCGGGCTGTCCGTCGACTGGGGACTGACGTACACGACGATCGGGGCTCGCGCCCGGGCCGTCTCGCAGCGGGCCTTCCTCAACAACGTCGCGCGCGGCGAGGCGTACACGGCCGAGGCCCCGACGCTGTGGGACGTCGGCTTCCGCACGGCGGTCGCCCAGGCCGAGCTGGAGGATCGGGAACGCCCCGGCGCGTACCACAAACTGCGTTTCCACGGCCCGGACGGGCCGGTCGAGATCGACACGACCCGGCCGGAACTGCTGCCGGCCTGCGTCGCGCTGGTCTTCCACCCGGGCGACGAGCGCTATCAGCACCTGATCGGCAAAACGGTCCATACGCCGCTGTTCGGCGTCCAGGTCCCGGTCTACGAGCACCAGCTCGCGGCGCCCGACAAGGGCACCGGCATCGCGATGGTCTGCACCTTCGGCGACCTGACCGACGTCACCTGGTGGCGTGACCTGCGGCTGGAGACCCGGGTCGTGCTCGGCCGCGACGGCCGTTTCCTGCCCGACCGGCCACCCGGCGTCCCCGCCGCGTCGTACGAGCCGTTCGCCGGTCTGACGGTCAACGCGGCCCGCCGCGAGATCGTCCGGCTGCTGCGCGAGGCGGACGACCTGATCGGCGAGCCCATCCCGATCACCCACCCGGTCAAGTTCTACGAGAAGGGCGACTCGCCGCTCGAGATCGTCACGAGCCGGCAGTGGTTCATTCGCAACGGCGGCCGCGAGCCGGAGCTGCGGGAGAAGATGCTGGCCCGGGGCCGGGAGCTGCACTGGTACCCCGAGCACATGCGGCACCGGTACGAGCACTGGGTCAACGGCCTCACCGGGGACTGGCTGATCAGCCGGCAACGGTTCTTCGGCGTGCCCATCCCGGTGTGGTACCGGCTCGACAACGCTGGCGAACCGGACTACAGCCAGCTTCTCATACCGGACGAATCAGCACTGCCGGTTGACCCTTCCTCGGAGTGTCCGCCCGGCTTCGACGAGTCTCAGCGCGACGTTCCGGGCGGCTTCACCGGCGACCCCGACGTCATGGACACCTGGGCCACGTCGTCGCTCACGCCGCAGATCATCGGCGGCTGGCATGACGACGAGGACCTCTTCCGGCGGGTCTTCCCGATGGACCACCGCCCGCAGGCCCACGAGATCATCCGCACCTGGCTGTTCACCACGGTCCTGCGCGCCGAGCTGGAAAGTGACGTCCTGCCCTGGCAGAACGCGATCCTCTCCGGCTGGATCCTCGACCCCGACCGCAAGAAGATGTCGAAATCCAAGGGCAACGTCGTCACCCCGATCGACCTGCTCGAGGCGAACGGCTCGGACGCGGTCCGCTACTGGGCGTCGAACGGCCGACCCGGCGCCGACCTGGCCTTCGACCCGGCCCAGATCAAGGTCGGCCGGCGGCTCGCGACCAAGCTGCTCAACGCGTCGAAGTTCGCGCTCGGCCTGGGCGCGGGCACGGCGCTGCGGCAGCCGGTGACCGAGCCGCTCGACCTGGCGATGCTGACCCGGCTGGCCGGGGTCGTCACCGCGGCCGGCGAGGCGTTCGAGCGGTACGACCACACCGAGGCGTTGCAGGTCACCGAGGCGTTCTTCTGGACGTTCTGCGACGACTACATCGAGCTGGTCAAGGAGCGGGCGTACGCGGAGGGCCCGGCCGCCGACTCGGCCCGCGCCGCGCTCGCCTCCGGCCTGTCGGTGCTGCTGCGGTTGTTCGCGCCGTTCCTGCCGTACGTGACCGAGGAAGTCTGGTCGTGGTGGCGGTACGGCTCGGTCCACCGCTCGACCTGGCCGACACGGTACGAGCTGACCCGGGTCGCGCCCGAGGGTGACGCCGACCTGCTCGACCTGGCCGGCGAGGCGCTGCGGCAGGTCCGCCGGGCCAAGTCCGACCGGAAGCTGTCGATGAAGGCCGAGGTGCCGCTGGCCGAGGCGCTCGGCCCGGCGGCGCTGCTCGACCGGCTCGCCCTGATCGAGAACGACCTCAAGGCGGCCGGCCGGATAACCAAGCTCGACCGCCTGCCCGACCGCACGCCCGAGCTGGTGATCGCCTGCGCGTTCTGAGGGTTGCCCGGGACCGGCCAAACACCGGTCCCGGGCGCTCACGAACGGGCAGCATGAAGGGCATGTCGATCGCGCCCGAGCAGGTGCAGGCGCCCGCCGCCGACGCCGTGCTGTTCCGGTCCTCGCCCTGGCGGACGTTCATCGCCGTCTTCGCGCTCCTGATGATCTCGTTCGGCCTGGTGTCGCCGATCGTCGCGCTGATGGCCGGTGGCACCGGCAACCCGTGGTGGCAGACCGGGCTGCAGGCCGCCGCGATCAGCGCCGTGGCGGCCGGCCTCTACGCCTGGTCGACCCGGGGCGCGCTGAAGACCTGGATCCGGGTGTCGTCAGGCGGCCTCGAGGTGGCCGCCCAGGACAGCGACCCGATCCTGCTGGCCTGGCCGGACATCGCCGGCGTAGTTGTACGCCGGCAGGGCATCCGGGCGATCCTCGAGGTCACCCCGGTCGACCTCGACCGCGTGCACCCTGTGCAGGGCGAGGGCCCCGGCGGCCCGGCCATGACCGAGACCGCCGCCGGCCCGGCCTTCACCGCCGACCTGACCGAGGTGTGGCCGGGCCCGCGCGCCCTGCGCCGAGAGCTGGCAAAGCACATGCCGCCGGTCTAGAGACCTTTCGTGATCAAGGTCTGGTCGGTGAGGGTGGAGATAGACCTGTTCCGGTGAAGTAGCCGTCGATCAGTCGGGTGCGGTATCGGATGCGTTTGAGGCGGTTCTTCACGACGGCGGCGAGCTCGCCGGCAGTGCGGACAGCGAGGTTGGCGAGGCTGCTTTTCATCGTCGACCAGACCTTCTCGACCGGGTTGAGCTCGGGGGCGTAGGCGGGTAGCTGGTAGACGCGTTGCCAGGGCCGGGCGGCGATCGCGGTCCGGATCGCGGGGGTCTTGTGGGTGGACAGGCCGTCCCAGACCAGCACGATCGGCGCTTGCAGTTGCTGGTGGGCGGCGTCCAGCAGCCGGATCAGCTCCGGCTCCCGGAAACCCTTGGGTTCGCCTTTACGGCCGCGGTAGAGCAGGGTGCGGTAGATCAGCCGGGAACGGTGGCCGGGCCGGTAGCAGCACAGCCCGGCGACCGACACCCGTACGGTGCCTTTCGCGGTCACTTTCACGACCGGTGTTTCGCCTTTGGGTGCCCAGGTGGTGGCCTTGTGCGCTCTTAGCGTCTGGCCGCATTCGTCGGCGAAGCAGATCCAGGCGGACGTGCGGGCGGCGACTCTTTTACCGCCGGCCACTGATAACGGCGCCAGTGCGCGATCGCGGCCTCGTCCCGCTCGATCGCGCGGTGGATCGGTAGCTGCGGGGTGTAGCCGAGCCGGCGCATCGCTTCCCACGCCGCGGTGATCCCGACCCGGATATGGAACATCGTCGCAATCAACGCCACGATCCGGGCCAAGGTCCAGCGCTGATCCTCACCGTAGCCGGCCGCGGCCGGCCCCAGCTCCAACCGAGCCTTGAGCCGGGCCAACTGGGCATCATCGAGCTTTGGAGCGGGCCCGGCCGGACCCCGCGAGACCAGGGCCTGCACCCCGCCGGCGACCCAGACACGCTGCCACTGGTACGCCGATTTCGTGGATACCTCGAGCAGCCCGGCGACCTCGACCGCCGACGTACCGTCGGCGAACATCTGCGCAGCTTGCTCCCGTACCCGCTCTCGTCGCGCCCGTTCCGCCTGGTCAACGCCACCTATACGCGCTGCTCTGCTCACCTATACGCGCTGCTCTGCTCACCCATGCGCACGGCCACCACGGCTGGCGGGTGGCCAGCTTGGGCTGCCATGGCCGGGCAGTTGCGTGGTCGCACGCCGTGCCGCCCGGCCAGGTGGGTGGCGGGGATGCGGGCTAGCTTGAGGGCTTGGTGTGCGTATCGGACGCTTTCGGCGCAACGTTCAGCGACAGCTGGCGAACAATGATGACGACGAATGTGTGGTGAACACGTGCGCATGCACATTCATCACCGTCCCGCAGCGGGCGAACGGCGAGACCCATCGCCGCCCTGGGTGCCGTCCATCGCGCACTGTGACGGGCCGCACCCGCCGCAACCATGCAGCGGCCCGGGCCATCGCGCGCCTGGGCGCGGACCTTGCCGCCCGAGGGTGTCTAGAAGTCGCCGCCGAAGTCGCCGCCGCCGAAGTCGCCGCCGTCGAAGCCGCCGAAGTCCTGGCCGCCGCCGTCGAAGCCGCCGTTGTCGCCGCCGTCGTTGCCGCCGAAGTCTTGCGCGGCGTCCTGGTAGCCGTCCTGGAAGCCGTCGCCGTAGCCCATGTCGCCGAAGCCGGGCGAGAACAGGGCGTCGAAGATCAGCAGGCCGCCGAGTGCGCCGGCGCCGGCGCCGAGCGCTGTCTTCCACACGGGAGTCGAATACCACCCCGCCGGCACCGGACGGCCCTGGACGCGGCCGCCGGGGTAGTAGTACGGCGTGTCGGAGCCGGGGGTCGGGCCCGCCTTGTAGTGCTGGCCCTGCACGGTGACCTCGCGCTCGGTGGTCAGATGGCCGGCGCCCCGCGCGGTGGCCAGCGGCGGCAGGTCGGGGCCCGGGTCGATGCCCATCGCCACGCGGGCGGCCCGGACGTAGTTGAGGCCCTCGAGCGCCGACTCGCGGGCCAGCTCGAACTGCCGCACGGTCTTGGCCTGCTGAAGCTGGCCGCCGGCCGCGTTGTATCGCTCGCCGGCGTCGGACAGGGCCTGCCGGGCGGCGGCGTCGTCGCCGTGCAGGTTCATCAGCTGGCCGCCGAGGCGCTCGTACCACCTCTGGGCGTCGGCGCGGGCGTCTTCCAACTGCGTCTGCTGGTTTCCCGCGCTGTTGCGACGCGCGAGCATGACCACCAGAAGGACGACGATGACGATGGCCAGGATCAGCAACACGCTCATGTCTCAACGGTACCCTCGCGAGTCTTGTCATACCGATCTGGCAATCTGCCCGTTGTGACCGTCTCGACGCTGTTCGTGGTGCTGCTCTGTCTGGCGGCCGGCGCCGCCCTCGGCTGGCTGGCGGCCCGGCTGCGGGCGGCGGCCGACATCGCCCGGCTCGAGGCCACGGTGCAGGCCCACCGCGACGGGGAGGATCGGCTCGAGCAGTCGATGCGCGCCTTGTCCTACGAGTCGGCCGCCCAGTCGCAGGAGGCGGTGGCTATCGCGGTCGCCCCGCTGCACGACATGCTGCGCCGTTACGAGCTGCGCGTCGCCGGGCTGGAACGCGAGCGGGTGGACGCCTATGCCGAGCTCCGGGAGCAGGTCCGGCAGATGGGTGCGGTCTCCGGCGAGCTGCGCACCGAGACGAAACAGCTGGTGGCGGCGTTGCGCGCGCCGCAGGTGCGGGGTCGCTGGGGCGAGCACCAGCTGCGCCGGGTGGTCGAGGCGGCCGGCCTGCTGGAGCACTGCGACTTCGCCGAGCAGGTCACCGCCGTGAGCGACCGGCAGGGGGTCGTCCGCCCCGACCTGGTGGTGCGCCTGCACGGCGGCCGCAGCGTGGTCGTCGACGCCAAGGCGCCGCTCGAGGGTTACCTGGCCGCCGCCGAGGCCCGCGACGAGCGCACCCGCGAGGCCTGCCTCGAGCAGCACGCCCGCCACCTGCGCGGGCACGTCGACGCGCTGTCGGCCAAGGAGTACTGGACGGCGTTCGAGCCCTCCCCCGACTTCGTGGTGCTGTTCGTCCCGGCCGACCCGTTTCTCGACGCCGCCCTGCAGCACGACCCGACGCTGATGGAGCACGCGTTCCGGCGCAACGTGGTGCTGGCCACGCCGGCCACGCTGGTCGCGATGCTGCGTACGGTCGCGTACTCATGGCGCCAGGAGGAGCTGGCCAGTAACGCGCTGGAGGTGCATGCGCTGGCCCGCGAGCTCTATGCCCGGCTGGCCACGCTCGGTGACCACGTCGGCAAGCTGGGCACGTCGTTAGGGGGCGCCGTCACCGCGTACAACAAAGCGGTTGGCTCCTTGGAATCGCGGGTGCTGGTCAGCGCCCGCAAGCTCGCCGAGATGGGGGTTTCCCGCGAGGAGATGCCCACCCCACCCCAGGTCGAGATCGCTCCCCGGCAGCCTCAGGCGCCCGAGCTCAGCTGAGCGGCCTTCATGTCGCGGCGCAGCTCCTGCGGCAGCGAGAAGGTGAGGCGCTCCTCGGCGGTCGTGTACTCGGTGACCTCGCCGAAGCCGCGCGACGCCAGATGGGACAGCACGTCCATGACCAGGTCTTCCGGCACGCTCGCGCCGGAGGAGACACCGACCGTCGTCGCGTCGGTGAGCCACTCGTCCTGGATCTCGGAGGCGTAGTCGACCAGGTAACCCGCGCGGGCGCCGGCGTCCACCGCCACCTCGACGAGGCGCACGGAGTTCGACGAGTTCTTCGAGCCGACGACGATCACGACGTCGCAGGACGGGGCGATCTCCTTCACCACGTGCTGGCGGTTCTGCGTGGCGTAGCAGATGTCGTCGCTCGGCGGCGACTGCAGCAGCGGCAGCCGGGTCTTGAGCCGGGAGACAGTCTCCATCGTCTCGTCGACCGAGAGCGTGGTCTGCGAGAGCCAGACGACCTTCGACGGGTCGCGCACGACGACCTTGTCGACCGCGTCGGGGCCGTCGACCAGCTGGATGTGCGCCGGGGCCTCGCCGGAGGTGCCGATGACCTCCTCGTGGCCCTCGTGGCCGATGAGCAGGATGTCGTAGTCGTCGGCCGCGAACCGCTTGGCCTCGTGATGCACCTTCGTCACCAGCGGGCAGGTCGCGTCGATCGCCTTGAGGTTGCGCTCGCGGGCCTGCTCGTGCACCTCGGGCGCGACGCCGTGCGCCGAGAAGACGACGGTGGACCCCTCGGGGACCTCCTCGTTCTCCTCCACGAAGATCGCGCCGCGGGCCTCGAGGGTGCTCACGACATGCTTGTTGTGCACGATCTGCTTGCGTACGTAGACCGGGGCGCCGTACAGCTTCAGCGCTTCCTCGACGGTCTGCACCGCCCGGTCGACGCCGGCGCAGTAGCCGCGGGGCTTGGCCAGCAACACACGCTTACGAGGTTCGGTCACCCGGCAATGGTACGTGGCGGTCTCCCGCGACGAGGTCTGAGCAATACTCGTGCGGTGACGGACACGACCGCGATCGATGAGAAGACCACGCGCTGGGCCGCTGCCGGCCGCCTGGCCCGCTGGCTGCTGGGGGCGTTGTCCCTGGTCGGCGGCCTGACCTGGATCCTGTTCACGACGCACGGCCCGACCGCCGTGCTCGATCTCACGGTCGGCGTCGTCTTCGCCGCCGCCGGCCTGGTGCTGCTCATGCCGCACCGGATCCGGCTGCCGCGGCTGATCGCGACGATCGTGATGACCATGGTGGCGATCGCGGGCACGGCGGCCGGCCTGGCCGTCGACAACGAGCGCGCCGGTTCCTACGCGTACGTGATCGAGCGCGGTTTCCCGTTCACCTGGGTGCAGCGGTACGCGGTGGCCGACAACCCGGTGGATGCCGAGCGTCTCGCCCGCGCCGCCCACTGGACGGTCGATCTCGTCTCGCTCGGCACCAGCCTGCTCTTCTGGGCGTACGCGGGAATGATGTTGGTGGTGATCGCCGAGCTGGCACGGCGCCGCCGGGCGTAACAACCCCCGATTCGCCCCGTCGGGGCGGCTTTACCGCGATACTCGGTCGCATGCGCGACGCCGAGCCAGAGGATCAAGGACCGCTGGCCTCGGTTCTGATCATGCTGCGGTTGCTGATCGGCTGGTGCTGCGCGGCTCTCGGCGCGCTCGGCCTGTTCATGGGCTTCGGGGACGCGCACTACACGATCTTCCAGGCGATGCTGTTCGCCGGCGGGCTGGTGCTGATCGCCTTCCGCCCGATGCATCGGCGCCCGCGGCCGATCGCCTACCTGATCGGCGCCGCGGTGGCCGCGCTCGGCCTGCTGATCACGGCGATTCCGCGCACCTCGGCCGCCGTCTGCTGCCGCCTCTCCGGCTACGCAAACCCGCACGGCTACCCGTTCGCCTTCCTGGCCGGCGGGCACGTCGATCCCTGGCGCCTGGTCGCCGACCTGGTCTTCTGGGCCGGCGTGGGCCTGATCCCGCTCTTCGTGATCACGCTGGTGAGCCCGGCGCCGCGGCCCGGGGCGGGTCACCCGCCCGAGCGCGCCGGGCACGCCGAGCAGCGGGCCGAGGTAGCGGACGACGAGAATGTCGGAGGTCTTCCGTAGTCTGGCCGGGTGAGTGAGCCCGAGCCGCCGCCGAAGAGCACCGCCGACGAGCCGTGGCCGGTGCGCGTCGTCAGTCAGAAGGTCGGCGCCTGGATCGCCAAGCTCGGCTGGGTCTGGGTCGACGGCCAGGTCGCCCAGATCAGCCGGCGCCCCGGCTCGTCCGTGGTGTTCCTGACCCTGCGCGACCCCTCGGCGGACCTCAGCCTTACCGTCACCGCCCACCGCGACGTGCTCGACGCCGGCGCTCCCGAGCTCGCCGAGGGCGCCCGGGTCACGCTGCACGCCAAGCCGGAGTTCTATCCGGCCCGCGGCACCCTCAGCCTGCGGGCCGACGAGATCCGCCAGGTCGGCCTGGGTGAGCTGCTCGCCCGGCTGGAAAAGCTGAAAAAGTTGCTCGGCGCCGAGGGCCTGTTCGCCCGCGAGCGCAAGCGCCGGCTGCCGTTCCTGCCCCACCGCATCGGCCTGATCACCGGCCGGGCCAGCGCCGCCGAGCGCGACGTGCTGATGAATACGCGTCGTCGCTGGCCCGCCGTCGACTTCCGGGTGATCAACGTACCGGTCCAGGGCCCCACCGCGGTCCCGCAGATCATCGACGCGCTCAAGGTCCTCGACAACGACGACACCATCGACGTCATCGTGATCGCCCGCGGCGGCGGCAGCGTGGAAGATCTGCTGCCCTTCTCCGACGAGGCGCTCTGCCGTGCGGTCTTCGCCGCCCGCACCCCGGTGGTCAGCGCCATCGGCCACGAGACCGACGCGCCGCTGCTCGACTACGTGGCCGACCTGCGCGCCTCCACCCCGACCGACGCGGCCAAGCGCATCGTGCCCGACCTGGCCGAGGAACGGCAGCTGATCGACATCGCCCGCCGCCGCATCGAGCGGTCGGTGCTGACGCTGATCGAGCGCGAGGAGCACCGCCTCGCCGCCTGGCGGTCCCGCCCGTCGCTGGCCCGCCCCGAGCTGCTGGTCGAGCAGCGAGCGGCCGACGTGACGGCGCTGCGCGAGCGCACGGTCCGCAGCCTCGAGCACCGCCTGCGCCGCGCCGACGACGACCTGCGGCACACCCTGGCCCGGCTGCGCGCGCTGTCCCCGGCGGCGACCCTGCAGCGGGGCTACGCGATCGTGCAACGCGCCGACGGCCACGTGGTCCGTGCGGCCACCGAGGTGAAAAACGACGACGTCGTGCGGCTGCGGCTCGCCGAGGGCGAGCTGCGGGCGACGGTTACGGAGGGCGAATGACCGACGAGAGCCTGTCCTACGAGCAGGCCCGCACCGAGCTGGCGACCGTGGTGGAGCGGCTCGAGCAGGGCGGCAGCTCGCTGGAGGAATCGCTGGCGCTGTGGGAGCGCGGCGAGAAACTGGCCGACATCTGCCAGAACTGGCTCGACGGGGCCCGGGAGCGCATCGACGCCGCCCGGGCCGCGCGAGCCGAGAGCGATTAGCCGTTGAGGCTCTCGTAACCGCTGGCCGGCATCTCGGTGACGGCGCCGGACGGCTTGGTCTTGGCCACCTGCTGGCCGTAACCGGTGACGTCGATCGTCCACTTGCCGGCCGGGGTGTCGCCCGCCTTCGGCGCATCCAGCACCAGCTTGGTGAGGCGTCCCTGGTCGTCGAGGGTGGCGGTGAACGGCAGCGCCGTGGCGCCCGCGCCCATTTCCTTGACGGTGTCGCTGTCCAGGAAGCCGTCGGTCGCCGTGGACTTGGTCGCGTCGACCTTGCCGGTGATCGTGTGCGCGTCGCCCTGCACGTCGGTGACGGCCTGCAGCAGCCCGCTCGCCCCGGTGAGGTCGGGGTCGGTCAGGTCGATGTCGAGGTTGCTGTCCTTCTTGACCTTGGTGGCGTCGACGTGGAACCAGGTCTTGCCGCTGAACAGCGCCAGCGCCTCCTTGACCTCCGGCGGCACCGCCCCCGAGCCGTTGCCGCCGAGCAACGTCTCTAGCTCCGTGGTGTCCATGGTCATCCGCACCCAGCGGTCCGGGCCGGCCAGCACGAACTCGACCTTCATGGCCTCCGGTCCGGTGGTCTCCATGGCGAAGGTGGCGCTCTTGCTGGGCAGGTGCACCGCGCCCGCGGCCTTGCCGTCGGGCATGGCCGCCGTGAAGGCGAAGTTGCCGTTCGCCAGTTCCTTGGTGGAGGCGGCGAGCGCCGCCTTGGGGTCGGCCGGCGCCTTCGCGTCGCCGCCCTTGTCGGTGGTCGTTCCAGCGCAGCCGCCGGCCGCCAGGCCCAGCAGGCCGGCCACCGCGACCGAGACGATAGCTCCCCGTAGATTCTTCATGGCCGGGCAGCTTAGATGATCGTCTAACCAAGCGAAGACGCGAGGGTCTCCAGGTTGTCCATGCCGGTCTTGCCGACCACCACGACCGTCCGTGCCGGATCGGCCAGGACGAGCGCCGTCTCCCCCGGTCGCCCGTCGTAGACCCGCCACACCCCGGCCGGCGTGCGGTAGTTGCCGAGCGCCTTGGCGTCGCTGCCCAGCTCCCCCGGCAGCAGCGTCGCGGACGGCACGTTGCTCTCCACGAGCTGGACCGGGTCCTTGTCCGGGTCGACGTACCCGATCCGCAGCGTCGCCCCGTTGGCCTCCCGCTTGAAGGTCGCGCTCGCCGTGTGCCAGTCGCCGCCCAGCCCGCGCGGCTCGACCACGGCGAACACCCCCGCCTGCCGCGCCTCCTGGATGGTCGGCGCCGCATCGACCGTGATCGGCGCGTCCCCGCTCAGCACCGTCCGATAGAAGATCAGAAGCAGCGCGATCGGCACGATCAAGATGGCCAGCGACAGCGTCATGTCCCGCGGCGACCGTTCCTCCCGGCGACCGAGCCGCGGCGGAACCTCATCGGTGGGCAGGGCATCCTTTTCCCGTACGCCCGGAGCACCGTCGCCCGGAGCACCGCCGCCCGGCGCAGCGGTGTCGTCGACGGCGTCCGAAGCGGGCTGGGGGTCGGTGCGCGGCGCAGGTTCCACTCACCCATTGTTAACCATGTCGCTGATGCGGGACTTTGCGCGTCCGCCCATGTGAGGATCGTGGGACCACCAGCCCCGCAACGTCGCGAGGAGGCGCTCCATGCCTGCCCGGTTTCCGCAGGATCTCGACCGCAACATCGCTCTCGACCTGGTCCGCGTCACCGAGGCCGCGGCCATGGCCGCAGGCCGATGGGTGGGCAGAGGAGACAAGAACGGCGGGGACGGCGCCGCCGTCGACGCCATGCGCAAGCTGATCAACTCGATCCAGATGCGCGGCACCGTGGTCATCGGTGAGGGTGAGAAGGACGAAGCCCCGATGCTCTTCAACGGGGAGCAGGTGGGCGACGGCACCGGCCCCGAGGTGGACGTGGCGGTCGACCCCATCGACGGCACCACGCTGATGAGCAAGGGCATGCCCGGCTCGATCGCGGTGCTGGCGGTGGCCGAGCGCGGCGCGATGTTCGACCCGAGCGCCGTCTTCTACATGGAGAAGATCGCCGTAGGCCCGGACTGCGCCGACGTCATCGACATCAACGTGCCGACGGCCGAGAACCTGCGCCGCATCGCCCGGGCCAAGCGCTCCTCGGTCTCCGACGTCACCGTCTGCATCCTCGACCGGCCCCGGCACGCCCACCTGGTGGAGGAGGTCCGGCAGGCGGGCGCCAACATCAAGTTCATCTCGGACGGCGACATCGCGGGCGCGATCTCGGCGGCGCGGGCGGAGTCCGACGTGGACGTCCTGATGGGCATCGGCGGCACCCCCGAGGGAATCACCGCGGCCTGCGCCCTGAAATGTCTGGGCGGCATGATCCAGGCGAAACTCTGGCCACGGGACGACGCCGAGCGTGAGAAGGCGCTGGCCGGCGGTCACGACCTGGACCGCGTGCTGACCACGGACGACCTGGTGACCGGCGACAACTGCTTCTTCGTGGCCACCGGCGTGACGTCGGGCGACCTGCTCAAGGGCGTCCGGTACCGCTCGGGCGGCGCACACACCCAGTCGATCGTCATGCGCTCCAAGAGCGGCACCATCCGGGTGATCGATTCGTACCACCGGTTGGAGAAGCTCGCCCTCTACTCGGCGGTCGACTTCGACGGCCACCTCCCCACCGTCCCCCTCGGCGACGGCGACCCGGTCATCTGACCCCGGCGCCTATCCTCCGTCGCGCGGATAGTCAGCTCTGCTGACGATCATCTAAACTGACGGTATGACGACAATCGGCTGGAAGGCCTCGCAACAACACTTCACGATCGACGAGTACCGGCAGCTGTGGCGGCAGGTCGATGAACTGGGCTTCGACAGCTGCTGGGTCTTCGACCACCTCCGGCCCATGGGCCGCGACCGCACCGGCGACATCTTCGAGGCCTGGACCATTCTGGCCGCCATGGCCGAGGCGACCACCCGGGTCCGCCTCGGCACCCTGGTCAGCAGCAACCTGTACCGGCACCCCGCGCTGCTGGCGAAGATGGCCGCCACCGTCGACCACCTCAGCGGCGGACGCCTCGACCTCGGCCTGGGCGCCGGTGGCGACCCGGATGTCGACCCCGCGATCGGCCTCCCCGAGACGACGCCACGAGAGCGGGTGGAGCGCCTGGACGAGGCGGCCCAGATCCTGCGGCTGCTCGGCGACCGGCCCACCGCGACCTTCGCCGGCACGCACTACCGCCTCACCGATGTCCCCTCTGACCCGAAGCCGGTGCAGCGCCCACTCCCCCTGTGGCTGGCGAGCAACGGCGAGCGCCGGGGGATGCGAGTGGTGGCCGAGCAGGCGACGGGCTGGCTGACGGCGACCTTCGCCACCGAGCCCGGCGACCTGACCCGGCTGATGACGGTCCTGGATCAGCACTGCGCGGCCGTCGGGCGCGACCCCGGAACCCTCCGGCGCGGTGTTCAGTTCCCGGTCCCGGACAGCGATGATGAGATCCTCAAGGCCACCGAGGCCTTCGCCCGAGCAGGCTTCACCGATCTGATCCTCATGCCTCGCGGCGGCGGCCTCACCCGCGTCACCGACGTCGCGGCCCTGCTCCCAAGGATGAGAGAGTGCTTGACGACCGCCTCGGATACCTGCTGAAACACGCACAGATGGCGCTGGCCGCCCGCACCGCCGAGAGCCTCGGCCCGCTGGGCATCAACGGCCGCGAGCTGGCGGTGCTGACCGTGCTCGGCGCGGGCCCGGCCCTGGCGCAACAACAGGCGGCGGCCAAGCTGAACGTGGACCGCACCACGATGGTCGACCTGGTCGATGCCCTGGAGCGGAAGGGCCTGGTGGAACGCCGCTCGGACCCGAAGGACCGCCGCCGCAACCTGGTCCACCTGACCGCCCTGGGTCAGAAGACCCAGGCCGAGGGAAACCGGCTCTACCAGGAGACCGAGCGCGCCCTGCTGACCGAGGAGGACGGCCGGGATCTCAAACGCCTGCTGCGGCGACTGCTGGAGGCGTCCACATCGGAGGAGTCCTAGGGCAGGTCGTGGAGGGTGGGTGTGTAGACGGCGGCCGCCGGCTTGACCCGCTTGCGCCGGAACAGGATCGCCGCCAGCACACCCCCGAGCAGCCCGAGCAGGTGGCCCTGCCAGGAGATCGGCTGGTCGGTCGGCAGGATGTTGTAGAGCTGGTACCAGTACAGCAGCCCGATGAACGCGGCCACCCCGAGGTTCCACCAGCTGCGCTCGACGAGCCCCCGGGTCAGCAGCAGTCCGAGATACCCGAAAATCACCCCGCTGGCGCCGACGACCACGCTGTTGGGGTCGCCGACGAACCAGACGCCCAGCCCACTGACCAGCATGATCACGAACGTCGACCAGATGAACCGCCGCCCGCCGCCGGCCAGGGCGAACGTCCCCACCAGGATCAGCGGTACGGCGTTGCCGTACAGGTGGTCCCAGCCCGCGTGCAGGAACGGGCTGAACAACACCCCGTCGAGCCCGGACAGGTGGTGCGGGATGATCCCGCCGGCCACGTCGAGCTGACCCCTCCCGATGGCGCGGTCGATGACCTCGACGAGAAACAGGAACGGGATGACGGCGCACATGGTCACGAACGCCCGGCCGAGCGAGGCATAGAACGCCTCGGTGCCGAACTTGGTCGGGTCTGACTGAGTGTCCGCGCCGCCGTAACTCATGGTTCCCATGGTTCCAGGCGACGGCAACCGCTGCCACGCTCAGCCGAGTTTACGGGTCGCCTTGCGAATGTCGTCGCGGAACGAGGAGATCTGGGTGTAGACGCCCGGATAGCCGTCCCGGGCGCAGCCGAGCCCCCAGCTCACGATGCCGACCTGCACCCAGTCGCCGTGGGCGTCCCGGCCGACCATGGGTCCGCCCGAGTCGCCCTGGCAGGTGTCGACGCCGCGCTTCCCCGCGCAGATCGACTCGGAGGCGACGAGTTTGACCCCGGCCCTCTGATACTCGGCCGCGCACTTGTCGTCGGGGACGGTGGGGACGGTCGCGTAGTGCAGCCGCCGCTCCTGCTTCATCGAGTCCTCCCGGGTCTGGCCCCAGCCCATCACCACGAAGTCGCCGCGCTCGTCCGCGGTCTTGACCAGTGGCAGCGTGGGCAGGTCGAGGGGGTGGTCGAGCCGGATCACGGCCCAGTCGTCGCCGCGGGTCTCGTCGCGGAAGCCGGACGCCCGGATCACCTCGACGGAGCTGGCGGTGAGGGCCTTGGGCGACTTGAGGTCGACCGTCCCGGCGACCACCTTGATGCCCTTGTTCGGGCCGGTGCCGTCGACGCAGTGCCCCGCGGTGAGGACGACCCTGGGCGCGGTCAGCGCGCCGCCGCAGCCCATCGAGAGCCGCACCATCCAGGGAAACTTGCCGGGCGGGGCGATGACGCCGCCGACGACCTCACGCACCGGCCGGGGGGTGTCGACCGCGCGGGCCGGCACGTCGGAGACCGCCGCCACGCTCGCGATGACACCAATGAGGATGAGCGCGGCATTTCGGACCATGTAGACATTTGATCACAATGAAACGGGCCGCGCGGTATCGCCGCGCGGCCCGTTTTGTCAAGTTCGTCTACTTTAGAAGCGTCAGTACCAGCCCGTGCTTTCCGAATGGGACCAGGCACCGCAGGGCGTGTTGTAGCGGCCCTCGATGTAGTCCAGACCCCACTTGATCTGCGTGGCCGGGTTGGTCTTCCAGTCGTCGCCGAATTTCGCCATCTTGCTGCCGGGCAGGGCCTGCGGGATCCCGTACGCCCCGGAGCTGCTGTTCGAGGCGCGGTAGTTCCAACCGCTCTCCCTCTTGAACAGCTTGTCGAGGCAGGGGAACTGGTCGATCCCGAAGCCGGCGTCGAGCATCAGCGCGCATCCGGTCTTCCGGCTGCCCGTGTACTCGTTGCAGGAGGTGGGGATCGGTCCGTTGTACTCGACCGGTCCGCCGCTCTCCTCGGCCTTCTTCTTGGCGGCGGCATCGGCGGCCGCCTTCTTGGCCGCGATCGCCTTCGTCTCGAGCTCGTGCGCCTTGCCGGCTGCGGTCCGCGCCTCGGTGGCGGCCTTCGCGGCGGCGTCACTCTCGGCCGCGCGCTGGTACGCACGGGCGGCGGCGTGCTGGCCCTGACGCTGCTTGAGCAGCTGCATGTCGTCGACATCCACCTGGACGACGTTCGACGCTTCGGAATGGTGCTGTGGCGCCTGGACCACGCGGTCCTTGCCGAGGTACACGCCGCCGATCAGGCCCGCCACCAGCAGACCGACCGACGCGGAACGTACTCCGACCCGGCTCCAAGGCCGACTCACGAAGTATCCCTTCGTCGGGGGCAGGGACGCGGCACGTCCGGCCACCATGACGGCGGTTGGCCGTGCCGCGAGCACCGCGACCACTCGGGCCGACACCCCGGTCTGCATCGATCGGGGCGGTGGCCCGACGTCGATCTCCGACGAAGATGACCACGCGATGGCGCTCGCCGAACACCATTGCGCAACGTGAAGTGGATGTGAAATGCCGACGCACTCTTGTGATGTTGCTCACACTAAATTTACGCGTAAACCGGTCGAAAGTTCGCCCGGCCAGGGGTCACCTCAGAGAGGGATCTCCTCCAGCAGGTCGGTGACCACCTCGGCGATCGGTGACCGCTCGGAACGCGTCAAGGTCACATGCGCGAAGATCGGATGCCCCTTCAGCGCCTCGATCACCGCCGTCACGCCGTCGTGCCGGCCGACCCGCAGGTTGTCCCGCTGGGCGACGTCGTGGGTAAGGATCACCCGCGACCCCTGCCCGATGCGGGAGAGCACGGTGAGCAGCACGTTGCGTTCGAGCGACTGGGCCTCGTCGACGATCACGTAGGCGTCGTGCAGGCTACGGCCCCGGATGTGGGTGAGCGGAAGCACCTCGAGCATCCCGCGGGCCATGACCTCCTCCACGACGTTCTGGTGGACCAGCGCGCCGAGGGTGTCGAAGACGGCCTGCGCCCAGGGCGACATCTTCTCGGCCTCGGTGCCGGGCAGATAGCCCAGTTCCTGGCCGCCGACCGCGTACAGCGGGCGGAAGACGATCACCTTCTTGTGGCGGCCGCGTTCCATGGTCGCTTCCAGGCCCGCGCAGAGCGCCAGCGCCGACTTGCCGGTTCCGGCCCGGCCGCCCAGCGAGACGATGCCGATCGTCTCGTCCAGCAACAGATCGAGCGCGACCCGCTGCTCGGCGGAGCGGCCACGGATGCCGAACGCCTCCCGGTCGCCGCGCACCAGGCGTACCGTCTTGTCGGGGTTGACCCGGCCCAGCGCCGAGCCGCGCGGAGAGTGGATCACCAGGCCGGTGTGGCAGGGCAGGTGCTCGGCCTCCTCGAGCTCCAGTTCCTCGCCGCCGTAGAGAGCCGAGACCTGCTCCTCGGACAGCTTGAGGTCGGCCATGCCGGTCCACGTCGGGTCGCTGGCCTGGCCGTGGCGGTACTCGTCGGCCGTGAGACCGACCGACGCCGCCTTGACCCGCAGCGGCATGTCCTTGCTGACCAGCGTGACGTCGCGGCCCTCGGCGGCCAGGCCGAGCGCCACGGACAGGATGCGGGTGTCGTTCGAGTCATTGCGGAAACCGTGCGGGAGCACACTCTGATCGGCGTGGTTGAGCTCCACCCGAAGGGTGCCCCCCTCGTCGTTGCAGAGCACCGGTTGATCGAGCCGCCCGAACTTGATGCGCAGCTCGTCCAGCATGCGCAGCGACTGCCGCGCGAACCAGCCCAGCTCCGGGTGGTGACGCTTGCCCTCCAACTCCGTGATGACCACGAGCGGGATGACCACCTCGTGATCGGTGAACCGGCGGAAGGCCGCCGGGTCGGACAGCAGGACCGAGGTGTCCAACACAAAAACACGGCCCGTCGGGGCCGGTTCGGCGTCAGCGTGGCGATCGCGGGATGTGCGTCGCGTTGTGGCGCGGGTGCTGGATGGGGTGCCCTCGGCGTCAGAACGGCGTGGTGTCACAGGCCTGCTCCAGCGGGCGTGCAACCCGTCGACGCCCGCGGTCCGCACCTCCGGCGGCCGGCTGTTGCACGGGGTCGGATTGCGGGGCCCCGTGGCGCACTTGTCGCAGGTCCGGGCCGTCCGGCTGACTCGGGATGACCCCGTGTCATGTCTAGAACGCTAGCGGTCAACTCGCTCAGGCGGTAGTACGCAAAACCCGGCTCACGGCAATTTCTCAGGCCGCCAACCGGACTTCCGGCAGGTAATCTGACGTCGTGGCAGAGACTCAGCGTCCGAACCATCCGCCGAGCATCGCCGACGCTTGGGCCGTCACGGCCGAGCGGGCGGCCGAGACCACCTTCTTCTTCGACTTCGACGGCGTCCTCTCGCCGGTCACCGACGATCCCGACGCGTCACAGCCGGTCCCGGCCGTGCCCGGGGTGCTCGAGCGCCTGGCGGCCGCCGTCCATCGGGTGGCGATCGTCTCGGCACGACCGGTGAGCTTCCTGCGGTCGCGGTTCGCGTCCCTGGAGCGCGTCGACCTGTACGGCCTGTACGGGCTCGAAGTGTGGCACGAGGGCGCCGTGGTGACCGAACCGGCCGCGCTGCCCTGGATACCGGCCATGTCCGACCTCGCCGAGCGGGCCCGGGCCGAGCTGCCGCCCCAGATCCTCGTGGAGTTCAAGCGGCTCTCGGTGGCACTGCACTACCGCACGGCGCCGCAGCTGAGCGGCGAGGTCGAGCGCTGGGGCCACGAGCAGGCCGAGCGGCACGGCCTCAAGATCCAGGGCGGCCGCATGGTGATCGAGCTGAAGCCCCCCGTCGACCAGGACAAGGGCATGGTCATCACCGAGGGCGTCCGCGACGCGCACTGCGCGTGGTACTTCGGCGACGACATGTCCGACATCAAGGCGTTCGACGCGCTGCGCGCCCGCGAGGCGGTCGATCCCGGCTTCTTCGGCGTGGCCGTCGCGGTCGCCAACCCCGAGACGGGCGCCGAGGTCTCCAGCGCCGCCGATCTGACCCTGGAGTCGCCGTACGCGGTGGCTCAGTTCCTGACCGACGGTCTCACGAGCTTTTAGGCGCCGAAACGGCGCTGGCGGGTGGCGTACGAGCGCAGGGCCCGCAGGAAGTCGATGCGGCGGAAGTCGGGCCAGTTGGCGTCGTGGAAGTAGAACTCCGACTGGGCCGACTGCCACAGCAGGAAGCCGGAGAGCCGCTGCTCGCCGCTCGTGCGGATGATCAGGTCGGGGTCGGGCTGGCCGCGGGTGTAGAGATGCTCGGCGATGTGCTCGACGTCGAGGATCTCGGCCAGTTCCTCGAGCGTGCCGCCGGCGGCCGCGTGCTGCTGCATGAGCGAGCGGACCGCGTCGGCGATCTCGCGCCGGCCGCCGTAGCCGACCGCCATGTTGACCTCGACGCCGACGGTGCGGTCGCGGGTCTTTTCCTGCGCCGCTTTCAGCGTGGCGGCGGTGGTGGCGGGCAGCACGTCGAGCGCGCCGACCATGCGCAGCCGCCACGGGTTGCCGTCCTCGGCGAGCTCGGTCGCGAGATCCTCGATGATCCGCACGAGCGGGTCGAGCTCGGCGGCCGGGCGGCGCAGGTTGTCGGTGGCCAGCAGGTAGAGCGTGACGTGCTTGATGCCCGCCTGGTCGCACCAGGTGAGCAGCTCCTTGACCCGGGCGGCGCCGACCCGATGGCCGTCGTTGGGGTCGACGAAGCCCATTTCCTTGGCCCAGCGCCGATTGCCGTCACACATGACGCCGACGTGCTGGGGCACGGGCTTACCGGCCAGCTTCCCGGCCAGGCGCCGCTCATAGAACGAATAGATCAGAGACCGCAGACTCATCGCCCCAAACCCTAGCTCTCGTCCGGGGCACCGACCTCGGCCGGGCGGTTAATTACGTTTGTCACGGTGGGCGAGAAGGCGTGCTCGGCGCGTACGGGCAAGGAAGCGGGAGAAAGACACCTCGCTCCGCCTCGGTCGGGGGAAGCCGAAGCGGAGCGAGGCGGGGAATCAAGCGTCGGCGAGCCGAGCTCGGAGGGCGTCGAGCTCGGCCCAGAGGACCGCGGGAAGCTTGTCGCCGAACTTGGTGAACCACTCGGTGACCTGAGGGATCTCGGCCAGCCACTCGTCGCGGTCGACCTCGAGGACGGCGGCCAGGTCCTCCGGCGTGATGTCGAGGCCGGTCACGTCCAGGGCGTTCGGAGTGGGGACGTGGCCGATGGCGGTTTCCACGGCCTCGCCCTTGCCGTCGAGGCGCTCGACGATCCACTTGAGGACGCGGCTGTTCTCGCCGAAGCCGGGCCAGAGGAATCGGCCGTCATCGCCGCGGCGGAACCAGTTGACGTAGAAGACCTTCGGCAGCTTCGCGGCGTCGCCGGACGCGCCCTTGGCCATGTCGATCCAGTGCTGGAAGTAGTCGCCGGCGTGGTAACCGATGAACGGCAGCATCGCCATCGGGTCGCGGCGCACCACGCCCACCTGGCCGACCGCGGCCGCCGTGGTCTCCGAAGAGAGGGTGGCGCCGAGGTACACGCCGTGCACCCAGTCGCGCGCCTCGGTGACCAGCGGAACCGTGGTCTTGCGGCGGCCGCCGAAGAGGATCGCGTCGATCGGCACGCCGCGCGGGTCGTGGTACTCGTCGGCGAGGATCGGGCACTGCGCGATCGGGGTGCAGAACCGGCTGTTCGGGTGGCTCGACGGCGTTGTCGAGTCGGGCGTCCAGTCCTGGTTCTTCCAGTCCGTCAGATGCGGCGGGGGCGAGCCCATGCCCTCCCACCAGATGTCGCCGTCGTCGGTCAGCGCCACGTTGGTGAAGACCGAGTTGCCCTGGGCCAGCGTGCGCATCGCGTTCGGGTTGGTGTGGAAGTCGGTGCCGGGCGCGACGCCGAACAGGCCGAACTCGGGGTTGGTCGCCCACAACCGCCCATCCGAGCCGAAGCGCATCCAGGCGATGTCGTCGCCGACCGTCTCCACCTTCCAGCCGGGCAGCGTCGGCTCGAGCATGGCGAGGTTGGTCTTGCCGCAGGCCGACGGGAACGCGCCGGCGATGTAGCGGACCTGCCCCTCGGGCGAGGTCAGCTTCATGATCAGCATGTGCTCGGCCAGCCAGCCCTCGTCGCGGGCGGCCACGCTGGCGATGCGCAGCGCGTAGCACTTCTTGCCGAGCAGCGAGTTGCCGCCGTACCCCGAGCCGAACGACCAGATCTCGCGGGTCTCCGGGAAGTGCGAGATGTACTTCGTCTCGTTGCACGGCCAGGCAACGTCTTCTTCTCCCGGCGACAGCGGCGCGCCGACCGAGTGCAGCGCCGGCACGAAGTCGGCCTCGGCCTCTTCGAGCGCCGTCAGGACCCCGGCCCCCATCCGGGTCATGATGCGCATGCTGGCGACCACGTACGGGCTGTCGGTGAGTTCCACACCGAACATGGGCTGCGGCGCGTCGAGCGGGCCCATGCAGAACGGAACGACGTACATCGTCCGGCCGCGCATGCAGCCGCGGTACAGCTCCGTCATCGTCGTCTTCATCTCGGCCGGCGCCATCCAGTTGTTGGTGGGTCCGGCGTCGGCCTCGTCGACCGAGCAGATGAACGTGCGCTCCTCGACGCGGGCCACGTCACCGGGGTCGGTGCGGGCCCAGAACGAGTTGGGCTTCTTGGCCGGGTCGAGGCGGACGAGAGCGCCGGAGTCGACGAGGGCATCGGTGATGCCGGTCCACTCGGCCTCGGATCCGTCGCACCAGACGATCCGGTCGGGCGTGGTCATGGCTGCTACCTCGTCCACCCATGCCAACAGGCGGGGATGGGAGGTCGGGGGCTGCTGCATGCGATCTCCTTCGGTCGGCACTGACCAATGACCGCCGGGCCGGGCGCCCGGCTGCGTCATGGGAGTCACCTGAGCCTAAGACGATCCGACGTGCCGTTCATCGGTTGTTCCTGTGGATAACCGCACAATCCTCGGAAACTTTGCTTGCAAACGATCGATCCTTCGCCGGACAGCGCAGTTCTGCGCAACATCGCCATTTCGGCGTCTCGGACCCGGCCGTTCGGCCCCCTTTCCCAAATCGGACTAAACGCCGTAAACTGCGGATATCTGGTCTTTCCTCTTCTATTGGGGGCAGGAATGACGATCCCGGCAGACGCGTCGGACTCGGACACCGATCTGCTGACGGCCGTCCGGTCGGGCGACACCGCCGCCTACGGCACGCTGTACGAACGGCACCGCGGCGCCGCCCGTCAGCTGGCGTTCGGCCTCGCTCACGATCCGGCCGACGCCGACGACCTGGTCGCCGAGACGTTCGCCAAGGTGTTCGCGTCGCTGCGAGCCGGCCGGGGCCCGCTGGTCGCCTTCCGCGCCTATCTGCACACGACCATGCGGCATGTCTGCTACCACCGCGCCCGCCGGGACCGCCGGCTCGAGTTCACCGACGACCTGACCCGGTACGACGAGGGTCAGCCGTTCACCGATCCGGCGCTCGACCGGCTCGAGCGGTCGTACGCGGTGGCCGCCTTTCGCAAACTGCCCGAGCGATGGCGGGACGTGCTCTGGCAGACCGCGGTCGAGGGCAACAGCCCGGCCGAGGTGGCCGACATGCTCGGGATGACGCCGAACGCGGTCGCCGTGCTCGCCCACCGCGCCCGCGAGGGATTGCGCAGTCTCTATCTGCAACAGCACGTCGCCGTGGCCGAGCACCCGGAGTGCCGCTGGGCCGGCGACCGGCTCGGCGGTCATCTTCGCGGCCGGCTCGCCGCCCGCGACGCCGCCCGCATGCGCTCTCACCTGGGCTGGTGCGGCGATTGCCGGGGACGGTTCGCCGAGATCAGCGAGATCGACGGGCTCCGTCACCGGCCGTACCCCCAGCGTCACCATGCCGACCGGGCCGGTTAAGACTCGCCAACGAAAACTGCGGACCGTGACAACCCCCGGTACTCTCGGGGCGTGCCCGATACCCCGCCCGCGCCGCAGTCCCGCGTGCGCGTGAAGCTTCGGGCCTTGATCCGGGAAGTCAGCAAGTTCGGCACGGTCGGGGGCATCGCGTTCGCCATCGACCTGACGATCTTCAACATCCTGCTCCAGCTCGGCATCGAGACGCTGTTCGCCAAGACGATCTCCACCGTGATCGCGACGACGGTGGCGTTCGTGGGCAACCGCTTCTGGACCTGGCGGCACCGCGCCCACGACCACATGGCGCGGCAGTACACCCTGTTCTTCGTGCTGAACGCCATCGGCCTCGGCATCGGCCTCGCCTGCCTCGCGATCAGCCACTACGGCCTCGGGCAGATCTGGCCGGCGCTGCAGACCCCGCTCGCCGACAACGTCTCGGGTCAGCTCATCGGCACCGCCGTCGGCACACTGTTCCGCTTCTGGTCGTACCGGCGGTTCGTGTTCCGCGCCACACCTTCCCCCGTTCCGGGCTCCGCGGGGCAGACCCCCGACCGTCACACGGCTAACGTTGCTACGCCTTCGACCGCTGGTGACTCCGCGTGACCGCCCACTCTCTCCGTAAGGTTCGCCTGATGCCTTCAGCCAGCACGCTGACGCAGCGCCTGCGCCACCTCGCCCCCGAGGCCATCGCCTTCGGTGTCATCGGCGCCGCCAACACGCTGCTCTACATGGCAATCACCTGGGCCGCGCTGCCGGTCGGCGCGGTCAAGGCGAGCGTCATCGCGACGGTCGTGACCACCACGCTGGCGTACTTCGCGAACCGGTACTGGACCTACCGCCACCACACGCGGACGGCGCTGCGGCGGGAGTACACCCTCTTCTTCGGCTTCAACCTGATCGGCATGGTCATCCAGTCCGGCATGGTCGCGATCGGCAAGTACGGCTTCGGCCTCACCGAGGAGCACGACGAGCTGGCGTTCATGGGGGTCACGCTGATCGGCATCGTGATCGCCACGGTGTTCCGGTTCTGGGCGTACCGCACGTTCGTCTTCCTGAAGCCGCCCGTCGACGGTCACGAGGCCGAGCTGGCCGACCTCGACGCGGTCGCCGGCCTCGCCGAGATCACGGCCGAGGCCGAGCTCGACGCCACCCGGTGACCGGCTTCTCCTCTTCTATTACTGCTTCCTCGTCGTCCTCGTCGTCCGGCAGGCGCTCGACCAGCTCGTAGAGCGCGGTCTGGAGCTGGTGGGCGTGCGGGACGGCGGTGAGAACCGCGGCCTGGTCGCCGATCGAGTCGATCGTGAGCGTGCCCGAGCCGAAGAGCCGGTCCAGCAGGGACTGGGTCAGCAGGTGGTCGTTGATGCGGTTCAGCGGCAGGTCCCGGCGCTCCCGGGCGACGACGCCGTCCTGCAGCAGGATCCGCTCGTTGGTGACCACGTAGTGGGTGCAGCGCCAGATCACGATCGGGGCCGCGCCGTACCGGATGCCGTAGTAGCCCATGATCAGGGCGACCAGGCCGAAGCCGAGGAAGCCGCCGGTGTTCTGCGGCAGCATCACCCAGGCGAACGCCGTCGTGACCAGGGCCAGCAGCACGACCAGGGCCGGGCGGATCGCCGTCTTCCAGTGCGGGTGGAGGTGGAGGACGACCTCCTCCTCGTCGGTGAGTACCTCGTCCGGGAACGCCACGCGCTCAGCGTACGTGCACCACGTCACCCGCCGAGACGCGAAGGTCGGCGCCGTCAGCCGTACGGATCACCAGCTGGCCGTCGACGTCCACCGATGTCGCCTCGCCGGTGACCTCGCCGCCGCCGGGCAGCAGTGCCCGCACCGGGCGGCCGATCGTGGCGCAGTCCCGCCGGTACGCCGCGAGCAGGCCGGACATTTCCGCGTCGCCGCCGGCCTCGCGCCAGCCCGCGTACCAACCGGCGATGCCGCGCAGCAGCGCACGCAGGAGCGGGTCGCGGTCGGTGGTGGCCGCGCCGGCCAGCTTGAGCGAGGTCGCGGGCAGCCCGGTCGTCGCCGGCAGTTCCTCGGCCCGGGTCGTCACGTTCAGTCCGATCCCGACGACCACGGCGTCGCCGGCCACCTCGGCCAGGATCCCGGCCGCCTTGCCGGGCCGGTCGGCCGGGCCCACCAGCAGGTCGTTCGGCCATTTCAGGGTGGCCTCGACCTCGGCCACACGGCGTACCGCCTCGAGCAGGGCGACACCGACAAGCAACGACAGCCAGCCGTACGCCCCGACGGGGACGACCGGCCACTCCTTCTCATCGTCGGCCCGGCCCGGCCGCAGCAGGACGCTGAGGGTGAGGCCGGCGCGCGGCGGCGACGTCCACTGCCGGTCGCGGCGGCCCCGGCCCGCGGTCTGCTGCTCGGCCACCACCACCAGGCCCTCGGGCTCGCCCCGGAGCGCGGCCGCGGTGGCGTCGGCGTTGGTGGAGCCGGTCTCGGGGCGCAGGTCGATGCCGGTCCAGAAGCCACCCGGGGTGACCAGGGCTCGTTGGAGGCCGCGGGACGACAGCGGCGGGCGATCCAGGTCGGTGTAGGGCGAGGCCGGCATTGGTCGAGCCTAGTCCGGCGGGGGCGGCGGGTCGGCGGCATGCCGACTCACGTAGACGGTGCTGCTCGGGTCGGCCGGGGGCTCCGGACGCGGCCGCGGACGGGGGCGGCGCCGCTCGGGCTTGTCGTTGCGGGTCGACCACGAGCGCGGCAGGCGGATCCGGCCCGGGCGGTCGTCGTTCACCGGCCAGGCGGGCACGACCTCGGTGGGCTCGGAGACTGGGACGAGGTCGAATCCGGTGGCCGGCTCGTAGTCGGGGACGGCGGGAAGCCGCTCGACCGGACGGGGCCAGCCGTAGCCCTTGGCCGACGGCTCGGCGTCGCCGGCCAGGTCGACCGGGATGGGCGTCCAGTACTCGCCGGGCCGCGGCTCGTCGTCCGGCTCTTGATAGGCGGGGCGGACCCAGCCCTCGACGCGGTCGCCGTGGCGGTCCGGGCGAGGCTCCTCCTCCCGGTCCTCGTCGACCTGGTCGTCGTCGACCTCCGCGCACAGATCGAGGTCGTCGTCCTCGTCCGCCAGGCCGATCGACGCCAGCCCACCGCCCTCGTCCTCATCGGACTCCCACGGCTCGGCGGGAATCCCGCGACCGCCGGACGCCGTGACCAGCGCCCGCCGCCGCCCACGACGGCCGCGCCGGGACCACTCGATCGGTGTTTCCTCGCTCGGAGGCTCGGGCTCGGGCGCCGCCGCCGGAAGCGCGGGCCGGCGGCGCGGTGCCTCGATCGCCCGCGGCTCCCGGGACGCTCGGGACGCTCGGCGCCGGGCACGGCGCTCGCCTCCGCCACCGAACAGGATCGAGCGGAAGCTGATCAGTGTGGCGATGCCACCGGCGATGAGGGCGAGCCCGGCCCCGGTCATCCAGTTCGTCACACCCGGAGTAACGAATAGGGCATTGGGTGCGAAACGCACCCGTAGCGACGCCCGGCCTCCACCGGATTACGATCACCACGGGACCGGCGCCGGAGCCGGGAGAGCGTGAGGAAGACCGTGACGATGCCGCAGGAATCGGTCGAGGCCGACATCCACACCACCGCCGGGAAGCTCGCGGACCTCGAGCGCCGCACCGAGGAGGCGGTGCACGCCGGCTCGGCCCGGGCGGTCGAGAAGCAGCACGCGCGGGGCAAGAAGACCGCCCGCGAACGCATCGACCTGTTGCTGGACGAGGGATCGTTCGTCGAGCTCGACGAGCTGGCCCGGCACCGCAGCACCAACTTCGGCCTGGACAAGAACCGGCCGTACGGGGACGGGGTGGTCACCGGCTACGGCACCGTCGACGGCCGGCAGGTCTGCGTCTTCTCGCAGGACTTCACCGTCTTCGGCGGCTCCCTCGGCGAGGTCTTCGGCGAGAAGATCGTCAAGGTCCTCGACCTGGCCATGAAGATCGGCTGCCCGATCATCGGGATCAACGACTCCGGTGGCGCCCGTATCCAGGAGGGCGTCGTCGCGCTCGGCCTCTACGCCGACATCTTCTTCCGCAACGTCCGGGCCAGCGGCGTCATCCCCCAAATCTCCCTGATCATGGGGCCGTGCGCCGGCGGGGCGGTCTACTCCCCCGCGATCACCGACTTCACCGTCATGGTCGACCAGACCTCGCACATGTTCATCACCGGGCCCGACGTGATCAAGACCGTCACCGGCGAAGAGGTCGGCATGGAGGAGCTGGGCGGCGCTCGCACCCACAACACCCGCAGCGGCAACGCCCACTACCTGGCCTCCGACGAGGACGACGCGATCGACTACGTCCGCGCGCTGCTGTCCTACCTGCCGTCGAACAATTTGGACGAGCCGGTGGTCTTCGAGGATCTATCGGACTTGTCCGCTTCGACGGTTGATCTTGCGCTGGACACGCTGGTCCCGGACTCGCCGAACCAGCCCTACGACATCAAGACCGTCGTGGAGACCGTCGTCGAGGACTTCCTCGAGGTGCAGCCGCTGTACGCGCAGAACATCGTGGTCGGCTTCGGCCGGGTCGAGGGCCGCCCGGTCGGGGTGGTCGCCAACCAGCCGATGCACTTCGCCGGCACGCTCGACATCGCCGCCAGCGAGAAGGCCGCCCGGTTCGTGCGCACCTGCGACGCCTTCAACATCCCGGTGGTCACCTTCGTCGACGTGCCCGGCTTCCTCCCGGGCACCTCCCAGGAGTGGGACGGCATCATCCGCCGGGGGGCCAAGCTGATTTACGCGTACGCGGAGGCCACCGTCCCCAAGGTCACCGTCATCACTCGCAAGGCCTACGGCGGGGCGTACGACGTCATGGGGTCGAAGCATTTGGGAGCGGATCTCAACTTCGCCTGGCCCACCGCACAGATCGCGGTCATGGGAGCGCAGGGCGCGGTCAACATCCTCTACCGCGGGGAGATCGACTCGGCCGAGCGGCGGGCCGAGCTCATTCAGGAGTACGAGGACACGCTGGCCAATCCGTACATCGCGGCCGAGCGGGGCTATGTGGACGCGGTCATCCAGCCGTCGGAGACCCGGACGCAGGTCACGCGGGCGCTGCGAACATTACGGACAAAGCGGGAGACTCTGCCGCCGAAGAAGCACGGCAACATCCCGCTCTAGGACGTTGCTGTTTTTACGACGCGGTCTGAGGCAGCCATTGGCCGGCGAGCAGGAACGCGCCGATCACCAGCGCCGCCAGGTCGACCACGAGGAAGACGCCGACCCAGAACAGGGCCGGAACGTGGGTGATGTGCGCCAGCTGGTCGGCGTCCGAGTCGGGCATGCGGCCGCGCCGGCGGAGACTCTGCAGCTCGAAGACGGGGCGGACACCCCCGAACAACAAGAACCAGACTCCGGCGTACGCGAAAATGGCTTGGATCTGAGCGGACGCGAACCACGACACGACGAAGACGATCGCGCCCGTGACCACGAGGGAGATCACGCCGAACAGGTTCCGGACGTTGATCAGCATCAGAAGCAGCAGGACGACCGCGAGCCAGAGCAACAGCGTGATCCGGTTGCCGCCGAGCAGCCAGGCGCCGAGCACGCCGACCAGCGACGGGGCGATGTACCCACCGAGGAGGGTCAACACCATCCCGGGGCCGGTCGGGCGTCCCGACGACAGGGTGAGGCCGGAGGTGTCGAACTCCAGGCGGATGCCGCGCAGGCGACGACCGGTCAGCAGCGCCATCAGCGCGTGACCACCCTCGTGGGCGATCGTCACCGCGTTGCGGGCGATCCGCCACACCGGGCGGAACGACACCGCGAGCAGGCCGGCCAGGGCGGTGAGCAGCACGAGCAGGCCGGGCGGGTCCGGCTGAGCGCCGAGCAGCTTGTCCCAGAGATCTGTCACACCGTCGATCGACACCCGGGGGACTGTAGCCGATCACGCTAAGCGCGTCGGCGTGCCACCACCCGAGTGTTGGTGTCGCTGCCTCGCCCGGTGGCCAGGAGACCGCGTGCCGCGAGCACGCCGCCGGCTGCCGCGACGAGGCCGGCCAGGATAAGGACCGTGGTGGCCAGGCCGACGGCGGCGGCCAGGATCGCGAGGTCGGCGACCGCGATCAGCATCCAGAGAGCGATTGTGGGCTTACTGCCGTGTCGTCGGCAGTTCATGGCACCGCACCTCCATCCGTGACGCCGAATGAAGTACCCATTCACTCCGCTTCACGCACATCGGTGTGGTTACTTGGGCTGAAACCCCTGGTAGAGCAGCTGCAAATCGCTCTGCGACCTGGCCCAGTCCTCGGGTGTCGTGTACCAGGAGAGCGAGTACGCGGCGTTGGCGTCGACCCGGATGTTCCGCTTCAGGGCGTGCTGGGCGTTGCCGCTGCTGCTGGTGTACGTGAACTCCCAGTCGGCGGCCGAGTCGTAGTCACGGTACTGCACCCGATCGATCCGGATTCGCGAGTAGTTGCGGTACGAGCCGCGGCGGGACGCCTCCTGGTTCTTCCAGTCCTGGTACGCGTCGGCCTGCGGGGAGTTGGTGCGGTCGACGATCAGCAGGCGGTTGCTCCAGCGGAACTCCATCGCGGAACCGGTGCCGTTGGAGATCTCAGCGCCGTTCGGGATGGGGATCGTGAAGGCGGGGGCGTCGCCGGTGGCCCGCTGCGTGTACATCTTCCAGCCGGCCGGAAGGGTCAGGGCGGCCGGAGGGCTGCTCGGCGGGGCGCTGGAGGCCGCGTTGCTGGGCTGCTGGGAGGCGCCGCCGGTGGTGGCCGACTGGGCGGCGCTGCCGGTCGCGCTCGGCTGGGCGGCGCCGGTCGCGGTGGGCGCTGCGTTCGGCTTGTTGCCGGGGTTGTCGTCGGTGCCGAAGGCCTTGGCGGCCAGCACGATGAGCAGGACCACGACCACCAGGAGGACGCCGGCACCGATCCCGGCCTGGGGGTAGGTCAGGCGGGTGCCGAAGACGGTGATGCCGCCGCGGGCGGCGGGGCGCACGTCGTCCATGGGACGCCAGGCCGGGCGGGTCGAGCGGCTGATCGCCGGGGAGACGGGGGCAACTTCGCTCGGGGTCGGCTCGGGTTCCTGCTCGAGCTCTGCCTCCTGCTGGGTCTCCGCCTCGTGCTCGGTCTCCGCCTCGTTCTTGGTCTCAGCCTTGGTCTCAGGCTCGGGCTCGGTCCCGGGCTCGGTCTCGTCGGTGGGCGGTTCCGGGCGGGCCTTCTCTTCTTCCTCTTGCTCGGCCGTCTCCGCCTCGGCGGTGCCCTCCTCGGCCCGGTCTTCGGGCTCGGCCTCGGTCGTCTCCGCCGCCGGGGTTTCGACCGCGGCGTCGGGCGGGCTCGCGGCCTCGGCCTTCTCCTCGACCGGTTCTTTCTTGGACGGCGTCTGCTTGGTGGCGGCCTTCTTCCGCGGCTGCCGCGGCGCGTCGACGACCGTGGTGGCGTCGGCGGTCACGGGCGGCGGGACCACGGTCGTGGCCTCGACGACCGGGCCGACCACGGTGGTGGCCTCGACCGGCGGCGTCTCGACGGGGCTGACCAGGGCGGTCGCCTCGGCGAGGGACTGCTCGTGCTCGGGGGCGGCCTTGCCGCGATGGTGCGCGGCGACGTCGGCCGCGGTGAACGAACCGGCTTCGCCCCGGCTCGTACGTGTGGACGGGGAGTCCTCCGCGCTGCCGCGTCGGCTCGGACCCGACGCCGGGGGCCGGCCCGGCGTACGGGCGCCGGAGATTTTGGAGGTTTTGTCGTCTTGGACCGGCGGCGTGTCGACCCGCGTGGCGTCGAGGCGCGGCGTGGCGGCCTTGGGTCCATCGACCTTGGCCGGCGTGTCGGAGCCCGTGCGGCCCACCGGCGCCTTGCCCGGCACATAGACCGGCGGCCGGCCCTCGCCGGCCGCCGGGCGGCCACCCGAGACGGGAGGACGACCCGGCGGATCAACCGGTCGGGCGGGTGCGACGGGCGGCCGGGGCCCCGGAACCACCGGCGTCGAGCCGGTCGGCGCCATCGAGCCGCCGAGGCGGTCGCGGCCCACGCCCGGACGGCGCATGGTGGGGCTCATCGGGAACGCGAGCTTGGAACGGCGGCCGGCCGCGCGGTTGAGCAGGCGCTCGGCCTCCTCCGCGTTGATCCGGTGCGTCGGGTCCTTGCGGAGCAGGCCGTTGAGCACCGGCTTGAGCGGGCCGGCGTTGCGCGCGGGCGGCGGATTTTCCGTGGCCAGCGCGGCGAGCGTGGCGATCGCCGAGGGCCGGGCGAACGGCGAGGCGCCCTCGACCGCGGCGTAGAGGGTGGCGCCGAGCGACCAGAGGTCGGCCGCGGGACCGGCCGTGCCGTCGCGGGCCCGCTCCGGAGCGATGTACGCCGGGGAGCCGAGCACCAGCCCCGTACGGGTGACATTGGGGTCGCCGGGCACGGTGGCCAGGCCGAAGTCGGTGAGCACGACCCGCCCGTCGGCGCCGAGCAGCACGTTGCCCGGCTTGACGTCACGGTGCACGACGCCGGCCCGGTGCGCGGCGCGGAGGGCGCCCAGCACGCCGAGGCCGATCTCGGCGACCCGGACCGCGTTGAACGGGCCGTCGGCGGCCAGCGTGTCCTGCAGCGAGCGGGACGGCACGTACTCCATGACGATCCACGGGTCGGCGTCCGTCTGCAGCACGTCGAAGACGCGGACCACGTTGATGTTGTTGAGCCGGGCGATCGCGCGCGCCTCACGCAGCGACCGCTCGCGCATCTCCTTGCGCTCGTCCGGCGTCAGGCCGGGCGGCGGCACCAGCTCTTTGATGGCCACGTCGCGGTGCAGGACAACGTCGTTCGCCCGCCAGACACGGCCCATGCCGCCCTGACCGAGCGGCGCGACGAGCCGGTAACGGTCAGCGACAACGGCTGGGGGAGAAGAAGACATCACGCAGAAAATACCCGGTCATGTCCAGCCACAGCGAATCGATCAGCCGAGTGTGGGATTCGTGTCACCGGACAACCGAATCCGATGTCGTACGCTCGGTCGATGGATGAGGAACCGCTGGTCAGCGTAGTCCGGGGCACTCCCACCGATCTTGAGCTGGCCGCGCTGGTCGCCGTGCTGGCCGCCTCGGCGAACGCGGCTCCCCCGCCCCCGGCCACCTCAGCCTGGCTGAGGTCCGCACGCCCATCGATCCGTCCGTCCTCCTGGCGCGGCTCCGCCCTCCCCCGATAGATCATCAGCCATCGATAGATAACGCCCCGATTCCGACTGTCCACAGCCGCCGGAGCGGTCCCCCCGCGCTGGCGCTGACCGACTACGCTCACCTATGCGTCGCCGGTCGACCGGCGTCTGAAAGCTTCCGCTTCCGTCGGGGGAGGGCACGATGATTCCTGATGAGGACCGCGGGCCCGCTTGGCTGCGCGATTACGGCTACACCGACTTCAGCCAGATCGAAGCCGACATCCAGGCGATGGAGCAGTTCGCCACCAAGCTGTCGGCGAACGTGAAGGACAGCTACGCGCCCCACCTCACCACGGTCACCGACGCGATGTCGACCAAGCTGCCCGACCCGCCGAGCGAGTTCATCGAGCTGGTCACGTTCCTGTTCATCCACCACGAGGCGGCCGACGTCGCCCATCAGAACGTGTACAACTACGCGAACGGGACGCAGGGCTTCGCCACGGCCGCGGAAGACATCAGTAAGACGTACAGCGGCTCCGATGCCTTCGCCCACGCGAAGGTGCGCGATGTGGACAAGGCGTTCGACCGGGTCGGCATCCCCGCGGAGCAGTCCGGCGAGGGGGTTTCCTGATGCTTGACGCAGGTGGCGGTGGCGGCGGCACCCCCTGGGAGTCGATGACGCTCGACAAGATGCAGGAGCTCATTCAGAACCCCAGCACCGACGCCCAGTGGGATCTGGTCGGCGGCTGGCAGAAATCCGCCGAGCTGCTGAGCGAGCACCGCTTCCAGGTGCAGGAGTACCGAGACAACCTCGCGGCCGCCTGGCCCCCGGAGAAGAGCCCCGCCTCGGCCACCTACCTGGCCCGCCTGGACGAGCTCATCAAGAACCTCTCCGACACGTACGAGGCGTCGATCACCAACCACGAGGCCATCTCCGCCGCGACCGGGTCGATCTACCAGGCCCAGGTCCAGATGAACAAAATCTACGCGGAGTACCAGAGCAACAAGACCGCGCTGGACGCCTTCACCGCCAAGAAAGACCAGGCCCAGAGCAGCTCGACGCCAACGCCGACCCCCAGCCCGAGCGGCGAGGAGCCCCCGGTCGCTCCCGGTCGCCAGGAAGAGCTCCGAGTCCAGGCCGCGCGGCTGCTCAGCACCGTGAGCACAGACCTAGCCCAAGCCCAAGCCCGAATCATCAAGCCAACTCCCTATACAGCCGCAACCGAGCGCGACGAGAAGAAGACCATTCGAGAGGGAGACACCTACGTCCCTCCGCTGCTCCCACCTATCACGCCGAGCTTCCCCGACGGGGGCGGCACCACGACTACGTCTAGGCACACTGCGACGACCTTCCCGACCTCACCGCAGACGACAGTTGGGGTGCCGGTCACGTCGCCAAGCGCGGGTACGCAGCCTGGACTCGTCCTGGGCGGAGCCCAGCCGACGTTACCGCCGCCGACCAGCCCGGGTTTCAGCCCAACCACCCCAACCGTCCCCACCGGGGGCGGTCCGCTCCCCAATCCCGGTCTCCTTCCGCCGAATACCGGGCTCCTACCCGGAGGAACATCGCCGCTGACCCCGACCACGCCCGGCGTTGGACGCGGACTCGGAGCACCCAGTGAAGGGCTGTTGCGATCAGGCGGCCGTATTCCCGAGGGCGGGATGCGGACCATGGCGCCTGGCGGAATCATCGGCGGCATGCCAGGCGGCGCACTCGGTCAGCAAAGTGCAGGCCGAGCCGGAATGCGGCGCATCAACCCGGTTGGCGGTGTGATCGGTGAGAGCGAAGGGACGCTTGGATCGCAGCGCGGCGCCGGCACCGGGGGTGTATCAGCCGGTCAGCACTCGACCGGTATGTACGGACAAGGGGCCGGCCGACGGGCAGGCCGCCGCGACGAAACTGATGGTGTGCACTGGGACCCCGACAACCCGTGGGAGACCGCCGAGGGAGTCGATCCCGTCGTGTTGCCATCTCAGATCCGGCGCATCGATCCGGGACCGGCGATCGGACTCGGCTGACCAATGCGTGTCCGATTCGCCGCAGCTGTAGGAGCTCTTACGCTCGCGGCAGCCATCACGGTGCCGACCGCTCCCGCGTATGCGGATAGCGTCCGCAATGATGAGTGGTATCTAAAAAGCCTGAACGTCGACCAGGCCCACTCCATCAGCAAGGGATCCGGCGTAACTGTTGCCGTAATCGACACCGGGGTTTACCCGCATCCCGATCTCCAACGAAATCTTCTGGCAGGCGTAAATCTCTTGCCGGGAGGAAAAGGAGACGGACGAGCGGATCAGGATGGCCATGGTACCAACGTGGCTGCACTCGTCGCTGCCCACGGAAAGAACAGCACTGACGGGGCACTCGGAATTGCGCCGGCATCCAAAATTCTGCCGATCAAGGCTGCCAACGACGGGAACCAGTTTTCCCTCGAAGCAATGGCGAGAGGTATAGGCTGGGCAGCAGATAACGGCGCGAAGGTTATCAATATATCCGCAGGGACGGGTCCGGCTGACGATCTGACCGATGCCGTCAACGCTGCGATCGACGAAGACGTCGTCGTCGTAGTTGCGGCCGGAAATTACAGCAAACAAGCCATCATGGACTATCCGGCGGCGTTGGATGGCGTCCTTGCTGTTGGGTCAACCGATAGGAACGGAAAACACGCATCCTTTTCCGTCGTCGACAATAGGGTTGATATTTGCGCGCCCGGCAAGGACATAACCACCGCCGAGCCCAAGGATAGATATGCGGACGTTGACGGAACATCCGTCTCCGCTCCTATCGTCGCGGGTGCCGCCGCCCTAGTGCGCGCAAAGTTTCCCAATATTTCCGGACCCGAAGTTATTCATCGTCTAGAGGCCACCGCGGACGACATAGGTGCGCCTGGGCGCGACGACCAATGCGGATACGGCGAGTTGAATATCGTCAAGGCGCTTACCGCCGAGGTGGCGCCGCTTCAGAACAGCACCGCGTCCGCTGCGGCTCCTGCTTCGGCTACTGCGGATGAGGGCACTAAGCCGGGGTATATCGATCCGGGGGCTACTACGGGTGGGGCGGTGCCTGAGGCTGCGCCGGCTTCTAGCAGCACGCCGTTGGTTCTTGGGGTGTTGGTGGGGCTTGTGGTGGCGGGGGGACTTGTCGCTCTGGTTGTTCTTCGGCAGCGGCGGCGCAGGGGCTGAGGGGGGAAACTTCGCGCCGAAACGCGCGGTTCTGTGCTGTTTCGGGGTGGGTGGGGCTTGTAGCCTCGGGGGCGTGGGAAACGACATCGACTACCGGCTTGTCTTGGCTTCGGCCAGTCCGGCTCGGCGGGCTCTGCTCAGCGCTGCGGGGATTGACGCCGAGGTGATGGTCAGCGGGGTGGATGAGTCCGTTGTCGAGGCGGCGGATGCTTATGAGCTTTGCCTGGCACTGGCGCGGATGAAGGCGCGGGCGATCGCGGCCGAGCTGCCGCCGGACCCGGGGATTCTGGTGCTGGGGTGTGACTCGGTGCTCGCGTTCGATGGGCAGATCTTTGGGAAGCCGGCCAACGCCGAGGAAGCCGCGAAGCGCTGGGAGATGATGCGCGGGCGGTCGGGAGTGTTGCACACCGGGCACCACGTGACCGGATTGGTGAGCGGGCGGCAGGCCGAGGCCGTCGGGACGACCGTGGTGCACTTCTCGGACATCACCGATGCGGAGATCGCGGCCTACGTCGCCAGCGAGGAGCCGCTCAACGTGGCCGGGTCGTTCACGATCGACGGGCGCGGGGCGGCGTTCGTCGAGCGGATCGAGGGCGATCCGGGCAACGTCATCGGGCTGTCGCTACCCCTGCTGCGCAAACTGCTCATCGAAATGGACGTGTCGATCACGGCGCTCTGGCGCGCCTGATCAGCATCCGGGCGGTCAAATAAAGCACACCCGATCGGTCCGCCAGAACGCGAAACGACGAACCGACCAGGTGCACCGGAAAATCGTCAGCGCACGCTCCGGGCGAACATCCGCGCCGCCCACGCCACCGCCGCCGCGGCCAGCACGGCCATGATGATCAGGCCCTGCCAGACATCCGGCGAGCCCAGGTCGCCGCGGAACAGCGCGCGCGTCCCGTCGACCGCCCAGGAGAACGGGTTCCAGTCGGCGATCCCCTGCAGCCAGCCGGGCGCGAACGTCAGCGGCAGCAGAATCCCCGAAAGCAGCAGCACCGGCTGGGCGACCGTGTTCATCAGCGGCGCCAGCGCGTCCTCGCTCTTCACCGCGAGCGCCACGCCATAGCTCAGCGCCGAGGTCATCAGCGAGATCAGCGCCAGCATCAGGTAGGCCAGCAGCAGGTTCCCGATGAACACGCGCAGGTCGAAGACCAGCGCCAGCAGGGTGATGATGACCGCCTGGGCGATCAGCGAGACCACGTCGCGCAGCGAGCGCCCGAGCAGCAGCGCGAGGCGGCTGACCGGCGTCACCCGAGAACGCTCGATCACGCCGGCGCGCAGTTCGGCGATCAGGCCGAAGCCCTGGAACAGACCCCCGAAAATCGCCAGCAAGACCAAAAGACCAGGCACGAAGATTTCGTACGCCTCGGCGTTGGAGCTCACTTGGAGCGCGGGCTTGAGGAGCGGGGCGAACAGAAGCAGGTACATCACCGGCTGGAAGACGCCGACGAAGATCCACACCGGATTGCGGAGGAGCAGCTGCATCTGCCGTTGGAAGATCAGCGAGGTGTCGCGCAACAGCTTCATGGGTCAGCTCTCCCGCAGTGATCGGCCGGTCTTGGTCAGGAAGACGTCGTCGAGGCTCGGGCGGTGCAGCTCGATCGTGCCCAGCGGCACGCCGGCCGCGTCGAGGGCGCGCAGGATCTGCGGGATCGCCACCGCGCCGTCCTCCACATAGAGGCGCACGCTGTCGTCGTACGACTCAATTTTGTAAGCCGCCAAAGCGGAAGCCGCGGCAGCCACGGCGTCCACCGGCAAACCGACGCGGACGACGTCCCCGGAGATCTCACGCTTCAAAGAAGAAGGCGTACCGGAGGCGACGATCTCTCCGTTGTCCATGATGGAGATCCGGTCGCAGAGCGCGTCGGCCTCGTCGAGGTAGTGCGTGGTGATGAAGACCGTCATGCCCTCCGCACGCAGACGGCGGATCTCTTCCCACATGTGCGCGCGGCTCTGCGGATCGAGGCCGGTGGTGGGCTCGTCCAGGAAGACGACCTTCGGCTCGTGGATGATGCCGAGCGCGATGTCGACCCGTCGACGCTGCCCGCCCGAGTAGGTCTTGCACTTTCTGTCCGCGTACTCGATCAATTGAAAGCCCTCGAGAACGCTCGCGGCACGGGCCTGGGCCGACGCCTTGCTCGCGCCGTAGAGGCGCGCCTGGAGCACCAGCTCCTCGCGCGCGGTCGAATCGTCCCAGGTGCTGCCGCCCTGCGCGACGTAGCCGATCCGGCGGCGCACCTCGGCCGGATCGCGGCGCAGGTCGGCCCCGGCGATCGTGGCGGTGCCGCCGTCGGGCTCGATCAGCGTGGCGAGCATGCGCAGCGTGGTGGTCTTGCCGGCCCCGTTCGGCCCGAGAAACCCGAAGATCTCCCCCTCGGCGACGTCGAGGTCCACACCACGGACGGCCTCGACGGTCTTTTTCTCACGCCCCTGGCGCGATGTGAACGACTTGCGCAACCCGCGAGTCTCTATCATGCGGGCAGCGTACGATGTTCAAGTTTTACTAGTCAAACTTGATTGTCAAACCCGGTCATGTAGGGCTCGCCCGATTCGATCCGCTTGGCCGTCCGCTCGCACCAGGCGATCTCCGCCTCCGACCGGGCGATCGTCAGCTCCCACATCCACGCGACATAGACCGGCTTCTTGTCGAGCCATTCCGCCTGGGTGGCCGCCTCCAGTTGTTGCACGCCGGCCCGCAACTGGATCGCCCGGTTGCGCAGCGCGGCCGCGGCTTCCTCGCGGGGCAGGGCCGGCAGGAAGGCGAACGCCGCCATGAACGAGTCGGGCGGGTTGTCGACGTGCCACCAGTTGCCGCGCAGCAGCGTCTGGAACTCGGCCCTTCCCTTCTCGGTGATCTCGTACGTCGTACGGGCCGGGCGGCCGCCCACCTGCTCGGTCGAGACCTCGCGGAGCAGGCCCTCCTCGCTGAGCTTGCGCAGCGCGTGATAAATCGAGCCCGGCTGCACGTTGGCCCATTTGTCCGCGCTCCAACTGAGCAGCTCGCGCCGCACGTCGTAGCCGTGGACGGGCTGCATCCACTGCACCAGTCCGAGGATCATCATGCGCGTAGCGGACACTACTTAAGAGTAGAACTGTCGGTCCCGGGCACTAAGCTCAGGCCGTGCGCAAGGTATTGATCGCCAACCGGGGCGAGATCGCCGTCCGGGTCATCCGGGCCTGTCAGGACGCGGGTCTCGCCAGCGTCGCCGTCTATGCCGACAGCGACCGCGACGGCCTGCCCGCCCGGCTGGCCGACGAGGCGTTCGCGCTGGGTGGCGACACCGCGGCCGACAGCTATCTGCGCGTCGACAAGCTGCTCGACGTCGCCGCCCGCAGTGGCGCCGACGCGGTGCACCCCGGTTACGGCTTCCTCTCCGAGAACGCCGAGTTCGCCCAGGCCGTGCTCGACGCCGGCCTCACCTGGATCGGCCCGACCCCGCAGACGATCCGCGACCTCGGCGACAAGGTCACCGCCCGGCACATCGCGCAGCGCGCGGGCGCGCCGCTGGTGGCCGGCACGGCCGAGCCGGTGGCCGACGCCGGCGAGATCATCGCTTTCGCACAGGAGCACGGCCTGCCCGTGGCGATCAAGGCGGCATTCGGCGGCGGTGGCCGGGGTCTCAAGGTGGCGCGCACCCTCGACGAGATCCCGTCCCTGTTCGAGAGCGCGGTCCGCGAGGCGGTGGCCGCGTTCGGGCGTGGCGAGTGCTTCGTCGAGCGCTATCTCGATCGTCCCCGCCACGTCGAGGCCCAGGTCCTGGCTGACACGCACGGCAACGTCGTGGTGGTCGGCACCCGCGACTGTTCCCTGCAGCGCCGCCACCAAAAGCTGGTCGAGGAGGCGCCGGCCCCGTTCCTCACCGACGAGCAGCGCGCCCAGATCCACACGAGCGCCAAGGCGATCTGCCGCGAGGCGGGGTACCACGGCGCCGGCACGGTGGAATACCTGGTCGGCCAGGACGGCACCATCTCGTTCCTCGAGGTCAACACCCGGCTCCAGGTCGAGCACCCGGTCAGCGAGGAAACCGCCGGCCTCGATCTGGTGCGCGAGCAGTTCCGCATCGCCGACGGCGCCGTCCTCGCCATCACCGACGACCCGATCCCCCGCGGCCACGCGATCGAGTTCCGCATCAACGGGGAAGATCCGGGCCGCGGCTTCCTGCCCGCACCCGGCACGGTCACGTCGCTGACCTGGCCGAGCGGCCCCGGCGTGCGGGTCGACGCGGGCGTCGAGTCGGGCAGCGTCATCGGCGGAAACTTCGACTCCCTGCTGGCAAAGATCATCGTGTTCGGCGCGACCCGCGAGGAAGCGCTCGAACGCTCCCGCCGCGTCCTCGACGAGACGGTGGTCGAGGGCATCGCCACGGTTCTGCCGTTCCACCGGGCCGTGGTGCGCGATCCGGCGTTCACGGCCGAGCCGTTCACCGTCCACACCCGATGGATCGAGACCGAGTGGTCCGGCGGGGTGCCCCCGTTCGCGGCGGCCTCCGGCACGCCGGCGTCCGCCGAACGCGAGACCGTCGTGGTCGAGGTGGGCGGCCGGCGCCTCGAGGTGAGTCTTCCCAAAACCCTTTTCGCCGGTACGGGGGGAAGCACGGCCCCGCGTCCGGCGGCACGGCGCTCGGGCGGCCAGGCCACGGCGGCGGCCGGCGGCGCGGCGCTGACCGCCCCGATGCAGGGCACGATCGTGAAGGTCGCGGTCTCCGACGGCGACGAGGTGCAGGAAGGCGACACGATCGTCGTGGTCGAGGCGATGAAGATGGAGCAACCCCTGCAGGCTCACAAGTCGGGCACGGTCGCGGGCCTGGCGGTCGAGGTCGGCGCCACGGTCACCGCCGGTGCGGTGATCTGCACGATCGACTGATCGCTCAGGGGGCGTGATCGCGGCTCAGCTCGGTGAAAAGGTGCCGGGCCGCATCGGCGGGGTCCAGGTCGCGGTCGGGGAAGGCGCCGGTCAGCCACAGAGTCGCGAAACCGTGCGCCATCGACCAGGCGGCCAGGCCCGCGGTGCGCACCTCGGGCGGGGCGGTCTGGGCGGTGCCGGGCTTGGCCGGGCGAGCAGCGGGCACAGCGGCCGGGCCGGCGGCGGGCACAGCGGCCGGGCGGGCAGCGGGCGCGGCGGCCGGGCCGGCGGCGGGCGCGGCGGCCGGGCGGGCAGCGGGCGCGGCCAGGATGGCGTCCGGGAGGTCGGAGACGGCGGCGTAAAGGGCGTCGGCGGCCTTGCCCCGCGCCGCGAGCAGGTCCGGGTCGTCCGCGTGGTACAGATCGGTGCGGAACATGACCTCGAACATCGCCCGCCGGGTCACCGCGAAGCGGATATAGGTGACCCCGAGCTCCACAAAGCTGTTACTTGCCAACCGAGAGGTGGCCAGCGCCCGGGCCAGCTGCTCGAACCCCTCGGTCGCGAACGCCGTGAGCAGCCCCGCCTTGTCGGCGAAGTGATGGGTCGGCGCGGCGTGCGAGACACCGGCACGGCGGGCGAGATCCCGCATGCTCAGGGCGGCGACGCCGTTCTCGGTGATCGCTTCCTCGACGGCGGCGAGCAGGGCCCGGCGCAGGTCGCCGTGGTGGTAGGTCGGCCTCGGCATGGGCCGATCCTAACTTGCCACTGACAAGATGAGCCGGTCAGGCCGTGGGCAGCCAGTACCGGAGCTTCTCGTCGAGGCGATCGTGCAGGACGCCGCCATTGCGCTCGATCGTGCGGCGGGACGCCTCGTTGTCGTGGTCGCAGGTGATGAGGACCTGTGGCAGCCCCAGGGACCCCGCGATCGGCAGGGCGGCGGCCAGCATCGCCGCGGCGTGACCCCGCCGCCTCGCCGACGGGCGGACGTCGTACCCGATGTGGCCGTTGCGCTCGCCGATCTGGCCGGGAGCCAGCCGATGCCGGATGCCGAGCCGGCCCAGGTACTCGTCGCCCTCCACCCACCACAGCGACGTGGTCGGCACGAAGCCGGGCGGCCGCGGGGTGTCCTCCCGCTCCTGCGCGCGAACGTCAGCGACAAACCGGGAAAACCCCTCCAAGGACTCCCAGATGCCGTCGTACGTCCGGATGTACATGCCGATGTTCGTCTGGTCGGCGGGCAGTCCCCGGCCCTCGGCGCGATGTTCTTCGATGGCGCGCAGGAACGAGGCGTGGACGTCGACCGTCGGCGGGATCAGAGCGGGCACGCGCCTCAGCGTAGGCGAGTGATGGTCACCTCGACGCCCTGCCCGGTGCTCTGCGGTCCGGCGTAGACACCCTTGAGTGGCGGCACGTCGCCGTACTCCCGTCCGCGCCCGACCACGACGTGACGCTCCCCGACCGGCACCCCGTTGGTCGGATCGAACGCCGTCCACCGCCCGGCCCACCACTCGATCCAGGCGTGGCTCTGCCCCACGACGCTGTCGCCGATCGCGGCCGACGGCGACGGGTGCAGGTAGCCCGAGACGTACCGGGCCGGCAGGCCCATCTCGCGCAGCATGCCCACGGTGAGGTGGCTGATGTCCTGGCAGACGCCCTTGCGCTGCTTCCACGCGTGCAGCGCGTCGCTCTGCACCCCGGTCGCGCCCGGCTGGTAGGTCACCTCGCCCCGCACGAACTCGCAGACCCCGAGCGCCGCCGCGTGCGGGGTGGCGTGCGCGGCCTTGATGTCGGCCACGATCTCGCGCAGCCCGTCGTCGAGGCCGGTGCGCTGGGTCGGCAGCAGCAGCTCGTACCAGCGGTCGACGTTCTCCGGGCGGCTCAGCGCCTCCCACACGAAGCCGTTGGAGACCAGGTCGCCGGGAGGAAGAGTCTCCACCGTGGACGTCGCGGTGACGGTGAGCGCCTCGTGCTTGGCGTGCACGTCGAACGCGGTGACGACGGTGCCCCAGTAGTCCTCGTAGCGGTACGTCCGGGCCGGCGGCCACACCTCGACCCGGGCGTCGAGCACCGCCTGCCGGGTCTCGTTGCGCGGCCACATGCGGGCCTCGTTGTACGACGACGTGACCGGCCCCGCGTAGTCGAAACCGCTCTTGTGCTGAATCCGCAGTCGCCAAGAGTCCACAGTCACGCGACCGCCCCTCGCACCCAGTTAACCGCCGACGTCTGCCGGAAGTACCGACGGGAGACCGCCTCGTTGACCTGCGAACACGTCTTCTCGAGGCTGGCCAGCACCGACGACATCTCGCCGATCAGCTCGTCGGCGCCGCGGAACTCGAGGTTCGTGCGGGCCCGCCCGACGATGCGCTGCGCGTCGGTGGCCACGCCGGCCCGGCCGGGGTCGGGCTCCAGATCGGACAGACAGCCCTCGGCGGTCGAGAGCGCCGCGAAGACCGAGCGCGGGAACAGCCGGTCGAGCAGCAGGAACTCGGCCGCGTGCCGATCGTCGAGCGCGCCCCGATACGTACGCAAAAAGGTCTCCCAGGCCCCGCTGGAGCGCAACAGCGTCATCCAGGACGGGATGCTGCCGCCGGCTCGCTCGTGGGTGCGCAGCAGCCGCGCGGTCATGTCGACCCGCTCGACACTGCGGCCGAGCACCAGGAACAGCCAGCCCTCGTCGCGGCTCATCGTCGCGTCGGTCAGCCCGGCCATCACCGCGCAGCGCTCCCGCACCCAGCGGAAGAACGTGTGCACCCCCTGCTGCTCGACCCGGCGCCGGGCGTTGGGCAGGCCGTGCCAGGTCGAGTTCAGGCACTCCCACATCTCGGAGGAGACGGTCTCGCGGGAGCCGCGAGCGTTCTCCCGGGCCGCGGCCAGCGCGCCGACCACCGACGAGGGGTTGCGGTCGTCGAGCCCGAGCAGCCCGACGATCTGGGCCGACGTGAACGGGCCGTCGGCGGTCGGCATGCCCATCACCGCGAGCAGCGAGCGGCAGGCCGAGTCCTCCTGCGTCCACGGGTCGGCGAGCATCCGCTGCAGGTGCACGTCGAGGATGCGGGCGGTGTCCTCGGCCCGCTCGACGTACCGGCCGATCCAGTAGAGCGACTCCGCGATGCGGCTCAGCACGACAACCTCCCCTGTTGCTGCTGTTGCTGCTGCTCCTGGTCGCCCGAGGCGCCGGGGCCGAGGTCGGGGCTCGCGGCCGCCGGCAGGGGGTCCGGCGTGACCGGCAGGTAGGGCAGCTCGAACGGCACCACGTCGTCGTCGCCCGCGAGCACCCACGTGTCCTTCGAGCCGCCGCCCTGGCTGGAGTTGACCACCAGCGCGCCCTCGGGCAGCGCGACCCGGGTGAGGCCGCCGGGCAGGACCCAGATCTTCTCGCCGTCGTTGACCGCGAACGGCCGCAGGTCGACGTGCCGGCCACGCAGCCGGTTGCCGATCAGCGTGGGCACCATCGAGAGCTTCACCTCGCGCTGGGCGATCCACCCGCGGGGATTTTCCACAATCTTCGCGCGTACGCCGTCCAGGTCGCGCGACGAAGCCTGCGAGCCGATCACGATGCCCGCGCCGCCCGCGCCGTCCACCGGTTTCAGCACGAGCTCGTCGAGCCGGGGTAGCACGTGATCCAGCACGCCGGGCTCGTCCAGCCGGTACGTGTCGACGTTGGGCAGCAGCGGCTCCTCGTTGAGGTAGTACCGGATCAGGTCGGGCACGTACGTGTAGAGCAGCTTGTCGTCGGCCACCCCGTTGCCGACCGCGTTGGCGATCGTGACCCGCCCGGCCCGCGCCGCGTTGAGCAGGCCGGCCACCCCGATCACCGAGTCGGCCCGGAAGTGCACCGGATCGAGGAAGTCGTCGTCGATGCGCCGATAGATGACGTCGACCCGCTGCTCGCCGGCCGTGGTGCGCATCGCCACGTCGTTGCCGACGCAGACCAGGTCGCGGCCCTCGACCAGTTCGACGCCCATCTCCCGGGCGATCAGCGCGTGCTCGAAGTACGCCGAGTTGTAGACGCCGGGGCTGAGCACGACCACGGTCGGGTCGCTCACCCCGACCGGCGCGGCGGCCCGCAGCGCCCGCAGCAGCATGGCCGGATAGCTCTCGACCGGCAGGATGCGGGTGGCCGCGAAGACCTCAGGCAGCACCTGGGCCATGGCCCGCCGGTTCTCCATGACGTAGCTCACCCCGGACGGGATGCGCACGTTGTCCTCGAGGACACGGAACGTGCCCTGTTCGTCGCGGATCAGGTCGACGCCGGCGACGTGGATGCGCACGCCGTTGGGCGGGTTGATGCCGGCCGCCGCACGCAGGAAGTGGGCGCTGGTCGCGATGATGCGCCTGGGCACCACGCCGTCGGCGAGCACCTGGCCGGTCCCGTACACGTCGGCGAGGAACGCCTCGAGCGCCCGGATGCGCTGGGCCACGCCGAGCTCGACCGCGCGCCACTCGGCGGCGGCGATGATGCGCGGCACGATGTCGAGCGGAAAGGGTCGCTCGACGCCCTTGAGCGCGAACGTGATGCCCTGGTCGAGGAACGCCCGCGCCAGCACCTCGGCCCGGGTGCCCAGCTCACCGCTGGACAACGGCTGGAGGGTCGCGTGCAGCGCCTCGTAGCTCGGGCGGGGCATGCCCAGCTCGCTGAACATCTCGTCCCAGCCGGGGCCGAGGCGGTACTCCTCGAAAAGATCCGCCATGCGAGGAACCTACGCGTGGCTCATTGCGGGCCGGTAACACGGGAAATGTGCCCGTCAACCCCGGGCGGGGGGCGGGCCGTCGGTACGGGACCTACCGACGGCCCTGGGCCAGGACGCCGAGAACGGGGGACCCGGCGTCACTGGCACTCAAACCGTACGCCCGCGAGAGGCGAGCGAAAAACTCGCGCCGTCCCGCGGGGTGAAATCAGGGGAAATAACCGGCGCCGATTCCGCTATGAGATCGGGACGATACCGTGTCCGTTATCACCGCGGCCGGGGTCTGATCAGGGCGCATGCTGTAACACAGCACATTCTCAGGTACCCCGATCAAGAATGGGGCGAGCCCCGAAGCCGTGAGGTGGCAAGACCGATGACCGAATTGCTGACCATGATGGCCACCCCGGTGTGGGCATACCTGGCGCTGTTCGGCTTCCTCACGATCGACGCGATGATTCCGGTGGTCCCGGTTCAGGCGATCATGATCACGTCGGGCGCGCTCACCGTCTACGGGAACCTCGATCTCCCGGTGGTCATCCTCATCGGCGCGGCCGGCATGTTCGCCGGCGACTCGATCGCGTTCCTGCTGGGCCGCTCGACCGGGCAGGTGGGCCGCGGCCGGCTCGGCGCCCTGCGCGCCCGCTTCGCCCCGCGACACGACGACGCCCCGCGCGAGCAGTCCAAGACGCGCAAGGCCGCCATCCGCTTCACCCGGGGGCTGCGCCGTCCGGGGCCTCTCGTGCTGCTGCTGTGCCGATTCGTCCCCGGCGGCCGCATGGCCGCCGGTTTTCACGCCGGTCGCACGGGTTACCCGGTCAAGCTCTTCGCGCTCTACGACGGTGCCGCCGCGCTGTGCTGGGCGGGTTACGGCGGCCTGGTCGGTCACGTCGGCGGCACGGCCATCACCCAGTCGGCGTGGCGGCTGTTCGCGATCGCCGCCACCGCCGCGGTCGTCTTCGGCACCGCCGGCTGGATCCTCGCCCTGTTCGGCGGCCGCAAAGAGGCCGACGCCGAGCTGGCCGTGAGCATCGCGGCCGCGGGAGCAGCCGCCGAGGCCGACGTCATTGCGGCTCGTGCTGCATCAGCTGACGAGCAGCTTCCGCGATCGACCCCGACAACGACGGGTAGATAGTGATGGTGTGGGCCAGCTGGTCCACCGTCAGGTTGTTCTCGATCGCCATGGTGATCGGCAGGATCAGCTCGCTCGCCTTCGGCGCCACCACCACGCCGCCGACGATCTGACCGGTCGCCGGCCGGCAGAACAGCTTCACGAAACCGTCGTGCAGGTCGGCCATCTTGGCCCGCGCGTTGCCGGTCAGCGGCAGCATCACCTGACGGGCCGGGGTGCGGCCGGAGTCCACCTCGTTCTGCGAGACGCCGACGGTGGCCAGCTCGGGGTCGGTGAAGACGTTGGCCGAGACCGTGCGCAGCCGCAGTGGCGCCACCGCCTCGCCCATCGCGTGCCAGATCGCTATCCGGCCCTGCATGGCGGCGACGCTGGCCAGCGGCAGCACGCCCGTGCAGTCGCCGGCCCCGTAGATGCCGGGCACGTTGGTGCGCGACACCCGGTCGACCGTGAGGTATCCACCGGGGCCGACGTCGACGCCGTACTCGCGGAGGCCGAGCTTGTCGGTGTTCGGGATCGCGCCGACCGCCATCAGCGCGTGCGAGCCCTCGACCGTGCGGCCGTCGGAGAGCGTGACCAGGACGCCGTCACCGGTGTTCACCACCGACTCGGCGCGAGACTGGTTGAGGATCGTCATGCCGCGCTCGCGGAACACCCGCTCGATGGCCATCGCCGCGTCGGCGTCCTCGTGCGGCATGACCCGCTCGCGGCTGGAGACCAGCGTGACCTTCGTGCCCATCGCCAGGTACGCGCTGGCGAACTCAGCGCCGGTCACGCCGGAGCCGATCACCACGAGGTGCTCGGGGAGCTCGGTGAGGTCGTAGACCTGCCGCCAGTCGAGGATGCGGACGCCGTCCGGCTTGGCGGTGGGCAGCACCCGCGGGGTGGCGCCGGTCGCGAGCAGCACGGTCGACGCCTCGATCGAGAAGATCTCCCCCTCGACGGGCATCACGAGCACCTGGTGGGTGTGGCCGAGGGTGTCCTCGCCGAGCAGGGCCCGGCCGTGGATGACCTCGACGCCCGCCTTGACCAGCTTGGCCTGGATGTCGGCGGACTGGGCCAGGGCCAGTTTCTTCACCCGGTTGTTCACCGCCACGGCGTCGACCGTGACGCCGTCGAGGCCGGCCGAGCGGATACCGAACCGGTCGTTGTGCCGGTAACCCGTCATCACCTCGGAGCTCGCGATGAACGTTTTCGACGGAACGCAGTCGGTCAGCACGCACGCGCCCCCGGGCCCGTCGGCCTCGACGAGGGTCACCTCCGCGTCGAGTTGGGCGGCGACCAGGGCCGCCTCATACCCACCCGGGCCCCCACCGATGATCACGATCCGACTCACGACGTTCCCCTCTGTAACAACGCAACTGTGCCGACACGCACTCTTTTATTCTCCACGACGGTGGTATCCGGCTATCGTCATCGCCGTGCGTCATTACGCCGCGTATGGCTCAAACCTCGACCCGGCCCGCATGCGGGCCTACTGCCCGCACTCGCCCATGGTCGGTGTCGGGTGGATCGAAGGCTGGCGACTGACCTTCGCCGGCGAGGGGCAAATGGGCTGGGAGGGCGCGGTCACCACGATCGCCGAGTCGCCGGGTGACCGGGTCTTCGTATCCCTCTACGACGTGCATCCGTGGGATGCGTCACAGCTCGACGAGGTCGAGGGGGTGACTGCGGGGGCGTACCAGAAGCTCACCGTGCGTGTTTCCACCCTCGAGGGCGACCTCAGCGCGTGGGTGTACGTGTACGACGGGTACGAGGGTGGCCTGCCGACCGCGTGGTATCTCTCCGAGATCGCCAACGCGGCCGAGAAGGCCGGCGCGCCCGACGACTACGTCGACGACCTGCGCCACCGGCCGAGCGCCACCTCTACGCCGGAGATCTGACCCCCGCGGTCACGTAGGTGCGGTAGATGTTCGCGCGGTACAGCGGCGTCAGGCCGACCGCGAGATAGAGGCGCACGGCCTCGGTGGGGTTCGCGAGATCCACGCCGAGGCCCGCGTGCGAGCGACCCTTCGCCGCATAGACCGCGAAGGCCCGCCGCAGCAGAGCCTCACCCAAACCCCTTTTCCGGTACGCCCCGAGCACCGCGAGACGTTTCACCCAGCCCTCGTTGTCGTCGATCCCGGAATCGGACGACTGGAGCGACCCGACGACCCGGCCGTCCACCTCGGCGACGAACCACTCGTCGTACGACACCGACGGCTCGTTCGCGATCTGCTCCCGCCAGGTCGGATAGTCGACCGCGAAGTGGTCGGTGTCGCGGAACGCCTCCTCGATCACGGCGTGCAGGGCGCGCATGTCGTCCTCGTCGTCGCCCCGGACCGGGCGCACGATCGCCCCGGCCGGCGGCTCGGGCGGGGTGGGCGACACGCCGTCGAGCGGCATCCGCATGCGGGCGTGCTGCCGGTGGAAGACGAAGCCGGCCTCGGTGAGCGCGTCGATGTAGTGCTGCTCGGCGGGGATCGCCCCGGCGCGCACCTCGTACCGCTGGTGGCCGAGCAGGGCGGCCCGCTCGGTCATCCGGTTCATGACCAGGGCGAGCAGCGGGCGCATCGCCGGGCGGCCGCGCTCGGGGTGCACGAACACCTCGAGGAAGTCGCGGTCGCCGCCGGTCATGTTGCTCGGGAAGGTCCAGCCGACGATGGCGCCCGCCTCGTCGAGCGCGAGCCAGCTGTCGACGCTCATGTCGGTATTCGCGTCGGTGAGCCGCTCGCGCACCTCGTCGGCCGTGAAGTCGGGCTCGCCGATGGCCGCGATGTCGCTGGCGTGCACCAACGCCAGGATCTCGGGGATGTCGTCGAGCGTCGGGCGGCGCGTGGTCCACCCCTCGGGCAGCGCGGTCCTCGCGGCGACGGTCATCTGGGCATCGGACCACGAACCCGCTCCGGGGTCGAGCGAGTTTCCTTTCGACAAAGATCAGCGGGCCAGGCGCTGGCTCAGGGACTCGAGCAAGCCGACCAGCTCGATGCGCTCGGTCATGTCGAGCGCCGCGTACGCCTGCCCGGCCAGCGCGTCGGCCACCGAGTCGGCCCAGATCAGCCGTCGCACGATCGGCCCGGCCGGCGGGTAGGGCGGCTGCCAGCCGAACGCGACCGCCCCGGTCTCGCCCTCGGGCCCCGCGATGATCGCCTGCAACGGGGTGAGCCCGCTGGCCCGCACGGCGACCAGGTGCACGCCGAGCCGGTGCTCGTGCAGCAGGTGCAGGGTCACCGCGGCCCGCGCGCCGGGCGCCTGATCGGGCACCGGCATCGCCCGCCACGCGGCGAACAGCGGCAGCGCGGCGTGGTCGACCGCGTCCACCACCCGGCCGGCCAGCTCGAGCAGCCGGCCGAGGCGGGGGAAGCCGCCGATCTGCTCGATGCCCCACTTGCACAGCTCGTGCAGGTGCCAGGTCGCCACCTCCATGGGCGCCGACGTCTTCGCGGTCGACTCCCAGCCGTCGATGACGGCCTCGGGGGCGATGAAGCCGATGGTCGCGGCCACGGTCTCGGGTCGTACCTCGCCGAGCGCACCGGCCCGCGCCGACACGTGGTACGCCCAGCCGGAGAGCCCCAGCAGCCGCGCGCGGCGCAGCGTCTGCGGTGACTCGGCGAAGGCACCGACGATCGTGGCGAGTCCCGTCATGGCGTTGGCGGCAGCCTGTTCGGGGGTCACCCCGGAGATTGTGCTCCCCCCGGACTGAGATGAAAAATTTCACGAGTCAATCGGGCTCGCCCGATTCAAGATCCTCCAGAGCCGCCTGGACGTCGCCGACCTGACGACGGGCCGCGGCAGTTTCCCGCTCGGCGTTGCGGCGGGCCTGCTTGCGGCGGGCCACGTCGGCCTGGGCCTCGGTGCGCCGTCGTTCCAGCTCGGCGAGCTCGGCATCTAGGTCGTCGACCAGGTGGCCGGCGTCGCGCTCGGCCGCCTCCGCGCGTTCGAGTTGCTCGTCGGCCCGGCGCTCGGCGGCCTGCGCGGCGCTCAGCTCGCGCTTCAGCTCCCGGCGGCGCTGCTCGAACTCGCGACGGCGGCGCTCGGCGGCCTGCCGCTCCCGCGATGACTGCGTCGGGAACTCCACGACCTCGGCGCTGTCGTCGACCTCCACCTCTGCGTCATCCTCGAGGTCGGTGTCGTCGGTGACCAGCCGCAGCCGGGGGCGGGGCACCTCGCCGAAGCCGGCGTAGGTGGCGGACCGGATCAGCCGCCCGGTGCGCACCTGGGCCGCGATCGACGGCTCGGCCATCGCCGCGGTCAGCGTCGCCTCCACCTCGCCGAGCGGCAGCTTCGCGCCCGGCTCGGCCTCCAGCGCCAGCTTGCGGGCCGCGCCGACCAGCGCCGACACCACCTGCCGGCGCTGCGCGTTCAGCTCGCGCAGCTGGTCGCCGTCGAGGCCGCGCTGCGCGTCGCGCAGGGCCGTGGACAGGTCGACCAGCTGCTCGATCAGGTCGGGCCGGCGCAACGCCAGCAGGTTGACCACCCACGCGGCCACGGTCGGCTTCTTCAGCGCCGCCAGACGCTTGGCCGCGTCCCGGTCGCCGGTCTGCTTCGCCTCGTTGATCGCGGCGGTCCGGGCCGCCACGAAGCCGTCCGGCGGCTCCTCGTAGAGCCGCTGGATCAGCTCGTCGGTCATGCTCGGCACGTCAGATCGTGGTCTCGGGCGCGACGTGCGCGTAGCTCGTGCCGCCGAGGCGGGCGAGGTGGCCGTCGGAGACCTTCGCGCCGGTCGGGTTGAGCAGCGCGTCGTGCAGCGCGAAGGCGCGACCGGGCTTGACCGCCCGGACGAAATCGATCGACTCCATGAGCTTCATCCACGGAGCATTCAACGGGACGAACAAGGTGTCCACGACCGTGTCCTCCGGGACGGTGAACGAGTCGCCGGGGTGGTAGACGTTCGTGCCGTCGTCGCCGACGAGATACGCCAGGTTCGCGACTCGCGGAATGTCCGGGTGGATCAGCGCGTGCTGGCCGCCGTACGTGCGTACGGCAAAACCGGCCGCCTCGAAACTCTCACCCGGACCCACCGCGGACGCGATGTCGCCGAAGGCGGCGAGCTTGGGAAGCACGCCGGCGTGGGCGAAGACGCGCAGGCCCGGACGGCGCGAGACCGCCTCGGTCAACGCGGCCACGTCGAGGTGGTCGGAATGCTCGTGGGTGATCAGCACGGCGTCGGCGCCATCCAGCGCGGACCGCTCGCTGAACTCGCCCGGATCGACGACCAGCACTCCGTCGCCGACGAGCCGGACGCAGGAATGCGTGAACTTCGTGATGCGCACGGGACTCCTCCGCTGCCGATTCGTAACCGCTTACCACGCAGTCTGCCGGAACCGGGAAACGTGCGCCGTACGTCCCAGGTGCACGCCCGAACGGGGATGGGAGAAAACAGTGCGTGCAACCCATAGGAGAACGACATATATCATCGCCTCCGCGATAGTCGCGGGGGCTTTGCTGTCCGGATGCGGCGCCGGCGCCTCCGACAACTCGTCCAGCTCCGGCAGCGCGGCCGACAAGGCGGCGGCACCGCAACGCGCCGAGGGCGGCGCCGCGGCCCCCGAGGTCGCCCAGCAGGACGCCGGCACCGCCAAGGACCAGCCCGCGCAGGCGCCGGACCTCAGCGTCGACCAACGATCGATCATCTACCGCGGCAGCATCTCGGTGCGCGCCAAGGACAGCGTCAACGCCGCCGCCGGCCAAGCCACCGGCATCGCGACCACGGCCGGCGGCTTCATCGGCTCGGACAACCGCACCACCGGCGACGGCGGCTCGGACACCGCGACCCTGACGTTGCGGATCCCCGCCGACAAGTTCACCGCCGTGGTCGACCAGCTGGCCCGGCTGGGCAAGGAGGAACACCGCGAGATCAACACGGAGGACGTCACCGAGGAGACCGTCGACCTGGACGCTCGCATCCTCGTGCAGCAGGCCAGGGTGGACAGTGGACGCAAGCTGCTGGCCCAGGCCAAGTCGCTGAACGACCTGGTGATGCTGGAGAAGGAGGTGGCGACCCGGGAGTCCGACCTGGCGTCGCTGCAGGCCAAGAAGCGCCGCCTGGCCGACCTCACGGCCCTGTCCACCATCACCGTGACGTTCCTGGCCCCGACCGCCCCGGCCCCGAAGCCGAAGGAGGACAACCCCGGCGGCTTCGTGGGCGGCCTGACCGCGGGCTGGCACGCGCTGCTGGCCTCGCTCAAGGTGGTGCTCACCGTGCTGGGCGCGCTGCTGCCGTGGATCATCGCGCTGGCGCTGCCGGTGTGGGCCGGCTTCTACCTGTACCGCCGCTTCGGGAAGGGCCGACTGACGCCACGGCCGGCGATGGCTCCGGCAGGCCCGCCGCTGCCGGCCTACTCGTCATCGCGCTCGGCCGAGACCACACCGCCAACCTCGGCGCCGCCGGCACCCGCCGGCCCGCCGGCACCCGCCGGTCCCCCGGCTTCCGCCGACCCGCCGGACGAAACCGGCAAGCCGTAACAACGAAACGGCCCGCGGCGACGACGCCGCGGGCCGTTCCGCCAACTGTCTAGAAGGCGCCCGTGGACAGCGCCGCCAGCGCGGTGTGCACGAAGACGCGCACGCCGTAGCCGATGCTGTCCTCGTTCACGTCGAAGCTGCCCTGGTGCAGGTCGAACCGCTTGTCGGAGCCCGGCACCCCGGTCCCGAGCCGGATCATCGCGCCCGGCACGTGGTCGAGGTAGAACGAGAAGTCCTCGCCGCCCATGCTGATCTCGGCCTCGACGACCCGGTCGGCGCCGAGCGCGGCGCCGGCCGCGCCCGCGATGACCGCGGTGGCCATCCGATCGTTGATCACCGGGGGCATGCCGCGCTGGTAGGTGATCTCGGCCTGCGCGCCGGTCGGCGCCACCACGTCGCGGATCAGCTGGGTGATCAGCTCGGGCGCCTCCCGCCAGGCCTCCCGGCTCAGGATGCGGACCGTGCCGCTGGCCTGGCCCTCGCCGGGGATCGCGTTGAACGCCTCGCCCGCGTGCACCGAGCCCCACACCATCGAGACCCCGGCCCGCGGGTCGATCCGCCGGTCGAGCATGGCCGGCACATCGACCACGACCCGGCCCAGCGCGTGCACCAGGTCGGCGGTCAGGTGCGGCCGGGCGGTGTGCCCGCCGGGGCCGGTCAGCTTGACCTTGACGATGTCGGCGGCCGCGGTGAACGGGCCGGAGCGGACCCCGACCAGGCCGGCCGGCAACTGCGGGTAGCAGTGCAGGGCGTAGATGGCGGCGACGTCCTTGAGCGCGCCGGCCGCGACCACCTCGGGCGCGCCGGACGGGATGCTCTCCTCGGCCGGCTGGAAGATGAGCCGCACCCGGCCGGGCAGCTTGCCCTGCTCGGCCAGCTGGGCCAGGGCCAGGCCGAGCCCGAGCAGCACCGTGGTGTGCACGTCGTGCCCGCAGGCGTGCGCCACCCCGTCGACGGTCGAGCGGTAGGGCACGTCCTTGAGGTCCTGCAGGGGCAGCGCGTCGAGGTCGGCGCGGAACGCCACGACCCGGTCGCCCTCGCCGATGTCGCAGATCACGCCGTTGCCCTTGGGCAGCAGGCGCGGGGACAGGCCGGCGACGGCCAGCTCGCGGGCGATCAGCGCGGCGGTCTCGAACTCCTGGTGGGATCGCTCGGGGTGGGAGTGAATGTGCCGACGAATCGCTACGAGCTCCGCGCCGCGAGCGGCGAGCCAGCGGTCGAGCTGGCCGGGCAGGGGCTCGGCGCCGGGCAGCGGCCCGGGCCACTCCGATGAAGGCTCCGCGGGAGCCGTCAGAGTAGTAGTCACGTCGGTTTCCGTATCGCTCTCGAAGGTTTGTCGTGTTCTGGCGACGCGCGACAGCTTAGACCCATTTTGGTGACGCTGTGCAACATCAATCCCGTGCACGCTGGGTAGCGTTGGGTCACGAATGCCCTGATAAGAGCTTTCGGTGAAGGTGCGGAAGATGCTCGGGGTGTCGTCCCTGCGCAGCATCTATCCCTTCACCTCCTACAACGTGTAACGGATCGTGGAGGTGATGACCCACACCACGAGTCCGACTCAGAAACGCTCCACCGGGTGGTAGACGCCCCATACGCCACGCAGCGTGTGGCATACCTCGCCAACGGTGGCACGGAGCCGCAACGCCTCTTTCATCAACGGTAGGACGTTCTCGGTTCCTTGGGCGGCCTTCGCCAAATCCGCCAGTGCGGTCTCGACGGCCGATCCGTCCCGGTTCGCCCGGAGTTCGGCGAGACGAGCGACCTGCGCGGCCTCGATCGCGGGGTCGACTCGTAGTGGTTCGTACCGTTCCTCCGCGTCCATGGTGAAGCGATTCACACCCACCACGACCCGATCCCCGGAGTCGATCTCGTTGGCGATCTGGTAAGCCGACGTCTCGATCTGCTCCTTCTGGAAGCCCTGCTCGATCGCGTCGACCGCCGAGCCGTAGGAGAAGACCCGCTCGATCAGCCGAGTCGCCTCCGCCTCCACCTCGTCGGTCATCGCCTCGATCGCGTACGAGCCGGCGAACGGGTCGACCGTGCCGGTCAGGCCGCTCTCGTAGGCCAGAACCTGCTGGGTGCGCAGCGCGAGCCGGGCCGACTTCTCGGTGGGCAGGGCGATCGCCTCGTCGTACGCGTTGGTGTGCAGCGACTGGGTGCCCCCGGCCACCGCGCCGAGCGCCTGGATCGCCACCCGTACCAGATTGACCTCGGGCTGCTGGGCGGTGAGCTGCACGCCCGCCGTCTGCGTGTGGAAGCGCAGCATCAGCGACTTCGGATCCTTCGCCCCGAACTCGTCCCGCATGATCCGGGCCCACATCCGGCGGGCCGCGCGGAACTTGGCGATCTCCTCGAGCAGCGTGGTCCGAGCCACGAAGAAGAACGACAGCCGGGGCCCGAAATCGTCGACGGCGAGACCGGCGGCGAGCGCGGCCCGGACGTACTCGATGCCGTTGGCCAGCGTGAACGCGATCTCCTGCGCCGGCGTGGCGCCCGCCTCGGCCATGTGATAGCCCGAGATGGAGATCGTGTTCCACTTCGGGATCTCCGCCCGGCAGTACGCGAAGGTGTCCGCGACCAGCCGCAGCGAGGGCTTCGGCGGGAAGATGTACGTGCCGCGGGCGATGTACTCCTTGAGGATGTCGTTCTGGATCGTGCCCTGCAGCGCGCCGCCCGGCACCCCGTGCTCCTCGGCCACGAGCTGGTAGAGCAGGAGCAGGACCGAGCCGGGCGCGTTGATCGTCATCGAGGTCGAGACCTGATCGAGCGGGATGCCCGCGAACAGCTGCCGCATGTCGTCGATCGAGTCGATCGCCACCCCGACCTTGCCGACCTCGCCGTGCGCGATCGGGTCGTCCGAGTCGTACCCCATCTGGGTGGGCAGGTCGAACGCCACCGACAGGCCCATCGTGCCGGCCGCGAGCAGCTGGTGATAGCGGGCGTTGGACTCGGCGGCGGTGCCGAAGCCCGCGTACTGCCGCATGGTCCAGGGGCGCTTGGTGTACATCGTCGGATAGACGCCGCGGGTGTACGGGTACTCGCCCGGCTCGCCGATGGGCACGCCCGCGGGCACGTCCTCGGGACGGTAGACCGGTTTGATCTCGAAACCCGACTCTGCGTTCACATGCGTGATCCTAAGGCTTCGTTCAGGCCGCAAGCGTGAGGGATTTTGCACAGAGAGTCCGATAATCCCCACTCAGCGCGGTTTCCTGGTCACGGTCGGTCGAGTTCACAGGAACGTCGGCGTCGCGACTTTCAAATGAGGGTGTCCAACCGGCAAGATAGCGGGGTTGGTCGACAGCCCCTACATCCCCTCGGTGGCATCCTCAGTGACTCAGATTCCGACGTGGAGCGGCGGCAACACCGCTCCCACCAGCGGACGCGCAGCCCCGGGCACGCTCATCGGCGGGCGGTACACGCTGCGCGCAGCGGTGGGGCACGGTGGCATGGGCACGGTCTGGCGTGCGGCGGACACGCTGCTGCGCCGTGACGTGGCCGTGAAGGAGGTCATCCTCCCGCCCGGCCTGGCCCCCAGCGACCGCGACGCCATGTACGAACGAACCATGCGCGAGGCCCGTGCCGCGGCCGCGCTCCAGCACCCGGCGGTGGTGCAGGTCTACGACGTCGTGCACGAGAACGGCCGTCCGTGGATCGTGATGGAGCTGCTCGACGCGCGCAGCCTCGCCGACATGGTGATCGAGGACGGCCCGGTCACCCCGCGCGTCGTCGCCAAGATCGGCATAGCGCTGCTCGGCGCGCTCGAGGTGGCGCACGCGCACGGCGTGCTGCACCGCGACGTGAAGCCGGCGAACGTGCTGATCTGCTCGGACGGCCGCTGCGTGCTCACCGACTTCGGTGTCGCCCGGATGCCCACCGACGTGCAGCTCACCACGCCCGGCATGGTGCTCGGCTCGCCGCATTTCATCTCGCCCGAGCGGGCCATGGGCAGCGACTTCGGCCCGCCGAGCGACCTGTTCTCGCTGGGCGTCACGCTGTTCACCGCGGTCGAGGGCCGCCCGCCGTTCGACAAGGGCGACCCGATCGAGACCATGCACGCCGTGGTGGAGGACCCGCCGGCCCCGGCCGTGCGGGCCGGCTCGCTCACCCCGGTGCTGATGGGTCTGCTGGAAAAGGACCCGAACCGGCGGATGGACGTGCTGACCGCGCGCACCATGCTCCGGCAGCAGCTGGCCGGCCCGCTGGCCAGCACGAGCCCGCCGCACATGGCGACCGACCCGTACTCCGTGGTCCCCGCGCAGCGCCCGCCGGCCATGCCGGCCGAGACCCAGCCGCTGCCGCCGCAGCCGAGCGGACAGATCGGCGGCCGGGCCATGCTCGCCCCCGGCGAGTCGCTCACCGACCACCTGGCCAAGCTCCAGCAGAACAACGCCGGCGGCAGGCGGCGCGCCCCCGAGCCCGGCGACACGCAGATGCCCGGCTCGCCGACCGGCTTCATGCCGGCCGCCCACGGCGCCGACCCGACGAACGTCCTGCCCCCGCGCGAGGCCTGGAACGGCGCCCGCGCCGCGATGGGCGGCGGCACCCTGGTGAGCAGCCCCGGGGCCAAGCGCAAGGCGATGATCGGCAACGCGATCGGCTCGGCCAAGGCCACCACCGGCCGGGCGGTCGAGACGTTCAAGGGCTGGCCGCGCAACAAGCAGCTGATCGCCGGCGGCGGCGCGCTCGCCGTGGTGATCGTGCTGGTGCTGCTGATCAGCCTGACCGGCGGCGGTGGCGACAAGCCTCCGGCGACGAACGCCGCGCAGCCGACCGCGACCCAGGCGGCGGCGCCACCCTTCGACACCCAGCAGTACAACGACCGGGGCATCTCGGTGCAGGTGCCGAAGGGCTGGACCCGCAAGGCGAGCGGCGACTGGGTGGACTACGTCGACCCCAAGGACGCCAAGCACAAGGTCCGCATCCTGGTGGAGAAATCGACCGCCGAGCCGACCAAGTTCCTCGGCATCGCGGAGAACACGCTGAAGACGAAGTCGACGAGCTGCCCGAAGCCGTACGCCCGGGTCAACCTCACCAAGACCACCATCTCCGGTAAGGCCGGCGCGGTCCTGGAGTACACGTGCGGCAGCGGCGACGCGGCCCGGCACGGCCTGTGGGGCGCGGTGGTGACCGGCGGCAAGGCGTTCTCGTTCTACATGACCTCGACCGAGGCGCAGTTCGCCGACAGCAAGCCGATCTTCGACGAGATGGTCAAGACTTACACCCTGTCGGCCGCCTGACCATCCCGGGCACGTGCTATCAATCCCAGATGGCGCCTGACGACGAAGTACGTGTACAAGCCGAGGCCTGGCTCGCCGACGATCCCGATCCGGCGACCCGGGCCGAGCTGCGCGAGCTGATCGACGGACTGCCCGGCACAGCCGAGGAGCTGCGCGACCGGTTCTCCGGGCCGCTCACCTTCGGCACGGCCGGACTGCGCGGCCGGCTGCGGGCCGGTCCGAACGGGATGAACCTCGCGGTGGTCACGCGGGCGGCGGCCGGGCTGGTGGCCTGGCTCGCCGAGCAGGGTGGCGACGGCCCGCTGGTGGTCGGGTACGACGCCCGGTACGGCTCCCGGGACTTCGCCGAGCGCACCGCCCGGGTGGCCACCGGCGCCGGTCGCGAGGCGCTGGTCATGCCCTCGACGCTGCCGACGCCGGTGCTCGCGTACGCGGTGCGCGCCCTCGACGCGGTGGCCGGCGTGATGGTCACGGCCAGCCACAACCCGCCGCAGGACAACGGCTACAAGGTCTACCTGGGACGGCAGCTCGGCGGGCCGGGCGGCAACGGCGCGCAGATCGTCCCCCCGGCCGACGCCGGCATCGAGGCGGCCATCCGGGCGGTCGGGCCGACCGCCGGGGTCCGGCTGGGCGTCCCGGGCACGCTCCTCGACGAGAAGATCGTTCAGGGGTACGTGCAGAGCGCCGCCAACGTGCTCACCCCGGGCGGCCCGCGCGACCTGACCGTGGTGTACACCCCGCTGCACGGCGTCGGTGGCGGCACGCTGGCCGCCGCGTTCGCCGCGGCCGGGTTCGGCGTGCCGGTGCCGGTGAGCGAGCAGTCCGATCCCGACCCCGAGTTCCCGACGGTCTCCTTCCCCAACCCGGAGGAGCCGGGAGCGATGGACCGGCTGCTGGCGCTGGCCAAGGCCTGCAACGCCGACCTCGCCGTCGCCAACGACCCGGACGCCGACCGGTGCGCGCTGGCCATCCCGACCGGGGACGGCAACTGGCGGGCGCTGCGCGGCGACGAGCTCGGCGTGCTGCTCGCCGATCACCTGATCCGGCGCGGCATCCCGGGCACGTACGCGACCACGATCGTCTCGTCGCAGCTGCTCGGGCGGCTCTGCGCGGCCCGCGGCGTGCCCTACGCCGAGACGCTCACCGGCTTCAAGTGGATCGTGCGGGCCGCCGAGGATCTCGCCTTCGGCTACGAGGAGGCGCTCGGCTACTGCGTGGCGCCGGACCTGGTGCGCGACAAGGACGGCATCACGGCCGCGCTGACGGCCGCGGAGCTGGCGGCGGGGCTCATGGAGTCCGGGCGGACGCTCACCGACCGGCTGGACGAGCTGGCGGCCGAGTTCGGCGTGCACGCCACCGACCAGCTCTCGGTACGCGTCGACGACCTCGCCGAGATCGGGGCGGCCATGGGCCGGGCCCGGCAGCGGCCGCCGGCGACGCTGCTGGGCGCCCCGGTGACGGCCGTCGACGACCTGCTCCCCGAGAACGATGTGCTGACCATCCGGACCGCCGCGGCCCGGGTCGTCATCCGTCCCTCCGGCACCGAGCCCAAGCTCAAGGCGTACCTGGAAATGGTCGAACCAGTCACCGAGGGTGACGTGGCGGCGGTCCGGACCCGCGCGGCGGCCGCCCTGAACGTCCTCCGCCAGGAAGTGGCCGCCGCACTCGGGGTCTAGACGGGTTTCGGGGCTCCCAGGGCGGCCGAGATGGCCTTGCCCAGCGTGTACACGACGAGCGCCACGGACGGGCGCACCACGGAATCTTCCAGATCGGCGGAACCGGAGAAACCGGCGCCCGCGGCGATCTGCTCGAGCCGCTGGTGCGCCCGCGCCGACTCCTCGGACGGCAGGCGCAGCGCCGGCTCCATACGGCACGCGACCAGCAGGGTGGCCAGCGCGGCCGTCCGCTCGTCGCACGTGCTGTCGCCGGTCAGCGCCTCGGCCAGGCGCCGCCGGATCTCGGCCTCGTAGGCCGGGTCGGTGGTCGGGTACCGGTGGACGTGGATGAACTCCATCTGGGTCTCGTCCACGTCCTGCACCACGCCCCGGGAGACCAGGTCTTCCAGGACGCGGGTGCGCAGGCGGTGCCGCAGGCGCTGCACCCACTGGCTCGGCGTGTGCGGCTCGTCCCCGGCGGCCTTGGCCAGCACCGAGTCGGCGATCGGGTCGCCGATCGGGGTCGGGTCGAGCACCTTCAGGTAGCCGTCGACGTACGCGATCCGCCCCGCCAGCGCGAGATCGACCAGCACGGCCGCGGACATCCCGAGGTCGAGCCCGATACGGGAGCCGGTCGCCTTGCCGGTCTGATCGTCATAGGCGAGGAGGAGCAGTTCCTCGGCGAGCGGAATGGAGGTCATGGGACGCAACGATAGTGTCCCGAGTCACGCGGAACGATCGCCAGGTCGGGTCGAAACTCCGGCCAGGTCGGGCAGAACATGTTCCCGCTGGGCGAACCAGGCCAAGGTGTCGCGGATTCCGTCGGCCACCGAGTGCTCGGCCCGCCAGCCGAGCAGGTCGGCGGCCCGGCTGCTGCGGGTGTACGCCCCCGCCTGGTCGCCCGGCCGCCGCGGCGCCCGCTCCACGGTCACAGTCCCGTCGACGACCTCGTTGAAGGCAGCCACCAGCTCGAGCACCGTGGTGCCGGCGCCGGTCCCCAGGTTGATCACCTGGTACCGCCGGTCGTCGGCGAAGAGGGAGTCGAAGACCTCGAGCGCGCCCAGGTGCGCCCCGGCCAGGTCCCAGACGTGGACGTAGTCGCGGATGCCGGAGCCGTCGCGGGTCGGATAGTCGGTGCCGGTCACCCGGAACGGCACGCCCGCCCGGTGCGCCTCGATGAGCTTGCCCAGCGCGTGGCTCGGCGCCGTGATCTGCAGGCCGGTCCGCATCTTGGGGTCGGCGCCGATCGGGTTGAAGTAGCGCAGCGAGAGCACCCGCAGCGGCGTGGCGGCGGTGATGTCGGTGAGCATCTGCTCGACCACGAGCTTGGTCCGCGCGTACGGGCTCGACGCGGCCAGCGCCGAGCTCTCGTCGACGCTGAACTCGTCGTTCGGCTCGTAGATCGAGGCCGACGAGCTGAACACGAGCCGGGTGACCCCTCGGGCCAGCAGATGGTCGACCAGCTCGAGCGTCTTGGCGACGTTCTCCCGGTAGTAGTGGATCGGCCGCGCCACCGACTCGGGGACGACGATCAGCGCCGCGCAGTGCACGACGGCCAGGATGTCCGGGTGCTCGTCGAAGATCCGGTCGACGACGGCCCGGTCGGCGATGTCGCCCTCGTAGAACGGCCGCCCCTCGCAGAACTCGCGACGGCCGGTCACCAGGTTGTCGAGGATGACCGGCTGATGACCCGCGTCGATCAGGCAGGACGCGATCGTGCTGCCGATGAAACCGGCCCCGCCGGCGATGAGCACCTTCACGCCGACGACCCTAGTCGAGCCCCCGGTAACGTTTCCCCGCGTGCAGGCCACTCTCGCCACTCTCGGCTACGTCTTCTCCCCCGACGGCAAGAACATCCTGATGATCCGCCGGGACGCGCGCCCCGACGACATCCACTACGGCTACTACAACGGCCTGGGCGGCAAGCTCGAGCCCGGCGAAGATGTAGCCACCGGCATGCGCCGCGAGATCCGCGAGGAGGCCGGCATCGAGTGCACGACGCTCGACTTCGCCGGCACCATCTCCTGGCCCGGCTTCGGCAAGGACGGCGGCAACTGGTTCGGCTTCCTCTTCCGCATCCCGTCCTGGACCGGCACGCCACTGACCGCCAACGACGAGGGCAGCCTGCACTGGATGCCCCTCGCCGACGTCCTGGCCGGCAACCTCCCGATGTGGGAGTCCGACCGCCACTTCCTCCCCCTGGTCTTCGCCGACGCTCCCCGCGTCTTCCACGGCGTCATGCCCTTCACCGCCGGAAAGGCGGTTGGCTGGTCCTACACCTCCCTCTGAGCGGCGTCGGCGGCAAATTCAAATTCCTTTTCCCGTACGAGGTCAGCAACGTCCATGCCTTCCAGGGCGGCGTGGTGCCGTCCCGACCCCGGTGCCGCCACCATCCGGGCTGAGCTGCAACGAGGGCAGGCCGGCCCAAGTGCCGGGTCACCCACCTGCCGCCGCTTGCACTCCCGGCATTACCCCCATACCGCCCCATCGCGACGGGCCGCACTATGCGCGCGAGCCAGCCCGGCCACCCGCGGGACGGTGATGGATACGTGTTCGCACCGGAGGCGCGCATCCTTTGCCGACCGGTGCTGAACATTGATGCGCAGGTGTTCGCGACGCGCACGTCGTCATCGTTGTTCGCCAGGCGTCGCTGAACGTTGCGCCGCAGGCGTCCGATACGCACAGCAAGTAGCCACACTTGCCCGCAGCCCGGCCCCTGCACCGAGCCGGGCAGGCAGCGCCGGCCGCGATCACGCGGCGGCCCGGGCCATGGCGGTCACGTCCGCTGGCCCACCCGCCAGCCGTGGTGGCCGCGCGCATGGGTGCGCAGAGCAGCGCGCATGGGTGCGCAGAGCAGCGCGCATTGGTACGCAGAGCCGGACGGGGGCCGCTGTGCGGAGGATCTCGGCTCGCGACCTCGGGTTCGAACTGTGTCAGGGCGGGCCGCGCGCACGCCTCGCCGGGCAGGTGACCGGCCGTCGATGGAGCGGGCGGCGGCAGGTGGGTGACCGACGACGAAGGCCGGCCCGCCCTTGTTGCAGCTCAGCCCGGATGGCGGCGGCACGGGGCCGGGACGGCACCCACGCCGGCCTGGTATGCCGGTGCTTGGCTGACCTCGTACGGCAAAAGGCCTCAGAAGCGGCGCATGCCGCCGAACTGGCGGTCGCCGGCGTCGCCGAGGCCGGGGACGATGTAGGCCTTGTCGTTGAGGCCCTCGTCGATCGCGGCCGTGACCAGGCGCAGCGGGAGGCCGGACTGGCTCAGGCGCTCGATGCCCTCGGGGGCGGCCAGCACGCAGCAGAGGATCACGTCGGTGCAGCCGCGCTCGACCAGCAGGCGGCAGCAGTGCAGCAGCGAGCCGCCGGTGGCGAGCATCGGGTCCAGCACCAGTACCGGCTGCTCGGAGAGGTCGGCCGGCAGGGACTCCATGTAGGCCCGGGGCTCGAAGGTGTGCTCGTCGCGGGCCAGGCCGACGAAGCCCATCGACGATTCCGGCAGCAGGGCCAGCGCCGAGTCGGCCATGCCCAGGCCGGCCCGGAGCACCGGGACGATCAGGGGCGGGTTGGCCAGCTTGGTGCCCTGGGTCGGTGCCACGGGCGTGGTGATCGGGAACTGCTCCACGGCGAAGGAGCGGGCCGCCTCGTACACGACCATCGTGGTGAGCTCGTGCAGAGAGGCACGGAAGACGCCCGAGTCGGTCTCCGCGTTGCGCATCGCGGTGAGCCTGGTCTGGGCCAGCGGGTGATCTACGACGAGTACGTCCACGGCGACAACCTACCGGTCAGCCAAGATCAAATGTCATAGGCCCGCGTAGAATCCTTTTCATGACTGCGACAGCGACGTCGACCGCCAACCTGCGGGCCCTTCTGCACGGGCTTCCGGGCGTCGACAAGGTGGGCGTCGAGGCCAGGGCGGCCGCGCTCGGCACCCGATCGGTGAAGACGACCGCCAAGGCCAAGGCGATCGATCTGGCGATCCGGATGGTCGACCTCACCACTCTCGAGGGCGCCGACACCCCGGGCAAGGTCCGCGCGCTCTCGGCCAAGGCGCTGCACCCCGACCCGGCCGACCCGTCGTGCCCGTCGGTGGCCGCCGTCTGTGTCTACCCCTCGATGGTCCCGGTGGCCGTGCCGGTGCTGGCCGGCAGCGGCGTGCACGTGGCCAGCGTGGCCACGGCGTTCCCCTCGGGTCAGGCGCCGCTCGACGTCAAGCTGGCCGACACCCGTGACGCGGTGGCGCTCGGCGCCGACGAGATCGACATGGTGATCAGCCGGGGCTCGTTCCTGGCCGGCGACTACGCCAAGGTCTTCGACGAGATCGTGGCGGTCAAGGAAGCCTGCGGGGACGCCCATCTCAAGGTCATCCTCGAGACCGGCGAGCTCGGGACGTACGACAACGTCCGCCGCGCGTCCTGGCTGGCGATGATGGCCGGCGCCGACTTCATCAAGACCTCGACCGGCAAGGTTCCGGTCGCAGCCACCCTTCCGGTCACGCTGATCATGCTCGAGGCCGTGCGCGACTTCCGCGCCCAGAACGGGCGCCAGGTCGGCGTCAAACCAGCAGGCGGCATCCGTACGACGAAGGACGCCATCAAGTACCTCGTGCTGATCAACGAGACGGTCGGCGACGACTGGCTCGACCCGGACTGGTTCCGTTTCGGGGCCTCCTCGCTGCTCAACGACCTGCTGATGCAGCGCACCAAGCTCACCACCGGCCACTACGCCGGTCCGGACTACTTCACGCTGGACTGAGGCCGCACATGTTCGAATACGCTCCCGCCCCCGAATCGCGGTCGATCGTCTCGATCGCGTCCACCTACGGCCTCTTCATCGACGGCGACTTCAGCGACGGCAAGGGCACCTTCAAGACGATCAACCCGGCCAGCGAGGAGGTCCTCGCCGAGGTCGCCATGGCCGCCCCGGAAGACGTCGACCGGGCCGTGGCCGCCGCCCGCCGCGCGTTCGGCCCCTGGTCGGCGCTGCCCGGCGCCGAGCGCGCGAAATATTTGTTCCGGATCGCCCGGATCATCCAGGAACGCTCCCGCGAGCTGGCCGTCCTCGAGTCGCTCGACAACGGCAAGCCGATCAAGGAGTCGCGCGACGTCGACCTGCCGCTGGTCGCCGCGCACTTCTTCTACTACGCGGGCTGGGCCGACAAGCTGCGGTACGCGGGCTTCGGCACCGACCCCAAGCCGCTGGGCGTGGCCGGTCAGGTCATCCCGTGGAACTTCCCGCTGCTCATGCTCGCGTGGAAGATCGCTCCGGCGCTCGCCGCGGGTAACACGGTGGTGCTCAAGCCGGCCGAGACCACGCCGCTGTCCGCGCTGTTCTTCGCCGACGTGTGCCGCCAGGCCGACCTCCCGCCGGGCGTCGTCAACATCATCACCGGCGCCGGCGACACGGGCCGCTACCTGGTCGAGCACCCCGACGTCGACAAGGTCGCCTTCACCGGCTCGACCGAGGTGGGCCGGCAGATCGCCCGCTCGGTGGCCGGCACCGGCAAGCGGCTCACGCTCGAGCTGGGCGGCAAGGCGGCCAACATCGTCTTCGACGACGCGCCGATCGACCAGGCGGTCGAGGGCATCGTCAACGGCATCTTCTTCAACCAGGGCCATGTTTGCTGCGCGGGCTCGCGCCTGCTGGTGCAGGAGTCGATCGCCGACGAGCTGCTCGATTCCCTGAAACGGCGGATGGCCACGCTGCGGGTCGGCGACCCGCTCGACAAGAACACCGACATCGGCGCGATCAACTCCGCCGCCCAGCTGGCGAAAATTACTGAATTGTCGGAAATTGGCAGTTCGGAGGGCGCCGAGCGCTGGTCGCCGCCGTGTTCGCTGCCCGATCACGGGTTCTGGTTCGCCCCGACGATCTTCACGGGGGTGACCCAGGCCCACCGGATCGCCCGGGAAGAGATCTTCGGACCGGTGCTCTCGGTGCTGACCTTCCGCACGCCGGAAGAGGCCATCGAAAAGGCCAACAACACGCCGTACGGGCTGTCCGCCGGCATCTGGACCGACAAGGGCTCACGCATCCTCGCCGTTGCCGACAAACTGCGCGCCGGTGTGGTCTGGGCCAACACGTTCAACAAGTTCGACCCCACCTCGCCGTTCGGTGGTTACAAGGAATCCGGTTACGGCCGCGAGGGTGGCCGGCACGGCCTGGAGGCGTACCTTGCCTAAGTCAGCACCCACCGCGAAACCGGCGCCGGCCAAGGCGGCGAAAGCCGCGAAGGCAGCTTCCGTGAAGACCGAGCCCGCTGCCTCCAACGGCCGCGCCCGTCTCGCGGTGCGCAAGACCTACAAGCTTTACGTCGGCGGGGCGTTCCCGCGCAGCGAGTCAGGACGGACCTATCTCGTGGACGGCGACAACGTGGCCCTCGCCTCCCGCAAGGACGCGCGCGACGCGGTCGTGGCGGCTCGCAAGGCCCAGCCCAAGTGGGCCGGCGCCACGGCGTACAACCGCGGCCAGGTCGTCTACCGCGTCGCCGAGATGGTCGAGGCCCGCGCCGCCGAGTTCGTGGCGCTCGGCGTCCCGGCCGCCGAGGTGGACGCCGCGATCGATCGCCTGGTGTGGTACGCGGGCTGGTCCGACAAGATCGCCCAGGTGGTCGGCAACGCCAACCCGGTCGCCGGGCCGTACTTCAACCTCTCCTCCCCCGAGCCCACCGGCGTGGTCGGCGTCGTCGCCCCGCCGTCCCTGCTCGGTCTGGTCAGCGTCGTGGCCCCGGCGATCGTCACCGGCAACACGGTGGTCGTGCTCGCGGCCGGCCCGCAGGTCGCGATCACCCTGGCCGAGGTGCTGGCGACCTCCGACGTGCCCGGCGGGGTGGTGAACATCCTGACCGGCCGCGCCGCCGAGACCGCGCCCTGGCTGGCCTCGCACGACGACGTCAACGCGCTCGACCTGACCGGCGTGACCGACCCGGAACTGGCCGCCGACCTGGAACGCACCGCCTCCGGCACGCTCAAGCGGGTGCTCCGCTCGCGCGGCGAGACCGACTTCACCGTCGATCCCGGTCTGCACCCGATGACCGCTTTGCTGGAGACCAAGACGGTCTGGCATCCGAAGGGGTTTTAGGGCCGTCCTTTATCGGCCGATGCGGAAGTACGGGGGACGGTCGGTCCACACTCAGGCACGCCTATTAGGGTGTGTCGGCAGAATCACCGTCCAAGCGTCCGCATCATCCCGGAGGTCACCGTGGCCAGCCAGTCCGACGAGTCCGAGGCGTCCACGCCCGTGGACGAGAAGTCCGGTCTCTCCGGCGAGGAGCTCTGGGAAGACGTACGGATCGAGCCGGTCGAGATCGCCCTGCCGGCCGGCGTCGGCCTGACCCTGCGCGCCTACCGGATGGCCTCCGAGCTGACCCCGACCGAGGTCGAGGCCGAGGAGGAGGACCCGTTCGACGCCCGCAAGGGCCCGGCGTCCCGCGTCGACGACGAGGAAGAGGTCATCGTCGACGACGAGTTCCAGGCGCTGCTGGCCGAGGGTGACGACGACGCCGAGAAAGCCGAGGAACCCGACCCGGCCGATTTCGACGACGAGGCGGACGAGGCCGAGGACGAGGCGGCCGACGAGGAAGTGCCCATGTTCCTCAGTCACAAGGGCCGTCTGCTCGCGTTCAAGAGCCCCGAGTCGCTGGTCTCCTTCATTCGTTCGGGTGCACCGCACGACCTCGCACAACTCGACAGCTGGGCGACCCTGGCCGAGCGGGTACAGTCGACCGACATCGACCCGTCCGCGGACGACCGTTACGAGCTCGACCTCGTGGTGGAAAACCTGCGCGGCGGGCACGACACATGGGACCTGCCGTTGCTCATCGCCGCCGGCGAGGTGGCCCGCGACCTGGGGTACGCTCTGCGGCTCAAGCCGGTGATCCTGGCCCTGTCGGCCGGTTCGCCGCTGGATGACCTCGACGAGGCCCTCCGATCCGCGGAAAGTGGCGGGATGGGTGGATTCTTCGGTCGCCGTCGATTGAAGAAAATCGGGGCACAACAGGCAAGTCTCGGATGGCGTTCGGTAATCGGCAAGATCTCTGCCGCTGTGGACTGGCGCGACTGACCCCTAACCAGGGAGCATCAGTGCTTGGCCTAAGACAGCACAAGTCTCAGTCCCGGGGAGGAGGACGACGCCGTGGCGCTCGTGCGCGTGTACTGCGGTCTCGCGTCGGCTGATGATTCGGTTCGTGCGGCCCCAACCGCACAGCTGACCATAGCCGTGGTTGATGACGCAGGCCGGCTGCTCGGCGTCCACGAGATCAGCGACGACCCCGGCGGCTACGCCGAGCTCGGCATGCTGCTCGTGGAACGGACGAGTGGATTCACCGACGCCGCGGTGGCCGCCGACAGCGACGACCACCTGGTCACCTCGTTGCTCACGGCGGCGGGACGGCCACTGGTCGTCACGGACGACGACACCACCGACGACTTCGCCGAGCGCTTCGCCGACGACGACTCCGTCGAGGAGATGCAGGCCCCGCCGGCCGCCCGCCGTGCCGTGGGCCTGGCCCGCGCGCTGCAGGCCGGCGCGATCGCCGCGACCACCCAGGCCGCCCCGCGCGAGCTGGTCAGCTACAAACCGGTCCTGGCCGCCCACGTGGCGCTGCTCGGTGGCCGGCACGCGGCCGCCGTGGCGCTGCGTGAGGTCCTCCGCGAGCTCTACCCCGCCGCCCTGCGGGCCTATCCCGACCCGGCCCACCCGCTGGCCCTGGCCGTTCTCGACGCGCTGCCCGAGCCCGGGCGGCTCACCGCGCAGGGCGCCGAGGCCGAGCAGGTGGCCGAGCAGGTCGCGGCCGAGCTGATCCGCTCCGGCGCCGGCACCGACGACGAGATCATCTCGGCGGTCACCGCGCTGCACGTCGCGATCAGCGAGTCGCCCCGCCGCGGCGGGGTCAACAAGTCGCTCGCCCCGGCCGCCGCCGAGACGGTCCGCAAGGCGATCGCCGCGGTCCGCGCCGGCGATGCCGCGTGCGCCGCTCTGATCGGCACGATCTCCGCCCGCACCACCCCGTCCACGCGGCGCTCCGAGGCCGCCGCGCTGCGCTCCGTCCCGGCGCCCGCCGGCCGGCGCAGCCGCCGCGAGCCGACCAGCGCAGGCGTCGGCACCATGCCGCATCCGATGAACACGCCGCCGGTCGCGCCCGACCCGGTGGCGCCGCCGCCGCTCGCGCCGCGCCCGGTCACGCCGCCTCCCGCGGCGCCCGCCGCCGCGGCCGCGTTCCCCAACCGCGCTCCGGTGCCCGGCAACCGGCCGGTCTCGGTGCCGCCGCCTCCGCCCGGCATGACGCCGATCACACCGGGGTCGCGCCCGGCGCCCGCGCCGTCCTCCCCGGCCGGTCGGCCGTCCAGTGGGCTGCCGGCCGCGTCGATGCCGCCGTCCTCGATGCCGCCGTCCTCTCTGGCGCCCACCTCGATGCCGCCGTCCTCTCTGGCGCCCTCGTCGCTCCCGCCGTCGTCGCGGGCCTCGTCCTCGTTGCCCTCGCGGCCGTCGTCCTCGATGCCGTCGTCCTCGATGCCGTCGTCCTCGATGCCGTCCTCGTCGCTGCCGCCGGCGTCGATGTCGCCGTCCCCGATGTCGTCCTCGATGCCGTCGGCCTCGGTCTCGCCGGCCGAGAGCGGCCAGCCGTTCCGGGCGACGCTCACCAACGCGGCGATCAACAACGCCCGGGCCGAGCGCCAGCGCACGACGATTCCGCCGCGTCCGTCCCGCGCGCCGTCGAGCCCCGCGCCCGGCAGCGCCACCGACTACTCCTCGCTGCCGATGCCGACCCAGCGGCCCGAGTCGGCCGAGCCCGGCTCCCGGGCGAACTGGCCGCTGCTCAACCCGAGCGGCGACGACGCCATCCCGCCGGCCGCGTCGATCAGCGCACCGCCGGCCGACAACGGCCGGGTCAAGCCGCCGTGGCAGGACATGCCGAAGGAGCCGCCGGCCCTGCGCCTGGTCGAGTCCCAGCTGGGTGGCAGCAGCCTCGACACGACGATCCCCGGCCTGCCGGCGATGAGCGATCCACCGTCGCTGCGCGTGGTCGACGGCGAGGGCCGCCGCAACGGCATCCGTCGCAGCCCGGTCAACGCCCCCGGCACGACGACCACCAAGCTCACCGCGCTCGACCGCAGCACCACGCCGCCGGTCGGGGCCGACAGCAGCGACACCGACCTGCTGATCTTCGCGGCGGCCCGCTCGGCCTGGTTCACCGGCCACACGGACACCGCGTCCGATCTCGACTGGGCCAACCCCAACGACAGTGGCTGGCGCGCCGCCGAGCGGGCGGCCACACCCGAGATCGCGGCCGAGACCGCGGCCGGTCTGCCCAAGCGGGTCCCGCAGGCCAACCTGGTTCCGGGTTCGCCGCTGCGCGACGAGCGGCCGCTGCGCATCGTGCGCGACGCCGCGAGCATCGCCGCACACACCACGGGCTACTTCCGCGGCTGGCGGCGGGGTCAGGAAATCGGCGGCTTCGCGATGGGCGGCCGCCCGGGCCGCGAGTCGGCCGGCGGCTGGGACTTCACCCGCGACCGCGAGGGCGCCGACGACTACCGCAACAACAACGCGAACTACAGCTCCCGCTAGCCCGGTTCCGCTGCAGACCGCTTCTGCGAACGCGGCCGCGACCGATTGGTCGCGGCCGCTTCCCGTCTCGGGCGACCCGTCACCGCGGCTGATCGTCGCAGGCAACCCCTCGCGACCGCTTCCCGTCGCGGGCGATCCCTCACGGCCCTTCCCGTCGCGGGCGACCCGGCGCCACCGCTTTCCGTCGCGGGCGACCCGTAACCCGGCTTTCGGTCGCGGGCGACCCGCCTCGGCCCGTGGCGCGCTGGTCAGGCGCCGCGGTCCTGCCAGGTGCATAGGCAGACCTTGTTGCCCTCGGGGTCGGATAGCACCCAGAAGCTCGGCGCCTCCGCGTCGCTCACCAGCGAGCCCCCGGCCGCGACGGCGGCGTCGATACGTGGCTGAACCTCCGCGGGGTCGACCCAGATGTCCGGGTGCCAGCGCTGGCGCGGTTCCTCGGCGCCCGACTCCTGGAACCAGATCAGCGGCAGCGTGCCCGCCCGGTCGACCAGGTCGTCGCCGATGTCGGGTCCCCTGTCCTGTTCCATGCCCAGCACCGCGCCCCAGAACGGCAGCACGGCGCTCAGGGCCGGGGTGTCCAGCGCCAGCTCGAGCTGGCTGACCCCGGCCGACGTCTGCTCGAGCCCCGCGGCCGCGACCAGCCCCGAGATCGTGCGGGCCATTCGCACGTCGCGCTCGGTCACCCCGCCCTCGTCGTGGCTGAGCAGCCTGATGTTGACGTGCGGGTAGCGCAGGTCGATGTCGGGGTGGTGGTTCGCCCGCTCGGCCTCGGCGCCGATCGCGTCGACCAGGGCGAGCCCGGTCGCGAAGTTCCCGCTGCGGACCCGGGTGTGCAGGCTGCCCGCGAGCATCACCCACCCGGCCAGCCCTTCCTCGGCGATCTGCTTTCCCGTGAGCTTCGTCATGCCTCCCATCCTTCTCCCCGCCGCCCCACGCGCGCAGCCCGGTGGCGGCATCATGAGGCGGTGCGCGCGATCGTCTTCGACTTCTTCGGCACGCTGACCGACCCGGCGGCCGAGGCTGGTCGCCGGGCTTCGTTCGCGGCCACCGCGGCCGCGCTGGGCGTGCCGGCCGATGTCTTCTGGGGAGAGATGGCGGAGACCTTCCCCGAGCGCATCGTGGGCCGTTACGGCGGCACCCGGGCGACGCTGAGTGCGATCGCCCGCCGCTGCGGCGCCCACCCCGCCGAGGCGCAACTGGACAACGCCGTCGCGGCCCAGCTGGACGGCGCCGAGCTCGTGCGCCCGCCCCGGGCCGGCGTGCTCGCCCTCCTGGACCGCCTGCGCGCCGACGGCTTCCGCCTGGGACTGATCAGCGACTGCTCGAGCGAGCTCTACGAGTCATGGCCGGCAACCCCCTACGCGCCCCGTATCGACGCCACGGTCTTCTCCTGGCACGAGGGGTGCAGCAAGCCCGATGCGCGCCTCTACGCGGCCGTCAGCGCCCGTCTCGGGGTCGCTCCCGCCGACTGCTGGTACGTGGGCGACGGCGGCAGCCGCGAGCACGACGGCGCCCGGCGCGCGGGGATGCGCCCGGTGCTGGTCAGTAACGCCGCGTATCCGGGCGCCGAGGCCTACCGCAGCGACCCCGACCCGTACCGGCCGGATCTGGTTGTCGATGACCTCGACGAGCTGCTCGCCCTCACCCGAACTTGAGCACGCAGAAGCCCCGCTCCGACCGATCGGAGCGGGGCTTGCCGAGGCGAGTGGGCTGACTACTCTGAGTGATCGACCGGGCCGTCCGGCATCGCGCCGTGGGCCGTCGGCCGCTCGACTCAGGCAGGTGCGACCGCGCGCGAGCGACGCATCGTCAGCACATACTCGACGAGCGAGATGAGGACGTTTTTCGTCGACTCACGGTTGCGGGCGTCACAGCTCACCACGGGCACGTCGCTGGAGATCGCGAGCGCGTCGCGAACGTCCTGGGCGTTGTGGTACTGCATGCCGTCGAAGCAGTTGATCGCCACCAGGTACGGCAGGCGACGGTGCTCGAAGAAGTCGATGGCGGCGAAACAGTCGGCGAGACGCCGCGTGTCCACCATCACGACAGCACCGATCGCGCCCCGCACCAGCTCGTCCCACATGAACCAGAACCGCGTCTGGCCGGGGGTACCGAACAGATAGAGGATCAGGTCACGGTCGATGCTGATACGGCCGAAGTCCATGGCGACGGTGGTCGTCATCGTGCCCGGCACCTGCCGGTTGTCGTCGACACCCACACCGGCCGAGGTCATGATGGCCTCGGTGGTCAGCGGGGTGATCTCCGAGACCGACCCGACCAGCGTCGTCTTGCCGACGCCGAACCCACCGGCGATGACAATCTTCGCCGATGTAACGCGCCCCCCAGCAGCGGGACGGTGCGACATGTCAGAGCCTGCGAAGTCCACTCAGCACCCTTTCCAGCAGTTCAGTGCCTACCGCGTCGGTCTCGTCTTCCAGCGAGGTGGGCTCGTACACCGCGACCAGGCCATCGGAGGCCATGTCGGCGACGATCACTCGAGCCACACCGAGCGGCAGTTGCATGCGTGCGGCGATTTCTGCGAGCGACTGCACACGGCCGCCGTCGCACATAGCCGCTATGTACTGATGCTCGCTTCCACCCTGCCCGCCGCGGATCACTCCAGATCGTCCGCGCACGGTTGTCTCGACCAGCGCTTCCAGCGCTATCTCAAGCTTCGGTCGGGTCCGACCGCGGGTCACGGCGTACGGCCTGACCAGCGCGCCGGTCGGCTCATCGCGCTCGGGCATCGTCACCGCTCACCCCTTCCTCGAACCCTAGAAGTGTCTCGTGTTGTCAATGTTTTGGACAGCCGCCGAGCGGACCAACACTCGGCGGAACCGTCCAGTAAACCCCGTTGGCTGAGCCGGCCCACGGCCCGTTCAGCCGAGCACCCCAGCGGCGGACCGCGGGGCGGGGGTGAGTGCCTCGCCGACCCGGTCGACGAGAAGGGCCATTTCGTAGCCGACCTGCCCGACGTCGCAGCTACGCGCCGCGAGCACCGCGAACGACGAACCGTCGGAGATCGACATCAGGAAAAGGAACCCGTTGTCCATCTCGACGACCGTCTGCAACACCGCACCACCCTCGAAGCACCGAGCGGCGCCCTGAGTGAGGCTGACCAGACCGGAGGCGATAGCCGCCAGCTGGTCCGCACGGTCACGCGGAAGGTCCCGCGAGGCTGCCAGGAGCAGACCATCGGCGGAGACCGCGATCGCATGTGCGACTCCGGGAACGCGGTCGGCGAAGTTGGCCAGAAGCCAACCGAGATCCTGCGTAGATGTCATGCCTCATGCTCCTTGCCAGCCTGCGAGGACTGCTGCCCTCCCGGAGTCTCCTCCGGGTTGGTCGATTGTTCCTTGGTGCGACCACGCTGCACACCGCGGTGGTACGCGGAAAGCAGACCGCGGACACCCTCGGGCGTACGTTTCTGGGCGGGGTTCCCACCCCGGTCGACACCGCCGGGGACGAGCTGCGCCATCGGTGTGCGCTTGGGCAGCCCGGCCGTGGTGGTGACATCGATGGTGTGCTCGGCCGCCGCGCGGGCCGCCTGCCAACCCTCGTCGGCAGCTGTTTGCCACGGATTGGACGGCACACCACCGCTCGAACCGTTGCCACTCGAAGTACCGTAGCCGTTCGCGGCGCCAACGCCCACCGGGGCGGGATCGTGGTCGCGCGATTCGGGCGAACCGGCCTGCTGGGGCACGCCGACCACACGGGCCGGTTCCCCGGTCGGGATCCGCTGTGGAGTGTCGTCGCCGGCCGCCGGCTTGGCGTCGGCGGGACGGGCCGTGGTGAACCAGGCCGACTCCAGCTCGCGGAAGATCGGCAGTTCCATCGTCTCGTCGGCGAACTGGCCCTGCGCGCTGTCCCGCTGGCGGGCCGCGGCCTGCGCCGCGGCGATCTGCGCCGCCGCGGTGGCCTGAGCCTCCGCGGCCTGAGCCGTCGCCGCCTCGTGCGCCGCCCGGGCCGCCGCGGCCGCCCGCTGGGCGTCCACACCCGACGTCGGCGTGCCGGAAACCTGACGGGCCGGCGGCGCGGACGACGGGATCGGCGCGGTCTGCGGGTTGCTCGGGCGCTCGACCTGCGGGTGCTGGTCGGTGCCGCCCGGGCGGTAGCGCGGGATCTCGGCGGTCATGTCGAGCGCGGCCGCGAGGCTCTCCGGCACGTGCGGAGCGGCGTTCTGGTCACGCTCGGGGGCAACCGGCGGCCAGGTCGGCGGACCGCCGGCCGGGGTCGGCGGGCCGGAGACCGGCGGCTCGTTGGCCGGCGGCACCGAGGTGGGCCGGCCGTACGGCGGACCGGAGGGCACCGGCGGCGCGGAGACCGGCGGCACCGGCGGGGCCGAGACCGGCGGGACGAACCCGCCGCGCTGGCTCTCCGGGTTGGACGGAAGCTGCCGCGGGATGGTCGCGCCGAAGCCGCTGTCGGTCTCGGGGCGGAACTGCTCGCCGTTGCGGCGCTGCGGCAGCCCGTCGGGACCGGCGAAGCCCTGCGGGCCGGACGGCAGCGGCGGGATCATCTCGTTGCTGCGCGGGCCGTAGAAGCCGTTGCCCGTCCCGTTGCCGTTGCCGTTGCTGCCGTTGGTCGAGCCGTTCGGCGTGAAGCCGTTGCTGGCGCCGAAGCCGTTGCTGCCGTTGGAGCCCGGCGCGCCGGTGAGGTCGGACCAGGCCGGAACCGACCGGCCGCCGGCGCCGAGCAGGCCGCCGTTGTTCATCGGCGGGTTCGGGTCGAAGGGACGGCCACCGGAGTAGCCACCGCGACCGCTCTCGAGCGCCATCGGCTCGGGCAGGCCCGGACGGCCGCCCTGCGGCAGGCTCTCGTAGCCGCCGGGCTGGAGGCCGCGGCCGGCCAGCGCGCCGGCGATGAGCACCTGGATCGGCAGGCTGACCTCGGCCACCGTGCCGCGCTCGGAGTCGGCCGGGCGGAGCTCGACCTTGACGCCGTGCCGGTTCGCCAGCCGGGCGACCACGACCAGGCCCATCATCCGGGAGACGGCCACGTCCACCATGGGCGGGTTGGCCAGCCGGTCGTTGAGGTCGCGCAGCTGCTCACGGCTGATGCCGATACCGCGGTCCTCCACCGAGAGCAGCGCGCCGTCGCCGAGCCGCCGGGCCTCGACGGTGACCGTCGAGTTGGGCGGGGAGAACGCGGTCGCGTTGTCGAAGAGCTCGGCGACCAGGTGGACCATGTCGTTGACGGCGTGCGCCGCCACCTCGATGTCCCGGTCGATCATGCCGAACTCGATGCGGGTGTAGTGCTCGACCTCGGACTGCGCGGCGCGCAGCACGTCGATGAGGGCGGCCGGCTCGCGCTGCACGCGGGTGGAGTCGGCGCCGGCGAGAACCAGGAGGTTCTCGTCGTTACGACGCATCCGGGTGGCGAGGTGGTCGAGCTGGAAGAGCTCGGCCAGGCGGTCCGGGTCTTCCTCGCCGCGCTCCAGCCGGTCGAGGTGACCGATGAGCCGGTCGACCAGGATCTGCGAACGGCGGGCGAGGTTGACGAACATCGTCGCGACGGAGGCCCGCAGGGCGGCCTGCTCGGCCGCGGTGCGCACCGCCTCGAGGTGAACCGCGTTGAACGCCTCGGTCACCTGCCCGAACTCGTCCCGGCTGCGGACCGGCAGTGGCTCGGCGATCTGGTCGGCGACCTGCGCCGGGGTGAGCGAGGTGGCCAGCGCGGGATCTCGCAGCCGGGAGACGGCGTGCGGCAGACCGAACTGGGCGACCGAGAGAGCACCCTGGCGCAGCTCACGCAGCGAGCGGGCCATCGACCGGGCGACGAGCCAGGCGAACAGGATCGCGAGCAGCAGCATCGCGAGCAGCACGCTGGTCTCGATGAACACCCGCCGGTTCACGTCGTTGCGCAGGGTGGTGGCCTGGGCCACGACGTCGGCGTCCAGCTTCTGCTCCACCTGACGGAACAGGTTGTTGTAGCCGATCATCGCTTTTTCCCACGACTGCGCGTCGTACGGAATGTTGCGGGTGTTGTTGCCCTGCAGGGCCTTGAGCTGGCCGGTGAAGTTCGTCGCGGCGCGGCCGTCGGGCACGTTCTGGATCCGGTCGAAGAGCTGGATCTCGTTGTCGGTGCCGATCGAGTGGACCGTGTCGGTGGCGAGCTCGAAGCCGGTGTCGGTGAGCAGGAACGCACGGCGCAGCGTGGCGGTGAAGTCGCCGGCGCCGAGCACCTCGTGGCCGATGTCACGCTGCTCGGCGATGTACTCCTTCGCCCGGGCGACGGCGGCCACGGTACGCAGGTGGTCGCTCAGCTCGGTGTCACTCGAGAGCTGTGCCGACACGTCGCGCACGGTGAGTAGGTCGTTGATGAGGATGTCGTACGTGTCCTCGACGTCCGGGACCGTCAGCTTCCGCTTCGCGATCGAGGTGCGCTTGGCGGGCAGCTCCTCGAGGTTGCGGTCGAGGCGCAGCAGCAGCGTGGCCACCTTGGGCGGCACGTCGTCGAGCGCGGCCTTCTGCTGGGAGTAGGGCACCTTGGCCTCGTCGACCGCGGCGTTCTCCTTGGAGAACGCGGTGACCGCGGCGTCGCCGACGGGCGTGTTCCCATAGGTCCTGATCATCACGCCGTAGGCGCGTTCGTTCTGCAGGCGGTCGACGAGGCCACCGGCCGCCTCGGACAACACCGCAAGGTTACGTGCGCGCTCCGCGTTGCTGGCCGTATCGATGTGGTCCACCAGGCCGCTGACGCCGACGATGATCGTCGCCAAGGTGGGAACCAGCATGATCAAGCCGAGCTTCGACCAGATCGGCAGATCTCGCAGCCGATCGGCCGGCCGACGGAGACGCGACATGACGCCGGTCGCCGTCTTGGGGCGCTTGCTCACGTCACCGTCCTCCTGATTCGGGCCCGGCATCGGGTCGCCGGGCACCGCACACGGCCGACTACCGCGTCGGGCCCCCGAGATTCCATCACGACGAGTGTCAAAGAGAAAGACCAAGCGGACACGGACCGGTTGTGTGATGCGATGTTGTCCCAATCCAGGGGTCATCGCCGGTTCGCTGTTACTGCCTGTATCTGTGTGCGTCTCTCAGTGTCACTCACTCCGACCGGTACGGCGTGGGGGTGGCGCAGTCCGATCGGGCCCGATCGTAGTGGATCGGGGCAGGAGAGACGATGGCGCGGTCCGAGCCCCAGAGCAAGGTGAGATGCCCGATTTTGCAGTCTTTGTTGGGACCATTCTGGCCGAACGGATGAGGAGGCTCACCGAATCGGCAGCATCGCTCCCCGTAGGTGGGGTGCTATTTGCCCGAGGGCATTCAACCCAGGAGTTTCGCGTACGCCGGCTTGATGATCTCGTCGATGATGGCCAGCCGTTCGTCGAACGGGATGAAGGCCGACTTCATAGCGTTGATGGTCAGCCACCGCAGCTCCGCCCAGCCCCAGCCGAAGGCCTCGCAGAGCAGGGTCATCTCCCGCGACATGGACGTTCCGCTCATCAGACGGTTGTCCGTGTTGACCGTCACCCGGAAGCGGAGGTCGTGCAGCAGCCCGATCGGGTGTTCGGCGATCGAGGGGGCCGCGCCGGTCTGCACATTGGACGAAGGGCACAATTCCAGCGGAATCCGCTTGTCCCGCACATACGCCGACAGCCGGCCGAGCATCGCGCCGCCGTCGGCCGGCGAGCCGGTGATGTCGTCCACCAGCCGGACGCCGTGGCCCAGCCGGTCGGCGCCGCACCACTGCAGCGCCTGCCAGATCGACGGCAGGCCGAACGCCTCGCCCGCGTGGATCGTGAAGTGGAAATTCTCACGCTGCAGGTACTCGAACGCGTCGAGGTGACGGGTGGGCGGGAAGCCGGCCTCGGCGCCGGCGATGTCGAAGCCGACCACCCCGGCGTCCCGGTACCGCACGGCGAGCTCGGCGATCTCCTGCGAGCGGGCCGCGTGCCGCATCGCGGTCAGCAGCACCCCGACCCGGATCGGCCGGCCCAGCGCGGCCGCCTCGGCGCTGCCCTCGGCGAAGCCCGCGTTGACCGCGTCGACCACACCGTCCAGCGAGAGGCCACGCTCCAGGTGCTGCTCGGGGGCGTAGCGCACCTCGGCGTAGACGACGCCGTCGGCGGCCAGGTCGAGCGCGCACTCCTTGGCCACCCGGTGCAGCCCGGTCTCGGTCTGCATGACCGCCACGGTGTGCGCGAACGTCTCCAGGTAGCGTTCCAGCGAGCCGGAGTCGGCGGAGGCGACGAACCACGCGCCCAGCGCCTCGGCGTCGCCGGCCGGCAGCCGGTGGCCCACGGCGTCGGCCAGCTCGAGGATGGTCGCGGGGCGCAGGCCGCCGTCGAGGTGGTCGTGCAGGAGCGCCTTGGGCGCCTTGACGATGTCGGAGTGCGTGATGGCCGCCATCAGCCGAGCCTAAAGGTCGGGAACGAATGATCGACGGAGCATTGCCGTACCTGCGCTGCCCGAATTGCGGGCAGCCGCTGCACCGGCGGGAGCAAGCCCTGCGGTGTCCCCGGGGCCACAGCTTCGACCTGGCGAAACAGGGGTACGCCGACCTGAGCGCCGGCCGCCTGCCGCACACCGGCGACACGGCGGAGATGGTGGCCGACCGCGAGACGTTCCTGGCCGCCGGTCATTACGACTTCATCGCCGACGCGCTCGCCGCCGAGGTACCGAGCGGTTTCCTGATCGACGCCGGCGTGGGCACGGGTTTTTACCTGTCCCGTGCGCTGGGCGAAACATCGAGCGGAGTGGGGCTCGACGTCTCCAAGCCGGCGCTGCGCCGGGCGGCCCGCGTGCATCCGAGGGCGGCGGCCGTGCTCACCGACCTGTGGCGGCCGCTGCCGATCGTGGACGGCGCCGCGTCGGCGGTGCTGAACGTCTTCGCGCCGCGCAACGGCGCCGAGTTCCGCCGCGTCCTGCGCCCCGACGGCGTGCTGCTGGTGGTCACCCCGACCGCCGAGCACCTGCGGGAGCTGATCACCTCGTACGGAATGATCGGGGTTGATCCGGACAAGGACCAGCGGGTCCGCGACAGCCTCGGCGACTATTTCCGCTTGAAAGACGCGATAACGCTGGAGAAACAGATGAACCTCAGCGCCGCCGAGACCCGCACATTGATCGGCATGACCCCGAGCGCCCATCACGGCGCGGCCGCACCCGACGGGGACGTGACGGTTACCGCCGCCGTACAGATCTCGACATATCGGAGGAAATCCGATTAGACCGAGAGGTCGACCTCTTCCCACTCCGGCGGCTTGTCGTGGTACGGGCCATGGAAGACGATCGCCCACTCCAGAGCCCACCGGCGCTGGCCGATCGCGTTGGCGTCGATCTCCCCGGGCAGGCGCATCCCGATCCGCGCGGCCTCCTGGAACGCCCAGTCCAGGCAGTAGTAGAGATCGAGCAGAACCGCCGCCTCGACCGGGTCCCGCGGCGACATCAGCGACCGCGACCGCCAGCTGCCGAAGGACTCACCGGCCGGAAGATCGGGCATCTGCGACATCAGCCGGCCCTCGGGCGGCGCGGTCGGGTCGAGGTGCCGGCTGAGGCCGAGCAGCCAGGCCAGCGCGAAGACGGCATCGTGGTGCAGCACGAACGAGCGGTGGTCGCCCTTGGCCCCGATCACGAACTGCCACTCGGGCGGGGTGACCAGATCGACGAGGTGCGACCCGAGCAGCCAGCTCATCGCGATCTCGGTGGGCATGCCGAAGCAGCGCGCCACCACCACGTGCAGCACCGCGCAGCGCGCCTCGATGTCGAGCGTCGGGCGCAGCTCCACCGTGTCGCCGGACTCCCAGATCATCGGGAAGCCCGGCGGCGGCAGCGGCAGGCCCAGCCGCTCGAGCTCGTCCAGGCTGGCCTCGCGGACCGCGCGCGGGTCGGGTGCGGCCTTCGTCATGGTGCGTCAGGCTATGCGGTCGAGCACCAGCGGGGTAAGGGTGGGCGGGACGTCTCCGACATTCACCGCATCCACGGCCAGGTCGCGCGCGCCGGGAATTCGGGACTGTTCATCCGTACGCAGCTCCAGCAGCACGTCACCGGCCCGCACCCGGTCGCCCGGCTTGACCTTGAGAAGAACGCCCGCGCCGTAGCTGACCGGGTCCTCCTTGCGGGCGCGTCCGGCGCCGAGACGCCAGGCGGCAACCCCGATCCCGTACGCGTCGACCGCCGTCACCACTCCGTCGGCCGTGGCCCGCACCACCTCGTTCTCCCGAGCCACCGGCAGCGGAGCGGACGGATCGCCGCCCTGCGCCGCGATCATCCGCCGCCAGCTGTCCATCGCCGCGCCCGACTCGAGCGCCTTGGCCGGGTCGGCGTCGATCCCGGCCGCGGCCAGCATCTCCCGGGCCAGCGCGAGGGTGAGCTCGACCACGTCGGCCGGTCCGCCCCCGGCCAGCACCTCGACCGACTCGGCCACCTCGACCGCGTTGCCGACGGCCAGGCCGAGCGGGGTGCTCATGTCGGTGAGCAGCGCGATGGTGTTGACGCCGCTGTCCTTGCCCAGCCGGACCATGGTGCTCGCCAGCTCGCGGGCGGTCGCCAGGTCCTTCATGAAGGCGCCGGAGCCGACCTTGACGTCGAGCACGAGCGCCCCGGTCCCCTCGGCGATCTTCTTGCTCATGATCGAGCTGGCGATCAGCGGGATGGCCTCGACCGTGCCGGTGACGTCGCGCAGGGCGTAGAGCTTGCGGTCGGCGGGCGCGAGGCCCTCGCCGGCCGCGCAGATCACCGCGCCGACCTCCTGCAGCTGCCGCTTGAACGCGTCGTTGGAGATCGTCGCCTGCCACCCGGCGATCGACTCGAGCTTGTCCAGCGTGCCGCCGGTGTGGCCGAGGCCGCGCCCGGACAGCTGCGGCACGGCCGCGCCGCAGGCGGCCACGAGCGGGGTGAGCGGCAGCGTGATCTTGTCGCCGACGCCGCCGGTGGAGTGCTTGTCGGCGGTCGGACGGGTCACCGCGGACAGGTCGAGCCGCTCGCCGCTGGCGATCATCGCGGCGGTCCACCGGGCGATCTCGGCCGGCGTCATGCCGCGCAGCAGGATCGCCATGGCCAGCGCCGACATCTGCTCGTCGGCGACCACGCCCTTGGTGTACGCGTCGACCACCCAGTCGATCTGCGCGTCGGACAGCACGTGCCCGTCCCGCTTGGCCCGGATGACGTCGACCGCGGCGAACTCGCTCATGCCTGCTCCCCTACCCACCTCGCCGGAATGCCTTCCGGCGGTTCTCCCTCGCCGGCCCAGGCCAGGCCGCCGTCGGCGTCCACCACCACGATCCGTGGGGTGCGGACGTGGCCCCACGCGACCGCCTCGGCCGCGGTGGGGAAGTTCGGGCCCTCCTCGAGCACGCCCTTCTCGGCGTCGATCTCGGCCGGGCTCCCGCCGGAACGTTCCCAGTACCCCGTCCAGACGGTAGCGCCGCCGGACAGGTCCGGGTGCACGAAGACGGTGCCCCGGCCCCGCCACTTGGCGAGGGCCTCGGGCACCTGGGGGCCGAGGGCCGGGCCGTTGACCTTCTCCAGGTCGGCCGGGCCGAAGGCGTACGGCAGCAGGTCGTGCACCCGCAGCGGCGCCGGCACCGCCTCGACGAGGCACTCCGGGCCGCCGTGCTCGTAGAGCAGCTGCCGGCAGCGCCCACAGGGCATCAGCGGCTCGCCGTTGGCGTCCACGCAGGAGATCGCCACGAGACGGCCGCCGCCGGTCGCGTGCAGCGAGCTGACGAGCCCGCACTCGGCGCACAGCCCGACGCCGTAGGACGCGTTCTCCACGTTGCAGCCGACGACCACGCGGCCGTCGTCCACCAGACCCGCCACGCCGACCGGGAAGTCGGAGTAGGGGGCGTACGCGTGCCGCATCGCCTCGATGGCGGCGGCCCGCAAGCCAGCCCAGTCGATCTCCATGGGGCAAATTCTGCCCCATCGAAAGATGTCAGCTCTTCACGTACGGCACACCGTCGGCGGCGGGCGCCCGCACCCGGCCGACCAGACCGGCCACGGCGACGATCGTCGCGATGTACGGCAGCATGTTGAGGAACTGGTTGGGCACCGGGCTGCCGGCCACGCTCAGGTAGTACGCCAGCTTCTGCGCGAAGCCGAAGAACAGCGCCGCCCCGAGGGCTCCGAACGGCGTCCACCGCCCGAAGATCAGCGCCGCCAGCGCGATGAAGCCGGCGCCCGCGGTCATGTTCTTGTTGAACGCGCCCGTCGAGACCAGCGTGAAGTACGCGCCGCCGGCCCCCGCGACCAGGCCGCCGAGCAGCACGTTCACGTACCGCAGGCCGCGCACCCGCACACCGACCGTGTCGGCCGCCGTCGGGTGCTCGCCGACCGCCCGGGTACGCAGGCCCCACCGGGTGTTCTTGAGCGCGAAGTGGATGACCGGCACCAGGATCAGCGCGAGCCAGACCAGCAGGTTGGTGTGGAACAGCACCGGGCCGATCACCGGGATTTCGGCGAGGCCGGGGATCTTCCACTCGGGCATCTTCGGCGGCTGGTTGTACTTCAGCGCGTTGGGCTGCATGAGCCGCTCGTAGAGGAAGCCGGTGATGCCGAGCGCGAACAGGTTGAGCACGATGCCCACCACGACCTGGTCGACCAGGTAGCGAATGGCCAGCACGGCCAGCATCGCCGCGATGATGAGACCGCCGACCATGGCGCTGACCAGACCGGCCCAGACGCTGGTGGCGAGCGTGCCGACCAGGGCCGCGCCGAACGCGCCCATCAGGAACTGGCCCTCGATCGCCACGTTGACCACGCCCGACCGCTCGCCGAGCACACCGGCCAGAGCGCCCAGGATCAGCGGCAGGGCGTACTCGAGGCTGCCGTCGAGGGTGTCGACCAGCGGCATGAACTTGCCGGCCACCTGCCAGCACAGGAACGACAGCACGAACGCCAGGATGCCGAGGCAGAGCAGCAGGGTCTGCCAGCTGCGGGCCTTGCCGGTCAGCATGATCACGCCGACCGCCACGGTGAACAGGCCGAACAGGATCGTGCCGACCTGCCCGTTGATCGACAGGGCGGCGCCGCTCGCGTCGGCGCTGAGCGTGAAGCGCGCGGTCTTCGACTCGGCGAGCGCGCCGAACACGAACGTCGCGAGGAGACCGATGACCGTGATGCCTACGCCGAGCCGGCGTTCCCGGTTCCAGAACGGGTCGGGGGCGGCGACCACCGCCACCTCGTCCACGGTTGCCGTCGACACCCGGCTCACCAGCCCTTCGCCAACGAGGTGCCGAGCCGTGCGGAACGGGCGGCGCGGAGATGGAAGATCGCCTTCACCAGGGCGGGCGCGGCGATGAAGATGACGATGAGGGCCTGCAGCACGGTGACCAGCTCAAGCGAGATGCCCACGTCGACCTGCATGAGGTTGCCGCCGGCCCGCAGCGCGCCGTAGAGGATCGCCGCCAGCAGCGTGCCCCACGGTTTGTTCCGGCCGAGCAGGGCGACCAGCAGGCCGTCGAAGCCGATGTTGCCGGCGACCTGGGCGGTGAGCTTGTCGGCGGTGCCGAGCACCTGGACCGCGCCGCCGAGGCCGGCGAGACCACCGGCAACCACCATGAGCAGCGTGTACGTCTTGGCGACGCTCATGCCCGCGGTCTTGGCGGCCGGCGGGTTGACGCCGACCGCGCGCAGCTCGAAGCCGAACGACGACCGGTTGATGAGCCAGGCGACCCCGGCCGTGACCAGCACCGCGAGCACGATGCCCAGGTGTACCCGCAGCGGCGAGGGCAGCGCCGGCAGCTCGGCCGTGCTCTTGATGGCCTTGCTGATCGCGTCGGAGCGGTTGGGGTCCTGCACGCCCTTCTGCAGGATCAGCCAGCCGAGGAACAGCGTGGCCACGTAGTTGAGCATGATCGTGGTGATGACCTCGTGGGCGCCGGTGCGGGCCTTGAGCAGGCCGGGCAGGAAGCCCCACAGCGCGCCGCCGATGAGGCCGAACAGCAGCGCGACGATCAGGTGGATGCCGGCCGGCAGGCTGAACGCGAAGCCGGCCACGCCGCCGAGGACACAGCCGATCACGGCCTGACCCTGGCCGCCGATGTTGAACAGGCCGCCGCGGAACGCGATCGCCACCGACAGGCCGGTGAAGACCAGCGGGGTCGCGTAGGTGAGGGTCTCGGAGATCGGCCCGAACGCGGCCTGCCAGGTCCCGGTGCCGTCGAACCAGGCCTGGAAGGCGGCGGGGTCGAAGATCGCGCCCTTGAACAGGTCGGAGTAGGCCTGGCTGATCAGGTCCCAGCTGGAGTTGAGCGCGTCGCTGGGCCGGGCCGTGAAGTAGGAGAACTTCGACAGCACCTCGGAGTCGGAGATGACGATCAATACCGCGCCGATGACCAGCGCCAGGAAGATCGACAGGAACGTGACGGTGACCGTGTTGGCCGACCAGAGGTTCTTCAGGAAGAGGCTGAGGAACGAGTCCTCTTTCTGGGGCGGAGCCGGCTTGGCCGGGGTCTCCGCGACGTCGGTGCTCACTCTGATTCCTCTTCCTGTGCCGCCGCTTCCTGTGCAGCATCCGGCGAAGCCTGAGCCGGTGACGTGGCGCCGGCCATCAGCAGGCCGATCTCCTCGCGGGGCGTGTCGGGCGAGACGACGGCCAGGATCCGGCCGCGGTACATCACCGCGACCCGGTCGGCGAGGCCGCACACCTCCTCGAGCTCGCTGGAGACCACGAGCACCGCGGTCCCGCTGTCGCGCTCGTGGATGATCTGGTTGTGGATGAACTCGATCGAGCCGACGTCCACGCCGCGGGTGGGCTGGCTGGCGATCATCAGGCGTAGCGGCCGGGACATCTCCCGGGCCACCACGACCTTCTGCTGGTTGCCGCCGGAGAGCGTGCTGACCGCGTGCTCCGCAGATGACGTACGGATGTCGAACTGGGTGACCCGCTCGCGCGCGGATTCGTTTATCGCCTTGGGGTTCAGCTTGAACGCGTTGCCGAACGGCGGCCGGTCGTACATGTCGAGCACGAGGTTCTCCGCGACCGAGAACTCCTTGACCACGCCGTCGAGGCTGCGGTCCTCGGGGATGTAGCCGACACCGGCGCTCAGGATCTTCTTGGTGCCCATGCCGGCCAGGCTCTCGTTGTCCAGCTCCATGGCGCCGGCCCGGATGCCGCGCAGGCCCATGATCGCCTCGACCAGCTCGGTCTGCCCATTGCCCTGCACGCCGGCGACGCCCAGCACCTCGCCGGCCCGGACCGTCAGGTCGATGCCGTCGACCGCCCGCACGCCACGATCGTCGTCGACCACGAGGCCGCTGATCTTGAGCACCTCGCGGCCGGGCTCGGACGGGGTCTTGGTGACCTCGAGATTGACGTCCCGGCCGACCATGAGCGCGGCCAGCTCGTCCTCGGAGGTGTCCGGGGAAAAGGCGGAGCCTTCAGTCCGGTCAAGGGCGGCGGCGGGGTGGTTGGAAGGGGCCACCGTGCGACCGCGCCGGATCACCGTGATCCGGTCGGCGACCGCCTTGACCTCGCGCAGCTTGTGCGTGATGAAGACGATCGACTTGCCGGTCTCGGCCAGCGAGCGCATGACCCCGAGCAGCTCGTCGGTCTCCTGCGGGGTGAGCACCGCGGTCGGCTCGTCGAGGATGAGCAGGTCGACCTCGCGGGTCAGCGCCTTGACGATCTCGACCCGCTGCTGGGCGCCGACCGGCAGGTTCTCCACCAGCGCGTCGGGGTCGATCGGCAGGCCGTACTTGCGCGAGGTCTCCAGCACGTCGCGGCGGTTGCGCCGCCGGTCGAGGATGCCCAGCGGCCCGCCGCGCACGTCCTCGGCGCCGAGCGCGATGTTCTCGGCGACGGTGAAGACGGGCACCAGCATGAAGTGCTGGTGGACCATGCCGATGCCGGCCGCGATGGCGTCCCGGGGGCTGCGGAAGACCTTGGCCTCGCCGTCCACCAGGATCTCGCCCTCGTCCGGCTGCAGCAGGCCGTAGAGCTGGTTCATCAGCGTCGACTTGCCGGCGCCGTTCTCGCCGAGCAGGGCGTGCACCTCACCGGGCTCGACGGTGATGTCGATGTGATCGTTGGCCACCAGGTCGCCGAAGCGCTTGGTGATGCCGCGCAATTCGAGTCTCAGCGGAATCTCCTGCCGCTCGGGCGTACCTATGACCGGGCCGCCGCCCGGCCGCGAGAGAGTCTCACGGTCGTGCGGCGGCCTGGATGTTACCGACTACCAGCTCACTTGGGCGCGTTGGCCGACTCGACCTTGACCTTGCCCGAGATGATGTCCGCCTTCAGCTGGTCGACCTCGGCCTTGAGGCCGGCGTCGACCTTGCTGTCGAACTGGTTGTACGGCGCGAGCTGGACGCCGTTGTTCTCCAGCGTGCCCAGGTAGCCCGGGGACGCGGCGAGCGGCTGGCCGCTGGCGCCGGTCACGACGGCCTTCTGCACGGCGTCGGTGATGTTCTTGACGACCGTGCTCAGGAAGACGTTGCAGTACTGCGCCGCGCTCTTGCAGCCGTCCTGGTCGACCCAGATGATCGAGACCTTGCCGCTGGAGCCCTGGGCGACCTCGGCCGCGCCGAGGCCGGTGCCACCGGCGACCGGCAGGATGATGTCGGCGCCCTGGCTGACGAACGTGTTGGCCAGCGCCTTGCCCTTGGCCGGGCTGGCGAAGTCCTCGGTGAAGCTGCCGGCCTGCTTGGCCTTGTCCCAGCCGAGGACCTTGACGCTCTTGCCCTTCTGCTGGTTGTAGTACGCCACGCCGTCGGCGAAGCCGTCCATGAAGACGGTGACCGGCGGGATCTTCAGGCCGCCGAAGGTCGCGACCGTGCCCGTCTTGGAGAAGCCCGCGGCGAGGTAGCCGGCGAGGAACGCGGCCTGGTCGGTCGCGAACTGCATCGGGTAGACGTTCGCGCCGGTGCTGCCCGAGTCGACGATCGCGAACTGGGAACTGGCGTTCTCGTCCGACACCTTCTTGGTGGCGTCGCCCATCAGACCGCCGACCGCGAGGATGAAGTTGCACTTCTGGGTGACGAAGCCGCGCAGGTTGGGCTCGTAGTCGGCCTCGGCGGTCGATGCCACGTACTTCGGGTCGACGTTGCTGGCCTGGGCCTTGGCCGCCTGGATACCGGCCCACGCGGAAGCGTTGAACGACTTGTCGTCGATGCCGCCGGTGTCGGTCACCATGCAGGCCTTGTATGCCGCGGCGGTGGCCGTGCTGGCGCCGCCACCGCTGGGAGTCTCGTCCGGGGCGTTACCACATGCGGCGGCGGCGAGCGTCAGCCCACCTGCCGCGAGAACCGCAAGGATCCGCTTCCCACGTACTGGGCGCAAGACGCCCTCCTTCCAACGCACACCGACACCCGTCGGTGAGTCTTCAAGTTGGGGAGCGTAGCCGCAGGCCAGGACGGTAGCGGAGGTTTGCGCCGGACTGTTGGCGCACCGTTATATCAAAGCAACCGCAGATCACTTTGAACGTCGGTTTAGGTCGATCTGACCGGCAATTTACCGGTCAATCGCGTAACATGCCGTTAATATTGCGGTCCGAAAGAGCCGGAACCCACCGATTCTTCGGCGGGCACCGGCTCCCAGTATCTCAGTTCGCGTGTCTCAGTTCGCGCCCACGAGCTCGGGCGTGGCCGCGACCGGCTCGGCCGGAGCCTTGCGCACGAGGCCGTGCCGTCCGATCAAAACCAAGGCCAGACCCCCGATGGCGTACGCGGTGAGCACGGTCGCGGCGAAGGCGGCGCCGTTGCCCCCGAAGTACGCCACCGACCGCAGCAGCGTGCCACCGGCCCCGATCGGCAGCCACTGGCCGACCTCGCCCCACGGCTGCGGCAGCAGTTCGGGGGCGGCCGCGATCCCGGACAGCGCGTTGCCCACCAGGAACATCACCACCGCGCCGAGAGCGAGCCCCTCGCGCCCGAGGAGCGCCGCGAGCCCGGTCATCGCGCCGGCGACGGCCAGCGTGAACAGCGCGAACACCCCGGCCACCGCGAAGTAGTCGCCGGGCAGGATGCCCAGCCAGCCGATCTGCACGGCGGCGCCGGCCAGCCCGGCCAGCGCGGCGAAGGTGACCAGCGTGGCGAGCCGGGCGCCCCGGCGCGGCACGAAGAAGAAGATCAGCACACCGGCGAGCAGGCTGGTGATGGCCAGCGGCAGGAAGCCGGCGCCGAACCCGGCGCCACGCGGGTCGTCGGGGTCGACCGGGACGACGTCGCGGACCGGGACGTTCGACCCGAGTCCGGCGGCCGCCTGGGTGAGCAGCTGCGCGACGGTCGGGCCGGCGGCCGAGGCGACGTGCACCTCCGGCCCCGACGCGGTGACCAGGATGGCCCCGTACACCTCACGGTCTTTGATCTTGGAATCGGCGGCCGCGGGGTCGGCGACCGCGGTGACCTCGAAGGCGCCCGGGTGCGCGGCCTCGAGCTGGGCGGTGATCTGGGGCGGTCCTGCCACGGCGATCGGTAGGTCGCGCGGCGCGAGGTTGGCCGCCGGCGCGGCGAACAGCGGGATGAGCAGGGCCTGCCCCACGACCACCGCGATCGCGATGAGCACGCCCAGGGTCAGAGCGTTGCGTCGCATCTCATTCTCCTAAAACGAATGCTCGTTCTTTTATGCGCCCAGCATGACCCCGGACACGAGATCGAGTCAAGAACGAGCGTTCGTTTTACAATGTGGGGCGTGCCACGAGTCTCCGAGGAACACCTCATCGCCCGCCGCGAGCAGATCCTGGCCGCGGCCCGCGTCTGCTTCCTGAGCAAGGGCCTGCACACCACGTCGATGCAGGACCTGATCCACGAGGCCGGCCTGTCGGTGGGGGCGGTCTACCGCTACTTCAAGTCCAAGAACGAGATCATCGCCGCCATCGCCGCCACCGTCGTCGGCGGCATCCAGCAGCACATCGACCAGGTCGCGGTCCGCCGGCTGCCGCTGATCGACTCGATGTCGCTGGTCCTCGACGGCGTCGACGATCAGCTGGGCCCCGGCGGCTACCTTCCGGTCGCGCTGCAGGTCTGGAGCGAGGCGACGCTCGACCCGGTGATCGGCGCCATCGTCAAGGAGAAGTACGAGGGGTTGCGGGCCAGCATGCGGGTGCTGGTCGTGCAGGCGGTCGAGAGCGGCGAACTGCCGGCGGATGCGGACATCGACGCCACCACGGCCGCCATCTACGGGTTCCTGCCGGGCTACGCGCTCCAGCGCCTGCTCACCGGCGTCCCCGACAAAGCGACATACCTGGTCGGAATTCGCACGCTGCTGAATTCCCGGCGACCGGCAGATGACGCGGCGGTTATCCAGAGCCGTCAATAAAGATGAAGATCGAATTTACCCTCTGCCCTTGTTACGCTACCCAGGGCGATGCCGAAGCGACTCGATTCGCGGAGGTTAAATGCGTTTGCGCCGACTCCTCACCAAGGTCCTCGCCGTTCTCGCCGTCGGAATTCTGGCTTCGACAATCGTGGCGGCACCGGCCGAAGCCGCCAGCAACCGCAACTGCAAGCAATTCGGCGACAACCCCGACACGCTGTTCCGGTACTGCCTGAACGCCAACGCGATCAACATCAGCGGTCCGGGGTACAACTCGTATCTCCAGTTCTCCATCGACGTGCTCGTCGCCCCCCACGCGACCAGCGCACCCACCTGCCTCGTCACCGGGTGGGCGACCATCTACAGTCGCACGTCGACCTGGGACACCACCCACGTCGTCAAGGACTGCCAGAATTCGCTCGACCTGAACATCGAGTGGAACTACCACTACTGGGACACGTACACGGTCGGCATCGGATTCATGCCGCACGGCTGCCTCACCTTCCGGTGGGACAACGGCACCTATTGGCAGGATTGTTTCGCCGGCTACACGACCTGGGCCGACGGATACCCGTGATCCGCGCCTGACCAATTACCGATGAATGGGGAGGGGCTTTTCGGAGCCCTTCCCCATTCGCGTTCTCAGCCGGCCAGGCGGGCCGCTATGCGCGCCCAGCCGGCTCGCACTTCCGCTTCGGTGGGCGCCCGTCCGGGGCGTACCCGCCGGGTCTCGTGATTGTCGTTGTCGTCGGTGGCCTCGGGCTCCTCGGCGGCGGCCCGGGCCAGCTCGATCTCGTCGCGGATGGCCTCGGCGTCGGGGCGGGGCAGCAGCGGCTCGACGACCGCCATCAGGTCCTCGTCGGCGACCACGGCCTGGGCCAGGGCCAGGGCGTGCGCCCGCTCGTAGGGGCCGCAGACGACGGGCTCCCAGTCCTCCTCGTCGCCCAGCGACCCGATCGTGATGACCCAGGGAAGGTCGGCCACCGGCGAGTTGGCCGGTAGGTCAAGTGTCACCAGAGTGCCCACGGGTGACATCATTCCGGGCGGCTGTGCCGAATCCAGGTATTTTGCCCCACAGGGGCAGTTTTATCGTCAGCTGACAGGTCGACCACGCGCCCGTGCGGGCTGGTCGCCGCCCAGGCCGCACCGAACAGCAGCAGCTGGTTGAAGACGTAGAGATAGATGAGCGCGCCCACGGCCGAGGTCACCAGGCCGTACGCGGGATTGTGCTGGACCAGCGCGACGAACGACTTGCCCACCGTGTTGAGCAGCGTGATGCCGATGCCGACCTGCAGCACCGGCGGAATGAGGCGCCGCACGGTCATCCGCAGCCGCGGCACGGCCACCAGTAGCGCCGCCGCGAGCAGCATGTTGACCGCGACGGTGAGCAGCCAGCTGATCGAGGTCTGCACGAGCCCGTCGGCGAGCCAGTCGGTCACCTTCTCGAGTCCGTACACGGCGAGCTGGGAGAGGGCGAGCAGCAGCAGGAGGCCGATCAGCACGAGCAGGTCGAGGGCCTGCCGGACGCCGACGTACCCGGGCTGCTCGGGGACCCGCCAGATCAGCCGCTGCGAGGAGCGGATCGCCTCGACCCAGGCGATGCCGGTGAAGGTCAGGCCGATGATGCCGACGATCCCCACCGTCCGGCCACTGGAGAGGATCGCCCCCACGTCGAGGAAGGGCAGGTTCTGGGCGAGGAAGTCGCGGACGATGTCGAACAGCTCGACGTTGTTGGTGAGCAGGATGCCGAAGATCGAGTACCCGATCAGCAGCAGCGCGAAGATCGCGAAGAACCCGTAGTAGGCGATCGCGGCGGCCAGCCGCCCGCCCTGCACGTCCCAGTAGCGCAGCAGCGCCCGGCAGAAATGGTCGAAATGGCGGGACTTGAGCCGAACCCGCATGATGCGCGCCTCGGCGGCCTCGTACGCGCGATCGATCGGGTTCACGGCCGCACGGTAACCGAAATCAGCCGCGCGGAAACTCAGACACCCAGGGGGAAGTCGCGGCGTGGCCGCCACGGACCCTCGCCGCCGTGCGAGAACAGCGTGAACGAGGTGACGTGGAACTTCGCCGAGAAGCCGGCGAGGTCCTCGAAGACGGCGTCGAGCTGCTCGGGCGGCACGTCCTGGGCGACCGTGACGTGCGGGTGGTAGGGAAAGCGGGAGTCGCGGTCGATGTCGTCGGCCGAGGTGATCGCCTCGGCCAGCAGCTCGCACTCGCTGATGCCGACCGCGAGGGTCACGAAGACCACCTCGGTGACCGGCCGGAACGTGCCGGTGCCGCGCAGGTGGATGGTGAACGGCTGCTGCGCGGCCGCGACCTTCTCCAGGTGACGCTCGATCGCCGGCAGCGCGGAGCTCTCGACCTCGGTCGGTCCGAGCAGGGTGACGTGGGCCGGGACGTAGGCGGCCTGCGGGTCCCCGGCCTGGGCGCGCCGGTCGGTGAGCCGGGCGCCCCAGGGCTCGGGAATGTCGATCGCGACGCCGATCCGCGTCGTCGGCTCGGCCGGACTCTCGGGGCCCACGCCGGGTCAGGCCTCGCGGCCCGGAAGCAGGAAACCCACGTTCTGGTACGCCGCGGCCAGCGTCACCGAGGAGACGGCGCGCGCCTTCTCGGCGCCGATGGCGAGCACCTTGTCGAGGTAACCGGGGTCTTCCAGGTAGGCGCGGGTGCGTTCCTGGATCGGCTTGACGAAGTCGACGACGATCTCGGCGAGGTCTTTCTTGAGGTCGCCGTAGCCCTTGCCCTCGTACTGCTCGAGCAGCTCGTCGATGGCCCGGTTGGTCAGGGCCGCGTAGATGGTGAGCAGGTTGCTGACGCCGGGCTTGTTCTCCTCGTCGTAGAGGATCTCGCGGCCGGTGTCGGTGACCGCCGACTTGATCTTCTTGGCCGAGCGGGACGGGTCTTCCAGCAGCTCGATGATGCCGTTCGGCGAGGAGGCCGACTTGGACATCTTCGCCGTCGGGTCCTGCAGGTCGGTGATCTTCGCGGTGTCGCGCACGATGTACGCCGACGGGACCGTGAACGTACGCCCATAGCGGGTGTTGAACCGCTGGGCGAGGTCACGGGTCAGCTCGAGGTGCTGCCGCTGGTCTTCCCCGACCGGGACCTGGTCGGCCTGGTAGAGCAGGATGTCGGCGGCCTGCAGGATCGGGTAGGTGAACAGGCCCACGGTGGTCGTGTCGGCGGCCTTGGCCGACTTGTCCTTGAACTGGACCATGCGGCCGGCCTCGCCGAAGCCGGTGATGCAGCTGAGCACCCAGCTGAGCTGGGCGTGCTCGGGCACATGCGACTGGACGAACAGCGTGCAGCGCTCGGGGTCGAGGCCGACGGCGAGCAGCTGGGCGGCCGAGATGCGGGTGCGGTTGCGCAACGCGATCGGGTCGTGCCCCATGGTGATCGCGTGCAGGTCGACCACGCAGTAGAAGGCGTCGTGGGTGTCCTGCATCGCCACCCAGTTGCGGACCGCGCCCAGATAGTTGCCGAGGTGGAACGAGTCGGCGGTGGGCTGGATGCCGGAGAGCACACGGGGTCGGCGGGCGACGTCGGACATGAGCGCCATTCTGTCAGTCGGGGTTACCGAATGGCCAACGCCCCCGCCGGAGGCCACGTGACGGCGCACAGCGTGATCACATGAAAGTCTATGTTCATTCTTGTTGACTCGTGATCGTTTTCGAGCAAGACTTCCTTGTTAGACAGCCTACTGTTCCTTCTCCGAGAGGCTTGAACCGACGTGAAACTGCTCGTCACCGGGGGCGCCGGCTACGTCGGCAGCGTCACCAGCCGACTGCTGCTGGACGCCGGCCACGAGGTCGTCGTGCTCGACAACCTCGTCACCGGCTTCCGCGAGGCCGTCGCCCCGGATGCCACCTTTGTGGAGAAGGACATCCGCGACGCCGCCGACGTGCTCACCCCGGAGGCCGGCTTCGACGCGGTGCTGCACTTCGCGGGGCTGATCGCGGCGGGCGAGTCGATGGTCAAGCCCGAGCTGTACTGGCACGACAACGTGGTCAAGTCGCTGGCGTTCCTCGACGCGGTGCGTGCGGCCCGGGTGCCGCGGTTCATCTTCTCCTCGACGGCCGCGGTCTACGGCAACCCGGTCGAGCTGCCGATCACCGAGACGGCGGTGAAGGCCCCGACCAACACGTACGGCGCGACGAAGCTCACCTTCGATCACGCGCTGACCTCGGAGGCGTACGCGCACAAGCTCGCCGCGGTCTCCCTGCGGTACTTCAACGTGGCCGGGGCGTACATCCACGACGGTCACGAGATCGGCGAGCGGCACGACCCGGAGACCCACCTGATCCCGATCGCGCTGCAGGTGGCGGCGGGCAAGCGGGCAAAGCTGCAGCTGTTCGGCGACGACTACCCGACGCCCGACGGCACCTGCGTGCGCGACTACATCCACGTGGAAGACCTGGCCCGCGCGCACCTGCTGGCGCTGGACGCGGCCACCCCCGGCGAGCACCGCATCTACAACCTGGGCAACGGCAACGGCTTCTCCAACAAGCAGGTCGTCGAGGTGGCCCGCGAGGTCACCGGCGCCGCGCTGCCGGCCGAGATCGCGCCGCGCCGCGAGGGCGACCCGGCCACCCTGGTCGCCTCGTCCGCGAAGGCCCGGGCCGAGCTGGGCTGGGTGCCGCGGAAACCGACGCTGCAGGCGATGATCGGCGACGCGTGGACCTTCTACCGCTCGCACGTCGCATGAGCGCGGCCGACCTCTTCCACAAGCAGTTCGGGACGGAGCCGGCCGGCCTGTGGGCCGCGCCCGGCCGGGTCAACCTGATCGGCGAGCACACCGACTACAACGAGGGCTTCGTCCTGCCCTTCGCCCTGCCGCAGCGCACGGTCGCCGCGGTCGGCCCGGCCCCGGCCGACGAGTGGACGGTGTGCTCCACGTTCGAAGACGGCTGTGTCTCCTTCGGGGTGACCGCGCCCGGTGAGGTGACCGGCTGGGCGGCCTACGTCGCCGGCGTCGTCTGGTCGCTGCGGGACGCGGGCTTCGACGTGCCGGGCGCGCGCATCGCGCTCGACTCCGACGTGCCGGTCGGCTCGGGTCTCTCCTCGTCGGCGGCGCTGGAGTCGTCGGTGCTGACCGCGCTGGCCGACCTGGGCGGCCTCGACCTGCCGCTCGAGCGCCGCCCGGCATTGGCCCAGCGCGCCGAGAACGTGTACGTGGGCGCGCCCACCGGCATCCTCGACCAGTCCGCGTCGATCCGCTGCCAGGCCGGCCGCGCCCTGTTCCTCGACTGCCGGACGTACGAGGTGAAGCAGATCCCGTTCGACCTGGCCGCCGAGGGCCTGGCCATCCTGGTGATCAACAGCAACGCCCCGCACCAGCACGTCGACGGCGAGTACGGCGTCCGCCGCAAGTCCTGCGAGGAGGCGGCCCGCATCCTGGGTGTCCCCGCGCTGCGCGACGTGCCGCTGGACGGCCTGGCCGACGCCCTCGACCGGCTCGACGACGAGGTGATGCGCCGCCGGGTGCGGCACATCGTGACCGAGGACCAGCGGGTGCTCGACACGGTGGCGCTGCTGGAGGCCGACCGGGTCCGCGAGATCGGCCCGCTGCTGACAGCCTCGCATGCCTCGATGCGCGACGACTTCGAGATCACCGTCCGGCAGATCGACCTCGCCGTCGAGGCCGCCCTGTCCGCCGGGGCCTACGGCGCGCGAATGACCGGCGGCGGTTTCGGCGGGTGCGTGCTCGCCCTGATCGACACGGACCGGGCGGACGCCACGATCGAGGCCGTCGAGACCGCATACGCGAAAGAGGCCTTCACCCCGCCCACCTGCTGGATAGCGACGGCCGGCCCCGGCGCCGGGCGGCTTTGAAAGGCCCCTTCCCCGGGTAACCATGGGGCTATGACGGACGAGTCGCGGGAAACCGACCAGCCCAACGAGTTCGGCTTCTCCGGGGGCGCCACGGCGCCGGAGCCGGAGCCGGACCCCCGCCCGACCGAGGAGGTCGACGGCGAGAGCATCGCGGTGCCCGCCGGCGACCTCACCGGCTCGATCACCCGGGCCATCGACGAGGTCACCGACCGCCACCACGACGAGGACGAGGACGAGGGCTAGCGGCGGCGCGGCGGCCGGCCCAGGGTGCTCTCCCGGGCGATCACGCGGTGCTCCACCCGGATCTCGCGCGGTGGCGGGGCCGTGGCCGGTCGTTCGCCGAGCCGCTCGCCGAGCAGGTCGACCGCGATCTGCGCGATCCGCTCGTTGTGCGGGTCGATCGTGCTGAGCGTCGGCATGCTGTAGCGCGCGGCGTCGATGTTGTCGAAGCCGATCACCGCGACGTCGCCGGGCACGTCGATGTCGCGCTCCAGCAGGGTGCGGATCGCACCGAGGGCGAGCAGGTCGGTGCAGCAGAAGACCGCGTCCGGCCGGGCCCCGGTGTCCAGCAGGCGTGCCATGGCCTCGGCGCCGTCGGCCCGGTGCAGGCCGCCGACGGGCACCGCGAACCCGGCCCGGGCGGCGATCCCGGCGTCGGCGAGCGCGGTCCGGTACCCGGCGAGCCGGTGCTGCCGGGTGACCGCGGTCGGCCGGTCGGGCGCGCCGATCACCGCGATCCGGCGGCGGCCCAGCCCCAGCAGGTGCCGGGTGGCGTCGGCCGCGGCCGCGACGCTGTCGATCGCGACGTGGTCGACCGGTCCCCGGCTGTTCCGCTCGCCGAGCAGCACCGAGGGCACGCCGTGCCGGCTGGTCAGTTCGGCGGCGGGGGTCGCGACGGGGCTGAGGATGATGCCGTCGATCGCGTGCCGGTGCAACCCGGCGACCAGATCGAGTTCCCGGTCCCCCCGGCCGTCGGTCTGGTCGATGAGCACGGTCCAGCCGCGCGGCGCGGCGGCGGCCACGACGTGCCCGGCGAGCTCGGCGAAGTAGGGCGAGCGCAGGTCGGGCACGGCCAGCGCGATCACGCCGGAGAGGCCGCCACGCAGGCGGCGGGCGGCGGGGTTGGGCACATAACCGAGCGCGTCGATGGCTTCCTGCACCCGGGCGCGCGTTTCCGGGGCGACGTGCACGTAGCCGTTGACGACGTTGGACACCGTCTTGATCGACACACCGGCCCGGGCGGCAACGTCCTTGAGGCCTGGCGGCACGGCTGGACTTTACAGCGTTGCAGTACTTAAGGCCGATCACCCGGGGGAGCTAAGGGCCGCCCGATAGTCCTCAGCGCCCGATTACCGTGGCGGCATGTCCGTAAGCGCGGCGTGGCCACCCATCGAGGACCAGCGCGTCCTCATCGAGGGTGATCTGGATGCCGCGGTGGCTCTGATGACCATCTGCGGCCACTGGGACCGCCGTCTGCGGGAGGACGTCACGGCGAAGCTGCAGAAGTGCCTCGCCGAGCACCCCGAGGCGCTGATCGTGGACCTGTCCGGCCTGCACGACCCGTACAGCACGAGCGCGCCGACGTGGGTCGCCGCCCAGCGGTCGGCGGCGACGCGGGAGCCTCCTGTGCAGCTCGCCCTGTGCATCCCGCCCCGGCTGCCGCTGGCCGACCGCATGCAGCGGCTCGGCTCACCGCGTTTCCTGCCCGTCTACGCGAAGGTGCGCCAGGCCCGGGTCGCGGTCGCCGGGCGGCTGCCGCTCACCGAGCGGGTGACGCTGACCCTGCCGCCGGCGCCGGAGTCGGCGAGCATCGCCCGCAACCTGGTCGGCGACGCCTGCCTGGCCTGGGGCCTGCCGGAGCTGCTGCACCCGGGCCGGCTGGTGATGTCGGAGCTGGTCACCAACGCCATCGAGCACGCGCGTACGGCGATCGTCGTGGTGGCGAGCCTGCGCGGCGCCGGCGTCCACCTGACCGTCTCGGACGGGGTGCCCGAGCCGCCGCGGCTGCTCAGCCCGGCCCGTCCGCAGCGCGGCCGGCCGCTGGACGAGCGGGGCCGCGGCATGCGGGTGGTCACAGGCACCGCGACCGCGTGGGGCTGGCTGCCCACGCGGACCGGCAAGGTGGTCTGGGCGACGCTGCGATCGCCTACTGAGCCTCGATGATCATTCCGGCGGCGACCGTACGGTTGGTGCTCTCGTCGATGAGGATGAAGCCGCCGGTCGTGCGGTTGCGGCGGTACTCGTCGGCGAGCAGCGGCACGGTGGTGCGCAGCTTGATCCGGCCGATCTCGTTGAGCTGAAGCTCACCGGCGTTCTCGTCGCGGTGCAGTGTGTTCACGTCGAGCCGGTACTGCAGCCCGCGGACCACGGTGCGCGCGGTGCGGGTCGTGTGCTTGATGGCGTACTTGCCGCCGACGCGCAGCGGCGCCGTCTCGTCCATCCAGCAGACCATCGCCTCGATGTCCTGGGCGACGGCCGGCGCGTTGTGCGGCCGGCAGATCATGTCGCCCCGGGAGATGTCGATCTCGTCGGCGAGCCGGACGGTGACCGACATGGGCGGGAACGCCTCGGCGACCGGCCCGTCCGCGGTGTCGATCGCCGCGATCGTGCTGTGCAGGCCGGACGGCAGCACCATCACCTCGTCGCCGGGCTTGAGCACGCCGGAGGCGACCTGGCCGGCGTAGCCGCGGTAGTCGGTGACCGTGGTCGACTGCGGACGGATCACGTACTGCACCGGGAAGCGCACGTCGACCAGGTTGCGGTCGGAGGCGATGTGCACGTGCTCGAGGTGGTGCAGCAGCGACGGGCCCTCGTACCACGGGCTGTTCTCGGAGCGGGAGGCGATGTTGTCGCCGTTGAGCGCCGACACCGGGATGATCGTCAGGTCGGTGATCTCGAGTTTCGCCGCGAACGAGGTGAACTCGTCGGCGATCTTGTCGTAGACCGCCTTGTCCCAGCCGACCAGGTCCATCTTGTTGACGCACAGCACCAGGTGCGGCACGCGCAGCAGGCTGGTCAGGAACGCGTGCCGGCGGGACTGCTCCACCAGGCCCTTGCGCGCGTCCACGAGGATCAGCGCGAGGTCGGCGGTGGAGGCGCCGGTGACCATGTTCCGGGTGTACTGAATGTGCCCGGGGGTGTCGGCGATGATGAACTTGCGCCGCGGCGTGGCGAAGTACCGGTACGCGACGTCGATCGTGATGCCCTGTTCCCGCTCGGCGCGCAGGCCGTCGGTGAGCAGCGCGAGGTTGGTGTACTCGTCGCCGCGGGCGGCGCTGACCGCCTCGACCGCCTCGAGCTGGTCGGAGAACAGCGATTTCGTGTCGAACAGGAGACGCCCGATCAGGGTCGACTTGCCGTCGTCGACGCTGCCGGCGGTGGCGAACCGCAGCAGGTCCATCCGCTGGGACGGCGCCGTGTCGGTCTCCAGGACGGCCTGGCTCATCAGAAGTAGCCCTCTCGCTTGCGGTCTTCCATCGCTGCCTCGCTGACCTTGTCGTCGCCGCGGGTGGCGCCGCGCTCGGTGATCCGGGTCGCCGCGACCTCCTCGATCACCTTTTCCACGGTGTCCGCGTCGGACAGCACCGCCGCGGTCTGCGACGCGTCGCCGACCGTCCGATAGCGCACTGTTCTCGTTTCCGAGACTTCGCCGTCGCGCAGCCGGATGAACTCGTTGACCGCGTAGAACATGCCGTCGCGCTCGACGACCTCGCGGTCGTGCGCGTAGTAGATCGAGGGCAGCGGGATCCGCTCGCGGGCGATGTAGTGCCACACGTCGAGCTCGGTCCAGTTGGACAGCGGGAAGACCCGGATCGACTCGCCCGGATGGTGCCGCCCGTTGTACAGCGACCACAGTTCGGGACGCTGGTTCTTCGGGTCCCACTGGCCGAACTCGTCGCGGAAGCTGAACACCCGCTCCTTGGCCCGCGCCTTCTCCTCGTCGCGCCGGGCGCCGCCGAACAGCGCGTCGAAGCGGTACTTCTCCACGGCGTTGAGCAGCACCGGCGTCTGGATCCGGTTGCGCGTGCCGTCCGGCAGCTCCCGCACGAGGCCGGTGTCGATGGCCTCCTGCACGCTGGCGATCACCAGGTTGAGCCCGAGCGTGGCCACCCGGCTGTCGCGGAACTCGAGGACCTCGGGGAAGTTGTGCCCGGTGTCGATGTGCATCACCGGGAACGGGATGCGGGCCGGGGCGAACGCCTTCTCGGCCAGCCGGAGCATGACGATCGAGTCCTTGCCCCCCGAGAAGAGAAGGACCGGGCGCTCGAACTCGGCCATCACCTCGCGCATGACGAAGATGCTCTCGGCCTCGAGCGCATCCAGATGTGAGACGCGGTAGTGCCCTGCCTGGCTCATGCGGTTTCCCGACCTTTCCGGGGGTTTACGGCTGTGTTGCACGTGTTGAACCGTCATTCTGACGGGAGGTGACGCTGCAACGCTGCAAGCAACCGAGGAGCGAGATCCTTGCGGCACACCACGAGGTCCGGCAACTTAGGATCGCCCTCGTTGTATTTCAGCGCAGAACCGTCGATTCGGCTAGCGTGCAGGCCGGTGGCCAGCGCCACAGCGACCGGAGCGGCCGAGTCCCACTCGTACTGGCCGCCCGCGTGGACGTAGGCGTCGGCCTCCCCGCTGATCACCGCGGCGATCTTCACGCCGGCCGATCCCATGGGCACCAGCTCGGCCCCGATCTCCTCGGCCAGCTCGGTCACGAACGCCGGCGGGCGGGTGCGGCTGGCCGCGATCCGGATCGGGCGGGGGTCACCCGGCGGCAGCGGCGGGTACGCCGGCGGGTGGTCGGTGGCGACCGTGCGGTGCTGGGCGGGCATGGCGACCGCGCCCGCGGCCAGGTGGCTCGGGCTGGCCGAGTCGGCGCTCCAGAGGGCGACGTGCACGGCCCAGTCGGTGCGGCCCTCCTCGGAGAACTCCCTGGTCCCGTCGAGCGGGTCGACGATCCAGACCCGGGTCGACTCGAGCCGCTCCGGGCGGGGTGTCGCCGGCTCGGCGTCCTGCCAGGCCAGCCGCGAGTGATCGTCCTCCTCGGAGAGAACGGCGTCGGCGGGGCGCCACCGGGCGAGCTCGGCGCGCAGCAGGTCGTGCGCGGCCCGGTCGCCCGCGGTCTTCAGAGCCTTGCCGTCCGCGTACCCCATCTCCTCGCGGACCTGGAGCAACACCTGGCCGGCACGTTCCGCCAGCCAGCGGGCGAAGGCCGCGTCGATCACCGGCGGCGCGCCGGCGCCGTCCTCCCGCTGGGTGACGATCCGCGGCGACGTCTCTGTCCGCTCGCTGGTCATAAAGCCTTCCTCCAACGTCAGTACGCCCCCGACGAGCGCACCACGGCCGTCATGGTGCGCAAAAGGATCACCAGGTCCAAACTGAGAGACCAGTTCTCCACATAGCGCAGGTCCAACCTGACGGCTTCCTCCCACGGCAGGTCCGATCGGCCGGAAACCTGCCAAAGGCCCGTCATGCCCGGCTTCACCGCGAGACGGCGACGCACGTCACCGGCGTACGAGGCCACCTCCGCCGGCAGCGGCGGCCGCGGCCCCACCAGCGACATCTGCCCGAGCACCACGTTCAGCAGCTGGGGAAGCTCGTCCAGCGAGAACCGGCGCAGCCAGCGGCCCACCCGGGTGACCCGAGGGTCGTCGCGGATCTTGAAGAGCACACCGTCGTGCTCGTTGAGATGCCGCAGCTCGGCGAGCCTCGCCTCGGCATCCACATACATGCTCCGGAACTTGAAGATGCGGAACAGGCTGCCGTCCCGCCCGACCCGCACCTGACGAAAGAGTACCGGCCCCCGCGACGTCATCCGCACACACAGTGCGACGGCGAGCAGCAACGGCCCGAACGCGGCCAGCAGCGCCAGCGCGCCGACCCGGTCGACGAGCTCCTTGACCAGGCGCGACCCGCCGTACAACCGGGGATGCTCGACGTGCAGCATCGGCAGCCCGTCGAACGGCCGGATCGTGGTGCGGGCACCGGCGACGTCCACCAGCGTGCTCGCCACGATCAGGTCGACCTCGTCGCGCTCCAGCCGCCAGGCCAGCCGGCGCAGCGCCGCCCCGTCCAGCTCCGGGCAGCTGAGCACCACCACCGTGTCCGCGTCGGCCAGCTCGACCGCGTTCGCCACGTCCTCGAACGTGCCGTACACCGGCGGCCCGCCCAGCCCGACGCCGTCGCGCCCCGGCGGCAGGCACGCGCCCACCACCTCGAGGCCGTGATACCGCTCCCGGCGCAGCTGGCGGGTCATCCCGGTCACCGACAGCTCGTGCCCGACCAGGATCACCCGGCGCAGGCTCTCCCCCCGCGAGCGGGCCAGGTGCAACCGCTTGCGCAGGACGAACCGCAACACCACCGCCGTCACGATCGCAGTCGGCAGGGCGGCGAGAACGTAGCCCCGCGCCAGGTCGAGATCCAGCGCGTAGGACACCAGCGCCGCCCCCGCGATCAGCCCGACGCCACCCCGCAACACCCGCTGATATTCATCGGTGCCGACAAACAAAAACCTTCGCTCGTACGCCCGGGAGACCCCGAGCACGGCCAGCAGCAGCACCGGCAGCAGGGCGGTGAGGATCAGGTAGCCGCGGTTGTACGCGGTGACCTCGTCGCCGAACCGCAGCCCGAACGTCACCGCGCCGGCCGTGGTGCCCGCGACCAGGTCGCACACCACCAGCGCCCGCACGTACCGGCGCTCCCAGCGCTGCCGCCGCGACATCGCCGCGTGCCGCCCCCGCACCCGCACGAACGGACGGGCCACCGGCCTGGTCGCCGCCGACTGGTTCTGCCGCTTCGACCAGTGCCGGTCGACGGCCCGGTTGCGCTCCCGGTCCGGCGCGCCCAGCACCGACCGCGGCGGCGCGTTGTCCGGCTTCGGATTCGGCGGCGGCGCCTGACGGGTGCCCGCGCCCGACGGCGGCGGACTCAACGGCATCACCGCCGGCGCCGGGATCTTCCCGTTGCGCGTCGACCGGCGCGCCGCCGGCCGGTTCGGGCGCGGACCCCGCTTCGCCGGCCGGATCTCCGGCAGTAGCACGGTCGGCTCGGTCAGCACCGACTCCTCGGCAGCCTCCTGCTGCACCCCGTAACCCTCCCCCCGTCGCGCCGGCCACGTCCGCACCACGCGGTGGTGCGTACGTGTGACCAACGCACGGACGGCGGCCAGCGTCACGGGATGGCAGGACGGACAAAACCCCTCGAAGGATCTATCCGTTCCGGCCCCGCGAGATCAACCGCCGTGGTATTTGTTCTGCGCCCACTCGACGCCCTCGAGCACGATCGCCTCTACGACGTCCGCGGCCCGGTCGACGAGGAACTCCAGCTCCTTACGCTCCGCGCCGGAGAAATCGGACAGCACGTAGTCCGCCGGATCCTGCCGGCCCGGCGGCCGCCCGATCCCGAAACGGACCCGCGCGTACTCCTTGCTCGACAGCGACTTGGACATCGAACGCAACCCGTTGTGTCCGCCCTCACCGCCGCCCCGCTTGGCACGCACCTGCCCGAACGGCACGTCAAGCTCATCATGCACGGCAATCACGTTCGAGACCGGCACCTTGAAGAACTGCGCCAGCGAGACCACCGGGGCGCCGGACAGGTTCATGTAAGTCAGCGGCTTCAAAAGCACCAGTTTCGGGCCGCCGCTGAACCCGCTTTGATTGGCCAACCGGCCCTCGGCCACCTCGGCGTGCGCGCGCTTCGACCGGCCGAACTTGCCGCCCACCCGGGACGCCAGCACATCGGCCACCATGAAGCCCACATTGTGCCGGTTACCGGCGTACTCCTTGCCCGGATTGCCCAGGCCGACCACCAGCCACGGCGCGTCGTCGCTCACGATTGTCCGCCCTCCAGACGCACGTCAGGGAAAGCGCCCACCCGGGGCGCTTTCCCTGATCACTGCCTGCTCCGCCGAGCGGAGTATTACTCCTCCGACGCGCCCTCGGCGGCAGCCTCGGCCTCGCCCTCGGCGGCAGCGGTGGGCTCGCCACCCTCGAGCTGCTCGGCGGTCTGCGCCTGCGAGATGATCGCGAGCACGAAATCGGGGTCCACGGCCAGCTCCGAGCCGGCCGGCAGCGTCACGTCGCCGGCGGTCACCTGCGTGCCGGCCTCCAGGCCCTCGATCGAGACCTCGAAGCCCGACGGCAGGTGCATGGCCTCGGCCACCACGGCCAGGGTCGTCGACTCGTGCACGACCAGCGTGTTCCGAGCGGCCTCACCGGTCAGCGTCACCGGGACGTCGACCTGGACCTTCTCGCCGCGCTTCACGATCAGCAGGTCCACGTGCTCGTACGTGTCCTTGATCGGGTCGCGCTGAATCGCCTTCGGCAGCGCGAGCGTGGTGCCCGACGCGCCGTTGATGTCGATCGTGAAGACCTGGTTGAGCCCGCCGTGCCGGATGGCAGCCGCGAACTCACGGGCCGGCAGCGCGATGTGCTGCGGCTTCTCGCCGTGGCCGTACAGCACGGCGGGCACCAAACCGGCCCGGCGCGTGCGGCGGGCACCACCCTTGCCGAACTCGGTGCGGGGCTCGGCGCTGATCTTTACCTCGGACACGGGGAAACTCCTGAAACTCTTCGATCGGGCTGCGTCGTAAGTCGGCGGGCTGCTGGGTCCGGCAGTGGCGTACGGCCGAAGGCCGTTCGTCGGCGCTGCCGGGCAAGGGAAGGCGCGCTGGGCACAGGCCCGGAGCACCGCGTCGATCACGGTGCCTCCGAGCGGCTGCGAAGCTCAGCAGACCGCGGGGCACCCTCGCCGTGGCAACCGCACTATCCTACCCTCCGCGCGACGCAGCTCCTCAGCGGGTATGGCCACCCCGCAAAGGTTCACGCCCCCGATGCAACTTGCATCGGGACTATGCCCTCAAATCAGCTCAATCCACCGAACAGAGTGGTGACGGAACCGTCATCGAAGACCTCGCGGATCGCCCGCGCCAGCAGCGGCGCGATCGACAACACGGTGATCTTGTCGAGCCTCTTCTCCGGCGGCAGCGGCAACGTGTTCGTCACCACCAGCTCCGAGATGCGGCTGTTCTTCAACCGCTCGGTCGCCGGGTCGGACAGCAACGCGTGCGTCGAGGCCACGATCACGTCCGCCGCGCCCTCATCGAACAGGATGTCCGCGGCCTTCGTGATCGTCCCGCCCGTGTCGATCATGTCGTCGACGATCAGGCACACCCGGCCCTCCACCTCGCCGACCACCCGGTTCGCCACCACCTGGTTCGGCTTCAACGGGTCACGCGTCTTGTGGATGAACGCCAGCGGGCACCCGCCCAGCCGGTCCGTCCACCGCTCCGCCACCCGCACCCGGCCCGAGTCCGGCGCCACCACCGTCAGCGGCCGGCCCGCGAACTTCCGCTCCACGTGCTCGGCCAGGATGTCCATCGCGAACAGGTGATCCACCGGACCGTCGAAGAAACCCTGGATCTGCGCCGTGTGCAGGTCGACCGTCAGAATGCGGTTCGCCCCGGCCGTCTTCAGCAGGTCGGCCACCAGCCGCGCCGAGATCGGCTCACGGCCCCGGTGCTTCTTGTCCTGCCGCGCGTACGGATAGAACGGCAACACCACGGTGATCCGCTTCGCCGATCCCCGCTTCAACGCGTCGATCATGATGAGGGTCTCCATGACCCACCGGTTCACGCCCTCCGTCATCGACTGCACGACGAAGGCATCCGACCCGCGTACCGAATCCCGGTACCGCACGAAGATCTCGCCGTTCGCGAACTCGTACGAGTCCGACGGCGTCGGCCCCACGCCCAGCACCTGGCCGATCTCCTCCGCCAATTCCGGGAAACCCCGGCCGGAGAAAAGCATCAGGCTCTTACGGTTCTCCGCGACGATGCTGCCCATCGGCTCGCTGCTCCCGTTGGATCGAGGGGGTTAGTCACCTGAAGTATCCCCCGAGGCCACCGACCTGCCATGCGCCCAGCCTGCCGGGTGGGATGCCTCACCCACCCCGCCAGCCCAGCCTCCCCTATGACACGCCCCGGCGCGAGGGCTTCCCGCCCTACTCGGCCTCGGAAACTTCCCCGTCCCCCGCCGACGCCCGCTCGGCCGCCTCCGCCGACGGCGTCCCCGGCCGGCGCTTCGCGGTCCAGCCCTCCACGTTCCGCTGCTGCTGCGCCCGCGCCACACCCAGGCTCCCCGGCGGCACATCCGACGCGATCGTCGACCCCGCGGCCACATAGGCGCCCGGGCCCACCTCCACCGGAGCGATCAGCACCGTGTCCGACCCGACGAAGGCGGCCTCGCCGATCGTCGTCCGGCTCTTCCGCACCCCGTCGTAGTTCGCCACGATCGTCCCCGCGCCGACGTTCGCCCTCGCGCCGATGGTGGCGTCACCCACATACGACAGATGCGGGACCTTCGCGCCCTCGCCGAGCTCCGAGTTCTTCGCCTCGACAAAGCCACCGATCTTCGACTTCCGCCCCAGCCGCGTGCCCGGCCGCAGATAGGAGAAAGGACCGACCGACGCCTGCGCACCGATCTCCGCACCAACCGCGTGCGCCCGCAGCACGGTCGCACCCTCGCCGACGGAGGTGTCGATCAGCGTCGTGTCCGGCCCGATCACCGCGCCCGAGGCCACCGACGACGTGCCGCGCAGCTGCGTGTTCTGGTCGATCACCGCATCCGGCTCCAGCGAGACGGTCACATCGATCCACGCCGTGGCCGGATCGAGAATCGACACCCCCGACCGCATCCACGCCGTGTTCACCCGGTCACGCAGCAGCGCGCGCAATTCCGCCAGCTGAGCCCGGTCGTTCACACCCAGCGTCTCGTCGGCATCCGGCGCCACAAACACGCCCACCGGGCTACCCACCTCGACCAGCAGGCCGAACACGTCCGTGAGGTATTCCTCGCCCTGATCGTTGTCGGTGGACAGCTTCCCCAGCGCCTCACGCAGGGACGACACGTCGAACACGTAGATCCCGGCGTTGATCTCCCGGATCGCCCGCTCCTCGGCCGACGCGTCCCGCTCCTCCACGATCCGCGCCAGCCCACCGCCGGCATCCCGCACTATCCGCCCCAGCCCCGCCGGGTCGTCGACCGCGGCGGCCAGCACGGTCGCCGCGCGCGAGGCCGACTCGTGCTCCCCGATCAGGCGCGCCACCGTCTCGGCCCGCAACAGCGGAACGTCACCGTTGAGCACCACCACGGTTCCCGCGGCCTCGGGCACCGCATCCAGCGCGATCCGCACCGCATGCCCCGTCCCGTTCTGCACGGCCTGCAACACCGGCACGGCCGCCGGCGCCACCTCGGCCAGATGCTCACGAACCTGGTCGGCCTGGTGCCCCACCACCACAACCGTCTGCTCCGCCTCAGCCGCCCCGGCCGCGACCAGCACGTGCCCGAGCAACGACCGCCCCAGCAGCGGATGCAACACCTTGGGAGTAGCGGACTTCATCCGCTTACCCTCCCCGGCGGCAAGAACAACAACGGTACGACGAGGGGCCTGGCTCACGCGGGACTCCATTGTTCGCTTTAGCACTTACGGAGGCGGCGACAATACAGCCGCAAGGCGCACTGCTCCCGGAAGAGGACTCGAACCCCTATAAACGGCGCCAAAAGCCGTGGTCCTACCATTAGACGATCCGGGACCTATTTTGGACATTTCCCTCTCGGGCGATGACCTCCTGTCACATCCTAGCGGCACGCCACCGATCGCCACTCGCCGCGATCCCGCCCATCACTCCCTCGACCTCCCAGTAGAGACGGCTTGACTTCGGCACGTAGACGATCAGGCAGCCTCGGTAGGAATCTCCGACGTTCCGCCGAACGGTGGAAGGCATGTGCTTCTTCAGGGTCGGGCGGCGGAATCGCTCGGCAGGCACACCGACCACCTCGGACCACCACTCGGTGGCCGCCGGCACATCGGCCGTCTCATGGATGCTCAGACGGTAGGTAAGCCGGGCCGGCTCGACCCCCAGGAGCTCGACATACCGAAGAAACAGCAGGATCAAGCGCGGATCGCTGTTGATGAACAAAAGACTCAGGGTTGTCTGATGCCAGGGCTTCTCCTTCGCGCCCTCGCACCAGTACGCAACCGCGCCGGCGAGAAGCAGCTCACGGTCTGACAGCTCGCCGACCCATTCGCCAAGCCGCGTACCGATGGCCGCACGGTCGGCATCGCGGGCCCTCCGGTGCGGCTCCCAACGTGCCTCCCTCATGTGCTCCATGTGACGGCGTTGGCGCTCCTCCCGCTCGGCGGGAGTTCGGTCCAGTGGGATGTGCTTCGTCCAGAGATATGCGGTGGATTTCGAAACGCTCAGCTCAACAGCGATCTTCGGCACCGAGCACCCGGCACGACGCAGTTCGATCGCCAGCTCGCGCAGGTCGTCCTTGGCGTTCGGCCGCTGCGTCCACGCGGGCGGCTCCAGCCCGCGCAACCACTCGCTCAGCGTGCCGTCGCCCACCCCGAAATGCTGCTTCAACTGCGAGCGCGACATGCCTGGGTCGATCCGCAGGCGTCGTGCTTCTTCTCGTCTTGGGTCCCCGTTCATCTGATCATCACTCCCGTCCTTCGTTGTTCTGTTCCTACATTAGGACGGGTGGACGCTTGGCTGTAAGGCCGTAGGTGTGCCAAATTCGTTTGACTCAGGCCCTTGGAGTCGCGCCCGACTCAGGCTACGGTGGCGTAAGTTACGGTAACGTAGGCGTAAGTACTTGATCTCCCCGCCGGAAAAGCCGAACCCCCGCGCCCGCCCAGCCCCGTCCCCAAGATCAGCGAGGTGTCATGACTACCACCGCCGAGGCCGCACCGCAGGCCGGTCCCAAGCCGCTCACCGAGGGCCCGCAGTCGCGCGGCATCCTCGTCGCCCTGTACGCGTTCGTGGTCGTCCCGTTCCTGGCGGTGCTCGCCGCCGTGCCGGTCGCCTGGGGTGGCTGGCTGTCGTGGACCGACATCGCCATCGGCGCCGTGTTCTACCTGGTGTCGGGTCTGGGCATCACGGTCGGGTTCCACCGGTACTTCACGCACGGCTCGTTCAAGGCGAAGCGCTGGCTGCGGATCACCCTGGCGTTGGCGGGCTCGCTCGCGATCGAGGGCAACATCATCCAGTGGGTGGCCGACCACCGCCGCCACCACATGTTCAGCGACCAGGAGGGTGACCCGCACTCGCCGTGGCGGTACGGCACCGGCTACTGGGCGCTGACCAAGGGCCTCTGGTTCGCGCACATGGGCTGGATGTTCAGCCGCGAGCTGTCGAACCGGGAGCGTTTCGCGCCGGACCTGCTGGCCGACAAGGACATCAACCGGGTCGACAAGCTCTTCCCCGCGATGGTGATCTTCTCGACGCTGGGCCCGGCGCTGATCGGCGGCCTGGTGACCTGGTCGTGGCAGGGCGCGCTGACCGCGTTCTTCTGGGCGGGGATCGTGCGGATCGGCCTGCTGCACCACATCACGTGGTCGATCAACTCGGTGTGTCACGTGTACGGCGAGCGCCCGTTCGAGGTACGCAACGGGGACAAGGCGTCGAACTTCTGGCCGCTCGCGATCATCTCGTTCGGGGAAAGCTGGCACAACCTGCACCACGCCGACCCGACCTGCGCCCGGCACGGTGTGCTGCGCGGTCAGGTCGACATCTCGGCCCGTCTGATCTGGCTTTTCGAGAAGGCCGGCTGGGCGTCGGCGGTGAAGTGGCCGAACCGGGAACGGCTCGCGACAAAGATGATCAAAGCGTGACCGCTGCCACGGGGGAGATGGACAAAGGGCACAACTGGCAGGATGGCCAGGTGACCGAGACTGGCGACAGCAGCGACGAGCAACATCGTGTGCGGCGACAGCGGCCGGCGTCGACCCCCAGGGTGCGTATGTCGGCCGCGCAGCGCCGAGAGCAGCTGATCGCGATCGGGCGGCAGTTGTTCGCCGAGCGGGGATTCGACGCGACCAGTGTGGAAGAGGTCGCGGCCCGGGCGAAGGTGTCGAAACCGGTGGTGTACGAGCACTTCGGCGGCAAGGAGGGCCTGTACGCGGTGGTGGTCGACCGCGAGGTGCGCTCGCTGCTCGATCGGATCGCCGCGGCGCTGACCGCGGGCCATCCGCGGGAGCTGCTGGAGCAGGCGGCGCTGGCCCTGCTGGACTACATCGAGGACGAGCCGCACGGCTTCCGGGTGCTGGTGCGGGAGTCGCCGGTGTTGTCGCCGGCCGGGAACTTCTCGAGCGTCATGAACGACGTGGCCCATCAGGTGGAGCACATCCTGGGTGACGAGTTCAAGCGCCGGGGGCTGGACCCGAAATTCGCCGAGCTGTATTCGCAGGCGCTGGTGGGCATGGTGGCGCTGGTCGGCCAGTGGTGGCGGGAGGCGCGCAAGCCGAAGAAGGAGATGGTGGCCGCCCACCTGGTCAATCTGGCGTGGAACGGCCTGTCTCATCTCGAGCCGAAGCCCACGCTCCTGACCCGCAAGACGAAATAGCGCCGGAAGACGAAATAGCGCCGGAGGACGAAATAGCGCCGGAGGACGAAATAGCGCCCGCGATCAGGCGGTGCGGCCCTCTCGTACCTGCCGGGGCGCTCCGGCCTGCTCGACCGGCGCGACCTTGCTGTACAGGCTGGTCGTGATCAGCGCGATGCCCACGATGTAGGTGACGATCACCGTGTGGATGTCCTGGCCGAAGAGGTTGGCGTCGGTGCGGCTGAAGGCGAGGCCGTACGTGCCGAGCACGAGCAGGCCCCAGCCGAGGTATTTGTCGGCGGCGGTGTCGAGGTTGCGCCCGATCAGCGTCGCGATGATCACGATCGCGCCGACGGCCAGCATGATGATCGACAGCAGCAGGTTGGCGCCCTGACCCAGGACGGTCTTGTCGTTGGCGCCGGTGAAGTCCTCGCCGGAGGTCTGGATCAGTCCGACGATCCCGAACACGACCAGGTAGGCGCCGGCGAGAAAGCCGACAACGCGGTACAGCGGCCGCAGCGGGTGGTTGACGGGGTTGTGCGCCATAGTGTCCGTCTCCAAGGTCAGGTGTTGTCCCCGCCGATTCTCGCGTATCCCGGTCAAGCGGCGCAGGCACACCCCCCAGGTCAGCTTTCGGGCACCTGTTCGGCGAGTTCGAGCCAGGCTTCCTCGACCTGTCCCCGTTCCTCCTGGGCGGCCTTGAGCTGGGCTTCGAGCTCGACGAGCTTGCCGTAGTCGCTGCCGTGCTCGGCCAGCGACTCGTTGATTTTGAGGATCCGCTCCTCGAGCTTGCCGAGCTGCCGTTCCAGCCGGGCAAGATCTTTGCGAGCTTGGCGCAACTCACCCGCCGTGAGGCCGGTCACGCTTGGTGTCGCTTGCGCTTGCGTTTCCCGTACGCCCCCCAGAAGACGACCCGCGTTCCGCGCGAGGTAGTCGTCGACGCCCCCGGGCAGGTGCACGAGGCGGCCGTCGCCGAACAGCCCGTACGCGGTGTCGGTGACCCGCTCGACGAGGTAGCGGTCGTGACTCGCCACGATCATCGTGCCCGGCCAGGAATCCAGAAGGTCTTCCAGCGCGGCCAGGGTGTCGGTGTCGAGGTCGTTGGTGGGCTCGTCGAGCAGCAGCACGTTCGGCTCGGCCGCCAGCAGGCGCAGCAGCTGCAGCCGCCGCCGCTCGCCGCCGGACAGGTCGCTCACCGGCGTCCAGATGCGCTTGTCGGTGAAGCCGAACACCTCGGCCAGTTGCCCGGCCGTCAGCTCCCGGTCGCCGAGCCTGACCCGCTTGGCGACTTCCTCGACGGCCTCGAGCAGCCGCAACTCGCCCGGCAGCTCCTTGAGCTCCTGGGAGAGGAACGCCGACCGCACGGTCGACCCGGTGACCAGCCGCCCGGCGGCCGGCGTGGTGATGCCGGCGAGCAGTCGCAGCAGCGTGGTCTTGCCGGCCCCGTTGGCGCCGAGGATCGCGATCCGGTCGCCCGGTCCGACCTGCCAGGTGAGCCCGTCGAGGATGGGTTTGCTGCCCGCGGTGAGCGTGACGTCCTCGAGGTCGTAGACCTGCTTGCCGAGCCGGGTGACGGCCAGCCGCCGCAGGCTGACCGTGTCGCGCACGGGCGGCACGTCGGCGATGAGCGCGTTTGCCGCGTCGATCCGGAACTGCGGTTTCGACGTGCGCGCCGGCGGGCCGCGGCGCAGCCAGGCGATCTCTTTGCGCAGCAGGTTTTGCCGCCGCGCCTCGACGGCCGCCGCGACCCGCTGCCGCTCGGCGCGCGTGAGGGTCCAGGCGGCGTAGCCGCCCTCGTACGCGAAGACCTGCTCGTCGACGACCTCCCAGGTCGCGGTGCAGACGGCGTCGAGGAACCACCGGTCGTGGGTGACGACGCACAGCGCGCCGCGCCGGGTCAGGAGGTGGCGGGCGAGCCAGTCGACCCCGGCCACGTCGAGGTGGTTGGTGGGCTCGTCGAGGATCAGCAGGTCGCTCTGCCGCACGAGCAGCGCGGCCAGGGCCACCCGGCGCCGCTCGCCGCCGGACATCGGCCCGACCGCCGAATCGAGCCCTAGATAACCCATCCCGAGCCCGTCGAGGATGGCGCGCACGCCCGCGTCGCCGGCCCACTCGTGCTCGGCGCCCATGCCCCGCTCGAGCCAGGCCGTGCCCACCACCACGTCGCGCACGGTGGCGTCGGCGGCGAGGTCGAGCGTCTGCGGCAGCGTGGCGACCCGCAGGTCACGCCGGTGCGTCACCCGCCCCGAGTCGGGCTCTTCCGACTTGGCGAGCAGCCGCAGCAGGGTCGATTTTCCCGCTCCGTTGAGGCCGACGACGCCCACCCGGGCGTCGTCGTCCAGCCCCAGCGAAACGTCGGTGAGCAGCTGACCGGCAGCGCCGTATCCCTTGCTGACCCGGTCCAGGTTGATGATGTTGGCCACGATGCGAACTACGTTACCCGGGCACCGGGCATCGGGCCGCGGGCGGTGACGGCCTCGCGGCAGATGGCGGCCGTGTCGAGAGCGGCGGCCAGGCGCTCGGCGTGCGCGGCGTCGGCGGCGAGGAAGACGCAGGTGGGCCCGGAGCCGGAGACCAGGCCGGCCAGGGCGCCCGCTTCCCGGCCGGCGTCGAGGACGGCGGTCAGGTCGGGGCGCAGGGCCAGGGCGGCAGGCTGCAGGTCGTTGCCGAGGGCGGCGCCGAGCACGGCCGGGTCGCGCTGGCGCAGGGCGGTCATCAGGTCGTCGGCGCCGGCGAGGGCCTTGGGCGGGAACGGGCTGTCGCGCAGCTCGTCGAGCTTGCGGTAGACCTCGGGGGTGGACAGGCCGCCGTCGGCCAGGGCGACCACCCAGTGCCAGGTGGTGGGCCGGGCCAGGATCGGGCTGACCGACTCGCCGTGCCCGGTGCCCAGGGCGGTGCCGCCGTGCAGCAGGAACGGCACGTCGGAGCCGAGCGTCGCCCCCACCTCGGCGAGCTCGTCGCGCGACATGCCGGTGCCCCACAGCAGGTCACAGGCGAGCAGGGTGGCCGCCGCGTCGGCGCTGCCACCGGCCAGCCCGGCGGCGAGCGGGATCGACTTGCGCAGGTGCAGCCGGGCGTGCGCCGGCACCCGGGTGCGTGCCGCGAGCGCCCGCGCGGCCCGGATGATCAGGTTGCTCTCGTCGAGCGCCAGCGACCCGGCGCCCTCGCCCTCCATGGTCAAAGCGAGCGTGTCGCCCGGCCGCGCTGTCAGCTCGTCGAACAGGCTGATCGCGTGATAGATCGTGTTCAGCTCGTGGTACCCATCGGGGCGCAGTGGCCCCACCCCGAGATGCAGGTTGATTTTGGCGGGCACACGCACCCGAACCGGTCCGCTGTGCCGGCGTGGCTCATCGTCGTCCGGCCCCCACGCCTCCGTCACGGAGTGCCCAGCCGCTGCCGTGCGGGGTTGGGCGACCAGCTCACGGGACCGATCAGTTCCGCGGTCATGAGTCCACCTCCTCGGGCTGCCTGCCGGACGCGCTGAGCTTACCGCTGACGCCTGACAGTTTTGCCGCGGCCGCTATCTCGGCGAACTGGGCGACGGTGAGGGACTCGCCGCGGGCCTGGGGGCTGATTCCGGCGGCTACCAGCACCTTTTCGGCGCGGTCGGGCCCGCCGGCCCAGCCGGCCAGGGCGGCGCGGAGGGTCTTGCGGCGCTGGGCGAACGCGGCGTCGACGATCGCGAAGACATCAGCGCGGTCGATGTCCCCCCTCGGTGGGTTACGCCGGCTGAACGCCACGAGTCCGGAATCCACGTTGGGCACCGGCCAGAACACCGCGGGCGGGACCTTGCCGGCCGGGCGGGCGTCGGCGTACCAGGCCAGTTTCACCGACGGCACCCCGTACACCTTGGACCCCGGACCGGCGGTGAGCCGGTCGGCGACCTCCTTCTGCACCATCACCAGGCCCCCGCGCAGCGACGGCAGGCCGGCGAGCAGGTGCAGCACGACCGGAACGGCCACGTTGTACGGCAGGTTCGCGACCAGCATGGTGGGCGCGGGGTCGAAGTCGGCGGCGGTGACCCGCATCGCGTCGGCCGGGTGGACGGTCAGGTTCGCCGCCGTGACCGTGGCCGGGAGGGCGGCGGCGAGCTTCCGGTCGATCTCGACCGCGTGCACGTGCCGGACGGCGGTGACCAGGCCGAGGGTGAGCGAGCCGAGGCCGGGGCCGACCTCGAGGGCCACGTCGTCGGGGCGCAGGCCGGCGGCGGCCACGATGCGGCGGATCGTGTTGGGGTCGTGCAGGAAGTTCTGGCCGAGCTTCTTGGTCGGGGACACGCCGAGGCGGGCCGCGAGCTCCCGGATCTCCGCCGGGCCGAGCAGTGCGTCAGCCATGGGGTCAGAGCCTACGGCCGGGCACGGGCCGGGCTGGACGCGACGGGGTAGAAAGCAGGAATGACCGAGTTGCTCGAACTGCGGGCGGTCGTCGAGGCGCCGCCCGACCGGGTGGCCGAGCTGCTGCTCGATGTGCGCCCGGGCGGCCGGTCGCCGATGGCGGCCACCGGCGAGGTGACTGAGAGCGACACCGGCGACGACTTCGTGGTGGTCAAGGACGGCAGCCGGCTGACGGTGTCGGTGGACCGGGCGAACCGCGAGGTGGCTCTGCAGGGCGAGTGGTGGTACCGCGGGGTCACCTCGGTGGAGCCCGATCCGCGCGGCAGCCGGGTGGTGCATCGGATCTTCAACGTGGCGCAGGGGCGCGGCTGGGCGGTTCGCTTCGTCTCCCGGGGGCCGTTGAACGCGGCGCCCGGGTCGTTCGCCGAGACGGTGCGACGCCTCGGCGAGCTGCTCGGTGTCTCCGCCTGGGTGATCGAGGACTAGCGCCAGGGTCCGAAGACACGCTCGCCGTTGGCCGAGATCGCCGCGCACAGGGCGTCAACGTCGTCGCCGCGGGTCTCGGCGAGCGAGCGCACGGTCAGCGGGATCAGGTACGAGGCGTTCGGCCGGCCGCGATGCGGCACCGGCGTCAGGTACGGCGCGTCGGTCTCGACCATGATCTGCTCGGCCGGGGTGATCTCGGCGGCCGCCCGCAGCGGGCCGGCGCTGGCGAAGGTGACCGTGCCCGCGAAGCTGAGGTGGTACCCGCGCAGCACGCACTCGGCGGCGAAGTCGGGATCGCCGGAGAAGCAGTGCATGACCACCGTGTCGGGCGCGCCCTCCTCGTCGAGCACGCGCAGCACGTCGCGGTGCGCGTCCCGGTCGTGGATGATCAGCGCCTTGCCGTGCCGCTTGGCGATCGCGATGTGCGCCCGGAAGCTGTCCTCCTGCGCGAGGCGGCCGTCGTCGCCGGTGCGGAACGTGTCGAGGCCGGTCTCGCCGATGCCCCGCACCCGCGGCTGGGCGGCCAGCGCCTCGATCTCGCGGAGCGCGGCGTCAAGGTCGGACAGGCGGGGCGCCTCGTTCGGGTGAATGGCGACGGCCGCGAGAACGGACTCGTTCCGGGCGGCCAGGTCGGCGCTCCAGCGCGACGACGGGACATCCACACCGACCTGAACCAGCCGATCGATACCGGACTTCGCGGCCGCGCCGATCAGCGCGTCGATCGGGTCGCCGTCGCCGCCGCCGGGCACTCCGGCCTCCTGAATCGTCAGATCCAGGTGGGTGTGGCTGTCGAAGACCGGAACGGACAACGGCTCGGGCGCGGCGGGAAACTCCCCCCGGCGGCGGGCTTCCTTGTCCTGGCGGGACTGGGACGGTGTCGAAGGCATGTGAGACATTCTGCACTTACGCCTGGACGCAACCGTTTGTTCACCTGGTATCCACTGTTGTCGCTTAGTTTGCGCCGGGTGACCTTGACCGGCGAGGACAGCGCGGTCGGCGCTGATCCCCTAGAGCCGCCCCTGTCGGCGCCCCTGCGCCGCGACCTCGGCTGGACCCAGGTCCAGCGGATGAGCCAGTCCGCTGCGTACCGCGACGACGTGATGCTGCAGCGCATCCGGGCGACCGCGGCGATCCGGCGCGGCACGAGGATGACCAAGGTACTTTCCCCGGCCCAGGTCGCCGGGCATCTCGGCGGCTGGCTTCCGTACGGCTTCTGCTACCGCGCCTGCGACATCGCGCACCTGCACGACCCGCGCGAACTGACGCTGCTGGCCACCGACGGCGCCGAGGAGAACCCCGAGGTCGCGTACGCGTTGCGCTGGCGCGCGGTGGACCCGCTCGACTACGAGGTCCCGGCCGGGCCCGCACAGCCGGGGCTGGCGCTGCTGCCGGCGCACTCGCGGGTCGGGGCGATGGTGCTGGGCACCGGGTTCAGCCCGAGCACCGACGACCTCATCCCGGAGTACATCACCGCGGGCTTCACCGACCTGCCGATCCCGGCGAACGCGCAGATCATCGCGTACGTGCCCGGCGGCGAGGAGATTTTGCTGTACACCTACCAGCCGGAGCAGCACGGCTGGCTGCGGCTGGCCGGCCCGCGCTGGCGGCCGCTGCTGGACAACCTGCCCGGCGTCAGCCCCGACCGGGAGTACGTGCCGTGCACGACACCCGGATCGAGCAAGCTGGTCGGCCGGATCAAGGACAAGGAGTACGAGGCGGTCGCCGACCCGCCCGACGAGTTCCGCGTCCGCGCGCTGACCCGAGCCGCCCGGTACCCGGTGAGCACGCTGAGCCGCCGCGCCGAGCAGGCCCTGTGGCGCAACGTGCCGTGCTGGGTGCTGCAGCGCGACGACAGCTGGGCCCGGCTGCGGCTGGTGCGCCCGGACGTCGACGCGCTCAACGCGACCGGCGCCCGCTGCTACGAGCGCGGCGTCTACGAGACCTGGGCCCCGGTCGGCGAGCTCCTGGACCACCACATCGCCGACATCCCCTACGTGCTCTGAGCGCGTAGGGGATGTCGCGAGGAAACCTCAGCCCTCGAGCCGGGCGAGCTCTTCGTCGACGACGGAGGGCTCGAGCTTGCGGAAGACCGGCTTCGGAGGCGCGAGCGGGGTGCCGGCGACCAGCGGGACCGACTCCCACTTGGCGCCGACCGTGTAGTCACCGGTCAGCACGGGGTAGGACGGGCCGCCGTCGAGGTCGTCGACCTGCTCGATGCGCGGCATCGGCGCGTGCACGCCCTCGCCGCCGAGCAGCTCGAACACCTTCTGCGCGGAGTGCGGCAGGAACGGGGTCAGCAACGTGTTCGCGTCGCTGACCACCTGCAGCGCCACGTGCAGGATGGTGGCCTGACGGGGCTTGTCCTCCTCGGCCTTCAGTTTCCACGGCGCCTGGTCGGAGAGGTATTTGTTCGCCTCGGCGACCACGCGCATCGCCTCGCCGATCGCCGCTTTCTGCCGGTGCTTGCCGATCAGCTCGCCGACCGAGCCGAAACCGGCCTTGGCCACGGCGAGCAGAGCCTCGTCCTCCGGGGTGAGCGGGCCGGCCGCGGGGATCTCGCCGAAGTTTTTCGCGGCCAGCGAGATCGAGCGGTTGACCAGGTTGCCCCAGCCGGCGACCAGCTCGTCGTTGTTGCGGCGGACGAACTCGGCCCAGGTGAAGTCGGTGTCGGTCGACTCGGGGCCGGCCGCGGCGATGAAGTACCGCAGGGCGTCGGCGTCGTAGCGCTCCAGGAAGTCGCGCACGTAGATGACGACCCGCCGCGACGAGGAGAACTTCTTGCCCTCCATCGTGAGGTATTCGCTGGAGACGACCTCGGTGGGCAGGTTGAGCCGGCCCAGCTCGCCCGGCTCGCCGCCCCGGTCGCCCTCGCCCGAGTAACCCAGCAGCAGCGCCGGCCAGATCACCGAGTGGAAGACGATGTTGTCTTTCCCCATGAAGTAGTACGACTGCGCGTCCTTGCCCAGGCCGTCGGCCGACCACCACTGCCGCCACGCCTCCGGGTCGCCGGTCCGGCGGGCCCACTCGATCGAGGCGGAGAGGTAACCGATGACCGCGTCGAACCAGACGTAGATGCGCTTGTCGGTGCGGTCGCGCCAGTCGTCGAGCGGGATCGGCACGCCCCACTCCAGGTCGCGGGTGATCGCCCGGGGCTGCAGGTCGTCGAGCAGGTTGCGGGAGAATTTCAGGACGTTGGGACGCCAGTTCTCCCGCTGGTCGAGCCAGTGCCCGATCGCCTGCGCGAAGGCCGGCAGGTCGAGGAAGAAGTGCTCGGTCTCGACGAACTCCGGGGTCTCGCCGTTGATCTTCGACCGCGGGTTGATCAGCTGTTCCGGGTCGAGCTGGTTGCCGCAGTTGTCGCACTGGTCGCCGCGGGCGCTCTCGTAGCCGCAGATCGGGCAGGTGCCCTCGATGTAACGGTCGGGCAGGGTGCGCCCGGTCGACGGCGAGATCGCGCCCAGCGTGGTGCGCCGGACGATGTACCCGTTCTTGAACAGGACGCCGAACAGCTCCTGCACCACCGCGTAGTGGTTGCGGGTCGTCGTACGGGTGAACAGGTCGTAGGTCAGGCCGAGGCCGTGCAGGTCCTCCACGATGACGCGGTTGTACCGGTCGGCGAGCTCGCGCGGGGTCACCCCGTCGGCGTCGGCCTGCACCTGGATCGGCGTGCCGTGCTCGTCGGTGCCCGAGACCATGAGCACGTCGTGGCCGGACATCCGCATGTACCGGCTGAAAACGTCGGAGGGCACCCCGAAGCCGGAGACATGACCGATGTGGCGCGGGCCGTTGGCGTAGGGCCAGGCGACCGCGGCGAGAACGTGACTCATGGTTCCTAAGAGTAGTGAGCGGCGCGGGTGGCTTGCGAACGGATTCGTTCTGCCCACGGCGAGATAGTCATTTATGGCGACACGCCCGAATTGTGCGTGATCACCGGCCAACCGCGTTGTCCAATGGAGCCGTGATCGGAGAGACGCCGCAACCTGGGGAGAAGCCCCCCAACGAGGGCAGCCCCTGGTCGTTCTCCGACCCCGACCCCGGATGGTGGCGCGGCGAGACCGACCGGGACCCGACCGACCCGCCGACCGGACGCTCCCGCAGCCCGCGCCGGCGCCCGCCCCGGCATCAGGCGGAGGCCGCGGCGGGCGGCACGGGAACGCTGCTGCCACCCGGCGAGGCCGGGCCGCGACACACCGGCGAGGCGGCGCAGGCGCACGCCGCCGGCGTCCACGACGCGACGCGGCAGCTGGATCCCCTCGTCGACCCGCCGATGGTGGAGCGCGACCACGACCGGGCCGACGCGCACCGGTACGACCCGATGCGGCCCCCGCGCGGCCACCGGCCCCGGCGGACCGCGGCCACGGTCGCCGCGGACGAGCAGTCACCGGCGAAGACCATGACGGGCGAGGTGGTCGCGGACTGGGCCGTCGAGACCACGTCCGAACACAAAATGGTCGACGGCAAGCCCGCGGAGAAGGACGAGCCCGCGCAAGAAGACGAGCCGGACGTGATGGTGCTTCCCGAGCCGAGCGCCCGCAACCGGCCCACCGTGCCGCTCGAGCCGACCCCGACCGCCGAGCCACCCGAGCCGATCGCGCCCCCGCACGGCCCGATCCCCGGGCTTGCCCGGCAGAACCGCGGCTCGCAACCGGCCACCGGTCACCCGGCCGAGTCGCGGGTTCACCCGACCGAGCCGCTACCCCGCCCCACCGGCGACCCGGAGACCGACGCGCGGCTGGAACGGCTGGAGAACTCGCCGTTCTGGCAGAACGACCCCGACCAGATCACCGAGCCGCTGCCGCCGGCGGGCCCGGCCCACGCGGTCACCCGCCGCGGCACCCGCCGGGCCGCCTCGCGCACCCCCGTGGCCGCGTCGGCCTCGCTGATCGCGCTCGGCCTGCTCGCCGCGTTCTTCGCCTGGGTCAGCGCCGAGCCGTTCTGGCTGGCCATGGGCCACGGCGACCGGGGTTACGCGACCGTCACGAACTGCACCAGCTCCGGCGTCACCCAGCACTGCGTCGGCCGGTTCGCCGAGGCCGACGGTGGGTTCACGATCAGCCGGGTCACGCTGCTCGGGGTCGGTCCGGCCCATCGGGTGCCGGGCACGGTCTCGCCGGCCCGGATGGTCAGCCCGGACAGCCCGCGCGCCTACCTCGGCGACACCAGCCCACTGCTGCAGCTGCGCTGGCTGCTCGGCTTCCTGCTGGTGATCTTCTGCGGGTACGCGATCGCGGGCGTGACCGGAGCACGAAGACTCGAGACCGGGCGAGCCCGCCGAGGGGCGCTGCTGGCCAGCCTGGCCGGCCCACTGCTGCTCTTGGCGGGCTTCCTCATAGCGGCGTTCTGAGGCCGGGACGGGACAACGGCTCGGACCGCGCTGCACTCTGTGGCCCGGCCGGGTCCCCGGCGCGTACGGGAAAAAATGCGTCAGTGATGCACCAGGCTGTAGACCTCGCGTTTTTTCAGGCCGAACTCGTCGGCCACCGCCTGGATCGCGTCCCGGCGGGACGCGCCGGAAGCCTCCCGCCCGGCCACCGCGTCGCGCAGCTCGTCGTCGCTCGGACGCGGCGGCGGACCGCCCGGCGCACCCCCCACCACCAGCGTGATCTCGCCGCGCGGCTCGCCCTCGCTCGCCCACGCGGACAGCTCGGCGAGCGTGCCCCGGCGGATCTCCTCATAGGTCTTGGTCAGCTCGCGGCAGACCGCGCCCGGCCGATCGTCGCCGAACGTCGCCGCCAGGTCGGCCAGCGCGCTCGCGATGCGGTGCGGCGCCTCGAAGAACACCAGCGTGCGCGGCTCGGCGGCCAGCTCGCGCAGGCGCGAGCGACGATGCGATCCGGTACGCGGCAGGAAGCCCTCGAAGACGAACCGGTCGCTGGGCAGCCCGGACAGCGCCAGGGCCGTGGTCACCGCGCTCGGGCCCGGCGCCGCGGTCACCGGGAATCCGGCGTCGAGCGCGGCCCGGACCAGCCGGTACCCGGGATCGGAGACGCTCGGCATGCCGCCGTCGGTCACCACCGCGACCGTCTCGCCCCGCTCGAGCGCCGCCACCAGCTCGGGCGTACGCCGCTCGTCGTTACCCTCGAAATAGGACACCACCCGGCCGGACACCGTGACGCCCAGGTCGCGGGCGAGACGAGCCAGCCGCCGCGTGTCCTCGGCCGCGACCACGTCCGCCGACGCCAGCACCTCGCGCAGCCGGGCCGACGCGTCGCCGACGTTGCCGAGCGGCGCGCCGGCGAGGATCACCCGCCCGTTCTCGTTCGCTGCCACAGCGAGAGTCCATCACATGCCCCGCTTCCGAGCGGTAGGCCCTAGGATCGCGGAGTGACGACGGCGACAGCTGAGACAGAACTCACTCCGGAGCCGGCCGCGGCCGAGGAGCCCCCCGGTGTGCGCGGCGTTCCCGAGATCGTCCGCCGGCGCCTGGCGACCCTCGACAACTGGCTCAATCCGTACTCGTGGCTCGTCACCGGCGTCGTGGTGGTGATCGCGGCCATCCTGCGGTTCCAGAACCTGGGCCAGCCCAAGGGATACATCTTCGACGAGGTGTACTACCCGACCGACGCGTGGGACATGATCCACCACGGCGTCGAGTGGGACGAGAAGACCAACGGCCCCGCGTACGTCGTCCACCCGCCGCTGGGCAAATGGCTGATCGCGCTGGGCGAGATGGTCTGGGGCAACAAGGAGGTCGGCTGGCGGGTCCCGACCGCGATCGCCGGCACCCTGATGATCCTCATCCTGATCCGGGTCGCCTACCGGCTGTTCCATTCGGTGCTGCTGGCCGGTCTGGCCGGCCTGCTGATGGCGCTCGACGGCTTCCAGCTGGTGCTGTCCCGCACGTCGCTGCTCGACATCTTCCTCGGCCTGTTCATCCTGGCCAGCTTCGCCGCCATGGTGCTCGACCGCGACCACTACCGCCGCCGGCTGCTGCGCGCGCTGGAGGACGGCTACGACCCCACCAAGACGGCCAAGATCCCACGGATCGTGCCGTGGTGGCTGCTCGTCTCCGGAGTGCTGTTCGGCATGGCCTGCGGGGTGAAATGGAGCGGGCTGTTCTTCCTGCCGTTCTTCGGCGCGCTGATCCTCGTCTGGCGCTGGCAGGCCCGCCGCTCGGCCGGCATCCCGCAGCCGGTCATCGCCGGGATCTTCGGCGACATCGGCTGGGGCGTGCTGACCGTGGCGCTCACCCTGGTGACCTACCTCGCGACGTGGACCGGCTGGTTCGTCACCAACACCGGGTACTTCCGGCACTACCGGCAGGCCAACGGGCTCAGCGAGCCGCCGGTCATCGGCGCCCTGCGCAACCTGTGGCACTACCACGTCGAGGCGTTCAACTTCCACAGCGGGCTGACCGAGCACCACCCCTACCAGTCGTGGCCGTGGCAGTGGCTGCTGCTCGGGCGGCCGGTCTCGTTCTACTGGAACAACAGCGGCAACTGCGGGTCGCCCAGCTGCGCCCGCGAGATCATCCTGCTCGGCACGCCGTTGCTGTGGTGGTCGTTCCTGCCGGCGCTCGCGGCGCTGATCTGGTTCGGCATCGCCCGGCGGGACTGGCGGGCGTGGGCGATCCTCGTGCCGGTCGCGGGCGGGATCCTGCCGTGGTTCTACTACGCGATCAAGGACGGCCGGACGATGTTCTCGTTCTACGTCCTGCCCGCGCTGCCGTTCCTGATCCTCGCGGTCGTCTACGTGCTCGGGGCGATCATGACGCCACCGGGCGGGATCGCGACCGGAAAGGCCAGATCGGACCGTCAACTGGTCGGAACCGTGGTGGCGGGCGCCTACGTCGTGCTGGTGGCGCTCTGCTTCGCCTACTTCCACCCGATCTTCGTGGGGCAACTCATCACGTACGACAGCTGGTCGTCACGGATGTGGCTCGGCTCGCGCTGGATTTGAAGGGGTTAGGGCCGGCCACAGAGGAACCGCCACACAAGGGCGCGCCCCGATCGCCTGCCACGGGGGAAGCGGGCGATAGGGGCGCGCACCTCGAAGCTTAACGACCTCCGATGTCGGGCACAACGGGTCACCTGCCGAAGGTTCAAATTTCGACCAAGCCCACATCGCCACATCGGACATACCGGTTGTATCCGTATAAGGTTGGCTAATCGGGCCGTGAATTGTTTTCGCGTAAATGGCGTTTGAAGTGTCGTCCATGCGACAACTAACTATTCCATGATTTCGCGTAACCTCCATTGACGGACCATTCTGCCGCAGCTCAGAGCGATCACTTTTCTGACGACACACACCGCGGCCCATCTGGTCAAACGTCCACACTCATCATTTCGGTTGATTTAGCGATGGCGATCATCCGTCATCCCGTGGAGTGATCGGTACCAAGATCTCCGTGGTTGTTTTTAAGCTCGCCGGGTGACTTCGCAGGAGCCTGGAAACCCGCAAATCGACGAGCGCGACAACCCCGCCACCGAGGTTGTGATCGCCGGACCGCCGCCGGCACCGGTGTTCGTGGACAGCACCGGGCGCCGCAGCCGGCTGCTGCGCCGGGTCGCGTACGGGTTCGGCGGTCTGGTCCTGCTCTACGGCGGCCTGATCGCCGTCAGCCTGGCCGGCGGCCCGGTCAGGTCGAGCGCCGTGCTGCCGCTGCCCGGCCTCGAGCCGGCCACCACCGGCGGCGCCCCGGCCCGGCCCAGCCCCACGCCGGCGCCGACGCCCAGCCACCCGGCGACGCCGCTGTTCGTCGCCGGAGTGCTGCCGTCACGCCACACCAGCGCGGCCGGCGCCGACGCGGCGCCCCAGCTCGAGTCGGCCCGGATCACGTCGGCGGCCGTGGCCCGGCCGACCGTGACCTCAGCCGCCGTGGCCACCGCCACCAAGAAGCCGACGACGGCGCCGACCACGCCCAAGGTCACGCCGACCACGACCCACCCGGTGGAGTCGACCACCGTCCCGGTCACCACGCCGACCACGGTGCCGCCCACGACGCCGCCGGTGGTCGCGCCGCCGGCACCCGTGCCGCCCGCGCCGCCCGCCACGTCCGGTTCGGACGCCGGCGGGAAGGGCGGCGGACAGGGCGGCGGCTCCGGGTCGACGTCGACCGAGGCCGATCCGGCGCCGACGGTCACGGCGAGCGCCGCCGCCTCCGAGGCCGCCGCGTGAGCAGCCCGCGCAAGCCACGCGGGCCCGTCCGCCGCCGGCTGCTGCCCAAGCCGCGGGTCGCCCTCGCGATCCTCCTGCTGCTGGTCTTCATCGGCGTGCTGGTCGTGCAGGCCTACATCAACTCCGAGTTCACCAGCGACCACCTCGACTCCGAGGTCGGCGACCAGGACGGCGTCCCGCTCGCCATCCGCGGCGGCGGCCCGGTCATCAACACCACCGGCGGCCAGGAGAGCAGCAGCCGGATGCCCGCGCACACCATCGCGCTGACCTTCGACGACGGCCCCGATCCGACCTGGACCCCGCAGATCCTCGACGTGCTCGCCGAGAACGACGCGCACGCCACGTTCTTCGTCGTCGGCTCCGAGGTCGCCCGCCACCCCGCGCTCACCAAGCGGATCACCGACGGCGGCAACGAGCTCGGGCTGCACACGTTCACCCACCCGAACCTGCAGCGGATCGCGGCCTGGCGGCGCACCCTCGAGCTGTCACAGACCCAGGTGGCGATCGCGCGGGCCGCCGGCGTGCACACCAACCTCGTCCGGTTCCCGTACTCGTCGAAGGCCAACGCCATCGACGACGTGAACTGGAAACTGGTCAAGGACGCCGGCAAGCAGGGCTACCTGGTCGTGGTCAACGACGTGGACAGCGAGGACTGGCAGCGGCCCGGCGTGCGGCAGATCGTCCGCAACGCGACGCCGCCCGGGGACACACCGGCGGTCATCCTGTTCCACGACGCCGGCGGCGACCGCTCGCAGACCGTGGCCGCGCTGCGCCGGTTCATCCCGATGATGCGGGCGCGCGGGTACCGGTTCACCACGGTCACCGAGGGCCTCAACGAGAGCATCGCCCAGCGGAACAAGGCCAAGGGCGCGACCGCGGTGCCACGGCTGCCCGAGAACCCGCCGGCGCCCCGCAGCGACGTGTGGCGGGGCACCGCCGTGATCGACACCGTGCGCGCCGCCGACGGGCTGCTCTGGCTGATCGCCGGGCTGTTCCTGGTGGTCGGGGCGCTGACCATCGGGCGTACGGGATTGTTGCTGCTGCTCGCCACCCGGCACGCCCGGCAGCGGCGCAAGCGCGGCTGGAGCTGGGGTCCCGAGGTCACCGAACCGGTCTCGGTGATCGTGCCCGCCTACAACGAGAAGGAGGGCATCGAGGCCGCCGTCAGCTCGCTCGCCGGCGGCGACTACCCGGGCGGCATCGAGGTGGTGGTGGTCGACGACGGCTCCACCGACGGCACGGCCGCGCTGGTCGAGCGGCTCGCGCTGCCCGGCGTGCGCGTGGTGCGGGTGCCCAACGGCGGCAAGGCGAACGCGCTGAACACCGGCATCGCGCTGGCCAAGCACGACCTGATCGTCACCGTCGACGGCGACACGATCTTCGAGAAGGACTCGATCCGGATGCTGGTCCAGCCGTTCGCCGACCCGGGCGTGGGCGCGGTCGCCGGCAACGTCAAGGTCGGCAACCGGGAGAAGATGGTCGCCGCCTGGCAGCACATCGAGTACGTCGTCGGCTTCAACCTCGACCGCCGCCTGTACGAGGTGCTCAACTGCATGCCGACCGTGCCCGGCGCGATCGGCGGGTTCCGCCGCCAGGCCCTGGCCGACGTCGGCGGGATCAGCGACGAGACGCTGGCCGAGGACACCGACGTCACCATGGCGCTGTGCCGGGCCGGCTGGCGGGTCGTCTACGAGGAGCGAGCCCGGGCCTGGACCGAGGCGCCGGCCACTCTGGAGCAGCTGTACCGGCAGCGCTACCGATGGAGCTACGGCACCATGCAGGCGATGTGGAAGCACCGCCGGGCATTGTTCGACCATGGGCCGTCGGGCCGGTTCGGGCGCGTGGGGCTGCCGTTCCTCGCCCTGTTCGGGGTGGTGCTGCCGATGCTCGCCCCGGTCGTCGACATCATGCTGGTCTACGGCCTGGTCTTCTGGGAGCTGCACGAGACGCTGGTCGCCTGGCTTGGCATGCTCAGCCTGCAGCTGTTCACCGCGGCGGTCGCGTTCCGCTTCGACCGGGAGTCGATGATTCCCCTGTGGCGCCTGCCGCTGCAGCAGTTCGCCTACCGCCAGCTGATGTACCTGGTGCTGATGCAGTCGGCGACGACGGCGCTGACCGGCGGTCGGCTGCGCTGGCACAAGCTGCACCGGGCCGGGCTGACGCCGCGCACGGCGCTGCCGGAGCTCCCGCCGGAACCGGTCGCGCCGGTCGTGGACACCTGGCCGTCGACGATCGGTCAGGGGCGGGCGCCGGCGCATCCGGCGTCCGGCCGGGCCGTGGCCCGTCCACCGGTGCCGGCGCAGGTGCACCCCGAGGACCTTCCGTCAGCCGGCTCGCCCCCGGGTGGCGGCTCCGGCCCGGTCTACACCGGGTGAAACGGCCCGCACCCGCCCGAACTGCAGCCGGGCGGGTGCGGGCCGGTACCGCCTCCTACGCCGCGGCCAGGTCGGCGATCAGATCGGCCGGGGTCGACTGGGCGAACGGGAACACCACGTGCAGCGAGGTGCCGTCGCCGGGCCGGTCCGAGAGCGCCACCGTCGCGTGGTGCGCGTCGAGGATCTTCTTGGCCACGGCCAGACCGCGGTCCGGGCCGGGGATCTCCGACGGGTTGGCGATGGTGCCGTAGTACAGGTGCGGGAACAGGTCGGGCCGTATGCCGTCGGGCATGTCCATGTCGTCGAGGCGTACGGTCGGGCCCGACTCGATCTCGGTGCCGACGCGCACCCGCCCGCCGGACGGCGTGTACTTCACGGCCGCGAACAGCAGATGGGTGAGCACCTGCTCGAGCCGCACCGGGTCAGCGATGATGGGCAGCGCCGGACCGCCGGCCTGGTTGAGGATCCAGATCTGCTTGGTGGCGGCGATCGGCCGCACCGACTCGACCGCCCGCTGGGTGATCCGGGTCAGGTCGATCTGGCGCATGTGCAGGCTCTCGCTGCCGTACCCCGCCTCGGCCATCGAGGTCAGGTGCTGCAGCAGGTCGAGGAAGCCGCGGATGTGCCCCGCCGTGGCCCGGCCGACCAGCTCGGCCATCTCGGCGTCGTGGAAGCCGGTGCTGCCCAGCTTGTCGAGGTACGCCGAGATCAGCCGCAGCGGCGCCCGCAGCTCCCCGCCGAGCAGCCCGGCCAGATCGTCCTTGTGCCGCTCCAGCTCCTGCAGCCGGGCCGTGGTGTTGGCCAGGGCGATCGCGTGCCGGCGCAGCTCGATCTGCGAGGTGACCTGCCGGGCCAGCGCGCGCAGCGCCTGCTGCTGCTCGACGTCGAGGGTCCGCGGGATGTTGTCGATCACGCAGAGCGTCCCGAGCGCGTACCCGTCGGTGGTGATCAGCGGTGCGCCGGCGTAGAAGCGGATACCCCCGTCCATGTCCACCGAGGGGTTGTCCGCGAACCGGGCGTCCTTGGTGGCATCGGGGACGACCAGCAGGTCGCGGGCGAGGATCGCGTGCGCGCAGAACGACATCTCGCGCGGGATCTCGGCGAGGTCGGTGCCGACCCGGGCCTTGAACCACAGCCGGTCGGTGTCGACGAGGGTGACCAGGGACATGGGCGTGCCGCACACGCTCGACGCGAGCGCCACGATGTCGTCGAAATCCTGTTCCGGCGCGCTGTCGAGGATGTCGAGCGCGTAGAGAGCGGCGAGACGATCGGTTTCGTTGTCGGGCAGGGGAGCTTGCATGCGTCACCTCCGAAGACTTGCTTCAGAGATACCACCGAAAAGTAGTAATTTCGGTGCTTTTCACCAGCGGGGTGCTCCCGGTTCCAGCGGCAGGCGGGCGGCGCGGGCCGCGAAGCTGACCGCGTGATACCAGCCGCAGAGCAGCAGTAGGTCCATCAGACGTGGCTCGTCGAAGGCCGCCGCGAGCCGTGCCCACAGCTCGTCGCCGATGTCGTTGTCGTCGTGCAGCGCGTCGACGGCCTCCAGGAGCAGCCGCTCCCGCTCATCAGTCCAGCACGGGTCGGCCGGGCCGCCGTGGGCCAGGGAGCGCCGCTGGCCGGGCGTCAGACCCACCCGATCACCAAACATCATCACGTGTACGCCCCACTCGTACTCACAACCGCAGCGGGCGCAGGTGCGGTCGATGACGAGCTCCCGCTCGCGCATGCTCAGCGTCAGGTCGCGACCGAGCTCGTACCGGCCCCAGCCGTGCATGGCCCGGGTCATCGGCAGGTTCCGGGCGAACATCCGGAACAGCCCGATCGGCGGCACCCCGGCCGGCATCATGCCCGCCAGCTGGGCGGCGGCCTCCTCGGCGTACGGCGGCTGAAGCACGGCGATCCGCGGCATGGACCCTCCCCTGTTTCGATTTCCGAAACGGACGCTAGTGTTTCTGAAAACGAAACGCAAGGGAGAACGCATGCCGACTCCGCGCCCCGGACATCCCGTACGCGGATCGACCACGGGCCGGCCGATCATGGCGGCCATGGATCTGCTCGGCCGCCGCTGGGCGCTGCGCGTGATCTGGGAGCTGCGCGACGAGCCCCTCGGCGCGCGCGCACTGCTGGCCCGCTGTGAGGGGCTGTCGTCGAGCGTCCTGTACCAGCGTCTCGGTGAGCTCACCGAGAGCGGCCTGGCGACTGCGGGCGAGGGAGGTTACGAGCTGACGCCGCTGGGCCGGGATCTCGGCCGGGCGCTGGGGCCGCTCGACGAGTGGGCGAACCGTTGGGCCAAGACCTAAACCCTGGCGAGCGTACGGTCCGAAACCGGCCACCCGAGCAGGACACGCAGTTCCTCCGGCCGGGCCAGCTCGTCGGCGCCCAGCTCGGCGCGGGCGATCTGGTAGCCCACCGACTGGTCGGGGTCGTAGCCGAAGATCTCGGGCCACTGGCGGCGCTGGCGCGGCTCGCCGCCGAAGGTGGTGTCGCCGTTCTCGAGGACCATCGGGTCGCCGTAGACCGCGCCCTGGCAGCCGGCCAGCAGGCCGTAGAAGATCGCGCTGCACAGACGGTTGGAGACCACGCGGCGGTGCCGGCGCAGTTCGGCGAGCTGGCGCACCAGGAAATCGCGGTCGGTGTCACGCCACCAGAAACCGCGGTAGCCGTGACAGATGACCCGGAAACCGGCGTTCTCGTACAGCTTGCGGATCGCCCGGACCCGGTGCTCGTTCCAGTACAGGCAGACCGTGATCGGGCCGGACTCGTGCGCCTTGATCTCGTCGATCAACCGCCGGTGGTCGCCCATCACCTCCTGCCCCTCCCAGCCGTGGAACGGGTAGAAGATCGTGCCCTCGCGCTCGTCGTCGGCCGGCGGGTCCATCTCGAGCAGGTAGGCGAACGGGGAACCGACCACCACGGTGTCGCGCCGGCCCTGCGACCAGGCCCGACGGCGAACCTGCTCGGACCAGACCAGCAGCCGGCTGCCCTCGACGAACGGCACGCCGGGGGCGAGGCCGTCGCCGATGTTCCACCCGTGCTGAAGGTAGCCCTGGATGCGGGGCGGGTGCAGCGGCTCGGGCAGCTCGCAGTACCGGGCCAGCACGTGGGCGTGCCCGTAGTAGTAGTTCGCGTGATGCATACCCTCACCGACCCCGGAGTCCCGCCGGAAAACCGAGCGGATACGTTCGGTCCCGGCGTTGGATGGTACCCGCCACGGCGGCGGTGCCCGAAAGCGCGCGGGACCATCGAACTGCGGACGAACGGATGACGCCAGCCATGAGAACTCGGGAGCGCGGCGGCTATCGCCAGTCGGCGCTGGTGCTCGGCACGGCCCAGCTCGGCGGCGCGTACGGGATAGCCAACCGCACCGGCGTGCCGGGCGACGACGCGGTCGCGACCATCCTGGCCACCGCCCGAAGCCTCGGCGTCACCCACCTCGACACCGCCCGCGCCTACGGCGAGAGCGAGCGGCGCATCGGCGCCGTCGACCACGGCCTCTCGGTGATCACGAAGGTGGCGCCGGGCGTGCCGGTCCGCGAGAGCGTCGACGCGAGCCGGGCCGCGCTGCGCCCGCGCGGGCCGCTGACGATCCTGCTGCACCGGGCGGCCGACGCCGACGACGGCTGGTCCGAGCTGCGGACGACGCTGGACACCGGCGAGGCCGATCGGATCGGCGTCTCGGTGCAGTCCCCCGACGAGCTGCGCCGGGTCCTCGACCTGCCCGACCTCGGGTACGTCCAGCTGCCCTGCAACATCCTGGACCGGCGGTGGCTCGACACCGATCTGGGGCAGCGGCCCGACCTCGTCGTGACGGTGCGCAGCGCGTACCTCCAAGGTCTGCTTGTGGCCGGAACGGCCGTGCGCTGGCCGAACGTGCCGGACGCCGACCGCGACGCCGTGGTGGCCACGCTCGACAAGCTCGCGGCCGGCCTCGGTCGCGACGGCCGCGCCGACCTCTGCCTGGCCTACCTGCTGTCGCTGCCCTGGGTGACCTCGCTGGTCGTCGGCGCGGAGACCGAGGAGCAGCTGCGCGCCAACGCCGCCCTGATCGCCCGCCCGCCACTGACCGCCGACGAACGCGCACACGTTCTTCAGGAGCTGCCCGAGATGCCGGTGGACCTGCTCGACCCGAGCCGGTGGTCGAAATGATCACCCCGAACGACCTCTTCGGCCTAGACGGCAAGGTGGCCGTGGTGACCGGCGCGACCGGCCGGCTCGGCCCGGTCATGGCCGAGGCGCTGGCCGGCGCCGGCGCGCGGGTCTGGCTGGTCGGCCGCGACCAGGGCCGCCTGGACGCCCTGGCCGCGAAACTCGGCTGTGAGGCCGCGCGCTGCGACGTCACCGTCGACGACGACGTCGTGGCCCTCGGCGAGACCCTGCGCCGGGCCGGCGGCCGGGTCGACGTGCTCGTGCACAACGCCCACGTCGGCCGGGGCGGGTCGCTGCGCTCCGCGAAACCGGCCGACTATCTGGCGGCGGCCGACCTCGCCCTGGCCGCGTTCCAGCGCCTGCTCGACGCGACCCGCGACCTGTTGGTGGCCGCGGCGGCCGACAGCTCCCCCGCCGTGATCGCCATCGCCTCGATGTACGGCCTGGTCAGCCCCAAGCCGCACCTGTACGACACGCCGGAGGCCGGCAACCCGCCCTACTACGGCGCGGTGAAAGCCGGCCTGGTGCAGCTCGCCCGGTACGCCGCGGTCGAGCTCGGCCCGGCCGGGGTGCGGGTCAACTGCCTGACGCCGGGGGCGTTCCCGGGCGGCGGCGACCCTTCGCTACTGGCGCGGCTGGGCAGCCAGACGCCACTCGGCCGGGTCGGGGACCCGGCCGAGATCGCTACCTCGGTGCTTTATCTGGCGTCACCGCGCAGCAGCTTCACGACCGGCGCCAACCTCGTGGTCGACGGCGGGTGGACCGCCTGGTGAGGCTCAGGCGGAACCGGTCACCTTGCAGGTGACTCCGCCGTCGCCTGCGTCGATGAGGGTGCTCTGCTCCATGCGCGACGTGTCCCCCGATCCGATGTCGCGCACCAGCACGGTGTCGGTGTCGATCAGTTTGCCGTCCTTGGCGTGGTACTCGACCCGAATCGTCGCGGTCTGCGTGCTGGAGGACCGGTTGTGCACCTCGAGTCCGACCGTGGCGACGCTGCCGGACGACTGGCACTTGGTCACCTTGACGTCGAAGCCGGTGCCCGTCGACGGCCAGAACAGCCAGTAGCCGATGCCGAGAAGCGCGACGACCGCGACGGCGATCACCGCCCACTTGCCGCCCGATCCCCGCGCGGGCGGAGGCGGTGGCGGTGTCTGCTCCCAGCCGGAGCCCGGCTGCCAGTTGGGTCGTGCGGGTAGCGCCGGCGCAGGCGTCGGCTGCGCCCACGAGGGTTGCTGACCGGTGTATTGCGGGCCGGGATATTGCGGCCCGGAGTGCTGCGGACCGGAGTGCTGGGGGCCGATATGCGGTTGCTGGCCGGTGTGCCGAGGTCCTTGAGGCCAGCGTTCGTCGGGGGAAGGCGGCTGATATCCCTGGTGCGAATTCGCGTAAGACATCGAGCGTCCTTGCACGATGGGTGTGGGGGCGCTCACACTCTTGTCCTCAAATTGATCGCCGTCGAGTCTTACGACCTGAACCTCGGCTGATCGTCAAGAGAAACTGGACGATCGGATGAAGTCCTGCAGCCTGTCTACAACGAATGCGCGACGGTTGAACCCACAGACCTCTGCGGCAGACTACAACATCGACATCTGACGATTAGGCGTGTGAGCTGGGCACGGCCTCGCCAAAGCCGGCAATTTCCCCGTACGCGTCATCCGCGCCAGTCACGCGCGGCCGGTGGCCGGGCTGAGCGTGCCATGGGCCGGGCGGCGCATGGTTGCGCGGGGTGCGACCGATCGCCGTCGGTGCTGCGGCAGCCGCGCGGTCATGATTGATTGACGACTCGATGTGCGTATCGGGATGCCAGCGGCGCACCTTCAGCGACAGCCGGCGAACAATGATGACGACGTGCGCGTAGCGAACACCTGCGCATCAATGTTCAGCAGCAGTCGGCGAAGGATGCGCGCTTCCAGTGCGTAGCGGACACGAATTCAGGCACTGTCCCGCAGCAGGTGACCGGCCGGTCTTGGCGGGGTCCGGGGCTGTGCCCCCGGCCGCCGGAGGCCCTCAGTTGCTGGTGCTGGGATGCACTCGCCCTGCCAGGGAGTCCGCAGCGGCCTGAGGGCGCGCATGAGCCCTGGCAATCGACGTCACCGAAGCGTCAAGAGACTTGAGGCTGTCGGCGACAGTCTTCATACGACCCTGGGGCGACGTCGAGGATTCGGCGTAAGTCTCGGCCTTCACCAGGGCGACATCGATCACGAACTTGTCCTCGTACTCTGTCCCGTCGGCCGACTCGCACGTGATCGTCACTGTGCACTGATCGGGAGTCGGCTCCGTGTTGCGGAACTGGTCGTCATCTCCCGCCCGCCCAATGAACCACAGGTTCGACAACTTCATCTCGGGCGTGAGGGTCGGGATGGGCTTCTCGTAGCGGCGCTTGAGGAACGTTGTAAGGCTCTGGGCCGGGTTGTTCGGGTCAGGGATCGGCGGATCAAACGTGACCTTGACGTTGCGGGCAATCGTCGGACCGAAGTTCTTGACGACCAGCGCGATCATCCCTTTGGAGTATTCGACCGGCTGAAGTTCCGCCGCGACCATCGGCCTACTCCGGTTGCGGCTGTCGGTTCGGGCCTGCCTGAGCGTGCGAACGCCATTGATAGCTGCCCACCAGGCAGCGACCCCGCCTGCGCACGCCGCGCCTGCGGGCTGTCGAACGTCGATCACCCGATCGGATGAGCCCCGAACGTTTGCTGCTTGGGAATGCTCGGGCGCTTCGTCGTGTCCGACGGGACTCAGGGTCTGCGCGGCCATGCCCCAAAGCCGCGCCTTGAAGATGTAGAGAGAGTTCGCCCTTCAATTGCCCTAAACGGATCTCTCGCGCCCTGACCAGGGCGTGAACGTGCGGAACGTCGCATCTCTGCGCAGCTACACCTCAGCCGGGAGTGTGTGGTTGACAGCGGGTCGCAGGCTGTTCGCCGACGATCTCGGCCAACCGATTCACGACCAAACCTGGTCGAAGCTGTGGGCGCAGTGGCGGCGAGGCGGTCGCGACCCTCATCCGGCTCTGAAGCGTGCCGGATTTGGTCCTAACGATCACTGGCCAGCGTTTCCGCTGGCCAGTCGATGTGAGAGTGGAGCTGAGGGGATTTGAACCCCTGACCCCCTCGATGCGAACGAGGTGCGCTACCAGTCTGCGCCACAGCCCCTCGATGGAACGCGTCCGTCGAACCGCAGCAAGGCTAACAGGTCAGCGGACGGGCTTGCGAACCGGACCCCCCAAACATCACGCCGTGTGGTGCCGTCCACCGGCCTCGTACGCCCGCCCCCGCAACCCGCCGCCCCGCCGGTACGAAACGGACGCCGCCGGCAGCTCCGACGGTTCCCGGTCGATACCCATCGCCGCCCGCCGCACGGCCTCCCGCTGGGCCGCCAGCCGCCGCTGCGCCTCCCGCCGCGCCGCCGCTCGCCGGGCCTGTTCGCGCCGCACCTCGGCCTGCCGCGCCGCCAGCCACGCGGCCTCGCGCGCCTCGATCCGCCGGCGCCGCCGATCGGCCAGCGCCCGGTTCCGCAGGTGCACCAGGTAGAGAGCGAGCAGCGACCCGGTCACCGCGAACCCGATCCAGAACCCCGGACCGACCGACAGCACCCCGACCAGCTCGATGACGTTGAGCAGCAGCAGCGCCGCGAAGACCCGGCGCCGCCGCACCATCGCCGGCGTGTGCCGCCGCGGCGGGATCCGGCGCGGCGACCGGCCGGTCACCAGGCGCAGTCGCCGTTCCGGAGCGGGAGCCGACGGAACCGTAACCGTGACGGCCCGCCCGGGGTTGATCGGTCGGCGTCCGGGCACGGTGCGGCGACGGCGGCGGCGCTGCAGCACCCGCGCCGTCGACGACGCCCGCTCCGCGGCCAGCCGCTCGGTCGCGTCGTAACGGCGAACGAGCGCCGGCGCGAGGGCGAGCAGTCCGGCCGCGGCGAGGACGGCGAGGAGCACCGAGGTCGGCACCCTCACCCCTCCCGTCAGCTACGGGCGGCCCGCTCTACCCGAAAAACAAGGCGGACCGCAAGACCCAATCTCCCCGAGGCTACGGGCGGGAGCTGCGGAAATGCGCGCGCCGCGCCGGGCGCGTCACGCTGCGAAGATCGAAGCTTCAAGCACGTACGCGCCGCCAGCGGGCCAGCAGACCGCCCTCGGCGGCCACCTCCTCGCTGGTCAGGGCGTATCCAAGGTGGTCGCGCCAGCCGCCGTCGATGTGCATGTACCGCTGGTGGTAGGCCTCCTCGCGGAAGCCGAGCTTCTCCACGACGCGGCGGGACGGCCGGTTCTCCGGGCGGATGTTGACCTCGATGCGGTGCAGGCCTCCGGGCCCGAAGGCGTGGTCGACGGCGAGCGCCAGCGCGGTCGGGATGACGCCCCGGCCGGCCACCCGGGAGTCGACCCAATAGCCCGCGTACGCCGAACCGAAGGCTCGCCGCACGATGTTGCCCAGATTGAGGTGCCCGACCAGCCGATCGTCGAGGCAGACCGCGAACGGCATGCTGTCCCCGCGCCGGGCGGAACGTTTCATGTCCTGGTAGACGTAGGCGTACGCGCGGGTCGAGTTCATCTCGGCCCACGGACCGGGCGGCGACGACTCCCACGGCGCGAGCCATTTCTGGTTGGCGATGCGCACCTCCGACCACGCGCGCGCGTCACCCCTTTTGTAGGGCCGCAGCAGCACGGGGCCGTCCGCCAGGACGGCAGGCCATCCGGGCGTCGAGCCCAGCATCATCGCCTCCGGTCGAGGAGTAACACGTCAACGGTCGACCCGGCCGCGGCCGAGGTGACCCGCTCGCCGAGGACCAGCAGACCGTTGGCCTCGGCAAGGCCGGAGAGAGTGTACGGCCCACCGGCGAGCGGCTGCACCGTGTGGCCACCGCCGCGCCGTTCGGCCACGTGAGCGGGGCGGAACTCGCGGAGCCCGCCGGGCGAGGAGACGGTTTCCAGCAGGTGCGCCTTGACGCTGGGTCGGAACACCGGCTCGGCGCCGGCGAGCAGCTGGATGACCGGCCGGGCCAGCACCTCGAAGCCGATCAGCGCGGCGCCGGGCTCGCCGGGCAGGCAGACGACCGGCACCTCCTCGCCGCCGACCGTGCCGAAGCCGAGCGTCGCGCCGGGACAGAGGGCCACGTCGGTGAACTCGACGACGCCCCGGCCCGGGTCACGCCGGGAGAGGACGCGGCGCAGCATGTCGCCGGGCCCGGTGCCGGTGCCGCCGGTCGTGATGATCAGGTCGGCGCGCAGCGTCTGGTCCTCGAGCAGGCCGCGCAGGCCCTCCGGGTCGTCGTCGCAGATCCCGATCCGGTACGCGAGCGCGCCGGCCTCGACCGCGGCGGCCGTGAGCGCGTGCGAGTTCGCGTCGACGACCTGCCCGGGCTGGCTGGGCCGGCCCACGTCGACCAGCTCGTCGCCGGTCGCCACCACGACCACGCGCGGGCTGGGCCGCACGATCACGTGACCGATGCCGGCTGCGGCGAACGTGGCCACCATGGCCGGCGTCACGTAGGTGCCGGCCGAGGCGAGCAGCTGACCGGCGGCCAGCTCCTCGCCCGTACGCCGGACACCCGAACCGCGCTTGGGCGCATGCAGGATCTCGACGGCCGCCATGCCCTGGTCGGTCCAGTGCACGGGGACGACCACGTCGGTGCCGATCGGCAGCGGCGCGCCGGCCGCCACCGAGAAACAGGTGCCCGGGGTGAGCCGCACCGGACGCCAGCTGGCCGCGCCGAGGTCGCCGACGACGTTGAGCCGCACCGGGCGCGGCCCGCCCTCGAACTTGCCGAAGGACGGATGCGAGCCGATGCGCCCGGCCGACGCGAGGTCCTCCCACCGGGCCGCGTATCCGTCGATCGCGGCCTGGTCGAAGGCGGGGTACGGGTGCGGCGCGAGCACGTCACCGGCGAGCACGTTGCCGTGCGCCTGGGTGAGGTCGAGGTCGAGCGGAGGCAGCGCCCGAAGCCTGCGCAGCACGCTGCCCAGGTATTCGGCGAGAGGCATCAGCTCGTTGGCGGCCGCCTCGGCATCGGCCGTTGCCGTCATCCCTTCGCACCGCCGGCGACAAACTCGGCGAGCCAGGAACGGAACTCTTCGCCGAGGTCGGCCCGCTTGCTCGCCAACATCACCACCGCTTGAAGGTAACCCAGCGGCATGCCGGTGTCGTAACGGAAGCCCCGGTAGATGATGCCGTGCACCGGCACGCCGTCCGCCAGGAGCTGGGCCATGGCGTCGGTCAGCTGGATCTCGCCGCCGCTGCCGGGCTTGGTGTTGGCGATCGCGTCGAAGATCGCGGCGGGCAGGATGTACCGGCCCAAAACCGCCAGGTTCGAGGGCGCCTCGTCGGGGGCGGGCTTCTCGACCAGGCCGGTGACCTCGACGATGTCGTCGCCCAGGGAAGAGGGCGCCACCGAAGCAATGCCGTAGCGCGACGTTTCGGAAGGCTTGACCTCCATGAAGGCGAGCACGATCCCGCCGGTCCGCGCCTGCAGGTCGAGCATGGCGGGCAGCAGCGGCTTGTCTTCCTCGACGAACTCGTCGCCGAGCAGAACCGCGAACGCGTTGTCGCCGATGTGCGAGGCGGCGACGCCGACCGCGTGGCCGAGGCCGAGCGGCTCGCCCTGGCGGCAGGTGTAGATGTCGGCCAGCTCGCTGGTGCGGCGGACGGCGGCGAGCCGCTCGAGGTCGCCCTTCTCCTCGAGGCGCTGCTCGACGTCGGGGCGGCGGTCGAAGTGGTCCACCATGGAGGTCTTGCCGCGCCCAGTCACCAGGAGCACGTCGGTGATGCCGGCGGCGGCCGCCTCCTCCACGATGTATTGCAGCACGGGCCGGTCGACAACCGGCAGAAGCTCTTTGGGGACCGCTTTGGTGGCCGGCAGGAACCGCGTAGCCAGCCCAGCCGCGGGAATGACGGCCTTGACCGCCCGCCGACGGGTCGCATGCGCGTTCTGGGTCATCAGGTCACCGCACCTTCGCTCGGATCGTGCCCGGATATTCCGCGAGACTATCGGCCGCGTGCCTGACGCGGCGGCTGCGGCCCACCGCTCGGACCCACGGCAGGATCAAAATTCATTTCGGGTACGCGGCGAGTCGCGTCCTCGGCGAGACGGTAGGTGTCCCGGCCCGCGTTCTTCGCGGCGTACAGGGCATCGTCGGCCGCCTCGAGCACCTCCTGCGCCGTCGCGCCGTGCTCGGGGAAGACCGCCACCCCGATCGACACCGTCACCGGGACGGCGCCGCGCGCCTCGATCGACACCGGCCGGGCGCGCACCGCCGCACCGAGACGCTCGGCCACGATCACCCCGCCGTACGCGTCGGTCTCCGGCAGCAGCACCACGAACTCCTCCCCGCCCTGGCGGAACGCCACGTCCACCTCACGCAGCCCGATCCGGATCCGGCGGGCGAACTCGCCCAGCACGGCGTCACCGGCCGCGTGCCCGTACGTGTCGTTGACCTCCTTGAAGTGGTCGAGATCAAGCACCAGCACGGCCAGCTTCCGGCCGAACCGGCTCGCCCGCTCCACCTCCCGGCGCAACGATTCCCGCAGATAACGGTAATTCCACAGGCCGGTGAGCGGGTCGGTGAGCGAGAGCCGCTGAGCCTCCTCGTGTACCCGGACGTTGTGCACGGCAACCCCGGCCTGCCCGGCGAAGGTGCGCAGCGTCCCCAGGTCGGCGTCGTCGAAATCGTCGCCGCCGACCCGGTCGTAGAGGGCGAGCACCCCGAGGGTCGCCGGCGCGGACTCGCCCGGCAGCAGCGGATCGTCGACGCCGGCCGGCGCGCGGATCGGCACGGCGACGTAGGTGCGGCAGGGCGGCTCGGCCGAGGCCAGCTCCCCGTGCCCGCGCCGCGGCTCGCCGCCCGCCGCGACCGTGCCGAGCACCCCCGAGCCGACCGGCAGGCGCAGCGCGCCGAGCTCGGCCTCGGGCACGTCCCAGGCACCGGTCAGTCCGATCGCGCTGTGCGCCACCAGGTGCCCGCCGGCCGGGTCGAGCAGCAGCACGAGCCCGGCCCGCGCCCCGGTCGCGGCCAGCGCGGTCCGCAGGATGACCTGCAGTATCCGGTCGACGTCGTGGGTGCTGGACAGGGTCTCGCCGAGGATCGCGAGGTGTCCGCGGAGCTGGTCGCGGCTGGCGGTGAGCGCCTGCACGTAGGCCTGCAGCTCGCGGGTCATCCGGTTGAAGGTGGCGGCCAGCCGCCCGAGCTCGTCGGGGCGCACGATCGGCACCCGGGTGTCCAGGTCGCCCCCGGCCACCTGGTCGGCCGCCCAGGCCAGATCGCCCAGCGGCCGGGTGGTCGACCGCGCCAGCCAGCGGGACACGACGATCCCGGCGGCGCCCGCGGCGAGGACGACGGTGAGCAGGACGGCGTACAGGAAGGTGGGTTTGGTCCTGGGCACGGTGAGCGTGAGTCGCAGCGGCTGGCCCGGCCCCGCGCTCAGCTCGCGGCTGCCCGGCGTGGCGTGGCCGTCGAGGCTGATGCTCGCCCCGCTGGTGGCGGCGAGGCGATCGAGGAAGGAATCGTCGACCGACTGCGCCGCGGTGATCGCGACCGTGCCGATCGTGGCGGTGGCGGCGATCGCGTCGGCCTGGCCGCCGGTGGGCGCGGCACAGTCCTGCCAGCTGTCGCTCGCGCCAACGGGTACGGACTCGAGGATGTGGATGTCGCTGGCCAGGCCGCGCGCGACGAGCTGGTTGGCGACCGCGGTCCGCTCCCCGGGGGGCACGACGGCGACGGCGTCCGCGGCGGCCTGCAGCTGACGGCAGATCGCCCCTATTCCGGTACGCACGGTGGTCGCGGCATGATCGAGTCGCTCGGCCGTCCGATCACGGCTCACGGTGGCGACGGTCAGCGCGACGAAGATGCACCCGAGCAGGACCGGACCGAGAACGACCACCAGGAACGCGGTGGTCAACCGGCCACGTAGCGTCACGCATCCTCCCGGGAGTGGCCCTCTTTGGAGCGATGCTGACATAGTGTGCACCGTTTGCCGCTTTTTGAAAGGGGGTGTTGCATGTCCGATTTAACCGGTGACGAAGAACGATCACGAGCAGCCAAGATCGCGCTGCGCAGTCACCTGATTACAGCACGACGGGCGCTCACTCCCAGCGACCGGCTGGCCGCCGCGTCTCTCCTTCAAAATCACATTCTTGCTTTCGTACGGCGGGAGCACCCGTCCACGATCGCCGCGTATCTCCCGGTCGGATCCGAACCCGGCGGCTCCGACCTGCCCTCGGTGCTGGCCGCACACGCCCGCGTCCTGCTGCCGGTCCTGCTGCCGGACAATGACCTGGACTGGGCAACATTCACCGGATCGGTATCGCCCGGGCCGCGCGGGCTGCTGGAGCCGGACGGGCCACGGCTGGGCGTCTCGGCGGTTTCCGGGGCCGACCTCGTGCTGGTGCCGGCGCTGGCCGTCGACGCGTCCGGCGTACGGATGGGCCGCGGGGGCGGTTCCTACGACCGGGTGCTGACCCGCCTGCCCGTCGGCCGGCCGCCGCTGGTCGTCGCGCTGCTGCACGACGGCGAGTTCGTCGACGCGGTGCCGGCCGAGCCGCACGACCGGCCGGTGCACGGCGCGATCACACCTCGTGGTGGCTTGACTCTCAACCGCGCAGCCGAGTGGACGAAATGACCTCCGATGGCGCAACATTGGCACTCGGAGTTGGCGAGTGCCAGCAGCCGAAGGATCCGGAGGGGCCGTGCCTACCTACCAGTACGCCTGCACCGAGTGCGGACACCAGCTCGAGGCCGTTCAGTCGTTCTCCGACGCGGCGCTCACCGAGTGCCCGAACTGCCAGGGCAAGCTCCGCAAGGTCTTCAACTCGGTCGGCATCGTCTTCAAGGGCTCCGGCTTCTACCGCAACGACTCCCGCGCGGGTGCCGTGAGCGCCGAGAAGTCGAACGGCTCCGACGCGAAGAAGTCCGAGTCCACGACCTCGTCCCCCGCTACGTCGTCCTCCACCGCTGCCGCGTCGACGTCGTCCTCGTCGGGCTCGTCTTCGTCTTCGGGCTCGTCGGGGTCGTCGTCGGGGTCGTCGTCGTCCACGACCGCCGCCGCCTGACCTCTTTTCCGCACAGCTTCGTCGCGCGCCAGGCCACCGGCCTGGCGCGCGTCTTTGTGCCCCGGCTGCGGGCCTTAGCAAGATCGCCGCCGCCGCGGGGGTTGTCCACAGCTCGCGGCTGTCCACAGGTTCCCCGCGGGCGATCTTCGATCCGGCCTAGCTTCTGTCCCGGCGCCACGACCACGGCGCTTCGGCAGACGGGAAGGATCGACCAATGGGCAGGCCCGGCAAGCCCCGGTTCGGGACGGCCCATTCCTCGGCACGCGGGTCCGATCGGCGCCTGGATCCCGTGCGCCGGCGCCGGCCGTCCCGCGGCACGCTGCTCCGCCTGGTAGCGGCCGCGGTGCTGCTGGCGACCGCCGCCGTCGCGTCGTGGTCACCCGCACCGTCGGGGTCCTGCGCCCCGGCCGTTCCCTCGGGTTCCGCCTCCGCCTCGGCGCGTGCCTCCACCGGTGCGGTGCCGCCCGGCAGCGTCGGCGTGCCCGTCCGGCTGGCCGATCCCACCGCCCTGAGCCTCGTACGCCCCGGCAACCGCATCGATCTGCTCAGCGTCGACGATGCGGGCGACACCACGGCCGTTGCCGCGTCCGCCCTGGTCCTGCGGGTCACCGGGGCCGGCGACCCCACCGCCGGCGGCTTGCTGCTGGCCCTGTCACCCAGCGAGGCCGATCGGGCCGTGGCCGCCCCCGGCCACGGTTTCGCGATCCTGATCCGCTCGGGATGATCACCAGTGCGGCGGGCGGTCCTCCCAGAGCCGCTCGTCGTTGCTGTCGCCGCGCTCCCCCCAACCACGCTCGGTGTCGTCGCGGGTCTGGTCCGGCAGGACAACCGCCTCCTCGGACTCGAAGTCGACCTCGCGTTCCGCGTCGTTGTCGCGCTCAGGCTCATCCAGGATGTCCACGGCTTCGAGGGTAAGCCGCGCCGCTGCAGCCGTCTTCCCCCTTCGGCTGTACCGTCGGTGAACGTGAGCTCCCCCACCGGCGCCCCGGACGACGCGTACTGGCAGCGACCCGATCCCGAGTCCACCCCGCCCGGCCCGCCGCCGGCCCCCACGGCCAAGCCCACCTCCGGCCCCGCCTATCAGGGCCCGCCGCGCGCGACCCCGCCGCCGCCCGACTGGCGGCCACCCACGTTCACCCCGCCCCCGGCGCCCCGCGCCCTGCCCCCGCAGGACATGGACGCCCTAGACGACGCCGAGGGCTCCGCACGCACGGTCACCTACGGCGTCGGCCTGGTGGCGGGCGCGATCGCCCTCATCCTCATGTGCCTGCTCTGCGCCCGAGCCCTCTTCTGACCACGCCCGCGCCCTCCGCCGCGCCCCCGCCCAACGCCGACCGCGCCCTGCACCCGCCCTCCGCCGCGCCCCCGCGCAACGCCGACCGCGCCCGTGCCCTGCACTCGCGCCCTCCGCTGTGCTCCCGCCCGAACCCGACCGCGCCCTGCACCCGCCCTCCGCTGCGCCCCCGCCCAACGCCGACCGCGCCCCGCGCTGCGGTGACCGCGGCCCGCTCTGCGCCCGCGCTCCGCGGTAACCACGGCCCCGATCTGACCAGGGCCTGATCTGACCGCACCCTCTTTGACCGCGGTCGCCGCCGGCCGCCTCTCGGGCGGCCGGCGCGAGCATCTTCCCTAGTAGCTGCCCCAGACCGCGTGGGCGCCCGAGTCGCCGGTGCGGTAGACGTAGTACCCCGCGATCACGGCCAGCACGATCATGGCCGCCGATAGCACCCACTGCACGATCTTGGGCGCCGAGCCCCGGGCCAGGATGACCGCCACGATGCTGACCAGCCCCAGCGCCAGCGTGAACCAGAAGGTCATCGTGCCGAAGTGCATGTGGTCGTCGAGGATCACCTTGCCGTTGGCCGACATGTTCGGCGCGAGCCGGTCGTACAGCTTCTGGCCGGACTCCTTGGCCACGAACGTGCAGATGGGCGCCACGATGCCGAGCAGCAGGACGGCCCAGCCGATCTTCGCGCGCCATGGCCCGACCAGCGCGTAGACGATGGCGCCGAGTGCCAGGAGCGGAACGAAGACGACCGCCGCGTGCAGCACGAGGACGTGCACGGGCAGGCCGTTTATCTGGTCGAACAAGTCGCCTCCTCGATCGTGGAACGGGACCGCCAGCCGGAAAGTGTCTGACGGCGCAAAGATCCGCTGTGTGCGCTTACGCCGGGCGGCCTACTCCGGTTCACCGGTCGGCCGATCTTGTGATATCCCACCAGAACGGGCGGCCTCGCAGGGTCACGAGTTGGGCTTTTCCGGTAACCGTGCTCTCATGGACGGATGTCCACCGGCGAAGATCTGCTGCGCGCGCACGGCCTCCGGGTCACCCGCCCGCGCCTCGCCGTGCTGGAGGTTCTCACCGCCGGCGGCCACCTCGAGGTGGAGGACGTCGCCCGCCAGGTGCGCACCCGGCTCGACTCGGTCTCGACCCAGGCGGTGTACGACGTGCTGGGCGCCCTGTCCCGGGCCGGGCTGGCCCGCCGCATCGAGCCGGCCGGCAGCCCCGCCCGCTTCGAGGCCCGGGTGGGCGACAACCACCACCACATCGTGTGCCGGGGCTGCGGCGCTATCGCCGACGTCGACTGCACTGTCGGCGAGCGCCCGTGCCTGACCCCGAGCGACTCCCAGGGTTTCGAGCTGGATGAGGCCGAGGTCACCTTCTGGGGCCTGTGCCCCGATTGCCAGGCGCAACGCCGGGCGGACGCGGCACTCTAAGACCCGAGCGGGTCGCCCTTCCTGAACGGGTTCAAGTTTCCCCGTACTCCGTGGCAATCTTGAGTTCATGAGTGGGGACTTGGGGCTGTTCGGGCCGGATTCCGTCACCTGGAGACTGCACCGGGAACCGATCCTCATGCTCGGTGGGCTCCGCTCGCTCTATCTGCAGGCTCTGCACCCACGCGCGGTCGCCGGCGTCACGCAGAACTCGAACTACCGCTCCGACCCGTGGGGCCGCCTCACCCGCACCTCGACCTACGTCGGCACGGTCATCTGGGGCACCACCGAGGAGGCGCGGCTGGCCGCGAGCCGGGTGCGCCGCCTGCACGCCCGGATGACCGCGGTCGACCCGCGCACCGGCGAGCGGTTCCGCATCGACGAGCCCGAGCTGCTGCGCTGGGTGCACGTCGCCGAGGTCGAGTCGTTCCTGACTACCGCGGTCCGCGCCGGCGTCCGCCTGACCTCCGACGAGATCGACCGCTACTACACCGAGCAGCTCAAGGCGGCCGAGCTGATGGGCATCGACCCGACCACGGTCCCCGCGACCGCCGCCGAGGTGACCGCCTACTACGACGAGGTGCAGCCCCAGCTGAGCCTGACCCGGGAGAGCGTCGACACGGCCCTGTTCCTGACCGTGCCATCGGTGCCACGGAGCTGGGGCGGCCGCGCTTTCCGCCTGGGCCTGACGCTGGGCCCGACCCGCTGGGCCTACTTCGGCATCGCCGCCACGGCCATCGGCATGCTGCCCCCGTGGGCCCGCCGCCTCTACGGCGGACTCGGCTGGCCCGGCACCGACCTGACCGCCGACCTCTCCGCCCGCGGCCTGCGCCTCCTGCTCTCCACAGTCCTGTCCACGATCCCGCGCAGCCTCCGCGTAACCCCCATGCGCGAAGCCGCCCTAGCCCGAGCCGCAGCCGCTTCGGGCTCCTAGCCCGCACCCGCCAACCCACCGGGCGTCGGCCCCGCGGTCAGCGCGCAGCACGCCGCCCACCGGGCGTCGGCCCCGCCGTCAGCGCGCAGCGCACCACCCACCGGGCGCCGGCCCCGCCGTCAGCCCGCTGCGCGCCAGCCCACCCGCGCCGCCGGGCAGGAGCGACGCGTCAGCTGCCCAGATGCTCCACCGCCGCCCACGGCTCCTTGGCCGGGACCTCCTGACCGGCCGGGCAGACCTTGCGGAAGTCGCACCAGCCACACAGCACCCCCGGATTCGTCGGGAACTCCGCGTCGGCGTCGGCGCCGCCGGAAACCGCGCGCTCGGCGGCCATGATGTCGCCCGCGGTCTCCTCCGCGCGCCGCACCTGACGGGCCAGCGAATCCTCGGTGTGCTCGTGCGCCGCGATCGTGCCGGTCGGCAGATGATGCAGCTCGACCCGATGACACGGCCGGCGGAACACCCGCTGCGCCGCCCACGCGTAGAGCGCCAGCGCCTGAGACCCCCGCGCGTCATCGGCATCGAGCCCGTTGCGGCCGGTCTTGTAGTCGACGATCACCGCCTCGCCGTCGCGGCCGTCGATGCGGTCGGCGCGGCCGTTGAACGCGAGCACCGACGTCTTCGTGGCGACGACCCGCTCGACGCCCAACGGTTCCTCGCCCGGGTCGAGACTCGCCGCGTAACCCTCGAGCCAATGCTGCGCCTGCTTGTAGGCCGCCCGCTCCTGATCGACGTCGCGATAGCCCTCACGCACCCACGTCGGCCGGAGCAGGCCGGCCAGCGCGACGGGTGTGCGGCGATCGGCGGCCAACGCATACCAATTTTTCAGGGCGGTGTGGACGCTGGCCCCGAGCGAGTTATGCGCCCACGGCGGCCCCTTGGGCGGGGTCGGACGGTCGACGTAGGAATACCGATACCGCCGGGGGCAGTCGACGAACGTGCCCAGCTTGCTCGGCGTGCAGACGAACAGCCGCTCGGGCATGCCGTCGAAGCCGAGCTGCTCGGGAACCGACCGGGCGGATCTGGTGAAGGCCACGTGCTAATCCTGCCAGCACCCCCCGACAAAATTTCAGCGCGCGGCCGTGTACAGCTCCACGAAGGCGTCCACCGAGTCGGCGATCAGCTGCACGGCGATCGCGGCCAGCAGCAGGCCGGCGATGCGGGTCAGCACCTCGATGCCGGCCGGGCGCAGCAGCCTGACGATCACTCCGGAGAAGCGCAGGACCAGCCAGACCGTGAGCATCACGAGCAGGATGCCGATCCCGATCACCAGGTACTCGTCGAACCCGTCGGCACGCCGTACGAACAGCATGGTCGCGACGATCGCACCCGGCCCGGCCAGCAGCGGCGTGCCGATCGGCACGAGCGCCACGTTGCTGGTGCCGCCCTGCTCGGAGGGCTCGTCGGTCTTGCCGGTGAGCAGCTGCAACGCGACCAGCACCAGCAGCAGGCCGCCGGCGCCCTGCAGCGCGGGCAGCTGGACGTGCAGGTAGTCGAGCAGCGTCTGCCCCGCGACCGCGAACCCGACGATGACTCCGAGGGCGAGCAGCACCGCCTGGGTGGCCGCCTTCATCCGGGCCATCGACGCCATGGTTCCGGTCAGCGCCAGGAACACGGGCACCATGCCGGGCGGGTCGACGATGACCAGCAGGGTCACGTAGACCTCACCGAGGAGCTTCAGATTCACCCGATCAAGGTAGGGGTTGACGCTCCGTTCATGCGGGCCGGTAGGGCGAGGGTCACCCCAGGACCGGCACTCCCGTCGCGGCGGAGACGATTTTCTCGTACGCCTCGGGAGCGGTGGTGAACGCACCCAGCCCGACCGTCTTGTGCGAACCGTGGAAGTCGGATGATCCGGTGACCACCAGACCGAGCCCCTCGGCCAGTGCGCGCACGTGCGCCCGCTCCTCGGGCGTGTGGTCCTCGTGGTCGGCCTCGAGTCCGAAAAGGCCCACGTCGGCGAGCTCCGCGATCAACCGGTCAGGCACTACGCGCCCCCGCACCGTCGCCCGTGGATGCGCGAAAACCGGCACCCCACCCGCGGCCCGTACGGCTCGCACGCCTTCAAAAACATCAAGATCAGCCTTGGGTACGAAATATCGCGAGCCCAGCCAGCGCGAGGCGAATGCCTCGTTGGTGGTGCGGACCAGTCCCGCCCGGATCAGGGCCTGAGCGATGTGCGGCCGCCCGACCGAACCGCCGGCCGAGTAGCCGCGCACCTCGTCCCACGTGATCGGCACCCCGTCGGCGCGCAGTTTGTTCACGATCTTTTCCGCCCGCTGCTCCCGGTCGTCGCGCAGCGCGGCCAGGTCGGCGGCGAGCCGCGGCTCGGCCGGGTCGAAGAGATAGGCCAGCAAATGCAGCGCGATCGGCCACTCCTCACCGCCGAACCAGCGGCAGGACAGCTCGGCGCCGCGCACCAGCCGCATCCCCTCCGGGAGCGCCGCCGCGGCCTCGGCCCACCCGCCGGTCGTGTCGTGGTCGGTGATCGCGATGACGTCGAGACCGGCGGCCGCCCCCGCGGTGACCAGTTGCGCGGGGGTGAGGGTGCCGTCGCTGGCGGTCGAATGGCAGTGCAAGTCGATTCTGGGCAGGTCGATTCTGGTCACCCGAAAACGTTACCGGCCGCACACAACCAGCGACCGCGGGGAAGCGAGATCCCTTCGTCACATGCCCGACGGTCAGGCGTCGTCGCCGTCCCCGTCCTTACCCAGCCGCGCCTCGACGGCCTGCGGCTCGTACATCTCCTCGACGACCCGCAGGTAGAGCTCGTTGGGGTTGGGCAGGTGCCTGACCTCGCGGAGCGCCTGGTCCTGGCCGGCCGACTCCAGCACGAACGTGCCGTAGCTGAGCATGCGGCCCAGCGCGGACTGTTCGTACTTCATGTCGGTCACCCGCAGGAGGGGCATCATCGCCACCCGCCGGGTGACGATGCCGTTGACCACCATCACCCGCTTGTTGGTGAGGATGAAGCGGTCGAAATACCAGTCGAAGACTCGCCACGCGACCCAGCCGATGACCCCGAGCCAGACCAGCACGGCGACCGTGACCATGCCGTCGACGTGCTGGCGAGTCAGGAAGCCGGCCAGGTAACCCAGCAGGAGCGTGGCGCCCGCGCCGATCAACAGCGGTATGGAGAGGTGGATCCAGTGCCGTTTCCACTCGCCGCGATAGCGCTCGGTGGGGAAGAGATAGCGCGCGACAAGGGTGGTCGGCTCGTCCTCGAGCGGAAGCACCCGGCGCGGTCCGCCGCCACCACCCTCGGGGCCGAGGCCGGCGAGTTCCTCCTCGGTGATGATCGGCGCTTCGTACTCGCCCGCGTCGGTCGCATAGCCCACGTCGGGGGAGTAGCCGGCGTCGGGGCTGAAGCCCGCGTCCGGCGAGAAGCCGGGACCTTCCGAATAGCGCCGCCGCGGCGGATAGTCGGGATCTTCGTACGCGGGATCTTCGTAACCGAAGCTCTCGTCGTCGTCCCGAGGGCGCCCGGCACCCTCGCCTCGAGGCTCGTGCGGCTCAGCAGGACCACCCATGTAGTGATGCTAAGCGACAAGGTTCGTGAAGAACTGGCCGAAGCCCCGGGCAATATCGGCGATCGTCCCTCCGAGGGAGGCGAACACATCCGCCGCCGAGTTCGGGTTGAAGGCGATGAAAAAGATCAAGAACGCGATACCAAGCCAGGTGAGAACCTTCTTGATCATGGCGGGCCTTCTCCTGTGGGTGCGGGTGACGGTCAGCGCCGCGGCAGTACTGACGGTATCAGCTTCGTCGCTCGGTGTGAACAATGTGACCGAAAAGCCGATACCGTAACCGCAGGTCAGGGCCCTCGAGTATCAGGCCCGGCCGTGCAGGTACGGCGACGGCGCTCCGTACACAAGCTCGGGCGGCACCCCCTCGGAGAGGTCGTGCAGAACGACGTGCTCCGCGAGGAAGTAACCCGCGCTTGCGGGCCACGCTACCGCATAGAGCCACATTCCTTTTGCCTCACTCACGTAGGCGCTTCGATCCTCCGGGGACTTGACGCACCACAGTGGAGTGGGGTGGCCGGCCGCCTTGATCTTGGCATGCGGGCCGGGGTGTCCACTGGGGTCGGCGAGCGCCTCGGTGATCAGATATCCCGGGTCTATGCCGGGGATTCCGGCGAATCGGGTACCCAGCCCGACGCCCGGCTGCTCGGCGATCAGAACCACATCGGCCGGTCCGCCCGCGAGGGGCTCGGGGCCGCTGCACGAGATCGCGCTGGCGCGTACGCCCGTGCGGTCGTCGCCGGCCCAGCCGACCCCGGTCACCATCCAGCCAGCGGGCAGCGGCCACGGGCACCAGAACGGCACCTTCTCCGCCCGCGGGGTGCGCTGCCGCAGCATGCTCTCGACGATCTCGGCGCTGATGTGCTCCGCGACGTGGAACGGCGGTACGTCGCCGCAGTTGTCACAGCGCCAGTCGCTGTGCATCAGATCCGGTTTCCGGACCTGCGCACCGCACCTGGGGCAACTCACCGTGACACCCACACACATAACCGTGCGGTTTAGGGAAGCCCTCGTCAAGCGGATCCGCAGAACCCGGACTTATCAGAAAGATTCACTCGGGCGGGGGTACCGCGTGGGCGCGGATCCACGCGTGCATGGCTATCCCGCTGGCCACCCCGGCGTTTATCGAACGGGTCGACCCGTACTGCGCGATGGAGAACAACTGGCTGCAGGCGGCGCGGGCGGAATCGGACAGCCCGGGCCCCTCCTGACCGAAGAGCAGGACGCACCGGCGCGGCAGGGTGACGGTCTCCATCGGGCGCGAGCCGGGCAGGTTGTCGATCCCGATCACCGGGAGGTCGCTCTCGGCCGCCCAGGCGATGAACTCACCGATCGTCGGGTGGTGCCGGATGTGCTGATAACGATCAGTGACCATGGCGCCCCGCCGGTTCCACTTCCGGAGCCCGACGATGTGCACCTCGGCGGCGAGGAACGCGTTGGCGTTGCGTACCACCGTGCCGATGTTGAGATCGTGCTGCCAGTTCTCGATCGCCACGTGGAAGTCGTGCCGGCGGGTGTCCAGGTCGGCCACGACGGCCTCCCGCCGCCAGTACCGATAGCGATCCACGACGTTGCGGCGGTCACCCTGCGCGAGCAGTTCGGGGTCGTACCGCGGATCGGTCGGGAATTCGCCCACCCAGGGCCCCACGCCCACCTCGGTCGACTGATCCTCATCGGCAGTCACGGGCGGATACGCTACCCAGCGGGTGGAGACGCAATGAGCGGCGGGGCCCTCCCCGGCACCCGCCGCCCACGCTCTGTTGAAGGCCAGTCTGCCTCACCGTGAGTATCGATGTGAAGGACTTTCAGATGTGAGCCAAATCACATTTAGGTTTATTAACTATTACCGTCGGTACGGCAAGTGACGCAGGCCAGCGGTGGTGTGGGCCCCTCGCGGATGCCATGTCGCGGTTTCTCGCTGCAAAACGGACGTCACAACCTGCTTCAGAAGTGAGAGCGCTCTCCCTACTTATCGTTACGATGAGTGGTCCGAGGCCAACACCCTGTTCCGAAAACGTGCCCCAGGACACGTGTCACCCGTTCGCCGAGCGGGAATGGGGCAGGGGGGCGAAGAGTTTCATGAACGCAAGCCTTTTTTCCCGTGGACGGAGACATCATGGCGACCCTGGCGTTGACCGCTGAGAACTTCGACGAGGTCACCAACAAGGACGGCATCGTCCTGGTCGACTTCTGGGCGAGCTGGTGCGGCCCGTGTATCCGATTCGCGCCGACGTACGAGCGCTCCTCGGAGAAGCACCAGGAGATCACGTTCGGCAAGGTCGACACCGAGGCCGAGCAGGCGATCGCCGCGAAGTTCGACATTCGCTCGATCCCCACGATCATGGCGATCCGCGACGGCGTCATCGTTTTCTCGCAGCCCGGCGCCCTCCCGGAGTCGGCGCTGGAGAACCTGATCGAGCAGGTCGAGAAGCTCGACATGGACGACGTGCGCAAGCAGCTCGCGGCCCACAGCCACTGACGTAGGCCCATAGCACCAGGCCCGCGGACCGAACCGGTCCGCGGGCCGTTTCGCCGTCCGGACGCGCGCGATTTCTCCCCGCCACGACACGCCGCGCCCGAGTGGACAACGAGATCGAACATGTGTTCGAATCCTCCCCATGCGATGGTCCAACCTGTCGGCTCCCCACGACGGCGACTCGCTCCTCGACAGGGCAGCGCCGGCGGCTCCACCCCTGCCGCTGGCGCTGCCCGGCGCCACGGTCCGCACCTTCGACACCCCCGGCTTCGCCGGGATGACGTTCTACGAGATCCGGGCGAAAAGCCTGATCAACCGCGTCCCGTCGAAGTCGCGGGTGCCCTTCGAGTGGACCGTCAACCCCTATCGGGGCTGCTCGCACGCCTGCTCGTACTGCCTGGCCGGTGACACCCCGATCCTGATGGCCGACGGCACCACCCGGCCGCTCGCCGAGCTGCGGCCCGGCGACGCCATCATGGGCACGATGGGGGCCGGCGCCTGCCGGCGGTACGTGTCGACCACGGTCCTCGACCACTGGTCGACCCAGAAGCCCGCGTTCCGCGTCACCCTGGCCGACGGCACCCGGCTGGTCGCCAGCGGCGACCACCGCTTTCTCACCGACCGCGGCTGGCGGCACGTCAGCCCGGCCGAGCCACACCACCCGGCGCTCGCGGTCGGCGACCTCATGTTCGGCGTCGGCCACTTCGCCGAGCCGCCCAAGGAGACACCGGAATACCAGGCGGGCTTCCTCTGCGGCCTGATCCGGGGCGACGCCGCGGTGGGCGGTCGCACGGCCCGCGAGGGTGACGCCTGGGTCCGCGCCGACGGCTATCTGGAAGACCTCCCGCTCCACGAGGCCCTGCGCTGGCCCGAGCAGCCCACCTCCGGGTGGTACCGCGGATTCCTGGCCGGCGCCTTCGGCTCGACCGGCCGGGCCGACCGGCTCGCCATCACCTTCACCAGCGGCGACCAGCTCTTCCTCAGCCGGGTCACCGACGCGCTCACCCGGCTCGGCCTGCCCAGCCGGGCCCCGGTCACCACCCGGCCGGGTGCCGCGGGCAGCGTCGAGATCGACCGCGACCTGTGGGCGGCGCTGCGCTTCCGGCACCTCACCGGCGTCGACGGCGCGCGGCTCGACGCCTCCGGGGTGGGCGTGCGCAGCAGCCGCGAGCTCGCGGTCGCCGACATCGAGGACCTCGGTCTCGCCCTCCCGCTGTTCGACATCTCGACCGGCACGAGCGACTTCATCGCCGACGGCGTGGTCAGCCACAACTGCTTCGCCCGCCACACCCACACCTATCTCGATCTCGACGCCGGCCACGACTTCGACACCAAGGTCGTCGTCAAGGTCAACGCGGGCGAGCTGATCCGCCGCGAGCTGGCCGCGCCCCGCTGGACCGGCGCCCCGATCGCCATGGGGACGAACGTCGACGTCTACCAGCGCGCCGAGGGCCGGTACCGCCTGATGCCCGAGATCCTGGCCGCGCTGCGCGACCACGCCAACCCGTTCTCGATCCTCACCAAGGGCACGCTGATCCTGCGCGACCTCGAGCTCCTCAAGCAGGCGGCCGAGGTGACCCGCGTCGGGCTCGCGGTCTCGGTCGGCTTCCTTGACGAGACGGTCTGGCGCTCGGTCGAGTCCGGCACCCCCAGCCCGCGGCGGCGGCTCGACGTGGTGCGCCGCCTGACCGACGCCGGCTTCCCGGTCGGCGTGCTGATGGCGCCCATCCTCCCCGGCCTGACCGACAGCGACGAGTCGATCGACGAGACGGTAGCCGCCATCGCCGAGGCCGGCGCCGTCGGCGTCACCCCGATCCCGCTGCACCTACGCCACGGCGCCCGCGAGTGGTACGCATCGTGGCTCACCCGCACCCACCCCGCCCTGGCCCCGCGTTACCGCGAGCTGTACGGCGACGGCTCCTACCTCCCCGACGCCTACCAGGCCGAGACCACCGCCCGCGTGCGCATGGCCGCCCGCCGCCACGGCCTGCACCGCCCCGACGCCTACCAGGCCCGCGACGTCGACCCCGCCCCGGAGTCAACGCCCACGCCCCCACCGCCACCGCGCCAGATGACCCTGCTCTGATCCGGCGCGGTCCCCACCCAGGCGGTCGCCGCTGAGGGGATCGCCGCCAAGGGCCGTCGCCGCTGAGCGCGGTCGCCCGACGAGGCCGTTACCCGGGCCAGGCCGACACCCGGCAAGGGCGGCCGGCCACAAGCGGGCGACCACGAGCGCGCAGCCAGGGGCAGGCGGCCAAGGACAGGCGGCCAGGGGGCAGGCGGCCAGGGGCAGCCACGGCGGGCGGCCACGGGCGGGCGGCCGAGGCAGCCAGAGGCAGGCGGCCGAGGCAGCCAGAGGCGGGCGGCCGGTGAGGGGTGCGTGCGGGTCAAGGGCGCCGCGCGGGTGCCGTGCCGGTCAAGGGCGCCCTCGCGGGTGCCGTGCGGGTCAAGGGCGGCCGTGCGGTCGACCTCGCCCGCGCGATCAACGGCGGGCCGCACCCACCGGCCCGCGGCTGTGATCACGCAGGCCGGAGTGTGATTGACGGATCACGTCGGGGAGGGAGGTCGTGACTACAGTCGATCGCATGAGAAGTGCACAGGAGATCCTGGCGGAGGCCAACGTCATCGCCGTGGTCGGGGCTTCGCGTGATCCGTTCAAGCCCGCGCACACCGTGCCATTGCAGATGCTTCGGCACGGGTGGCGGATCATTCCGGTGAACCCGTTCGTGGACGAGGTCTTCGGGGTCAAGACGGTGCCGACGCTGGCCGACATCGGCGAGCCGGTGGACCTGGTCGACGTGTTCCGGCCGGCTCGGGACGCGGTCGAGGTGGTCCGGCAGGCGATCGCGATCAAGGCGCCGGCGGTGTGGCTGCAGAGCGGCATCGTGTCGGCCGAGGCGCGGCGGCTCGCCGAGGAGGCTGGGATCGACTACGTCGAGGACCGCTGCCTCGCCGTCGAACGAGCCGTCGGGAGCCTCACCAGGCTGGCGTGAAGTCGGTCTAACCGGAGTCCGATCGGCGCCTATGGTGTCCCCTCGCTTCGCGGCGGCTAGTACGGTGCCGTGGAACGAGGAGGACCTCATGTCATATCCGACGCCCGGCGGCACGCCGGATCCATATCAGCCCCAGCAGCCGTACGGTCAGCCCTACGACCCCACGGCCAACCCGGGCGACCCGTCGAGCGGCCAGCCCGCCTACGGCCAACCCCCGTCGAGCGGCCAGCCTGCCTACGGTCAGCCCCCGTCGAGCGGCCAGCCGTACGGCCAGCCCGCGTACGGACAGCCCGCCTATGGACAGCCCCCGGCCAGCGACCAGCCCTACGGCCAGCCGCCCGCCTACGGGCAGCCCTCGCCGTACGGGCAGCAGCCGGGCTACGGCTACGGCCAGCCGGTCTACGTGCCCGTGGCCGGCACCAACACGCTGGCCATCCTGGCGCTGGTCTTCGCCTTCGTCTTCTCGCCCGCCGCGATCGTCCTCGGCCACCTGGCCAAGAAGCAGATCCGGCAGACCGGCGAGCAAGGCGAGGGCTTGGCCACCGCCGGCCTCTGGCTCGGCTACATCTTCACGATCATCGGCGTGCTGGTCTGCGCCTTCTACGTGATCGTGATCATCTTCGCGATCGGCGACGCCGCCAACAACAGCGGCGGCACGTTCTGAGCGCGCCGGGGCCGGTCGGCATCACCGTCCGGCCCCGGCCGCGAAACTCAACCGGCCAGCGCACCGCGAAACTCAGCCGGCCAGCGCACCGCGAAAACTTGGCCGGCCAGCGCACCGCGAAAGCTTGGCCGGGCAGCGGCCGGCCAGCGCACCGCAAGACTCAGCGGAACTCGGCCTCGCGCACGCTGTTCCCCCCATCGACGACCAGCATCTGGCCGGTGATGTAGGACGCCGCCGGCGAGCAGAGGAACGCGATCGCCGCCGCCACCTCGTCCGGGGTGCCGGGGCGGCCGATCGGCGTACCCAGGCCCTGCTTGATCTCGGTGACCGTCGAGGCGGCCGTGTAGATCGTGCCGGGGGCCACGCAGTTCACGTTGACCCCGTCGGCGACCAGCTCCATCGCCAGCGCACGGGTCAACCCCACGACTCCCGCCTTCGCCGCCGCGTAGGCCGCCTCGGTCGGCAGGGCGTTCACCGGGCCGGCGGTCGCGGCCAGGTTCACGATCCGGCCCCAGCCCCGCTCGGCCATCGCGCCCTGGAACGCGCGGCTGCACAGGAACGCCGTGCTCAGGTTCCGGTCGATCTCCGCTTTCCACTCGTCGTACGTGAGCTGGGCGACCGGCCGCAGCACCTCGGGGCTGGCCCGGCTCGCCAGGCCGGCGTTGTTGACCAGCACCTCGACGTCGCCGACCTGGTCGGTGATGGCGTCGGCGAGCGCGCCCACCTCGGCCTCGTCGGTCAGGTCGGCCACGAAACCGGTGACGCCCAGCTCGGCGGCCCGCTCGTGGATGCGCCGGGTGGTGGAGACGATCGCGACCCGGGCGCCGAGATCACGCAGGCGGCGGGCGGTGGCATAGCCGATGCCGTCGGGGCTGCCCGCGCCGGTGACCAGCGCGACCTTGCCGTCCAGGCGGAGCGTCACAGGGGCCTCTCCCGGGTCGGTGGCCTCGACCGGCGCATCCGCCGAATCGGGCGCATCGGGCGTGTTGGAACGCGGCCGGCGACCGGCCGCGGGTCGGGTGGCGTCGCGGCGAGAACGGCTTCCGCTGGCGGAGCGGGCGTCGAAGACCATGCGGCGATCCTGCCCCGTCGCCCGGGCCAGGGCAAACATCGCACCCATGTGGCGCACATCAAGCGCGCGTGACCTGGCGGTTTGGAGTGACACTTCAGATGCTCGGCGGCGGCGCTATCCGGCTCGTCGGGGCCGGCAGCGGCCGCACCGGATCGGCCGGCTGGAAAATCAGCGGTGCCGTGGCCCCGTAACGGGCCAGCAACTCACGCCGGGCCTCCTCGGCATCGCGGGCGCCCACCTCGACCCCCTTGCCGTCGTGACGCGCCCCGATGCTGACGATCCGCACCCCGCGATGGGCCCAATAGGGCAGGTCGGCGAGCACCCGGTCATGCCAGACAGCAAGCTCCCGGGCGGAGTGGTCGGCATCGCGCACGACCACGCAAGCATCCTCGGCCGACTTGCGGATGAAGTCGTCAAAGGCCGCCGACGGCTTGCGAAAGACGATCGCCCGCACCTGCTCCTGATCAACCTCGATCCCGGCGTAGCTCTCCCCGAACTCCCCCTTGCCCGCCCGCTCGATCCGATCCATAACGGACTCCAGCCGGGGCGGCGTGACCGGCACCTCGACCCCGCCGACGGTGAGATGCCCGGGCGTGCGCGGCACTCCACACCCCGCGGTGCTCCATCCGCCGGTCAGCCCCGGCGAGTCGACGATTTCCCCGTCCCCCGGATCACCACACCCACCGATCATGAGAACCACGCCCAGCGCGAGCCCGATCCGCAACCGCCGGCACATCGCATTCCCCCTCTCTACCACTTCCCTCACTCAACGAGCGACCCACGCTTTCCGGCAATTCACCGATTTCGTACGAGGCGCCAACCGCCCCCAACCGCAGCGAACAACGCCTTGCCTGCGGGGCAGCAGCCAGCTGCAACGAAAGGCCGTACCCCGGCATCCGGCCCGGTGGGTGGGTGGATGACGGGCTAGTCGGCGAGCGCGGGCTCCACGGCGCGGTTCGCGCGGGCGGCGCCCAGGACCACGACGGCGACGCCGGCGAGCAGGAGCAGCAGGCCGGGCAGCACGTCGGCGTGCGGTCGCTGCCCGAGCCAGACCCAGGCCAGCAGGGCCGCCCCCGGCACCTCGAGCAGGATCAGCACGCTGACCGTGGTCGCCGACGTGTGCTGCAGGGCGTAGTTGAACATCGAGTGCCCGAGCAACTGGGCGCCGGCCACGAGGGCGAGGATCGCGGCCCAGGTGCGCGCGTCGTAGCCGGCCAGATCGACCCGGCCGACCAGGCACACCAGCAGCAGACCGACCGCGCAGGTGCCGTAGCAGATCCAGGTGTAGGTCGTCGTGCTCAGTGTCGTCCGGGCCTGCTCGCCGAGCGCGGTGTACACGGCCGCCGCCACCGCGCCCAGCAGTGCCAGCACGTCGGCGAAGACGGCCCGTCCCGACACGCCCACGTCGACGCCGGTGGCCCAGGCCGCGCCGGCGACGGCCAGACCGATGCCGATCCACCCGGCGGTCGAGGGGCGGCGGCCCTGCGCGGCGGCGATCAGCCCCTGCCAGACCGGCTGGGTCGCGACAAGAGCGGTCGCGGTCGCCACCGAGCCCAATTGGACGCTCGGCATCCATGTTGCGAAATGTGCCGCAAGCGCCACCCCAGCCAGGAAGCAGAACGCCAGGCTTCGGCGGGTGGCGCCGGCGAGCTCGCGGCGACGGGGCCCGAGGGTCACCGGGGTGAGCGCCACGGCGGCCAGTCCGTTCCGCCAAAACGCGATGGCCAGGGCCGGAGCGGCCGCGAACGCGATCAACGGCGCCGACGAAGAGACCGCGAGCACGGCCACGACGAGCGCGACGACCGTCGTCAATCCAGGCCGTTGGCGAGGTGAGCGCGTATTCATCCCCGGCCGTCGCTTCTTGCGTTTCTTGCAGAGTTTCTCAGCACGTTTGCAGCCTGCTATTGAACGGAAAGTGACGACGTGACTACAGTCTCGGAGGTTGCCCTGCCCCTTTTGACCATCCGATGCCTCGGGAGGCTGATTTACCGTGTCCGCATACCGTGCGGTCGTGTTTGACTTTTTTGGCACCCTTACCCGCGCGGTCCAACGCGGACCCCAGCACGCCGAGATCGCCCGATCTCTGGGTGCGGACCCCGACGCGGTGCGAGGTGTGCTCGACCGCACGTTCCGGGCCCGGGCCCGGGGCCGTTACGGCTCCGCGGAGGCCACCCTACGGTGGGTCATCGAGCAGGCGGGTGGCCGCCCCCAACCGTCCCAGCTGCGCGCGGGCGTGCCGGCCCGGGTCAACGCGCTGCGGGCCGACACCCGGCTGCGGGCCGACGCCGTCAGCGCGCTCACCGCGATCCGCCGGCGCGGGCTCGCCACGGCCGTGGTCAGCGACTGCACCCACGAGCTGCCGGCCTTCCTGCCGAGCCTCCCGGTCGCCCCGCTGCTGGACGCCACGATCTACTCGGTACACCTGGGCGTCTGCAAGCCCGACCCCACGATCTACCTGGCCGCCTGCGACGAACTGGACGTGCACCCGTCCGAGTGCCTCTACATCGGCGACGGCGGCAGCAACGAGCTGACCGGCGCCGCCGCGATCGGCATGACCCCAGTGCGCCTCGCCGCCCCCGACCTGGCCCACCACCTGGTCTTCGACGCCGACACCAACTTCGCCGGCCGCACCGTCCGATCCCTCACCGAGGTGGTCGGCCTGATCGACCACACCCAGCTCCACCACGAGGTCGCCTCCCACTGAGCCCGGCGTGCGAGGATGGCGCGGTGACGTCTGCGGTCTTGGAAGAGGCGCTCAAGAAGGCCTCGCTCGCCTGGGTCTCGGTCGGCGACGGACCGGCCCTCGGCGTCTGGTGCCTGCCGCTAGAGGGCTCGCTGATCGTGGTGACCGGCCCCGGCGAGCAGTACGCACCCGGCCTGGCCGAGGCGTCCCGGGCCACCGTGCGCCTCCGGGGCGACACCGGCGGCCTGATCGTGATCGCCGAGATGTCCGTGAGCCGGCTGGCCCCGGGCACTGACGACTGGGAGACGGTCGCCCCACAACTGGCTCAGAAGCGCCTCAACGCCTCCGGCACCGCCGACGACGTGGTCGCGCGCTGGGCCGAGACGGGCTGCGCGGTCGTCCGGCTGACTCCCGAGGAGGACACGACGGCCCCCGGGCTGCCCTCCGACTCGGGTGCCACGGCCCCGCGCGAGACTCCGGCCCGCAACGAGACGCGCCGCCCCTACCGCCTCCACCGAGTCCGCGGGGCCGACCGACCTAGCCGATGAAGGGCGGGATCGCGATCTCGCCGCGGGCGATCGGGCAGACGTGGCCGGTGACCGTGGCCGATGTCGCCCGGCCGGCGGTGGCGGTGACCGTGCAGTCCAGCAGGGACGGGCGCTTCATCTCGATGCCCTGGTGGATGCGGTAGGGGGACGTGCCGTCGGCGGGCAGCACGCCGGCGCCGACCAGCCACACGCCCAGACCGAGGGCCGCCGAGCCGGTCGCCGGGTCCTCGGGAACGGCCGCCCCGGGCACGAAGACGCGGGAGTGCGCCTCGCCGCCGTCCGACCACGAGAAGACGCAGAGCTCGGTGACGCCCGCCTTCTCCGCCGCCGCGTTGTCGATGCGGATCCGCGCGAGCGCTTCCCGACGTACGGGAAGAAACACCCAGGTCAGACCGCACCCGGCGGAACGTGGGGCAGCGAGCCCGGCCATCTCGTGATCTTCGGCCGTCAGGCCGGCCACGGCCAGCAGCGGCGCGGGGTCGAGCGCCTCGCCCAGCGACGGCTCGCCGCCGGTCAGCGTGGCCGAACCGGTCTCGCGCACGGTGATCGGCAGCAGGCCGGCGCCGCACTCCTGCACCACGTCGCCGGGCGGGAAGAGACCGCGGCGCATCGAGGTCACCGCGGCGCCGACGCTCGGGTGGCCGGCGAAGGGCAGCTCGCTCTCGGGGGTGAAGATCCGCGCGCGATAGGTCGCCGCGGTCGTCGGCGGCAGCACGAAGACCGTCTCGGCCAGATTGAACTCGCGGGCCAGCGTGTGCATCTGGTCGGTGGCCAGGTCCTCGGCGCCGTAGATCACGGCCAGCGGATTCCCCGCGAACGGGCGGTCGGTGAACACGTCGACGATCTCGTACGCCACGGTGGACATGTCCGGACCCTAACCTAGGCTTGAGCTGTGACCATGGGGACGCGCGTTTATCTGGCCCGGCTCGCCGGGCTGAGCGTCTTCGACCCCAACGGCGACCGGGTGGGCCGGGTGCGCGACGCGGTCGTGCGGCTGCGCACCACGAACCGGCCCCCGCAGATCGTCGGGCTGGTCGCCGAGATGGCGCTGCGCCGCCGGATCTTCCTGCCGATCGGGCGGATCACCTCGATGGACTCCGAGGCGGTCGTGCTCAGCACCGGCACGCTCAACCTGCGCCGCTTCGAGAAGCGGCCGAACGAGCTGCTCGTGGTGGAGGACCTGCTCGACCGGCGAGTCACGGTGATGCCCGAGAGCGGCGACGGGCCGGGCGCCATGGCCAACGTCGTCGACATCGGCATGGAGCAGAACCGCAGCAACGAGTGGCTGGTCACCCGGGTCGCGGTGCGCGAGCACACCGGCCGGCTGGCCCGGCGCGGCCACGTCTACCAGGCCGAGTACGAGCGGATCCGCAACCTCTTCGGTCCCACCGACACCCAGGGCACGTCCAACCTGCTGGCCCTGCTCGAGCAGATGCGCCCGGCCGACATGGCGAACGCGCTGCAGGACCTGCCCGACGCCCGGCGCAACGAGGTCGCGGCCGCGATGAGCGACCGCACGCTGGCCGACGTGCTCGAGGAACTGCCCGAGCACGACCAGGTCGAGATTCTGGTACGCCTCGACCGCGAGCGCGCCGCCGACGTGCTCGAGCGGATGGACCCGGACGACGCCGCCGACCTGCTCGCCGAGCTGCCCAAGACCGAGCAGACCGTGCTGCTCGACCTGATGGAGCCCGAGGAGGCGGCCCCGGTCCGCCAGCTCATGAACTACCAGCAGGGCACCGCGGGCAGCGTGATGACCTCCGAGCCGGTGATCCTCACGCCGGACGCGACGGTCGCCGAGGCGCTGGCCCGCATCCGTGAGCCCGAGCTCTCCCCGGTGGTCGCCGCGCAGGTTTTCGTGGCGCGCGCGCCCTCGGCCACGCCGACGGGTAAGTACCTCGGCATGGTCCATTTCCAACGGCTGCTGCGCGAGCCGCCCGCGTCGATCCTGGGCGGCCTGGTCGACAGCGATCTGGAACCGCTGCGGCCCGAGGTGACGCTGGCCGAGGTCACCAAGCGGATGGCGACGTACGACCTGGTGTCGATGCCGGTGGTGGACGGCTCACACCGGCTGCTCGGGGCGGTCACGGTCGACGACGTGCTCGACCACTCGCTGCCCCGCGACTGGCGTGACCGCGACGCGCTGACCAACGATGAGGTGGCCACCGCTGTACAGACGGCCGCCGAACACGCCGGCGGCGGGCCGCGGGTGGAGCCGTGAGCACCGAGCCGCGGCGGGACCGCCTCGACCAGCCGGTGGAGCCCGGCCGGGTGCGGCTGCCCCGGCTCAATCCGGAGACGTTCGGCCGCTGGTCGGAGGCGATCGCCCGGGGCATGGGCACGGCCCAGTTCATCGTCTGGATGACGATCGTGATCGGGGCGTGGTTCGCGTGGAACACTCTCGCTCCGGCGGCGCTGCGCTTCGACCCGTACACCTTCACGTTCTTGACCTTGATCTTGTCCTTGCAGGCGTCCTACGCGGCGCCCTTGATCCTTCTCGCGCAGAACCGGCAGGCCGACCGCGATCGCCTGGCGATGGAGGAGGACCGCCGTCGGGCCGCCATGCAGAAGGCCGACACGGAGTACCTGGCCCGCGAGATCGCCTCCCTGCGCATCGCTCTCGGTGAGGTCGCCACCCGCGACTTCCTGCGCAACGAGCTGGCCCGCCTGGCCGATGAGCTGGACGAAGCCGCGCTCCGGCGAGAGAAAAGGGCTCGCTCGGAGTGGGAGGAGGATCGCAAGGACTGGGAAGCCGACCGCACTTAGCCACGAAGTAGAGTCGATCCCATGTCCGCTCCCGCCCCCACGCTCGAGGACGCGATCCAGGCCGCGCTGGCCACGGTCGATGACCCCGAGATCCGCCGCCCGATCACCGACCTCGGCATGGTCAAGGGCTTCACCGTCGCCGAGAGCCACGTCAAGGTCGAGCTCCTGCTGACCGTCGCCGGCTGTCCCCTGCGCGACAAGCTCACGACGGACATCACCGCCGCCGTAACCAAGATCCCGGGGATCACCTCGGTGAGCATCGACTTCGGCGTGATGTCCGAGGAGCAGCGCAAGGCCTTGCAGGCCACGCTGCGCGGTGATTCCGGCGCGGCGGAACCGGTCATTCCGTTCGCCCAGCCCGGCTCCCGCACGAGGGTGTACGCGGTGGCCAGCGGCAAGGGCGGCGTCGGCAAGTCGAGCGTGACGGTCAACCTGGCCGCGGCCCTGGCCAAGCGCGGGCTCGCGGTCGGCGTGATCGACGCGGACATCTACGGCCACTCCATCCCGCGCATGCTCGGCGTCGAGGGCCGGCCGACCCGGGTCGAAGACATGATCATGCCGCCGCAGTCGCACGGCGTGAAGGTGATCTCGATCGGCATGTTCACGTCCGGCAACGCGGCCGTGGTCTGGCGCGGGCCGATGCTGCACCGCGCGCTGCAGCAGTTCCTCGCCGACGTCTACTGGGGTGACCTCGACGTCCTGCTGCTCGACCTGCCGCCGGGCACCGGCGACGTGGCCATCTCGCTGGCCCAGCTCCTGCCGAACGCGGAGATCCTGGTCGTGACGACGCCGCAGGCCGCGGCGGCCGAGGTGGCCGAGCGGGCGGGCGCGATCGCGCTGCAGACCCACCAGCGGCTGCTCGGCGTCGTGGAGAACATGTCCTGGCTCGAGCTGCCGGACGGCTCGCGCATGGAGGTCTTCGGGTCGGGCGGCGGGCAGACCGTGGCCGACTCGCTGACCCGCACGGTCGGCGCCTCGGTGCCGCTGCTCGGTCAGGTGCCGCTGGACACCCGGGTGCGTGAGGCCGGCGACGCCGGGACCCCGGTGGTGCTGGCCGACCCCGAGACGGCCGCCGCGAAGGCGCTCGACGAGGTGGCGGGCCGGCTCGCCGTCCGGCGGGACTCGCTCGTCGGCAAGCCGCTGGGCCTGATGGTCAACGCCAAGCGGTAACTCTTACGTAGCGTCCAGGTCGAAGCTCTGCGCGGCCGGGCGCTTCGCGACCTCGGTGCTGGGGGTGGCCGGCTTCTTGATGTCGGCGGCGGCGGCCACCTCGGACAGGTCGGCCTTGACGCCGTTCAGGTCGCTTTTCACGTCCTCGAAGAGGCCCTGCAGCGGCTTGCGGAGGGCTTCCTCGTCCTCCTCGCTGAGGATGTGCTTCCGGATGAACGCCTTCGGATGCAGGTCCTGCAGCTGGAGATCGGTGCCGAGCTCCTTGTTCAGGTCGGAGGTGGCGTTTTGCGCCATGGCGCGCAGGCCGCGCAGCATGCGCATGCCGTCGCCGATAACCTTCGGCAGGCGCTCACCGAAGATCAGCAGCGCGAGCAACAGCAGCGCGCCGATCTCCCACCAGTTCAGGTTCTCGAACATGTGGCCTCCCTGACGTCCGCGCCAAGCCTACGCACGCGCGCGGCGTGTACACACCCCCGGCCGGGAGATCAATTGCTGTCCGCGACGAGCGTCACTGACGTCGTCGAGGTCTTGCTCCCCCGGCGGTATTCGACCGGCACCACCGTGCCCGGCGCGTACTTGCGGACGAGCGCGATCAGGTCGGTGCCGTCCTCGAGGACGTGGTTGTCGAGCTTCGTGATCACGTCGCCGGCCTTGAGGCCCGCGGCGGCGGCCGGACCGGACGGCTCGACCGAGCGCAGGCGGGCGCCGGTGACCGTGGCGGTCCCGGTGACCACGTCGGCGCCGATCACCGTACGGCGGGCCTTGCCGTGGTCGATGATGTCGGTCGCGATGCGCTTGGCCTGGTTGATCGGGATGGCGAAGGCGATGCCGATGTTCCCGGCGTCGGCCTCGGTGGCGCTCAGCGAGCGGATCACCGAGTTGACCCCGATGACCTGACCGGCCGCGTTGACCAGCGGGCCGCCCGAGTTGCCCTGGTTGACCGCGGCGTCGGTCTGGATGGCCGCGTAGTAGCGGGTGGTGCCGCCCGGGTCGCCGGACTGCAGCGTGCGGTCGAGGGCGCTCACGATGCCGGCGGTCACGGTGTTTACCAGCGCCAGCGGCGAGCCGAACGCGAGCACCGGGTCACCGACCGCGACCGAGTCGGAGTTGCCGAGCGTCACCGGGGAGAGGCCGGTCTTGGCGACCTTGATCACAGCGATGTCGGACTCGGGCTCGCGGCCGACGAGGCTCGCCTTGGCCGTGGAGCCGTCGCTGAACGACACCGACATGGTGTCGTCGGCGCCCTCGACGACGTGGTCGTTGGTGATCACGTAGCCGTCCGCCGAGACCACGAAACCGGAGCCGATCGCGCCGGTGACCCGCACGGTCACCACGCTCGGCAGCACCTTTTTCGCGACCCCGGCCAGCGAGTCGGGTGCCCGGTTGACCGCGGCCGACGGGTCGGCCTGTGGCGCGCCGAGCTGGGTGTTGCCGCCGTTCGCGAGACCGCCGCGGACCGCGAAGACGAAACCGAGCGTGCCGCCGAGACCCCCGGCGAGCAGGGCCGTGACCAGGCAGATCAGCAGGACCGGGGCGAGCGAGCGGCGCGGGGCGTCGGGGTCGACGACCGGCTCGGGGGCGGGGCCGGTGCTCTCGCCGGCGGCCGGCACGACGACCTGGGACGGCGCGTAGGGGTCACGCCACGGGTCGGCCAGCGCGTCGGACCACCACGGCGAGCCGCCGTTCGCGCCGTTCGCACCGTACGCGGGCGTGCGCGAGCCGGAAGCGGGCGGCGGAGCGGAGCGCGCGTTCCAGCCGTCGGTCACGTCGGTGCCTCCCACTCGTGGTCCCTAGGAGCCCGGCTCCCCCTCCAGAATGACACGGATCCCCGAGCGCTCCCGGCCCCGGCCTCTTTATCCCATCGACGGCCCGGTGCGTCCCGGGAGAGCATCGCTCTACTCTCTTATCCGATGTACGCCCGTTCCGCACGTGCATCCCCCTCGCCCCCGGAGGTCGTCATCGTCCCGCCCGCCCGTCCGATCGGCCCGCAGACCGCGCAGTCGCTGCAGTTCGCCGAGGCCTACGCCAGCGAGGACATCGTGCTGCAGACTGCGCGGGGCCTTTCCCACGAGCTCGGCCTCGACTGCGTCACCCCGGCCGCGGGCTCCGTGCTGCGTCTGCTGGCTGCCGCGGGCAGCGCCAAGGCGATGGTCGAAATCGGCACCGGTACGGGGGTGAGCGGCGTCTGGCTGCTGCGGGGCATGCGCGCCGACGGGGTCCTGACCACCATCGACGTGGAGAACGAGCACCAGCGGATCGCCAGGCGCATCTTCCTCGAGGCCGGCTTCGCCTCCTCACGTACCCGGATCATCACCGGCCGGGCGCTGGACGTGCTGCCCCGGCTCGCCGACGGCGTCTACGACCTGGTCTTCGTCGACGCGGACGCGACCGAGTTCGGCGCGTGCGCGGAGGCGGCGCTGCGGCTGCTGCGGCCGGGCGGCGTGCTGGTGGTCAACGGCGCGATGGCCAACGGCCGGATAAGCGATCCCTCGGCCCGCGACGTGGACACGCTGACCATCCGCGAGACGGTCCGCATGGTCCGCGAGGCCGAGGAGTGGATCCCGGCGGTGATCCCGTCCGGGGCGGGTCTGCTGGCGGCGGTCAAGCGCTGAGCTTCACGGGCTGTTTCCGCAGCCTGCCGGTCTTCTTCGTGGGACAGTGGGCCCGAGGTGGCGATCGGGGCGATCCTGGTCCGGTCGTCGTCGGGACGAGCGGCCGACCGGATCGGAAACACGAGAGCGTGACCTTTCGCGAAGACGTGGAAAGCCCGCCGGTACGGGCGGTACCGTACCGGCGGGCTCGCGTGAAACGTCAGCCGGCGATCGACTTCAACGCGTCACCCAGCGCGTTGGCCTCGTCCGGAGTCATCTCAACGACGAGACGGCCACCACCTTCCAGCGGGACGCGCATGACGATGCCCCGCCCCTCCTTGGTGACCTCCAGCGGACCATCGCCCGTCCGCGGCTTCATCGCCGCCATTTCGTCTCCCCTCAGACCTACATCAGGGTGTCGGTGGGTTTCCCCACAGCCACAGCTCTTCGGCTAGCTCAGCTCAACGCCGCGTGCTCAGCCCCACGCGGCGTGGTACCTCGTTATCCGACCCTCGGCCGAGGGCCATCGCGCGCTTCATGCGACCCGGCCCACCGTGCCGATCAAACATTTTCCCTGATGAACACCGGCGAACCCAAACCCAGCCCGGGCGGATGTGACAGCGTCTAGCATATCGTCTTTTGGGCTGTCACAATGTGCGGTCATGCAGGCGCGGTCGGCACTCTTCGACCTGTACGGCGACTACCTCCGCCCTCGAGGCGGGCGGGCGCCGGTCGCCGCCCTGGTCAGGCTGCTGGCGCCGCTCGGAATAGCGCCGCCCGCGGTGCGTACCGCGGTCTCCCGGATGGTGCGTCAGGGCTGGTTGCACCCCCTGCGCCTGGTCTCCGGACCGGGTTATCTGCTCACCCCGAAGGCCGCGCGCCGGCTGGACGAGGCGGCGGCCCGTATCTACCGCACCGGACGATCCGGATGGGACGGGCGCTTCGACCTCATTCTGCTGCATGGCCCGCTCGCCAAGAAGGACGCCAACCGCCTGTCGTTCCTCGGGTACGGCACGCTCGGCGATCACGCCTGGGTCGCGCCGCGCGCCGCCGACGAGGTGGACGCCGTCCTGGTCGACGCCGGCGTGGGCTACGAGCGGTTCAGCGCCGCACACGCGGCCGGCTCGCCCGGCGCGGCCGAGGTGGTCGGCAAGGCCTGGGATCTGCCGTCGCTGGCCTCGTCGTACGAGTCGTTCGTCGCCGACCTGCGGCCGGTGGTGACCGCGGTCAACACCCGCAGCAGCGATGAGGAGGCGTACGCGGCCCGGTTCCGGCTCGTGCACGCCTGGCGCTCGTTCCTGTTCCGCGACCCGCAGCTGCCGCCGTCGCTGCTGCCGGCGCGGTGGCCCGGGCTGAGCGCGGCGGGCTTCTTCGACCGGCACGCGACCCGGTTGCGGCCGGCCGCCGATCGCTATGTCGAACGCTGCCTGCAGTCGGTCAGCAGGGGCGCCCGTGTGGGATTCTCAGACTCATGACAGATTCCCTGCTCGTCGATCGCAACGGTGCGGTCGTCACGCTCACGCTCAACCGCCCCGAGGCGATGAACGCGCTCGACGTCGACCTCAAGGTGGCGCTGCGCGACACGCTCGCGTCGCTCGAGACCGACCGCGCCTGCCGGGCGATCGTGCTGACCGGCGCGGGCCGCGGCTTCTGCGTGGGGCAGGACCTGCGCGAGCACGCCGAGCAGCTGGAGTCCGGCCACACCGACCTCGACACGGTGCGGGCCCACTACAACCCGATCGCGCAGCGGCTGGCGAGCATGCCCAAGCCGGTGATCGCCGCGGTGCGCGGCATGGCGGCCGGGGCCGGCGCCTCGTTCGCGCTGCTGGCCGACTTCCGGATCGGCGGCCCGTCGACGAAGTTCCTGATGGCGTTCGCGAACGTGGGGCTGGCCGGCGACAGCGGCGTTTCCTGGTCGCTGCCGCGGATCGTGGGGCACGCGCGGGCGCTCGAGCTGCTGCTGCTGGCCGAGCCGATCGCCGCCCCTCAGGCGGAGAAGTACGGCATGCTCTCCCGGCTGGTGGATTCCGACGACGAGGTGCTGCCGGCGGCGCAGGAACTGGCCTCTCGGCTGGCGGCGGGCCCAACCGTGGCGTACGGGGCGATCAAGCGCGAGCTGTCGATCGGGGACGCCGGGACACTCTCCGACGCGCTGGCCGCGGAGGCCCAGGCCCAGGCGATCTGCGGGGGCACGGCCGACCACAAGGCGGCGGTCAGCTCGTTCCTGGCCAAGCAGAAGCCGGTCTTCGAGGGCCGCTAGGACGTGTTATGACCGATTTGGGATCACCACATTCATAGTGGTCTATCTCTAGGCTCCTCCCATCGCGTCCTACCGGGCGCGTCTCGACCCCTGGGAGGACCTCGATGGTCAGGTGGCGGATTCTTCTGGGTACGGCCGTGGCCGTACTCACCGCCGCGGCGATGGGCGCGACCGCGTCCCCCGCCGTGGCATCCTCAGCGGGCTCTGGGGACGGCGTCGCGCCGAGCACCAACGTCGTGGGCGGCTCGCGGGCCGCGCAGGGCGAGTTCCCGTTCATGGTGCGGCTCTCGATGGGCTGCGGCGGGGCGCTGTACAGCCCGACGATCGTGCTCACCGCGGCGCACTGCGTGAGCCGCACCGGCACCAACACGTCGATCACCGCCACGCTCGGGGTGGTCGACCTGCAGTCGAGCAGCCGGATCACCCGGAAGTCGAACTACGTCTACCGGGCGCCCGGGTACAACGGCAATGGCAAGGACTGGGCGCTGATCCGGCTGGCCAGCCCGGTGACCGGACTGGCGACGCTGCCGATCGCCTCGAGCACGGCGTACGACTCGGGCACGTTCACGATTGCCGGCTGGGGTGCGGCAACCGAGGGCGGCGGGCAGCAGCGCTACCTGCTCAAGGCCCAGGTGCCGTTCGTCAGCGACGCCACCTGCAACTCGGCGTCGATGTACAACGGCGAGGTCATCGCGACCGACGAGATCTGCGCGGGTTACACGGCCGGCGGCGTCGACACCTGTCAGGGCGACTCCGGCGGCCCGATGTTCCGCACCGACTCGGCGGGCGCCTGGGTGCAGGTCGGCATCGTCAGCTGGGGCGACGGCTGCGCCCGGCCCAACAAGCCCGGCGTCTACAGCCAGGTCAGCTACTTCTCCGCCGCCATCAAGTCGGCCGCCGCGAGCCTGGGCGGCTGACGCCGGACCGCGACACCGGCCGCTACTCGCCCAGCCGGCCCGGCGTCGCATCCCACGGCCCCGCAGCCTCGGTTTGCCCTGCTGCGGGGCCGTGGTCTGCCGTCAGTCGTCGTCGTCCTCTTCCTCGGGGTCCTGGTTGGCTTCCTCGCCGAGGACGAACGCCTGCATGGCCAGCTCGTCGCCCGAGGGCCAGACGTAGGTGGGCAGTTCCTTGGGGCCCAGCTCGACCACGTGGGTCCAGAACTGGCGCACCGCGTCGGCCGGGGTCGCCGCCTCGATCGGCAGGGCCAGGCTGACCAGCCAGGTCGGCGTGCCGGGCCCGGGCTCGCCGGCGAGCGCCGCCGCCAGCCGGCGGAACTGCTGGGCCTCGACCTCGACCGGACCGCCCCCGGCGGCCAGGCCCGCCGCGGCGACCGGGCTGTCGAAGGCGTGGCGCAGATAGGTCAGGACCAGGTCGTCACCGTCGGCTTTCGCCGCACGGGCCAGCGCCACCACGTGGTCGTCGGCGATCAGCAGCACCTCATCGTCAGGCGCGACCGCACCCGAGGGCGACGTCGCCGCGCCCGGCATTGTCACGGTCTCGTTGTGGAAGAGCCGCTCGGTCGCCCACTGGTCCGCCGGAATGATCACCGCCCACTGCGCCATGCGCTCCATCTCATCACGCGGTCGCGTCGGCCGAGATCGGTGGGACCCAACAGCCCGCCACGTGGTCGTCGACCATGCCGGTGGCCTGCATCAACGCGTACGCCGTGGTGGGGCCGACGAATTTGAAGCCGAGCTTTTTCAGGCGCTTGGCCATCGCGATCGACTCGGTCGTGGTGGCCGGAATGCCGGCCCGGCCGCTCGGGCGGGGCGGGCGCGGCGTCGGCGCGAACGACCAGAGCAGGACGGAAAGGCCGTCGGGGAGGTCGGCGGCGACCCGCGCGTTGTGCAGGGTGGCGTCGACCTTGGCCCGGTTGCGGACGATGCCGGTGTCGGCCATCAGGCGGGTGGCGTCGGCGTCGGAGAAGGCCGCGACCTTGTCGATCGAGAAGTTGTCGAAGGCTGCCCGGAACGCCGGCCGTTTACGCAGGATCGTGATCCAGGAGAGGCCGGACTGGAACGCCTCGAGGCTCATCCGCTCGAAGAGCGCGTCGTCACCGCGGACCGGCCGGCCCCACTCGGTGTCGTGATAGCCCACGTAGTCGGGGGTGCTGCCGCCCCAGAAGCAGCGGGCGCGGCCGTCGGGCCCGATCACCAGCCCGGATTCGTCTGTCATGGCGACCACCGTAGGGGGACCCTCCGACAAAATTGCCTTCAGGCCGGTCAAGGGCGGCGGTGGGGCGGTCGGATGGGGGGGCTAGGGGAGACGGCCCTGCTCGACCAGGCGCCCGAACTTGCGCAGCGCGCCCGTGAAGCCCAGTTTCGACCCCGGCCACAGCACCGGCCAGGCCACCTTTCCGGCCGGCCCGGCGGGCAGATGAAACCACTCGTGCAGGACGACCTGGGTGCGGTCGCCGGACATCGCCGTGCAGCGGACCGATCCCGGACCCCGCAGGACCTTGCCGCAGTGCACCACTCGTACCTCGAAAGGGGGGTTGACCTTGACGACCCGGAGCTCGTCACGCAACGACGCGGGCCCGATCGCGGTGACCGCCTCGACCAGACTCCCCTCGCCGCCGTCGCCCTCGACCACGCGCACCCGGGTGAACGGGATCCACTGGGACTGACCCTCCCAGTTGAGGAACGCGGCGAAGACCTTGGCGGCCGGCGCGTTCACGATGACCGTTGCGGTCACCTCGCCGGTACCGGGGCTGGCGGCGTCGTCCAGCCCGTCGCTCACCGCGGCTCCGCCGGCTCGGACTCTCCGTCCGGCCGGCCCGCGACCGCCGTCGACCGGACTGAGGACTCCTCGGGCACGTCGTCCGGCGGCGGCGGTACGGCCGAGAGCTCGATCAGGGCGCCGTCGTCGGTCGTGGCGGCCGGCGGCGGGGCGACCGGCGCGATCGCGGCCTCGCGCGCCCGGCGCAGCGCGTCGGCGTCCGCCGTACGGCCCTCGCGCAGCGCGGCGACCTCGGCCTCGAGCACGCTGATCAGCTCACCCTTGTACCCGATGTCGTAGGCGGCACGCTGCAGCGCCTGGTCGACCTGCGCCATCCGGTAGCCGCGCCAGGCCGTGTCGAAACGGGTGCCGGAGATGTCGTCCTCGTCGAGCGGGCGGTCGGTCGGCAGCGGCACGGCACTGCCATCGGCTTCGACGGGCGTCAATCCGGAGTCGCCTCCGCTCAGCATCACGGTCACGCCGAAGACGATCGCGGCGACCACCAAGGCGACCACGATGAAGAGGAAAAGCTGACCCATGCGCACGATGTTGGCATGCCCGCCGTTTGGTGGCGAGCCCGCCACCCCGACCGCGGGGTCACGGTCCGGTCAGGTCCAGGTCAGGATCTTTTTACGCCAGGCATAGAGGATCCCCAGCGCGAGCACGGCAATGAAGATCGCCATCTCGGTGACCGTGGCGGCGCCGAATCCCGGCAGGTCGAAGACCACGGCCCAGGGGAAGAGAAAAACGGCTTCCACGGCGAAAAGCACATAAAGGTACGCATATACGTAGTAACGGATCTGTGCTTGCGCCCAGTCGCCGCCGACCGGATCGATACCGCTCTCGTACGCGATGAACTTGCCCGGCGGCTCGGCCGGATCACCTGGGCGAAGTAGCCGGTTGGCCGAGAAGGCACCCACGAAGACGACCACGCCGGCCCCGATCACCAGCGCGAGCGTGGCGTACGACCCGAGATATCCGTCCACGAGGCGACAGCCTAGTAAACCGAGTGAGATGCATGACCCGCCGGATGGTGGACTCTTCTGGATCGAGCAAGCATCACGTCAGTACTGTGGGCAGCGGCCTGCGGCGGGTAGTAAGGACCGCCGACGTAGGCTGGAGATGACTAACGTGGGCCGGCCCATAGACGTGCGTACCCCGCCCGGCCGGCGCCCCTTGGAGGTTGAGATCGTGGCCGCTGGAGCAAAGCGAGTCGAGCAGTTGGATCGGGTGGTCATCCGATTCGCCGGCGACTCGGGCGACGGCATGCAGCTGACCGGTGACCGGTTCACGTCCGAGACCGCTCAGCTCGGTAACGACATCTCCACGCTGCCCAACTTCCCGGCCGAGATCCGCGCACCAGCAGGCACGCTGCCGGGCGTGTCGAGCTTCCAGGTGCACTTCGCCGACTACGACATCCTCACCCCCGGCGACGCACCGAACGTTCTGGTCGCGATGAATCCCGCCGCGCTGAAGGCGAACCTCTCCGACCTCCCGTCCGGCGCCGACCTCATCGTGAACACCGACGAGTTCACCAAGCGAAACCTGGCCAAGGTCGGATATGCGACCAACCCGCTCGAGGACGGCTCGCTGGACGGGTACGCGGTTCACCCCGTCGCGCTGACCTCGATGACCGTCGGCGCGCTCGCCGACCACGGCGTCTCCAAGAAGGACGCCGAGCGGGCCAAGAACATGTTCGCCCTCGGCCTGCTCAGCTGGATGTACTCGCGCCCGTTCGAGTCGACCATCCGGTTCCTCGAGCGCAAGTTCGCCAAGCGCCCCGACCTGGTCGCGGCGAACAAGGCGGCCTTCAACGCGGGGTGGAGCTTCGGCGAGACGACCGAGGACTTCGCGGTCCGCTACGAGATCAAGCCGGCCAAGATGCTCCCGGGGACGTACCGGAACATCACCGGCAACCAGGCGCTCGCGCTCGGTCTCGTCGCCGCGGGCGTCCGGTCCAAGCTGCCGGTGTTCCTCGGCGCCTACCCGATCACCCCGGCCTCCGACATCCTGCACGAGCTGTCGAAACACAAGAAGTTCGGCATCACGACCATGCAGGCCGAGGACGAGATCGCGGCGATCGGCGCGGCGCTGGGCGCCTCGTACGGCGGCGCGCTCGGCGTCACCACCACCTCGGGCCCCGGCGTGGCGCTCAAGGGCGAGACGATCTCGCTGGCGATCGCGCTCGAGCTGCCGCTGGTCGTCGTCGACGTGCAGCGGGCCGGGCCGTCCACCGGCATGCCGACCAAGACCGAGCAGGCCGACCTCAACATGGCGCTGTACGGCCGGCACGGCGAGGCGCCGCTCGCGGTGATCGCGCCGAAATCGCCGTCCGACTGCTTCCACGCGGCGATCGAGGCGGCGCGGATCGCGCTGACCTACCGCACGCCGGTCATCCTGCTCTCCGACAACTACGTGGCCAACGGCTCCGAGCCGTGGCTGCTGCCCGAGGCCGGCGAGCTGCCCGACCTGAGCGTCGAGTTCGCCGCCGCGCCGAACGGCGACGACGGCCGCTTCCTGCCGTACCTCCGCGACCCGTCGACCATGGCGCGCCCGTGGGCGATCCCCGGCACGCCGGGCCTCGAGCACCGGATCGGCGGCCTGGAAAAGGCCGACAAGACCGGCGACATCTCGTACGACCCGGCCAACCACGAGTTCATGGTGCGCACCCGGGCGGCCCGGATCGAGGCCATCGAGGTGCCCGACATCGAGGTGGAGGACCCGGACGCCGAGAACGGCGACGGCCAGGGCTCGAAGGTGCTGGTGCTGGGGTGGGGCTCGACCTACGGCCCGATCGGTGCCGCCTGCCGGGCCCTGCGGCAGCGCGGACTGCCGATCGCCCAGGCCCACCTGCGGCACCTCGCTCCGCTGCCGGGCAATCTCGGTGAGGTGCTCAAGGCGTACGACAAGGTAGTGATCCCCGAGATGAATCTGGGCCAGCTGGCTCACGTGATCCGGGCGAAGTACCTGGTCGACGCCGTTCCGTTCAACCAGATCAGCGGCCTGCCGTTCACCGCCGCGACGCTGGAAAGCATGCTCGAGGACGTGGTCAAGAATGGCTAGCCCTGCCGTTGAGTTGAAGCTGACCGCCAAGGACTTCAAGTCCGATCAGGAGGTCCGCTGGTGCCCCGGTTGCGGTGACTACTCGATCCTCGCGGCCATGCAGCGGTTCATGCCCGAGCTGGGCATCCCGCGGGAAAAGACGGTCTTCATCTCCGGCATCGGGTGCTCGTCCCGGTTCCCGTACTACATGAACACGTACGGGATGCACTCGATCCACGGTCGTGCGCCGGCGATCGCCACCGGCCTGTCGGCCTCCCGCCCCGACCTGTCCGTCTGGGTTGTCACGGGCGACGGCGACGCGCTCTCGATCGGCGGCAACCACCTGATCCACGCCCTCCGGCGCAACGTCAACCTCAAGATCCTGCTGTTCAACAACCGGATCTACGGCCTGACGAAGGGCCAGTACTCCCCGACCTCCGAGCTCGGCAAGATCACGAAGTCGACGCCCGCGGGCTCGGCCGACTCGCCGTTCAACCCGCTGTCGCTGGCCCTCGGCGCCGAGGCCTCCTTCGTGGCCCGCACGATCGACTCCGACGCCAAGCACCTCCAGTCGGTGCTGCGCGCGGCCGCCCAGCACGAGGGCAGCGCCTTCGTCGAGATCTACCAGAACTGCAACATCTTCAACGACGGCGCCTTCGAGCTCATCAAGGACCCGTCCACCCGCGACGACCACCTGATCCGCCTCGAGCAGGGCCAGCCGATCACCTTCGGCAGCGAGGGCCAGTTCTCGGTCGTCCACCCGGCCGGCGGCTTCGGCCTCTCGGTCCGCGACTCGACCTCGATCGGCAACGAGTCCCCGGTCGTCCACGACGCCACGGTCGACGACCCGGCGTACGCGTTCGCCCTGTCCCGCCTCTCGGGCTCCGACCTGTCCACGACCCCGATCGGCGTCTTCCGCGACGTCCGCCGCCCCACCTACGACCAGATCCTGCAGAAGCAGCTCGAGGACGCCAAGGCCGAGGCCACCGGCACCCCCGACGAGATGCTCGACTCCCTGCTGAACGCCGCCGACACCTGGACCATCATGTAGCTGCCGCCCTTCAGCGCCATTTGTCCGGGCGCTGGAACGTGCGACCGGTCGTAGCGTCCTGGACGACCGCAGGCATTTGCGCGCTCCGGAGGACCGACTCACGGATGAAGAAGTGGCCGAGGTTTCCCACGCTCAGCAGATGCCGCGAGAGTTTGGTGTTGCCCGGCGGCATGCCGACGTAAAGGCGCTGGCCAGGCACCACGAGCCGGACGGCTTGTAGTGCCGGCCGCATGTCGGTGTCGGCGCTCACGAGAAGGCTGGTGTCGGAGACCCCGAGCGCCGCGTCGGCCACCATCATGGCGCCGAGGGCGACGTCCGTCTCCTTCTCCTCGTGCGAGCGATACTCCAGGCCGCATCCGCAGCGGTAGGGAGCGCCGCATCGACGGCACGCGCGGATCGTACGGTCCTTGAATCGGCCCAGGTGCACGTCGAGGCGAGAGCCGTTCCGTGCCCGCATCGCGTCAAGGTAGCCGAGCTGATTGTGGACACCCTCGGCGTCATTGCGCACCAGCGCGGTGAAGTAGCGGACGAGGACGACATCGTCCTTCGGCCTGAGGAGACGAATCAGGTCAACCGGGTCGAGCCACATGTACTTTCGCCGGTACTTGCTTTTCATGCCGTAGTAGAGGTTGAAGCCGTCGATGTAGGCGGCAAGTGACGCCATTGCTTTTGCTCTCCCGGTCGAGGGGGTGTACGCTAGACAAGCTCGACGCCGAGAGATACGGCAGGACGGCCCCCTCGGGGGCCGTTTTTTCTTGCCCTCGCCCATCTAGCGGCGTGTAACGTAGTCTTACGCCTAGTCTAGAGGTGATGACATCGGAACGCATCTACCAATAACCGGGGAGTTGTTCGTAAACGCCGGCCGCTCACTAGGGCTTCAGACTTCGGCGCGAATGCGGCGGGCGCGATCCACTCGGTGTCGCGAGCCCGACACGGGGCGCATATCGCCCGTCGACCGATATAGCGCGCTGTGCGGAGGATCCCGGCTAGCCAGCGGATGATGTCCGGGTCGCGGAGGGCGGTTCGGGGTTTGCCACTCACGCAGAATGAAGGCCTCGGGCCAGCGCAGCTGGGCCCCAGGCCGGCCTCGGCGGGAGCGACGGTCTGCACCATGCAACCAGGCACGACTTCATGAATTTGACCTGGTCTTGGAGGTTGCTGCCGGCCGATCAGACGGAGAGACCCACGCTGCTTTCCTCGACGCGGATGTAGACCAGCATGTCGCCGGTTTCGATGGTCACCGCTTGCTCGCCGCCCAGGGGAAGCACCTTGCCCCGGCGGATCAGGGCGACCACCAGGGTGGTCAGTTCGCGCGGGTTTCGGCCTACCTCGCTGCGTTCGGCGCTGCGCATGGCCAGCGCCATGCCCTGGCCGGGGGTCAGGAGATCTTCGACCACGTCGATCAGGGGCGGGGCCGTGGTGGTCAGGCCGAGCAGGCGGCCGGCGGTGGCGGAGGAGACGATCACGTGGTGGGCGCCGCTCTGTTTGAGGAGGGCGGCGTTTTCCTGTTCGCGGACGGCGGCGATGATGCGGACCTGGCCGGCGGTCAGCTGGCGGACCGTGAGGGTGATCAGGACGGACGCCTCGTCGCTGTCGGTGGCGATGATGACGGCCTTGCAGTTCTTGACGTCGGCCTCGTTGAGGACGGACGAGCGGGTGGCGTTGCCCTCGATGGCGGCGAGACCGGTCGAGGCGGCCTGGCGCAGCGCGACCTCGCGATTTTCGACCACCACGATGCGCGCCTTGTCGTAACCGTTCTCCAGCAGCGCGGCGACCGCGGCCCGGCCCTTGGTGCCGTAGCCGCAGACGATGACGTGGTCCTTCAACTTGCGCCTCCACCGGCCCACACGCAGGCTGTTGCGGTACTGGTCGGTGAGGACCTCGAGGGTCGTGCCGACCAAAATGATCAGGAAGAGCACCCTCGCTGGGGTGATCACCAGGACATTCACCAGCCGGGCGTCCTGGGTGACCGGGGTGATGTCGCCGTAACCGGTCGTCGAGAGCGTCACGACCGCGTAGTAGAAGCAGTCGAGCAGTGACAGGCCATCCTCGTTGATGTCCCGGTACCCGTCCCGGTCGATGTAGATGATCGTGACCGTGACCAGGACCAACGCGACCGCGAACGCCACCCGGACGCCAAGCGCGCGCAGGGGGCTATGGCGAACCAGAGGCAGATGGATCATTTCTCGTCCCGCACGCACACACCATAGTTGGCCGCGCACAGGCACGCCCTCCAGGACATCACATTAACGATCGTTAGGGAATACCCGCCGGTAACTTCGGCACGGTACGGCAAACGAGATCGACAGATCTGTATGGCTGGGAGATCCGAGCCAAGACTGCCCGCATGACCCGACGCATCCTCCTCGTTCTGGTCCTCACCCTGGGCGTGCTGATCCCCGCAACGGCCGCCTCCGCCGCCACCGACAAGTCGTCCGTCCTGCTCGGGTGGACGCAGACGACGGCGGCCAGCACCAACGCCTGGAACGCGGCCCGCCTCGACCGCGCGCCCTGGCAGTCCTACAACTTCGACTGGTCCACCGACTACTGCTCGGCCAGCCCGGACAAGCCGCTCGGCTTCGACTTCACGTTGTCCTGCTGGCACCACGATTTCGGGTACCGCAACTACAAGGCGATCGGCGCGTTCCCGGCCAACAAGGACCGGGTCGACGACATGTTCTACGCCGATCTCAAGCGCAAGTGCGCCACCTACAGCACGCTCGTGCGCCCGGCCTGCTACAGCCTGGCCTGGACGTACTACGAGGCAGTACACAACTTCGGCTCGCTGTCCGCGGTCAAGCAGGCCGACCTCAATCGAGCGTCAACCCTGATGCGGCAAACCGCGTAGCGCCGTCCTCGAGATCCGGGTGCTCCACGGCCAACGCCATGGCCACAATCCGATCAAAACCAAGACCCACCCCTTCGGCGTACGCGGTGTCGAATGCCGCGTCGCCGAGGGCGGTGCGCAGCGACAGTTGCTGCGTCGACCAGAAGTGCCCGAACAAGTCTGTCCGGCGGGCGCCGCGGGCCGCCTCGGCCCCGCCGAACAGGACGGCCGCCATCTCCGGGTCACCGCCGAGCGAGCAGCGGACCGCGATCGCCGCGACCGCGTCGGCCGCCGCGCCGCGGAACCCGTGCCGCAGCCGGGACCGCAGCGCCACCACCAGGTGGTCGTGGGCGGCGACCAGGTCGCGGCGGCGCAGCGCCACCATCCCCAGTAGCCAGTCGACGGTGCGGCGGCCGCGGTCCTCGGGACGGCCGGCCTCCAGCTGACGAGCCCCGCCGAGCAGCTCGGCCGCCTCGTCGACCGCGTCCCGCCGCCAGAGCAGCTCGGCCAGCGTCACCACGGCCGGCAGCGCCGCCTCGGGCACGCCGTACTCCTCGGAGCGCGCGATCATCTCGCGGCACCATCGCTCGGCCGCGTCGAACTGCCGCTCCTCCACCAGCGCGAGCCGGTGCCCGGACAGCGCCCGCACCAGCAGGCCCTGGTCGTCGGCCTCGCGCGCCTGGCGCTCGGCCCGCTCGAAGAAGCGGATCCGTTCCTCCGGGTCGTCGGCGAGCCGGGCGTGCACAAGGTAGGCGCTCGCCAGGCCGGCGGGCGCCACCGAAGCCTCGTCGAGCCGCCTGTAGAGACGGAACAGCAGGTCACGTCCCTCCCGGGAACCGCCGTGCTCGCGCCACCACGGGTCCAGGGCGCCGGCCAGCCGCAGTCCCGCCTCGACGCTGCCGTCGGCGGCCGCCCAGCGCAGCGCCGACTGCCACTCCCGCACGTAGGGGGCGCGTTCGGTGAGCGAGACCGTGCGCGGCTGGCCGTCGGTGTCCACGGTGACCCCGGTGAGCGTGTGCAGCGACCAGGAGACGTGCCGGTCGCGGGCCGCGCGCTCGTCGCCGGCCGCGGTGAGCCGGCGGGACGCGTACGCCCGGACCTGCTCGGACATCCGGTAGCGCGGGCCGGGGACGACCTCGATCAGGGACTTCTCGGTCAGCTCGGTGAGCGAGCCGATCGCGTCCGGGCCGCACCACTCGACGGTCGGCATGTCGACCGGGCCCGCGAAGACCGAGAGCCGCCGGAGCAGGGCGGCGGCGCGCACGCTGAGCGTCCGATAGGACCAGTCGAGCGAGGCGGTGAGGCTTTCGTGGCGCTCCGCCGGGTCGCTGTCGGGCCGCGGCTCTTTTTCGGGCTCCGCCCGGATCGGGTCGAGCGCGGCGATCGGGTCGTCGAGGCGCGTCACCAGCTGCGCGGCCGTGAACAGCCGCATCCGGGCGGCGGCGAGCTCGATCGCGAGCGGCGATCCCTCCAGCCGCGCGGCCACCTCGGCCAGGTCGGTGCTCTCCTCGAGCGGGCCGGGCCGTCCGCCGCGCGCGGCCTGCGAACGCTCGCTGAGCAGAGCAAAGGCGTCGGCCGGGGTGAGCGGCGGAATGCGCCAGACCAGCTCGCCGTGCACGCCGAGGGGTTCGCGGCCGGTGACCAGCACGTCCACGCCCGGGCAGGCGGCGAGCAGGCGGCGGACCAGGCCGGCGCAGGCCTCGGGGGCGGCGTCGCATGTCTCGAGGAGCAGCAGCATCCGCCGGCCGGCGCACTCTTCGAGCAGGGTCTCGAGCATCGGCCGGCCCGGCTCGGCGCGCAGCCCGAGTGCCGCGGCGAGGGCGGGGGCCAGGCCGGTTGCCGCGCTGACGGCATCGACCGTCCAAACCCCTTGCGGGTACGCCGTGAGCACCCGCTCGCCCACCGCATGGGACAGGCGGGTCTTTCCCGCGCCGCCCGGCCCGGCGATCGTGACGATCCGGTGCCTGGTCAGCAGGTCGGCGAGCTCGGCCTGTTCGGCCCGGCGGCCCACGAAGGAGGTCAGCGGGGCGGGCAGGTTGTGGCGGGCCGAGCCCGGGGTGCGCGGGCGGGGGAAGTCACGGTCGAGGCCGGCCGCGACGACCTGGAAGAGGCGCTCGTCGTCGTCGAAGCCGCGCAGCCGGTGCGGGCCGAGATCGAGCAGGTCGACGCCGGAGAGGCAGTCGGCGACGGGGTTCTCCACTGTGCTGGCTTGCGTGATCGTCGCGGCTTTGGGGCGGGCTCCTGCGCTCGCTCCTGCTCCTGCGCTCGCTCCTGCTCCTGCGCCCGCTCCGACCGGGATCAGCAGGGTCGCGATCGGCACGGACGGTTCGAACGGGGCGGGGACGCCGGCGGTGAGCACGGCCAGGGCGGTCGCGCCCGAGCAGAGAATCTGACCGCCGTGTGCGGCCGCCGCGACCCGGGCCGCGCGGTGCACCTCGATGCTCGCGTACTCGTCGCCGATCGGGCGGGCCCACCCCGTGTGCATGCCCATCCGGACCCGGGGCATGGCGTCGCGACCCGGCCACTCGTGTGCGGACAGTCGCCGTTGCGCCTCCACACAGGCGGCGAGCGCGGAGCCTGCCTCACGGAAGGCAACAAAGAAAGAGTCACCCTCTGTAAACATCTCGACACCGTCAAAATCGCTCAACACCGTGCGTAGCAACGTACGGTGAGCACGAAGGACGGACGCGTAGTCGTCACCGAGCATCCTGGCCAGACGAGTCGAGCCCTCTATGTCCGTGAACATAAAGGTCACCCGGCCGCTCGGCAGCTCGGTCCGTCCCGACACGGTGAACCTCCGCCTCCTTTGGGAAGTCGTGTCTCATGCTGCCGTATCACAGCGTTACCGTGCATCGTAGAAACGGACGGTAACGATCCGCCCGTCACGGCTGACCCCGGACGAAGGACGTTCACCCGAAAGTCATCGACGTTCTCTATGCACTACGCGTGACGTAACGAAATGGATCGAGCCAGGACACGCCGCGGTTGGTCAGTTCCGGCCGACCGTTCGGGCGTACCCGCAAGAGTCACCCGCCTGACGTCTCTCCACGTCGCTCGGTCACTGCGCTCCGTAGTCGCGGCCCGCCCCCGAAGATCGATCGCCGGGACCATATGCCGTGTCGGTGCACAAAGGCCACCCCTTCTGGACGTGCGCACCCGCGCATAACTTTCTCGCGACTTTTTCTCACGCCGAGCCTCACGGGTCCTTCGCGCCGACCGGCCGCGGTGGTCACAGGCGGCGCGACGGCCTGCTGCCAGTACCGCCGTTGAGCGCCGCGAGCCGCCAGGCCGATCACGGGCCGCCGGTCGCTGCCGCGAGCTACGTCACGCTTGGCGGCCAGCCGCGTGCTGCCAGGGACGGCGCGCTCCCGCCGCAAGCCCCCGCCAGGCCGGCCCACATCCCGCCAGGCGTCACTCGCCCGGTTGGCAGCCGGTGGGTGCTTGCCGTCGGCGGCGGTCGGTCTCAGCGCGCGGTCTGCGTTAACAGCCGCAGGCACCGCCGCAACAGCCGCCGCCCTGGCGTGGAGCGGAGGGCGCGCCGGCGTTCCCCGCGGCGCCGCCACGGGCGACCGCGACGGTGGAGAGGAGCTTGACCGTATCGCCGTGGCCCTGTGGGCAGGCGGCGGGCGCGGCGGCCTCGCTCATCGGGCGGCTGACCTCGAACGTGTCGCCACAAGCGCGGCACCGGAACTCGTAACGCGGCATTGGCAAAGAGTAGGCCCCGGATACGACAGAAATGCACGCGGCGCCCCTACCCAGCCGTAACGTCATGTGCCTGCCTCGATGCGACCTCTTGCCGCGAGCCTCTGGCGGGTATGGTCGGGCCGTGGCGAACGGGCGGAAGACACCGGTGGGGCAACCTGAGCTGCGCGCGGCCGCGCCGCACCAGGGCGGGCCACTCGGCAGTTCCGGTGCGGCCCCCGAGACAGCACCGGCTGTCGATACCTCCGACAAGACGGAAGCCATCACGAGGCCCGTGGAGGCCCGGCAGAGCGCATCCGAGGCCCCGACGAAGGCCATCGCACCGGACAAGGCGGCAGCTGACCGGCCCGAGGCGAAGCCCGACGCCGAGATCAAGCCCGACGCGACGGCAAAAGCCGACGCCGATTCCCTGCCCGACGCGGAGGCCAAGACCGCGGCGTTGCCCAAGCCCGGCGAAGCGGCCCAGCCCGACGCGGGAGCCAAGCCCGAGGCCGAGATCAAGCCCGACGCGGCGGCAAAGGCGGGAGCGGGATCCCTGCCCGGCGCGGGAGCCAAGCCCGACGAGCCTGACGCAGGGGCCAAGCCTGACGCTAAGCCCAAGGTCGACCCGGTGCCGCTCCGGCGGGCCGGTCCCGTGGGAGCCGTCCGGAAGGCCGGGCGCAACACGTCGGCGTGGGCCAAGCGCCCCAGCGGTCGCCTCGTCCTGCCCGGCATCATCGCCCTGCTCCTGCTCGGCGCGGCCGGAACCGCCGGCATCTACCTCGTGCCCGAGGCCTTGAACGCCGCCGCGCCCACCGCCACCCCCGCCTTCCCCGGCCAAGCCACGGCTTCGGGACCACTGGCCAGCCTGCCCACCGGATCGGCCCCGCTCGGCGCCACCGGCGCGCCCACCGGGACCATTCCGCCCGATCAAGGGCAGAACGGCCAGGTCGGACAGCCCGGCCAGCGCCCGGCCGACGCCCTGAACGGCTGGGCCCAGCAGGTTGGCACCAAGGTCGGCATCCCGGTGGTGGCCGTGCAGGCGTACGGCTATGCCGAGCTCGTCGTCGGCAAGACCATGCCCGCCTGCCACCTGAGCTGGACGACGATCGCCGCGCTCGCCAAGGTCGAGTCGGCGCACGGCAGCGCGAACGGCGCGGTGCTCGGCGCGGACGGCTCGGTGCAGCCGCCGATCTACGGTCTGCCGCTGGACGGCAAGGGTGGGCGGCAGCTCATCCGGGACACCGACCAGGGCGCGATCGACGGGGACACCACCTACGACCGGGCCGTCGGTCCACTGCAGTTCATCCCGTCCACCTGGAACCAATACAAGATGGACGCCGACAACAACGGCGTGGCCGACCCGAACGACATCGACGATGCGTCACTGACCGCCGCCGTCTACCTGTGCCAGGGCGGGCGCGACCTGTCCAAGGCGGAATCCTGGTGGGACGCGATTCTTTCCTACAACGCTGTTCAGCCGTACGCCCAAAAGGTCTTTGAAGCAGCCAACGACTACGGTCAGCGCAGCCGATGATGGGAACCGAACATAGACGCACAGTGACGGCACCCGCACATTTACGTTCGCGGCACTTCCCTGAAGGTCCGCTTACCGGCAAGCTGTACGGGTGAGGGTGCGAGAGTGGGATCCCCGGTCAGCGTCGGCAGGGGAGATCCGATCGCTCGTGGAGACGGTGAACGCGGTCCTGGCCGTGGATCTCCCCGACGATCCACCGTGGCAGGACGTCCAGGTCAGGGAGTATCTCGCCGAGACCGTCCCCGGTGAACGCCGGATCTGCTGGGTGGCCGAGGACGACCGCCTCCCCGAGGGGGAGAGTGAGATCTTCGCCCACGTCAGCGTCCTGCTGCTCGGCGACATCGGCGTGCTCGAGGTGATGGTCAAACCGTCGCTGCGCCGCCGCGGCCTGGGCCGGCAGCTGGTGGCCGTGGCCGCCCGCCGTGCCTATCTCGAGGGTTTCTCGTCGATCGGCGTCGAGGCGATCGGCGGCACCCCGGCGATCCCGTTCTACGAGGCGCTCGGCTTCGAGCGGGAGTATGTGGAAACCCGCAGCGTGCTCACCCTGGGCGGAGTCGACTGGCCGGCGCTGCGCGAGATGGCCGTCGGCATCGCCCCGGGCTACCGCGTGGAGTACCACCCCGGCGGCCCTCCGGAAGATCTTCTGGAGGCGTACGCGCAGGCCAAGCTCGAGGCGCAGGACGATGACGACGACCTCGACCTGGCGCCGCGCTCCTCCGATCCGCAGCGGCTGCGCGACTCGCTGAACACGCTGCACAAGCGCGGCCTGAAGCCGTACATCGTGCTCGCCATCCACGAGGCGACCAGCGACGTCGCCGGCCTGACCGAGGTGGTCGTGCCGGCCCAGCATCCGGAGCGCGCCGACCAGTACGACACGATCGTCGTCCGGGCGCACCGCGGCTACGGCATCGACCGCGCGATCAAGGCACGCATGCTGTTCGAGCTCCGCGACGCCGAGCCCGGGCTGCGTGAGGTGCAAACCTGGAACGCGCAGAACAACGAGTCGATGCTCAAGGTCAACGCCGAACTCGGCTACCAGCCCGACCGCGACTGGTTCGAGTACGGCGCCGACGTGGCCCAGCTGGTCCAGCTCCTCGAGCCGATCGAGTAACTTCGCCGCGCGATGCCTGGCCTCTTCAGCGATAGCCGGGCATCTGCGGCGGCGGAGGTTGATCGCGATACTTCTTGACTCTGACCTCCCACTGACTCCGCCGTCGCTGCATCTCTCGCGTTCGCCGATCACGGTGGAAGGTCTCCGGCGGACGAGCAAGGCCATATTGATCGCCCCACCATTCGCCCGGCTCGGGATCCAGGATGGTGTCGAGGTGACTCGGATACCGCCGATCGGCCCCATCGAGAGCGTCGTCCCGATCCCGCATCGGCAAAATCACTCGTCCGTCATCGTTGACAATCACCATGCCGAGGCCGGCCACGCCAAGTATCCGTTCGAAGATAGGCAGGCTCGGCATTAGTGAGCCCCGCTCGATACGACCGATCGTGGACCGGGAGACCTCGGCGGCCACCGCCAACTCACGTTGGCTGATGCCCGCGATGCGGCGGACGCGCCGAACCAGGCCGGGCACGGGAAGCCAAACCTCCGGTCCGGCAGGACTTGCTGATGACATGGGGAAGACTATGGCAGCCTCACGACGCCGTCCGGGACCGCCTGTGGATAACGTCGAAGCCATTAGCTTCGCTCCGCGCGGAACCCCCCCGCATGCCTCCGACGGCAGTACGGCTCCGCAGCCCTTTGCTCTGCTCACATATACGCGCAACTGACGTGTGCAGCTTCCTTCCCCAGACGCTCAGATTCCCGTCGCGCGTATGGGTAAGCAGAGCAGTGCGTATCGGTGCGCAGAGCAGGGCGTATGGGTGCGCAGAGCAGGGCGTATAGGTGCGCAGAGCAAAGTGGGCGGCGCCTATTCGGGGATTCGGGGGTGCGGGTGATCATGCGTGTTTACGACGCGTCGTTTGAGTGACGGATCGGGCAACGGACACAGTTGCGCATGGCCACCGGTCATCGCCGTCCTGGCTGCCGGCCGGTGAGTTGGGGCCGGCAGCGGAGGCGAACGGCGTGTCGGGTGACGCGGGGGGTCAGCGGAGGCGCTGGGCTACCTCGGTGGCCCAGTAGGTGAGGGTGATCTGGGCGCCGGCTCGCTTGATCGCGGTCAGCGACTCCATGATGACGCGGTCGCGGTCGATCCAGCCGTTCGCGGCGGCGGCCTCGACCATCGCGTACTCGCCGGAGACCTGGTAGGCGGCTACCGGGACGGTGACTCGGTCGTGGACCGCGGCGATGACGTCGAGGTAGGCCAGGGCGGGCTTGACCATGACTATGTCGGCGCCTTCGGCCACGTCCAGGTCGACCTCGCGCAGTGCCTCCCGCAGGTTGGGCGGGTCCTGCTGGTACTGGCGACGGTCGCCCTTGAGGGTTGACTCGACGGCCTCACGGAACGGGCCGTAGAACGCGCCCGCGTACTTCACCGAGTAGGCCAGGATCGACGTGTCCTGATAGCCCGCTTTGTCCAGTGCGTGGCGGACGACGCCGACCTGGCCGTCCATCATTCCCGAGGGGCCGACCATGTGGGCGCCGGCGGACGCCTGCGCCACCGCCATATCGGCATAAATGGCCAATGTTGCGTCGTTGTCCACCGAACCGTCGGGGGCCAGCACTCCACAGTGGCCGTGCGAGGTGAACTCGTCGAGGCACAGGTCGCTCATGATGACCGTGGCGTCGCCTACCTCGGCCACCAGGTCACGGATGCCCACGTTGAGGATGCCGTCGGGGTCGAGACCGCACGAGCCGGTCTCGTCCTTGTGCTCGTTCGTCGGCACGCCGAACAGCATCAGGCCGCCGACGCCCGCGCTGACCGCCTCGTGCGCGGCCTTGCGCAGCGACTCCCGGGAGTGCTGTACGACGCCGGGCAGCGAGCTGATCGCCCGGGGCTCGGTCAGCCCCTCCTTGAGGAAGAGAGGCAGGACCAGCTCGGACGGCGCGATGTGGGTCTCCTCCACCAGGCGGCGGAGGGCCGGGGTACGCCGCAGTCGGCGCGGGCGCACATCGGGGAACGACATGGCGACTCCAAAAACGAATCAGCGGAAGCGCAGTGCGGTGGGTCCCTGAACCTTCGAGCCACGCCGCTGCTTGGCCGGCATGGCGGCCAGCTTCTCGCGCAGCTCGATCGCGTACGACGCGAGCGCCTCGACCAGGTCCGGCACGGAGGCGTGCTGGGGCTGGACGTCGACGCGCAGGCCGAACTCCGTGGCGGTCTCGGCGGTCTTCGGCCCGATCACCGCGACGACCGTGCGGGCGTGCGGCTTTCCGGCGATGCCGACCAGATTGCGTACGGTGGAGGATGAGGTGAACAGCACTGCGTCGAAGCCACCCGACTTGATCGAGTCGCGGATCTCGGCCGGCGGCGGAGCGGCCCGCACCGTCCGGTACGCGGTCACGTCGTCGACCTCCCAGCCGCGCTCGATGAGCCCGGCCGCGAGCGTCTCGGTGGCGATGTCGGCCCGGGGCAGCAGCACCCGGCCGACCGGGTCGAGGATCTCGTCGTGCGGGGAGAACTCGGCGAGCAGTCCCTCGCTCGACTGGTCGCCGGCCGGGATCAGCTCGGGCTGGATGCCGAAGGAGCGGACCGCGTCGGCGGTGGCCTCCCCGATGCACGCGATCTTCACGCCGCCGAAGTGGCGGGCGTCGAGGCCGTGCTCGTCGAACTTCTCCCAGACCGCGCGGACCGCGTTGACCGAAGTGAAGACGACCCAGGCGTACCGGCCGTCGACCAGGCCCTTGACCGCGCGCTCCATCTGGGCCGGGGTGCGCGGGGGCTCGACCGCGATGGTCGGCACCTCGCACGGGATCGCCCCGTACGCCCGCAGGCGCGCGCTCATCGCGCCGGCCTGCTCCTTCGTCCGCGGGACGAGGACCTTCCAGCCGTACAGCGGGCGGTTCTCCCACCAGCTCAGCGCGTCGCGCTCGGCCACGTCGGTGCCGACCGTGAGCACCACCCGGCCGGTGAAGCCGAGCGCGGCCGCGACGAAGCTGTCGACGGTCGAGGTGGTCGTGTACTGGGTCTCGCCGGTGCCGTCGCCGGTCACCGCGACCGGGGTGCCCGGCTCGACGCCGGCCGCGAGCAGACCGTCCCGCACGGCGGCCAGGTCACCGGCGTCGACCGCCACGGCGAACGAGCCCTTGCGGGAGGAGGCGGCGAGCGCGTCGAAGTCGAGCGCGGTCACGTCGCCGACGTCGGCCGTCGTACGCACGGACGGCAGCGGCACGCCGGCGTAGGTGGCGACGCCCTCGGCCTGCCCGATGCCGGGCACGACCTCGAAGTGCACGGCGGTACGCGCGACCGCCTGCACCTCCTTGACCACGGAGTCGTGGCCGAACGGGTCGCCGGACACCAGGTGCACGGCGGACAGTCCGGACTTGGCCGCGGACAGCAGCACCTTGGCGACGTCGCCGGGCGCGCCCTCGGCCGGGCTGAACTGGGCGTCGGTCTTGGCCTCGGCCTTGATCGCGGACAGCAGGGAGTCGGGGACTCCCCGGTCGTACACCACCTGGTCGGCGTCGGTGAGCGCGGCGTGCGCGCGACGGGTCAGCAGCTCCGGGTCGCCTGGTCCGGCGCCGACGAACGCGATGCGTCCTGCTGGCTTGCGGGCGGTGCGGGTGGTCATTCTGTGCTCCCCATCAGGGTGTCGGCGCCGGCGTCGAGGAGATCGGCGGCGAGCGCCTTGCCGATCTCCGCCGCGTCGGCGGGCGTTCCGGTGCGCGACAGGCGGATGGCTCGGGACCCATCCGGGCTGATCACCGCACCGCGCAGGTAGATCTCGTCACCGTGCTCGCCCTCGGCGAGCTCGGCGTGTGCCGCGACCGGGGCGGAACACCCGGCCTCGAGCGTCGCAAGCATCGCCCGTTCCGCCACGACGGCGGCCCGGGACGGTGCGTGGTCGAGTGCGGCCAGCAGCTCGACCAGGTCGGAGTCGGCCCGGCACTCCACCGCCAGCGCTCCCTGGGCCGGGGCGGGCAGCATGAGCATCGGGTCGAGCGTCTCGGTGATCTCACTTGTCCGGCCGAGACGCGCCACACCGGCCCGGGCGAGGACGACGGCGTCCAGATCGGCCTCGGGCCCGTGAACCCGGGCGATCCGGCTGTCGACGTTCCCGCGGATCGGCGTGACCTGCAACTCTAGGCCCAAAGCCCGCAGTTGCGCGATTCGGCGCACCGCGCCGGTGCCCACGGTGGCGCCCGGCGGCAGCTCGGCGAGCGCCCGGTCACCCTTGGCGATCAGCACGTCGCGGGGGTCCTCCCGGGTCGGGACGGCCGCGATGTGCAGGCCCGGGTGGTCACCGGTGGGCAGGTCCTTGTACGAGTGCACGGCGAAGTCGATCTCGCCGGCGAGCAGCGCGTCCCGCAGTGCCGAGACGAAGACACCCACGCCGAGCTGGGCGACCGGGGCGTTGGAGCGGTCGCCGGGGGTGACGATCCGCACCAGCTCGACCGGGCGGCCGGTGGCCGCGGTCAGAGCGTCGGCGGTCAGCTGCGACTGGGCGAGGGCCAGCGCGCTGCTGCGGGTGCCAAGGCGCAGGGCGGTCACGCTTTTCCTCCGATCTCCGGTACGGCGTCTGCCTGTGTGGCATGGGGAACGTCGAGGTCGAACAGCTCACGCAGCAGCGCGGCGTACTGATCGCCGCCCGGCTCGGCGGCCAGCTGGCGCACCCGCACGGTCGGCGAATGCAGCAACTGCTGAACGACCCGATGCAGCGTACGGGAAACATCCGCCCGCTGCTCCTCGGTGAATTCCGACCGGCGCGAGTAGAGCTTGCGCAGCTCGGCCGCGACCACGTCCTCGGCCCGGGTGCGCAGCGCGGCCACGGTCGGCGCGATGTCGGCGCCGCGCAGCCAGCCGAGGAAGTGCTCGACCTCACCGGTGACGATCTGCTCAACGGCGGCGGTCTCGGCGGCGGCCGGAAGCTCTCGCCGGGACGTGGCCAGGCTGTCGATGTCGATCACGGTGACGCCGGGCAGGTCGATGGCGTCGTGGGCCACGTCCCGCGGGACGGCCAGGTCGAGCACCACGAGCGGGCCGGCCGCCGCCAGCCGGGCGCGGGTCAGCACCGGCTCGGTCGCGGCGGTCGCGGTGATCACCAGGTCGGCGTCGCGCAGGGCCGCGTCCAGCTCGTCGAAGGGGACGGCGACGGCGCCGTACGCCTCGGCCAGCCGGTCGGCGCGCGCGGCGCTGCGGTTGGTGATCCGCACCGGGCCGACACCGGCCCGAGTGAGCGTGGCGACCGAGAGCGCGCCCATCGCGCCGGCCCCGATGACCAGGGCGGGCTTGCCCTCGAGATCGCCCAGCTTGGACGCGGCGACCTCGAGCGCGGCGGTGACCACGCTCTGGCCGGCCTTGTCGATGCCGGTCTCGGCGTGCGCCCGCTTGCCGACCCGCAGCGCCTGCTGCATGAGCTCGTGCAGGAGCCGCCCGGCCGTGTCGGCGTCGGTGGCCGCGTGGTACGCGTCCCGCAGCTGCCCGAGGATCTGCGCCTCGCCGACCACCATCGAGTCGAGCCCGGCCGACACCCGGAACGAGTGCTGCACCGCGGCCTCGTCGTAGTGCACGTAGAGGTGTCCGGCCAGCTCGGTGGCCGGGATGCCGGAGACCTCGGAGAGCACGTTGCAGACGTCGCCGAGGCCGCCGTGGAAGCCGCTGACCGCCGCGTAGATCTCCACCCGGTTGCAGGTGGACAGGACCACGGCCTCACCGACGTACGGCTGGCTGACCAGCTTCTGCAGCAGTGCGGGGACGGCGTCCTCCGCGATGGTGAGCCGCTCCAGAGTGCTGACGTCGGCGGTGCGATAGGAAGCACCGACGCTGAGCAGGTTCACGACCCGACCGCCTCCTGATTTCCCGCCCCCGTGGCGGATCGGCCGCCCGGCAGCGCGGTGAGCGTCGCCTTGCGGTGCTCGTGGAATGAGAGGATCTGCAGCTCGATGGCGAGGTCGACCTTGCGTACGTCGACGTTCGCGGGCACCGACAGCACGCACGGAGCGAAGTTCAGGATGCTGGTGACGCCCGCGGCGACCAGCTCGTCGGCGACGGCCTGGGCAGCGCCGGCCGGAGTGGCGATGACCCCGATCGCGATGCTCTCCTCGACCGCGACCTGGGCGAGCTCGTCGATGTGCCGTACGGCCAGACCGTGTATGACCTCGCCGACCTTGGCCTCGTCGGCGTCCAGCAGCGCGACGATCTTGAACCCGCGGCTCGCGAACCCGTCGTACCCGGCGAGAGCGTGACCGAGATTACCCACGCCGACCAGGCAGACCGCGCGGCGCTGGTCGAGGCCGAGCACGTACTCGATCTGCTCGATGAGCAGGGCGACGTCGTAACCGACCCCCCGGGTGCCGTACGACCCGAGGTGCGACAGGTCCTTGCGGAGCTTCGCCGAGTTGACCCCGGCGGCGGCCGCGAGTCCCTCGCTCGAGATCGTGTCGGACCCGCCCTCGCCGAGGTTGTGCAGTGCGCGAAGGTACTCGGGCAGCCGGGCGATCGTCGCCTCCGGGAGATCCGGGAAGGCCGGGACGTTGCCCGATCCACTGCCGGGCGTGCTTCCGTGACGCTGCTGACTCATCTGACTCCGTGCCGACGAGGTGTCGAACCTTGCGGTGCGAGCCCTCTGACGCCTGGCTCGACCGGCTGTGATACTGGGGCTCTTCGAAGTCACAGAGTAGGCGCTTGTGAAGGCGTGCACAAATCGCGATCTTGGTGCTACGAATGGACAAAGATCCACAAGCGTGCTAGTGGAACCGCCCGTCCAAAAGTATGCCCCGGTCGTCTGCGCACCGACCACCCGCTACAGCGACTTGGCGATCTCCACGGCCTCGACGAGCGTGTCGGCAACCGGACGGCCCGAGGCACGCAGCCGATCGGGGTGGGTGAAACCCCCGGTGTAGAGCACGATCCCGGCGCCCGCTGAGTCGGCCGCGGCCGCGTCGTCGAGCGAGTCCCCGATCAGCACGACCTGCCCGCCGGCCAGGCCCAACCCGTCCAGATGGTGGGCCAGATGCGCGGCCTTGAGGTGGCCGCCCACCTCGGTGCGCAGCCCGTCGACCCGGGCAAAGACACCATTGAGCCCGTACGTCTCGACGGCCGGCACGAGCTCGCTGTGGAACCACATCGACAGCAGCGACTGCGAGCCCGGCCACGACTTGATCGCGGTCATCGCGTCGCCGGCCAGCGTCATACTGGCCAGTCCCAGCCGGTACGCGTCGTGAAAGATCTTGTCGAGGCGGCCGAACTCCTCGTCGTCGATCGCCCGCTCGAGCATCTCGGCGTAGAACTCGGCCACCGGCCGGCGGAACCGCGCCCGGTGCTCGTCGGCGTCGACCGCGCGGCCGCCGACCGCCTCGAAGGCCACGTTCGTGGCGGAGACCACGAGGCTGAGGTCGTCGAGAAGGGTGCCGTTCCAGTCCCAGACCAGGTGCGTTCGCGTCACGGCGAACAACCTATATGCGGGGCTCCCCCGGCTGTCTCGCCAAATCCCGAAGCAGCCGGGCCTCCTCGACCCGCCAGTAGCCGTGCTCGGCGCCGTCGAGCAGCACGACCGGTACCCGGTCGCCGTAGTCCCGCTCGAGCCCGATGTCCGAGTCGACGTCGACCCGAGTCCACTGACCAGGCAAAATGCGGTCGAGCACGGCCTCGGCGTCCGCGCACAGGTGGCAGCCGTCGCGGCTGATCAGGGTCACCCGGTTCACGAGGCGATCTCCCTCTTCCTGACCTTGCCGGTCGCCGAGTGCGGAAGCTCACGTACCAGCTCGATCGTCGGCAGCTTGAACCGGGCCAGCTGCCCGGCGCAGTAGACCTGCAGCTCGGCGGGCGTGGGCGCGGGGTCGAGCGCCGCGACGACGTACGCGTGCGGACGCTGCCCGGAATCGTCGTCGGGCACGCCGACCACCGCCGACTCGGCCACGGCCGGGTGCGCGTCCAGCACCCGCTCGATCTCGGCCGGGTAGACGTTGAAGCCGTTCACCAGGATCAGCTCGCCGATCCGGTCGACCAGATGCAGGTCGCCGTCGCCGTCCGCGTAGGCCACGTCGCCGGTCGCCCACCAGCCGTCGGCGTCCGGCCCGTCGCGGCCGTCCGGCCAGTACCCGGAGAACAGGTTCGCGCCGCGCACCACGATCTCGCCGGGGTCCGTGCCGGCCGAGTCCTCGACGGAAAGGTCGAGCTCCGCCAGGTCTTCGTCGGGCGAGGTGGTGCCGTCCTCCCACAGGATGTCGCCGTTCGCGTTACGCAGCCGCAGCGCGACGCCGGGCAGCGGACGGCCGATCGAGCCGGGCTTGCCGCGATCGCTGACGGCCGTGGTCGTGAGCACCGGTGCCGTTTCCGTCAGGCCGTACCCGTTGATGATGGTCTTGCCGGTCGCCGCGCTGAACCGCGCCGCCTCGGCCGGGGCGATCGGCGCCGCGCCGCACACGGCGGTGCGCACGCTGGTCAGCGCGTTCTCCACGCCCGGCTGCCGCGACCACGCCGCGTACATGCCGGGAACGCCGACCGTCACCGTGACGGCACGCTCCGCAATCACGGAGAGCGACGCCGCCGGGTCGAACCGGTCGATCAGCACCCCGGTCGCCGCGTAGTGCGCGACCGTCCCGAGCCCGGTGTTGAGCCCGTACGCGTGAAAAAGTGGCATCGCGAGCAGCACCACGTCGTCCGCGCCGACCACCGGCGGATCGATCGCGTCCAGCTGCTCGTGGTTGGCGGCCAGCGCGGCGCGGGTGAGCATCGCGCCCTTCGGCCGCCCGCTGGTCCCGGACGTATAGAGCAGGACCGCGAGATCATTTGCCGAGACCTCCGGCAGGTCGCCGGTCGGGCCGGCGAGGTCCGGCGGTACGCAAGGAGGCGTCGCCGACCGCAGTTTGGCCCGCGCGGCCGGCTCGGCCACCACGACCGCGGCCTGGCAATCCGCGATCACATAGGCGAGCTCGTCGGCCGTGTAGCCGGGGTTGAGCGGGACGGCGACCCGGCCGGCGCGCAGCACCCCGCAGTAGGTGACCACGAAGTCGAGCGAGTTGCCGAGGACGATCGCGACCCGCTCGCGCGGCCGGGCCAGCATCACCAGCCGCCGGGACGCCGCCTCGACCCGGGCGTTGAGCTCGGCCCAGGTCAGCGCCGCGTCGGCGGTGATCAGCGCGAGGTGGTCGGGGCGGTTGGCGGCGGCAGCGGCGACCTCATCCACGAGGCACGAGTCTGGCACAAGCGTGCCGGGAGGGGGACGGCGGACAGCCTGTCCGTCGACCCGCCGAGGGTGTCCACCATGGTGGCAGACGTTCCTTGTGTCTTGTCTGCGCCACTTCGTAGTATTTTCGCGCAGCGCACACGGTGTGCGACTCCGTGTGTTCGGAGTCCGTGATACTTCGCGTCTGTGTAACGGACTCCACAGCCCTGGGTGAGGTCGGACCGACGATTTGTGGGCCGCCCCACCCCTTTTGCTATGAGTGATCACCCCTCATCCCGAGGAGGCCGCTGTGCCACAAAACGCACGGAATTACCGCACTTCCACGCCTGGCGGGACGGAAGTGCGGTCGGACCAGAACCGCCGGGTTGAGGAGGCGCAGTGAGTCATGTTTACGCCGGGGACCCGTACCACCTGGCCGTCAACGAGGGCCTGACCGCCCTCCGTCAGTCCGTCGACTCGATGATCACCAACACGATCCGGGGCGAGGGCGCCAAACGCACCAGCAACCGGCGGCACGTCAACGAGTCGCCCGGGGTGCGGATCCCACCGGCCGGCAACGCCAAACCCATCCCCAGTGGCGGCCGGGTCGCGGTGCCCGGCCGGCCGCCCATGCCGGCGCAACCCACCGCCGGACAACGCAGCAACCTGCCGGAGAGCCCGTCCAACGACCTCACCGTGGTCGTCCCGGCGCAGAGCACCACGGGGCCGCCCAGCGAGACCGAGCCGCCCAAGTACCCTGCCCGCCCGGACCCGGGCGACGCCGCGGCCGAGGTGTGGGCGCTGGTCGAGCGCGCCCAGGCCGGCGAGGCCGAGGCGTTCGGCCTGATCTACGACCGGTACATGGACACGGTCTTCCGGTTCGTCTACTTCCGGGTCGGCAACCGGCAGCTGGCCGAGGACCTCACCTCGGACACGTTCCTGCGGGCGCTCAAGCGCATCGGCAGCTTCACCTGGCAGGGCCGCGACCTCGGCGCCTGGCTGGTCACGATCGCCCGGAACCTCGTCGCCGACCACTTCAAGTCCGGCCGGTACCGCCTCGAGGTCACCACCGGCGACGTGCTCGACGCCGACCGCGAGGACCGCGGGCCCGAGGGCAGCCCCGAGTCGGCGGTGGTCGATCACATCACCAACGTCGCGCTGCTCACCGCGGTCAAGCAGCTCAACCCGGAGCAGCAGGAGTGCATCGTGCTGCGCTTCCTGCAGGGTTTCTCGGTGGCCGAGACCGCGCAGACGATGGGCAAGAACGAGGGCGCGATCAAGGCTCTCCAATACCGGGCCGTCCGGGCGCTCGCCCGCCTGCTGCCCGAAGGGTTCCAGTGGTGACCCGCGAATTGAAGCCCGCACAGAAGCGCCTGTCGATCTTTCCGGCCCGATACCAGCCGTTCGTCCCCGTAACCGGGTGCGAGCCTCACGCGTTTGTCCCGGTGCGACCCCGGACGGCCAGGACGGCCGACGGCATCGTCGCGACCGTCGGCGACGCTGCCGACGAGACAGTCACGAGCGAGGGGAGGTGCCCGCGGTGAACTTCGATTTCCTGGACCGGCGGAGCGCCGAGCGCTTCGCGGAGCTTCTCGACGAGCGCCCCGGCGGACGGCGGCACAGCCACGGCCCCGCCGACGAACAGCTCGCCGAACTGGTCGCCATCGGTCACACCCTTCGGGCCACCCGGCCCGAGATCCAGGTCGAGCCCGAGTTCCGTGTCGGTCTGCGGGCGATGCTCGTCGCCACCGCGGAGCGGGACGGCATCGGCCGGGACGCCTCCGCCAACGCGACCGCCACGGTGCCGGACGCCGCCGACACGGCGCCCGAGGGCCGGGGCATCAAGGGCCTGGTCCTCGGCCGCGGTGGCCGGCGGATCCGGGCGCGGGGCGCGATCGTGATCGGGGTCGCCGCCGGCGCGCTGGCGGTCTCCGGGATCTCCGCGGCCAGCGAGAACGCGTCGCCCGGCGATGCTCTGTACGGGGTCAAGCGCTCGACCGAACGCGCACAGCTGGCCATGGCCGGCTCCGACGTCACCCGCGGCCAGCTCTCGCTGGACTTCGCCCGCACCCGGCTCAACGAGGCGGCCGCCATGGCCGGCGACGCCACCGGGTTCGGCGGGGTGCTGGACGACATGGACGCGGACACCCGCAAGGGCGTACGCCTGCTGGACACCTCGGCGGTCGCCCGCCGCGACGTCAAGCCGCTGACCACGGTCGACGCGTTCGTCGACCGCCAGCGCCAGACGCTGATGCCGGTGTTCGACCGGCTCAGCCCGGCCAACCAGGAGCGGGCCGCGGCGTCGCTGTCGCTGCTCGACTCGGTCGGCCGGCGCACCGACGACCTGCGGACCGGCCTGAACTGCCCGACGGTGCTGTCGGCGGGCTCGGACGACCTCGGGCCGAGGCTGCGCGACTGCACCACGACCGCGCAGGGCACGGCCACCGGCAAGACGGCCGGCCGCAGCGGCAAGGTGACGGCCCGCGAGCCGAAGCAGACGAAGGTCAAGCCGGAGCGGGCCACCCCGTCGGCCAGCCCGTCCGCGACCACCGACGCCGTCGACTCGGCCGAGCCGGCGGTGTCGACCGCCCCGGCCCTGCCTCTCGGCGGGACGCCGGTCACCTCGGAGCCGCCGGCCGACACCACCACCGACGACGGTTCCCACTCGGTCGGGGGCCTGCTCGGCGAGCTGTTCGGGATCCACTGAGAAGACGCAGGACATGGCGAGGGGCGGTTGCCGGGAGTTACCGGACCGCCCCTCATCTGTCACTATAGGCGACTTGCGTCAGATTCCGAACGGGTCCGGCCGCTTCTCCAGCAACTCCAGCAGCGTCGCCTGGATCGTCTCGCGTACCTGGTCGGCGAGGTTGTAGACCACCATCGGGTCGTCCGCGTGCTCGGTCAGGTGGGAGGTCGGGATCGGCGGGCAGAACTGGATCAGCCACTTGCTCGGCAGCGGCACCAACCCGAGCGGCCCCAGCCAGGGGAAGGTCGGGGTGAGCGGGAAGTACGGCAGGCCGAGGAGCCGGGCCAGCGGTTTCACGTCGGCGAGGATCGGATAGGTCTCCTCGGCGCCGACGATCGCCACCGGGACGATCGGGGTGCCCGTGCGCAGCGCCGCCGAGACGAACCCGCCCCGGCCGAAGCGCTGCAGTTTGTACCGGTCGGCGAAGCGCTTGCCGATCCCCTTGAAGCCCTCGGGGAAGACGCCGACCAGCTGGCCGCCGCTCATCAGGCGCTCGGCGTCGGGGTTGCAGGCCACCGTGGCGCCCGACTTGCGGGCCAGCTCACTCAGGAACGGCACGCGGAAGACCAGGTCGGCGCCGAGCAGACGGAGGTGCCGGGCCGCGGGCGTACGGTCGTGGATCGCCACCGACAGCATGAGCGCGTCCAGCGCGACGGTGCCGGAGTGGTTGCCCACGACCAGCCCACCGCCGTCGGCCGGCACGTTCTCGACGCCGTACACCTCGGTGCGGAACCAGTCGTGGTAGAGCAGCCGCAGCAGCGGATGGAAGACCGCGTCGGTCAGCTCCTTGTCGAAGCCGAAATCATCAACCTCGTACGCCCCGGCGAGGCGGCGGCGCAGAAAAGCCAGACCGTTCGCCACGCGCTGGTCCCAGATGTCGACCTGGTCCTTTTTCTCCTCGGCCGGTTCGGGTGAGTCCGCGGGATGACCGTTCATCTGCGGCACCTCCGGGATCGGCCGCCGGCCGTTCACCTTGGCCGGAGCGGCCGGCTTGGGCAGCGTGAAATCGGCGTGGCCGGGCAGCATGTCACGGTACTCGTGCTGGCTCACGGCGCATCGCCCCCGACGGATGCCTTTTCGCTGATCGCGGCGCGGGCGCGGCGTACGCCGTCGAGGATCGCCTGCTCGGCCGCGGCGAGCCGGTCGGCGGTGAGCGAGAAGCCGTTCGCGTGCGCCGCGATGAAGTCGTCGAAGGCGGCCGCCGTGTCGCGCGGCGTGAAGCCGAACTCGCGGACCAGCTTCGTGGTGTCGACCACGCGGCCGTGCACGAACAGGTCGATCTGGTCGAGGCCGATCTGGCCGAGCCCGACGTTGCGGGCGACCGCGAGCGCGGTGGACAGCGTGCCCTCGGGCAGCGGCACGGCGATGCGCCCGGCCCGGCGTACGGCCTGGGACAGCGCGAGCACCCCGGCGCCGGCCACGTTGAACGTCCCCGGGTGGTCCTCGATCACCGACCGGTGCAGGATCTCGAGGGCGTCGTCGACGTGCACGAACTGCAGCCGGGCGTCCCGGCCGAAGACGGTCGGCACGAACGGCTGGGCGAACAGGCGGGTGAGCGTCGTATGCGCGTCGGAGCCGATGAACGGCGCGAACCGCAGCACGGTCGCGGTCACCTCGGGACGACGCCGGCGGAACCCGCGGACGTACCCCTCGATGTCAAGAATGTCGCGGGCGAACGAGCCGCGCGGCACCGCCCTGGGCTCGGTGTCCTCGGTGAAGACGGCCGGGTCGCGGAACGAGGCGCCGTACGCGCCCGTGGACGAGCGCACCACGAGCTTGCGCAGGCCGGGCGCACCCTGGGCGGCGGCGAGCAGCTGCATCGTGCCGATGACGTTCTGTTCTTTCATAGCCTGACGGCCGCCGTGCTGCGCGTCGGGCGAACTGCTGACCGCCATGTGCACGACCGCCTCGGCGCCGAGGTCGGTGAAGGCGCCGGAGGCCGCGCGGGGATCGGCCCGGATCAGCTCGACGTCCTCCAGCTCGGCCCGCAGGGCCGGGGGAGGTTCGTGCGGATCCAGGCCGACTACGCGTTCGATACGCGGATCGGCGGCGAGGCGAGCGGCCACCCGGGCACCGAGCGGCCGGCTGACTCCGGTCACGACGACAACGCGGGGCGGTGAGGTCACCACGGGTGCACCTTCCGACGCGATGGCGGTGTGCGGCAAGCGCGGGGCCAGGGTATTACACCTGGCCGACCGTCACTTGCCGAGACGGCGACGCTGGACGCGGGTCTTGCGCAGCAGCTTACGGTGCTTCTTCTTCGCCATACGCTTGCGGCGCTTCTTGACCACGGAGCCCATACGAATTTGCCTCTCGAAACCATGTGGCTCGGACCCGGGGTGCATACCGGCACGCACCGACTCCGATCTGGACGGCGTCCCGGTCTTGGTCGCCGCGCGAAGCAGCGGCGGGTGGCGGACCGGGAACCAACCGCACCAGCTTACCGGCCGATCCGCGACGAGCCCAAACGGGTCCGATGGTTTACGCGGTCTGGGAGAAGGCGCCCCTCAGGTAGTCGTGCACCGCGTGCTCGGGCACACGGAACGAACGGCCGACCCGGACGGCGGTGAGATCGCCGCCGTGCACCAGCCGGTAAACGGTCATCTTGGAGACCCGCATCAAGGCGGCCACCTCGGCCACGGTCAGAAACCGCACCTCCGAGAGGCGTTCCTCGGTCTGGGCTGGACCCGTCATCCCTCGCACCGATCCTTTCGCAGGCACGCTCCGCCGCGACCGGACAGGCTTCGCGACGCGACGGCTTACGTGCGTGTCATCAGAACGGTATCGATACGGCTGTGACCAGCGCGATGCGTTCCGTGAAATGGCCATAAAAAGTCAAGGCCGACACGCCGGATCTGTAGTGGTTTAGCCCTTTTGGGGGATTCTCCGGGCGAATTGGACCGCGGTCGAGGGGCGCTCGGCCAGCCGGCGCATGAGGTAGCCGTACCACTGCCGCCCGTACGGCAGGTAGATCCGGACGATGTTGCCGCTCGCCGCGAGCCGGGCCTGCTCCTCCGTACGCATGCCGTAGAGCATCTGGAACTCGTACTCGTCGGCCGAGCGGTCGAACCAGCGCGCCCGGTCCTCGGCGATCGCGATCAGCCGCGGGTCGTGGGTCGCCACCATCGGGTAGCCCTCGCCCGACATCAGGATGTTCAGGCAGCGGACGAACGACTTGTCGATGTCGAGCGCGTCGGTGAACGCGACCGACTCGGGCTCCGCGTACGCCCCCTTGCAGAGCCGCACCCGCGAACCGGCACGGGAAAGCTCGCGGCAGTCCCCCTCGGTGCGACGCAGGTACGCCTGCAGCACCGCCCCGGTCGACGGATACTCCTTGCGCAGGTCGCCGAGGATCTCGAGGGTCGAGTCGGTGGTGGTGTGGTCCTCGGCGTCCAGCGTCATCGAGGTCCCGGCCTCGGCCGCCGCGGCGCAGACGGCCAGCGCGTGCTCGAACGCCACCTTCTCGTCGAGGCGCTGGCCGAGCGCCGAGAGCTTGACGCTCACCTCCGCCGTCGGGGTCAGGCCCGCCGCGCGCAAACGACCCAGCAGCGTGACGTACTCGTCGCGGGTCGCCCGGGCGTCGTCGGCGGTTGCCGTCTCGGGGGCCAGGTGGTCGACCGTGATCGTGAGCCCGTCGTCGGCCAGCTCGCGCGCCGCGACCAGCACGGCGTCGACGTCGTCACCGGCCACGTAGCGACGGGCCACATTTTTGCTGAGAGACGCCGAGGAGACCAGCCGCCCCAGGCGGGACGAGTCCGCGGCGGCCAGGAAGACGGAACGGAGCATGCGCCGAGGGTATCGCCCGAAACCGCGCCGGTCGCGGCAACCGTGTCCGTCGCGGCGAGGTGCGGCTACCGTTGTCGGGTGAACTTCGATGAGTACGCGCGGACCGCCGTCGACCTTGTCAACGCGGATCTGGGCGACCTCGCCGGCATGCGAGTCCTGTTCGCCGATGACCAGGGCTGGATGCGCGAGCACGTCACCGAGAAAGACCTCGGCGTGCTGCGTCGCGCCCAGCGCCGGCTGCGCGACGTCTTCGAGCTCGGCACCACGGGCCGCGACGCCGATGCGGTCACCGAGCTCAACGCTCTCCTCGAGAACTTCCCCGTGCAGCCACGCATCTCGGGCCACGACGCCAGCGACTGGCACATGCACGTCACCAGCCGCGGCGCCTCGGTCAGCGCGGAATACCTCGCGGGCGCCGTCTGGGGCCTGTCGGTCTGGCTCTGCGAGTACGGCAGCGCCCGCTTCGGCATCTGCGCCGACGAGCGCTGCGGCAACGTCTACCTCGACACGTCGTCCAACAACTGCCGGCGCTTCTGCTCGGAACGCTGCGCCACCCGCTCGCACGTCGCCGCACACCGGGCCCGCAAGCGCGCCGCCAACCTCACGCCCGCCTGAAACCCTTCAAGACCACCAAGATTGCGTACGCGGCTCAGCACCGCGCTTGCCTGACCGAGCGTCAGGCGCGCGTGCCGGCCGGAGTGGCGCTTTGCGCCGGGGCCAAGTGGCGCCGGGCGAACTCGAGCGACTCGCGCAGATCGGCCTCGCGCGTCGCCCGGCTCGAGGCGCGCCGGGTCGAGACCTCCAGGGCCACCGAGCCGGTGAACCCGCGAGCCACCAGCGTGCGCAGCACGTCGGCACAGGGCTGATTGCCCCGGCCGGGCACCAGATGCTCGTCGCGCCCCTCGCCGGTGCCGTCGCCCAGGTGCACGTGCTTGAGGCCGGCGCCCATCCGGTCGACCATCGCGTGCGCGTCGGTCCGCGAGGCCGCGCAGTGCGACAGGTCCAGCGTGTAAGCGTCGAAGCCGGACTCGGTCGGATCCCAGCCCGGCGTGTACGGCACGAACCACCTGCCCGCCATCTTCACCGGGAACATGTTCTCGATCGCGAAACTGATCCCCGGGAAGCGCTGCTGCACCTTGTCGAGGCCGGCCGCGAAGTTGCGGGCGTAGTCGCGCTGCCAGGAAAAAGGTGGGTGCACCACCACGGTCGGGGCGCCCAGAGTGTCGGCCAGCTCGGCGGCCCGCGACAGCCGCTCCCACGGGTCGGAGCTCCACACCCGCTGGGTCACCAGCAGGCACGGAGCGTGCACCGAGAGGACCGGAACGTCGTAATGCTCGGCGAGCCCTTTGAGGGCGCCGGCGTCCTGGCTGACACGGTCCGTCCAGACCATGACCTCGAGACCGTCGTAGCCCACCGTGGCGGCCATCTCGAAGGCAGCGGCGGTCGGTTCGGGGAAGACGGAGGAGCTGGACAGGAGGACGGGGACGCGGGACTTCACGAGGTAAAGGGTAGACCCGTTTGTCGCGCGGGCCGTTGCCTCGGGCGGGTAAATGCGGCGATACCGGGCGGCAACGCGGTAATAGTCACCTGCACGCGTACGCTGTCGCGAGTGACCCGCAGTGACCAGATTCGCCCCCGCGAGGTCGGCCTCGATTTCCCTCGGGAATGGATCGAGTTCCTCGACCCGGCCGACGATCAGCACCTCATCCGCGCCGACCTCACCTGGCTGCTGTCCCGCTGGACGTGCGTCTTCGGCTCCGCCTGCCACGGCATCGTGGCCGGCCGCGCGCACGAGGGCTGCTGCACGCACGGCGCCTTCTTCACCGACGCCGACGACGAGAACCGGGTCAAGGCCGCGGCCGCGAAGCTAACTCCCCAGACCTGGCAGCACTATCGCAAGGGCTTCAAGAACTACACGGAGATGGACACGGTCGACGGCGCGAACCCGGCCCGCCGCACCGCGATCCGCACCGAGGACGGCCCCTGCGTCTTCCTCAACGACGCGAACTTCCCCGGCGGCGGCGGTTGCGCCCTGCACGCCCAGGCCCTGCGCGACGGCGTACACCCGCTCACCTACAAGCCCGACGTCTGCTGGCAGCTACCGATCCGCCGCGAACAGGATTGGGTCAAGCGCCCCGACGGCACCAAAATCCTGCAGTCCACCCTCACCGAGTTCGACCGCCGAGGCTGGGGCGCGGGCGGCGCCGACCTCGACTGGTGGTGCACCTCGTCCCCCGAGGCCCACGTCGGCTCCGAACCGATGTACCTGACCTACGGCCCCGAGCTGACCGCCCTGATAGGCAAACAGGCGTACAGCAAACTGTCCGAGCTCTGCACCGCCCGCGCCAAGTCCGGCCTGATCGCCATCCACCCGGCCACCGCCGCGGCCGGCCACCCCACCACCCGAGGCGGCCGCGAGCCCGCGTCCCCCAGGTAAGCGAAGGGTTGACACCGAGGAGTCCACTGAAACCGGGGCATCCACTCTCAGCGATGTGGTGCGGACGGAGCGTGACTCATGTCGGACGGTTTTCGAGTGGATCTCGGTGCGCTCGAGGACGCGGCGATCGGGATCAACACGACGCTGAACGACCTCAAGGCCAAACGGATCGACGACCTGGACGGCCGGGAGGCCGACTACGGCCACGACAGGTTGGCCGGCACGATCACTGACTTCTGCGACCGGTGGGAGCTGGGGGTCGAGCACCTGGCGACCGACGGGCAGGAGATCGCCGGCCGACTGTCACGGTCGGTGCAGGCGTACCTGAAGGTCGATCAGGCCGCGAAGGGCCGGATGGACGGCATTCTGCAGCGGCAGTCCGGGGCGGATCCGGCGGCGGACTGATGGCCGAACTGGGCGAGACCGACGACCCCCGCGCACTCGTGCCGGGCGATGCCACCGCGATCGTCGCGACCGCCCAGCAGCTTCGCGCACGCGGCGACGCGCTCCACGAGGCGGGCACGGGACTTCGACGGATCGACACCGGAGACGGATGGAGCGGCAGAGCCGCCGACGCGTTCCGGGCCAGATTCCAGGGGCAACCGGGCAGGTGGCTGGAGGCGGGTGACTGCTTCCACTCCGCGGCCGACGCCCTCACCAGCTACTCGGGGACTCTGACCTGGGCGCAGCGGGAGGCGGCGCGAGCGATCGCACAGTGGAACGCCGGGCAGGACGCGGCGGCCCGCGACACTCTCGACAACGCCCGCCATCAGCTCGACGGTGCCGGCGACGCCGCGGCCGGAACGGTCGGCTCGGCGCGGGACAGGGCGCCCGAGAAACCAGGGTTCTGGAGCAAGGTCGGCGATTTCTTCGAGGACGTCGGCGCCGGCCTCGCCAACGCCGGTGGGCACGTCGTCAACGGCCTGGCCTCGTTCGGCAACGCCATGATCCATCACCCTGGCGGCACGACGCTGATGGCCGCGGGCACCGGCTTGATGGTGCTCGGCGCAGCCGGCGAGGTCGGGGGCGGTCTGCTCGACCTGACCGTCGTCGGCGGAGCTGTCGGCATACCACTCAACGTCGCGTCGGCCGGCGTGATCGCCGCGGGTGGCGGCCTGGCCCTAACCGGCACCACCGACCTGATGATGCACGCGGCGAGCGACGACGGCGTGACCCCGGCCCGCACCGACCACGAGGGCTCCGGCGGCGGCGACTACGAGCCGACCGAGGGCTTCCGCGGCAGCGAGTACAGCACGGACGAGTACGTTCAGTTCGTGAACGGGCACACCGGCGACGCCGACCCGAGCATGCCCCGGCCGACGGAGGCGGAGGTCGAGGAGGCCCTGACGAAGGCCTCCCCGCAGAAGCTGGAGGGCCAGAACGCCGAGCTGTTCCGATATGGAGACGTCAAAGTGATCCTGAACTACGACATGCCGTGGCGGTCGACCGCCTACCGGGTCGACAGGGGCTGAGCATGGCTGATCTCACCCGGGAGCCGTGGTCGTTGTTCGGGCCGGACGAGCTCACCGAGATCGCCGCCCGGGCGATTCCGTTCGGCAACGATCAAGTCGTCGACGCTCTCCAGTTCGCGGCCGGATGGGCCACCCGGGTGGCCAAGTTCGACGCGGATCGCGCCCTGGCCTGGACCGATCGCACGGTGTGGAACGAACACGACCTGGCCGGCAGCCTGCACCAACGGGACTTCCTCGAGCGGTCCATGGCCCAGCTGCCGACACCGTTGCGGGAACGGCTCACCGCCTGGGTCGCCGAGGTGGACGAGCGCTTCCGCTCGTACACCGTCGACGACCCGGACGGGAAGATGGCCAAGATTGCCGAGGTGGATCTGACCGGTCGCCCGTGGTGGTGGCGCCGGGTCCCCGACTCGGGGCCGATCGTCGAGGACCTGGCGCGTTACGTGTGAGGGTCGGTTTACGGCTCGAACTTGTAGCCGAGGCCGCGCACCGTGACGATGTAGCGCGGCGCCGACGGCTCGGGCTCCACCTTGGAGCGTAGGCGCTTGACGTGGACGTCCAGGGTCTTGGTGTCGCCGACGTAGTCGGCGCCCCAGACCCGGTCGATCAGCTGGCCTCGGGTGAGGACGCGGCCGGCGTTGCGCAGCAGCAGTTCGAGCAGCTCGAACTCCTTCAGCGGCAGCTGTACGCCGGCGCCGTCGACGGTGACGACGTGGCGTTCGACGTCCATGCGGACCGGGCCGGCGGCGAGCGTCGGGGTCGACACCTCGGCCGCCTCGGTGCCCTGCCGGCGCAGGACGGCTCGGATGCGGGCGACCAGTTCGCGCGGCGAGTACGGCTTGGTCACGTAGTCGTCGGCGCCGATCTCCAGGCCGACCACCTTGTCGATCTCGCTGTCCCGGGCGGTGACCATGATGATCGGGACGGCGGAGCGCTGCCGCAGCTGGCGGCAGACCTCGGTGCCGGACATCTCCGGAAGCATCAGGTCGAGCAGCACGATGTCGGCACCGGTCCGATCGAACTGCGTGAGTGCCGAGGTACCGGTCGGAGCGACCGAGACCTCGAAGCCCTCCTTGCGCAGCATGTACGACAGGGCGTCGGAGAACGACTCCTCATCCTCGACCACGAGCACGCGGGCCAATGTGGTTCCTTCCATCTTCCGGTTCCGGGGACTAGCGCCCGGCCGCACCGGACTCGATCTCAATTGCCGCTGGTAACGGCAAAGGGGCTTCAGGGGGGCGCGCCGGTAGGCGCAGGGTGAACGTCGAGCCATCACCAAGCGTGCTGGTGACGTCGACGCGGCCGCCGTGGTTGGTGGCGATGTGCTTGACGATGGCCAGGCCCAGGCCGGTGCCGCCGGTCGACCGGGACCGGGCCTGGTCAGCCCGGTAGAACCGCTCGAAGATCCGGTCGACGTCGTGCGCGGCGATACCGATGCCCTGGTCGGCGACGTCGATCTCGACCCAGTCCTCGTCCTGACGCAGCGTAAGCGAAACCTTGGTGTCCTCCCCCGAGTACGCGATCGCGTTCTCCACGAGGTTGGTCACCGCGGTCGCGACCTGGCTGTCGCTGCCGTACACCATCGCGCCTTTGGGGCCGGCGTACGAGACCTCGATGCTCTTGGCGGAGGCCGTGGTACGGGTGCGGTCTATGACCTCGGCGATCACCCAGTCGACCGAGACCGGCTCGGGCGTGGGCAGCGGCTCGGCGCCCTGCAGGCGGGTGAGCTCGAGCAGCTCGTTCACCAGGCGGCCCATCCGCGCCGACTCGTGGTGGATGCGCTCGGCGAAGCGCCGGGCGGCCACGAGGTCTTCGAGTTTCTCGTCCTCGGGCTCCATGCCGGCGGCCGACTCGGTGGCGTCGAGCAGCGCCTCGGCGAGCAACTGCAGCGCGCCGATCGGGGTCTTCAGCTCGTGGCTCACGTTGGCCACGAAGTCTCGGCGCACCCGGGCGAGCCGGTGCGCGTCGGTCACGTCGGCCGCCTCGATCGCGACGTGTGTCGCATTGAGAGCCACGGCGCGCAGGTGCAGGCCGAGCGGCGCGTTCCCACCCCCGGCGCGACCTCGCGGAAGATCGAGCTCGACCTCGCGACGCACGCCCGTGCGTCGCACCTGTCCGGCCAGCGTACGGAGGATCGGATGCGCCGCGATCGTGCCGGGAGCGCCGCCCGAGCGCAGCAGGCCCATCGCCCGCGCGGCCGGGTTGACCAGTACCGGATGGTCTTCCGAGTCGAGAACGACCACACCCACGCGCAACGAGTCGAGACTCTTGCGGCCGAGGCCCTTCAAGCCGTTGTTTCCGGCGTGCGCCTCGTCGTCCGTGTTGATGGTGCGTCCCCCCTCGTTCGGCCGGGAGCCGGCGGTTTCCGCGTGCTCCGGCGACCTGCGGGCGCGAGCGAACAGCACACCCGCGACCGCGCCGACGGCGAGCGCGACGAGGGCGAGGAGGATGCTGTACGCCAAGTCCACGCAGCGATCGTAGGGTCATTGTTTACCTGGCTCCTACGCTGAACTGGACATATCGGGCGCGTGTCGAATAATGTTCACCACTGCGCCCGGCGTCGTTCATCGGTGTTCACGTTGAGGCCGTCGGGTGGACCTAGCGTAGGCATCAACCAAGGTCGTGCCCTGCCCAAACGGGGGCGACCCCGACCCCGGGACGAGGACATGCGCGAGGAGTTCCAGGCTGATCTCGACGAGATCAGCCGCCTGCTGGTGACCATGGCCGAGGCCGTGCGCGCCGCCATGCGTAAGGCGACCACGGCGCTGCTGACCGCCGACCTCAAGGCCGCCGAGGCGGTCATCGAACGGGACGTCGAGGTCGACGCGATCTACGGCCAGGTCGAGACCAAGGTGGCCGACACCATCGCACGGCAGGCGCCGGTCGCCGGCGACCTGCGCATGGTGATCACCGCCCTGCACATCTCGGCCGACCTCGAGCGCATGGGCGACCTGGCCGAGCACGTCGCCAAGACGGCGCAGCGGCGCCACCCGTCGCCGGCCGTGCCGGCCGAGCTGCGCCCGGTCTTCAAGGAGATGTCCGAGGTCGCCGACCAGATGGCCGACCGGATCGCCAAGCTGCTGGCCACACCCGACGCGGAAAAGGCCGCCAAGCTCGAGCACGCGGACGACGAGATGGACAACCTCGAGCGGCGGCTGTTCCAGGTGCTGCTCGACGACGACTGGCCGTACGGCGCGGAGACCGCGATCGACGGCGCGCTGCTGGGCCGCTTCTACGAGCGGTACGCCGACCACGCCGTGAACGTGGGCGAGCAGCTGGTCTACCTGATCACCGGTGAGCCGGTGACCGGCCTGAGCTGAGCGGCGACGCTCGCCGGGCCGACAGAAGGCCGGGACGCCACGGGGGCGTCCCGGCCTTCTCGTCTCTGAACGGAGTTATCGGCCCTGGTTGGCGACCGCGGCGGCCGCCTCCTTGGCCGCGTCGGGGTCGAGGTAGGTGCCGCCGGGGTTGGTCGGGCGGTAGTCGGCGTCGAGGTCGTACCGCAGCGGGAAGCCGGTCGGGATGTTCAGTTTCGCGATGGCCTCGTCGGAGACGCCGTCGAGGTGCTTGACGATCGCGCGCAGCGAGTTGCCGTGGGCCGCGACCAGCACCGTCTTACCGGCCGCGAGGTCGGGCACGATCGCGTCGTACCAGTACGGCAGCGCGCGCTCGAGCACGTCCTTGAGGCATTCCGCCTTCGGCATCAGCTCGGGCGGGAGCTGCGCGTACCGCGGGTCGCCGAACTGCGCGAACTCCGAGTCGGCCTCGATCGGCGGCGGCGGCACGTCGTAGGACCGGCGCCAGAGCATGAACTGCTCCTCGCCGTACTCCTCGAGGGTTTGCTTCTTGTCCTTGCCCTGCAGGGCGCCGTAGTGGCGCTCGTTGAGCCGCCACGACCGCTTCACCGGAATCCAGTGCCGGTCGGCGATGTGCAGGGCGATCTCGCTCGTCCGGATCGCGCGGCGCAGAACGCTGGTGTGCACCACGTCCGGCAGGACGCCGTGCTCCTTCAGCAGCTCTCCGCCGCGGCGGGCCTCGTCCTCGCCCTTGGCGTCCAGGTCCACGTCGACCCAGCCGGTGAAGAGGTTCTTGGCGTTCCACTCGCTGTTGCCGTGTCGCAGCAGCACCAAAGTCCCTGTCATGGGCTCCATCCTGCCGCAGGCCCGATCGGGGCGAGCGCGGACCCGGCAGTGGTGACCACCACGTGGAAACTCGATTGCCCCGGCCCTTAGGTTGTAAGTGCAGGAAGCATGAACAGCACTTACGGGGAGGCGACGTTGCGGGGTTGGTTCCGGGAGGCAACGGGTGGGTTGCCCCGGCAGTTCTGGTTCCTGTGGATCGGCACTCTGATCAACCGCCTCGGGTCGTTCGTGGTGATCTTCCTGGCCATCTACCTGACCACCGAGCGGCACTTCAGCCAGAGCCAGGCCGGCCTCGTGATCGGGCTCTACGGCGTGGGCGGCGCGATCGGCACGACCGTCGGCGGGGTGCTGGCCGACCGGTGGGGACGACGGCCCACGATGCTCACCGCCCAGTTCGGCGCGGCCGCGTTGATGCTCACCCTGGGTTTCGCGTACGCCTATTGGCAGATCCTTGCCGTCACGTTCGCGCTCGGGGTGGTCACCGAGGCCGTCCGGCCCGCGTTCTCGGCCATGATGGTCGACGTCGTGCCCGACCACGATCGCGTGCGGGCGTACTCGCTGAACTACTGGGCGATCAACCTGGGCTTCGCGCTGTCCGCGGTCGGCGCCGGCCTCGCCGCGAAGGCCGACTACCTGCTGCTGTTCGTCGTCGACGCGGGCAGCACCCTGGTCACCGCGCTGATCAGCCTGGTCTTCCTGGCCGAGACGCGGCCGGCGGCGGCCGCACACGGCACCAGCCTGCGGCAATCGAAAAGCGCCCGGCGGCAGAAGAGCAGCGGCGGCGGGCTGATGCTGGCGCTGCGCGACCGTACCTTCGTGATCTACCTGGTGATCAGCCTCGGCACCGTGATCGTGATGATGCAGCACCTGTCGACGCTGCCGATCGCGATGGCCTCCGACGGGCTGTCGGCGGCCACCTACGGCTGGGTGATCGCGGTCAACGGCGTCCTGATCGTGCTCGGCCAGCTGTTCGTGCCCCGGCTGATCGAGGGCTTCGACCGGTCCCGGGTGCTGGCCCTGGCCGCGCTGATCATCGGAATCGGGTTCGGGCTGGCGGCGTTCGCGGACGCGGCCTGGTTCTTCGCGCTCACGGTGGTGATCTGGACGCTCGGCGAGATGCTGCAGTCCCCGTCCAACGCGGCGACCGTCGCGGCGCTGTCCCCGCCCACGTTGCGCGGGCGCTACCAGGGGCTCAGCTCGCTGAACTGGTCGGCCGGGACCGCGCTGGCGCCGGTGCTCGGCGGGTTCACCCAGCAGCACCTGGGCGACGCGGCGCTGTGGGCCGGGTGCTTCGGGGTGTGCGCGCTGGTGGCGGTCGGTCAGCTGATCACCGGGCCGCGGCGGGAGCGGCGCATCTCACAGTTGCTGGCGACTCCGGCCGTGGCCGGCCCGGCCTCGACGGAGACGCCGATCGCCCTGCCGCCGCTCGTGGCCGAGCCGGTCGCCGACGACGCTCGCAGCGCGGGATAGCGGTCGCAGGCCGAGTGCCCGGCGGGGTAACGTCTCGCTCGTAACTGTAAAGACTCCTTTCAAATGGAGGCGCCGTGCGCGGCTGGCTGCGAGACACGGCCGGCGGTCTCCCCGCGACGTACTGGTATCTCTGGGCCGGCCTGCTGATCAACCGGGTGGGCGGCTTCGCGGTCCTGTTCCTGTCGCTCTACCTCACCGCCCAGCGCGGGGCCGGCGCGGCGGTCGCGGGACTGGTCGTCGGGACGTACGGCATAGGCGGGGTGATCGGCACCCTGGCCGGCGGCGTCCTCACCGATCGATGGGGGCGCCGCCGCACCCTGGTCTGGTCCCACCTGGCCGGCGCGGCCGCGCTCGTCTCGCTCGCGCTGGTCAGCCACCTCGCGGTGATCGCCGCGCTCTGCGCGCTCCTGGGTCTGTTCCAGTCGATGCCGGCGCCCGCGTTCGTCGCCGCGATCATCGACCTGGTGCCCGCCGAGCGCCGCTCGCGCGCGTTCAACCTGCAGTTCTGGGCCTTCAACCTGGGTACGGCCGGAGCGTCGCTGCTCGCCGGCCTGCTCGCCGAGTGGAGCTACGTCGCGCTCTTCCTGGTCGACGGGACGACCACCCTGATCGCGGCCGTGGTGATCGCCCTGAAGGTGCCGGAGACGCTGCCGGTCTCGTCCCCGCGGAAAATTCGGCCGCGCGGCCTGCGCACGGTGCTGAGTGATCGGATCTTTCTGGTCTTCGCCGGGCTGACCCTCCTGCAGGCCCTGCTCTACACGCAGATCGGCACGATCGTGCCGCTGGCGATGCGTGCGGACGGGCTGAGCGCGGGCGCCTACGGCTCGGTGGTTGCGCTGAGCGGGACGCTCATCGTGCTCGGGCAGCTCTTCGTGCCCCGGCTGATCGACCGGCACCGCAAGGACCGGGTGCTGGCGTTCGCCCAGGCGGTGATGGCCGCCGGCTTCGCCGTGCTGTTCGTCGCCGACCGGCTGCCGGCCTACGTCGCCGCGGCCGTGATCTGGACGGTCGGCAGCATGCTCGCCGCTCCCCCGAACGCCGAGATCAACTCGGAGCTGGCCCCGCCCGTCCTGCGCGGCCGCTACCAGGCCGTGTTCTACCTCACGTTCCCGGCCGCGGCGTTCCTGGCGCCGACCCTGGGCGGGGCCGGCCTGCAGTATCTCGGCACCGCGCACTGGCTGGTCGTGGCGGCGGTCGGGTTCGGCGCCGCCACGCTGCACCTGGCGGCCGGGCCCAGCCGCGAGCGGCACGTCGCCGAGATCCGCGACGAGACGGCCGCCGGTGGCCCGGTCGTCAGTGGCCGGATCCGGTGACCATCCGGCTCCGCTCGTACTCGTGCGCACCGCCCTTCTTCGCGAGCGTCGCGCACGCCTGCTCGATGTCCCGGGCGAGCGTGTCGACGTGCTCGCGGCTCATCGTCTCCTTGACCAGCGCTCGCATGATCGTCACCTGCTGGGCGTCCGGCGGCATCGTGTAGGCGGGCACCATCCAGCCGCGCTCGGCCGACAGCTGCCAGGCGACGTCGAACTCGTCGAACCCGTTGTGATCGAGGAGGCGGAACGCCACGAGCGGCAGTTGCTCCTCGTCCGCGCCGATCAGCTCGAACAGGCCCATCGCCGCCAGCTTCTCGCCGAGCGCACGGGCGTTGGCCTGCATGTTCTGCATGATGTACGTATACCCGGCCCGGCCGTAGCGCACGAAGTTGTAGTACTGGGCGAGCACCATCGACGAGCCGGTGGAGAAGTTCAGGGTGAACGTCGCGTCGGTCTTGCCGAGATAGTTCTCCGTGAAGACCAGGTCCTCGTTCAGGTCGGCCTTCTCCCGGAAGATCAGCCAGCCGATGCCCGGGTAGACCAGGCCGAACTTGTGCCCGGAGGTGTTGATCGAGCGCACCTGCTCGAGGCGGAAGTCCCACGGCGAGTCGGGATAGAGGAAGGGCCAGACGAAGCCACCGCTGGCCGCGTCCACATGCAACGGCACGTCCAGCCCGCGCTCGCGCTTGATCCGCACGAGCAGGTCGTTGATGCCGACGATGTCGTCCTTGTGCCCGGTGAAGGTCGTCCCGAGCACGGCCGCCACCCCGATCGTGTTCTCGTCCACGCGCGGCAGCACGTCGTCGGGGCCGATCGTGTACTTGCCCGGCCGCAGCGGCACGATCCGCGGCTCGACGTCGAGGTACCGGCAGAACTTCTCCCAGACCACGTGCACGTCGCCGCCGAAGACGAGGTTGGGGCGCTCGGTCGAGGCGCCGGCCGCCGTCCGCCGCTTGCGCCAGTTCCACTTGAGCGAGAGACCGCCCAGCATGATCGCCTCGGACGAGCCCTGGGTGCGCGCTCCCATCGTCTCGCCCGGCGCGTGGTAAAGATCGGCGAGCATCCGGATGCAGCGCTGCTCGATCTCCGCCGTCCGCGGATACTCGGCGTGGTCGATGAAGTTCCGGTGCAGGTTCTCGGCGATGATCCGCTGCGCTTCCGGCTCCATCCAGGTGGTGACGAAGGTCGCCAGGTTCCGGGCCGGGTCGCCCTCGAGCACGAGGTCCTCGGCGACGAGGCGGAACGCGTCCTGGGCGGGCATGCCCGTCGACGGGAACGTCCGGGTCGGCACCTCCTTCGTGGCGAACCGGTTGCCGAAGATCGCCGTGTCATCGTTGCCGTGAGATGCCGTGGTCATTCGCTTTCCTCCGTACGGCGTCAGGGGTGGGTTCGAAGGCCGGGAACATCAGCGCGGACGCGATCAGGAAGCAGAGAGCGCCGAGCAGGGTGCCGGCCACCGCGATCCGGTCGTCGAGCAGTTCACCGGTGCCGGGCAGGACGAAGCTGGCCAGCGCCGAGACCATGAAGAAGATCGAGCCGAGCATGTTCAGCCAGGCGATGTGCCAGGGCAGCGATCGCGGCCGCCAGCTCCAGAAGCTCCCGATCGCGAGAATGGCGAAGACGCTCGCCACCAGGAACAGCGTCGATCCGACGGCGTCCGGCCGCCAGACGTGCCGGTCCTGCTCCCGCACCGAGGCGTTGTGCGCCAGCGCGGCGAGGGTGCTCACGTTGAAGGCCAGCGTCCCGGCGAACTGAGTGATCGCCGCGAGCCAGCCCCGGTCGTGCGGTAACCGCCGCCAGAAGACCAGGGGCTCGGCCGAGGGCGTCTGTGCCTGCACCAGCTGCAGGAACGACGCGGCGGTGAAGAAGATCGAGCCGGCGAAGTAGGTGACGCCGTCGGCGGTCTCACCGACCGCGTCGGCGTAGGCCGGGACGGATCCGACCACGAAGCAGGCCGAGCCGAGCACGAACAGGCTCGCTGTCGCCGCGTTGAGCCGGGCCGGGCGGATCCGCATGCCGCTCATCGTCGGCAGGAGCACCGGCACCGGGCGTCATCCACCACGGATGACACGTGATGGTCAAGAAAAGGGCCCGGAAACAATGCACCGGCGGCGGCGGACGACGCCCATCCCCATAGGCGTCGCCCGCACTAACCGCCGGTCTCGGGTCGCGCCGTCCCCCAACGGCATATGCCACCCGTCCCCAAACGCCGACCGCGGTGACCATTGCTGATCACCAGTTCCCCGAACTAACGGTTCGGCGTCCATTGATTACGCTAGTTGGGGAGGTCAAGGCTTACAAGCCAGTTGGCTGTCTGCCATCTGTCTGGACCGTCACAGTCAACGACAAATGGCCGATCGGCGGATCGACCCGTCCGACATCCGGGCCCCTCTCCGCCTCGGCGAGAGGTCTCGTTCACCACTCGTTCATCGCGAACACCGCCCGGCAAATACCCGGAGCGGGCAGCTGCATGATTATGCGCACGACCCTATCAATCTTGTGATCGCGAGTCGATGGGGCAATATTAGCGGCATTTTGGGCAAATCCCGCGCGGGCTCGAGAGGGCGGGCTCAAGAGGGCCGGCTCAAGAGGGCCGGCTCAGGAGGCGGGCGGCGCGAGGTGCTTGAAGGCCTGGAGATTGGCCAGCGACTCGCCGCGCTTGACCCGCCACTCCCACTCGCGCCGGATCGACGTACCGAAGCCGATCTCGAGCATCGTGTCGAAGGACTCGTCGGCATAGGTGAGCACGGCACCCAGCAGGCGGTCGAGCTCGTCCTCGTCCAGCGACCGGAGCGAGACCCGGCCGGTCAGGTAGACGTCGCCGACCCCGTCGATCGAGAAAGAGACGCCGTACATGCGGGCGTTGCGCCGCAGCAGCCAGGCCCACAGCTCCTCGTGCCGTTCGTCGGGGCGGCGCATCACGAACGCCTCGATGCGCAGGGCGTGCTCGCCGACGATCAGGTTGCAGGCCGTCTTGAGCTTGTGGGTGCCGGGGAGACTCACGACGTACGACGATTCGCCGGTCTTCTCCCAGTCCAACTCGCGGTCGGCCAGCACCTTCTCGATCAGGGCGGTCACCATGCGTACGCCTCGAGGCGGGCGGCGATCATCGCGCGGTGCTGCACCACGGCCTCACGGTAGACGTCGAGCAGACCCTCGGCCGTACGGTCCCAGGAGAAGCCTGCCGCGTGCGCGACCGCACCCTCGGAGAGCGAGGCCCGAAGCCGCGGGGCGGCGAGCAGCGAGTCGAGCGCGTGCGCCCAGTCCCGCGGGTCGTGCCCGTCGACCAGCAGGCCGCTCACCCGGTCGCGGACCGCAGTGATCAGCCCGCCGACCGCGGCCGCCACCACCGGCGTGCCGCAGGCCTGCGCCTCGAGCGCGACCAGGCCGAACGACTCGTTGTACGACGGCACCGCCACCACGTCCGCGCAGCGGTAGAGGTCGGCCAGGTCGTCCCCGGTCTGCGGGGGCAGGAACAGCACCCGGTCGGTGACGCCGAGCGAGGCCGCCAGCTCGATCAGCGCGCTGGGCCGGTCGAGGCCGCTGCCGCTCGGGCCGCCGCAGATCACCAGCGTGGTGTCGCCGTCCTTCAGGAACGGCAGCGCGGAGATCAGCACGTCGGGCGCCTTCAACGGCTGGATGCGGCCGACAAAAGCAACAATTCGCCCGCTGGGCGGCAGTCCGAGCCGAGCCCGGGAGCAGGGACCCGGGCGGAAGCGATCGAGATCGACCCCGGGCTGCACCACGGCGGTGTGCGCGGGCGCGGCGTCGTAGTAGGCCACGAGATCCTGCGCCTCGAAGCGGGTGTTGGCCACGAGGCGGTCGGACTCCGCGACAACCTGCTCCTCGCCGATCACGCGGGCCTTGGGCTCGGGCCGGTCACCGGCCGCGATCAGCCTGTTCTTGACCTTGGCGAGGGTGTGCGCGGTGTGCACGTGCGGCACGCCCCAGCGCTCCCGGGCCAGCCAGCCCACCTGGCCGGAGAGCCAGTAGTGGGAGTGGATCAGGTCGTATCGGCCCGGCGGGTGCGCCGCCTCCGCGCGCAGCACGCCGTTGGCGAACGCGCACAGCTGCGAGGGCAGATCCTCCTTGGCGAGCCCCTCGAACGGGCCGGCCGTGACGTGCCGGACCGTCACGCCGGGCGCCATCTCGACGACCGCGGGCAGCTCGCTGCGGGTGGCCCGGGTGAAGATCTCCACCTCGACGCCGAGGCGGGCGAGCCGCTTCGACACCTCGACGATGTAGACGTTCATGCCGCCGGCGTCGCCGGTGCCGGGCTGTTCCAGGGGGGATGTGTGCACCGAAAGGGTGGCTATGCGCCGGGGGGTCGGCCACTCAACCACGATATTTCCCTCCGAAGCGTTCCAAAGTACCGCGCAGATGTTACGTACTTGTCAAGTCAATATCTTCCCCACGGATGGTCGCCGAACCACCATCCAGGCGCGTGAGGGTGACTCAAGTCATCGGGAAAGATGGGGGCATGGTGAACATCGCGGTGGTGACGGGTGCGTCCAGCGGAATCGGTGCGGCCACGGCTCGGCGCCTGGTTCGAGAGGGTTTCCACGTGGTCGCCGCGGCGCGCCGGGCCGACCGGCTGCAGACGCTGGTCGACGAGATCGAGGCGGCGACCGCGGTCGAGTGCGACGTGACCGACGACGCCTCGGTGGCCGGCCTCGCGTCGGTCGTGGCCGGCCTCGACGGCCCGCTGACCCTGCTGGTGAACAACGCGGGCGGCGCGTTCGGCCTCGACCCGGTGGCGACCGGCTCGGTCGACGACTGGCAGCGGATGTACGACGTGAACGTGCTCGGCACGCTGCGCGTCACGCAGGCGCTGCTGCCGGCGCTGGAGGCGAGCGGCAACGGGACGATCGTGACGGTGGGCTCGACCGCGGCGTTCGTGGTCTACGAGGGCGGCGGCGGTTACTCCGCGGCCAAGCACGCCCAGAACGCCCTGATGGGGACCCTGCGGCTGGAGATCGTCGGGAAGCCGGTGCGGGTCGTGGAGATCGACCCGGGCATGGTGCGCACCGACGAGTTCTCGCTCAAGCGTTTCGGCGGCGATCGGAGCCGGGCCGACGCGATCTACGACGGCGTCAAGGAACCCCTGGTCGCCGACGACATCGCCGACTGCATCGCGTTCGCGGCGACCCGGCCGCACCACGTCAACATCGACCGGCTCGTGGTGCGCCCGATCGCGCAGGCCGCGCAGCACAAGGTCTACCGGGAGAAGTAGGCAGCAGGTGAGCAGGCCGGTCGGCGCGATCACCCGGGGGACGACCAATCCCAACCGGCTCCGCCGCGTCGACAACTTCATCGCGTACCGGTGCGGCGGGCTCCTGCGAGAGGCCACCGACCCCCTGGTCATCGACCTGGGCTATGGGGCCACGCCGGTGACCGCGGTGGAATTGCGCGGCCGTCTGGCGACGGCCGTCCGACCGGACGTCGCGGTGGTGGGTCTGGAGATTGATCCCGTACGCGTCGAAGCCGCGCGGCCGTACGCGGAGCCCCCGGGTCTCGACTTCCGCCGGGGCGGGTTCGAGCTGGCCGGCCTGCGCCCGGTCGTGGTGCGGGCGCTCAACGTGCTGCGGCAGTACGCCGAGGACGAGGTGGCCGCGGCCTGGCGGCAGATGACCGCGACCGGCGCCCTGCTGGTCGAGGGCACCTGCGACGAGCTGGGCCGGATCGCCACCTGGGCGGTGGTCGAGGACGGCGAACCGCGGACGCTCACGCTCTCGGCCCGGCTGTCCTCACTGGACCATCCGGCCACCTTCGCCGAGCGGCTGCCCAAGGCGCTGATCCACCACAACGTCGAGGGCGAGCCGATTCACGACCTGTTGCGCGCGGTGGGCCGGGCGTGGGAGACCGAGGCGACGCCGTTCGGTCCGCGGCAGCGCTGGCTGGCGGCCTGCCGACGGCTGCGCGACGAGGGACACACCGTGCTGGACGGGCCGGCCCGCTGGGGGCGCGGCGAGCTGACTGTGCCGTGGCCGGGAACGAGATCGGGCCGGTCCTCCGCAGTGGACCGGCCCGACCTCAGGGGGTGAGTAAAGCTCTCTAGTTGTCGATGTCGACGTCGAAGATCGGGTTCGCCGCGACCTTGCGGAACGCGGTGAGGCTGTCCGCGGTCGAGTCGACGGCGATGTTCCGGTCGCCGGTGTCGTCCTTCGCGGTGTCGAAGTAGACGATCGCCTTGACCTTCGGGTGCTTCGCGAGCTCGCCCACCACCGTGCCGAACGCGGCAGCCTTGCTGGTCGGGTACGCGATCCGGTGGTACATGCCCCACTCGGCCACCATGATCGGCTTGCTCGGGTGGTTGGTGACCGACCAGTCGTAGAAGCCGAGGCCGCCGCCGGTGGGCCGCCGGTCGAGCAGGCTGCCGAAGTCGCCGAAGTGGTAGTAGCCCTTCTCGACGCTCACGTAGGAGTCGAGGCCGACCCAGTCGACGACGTCGTCACCGGGGTAGAGGTCCTTCCACCAGGACTGCGCCATCCACTTCTCGTTGCCCATCAGCGCGACGACGTTGACCACATTGGTCACACCGTCGGCGCGCAGCCGCCCGATGACGTGCCGGTACATGGCCGCGTAGTCCTTCGCGGTCATCCCCGAGCCGGCAGCCGGGTTCACGTCGTTCTCCGGCTCGTGGTGCAGGGCCAGGAAAAACTTCTGGGTGCCGTAGTTGGCCTTGACGTACGAGGCCCACGCGTCGATGCGCGCGTCCTTGCCGCCGGCCGCGACATTCGCCCAGGTCGTCCCGTACGCGACCTTCCAGTTGAGCAGGAGCACGCGCGGGTGCGCGGCGTCCCGGGTCATCGCGATCTCGGCCTTGGTCGGGAACTTCTCGTCGCCCTTGTGGTAGGCGTGGAAGATCGTCGAGGTGCGGCCGGTGAGCGCCTCCCAGCTCTTGAGGGCGGTGTCGTGCGGGGTGTCGGTGAAGCCGCCGGCCGCCGCTCCCCACAGCACGCCGCAGCTGGGCACGAGCAGCGCGCCGGTCTCGCAGCTCTCGGGTTTGGCCGTCGGTACGGGAGTGCTCGGTGTCGTCGTGACCGGCGTCGTCGCGGCCGGGACGTAGTTGACGACCAGGCGCGGGCCCGCCGTCTTGCCGTCGCCGGACTCGGCCGACAGGAACCGGGTCGCGGTCGTCGTCGAGGCCGAACGCAGCGCGAACGAGTACGTCCCCGCCCCGGTCACCGTGCCGGTGAGGTCGATCGTGACCGAGGTGTCCGAGGTCTTCGGCATCGCCGAACCGACCGCGGCGCCGGCCGCCGGCTGGTTCCCGCCGGTGATCGCGCCCTCGCTCCACGCCCCGGTCACCGGGTACGCGGTGATCCGCGCGGCCGGCGGCGTGCCGTCGAACGGCAGGATCAGCCGGGCGTTGGTGACGGTCGCCCCGGCCGGGAACGACCCGGTCGTGAACTTCACGAAGGAGGTCTTGGTCTCGCCGTCGGCCACGCCCGCGACCAGCTTGTCGGCCGTGCCGAAGTTGGTCTTGGTGCGTACGTTCGAGACGTACGCGTCGTCACCGGCGAAGACAGTGCGGATTGCCGGCGTGGTCGCCGCGTCCGCCGTTCCGGAGATCACGAAGCCGGCGCTCACCGCCGCTCCGATGGCCGCCGCCCCGATCGCTGCCTTTCTGGCCTCCACGTGTTTACCCCCGTGAATAGTCGAATCGCTCGTTCGACCTCCACGTTCGGGCGGGGCGGGTGCCGGGTCGGTCTATGCCCGGGTGCAGCTGAGGTGCGGGCCGATGTGGACCGCGGACCGAAAAAGAGCGCCGCCGTCAGGGTGACGGCGGCGCTCGGGACTCCTTCTTCGTCAGGGCGTTGCCCGCTCGGCCAGCACCGAGCGCAGCGCCTCGATCAGCAGTTCCGTGCTGAACGGTTTCTTGACCAGCAGCGCGTCCTGTTCGATGAGGCCGTCCGCCACGGCCATCTCCTTGGGCAGCCCGGAGATGTAGACGACCCGCATGCCGGGCCGCAGCTCGGTGGCCGTGCGGGACAGCTCACCCCCGGACACCCCGGGCAGGCCCAGGTCGGTGACCAGGATGTCGATCTCGCCGGGATGATCGCGGCAGGCCGCGACGGCCTGCTGCGAGTCGCCCGCGACCAGGGTCTCGAAGCCCCGGCGTTCCAGCATGCGGCGCATGATGTCGCGCAGGTCCTCCTCGTCGTCGACGACGAGGACGGTGGGCCGGTTCTCCGCGTCGGGCGCCTGCGACATGGGTCCTCCTGAGTACGCGTCGAGTTCCCGTTTCACGCTATCGGCACCTGGTTGCGCCAACCGGTCTTTGCGACATCTACGAGCGGGACAGGTAGCCGGTGAACAGCAGCTTGTTGGGCGAGTTCTTGCCGGGACCACGGATCAGGTCGGCGTCCGCGTGGCCGACCAGGTCGTCGCGGACCTGGGCCGGCGTCCAGGAAGGGTGGGCGGCGAGCACCAGCGCCGCGGCGCCGGCCACGTGCGGGCTCGCCATCGACGTGCCGCTCATCAGCTTCGAGCCCGTGTTGGAGTCGCTGGCGGCCGACTGGATCCGGACGCCGGGCGCGAAGATGTCGACACAGGACCCGAAGTTCGAGAACGTCGCGCGGGCGTCGTTCTGGTCGGTGGCGCCCACCGTGATCGCATCCGGGGCGTGTGCCGGCGACTGCTTGCAGGCGTCGCGGTGGTCGTTGCCGGCCGCCACGGCGTATGTGATGCCCTTGGCGATCGAGCGTTCGACCGCGTCGTCGAGCGCCTTGCTGACCGTGCCGCCGAGGCTCATGTTGGCGACAGCCGGTTTGGCCGCGTGCGCGGTGACCCAGTCGATTCCGGCGATGATGTCCGAGTACGCGCCGCTGCCCTTGCAGTCCAGCACCCGCACCGAGACCAGCTTGATGCCGCGGACCACGCCGTAGGTCGCGCCGCCGATCGTGCCGGCCACGTGCGTGCCGTGGCCCTTGCAGTCGTCCGCGTTCGCGTCGTTGTCGACGAAGTCCCAGCCGCTGGTGGCGCGCCCGCCGAACTCCCGGTGCGTGATCCGGATTCCGCTGTCGATCACGTACGCGGTGACGCCCGCCGCCGAGGGAGCGGTGTAGGACTTCGACAGCGGCAGGGCGCGCTGGTCGATCCGGTCCAGGCCCCACGGAGCCGGGTCGTCGGCGGCGGCGACCGTGGCGTCCTGCTCGACGTACTTGACGGACGAGTCGGCGGCGAGGTGCGCGGCCTGCTGGGCAGTCATGGTCGCGTGGAAACCGTGGACGCTCGTGTAGGTGTCGACGAGCTGACCCCCGTACCGCTGAAGAAGGCCGACGCCGGACTCGCCGGGCCGGAGCACGACGATGTAGCTGTTCGCGATGGCGTCGGCGGAGCCGGCGTCGAGGATGACGCCGGTGCGTGCCACGGGCTGATGTGCCATCGCGGTGCCGGCGATGCCGCAGAGCGTGCTGGTGGCGGCGGCGGTGAGCAGTGCGAGGCGACTGGCGAGACGGCCGGTGTGGGTGCGCAAGCTGAGGTTCCTCTCGGTTGGCTTCGGCCCGCTTCACCGGGGGAGACAGGCATGCCGAAGACGGCTGAGGGAAATGGTGGGGAGAGCGCCCTGCGGGAGCGGGATCCTCCGGGTGAGAGCTGGGGTGCAAGGGCTTCCGCCCAGGGCGGACGGCCGGGAAGACCGGAGGCAAAGAGCTAAGGCTGTGCGTAGGGGGGCCGATCTACCCGCTGTACCGCTGCACACCGCCACCGAGCAAGGAGAGCGATATGACCAGCCTGCTGTCGCCCGAGATCACCACCGCTGACGAGCTGACCGATCGCTGTGACCGGTGCAGCGCGGCCGCGAAGCTGGTCGTCAGCCTGGCCAGCGGCGGCGAGCTCGCCTTCTGCGGGCACCACGCGAACCGTCACCGCGAGGACATCGTCCGGGTGGCCGGGCGGATCGTGCTCGAGGAGGGCTTCGAGTGGGCGGGCAAGTAACCACTTGACGAAATAAGCCGCGTTATGCTCATTTCCTCGTATCCGAGGGGATTGTGTGCAAATCGCGGCTCATGATCTAGGACGGCTCTCCCGGCTGACCGCCGGGTGCGCCGGTGTCGCGGTCGCCGTGATCGGCGCCCTCGCCGCGGTTCGCGTGCCGCCGGCCTCCAGGCCGGCGGCCGCTCTGTTTCCGGCCGGCCTCGCCCTGCTGCTGCAGACGCTGCCGGCTTCCAAGGGCACGCGTACGGCGGCTCTCGCGTTCGCCCTGATCGCGGCGGGCGCCGGTGCCCTGTCTCTCGCCTCGCACCCGGCCGCCGCGGCCGCCACCGTGCTCGCCGGTCTCGGCCTGGCCGGTCTGGACCTCCGGGTCGCCCGCTCGCGTTTCCGGGTCGCCGACCCGCTGGTCGCCGGGGCCGCCATCATCGCGCTGGTCGCGCTCGTGCCGAGGATGTTCGATCCGACCTTTCCGCCCGGTCGCGGCCCGGGCGGGGTGATGTCGCCGGCCGCGGCGGGCGGGCTGCTCGCCCTCGCGCTCGGCACCATCCTGGCCCGGCCCGAGACCGGTCCGCTGCGCACCGCCGAGACCACCGCCGGGCCCGGCACCACCGTGCGCCGGACGCTGCCCGCGCTGATCGCCGTGCCCGCCGTCGCCGCCCTGGTCAGCGCCCTCGCCGCGCGTACCGGCATCGGACGCCCGGCCGCCGCGATCAGCACCGGGGCGATCCTCGCGGCGCTCGCCCTGCTCGGCCTCGTCGGCTATCTGGTACGCACGCTGGACACCGCCGACCGGCGGCAGCGGCGGCTGGTCGGCGAGTTGAACGACCGGCAGGAGTTCGCGGCCACGCTGCTGCAGTCGATGAGCGAGGCGGTGATGGTGCTCGACGCCAACCACCGGGTGATCGACGTGAACCGGCGCTGGCGGGAGCTGACCGGGCACGGGCCGGATGAGCCGATCCGCCTGGACCCGCCGCCGCTGCCGCCGGCCGGCGGCGGCGACTACCTGATGCCCCGGGTCGACGGCACAATGGTGCCGGTGCTGGCCACGGTGGCGACGATCCCGGACGCCGAGGGCGCGCCGCGGGCGTACGTGGCGACCTACGTCGACATCGCCGACCGCAAGCGGGCCGAGGAGTCGCTCGGCGAGCAGAACGCCGAGCTGCGGGAGGCCAACGCGCGGCTCGAGGCGGCGCTGGCCTTCAAGAACGATCTGACCTCGATGCTCACCCACGACGTCGCGCAGCCGCTCAGCTCGATCGCGAGCCTCGCCGAGCTGCTCCGGGCCGACTGGGCCGACCTGCCCGACGACATCCGGCTCGAGCTGACCACGAAGATCGACCAGAACACGCAGCGGCTGATCAAGATGATGAACGACCTGCAGCTGCTGTTCCGCCTGGACACCGGCTCGGTCACCGCCCGGCGGGCGCCGGTGCCGCTGCTCGAGGTGGCCGCCTCCTCCGCCGCCACCGGCTTCGACGGTGTCGAGATCGACGTCGCCGAGGAGCTGGCCGTGCTCGCCGACCGCGGGCACCTGACCGTCGTGCTGCAGAACCTGCTGAAGAACGCGCTCACCTACGGCGACCCGCCGGTGCGGCTGGCCGCCCGGCGGCGGGGCGACCTCGTCGAGATCGTCGTGCAGGACAGTGGCCCGGGCGTACCGGAGGAGCTGGTGCCGAGCCTGTTCGGCCGATTCGTGCGCGGGGCCGGGCTCGGGCTGTTCATCGTGCGGCACCTCATGGAGGCGAACGGCGGCTCGGTCCGCTACGAGCGGGCCGAGCCGCGGGGTGCGCGCCTGATCGTCACTCTCGAGGCGGCGCCGATCTAGAGCCTCGTGGGCCTCACATGTCGTGGGCCGAGCCTCGGTCCTCTTCGTTGATCATGCCGTCGCCCCAGGTGTCCTTCTGGTTGGTGCGGCCGCCCATCGGCGCACTGCCGCCGGCCGCGGCGCCCGTGATCGGGCCGGACCGGGCGATCCGGCGGCCGGGGGCCAGCACGTCGTCGAGATCGTGCTCGCCGGTGATGCCCGGCGCCGAGGTGATGTCGACGTTCGTGCCCATCTTGCCGGGGTCCAGATCGTGCCGCGGGAGGTTCACGCGGCTGGCGTTGCTCTGCTCGGCCGCGCTGGTGCCCCAACCGGCGCCCGGGTGCGGGTTGCGGTTGCGGATCCGGGCCGCCACCGCGGCCGGGTTCGCGGCGGTCGTGTTCGGCACGGCCGACAGCCGCTTCGTGCTCGCGCCGGGCGTCGGGCGCTTGGGCGACGGCCGGGTGCCGACCGCCTTGGGCCGCCCGCCCAGCACCCCGCTCTCGACCAGGCCCTTGAAGGTGGTCAGGTCTTCCTTGAGCCGCCTGGTCAGCGATGCCTGTCCGTGCCGGTCGCTCGGCATGAGGAAAGCGATGTCCGCCTCGAGCTGGGCGACGATCTGCGTCTTCGTCTCGCCCAGCGGGCGCAGCGTGATCGTCTCGGCGAGCAGCGGACCCTCCATCGTCGACCAGGAGACTCGCTCGTCGAGTGAGCGCTCGGTGATCTGCGCGTCGAACTCGCGGCGCTTGCCGTCGACATCCATGATCCAGTGCGTCTGGTCGGCGCCGATCGCGGTGACCTCGCGGACCCCGCTCATGAACCGCGGGTAGTTCTCGAACGCGGCGAGTTGCTCGTACACCGTGTGCAGCGGTGCACTCACCTCGATGGCCTGCTGAACCATACTCATCGCATCTCTCCCATGCCTTGCAGGTTTCGACTCGGCATGATCGAGCGTACGGAGACGGTTACTGATCGTGTCTGTTTTCGGTCATACGCGGCGGACGTACTGCCAGTGGCCGACCTCGGCGGCGTACCGGGCGTCACTCGCGGGCACCAGCGTCACGTGCGCCGCGCGCAACAGCGCCACCAGCCGGGCCGACGGGCACCGCCAAGCCTCGCTGATCTCGACGAGCGTGCCGGTCTCGCGGCAGGCGGAGGCGAACGCGGCGGCGAGATCCGGGGTGATCACGGCGTCGTCCAGACCGACCTGGGCGAGCAGGCTCAGCGGGCGGGCGAGCTGGGTGGGCGCGTACCGGGAGGCGCGCTGGAGGCCCTGCACCGTGGCGGTGACCAGGCCCTCGGCGACCTGCTCCGGGGTGAGCTCGCCGGTGGTCAGCATCGCGCGCACCTCGCGCGGGGCGTACAGGCCATGGTTGAGCGGCAGCCGGGAGACCGCGACCGAGACGGCCTCGAGGTGTCCGAGATCGGTCGGCCAGGCCAGCCAGCCGTCCGGCTGCACGACCTCGACCTCGGCGGCGACCCGCAGGGTCATCTCGGTACGCTGGCGGGCGCGGCGCACGGCGTCCGCGTAGGCCGAGAGCCAGGTGGTTTCCGGGCCGACCTGGTCGGCGAAGGTGAGCGCGGTGAGCCCGGCCTGGTCGGCGGCCGAGACCACGACGCCGACGCTGTCCCGGCCGGCCGCGAAGCCGGTGTGCACATGCGCGTCGATCGTGAGGTCCAGCGCCTCGATCACGGATTCCCGCTCTGCGCCCACTGATAACTCCCCGGACTCAAGACGACGGGCTCCTCCCGTCCTGACTCAGAGTGCGGGTGTTGCGTTGACGACGCGGTCCTTGGCCGGTGCAGTCCGGTTTTAAGCGGCCGCTGAGCCGGAGGGGCGGGGTGGTCCCTCACTCCTCCGGCGTCTGCAGCATCTCCGTGACCGCCCGGACCGCGTCCTCGGTGGGCGAGGCCGCCTCGCGGTTGGCCGCCTGCAGTTCCCGGAACACTTCCTCGCGATGGACCTGCACGTCACGCGGCGCCTGGATGCCGAGCCGGATGACATCCCCACGCGCCTCGAGAACCGTGATGATCACGTCGTTGCCGATCATCACGCTCTCCCCTGCCCGGCGGGTCAGCACAAGCATCGTCCGGTGCCCTCCTCCATCCGTGGACGGACAGCATCAATCCGGCGACCGCGCCGGCAACCGGACGTCAGTAGGCCCGGTGCATGATCGCGCGGACCGGGTACCCGGAGCCGCTGAGCACGACCTGCATGGCGCGCATGCTGTCACGGTCGAGAACGATCGGCGCCAGCAGGTTGGCCGTGGTCTCGTCGACGCCGGCCGTGATGACCGTCATCAGCAGCAGGCGGTCGGGGTCCTTCGTGTTCAGGGCCGCGAACACCTCGTTCTCGATCTCCGGCGCGTAGTCCGGGAAGAACGGCTCCGGCGGGGCCACGAGGAAGCGCAGTTCCGGGTCCTGAATGGACGTGAAGGCGTAGAGCAGTCCGTCGTCGTTGAGCCGCACCAGGACGAACTCCCGGTGTGCCGGGAACCCGGGCATGGGTACCGCCATCGAGATGGTCGGCAGGCCCAGCGACGGGTCGATCATCGTGGCCTCAATCGGTCGGGACGCGGTGCGAGTACTCATGGTCACCTCAGGAAATCGATGAGCGAGGGCTGGATCACCTTGGCCGTGGCGGCCAGGGCGGCCTGGTACGAGGTCTGCTGGATCTGCAGTTCCATGATCGCCTTGGGCAGGTCGACATCCTCGATGTCGGACAGCTGCGACGACACGGATAACAGATGGTCATCTGCGGACTGCTTCATCTGTTCAACCCGATTATATCGGGCGCCTACATCCGAAAGGGCGGATTTTAGTAAATCGTGGGCGCTATCGAGATTTTCCAGACCTGTGTTGAGAGCGGTCGAATCGTCGCTGCGGATGGCGTCCGAAATGCTCTTGAGAACGGAGAACAGCTCAGTGCTGCTACCGGGTGTGCCGAACGCCTCCGGGCCGGTGGACTCGATGCGCACCTTGGCGTTCGGCCCGACCGTCCGGGTCGTCGGGTTGTCGTTGCCGACGTACGTGTACTCGCCGGTGGTCGTGTCCTGTTCGTACGCCACCCCGCCCGGCGTCGTGCCGCCGAAGACCGGCCGGTCCATGTACTTGGCGTTGGCCTGGCCGAGCAGCGTCTCCCGGATGTTGTCGATCTCGACGGCCAGCGCATCGCGGGACTGGTCGTTGTTGCCCGAGTTCAGCGCCTGCAGGGTCAGATCGCGGACGCGAATGATCGACGTCGACGCGTCGCCGAGAGTGTCCTGAATGGTCCCGAGCCAGCCGAGGCCGTCCTCGGCGTTGCGCCCGTACTGCTGCGTGGACCGCACCTCGCCGCGCAGCTGCAGCGACGTGACCGTGCCGGTCGGAGAGTCGGACGGCCGGCTCAGCAGCTTGCCGCTGGAGATCTGAGTCTGGATCTTCTGTCCACGCTGGAGGGAGCGCTGCAGGTCGCTCAGCGCCCGGGTCGACATGCTGGTCTCGGTGACCCTGCTGGGAATCGTCATGGTTCACTGCCCCCTGTTGCCGGCCCCTGTTACCGGACCTGGTTACCGGCCCACCAGGCCGGTGCGGTTGATCAGCTGATCGAGCATCGCGTCGATCGTGGTGAGCACGCGCGAGGCCGCCTCGTAACCGCGCTGGTAGGTCAGGAGGTTGGTCATCTCCTCGTCGAGGTTGACCCCCGACTCGGCGTCCCGGGAGGTGTCCACCTGGTCGCGTACCGAATCCTGGATCTCACTGCGGCGGGAGGTCGCCTGGGCCGAGACGCCGAGCCGGCCGATCATCGCCTGATAGGTCGCGTCCGGGCCGGTCGTCGAGTTGCCGATGTCGGCGAGCTTGTCGGCGACGAGGTGATCGAGGGCCGGTGTGGTCGGGTCGGTCGGATCGCCCTTGGAGAACGCGACGTCCTCCGGCTTGGTCACGGCCACCTTGATCGTGGCGGCCGTGGTGCCGGTGAAGAAGTCGCCGCCCGGTACGCCGTCCTTCGTGAAGCCGCCGGCCTGGGCCAGGTTGACCGTGGTGGCGATCGCCTCGGCCACGCCGTCCAGGTCGGACACGATGCCCGGGATGATGGTGTTCATCGTGTCGAGCATGGCGCCCATCGTGCCGCCGGGGGTGGCGTTCGTCTTGGTGTCGTCCCACTGCAGCTCGACCTGATCGGTGCTGGTGATGCCGTCGAGCGTGGTGGGGCCGGTGAGGGTCATCGACCGCGAGTTGAAGCCCTCGACCAGCGCCGTGCTGCCGATGTAGACGTTTACCGCGCCGTTCGGCGTGGCCTGCGCGCTCGCCCCGGCCAGCTCGGACAGCTCCATGATCTTGCTGTCGCGCTGGTCCTGGAGCTCGTTGGCCGGGAGGCCGGCCTGCTGCGCGATGACGATCTCGTGGTTCATCTGGGCGATCGAGCTGCCCAGCGCGTTGACCTGATCGACGTACGCGTCCATCTCGTTGTTCTGCGACTGGAACTGGTTGGACAGCGAGCCGTGGGCGTCGTTGAGGGTGACCGCCACCGTGTTGCTGCGCTCGATCAGCGCCGTCCGGGTCGAGGGGTCCTGCCAGTTGTTCGCCACGTCGTTCCAGGCGTCCCACATGTCGTGCAGACGGGCCTGCAGCGCGGTGTCGCTCGGCTCGGCCAGCACGCTCTCGATCTGGTCGTACGAGGCCTTCTGGCTGGACAGGTACGCCGAGTTCGCGTGCTCGGTGCGCCCGCGCTCCTCGAGGTAGACGTTGCGGCCACGCTCCACGGCGGCGACCGTGACGCCGGTGCCGACCTGCTCGGTCGTGGCGTACACGCCGGGGTTCAGACTGCCGGTCTGCGCCTGCATCCGTACCCGCTGCCGGGTGTAGCCCTCGGTGTTCGCGTTGGCGATGTTCTGCCCGGTGACGTCCAGGCCGCGGCGCTGCGCGTAGAGAGAGGTCAGCGCCGTGTTGATACCGCCGAATGTGCTCGCCATCAGATCGCCTCATCCACCAGGCTGGAGCGGCGCACGCCGCCGGAAACGGTCTGGCCCTGCGGTCCGTACGTTTCCACAGTTTCGGCGAACGCGAGCATGGTTTCGCGCGCTGCGCGCTGGCCGGCCGTGAGCAGGTCCCGGTTGACGTCGGCGAGCGCCGCGATCTCGGACGTCAGCATCAGAAAAGCCTTACGGTGCTGGTGAAGAAGGTCCGCCCAGGGCGGGGGCGCCGCGTCGGCCAGCTCGCCCAGCGAGGCCTCCGGATTGAGCCCGAGCTCGACGGCGACGTCCTGTGCGTAGGCGGCCCGGATGACCTCGGTCTGCCGAATCTGGTCGAGCACCACCTCCACCTCGCGGGTGGCGTGACTGAGCCAGCGGGAGCGGTTGGACGCGAGGAGCAACTGCTCCTCCTCAAGCTTGAACAGCAGCATCTCCAGCAGCTCACGTGATCGCCACAGGACGCTGGCCAGGTCGGTCAGACTCACCCTGGTCCTCCGTCTCGCTTCTGGTCGGGCGTGCCCCCTCGACATGCCCGCTCATTCGGACAGGTCGGCACGTCCGCCGCTCCGCTGAGGAATTTCCCCCGATCGGACCATCAAGGGCTTTCTTCCGGTTCGCCGGAAAAGGGCGAAGAAATCTCGGAGACTGCTCATGACCGGCGGCGGCACGCCGATCGGACCCGGCGTAACGCCACGGCTCACGGATGGGCCGGACTGACCCCTCAAGGAGGAAATTCACATGGGTCTCCGCATCAACCAGAACATCGCCGCGCAGAACGCCTACCGGAACCTGTCGATCACCGACAGCCAGATGTCGAAGTCGCTGGAGAAGCTGTCCAGTGGTTTCCGCATCAACCGTGCGGCCGACGACGCGGCCGGCCTCTCGATCTCCGAGGGCCTGCGCTCGCAGATCGGCGGTCTCAAGGTCGCCGTGCGCAACACCCAGGACGGCGTCAGCGTCGCGCAGACCGCCGAGGGTTCGCTCAACGAGGTCACCTCGATCCTGCAGCGCATGCGCGACCTCGCCGTGCAGGCATCCAACTCCGGCGCCACCGACGCGGACGCGGCCGCTGCCGCCAACAAGGAGATGTCGCAGCTCAACGCGGAGCTTGACCGGATCGGCAGCACCACCGCCTTCGGCAAGCAGAAGCTGCTCGACGGGACCTTCGGTGCCACGGTGAAGACCCACTTCACCGATGCGGCGACCAACTCCATCACCACCGACTCGGGCAAGCTGGCGTCGCTCGACCCGACCGGAAAGATCGTGGCGCCGACCCGTACCGCCGCGGACGGCATCACCCCCGTCTGGGGCTTCAGCCTCACCCAGGTCGCCGGCCTCAGCAAGGCGCCGAACGACACCGGCACGACCGACCTCACGAGCACGCCGATCGCCGTCGAGATTCCGGCGCTCGCCTCGGACGCGACGCCGCAGGACGTCGCGAAGGCGGTCAACAGCGCCCTCTCCGACGCGCTGAAGGCGCGCGGCTTCCAGGGCAACGAGATCACCATGTCGGTCAAGGTCGACGCCAACAACGCGACCACGTACAGCATGAGCGGCGCCGGTGACTTCACCGTCGACGACACCGCCGACGGCATCCTGAGCGGCGCGCCCGCGGTCGCGGCCGGAGCGACGGTCAACACCGGCGGTCTCGGCATCGACCTGACCACGGCGCTCGACACCACCGGTGGCAACAAGGGCGCGTTCCAGGTCGGCGCGAACGCCAACCAGAAGATCAACATCCAGATCGGCGCCGTGGACTCGCAGAACCTGGGCACCGCTGCCCTGGACCTGACCAGCGACCCGGACACCGCGATCACGGTTCTCGACAAGGCGCTCCAGTCGGTCTCCGACTCGCGTGCCTCGCTCGGTGCGTACCAGAACCGGTTCGACCACACGATCAACAACCTGAACGTGGCGGTCGAGAACCTGTCCGCGTCGGAGTCGCGCATCCGCGACACCGACATGGCCCAGGAGATGGTGTCCTACACCCGGGCGCAGATCCTGACCCAGGCCGGCACGTCGATGCTGTCGCAGGCGAACCAGTCCGCGCAGAACGTGCTCTCGCTGCTCCGCTAACCGAGTTACCACCCTCGCGAACTGAATACTCAACGCTCACAGCCGAATAGGTGGGGGTAGCTGGCAGACGGCGCCGGCTGCCCCCGCTTCTTTTTCCGCTTGAAAGGCAGGCCACTGTGACCAGCTCTGTTGACGGACTCGTCAGCGGCCTCAGCACCTCGTCCCTGATCCAGCAGCTCATGACGGTCGAGGCCGCTCCGCAGGACCGGCTCAAGACCAAGGTGTCCACGGCGCAGACCGCCGTGACCTCATATCAGTCGGTCAACTCGAAGATCTCCACGTTCAAGAGCGCCGGCGACGCCCTCAGCCAGCTCTCCTCGTGGCGCGCCATCAAGGCGACCTCGAGCTCCACCAGCGTCAGCGCGACCACGTCGACCAACATCAACGCCGCTACCGGCAGCCTCTCCTTCAACGTGACGTCGCTGGCCTCGAAGCAGGTCACCACGCTGCCGGTGACGACGTTCTACGCCAAGGACGCGGACGGCAAGCTGGACGACCCGGTTCAGCTGAACGTCCCCGACACGATCACGGTCACCACCGGGTCGTACGACGCGGACGGGGTCTTCACCGCCGGATCGGGCCAGCCGGTGTCGGTCGACATCCACGCGGACAAGTCGGCGGCCGGGATCGCCAAGGCCCTCAACGCGGCCAACGCGGGCGTCACGGCGTACGTGATGAAGACCGGCGACACCGCCGGCGTCCTGCAGATGACCAGCGCCAAGTCCGGCGCGTCCAACGGCTTCCAGATCGACGGCCTGGACGGCGCGGGCTCGGGCGGCGAGGTGCCACTGACCACGTACGCGTCCGACGCGCAGCTCACGGTCAACGGCGGCGGTGGCAGCACGTACACCGTCAACAGCAGCACCAACACGTTCACCAACCTGATGGCCGGCGTGACCCTGACCGTGTCGCAGAAGGAGAACAACGTCACCGTCGACGTCTCCAACGACACCGGCGCGATCGCCGACAAGTTCCAGGCGATGGTGGACGCGGCCAACGCCGCGCTCACCGAGATCGGCACGCAGACCAAGTACGACGCCGCCACCAAGACCGGCTCGCCGCTGACCGGCGACTTCGCCGTGCGCAACATGTCGCAGCAGATCCTCGGCTCGGTCAGCCTCGGCGTCGACTGGAGCGCCGAGAAGAAGGCCGGCACGGACATCTCGGGGAAGATCAACACGCTCAAGGAGCTGGGCATCCAGCTCGACTCGACCGGGCAGCTGAGCTTCGACCGGGCCGCGTTCCTGAACACGTACTCCGAGGACCCCGCCCGCGCCCAGGAGGCCGGCATCCGGTTCGGCGACACCATCGAGAAGATGGGCGGCACGATGTCGACCAACCTCACCTCGGTGATCACCGGCCGGAACAACGAGATCAGCAGCCTCAACGACCAGATCAGCAACTGGGACGTCCGGCTCGCCGCGAAGCGGGAGGCGCTGCAGAAGCAGTACTCCGACCTCGAGGTGGCGCTCGGCAAGCTCAAGGACCAGTCCAGCTGGCTCTCCGGCCAGCTCGCCGGCCTCTCCTGATTGGAAACCGATGACTTCTCCGCAGTTGCGTGACCGCTACCTGCAGGACTCGATCAACACGGCCTCGCCCGGCAAGCTCCTGCTCATGCTGTACGACCGGCTCGTGCTCGACCTCATGAAGGCCGAGGAGGCGCTGCAAGCGAACGACCGGGAGCAGTCGCACGAGCGGCTCACCCACGCCCAGGAGATCGTCCTCGAGCTGCGCACCAGCCTCGACGTGGAGGCCTGGTCCGGCGCTCCTGCGCTGGCCAACCTCTACGGCTACCTGCTCACCGAGCTCATCGGGGCGAACATCGCCCGCGACACCGATCGGGTGGCCGCGTGCCGGACTCTGGTCGAGCCGCTGCGCGACGCCTGGCGAGAGGCGGCCGCCGCGGCGGTCGCCGGCTGAGCCGATGGCCGACGACTGGCGCGGCGCCTGGACCGCCGCCCTGGACGATCTCGAGCTCGACGTGTCGCAGGTCGAGATCATGCTGGCCGACGAGCACCGGCACGCCGAGACGCCGCCGGCCAGCCTGTGGCGCCCGCCCACCGAGCTCGGCGCGCTGCCGCTGGAGCTCAAGCCGCGGGCCGACGAGATCCTCACCCGCCAGCTGCGGGCCGCCGAGGAGATCGCCCGGCGGCTCACCGCCAACCGGCAGCAGATGGCGATGACCTCGCGGATCGAGACGGGCGAGGCGATCAAGCGCCCCGTCTACGTCGACTGCGCGATGTGACCGCGTCCCGGAGTCCCCCTGGGGGCTCCGGGACGTTTTCGTGTGCAACCTCGCGGCAACCGTTACACGCTCAGCGGATCGCAGGTCAGGCCGAACTGCATGGTACGAGCACGGATTGCTCAGAGGAAAAGCCACGGATCGGCGCCCCTTGACTCATCCAAGGAGCTGCTGTGTTCGACGATCTCTCGTCGTCCTCCCTTCGCGTCGCCGCCGCGGGTCTCGCCGCCCGGCAGAGCGCCATCGCCAACAACATCGCGAACATCGAAACCCCCGGCTATCGGGCCCGTAAGGTGGAATTCGAGCAGGCCCTGCACGGTGCGGTCGCCCGGGGCGAGTCGCCGGCCGGGATCACCCCGAGCACGCAGACCTCGCTGGAACCCACGCGGCTCAACGGCAGCAACGTCAACCTCGACGAGGAGACGCTGTCGCACATCGACACCACGATGCGCTACCAGCTGACCCTGCGGGCCATGGACAGCAAGTACGGCATGCTGCGCGACGCCATCAAGGGGGCCTGATAGATGAGCACGTTCAACGCGATCGGGGTCGCCGGCACCGGCGTCACCGTCTACCGCAAGTGGCTCGACGCGGTGTCGGACAACATCGCCAACATCGACAACGTCAGCCGCACCTCGGAGAAGGCCTTCCAGGCCCGGTACGTCGTCGCCCAGGAGGCGCAGGACGGCAACGGCGCCGAGGTCGGCGGCGTCGCCTTCGGCAGCGCGCAAGGCATTCTCACGTACGACCCGGAGAACCCGCTGGCCGACGCCAAGGGCTACGTCCGGCGCCCGGACATCGACCTCGGCGGCCAGATGGCCCAGATGATGATGGCCCAGCGCGCCTACCAGGCGAACCTGGCGGTCGTCGACCGGGCCAAGGACTCGTACACCGCCGCGATCAACCTCGGAAAGTGAGGACGACGTAGATGACCTCTCCCATCAGCGCGCTTTCCGCGGTCGGCGGTCTCGACCCCGTGCAGGGCATCGACGGGCTCGCCGCGAGCGCCGGAACGACCGCCGCCCAGGGTCCGAACGAGGACTTCACGAGCATGCTCTCGAAGGGCCTGCAGTCCGTGCAGGACTCGCAGACCAACGCGGACAACCTCGCGGTTCAGGTCGCCGACGGGACGCTGCAGGACCCGGCGCAGTACACCATGGCCGCGACCGAGGCCTCCCTCGGACTTCAGCTCACGCTCGCCATCCGGAACAAGGCCGTCGAAGCCTTCCAGGAGATCATGAGGATGCAGGCCTGACATGACGGACCGCCTTCCCGCTCCGGTTCGCCGCATCACGGACACCTTCCGGTCCTTCACGCCGGGCCAGAAGGCCGTCACCATCGCGGCGGTGATCGCCCTCATCGTGGGCGCCTACTTCTTCGCCACGTGGGCGTCGAAGCCGACGTACTCGATCCTGTTCAACAACCTGTCGACCAAGGACGCCAGCGCGATCGTCGAGTCGCTGCAAAAGGGCGGCACCAAGTACGAGCTGGCCAACGACGGGCAGACCATCCTGGTCCCGCAGGACCAGGTGAACAGCCTGCGACTGTCGCTGAGCGGCGAGGGCCTGCCCGGCGACGCCGGCACCGGCTACGCGCTGCTCGACCAGCAGGGCATCACCACCAGCGACTTCATGCAGCACACGAACTACCAGCGGGCCCTGGAAGGCGAGCTCTCCAACACCATCAAGTCGATCGACGGCGTCGAGGCGGCCACCGTGCACCTCGTCATCCCGCAGAAGGACGTCTTCGCGGACGACCAGGACAAGCCCACCGCCTCGGTCCTGGTCGCCTCGAAGACCACCCAGCCGCTGAGCAGCCAGCAGGTGCAGGCCATCGTGCACCTGGTCGCCTCCAGCGTCGAGGGCCTCGACCCGACCGAGATCACCGTGGCCGGCGCGGACGGCAAGATCCTGTCCACCGGCGGCGGCGAGGCCATCGGCACGGGCGGGGACAACGGCAACGAGGCGCAGACGATCGCGTTCCAGAACCGGATGAACCAGTCGCTGCAGAACATGCTCGACAGCGTGGTCGGCCCGGGGCACGCGGTGGTCACCACCACCGCCGAGCTGGACTTCGACCAGACCCAGACGACCAGCAAGACCTACAACTCCGACCCGTCGCTGCCGGCGCTCTCCGAGAGCAACAGCCGCGAGGCGTACAACGGGGCCGGCAACTGTGCCGGCGGCGTCCTCGGCCCGGACAACATCTCGGGCCCGGGCTGCAACACCGGCACCACCGGCACCGGCCAGTACGAGAACAGCCAGTCCGTCAAGAACAACGCCATCAACGAGACCAACGAGGTCCGCAAGAGCGCGCCCGGCAGCATCAAGAAGATGAACGTCGCGGTCCTGCTGGACAGCACCACGGCCGGCACCATCGACCCGGCCCAGGTGCAGCAGCTGGTCAGCGCGGCGGCCGGCGTCGACGCCACCCGCGGCGACACGATCGCGGTCAGCGCGATGCCGTTCGACACCAGCGCGGCCCAGGCCGCCCAGAAGGCCCTGAACGCGGCCGCGGCGGCCGACCAGTCGGCCAAGCAGGTGTCGCTGATCAAGACCGGCGCGCTCGGCGCCGTGGTCCTGGCGCTGCTCTTCCTCGCCTGGCGGGCCAGCCGCCGGTCGAAGAAGCGCAAGTCGCTGACCGCGGAGGAGCGCAGGCACCTCGAGGACATGCAGGCCGCGCTCGAGCAGCAACGCCTGATCGAGCTGAACGAGGCGATCCCGGCCCAGATGCTCGAGGCCGCGCCCGAGACGTACTCGGACGGGGAGGCCCGCGAGGAGCGCGTGCGGGAGATCGAGCAGATGGTCAAGGACCAGCCCGAGGAGATGGCAACGCTGCTGCGCGGCTGGCTCGCCGCCGACGCGGCGCACTGAGCCCGGACGGGCGGCCGGCTTTCGCCGGCCGCCCGTTTTGCTGCGATCTGCGTTTTAAGATGGATTTAGGCCGGGCTGAGGGAGCACGCGTTGACGACACCGCAACTCACCACGCTGTCGATGACGGGCGTGCGCAAAGCGGCAATCATGCTGGTGCAGTTCGGCAAGGAGCATTCCGCGCAGGTCCTGGCGAGCATGTCGGAGAAAGAGGTCGAGATGATCTCGGCCGAGATCGCTCGGCTGGGCAAGCTCGACCCGATAGTCGTCGACGACGTGCTGGATGAGTTCTACGCCATGGCGACCACCCGGTACGCCGGGTCCGGCGGCATGGACTACGCCCGCGAGCTGCTCGAGGCGTCCCTGGGCAAGGAGCGCGCGGCGCTGATCCTGGACCGCCTCGAAGCCTCGATGAACGACATACCGTTCAACTTCCTCAGCCACGCCGACCCCCGGCAGCTGCTCTCGTACGTGCAGTACGAGCACCCGCAGACCATCGCGCTGGTCCTCGCGCACATCCCCGCGGCGCTCGCCTCGTCGATCCTGGCCGGGCTCTCGCTGGAGGTGCAGACCGAGGTCGCGCACCGGATCGCGGTGATGGACCGCACCTCGCCGGAGATCATCCGCCAGGTCGAGGCGGCGCTGCAGCGCAAGCTCTCCACCGTGCTGCAGCCCGACGAGCTCTCCACGGTCGGCGGCCTGCAACCCCTCGTCGAGATCATCAACCGCGCCGACCGCACCACCGAGCGGCTCATCCTGGAGGCCCTGGACGCCCGCAGCCCCGAGCTGGCCGAGGAGATCCGGCGCCGGATGTTCATGTTCGAGGACATCATCAACCTCGACGACCGCGCCGTGCAGCTGGTGCTGCGGCAGGTCGAGCCGGCCGACCTGGCCACCGCCCTCAAGGGCGTGCCCGAGACCGTCCGCGACAAGGTCACCAAGAACCTGTCCGAGCGCGGCCGGGAGAACCTGCTCGAGGAGATCGACCTCCTCGGCCCGGTCAAGGTCAAGATGGTCGAGGAGGCCCAGGCGAAGATCGTCTCGGTCATCCGCTCGCTCGAGGACTCCGGCCAGATCGAGGTCCAGCGCGGCGGCGAGGCCGATGAGCTCATCGCCTGACCCACGCAACCCGGTGATCCGCGGCGCCGTCGCGGAGGGCGCGGCCGCGGCCAAGTTCGGCAAGGACCTGCGCCATCCGGCCCCGGCCGACAGCGCCGAGGGCATCGAGCGGGCCAAGGAGCAGGCCCGCACCACCGGGTACGCCGAGGGCTGGGCGCAGGGTCAACGCGAGGCGGCGGTGGCCGCCGCGGAGTCCGCGGACCGGGCCCGGATCGCCGAGCAGGCGTACGACCAGCGTCGCGCGGCCGCCCTGGCCCAGGCGGTCAACGCGCTCGGCCGGGCCGTCACCGAGCTCGAGAACCAGCTCATGCCGACCTTCGCCGAGCTGCAGGAGGTGCTGCTCGCGAACGCCTTCGAGCTGGCCGAGGCGATCGTCGGGCGATCCCTGGACGACCCGCAGCGGCGGACCGCCGACGCCCTGCGCCGGGCCATGGCCGCGGCGCCGGACTCCGGCCCGCTCGTGGTCAGCCTCTCCCCCGAGGACTACCAGACGCTGGTCGGCACGGACGGGACGGACGACTTCGACTACGAGGGACGCCACGTGAGCCTGCGGCCGGACGCCACGCTGCGGCCGGGCGACGCCACGGCCGATACCGGCATGGCATCCGTGGACGCCACCATCGCGTCCGCGGTGGCCCGCGCCCGGGAGGCGCTGCGGGTCTGACCCCGTTGGGAGGCTTGATCATGACCGATCTGTTCCGTCATCGGATGAGCGCGGCGGTGAAGGCGGCCCGGCCGCTCGCCCGCGGCAAGGTGACCGGCGCGGTGGGTCTGCGGGTGACCGTGAGCGGGCTCGAGGCCCGGGTCGGCGACCTGCTGCGGATGGGCGACGGCCCGGACGCGGTGCTCGCCGAGGTGGCCGCGCTCGACGGCGAGAAACTCTCCTGCCTGCCGCTCGGCCCGCTGGCCGGCATCGGTACCGGCACCCCGGTGACCAGCACCGGCGGGCCGCTGCGGGTACCCGTCGGCCCCGACCTGATCGGCCGGATCCTGGACGGCCTCGGCCGCCCGATGGACGGCGGGCCGCCGCTGCGCGGGGAGCAGGTCAGCATCACCGCGGCGCCACCCTCGGCGATGGAGCGCCAGCTGGTCGACGCGCCCATGCCCCTGGGCGTACGCGTGCTCGACACGCTCGTGCCGTGCGGCCGAGGGCAGCGGATGGGGATCTTCGCGGGCTCCGGCGTCGGCAAGTCCAGCCTGCTCAGCATGATCACCCGGGGCACCTCGGCCGAGGTGAACGTGGTCGCCCTCGTCGGCGAGCGCGGCCGCGAGGTGCGCGAGTTCATCGAGCACGACCTCGGGCCGGAGGGCCTGGCCCGCTCGGTCCTGGTCATCGCGACCTCGGACGCGGCGCCGCTGGTGCGGCTGCGGGCCGGCGCGGTGGCGACCCGGATCGCCGAGTACTACCGGGACGAGGGCGCCGACGTGTTGCTGCTGATGGACAGCGTGACGCGAGCGGCGATGGCGCAGCGCGAGGTCGGTCTGTCGGTCGGCGAGCCGCCGGCCACCCGGGGATACCCTCCGTCGGTCTTCGCCATGCTCGCGTCGCTGCTGGAGCGGGCCGGGCCGGGCGCGCGGGGCAGCATCACCGGCCTCTACACGGTGCTGGTCGAGGGCGACGACCACAACGAGCCGATCGCCGACGCGGCCCGCTCGATCCTCGACGGGCACATCGTGCTGGACCGGAAGATGGCGACCGCGGGCCACTTCCCGGCCGTCCAGGCCCTCGACTCGATCTCCCGGGTGGCCAACCGGATCACCACGCCCCAGCAGCGCGCCGACGCGACCGAGCTGCGCCGTCTGCTGGCGGCCCACCGGGAGGTGCGCGAGCTGGTCGAGATCGGCGCGTACGTCCCCGGCACGAACCCGGAGGCCGACCGGGCCAACGCCCTCTGGGCGCACATCACCGCCTTCCTGCGCCAGGACCTCGACGAGCAGACAACCCCCGAAGCCTCCTGGGCCGCCCTGCACGCCATCGTCACGGCGACCTGAGCCCGAGGTCTGTTGCTAGTCGGGTGCAGGCCTCAGCGCTGCGGGCACCGGGCCGAACCGGTCATGTGAGGGATGGCCCAGCCCGCCCGCGCTAGGAGGCAGAAAACCTTGAACCGCCTGTTCCGACTCGGCCCCGTGCTCCGCGCCCGCAAGGCGCAGGAGGACGCCGCCCGTGGTGCCGTGACCCAGACCCGCGCCGAGATCCGCGAGGCTCAGGCCCTGGTGAAGCGCCGTCACCTTGACCTGGTCGGCGCCGAGGCGCCGACCGAGGGCACCGCCCGCGCGATGGTTGCCTCGCTCGTCGCCCGCCAGTCGCTGGCCGCCGGCCTGTTCAGCGCCCAGCGCATGGTGCACGACGCCGAGCAGGTCGAGCGGGAGCGGCAGGCCATCCTCGCCGACGCGGCCAAGCGCCGGCGCGCCGTCGAGATGATGGCCGAGCGCCACGCCGAGATCATCCGCGCCCACGACCTGCGGGTCGAACAGGCCGCGCTGGACGAGCTGGCGGTGACCTCGAAGGCCCGGAACCGGGCTCGCAACCTCGTCGAGGGGAGCACGGCGTGACGCTGATGGGCGTTTCCGGGGTGCTCTCCCGGATCCAGGAACTGCAGGGCCAGCTCACCACCAACCCGGTCGACCCGGACACCAACGTCGTCAGCGGCACCGTCACCACCCGGCCGGGGACGACCACCGACCCCACGTTCGCCGCGCTGCTCTCCGACGCCACCGGTGGCGGGCCGTCGCTCGACGCGGGCGGCAGCGTCTCCGGTGACGACGTCGTGACGTCGGCCAAGAAGTACCTCGGCCTTCCGTACGTCTTCGGCAGCACCGACGCGAACAAGGGCCTGGACTGCTCGGCCCTGGTGCAGCGCACCTACGCCGACCTGGGCATCCAGCTGCCGCGCAACTCGTGGGAGCAGGCCAAGGCCGGTCAGCCGGTGGCGAGCCTCGCCGAGGCGAAACCGGGCGACATCCTCGCCTTCGGCTCGCCGGTGCACCACGTCGGCATCTACCTCGGCGACAACCAGATGATCGCGGCGCCCAAGACCGGGGACCACGTCAAGATCCAGAAGGTGTACGAGGAGCCGACCCACATCCGCCGCGTAGTGACCGACGCGGCGGCGGTCGCGGCGCAGAACATGGCCGCGCTCCGGCCGGCCGCGCTGCGTGGCACCGGCGGGCTCGACGGCGTCCCGTACGCGGACCTGTTCGTCCAGGCCGGCACGAAGTACGGCGTCTCGCCGAAGCTGCTCGCCGCGGTTGCCAAGGTCGAGTCCGGCTACAACCCGCAGGCGGTCAGCAAGGTCGGCGCCCGCGGCCTGATGCAGCTCATGCCGTCGACCGCCAAGGGCCTCGGTGTCGACGACGCCTTCGACCCCGAGCAGGCGATCCTCGGCGGGGCCAAGCTGCTCGCCCACAACCTGCACGAGTTCAAGTCGCTGCCGCTGGCGCTGGCCGCCTACAACGCGGGCGGCGGCGCCGTGAAGAAGTACGGCGGCATCCCGCCCTATGCCGAGACCCAGGCCTACGTGCCGAAGGTCCAGAACGCCCTCGCCGCGCTCGGCGGCTGACCTCCGATCCCACGACTGACCAGGAGAACCGCATGAAGATGCCGACTTCCGTGACGGGACCGGAGCGTGCCGGCGCGCCCGACGCCGGACGCCGCGCCGGCGGTAAGCGCGGGGACGCCGACTTCGGCTCGGCGCTCTCGGCCGAGCTGGACCGGCCCGGCCGCGACCAGGACACCACGGCCGCCGCGACCCGCGATGCCGCGGACAAGGCCGCCGCCCAGCGGGCCGACCGCGCCGCGGCGGACCGGGCGGCCACCGACCGCGCGGCCACCGACCGGGCCGCCGCAGACCGGGCCGCCGCAGACCGCGCCGCCGCGGACAGGGCCGCCACCGACCGCGCCGCCGCAGACCGGGCCGCCGCGGACCGGGCCGTGGCCGACAAGGCCGCCGCCAACCGCGCGGCCGACAAGGCCGCCGCCAACCGGGCAGCCGACAACCGGGCGGCCGACAAGGCCGCGGCCGACCACGACGCGCTGCAGCGGGACACCGCCAGCCGGGCCGACAGCGACCGTGCCGATGCCTCGCGCGCCGCGAAGACCCAGGCCGACAAGGCCCGGGCCGACAAGTCTCAGGCCGACAAGGCCCGCGCGGACAAGGCCAGGACGGCCGACGACAACGACGGCGCCGACGAGGTGAAGGACGCCCCGAGCGACCAGTCACCCGTCGAGGCCAAGGACACGAAGGACGAGACCGGCAAGACCGACGCCGCCAAGGGCAAGGACGACGCGAAGACCGGCGACGCCAAGACGACCGGCACCGAGCCGGCCCAGCCGCCCGTCCAGGCTCAGCCCGGCCTCCCCGCCGCGGCCGCCGCGGCCGCGGTGGCGGTGGCGCCCGGCCCGGTCGCCGCCACACCCGCCACCGCCGGCCAGAAGGAGACCGACGCTCCCCCGGCGAAGACCGGTGTCGCGCCGGCCTCGGCGGTCGCACCCGCCACCGCACCGACGGCCACGACGCCCGCGACCCCGGCCGCGGCGCCCGGCACCCCGGCTCAGCCCGGGGCCCAGCCGGCCGCACCCGGATCGGCCACGCCGGCCGGACCGGGCGGAAACGCGGTCGCCGCGACGGTCGCGCCCACCGGCACGGTCCGCGACGCCGCGGGCAAGCCGGCCGCGGACGCACCGGCCACCCAGCCGGGAGTCAAGGCCGCGGACGCTCCGGCGACCCCGTCGACGCCGGGCACTCAGCCCGGACCGGCCGCGACGACAGCAGCGCCCGCGACCCCGGCCGAGCCCGCCAAGACGGCCGCCCCGGCCGACCCGGCCCCGCAGCCCGGCCCGGCGAAGGCGACCCCGGACGCCCAGGCCGGCACCCAGCCGGCCGCGCCCGCGACCACGCCGCCCGCCCCGGACGCCACCGCCCAGAGTGCCGCCACCCCGCCGGCCCCCGCGCCCGCCGCCGAGCGGGCGACCCCCGACGCCACGACCCCGTCGCCGACCGGCCTGCCGCCGGCCCCGGCGACGACCCCCGGAGTCGCGGCCGACGGCGCGGCGACCCCGGGCGTACTCGGTCAGGCCGGCCTGGCCGGTGTCACCGGGCCGCAACCCACCGCTCCCGCCGCCCCGGCGGCCGGAACCCCGCCGCCGAGCCCCACCGCCGTACCGACTCCGCCGCCGGCCGCCCAGATGGCGATGCGGATCGCGCCGCTGCGGCTGGAGCCCGACGGCGTGCATCGGTTGACCGTCCACCTGCACCCGGTCGACCTCGGACCGATCCAGGTGGTGGCCGAGGTGCGCAACGGTGACATCAGCCTCCAGCTGACCGGCACCACGGACGCGGGCACGGACGCGCTGCGCGACGCGCTCGGCGACCTGCGCCGGGAGCTCGAGGACTCGGGCTTCTCCAACTGCACGCTCGACCTGCGTCAGGGCACGGCACAGCAGGAGCGGGCCCGCCAGCAGTTCGCCTCGGCCGAGTACGCCTCGTCGGGTCGGCGCGACTCGGGACCGGCCGCGCCGACCGCCCCGGTCATCGAGACCGGGCCCGCGGTCCGGCGGGCGCCCGGGAGCAGCCGCCTGGACGTGCACGCCTAATTCGGGAGAGCACAGCGCCGGTGGACACCACACGTGTCCACCGGCGCTTTCATGCTGGCTTCTCCATCTCGTGCACGTCCACCGGGGTGGGCGTCACGAGCGTGCCCTCCGGTTCCTCGTCGTCCTCGGTGCGGCCGTACCCCGCCGTCACGAAGCGCAACGCGGCCAGCAGCAGCGCGGCGATCGGCACCGCGATGATGAAGCGGATCAGCACGTCGGTGAGGTCCAACTGGTCGAGCACGAGGCGGTACAGCGCCGGAGCGCTGATCACCAGCGCGAAAAGCAGGACCGACGGACGAATCACTGCCGCACCGGACGGGACGCCCGCCGGGGCGGGGCCGCCACCGGCATGACGTCCGTGGCGATCCGGGCGCAGAGCATCGCGGCCCAGACGTGCGGGGTGGCCGGCTTGCCGTCGAGCGAGAAGATCGGCAGGTCGAGCCCGAGCACCGAGGCCGGGTCGGCGGTGATCTCCACGCTGTGCACGAGCAGCGCCTCGACCTCGCCGAGCGTCCGCAGGTGGCGGGCCGTGTCGGCGGTCTTGCGGGTGGCGTCGACGATCGCCCAGACCGCGGTGGCCCCGATCGCGTCGCACATCTCGTTGACCCAGAGCGGGTCGGTGCCACCCACCGGAGCGTCCATCACCACGACCCACGCCTGCTCGGCGTTGTGCAGCTTCTCCACCCGGGACTCGGCCGCCTCCTGCGTGGAGATCAGCCGGGACGAGTGCAGCCCGGTGCCGGCGGTCGTCTCCGCCGCGAGCAGCAGATGGTTCTCCGGCACGCCGATCTGGTCGAGCAGTTGCCGCCCGATGGCCACGCCGAGGTTGACGTCCCCGGCGAGCACCAGGATCTCGCCCGGCCCGTCCGGGATGCCCGGCGCCGAGGGCCGCGCGGCGAGCACGCTGAGCACACCCGCGTAGGTGTCGGCGCCGGTGATCTGCCGGGCCATCGGCTCGGGCATGCCGACCGACATGAGGTTGCGGACGACCGGCTCGTTGTCCGGAACCGGCGCCGCGTGCGCCGGCGATGCCGGCGACATCGGCTTCATCGTCGGTGCGACCGCGGCCGGAGCCGGCTCACGCTCCTTTTCCGGTACGTCGATCGGAGCGTCCTGTTCGATCTCGACCTCACCGGCCAGACCGCCGATCCGCTCGGCGAGGCTGGGCATGGCCGCCTTCTGCGGCGCGTTGACCGGCGTCTCCGTGGTCGCGGCGGGGCGGAACGGGCGGACCGTCGGTGTCTCCTCGCCGCGTATCGGTGTCGCGACCTTGGGCTTCGGCGGCGTGCGCTCGATGCCCGGCTCGGCGCTCGTGTCCAGCCCCGCCATGAGCTCGGCGAAGGCCGCGCTGGTGTCCTGAACCCCGGCGCCGCGGCTGAGCTCCGCATCGGGACTCGCCTCCTCCGCCGGTCGCGGCGCGGCGCGTGGCGGCTCCGCCGGTCGTGGTGCGGCCGGGCGGGCCGGTGCGGCCGGGCGCGAGAAGGTGGTCTCGCCGGGCCGCGCCGTGCCGAACGTGGCGGGTGTGACCGTCCGCGCCGGCCGGCCCGGCTCGTCCATCCGATCCTGGGACTCGGCCCGCTCGAGCAATCGCTCCAGCGTGTGACTGTTCTCCGCGGTCATACGTTTCGCCATGTCATTCCTGTCCTCGTTCGGGTCCGGAACCTCCACGGAAAGCTCGTAATGCTGCTTCGCGAAGAAGCCACCGACGCCGCCACTGCGGACCTTGTCGGCGGAGATGATCCGGACACCGGAGCCGTACTCATCGCGTACCTGAGCCAGCAAAGGCTCGATGGCCGGTCCCTCAAGCAGCACCCGCGTAGGCACCGTTCACCACCCCTATCGTCTCGATCTGTGCTGTGGAACCAGAGATTTCGCCGTACGACAACACCTGCACCCGGCGCGAGCCGGCGCGCAGCAGTCGCATCAGTGGCAGCCGCAGCTGTGGCGAGCAGGCGAGCACGGGCGCGAGCCCCTGCTGCTCCGCGGTTTCGGCCAAGCGGGCGGCTTCGCTGACGATCGCCTCGGCACGCAAGCCGTCGATCGCCATGAAGGCTCCCGTCTCGCTCGGCCGCAACGATTCGAGCAGTTGTTGCTCGAGCATGGGTTCGAGAGTGATCACCGTGAGCCGGCCGCCGGTCGTGTACTGGGCGGCGATGGCCGGTCCGAGCGCGGCACGGGCCGCCTCGACCAGGCCGTCGTGGTCGACGGAGATCTTCGCTCGCAGGCTGAGCGCCTCGAAGATGCGGACGAGGTCGCGAATGGGCACGCCCTCGTCCAGCATGGCCTGCAGGACTTTCTGGATCTGGCCGAGGCTGAGCAGCGACGGGGTCAGCTCCTCCACCACCACCGGATGGGTGCGCTTGACCACCTCGGTCAGCGCCCGCACATCCTCGCGGCCGAGCAGCCGGCTCGCGTTGCTGCGCACCACCTCGGCCAGGTGCGTGATGATCACGCTGGCCCGGTCCACGACCGTCGCCCCGGAGAGCTCGGCCTGGTAGTGCAGCTCCGCCGGCACCCACTTGCCGGGCAGGCCGAAGACGGGCTCGACTCCGGCGCGTCCGGGCAGGCCCTGAAGCCCCTCGCCGATCGCCAGCACCGTGCCGGGCGGGGCCTCGCCGGTGCCGGCGTCGACACCGGAGATCCTGATCGCGTACGAGGAGAGCGGCAGGTCCAGATCGTCCCGGGTGCGCACCGGCGGCATGATCACGCCGAGCTCCATGGCCATCTTGCGGCGCAGGGCGCGCACCCGGTCGAGCAGGTCCCCGCTGCTCGCGTCGACGAGGTCGACGAGATCCGGGGAGAGGGCGAGCTCCAGCGGGTCGACCCGCATCTCGCCGAGCAGTTGTTCCGGGGAGTCGGCGGCCGGCATCTCGACCGCCTCGGTGACCGCGGCCTCGTCCTCGGGCACCGGGTCCTTGACCCGCTGCGCGATCACCAGCACGACCACCCCGACCAGCAGGAACGGGATCTTGGGGAGGCCCGGGATCACGCAGAGGGCGAGCGCGGCGCCACCGCCGATCCTCAGCGCCAGCTTGTTCTGGCTGAGCTGGGCGGTGACGCTGCTGCCCATGTCGCCGGAGGTGGCCGAGCGGGTCACGATCAGACCGGTGGCGACCGACAGCAGCAGCGCGGGCACCTGGGAGACCAGGCCGTCGCCGACGCTCAGCAGGCTGTACTGGTTCATCGCGTCGGTCGCCGACAGGCCCTGCTGGATGATGCCGACCGCGAAGCCGCCGATCAGGTTGATCAGGGTGATGATGATGGCCGCGATCGCGTCGCCCTTGACGAACTTGGAGCCACCGTCCATGGCGCCGTAGAAGTCGGCCTCGGCGGCCACCTCGGCGCGGCGCTTCTTGGCCTCGCTCTCGTCGATCAGCCCGGCGTTGAGATCGGCGTCGATCGCCATCTGCTTGCCGGGCATCGCGTCGAGGGTGAACCGGGCGCCCACCTCGGCGACCCGCTCGGCGCCCTTGGTGACCACGATCATCTGGACGATCACCAGGATCAGGAAGATCACCAGGCCGATGACCAGGTTGCCCCCGACCACGAAGCTGCCGAACGCGTGGATCACCTTGCCGGCGTCGCCGTCGCGCAGCACCAGCCGGGTGGCGCTGATGTTGAGCGCGAGCCGGAAGAGAGTGGCGACCAGCAGCAGCGCCGGGAAGACCGAGAAGTCGAGCGGCCGCTGGACGAACATGCTGGTCAGGAGGATGAGCAGGGCGCCGGTGATGTTGAACGCGATCAGCGTGTCCAGCAGGAAGGTCGGCAATGGTACGACCATCATGATGATGATGCCGATGACCCCGATGGGTACGGCAAGACGGCTGATGTTGCGGTTCTTCACGGCACCTTCCCGAGAACAGGGTGTGGCTCACCCATCAGCCAGATCCTCCCCCGTTCGAGGGACGCATGTGAGGAAATCTCCTAAATTTTCGGTTATGCGGCTGCTGGGGCGGAGTGTGGGTTGCGGTGCAAACCGGCAGCCGAGCCGCGCGCCTTGAGACTCATCACGAACGCCAGCACCTTGGCCACCGCGGCGAAGAACTCGGCCGGGATCTCGGCGCCCACGTCGCACCCGCCGTGCAACGCGCGAGCCAGGGGCACGTCCTGCACCATCGGCACCCGGTGCTCGGCGGCCAGCTCGCGGATCTTGGTGGCGACCGGGCCCTGCCCCTTGGCCACCACCCGGGGCGCGCCCTTGGTCGGCTCGTAGCGCAGCGCCACCGCCACGTGCGTCGGGTTGACCAGCACCACGTCGGCGGTGGGCACGTCGGCCATCTGCCGGTTGCGGGCCATCGCGATCTGCCGGGCCCGGATCTGTGCCTTGATCAGCGGGTCGCCCTCGGTGTTCTTGTTCTCCTGCTTGACCTCTTCCTTGGTCATCCGCAGTTGCTTGTTCGTGCGCCGGCGCACCACGAAATAGTCGGCCGCGGCCATCACGATGCCGGCCACCGAAGCGGCCCGGATCAGCCCGATCGTGGCGTCCTTGACCACCGCGAGCAGGGCCGCGAGCGGCAGCTGACCGGCGGTCATCAGGGTGGGTATGACGTCCTTGGTCGTGGTGTACAGCACGGCGGCCAGCACCGAGGTCTTGACCAGGGCCTTGGTCGCCTCCCAGAGGGCCTGCGGCCCGAACATCTTCTTGATCCCGGGCAGCGGGTTGAGCCGGCTGAACTTCGGGATGAACAGCTTGGTGGCGACCCGGATGCCGCCCTGCGCGCCCGCCGCCGCGATGCCGACCGCCATCAGCGTGGCCGCGAGCGGCAGCACCGCCCAGGCCAGGCCGAGCCCGGCGTCCTTGAGCATGTGGATGGCCAGGGCGGGCTCGGGGTTCTCCATCACCTCGGGCACCTTCGACAGCAGGTCACGGGCGTGGTCGAGCGCGGTCCCCATGGTGCGGGGGAGCATGATGCTCGCCGCCAGCATGCCGAACCAGGCGCCGATGTCCGGACTGCGGCCGATCTGGCCTTCCCGCTTGGCCTTCTTGAGCCGCTGTTGAGTCGGTTGTTCGGTCTTCTCCCCGGCCATCCCACCTCCCCCTTTATCCGCCGGTGAGTTTGAGCACGGCGGTCACCGACCGGTCGACCAGCGTCTCGATCACCTGCGGCAGGGTGCTGATGGCGATCCCGGAGAGGACCAGCACCAGGAAGATCTTGGCCGGGAAGCCGAGCTGGAACGCGTTGAGCGCCGGCGCCACCCGGTTGAGCAGGCCGAACGCGACGTCGGTGAGGAACAGCACGACCACCAGCGGCCCGGCGATCTGCAGCGCGGCCAGGAACATCTCGCCGATGCCCTTGAGCAGCAGCTGACTGAAGGTGGCCAGGTCGAAATGCAGGTTCAGCGGCATCGTCCGGAACGACTGCAGGAACCCGCGCAGGATCACCTGATGGCCGTCGGTCGCGAACAGGATCGTGACCGCCACCAGATTGTAGAAACGTCCGAACACCGAGCTCTGGTTGAGCGACAGCGGGTCGTACCCCATGGCCAGGGTGAAGCCACCGAACAGATCGAGCAGGTCGCCGGCGGCCTGGAGCGCCGCGAACAGCAGCGCGGTGATGAAGCCGAGCGCGGCCCCCACGAAGATCTGCAGCACCGCGCTGGCGATGATGTCGGCGGTGCCCAGCGACGGGATCGTCCCGCGCAGGTACGGCGCGAGCGGCAGGGTGAGCCCGATCGACAGCAGCGCCTTGACCGTGCCGGGGATGAACCGGGAGTTGAACGGCGGGGCGATCATCAGCCAGGCCCCGGTGCGGGCCGCGCCCAGCATGATCGCGAGCAGGTCCGCGATCGGGACGTCCCAGTTCATCGGTACGACGCCACCAGCGCCGTCAGGATCAACCCCCAGCCGTTGACCAGCACGAAGAGCAGCAGCTTGAACGGCAGCGACACGGTCACCGGGGGCAGCATCATCATGCCCAGCGACATGAGGGACGCGGAGACCACCATGTCGATCAGCAGGAACGGGATGAAGATGACGAAGCCGATGATGAAGGCGGCCCGCAGCTCGGAGAGGATGAACGCCGGGATCAGCATGGTGAGCTGGACGTCGTCCTTGTTCTTCGGCTGCTCGGTGCCGGCGAGCTTCACCATCAGCGCGACCTCGTCCTGGCGGGTCGTCTTCCACATGAAGTCGCGCAGCGGCTGCACGCCGTCGTGGAAGGCCACCGACTGCGACTTGTCGCCCTTGAGGTAGGGCTGCACTCCCTGCTGGTTCATGGCGGAGACGGTCGGGCCCATGATGAACAGGCTCAGGAACAGCGCCAGCCCGGCGAGCACCTGGTTGGGCGGCATGCTGGTGAGGCCGAGCGCGTTGCGGGTGATCCCGAGGACCATGAAGATCTTGGTGAACGACGTGCAGAGCAGCAGCAGGGCCGGCGCCACCGAGAGCACGGTGAGCCCCAGCATGATCACCAGCGACGAGGCGGGCTTGCTGCCGTCCGGGTTGGTGCCGTTGATGTTGAGGTTGATGCTCGGCTTGGTCGGCGCCACCGGCGGCGTGGGCGACGGTGCGCGATCCGGCAGCGCCACGGTCACGGCCACCGGCGCCGGGGGGCGCGGCTCGGCCGAGGCCGCACCCGGGAGCAGCACCAGCGCCAGGCCGACGCTCGCCAGCAGGAGCAGGATCGCGCGTCGCATCATCGCCTCGAGGTCCGGTCGCGGAGATAGTCCAGAGTCCGGTCGAGGCGGCCGACGGCTGCCTCCGGATGGGTGCCGGGGAGCTCGACGTGGTCCCGCTGCTCGGGGTGGTGCTCGAACTCCGCGATGTCGGCCTCGCCCAGGAAGCTGACCTGCTGCTCGGTGACCCCGAGGATCATCGCCCGGTCGGCTACCTTCACCACCGTCACCGCCGCGCCCCGGGTCAGCTGCTGCCGGTTCAGCACCGCGAGCTGGCCGTGCGCCCGGCCCGCGCCCAGCGGCCGGCGAACCACTCGCGCCAGGGCCCACATCAGGCCGAGGACGACGAACAGCGAGAAGCCGATCCGCAGGACGAGCTCGAACAAGGCCGTTACCCCTCGGCGCCCGGTGCGACGATCTCGGTGATCCGGATGCCGAAGTTCTCGTCCACCACGACCACCTCGCCCCGCGCGATCAGGCGGCCGTTGACCAGCAGGTCGGCCGGGCTCCCGGCGGCCCGGTCCAGCTCGACGATCGCGCCCGGGTTCAGCGAGAGCAGCTCCCGCACGCTCATCCGGGTGCGACCGAGCTCGGCCGAGACTTCCATCTCGACGTCGTGCAGCATGTCGAGGCCGCCCCGGCGTACGGCCGGCGCCGCGTTCTCCCGGCGGGCCACGTCGACCTGTCCCGGCTCGTCGCTCGGCCACGGGCTCAGCGCGAGCGCGAGCACCGCGCGTACCTCCTCGCCCTCGACCAGCGGAACCGCCACGGCGTCGTCCTTGGCCGCGAGCGCGCTCAGCGCGACTCCGGGCTCCATGACCACGCCGGGGTCGAGGACCACCGGCCCGAAGACCCGGGCGGCCGCCTCCAGGGCCGGCCGCACGGCGGCGGTCAGGTCCAGCTCGCCGAGCGGGCTCTCCTTGAGCGCGTCCGCGAGGTCCTGGCCGACCACCACGACGACCTCGCCGTTGGCCGCGCCGCTGAACTTGGCCGTGACCGCCTGGCCCTCGGTCAGGGCGTCCACGGTCGCGGCAACCGGGGCGGCAACGGCGAGCTCGCGGCTGGTGGGCAGGACGGCGAGTGCGGCCTCGGCGGCGGTCCGGGCGAGCGCCAGCTGCGGCGCGGTGATGGTGGGCGCGGTCATGGGCGGCCAGACTCCTTGGACGACTCCGGGGGCGCCGGCACCACGAGACACGCGAGGCGGGCGCCCTGATTACCGGGAACTGCGTGAGCGAAGACGGTCTCGTTGACGGTCACCTCGAGCGGCCGGCTGGTCGCGTGAGCCAGCGGCACGACGTCACCGGGACGCAGATCCACGATGTCATCGGTACGCATGCGAATGGGCTGAAATCGCACCGCAACGTCGATCGGAGCCGCGAAAAGTCCGGCCGTGAGGTTGCGCAGCGCCAGGTCGCGACTGGCCCGCTCGCTGTCGCTGAGCACCACCGCCTCGGTGCGGGACAGCACCGGCAGGATCATGTTGAACGGCATGCAGAGGCTGGCCAGGCACTCCTCCGCGCCGATCTTCATGTCGAAGGTGGCCACCACGCAGGCATCCCCGGGCGCGTGCGCGCGCAGGAACTGGGCGTTGTACTCGATCTCCTTGAGCTTCGGCCGGATGTCGACCAGCGTCTCGAAGCCGTAGCGCAGCTCGCCCAGCATCCGCTCCATCAGGCCGCGGAGCAGCGGCATCTCGACCTCGGTGAGCGGCCGCTCGGGCTGGGGGCCGCCGGGGCCGCCGAGCATGTGGTCGATCGCCGTCATCACGGCCGAGGAGGACATCTCCATCAGTGCCGTGCCGGGCAGCGGGTCGAAGTTGACCACCGCGATCACGGTCGGATTGGCCAGCGAGGCGACGTACTCGTCGTAGTTGAGCTGCTCGATGGAGGCGAGCGTGACGCTGCTGACCACGCGCAGGCGGGTGGTCAGCAGGGTGCCACAGCTACGCGCGTACGTCTCGAAGGCGATCTGCAGCGTGCGGACGTGTTCCCGGGAGAGCTTGATCGGGCGACGGAAGTCGTAGGGCGCCGGCCCTCCGCTCTGGCCGCGACGCGACATCTTGCCCGGTGATCGTGTAGCGGAGGTCACGTCGTCCCTATCGGCTCATTTCCTCCGGGCGCTGAGCGCGAGAGCCGTTTCTACCCAAAATCGGCGGATGGGCGGGTTCACCGGAGTGAGCCCGCCCGTCCTCGATGTCCGGATTACTGGGTCACGAACTGGGTGTAGTAGATGTCCATGACCTCTTGCTTCTTGTCAACGGTGTAGGCCTTCACGATCTTCGCGAGCAGCTCCTCCTTGACCGCGGTGCGGCCCTTGTCGGTGGAGAGCTCGGCGACCGTCTTGCCGGTGTACTCGTCGATCGCCAGGTTGACCGCCTCGCTGGTGTCCACGTCCTCTTTGGCATCGGTGGTCTGCTGCAGCGAGAACTGCAGCTTCAGGTAGTGGCTGTCGGCCAGGTTGACCGTCAGCGCGTCGGTGATCGCCACGACCGTGCCCTTCTTGGGCGCCGCCACCGCGGCGGAGGAGCCGCTCTTCATCATGAAGAACGCGCCCCCGCCACCACCGAGCAGCACAACCGCCGCGACGATGATGATGAGCATTTTCTTGCTGGACTTCTTCGGCGCCTCGGCAGCGCCATCCTTCTCTTCAGCCATCGGATTGCTCCCCCCGTCAGTTCGTGGTGGTCGTGGTGGTAGTGGTCGACGTGCTGGTGGTCGTGCTGTCCGCCGCCTCGACCGCCTTCTCGATCTCGGCGGCCTGCTGCGTGGTCTGACCCGTGTGCAGCTTCGCGTCCGAGCCCGCCGCGGCCGGCAACAGTGCCGCCTGGTCGGCCGGAAGCGTGGTGAGGACGACGACGTCCACCCGGCGGTTCATCGTGATCGACCGCGGGTCGGCCGGGTCGATCAGCGGCTTGGTGTCGGAGAAGCCGACCGCGCTCAGGCGGTTCTTGGCGACACCGTGGCCGGTCAGGTACCGGACCGTGGTCGAGGCGCGAGCCGCGGACAGCTCCCAGCCGCTCGGGTAGTACGTGGTGACCGCCTTGAGCTGGTTGGTGTTGCCGTCGACCTCGATGTTGTTCTTGAGCTTGGCCAGCGTCGGCGCCAGCGCGTCGAGGATCTTCTTGCCGCCGGTCTGCAGGTCGGCCCGGTTGCCGGCGAACACCACCTCGTTGGTGACGATGGTGACCACCAGGCCGCGCCGGTCGATGGTGAACTGCACCGTGTTGAGCAGCTTCGCCTTGGCCAGCGCGTCGGAGAGCTTGTTCTCGATCTTCTTGAGGTTCTCCGCCTCCTTGGTCGCCGCCTGGGCGTTCTTGGAGGCGGTGGAGCGGCTCTCGGCCTGGACGGCGGCCTCGACCGCCGCCTTCTCCTTCTCGGTCATGTTCGAGGTGCCGGTCTTGCCGTCGCCCGGGTTCGCGCCCGGGTCGATCTTCACGATCTCGGCGCTCTGACCGGCGCCGTCCAGCGTCGAGGTCTGGCCCGAGAACGCGGCGCTGTCGGCACCGAATCCCGCGGACAGGCCGGACGCCAGCTCGGCGAACTTCTTCATGTTGACGTCGGACATCGAGTAGAGCACCACGAAGAGCACGAACAGCAGGGTGAGCATGTCGGCGTACGACACGAGCCAGCGCTCGTGGTTGACGTGCTCCTCGTGTTCTTCGTGTTTGCCCTTCTTACGCTTGGCGCCCCCGCCGCCTGAGCTCATCGGTTAGGCCGCCTTCTTGGTGTTCGCGGCCGCCTCGGCCTTCTTCGCCTCATCCGGCGGGAGGAGGCTGCGCAGCTTCTGAGCGACCAGGCGGGGGTTGGAGCCGGCCTGGATGGCCAGCACGCCGTCGACCACCAGCTCCATCTCCTCCGCCTCGACCGCGCTGAGGCGGGTCAGACGGGCGGCGACCGGGAGCCAGATCAGGTTGGCGCTGAGCACGCCCCAGAGCGTCGCGACGAACGCCGCGGAGATCGAGTGACCGAGCGACTCCGGCTTGTTCAGGTTCTCGAGCACGTGCACGAGACCCATGACCGTGCCGATGATGCCGATCGTCGGGGCGTAACCGCCCATGTTCTCGAAGAGCTTCGAGCCGGCCTTGTCGGCCTTCTTCTTGGCCGCGATCTCGGCATGGAGGATGTCGTGCAGCTCCTCCGGGTCGGTGCCGTCGATCGCCAGCTGCAGGCCGCGCTTGAGGAACGGGTGCTCGACCGTCTTGACCGCGTCCTCGAGGGCCAGCAGGCCCTCGCGGCGGGCCCGCTCGGCCAGCTTGACGATGTTCTCCACCAGCGTGGTGGGCGGCGTGACCTTCGCGAGGAACGCCTTCTGCAGCTGCTTGCCGATGCCGGTCGCGTCCTTGAGCACGCCGCCGGCCATACCGGCCATGAACGCGCCGCCGAACACCAGCAGCATCGAGGGAATCAGGATGATCGAGGATGGCGAGCCACCCTCCAGGATCTGGACCGTGAAGACGATGGCCAGCGAGACGACTACACCGACGATGGTGGAGATGTCCATCAGCGTTCCTTCCGGTGCAGCGGAAGCACCTTGGCGTCGTGGTCTTGGTCGTCGTCCTCTGACGACGGGACGATGGCCGTGGGCTCGGCCTCCATGCGGCTCGCCTGGGCGATCAGCGAAGCGCGGTAGTGGCGCACCGAGTCGATGAACTCGGGCACGGATTCGGAGATGACGTACTTGGTGCCGTCCACCAGCGTCACGACCGTGTCGGGCGTGCAGTCCACGCGCTCGACGAGGTCCGGGTTCAGGGCGAACACGGCACCGTTGATGCGGGTTACGAGGATCACTTACATCCGTCCTTGGGTGGTGGTGTGGTCCTGGGCTGGTGGGCCGTCCGTGGCCCGTCATGGGAACCATCGACCGCTTGACCGTTGCGGATGAGATCCACCTGGTCGCGTTACGGGTGCAGCCGAACGGTCATATGGCAACGGCCGGGACGGGCACGTCGGTGCCCGCCCCGGCCGCCGGCCGGTCTCGTGGTGCTACTAGCGCTTCATGCTGACGAGTTCCTGGAGGATCTCGTCGGAGGTGGTGATGATGCGGGAGTTGGCCTGGAAGCCGCGCTGGGCGATGACCAGGTTGGTGAACTCCTGGGCGAGGTCGACGTTCGACATCTCCAGCGCGCCGCTGATCACCTGGCCCATGCCGGCGCTGCCCGGCTGGCCGACCTGGGCGTAACCCGAGTTGACCGTCGAGCGGTACATCGAGTCGCCGGTCTTCTCCAGGCCGTTGACGTTCTTGAAGGTCGCCATCCCGATCTGCCCGAGCACCTGCTTCAGACCGTTGCTGTAGACGCCGATGATCTGGCCGGTGTCGGAGACCGTGTAGGACAGCGACGTCAGCGCGCCGGCCGTCTGGCCGTCGGTGTCGAACACCCGCGCATCGGAGAGACCGGCGTACGACGTGATGTCGGTGACGTCGACCGTGTACGGCCCATCCGGCGCCGTGCCGATCGCCGGCAGCTTGGTCACCGCGGTGCCGGCGCCGTCGGTCGACTTGCCGCCCTCGAAGTTCATGGTCGTCGAGCCGATGGTGATCGGGGTGCCGGGGTTGGCCGGGTCGTCCTTGGTGAAGTCCACCGTCCAGGTCGACGTGTCGGCGACGTTGTCGTTCGCCGTCCGGGTGAAGGTCGCGAGAACCGAGTGCGTCGCGCCCTGCGGGTCGTACACCTTGATCGGGATCGTCGTGACGTAGTTGCCGGGGTTGGTGGCGCTGGGCCCGGAGTTCGTCGGGTTCAGCGGGTCCGGGACGTCGTCGCTGCTCAGGTTGCCCTTGAGCGTCATGTTCAAGGTCGGCTTGGGTGAGATCGTGGCGCCCAGCGGCATCTGGATGTCGCCCGGCTTGCCGGCGGCGTTGACGATGCCGTTGGTGGCGGTCCAGCCCTGCACCGCGTCGCCGGTGGCGGTCACCAGCTTGCCGTTCGCGTCGAACGAGAACGAGCCGGCCCGGGTGTAGAGGTCCTCGTTGCCGCTGCGGGCGATGAAGAAGCCGTCGCCCTGGATCATCATGTCGCCGGCCCGGCCGGTGGTCTCCTGGGAGCCCTGCGACCAGTTGGACAGGATGCCGGCATTGCGCACACCGAGGCCGACCTGCGCCGGGTTGGTGCCGCCCTGGCCGTTCTGCGGGGCGCCGGCCGCGCCGAGCATCTGGCTGAGCGTGTCCTGGAACTGGACGACGCTGGCCTTGTAGCCGACGGTGTTGACGTTGGCGATGTTGTTGCCGGTGACGTCCATCATCTGCTGGTGGGCGTGCAGGCCGCTGATGCCGGAGTAGAGAGAGCGCAGCATGTAGTGAGTCCTTTGCGGGTTCGGGAACGCTGACTAGGCGGTCGCGGGACCGGTCGTCGGAGTGACCTTCTTGTCATCCGACTGCGGGGCCGCCGTGCCGGTCGAGCCGGTCGTCGGGGCCGTCGGTAGGACTTCCATGACCTTGGACAGCAGCACATCCGTGTTCCCGATCCGAAGCATCGGTTCGCTGTCTCCGTTGAGCTTGGCGGCCGAGATGACACCCGATTGGCTGGCGCCGTTCTCGTCCATGTACGTCACGTTGTGGCCGACCAGGCCGCTCACGCCGACCAGGCGCTGCGACTTGAGCAGATCGGCGATGTCGCCGAGCTTCTCGACCTGGGTGAACTGGGCGGTCTGCGCCAGAAACTGGGTCGAGTCGGCCGGGTTGCTGGGATCCTGGTACTTGAGCTGGGCCACGAGCAGTTTGAGGAAGGTGTCCTTGTCCCCGAGCTCCTTGCCCTTGGCGGCGCTGCTGGTCGAGGGCGAGGTGCCGGTCGTACCGACAGGCCCGGTGGTGCCGGAGATTCCCGAGGTCGGCGAGGTCATGACTTCTCCTGTCCGTTTGCTTGCTCGACCTAAGCTTCGACCGCCCCCAGATTTTGCTTAGCCACAAAAACGCGGGCCCGCCCGATAGGGGCAGGCCCGCGAAGGCGGAGCACGATGCGCTCGGTCAGGGCGCGAGGGACAGGCTGAACTTGCCCTTGCCGTACCGGTTGACCTCGATCGCGAGATCGACGCGGCGGCCGAGCGCCATCAGGTGCGCCCGGGCGTCCGCCGGCAGCGGGTCGCCGGGGTACACCACCTGGTACAGCTTGATGTGCGGACCCCCCTCACGGTTGAGCAGGCTCGTCAGGACGTTGCAGAGCTCGAAGACGTTCTCGGCGAGGTTCGGGAACAGCTGCTTCTCGTCGATGCTGTCCTCGGCCGCGCCGGCCGGGAGCAGGCCCAGCGCGGCGCCCGCGTTGGCCGCCAAAGGCAGGTCCATGCCGAGTACGCCGTATACCTTCTGCGAGGTGTCGGTGAAGATCGCGACCGTCGCCGTGGCGACCTCCTCCGCGGAGATCGGATCGCCGGGGCTGACGGTCACTTCGCGGCCGAGCAGATCCTCCAAGAGGTTGCGGACGGCCAGAGTGCCAGGAAGAACCGAGACATCGGACATGTCGTAATCATCCCAAAATAGGAGCGAAGACCTCATCGAATCGCTCAGCCGAGAACGGCTTGACGATGAAAAAGAGCGCACCGGCGGCCTGAGCCTGATCTTTCATCTCGGGCGTGCTCTCCGAGGTCACGAAACCGAACTTGACGTCGCTGCCCGACGCGCGCAGCTGCCGAAGCAGCTCGATACCGGTCATCTCGGGCATGTTCCAGTCCGAGAGGATCAGATCGGGGTTCTCAGCCTTGGCCATGTCGAACGCCTCGCGGCCGTTCGAGGCCTCGATCAGATCGTGATCGCCGAAACCGGCCTGCCGCATCGTGCGGACCACGATCTGCCGCATGACCCGGCTGTCGTCGGCGATGAGAATCTTCATGCGCCATCCTCCTGGTTGTTGTCCGCGCGGCTGTGCCACATGGAAATTGACACGGGTTCGCCGTCCCAGATGCCGTAGACCCCGCTGATCCGCTCGGTGTTCGGGAACCGGGCGGTGGACTCGGGGGCCAGCACGACCTGGGGCAGGGAGAGAAAGGCGCCGGGCGGCAACATCGCCTTCACGTTGCCGCCGACGATGTTCGCGAGCTCACCCAGCACGTCCGAGAGGTCCTCCTGGGAGACCTCGTCCGGCTCCATGGCGAGGAAGGCGGCGGCGGCCCGGCGGGCGGCCTCGATGGAGCACGCGTAAACGATGTGTCCGGTCCATGATCCGGAGATGGAGACCGAGGAGTGCACCTCGGAGGGCTGATTTTCGTCGTACGTCGGGATCAGCGGGTTGATGCCCTCCGGATCCAGATACGACTCCCACACCTGTTCCACCATCTCGGCGAGGTCGTTCTCATTGACCTCGACTTCGACGCTCATGAGTTCGCTCCGGTCGGGACGAGGCCCAGCAGGGCCAGCTTTTCGATCATGGCGCCCTCGGTGAAGGGCTTGATCACGTACTCGTGGGCGCCCGCGGCGAGCGCCCGTACGATCTGGCTCTGTTCGCTCTCGGTGGTGACCATGACCAGCGTCATCTCACGCAGACGCGGGTCGGCCCGGACGTTGGTGACGAACTCGAGCCCGTTCATGTTGGGCATGTTCCAGTCGATGAGGGCCAGTTCCGGCACCTCGGGCATGTCGGCTAGCAGGTCGAGCGCCTCCTGGCCGTCGCCTGCTTCCACCGCATCGAAGTTCAGTTTGGTGACAATGCGCTTGAGGATCATGCGCATCGCGCGGGAGTCGTCGATCACCATGGCGCGCATCGCGGCGTCATCCCCTTCTCGAAGCACCCGCGGGCACTCCGGTACGAACTCGGTAGGCGGAGGTGCGGCCGGCGGCCACCCGCTCGTAGTTGTCGTCGATCCCGATGGTCGTCTCGGCCGCGCCGAGGAAGAGCCATCCGTCCGGCCGCAGCAGCTTGGCCACGTTCTGCAGCACGGTCCGTTTGGTCGCGACATCGAAATAGATCAGAACGTTGCGCATGAAGATGACGTCGAACGGCTGCATGGCCGGCAGCGGCGCGGTCAGGTTCATCAGCTTGAAGGAGACGTTCTTGCGCAGCTGCGAGGTGACCCGCCAGTGCGCGCCGGCCCGCTCGAAGTACTGCACGAGCTGGCTGGCCGGCAGGCCGCGGTTGACCTCGACCTGGCTGTACTCGGCCGTCTCGGCCCGCTTGACCATCTCGGTGGAGATGTCGGTCCCGACGATCTCGTAGTTCCACCCGGACGGCAGCGCTTCCTGCAGGGTGATGGCGAGGCTGTACGCCTCCTGCCCGCTGGAGCTGGCACCCGACCAGAACCGGACCTTGCGGGTCGTCGCGCGCGACTTGATCAGCTCGGGCAGGATCACGTCGGTGAGCGCGGCGAACGGCTCCCGGTCCCGGAACCACGAGGTCTCATTGGTGGTCAGCGCGTCGATGATCTTGCGCTGGTGCGCCGGGTTGGGCCGGCGCTGCAGTTCGGCGAGGAACTCGTTGACGTTGGCCGCGCCGACCGCCCGGGCGACCGGGATGAGCCGGGCCTCGACCAGGTACTCCTTGCCCGGGGCCAGGACGATCGAGGCCTCCTTCCGGACGAGGGTGGAGACGAAGGCGAACTCGGGCTGGGAGAGCGTCATCGAGCCACCGCCGCCGATCGTCCGGTCTTCACCCGGTTGACCAAGAAGGCCGCGATCCGGTCCAGCGGCAGAATCTCGTCCGCCAGCCCGGCGCCGACCACGGCACCCGGCATGCCCCACACCACCGAGGTCGCCTCATCCTGGGCCAATATCTCGGCACCCGCGTCTCTCAGCACCTTCGCACCACCTCGTCCATCTTGTCCCATTCCTGTCAATACCGTGGCGAAAGCAGATCCTCCGTAGAGGGCCGCGACCGACCGGAACATCACGTCCACGGCCGGGCGGCAGGAGTTCTCCGGAGGCGCGCCGCTGAGCTGGGTCAGCGTCGAGGTGCCCCGGCGATGCAGCACGAGGTGCGAGTCGCCGGGAGCGATGTACGCCCAGCCGGGCGTCAGCTCCATCCCGTCGGTCGCCTCGACCACGTGCAGGGGGGTGCTGCGGTCCAGCCGCTCGGCGAACATCCGGGTGAACACCGGCGGCATGTGCTGGGTGATCACGATCGGCACCGGAAGATCGGCGGGTATGCCGGTCAGCACCTTGGTGAGCGCGTCCGGTCCGCCGGTGGACGAGCCGATCGCGAGGATGTCGACCTTGCCGCCGGGCGCGGCGCGCTTGACCGGACGGGGCGGCGCGCCGGGCGGTCCGGCCGGAGCGGCGCCCGGTCGGCCGGGGCCCGAGGGCGGCAGTCCGGCCCGGGGCGGGGCGGCGCCGGGCCGCGCCGGCCGGGCCGGCGCGGGGCCGGGCCGTCCGGGTGGGGCGCCGGGCGGCGCGCCGGGCAGGCCCGTCTGCCGTCGCCGTCCGCCGAGCGCGTAGATCTTCGGGACCAGTTCCTCGCGGACCGCGGCGATCGACTCGTTCACCGAACCGACGTTGCTCGGCTTGGTGACGTAGTCGGTCGCGCCGGCCGCCAGCGCCTCCAGGGTGGCGCTCGCGCCGGCCGCGGAGAGCGTGCTGAACATGATCACCGGGATCTGCTTGTGCCGCTTGCGCAGCTCCTTGACCGCGGCGATGCCGTCCATCTGCGGCATCTCGATGTCCATCGTGATCACGTCGGGCTTGAGCTGGTCGATCTTGGCCTGGGCCAGCAGGCCGTTGGAGGCCGTGCCGACGACCTCGATGTTCTCGGCACCCCCGAGCGCGTCGACGATGAGCCGACGGACCACCACGGAGTCGTCTACGACGAGGACCGAAATCATCCGACCACCCCCTTCACCCGAGCCACGCGGGGCCCAGAGCCGCGACCACCGGCGCGAGCAGTCGATGCGCGGTGGAGGTGTCCAAGAGGTCACGGACCACCAGCGCCTGCACGGCACCGCTGAGCATGTTCCAGACGCCGCCGGCCCGGTCGGCCAGCGGAATGTCGGCCGTGTCGACGGCCTGTACCAACAGCATCTGCGCCGCGGCGGCGGTGCGGACCCGATCCGAGAGATACGCGGCCCACGAGGCCGAATGGACGGCCGGAGACCAGCCGCCGGCGTTGCGCCGCGCGTCCTCCGCCGAGGACGCGAGGCGGTCGAGATCCATCGACCGCAGCGAGCGCAGCCGGTCCAGCAGGGCCGACACCACGTAGTGATGGGGGCCCAGGTCGATCGGGGCGCCGACCGGCAGCTTGCGCATGGCCGACACCCAGCCGGCGCCGAGGCGCCGGCGCGAGTCGTCGTCCAGCACCTCACGCAGGTAGCTGCCGACCGCCGCGTCGCAGAGCAGGGCGGTGGCGGCCGCCGCCGTCTCACTCTGCGTCGCCTCGCGGCCGGTGCCGCTCCAGGTCCAGGACATGACGTCGTAGCGCAGGCAGGTCAGCAGCGCGTCGACCGAGCCGATCGGGGCCCGTTCGACAAGCGCGAGGCTGCTCGCCGGGTCCTCCTTCGACATGCCCTTGAGCGACGGCATCCGGCGTGCCGCGCTCTCGACCTCGACCCAGAGCGGGCCGCGGACACCCTCGTCCGGCAGGCGCTCGGCGAGGATCGCCAGGTCGTCGCTCTGCAGTCGCAGGCCGCGCAGCACCACCTCGGCCGTGGCCGACCCGCCGGCGAGGCGGGTCAGGTCAAAGCCGAGGACCGGGGCGCTGACGAGGCTGTACATCAGGTGGTGGCGCGGTACGTGTCGACGGCCTGGTTGACGTCGAGCGCGAGCATCAGCCGCCCGTCCAGCTTGAAGGTGCCCACCACCAGCTCCCGGGTCGGACCGCTGAGCGTGTCCGGCGGCGGCTCGAACCGCTCGTCGTCCAGGTCGACCACCTCGCCGATCTTGTCGACCAGCAGGCTGACCGGCTCGCCGTCGCCGCGCAGGATCACGTTCATGACCGGCCCCTGCAGCGCCTTGCGGGCCATGCCCAGCTGAACCCGCAGGTCCACCGCCGCGATCACCTGGCCACGCAGGTTGAACAGCCCGCCCACCGCCGGCGGCGCGAGCGGCACCGGGGTGTACTCGTTGTACGAGAGCACCTCCTGCACCGTGTGCACCTCGACGCCGAAAAGCTGACCGGCCACCTCGAACGTGGCGAACTGTCGGCTCGCCATTTAGGCCTCCACCAGCATCTCGTCGTTCTCCAGGTCGGTGTAGAAGTTCGGGTCGGCGGCAAGGATCGCCCGGCGCACGTCGAGCAGTTCGGTCACCCGCTGCTGGATGACCGCGGTGCCGACCAGGCCGTCCTCCTCGGCGTCCCGGCGCGCGGTGGTCGAGTTCTCGGCGATGTCGACGATCCGGTCCACCACCAGTGCCACGCTCCGTCCGCCCTCGCTGTAGACGACCACCGACACGGTGTCGCCCTCCGGCTCCTCGCCGTACGCCCCGAGCAGGTGCGACAGCCGCACCAGCGGGAGAATCTGACCGCGGTACTGGACCACCTCGCGGGAGCCGGCGTGCTCGATCCGGTCGCGCGGGAACTCCTCGAGCCGGGTGACCGTGTCCAGCGGGATGGCGACCCGCCGCTCGCCGACCGCGGTGACCAGCAGCCGCTCCCCCGTGCCGCTTCCCGCGTTCGCTCGCGCCGAGGCCTCCATGTTCTGGCGGTCGGCGTCGGCGGCCAGGTGGCTGCGCCGGGCGAGCGAGGAGACGTCGAGGATCAGGCCCACCTTGCCGTCGCCGAGGATCGTGGCCCCCGCGTACAGGCCGATGTCCTTGAACCTGGTGTTGAGGGCCTTGACCACGACCTCCTCGGTGTTCAGCACGCGATCCACGACCAGGCCGAACCGCCGGCCGTCGGCCTGCAGCACCATGATGTAGACGCCCTGGTCGCCACCGACCTCGAGGCCGAGTGCACGGTCCAGCCGGACGAGCGGGAGCAGCTTGCCCCGCAGCCGGTAGACGGGCGCGCCCGAGGCGTACTCAATCTTGGTGGAATTGCCGTCGATGAAGACCAGCTCGAGCACGGCGACCTGCGGGACGACGTAGCGCTGCTCGCCGCAGTCGACCGTCAGCGCCTGGATGATGGCCAGCGTCAGCGGGATCGTGAGCCGCCAGACCGTGCCCTCGCCCGGCGTCGAGTCGACGCTGACCGCGCCACCGATGTTCTCGATGTTGGTCTTCACCACGTCCATGCCCACGCCGCGGCCGGACACGTTGGTGACCTTGGCCGCGGTGGAGAAGCCGGGCTGGAACACCATCGCCATGATGTCGCGCTTGTCCATGTTCGGGATCTGCTCGGCGCGCAGCAGCCCGTTCTCGACCGCCTTCTGCGCGATCCGCTCCACGTTGAGGCCGGCGCCGTCGTCGGCGACCTCGACCGCCACGTGCCCACCCTCGTGGTACGCGCGCAGCGTCAGCGTGCCCTCGGGGCCCTTGCCGGCCGCCTCGCGCCGTTCCGGTTCCTCGATGCCGTGGTCGACGGCGTTGCGGACCAGGTGGGTCAGCGGGTCCTTGACCGCCTCCAGCAGGCTCCGGTCGAGCTCGGTCTCCTTGCCCTCCATGACCAGCTCGACCTTCTTGCCGAGCGAATTGCTCAGGTCCCGGATGACTCGGGGCAGCTTCGACCAGATGTGCTCGATGGGCTGCATCCGGGTCTTCATGATGCCCTCTTGCAGCTCACTGGTGATCATGCCGAGCCGCTGGGCGCTGCGCACGAGCGTCGCGTCGCCGATCTCCATGACGCCGCGGACCAGCTGGTTCCGGGCGAGAACCAGCTCGCCGACCATGTTCATGAGGGTGTCGAGCAGGTCGACGTCGACGCGGATCGCGCTGTCGGCGATGCTCCGCTTCGGCGTCTGCGCCTGGAGCGCCTCGTTGACCGCGGCCGGCTTGGCCTTGCCCTGGTCGAGCAGGATCGTGCCGAGCTTGCGCTCGTCACCCTCGATCTGCTGGGCGAGCGCCGAGCCGACGTCGGCCGCCTGCGCGGCGCCCTGCTCGACGAGGATCTCGCCGATCGGCTTGCGCTGGTTCTCGACCGGTTCGGGCGCCGGGCGCTTGGGCGTGTCCTCGACGGAGACCGGGGCCGGCTCGGCCTCGGCGGCCGGCGCTTCGGCCGCGGGCGCTTCGGCCGCGGGGGCCGCCGCCGGGGCCGCCGCGGGCGCCGCCGCCGGAACCTCGGCCGCGGGGGCCTCGCCCGCCTTCATCTGCGCGTTGACCTGCGCGATGATGCTGTCGATATCGACGTCGCCCTCGGCCTGCGTCTCCTCGATCGAGGAGAGGATCGAGCGCACGCCGTCGATCGTCGCGAGCAGTGTGGTGATCGTCGACGGCGTCACCGGCATCACGCCGTCGCGCAGCTTGGACAGCAGCGACTCGCCCGCGTGGGCGAGCTTCTCGAGGCGGCTGAACGCCAGGAAGCCGCTGGTGCCCTTGATCGTGTGGATCGCCCGGAAGATGCGGGAGATCAGGTCGCGCGAGTCCGGTTCCTGCTCGAGAGACACCAGGTCGCGGTCGATCTGGTCCAGGTTCTCGTGGCTCTCCATAAGGAACTCGCCAACGATTTCGCCAAGGTCTTCCACGCTCACGTACCTCCCACTCGGCTTCCACAGCTCTCATCGACGGGCGCGCCCGTCATCTGAGAGCACCTGTGACCAAGACGACGAAATCAGGACTCTCCGCCCGGTCGGCGGTAGCGGTAGCCAAATCCCCGGACTGATTCGATGGGTGACTCATCGGGGTCGGACCAGCCGAGCTTGCGGCGCAGCCGCAGGACGGCGAACTTCACCCGCTCCTGACCGATGCCGGTGGGGTCGTCCCAGGCCTGGGTCAGCAGTTGATTGGGGCTCAGAACCGCGCCGGCGTGCCGGACCAGCGCGTTGAGCAGCCGGAACTCGGTGGGAGTCAGCCGCTTCTCGTCGCCCTTGACGTAGACCCGGCGCTTGGTCGGGTCGAGGTGCACCAGCCCGTCGTCGTAGACCTGGCTGGCCCAGCTGTTCTGTCCGCTGGACGAGCGCCGCAGCAGGGCCTCGACCCGCGCCAGCAGCTCGTTGTTCGCGAACGGTTTGGTCAGGTAGTCGTCGGCGCCGCCACGCAGGCCGCGCACCTTCTCGGCCTCCTGGCCGTGCGCGGTGAGCACCAGCACCGGGACGTCCGACACGTCGCGCAGCCGCTCGAGCACCTGCCAGCCGTCCATCTCGGGCAGGCCGACATCGAGCACGACCAGGTCGGGGTGCTCCGCGTAGGCCTCCTTGAGGCCGGTGCGGCCGTCGCCGGCGTGCGCCACCTCGTAGCCCGCTCGACTGAACAGCAGCCGCAGGGCGAGCGCGATGTCCGGGTCGTCCTCGACGACGAGAAGGCGACTCATCGTGTGCTCACCCTGCCCCACCCCTCGCCGTATTTATCCACGCAAAGAACCCGATAGCGTGATGTCACTGCCTATTTACGGACAGTGACAGTCTAGCGAGCTATTCGGCACGCGGGGCCTGTCCGCAGGATCCGACGATCGCGAACCGAGAGGCCCCTGGGGCGAATGCGCTGGGCCATCCCACCAGCCTGACACCTTTGCGTACGCCTATTCCCGTTTCCGCCAAATAAGGGACGTACGGCCGAGAAACCGGTGCGATATCAACTGGTGGGCGATAAGGCCCGCCCCGGCCACCGGAGGCACCCCGTGCTACGACGTCTCGCCCTGCTCACGGCCGCACCCGCACTGCTGCTGATCGGCTCGCCGGCGCGCGCGGGAGTGCCGGCCCCGCCGCTCCCGCCGGGCGCTCCGGTCACCGCGGTCGCGCCGGCCGAGTTGATGTCCGAGGTCATCACGATGACCAACCAGCAGCGGCACGCGAACGGCTGCGGCCAGCTCGCGGTCGACCCGGAGCTGACCGTCGCCTCCATCCAGCAGAGCCTGTACATGGCCCGCACCGGCCAGTTCAGCCACGTCTGGCAGGACGGCACGACGTTCGTGGCCCGCTCGCACGAGGCCGGGTACGCCGAGCCGTCCGGCGAGAACATCGCCTGGGGCTATCGCACCGCGACCGAGGTGATGGACGCGTGGATGGCCAGCCCCGGCCACCGGGAGAACATCCTGAACTGCGACGCGCACTCGATCGGGACCGGCGTCGCGTACGGACCGACCGGCCTGCCGTACTACACCCAGGTCTTCGGATACGAGTGATCTATTGACAATCCTCGCTGGGTCCTTCTATTAGTTAGGTTAACTAACCTAACTTCCCCCGAAGAAGGTCCCATGCGCCGAACTCTCGTGGCGGTTGCCGCGGCCGCCGTCTGCGCGACCGCGTTCGTTGCCGCCACCTCCCCCAACGCCCAGGCCGCCAGCACCTCCCGCATCCCCGCGCACGTCTTCGCGCCGTACTTCGAGGCGTACAACGGCGACAGCCTCTCCGGGCTGTCCAGCCAGTCCGGCGACAAGTTCCTCACGCTCGCCTTCGTGCAGACCCCGAGCCGGGGCTCGTGCACCGTCTACTTCAACGGCGACACCTCGATGCCGATCGCGTCGGGCACGTTCGGCTCCGACATCACCGCGATCCGGGCCGGCGGCGGCGACGTCATCCCCTCGTTCGGCGGGTACGCGGCCGACAACGGCGGCACCGAGATCGCCGACAGCTGCACCAACGTCGACTCGATCGCCGCGCAGTTCGAGAAGGTCATCACCACGTACGACGTCACGCGGCTCGACCTGGACATCGAGGACAACTCGCTGACCAACACGGCCGGCATCGACCGCCGCAACAAGGCGATCAAGAAGGTCGAGGACTGGGCCGCCGCCAACGGCCGGCTCGTCGAGTTCAGCTACACCCTGCCGACCACCACCGCGGGCCTCGCCGACTCGGGCCTGGCCGTGCTGCGCAACGCGGTCAGCAACAACGCCCGGGTCGACATCGTCAACATGATGACGTTCGACTACTACGACAACGCCTCGCACAACATGGCCACCGACACCCAGACCTCGGCCAACGGCCTGGTCAACCAGCTGCGCTCGCTCTACCCGGGCAAGACCACCGCGCAGCTGTGGCAGATGGTCGGCATCACCGAGATGATCGGCGTCGACGACTTCGGCCCGGCCGAGACCTTCACGATCGCCAATGCGCAGACCGTGACCAACTGGGCCAAGACCCAGGGCATCCGGTCGCTCTCGTTCTGGGCCCTGCAGCGGGACAACGGCGGGTGCCCGGGTGGCGCCGCCGCCGACAACTGCTCGGGCGTGTCCCAGAGCACCTGGCAATTCAGCAAGATCATGCAAAGCTTCAGCTCCGGTACGGCGACCACGCCGCCCACAACCACACCGACGACCGCACCCACGACCCCGCCGACGACGACTCCCACCACGCCGCCGACCACGGCGCCGGGGACGACCACGTGGGCGCCGTACACGGCGTACACGGTGGGGCAGATCGTCACCTACAACGGCAAGCGCTACCAGTGCCGGCAGTCGCACACCTCGCTGCCCGGCTGGGAACCGCCGAACGTGCTCGCCCTCTGGCTGCCGCTGTAGCTAGAGCGCGCAGTTGATCAGGACCGGTTCGGGGTGCAGCTCGATCCCGAACCGGTCCCGGACGCCGTCGCGGATGGTGCGGGCCAGGGCGAGCAGGTCGTCGGCCCGGCCCCCGCCCCGGTTGGTCAGCGCGAGCGTGTGCTTCGAGGAGATCGCGACGCCGTTGCCGGCGAATCCCTTCGGGAAGCCGGCGTGCTCGATCAGCCAGGCCGCCGGGATCTTCACGGCGCCGTCGTCGCCCGGCCAGTGCGGCGCGTCCAGCCGCAGCGAGGCCCAGCGCTCCGCCGACACCACCGGGTTGGTGAAGAACGAGCCCACCGACCAGGTGTCCTTGTCGTCGGGGTCGAGCACCATGCCCTTGCCGGCCCGCAGCTTCAGGACGGTGTCGCGGGCCTGGCGCAGCGGTACCCGGTCGCCGGCCTCGACGCCGAGGTTGCGCGCCAGCTCGGCGTAGCGGATCGGCGCGGAATCGCCGGTGACCGCGAGCCGGAAATCGACGTGGGTCACGAGGAAGCGGTCGTTGTGCTTGAAGACGCTCGAGCGGTACGCGAAGTCGCACTCGGCCGGGGGCATCGCGCGGATCGTGTCGTGCTCCCGGTCGTACGCGTGCACGGCCACGATCGTGTGCGCCACCTCCTGGCCGTAGGCGCCGACGTTCTGGATCGGGGTGGCGCCGGCCGAGCCCGGGATGCCGGACAGGCACTCGACGCCCGACCAGCCGTTGCTCACCGCGTACTCGACGAAGTCATCCCAAGCCTCGCCCGCGGCAACCCGGACGACCACGCTCTCAGCCCGCGCGTCCACCACGTGAATACCGCGCGTGCGCAGCAGCAGCACCTCGCCGGGAAAGCCGGCGTCGCCGATCACGACGTTGCTGCCGCCGGCCAGCACGAGAACGGGACGGCCCTCGGCGGCGGCCTTACGCACGGTAGTGACCGCTTCGTCGGTTTCGGTGGCAACCGTCAGGGTGCCGGCCGGGCCACCGAGGCGTAGCGTCGTGTACGCCCCGAGTGCCCTGTTACCCAAGGGGGACGGTGCGGGTGTGTCGAGTTGGCGTTCGCGACTAACGTCAGGCACGACGTTCACCCTAGGCTCAAGGTGCCGGGGGCACCTCATCGGCGGTCCGGTGGAGTGGAGAGAAGCGCGATGAACAGGCTGCACGCGACAAAGGACTTCTGGCTCGCGGCGCTGCGGGCCGACAGCCCCGCGCTGCAGGACGCCGTGGCCCAGGCCGGGCCCGATGCCGAGGTGCCCTCCTGCCCGGAGTGGACCTGCGCCGACCTGGTCGAGCACCTGACCACCGAGCTGCACTGGGTGCGCGAGACGGTGCCCCGCGGCACGACGGCGCATCCGACGACCGCGCCGGTCCGCGCGGCCGCCCGCCCCGAGTGGGAGCCCGCGCTCGACGAGTTGCGCCGCGAGCTCACCGGCACGATCGAGACGCTCGAGGCGGTCGAGGCCGACTTCCCGGCGTGGAACTGGGCGCCGCAGAGCAAGCAGGCCGGCTTCTGGCACCGCCGGATGGCCCACGAGATCTCGATCCACCGCTGGGACGCCGAGGCCACGGCCGGGCGGCCCACGCCGATCGAGACGAAACTGGCGGCCGACGGGGTGAGCGAGGTGCTCGACACCTGGCTGCCGGCCGGCAAGCGCAAGGGCCCGACCGACCTGCACGGCGTGGCCCACCTGGTGGCCGGCGACGCGGGGTACGAGTGGTTCGTGCGCCTGCGCGGCGCCGGCGTGGCGCTGCTCGACACCGGCACGATCCTCGACTCCGACGACCACCACGCCCGCGCCCAGGCCACCGGCACGGCGAGCGACCTCCTGCTCGCGCTGATGGGCCGCCAGCGGCTCGATCGCCTGGTGGTGACCGGTGATCCTCGGCTCATCGGTGCCCTACGCACAGGCTGACCCGATTAAATTCGTCTTACCGGCACATCGCGGGTTCGTTGCGGCCCCTATGATTAACCGGTTAAGTTGACTTCGGGAGCACACCAGGAAGCGGGGAACGCATGACGGCAACCGTCACGTCCACGTCGGCGCAGCCGGCCCTCGCCGGGATCACCTTCCCCGACGGCTTCGTCTGGGGCGCGGCAACCGCGTCATACCAGATCGAGGGCGCGGCGCGGGAGGACGGTCGCGGCCCATCCATCTGGGACACCTTCAGCCGTACGCCGGGAAGGGTCTTCGCCGGGCACACCGGCGACGTGGCCTGCGATCACTACCACCGTTACGTCGACGACGTGGCGCTGATGGCCGATCTCGGACTCGCGTCGTACCGGTTCTCCGTCGCCTGGCCGCGGGTCCAGCCCGACGGCACCGGCCCGGTGAATGTCAAGGGCCTGGACTTCTACGACCGGCTCACCGACGAGCTGCTGGGCAAGGGCATCGACCCGGTGGTCACGCTCTACCACTGGGACCTGCCGCAGACGCTGGAGGACCTGGGCGGCTGGACCAACCGGCTGACCGCCGAGGCGTTCGCCGAGTACGCCCAGATCGTGCACGCCCGGCTCGGTGACCGGGTCGGCACCTGGACCACACTCAACGAGCCGTGGTGCTCGGCCTACCTCGGTTACGCCAGCGGACGGCACGCGCCCGGCCGAAAGGAGCCGGGTGCCGCCTTCGCCGCCGTGCACCACCTGTTGCTCGGCCACGGCCTGGCGGCGCGGGCGCTGCGCTCGGCCGGCGCCCGCTCGGTCAGCATCACGCTGAACCCGTCGGTCACGTTCCCGGTCGACCCGGAGAGCGCGGCCGACCGCGAGGCCGTGCGGATCATCGACGGGCTGTCCAACCGGATGTTCCTCGACCCGCTGCTCAAGGGTCGTTACCCGGCCGACATGCTCGCCCACATGGCCCGGTTCACCGACCTCTCCTACATTCAGGAGGGCGACCTGGCCGCGATCAACGCCCCGATCGACGTGCTGGGGATCAACTTCTACCAGCCGTCGTACGTGTCGGCGAAGCCCGGAACGCCGGCCGCGCCCGACCAGCCCGGCAGCGAGGGCATCGCGTACCGCGACCCGGACGGGCCGGTCACCGACATGAACTGGCTGATCGAGCCGTCCGGCCTGACCCGCCTGCTCAAGCGGATCCACGACGACTACGACGGCATCCCCATGCTGATCACCGAAAACGGCGCGGCGTACCCCGAGGGACCGGCCGAGGACGGCGCGGTTCACGACACCCGCCGCATCGAGTACCTCGACGGCCACCTGCGAGCCTGCCATGATGCCTTGGCGGCGGGCGTCGATCTGCGCGGATACTTCGTCTGGTCGCTGATGGACAACTTCGAGTGGGCCGAGGGGTACGCGAAGCGCTTCGGGATCGTGCACGTCGACTACACGACGCAGCAGCGCGTCCTCAAGGACAGCGCGAAGTGGTACCGGGAGGTGATCCGCCGCAACGGCATCGCCGACCCGGGGGAGAGCGAGGGGTGACCTGGTGGTGACGCGGGAGCGGCCGACCCTGGAGGCAGTGGCGCGACGCGCCGGAGTTTCCAGGGCGACCGTCTCCCGCGTCGTCAACGGCTCGACGTCGGTGGCCGCCTCGATCCGCGAGGCGGTCAACCGCGCGGTCGACGAGCTGGGTTACGTCCCCAACCAGGCCGCCCGCAGCCTGGTCACCCAGCGGACCGAGTCGATAGCGCTGATCCTGCCGGAAACGGCGAACCGGGTCTTCTCCGACGACCTGTTCTTCCCGGCGATCATCCGCGGCGTCGGCGGCGAGCTCGAGGCCGCCGACAAGCAACTGGTGCTGATGATGGCGGGCTCCGCCAAGAGCCACGACCGGGTCGAGCGGTACGCGGTGGCCGGTCACGTCGACGGCGTCATGTTCGCCTCGATGCACGGCGCCGATCCCCTACCCGGCACCCTCGTGCGGCTCGGCATCCCGGTCGTCTGCAGCGGCCGCCCGATCGGCGAGGCCGCGGTCCCGTACGTGGACGTCGACCACTACGGCGGGGTCTGCTCGGCCGTGCGCCACCTGGTCGCCTCCGGCCGGCGCCGGATCGCCACCATCGCCGGCCCGCAGGACATGGTGGCCGGCATCGACCGCCTCGCGGGGTACCGGGCCACGCTCGAGGAGGCCGGCCTCGCCCAGCACGTCGCGCTCGGCGACTTCACCCGCGAGTCGGGGATCGTGGCGATGCGCTCGCTGCTCGCCGACGACCCGGCCCTCGACGCGGTCTTCGTGGCCTCCGACATGATGGCGCACGGCGCGCTGCTCGCCCTCAAGGACGCCGGGCGGCGGGTGCCGGCCGATGTCGCCGTGGTCGGCTTCGACGATTTCGAGATCAGCCGGTACAGCGAACCGCCGCTGACCACCGTCCGGCAGCCGATCGTCGAGATGGGCCGCACGATGGCCCGTCAGCTGCTCGGCCTGATCAACGGCGAACCACACCAGGCCGACGCCGTGGTCCTGCCAACCGAGCTGGTAATCCGCGACTCAGCGTGAGTTGATCGCCGCGGGGTGGCCGGGCGTAGCGGAACCAGCCGTCTCGGTCAGCGGGTCGCCGAGCACCGCGCGGGCCAGCAGGGTGGCGCCGGCCACGGCGGCCGGCATCAGCAACACCGCGCCGAGCGGAATCAGGAAGCAGCAGAAGACGGCCACGCCGAAACCGAGCGCCACCGGCCGCTGGGTCCGTAGCGCCGCCCGCCGATCGGCCAGGCGTCGGCCGCGGCGCTGGAACGGCACGCCGGTCAGCTCGACCGCGAGCAGCCAGCCCAGGACCGCGGCGCCGATCACCGGGGCCACGGTCTGGCCGACGAGCGGCAGGAACCCGGCGAGGAACAGCGCAATGCCGACCGGGATCGAGATACCGATCAGCCGCAGAGAGTCGGCCAGGCTTCGGGCGAGCGAACGCCAGAAACCCACCTCGACCTCGCCCGGCACGCCGCCGAACCGGTCCTCGACCAGCTCGGAGATGCGCTCGTAGAACGGGTCGCCGATGAGCAGGGTCACCGCCGTGAAGGTGAGGATGCCCAGCAGCGCGGCCACGCCGAGCAGGCCGGCCCCGGCCAGCACCCGGGTGAGCTCACGCCAGCCCTCGGCCCAGCCGTCGGCGAACCAGGTCACGTCCCGGGAGAGCGCCGGCAGGAAGTCGATGAGCGCCACCAGGGCGGCCGTGTAGAGCACGCCGGAGATCACGGCGGGCAACAGGCCGATGAACAGCAGCTTGGGGCTGCGCACGACCAGGCCGAGGCCCCGGGCGAGCAGGGAGGCGCCGAACAGGAACTGCCGAACTGCGGTCACGACCCGGCAGCCTATTGCCTCCCCGCCAGCCCCGCTCGCCGGAGCGACCGGCGGTCGCCCGCCTCCCCCGCAAACGGACGCCCGGTCGGCCCCGGGCGCGGCCTCGGAATGCGGCTGGGCCCCGGCCGGCCCGGCGCGGCCTCGGAATGCGGCTGGGTCCCGGCCGGCCCGGCGCGCCCGCAGAAAGCGGCTGGCTCCCGGCCGGCCCCGGGCGCGTTCAGGGGCCGGGTGGCGGGGCGTCGGTGGGAGGGTCGCCCGGTGACGGTCCGGCCGAGCCGGTGGGCGTCACCGAGATCTCGGTGGGCGTCGGGACCGGCGGCTCGAGCGGCGGCGTCAACGTGACCGGTGCCGAGACCGGGGACGCCTCGGTGGTCGAGGCCGACGGCGCGGCCGAGGTGGGCACCGGCGCCGCCGAGGGCGCGGTGGCCAGCGGCGGGACGGCGCTGGTGGCCGGGCGCACCGTGGCCTGCGCCTCGGTCAGCGGCTGCGAGGTACCGGCCCGCCGGGGCGCCTTCCCGATCCCGTCGCTGCCACTGCCGGCGCCGAGACCGCCCGAGTCGGCCGGCGCGCCGACGTGGGCCGGCTTGCGCGCCGGGGTCGCCAGCGTCCAGCCGGCCGCCACCGCGATCGGCAGCCCAAGCGCTACTAGTCCGAAAAAAATGGATTTAGGGGATAACCGCACGTGGGTACACCGCGCCACGCCCGTGAAAAGTTACGCGTTCAGGAAGGCCGAGATGCGCTCGCGGAGCTCGGCGCGGTTGGTCCAGAGCACCGCCGGCCGGTCGTACACATGAAGCTCGGCCCCCGGCAGCAGGCCGGCCAGCCGCTCGGCCCAGGCCACCGGGTGCACCTCGTCGCCCAGGCAGCCCAGAACGAGCGCCCGGCCGCGGAAGGCGCGCAGGAGAGACTCGTCGGCCACGGCCGGCTCGTGCCAGAGCGACGTCAGCTCGGCGGCCAGCCCGTCCCGCTGCAGCTGCTCGACCCGCTGGCGCAGGTAGCTCCACCCGGTCGGCGTGTTGCGCACGGAGGCGGGCAGTTCGTACTCCACGGCGGCGGCGATCGACGCGGCCTCGCCCGACTCGACGGCGGCCAGCAGCCGGTCGACCCGCGCCTCGGCCGCGGCCGGACGCGTGCCGTCGAGCGGCGCCGGCAGGTAGCACACCACCCGCTCGAAGCGGTCGGGCGTCTGACTCAGCAGGCGGCACAGGGCCCCGGCGCCCATGCTGACGCCCAGCGCCCGGGTGGCGCCGGCCAGGTCGGCCACGGCGCGCAGGTCGTCGGCGAGATCACCAAAGGTCCACGGGCCGACCGGCGCGTCGGAGCGGCCGTGCCCACGGAAGTGGAAGAAGACGCGGCGGCCGGTGACCGCGCTGCCCAGCGGGCGAGTGCCGGCGATGTCCCCGCCGAGGCCGTGCGCGAAGACGGTGACCGGGTCGCCCACTCCGGTGGTCAGCTGCTCGAGGCGTACGCCAGAAGGGGTGGAAATCAGCTCGGTCGGGGGACCCGGCAGTGTCGGACGCCCGGAGCGCGGCCCGGTCGGGTCGGGACGATGCAGACGAGGCCCGCCGTCGGGGGGAGGCGGCCCGAACCGCCTCACCAGAAACCTTTGCCGTCCGACAGGTCTTTGAGCCCCGGGCGGACGTCGAGCAGATAGATCAGGGCGGCACCGATACCGATCAGGCTGAAGATGCCGACCGCGCCGCTGACCAGCAATGTCAGGACGATGCAGACCGCAAGGATCGCCGCCCACGCACCCTTGGGCAGGGTGCCGATGGCCTGGAATCCGTCGCCCCGCTGGGTCAGGCAGTGGATCAGAGCGACCGCCTGCACGACCAGCGACAGGATCAGGATGAGGATCTCGATGTACCTCTGCACATCGAGGTAGAAGATCGGCGCGGAATAGGCCATGACGAAAAGTCTATGCCGCGGGCCCCGGCGTCTGCCGGGGCCCGCGATCACAATTGATTACTGGCCTCTGTTACTCGCCGGCCGGCTTGGTGGCCCGCTTGCGGGGCTTCGGCGCCGGGGCGGCCTCGACGGCCTTCGGGGCCTCGGTGGCCTCGATGTCGGCGTTCACCACGTCGGCCGTGGTCACGACGCCCTCGCCGACGACGCGCTCGCCGCGAGCGACCAGAGCGGTGTACGCCGCGAGGGTGCGCTCCTGGGCCAGCTGGGCCAGGGAGGTCGCCACGCTGGCGGCGTTGCCCCGGAGGGCGTCGAAGTCGGTGGTCTGGGCCTTCTCGCGCAGCTGGACGGCCTTGGCGTTGGCCTGCTCGTTGTAGGTGCGCAGCGACGCCGCGGCCTTCTCGCTGAGCTCGGTCACCACGGCCGGCAGCTTGCGCAGCTGCTGGTAGGCCAGGTCACCGGCACCGGCGGCGGCGTAGAGCGGGGCGGGGAACTTGGTCTTGGTCTGGTCGGTCATTTCGTCTCCTCGGCATCCTGGGTGGTCTCGGGCGTGTGCCGGGCGTTCTCGTTGCGGAACGTCTCGTAGATCTGCGACAGCGCTTGTTTCTGCGCGATCGTGAGGTCGGGATCGACCGCGATCGCCGCCAGCACCCCCTGCTGGCCCTCGCCGTCCAGCAGACCCGCGCGCAGGTACATCGCGGGCGTGGAGACCCGCAGCGCGCTGGCGATCTGCTGCAACACCTCGGCACTCGGCTTGCGAAGGCCACGCTCGATCTGGCTGAGGTACGGATTGCTCACGCCCGCCTTGTCGGCGAGCTGGCGCAGCGAGATCTTCGCGTTCTCCCGCAGGTCACGGATGAAACTTCCGATGTCCTGCGGCAGATCCTTCGGCGTGGCCATGTGTCCGAAGTTAGCTCGGGGTGCTAGCTGTTGCAAGCAGAATGCTAACTATTGCTAGCGTGAATCAGGTCACCGTGGCGCGACGCCGAGTAGCGAACGGGTCGCGTCGGTCGTCAGCGGCGGGCGCTGCGCGAGCTGCGCGAAACCGGCGGCACGGGCCACGAGCTGCATGTTCGACTCTACCGGCTGACCCTTCGCGTACGTGGTCGTGTCCTCCATCCCGACCCGGAGGTGGCCGCCCGCCGACAGCGACGCCAGCATCACCGGAATCGTGCTGCGGCCGATGCCCGTCGCCGAGAACGTGGTACCCGCGGGCAGGTCGCGAATGACCTGCTCGCATGCGACCAGCGCGGCGGCCGTCCCCGGCATACCGCCCGGCACGCCCATCACCAGGTCGACGTGCACGTGGCCGCCGGCCGGCAGGCCGTACTTGCCGAGCAGCCGCTGCAGGGTGGTCAGCTGGCCCAGGTCGAAGATCTCGTACTCCGGCACGATGCCGCGCTCCTGCATGCGGGTGTGCAGGTCGACGATGAACTCCCACCGGTTCAGGAAGACGCCGTCGCCGAAGTTGACCGTGCCCATCGTGCAGGAGGCCATCTCGGGACCGGCGTCGAGCACGGCGAGCCGGTCGGACTCGGGGTCGGTCACCGCCCCGCCCGAGGAGAGCTGCACGATCAGGTCGGTGGATTCGCGTAGCGCAGCCACGGTGGCGCGCAGGCGGCCCTGGTCGAGGGTGGGTTCGGCGGCGGCGTCGCGGATGTGCACGTGGACGATCGAGGCGCCGAGCGCCTCGCACTCCTTGGCCGTCCGCACCAGCTCGTCGAGGGTGACGGGCAGGGCGGGCACGTCGGCCTTGCTGACTTCCGCGCCGGTCGGAGCGACAGTGATCACGGTCCCGGTCATGACATGAACGGTAGTTCAGGAGGCGTCGACCGAGACCACCGACTCACCCACCCGCAATTCCCCCGCGGTGACGTTGCGCTTGAGGACGGCCAGGGCGACCAGGCCGAGCTCGTGATGGCGGACCGCGGTGCCGACGAAGCCGACCTCACGGCCGTCGAGGGTCACCGGTGTGCCGTGGGCCGGCGGCTGGTCGGTGGCGATGCCGTCGAAGTGCAGCAGCACCAGGCGACGCGGCGGGCGGCCGAGGTGGTGGACCCGGGCGACCGTCTCCTGCCCGCGGTAGCAGCCCTTGTCGAGGTGCACGGCGGAAGCGATGAAGTCGGCCTCGGCCGGGATCGTGCGGTGGTCGGTCTCCCAGCCCAGCCGCGGGATGCGGTGCTCGACGCGGATCGCCTCGTACGCCAGCAGGCCGGCCGGCGGCACGGCCAGCTTTTCGATCACCGACGTCTTGGCCGCGCGAGGCACCAGCAGGTCGACGCCGAGGGGCACCCGCCGGGCCAGGCCGCCCTCGAAACCTCGTACGGCATATTGGCTGGTGGCGTGCGCGGGCACGGAGCCGGCGGCGAATTTCGGACCCGGCACCGCGCCCACCCGGGGGTTTTCCAGCTCGGGGAAGAGATCGGCGGCGCCGGGGCCGACGAGCGAGAGCACCGCGATCTCCGAGGTGGCGTCGCGCGGCTCGACCTTGGTGAAGAAGCGCATCATCTCGAGGTATTTCAGGAGCCCCGCGCCCGCGCCCGGCTCGGTGTCGAGCCAGGCGGTCTCGCCGTCCTCGGTGACGTAGGCGTGCTGCTCGACGTGCCCGTGCGGCGACAAGACGAGCAGCTCAGAGCCCGAAAAGGCCGACAGATCCGATAGATGCTGAGTGGTGAGAGTGTGCAGCCACGACGCGCGTTCCTCGCCGGGAACCGCGATCACGTCGCGGTTCGAGCGGTCGACCAGGCCGACCGCGGTCGCCAGGGTGCGCTGCTCCCGCATCGGGTCGCCGTAGTGCGCGGCCACCCCCGCGTCGGCGGACGAGGGATCGAGGTCCTCGACCATCACGACGGTCATTTACAACTCCTTGCATTGGCCACACACACCGAAGAGCGAGACGTGCCCGACGTCGACCCGGAAGCTCCGCTCCGCCAGCAGCCGGTCGGTCACCGGCAGCATCACTGTCGGGTCTACCTCAGAAATCGATCCGCATCCACGACAGACCAGGTGAACGTGCTGATCCTCACCCGCGGCGTGATAGGTCGGCGAGCCGTGCGACAGGTGCGTGTGGTTGACCAGGCCGAGCTCCTCGAGCAGCTCGAGCGTGCGGTAGACGGTCGTGATGTTGACGCCGGCGACGCGCTCACGCACCGCCGTGTGCACCTGCTCGGGCGTGGCGTGGCCGAGGTCGTGCACCGCCTCCAGGATCAGCTGGCGCTGTGGCGTGAGCCTCAGCCCGCGCTCCCGGAGCATCTCGGCTAGCGAAGTGGCGGACACGTGACAAGCATAGGCCGACGGTTACGCTCCGCCCGTGCCCGACGAAGTCCTGGTCTCGCCGGCCGAGCTCTTCGGCGACGGCGTCTTCGAGACGATCCACCTGCGCCCGTCGGGTCCGTTCCTGGCCTCGGCTCATGTGGAAAGGCTGTCGCGCTCGGCGGCTCTCCTGGATCTCGAGCCGTTGCCACTCGATCTCACCGGCCTCGTCTCGGACGGTCCGGAGAGCGCACTGCGGATCATCCGCACCCGCCGGTCGCAGCACGTCACGGTCTCCCCGATTCCGCCGGACACGCTGCGCGAGCGGGATGCCGGTGTCCGGGTGATCAGCGCCGGCCTCGGCTTCGCCCTCGGCGGCAAGCCACCCTGGTCGCTCTGGGAGGCCAAGATTTTGTCGTACGCCCCGAACTTCGCGGCCCGCCGCTGGGCGCGGGAGCGGGGCGCCGACGACCTGCTGTGGCTCTCCACCGAGGGCTACGCGCTGGAGTCCCCGACCGCCTCCCTGGTCTGGCTGGCCGGTTCCGACCTCTGCACGGTCCCGTGGGCCGAGGCACAGATCCTGCCCGGCACGACCGCGGCCCACCTGCTCTCGCTGGCGCCGTCGGTGGGCCTGCGCCCCGCCCACCGCATGATCACGATCGACGAACTGCGCGGGGCCGACGCGATCTGGCTCGCCTCCGCGCTGCGCGGCCTCGCCTCCGTGACGGCACTCGACGACGCACCGCGCCGCCCCTCCCCCTGGACGCCGATCCTGCGGGACCTCCTGGGCTACTAGCCGCCGATCGGTCCCGCGGTCTTCCGCACAGCGCTCGTGCCCCGCCGCCGTCCCACCTGCTGAACCGCCGTTCGCGCCGGTCACGCACAGCCGGTGGCTCGGCCGGGGGGCCATGGCCCGGGCCGCTGCATGGTTGCGCGGGGTGCGGCCCGGCCGGCTCGGTGGACGGTTGGGCCGGGCGTGCCACGGCCCGGCGGCTACCTGTTGCGCGGGGTGCGGCCGGTTGCGGTCGGCGTTGCGGCGGCGGTACGGGGCAAGTTTGAAGGCTTGGTGTGCGCATCGGACGCGTGCGTCGCAACGTTCGGCGACGGCCGGCGAACAATGACGGCTACGTGTGCGTGGTGAACACGTGCGTATCAATGTTCAGTCGTGGTCGGCGCAGCCGAACCACTCGGAAGGCCGCGGCGAACCGCTGGGGACGCGGATCCCGAAGGTGTCTAGCCGCCGATCCGGAGCAGCCGCGCCGACATGTGGGGCCGCAGCCCGCTGTCGTCGACCGCAATCTCGTGCGCGTAGAGCAGCGCGCCGTCGACCACGCCGAACAGCCGGTGCGCCCCGGTCACGTGCAGGCCGGTCGGGGTGTACGCCACCGCGTCGGCCTCCATCTCGAGCCGGGTGGTGCCGATCGCCTTGCCCAGGTACAGCTCGGCCGTGCCCTCGGGCGAGATGATCGTCGCCTCCATCTCGTCGCCGGCCCGGCCGTCGACCAGCACCGGCCGCCAGAACCCGGACTCGACCAGCCACGGGCCGATCGGTTTCGACTCGTCGTCGAGCAGCCACGAGCGCGACTCGAAGCGCAGGAACGGCCGCCCGTCGTGGCTTATCCGCATCTCCTGGGCGAAGTTGTAGTCGTCGTCCGCGGGGAAGCCGCCCTGCCCGCGCCCGCGCCACAACCCCACGAACGGCAGCAGCCCGAGCAGCGCGGGGTGCAGGTCGGCGCCCTGGCGCAGGTCGTGGGTGTCCTCGTAGGGCGACGGGTCGACCGGCGGCGCGTTCAACCACGGAGGTGGGCCCAGGGGGTTCTCCGACTCGCCGCTCACCAACGCCCCCTCGAAATCCGAATGGCCAGATAGCCGAACCCACCCGCCAGCGCGCCCAAACCGGCGACCAGCAGGCTCACGAACCCGATCTCCGTAACCATGACCGGCCCATCTTATGCTGACCGGCATGGCACGTTTGCTGGTCGTCAAGGCAACCGCCGGCGCGGACGCTCCCGAGCGCTGCTCACAGGCCTTCACGGTGGCGTCGACCGCCGTGGCGTCCGGCGTGGACGTCTCGTTCTGGCTGACCGGCGAGTCCACCTGGTTCGCCCTGCCCGGCCGGGCCGCCGAGTTCGAGTTGCCGCACGCGGCGCCCCTGCCCGACCTGCTCGACATCCTGCTGGCCAACGGCCGGGTGACGGCCTGCACCCAGTGCGCCGCCCGCCGCGACATCACCCCCGGCGACGTCCTGCCCGGCATCCGCATCGCCGGCGCCGCGGTCTTCGTCGAGGAGGTCACCGCCGAGGGCGCGCAGGCCCTGGTCTACTGACAACCGGTGCTCAGACTTACCCGCAGCTGCTCGGCGTCGGGCACCACAACGACTGACAAACCCGTTTTCCGGTACGCCCACGCGGCCGCATCCGACCGCACGATGGCCGCCCCCGCGCTCAGCGTCCCCATCCGCGCCGCGAGATCGGACGGCGGCGGGACGTCCACGGTGTAGCTGGCCGCGACCCCGCCATCCGGACAGTCCACAGCCCGCACCTCGGGCTTGGCGTCCTTGGCCCCCAGCCCGCTCAGCACCGTCACCAGCTCACCTGGCACCGCCCCCGCCGCCGGGTCGGCCTTGTTCACCGTGCTCTCCGGCCCCGGCCGGCACCCGCTGGTCAGCCGCAGGGTGAGCACCTTCGCCGTGGCCGCCGCCGAGGTGTCGATCCCGATGAAGTTCCCCGCGTCCGCGTGCATCCCGAGCCGGGTCCCGCCCCGGCTCTCGCCGACGCCGGCCTGATATGCCGCCGGCAGCCCGCCCGCGATCGCGTCGAGCACACCCTTGGCGTCCCCCTCGCGCACGTAGACGGTGAGGTCCCGGGCCGCCATCCACCCGTGCCGCACCGGCGTGATCCGGCAGTCCCCGATCAGCTCCAGCTCGCCCAGCACGACGACCCGCCCGTCCCCGTCGGCCGCCGCGTAGACCACTCCCGCCGCCCGCTGCAGCTCGGGCACGGCCTGCGCGATGTCCCGCTGCTCGGGCACGGTCGCCGGCGAATGCCACACCGACCAGCTCCCGACCACCACAATCACGACAATCCACGCCACAACCAGCCCAACCAGCCACCGCCGCCGCTTGCCGGCCGGCGGCGCCTCTCCCAGCTGAGCCGTCACGGCAGCCATGGTGACACGCCGCGTCATCGGGGACGCCAACTCGGGGTGCGTTGTCGCGGAGCAGCTAGTCGTAGGACTAGAATCGATGCCACCGAGGGCGTCGCGGAGAGGGAGCGCACATGGGCGGGTCAAGGAACTGGGCGGAGACGACCGGCGACGGTCCCGAGCAACGCCGGCGGGTCTGCGAGCAGCTCCTGGTCACCGTGGGCTGTGCCCAGCTGGCCCAGATCCGCAAGGATTCCGGGCTGACCCAGGCCACCTTGGGCGCGGCCATCGGGCTGAGCCGGGGCCGGATCAGCCAGATCGAGCGCGGCGAGCCGGTCAGCCTGGACGTGCTGCGGAAGTACGTGGCCGGCCTGGGCGGCGAGGTCGAGGTCGGCGCCCGGTTCGGAGGCCTGTGGTTGAGGATGCGCTGAGCCCCGGGCTCAGCTCTTGGCGAGGCGTTGGAGGGCGCCGACGGCGACGTCGGGGCGGGTCGTGTACCAGAACGGCGGTAGCGACTTGCGCAAGAAAGCGCCGTAGCCGCGGGCGGTTTCCAGCCGCGAGTCGAGGACGGCGACGACGCCCTTGTCGCCCGACGAGCGGATCAGGCGGCCGACGCCCTGGGCCAGGCGGATCGCGGCGATCGGGACGCTGACCGCGGCGAAACCGGAGCCGCCGGCCGCGTCGACGGCGGCGGAGCGGGCGGCCGCGAGCGGCTCGTCGGGGCGGGGGAACGGGAGGCGGTCGATGACCACCAGCTGGCAGGCCTCGCCGGGGACGTCGACGCCCTGCCACAGGGACATGACGCCGAACAGGCAGCTGGCCTTGTCTTCCCGGAACTTGCGGACCAGCAGGGGCAGCGCTTCCTCGCCCTGCAGCAGGATCGGCAGGTCGGTGCGGGCGCGCAGCAGCTCGGCGGCTTGGGTCGCGGCCCGGCGGGAGGAGAACAGGCCCAGCGTGCGGCCGCCCAGCGCGGTGACCAGCGTGATGAGCTCCTCGCCGGCGGCGTCGGGCAGGCCGGAGGCGGCGGGGCGGGGCAGGTGCGCCGCCACGTACAGAATCCCCTGCTTGGGATAGTCGAAGGGGGAGCCGACGTCGAGTGACGTCCAGCCGTCGCCGGCCGTCGGCGGGGCCTGCGGGGTGAGCGCGCCGGGCGCGGCCGTCTCGGCGACCGCGCCCCGGGCGGACGGCACGGTGGGCGCGGCGACCGGCAGGCCGAGCGAGCGAGCCACCGTGTCGAACCGGCCGCCGAGGGTCAGCGTGGCCGAGGTGGCGACGACGGTACGGTCGGAGTACAGCCCCTGTGCCAGCGTGCCGGCGACCGAGAGCGGCGCGACCACCAGCGCACGGCGGCCGGTGCCGAGGTCGGATTTCTCGACCCAGGCCACGTCGAAATCGGACTCCTCCAACAGTCGCTGGGCCGTCTCGAAAAGGTCGTCGAGCGCCGCCTTGGCCTGCTGTTTGCGTACGGGATCGGGGTCGTCGCTCTTGATCTCGCCGATCGCGCTCAGCGCGGCGCGGGCGGCCGATTCGAGCAGGGTGACCGCCTGATGAAGGGGCGGGGGCAGGCCGGCGGTGAGCCGGCCGGCCGGGATGTCGGCCAGCCCGACCGTGAGCGCGTCGGCGGCCTCGGCCAGCGACTCGGAGGCGGCCGGCGGGATGAGCTTGCCGGAGCGGCGGGCCGAGCGCTCGATCGCGTCGGGGGTCAGCTCGGCCTGCGCCGCCGAGGAGACGCGGTCGGCGAGCTCGTGCGCCTCGTCGATGACCAGCAGCTTGTGCGGCGGGACGATGTGCCGGTCGGCGAGCATGTCGACCGCGAGCAGGCTGTGGTTGGTCACCACCACGTCGGCCTCGCGGGCGCGGACGCGGCTGGCCTCGGCGAAGCACTCGGCGCCGTACGGGCATTTCGAGGCGCCGACACAGTCGCGGGCCGGCATGGACACCTGCCGCCAGGCCGTGTCGTCGACGCCGGGGTCGAGCTCGTCGCGGTCGCCGGTGTCCGTCTTTTCCGACCACGTACGCAGGCGTTGAATTTGTTTGCCGAGCTTGCCCGCCTCGCCGAGCCACTGGGTGGCGCGCCGCGGCGCGTCGTCGAAGAGGGTGTCGGTCGGCTCTTCCTCGTCGGCGTGCTCCATCTTGGCCAGGCACAGGTAGTGGTGGCGGCCCTTGAGCACGGCGAACGTGGGGCGGCGGCCGAGGACCGGCTCGACCGCGTCGGCCAGCCGGGGCAGGTCGTGCTCGACGAGCTGGTTTTGCAGGGCGAGGGTGGCGGTGGAGACCACGACCGGGCCGTCGACCAGCAGGGCCGGTGTCAGGTAGGCCAGGCTCTTGCCGGTGCCCGTGCCGGCCTGGACGAGCAGATGCTCGCGGTCGCGCACGGCCTTGTCGATGGCGCTCGCCATCGCCTGCTGACCGGGGCGGGCGGAGCCACCCGGGACCGCGCCGACCGCGGCCGAGAGAAGTTGTTCGGCGGTCGCCTTCTTGGTAGCTGCGGGCACGCAGAGACGGTACCCGCCACCACCGACAGAAGCCGACCACCGTTAGGGTTCTCGCATGCCGCACGACGACATGGTCCGGGTCGTCTACACGAAGTACGACGGTTCGGCCCACCGGGACTATCCGGCGCGCCGCTTCGACTCCGACGACCTGGGCGTCTGGGTCGGTGTGACGCGCGGCACACCGTCGGTCTATCACGGCCGGCCGTCCGTGGAGCAGATCCCGTTCGTGCTGCTGATCCCCCACCACGCGTGGTGGACCGGCATGTTCAACCCGCAGCCGCGCACCAGCGAGGTGTACTGCGACATCACCACGCCCGCCCGCTGGGAGGGCGACACGGTGCACATCATCGACCTCGACCTCGACGTGGTGCGCCGGCGCGAGACGGGCCTGGTCGAGCTGCGCGACGAGGACGAGTTCGAGGACCACCGGGTCGGTTTCGGCTACCCCGACTACCTGGTCGACGAGGCCCGGGCCGCGGCGAGCCGGCTGCTCGTGGCGCTCGGCGACGGCAGCGAGCCGTTCGCCGGGCAGTACCACAAATACCTACAGCAGGTCGCTCAGCAATAGCTTCTCCGGGTTGAGCTGGCTGAACAGGCCGGTGATCTGACCGTTGTCGACGGCGATCGCGAGCACCGCGCGCAGCGGCCGCCCGCTCGCATGGTGTCCGGTCGCGAGCAGCCCGAGCGAGCCGTTGACCAGCACCGTCTCGACCTCGACCTCGCCCAGCCCGGCGAGGATGCCGAGGTAGAAGCGGGCCACCTTGTCGGCCCCGAGGACCGGGCGGGTGCCGACGCCGGGCACCAGGCCGCCGCCGTCGCCGATCGCCACCACGTCCGGCGCGAGCAGCGCGGCCAGCGCCTGCAGGTCGCCGCCGTTGGCCGCCTCGAGGAACGCGTCGAGCACCCGGCGCTGCTCGGCCAGGTCGGCGGTGTGCCGCACCCCGTCCTGGGCGACGGCCCGGCGGCCCCGGGAGGCGTGCTGCCGCGCGGCGCTCTCGGTGGTGCCGAGTACGGTGGCCACGTCCTCGAACGGCATCCCGAACGCGTCGTGCAGGACCAGCGCCACGCGCTGCTCCGGCGTGAGCTTTTCGAGGACCACCAGCAGGGCGAGACCGACCTGGTCGCTCATCTCCGCGCGGGCGGCGGGTCCGGCGTCCGGTTCGATCACGTACGACGGAAGCCACTGTCCCGGGTAGGCGGTGCGGCTCACCCGGGCCGACTTGAGCACGTCCAGGCAGATGCGACCGGTGACCGTCGTGAGCCAGCCGCGCACATCGCGTATCTCGCCGCCGTCGCGCGCCTTGGCGTAGCGCAGCCACGCCTCCTGCACCGCGTCCTCGGCCTCGGCCCGGCTGCCCAGCATCCGGTAGGCGACGGCCATCAGGTGCGGCCGCTCGGCCTCGAACTCGGTGGTGGTCAGGGACGGCATGGGGGAATTCTGCGCGACATTGCCCGGGCACGGGTATCGGATGTGACACAGTAGTAACACGCATTTCGGACTAATCGGATGGTGCACGGTGAACGGTGCGACGATCGCCGGGGGGCTGACCGGCCTCGCCGCAGTGGCCGGTGCGGTCTCCGCCCGGACGATCCTGCTCCGCCGGCCCGGGCCGTACCAGCCGTCGGGGCACGCCCTGCCCGGGCCGAAGGCGGCCGACCCGCTCCCCGAGGTGCTCCGGCGCGGGCTGGGCGGGCTCACGGTGCCGGTCACGCCCGGTCCGCACGGCGAGCTCTTCATCGGACCCGGCGGCCCACAGCCGGGGCGTACGCTGCGCCGGCTCGTGCTGACCCCGCTCTTCGCCCGAGCCAAGAGCCGGGGCGGGCGGCTCGCCCGGGAGCAGCAGACGCCGTTCCGGCTCGTCGTCGAGTTCACCGGCGCCAACCGCGAGGCGGAGACTCTGCTGCGCGCGTACGCGATGCTCGACCAGCAGCTGCGGGACCACGCCGCGCTGCTCAGCCACTGCGACGGCGACACCCTCGTCCCGGGCGCCGTCACCGTGTCCGTGTGCGGCATCGTCGACGTACGCGAACTGCTCGCCACCCAGCGCACGCGGTACGCCTTCGCCGACGGCACGTTCGACGATCTCGGCTCCCAGTCGGCGCCGCCCACCCTGGTCCCGGTGATCAGCGAGCCGTGGACCCGCCGGTTCGGCTGGGACGGCCGCGAGCCGATCCCGGCCGAGGAGCGTCACCTGCTGCACGCGATCGTCCGCCAGGCCCACGACGACGGCCGCATCGTGCGGATCGCCGGTCTCCCGGCGGGTTCCGGCCGGGCGCGGCGGGCGATCTGGACCGAACTGGGCGCGGCCGGGGTCGACGTGATCGCGGACCGTGACCAGCGCGGCCTGGTCCGTCACCTGCGCCGCCACCCGGTCAGCCGGGTGCCGGCCGCTACGCTGCCGACCCGGGCGGTCCGGCGCACGTCGCCTCGACCGCACGCGCCCCGGCCCGACCGCCGTACGGAATCGGTGTAGCGACAGGTATCACCCTTCACCCGGGCGGGCAAACACGAGGTGAACCGGGAAGGACCGCTAGCATGCGTGGAGATCCATCCCAAGCCCGTCGATCGAGGTCCGCGCTGTGAAGTTCTCCTTCCGCCCCGTCGAGGGCGCCTTCTACGATCTCTTCACCGCCGCCGCGCGCAATCTCGTCAAGGGCACCGAGCTTCTCAACGAACTGGCACTGCCCGGAGTGGACGTCCAGTCGGTCAGCGAGCGGCTGACCGATGTGGAGCACGACAGCGACCAGATCACCCACGATCTGTACAAGAAGATCAATTCCACCTTCATCACCCCGTTCGACCGGGCCGACATCTACTCGCTCGGCTCCCAGCTCGACGACGTGATGGACCACCTCGAGGCGGTCGGCAACCTCCTCTACCTGTACGGGCTGACCGAGCTGCCCTCGCTGCCGCGCGAGATGCACGAGCTCATCAACGTGCTCGACCAGCAGTCCAAGGTGACCGCCGAGGCGATGCCGCGGCTGCGCTCGATGAAGGGTCTCGACGAGTACTGGATCGAGATCAACCGGCTCGAGAACGACGGCGACCGGGCGTACCGGATGCTGCTTGTCCGGCTCTTCTCCGGCGAGTACGACGCGCTCACCGTGCTCAAGATGAAGGAGGTGGCCGACGAGCTCGAGGCCGCCTGCGACGCCTTCGAGCACGTGGCGAACACGGTCGAAACCATCGCGGTCAAGGAGTCGTAGACCTTGTCCGCCGAGTTCGTCGCCGTCCTCGCGGTGATCGTGGTGGCGATGGTGTTCGACTACACCAACGGCTTCCACGACGCGGCCAACGCGATCGCCACCAGCGTCAGCACCCGCGCCCTGACCCCGCGCGTGGCGCTGCTGATGGCCGCGGCCGGCAACTTCATCGGCACCCACTTCGGCGGCAAGGTCGCGCAGACCGTCGGCAGCGGCATCATCGACGTGCCGCAGACGATGAGCGGCCTCGGCGTGGTCTTCGCCGGCGTGATCGGCGGGATCCTCTGGAACCTGGTCACCTGGTATTTCGGCCTGCCGTCATCCTCGACGCACGCGCTGATCGGCGGCCTGGTCGGCGCGGCCCTCGGCGCCGGCTACACAGTGAAGTGGGACGGCATCCTCGACAAGGTCGTCATCCCGATGGTGGCGTCACCCCTGGCCGGCTTCGTCGCCGGCTTCCTGTTCATGCTCGCCCTGATGTGGATCTTCCGAACCGGCCGTCCGAGCAAGCTCAACCGCGGTTTCCGGTACGCCCAGACGGTGTCGGCGGCCGCAATGTCGATCGGCCACGGCCTCCAGGACGCCGCGAAGACGATCGGCGTGATCGTCCTGGCCCTCTACGTGGGCGGCTATCAGGACACGACCACGGACATCCCGCAGTGGACGTACTGGACGTCGGCGACGGTGCTGGCGCTCGGCACGTACGCGGGCGGCTGGCGCATCATCCGCACCCTGGGCCGGAAAATCATCGACCTGGGCCCACCCGAGGGCTTCGCCGCCGAGACCGTCGCGAGCACCCTGCTCTTCACCTTCGGCATCGGCCTGGGCGCCCCGATCAGCACCACCCACACGATCACCTCGGCCATCATGGGCGTCGGCGCCACCAAGAAGCTCTCCGCCGTCCGCTGGGGCGTGGCCGGCAACATCGTCGGCGCCTGGCTCCTCACCTTCCCGGGCGCCGGCCTGCTCGCCGCCCTCTGCTACTTCGCCACCCGCCCCCTCTTCGCCTGATCAGTCGGCCATCCGACTCGGCCGCGATGGGCGTTTTCCTTGAATGGATCGGCAGCCCATGTAACCTTAGTGGCTATCCTTTAACAGAGTGCCGGTTCAGTAAAGGTTAGCGACGATGGCTGAGCTCCGCGAAGCACATTGGGACATCTCCTGGCACGCCCCAGCGCGCCGGGATCAGCGCGGCGGACACTTCAAAACCTATGTTCCCGACGACCTGCTCACCAGGCCGATCGTGCTGAGCCCGACGCTGGCGAGGACGGCCGCTCAGGTGGAGAACGCCGTCCGCGGGCTGACCGACGCACCCGCCTCCATGGGCCTGGAAAGCCTTGCCCGGTTCCTGTTGCGCTCGGAGGCGATCGCCTCGTCCCGCATCGAGGGACTCCAGGTCTCGGCACAACAGGTGGCGCTCGCCGAGTTGGCGACCATGGAGCAGACTCCCATCGCCGGATTCACCGAGAACGCTCGGCTGGTTGCCAACAACATCGTCACCCTGCGGCAGGCCGCCGGTGATCTGGCCAAGTGCGACGCGATCAAACCGCGAAGCTTCTGCGACCTCCACCAGGCACTCCTCCCCGAGCATCCCCAGCAGGGTCTTCGCGATCGCCAGAACTGGATCGGCGGCAGCGACTGGCATCCGCTCACCGCCGACTTCGTGCCCCCACCTCCGGAGGAGGTCCCTCGGCTGATCGAGGATCTGGCCGACTACCTGAGCGGGGCGGTTCACGCGCCGCTCCTGCAGGCCGCGCTCGTTCACGCCCAGTTCGAGACTATTCACCCGTTCGCTGACGGCAACGGACGAGTCGGCCGGGCGCTGATCCACACCGTTCTGACTCGCCGCGGGCTCACCCGCACGGCCGTGTTGCCGGTCAGCCTCGTCCTTCTGACCAGGTCACAGGAGTACATCCAAGGGCTGACCGCCTACCGGTACCTCGGCGCCGCGGGCAGCCCGGAGGCGGCGGGGGGTGTCGCTCAGTGGTTCGAGACCTTCCTCCAAGCCGTCAGCGTGGCCGTCGAGCAGGCGCGGCAGTTCGTCACCCAGCTCGCCGAGCTCCAACGCCTGTGGGCGGAGCGACATTCGGCGCACCGGCTACGCGCGGGCGCGCGCCCCCAGCCGCGGGCGGATTCCGCGGTGATGAGGCTGCTGCCGCTGCTACCGGAGGCGCCGGTGCTCACCACTCAGTCGGCGCAGCGCCTCCTGGGGCTTTCCTTCCCGGCCGCGCGGGCCGCACTGGAGGATCTCGCGGAGGCGGGCATCCTGGGCCGGAAACAGGTCGACCGGGGTACCACCGCCTACCTCGCCCGTGACGTGTTCGACCTGTTGACGTCGACGGAGCGCCAGCTCGCCAGCACCCGGTGGGACACGCGAGAGTCGGCACCGCGGCGCCCCGCCCCGGCTCGACCACAGAGTCGATAGCCGCCGCTACTCGGCCAGGGGGCCGTCGCCGATTGCGCCGCGTAGACGGTCGCTGGCCTCCTCCAGGACGGTGAGGGCCTGGTCGCGGCGATCGGGGGCGGTCGGGTCCAGGGCCAGCTCGGCGAGGTCGGACCAGACCTGCTCGATCTCGGGGAGGACGTCGCGGCCGGCCTCCGTCACGACAATGCGGACCTGGCGGCGGTCGCCGGGGACCGCCTCTCTGCGGAACCAGCCGCCGCCGCCCAAGTGGGACAGGCCGCGGGTGGCGGTGGGTGGCTCGACGCCGAGGCGGCAGGCCAGCTCCGAGACGGTCAGGCCGGCGGGCTCCTGAGCCAGCAGCCCGCGGAGGCGATCACGCGGGTGGCCGAAGGGCTCGGCCCGGTGGCGGTGCTGGTCGCGAACGCCGTGGCCTGGCCGGAGCGGGCCGCGGCCGACACGTGGGAGTCGCTTCTCGACGGCCTCACGGCCAACGTGGTCGGCACGCTGGCGCTGGTCGAGGCGGTCCTGCCCGGGATGCGGGCGGCCGGCTGGGGCCGGATCGTGCTGATCTCCTCCGACGTGGTGGAGCAGCCGCTGCCGGCCGCCGCGTCTTATCCGGCGGCCAAGGGCGCGCTCGAGACGGCCGCCCGCGTGCTCGCCGCGCGAGAGGCCCGGCACGGCATCCTCACCAACGTGGTGCGGCCGGGCTTCACGCTCACCGAGCGGGCGTTGACCACCCCGGGCTTCGGACGATCCGTGATCGACGCCGAGGGCGCCAAGACCCCGACCGGCCGCATCTGTACGCCCCAGGAAGTCGCCTCCGCGGTCACCTACCTCGGCTCGGCCGCGAACGGGCACGTCAACGGTGAGGTGCTGTCCCTGGCCGGGGGCCGGCACCTCACCCGGTGACTGCTACAGCGACCACCAGACCGTCGTGTCGGGCGGGATCACGATCGTGTCGTCCTCGATGGTGACCGGGCCGCTGGCGATGAGCAGCTCCCCCGGCGCGGGCAGGCGCACCGGCGACGCGGTCATGTTGACCGTGCAGCGGAAGTTGGCGCCGCGGTCGAAGGCGAGGATCCCCTCCGGCGCGTCCTGCCAGGTCAGGGGCTCCGGGCCGGCGACGACCTTGCGGCGCAGGGCCAGCGCGTCGCGGTACATGGTCAGCGTCGAGCCGGGCACGCCGTCCTGGGCGGCCACGCTCAGCTCGGCCCACGAGTCGGGCTGCGGCAGCCATGACGGGCCGCCGTCCGGGCCGAAACCGTACGGCGCGGACGTGCCCGACCACGGGATCGGCACCCGGCACCCGTCGCGGTAGCCGTCCTGGCCGTCGGCGCGGTGGAACGCCGGGTCCTGGCGTGCCTCCGGCGGCAGGTCGACGACCTCGGGCAGGCCCAGCTCCTCGCCCTGGTAGAGGTAGGCCGAGCCGGGCAGCGCGAACAGCAGCAGCGAGGCGGCGCGGGCCCGGCGGAGGCCGGCGATCGGGTCGACCTCGGTGGGCTTCTTGCCGGCGACCTCGCCCTGCTCCTCCTGCATCAAGCGGTTGCTGTGCCGTACGACGTCGTGGTTGGAAAGCGTCCAGGTGGTGGGCGCGCCGACCGCGTCGTTGGCCGTGAGCGAGGCGTCGATCATGGAGTGCTGGGCGGGGACCTTCCACGCGGTGCTCAGGTAGCTGAAGTTGAACGCCTGGTGCAGCTCGTCGGGACGCACGTAGTCGGCGACCCGGGCCAGCGTGGGCGCCCAGGCCTCGGCCACGGCGATCCGGTCGCCGGGGTACTCGTCGAGGATCGCGCGCCAGCTGCGATAGATGTCGTGCACGCCGTCCTGGTCGAAGCACGGGCTCTCGCCGACGTCCAGCAGGTGCCATGTGGTGTCCCGACCGATGTCCGGCAGGCCCTTCTCCTTGACCAGGCCGTGCGCCACGTCGATCCGGAATCCGTCGACGCCGAGGTCGAGCCAGAAGCGGAGGATCGTACGGAACTCGTCGGCGACGGCCGGGTGATCCCAGTTGAAGTCGGGCTGCTCGGGAGTGAACAGATGCAGGTACCACTCGCCGTCGGCCACCCGGGTCCAGGCCGGCCCGCCGAAGATCGAGGGCCAGTCGTTGGGCGGCAACTCCCCGGACGAACCGCGGCCCTCGCGGAAGTGGTACCGGGCGCGCAGCGGCGAGCCGGGGCCCCCGGCGAGCGCCTGCTTGAACCACTCGTGCTGGTCGGACGAGTGGTTGGGCACCAGGTCCACGATCACGCGCAGGCCCAGGTCGTGGGCGTCGGCGACGAGGGACCGGGCGTCGTCGATCGAGCCGAAGATCGGGTCGACGGTGCGGTAGTCGGCGACGTCGTAGCCGGCGTCGGCCTGCGGGGACAGGTAGAACGGCGAGAGCCAGACCGCGTCGACACCCAGGTCGCGCAGGTAGGGCAGCCGGCTGCGGATGCCGGGCAGGTCGCCGATGCCGTCGCCGTTCGCGTCGGCGAAGCTGCGCGGATAGATCTGATAGATCACCGCGTCGCGCCACCAGGCCGGGGGTAGATCGCTCATGACGCGACGGTATCAGGTTACTAACTCGTGTTACATCAACGGTTTGACCGCCGAGTCACGAACGATCAGCGAGGTGCCGAGCAGCTGATGGGGATGCTGGTCCTCCCCCCGGATGGCGGAGATGAGGAACGAGGCGGCGCTACGGCCCTTCGTGACGATGGGCTGGCGCACCGTCGTCAGCCGCGGCCGGAACCAGGCCGACTCGGCGAGGTCGTCGAAACCGGTCACCGAGACCTGATCGGGCACGGACAGCCCGAGCTCCTGCAGCGCGTCGACCGCGCCGTACGCGAGCACGTCGGAGAGGGCCATGATCGCGGTCGGCCGGGGATCGCCGGCCATCAGCGCCTTGGTGGCCCGATAGCCGTCGACCCGGGTCACCGGCACCTCGGCCAGCGCCACGTCGGCCATGGTCAGGTCCGAACCGGCCAGCGCCTCGGTGATGCCGGTCATCCGGCGGCCGAGGGGCCCGCGATAACCGCGGGTGGCGACGTCGGCGCCCGGGTCGATCGAGAGCACCCCGAGGCGGCGATGGCCCAGCTCCAGGAGGTACCGGGTGACCTCGCGGGCACCGCCGCGGTCGTCGACCTCGACGCTCGGCGCGTTCTCGTACCGGTCGGAGTCGATCAGCACGAACGGGATGTCGCGCCGCTCCAGCTCGACGACCTCGGCGCCCTCGGTCTCGAGCCCGCAGACGATGAAGCCGTCCACCGCCGCGTACGGGATGGCCTTGAGAACCGAGTCTTGCAAGGGCGGGGTGAGCAGGAGCGTGTAGCCCTCCTGGTCGCAGATCTGCCCGACACCCATCAGGAAGCGGGCGTAGTACGGGTTCTCCAGGATCTGGGCCAGGCGCTGCGGCAGCAGGACGCCGATCGAGTTCGTGGTGCCCGCCTGCAGCATCCGGGCCAGCGTGTTGGGGGTGTACCCGAGCTCGGTGGCCACCGCGAGGATCCGTTCGCGGGTGGCCGCCGAGATGCGCTGCGGGTTGTTGAACGCGAACGAGACGGCGGACCGGGAGACACCCGCGGCCGCGGCCACATCGCTGGACGTCGGCTTGCCGCCGACCTTTCTCGACGGCATGGAGCCACTGTAGTCAGTACGCGACGCCGATCTCCTCGCGGATCGTGTCGAGGAGGCCCATGACCTCCAATGTGGTCGCGTGCGGCATGAGCGGGCTTTCCCGCTCGCCGGCCAGGATGCAGCGCTGCACCTCGGCCGCCTCGAACTGGTAGCCGTTTCCGTCGAACGGGAACGAGAACGTCTCCGGCGCCTTACCCGATCGGGTGAGGGTGAACTCGCGCGGCACCCAGAAGCCCGGGCCGAAGTCGATCCGGCCGTCGGTGCCGGTGATCGACGCGGCGTTGCGGCTCTCGCCGTTGATGCTGCAGGTCAGGGCCGCGACCGCGCCGGGTTCCCAGCCGAGCAGTACGCCGGTGTTCTCGTCGACGCGCTCGGGGGTCAGGTGCGCCCACGACTTCACCACGGTCGGGTTGCCCATGAACAGGTGAGCGAAGTTGATCGGGTAGACGCCGAGGTCGAGCAGCGCGCCGCCGCCCAGCTGCGGGTTGCGCAGGCGGTGCTCGGCCGGGAACGGTCCCTGCAGGCCGAAGTCGGCGTGGATCGCGCTCACCCAGCCGATCGCGCCCTCCTCGACCAGCTCGGCGGCCCGGCGGACGGCCGGGTTGAGGCGCATCCACATCGCCTCCATGAGGAAGACGTTCCTGGTGTGCGCGGCCTGGATCAGCTGGGCCGCCGAGGCGAGGTCCAGCGTGATCGGCTTCTCCACCAGCACGGCCTTGCCGCCCTCGACGCAGAGCATTGCCGCGGCGAAGTGCTGCGCGTGCGGGGTGGCCACGTAGACGACGTCCACGTCCGGGTCGGCGGCGAGCTCGGCGTAGGAACCGTAGGCGCGGGCGAAGCCGTACCGCTCGGCGAACGCGGTGGCGGTCTCGAGTGACCGCGACCCGACGGCGGCGAGCTCGGCGCCCGCCACCAGCGGGAGGTCCTTGGCGAACTGGGCGGCGATCCCGCCGGGGCCGACGATGCCCCAGCGGACCTTCTGTTCGGTCATGATCAGTACCGTATCCCTCCGATGGCCTCCGATAGTGCGAGGATCGAGCCGTGACCGACTCGAACCCCGCGACCCTGAGTTTTCCGATTCCGGAGGCCATGGTGCGCCGGGCCCGCGAGTTCCGCGGAGACCCAGCAACCCCCAAGCCCGCGGCCACCGTCGTTCTCCTGCGCCCCGAGGGCGAGACATTTCAGCTGTACGTGCTGAAGCGCGCCGCGACGATGGTTTTCGGCGGCCTTTACGCCTTCCCCGGCGGCGGCGTGGATCCGTCCGACCGGCCCGAGACGATCCGTCCGGACTGGTCGCACCACCTCGGCATCCCCGACGAGCAGGCCAGGGCCGTGGTCGGCGCGGCGGCCCGCGAGCTGTTCGAGGAGGCCGGCATTCTGCTGGCCGGCCCGGTCGGCGAGCCCGACCGCACGGTCAGCGACGGCAGCCTGACCGGCATCGTCACCCACGGGAGTGAAGCCGCCGGGGGAAACGGGGTGGTCGGCGACGTCAGCGCCGAGGACTGGGAGGCCGACCGGGCCGCCCTGGCCGCGCGCGAGCTGACCATGACGGAGCTGCTCCGGCGGCGCGGACTGCGACTGCGCGACGACCTGCTGCTGCCGTGGGCGCGGTGGATCACGCCGGAATTCGAGCCCAAGCGGTTCGACACCTGGTTTTTCGTCGCTCTCCTGCCGCAGGACCAGACGGCGCGCGACGTGTCCGGGGAGAGTGAGTCGGCCACGTGGGTCAGCCCGGCGGCCGCCAACGGCCTGGCCATGCTCCCACCTACGAGGTCGACCGTGAACTCTCTGCTCGCGTACGGGAAAATCGCGGAAGTCATCGCGGCCGCGAGTCGCCGTGATGCGGTGACCCCGGTCATGCCGCGCGTGGAAGTGAAGGACGACGGGAGCGCCATCTTGCACATAGCGCTCCCGCCGTCGTGAAACCTCGTGAGACTCAGCCGAAGCGACCGGTGATGTAGTCCTCGGTCTTCTTCTGCGTCGGGTTGCTGAAGATCTTCTGCGTGTCGTCGTACTCGATCAGGCGGCCGGGGTCGCCCGTCTTGTCGATCGAGAAGAACCCGGTCTTGTCGCTGACCCGGGCGGCCTGCTGCATGTTGTGCGTGACGATGATGATCGTGAAGCGGTCCTTCAGCTTGAACATCAGGTCCTCGATCGCCAGCGTCGAGATCGGGTCGAGCGCCGAGCAGGGCTCGTCCATGAGCACGACCTGCGGCTCGACCGCGATGGTGCGGGCGATGCAGAGGCGCTGCTGCTGGCCGCCGGAGAGACCGGCGCCGGGCCGGCCGAGCCGGTCCTTGACCTCTTCCCAGAGGTTCGCCGACCTCAGCGAGGCCTCGGCCGCGTCGTCCAGGTGGGACTTCTTCTTGACGCCGTTGAGCTTGAGGCCGGCGACGACGTTCTCGTAGATCGACATTGTCGGGAACGGGTTGGGCCGCTGGAAGACCATGCCGATCATGCGGCGGACGGCGGTGACGTCCACGTCCGCGTCGTAGATGTTCTGGTCGTCGATGGTCAGCCGGCCCTCGATGCGGGCGCCCGGCAGCACCTCGTGCATCCGGTTGATCGACCGGAGGAACGTGGACTTGCCGCAGCCGGACGGGCCGATCAGGGCGGTGATGGACTTGGGCTCGACGGTCATCGAAATGCTGTCGATAGCCTTGAACGAGCCGTAGTACGAGGTGACGTTGCTCGCCTCGATGCGCTTGGCCATGGGAGATACCTCTTAACGGGTCAAACTGTTGCGACGGGCGAGCATCTTGGCGGCGATCGTGAGGATCAGGACGATCGCGACCAGGGTCAGCGCGGCCGTCCAGGCCCGCGCCGGGGCGTACTTCGAGGCGTCTCCGGCCTGCTGGTACACGAAGAGTGCCAGCGAGGACTGGTTGCCGTTGAACGGGTCGAAGTTGATCGCGGCAGCGCCGCCGGCGACCAGGAGAACCGGGGCCGTCTCGCCCGCCGCACGCGCGATGGCGAGCATGACACCCGTGACGATGCCGGGAAGCGCGGTCGGCACGACGATCTTGAGGATCGTCTTCCACTGCGGCACACCGAGCGCGTAGGCGCCCTCCCGCAGCGGCCCGGGCACCAGGCGCAGCATCTCCTCCGTCGAGCGGACGATCGTGGGCAACATCAGCACCGACAAGGCCAGCGCGGCCGCGAAGCCGGAGAAGCGCGGCTCACCGTTGTTGAACCAGGGGCTCACGATCAGCACCCAGAACGACAGGATGAACAGACCGGCCACGATCGACGGGATACCGGTCATCACGTCGACGAAGAAGCGGACCGTGTTGGCGAACCGGCCCCGGCCGTACTCGACCAGGTAGATCGCGCCGAGCACGCCCAGCGGCACCGCGATGATGGTGGCGATGCCGACCTGCTGGATCGTGCCGATGATCGCGTGGTACGCGCCGCCGCCAGGGTCACGCGCGCCGATGTTGTTCATCGACGAGTTGAAGAAGTCGCCGTCCAGGCGCTGGACGCCCTTGGAGATCAGCGTCCAGACCACCGAGGCCAGCGGCAGGATCGCCAGGATGCAGGCCGAGTAGATCAGCGACCGCCAGGCCCGGTTGCGGGCCGCGCGGCGACCCTCGACCCGGCTCGCGGCGATCAGGAGGCCGACCAGGTAGAGGACCCAGCCGAGCACGACGACCAGCACCCAGTTGCCGATGCCGAAGCCGTACACGATCGCGGCGGCGAGCCCGAACGCGACGACCGCGACCGCGAGGTTCATGGCCAGCGGCAGCTTTTTGCTGCGGATGTTGCCCGGCGTCATCCCGACGCCGGGGAGATCACTCTGCGTCATCGTGCTCATGCGGCGGCGTCCCGGAACTCGCGACGGCGGTAGATGATCGCGCGGGCCGCCATGTTGACCACCAGAGTGATGGCGAACAGCACCAGACCGGAGGCGATGAGTGCGCCGCGGCCGGTGTCGTTGGCCTCGCCGAAGGTGTTGGCGATGTTGGCGGCGATCGAGTTACCGCCGGTCTGGATCAGGTTGAACGAGATGTTGAAGACCGTGCCGAGGGTCATCGCCAGGGCGATGGTCTCGCCGAGGGCCCGGCCGAGGCCGAGCATGACCGCGGCGATCACGCCGGGCTTGCCGTACGGCAGAACGGCGGTGCGGATCATTTCCCACTTGGTGGCGCCCAGGGCGAGAGCCGCCTCCTCGTTCGCTGTCGGGGTCTGCTGAAAGACCTCGCGAGAGAGGGAAATGATGATCGGCAGCACCATGATCGCCAACACCAGGGAGCCGAGCATGATCGAGCGCCCGAACGGGCCGTCGCCACCGAAGAGCGGGATCCAGCTGAAGTACTTGTTGAGCCAGATCGAGAAGTCCTGCACCGGCTGGGCGAACACGTCGCGGCCCCAGAGGCCGAAGACGACACTCGGCACGGCCGCGAGCAGGTCGATCGAGAAGCCGAGCGGGTTGGCCAGCCGCTTGGGGGCGTAGTGCGAGAGGAACAGCGCGATGCCCAGCGCGATCGGCACCGCGACGATCAGAGCGATCACCGAGGAGAGCACAGTGCCGAACGCGATGGCCGCGATGCCGAATTTCGGCTGCGCGTCGTTCGGGAACCACTGCTCGTAGCTGAAGAAGTTGACCGTGTTGGCGCGCAGGGCCGGGACGGCCTTCGCGATCAGGAAGATCGCGATGGCCACGATGATGACCAGCACCATCGCGCCGGCCGAGGTGGAGAGGCCACGGAACCCGGTCTCCATGGAGAACCGGGCCTTCTTGGGCAGGGCGCCCCCGCCGCCAATCGGAGGTTCGTCGTAACTACTCGGCGAAACGCCGTTGCCGGCGGCCCGGGCGTGACGTCCTGTCACACCCGGTCCGCCGGCTGGGGCGTTCGTCGAGCCGGAGGGGTTGTCACCCATCTGCTCGCTCGCTGTCGTCTCGGAGGGATTGACTTATCAGCTGGTGGTTCCGGGTCAGCTGATGGCGGCGACCGAGGTCGCCACCTTCGCGCGAACCGACTCGGGCAGCGGGGCGTAGCCGAGGTCGCCGAGCGCGGACTGGCCACCGGTGCTCGAGGTGTAGTTCAGGAAGGCCTTGATGTCGGCGGCCTTCGGCGAACCCTTCTCACAGGCGATCTCGTAAGTGACGAGGACGATCGGGTACGCACCGGCGGTGCTGGTGTTGTAGTCGATCGACAGCGTGAGGTCGTTGCCGGTGCCGGTGACCTTGGCACCCTCGATGGTCTTGCCGGCGCTGTCGCCGGTCAGCTCGGTGAACTCACCGGCGCCGTTCTTGATCTTCGCCTTCTTCAGGTCGCTGTTCTCGGCGAAGGAGAGCTCGACGTAGCTGATCGTGCCGGGGGTGCTCTTCACCAGGCTGGCGATGCCGTCGGAGCCCTTGGCGCCGGTGCCGCCCGGGGCCTTCCACGCCTTGGCGTTGCTGAAGGTCCAGTCGGCCTCGGCGGCCTTGCTCAGGTACTTGGTGAAGTTGTCGGTGGTGCCCGACTCGTCCGAGCGGTGGACGGCCTGGATGGCGGTCGACGGCAGCTTGGCGCCCGAGTTCAGGGCGGCGATCGCCGGGTCGTTCCACTTGGTGATCTTGCCGGAGAAGATCTTGGCAATGGTCGAGGCGTCGAGCTGGAGGTTGTCGGCACCGTCCACGTTGTAGACGACCGCGATCGGGCCGACCACCATCGGGAGGTTGATCGCCGGGCCGCTGCCGCACTTGGCGCTGGCCTTGGTCAGGTCGTCTTCCTTGATGGCCGAGTCGGAACCGGCGAAGTCGGCCGTCCCGGAGATGAAGGCCTGAACGCCGGCGCCGGAACCGGTGCCCTGGTAGTCGACCTTCGCGCCGGAGCACTGCGCCTGGTAGTTCTTGATCCACTCGTCCATGGCGTTCTTCTGGGCCGTCGAGCCCTGCGCCGTGAGGCTGCCGGTGCCGCAGCTGCCAGGGGCCGCGGAAGCACCGGTGCTCCCGGTACCACCGTCGTTGTTGTCCGAGCCGCAGGCGGCGAGCGCGAGCGTCGCAGTCAAAGCAATGCCGGCCAGGTAACCGGACCGCTGGAACTTCACGATTGTCCCTTCGGGGTGAGGTGCGCATGCCGATCTCTCATCGGCACACCCCGAAGCTAGGAGGGCCAGGTAGCCGGTTACCCGGCCGCAAATGAACGCGTGGTGAACACGTATGCCACTCAAGTTTGCTTTCTGACGAGCCCGAGTTGTCCGTTCCGTTAACCCGGTGAAAGAAGTCGTACATGTCTTTTATGTCGCCCGGGTGTTTATCGCCCCGAGACCCGCGCTTGTCCGTCCCGTGACGCGTGAGACTCTAATCTTCAACCATTTAGCTGTATTATGCAGCTATGGTTCCGGGAGGGGCGCCGAAGCGGTCTCCGCGCCAGCCGCACACGGTGGTGCCGGCCACCGCGCGCCGGGCTTAGGTTGCCGCCATGGGTTCCTTCGAACTCGGCACCGACGGCCCCGGCGCGATCCTCGTCGGAGTGGACGGCTCCCCCACGTCGATGCGCGCCGCGGCCTACGCGGCCGGCCTGGCCCGGCGGCAGCGCACCCGCCTGATCGCGGTCTGGGCCCGCAGCGCGCCCACCACACTGATCACCCTGGCCGACCACAGTGGCATGGCGATGAAGGCGGTGCTGGAGGCGCAGGAGGAGACGGAACGCCAGCTGCGCGCCGAGATCGGCGCGTGGGGCGCGCACACCGAGCTCATCGTCCGCCAGGGCGACCCGCTCACGGTGCTCGCCGAGGTCGCGAAGGAAACCCGCGCCGACGCGGTCATCGTCGGCTCCTCGGCCAGCGTCGGCCACCGCATCGCCGGCTCACTCGCCGTCCGCCTGGTCCGCTACGGCCGCTGGCCGGTCACCGTCGTCCCATAGCGACGGGATAGTTGCCATGTTTATGGTTGCCATGTTTAGCTTGGGACATGGAGACGGTGGGGGCGTTGTTGTGGCGGGTCACCAACCGGTGGCGGGCCGCCGTCGATCGGGCGTTGGCGCCGGTCGGGCTCACCCACGCGCAGTACTCGCTGCTCGCCACCCTGTACGGCATGGGTCGTGAGGGGCTGACCCCTAGTCAGCGGGAGCTCGGCGAGCGGGCCGGGTTCGAGCCGATGTACGTCTCCAAGGTGGCTCGCGGGCTCGAGCAGGCGGGCCTGCTCGAGCGGGCCCGCCATCCGCACGATCCGCGGGCCTTCGGGCTCGCGCTCACCACGCGCGGTGTCGAGGTGATCGGCCAGGCGATTCCGGTCGTCCGGGGGCTGCAGGCCGAGTTGACCGCGCCGATCGGCGGGCCGGAGGGCGTACGCGCCCGGGAGCTCGCCGACACCCTTCGTGTGCTGCTGGGATTGGAGTGACATGCCCACTTTGACCGGACAGACCATCGCCGAGGCGCAGGGCGCGGTGCGCGCCCTGCTCGACCGGACGCTCGCGGGCAGCGGGCTGGACAGCAACGAGTACGTGGCCCTGCGCGTGGCGATCGCGCGCCGGGCGGACGACCTCGCGGGCTTTCTCGCGAGTCAGCCGCAGCTGAATCTCGACGCCGACGCGGCCGCCGCGCTGGTGCGCGGCCTGCAAATGCGCGGGCTGCTGGTCGAGGGGGCGATCACCCCCGCGGGAACCGAGCTCTATCAGCGGGTCGCCGAGCAGGTCGCCGAGACCACGACGCGGCTCTACGCGGGGATGGACGAGAACGACCTGGCCGCCGCGCACCGGGTGCTCACCGAAGTGATCACCCGCGCCGCGAGTACATGATGTCGGTCTTGTAGATGTCGAAGCCGAGCTTGCGGTAGAGACTGACCGCCGCTCCGTTCGACTCGTCGACATAGAGCATGGCCTGGGTGAGGCCGGTGTCCGCCAGGTGACGGAGGCCGGCCACGCTCAGCGCGGCGCCGAGCCCGCGCCGGTGTCCGCCGGGGTCGACGCCGAGCACGTAGATCTCGCCGAGCGCGGGGTCGTCGCCGGCCGGCGGATGGACCTTGGTCCAGTGGAAGCCGAGCAGCGTGTCCTCGATGTCGACGGCGAGCAGGAAACCGGCCGGGTCGAACCACGGCTCGGCCTCACGCAGGCGCAGGTCGTCGAGGGTCCAGCGGCCCTGTTCGGGGTGGTGGGCGAAGGCCCGGGCGTTGACCGCGAGCCAGGCCTGCTCGTCGTGACCGGGGCGGAAGTGTCGCAGCGTCACGCCGTCAGGCAGGATCGCCTCGGCGGAAAAATCGGCAAGAGACCGCCGCATCTGCCATAGCACCCGAGAACGGATGAATCCGGATTTGGTGGCTAGGGCGGCGGCGCCGGGTGAGTCGCCGTGAGCCCAGAAGGCCAGCTCCCCGTCACCCGCGGCGGCCAGCAACGCCGATCCATAACCGCGCCGACGGTATCCGGGGTGAACGACCAGTTCCCCAGAATTTGCGGAATCTACAAAGGCATAGCCGGCAAGGGCACCGTCGTCCGCCAACGCGAGCAGGTGGGTTCCGCCCCCATTGCGTACGCGAAGAACCACGTCCTCGGAGAGCGGATAGACCCCGTCCGCCTGCTCCGCGGCGGTGGCCAACGCGAGCACGTCGGCCACCACCGGTGCGTCCAGCCGGTCAACCGACCGGATCTTCGTCATACGGCAAACTTAGACCGGCAGCGAGACCGGCTCGTTGTCGGGCAGCTGGCGGCCGTTGGGCGGCGTCACGAACTTGTAGCCCACCTGGCGGACCGTACCGATCATCGACTCGTACTCGGAGCCGAGCTTGGCGCGCAGCCGCCGCACGTGCACGTCCACCGTGCGGGTGCCACCGAAGTAGTCGTAGCCCCAGACCTCGCGCAGCAGCTGGTCGCGGGTGAACACCCGGCCCGGGTGCTGCGCCAGGAACTTGAGCAGCTCGAACTCCTTGTACGTGAGGTCGAGCGGGCGGCCCTTGAGCTTCGCCGCGTACGTGTCGGGGTCGATGTTGAGCTCGCCGGCGCGGATCGAGCCGCCGGCCCCGGCGGTCGCGTTGTTGAGCCGGCCGACGCCCAGGCGCAGCCGGGCCTCGACCTCGGCCGGACCGGCACTGGCCAGGATGACGTCGTCGACACCCCAGTCGGCGTTCAGCGCGATGAGCCCGGCCTCGGTCACCACGGCGACCAGCGGCACGCCGATGCCGGTGGCGTGCAGCATGCGGCAGGTGGCACGCGCCTCGGAGAGCTCGGAGCGGGCGTCCACGAGCACGGCGTCGGGGCTCGGCCCGGACACCAGGGTGCGGACGTCGCGGGGGGCGGTGCGTACGGAGTGGGGAAGTAGATCCAGCGCGGGGAGCACGGCCGAGGGTTCGCCCGCACGTGCCGTCACCAAGAGAAGGATTTCCACACTCACCTCCGTCCTTGCGGCGTCAGGCCGCTCGGGTGACCCGGTATGCGGTGTTTCGTGAAACCGCTCCCGGAGGACTTTTTCCCGGCGTCACCGACGGGTGGGCTGGCGTTACCTTAACCGATACATGAGGTCCGACGCCTTAAACGAACGGCCGAGTGATGTAGTAAACGCTCGTAAGGTGGCCGAATGGCCGACTCTTAACAAGCCTTTTACACGACCGCGCTTGCTGGTGATCATCCAGAATGCCGGAGCTAACCCCGTCATCACCGTGGACCCCATATCAGGGCACGGCCCGCGATCGCCCCGCTGATGAGGAGGTAGTCGATTTTCGTCGCCGCGGGGTTTGCGGTGCCGGAAATTGGCTGCCTCCTCATCAGCGTGAGAGGGGCGATCGCCCGCGGAGCGCAGCGGAGCCAGCCAGCTCAGTACCATCGCAGGCGTGTTCCCCTCCATGCCGCAGGACGACGCCTGGGATGCCGACGCGTCGCGCGAGATCGCGCGCTCCGGTCCGGGCCGCCCCTCGGCCGGTTTTTACGGCGCCGTGCCCGACGAGGACCCGCCGTCCGACAACGGCGACGAGCCCGGCGAGGACGAGGAGGAATTCGAGGAGATCGAGTTCGTCCCGGTCCGCCGGCAGCTGTCGCTGGCCATCGCCGGGTTCGCCGCGCTGCTCGGTCTCGGCCTCGCGCTCGGCGCGCAGACGTCGGCGCCCGACAACCGTCTCCCGTACGCGATCGTCCTGTTCGGTGTTCAGCTTCTCTACCTGCTCGCCTGGATCATGGCCTTGCACCCACCGGCGGCGGGCGCGACGGCCGCGGTCAGCGGTTTGGTCGCGGTGGCTGCCGACTATCTTGCCGTCACGAGTACGCCCGCGGCACTGCTCCCGCTGATCCTTGTCGCCGTCGGCGGCTTCGTGGTGGCGCTGATCGGTCAGCTTTTCCGGGCCGAGGACCGTGCCCGGGTCACCGACTCCTGGCGCACGACCCTATTGATCGTGCTGGGCGTCGTGGCGTACGCGATCCCGATGGTCCTCACCCGCCAGCCCGTCGGCACCCAGACGATGATCGTCAGCGCGGCCGGCGCCGGGGTGGCGCTCTTCGTCGCCCGGGTGACCGACGCGATCTTCCCGAAACCGCGGATCGCCCTCCAGGTGCCCCGCGGCGCGACCGGGGTGGTGCTGGGCGCGATGCTCGGCACGCTGGCCGCGGCCGGCCTGGGCAGCGTGCTGGTTCTGCCCTTCACTCCGGCCAAGGGCGCCATCGTGGGCCTGGTCGCCGCGGTGGTCGCCAGCCTGGTCGACCTCGCGGTCAACTTCGGCGAGGCGGGCCGGCGGCTGGCCGGCGACGCGCCGACCTTCTGGGTGGCCCGGCACATGCAGGGCCCGCTGGGCGCGTTCGCCCTGACCGCGCCGGCCGCCTACGCCCTGGCCCACTGGTACCTGTCATAGGCGTTTCAGGAAACCCTGGGAAAGGGCATGTACCGTCCACCACAGTCGATCCCTGGGAGGGCCGGTGGGCGAGGTGTACGGGGCGCGAGTCCGGCCGCGGCGACGGTGGGGCAGGCGCCTGTTGATCACGTTCATCGTGTTGCTGCTGATCGTGGGCGCTCTGCTGGCGGTGGCCGACCGGGTTGCCGCCTCCTACGCGGAGCGGACGATCAGTGACCGGGTGGCCCAGCAGGTCGCCGACCAGAAGGGCACGAGCGAGCAGCCGGACGTCACGATCGAGGGCTTCCCGTTCCTGACCCAGGTCGCCCGCGGCCTGTACCACGAGATCAAGATCGAGCTCGCGGACTTCTCGGGACCGGCCGGGGAGGGCCGGACGATCCGGATGAAGCTGCTCGACGTGCGGGCCAACGACGTGCGGGCCCCGCTCTCGACGATCCGCTCGGGGGACGGGCAGATCACCGCCGGCACGGTCACCGGCACCGGGCTCATCGACTACGCGCAGATCGGCCAGCTGATCGGCCAGCCGGGCGTCACGCTAGGCGAGCAGAACGGCAAGCTCGTCGGCTCGGCGCCCGTCCAGGTGCTCGGCCAGACCGTCAAGGTGAGCGCCACGGCGGCCATCAAGGTCAACGGCGACACGGTCCAGGTCAGTTTCAGCGATGTGAAGGCCGAGGGTCTGCCCGATAACGCGCTCGTGCGGGGACTCGTCAACTCCTACGTACAGAAGCTGGCTTTCAACCTGAAGGTCCCGGCCCTGCCGCTGAATCTCAAGCTCAAGTCGGTGGAACCGCAGGCCGACGGCCTGAAAATCACCGCGGGCGCGACCGACGTGGCGCTCAACTCGGCCGGGCTGTGACCGCAGACTCGTTCCCGGATCGTGGTCGAGGCTGTTCCGCGGTCTGGAACCGCTGGTAGGGTCGTTTTCCATGAGCCCGTTGCTCACCAAGAGGCGTGCGGTCGACCTGTGCCGCATGGCCGCCTGCCTGTGTCGCCCTGTCATCTGACGGGGCCACTTGTGCTGAGCACCTTCTAGCTCTTCAAAGCCCGGCAGTGGCGCCGTCGCACAAGCACGAGATCTGTTGTCCAGGGTCCCGCGCGGGGTGCGACAAAACCTCCGTGCGCTGACTCTTCCCCCATCTCTCACCCATCAAGGGAGTGAACCGATGAGTCGCGACACCGCACTCGTCTCGGCAGACTGGGCCGAGAAGAACCTCGAAACTCCGGGCATCGTCTTCGTCGAGGTCGACGAGGACACGACCGCCTACGACGGCGGCCACATCCCCGGCGCCGTGAAGATCGACTGGAAGAAGGACCTGCAGGACCCGGTCCGGCGGGACTTCGTCAACCAGGAGCAGTTCTCGGCGCTGCTCTCCGAGCGTGGCATCGCCAACAACGACGTCGTGGTGCTCTACGGCGGCAACAACAACTGGTTCGCCGCGTACGCGTACTGGTACTTCAAGCTCTACGGCCACGACCAGGTCAAGCTCCTCGACGGCGGCCGCAAGAAGTGGGAGCTCGACGCCCGGCCGTACTCGAAGGACGTGCCGGCCCGGGCCAAGACGAGCTACCAGGCCAAGGCGCCCGACCTGACGATCCGCGCGTTCCGTGACGAGGTCGTGCAGGCCATCGGCGTGAAGAACCTCGTCGACGTACGCAGCCCCGACGAGTTCGCGGGCCGCCTGCTCGCGCCGGCGCACCTGCCGCAGGAGCAGTCGCAGCGGGCCGGCCACATCCCCACGGCGATCAACGTGCCGTGGAGCAAGGCGGCCAACGAGGACGGCACCTTCCGGTCCGACGACGAGCTCTCCAAGATCTACGGCGAGGCCGGCCTCGACGGCAGCAAGGACACCATCGCCTACTGCCGCATCGGCGAGCGCTCCTCGCACACCTGGTTCGTGCTGAAGGAACTGCTCGGCCAGCAGAACGTGAAGAACTACGACGGCTCCTGGACCGAGTACGGCTCGCTCATCGCCGTGCCGATCGCTCTCGGCGACGAGCCCGGGAAGGCGTGATCATGACTTCCCCGTCCAATGTCGCGGCCGGTTGCGCCGCACCCGACCAGTCGGCGCCCCTCCCCGCAAGCGTCGACCTGGAAAAGGAAACCGTCATCACCGGCATCGTGAGCACCGCCGAGGGTGAGGCGGTCGGCGGCGCGTACGTGCGGCTGCTCGACTCCTCCGGCGAGTTCACCGCCGAGGTCGTCACCTCGCCCGAGGGAGTGTTCCGGTTCTTCGCCGCGCCGGGGTCGTGGACCCTGCGGGCGCTGAGCCGGTCCGGCAACGGCGAGCTGGCGGTCGACGCCACCCGTGGCGTCAACGAGGTCGCGCTGAGCGTGGCCGCGGCCTAGCCCGCGCTCTGTTCGAAGAAGGGCGGGACCCGTCGGGTCCCGCCCTTCTCACGTCTCCGCGGTCGTGCCGCCGCCGACCACCACCGCGGTCGACGGCACCTCCGGCCGTCGCCGAGTCAGCCGCCGGACGCCCGTGTTCAGCACGGCGATCAACGGCACCGCCACCAGTGCACCGATGATCCCGGCCACCGTCGCGCCGCAGGCAATCCCGATGATCACCACAAGCGGGTGGATCGCGACCGCCCGGCCCATGATCAACGGCTGCAGCACGTGTCCCTCGACCTGCTGCACCAGGATCACCGCGCCGAGCACGATCAGCGCGATCACCCAGCCCTGGTCGACCAGCGCCACCAGCACCGCCACCGCCCCCGACACGCTCGCGCCGACGATCGGGATGAACGCGCCCAGGAACACCAGCGCGGCCAGCGGGAACGGGAACGGGATGTTCAGGATCACCAGGGCGGTGCCGATGCCGACCGCGTCGATGAACGCCACCAGCACCGTCGCCCGCACGTACGCGGTGAGAGTCGCCCAAGAGGCGTCGCCGGCGTCCGCCAGCGACCAGCGGGCCTGCACCGGGAACAGCCGGACGATGAACCGCCAGATCTTCCGGCCGTCGCGCAGGAAGAAGAACGTCGAGAACAGCACGAGCAGCATGCCGGTGACCAGCTCGAACAGGGTCGCCGCGGTGGCGATGCCGGTCGAGGTCAACTGGGAGGTGTGCGTGTTCACCCAGTCCTGCGCGTTGTCGATCGCGTTGTTCACCTGGGCGTCCGACAGGTGCAGCGGGCCGGTCCGGGCCCAGTCCTGAATCTGCCGTACGCCGTCGCTGGTCTTCTGGGTCAGCTCGGGGACGCCGTCGATGAACTGCGAGATCACCAGGGTCAACGTGCCGACGACCGCGGCGAGCCCGCAGATCAACACCAGGAACGTGGCCAGCGAGCGGGGCAGCCGCAGCCGGAGCAGCCAGCCGACGGCCGGAGCGAGCAGGGCCGACAGCAGCAGGGCGATCGACAGCGGGACCACCACGATGCTGACCATGCCGAAGAAATGCAGCAGCGCCCAGCCGACGAGGCCGACCACGATCAGCCGCCAGCTCCAGGCGGCCGCGATCCGCAGCGAGTGCGGCACCTCGGCGTCGTCGCGGCTGTTCGTCGAGTCGTGCACGACCGCCGGCGGTTCCGGGGGCGGCGGCTCGAAATCGTCGTCGATGTCCGGCTCCACCACCGCCTCCTCGGCGCGCGCCTGGCGCACCGACTCGCGACCCGAGTCGTACGCGCGACGCAGGTTGTCACGGACACGCTGCATGCGGTTCAACCGGCTTACCCCCTTGCCGTCGCGGCACCGCGGTGCGGCGCGCGGTAACCACCGTAGTGGTCCCGCGCCGCAGAGTGCCCGCCGCCACCGCCGGGTAACCGCACCGACCGGCGGCGTACCGTCTGCAAGCGTGAGCGCCGATACCCGCACCGAGGCCGGACTGCCGATCCGGATGTTGCATGATCGTGTACTTGTTCGTCAGGACGGCGGCGAGGGGGAACGGCGATCGTCCGCCGGGATCGTGATTCCGGCCACCGCGTCGGTCGGCCGGCGACTGTCCTGGGCCACGGCCGTCGGTGTCGGGCCGAACGTCCGCTCGATCGTGGTCGGTGACCGGGTGTTGTTCGATCCGGACGATCGCTCCGAGGTCGAGCTCCACGGCCGCGAGTACGTGCTGCTTCGCGAGCGTGACGTGCACGCCGTGGCGGCCAGCCGGGTCGAGTCCGACGGGACGGGCCTTTACCTCTGAGGTTGGTTACGCCGGGCGGTTCGGGTCCGCCGGCGGGGTGGTCGGGCTCGGTGATGGCGACGGGTACGGGTACGGGGGTTGCGCGAACGGCGGCGGAGCCGGGTAACCCGGGGGCGGCGGATATCCGTAGCCCGGCGCCGGTTGGTTGGGCGCCGCGTAACCGGGACCCGCGTAGCCCGGAGGCGCATAGCCGGGACCCGCATAACCCGGCGGCCCGTAACCGGGGTTCGCATAACCCGGCGGCCCGTAACCCGGGCCCGGAGGCGTGTACGCCGGGGCGTAGGGCGAGTAGACCGGCAGGCGGATCGGGACCGGGACGACCGGGTCGGCCGGCGCCGGCAGCGTGCGCTGGATGCCGTCGGGGAAGACGATGTGGTAGTTCACCCCGTCCCAGAAGGCCTGCGGCGTCGTCGGGTCCTTCGCCGTGAACTCCTGCCGATAGGACTGCAGCTCCGTCAGCAGGCGGTGCTCCTCAGTGGTGGATTTCAGCTGTTCTTCCGGCTTGCGGTGCAGCCCGCGCTGCATGCCGTCGCGCAGCAGGGCGAGCTGGGTGGCGGCGAACTGGAAGTCGCGCATGGCCCGCTGGCCCACCGGCCCGGCGACCCGCTCGGCCCACTGGCGGGCGGAGTGCCGCCGGCCGAGGCTGCCCAGGCTCGCCACCTCGGGCGGGGAGAACCAGCCGGTGCGGACGTAGAGCGGGAGCACCCGCTCGGTCAGGCGGCCCTCCCAGCCGCGCAGCGCGATGGCGAAGCCGACCGCGGCGAAGAAGAACGGGACCATGAAGCCCACGTAGCCGTACAGCATGATCAGCGGCTGGGAGAGGGTCGCCGCGAGCGTGGGCAGCAGGTTGAACGTGCCGTGCAGGATCATCGCCACGAGCAGGCCGGCGATCGGCGCGAGCCAGCGGACCCGGCGGTCGCCCGAGCGGGCCGAGATGCCCAGGCCGATGCCGGTCATCGAGGTGAAGAGCGGGTGCGCGAAGCCCGTGAACAGGATGCGCACGATGAAGATCAAGAAGAGGTTCTGCAGGCCGCTGGCCGGGCCGTACTCCTCGACGCCCGCGCCGTAGCCGTGCTTGCCGAGGTAGAGGATGTTTTCCACCATGGCGAAGCCGACCGCCGACATGCCGCAGTAGACGATGCCGTCGGTGATGCCGGACCACTCGCTGCGGCGGCGCCAGAAGAGCAGGATCGGGCCGAGCGCCTTCATCGACTCCTCGATGAACGGCGCGACCAGGACGGCCACCAGCGCGTCGGACAGGCCCAGCGAGTCGAAGAGCTTGGACGCCCCGTTGTTGACCAGCAGGGCGACCCCGGTGGCGATCGCGGCGCCCCAGGCGAAGCAGAACGCCAGGTGGCGGACCGGCTCCGGTTCGTACCGGTCGAGCCACATGAACGCCGCCACCAGCAGCGGGACCGGGATGACCGCGGCGCCCAGCCCGACCAGGAGGTCGGTGATGCCGATCTTGACGCCCAGGTAGATCAGCAGGCTGATCGCGCCGGCCGCCAGGAACAGGATCACGCCGGCGATCGGGAGAATGCGATCCCACTGCCGGCGGCGCGGGGACGGCCCCAGGGCCGGGGGCATCGCCAAGGCCGAGTCGGGGCCGGGAGCGGCCGGGTACGCCGGATACCCCTGGTACCCCGGCGCGCCCGGGTAGGGCACGGCCTGGGTGGGGGCGCTCGGGTCGGGCGGCCCGCCCGGTGAAACGTCGGCCATGCCCGCCAGCGTAGTCACCCGGACGGGTGCGGGCGGTCCCGCGGTGCGCTCAGACGATCAAGAAAGACGGGTCAGGTATGGCCCGGAGACGGCGGGCGGCGGCCGGAGCGCCGGGTGGCCCGGGGGCGGTTGTGCCAGCCGGCGGCCCGCCGGACCAGGCGCGGGGCCTCGGCGAAGTCGACCCCGCTCGCCCGCAGCAGATCGGTGGCGGTCGAGCGGATCTGGGCGACCACCACGCCTCCGGAGAAGCCAACCCCTTCGTCGTACGCCTTGGCGGCCTCCGCGACCGCGCCGAGCGCCCGTTCCCGTGCCGCCAGCGGCTCGTCCGCCCGCGCCCACTCCTGGCGCAGCAGGTCGACCGCGTCCCCGAGCAGCTCGATGGCGGTCGCCAGCACCGGCGGCATCTTCTCCTCGTCGCCCAGCCCGGTGCTCACCCGGCGGATCAGCACCCGCACGTTGCGCAGCGCGTACGTGACCTGGGCCGCGCCGTCCACGTACTGGGCCAGGGCGCCCCGGGTGTGCCAGCGGGCGGGCGCGAAGGCGACGTTCTCCCGGGCCGCGGTGACCGCCGTGGAGAACGCGGCGAACGACGTCTCGGCCGCGCGCAGTCGTACCAGCGTCGCCTCGATCTCGTCCCGGTCGCGGGCCCGCAGACCGGTCGCGACGTCGTGCAGGCCGTCGGCGAGGGCCCGCAGCGCCGGGTCGGCCGCCCGCCGCACGACGCTGAGCGGGTTGAGCGGCAGCAGCACCGTCATCACCACCAGGCCGACCCCGCCGCCGACCAGCGCGTCGAAGAAACGGGTCCAGGGCAGGCCGGAGGCCGAGGTGAGGGTGGCCACCAGCACGGCCGAGGAGGCGGACTGGACGACCAGCGGGGTGCCGCCGCCGACCGCGGTCGCGACCAGGATCGCCAGCAGCACGACCAGGCCGATCTGCCACGGGCCGCTGCCGATCAGCAGGATCAGCGCGTCGCCGATGCCGATGCCGATGGCCACCCCGATGACCAGCTCGACCGTGCGGCGGGCGCGCTGGCCGACCGAGGACGCCAGCGTGATCACGGCGGCGATCGGTGCGAAGAACGGCGCCGGGCGGCCGATCACGTCGTGCGCGAGGAACCAGGCGATCCCGGCGCCCAACCCGGCCTGGACGGCGAGTGCCAGGCCGCCGCGCACCCGGTGCAGGCCCGCGGCCAGCCCGGCGCGCGACCGGGCCACGAGCCGGGCCGGCGCGGACGTCATGGACTCAGACCCTACTGACGGGCGTGCCAGGATGGCGGTCGTGACATCACTCGTGGACGAGTTCCGCACGGCGGCCCGGCAGGCCGGCGCCACCGCGGACGACGCCGATCTGACGGCCGCCGGCCAGTACCTGCTCTCCCGCTGGTCGGAGCCGCAGCGGCACTACCACACCGTGGCGCACCTGTCGGCCGTACTCCATGTGGTGGATCTTTATGCCGGGCTCGCGCCGCATCCGGAAAGGGTGCGGCTGGCGGCGTGGATGCACGACGCCGTCTACGACCCGCGGGCGCTCGGCGACGCGAACGAGCGGGACAGCGCCGAGTTCGCCGAGGGCCTGCTGGCGACGCTGGGCGTGCCGGCCGCGACCGGGGCCGAGGTGGCGCGGCTGGTGGGGCTGACGGCAGGACACGCCACCGAGGAGGACGACCCCGACGGCGAGCTGCTCTGCGACGCCGACCTGGCCATTCTGGCGAGCGACGAGCAGGCGTACGCGGACTACACCGCCGCCATCCGCCGGGAGTACGCGCACGTCCCCGACGACGCCTTCCGCGACGGCCGGGCCCAGGTGCTCAAGGCGCTGCTCGAGCTGCCGTCGATCTACCGCCTCGAGCCGCTGCGCGCGGCCTGGGAGGAGAAGGCGCGCGCCAACCTCACCCGCGAGCTGCGAGGTGCTTAGGCCGGCGTAATCCGGCCGCCCGCAGGCGGAACGCCAGCTCGCGGGAGGGCAGCAGGGTGGCGCCGAGCCAGAGCGCGCTGCGGAACCGCTGCTCCGGGATGTCGTAGTGATCCCGGTCGAAGCCCCGGCGCGGCACGCCCAGCATCTCGGCGAACACGTGCAGCTCGGCGTACGACACGTCGCTGACCAGGTGGGACCAGAGGCGACCCCGGGCCGGCCAGAGCGGCTCGTCGACGAGGATCAAAGATCGATCTCTAGGAGGTCTATCCCCCGGTCGGCCGCGAAGCCGCGGACGTCCGGCACGCCTATCCGGGCCGCGTCGGCGGTCAGGTCGTCGGGCATGGTCTGCGACTGCCGCTCGGCGGCGACCCGGGCCAGGTAGTGCTCGATCTCCCGCTCGCGCACCGCCTTGTCCCAGCCCAGGGCGTCGCCCATGATCGCGGCGGCGTGGGCGGCCGACTCGGTGCCGCGGTGCGCGGTCTCGATCGAGATGCGGGTACGGCGGGTGAGCACGTCGTCCAGGTGCAGGGCGCCCTCGGCGAGCGACGCGTACGCGATCTCGGCGGCCAGGTATTCCGGTGCGCCGGTCAGCGGGGTGGCCAGCCCGGGCTCGGCGGCGATCATCGCGAGCAGATGGACGGTCAGCGTCCCGTACCGCTCGAGGAGATGCTCGACCACCCCGGCGCTGACGCCGTGCCGCCGGGCTGTGTCGTGCCGATCGCGCCAGGCGGCGGCATAGCCGTCCGCGCCGAGCAGCGGCAGCTGGTCGGTGCGCGACGGCAGCGCCGGACCACCCAGCCGGCGCACCGCCCGGTCGATGACGTCGGCCGCCATCACCCGGTACGTCGTGTACTTGCCACCGGCGACCAGCATCAGGCCCAGCATCGGCTCGAACACGGCGTGCTCGCGGGAGAGTTTCGAGGTCGAGTCGGCCTCGCCGGAGAGCAGCGGGCGCAGCCCGGCGTAGACGCCCTCGATGTCGTCGGTGGTCAGCGGCCGGTCGAGCACCGTGTTGACCTGGTCGAGCAGGTATCGGATGTCGCGGGCCGAGGCGGCCGGGTGCGAGCGGTCGAGTTTCCAGTCGGTGTCGGTGGTGCCGATGATCCAGTGGCCGCCCCACGGGATCACGAACAGCACCGAGGTCGGCGTGCGCAGGATCAGCCCGGCCTCGCCGGTGATCGCCGAGCGCGGCACCACCAGGTGAACGCCCTTGGAGGCACGAACCCGCAGGCCGGGGCGGACGCCGACGTCCTTGAGCATCTGCGACATGTCGTCGCTCCAGACGCCGGTGGCGCCGACCACCGTGCGGGCCCGCACCTCGAATTCCGGCGAGTCGGGCGACTCGAGGTCGCGGACCCGGACGCCGACCACCTCGCGCGCCTCGCGCACGAAGCCGACCACCCGGGCGCTGGTGACCACGGCCGCGCCGAGGCTGGCCGCCGTGCGGGCCAGCGTGACCACCAGGCGGGCGTCGTCGACCTGGCCGTCGAAGTAGCGGATCGCGCCGGTGATCGCGTCGGCCCGCAGGCTCGGGAACAGGTGGCGGGCGCCGTCGCGGGTGAGGTGGCGGTGCAGCGGCATGCCCCGGCCGGTGCCGAAGACGCCGGCGAACACGTCGTAGGCCGCGACGCCGAGGCCGTAGTAGGCGCGATGCCAGGCCCGGGCCGGCGGCGACGAGGCGGGCAGCGGCACGAGGATCGGCACCGGGCGCACCAGGTGCGGCGCGAGCCGGGTGGAGAGCAGGCCGCGCTCGGTCAGCGCCTCGTGCACCAGGTGCAACTCGAGCTGCTCCAGGTAACGCAGGCCGCCGTGGATCAGCTTGCTCGACCGGCTGGACGTGCCGGCGGCCAGGTCACGCGCCTCGACCAGGGCCACCTTGAGCCCTCGGGAGGCGGCGTCGAGCGCCGCGCCGGCGCCGGTGACCCCGCCGCCGATGACCAGGACGTCGAACTGCTCGTCGCGGAGACGCCGGATGTCGGACAACCGGCGGATCGGGGAGAGTCGACCGGCCGAATAGCGGGAGACGGAGGGATCGCGCACCCGTCCCACGTTAGCGCCCGTGCGGGTCACCCCGGCGGATGAAAATCTCACTGTCGGATAGGTTCGGCGGTTGTGGACCGCGAGTTCTGGATTGCCGAGCTGACCGACGACGACCTGCCCGCCGTGATCGCCCTGTGCCGGAACGCGCTGGATCTCCCCGAGGACGCGGCCGAGGCCGCCGAGATCGTGCGGCGCCTGCGCGACACCACGGGCACCGAGGGCTGGTCGCCGATTCCGCGCCGGCTGGCCGGCTTCCTGGCCGTGGCCCCGGGCGATCGGGTCATCGGGGTGGTGCTGGGCTCGGTCTCGCATCGCGACGCCTCCATCGGGCACGTGGACCTGATCGCGGTCGACCCGGCCGAACGGCGGCGCGGCGTCGGCCGGGCGCTGATGGGGCGGATCGAGGGCGCGCTGGCCGGGCTGGGCGCGGGCGACGTGGTGCTGGCCGGGAACGCGCCCTACTACGCCTGGCCGGGCATCGACGTGCGGTACACACCGGCCCTCTGCGCGGCCATGGCGCTCGGCTTCGCCCAGGACCAGCCGGCCTGGAACATGACCGTCGACCTGCGCACCCTCGCCCCCACCGAGCCGGACGAGAAGCGGTTGGCCGGCGAGGGCGTGACGATCCGCCGGGCCGAGCCGCCGGACACCGCCGCGCTGGTCGACTTCGCGCTGGCAAACTTCGGTAAGGGCTGGGCCGGTGAGATCAGCCACTCGATCGGCCGGGAACGCGCCGGCTGTCACCTCGCCGTCGAGGCGGACGGCACGCTGCTCGGCTTCGCCGCGTACGGCTCGTCCCGCCCGAGCTGGTTCGGCCCGATGGGCACCACGGTCGCCGCCCGCGGCCGCGGCATCGGCGCCGTGCTGCTGCGCCGCTGCCTGGCCGACCAGCGCGCGAACGGCCACGAGACCGCCCAGATCGGCTGGGTCGGCCCGATGCCCTTCTACTCCACCGCTGTCGGCGCCCGGGTCGAAAGGGTGTTCTTCCTATACCGGAAGCAATTGTGAAATAGTGCGGCATCCAGGAATATACACCGGTTGGTCCCGATGCTGTTCTGGATCCTCGCCCACTCGTGTGGACGAGCGACTTCCCACCAAGGGCGGGACGGGCCGCCGCCGGCCAGATGCCCCTGCCGCCGCCCGAGGCGGCCGGCGGCGAGGGTCACGCCGTGCCCGACCTACACCAGGAAGGTGTGATCCGGCTCGACGGTGCGTGACCATCCCACCCATCCGAGGTGGGGTGGTGTTCACGCCGCCCGGGGTGCGGGTGGCGATGGTGAACGCCGCGGCGAGATCGCGATGCCCGACGAACTGGCAATGCCGACAGGAGAGGTTCCGTCCAGTCGGCTTAGAGATTCGCTTCGCACAGGCGGGACAGGTCGATGAGGTACCTCGCTCGTCGACCAGGTGCACCTGGATGCCGGCGAGAGCGGCCTTGTCCTGCAGGATCCGCAGTGTGCGACCAATCTGCCACTGCCGCAGGCGCAGGTTGTGCACCCGCCCGGACGACCGATCCAATACTCCTCGCGGATCGCCCACGGTCAGCGTGCCGATACGCCGCTCGACGGCCCAGTCGATGACGGCCTTCGCGGCCTCATGTAGCGCCTGCCGAACCCGCCGCCGATGCCGACCCTCGACCAGGCGGACTCGGCGCCGGGTCCTGCGCCACCGTCGCGACCCACGCTGACCACGACTCGGCGCGCGGGCGGCTACCGCCCGATGGCGGGCCTTGGTGTCAGCCAGGTGAAGGCGATGCTCGGCGCGGATCGCTCGCCCGGACACCAGCAGACTGTCACCGTCCGTGCTGGCCACTGCGAACGGGTGAATGATCCCGAGGTCGACACCGGCGACCCGCGCAACGTCGGGTGCCCGGCCGCTGGGATAGCTGGCTACGGAAAGCTCAGCAGTGACATCAACACACAACCGTCCGTCGGCGAACAGCAATGTCACCGACCGCACGGCATCGGGCGGATATGGCACCGCCCGATCCAAGCGGACTAACAAAGGCGGATGGCCTTGCGCGACCGGAAGCCGCAACGCCCGGCCAGTCAGCTTGAACGTGCCGTGATACCAACGCACCGGCATCAGAGCGCGCCGCCGACGCGGGTATCGGACGTTGACCGCACCGCCCTTGCGGCGAGCGGCCGCTGAGAACCAGGCATCCGAATACCGGCGCAGGACCGACCGGGCTCCCACACTGCCCAGTTCACCGCAACTGGCCGAAGCACCGCTGCCGCTGCGCGTGAGTAAGCCGCAACCCGATCCGGGCAGTACGGTGTCCGACCGGACTGGCCATAGCTTCGCGACATCTAGGCACCAGGCAAGCATAGGTGCTGGAGCGATAACGCTCAACCTCGCCCAACGCTTGCAGAAACGGCACTAGCCTCAGATCGTGGGGGTGCGCCGGGCGTCCGCGGCCCTGATGGTGGTGGTCGCCGTGCTGCTGGCGGCGACGACCATGGTCACCGGCCGGGCCGAGGCCGCGGTGACGACGCCGTTCGCCGCGCGTTTCGACATCAACACCAACGGGTCGATCCTGCTGCGCGGGAACTCCAACCTGACCTGCGTGACCGCGCAGGCCCCCTGTCCGCAGGCGCGCAGCATCACGCCGCCGGCCACCGGGGCCACCCTCAACAACAACAACTACACGATGGCGTACGTCGACACCGACAGCCTGCCGACCACGTTCAACTCGAGCACGGCGACGCTGAGCATGCCGGCCGGCAGCACGGTGCTGTTCGCCGGGCTGTACTGGGGCGCCGACTCCGGCTCGGCGTCGCGCAACCAGGTTCTGTTCAGCGTGAACGGCGGCACGTCGTACAGCTCGGTCACGGCGGGCGTGCTCTTCCCGAACGGGACCATCTATCAGGGCTTCGCCGACGTGACCACCCAGGTCGCGGGCACCGGCAACGGCGTGTACGGGGTGGCCAACATCCAGGCGTCGATCCTCGCCGGGTCGTACGCGGGCTGGTCCTTGGTCGTGGCTTATCACAACGACGCCGAGGACATGCGCAGCCTGCGCGTCTACGACGGCTTCGGTCAGGTCTCCGGCACCGACACCGACATTCCGGTCACCGGCTTCGAGACGCCGCACTCGGGCATCGTGCATGCCAAGATCGGCGCGGTCGCGTACGAGGGCGACCGCGGAACGACCGGGGACAGCCTGGAGGTCGACGGCCAGCCGCTCTCCGACGGCCAGAACCCCGCGAACAACTTCTTCAACAGCACGGTGAGCGACTCGGGCGCGGCGGTCGGCGGGCGAAATCCCGGGTACCCGAACCTGATGGGCTTCGACGTGGACCAGGTCGACGCGTCCGGGATGTTCGCGAACGGCGCCACCTCGACGACGCTGACCCTGACCACCAGCGGCGACCAGTACTACCCGGGCGTCATCACGTTCACCATCGACCTCTACGCCCCCAAGATCACCACCACGCTCACCGGCACCGACGTCAACGGCGGCGACCTGCTGCCCGGCGACGTGATCGAGTACCGGATCGCGGTGCGCAACGACGGCAGCGACACCGCGGACGGGGTCAAGCTCGCCGACGCCGTCCCGCCCTTCACCACGTACGTCCCCGGCTCGCTCACCGTGCAGGGCACCCCGGTCACCGACTCCACCGGCGACGCCGACGGCGGCTCGTACGCGTCCGGCACCGCCGGCTGGAGTCTGGGCTCGATCCCGTACTTGGGCACCACCTGGGTCACGTTCCGGGTCGTGGTCCAGGCGGGCGTGCCGGTCGGGTACGCCATCACCAACCTCGTCAACGTCAGCTACACCGGCCGCACCATCAGCGTCAGCGTCGCCGCGACCGGCGGCACGGTCGCCACCACCGTGCTGCGGCCGCACGCCGACCTGGCCGCCGGGCTCACCGTGAGCCCCGCCTTCGTGCAGCGGGCCGGCACGCCGGTCGCGGTGAGCTACACGGTCACGGTCACCAACTCCTCCGGCGACCTGGAACCGGCCGCGGTCGCCACGCTCACCCTGCCCGCCGGGGTCTCGCCCGGCACCGCGCCCGCCGGCTGCTCGATCGCCGGTCAGGTCGTCACCTGCGCGCTCGGCCCGCTGGTCGCCGGGAGCTCGGGGAACGCCACGATCCCGGCGACCGTGGACAACACCGCGGCGTCGTCGGCCGTCGCCTCGCTCCAGGCGAGCGGCACCGGTTCCGACTCGAACGCCGCCAACGACGTCGCGACGGCGGCGCTCGCGGTCAACTCCTCACCGCAGGCCGTCGACGACGCCGCCACGACCCCGTTCGCCACCCCGGTCACGATCACGGTGAAGAGCAACGACAGCGACCCGGACGACCCGCTCGCGAGCCTGGTCTTCTCGGTGCTCGGCGGCCCGTCGCACGGCGTCGCGGTGGCGCACGCCAACCAGACCATCACCTACACGCCCGACCCGGACTGGGCCGGCGTCGACACCTTCACCTACCGGGTGGCCGACCCTCACGGCGGCTCGGACACCGCCACCGTCACGGTGACCACGCAGAACGCGGCGCCGGTCGCCAACGACGACATGATCAACACGCCGCCCTTCACCGCCGTCACGATCCACGTACGGCAGAACGACGTGGACCCCAACCACGACCCGCTCACCGTCGTCGGGGTCACCCAGCCCGTGCCGGCGAGCGACGGCGTGGTGACCTTCACGGGGACCGACGTCATGTTCGCGCCGACCCTCGCCTTCGCCGGTACGGCCGCCTTCACGTACACGATCAGCGACGGGAACGGCGGCACCGCGACGGCGAATGTGTACGTCGACGTGGCGAACGCGCTGCCGACCGCGGCCGACGACGGGCTGAGCGTGACGTACGCGGCCGCCCGGGCCGGCGTGGTGGTGCCGGCGGCCGCCAACGACACCGACCCGAACCACGACACGCTGACCGTGAGCGCGGTCGGCACCCCGGCCTCGGGGACGGTGACGCTGGTGGGGGGCGTCGTGACCTACACCGCGCCGCCCGGCTTCCGGGGGCCGGTGACGTTCCCGTACACGGTCGACGACGGCCACCTCGGGACCGACACCGCGACGGTGACCATCACCGTCGGCGACGCCCCGCCGGTCGCCCAGCCGTTCTCGCCGACGACCGGCTATCACCAGGCGTTCACGCTGGACGTGGTGGCCGCGGCCACCGACCCGAACGGCGATACCACCCACGTCTCCGGCGTGACCGCGCCGGCGCACGGAGTGGTCACCCGCGACCCGTCCGGCACCCTCACCTACCAGCCGGACGCCGCCTTTTCGGGGTCCGACTCGTTCGCGTACACGATCGACGACGGCAACGGCGGGACCGACACCGCCACCGTGACGGTGACCGTGCTCAACGGGCTCGCGGTGGCGCGGGACGACTCGGTGACGGTGGTCGGCGGGACCCCCTTGGTGATCGACGAGCAGGCGAACGACGACGACGATCCGAACGGGGAGACGCTCCACGTGGCGGTCACCGTCGCGCCCGCGCACGGCACGGCCTCGGTCGGGGCGGACGGGCGGATCACCTACACCCCGGCGCACTACCTCGGCACCGACTCGTTCCACTACACGCTGGACGACGGGCACGGCACGCCGGTCGGCGCGACCGTGACGGTGACGATCGTGAACACCGCGCCGGTGGCCCGGCCCGACGCGGTCAGCACCGACACCAACACCGCGGTGACCGTGCCGGTGCTGGCCAACGACGACGATCCGAACGGCGACTCGGTGACGCTGACGGCGGTCGCGACGGGCGGGCACGGCACGGTCACCCCCAACGGGAACGGCACGATCACGTACGTGCCGGACACCGGCTTCTTCGGCGGGGACGCCTTCGTCTACTCGATCCGGGATCCGTCGGGGCTCACCGACTCGGCGATCGTGACGATCACCGTCCGCAACGGCGCGCCGATCGCGAACGACGACATCTTCGCGGCCCGGCCGACGGTGCCGGTCGCGCTGCCGGTGCTCGCCAACGACACCGACCCGAACACCGGGCAGACGCTGAGCGTCGGCTCGGCCACCACACCCGCGAAGGGCACGGTGACACTCTCCGGCGGAGTGCTGACCTACCGCGCCGACCCCGGCACGGTGGGGGTGGACGGCTTCGACTACGTGGTCACCGACGACGCCGGGAGCACCGACACGGCCCACGTCGCGATCGTCATCAACGGGGTGCCGATGGCGGCCGACGACTTCGTCCCGATCCCGGCCGACACGGCGGTCGACATCGCGGTCATGGCCAACGACGCCGACCCGGAGTCGCGGCCGCTCACGGTGAGCGCGGCGAGTTCGCCGGCGCACGGCGCCACCCGGATCAACGCGAACGGGACGGTGGAGTACCGGCCGGATCCCGGCTTCCTCGGGGCGGACGCGTTCGGGTACACCATCACCGACGACGCCGGAAACACGGCATCCGCGCAGGTCACGGTGCAGGTCGCGAACGCCGTGCCGGTCGCGCGGGCGGACACCGCGGCGCTGCTCTCCGACCGGACCGTGCTGGTGGATGTGCTGGCCAACGACACCGACGCCAACCCCGGTCAAACCCTCGGCATCGTCGGGGCCGGGCTTCCGGGGCACGGCACGGCCGCCGTCGTCTCCGGACAGATTCGGTACGCCCCGGCAACCGGCTATGTAGGCCCCGACACCTTCACGTACCTGGTCGGCGACGGCGCCGGCGGTTTCACGACCGGAACGGTCTCGATCACGGTGTCGCAGGGCGTCCCGGTGGCGGTGCCGGACTCCCGGGACACGCCGTTCCAGCACGCGATCGTTGTCGACGTGCTCACCAACGACCTTGACCCGGCCGGCACCCTCGCCGTCACCGCGGTCGACGTGCCCGACCACGGCACCGCCACCTTCACCGCGGGCGACGTGACCTACACGCCTTCGGCCGGGTTCGCCGGTCTCGCGACACTCGGCTACACGGCCACCGACGACGCCGGGCACCAAACCACGGCGACCGTCGAGATCGTGGTCGGCGTCCCGCCCTCGGTGCCGAACAAGCAGGCGACCGTGCTCGACGGTCATTCGGTCGTGATCGGGCTGCCCGGCACCGGCCAGGACGGACGCGCGGTCACGCTCAACCGCGTCGGCCGGCCGCAGCACGGCACCGCCGTGATCAACGCGGACGGCACCGTCACCTACGTGCCCGACCCGGGCTTCTTCGGCATCGACACCTTCACGTACGAGGTGGTGGACGCCGACGGCAACGTGGCGATGGCGATGGTCTCGGTGATCGTGCCCGCGGCACCGGTCGTCGTCCCGCCGACGACCTCCCCGACGCCCTCGCCGGCCCCGACCGCCTCCCCCACGCCGTCGACGCCGAGCCACCCGGGGCCGCCGGTCCACCGCAACCGGCCGCCCGTCGCGGCCGACGACACGGTCACGGTCGCCGCCGGGGACACCGTGGTGATCCGGCCGCTGCTCAACGACCGGGACCCGGACGGCGACCCGCTCACGATCATCGCGATCCGCCGGCCCGCGCACGGCACGGCCCTGGCCACCGCCACGACCGTCACCTACCGAGCCGGCGCGGCCGGCACGGACGCCCTCGGCTACACGATCGGCGACGGGCACGGCGGCCGGGCCACCGGGCGGGTGACGATCCAGGTCGTGGCGGCCGCGGACCTGCCGACCACCGGGCACGACGTGCTGGCCGTGGCGCGGGCCGGGCTGCTGGCCATCGCGACCGGCGGCACGCTCTGCTGGCTGGCCGACCGGGACCGCCGCCCGGGCCGCCACCGCCCCTGACCCGGCCGACTCGGGCACGCGAAAGGCGGGCCGCCGAAGCGACCCGCCTTCCGAATGGAGCTATGGAGCTATGGGACTGGACTCAGAAGTCCATGTCCCCGCCGCCCGGGGCACCGGCCGGAGCCGGGGTCTTCTCGGGCTTGTCGGCCACGACGGCCTCGGTGGTGAGGAACAGCGCGGCGATCGACGCGGCGTTCTGCAGCGCCGAGCGGGTGACCTTGGCCGGGTCGATGATGCCCGCGGCCAGCAGGTCGACGTACTCGCCGGTCGCGGCGTTGAGGCCGTGACCCGCCTCGAGGTTGCGCACCTTCTCCACCACGACGCCGCCCTCGAGGCCGGCGTTCACGGCGATCTGGCGCAGCGGGGCGTCGAGCGCGAGCTTCACGATCGTCGCGCCGGTCGCCTCGTCGCCGACCAGGTCCAGCTTCTCGAACGCGGTCTTGCCGGCCTGCACGAGCGCGACGCCACCACCGGGGACGATGCCCTCCTCGACGGCCGCCTTCGCGTTGCGAACGGCGTCCTCGATGCGGTGCTTGCGCTCCTTGAGCTCGACCTCGGTGGCCGCGCCGACCTTGATGACCGCAACGCCGCCGGCCAGCTTGGCCAGGCGCTCCTGCAGCTTCTCGCGGTCGTAGTCGGAGTCCGACTTCTCGATCTCGGCGCGGATCTGGTTGACCCGGCCCTGGATCTGCTCGGCGTCGCCGCCACCGTCGACGATGGTGGTCTCGTCCTTGGTGATGACGACCTTGCGAGCGGTGCCCAGCAGGCTCAGGTCGGCGTTGTCGAGCTTGAGGCCGACCTCCTCGCTGATGACGGCGCCACCGGTCAGGATGGCGATGTCCTCCAGCATGGCCTTGCGGCGGTCACCGAAGCCCGGGGCCTTGACGGCGACGGACTTGAAGGTGCCGCGCACCTTGTTGACCACCAGGGTCGCCAGGGCCTCGCCCTCGACGTCCTCGGCGATGATGACCAGCGGCTTGCCGCCCTGCATGACCTTCTCGAGGACGGGCAGCAGGTCCTTGACCGCGGAGATCTTGCTGTTGGCGATGAGGATGTACGGGTCGTCGAAGACGGCCTCCATCCGCTCGGCGTCGGTCATGAAGTACGCCGAGATGTAGCCCTTGTCGAAGCGCATGCCCTCGGTGAGCTCGAGCTCGAGGCCGAAGGTGTTGCTCTCCTCGACGGTGATGACGCCTTCCTTGCCGACCTTGTCCATGGCCTCGGCGATGATCTCGCCGACCGTGGAGTCACCGGCGGAGATGGAGGCGGTGGAGGCGATCTGCTCCTTGGTCTCCACGTCCTTGGCGATCTGCGAGAGACCCTCGGAGACGCTCGCCACGGCGGCCTCGATGCCCCGCTTCAGGGCCATCGGGTTGGCGCCGGCGGCGACGTTGCGCAGGCCCTCGCGAACCAGCGCCTGGGCCAGGACGGTCGCCGTCGTCGTGCCGTCACCGGCGACGTCGTCGGTCTTCTTCGCGACCTCCTTGACGAGCTCGGCGCCGATCTTCTCGAAGGTGTCCTCGAGCTCGATCTCCTTGGCGATGGATACACCATCGTTGGTGATCGTGGGGGCGCCCCACTTCTTCTCAAGGACGACGTTGCGGCCCTTGGGGCCGAGCGTCACCTTGACGGCGTCGGCGAGCTGGTTCATGCCTCGCTCGAGGCCCCGACGAGCTTCCTCGTCGAATGCGATGATCTTGGCCATTCGGCTGTGTCCTCCTGGACATTCGCGGTGCCGGGCCCGCTGGGGGCCCCGCATTCCCGCACGTTGCGGATCTGCGGACGTCACCACCTGGCGATGTGACGTCCTCAGGCCGAGCCGGATAGCCCGCGACGACCGGTGCCGTGCCCCGGCGCCGATGGCGGCGCCGCGACCGGAACCCCACCGTCCCGACCTGCTTGGCACTCAGCAGTCGCGAGTGCCAATGACCTGTTTAGCACTCCCGGGGGGCGAGTGCAAGGAAACGCCACCTTGCGCGCGGGCGGCCGGGGGTCACTCGGGCTCGGGCGCCGAGAGCTCGGCGAACAGCGACCCGCTGGTCACCGGCCGCTCGGCCCGGCGGGCCCGCGCGTAGGTCACCAGGGCGGCGATCGCCCAGAGCAGAACGGCGACCACCGCGACGAGGCCGGAGAGGACGCCGTCCCAGATCAGGTCGGTCAGCCGGGGCAGCACGGTGACCCCGAGCGAGGCCACGATCAGGCCGCCGAGCGGCGCCAGCGCGCACAGGTGCTGGGCGCGGCGCCGGCCGTGCCGGCGCTCGAACAGCACGACGCAGCCGAGGACGCCGGTGAAGGTCAGCACCGCGGTGGAGAGCGCGGCGAGGCCGAGCGCCAGCGGCGCCGCCACCGCCGCGCCCAGCCGGTCGGCGGTGAGCAGCAGCGGCAGCGCCTGGGTCAGCAGGCCGAACGCGGCGAACCAGAGCCAGAGCGGGCGCAGGCGATACGCGACCAGGCGCCACACCCGGCGCGGGCCGGGCAGCGACCCGGTGACCGCCTCGGTCGCCGCCACCGCGACCGTGGCGGCCAGGCCGATCACCAGCGGCAGCGCGGAGACCGCGAAGTACGCCAGCCACATCACCGGGAGCAGCAGCAGGGCGAAGCCGCCGAGCATGTCGGAGAGGGCGGGCGCGGCCACGACCGTGTCGTCCACCCGGCCGACGAAGAAGTGCATGGGCACGGCCGCGAGCAGGCCGATCGGCACCAGCCCCCGGCCGCAGCGGCCCAGAATGCCGCGCCAGCGGGCGAACCAGGCGGCCCGGCCGGAGTAGCGCGGCGGGACGATCGGGTCGTACGGGTCGGGGGCCTCCGCCACGACGCTGGGACGGGCGATCTCGGCCGTGCGGGATTCCGGGTCCCAGGGGTCGGCGGCCTCGACCACCGGGCCCTCGACCATCCGCATGTGGCCATCGCCCGAATCCATCGACACACTTTGCCCCAGGCGTCGGCGGCAGCGCCACCCCCGTCCGGTTTTGCGCAACCAGGTTGCCGGGCCGAGCCGGAACAGGGTAGGGAGAACAGCGTGAACAGCTGGCGCGTGCACCGGGTGACCCTCGACGACGCGGCCCGGATGCGCGCGCTGCGCCTCGAGATGCTGGCCGACAGCCCGCTCGCCTTCCTCGAGACCCTGGCCCAGGCGGCGGCCCGTCCGCACGAGGCCTATCGGCGGCGCGTCGCCGAGGCGGCCCGCGGCGGCCGGCTCGCGCAGTTCGTCGCCGACCCGGGCGGCCGGGCCCGGCTGATCGGGCACGCCGGCGGGACCGTCCTGCCCGAGGAGCCGGGCGAGACGGTGATCTTCGCGGTCTACGTGACCCCGGAACACCGCGGCGGCAAGCTGCTGGCCGAGCTGGTCGAGGCGGTCGCCGCCTGGTCCCGGGCGCACGGGCGGGACCAGCTCATGCTCGAGGTCGTCGCCGGGAACGAGCGCGCCGTCCGGGCGTACGAGAAATTGGGTTTTGAGGACACGGGCGAGCGGGTCCCCCACCCGGTGCTTCCGGTACTGACCGAACTGAGGATGCGGCGGCGCATCTGAGGCGGAAACATTCGTGGCCGTCAGCTCCGGGGAGCGACGGCCACGAATGTCACGTTGGTCGGGAGGGGTAGACGCACAGCGCCTCCGGCACTGGGTCGTTGGGCACCCTCGGAGATTGTCGCCAAGCTCGAAGGTGAGGGGCCTCAGTACGGCGTCGGCCCTCCCGCAGAGAGCATCCTGCCGACCCTGAGATCGGTGCGCAAGTCCTCCGAGGATGGAATCTTCAACTATTGGCAGACAGTTGACTACCGACAGTCATCCCAGCAGGCCGGCCTCGCGTGCCCCGCGCAGCGACGGTTTGATCTGGTGAGTGGGCCCGACCAGGCCCGCGACCGCGTCGAGCGTCTTGAGTCCCTCGCCGGTGTTGTAGACGACGGTCTCTTTCTCGGGATCGAGCTTCCCGGCGGCCACCAGCTTCTTGAGGACCGCGATCGTGGTGCCGCCCGCGGTCTCGGCGAAGACGCCGGTCGTCTCGGCCAGCAGCCGGATGCCGTCGCGGATCTCGTCGTCGTCGGCGTAGTCCATCCAGCCGCCCGTGCGCCGGACCGATTCGATCGCGTACGCGCCGGCCGCCGGGTCGCCGATGTTCAGCGACTTCGCGATGCCGGTCGGCTTCACCGGGACGATCTCGTCGGTGCCGTTCTGCAGGGCCACGGCGATCGGGTTGCAACCGGCCGACTGGGCGCCGAAGACGGTCCAGCCGCCCTCGGGCGCGGTGGCCAGGCCGATCTCGACCAGCTCCTGGAACGCCTTGTCCACCTTGGTCAGCAGCTCGCCGGAGGCCATCGGGATGACGACCTGGGCCGGGATGCGCCAGCCCAGCTGCTCGGCGACCTCGTAGCCGAGCGTCTTGGAGCCCTCGGCGTAGAACGGGCGGACGTTCACGTTCACGAACGCGGTGTCCTCGAACTCGTCGGTCTCGACCAGCTCGCCGCAGAGCCGGTTGACGTCGTCGTACGACCCCTCGATCGCGACCAGCTCGCCGCCGTAGACCGCGGTGGTGATGACCTTGCCCTGCTCGAGGTCGTACGGAATGAAGACGATGCTGGGCGCGCCGGCCCGGGCCGCGTGCGCGGCGACCGAGTTGGCCAGGTTGCCGGTGGAGGCGCAGGCGAAGCGCGTGAAGCCGAGGCCGCGGGCGGCGGTGAGCGCCACCGAGACGACCCGGTCCTTGAACGAGTGGGTCGGGTTGGCCGAGTCGTCCTTGACGTACAGCGGCGCGCGCAGGCCGATCGCGGCGGCCAGGGCGGGCGCGCTCACCAGCGGGGTCAGGCCGGGGTCGAGGGTGACCCGGGAGGCTGGGTCCTGGCCGGCGGGCAGCAGGCCGGCGTAACGCCAGATGTTCTGCGGGCCGGCCTCGATCTGCTCACGGGTCACCCGCGCGAGTGCGGCCTGGTCGTAGGCCACCTCGAGCGGGCCGAAACACTCGTAACAGGCGTGCTGGGCGATCAGCGGGTACTCCGCGCCGCACGCGCGGCAGACGAGGCCACGGGCCGGGGAGTCGGTGGACGAGGGTGTGCTGACGGCAGACGTCATCGAGGCCTTCCTCTCATCTTTCCCCGGACGGCGGCCTGCCGAGCCAGGGACGGAATTAGCACCTGCCGCGCGCGGCCTCTCCATCGAGACATACGCGGTGGTTGCCGGGGCTTCATCGGGCCGTTCCCTCTGCCCCTCTGGATGAGGTATTCAGTTGTTTCCCACACCTTACGTCGTGCCCGGCCGAACCCTCACGCGTCATCCCGAGGTGTGAGCCACCCCGCACGGCCAGACACAGAGGGCAAGGTCCGCGTCCGACGGGTTTGCGACCTGGCGTTCCTGCGGTCGCTGACGGCCCGGGGCCTGTCCGGGGTTCGCCTGGTCATCTCCGACGCTTACCGCGGCCTGGTCACCACGATCGGTGCCGCCCTGCCGGGCGCCGGCTGGCAACGCTGCCGCACTCACTACCCGCGCAACCTGCTCGCGAAGGATCAGCGATGGCCGTTCGTACACCACGCCAGCGGACGCGACACCAACTTGCCAAACTCGCCGCGGCCAGCGCTCCGCCGAGCTGCGCGGGCCGAACCGGGCATGACCACGCAGCACCCCGGGCCATGGCACGCCCAGTCCAGCCACCCACCCGTGCGCGACAGGCGCGCAACGGCGGCTCAGCAGCCGGGACGGCGGCCGGGTGCGGGCCGCGGGACCTCTCGACCCGCGACCTCGGTCCGAACGGCGTTCAGGAGGTGATGTCCTTGCGGGTGAAGCGCCAGAACGCCAGCGACCAGAAGAGCGTGGCGTAGCAGATCGCCGCGATCGCGCCCTTGACCAGGTCATCCACCTGGGGCGGGGTGGAGAGCAGCCCGAGCCAGGCGTCGCTGTAGTGGGTGGGCAGGCCGAGCCGGATGCTGCCGAGCGCGGTGATCTGGTCAAGGATGCTGGACAGGATCCAGAGCAGCACGGCGCCGCCGACCGCGCCCAGCGCCGCGTCGGTCGACACCGAGAGCAGGAAGGCCAGGCCGGCCACGACCAGCATGATGATCGCCAGGTACGCCACGATGCCCAGGAGCCGGAGCAGGCCCGGTCCGGGCGGGATGGCGGCGGCCACGGTGCTGCCGAGCGGATGCCAGCCGTACCGGAGAGTGCCGACCAGCAGCGCGGTGGCTGTCAAGATCAGGAGCGCTAGCAACGAGTAGGCCAGCGCTACCGCCAGCTTGACCGCGAGCAACCGGACCCTCGGCACCGGTATCGCCAGCAGGTAGCGCAGGCTGCCCCAGCTCGCCTCGCTGGCCACCGGGTCGCCGCAGAACAGCGCCACCACCACGACCAGCAGGAAGCCCGCCGAGACCGCGAGGCAGAACAGGGCGAAGTTGAGCCCGCCCGAGGTGGCCAGATCGACCAGGCTGCCGAACGCGCCGCCGTTCTGGTCGCCGCTGTCGCCGCCGCCCCCGCCGAACTCGAAGGCGATCAGGATGATGATCGGCAACAAGACCATGAAACCCAGGGCCATTTGCGTACGCCGTCGCGTGGCCTGACGCCGCACCTCGGCCCACACGGGCAGAGTCGCCGACGCCCTATACCCCAGCGCGCTGCCGCTCATCGGTCCCCACTCCCCCGCGAGTTGTCGCCGACCAGGGCCAGGAACGCGTCCTCGAGCCGTCGGCGCGGCACCACCCGGTCGACGTCGACGCCGGCCCGCACCAGCGAGGCCACCACCTCGGCCCGGGCTGTGCCGTTCACGTCCACGATCAGGCCGGACGGGCCGTCCGGAGTCACCGAGCGCACGCCCAGCCCCTGCAGCACCCGGGAGGCGGCCGGCACGTCCGACACGTCGAGCAGGACCGAGGGCGACTCGCCGACGATCTCGTCGACCGGCCCGGACGCCACGATCCGGCCCTTGTTCACCACCACGGCGTGCGTGCAGGTCTGTTCGACCTCGGCTAGCAGGTGGCTGGAGACCAGCACCGCCCGGCCGTCGGTGGCGTAGCGCCGCAGCACCCGGCGCATCTCGGCGATCTGCGGCGGGTCGAGCCCGTCGGTCGGTTCGTCGAGCACCAGCAGCTCGGGCAGCCCCAGCATGGCCTGCGCGATCGCGAGCCGCTGCCGCATGCCGTGGCTGTACTTGCGGGTCTTGCGGTGCACCGAGTCACCGAGGCCGGCGATCTCGAGCGCCTCCTCGAAGTGCGCGTCCGATTCCGGCCGGCCGGTCGCCCGCCAGTAGGCCTTGAGGTTGTCGAGGCCGCTGAGGTGCGGCAGGAAGCCGGGCCCCTCGACCAACGCGCCCACCCGGGACAGGATCGGCGCGCCCGGGCTCAGCCGGTGGCCGAAGACCAGGGCGTCGCCGCCGGTCGGCATGGTCAGGCCCATCAGCACCCGCAGCGTGGTGGTCTTGCCGGCGCCGTTCGGCCCGAGCAGACCGACGACCTGCCCGCGCTCGACGGTGAAGCTGATCTCCTCGACCGCGACGAAGCCGTCCGAGTACGCCTTGCGGAGGTCTCGGACCACGAGCGGGGTCTCCGCGAACTCCGCGACCACCTCGTCGTGCCGGCGACGACGCAGGCGACGGCGCACGAGCAGCACCACCGCGAGACCCAGCACGATCGCCACCAGCAGGCCGGCCAGGACGTAGCGCCAGATCGTCTGCGGGTTGGCGATCGGGGTGCCGACCACGGTCGGCAGCGTGATCGCCCCACCGACCTGAACGGTGTAGACCGTCGGCTGCGCCGGGGTGAGAAACGCCTGGTCACTGGTGGCGACGACGACGCGGACGGTGTGACCGGAATCGATCCGCCGGACGATCGCGGGCAGGGTGACCGTCACCTCGTGCGCCTGGTCGATCGAGGCCGGCAGGCCGGTGAGCCGGACCGGGGCGACCAGGCCGGCGCTGAGCGTCTCGGCCCCCGACTCGTCGACGTCGTAGAGCTTGACGAAGACGGTCGCCTCCCCGGTCGGCGAGGCCGCGCGCAGCCGCACGGTGGGCGCGCCGGCCACCTCGATCGCGCTGGTCACCGGCGTCGACTCGAACGTCGCGAACTGGCCGGGGATGTCGCCCGCGATGCCGCCGAGCAGCTCGCTGAGCCGGCCGCCGGCGCCGGGCAGCGAGGAGAGCGCGCCCGGGTTGCCGTTCGGCGGGTTGGCGATCGGCTGCGCCGACCCGGCCAGGGAGACCTGGGTACTTCCGGTTCCGGTCATTCCCGGGTACGTGTCGGTGGAGTACCCGTTGGTCACCAAGCCCCGGTCGAGCGCGCTGAAACCGGCGACCCGGGAGTAGGTGAAGCTGTTTTTCGGGGCGTCGCCCTCGCCCTTCACGTAGTGGTCGAGCCACTGGACGGTGAGGAACTTGACCCTGTCCTGGTCGGTCTGCGGTCCGGCGCCGCCGTCGTGGCCGCCGGTGAACCAGGCGACCCGCACCGGGGTGCCGGTGGCGGCGATGCCCTTCGCGTTCGCATCCGCCTCGGAGAGCGGGAAGAGCGTGTCGACCTCGCCCTGGATCAGCAGCGTGGGTGCCTTGATCTTGTCGAGCACGGTGGCCGGGCTCGACCGCCGCAGCAGGGCGAGGGTCGCGGCGTCCGGCTTGCCGGTGGTGGCGAGCTGAAGGTAGGCCTGGCAGACGTCGGCCGCGAACCGCCCGCAGGCCGGGTCGGTCGCACCGGCTCCGCCGCCGGCGCCCGCGTCTTCGCCCGTCCCGCCGCCGAGGGCGGACTGGCCCACCGCCGCGCCGTTGCCGAAGTAGAGGCCGGCCCAGCCCTTCTTGAAGACGCCGGTCGCGGTGGTCGGGTCGGCCGACTGCGGCAGGAAGACCTTGGTCAGGTCGTTCCAGGTGATCGACGGGACGATCGCGTCGACCCGGGGGTCCTGGCCGGCGAGCAGCAGGGCAAGGCCGCCGCCGTACGAGCCGCCGACCACGCCCACCCGGGGGTCGCCGGCCGCGTCGAGTCGCACCTCGGGCCGGGCCGCCAGCCAGTCGAGGAGGCGCTGGGCGTCTTTCACCTCGTAGTCGGGGCTGTCGAGGTGGATCTGGCCGGTGCTGCGGCCGAAGCCCTGGGCGGTCCAGGTGAGCACCGCATAACCGCGCTCGGCGAGCGACTGGGCGTCGTCGCTGACGGAGTCCTTCGTACCGCCGAAGCCGTGCGCCAACAGAACCGCCGGGACCCGGCCGCTGCGGTCGCGAGGCAGGTAGAAGCGGGTGTCGAGCTCGACCGGCTGATCGCCGCCCGGCCCGGACCGCACGGTGATCCGCTGGTCGGTGGCCGTCCAGCCCGGGGTGCTGGGCCAGACCGCCCAGCCGACGAGCCCGGCGACCAGCACAAGGACCACGGAGCCCGCGATGACGCGGCGGCGGGTGATCCCCTTGCGCAACCGGCTCGACAGTGACATGAGCCAAAGCTATCCGCCCGGATCTGAGCCCCGGCTGTGAGCCATCGGGGGCGGCGCGACCGGGATAGCGTGTACACCTGAATCCGGAGCGACGACGGAGGCATGCCGCGGTGGCCGATGAACTCACGCTGACCGTTACCCTGCGGCCGGCGGCCCTCGATGCCCGGCGTGGCGTCGTGCGGCTCCACCCCGAGGTCATGGCCGCCCTGGCGATCAACCCCGGCGATCCGGTGCGGCTGGCCGGCAACCGCACGACCGCCGGCGTGGCCGCCCGGGCCGAGGCGACGGCGAGCCGCGCCCTGCTCTACGCCGACGACCTCACGATCGGCAACCTCGGCATGCGCGACGGCGGCCAGGTCACGATCGCGTCGCTGCCGGTGGTCGAGGCGCGCCGGGTCACGCTCACCGGCCCGCCCGAGATCGTCGCGGTCGTCTCGCCCGAGATGTTGCGGCTCGCGCTGCTCGGCAAGGTGGTCAGCGCCGGCGACGACGTCTCGCTCCTGCCGCAGGACGTACTGCCCGACGCCGGCAACCGCTCGCTGGTCGAGGCGGCCCGGCGCAGCCTCGCCAACCGGGTCGGCTACGGCTGGACCACCGCCCTGCTCACGGTGACCGCCGTCGAGGAGACCGACGCCGCCCTGGTGACGATGGACACGGTGGTCGGCTGGGCGGACGGATACCAGACCATCGGCGGCACCGCGACCACCCGGGCCGTGGCCGCCACCGCGCCCGCCGCCACCGATCCCGAGGTGCCGCCGCCCAGCCTCGACGACCTGCCCGGCCTCCGCGCCCAGGCCAAAGAGCTGGAGGAGCTGCTCGACCTCGGCTTCCACCACGGCGAGGTGCTGGCCCGGCTCGGCACCAAGGTCTCGCTCGGCGTGCTCATCTCCGGGCCGTCCGGCTCGGGCAAGTCGGCGCTGGTGCGAGCCGTCGCCGCCCAGGTCGGCGCCCGGGTGCTGCCGGCCTGGGCGCCCTCGCTCGCGGCGCTCACCAACGACTCGGCCGCCCGGCAGTTGCGGGCGCTGGCCAAGGACGCGCGCGCCGAGGGACCGGCCGTGCTGCTCTTCTCCGACGTCGAGGCGCTCGCGCCGCGCGACGAGCCGGGACCGCTGTCCACCGTCTTCCACCAGCTGCTGGAGGAAACGGTGCGGGCCGGCGTGGCGGTGGTCTGCACGACCAGCCGGCCGGAATCGGTCGACCCGTCGCTGCGCGCCCCCGACCTGCTCGCCGTGCAGTTGGCCGTGCCGCTGCCGGACGCGGCCATGCGCCGCCAGCAGCTCGGCGTGCTCACCCGCGGCATGCCCCTGTCCGAGGACGTCCGCCTCGACGACGTCGCCGGGCGTACCCCCGGATTTGTCGCCGCCGACCTGGGCGCGCTCGCCCGCGAGGCCGGGGTCCGCGCCGCCCTTCGGCAGAAAGAGGCCGAGTCGCCCACGGTGACCATGGACGACTTCGAGGCCGCGCTCGACGTGGTCCGGCCCACCTCGATGGCCGACTCGACGCTCGAGGTCGCCGCCGTGACCCTCGACGACGTGGGCGACCTCGAGGACGTCAAGCAGGTGCTCACCGAGTCGGTGCTGTGGCCGCTGACCTACCCCGACACGTTCGCCCGGCTCGGCGTCTCCCCGCCGCGCGGCGTGCTGCTCTACGGCCCGCCCGGCTGCGGCAAGACGTACCTGGTCAAGGCCATCGCCGGCACCGGAAAGGCCAACGTGCTCTCGGTCAAGGGCGCCGAGCTGCTCAGCAAGTGGGTCGGCGACAGCGAGCGGGCGGTGCGCGAGCTGTTCCGCCGGGCGCGGGACGCGGCACCGACGCTGGTCTTCCTCGACGAGGTGGACGCGCTCGCGCCCACCCGCGGGCAGGCCACGGACGGCGGTACGACCGACCGAGTCGTGGCGGCGCTGCTGACCGAGCTCGACGGGGTCGAAGACCTGCGCAACGTGGTGGTGGTCGGCGCCACCAACCGGCCCGACCTGATCGACCCGGCGCTGCTGCGGCCCGGGCGGCTCGAGCGGCTCGTCTACGTTCCGCCGCCGGACGGCCCCGCCCGCGCGGCGATCCTGCGAGCATCCTCGAAACAGGTGCCGCTGGACGAGTCGGTCGACCTCGACGCGCTCGGGGCCGAGCTCGACGGTTTCTCGGCGGCCGACTGCGCGGCGCTCATCCGCGAGTCGGCGCTGTCCGCCATGCGTGACTCACTCGAGGCGACCACCGTCACGGCGGCGAACGTGGAGACCGCGCGCAAGCGAGTGCGGGCCTCTCTCGACCCGGTCCAGGTCGCCTGGCTCTCGACGTACGCGAAAGAACATCAACCAAGCTGAGGTCAGCGACGGCGCGTGCGTGCCCGGGTGGCCCGGAGGCGCCGCAGGCGGCCGACGAGAACGGGGTCGTGCTCGGTGGCCTCGGGCTTGTCGAGAAGTGTGTTGAGCAGCTGGTAATAGCGCGTCGAGGAGAGGCCGAACGTGTCCCGGATGGCCTGCTCCTTCGAGCCGGCGTGTTTCCACCAGCGCGCCTCGAAGGCGAGGATCTCTCGCTCACGCTCGGTGAGCCCGGTCGGCTCCGTCGCTCGCTGGGCCGGGATCTGTGGGGTCGAGGACTCGTCGGACCGATCCGCGGGCTGCATGGTGCTCCAAAGACGAGGGCGAAGGCCGCGAGCAGCATAAATCGCGGGCGACCCGCCCGCACGACCGCCCCGACGTTACCTCACGTTATGTCCCGCTTACGCATTGTCCACATTGCGCCACCCACGACAAGCGCGAACAACGCCACCAGCGCGACGCCCGACATCTGCCAGGTGATCGTGAACGTTTCCGGCTGACAGCCCCCGGTCGGCGAGAAGTCGCAGGTCTTGAAGTCCTGGGAGACGTACTGCTTGTTCAGCCAGGCGAAGACCCAGAACGGCGCCAGGTAGACCTCGGGGAACTTCACGTTGGCCAGGCCGAGCAGCACGGCCAGGCCGAACTGGAGCACCACGGTCACGCCGATCGCCACGCCCAGCGCCGTCGCCGTGTGCCGGCCCAGCGAGGCCAGGCCGAAGCCCAGGGCGCCCGCCACCAGCACCAGCACCAGCGCCCGAAGCTCCATCAGCCCGATCGACTGCCAGGCGCCGGAGGTCATGCTGTCGGTCGTGCCGCGCGCCTTCGCGATGAAGTAGAAGCCGGCCGTCCACAGGACACCCAGCACCACGGTCAGCACGGTCGTCCAGCTCAGCAGCACGCCCAGCTTGGTGCCCAGCACCTGCAGCCGCCGCGGGCGCCAGAGCAGCAGGTTCATCATGCCGCCGCTGCTCCATTCGGCCCCCACGAAGGACGCGCCGACGATGTACGCCACCAGCGCCAGCACCGCGGCGAACGTGGTCACCATCTCGCCGAAGCTCTCCCGGAAGTCGAAGGTCGGCGGCAGGTACCACTTCGGGTCGAAATCGGACGGGGCCGGATCGGAGATCTCGCAGTTCGGCGGGAAGTTGCTCGCGTCCGGCGTGCCTTGCGCCCGCTGGCACTCCTGCTTGATGCGGTCATTGGCCAGCACCGTCTGCTGGTAGTTGGCCTGCGCCTCGGCGGTGGCCTTCGCGATCTGCTCGGGCCCGGTCTTGTGGTTGGTGAGCAGGACGCCGGCCGCCACGGCGGCCAGCACCAGCACGCCGCAGAGCACGAACAGCCTGGTGAACCGGCGCTTGACCAGCCGGCGGGTCTCGGCCTTGGCGAGGCTCACTGACCCCACCCCGCTCCGACCTCGTCCACCTGCCGGTTGGCTCCCTCCACCGGGCCGGTGCCGGTGAGCTCGAGGAAGACGCTCTCCAGGTCGGCCTCCACCGGGGAGAGCTCGCTGACGTAGATCTCCTTCTCGGCGAGAATCCGGGTGATCTGCGCCGGGTTGCCGGCGTTACCGACCACGAAGTGATCCGTCTGCACCGTCACCTCGGCGCCCTTGGCCTTCAGGATCGCGGCCGCGCCGATCAGATCGACCCCCGGCTCCAGCCGCACCCGCACGCTCGCCGACGCGTTCCGCGCGAGCACGTCGGCCACCGAGCCGGCCGCCACCCGCCGTCCGGCCGAGATGATCGTCACGTGGTCGCAGATCAGCTGGATCTCCCCGAGGATGTGACTGGAGAGCAGCACGGTCATGCCGGACTCGGCGAGGTTGCGCATCAGCGTGCGCATCTCCCGGATCCCGCCCGGGTCGAGGCCGTTCGCCGGCTCGTCCAGAATGAGCAGCCTCGGCTCCTTGAGCAGCGCCGACGCGACCGCGAGCCGCTGCTTCATGCCGAGCGAGTAGGTGCGCACCCGCTCCCGGGCCCGGTCGCGCAGGCCGACCAGCTCCAGCACGGCGTCGACCCGCTCCCGGCGCACTCCACCGGCCTCGGCGAGCAGCGACAGCGTGTCCCGCGCGGTGAAGTTGCCGAAGAACTGCGGGCTCTCCACGATCGCCCCGAGCTGCCCGGCGACCTGCGGCAGGTGTCGCGGCACCTCCTGGCCGAAGAGCGCCATCCGGCCCCCGTTCGGCCGGATCAGCCCGAGCAGCGTACGCAACGTGGTCGTCTTGCCGGACCCGTTCGGCCCCAGAAACCCGTGCACCTGCCCCGCCCCGACGACCATGTCGAAGCCATCAAGAGCTCGGCGCACACCTTTCCGGCCGCGATAGCTCTTCCGCAGCCCAGCGATCTCGAGTACGGCATCCATGCCGCGAGACTCTAGGCACCATCGTCAATACCTACCCTCCGGCCGTCCCTTTGGCCGTTCCTCTGACCGGGCAGACCACGATCGGTGGCGGAGCCGGTATCCGGGCCGCCGGGGAGCAGTCGAACCGCTCGTCGATCGCCGCTCGCACCTCGGGGGCCGACTCCGGGATCCTGAACCAGCCGTTTTGTACGACCAGGTATTTTGCGTCGCGGTCCTCGGTCAGGCAGCGCAGGTTGTCGGCATAACTGGGGCGGGTGCGCACCCGCGGGATGCTGATCCCGCGCTGCAACCACAGCGGCGACGGGTATCGGCAGGTCGTCGGGTTGCCCATGGCGTGGTTGATCGTGCCGTACGTCAGGTACAGCACCGGGGTGTCCGGGCCGAGCCGCCGGCCGAGCTCGACCAGCTCCGTGTCGGCCGATCCGCCGTTGCCGACGTTGTAGTCGTAGGTGCTGAACGCGTACGGGGAACCCGGCAGCACGGGCGGCAGCAGAGCGAAGCTGAGCGCGACCACGCCGGCGGACCACGGCAGAGACACCACCTTCCGGCCGGCGAGGAACCCGGCGGCGACGGCCAGGGCGACCGCGGCGCCCTCGTACGCCCAGACCACCGGCACGCCGTGCGCCAGGCGCCAGGGGACGGGCTGGCGCAGCAGCACGAGGCTGACCCCGGTGACCAGCACGGTGGCGGCGGCCAGCGGCAGCCGGAACCCGGGGCGGAGCGCGAAGGCAGCGCCCCACGCCCCGGCTGCGAGCACGACGGTCGAGGCGAAGTGGTAGTTGTAGAACTCGCCCTGCCCGTACGCGGGAGCCAGCGACAACCCGCCCGCGACCACCGCGACCACCGCGGCCGCCCATCGCCGACGGCCCGTCGCGCGGGAGACGAGCGCCACCGCCGCGGCCGGCCCCAGCACCAGGACCGGGCTGAGCACCGCCGCGTCGCCGACCGCGTACCGCAGCTTGAGCAGGTCGGCGGCGTGGATCCCCTGCGGCTCGCTGTGCACGAGGTTCGCCAGGTCCCGCAGCCACGTCCACTCCCACGGTTGGAAACGCATGGTCAGCGCGTACCAGAGCGCAACACAGACCACCGTGGACAGCGTCGCCCACGCGGCACGGCGCCGGTCGAGCACGCCGATGACCAGCAGGGCGATCAGCGCGATCGGGAAGGTGGAGAGCTTGACCGCCACGACCAGCATCGCGACCGGGCCGGCCAGCAGCCCGCCGAGCCACGGCCACCGGGGCGCGCAGGCCGCACCGACCGCCAGCACGGCGGCGAGCGCGGCGACCCAGTCCGGCTCGAGGAAGTGCCAGGGCGGCGCGATGACCAGCGCCAGGCCGGTGGCGCCGGCGATCCCGACCGCCGCGGGTCGCCCGGCGACCCGCCGGACACCCAGGAACAGCACGGCGATCACGGCGACGACCACGACGTACGTCTCGATCCGGATCACCAGGTTCGTGGTGTCGGACGAGGTGCCCCCGACCAGCCGGAGACGGCCCTGGTCGAGCGCCGCCATCAGCAGTTTGTAGGCGAGCGGCCGGGAGACGAAGATGTCCCAGATGCTGACGCCGCCCTTGCCGGCCGTCTCGAGGCAGCCGAGGGCGTACCGCACATCGCCGTTGAGGGCCGACAGACTGGTCACCGCGATCGTGGCCAGCGCCGCGAGCGCGGCCGTCGCCGCACCAACCGTCCGCGCTGTTCGCTCGCGCACCCCCGACCCCATGCCCACGACCCTAGCCGGGGACAACACGGGTGGTGATCATTACCTCACGCGGTGATGACGTGGACTCCGGCCTCACGGAAGGCGGCGACGGTCGACGCCGGGGCGTTGGAGTCGGTGACGAGGGTTTCGATCTTGGTGATCGGGCAGATGCGGGCGAAGGCGTGGCCGCCCAGCTTGGACGAGTCGGCGATGACCACGACGCGCTTCGCCCGGGCGACCATCAGGCTGTTCATGGCGGCCTCGCCCTCGTGATGGGAGGCGGCGCCCAGCTCGACGTCGACGGCGTCCACGCCGAGCAGGACGATGTCGAGCGTCACCTCCTTGAGGAGGGCGCCGCCGAGCGGGCCGACCACCTCGAAGGACTGCGGGCGGACCACGCCACCGGCCACGACGATCTTCATGCGGGAGCGGACCAGCAGCTCGTTGGCGATGTTCAGCGCGTTGGTGACCACGGTCAGCTGACTGCCCTCGCCGCCGGCGTTCAGGTCGGGGCGTACGGCCAGGGCGCGGGCGACCTCGGTGACCGTGGTGCCGCCGTTGAGACCGACCACCGTCCCCGGGGTGACCAGGCCCGCCGCCGCCTCGCCGATGCGCTGCTTCTCCGCGGAGTGCTTGGCGCTCTTGTAGCGCAGCGGCAGGTCGTACGAGACGCCGTTGGCGACCGCACCGCCCCTGGTTCTGGTGATCATCTGCTGCTGGGCGAGCTGGTCGAAGTCGCGTCTGATGGTGGCCTGCGAGACGTCGAGGCGCGTGGCGGCGTCCTCGACGCTGACCCGCCCGTTGTCGGTCAGTAGCTCGAGCAGGGCATTCCACCGCGCGTACCGGTCCACCAACACACTCCCGATGCACGTTCTGTGATAAGTGTGTGCACATTAGTGCGCGAAAGGCCGGGAAGCAAAGCTCCGCGCTGCGCGGTCGGGGGATGACGGTTGCGCGCGTGCGACCGCTCCGCGCAGAATGGCGCTCGAAATTGCGGGGATCCGAGCGCTTATGCGCAGCCGCGACGGTGTGAAGGGTGGCCCATGACGCACGTCAAGTCGGAGATCGCCAGCCAGCCCGAATGCTGGCGTCTCGCCGCCAAACTCGCGGACTCGCCCGGCCTTCCGGCCCGTGGCGAGCGGGTCGCGGTCGTCGGCTGCGGCACGTCGTGGTTCATGAGCATGGCGTACGCGTCCCTGCGCGAGCTGGCCGGGGAGGGCGAGACCGACGCGTTCCAGGCGTCCGAGTTCCCGCGCGGCCGGCGCTACGACCGGGTCGTCGCGATCACCCGTTCCGGCACCACCACCGAGATCATCGAGCTGCTCGACGCGCTCGACGGCCGTTCACCGACCACCGTGCTGACCGCCGACGCCGGGCAGCCGGCCGCCGCCCTGGCCACCGACGCGATCGTGCTCGACTTCGCCGACGAGCAGTCCGTGGTGCAGACCCGCTTCGCGACCAGCGCGCTGGCACTGCTGCGGGCCCACCTCGGCGAGGACATCGACCCGGTCGCGGCCGACGCCGAGGTCGCGGTGCGCCTGCCGCTGCCGGTGCACCCGGCGCTGGCCGAGCAGATCACCTTCCTCGGCCGGGGCTGGACCGTCGGCCTGGCCCACGAGGCCGCCCTGAAGTGCCGCGAGGCCGCCGCCTACTGGGCCGAGTCGTACCCGGCCATGGACTACCGGCACGGGCCGATCTCGATCGCCGGACCGCGCCGGGTGGTGTGGGCGTTCGGCGAGATCCCGCCGGGCCTGGCCGACGACGTCGAGGCGACCGGCGCCTCGTTCGTGCACAGCCGCCACCACGGCGGGTACGCGGCGCTGGGCAGCTGGTGCGGCGGCCGCGCCCCGCTCGACCCGATGGCCGACCTGGTGCTGGCCCAGCGCGTCGCCGTGCTGCTCGCCACCGCCCAGGGCCTCGACCCCGATCACCCGCGCCACCTGACCCGGTCGGTCGTGCTGGGGTGAAGAACAGCGTCGTCGTTGCCCTCGACGTCGGCGGCACCGGAATGAAGTGCGCGCTGGTCAGTCCCGACGGCACCGTCCACCACGAGGAGCGGCACCCCACGCTCGCCGCCCGCGGACCCGAGGCGGTCGTCGAGAACATCCTCGAGGTCGCGTCCGGCCTGGCCGGCAAGGCCCGCGCCGACGGCCTCGAGCCGGTGGCGGTCGGCATCGCCGTGCCGGGCGTCGTCGACGAGGAGAACGGCATCGCGGTCTGGTCGTCGAACGTCGGCTTCCGCGACGTCCCGCTGCGGGCGCGCATCGAGGAGCGGCTCGGCCTCCCCGCCGCTCTCGGCCACGACGTACGCGTCGGCGGGATCGCCGAGGCCCGTCTCGGCGCCGGCCGGGGCGAGCGGCACGTGCTGTTCGCGGCGATCGGCACCGGCATCGCGGCCGCCCTCGTCGTGAACGGCTCCGGATACAACGGCGCACACGGCGCGGCCGGCGAGCTCGGGCACATCGTGGTCCGTCCCGGCGGCACCCCCTGCCCGTGCGGAGCGCGCGGCTGCCTGGAGGCGGTGTCGTCGGCACGCGCCATCGGCGAGCGATACGCCGAGCTGTCCGGCCTGAAGGATGCGACGGCCTTCGACGTGGTGAGCCGCTTGAATTCGGACAAAATCGCCAGGCAGGTCTGGTACGAGGCGATCCAGGCCCTGGCCGACGGCCTGATCACCGCCCAGGCCCTCTTCGACGTCAGCGTGCTCGTGCTCGGCGGCGGCCTGGCCGAGGCCGGCGACACCCTGCTGCTGCCGCTGAAATCCGAGATGGAGAAGCGGCTCACCTTCCACCGCATGCCCAAGATCGTCCGCGCCGCGCTCGGCGACACCGCCGGCTGCAAGGGCGCCGCCCTGCTGGCCCTCGACCACCTGGAGCACAAGGCATGAGGATCAGTGGCCGCATCGTGCGGCCAGGCGCCGTCGTCCCCGGCCACGTGGAGATCGACGGCCCGACGATCATCGACGTGGCCGAGAACAACCGGGTGGGCGACGACATCATCGTGCCCGGCTTCGTCGACCTGCACTGCCACGGCGGCGGCGGGCACACGTTCACCACCGGCGACGTGACCGCGGCCCGCGGCGCCGCCGATTTCCACCTCGGGCACGGCACGACCACGATGCTCGCGAGCCTGGTCAGCTCCCCGTTCGAGCTGATGCGCGACGCCACCGCCGCCTACTTGCCGCTGGTCCGCGACCGCGTCCTCGCCGGTGTGCACTACGAGGGTCCGTATCTCTCCGGCGCGCGCTGCGGCGCCCAGAACCCGGAGTTCCTGCGCGATCCGTCGGTCGCCGAGCTCACCGAGCTGGTCAAGCTGGGCGAGGGCGCGGTCCGCATGGTGACCGTCGCCCCCGAGCTGCCCGGAGCGGCCGAGGCGATCGCCTTCCTGCGCGCGCACGGCGTGCTGGCCGCGATCGGGCACACCGACGCCACGTACGAGCAGGCCAAGGCCGGCCTCGCCGCCGGCGGGACGGTCGGCACCCACCTGTTCAACGGCATGCGCCCGCCACACCACCGCGAGCCCGGCCCGGTGATCGGCCTGCTCGACTCGGCCGCGGTCTGCGAGCTCATCGCCGACAACATCCACCTGCACCCGGGGATGCTCGCGTTCGCGGCCCGCGCCGCCGGGCCGGACCGCGCCGCCCTCATCACCGACGCCATGGACGCCACCGGCATGCCGGACGGCACCTACGAGCTGGGCGGCCAGGAGGTCGTGGTCGCCGACCGGGTGGCCCGGCTGGCCCGCAACGGCTCGATCGCCGGCAGCACCCTGACCATGGACGCGGCCCTGCGCAACACGGTCGCCGCCGGCATCCCGCTGGCGGACGCGGTGGCGATGGCCTCCACCACGCCGGCCCGGGTGCTGGGCCTGGACGACGAGGTCGGCGCCCTGGAGGCGGGCCTGCGGGCCGATCTCGTGGTGCTCGACGCCGAGCTGCGGGTCAAGCGCGTGATGCGCTCGGGGGCGTGGGTCTGAGAAGGGGCATCCGCTCGATCAGGCGGGCCAGGAAAAGCCCCAGCAGCACGCCGGCGACCGAGTCGGTGAGCCAGTGGAAGCCCGTGTAGATCGTGGTGCAGAAGAGGATCGCCACCGGGAGGACCCGCACCGCGAACGATTCCCGCCGGCTCAGTTCTCGCCCCAGGACCGCGGCCAGGAGCAGCGCGATCACCGCGTACCAGACAAATGCGTTGCCCATGTGGCCCGAGGGATAGCTCATGGCCTTGGCACCGGTGGCGTAGGGGTTGAACATCACCGCTTTGTCGGGCCCGTCGAAGGCCGGCGCCGCCCGACCCGCCCAGATCTTCAGCGGGCCGATCGTGATGTAGGTGAGCACGAACGCCGCCGCGAACGGCAGCACCGCGCGCCACGACCGGCTGCGATAGGCCAGCACCCCGGTCAGGATCAGCGCGACCGGCATCAGCACCTGGCCGCCCTGGCCCAGGTAGTTGAAGACGCGCGCGGTCCAGTAGATCGGGGCCGGCTGGTGCGCGAACGCCCAGTCGGCCACCCACTGATCGAGAGCCAGCAGATGACCGCCGGCCAGCAGAGCGGTGAGCCCGGCGAACGCCGCCACCAGCACGAGGTCGAGCCACCAGCCCCCGAGCGGGCGGGTGCGTGCGGGCGGCGGGATCGTCTCGGTCACGCCCTCAAAGTTAGAGGAGGGATCGCAACCGGGCCGCGAGCAGGTCGCCGCGTACGCCCGAGTTGGGGCAGCCGCCGAAGTGGTGCAGCGCCACGACCCGGTTGGTGGCCCGGGACAGCACCGGCGAGCCGGACGACCCGCCCTCGGTGTCGCAGTAGTACGAAACGTCCGAGCTGGCGGCATATCCCGTGTAGTTCGGGTCGGCGACCGAGCAGTTGCCGGCCTTCTCGCCCAGCGAGCCGGCGATCCGGGTGGGTTCGCCGGCCGGGTGCTGCGGCACGTAGAGCTCCTGCCCCTTGGCCGGCCGGACGGTGTCGAGCTGCAGGTAGCCGAACTTCCGCACCGCGGGGAAGTTGTCGACCGTGAACAGCGTGTAGTCGTACACGTGGTCGGTGGAGAGAACCTTGCTCCCCCAGACCTTGGTCGGCTGGAAGACGTCGTAGCCGCCACAGCTCGCGCACTGGTAGTTGAACCACACCTCGGTGTCGTACGCCTCGGACGAGGTGGTGAAGCAGTGGTTGTTGGTGAGCATCCGGTTGTTCGCGCCGACCCGCCAGCCGGTGCACAGCTCGGTCCCGTTGATCAGCAGCCGGGCGATGGCCTTCGACTTCGTGTAGGCGACCGGGTCGGCCGAGCGGTAGCAGACCGCGTCGGCCGAGGTGTCGCTCCCGCAGACCGACTCCTCGCGGCCGGTACGCCCGGGCGCGGTGAGCTGCCCCTCGGGCTGACGGGCCTGCTCGGTGCGGCTGAAGCCGCGGGCCACGTGGTCGACGTCGACACCGAGCGTGCCGAGCAGGCTGCCGAGGCCGAGCACGTCGGCGGTGCGGTGCATCTCGAGCACCGCGGTGTCGCCGGTGACCGACATCGCCCATTTGTCCACCGACCCGGTCTCGAGGACCTTCGGCGCGTCGTAGCGGTAGGACTCGGTCCCGTCGGCATTCGAGACGGTCAGGTAGTCGCCCGGAAGCATGGCCATCCGCCGGAAATGCAGCTTCACGTAGGACGCGCCCGGGTAACGGAACGTCTCCCGCTGCGGCCCCTTGCCCAGGTAGCCGAGCAGCCGGTCGACGTTCAGCAGCTCGCCGACGCGCTGGCGGCCGTCGGCGGCGGAGGCCGATTCGGGGGCGCCGTGCCGGGTGGTCTTGAGCTTCGTGGCGCCGGGCCGGGTCTCGGTGATCGCCGGACTGGCGGCCCGGCCGGCGGCTGCCGGTGGCGCCGCCGAGGTCCCAGTGGTCGCGGTGGTCGCGCCAGGTTGCGAGAGTTCCGCCGCGACGGGTGTACGGGAGATCGCCGGCGCCTCGTGCCACGTGCCGACCCGGCCATCGCCGCCGGCCGCCCACGCCGTCACCCCGGCCGTCCCGGTCAGCACCAGGGCCGCGCACGCCCCGAAGGCAATGCCTGCCTTGCGTCGCATCTCCACCGCCATTCACGTCATATCTGGGACATATGTACTATTCCGGCGTTCTCGCACCTGTGTAACGAGCCACCTGCGGCCGCGACGCGCCGGGGACGCGGGCACACTGGTTCGGTGCGCATCACGTCCGCCCTCATCGACCCGGCACTGCTGGATCTGCCGTGGGGCGTCCCGCTCGAGGAGTGGCCCGCCGACCACCTGGTGGCTCTGCCGCAGGGCATCTCCCGGCACATCGTCCGGTTCGTCAAGCTCAACGACACGGTCTACGCCCTGAAGGAGACCCGCGAGCGGATCGCCGAAAAGGAGTACGACCTCCTGCGCGCGCTCGAGCGGATCGACTTCCCCGCGGTGGAAGCCGTGGCGACCGTCACCGACCGGCAGGACGCCGACGGCGAGCCGCTGGAAACGATCCTGATCACCCGGCACCTGCAGTTCTCGCTGCCGTACCGCGCGCTCTTCTCGCACGTGCTGCGGCCCGAGACGCTCAACCGCCTGCTCGACGCGCTGGTCGCCCTCTTCGTCCGGATGCACCTGACCGGCTTCTCCTGGGGCGACTGCTCGCTGTCCAACACGTTGTTCCGGCGGGACGCGGGCGCCTTCGCGGCGTACCTGGTGGACGCCGAGACCGGCAACCTCTACCCGAAGCTGTCCGAGGGGCAGCGCAGCGAGGACGTCGAGATCATGCGGGTCAACATCTTCGGCGAGTGCCTCGACCTGCAGGCCGCCGAGCTGCTGCACGACTCGATCGACCCCGAGGCCGTGGTCGACGACATCGTGGCCCGCTACGAGCGGCTGTGGCACGAGGTGACCTACGAGCAGGAGGTCGCCCAGCGGGACGCGCGGCACGACATCGAGCGGCGCATCCGGCGGCTCAACGAGCTGGGCTTCGACGTCGCCGAGGTGGCCCTGTCCACGGTGGACGGCGGTTACCGGGTACGCCCCAAGGTCGTCGACGCCGGGTACCACACCCGCCGCCTGCTGCGGCTGACCGGCCTGGACGCCGAGGAGAACCAGGCCCGGCAGTTGCTCAACGACCTCGACACGTACCGGGCGGAGAGCCTGCTCACCGACGAGCAGCAGGCCGCGCACCGCTGGCTCACCGAGGTCTTCGAGCCGGTCGTGCGGGCGGTGCCGCAGGGCATGCGGCGCAAGCTCGAGCCGCAGGAGATCTTCACCCAGATCATCCAGCACAAGTGGCTGCTGTCCGAGAAGGCCGGTCGCGACGTCGGCATGGCCCCCGCGGTGCAGTCCTACCTCACCGACGTGCTCGCCAAGAAGCCGGACGAGCAGGCGATCCTCGGCGTCGAGGTGGAATCACTGGCCGGCGGCGTTTAGCTCGCCGTCGCCCACGGGGGTGGCCTGTTCCAGCAGGACGCGCAGGCCGCCCCGGCGGGCCACCACGACGACCTCGTCGCCGGCCGCGAGCACCCGCCGCGGGTCGGGCGCCCAGTCGACCCACTCCTCGCCGGCGGCCCGCATGCTGATCACCCGGGTGCTCTCCGGCTTGTCGGCGCGGCTCAGCGGCGCACCGTCCAGTGCCGACCCGGCCAGCACCTTGACCGTCGCGACCAGCACCGCGTGCCGGTCGACCGGGATCGTGGCGAGCACCTCCCGGTCGAGCATCGAGGCCGCGAACACCGGCGCGCAGAGCCGCGAGACGCTGCGCGAGATGTTGATGTTGAACGCGTCGCCGACCCGGCGGGCGAAGTCGTCGTCGAACAGCCGCAGCACGACCCTGATCTCCGCGCTCGCGGCGCGCGCGTGCAACGCGGCCTGCAGGTTGACCGCGTCGTCGGTGGAGAGCACCAGCAGCGCCCGGCACGTGTCGATCGAGGCCGCGCGCAGGATCTCGTCGCGGGACGCGTCGCCGACGATCAGCGGCACGCCCAGATCCTCGGCGACCTTGGCGCCCCGCGCGTCCGGCGCCCGGTCGATCGCCACCACGTCGATGCCGAGGTCGTTGAGCTGGCGCAGCACCCGGGTGCCGACGTTGCCCAAGCCGACCAGCACGACGTGGTCGGCGTGCACGCCGAGGACCTCGCCGCGGTCGCGGGCCAGCCGGGTCTTCACGATCCCGTCGACGATCGCGGCGGTGATCAGCGGCAGCAGCGCGACGCCGGCCACCGTGAGCACGACCTGGGCCGCCTGCGCGACCGGGCTGCGGGTGGGCTCCACATCGGACGACCCGACCACGGTCAGCAGCGTCAGGTATACCGATTCCCAGACGCCGTGCACGCCGGTGCGGGCGGCCAGGATCGCGCCGGCCGCCACCGTGATCACCAGCGCGACGAGCACGGGGATCAGCAGCTTGGGCGTGACGCCGACCCGGAACGCGCGGCGCAGCGACAGCCGGGAGCGGCGACGCCGGCCGGACCGCACCAGGCGCCGGGTCGCCGCGGCGGGCGCCACCGTGCGGCCCGTCGCCTCGACCAGCACGAGATCGGCCGGCAGGCGCTCGCCCGGCGCCGGCTCGGCCGGGAGCACCGCGATCTGCCCGCCGCCGACCGGCGCGGTCAGGGTCAGCACCACGTTCTCCTCGGCGACCTCGCCGCGGCGGGCGACGTAGAGGGTGCGGCCCGCGTACCGGAAATGGGTCGGCGCGACGCCACCGAGCGCCGCGGCCACGAAGGCGGGCGCGGCCATGCCGGCATCGGAAAGCACCGCGCAGTCGGTGAACAGGCGGCGCACGCCCTGGGCGAGGCCGGTGGTGAACATGCGGATGACCAGCCGCAGGTCGCCCTCGATCGCGCGGGCACACAGCGCCGCATGCAAATTGATCATGTCGTCGGGCATGACCAAGGCGAGCGCCGCCGCGCCGGCCAGGCCGGCCTCGCGGAAGGTGCGCTCGTCGAGCCGGGCCGCGGTGATGACGCGTACCCCGCGGGACTTCAGATCGTCGAAGTCGGGCACGTCGGGCCGCAGCTCGGGCGGGACGATCAGGGTGAGGCGCATGCCGCGGCCGGAGCTCATCAGCTCCTCGGCCAGCGTGTAGACCAGCGCGTCCGCCCCGCAGACCACGAAATGCGGCCGGTCGTCACCGTTGCGCTCGCGCAGCCGGGACACCAGGGACCGGCGCGGAACATCTTTCACCGGTTCCGTAGCCACGCTCGCGATGGTAACCAGCCGGAACCCCGTCCCGGGGCCGCTCGTTGCCCCTTCCGACGCTATTCGTCCGAGTTTGCACAGTTGTTGCAGTGCCCACGTCCAGGAGGAGATTCAGTGCGCAAGTTGTGGTATGCCGGTGCGGTCGTCGCAGGCGGGATCTTCCTGTTCGGCGCCGCCGCCCCCGCGCAGGCCGACGTGCTGCCCGGAACCGGGACGGCCGGACAGCAGGCGGACGACCAACTCACCGACCTGCTCGGCCAGACCAACGGGGTCAATCTGGAGAACCCGCTGCGCTACAGCACGATCGGCGGCTCGCCGCTGGGCTCGCGGCCGGTGCTGCAGTTCAAGTCGGGGCAGAACTCGCCCGACCTCAACCCGCTGCTCCCGGGCGAGTCCACTCAGGAGTCCGGCCCCGGCATCGGCAACACCGAGCTGCCGCAGGCCGACGTCGTCGGCGCTCCGCAGCGGCTCGGCGACGGGCTCCCCGTCCGGAACGTCAACGTGCAGCAGCTTCCGCTGCAGAACCTGCCGCTGCTGGGCCTGCTCGGCGGTCTGCTGCCGAACGGGGGCACGCCGAGCCTCGGGCAGCGGCCGACCATGCGGCAGGCCGAGTACTTCGACGGCGGGATGCCGCTGCTCGGCGGGCTGGGCGGACTGCTGCCGGCGAACACCCTGCCCCGCTCCGGCGACGGTCCGGACATCCCGGGCGTACCGGATGCGTCCGGCCTGCCCGCCGGTGGGATCGCGATCGTTCCGGCCGCGACCACGCCGACCTTCGGCCAGCCCGCCGCGAACCAGCCCGCCGCGGCTCAGCCCGCTGCGGCTCAGCCCGCTGCGGCTCAGCCCGCCCCGCAAGGAAAGCCGGCCGCTCAGGACAAGCCGCAGCGCCCGAAGCCGGTGGTCACGCCGGACGACCCGCGCCTGCACGAGGAGCCGATCGACACCGACGCGACCGCGCCGCGCCGGGCTTTCTCGCCCGACGGCCGACCGGTCGCCGGGATCGACGAGCAATACCGGTAGAACCCTGTCGCGAGTGCCCCGCCCGGACGTCCGGGCGGGGCACTCGGCCGTTACCGCAGCGACAGGCAAGCCCGCAGGGCGGCGCGCAGCTCGGTCGCCGGGTCGCCCGGCGCCTCCACCCGGCGCCACGCCACGTGCTGGTCGGGGCGCACCAGCAGGCAGCCGGTCTCCCCGATCTCGGCGATCTCGGCCCAGGTGCCGTAGAGGTCGGCGACCTCCCCGCCGTGGCCGATCCGCAGCACCGTCAGCGGGACGCCGTCGATCTCGGCCGCGGCCTCCCGCCAGACGCCGCCGCGAGCCCGGGTGAGCAACGTGAACCGTTCCGGCTCGCACAGGTCCAGAGTGGACACCGTACGGCCGGCGTGCCCCACCCAGCAGTGCGGGACGCGGGCGCCGGGGCGGCTGCTCGGCTGATAGTGCAGGACCTGGTCGCGCTCGTAGACGATCGGCGCGGCGCCCTCGTCGAGGACCGCGCTCGACGCGTACACCTGGTTCATCTCCATGCCGTGCGCGTGATAGCTGAAGTCCTTGGATCGCTTCGCGGCCGCGAAGGCGGCCCGGCGAGCCTCGCCGGCCGGCGAGTCGGCGAGCAGCTCCTCGAACTGCGCGGTGCGCTCCTTGGGCTCCGCCGCGGGGTCGACGCCGAGCGAGCGGATCACGTCGGGGTTCTGCCGCCAGCTGGCGATGGCCCGGTCGACCACGGCCCGGCCGATCGGGCGCCGCTCGGCGTCGTAGGTCTCCAGCAGCTCGGGGCCGGCGCCCCAGCGCAACACGGCGGCGAGCTTCCAGGCCAGGTTGAACGCGTCCTGGATGCAGGTGTTGCCGCCCAGCCCGTTCATCGGCGGGTGCCGGTGCACGGCGTCGCCGGCGCCGAAGACCCGGCCCGCCGAGTAGCGCTCGGCGACGACGTGGTTGATCCGCCATGGGTACGCGCCGGTCACCTCGACGTCGATCGTGTCGTCCTGGATGATCTCGCGGACCTGGGCGGTGAGCTGCTCGCGGCTGAGGTCGGCGGCGGCCGCGCCGAGGTGCACGAAGCCGATGACCCACTCGTGCCAGGGCCGCACCATGCGGAGCATCGCGTTGCCGAGCACGCCCTCGCGGCCGGGTTGGAGGATCCAGAAGATCGAGCCCGGCCGCTCGGCAAAATACCGCGATAAATCGGCATTGAAGCGTACGTTGAGCGCAGGCGCGATGCCGGACTCGCCGCTCAGCGGCAGGCCGATGGCGTCGGCGACCGGGCTCTGCCCGCCGTCGGCGCCGATGACGTACCGCGAGCGCACCGCGAAGGTCGCGCCGGTGACCAGGTCGCGCAGCGTGGTGGTGACCCCGTCGGCGTCCTGCGACAGCGACACGAACTCGGTGCCGAACCGGCTCACCACGCCCCGCTTGGCCGCCTCGTCGACGAGGATCGGCTCGAACCGGTCCTGCGGCAGGTCGCAGCCCTTGCCCGGGCTGGCCGCGAGGTATTCGCCGGCGCGGGCCGGGTCGTTGCCCCAGGTCCACATCCGGCCGAACTCCAGGCCGTTGACCGCGGTCATCATGACGTGGTTGGCCATCAGCTCGCCGGGGGTCGCGGCGGCCTCGCAGGCGGCCTCGAGCCCGATCGAGCGCATCACCTCCATAGTGCGCTGGTTGATGATGTGCGCCCGCGGCGAGTCCGCCACCCAGCGCCCGCGGCTGATCATCATGGTCCGGACGCCGTGCCGGGCCAGCATCACGGCGGCGCTCGCCCCGGTCAGGCCGGCCCCGATGACCAGGACTTCCGTCTCGATAGGCTGCATCGTCATCCCTCCTCGGTGGTGAGATGATTATGTTGGCATAACTATCTCGGAGCAAGAGGGGTGCGCGCCGTGGATCCGCGCTTCGCCACGCTGGCCGACCTCGTCATCGACGTGGCGCGGGAGATCCGCATCCGGGGTGCGGTGCCCGGCCCCGGTGTCCCGCTCAACCAGACCCAGAGCCAGGTCATGCGGTACGTGCACGGCCATCCGGGCTGCAAGGCCTCCGAGATCGCCGACCACACGGGCGTAAAACGGGCAAACGTCAGCGCGGCCATCACCGAGCTGCGCGAGCTCGGTTATCTGACTTCCCGCAAGGACGAGCACGACGGCCGCGCCGTACGCATCGACGTCACTCCCCAGGCCGTCGACACCCTCGACCGCCTGCGAGCCTCCTGGTCGGCCCAGCTCTCCACCGCCTGGGGCGGCGACAAAACCGACCTTGACCAGGTCATCGCCCGGCTCTCGGCGTTGCTGGAGGGGCTGCGATGAGCCTCCTGTCGGGCTCGAACCGACGACCTCCCGTTTACAAGACGGGTGCTCTGGCCAACTGAGCTAAGGAGGCGCGGACGCCAGCATAACGTCCCATTACTTAGTGCTCGCCTTGGCACGTCGCGTAAAAAGCTTTACGTTTACAGCGCTGTTCCTCCACTCGGATCGTCCGGCACGTTCCTGCCGGTGGAAAGGAAGTTGGTTTCACCATGGCCACCGTCACTTATGACCACGCCTCCCGGATCTATCCCGGGTCTGAGCGTCCCGCCGTCAACGAGCTCAACCTCGAGGTCGGCGACGGCGAGTTCCTGGTTCTGGTCGGCCCCTCCGGTTGCGGCAAGTCCACCAGCCTGCGCATGCTCGCCGGCCTCGAGGACGTCGACAAGGGCCGCATCCTGATCGAGGGCAAGGACGTCACCAACCTGCCGCCCAAGTCCCGCGACATCGCGATGGTCTTCCAGAACTACGCCCTCTACCCGCACATGTCGGTGTACGAGAACATGGCTTTCGCGCTGAAGCTGCGCAAGACGTCGAAGGCCGAGATCGACCGGCGGGTCAAGGAGGCGGCGGCCCTCCTGCAGCTCGATGAGTACCTCTCCCGCAAGCCGAAGGCCCTCTCCGGTGGCCAGCGGCAGCGTGTCGCAATGGGCCGCGCGATCGTGCGTGAGCCGCAGGTCTTCCTCATGGACGAGCCGCTGTCGAACCTCGACGCCAAGCTCCGCGTCCAGACCCGTTCGCAGATCGCCACGCTGCAGGCCAAGCTCGGCGTCACCACCGTCTACGTCACCCACGACCAGGTCGAGGCCATGACCATGGGTCACCGGGTCGCGGTCATGCTGGACGGCGAGCTCCAGCAGGTGGACACCCCGCGGACGCTCTACGACGCCCCCGGGAACGTCTTCGTCGCCGGCTTCATGGGCTCCCCGGCCATGAACCTCAAGACCGTCCCGCTGACCGAGGCGGGTGGCCACTTCGGTTCGCTGGCCGTTCCGCTGACCCGCGAGCAGATCGCGGCCGCGAAGGCCGGTGGCGACGGCAAGGTGACCATCGGCTTCCGTCCCGAGGCCGCCGACCTGGTGGCGGAGGGTGAGGGCGGCTTCCCGATCGTCGTCGACCTGGTCGAGGACCTCGGCTCGGACGCGAACGTCTACGGCCACGCCGAGCTCGACAGCGGCGCGGAGCGTTTCGTGGTCCGCACCGACCGGCGGCACATGCCGTCGATGGGCGAGACGGTGTACGTGAAGCCGCAGGTCAACGCTCTCCACGTCTTCAACGCCCAGAGCGGCGAGCGCATCTGATCCGGAAGTTTCGCACGTGACGGGCGGCCCTCGGGCCGCCCGTTTCGTTCCTAGTGAGCAAACCGCTGGATGATGAAGTCCTTGTCGGCGACGCAGGCCAGCATCGAGGTGTCCCACGCGCAGGTGTCGGCGCGGACGTCGGTGAACGAGCCGAGCGGCACCGCCTCGTCGCCGAGGTGCCGGCCGTAGAGCGCGGTCTCGCCCGCGTTCCGGCTGAGCTGCTGCGAGAACTCCAGCAGGTTGCCGGCGTCGAGCCGGGCCGCCTCGCCGGTGTGCGTCCAGACCTTGGTGCCCTTGGGGTCGAGCAGGGTCATGTCGGGCGTCGTGGTGGTGACCAGCAGCGCCTCGCCGACCGGCACGATCGACTCGGTGTTCGCCAGCGGGTAGCGCCACAGCTGCTTGCCGTCGGCCACGTCGAGCGCGACCACGGTGGCCGACTTCCCGTCGTACCCGACCTCCTCGTCGAAGCAGACCCGGTCGTCGCCGCACGGGGTGACGTCCTTCATCTGGCTGTGCTGCTGCTGGGTCGTGTAGAGCACCCGCGGCTCACCGAACTTGCCGAGGTCGTAGGCGACGATCCGCTGGTCGTCGGGCTGCAGCACGATCAGCCGCCCGTTGTGCGCCACGACCTCGTCGTCCGGATCGGCGACGTTCTGCCGGGTCACGAGGATCTTGCCGGTGTCCGCGTTGATCACCCGGGCCGACTTGTCGGCCCCGATCTGCACGATCCGCGGGTCATCGGTGAAGTCGGGCTCGAACGGCCGCCCGAACACGGTGGCCGGCCCGTCCAGGTCCTTCGGCGTGGTCACCGCGACGACGTTGGTGTCCTCGGGGTACTGGCTGGGCGGATCGGGCTGCGTCCAGCGCACGCTGCCATCGCTGAGCCGCACGCCGATCAACTGATGCTGCTTCCGGTCGGCGATCACCGCAGTGCCGCCGGCGAACAGCACGACGTCGGTGCCGCCGATCGTCCGGCTCCAGAGCGTCTTGCCCTTCTCCGCGCCGAGCACCACGATCTGGCGGGTCGAGCTGGTCGAGTCGGTCTCGGTGAACAGCGCCACCCCGACCGGCAGCGCCATCATCGATTTCCACCGGACGTCCTTGCCGCCCGCGACCGTCATCCGCCAGGCGGGCTTCGAGTCGCCCAGACCCATCGCGACCACCCCCGCGTTGCCGGACGCGGAGTCGGAGCTGGCGAAATAGACCCGGCCGTCGAGGATCTCGGCGTCCGACCAGTCCGAGCCGACCGGCACCACCGGCGCGATCCGTTTCGGCTCGCTGAGCGGTTGATAGTCGAGCGCCCCGTAGCCCGGCCAGAAATACCACGTCGCGGTTGCGCCCAGTGCGATGATCAAGGCCACGGCAATCAAGATGTACGAGCGTTTGCCAAGTCGATGGCGTGCACGGGCCGCTTTCGGGGTGGTCGCCCCCGGCGCCCAGCCGCCGGGCTGTCCCGGGTGGTCCGGGCCGGCTGGCGCGTAGTGCCCCGGCCCCGCGGGCGACGCGTATTGCCCCGGCCCGGGGGACGCCGCGTAGTGTCCCGTGCCGCCCGCCGAGACCGGACGACCCCCGCCGCCGGGCGAGACCGGATGACCCGCGCCGCCCGGTGAGACCTGATGAACCGCGCCGCCGGGGTAGGCCGGGCTGCTCGGGTAGGCCGGGCTGCCGGCCGCCGCCCAACCTCCGGACGGCTGATGTGTGCCGAACGGCGGCGGTGAGGTCGCGACCGGCGACGGAGGCGAGGGTGTCGGTGGCGACGACGGCGTGGGCGGAAGGGAGATCGGGGCGCCGTGGCCGCCGGCGGCGAGCGCGGCCGCCTCGCCGGTCGCCCAGGGGTCGACCGGCTCGGACTTGAGCCGCTCGTCGGTGGGCTCGTCCGGCCGGCGGGCCGCAGGAGCGGTCGAAATCGGAGTCGGACCCGGCCGCGGACTCGGCCCAGACGACGGGGGCGAACTCGGAGCCGACGCCGGGGCCGGACTCGGCGTCGGGGTCGCGGCCGGGTCGGCCCGGGTGTCGGTGATCGGGGGCGGCGAGTCGGGCACGGTCGGCGGCGTGGGCGTCGGGGTCGCGGCCGTGCCCTGGCCCGGGGCGAAGCGCGGCGGGGTGGCGGCGCCCGCCGCGATGATTGCACCCTCGGCCACCGGGAGCTCGGGCTGCTCGAGAACGGTCGGGGCTATGCCCAACTCGGCGTGCAGCAGGCGGGCGACCATCGGCACCCGGGAGGAGCCACCGACCAGGAACAGGCCGGCCAGCTCGGAGGCGCGCAGGCCGGCCGCCGCCAGCACCGCGGCGGCCTCGCCGACGCCCCGGCGGACGAGCGGGTCGATCGCGGCCTCGAGCTCGTCGCGGGTCAGCTGCACCGCGTGCTCGACGCCGGGCACCGGGACGGGCGCGAACGAGCCGCGGGACAGCATCTCCTTGGCGCCGCGCACGTCTTCCCAGAACTGGCGCCGGGCCCGCCACTCGGCCAGTGTCACCGGCTCGGTGAGCCGCCGCCACGCCTCGGGCTCGGACCCGGCCAGCGACTTGCCCAGGTGGTCGACGAGCGCGGCGTCGAGGTCGAGGCCGCCCAGATCGTCGGCGCCGCCCGAGGCGGTGACCGAGAACTGCGGACGGCCACCCGGGCCGGGCCCGTCGTTGCGCACCACGGCGACGTCGAGCGTGCCGCCGCCGAAGTCGAAGACCGCGAGTGAGGCGCCGGAGGACACCGGGCGGCGCAGCACGTCGGCGAAGTATCGCGCGGCGGCGACCGGCTCGGGGACCAGCCGGGTCCCGGCCGGCCACCCGGCCTTGCCGAGCGCCTCGGTGAGCACGGCGCGGCGAGCCGCGCCCCAGGCGGCGGGGTAGGTCAGGATCGCGGGCGGCAGCAGGCCGGCCGTCGCCACCGCCTCACGAGCGACCGCGCCGAGCAGGACCGCGAGGAGGTCGGCCACCGGCACCGCGCCCTCGCCGAGCAGCACCGTGCCGTCGTCGACGCGGCGTTTCGGATGGGGCTCGAGCCGCCCGGGATCGGCGTTTCCGAGGCGCACCGCGTCGGCGCCCGCATGCAGGCGGCCGGTCGTGTCGAGATAGACCGCCGAGGACATCAGCGGCTGGCCGTCGAACAGCAGCGGCCGGGTACGCCCGTCGGGGTGCCGCAGCATGGCGACCGTGTGCGACGTGCCCAGGTCGACGCCGAGCACGAAGCCGTCGATGTCGGTCACGCTGGTATCCCTTCAGCCACCACCTCGGCCCCGTCATGCTACGACCCGCCTACGACATCCCCGGCGACGGGCGCGACCCGCCGATCGCTCAGGCGAGGGGAGCATGACCAGCCCGTGACCATCGGCCCCTAGAGTGCTGCCATGCGCATCGAACGGATCTTGAGCTGCGACGCGGTGCATGCCGCGGCGGACCTCTTTGATGCGCCGCCGATCTCGGCGGCAACCGAGCGCTTCCTCGCGGAACCGGGGCACCACCTGCTCTTCGCCTACGACGACAGCGGCCGCGCGGTCGGCATGATCTCGGGCATCGAGATGACCCACCCGGACAAGGGCACCGAGATGTTCATCTACGAGCTCGGCGTCGCGCCGGCCGCCCGCCTGCAGGGCATCGGCTCGCGGCTGGTGGCCGAGCTGGGCGCGATCGCCCGGCGCAACGGCTGCTACGGCATGTGGGTGGGCACCGAGATCGGCAACGACGCGGCGCTGGCCACGTACCGCCGGGCCGGCGCGTCCGAGGAGGCGCCGTTCACGCTGCTCAGCTGGGATCTGATCGAGGGCGCCGCCGATGTCTGAGCAGCCGAAACGGCGCTTCCTGACGCCGATGGTTGGCCGGTCGGCCGACGAGCAGTTCCGAGTCTCCACCCCGCTCGAGCTCTTCTTCGACCTCTGCTTCGTGGTGGCGGTGGCCCAGGCCGCCGCGCCGCTGCATCACGCCGTCGCCGAGCATCACGTGCTCGACGGCCTCCGCTCGTACCTGATGGTCTTCTTCGCCATCTGGTGGGCCTGGATGAACTTCACCTGGTTCGCCTCGGCCTACGACACCGACGACGACGTCTACCGGATCACCACGTTCGTCCAGATCTCCGGCGCGCTGGTCCTGGCGGCCGGGGTGAGCCCGGCGTTCGAGAAGACCGACTACCGCGTGATCACCATCGGGTACGTGATCATGCGGCTGGCCCTGGTGGCGCAGTGGCTGCGCGCCGCCAAGTCCGACCCGCATCGACGCGCGACCGCCCTGCGCTACGCGGCCGGGGTCGCCGTGATCCAGCTGCTCTGGCTGCTGCGGCTGGCCGTCCCCGAGTCGTGGCCGGTCGTGCCGGTCTTCATGCTGCTCGTCGTGCTCGAGCTCGCGGTGCCGATCTGGGCCGAGCGGGCGCCGGGCGGCCCGACCACCTACCACCCGCACCACATCGCCGAGCGGTACGGACTGTTCACGATCATCGTGCTCGGCGAGTCGGTGTCGGCGGCCACGGTCGCCTTCCGCGGGGCCCTCGACGAGGGCGAGCACGTGGCCGCGCTGATCCGGCTGGCCGTGGCCGGTCTCGTGGTGGTCTTCGGGCTCTGGTGGCTCTACTTCGACCGCTCGGCGCACAACCTGCTCAACTCGCTGCGCACCTCGATCCTGTGGGGCTACGGCCACTACTTCATCTTCGCGTCGGCCGCCGCGGTCGGCGCCGGCCTGGGCGTCTCGGTCGACCACGCGGCCCACCACACCGAGATCTCGTCGGTGATGGTCGGCTACGCGATCGCCGTGCCGGTGGCGGTCTACCTGTTCTTCGTCTGGCTGCTGCACATCCGGCCGCACCAGAGCGGCCCGATGTTGGCGGCGTTCCCGGTCGCGGCGGTACTGGTCCTGCTCACTCCGCTGGCCCCGGCCACGCTGGAGCTGCTGGCCGCCCTCATGATCGTCCTGGTGGCGGTCAACGGAATGCTGAGCAGGCGCGTCCCCGACCGGGTGGCGTGAACCGCCCCTACCGACCGTAGAGGCGGCGCCGGGCGACCTCGGCCAGCGTCACGGCCGCCGCCACGCTCGCGTTCAGCGATTCCACGTCGGAGGCCATCGGGATGCTCACCCGCAGGTCACAGGTCTCGCCGACCAGGCGCGACAGGCCGCGGCCCTCGGAGCCGACCACCACCAGCAGCGGGCCGATCGCGGCCTCCAGCTGGTAGAGGTCGGTCTCGCCGTCGGCGTCGAGGCCGATCGCGGTGAAGCCCTCTTTCTGCGCCGCCTTGATCGCCCGGGTCAGGTTGACCACCTGGGAGACCGGGACGCGGGCCGCGGCTCCCGCGCTGGTGCGCCACGCTGTCGCCGTGATGCCGGCCGCGCGGCGCTCGGTCATGAAGACGCCGTGCCCGCCGAACGCGGCGACCGAGCGGATGACCGCGCCCACGTTGCGCGGGTCGGTCACGCCGTCGAGCGCCACCAGCAGCGGGGCGGTCTGCTCGAGGGACGCGGCGATCAGGTCGTCGAAGTTCTCGTACGCGAAGGGCGGCACCTGCAGGCCGATGCCCTGGTGCAGCACGCCGCCGGTCATCCGGTCGAGCTCGTGCCGCCCGATCTCCAGGATCGGGATGCCGCGGTCGCCCGCCGTACGGACGATCTCGGTGATCCGCTCGTCGATGTCGATGCCCTGGGCCACGTAGAGCGCCGTCGCCGGCACCGCGGCCCGCAGCGCCTCGACCACCGGATTGCGCCCGAGCAGCAGCTCCGGGCCCTCCTTGGTCGGGTTGGAGCGGCGGCCCGGTGCGACCCGCGGCCCACCGCGCCCGGGCAGCTTGCCGCGCTGCGGAGTGGGACGGCCGGCGTTGCGCCCGCCGCGGCCCCACGTCGTGTCCTTGGTGCCGGGCACGCCGACCTTGGGCGCGCGGCCCTCGGCGGCCGCGGCCCGGCGCTCCTTGTCCTGCTTGCGGGCCGTCTTCTCGGGCAGTTTCTCGCTGCCCGAGTAGCCCTTGTGCCAGGGACGCTCGTCGGCGGGCAGGGTCTTGCCCCGGCCCTTGAGGCCGGCCCTGTTCTTACCCCCGGAGCCGCCGGACGCGACCTTCTTGGACACGACCCGCTTACTCGGGTTTCGGGAAGTACCCGGCATCAGTGCTCTCCTACCGTCCATCGCGGACCGGCCGGAGTGTCCTCCACCTGAATTCCCGCGTTCTTCAATTGATCACGGACCGAGTCGGCGGCCGACCAGTCCTTGCGTGCCCGGGCCTGCGCCCGCTGCTCGAGCGCCAGCTTGACCAGCGCATCGACGACCGGCTTGAGGTCGCTCTTGGCCTCGCCGTTCCCCCACGCCGGGTCGAGCGGGTCGAGCCCGAGCAGGCCGAGCATGGCCCGCACGGCGGTGAGCGCCCCGCGGATGCCCGCCTCGTCGCCGGCCGCGAGCGCCGTGTTGCCCTCGCGGATCGTGTCGTGCACGACGGCGAGCGCGGCCGACGTGTTGAGGTCGTCGTTCATCGCCGCGGCAAACGACGGGGGCACGTCCTTGGGGCGGCCGGGGCCGACGACCTCGGCGGCCCGCTGCACGAAACCCTCGATCCGCCGGTACGCCACGGCGGCCTCGCGCAGCGACTCGTCGGAGTAGTCCATGCGGGAGCGGTAGTGCGGCGCGGCCAGGTAGTAGCGCAGCTCGACCGGGCGGATGCCCATCGCGGTCACCGCGGCCACGTCGATCACGTTGCCCAGCGACTTGCTCATCTTGGCCTCGCCCAGGTTGAGCAGCGCGTTGTGCACCCAGTAGCGGGCGAACGGCAGGCCGGCCGAGCGGGACTGGGCGATCTCGTTCTCGTGGTGCGGGAACGTCAGGTCGAGGCCGCCACCGTGGATGTCGAACTCGTCACCCAGGTAGCGCCGGGCCATCGCGGAGCACTCGATGTGCCAGCCGGGGCGGCCGCGGCCCCACGGGGAGGGCCAGGACGCGTCGGCGGGCTCGTCGGCCTTGACGCCCTTCCACAGGGCGAAGTCGCGGTAGTCCCGTTTGTCGGGCTCGCCGCCGTCGGTCGGCGGGCGCATGTCGTCGGGGTTCTGACCGGACAGCGCGCCGTACTGCGCGTACGACGGCACGTCGAAGTAGACGTCGCCGTTGCCGCCGGCGGCCGGGTAGGCGTGACCGAGCTCGATCAGGGTGGCGATCAGCTCGTGCATCTCGGGGATGTGGCCGGTGGCCAGCGGCTCGTACGTCGGCGGGAGCACGTTGAGGTCGCGGTAGTTGGCGTCGAGGACGAGCTTGTTCGCGAACGCGATCGACCAGAACGGCCGGCCCGAGACCGCCGCCTTGTCGAGGATCTTGTCATCGACGTCGGTGATGTTGCGGACGAAGGTGACGTCGTGGTTGGTGTGCAGCAGCCATCGCCGCAGCACGTCGTAGTTGACGCCGCCGCGCAGGTGACCGATGTGCGGGGTTGACTGGACGGTCAGACCACACAGGTAGATCCCGACCTGACCGGGCGTCTTCGGGACGAAGTCCCGGACGGATCGGGTCGCGGTGTCGTACAAGCGCAGCGTCACCGTACAAGGGTAGCGAGCGCGGTCAGGGACGGGTCATCCGGAGCACGTCGAGGGCCTCGTCGAGCTGCGCCTCGGTCAGCCGGCCCTCGGTCACGTGCCCGCGCTCGATCACCACCTCGCGGATGCTGCGGCCGGAGGCGAGCGCGGCCTTCGCGATCGCGGCGGCCTCGTCGTAGCCGAGGTACCGGTTGAGCGGGGTGACGATCGACGGCGAGCCTTCCGCGTACGCGAGCGCCACCTCGACGTTCGGCTCGAGGCCGGCCACACAGCGGTCGGCGAGCAGCCGGGCCGCGTGCGCCAGCAGCCGGATCGACTCGAGCAGGTTGCGAGCCATCACCGGGAGCATGACGTTGAGCTCGAAGTCGCCCTGGGTGCCGGCGAACGCCACGGTGGCGTCGTTGCCGATCACCTGGGCGCAGACCTGCCGGACCGCCTCGGGGACGACCGGGTTCACCTTGCCGGGCATGATCGACGAGCCGGGCTGCAGGTCGGGCAGGCGCAGCTCGCGCAGGCCGGCCCGGGGACCCGAGCCCATCCAGCGGATGTCGTTGACGATCTTGTAGAGGCCGACCGCGATCGTGCGGAGCTGGCCGGACGCCTCGACCAGGCCGTCGCGGGCGCCCTGTGCCTCGAAGTGGTTGCGTGCCTCGGTCAGCGGCAGGCCGGTGGCGTCGCGCAGATTGGCGATCACCGTGGCCGCGAAGCCGGGCGGGGTGTTCACGCCGGTGCCCACGGCCGTGCCGCCCAGCGGGAGCTCGGCCAGCCGGGGCAGCGTCGACGTGATCCGCTCGATGCCCGCGTCGACCTGGGCCGCGTACCCGGAAAATTCCTGGCCCAGGGTGACCGGCGTGGCGTCCATGAGGTGCGTCCGCCCGCTCTTGACCACCGTGGCCCACTCGTCGGCCTTGGCGGTGAGCGCCGTCGCCAGGTGGCCGAGCGCCGGGATCAGCTGGGACACCACGGCCTCGGTGGCGGCCAGGTGGATCGAGGACGGGAACACGTCGTTGCTGGACTGCGAGGCGTTGACGTGATCGTTCGGGTGCACCGGCCGGCCGAGGTCGCGGGCGGCGAGGGTGGCGATGACCTCGTTCGCGTTCATGTTCGACGAGGTGCCCGACCCGGTCTGGAAGACGTCGATCGGGAACTGGTCCTCGTAACCCCCGGCGGCCACGTGCGCCGCCGCCGTCGCTATCGCTTTGGCGAGATCTTCATCCAGTACGCCGAGGGCGGCGTTCGCCTGGGCGGCCGCGCCCTTGATCCGGGCCAGGGCCGCGATGTGGGCGGGCTCGAGCCCTCGCCCGGAAATGGGGAAGTTCTCCACCGCGCGCTGCGTCTGCGCCCGCCACAGGGCGTCGGCCGGCACCCGGACCTCGCCCATCGTGTCCCGCTCGACCCGGAAGCCACTCTGCTCGGTAGTCACGGCTCTATCGTCTCTCGCCCGGCCGCCGGACGCAGATGATCCTCACCACCGAGCGCCGTCGTCGGGGAGACCCCAGGGCGGCACCCCCATCTCGCGGAACGCGGCCGACGCCACCTCCCGCCATCGACCGGCCTCCACCGGGTCGGCCGTGCAGGCGGCGATACCGGCCAGGGAGCGGGCGGAGACGTACCGCGCGCCCAGCCCGTCGGCGATGCTCAGCGCCAGCCGAAAGTCCTCGAGCGCACCGGCCGGATCGCCGGCGATCTGGCGCGTACGGGCAAGATCGGTGAGGTAGAGAGCCTCGTGCAGTCGGTCGTGGTATCGCCGGGTGATCGCGATGGCCGCCTCGTGCTGCCGGATCGCCTCCGCATGACCGCCCTCGTCCCGCAGCGTGATGGCCTGCTCGTTGCGGCCGTCCGCCAGCGAGCCGAGGTGATCGGCCCTGGTCGCCTGCAGCATGACGGCATTGAAGAGCTGCCTTTGCCGATGCCCGCCGATCCCCAGCGCCCGCTTCGCCCGCTGGATGTGGGTCAGCGCGACCGACTCGGCCCCGGGATCCTTGTTGTCGATCGCGGCCAACAGGGACAGCCGGCCGGAGCGCAGCGAGTCCTCGTAGCGGCCGAGCCGGAGGTAGCCCTCGGCGAGGTTGTGGTGCTGCACCCGGGACGTGGTGCGGTCGCCGGCCAGGGCACGCAGCCGCAGCGACGCCCGCCCCGACGCGACGCACTCGGCAAAGCGGCCCAGCGCCGCGTAGACGCCGGCCCGGTTGCCCAGCGCCTTGGCCACCGCGCTCAGGTCGCCCAGTTCCTCGTGCACGCGTACGGATCGCTCGAGCAGGTCCAGCGCGGGCGGGAAGACGTTCATCCGCATGTACGCCGAGGCGAGGTAGTTGGCGAGGACCCCGACGCCCCGACGGTCACCGGCCTTCTCGACCACCGCCAGGCCCAGCCGGCACAGCGTCCCGATGTCGTCGCCGTAGCTGCGGCTGAACAGGTACCACCAGGCCGCCCGGGGGATCCACCAGGCGTAGGTGACGAAGCCAGCGCCGGCCGCGGCCTCGACGTACGAGGACAGCTGCGGGCGCTCCCACTCCAGCCGGGCCAGTGGGTCGGCGACGGCGGCCACCAGGTCGGGGCGCCGGGGTGTGGGACGGCCGAGATCCACGTCGAAGGCGATCCGCCGGGCGGGGGGATTCGACGCCGCGAACGCGTGCACCTGCAGGTCGAGGACCTCGCCGATCGCCCGGCGGCGCTCGTCGGCGGGCAGGTCGGCGGCGAGCGTGGCCGCGAACTCGCGCAGCAGCTCGTGCGGGCGGAAGATGCCGGGCTCGGGCTCGTCCAGCAGGTGCACGTCGATGAGGTCGTCGAGCAGGTCCTGCGCGTCGTCGAGCGGCAGCCCGGCGAGCGCCGCCGCGGCCGGGGCGTCGAAGCGCGGCGCGGGATAGAGGCCGAGCAGCCGGAACATCCGCTTCGCCCCGTCGGCGAGCTGCCCGTACGAGAGGGCGAAGGCGCTGCCGACCGAGCGGTCCTCGGCGGACAGCTCGGGCAGCGCCGACTCGCCGAGCCGGCGCACCAGGTCGGCGACCCGCCAGCGCGGCCGATGGGCGAGCCGCGCCCCGGCCAGCCGCAGCGCCAGCGGCAACCCGCCGCAGCGGCGCACCACCTCGGCGGTGGCCTCCGGCTCGGCCCGTACGCGATCACCCGCGATCCTCGCCAGCAGCGCCATCGCCTCGTCCAGGGCCAGCACCGGCAGCGATTCCGGGTACGCACCGTCCACTCCCGCCAGCCGCCGCCGACTGGTCACCAGCGCCAGCGTGCCCGGCGAGGTGGGCAGCAGGTCGGCGAGCTGCACGCTCGAGTACGCGTTGTCCAGCACCACCAGCACCCGTCGCCGGGACAGCTCGCTGCGCCACATCGTGACCCGGCCGTCCAGGTCGGCCGGCACCGCCTTGGCCGGGATGCCGAGCTGACGCAGCAGGATCAGCAGCGCCGCCGACGGCTCGACCGGCTCGCGCTCGCCGTAGCCGGACAGGTCGACGAAGAGATGCGCGTCGGGATACCGGTCGCCGACCAGCGACGCCACGTGCAGGGCGAGAGTCGTCTTCCCGCTGCCGGCCATCCCGTCGAGCAGCGCGATGACCGGCGACCAGTGACCGCCCCCCTCGATCATCCGGAGCAGCCGCCGGACCGCGTCGTCACGGCCGGTGAAGTCGCCGACCGTGCGCGGCAGGTTCCGGACCGGCGCCACTTCCGCCGCGTTGAGGATCCGCCGGTGCAGCTCCTGGAGATCCGGGCCCGGCTCGATGCCGAGCTCGTCGCGCAGCACCTCGCGGGCGCGGCGGAACTCGGCCAGCGCGTCGGCGGCCCGGCCCGCCCCGGCCAGCGCCCGGATCAACTGCCCGCGCAGCCGCTCGCGCAGCGGGAACCGCTCGACCGGCTCGGAGAGCGCGCCGATCAGCTCGCGGTCGTGGCCGGCGGCCAACTCGAGCTCGGCCCAGTCCTCGACGGCCGCCGCATATTGCTCGTCCAGCGCGGCCGCGGCCATGCACACCGGCCGGCTGTCGATGCCGACCAGCGCCGCGCCCCGCCACAGATCGAGCGCCTCGCGGAACAGTCCCGCGTCGCCCTCGGCCCGGGCCCGGGCGATCAACCGGGCGAAGACCAGGTAGTCCAGCTCGCCGGCGCCGACCCGCAGCCGGTAACCGGCCGGATCGGTGCCAATCGCGAAATCCGGCAGCACCCGGCGCAACCGGGAGACGCAGGCCTGCAGCTGAGCCCGGGCGGTCGACGGCGGATCGTCGCCCCACACCGCCTCGACCAGCTCGCCGACGCTCACCACCCGGTCGGTGTGCAGCAACAGCATCGCCAGCACGATCCGGTCCCGGCCCGCCGTCACGGCGGGCAGGAGAGGGCCCAGGATCCCGTACGTCATCCCGGCGCCGCCGCCAGGCGGCGCTCCACGTCGAACTGTTCCGGGACGCCCATCTCGCGGAAGTCGGCGAGAGCCGCCGTCCACGAGCGACGCGCCCGCTCCGGGTCGGTCTCGGCCAGGCAGGCGGCGATCCCGGCCTCGGCGCACGCGGCGACGTGGGTCGCGCCGAGCGTCTGGGCGTCCCGCAGAACCTGCCGGTGCAGGTCGAGCGCGCCGGCCCCGTCTCCGGTCAGGCCGCGGGTGATCGCGAGGTCGTACGTGAAGGTGGCCACGTAGAACGAGTCGGAGGTGTCGCGCATGATCGCGATCGCCGCCTCGTGCAGCGGAATGGCCTCGGCGAGACGGCCGAGCTCGCGCAGCACCAGTGCCTGTTCGTTGATCGCCTCGGCCTCGGCGGACCGGTTGCCGCTGCGCCGGGCCAGGCTCAGCGCGGCCGCCAGGTAGCGGTTCGACGTGGCGAAGGAGGCCAGGCCGAGCGCCCGTTTCTCCTTCTGGATGTTGGTCAGGGCGATTGAGCAGGCATCGAGGTCTCCGGAGTCGAGCGCCGCGAGCAGCCCCAGCCGGCGGTAGCGCAGCGCCTCCTCGTGCCGGCCGAGCTTCGCGTACCCCAGGGCGAGGTTGTGCAGCGGCGCGCGGGCCCGGTTCTGGTCGCCGGTCAGCGCACGCAGCCGCATGGACGCGTGGGCTGACTCCACACACTCGGCGAACCGCCCGAGCTCCTCGTAGATGCCGGCCCGGTTGCCGAGCGCTGTGGCGACCGCGCTCAGGTTGCCCAGCTCCTCGTGCACGCGCATCGAGCGATCGAGCAGGTCCAGGGCCAGCGGGAGGTCGCACAGCCGGATGTAGGCCGACGCCAGATAGTTGGTGACCACGGCGACTCCCGGCCGGTCGCCTGCCTGCTCGGCGATCGCCAGGGCCCTGGTGAACAGCGCCCGCAGGTCGTCGTTGTAGCCGCGGCTGAACAGGTACTTCCACGCCGCGCGCGGGATCCACCAGGCGTAGGTGGTCACGCCCGCGGCCGCCGCCGCGTCGACGTAGGCGCCCAGCTGGGGCCGCTCCCACTCGAGTCGCGCCAGCGGATCGGCCAGCTCGTCGGTCAGCTCGGGCCGCCGCGGCTCGAGCGCGCCGAAATCACGCCGCAGCACGCCCAGGTGGGCGGGTGGATAGGCCGCCACCAGCGCGTACGCCTGGAAGTCGAGCAACGCCACGATCGCGTCCTGCCGCTCGGCGGCGGCCAGGTCGGCGGCGAGCGCGGCGGCGAACTCGCGCAGCAGGTCGTGCAGCCGGAAGATGCCGGGCTCGGGCTCCTCGACCAGGTGCGCGTCGATCAGGTCGTCGAGCACGTCCTGCGCGTCGTCGAGCGGCAGCCCGGTCAGCGCCGCCGCGGCCGGGGCGTCGAAGCGGGGCGCGGGATACAGGCCGAGCAGCCGGAACATCCGCTGTGCCCGCTCCGCGAGCTGGCGGTACGACAGGGCGAAGGCGTTGGCCACCGAACGGTCCTCGGCGGACAGCTCGGGCAGCGCCGACTCGCCCAGCCGGCGCACCAGGTCGGCGACCCGCCAGCGCGGCCGATGGGCGAGCCGTGCCCCGGCCAGGCGCAGCGCCAGCGGCAACCCGCCGCAGCGACGCACCACCTCGGCGGCGGCCTCCGGCTCGGCCCGTACGCGATCACCCGCGATCCTCGCCAGCAGTGCCGTCGCCTCCGCGGCGGTGAGCACCGGCAGCGACTCGGTCTGCACGCCGTCGAGCCCGAGAAGCCGCCGCCGGCTGGTCACCAGCGCAAGCGTGCCCGGCGAGGTCGGCAGCAGGTCGGCGAGCTGGGCGCTGGACCGAGCGTTGTCGAAGACCACCAGCACCCGCCGCCGGGCCAGCTCGCTGCGCCAGGTCGTGACCCGGTCGCTCAGGTCGGCCGGCACCGCCTGGGCCGGGAGGCCGAGCTGCCGCAGCAGGATCAGCAACGCCGCCGACGGCTCGACCGGCTCGTGCTCGCCGTACCCGTGCAGGTCGATGAAGAGATGCGCGTCGGGATACCGGTCACCGACCAGGGACGCCACATGCAGCGCGAGGGTCGTCTTGCCGCTGCCGGCCATCCCGTCGATCACGGTGACGGCCGGGTCGCTCCGGTCCAGCCCGGCGAGCAGGCGGGCGACGACCTCCGCGCGGCCGGTGAAGTCGCCGACGGTGCGCGGCAGGCTGCGGACCGGCGCCGCCTCCGCCGTGCTGAGGATCCGCCGGTGCAGCTCCTGCAGCTCCCGGCCTGGTTCCATGCCCAGCTCGTCGAGCAGCACCCCGCGACCGCGGCGGAACTCGGCCAGCGCGTCGGCGGCCCGGCCCGCCCCGGCCAGCGCCCGGATCAACTGCCCGCGCAGCCGCTCCCGCAGCGGGAACCGCTCGACCAGCCCGGACAGCGGGCCGATCAGCTCGCGGTCGTGGCCGGCGGCCAACTCCAGCTCGGCCCACTCCTCGACGGCCGCCGCATATTGCTCGTCCAGCGCGGTCGCGGCCGTACGGACGGATCGGCTGTCGATGCCGACCAGCGCCTCGCCCCGCCAGAGATCGAGCGCCTGGCGGAACAGCGCCGGATCGTTCCCGGCCCGGGCCCGGGCGACCAGGCGCGCGAAGACCAGCGCGTCGAGCTCGTCGGCGCCCACCCGCAGCCGGTAACCGGCCGGATCGGTGCCGATCGCGAAATCCGGCAGCACCCGGCGCAAGCGCGACACGCAAGCCTGCAACTGTGCCCGGGCGGTCGACGGCGGATCGTCGCCCCACACCGCCTCGACCAGCTCGCCGACGCTCACCACCCGGTCGGTGTGCAGCAACAGCAACGCCAGCACGACCCGGTCCCGGCCCGCGGTGACCGCGGGCAGGAGGGGGCCAAGGATGCCGTACGTCACCCGGTCATCAACCCGCGCGGGAGTCGGGCGCGGTCACGCCCCGCAGTGATCGCCACTTGCTGTCCATCGCCGGTGACGGACAGTGGCCCAAAAATGCGGTACCGCACGGGAGCCACTCCGATCCGTGAAAATGCTCCCCGAGACTAGACCAGCCGGCGATAGCGGATCGACAGCGATCTGATAGCGGGAGACGGCAATCTATGCATGCGACGCCCCACCGCGGATGTTCCCAAGGCATCGCCCCAGCGTGGTGGGGTGTCGCACGCATTACGGGGGACGCGCAGCCCGCCCGTGTGGTCGCACACGGACGGGCTGTTCGTATCGCAATGATCACTCTCGGTTGGACGAGGCGCGTATCGGAACGTAACGTCGGCGAGGTTCGGACGCTCCCGACCGAGAAGGATCTCCTGATGCGACGCGCCATCCTGGCCGTGATCGCCGGCGGCACCCTGCTGACCGGCGCCGCCTGCGACAGCGACGCGAACGCCAAGACCGACGCCGCCGAGTCCACCCGCACGGCCGCCACCGCGGCGCCGAGCAGCGCGCCGACCGCCGACTACTCGGCCAGCACCAAGCTGGTCTGCGACAAGCTGCAGACGCTCTACACCGTGGAGCTGCGCGCGTTCGGCACGGCGATGGGCAAAATGGTCACCTACAAGGAGGCCAAGCAGACCGCCGACGCCGAGAAGGCCGAGGCCACGGCGGCCGGCCAGCTCAAGGCCGCGGCCACAAAGATCCGCAAGGAGACCGCCGCGGCCGAGGACCCGACCTTCCAGGCGGCCGGCAAGGTCTCCGCGTCCAAGCTGGAGACCAGCGCCGCCAACCGCCGCTACATGGACAAGGTCAAGTCCCTGGCCGACCTGGACAAGACCGTCCAGTCCCAGTTCGCCGAGTGGCTGACCCCGGTCGCCGGTTACTGCGGCTGAACGCAATCAACACTCCGTCGGACTCGCCCGCCGTCAGGGACCGATCCACAGCGCCAGCCAGCCCGCGACCATGCTGCTGACGCTGATCGCGAGCGAGAGCAGATCGATTCCCCTGGGCCGTGTCGGCTCGCCCGCCGCCTGACGCAGCACCGTGGACCGACCGGTCGGGGTATCGATAACGCGCCGCAGCACGATCACGGTCACGGCCAAAGATTCGCCCGAGACGATCGAAGGTGTGATGTGAGCACCCGATCAGCCATCCGTTGCCCGTGAGACGACACGATGCCACCCGCGCCCACCTCGACGCGGGCTACCTCTCCCGGATCGAGAACGGCAAGCTCCCGCCCAGCCCGGGACTCCCCCTCGCCCTCGACCAGGCGCTCGACACGGGCGACACCCTGGTCGCGCTGCTCGCCGGCGAGCCCGCGCCCCCATGGCGGCTGAACGACGACCTCTGGCGGCCCGAGGACTCCGAGCGGCTCGCCGACGCCGCGACGCGGGCGCTGCGGTTGTCGCGCGACGCGGGTTCGGCGCGAGCGGTGGAGCGCGTCAGCGAGGTGCGTATCGCGGCAACGCCTTCGAGGACGAGCTCGGCGGCGACGGCTAACGGCGGCCGATTGCCAGGACTGGCTTGGTTACCTCGGCGAAGAAGTCGTTGCCCTTGTCGTCGACGACGATGAAGGCGGGGAAGTCCTCGACCTCGATCTTCCAGACCGCCTCCATGCCGAGTTCGGGGTACTCGAGCACCTCGACGTGCCGGATGCAGTCCTGGGCCAGGCGCGCGGCCGGGCCGCCGATCGAGCCGAGGTAGAAGCCGCCGTACGACTGGCAGGCTTGGGTGACCTGGGCCGAGCGGTTGCCCTTGGCCAGCATGACCAGGGAGCCGCCGGCCGCCTGGAACTGCTCGACGTACGCGTCCATCCGGCCGGCCGTGGTCGGGCCGAACGAGCCGGACGCGTACCCCTCGGGGGTCTTGGCCGGTCCCGCGTAGTAGACCGCGTGATCGCGCAGGTACTGCGGCATCGGCTCGCCGGCCGCCAGCCGCTCGGAGATCTTGGCGTGGGCGATGTCGCGGGCCACGACCAGCGGGCCGGTCAGCGACAGCCGGGTCTTCACCGGGTACTGCGCCAGCTCGGCGCGGATCTCGGCCATCGGCCGGTTGAGGTCGACCCGGACGACCGGGCCCTCGTCGAGCTCGACGTCGGGCAGGAAGCGGGCCGGGTCGGGCTCGAGCCGCTCGAGCCACACGCCGGACGGAGTGATCTTGGCGAGCGCCTGGCGGTCGGCCGAGCAGGAGACGGCGATGGCGACCGGGCAGGACGCGCCGTGCCGGGGCAGGCGGATCACGCGTACGTCATGGCAGAAGTAGCGCCCGCCGAACTGGGCGCCGATGCCGAAGCCCCGGGTCAGCTCCAGCACCGCGGCCTCCAGCTCGAGGTCGCGGAAGCCGTGCGCGGACATCGTGCCGTGCCGGGGCAGGTTGTCGAGGTACTTGGCGCTGGCCAGTTTCGCGGTCTTGAGCGCGTACTCGCCGCTGGTGCCGCCGATGACGACGGCCAGGTGGTACGGCGGGCAGGCCGACGTGCCGATCAGGCGCAGCTTCTCGTCCAGGAACTCCATCATCCGCGCCGGGTTCAGCAGCGCCTTCGTCTCCTGGTACAGGTACGACTTGTTGGCCGAGCCACCGCCCTTGGCCATGAACAGGAACTTGTACGCGTCCGGCTGGCCGCCCGGGTCCTCCGCGTACAGCTCGATCTGGGCCGGCAGGTTGGAGCCGGTGTTCCGCTCGTCCCACATGGTCAGCGGCGCGAGCTGGGAGTACCGCAGGTTGAGCCGGGTGTACGCCTGGTACACGCCCTGCGCGATGGCCTCCTCGTCGGTGCCGTCGGTGAGCACGTGCCGCCCGCGCTTGCCCATCACGATCGCGGTGCCGGTGTCCTGGCACATCGGCAGCACGCCGCCGGCCGCGATGTTCGCGTTGCGCAGCAGGTCGAGCGCGACGAACCGGTCGTTCGGCGAGGCCTTCGGGTCGTCGATGATCGAGCGCAGCTGGGACAGGTGCGCCGGCCGCAGGAAGTGCGCGATGTCGTGCATCGCCTCGGCGGTGAGCTGCGTGATGACTGCCGGGTCGATCGTGAGGAACCGCCGGCCGCCCGGCCCGTTCACCACATCGACGCCCTCGTCCGTGACCAGTCGGTACTCGGTCAGGTCGTCGCCGATCGGCAACAGCGGCGAGTACGAGAATGCGGCGCCTCTGCTCATGACGGGCAAGCCTAGGACAGGCCCGCCTCGACATGCGAACCGCTCCGGCCGTACGCCACGTACCAGTTCGGTCAAGCAAACGGCAGGTAGGCCATGTCACGCCCGTCGACGGCGATCATTCCGCCCGGTCCGGCGGCAAAAATCTTGGCACTTGTCCGAACCTCGGCGTAGACCCGGCCGCTCGAGGGCGACACCGCGGTCACCCGGGCCGGCTTGACAGTGACGATGATCACGGCAGTCGGGCTCAGCGCGGCCGACGTGTCCGCGGTCGCCGGCCGGGTCCACGCGGTCCTCCCGGTCGACATCGAGAAGCCGCGCAGCGTCACCTTGTCGGCGCTGCGGATCACCGCGTAGCCGTCGTTGACCGCGAGCACCTCCTCGCCCTTGGCGCCGTGCCACAGCACCCGCCCGTCCCCGGCCGCGATCAGCTCCTGCTTCCCGAGCGGGTCGACGCCGAGCACCACGTCCTCGCCGCCGGCCGGGTCGCGGTCCTGCTTGCAGCCCGTTCCCGACGCGGTCCGCAGGTTGAGCCCGTCCCTCTTCCAGACCACGCCGTTGCCGGGCGGGTCGGTGGCGACCACGCCGTAGTAGCAGGTGCCGTCGCCGGCCGTCCCGGTTACCGTGAGCACCCGCCCACCCGCCACCGCGATCCGCTGGTCGACGGTGGGGTCGGCGGTCTGCACGAGCTTGCCGCTCGCGGTGTCGATGACCCGGACCTTGCCGTCGTCGGGCAGTCCGAGCAGCGCCGGCATCTCGCGCGGCCCGGCCACGTTGTCGTCGATGCCGTTGGCGGTCGTCGGGTTGGTGTCGGGCAGGTCGGGGTTGGCCGCGTCGAGCACGAAGCCGATCCCGCCGGTGCTGACCCGCCAGCGGGCATTGCCCTTGAGGTCCCAGGCGGTGAGCTCGCAGTCGCCGCCCTTGGCGCAGTGCAGGTCGAGGATGCCGGTGCGGTAGGTCCAGACCGCGGTGGCCTGGGTGTCGGTGCGCCGGGCGACGCCGGTGCGCGGGTCGAGCACCTGGTAGCCCTTGGTGAGCAGGCGTCCGGTGACCACCACGGCGTCGGTGCCCTCGCCGGCCACGGCCGCCCAGTCGGCGCTGCTGCTCCAGAGCTTGATGCCGGCGCCGAGCCCGTACGCCTCGACCGAGGTGCGGTACTCGACGATCACTGAGTCACCGGCGATCGTGACGTTCTGCGGGCTCCCACCGATCGTGGTCTGCCACTGGGAGACGCCGGCGGCGATCGGCTCGCTGGTGTTGATCCAGGCCCAGACCTGCGGCCACGGGTTCCAGACGTGCGTGGTCGCGAGCACCACGATCAGCACGATGGCGGCCAGCCCATAGCCCTTCCAGGGACTGCCACCCGACGCCATGCGCGACACGCTAACGACGTCAATCCCCCGCGCGATGGATCTCGATATGCCCGTGTCGATCCCTTATGTGCCGGATGCCGCTCTCACCAGCGGCAACGTGCGATAGGGGATCAGCTCGGCCAGCGCGATGATGGTCGATGCCCGGACAATCCCCTCGTAGCCGACGATCTGGTCGATCACCCGTTGCAGGTCGGCGTTCGAGCGGGCCACGATCCGGCAGAGCACGTCGCCGCTTCCGGTGATCGTGTGCGCCTCGAGCACTTCGGGGATCTCCGCGAGATGATCGGCGACCGCCTGATGCCCGTACCTCTGGCTGATCTCGAGGGTCACGAAGCTCATCACCCCGTACCCGATGGCCTCGGGAATGACCTCGGGCCCGAAGCCCTTGATCGCGCCACGCGCGATCAGCTTGTCCAGCCTGGCCTGAACGGTTCCGCGCGCGACCGCGAGACGCCGAGACATTTCCAGTACGCCGATGCGCGGTTCCGCTTCCAGATGTTCCACGATGCGCGCATCGAGTCCGTCAAGCTGGACAGTTTGCATGGTCATTACGGCAAGTTACCGTACGAGTTGCGCAGACTGCTCAGCAAAAATACCCACTGTTGCCCAGCGGTTCGGGCGAGAGCAGCCTCGGAACATGACGCTGAGCTTCTCAAAAGGCGGCTCCGCCGCACTGCAACAAGAAACCCAGATGAAGATGGAGCACGCGACCAAGAAAGCCGACGTCTTCCCCGTCAAGGGCGTCGACTACCTCCAGTTCCTCGTGGGCAACGCCAAGCAGGCCGCCCACTACTACTCCACGGCGTTCGGCATGACCTGCGTCGCCTACCGCGGCCCCGAGCAGGGCTACCGCGACCACGCCGAGTACGTGCTGGTCAGCGGCTCGGCCCGGTTCCTGGTCACGGGTGCCGTGCACACCGGCGCCCCCGGTTCCGACCACGTCACCAAGCACAGCGACGGCATCTACGACATCGCGCTCGAGGTGCCGGACGTCGATGCCGCCTACCTGCACGCGATCAACGCGGGCGCCCGCGGGGTCACCGAGCCGCACGACGTCAAGGACGAGCACGGCACGGTCCGGATCGCCGCGATCGCCACCTACGGCGACACGATCCACTCGCTGGTCGACCGGTCCGGCTACGACGGCCCGTTCCTGCCCGGCTTCGTCGCCCGCGAACCGATCGTCGACCGCGCCCCGGCGATCGAGGCCGGCCTGCAGCCCAAGCGCTACTTCCAGGCCGTCGACCACGTGGTCGGCAACGTCGAGCTGGGCAAGATGGACGAGTGGGTCGAGTTCTACGGCCGGGTCATGGGCTTCACGAACATGGCCGAGTTCATCGGCGACGACATCGCCACCGACTACTCGGCCCTGATGTCCAAGGTCGTCGCCGACGGCAGCCGCAAGGTCAAGTTCCCGCTGAACGAGCCGGCCGTGTCCAAGCGCAAGTCGCAGATCGACGAGTACCTCGAGTTCTACGGCGGCCCGGGCGCCCAGCACATCGCGGTCGCCACCAACGACATCATCGCGAGCGTGGACGCCATGCGGGCGGCCGGCGTCGAGTTCCTGGACACCCCCGACTCGTACTACGACGACCCGTCGCTGCGGGCCCGGATCGGTAAGGTGCGGGCGCCGATCGAGGAGCTCAAGAAGCGCAAGATCCTGGTCGACCGGGACGAGGACGGGTACCTCCTGCAGATCTTCACGAAGCCCGTGCAGGACCGGCCGACCGTGTTCTTCGAGCTGATCGAGCGGCACGGGTCGCTCGGCTTCGGCAAGGGCAACTTCAAGGCGCTCTTCGAGGCCATCGAGCGGGAACAAGAGCTGCGCGGAAACCTGTAACACTGTCCGCGTGACGCAGCCTCCGGGATACGGCCCACCGCATCCCATCCGCCCGCCGGCCCCGCAGTATCAGCCGCCGGCTCCCCACTACGGGCCATACCCTCCGCCGCCGGTCTACTACTACTGGCCGGGCCCGCCGCCACCACCGGTGAGCCCGGCCGGGGTGCCGCTCGCCGACTTCTGGATGCGCCTGGTCGCGTACATCATCGATGTCGTTCTGCTCTCGGTCGCGATCTTTGTCCTCTCGATCCCCGGCATCGTCGTGGTCTTCCGGCGCATCGACGACGTGGCGCTCTACAGCGACACCGACCCGACCCCGGTCTTCACCCACTTCTTCGTGCCGTTCCTGCTGCTCGAGCTGGGCATCATCATCCTCGGCATGATCGTCTACTACCTGTACGACGTCGAGTTCATGCACCGGACCGGCCAGACGATCGGCAAGAAGGCCATGAAGATCCGCGTGGTGCCCCTCGACCCGGCGCTCACGCTCACCCGCGGCATGGCCTTCCGGCGGTACCTGGTCCAGTACGTCTGCGGCTCCGTCGTCCCGTTCTTCAACTACCTCGACGGCCTGTGGCAGCTGTGGGACAAGCCGTACCAGCAGACCCTGCACGACAAGGCGGCACAGACCGTGGTGGTTAAGGTTTCCGCATGAGCTCTCTACCTCCCGGCTGGTACAAGGACCCGGCCGACACCACCACCCAGCGTTATTGGGACGGTGAGGGCTGGATCGGAAAGGCCATCCCGGCCGACGCGGTCCCACCGGACGGTCCGCCCCCGGCCGAGGAGGAGCCGCCCGTCGCCCCCGCCGCACCGGTCACGCCGGCCGACGCCCCGCCGGCGTGGATGCCACCGCCGCCGCAGGCGCAGGCCCCGCCCGGCTGGGGTCCCATGCCCCCACCACCGCCCGGCTGGCAGCCGCCTCCGGGCTGGCAGCCCCCGCCCGGTTGGCAACCCCCGCCGGGCTCGCCGATGCCGCCCGGCGTCCCGGTGCAGGCCTGGCAGCAGCTCCCGCCGGGCATGCGGATGGCCGCCCTGCCCTACCGCGTCGAGGCCCGCCCGCACGGCTTCGCCCTGGCCGGGCTCGGCCCGCGCCTGGTCGCCCGGCTGCTCGACATCGTCGCCGTGCTCCTGCTCAACGTCGTGGTCAACGGCTGGTTCGCGTACCAGTGGTGGCAGGAGTTCCTGCCGATCTGGCGCAACACCATGAACGCGGTGGCCAACGGCGACGACGCGATCAACGCCTCGCAGGGCTCCTCCCGTACGGACGGCCTGCTCTGGGTCATGCTGATCGTGGCCACCCTGCTTTGGCTGCTCTACGAGGCGCCGGCGATAGCGAGCAGCGGTCAGACCCTGGGTAAACGGATCATGCGGATCAAGGTCGTCGCGATCGAGAACACCGAGCCGCTCGGCTTCGGCCGCGCGTTCGGCCGCTGGGCTCGCCTCGGTCTGTGGACGCCCGCCTGGGCCTGCGCCGGTCTCGGACTGGTCCTCCAGTTCATCGATTCGCTGTCCCCGGTGTTCGATCAACAGCTCCGCCAGGCATATCACGACAAGACCGCACGAACCGTCGTGATAGCCCTGCCCCCGAAACAGCAGCACCCCGTAGACGCCTCGGTCGGCGGAAACGGCACCAGCAATTCGGAAGGCCATCCAACCGCCCCACCCGCCACCCATAACCGGAATGAAGGCCCTTAAATGACCCGCCTCACCCGCGCCGACCTGGACGGCCTGCCCTCGTACGTCCCCGGTCGCAGCCTGGCCGACCTGACTCGCGAGCTCGGCATCGCCGAGGCGATCAAGCTCGCCAGCAACGAGGTGCCGTACGGGCCGCTGCCCGGCGTGGTCGAGGCGGTGACCGAGGCGATGCTCTCCTCGCATCGCTACCCCGACATGGGCGTCGTCGAGCTGCGCGACGCCCTGGCCCGGCGGTACGGGGTCGCCGCCGACCGGATCGTGACCGGCTGCGGCTCGGTCGCGCTCACCGAGATCCTGGTGAAGGCGACCTGCCTGCCCGGTGACGAGATCGTCTACTCCTGGCGGTCGTTCGAGGCGTACCCGATCATCTCGGCCGGCGCGGGCGCGACCAGCGTGCGGGTGCCGAACACGGCCGGACACGGACACGATCTCGCCGCGATGGCCGACGCGATCACCGACCGCACCCGGCTCGCGATCGTCTGCAACCCGAACAACCCGACCGGCACCGCGGTCCGCAAGGCCGAGATCGACCGGTTCCTCGCCGACGTGCCCTCCGACGTGGTCGTGGTGCTGGACGAGGCGTACCGGGAAATGGTCACGGACCCCGACGTGCCGGACGCGATCGACACCTACGCCGACCGGCCGAACGTGGTCGTGCTGCGCACGATGTCGAAGGCGTGGGGCCTGGCCGGCCTGCGGATGGGCTTCCTGGTGGCCCAGCCCGAGGTGGCGGCCGCGATCCGCAAGGTGCTCACCCCGTTCTCGACGAGCCTGGTCGCCCAGGCCGCCGCGATGGCCGCCCTGACGCAGGAGGACGAGGTGAAGCGCCGCTGCGGCCTCGTCGTCGCCGAGCGGGCCCGGGTCACCGAGGCGCTGCGCAAGCTGCACCTGGACGTGCCGGAGAGCCAGGCGAACTTCGTCTGGCTGCCGCTGGGCGACCAGTCCGCCCAGTTCGGCGCCGTCTGCGAGGGGCGCGGCGTGATCGTGCGTCCGTTCCAGGGCGACGGCGTACGCGTCACGATCGGCACCCCCGAGGAGAACGACGCCTTCCTGGCCGCCGCCGAGGTCGCCCTCGAACAGCTCGCCTGAGCCACTAGTGGACGGGGACGGCGGCCAAATCTGCCTCGGCGGCGTCGTCCAGCCGCGCCGGGAACACGCTGCGGGCCGAGACCACCACGGCCAGCGCCACCAGGGCCAGACCGGCCGCGAGCAGCGGCAACGCGCCCAGGCGACCGGCCGAGGCGAACCGCTCGCCGACGAACGCCCCGCCGCCGATCCCGATCTGGAACGCCACCACGTACACCGCCGAGGCCGCGTCCCGGGCGCGCGGCGCGATCCGCAGCACCGTGGCGGCCAGGCAGACCGGGATCGCGCAGAACGCGCCACCCCACAGCAGCGTGGCCAGCACGGTGGGCACCGGGCCGAGCGGCGGGGCGAGCAGCGCGACCGCGACGGCCAGGACCGCGAGCAGCAGCGTCATCGCCGGTCCGGGCCGTCGGTCGATGTGCCGGCCGACCGCGTAGCCGGCGACCAGCGCGGCTCCTCCGTACCCCAGAAGCAAGGCACTCAGGCCGAACCCCTGCAATCCGCCATCGCGGCGGACGAGCGGGGCGATGTAGGTGTAGGCCGCGAAGTGGCCGATCACCAGGATGCCGGTGGTCGCGCAGAGCAGGGCCACCTTCCGGTCCCGGATGATCGCCACCGACGCCCGCAGCTGGGCGCCGACGCGGGTCTCCCGGTCGTGCGGCAGCGGGTCGAGCCGGGGCAGCACCCGGAGCAGCAGCACCACGCAGACCGCGGCACCGGCCGCCACCGTGCCGACCGCGACCCGCCAGCCCAGCCATTGGCCCAGCGCCGTGCCGACCGGTACGCCCGCCACGATGGCCAGCGAGTTGCCGATGAAGACCAGCGCGGTGGCCCGGCCGGCGTGTCCCGGCGGGGCGAGCCGGGCGGCGATCGGCCCGATGATCGACCAGAAGACGCCGTGCGCGAGCGCGCAGACCAGCCGCGTTCCCGACAGCACGAGGAAGGTCGGCGCCAGGCTCGCGGCACCCTGCGAGACCACGAAGATCGCCATGCTGATCGCGATCAGCGTGTGTCGGGGTATCCGCATGGTGAGCGCGGTGAGCGGGATCGTGCTGATCGCGGCGACCGCTGCGTAGCTTGTGAGCAGCAACCCGACATCCGCCTCGTCGACGTGCAGACCGCCGGCGATCTGCGGCAACAGGCCCACCGGCAGGGTCTCCGCGGTGACGAAGCAGAAGGCGGAGGCCCCGAGGACGGCCAGCGCCGGGCGGTTCATGCGCACTCTCGCAGATTAAGCTCTTGATCCGAGCAAATGAAGGGAACGGGATGTGACGACGCGCTCAACGGAACTTCTCCGGGTGGCCCACGCGCGCCCCGGCGTGACCCGGGCCGACGCCGCCCGCCTGCTCGGGGTCGGCACCGGCGCGGCCACCGAGATCGTCTCCCGGCTGGCCCAGCTGTCGCTGATCGCCGAACAACCGGCCGCGCCGAGCGGCACCCGAGGTCGCCCCACGACGATCCTGGTGCCGCATCCGGCCGGTCCGCTCGTGCTGGCCTGCGCGATCACCCACGAGGCCTGGCGGGTCGACGTCGTCGAGCTCGGCGGCGCCATCCTGGCCTCGTCATCCGGCCGGCACGCGAGCGCCGCGTGGGCCGAGGTGGTTGCCGCGGTCACGGTCGCGGTTCAAAGATTCCAGCAGACGTACGGGGGGAGACTGCGCGCGATGGGCGTCTCGGTACCCGGCACCGTCTCGCCCAGCCTGCGCCTGACCGCCAGCAACCTCGACTGGCACGACGCCGACCTGACCGCCCTCTGGCCCGGCCCGGTCCTGGCCGCCGGCAACGACGCCACCCTGGCCGCCACCGCCGAGTCCCACCGAGGCGCCGCGGTCGGCGCGACCGTAGCCCTCCACCTGCGCATCGAGGGCGGCCTGGGCGGCGCGGTGGTCGACCACGGCCGGTCCCTGCTGGGCGCCCGCGGCGCCGCCGGCGAGTTCGGCCACATGCCGTTCGGCGACCCCGCGATAGCCTGCCCCTGCGGCGCCCGAGGCTGCTGGGGCACCGCCGTCGACGGCACCGCCCTGGCCCGCCTGCTCAACACCCCCACCCCACCCGACCCGGTCACCTACGCCCGCCGCGTGATAGCCACCGCCGGCCGCGCCGAACTCGAGGCCGTCCGTATCGTGGCCGCCGCCCTCGGTCGCGGCATCGCCGGCCTGGTCAACGGCCTCGACCCCGACCTGGTCACCCTCGGCGGCATCGGCGTCGACCTGCTGACCACCGTCCCGGAGGAAATCGACAAGGCCTACCGCGCAGGCCTGATGCCGGTGCACCGAGCCGCGCCCCCACCGATCCTCCCCGCCACCCTGGCCGACGACGGCCCGATCGCCGGCGCCGCCGAGGAGGCCTGGTCCCGCCTGCTACCCGAGCTCGCCTGACCCCCACCGCCGAGCCGCTGCCGCGGAAGGCCGCCCAGAACGCTCAGCAGGCCACCAGGCGCGATTCTCAGCACCTTTGCTCTGCTCACCTATACGCGCAGCTCTGCTCACCCGGAGGAAGCAACACGGCACGGCCGTCACACGAGTGCGCGTATAGGTGAGCAGAGCAAAGTCCCTCGCGGCGAGTGGCCACCCGCCGGACGAAACGGCCTAGGTGTTCTGCCCACGGACGTCGGTAACGCTGCGGAATTCCGGAAATAGGTGAGGACCTCCAGGCGGAGCGGAGCTTGTCGAGAGTTCCGTTCACCCCGGGAGGTCCCGGCTCTGGCACACCACCTGCGCCACCGGCGGCCCACCCGCCGGCCGCGTCCGCAACCTCACTGGGCAGAACACCTAGGTGCGGTTCCAAGTCCAGGCGTAGCCGGTGTCCTCGACCGACACGCCCGCCTCGCACAGGTCGAGCGGTCGGAAAGTGTCGACCATGACCGCCAGCTCGTCGAAGGCCTCGACGCCCAGGGCCCGTTCGACAGCGCCCGGCTGCGGGCCGTGGGTGAAGCCGCTCGGGTGCAGCGAGATCGAACCCTGCTCGATGCCGGAGCCGCGCCGGGCCTCGTAGTTGCCACCGGTGTAGAAGAGCACCTCGTCCGAGTCGACGTTGTGGTGGTTGTACGGCACCGGGATCGCCAGCGGGTGATAGTCGACCTTGCGGGGGACGAACGAGCAGACCACGAAGTTGGGCCCCTCGAAGGTCTGGTGCACCGGCGGCGGCTGGTGCACGCGGCCGGTGATCGGCTCGAAGTCGTGGATCGAGAACGCCCACGGGTACAGGCAGCCGTCCCAGCCGACCACGTCGAACGGGTGATGCGCGTAGACGTGCCTGGTCCAGCCGGCGCGGTGCTTCACGTACACCTCGACGTCGGTCTCGTCGACCAGGAGCGTGTCGTCGGGGGCGCGCTGGTCGCGCTCGCAGTACGGCGAGTGCTCGAGGAACTGGCCGCGCACCGAGAGGTAGCGCCGCGGCGGGCCGATGTGCCCGGTGGCCTCGATCGTGAGCATCCGCACCGGGCGGCCGTGCGGCACGATCCGGTGAACGACCGACGTCGGGATTATCACGTAGTCGCCGCTGCCGACCTCCATCCGGCCGAACGTCGACTCGATGATCGCGGTGCCCTCCTCGACGTAGAGGCACTCGTCGCCGACCGCGTTGCGGTACAGCGGGGACGGCCGGTCGGCGATCACGTACCCGATCCGGACGTCGTTGTTGGCGAGCAGTTGTCGCCGGCCCAGCACCGCGTCGGCGGGCCCCTCGTCGAGCTTGTGTGTGCGCAGGTGCCGTGGCTTGAGCGGCAGGTTCGGGGTTTGCGCCGCGGCCGGCGGCGTGAACTCGTCGGCGGAGACGATCGCGGTCGGCGCGTGCCGGTGATAGAGCAGGGACGAGTCGGAGGAGAAGCCCTCCTGGCCCATGAGCTCCTCGGCGTACAGGCCGCCGTCGGGACGCCGGAACTGAGTGTGCCGCTTGTGGGGCACCTCGCCGACGCTGCGGTAGTAGGGCATCGTTGCCTCCCACCCGGATAGGTCGGTGAAAACCGACATAGCGGACGTGGTTGTCCGCTTCTCGAAGCGTCCATTAGGTTCAGTTTCGTGTCAACGCTGGTGCCTACGCTGTTCTCCGGGCTGGTCGATGACGCGTCCCTGCTCCCGCCCAGCTTCATCAGCCTGCCCGACGCGGTGGCCAAGCACACCGAGCATCGAGCGTCGTGGTTCGCCCGGCTGCTCGGTCCGCTGCTGGTGCCCGCGTCGGTGATCGGCGCCGAGCTGCCGGCCCGGGAGCTGCCGGTCGCGCTCGTCGGCGACGTCCCGGTGAGCGCGGTCCCGGCCGCCGTGGAAAAGCTGCGCGCGTCGGGCGCGGTGGTCTTCCACTTGGAGGCGCCGGTGGCCCGTCGCGGCGAGGACCCGCAGCCCGGCCTGGCCGGCCTGCGCACGCTGGCAAGCAACGACAAAGACCTCGAGGTGTACGCCGAGATCCCGCTCAGCTGGGGACTGCTCGGCGCCCTCGACACGGTCGCCGAGTGTCGCGCCGAGGGACTGCGGATAGCTCCCAAGTTCCGGGTCGGCGGGCTCGCGGCCGAGCTGTTCCCCACCCCGGTCGAGCTGGCCGCCGTGCTGTGCGCCTGCCGCGACCGGGAGCTGCCGTTCCGGCTGGCGGCGGGCCTGCGCCACGCGATCCGGCACACCGACCCCGAGACCGGCTTCACCCACCACGGCTTCCTCAACGTGCTCTCCGCCGCGATCCTCGCGACCGACGGCGCCGAGGTGGCCGAGGTCGCCGAGGTGCTGGCGGCCACCCACCCGGTGCCGCTGGTCGAGCCAGCCCGGTTGCGCCGCGACGGCACCCGGCCGCTGTTCGTCGGCTTCGGCGCGGCCAACGTGGTCGAGCCGCTGACCGAGCTCATCCGGCTCGGACTGGTCAACGGGGGTCAGGAATGAGCCGCTTCGGCATCGAAAATCTTCCGTACGGTGTGTTCAGCCAGCCCAACGAGCGCCGGCGTCTCGGCGTACGCCTGGGGTCGTCGGTTGTTGATCTTTCGTTGTTGGGCGGTCTGCTCGATCATCAGACGCTGAACCCGCTGATGGCGGCCGGCCCGGCAATGTGGACGGAGTCGCGTGAGCGGGTCGTGGAGCACGTGGCGGCGGGGGCCGATCGCATCCCGCTCAGCGAGGTGACCCTGCACCTGCCGTTCGAGGTGGCCGACTACACCGACTTCTACTCCTCTGAGCAGCACGCGCTGAACGTGTCGGCGATCCTGCGCCCCGACTCGCCCGGCCTGCCCGAGCACTGGCGGCACCTGCCGATCGGCTATCACGGTCGATCGAGCACGGTGGTCGTCTCCGGCACCCCGATCCGGCGGCCGTCGGGGCAGCTCGGTCCCGGTGTGTTCGGGCCCAGTCGGCGGCTCGACATCGAGGCCGAGGTCGGCTTCGTGGTCGGCGTCGGCGGGCGGCGCATCGGCACCGGCGACTTCGCCGAGCACGTCTTCGGCGTCACGCTGGTCAACGACTGGTCGGCCCGCGACATCCAGGCCTGGGAGTACCGCCCGCTGGGCCCGTTCCTGGCCAAGTCGTTCGCCACCTCGATGTCGCCGTGGGTGGTGCCGCTCTCGGCGCTGGCGGGGGTGGATTCCCCGCCGCAAGATCCGGAACCGCTCGACTACCTCCGGCCGGCCGGTCCCGCGTACGACCTGCGGCTTTCGGTCGAGTGGAACGACACCCGGGTCTCGTCGCCGCCGTTCCGGTCGATGTACTGGACGGCGGCCCAGCAGCTCGCCCACCTGACCAGCAACGGCGCGTCCGTGCGTACCGGCGACCTCTATGCCTCGGGCACCGTCTCGGGCGACCGGCGCGACGAGGTCGGCTCCTTCCTCGAGCTCACCCGGAACGGCCAGGAGCCGGTCAAGCTCACCGATGGCAGCGTCCGCGGTTTCCTCGAGGACGGCGACAAGATCACCATCAGCGGTACGACGATCGGCGCGGCCGGCGTCGAAATCGGTTTGGGCGAAGTGACCGGAACGATCCTCCCCTAGAACTGATCGCTTTACCCTCGTAGCGTGTACGCGGGAGGTCACGCTATGTCGACGGTCGCGGTGACACGGTTGATCGAGGCGCCCGTCGCGGCGGTCTGGCAGGTGTTCACCGATCTGAGCCGCCGGCGCGAGTGGTTGTCGGCCGTCGCCGCCGTCGAGGTGCTCGGCACCGGCCCGTTCGGGGCGGGCACCGCCTGGCGGGAGACCCGCCGGATGGCCGACGGCGGCGAGATCACCGAGGAGTTCCGGGTGCTCGAGTGCATCATCCCGGAACGGTTCGTGGTCACCTCGCCGGGCATCGGCGCCGACTACCGGATGACGTACTCGTTCATGCCCGTCGTGGCCGGGCGGCATCGCGGCGGCACGATGGTCACCGTGGTGCAGGACGGCGGCGCGACCGCCCCGGCCGGGCGTTTCCTCGCGCTGATCTTCGGCGGGCTCGCGGCCGGTACCGCCGAGGGCGCCCTCCGCCGCGACCTCGACGATCTGGCCGCAGTGGCCTGACATAGTCTTCCCCGGTGTCACGAGTGCTCCTGCGGTCGCTGTTAGCGCTGGTCGTGACGGCCGCAGCGGTGCTGGTCGGCTGGCGCGTGCTGGCGCCGGCCGAGGTTCTCGCCACCGTCAAGCCGCCCTATCCGACGGTCGCGACGCCCTGGCCGCACGTCACCGGGCACACGCCGGTGGCGCCGCTGATCGTCGCCGACCGGGTGCGCGTCTACGCCTCGAAACGGCAGATCCGCGCCGATGCCCCGGTCGACGCCAAGACGGTCTACACCGCGATCTGGTCGTTCCGCCGCTGGCCCGCGCAGTTGTCCGGGGCGGTCGCGTCCGGCCGCACGGTGATCAGCCGCTGGTCGGATGGCGATCTCGTGGCGATCGACGGCGTCACGGGAAAGATCGTCTGGCGCGCCTCCGGCCCCGCGGCGCCGGGTTACTCCGGCCATCGCACCGGTTCCAGCACTGTCTGGGCTCCGGAGGGCCTGCGATTGGCCGGGCCGAGCGTGCTGGTCACCGCCGGTGGTCAGATTTTCGCGTACGAGGTGAGCACCGGAACCCGCCGTTGGGTCTCCGCGACCGCCTGCGGCGACGGCTTCACCACCGCCGGCGGGCAGTTGGTCTGTCCGTCGGGCCTCGTCGACGCGGCCACCGGTTCGGCGGTCGCCTCGGCCGCCCCCGGCCCGTACACGGCGATCGGCTGCGATGTCGCCTCCTCGCGGTGCGCCGGGGTGCGCGACGCCGCCGGCCACGGCTGGCTGACGACCGGCCCTACCCCGGTGCGCGCCCCCGCCCTCGACCGTCCGGACGCCACGATCGCGGCCGGCCTGGTCTTCTACCCCGACGGGAACGTCCTGCGCGCGGTCGACCCGGCGACCGGCGCCACGCGGCACGAGTTCCCGGCGGCCCAGGTGCTCGGCGTCTCGTCGGGCCAGGTCGTGCTGCTGACCGCCGGCCGCAACCTGATCGAGGTCGACCCGGGCACGGGCGCGACGGTCGCCCAGTTCCCGATGGCGTACGAGTCCGAGAGCCGGACGTGGGACCCCGGCCGCTGGCAGGTCACCGACCAGTACGTGGCCGTCGAGCGCCTCGCCCAGGACGGCCCCGACAACCCGGACACCCCCGGCTACTACTTCTCGGTCGAGACGGTGGTCATCGCCGAGCTGTGACTACTGTGGGTCCCATGGCGGAACCGCGGGTGGTGCTGACCGGAATCGTGATGGGCGAGTCGGTCCGGTGGCACGACGGCAAGCTTTGGTTCTGCGACTGGGCCGCCGGCGAGGTGATCCGCCTCGACTCCGGCGAGCCCACGGTGGTGACCCGGATGACCGGCCTGCCGTTCTGCATCGACTGGCTGCCCGGCGGCGAGCTGCTGATCCTCGACGGCCCCGGCGCCCGGCTGCTGCGCGACGGCGCCGAGCACGCCGACCTCTCACCGATCGACGGCGCCCACCCGTGGAACGACATCGCCGCCGACTCCCGAGGCAACGCGTTCGTCAACAACATCGGCTACGACTTCCCGGCCGGCCCGCCCGCCCCGGGCCTGGTCGCGGTCGTGACCCCCGACGGCAAGGCCCGCCCCGTCGCCGACGGCCTGCTCTTCCCGAACGGCATGGCGGTCACCCCCGACGACGCCACGCTGATCGTCGCCGAGTCCCACGCGGCCCGCCTCACGGCCTTCGACATAGCCCCCGACGGCACCCTGTCCAACCGCCGAGTCTGGGCCGACCTCCCCGGCAGCGCCCCCGACGGCATCTGCCTCGACGCCACCGGCGCCGTCTGGTATGCCGACGTCCCCAACCAGCACTGCCGCCGAGTCCGCGAGGGCGGCGAGGTCCTGGCCACGATCCCGCTCCCGGACGGCGCCTTCGACTGCGCCCTGACCGACGACCAGCAGACCCTCTACGCCGTGACCGCCGACTACACCGACCCCCAGGCGATGTTCACCGGCCACACCGGCCGCCTCTTCGAGATCTCCCTGGCCGCCAATTAGTCCGCGGACGTTAGTTGTCTCCGGGTCGCCTGGCAGACAAGATGCCGCCAGCTCGACGTACTCCTTCTCGAAGGTGACGCCGTTCGACCCCGCGCAAGCCGTCGGGTCGTGAGGGGGTCGCCGGTGGCCCGGCCCGGCCGGCCAGCGGCTCGACCGTCCAAACTCGCTTGTCGCCGCCGTTGCGGTTCTGTTGGTGGGGGTGTTTTCGGCCCTTGCCCGTCGGCACCTCGACCGTGAGAATCGCCGCGCCGAGCCCCTGAGCCGACGCCGCCCCAACCACCTTCGACAACTGACCGACAAGGTGCCCGGGGCCGGATTTGCCGGCCCCGGGCACATATCAGCCGATGTGGTACGGGTCGCCGTAGACCTTGAAGTCGAGCGGCGTGTTCAGGTCGAAGTTGCCGTTGTTGAGGAAGACCCGCTGGGCGGTGTCCACACGGGACGTGTCCGAGTGGGCCTCCTCCTTCTTCATCTCCACGACCCGCTCGTCGAGGAACGCGTTGAGCCAGGCCCGCTCGTCACCGCCCTGCGACGGTGGCTTGGCCTTGGCCAGCGCGCGGCTGCGGATGGACCGCATGCCGTCGTAGCCGTGCATGACCGCGGCGTCGTAGTACATGAATTGGCCGAGCGCCCGCACACCGTCGGACTTGCCGTCCCGCACCGACGGAGTGAAGTACACCCGGTCGCGCTCGGCCTCCTGCGCGGCCTGGAACAACGAGTCGGCCGCGGCCGTCTTCCAGTCCCTGGTGAAGTTCGGGTCGAGGCCGGTGTGCGAGTCGGTGCCGTCCACGTTGCGCAGCGCCGGGAGGTACTTGGCGAGCACATTGGACGGCTTGGTGTTCGTGTACGCCTGCACCAGTTCCAGCATGTCCCCGGTCCCCGAGCAGAACCCGATGATCCCGGCGGTGTAGCCCCGCCCGTCACCGATGTCCTCGATGTAGGAGAACTGGGCACGCCAGTCGAGAGACGAGTTCTCGGCCGCCGAGACGATCTCCATGGCGACTTCCTTCTTCGCCGGATCGTCCAGGTTCTTGCCCGAAGGGGCAGAAGTGGCCGGAGTTGTGGGTGTAGTTCCGCCGGGCACGGTCCAAGTCTGGTTCGCCGTGTTCGTGCACGTCCAGATCTGCAGCCGGGTGCCGTTCGCCGAGCTCTTGCCGGTGGCGTCGAGGCACTTGCCCGACCCGGTGTTGACCAGCGCGCCGTTGCTGACGGTCCACTTCTGGGCGCCGGTGGCGTTGCAGTCGTAGAGCTGAATCTTGGCTCCGTTCGTCGTCGATCCGGAGGCGACGTCCATGCACTTGCCCAGCGCCCGGATCGATCCGTCGGGGTTGCCGATCGACCACTGCTGCGCTGAGCTGCCGTTGCAGTCGTACAGCTGCACGGCCGTGCCGTTGGCGCTGCTGGCGCCGGCGACGTCGATACATTTGCCACCGAGGCCGGTGATCGGCCCGGCGGTGGCGGCGCTGGCCGGAAGCAGTCCGTAAATCACGGCTGCAGCGGGGACGGCCAGACCCAATGAGGCGTACGCGAGTCTCCTCACGCGTTTCATGGCGCTCCTCGATGAGGGGGAATACGGGGATGGCGCGCGCGATGGGTCGAGACGCTACAACTGTTAAAGAGGTTTATCAATACCTGTCGATGACGAGGTCTAGGCTGCGTGACGTGGCCCTTGACACAGGTCCGGCCCGTGCCTACCGTCCGAGGCAACTGTTAGTCAGTTTGCCAATCACCACCCGGGAGCCCCGTTGACGCGTCTGGCCGGCTCGTCCAAGCTGCTCCGCGCCATGAACGAGAGCGCGGCGCTCGCGCACCTGCTCGACCCGGGCATGCTGACCCGGTCCGACCTGCGCAAGCTCACGGCGCTCTCCACCCCGACGATCTCCGAGGTGCTGCGGCGGCTGACCGACGCCGGCCTGGTCAACGTCGTCGGCCACAACAGCGGCCGCCCCGGGCCCAACGCCGAGATCTACGCGGCCAACCCCGACGCGGCGTACACGGTGGCGATCTCGGTGCGCGACATCGGCACCAGCGGCACCCCCTCGGTGGCGGCCGCTCTCTGCGACCTGACCGGCACGGTTCGCGCCCGATTCGAGTCCCGCGTCGACTTCCTCGCGGCCCAGCCGGCCGCGGCGCTGGTCGACGTGGTGTCCCGGCTGCGCGAGGAGGCCGGCGTCCCCGCCGAGCGGATCCGGCACGTGCAGCTCGGCGTCCCCGGCTCGTACGACCCGCGCACCGAGACCATCCGGCACGTGGACGTGCCCGGCTTCGCCCGCGCCGGGCTGGTGCCCGAGATCGCCGGGGCGATCGGCACCCACATCGGCGTCGACAACGACGTCAACCTGGCCGCGGTGGCCGAGCGCAAGCGCGGCACCGGCCGCGACGCGGACGGTTTCGCCCTGCTCTGGATCGGCCAGGACGGTCTCGGTCTGGCCATCGACATCGGCGGCACGCTGATCCGCGGCGCCCGCGGCGGCGCCGGCGAGATCGGCTACATGCCGCTGTACTCCCCCGACTCCACCCACCGCAAGCTCGACCTGCAGGACCTCTTCGGCGGCGCGGCCATCCTCGAGCTGGCCCGCGACAGCGGCATCGCCGGGGAGACGCCGGCTGCCGTGGTCCGGGCGGCCGCAGCCGCGCCCGGCGAGTTCCTTACGGCGCTGGCCGATCGCATCGCTATCGGCCTCGCCGCGGTGACCGCCGTGCTCGACCCGTACCTGGTGGTGCTGGCCGGCCCGATCGCCCAGGCCGGCGGCGACACGCTGCTGGCCGCGGTGACGGTCGCGGCCCGCCGGACGGCGCCGCTGGAGAGCACGATCGCGGTCACCACCATCGATGACGACGCGGTGTTGCTCGGCGCGCTCGACGCCGGCCTCACCGCGGTCCGGGAAGCCTTGATCACCGCAATTCGCGACAGCTGATTCCCCCCAGCACCACGTCAGTTGAGAGGCCAAAAGTGAACAAACGGATACCCTCTGCCCTTTTTGCCCTTGGTACCGCCGTTCTGCTGACCACCGCGTGCACGCCCGCGCCCAAGGAGGACACCAAGATCGCCGACCCCGGGACGCAGGTCTCCGGGACGGTCGAGTTCTGGCACTTCTTCACCGAGCGTGAGGCCGACGCCATCGACCAGGTGATCAAGGACTTCGAGTCCACTCACCCGAACATCAAGGTGACCGTCAAGTCCGGACAGGACGACTCCAAGGTCACGCAGGCGATCGGTGCCGGCAACGGCCCGGACGTCGGCTTGTCCTACTCCACCGACATCGTCGGCAAGTTCTGCTCGTCGGGGGCGTGGGTCGACTTGACGCAGTACATCACCCGCGACAAGGTGGACCTCAACCAGCTCAACGCGACCACCCGGTCGTACACCGAGTTCGACGGCAAGCGCTGTGCGATGCCGTTCCTCGCCGACGCGTACGGCATGTACTACAACAAGGACATGTTCGCCAAGGCCGGCATCGCCGGGCCGCCTAAGACGCTGGACGAGCTGACCGAGGACGCCAAGAAGCTCACGGTCAAGAACCCGGACGGCTCGCTCAAGACGGTTGGTTTCCTTCCGCTGTACGACTTCTACGAGAACGCGGCCGCGCACCTGGCCCCGGCCACCGGCGCGAAGTGGCTGACCGCCGACGGCAAGTCGGCCGTGGGCACCGACCCGAACTGGAAGACGCTGCTGACCTGGCAGAAGAACCTGGTCGACTGGTACGGCTACGAGAACCTCAACAAGTTCCGCGCCTCGCTGGGTGACGAGTTCAGCGCCGACAACGCGTTCCAGAAGGGCCAGGTCGCGATCAACATGGACGCCGAGTACCGCCTGGCGTTCCTCAAGGACCAGGCTCCCAACCTCAAGTACGGTGTGGCGCCGATCCCGACGACCGACCCGGCCCGCTACGGCGGCGGCTACGTCACCGGCAACATCCTCGGCATCTCGAAGAACGCCAAGAACCCCGAGGCGGCCTGGGAGCTGATCAAGTACCTGACCACGAACGACGCCGCGGTCACGAAGCTCGCCGGGCTGATCAAGAACGTGCCGACCACGCAGAAGGCGATCGCCGACCCGACGCTGAACGCGGACGCCGACTTCAAGACGTTCATCGACATCTTCAACAATCCGAACTCGATGACCACGCCGCCGTCCGCCTCCGGCCCCGCCTACCAGGAGACGTTCGGCAAGTTCCTCACCGACTACCAGGCCGGCAAGGTCAAGGACATCGACGCGGGCCTGGCGGAGGCGGACAAGCAGATCAACAGCGTCATGACCCTCGGCGGCTGACAAATGACCGCCGTCCGCTTACGTAGGAATCTGACGATCCTGTCGTTCCTGGCACCCGCGCTGATCGGCATCGCGGTGTTCTTCGTCTACCCGCTGATCTCGGCGGTGTACTTCTCGCTCACGAAGTTCGACCTGCTCTCCGTGCCGGAGTGGGTCGGGCTGGACAACTACAAGCGGATGGCGGACGACCCGTTCCTGCTCCAGTCGGTACGCAACACGTTGTGGATGGTGGTGGTCTTCGTCCCGGCCCGGATCATCGGGGCGATCGGACTCTCGATGCTGCTCACCAACCTGCGGCGCGGCGCGGGCTTCTTCCGTACGGTGTTCTACCTGCCCGCGCTCGTCCCGCCGGTGGCCGCCACCATCGCGTTCGTCTACCTGCTCAAGCCGGGCACCGGCCCGGTCAACCACTTCCTCGAGAAGATCGGCATCGACGGCCCGCTCTGGTTCAACTCTCCCGCCTGGGCGAAGCCGTCGCTGGTCCTGCTGGGCCTGTGGGCCATCGGGGACCTCATGGTGATCTTCCTGGCCGCGGTGCTGGGCGTTCCGGAGAGCCTCTACGAGGCCGCGTCGCTGGACGGCGCGAACGCCTGGCACCGGTTCAAGTCGATCACACTGCCGTCGATCCGGCCGGTGATCCTGTTCGCGGCGGTCACCGGCGTGATCTACACGCTGCAGTACTTCGACCAGGCGGCGGTGGCCGGCTCGATCGCCAGCGGGCAGGCCACCACCGGGGCCGGCATCTCCCAGTCCTTCGGCTACCCCGAGGGCTCGACCTTCACCTACCCGCTGTGGCTCTACACCGTCGGGTTCCGCTACAACGCCCTCGGCTACGCGAACGCCCTGGCGATCGCCCTGTTCGTGGTCGCGTTCATCGTGACCCTGATCCTTCTACGCCGGGCGAAGGCCTTCTCCGGGGAGGAGTCATGACCGCCGCCGTACTGGAAGTCCCGTCCGAACCTCTCCTGGACAAAAGACCGGATCGGCGCCTCAAGCGGCAGAACAGGCTCGCCTGGATCGCCCGGCACAGCATCGCGATCGTGCTGGTCATCATGTTCCTGACGCCGGTCGTCTACCTCGTGCTCCTCTCGCTGATGACCAGCAACCAGGCGCTGACCAGCGACTACTGGCCCAACACCTGGCACCCGGAAAACTACGTCAAGGTCTTTCAGTCCACGCCGCTGCCGCGTTATCTGCTCAACACCGTCCTCTACGCGGTGACGTCCACGGTTCTCACGCTCGCGTCGAGCATTCCGGCGGCGTACGCGCTGGCGAAGTTGAAGTTCCGCGGCCAGAACGCGTTGTTCCTCCTCATCATCTGCGTGATGATGCTGCCGCCGCAGGTGGTCACGGTTCCGCTCTACCTGATGTGGGCGCGTTACCACCTGACCGGCTCGCTGTGGCCGCTGATCATCCCGGCGCTGTTCGGCGACGCGTTCTGCATCTTCCTGCTGCGGCAGTTCCTGCTCACGATCCCGAGCGAGTACCTCGACGCGGCCCGGGTGGACGGCTGCGGCGAGTGGCGGACGCTGCTGCGGGTGGTGCTGCCGATGGCCAAGCCCGGCATCGCGGCGGCCGGGCTGTTCCAGTTCTTCTTCTGCTGGAATGACTACTACGGGCCACTGCTCTACACGAGCGAGAACGAGAAGGCGTGGACGCTGACGCTCGGCCTGGCGTCGTTCCGGACGGTCCACCATGTCGACTGGAACCTGGTCACGGCGGCAACGGTGCTGGCGATGGCTCCTCTGATCATCATTTTCTTCTTCGCCCAGCGCGCGTTCGTGCAGGGCATCACGCTTACTGGCTTCAAGGGTTAACGGGGTAAAGGGTGAAAATCGCGGTTATTGGCGGCGGCTCGACCTACACGCCCGAGCTGGTGGACGGCTTCGCCCGCCTCGGCTCGATGGTCGACGAGCTCGTCCTGATCGACCCGGCGGCCGAGCGGCTGGAGATCGTCGGGGCGTTCGCCGCGCGGATCTTCCACCACCACGGCCACCCGGGCAAGATCACCTGGACCAGCGACCTGGACGCCGGCGTCACCGACGTGGACGCCGCGGTGATCCAGCTGCGGGTCGGCGGGCAGAGCGCGCGGATCAACGACGAGACGTTCCCGCTGGAGTGCGGCTGCGTCGGTCAGGAGACGACCGGTGCGGGCGGGCTCGGCAAGGCGCTGCGCACGGTACCGGTCGTGCTCGACGTGGCCGACCGGATCCGGCGGCGGGCCAAGCCGGGCGCCTGGATCGTCGACTTCACCAACCCGGTCGGCATCGTCACCCGCGCACTGCTCGACGCCGGCCACAAGGCGATCGGCCTGTGCAACGTGGCGATCGGCTTCCAGCGCCGTTTCGCCTCTTACCTCGGCGTCGACCCGAGCGCCGTCGTACTGGATCACGTGGGTCTGAACCACCTGACCTGGGAGCGGGCGGCCTATGTGGACGGCGTGGATCGCCTGCCCGAGCTGCTTTCCCGCCATCTTTCCGAAATTTCCGACACGGTGGATGTGCCGTCCGAGATCGTCACCATGCTCGGCAGCGTCCCGTCCTATTACCTCTCCTACTTCTACAACCACGATCGACACGTACGGGAGTCGATCGGCGCACAGACCCGCGGCCAGCGCGTCGCCGAGATCGAGGCCACGCTCCTCGAGATGTACCGGGACGTCACGCTGACCGAGAAGCCGGCGCTGCTCGGCGAGCGGGGCGGCGCCTTCTACTCCGAGGCCGCCGTCGGCCTGATCGCCTCGCTGTACGGGCACGACGACACGTCCGTCCACAGTGTCAACGTGCGCAACAACGGCACCCTGCCGTTCCTCCCGGCCGAGGCGGTCATCGAGGTCTCGGCCCGGGCGGGCCTCGAGGGCCCGGCCACGTTGCCGGTCGCGCCGGTCACGCCCGACCTGGCCGGACTGATCACCCATGTCTGGGGGTACGAGGAGTACGCGCTGGACGCGGCGTTGCGAGGCGGCCGCGACCGCGTGTACCGGGCGCTTCTCGCCCACCCGCTGATCGGCCAGCACGAGTACGCGGACGCGCTCGCCGACAAGCTCATCGCCAGCGGCCGGGACCACCTCGCGTGGGCCCGATGAGAGCGCTCTATCTGGCGATCGACGGCGGGAACTCCAAGACGGACGTGCTGCTCGGCGACGAGTCCGGGCAGATTCTCGGCTTCGTCCGGGGCGACACGTCCTCGCCGCACAACGTCGGCCTGCCCGGCACCGTCGAGGTGCTGGGCCGGCTGGTCCGCGCGGTGCACGAGGACGCCGGCCTGCCGTTCGGCGCGCCGCTCGAGGCGGTCGCCGTCTATCTGGCCGGCGCCGACCTGCCGATCGAGGTGACTCGCCTGCACCAGGCGATCGAGGCGGAGAGCTGGGCCCGCCGCACGATCGTCGACAACGACTGCTTCGCCCTGCTGCGGGCGGGCACGTCCATGCCGGACGCGGTGACCGTGGTCTGCGGCGCCGGCACCAACTGCGTGGGCCGCGCCGCCGACGGGCGTACCGCCCGGTTCCTCGCGCTCGGCCCGATCGCCGGCGACTGGGGTGGCGGCCACGACCTGGCCGACCACGCGCTGCGCGAGGCGGCCCGCGGCGAGGACGGCCGGGGCCGGCCGACCGCGCTGTCCCGGGCCGTGGCCCACCACTTCGGACTGCCCACGGTCGAGGAGGTGAGCATCGCCCTGCATTTCGGCGACCTGCCGATGGAGCGGATCCACGAGCTGGCCCCGGTGCTGTTCGAGGTGGCCGCCACCGGCGACGAGGTGGCCTCGGCGCTGATCGCCCGGCAGTCCGAGGAGATCCTGGCCCAGCACCGGGTCGCGGCCGGACGGCTCGGCCTGCTCGACCGGCCGCACGCGCTGGTGCTCGGCGGCGGCGTGCTGCGCGCCCGGCACCCGCAGCTGCACAACCAGGTGGTGGCCGGCGCCCGGGCTCAGGCCCCGCTGGTCGAGATCACGGTGGTGGAGTCCCCGCCGGTCGCGGGGGCTGCGCTGCTCGCCCTCGACGCCCTCGGCCTGGCCACGGCGGCCGAGCCGGTTCTGCGCGCGGAGATCAAGGCCCGGCGCCCGGTCACCATCCGTGTCTCACCGGACGGCCGCCTCGACGCGATCACCGACTAGCAGGAAGGCGCGTCTCTCAACGCCGGATCAGGACCATCATGTTTGCCACGGCCGCCAGCACCATGCCGGCGACCAGCGGGATCACGCCGCCGACCAGCGCGTAGACCGGCAGCAGCAGGGGCGCGCCCAGGCTCAGGTAGAACGCCGCGGCCAGGCCCCGGTTACCCGCCCGCACCCGGGCCAGCGCCAGGCCCAGCGGGCCGGGCAGCTTCCCGTTGACCCAGATCAGCACCCCGCCCAGGATCAGGAAACCGATCAGGCCCGCCCACATCCGCGAGATGCCGTCGCTGGCCAGCGTCATCGCGGCCGCCACCACCGCGGCGATCAGCGTGGCGTTGGCGGCGATCTGGGTGCCCCGGCGGAGCGTGGCGTCGTCGTCCCGCGACGAGTCGAGCACCGGCCCGCGCGGGCGGCTCACCGGCTCACCCGTCCAGCTCAGCGACGTGTGCGCCGGCGGTTCCTCGGGGTCGGGCCGGTCCGGCGCCGGGTATCGCCGCGGGAACGGGGACGGGTACGGAGCGTCGGCGGTGCCGTTGCCGGCGACGGGTCCGTCCGGGGCCGGGTCGTCGATCGGGAGCGGCAGGGTCGCCTCGTCGGCGAGGTCCTCGAGGGCCTTGGCCCAGCGGCGGCGCTCGAAACGGACGATCCCGACGTCGCTCTGCGCGTCCCCGATCGCCGGCTCGAGGTCGAGGGCCTCCGCGTACGCCCGCTGGGCCAGGTCGAACAGGCGCAGCCGGGCGGCCACCACGGCCAGCACCAGGTGCGCCTCGGCCTCGGCCGGAGCGACCCGCACGCCGTTCCACGCGGCGTTCAGCGCCTCCTGGCCGTTGCGCGACTCACTGAGCAGCGCGGCCCCGGTCCTTTGCGCGTACGCGTCGGCGGGCCAGCGCCGCAGGATCTCGGCGGAAACCCGGGCGGCGTCCACGTAGCGCCGGCAGTCGACCATGGCCATGGCCTGAACGACCAGCCCGGTCAGCGTCTCGGGCGCGGCCGCCACGGCCCGGTCGGCCGCCGCCAGCGCCTCGGTCGGCTGCTCGGCGGCCAGATGGATCCGGGCGAGGGTGGCGAGCAGGCTCGGCTCGCCGGGCGCCGCGGTCAGCCCGGCCGCGATCTCGCCGGCGGCCTCGTCGTAGCGGCCGAGGTCGGCGAGCAGCAGCGCGCGCTGCCGGTACTCCTCCGGCGTGATCTCGGGGTCCAAGGGGGCGGCCACGCGTCGAGCGTAGGCGCTCTCCGCTACCGCGAGATCACCCGGTCCGGGGTGAGACGGCAGACCACCCGCACCGCGCCCGGGACGGGCGTCCACGGCACCCCGTCGTACTTGCGGCTGAGCTCGTCGATCAGCTCGTCGCCGCCCTCCTCGACCAGCGTGACCGTCCCCTCCACGGAGAAGTACACCAGCGGGTCGGCCGGGTCGTAGGCGCACACCGAGATCCGCGGATCGCGTTCCATGTTGCGGGTCTTGCGCCGCCCCCGGATCGTCGAGAACAGAACGTCGTCGCCGTCCCGCTTCATCCAGATGACGGTCGACTGCGGGCTGCCGTCGGCGTTGATCGTGGTGACCACCGCGAACGTGGTGCCATCGATGAGGCGGCGGGCGGTATCGGTCAGCGTGACACTCATGACTGAGATCTGATCATGGCCACGGCGATCGCGGCCAGCCCCTCGCCACGCCCGGTCAGCCCGAGTCCGTCGGTGGTGGTGCCGGAGACGGTGACCGGGGCGCCCACCGCGTCGGAGAGCACCTTCTGCGCCTCGTCCCGACGCGTGCCGATCTTGGGCCGGTTGCCGATCACCTGGATCGACACGTTGACCACCTCGAACGACGCGGCCCGCACCAGCCGCACGGTCTCGGCCAGCATCGACGCTCCGGAGGCGCCGGCCCACTCGGGACGGCTCGTGCCGAAGTTGCTGCCGAGGTCGCCGAGCCCGGCCGCGCCGAACAGGGCGTCGCAGGCCGCGTGGGCGGCGACGTCCGCGTCCGAGTGGCCGGCCAGGCCGACCTCGCCGGGCCAGAGCAGTCCGGCCACCCAGCACGGCTCGCCGGGCGCGAAGGCGTGCACGTCGGTGCCGATGCCAACCCGCTGATCGATCACGCGATCAGGGTACGGCCAGCAGCGCCTCGGCCAGGATCAGGTCCAGCGGGCGAGTGATCTTCATGGCGAGCTCAGAGCCGGGCACGCAGGTGACCGGCAGTCCCGCCTTCTCCACCAGGCCGGCGTCGTCGGTGTGCGCGTGGGCCGCCGAGCCGTGCACGCTCGCGAGCACGTCGTGCCGGAAACCCTGCGGCGTCTGCACGCTGCGCAGGACGCTTCGGTCGACGGTGCCGAGGACGACCTCGCCCGGCCCGCCCCCCTCGCCCGGCCCGACCTGCTTGATCGTGTCGACCACCGGGAGCACGGGGATGACGGCCGGGTGCCCCGCCCGCACGGCGGCGGCCACCGACTCGATCAGCCGCGGCGGCGTGAGCGCGCGCGCCGCGTCGTGCACCAGCACGATCTCGATCTCGGCCGGCACCGCGGCCAGGGCCAGAGCGACCGACTCCTGCCGCTCGGCGCCGCCGGCCACCACGGTCACCGGCGCCACCGGGGCGAGGAGTTCACGCACCGCCCCGACCTCGGCGGCCGGGGCGGCGACGACGATCATCCGCACCGAGGGCGCGGCGGCGACCCGCCGGATCGCGTGAACCAGCAGCGGCTCCCCGGCCAGCGGGCGCAGCGCCTTGGGACCGCCCGGGCCGAGCCGCAGGCCGGCCCCCGCGGCCGGAACTAGGACCGCGACGTCACCCCGAGCATTGAGCTGCGCGGTCACGTCGCGGTCCTGTGCAGAGATATGGGGTGATGCGTCCGGTCAGGCCTCGGTGAGGACCTTGTCGAGCAGAACCTCGGCCTCGTCCTTGGTGCTCTTCTCCGCCAGAGCGACCTCGCCGACCAGAATGTCGCGGGCCTTCGCCAGCATGCGCTTCTCTCCGGCCGAGAGACCGCGCTCGCGCTCGCGCCGCCAGAGGTCACGAACAACCTCAGCAACCTTGAGGGGGTTACCGGAGGCCAGCTTCTCGAGATTGGCCTTGTAACGCCGCGACCAGTTGGTCGGCTCCTCGGTGTGCGGTGCGCGGAGGACGTCGAAGACCTTACCCAGGCCTTCTTCGCCAACCACCTCGCGCACGCCGACGATTTCGGCGTTCTCAGCGGGCACTCGAACAGTCAGATCACCCTGGGCAACACGAAGAACGAGATACTGCTTCGGCTCGCCCTTGATGACCCGAGTTTCGATTGCCTCGATGAGTGCGGCCCCGTGGTGGGGGTAAACAACGGTCTCGCCGACACTGAAAACCATAGGTTCGAAGCCCCTTTCGCTGTGTCTAGGGTAACACGCTCAGGCAGCTATGTCCCGCCCAGCTGGTGACTGTTAGTGCAGCTCAGGGGCCTTGTGATGGGCGTTTCTACGGCTTGACAGGAAGGTGTAGACCTGCCTCAGTGACGGAACGTGACGAAAGAGTGACCGCTTTGCCCAGCGAGTCGGATATTTCGTACCTACGCCCTTTGTGAGGTCAAGCTTATCGCTAAGGTCCGGAAGCGCGCACTACTGGCGGTCGGGCCAAGGTTAAGGAAGGCTGGACGTTAGGTCCCCGACCGAAGAACACTGGGTCGGCCAGGGGGGAGGGTGAGTTATGGCTGGTCCGGGCGAAAACGGTGGATGGCCGTCCGAGGGCGGTTCCCCCGATGACCTGCCCGACCTCCCCGAGGAGTGGGGCGTGATCGTCATTCCCGACGATCTGTCCGAGCTCTCCGACGAGGTCGATGCCGTACGCGCCGAGCTGCGGCTCGCCGAGCGGCCCACCCGCTGGCGCCGGTTCGTCACCCGGCCCGCCATGCGCCGCGTCCGCCGCATCGCGACCCATGCCGTGCGTGCCCCCGTGCTGATCATCTCGATGGCCGTCCTGGTGACCGTGGCCAGCCTGTTCGCCTCGGCCTGGCCGGGCCCGCCCCGCCAGCCGGCCACCCAGCGCACCGCCAACACGACCGACGACCACGGCGAGACGACCCTCCCCGCGCTCGAGCTCATCGGCGCGGACGGGCAAACTGTCCCGCTGCGCGGGCAGCTACCCGCCGTGATCCTACTCATCGACGGTTGCGACTGCGCAAATCTGGTTTCCGACACGATCGCCGCCGTCCGGCCCGAGATCGCCGTGGTCACGATCTCCGACGCGAAAGCCACGGCCGGCGTCGGCCGGACCGGTACCGGCACCCCGCCCACCGGCGCGACCCCGCAGGCGCAGGGCAAGACCGTCCGGGCGCTGCGCGACCCCAGCGGCAGCGCGCGCAGCCAGCTCAAGCTGGGCAAGGCCGACGGCACGGCCGCGGCCCTGCTGGTCGACCGCGGCGGCATGATCGTGCGCACCGCCCCTCGGCTGGCCGTGGTCGACGACATCCGCCCCGACCTGGCCCGCCTCTAGTCCGCGATGCGCAAAAGGGTGTAACGGAAGACCACCGGTCCCGCGTCGCTCACGACGACGAACATCCGCAGGCGTCCCGCCGCGCCCACGTCGAACCGGTCCGACTGCGGGTCGTCGGAGCAGTCGAGGCCGCGGCCCGAGTCGGTGGCCGCCTCGCCCAGGCTGACCCGCACCTGGCTGTTCTGCCCGCCCACGCAGACCACCGAGATCTGGTATTTCCCCGTGTCGACGACCGCCACCACCTGGTGGTCGGAGCCGGCCGCGAGCGGGATCGTGTCGGCGTCGTCCTGGCCGGGGACATCCGGCAGCAATTGCTGGGCGCTCGCCCGCCACTGCGGGATCATCGGGTCGATCTCCTCGCCCGGCGCCGCGCGGAACCACCAGGTGACGCCGCCGGCGAGCAGCACGGCGGTGGTCGCGTACAGCGCCACCCCGCGTGCCCGATCGCCCATCACGCTGTGACTGTAGAGGTTTCCAGCAGCACGCCGTAGAGGGTGAGTCCCGGGCCGAAAGCGAGCAGCACGACGCGGGCCGGCGGCGCCGCGCGGCGCCGCAAAGCGTCGAGCACAAGCAGCACGGTCGGTGACGAGCAATTCCCGTACGCGGAGAGCACCTCACGGGACGGCGCCAGCGCGGCGTCATCAAGGCCCAACCGCTCCTGCACCACGTCAAGGATCTTGGGGCCGCCCGGGTGAATCGCCCAGCCGTCCACCTCGGCGATCTCCAGACCGTGCCGCGCCAGCAGGTCGGTCACCAGCCCCCGGACGTGCACCGCGAGCACGTCGGGCACCCGCGGCGACAGACCCATCCGGAAGCCCAGATCGGTGACCTCCCAGGTCATGTAGTCGGCGGTCGTGCTGTCCGTGACGGCAGTGACCTCACGGATCGCGTACGCGAACGGGCTTGTCTCACCGGGAGTGACAACGACGGCGGCCGCCGCGTCCGAGAAGAGAGCGTGCGAGACGATCTGCTGAATATTCGCCCGCGCCGCGGGCGGCTGCAGATGCAGGCTGCTGAGCTCGGCGCAGAGCAGCACCGCCGGCCGATCGTGGGCGACCACGAAATCGGCCACCGTGCCCAGCCCCGGAAGCGCCGCGTAACAGCCCATGTGCCCCACGAACAGCCGGCGCACGTCCGCCGCCATGCCCAGATCGCGGGCCAGCAGGATGTCCAGCCCCGGCGTCGCGTAGCCGGTGCACGAGCAGACCGCGAACAGGCCCACCTCCTCGGCCGCCACACCCGCGTCGGTCAGCGCCCGGCCGACCGCTTCCTTGCCGAGCGGCATCGCCTCGATCTGGTAGCGGCGCATCCGGCGCTCGGTCGACCAGTTCGACACGTCCTCCAGCAGCGGGCTCACTGCGGCCTGGCGGGTGCGCACCCCCGAGTGCGCGAAGATCCGCTCGGCCAGCGCCCGGCGTGCCCCGGTGTGCTGCTGGGCGAAGTACCCGTCCCAGAGGTCGGTCTGCCGGACGGCGGCCGGCAGCGCCACACCCATCCCGGCGATCGTCGCGTGGCTCACCATCGCGGCGCGGACCCCTCCGAGTCGGGATCGCCGCCGAGCGCGTCGACCCCGAGCCAGTCGGCGCAGACGTCGCTGGTGGCCGGCTGTAAAGAGCCGGCCCGCGCGTCGCGGTAGAGCCGTTCCAGCGGGTGGCCGCGGCGCATCGCCGAGGTGCCGGCCGCCTCCAGCATCGAGGCCGCCACCTCGGCCGCGGTGGTGCCGGCCAGCAGCTTGGCCCGCCACACCCAGCGGTTGGTCCCGGCGTCGCCGGGCGAGGTGTCGACCCGGCGGGCCGCCTCCATCACCGCGAGATGCGCGGCGGCGACGGCCGCGTCGGCCCGGCCTATCCGGGCCCGGATCGCCGGCAGGTGGGCCAGCTTGCGCTCGTTGACGTGCTCGATCGCGGCGTCCACCGCGGCCCGGGCCACACCGACGTAGACGGCCGCGTAGCTGGCCACCATCCAGTGCGGCGCGAGCTGGGCGACCACCAGGGCCAGCCCCTCCACGCCACCGAGGAGCGCGCCGGCCGGGACGGTCACGTCGACGTGCAGGTCGTGCGAGGCGGTGGCGCGCATCCCCAGCGCATCCCACGTCTCCTCGACCCGGAGACCGTCGCCGGCCGGGACCAGGAACTGCGACACCTTCTCCGGTTCCTCGGCGCTACGGGCCGCCACCAGGTAGGCGTCCGCGTGGCCGGCCCCCGAGCAGAACGTCTTGGCGCCCTCGATCCGGTAGCCGCCGTCCACCGCCCGGTACGAGGTCGACATCTGCGACAGCCGGGACCCCGCGCCGCGCTCGCTCATCGCCACCGCGTACCAGGAGCCCTGGGCCGCGGACCGCAAGTAGTCGTCGCGGGCCGCCAGCGCCTCGGGCGGCAGGCCCAGCGCCTCGGCCAGCTCGTCCGTGACCCCGCTGAGGGCGCCGGTGACCGACGCGTGCATGTTGAAGATCAGTGCGGTCGCGCCATTGCCCCGGGCCAGCTCGTACGCGATCGCCGCGTAGTCCGCGAAGCCGGCGCCCGCCCCGCCCAGCCGGGTGGGCGCCATCAGTCCGAAGAGCCCCGCCGCGCGAAGGTCGGCGAAGTCGTCGGCGGGAAACGCTCCGTCCCGGTCGTGGGCGGCCGCCCGGGCCGCGAACCGGGGCGCAAGCCGCCGGGCCTCGTCGATCATGAAAGTTCCCCCTCCTTGTGCCCTGTCCCCTGATAGAGCACCGTGGTCAGCCCCGACGGCACGATCCGCCCGCCACCACGGCGCAGCAAACGCCACCTGAGCAGGCCGGTCACTGTCGGGCGGGCGCCGCGCACCTCGACGCGTACGCCATGGCGGGCGAACTCCTCGATCAGCCGGCGCGGGCGCACGAACAGCGACGAATCGTGCAGCCCCGGCGGGGCGAAGCCCAGCCGCTCCCCCGCGGTGATCGTGATGAACCGGCTCAGCGCGGTGTCGTTGACCGTGTCGAGCACCAGCAGGCCGCCCGGGCGCAGCACCCGGGACAGCTCGGCCACCGTCGCCGGCAGGTCGGTGACGTGCTCGAGGATCTCCCCGGCCGCCACGACGTCGGCCGCGCCGGTCGCGATCGGCAGCGCGGTCACGTCCCCGTTCACCGCGCGCACGCCGTGCCCGGCGGCCACCCGCAGGCCTTCCCGGCGCAGGTCGACGCCGACGTGCCGGTAACCCTTGCCGTCCAGGTGCGGGGCGAGCAGGCCGCCACCGCAGCCGGCGTCGACCAGCACCGCGCCGGTCCGGCGAGCCGGCGGGATCAGCGCGGCCCGCGCCGCGGCGAGCCAATGGAGCAGCTCGAAGCCGCCGCCGGGCCGCCACCACTGGTCGGCGAGCTCGTCGTACTGACGCGGGTCGTTCCGGGCCATCGACCGCATGTGATCGAGCGTGGCACGCATCGAGCACATCCACCACACTGCTCCCATGGCCCGCGCGCTCGCTCTGATCAGGTCGTCCCATCCGGAGCCCGGTCTCGCGGTCACCGTGGCGATGACCTTGCTGGCCGTGGGGGTGGGTCATCGCGGCTGGGCGATCCCCGGGATCTTCCTGGCGGTGGGCGCGACCCAGCTGGCGGTGGGCTGGGTCAACGACTGGCTCGACGCGGCGCGCGACCTTCAGGCCGGCCGGCGGGACAAGCCGATCGCGGCGGGTGCGGTCTCCCGTCGTACGGTCGGAATCGCCGGACTGGTGGCGACGCTCGCCGTTCCCCTGCTCGCCGCGCCGTTCGGTCTCCCGCCGACGGTGATCCTCTCGGTGGCCACCGTGGCCGCGCTGCTCTACGACTGGCCGCTGAAGTCCACCGTGTTCTCGGTGGTGCCCTATCTGGTGGCGTTCGGCCTGCTCCCGGCGTTCGTGGTGACCGCGCTGCCGGGCCATCCCGCGCCGCCGGCCTGGCTGGTCGCGGCGGGCGCGCTGCTCGGCGGCGGCGCCCACTTCGCGAACGTGCTGCCCGACCTCGAGGACGACGCGGCCACCGGCGTGCATGGCCTGCCCCATCGGCTCGGCGCCTCCGGCTCCACCATCGCGGCCGCGGCGCTGCTGCTGGGAGCGACGCTCACGCTGGTCTTCGGGCCGGACGGGCCGCCGTCGTGGGCGGGCTGGTCGGCCGCCGCGGCCGCCGTCGTGGTCCTTCCCCTCGGGTGGTACGCCGCGCGGCGCGCCCAGGGACGCAGGGTGGCCATGTTCCGCGCGGTGATCGTGGTAGCCCTGATCGACGTCCTGTTACTGATCTTCAGTGGCCGGGTGGTGTGAATGGACGGGTCGGCGCACGCGCCAGATCACCGACCTCTAGTCTGAGACTCAGCCTTTGGTGTCGTTTCTTGGAGGATCGTGATGCGCTCGCTGGGAACCCGCCGCGTCGCACAGGCCGCGGGTGCCGCGATGGCCGCCGTGATCGCGCTGACCGGCTGCTCCGCCGGCCAGGTCGCCGAGACGGCCATGCTCAAGAGTCCGGTCTCCGGGCTCAACACGCAGACTCTCGACGGCACCCTCCTGATCCGCAACCTCCAGGTTGTCTACAACGGCCCCGAGGGTTACCCGGCCAACGGCACCGCGCTGGTTCAGGTCAGTCTGTTCAACCAGACCGAGCAGGCGATGACCGTGACGATCACCAGCAAGCCCCAGCAGACCGTGCAGGCCCAGGTCGTCTCGGCCCAGCAGGTCGGTATCGGCCCGCTGGCGCCGTCCGCCGAGCCGACGCCCGGCGCTTCCGCCCCGGCCTCGCCCGCCCCGGCGCTGCAGCCCGCCAAGGTCACGATTCCGGCGCTGGGCAGCCAGACCTTCCTGCCCAACAGCGCGCAGGTGCTGCAGGCCCAGGGCCTGACCAACGACCTCAAGCCAGGCTACTCGCTGGCGCTGACCATCCAGGCCAACGACAACCGCGCCCTCGACGTGCTGGCGCCGGTCGCGACCCCGGTGGAGCCGGCCTCCCGCGCTCCCGGCAACGAGAACGAGAACAGCGAGGACTAACTGTCGTACCCTCCGGCTAACCTGCCTGGGTGACGACCTCCCGTACTGCCCCGAAGGCGGCCCGACCCGCCTTCGTCTGCGACGCCTGCGGGCACCAGCCGCCGAAATGGCTCGGCCGGTGCCCCGAGTGCGGCGAGTGGGGCTCGGTCATTGAGTCCACGGTGAGCAGCCCGCTCGGTGCGGGCCGGGTGGTCAGCTCGCGCATGCCCGCCGAACCGGCCCGCCCGATCGCCACGATCAGCGCGGCCCCGGCCAAGGCCGTCCCGACGAACGTGAGCGAGCTCGACCGCGTGCTCGGCGGCGGCCTCGTCCCCGGTGCGGTGGTGCTGCTCGCCGGCGAGCCCGGTGTGGGCAAGTCCACACTGTTGCTCGACGTGGCCCAGCAGTGGGCCGCCCACGCCGGCACCCCGTCGCTCGTGGTCAGCGGCGAGGAATCGGTGAGCCAGGTGCGCCTGCGGGCCGAGCGGCTCGGCGCCCTGCACGAGCGGCTCTTCCTCGCGTCCGAGAGCGACCTGGGCGCCGTCCTCGGCCACCTCGACGCGGTCAAGCCCGGCCTGCTCGTGCTCGATTCGGTGCAGACCATCTCGGCCCCCGGCACCGAGGGCGTGCCCGGCGGCGTCACCCAGGTCCGCGCGGTCACCGCCGCCCTGGTCGGCGTGGCCAAGGAGCGCGGCATCGCCACCGTCCTCGTCGGTCACGTCACCAAGGACGGCCAGGTCGCCGGCCCGCGCGTCCTCGAGCACCTGGTCGACGTGGTCCTCCACTTCGAGGGCGACAAGCACTCGTCGCTGCGCCTGGTCCGCGGCGTGAAAAACCGCTACGGCGCGGCCGACGAGGTGGGCTGCTTCGAGATGCACGAGGGCGGCATCGCCAGCCTCGCCGACCCGTCCGGCCTCTTCCTCACGCGGTACCACGAGCCCGTCCCCGGCACCTGCGTGACGGTCGCGATGGAGGGCCGCCGCGCCCTGGTCACCGAGGTGCAGGCGTTGATCGGCGCCGAGGTGCAGGGCAGCCCTCGCCGCACGGTCTCCGGCCTCGACAGCGCCCGCCTGGCGATGGTCCTGGCCGTCCTGGAACGCCGCACCAAGCAGCTCAAGCTCTACAACCGCGAGGTCTTCGCGGCCACGGTCGGTGGCATTCGCCTGGTCGAGCCCTCGGCCGACCTGGCGATGGCCCTGGCCGTGGCCTCCGGCGGGCTCGACCTCGCGATGGCACCGCACCTGGTCGCGATCGGCGAGGTCGGCCTGACCGGTGAGATCCGCCGGGTCGGCGCGGTCAACCGCCGTCTGGCCGAGGCCGCCCGCCTGGGCTTCCGCGAGGCCCTGGTCCCGCCCGGCTGCGCGCCCGAGGGCGAGGCGCCCAAGGGCATGCGCGTCACCGAGGTCTCCGACCTACGCTCCGCATTGCAGACGGCGGCCCGTGCCTCGGCCGAGCACGGAAACCGGTGACACAGCGTGAGATTTGATCACGCTACGGAGCATTCATCGAACCACGCCTCGGCGGCCTGGATGACAGTCCGTAGAATGTACAGGTGCCGCTCGACCGCGATGGTTCCAAACCCGCCGCCACCCCGACGCCACGACCGGGCGTCAACGGTTCGGCGCGCCCCGGTTTCTCCGGTGGCGGCGTGAGCCCCGACCCGCTACGCGCCAACCTTGCCCTGATGGCCCCGGGCACCGCCCTGAGAGACGGCCTCGAGCGCATCCTCCGAGGCCGCACCGGCGCCTTGATCGTTCTCGGTCACGACGCCGTGGTGGAAACCATCTGCACCGGCGGTTTCACGCTCGACGTGGAGTTCTCCGCGACCCGCCTGCGCGAGCTGTGCAAGATGGACGGCGCCGTGGTCCTCTCCAGCGACGGCACCCGCATCGTCCGGGCCGCCGTCCACCTGATGCCCGACCCCTCCATCCCGTCGGAAGAGTCCGGCACCCGCCACCGCACCGCCGAGCGGGTGGCCAAGCAGAGCGGCTTCCCGGTCATCTCGGTCAGCCAGTCGATGCGCATCATCGGGCTGTACGTGAACGGCCAGCGTCACGTCCTGGACGACTCGGCCGCCATCCTGTCCCGGGCAAACCAGGCCCTGGCGACCCTGGAACGCTACAAGCTGCGGCTCGACGAGGTCTCCGGCACCCTCTCCGCCCTGGAGATCGAAGACCTGGTGACGGTCCGCGACGCGGTCGCCGTGGTCCAGCGCCTCGAGATGGTCCGCCGCATCGCCGACGAGATCTCCGGCTACGTGGTCGAGCTGGGCACCGACGGCCGCCTGCTGGCCCTGCAGCTCGACGAGCTGATGGCCGGCGTCGACGCCGACCGCACCCTGGTGATCCGCGACTACCTGCCCACCGGCCGCAAGGCGCGAACGCTGGACGAGGGCCTCGTCGAGCTCGACCTGCTCTCGGCCACCGAGATGATCGACCTGGTCGCCGTGGCGAAAGCGATCGGTTACCCCGCCGCCTCCGACGCGCTGGACGCGGCCGTCTCCCCGCGCGGGTTCCGCCTGCTGGCCAAGGTCCCCCGCCTGCCGTCCCCGATCGTCGATCGCCTGGTCGACCATTTCGGCAGCCTGCAACGCCTGCTGGGCGCCACAGTGGAGGATCTTCAGGCCGTCGACGGCGTGGGCGACGCGCGGGCCCGGGGCGTGCGCGAGGGTCTTTCCCGCCTGGCCGAGGCGTCGATTCTCGAGCGCTACGTATAAAAAGCTTGGGTGATCCCCGATCGGAGATCACCCAAGCCCCTTCATTGCTCTAGGACCGCGTTACCGAGAGCCCACTTCGAGACACCACTCCGGTTCCGTTGGGTAGTGCTATCCGCACCTCGAACCGGTGCGTCCCGCTGTATCGGGGCAGCACCGCCGCGCAGACCGTCCCCTTCAGACACCGTGCCAGGACCACCGGCTTGGACGCCTTGGTGACGTCCACGACGAAGAGCGCGTACCCGGCCGACGCGACCGGCCCGTTACTGGTCCCGATGAGAACCGCGAAGCTCTTCTTGCTCGGGTGCCGGTCGGTGACCGTCAGCTTCGCGGTCAGCGCCGGCCAGTTCACCTTCACCGAAGGCGTCGGGCTGCCGGCGACCGCCCGGCCCGCCGACGTCACGATCGACGCGCGGTAGGTCCGAGCCGAGGGCGCCGCCACGGTGACCGAGCACCGGCTGCCCCGCGAGCATTGAGCGACCACATGCCCGGTCCTGGTGTCGACGATCCGCAGCGCCCAGTGGCCCGCCGCGAGGTCGACGTCGGTGACGGCGGTGATGGTCACCGGCGCACCGGCCTTCGGCCGCGTGGTGGACGCGGCGACCGCGACCGCCGGAGCCGTCCACCGCACCGAGACCTCGTTGCTGGTCGCCCCGCCGCCGGCCGGGTTGTCGACCCGCGCCACGTATCGGTGCACGCCGGGCTGCGCACTGACCTTGGCCACGCACACCGACCCTGTCGTGCACCGGCCGACCACGCGATCGTTGTCGGTCCGGTCGAGGATGACGATGCTCTGGCCCGTACCGGAGACATCCAGGGATGCGCTCGCGGCGAGCGACACCGGCCGCAGGGCGGCAGCCCGGCTCACCGAGGCGTTGAGCGTGATCGTCGTGGCCGGCGGATTGGTAGGCGTGGTGGGCGGGGTGGGCGTGTTACCCACCGACACCACCTGCACCACCGGGGCCGCGGCCTGGTAGTCGGCGTTGCCAGCCTGCGCGGCGGTGAGCGTGCAGGTCCCGACGCCGGTGACCGTCACGTCCCCACCCGGGGTGACCGTGCAGGCGCCGCTACCGCTGAAGGCGACCGGCAACCCGCTCGAGGCGGTGGCGAGCCCACTCACCGAGAACCCGGACCGCGATCCCCAGTCGGCCGGAACCGCGCCGAAGGTGATCGTCTGCGTCCCCGGCAGAACCGAGATCGCGACCTGGGTGACCACCGATTCGTAGTCGCCGCCCGCGGTGGGGGTGAAGGTGGCGTCGATCAGCTGACCGGCGCCGGCGTGCAGCACCGCCCCCGCCGCCGAGCCACCGCCGTGGATCGCGTAGCTGAACGAGCCCGGCACGTTGGCGGTCGCATTGAGCTGCCCGCCGCCGAGCGCGGCCGGATAGGTGAGCGCCGCCGGCGGGTTCCAGGTGACGACCGGTGTGCCCCGGCCGACCGTGACAGTGCCGGTGACGGTCGACGTGGCGTACGCCGCCGACCCCGAGTACTTCGCGGTGATCTGCTTCGCACCGGCGTGGGCGAACGTGACGGTGCAGGTGGCCTGCCCGTCGGTGATCGCCTGCGCCGCGCACCCGGTCACGCTGCCGTCGGCGGCCGAGAACGCGACCGTACCGGTGGGCCGCGCGTCCCCGGCCGAAACCGTGGCCGCCAGCGTCACCGCCTGACCGACCACCGCCGGCCCGGAGTTCAGCGCGATCGTGCTGGCCGCGGGGGCAGCGCCGCAGTCGAGAACCAGCTCGAGGTTGTCGCGCGGCGGCGGCACCTCGTACACCGGGCTGAGGACGACGTCGTCCGCGCTGCCCGGAGCGTGACACCCGGCCTTGGACGCCTGCAGCCGGTAGAACCCGGCCAGAACGTCCCAGTGGAATGTGCCGTCGCTGCCGGTGGTCCACGGGTTGGCCCGGTTGCTCGGGCTCATCACGGCCGAACCGTTGGGCACGGCGGCGAACGGTCCGGACGCGGTGTCGGCCCGCAGCAGGGTGACGGTGGCGCCCTCGATCGGGTTCCCGGCGGTGTCCCGTACGGTGCCGGACGGGTCGATGTAGACGGAGAACGTGATGTCCTCCGCCCCGCCGCCCGGGCAGGTCACGGTGATGGTGACCTCGGCGTTCCCGACGTTCGGGTAGAGCGCCTCGATCGCGCCCTGGTAGTGGCCCGCGGACGTCTCGCTCAACGCCCCGGACCGTACGGTCGTGCCGCCCAGCCGCACCACGTAGGTCGCGGTTCCGCCGGCGCACCCGGTGGTGTCCAGCGTCAGCGGATCGTGCCAGTACAGCACCGGCAGCCCGGCCGAGGTGGACCCATGGTTGGTGATCGTGGTCCCGGCCGGCGGCGCCTGAGGAGCGCCCAGGACCAGGTCCTGCGACACGGTGGTGCCGGTGGCCACGGTCAGCGGCCCGGCGTGCCCGGCCAGCAGCGACGATCCCGCCGGCGGCAGAGCGGTCAGCCGCCAGGCGCCCGGCCGCACGCCGACGATGGTGTAGTGCCCGTCGGCGCCGGTCAGACCGACCACACAGGACCCGGTCTCCGGACACGCCTGCACCGGCGACGAGGCCTGAGCCGACCCGTTCCCGTCCCGCACGTAACCGGTGAGCACGCCACTGCCGGGCGGCGCGCCGTTGCGCACGTCGAACAGGTACCGCCCGGTCTGCAGCGTGCCACGCCGGCCGTTGACCAGGCCGGTCGCGGCGTTGGTGTCGAGCAGGGCGAGGTGGCCGAGGCTCCCCGGGAACTGGAAGAAGTGCGAGGCGTCGCCGTCGCCGGCCGAGAAGCCCGCGCCGGCCGGGGTGCCGCCGTAGCCGTTCTCACCGCCCGACGCGTCGCCGGTCTCCCAGGTCAGCCCGTTGTAGTTCATGACGATGTCGAAGTCACCGGCGCCGACATCCCCACGATCCACCAGCAGCAGCTGGAACGAGTTCGTCTTGTCCGCGTGCCCCGAGTAGTAGCCGACGCCGTTCCAGTTCACACAGAACGCCGGCCGGTCCCCGTACGTGGTGACACCGTAGGTGACCAGCGCCGACCCCGTGCCGCGAGTGTCCACATCGGCCAGGAACGGCGCGATGATCGGCGGAGTGTCCGCGTTGATGGTGAACGGCGTGTAGGTGCTCATCGGCCCGGTGAACGTCACGTTCCCGTTGTTGTTGACGTACAGCGCCGAGTAGCTGGTGCCGTAGAAGTCGGCCACGAACGGCAGCGCCACCGGTGCGGTCGAGCCATCGTCGTTGGCGGGCACCGAGTTGGTGGTGCAGCCGGCGTCGGTGACCTCGGCGGGCGGGTCGACGGCCCGCACCGCGGTGGCCGCGGCCGGGATGTCCAGCCGATGCCGGGTCACCGACCGGTCCCGTGGGTCGGTGATCAGCGGCCCGGACGAGGTCAGGGCCCGGAAGATCTGCGTGGTCGTGGCGGACGGATTCGCGCTGACCAGGTCGGCCACCGCTGCGGCCACGTGCGGCGCGGCCTGCGAGGTGCCGCTCAGGGTGCTGCCGCCCGCCTGGATCTGCACGCCCGGCGCCCACAGGTCGAGCCGTGTGCCGGTCTGCGAGAAGCACGCGATCGCGTCGGGCACCGCGGCGCCGCCCGGGTTGCAGGCTGCCTGCGACGCCCAGTCATCACTTGACGACAATGCATGTCCGTAGACGGCGCCGACCGAGAGCACACCGGGGATGCAGGCCGGGCTGCTGACCCCGGACTTGAACTCGCCGGTCGAGTACGCGTCGTTGCCGGCCGCGACCACCGGCAGCACGCCGAGCGCCCGCAGGTTGAGCATCGTGTCGGCCAGCGGGTCGTCGGCGCAGGCGTCGGACTTGTACGTGTCGCAGTCGCCGAGGCTCAGGTTGACCGAGCGGATGTTCGCGGAGGCCGCCCGCGCGGCGACGCCGTTGAGCGCGCTGAGGACCGCCCCCTCCGGCGAGACGAGCGTGGTCGGGCTGCCGTTGCAGCCGGGCTGCGCGGCCTCTTCGTCGGTCGCCGGGCGGAACACCCGGTACACGTTGAGCCGGGCCTGCGGTGCGACCGAGCTGACGATCCCGGCGACGTTCGTGCCGTGGCCGTCGACGTCGGGGGCATCGATCGAGAGGTAGCCGGTCTCGTCCGAGAACCAGTCGACCTTGCAGGCGCCACCGGGCCCGTTGCTGCAGTCACCGAACGGCCCGTTCGTGCCGAAGGACTGGTAGTTGATGCCGGTGTCCACAATGGCCACCCCGACCCCGGCGCCGGTGTACCCGGACGCTGCGGCGGCCGGCTGGCCGATCAGGCCGAGGTCGGCCTCGTTCGCGGAGAGCCGGAAGGTACGCGGCAGCGCGATACCGGTGACGCCGGGCGCGGCGGCCAGCGCCCGCAGCGCGGCCACGGAGTCCGCCCGCACCGACTCGACCGGCAGCCGGTCGTAGTCGTGGCGCAGGTGCACGCCCGAACCGGCCCGGGCCAGGGCCGTGCGCTTGGTCGCGCCGAACGCGGCCGCGGCCTGGTCACCGGCCGTCTTGCGGCGGGACTTGTCGAAGCCGCCGCGGGTCGCCGACCGGATGCGCGCCAGGCCCTCACCGGCGTTCACCGACATGAGGACGTCGACCGGTCCCTTGCGCGCCGCCGCGAGGACGTCGGCGGGGATCGCGACCGGCCCGGACGAGGCCGGCTTGCCGGGATCTTGTTGCCGGGCCGGTGTCGAGGCCGAGGCCGGCGCCACGGCCAGCACGCTGAGTAGCCCAGTGAGACTCAGGACTAATCCGGCGAAGGTCCACCTTCGCTGAGGTTTTATCACGATGCTCTCCAACCGTATAACCGCAGGCCAGGGGCACATCCTGGCCGTGCGGCGGCGGTGTGGAGATCACCGCAAGAGACTGACCGCCCTTACGGTCCGTGCACGAAAGTGCGACTGTTCGGCCCATAAGAGCGGACGAGTCGCCGGTAACAACTACGGTGCGTAATCAAGAAGTCCCCGCGCGCGCAGAAACCACCGCATTCGGGGCAAGTCGGCGGCCGCAAGCGCGGCGAGCGCTCAGGCCGCGAGCGTGATCACGACGGGGTCGCTGATCAGCGTGCCCAGCCGCGCCCGCAGCTCGAACTGCCCGGGCGGTGGGGCCGGGCCCGACGCCGTGGTCCCGGTGCAGGCACTGGACTGCCGTCCGTTCCAGGTGACCTTGTACGACCGCACGTTGCCCGGCGCGAACTGGCGTACGTCGCTGCTCTTGTCGTTGCTGCAGGTGTCCGACGACCAGTACTTGCGGGCGCCCACCTCGATGTACAGCTCCTGCGCGCCGGCGCCGACGTCACGGCTGCAGGTGCGGGTGCCGGTGTTCTTGACCGTCAGCGTGATGTCGAGCGGCGTGCCGCGCTTCACCGACGTCTGGGCCGCGCTGGCCGACACCGCGAACTCGTTGTCGGCGCAGGAGCCGTCGGCGGGGGCGGTGACGTTGGTGTTCTGCCCCGCGGCCGTGGTCGCGCCCGTCGTGGGCGTACCGCCGTCGCCGTCGTCGTTCGGGTTCTTGGACTCGAGGTCGCCGAGGGCCGGCAGGGACGGTCCGCTGCCGCCGGGCACACCGTCCAGGAAGGACGGATCGTCCGACGGGGAGGTCTTGTCGGGAGCCGGGGTGGGGTACGACGACGCCGGGGCGGCCTTGCCGTGCTGGTCGTCCTTGTCGCCGCCGGAACAGGAAACGAACAGCACGATGATGCCGAGCAGTACCGCGCCCAGCACGACCGCACGCCGCCGCCAGTAGACGGCGGGAGGAAGGGAACCAACCGTCGTTCGCATGATGGGGCCACCGTAAACCCGGACACCCTCGGCCAAGGCCGCGACGCGCCGGGTATGCGACACCGACTCGCCTTGCCCGTCGTTAGAGATAGACCTTCCGCTGGTAGATCGCGTGCGCGCCGGCCACCCGATCGAGGAAAAGTTTCCCGTCACAGTGGTCTATCTCGTGTTGCAGGGCGCGCGCCTCGAAGGCATCGGTGGTGATGGTGACCGGCTCGCCCGTGCCGGGCGCGATGGCCTCGACGACGACCCGTCCGGCCCGCCTCACGTCGCCGGTGAGATCGGGCACGGACATGCAGCCCTCCCGCCCGGCCTTCCACCGGCTCGCCTCGACGACCTTCGCGTTGCAGAGCACGAACGTGCCGTGGGTGGTGACCGCCTTGGGATGCCCGCCCACGTCGACGGCGAAGACCTGGGCGCCGACGCCGACCTGCGGAGCGGCCAACCCGACACAGCCGGGCGAGACCCGCATGGTGGCGACGAGGTCGGCCGCGAGCTGGACGATTGCCGGGTCGGTCGGGTCGACCTCGACGCCGGTCGCGCTCAGCACCGAGGCCGGCGCGGTGACGACCGGCAGAACCCGGCCACCCGGCAGATCCGGAAGTTTCATAAAATCTCCGACTCGGCGCGGCGCAACGTCACGTCGACCCCGAGCTCGGAAGCGGCCACGGCGAGATGCTCGGCCAACTCGTCCTCGGCGCCCGAGGGCAGGTCGACCTCGGCGATCAGCACGTACAGGGTGCCGGCGAGTCGGGTGCTCAGGTCGGTGATGTTGCCGCCGCCCGCCGCGACCTCCCGGGTCACCGCGGCGACGATGCCGAGCCGGTCGGCGCCGTGCACACTCACGACCCAGGGCTCGCCGTCGGCGGCCACATCCGCCTGCGAAACCTCGCGCACGGTCGTGGTCACCCCGTCGAGGGGTTCCAGCGCCATCGCCGCGGCCTCGGCCGAGGTGCCGGTGCAGATCAGCGTCATCGCGAAGTGGCCGCGGAGACGGGTCATCGTGGAGTCGGTCAGGTTGGCGCCGAGGCCGGCGAGCGCCTCGGCCACATCGGCGACGATGCCCGTACGGTCGGGGCCGATGACGGTGATCGCAAGCTCGTGCACCCGCCTACAGTAAGTGGTGCCATGACCGCCCGCACCGAGCGGCACTTCCGTAAGTTGACCGCCCAGGCCGCAGGCGAGGGCCAGAAGGGCATGGCGGAAGATGGCACTGCCATGACTTTCGCCGATGATGCCATCGCCTGGTTCGACCAGAATGCCCGCGATCTGCCCTGGCGGCAGCCGACCACGAGCGCCTGGGGCGTGCTGGTCAGTGAGGTGATGCTCCAGCAGACCCCGGTCGTCCGGGTCGAGCCCGCCTGGCGCTCCTGGATGACCCGCTGGCCCACCCCGGCCGACCTGGCCGCCGACCCGCCGTCCGAGGCGATCCGGATGTGGGGGCGGCTCGGCTACCCGCGCCGGGCGATGCGCCTGCACGCCTGCGCGGTCGCGATCGTCGAGCGGCACGGCGGCGTGGTGCCCGACGACCTCGATCAGCTGCTGGCCCTGCCCGGCGTCGGCACCTACACGGGCCGGGCGGTCGCCACCTTCGCGTACGGGCAGCGGCACCCGGTCGTCGACACCAACGTGCGCCGGGTGGTGGCCCGGGCCGTCGAGGGCAAACCGGACGCGGGCGCGAACACGACAGCAGCCGACCTGGTCGCGGTGGCAGACCTGCTTCCCGAGGACGAGAAACGGGCCGCGCGGGCGAGCATCGCGTTCATGGAGCTCGGCGCGATCGTCTGCACGGCCCGCGCCCCGCGCTGCCCGCTGTGCCCGTTCGAGGCCTCCTGCGCGTGGCGGGCGAGCGGCCGGGAACTGCCCGAGGGGCCGAGCCGCAAGCCGCAGCGGTACGCGGGCACCGACCGCCAGGTGCGCGGCCTGCTGCTCGAGGTGCTGCGGCACGCCACCGGTCCGGTGCCCCGGCAGCGCCTCGACATGGTCTGGCAGGACGAGCGGCAGCGGGCCCGCGCGCTGGCCGGGCTGGTCGAGGACGGCCTGGTCGAGCCGCTGGGCGCCGACGACTTCGTGCTGGCCGGCGACGCCGAGCGGCCTTCCGCACAGCCCCTCTAGTACACGTACGGCCAGCCGCTGGAGTCGTACCCGATGAGGTTGATCCCGAGGCGGGCGGCGCCGTTGTCCGCGTAGTAGTGGTACACGAGCACGTCCGCGTCGGAGTCGGTGAAGACCGACTGCCCGCCCGGGCCGTGGATGCTGCCGTGCCCGGCCAGGATCTCGCTGCCGCCGCCGCTGGTCATGGCCGTCCCGTTCTTGTCGACGAACGGTCCGGTCACGCTGGTCGAACGACCCACCATGATCCGGTACGTGCTGGACGCGCCCCGGCAGCAGAGATCGAACGAGACGTACAGGTAGTAGTAGGACCCGTGGCGGAACAGGAACGGCGCCTCGATCGCGCCGCCGCCGCGTCCGGCGATCGAGCGGATCGTGCTGTCGAGCCGCTTGCCGGTGGACGTGTTGAGCTGCACCTGCTTGATGCCGGACCAGAACGAGCCGAAGCTCAGCCACCACCGGCCGGACGGGTCGACGTAGAGGTTCGGGTCGATCGCGTTGAAGTTGTCGCTGGTGACCGACTCGATGACCAGGCCCTGGTTGGACCAGCTGCCGGAGGCACCGGTGCTGCTGGTGGCCAGGAAGATCGCCGAGTGGTTCGAGCCGAACGTCGAGGCCGCGTAGTACATGAAGTACTTACCGTTACGGTAGGAGATATCGGGCGCCCAGAGGTTCGCGCTGCCCCCGGTGTACGAGGTGGTCCAGGACGCGCCGCTCGGGAAGGCCACGCCGGCGTCCCGGAAGGCCGTGCGGTCGGTCGAGGTCTTCAGCGTGATGTTGTTGCCGGTGTGCGCGATCAGGTACGTGCCGTCGGGCTTCTTGACGATGCCCGGATCGTGCACGTTGATGCTGCCGGTCACCACGCCAGGGTTGGGATAGGTCGCGGCGTCGGCGGTGTTGACGCCGACGACCGTGCCGGCGGCCGCGACCAGGGCGACCGCGGCGGCAAGCGCTTTCCTACGGAGCACGGTACTCACCTCTCGAACGCTGATATTTCCGGGGTGTTACCGCTAGAGTGAACGTTCACATAGATGAACGTCAAGCAATAGTGCCCCGGTATCAGGCTGTTTGAAAGATGACCATGGCCCCTGATGTTGCCGTGCACAACGCGAAGGGACCCCCGCCCACAAACAGCGTGGACAGGGGTCCCTCAGAACGTTGCCGTTACTCCTCGGTGGAGGGGGCGGCTCCCAGGTCGGCCGGAACCGCGTCTGGGACCGTGACGCCGCGGTCGGCGCCTCGGAAGGAGAGCTTGGACTTCTCGACGTTGGCCGGGTCGCCCTCGCAGTCCACGACGACGATCTGGCCGGGGCGCAGCTCGTTGAAGAGGATCTGCTCGGAAAGGCTGTCTTCCAGGTCGCGCTGGATCGTGCGGCGCAGCGGCCGCGCGCCCAGCACCGGGTCGAAGCCCTTGTTCGCCAGGTACTTCTTCGCGTTGTCGGTCAGCTCGAGACCCATGTCCTTGTTCTTGAGCTGGCCCTCGATGCGCGAGGTGAAGATGTCGACGATCTGGAGGATCTCGTCCTGGCGGAGCTGGTGGAAGACGATCGTGTCGTCGATGCGGTTCAGGAACTCCGGGCGGAAGTGCTGCTTCAGCTCGTCGTTGACCTTGACCTTCATCCGGTCGTAGTTGCTCTCGGTGTCCTCCGAGGCCTGGAAGCCCAGCGACACCGCCTTCGCCACGTCCCGGGTGCCGAGGTTGGTGGTCAGGATGATGACCGTGTTCTTGAAGTCGACGATCCGGCCCTGACCGTCGGTCAGCCGGCCGTCCTCAAGAATCTGCAGCAGCGTGTTGAAGACGTCGGGGTGAGCCTTCTCGATCTCGTCGAAGAGGACCACCGAGAACGGCTTGCGACGCACCTTCTCCGTCAGCTGACCACCCTCGTCGTAGCCCACGTACCCGGGAGGCGCACCGACGAGTCGGGACACCGTGTACCGGTCGTGGAACTCCGACATGTCCAGCTGGATCAGCGCGTCCTCGGAGCCGAACAGGAACTCGGCCAGCGCCTTGGACAGCTCGGTCTTACCGACGCCGGACGGGCCGGCGAAGATGAACGAGCCGGACGGCCGCTTCGGGTCCTTCAGGCCGGCCCGGGTGCGGCGGATCGCCTTGGAGACGGCCTTGACCGCGTCCTCCTGGCCGATGACCCGCTTGTGCAGCTCGTCCTCCATGCGGAGCAGACGGGACGTCTCCTCCTCGGTGAGCTTGTACACCGGGATGCCGGTCCAGTTGCCCAGGACCTCGGCGATCTGCTCGTCGTCGACCTCGGACACGACGTCGAGGTCGCCGGCCTTCCACTCCCGCTCGCGCTGGGCCTTCTGGCCGAGCAGCTGCTTCTCCTTGTCGCGCAGCTGGGCGGCGCGCTCGAAGTCCTGCGCGTCGATCGCGGACTCCTTGTCGCGACGCACCTGGGCGATGCGCTCGTCGAAGTCGCGCAGGTCCGGCGGCGCGGTCATCCGGCGGATACGCATCCGGGCGCCGGCCTCGTCGATCAGGTCGATCGCCTTGTCCGGCAGGAAGCGGTCCGAGATGTACCGGTCGGCCAGCGTCGCGGCGGCCACCAGGGCGGCGTCCGTGATGCTGATCCGGTGGTGCGCCTCGTAGCGGTCGCGGAGACCCTTGAGGATCTCGATGGTGTGCGCCAGGGACGGCTCGCCGACCTGGATCGGCTGGAAGCGGCGCTCGAGCGCGGCGTCCTTCTCCAGGTGCTTGCGGTACTCGTCGAGCGTGGTCGCGCCGATGGTCTGCAGCTCGCCGCGGGCCAGCATCGGCTTCAGGATGCTTGCCGCGTCGATCGCGCCCTCGGCCGCGCCGGCGCCCACCAGCGTGTGGATCTCGTCGATGAACAGGATGATGTCGCCGCGGGTGCGGATCTCCTTGAGCACCTTCTTGAGGCGCTCCTCGAAGTCACCGCGGTAGCGGGAACCGGCGACCAGCGCGCCCAGGTCGAGCGTGTACAGCTGCTTGTCCTTGAGCGTCTCGGGCACCTCGCCCTTGACGATCGACTGGGACAGGCCCTCGACGACGGCGGTCTTGCCGACACCGGGCTCGCCGATGAGCACCGGGTTGTTCTTGGTACGGCGGGAGAGCACCTGCATGACCCGCTCGATTTCCTTTTCCCGGCCGATGACCGGGTCGAGCTTGCCCTCGCGGGCGGCCTGCGTCAGGTTGCGTCCGAACTGGTCGAGCACCAGCGACGTGGACGGAGCAGCCTCGCCCGCCGCGGCGCCGGCCGCGGCCGGCTCCTTGCCCTGGTAGCCCGAGAGCAGTTGGATGACCTGCTGGCGGACCCGGTTGAGGTCGGCGCCGAGCTTGACCAGCACCTGGGCAGCGACGCCCTCGCCCTCCCGGATCAAGCCGAGCAGGATGTGCTCGGTTCCGATGTAGTTGTGACCCAGCTGCAAAGCCTCGCGCAGCGAAAGCTCCAGCACCTTCTTCGCCCGCGGCGTGAACGGGATGTGCCCGCTCGGCGCCTGCTGACCCTGGCCGATGATCTCTTCGACCTGTTGCCGGACGCCCTCCAACGAGATGCCCAGGCTCTCGAGAGCCTTGGCGGCGACACCCTCGCCCTCGTGGATCAGGCCAAGCAGGATGTGCTCGGTCCCGATGTAGTTGTGGTTGAGCATCCGGGCCTCTTCTTGGGCCAGGACGACAACCCGTCGCGCTCGGTCGGTGAACCGCTCGAACATGCCCTCGTGCTCCTCACGTGCCGTGCGCCAATGCTGAGCCTGTCTCAACAGCTGGCGGGGCCAGCGCACGGGCATCGGTGATGCCCGTGCTGTAACTCTATCGCCGCCCGGGCGTTCTGCTGGGCCCTCGTGGCCCGGCGAAACCGTCCGCAACGTTGATTTAGCCAACTTCGCACGCTCAGCGGCTGTTCCCCCACCCGAACGAGTACGCGGACAGCGAAATCGCCGGAGGTCGTGCGTCCACAGCCTGTGGACAACCCTCTCCACACCTGTGGATAACTCTACGTAACGTCCGGAAAGATCACCCCAAAAAGCACAGGGCCCGTCGCGCATCGCGCGACGGGCCCCGACGAAGTGCTCTAGCTCCGGCCCGGACCTTTCGCGTGGAACTCGTCCACGATCTCCTGGGGGATGCGTCCCCGGTCGGAGATGTCCTTGCCGGCCTTCTTGGCCCACTCCCGAATCGCCTTGTTCTGCTCCCGGTCGGCGGTCGCGCCACCGCGGCCGCGTGCGGCCCGGCCCCCCACGACCACACCGCCGCGGGCGACCCGCGCACCGGCCCCCACGTAGGGAGCGAAGACGTCCCGCAATTTAGCGGCGTTCTTCTCCGAGAGGTCGATCTCGTACTGAATGCCGTCGAGCGCGAACTTGACGGTCTCCTCGGCGTCACCGCCGTCGAGGTCATCGACCAGCTTGTGAATGATCTGCTTGGCCACGCGCCGCTATCCTCCCGAACACAGGTTCTGTCTCCCGCAACGGACAAGACAATAACGCCAGGGCGGCAGTATCCGTCAATGGCGGGTCGTATATTACTCGGCCCGGACCAACGGGAACAGGATCGTTTCCCGAATGCCCAGCCCGGTCAGCGCCATCAACAGCCGGTCGATTCCCATTCCCATCCCGCCGGTCGGCGGCATTCCGTACTCCATGGCGCGCAGGAAATCCTCGTCCAGCTGCATGGCCTCGGGATCGCCGCCGGCGGCCAGCAACGACTGCGCCACCAGCCGTTCGCGCTGCACCACCGGGTCGACCAACTCGGAATACGCGGTCGCCAGCTCGAACCCGTTGACGTACAGGTCCCACTTCTCGGTGAGGCCCGGAGTTTCCCGGTGGGCCCGGGTCAGCGGCGCGGTCTCTTCCGGATAATCCCGTACAAATGTCGGCTGCTGGAGGGTGTGCACGACCAGGTGCTCGAAGAGCTCCTCGGCCAGCTTGCCGTTGCTCCACTTCGGGTCGACGGAAAGGTCATGCTTTTCCGCGTACCGCTCGAGTTGTGCCCGATCGGTCATCACCGTGACTTCTTCGCCGAGCGCGGCCGAGAGCGAGCCGAACAGGGTCACCGCCGGCCACTGGCCGCCGAAGTCCCACTCGGTGCCGTCGTAGTGGGTCACGATGTGGGTGCCGCCGACCGCGAACGCCGCCTCCTGAATCCACTCCTGTACCTGCTGCTGCATCACGTTGTAGTCGGCGTACGCCTGGTAGGCCTCGAGCATCGCGAACTCCGGCGAGTGACTCGAGTCCATACCCTCATTGCGGAAGTTCCGGTTGATCTCGAAGACCCGCTCGATGCCGCCGACCACGGCGCGCTTCAAAAACAGTTCCGGCGCGATCCGCAGATAGAGATCCGTGTCCAGCGCGTTGCTGTGCGTCACAAACGGGCGGGCCGCCGCGCCGCCGTGCAGCAACTGCAACATTGGCGTTTCCACCTCGAGGAAATTGCGGCGGAACAGCGACTCGCGCAGGCTGCGCACCACGGTGGCCCGCGTCCGCACGGTCTCGCGCGCCTGCGGGCGAACGATCAGATCGACGTACCGCTGGCGGATTCGCGTCTCCTCGGAGAGCGGCTTGTGGGCGACCGGCAGCGGGCGCAGCGCCTTGGCGCTGATCGCCCACGAGTCGGCGAGCACGGAGAGCTCACCCCGCCGGCTGGTGATCACCTCGCCGGTGATCCCGACCAGGTCACCGAGGTCGACCAGGTGCTTCCAGTCGGTGAGGGCCTGCTCGCCCACCTTGTCGAGGGAGAGCATGGCCTGCAGCTCGGTGCCGTCACCGTCACGCAGGGTCGCGAAACACAGCTTGCCGCCGTTGCGGATGAAGATCACCCGCCCGGTGATCGAGACGGTGTCGCCGCTGGCGGAGTCGGTGGCCAGCTCGGCGTACTTCTCCCGGATCTCCTTCAGCGTCGCGGTGCGGGGCAGGTTGACCGGGTACGGCGGGACGCCCTCGGCGAGGAACCGCTCCCGCTTGGCCCGGCGGACCCGGATCTGCTCGGGGAGGTCCTCAGCGGGATCGGTCGGCGGCACATTCTGCTCGGTCACGGCACGACTCTCTGTGGGAATTCAAACAACGACAGCGAACAAGCCTACTGAGGGCTCGTCAGACGTTCCGCTCATATACCATGCGCAGCCCGATCAGCGTGATCATCGGCTCGTGCGCGGTGAGCGTGCGGCACTCGTCCTTGACCAGGCCGGCCAGCCCGCCGGTGGCGATCACGGCCTTGACCGGCCCGATCTCCTCGATCATTCGCTCGACGATCCGGTCGACCTGCCCGGCGAAGCCGTAGTACATGCCCGACTGCAGGCACTCGACCGTGTTCTTGCCGATCACCGAGCGGGGCATGGCCGGCTCGACCTTGCGCAGCTGGGCCGCGCGGGCCGCGAGCGCGTCGAAGGAGATCTCGATACCGGGCGCGAACGCACCGCCGAGGAACTCGCCCTTCGCGCTGATCACGTCGAAGTTGGTGGTGGTGCCGAAGTCGACCACGATCGACGGGCCGCCGTAGAGGGAGTGCGCGGCCAGCGTGTTGACCACCCGGTCGGCGCCGACCTCCTTGGGGTTGTCGATGGCCAGCTGCACCCCGGTCTTGACGCCCGGCTCGACGATCACGTTGGGCAGGTCGCCGTAGTACCGGCCGAGCATCGTGCGCAGGCTGCGCAGCGCGGCCGGCACGGTCGAGCAGGCGGCCACCCCGGTGATCTCCACGTTGTCGCCGGCCAGCAGACCGCGGAACATCAGCCCCAGCTCGTCGGCGGTGTTGCGGGAATCGGTCTTGACCCGCCAGTTGTGCACCAGCTTGTCGCCGTCGAACGTGGCGAGAACGGTGTTGGTGTTACCGATGTCGATACACAGGAGCATCTAAGGCCTCAGGTCCATGGCGATGTCGAGGATTGGTGACGAGTGTGTCAGGCCACCCACCGACAGGTAATCGACGCCGGTCGCCGCGTATTCCGAGACGGTGGCGAGCGTGAGGTTCCCGGTCGCCTCGAGCTCGGCCCGGTCGCCCACCGCGGAGACCACCGAGGCCAGCAGCCCGGGCGTCATGTTGTCGCAGAGCAGGAAGGTCGCCCCCGCCTCGACCGCCTCCAGCGCCTCGGCCAGGGTGGTCACCTCGACCTGCACCGGGACGTCGGGAAAGGCCGAGCGCACCAGCCGGTACGCCGCCGTGATGCCGCCCGCCGCCAGCTTGTGGTTGTCCTTGATCATCGCGACGTCGTAGAGGCCCATGCGCTTGTTCGTGCCGCCGCCGGCCCGCACCGCGTACTTCTCCAGGTGCCGCAGGCCCGGGGTGGTCTTGCGGGTGTCCAGCACGGTCGCCTTGGTGCCGGCCAGCGCGTCGGCCCACTTGCGGGTGTGTGTGGCCACCCCCGACATGCGGCACAGCAGGTTGAGGGCGGTGCGCTCGGCGGTCAGCAACGCCCGGGTCGGGCCGCTGACCACGGCGAGCACGTCGCCGCGGCCTACGCGGTCGCCCTCGGCCACCCGCGGCTCGAAGGTGGCCCGGCCGCCGGAGGTGGCCGCGAAGACCTCCAGCGCGACTGGCAGCCCCGCCACCACGCCGTCGGCCCGGGCCACGAGCTCGGCCGTGTTCACCTGGCCGGCCGGGATGGTGGCCTCGCTGGTCACGTCGCGCGGCGGGTCGCCCAGGTCCTCGCCGAGGGCGGTGTAGACGACCCGGCGGACCTCTTCAAGATCCAACTCGTTCACAGCATCTCCTCGAAGGTCTGGGTCAGCACGCCCTTGGGCGACAGTCCGTTCAGCAGGTGGCCGCGCCACTCGTCCTCGGCCACCGGGTAGTCCTCCCGCCAGTGACAGCCCCGCGTCTCGAGCCGGGTCGAGGCCGAGGCGACCAGCGCCGACGCCACGGTCAGCAGGTTCGTCGCCTCCCAGGCCGCGTTGCGCGGGGTGGTGCGCAGCCCGGCCAACCGGGTCAGCTCCTTCGCGGTGCCGGCCAGCGAGCCGGCCGAGCGAAGCACACCCGCGCCCCGGGTCATCGCCCTCTGCAACTCGCCGCGGATCGCCGGGTCGGCCACCCAGGCCGGTCCGGCCGGGCCGGAAAATGGGTCGGCCTGCGGCGGCAGGTCGCGGGCGATGTCGTCGGCGATCCGCTTGGCGAAGACCAGGCCCTCCAGCAGCGAGTTGCTGGCCAGCCGGTTCGCGCCGTGCACGCCGGTGCAGGCCACCTCGCCGCACGCGTACAGGCCGGGGATGGTGGTGCGGCCGTGCAGGTCGGTGCGGACGCCGCCGGAGGCGTAGTGGGCGGCCGGAGCGACCGGGATCAGCTCGGTGGCCGGGTCGATGCCGGCCGAGCGGGTCGAGGCCACGATCGTCGGGAAGCGGTGCTCGAGGAACTCGGCGCCCAGGTGGCGGGCGTCGAGGTAGACGTGGTCGGCGCCGGTGTCCAGCAGCACCCGGTGGATGCCCTTGGCCACCACGTCGCGCGGGGCCAGCTCGGCGAGCTCGTGCCGGCCCACCATGAACCGCTTGCCGGCCTCGTCGACCAGATGGGCGCCCTCGCCGCGCAGCGCCTCGGAGATCAACGGACGCTGCACCGAGGTGACCGCGGCGCTCACGAACGACGTCGGGTGGAACTGCACGAACTCCACGTCGGTGACGACCGCGCCGGCCCGGATCGCGAGCGCGACGCCGTCGCCGGTGGAGACCGACGGGTTCGTGGTCGAGGAGTAGATCTGGCCCATCCCGCCGGTGGCCAGCACCACCGCGCGGGCCAGGATCGCGCCGACGCCGTCCTCGCTGCCCTCGCCGAGCACGTGCAGGGTGAGCCCGCAGGCCCGGCCGTCGGCGCCGCGCAGCAGGTCGAGCACGAGCGCGTGCTCGACGAGCTTGATCCACGGGTCGCGGCGGACCGCCTCGTGCAGGGCCCGCTGCACCTCGGCGCCGGTCGCGTCGCCGCCGGCGTGCACGATCCGGTCGGCCCGGTGTCCGCCCTCGCGGGTCAGCATCAGCGTGCCGTCCGGGTGGCGGTCGAACTCGGCGCCGATCCGCATCAGCTCGCGCACCCGGGTCGGGCCCTCCTCCACCAGCACCCGCACCGCGGCCGGGTCGCAGAGGCCAACCCCGGCGATCTCGGTGTCGTTGGCGTGCGCGGCCGGGGTGTCCAGCGGGTCGAGCACGGCGGCGATGCCGCCCTGCGCCCAGCGGGTGGAGCCGTCGTCGATGTTCACCTTGGTGACCACGGTGACGTGCAGGCCCTGTTCCCGCAGGTGCAGCGCGGCGGTCAGCCCCGCGACGCCGGAGCCCACGACCAGCACGTCGGTGGTCTCGCTCCAGCCCGGGACGGCGGCGGCAAGCCGGCGCGGCAGCTCCGGAAGATCGGCCAGAAATGACATCTGCTCAGTACACTCCGCCACCGCGACGCGCGTCACGCGGGGGCGGCATCGAAGTGGTGGCCGTTACTTGTACTGGACGGGCAGGCTCTTCGGGCCCTTGCCCTTGAGCGACGAGGTGAGCTCGGCGCCGTCCAGCCAGAGATAGCAGCGCACGCCGTAGTCGCCGAGCTGCCAGACGTCGGCGTTGCCCGGGAGCGAGACCACCCCCGTACGAAATTGAAGGTCTTTGTCGTCGGGGACGCCGGCGAACGAGGCGACCAGCGAGCGGCAACCGTCGTGGAATTTCTGCCAGGCCTTGTCGTCCTTGGGGTAGGCGAGATCCTTCGCGAACCACACCCCGACGAACTCCGCGTTGTGCTTGGCCGTGCAGCTCACTCCCGGCATGTTCGCGATCGCTCCCGAGCTGTCCATCGCGATGGCGTAACAGGTCAGCAGCAGCTCGGAGGAGCCGTCGGCGAGCGCGTTCTGCAGCGTGCCGACCCGCTGCACCAGGCCGCCGTCGTCCTCCACCGAGCTGAGCTCGAGCGCCTCGCAACGGAACCAGCGCGATCCGCCGCCCCAGGCCGCGGCGGTGGGGTGGGTGACACCGATCCAGATGCGCGCGGTACGCCACTGGCCGCCGAGGTAGGTGGTGGTCTTCTCGTCGCAGACCCGGTAGGCGGCCATGGCTCCCGCGGATCCGTCGGCGGGCGGTTCGTCGGCATCCGCGGCCGGCGACTCGTAGGTGCCGACATAGACGGTCTCCGTGCGGTGCCGCAGCTTGCAGTCGATCTCCTCATAGGTCGCCCGCGCCCCGACGGTGTTGAAGTTCGCCCCGTGACAGGTTCCCGGCGTCGGCTCGAACTCGGTGGCCGGCTCCATCGCCGCCCATCCATTGGTGAGATCGCCGTCGACCCCGCCGGGCATTCCGCAGGCCGCGAGCAGCGACAGACTCAGGCACAGGCCGGCGATGATCCCCATGCGGATCCTCATGAAATCCGATCATATGGAGATAAAAGACAACAACCAGCAAAACCCATTTTTCCGTACGCGAAAGCGGGCCCCCAACCGCAAGAGACGCGGCACCGGCTTCACACCGCGAGCAGCTGCCGCGAAAGGCCGTAGCGCGCCTCTCGCGTGAGGTGGTGGGCCGGCCTCAGACCGACAGGCTCAGATCGCCGCGGACGAGCTCGCCGGCCATCCCGTCGACCGTGGCGGCCGGGTCGGCGCCCAGCTCGATGATCTCGTTGTCCGCGTTCACGTGGACGACCCGCGGCCGGTAGGCGCGGGCCTCGGCGTCGTCCATCTGGCCGTAGGCGATCAGGATGACCAGGTCGCCCGGGTGGATCAGGTGGGCGGCCGCGCCGTTGATGCCGATCACGCCCGAGCCGCGCTCGCCCGGGATCACGTAGGTCTCGAGGCGCGCGCCGTTGGTGACGTCCACGATCGCCACCTGCTCTCCGGCGAGGAGGTCGGCCGCTTCCATGAGGTCGAGATCCACGGTCACCGAGCCGACGTAGTGCAGGTCGGCCTGGGTCACGGTGGCGCGATGAATCTTCGACTTGAGCATGGTGCGCAGCATCAGCGGTCCTTCCCGAGGCGGATCGGCGCGAGGCGGATCGGGACGTTGTCGATCAGGCGGGTACTGCCGACCCGGGCGGCGACCAGCAGGCGGGCCGCGCCCTCGGCCGGGGCCGGACCCAGGTCGGGGCCGGTCAGCGCGAGGTAGTCGACGCGTACGCCCGGCTCGTCGTCGAGGATCTTGGTGGCGGCCGCGAGGACCGTGTCGCCGTCGGTGTGTGCCGCTCCCTCGCGCAGCGCCCGGGAGAGGACCAGCGCCGAGGCGCGCTCTTGCGGCGAGAGGTAGCGGTTGCGGCTGGACAGGGCCAGGCCGTCCGGCTCGCGCACGGTCGGCACACCGACGATCTCGGTGCCCAGCTCCAGGTCGCGCGCCATCCGGCGGATCAGCGCCAGCTGCTGGAAGTCCTTCTCGCCGAAGAACGCCACCTCGGCCCGGGTGAGCAGGAGCAGCTTCTCGACGACCGTGAGCATCCCGGCGAAGTGGCCGGGCCGGCTGGCGCCCTCGAGAATCTCACCGAGCGCACCGGCGTTCATCGTGATCGACGGCGCGCCGTCCGGGTACACCTCGTCCCGGCTGGGGGCGAACACCACGCTGACGCCCTCGTCCCGGCACGCCTCGAGATCGGCCTCCAGCGTGCGCGGGTACTTGTCGAAGTCCTCGTTCGGCCCGAACTGCAACGGGTTGACAAAGATCGTCACCAGCACAAACGCCGACCGCTCACGAGCGGCCTGCATCAGCGCGCGGTGCCCGGCGTGCAGCGCTCCCATGGTCATGACAACCGCCACCCGGTCAGGCGCCGCGGCCACGGCGGCGGCCAGTTCCGCCCGGGTGTGAATCAACTCAGTCATCGCGTGCTCCCCAGGGAGTCGATCCGGCCCGGGATCACGTCCCCGTCCCCGGCCACCGCCGTCCCACCAGTCCCACCAGTCGCAGTCCCAGCAGTCGCGCCCGGCCCACCGGCCCAACCTGTCGCGCTCGCGAGCACGCCCTCGGTCTGGCGCGTCTCGCTCGGGAGCGCGCCGGCCGCGCGGGCGAGCACCTCCAGCAGCGGGGCGGCATCGTGGGGGCGCAGGCGGCCGGCGGCGATTGCGCGGTCGGCGGTGCGGCGGGCCAGCGCCAGATAGGCGGACCGGGATTCCGCCGGGATGCGGTCGAGGTGCTTGCCGACGGTGCCGGCGTCGCCGCGGGAGACCGGGCCGGTCAGGGCCGCGTCGCCCAGGCGCAGGGCGTTGTCGAGCGCGGCGCGCAGCAGCGGCTCGAGCACCCGGGCGGGCTGGTCGACACCGGCCGCGCGCAGCAGGTCGGCGGCCTCGTTGACCAGCGTGACCAGGTGGTTCGCGCCGTGCGCGAGCGCCGCGTGGTAGACCGGGCGGGCGTCCTCGGCGATCCACTCGGGCACGCCGCCGAGGTCGGCGACGAGCCGGGTGGCGACGGCGCGATCGCGGGTGGTGACGCCCCAGGCGATGCCAGGGAGCCGGTCGAGATCAGCGTCCGTGCCCGTGAAGGTCATCGCGGGATGCAGGGCCATGCCGTTCACATCGCCCAGAACGGCGAGTCCGTGAGCCCCGGAGGTGTGCGCCACGATCTGGCCGGGCCGCAGCGCGCCGGTCGCGGCCAGGCCGGCCACCACGCCGCCGAGCACGTCGTCGGGCACGGCCAGCAACAGCAGATCGTCGGCGGCGCGGGCCACGTCGTCGGCCGGCAGGATCGCGGCCTGCGGCAGAAGCCGGCGCGCGCGATCGCGGGAGGCGGCGGAGACGGCCGCGGCGGCAACCACGCGGTGGCCCGCGGCCTGGAGAGCGGCGCCCAGGACGGCCCCCACCCGGCCGGCGCCGATCACGCCGACGCTCAGGGGACGCGCACCCGCGCGGCCACGCGACATCGCGCTCATATCAGGATCCAGTCCTCGAGAAGGGGTACCGGTCGAGCAAAATTATGCGCCGCCGTAACACGCACGTGACAACACCGTGTGAACAACTGCACCGGAAGATCGGGGCCTAAGGTGTGCGTGTGACCGGGTGGCGCGCCGCGATGACCGCCGGGCTGTACGGCCCGGGCGGCTTCTTCACAGATGGCGCGAGCGGCCCATCCCACCATTTCCGGACAAGTGCGCATGCGTCGCCACTGTTCGCGACCGCCCTCCTGCGACTGGCCGAACGAGTCGACGCGGCACTCGGCCACCCGAAGACGTTCGACCTGGTCGATGTGGGCGCCGGCCGAGGCGAGCTGCTGACCACCCTGCGCACGATGCTCCCGGCCGAACTCGCCAACCGCGCCCGCCTGACCGCCGTCGAACTCGCGCCGCGCCCCGAGGGCCTCAACGGGCCAGGCGGTCTCAACGGCCCTGCGGTGCGCGGCGGTCTCGGCGGGCCGGGCGGGACCGGCGGGCCGGGCGGGACCGGCGGGCCGGGCGGGACCGGCGGGCCGGGCGGGACCGGCGGGCCGGGCGGGACCGGCGGGCCGGGCGGGCCCGACGCGGGGATTGCGTGGCGGCGGGACGTGCCTGAGGGGATCGTCGGGCTGCTGATTGCCACCGAGTGGCTCGACAACGTGCCGCTCGACATCGCCGACGTCGACGACCACGGCCGGTTGCGCCGGGTGCTG
>NZ_KB903307.1 GCF_000379645.1 Paractinoplanes globisporus DSM 43857
ATGGCGCTATCGGCTACGGGATCGATCGCCCCGCCGTCCTCGTTCTCCGGCTCCAGGCTCCCGCCCGCCGCTCCTCCCGCGCCCGCTCCTCTCGCACCCAGGCCCGCTCGCTCCGCGCTCAGGCCCGCTCGCCCCGCACCCAGGCCCGCTCGCTCCGCGCCCAGGCTCGCTTCCCCCGCACCCAGGCCCGCTCGCTCCGCGCCCAGGCTCGCTTCCCCCGCACCCAGGCCCGCTCGCTCCGCGCCCAGGCCTCCTCGCTCCGCACCTGGGCGCGCTTCCACCGCACCCGGGCTCGCCTCGGACAAATCCGAAATTTCGGGTTCGGGGGACGCATCCGATTCCGCGGGCTTCGTGGGTGTGGAAGGGCGGGGGGAAGCCAGGTCGGCTCGGGCGGCGATCAGGTCGGGGCGGGGGGTCACGGTGCGGGCGGCGGCTAGGCCGGCCGCGACGGCGTTGGTGATCTCTTCGGCGTAGGTGCCGTCGGGGTCGTAGTCGGGGTCGAAGACGGTGATCTCGACGCCCAGGCAGTGCGGCGACTCGACCAGTCCGGCCAGCAGCAGCTCTAGCTCGGGGAAGGCGATGCCACCCGGCGACGGCGCGTCGACCGCGGGCATCACGGCTGGGTCGAGCACGTCCACGTCGACGTGCAGCCAGAAGCCGGCGCAGTCGACCAGCTGGTCGCGGGCCCACTGCGCGCTGCGGGCCGCACCCTCGGCGCGCAGGGCCGGCACCGGGCGGGTCACGATGCCGGCGGCCTGGAGGTCGAGGCGGTATTCGTCCTGGGCGCGCATGCCCAGCACCACCACGTCGATGTCGCGGAAGTAGGGCCGGCGGCCCTCGATCGACGCCAGATCGGCCTGGCCGCGGCCGGTGACCAGCGCGAGGTCCTCCCCCGCCGCGGCGCCCACATAGGACGCGTTGCCGGGGTGGCGGAAGTCGGAGTGACCGTCCACGAAGACCAGCCCGATGCGGCCGCCGACCGCCTCGCCGAGCCGGTGCATGGCCAGGCCCGAGCCGAGCAGGATCGAGCAGTCGCCACCGAGGATCACCGGGAACTCGCCGGCGTCGAGGATCGCGCCGATCCGGTCGGCCAGCTTGCGCGAGTACGCCGCAATCTGCGACGCGTGCGCGACGCCGTCGCCCGGGCGCCAGTCGCCCGGGTCGTACCGGGGCGGGGTCAGGCAGCCGGCGTCGCGCGCGCCGAGCCTGGTGAGCAGGCCGTGGTCGCGAAGCGCTCCGGGCGCCTTGGCGCAGCCCGGCACCGAGGTCGCGGTCGGCGGACGCAGACCGAGATTGGACGGTGCGTCGAGGACTGCGATCCGGCGCACGGAGCCTCCCGTCTAGAAGAGTGCGCTGGCCAGCTGGCGGCGGGCCACGGCCACCGCCGGGTCGTCCGGTCCGGCCACGCTGAACAACGACAGCAGGTGCTTGCGTACGGCGTCGCGGTCGTCCCCCGACGTGCGCTTGACCAGCGCGACCAGCCGCTCGTAGGCCCGGTCGGCCTGACCGGAGAGCACCTCGATGTCGGCCGCGAGGCGCTGGGCGTCGAGGTCGTCGGGGTTGGCCTCGGCCGCGGCCAGCGCGGCCGACGGGTCGTTGCCGCCCACCCGGCGGTAGAGATCGACCTGGGCGAGGCCCGACTCGGCGGCGGCGTCGGCCGGGGACTCGGCGAGGATCTTCTTGTACGCCGCCTCGGCCGCCTCGAGGTCGCCGACCATGAGCGCGTCGTCGGCCGCGTCGAGCCGGGGGTCGGCCGCCGCCTCGACCGTCACGCCGCCGGCCTTGAGCACGGCGTCCACGTACTGCTTGACCTGGTGCTCGGGCAGGACGCCGGTGAAGCCCTCGACGAGCTGGCCGCCCACGACCGCGACCACCATCGGGATGCCCTGCACGCGCAGCGCCTGGGCGAGCCGCGGGTTGGCGTCCACATCGACCTTGCCGAGCACCCAGCTGCCGCCGCCCGCTTCCGCGAGCCGCTCGAGCACCGGGGAGAGCTGTTTGCACGGCTCGCACCAGTCGGCCCAGAAGTCGAGGATGACCGGCGTGCTCAGCGAACGCTCGAGGACGGCGGTCTGGAAGTTGGTCTCGGTGACGTCGATGATCGTCTCGGGCCCGCCGCCCGGGAAGCCCGCGGACGGTGCGCCGCTGTGGGGTGCGCCGCCGCCGGGTGCGCCACCGGCGGGTGCGCCGGTCGAGGCCGGGCGGCTCGGGGCCGGCGCCGGGGTGGAGGCCGGGGTGCGCAGCGCGCTGAGATCGACCGCGCCGCGGGTGAAGATCGACGGAGTGGTCCGTGGGTCGCTCATGGTTACCTAGTCTCGCACGCTGACAAGGCGGTTCGTCGTGCCGCGCGGTGGTCGATATCGGAGGTCACAACAGCACGTCGTTCCCGATACTCAACGCCGCCGCACGGTTATGCAAGATCCCACAAGCGCCCCACGGGTGCCAGATGGCCGACCGGCGCCGAAGTACGCCCTGTCGACCGATTTGCGAGGTTGGCGCGCCGGGGACGGCTCAGAAACGGGCCGGCTCGCGGTAGATGCCCCACTCACCCTTCAGCGCGCCGCAGATCTCTCCGAGGGTCGCCTCGGCCCGTGCCGCCTCGAGCATGACGGAGATCATGTTCTCGTCGGTGCGCGCGACGGACACCAACCGGTCGAGCGCCGCTCTCACGCGTACGGGATCCCGGGAAGCCCGGCGATCACCCAGCTCGCGCCGCTGCACCACCTCGACCTCGTGGGAGACCCGCATGATTTCGAGTTCTTTCGCCACCGTGCCGGTGTGCGCGTTCACGCCGACGATGCGCTTCTCGTCCTTCTCCAGCGCCTGCTGGTAGACGAACGCGGCCTCGGCGATGTTCGCCGTGAACCAGCCGTCCTCGATGCCGCGCAGGATGCCGGCGGTGACGCTGCCGTCGGAGCCGAGCTCGCGGATGCGCGCGAAGATCTCCTCCGCCTCGGCCTCTATCCGGTCGGTGAGCGCCTCCACGTACCACGAGCCGCCGAGCGGGTCGGCCACGTTGACCACGCCGGTCTCCTCCATCAGCACCTGCTGGGTGCGCAGGGCGATCTCGGCCGACTCGTCGGTGGGCAGCGCGAGCGTCTCGTCGAGCGCGTTCGTGTGCAGGGAGTTCGTCCCGCCGAGCACCGCGGCCAGCGCCTCGACGGCGGTGCGCACGACGTTGTTGACCGGCTGCTGTGCGGTGAGGCTGACGCCGGCGGTCTGCGTGTGGAATTTCAGCCAGAGCGCCTTCTCGCTGGTGGCGCCGTAGTCGTCGCGCAGGTGGCGGGCCCAGATGCGGCGGGCGGCCCGGAATTTCGCGATTTCCTCGAAGAAGTCGATGTGCGCATCGAAGAAGAAGCTCAGGCCGGGCGCGAACTGGTTGACGTCGAGGCCCCGGGAGAGACCCAGCTCGACGTAGCCGAAGCCGTCGGCCAGCGTGTACGCCAGTTCCTGCGCGGCCGTCGAGCCGGCCTCGCGGATGTGGTAGCCGCTGACCGACAGCGGCTTGTATTTCGGGATCTCGCGAGCGCAGTACTCCATGAGATCGCCGATCAGGCGCAGGTGCGGTTCCGGCGCGAAGAGCCACTCCTTCTGCGCGATGTACTCCTTGAATATGTCGGTCTGCAGCGTGCCGTCCAGCCGGCTCAGGTCGGCGCCCTGCCGCTCGGCGGCCACGAGGTACATACAGAAGATCGGCACGGCCGGGCCGGAGATCGTCATGCTGGTCGTGACGTCCTGCAGCTTGATGCCGTCGAAGAGCACGTCCATGTCGGCGGCCGAGTCGATCGCCACGCCGCAGTGCCCCACCTCGCCGAGCGACTGCGGCTCGTCGGAGTCGCGCCCCATCAGCGTCGGCATGTCGAACGCGACGCTGAGCCCGCCCCCGCCGGCCGCGAGGATCATCTTGTACCGCTCGTTGGTCTGCTGGGCGTTGCCGAACCCCGCGAACTGGCGGATGGTCCAGGTGCGTCCGCGATAACCGGTGGGATAAAGACCACGGGTGTACGGAAACTCGCCCGGCCACCCGATCCGCGAGAACCCGGGGTAGGCCGCTCCGCCGGGCGGCCCGTACACCGGATCGACGGGCGACCCGGAGAGCGTGGTGAAGTCGGCTTCCCGCTTGCGAGAGGCGTCATAGCGCCGTTGCCAGCGCTCCCGGCCGGCCGCGATGTCGGCAGCATCCATGCAGTCATCGTAGAGGCAGTCCTGAACGATCCCTAAGGCGAACGAGGCTCTTCCCCAAGCCATGCTCTTTCGCGGGCCGCGGGGCGCTGGGAGCATCGGGCCATGGACGCGGCCGAACTTGACGCGCTCGCGGGCGCCGCTCATCACGGGCTGGTGGCGACGCGCCGGCATCTGCACGCGCACCCGGAGCTGTCGAACCGGGAGGTGCGGACGGCCGCCTTCGTCGCCGCGCGGCTGCGCGCGGCGGGGCTCGACGAGGTGCGCACGGGGATCGCGGGGCACGGGGTGATCGGCGTGCTGCGGGGCGGGCTCGGCGGGGACCGGGTCGCGGCCCTGCGGGCGGACATGGACGCGCTGCCCGTGGCCGAGACGACCGGCTTCGACTTCGCGTCGACCGCGGTGGACCGGGACTATCCGGGTGGACCCTTCCCCGTGTCGCACGCCTGCGGGCACGACTGCCACACGGCGACCGTGCTGACCGCCGCCGAGGTGCTCGCCCAGGTGCGGGGCCGGCTGCCGGGGACCGCGCTGTTCGTGTTTCAACCGGCCGAGGAGGGACCGCCGGTCGGGGAGACCGGCGGGGCCCGGGCGATGCTCGACGCCGGGGCCTTCGACGAGCCGGCGCCGACCATGGTTTTCGGGATGCACGTGGGACCGCTGCCCAAGGGCATCGTGGGTTACCGGATCGGCAGCCAGTACGCCGCGTCGTGCCTCGTGCGGATCATCGTCACCGGGCGGCAGGTGCACGGGTCCACGCCGTGGTTCGGCGTCGACCCGATGCCACCGGCGGCCGCGATCGTCACCGGGTCGGCGCAGCTGTATCGGCAGGTGCCCGCGACCAGCGCGGTGACCGTCTCGATCGGGCACGTGGAGGACGTGGGACGTTTCAACATCATCGGGGAACGGGTCACGCTGTGGGGCACGATCCGCTGCCTCGACCAGGGCGACATGGCGACGATGCAGGACGGGCTGCGGCGGATCGCCGAGCACCACGCCGCCGCTTTCGGCGCGACGGCGGATGTCTCCTACCTGCAGCCGGTGCCGCCGGTGACGAACACTCGGGAGTGGATGGAGGCGCTGCTGCCCACGATCGAGCGGGTCGTGGGCGCCGAGCGGGTCGTGGAGATCCCCGGCGTGCTGGGTTACGACGACGTCTCGGTCTTCACCGACGCCTTCGGCGGGGCATATCTGTCTTACGGCGCGCAGGACACCCGCTTTGCCGGGGAGTCGCTGGCGCCGGTCGAGGGTGGACGCGGGCTGGTCATGAACCACCACCCGGGCTTTTACGTCGACGAGGGCGCCCTGCTGGACAGCCTGCGGATCCACCTGCACGTGGCCCACGACCACCTCACCGAGCTGGCCGCGCCGTAGCAGGAGCCGGCCACGCCACAGCACGAGCCGGCCGAGCCGCAGCAGGCGGGATCTCAGACGCGGTGGTCGAGGATCCATGACTGTGGGTTTCCGCGGCGGTAGGCCATCTTGAGGATCGTCGGGAGCATCGCGTCGCGGATGGTGGCGGCGATCGGGCCGGCCGTCTTGCCGCTGCCGTTGCGGCGGCCGACGGCGACCACCTTTTCCACGCGGGGGCGGCGGACCTCCTCATAGGCGGCCAGCGCGCCGGGGACGTCGTCGGGGTGGGTGGCGAGGCAACGGCCGAGGACCACCGCGTCCTCGATGGCCATGGAGGCGCCCTGGCCCGACGACGGGGCGACCGCGTGGGCGGCGTCACCGGCCAGGACGACCCGGGACGAGTGCCAGATCGGGACCCGGCGCAGATCGTCGGTGTTCCACGGGCCGATCGCCGTGCCGGTCGCCCGGATGATCGCGGCGGCGGGGAAGGCCTCGTCGGCGAACAGGTCGATCAGGTGGGAGCGCCACGACTCGGGAGTGAAGTCGCCGGGGCGCACCGGGCGCTTGCTCGGCGGGTTGGCGAACCACCACACCGCGCCGCCGGGGGCGGTGGCCCAGCCGAAGAAGGCACGGCGGCCGAAGGCCATGTGCATGAGGCCGGGCGTGCGGTCGAAATCGGCCTCGACCGGGCGGTCGGTGAAACCGCCGGCGTTGAGCAAGCCCAGGTAGGTGGGGGCGGGACCGCCGGGGTTGAGCACCTCGCGGACCCGGGAGCGCAGGCCGTCGGCGCCCACCAGCAGGTCGCCCTCGGCGGTGGCGCCGTCGGCGAAGGTCACGGTGACGCCGGCGGAGTGCTCGGTGTAACCGGAGAGACGGCGCTCGTACTCGATCGGGATGCCGCGCTCGGCGGCGACGGCGCGGAGGGAGGAATAGAGGTCGGCGCGGCGGATGGTGGTGGTGACCGTGCCGTCGGCGGTGGGGCCGCCGAGCGGGAGCAGCGCCAGGCGGCGGCCGGCGCCGTTGCTCATGGCCAGGGTCGGGGTGGCGAAGCCGGCGGCCAGCACCCGGGCCGGGTCGAGGCCGAGGGCGCGCAGGGCGGTCAGTCCGTTGACCGCGACGGTCAGGAAGGCGCCGCGCTCGTCGGCGACGCCCTCGGGGCGGGACTCGAGCAGTCGCGGCTGCCAACCGGCACGCTGCAGGGCGATGGCGGCGACGGTGCCGGCGATGCCACCGCCGGCGACGAGGGCTTGTTTAGTCATGTTCTGACTATACATACTATGACTATGAATCGTCAAGCCCGTAAGCTGATCAAATGCAGGGAGAACCGCGCCGCTCGACGCTCGGCCTGGTGCTGCTGGCGCTGCTCATCGAGGCGCCCATGCACCCGTACCGGATGCAGCAGGTCATCAAGGAGCGCGGGCAGGACCAGTTGGTCAACGTCGCCCAGCGCAACAGCGTCTACCAGGCGCTCGACCGCCTGGTCCGCGACGGTCTCGTCCGTCCCGCGAGCGTCACGCGCGAGGCGGGGCGGCCCGAGCGCACGGTCTACGAGATCACCGAGGCCGGCGCGGAGACCATGCACAGATGGCTGACCGAGATGCTGCCGGCTCCGGCGCGCGAGTTCCCCGAGTTCCCGGCCGCGCTGGCGTTCCTGCCCGTGCTGGCCCCGGCCCTGGTGCGCGACCTGCTGGTCGTGCGCATCGAGGCACAGGAGGAAAGGCTCGCCGGCATCCACGAGCAGGCGCCGCCGGGCCTGCCCCGCCTGTTCCTGGTCGAGGACGAGTTCCGCGCCGCCATGCTGACCGCCGAGATCGCGTGGCTGCGGTCGCTGGTCGCCGACCTCGAGAACGGCACTCTGACCTGGGACCGCGAGATGATCGAAAAGACCCTGGAGGCGTACGGCTAAAGGCCCTTGATGAGTTCCTCGGCGGCCGCGTAGGGATCGAGCTCACCCGCCGCCACCGACGCGGCGAGCGTGCTCAACGCCGTACCCTCTCGAAGGTCGCCGATGCGGGAACGGAGCGTGCTCAGGGCGATGGCCTCGACCTCCACCGAGGCCCGCCGCTGACGGCGGCGAGTGAGATTGTCCGTCGACTCGAGCCAGGCCCGGTGCCGGCCGATCGCCGCCACCACGTCGTCGATGCCCTCGCCGCGAACGGCCGTGGCCCGCACCACCGGGGGCCGCCAGTCGCCTGCCTCCCGCTCGCCCAGCGCGAGCATCCCCTGGATGTCGCGGTACGTCGCGTCGGCGCCGGGCCGGTCGGCCTTGTTGATCACGAAGATGTCGGCGATCTCGAGCACGCCCGCCTTGACCGCCTGGATCGCGTCGCCCATGCCCGGCGCGAGCAGCACCAGCGTCGTGTCGGCGAGCGAGGCGATCTCCACCTCGGCCTGGCCGACGCCGACCGTCTCGACCAGGATCACCTCGCAGCCGGCGCCCTCCAGCACGCGCACCGCCTGAGGTGCGGCCGCCGACAGGCCGCCGAGCTGGCCCCGGCTCGACATCGAGCGGATGTAGACGCCGCGGTCGACGGTGTGCTCCTGCATGCGCACCCGGTCGCCGAGGATCGCACCGCCGGTGAACGGGCTGGACGGGTCGACCGCGAGCACCCCGACCCGGCGGCCCTCCGCGCGCAGTGCCCGCACCAGCTCGTTGGTCGTGGTCGACTTGCCCACCCCGGGCGAGCCGGTGAGCCCGACGATCTGGGCGTGGCCGGCGTACGGCGCGAGCGCCGCGGCGACCTCGGGCAGTGCCGGGTCGCCGTTCTCGACCAGGCTGATCAGCCGGGCCACCGAGCGGGGATCGCCCTCCCGCGCCCGCGCAACCAGAGTGGGCACATCGGGCCGGCGAATCACGCGGTGGGCACCTCGATGATCAGCGCGTCGCCCTGGCCGCCACCGCCGCACAGGCCGGCCGCGCCGAGGCCGCCGCCGCGGCGCTGCAGCTCGAGCGCCAGGGTCAGGACCAGCCGGGCGCCGGACATGCCGATCGGGTGGCCGAGGGCGATCGCCCCGCCGTTGACGTTGACGATGTCGCCGGAGACGCCGAGCTCGCGCATCGACTGGATGCCGACCTGGGCGAACGCCTCGTTGATCTCGATGAGGTCGAGGTCGGCCACGGTCTTGCCGGCCTTGCCCAGCGCGTGCTTGATCGCGTTGGACGGCTGGGACTGGAGCGAGCTGTCGGGGCCGGCCACGTTGCCGTGCGAGACGATCTCGGCGAGCCAGGTGAGCCCCAGCTCCTCGGCCTTGGCCCGGCTCATCACCACGACCGCGGCGGCGCCGTCGGAGATCGGGGAGGCGCTGCCCGCGGTGATCGTGCCGTCCTTGGCGAAGGCCGGGCGCAGCTTGGCCAGCGAGGCCGCGGTCGTGTCGGGGCGTACGCCCTCGTCGGTGTCGACGACCAGGTCACCGCCGCGCTGGGCGATGGTGATCGGCGCGATCTCCTCGGCGAAGTGCCCGTTCTTCTGTGCGGCGGCGGCCCGCTGGTGGCTCAGCGCGGCGAACTCGTCCTGCTCCTCGCGGGAGATGCCGAGCTTGGCGCCGCTGCGCTCGGTGGACTCGCCCATCGGGATGCCGTCCCACGGGTCGGTGAGGCCGTCGAGCGCCATGTGGTCGCGCACGGTCACGTCGCCGAACTTGACGCCCTGCCGCTGGTTGATCAGGTGCGGCGCGTTGGTCATCGACTCCATGCCGCCGGCCACCACGATCTCGAACTCGCCGGCCCGGATCAGCTGGTCGGCCAGGGCGATCGCGTCGAGGCCGGAGAGGCACACCTTGTTGACCGTCACGGCCGGCGTGGTCATCGGGATGCCGGCGGCCACGGCGGCCTGGCGGGCGGTGATCTGGCCGGCGCCCGCCTGCAGCACCTGGCCCATGATCACGTACTCCACCTGGTCGGGGCGGACGCCGCCGCGCTCGAGGGCGGCCTCGATCGCGTGGCCGCCGAGCGTGGTGGCCGGAAGGGATTTCAGGTTGCCGAGCAAGCGGCCCATGGGCGTGCGGGCGCCACTGACGATTACCGAGGTGGTCACGATGATCGCTTTCGTCCTGAACGGTGGTTCAAGTAAGACTAGTGGCATGACTGAGGCCTCACCTAGCGCCCCTGCGAATGTCACATCCCTCGGCGTCGACCTCCTGCGCATCGATCACGTGGGCATCGCGGTGCCCGATCTCGACGCCGCGAAGGACTTCTATGCCGAGACCTTCGGCATGCGGGTGGTGCACGAAGAGACGAACGAGGAGCAAGGCGTCCGCGAGGCCATGCTCGCGGTCGGCGACGGCACCGGTCCCCGGCTGCAGCTGCTCGCCCCGGCCCGGCCCGACTCGGCCATCGCGAAGTTCCTCGATCGCAGCGGCCCCGGGCTGCAGCAGCTGGCCTACACGGTGGCCGACGTCGAGGCGGCCTCGGCCGCGCTGCGGGCCCGCGGCCTGCGGCTGCTCTACGACACCCCGCGGCGGGGCACGGCCGGCTCGCGGATCAACTTCGTGCACCCCAAGGACGCGGGCGGAGTTCTGGTGGAATTGGTGGAGCCAGCCTGATTGATCCGTCTTACGGGTGAATCATCCTGTCGGACGGCCCGGCGGCCTGGCAGGATCAGGGACATCGAGCGGCGCGACCGCGCCGCCGATCGCCCCGAACCCGGATACAGCAGGTGACGGCCCGGCGAACAGGGATCGCCAGGTGGCTCGCGTTCGCTGCCCGAATGGCCGAGGTCGTCACTCAGCGGCAGCTCAAAGCTGATCTACGTGTCTTTTCTGATGCCGGTCCGCTCTTGCGTGGCTGGTGCGTCTTCGCCAGGATGGCCCAATGCCTCAGCAGCAGGATCAGAATTTGGCATTTTTCGACGGCGCGAACTCCCAGCACGACTTCACCGTCGTCCTGCGCGGTTACGACCGCGGTCAGGTGGATGCGCACCTGGGCCGGCTCATCGCCGCGCTCAACCAGTCCCAGCAGGCCCAGGGCGAGGCCGAGCAGCGGATGAACGACGCGCAGCGCCGTCTGCGCCAGGCCGAGCAGCGGCTCAACGCCGTGGAACAGAAGCTCGCCGACAGCAACAAGCTGCTGGAGGAGAACAACCGGCCGACGCTCTCCGGGCTGGGCACCCGGGTCGAGCAGATCCTGCGGCTGGCCGAGGAACAGGCCAACGACCACCGCAGCGAGGCCAAGCGGGAGTCCGAGGGCATCCTCTCGGCGGCACGGCTCGAGGCTCGCGAGATCACCGACAAGGCGCGCGCCGAGGCCGCCGCCATGAAGGCGACCGCCGAGCGCGAGGCCGGCCAGATGCGCACCCACGCCGAGCGGGAAGCGGCCGAGGCCCGCGTCCAGGCCCGGCGCGAGGCGGACACTCTGCGGTCCGACGCCGACCGCGAGACCAAGCAGTTGCGTACGGTGACCGCCCACGAGGTCGCCGAGCTCAAGTCGACCGTGGAGCGTGAGGTGGCGTCGCTGCGCGCCACCGCCGAGCGCGAGATCACCCAGCTGCGGGCCAAGGCCTCCCGCGAGGCCGAGGAGAAGCGCGCCGAGGCGACCAAGCTGCTCACCGACGCCCGCGACAAGCGCGACAAGGACCTCCAGGCCCTGGCGATGGAAATCGCCGAGCGGCGGGAGAAGGCCGAGCGCGAGGAGTCCCAGCGGCACGCCGCCCAGGTCAGCGCCACGCAGAAGATGGTGGCCGAGGCCGAGCAGCGGGCCAGCGCCGCGGAGGACCGCTCCAAGGAGATCGAGCAGCGCGCCGAGCAGCGCCGGGTCGAGTCCGAGCGCAACGCGATCGAGACCACGGAAAAGGCCCGCGCCCTCGCCGAGAAGACGGTCTCCGAGGCTCGCACCGAGGCCCAGCGCCTGATGAGCGAGGCCCGCACCGAGGCCGAGCTGACCACCCAGGCCGCCAAGCGCGAGGTGGACGACCTCACCCGTCAGAAGGACCAGGTCACCAACCAGCTCGGGCAGATGCTCTCCGGTCTCTCCGGCCTGGTGCCGGGGGTCGGGGGCGCGGCCAAACCGGCCGCCGCCGAGGCCGCCAAGCCGGAGACTCCCGCCCAGCGGGCGCCGGAGCCGGACAAGAACGGCGCCGGCGACAAGCCGGTGGCAGCCAAGACCAACTCCTGAGTCGTTCGCCACTGACCTCTCCGGTTGCGTCATCCTTCCGGGTGCGCGACGGTGGATCGGTCGGCCGCTACATATCGATACGGGCCGTACCGGAGTTTCTCCGGTGCGGCCTGGCTCGTTTTGCGCGCGTAGCCTTGCTTCTGCAGGCCGGCTTCAGACAAATCACAACTAGACGCATACTCCGGCCAGGACGGTGTGTATCCGTCCTTGACGGGACGATGCGTATGTGAGGATGGACAGCATGTCGCACGGCGGTGAAATCTTCGGTCTCGGCGGAGACGCGGCCACCGAGCCCAGCTTCGAGACCGCCCTGCGGGGTTACGAGAAGAAGCAGGTCGAGCGGTACGTGGCTCGTGCCGAGAACGAGATAGCCGCCCTGGCCTCCGAACGCGAACAGGCGTACGCGCAGATACAGGCCATGTCCGCCCAGATCGAGCGCCTCCAGCAGGAGATCACCCAGACCCGCCGACAGGGCGGGATCGGGCCCGAGGTCTCCTTCCGCCACCTGGGCCCGCGGGTCGAGCAGATCCTCGCGCTGGCCGAGGAGCAGGCCGAAGCGATCAAGGGGTCCGCCACCGACGACATCGCCACCCGGCTCGCCGAGGCCGAGCGCATCCGCGCCGAGGCGGAAAAGCACGCCCGCGACGGCGTCCGCGACTTCGAGATCGCCCTGGCCGCCCGCCGTGCCGAGGAGGAGCGGGCCGACGCCGCCAAGCGCTCCGCCGCGGAAAAGGCGCTGGCCGCGACCCGCCAGTCCGTCGAGCAGATGCGCGCCGAGGCGGAAAATGCCCTCGGCCGCGCCCGCGCGGACGCCCAGCAGGTCGGCGAGCAGACCGCACGGGAGGCGCACCGCGTGCGCGCCGAGGCCGACGGCTACGCCCAGTCCACCCGGATGCAGGCCGACCAGGAGAGCAAGGCCCTCCGGGAGAAGACCCAGCAGGAGATCACGGCCCACCGGGCGAACGCCGACCGCGCCCACAATGAGCTGAAGGCCAGTGTGGAGCAGGAGCTCGCGCAGCGCCGCCAGGCCGTCGCGCAGGAGCTCTCCCAGCAGCGCTCGGCCGTCGAGAAGCAATGCGCCGACCTGCGTAGCGAGGCCGACAAGTACGCGGAGGAGGTCCTGCGCCGCTCCGACGACCAGGCCACCGCGGTCCGCAAGGAGATCACCGCCCAGCAGGAGAAGATGGCGCAGGCCGCGGCCGACCTCGAGACCGCGCAGGCCAAGGTCGCCGAGGCCGAGCGGCAGCTGACCGAGGCGCAGGAACGCGCCCGCTCCGGCCGGCAGGAGACCGAGCAGGTCCAGCAGCGCCTCGCCGAGGTGCGCAAGGAGCTCGAGGCCGAGACCGAGCGGGTCGCCGAGGCCAAGCGGGCCGGCGAGGCGGCCGAACGGCACGCCAGCGACGTCCGCCGCCAGGTGCAGAAGGAAGCCAAGCGGGTGGCCGAGCTCGCCGCCGCGGCCGTGCTCGCCGCCGCCGGTCCCCCCGACGAGAGAGACGAGCCCGACTCCGCCGAGGCGGAGGAGGAGAAGGCGGTCGCCGGCGGACCGGTCGGGGCGCACGCGGCGTCCGAGCCGGCCGGCCAGCACGCCGCCGGCGCCGGCAAGGTCACCGCGTCGGCCAAGGTCACGGTGCCGCCCGCGAGCCGGGTAGGCGCCGACGCCGAGTAGCCGGGTGATAGCCTCCGCCGAATAGATCGGCGGGAGGAAATACCCCGGTGGCCGCAGACGACCAGACCAAGCACGAGACCGAGGCGCCCGCCGAGGATTCGATCGAGCAGGACGAGCGCGAGGGCCGGTTCGGCCGCCCCGGGCCGCCGGTCGACCGGCGCAACCCGTTCATGATCGGCCTGCTGGGCGGGCTCGGCGTCATCGTGGCGTACGCGATCTTCCTGGGCGTGCGCAACGCCGCCTCGATCCTCGTGCTGATCTTCATCGCGGCGTTCCTCGCCATCGGGCTCAATCCCGCGGTGAGCTGGCTGCGCCGGCGGGGCGTCCCCCGCGCCGCGGCGGTCGCGATCGTGGCGCTGGTCGTGCTGGGTCTGCTGATCGGCGGTCTGATCGCGCTGATTCCGCCGCTGGTGACGCAGACCAACGAGCTGATACACAACGCGCCCGGCTACCTCCAGCAGCTGCAGCGCAACAAGACCGTCAACGACCTGGTCGAGCGCTACGACATCATGGAGAAGGTCACCAGCGCGGTCAACGCCGGCACGGTCGGCAACGCGGTCGGCGGCGTGGTGGGCGGCGCCAAACTGATCTTCGGCACGATCTTCAACACGCTCACCGTGCTGGTGCTGACGATCTACTTCATGGCGGCCTTCGACCGCCTGCGTGAGGCGGCGTACTCGTTGGTGCCGGCCTCGCGCCGCACGCGGGTCCGGCTGCTCACCGACGAGATCCTGACCAAGGTCGGCGCGTACATGGTGGGCGCCCTGTCGATCGCCGTGGTGGCCGGGTTCAGCTCGTTCGTGCTCGCCATGATCCTCGGCCTCGCGTATCCTTTCGCGCTGGCCGTGGTGGTCGCCCTCTTCGACCTGATCCCGCAGATCGGCGCGACCCTCGGCGCGATCATCGTGAGCCTGGTGGGCTTCGCCTCGTCGCTCACCGACGGGATCATCTGCGTGGCCTTCTTCATCGTCTACCAGCAGGTGGAGAACTACCTGATCTACCCGACCGTGATGCGCCGGTCGGTGAAGGTGAGCGACGTGGCCGCCGTGGTGGCGGCCCTGCTCGGCGTCGCGCTGTTCGGCGTGATCGGGGCGCTGGTGGCGATCCCGATGGTGGCCGGCATCCAGCTGATCATTCGCGAGGTTGTGGTGCCGAGTCAGGAGAGCCGCTGACCAGCGGGCCCGGCACGGGTACGTCGGCGAAGGCGGCGACGGTGCGGTCGGCGTACGCGTTCATGTCTCCGCTGTCCATCGGGCCGTCCCAGGTCCGCGGCAGCGGGACCGGGGCCTCGGGCGCGACGCGCCGCACGATCTCGTCGAGGACGCGTTCGGCGTCGCCGACCCAGAGGTGCTTGGCTCCGTCGACCGTGACGATCTCGCCATAAGAGAACTTTTCGGCCGCCGCGGCCGGGCGCAGATAGTCGTCGAACTCCGGGATCAGGGCGGTCAACGGCTTGCCGCTGTCCTTCCAGGCCGCCAGGTGCTCGGGCGACGAGTACCGGAGCGGCGGCGAGAGCAGGATCGCCCCCACGATCGCCGGGTCGAGGCCGTGCATCAGGGTCAGATCGGTCCCGAACGACCAGCCGAGCAGCCAGATATTCGGCAATTCCGAAAATTCGGCAAATTCTATGGCGGCGGCTACGTCGTACCGCTCGCCCACCGCGCCGTCGAAGGCGCCCTCCGACTTCCCCCGCACACTGCTCGTGCCGCGGGTGTTGAAGCGCAGCACGGCGATGCCGGCCAGCGCCGGAAGCCGCCACGCCGCCTTGCGGAAGACGTGGCTGTCCATCATGCCGCCGTGCGTGGGCAGCGGGTGCAGGCACACCAGCGTGGCGACCGGGTCGCGGTCGAGCGGGCGGGCCAGCTCACCGACCAGGGTGAGGCCGTCGGCGGTGTGCAGCTCGATGTCCTCCCGATCGGCCGGGAGGATCGAGTTGGCACGGATCGGGTTGTTGCTCGGCATCGCGGCCTTCAGTCCTTCTTTGGGTGGCGGGCGGGGCGGTTGGAGGGCTTACCCATAGCGCGGGGCGTTGCGCGAGCGCTCCACCCCGGGGGCACGCCGGTCACGCGCCTTCCAGCAGCCGGTGTGCCAGTGCCGGCGGTCGGTGAGGTCTCCGCTGCCGTCGACCGGCCAGGCCACCACGTGTGCCACGCCCGGGCGGATCTCCTGCATGCAACCCGGGCACCGGTACGTCTTGACGGCCGCCCCGCCGAAGATCGAGCGCACCATCCACTCGCCGTCGCGCCACTGCTGGACGGCCTCGACGCCCTTGCGGACACGCTCGTCCGTCAGCTCGGCGGGCTCGGACGGAGATCGGCGTCGGGGGTTGTTACGGCGGGGCACAGGTTCAAGAGTACGTAGTGACTGAGCAGTAACAAGCGCCGTAGACTCCGCACATGACGGCTACTCGCGTTCCCGGCGTGCCGGTGATCGAAGACGGCGTGCTCATCTCGACGAACCCCGCCACGGGCGAGGAGGCCGGCCGCGTGCCGGTCGCCTCGGAGAAGGATGTCGCCGCCGCCGTCGAGCGCGCGAGGGAGGCCGGCGCCTGGTGGCTGGCCCTCGGGTACGAGGGACGCAAGGACCGTCTGCTGCGCTGGCGCTCGCTGATCGTCCAGCGGATCGAGGAGCTGGGCCGGCTCACCAGCCTCGAGACCGGCAAGCCGGAGACTGACGGGATCATGGAAACGGTCGCCGCCGTCGAGCACCTCGACTGGGCGCCCCGCAACGCGAAACGGGTCCTCGGCCCGCGCCGCGTGCGCACCCGCATCCTGCTCGCCGAGCACTCCGGTCACCTGGAGTACCAGCCGTACGGCGTGATCGGCGTGATCGGACCGTGGAACTATCCGATCGTCACCCCGATCGGCCCGATCAGCGGCGCGCTCGCGACCGGCAACGCCGTCGTCTTCAAGCCCAGCGAGTACACCCCGATCGTCGGCCAGTGGCTGGTCGACACGTTCGCCGAGGTGGTGCCCGAGCAGCCGGTGCTGCAGGCGGTGCACGGCCTGGGCGACGTGGGCGCCGCGCTGTGCCGCTCGGGGGCCGACAAGATCGCGTTCACCGGCTCCACCGCCACCGCGAAGAAGGTCATGGCCGCCTGCGCGGAAAACCTGGTCCCGGTGGTGATCGAGGCCGGCGGCAAGGACGCGCTGATCGTCGACGCCGACGCCGATGTCTCTGCCGCGGCCGAGGCCGCCGTCTGGGGCGGCATGACCAACGCCGGTCAGACCTGCATCGGCATCGAGCGGGTGTACGCGGTGGCCCCCATCTACGACCGCCTGGTGAAGGAGATCGTGGCCAAGGCCGGCAAGCTGCGCACGGGCGAGGAGATCGGCCCGATCACGATGCCCCGCCAGATCGACATCATCCGCGAGCACATCGACGACGCGCTGGCCAAGGGCGGCACGGCGGTGCTCGGCGGGGTCGACGCCGTCCAGCCGCCCTACGTGGCGCCGACCGTGCTGGTCGACGTGCCGGCCGACTCGACCGAGATCCGCGACGAGACGTTCGGCCCGACGCTGACCATCACCAAGGTCGCCGACGCCGACGAGGCGATCCGGCTCGCCAACGACACCCCGTACGGCCTGGGTGGTGCGGTCTTCGGAAAGAGGAACGCGGTCCGCATCGCCCGCCGCCTGCGCTCCGGCATGGTCTCGGTCAACTCCACGCTCACCTTCGTCGGCATGGGCAACCTGCCGTTCGGTGGCGTCGGCGACTCCGGCTTCGGCCGCATCCACGGCGAGGACGGCCTGCGCGAGTTTGCCCGTCCCAAGGCGATCACCGTCCGCCGGGCGCGGTCGCTGCTGCCGTCGACGACCTTCGAGCGCACTCCGGCCCAGGTCAAGCAGATCGTCAAGGCCGTACGGATGCTCTACGGACGCCGCTCGTAAGCTGTCCGGGTGGTAGATCACCCCGCGGTCGAGGTCGAGGACCTGCACGTCAGCTACGGCTCCACGCCCGTGCTCGTTGGCGTCGCGCTGACCGTCCCGGCCGGCACCGGCGTCTGCGTCACCGGCGAGAACGGCATCGGCAAGTCGACGCTGCTGCGCTGCGTGAGCAGCCTCCAGCAGCCCGACTCCGGGGAGATACGGGTCTTCGGCGCCAGGCCGGGCTCGACCCCCGAGTTCTGGCGGGCCGTGGTCACCACCGTCGAACCCCCGACGTGGTACCCCGGACTCACCGTCCGTGAGCACGCCGAGCTGGTCTGCCGCGCCCACGGGCAGGATCCCGAGGAGGCCGGCATCGACGAGGCCCTCGAGCGCTTCGGCCTCGGCGGGCACATCGACGCGATCCCGCCGTCGCTCTCCTCCGGCCAGAAACAGCGGCTCACGCTCGCGATCGCGCTGATCCGCCCCAGCTCGTTGCTGATACTCGACGAGCCCGAGCAGCGCCTCGACCCGGACGGCCGGCAGGAGGTGGCGTCACTGCTCGCGCAGTACGTGGCCGGCGGCGGCTCACTGCTGATGGCCAGCCACGACGACAAGTTCGCGACGGCCTCGGGCGCGCAGGTCACCACGATGGAGTCGCTGAGCGCGGACGCCTCATGACCACGACCACCGTCCCGCTCGCCCCCGTCCGCCGCTGGATCGGCCGCCGCCAGTCGGCGCATCGCGAGCGCGGCGCGACCGCCGGCAACATCTACTTCGCGTTGCTGTTCGTGGCCATCGTCGGCGGCATGGTGCACAAGCAGTTGGCCGTCGTCTTCTGGCCGCACTCGCCGAACGCCTCCCGCTTGGTCGCCGCGTCGCTGGTCCCGGTCCTGTTCGGCCTGCTCTACCTGGCATTGCGCCGCTTCGGCCCGCTCGCGCTGAGCCGTCCGGCGGCGTCCTGGCTGCTGCCCGCGCCGGTGAGCCGTCGCCGTCTGTTGCTGCCGTCGCTGCGACTGACCGCGATCGTCGCCGCGATCGTGGGCGCGCTGGAGGGCATCGCGATCGTCGGGCACGCGGCGCCGCGCACGCTCGGCGGTTCGTCGGTGGCCCTGCTGGCCTCGGGCGCCGGCCTGACCGGCATCGCGCTGCTGCTGGTGGCCCTGGCGGCCCAGGCCGGCGGACGGTGGGGCAATCGGCTCGACGCCGTGGTCTCGCTGCTCCTGGCGGCCGGCCTGGCCGGGCTGGTCACCGACGCGACCACGGACCAGCCGGTCGCGGCGAGTGGGTGGCCCACCACCACGGCGCTGCTTCCGCTGGTGGGTGCCCTCGCGCTGGTCGTCGGCGTCCTCTTCGCCCTGTCCGTACGGGGGTTGGCGCGCACGCCCAACGAACGGATCCTCGAGGCGGCGAAGACGGCCGGCACCCTGTTCGACTCGGCGTTCGGCATGGAGCCGTCCTTCCTCACCGACATGGTCGAACGGCGCTACTGGGCCCGGCGCCACCTGCGCTCGGTCCGCTTCCCGGCCCGCCTGCCCGTCCTGGTCACCCAGGACCTCCTGCTGGTGGCCCGCCGCCGCGGCCGCCTGCTCTGGCTGGCGCTGGCCGCCGCCCTCCCGGTCCTGCTCAAAGACGCCCCCGCCTGGCTGACCGGCGTGGCCATCCTCATCGGCATCCTGCTGGCCGCCGCGACCCCCGCCGGCAACGTGAAGACCGACGCCGGCAACCCCGTGCTGCTGCGCATGCTGGGCCTCAGCTCCCGCCAGGCCATCCTGCAGCGCCTGTGGGTCCCCGGCGTTCTGGCCGCCGTCTGGTCGGCGCTGGCCCTCGGCCTGCTCTCCGCCCTGAACGAGCTGCCGCCCGGCCCGTGGTGGGCGCTCGGCCTCACGCTGGGCCCGGTCGGCGCGGTCGCCGCCGTCCGCCGAGCCCGTGTCGGCTTCGTCCGCAACGAGCTGCTCCCCCTGGACACCCCGATGGGGACGGTCTCCACGGGCCCCCTGGTCAACGCCGCGATCGGCCCCGACGCCCTGCTGCTCGGCCTGCCCGTCCTGGTCCAGATCGCCCAACACCACCCCCTCTCCTGGACAACCGTCCTGGTCCAGGCCGTGGTCGGCGGCGTCGGCGCCCGCGCGTACCTCGTCGGCAGCACCTCACCCGACCGGGTAGAGCTGAACGCCCCCCGCTGAAGCCCTCAGAAGAGGGTGAGCTCGTCTCGGGTCATGCCTCGTAGTTTGTCGTAGTCGACCACTACGCAGCGGATGCCTCGGTCGGTGGCCAGGACCCGGGCCTGGGGCTTGATCTCCTGGGCGGCGAAGATGCCCTGGACCGGGGCGAGCAGCGGGTCGCGGTTCATCAGTTCGAGGTAGCGGGTCAGCTGCTCGACGCCGTCGATTTCGCCCCGGCGTTTGATCTCGACGGCTACCGAACGGCCGTCGGCGTCCTTGCAGAGGAGGTCGACCGGGCCGATCGCGGTCATGAACTCGCGGCGGACCAGGGTCCAGCCGTCGCCGAAGGTCTCGGGGTGTGCGGCCAGCAGCTCCTGCAGGTGGGCCTCGACACCGTCCTTGACCAGGCCGGGGTCGACGCCGAGGTCGTGCGAGGTGTCGTGGAGGATCTCCTCGAGGGTGATCCGCAGTTCCTCGCCGGCCTTGTTCACCACCTTCCACACGCCGGGGGCCTCCTGCAGCTTGCAGGGCGGGCTCATCCAGTTCAGCGGCTTGTAGGCGCGGTCGTCGGCGTGGATCGAGACCGAGCCGTCGGCCTTGACCATCAGCAGGCGGGTGGCCGGGGGCAGATGGGCGGACAGCTTTCCGACGTAGTCGACGGAGCACTTCGCGATGACCAGACGCACCGGACGACAGTAGCGGACGCGAACCGACGAGCGCGTGAGTGCCATGCTGGGTTCGTGCTCGAAGCATTGACCGGCACCGGTCTCGCCGCATCGGCGGGCCTCAATGCCTACATCCCGCTCATGGTGATGGGCCTGCTCGCCCGCTACACCGACGTGATCGACCTGCCGCAGGGCTGGAGCTGGCTGTCCAACGGCTGGGTGCTGGTCATCCTGGCCGTGCTGCTGGCCGTCGAGGTCGTGGCGGACAAGGTGCCGATCGTCGACCACGCCAACGACGTCGTGCAGACCGTGGTGCGGCCGACCGCGGGCGGCCTCGCCTTCGGGGCCGGGTCGGGCGCGCAGACGGTGACCGTGAGCAACCCGGGCTCGTTCTTCGGCTCCCACCAGTGGGTGCCGGTCGCGGCCGGCGTGCTGATCGCGCTCTGCGTGCACGGGGTCAAGGCGGCGGCCCGCCCGGTGGTGAACGTCAGCACGGCCGGCTTCGGCGCGCCGATCGTCAGCACCATCGAGGACATCGGCAGTTTCCTGATGTCCGTCCTGGCCATCCTCATGCCGATATTGGTGCTGGTCGGCATCGGTTTGTTCGTCTGGCTGGCGGTCAGCGTGGTCCGCCGGCGGCGGCGGAAACGTGAACGTGCGGCTTCCGACACGGCACAGCTGTTTGGTTGACTTCTCCGGTGCCCGCCGTCGCCGTCCCCTCGTTCGCCCTCGCTTGGTGGGCGGCCTGCTACCTGATCGGCCGCGACCCGGCCCGAGGTCCCTCCTCACGCACGGCCGCGGCGCTCGGGGCGTACGCGATCGGGGTCTTGACCTGGACGATCGCGCCTGGCTCGGCCATCGCCGAGATTTTGTTCTGCGTGCCCGCGCTGTTCTGGGCGGGCGCGGCGGTGGCGCTGCTGCCGCGCGTGGTGCCGGAACGCCGGCAGATCGACCTCGGCTGGCTGATCCTCGCGGCGCCGTTCCTGCTGATGGTGGTGGCGCTGCCGGCGGTCGGCCGGCTCGTGGTGATCGCACCGCTGGTCGGCGGCGTGGTGCTGCTCTGGCGGTTCCGCGACCAGGTGCAGCCGACCGTGCTGCCGGCCGCGCTGGCGGTGGTGACGGCGCTGTACGCGGCCGGCCTGACCATGCTGCTGATCGTGGACGTGGGCGCGCCCGAGCTGGTGATCGCGGCGATCGGCGTCGACCTGCTGATGCTCGCCTTCCTGGTCGCGGTGGCCGACGCGCTCGAGGTCGGAGAGCGGCTGCGTCCCGACCTGATCCGCTCGATGACCGCGGCGCTGCTCGGTGCGGTGGTCATCGGCGTGCCGACCGTGCTGACCATGCTGGCGGCGCCGGGCAGCAAGACCGTGACCGTGCTGCAGTTCGTGCTGCTCGCCGCCGTGATGACCGGGATCGGGCTGATCGGGCCGCTGCGCCGTGCGCTGGACACGCTCGCGTTCCGGCACGACGAGCGGCTACGGCAGGATCGCGGCGCGCTGATGCTGCTCGCCGAGGCGCTGCCCCGGCACCGCCAGCGGCACCGGCTGATCGGCACCGGCCAGGAGGACTTCCTGCGCTTCACCCGGCAGGCCCTGGACAACTACCGGCATCTCGGCCGGCTCATGCGCAGCCCGTTGACCGACCTGCCCGCGGTCGACCGGCGGCTCACGGGGCTGACCATCGAGCAGCCGTTGGCCCGGGCCATGGAGCTGCGGGCGGTCCTGGCCGAGAGTGTCGAGCGGCTGCGGCCGCCCGGCGGGTTCGCTACCTCGGACGAGTGGCGGCACTACATCGCGCTGCACTACCGCGTGGTGCTCGGGCTCGATCCGTACGCGCGGCGGCAGCGCAACGACGGGCTCGACCGGGAGGCGCGCATGGCGCTCGACTGGATGCGCCGCTACGTGCCCAAACGCATGATGGAGCGCTGGCAGGTCGAGGGCTCGGCGATCGTGGCGCGCCGGCTGTGGGACGAGCTGAGCAACACGGATCCTCAGTGGCTGACCCGGGTCACGACACGCAGCACATAATCGCGGCGTTCGCGGCGAAATAGGTAAAATCCCCCATCGTGAAATGTCGGGGGTCGAGTGGGTAGCCACCGCAACGCGCTGGTCGCCGCCGTCCGGCAGGAGCTCGCCGTGGCCCGCGGTGCGGCCCGTGCGGTGCTGGCGGCGGCCGAGACGGCGCGGGGCGAGGCGCAGCAGCGGCGGCGGCTGGTGCGGGACGCGTACGCGACCTGCCTGAACCAGCTCGCCGAGGCGCGCGACACCGCCCGGCGCGACATTCAGCGACGTTTCCAGTACGAGACCGCGAAGCTGGCCGGCAACGTCCGCCGGCTCGCCGCGCTCAGCGCCACCGGCGCCGCCGCCGCGCCCTGGCGGCTCTGGTCGCCCAGCGAGCCCGAGCGCGGTGTACGCCCCGGCCTGCTGCGGATCGGCACCATCGCCCTCGACGACGCGTCGCCGGTGCCCGCTCTGGTCCCGCTGCTGGACGCGGCCCACCTCGACCTCGACGGGCCGGCCGCGGTGACCGACGGCATCATCACCGGTCTGCTGCTGCGGGCGCTCGGCAGCACCCGGCCGGGCGACGTCCAGCTCACCGTCTACGACCCCGAGCACCTCGGCGGGACGCTGGCGGCGTTCGCCCCGCTCGGCATCGGCTTCGTCGGCCCCGGCGGGCTCGGCGCGATGCTCGACGAGACGGTCGAGCACATCTGCCGGATGAACGAGACGGTGCTGGCCGGCAGCTCCCGCTCGGAGCCGTGGCGGGTGATCGTGCTGCTGGCCGACGTCGACGACCTGACACCGGGCCAGCGCGCCCAGCTCGACCGCATCACGCGGACGGGCGTGGCCTGCGGTGTCCACCTGGTCGCGCGCGGCGTGCGTCTGACCGACCATCAGACCGTCGTACGGATCGACGCCGGGTCCCGGCGATGCGACGTGACGGGCGACCTGGAGATCTCGCTCGACCCGCCACCGCCGGCCGACCGGGTCGTCGCGTTCTGCAAGGCCACCGCCGAGCGGATGCGGGCCGGACCGCCGCCCGCCCAGCTGGCCGACCTCTCCCCCGCGACGTTCTGGGCCGAGTCGTCGGCGCACGGGCTGATAGCGCCGATCGGCGACAGCACCGACGGAAGCCTGATCGACGTGCCGCTCGGCGACGATCCCCCGCACGCGCTCATCGGCGGCCCCTCCGGCTCGGGCAAGACCAACCTCATCTACGCCTGGCTGGCCGCGCTCGCCACCCGGTACGGCCCGTCCGAGCTCGCCCTCTACCTGCTCGACTTCAAGGAGGGCGTGTCGTTCGCCCGGTTCGTGCCCGGGCCACGCGACCCGAGCTGGCTGCCCCAGGTGCGGCTGGCCGGCATCAACGTCAACGGCGACCGCGAGTTCGGCCTGGCCATGCTGCGCCACCTCGGCGAGGAACTGCGCACCCGGGCCCAGGCCGCCAAGCGGCACGACGCCAGCAAGCTCGCCGAGCTGCGCGCCGAGGACCCGGCCGGCGCCTGGCCGCGGATAGTGGCGGTCATCGACGAGTTCCAGGTGCTGCTCGGCGGCCGGGACGCGGTCGCCGACGAGGCCGTCACGCTTCTGGAGGACCTCGCGCGGCGCGGCCGCTCGCAGGGCATCCACCTGATCCTCGCCTCGCAGGACGTCTCCGGCATCGAGGCACTGTGGGGGCGCTCCGGGCTGGTCGGCCAGTTCACGCTCCGGATCGCGCTGCCCAAGGCGCGGCGCATCCTCGCCGACAACAACCTGGCCGCCGCGGTCATCCCCCGGCACCACGCGGTGGTCAACACCGAGTCGGGCACGGCCGGGGCCAATCTGGTCGTCCGGCTTCCGGACGCGGGTGACCGGCTTGTCTGGCGTACGCTCCAGCGGCGTCTCTGGCGGCTGCGGCCCGACGGCTGCGACGAGCCCCGGCTCTTCGACGGCGACGCGGTCCCGGTGCTGCCGGCGACTTGCCGCCCGGCCGGGGCGATTCCGGACGCGAGCGCGCCGGTCGGCTCCTCCCCGGGCGCGGTGCTCGGCGAGCGGATCGACGTGGCGGCCCGGCCCGCGCGACTGCGCCTCGGCCGCATGCCCGGTCGCAACCTGGCCGTGCTCGGCACCCGCACCGACGAGGCTTGCGACGTGCTCGCGGCGGCGGCGCTGTCGCTGGCCGCGCAGGGGCCGGCGCACTTCAGCGTCGTCTGCCTCGATCGCGACGCGGGCGGGGCGGCGGCGCGGCTGATCGCCGAGCTGCCCTCGGCCGACTGGTACGACGAATTGCCCGACCTGGCCGAGCTGGACATCCCGCACTACGTGCTCGGTTACGCCCTCGACGCGGGGGCCGACCAGGGCGCGCTGCGCCGCCTGCTCACCGACGGGCCGGAACAGCGCACGCACGTGCTGGGCTGGTGGCGCTCGGTCTCCCGGCTGCGCGACAGCCTCGGCGGCCCGGCGAGCCGGCTCGACCCGATCGGCGCGTGGGTGGCGCTCGACGTGCAGGGCGCCGACCTCGCGCCGCTCTATCCCCAGCCGGGCGGTCCGGCCTGGTATCCGCGCACACGGCGGGCCCTGTTCTTCGACCGCTCGGTGCACCGCACGCCCGAGGTGATCATCCCGTACGAGGTGAACAGTGACCACACGTGACGGTCAGCCCATCGGCCGCGACTACCAGCTGATGGTCGGCGCCCTCGCCGAGGCGACCCGGCGACGGGAGGCCGAGCTGGGCGGGGCCGAGCAGGCCTATCAGGAGAGCGCCACCCAGGCCGCCGGCGAGCTGGCTCGGGCCGAGGGCGACGCGCTCTCGGCCGACCGGTGGGCCGGGGCCGCGGCGGCGCAGGTGCTCGATGTGGACCGCGAGGCGGAGCGGCTGTGGGACCAGCTGCGGCGGGCCCGCGGCCTGCGGATGCGGACGCTGGGCGAGCTCCCGGATCCGGCGCCGATCGACGCGCTGCCCCAGGTGGCCCTGCCGCGGACGCCGGCGACGGAGACCGGCGAACCGCCCTCCGCGCCCGAGTCGCCGAACGTGCTGCTGGCCCGGGTGGCCGAGCGGATCGACGTGACCGTACGGCCGGCGGGCCGGCGGGCGCTGCCGCGCTGGGCGCTGCCGCTGCTGCCGCTGGTGGGGGCGCTGGGCGCGGCCCTGACCGGTCTGGTGGCCTCCGGCCTGGTGACCATCGGCGGTACGGGAGTCTGGGGCGGTCCCGTGCTGCGCGGCCTCGGCTGGCTCGCCTTCCTCGTCGCGCCCTCGGCCGGTCTGCCGGTGGCGGCGCTGGTCGCGCACCGGCGGCTCGAGGCCAAACTGGACATCGGCGGCATCGGCCTGACCCTGCTCGGCGGCATGATCGCGGCAACCCTGATGTCCCTGGCCTTCGCCGCCACCCACTGACTCAACCGTCCCTTTTGGTGGTCCACCTGAACGTGGTCAGGCACAGGGCCAGAGCCAGCACGCACCACAGGCCCAGCACCAGGCCGACCATCGGCAGGTTGAAAGAGCCGCCCGGCTCGTGGGCGCCGAACGACGCCGGCAGGAAGACCGATCGCAGCCCCTGGCAGAGCCACTTGAGCGGGAACAGGGACGCCACGTTCTGCATCCAGACCGGCAGACTGGTGAAGACGAAGAAGACCCCGGAGATGAACTGCAGGATGAGCGCGACCGGGGTGACCACGGCGGGCGCGCTGCGACCGGTGCGCGCCACCGACGAGAACGCGACCCCGCACAGCGTGCACGCGGTGATGCCGAGCAGCGACACCCAGAGGAACGTGAGCCATTTCGCGGGCGAGTCGGGCAGCTTGAGGCCGAACAGCAGCGACGACACCGCGAGCAGGATGACCGTCTCGAGCACGGCGATGACGCCGACCATCAGCACCTTGCCCGCGAAATAGACCCACTTGGGCATGGGCGTGCCGAGGAACCGTTTGAGCACGCCGCGGTCGCGTTCCATCGGGATCTGGATGGCCAGGGCCTGGAAGCCGGCCGTCATGAGGCCGGTGGCGATCATGCCGGTCACGAAGTACTGCGTGAACTTGACGCCCTCGCCGATCGTGCCCTTGAAGATCGACCCGAAGACCAGAATCATGATCGCCGGGAAGGCCAGCGTGAACACCACCTGTTCCCGGCTGCGCAGGAACTGCCGGACCTCCATGCCGCCCTGCGCGACCGCCAGCTCGACCGCGCCGGCCCGCGCGGTCGTTTCGGTCTCGGTCGTCGTCATGCCGCGCCCCCGATCATTTCCAGGTAGACGTCTTCCAGGGTCGGGCGGGTGACGGTCAGGCCGGGCACCTCGCCGGAGAAACGCGCGGCCAGGTCGGCCACGACGGCCGTCGGCGTCGCGCTCTCGGTGCGTTGCCAGGCTCCCTCGGGCGTCCGCCAGGAGACCGTCGCCAGGGCCGAGTCGCGCCGCCCCAGCGAGCGGGGCGTGTCGACCGCGATCAGCCGGCCGCGCGCGATGACCCCGACCCGATCGGCGAGCGCCTCGGCCTCTTCCAGGTAGTGCGTGGTCAGCAGGATCGTGGTGCCGCCGGCCTGCAGGTCGCGGATCAGCGCCCAGAATTCCCGTCGCGCCTCGGGATCGAACCCGGTGGTCGGCTCGTCGAGGAACAGCAGCTCGGGCCGGCCGATGATGCCGAGCGCCACGTCGAGCCGCCTTTTCTGCCCGCCGGAGAGCGTGTGGGTGCGGGCACGCACCTTGTCGGAGAGCCCGACCCGCTCGATCACCGCGGCCGGGTCGTCGGCCGCCGGGTAGAACCGCGCGAAGTGCCGCACCACCTCGCCGACGCTGAGCTCGTCGAATTCGCCGGTGCCCTGCAGGACGATGCCGACCCGATCGCGCCACCGCTTGGCCTCGGCGCCGGCACCCCGCCGCTGCGCCACCTCGGGATCGACACCGAGCACGCTGACCTCGCCGTCGTCGCGCCGCCGATAACCCTCGAGGATCTCCACTGTGGTCGTCTTGCCGGCGCCGTTGGGCCCCAGCAGCGCGAAGACCTCACCGTGGGCCACCTCGAGGTCGACACCGCCGACCGCGGCGGTGTCTCCATAGGCCTTCCGCAGTCCTCGTACCCGGATGGCCGGCTCGTCGTCCATGCCGAAGACCCTAAGGCCTCGGTACGACAAGACTCCTCAGTGCGGGACGCCGTTGTACGCGATGGTCAGCACCGCGTGCGCGACGAGCACGGCCTCGGTCTTCGACTCGTACGGGCCGACGTGCAGTTCGACGGCGTGCGCCCCGAACAGGGCGCGGACCGTCCAGCTGTCCGGGTGGCGATCATCCTCCCGGCTGTGGTTGACGATCACCTGGGTGGCCGAGCGGATGTTCACCGCCGACCACTTCGTGCTGCCCGTCGGCCAGGCGCGGAACCAGCCGGGCGCCACCGCGAGGGCCTCGCTGCTCGCCTCGGTGATCGCCCAGTGCATCTCCTCCGCGGACGGAGCCGGCCGCGTCATCACGCCTCCCCTCATGACCGAATGAGATCTTAGAAGGGAACGGCGGGACGAGCGGCCGGAATGCGCCAAACGGCCGGTCAGTACGTGTAGAAGCCCTTGCCGGTCTTGCGGCCCAGGTCGCCGGCGGTGACCATGCGCTGCAGCAGTTCCGGCGGGAAGAACTTCTCGTCGGCCGTGTCGCGGTAGATGTTGCCCGCCGCGTTGAGCATGACGTCGAGGCCGGTGAGGTCCACCGTGGCCAGCGGGCCCATGGCGTGCCCGAAACCGAGCTTCATGACCGTGTCGAGGTCAGCCGGCGAGACCACGCCCGACTCGACCAGCTTGATCGCCTCGACCAGCAGGGCGGAGAAGAGCCGGTTCGACACGAAACCGGCGACGTCCCGCTTCACCTCGACGCAGGTCTTGCCGACCTCCTCGGCGAAGTTGCGGGCCAGGGCGAGCGTGTCGTCGGAGGTCTGGTAGCCCCGGACCAGCTCGACCAGTTTCATCATCGGCACCGGCGAGAAGAAGTGGATGCCGACCACCGACTCGGGCCGCTCGGTCACCGTGGCGATCTGGGTGATCGGGATGGCTGACGTGTTGGTGCCGAGGACCGCGCCAGCCTTGCAGATCTTGTCGAGCGCCCGGAAGACCTCGTGCTTGGCCTCGACCTTCTCGTAGATCGCCTCGACCACCACGTCGGCGTCGGCGGCCGCCTCCAGGTCGGTCGTGGGGGTGATCCGCGCGAGGGTGGCCTCCGCCTCCTCCGCGGTGATCTTCTCCTTGTTCACGAACCGGTCCAGGGAGCTCCGGATCGCCGCCATGCCCCGGTTGGTCGCGGCGTCGTCGACGTCCCGCATGGTGACGTGCCAGCCGGCCTGCGCCGAGACCTGCGCGATGCCGGAGCCCATCAAACCGGAGCCGATGACCGCGAGTCGACCCGCCATGTGCCTTCCCCTTCTGCCGATGCCCCCGCCATGCTCACTACGACGGCGAGGCGTGTGCCTCGGCTCACCCTACGGGGTTACTTAACGGAGACTCAGCCAAGGGGTGGGTTCCCGATCGGGGCAATTCCCGCGAAACGGCCGCGCGGCGGTGCCAGACTATGCCCATGGCCTCAGGCAACGGCTGGTACCTCATAGGGCCGCTGGTTGCCGTCGGTCTGGTCGGCCTGCTCGGCGCCGTCTTCTGGCGCATGGGACTGCATTGGACGTTCGCCCGCGAGGACGGGGGCGACCCCTGTGCCGACGGACTCGCCATCTTCGGCGAGCCGGACGACTACGGCCTGCTCTTCCCGGCCGCGGTCACCGACGATCCGGACGTGGCCGACGAGATCCGGCGACTGCTCGGCGACGCCGGCATCCGCGCCACCCAGGCCGTCGACCCCGACGGCCGCACGGCGGTACTCGTCTTCGCCGAAGAGCTCGAGGAGGCCCGCCGCCTGGTCGGCGGCTCCCCCGCTTGGTGAAAGGCCTCAGAAGTCGTACGTCGGCTCCGGTACGTCCGCCCGCTCGACCTCGATTCCCAGCTTGGCCAGGTCGGTGACGAAGTCGGGGTAGCCCCGGTCGATGTGGTGGACCTCGCCCACCTCGGTGACGCCCTCGGCGCACAGTCCGGCGATCACCAGGCCGGCGCCGGCCCGGATGTCGGTGGCGCGTACCGGAGCCCCGGAGAGCCGCTCGCGGCCGTTCACCACGGCGTGGTGCCCGTCGGTACGGATGTCGGCGCCGAGCCGCACCATCTCGTTCACGAACATGAAGCGGCCGTCGAAGATGTTCTCGGTGATCAGCGACGAGCCCTCGGCCACGGCCGCCAGCCCGATCGCCATCGGCAGCAGGTCGGTGGCGAAGCCGGGATAGGGCAGCGTGACGATGTCGACCGCGCGGGGACGGTTCTCCATGCGTACGCGAAACTGGTTGTCACCGGGCGTGACCTGCGCGCCTGCCGTGACCAACTTGTCCAGGGCGATGTCGAGGAACTCGGGGCGCACCCCGTGGATAGTCACGTCGCCGCGGGTCATCGCCGTCGCGAACGCCCACGTCCCGCCCACGATCCGGTCGCCGACCGTGCGATGGGTGACCGGGGCGAGCTCGGTGACGCCCTCGATGGTCAGCGTCGACGTGCCCGCGCCGCCGATGCGGGCGCCCATCGCGGTGAGCATCTCGCAGATGTCGACGATCTCGGGCTCGCGGGCCGCGTTGTCGATCTCGGTGACGCCCTTGGCCAGGACGGCTGCCATCAGCAGGTTCTCCGTGGCGCCGACGCTCGGGAAGTCCAGCCAGATCTTGCTGCCGCGCAGCCCGTGCGGCGCCGAGGCGATCACGAAGCCGTGCTCGCCGGAGATCTCGGCGCCCATCCGGGTCAGGCCGGAGAAGTGCATGTCGAGCCCGCGGGAGCCGATCATGTCGCCACCCGGGAGGGCGACGCGCACGTAGCCCCGGCGGGCCAGCAGCGGGCCGAGCACGCAGATCGACGCGCGCAGCCGCCGGACCAGGTCGTAGTCGGCCTCGCTGCCGGGCTCGGCGGGCACGTCGATGATGGCGTGGCCGCCCTCGAGCGTCACCTGGCAGCCCAGCCGGCGCAGCACCTCGGCCATGATCGCGATGTCGGTGATCCGGGGGACGTTCTCCACCACGCTTCGGCCCTGCGCGAGAAGCGCGACCGCCATCAGCTTGAGCGCCGAGTTCTTGGCGCCGCCGACGCTGACGTCTCCGGTGAGCGGCGCGCCGCCCTGCACCCTGATCACATCCACGCGGGCCATGGTAGGAGCACCGACCCAATCCCGCCTCCGTAGGGTGGCCCTATGGCCGTTCACCTCACCCGCATCTACACCCGTACCGGCGACGCCGGGGAGACCCGACTGGGTAACAACGAGGTCGTCGCGAAGACCGATCCGCGCTTGGTGGCGTACGCGGACACCGACGAGTGCAATGCCTCCCTCGGCGTCGCGTTGGCCCTGGGCAACCTGCCCGACGACGTGCGGGCCGTGCTCACCGCCGTACAGAATGATCTTTTTGATCTGGGTGCGGATCTGTGCAATCCGCTCGCCGAGAACCCGCCCTATCCGCCGCTGCGGATCACCGAGGACTACGTGACCCGGCTCGAGGGCTGGTGTGACGAGTTCAACGAGCGCCTGGAGGCGCTGAACAGCTTCATCCTGCCGGGCGGAACCCCGGGCGCGGCCTTGCTGCATGTGTCACGCACGGTGGCGCGCCGCGCGGAGCGTGCGGCTTGGGCTCTCCTTCAAGACGACCCCGAGCGTACGAGCGATCTGCCGGCGAAATACCTCAACCGGCTCTCCGACCTCCTGTTCATCCTGTCCCGCGTCGCGAACCCGGGCGGTGACGTCAAGTGGGTGCCGGGGGCGGGACGCTAGGCGGCCTGCACCACGTCGAGCTCTGGGTCCCCGACCTGGCCGGCTCGTGCGGCCCGTGGGGCTGGCTGCTGGGCGCGCTCGGCTGGAAACCCTTCCAGGAGTGGCCGGCCGGGCGTTCGTGGCGGCTCGGGGACGTCTACGTCGTGCTGGAACAGTCGCCGGCACTCTCCGGCGGTGTGCACGACCGGCTCGCCCCGGGCCTGAACCATCTGGCGTTCACGGCCGGCGGCCGGGAGGACGTCGATCGGCTGACCGAGGAGGCTCAGGAGCACGGCTGGTCGCTGCTCTTCCCCGACCGGCACCCGCACGCGGGCGGCCCCGACTCCTATGCCGCCTACCTCGAGGACAACTGGGGCTACGAGGTCGAGCTGCAGACGGTCTAGGAGACCAGCAGTTCGCCGTCGATGACCGTGACGGCCCGGCCGGTGAGGTGGGTGCGGTCGCCGGCCAGCGTGACGCGGACGTAGCCGCCGCGCGGGGAGGCCTGGTAACCGGTCAGCTCGGTGCGGCCGCCGAGCCGCGCCGACCAGAACGGCGCGAGCGCGGTGTGGGCGCTGCCGGTCACCGGGTCCTCCCCCACGCCGGCCGCCGCGCCGAAGAAGCGGGAGACGAAGTCGTAGCCGCCGCCGGCCTCGGCCGCCCGGGCGGTCACGACGACGCCGCGGTTCTCCTTGCTCGCGAGCGTCGCGAGGTCGGGGCGCAGGCCCCGCACGGTGGCCTCGTCGCGCAGCTCGACCAGCAGGTCGTCGGTGTTGGGGCCGGTGTGGTGCACGGAGACGATCTCGGCGCCGAGGACGACCGCCAGCCACGGCGGGGTCTCGATCGGGGTGAGCGGAGCGGTCGGGAAGTCGAGCGTGTACCAGCCGTCGTCGGCCGCCGTCGCGGTCAGCACGCCGCTGAGCGTGGCGAAACTGGTCTTGTCCCGGCCCAGGACGTGCGCGGTGGCCAGCGTGGCGTGCCCGCAGAGCGCGACCTCCACGGCGGGGGTGAACCAGCGCAGGGCGAAATCGGCATCCCCACCCGGCGGCAGGGGGTGCAGGAAGGCCGTCTCGGACAGATTGACCTCGGCGGCGACCCGCTGCATCCACGCGGCGGTGGGGAACTCGGAAAGCACGACCACGCCGGCGGGGTTGCCCGCGAACGGCTCGGCGGTGAAGGCGTCGACGATCTGGATGCGCATATCCCGACGCTAGAGGCCGGGACGACGGCGGGACGAGCGGATTCCCGCCAATTTGGGGCCGGGGCCGGTCAGTGGTCGGCGGGCCGGGGACGGATCGTGGGGCGGGGACCGATGCTGCCGGGCTGGCCGGGCGGTGCGGCCTCGAGCCAGGAGAAGAATCCGGTGACGGTCGACTCGGCCATCGCGATCTCGATCTCGCCCGCGTCGCCGTTGCGACATCGCAGCACCGACCAGTGCCCCGGCATCGTCAACCGCTCGGGGCCGTCGGGAGCGCGGTTCTCCTCGACGACCAGGACCGTGCGGTCGAGCACCCGTTTAGGGCGGAAGGCGAGGCTGAACATGCGATGGAAGCGGAGCTCGTCGCCGACGAACTGGCCGACGCCGGAGGCCCAGCCGCGGCCGGGGACGAGAGTGTTCACCCGCACCTGAAGCCGGATCGTGCCGCCACCGACCATGAGCAACCGGCGGCGGAAGAAGAGCAGGAAAAGGAGCGCGAGCAGCGCGACGACGCAGATCCCGAGGAATTCCAGAATCCGCATCGCCGGAGTCAGTGCGACTCGGGCGTGGCCGGGGTGGCGCTCTCGGCGAGGACGGTGACGCCGTCCGCGTCGATCGAGAGGAAGCCGCCGCTCACGTCATAAGTCAACTGCTCGCCGCCGGCGAGCTTGACCCGCACCTGGGACGGCTCCTTCAGCAGGCCCAGAAGCGGCGCGTGACCGGGCAGCACACCGATCTCACCCTCGGTGGTGCGCGCGATGAGCATCTCGGCCTCGCCGGACCACACCCGCTCCTCGACGGCGACAACCTTGACTGCCAGCTGGTTGGCCACGCTGTCTCCCTGTTCAGGCATTACCGATGGGGTGAAGTCTAGACGGCGGGGTTGCGCACCGAGGCCGGGGGTGGCGACCACCACACTCGCGCTAAGAGTTCTTGTTGAAGTACTCAGGGTGTTCGAACAGGAACGTGCGCAGCCGGTCCTGGGTCACCGCGGAGAAGAAGTCGGTGGCGCTCGGGTCGAGGCCCTCGCCGACGTACCTGCCGCCGTCGAAGAGCGACGCCCCGGGCAGCTTGATCAGCGTCATGTCGGTCGAGCGGATGTTCTTCAGCGCGAAGCCCCAGTCGACCACGTCGTGACCGTTGCCGTCGAAGATCAGCGCGCTGCCGGCCGCCTTGAGCACCTTGTCGAGTTTCACCGGGTTGGTGACGACGTCCTTGCTGAGCGCCTGCGAGGCCATGGCCTTGATGAACTGCTGCTGATGGCGCTGCCGGTCGTAGTCGCCCTTGGGCAGGCCGTACCGCTGCCGCACGTAGTCGAGCGCCTGCCAGCCCTGAAGGTGGTACGTGCCGACCTTGTACTCGGCCTGGGGACCGTAGTAGGGGTGCGCGCAGGTGTTGTCGGCGCACCGGGAGTACCGCGGCCGCGGCTTGCCGTTCGGCTGGAGGTGCTCGGACTTCACGTTCTGGTCGATCGTCATGGTGACGCCGCCCATCGCGTCCACGATCTTCTTGAAGCCGCCGAAGTTGATGATCGCGCCGGCGTCGAACCGGGCGATGCCGGTGAGCCGCTCCACGGTCTTGGCGAGCAGCTCGAAGCCCTGCGCCACGTCGTGCTTGCCGTTGCCGACCGCGCTGCCGTACCCCATCGCGGCATTGATCTTGGATCGTCCACCCCGGAACCCGGTCTTGGCGAAGGGCGGGATGTCCACCACCAGGTCGCGCGGGATCGAGAAGAGAAACGCCTGGTCCAACCCGGCCGGGACGTGGACCACGATGATCGAGTCGGAGAGCGGGGTCTGCTCGTCGGTGCGGGGGTCGATGCCCACCAGCAGGATGTTGAGCGGGCCCTTGATGTCCGAGACCTTCTGGGCGGCCGCCTGGTCGCCGAAGAGATCCTTGGTCTGCACGGAGCCGGCGTATCGCGCGAGCACGACCTGACCGGTGATGAGGGCGCCGCCGCTGAGGACCATGAGGACACAACCGAAGATGGCGCAGAGCCGGGCCCACAACGGCGCGCGGCGCTTGGCGGTGGTGGCCACATCAACTCCCCTCCGGCAACAGGCGCATCACAGGGTACCCAACGGCGGGTAGGAGCCCCGGGAAACGGAAGGGCCGCGCTCACCTTGCGGCGAGCGCGGCCCATCGACCTCGGTGAGGTCAGCCCTTCATGAGCTCGTGCGCGTTGCGCTCGAGGTCCTCCAGGCCGCCGCACATGAAGAAGGCCTGCTCGGGGAAGTGGTCGTACTCACCCTCGCTGATCTTCTTGAACGCCTCGATGGTCTCCTTGAGCGGGACCGTCGAGCCGGGAACGCCGGTGAACTGCTCGGCCGCGTACGTGTTCTGCGAGAGGAAGCGCTCGATGCGGCGGGCCCGCTGCACCGTGACCTTGTCCTCCTCGGACAGCTCGTCCATGCCGAGGATCGCGATGATGTCCTGCAGGTCCTTGTACTTCTGCAGGATTCGCTGCACCTCACGGGCGACCGCGTAGTGCTCGGCCCCCACGAACTCGGGCGCGAGGATCCGCGAGCTGGAGGCCAGCGGGTCCACGGCCGGGTAGATGCCCTTGTCCGAGATCGACCGCTCGAGGTTGGTGGTCGCGTCCAGGTGGGCGAACGTGGTGGCCGGCGCCGGGTCGGTGTAGTCGTCGGCGGGCACGTAGATCGCCTGCATCGAGGTGATCGCCTTGCCCCGGACCGAGGTGATCCGCTCCTGCAGCTGGCCCATCTCGTCGGCCAGGGTGGGCTGGTAACCCACGGCCGACGGCATGCGACCGAGCAGGGTGGACACCTCGGAGCCGGCCTGGGTGAACCGGAAGATGTTGTCGATGAAGAGCAGCACCTCCTGGTTCTGGACGTCCCGGAAGTACTCCGCCATGGTCAGCGCGGACAGGGCGACGCGGAGCCGGGTGCCCGGCGGCTCGTCCATCTGGCCGAAGACGAGGGCGGTCTTGTCGAGAACGCCACCCTCCTCCATCTCCAGGATGAGGTCGTTGCCCTCACGGGTGCGCTCGCCGACGCCGGCGAACACCGAGGTGCCGCCGAAGTTACGGGCGACGCGGATGATCATCTCCTGGATGAGCACCGTCTTGCCCACGCCCGCGCCACCGAACAGGCCGATCTTTCCACCGCGCACGTACGGCGCGAGCAGGTCGAGCACCTTGATGCCGGTCTCCAGCATCTCGGTCTTCGGCTCGAGGTCGGCGAACGCCGGCGGCTGGCGATGGATCGTCCAGCGCTCCTGGATGTCCAGGGTCGCCGGGTCGGCGTTGAGCACTTCGCCGAGGGCGTTGAACACGTGGCCCTTGGTCACGTCGCCGACGGGCACCGAGATGCCGGCGCCGGTGTCGGTGACCTCGGCCCCGCGGACCAGGCCGTCGGTCGGCTGCATCGAGATCGCGCGGACCAGGTTGTCACCCAGGTGCTGGGCGACCTCCAGGGTCAGCATCTTCGTGCCCTCGGAGAGGGTCACGTCGACATGCAGCGCGTTGTAGATGTTCGGCATGGCGTCACGGGGGAACTCGGCGTCGACGACCGGGCCGATGACCCGGACGACGCGGCCGACGCCGGTCTCCGCCTTGGTGGGCTCAGCTACAGCAGTCATCACACATCACTTCCCGCCGCGGCCAGCGCGTTGGCGCCGCCGACAATCTCACTGATTTCCTGGGTGATCGCAGCCTGCCGCGCGGAGTTCATCTCGCGCGTGTACCGCTTGAGCAGGTCGTCCGCGTTGTCCGACGCGCTCTTCATCGCCCGCCGCCTCGACGCCGACTCGCTCGCGGCCGAGGACAGCAACGCCGCGTAGATCCGCGTGTTGAGGTACTTCGGCAGCAGCGCGTCCAGCAGCTCGTCGGCGTCCGGCTCGAACTCGTACGCCGGGCGCAGACCCGGCTCGACCTCGCGCTCCTCGACCTGCATGGGGGCCAGGAAGTGCGCCTCCGCGCTCTGGGTCATGAGCGACTTGAACTGGGTGCTGACGATGTGCAGCTCGTCGACGCCTTGGATGCCGTCCGGGCCGTAGTGCGCGTCGGTGTCGTCCGCGCCCGCGATGAACGCCTCCAGCAGCGCGTCGCCGATCCTCTTCGCGTCCGGGAAGGACGGACGCTCGGAGAACCCGGTCCAGCTGGCCTCGATCGGCCGGTTACGGAACCGGTAGTAGCCGACGCCCTTGCGGCCGACCACATAGAGCACCGTGTCCTTGCCGTCCGCCTTCAGCTTCTGGATCAGCTGCTCGGCGGTACGGATGGCGTTGGCGTTGTAGGCGCCGGCCAGACCGCGGTCACTGGTGATCAGCAGGACGCCCGCCCGCCGGACCCGCTCGCGCGGGACCAGCAGCGGGTTGTCGATCGTCGCGTTGGACGCCAGAGCGGTCAGGACCTGGGTGATCGCCTCCGCGTACGGCTTGGAGGCGGCCACCCGCTCCTGGGCCTTGGCGATGCGGCTGGTCGCGACCAGCTCCTGCGCCTTGGCGATCTTCTTGGTCGACCGGACGGTGCGGATGCGCCGCCGGAGAGCCTGTACCTGACCGGCCATGACTACTTCTCGTTCGCCGGACGGGTGACCTCGCGGGTCACCGTCTCGTGGGTCTCGCGGCCCTCGGCCATCGCCTCGGCGTCGGGCTCGTTGAGCTTGATGCCGGTCTCGCCCTGCTTGAAGAGCTCCTTGAACTCGTTCAGGCCGGACTTCAGGCTCTCGACGTTGTCGTCGGACAGCTGCCCGGTCGACTCGATCGAGGTGAGCGTGTCGGACCGGTGCCGGTGCAGCCACTGCAGCATCTCGCCCTCGAAGCGGCGGATGTCGCCGACCTCGATGTCGTCGAGCTGGCCGGTGGTGCCCGCCCAGATCACGATGGTCTCGTCGACCACCGAGTAGGGCGAGTACTGCGGCTGCTTGAGCAGCTCGACCAGGCGTACGCCCTTGTCCAGCTGGGCGCGGGAGGCCCGGTCCAGGTCGGACGCGAACGCCGAGAACGCCTCCAGCTCACGGAACTGGGCCAGGTCGAGGCGGAGCCGGCCGGAGACCGAGCGCATCGACTTGACCTGCGCCGACCCACCCACCCGGGACACCGAGGTGCCGACGTTGATCGCCGGGCGGACGCCCGAGGCGAACAGGTCGCTCTCCAGGAAGATCTGGCCGTCGGTGATCGAGATGACGTTCGTCGGGATGTAGGCCGAGATGTCGTTGGCCTTGGTCTCGATGATCGGCAGGCCGGTCATCGAGCCGGCGCCCAGCTCGTCGGAGAGCTTCGCGCAGCGCTCGAGCAACCGGGAGTGCAGATAGAAGACGTCGCCCGGGTAGGCCTCGCGGCCCGGCGGGCGGCGCAGCAGCAGCGACACCGCGCGGTACGCCTCGGCCTGCTTGGTCAGGTCGTCGAAGACGATCAGGACGTGCTTGCCGGCGTACATCCAGTGCTGGCCGATGGCCGAGCCGGTGTAGGGCGCGATGTACTTGAAGCCGGCCGGGTCGGAGGCGGGGGCGGCGACGATGGTCGTGTACTCCATCGCGCCCTGCTCCTCGAGGGTGCCCTTGATCGAGGCGATGGTGGTCGCCTTCTGGCCGATCGCCACGTAGATGCAGCGGACCTGCTTCTCCGGGTCCCCCGAGGCCCAGTTGGCCTTCTGGTTGATGATCGTGTCGATGGCGACCGTGGTCTTGCCGGTCTTACGGTCACCGATGATCAGCTGGCGCTGGCCGCGGCCGATCGGCGTCATGGCGTCGATCGCCTTGATGCCGGTCTGCAGCGGCTGCTTCACCGGCTGCCGGGCCATGACGTTCGGCGCCTGCAGCTCGAGCTCGCGGAAGCCCTCGCTGACGATCTCGCCACGGTCGTCGATCGGCCGGGCCAGCGGGTCGACCACGCGACCGAGGAACGCGTCGCCGACCGGGACCGAGAGGACGCGGCCGGTGCGCTTGACCTGCTGGCCCTCGTCGATGCCTTCGAACTCGCCCAGAATCACGACACCGATCTCACGGACGTCGAGGTTCAGGGCGACACCCAGCGTGCCGTCCTCGAATTCGAGCAGTTCGTTCGCCATGGTCGAGGGCAGGCCCTCGACGTGCGCGATTCCGTCGCCCGCATCGGAGACGATGCCGACCTCCTCGCGGGAGACCTCGGGCGTGTAGGACGAGACGTAGCGCTCTAGCGCCCCCCGGATCTCGTCCGAGGAGATGGTCAGCTCGGCCATCCTCTGCCTTCTCTGTCTAGCTCGGGACGTCGCCGCCACCGAGGGGCCTGCTCGATCAGCGTCGCCGCGGACCGAGTTCAAAGTTCATCGAAGTACGGCGAAGCCGTTTCAGCAACGCTGCAAGGATCTATTTCGCGAACGCCTGGCGTGCCGCGTTGAGCCGCCGCAGGATCGTGCCGTCGTAGAGGTCGGAGCCGACACGAACGGCGACGCCGCCGATGACCGCGGGATCCACGTCCACCTTGAGCGAGACCGGCCGGTCGTAGATGCCGGACAACTTCGCAGCCAGCGCCTGCTCGTCGGCGTCGCTGAGCGGCTTGGCCACCGTCACGTACGCGACCTCGCGATCGCGTTTCGCGGCGGTCAGCTCGACCAGCCTGGTCAGCGAGGAGTCGAAGTTGCGGCCGAGGAAGCCCTCGAGCGCCAACTCGACGAGCCGGAGCGTCGCCGGCTGGGCCTTGCCCTTGAGCAAGTCCTCCACCAGCTTAGCCCGGCGCGACGTGGGCGCACCCGGGTCACTCAGCGTGACGGCAAGCTCGGCGTTGCCGGAGACGATCTGCCCGAAACGGAACAGCTCGTCCTCGACGTCGGCGAGGGTGCCCGCCTTCTCCGCCGAGCGCAGCACGACCTCGGCGCCGAGACGCTCGGTGACGTCGAGCAGCTCGCTCGGCCGGCTGAACCGGCCGCCCACCAGCGTGGTGAGCGTGTCGACGGTCGTCTCGGCCAGCTTGCCCGCCAGCAGCGAACGCAGCAGCTCGGCCCGCTCGGCCCCGGACCGCGACGGGTTGGTCAGCGCCCGGCGCAATGCGGGCTGGGCCCGCAGCAGGCCGGCCGCCGACAGGATCTCGTCGGCGACGGTGGCCAGCTGCGCGGCCGTGGCCGAGCCGGTCTCGGCGGTCAGCTTCTCCACCGCCGAGTTGTAGGCCTGCTGGCTGACGCTCGACGCCATCAGCGGCGCCCGTTCGTCGAACCCGCCGAGTCGAGCTCGGCGATGAACCGCTCGACCGTGCCGCGGCTGCGTGCCTCGTCGGCGAGGGACTCTCCGACGATCCGGCCGGCCAGGTCGACCGCCAGCGTGCCGACCTCGGAACGCAGGTCACGCACGATGCTCTCGCGCTGGGCGGCGAGCTGCTCGCGGCCGGCCGCGATGATCCGGTCGGACTCCTCACGGGCCTTGGCCAGGACGTCCTGTCGGATGCCCTCGGCGTCGGCACGAGCCTCGTCGCGGATCCGGGCGGCCTCGGTCCGGGCCTCGGCCAGCTGCGCGCGGTACTGCTCGAGCAGCTGGTTGGCCTCGGCCTGAGCGGCCTCGGCGCGCTTGATGCCGCCCTCGATCGCGTCGACCCGCGCCGCGAACGTCTTCTCCATCTGCGGGAAGACGAACTTCATCAGCACGTAGCAGAGGATGACGAAGGCGATGCCGCCGACGACGATCTCCTGCCAGATCGGCTTGATCGGGTTGTGCTCGGTTTCCGCGGCGAGCACGACAAGAGAGTTGACCATTTAACAGGACCTCCTTCGAGGCGGAGGAGTGGTGCTCAGCCGGCCCAGATGAAGCCGAAAGCGATGCCGAGAAGCGCCAGCGCCTCGACAACGGCGAAACCGATCCAGACGTACGGGAGGGTCAGGCGAGAGGACTCGGGCTGACGGGCGGTGGACTGGATGTAAGCGGAGAAGACGAGGCCGACGCCGATGCCGGGGCCGATGGCGGCGAGACCGTAGCCGATGGCAGCGGTGCTACCGGTGACTGCAGCGATGTCCAACATGTGTTCAGTTCCTCCAGGTATCTCGCGTGAATCGGATTTCACGCGGGACGACAACGGGGTGTTACTGGCGGTGCAAAGGGGGTGGTGCTCAGTGCTCGTCGGCGAGCGCGCCCTGGACGTAGCTCGCGGTCAGCACCGTGAAGACATAGGCCTGGAGGCAGATCACCAGGAACTCGAGGAAGGTCAGCGCGATGGTCATCGCCCACGACACCAGCGAGAACGGGAGGAACCAGGCATTGGCGTTCAGCATCGCGAAGCCGCCGAGCGTGAACACCAGCAGCAGCATGTGGCCGGCGAACATGTTCGCGAAAAGTCGGACGGCGAGCGAGAACGGCCGGACCAGGAAGGTCGAGAAGAACTCGATCGGAATCAGCAGCGGCAGGATGAACCAGGGCGCCGGCGGGATGAGCGAGACCTTCATGTACTTGACGAAGCCGTGGTGCCGGATGCCGACCCAGATGAACATGACGTAGCTGACGGCCGCGAGCATCGCGGGGAAGGCGATGTGCGAGTTCGGGGAGATCTGCACGAACGGCACGATGCCCCAGAAGTTGTTCAGCAAAATGAAGGTGAACAACGTGGTGAGGTACGGCGCGAAACGCACACCGGCCGGCCCGATCATCTCGACCGCGACGTTGTTCCGCACGAAGCCGTAGACGCTTTCCGCGATCCACTGCTTCTTGGTCGGGACGAGCTGCGGCTTCCGGTAGGACACCAGGAAGAAGATGATGATCAAAGCAGTGGTCAGCCAGACCAGCGCGGTGATCTTGGTGAACCAGTAGTTGTCGTGCTCGCCCCACGGCAGGATGCTGGGCAGGTAGAAGTCCTCGACGCTCGGCGGGAACGGAACGTCTGCGAGGACCATCGATTGAACGGCCACCGAAGCCCTTTCCTGTCAGGCGCCCAGACGGCGCACGATGAGGTAGACACCGCCGGCCATGCCAACGACCGCGCCGATACCGGCGAAGATGCCCCTGGTCCCCACCCAGTGGTCGACCAGCCAACCGATCCCGCCCCACACCAACATGCCCGTTAAGAGGTAAGCGACGGCCGTCATGCCCATGCCCGTATCGGGCGGTGTTGGACCGTCGTCCCCACGGGGATTCTTGGGAGGTTCCTGACCGGTCATGACGGCCCGAACGATATCAGCAGGAAACACGAGGCTAAGCGGGACCCCCCGCACAACCGCAGTTGTCCAGGCGTCAGGGGTCTCGCAACTGGAACGACACGGTACTCCCCCTCCGCCATAACCGGACACGCCACGTGCGTTCACGTCACCGTTTCGTGGTCAACAAACCACGAATGGGACGTTTGCCGAGGTAGAACGGCGTGTAAAAGATCACTTTGGGGGACGCACGGCGGTGAACCACCACGCCTGCACCGCGGTCCACACGACCACGGCCGCCGCGATCGCCCAGCCCAGCGCCACCTTCCCGGTCCAGTCGGTGGAGAGGCCGTAGACGAGCACCACGCCGAGAAGGCTGTATTTCAGCACGTAGGCGCCGAGCCCGAGCGGCAACACCAAGGCCGGTCGTACGGTGTCGGCCCACGCCACGACCAGTGTGGACATCGTGTAGCTGACGGTCACGATCAGCACGCCGAGCGCGGCGCCGAACGCCGAAGGCGTACCGCCGGTGAGGTATCCGACCGAGGCGGCGCAGAGCAGCACGGCCACCGACACCGCCGTCAGGAACGGCAGGTGCGCCACCCGCCAGCGCGGATCGGCCGGTAGCGTCGGTGTCTCAGTCTCGGTCATGCCATCACTTTCTGCCGGGCGTACGCGGGAAATTGTCCCACCAGCCCCAGCACCTCGTCCGCGACCTCGGCCAGGCGGGAGGCCCCCGCCGATGTCGCCGGATCGCTGCGCACCGCCGAGCCGATCAATCGGCCGATGCGGCGCATCTCGCCCTCGCCCATCCCCTGCGTGGTCACGCCCGGCGAGCCCACCCGGATGCCGGACGTCACCGCCGGTCGCTGTGGATCGAAGGGTATCGCGTTCTTGTTCAGCGTGATGCGGGCCAGGTCGCACCGCGCCTCGGCGTCGCGGCCGGTGATCCCCAGCTCGCGCAGGTCGGCGACCACCAGGTGGGTGTCCGTTCCGCCGGCTACCGGCCGCATCCCCTCGGTGGACAGCGACAGGGACAGCGTTCGTGCGTTGTCGACGACCTGCCGGGCGTACGCCCGGAATGGGGAACCCGAGGCCTCCCGTAACGCGACCGCCTTGCCGGCGATGGCGTGCATCATCGGACCGCCCTGCAGGAACGGGAAGACGGCCTTGTCGACACGCTGCGCGAGCTCCGCACGACACAGGATCATGCCGCCTCGCGGCCCGCGCAGCACCTTGTGGGTGGTGCAGGTGACCACGTCGGCGTACGGCACCGGCGACGGGACGGCCCGCCCGGCCACCAGCCCGATGAAGTGCGCGGCGTCGACCAGCAGGTACGCGCCCACCTCGTCGGCGATCTCCCGGAACAGCGCGAAGTCGATGAGCCTCGGGTACGCGGTGGCGCCGCAGATGATCAGCTTGGGCCGATGGGCGAGCGCGAGATCGCGTACCTCGTCGTAGTCGATCTCCTCGGTGTTCGGGGTGACGCGATACCCGATCGGATGGAACCACTTCCCGGAGAAGTTGACCCGGCTGCCGTGGGTGAGGTGCCCGCCGTGCGGCAGCTCCATGGCCAGCACGGTGTCGCCGGGCTCGGCCAGCGCCGCGAACGCCGCGAGGTTCGCCGAGGCACCCGAGTGCGGCTGAACGTTGACGTGCTCGGCCCCGAACAGGCTCTTCGCGCGCTCGACCGCGAGCACCTCGGCCCGGTCGGCCTCGTCGCATCCGCCGTAGTAGCGATGACCCGGGTAGCCCTCGGCGTACTTGTCGTTGAGCGTCGAGCCGAGCGCCGCCAGCACCGCCGGAGAGGTGAAGTTCTCGCTCGCGATCAGCTGGAGGCCGCCGCGCTGCCGGGCCAGCTCGTCGAGGAGGACGCGGGCGATCTCCGGATCGTCGCGCTCGAGATGCGCGAAGTCCGGGCCCCAATAGGTGTCCACGTGCCCTCCCCCGATAGGCAGCGCCCCTTGAAAGGCAGCATATGGCTTCAAAGCTCTGCCAATGGGCACACTCTGCGGTTATGAGGTGCTTGGTGACCGGAGCGACCGGGTATATCGGCGGCCGGCTCGCGCCCCGGCTGCTCGACGCGGGCCACGAGGTGCGCTGTCTTTCCCGCAGCGCGGCCCGGCTGCGGGACGTGCCGTGGCACGCCCGGGTCGACGTGGCCGAGGGCGATCTGACCGATCCTTCGTCGCTGGGGCCGGCGCTCGAGGGCATCGAGGTCGCCTACTTCCTGGTCCACTCGCTGGGCCGGCGCGACTTCGAGTCGGTCGACCGCCGGGCCGCCTCGTGTTTCGCGGCGGCGTGCGCCGCGGCCGGGGTGCGGAAGATCGTCTACCTCGGCGGCCCGGACCCCGGTTCGAGGGCGTCGGCTCACCTGCGCTCGCGCACCGAGGTGGCCCGGATCCTGCACGACAGCGGCGTGCCCACGGTCGTGCTGCGCGCCCCGGTGATCATCGGCTCCGGTTCGGCGTCGTTCGAGATGCTGCGCTATCTCACCGAGCGGCTGCCGGCCATGGTCACCCCGCGCTGGGTGGACAACCAGATCCAGCCCATCGCCGTACGGGATGTGCTCGCGTACCTGATCGCGGCGGCCTCGCTGCCGGCCGGGTCGTACGACATCGGCGGTGCGGACGTGCTCAGCTACGCGGAGATGATGCGCCGGTACGCCCGGGTGGCCGGCCTGCGACGCCGGATCATCGTGCCGACCCGGGTGCTCAGTCCCGCGCTGTCCGCGCACTGGGTCGGCCTGGTCACGCCGGTGCCGAACAGCATCGCCCGGCCGCTGGTCGCGAGCGTCGTACACGAGGCGGTGGCCGACGACCGCGAGATCCGCCGGCTCGTGCCGCAGGTCTCCCCGGTCGGCTTCGACACGGCGGTCCGGCTCGCCCTCTGCAAGATCCGCAACGCCGACGTGGAGACCCGCTGGTCGAGCGCGGCCGGCGGGGACGCGGCGGCCGAGCCACTGCCCAGCGACCCGGACTGGTCGGGCGGGACCGTCTACGTCGACGAGCGGTGCCGCGAGGTGGACGCGCCGGTCGAGGCGCTGTGGCGGGTGATCGAGGGCGTCGGCGGCGAGAACGGGTGGTACTCGTTCCCGCTGGCCTGGTCCGTACGGGGGTGGCTGGACAAGCTGGTCGGCGGCGTCGGCCTGCGGCGGGGTCGGCGCGACCGGCACCGGCTGCGGGTGGGCGAGGCGCTCGACTGGTGGCGGGTCGAGGAAATCGTGCCGGGGTCGCTGTTGCGCTTGCGAGCGGAGATGCGCGTGCCGGGGCGGGCGTGGCTGGAGATGCGCGCGACGGCGTCCGCGGGCGGGGGCAGCGTTTATCGGCAGCGCGCCGTGTTTCTGCCCCGAGGGCTTGGCGGGCATGCGTATTGGGCCTCGGTGCTGCCCTTCCACGGCGTCGTTTTCAGCGGGATGGCCCGAAACATCGCGTCTCGGGCCGCCGCGCTTGGCAAGGGCGCGTAGGGCTTGGCGGTGGGCGTGGCTGCCGGCGCGGTGGGTGTCGTAGTAGGTGCGGGCGCCGGGCGAACGTGAGAGGGCGGCGAGAACCGGTCCCAGGCCGGGCTGGGAGCGCAGGATCTCGGCGCCCGGGTGCCGCTCAAAATGGGCCGACCATCGGCGCGACTCATACGCGGCGGTTATCCGCTACTTGGCGGAGGCACGGCCCAGGCGATCGCGGATGGCGAGCCAGTCCTCGGATTCCGGGGGCTGCTGCACGAGGATCGTCTCGACGCCGGAGTCGTCCAGCCGGTGCAGGGCCGCGTAAAGGTCGGCGGCGTACTCGCGCGGCTCGGCGGACAGGATCTCAGCGCCCGGGACGGCGACCCCCTCGTACGTGAGAACGCCGGTTTTCTCGGGAATGTCGACGGCGCGCACGTCGGGCACCAGATGCAGCACCGCTCGCGGCGCGTAATGCCGGCGGCTCATGCCGGGTGACGGGCGGCCAACCCCGTCCGCGGTCTCGGTCGCCGGCAGGGCAATCGCCCCCGTCACGTCACGGAGGGCACGCAGCCCCAGCGCCCCCGGCCGCAGCAGGGTCGGCACCGGAGTGGTCAGGTCCAGCACCGTCGACTCGATGCCCCACGAGCTCGGCCCGCCGTCCAGTACGAGCGGAACGTCGGGGAGGCTGCGCAGCACGTGCTCGGCGGTGGTGGGCGAGATGCTCTCGGAGCGGTTGGCGCTGGGCGCGGCCAGCGGCAGGCCGACGGCCGCGAGCAGGCGCAGGGCCACGTCGTGCGCGGGGATACGAAGGGCGATCGTGTCGTTGTCGGCGCCGACGCCGGTCAGGTGGCCGGCTCGGCGCACGACCAGGGTGAGCGGGCCCGGCCAGAACGCAGCGGCCAGTCGGTCGGCGGCGGCCGGCCACTCGGCGGCCAGTTTGCGGGCGGCGGCCACATCGGCCACGTGGACGATCAGCGGGTTCCACGACGGGCGGTTCTTGAGTCGGTAGACCTCGCCGATCGCCTTGCGGGAGAACGCGTCGGCGCCCAGGCCGTAGACGGTCTCGGTGGGGAAGGCGACCACCGACTCGGCGCGCAGCAACTCGACGGCGGCGGCAATTCCGGCGGCGTCCGGCGGAACGATACGGCCGGTCACGAAAGCAGAAGCTTGGCGAACGGGACCGTCGTGTCCTCGATCTCGTCGCCGATGCGCTGGAACGTCTGGTCGCCGCGGCCCCACGGATCGTCCAGGTCGTCGCCGGGCAGTGGGCCGTCGGAGCCGCGCAGCCGGTTGATCGCCTCGACGATCGCGACGCCGCGGGCGTGCACCGCGTCGGCCTCGTCGCCCGCGGGCGGCAGAGCCGAGGTGTCGACGCTGCCGAGCAGGCGGCGGAACTCGCCCATCACGAAGGTGCGCTCGGCCGCGTCGGGGCGCAGCGCCACCACGTAGTCGTACTGGTCGGCGGTCGCCGTGAAGATCAGGTCGGCCTCGTCGATGAAGTCGCCGCGCAGCTTGCGGGCCTCGAAGCCGTCGGTCGATCCGCCCCGGGCCAGCACCTGGCGGGCGGCGGGCGGGTTCATCTCCTCGCCCTCGTGCCAGCCGCCGGTGCCGGCGCTCACGCTGCGGACGAGCTGGTCACCGGCCTCGCCGGCCCGGTCGCGCACGGCCCGGGCCAGGAGCCGCTCGGCCATCGGCGAGCGGCAGATGTTGCCCATGCACACGTGCAAGATCGTGAAAGGCGCCACCTCACGCCTCCGGCGCCAGGATCTCGGGCACCACGTCTCGCAGTTTCTCCAACGGGATCGCGCCGGCCCGCAGCACCCGCGGTACGTCGCCGGTCACGTCGACGATCGTGCTGGGCGCGGGGTCGTGCGCGGGGCCGGCCTCGAGGTAGACGCGGACCGAGTACTCCAGCTGGTCGCGGGCCTCCTCGGCGGTCGTCGGCGCGGGCTGGCCGACCTTGTTGGCCGTGGTGACGGCCATCGGGCCGACCTCGCGCAGCACCTCGAGCGCCACCGGGTGCAGCGGCATGCGCACCGCGACGTTGCCGCCGGTCTCGCCCAGGTCCCACTGGAGGCTGGGCGTGTGCTCGACGTACAGAGTCAGCGCCCCCGGCCAGAACGCGTCGGCCAGCTCGCGCGCCGCCTTGGACAGCGAGTAGGTCAGGCCGTCGAGCGTGTGCCGCGAGCCGATCAGCACGGGCGGGGGCACGCGGTTGGTGACCCCACGGGCGTGGTGCAGGGCGGTGATGGCGTGCGGGGTGAAGGCGTCCGCGCCGATGCCGTACACCGTGTCGGTGGGCAGCACGGCCAGCTCGCCGCTCTTGACCGCCTCGACGGCGGCGGCGATTCCGCGATCGCGGTCCGCGGTGGTACGGCAGTCGTAGAGCATCACACCGTGCAGTCTGCCATGTGGCGGCGCGCACTCATCAGGTACGCCGGGCGGTCGCGAAGCGAGGCCGGCCGGTCAGGTCGCGATGGGCCGTCACCTCGGCGAACCGGCCGTCCTCGCGGAGCAGCGCGGGCACCGCGTCGCCGTGCACGTCGTCATGCTCAATTCCGACATGTCCCCCGGGTTTCAGCAGCCGCGCGGCCAGCGCGATCACCGGCCGGATCACGTCGAGGCCGTCGGCGCCGCCGAAGACCGCCTCGGCCGGGTCGTGCTCGGCCACCTCGGGCGGGACGGGGGTGCCGTCCGGGACGTACGGCGGATTGCAGAGCACCACGGCCACCCGGCCGGTCAACTCCACCAAAAGCCCCGGTTTGGTCACGTCGCCGGCCACGACGGAGACCGCGGGATACCCGGCCGCGTTGCGCCGCAGGTACTCCAAGGCGATCGGCGACCGCTCCACGGCGTACACATCAATGGTTTTGATCTCGTCGGCGAGCGAGAGCGCGATAGCCCCGGTGCCGCTGCAAAGATCGACCACGATGTCGCCCGAACGGGCAAGCTCGATGCCCCAACCCGCCAGCAGCTCCGTCTCGGGGCGGGGCACGAAGACACCGTCCCCGACCGACAGCTCGAGATGGCGGAACGCGGCCGTGCCGAGCAGGTGCTGCAACGGGATCCGGCGGGCCCGCTCGCCGACCAGCACCCGGAAACGGCGCAGTTCGTCCTCCCGCATCGCGTCCACCAACAACAGACGGCCGCGCGGTATCTCCAGCACGTGCGCGGCCAGCAGTTCCGCGTCCACCCGCGGCGACGCCACGCCGGCCGCGGCGAGCTCGGCGACCGCCTCGGCCAGCGCCGGACCGATGGGCGTCCGTACCAAACGTCGGGAGGGGTGTTCGTCGTCCGGGTCCACGGCATAATCATCAAACGTCACGTGCGACGCCGGCCGGCCGGGTCGGCGGATCGACGCGGGACACGCGGTGGGAGGCGCCCGGTGAGTTGGTTGGACCAGCTCCCTGAAAACGTCGAGGAACTGAAGCGGGCCGGGCGGCTGCAACAGAACGGGCGGTCGGCCGAGGCGCTTCCGATCCTCGATCAGGTGCTCGCCATCGCCACCGACCCCACCACCCGGGCGTACGCGCTGGTGCAGCGCTTCGGGGCGCTGATCAACCTCGGTCGGGTGGCCGAGTTGTCCACGGCGATGACGGCCACCGCCAACGCCGTACGCGAGATCCCGGATCCCTATCTGCGCGGCCAGATGCACGCCTTCGCGGCGCTCGGGTCACACCTGCAGAGCAACATCGACCGTGGCGTCACCCACCTCGTGCAGGCCTCCCGGGCGCTGGCCGCGGTGCGGGCCAACGACTCGGAGACGGCGTGGGGCTGGCACGACCTCGCGATGGCCTACTCGTACCTCGGCTTCCACGGGCACGCGCTGACCGCGATCGAGCAGGCCCGGCAGGTCGGCGCGGCGGTCGGCCTGGCTCCCGAGATCTTCGCGGCGCCCGGCATCCGGCTGCGCAACGCGGTCTCGCTCGACCACCAGGGCGACACCGACGGCTGCCTGCGGGTGCTGCGCGACATCGACGCCGAGCTGACCCGCTACGTCGCGATCGGCGCCGACCAGATGCGTCCGGGCAGCCGGGCCTCGTACGGGTACGCCCTGGCCCGGCGGGCCGCTCTCGGCGAGGAGACCGAGGCGGACGCGGCGCAGTGGCTGACCGGCGGCGGTGACAGCGTCCGCACCCGCGACCTGCACCATCTCGGCCACGTGTGCCTGACGATCTCGGCCGGCAAGCCGGAGCGGGCACTGGCCATGCTGGACGCCGTGCCGGTCTCCCCCGAGATCCTCGGCGCGGCCGAGCCGGCCCGCCTGCGCAGCATCTGCCACGCCGCGGCCGGCGACCACGCGGCCGCGCACACCGCCGACCGCTACGCGTTCCGCCTCGCCGCCCAGCGCATCGACCGGCTCCGCGACGGCTATCTGGACGGGGTCGCGGCCCGGCTGGATGCCCAGGAGACCCAACGCGACTCCGGCCGGTACGGCGACGAGACGCTCACCGACCCGCTGACCGGCCTGCCCAACCGCCGCCAGCTCGAGCGCTACGTCGGCGCGATGCTCGACCGGGGTGAGCGGGCCGCGATCGGCGTCTGCGACCTGATCGGCTTCACCGCGGTCAACGTGCGGCACGGCCGGCACTGCGGCGACCTCGTGCTGCAGCGGATAGCGGGCGTGCTGAACCGGGTGATGCGCCGCGGCGACTTCGTGGCCCGGTTCGCCGGTGACGAGTTCGTGGTGGTGCTGCCCGGCGCCGGCCAGGCGCAGGCGGCCGAGGTGTCCCGCCGCATCACCGCGGCGACCAACGCGGAGAACTGGCAGGTCCTGGTGCCGGGCACCCCGATCAGCCTGGCGGCGGGCTGGTCCGAGGTCGGCACCAACGGGCGCACGCTCAGCGCCGCCCTGGCGGCCGCCGCCGCCAACCGCGCGCCCACCCGATGAGCACGATCGAGCTCGGTGAGGTCTCCTCGGCGCCCGGCGCCGAGCCGGCCGCCGAGTTCGATCTCCGGCTGGTACGCAAGCTCGCGCTCGCCGCGTCGCTGCTGCTCTGCCTGGTCTGCGCGGGCGGGTCGGCCCGGCCGGGGCAGAACGGCGTACGTCCGTTGTGGAGCGTGCCGATCGCCGAGAGCGACGGCACCACGCTCGGCGGCGACACCCTCTACCTGCACCGCGGATCCGAGCTCACGGCGTACGACCTGGCCACCGGCGCGGTACGGTGGCGCACCGCGATCAGCGACACGCTCGGCTACGCCCAACTGGCCGGCGACCTGCTCCTGCTGCCCGCCGACCCGCAGACCGGCCAGCAGGGCGACGTGTTCACGCAGTTCAGCCGCTCCACGGTGGCGATCGACGCGCGGACCGGCGCCCGGCTGTGGAGCGCCTCCGGCGAGCCGATGGTCGTCGCCGGCGGCACGGTGCTGATGGCCGACCACAACGACAAGGCCGGGCTGTCCGGGTTGCGGCTGATCCGCCTCGACGACCGGGAAACGGTCTGGCGGCGCGACGCCACCGGGGTCACCGCCGTCGCGTTCGCCCTCGTCGGCGACGAGCCCGCCAAGGTCATCACGGTGACCGACGACGGGCTCGCCGAGGTGCTGCGCTTCGCCGACGGCGGCCTCGAGGCGCAAGCCCGCATCGACTGGGCCCGGTCGCAGCCGCAGCGCGGCCAGTTCAACGACATTGCGGCCAGCGGCGATCATCTGGTGGTGAACCGCAACGATCAGGGGACCGCCGTGCTCAGCGTCTACCGCCTCGACACGCTCGCGCTGCGGTGGCGGACCGATGGGACCGACGGGTACGCGTTCCCCTGCGGCCCCGGCGTCTGCCTCAGCAACGCGCGGGGGCTGACCTCGTACGACGCCGACTCCGGGCGGGAGCGATGGCGGGTGCCCGGCACCGGCAACGGCTGGTCGCCGACGCCCGACCGGGTGGTGGTCGACGAGCCGGGCGAGGTCGGCGAGCAGTACCTGATCGATGCGAACACCGGGGCGCGGGTCGGGCAGGTCAGCCCGGGCGAGACCGTCTGGAACACCGAGCCGGACGAGGCGCTGCTCGTGCTCAAGCCGACCGATACGCCGCCGCAGCGCACCTCGATCACCCGATGGGACCTGGCGACCGGGCGGCGCGACCTGCTCGGCTCGATCGAGCGCATCGTGGTGAACCGCTGCCAGGCCGTCGCGCACTACCTCGGCTGCTACCAGAACGACGCGTACACGATCACGGCGGTGGGTTGATGACGGTGATCGACCTCGGCGAGGTCACCCACCAGGACGCCGGGCCGTCGATCCCGGTCAACTACCGGCGGGTCCTGCGCGTGCTGCTCGCGGCCCTCACCGTGGTGGGCGTGCTCGCGGTGGCGGGCTCGGCCCACGGGACCCGGCCCGGTCTCCGCACGCTGTGGATCACGCCGTACTCGCAGGACACCATCGCCCTCGACGCGCGCACCGTGTACGTCGCCCAGGCCGGCGACGACGGGCAGCAGAGCCTGGCCGCGTACGACCTCGCGACCGGCGCGCGGCGCTGGTCGGCGGCGGTTCAACCGAGCGAGTTCGCGTCCCGGCCGGCCGGGGACACGGTGCTCGTGCCCACCGACACGATCACGGTCACGCACGAGGAGCCGAACGGCGACACGTACTACTACATCACGGCCGGGACGACGATCGCCCTGGACGCGGCCACCGGCGCGGAGCGGTGGCGGGTCAAGGGCGACGCCAGCCCCTTGCCCGCCGGGACCGCGCTGGTCACCGAGCACGACTGGCGCAACCGGGTGGTCGGCCTGCGGCTGCTCGCGCTGCACGACGGCGCCGAGCGCTGGAAGCTCGCCCTGCCGCCGCTGGCGGGCTTCACGCTGCTGCCCGGCCCCGAGCATCCCGAGGCGGTCGCCACGGTCGGCGAGGACGGCACCGCCGCGATCTACGGCTTCGCCGACGGCAAGGTACGCGCGACCGGCCGGGTGCCCTGGGATGCCACGGCCGCCCTCACGGTGAGCCTGATCCCGGCCGGCCGCGGCTTCGCGGTGGTTCGAGCCCAGCCCGACGGCGGCAGCCTCACGACCGTCTACAGCGCCGACACGCTCCGGCCGCTCTGGCAGGCCGGATCCGTCACCTCGTGCGGGGAGCTGATCTGCTCGACCGGCCTCGGCGGCGTCGCGGGCCACGACCCGGCGACCGGCCGGGTCGTCTGGACCCTGCCCGACACCTTCGACGGCTGGGCGATCAGCCCGGACCGCATGGTGACTTTGGCGAACGGGGACAACACCGAGTTCCAGCTGGTCGACAGCCGCACCGGGAAGCGCCTCGGTGAGCCGATCGCCGGCATGCTGGCCAGCAGCTCCAACGTCGCCGGCGTCCCGCCGACCGGCAACACCGACGGGACCATGCTGGCGACGCGCCCGAGCCGCGATCCGGCCGGGCAGCTCGTGGTCAGCCGGATAGACCTCGCCGACGGCGCACAGACGCCGCTGGGGCGGTTCGGTCCGAGCGGAGAGCAGGCGCTCTGCTTCACCTCGCCCGGCTACCTGGCGTGTCCGCGCTACGACGGCCTGCACATCATGGCCGTCCGGTCTAGGGACGGCGGCTGATCTCGGACTCGCCGGAGAGGCGGGCCTGCCGGTCGGCCTCGCCGAGGGCGTCCAGCACGCCGTCCAGGTCGCCGCCGAGCACCAGATCGAGGTTGTACGCCGTGTAGCCGATCCGGTGGTCCGTGATGCGGTTCTGCGGGAAGTTGTACGTCCGGATCCGCTCCGAGCGGTCGACCGTCCGCACCTGCGCCTTGCGGGAGTCGGAGGCCGCCGCGTCCGCCTCCTCCTGGGCGATCGCCAGCAGCCGGGACCGCAGGATGCGCAGCGCCGACTCCTTGTTCTGCAGCTGGCTCTTCTCGTTCTGGCAGCTCACCACGGTGCCGGTGGGCAGGTGCGTGATGCGTACGGCCGAGTCGGTGGTGTTTACCGACTGGCCGCCGGGGCCGGACGAGCGGAACACGTCGATCCGCAGGTCGTTCGGGTCGATCTGCACGTCGACGTCCTCGGCCTCGGGGAGCACGAGCACGCCCGCGGCCGAGGTGTGGATGCGGCCCTGCGACTCCGTCACGGGGACGCGCTGCACCCGGTGGACGCCGCCCTCCCACTTGAGGCGGGACCAGACGCCGTGACCGCCCTCGGGAACGCCCTTGGTCTTGACCGCCACCGAGATGTCCTTGACGCCGCCCAGGTCCGACTCCTGCGAGTCGATCACCTCGACCACCCAGCCGTGGCGCTCCGCGTACCGGGTGTACATGCGCAGCAGATCGCCGGCGAACAGGGCCGACTCCTGGCCGCCCTCGCCCGCCTTGATCTCGACGATCACGTCCTTGGCGTCGTTGGGGTCGCGCGGGATCAGCATCTCGCCGAGCTTCTCCTCGAGCGGGGGCAGCACGGCGGCGACCGCCTCCACCTCGGTGCCGAACGCCGGGTCCTCGGCGGCCAGCTCCTTGGCGGCGGCCAGGTCGGCGCGGGCCGCCTCCAGCTCGGCGTGCGCCGCGTAGATCGGCGCCAGCTCGGCGAAACGACGGCCGACCCGGCGTACGACGGCCTGGTCGGCATGGATGGAGGGGTCCTCCATGCGCTTCTCCAGTTCCGCGTACTCCTCGAGAAGCGTGGTCAACCTGTCGTTACTCACAGTATTTTCTCCCCACGCGAACGGCGCCCGCCCCCTGTCGGAACAGGATGGCGGGCGCCGTCGAAGCAGTTACTTCTTCTTGGCCGCGTTCACCTTGGCGTACTTGGCCTGGAACTTCGCGACCCGGCCGGCGGTGTCCAGAACGCGCTGCTTGCCGGTGTAGAACGGGTGGCAGGCGCTGCAGGTCTCGACGCGGATCTCGGCGCCCTTGGCCGTGCTGCGGGTAGTGAACGTGCTGCCGCAGGAGCAGATGACCTCGGTGGTCGTGTACTCCGGGTGAATGCCGCTCTTCATGTTTCTCGGTCTCCTCGCTGGTCTGGTCGCCGGGTCGCTGTCTGCACCGCGCCGCCCCGCCAGGGCAGTGGGCTCGGGCGTGAACCGGAACCTTTAGTGGCCGATGGACCAGTCTGCCATGTGACATGGCCTCGCGAGAAATCGAGGCGACTTTCCTGATCCTGTCTGGTTAACGTGAGCGGCCCTCACGGCATTCCCCCGACCAGGAAAGGAACGTGTCATGACGCTGCTCGCCGACGTCCTCGATCCGGCCGAACTGGCCATCGCGGTCGAAAAGGGCCTGGTGCGGACGCAGCGCCACCCCACGCGGTCGCCACCCGCGGCTCGTTCACCTCGGATCAGGCGCTGCACGCCACCGCGATCCTGAACAGCCGATATGGTGGATTTGCTCCGCCGGCCGGCCGGACCGTGCTCGTGGAGATCATTTACCCCGGGAACCGGATCGTGGTCGACTACGAAGGCCTCGACGACCTCGTCCTGCTCGGCGCGGTCGACATCGCGACGGGCCGCACCTACGGACCCGGCGCGGTACCGGACTGGCCGGGCCCGGTGGTGGAGTCGTTCGCGTACGCGTCCCTGCCCGACGAGTTCCACGCCTGGGTCCGCGGCGTCGCTGCCGAGCTCACGGCGACGGTCGACGCCCGCGCGGCCGAGATCGAGGCGGCCTACGCGTCGATCGTGGCGGGCCTGCCGGACGGCTGGGGCCGCAAGGAGTTCGCCGCCCGGGCGGTGCGCAGCGAGCACAAGTTCGCGCTGTTCCTGCGGCTCGACGGCAAGGACTACCGTTCCGCGCTGTGGCAGCATGCCCGGCCGGCGGCGGACGCGACGATGCACGGAACCAAGGTGACCGAGGAATGACGAGACTGCTGATCACCCGCGGGCTGCCGGCGTCCGGGAAGACGACGTTCGCCCGGAAGCTGCAGCCCCGGGTGGTCCGGGTCAACCGGGACGACCTGCGGCGCATGCTGCACGGCGACCGGCTCTACACCCAGTGGGCCGAGTCGCAGGTCACGCACGCCCAGCGGGCCACCGTCGAGGCTTTGTTGCGCGCGCACGCCGACGTGATCGTCGACGACACCAACCTGCGCAACAAGACCGTGCGGGACTGGGCCGAGCTGGCCGCCCGGCTCGGTGCGCAGTTCGAGGTGCACGATTTCACCGACGTCCCGCTGGAGGAGTGCATCCGGCGCGACGCCGAGCGCCCTTCGGCCGACCAGGTCGGTGAGGAGGCGATCCGGCGGATGCACGCCCGCTATCTCGCCGGCCGCAACCTCCCGCTCCCCATTCCGTATATTCCCGAAATTTCGGTTAATGTCTACGAGCCCGATCTCGACCTGCCGGCCGCCGTGCTCGTGGATATCGACGGGACCGTGGCGTTGATGGGCAACCGCAGCCCCTACGACTGGCACCGGGTCGGCGAGGACCTGCCGAACCCGGCGGTGATCACGGCGGTGCGGGCCATGCACGCGGCCGGAAACGCGATCATCTTCTGCTCCGGGCGGGACGCCGAGTGCCGCGCCGAGACCGAGGCCTGGCTCGAGCTGTACGTCGGGGTGCCGTACGAGGCGCTGTTCATGCGGCCCGAGGGCGACGGCCGCAAGGACGCCGTGGTCAAGCGCGAGATCTTCGACCGGGAGATCCGGGACGTCTGGCGGATCGTCGGGGTTTTCGACGACCGTCAACAGGTGGTACGTATGTGGCGGGCGCTCGGCCTCACCGTGTTCCAGGTCGCGGAGGGAGACTTCTGACCTTGAAGTATCCGCGCACCTTCCACCTGCCCGACTCGCCCGGAGCCACCGCCGACGACAAGATTCAGCAAGATCTGTCCTGGCTGGACGGTGAGCTGGTGGTGACCGAGAAACTCGACGGCGGCAACCTCACCTTCACCCGCGACGCGATGTACGGCCGGTCGCTCGACTCCGGCACGCAGCCGTGGGACCGCCCGGCGAAGGCGCTGTGGGCCATGACGGCCTATCGGATTCCGGACGACTGGCGGGTGTGCGGCGAGTCGATGTGGGCTCGCCGCAGCATCGCCTATTCCGACCTTCCGGGAGTCTTTATCGTCTTCGGCATCTGGGACGAGACGGACACGCTGCTGGGCTGGGACGACACGGTCGACTGGGCGCGGCGGCTCGAGCTTCCGGTGGTGCCGGTCCTCTATCGCGGCGGCAGTCTCTCCGAGGCGCGCGCCGCCTGGGCGGCGCAGCGCACGCCGGACAATTCCGAGGGCTTCGTGGTGCGTGCGGCCGGCCGCATCCCTTCCGCCGAGTTCTCCCACAAGCTCCTCAAGTGGGTACGCGCGGAGCACGTGCGCACCGAGGCGGCGTGGCGGCACCGCGACGATTTCGCCGTCAACGAGTTCGCCTGACGGCCCGCGCCCTCTCGACCGCGGTCAGCTCGTGGCGGCCACCTCGTCCTCGCTGCGCAGGATGCAGAACTCGTTGCCCTCGGGGTCGGCGAGCACGACCCAGCCCCGGCCGTCGGAGCGCCGCAGGTCGTCGATCGGCTTGGCGCCGAGGTCGACCAGGCGCGCGAGCTCCTCTTCCCGCGTGCCCTCGGTCGGCCGCAGGTCGAAGTGGATCCGGTTCTTGACCTGCTTGACGTCGGGCACCTCGATGAACAGCACCTTGTGCGTCCGGTCCCGCGACATGATCAGGCATTCCTCGTGCCCCGGCAGGTTGGGGTCGTCGGGGTCCTCGATGTAGTCGAGCACCCCCTGCCACCAGCGCGAGAGCGTATAGGCGTCGGCACAGTCAACGGACGTGTGCGAGATGTACGAAGTCACCTCGGCATGATCCCAGAGTCAATGGCCGAACGGGCATCGCGTGCCGTCGCGGGCCAGCGAGATCGCCTCGTCGTCGAGGTAGAAGGCCGGCCGCAGGTCCAGCTCCTCGTAGTAGCGGTGGAAGACGCCGGTGAGGGAGCCGGACATGGGCGGGACGATCCAGGTCCAGTCGGCCGGGACCGGGCGGCCGGCCTCCTCCTCCCGGCGCAGGTGGGTCAGGAAGCGCTGCGACTCGGTGTGGTGGTCGCTCATCTTGACGCCGGCCTGTTCGAAACTGAACAGGACCGCGCGGTTGAGCTCGACCAGGGCCCGATCGCGCCACAGCGTCGACTCGCGGCTGGTGTCCAGTCCCATCCGGTTGGCGACCGTGGGCAGCAGGTCGTATCGGTCGGCGTCGGCGAAGTTGCGGGCGCCGATCTCGGTGCCCATGTACCACCCGTTGAACGGCGCGAGCGGGTAATGCACGCCGCCGATGGTCAGCCGCATGTTGGAGATGGCGGGAACGGCGTGCCAGCGCAGGCCCAGCTCGGTGAACCAGGCGAACTCGGGATGGGTGATCGGCACCTCGCGGACCGCGCGCTCGGGAAGCTCGTACAGGCGCACCCCCTCGGCCGGTGTCTCGATCGCCAGCGGGAGCACGTCGAAATGGTCGCCCTTGCTCCGCCACCCGAAACCGCGCATCGCCTCGGTGAAGCCCACCTGGCGCGCGTCGCCGACCACGCGGCCGTCCTCGCCGCGGTACCCGGCATAGCGGACGAGCTGCTCGTTCCACACCCGGGCCACGCGCTGGCCGGGCTGCGCCGCGGCGAAGATGCTGATCACCGGGCGGATCTGGTTCTCGCCGGCGACCTGGAGGTGGTGCACGAGCAGCGAGAAGATCTCGTCGGCGGTCCGCGCCCGGCGGCGGTCGAGCACCGTCAGGCTCTTCCAGTAGAGACGCCCGATGCAGCGACTCGAGTTGCGCCAGGCCATCTTCGCGCCGTGGGTGAGCTCCTCGGTGGTGTGCACGTAGGAGCCGGTCGCCGCGATCTGCGCCCGGACTATGGCCAGCCTCGGTTCGACCGGTCCGAGCCTCGGGCTCTCGAGGTAACAGCGGCGCAGGAAGTCCTCCGCCTCGGCGGGGTCGACCGGTGCGACCGGATCCCACCGCTCGGTCGGGTGGTCCCGGTACCCGGGCACGATCATCGAAGCGCCTCCCACGGGTGAATCGACGTGTCCTCGGAGGTTGCCCGCCTCCCGGGTCCGCTGATCACACACCGTGTGCGACAAAAAGGACGCGGCCCCGTCGTGGAGACGGGGCCGCGTCCGAAAGCCGGTTACTCGCCCGGCGTCGACTTCGCGATCTGCATCAGGAACTCGACGTTCGTCCGGGTCTGCTTGAGCCGGTCGAGCAGCAGGTCCAGGGCCGCGCCGGAGTCCAGCGAGTGGAGCACCTTGCGCAGCTTGTGGATGATCGCCAGCTCTTCCTTGCCGAGCAGGATCTCTTCCTTACGCGTGCCGGACGGGTCGATGTCGATCGCCGGGAAGACGCGCTTGTCCGCGATCTTGCGGTCGAGCTTGAGCTCGGCGTTACCCGTGCCCTTGAACTCCTCGAAGATCACCGTGTCCATCATCGAGCCGGTCTCGACCAGCGCGGTCGCGAGAATGGTGAGCGAGCCACCGTTCTCGATGTTCCGCGCCGCGCCCAGGAACCGCTTGGGCGGGTAGAGCGCGGTCGAGTCGATACCACCCGACATGATCCGGCCGGAGGCCGGCGCGGCCAGGTTGTACGACCGGCCGAGACGGGTCACCGAGTCGAGCAGGACGACCACGTCGTGGCCGAGCTCGACCAGCCGCTTGGCCCGCTCGATGGCGAGCTCGGCGACCGTGGTGTGGTCCTGCGGCGGACGGTCGAACGTGGCCGCGATGACCTCGCCCTTGACCGAGCGCTGCATGTCGGTGACCTCTTCGGGCCGCTCGTCGACCAGCACGACCATCAGGTGGCACTCGGGGTTGTTGTGGGTGATCGCGTTGGCGATCGCCTGCAGCACCATCGTCTTACCAGCCTTCGGCGGCGAGACGATCAGGGCGCGCTGGCCCTTGCCGATCGGCATGACCAGGTCGATGACCCGGGTGGTGAGGATGTGCGGCTCGGTCTCCAGCCGCAGGCGCTCCTGCGGGTAGAGCGGCGTGAGCTTGTAGAACTCGGGGCGGCGCCGGGCCTCCTCGGGCTCCATCCCGTTGATCGTGTCCAGCCGGACCAGCGGGTTGTACTTGTCGCGCCGGTTGTCGCCGCCGCTGTCGCGCGGGGTCGCCCGCACGGCGCCGGTGACCGCGTCGCCGCGGCGCAGGCCGTACTTCTTGACCTGCGACATCGACACGTACACGTCGTTCGAGCCGGACAGGTAGCCGGTGGTGCGCACGAACGCGTAGTTGTCGAGCACGTCGAGGATGCCGGCCACGGGGACCAGCACGTCGTCCTCGCTGACGTGCGGCTCGCGGCCGCCGTCCCGCTGACCGTCGCGCTGATTGTCCCGCTGGCCGCCGTCGCCGTCCCGGTCGCGGCCGCGACGACGGTCCCGGAAGCGGCTGCGCCGGCTACGGCGGCCGCCCTCGCCCTGGTCGTTGTCGTCGTCATCGTGACCTTGGTCACCGCTGTTGCGGGGGCCGCGGTCGTCGCGCTGGTTGCGGTCGTCGCGCGGGCCGCGGTCATCGCGCGGGCCACGGTCGTCCCGGGGTCCGCGGTCGTCACGCGGGCCACGGTCGTCGCGCTGGTTGCGGTCGTCCCGCTGGCCCTGGTTCCGCTGCCGGTCGCGGTTGCGCTCGCCCCGTTCCGGGCGCTCGGTGCGCTCGGCGGTGCCGGCGACGGCCTCGGGCTGGGCGGCAGCGGCGACCGGCTCGGCGGCCGGAGCCGACTCGCGCGGGGCCGACTCGCGCGGCGCGGACTCACGGGAGTCACGGCGCTCGCGACGCTGCCGGCTGCCACCCTCGGTGGCCGGTGCGGCCTCCGGCTGCACAACGGCGATCTGCGGGGCCTCGACCGGCGCGGCGGCGGGGGCCTCGACCGGCGCCGCCTTCTCGACGACCGGCGCGGCCGATACTGCGCTGGGGCGCTGACGCGGTGCGGCCTCGGCCGCGGGCGCGCCACCGCTCTGCCGCTCGGAGATCGCGGTGATCAGCTCACCCTTGCGCATGCGGGCGGTGCCCGAAATACCCAGGGACGCGGCGAGGCTCTGCAGCTCGGGCAGCAGCATCGCGGACAGCCCGGTGCCGCCTCGGCGGCGCTTCGTGGCGGTCGCGGTGGTGCCGGCGCCGTCAGCGACGTCAGAAACACCCGACGTCACGTCGGTGGTGTCGCTCAATGGATTCCTTCCGTCGGAAAAATCCCGAGACGCCCGGTCTGCAGCCTGGTGGCCGGGTGGCTCGGATCCCGCCTCGCCGAGGCGACGCGGAGGTTGTGCAGCACGGCAGCTCGACGGTGTCCCTGCCCGTCTTACGTTGACGAGTAGGTCTCGGCGAGTGCAGAGCGACCTGGGAGACTGCTGCTCGGCGTTTTGCCTTGCTGAGAATGAGACGACCTGCCAGGAGGTCACTAGGTCTCTGGGGGTGCGCGCCGAACCGCAAAAGGATCGCTTGCTTCGCGGCTGTGCTTGGTCTTGAGCGTAGTCAACTCGTGCGACCTGCGGCAACAGGGCCCCGCTAGGCGAGTTCCACCATACTCCCTTTGACAAGAGCACCGCGCGCATCCACGCCCAACGTCTCGACGCGCCATTCTGTTCCCGGATGGAAATCGGCCGGGACCTCGGACAACGCCAGGACGGCCGGTCCCGCGCCACTGACCACGGCGGCGACGCCGACCGATCGCAGCGACGCCACGAGCGACGCGGTGCCCGGCATCGACTCGGCGCGGTACCCCTGGTGCAGCCGATCCTCGGTGGCCGGGAAGAGCAGCGTGGGATCGCCGGTGATCGCGTGGGTCAGCAGGGCCGCCCGACCGGCGTTGAAGGACGCGTCGGCGTGGGGGACACCCGGCGGCAGCGCGGCCCGCGCCGAGGCGGTCAGCCCACGCTCCGCCGGAACAAAAACCTTGGGGCGTACGCCTTCGTGGGCCCCCAACCGCACGGCCCGCGCGCCCGCCCCCTCGGTCCAGGCGATCGTGAATCCGCCGAGCAGGCAGGGCGCCACGTTGTCGGGATGGCCCTCGAGCCGGGCCGCGATGCGCAGCGCGTCCGCGTCGTCGATCAGACTCATGCCGTCCTTCACCAGCCCGCGCGCCAGCTGGATGCCGCCGACGATGGCCGCCGAGGACGAGCCTAGGCCGCGCGCCTGCGGGATGCGGTTGACGCACTGGACGGCCAGGCCGGGCGGCCGCTCGCCGAGCGCGTCGAAGGCCGCCAGCATCGCCCGCACCACCAGGTGCTCCTCGTCGCCGGGCAGTTCGCCGGCACCCTCGCCGCGCACGGCCACGGTGACGCCACCGTCGGCGACCCGGGCCTCGAGATCGTCGTAGAGGGTCAGCGCGAGGCCGAGGGCGTCGAAGCCAGGGCCGAGGTTGGCGCTGGTGGCCGGCGTGCGCACGGAGACCGGGTCGGTCACGAAGGTCAGGCCCATCGGCACATGCTAAGCGTTGATCCCCGTCCAACCGCCCCGCCACCGCCCTTGACCGGACTGAAGACCGCTCATTCACCGGGATGTCGCACCCGACCGGTACGGTCTGCGGCGTGATCTCGGTAGGCACGTTTCTCGGGATAAGCGTGGTGCAGCTGCCGGTCTTCGCGGTGCTGATCGTGGGCCTCATCCTGCTCGCCGGCCAGGGCGACCGGCTGCCGCCGCGCAGCCGGCTGCTGGCCCGGGCCGGGCTGGCGGTGATGCTGGCCGAGAGCCTCGCCTCGATGACCTGGTCGGCCCTGCTGCCGCAGCTGCTCTCCCAGCTCGATTTCGACAGCGGCATCATGCACACGTACGCCTTGGCCAGCGCGCTTGTCGGATTTCTGCTGGCGGTGCTGTTCGCGACCGGCATCGGGCTGCTCGTGGGCGCCCTGATGGCGGCGCGGCAGCCGCCGTTCAGTCCCCCGGGCCCGCCGGGGCCTCGGCCAGAGTGAGGCGGCGGGTCGCTATCCGCCACCCGATGGCGTACGAGAGCGTGATCAGGCCGCAGCCGGCCAGGATCAGGCGGTCGTCGACGTGGTCGACGACCGAGGTGGCGATCAGCTGGCTCACCGTGATGGCCAGCGTGGCGAGCATGAGGTCGGTGGCGAAAACCCGGCCGCGCAGCTGGTCGGGCACCGCGCCCTGCAGGGCGTAATTCGACAGCGTCCAGTTCGTGCCGCCGGCGAAATGCGCCACGAAGACGAGCACGAGCACCATCGGAAACCAGGGCGTCACCGAGACGGCGAGGTACCCGGCGCCGTAGAGCGCCATCGACAGCGCCAGGCTCGGCAGCAGCCACCCCGGCCGGTGCAGCACGGGACGCAGCGCGAACGGGCCCACCAGCGCGCCCAGGCCGCGCACGGCGAAGAGGAGCCCGGCGCCGAGCGCGCCGACGCCGTGCATCGCGGCGATCAGCGGAAAGACGATCAGCACGCCGTTGCCGAGCCCGGCCGCCGACTTGACCGTGACCAGCGCCCGGATCCGCGGGCGGGCGCCGATGTAGCGCAGCGCCTCGATCAGCGCGTGCCAGGTCTGCGCGGCGACCTCGCCGTCGGCCCGGGCCGCCTGCAAGGGCCGGCGGACGGAGGAGTTGAGCACGGCCGCGACGAGCAGGCAGGCGGCGGTGACCGCGAAGCTCCAGTACGGCCCGGCGGCCGCGCCCACGACGCCGCCCAGCGAGGCGCCGACGATCGTCATGGTGCCCCAGGCCGAGCCCGAGATCGCGTTGGCCGCCGGCAGATCGGCCGGGTCGACGACGTTGGGCAGGGCGGCCGTGGCGGCCGGGGTGTAGAACGCCTTGGCCACCGACATCGCGCCGATGGCGACCAGGGCGAGCGGCGCCGTCGCGGCCGACCGGACGGCGAACAGCAGCAACGCCGCGAGAAACGCGCAGACGTTCGCGGTGACCAGGATCTTGCGCCGGTCGAAGCGGTCGGCGATGGTGCCGGTGAACGGCAGCAGCAGGGCGTTGATGCCGGTGTCGGCGGCCAGGACCAGACCGCCCCAGACGCCGCTGCCGGTGAGCTCGGGCAGCAGCACAAGCAGCGGCACCATGACGAACCAGTCGGCGCCGAAGACGACGAGTTCCGCCCCGAGCAGGCGGCGGAAGTCCCGATTACGGCCGACGACCGCGAATGTTGCTGCCACGTAAAGGAATCTAACCGGTGGCGGGGCCGGCCAAGATCAGCCGACCCCGCCGACGATCACTTCGACTCGTGGGGACGGCGGGTGACCTTCAGCACCTCGAACTGGTCGGTGTAGCCGCGCAGCGCGCCGCTCGGCGTCGCCGGCTGGGCCTCGTGGGCGCCGCCGCTGGTGTCGGGGGCCACGCCGACCGGGACGTCGGCGCCCGGGTCGTCGGCCGCGTGCTTGGGCTCCTCGACCGGGAGGCCCCTGGCCGCTCGCTTCGCGGCCCGCTTGGCCCGCCGCTTCTCCTTCCGGTTCTCGACCATCGTGTAGAGCGTCGGGACCAGCACCAGGGTGAGTAGCGTCGAGCTGACCAGACCACCGATGACCACAATGGCCAGTGGCTGGGAGATGAACCCGCCCTCGCCGGTGAGGCCGAGCGCCATCGGCAGCAGCGCGAAGATGGTCGCGATCGCGGTCATCAGGATCGGCCGCAGCCGGTGCCGGCCACCCTCGATCACCGCCTCCTGCACGCCCATGCCCTGCGCCCGGTAATGGTTGATCAGATCCATCAGCACGATGGCGTTGGTGACCACGATGCCGACGAGCATCAGCACGCCGATCAGCGACGGCACGCCGAGCGCGGTGCCCGTGACGAGCAGCAGCACGATCGCGCCGGTCGCCGCGAACGGGATCGAGACCAGCAGGATCACCGGCTGGATCAGGCTGCGGAACGTCGCCACCATGATGATGAAGACGATCGCGATGGCCGCCAGCACGGCCAGGCCGAGCTGCTTGAACGCGTCCGCCTGGTCCTGGCTGACGCCGCCGAGCGAGTACGACGCGCCGGCCGGCAGGGTGAGCGCGTCCAGTTTCTTCTTCAGATCCGCGGTCGCGGCGCCGAGGTCGGAGCCGGTCGCGGTGCCCTTGACCGAGGCGCTGCGGTTGCCGTCGACGCGGGTGACCTGCTCGGGGCCGGCGACCTGGTTGACGTCCGCGACCTGGTCGAGCCGGATCACGCCGCGGGGCGTGCTGACCGGCATGGCCTTGAGCGCGCTCGGGTCGGCCGGGGCGTCGCCGTAGGAGACGACGACGTTCTCGCTGACCCCGTCGACCGTGATCGAGCCGGCCGGAGCGTCCCGGAACGCGGCGGCCACGGTCTGCCCGATCTGGGCCTCGGTGAGGCCGTACTGGGCGGCCACGTCGCGCTTCACCGCGACGTCCAGGCGCGGGACGCTGGCGGCGAGCGTGGTGGTCACGTCGCTGACGCCCGCGGTCCCGGTCATCGCCTGCTGCACCTGCTGGACGGCCTGCTCGAGGACGGGCTGGTCGGCGGCCTGCACGTCGACCGAGATCTCGTTGCCACCCAGGCCCGAGTTGTCGTTGCCGACCGTGATGTCGCCGACGTCGGTCATCTTGTCGAACTGCGCGCGCAGGTCGTCGGAGACCACCTCGGCGTCGGCATCGGAGTTGAGGCCGACCTGGAAGTTCGCGGTGCTGGCTCCGGAGGCGCCCGCGAACGGGTTGAACTCGCCGTTGCCGACCGTGACCTGGTACGTCTTCACGGCCTTGTCGCCGGCGAGCACCGCCTCGACCTTCTTGGCCGCGTCGTTGGTGGCCGCGAGGCTGGTGCCGACCGGCAGTTCCTGGGTGATGCTCAGCGAGTCCTGCCCCGACTGGTCGAGGAAGTTGGTCTTCAGCTGGCTGCCGAGACCGAGCGTGATGATCAGGACGACCACGCCGATGGCCACCGTGGTCCAGCGCCGCTTGGTGGCGAACCGGATCACCGGCAGGTAGCCGCGCTGCAGCGGGCTGCGCAGTTCCTTCTGCTCGGCGGCGCGGCGCACGGCCTCGGAGTCGGATCCGGCCGGTGGCGGCTTGAGGAACCAGTACGCCAGCACGGGCACCACGGTCAGCGCCACGAACAGCGAGGCCAGCAGCGCGACGGTCACGGTGATCGCGAAGGACGAGAAGATCTGCCCGACGAGCCCGCCGACCAGGGCGATCGGCAGGAACACGGCGACGGTCGTGAGCGTCGAGGCGGTGACCGCACCGGCCACCTCCCGGACCGCCGCGATGATCGCGTGCCCCTTCTCCTCGCCGTACTCCAGATGTCTCTTGATGTTTTCCAGCACGACGATCGAGTCGTCCACGACGCGGCCGATGGCGATGGTGAGCGCGCCGAGCGTGAGCAGGTTGAGTGTGTAGTCGCCGATCCAGAGCGCGATCAGCGCGACCAGCACCGACAGCGGGATGGAGACGGCGGTCACCAGCGTCGAGCGCACCGACATCAGGAAGATCAGGATGACGATCACGGCCATCAACAGGCCGAGCAGGCCCTCGGTGGTGAGGCTCTTGATCGACCGTTCGACGTACGGCGCCTGGTCGACCACGACGGTGAGCTTGGCGCCCGAGTCCTTCTCGAGCTGGGCGAGCTTGTCGCGGACCTCGCGGGAGATCTGCACCGGATTACCGTTGGGCTTCGCGGTGACCTGGACGCCGAGGCTGTCGACGCCGTCGGTCCGGGTGTACGACGTCGGGTCGGGCAGCTTGCTCTCGACCGCGGCGACGTCACCGAGCTTGACCGGGCCGCGGCTGCCGGTGAGGTAGAGGCCCTTGAGGTCGTCGACCGAGGTGATCGGGTTGCCGACCTGCACGTTGAGCGACTTGTCGCCGTCGACGACCGAGCCGGCCGGGATGCTGATGCCGTTCGCCTGCAGGACCGTGGCGATCGACTGCGGGTTGGCGCCGGCCGCGGTGAGTTTCGCCAGGTCGGGCGTGATCACGACCTGCTTGGCGCGGGCGCCGGTCACCGTGGTGTCGCGGACGCCCTCGATCCCGTTGAGCTCGGGCACCACGGTCTGGTTGAGCTTGGTGAGCAGGTCGCTCTCGTCGGTGCCGCCCGAGGCGGCGAGGACGATCGCCGGGATGTCGTCGGTGCTGCCCGCGAAGATCTGCGGCTCCACGCTGTCGGGCAGCGTCGGCTGAATCCGGTTGACCGCGGTGGTCAGCTGGTTGACCGCCTGGTCGAGGTCGGTGCCGTAGACGAACAGCACGGTGACCGTCGCCGAGCCCTCGGACGTGGTCGAGGTGACGCTCTCGATGCCGTCGACGCCCTTGACCGCGTTCTCGATCGGCTCGGTGACCTGGTCCTGGATGATCTCGGGACTGGCACCGGGCAGCGAGGCCCCCACGAACGCGGCGGGGAACTCGATCGACGGGAACAGCTGTTGCTTCAGCGATGGGATGGCGAACAGCCCGAAGCCCGTGATCACGACGGCGATCAGGGCGACGAGGCTTCGGTTGGCAAGACTGAGCCGGGTCAGGAATGACATGGGCGCTCCCCCCGTAATAGTTCGGCCTGCATGAATAGTTTGCCTGAAGCGAACAAATGGTTTTTCACCGGGGGGCGCTGGTACCGTCCGGCCATCAGGGCGTCATGGAGAAGGGTCGGCTTTGACCGGGAACGAACAGCTCATCGCGGACATTATGGGCGCCCAGGAGCGGCTCCAGCAGATGTTCGGGTACGACCGGTCGGATCCGCTGTTCTCGTCCCACCTGACACTGTCGCAATTCAAGATCCTCATGCTGCTCGCCCGGCACGGCAATGTATCGGGTGGCGAGCTGGCCCGACTGCTCGGAGTCGGCCTCGCGGCGCTGAGCGGCATGATCGATCGGCTCGTGCAGCAGGACCTCGTGACACGCACCGAGGACCTGCGCGACCGGCGGGTGCGCCGGATCGGCCTCACGAGGAAGGGCGGCGAGCTCATCGGGAGCATCTTCAACGCCGGTGAGGCGAGAATGCGTGCGATCCTCAGCCGGCTCTCAGACGAGGAGCTCGACCTTGTGGCGCGCGCGTCGCAGCTGCTGGTGAAGGCGGCCGAAGAGGAGTCAGGCCAGGCCTAGCTCGCGGGCCGCGATCAGCACGTCGTTCTGAATGGTCGTCGGGGACGGCGCGGTCGAGATCGCCCATTCCGGGTCCTTGAGGCCGTGACCGGTCACCGTGCAGACCACGGTGGCGCCGGCCGGCACCCGGCCCGCCTGCGCCTGCTGGAGCAGGCCCGCCACGCTGGCCGCACTGGCGAGCTCGACGAAGACGCCGACCTCGCGGGCGAGCAGGCGGTAGGCGGTGAGGATCTCCCGGTCGGTGACCGCCTCGATCAGGCCGCCGGACGCGTCCCGGGCGTCGAGCGCCTTGGTCCAGCTGGCGGGGTTGCCGATGCGGATCGCGGTGGCGATCGTCGACGGCTCGGGGACGACCTTGCCGTTCACGATCGGGGCGGCGCCGGAGGCCTGGAAGCCGTACATCTTGGGGAGCTTGGTGGCGTTGCCGGCCTCGTTGTCCTCGAGATAGCCCATCCAGTACGCCGAGATGTTGCCGGCGTTGCCCACGGGGAGGCAGTGGATGTCGGGGGCGTCGCCGAGCGCCTCGACGATCTCGAAGGAAGCGGTCTTCTGCCCGTGCAGCCGGAAGATGTTCACCGAGTTGACCAGCGAGACCGGGAAGTCCTGCGAAAGCTTGGCCGCGAGCGCGAGGCAATCGTCGAAGTTGCCGTTGACCTGCAGCAGCTTGGCGCCGTGCACGAGGGCCTGGGCCAGCTTGCCGAGCGCGATCTTGCCCTGCGGCACGAGGACGGCGCAGGTGAGGCCCGCGCGGGCCGCGTACGCCGCGGCCGACGCGCTGGTGTTGCCGGTGGAGGCGCAGATGATCGCCTTGGAGCCGTCCTCGACCGCCTTGGACACGGCCATGGTCATGCCGCGGTCCTTGAACGAGCCGGTCGGGTTGGCCCCCTCGACCTTGAGGTAGACGTCGGCGCCGACCCGCTGGGACAGCACCGGCGCCGGCACGAGCGGCGTGTTGCCCTCGTGCAGCGTGACCACCGGGGTGGCGTCGGTGACCGGCAGACGGTCCCGATAGCGCTCGATCAAGCCCCGATACATGGTCGACTCCTCCGGTTTCACTGCGGGCCGGGTCCCAGGGTGCCGGACGGCACCGAATCTTGGGACCGAATGCCCACTACTCGGGACGGTGGCTCACGGCCTCGACGTTGTTGCCGTCCGGGTCGCGGACGAACGCGCCGTAGTAGTTCTCGTGGTACTCCTCGTGGACCCGGGGCTCGTGCAGCACCTCGGCGCCGCTCGCGACGGCCGCCTTGAAGAACGCGTCCACCTCGGCGCGCGACGAGGCCACGAACGCGATGTGCGACTCACGGAAGCCGTCGCCCTCGTTCAGCTCGCCGATCCAGAAATCCGGGTGGTCAGTCGACCCGTACCCGATGGCGACCTTGAAGTCCATCAACCGGCTGACGCCCAGCGGGGCCAGTGCGGCGTCGTAGAAGGCCGCGCTCGCGGCCAGATCGGAACACTGGAACCCCACGTGGTCGAGCACGGCTCAGACCCCTCCCTCGACGCGCAGCACGCTCGCGATGGACCGGACCATCTCCAGTTGCGACAGTGAGTCGACGGTAGCGGCCAGATTGGCGTCCGGTGCGCCGTGGGTCACGATGACCAGCTTCGCGTCCTCCTCGCGGCCCGACTGGCGGACGGTCGCGATCGACACCTCGTGCCGGGCGAAGACCCCGGCCACGGTGGCCAGCACGCCCGGCCGGTCGTCCACGTCGAGGTTGATGTGGTACCTCGTGACGGCCGCGCCGATCGGGCGGATCGGCAGGTGGGCGTAGTTGCTCTCGCTCGGTGCCCGGGTGCCGGAGAGCCGGTTGCGGGCTGCCGCCACGATGTCGCCGAGCACGGCGCTCGCGGTCGGCGTGCCGCCCGCCCCACGGCCGTAGAACATGAGCTGACCGGCCGCCTCGGCCTCGACGAAGACCGCGTTGAACGCGTCGCCGACGCCGGCCAGCGGGTGGCTGCGCGGGATCATCGCGGGGTGCACCCGCACGCTGACCGACTCGACGCCGGCCTCGTCCGGGCCACGCTCGGCGATGCACAGCAGCTTGATCGTGCAGCCCATCTCCTGGGCGCTGGCCATGTCGCCGGCGGTCACCCCGGTCATGCCCTCGCGGAACACGTCGGCGGCGGTGACCCGGGTGTGGAAGGCCAGGGAGGCGAGGATGGCCGCCTTGGCCGCGGCGTCGAAGCCCTCGACGTCGGCCGTGGGGTCGGCCTCGGCGTACCCCAGCTCGGTGGCCTCTTCCAACGCCTCGCTGAAACCGGCGCCGGAAGCGTCCATCGACGAGAGAATGAAGTTGGTGGTGCCGTTGACGATGCCGGTGACCCGGGTGACCCGGTCGCCGTGCAGCGACTCGCGCAGCGGGCGCAGCAGCGGGATCGCGCCGGCGACCGACGCCTCGTAGTAGAGATCGGCGCCGCCCTCGGCCGCCGCGTCGTGCAGCGCGGCGCCGTCCTCGGCGAGCAGCGCCTTGTTCGCCGTGATCACGCTCTTGCCACCGCGCAGCGCCTCGACGAGCCAGGTGCGGGCCGGCTCGATGCCGCCCACCACCTCGACCACGACGTCGACGTCGTCGCGCTTGACCAGACCGAGCGCGTCGGTGGTGAACAGGTTTTCCTTGATGGGAAGGTCACCGCGCTCGCGGCCGAGCCGCCGGACCGCGACGCCGACGATCTCCAGCGGGGCGCCGATCCGGGCCGTCAGGTCGTCAGCCTGATGGTGCAGCAGGCGGACGACTTCCGTGCCGACGGTGCCGCAGCCCAGGAGGGCCAGGCGGATCGGTTTACTCACGCTCATCCAACATCCAATGCGAGCAGGTCGTCCTCGGTCTCCCGGCGCACGATCACGCGCGAGGCGCCGTCGCGCACCGCCACCACCGGCGGCCGAGGCACATGGTTGTAGTTGCTGGCCATGCTCCGGCAATAGGCGCCGGTGCCCGGCACGGCAAGAAGATCTCCGGGCCGCACGTCCGCGGGCAGGAATTCATCCTTCACGACGATGTCCCCGCTTTCACAATGCTTTCCCACGACGCGGGCCAGCATCGGCTCGGCGGGACTGCGCCGGCCGGCGACCGTGGCCGAGTAGGAGGCGTCGTAGAGCGCGGTGCGGATGTTGTCGCTCATGCCGCCGTCGACGCTCACGTACGTGCGGATGCCGTCGACGTCCTTGACCGTGCCGACCTCGTAGAGGGTGAACACGGCCGGCCCGACGATCGCGCGGCCCGGCTCGACGGAGAGCCGCGGCTTGCGCAGGTTCGCCAGGTCGCACTCGCCCTCGACGATCTTGTTGATCCGTTTGGCCAGGTCACCGGCCGTGGAGGGGTCGTCCTGGGTGGTGTACGCGATGCCGAAGCCGCCGCCGAGGTCGAGTTCATCGAGCTCCACGCCGCGGGCGTCGCGGATCTGCGCCTGCAGTTCCAGCACACGGCGGGCCGCGACCTCGAAGCCGGATGTGTCGAAGATCTGCGAGCCGATGTGGGAGTGCAGGCCGCGCAGGTCGAGGACGCCCTCGTCGAGGATCTTGACGGCCGCCGCGAAGGCCGCGCCGCCGGCCAGCGAGAAGCCGAACTTCTGATCCTCGTGGGCGGTCGCGATGAACTCGTGCGTGTGAGCCTCGACACCGACTGTCACGCGTACGAGAACCTTTGGCCTTTTGTTTGATTTTTTCGACAAATCGGTCAGGCGGGTTATTTCGTCGAAGGAGTCGACGACGATGCGACCCACGCCGGCCTCGAGCGCCCGGGACAGTTCGGACACCGACTTGTTGTTGCCGTGGAAGCCGATCTTTTCCGCCGGGAAGCCGGCTTTGAGCGCCACCGCCAGCTCGCCGCCCGAGCACACGTCGAGGAAGAGGCCCTCCTCCTGGATGATCCTGACGACCGCCTTGCACAGGAACGACTTGCCCGCGTAGTAGACGTCCGCGTCGCCGAACGCCGCCGCGAACTCCCGGCAGCGCGACCGCAGGTCGTCCTCGTCGAGGAGGTAGGCCGGCGTGCCGTGCTCCTGCGCCAGATCGGCGACGTTCACGCCGCCGATCTCCAAAGACCCGGCCTCGGTGCGACTCACGGTGCGTGGCCACAGTTGCGGCACGAGGGCATTGACATCCTCGGGCGTACGCAGCCAGGCCGGCCCCCGGTAACCGAGGTCGCCGTGCAGCGCCCCGGCCTCATGAGCTCGCATGCCCTACATCCTTTCGGGGGCCGAGACCCCGAGCAGGCCCAACCCGTTAGCGATCACCGTACGGGTGGCGTCGTTGAGCCAGAGCCGCGCCCGCTGCAGGTCCGTGATCGGCTCGTCGCCCTGCGGCAGCACCCGGCACTTGTCGTAGAAGCGGTGGTACGCCCCGGCGACCTCCTCCAGGTACCGCGCGACGTGGTGCGGTTCGCGCAGCTCGGCAGCCCGGGCGACCACCTCCGGGTACTCCCCCAGCGCCTTGAGGAGGTCGTTCTCCTTCTCGTGGACGAGCAGCGACGGGTCGAACTTGCCGTCTTTTGTGAGGCCGACCTCGGCGGCGTTGCGGGCCACGTTCGCCGTACGGGCGGCGACGTATTGCACGTAGTAGACCGGGTTGTCGTTGCCGGCCTTGGTCCAGACGGCGATGTCGAGGTTGATCGGCGAGTCGGACGAGTAGCGGGCCAGCGCGTACCGGGTGGCGTCCACGCCGAGCGCGTCGACGAAGTCCTCCAGCGTCACGACCGTGCCGGCGCGCTTGCTCATCCGTACCGGCTCGCCGTCGCGGACGAGGTTGACCAGCTGGCCGATGAGGATCTCGAGGTTGCGCTCGGGGTCGTCGCCGAAGCACGCGGACATCGCCTTCATCCGGCCGATGTACCCGTGGTGGTCGGCGCCCAGCATGATCACGACCCGGTCGAAGCCGCGCTCGCGCTTGTCCAGGTAGTAGGCGCAGTCGGCGGCGAAGTACGTCCAGTCGCCGTCGGACTTGCGCAGCACCCGGTCCTTGTCGTCGCCGAACTCGGTCGTGCGCAGCCAGGTCGCCCCGTCGGCCTCGAAGATGTGCCCCTGCGCGCGCAGCCGGTCGAGCGCCTCCTGCAGCTCGCCCCGCTCGTGCAGGTCCTTCTCGTTGAAGTAGACGTCGAAGTGCACGCCGAACTCGTCCAGCGACTGCTTGATCTCGGCGAACATCAGGTCGACGCCGACCCGGCGGAACGTCTCGAGCGCCTCCGGCTCGCCCAGCTCCAGCACGTCGGGGGCCTCGGCGCGTACGGCCGTGGCGATCTCCGCGATGTAGGCGCCGCCGTACCCGTCCTCCGGAGCCGGTTCGCCCTTCGCGCTCGCGTACAGCGACTTCGCGAAGCGGTCGATCTGCGACCCGGCGTCGTTGAAGTAGTACTCCGTGCCCACCGTCGCTCCGGCCGCACGCAGGAGCCTCGAAAGGGCGTCGCCCACCGCGGCCCACCGCACACCACCGATGTGTACGGGTCCGGTGGGGTTCGCGGAGACGAACTCCAGATTGATCCGGTCACCGTGCAGCGTGTCGGTATGTCCGTAATTTGCACCGGCGGTGACGATGTCGCGGGCCAGGATGCCCACCGCGGCCGCGTCGACCCGGATGTTCAGGAAGCCGGGACCGGCGATCTCCACCGACTTGATGCCCGGCTGCCGGCCGAGCTCCGCGGCCAGCGCCGTGGCCAGCTCACGCGGGGCCACCCCGGCCTTCTTGCCCAGCTGCAGGGCGAGCGTCGAGGCGTAGTCGCCGTGCTCGGGGTTGCGCGGTCGCTCCACGGTCGTTGTCTCGGGCAGCGCGGAAACATCGAGGCCGCGTGTCTCGAACACGGCACGAGCAGCTGAGAGAACGGTGGCAGCAAGGTTGGCGGGAGTCACCCATCCATGCTATCGGGGGTAGACTTTCGCACTCGGCGGCCACCCGAGCCCCGCCCTTCCGCTTATAACGAATCGACGAGGCACGATGAGCATGAGTACGCCGGGTCCCGAGCGGGTCCCGTCGACAGTCAAGGCCGGCAAAACCACCGGTCAGGGCAAGCCACCCTCCGGCGCCAAGAAGACCGGCCCCGCCGCCAAGAAAACCACGCCCGCCAAGAAGGCCGCCGCCGGTGGTAAGGGCCGCAAGCCCATCACGCCGGTCAAGGTCGGCGGCGGCCGCCCCTGGGGCCCGATCATCGTGATCGGTGTGGTCGCGCTGGTCGCCCTCGGCATCATCGGCTTCGGCGTCTTCAGCGTCGTCCAGGGCTCCCGCAGCTGGGAGGACAAGGTCGCCGACATCAAGGGCGTGGTCAACTACCGCGCCCAGAAAAACCCGCAGATCGACGCCCGCGACCACAAGGACGGTACGCTCAGCTACGTGACGAGCCCGCCGGTCGGCGGCGCTCACAACGCCACCCCGCAGAACTGCACGGGCGACGTGTACGACGCGCCGATCGCCAACGAGCACGCCGTGCACAGCCTCGAGCACGGCGCGGTCTGGATCACGTACAAGCAGGGTCTCCCCGCCGACCAGGTCGCCACGCTGGCCAAGAAGGTGCAGGGCAAGGACTACGAGTTCATGTCGCCGTACGCGGGCCTCGACAAGAACGTCTCGGTCCAGGTCTGGGGCTACCAGCTCAAGACCGACGACGTGAACGACCCGCGGATCGACGAGTTCATCAAGGACACGCGGATCGTGGCCGCCCTCGAGCCCGGCATCTCCTGCTCGGGCGGTAACACCACCACCGGCCCGGTCACCGCGGCCGCCAACGGTACGAGCATGGGCGGCTCATGACGCTCTCCACCGACTCGGAAGCGGCGGCCGAGGTCGCCGCTTCCGAGGACGTCCCGGTAACCGGCCGCGGCCGGCGCGGCTGGATCCTGCTGATCGCGGCGCTGCTGGTCGGCGCCCTGCTGGGCCTGGGCCTGGGCCTGGTGATCCCCCGCCTGTCCACCCCCGGCGACGACTCGGTGGAGGCCGGCTTCCTGCGCGACATGTCGACCCACCACGCCCAGGCCGTCGAGATGTCGATGATCGTCCACCAGAACTCGGACGACCCCGAGATCGTCTACCTGGCCTCCGACATCGCCCTGACCCAGCACGGCCAGATCGGCTACATGCAGGCTTGGCTGCGCGACTGGGACCTCAGCCCCACCAGCTCCCAGCCGCCCATGGCCTGGATGCCCGACTCGGCCGGCTCGGTGGTCAACGGCCTGATGCCCGGCATGGCGACCCCCGAGCAGCTGGCGGCCCTGCGCAAGGCCACCGGCAAGGACCTGAACGTCCAGTACCTCACGCTCATGCGCCAACACCACCTGGGCGGCATACACATGGCCCAGGAAGCGGTGAGGCTCTCCCACAACAAGGACGTGAAGTGGCTGGCCGGCACGATGGTCACCTCCCAACAGGGCGAGATCACCGTGATCGACAACCTGCTCAAAAAGCTCCAGGGCACGCAGTAGGTCGGTTGGCGGTGGTTCCTGGCGGCCTGCTAGGCTCTGGAACCACTGAGCCCCCGTAGCTCAGGGGATAGAGCGTCGCCCTCCGGAGGCGAAAGCGCAGGTTCGAATCCTGCCGGGGGCACAAGATTTCACCAGCACTTTCAGGCCGCTGACCTGCCCAGACAGGGACAGCGGCCTTACTCGTGTGTCCGGCTGTGTCCGGCTGTCACCGGCCCTCAACGGCCGTCCGCGGCAAATACGCGGCCAAGTTCACGGCCGTGACGCGAGCCGGCTTGCCGGGAGCCTCGCGGACCAGCCCGAGCGCGTCTTCGACCCTCCGCCGCATGGTGGCCTTCTCGCCGTCAAGGCACTTCGCGTAGATCCGCAACAGGACCTCGATCGACTGACCCGCCCACTCGGCGACCTGGGTCGACGGCACTCCCCCGTTGAGCCACGTCGAGACCGCGGCGTGACGTAGGTCGTAGGGCGTGCCGGCGAGCGGAGAGGCGCATACCTCATCGGTGAACACGTAGGCCCGCGTCCATCGCCAGATCCGGTGAATCGTGCCCACCGGTAGCTCTCGCTTGTTCCGCTCGCCCACGAACAGGCGCCCACCCGGCCCGGCTCCGAACCGATCGAGGTGTTCGTTGAGGAGGTCGGTCAACGGCGGCGGGATGGGCACAGTTCGCGACTCCCCGTGCTCCCGCTGTTTGAGCTGACGACGGTCCCGATTCTCGCCGCTGTTCGTCCAGTGCTTCCCGGCGTGCGGCTCGGCCGATTCGAACGTCATCGACCCCCACCCCTTGGCGGGCAGATCCACCAGATTCGACAACGTTAGTGGAATTCCCTCTTCTGGCCGCAGTCCGGCGTAGTACAGGCAGCCGTAATACGCCTTCATTCTCGGGCCAATCCGCCCTTGTTTTCCGACTCCCTCTATCAGGGTTCCCGCTTGCAGCGGGTTCGCCACAACCCTCCGGTCAATGCTGCCCGACAGCTTGCGGGCAACCTTCGTCGCCTTCAGGGAGTCGAGCGGATTCTTTCCCAGCAGTTTTCGTTCTACGCCGTATTGCAAGGATGTCCTGAATATCTTGCGGCGGCGGCCCGCCACGCTTGAGGCCAACGGGTCGCCGTCGATCTTCTGCCCAATACCGCTCACGACCGGTCGGAGGGTATCCGGGTTCGCCAGCACGGATACCGGTCGGCTGTTCCTGCGCGCCCAGGTGAGAGCAGACCGGATATCCTCAGGCATCTCAGGATCGGCACGCTTGACGGTGTTGAAAGCCCACACTCGAAGCGCAGTGCGCATAAGGCGCTCGTCGGGCATGCCGCGAGTGGAAGCGAACAGCAGCATGGTCGCTGCGGTCATGGCCTCGGCGTGCGTTCGCCGGGTTGTGGCCGCAACGTCCGGCCATTTCATGTCCACAAAGGCGCACGCGTGGTCGTACCACTTCTCGGTGTGGTCGATCCGGTCCATGGAAATCGGGCGACCGGTTGCGATAAAGAATGCCTCGCCCCGCCGGGCCGCCGAGGTCAGATCGGATCGGAAGCTTTCCGCCAAAGCGCTATTGGCGAAAGGCTCCTTCCATTCCTTGCCTGCGACGATCCACCGGACGTAGTAGGTCGTCTTGCGCGCACCGCGATAGACCTTCGTTTTCCACATGCGGACGTCGTAGGTGGTTTCCAACTAGACAGCCTCTTCCAGGGAATCGAGCCACTTGTCAAATTCGGAGCGACGGATGCGGAGTTCACCGTTCGGCAGCTTGATGCACCGAGGTGCCCGGCGCTTCGCTCGCCAGTCGTAGAAGGTTGATCGGCCGATTCCGACTTCCTGGCAGAACTCGACGATGGTCAGGTGCGCACGGGTTGCCACACCTACCTCCTCACGGGTGCGACGGGCCGCGCAGAACGGCCCTACGCGCCCGTTCTGCGCATGAGGGGTGGTTCGGGTGAGGGCGGCGCGGGCGCCGCCGTGGAGACCTTTAGAGCGACCCGCTGAGAGGCCCGTAGAGGCAAGATCCCGGCGTGGTTGGTATGACGGGATGCACCAATGTCTCTGCGGGCTTCTCAGCGGGTCGCCGCTTTGGGTCGTCGGGTAGGTCGCGTATGGGCCTGCGCGTGCCCCGGTTTGGGGGTCAAGCCGTACAAGCCGTACGCGATCTATGTTTTGGCTGCTCAGGGTGCGTACGGCTTTTTCGCATGCGTACGGCTAAGCCGTACGCGGGTCGGGCTGGTTGGTGTTTGTGCTGGTGGTGGGGTGTACGACTTCGGTGGTGCGGGGGTGGAGAAGCCGTACGCCGTCGGGCCGGGTGGTGTATGGCTGGTAGGGCTCGGCGGCCGGGTCGTCCTCGGGCGGGCAGTAGCGTTGCCACGCGTCGCTGAGCGCCGGCTGTCGGCGGAACCCCTTCACTCGTCCGACCGGTGCCTCGAAGGTGATGTTCTCCGAGTAGATCTCGTACTCCTTGAGCAGGACGCCGAGTTTCATCGGGGTCAGCCCGGCCCCGTTGTTGTACTCGGCCCATGGCGACTCGGGGAGGGCTTTGAGCCGTTCCAGCAGCGCCGCGGAGGGCATCGCGTCGAAGCGGCCGAACACGGTGCGGCAGTCAAGCAGCAGGCGTAGCCGGTCGGAGTACTCGGTGTCGCCGTCGCGGGCGGCGGTGAGCGCGAGCGCGGCTTCCCGGGCAAGCGCGGGCCAGTTGCCGCCGGCGAGGTCAGCGACCGCGATCAGGGGTTCCCAGGTGTCGGCGGCCCGGTCTTCCAACGGCATGGCCGGTACGGCGTTCTCCAGGTCGGCGAGGTTTCCACGTATCCAGGCGTTCAGCTCGGCTGCAAGCTTCTTCAGAGGCGGGCCGTCGCGGCGCTGGCGGAACGGGTCCACTTTCTCGGTCCGGGTCCGCCGCCGGATCTTGATCACGACGGCGCGGTCCTCGATGGTGTCGGGCATCGAACCGATCCCGGCGAGCGCGGCCATCGCGAAAGTAGCCATCTCTTCGAGGGCGTTCTTGTTGTGATTCCACCGGAGGGCGGGTCGGCCGCGTTGGTGGCCGGCGTTGAGCAGGCCGCGGAGGTCTTCGTTGGCCTCGGCCTGTTTCCCGCCGAAGAACGTGTCGGCTTCGTCGAGCAGGATCGTGGGCGGGTCGTCGGTGATTGACCGGAAGATCGCCGCGGTGGACGCGTTGACGGTCATCAACGCCCGGTAACAGATCGCGTCGATGAGGTCGAGCAGGCGGGACTTCCCGCACCGCTTCTCCGGTGCTTTGATCACCAGCCGGGGGGCGTGCGTCCAGGCGGGTTGGGCGTGGGTCGCGGCGATCCAGAGCACGACAGCGACGAACATCTCCGGGCTGGGCAGGATCACGTACCGAGTGAGGACCGCGTGCACACGGTCGAGGATCGCCGCGCCCTCGGCGTTCGGCGGTGGGTCGGTCATGTCGCCTCCGTTGCTGGGCGTGGCGGGATTGCTGGACGACGTGCCGCGGTGGTCATGCCGGTAGCCCTTGCAGGGCAACGGATTCCGCGCGGAATCCGCCCCTGATCGCGGTGGTGATGTTGTAGTGAGACTGCTCGGCTCGCTGGCCGGCGGCGTAGAGCGCGGCGTAGGCGTCCTGCGGTGTGATGGCCCCGGCGGCGACCATCCGGGCGACGCCGCGGGCAGCGCCGTAGAGCGTCACGCGGCGGCGGCCGGTGGGGGCGCGGTCGACAGCGCGTAGGTGTGCGGCGAGCAGGGCGGCAGGGTTTGAGATGAGCCCGCCGATTGTCGTGGGAGTCGGGGCCGTGGGGCGGCTCGCGGCCGGCGGCGGGTCGGCGGGCCGGCAGGCGGCGAGCAGCGGCAGGCTCATCTCAATCACTGGCCGGTCCCACGCCCACCGGTACGGGCGTCGGGTGCCGGGGTGGATCGAGGGCGGGGCGACGACGTAGCCGCCGTCGGCCTTGACGTCGATGCCGGGATGTCCGCGGTGCTTGAGGTCTTTGGCGAGCGGTCCGCCGGGGTGCCGGTAGTACAGGTGCCAGCCGTCCGAGCCGGTCAGCACGCATCGGGTGGGCGGCATCAGCTCGGGCAGCAGCCGGCCGCCGTTGCGCGGGTCGATGTCGATCACCGCGAGATCGGAGACGGTGCCCGTGCGGATCGCGAGCAGGCCGCCGGGGACGGCGGCCTGCATGGCGCGGATGCGGTCGGGGTCGCAGGTGGCGGCGTAGAAGCCGTGACAGGTCAGGTGCCCGCAGGAAGCGCGGTCGTGGTCGGGGTCGTCGGTGGGGCAGGAAGGGCAGTTGGCGACCGGTCGTTTGGTGCGGCCGAGCCAGAACACCGGGAGGCCGTCGTGGGCCAGGTCGAGCGCCGCCCTCAGCAGCGCCCGCCGGCCGAGGGCCGGGTCGGGCATGGGACTCTCCTTGCGGGCGGTGTACGGCTTAGCCGTACAGGGCCGAAAAAGCCGTACGCGGTCTGAACTGCGGATACAGAGATCGCGTACGGCTTGTACGGCTTAGGCGCGGAACGGGCCTGGCCTGTGTTTGCTCAGGCGGCGACCGGCAGCGTGGCCCCGGTGTGCAGTGGGACCACCTCAGCGATCTGACCACCCCAGCGGGCGCCGATGATCTCGGAGTCGGCCTCGATCGGCACCCCGCGGAACGAGGTCGTCATCGCGGTGTGCAGCGCCCGGCGGGCGTCCTCGGCCGCCGCTGCGGGAACCTGCAAGACGATCTCGTCGTGGATGATCGCCCACAGGTACGGGTGCCAGCCGTCTAGCGCGCACAGCCGGTAGAGCGACTCGACCAGCAGGTCCCGGGCGGTGGACTGGATGGCGTAATTCGAGTTGGCGTAGGTGCGGGCCGGGTCGGCGGGGATCCGGCGGCGGGCGGCGTTGCGGACCGGGTCGCGGTCGCACATCGCCTGCCCGAACGCGGTGATCCGCGGGTAGGCGCGCTTGAACCGCTGCACGACGTCACGAGCGGTCTCGACCGATACCCCCGTCTGTTTGGCCAGGCCAGGCGCTCCGCCGCCGTAGATGGTGCCGAACGTGGCCCGCTTGCCGAGCGTGCGTTGAGCCTTCGTCCAGCCCGGCCCGAACATCAACCGGGCGGTGTTGTCGTGGATGTCCGTCCCGGCCCGGATGACCTCGATCAACCTCGGTTCGTTGGCCAGCGCGGCGGCGACCCGGACCTCGACGGCCTTGAAGTCGCAGCCGACCAGGACCATGCCCGGCTCGGCGACGAAACACCCCCGCAGCCGGGGATCGTCCTTCTTGAAGGTTTGCATGGCCGGCCACTTCACGCTCATCCGGCCGGTGTGCGCCGCAAGGATGCGGTAGTCCGGATGCACCCTGCCCTGCGCGTCGGCGAAGCCGGGGAACCGGGCCAGGTTGGTGGCGAAGTTCCCGGTCTCGGCCATCCGAGCCGTGAGCACGAGCATCCGGCCGACCTCTCCGCCAGGGTAGCGGGCGAGCAGGTCGGGTAGGGCGTCCTTGCTGGACAGTGACGGCCGTCCGGCGTCGGTGAAGTGCTCGAACTCGACGCCACGGGCGGCGAGCCAGTCGACGCGTTTCGGGCTGGTCGCCTTGCACCCCATCAGTGCTTCGAGGTCGCCGCGGGCCGCGGTGTTGGCCTGCTCGAACTCGCGGCGTAGGGCGCGGGTGTGGTCGAGGTCGAGGCGGATGCCGCGGATCTGCAACGCGGTGGTCTGCGCGGCAAGCCACAGCTCGACCGCGGGCAGATATCCCAGGTCAACCAGGTCACCGAGCAGCACATCGAGCAGCCTGCGCACGTATATCGCGTCGAGGCCGGCGTAGACGACGTACGGTTCCGCGTCGATGGGCACGTGCGACCACCCGTACGTCGTCGGCCGGCCACCCGCGCGCTGCCCGACCGGGGCCAGCGCCCGGAACAGTGCGAAGAGGTCGTCCTCGGCCCGCCGTAGTCCCGAGTCCAGGTGCCGCTCGGTCAGCGACTTGAGGCCGTGGTCGGCGGTCACGCCCGGTTCGAGCAGGCAGGCGAGCACGTGCGTGTCGATGGCGCGCAGGCCGAGCGGGATGCCGAAGGCGGCCCACACGGCGAGGACGTCGAAGTTGGTGTGCGTGACGAACCGGCACCCCGGGTCGCCGAGCAGGGTTTCGATCATCCGGCGTTGTCGCGGGTCGGCGGCGCGCAGCACCATCGCCTGATCGGCGGTGGCGACCTGCACGAGCCGCACCCCGAAGTCGGGGCCGAAGAACCGCGGCCCCGACTCGTCGACTGGCGTCGTTTCCACATCCAGGCCGAACAGATCTGCCGAGGCGGCGAACCGGGCGAACTCGGCCGGCTCGGGGTCGGCGACGATCCGCACCGGCCGGCCGCACACCTGCCGGGTGTAGACGGTGCTCACGCGATCACCTCGGCGGGGAAGCAGACCGGGCAGGCCAACACGAACCCGGCCGGCTCCCGATACACATGCACGGTGCCGCACCGCACGCACGGTGGCGGCGGGGTCGGCGCGAGCAGGCCGAGCAGCCAGCCCAGTCCGCCCGCTACGGCGTCGTTGACCGGCCCCGGGTCGCGCAGCACGGCGACCACCGCATCGGCGGGTGGCCGTTCCGGCTCGGGCTCGGGCAGCTCGAACAGCGCCAGCGTTTCGACCGTCGCCGCGGACATCACGCCGCCCGCGTCCCGGCCGGCTCCGCCTCGATCGCAGCAAGGACGCCGACGGCGCGCCGCAGGTCGGCGGTCACCTGCGGGAAGTTGTTACCGGCCTGCTCGAACGCGGTGACGATGTGCTGTTTCAGGGTCCAGGGGGAGCCGCCGTCGGTGTCGAAGGACCACCAGTGCCGGTTGAGCATGCGGCCGAACAGGTCCTCCCAGCCGGCCAGCACGGTCCGGGTTCGACTGGTCAGTACGGCCAGGCTGCGGGCCTGATAGAGCGCATGCTGGGCGTCCAGCGAGGCCGGCAGCGGATCGAGGCCGGTGCTCAACAGCCGTTCGGCCTGGCGGGCGTGGCGGGAGAGGTCGGTGTCCAGCGCGGGGATCGGGCTGACGCTTTCCGGGTTGACGCAGGTCAGCAGGTGGCCGCCGCGGACCGGGTGCAGTTGCAGGGTCAGGCCGCGGTCTTCGCAGTCCACGCAGATGCACGGGCCGTCGATGCCGTAGCGGCCGTGCTGCGGTTTGAGGCTGCCGTGGTACTCGACGATCTCACCGTCGCGGATCAGCCGATGGCACCGGCCGGCGGCGCTGTTGAGCAGGTGCTCGGCCCTCTGAGCGCCGGTGGCCGCGTGGTCGAGGTGCGTCGCCACGGTCCGCCAGCGGCGATCCCCGCCGGCCCGCCGCCGTGCCGACAATGGCGGGTACACCTTGTCGGCCAGAACGGTTGCGGCCATCGCGAGCCCGCCGACCACACCCGCGAGAGCGTGGATCACGGCTTGCCGGGCCAGCGCGGTGCCCAGCAGATCCGGGTCGGCGGTCATGGCGGTGAGCAGGGACATCACGGATCGGGTGTGCAGTGTGGACATGCGGATCGAAGCTCCGATCAACTCGGGTTTCTTCGGGAAGCGGCACGCAGTGGGCGAGTAAGCCGCGGCCGTGGTGCGTGCGGCTATTGATCTGCCGGGGTCACCCGATCGGTGGGTGATCGCCTATCGTGCCGGGATGGTCACGCAGCTTGGGCAGTGGTACCGGCGGTGGGAGCAACGCGGACAGCGGAGGCTGGCCGGGTGGTCGGTCGGCCGCCGATGGGCCGTCCTGGTCCTGCTGCCGACGGTGTTGTTCGGGTGCGGCGGCGCGGTCGTCGCCGTCCCGGTGGCGCTGTTCGCGAACGCGACGATCGCGGCGGGCCGTGGTGCCCCGTCGCCTGACGCCGCCGCGGACTCGTTCCTGATGGCGCTCGGGTACGGCCAGGAAGAGGGTTTGTTGCCGCTGCTGGACGACGAGCACCAGGACGACCTGCTCGCGCATTGGCGGGCATACCGGGCCGCGATGCAGGGCACGGACCCGCCGCCGTCACGGTTGAACGTCGGGCCGCTGACGGTAGGGCCGATCAGCGAAGGCCGGGCCGAGGTCACGACGGACGTGTCGGCGACGTGGTGGAGCATCGACCGGCCGGGCAGCGGCCTGTCCTACCAGAGCCAGGCGTACCCGTGGCGGATCCGGACCCGCGAGGATGACGGGTGGCGCGTGTCGGGCGTCGAGGCGCCGCCGTGGTGCGGCGGGTATGTGCTGGCCTCGAAGTGCCGGACCCGCTGAAAGAATGCCCCTAGCCTTTTCCGAGCAGATCGAGCTGTTCATTGTCGGCGCGATCTGTTCTGGGCGGAGGGAGGCTGCGGATGACTTCTTGCAGCCGCCGCCTGTTCGGCACAGGGATACCGCCTTTGTCCAGCAGGATTCGGTTACCGGGCGGGGTTGACCCATCGAAGTCCAGGACCAGGACCGGGCGCCCGCTGGATAGCGCACCCTCGCCGGCGGCGAGTGTGCCGCCGCGCTCACCGGCTTCTATGACGACCAGGGCGGAACCCAGACCGTAGATGACTTTGTTTCGTGTCATGGCGGCACCGGCGGTCCAGGGTTGCCGTGGGGCGAACTGGGATACGACGAGAACGTTCTCCTTGCGGAACAGCTCACGGGGGAAGTCGCGCTTGATCCTGAACCCGTCTATTCCCTCGGGAAGGACGATGACCGTCGTCCCGCCGCTGTTCAAGGCGGCAAGGTGGGTCTCGGTATCTACTCCTTTGGCGTAGCCCGAAACGACCGTGATGCCGGACGCGGCGGCTTCTTCGCCGCACAATCCGGCGGCCTTCAGGCCGAGTTCTGTTGCTTTTCGTGAGCCGCACATGCCGATACCGGGAGCGCCGAATAGTTCCGGGTTTCCCCAGCAGAAGAAGACCGGGCTCGACGAGGCCAGCGGGCCGAGCTGGCGCGGGTAGCCCGGATCCCCGAGCAGGACGGCGTATATGCCCTTGCCGGACAGCTCCTCGGCCTTGGCGAGCACGTCGGTACGCGCCTGCTCGGGCAGGGCAGCGAACCGGCGCTTTAGGCCGTCCCGTCCCTCGTGCTTCAAGACGGAGAAGATGCGCGCGGGCGTCCGCGGATCGACGAACGCAGAGACGGCAAGGGTAAGCGACTCGTCTGGGTACGTCCGCGGGTTATTCATCGTCAGTTCCTCATAGTTCGTGCGCCTACGATGGCCAGAACCATTTGTGCTCCTGCATGACGAGCGGCATAGGCTGTCGCCCGGATGGAGCCACCGCTCTGGTACACGTCGTCAACGATTATCGTCGTGCCGTAAAGTCTTTGTGGGATGATCATTGTGCCCATCAGATATGACGAACCCGACTGCTTGGCGGACGTCCTCGGGCCGAGTGTGGACCCGGTTTGGATGAGCGGAAGTCCTCTGCGTGCGGCAACGTCCGCTGCAACTTTCTCGCCGAAACTATTTCCGTCGTTGTCGTGGCCGGGGATCGACAGAATGCTCTGGGCTGTTGCGTAGAGCGGGTGTCGGCTGATCAGTTCCGCCAGGGCGCTGCCAAGCTTGTATTTCGCCGCCTCATCCCCACGGTATTTACCCTGGTTCACGATGTTGCCGGCCTCCGTATTTCTCCAGTGATACGGGTCGACACCTTCCTCGGGGATCTTGTACCACTGTGCCGCAACAGCAACGTCGACATATGCGGTCTGGGTGAGCGTGAGCCAGGACTGCAAGAATTGGATGAGGGTCATGAACCCGGGCGGGATGGGGCCGGCGAACCACAGCCGGTGTGTCCAGTCCTGCTCGCGTTCGGCGGGCAGGCGGACCTGGCGGACGGCCTCGGGGAAGGCAAGCTCGATCTGCGTGATGGCTTCGTCTGGGCCGCACAGGTCGACCCAGCTAGGCATGCCGTTCACCTCGCCCCCAAACTCGTACGCCTTCAAGGTGTTGGCCCGACTGTCGCGCTCGAACGGCGGAAGCTGGAACCTCATCGGTCGTGCACTCCAAGTTCGTTGATGGCCCGCTTACTTGAAGCCACCTCAATATCACTCCGAGTCGCCCCCTGTCCGATCAACGAAAAGTGGGCGATTCCGGACACCGTTGGCCTCTGAGCACATCATCGAACATGGGTACGACATTTTTGCCCCAGTCGATCAGTGTGCACGCTACGCCGGGATGACGGGCGCCACATCGGGAGACCAGCCCAGGGGGTGACCACGGGGTTGTCACGCGGCCCGGAGGGCCGCCGGTGGCGCGACGGTGAGGCGATGCACACTGCCGCCGCCAGCGAGGAACGTCCGGCCGATCCACGCGGTGTAGGCGGGTGGGATGGCCTCGGTGAGTTCCTCCCGGACGTCGGTCCAGTCGATGCCGAGCGCATGCCGCATCTCGAGCACGGTGGCCTTGCCGCCGCCGTTGCCGTACGGGGCCACGTACTGGCCGTCGCGGAAGAACCCGGGCCGGTCGCCGCTCTTGCCGCGGTAGCCGCGCACATAGCCGCGGTGCCCGCGGACCGGGCCGGCCGGATGCTCCGGCTGCTCGACGGTGAAGCCGTGGATCTCGAAGTCCCGGTGGCGTTGCACCCACGGCGGCGGGCCGACGTCGAACATATCGGTGCACAGCGTCAGATCGTTGCGGATCAGGCCGGCGTGGTTGCTGGGCTGCTCGATGTAGAACGGCGCCCCCGCCTTCAGCAGCAGTTCCCGGGTCGGCGGTACGAGCTGCGGGTGCTCGCGTCCCCACCCGCGGGCCAGGTTGGTGCCGCGGCGCAGCGTGCAGCGTTCCTGGCACGGCGGCGATGCCCCGACCAGCGCGAACCGGTGGATCTCCCCGGTCCGGATGATCTCCCGGAGGTAGGTGAGTGCGTCGGCCTGCACGAACGCGTCGCCGCAGTAGTTCGGCCGCGGCACGCTGTCGACACCGGTCACCCGGAACCCCGCCTGTTGCAGCCCTTTGGTGGCGCCACCGGCACAGCAGTAGAGGTCGAGCGCCTCGAACCGGCCGGTCACGACGAAGCCTCGCGTGCCGGGTAGTCGGCGGACGGGAACGCGACGCCGCGGACCGGGCGGACCGTGATGCCGTTGTCCTCCAGGTACGTGATGAGGTTCTGCTCGGCCTCGGCCTGCACGAAACGGCGCGCCCGAGTGCGGCGGCACGGCTCGACAGCGGCCAGCTCGCACAGGGCGGCGATGCTGTCATCCGGGACGTCGAGCGCGAAACTGACGGCGATCCTCATCGCAGCCACCAGATCGCGGCGCCGAGGAACCCGGCGAGCCCGATGAGGATGGACGCGACAGCGAGTCGGGGCAGCCCGGCCCGCAGCTCCCACCGGTAGCGGTAGGCGAGCCGGGTGAGAACGATGAGGGAGCCTGCGATGGCGGTCAGGGCGAGGATCCGCGGCATCCACCACGCCGCGGTGCGCACGGCGACCCAGACGGCAACGGCGAGGGCGGCGAGGATCAGCAGGGTCGGCAGGACCCGGCGGACGAACCAGCGGAAGATCTCGAAAACGGTGAACCAGCGCCAGAGGCGCCGGCCGAACTCGTAAGCGGCGCCGCGGCGGGCGAGCCCGAGCCATGACGACATGTGACATCACTTTCTGTGTATGGTCGAGGGACTTCACGGACTTCACTTCACGGACTTCACGGAGGCTTGCGCGCGCGCACGCGCACGCATAGACGCACGTCGCGGGCGTGCGCGTGAAGTCCGTGAAGCGCGTGAAACGCGTGAAGTGCACGCCCGCACGCGTCACGCACAGTGACACGTGCGGCCTGCGGGCGTGTGTGGGTCAGACGTTGCTGACGCAGCGGCGGCAGCCGGGCGCGCCGGGCCGGAACAGCCGGGGTGGGCGCCATTGTTGGCAGTACCGGCAGCGGATCTTCACCACGCGCGCGGCCGGCGGGTGGCCGGGCCGCCACGCGGCGACCCGGCGCAACCGTGCGGTGAGGATCGAGCCGGTCATGCGGCTCGGGCCAGGGCCGTGCCGGGGTCGCCGTCGCCGGGCGGCAGGATCTCGTAGACGCCGCGGTCGTTCTTGCGTAGCAGCGGCGTCGGTCCCTGGCAGAACTCGCCGAGGATCTTCGCGAGGGTGGGCGGCTTGAGCCCGTTCTCGCCGACGATCCCGACGAGCGGGGCGAAGTTGGACGGGCGGACCTGGCGCCGGCCGTTGCCGTAGGCGGTGACGATCGCCTGTCGGATCATGGCGCGGATCTCCGCTGGGCTGTACTGCCGCTCGGTCTCGGGGTCGAGGTCGAGCGGCACCCGCGGCCGGTTCGGGACCGTGATCGGCTCGTGCGGGTCGGCGCCGTCCTCATCGGGCGGGCAGTCGGGGTCGATCGGCGGCGGGGCGCACTCGACGTCCTTGTCGGCGTCCGGATCGTCATCGTCGCCGTCGGCGCGGTGGGTGACCGGGGCGGCCGAAGTGGGCGCGGGGGTGCGCGTAGCCGCCCGTACCGGCGGGCTGGCCGGGGCCTCGTCGATGGTGGCGAGGTAGTCGGCCAGTTCGCCGATGACGCCGTCGCGGTCCGGCTTGAAGGTGCGGCCGGGCAGCGACCAGTCGTCGGGGTCGGTGCCGGGTAGCTCGGCGTAGAGGGCGCCGGGCTTGCGGTTCTTCCACCCGGGGTCGGCGCCGGCCTCGATGGTCTCTTCGGACAGGACGCGGGCGCCCTCGCCGATGTCGCGGACGCCCATGCAGATCACGCCGCCGACGGTGGTGCGCACGCTGGTGGGCATGCGGTCACCGGTGGCGCGCTGCAAGCCGAGCAGGACGAAGATCCCGACCGAGCGGACCGATTCGGCCAGCTCGACGAGCGTGTCTTCGGACTCGACGAACTTGGACGCTTCGTCCACGATCACCACCCGGAACTTAGGGCATTTCGTGCAGCCGGCGGTCCACTGTTCGTGGCCGTGGCCGCCGATCTGGCCGGCGCGCTTGGCGACCTCGGGGATCAGCCCGTCGAGGTACCGTTCGCCGTCCTCGGCGTTGGTGATCATGACGTGCATGGCGTCGCGGAACGCCTTGGGCAGTTGCAGGCCCTTGCGGCCGTCGATGTAGACGACCTCGGCGTCTGTCCGCGACCGGGCCTCGGCGGCGAGGGTGAGCTGTAGCTCTGTCTTCCCGGAGCCGGCCTGGCCGAGCAGGATCAGCACGCCGATCGCGTTGCGTCCGGCCTGGCTGTCGCCGGGCAGCAGCAGAGGGATCGGTGCGCCGGTCTGGTAGACCGCGATCCGCAGTGGCTGCCCGATCGAGCCGCCGGGAGCGGACAGGCCGGGCCAGGCGGGCGGGTGTTCGAGCATGTCGACCGGGGAGATCTCGATCCGGCCGGTGCGTGGGGTGTTGCGGTCACGGATCATCCGCACTCCTCCCGGAGGCACATCCAACGCTGAGGCGATCCCCGTGCGCACCTCGGGCTTGGCCAGGCTGTTGAAGTCGGCGCCAGGCAGCATCTCGGCGCGGGCGACGAGCCGGCCCTCGATCTGCTTGGGCTTGCTGGTCTTGCCGATGTCCTGCAACTCCTTGACCCGCTCGGACAGCTCGCCGAACATGCTGGCGCGGGCGTCGTCGCCCTTGCCGTGCAGCAGTTTCGTGACGGCGAGCATGATCGACGCGGTGACCATGATCAGCAGATAGGTCATGATCTTGTCGAAGGACCAGCGGGTGAAGGTCAGCACGAACAGGCCGCCGCACGCCGCGGTCGACATGAGCATCGACGCGGCCCGTAGCGGGGTCTGCCGGGCGCGGCCGACCGCGTAGGTGCACCACACGATCGCGGCCGAGCAGGCCAGGATCAGCGCGGCGCGCCAGGCGGCCTGCCACACGGTGGGGTGGGCGTAGGCGCCCCACAGCCGCGACAGGACGCCGGCGAGGATGAGGTTGCCAATCGCGGCGACCGGCGGGATCACGTACGGCAGCGGGTTGCCCTTGACCTCGTACGAGGCGCCGCGGGCGGCGTCCATGCCGCCCGCGTACCTCCGAGTCTGGCGGGCCATCAGGCCGCCCGCCGACGGTTGTCGCGCCCGCGGACGGTGAAGTCCGTGTTGCTGGGCTTCTCGTCGTCGAGGGCCACGAGGAACGCCTCGAACCGGTTGCGGCACACCCGCGCGTACGCGGCGACCGCGAGGAACTCGTCGGCGGCGCGTACGAGCGGCCGGGCTACCGTCCGGCCCCAGAACTTCGCTCGCATCCGGTTCAGGCCTTGGTGACGGCCGTAGCGCTCGATCTTCATCCGGATCAGGCCGGCCAACTCGTCGACCTCGTCGTGGGCGGCGATGCCGACCGTACGGATCCCTTCGAGCAGTTTGAGCAGGTCTTCGTCGTCCTTGATCTCGACGTCGGGCATGAGGCGGCGAGCCATCACGGTCCTTTCACGAGTGGGGTTGGCGCATCCGCGCCGGGCTTGCTGGGTTGGTGAGGCGTCGTGCCCGCCGGCGGACGCGACGCCTCACCCACGGACAGGTGGTCAGTAGCGCTCGACGTAGAGCTGACCGGCCTTGGTGGTCCGGACGATCACGGCGTTGGTCCACACCTCGCCGCCGCCGGACAGGACCACCTTGGAGCTGCCTGCCCAGCGCTGACGCGCGTTGGCGAGGTCGATCGTGTCGTCTTCGGTCAGGGCGTAGATCAGGCCCTCGCGAGCCAACTCGACCAGGTCATCAAATCCGACCATGCCGAGCAGGAAGGTCAGGCTCAGGCCGTGCCGGGACCGGCCGGGCGAGCGCAGCACGCGGTGCGCGTCGTTCCAGATGTAACTCTCACCGGCCTTGGACCGGGTCAGGAACATCTTCCGGCGGTAGGTCTTGATCAGTCCCGGCGTGAGGTCGTCGACCTCCTCGCCGTTGAGCTTGACCACGATCAGGCCACGCTCGGCCAGATCGCAAACAGCCTCGGGGCTGACGTCCTGCTGCTTGAGCACGGTGTCGAGCCGTGCCCGGTCGCCGCACAGGGAGATCAGGTGTCCCATGACACGCCACTGCTCGGGTTCGAGGGTCCTCATCAAGGGGTGGGCTCTCCGATCGGTGTGTTCGGGCTGGTAACCAGGGGTGGATCGGCCGCGGCGACGGCGCCGCGGCCGACCAGAACGGGCTAGAACGGCGGCTCGTCGGCCGCGGCGCCGACCGTCACCGGCTCGCGCTGCGCCGCCGGCGCGCCGACGGACCACGGGTCATCCAGCGAGCCGCCGCGCGGCGCCGCCGCGGTGGCGCGGCCGGGCTCGGTCTGGCGGGTCATCTTCATGACCTTCGCGGTGGCGTAGCGCAGGCTCGGGCCGATCTCGTCGACTTCCAGCTCGAAGACGGTGCGCTTCTCGCCCTCGCGGGTCTCGTACGAGCGCTGCCGCAGCCGGCCGGTCACGATGACCCGGGTGCCGCGCTTGAGCGTCTCGGCGACGTGCTCGGCAGGGTCGCGCCAGATGTTGCAGGCCAGGAACAGCGGGTCGCCGTCGCGCCACTCGCCGGACTGCCGGTCGAGGTAGCGCGGGGTCGAGGCGATCCGGAAGTTCGCGACCGCGGCGCCGGACGGGGTGAACCGCAGTTCGGGGTCGTCGGTGAGGTTCCCGACGACGGTGATGGTGGTTTCGCCGGCCACGATGGGTGGCCTCCTTCGTGCTCGGGTTACGACTGCCAGGGCTGGCAGCCGCCGCACGGAACCCGTTACCGGGCAACGGATTCCGCACGGTGGCGGTCAGCGGCGACCGCGCCGGAACGCACCCTCGGCGCGGGCCTGGCGGGCGTCTCGGGCACGGTCGTAGCCGGCGTGCGGGTCGGTGTAGGGCCGCGACTCGGAGGCGACGGTGGCCAGCAGCCGCGCGGCGTCGATGCCGGGCGGGTTGGCCGGGCGCCGGGTCGGGTTGTCCGCGGGCCTAGCCACGGCGCTGGTGTCCGGCCTGACCGCGGCGGGCCGCGCCGTGCTGCGGCGCGCTGGCCGCTTCGTACCCGGCCGGCATCAGGTGGCCGCGGCCGGCGTCGTAGACCGGGCGGCCGTCGGCGATGACGGTGCCCGAGGCGTTCTGCGTGCTGCCGGAGGGGTTCGAGGTGGCGTTGGATGCCATGATGAGGTCGCTCCCTATGCAGGAGTGACGGGTGGCCCCTGATAGCTGTCCAGGCGGAAGGGGCTGCCCGTGCCGCCGTTCTGGCGGTCACCGCGTAAGACCGACCGGTTGCCCGGTCGGTCCTCACGGTCGCCGTCCTACGGCGCTACTGTGCTGCGGAATCGCCTTCGAAGAGCACCGCGCGCAGCATGATCGACGCGCCCTGGTAGTCCTTGACGGCGGCCCGCAGCGTGGTGATCCGGACCTCGACCTGCGGCGCCCAACGGGCAGCGCCGAGCACGTCAGCCCAGCCTTCAAAGGCGGCCCGCCGCCCGGCGTCGTCGGTGGCGGAGTACGGCTCGCCGGCGATGCCGAATGGGGTGACGGTCCAGATCATGACGGGCAAGTCGTGATCGCGGATCAAGGTCTCGATGACCGTCAGGTTCCGCAGTTGCCATCGGCGTCGGTCGGTGTTGTCGATGTTCATGGCGGGGCCGCTCAGTGCTGCTCGGCGTGCATCAGGTGGGCCAAGGCGGCGCCCATGCCGAGCACGGCGACGGGGATGCAGGCCACGACCGCGGTGATTCCCCACGGGGCGTGGTCCCAGCCGGCCGAGGCCATCAAGTGATACGTGATCTGCCCGAGGCCGCCGAGCACGAGCGACGAGATCGCCGAGGCGCGGGCGAACCGGCGGGCGGTCTCGTTCACCCGGCCGGACAGCCACACGTAGAGCGCGTACGCGGCGTAGGTCTCGACGCCGATCGGCAGGGTGATCGCCGTGTCGAGCTGGAAGTCGGAGATGCCGGGCAGCAGCGTGACCCGGCCGAACCCGGTCAGGCGCCCCATCTCGACCCAGCCGCCCCAGATCGCGACGAACGCGGGCAGGCACAGAATCAGCACCGGCCACACGACCGGCTTGCGCCGCGACGCGGGCTCCACCGTGACGGCGGCAGGCTCGACGGCGGCAACGGCCGTGACCGGGTCTACGACCGGGGTGTCCTGCGGCGCTGTCGTGGGCGCCGAGGGGTCGTCGAGCACGTTGTGGGCCGCGATGACCTCGGCGAGGTCGATCTCCGGACCCGGGTCCGCGGTGGGCTCGTCGAGCGGCGCGGACGGGTCCGCCGGGGGCGGCGGGGTGATCGCGTCGAGCAGCGCACGGGCCTTCGGGGCACCGACGCGGAAGGTGGTCTTGAGCTGGTTGCGCGACGGCAGCCGGCCGAGCTTGTCGGCCAGCTCGCGGGCGTGCGGGATCAGGTCTTCGACCGCCGCCGGGTAGACGCGGTCAGGGCTGGTGACGGTCATGCGGCGACCTCCGAGGGTGCGCAGGAAAGGCACTCGCCGAACGAGCGCGGGATGACGTAGGGCCGCACGTGGCGGCAGGTGGGACAGGTCCGCCGGGCGCGCATCGCCTTGGCGAGCGCCGCTCGAACGGCGGGCGTGGCGGTCCGCTTCGGCCGGGCCAGGTCGAGCCGGTACAGATACGCCGCTCGCTCGCCGCCCACGCCGCGCCAGAGGATCTGCGCGGCGATCGGCTGACCGCCAGGGCACAGGCCGCGAGCGCGAAGCTGTCGGCGGGTGGCGTAGCCCTCGGGCGCGCCGCGCCACCAGAACGTAGGAAGGCCGTACAGGTCGCCCTCGGGGTCCCAGTACGCGGCGCGGATCCGGGACATCAGGCCGCGGGCCGCAGCCCGCTAGTCGGGCGCACCGGGCGGACCGCGGTGCGGGTGAGAGCAGCCTCGCTACGGCGCGTACGCCGCCAGTCCAGCTCGCTCGGCCCGCCGTGGTCGGTCAGGTACAGGGCTCGGATCTCGGCGTTCAGCGCGTCGAGATCAGCCTCGATCTGCGGCCACTCGGCCTCGATCGCAGCCAGGTCACTCGACGACGGCCCGTCGGGCTCGGCGTCGGTCTCGAAGTCGATCGACATCGGTCGTTGAGTCCTTCCGGTCATGCCGCGTGGCAGGCCGGCCGGCGAAACGACGCGGGCTGCGTCTTCTGTCGGCACGACGTGCAGTGCGTCTGATTGGGCGCCAGCGGTGCGAGCACGTCACATCGGCGGCAGCGCCGCCAGACTGCGCTCTGGCCAGCAGAAACGGTGACGAGCGATGCGAGAGAGGCCATGTCCAACTCCCATTTGATCGATCGTTTAGATAGAGAATTTGGTGCGGTGAATCCCCCTTGCCGGGCCAGCCCGACGAAACGGGCCAGCCCGGCGGAAGAGATCGGCAAGCAGTCGACGTGCGACAACACAGCACGAGCCACATACGGGGAAGATCGGCGCGATATCCGCCCTTGACCGGCGCCCGCTCGCCCTGGGATCGCCAGGGGTCGACCACCTCCGCGGGTGGCTCAATGCGGCGACGCGGGTTCCACCCCAACGCCGGCCCCTTCGCGACAAGGTGCACACACTCGCCGCCAAGAGACGCTCAACCGGAGGACGATGCCTCAACGCCTGTTGCTGACGCCGCCTGGTCTGTTCCCCGCTTCCCAACGGGAGGTAGGACGCCTGACCGGTTCGCACTTCGCAGTTCGGTCAACACTGCCTCTGTGGAGTTCTGCGGCCTACAGTACTAACTAAGCTAGTACTGCGCAACAGCGACCACTCCCCCTCTTCGGGTCTGTGATCTCGGTGGTGGGCCGTTGCACCTAGCTTGTCCGCTGCTAGCCGCTCCGGTCAGAGGACGGCAGGGGACTCGGGGGGACTCGTCCGCCGTGCGCCAGGCTGCCATCATTGCGGTAAGACGCATCGTGACTCGACGATGACCGGGAGCCGTCGATGATGGACGCAACCGACCTGCCGCGCCTCTGTGAACAGCGCGGATGGAAGCATCGCGCCCGCCTGATGCTCGAACTACGCGCCGCAGCTCGCCGAACCAACTACGGTGCTCTGCCAGACGACGACAGCCTGAAGCGGATGATCCGGGAGTGGATTCACGGGCGGCGCGGCTTGTCAACCGAGTACGCCGATCTCTTCGCAGAGGTGTTCGCAGTGCCGTTCGCTGTGGGCAAGCCAAGCGGAACGCAGTTGATGACACCGATCAATAGCGCGGATCTTTCCGCACGGCTGAACGCCGCGGAAACACTTGACGGTTCGCTAATTGCGCTGCTTGAAGCGCAGACGGACTCCTTCCGCGCGCTCGATCGGCAGCTCGGAGCGTCCCGTCTGTTGCAGCAGACCGAGGCGCACGTTGATCAGATGACGGACCTATGGCGCTATGCGCTCCCCGGCCCGCATCGCTCGGCGCTGGCCGCCGCTGTGGCCGAGGCTTCCGCGCTGGCAGGGTGGCAGGCGCTCGATCTAGGCGATCCGCATAAGGCGTGGTCTCTCCACGAGACTGCGAAGTCAGCAGCTCGGGAGAGTGAAGACCGCGCGATCATCGCTCACGTCACTGCCCAGCAGGCGTACGCGCTGCTTGACCTTGACCGACCACAGAACGCCGTGGCCCTGATTCAGCACGCGCGCACCGACGCGGACGGGTACATACCGGCAATGCTTCGGTCGTGGCTGTGGGCCGCCGAGGCCGAGGCGCTGGCCGCCACGGGAGCGGCGAGCCCGGCACAAGACGCGCTCGACGAAGCAGGCCGCGCCTTGCCGGACCAAGGTTGTAGCGACAGCCTGCCGTACCTGTTCTTGAACGACGTGCACCTCGCGCGTTGGCGAGGGCATTGCCTCGCCCGGCTTGGGAAAGCCGAGGCGATACAGGAGCTGACGGACGCCGTGGGGCGCCTCGATCCAACGTTCACACGCGCCGCGGCCGGACACCGGTGCGACCTCGCTTTGGCCTACTCGGTGCGTGGCCAGCACGAGGAAGCGCGGGCCGAGGCTCGCGCGGCCGAGGCACTGGCCACCCGAGCCTCATCTGTCCGGCAACGCCGTCGCATTGCCCAATTGCTCACGAGCGGCGCCGCGCCGTCGGGCCACTGATCGCGAGCACGTGCAGCAACGCAACCAACGTTCCTGAGTTGCTGACCTGCCCCTGCTCGATGAGGCTCGGCACCTGCGCGAGCGGCACCCACTCCATGCGCTGCATCTCGGTCTTCTCGGTTGGTTCACCTACCCGCTCGGCGCCTCGGGCAATGAACACGTGGTGAGGCGTGTTGACCATGCCAATCATCGGCTCGAACGTCACAAGGTGCTCGATGTTGCGGGGACGGTAACCCGTCTCTTCTTCGATCTCTCGTGCTGCGGTCTGGGCCGGCTCTTCCCCTTCATCTACGAGACCGCCGGGCAGTTCCCAATTCCACAGGTCCGGCACGAACCGATGCCGCCACAACAGCAGTACGTGGGTGAGATCGTCGTTCAGCATGGCAGTCATCGCCGCCGAGGGCATCCACACCGTGTGGTGCTCGAAGCGCTGGCCGTCCGGCAGCTCCACATCGGTCATGTAGAGCTTGATCCACTCACTCTCGTATAGCGGCCTGCTCCCATGCACAACCCATCGGCTGACATCGTCCGGCGTCGGTGTGTCGATCTCGGCAAGATCGGCGGTTGGGGACTTGCCGCTGCCGCGGGGCCGACCACCGACCCCCGCACGTACACGCGACTCCTGCCAGCTAGTGATCCTGACCGGCTGCCAGAGATGGGTACGGCTGCCGATCGTTTGATCAGGCGCTGGCATTTGGCCACGCTTCCGGTAAGTGCTGACGGCAGCCGGCTCGATGCCGAGATACGCCGCAACGTCTTTGGTCGTCCACCACTCGGCTTCCGGATCTGGCTGCGCAGTCGTCGTCACCGGCTCATTCTCTCTGATCGAGCGACGCTCAACCACGCCCACGCTCGCCACGCTCACTCCGCCTCCAGTCGGCATGTTGGCATCTGGCTCGAAAGGCGGTACGACCCGTAGAGAAACCAGGCCAAGTGCTGCTCCAATCGAAGAAGCTCGCTGCAGCGCGCCTCGCTGCGCCGGTCACGTGTGTTGTAGATCTTGGAGGTATGACGGGATGGGCCGTTTCTGGAATGCCGCGACAGATCAGGCGGGCCGGGAATTCGGCGCCCGTCACTACCGCTGGTTCGCCGGCGCCCGAATCGCCCGTGGCGTGGCTCCGGCGCTCTTGACCGTGCTCGGCGCTGTCGGAGTCGTCGTCGCCCTCATTGCTGGCTACCGCTGGCTGTCTCCGGACTGGTCCGCAGTTGGCACCCGTATCGGCAACTGGGGATCGGTTGCCGGCGTCGGAGCCCTATGGATCATCGGAGGGATCGCCGCCGCGGCTGCCATGATCGTTCTTCTACGTTATGTCGTGCGGAACTGGTGGCGCGTTTCGCTCTTCAGGCCGATGCGACTACGCCGGCCGATGTGGTGGTTCCGGAGGTTCTAGCGACAGCGGCCGAGGGCCGACCCGAAGACCCCCTCATCGCCGAGGGTCACTGCCGCCTCGACGCGTACCGTCCCATCGGCGCCGCGTATCCAGGACGTCTCCCAACGCTACGTGCAGCTCGCGGAGCACTTCGACATCGGCTCGGGTCCATTCACGTACATGGCCGGATCGGCCTGGGTCGAGCGGAACGCCAACAGCAAGCACTGATGCGAACGCTTCCGTAAATCGCCGAGCCGCAGCGAAGTACGCCGTCCGCGCCTGCGCTGCCTCTCGTTCCAGGTTCGTGCCGCCCACTCGCCGATAGTACGCATGTTCGATGAACGACCGCCCCCGTAAAGCCACGGATCGTCGAGGAGCGCCGCGCCCAAATCCCAGCGGCCAGCCAGAACGTCGGCACTTGATCCACCAGCCTGCCGATCCGCGGCAACCGTAGCCCGTGCTGCCGACGCGCGTCGCCAACCCCGTCCCGATAGGCTTCTCGGCTAGCTATGACAGCTCGGCCTGCGCGCCGGGCGGCCGACGGGCGTTAGGCATCGAGGCCCCCGACCCGGTCTGACGAAGGGTTGCCGATGGGGATCATAGACGAATATTGGACAGGAACCCTCCAGCGGTTACAAGCGGAGGTCGAGGTGTTCAACCGTCTGATCGCACACCAGGCCGAGCGAGGTCGCGAAAACGAGCTGTCACTGGCACGCTTGCTGGAAAACCTTATCCCCGGGCGATTTGGCATCGGCACCGGTTTGCTATTCGACGGTAGGGGGAAATATTCCAAGCAAATGGATCTACTACTCTTTGATCGCATCGACTCACCGACCATCCTTGCACAGACGAATCAACTTCTATATCCAGTCGAAGAAATCCGCCTCTGCATCGAGATCAAGAGTCGTCTTGTAAAGGCAGGCGTTGAGGATGCAGCAAAGAAGAAGGACTCTGTGCAAGCCCTGCAACCGGCAGAGCAATATCGGAGCCCTACATTTGCGCTCTTCGCCTACGACGCCGACACTGCACCTGAAACCGTCGGACAGCACCTGGCCTCACTGGCCGATGCTCGCAAGCCTGACTTGACCTGCGTCCTGGATCCTGGAATTCTGGCAGGCCAGCGTCGGCTACTTGACCCGTCTTCGGACGACAGCTCACACATGTGCGGACTAACGCTGCTGCATGAGCTGGACCCGGACGGTGCAAGAATGCGCGGAAGGTACGTCGTAGCCGATCCCACAAAGGGCTACGATCGACAGGCACACAATGGCTCCGTATATCCGGTTGTCGACTTCAATGGCCAGCAGGTTTTGAGTGATCCGTCGCGCGCATTGCTCCTATTCTGCGAAGCATTCATACGCCTACTTGCCGAGCAAGAAAGTCGCCCTCGGCCCGTTTTAAGCCACTACCTCGACGCCCCATATCGGGACATTCAGCCAGTATAGGAAATTAGGCCATCAAAGGCTTTATTACGGCCTTAACGAAGTCCATCGGAGTAACCGTATCTACGCCCAGCTTGCCACAGACCTCGCCAAGCGGCGCGCGGCCGGGGCGCGAACGGAAGTCATTGGTGATCACAGTGCATGTCAGGCCGCTTGCCGTGAGTTCCATGACGTAGCCAACAACTGCAACGATGCAGGTTCCCTGCCGACCGTCGACCACCGGGTCAAGTCCCTCGGGGTAACCGTTGGCCTGCGCCCATCCTTGCGCTTTACGTTTCGCTCCCCAGGAAATCGTGCAATCCATGCTGGCACGGATAGCATCCATCCAGATACACAAGCGGGCATCGGCTTCGAGGTCTGCCTTCCTCTTGACGTCGTCGCAGACTTCCGGCGGGAATCGCAAGGTACGGTCAACGACAAGCACACCCATGGTCTCGCACAGTGCGACGTGCTGATTCGAGGGTGTCATCTCCAAAAAGGAGAAGAAGGCGCGGTCGTCCGGCAGATAGATTGGCGAACTCACTCCGATGCGCCCTCGGAGTAGATCTTACGCAGTTCCTTCAGATCAGCGCGGGAGAGACTAAGGATGTCGATCAAGTCTGCGGGATCAAGATCTCCAGCTTGCTCCGCATCAATAAGACGTCCTACGTACCCGCGGCCATAGCGTTGAAGTCGGACGCGGGCTCGCGTCTGCCGCGGGCCGCCTACAGCGAAGCCGCGCCTAGACTCCTTGGACGCCACCTGGTCAATTAGCTGGTATAGGCCTTGCGCAGCCAGTCCGATAAGCTCCAAGCGGTAGGCCATGGCGCGTAGACTGACGCTGAATCGATTCGCAGCGCGTCGAACCTGCTCAAACGTGCTAACACTGACTTCACCAAATTGCTGCGCCACGTATGTTCGCAGCGTTGGCCCTGGCATCAAGAAGGCGCCGGCGACCGCATCACACCAGCGCTCGACTTGACTCCCGGGGACGACATCACATATTGATTCGTCGCCCAGCATGAGATGGGAACATTCGTGAGCATATGAGAATGTTCGTGCGCGAGTGTCATCCCGAGTGTTGATCGCCAATATCGGAGCGACCATGTCGGGCAGCGAGAACCCGCGGAAGCCCCCCTCACTAAGCGTGACATTCAGCGCGACGACACCGTTGGCCTCAATGCGCTCCCTCAGGAGCTTCGGAACCTCAAACTCTGTTGCCTTGATCTGATCCGTGGTCGACCAGCTAAGCCACGCTCTCATCCTGTCCGCAACGGCTTCTGGCTGATCTTTTAGAGCCGCAGGTGGCACGAACGCGTGTTTGTCGCTCGTCTCGGCAAGCCAACGAGAAACCCGCTGCAGACTCTGCGCGAGTTTGACAGCCTTCAAGTCGTCAGGCGATGGCTCATGAACACGGGCACCGCCGGCCGAGCCGCGAAAGCGAGCAGTGCTCGCAGAAGGCGGTGGTGGTGATGCCAAGAAGAAGAACGACTCGGGTCGATCAAGCAGCCGGATGAGCCGATCAAAGTTGGTCTTGTTTGGCTCCGCCGCTCCGGCCACCCAGCTCTTCACCGTGGTCACTGGCACGCCGAGCCGGGTCGCAACCTCCGTGTCGGTGAGGCCCGCTTCGCGAATCGCCCAGGCCAGCACCGACCCGTTGATTGGGATCAAGACGGCGGCCATGCACCGATTGAATCACTGCCGCTACGCAGGGTCGAGACTAGGACCCCATCTGTCAGATAGTGGCGTATGACTAGTGCTGATCAAGTTGGGACCGCTTGTGGCGATGCGCCCGACAGGGGTCGTCACAGTGGACTGGCGGAAGAGGGGGGCGTGCGTCTGCCGAGTCGGGCCGGGCGGCCGGCCAACGCCCCCGTTGGAGGGCTGGATCCGCCGGACGCGGCAAATGAGCGGCCAAGTTCAGGAGGTTTGCGGACTCGCTGCGGCGTTCGTCCTGGTCAGTGGCCTGAACCATCTGGCACGACCGTCGCCCTCCGGAGGCGAAAGCGCAGGTTCGAATCCTGCCGGGGGCACCAGTTTGGGCGAGGTTTGCTCGCGGAAAGCGCGAGCCATCAACTGGTGCTATTTCTCCTGGGGCCCGAGCCCCAGACCCCACGCCGGGGGCAAGCCCCCGGACCCCACGCGTTTACGGTCTGCGGGTCGGGCTGATGCTCGCGTCGTCGCCGCTCCCCTTCGCCGGGCATTGATACGCCAGGGCGTCGCTGGAAAGATGGCCTTCGATATCGTCGTCTTTACGGGGGTAAAGAATGAGACGCGTTCGATCCGTCATCGCAGCGGGCTTGGCCGGTCTTGCAGTGGTGGTGCTCAGTCCGGGCATCGCGCGGGCTGCCGCTCCGTCCACCGGCAGGTGGTACACGTTTGAAAACACGGCCACCAACTACTACGCCGCCGTCGCTGGTAACAGCACCGTCAACGGGGGCAAGGTCATCCAGTGGGACGGTCCGTACGTTCCGGGCAACCCTGGCACGTACCGCACCGAGCAGGAATGGCAGGTCTACGACCCGGACGGCGACGACTGGTTCTTCCTGATCAACGCCAACAGCCAGAAGGTCATGGGAGTCAGCGGCGGAGCGACGGCCAACGGCTCGGGAGTCATCCAGTGGGATCGCCAGAACGGCAACACCGACCAGCAGTGGACGTTCGTCGCTCAGGGCGCATCCCCGTCCTCGACGACCAACATCCCGACCTCGTCGTTGAACTACCTGAAGAACCGTAAGAGCGGCCGGTGCCTGGCGGTCGCCGGGGGCAACGACGGCAACGACGTTCGAGGCCAGCAATTGATCCTCTTTGACTGCGACATGGCCCACCACCAGACCGGCACCGACGACCGGATCTGGTACGCCTTCCGCACGGTCTGAGACCGGGCGCCGACCGCCCACGCGGCACAGTCCGGGGGCACGACCCCCGGACTGTCACGGCCGGTCGGCTGGTCAGGCGCGGCGCAGCTGCGCCAGGAGCGGAAGCGATCGAAGCGGGTTCTCGTCGAAATGCCAGAAGACGTGGCCGACGCCCAGCTTCGCGGCCTTCTCCAAGTCGGCCGCGACCTGCTCGGGCGAGCCGAGCAGCGGTCCGGGCTCGCGTACCGGATCTTCGGTGACGTTGCCGTTCACCTGCAACATTATCGGCAGCGCATCCGGCTCGTGACCGGCGGCGCCCGCCGCCGCCCGGAACGTCGCGATGCTTTCGCTGACCGTGTTCCAGTCGAAAATCACCAGCGTCAGTCCCAGACCGAGCCGTCCCGCGCGTTGAAGCGCCGACGGAGCGCCGGCGCCCACCACCACGCCGGGGCCACCCGCGCGTACCGGCTTCGGGCCGATGTCGGCTTCGGGAATGCGGTAGTGCCGGCCCGCGAAACTCACGGGATCGGGTCCCCAGACCGCACGCATGGCCAGCAAGTGCTCCTCGAATCCCGCGCCACGCGTGCTCATCGAGACGCCCGCGGCCTCGAACTCCTGCGCCATCCAGCCCTGGCCGATGCCGGCGATGAGCCGACCGCCGCTGAGCCGGTCGAGGGTGGCGAGCCGGCGAGCGAGGATGACCGGGCTCTGGAAGAGTGCGTCCAGCACACTGGTCCCCAGACTGATTCGGCTCGTGCGGGCCGCGACATAGGTCAACGTTTCGATCGGGTCGTACACCGACGCGAAGTCGTCCGGCGCCTCCATGACCGGCCCGCCCGGGCCGCCCATGGCGATCGGCACCGTCGGCCGCATCAGACGATCCCAGGACCAGACCGAGTCCAGCCCGATACGCTCGGCCTCCTCGGCGACCTCAGCAATGCTCGCCGGTGACGCGACCTGCCCCGCCACCGGCAGATGCACGCCCAACTTGATCGACGTCATGTCGTCCTCCCATGGTCTCTGCCTGGGTAGACCGGCTCAGTCGCGCGTTCTCATCGGTCGCCGCGGCGAAGGGCTCCGGGAATCCACCAGATCGAAACCGCACGGACGTGCGGAATTGGCCGTCCCGGGACCAATTTCGGATGGCACGCGTATCTGGCCACCTAGAGTCAGGGGGACGAGGAGGGGTCATGGCTGGGGGGACCAAGGAAGATCCGTGGGTGTTGCGGACACCGCCCGGGTCGTCGGAGTACACCATGTATCGCGACGAGGCCGCCGACCCGCCCGCGCTGGTCTGCCAGGTCGGGTCGACCCGGCTCACCTACCGGCTGCGGGCGGTCGAGGATCTGCACGCGTGGCTTCGGGAGAAGGGCGACTGGGTGCCGCTCGGCGCCGCCGACGAGAACAAGCCCGCGGGCGACGGCACGGTTGAGGCGTGGGGGCGCTCGCCGGACAATCCGGTCGGCGGCTGGTACGGGTTGCGCAAGGGATACCGCGGCCGGTTCGGCATGTACCTGCCGCCGCTGCTGGAGGAGCTTCGGCTGGCCGAGGTGACCCACGAGGCCCGCAACAATCGTGTTCGCGCGCTCTGACATCGGCTCAGCGCAGCGAGCCGAAGAACTCGCGGATGTCGCCGACCAGCAGATCCGGGGCCTCCATCGCGGCGAAATGCCCGCCGCGGCCGAACTCGGACCAGTGCACGATGGTGTGTTCGAGCTCGAGGGTCCGCCGGATCGATACGTCAAGCGGGAACACCGCGACCCCGGTCGGCACCGTGGACCGCTCGCTCGCGCCCCAGGCTCCGGCATGCGCCGTCTCGTAGTAGCTGTTCGCCGATGACCCGGCCGTTCCGGTCAGCCAGTACAGCATCACGTTGGTGAGCAGCAGGTCCCGGTCCACCGCGTCCTCGGGCAGCTCGGCGGCCGGGTCGGTCCACTCCTTGAACTTCTCCACGATCCACGCCAGCTGCCCGGCCGGGGAGTCGTGCAGCCCGTGTGCCAAGGTCTGCGGCCGGCTGATCTGCATCATCACGTAGCCGGACTGCTCGGATCTCAGGTACTCCATGCGCTTCAGCCGGGCCTGCTCGGCCTCGGTCAGCTCGCCCATCTCGTCCGGGTTGACGTCGGAAAACGCGGACACCCCGTTCACGTGCACGCCGACGACCTTGCCGGGGTTGAGTCGGCCGAGGCCCGGCGAGACGACCGCGCCGGTATCGCCGCCCTGCGCGCCGTAGCGTTCGTAGCCGAGCCGGTCCATAAGCTCGGCGAACGCCCTGGTCACCCGATTGGTGTCCCAGCCGGCCTCGCCGGTCGGGCCGGAGAGTCCGCTGCCGGGGATCGACGGGATCACCAGGTGGAACGCGTCCGCCGGGTCACCGCCGTGGGCGCGGGGGTCGGTCAGCGGGCCGATGACCGGCAGGAACTCCACGATCGAACCCGGCCACCCGTGGGTCAAGATCAGCGGCAGCGCGTCCGGCTCGGGCGAGCGTACGTGCAGGAAGTGGATGTTCTGCCCGTCGATCTCGGTGGTGAACTGCGGGTACCCGTTCAGCTCCCGCTCGTGGACACGCCAGTCGTACCCATCGCGCCAGTACTCGGCCAGCCCTCTGAGGTAGCTCACCGGCACGCCGCGACTCCAGCCGACACCGGGCAGGTCCGTGGTCCACCTGGTCCGGCCGAGCCGATCCCGCAGATCGTCCAGGTCGGCCTGGGCAATGTCGATGGTGAAGGGCCGAATCTCGCTGTTGTTCTCCATACCGAGAACGCTACGAGCCGGTTAGGTCAGGTTCAGTCCTAGGCGAATGACAGACTTCGAACCATGTGGGAAACCTCGGCACGACTACTGCGGCTGCTGTCGCTCCTGCAGACCCGGCGCGACTGGTCCGGCGCCGAGCTGGCCGAGCGGTTGGAGATTACGCCGCGCACCGTGCGCCGGGACATCGACCGGCTGCGCGCCCTCGGCTATCCCGTGCTGGCCACCGCGGGCACCGCCGGCTACCGGCTCGGCGCCGGGGCGGATCTTCCACCGCTGCTGCTCGACGACGACGAGGCGGTCGCGGTGGCGATGGGCCTGCGTACGGCCGTCGGCGGTTCGATCACCGGCATCGAGGAGACCTCGGTACGGGCCCTGGCCAAGCTGGAACAGGTTCTGCCGTCCCGGCTGCGCCACCGGATCAACAGCCTACGGTCGGCGACGGTGCCGATGATCGACACCGGCCCGACCGTCGACCCGAGCACCCTCACCGCGATCGCCGCCGCCTGCCGCGACTCGCTGCGCTTGCGCTTCGACTACCGCAGCCACGACGGCACCAGCAGCATCCGTGCGACCGAGCCGCACCGGCTCGTCCACACGGGCCGGCGCTGGTACCTCATCGGCTGGGACGTCGACCGCCAGGACTGGCGTACCTACCGCGTGGACCGCCTGGACCCCCGCACACCCCACGGCCCCCGGTTCACTCCCCGTACCCCACCGGACCCTGACCTCAGCGGCTACACCTCGCGGGCAATCTCCACTTCGGCCTACCGCTACCAGGCCCGGTTCACCCTGCATGTCAGCGCCGAGACCGCGGCCGAGCGGATCACGCCCACCACCGCAGCGCTGGAGCCGATCGACGACCACAGCTGCACCCTGCGGGCCGGCTCCAACTCACTGGATGAGCTGGCCATCTACGTGGCCGGCAAGGGGTTCGACTTCCAGGTCCACGAGCCCCCGGAACTCATCGACCACATCAGGAAGCTGGTAGCCCGCCTCGCCGCCGCGACGAGCTAGGACCAGCCGGGCGAAAGCCGCTCCGAGAAATGGGCGAGGATCCCGGTGAATTGCGGCTCGCGCGCGTATCTATACAGGGAGAGGAGGGACTGTGGCGGACGAGACGGGGTTCGCGGAGGCGGCGGAGCCGCTGCGGCGGGAGATTCTGGCGCACTGCTACCGGATGCTCGGTTCGGGCGCCGACGCCGAGGACGCGGTTCAGGAGACGTACCTGCGGGCGTGGCGGGGCTTCGACGGGTTCGAGGGCCGGGCCTCGATGCGGACGTGGCTGCATCAGATCGCCACGAACGTCTGTCTGCGGTCACTCGAGCGAGCGCAGAAAGGCCGTCGCGTGCTGCCGGCCGGGCTGGACGACCCGACCACCGACTGGGTGGCACGGGCCCGGCCGGCGCCCGCCGAGACCCGCTGGGTGGGGCCGCTGCCGATCGATCCGGCGGACGCGGCCGGCACGCGCGAGCAGGTGCGCCTCGCCTTCGTCGCCGCACTGCAGCACCTGCCGGCGAAGCAGCGGGCGGCTCTGCTCCTGCGGGACGTCGCGGACCTGCCCGCCGAGGAGGTGGCCGAGGCCCTCGGCATGACCCGGGTCGCGGTGAACAGTGCCCTGCTGCGCGCCCGGGAGCGGATCTCACGGGAGGCGCCCGAGCCAGACGAGCTCAGCGAGCCCGGCGACGCCGGTCTTAAGGCCAAATTGATCCGGTACGTCGACGCGTTCGAGCGCGCGGACGTCGGCGCCCTCGCGGCGGTGCTGCGCGAGGACGTCACGCTGGAGATGCCGCCGCACGCCACCTGGTTCGCTGGGCGCGACGCGGTGCTCGGTTTCCTGGGCGGGCACGTGCTGCTCGAGCCGGGACGGTTCGCGATGCGTCCGGTGACCCCGACCGCCAACGGCCAGCCCACGTACGCCATGTATCTGAACGGCGAGGCGCACGCCCTGCAGGTCCTCGACCCGGACCGCGGCGGCATCCGGCGGATCCACATCTTCCTGCAGCCGGAGTTGCTGCCGATTTTCGGGCAGCCGGTGACTCTGCCCGCCGGGCCGGATCTCCATAGCTGACATCAGCTCACTGGAGGAAACGATGACAGCAATGGCAGGAAAGTCCGTGGTCGTGGTCGGCGGCACCCGCGGCCTGGGGCTCGGCGTCGCCCGGGCCGCCCGTGACGCCGGGGCGCGGGTGACGGTGGTCGCCCGCCGGGTCGAGCCCGACCAGGGGATCCAGGGCGACGCGACAGACGAGACCTTCGCCGAGAAGGTGCTCGCCGACCGGAACCCCGAGTTGCTGGTCGTGACGGCGGGCGCGGTCCCGGCGATGGGGCCGCTGACCGGGCAGACCTGGGAGACGTTCTCGACCAACTGGCACACCGACGTCCGGATCGCGTTCTCCTGGCTACGGGCCGCGCTGCGGACTCCGCTCGCGCCCGGCTCGCGGGTCGTCATCTTCGGCAGCGGCGCCGAGCTGCGCGGCTCACCGCTCAGCGGCGGTTACGCCGGCGCGAAGGCCACCGTACGGCTGATCACCGGCTACGCGGCGGGCGAGGCCCGGGACCTGGGCATCGCGATGACGACGGTGCTGCCGCTGATCACGCCCGGCACCGCGGTCGGCGAGGCCGCGGTCGAGGCGTACGGGAAAAAGGATCCGGAGCAGTTCCGCGCGGGTCTGACGTCGACCCCGGAGTCCGTGGGCGCGGCGATCATGGGCCTGGCGACCGCGTCCGACCCGATGGCGAGCGCCTACGTCGTCGACGGCGCCGGCCTGCGAACGCTGGAGAACCGGCAGTGACCGCCCGGCGAAACGTATAGCCTTTTCGGTGTGGTTCCACCGGTTTGCGTGTGTATCCCGGCCTACCAGGCGGGGCGGTACATCCGGGGCACGGTGGAGAGCGTGCTGGCGCAGACGTTCCGGGACTTCGAGGTCGTGGTCCTGGAGAACGGGCTGACCGACGACACCGGTGAGATCGTGGCCGGTTTCTCCGATCCACGGGTGCGGCTCGAGCGGAACGAGACCGTGCTGCCGATGCCGGAGAACTGGAATCGGGTGGTCGCGCTCACCGGTTCGCCGCTGGTCAAGGTGCTGTGCGCGGACGACATGATCTATCCGCGCTGCCTGGAGACGCAGGTCGCGGCCATGCGGGTCGCGCCGTCGGCGGCGCTGGTCGCCTGCCGGCGGGACCTGATCGACGCCGAGGGCGGCACGATCGACACCGGCGGCGGCCTGCGCGGGCTGATCGGGCGGCGCACCGGCGGCGAGGTGGCGCGCGCGATCGTGCGGCACGGGGGCAACCCGATCGGCGAGCCGGGCTCGGTGCTCTTCCGGCGCACGGCCTTCGAAGCCACCGGCGGCTTCTCCGGCGACCAGCGGCTGCTCATGGACCTCGACATGTGGGTACGCCTGCTCGACCACGGTGAACTGGTCGGGCAGGCCGAGAGCCTCGCCGCGTTCCGGCTGCACGACGCCTCGACCACGAGCCGGGTCGCGGTGGAGCAGAAGGCGGCCCAGGCGGCGCTGGTCCACCAGATCGCGGCCAGCCACAGCGTGCCCGCCGCCGACCGGCTGATCGGCGCCGTGATGGCCAGGGTGGGCCGCCTCTACTGGAACCACCTGCAGTCCAAGGCCGGCACTTGACCCCGCCTCAGCTCGCCTGGGACTCCTTCTCCCGCAGAGCCTTCTCGACGGCCTCCTTGACCCGGGCGTCCTCACGGTCCTTGCGGTGGGACCGCGTACGCCGGGACAGGTACACCGCGCCGACGATCAGCGCGACCAGAAGCAGGACGACCACGAGCAGCGTCCACGGCACGACGAAGCCGTGCACCGTGGTGCTCACCTTGTCGAGCGAGGTCGTCGAGCCCGAGGCGTCGGTCAGCAGCGGAGTCAGCGACGCGGTGACCGCCACGTCGAAGGCCGGGGCGACGCTCTTGACCGGGACCGAGACCTTCCACGACTCGCCCGGGAGCAGCTCGGGCGGCGCGGCGATCGTGGCGGCGCCGGTCTTCAGCCAGCCGAACGGCCCCTCCACGGTCACCGCCTGCTGCGCCGAAAGCGTCGCGTTGCCGGTGTTGTGGATGGTGTACGAGACGATGGCGTGACCCTTGGCGAACGGGTTGAACGTTCCCGCGTAGTCGAGGTGCAGGTCCTCGACCGTCAGCGCGGGCTTGAGATCCCCGCTCACTCGGAGCTTGATCCGGATGCCGAGGCGGCGCTCGACGTTGATGCCGGCCGCGTCGTCGGGCTGGGTCAGCGTGGTGACGATGCCGCCCACGTAGTCGCCGGGCGTGGCGTTCCGCGGGACGGTCACCGCGAACGGCACCTCGGCCGTCTTGCCCGGCTGGACCGCGATCGTGGCCCGGCTGCCCTTCACCCAGGCGCCGATGCCGGTCTGCTTGTCGGTCCGGCCGCGCAGGTCGAGTTGGCCGGTGGCGGTCGTGTAGCCGTCGGCCGTGTAGACGCCGAGGTTGAGCGGGGTCTTGCCGCGGTTGGCGACGACCAGGGCGTCCTGGACCGTGCCGCCCGGGTTCACCGAGTAGCTGTAGCTGGAGCGGTCGGTGCCGAAGGCGTTGGAGGCCGTGCGGACGGTCCAGGTGACGTCACCCTCGTCGGCGAGGGCCGGCACGGGCGACGAAAAAGCCGCCACGGCGGCGAGCAGGGCCGCGGCGGCGGTGCGAACGAGGGTGGTCTTCATCGTGGGGTCCTCGGGGCGATGCGGTGGGGCAGGCGTTCGCGTGAACGCCTGCCCCGGGAACAGAATCAGCTGCTCAGCGCAGTGATCGTGAGGGTGGCGCGGTAGTTGCCCTTGTCGACGCTGTCCGGAACCTTCAGGTCCAGGTCGGCGCCCAGCTTGGCGGTGCCGCGGTCGTGACCCTGGGCCGCGAAGCCGAGGCCACGCGAGACCGACAGGCCCTGACCCTGGTCGTCGAAGCCGGAGGCCACGGCCGGACCGGCCGTCGCGCCCGCGCCCGCGTAGGACACGACCGGCGACCAGCCGAGGTACGAGCCCGGGAACGACTTGGCGCCGTCCTTGAAGTCGCCGACGCTGGCCGAGATCGACCACGGGGCGAGCGAGCGGCGGCTGTCCGACACGACGATCGGGTTGATCGACCCGGTCGACGCGAAGTACTGGCCGTTGCGCTCGGACGCGGTGCCGAGGTCGACGAGGCCGTTGTAGCCGTCGATCGTCCAGCCGAACTCGCCCGGAGCCGGGTTCGGCACGTTGACCTGGATGTCCTGGCCATCGGCGTGGTACGGGTGGATCGTCACCTTGTCCACGATGGAGCCGACCGCCTGGCCGGTGTCGGCGCACGGCGACCGGCCGAGCTCGACGGCCGCGTTCGGGGCGGCGCAGGTGCCACTGCGGAGGTCCTGGACGACCAGCTTGTCGTTGCGGACCTCGACCTTGACGTAGGAGCGGACGTGCTCCTGGTTCTGCACCGAGTTGTACCAGTAGTTGCCCGGGTCCAGCGGGTCGGCGCCGTTGCCCGCGCCGCTGGTGCCGCTGTTGTCCGGAGCGGTGATGTCGTAGTACTTCGAGCCGGAGGCCGAGTTCGCCGTCACGTAGATGACGCCGCCCGGGCCGGTGTACACGTCGGCCTGGCCCGGCTTCTCGTCCGGGTTGGCCTTCGCGCCGTTCTTGATCTCGTAGCTACGCGAGTAGCTGTGGTCGTGGCCCTGCAGGACCAGGTCCACGCCGAGGTTCGAGAACGTGGTCGGGAAGTCGACCCGGCGCACCTTGTTGTCAGCGTCCTTGGCGTGGTCGGCCGGCGAGTAGATCGAGTGGTGGTAGACCAGCACCGTCCACTTCGCCTCGCCGTCGTGCGCCTTGATGGTGTCGGTGACGTACTGGACGTGCGCAGCATCGCCGCCACCGCCGGAAGTGGTGGTGTAGCTGTTGCTGTTCAGGTCGATGAACAGCGTGTCCTTGTAGATGAACCAGTAGTCGCCACCGGACTGCGCGCCGGTCGGAGCGCCGTTCGCGTAGAACGCGGCGGACCGGTCGGTGTTCGGCGTGTAGAGGTGCTGCTCGTACGCCTTGCCGCCGACGTCGTGGTTACCGATGGTGGCGACCCACGGGTACTGACGCAGCTGCTCGGGGGCGAGGAACGCGTTCCACTGCGCCTCGGTGTTGGCCGTCTCGACCTGGTCGCCGCCGGACACCAGGAGCTCGGCGTTCGGGTTGGCGGCCGTCGACACGTTTACCGTGTCCACCCAGCCGGCCTGGTCGCGGGCGACGTCGCCGGACGAGCCGATCTGCGGGTCGCCGTAGAACAGGAAGTCGTAGTCGCCCTCGAAGTCCTGCGTCTTGAACGCGTACGTCGAGGACCAGTTGCCCTCGGAGCCCACGCGGTACGAGTACCCCGTGCTCTCCTTCAGGCCGGTGATGGTGGCGTGCCGGTTGAACCCACCGCTGGTGGCGATGTTGGCGGAGCCGGCCGCGGCGAAGGTGATCGCCGACGCCGGGAACTCGCCGTTCACGAGCTCGGCGGTCGGCGCGACCTGGATCTGCTGGGCGGTGTCGGCCGAGGAGTACCAGGTGACGATCCGCTGGGACTCGTTGGCGCCCACGCCGAGGATGACGCTGGACAGCGTGGCGGTGTCGGCGGCGAGGGCGGGAGCGGCCAGCCCACTGCCGAGGGCCACACCGAGACCCAGGAACGCCGCGGTGGCCGTCGCGACCATCCGGCGGCGTACAAGGCTCGTTCTCATCGGTTTCTGTTCCTCTTTTCCGATTGAGATGAGAGGGATGAAGCAAGATCAAGCTGTCGGCAGCCGGTGAACCAGGCGTGAATGATCACGTAGCTATGCATGTCCCTTCCAGGAAACTCACAGGCCGAACACGCGCTGGACGAACCAGATCAGCCCCATAAGGGACACGCCCGCGGAAATCGCGCCGGTGGTCCAGAGACCCGCTCGCGGCGAACGGCGGCGCAGCACCACCAAAAGCGGGAAAACCATCGCGATGAGCGTCAACTGAACGACTTCGATGCCGACGTTGAAGACCAGCAGCGACCACAGCAGGGTCCAGGACCACGCCTCGTTGATGCCGAGCGCGCCGGCGAAACCGAGACCGTGCACGAGTCCGAAGCAGAACACCACGCCCAGCCGGGTCCAGCCCGCCCGGTCCAGGCTGAAATGGCTGCCACCGGCGGTTTCCAGGTCGGTGGCGTGGTCGCCGCGACGCCAGACCCGGAAGAGATACCAGGCGGCGACCACGGCGATGGAGAGCGCGATGACCGGCTCGACGACCCGGGCCGGCACCTGGACGACGCCGAGCGCGGCGAGCATGAACGTGACGGAATGCGCGAGCGTGAAGCTGGTCGCGGCCAGCACGATCTCCCGTGGACGCCGGGAGCCGGCGATCAGCGCCAGCAGAAAGAGAATGTGGTCGATTCCGGTGAGCAGGTGCTCGGCGCCGAGGCGGAAGAACTCCCAGAAACGCTCGTACCAGGTCTGAGCGGTGGAGAACGACGGCGTGTTCGTGTCGAGCGCCGCGCTTCCGGAATGACCGTCTATCTCGTACGTGACAATGGTTTTGGTGCCTTTGACGTAACCTTCCCCGTCCGGGAAGAGACCGCTGCGCACCTCGTGCTGGTCCGCCCCCGAAGGGCAGGACCAGTCGAGCAAAAGCGTCGTGTAGGGCACGCCTTCCCGCCGGCCCATCGTGAAGTCGCCCGTACGCGTGGCGGTGCAGGCCTTGCCGCCGGAAGTGACCGTGAACCGCTGGGTGACGTACTTGACGGCCTGGTCGGCGTGTTTGTCGAGGGCGGCGGCCATCGCCCCGTCGTCCTGACCGTCGAAGGCGTCGGTCCCGGCACGGAAGAGCGGATCGTCCTTCTCCGCGTCCGCGGTGGAGACCACGAACAGGTCGTACTCGAGACCCAGCGTGGTTCGCACCTTCCCGCCGTCACCCTTGGCGACGTCCACGTAGACGGTCGAGCTGAAACCGTGTGCGAGGGCCGGCCCGGCGTCGAAGAGGGTGATCCCCAGGAAGACGGCGAGGAAGAGGGCCGAGCGGACGGGGCGTGGCATGCGACTCCTTCGGTAAGCCAGTGCACGCTGCACGCCGTGGGTGAACATCAGTCGGACCGGGAGCGAACCGCCGGAAGCAGGCGGCCAAGATCAGGAAGCATGGGCTCGGATCGGGGCTGAACTGGGATAAGAAGGAGCGCGCAACACCCACCACCCCCGAGAGGACCTTTCGACGTGCGCTCCCTGCCTCGGGCCGTCGCCACGCTCGCCGCGGTCGCCGCGCTCGCCGGCGTGAGCGCCGGCTGCGGCAACCCCGACGACGACTGGTCGCGGCCGCACCCGATGCCGACCGCGATCGGGGCGCTCGGCGCGGGCTTCGTCGACCCCACGGCCACGCCGACCCCGGAGGGCACGATCACGCCGAAGCCGGGCTCGTGGAACGACGTCCACCCGCCGAAGGGCTACCGGGTCGTGCTGCTCACGGCCGGGCATGACGAGCCGACCAACGCCCTGGTGGCGGCGGTCAGGGAGTGGGCCAAGGCCGAGGACGTCAGCCTCCGCACGATCGCGGCCGACGGCGACCTCGTGCCGGGCATCTCCAAGGCGGTCGACCTGAAGCCCGACCTGATCGTGAGCGCCGGCAACGAGCTCGTCGACCCGCTGGCCGTGGTCACCGCGAGCCACCTGTCGCAGCAGTTCCTCGTGGTGGGCGCGGAGGTCGCCGAGCCGACCCAGAACGTGACGGCGGCGGACTGGTCGGGCGCGTCGTTCCGCGGGGAGGGGCTCGGCGCGTCCTCGACGTACGACCCGACGTCGTTCACCGCCGAGCGCTGCGGGGCGGCCATCCGCGCGGGCGTGGCCGCCGTGTTGCACAACATCACGGGCATCGTGCTGTGGCTGGACGTCGTCCGATAGTTTTTGAGGCGCTTGACTGAAACTATCGGAAAGTCATCGGAACTTAGGCGTTGACTCCGCCGAAAGCGTGTACCAACAATGAATCGCCCGGGCGGCGCGGCAGTGGGTGGCCGCGCCGTTCGGGCCGCAAGGTGGGAACTGGCCGTTTCCGCGGCCCGCGGGGGCGAGCAGCGTCGGAAGCATGATTCTGCTCATCCATGGCCACCCGTTCGACCACACCCTGTGGGATCCACAAGCCGTCGCGCTGCGCGAAGCCGGCTACGACGTCATCGCCCCCGACCTGCGCGGTTACGGAACCACGCCGACGGTTGCTTCGGAGATAACGTATTTGTCGGACTTTGCCGCCGACCTTGCCCGCGAGCTCGACCGGCACGGCGCCCGCCAAGCGATCATCGTCGGCGTCTCGATGGGCGGCCAGATCGCGATGGAGTTTTACCGCCGATATCCTGACCGCGTCGCCGGCCTGATCCTCTCCGACACCTCCCCGGTCGGCGAGACCGAGGAGGGCCGCCGGTACCGCAACGACCTGGCCGACCGGCTGCTGGCCGAGGGCATGACCGGCTATGCCGCCGAGGTCCTGGACAAGATGATCACCCCATACCACGTGAATGCGCTGCCCGGCGTCGCTGAGCATGTCCGCCGGATGATGCTCGCCACCTCGCCGGCGGGTGCGGCGGCGGCGCTGCGCGGCCGGGCCGAGCGCCCCGACTACCAGGACACCCTCGAGACCGTACGGGTGCCGACGCTGATCCTGGTCGGCACCGAGGACCCGTACACCCCGCTCGCCGACGCCGAGCTGATCCGCAAGCTCGTCCCCGGCAGCGATCTGGTCGTCGTCGACGGCGCCGGCCACCTGCCCGGCCTGGAGAAGCCCGAGCAGGTCAACGCGGCCCTGCTCGCGTTCCTCAACTCACACTTTCCGATCGAGCGCATTCCGGCCGAGGCGTGATCGGCGCCATCGTGGTAGACCCGACGGCGACGGGTACCTCGAAAGGATGGCGAACATGGCTAGTGAAGATCTCCCCACCGAGGCGGCCGAGGGTCATCGCGACCGCCGGTTCCACGGCGGCACGCCCGCGCACCTGGACGACGACGAGCTCGCCCGGCGCACCGAGGCCGAGCGCGCCGAGGCCGGGGTGTCCGATTACGACCCCGGCGACGTGCCCGCGGCCACCGACGACCCGGTCCCGTTCGACCCCGCGTTCGACGAGGTCGAGCAGGACATCGAGAGCGTCACCGCGCGGCAGGAGGCGGAGGGCGAGACGACCCCGCTCAGCGAGGACAACCCGTTCCCGCCCACCCGCTACGCGGAATAGCGCCCCGGCTGCTGGGGGCGCTCAGGCCCCCAGCAGCCCGTTCAACTCGCCGTATTCGATGGCTTCGCCGACCGACGTGTACGTGCCGTCGGTGAGCGCCTCCCGCGCGGCGCGTCGCATCAGCGCGTACGCCGCCTGGGCCACGCCCGAGCCCAGGCTGACCCGGGCCACCCCGAGCGCGGCCAGCTCCGCCACCGACGGCGCTCCCGGCCAGACCAGCACGTTCATCGGCGCCGGGATCTTCGCGACCAGCGCGCCCACGACCTCGGGATCGACCGCACCCGGCACGAAGATGCCGTCCGCGCCCGCCGCAATGTAGGCCTCGGCCCGGGCCACCGTGTCGGCGAAGTCGCCGCTGCCGAGCAGGTAGTTGTCGATCCGTGCGTTGATGAACAGGTCGTCGCGCGGGGCCGCCTCGCGCGCGGCGGCCAGCCGGGAGACCATCTCGTCGACGGGCCGGAGGGAATCCTCGATATTGACGCCCGCGGCGCCGGCCGCGACCACGCCCCGGATCGTCTCGGCGACGCCGGCCGGGTCGTCGCCGAAGCCCGACTCGATGTCGGCGGTCACCGGCACCGAGACGGCGGACACCACGCGGCGAACAGCGGCGACGGCCGTCTCACGGTCGAGGGCGTCGCCGTCCCGGGCACCGAGGCTCCAGGCGACACCGGCGCTGGTCGTGGCAACGACCGGGGAGCCGGCGGCCTCGGCGACGCGGGCGCTGGCCGCGTCCCAGGCGTTGGCGAGAACCAGCGGCGAGCCCGGGACGTGCAGGGAACGAAGAAGTGCGGCTTGTTGAGTCACGAGGACAGTCTTCGCCCCGGTCGGCATCGCGCGTAAGGTTTCAGCACCAGCTAAAACCACGGAGGCGGCAATGGCCACCATCGGCCTGTCGGCGACGGCCGCCACGCGCATCCGCTTCGCCGTGTCCTGCCTGTGGGAGGTGCTGGCGAGTGTCCGCATACTGCGCGACCCCGGGGTGCCGGCCGTGCACCGGCGCTGGGCCGACCGAGCCCGCGCCGGCGTCGACGAGACCGGCCTGTTGTGGCAGCTGGTGGCCCCGAGCGGCGGCTACACGCCCGACTTCCTGACCCCGTCGCCGACCGGGCTCGCCGCCGACCTCGACCGCGAGCTCGACGGCCTGCGCGCCACTCCGCCGTCGGTCGTGCGCTTCCAGCTCGCGTCGGCCGGTCGCGCCGGCCCGTCCCGCGACGACCCCGCCGGCCATCTTGCCCGGCTCGCGGACGACCCGGCCGCCGGCCTGGCCCGGCTGGCCGACGAGATCGCCGCTTACTGGTCGGTCGCGATCGCCCCCGACTGGCCGCGCCTGCGCGCGCTGCTCGACGCCGAGGTGCAGCGCCGGGCCCGCCGCCTGGCCGAGAACGGCAGCGACGCGATCCTGAACGACCTGCATCCCCGCGTCTCCTGGCGGGCCGGGACGCTCACCATCGACCAGCCGCACTGTGTCGCCCCCGACGTCCCCTCCGGCTCCGGACTCGTCCTGATCCCGTCGGTCTTCGTCTGGCCGTCGGTCCTCACGGTCACCGTCGGCGAGCCGCAGCTCGCCTATCCGGCTCGCGGCGTGGCCACCCTGTGGGAGCGTTCGTCCCGCGAGTCGGACGCGCTGACCGCGCTGCTCGGCCGGGGCCGGGCGCGTCTGCTGACCGAGCTGGCCACTCCGCTGTCCACCACGGAGCTCGCCCGGCGCACGGGCATCACTCCGGGCGGTGTCTCGCAGCATCTGACGACGCTGCGCGCCGCCGGGCTGGTGGTCGCGCACCGTCAGGGCCGGTCGCTGCTCAACACGCGAACCGCGGTGGCCGAGGCGCTACTCTCCGCCGCGTCCTAATCATTCGCTCACAGCGGCAGCACCACCGGTGTTGGCGTGCCGGCCACGCAGGTCACCGTCATGCGATAGCGCGTCGGCGTGCCGGCGAAGACGATCACCGCGGTGAGCGCCGGGCCCGGCTCGACCTTGTCCACGGTGTAGCCGGAATTCTCGTGCCACGAGGTCAGCGTCGCCTTGCCCTGCCCGCAGGTCGCGAAGGCATAGCCGCCGGGCGAGTCGAGCCGCTTCCCCGCGGGCGCCGCCGATCCGCCACCGGACGGGCTCGGCGTCCCCGGCGATCCGGACCCCGGGCCGGCCGATCCCGCCGGCACACCGCCGGGGCTCACCGACCCGATCGGCTCACTCCCCGCAACCGGCGGTCGCACCGGCACGTCGGTCGGAGTCGGTCGCGTAGCCGCACTTCCGTCACTCACCGCAGGCATCCCAAGACCGGCGCTCACGCTGGGTGCGGCAGTTACGGTCGCTGCCGCCTGCGGCGCCTCACGATCCACATCGGACGGCCCGCCGAGCGCCAGCCCGACGAGCGCCGCGATCACGACGACCACGATCGCCACCCCGAGCAGCACCCGGCCACGCTGCTCAAAAAACCGCGGTTCGCCGCCGGCTTCCGGTGGCTCATTCCCCTTTTCCCGTACGGGGGAGCCACCGCTCCCGACCACAAGACCGGCTCCCCATTTCGCGGGGGAATCCCACCGCGCGCCGGCCACCGTCTCGGCCGCCGGTGCGCGCCGCTGGTTGACGGCACCCCGCGCCGGCCGGACCACCGCCTCGGCACTCTCCTGCCCGGCGTTGCGCCTGCCCGCCGCCGCCGGCTCGGGTTCGCCGGCCGGTCCCGCGTTGAAGCCCGGCCTCCCCCGGCCGCCGTCGGAGTCTCGTCCCAGGCCGGTTCCCCGGTTGGCCGCGGCCGCGCCCGCGCGCACCGACGTCTCCGCATCGAGATCGTCGGCTCCGCCGTCGGCGGGCGCTTCCACCCGTACGAGATCGGGATGTGCGGCCTCGGCCGCGTCACCCAGCGTGGCCGACACCTCGGCCGCGCTCGGACGGGCGTCGGGATCCTTGCGGAGGCAGCGGTCGATGAGATCGCCCACGGCCGGCGGCACGCCCGGTAACGACGGCAGCGGCACCGGGTCCTGGTAGACGTGGGCGCGCAGCATCTGCGTGGTGCTCTCGACCGACCAGGGCGACTCGCCGGTCAACAGCCGATAGAGCAGCACGCCGAGGGCATAGACGTCCGACGCTGGGATGATCAGATCGCCGGTCAGCCGCTCGGGAGCCAGATAGGCCGGCGTGCCGACCAGCATGTCCTCGGGCGACGCCGGTCCCGCCGCCGCCGCGATGCCGAAATCGACGACCTTGGCGCCGGCCGGGGTGACCATGATGTTGGCCATCTTGATGTCGCGGTGCACCAGGCCGTGATCGTGCGCGGCCGCCAGCGCCGCCGCCACCTCGCCGCAGATGCGGAAGACCGTGCGCGGCGGCAGCTTGCCCGAGGAGACGCGCTGCTGCAGCGTGGGACCGTTGACCAGCTCCATCACCACATAGGGCGTGCCGGTGCCGGTCGCCTCGCCGTAGTCGTAGACCTGGGCGATGTTCGGATGGGACAGGGTCGCCGCCGAGCGCGCCTCGTCCCGGATGCGGGCCCGTGACTGCGGATCGTCGACGAATCGCCCGGCCAGGAGCTTGACCGCGACCGGCCGCCCGAGGACCTCGTCCCGGGCGCGCCACACCACCGCCATGCCACCACTGCCCAGTTCATCGAGCAATTTGTAGCGGCCGCCGAGCGTCTGCCGAACCTCCACCGTGGCAGTGTGCCCGTCCGGACGGAAAATCGCACATCCACATCCACTCGAATGCCATTCACATTTCATTTCCCAGTGTGATCAACTGTCATTTCCACCGGTTCCCGAGAATTGATCAAGAGCGAGGGGTACGGGGATGGCCGAATCGACACGGCGGCTCACCGACGCCGCCCTCAGCCGGCTGCTGCGCCTGCCTCCGGTGCGCAACGACTACACGGTCTCGCCCGTGCGCACGCCGATGCGCGACGGTGTGATCCTGCAGGGCGATCATTTCGAGCCCGTCACGCGTACGTCCCGGGGCACCGTTCTCGTGCGCACGCCGTACGGCCGCGGCTGGCCCCTCGCCCTGCTCAACGGCCGGGTCTTCGCCGCTCGCGGGTACCACGTGGTGATCCAGAGCGTGCGCGGGACGTTCGGCTCGGGCGGCGCGTTCCGGCCGATGGCCCAGGAGATCGAGGACGGCCCCGACACCATCGCGTGGCTGCGCGACCAGCCTTGGTTCGACGGCCGGCTGGCCACGCTGGGCGGCTCCTACCTGGGCTGGACGCAGTGGAGCGCTCTGATCGAGCCGCCGGCCGAGCTCCGGGCCGCGATCGTGCTGGTCGGCCCGCACGACTTCCGCACGGCGGTCTACGGCACCGGCGCCTTCACGCTCGGCGACTTCCTCGGCTGGAGCGACCAGATCGCCCATCAGGAGGACGGCGGATATCTGCGGCGGGCGGCCGTGATGGCCCGCGCGCCGCGCCGCCTGCGCCCCGCCCTCGAAGGCCTGCCGCTCCCGGTGGCGGCCGAGCCCGTGCTGCGCGGCCGCGCGCCGTGGTACCGCGAGTGGCTCTCCCACCCGCTCGAGGAGGACCCGTGGTGGGCGCCGTACCGGGCCGGCGAGGCCCTGCGGCGGATCGACGCCCCGGTCCTGCTGATCGGCGGCTGGCAGGACCTGTTCCTCGACCAGACCCTTCAGCAGTACGCGGCACTCCGCTCGCGGAACGTCGAGGTGGGGCTGACCGTGGGCCCGTGGACCCACCTGGACGTCGCCACCCGCGGGACGGGCATCGTCGCCCGCGAGACGCTCGCCTGGCTGGACCAGCACCTGGCCGGCGGCCCGGCCGCCCGCAAGCACCCGGTCCGCGTCCACCGAACCGGCGAGTCCCGCTGGCACGCCCTGCCCGCCTGGCCCCCGTCCACGCTTCCGGCCGTCTTCCACCCCCACGCCAACGGCACTTTGACCACCGCACCCGCGGCACCTGCCGAGCCCACGCCCACCGAGCCGGCGCCCGTCACGCCCGAGCCCGCGACGCCTACGCCCGCATCGGTGCCGGTCGGCGGAACGGTGAGCTTTCGTTACGACCCGGCCGACCCGACGCCGGCGCTGGGCGGGCGCACGCTCACCGGCACGATGGGCGTCAAGGACAACCGCCCGCTCGAGGCCCGCCCCGACGTCGTCACCTTCACCACCGACCCGCTGCCCACCGCGGTCGACGTGGCCGGCCGCCCGGCGCTGACGCTGGCCATCGCCGTGGACCCGCCGCACGCCGACGTCTTCGTCCGCCTCTGCGACGTCGACGACCACGCGCGCTCGCACAATTTCGCCGACGCGATGCTCCGCCTCGACCCGGACGCCCCCGCCGGCGAGGTGCAGAACGTGACGCTCACCCTCGACCCGTGTTTCCACCGGCTGCGGGCCGGCCACCGGCTCCGCCTGCAGATCTCGGGCGGCGCCTTCCCTCGTTTCGCCCGCAACCTCGGCACCCCGGGCAACCCGGCCGACGGCCACGTCCTCCGCCCGTCCCACCACACGATCCACTGCCCCGCGACGAGCCTCACCCTCCCGGTCGCCGCGGCCGAATAGCGATCAACTCTTGGGGTGCTGCATCCACCACTCGGTGAATTGGCGGGCCTGACCGAGATTGTCGAGCCGCAGGACCCACAGGTTGCTGAACGTCTTTTTCGGATATTTCGTCGTCGCTTCGATGATCGCCACTTCGTCGGTGATGATCACCGGATGCCACTCGAAGGTGGTGGTGCCGGGTTTGTCGGCATTCTTGATCCAGTTTTCGACAATGGCGTCGCGGCCCAGCCAGGGTTTCGCGAACGGCTCGGTGAAATACGCGCCGTCCTCGGCGAAAAGCCCGGCTATGTCCTCCGGATCATTCGACTCCCACGCCTTGCGATAGTTCTCGATCCACGCCGTGACCGCGTCGAGATTGCTCATCGTGCGCCCTCCCCAGGGTCGATCACTGTCCCGCGCTCCCATCCTCCTCGCGCGCGAGCCGGTTGAACTCCGGCAGTGCGCCGCCCCACAGCAGATCGCTGACCTGACTGAGCACGATCGCGATCAGCCCCTCGGCCGGGTCGTTGAACCAGGTCGTGCCGTAGCCGCCGGACCAGCCATAACGACCGGCCGCGGACACCTCGTCATCTGCCACGGTCACCGCCATGCCGTAACCCCACCCGGCGCCGCCGAGGAGGAAGCCGCCGCTCTCGATCTGGGCCGGGCTCAGGTGGTTGCGCGTCATCGAGGCCACCGACTGCGCCGAGAGCACCCGGGTCCCGCCGTGGACGCCGCCGTTGAGCAGCATGCGGGCAAAGGCGAGGAAGTCGTCGGCGGTGGAGGCCAGGCCGCCCGACCCGGACGGGAACGCCGGCGGACGGCTCCAGATCTCGGGACCCGAGTTCGTCTGCTCGGTCATCTTTCCGGTGGACTGATCGGTCATGTAGTGCCCCGGGAGCTCGGCGGCGCGCTCGGCCGGCAGCCAGAAGCCGGTCTCGCTCATGCCGAGCGGGGCGAACACCCGGTCGTACAGCACCTCGGGGAGCGGGCGGTCGTCGGCCCGGGCCAGCAGCACGCCCAGGAGCAGGGTGCCGACGTTGTACATCCAGGCGTCGCCGGGCTGGCGGATCAGCGGGAGCGAGCCGAAGCGGCGGATCCACTCGTCGGGGGCGTGCGGGGAGCGCGGGTCGGGCGGGCCGAGGACGAGACCGAGCTCGATGCCGGCCTGGACGATCGGGTAGGGCGGGTCGATGCCGTCGGCGGTCAGGATGTGCCCGAAGCCCATCGTGAAGGTGAGCAGGTCTTCCACCGTGAGCGGGCGGACCGCCTCGACCGTGTCGTCGAGCGGGGCGTCGGGGCGGCTCAGCACCCGCTGGCCGGCGATCTCGGGCAGCAGCTTGGCCACCGGCTCCTCGAGGTCGAGACGATCGTCCTCGGCGAGCATGAGCGTGGCGGCGGCCATCACCGGCTTGGTCATCGAGGCGATGCGGAACGGGGTGTCGCGCCGCATCGGGACGTCGCCGCCGAACCTGGTCGTGCCGACGGTGTGGACAGTGACGTCGTCGCCGCGGGCCACCAGCGCGACCAGGCCGGGGAACTGGCCGCGCCCGACCCGGGCGGCGATGGCATCACGCAGAGGAGAAGTCATGGGGACAGCCTGCCAGGCCCCTCCGACATTTTCCGGTTCTGTCGGAGGGCGTCACTAGGGTCGGCGGCATGGAACAGAACTGGCGGCATCTCCCGCCACCGGCCCGGCCGATCGCGGTCGCGGCGGTCGCCGCCGTCGACGCGGCCCAGCGCCACGACGAGCCCGATCTGACGGCCGCGGTCGACGACCTCGCCGCGCTCGACCCGGCACAGACCGGCCTCGTGCTGGGCACCCTCGTGCGCCTCCTGCTGGAAGACACCCATCCCGACGGCCTCGACGGCGAGGCCGTGCGTGGCGTGCTCGAGCGCGGCGTGCGCGCCGCCGCTCAGTGGCAGCCCGAGGTCGACCCGCATGTGATGTTGCTGCTGCTGGCCGGCGCGCTCGGCGTCACCGACGAGGGCGACGACGAGCCACCGCCGAAACCCGGGACGCTGGCCCGCCACTCCGCCCTGCTCGTCGCCGACCTGTTGGGTCCGCGCCCGGTCGGGCCGTTCGTCGCCGCCACCTTCACCGAGCTCGAGCGCGCCCAGCTGAACGACTGATCACCCGATTCGATCGTTGAGAGAGCGCACCGACGATCGAGGAGAGACATGGCCATCGTGCGCACCGATCCGGGCCTGCTGCTGCGGCCGATCGTTCACGTCCGCGACCTCCCCGCCTCGATCGCGTTCTACGAGCGGCTCGGCGCCGAGCTCATCCACGGCGACCGTGAGACGGGCTGGGTCCTGCTCCAGCTGGGCACGGTCCAGATCGTCCTGACCGCGCGCGGCGAGCCGGGCATCGAGCTGCACTTCGAGGCGGACATGCCGCTCGAGCAGCTGGAACGTCGCCTGCACCGGGCCGGCTACCCGGTGGCCGAGGTGGCGACCGACCGGGATTTCGGCGAGCAGCTCCGCGTGCGTACGCCCGATGGATTTGACATCACGATCAGCCGGTGGGAATGAGCCAGGTCGCTCTCGGTGAGTCTCCGGCGGTCGCGGGCCTCGGAAACTGCCGATGATTTTCGGTCCGCCCTCCTCGACGATTGCCGGCCGGCGCATCACGAAGTTCGGCAAATGCCAGATCAGGCCGCGCCGCGCGGTGCGTACATGATGACGGCGACGCCCGCCAGACACAGGCCGGCCCCGATCAGGTCGTACCGGTCGGGGCGGAATCCGTCGGCGACCATCCCCCAGACCAGCGAGCCCGCGACGAAGATGCCGCCGTACGCCGCCAGGATCCGGCCGAAGTGCGGGTCGGGCTGCAGGGTCGCCACGAAGCCGTACGCCCCGAGCGCGAGCACCCCGGCGCCCACGAAGAGCAGCCCACGATGCTCCCGCACACCCTGCCAGACCAGCCACGCGCCGCCGATCTCGGCGAGCGCGGCCAGCACGAACAGCCCGATGGAACGCAGCACGGTCACGTGCCGCATTCAACCATCAAAGGCCTGAAGTCAGGACGGGCGCAGGCCGACCGACGTGCGCGGCTGGGGCGGCTCGGCGCAGCCCAGCAGGCCGACGAGCCCGGACACCCACAGCTGGCGGTAGACCGTCGGGCTGGGATGGCTGACCACCAGCTTGACGCCGCTCGCGGCGGCGGTGTGGAAGCAGGCGACAAGTATGCCGATCCCGATACTGTCGATCAGCATTACCCGTTGCAGGTCGAGGCAGATCTTGCCCGGCGTGCTGCTGGTGAGGACGTCGTTGACGGCGTCCCGCATCACGTGGGCGTTGTCCAAGTCGATCTCTCCGCTGGGCGCGACCTCAACGGTGCCATCGGCCAACTGGCGGGTAGTGATCGGCAGATACACGGCTGCCCTCTTCCTGGCGTCGAGCGGGCCGACGCCGAACCTACCGCGTGGAGGCGCGCGGCCGACTGAAACCGCCGGACCGGACGCCGGGCGCCTCGCCCAGACGCCGCCCTCCCACCGCGTTCCTACAACAATCCGCTGGTCTGCAAGTTACGCCACGTAGGCGCGGAACGCCAGAGTAGTTCATATGGCCTGAATGTGCTGGAACGGTCAGTGGGTGGCGGGAACGTTGACGTTCCAGGACTCGGGTGCGAATACTCACCGTATGCGATGGAGTCCGCTTCGGTATGGATGATGTCTACCCGTGGTCCGGCCCGGCATACTCCGAAGTGCCCGACATAATCCACTTCAGCAGCGTAGACATCGATCAGGCCCAGTCCGTGCTAAATCGTTTCTACTATCCTGTGGCAGTCGGCACGCCGGAGGGCGCGGACAGTTTCGGCCTGGGTGTGGAAGTGATCCAACTCGGACCGTTGACGGTCGGACAAATCAGCTTCGCGGGCGCGGTCAGCTTTGTCGTGCCCGAGCTCGACGCGTACCACGTGAGCATGCCGACAGCGGGGCGTATGCAGGCCCGGCACGCTGGGCACGAGGTCGTGGCCGGCCCCTCGACCGGGGTCGTCTTCGGCCCGGGCGGTCCCGTCTACACCATGCACGACGCGAACTCGGCCGAACTCGCCGTGAAGATCGAGCGGGCCGCCCTCGAACAGGAGCTGGCCGCCATGCTCGGCCGCCCGGTCGTGGGACCGATCGACCTGCCGCCGGCCATCGACCTCTCCGGCGGGCCCGGGCACAGCTGGAGCCGGCTGGTACGGCTGCTGCGTGACGAGCTGGAGCACAAGGAGAGCCTGATCTACCAGCCGCTGATCGCCGAGCAGCTGCGCAGCAGTGTCCTCAGCGGCCTGCTGCTGAGCGTCCCCCACCGCTACCACGCCGAGCTGACCGGGCCGGTCACCGCGGGTCCGCCGCGCGCGATCCGGCGGGTCGTCGACGCCGTGCACGACGAGCCGGAGCGGGCGTTCACGGTGGCCGACCTCGCGGCGATCGCCGGGATGAGCGTGCGGTCACTGCAGGAGGGCTTCCGGCGGCACCTCGGCTGCACGCCGATGGCGTACCTGCAGCAGGAGCGCCTGCTGCGGGCGCACGAGACGCTGCGGCTGTCCGACCCCCTGAGGATCACCGTGGCCACGGTGGCACACCGCTGGGGCTTCGCTCATCTCGGCCGATTCGCGTCGGCCTATCGGACCCGCTTCGGCGAGGCGCCGTCGGACACGCTGCGCCGGCCGAGCTGAGCCGTCACCCGATCGAGGGTCACTCGCCCGGGTCGCTGCGGCGCGGCTGCGGCACGCCGTTGGGCCGCCGGGCGCCGGAGAAGACACCGAACAGGTGACCGCGCTCAGGCGTCCACTCGCGCCACGGCCCGAGCCGGCGCGGTACCGCCGCCAGGTCGCCGTCCCCGGCCCCGCGCTGCTCGCGGAGGAACTCCACGACGCGCTCGCAGGCCGGGCCCGCGTCCTCGGCCAGCGCCAGCAGCAACCGCCGTGCCTGGTCGGCGGCCGGATCGCACGGGTCGAGGCCGGGCACGTCGCCGGCCGGTCGCCGCAGCAGCGCGGCCATGCCCGCCAGCGCCTGCATCACGTCACATGCGTCCCGCTCCGCGTCGGACAGGCTTGTCACGCGTCTCCCCCTCACCAACACGACCGGCCGGGCTCGTTCACCGTGGGTACGGACTCCGTCACTTCCGTGCACGCGAAAATGTATTCGTCCCGCTACTAAGCGTCCATCCGTAACGCGCGATTCCTGTCCAGTTAGCGCTCAGTTTGACCGGTCGAGGGCTCGATCGTCCGTTTCCCACCCATGGTCACCATGGGCATGACGGGGTAAGACGGGTATGACGCCAACTCTGGAGGATGACCATGACTGACGAGATTCGCCCGCCGCTGGAGGAGAGCGAGGAGGTGGCGGACGCGATCGACGACGACGTGGCCGTGGACGCCTTCATCACCGGCGGTGGCACCGACCGCGACACGCCCGAGTTCCTCCAGCCGGGAGAGGAGCCGCACTGGCGTACGGGCGCCGACCAGCAATGGGACCCGGAGGACGTGGCGGTGGCCGAGGGTCGCGACCCGACCCCGGAGAACGTCGAGCGCGCGCGCAAGGAGATCGAGCGGGACGGAGCGGCGACGATCGAGCGCATCGTCCCCTGAGACGGTGGTGCGGCCCTATCGGCCGACGGCGACGGTGCGACCGCTGGTGATCGCCTCCTGGCAAGCCGCCAGGACGGCGGTCACCTCTGCGCCGAACCGCACGTCGATGGCCGGCGCCGGTCCTCCCCCGGCCGCGGCGATCAGCTGGTCGATACCGCGCCCGAGCGCCTGGTCGGCACGCCATTGCGCGTCCGGGAACCGGCGCAGGCCGGCCTCGCCCGCAAAGACCACTTCCTGGCGTACCTCATCCTCGGCGGCATCGACGCTGAGGGTGAGCGTGCTGATCGCGCCGCCCTCGTGCCGCAGCAGGGCGTGGGTCATGTCGTGCGGCCCGGCCATCGCGGTCACCTCGGTGACCGGGCCGAGCACCGGCAGGAGCAGGGCGAGCGCGTGCGGGCCGACGTCCCAGAGACCGCCCCTCGCCTGGCGCCACGCCGACTCCCCGAACGGGCTGCCGGTCGTGAAGATCGAACCGAGGTGGTCGACGCGCGCCTCTCGCCAGCCACCGAGCGCCACCAGCTCGGCCAGCAGATCGTCGGTCTCGGGCACCAGCCGCCGGGTGAAGAAGACCACCGACGCCAGGTCACGCTCGGCGACGGCCTCGGCGATCTCGTCGGCCTCGGCCGCGGTGAAGGCAACCGGCTTGTCGAGCAGCAGATGTCGGCCGGCCCGGGCGGCCCGCAAGGCGATCGGCGCCTGCACATCCGGCGGGAGGGCGATCGCGACGGCGTCGACATCACCGATCAGATCTTCGATTTCCCCGTACGCCTTCGCGCCGTACTCGGACGCGAGAGCGGCCGCCTTGTCGGGATCGCGCCCCCAGACCCCCACGAACTCGACGTCCTGGTGATCGCCCAGCGCGGGCGCGTGTGCGAGGTGAGCCCAGGGTCCCGTGCCGAACAATCCGAAGCGCATGGTCCGCAAGCTATCAGGCTCCAAGCGATCAGTACGCTGTGCCGGGTGAACGGTCCCCTGTCGGTCGCGACCATCGTCGCGGCCCTCGTGCTGGCGGCATGGTTCCTGCTGCGCGCCGCCCTCAACCGCGCGCCCGGGCGCGCCGAGCTCATCGCCACCGCCGTACTCGGCGTGCTGGTCGCGGTGCTTGTCATCGTGGCGGTGATCGGCCTTTTCGACGGCTCCCGCCCGCAGGAGACGGCCACCTTCGCGGGCTATCTGATCACCACGATCGCGTTCGCCCCGGTCGCTCTTTACCTGGCGAAGATGGAGCCCACCCGCTGGGGCAACCTCATCCTCGGCGTCGCCTGCCTGGTGCTGCCGGTCCTGGTGCTGCGGCTGCAGCAGATTGCGTCGGTGACCGTTGCCTGACTCACCCCCCACCACCCGGCCCGCCGACGCCGCGCTCAACACCGGCCTCGGCCGGGTGCTTCTTTTCGTGTACGGGGTGTTCGCCCTCTCGGCGAGCGCCCGCGCCCTGGTGCAGATCGCCACGCACTTCTCCGAGGCGCCCCTGGCCTACCTGCTGTCGGCCCTGGCCGGCCTGGTCTACATCGCCGCCACGGTCGGCCTGGCGATCGGCGGCACCCGCGGCCGCCGCATCGCGCTGACCAGTTGCAGCATCGAGCTCGTCGGCGTCCTGATGGTCGGCACCCTCAGCATCGCCGACGCGATCGCCTTCCCCGACGACACGGTCTGGTCGCGGTACGGCAGCGGCTACGGATACGTCCCGCTGGTCCTCCCGTTCATCGGCCTCTGGTGGATCTGGCGCCACCGTCCCACCCGTCCCACCCCTGACGCGGAGTAATACCGGCTGCCCGGTACCCGTTTACTCCCGCTGGCCGCAATGCCGGCCCCGCCCTTCCGGATGAGCATCGATCGGAGAAGCTCGCCGTCGAAGGGAACCGGACCGATGACCAACCATGTGATGCACGCGGGTTCACACGTAACCTGGCGTGACACCGCCGTAGCCCAGCGCGCGCTCGCCGTCGTGACGGCGGTCCTGCTCGGCGTCGACGCCTACGTCCACCTGCACGACGCCGGCCAGTACGACCAGTTCCGCTCGTCCGTGATGAGCGAAGGCACCCTCTTCCGCATCCAGGCCGTCGTCGCGATCGTGGTCGCCCTGGCCGTGCTGATCCGGCCGAACATCCTCACCTGGATCCTCTCGCTCCTGGTCTCGGCGAGCGTGGCCATCGCGGTGACCCTGTACACGTACGTCAATGTGGGCCAGCTGGGCCCGATCCCCAACCTCTACGAGAACACCTGGAACGAGCCCGGAAAGGTCGGCTCCGCCGTCGCCGAGACACTGGCCGCCCTCGTCTCCATCGCCGGCCTGATCCTCGCCCTCCGAACCCGCCGCCACGCCACGCACCGGGCAAGCTAGTCGCCGGCCGATCGACCGGGTCGCCAGGCCGACGAGGTCTCGAACGCCCGGAGGTCGCGAGGCGGGAAGGCATGCGCCAAGCGGTTGCCGGCAGCGTCTGAGTACCGTTGTCGATCGTGCCAGAGGGACACACCATTCATCGGCTTGCGGCTCGGCATCGGGAGCTGTTCGCGGGGCGGCGGGTTGCGGTTGCCAGTCCGCAGGGGCGGTTCGCGGCGGGGGCCGGGGTCGTCGACGGGCGCAGGCTGCGCGATACCGAGGCGTACGGGAAGCATCTGCTGCACCACTATGAGGGCGACCTGAGCGTTCACGTCCATCTTGGACTGTATGGGAAGTTCAGCGACGGCGAAGCGCCGGTGCCTACGCCGATCGGGCAGGTGCGGATGGTGGTGAACAGCGACGCGCATTGGCTCGAGCTGCGCGGGCCTACCGCGTGTGAGGTGTTCGATCCGGTGCAGGCGCGGCAGCTGCGCGAGCGGTTGGGGGCCGACCCGCTGCGGGACGACGCCGACGCCGAGGAGGCCGGGCGGCGGGTCCGGGGCAGCACCAAGCCGATCTTCGCGCTGCTGCTGGATCAGTCGATCGTGGCCGGGTGCGGGCTCATCTACGCCAACGAGGTGCTGTTCCGGGCCGGGCTGGCGCCCACCACGCCGGGGCGGTCGGTCGGCGCCGAGTTGTGGGACGAGATCTGGACCGACCTGCGCGCGCTGATGAAGGAGGGCGTGGCCCGCGGCCGGATCGACACCGTGCACACCCAGCACACGCCCGAGGCCATGCGGCGGGCGCCGCGCGTCGACCGGCACGGCGGCGAGGTGTACGTTTACCGCCGCCCCGGCCAGCCGTGCCTGGTCTGCGGCACGGCGGTGGCCCGGGGTCCGCTCGCCGGGCGCAACCTCTACTGGTGCCCGGTCTGTCAGCCCAGTTTCTGAGCGTCGGCCCCGTCGGCCGCGCCGGCCGCGTCCGCCGGATCGGGTGACGCCGAGGCGGCCGGGTCCGGCGTGGCCGGGGTCTCGGTCGGCGTCGGGTCGGAGGCCGGCGGGGTGGTGACGGCCGGGGCCGGCTGGCCGGGGATGCCCAGCGTGAAGTTCTGCTTCAGCCAGGGCAGCAGCTTCTGGTACGCGGCGATGGTGTCCGGCTGGTTGAAGTCGTGAGACAGGATGATCGAACCCGGCTTCACGTGCTTCTTGATGTCGGCGATCACCCGGGCGGTGTGCGCGGCGTCGGTCTCTCCGACCTTGTGGTCCCAGTCCGCGGGGTCGACCTGCCAGTAGAGGGAGGCCATCCCCTCGTCCGCGGCCACGCCGACGAGCCGGTCGGTGAAGTTGCCGCCGGGCGCCCGGAAGAACGGGATCTTCGCGTCCGGCACGGCGGCGCGGATCGCGGCGCTCGTCCTCGCGAGATCGGCCTTGATCTGCTCGGGCTTGTCCTTACCGATCGTGAGGCTGTGGTTCCACGTGTGGTTGCAGAGCGTATGCCCCGCGGCCACGATCTGTCGCACGATCTCGGGATGCTTCTGCACCTGCTGGCCGACCAGGCAGAAGGTCGCCTTGACCTGGTACTGCGCCAGGAGGGCGAGGATCCGCGGTGTCTGCACCGGGTCGGGGCCGTCGTCGAAGGTGAGCGCGACCGTGGTCGAGCCGGTGGTGCGCAGCGAGTGCCCGGGGCCGGCGTTCTTGACGTTCTTGCCGGCGGGGCCGGTCGCCTCGAGAACGGGCACGTTGCCGCCGGTCGCCGCGGAGGCGCTCGGTGTGGGCTTCGCCGGCCGGGCGTCGGTGGCTTTCTTGTCGTTCCCGTCGTCGGCGGCGTTCGCCTTGGCCTTCGCGGGAGCGCGGTTGCCGACCGCCCGGGCGGCGGCCGCGTTGACCGCCTCGATGCCGTTGCGTGCGGGCGTGCCGGGCACCGCGACCAGCAGCAATCCGACCGCGACCAGGGAGGCGAGCAGCACCTGCTGCCGCTTCTTGCCCATCAGCAGCCAGGTCTCGATCGGTAGCGTGCCGGGCGCGCGGTGGCTGCCGGTGACCGGCGGCCGGACCGGCGCGGCCCGGTGGGCGGCGCGGCGTGCGGTACTGCGAGAAGTGGCGATGCGCGGCAGGGCGGCGCGGCGGGCGCGCCGGGTCTGATGGCGCGCGGAGCGCGGCCCGGGGACCCAGGTGTCGTCCTCCAGCAGCGTGCTCACCCGGAACGCGGAAGGCGACTCGGGGCGGCGGTGACGCCCGCCCGCCTCGGCGACGTCGCCGGACGCCGGGCTCGGGGAACGGAGGGAGTGCGGCGACATGCTGCATCTCTACCGTGCGGCAAGATCTGACGCGATACCGGATGGGTGATCTCATCCATACGGTACGTAGTAACACCAGCTAGCGCTCCGTGATTGCCATGGCACAAAATCGACCGGATCCGACTATCTCGGCTCACATTGCACTGTGGACGGCATCGGTGGCCTTGCGGGCGGCGATCAGCACCGGGTCCCAGACCGGCGCGAACGGCGGCGCGTAACTGAGGTCGAGCCCGGTCATCTCCTCGACGGTCATCCGGTTCCACACCGCCACGGCCAGCGCGTCGATCCGCTTGGCGGCCTCGGTGCGGCCCACGATCTGCGCCCCGAGCAGCGTCCCGGTGCGGCGCTCGGCGATCAGCTTGATGGTCATGAAGGCGGCGCCCGGGTAGTAGCCGGCCCGGCTCGTCGACTCCACGCTGGCCGTCACGAACGCGTACCCGGCCCGGCGGGCTTCCTTCTCGGTGAGGCCGGTGCGGGCCACCTCGAGATTGCAGACCTTGGTCACCGCGGTGCCGATCACGCCGGGGAAGGTCGCGTAGCCGCCGCCGATGTTGATGCCGGCCACTCGGCCCTGCTTGTTCGCGTGGGTGCCGAGCGGGACGTGCACGGGATCGCCGGTCAGCAGGTGCCGCGTCTCGACGCAGTCGCCGGCCGCCCAGACCCCGTCGACGCCGACGACGCGCATCCGGCGGTCGGTGCGCACCCCGCCGGTCACCCCGATCGGGAGGCCCGCGTCGGCCGCGAGCGCGCTGTTGGGGCGTACGCCCAAACCGAGAACCACGATGTCGGCCGGAACCGCGCCGCCGGGGGTGAGCACCTCCCGGACCCGGCCGTCCTTCGTCCCGATGCCCTCGACGTGGGCGCCGGTCACCACCTCGATGCCCATCTCGCCGATCGCCTTGCGCACCAGCGCGCCCACCTCGGGGTCGACGGTCTTCGCCATCGGCTCGGGTGACTTCTCCAGCAGGGTGACGTCGAGACCGCGCAGCACCATCGCCTCGGCCATCTCCACGCCGATGTAGCCGCCCCCGATCACCACCGCCCGCTGCGGCGTGGGCTCGCGGTCGAGCCAGTCGTGGATGGCGGCGCCGTCGTCGAGCGTCTGGACACCGAAGATGCCGGCCGCCGGAATCGACGCCCACTCCGGCGTCACCGGAACCGCGCCGGTCGCGTACACGAGATGGTCGAAGCCCTCCCGCACCTCGCCGCCGCCGATCAGGTCGTGCGCGACCACCTCGCGTTTGTCGAGGTCGATGCCGACCACCTCGTGCCGCATCCGCACGTCGATACCGGCGTCGCGGTGCTGGTCCGGCGAGCGCGCGACAAGCTTGTCGCGTTCCTTGACGGCACCGCCGATCCAGTACGGGATGCCGCACGCCGAATATGACGTGAAGTGCCCCCGCTCGAAGGCCACGATCTCCAACCGGTCGCGGTCCAGCCGCTTGCGGGCCTGCGACGCCGCCGACATGCCGGCCGCGTCCCCGCCGATGACCACCAGCCTCACGAGCCCAGCGTAGCGGGCGTCTTGCCATCGTTTCTCTATCGTTCCGCTATCACGCGGCAATTGCCCGCCGCGGGCACTGTCCGGAGCTGTGCGGTCGCTGTAAATTACGCGGCGACGGAAAGCGGCACGATAGTCATCGATGTGTCGCCCGGCTCTTCCCACGGGGGTGGAAGATGCGTCGTGGCTTGCTCCGGCCTGCTCGCGGTAAGGACCCAAAGGCCGCTCTGATCCTTGCTCTCGGACTGTCCTTCCTGCTCACGGCCTGTTCGGCCGAGGAGGGCACCAGCGCCGTCCAGCTGCATCACCGGGTGGTCACCGCCGCGGCGCGGACGGCGCCGAAGCCGGCGCCCGCCCAGCGGTGGGGCGACGCGTCCGGGCTCGACCCGGTGGCCGGCGGGACGCGCAACACGTTCCGCCCGCCGTCCGAGAAATCGAAGTACCCGCCGGTCGAGGCGCCGTCGCTGCCCGCGAACGTCGCGAAGAACGTCGCGGCGCCGGCGACCAAGACGCGCGGATTCCGCGCCGACGGCAGCAGTAAGGAGATCACCTCGCGCCGGGGCGCGCACGAGCGGACGTACGCGAACGCCGACGGCACCGAGACCACCGAGTTCTCGGCCACCCCGCTGAACTACCGCAAGGCCGACGGCACGTGGGCACCCATCGACTCCACCCTGGCCCGGGACCCGGCCGGCGGCTGGCGGCGCGGCGCCGACTCGGTCGGCCTGTGGCTCGCCGACCGGGCCGACGCCGCCGAGCTGGTGCGGGTGACGCTGCCCGGCGGCGGTGAGTTGGCCTACGGCGCGGCGGGCGCCCGGCCGGTGACCGCGACGGTCAAGGGTGACACCGCCCGCTACGCCGGCGTCTGGTCCGATGTGGACGTCGAGCTCACCGCCCAGCCGGGTGGCGTGAAGGAGACGCTGGTCCTCGGCTCGGCCCGAGCCGCCGGCTCGTACACGTTCCCGCTGCGGCTCACCGGGCTGACCGCCGTGGCCGACGGCGACCAGGTCCTGCTGCGCGACGCGGCCGGTGCCACGGTGGCCACCATCCCGGCCGGCCACCTGGTCGACGCCGACGGCGCGGTCTCCACCGACGTCCGCTATCAGTTGGTGCCCACGGGCGGCGGCGTCGCGCTGCGCGTCACGGCCGACAAGAACTGGCTCACCGCGCCCGGCCGTGCCTTCCCGGTCCGGCTCGACCCGCCGGTGCTGGCCAACGGCGCCGCGTCGGAGAGCCTGGTGGTGAGCGAGAGCGGGTCGCGCGGCGGCGGCGACACGCTGACCGTGGGCAGCCGGGACGGCAACAGCTCGGCGTCCTACCTGCGCTTCGGCGGCCTGGTGTCGTCGCTGGCGCGGGAGAGCATCTTCAGCGCCCAGCTGTCGCTGGTGGCCTACGAGGCGCCCTCCTGCAAGCCGCGCGCGCTCAGCGTGCACCCGGTGACCGAGTCGTGGAGCTCGAGCACGAACACGACGTACCCCGGCCCGTCGGTGGGCGGCGCGCTGGCCACGGTCTCGTTCGCGCAGGGCTACGTCGGCCTCGGCCAGGCGAGCTCGTCCTGCCCGGTCGTCGGCACCGTGATCGACCTGGGCAGCAAGGGCCGCGACCTGGTCCAGGGCTGGGTGGACGGCAAGGCCAACAACGGCATCTCGCTGCGGGCGCCGGTCTCGGACAACAGCGCCTGGAAGACCATCGCCGGTCCGAGCAGCGCGAACCCGCCGACGCTCTACGTCACGCACACCCCGTACAACGCGAAATATTCGATCCCGAACCCCACGCCGAAGCCGCCGGTGCTGCAGAACCAGGGCGGCAAGGTCAAGGTCACGGTGACCAACAAGAGCGCCATGGACTGGACCCCGGCCGGGTTCCAGCTGGTCTACCGGGTCTACAACGCGAAGACCGGCACCCGCATCGGCCAGTACGTGGCGGCGCCGCTGGCCGGGAACGTGGCGCGCGGCGCGAGCACCACGCTCGACGCGACGATCCGGGCGCTGCCGATCGGCGACTACCTCATCGACTTCAGCATGGCCACCACCGGCGGCAAGGTCTTCACCGACGAGCTCGTGCCGCCGGCCCGGATCGCCCTGAGCGTGCAGAACATCCCGCCGGTCGTGGGCGAGCTGTTCCCGCCGAACGGCTATCAGTCGCCGACGTTGCGGCCGCAGCTGTGGGCGCAGGGGGTCGACATCGACGCGCCGCCGTCGCAGACGCTCCAGTACAAGTTCGAGTACTGCTCGGTGAGCAGCGCCGGCGCGCCGACCGGCTGCACCGTCTCGGCGTACCAGGCCAAGCAGTCGTTCACCGTCCCGGCCTCGGTGTTCAAGTGGAGCACGCCGTACATGTGGCGGGCCTACGTCAAGGACAACACCACCGAGGTGGTCAGCGCCTACTCGACGCTGGTGACGGTCGCGCCGCAGCCGGCCATCACCTCGCGGGTGGCGAACGCGCCGTACGGCACCAGCGACAAGGAGTTCGACCCGGACCTCGGCAACTACAGCACCGCGGCCGTGGACGCCACGGCGGCGACGGCGGGGCCGGCGCTGAGCGTCACGCGCAGCTACAACAGCCTCGACCCGCGCCGCAACCTGGCCTTCGGCGCGGGCTGGATGTCGCAGCTGGACCTGCGGGTGGAGGCCGACGCCGACGGTTCGGGCAACGCGCTGGTCACCTACGCCGACGGGCAGCAGGTGCGGTTCGGCCGCAACCCGGACGGCACGTTCGCGGCCCCGCCCGGGCGCACCGCCCAGCTGTCCATAGTGAACAGCGCCTACGTGCTCAAGGACCTGAAGGGCACGACGTACACGTTCCGCTCCGGCGACGGCCGGATCTCCACGATCGTCGACAAGTACAGCCGGGTCCTCGAGTTCGTCTACGACTCCACCGGTCACCTGCTGCGCATGCAGGTGCGCAGCAACACCAACGCGACGCCCGGCCGCAAGCTCGTCATGACCTGGAACACGGCCGGCACCCATGTGACCGGCGTGACCACCGATCTGGGCGGCACCTGGACCTACGAGTACACCGGCGACCTGCTCACCAAGGTCTGCAGCCCCGGCGGGGCGAGCTGCACCACCTACACGTACGCCGCGGGTTCGCACTACCGCAGCAGCGTGCTGGACAGCGGCCCCGCCTCGTACTGGCGGCTCGGCGAGAAGGCCGGCGCGGAGGGCGCCGCCAGCGAGGTGCTCAACAACCTCGGCAAGGACGCCGGTGTCCTGCGCAACGTGACGCTCGAGCAGGCCGGCGCGCTGCTCGGCACCGACGACACGGCCGCGCTGTTCAACGGCAGCAACGCGGTGGCCGAGCTGCCCAAGGGCGTGGTGAAGCGCAGCCGGGACACCGCGGTCGAGATGTGGTTCAAGGTCGCCCCGAGCCAGACCGGCGGCCCGCTGATCGGGTACCAGGACACCGCCGTCGACACGACGCCGACCATCGGCGTCCCGTTGCTCTACGTCGGCTCCGACGGCCACGTCTACGGCCAGTTCAAGACCACGGCCAGTGCTCCCGCGCCGATCGACGGCGGGGTCGACGTCCGCGACGGCAAGTGGCACCACGTGGCGCTCTCGGTCTCGGCCGACGCGCAGACCCTCTATCTGGACGGTACGGCCCACAAGCCCGCGACCGTCGTGCCGCTCGACTACAACACGCTCACCTTCAACCAGGTCGGCGCCGCCTGGGCCACCACGCCCACCGCCTGGAAGAACTGGGGTTCGACGTCGGCCAAGCGCTACTTCAACGGCAGCATCGACGAGGTCGCGATCTACGGTCACGCGCTCGGCGACCAGGCGGTCAAGGCCCACGTGCTGTACGGCACCGCGCAGGCCGACCAGCTCTCCAAGATCACGCTGCCGAGCGGCAAGACCTCGGCCGAGACCACCTACGACACCGCCGCGGACCGGGTCGCCGAGTACACCGACGGCAACGGCGGCACCTGGAAGATCGGCAAGCCGACCGTCTACGGGAACGACACCGACCTGCGCCGCGCGGTCGAGGTGCGGGACCCGGCCGACCGGAAGTACCTGTACGAGTACGACGCCCTCGCCAACCGCCCGCTGCGCACGGCCTCTCCGCTGGGCATCGACACCCGGCCCGAGGACAAGCCGCTGCCGGCCACCCCCTCGCCGACTCCGACGCCAACGCCCACGTGCGTGTCGCCGGATCCGAGCTACCCGACGTTCTGCACCACGATCCCCGGGGACTCGCCCGGCCCGATCTTCAGCGAGAACGAGCTGACCGGCTCGGTCATCCGCTCGTTCGGCTACGACGACAAGGGCCGGCAGAACCAGGTCGTCGACGAGAACGGCAACGTCCTCACCATGACGTTCGACGACCGGGGGAACGTCACCTCGCGCAAGACCTGCCGCAAATCCGGTGACTGCCAGACCTCGTACACCAGCTACACGACGCCGAACGCGAGCAATCCGTTCGACCCGAAGAACGACCTGCCGATCGAGTCGCGCGATCCCCGGTCGAGCGGCGCCACGGACAACAAGTACCGGACCGTCACCGCGTACAACAACGGCGGCGACGTCTACACCGAGACCCGGGCCGACGGCGCGATCACCACGAACCTCTACACCGGTGGCAACGAGATCGGCTACGGCAGCACCACCGACACGGTTCCGGCCGGCCTGACCTCCTCGACCACCGACGTGGCCGGCCGGATCACCCGGTACCGGTACACGGCGGCCGGCGACCTGGCGCTGGTCACCTCGCCGACCGGGCTGGTCACCGAGTACACGTACGACGCGCTGGGCCGCAAGACCCAGGAGAAGGTGACCTCGGACAGCTACCCGTCCGGCGTGGTCACCACCTTCACCTACGACGACTTCGGGCACCCCCTGGTCACCATCGGGCCGATCACCACCAACGCCGTCGACGGCACCCGGCACCAGGCGATCACCACGAACACGTACGACGTGGACGGCAACCTCGTGCGCACCTCGATCGAGGACGCGCTCGACGCCACCGAGCCGGAGCGGGTCACCACGATCGAGTACGACGACCACAACCACCCGACCCGCACGGTCAACCCCGAGGGCGACGAGCAGACCGAGGGCTGGGACAAGTTCGGCAACCGCACCTCGGTCGTCGACGGCAACGGCAACCGGTACGGGTACGCCTTCACGGCCCGCAACAAGCTGGCCGAGGTCCGCCTCTACGACTACCGCGACGGCCACGACAACGGCGCCGACTACGTGGTGCTCAACTCCTACGCGTACGACTACGGCGGCCGGATGGCCGTCCAGATCGACTCGATGGGCCGCCGGACCGAGTACACCTACCTCGGCGACGACAAGCTCGCCAAGGTCGTGCTCAAGAACTTCCACAACCCCGACGGCAGCACCCGCGACTACGTGCTCGAGGACAACACGTACGACGCCGCGGGCAACCTGACCAAGTCGGTGATCGACAACGGCACGCACACCACGACGAACTCGTTCGACTCGCTGGGCCGGACCGCGACCACCGCGTTCGACCCGACCGGCCTCAACCGGGCCACCACCTACCAGTACGACCTGCTCGGCAACGTCACCCGGACCACGACCACCGGCAACACGGTAAACGTGCCGTGGCTCGTCCAGGCCGGCGCCACGAACGTGGTCTCCCGCGTCTACAACGCCAAGGGGCAGCTCGAGCAGGAGAAGGAGCTCGACGGCACCGCGAGCCGGAGCACCACGTACGCGTACGACCAGCGGGGTCTCACGCTCAGCGTGACCGACCCGCGCGGCGGGATCACCACCTTCGGGTACGACGAGAACGGCGACCGGATCTCCTCGACCGCGCCGACGGTCGGCGTCGAGAGCGGCGGGAACCCGGCGCAGAGCACGAGGCCGACGGTGGCCACCGGCTACAACGCGTTCGGCGAGGCGACCGCGGTCAAGGACGCGCTCGGCAACGTCTCGCACACGAAGTACGACCGGATGGGCCGGGCGGTCGAGTCCGACGGGCCCGCCTACACCGCGCCGGCCGGCCCGAACGTCTCCGGCGCGCCGATCCTCAAGACCAAGTACGACGCGCTCGGCAACGTCGTCGAGACCACGGACGCCAAGCAGCACGTCACCCGCTACACCTACGACCGCCTCAACCACGTCGTGCAGAAGGACGAGCCCGGAAGCACGGACACCGAGCGGCTCGTCACCAAGTACACGTACACCCGCACCGGCAAGGCGCTCTCCACGGTCAGCCCGACCGGCATCCGGGCCGAGGCCACCTACGACGACCTCGACCGGAAGGTCACCACGACCGCCTTCGAGCGCAAGCCGACCGCGCGGACGCTGACCACCACGACGGCGTACGACGACGCCGGCAACGCGGTGCAGGTCACGTCGCCGACCGGGCTGGTCACCAAGTCCACCTACGACGCGGCGGGCGATCAGCTCAGCGTCACCGACCCGGCCGGGGTGCCGACGCAGCAGGGCTACGACGGGTTCGGCAACGCCGTCCGGCAGTCCGACGGCGCCGGCCGCACCACCCGGCACGACTTCAACGCGTACGGCGACATGATCACCGAGATCAATCTCGCCCCGGACGGGACCGAGCTGCGCCGGCAGACCTACGACCACGACAACAACGGCAACGTCACGGCCGTCACCGACGCCCTGCAGAAGAAAACCACGTTCGAGTACGACCCACTGGACCACCTCGTCAAGCAGGTCGAGCCGAAGAGCGCCACCGCCTCGATCACGACGACGTTCGGCTATGACGCCGCCGGCAACCGCACCCGCTACACCGACGGCAACGGCAACGCCACCTACTACGGGGTGAACAGCCTCGGCCTCACCGAGAGCGTGACCGAGCCGGCCACCACCGCGCATCCGGCGCTCTCCGATCGGCGGTGGCTGGTCGCCTACGACCTGAACGGCAACGCCACCACGATGGTCGCGCCGGGCGGGGTGACCCGGAGCCGCACGTTCGACGCCGCCGACCGGCTGATCGACGAGTCGGGCAGCGGCGGCGGGACGGCCGGCGCGAGCCGCGGGCTGGCCTACGACCAGGAGGGACGGACCACCGGCGTCACCTCCGGCGGGGGCTCGGCCAACACCTTCGGCTACGACGACCGCGGCGATCTGCTGTCGGCCACCGGGCCTTCCGGCAACAGCACTTTCTCGTACGACGACGACGGCTCGCTCACCGGCCGGACCGACGCGGCCGGGACGGCCACCTTCGGGTACGCCAAGGGCCGGCTCAGCACGATGAAGGACGGCACGTCCGGCGTCACGCAGACGGTCGGGTACGACGCGGCCGGCGTCGTGAAGAGCATTGACTACGGCGCGGGCCGGGTGCGCGGCTACGGCTACGACAACCTGGGCCGGCTGACCACCGACACGCTCAAGAACAGCGCCGGCGGCACGGTCTCCTCGATCACCTATGCCTACGACCTGGCCGACAATGTCACCGGCAAGAACACCACCGGCACGGCCGGGGCCGGCAACAACACCTACGGGTACGACGACGACGGCCGGCTGACCTCGTGGACCTCGAGCGCGGGGACGGTGGCGTACGCGTACGACGATGCCGGCAACCGGACGAGGGCCGGCACCAAGACCGCGACCTACGACCAGCGCAACCGGCTGCTCGGCGACGGCGACTACACGTACGCGTACACGCCTCGCGGCACCATGGCGTCCCGGACCAGTTCGGGGCTGACCGACACGTACAGCTTCGACGCGTTCGATCGGATGGTCGGCGCCGAGGGGCAGACGTACGTCTACGACGGACTGAACCGGCTGATCAACCGCAACGGCGCGCTCTTCGCCTACTCCGGCACCGATCAGGACCCGGTCTCCGACGGAACCGAGAAGTACGGCCGCGGTCCGGACGGCTCGCTGCTGTCGGTCTCGTCCACGGCCGGCGGCGTGAAGCTCACGATCTCGGACGAGCACGACGACGTGGTCGGCGCGTTCGAGGCGGGCAGCTCGCTGGGCGCGCTGGACAGCTCCACCGCCTACGACCCGTTCGGCACCCGGACCTCGACCGCCGGCGCCCAGTCGAACGTCGGCTTCCAGGGCGACTGGACCGACCCCGCCACCGGCCAGGTCGACATGGGCGCCCGCTGGTACGACCCGGGCACGGCGGCGTTCCTCTCCCGGGACACGGTCGACTACACCACCGGTGACGCGGTGCTGGCGAACAAGTACGCGTACGCCGCGGACGACCCGCTGGGCAACAACGACCCGACCGGCAACTGGCCGTCCTGCGGCTGGTGCAAGAAGGCGATCAGCCAGGTCTCCTCCGTCGTGAGCACCGGCGCGAGCTATGTGTGGTCCGGGGTGCAGACCGCGTACCACGCCACCACGAGCGCGCTGTCGAGCGCCGGCTCCTGGCTCTACAACCAGGCCAGTGCGGGCCTGTCCGCGCTGAAGCGGGGCTGGGACTACGCGTACGGCGCCACGAAGAACTTCATCAAGAGCGTCGGCCACAGCATCGTCGACACCTGGAACAACACGATCCGGCCGACCCTGTCCCGGGCCAAACAGTGGGCGAAGGCCCAGGCCAAGATGGTCTACCAGCGAAGTGTGGCGATCGCCCAGCACGCCCGGGCCGCGATCAGCTACACGATGCAGCACGTGTCGCTCAAGAGCGTCGGCGCGATGGTGAAGTCGCAGCTCAAGAGCATGAAGCTGCACATCTCGGCGAACATCATGCCGAGCCTGGTCGCCAGCTTCAGCAACGTGACCCAGGACCTGGGCATCAACTCGCTGCTCAGCGGGGCGGCGTCGGTCGGCGGCATGCTGATGTCCGGCCTCTCGGCCGCGGGCGACTGGGTCGCCGACCACAAGGCCGAGATCATCGGCGGCCTGGCCGGCGCGGTGGTAGGCGTCGGCTGCGGTGCCCTGATCGGCTGGACCGGCGTGGGCGCGATCGGCTGCGGCTTCCTGTCCGGCGCGGCCGGTTCCCTGGTCACCGACCTGGTGGCCGGCGACAAGGGCTGGAAGGAGATGGGCGCCGACGCGCTGATGGGCGGGGTCACGGGCGCCGTGATGGGCCCGCTGAGCGAGTTCGGCGGCGGCGCGGTGAGCAGCGGCGCCCGCACCGCCGTCACCTCGGGTTCCCGCGAGGGCGTCGCCATCGGCACCGGCTCGGCGACCCGCGCGGTGGCGGCCCGCGAGGCCGGCGGGGCCGGGGAGGCGCTGGCCGGCCGCTCGGCCGGCACCGCCGGCCGCGACGCGGTCGAGTCCTCCAGTGCCGGTGGCCGGAACTTCGGCGCCCGGGCCGAGAACGCCGCGAGCTGCGCGGGCGCGAACAGCTTCGCCGCCGGCACGCTGGTGCTGATGGCGGACGGCTCCACCAAGCGCATCGAGGACGTCAGGATCGGCGACAAGGTCGTCGCCACCGACCCGACCACGGGCCGCACCGGGGTCCGCGTCGTGACCGCCCTCATCGTCGGCGTCGGCGAGAAGCAGATGGTCGAGCTGACGGTCGACCTCGACGGGGACAAGGGCGGAAAGACCGCCACCGTCGACGCCACCGACGGCCACCCGTTCTGGGCGCCCGACCTGCACCGCTGGGTCGACGCGGGCGACCTGAAGCCGGGTGCCATGCTCCGGACCGGCGCCGGCACCTACGTCCAGGTGACCGCGACGAAGAAGTGGACCGCCCAGCAGAAGGAAGTCCACAACCTCACGGTCGACGGCCTCCACACCTACTACGTCGTGGTCGGCGGCCGGGCGCTACTTGTCCACAATGCCGGCTCCACATGTCCCGTGCACGGCGGGGCGACGGGCGTACCGAACCGCGACCTCGTGAAGCCGCAGGAATGCACATGCCCCGGCGGCCGGGGACGAGTTGACAATGATGCGCCCGGGCTTGACGAGGGCGCACCGGAGACGGCTAATAGGCGTATCGAGCTTGCCGAGGATCTCAAAACACAACGGACGAAGCGCGAGGCGGTCGTCCGCGGTGCCAAGGGCGAGGTGGAAGCGGTCAAAGACCACACGGACCCGGTGGGCGGAATTCTTATCATCATTCTTGGAGTTTGGGCGAAGGCAAAAAGAGCCCTCATCGACTGAATTTCGTACGGGATAGCGGGAGGTCATCGTGGACGAATCCGTGTGGCTTGCGATTTCCGTGGCCGTGTTGGTCGTGGTGGTGGTCGGAGGCGGGCTCGTCGTCGTCCGGAGGCGCCGGGCGCGCGCCACGGATGATCCCGAAACGCGGAAGAGGGAGGCCGGGCGCCGGGCGATCGAGCAGATGGACAAAGGACGGCGGCGCGGTCGGAAGGGAACCATTCGCGGCCAGGGTGGAGGCGGTGACGAAAAGACTCAGCAGGACGCTGGATACGGGACCGATTTCGACGGCGGAATCTGACGTTGTATCGATTGTTGAATGACAAGCGGGGGAGGGCCAGTGGGAAATGTTGGACGGGGTCGTGTTCTGCGCGGCCTCATGGTGATGGGAACTGTTCTCGCGGGGGCGGCGACCGTCGCGCCCGGGGTCGCGCAGGCGGCGATCACGCCGGCCGCGGCGGTGCAGATCAGGGCGGGGCACAGCAACAAGTGCCTCAACGTCGATCATGCGCTGACCGCCGATGACACGAAAGTCATTCAGTACACGTGCGGCGCGTCGTACACGAACGACAAGTTCCGGGTCGTGCCCAAGGGGTCGCAGACCTTCCAGATCGTCGCGCAGTTCAGTGGCAAGTGCCTGAACGTCTACAAGAACGGGACCACCGACAACACGCCGGTGCACCAGTACACCTGCAACGACACCGCCCAGAACAACCTCTGGAAGTTCCTGCCGGTGGCCGGGAACACGACCTACCGGATCCAGTCGGTGGCGAGCGGCAAGTGCCTGAACGTCTACCAGAACCTGACCACCGACAACACCGCGATCAACATCTACACCTGCGGCGCGGTGTCGACGCAGCTCAACGACCAGTTCTACTTCCCGCCGGCGACGGCGGCCACGATCACGGCGCTGCCGACCACGGCGCAGCCGGTGGTGGCCGCGCAGGCCGGCGTGAACACGGCGGCGGTCGGGGCGCTGGTCTACGGCTTCGTCGACACGCTCGGCACGTTCTGGCGGGGCTATCAGAGCGATCCGGAGACATTCAGCCCGGTGTGGCAGGCGGTCCCCGGCAACGAGCGGTTCACCGGCCACGTCTCGGTGAACAAGCAGGCCGACGGCCGGGCGCAGGTCTCGGGCCGCAACGCCACCGACGGTGACCTGTGGATGTCCACGCAGACCACCAAGGACACCAACACGTTCTACGGCTTCGCCGACGTCGGCGGCTCCACCAACTCCAACCCGGTGCAGGGCGTCATGCCGGACGGGAAGCTGGTCGACTTCGAGCTCGTCGGCGGCCAGCTTTGGCGGTCGGCTCAGGACGGCACCAACGTCCCGTACGGCGCCTGGCGCTACATCGGCGGCACGGGCCTGACCGGCGAGCCGGCCCTCGCGCCCACCCGGGACGGCCTGCGCGTGTTCGCCCTCGACGGCACCGGCGCGTTGCAGACCGCGACATACGCGGCCGGCGTGCTGAGCGACTGGACGAGCCTCGGCGGATCGGGTCTCAACGGCAAGCCGGCCGTGGTGATCCGGCCGGGCTACGCGGTCCGGATCGTGATACGCGCGGCCGACGGCTCGATCGTCACCAAGGCGCAGAACGACGACGGCACGTTCCCGGCGGACTGGACGACGATCCCGGGCTTCACCGCCGCCGGCGCGCCCGCCGCGGTGATGGACCCGACCACCGGCCGGGTCGGCATCGTGGCGCGGGCGGCCGACAACACCGTCTACTTCGTCGGTGAGACCGGCCAGAACACCGGCGCCTGGGGTTCCTGGGTGCAGCCGTACGCGACGCAGGTCGTGACCGATCCGTCGGTGGTCGTCTACGACAAGACGAGCGGCCGCGGCTGGGCCTACCTGGTCCGGGACGCCAACAACAAGGTGTACGCGGTGACCGCGAACGAGGTCCCGGGCGGCAGCCTCGCCGCCGCCCGGGCGGCCAACCCCGCGTTCACCTCGCACACCCTGCCGGCACTGCCTAAGAAGTAACCGGCTGCCGAGGGGCGGCGCCGGAGTTCCCGGTGTCGCCCTTCGTCGCGGCGGCCAGCCAGTCGACCACGTCGGCGACCGAACCGCTCTGGGCGAGGATGGCGCGCTGGCGGGCCGCGCCCGTGCCGTGCGCTCGCAGCCGTCCCATCAGGACGGTGGCAATCTCCAGGTCGCCGTGCCGATCGAGCTCCGGGCGTACGTGATCGAAGAGTTGCCGCATCAGGCGCCAGGCCGGCCGCGGCTCGCGGGTGGCCAGGTCGACCGCGACACCCTCGAGGCCGTCGTGCGCGGCCCGCCAGTGCGCCGCCATCAGCAGCGGGTGCGGCACCTGCGGGGCCGGGATGCCCGCGTGCACGTCCCGCAGCAGGGTGGCGACCAGGGCCCGGGCCAGCGCGGCCAGCAGCATCGCATCGTCGAGCGTGGGCGTGACGTCGCCCATCCTGATCTCGACGGTGGGGTAGTTGGCCGAGAGGCGGGCGTACCAGTAGAGCATTCCCTCGTCGAACATCGCCCCGGTCTTCTCGAGGTCCTTGACCAGCGTCTCGTACTCGTCGAGGGACTCGAGGTAGGGCGTCGGGCCGACGGTGGGCCAGCGCTCCCACATCATCGAGCGCCAGCTGGCGTAGCCGGTGTCGTGGCCGCCGAACAGCGGCGAGTTGGTGGTGGCAGCGTGCAGCACCGGAAGCCAGGGACGCAGGTGGTTCAGCACGAGGACGCCGGTCTCGGCGTCCGGGATGCTGACGTGCACGTGGGTTCCGCACATCCCCTGTCCCGGGGAGAGGTCGCCGTAGTGTTCGCGCATGCGGTGGTAGCGCGGCCGGTCGAGCACCCGGATGGCCGGGCCGGCGGCCGGCCCGGTGCCCACGGCCAGCAGGCGCGTGCCGGCCCGCTCGGCGGCGCCCGCCACCTCGGCACGCAGCGTGCGCATCGCCTCGAACAGGCCGCTCAGCTCGAGCTGAGGTGGGCTGGCCACCTCGATCTGACTGCGCAGGTACTCGTGCTGCACCGAGCCCCGGATCTCGTCGGGGACCAGGTCGACGACCCGTTCGACGGCCTCGACGCCGCGCGGCTCGTCCGCGTCGACCAAGATGTATTCCTCCTCGATTCCGAGTGTGAGGAGATCATGTGACTCGGCCTCCTCGGCCATCTCGTCGGAAATCGTGGTCCCACCGGAAACCGCGTCCATGAGTTAAGAATTACCCGCCGGTCACCATCGGAAAACGATGGCGCCACCGCGCTACCGTTGAGCCCATGCTTCTGCAGGCGCTCGTAGCGCTCCTGGACCCCTCGCGGGCCGGCGCGCCGACGCAGCTCGTGCTGAGCCTGGCCCTGGTCGCCGCGGCCGTCCTGATCATCGCCGCGGCCGCCGCACTGCCGGTGCCCGCTCTGTTCGCCGCACCCGCGGTGCGTGCCTTCGCCCGCCGTGCCCGCGTCACCGCCCGCCCGCGCCTCGCCGATCCCGATGCGGCCGGCCGTCCCCGTTCCCGAGCACCCTCCGGCACCCCCGCGGCAGCGTAGTTCCTGCCGCCTCGCGTCCTTTTCCCTCTGGATCGCTTGGGGTGCCCTTTCATGTCCATTTTCGCCATTCCCGGTGCGGCTATCGAATCTCTCGCCCACCTTTTCGTCCCGTTTGCCGGTACGGCCGCCGCGGCGCTGGCCATCGTCGTGTTCACCGTGCTCGTCCGGCTGTTGATCAGTCCGCTCACCTATCAGCAGGTCCGCGGTCAGCGCCGCCAGGCCGCCCTCGCGCCGGATATTGCCAAGCTGCGCGAGAAACACGGCGACGACCCGATGAAGCTCGCCACCGAAACGCTCGCCCTCCAGCGCGCGGCCGGCATCAGCCCGTTCGCCGCATTCCTGCCGGCGCTGATCCAGGCTCCGTTCTTCATGGTGATGTACCACGTCGCCCTCAATGCCCCGGACGGATCGCTGCTGGGCGTTCCGCTGGCCGCCCATCTCGCCGCCGGGCTGCCGATCTTCGCCGTGTTGCTGGTGCTGGCCGGGGCGTTGGCGTGGTGGTCGTCGCGCCGGATGACCGCGGCGATGACGACCCCGGTGGCCGGGCCGATGGGTTTGATGCGCTACCTGCCCTATCTGTCGGTGTTCGCGGTCGCGTGGATGCCGCTCGCGGGCGGGCTCTACCTGGTCACGTCGACCGCGTGGACCGCGCTGGAGCAGGTCGTCTATCGCCGCCCGGTAACAACGGGCAATCGTTGACCGCCAATATTGACACGCCACCGTAACGAGCGTGAAATGCCCGTGAGAGCGCTCTCACGCCTCCTCACCCCCCTACGGAAAGGCGTTTCTCCGATGGCATCTCGCACCAGAAGACGACTCCGCGTGGCTCTGGCGGTATCGACCGCCGCCATTGCCGTCGCCGCCACCGCGGTCTTCACGATGGACGCGAACGCGGCCGTCCCGTCGGCGCCCGCCGGCATGACGACCGTGTTCAGCGACGACTTCACCGGCGCGGCCGGCACCGGCCTGAACACCTCGAACTGGCTCTACGACATCGGCACGTCCTACCCGGGCGGCGCGGCGAACTGGGGCACCGGCGAGGTCGAGACGATGACGAACTCGACCGCGAACGTCTACCAGGACGGCGGCGGCAACCTGGTGATCAAGCCGATCCGCAGTTCGTCCGGGCAGTGGACGAGCGGCCGGGTCGAGACGCAGCGCACCGACTTCGCGGCGCCGGCCGGCGGCAAGCTGCGCATGGAGGCGCGCATCCAGCAGCCGAACGTGAGCGGCGCGGCGGCGGCCGGTTACTGGCCGGCCTTCTGGGCGCTCGGTGCGGCGGCCCGGCCGGTCGGCGCGACCAACTGGCCGAGCATCGGCGAGGTCGACATCATGGAGGACATCAACGGCCGGTCGTCGGTCTTCTCCACGCTGCACTGCGGCACCGCCTCCGGCGGCCCCTGCAACGAGACCACCGGCCTCGGCTCCGGCGAGCGCGCCTGCTCCGGGTGCCAGACCGGATTCCACACGTACGCGGTGGAGTACGACCGCAGCGTCTCGCCCGAGCAGCTGCGCTTCTACCTCGACGGGAACAACTACTTCACGCTGAACTCGTCCCAGCTCGACGCCACGACCTGGAACAACGCCCTGCACCACGGATTCTTCATGATCCTGAACGTGGCCATGGGCGGCGGCTTCCCGGCCGCGTTCGGCGGCGGGCCCACCGCGTCGACGCAGTCCGGCGTGCCGATGCTGGTCGACTACGTGGCCGTCTACCAGTCGTCGGGCGGCACCACGACCCCGCCGACCACCACCCCGACCACGTCGCCCACCACCACGCCGCCTACCGGTACGCGGGACGCGTACTCGCGGATCGAGGCGGAGTCGTTCAACGCGCAGTCCGGCACCACGACCGAGGCGTGCGCCGAGGGCGGTCAGGACGTCGGCTACATCGCCAACGGTGACTGGCTGCAGTTCAACAACGTCAACTTCGGTACGGGCGGGGTCAAGGACTTCCTGGCCCGGGTGGCGTCGGGGGCCGGCTCCGGGGTGAGCGGTCTCGTCGAGGTGCGGGTCGACAGCCGCGGCAACGCGCCGATCGGCAGCTTCGCGCTCGCCAACACGGGCGGCTGGCAGACCTGGACGTCGATCCCGGGCAACGTGTCGAACCTGTCCGGCACGCACACGGTCTACCTGACCTTCACGAGCGGGCAGCCGGCCGACTTCGTGAATGTGAACTGGATCCAGTTCCGCAAGTAAAAACGCACGTCGATGGGCCGAGGGCGTGACCTGCGTCTTCGGCCCATCGTCATGTCGTACGTCATCCGAAAAGATTTAAGGTTCTTTAACGTTCGGCCCTCTGGACTTTTACTGTTAACAGTCCTAAAGATTGACGCATCTCAACGTGATGCATGGAGGGACGGCGATGAACCGCTCCAGATCGGTGATCCTTGCGACCGTCGCCGCGCTCCTCGCGGGCGGCGCCGCGGTGTACTTCGGTGGCGACGCGAGCGCCGCGACCGCCTGCGCGCCGGCCTGGAGCGCGACGGCCGTCTACGTCGGCGGCAACTCGGCCTCGCAGAACGGCCACAACTACACGGCGAAGTGGTGGACGCAGAACGAGTCGCCGGCCACGCACTCCGGTCAGTGGGACGTCTGGGCCGACAACGGCGCGTGCGGCGGGACGACCACCCCGCCGACCACGCAACCGACGACGCGGCCGACCACCACCCCGCCGACGACGCAGCCGACGACCCCGCCCACGACCACGCCGCCCTCCAACGGCTCGCTGCCGGCCCACTTCCTCACCGGGTACTGGCAGAACTTCTACAACGGCGCCGCGGCGCTCAAGCTGGCGAGCGTCCCGAGCAACTACGACCTCATCGCGGTCGCCTTCGCCGACGCCACCGGGACACCCGGCGCGGTCTCCTTCACCCTCGACTCCGGGCTCGCCGCGCAGGTCGGCGGGTACACCGACGCCCAGTTCAAGGCCGACATCGCCACGATGCACTCGCGCGGCAAGAAGGTCATCATCTCGGTCGGCGGGCAGAACGGCACGGTCAGCGTCTCCGACTCGGGCTCGGCCACCAACTTCGCGAACTCCGTCTACTCGCTGATGACGACGTACGGCTTCGACGGCGTCGACATCGACCTCGAGAACGGCATCAACGCGACCTACATGGGGAGTGCGCTGCGTAGCCTGCGGGCCAAGGCCGGCGCCAACCTGATCATCACGCTCGCGCCGCAGACCATCGACATGCAGAGCACCGGGTCGTCGTACTTCGCGCTGGCGCTGTCCATCAAGGACATCCTCACCGTGGTGCACACCCAGTACTACAACTCCGGCTCGATGCTCGGCTGCGACCAGAACCAGGCGTACTCGCAGGGAACCGAGAACTTCCTGACCGCGCTCGCCTGCATCCAGACACAGGGCGGCCTGCGGCCCGACCAGGTCGCGCTCGGCCTTCCGGCCAGCGGCAGCGCGGCCGGCGGCGGCTACCAGTCGCCGGCGAACGTCAACGCGGCCCTCGACTGCCTGGCCCGCGGCACCAACTGCGGCACGTTCAAGCCCCCGGCGACCTACCCGGGCATCCGCGGCGCGATGACCTGGTCGATCAACTGGGACGTCAGCAACGGCAACTCGTTCGGCAACACCGTCAAGCCCCACCTGGCCACCCTCCCCTGACCCGACCCCCACACCCCCGTAGGAGTCCCCGTGAAACTCGGCAGAAAACTGCTGGTGGTCGCCGCCGTGGCCGCCGCCGGCCTGACCACCGCCGTCATCCCCATGACCAGCTCGAACGCGGCCGTCGCCTGCGTGGCGGCCTGGTCGTCGAGCGCCGTCTACGTCGGCGGCAACCAGGCCTCGCAGAACGGCCACAACTACACGGCGAAGTGGTGGACGCAGAACGAGTCCCCCGCCACCCACTCCGGACAGTGGGACGTGTGGGCCGACAACGGCGCCTGTGGCGGCACCACCCCGCCGACCACGCAGCCCACCTCCGGCCCGACCACGAACCCGCCGACCGGCGGCAAGATGGCGTCGGCGCCGTACGTCTACCCGGGCTGGGGCAACCCGCCGGCGCCGTCGACGGTCACCAGCGCGACCGGTATCAAGGCGTTCACCATGGCGTTCGTGCTGGCCAACGGCGGCTGCAACCCGGCGTGGGACGGCGAGAGCGGCCTGACCGGCGGCGTGCACGCCAGCTACATCTCGCAGATCAAGGCGGCCGGCGCGGACATCGTCCCGTCGATCGGTGGCTGGAGCGGTAACAAGCTCGGCCCGAACTGCACCACCGTCGACGCGCTCGCCGGGGCGTACCAGAAGGTCATCAATGCCTTTGGTCTCAAGGCGATCGACATCGACATCGAGAACACCGATGAGTTCGAGAACACCGTGGTGGCGGACCGGATCGTCGGCGCGCTCAAGATCATCAAGCAGAACAACCCGTCGGTGAAGACGATCCTGACCTTCGGCACCTCGACGACCGGCCCGACCTACTACGGCACCCGGCTGGTGCAGCAGGCCAAGGCGCTCGGCGCGAACATCGACATCTTCACCCAGATGCCGTTCGACTTCGGTGGCGGCTCCGATATGTACACCTCGACCGTCAACGCCTCCGAGGGCCTGAAGAACCTGCTCAAGACGACCTTCGGGTACACCGACGCGCAGGCGTACTCGCACATGGGCATCTCCGGCATGAACGGCCTGTCCGACCAGCAGGAGCTGACCTCGACCGACACCTGGACCCGGATCCGCGACTACGCCAAGAGCAAGGGCTTCGCGCGGTTCACCTTCTGGGCGGTCAACCGGGACCGTGGCTGCGCCGGCGGCGGAGTGGTCTCGAACTGCTCCGGCATCGCGCAGGCCGACTGGGCATTCACCAAGATCAGCGCAGGTTTCTGAGGGGGGACGCTTCGCCAACGCCGTCCCCTCGCGGGCCGGAATCCCCCGCTGATCACGACGGGCGGTCGCTACGCACAGCGGCCGCCCGTCGGCGCTTCTTGACCACCCACCAGACGACCGCACCCACGAAGAACGCACCGACCGCGTAGTCGAACCAGTGGCTGTACTTCTCCACGTCGCGCCAGCGCTCGCCGAGCAGATATCCGGCCCCGACGAACAGCGCGTTCCACACTCCGCTGCCGAGAGCGGTGAAAACCACGAATTGGCCGAGCGGCATGCGATTGGCTCCGGCCGGAACAGAGATCAGCGACCGTACGACCGGAGCACAGCGCCCGAAGAGCACGGCGCCCCGCTCGTGCCGCTCGAACCAGCGATCGGCCTTGTCCAGGTCGGCCGCGTCGACCAGCGGAATCCGGTCGAGCCATCGGCGGAGGCGCTCCTCGCCCAGCCACCGGCCCAGCCCGTACAGCGCCAGCGCCCCGGCCACCGACCCGGCGGTGGCCGCGATCAGCACGAGCACGAGGCCGACCCGGCCCTCGGCGGCCAGATAGCCGGCCAGCGACAGCACTATCTCGCTCGGGATCGGCGGCACCAGATTCTCCAGCGCGACGAGCAGGCCGACGCCCAGCTCGCCGAGCGCTTCGATCACCGACGCCACCCATCCGCTCATCAACACCTCTTACCCGGTTTCGCGGATGTCACCCGGTGGCATCTATGACGGGTATGAGTGACCGCTGGTACAAGAAAGCCGTCGTCTACTGCCTCGACATCGACACCTTCGCCGACTCGAACGGGGACGGGGTCGGCGACATCCGCGGCCTCATCGGCCGGCTCGACTACCTGGCCCGGCTCGGGATCACGTGCCTGTGGCTCAACCCGATCCACCCGTCGCCCGACCGGGACGACGGCTACGACGTGTCCGACTTCTACAACGTCGACCCGCGCTTCGGCACGCTCGGTGACTTCGCCGAGCTGCTGCATCAGGCGGACAGTCTCGGCATCAAGGTGATCATCGACCTGGTCGTGAACCACACCTCGGACCAGCACCCCTGGTTCCAGTCCGCGCGGTCGTCACCGGAATCGCCGTACCGGAACTGGTATGTCTGGAGCGAGAGCGCGCCGCCGGACCGCCACCAGGGCATGGTCTTCCCCGGCGAGCAGGGCGAGACCTGGAGCTACGACCGCACCGCGAAGGCCTGGTACTACCACCGGTTCTACAAGTTCCAGCCCGACCTGGACATCAAGAACCCCGCGGTACGCGCCGAGATCAAGAAGATCTGCGCGTTCTGGCTGCAGCTGGGCGTGGCCGGGTTCCGGATGGACGCGGTGCCGTTCATCATCGAGGAGACCGAGCCCGGCAATCCGAACTCGCCCAAGGACTACGACTTCCTCACCGACCTGCGGCAGTTCCTGCAGTGGCGCAAGGGCGACGCGATGCTGCTGGCCGAGGCGAACGTGGAGCCCGCCCAGCTCGGCGTGTTCTTCGGCGACTCCGGCGGCTCGAACAGCCGGCTGCACATGCTGTTCGACTTCATGCTCAACACCAAGCTGATGCTGGCCCTGGCCCGGCAGGACCCCGAGCCGATCATGGAGGCGCTGCGCGAGACGCCGCAGCTGCCCGACGGCGGGCAGTGGGCCACCTTCCTGCGCAACCACGACGAGGTCGACCTCTCCCGGCTCACCGCCGACCAGCGCGCCCGGGTGTTCGAGGAGTTCGGGCCGGAGCCCGCGATGCAGCTCTACGGCCGCGGCATCCGGCGACGGCTCGCGCCCATGCTCGGCGGCGACCGGCGGCGGATCGAGCTCGCCTACTCGCTGCAGTTCAGCCTCCGCGGCACGCCGGTTCTGCGGTACGGCGAGGAGATCGGCATGGGCGACGACCTCGCGCTGGAGGGACGGGACGCCATCCGTACCCCGATGCAGTGGTCCCACCTGCCCAACGCCGGCTTCACCGAGGGCACGCCCACCCGCCCGGTGATCTCCGACGGTGAGTACGGCTACCACCGGGTCAACGTGACCGATCAGCGGCACGACACGACGTCGCTGCTCTCCTGGTTCGAGCGGATGATCCGCACGCTCCGCGAGGCGCCCGAGATCGGCGCCGGCAGCTGCACCCACGTCGACGTTCCGGTACCGGCCGGAGTGCTGGTGCACCGGGCCGACGACCGCACCGGTACCATGCTGTTTGTGCACAACCTGTGCACAAATGATGCGGTCGTCGATCTCAGCTCCGTGTACGCCGAGGCCGAGTCACCGAACGACATTCTCGCCGACCGAGAGTACCCCGACCTGGGCAAGCTCGCCGAGGTCCCGGTCGCCGGGTATGGCTATCGGTGGATCCGGCTGCGGCGCTGCGCGTGAGCCGGGTTACAGTCGGCCGTCGGCGCAGAGATCACTGGAGGTCGCGATGTCGCAGTCCGCTCCCACCCGCGTAGCCATCGTCACCGGTGCCGCGCGCGGCATCGGGGAAGCCACCGCCCGCAAGCTCGCCGCCGACGGTCTGGCGGTCGCGGTGGTCGATCTCGACGAGGGCGCCTGCGCCAGCACCGTCACCGCGATCCACGACGCCGGCGGCACCGCGCTCGCCGTCGGCGCCGACGTCTCCGACTCGGCCCAGGTCGGGGCCGCCGTCGAGCGGATCGTCACCGAGCTGGGCGCGCCGACGGTGCTGGTCAACAACGCCGGCGTGCTCCGCGACAACCTGCTGTTCAAGATGACCGACGACGACTGGGAAACGGTCATGGCCGTCCACCTGCGCGGGTCGTTCCTGTTCAGCCGCGCGGTGCAGAAGCACATGGTCGACGCCGGGTGGGGCCGGATCGTCTCGCTCTCCAGCACGTCGGCGCTCGGCAACCGCGGCCAGGCCAACTACTCGGCCGCCAAGGCCGGCCTCCAGGGCTTCACCAAGACGCTCGCGATCGAGCTGGGTCGCTTCGGCATCACCGCGAACGCCGTCGCCCCCGGCTTCATCGTGACCGACATGACGGCCGCCACCGCCGCCCGGGTTGGGATGGATTTCGCCGATTTCGAGAAGGCGGCCGTGAGTCAGATTCCCGTCGGCCGTGCCGGGCGTCCCGAAGACGTCGCGAACACCGTATCCTTCCTCGTCAGCGAGGGCGCCGGCTTCGTGTCCGGCCAGGTCATCTATGTGGCGGGCGGCCCTCGGGACTAGGCCCAGTGGCTCGGTGCCGGTTGCTGAGAGGCGTTACAAAGAAATGATGAACAAACGCATGACCTCCCGCAGTGTCTCGCTGACCAGTAGCTTCCTGTTGCTGGCGGCGGGTGGCGCGGCGGCCTGCGACAGCGGCAACCAGTACCACGACGAGGGCTTCTACTGCGCCGACGCGAACGGTGTGATCGTCGACGAGGACTACTGCGACGACAACCGTCACTACGGCGGCGGCTTGGTGCCGTACTACATCTGGCACTCGTCGGGTTACCGGTCGGGCTATCCCATCGGTTCGCGACTGCCGGCCGGTGGCGCCAAGTTCGCGTACAACGACAAGGCGTCGCGCTCGTCGTTCGGCCTGCCCTCGACCGGCAAGATCGGCAACGGCACGGTCAAGACCAGTGTGGTCGGCAAGGGCGGCAGCGGCAGCAAATCCGGCAGCCACAAGTCGGGCGGCAGCTGACCGTGCGCCGGGTTCCGTACGGTCCGGTCCGGGACGGGTGGAAACTCACCAACTTCAGCCTCGGACTGACCTACAACGACACCGAACTGCCCGACGGGACGATGATCTCGTACTGGCAGGAGGGCCCGTACTACGACTTCACGGCGGCCGAGATCGAGGAGCTCGAGTCGGCCACCTCTGTTTTGCACGCGATGTGCCTCGAGGCCGGCGACTGGATGGTCAAGCAGTGCCCGCGACACACCGTCGAGGGCCGTCGGCAGGGCTACTTCGCCTCGATCTGCAACCCGTCGACCTGCTTCCTCGCCAAGATCGGCATCCCCGAGTTCGCGCATGAGCAGATCATCCGTACGTGGTTCGACGGCGACGCGGAAACGTGGACGCACTACGACAAAGACCCCGACATGCGGCTGCCGATGGAGACGCCGGATTACTCGCCGAGCGTCTACGGCCGCTTCGACCTCTGGTACAACGGCGCCGGCACCACGCCCAAGCTGCTCGAGTTCAACGCGCAGACGCCGACGTCCCTGGTCGAGAGCGCCGTCATCCAATGGCACTGGGTCGACCAGACCGGCGTGACCCGGCACCCGTGGCGCCAGTGGAACTCGATCCACGACCGCCTGGTCGGCTGGGAGGCGATCGACGGCGAGCCCGCCAACCCCGGCGCCTGGCGGCGCAACATCGCCAAGCTGCGCGAGGCCCGCACCTGGCTCCCCGAGAAACCCAAGATCTTTTTCGCGTACGAGACCAGCGAGGTCTCCGGCGAGGATCGCATGAACGTCGCCTACCTCATGTCGACCGCCGAGGAAGCCGGTTACCCCGTCGAGCTGATCGCGATGAGCCAGATCGGCTGGGACGTCGCGGGGGACCGGGTGGTGTTCGTCCCTTCGCCGGGCGAGGAGCACAAGGCGCAGCCGATCGACATCATCTTCATGCTGTACCCCTGGGAGTGGTTCTGGCACGAAGAGGGCGGCAAGGCCTTCTTCCGCAACATGGCCGACCCGACGAAACACGGCACGGTCTGGATCGAGCCGCCGTACAAGGCCGGGCTGCTGGGCAACAAGGCCATCCTGCCGGTGCTGTGGAAGCTCTTCGGCGACGATCCCGAGCGCTCCCGCTTCCTGCTGCCGTCCTATTTCGCGGGCTCCTCCGGCGCGGCTGCGCTGAAGTCGTACGCGAAAAAGCCGGTCTGGGGCCGGGAGGGCGGCTCGGTCACCCTGGTGCGCGAGGGCGAGACCATCACCGAGAATCCCTCCGAGTACGGCGCGGACGGCCTCTTCGTGGTGCAAGAGTTGTGCGAGCTCCCCTCCTTCGACGGGCTGGAGGGCACGGTCCATCCCGTCCTAGGCGCCTGGCTGATCGACGGCGAACCGGCCGGCATGGGCATCCGCGAGGGCCTGGGCGTCGACGGCCTGGTCACGAAGAACCAGTGCTATTTCGTCCCACACACCGTCGAGGCGGACGCCTGACCTCGCCCGTTCTCCGCGCCGACCTCGACGTCGACTCGCAGACGATTTCGTTCAGCCGGGCCGCGGTATCGGCAGGGAGGCGTGCACCGCGGTGCCGCTGCCGGCGGTGCTGGTTATGCCGAGGGTCCCGCCCGCGGCGCCGACACGGTCCGACAGGCCGGTCAAGCCGGTTCCGCCGGCGGGATCGGCCCCACCCACGCCGTCGTCACTGATCTCTATCGAGAGGTTGGCCCCGTCGAGGCGGACTCTGACCTCGGCCTGGGTCGCGCGCGCGTGCTTGATGACGTTCGTCAGGGCCTCGGCGACGATGAAGTAGGCGGTGGTCTCGATCTCGGTGGGCAGCGCGGGCGTGTCGAGCCCGAGCCGGACGGGAAGGCTCATGTCGCCGATCAGGGATTCCAGTCCGGTGCGCAGGCCGCCTTGGGTGAGGGCCGCCGGCAGGATGCCGTGGACGACGTCGCGCAGGTCGTTGTTGGCGCGTTCGGCGTGGTAGAGGGCTTCGTCGATCTGGTCGCCGACCGCCCGGCCTCTGGTGAGACTGTCCCGGGTGAGTTTCAGCGTGATGATCGCCTGGACGAGCCGTTGCTGTGCCCCGTCATGGACGTCGCGCTGCAGCCGCCGCCGGGTCTCATCCGCGGTGGCCACGACCCGGGCTCGGGACGCCGTGAGCTGCGCCTTGTTCTCGGCGTTGGCGATGGCCAGGGCGGCGAGATCGGCGAACTGCCGGAGGCGCTCGGTCGTGCCGGCAACGGGAGGCTCCGGGATCTGTGCCGTCAGTGTTCCCCAGATCTGTCCCTCGACGGTGACCGGAACCGAGACCTCGCCGGGCGCGACGGCAGACCGATCGGCGTCGAACGGTCGCAGCACCGCCGGCGAGCCGCCCAGCAGCTTTGACGCTTCCGTCGTGATCGCCTCGAACAGCTCGCCGAGGGCAGTGCCGTGGGCAACCAGTTCGGCCACCCGGCGGAAGGCGGCCTGCTCCTGCGCGAGGGCGCGCACCTCGTCGCGGGCCTGAGCGGCGGAGATCGTGGTTCCCGCAAGCTCGGCAAAGCTGGTGAGGTCGTCCAGCACCGTTTCGGAGATCGGCCGGTCACGGCCCACGGCGACCAGCACTCCCCAGAGCTGGCCCTGCAGTCGGATGGGTACCGCCGCGCTGGCGGAGAAGCCGAAACCGTGGGCGACATGAGGCCACCGCCCCGACATCCCGGCGAGGTTGTCGATCCGGGCCGAGCGGCCGGTGCGCCACACCCGCTGCACGGCCCCGTCACCGGTGCCGGGCGCGCGCATTCCGGGCACGAGGTCTCCCGGGGCGCCGCTGAGCGCCACGATTTCGGTTGATCCGTCGGGCTCGTACCGCAGGACCGTGGTGAACGACACGCCCGCCAGGTAGGACGCCTGCACGGCAACTGATTCGAGGACCTGTTCCGCCGACGCGTTCGCGGCAGCGAGTTCGGCGACCTGGCGCAGCGCCGCTTGCTGGCCGGCCATCTGCTCGACCTTCGCCCGGGCCTGGTTGTTGGCGAGCGCGGCGGCGACCAGCTCCGCGAACTGATCCAACCGCTGTTCCGTGTCGGCCGGTAGCCGACGTCCCGGAGTGGTGACGCCGATCATCCCCCACATCCGGTCCTCGACGACGATCGGCACGAACACGCTCGAGCCGACACCGAACTCGGTGTGCCCGAGCAAAGGGCCGGTCTTCGCGCCGTAGTCGTCCAGCCGCGCCGACCGTCCGGTCCGTAGCATCTCGGCGACCGGGCCGCCGTCGTCGAGGGGAATCTCCACGGTGTACCCGACCGGCGCCGGGCCGCCATGGGTGGCCACGACAGTGATCGTCCGCTCACCGGTGAGCCGCGCCAGGGTGCTCGCCTCGTTCCCGGTGAGTGCGGCGGCCTCGCCGGTGACGGCGTCGAAGAGTCTTTGACCTCCCGTTCCGCGGGCGACGAGCTCGGCCACCCGCCGCAACGCCGCTTGCTCGGCGGCCAGCCGGCGCAGATCGGCCCGGGACTTCGCGCTGAGCATCGCGATCGCGGCGATCTCGGCGAACTGCGAAAGACAGCGTTCGGTGTCCGGCGGGAGGGGCCGGTCGTTCGAGGTCATCGCCAGCAGACCCCAGATCTCGCCCGCCACCGTGATCGGGACGCCCACGCTCGCCCGGATGCCGGAAGCCCTCGCCTCGGTCGTGGCTTCCGAAACCGGCGCCGACGAGTAGTCGTCGATGCGGGCGGCCCGGCCGTGTCGTTGCACGACGGCGCCCAGGTCGTCACCCGTGAAGCGGACGCTTCCGGCCGCCCGGCCCCGTTCTCCGCTGACCGCCAAGACGGTGGCCGTGCCGCCGTGGTCGAACCGGGCGATCAACGTGCGGCAGCCGTTCCGGAGTGCGGAGACCTCGACGGCCAGCGCCCGGAAGACATCGTCCGGTTCCGTCCCCCGGGCCGCCAGCTCCGCGACCCGACGGAGGGCAGCCTGCTCATCTGCCAAAACCCGGAAGTCGTCCTTCGCGTGGGCGCCGGCGACGGCCGTCGCGGCGATGTCGGCGAAATCCGCGATCCGATGTTCGAGGCCGGCCGCGACGGTACCGGAGAGACTCATCCCGGTGAGCACGCCCCAGAGGTGGCCCTCGACCAGGATGGGGGCGGCGACGCCGGCCGTGATGCCGAGCTCGTGCAACCGGGCTGCCTCGTCGCGGGGCACGTCGGCGTAGTCGACCCGGACCGGCCGCCCGGAGTCGAAGACCCGCAAGACCAGTCCGTCGGGCAGGTGCGGGGCCCGTTCGCCGACCTCCAAGCCGGGTGGCCCGTTGCGCAGGGCGACGATGTGTGCGACTCCGTCCGGTTCGTACCTGAGCAACGCGGTGAAGTCGACCTGGAACGCCGCGTACGCCTCCGCGACAATCGCGTCGAACACGGCCGCGCGGTCGATCCCTCGAGCGACGAGCTCGCCGAGGCGGCGGAGCGCGGCCAGCTGATCGACGAGCGGACGTTCCCCCGTGCCGGGTGGCTCGCCGGCCGGCGGCGCATCGGCCGTCCGGTCCGCGGGGCCGCGCCGGCCGGGATGGATCACCGCCGTTCACCGCTCCCGCGAAGAAACGCCAGGACGGCGTGCACGCGCCGATGCTCGCCACCCGCGGGCCGGATGCCCAGCTTGCGGAAGATGGCGGTCACGTGTTTCTCGACCGACGCTTCGCTGATGTGCAGGGTGTCCGCGATACCAGCGTTCGACTTGCCCTCGGCCATCGCCGCCAGCACCGCGTGCTCGCCGGCGGACAGCACGCGCAGCGGGTCGTCCGGTCTCTGCCGACCCAGGAGACGCCCGACGACCTCGGGATCGAGCACGCTGCCGCCGACGGCCACCCGGTTGATCGCCTCCAGGAAGGTCTCGACGTCACCGACCCGTTCCTTGAGCAGGTAGCCCACCCCTTCGGGCTGGTCGCCGATGAGCTGCAAAGCGAGCGACGGTTCGTAGAACTGCGACAGGATCAATACCGCGGTCCGGGGCAGGCGCCGGCGAAGCTCCACGGCGGCGACCAGTCCGTCGTGCTCGTGGTGGGGCGGCATTCGCACGTCGATGATCGCGACATCGGGACGGTAGGCAAGGGCCTTGCTCATGAGTTCGTCCGCGTCACCGGCCTGGGCGACCACGTCAAGGCCGGCCTCGGCCAGCAGCCGCGCGACGCCCTCGCGGAGCAGGACGTCGTCTTCGCCGATCATGACTCGCAGGACCGTTGCCGAGCCCGTCGTGTCCATGACCGCTCAGCGCTCGCCCAGCAGATCGTCCAGGGCGTCCTTCGTCAGCTCCGTTTTGGGGAGGAATCCTGCGGCGCCGGCGCGGTGGGCTGCCGACCGGAACGCCTGGTCGGAGTCCGTGGAGATCAGGACCACCCGCACGGGCCGGGGCAGCGCCGTCAGGCGCCGGCTGACGGCGAAGCCGGAGCCGTCCGGCAACCCGACGTCCACAAGGGCGACGTCGGGCCACATCTGAGAGGCACGCGCAAGCGCCTCCGCGACGGTGCCCGCTTCGCCGACCACGTCGTGTCCCCAGTCTGTCAGAAGTTGTCTGGCGAGAGCGCGGAAGGCAGGGTCGTCGTCGACGACCAGCACCGTGCTTGGCATCCCACCATGCTGTCAGGGTGGCACGAATGAGAAGGTAGGGGTAGCCGGAAATCGGTGCCGGAGAACCCACTCCGGCCGTCGGGCCAACGGGCCTGTCCGCAGATGGCACCCTCTGGGAGATTCCCTCGAAGGAGCGATTCGAGGGGGCACATGATGGGAACGATCACGGTCGGCCGGGAGAACCTCGCCGACATCAATCTGTACTACGAGGATCACGGCAGCGGCCGACCGGTCGTGCTGCTCAGCGGCTGGCCGCTGGACAGCCGTTCCTGGGAGCCTCAGGTGCACGCGCTGCTGTCGGCCGGCTATCGAGTGATCGCATACGATCGTCGCGGGTTCGGCCGCTCGGATAGGCCCACTGTGGGGTACGACTTCGACACGCTCGCCGCCGATCTCGACCGGGTTCTGGCCCGGCTGGACGTGGTGGACGCCACCGTGATCGGCTTCTCACTCGGTACCGGCGAACTGGCCCGGTACATCGGCACCTACGGGACGGGGCGGCTCAAGAGCTGCGTCTTCATCGAAAGCCTCGCGCCGTCGTTCGTCCGGTCGGACGAGAACCCGCATGGGGTCGACCAGGCCGGGGTGGACGGGGTCCAACAGGCGATCCTCGACGACCGGGCCGGCTGGCTGACCGGGCTGCTCAAGGACTTCCTCAACCTGGACGACTACCTCGGCACCCGGGTCAGCGAGGAGACGGTCCGTACCAACTGGAACGCCGGCGCCGACGCCTCGCCGTGGGCGACGTGGGCCTGCGTGCCCACCTGGCTCGAGGACTTCCACGCCGACGTCAAGGGCATCGACGTCCCCACGCTGATCCTGCACGGCACCGCCGACCGAATCCTGTCGCTCGAAGGTCAGGGCCGGCGCATGCACGCCGCCGTACCGCAGGCGCGCTACGTCGAGATCGAGGGCGGCCCGCACGTGCTGTGCGTGACGCACGCCAAGGAAGTCAACCGTGAGCTGCTGGCCTTCCTTGGGCAGCACGCCGAAAACGCCGGCTAGGAGATCCGATGTCCGCACATAACCGCATCGTTCTCGAGCCCGCGGCGCAAGACCTCGCCGATGCCACCGCGAAGCCGCCCTTCCTGTACGAGCTCGGGCCGGAAGCGGCCCGCAAGCTTCTCGACGACCTGCAGTCGGGTCCGGTCGAGGCCCCGCCCGTCGACGACCGATGGGTCACCGTCCCGGCCGCCGCCGGGGACGTCCGCGTCCGCGTCGTCAAGCCGGTCGACGCCGGGCCGCTGCTGCCCGTCGTCGTCTACATGCACGGGGGAGGCTGGATTCTGGGCAACGCCGGCACCCACGACCGGCTCGTCCGTGAGCTTGCCGTCGGCGCGCACGCGGCCGTCGCGTTCGTCGAGTACACGCCGTCGCCGGAGGCCCGCTATCCGGTCGCGATCGAACAGGGATACGCCACCGCACAGTGGATCATCCGCGAAGGAGCGTCCTACGGGCTGGACGCGAGCCGGATGGCGGTCGCGGGCGAGTCGGTCGGCGGGAACATGACGGCGGCGCTCGCGCTCATGGCCAAGCAACGCGGCGACGTCACGTTCGTGCAGCAGTCGCTCTACTACCCGGTCACCGACGCCGCCATGGACACCGCCTCCTACGACGAGTTCGCCACGGGCTACTACCTCAGCCGCCGGTCCATGGAGTGGTTCTGGGACGCGTACGTTCCGGACACGGCGCAGCGTACGGAGATCACCGCTTCGCCGAACCAGGCCGACGTCGAGCAGCTCCACGGACTACCCCCGGCGCTGCTGCTGGTCGACGAGGCCGACGTGCTCCGCGACGAGGGTGAGGCGTACGCGGCCAAGCTTCGTCTCGCGGGCGTGCCGGTCACCACCGTGCGCTACGACGGCACGGTCCACGACTTCATGTTGCTCAACTCGCTGGCCGGCACGCGGGCCGCGCGCGCGGCCATCGCCCAGGCCATCGACTTCCTGCGTACCGCATTGACCGCGAGGTGATCGCCGTGACCACCGCATCGCAACCGGCCGACGCGCTGGCCGGAAAGCTCAAGCGCACCGAGCTCCTCCGTCAGCCGTCCTCGATACCCGGACGCGAGATCGTCCAGGTCCGCACCGAGATTCCCGTCGGCGTCGAGTCGGGCTGGCACACCCATCCCGGTGAAGAGGTCGGCTTCATCCTCGCCGGCACCGTGACCATGATGATCGAGGGATGGCCGACCCTCACCCTGCACGCCGGCGACCCCTTCCTCATCCCGCCCGGCACACCGCACAACGCCCTCGACGTCGGGCCCGGAACCGGCCAGATGCTGTCCACCTACATCGTCGAGATCGGCCGCCCGCTGGCGGCGCTGTTGCCGTCCCCGGGAAGACATATGGGATGAAACCGACGGTGATCCTCGCCCACGGCACGTCAGGTCGGCAACGGGCTCCGATGAGGAGCCGGCGGTTATGCCTAGAGGAGAATCGCTGGGTGCGGGTCGGATGGATGAGAGAAAGTAAGAGCATGAGTGTTGACGAGTTGGCGATGCGCGGCGGCGCATCCTTCGACGACCAGGTCTTCGAGCGGCTCCTGCGGGAGCGCATCATCTTCCTGGGCAGCGAGGTGAATGACGAGGTCACCAACCGCATCTGCGCCCAGATGCTGCTGCTCGCCTCGAACGACAGCGAGAAGGACATCGCGCTGTACATCAACTCGCCCGGTGGCTCGATCAGCGCCGGCATGGCGGTGTACGACACGATGCAGTACATCAAGAACGACGTGGCCACGATCGCGATGGGCATGGCGGCCTCGATGGGCCAGTTCCTGCTCTGTGCCGGCACCCCCGGCAAGCGGTACGCGCTGCCGCACGCGCGGATCATGATGCACCAGCTCTCCGGCGGCATCGGCGGCACCGCGGCCGACATCGCCATCCAGGCCGAGAGCATGCTGCACATCAAGAACGTGATGAACGAGCGGATCGCGTTCCACAGCGGGCACACCGCGGAAGAGATCGAGCGCGACGCCGACCGCGACCGCTGGTTCACGGCCAAGGAGGCGAAGGAGTACGGCCTCGTCGACCACGTGATCAGCAAGGCCAGCGACGTCGTCTCCCTGCCGGCCTGAGAAACGCCGCCTGAGAGACACCGCTGAGACACCCTGAAGGGGCGCGTGACCTGCCGGTCCGCGCCCCTTGGTGTGCCCGGCGCGAGATCGGGGTACAGGCAGTGTCATCCCCGACATCGTCAAGGAGGTGCTGGACGTGAGAATCCCGACGTTCTCCCGCCAGACCGAGCCCGAGACCGCGGAGGCCGAGCGTCCGGCGGCGGCGAGTCCCGCCACGGCCACCGACAACCGCACCACTCCCGTGCTACCCCGGCGGGACGATGAGCCGACGACCACCGAGCTGCGGCGCACGCCTCCCCCGCCACCGCCGCCCTCGACCGTGTCCCGGCCCGTCTTCCCGAAGGACGACACCGACACTGACACCGACACCGACACCGCGGTCCGGCCACCGGTCGCCGCCGGGCCGAAACCGCGGGCCAGCATGCTCGCCACGTTCGGCCTGATCCTCGGCGTGGCCGCCGTCCTGCTGGTGCTCTCCGGGCCGCTGCTCGGCTGGGGCATCGGCGTGGCCGGCCTGGCGCTGATCCTGTCACTCAGCGGTATCCACGCCACCGGCAAGCGGCACGTGGCCGGCAAGTCCGATGCACTGCTCGGCATGGTGCTGGCGCTCGGCGCGATCGTGCTCGGTGTGCTGGCCCTGACCGGGTCGCTGTCCTGGCTGGGCACGGACACCAACTCGGTCTCCACGTTCCGCGAGTGGCTGGACGCGCACACGGTCAACCACTTCTGACGGGCAGCAGGGGCGGTCCCGATGGGGCCGCCCTTGCCCATGCAATGATTCGCCGCCACAACGGCTGAGTACGCAACAATCGAACGCGGCACGCACGGTTGAGCGCTGGGTGCAACCACGGGTGCGACCTAGCGTTTCAGTCATGCGCCGATACCTCATGTGCCGCCCCACCCACTTCGCGGTCACGTACCGGATCAACCCGTGGATGGATCCCACGGCGCCCTACGACAACGCGCTCGCCGTCTCGCAATGGGAGACGCTGCGGCAGACATATCTCGATCTCGGGCACACCGTCGACCTGATCGACCCGCTGCCGGGCCTGCCCGACATGGTCTTCGCCGCCAACGGCGCCACCGTCGTCGACGGCCGGGTGCTGGCCGTGCAGTTCCGCGACGCCGAGCGGGCCGACGAGGCCCCGGCGTACGCCGCATGGTTCCGCGAGCACGGCTTCGACGTGACCGTGCCCAAGCACACCAACGAGGGCGAGGGCGACATCCTGCTGGCCGGCGACATCATGCTCGCCGGCACCGGCTTCCGCACCTCGCACGCCTCGCACGCGGAGACGCAGGAGGTCCTCCAGCGCCCGGTGATCACGCTGCAGCTGGTCGACCCCGCGTACTACCACCTCGACACGGCGCTGTGCGTGCTCGACGACACCAACGTCGCGTACTTCCCGCCGGCCTTCTCCCCCGGCTCGCAGGCCGTCCTCCGCCAGCTGTACCCGCACGCGATCATCGCGAATGCGGAGGATGCCGCCGTATTGGGCCTCAACGCGGTCAGCGACGGCCGTACCGTTGTCCTGCCGGTGCAGGCCACTCACCTGACCGCCGAGCTCAAGGCGGCCGGCTACCAGACCATCGGGGTCGACGTCTCCGAGCTTCGCAAGGCCGGCGGCGGACCCAAGTGCTGCACGTTGGAGGTGCGCTCATCATGACCAGTGTTGACCTTCGTACGCCGGAAGCGCTCGCGGAGGCCGAGCGCTGGACGGCGCACAACTACCACCCGCTGCCGGTCGTCATCGCCGAGGCCGAGGGCGCCTGGGTCACCGACGTCGACGGCCGCCGCTACCTGGACTTCCTCGCCGGGTACTCGGCCCTGAACTTCGGCCACCGGCACCCCGGCCTGATCGCGGCCGCGCACGCCCAGCTCGACCGGGTCACGCTGACCAGCCGGGCCTTCGTGCACGACCAGTTCGGCGAGTTCTGCCACGAGCTGGCCACGCTGTGCGGGAAAGACCTCGTCCTGCCGATGAACACCGGCGCCGAGGCGGTCGAGACGGCGATCAAGGTGTCCCGCAAGTGGGGATACCAGGTCAAGGGCGTCCCGGACGGGCAGGCCGAGATCATCGTGGCGGCCGACAACTTCCACGGGCGTACGACCACGATTGTGAGCTTTTCCACCGATCCGGACGCGCGCAACGACTTCGGGCCGTACACCCCCGGATTTGTGATCGTCCCCTACGGCAACCTGGCCGCCCTGGCCGACGCGATCACGCCGAACACGGTGGCCGTGATGATGGAGCCGATCCAGGGCGAGGCGGGCGTGCTGGTGCCGCCGGAGGGCTACTTCGGCGGCGTCCGGGAGCTCTGCGACGCCCACAATGTGCTGTTCGTGGCCGACGAGATCCAGTCCGGGCTGGGCCGCACCGGCACGACCTTCGCGATCGAGCACGAGGAAGTCGTCCCCGACATGTACGTGCTGGGCAAGGCGCTCGGCGGCGGCATCGTGCCGGTGTCCGCGGTCGCCGCCGACCGGGCGGTGCTCGGGGTGCTCAAGCCGGGCGAGCACGGCTCGACCTTCGGCGGCAACCCGCTGGCCTGCGCGGTCGGCGTCGAGGTCGTGCGGCTGCTGCAGACCGGTGAGTTCCAGCGGCGCTCGGCCGAGCTCGGCGACCGGCTGCACGCGGGACTGAACGCCCTGGTCGGCAAGGGTGTCGTGGCGGTGCGCGGGCGCGGGCTGTGGGCCGGCGTCGACATCGACCCGGCGCTGATGACCGGCCGGCAGGCCTGCGAGCGGCTGGCCGCCCGCGGCGTCCTCGCCAAGGACACGCACGGCTCGACCATCCGCCTCGCCCCGCCGCTGATGGTGACCGCGGACGAGCTGGACCACGCCATCGCCCAGTTAACGGCCATACTTCGCGATTGCCGCCGGTGAGATGGCATGTGGTTTTTCGACGCCGCGGGGTTTGCGGGGTCGGAAAACCGCCTGCCATCTCACCGGTTACAAGGCAATCGCCCGCGGAGCGAAGCGGAGCCAGCTAGCTCCGTTCGAACTTGCGGAGGGCCATCGTCGGCGCCTCGCCCATCACCGACTGGGTCTGGGCGACGCCGCCGGTGGCCCACAGCTTCGAGCGGCCCACGTTCACGCCGCCGTAGAGCTCGACCACGTCGGCCGGCGCCAGCTGGCGGGACTCGCCGCGACCCAGCGTGACCCGCTCGTCGTCGTCCTCCGAGCCGCCCGGCCGGATGCCGGTGCCGTTCGTGCTCACGTCCTCGACGACCAGGCCGCCGCCCGGGAGCAGGGTGAACTTCGCGTGTCCGCGGCTGATCCACTTCCGGGCGTCCTCGGTGAGCCACTGGCCGAGCATGACGCCCTTGCCACCCTCGGGTGCGCGGCCGACCACGACCGGCGCGTCGGCCGAGACCACGAAGCGCTTGCGGACCACGCCGTCGATGCGTACGGAAAGAACCTCGACGGCCGGGCGGGCCCCCGCGTCCTTGAGTTTCGCGCCGTGCCGCGGGCAGCTCGGCACCCCGGCCCGGATCGCCGGCGGCGGCTGCGCCACCGGGCTGGTGAACGTGCGCATGTCGGCGAACGGGCTGTCCGGGTCGCCGCCCGAGCCGAAGCTCGTGCAGTTGGACTCGGAGCAGCGCCACACCCGGGCCAGCATCCGCTCCCCCATCGGCGAGCGCTCCGGCTGCTTGGTGGGGTCGCCGCGACCGACCCGGGAGACCAGCACCGGCGCGCCGCCCTCGCCCGCCACCGCGGCCAGCAGCCGGCCCGGCTCGTCGATCCACTGCCGGCGCCCGCGGAACTGGTCACCCCGGGTGCGGGTCAGCACCGGCACGCCCAGCAGCTCGGCCACCTCGAAGACCCGGTCGTCGAGCACGGGCACCACCTCGACCTTGCCGTCGTCGGCCCAGCGGCGGATCACCATGCGCTCGTTCGAGGTGAGATCGGTGTCGGAGAGCAGGCCGCGCGGGGACACGACGTAGACCGGGACGTTGTCCTCGGCCAGGTAGCGGCCCAGGGCGTCGACGACCAGGCCGAGGCGCACCGAGCTGGCCGGACGACCGCCGTCGAGGTCGGCGTACCGCACGATCTCGGACAGGTCCACGACCGCGCGCGCCAGCGCCGGGTCGGTGCTCAGCCGCGCCTCGATGGCGTCCAGCACCTTGCTGACCTCGAACCTCACGGATCCTCCAGGTGTTTTGCCTCCCGCCATAATGCCGCGTCACCCGGGGTCGTTTGCCCACCGGGGCGGTCGGGAATTGATGTCTGTCACCTCGAACTGTCAGGAAGGACGGACATGCGGACACCACGGCTCGCCGGTTTGGGCCTCGCGACGATGGCCACAGTCGCCCTCGCGGTGGCCGGCTGCGGCGACAACACCGCCGCCACGCCGTCGTCGAGCGGCGCCCCGGCCCCCCATACAAGCGTCACCGGTTCGGCCGATCCCACGGCGGCCGCGAAGCTCTCCGTCGCGGCCGAGCAGCTCGGCGACACCAGCTTCACCCTCACGGCAACATCCGGACCCGGCTTCAAGCTGACCGCGTCGATCGACCCGCCCGGCGGCAAGGGCACCGCCCAGCTCACCGCGAGCGGCCCGAACGCCGAGATCAACATCAAGACCCTGCTGATCGGGCAGGACCTCTACGCGCAGGTGCCCGGAATCACCAAGGCCGGCACCTGGACCCACGTCGACGGCTCCCGGTTGCCCGCGGGCGTGAACATCGGGCTCAAGCCCGGCCAGATCGACCCGGTGAGCACGGCCGACCTGCTGAAGAACACCACCGACGTCAAGGCGACCAGCGATACGAGCTACTCCGGCTCGCTGGATCTGTCGAAGGCGGCCGGGCTGGCCGGCCTCGGCCAGGTCACCGTCGCCGCCTCGGACGCGCCGGTGCAGAACGTGCCGTTCACGGCCACCCTGGACCCGCAGGGCCGGCTTTCCACGCTCACCGTCGAGCTGCCGCAGAGCGAGCCGCTCCAGGTGACGTACGCGAACTACGGCAAGCCGATCACCGTGACCGCGCCCGCCGCCTCGGAGATCACCGAGGCGCCGGACAGCTTCTACAGCTCGCTCGGCTCCTGAGCCTTCTCCCGAGGACCACGCCGGCGGGCGGTCCAGTCCGTGCTCAGCGGGCGGACCGTCGGCCGGTGCTCCTCGATCCACGAGTCGATCCGGGCCCACCAGTCGTAGAGCCAGACGACCCGCTCCTCCTCTCCGGCCGGCACCTCCTCGGGCGGAACGCTCCAGAACCGCATGACCAGCTGCTTGTCCATCGGCAGCTCGCGCCACACGTCGGCCACGGTCATCAGCCGGTCGAGCCCGGTGTGCGCCACGAAGATCACCCCGGCGTCGGGGGCCGCGTCGATCGCCGCCGAGAGGCCGCCCGGCTTCGGCGGCAGCAGGTTGCGCAGGTTCTCCGCCCGTTCCGCCATGTCGGACAGCCCGCGGGCGCGCAGCCAGGCGATGGCCTTGATCCGGCGGCGCGGCGTGAAGTTGCCGCCCTCCGGGAAGATCACGAACGCGTCGTTGTCGTCCAGGCCGTCGGCCAGCTCGCCGACCTCCTGCTCGAGGTTCTTCGAGATCGACCGACCCGGCGAGATGAACCGGCTCGGCAAGCGGTTGAGCAGCACGTCGATCGCCGGGTCCCATTGCAGGGTCGCCTTCAGCACTATCCGCGGCTCGCGGTCGAACCAGTTGACGAGGCCGTGGATCAGGATGAACGAGTCACCCGGGCCGGCGTGCCGGCTCACCACGATCTCGGGGCGGCCCGGCATCGCGGTGTCCGGGTCGGTGCCGACCACGTCCACGGTCAGGTGCAGCGACCAGCGGGCCACCCAGAACAGGACCCCGAGCAACTTGCCGGTCAGCACGTAGTGGGCCCGCTGGAACCGCGGGTTGCGGATCTTCCACCCGAAGCCGGAGACGACCCAGAGCACGACCAGCGCTACCAGCGCGGCCGCGTCCCACACCACGTACACGATCGCCAGGAACACCAGCCGGGGCACCCGCAGATGGCCGGGGACCAGCGGCGACGCGGCGAGCGCGAGCAGCAGCCAGACCGGCAGGGTGGTCAGCAGGCCGACCGCGAGCAGCACGACCGCCGGCGCGAAGATCAGCCGGCGAACCCAGACCGGGGGCAGCGGCATCAGCCACCGCCCGGCAGCGGGTTCACGTTCGCCGACAGATAGCGGCGGGACGCCGTGTAGGCGCGGCTGATCCGGCGGCCGACGGCCGCCATGTCGCGGTACGCCCACGGGCTGTCGTCGCGGGTATCGCCGCCGCCGCTGGGAAGGACGTGCACGCGTACATCGTCGGGCAGCGAGGCAAGCTCGCGCGCGAACCGGTGCCGGCGGGCGATCTCGAACGCCACCTGGGCCACCTCCCACGGCCGGCGGGGCACGCTGAGCGGGCGCTCGATCCGCCCCACCTGGAGCACGAAGATCAGTCTCGCACCGAGCCGGACCGCTTCACCGATCGGGATCGAATTGACGATCCCGCCGTCCACATAGTGCTCCCCCGAGATCTCCATGGGCGGCAGCAGCCCCGGCACCGCCGACGACGCCAGCACCGCGTCGACCAGCGGACCGCTGTCGAACCAGTGCTCGGCGGCCCGCTCGATGCTGGCCGCGCAGCAGTGGAACGGGGTCTTCAGGTCGGCGAACGTGGTGTGCTCGCCGAGCTCGCCCTCGAGCAGCCGGCGCAGCGGGCGGGGCGAATGGAGGTGGGTACGGGCCGCGAACCGGCGCATCTGCCGGCCGATCGAGTCGCCGTAGACCGCGGCCGCCTCGGGCGACGTCCAGAGGCGCACCAGCCGGTCGGTGACGGCCTCGCTCGGATCGGCGGCGACCAGGGCGCCGTTGACCGCGCCGATCGACGTACCGACCACCACGTCCGGGCGGAAACCGGCGCGGAAGAGCGCACGGAGCATGCCCACCTCGACCGCGCCGAGAACTCCACCGCCACCGAGCACGAACGCCACCGGACTGTTGACCATGACTTCATCCTGGCACGGACGCGTGTCATCATCGTCGCCGTGACTCTTTCGCGCCGCGCCGTTCTGAGCTCGGGCCTGGCCGCCGGCGCCGCCGTGCTCGCGGGCTGCGGCCGGTCGTCATCGTCCTCCGCGACGTGGGCCGAGCCCGTCGCGACCAGCGCGCCGCTGCCGGAAGCCTCCGGTGCCGCGCAGGCGGTCAAGCCGGCCGGCGCGCCCGCCTCGCCCGCCGCTTCCGGGCCGTCTTACGCCGCCGGGGTCAGGGCCGCTCTGGTCAAATACCTCAAACCCACAAAAGACAACCCCAAGCATCCCGGGTACGCCGGAGCGGTAGCGCTCGTCGCACAGGACGGAAAGACGCAGCTCACGACGGCGGTCGGAAACGCGCTGCGATACGGCGCCGGTCCCGTCGACCTGCCCGCGGCGAAGCGCGTCGCGATGCGTACCGACTCGATCTTCGACCTGGCCTCGCTCACCAAGGTGTACACGGCGATCCTCACCCTGCAGCTGGTCGACCAGGGAAAGATCGCCCTCGACGCACCCGTCCAGCGGTACCTGCCCGAGTTCACCGGCGCCGGCAAGGACAAGGTGACGATCGCGATGCTGCTGGCGCACACCGGCGCGCTGCCGGTCGGCGCGAAGGTCACCGGGATGGCCGACAACACGGCCCGCTGGCGGTCGGTGATGACCGCGCCGCTGGTCAGCGGCGGGGTGCCGGGCACGACGTTCCGCTACTCGAGCGTCGGGCTCATGGTGCTGGGCCGGCTGGTCGAGAAACTCACCGGCAAAACCCTCGACCTGGCCGTACGGGATCACCTCACCACCCCGCTCGGGCTGAAGGACACCGGGTTCCGGCCGCTCAAGTGGGTCGCCGACAAGCAGCGCCTGGTGGCCACCGATGCCCGCACCTCCCGTGGCCTGCTGCGCGGCACGGTCCACGACGACGTCTGCAACATCCTCGGCGGGGTGGCCGGACACGCCGGCATGTTCGCCAGCGCCCGGGACGTCGCGGTCATCGGCCAGATGCTGTTGAACGGCGGCACCTACAACGGCAAGCGCATCCTCTCCGCCGCGACCGTCAAGAAGATGCTCACCGACGTCAACAAGGGCAAGCCGGCCATCGACGCCGAACGCCCGGGCCGCTCCGCCGACCACGGCCTCGGCGTGGAGATCAACCAGCCCTGGTTCATGGGCAGGCTGGCCTCCGCCACGTCCTTCGGCCACACCGGCTTCACCGGCACGTCGCTGCTGGTGGTCCCGGCCCGCCGCATGGTGGTGGTCCTGCTGACGAACCGGGCCCATCCCAACTGGTCATGGTCCAACCCCGACACGCACCGGGTGGCGGTCCACAACGCGATCGCCGCCTGACGGCCTGCACATCTAGGCCCTTCGGGACGATGTCCGCGTCCCGGGCGATTCGCCGACAGGCCGGATCCGCTGTTCTGGGTTGGGTTGAGCGCGACCGCTCACGCAGGCCGCCCGGTCGGGTCGAGCGTTTTGGGCGCTTCAGCGCCCTGCTCGACCCGGCCGGGTCCCGGCGGGAGCGGCGGCCTGTACCCACCACCCAGCTACGACATGAAGCTCTTGAATTTGTTCTTCTGAATCAGCTACGGCAGCGACTTCACGTACTTGCCGTTCTGGTTCTGGAACTCCCAGCCGTAGTACTTGTCCCAGTTGATGCTCCACGTCATGAGGCCGCGGAAGTTGGGGTTCGTGCCGCTCCGGAGGGTGTACCCGCCGCAGTTCGCGCCGTTGACCAGGCAACCGACCGCCTGCTGGACGGCCGACGGGGCCACGTAGCCGTTGCCGGCGCTGACCGAGCTCGGGGCGCCGAAGCCGACCTGGTCCTCGCGGAGGGCGGGGAACATGTTGGCGGTGTTGCCGGCGACCGGGAAGCCGGCCATCAGCATGTCGGTCATGGCGATGTGGAAGTCGGCGCCGCCCATCGAGTGGTACTGGTTGTCGAGGCCCATGATCGAGCCGGAGTTGTAGTCCTGGACGTGCAGGATCGTCAGGAAGTCGCGGACGGCGTAGATGACCGGGAGGTACGAGCCGGCGCGCGGGTCCTGGCCACCCCACGGCCCGGAGCCGTAGTACTGGTAGCCCAGCTGGACGAAGAAGGTCTCGGGGGCCATGGTCAGCACGAAGCCAGCGCCGTAGCGGGCCTTGAGCGACTTCAGGGCGCTGATCAGGTTGACGATGACCGGGGTGGTCGGGTTCTTGAAGTCGGTGTCGCCGGTGTTCAGCGACAGCGAGTGGCCCTCGAAGTCGATGTCGACGCCGTCCAGGCCGTACTTGTCGATGATGGCGCTGACCGAGCTCACGAAGGTGTCGCGGGCCGCGGTCGTGGTGAGCTGCACCTGGCCGTTGGCGCCGCCGATGGAGAGCAGCACCTTCTTGCCGGCGGCGCGCTTGGCCCGGATGGCCGCGATGAAGTCGGCCTGCGACTCGACGCCGGGGCACTCGGTGGCGGGGCACAGCGTGAAGCGGATGTCGCCGGAGGTGGCGCTGGTCGGCTCGCCGAAGGCCAGGTCGATGATGTCCCAGTCGGCGGGGACATCCGCCATGCGCACATAGCCGGAGCCGTTGGCGAAGCTCGCGTGCAGGTATCCGATCAGCGCGTGCTTGGGGATGCCGGTGGCCGGAATCGAGGTCGGCGGGGTGGTCGGCGTCGTGGTGGGGGGCGTTGTCGGAGTCGTCGTGGGCGGCGTCATGGTGGGTGACGTCGTCGGCGGCGTGGTGCCGCCGCAGGCGCCGTTGTCGGCCCAGACGTCCCACTGGCCGGAGTGGGTGGCGGGGGATTCGTTCTGGGTCCACCACTTGGCGGTGTAGTTGTGCCCGTTCTGGGAGGCGGAGTTGCCGCCGACGTAGACGGCGGTGGCACTCCACGCGGGGGCGCAGGCGGTCGCGGCGCTCGCCGAGGAGGCCAGGTAGACCGTGGCTCCTCCGGCGGCTAGGGATACGACCATGGCGAAGATCATCGATCGGCGCATGGCCAATTATTAGGACTGTTAACTGTAATTGTAAATAGATGAAGTCTGATCAGCTGTCGTGCGTCCACTCGGCCCGGTCGAGGAGGCCGTCGTTGTTGTCGTCGTACATCCGCTTCTCGAAGAACCCGTCGTGGTCCTTGTCGTAGTCGGCGAAGTCGACCCGGTTGTCCAGGTCGGTGTCGTGACCGACGAAGTCGGCCCGGCCGTCGCCGTCGAGGTCGACCAGGATCTCGGCGCCGCCGTGGCCGTCGCCGAGATAGGTCGCCTTGTCGAGATGGCCGTCGCCGTCGGCGTCCACCCGGTTGTGATAGCCCTTCGGCGGGGCCGCCCCCCGGATCGCCTCGGCGAGGTCGGGGCTCGAGGGCGCCGAGCCGAAGCCGCTCGTCGCGCCCACCGGGGGCAGCCCATCCAGGTCGGGCCGGTCGCCGAGGCCGGTGTGCGGCTCGCCCGGCGCCTCACCACCCGCGGCGAGGTCGCGCACCGTCATGCCGGCGGCCGTGCCGAACTCCGACCAGACACCGAGGTCGTCGCCGTCCTGTTGGCTCATTCCTAGAAGATAGGTCCGTCAGTCCAGTTCCGGCATCGCCACATGGCTTGGTCTTTGTCGGCGATCTTCTACGGCTGGGAGCTTTCCACGGAAGCCGTTCCGGTCGGGTCCGGGTCCGGCGGCGTCGTCGTCTCCGTCGGGGTCGGCGAGGTGGTGGTCGGTGCACTGGTCGGTTTCGACGTCGTCTTGGTCGGCGCGGCCGTCGTGGTCGGCCTCGTCGTCGGCCTGGTCGTCGTCGGCCGGGTGGTCGCCGTCGCGGTCGGATCGGTCGTCGTCCCGCCGGTCGGGTCGGTGGTCACCGTCGGCTCGGTCGTCGCCGGTTCGGAGGTGGCGCTCGCCGACGGATCGACGCTCGGCTCCTCGGACGGCTCGAGCGAGTCGGAGTCCGACGGCGACGGCTCCTCGGACGGCGTGTTGCCCTCGGTCGAGGGCGGCGTCACCGCCACGCCGTCGCCGCAGCTCAGCTCCTTGCCGGTGGCCTTGCTCGCGGCCCCGCCCACCGACACCGTGCCGGTCGAGACGCTCACCGCGTCCGGGTCGACCGAGTACCAGGCCGCACCGGAGTTGACCACCTTGCCCTGCGCGCGGGTGACGGTCAGCGCGAGCGGCTGGAACGCCCCGCTCGTGCCGGTGGTGTCGGCCAGCACCCGGCCGCCCTGCAGCGCGAGCGTGCCGCTGGGCGCCTGGTGGCGGCCGCCCGCCACGTCGAGGGCACCGATCGTGAGCCGCGCCCCGGCGCAGAGCACCGAGGCCCCGCCGCCCGGGAACGTGATCCGCGCCGTCGACTGGCCCGGCACCTCGATCTGCGCATCCCGGCCGATGTAACGCTGGTCGCCCGGCTCGAGCGTGGTCACCGAGCCGTCGACGGTCGCGTCGGCCGTCCCCTTGACCACCGTGAGCAGCACCCGGTCGCGCGGCATCTCGGCCCAGGCCGGCCCGGGCCGGAAGCTCAGCCCGGTCAGCACCAGGGCCACCACCAGCAGAAGCACGGTGAGCCACCAGAGCCGGCCCTCGAAGCGTCGGTCGACCGACGGGGTGTCGACGCCGTCGGGCGGGCCCGGCGGCACCGCGAGCGGCGGGTAGGCCTCCGGGGCCGGCGAGCCGGGACGCAGGGAGCCGACCGGCATCGGCGAACCCGGGCGATGGGCCGCGCCGACCAGCGGCGGCAGGTCCGAGGCATCGGGCAGGACCCACAGCCGTACGGGGCTCAACGTCTGCGCCACCATGCCGGGGCTGCCGTCGCCGACCGGGCCGACCAGGGTGCCCCGCCGCAGCTCGACCCCGTCCGGCATGGCGATCACGCCGGACTCGACGACCACCGCGTGAGTAGGGCCGGGCAGGATCACCGGCGCGCCCGGCTCGAGGTCGACCGGGTGCGCCGAGGCGATCAGCGCGAGCCGCTGGTCGACGGCGAGGCCGGCCAGCGCCGGAGTGTCCGAGAAGAGAGACTCGGCCTCGGCGCGGTCCTGCGGCGGCGGGCCGGGCAGCGGCCCGACCACCGACGCCACGGTGGCGCTCGGGATGTAGAGCAGCGCCGTGCCGGCCGTGTGCCAGTCGAGCTGGGTCGAGCGGCCGGTCAGGGCGTTGACCAGGCCGACCACGCCGCCGGGGCCGACGTGGTGCCGGACGGTTCCGGGCGGGTCGCCGGGCTTGCGGCCCTGCAGCGCGCCCTCGACGACCACGTAGACGGCGGACTGGGAGCCGCCGGCCCGGACCACCTGGCGGCCGGTGGGCGGGTGCTCCCAGCGGGCCCGGGCGGCGAGGCCGGCCAGCGCGGGCTCGGGCAGGCCGCCGAGGTCGGAGGCGCGCAGCGCGGCCAGCCGGCGGGGAATGTCGATCTCGCGGTTGCCCTCGGCGCGCTTGCGCCGCGACCGCGCCCACCACCGGGTGAGGCGGCTGAGCAGGAAGAAGACCGCGGGCGCGCCGAGCCCGAGGACGATCAGCAGGAGCAGCAGCGCGCCGAGCAGCCCGGCGTGCCAGAGCCCGGTGGCCAGGCCGGAGATGCGGTCGTCGAAGACCCGGAAGGTCAGCACGGCCGCCATCGCGAGCCAGGCCACGGCGACGATGCCGTAGAGCGCGATGAGCCGGCCCTCGCGGTCGAGCACCCCCCAGCGGGGCGAACGTCCGCGCAGCCGGCCGCCGACCCAGGCGAGGCCGCGGGCGCGCAGCTGCGGAATCTCCAGCCAGTCCATCAGCAGGTAGTTCCCGTCGAGCGGGAGGAACGGGCTGAGCTGGAAGAACGCGTTCACGTACCAGAGGAAGGCGAGCTTGAACGCGAGCCCGGACAGCGCCGGCACGGCCAGGCCACCCAGCTGGACCAGGCCGGCCAGGAACAGCGCACTGCCGGGGCCGGCCGCGGCCACGAGCAGGCGGGCGCGGCGGCCCGCCATCCAGACGTCGGTGGTGTCGACGAAGACGGACGGAATGCCGAAATAGACCAGCAGTCCGGCGGCAGGCACCTCGCGCCCGGCGGCCTTGGTGGCCAGCGCCCGGGCCAGCTCGTGGGTGACCAGCACGATGCCGTTGAGCACGATCAGCACGATCGCGCCCAGAAGGTAGGAGTCGGCGGTCAGGAACAGCGACCGGCTGCCGCGCAGCCAGGTGGTGGCGAACAGCATGGCGCCGAGGACGGCGAGCAGGCCGGTGACGACGAACCCGCCGGTGCCGAAGAAGAACCGGCCGCCCGTACGGTAGAGGGACGTGATCAGGCCGTCGACGTCGAAGACGAGCATCCGGCGGCCGCGCGCGGCGGCGAGCATCGAGTTGCCGACCCGCTCGGGCACCGATTTGCGGCGGGTCTCCTGCACCGGGCGGAACGCGTCCATCGGGAGCTCGTCGAGCATCCGGTTGCCGGCCAGGTCGGCCACCACCCGGCGGACCTGGTCGGGAGCGAGCCGGCCGGCGATCCGGGCGAACTCGGCGACCAGCCGGGCCACCGTGCTGTACCCGTCCATGAGCAGGGCGAGCTGCCACTCCTCGGGGGTGAGACGCAGGTATCCCGCGCGGGTGCCCGCGTCGGGCGAGCGCAGCATGATGTACTCGTCGCCGCGGGCGGAGGTGAGCTGGACGGCCTCGATGCCGGCGCGCAGCACGGGCCGGGCGCTCACCGGGTTGAGCCGGTCGACGACGGCGCCCCACAGGCCGGGATCGAGCGGGCCGCCGGGCTCTCCGGGAGCCCGTCCGGCCAGCGCTTCCCAGACGTTCATCCGGGTCTCGACGTAGGTCACCTGGGGGGCCTCTCACTGGTCGCCACCGATGGCGGAATGGAGAGTAGGCGGTCGGCCGTCGCCAACGCGAGTCCCCGGCGGCGATAAATGGTGCTTGCCACAAAAGTCCCTGATTAAGGCCATACACAGGCGTACGGCGGGCGGCGTGACAACCCCCTTGTCACGCCGCCCGCCGCAGCGGGGAGTGTTACTGGCTTATTCGGCCTCGGCCAGAGTGACCGTGACCTGCTTCTTGGCGCCGTCCCGGGTGTACTCGATCGACAACTTCTGTCCGACCGTGCCGCCCTGCACCGCGGCGACCAGGTCGTTGGAGCTGTCGATCGTCTTGCCGTCGACCGAGGTGATCACGTCGCCCTGCTGGAGGCCGGCCTTGGCGGCCGCGCTGTTGGCGGTGACGCTGGAGACCAGCGCGCCGCCGTTCTCGGCGTCGGTGACGCTGACGCCGAGCGCCGGGTGGCTCACCTTCTTGCCGGCCATCAGGTCGTTGGCCACCTGGCTGGCCTTGTCGCTCGGGATCGCGAAGCCGAGGCCGATGTTGCCGGAGCTCTGCCCCTGGGTGGCGATCGCCGAGTTGATGCCGATGACCTCGCCGTTGGTGTTGACCAGGGCGCCACCGGAGTTGCCGGGGTTGATCGGCGCGTCGGTCTGCAGCAGACCGGACATCGTCGTGCTGGCCGACTGCTGTTGCTGCTGGCTGCCGTTGCCGCCGAACGGGCTCTGCTGGCCCCCGTCGTCGCTGCTCGACTGGATGGTGCGGTCCTTGGCGCTGATGATGCCGGCCGTGACCGAGCCCTCGAGCCCGAGCGGGCTGCCGATCGCCAGCACCGTGTCGCCGACCTGCATCTTGGCGCTGCTGCCGAACTTGGCGGCGTGCAGGCCGGAGACGCCGCTCGCCTTGACCACGGCCAGGTCGGTACGCGGGTCGGTGCCGACGATGGTGGCCTGCGCCTTCTTGCCGTCGGCGAAGATGACCGTCACCGTGTTGCCCGTGGCGGTCGCGACCACGTGGTTGTTGGTGACGATGTAGCCGTCGGCGGTGAGGATCACGCCGGAGCCCTCGCCCGACTCGGTGGTGATCGACACGACGCTGTCCTGCACCTCGGAGGCGATCTGGGCGAGCGACGAGCGGTCGACCACGCGGGTGACCGACGAGTTCGCCTTCTGTGTCGTGGGGCTGCTTCCGTCGTTGTTGTCGAAGGCCAGCGCCGTGGCGGCGCCGACACCACCCGCGGCCAACGCGATCAGCACGGCGGCGGCGCCGGCCACGAAGATCTTCCGGCCGCGGCCGGTGGACGGCGGGCGCGTGCCGGTGTCGACCGGTGCGGCCCAGGCCGGCAGGCCCTCGCCCGCGGGCTGCTGCCACGCCTGGCCCTCGACCGCCGGCTGCTGCTGGGTGCCGGCCTGGTTCCAAGCGCCGGGGTACGCCGACTGCTGCGAGTACTGCTGGTAGGCGCCGTACGGCTGCTGCGGCTGCGGCTGCTGGTAGCCCGGCTGCTGCCACGGTGACTGCGGCTGGGCCTGCTGCCAGCCGGCGCCGGACTGCGGCGCGGCCGAAACCGGCGCACTCCACTGGGGCGCGGCCGGCTGCGCGGCAACCGGTTGCGGGGTGGCCGCCGGCTGCTCAGACTGGCCCCGCTCCGGGCTGCTGCTCTCAGGGGAGGCGTCCGCGGGGCGCGGGTCAATCTCGTTCTCGTTCATGACACCCACCATGCCCCGCCGTGCTCGTATCAGACTGTGTTACGCCTGGATGTTTTCTGTGAAGCTTTTATCGGCATTTAGGGTGGGCAAAGTGACCCGGAAGGTGGCACCCTTCCCCCGCTCGCTGACCACCTCGACGCTCCCCTGGTGGGCGCGCACGATGGCCGCGACGATCGCCAGCCCCAGGCCGGTGCCGGTCGCCTCCCGGTCGGCGTGCCGGGTGCGCGCCCCGTCGGCCCGGTAGAACCGCTCGAAGACGCGTGCCTTCTGCATCTCGGAGAGGCCCGGCCCGGTGTCCGCGATCTCCAGGACGGCCCGGTTGCCCTCCTCGGCGAACAGCCGCAGCGTAACGGAGGCCTCGGGCGGGGTGTGCACGATCGCGTTGGTCATCAGATTGCCGATCACCTGCCGCAGCCGGGCGTCGTCACCGTACGCCACCAGCCGGTCGCCCGGGTCGCGAACCTCGAGCTTGATCTGGCGCTCGGGCGCTATCGCCTCGGCCGCCTGCACCGCGTCGAGCGCGAGCACCGGCAGCTCGACCGGGCCGAGGTTGAGCGGCCGCTCCCGGTCGAGCCGGGCGAGCAGCAGCAGGTCCTCCACGAGCAGACCCATCCGGGCGGCCTCGTCCTCGATCCGGCGGACCAGCTTGGCCACGTCCTCCGGGTCGGAGACGGCGCCCTGGCGGTACAGCTCTGCGAAGCCACGGATGGTGGTCAGCGGGGTGCGCAGCTCGTGCGACGCGTCCGCCACGAACTGCCGCATCTTCGCCTCCGACGCCAGCGCCCGCGCCTCGGAGAGCCGGGCCGCCTCGGCCGCGTGCCGGGCCGCCTGCTCGGACTCCGCCCGCGCGATGAACGCCGCCTCGATCTGGGCGAGCATCGCGTTGAGCGCGCGCGAGAGCCGGCCCAGCTCGGTGGTGGGATCGCCGCCGCCGCCGTGGTCCTCGGGGTCGGGCACGCGCTGGCTGAGGTCGCCGGCGCCGATCGCGGCGGCGGTGCGCTCGATCTGCAGCAGCGGGATCAGGCTCTGCCGCACCAGGGCCGCGCCGACCGAGGCCAGCGCGATCAGCACCCCGACGCCGACCAGCAAGTCCGAGCGGACCAGCCGGGCGATCGCCTCGTCGATGCCGGTCATCCGCTGCCCGACGTAGAGCACGGTGCCGTCGTCGACCGGGACGACCAGCATCCGCCACAGGTACTTGCCGTCTTTCGAGCGAGCCGTGTACGGCGTGCCGACGTGCGAATTGATCGTGTCGACCGTGGTGAAGAACGCCGGGACCTCGTCGGCGCTCAGATCCTCGGGGATGACGGGGCCGAAGCCGGTCGTCGTCTTCTGTGTGGCCAGGTAGTCCGGCGGCACGACCACCTTGTACTGGGTGGTTTTGTTCAACAAGTTGTTGTGCTCGACGGCCGCCACCGAGGTGCCCGCGAACTGCTGCAGCTGCACGTCCATCCGCGAGATCAGGTAGCTGTGCAACGCGTACGTGCTGGCCAGGCTGATCAGCGTGAGCGCCGCGAAGACCAGGATCAGCACGGACGCGACCAGCTTGGTGCGCAGCGAGACGCGGCGCAGGTTGGGCTGCGGCGGGAGAGAGTTACGAACCCGCTCGGTCAGCGTCACCGTGGGCTCAGACGGCCGGTTTGCGCAGAACGTACCCGACGCCGCGCAGGGTGTGGATCAGCCGCGGCTGGACGTTGTCGACCTTGCGGCGCAGGTAGGAGATGTAGGACTCGACGATGTTGTCGTCACCGCGGAAGTCGTACTTCCAGACGTGGTCCAGGATCTGCGCCTTGGACAGCACCCGGTTGGCGTTGAGCATGAGGTAGCGCAGGAGCTTGAACTCGGTCGGCGACAGCTGCACGCGCTGGCCGGCCCGGTAGACCTCGTGGGTCTCCTCGTCGAGCTCGAGGTCGGCGAAGACGAGCCGGGACGGCGCCTCGTCGCCCTGGGAGGTACGCCGGAGCACCGCCCGGATGCGGGCGGTCAGCTCCTCGAGGCTGAACGGCTTGGTCACGTAGTCGTCGCCACCGAGCGTGAGCCCACGGATCTTGTCTTCGGTGCCGTCGCGGGCGGTCAGGAAGACCACCGGGGTGCGCTGCCCGCCCTCGCGCATGAGCCGGATGACCTCGAAACCATCGAGGTCGGGCAGCATGACGTCGAGAACGACGAGGTCGGGCGATGCGTTCTTCGCCGCGCTGACGGCAGCGCTGCCCGAGGTGGCGGTGCTGACGTCGAACCCGGCGAAGCGCAGACTTGCGGAGAGAAGCTCCAGAATGTTCGCATCGTCCTCGACGACGAGGAGTTTCGCCTCACTCTGCTTGGGCTGGGTCTGAGCTGCCATGTGACCCATTGTTTATCAATCCGCTGCAGCTTCGCTGCACAGCGGCTGAAAGTTGTCTGAGAAAGTACTCAGCTGGCGGGGCGACGCCACAGACGTTCATCAGGCTGGACAATATCCCGGTCTCGCGTAAAGTTCGGCCGGGGATGTCTGGGCGTGTGTGCTGGAGGTCAACTGGTGGCGGCGGCGCCGTGGTGATCGGCCCGCGGCCGGTTTTCAGGAGTTGTGCCGACTGTTGGCCGAGTCCGGGCCGGGCACGTTCGGCGAACTTGACAGCGTGGGTGCCCGGTCGGTGCTGCGCCGCTACTCCGACGCCTGGTTCTCCGCCGCTGCCCGCCGCAAGGCCGGCGCGACCGAGGTCCGATACCCACGCCGGCGACGAGCGTTGATGCCGATCCGCTGGTACCACGGCACCTTCACCCTCACCGGCCGCACGCTGCGCCTACCGACCGCCCGTGGCTGCCCTCCGCTGCTGGTCCGCCTGGACCGGCCGGTGCCATACCTGCCCGGCACGGTGCGGTCGGTGAAGTTGTTGTTTGCCGACGGCCGGCTCTGTATCGATGTCACCGCGGAACTGCCGGTCACCAGCTACCCGGCCGGGCACGCCCCCGACCCGCAGCGGGTGGCCGGCGTTGATCTCGGCATCATTCATCCGTTCGCGGTCGCCGGGCCCGGCGGTCAGGCGCTGCTGGTGTCCGGGCGGGCGATCCGGGCCGAGCACAGGCTGCACCTGGCCGACACCAAACGCCGCCAACGAGCGACCGCCGACCGCGCCCCTTCGCGTGGTCAGCACGGGTCACGACGATGGCGCAAG
>NZ_KB903308.1 GCF_000379645.1 Paractinoplanes globisporus DSM 43857
GGCTGTCGGCGGGCGCGGGCGGGCGGCTTGGGGTGGGTGGTCAGGGGGTCGGCCAGGCGTCCAGGACTTCGGCGTGGCGTAGGCCGCCGGCCTCGGCTATCAGGGCTAGCCAGGCGGCGCACTCGGGGATGGTGTTGATTTGGCGGGCGGCCGCCTCGGCCTCGGGGCGGGTGCGCCACAGCAGGACGTCGACCCAGGTGCCGTCGTCTTCGCGGGTCAGGTAGGCGGCCTGACAAGCCGGGAAGTGGGCGCGCAGCGCTGCCAGCATGGCGGGGCGGTCGGCGAGCAACTGGGCCTCGGCGCCGTCGCGGACGGTGAAGCGGGCGAACTCCATAACCATGGTCACGCGGGAGACACTAGACGCCGCCTATGACATTTTCGGGGGTCGGCGTGGCGATCAGCGTGCGGTATACGAAATGGGGCGGTAAGCGGCATTGGCGGTGGTCCGCCGAAGAGCTGGGGAGTGATCGGTTCGGGTTGTGGCTGGGGTGCCGGGCGGGGACTGAGCTGCGGCGCGGGTTCGAGGAGCCGATCGTCGCGGTGGATGACTTTGTCGTTCTCGTGCCGGCCGCCGGGCGATGGATCGCTGCCTGGTACGGGCCGGGGGAGAGCGAGACGGCGATCTACGTCGACGTGACCAGCGAGCCGGTCCGGCATCCTGATCGGGTCGAGGCCGTTGACCTCGATCTCGATGTGGTGCGGCTTCGGGACGGCTCGGTGCGCCTGCTCGACGAGGACGAGTTCGAGGAGCACCAGGTGCTTTACGGGTACCCGGCGGACGAGATCGCTCGGGCCCGGGCTACCGCGGACGAGCTTCTCGCGATGGTCGCGGGCAGGCAGGAGCCGTTCGACAACGTGGGCGAGGCCTGGCTCGCGTCGTTCTCCGGCAATCGCTGACCGGGGCAGCGGACGCCGCGAGAGGCGGCGTCCGCTGCGCGTCAGCGGCCTCGGTTGGCCAGCAGGCGGCGGGGGCTGAAGCGGGCCGTGGAGTCGCGCAGGCGGCTCGAAGCGGCGGCCGCACGAGTGGAGAACTCGGCCAGGCCCAGACGCCAGCGGAGCAGGACCGAGGGCGGGAACACGGCGGCCACGAAGCGGGTGCGTCTCGTGGCCGAGCGAGCCAATCCCCGGCGTACGCGATGAAGCGCGACCGTCAGCTCGGCGCCCTGCAACGGCTTGCGGGCATACCGCGCTCGCTCCTCGGCGGTGCCCAGCAGGGTTGCCGCCGTGGCGGGCTCCTCCAGCAGGACCGCGTCGGTGATCAGGCGCTGGGCCGTCACCCGTGGTGTCTCGGTCGGGTCGACGGGGATGCGGAAGTCGATCATCGTGTCGAGGAGCTCGTCCCAGGCGGCGTGGGCGTCGTGGCGAGCCCGCACCGCCTCGGGGGTGACCACGATGTCGTGCTCGCCCCCCAGGCTCACGCGGGGGGCCGCCAGGACCTTCGGCGCCTTGGGTACGGTCGCGGCGTGCCGGCGCCGGCGGACCATCAGGCGGCGCACCGCCGGTATCAGCAGCAGGACGATCAGCAGCGCCAGGCCGGCGGCGATCCAGAGGGCCGTGTACGAGATGGGTTGCGAGCCGATGTCGACGTTGCCGGCCAGGCCGGGGCCGTCGGGTCCGCGGTCGGCCGCGTCGGGGTTACCGGCGGCGGCCGAGGAGCTGGCTCCCGGAAGGGCGGCGCCCGCCGACGTCGACGCGCTCGGAGCCGGCGCGTCCACGTTCGGCGCCCAGTCCGTGCGGGTCGAGCCGGCCACGCTCGCCGCGGGGGTCGCGTCGAACGGGATCCAGCCGAAGCCCTTCAGGTACACCTCGGTCCAGGCGTGCGCGTTGCGGTTCGTGATGATCCACGAGTCGCCCTGCTGGTTGCCCTTGGTGAAGCCGAACGCGACCCGGGCCGGAATCCCGGCCACCCGGGCCATCCAGGCCAGCGCCGCCGCGTACTGCTGGCAGTAGCCGACCTTGTTCCTCAGGAACGCGGCGATGTCGGAGCTGGAGCCGGCCGGCTGGGTCGACAGGCTGTAGCTGAAGCCGCGCTCCTTGGAGAAGTAGTCGTACAGCGCGCGGATCTTGTCGTACTCGGTCGTCTTGCCCTTGACCAGGCCGGCCACCAGCGTGTCGACGTAATCGTCGTGTGGTGTGTTGGTGAACTGCGTGCGCAGCGGGTCGTCCTTGGTCAGCGGTTCGGCGGTGCGCAGCTCGGCTTCGGTGTACGTCGCGCGCACGTAGTCGAAGTTGTACTTCTTTCCCTTGGACGTCTGCCGGTTGGAGAAGATGACCTGCTGGTTGGGGTCGTAGGACCAGCCGCCGCCCAGGTCGCTCGTCTTGATCGTGTTCGAGTAGATCGGCAGCATGTTCTGCTTGAGGTTGTCGCTGACCTCGATCTGCGCGTGGTACTGCTCGAACTGGCCGCCGGCCGTGCCGCCGCGCGGGTCGGGAATGCCGCGGTTGACCGAGTTGCCGGCCGGGTTGCGGTTGCCGAAACCGAGGTTGGTGAGCTGGTCGGCCACGCCGAAGCGGAGGTAGAACGGGTACTGCTCGTTCGTGGTCAGCTTGATGACCGGGACGGTCTCGCCCTCGGTCAGGTTGCCGTTGAGCGCCGCGAACAGGCTGATCCGCCCGCCCGTGCCGGTTCCCGCCCCGCCGGTGCCGATCCCGCTGCCGCTCTGCGTGATCTGCGAGAGCAGCCCGCCGGTCACGGTCGGCATGAGCAGCGGCAGCAGTACGGCCGAAGCCACGCCCACCACGCCCAGGCGCCGGCCCGCGGCGGCCAGCGGCGACGGCTCCCACACGTCGACGTCCCGGCCGTCCCCGGTGAACCGGCGGCCGAAACGGCGTACGCGATCGATGTTGTCCGAGACCAGGAGCCAGAGGAATCCGACCGAGCCGATGATGAACGGCAGGACCGGGACACTGTCCACATAGATCGCGACCGGCACCGAGTAGATCGCCAGCATCGGCAGGCCCGCGAGGGCCGGGCGGCGCGCGACCACCGTCAGCAGGTCGACCGCGATGGCCACCGAGCCGATGCCGAGCACCGTGATGAACAGCAGGCCGTCGCGGTCGGGTACGGGCACGCCGTACTGCCGGGTGTCCTGCCCGGCCTGGGTGAACAGGTCGGCGAAGTGGCCGAACGTGGCCGGCTGCGGGATGAGGATCTCGTGGCCGCTGGGGAACATCCAGGTCAGCGTCAGCAGCAGCACCATGACCATGCTGAGCGCCTGTGCCCAGACCGGGAACCGCAGCGTGCGGGCCAGCAGAGCCGCCCCGGCGATCAGGCCGACCGCCAGGATGCAGCGCATCAGCCAGCCCCACGTTTCGAAGATCGACGAGATCGGCGCGGCCGCGAGCAGCGTGGCGCCGGCCGCGACAAGGCCGAGGCGTCGCCGGCCGGTCATCGGATCACCCCGCCCACCGTCTCGGCCATCGCGGCCCGCCAGGCGAAACCGTTCGAGCCGCGCGCGGCGGCCGGCCACAGGTTGGGCAGCGTCGCGCCGTGGGTGACCGGCACCGACCGCCAGCCGGCGTGCACCAGGGCGAGCGCGGCGGCGGCGTGCTCCCGGTCGGACTCCTGCCGCTCGCCGGGCGTCATCGAGACCCAGGTCGAGCTGTCGATGGCGAAGCCGATGCAGGTGGCGCCGTTGCTGCGCAGGCCGGCCAGCAGCTCGGCCTCGGCGACGGTGAGCGTGCCGAAGATGCCGACCACGAGACCACCGTCGGAACGGCGCCGTACCTGCTCGACGAGGAGGGCGATGTCGCCGTTCTGGGCGAGCTTGACGTCGGCCAGCGTGTCGAGGATCAGCGCTTCGCCACCCTCGTACGCGTCGATGTCGACGCCCGAGCCGGTGACCATCCGAAGCTTGTAGCCGAGCTGGCGAAGGTGCATGGCGACGCTCGCGGTGGCCGAGACGGCCCACTCGAAGCTCGCGGTCGGGCCCTCGCCGCGGTGGGCCAGGACGCGCGTGTCGAGCACCACGGTGGCCCGGCTCTCCCAGGGCTGCTCCTCGCGGCGCACCATCAGCTCGCCGGTGCGGGCCGTCGAGCGCCAGTGCACCCGGCGCAGGTCGTCGCCGCGGCGGTACTCGCGGGTGGCGGCGTCGTCCTCGCCGTGCACGGCAACCGACCGGGCGCGGCTGTCGCCGGTGCCCGCGTACTCGCCGCCGAGGCGGACCGTGGGCAGCGGGAACACCTGCGGGATGACGGTGAGCCGGTCGATGCTGGGGAAGGAGCGGGTCAGCTCGCACAGGCCGAACGGGTCGGTCAGCCGGATCACCAGCGGGCCGATCGGGTAGCGGCCGCGGACGTCGGCACGAACCGTGTACGCCACCGAGCTGGCCTGGTGGGCGCCGAGGCGCTCCAGCACGACGCGGGGGCGGCTGCCCAGGGCGTACGGAAGCTTGTCCTCCAGCAGCAGGGTGCCTGTGGGCAGGCGGGACATGTTCTGCAGGCGCAGGATGACCCGCGCGCTGGAGCCGACCGGGGCGCGGCCGGGCTCGAGGGACCGGGTGCAGGCCAGCTTGTACCGGCTGCGCCCGACGTACGCGGCGGCGAGCAGAGGCAGCGCCGCGAGCAGCACCGCCACCCGCAGCAGGTCACGCTCGCCCAGGACGATCGCCGAGATGCCGGCCGCGGCGGCCGCGGCCAGGAAGGACCGGCCGCGCGTGGTGAGTCCCCGCAAGGCCTCCCGCATGATCAGAGCCCCCGGGGCTCGTACTGCGCGCCGCCGGCGTTTGGCCGGGTGTCGTACGGCGAGCGGCTGCGCTCGTGCGGGAGCGGCAGCCGATGCACGATCTCGGCCACGATGGCGTCGGTGGTACGGCGGTTGAGCTGGGCGTCCGCGGTCGGGATGATGCGGTGCGCGAGGACCGGCACGGCCAGCGCCTGCAGGTCGTCGGGGAGCACGTAGTCGCGGCCCTCGAGCGCGGCGACCGCCTTGGCCGTGCGCACCAGCTGCAGAGTGCATCGCGGGGACGCGCCCAGGCGGAGCTCGGGAGCCTCGCGGGTCGCGGTGACCAGGGCGATCGCGTACTGCTGGACGGCGTCGGCGGCGTGCACGTCGCGGACCGTGGCGATCAGCCGGCGGACCAGGGCCGCGTCGGCGACCGGGCGCAGGTCGTTCAGCGGGTCGTGTGCACCGTGGCCGCCGAGCATGGCCAGCTCGGCCCGGGGGTCGGGGTAGCCCATCGCGATGCGGGCGGTGAACCGGTCGCGCTGCGCCTCGGGCAGCGGGTAGGTGCCTTCCATCTCGATCGGGTTCTGCGTCGCGATCACCATGAACGGCGCCTGCAGCTCATAGGTCGTGCCGTCGACCGTGACCTGCCGCTCCTCCATGCTCTCGAGCAGGGCGGACTGTGTTTTCGGCGAGGCGCGGTTGATCTCGTCGCCGACCACCAGGTTGGCGAAGACGGCGCCGGGCTTGAACTCGAAGTCCCGGGTCTCCTGGTTGTAGACGCTGACGCCGGTCACGTCGCTCGGCAGCAGGTCAGGAGTGAACTGGATGCGCCGCACGGAACAGTCGATCGACCTCGCCAGTGCCTTGGCCAGCTTGGTCTTGCCGACTCCCGGCACGTCCTCGATCAGGAGGTGACCCTCCGCGAGCAGCACGGCCAGCGCGAGACGCACCGTGGCGCTCTTGCCCTCGATGACCTGCTCGATGTTCGACATGATGGCCTGCGTGGCCTTGCGGAAGTCCTCGCCGGTCATCGGTCCACCGGGCTCGTCCCAGGTCGGGGTTGTCACGGGGCTTCCTCCAAGTAGTTCCCGCCGCAACGGCGCCGCGAAAAGGGGCGGCTTACCGCCCGTCCCCACAGGTTAGCCCGATCACACCAAACCGCCGACCCCAGCCCGCGGCGCGATTCGACGACCGTCAACCGGGCGCCGGTATCGGATAGGTAAAGAATCGGACATCGGTCTAGTTATATTTTCCGATCTTCGGACAGAGTCAGCGATCGACGGGCCACACAAGTGGGGTGCGGCCGGCACGGGCGCTTCCCCCGGGCTGGGCTGCACCGAGCCCGGCCGAGAGGGGCTGAATTGAGACCGTTATCCGTACCGACCGTGACCCGGCGGGTGGGGGCGGCGGCAGCCGGCGTGGTGTTGCTGGCGGGACTGCTGCCGGCCACCGCGCAAGCCGCACCGGATCAGAAACCGGACCAAAAGAAGATCCTTACCGACCGCAATCAGCAGCGCCGAGCCGATTACGACAGCCGTGACACCCTGGGCGCCGCCGCGGCCGCGCAACCGACCGCCGCCCTGCGTCGCGCCATCGTGCCGGACGCGTCGCCGTCCGCCGTCAACAAGCTGCGTGACTCGCTCGGCGTGCAGGGCATCGTCGACGTCGACGCCGCGACCGGCACACCGCGCCGGGTCGCCCGGCTCGACGGCTTCCTGACCGGCCCGAGCAAGCAGAAGCCCAGCAAGATCGCGCTCGACTACCTTTCCGCCCACTCCGACGTGTTCGGCCTGAACGCGGCCGCCATCGCGGGCCTCACCCTCCGCCAGGACTACGTCGACGTCGAGGGCACGCACCACCTCAGCTTCGTCCAGTCCGTCGGCGGCGTCCCGGTCTTCGGCAACGGCCTCAAGGCCCACATCGCCAAGAACGGGCGGATCATCCAGTTCGACGGCTCGCCGCTCAAGGCTCTTCCCGCCGCGGCCGCCGCTCCCAGGGTGTCCGCGGCCGGCGCGCGCGACGAGGCGGTCAAGGACGTCTTCGGCACCTCGGCCGCGCGGGTCACCAAGACCGAGGCCGGAGCGACCGAGAAGACCACGTTCAGTGACGGCGGCAACGCCAAGCTGGTCTACTTCCAGTCCGCCGGCGGTCCGCGCCTGGCCTGGGAGACGATCGCGGTCGACCAGGGCTACGTGCACATCGTCGACGCGGCCACCGGCGAGATCCTGTACCGGCAGAACACGATCGACGCAGACTCGGCCGACGTGTTCTACAACTACCCGGGCGCCCCCAAGGGTGGTACGCAGCAGACGGTCAGCCTGACCAAGTGGCTGCCGAACAACTCCCCGCGGCTGGCCGGCAACGTCGCCCACGTCTACTCGGACGTCAACGACGACAACACGGCGAACCCGACGGAGGAGGTCGCGCCGTCCGGCAAGCGCAGCTTCCAGTACCCGTTCGTCGACTTCAGCTCGACGGTCGGTGGCCGGTGCTCGGCCGCGTTCAAGTGCTCGTGGGACCCGAAGACGCCGTTCTCGTGGCAGACCAACCGGGCGCAGAACGCGGTCCAGATGTACTACTTCCTGGGCACGTGGCACGACCATCTGCAGGCCAAGCCGATCGGCTTCACCCGCGCCGCCGGCAACTTCGAGGCGGTCGACGACGACGCCGTGCAGGGTCAGTCGGACGACGGCGCCAATACCGCCGCCGGCCTGCCCGACGGCGACCACGTCGACAACGCCAACATGAACACGATGCCGGACGGCATCCCGCCGGTCATGCAGATGTACCTGTTCCTGCCGGATGCCCGGTTCATCGCCGGCAACTCCGGCGACGACTCCGCCGTCGTGTTCCACGAGTACACCCACGGCCTGTCCAACCGTCTCGTGGTGGACGCCAACGGCAACTCGACGCTCGGTGACATCCAGGCCGGCGCCATGGGCGAGGCGTGGGGCGACTGGTACGGGCTGGACTACCTGGTCGACCAGGGCCTCGAGAAGGACACCGCGACCATCGGCGACATCATGGTCGGCAAGTACGTCGACGGCGGCGGCACGATCCGCAGCGAACCGCTCGACTGCACCGTGGGCGCGCCCGCCACGGTCTGCAAGGGCACCGCGGCGGCCGGCCCCGGCGGTTACACCTACGGTGACTACGGCCGGATCTCGGCGCGCGGCGCCGAGGTGCACGCGGACGGCGAGATCTGGGCCCAGACCCTGTGGGACCTGCGCAAGGTGATCGGCAGCACCAAGGCCGAGTCGCTGGTGACCCGGGCCATGGAGCTCTCCCCGGCCAACCCGTCCTTCCTGGACATGCGCAACTCGATCCTCGCGGCCGACACGGTGGTCAACGGCGGCAAGCTGCAGAAGACCATCTGGAAGGTGTTCGCCAACCGCGGCATGGGCTACTTCGCCGCCGCCGTGGACGGCGACGACGCGCAGCCGGTCGAGGACTTCTCGATGCCGCCGGCCGCCAACACCCCGCGGGGCACGCTGACCGGCAAGGTCACCGACCAGGACACCGGCGCGGCGGTGGCCGGCCTCTCCGTCGGCTTCGGCGGGCACGCCTCCGGCTTCGCCGGCGACCTGCAGGCGACCACGGCCGCGGACGGCAGCTACACGATCTCGGGCATCCTTCCGGGCACGTACGCGAAGGTGTTCGCGCGTGGCGCCGGGTATGACCTGCAGACGGCGACGCTGTCGATTCCGTCGCACACGGTCGTCAAGAACTGGGCGGTCCGCCAGGACTGGGCGGCCTCCAGCGGCGGCGGCTCGGTGGTCAGCTTCACCGGCCCCGACTACAGCCCGCAGTGCGGACCGGCGTTCCTGATCGACCAGTCGCAGAGCTCCGGCTGGGGCTCGGACGTGGCCGCCAACGGGCAGACGATAGTGCTGAAGCTGTCGGGGGTGGTGAACATCAGCCAGCTGGTGATCAACCCGTCGGCAACCTGCGGTGACCCCGCGACCGTGTCGACCGGTGGCTACCGGGTGGAGACCTCGCCCGACGGCACGACCTGGACCCTGGCCGCGGCCGGCACCTTCCCGCGGGGCACGGTCACCGCGACCCCGGTCGCGCTGGCCGCCGGCACCGGCACCGGTGTCGGCTACATCCGGTACACGATGCTGACCACGCAGGGTCAGGACGCGGGCCTCTGCCCGGCGGGCCAGCCCCCGGCGGACTTCAGCTGCGTGTTCCTGGACTCCACCGAACTGGCGGTCTACGGACCGGCAGCCTGACGCACGGCTATACCGGTCGCCGCTCTCGGGCGGCGACCGGTATCATGCACGCATGGCCCGGCCGTTCCTGCTTCTTAGCCGGCCGTGCTGCCGCCGCCGTTAGACGGGCACAGCACGGCGATCCCCTCCTGAGCGAGGGGCTTTTTTGTGCCCATCGACTGATTGAGATGCCGACCATGAGCGAGTCAGAGACCCCGCGGTTCCGTTACACGGCCGCGCTGGCCAACGAGATCGAGCCGCGCTGGCAGGCCTGGTGGGCCGAGCACGGGACGTTCAACGCGCCCAACCCGGCCGGCGATCTGGCCGATCCGGCGCATCCCCGGGCCGGCGCGCCCAAGCTGCACGTCCAGGACATGTTCCCGTACCCCTCGGGCGCGGGCCTGCACGTGGGTCACCCGCTCGGGTACATCGGCACCGACAGCTACACCCGCTACAAGCGGATGGCGGGCTTCAACGTCCTGCACCCGATGGGCTTCGACGCCTTCGGCCTGCCGGCCGAGCAGTACGCGGTGCAGACCGGCACCCACCCGGCGGTCACCACGGCCGCGAACGTCGAGCGGTACAAGGGCCAGCTGCGGCGGCTGGGCCTGGCCTACGACGATCGCCGGACGTTCGCGACCACCGACCCCGAGTACTACCGGTGGACGCAGTGGATCTTCCTGCAGGTCTTCAACTCCTGGTACGACGAGAAGATCCGTAAGGCCCGCCCGATCTCCGCGCTGATCGCCGAGTTCGAGGCGGGCACCCGGCCGACGCCGGGCACGCCGTGGGCGTCGATGACCGCCGTCGAGCGGCGCAAGCTGGTCGACGACCACCGCCTGGCCTACATCAGCGAGGCCCCGGTCAACTGGTGCCCGGGCCTGGGCACCGTGCTGGCCAACGAGGAGGTAACGCCGGACGGTCGCAGCGAGCGCGGCAACTTCCCGGTGTTCCAGCGCAGCCTGCGGCAGTGGATGATGCGGATCACCGCGTACGGCGACCGCCTGATCGAGGACCTGGACACGCTGGACTGGCCGGAGCCGGTCAAGCTGATGCAGCGCAACTGGATCGGCCGGTCGCGGGGTGCGCACGTCGACTTCCCGGTCGGCGACGACAAAATCACTGTATTCACGACACGGCCGGACACCCTGTTCGGTGCGACGTACATGGTGCTGGCCCCCGAGCACGAGCTGGTCAACAAGATCGCCCCGGCCGAGTGGCCCGATGGGACAAATCGGAAGTGGACCGCGGGTGCGGCCACGCCCGGTGAGGCGATCGCCGCGTATCGGGCGAAGGCCGCCGAGAAGACGGACGAGGAGCGGACCGAGTCCAAGGAAAAGACGGGCGTGTTTACCGGTGCTTATGCGACAAATCCGGTAAATCAGGCGAGGATCCCGGTCTTCATCGCCGACTACGTGCTGGCCGGCTACGGCACCGGCGCGATCATGGCCGTGCCCGGGCAGGACGAGCGGGACTGGGAGTTCGCCGAGATCTTCGAGCTGCCCATCATCCGTACGGTGAAAGCTCCTGAAGGTTTTGAAGGTGCCTTTGTCGGCGAGGGACCCGCGATCAACAGCGACTGGCTGGACGGGAAGGGAGTCGTCGAGGCCAAGGCGGCGATGATCGCCTGGCTGGAGCAGCACGGGCACGGCAAGGGCGCGACCACCTACCGGCTGCGCGACTGGCTGTTCAGCCGGCAGCGCTACTGGGGAGAGCCTTTCCCGATCGTGTACGACGAGACGGGCCTGCCGATCGCGCTGCCCGACTCGATGCTGCCGGTCGTGCTGCCCGACGTCGACGACTTCTCGCCGCGCACCTTCGACCCGGACGACGCGAACAGCGAGCCGGAGACGCCGCTGTCCCGCAAGAAGGACTGGGTAAACGTCGAGCTGGACCTGGGCGACGGGCTGAAGTCGTACACCCGGGAGACCAACACGATGCCGCAGTGGGCCGGCTCCTGCTGGTACGAGCTGCGCTACCTGGATCCGCGCAACGACAAGGCGCTGGTCGACCCGGACAACGAGGCGTACTGGATGGGCCCGGCCCGCGACGGCGACTCCGGCGGTGTCGACCTGTACGTCGGCGGCGTCGAGCACGCCGTGCTGCACCTGCTGTACGCCCGCTTCTGGCACAAGGTGCTGTACGACCTGGGCCACGTCTCGTCGTTCGAGCCGTTCCGCCGGCTGTTCAACCAGGGCTACATCCAGGCGTACGCGTTCCGGGACGCGCGGGGCGTCATCGTGCCCGCCGAGGAGGTCGTCGAGCGCGACGGCAAGTACTTCTACTCCTCTCAGGAGGTGTTCCGCGAGTACGGCAAGATGGGCAAGTCGCTGAAGAACGTCGTGACCCCCGACGAGATGTGCGAGCAGTACGGCGCCGACACGTTCCGGGTGTACGAGATGGCGATGGGCCCGCTGGACGTCTCCCGCCCCTGGGAGACCCGGGCCGTGGTCGGCTCGCAGCGCTTCCTGCAGCGGGTCTGGCGCCTGGTGATCGACGAGGACAACGGCGAGGTCCGGGTCACCGACGAGCCGCTGGAGCCGTCCGTCCGCAAGCACCTGCACCGCACGATCGCCGGCGTCCGCGAGGACCTGGACGAGCTGCGGTTCAACACGGCCATCGCCAAGCTGATCGAGCTGACCAACACGCTGACCCCGCTGCCGGTGGTCTCGCGCGAGGCGGTCGAGCCGCTGGTGCTGATGGTGTCGCCGTTCGCGCCGCACCTGGCCGAGGAGCTGTGGGCCAAACTGGGCCACGACGGCACCCTGACCTACGCGGACTTCCCGGTCGCCGACCCGGCCCAGCTGAAGGCCGAGTCGATCACCTATCCGGTGCAGGTCAACGGCAAGGTCCGGGCGCGGATCGAGGTCTCGCCGGAGGCCGGCGAGGCGGAGGTGCGGGACGCGGCGCTCACTGCCGCCGCCGAGGCGCTGTCGGGGCGTACGCCCAAAAAGGTCATTGTTGTGCCCGGACGCCTGGTCTCGGTCGTCGTCTGATCCCCGCGAAAGCCAGAAGGGGCGCCTCGCGAACCGCGGGGCGCCCCTTTCTTACTGCTTGCCTCAGACCAGACGGCGTACGACGTAGTTGCTGCCGTAGATCTTGTGCTTGCCGACCCGCGCACCGGTGTGCGGCGAGTCGTACATGTAGCCGGCGCCGGCGTAGATGCCGGCGTGGTAACCGTACGAGCCGGAGCGGAAGATGATCAGGTCACCGATCTGCTTCGCGCCCTTGCTGACGGCCCGGCCGTAGTGCTGCTGCGAGTTCGCCTTGTGCGGCAGGCTCTTGCCGGCCGCCTTCTTGTAGACGTACATGGTGAAGCCGGAGCAGTCGAACCGCTTCGGCCCCGCCGCGGCGAACTTGTACAGCGCGCCGGTGTGCGACCTGGCCTCGGCCAGCACCTTCGCGCCCGACGCCCGGACGCTGATCTTGAGGGCGCTGGTGGTCTTCCAGTTGTAGTAGCCGTTGGACAGGTAAACCGCACGGTAAACCGTGTAGCTGGTCGGCTTCGCGTACAGGTTGACGTAGCCCGAGGAGCCGACCTTGGCGGCCGACTGGGTGCGCCACTTGCCGCTGCTGTACTTCTGGAGCTGAACGATGCCGAAGTGCAGCGGGGCGCCCGACTTCGGGTTCAAGTAGCGGGCGGTGATCCGCACCTTCTGGCCGTAGCTGAGCGTGCGGCTACTGACCGAGACGCGGACCGTCGGGGTGTACTTCACCCTGGCCGCCTGAGCGGCCGTCACTACGGGGGTTGCGGCGCTGGCCGGCGGGGTCGCAATGAGCTGACCTGCACAGAGGCAGAGACCCAGGGACAGCGCGGCGGTGCCGGTTCCGACGCCGAAGCGCCGACCCCGGCTCGAACTGTGTTCGGGCACGGTAAGGGAATCCCTCCGGCACGCCTGCGAGGTTAGCTGTCGGGTTCGGGCGGGAAGGTTGCCCGGTCGCCGTGGTGGCCGACTTCACCCCGAGGTTGCCCCGTTGCCCGCCACCGGAGCGGGTGGCGGCGGAGCGGACCGGCTGTCTCTCTCGAGAAGCTGTGGGTCCCCCGTCCCTGCCCCCATATGCCTTTGTGGTCGTGCGTGCTTCGTGGTCGCGGCGCTCGGCCCGGGGCAGGGCTCGGCGTGAACCGGATCGTCGCGAGCCGGTCCAATGCGGACCGGCCCAACCTTGCTACCAGCTATTCCTGTTGATCGTCAGAAGTGGAATCGTCACTTAGCGTGTTTGGCACATTGGTTGCTGTCCAATTTGTTACCTCGAGGAGACAAATGCCATGACGTACGGTCGTTGCATGATCACGGCCCGCTGAAGGTTACGGGTGAAACACGACACACAAAAAGTCGGCGTAACCCCGTGTTTCCTGGCCAGAGGCATTTCGGTAGGCGGCGCGCCGCCGGCGACCCGGTGTGACCGGCGAGTCGGGTAGCCTCGTCTCCCGTGACGGACGGCAAGATGCCCCTGCGGGCCAAGGTAGCGACCAGCGTCTCGAAGACCGCGGCGGCGCTCTCCCGGGCCGCGGGTCGCGGCGACGGCTCGGTTATCGGCGGATGGATCGGCCTCAAGATCGACCCCGACCTGCTGGCCCACCTGGCCTCGGGTCGCGCGGTCGCCCTCATCTCGGGCACCAACGGCAAGACGACCACGACCCGGCTCGCGGCGGCCGCCCTTTCGCACATCGGCCGGGTCGCCACCAACTCGTTCGGCGCCAACATGCCGACCGGGCACACCTCGGCGCTGGCCAAGGCCGGCACCACGCCGTTCGCGGTCCTCGAGGTCGACGAGCACTACCTGGCCCGGGTGATCGACGCCACCAACCCGCGGGTCGTGGCCCTGCTCAACCTCTCCCGCGACCAGCTCGACCGGGCCAAGGAGGTGGCGATGATGGCGCAGCTGTGGCGCGATGCCCTCGCCGGCCACCCCGAGGTGCGCGTGGTGGCCAACGCCGACGACCCGATGGTGGTCTGGGCGGCCGAGGGCAGCGGGCAGCAGGTCACCTGGTTCAGCGCCGGGCAGCGGTGGCACGACGACTCGTACGTCTGCCCGCAGAGCGGCGACCCGATCGAGCGCCAGGGCGGCGACTGGTGGTGCACCGGCTGCCCGCTGCGCCGGCCGCACGCGCACTGGCGCGTCGAGGACGAGGGCGTCGTCGACCCGCGCGGCGACTGGCACCTCGTCAAGCTCCAGCTCCCCGGGCAGGTCAACCTGGGTAACGCCGCCACCGCCCTCGCGGTCGCGGCCGAGTTCGGCGTCCGCCCGATCGAGGCGCTGCCGCACCTGGCCACCGTCTCCTCGGTCGCCGGCCGGTACGCGCAGGTCGACCGCGACGGACGAAACGTCCGTTTGCTCCTGGCGAAAAACCCGGCAAGCTGGCTCGAGGCGTTCGACATGGCCGAGCAGGCACCCACCCTGCTCTCGGTCAACGCGCGGGATCCCGACGGCCTCGACACCTCGTGGCTGTACGACGTGAACTTCGCGCCGTTGCGCGACCGGCCGGTGCTGATCACCGGCGACCGGGCCCTTGACCTGGCAGTACGCCTCGAGGTGAACGGTGTGCCGTTCCGGCACGTTAGGACTTTTGACGAGGCGATCCAGGCTGTACCGCCCGGCCGCCTCGAGGTGATCGCCAACTACACGGCGTTCCAGGACATTCGAGCGGAGTTGGACCGTGTCAACTGAGAGCACCCTGCGGATCGTCTGGATCTATCCGGATCTGCTCTCGACCTACGGCGACCGGGGCAATCTGCTCATCCTCGCCCGGCGGGCCGCAATGCGGGGCATTCCGGTCGAAACGTACGAGATCCGTTCGGACCAGCCGATGCCGTCCATGGCCGACATCTACTTGATCGGCGGCGGCGAGGACGGACCGCAGGCCCTGGCCTCGCAGCGCCTGATCGCCGACGGCGGCCTGCACCGGGCCGTCAACCAGGGCGCCGCGGTGCTGGCCATCTGCGCGGGTTACCAGCTGTTCGGCCATTCGTTCTTCGCGAAGGGCGAGAAGTGCCCCGGCCTGGGGCTGCTCGACATGCACTCGGACCGCGGCGAGACCCGCGCCGTCGGCGAGCTGCGCGGCGACATCGACCCGCGGCTCGGCCTGCCCCCGCTCACCGGCTTCGAGAACCACGGCGGCCGCACCCACCTCGGCCCCGGCGTCGCGCCGCTGGCCCGGGTCACCGCCGGCATCGGAAATGACAGCCAGACCGAGGGCGCTTGGCACGGGAAGATTCTGGGCACGTATTCCCATGGGCCCGCGCTCGCTCGCAACCCAGCTATAGCCGATCTGCTACTGCGTTGGGCGATCGGCGCGGATAGTCTTCCTCCCGTTGACGACACCTGGCCGGAGCGACTCCGCGCCGAACGGCTCGCCGCGGCGGGCGCATAAAACCGGTAAATCGACAACCAGTTAGGCGGTACGACTGCATGACTGACACCCTGATCGCGCCTCCTCCGGCCACGGTCGTCCCTGCTCCCGCGCTGCCGCTTCCGGCCGCCATGGGATGGAAGCGCCGCCTGGTCCGGTTCGGCGTCCTGGGCGTCATCGTCGGCGGTCTCGCCGCCGCTGCGGCCCTCCTCCCGCTGCGCGACATCGGCGACGCGATCCTGGCCCTCGGCCACGTCGCCCCGGTGGCGATCGCGGTGGTCGGCGGCCTGCTCCTGTCGGTCCTGGTCCCCCGAACCGCCATCACGATCGCGTGCGGCGCCCTGCTCGGTGCCGCAACCGGCGCGGTCACCGCTCTGGCCGCAGCCGTGATCGCCGCCGCCGCCACCTACTACGCGGGCCGCTGGGCCGGTCGGGGCGTCCTCCACGCCCGAGCCGGCGGCCGCCTGGCCCGCCTCGACGGCTGGCTCAACCGTCGCGGCCTGTCGGCGGTCCTGCTGGTCCGTTTCCTGCCGCTTGCCCCGTTCGGCCTGATCGGCTACGCCTACGGCACCACCAGCGTCTGCCGCAAGCGCTACCTTTTCGGGACATTCCTGGCGTCCATCCCGTCCGCCGTCAGCTACGCCGTGATCGGCGCCGCCGTCGCCAACCCGCACGGCATCAACCCGCTGAGCCTTGCGCCCGCCCTGGTCGGTTTCGCCCTGACCACCACGATCGTCTGGCGCTGGAAGCGTTCCGCCCGCCGCGCGGCCGCAGTCGCTGCCTGCTAAGACCCGGCCTTCCGTAACGCCCGCCGCTTCTCTTGCGGCGGGCGTTCCTTTTAACCCTTTCCCGTGTACGCCCGGCAGCGCGCGCCCCTTTGCCGGGGCGCCGCAGCTCTCCGCCGTTCGCGACGGGTGGTGCGGCCTCGCCTCGCGAGCACGTACACCAGTTCGTTCGCGAGGGGGCGGGAGCGCCGCCGCTCAGCGCCGTTCGCGACGGGCAGTGCGGCAGCGCCTCGCGGACGCGGCCTTGACCGGTTTGCGAGGGGGCGGGGAGTGCCGCCGCTCTGCGGGTGGTGCTGCCTCGTCTTGCGAACGCGGCTAGGCGGCCTTGACTGGTTTGCTAGGGGCGGGGAGGCCGCCGGCGGTCAGGGCGGCGTGGATCTCCTGGGCGACGGTGGCGGGGTCCTCGCGCACAACCCAGGCCGGGAACCGCAGGATGCGATCGCCCGCGATCCGGATCTGGTTCCGCCGGAGCGTGTCCGCCGCCCAGCGCTGGACATCCATGTGATAACCCCCGTCGGCCTCGACGATGACGCGGAAGGCGCTCCACTCGGCGTCCACATATCGATTGCGCCCGGACTCGTCGAGACGGCGTCGCTGCAGGTCGGGTGCCGGCAGCCGGTACCGACGGCACAGCCGAACGAAGTCGATCTCGGACAGGGCCGCGGCGCCGCCTTCCACGTCGGCGATGGTCGTGACGATCAGGCGGCGACGCCGAACCGTGGGGAACAGGCCCAGCACGTCACGCAACTCCGCGACGCTGGCGCGGTTCTGCCGGCAGCACCGGGTGATCAGGTCGCGGGCCTCGTTGTCGCTCTCTGCCCAGCCGGCGGCGTCAATCACCGCTCGCGCGACGGTGGTGCGCGGCGGCCGCCCGGCCTGCTGGTGCGATTTCGGCAGAATCGACGTGCGATGAATCCGGACTGCCGGCATGTCGGGCGGAAAACCCGGCAGCCGGCCGCTCCGGCCTCGGCCGATCGGAACGAGCACGTCGATCGTGCCGTGCCGCAGACCCTGAACCCCGCCCTCGATCGCGGCGGCCCGCCCGGCCAGGCGCGCCTCTTCTCCGGCGGCCAACACCGCCGCCCATAACTGCTGGTCACGCGCGAGCCGGCCGTTCTCCGCGAGCAGAACGCCCCAGCACAGTCGCCGCCACCGCCGCCGCACCAGATGGCCGCGGATGACTCCGGGCGCGAGGAACCGCATGGCTTGACCAGTAGTCAGTACGCCCTTCTGGTTGGCGATCAACTGCGCGAACTGGGCGGCGGCAGGCCGGGGAGGGGATTGCATCCGGCGACCCTTCCTTACTAGCCCCGAACTCCGCTCGGACCCTGTGGACAACTCGCTTCTGTGGATAGCCGCCCGCGCGATGGCCAGGTCCGGGGAGGGCCCCACTTTGCTCCACTGGAGGCCTCCACTCTCCTCCCGGGAAGGGTTGACGGCGCGTAGGAGAAGGAGATTAATACGGGTTTGGGCGGGGATGGGCGGGTGGAGACGGAGGGTGTCGGGAAGGCGACGGGGATGATCATGGGGATGCGCTCCACTTCGAGGGCAGGGCGTTGAGCTGGGAGTTTGGGAGCGTGTGCGTTGCGTGGGGGCGCTCAATCGGCTTGCGGGTGGAGGGAAGTGGAGTAGAGTGGAGCGCAGTGGCAGGGCCGAGGGGGAGCTAGACCTGGGAGGCCTGCCGGCCCGAGTTGACAGGCGGACCGCGAACCGCTGGGGCAGGGGGGTGGACGGCCGATGTTCCTCGGCACCCATACCCCGCGCCTCGATGACAAGGGGCGGCTGATCCTTCCGGCCAAGTTCCGAGATGAGCTGGCGGGAGGTGTCGTGATCACCAAGGGGCAGGAACGCTGCTTGTACGTGTTCCCGATGCCGGAGTTCCAGCGCATCGCCGGCCAGCTTCGTGAGGCGCCGGTGACGAACAAGGCCGCCCGGGCGTACGGCCGGGTGTTCTTCGCCAGTGCGCACGACGAGGTGCCCGACAAGCAAGGGCGGGTGACCATCCCGGCGCACCTGCGGGAGTACGCGGCACTGGACCGCGACCTCGTGGTGATCGGGGCGAGCACCCGGGTGGAGATCTGGGACAAGCAGGCGTGGGACGACTACCTCGCGGCGAGCGAAGACGAGTTCGCCGACATCGAGGAGGGGGTGCTGCCCGGCGGACTGTAGGGCGTGGCACCCTGCCGGGCCGATCTGCGGTCCCGGACGTCACTGCCGCCGTACTGCGAGATCTCCAGCCGCTCCCGCACCTGGCGCCTCTTCCCCGGCGCCAGGCGCGTGTCCGGACCGGAAAAGGACCGGCAAGGCCCGCCGGCAACGGGCCGAGCCGGAACGAAATCCGGGGACACGAGCGGATGGGGATCTGGCGGTACGGACGACGTCCGGACCGGTGCGGCGACTTGGGACGGCCGGGGTGGGCAAAGGGGGTCGACATGGGGGAGCCTCGTGGCACGCATGTGCCCGTGCTGCTCGAGCGTTGTCTCGAGCTGCTCACTCCCGCGCTCGACCTGCCCGGCGCCGTCCACGTCGACTTCACGCTCGGGTTGGGTGGGCATGCCGAGGCCGTTCTCCAGCGGTTCCCGGACGTGGTCCTCATCGGGCTCGACCGGGACACCGAGGCGCTCGCGGCGACACGGCACCGGCTCGCTCCGTTTCGCGCACGGACCCATCTCGTGCACGCGGTCTACGACGAACTGCCGGAAGTTCTCGCCGACCTCGGGTACGACCGGTTCCACAGTGGCCTGTTCGACCTGGGCGTCTCGTCGCTTCAGCTGGACGAGGCCGACCGCGGTTTCGCGTACGCCCAGGACGCACCTCTCGACATGCGGATGGACCAGACCCGGGGGATCACCGCCGAGGAGGTCGTCAACACGTACGAGCCGGGCGAACTCGTCCGGATCCTGCGGCAGTACGGCGAGGAGAAGTTCGCACCGCGGGTCGTGTCGGCGATCGTGCGGGAGCGGGCGAAGGGGCGGATCACCTCGACGACCCGGCTGGCCGAGCTGGTCAAGGAGGCGATCCCGGCCGCCGCGCGACGAACGGGTGGAAATCCCGCGAAAAGAACGTTTCAGGCACTACGTATTGAGGTAAATGCGGAGCTCACCGCACTGGAGTCGGCCCTACCGGCCGCTTTGGACGCATTGGCGCCGAAAGGCCGCCTTGTGGTGATGAGCTACCAATCGTTGGAAGACCGGATCGTCAAGCGCGAGCTCACCGCGAGGACGCGCAGCACCGGGCCGATCGACCTGCCGGTCGAGCTGCCCGGGACCGGTCCCACCCTGCGGCTGCTGACAAGGGGGTCGGAGCCGCCGACTGACGAGGAGGTCGCGGCCAACCCGCGAGCGGCTTCGGTGAAGCTGCGAGCGGTGGAGCGCCTCGGCCGGAACGACCAGGCATCGGGTGCCGAGAGGCCCCACATGTCGACGCACGGGGGACGACGGCGGAAACGCCGGGGGGAACGCGACGAGGGGGAGGGAACAGCATGAGCGAGCGCACGCGGACGCCGCGGCCGGGGGGCCGGGTCACGGATCAGCGCGGGACGACGCCGGCACGCGATGCGGACGCCCAGCGCAGCACCGGCCGGGATGGTGCCGGCCGGGACAGTGCCGGCCGGGATGGTGCCGCCCGGCGAAGTGACGCCCGGGGGGCGCGGCACTTCAACGAGGCTGACGACGCACGCGCCGACCGGGCCGACACGCGCCGGTCCGGGATCCGGAACACGGCCGGCGAGCCGGCCCCGCGAGGCGAGCGCCGGGAGGGGCCGCGCGGCCGGGTTCGGGACACCGATGACGTGCGCGGTGAGCGCCGCTCCGGGGCCGACCTGGCTCGCGGCAAGGGCCGCCGGCCCGAGCCGATGATCGGCAAGAGCCGCTCGGACGCACCCCGCAAGCGCGACACCGGCCCGATCGCGGCCCGCACGCGCGACACGGGCGCGGTCGAGGGCCGCAAGCGTGAGACGGGCGTGCGCGACACGGGTGCGGTCGAGAGCCGCAAGCGTCAGACCGGCGTGCGCGACACGGGTGCGGTCGAGAGCCGCAAGCGTGAGACGAGCGCGCGCGAGACCACGGGCGCGGTCGAGGGGCGCAAGCGCGAGCTGGGCGTCCTGGCCGAGCGCGGCCTCGGCAAGGGCGCGCGGGCCGGGCGGCTGCGTGACATGCGCGGTGGCCGGCCGGTCGTCGACGCGCCCGTGGACGGCACGGCGGCGCTCAAGCCGATCGAGCTCGAGGTGCCCGCGCCGGAGCCGCTGCGGGCGACCGGCCCGGTCCGGAGCACCGGCGAGGTGGCCACGCCGCGGCTGCGGGTCGCGCCGCCGGCGCCGGTCAGCACGCCGCGGGCGCCGTTCGTGGCGTCGGTGATCGGCGTGGTGATCGTCGGCGTGCTCGGCATCCTGATGATCAACACGAAGACCAACGAGAACTCGTTCCGGATCGCCGACCTGCAGAAGCAGGGCTCCACGCTCGACAACCAGCAGCAGGACCTCGACAACCAGCTGGTCCAGGTGTCGCAGATCGGCAACCTGGACGCGGCGGCCCGCCGCCTCGGCCTGGTCAAGGCGGACAACCCGGCGCTGTTCACGCTGCCCGACGGCAAGATCATCGGCGTCCTCACGCCGGCGAACGGCCGCCCGGCGGTTACTGCGCAGGACGCCGCCTCGCCCGGCAGCGGCGACGCCACGTCGGACGCGGGCGCCGGCAAGGTGGCGCCGGTCGAGGGTCAGCCGACCGGCGCCCCCAACGGCGCCGTGGGCATCGGCACCACGAATGGCAGCAGCACGGCCGGGAACGGGAACACCGCGGACGGGAGCCAGATGACCGCCACGAACGGCACCACCACGGGCGCCGGCGAGTAAGCATGTCGCCGCGTAACGACGACACACCGCGCCGGGGCGAGCAGCCCCGGCGCGGAACGTCTCGTGACCTTCCGACCGAGGGGAACGGGACCGAGGAGACCGGCCGGGGCCGCGGCTTCGGCGGCATCGGCGACGCGCGGGCGTACACCCCGCGCGGCCGCACCCTGGCCGAGCGCGACCAGCGCACCCGCTCGCCGCGAGCCGGCCGCAACACCGACCCGTTCCGTCCGGCGCTCCAGGTGCTCGACGGCGGCCGCCCGCAGCGTGGCCGCCGCCCACCCGACGCCGAGCCGCCGGCCACCGACGACCCGGGCCGCCGCGAGCAGAGCGATCCGCGTGGGAAGAAGGGCACGGGACAGAGCGACTCCCGGCGCGAGCCGCCGCGCAGCCGCCGCCCGGAGCCGGTCGAGGACGACGGCGACGAGCTGAGGCGGCGCCGGGAGCGGACGGCGGGACGCGGGGTCCGGGTGCGGGACAACGCTCGCTCCGCGGGGACGGCCGCGAAGGCCGCCCGCGACGTCCGGTCGACGTCCTCCACTCGTACGAAGACTGCTCGGACTGTCGCGAAGGGCAAGGGAGCACCCACCGCGACGAAAAGTCGCGCCGTGCGGGCGATCGCGCCCGAGCCACCCAAGCTCGCGAACCCCACCAAGCGGCTGCGGCTCGGCACCGTCATGGCGCTGTCGCTGTTCGTGATGATCGGCGTGCGGCTCGTGGTGCTGCAGGTGGCCTCGTCGCCGGCGGACGCGGCGCGGCTGATCAAGCTGCGCGAGGACCGGATCAGCGAGATCACCCTGCCCGCGCCCCGCGGCAGCATCCTCGACCGGGACGGCACCGTGCTCGCGCACAGCGTCGAGGCCCGGTACGTGGCGGCCGACCCGGTGCTGGTCAAGAACCCGGCGACGACAGCGGCCACACTCGCGCCGCTGCTCGGCGTCGCGGCCTCGAAGCTGATCCCGAAGATGACCAAGCACACCCGGCCGGACGGCCGGCAGTCCCGCTTCGAGTTCCTGGCGCAGGGTGTGGACATCGGGGTGGGCGACCGGATCGCCGCGATGAAGCTGGGCGGCATCGTGGTCAAACAGGACGAGCGGCGCGACGTGCCGGGCGCCGACCTCGGTGCGAACCTGATCGGCTTCACCGGCGCAGACAACTCGGGCCTCGAGGGCATCGAGGGACGGTACGACTCGCTGCTGCGTGGCACGGCCGGCACGCAGGAGTTCGAGATCGGCAAGGGCGACCTGAACGCGCCGGTTCCGGGCGGCTACCAGCACTACGTGGAGCCGCAGCCGGGCACGTCGATCGAGCTGACCATCGACGCCGACCTCCAGTACCGGGTGCAGCAGATCCTCAGCGATCAGCTGCGCGACTGGAAGGCGACGATCGGCGGCGCCGTCGTGATCGACGTGAAGACCGGCGAGGTGCTCGCGCAGGCCAGCTACCCGCCGTACAACGCGCAGAAGCCGCTCGACTACTCTCCGGCCGACCGGGAGGACGTGCCGAGCGCGATCGTGGCCGACCCGGGCTCGGTGCACAAGGTGTTCATGATCGGTGCGGCGCTGCAGGAGGGCCTGATCACGCCGGACTCGGCGATCACCGTCGGGCCGGCGCTGATGCGCGGTGGCTACCGGTTCCAGGACAGCCACATGCAGCCCAAGGGCACCAAGATGACGATTCCGGGCATCCTCGCCCTCTCGTCCAACGTGGGCACGATCCTGATCTCCGACCAGTTGGGCAAGCAGAAGGTGTACGAGTACCAGCAGAAGTTCGGGCTCGGGAAGTCCACGAACGAGGGCGTGGCCGGCGAGGCGACCGGCCGGATCCTCGCGCCGGACGAGTGGAGCGGCTCGGCCTCGGGCTCGGTGCCGATCGGGATGAGCGTGGACGCCACGCTTGTGCAGATGGCGGCCGGGTACGCGGCGATCGCGAACGACGGGACGTACGTGCAGCCGCACATCGTCAAGTCGTACATCTCCGGCAAGGACGGCAAGGTCACCAACTCCCCGGCGCCCGATACGCATCAGGTGCTGAGGCCGGACGTGGCCAAGGAACTGCGGACCATGATGGAGGCGGTCGTCGACGAGGAGGACGCGACCGGCACCCAGGCGCGGGTCAACGGCTACCGGGTGGCGGGCAAGACCGGCACCGGCAAGCGGCTCATCGACGGGCAGTACACGAGCAGCAACTACGGGTCGTTCATCGGCATGGCGCCGGCGGAGAACCCGCGGTTCGTGATCGCCGTCTCGGCGGAGGTCGCGCACGGCACCGGCGGTGACGTCGCGGCGCCGGCGTTCAGCAAGATGATGTCGTTCGCCCTGCTCCACTACCGGGTGCCGCCGTCCACCACCAAGCCGCCGACCTTCCGGATCCACCCGTGAGCCGTGGCGTTTTCTCCGCCAATGCGGGTACCGGGTAGGGTCTGACGCCGTGCCCGGCATTCCCCGTCCCCAGTCCGTCGCGCCGGTGCGGCTGACTCGCCTGGCGGCCCTGCTCCCGGCGGCGCTCATCGGCGCCGACGTGGAGGTCACCGGCATCACCCACGCGAGCCAGGACGTACGCCCCGGCGACCTGTACGCGGCGCTGGCCGGCGCGAAGCGGCACGGCGCCGAGTTCGTGCCCGGCGCGGCGGCCGCCGGCGCGGTGGCCGTGCTGACCGATGCGGCCGGTCGGGAAGCGGCGTCGGCCGCCGGGCTGCCGGTGCTGGTCGCCGACGATCCCCGGGCTCTGCTCGGCGCCGCGGCCGCGACGGTCTACGGCGACCCGTCGTCGCGGCTCACGATGATCGGCATCACCGGTACGGCCGGCAAGACATCGACGGCTTACCTTGTCGAGTCCGGCCTGCATGCGGCCGGGATGATCACCGGCCTGATCGGAACCGTGGAGACGCGCCTCGGCGACCTGGTGGTGCCCAGTGTGCGCACCACGCCCGAGGCGACCGACCTCCAGGCGATTCTGGCGGCGGCGGCCGAGCGGGATGTCAGCGCCGTGGTCATGGAGGTCTCCAGCCACGCGCTCGCGGTCGGCCGGGTCAACGGGCTGCGGTTCGCGGTCGGCGGGTTCACCAACTTCGGCCTTGACCACCTCGACTTCCATACAGATGTGGACGACTACTTCGCGGCCAAGGCGCGCCTGTTCGACGGGCGCAGCCGGGTCGAGGTCCTCAATCTCGACGACCCGGCGCTGCGACCGCTGTTCAAGCCGTCGACGGTCAGCTACTCGGCCGCCGGCGACACCGCCGCCACCTGGTGGGCGTCGGAGGTGCGGCCGTCGGCGTTCGGGCAGCGGTTCGTCGCGAACGGCCCGGACGGCGTCACGGTCGAGGCCGGGGTCGCCCTGCCCGGGCGGCACAACGTGGCCAACGCGCTGCTCGCGCTCGCCTCGCTCGTCGCGATCGGGGTGGACGCCCGGGTGGCGGCCCGGGGGATCGCGGCCTGCCCGGGTGTGCCGGGCCGGCTCGAGCGGGTGGAAGCGCCGGGCGACGTGCTCGGGGTGGTCGACTACGCGCACAAGCCGGACGCGATCGTGGCCGCGCTCGCCGCGCTGCGCGACCTGGCGGCCGGGCGGGGCGGGCGGGTCATCTGCCTGATCGGGGCCGGTGGCGACCGGGACAAGGGCAAGCGCCCGCTGATGGGCGCCGCGGCCGCCCGCGGGGCGGACGTGGTGATCGTGACCGACGACAACCCGCGCACCGAGGACCCGGCCGTCGTCCGGGCCGCCGTGCGCGCGGGCGCCGAGCAGGCCGGCGCCAAGGTGATCGAGGTGGCCGGCCGGCGCGCCGCCATCGACGAGGCGGTCCGGCTCGCCGGGCCGGGCGACGTGATCGCGTTGCTCGGCAAGGGGCACGAGAAGGGCCAGGAGGTCAACGGCGAGATGCTGCCGTTCGACGACCGGGTGGAACTGGCGGCGGCGCTGACCGAAGCTGCGGGGAGTGGCTCTTGATCCGCATGACTCTGGACGAGATCGCCAAGGTGACCGGGGGGCGGCTCGTCAATGCCTCGCCGTCGGTGGCCGTGACCGCGGGCGTCGAGTACGACTCCCGGAAGATCGTTCCCGGCGGGCTCTTCGTCGCCTTCGAGGGCGAGAAGGTGGACGGGCACGACTTCGCCGCGCGCGCCGTCGGCTCGGGCGCGGCCGGGGTGCTGAGCACCCGGGACACCGGTGAGCCGGGCGTCGTCGTCGCCGAGCCGCTGGCGGCGCTGGCCGCGCTGGCCACGGCCGTCGTCGAGCGGCTGCCGGGGCTGACCATCGTCGGGCTGACCGGCTCGTCCGGAAAGACGACGACCAAGGACTTCATCGGGCAGCTGCTCGGGCGGCTCGGGCCGACGATCGCGCCGGCCGGGTCGCTCAACAACGAGCTCGGCTTCCCGTACACGGTGCTGCAGGCGACCGAGGAGACCCGGTTCCTGGTGCTGGAGATGGGCGCGCGGGGGATCGGGCACATCCGGTACCTGTGCGAGATCGCCCGGCCTCAGGTGGGCGTGGTGCTCAACATCGGGGCCGCGCACATCGGCGAGTTCGGCACGGTCGAGGGGACGGCGCGGGCCAAGGGTGAGCTGGTCGAGGCACTGCCGGCCACCGGCGTGGCGGTGCTCAACGCCGACGATCCGCTGGTGGCGGGGATGGCGCCGCGAACGCAGGCGCGGATTCTGCTGACCGGGGAGGCGCCCGCCGCCGACGTCCGGGCCACGGACATCAGGGTGGACGAGGGCGGGCGCGCCGCGTACACCATCGGATTTGAAGGAAAAATCGGAAACGTCCGGCTGGGGGTGGCCGGGCGCCACCAGGTCTCGAACACTCTGGCGGCCGCAGGGGTGGCGCTGTCGCTGGGGATGGAGTTCGAGGACCTGGTCACCGCGCTGGGTGAGATCGGGATCGTGTCGAGCCGGCGGATGGACGTGTTCACCCGGCCGGACGGCGTCACGGTCATCGACGACACCTACAACGCGAACCCGTCGTCGACCGCGGCGGCGCTGCACGCGCTGGCCGCGATGACGGGGGACCGCCGGGTCGCGGTGCTCGGCTACATGGCCGAGCTGGGGGAGCACGAGCGCGACGGGCACGAGGAGGTCGGCCGGCTCGCGGCGGAACTCGGCGTGGACCGTCTCGTGGCGGTGGCGGCGAACGCCCGTCCGATCCTGGACGGGGCGGCGAGGGTCGAGGGGTGGACCGGTGAGGCGATCTTCGCGGAGGATCAGGCGGCCGCGCTCGAGATCGTCAGGGGGGATCTGCGGGCCGGCGACGTCGTGCTCGTGAAGGGTTCCAGGTACCGCACGTGGGACGTGGTCGATGGACTGCGTCCCGAGGAGGGTCGCCCGTGAGGGCAGTCATCGTCGCGGCCGCGGTCGCGTTCATCATCTCGTTGTTCGGCACGCCGGTGGCCATCCGGGTCTTCACCGCCCTCAAGGCCGGCCAGCCGATCCGCGGCGGCCTTGGCCTGGCCAGCAACCAGGGCAAGAAGGGCACCCCCACGATGGGTGGTGTCGCCTTCATCGTGGCCACCGTCTTCGCGTACGTGGCCGGGCACGTCGCCCTGACCACGCTGCCCGAGCGGCAGATCGCGCAGGAGGGGCCGACCATGACGGCCCTGGTCCTGCTCGGCCTGTTCGTGTTCTGCGGCGTGGTCGGCTTCCTCGACGACTTCCTCAAGGTCCGCCGGCGCAACTCGGACGGGCTGAGCGCGAAGGGCAAGCTGCTCGGCCAGCTCATCGTCGGCACCGGCTTCGGCGTCGCGGCGCTGTACGTGGCGAGCACGAACGGCCAGACCGTGGCCAGCGAGCACATCTCGTTCATCCGGGACATCAGCTGGCTGGACGTCGGCAAGGTCGGCTCGGTCATCGTCTTCGTGTTCGTCATCATGGCGATGTCGAACGGCGTGAACCTCACCGACGGCCTGGACGGCCTCGCCACCGGCGCGTCGATCCTCGTGCTCGGGGCGTACGCGCTGATCGGTTTTTGGCAGTATCGCCACTGGTGTGGCGACACCGACTACGCCCGGGCCAACGACTACTGCTATCAGGTGCGAGATCCGCTGGAGATCGCGATGATCGCGGCCGCGGCGGCGGCGGCCTGCGTGGGCTTCCTGTGGTGGAACACGTCCCCGGCCCGGATCTTCATGGGCGACACCGGCGCGCTCGGCCTCGGCGGCCTCATCGGCGGCCTGGCCGTGTCGACCCGCACCACGCTGCTGTCGATCATCATCGGCGGGCTCTTCGTGATCATCACGATGTCGGTGGTCATCCAGATCATCTCGTTCAAGACCACCGGTAAACGGGTGTTCCGGATGTCACCACTACAGCACCACTTCGAGTTAGCGGGGTGGAGCGAGGTCAACATCGTGGTCCGGTTCTGGATCGTGGCCGGCATCTGCGTGGCGATCGGCCTTGGACTGTTCTATTCCGACTTCCTCGCGGTCATGGGATAGAAGTCTCTTGCGACACGCCAGTCCGAAAAAACCGGCTGGCGTGTCGCGCGCACGATGATGTGTCCATGGCGGACGACCGGACACCGAGGGTGGCTCGCCCGTCGCTCAGCAGGCAGCTCCTGCCCGCCGTGCACGGGCTGCTCGCGCGACCCCTCTCCTCGTACTACCTGCTGATCGCCAGCTCGGGCCTGCTGCTGCTCATCGGGCTCACCATGGTCTTCTCGGCGACCAGCGTGAAGGCGTACGCGGAGAACGGGAACGCCTTCGCGACCATCGCCAACCAGGCGATCTACGCGCTGCTCGGCCTCGTGATGTTCTGGATCTGCCAGCGGCTGCCCGCCAGCACCCTGCGCGACCTCGGCAAGTACATCCTCGGCGCGGCCATCGTGCTGCTCGCCCTCCTCGACCTGCTCGGCGCGCTCGTCTCGGTCGGCGCGATCGACAAGCCCATCCTCGGCCCGATCCACGCCAACCTGCTCTGGCTCTACCTCGGCCCGATCGGCCTGCAGCCGGCCGAGTTCGCGAAGCTCGGCATGGTGCTGTGGGGCGCCGACGTGATCGCCCGCAAAGGCGCCTCGCTCGGGCACTGGCGCGAGCTGTCCCGCCCACTGTTCCCCATGGTCGGCCTGCTGTTCGTGCTGGTCGGCTACAACGACCTCGGCACCATGCTGGTGCTGCTCGCGCTGATCGTCGGCCTGCTCTGGGCGGCCGGGGTGCGGCTGCGGGTCTTCGCCGCGCTCGGTGTGCTCGGCCTGGCCGGCGTCGGCCTGCTCGTCGCGGCGGCCTCCGGCGGCGCGGGATCGGGCGCGGCCGGCGAGGACAACTACCGCCTGGCCCGGCTCACGAACTTCCTCCAGCCGATCGAGAAGTGCAACCTGCAGGAAGCCTGCTACCAGCTCATCCAGGCCCGCTCGGCGATCTTCGAGGGCGGCTGGTTCGGGGTCGGCCTCGGCAAGGGCGTGCTCAAGTGGAACTGGCTGCCCGAGGCCTCCAACGACTTCATCTTCGGCGTGGTCGCCGAGGAGCTGGGCGTGGTCGGCTGCGGCGTGATCCTCGCGCTGTTCGCCGTGCTGGCGTACACGGGCTTCCGGATCGCGCGCCGCTCGGCCGACCCGTTCCGCCGGCTGGCCGCCACCGCGATCACCACCTGGCTGGTCACCCAGGCCGTCATCAACATCGGCGGCGTCACCGGCATGCTCCCGATCACCGGTCTGCCGCTGCCGTTCATCTCCGCAGGTGGCAGCGCGCTGGTCGTGACGCTTGCGGCGATCGGCATGCTCGCCTCGTTCGCCCGCGCCGAGCCGGACGCGGCCAAGGCCCTGAACGCCCGTCCGCCCGCGAGATGGGTGCGGCTACTCTGGGCCCCGCTGCCGCCCGTCCCCCCGCAACGGCAGCCGGGCACCTCGCGCCCGCCGGTCGATGCGGGGGCGGATAGGAGACGGTGATGGGGTCGCTGCGGTCGGCCGTGCTCGCCGGAGGAGGCACCGGTGGGCACATCTACCCGCTGCTCGCCTTCGCCGACGCGCTGAAGAGGCATTTCCCGGACGTGCGCATCACAACCCTGGGCAGCCCCAAGGGCATGGAGAACGAGCTGATCCCGCCGGCCGGTTACGACCTGCGGCTCATCCCGGCGTTCCAGCTGCCCCGCTCGCTCAACATGAACCTGCTGCGCACCCCCGACCGGATGTACAAGTCGGCGCACGCCGCCGGCAAGATCCTCGAAGAGGTGCAGGCCGACGTGGTGGTCGGCTTCGGCGGGTACGTGTCGGTCCCGGCCTACCTCGCGGCCTGGCGCCGCGACGTGCCGATCGTGATCCACGAGGTGAACGTGCCGCCGGGCGTGGCCAACCGGATGGGCATGCGGTTCACCAAGAACGTGGCGGTCGGTTTCCCGCAGCAGCCGCAGCAGGCCGAGTCGCTGCGCGACGCGCGGGTGGTCGGCGTGCCGCTGCGCACCGCGATCTCGCACCTCGACCGGGCCGCGCTGCGCCCGCACGCGCTTTACCAGTTCGGCCTGCGGCCCGACCTGCCGGTGCTGTTCGTGTCCGGCGGCTCGTCCGGCGCGCGCACGATCAACCTGGCGGTGGCGGCGGCGGCCAAGCGGCTCGCGCACGCCGGCATCCAGGTGCTGCACGTGCAGGGCGGCCGCAACGATCCGTTCGAGGTGCCCAACGACCTCCCGGTTCCGTACGTGGTGCTGCCCTACCTCTCCGACATGCAGCTGGGGTACGCGGCGGCCGATCTCATGCTCTGCCGGGGCGGCGCGATCACCGTGGCCGAGACGACCGCGCTCGGCGTGCCGGCCGTCTACGTGCCGTACCCGCACAGCAACCAGGAGCAGAAGCGCAACGCGCTGCCGGTGGTCGAAGCCGGCGGCGGCATCCTCGTCGACAACAGCGAGCTCACCCCCGAGTGGATCGAGCAGCACATCATCCCGTTGGCACGCGACCGGCAGCGGCTCGCGATGATGGGCGCGGCCGCATCGCGGTACGGACGCCGCGACGGTGACGAGGCCCTGTTGGAATTCGTCCTCGAAGCGGTGGCGAAGGCTCGATGATCTTCCCCGAGGGAGCGGAACAGTGAACACCGCGGAGCTGACCCCGGCCGGCGAGTTGACCGCCGAGGACCTGGGCAGCGTGCACCTGATCGGCATCGGCGGGGTCGGCATGGGCGGCCTCGCCCGGCTGCTGCTCACCCGGGGCGTGCCGGTCTCCGGCAGCGAACTGCGCGAGTGGCCGGCCCTCACGGCCCTCCGCGCGCTCGGCGGCACCGTCCACATGACGCACGAGGCCTCGAACCTGGACGGCGTCGACACGGTCGTCTACTCCACCGCGATCCCCCAGGACCACCTCGAGCTGGTCGAGGCGCGCCGCCGCGGGCTGCGGATCATGCACCGCTCCGAGGCGCTCGCCGCCGCGATGACCAACCGGCAGACGATCGCGGTGGCCGGCACCCACGGCAAGACGACCACCACCTCGATCATGACGGTGATCCTGCAGCACGCCGGGCAGGACCCGTCGTTCGTGATCGGCGGCGAGATCTCCGAGGCCGGCTCCAACGGCCATCACGGCACCGGCCCGCACTTCGTGGCCGAGGCCGACGAGAGCGACAAGTCGTTCCTCATCTACCGGCCGCACGTCGCGATCATCACGAACATCGAGGCGGACCACCTCAACAACTGGGGTGACCTCGACGGGCTGAAGGCCGGCTTCCTGGAGTTCGCGCTGCTGACCGACGTTTCCGGGTTCGTCGTGACATGTGCGGATGATCCGGGCACGCAGGAACTGATTGCGGCGCTTCGCGCTCAAGGCAAGACCGTTTACACGTACGGCGAGAGCGAGCTGGCGGACCTGCGGATCAGCGAGGTCGTCTCGACCGTGAGCGGCGTGCGCTACCTCGCCTCGCTGGACGGCGTCGACCTCGGCGAGATCAAGCTGGCGCTGCCGGGGCGGCACATGGGGCTCAACAGCGCGGCGGCGGTGCTCACCGCGCTGCGCCTCGGCCTGCCGCTCGACAAGATCACCGAGGCGCTGGCCTCGTTCCCGGGGGTGCGCCGGCGCTTCGAGCGCAAGGGCATCGCCGCCGGGGTGCGGGTCTACGACGAGTACGCGTACCACCCGACCTCGGTCCGGGCGGCGCTGCTGACCCTGCGCGAGGTCGCCGGCGATGGCCGCCTGCTGGTGGTCTTCCAGCCGTACCGCGTGTACCGCACCCGCGACCTGCAGGCCGAGCTGGCCGAGGGCCTGGCGATCGCCGACGAGGTGATCGTCATGGAGGTCTTCGGGCCGGGCGAGGTGCGCGGGCCGGGGGAGGGCGGCGTGGCGCTGACCGCCGCGATCGGCCTGCCCGCCGGGCAGAAGGTGTTCGTGCCCGACTGGGAGGACGTGCCGGCCGAGGTGGTGCGCCGCAGCCGGCCCGGCGACGTCGTGGTCACCATGGGCGCTCCGCCGATCTCGATGATGGGCGACGAGCTGCTGGGCGCGCTCGCGGAGTCGCAGGGGGACTGATCGGATGAGTGCGGGCGGGCGCAACTGGCGGCTGGTCCGGGCGAACACCGACGCGGTGCCGTCCTCGGCCCGGCGGTTCATGGCGCGCGCCCGCCGGCGCCGGCTGCGGGCCGCCTTGCCCTGGGCGGTCACGGCCGCCGTGCTCGTCGTCGTCGGGGCGCTGACCTGGGTCGTCTACGGCACCTCCGTGCTCGGCGTGCGCAACGTCAAGGTGGTCGGCGCGCAGCTGGTGACCCCGCTGCAGGTCGAGGAGGCGGCGGCGATTCCCCAGGACGAGCCGCTCGCCCGGGTCGACATGGACGGGGTGCGGGCCCGGGTGCGCGCCATCCCCGCCGTCGACCGGGTGACCGTGAAGCGGGGCTGGCCGTCGACGCTCGTGGTCGAGGTGGTGGAGCGTACGCCGGTGGCGGCCGTGCCGTCGTCGCCCGGGAAGCTGACGCTGATCGACGCGACCGGCACCCCGTACCGCGAGGTGATCCGGAAACCGGACGGTCTGCCGCTGGTGCGCACCGCGACGCCCGGCCCGTCCGACGTGAACACCAGGTCGGCGCTGAAGGTGCTCGGCGCGCTCAGCCCGGAACTGCGCGAGCAGCTGGTCGCGGTCTCGGTCGCCGCGCCCGCGCAGATCAAGCTGGAGCTGACCAAGAGCCGCACGGTGGTCTGGGGCGACGACACCGAGAACGAGACGAAGAGCCAGGTCGCGACGGCCCTGCTGAAGAAGGCGAGCACGGAGATCGACGTCAGCGCGCCGCTCGTGGTGACGATCCGCTGATACGGACATCTCGGCACGAACGGCTTATTCTGGCGGAGGTTACGGCCGCGTCGGATATTCGCCACCCAAGCCGCTGTCGACACGCCGCGCCGGTCCTTGGTTGAGGCCAGCCGTCCGCTTACGTTGCCTCCAGAGGTTGAATGGTTGACATAACCCTAAGCCTCTAGTAGAGGGTGAGGGTTTCCTCGCCCTCCCTTGTACGGCAGCGGACGTCGAAGTTGCGCCGCGACGTCCGTCCACCCCGAAGGGAAGGCTGAGCCCGATGACACCTCCGCACAACTACCTGGCCGTCATCAAGGTGGTGGGGATCGGTGGCGGCGGCGTCAACGCCGTCAACCGCATGATCGAGGTGGGGCTCAAGGGAGTCGAGTTCATAGCGATCAACACGGATGCCCAGGCGCTGCTGATGAGCGACGCCGACGTCAAGCTCGACGTCGGCCGCGAGCTGACCCGTGGCCTCGGCGCCGGCGCCCAGCCCGAGGTCGGCAAGAACGCCGCCGAGGACCACCGCGACGAGATCGAGGAGGTGCTCAAGGGCGCCGACATGGTCTTCGTGACCTGCGGCGAGGGCGGCGGCACCGGCACCGGCGGCGCTCCGGTGGTGGCGAACATCGCCCGCAAGCTCGGCGCTCTCACCATCGGCGTGGTCACCCGGCCGTTCTCGTTCGAGGGCAAGCGCCGCCAGGTGCAGGCCGAGGCCGGCATCGACGAGCTGCGCAACCAGTGCGACACGCTCATCGTGATCCCGAACGATCGGCTGCTGGCGCTCGGCGACCGCGGGATCAGCATGATGGACGCGTTCCGCCAGGCCGACCAGGTGCTGCTCTCCGGCGTCCAGGGCATCACCGACCTGATCACCACGCCGGGTCTGATCAACCTGGACTTCGCCGACGTCAAGAGCGTGATGAGCGGCGCCGGCAGCGCGCTCATGGGCATCGGCTCGGCCCGCGGCGACAACCGCGCGGTCGAGGCGGCCGAGAAGGCGATCTCCAGCCCGCTGCTGGAGCAGAGCATGGACGGCGCCCGCGGCGTGCTGCTCTCCATCGCCGGCGGCTCCGACCTCGGCCTGTTCGAGATCAACGACGCGGCGCAGCTGGTCACCGACGCGGCCCACCCGGACGCGAACATCATCTTCGGCGCGGTCATCGACGACGCGCTCGGCGACGAGGTGCGGGTCACCGTGATCGCGGCCGGGTTCGACGGCGGCACGCCGTCGTACAAGCCGGCCGAGCCGACCCGCAAGGCGACTCCGCCGACCCAGCCGGTCGCCCCCGCGGCGCCGGCCGTCTCGATCACGCCGCCGGCCGCGCCGGCGCAGACGCCGCGCCGGGTGCTCTTCGACGATGTGGACGTGCCGGATTTTCTCAAGAACGGCTCGTGACCTCTCCGGCCGGCCGCAAGGACGAGCTCGCCGCCTCGCTCGCCGAGGTCCGGGAGCGGATCGCCCGTGCCTGCGCGGCGGCGGGCCGGCCGGCCGAGGAGGTCACCCTGGTCGCGGTGACCAAGACGTACCCGGCGAGCGACGTCGTGCTGCTCACCGGCCTCGGCGTCACCGACATCGGGGAGAACCGCGACCAGGAGGCGGCGCCCAAGGCCGCCGCGGCGCGCGCCGAGGGCGCGACGCCGCGCTGGCATTTCATCGGCCAGTTGCAGCGCAACAAGGTCAAATCCGTGATCGAGTACGCCGACGTGGTGGAGTCGGTCGACTCCGAGCGGCTCGTGACGGCGCTCGATCGGGCCCTCGGGGAGCGCCCGGCCCCGCTCGAGGTGCTGGTCCAGGTGAGCATCGACGGCGACGCGTCCCGGGGTGGGGCGGCCGGCGACGACATCTGGCGGATATCCGACGCCGTGGCGGCCGCGCCGTCGCTGCGGCTCGGCGGCGTGATGGCGGTCGCGCCGCTGGACTGGGACCCGGATCGCGCGTTCGAGGAGCTGGCCGCGATCACCGGGCGGCTGGTCACGCACCATCCGGACGCGACCACGGTCTCCGCGGGGATGAGTGGCGACCTGGAAGCGGCGATCCGGCACGGAGCGACACACGTCCGGATCGGCACTTCTTTGCTCGGAATGCGAAACCCGCTGCGGTAGCCTTGCGGCGGGCAGCAAACTACATAGGTGTTGTTTAACGCGGTGTCGCGACACCGCGCGGGGGACAGCACGGTTTCGCCGCGGGTCGCCCGTCCGGTTCGGACTTCGGCTCGTGCAAGGGGGGAATGCGGTACGCCAAGGGGGCGCGGGCCGCGCAGCGGACAAAAGGTGGGGGACATGGCTGGTCGGGGCGAGACTCTCGCGGTGCGGAATGGGGTGGGGGCATGAGCGCGATTCGGAAGGCGGGCGTCTGGCTGGGCCTCGTCGAGGAGGATGAGGACACCCGGTACGACGACCGTGGCTACCGCGAGTCCTCCTACCGCGACCGTGACCGCGATCGGGACCGCGACCGTGACCGCGACCGGTACTCCTCCGACCGTTACAGCGACGAGTTCGCCGACGACGACGAGGACCTCGAGGAGGAGCGGACCGTCCCGCGGGCGCGCACCGAGCGGTCCCGGCTGTCCGAGCGGATCTCCCGGGCCGACCTCGACGACCACGATCGGGTGGAAAGCGGGGATCGGGCACGGGTGCGTTCCATCACCCGGTCGACCACGGCCGGTGAGTCCGCGACCCCGATGAGCTACGCGACCCGGGACAACCTCGCCCTGGCGCCGCAGCAGGTGCACACTCCGCAGCCGGCCGCGCGCCCGGTCGAGGAGGAGCAGCGCTACCAGATCACGACGCTGCACCCGACCACCTACCGGGAGGCGCGGACCATCGGGGAGCACTTCCGGGACGGCGTGCCGGTAATCATCAATCTCACCGAGATGGATGAGGGAGACGCTCGCAGGCTGGTCGACTTCGCGGCGGGTCTGGCGTTCGGTCTTCGCGGTACGATCGAGCGCGTGACCAACCGGGTTTTCCTGCTCTCTCCGGCGAATGTCCAGGTCACCGCGGAGGACAAGGCCAAGATCGCTGAGGGTGGGTTCTTCAACCAGAGCTGAACCCGAACGAGGGACCCTCAGAAGTGCTGTCGATCCTGTTCCAGATCCTCTACCTCATCGTCTACCTTTTCTTTCTGGTTCTGCTGGCGAGATTCGTCCTGTCGGCGGTGCTCCAGTACGGACGGCGCTGGCAGCCCGGCCGCGGCGCTTCGGCGGCACTGGAGACGGTGTGGACCGTCACTGATCCGCCTCTCAAGGCGTTGAGGCGTGTGATCCCACCGCTGCGCATTGGTAACGTGAGCTTGGACCTGGCTTTCATCGTGCTGCTGGTTATCCTGTTCGTGCTCATGGAGTTCGTGCTCGCCAACCTGATACAGACGTACAGCTAGACAGCAGCCCCACACCGCGGCCGCGACTGACCCGAGGAGTTTCGATGCCGCTGACCCCGGCCGACGTGCACAACGTCGCCTTCAAGAAGCCCCCGATCGGCAAGCGGGGGTACGACGAGGAGGAGGTCGACGCCTTCCTAGATGAGGTCGAGCGCGAACTCGCCCGTCTCATCGAAGAGAACAACGAGCTGCGCGCTCAGGTGGAGCGCGGTGGCCGGGGTGGCGCGCCAGCCGTCTCGGGTGCCGACCCCCGCCTTGCCGCCGAGCTCAACGAGGTGAAGGCCCAGCTGGACCGAGTCCAGCGGGACAAGGCGCAGGCCGAGCAGGCCGCCCGCCAGATGCAGGCCGAGCTGGAGCAGGTCCGGGCCCAGGGCCCGGTCGGCGCTCCCGGCGGCGGCCCCAGCGGAGACGGCGAGCAGCAGGCCCTGCGGGTGCTGATGATGGCCCAGCGCACGGCCGACGACCACGTCGCCGACGCGCGCCGTGAGGCCGACAAGCTTCTCTCCGACGCCCGCTCCAAGGCGGAGGAGGTCACGCGCGAGGCCCGAGCCAAGGCCGACGCGCTCGAGCGCGACGCTCGCCAGCGGCACCAGGAAGCCATGGGCGGCCTGGACGCCAAGCGGTCGGCGCTGCAGAAGCACATCGAGGAGCTCAAGCAGTTCGAGCGGGAGTACCGCACGCGCCTCAAGGCGTACCTGGAGTCCCAGCTGCGTGACCTCGACGGTCGCGGGCAGGGTCTCGAGGCGGAGCTCACTCGTGCCGATGCGAACCGTGCGGTCGGCGGCTCCGGCGGTCTCGCCGCGGCCGGCCTCGCCGGGTCGTACGGCGGCAGCCGCACCGGTGCCATCGAGTCCGGGCGCTGACCCCAGTTCCATCCCCCAGCACCCGACGAGGATGAGCCATGATCGTTTTTAGCCTGCTGCTCATCCTCGTCGCGGTGACGCTGCTCGTGCTGGGACTCACCGGCGGCTCGAGCAACCTCCTCATCAGCTCGATCGTGGCCAGCCTGCTGGCCGCGATCGCCCTGGTCGTCGGCGCGCGGCAGGGTGGCGCCGGGCGGCGTGCCCGGGCCACGGCGGTGCCCGAGACCGCGGCGCCCGAGTTCGCCGCGGAGCGCGGCACCGACGATTTTGCCCCGGCCGGGGCAACCTTCGCCGCCGAATCGCCCCAGTCCGATTTGTCGGACAAGCGGGAGACTGTCCAGCTGGAGCCGGTCGCCTACGACGACCTCGACGAGGTCGAGGGCGAGGCCTACGCCGCCGGACGCCGTGACGCCTCCTCCTCACCCTCCCCCTCGTCCTCGCCCGAGAGTGACGCCGACCGTGATCTCGCGGCCGAGGCGATCAGCGCGGCCCGCAGCGGGGATCCCGATGAATACGCGTGGCGCCGGCCCGAGCCGGCGCATGCCGAGGCGGCCGCGGGCGCCGCGGCCGGTGCCGACGTCGGCGCCGACTTCGATCTCGACCTCGGCGAGGCCGAGGAGGACGATCCGGCCGACGAGCCGCTGCCGCAGAAGGTCAGCCCCACCGACGCCGTCCGGGTGGCCCGGCTCGACGCCGAGGTGCTGGTCGTCGACGGCCGCCCGCGCTACCACCTGCCCGACTGCCCGCACCTGATCGGCCGGCTCACCGAGCCGATCCCGGTGAACGAGGCGGTCGAGCTCGGCTTCAGCCCCTGCGGCCTGTGCCGCCCCGTCGACCGCTTGGTCGCGGCCGCCGCCCGTCACTGAACCATCACTCGGCAGAATGAGGCATGGTCAACCGTGTCTCCGGTCTTTCCGTGGCCGTCCGGGTCCGGCCCGGCGCCGGGCGCGATCGCGTGGGTGGGCGCTATGACGGCCCGCACGGGCCCGCGCTGATCGTGGCGGTCTCCGCGCCCCCGGTCGACGGGAAGGCCACTGAGGCGGTGCGCAAGGCGCTCGCGGCCGCGCTCGGCCTGCGCGCCGCCGACGTGACGCTCCGGCTCGGCGCGACCAGCCGCGACAAGGTCTTCACGGTGCCTGGCGGCGACGAGATCCTCGCCCGCCTGACCGCGCTGCGTGACGGCCCGTGAGCGGCAGGCTCGATCTCGCGCTGCTGATCGGGGCCGCGGTGCTGCTGGTGGCGGTGGGCGCGGTGCGCCTGTCGACCCGGCTCGGCCTGCCCAGCCTGCTCGTCTACCTGGCGCTCGGCATGGTCATCGGGGAGGCCGGCTTCGGCATCCGCTTCGACGACGCCGAGCTCACCCGGATGCTCGGCTTCTGCGCGCTCATCGTGATCATCGCGGAGGGCGGGCTGACGGCCCGGTGGAGCGCGCTGCGACCGGTCCTCGGGCTCAGCGCGTCGCTCGCCACGGTCGGCGTGGCGGTCAGCATCGTCGTGGTCGGCGTCTGCGTACATCTGATCTTGGGTCTGAATTGGCGATTGGCGCTGCTTTACGGAGCCGTGCTCTCCTCGACCGACGCCGCCGCGGTTTTCGCGACGGTGCGGCGCCTGCGACTGCCGCCGCGGCTGGTCGCCACCCTCGAGGCCGAGTCCGGCCTCAACGACGCCCCGGTGGTCCTGCTGGTCGTGCTGCTGAGCGCCACCGAGGTGGTCGCGCATCCCTGGTGGTACGAGGTGATGATCGTCGCCTACGAGCTGGCCGCCGGCGCCGCGATCGGGTTCGTGGTCGGCGCGGCCGGCCGCTGGACGCTGCGGCACGCGGCGCTGCCCTCGGCCGGGCTCTATCCGATCGCCGCCGTCGGTCTCACCGTTCTCGCCTACGCGGCCGGCGCCGTCGCGCACGCCTCCGGATTCCTCGCCGTCTACGTGGCCGGGGTGGTGCTCGGCAACGGCCGGCTGCCGCACCGCCGGGCCATCCTGGGGTTCGCCGACGGCCTGGCCTGGGTCGCTCAGATCGGGCTGTTCGTGCTGCTCGGCCTGCTCGCCTCGCCCGGCCGGCTGGGCGGCGCGCTGGTCCCGGCCCTGGTCGCGGGCGTGGCCCTGGTGCTGCTGGCCCGCCCGCTGTCGGTGGTGGTAGCGGCCGTGCTGGCGCGCCCGGTGCGCGGGCTGCGTGCTCGATCCTCGGGGCCCGGGCCGCTCCGGGTCGGCTGGCGCGGGGCCGCGTTCCTCTCCTGGGCCGGTCTGCGCGGCGCGGTCCCGATCGTGCTGGCCACGATCCCGCTCTCGGCCGGGACCGCGGGCGCGAACGGCCTGTTCGACGCGGTCTTCGTGCTGGTCATCATCTTCACGATGCTGCAGGCCGGCACGCTCGCCCCGGCCGCCCGGATGCTCGGGGTGACTGCGCCGGCCGAGCCCGCCGAGATCCACGTGGAGACCGCGCCGCTCGAGAACATCGCCGCCGACCTGCTGCAGCTCGACGTGGCGCCGGGTTCCCGGCTGGCCGGCGTCTACATCGACGAGCTCCGCCTGCCGGTGGGCGCCTCGGTGACCCTGGTCGTGCGGGACGGCGCCGGCTTCGTGCCGGGTCCCGACACCCGCTTGCGTACGGGGGACAGCCTGCTCATCGTGACGACGGCGGCCGTCCGGGACATCGCGGAGCGCAGGCTGCGCGCGGTGAGCCGCCGGGGGCGGCTGGCGCGCTGGTTCGGCGAGGAGGGTCGGGAGGAAGCGGCCGGTCGGTGACGAATCGGGAACGGTCAGGTATCCGACTGGGGGATTTATGACCTTTGACCGGTCAAGATCGGAAGCAATTGTTGTCGCTGCCGGATACGTTCCGTATCCTTGCCACCCTCCGGAGTGCGCGGCTGACCGTTCGGCCGCGCCGTTTGTGCAGGTGGGGCAAGATCTACGGCGGCGTCCGGGCGCGTGGTCGCCCTACGCCTCTCCGGGGCGCGGCCGGACGCTCAAGGGGGACGCGACCGGCACGACAAGGGACCCGGCCCGGGTCCGAAGACCGCTGATCGCCGCGCCGGGGGGTGCGGCCGAGGGAGCGACGATGGCCAAGGCAACCGACACCAGCACCGTTACGACCGCCAAGGCCGCCACGAAGCGGACGCGTACCGCGGCCGAGACGGAGAAGATCCGGGTGGCGCTGACCGAGCGCCGCGACGAGCTGCAGGCCGAGTACGAGCAGTCGCTCACCGACATCACCGAGCTCCAGCGGGACCGGCTCGCCGACTCGGCCGGCGACGACCAGGCCGACGCCGGCACCAAGACCTTCGAGCGGGAGCAGGAGATCACCCTCGCCAACAACCTGCTCGAGCGGATCACACAGGTGGAGCGCGCCATCGAGCGCCTCGGCCAGGGCAACTACGGTTGGTGCGAGCGGTGCGGCAACGCCATCCCGGTCGAGCGGCTGGCGGCTTTCCCCTCCGCTACCCTGTGCGTGACCTGCAAGCAGTTGGAGGAACGACGCTGAACGCCGACGAGGCATCGGGCGCGACCGCGGTGCAGCCGGAGCCGGACGCCCGGCCCCGCTTCAGCGTGCGCGCGATCACTGTGCTCGGGGCCACCGCCGCCCTCGCGGTGGCGCTCGACCAGTGGGTGAAATGGCTCAGCACCGAGCACCTGACCGAGGGCGAACCGGTGCGCATCCTGGGCGGCCTGATCTATCTGTCGCTGCTGCGCAACAGTGGCGCCGCGTTCAGCTTCGGCAGCGGGCACACCTGGGTGTTCCCCGTGATCACCCTGGTCGTGATCGGCTGGATCGGCTGGATGGCGACCCGGCTGCGCTCGATCCCGTGGGCGATCTCGCTGGGGCTCGTGCTCGGCGGCGCCTTCGGCAACCTGAGCGACCGGTTGTTCCGCGCGCCCGGCCCGTTCCAGGGCCACGTGGTCGACATGATCAGTGCCTTCGCGCCGTACGGGGAGAAGTTCGCGATCTTCAACATCGCCGACAGCTGTCTGTCCGTCGGGGTCGCGCTGGCGGTCGTGCTCGAGTTGACCGGCCGGCAACGGGACGGCCGGCGGGCCGTACGGAAAAAGCCGGAGCCCGCACAGTGACCCAGCGTTCCCTGCCGGTGCCCGACGGTCTTGATGGCATGCGGCTCGACCAGGCTGTCTCCCGGCTCTTCGGCCTGTCACGCACCGCCGCCGCGAGCCTCGTCGAGGCGGGGGACGCGCTGGTCGACGGCTACCCCCGGCCGAAATCCGACAAGGTCAGCGCCGGTTCGTGGCTCGAGGTCACGCTGCCCGTGCCCGCCTCCGCCGCGCCGGCCGTGGTGGCCGAGCCGGTGACCGGGCTGACCATCGTGTACAGCGACGACGACATCGTGGTGGTCGACAAGCCGGTCGGCGTGGCCGCCCATCCGAGCCCCGGCTGGACCGGCCCGACCGTGGTCGGCGGCCTGGCCGCGATGGGGCAGAACGTCGCGACCAGCGGCGCCGCCGAGCGTCAGGGCATCGTGCACCGGCTCGACGTCGGCACCACCGGGCTCATGGTGGTCGCCAAGAGCGAGCTCGCGTACAGCGTGCTCAAGCGGGCCTTCAAGGAGCGTGAGGTCGACAAGCGGTACCACGCCGTGGTGCAGGGCCATCTCGACCCGCTGCGCGGCACCATCGACGCCCCGATCGACCGGCATCCGACCGCCGACTACAAGTACGCCGTGATGACCAGCGGCAAGCCCAGCGTCACCCACTACGACACGCTCGAGGCGTTCCGCTCCGCGAGCCTGGTCGACGTGAAGCTCGAGACCGGGCGTACCCATCAGATCCGGGTGCACTTCTCGGCGCTGCGCCATCCCTGCGTCGGCGACCTCACCTACGGCGCCGACCCCACCCTCGCCGCCCGGCTCAAGCTGACGAGGCAGTGGCTGCACGCCCGAGAATTGGGGTTCCTCCACCCCCAAACGCACGATGAGGTTCGCTTCGTCAGCGACTACCCTGACGACCTGAAGTACGCGCTTGACGTCCTTCAGGACGCGAGCTGATCTCGGGGAGCTGGGGTCTGTCCTGCCGATCACGCGGGAGCGAGGCGAGGTCCAGGTGGTGGCTGACGTCGGCCGCGAAGCGGTCGCATACCGGGGTTGTATGTGGCCGTTTCGCGGACGCCGTCAGGCGCCGGCTGGGCCACGCCGCAGCCCCTCGTGATCGGCAGGACAGACCCCGCCGTGCCGGCGGAACCCGTGCGGGAGCCGGTGGTGGGCGCGGTCGCGCTGCGGGCCGTGATCGGGCTCGCCGTCGTCTCGTCTTTCGCGCTGCTGCTCGCCGCGATCTGGGCGAGCCGGCGCGACGACGCCGAGCCCGCCCGCACCGATCCCGGCGCCTTCGTCCAGGTCGGCGTCGTTCAGGGCCAGGCCGTCTCCGGTTACCTGCGCAACTCCCGCTCCGAGCTGGCCGCGCTGACCGACCCGGCGGCGCCGCCGGCCGGTGACACCTGGGCCCTGGCCAGCCTCGACCGCTACGTGATGCCCGGAGCGCTTCCCGGCCTGTTCGACGGCGCCGCGGTGGCCCAGGTCTACACCCGGGTGCCGCTCGTCGGGCGGCACACCCAGGTGGTGCGGATCCCGGTCTACCGGCTGCCCGCCGACGTCATGTCCGGGATGCTCGACGCCGCCCTCCAGCGCGACCGGGAGCGCGCGGAGTACGAGCAGCTGGGGCGCAGGGTCATCGGGGACGGACCGAACGCGGAGCGGGCCCGGGAGGCGTACCGGTCGGCCGCCGCGACCGCCGGGGCCGAGGCCGACGCGTACCGGTCGGGATGTGCTTGTGTCTTCGCGGCCGTGGTCCGCGCCGCCCCGGCCGCGTTGCAAGTGGTCGCGGACCGGCCGGGCGTGAGGGTCGTCGATCCGGCGCCGGAGGTACGGCAGCTGGATCGCACGGAGTTCCGCCCGCCGCTGCCCGAACAGGACGGGACGATCCCGGCGGAACCGAGCGGATCTCCGATTCCTGTGCCAAACGACGGTTCAGCCATTGCCTCGCGGACGCCCTCGCCGATACTGTCTTCCCCCGGGCTCCCTGTGACGTCTGACTCACCGGCGAGCCTTGACCCTTTGCCCGATCCCTCTGCCGCGGCACCGGAGGAGCGCACTGCCGTGCCTTCAGGAACTGAAGCGAGTGCTGCTCAAAGGCCGACCAGCTCGTGATCAACAGCACCTCGAGAGCCGTCCGCCCGTTAGTTCTCTCGTCCGCGAAACGTACGGACGGCCACACGATCACCACCGTGGCGCCGGGTTTCGATCAAGAGAATGACCGGGGATGGTCGGTCGGGCAGTGGCCCGAATAGGGTTCGCTCCGTAGCCTGTCATGGGCGACGGGGCATCCGTGGGCATCACCGGGATTGCCGGGCATCGACCGGGCGTATGGGCAGGGAGGACGAGCCGTGGATGGGACCGAGACCGGCTGGGGCCGGCCTGCGGAACCAGCCCCGCGTTGGCGGGCGCTGCTCGACCGGGCCCGCCACGGGCGTGCCGCCGCCGAGGAGCAGCAGGCCGAGCCGGAACCCGCGCCGCCGCAGCAGCAGTTCGGGCAGCCGTTGCCGACCCGCCGGCCGTACAACCCGCTGGACTCCCGGGCGCCGCTCGACCCGCGGCCCGGTTTCGACCAGCCGGGTTTCGAGCAGCAGCAGCCGGGATTCGACCAGCCGCAGCGGCCGATGCCGCAGCGGCCGCCGATCAACCCGCTCGACCCGCGTCATCAGGGGCGCGCGCAGCCCGCGCCGGCCCCGGCGCCCGCGCCGCCCGTCGAGCAGCCGCACAGCTACTTCAGCCCGAGCCCGGCCCGGTCCACCCCGGTCGCGCCGCCGGCCCCGCCGCCGCAGCGCGACTACCCGCAGATCCGGGCCTCCGCGGCGGCGCCGGTGCGTTCGCCGGCTCCCGCTCCGGCCCCGGCGCCCACCTCGCCGGCCGGCGCCCGCATCGAGTGGCGGCAGACCCAGCCCGACAACGAGCTCGAGCGGTCGGTCGCGGTGCTGCGGCGCAAGCTCGGCAAGCCGCGCGTGCTGGCCTTCGCGAACCCCAAGGGCGGCGTCCACAAGACCACCGCGACCGTGCTGGCCGCGGCCACCATCGGCAGCGTCCGCGGCCGCGGCGTGCTCGCCTGGGACGACAACGAGCTGCGCGGCACGCTCGGCCTGCGGGCCGGCAGCGCCCGGCACGCCCGCACCATCAAGCACCTGCTGGCCGACCTCGCGCAGATCGAGTCGCTGCACGGCGACGGCCTGCTCAGCGAGCTCGACGGCTATCTGCGGCACGCCTCCGACGGCTCGTACGACGTGCTCGCCGGCGAGGAGAACCCGCGCTTCGCCCAGCGGCTCGACCAGGGCACGGTGCGCCGCGTGATGGACCTGCTGCGCCGCACCCACGACGTGGTCTGCGTCGACACCGGCAACAACGTGGAGAGCGTCAACTGGCAGACGGTGATGCGCCAGGCCGACCAGCTGGTGATCACCACGGTGCCGCGCGAGGACGCCGCGTTCACCGCCGACTGGATGCTCGACGTGCTCGACGACAGCGGCATGAGCGACCTGGTCGCCAACGCCGTGACGTTGATCTCGTGCCCGTCGCCCGGGCCGCTGCCGATGCTCAACGATTTCGCCAAACATTTCGCGACCCGCACCCGCGGAGTGGCGATCGTGCCGTACGACCCGTCGCTCGAGGTCGGGTCCTCCATCGAGTACCAGGACCTCCAGCTGGAGACCCGGCAGGCGTGGCTCAAGGCCGCGTCGATGATGATCGAACCCTTCGCCGAGTGATCCTCGCGAGTCCTCTCGTTCTTGTCGTAGGTGGCGACTAGAGTCGCTCGCGTCGTCAAAACTTAAGGGGGCCCGGGGTGTCTGACTCGTTCGTGCATCTCCACGTGCACACCGAGTATTCGATGCTCGACGGGGCCGCCCGGGTCAAGGACCTGTTGTCCGAGGCCAAACGGCTCGGCATGCCGGCGGCGGCGATCACCGACCACGGCAACATGCACGGGGCGTACGACTTCTACACCCAGGCGAAAGCCGCCGAGATCATCCCGGTGATCGGCGTCGAGGCGTATGTGGCTCCCGAGTCCCGCCTCGACAAGGCCCGTATCAAGTGGGGCCGCCCCGAGCAGAAGGGCGACGACGTCTCCGGCAACGGCGCGTACACCCACATGACGATGTGGGCGCGCAACGCGGTCGGCCTGAAAAACCTCTTCCGGCTCAACTCGCGGGCCTCGATGGAGGGTCAGCTCGGCAAGTACCCCCGGATGGACTTCGACATCATCGCGGAGCACGCCGAGGGGATCATGGGGACGACCGGCTGCCCGTCCGGCGCCGTGCAGACCCGGCTGCGCCTGGGCCAGTTCGACGAGGCGCTCAAGTCCGCCGCGATGTACCAGGAGGCTCTCGGGAAGGACAACTACTTCCTCGAGATCATGGACCACGGCCTCTCCATCGAGAAAAGGGTCCGCGACGGCCTCCTCGAGATCGGCCGGAAACTCGGCATCCGCCCGCTGGTCACCAACGACTCCCACTACACATTCGAAGCGCAGTCCGAGGCGCACGACGTGCTGTTGTGCGTGCAGACCGGCAGCAACGTGGCCGACCCCAACCGGTTCCGCTTCGACGGCAACGGGTACTTCGTCAAGTCGGCCGACCAGATGCGCGCCGTCGACTCCTCCGACGCGTGGCAGGAAGGCTGCCGTACCACGCTGCTGGTCGCGGAAAAGGTCGACATCGACGGCATGTTCACCTTCAAGAACCTCATGCCCCGGTTCCCGATCCCCGAGGGCCGCACCGAGGAGGAGTACTTCCGCGAGGTCGCGTTCGAGGGCCTGCGGCGGCGCTTCCCCGACGGCATCCCCGACACGCACATCAAGCAGGCGGAGTACGAGCTCGGCGTCATCATCCAGATGGGCTTCCCGTCGTACTTCCTCGTGGTCGCCGACTTCATCCAGTGGTCCAAGCGCAACGGCATCGCGGTCGGCCCGGGCCGTGGCTCGGCGGCCGGCTCGCTCGTCGCGTACGCGATGGGAATCACCGACCTCGATCCGCTGCCGCACGGCCTGATCTTCGAGCGGTTCCTGAACCCCGAGCGCATCTCGATGCCCGACGTCGACATCGACTTCGACGAGCGCCGGCGGGGCGAGGTCATCAAGTACGTCACCGACCGGTGGGGCGAGGACAAGGTCGCGCAGATCGCCACGTTCGGCACGATCAAGGCCAAGGCCGCGATCAAGGACGCGGCCCGCGTGCTCGGCTATCCGTACTCGGTCGGCGACCAGATCACCAAGGCCATGCCGCCGGACGTCATGGGCAAGGGCATCCCGCTGTCGGGCATCTTCGACCGGGAGCACAAGCGGTACAGCGAGGCCGGCGAGGTCCGGACCCTGTACGAGCAGAACCCCGACGTCAAGAAGGTGATCGACACCGCCCGCGGCATCGAGGGCCTGATCCGGCAGACGGGCGTCCACGCGGCCGGCGTGATCATGTCGGCCGAGCCGATCATCGACCACATCCCGCTGATGCGCCGCGCCTCCGACGGCGTGATCATCACGCAGTTCGACTACCCGACCTGCGAGACGCTCGGCCTGCTCAAGATGGACTTCCTGGGCCTGCGAAACCTGACGATCCTCGACGACGCGGTCAAGAACATCAAGCTCAACCACGAGCTCGATCTCGACCTGCTCTCGGTCCCGCTCGACGACCAGGGTGCGTACGACCTGCTGGCGCGGGGCGACACGCTCGGCGTCTTCCAGTTGGACGGCGGCCCGATGCGGTCGCTGCTGCGGCTGATGAAACCGGACAACTTCGAGGACATCTCCGCGGTCCTGGCGCTGTACCGTCCGGGCCCGATGGGCGTCGAGTCGCACACCAACTACGCCCTGCGGAAAAACAAGCTGCAGGACATCACGCCGATCCACCCCCAGCTGGAAGAGCCGCTGCGCGAGATCCTCGAGCCGACGTACGGCCTGATCGTCTACCAGGAGCAGGTGCAGCGCGCCGCGCAGATCCTGGCCGGGTACAGCCTCGGCCAGGCCGACCTGCTCCGCCGGGCCATGGGCAAGAAGAAGAAGGAGATCCTCGACAAGGAGTTCATCCCGTTCCGGGACGGGTGCCGCGAGCGCGGCTACTCCGACGAGGCGATCCAGGCGGTGTGGGACGTGCTGGTCCCGTTCGCGGGCTACGCGTTCAACAAGGCGCACTCCGCGGCGTACGGCCTGGTGTCGTACTGGACGGCGTACCTGAAGGCGCACTACCCCGCCGAGTACATGGGCGGTCTGCTCACCAGCGTCGGCGACGACAAGGACAAGATGGCGATGTACCTGGCCGAGTGCCGGCGCATGGGCATCCAGGTCCTGCCGCCCGACGTCAACCAGTCCGCCGGCCCGTTCACCCCGGTCGGGAAGGACATCCGGTTCGGCCTCGCCGCCGTCCGCAACGTCGGGCACAACGTGGTGGAGTCGATCGCCCGGTGCCGTAAGGAGAAGGGCGCGTACCAGGACTTCTATGACTTCCTGTCGAAGGTGGACGCGGTCGTCTGCAACAAGAAGACGATTGAATCCCTGATCAAGGCCGGGGCCTTCGACTCGATGGGGCACAGCCGCAAGGGTCTGCTCGCCGTGCACGCCGAGGCCATCGACGCGTACGCGGATGTGAAGCGCAACGAGGCGGCCGGGCAGTTCGATCTCTTCGGGGCGTTCGGCGACACCGACGGGGGCTCGGCGGCGACCGTGGCGATGCCGCCGATCGGCGACAGCGAGTGGGACAAGCGGGACAAACTGGCCTTCGAGCGGGAAATGCTCGGCCTGTACGTCTCCGACCACCCGCTGGCCGGTCTCGAGCAGCTGCTGGCGAATGCGGCGGATACGACGATCGCGGCGCTCAACGAGGAGGGCTCGGTCCCCGACGGGCAGATCGTCACCCTCGCCGGCATCCTCACCGGCGTGCAGCGGCGGATCACCAAGCAGGGCCGGGCGTGGGCGTCGGCCACCCTCGAAGACTTGGCCGGTGGGGTCGAGACGCTGTTCTTCCCCAACACGTACGAGGTGATCGGGCAGTACATCGCCGAGGACGCGATCGTGGTCGTCAAGGGCCGGGTCGACCGGCGCGACGACACGCCGCGGATCATGGCGATGGACATGTCGCTGCCGGACGTCAGCCACAACCCCGACAGCAAGCCGGTCACGCTGACCATGCCGATCACGCGGTGCACGCCGCCGCTGGTGTCCGAGCTCAAGGAGATCCTCACCAGCCACCCCGGCGACTCCGAGGTGCACGTCCACCTGCAGAACGGCAGCCGCACGACGGTGCTGCGGCTCGGCGCCGTGCGGGTGGCGCCGACCCCGGCGCTGCGGGCCGACCTCAAGACCATCCTCGGCCCGTCCGCGGTCGCCTGACGGCGGAAGTGTGCAGGTGGGCCGGGGTGTGTCGGGGCGTGCAGGGCAGTCGGCGCCGAGACCTGGCAGGATCGTAGGGTGAACCCGAGTCAGGAGTCGGCCCACACCCCGGAGCCGGCGCAGCCCTCCACCCGGCCGCCGGCCGATCCGACGGCCGAGCCCGCCTTCGGCGGCCCGCCGGTGTCGCCGGGGCCTTCGGCCGGCGCTTCCGGTGGCTCTTTCGGCCCGCCTTCGTCGCCCGGCCCTTCGATGGACGGTTCTTTCGGTCCGTCGGCGTCGTCGGACCCTTCGGCCGGCGCGCACGGCGGCTCCTTCGGCGGGCCGGGTTATCCGGAGGGTGGTGGCTCGTCCGCGGAGGGTGGGGCGGTCGGGCCCGACGTCTACGGCGGGTATGGGCTGGCGCATCCGAGCGGGCCGGAGCAGACGGCCGACGGGGGCTTCGGGTCACGGTGGTGGGGCATGGGCGCGGCGGCGCGGCGGCCGTGGAAGCGGACGGCGCTGGTCGCGGTGCTGAGCGCGGCCGCGGTGATGGCGCTGGGCGGGCCGCTCGGGCTGCTGTGGGCGTGGATAGCGCCCAGCGTGCCGGTCATCGCCACCGGGCAGGACATCGTCGTCAACGACCCGTCGCCGGAGGAGTACATCGCGGCCGACGGGTGGTTCACGATTCTCGGGCTCGCCTTCGGCCTGCTCGTGGCGATCGTTGCCTGGCTGGTGCTGCGCCGTGACCGCGGGCCGTTCCTGCTGCTCGGTGTCGTCGTGGGCACGTTCGGCGCGGGTTACCTGGTGGCGCCCCGGGTCGGCGAGATGATCGGGCGGAGCGGCTACGAGCACTGGCGGGACACGGCCGTCCGCGGCGCGACCTATCTGGCACCGCCCGAGGTGCACTCGCTCGGGCCGAAACTGGTGGCGGCCTTCATGGCCGCGATCGTGCTGACCCTGCTGGCCGGCTGGTCCAACGACCCCGACCTCGAACAGCCCGGCGCCAAGCCCGGCTACGGCCCCAACTCGGCCGCCGCCCACGCGGACGCCCTCGCCGGTGGATCGGCCGTCGCTGACACCCACGCCGGTGCGCCGTCCGCGGAAACGCTCGACCCGCATTTGGCCCACCCCCAGGGCCCGGCCGAGCCACCCCACGCCTGACCACCGCGCGCCGAGCGGGCCGAACACGCGCTGGGCGAGGCGAACGCGCGCTGGGCGGGCCGAACGCGCGCTGGGCGAGGCGAACGCGCGCCGGGCGCGCCGGGCGGCTGAACGCCCGCCGGGCTGGGTCAGTTCGGGCTGGCGGGGCGGGCCAGGTCGGAAAGGGGGACCGGGACCGCGCGGACCCGAGCTAGCAGGCCGGCTTCGCGGTTGAGGAGCTTGAGCTCGGCACGCAGGCGGGTGGCCGTGTCGGGGGCGGAGAGCAGCAGCTGGCGCTCGTCGGTGGTCAGCTGGGCGGTGGCGGCGATCAGGTGGGAGAGGACCGTGGGGTCGCCGGGGACCGCGTCGATCACCTCGGAGTCGGGGCGTAGCAGGTCAAGGTACGTCCGGAAGGCGGCCAGGGCGCGCGGGGCCAACTGGGCGGCGGTCTCGTCGGCCGACTCGTCGGGGAGCCACTCGACCTTGGCCGTCAGGTAGGGCTCGGCGCCCTGGCGGACGTCGACGATCGAGAAGCGCCGGCGGCCGACGGTCATGATGTCGAAGCGGCCGTCGGGCAGCTCGGTGACCTGGCGCAGCTCGGCGGTGCAACCGACCGGGTACAGATCGTCGGCCAGCACCGGCGGCGGCTCGGGAGTGGGGCCCTCCTCGGCCTCGGGCGACGGCGCCTCGGCGCCCCGGCGCAGGGTCACGACGCCGAACTCGTGCGGGCCGTCCTCGGGGCTCGCGACCAGCTCGCGCACCAGCACGCGATACCGCTCCTCGAAGATGTGCAGGGGCAGCACAAGCCCAGGGAACAGCACCGTACCCAGCGGGAACACCGGCAGCCGCGCACTCACCGCCTCAGCCTATCGGCCGCCCCACCATGGTCAACCCGTGCCGGGCGGGTGCGGTGAGGACGGAAACATCCCAAGGCCTGGGCCCCGACGTGGCGCGGAAATATATCGGAGGCGGGGCCGCCTAGAATTGCTGGCGTGCTGAATCGGACCGACCTGCGGGGTTCCCAGAGGGACCCGCGAGGACTGCTGCCCCGTGCCCAGCTCGATGTCTCCGTGGCCGTCGAGCGCATCCGGCCGACCGTCGAGGCCGTCCATCAGCATGGTTTCAGCGCGATCCAGGAGGCCACGGAGAGGTTCGACGGGCTTCGGCTCGAGCGGTTGCGCGTTCCCGCGGCCGCCATCGCCGCAGCGGCGGAGGAGCTTGATCCCGAGGTGCGGGCCGCGCTCCTCGAGGTGATCAAGCGGGCCCGCAAGGTGCACGCCGACCAGAAACGGCAGGACGTCACGACCAAGGTGGTCGACGGCGGCACCGTCACCGAGCGCTGGCTGCCGGTGAGTCGCGTCGGTCTCTACGTGCCCGGCGGCCTCGCCGTCTACCCGTCGACCGTGGTGATGAACGTGGTGCCCGCGCAGGAGGCGGGCGTCGAGGGCCTCGTCGTGGCCAGCCCGCCGCAGAAGGAGAACGATGGCCTCCCCGACTCCCGCGTGCTCGCCGCCTGCGCGCTGCTCGGCGTCGACGAGGTCTACGCGGTCGGCGGCGCCCAGGCGATCGCCATGCTGGGCTACGGCTCCGACGGCGCCGATGAGGGCGATCGGTGCGAGCCGGTCGACATCATCACCGGGCCGGGCAACATCTGGGTGACCGCGGCCAAGCGCCTGCTGCGCGGCGTCGTCGGCATCGACGCCGAGGCCGGCCCCACCGAGATCGCGATCCTCGCCGACGAGACGGCCGACCCGCGGCACGTGGCGGCCGACCTGATCAGCCAGGCCGAGCACGACCCGCTGGCCGCGAGCGTGCTGGTCACCGACTCCGAGGCGCTGGCCGCGGCGGTCGAGGCCGAGCTGACCCGGCAGGTGGCGTCGACCAAACACGAGCAGCGGGTGCTGACCGCGCTCACCGGCGAGCAGTCCGGCGTCGTGCTCGTCGACGACCTCGAGCAGGGTTTGCGCGTCGTCGACGCGTACGCGGCCGAGCATTTGGAAATCCAGACGCGTGACGCGCGGCAGTGGGCCATGCGGGTCCGCAATGCCGGCGCGATCTTTGTGGGCGCCTGGTCGCCGGTGTCGCTGGGCGACTACGCGGCCGGCTCCAACCACGTGCTGCCGACGGCCGGCTGCGCGCGGCACTCCTCGGGCCTCTCGGTGCAGTCGTTCCTGCGCGGCATCCACGTCGTGGAGTACGACGAGGCCGCCCTGCGCGACGTGGCCGGCCACGTGGTCGCCCTGGCGAACGCGGAAGACCTGCCCGCGCACGGAGACGCCGTGAAGGTTCGCCTTCAGTCCGATTTAGGGCGGCGGGCGGGGCGGTTGGACGGGAGGTTTGACGGGTGAACATCGACGATCTGCCGATCCGCGACGACCTGCGGGGGAAATCGCCGTACGGCGCGCCGCAGCTCGACGTCGCGGTCCGGCTGAACACGAACGAGAACTCCTACTCGCTGCCCGACGAGGTGACCGACGCGATCGGCAAGGCCGTGCAGGCCGAGCTGCGCGACCTCAACCGTTACCCCGACCGGGACGCGATCGCCCTGCGCACCGATCTCGCCGACTACCTCGGCCACGGCCTGACCACCGCCAACGTCTGGGCGGCGAACGGGTCGAACGAGGTGCAGCAGCAGTTGCTCCAGGCGTTCGCCGGCCCGGGCCGGTCGGCGCTGGGCTTCGGCCCGTCCTATTCGATGCATCCGCTGCTCGCCCAGGGCACCGGCACCCGCTGGATCGGCGCGCTGCGCGACCCCGACTTCGGGCTGTCTCCATCGGCGGCCCGCGAGCAGCTCGAACGGCACGACCCCGACCTGGTGTTCCTCTGCTCGCCGAACAACCCGACCGGCACCGCGCTGGACCCCGAGGTGATCACCGAGGTGCTGGCGCACGCGCGCGGCATGGTGGTCGTCGACGAGGCGTACGCGGAGTTCGCGCGCGAGGGCACACCGAGCGCGCTCGGCCTGATCGCCGGCCATCCGCGCCTCGTGGTGAGCCGCACGATGAGCAAGGCGTTCGGGTTCGCCGGCGGCCGGCTCGGCTACTTCGCGGCCCACCCCGCCGTGGTGGACGCCGTCCAGCTGGTGCGACTCCCGTACCACCTGAGCTCCTTGACCCAGGCGGCCGCTCGCGCCGCGGTGGCGCAACGCGACGTCCTGCTCGCGACCGTCGAAGCGATCAAGGAGCAGCGTGACCGGATCGTGGTCACCCTGCGCGAGCGTGGCTACCGGGTCGCCGACAGCGACGCCAACTTCGTGCTGTTCGCTGTGTCACCAGGCGAGGCGAGCGGCGATCAGAAAGTCGTCTGGCAGCGGTTGCTCGACCGCGGCGTGCTGATCCGCGACGTCGGCCTGCCCGGCTGGCTGCGGGTGACCGCCGGCACCCCCGCGGAGACCGACGCGTTCCTGGAGGCGCTGTGATGAGGGAGGCCCGGCAATGAGCCGCACCGCGCGCATCGAGCGCGTCACCAACGAGACCAAGGTGCTCGTCGAGATCGACCTCGACGGAACCGGCCAGGGCGACCTCAACACCGGGGTCGGCTTCTACGACCACATGCTCAACCAGCTCGCCAAGCACGGCGGCTTCGACCTCACCGTGCGCACCGAGGGCGACCTCGAGATCGACGCCCACCACACCATGGAAGACACCGCCATCGCGCTCGGCGACGCCTTCTCCCGCGCGCTGGGTGACAAGGCCGGCATTCGGCGGTACGGCTCGGCCACGATCCCGATGGACGAGGTGCTCTGCCGCGCGGCCGTCGACCTCTCCGGCCGGCCGTACGTGGTGCACGACGAGCCCGAGCTCGCGCCGTACATCGGACCGGTCTATCCGACCAGCATGACCCGGCACATCTTCGAGTCGTTCGGCTTCGCCGCGAAGGTCACGCTGCACGTGAGCGTGCTGCGGGCGGCCCGCGACGGCGGCAAACCGGACGCGCACCACGTGGTGGAGGCGCAGTTCAAGGCGTTCTCCCGGGCGCTGCGCGAGGCCGTCGAGATCGACCCGCGCAACGCCGGCGCGCTGCCCTCGACCAAGGGCGTGCTCTGATGGCGATCGTCCTGTTCGTCGTGGCCGGCTTCCTGGCCGGTGGCGTGGTGCAGCTGATCAAGTCGGGGGCCACGAAGTTCAGCGTGGGCCTGGTCGGCCTTCTCGCCGCCCTGGCGGCGGCGGGCGGCGTCGCCTGGCTGCTCCCGGGGAACGGGTGAGGTCATGACCAGTGTGGTCGTGCTCGACTACGGGTCGGGCAACCTGCGTTCGGCGGAGCGGGCCGTGGCTCGCACGGGTGTCGACGTGGCGGTGACCAGCGACCTGGACGCCGCCGCGGCAGCCGATGGGCTGGTAGTGCCGGGGGTCGGGGCGTACGCGGCGTGCATGGCCGGCATCGACGAGCTGGGCGCGGGCCCGATGATCGCGGAACGGGTCGCCGGCGGCCGGCCGGTGCTGGGCGTCTGCGTCGGCATGCAGATCTTCTTCGACTCGGGCGTCGAGCACGGTGTCGAGACGAAGGGCCTGGGCCTGCTGCCGGGCGTGGTCAGCAGGCTCAAGGCGGAGCGCATCCCGCACATGGGCTGGAACACGGTCGACGTCGCCGACAAGTCCGAGTTGTTCGACGGGCTCGCGCCCGACGCCCGGTTCTACTTCGTCCACTCGTACGCGGCCTCAGATCTTGAAGCCCTGCGGAAAGCCGGCGCCAAGGTGACCACCGCGACCCACGACGAGCCCTTCGCGGCGGCGGTCGAGCTCGGTCGCCTGTCCGTCGCGCAGTTCCACCCGGAGAAATCGGCGGACGCGGGCTTCGCGCTGCTGCGCAACTGGGTCGCCGGGCTGTAGCGACCGGTGTCCAAGGAGCGTGCGAAACGGCGCGCCGAGCGGCTCGCCGCGCAGGAGCGGGAGCAAGCGGTCCGCGCCCGCCGGGATGCCCGCCGGCAGCGCCGCCGTGCCCTGGTCAGGCGGCTGACCCCGCGGATCGGCCGCCCGGGGCGAATCTATCGGCGTAGCCGGGGCGAGCGGATCGGCATCGTGCTGGTGCCGCTGATCGCCGCGGCCGCGGTCTGGCTGTTCGTGCCCGACATCGCGCTGCGTGTCGTGCTCACCATTGTCATCGTCATGGCCGTACCGGCCCTCGTAGTCGTGATCCTGGGTAAGAAAGCCTAGGTAAGGAGAGATCGTGACCCTCGCGCTGCTTCCCGCCGTCGACGTCGCCGACGGCCAGGCCGTCCGCCTCGTGCAGGGCGCCGCCGGCTCCGAGACCGCCTACGGCGACCCGCTCGAGGCCGCGCTCGCCTGGCAGAACGACGGGGCCGAGTGGGTGCATCTGGTCGATCTCGACGCGGCCTTCGGGCGCGGCTCGAACGCCGAGCTGCTCGCCGACGTGGTGCGCCGCCTCGACGTGAAGGTGGAGCTCTCGGGCGGCATCCGGGACGACGCGTCGCTGACCCGGGCGCTGTCGACCGGCGCGGCCCGGGTCAACATCGGCACCGCCGCCCTGGAGGACCCGGAGTGGTGCGACCGGGTCTGCGGCGAGTACGGCGACCGGGTCGCGATAGGGCTCGACGTGCGCGGCCGCACCCTGTCGGCGCGCGGCTGGACCCGCGACGGCGGCGACCTGTACGAGGTGCTGGCCCGGCTGGACAAGGCGGGCGCGGCCCGGTACGTCGTCACCGACATCACCAAGGACGGCACGATGCGCGGGCCGAACCTCGACCTGCTGCGCGAGGTGTGCGCGGCCACCGACAAGCCGGTCATCGCGAGCGGCGGCGTGTCCAAGCTGGACGACCTGCGCGCGCTCGCGACGCTCGAGCCGAACGGGGTGGAGGGCGTGATCGCCGGGAAGGCCCTCTATGCCGGGGCGTTCACGGTGCGCGAGGCCCTCGCGGCACTCGCCTGAACCCACGACTCCCGCAGCGCCCGCTCGGCGGCCCGGATGGCCGGGCGGGCGGCCGCCGCCTCACGCCAAGCGATCACGACGCGGCGGCGCGGTGCCGGATTTATCGCGACGATCCGCACGCCGTCCGGCAGTACGGCCGGGCGGGCCAGCCGCGGGATGATCGCCACGCCGAGGCCCGCCGCGATCAGCGTCAGCTGCGTCTCGAACTCGCCGACATGGAAGTCGGGCTGCACTCCCGGCAGCACCCGGACCAGCCACTCGTGGCAGACGTCCCCCGCCTTCGCCGCGATCCATCGCTCGTCGCGGACCGCGGCCAGCGTGGTCGTGCCGGCCAGCCGGTGCCCGCTCGGCACGATCAGGTCGGCCACGTCCCACCCCAGCTCGACGTGGGCGATGCCGGGCGGGTAACGCAGCGCCACCTCGGGCCAGTCGTCGAGCACCGCCAGGTCGACGTGGCCGCGGTGCAGCGCCTCGAGGCCCTCATGCGGGTTCGCCTCGATCAGCCCGGTGGACAGTTGGGGGTGGTCGGCCGCGAGCCGGTGCAGGGCCCAGGGCAGCAGCGCCCGGCAGGCGGTGGCGAAGGCGACCACGGTGAGCCGGCCGACGACGGTGTCGCGGTGGGCGGCCAGTGCCGCCTCGGCCTCGTCGACCGTGGCGAGGACCCGCTCGGCGTGCTGGGCGAGCAGCCGGCCGGCCTCGGTGAGCCGCAGGCCGCGCCCGTCCTTCTCGACCAGTGTGGCGCCGGTCTCGCGCTCGAGCTTGGCGAGCTGCTGGGAGACCGCGGACGGCGTGCAGTGCAGCGCCTCACCGGCGGCCAGGACGGTCTTGTAGCTGGCCACGGCGTGCAGGGCGCGCAGCCGACCGAGGTCGATCATGTAGCGATCCTACAACTTGGGTGAAGCACTATTCGATGGTGCTTAACGTTTTCCGCCGCGACGATCGACAGCATGAAACCGAGGGACATCGGCCTGGCCGTCGCGGTCATGGCCATCTGGGGCGTCAACTTCGTCGCCATCGAGACCGGCCTCGAGCACTTCCCGCCGTTGCTGTTCAACGCCCTGCGCTTCACGCTCGCAGCCTTCCCGGCGCTGTTGTTCGCGGGCCGCCCGCAGGTGCCGTGGCGCTGGATCGTGGCGACCGGCCTGATCCTCGGCGTCGTCAAGTTCACGCTCCTGTTCGCCGGCATGGCCGCCGGGATGCCCGCCGGCCTGAGCTCGCTGGTGCTGCAGAGCCAGCCCATCTTCACGGTCCTGTTCGCCGCGCTGCTGCTGCGCGAGCGGCCCCGGCGCGTACAAATTCTGGGTCTCTTGGTGGCCATGGCCGGCATTGTCGTCGTGGCCGCCGGCATGAGCGCCGGGATCGGCGCCTTCCTGCTGATCATCGGCGCGGCCGCAGCCTGGGGCCTGTCCAACATCGTCACCCGCAAGGCGTCCCCGCCCGACACGCTGCGCTTCATGATCTGGGTCAGCGCCGTGGCCTGCGGCCCGCTCACCGCGCTCTCGTTGCTGGTCGACGGCCCGTCGGCCGACCTCTCCGCGCTCCGCGCGATCGACGCCGAGGCCGTCCTGGCCGTGCTTTACGTCGCGCTTGTCTCGACACTCGCGGGTTTCGCGGCCTGGGGCTTCCTTCTCCGGCGGTACGGGGCGGCCACCGTGGCCCCGTTCTCGATGCTCGTCCCGTTCTTCGGGGTGGCCTCGGCCGCTCTCCTGCTCGGCGAACGGATCCAGCCGATCGACGTTCTCGGCGGGGCGCTCGTGGTGGGCGGAATCCTGCTAGGCCTGAGGCGTCAATCGTCGAAGACGACGACACCATCCACGACCCGTCCGTCGTCGAAGACGATCGCACCGTCCACGACCCGCCAGGACAGCGAGGGGTCCAGCTCCGTCGCCCGGCGGAAGTCCGCCTCGGCCTCCTCCACCTGACCGAGTTCCTGCCGCAGGACGCCGCGCAATACGTGATAGGTGGCGTCCTCGTCGTCGAGTGCGAAAACCCGCTCGACGTCCTCGAGAGCGCGCTCGTAATTGCCCATGCGCCGGTACACGTCGGCGCGCTCGGCCAGCGCCCAGTCGTTCGCATCGGTCAACTCGATCGCGTGGTTCAGGTCCCGCAGCGCTTCGTCGAAGTTTCTCAGAGCGGCATGAGTCTGCCCGCGGCTGCCGATCGTCCACGAGTCGACCTCGCCCAGCTGCACGGCCCGATCGAAGTCGTCGAGCGCGTCCCGATGACGGTCCAGGAGGCGGTAGGTCTCGCCGCGCTGCGCGAACGCCCAGGCATAATCGTGGTCGATGTCGATGGCGCGGTTGAGTCGCACCAGCGCTTCGTCGAAGCTCTTCCGTTCTCGATAGGCTGCGCCGAGTTCGGCTGATGCCCACGCATTGGCGTCATTGAGCTCGACAGCGCGAGTGAGGTCCGCGACGGCCTCGTCGAGCCTGTCCATGACTCGGTAGGTCGAGCCGCGCTCGGCGAGCGCCCAGGCGTCGTCGCCGTCGTCGAGTTCGATGGCGGCGGTGAGGTCGGTTACGGCCTGGACGTATTGCTTGGTCAGACGGTGCACGCTACCGCGACTGGCGAGAGCCCAACTGTCTCTCCCGTCGAGCGCTATGGCTCGATCGAGGTCGGCGAGCGCTTCCGTGTAGCGGCTCAGCTGGCGGTAGCACTCTCCTCGGTGCCCAATTGCCCATGCGTAGTCGCGGTCGAGCGCGATAGCGCGGTCGAAATCGGTGAGCGCTTCCGCGTGGCGGTCCATGAGGCGATAGGTCTCGGCGCGCTGGGCGACAGCCCCGCTGTAGGAGTCCTTTATCGTGATTGCTCGGCTGAAGTCGCTCAGCGCCTGTTCAAAGTGATCCTGAAACCGGTGTGCCAGTCCACGTCCGCCGAACAGCCATGCGATGCCGCTGTCGAGCTCGATGGCTCGAGTGAAGTCCGCGATCGCCTCGTCGTAACGTCCCATCGCCAGGAAGGTCTGGCCCCTACTGCCGACAGTCCAGGCATCACTCGGCCTTTCGAGCTCGATGGCGCGGTCGAAGTCGACCACCGCGTCGTCGTAGCGGCCCATCAGCCGGTACGTCTCGGCCCGCTGGCCGATCGCCCAGGACCGGGTGCCGTTGAGCTCGATGGCGCGGTTGAGGTCGTCGATCGCCTCGCCGTACCGCTTCATCCAGCTGTAGGCCTGTCCTCGCCGCGCCAGCGCCCAGGAGTCCAGCGGGTCGAGGCGGAGGGCATGCCCGAAGTCAGTCAGGGCGTCGTCGTAGCGGTCCAAGTAGCCGCGGGCGGCGCCACGTACCGCGTAGGCGGCGGCCAGGTCGGGATCGTGACGCAAGGCCCGGGTGCAGTCCTCGATCGCCAGTTCGTCGAGGTCGGCCAAGTACCGCAGGCGGCCACGCTCGAGCAGCAGGACTGCCTGGCCCGCACTGTTGTGCCGCCCCAGATCGATCAGACGAGTGAGCAGCTTGGTGGCCGGGTCCTCACCGTGGGTGGCGGCCTCGAACAAGCTGCGGCCGACCTCCTGGGTCTCCGGGTCGTCGATGTCGCGACCGGCCTCGACGATCACTTCGGCCCAGCGCCGGGCCACCGAGATTCCGGCCTTCACCACCTCTGCCGCGTCGGCCAGGACCGCGTCCAGGGGTAGTTCACGTGAGCAGAGTCCGTGGTAGACGGCCTCGAGTTGGTGGGCCTGCCAGTTCTCGGCCTCCCACGGCGTCGTGTCGGTGGAGTCGCGGCGCTCGCGGTGGGCCGCCGCGAGGCGGGCGTGTGCCTCCCGCCAGCGCTGCGGCGAGCGCTGACGCTGCCAGCGGAGCATCGGAGCGCGGACGACGTCGTGATAACGATCACCGCGGATGAACGCCTGGTGGATCAGCCAGCCGAACAGGTCCGCCGCGTCCTCCCGGCCGAGCGCCGCGCCCAGTAGGTCCTCGTCGATGCGGCGGGGCAGGGCGCCGGCCAGCGCGGCCTGCCGGCGGGAGACGTCGGGCTCCCACTTGAGGAAGCGCTCGACGGCGGTGTCGGCCGGGTCGTCGACCTCGTCGGCACCGGCCGGACGGCTCTTGGCCAGCATGTCGACCAGGAGCGGCAGGCCACCGGACAGCGACATGATCATGTCGACCGCTCGGCTGTCGGTGACCTCGTGGGCGGCGAGTAGCTGCCGGATCTCGACGGCGGTGAAGACCGCCAGCGGGACCGGCGCGATCAGGCCGAGCAGGTCTGCCCAGCGGTTGATGTCGAGCGGGAGACGTCCGGCGATCACCAGGGTGACCGTCGCCGGGATCTCGCCGTGTTCGCCGGACATCAGGTCGATCAGCCAGTCCTCAAGGACGACGCCGCTTTGCTCGAAGGTGTCGAAGAACAGGACGATCGAGCGCGACGTTGCGATCCGGCGCAGCGCGTCGGCGAAGAGCGGGCCGAGCTCTTCGGTGGGATAGAGCATCAGCCGGACCTCGCGCGAGTCGCGCACCTTGGTCGCGAGGAACTGCCGGACGCGGTCGACGGCGTCCGCCGCGGTGTCGCCGTCGACCAGATCGACGACCGGTCCGGCGCCAGGGATCGCCTTCGAGGCGTGCAGGCCCGCCTTCACTCCCGTCCGCACTATCTTGCTCCACAGCTCGGACGGGGCCTGCGGGTCGCTTTCCAGCCGGTCCCGGTTCTTGCGGAAGCTCGCGTAGCGGGCGCGGAAGTCCTTGGCCTCGCGTGGCTGTCCGAGCTGGTCGAGGAGGGCGGACATCGCCTCGGGCGCGCTGAAAACGCGCTCGTCGACCAGAGCCTCGGTCGCGCCGGCCGCGCGGGCGATCTGCCGCCATTGCTCCAGCAGAGTCGACTTGCCGACGCCACCCTCGCCGTACACGGTGAAGATGTAGGCCTTCGCGGCGGGCGGGAGACCGAGGTTTTCCCGAAACACCGCCAGCTGGCCGCCGCGGCCCACGAAGCCGGCACCTCGGCGGCTGCGGAGGATCGCCTGGATGGATTCCGGACTGTCGGCCACGGGCTACAGCATGTCACGTGGCACCAATTAGGCTTTGTCGCATGACGGTGGCGGTGCGCGTTATCCCTTGCCTGGACGTGGATGCGGGACGGGTGGTCAAGGGCGTCAACTTCGTCGACCTGCGGGATGCCGGCGATCCGGTCGAGCTCGCGGCGGCGTACGACGCGGCCGGCGCCGACGAGCTGACATTCCTCGACGTGACCGCCTCCTCCGACGACCGCGGCACGATGCTCGACGTCGTGCGGCGCACCGCCGAGAGCGTCTTCATCCCGCTCACCGTGGGCGGCGGCGTGCGCTCGGTGGCCGACGTCGACGTGCTGCTGCGGGCCGGGGCCGACAAGGTCGGGGTCAACACGGCGGCGATCAAGCGGCCCGAGCTGATCCGGGAGATCGCGGAGCGGTTCGGCAACCAGGTGCTCGTGCTCTCGCTCGACGTGCGCCGGTCGGCCGATCAGCCCAGCGGGTGGGAGGTCACCACGCACGGCGGGCGGCGCAGCGCGGGCCTCGACGCGATCGCCTGGGCGCGCACGGTCGCCGAGCTCGGCGCGGGGGAGATCCTGCTCAACTCGATGGACGCGGACGGCACCAAGGCGGGTTTCGACCTCGAGCTGATCGAGGCGGTGCGGGCCGTGGTCGACATCCCGGTCATCGCCAGCGGGGGAGCGGGCGCGGTGGAGCACTTCCCGCCGGCCGTGGCGGCGGGGGCCGACGCGGTGCTCGCGGCCAGCGTCTTCCACTTCGGAGACCTCAGCATCGGCGAGGTCAAGGAGAGCCTGCGGGCGGCCGGCAACCCGGTCCGGTAAAACTAGCGGCCGTCCGCCAGGCGCAGAGAGTACTCGCGGACGGCGGCGTTGTAGGTCGCCTCGTCGAGGATCCAGTCGGAGTCGCCGGGCTCGCTCGCGCGGTTGAGCTGAGCCTGCAGCGTCATCACGGCCGAGGAGAGGCCGCTGAACGGGCGGGTGCGCCAGAGCTGCTCGCCGGCCGGGGCGATCTCGATCAGGTCGTCCTCGATGATCAACAGACCGGCGCCGGCCAGGCGGCGCACCGACTCCTGCAGTTCCTGGCGGGTCGGCACGGCGTGGTGCAGGAAGTCGGCGGCGGCCAGGACGTCGGCGAGGCCGGCCCCGGTGATCGGCAGGGCGGCGTGGCTGGCCCGGTCCCGCTCGAGGCGCTCGGCGATGACCGCGGACACGAAGATCCAAGCGTCGTTCCACTGCCAGTCGCCAGCCCCCATGCGGCAATGATGCCGCGCCGCCGCCGCGCCCGGAAGCAAATGTGTCCGGATGATCACCGACCTGTGTCAGTCCACAGAGGCCAGTTGTGTCCGCGGGACGCCGCCGACCGTGCAGAGCGGGAGGAACAACTGCACCAGCGGGCCGATGGCCAGGGCGTACAGGACCGTGCCGAGGCCGACCGTACCGCCCAGGAGGAAACCGACGCCGAGGACGGAAAGCTCGATAGTGGTACGGACCAGGCGGATCGACAGGCGCGGGAAACGGCTCACGATCCCGGTCATCAGGCCGTCGCGCGGGCCCGGGCCCATCCGGGCGCCGATGTACAGCCCGGTGGCCAGGCCGTTGACCACGATGCCGGCGACCAGATAGCCGGTCCGGGCCGGGATGCCGTGGCCGGCCGGGAGCACGGCCAGCGCCCCGTCCACCACGAACCCGATCACCACGAGGTTCGCGATCGTGCCGAAGCCGGGCCGCTGCCGCAGCGGGATCCACAGCAGCAGGATCGGGATGCCGAGCAGGATCACCACCCAGCCGAAGCTGATCCCGGTCACCTTCGACAGGCCCTGGTGGAAGACGTCCCACGGGTTGAGACCGAGATCGGACTGCACCATGAAGGCCATGCTGAACCCGTAGAGCACCAGGCCCGTGAAGAGTTGAATGAGACGACGATCTCGGTTGCCGGTTGCCTTCATAAGTGCCACTCTGAAGGCCAATTCGCCGTGGCTGAAGAGCCAATTCGCGGGAGGTGGCTGTGACGAGCTCGGTTCGAGGGGTCCAACTGGCCCGCCTGCTCGGTCAGTGGCATTCTCTGCCCGGCCGCCACCGCAGCCCCGATTACGCCGCGCTCGCCGCCGCCGTGCGCGGTCTACTCTCCGACGGGCGCCTGCCGCTCGGCGTGCGACTTCCCGCGGAACGGGAACTGGCCGAGGCGCTCGGGGTCAGCCGCACCACGGTCTCCGCCGCGTACCGCGCCCTGAGAGAGACCGGCCACCTCACCAGCCGGCGCGGCGCCGGAAGCTGGACCACGCTCCCGCATGGCCACCGGGTGGTCACCTCGGGCCTGTGGGCGGCCGGCGACGAGAGCGACGTGATCGACCTCGGCGTGGCCGCCTCCCCGGCGCCCGACGAGCTGGTGGCCGCGGCCCGCGCCGCCGCCGACGACCTTCCGCGCTACGTGGGCAGCGCCGGGTACCACCCGACCGGCCTGGTCGAGCTGCGCGAGGCGGTCGCGGCCGGGTACACGGCCCGCGGCGTCGCCACCTCGGCCGAGCAGATCCTCATCACCGCCGGCACCCAGCAGGCGCTCGACCTGGTGCTACGGCTCTCGGTCCCGGCCGGGGCGCCGGTGCTGGTCGAGTCGCCGACGTACCCGAACGCGCTGGCCGCGCTCTCCGCCCGCCGCGCACGGATCAACACGCACGGCCTGGACGCGGCGACCGGCTGGGACGGCGAGATGTTGCTCGGCGCGGTACGACAGGGGCGGCCGCGGGTCGCGTACGTGATCCCGGAGTTTCACAATCCCACCGGCCACCTGATGGATGCCGCCCTGCGGGAGCGCCTGGTGGCCACCGCGCACTCGGCCGGCACCGAGCTGATCGTCGACGAGTCGTTCGTCGACCTGTCGCTGGACGGCGCCGAGATGCCGCCGCCGGTCGCGGTCTTCGACCGGCACTCCCGGGTCGTGTCGATCGGCGGGATGAGCAAGGCGTACTGGGGTGGCCTGCGGATCGGCTGGGTCCGGGCCTCGGCGCCGCTCGTGCAGCGGCTGGCCGCGATCCGGGTCGGGGTCGACATGGCCAGCCCGGTGCTGGAGCAGCTGGTGGGCGTGCGCCTGCTCGCCCAGGCCCCGCAGATCGTGGCCGCGCGCCGCGCCCAGCTGCGGCCCCGCCGCGACGCGCTGATCGCGGCCATGCGCGAGCACCTGCCCGAGTGGAGCTTCACCGTGCCGTCGGGCGGGGTGATGCTCTGGGCCGAGCTGGACGGGCCGATCTCCAGCGCGCTCGCCCGGGCCGCCGAGGACGTGGACGTCCGGCTGGCCCCGGGGCCGCGCTTCGGTCTCGACGGCACGCTGGAGCGCTTCCTGCGGCTGCCGTTCGCCCTCGACGAGGAGACCCTCACCGAGGCCGTGAAGCGGATCGCGTCCGTGCGGTACGACCTGGACCGCGGCGCCCGCCCGGCCTGGCGGGCGCCCGCGGTGATCGCCTAAACGAGCCAGACCCCGTCCGCCATCAGCAGACGATCGGGGATCTCGTTCAGCTCCCGCCACGCCTGCACGCGCAGGGGACGCAAGGCGAGGAAGACGTACGAGTCGCCGGCCTCGCGCGGATCCCAGTCGTTCTGACTCGCGTACGCATCGCCCACTGCTCCGGCGGCGCCGACGGGGATCGTTTCGGCGAGGACCGCCTCGATCAGCACCACGTCCCGGGTGGGTCCCAGCCCGACCCGGGCCCGCCCGTGTGCGGCGAGGTTCCGCGCGGTGGGCGAGCGCCGGGCCGTGGCCAGGATGATCCGCTCCTCGAACCAGGCGAGCGTGAGCGGAACGAGGTAGGGCTCCGGTGAAGACGACGCGGTGGCGACCCAGCAGTCGGCGACCGGGGCCGCGAGCCGGGCCAGCACGTCCGCCTTCCGGACCGAAGCGGACCGCGGACCCGGCTGCTCAGGCACTGGCACCCTGGAACAGGCCGATGATGTTGCCGTCGCCGTCTCGCAGGTGCGCGGTCAGGCCACCGCCGCCGACGTCCTTCGGCTCCTGCTCGACCGTCGCCCCCGCGGCGGTCAGCGCGGTCACCGTCGCGTTGACGTCGTCCACGTGGTAGTACGTGATCGGCCCGGCGGTGAGGTCACCGTGCGGGTTGAGGCCCACTTCAGGCGAGCCCTCGGGGCGGAAGCCGACGTAGTACGGCGACGCCATGTACGGGTCGACGCCGAGCAGCTTCGAGTACAGCGCGGTGGCCGCGTCCAGGTCCTTGACCGGGACCGTGATCGTGCGGATGGTCATGGGATCCTCCCTCTGTCACAGCGGACCACTGCGGTCCGTCAAAGGCTATGACGGACCCCGAGCGGAGAGTGTGACGATGAGCGAACTGGAGAACCTGGCGGCACGGTTCGAGGCCGATCGGCCACACCTGCGGCAGGTGGCCCAGCGGATCCTGGGGTCGGCGCACGAGGCCGACGACGCCGTGCAGGAGGCCTGGGTGCGGCTGAGCCGGTCCGACACGGCCGAGGTGGACAACCTGACCGGGTGGCTGACCACCGTCGTCTCCCGGGTCTGCCTCGACATGCTGCGCTCCCGCCAGGCCCGCCGGGAGGACCCGGCCGAGCTGCCCGTGCTGGCGGCCGAGACGGCCGACCCCGAGCAGGAGGCGGTGATGGCCGACGCGCTCGGTCCGGCGCTGCTGCTGGTGCTCGACACGCTCGGCCCGCGCGAGCGGCTCGCCTTCGTGCTGCACGACATGTTCGCGGTCCCGTTCCCGCAGATCGCCGAGATCATCGGGGCGTCGCCGGCGGTGGCCCGCCAGCTCGCGAGTCGCGCCCGCCGGCGCATCCAGGGCACCGACCCCACCGAAGACGGACAAACCACGAGAAAACGCGAAATAGTGGAGGCGTTCCTGGCGGCGGCCCGCGGTGGTGAGTTCGCGGCGCTGCTCCAGCTGCTCGATCCCTCGGTGATCCTGAGTGCCGACGAGGCGGCGGTCGCCATGGGCAACACCAACGCCCTGTCCGAGGGCCCCGAGGCGGTGGCCGGCGTGTTCAACGGCCGGGCCAAGGCGCTGCGCACCGCGTACATCGACGGCGTGCCCGGCCTGGTCTGGGCGCTGCGCGGCGAGCCGAAGGTCGTGTTCGCCTTCGCCTTCGAGGACGGCCTGATCACCGGGATCGAGCAGCTCGCCGACCCGGAGACCCTGGCCGCCCTCGAGATCGAGTTCGTGTGAGGATCAGATCTGGGCGAGCGATCCCTCGTACATCTTGTCGATCTGAGCGGCGAAGTTCGTCTCCACGCTCCGCCGCTTGATCTTCATGGACGGGGTGACCTCGCCGGCCTCGATGCTCAGGTCGCGCGGCAGGATGGCGAACTTCTTCACCGTCTCCCACCGGTTGAGCTTCTGGTTGAGCTCCTTCACGTACCCGTCGATGAGCGCCTCCACCTCGGGGGCGCTCACCAGCTCCTCGTACGGCTTGCCGTCGAGCGGTCCGCCCTTCGCCCAGGAGACGATCGCGTCCTCGTCGAGCGAGATCAGCATGGTGACGTAGTTGCGGGCCTGGCCGACGATGACCGCCTGCGACGTGTAGGGGCAGACCGCCTTGAACATGCCCTCGATCGCCGAGGGGGCGATGTACTTGCCGCCGGAGGTCTTGACCAGGTCTTTCTTGCGGTCGGTGATGGTCAGGAAGCCGTCGGCGTCGAGCTCGCCAATGTCCCCGGTGCGCAGGAAGCCGTCCTCGGTGAACGCCTCGGCCGTCTCCTGCGGGAGGTCGTGGTAACCCCGCATGACGGGCGCGCCGCGCAGCAGGATCTCGCCATCCGAGTCGATCTTGCATTCCAGGTCGCCGAGCGGCAGCCCGACCGTGCCGATCTTCAGGCTGCCGATCCGGTTCACGAAGTTCGCGGCGCTGCTCTCGGTCATCCCGTACCCCTCCATGATCGGAAGGTTGGCGGCCGCGAAGAACTCGGCGATGTCGCGGCTCAGCGGGGCCGAGCCGCTGACCAGCACCCGCAGCCGGCCGCCGAGCCGGGTCTGCAGCTTCGAGAAGACCAGCCGCTCGGCCAGCGAGTACTTCACCTTCAGGGTGCCGGGCAGCGGCTTGCCGGCCTGCTCGAGCGCGACCTTCTGCTTGCCGGTGGCGACCGCCCAGCCGAAGATCTTGGCCTTGGCCCCGCCCGCCTCGAGCGCGGTGGTGACGGTCTTGTTGTAGACCTTCTCGAAGATGCGGGGGGCCGCGCACATCAGCGTCGGCTTGACCACGGCCAGCATGTCGACCAGCTTGTCGACCCGGCCGTCGATGTACGTCGGGACGCCGACGTGGAGGATGCCGCAGAGCAGCGTCTTGCCGAACGAGTGCGACAGCGGGAGCCACAGATATTGCAGGTCGGTCGACTCGAAGAGACCGAGGTCTTCCTGGGCGACGCCCTCCCACGTCCAGCCCTTGTGCAGCAGCTGCACGCCCTTGGGCCGGCCGGTGGTGCCCGACGTGTAGATGAGCGTGGCGAGGTGATCGGGGCCGACCGTCTCGACGACCTGGTCGATCAGTTTCGGGCTGTCGCGCAGGGCCGCCGCGCCGCGCTCCTCGAGCTCGGCCAGCGTGAGCTGCGGCGGGGTGGCGCCCGCGTCGGCCTGCCCGTCGAGCAGCACCACATGCGTCACGCTGGTCTCGGCGCCGGAGATCTTGAGGGCCTGTTTCGGGTTCTCCGCGATCAGCACCTTCGACCCCGAGTTGGCCACGATGTAGCTCGCGTCCTCGGGCTCGGTGGTGGGGTAGACCGTGGTGGTGGCCGCGCCCGCGCAGTTGATGCCGAGGTCGGCGAGCACCCACTCGTACCGCGTACCGGCCAGGATCGCGACCCGGTCCTCGAGCCCGACGCCCAGCGAGCGCAGGCCGGCGGCGATCGCCTTGGCCCGCTCGCCCACCTCCGACCAGGTGTGCCAGACCATGCCGGTGTCGTCCGCGTTCGGCGTCGCGAACGCCTGACCGTTCGGTGTCGCCGCCACGCGCTTCAAGAACATGTCGGGAATCGACCGGTAGGGAACCTCGAGAGCCATCGGGCGCCGCCTTACGAACATAGGCCGGGGAACGGGGGTAACGCGCTTGTTACCGGAGGGTATTGAAAGTGCGGCCGGAGGGCTAGTGCCACGCCATCTCATCGAGTTTATCGACGAACCGGCCGGTAGCCTCGCGAAGCATGCCCGTTCTTGTGGTCGGCGGTACCGGAATCGACACGATTGTCCCCGTGGCGGACCTGCCCGTCCTCGGCCCCGACTCGGCCCGCCCCACCGGGCCGATCCGCGACGACGTCTCGCACACCGGCACCTGTGTGGCACTGGCGCTGCGCGCGCTGGGCGTTCCGGTCGCGCTGGCCGACACCATCGGGGACGACGACGCCGGCCACCGTGTCGCGAGAGCCTTCGCCGAGTGGGGCATTCCGCTGCACGCGGCGTTCTCCCCGGCCGGCACCCGCCGCGCCGTCAACCTGATGGCCCCCGACGGCCGCCGCCTCTCCCTCTACGACGGCCGCGACGTGCCCGGTTACCGCCTGCCGCGCTCGATCTACGCCGAGCCGCTCGCCGCGGCGAGCCATGTTCACGTCACGATCGTCGACTGGGCCCGTCATCTGCTGCCCGAGCTGCGCGCGGAGGGTCGCATCATCTCGACCGACCTGCACGACTGGGACGGCGAGAACCCGTACCACCTCGACTTCGCCCTCGGCGCCGACCTGGTCTTCGTCAGCAACGTCCAGCTGGCCGAGGGTGCGGCCGCTCGCATCCTGACCGAGGGCGTCGCGTCGCACGTCCTGGTCACCGACGGCGCGAGGGGCGCGACCCTGCACACCCGCTCCGGCACCCGCCATCAGCCGGCCGCGGAACTCCCCGCGCCCCTGGTGGATTCCAACGGCGCCGGCGACGCCTTCGCCGCCGCCTTCCTGGCGGCCTTCCTGACGGGCGCGAGCGACGACGTCTGCCTACGCTGGGCGTCCCTTTCCGGTGCCTTTGCATGTACGCGTGCAGTAGGGGCGACCGGCTTCATCGGCCGGTCGGCCCTGCTCGCCCGGTTGGGCCAAGTCCCCGCCTAGCCGGTTCCGAGCGACGCCCGGCTCCGACGCGAAGTCCGGTTTGCGGACGCCTACGTCGGCGCTGCCTCCTCGATCGGCCGCATCGTGCGTATGCCGGCGGCCAGCGTGGCGGTCAAAGCGGCCACCGCGACCGAAGCGGCGAAGATGAGGATCGTCCGCGGGCTGCCCCATCGGGCCACGAAGACCCCCGAGAGCAGCGGCGCGGCCGCCGAGGCCGACATGGCGGCCAGGAAGATGACGCTGAGGACCCGCCCCTGGAGGTGGTCCGGCGTGATCGCGGCCTGATATCCGAAGAGGGCGGCGTTGCACGACGGCCCCAGGAAGACCGCGAGCGCCACCGGTATCGCGGCGGCGATGCTGGCCGTGAGCCAGGCGCTTGCCACCAGCACGCCAGCCGCCGCCCAGCAGATGAACCGGATCAGGCGGGTGAACGGCAGCCACCGCTGCAGGGTGGGCGCCACGAAAGCCCCGGTCAGCCCGCCCACCCCGACGATCGTCTCGGTCAAACCGATGACCCCCGGCTGCACGCCGTGGCGCTGGAGGGTGACGATGATCGTGAAGATCGCCCCGTTGAGGGCGAAGTTCAGCGGGGCCGCGATGATCAGGACGGCCCGCAGGAACGGGTTGCCGAAGACGAAGCGCAGGCCCTCGGCCAGCGCCGCCGCGTGCCCGGGCGGGCGCTCGACCCGCTCGGCCTGCAGCGGCCGGCGGATCAGCAGCACCCCGGCGAAGGACGCCAGGTACGACACGGCGTTGCCCAGGAACGGCAGCGCGTGGGTGACACCGAAGAGCAGCCCGCCCAGCGGCGGCCCGGCCAGCGAGGTGCCGTAGCTGCGGGCCTCGTTGCGGGCCACCGCGGCCGGCAGTTGCGCCGGGGGGACGATGCTGCGGACCGAGGCCAGCTCGATCGTGTTGAACAGCGCGGTGCAGGAGGCGTCCAGGACCGCGACCACGATGATCACGTCGAGGCCGGCGCGCCCGGCGGCCACGGCCGCGGCGAGCATCAGGAAGGCCACGAGGCGGATCACGTCGCACGCGAGCATGGTGCGGCGGCGGTCGGCCCGGTCGGCCAGGACGCCGGCGGGCAGGCGAACCGCCAGCTTGACGACGAGGGCGGTGGTGCCGACCGCCCCGGCCGCCACGGGGGAGCCGGTCTGCTCGAGCACGAGCAGGGGCAGGGCGAGCTGGGCGATCGCGCTGCCGAGGTCGGACAGCGACTGGGAGGACCACAGGAGGTTGAACTCCCGGTTGCGCCAGAGGGTGGTCACGCGCCGACACCGTACAGTCGCAACCCGATCACCTAGCGTAAGGTATTTACTACCGGCGATTTGTGCAACTCTTCTGTCCAAGATCGTCGACGGCCGGGGGCCGTCTCCGTGCTCGTGGCACGTCAGCGCGACGGCCCGCCGCTCCGCATGAACGGACCCTATTTCACCTTCGCCGGTTGCCCTGCATACCGCTTTGCCCATATCAGAATGGTGCGGTGGACCTGGTCATCGAGGCGTTCCCCGCCGGGGAGAAGACGGTGCGGGTGTACCGCGCGCTCCGTGAAGCCATTGTGGACGGACGGCTGCCGGTCGGGCATCGGCTGCCGGCGACCCGGGCGCTCGCCGCCGACCTCGGGGTGTCGCGGGGGAGCGTGGCGACCGCCTACGAGCGGCTGGTGGCGGAGGGCTATCTCACGTCGAAGGTCGGGGCGGGGACGTTCGTGGCCGCGGTGCCGGCGTCGAAACCGTCGCGGACGGCCGCCGCCGATCCCCTGCGACCGCGGCGGGGCTGGACGATCGAACCGGCGCCGACCAGCGGGAACGATCCGGCGCCGCGCTACGACTTCCGCACCGGCATCCCCGACACGCGACTGTTCCCGTTCGACACCTGGCGCCGGCTGGTGGCCGCCGAGATGCGCCAGGGCGCGAACAGCCCCGGGACGTACGCGGCCCCGGAGGGGCATCCGGCCCTGCGGTCGGCGATCGCGCGTTATCTCGGGTACGCCCGCTCGGTCCGCGCGACCGCCGACGACGTGGTGGTCACCAACGGCACGCAGCACGGGCTCGACCTCATCGGCCGGGTGCTGCTGCGGCCCGGCGACGTGGTGGCGGTCGAGGACCCGGGCTATCCGCCGGCCCGCCGCCTGTTCGAGGCGCTGGGCTGCCGGGTCGTGGGTGTCCCGGTGGACGAGGAGGGCCTGGTCGTCGCCGCTCTGCCGTCGGCCGCCCGGCTCGTGTACGCGACACCCTCGCATCAGTTCCCGCTGGGCCGGCCGATGAGCCTCGGCCGGCGGCGGGAGCTGCTCGACTGGGCGGCACGGCGGCCGGTGGCGATCGTCGAGGACGACTACGACAGCGAGTTCCGGTTCTCGGCGCGCCCGCTCGAGCCGCTGGTCAGCCTGGACTCGGCCGGGCGGGTCCTGTATGCCGGGACGTTCTCGAAGAGCATGCTGCCCGCCCTGCGTACCGGCTTCCTGCTGCTGCCGCCGGGTTTGCGTTCCGCGATCGCCGCGGCGAGGCAGTTGAGCGACGGGTACGGCTCGCCGCCCCTGCAGGCCGCCCTGGCCCGCTTCATCGACGAGGGCCTGCTCGCCCGGCACGTGCGCCGGGCCGGCCGGGAGTACGCGCGCCGGCACGCCGCCATCGTCTCCGCCTTGTCGAAAATGCCGGACGTGGAGGTCATGCCCTCGGCGGCCGGGCTGCACCTGACCGCGATCCTGCGCACGGGACGAGCCGCACCGGTCGTCGCGGCGGCGAATGCCCGGGGCGTCGCCGTGGAGAACCTGAGCAGTTACGCCACCTCGCACGCCGGTTTCGTGTTCGGGTTCGGCGCGGTCGACCCCTCGCTGATCGCCGAGGGAATGGCGATCTTCGCGGAGGCCCTGGACCGCCACGCGTGATAGGCGATCGCCCCGGCCGCCACCACCAGGCTGAGCAGCGCCGGCGGCCCGGTCAGCACCAGCAGCCCGAGCACCGCCACGAAGGCCACTCCCGCCCACCTCCGGGACGCCCCGGCCGGCAGCAACCGCAGCGCCGCCGCGGTGCCGAGCACGTACACCAGCGTGAAGCAGCCCGTGACCAGCAGCATCGAGGTCTTCAGCGCGACCGGCAGGGTGACCGCCGCCAGGCTCGCCGCCAGCACGAACGTCAACGACCGCCGTTGTGTGCCGAACACCCGGCGGGGCAGCGCGCCGTCGCGGGCCAGCGCCTCGCCGAGCCGGGACGCGCCGGCGAGGTACGCGTTCACCGCGCCGATCGTGAGCAGCACCGCGACCACGGCCGTGACCGTCCGGACCGGACCGCCGACGCCGACCGCGAGCAGATCGGCCAGCGGCGCCTGACTGTCGCCGAGCGCCGGACCGAGCACGAGCACGCTGGTCGCCGCGACGGCCAGGTAGAGCACACCGACCACGACGACCGCCACCGCGGTGGCCCGGGGCACGTCGCGCCGGGGGTCGCGGTAGTCGGGGGAGAGCGAGGAGACCGCCTCCCACCCCGCGAAGCCCCAGACCAGCACGGCCGCGGCGGCACCGATCCCGGCCCAGCCGTGCGGCGCGAACGGGGTGAGGTTGGCCCACCGGGCGTGCGGCAGCGCGGTCACCACGGTGACCAGCAGCAGGGTGGCGAGCGTGCCGGTGAGCCACAGCTGGACCCGGCCCGAGATGCGCAGGCCGAACCAGTTCATCACGTAGACCACGCCGACGATCGCGAGGAACGTGGCGATCACCGTGCGGCGGCCGCCGCCGACCACGTCGGCCACGTAGTTGCCGGCGAACGCGGCCGCGGCCGGCGCGCCGAGCGGCACGGCGAAGTAGAAGCACCAGCCGACCGCGGCCGCCGCGCGCGGGCCGAAGGCGAGCCGGACGTACGTGGAGACACCGCCGCCGTCCGGGTGCCGCGCGCCGAGCGCCGCGAACGTCCAGGCGAGCGGGGCCGAGAGCAGGATCAGCGCGGCCCAGGCGACCAGCGAGGACGGGCCGGCCACGCCGGCGGCGAGGGCGGGCATCGAGATCACGCCGGTGCCGAGAACGGCGCCGACGCTGAGTGCGGTGCCCTGCGCCACGGTGAGCTTCATGCCTCGAACCTACGGCCGGATTGGCTCGGCGTCTGGGCCAATCCGGCACCAGTGGCATGGGCCAATCGGTCAGATCGCGAGGCGCGCAGTGCGAAGCCGTTCGGCCTGCTCGGCGGGGCCTGCGAGGACGACCCGCGAGGCCCGCTGGCGGCCGGAGAGGAACAGCGCCAACTCGCCGGCCGCGCCGGTCAGCGTGATCTGCGGGCTCTCGCCGCCGACGGTGAACTCGCCGAAGCCGTTGGCCTCGCGCACCCGGACCGGGATGCGCACCCGCCGGCTCAGCGCGATCTTGCCGGTGAACCGGGCGGCCTTCCAGATCGCCCGGGCGTGCGGCTCGTCGAGGTCGCGGGGCTGCCAGCCGTCCTTGCCGCGCCGGACGTCCTCGTGGTGGATGAAGAACTCGACCGTGTTGGTGACCTCGTCGAGCCACGGGTTGCTGACCGGGCTCCACCACGGCGGGTTGCGGATCTCCTCGACGATCTCGGGGAACGGGCGGGTGGCCAGCGCGGCCCGAACTCGCTCGCCGTGCGCGGCCAGCGGTGGCAGGATCACCCCGGCCGACGCGTCCGGCCGCCGCTCGCGCACCACCAGATGGGCGGCCAGGTCACGGGTGGTCCAGCCGACACAGAGCGTCGGCTCGTCGGGGCCGACGCGCAGCAGCAGGTCGGCGAGTTGCTGGCGCTCGTTCCGGGCAAACGCGGTCACGGACGTGATCGTAGACACATTGTCACGTGTGTAAACGACGGCAGGATAGTTCGGTAAGGCCGGTGTTACCGGCGAAGGCTTACAGGTCGGGCGGAACATTGAGCGGCAGCAGGGCCAGCCGGGACGTGCTGGGACGGGGACTGCGGGTGCTCGGGCAGGCGATTCGCGACGAGCCCCGCCTGTTCACCATCGGGGTCGTCGGCAGCAGCCTGTTCGGATTGCTGATCATCGCGAACTCGTACGTCGTCGGCGGAGTCATCGGCAATGTGGTGGTGCCCGCGTTCGCCGGCAAGCACGCCACGGCCGGCACGCTCGCCCTGGTCGCGGCCGCGTTCCTGGGGATCAGCCTGCTGCGGGTGGCCAGCATCTTCGGCCGGCGGCTCGGCGCCGGGTACATGCAGTTCCGGCTCCAGGCCCGCTACCGCCGCGCGGTGACAAGGCGCTACCTGTCGCTGCCGCCGTCCTGGCACCAGACGCACGCCACCGGCACGCTGCTGTCCAACGCGAACTCCGACGTGGAGGCCGCGTTCGTGCCGATCGCGCCGCTGCCGTTCGCGGTCGGCACGATCGTGATGGTGGTGGCCGCGGTGATCTCGCTGTTCGTCACCGACTGGGTGCTCGCGATGGTCGGGGTCGCGCTGTTCCCGGGGCTGTTCGGGCTGAACGTCGTCTACTCCCGGCACATGTCGCCGCGGCAGATCCGCGCCCAGCAGCTGCGCGCGAAGGTCAGCGCGGTGGCGCACGAGAGCTTCGACGGCGCGCTGGTGGTCAAGACGATGGGCCGCGAGGAGGACGAGTCGCGGCGGTTCGCGGTGTTCGTGACCGAGCTGCGCGACGCCCTGATCTCGGTGGGGCGGCTGCGCGGCCTGTTCGATCCCGTGATGGACAGCCTGCCGAGCGTGGGCACCCTCGCGGTGCTGCTGCTCGGGGCGTGGCGGCTGCAGTCCGGCGCGATCAGCGTGTCCGAGCTGGTCACCGTGTCGTTCCTGTTCACCGTGCTGGCGTTCCCGGTGCGCGCGATCGGCTGGGTGGTGGCCGAGCTGCCGCGCTCGGTGGCCGGCTGGGACCGGGTGCAGGCGGTGCTGTCCTCGACCGGCGATCTGCACTACGGCACGAAAAAATTGGAAGTGTCGGGCGCGGCCACGATGGCCTTCGACAACATCGATTTCCGGTACGGCGACGGGCCGCTCGTCCTCAACGACGTGACGTTCACGATCCCGGCCGGCAAGACCGTCGCCCTCGTCGGCCCGACCGGATCCGGCAAGTCGACCATCGCCGCCCTGGCCGTCCGCCTGGTCGACCCGGCCGACGGCACGATCTCCCTGGACGGCACGGCCCTGCCCGACCTGACCGAGGCGTCGCTGGCCCGTACGGCCGCGCTCGTCCCGCAGATTCCGTTCGTCTTCGACGACACCGTGCGCGGCAACGTGACCCTCGACCGGGAGGGCATCGGCGACGAGGACGCCTGGCGGGCGCTGCGCCTGGCCCAGGCCGAGCGGTTCATCGAGAAGCTCCCCCAGGGCCTCGCCACCGCGGTCGGCGAGCGCGGCACCTCGCTCTCGGGTGGCCAGCGGCAGCGGATCACCCTCGCCCGGGCGCTGGCCGGCCGTCCCCGCCTGCTCGTGCTCGACGACGCGACCAGCGCCGTCGACCCGCGGGTCGAGGCGGCGATCCTGGCCTCGCTGCGCAGCCGGGACGCGGGCGCGTCGATCCTGGTGGTGGCGTACCGGCGGGCCACGATCGCGCTCGCCGACGAGGTGATCTACCTGGAGCAGGGCAAGGTCGTCGCCACCGGCACCCACGCCGATCTGCTGGCCACCAACCAGGGGTACGCCGATCTGGTCACCGCGTACGAGAAGGCCGAGCAGGAACGGGTCGAGGCATGACCGCCCCAAGCATCACCGCCGCGGAAGGGACCTTCGCCACCGTCAAGCGGGGGCTGTCGCTCTCGCCCGAGCTGCGTCCCGGGCTGGCGGGCACGATCGCGCTCGCCCTCGTGCAGATGTCCGGCCGGGTGGCCGTCCCGATCGCCGTCCAGCAGGGCATCGACCACGGCATCCGGGGCCCCGGCGGCCCCGACCTCGGCTTCGTCGTCGAGGTGGTGGCGCTGACCTTCGTGGCGCTGGTGATCTCGACGGCGGCCGGCTACCTGATGACCCGCCGCCTGTTCACGGTCAGCGAGACCGCGCTCGGCGCCCTGCGCTCGCGCACCTTCCGGCACATCCACGACCTGTCGATGCTGCACCAGCAGTCCGAGCGGCGCGGCTCGATGGTCTCCCGGGTGACCAGCGACGTCGACCAGATCTCCCAGTTCCTGCAGTTCGGCGGCGTGCAGCTGCTGCTCTCCTCCGGCCAGCTGCTGGTGTCCACGCTGGTCATGCTCTTCTACTCATGGCAGCTCACGATCGTCGTGCTGCTCGCGTTCGGCCCGGCCGTGGCCGTCATCCGGCTCTTCCAGAAGCGGCTCGCCGCCGTCTACCGCGCGGTCCGCGAACGCACGGGCGTCATGCTCGGCGCGGTCGCCGAGAGCGTGGTGGGCGCGATGGTCATCCGGGCGTACGGCGTGGCCGGCCGCACCGAGCAGCGCCTGGACACCTCGATCGAGAGCCTGCGGGTCGCCCAGCAGAAGGCCCTGCGTACGAGCGTCACCAGTTTTTCCTCGGGTGAGCTCGGCGCCGGCCTGGCCCTGGCCGCGGTCGTGGTGATCGGCACGATGCTCGGCGTCGGCGGCGATCTAAGCGTGGGCGCGCTCACCGCGTTCCTGTTCCTCGTGACGCTCTTCATCCAGCCGGTGCAGATCGCCACCGACATGCTCAACGAGGCACAGAACGCGGTCGCGGGCTGGCGGCGCGTACTGGATGTGCTTGATCTTGAACCGGACGTCGCCGACCCGGACGACGACGGCGTCGCGCTGCCGCCCGGCCCGCTCTCGGTGCGCTTCAGCGACGTGTCGTTCCGCTATCCCGGTGGCCCGATCGTGCTGGCAGACGTGGATCTCACCCTCGACGCCCGCCGGAAGTACGCGGTCGTCGGCGAGACCGGCAGCGGCAAGACCACCTTCGCGAAGCTGCTCACCCGGCTGATGGACCCGGTGTCCGGCGAGGTCCTGCTGTCGGACACGCCGCTGACCCAGGTGCGCTTCTCGTCGCTGCGCGCGCGGGTGGTGATGGTGCCGCAGGACGGGTTCCTCTTCGACGCCACGATCGCCGAGAACATCCGCTTCGCCCACCCCTCGCTCACCGATGAACTGCTGGCGATCGCGTTCGAGGAGCTGGGTCTCGCCGACTGGCTGGCGGGCCTGCCGGCCGGCATCGCGACCCCGGTCGGCGAGCGAGGTGAGGCCCTCAGTGTGGGGGAGCGTCAGCTTGTCGCCCTCGTACGCGCCTACGTCGCCGACCCGGACCTGCTCGTCCTGGACGAGGCGACCAGCGCCGTCGACCCGGCGACCGAGGTGCGCCTGCAGCGCGCCCTCGACCTGGTCACCCGCGGCCGCACCACGGTCGCGATCGCGCACCGGCTCTCCACCGCCCAGGCCGCCGACGAGGTGATCGTCGTGGACGCGGGCCGCGTCGTACAACGCGGCCCGCACTCCTCACTCGTCGCGGAAGAGGGTTCGATCTACGCGAACCTCTACGCCTCCTGGCTGGAACAAACTCGGTCCGACTAGCGCGCGTAGAACTCCACGACCAGCTGCTCGTCGCAGAGGACCGGGATCTCCTTGCGCTCGGGGACGCGCAGCACGGTCGTGCGGAGCTCCTCCAGCGCGGTGGAAAGGTAGGGCGCGGTCGGGCCGTCGAGGTGGGCGCCGGTCGCCGCGATCTGGAACGGCGGCTTCTGCCGGCTCGACTCGCGGACCTGCACGACCTGGCCCGGCTTGAGCCGGAAGCTCGGCCGGTCGACCTTCTTGCCGTCGACCGTGAAGTGGCCGTGCGAGACCAGCTGCCGGGCCTGGTAGACGGTGCGGGCCAGACCGGCCCGGTGCACCACGGCGTCGAGCCGGCGCTCCAGCAGGCTCACCATGGCCTCGCCGGTCTTGCCCTCGGCCCGGTGCGCGTCGTCGTACGCCCGGCGCATCTGGGCCTCGCTGATGTTGTACTGGTGGCGCAGCCGCTGCTTCTCGAGCAGCCGCACCTGGTAGTCCGAGGCCTTGCGGCGGGACCGTCCGTGCACGCCCGGCGGGAACGGCCGCTTCTCGAAGTACTTCACGCACTTGGGAGTCAGCGGGATGCCGAGGGCACGGGACAGCTTGGCCTTGGGCCGGGAGTTGTTCATGAAGTCTCCGAGAGGGTCACACTTGCGCTCGAGGCCGGTGTTACGGTTAGCCTCACCTTACTAAGGCAAGCCTAACCGGTCCCCGGAGGTATCAACCATGCAGCCCACCCCCGCCGAGGTCGCTCGCACGCTCGCTGCCGGCCACCTCCCGGCGGTCGCGCACATCGCGTGCCGCCCGGGACCGATCCCCGTCCGGCACGTGACCGACGCTCAGGGCCATGTGCTGCTGCTTTCCCCGGCCGACGGCGCCTTCTCCACCGCGCTTCGCCCGCAGCCCGGCACCGACGACACCGCGATGGTGCTCGACATCACGGACGTGCCGCCGGTCGCCGGCTCGCCGGGGCTGGGCCGGGTCTGGGTCTCCGGCTGGGCCAAGCGGCTCGAGGGCGACGAGGCCCTGCAGGCCACGCTCGAGTACGCCGAGATCGACGCCTCCGGTGACCTGCTCGACGTCGGCGACTCCCAGGTGCTGCACCGGATGGACGTGGCCGAGGTCCGGTTCGAGCGCAACGAGAAACTCGTCGACGTGGACCCCGACGACTTCGCCGTTGCCTCTCCCGACCCGCTGCGGCAGATCGAGTTCGACCTGATCACCGACCTGGCCGACCACCACCTCGCCGAGATGAGCGCGTACGTGCGCCGTCAGCTCGGCTCGACGTTCCAGCCCAAGGACGAGCCGCGGGTGGTCCGGATGGACCGGTACGGCTTCCTGGTCCGCCTCGACGAGAAGCTGGCCCGGCTCGCCTTCCCCCGCCCGGTCACCGACCGGCACGACCTGGCCCACCTGCTCCACCCGGTGCTCTGCCACCGCTGCGGGAGCTGACCCGGCCGGTTCTTACGCCCCCGGGCTCTTGAACACCTCGGGCATCGGGTCGTCCAGGAAGCGCTGCACGTTCGGCCCGATCGCGGCGGCCAGCGTGTCGATGCCGGCGCTGGCCAGCGGTTCGAGCTTGAGCACATAGCGGGCGACCATCAGGCCCGCGATCTGGGTCGCGACCAGCGTCGAGCGCAACGGCGCCTCGTCCGGGTCGAGGACCAGCTCGGCCACGGCCCGGCGCAGGATCTGCGTGATCACGAACTCGCGCAGCAGCCGGGCCGTCCACTCGTTGGAGAGCGCCGACCGGAACATGGCCAGCGCCGCCGTCCCGGCCGGCGAGTCCCACACGCTCAGCACCAACCGGATCAGTCGGTCGCCGGCCTGCTCGCGCGGGCCGGAGAGCGCCTGCGGGATCAGCTCGCCCGGGTTGATCGGCGCGTTCATGGCGGCCAGGAACAGCTTCTCCTTGGTGCCGAAGTAGTGATGCACGAGCGCGGGGTCGACCCCGGCGTCGCCCGCGATGGCGCGGATCGACGCCTTGTCGTACCCCTTCTCCGCGAAGGTCCGGCGGGCGGCGTCCAGGATGGACGACCTGGTGTCCTGATTTCCGGGGCGCCGCCCGCTCCGCTTCACCAACAACGCTCCTAGGGTGTGCGCCGCCGCAGGGTCGCGGCGGCCAGGACCAGCGCGAGCACCGCCGCACCGGCCACGATGATCAGGTCACGCCACATCGTCGCGGTCGCGTCGGCCGACGTGCCGACCTCCATCAGCGCGTCTACCGCGTAGGTCAGCGGCAGCACGTCGGCGATCGCCTGCAGCCAGCCGGCCATCGCCTCGCGCGGCACGAACAGCCCGCAGAGCAGGATCTGCGGCACGACCACCACCGGTAGGAACTGTACGGCCTGGAACTCGGTGCGGGCGAAGGCGCTGCAGAGCAGGCCCAGCGCCACGCCGAGCACCGCGTTGACGATCGCGATCAGCACGACCAGCGCCGGGCTGCCGAGGGTGTCGAGCCCGAGCAGCCAGTAGGCGACGCCGGTCGCGACCGCGCCCTGCACGGCCGCCGCGCCCGAGAACGCCAGGCCGTACCCGAAGAGCAGGTCGATCTTGCCGAGCGGCGTGGTGAGCAGCCGTTCCAGGGTGCCGCTCGTGCGTTCCCGCAGCATGGCGATGCTGGTCACGAGAAACATGATCACAAACGGGAAGATGCCCAGCATGATCAGGGCGACCCGGTCGAAGATCTGCGGCGCGTCCTCGTACATGTAATAGAGAAGCGTCAGCAGGATCGCCGGCACGACCATGAGCAGCGCCACCGTGCGCCGGTCGTGCCGCAGCTGCCGCACGATGCGCCCCGATGTGGAAAATGTGATCGCCACGCTCATGCCGCCACCTCCGCCCGCTCGCGGATGAGCCGGAGAAACGCCTCTTCCAGATCTTCTGTGCCGGCCGCCGCGCGGATCGCCGCGGGCGTGTCGTCGCCGATCAGCCGCCCGTCGCGGATCAGCAGCAGCCGGTCGCAGCGCCCGGCCTCGTCCATCACGTGGCTGGAGACCAGCAGCGTGGTCCCGCGCGCCGCCATCTCGTGGAACTTTCCCCACAGGTCGGCGCGCAGCACCGGGTCCTGCCCCACCGTCGGCTCGTCGAGCACCAGCAGCTCGGGCGTGCCGATCAGCGCGCAGGCCAGCGAGGCCCGGCTGCGCTGCCCGCCCGACAGGTTCCCCACCAGCTGCCGAGCCGCGTCCGCCAGCCCGACGTCGGCGATCGCCCGGTCGGCCTCGGCCGCGCCCAGCCCGTAGAGCGAGGCGAAATACCGCGCGTTCTCCCGGACGGAAAGATCGGCATACACGCTGGGCGCCTGGGTCACATAGCCCACCTTGCGCCGCAGCTCCGCCGTTCCGGCCGGCATGCCGAGCACCGTCACCGTGCCCGACCTGACGATCTGCACCCCGACGATCGCCCTGATCAGCGTCGTCTTGCCGCTGCCGCTCGGCCCGAGCAGCCCGGTCACGCTCCCCGCCGGGATCGAGCAGCCGATCCCGTGCAGCACGCGCCGCTTTCCCCGCTCCACCACGAGGTCGTCGACCTCGATCGCATTCGAATTCATCACGCGATGAGTTCAACACGTGATGAATTCCAAAGGCAAGCCCCAACCTCTTTCTGTACGCGATCTGACAAGTACCGGCTTCAGCGGCGGGCTTGGTGGTGGGTCCGGCTCCGCGCCCGGCCGCCGGGCTGTCCCGCATGGCCACAAGCAGGAGCGCCCGCCGTCTGACGACGGCGGGCGCTCCGGGCTGCGTTCTCTAGAGGGCGAGGATCCGGTCGAGGAACTCCCGGTAGCCGCGCATCGCCATCCGCATGCTCTCGGTGTCGGGGGTGGCGGTGCCGCGCAGCGGGTCGAGCTCGTCCCGCTCGGCGAGCAGCGCCTCGGTCAGCTCGTTCACCGCGTCGGTGAGCAGGTCGTGCGCCCGGGTCAGAGCCCGCTCCGGGTCGTCCACGAACTCGGCCTTCACCTCGTGCCAGGCCGCCCGGAAGTGGCGGGTGGCGTCGTCGTCCCAGAACGCGATGTGCCCGGCCGCGACGTCTCCCGGCCGCGCCTGGTCGGCCGCGGGCTCGTCGTCGGGGTCGGGCGCGGCGCGGCGGCCACGGCGGATCGGCTCGGCGTCCTCGAGGCTGGCCGAGCGGCGGGGCGACGGCGTCCGGGGCCCGCCCTCGTCGTCCCAGCCGCGGAGATCGTCGTCGGCGGTGCGCACGGCCGCCTTGCCGGACGGCACCGGCTTGCTGGACGGCACCGGGGCGAGCTCGATCGGCTCGACCGGCGGCGTCACCAGCGGCGCCGAGTCGTCGGCCGGTTTGGCGGGCGCGTCGGCCGGAGCCGCCGCGGCGGCCCGTGGCGCGGGCACCCCCGAGACCGGCCCGGCGGCCGGGTCGGGCAGCGCGGGAACGTACGACGGCGGCTGCCCGTAGGGCGCGCCGACCGTGGGCGCGTCGGAGAACCCACGGGCGTTGGGGGCCGGATTGGTGCCGGCGCCCGGCCCGTCGGACGGCGCCGGGAATCCCGCCCTCTTCGAGGCCGTGCCGGCCGGCCCGTCGGACGGCACGGAGAATCCGGGGCCTTTCGGGGCCGGACCGTCGGGGAAGGTGAGGCCCTTCGGCGGGAAGCCCGGGGAGACCGGCTGCGCCGAGACCGGCGCGCCCGAGGTCGGGGTGACGATCGGGTTGGTCGAGGTGGGCACGGAGGCCCAGCCGGTCGCCTGGCGGCGCGGCTCGCCCCCGGGGTGCTCGCCGGTGGTCGCCTCCTCGGCCGGGACATCGCCGGGTGCCGTGAAGCCGGCCCGTCCGTTCATGTCATCACGCCCGTTCTCGTCGCTTGCTTCCGCCGGCTCGGCGGCATCCGCCGCGGCCGGGCCATCCACAGTAGACGGCTCGGTGTCCGGCTTGCTCGGCCGTCCGTTCAGTTCGGGGCCGCTGTGCCCGTTCAGGCCGGGCCGGTGCTCGTCGGCCGGGGTTCGCCCGCCGAACAGGAAGCGCCCGTTGCGGCCACCGAGACCGAAGCCGCCGATCGTGCCGGCGTCGCGGTCCCACGGATTCGCTCGCGAGGACTCTACGGCCTGAGCTGCTTCTTCGCCGGTCACCGACGCGCCGGAGTGATCTGGATCGCCCTCCCGCGCCTCGTGCTGCCCGCCGGCGTTGGACTCTGCCTCGTCCTTGTCGGCCGCGCTCTTTCCGTCCTTGGAGAGCGCACTCTTCCCGTCCGCCGAAAGCCCGCGCTTCCCGTCCTCGGAATGCCCGCGCGACCCTCCCGATCCGCTCGTGCCGCTCGGGCCGTCACCGGAACGACCGCCCAGGGCGTCGCCGGGAATGCCGCCGCCGCGGCCCGCGGAGAAGCCGCCGAGCGGGCCGCCGCCGATGCCGCCCGGGACGCCGCCGCGATCTCCACCCGGAGCGCCGGACGTCGGCGAGGAGCCCGGACCGTTCGGCTGGGGACCGTCGGACCCGCCGCCCGGCCCACCCGGCCCGCGCGACGCAGACGCGAACGCCACGCCGGGCGTGGACGGGAACGCCCCGCCGGGCGTGGACGGGAACGTGGGCGGCGCCGGGACCGGGGTGCCGTGTACCAGCCCGGGCGGGAACGCGCCACCGGGGGCAAGGCCGCCGATCGGGGCCGCGGGCTCCGGTGCTCGGCGCGAACCGAGCGCGACCATCTGGGTTTCACCCGGACGAGCGACCGGCACGTCGGGCCGCTCGGCCTCGGCCGCCGGGTCGTCGCCGTCCCGATGAACCGGCCAGAAGCGCGACAGTCCGCGCGGTGGCCGTGAGTTGTCGGGGTTGGACGTCGGCTCCATGGGCTTAAGACTCCCGTCGCGAGGCTGCCCCGCCCGCGCCCGTGAGCTGCACAGACCCTCGTCGGCGGGCGGGCCTCCGCGCCCTGGGCCGGGCGCGGCACCCGACGACGGTACCGTCCCCGGCGTCCCGGCACATCCCCCGTGCCCGGATCGTGGGCCGCGTCGCGGGGCGTGCCGACCCCGATTTCCGGCGAGGTGGAGAATCGGAGCGTGGCAGTCACAACCGACCTGGATCCGGCGATCGCGGCCCGGCTCAAGCGCACCCCCGACGGCCTCGTCGCGGCGATCGTGCGCGAGCACGGCACCGGCGACGTGCTCATGCTGGCGTGGATGGACGACGAGGCGCTGCATCGCACGCTGACGACGGGCCGGGCCACGTACTGGTCGCGCAGCCGCCAGGAGTACTGGGTGAAGGGCGCCACCTCCGGCCACCACCAGTACGTGAAAGCCGTGGCCCTCGACTGCGACGGCGACGCCCTGCTGGTCACCGTCGAGCAGGTCGGCGCGGCCTGCCACACCGGCGCCCACGACTGTTTCTTCGATGAGCTCCCGGTGACGACCCCCGCGGGCGCGACCCCGGGGGAGGCCCAGTGACCAGCGGCGCCGTTCAGCCCGACGAGGCCGGCTTCCTGCGGCAGCGGCGGCGGGTCGTGCCCGTGACACGGCGGCTGCTCGCCGACGGCGAGACCCCCGTCGGCGTCTACACCAAGCTCGCCGGCGGCCCCGGCACGTTCCTGCTCGAGTCGGCCGAGCAGGGCGCGGGCCCGTCCGGCGCGGCCTGGTCGCGCTATTCGTTCATCGGCGTGCGCAGCGCCGCCACCCTGGTCGAGCGGGACGGCGAGGCCGCCTGGCTGGGCGTGCCGCCGGCCGGCGTGCCGCTCAATGGCGACCCCGTGACCGCCCTGCGCGAGACGGTGGCCGCGCTCGCCGACGGCCCGGTCGAGCCCGGCCTGCCCCCGCTGACCGGCGGCATGGTCGGTTACCTCAGCTACGACCTGGTCCGCCGCTTCGAGCGGTTGCCGGCCACCACCGAGGACGACGTGCCCCTGCCCGAGCTGGGCATGATGCTCGCCACCGACCTTGTCGTGCTCGACCACTACGACGGCTCGGCGATCCTGGTGGCCAACGCGGTGCTCGCCGCGGGGGCCGACGACGCGGCCCGCCTCGCGGCCTACCACAACGCGGTCGGCCGGCTCGACGCGATGACCACCGCGCTCTCCCGTCCCACCCCGCCGATGATCTCCACTGTGGAGCGCCCCCCGGCCGGTGAGCCGGTGAGCCGCACCGCCCCGGGGGAGTACCAAAAGGCGGTCGAGGAGGCCAAGGAGGCGATCCGGGCCGGCGAGTGCTTCCAGATCGTCGTGGCCCAGCGCTTCGAGCGCCCGACGGACGCGAACTCGCTGGACGTCTACCGCGTCCTGCGGGCGACGAACCCCAGCCCGTACATGTACCTCCTGCGCTTCGACGACTTCGACATCGTCGGCTCGTCCCCCGAGGCCCACCTGAAGGTGAACTCCGACGGGGCCGGCGCCCGGCACGCGCTGCTGCACCCGATCGCCGGCACCCGCTGGCGCGGCGCGACCCCCGAGCAGGACAACGCGCTCGCCGCCGAGCTGCTGGCCGACCCGAAAGAGCGCTCCGAGCACGTCATGCTGGTCGACCTGGGCCGCAACGACCTGGGCCGGGTGTGCAAGCCCGGCACGGTCGAGGTTCCGGAATTCGCCCGCATCGAGCGCTACAGCCACGTCATGCACATCGTCTCCACGGTGACCGGCGAGCTGCGCGACGACCGTTCCGCCTTCGACGCCCTGGCCGCGACGTTCCCGGCCGGCACCCTGTCCGGCGCCCCCAAGGTCCGCGCCATGGAGATCATCGAGTCGCTCGAGCCCACCCGCCGCGGCCTGTACGGCGGCACGGTCGGCTACTTCGGCTTCGCCGGCGACATGGACATGGCGATCGCCATCCGCACCGCCCTGCTCAAGGACGGCGTGGCCTACGTCGGCGCCGGCGCCGGCATCGTCGCCGACTCCGACCCCGCCGCGGAGGAGACCGAGACGCGGAACAAGGCCGCCGCCGTCCTGGCCGCCATAGCCGCCGCGGAAACCCTGCGCGCCGCCCGATGACCCGCCGCTCCTACTACCTGGCGCTGCTGGCCTGCCTGGCCGGCGCGGCCCTCGCCCTGTACGCGATCACCCGCACCTGGTCGATCCACCTGACCCCGCGCCCCGGCATGTCCGCCCTGCGCGAGGCGAGGACCGGCACCGACATCGAGCCCTGGGTGACCGGCCTGGCCCTGGTCGCCCTGGCCGGCACCGGCGCCCTGCTGGCCACCTCCGGCTGGGCCCGCCGCGCGGTCGGCGTGCTCCTGGCGCTGGCCGGCGCCGGCATTGTCACCGGCGCGATACTCGGCCGCGCCGGCCTCGACCCAGGCTCCGCCGGCGCCGCCGGCACGACCTGGCCGATCCTCTGCGCGCTAGGCGGCCTGATAGTCCTGGCCGGCGGCGCAACGGCCGCCCGCCTGGGCCACCGCTGGCCCCGCATGTCCGCCCGCTACGACCGCAAGCCCGTCCCCCCGCCCCGAGCCGAGACACCCACGCCGGCCGCCGCCGAACAGCCCAAAGCCCACTCGACCACTGTGGCCGATCATCGTGCGGCCTGGGACGCCCTCGACAGAGGCGACGACCCCACCGCAACCTGACCGCGGCGACCTCGCGCCACCCGCGACGTCGCGCCCGCGCCTGGCGTCGCGCGGTCCTGATGTCACGCGGGCCCCGAGGTCGCGTCCGTGCCTGGTGTCGCGCCGTCCTGATGTCACGCGGGCCCCGAGGTCGCGTCCGTGCCTGGTGTCGCGCCGTCCTGATGTCACGCGGGCCCCGAGGTCGCGTCCGCGCCTGGCGTCGCGCCGTCCTGATGTCACGCGGGCCCCGACGTCGCGTCCGCGCCTAGCGTCGCGTCGGCCTCGATGTCGCGGCCCCGCGCCTGACCGCTCGGGCGGCTGCCGGTTTGTTGCGGCTGGTCGGGGCGGTCAGCGGCCGAGGGAGCGGGCCATCGCGTGGCGGGCCGGGGGTAGTGCGGCGGTGAGGCGCAGGGTGGTGCGGAAGGCGGCGCGGGCCAGCGGGCTTGAGGTGGCCGACTGGCGGGCGTTGCGCAGGGAGCGGCGGACGGCGGTGAAGCCGTAGTCGAGCATCTCGGCCTCGTAGTCGTGGATCGCGGATATCAAGGCCGCGGGATCTGCCGCCGTCGCCGGCTCGCCGGTCAGGGTCGTCAGCCGGTGGGTCAGGAGGGCGGCGTCGCGCAGGGCTGTGTTGGCGCCGATGCCGGCCATGGGGGTCATGTTGTGGATGGCGTCGCCGAGCAGCGTCACGCGGGTCGTCGGCCAGGGCGGGACGGGGGTGGCGCTCTTGACGTGGAAGGCGTTGATCGTGGCGGGGTCGCTCTTCTCGATCAGGTCGTGGAAGGCGGGTGACCACGACGCGATGCGGGAGCGGACCAGCCGGCGGAGCGTGGCGCCGTCGTAGGTCGTGACGCCGGCCGGGTAGCGGGTGGCGGCGTCGGAGTAGCCCCAGATGGCCTCCGTGGACTCCACGGCGGTGAACAGGGATCCCCGGGAACGCGGGATGACGATGTTGGCGCGGGTGCGTAGCTCGGCGGGCAGGCCCGAGATGTCGGGAACGCGGCCGGCCACGGTGACCACGCCGGTGTCGATGCGGTGGGCCTGGGGGAGCAGCTGGGCCCGCACCAGCGAGTTGGCGCCGTCGGCTCCGATCAGGACGTCGGCGGTCGCGGTGGCGCCGTCGGCGAAATGGGCGATGACCTCGTCGCCGGCGAGCTCGTATCGGGTGAAGGCCTGGCCGAGGTGCAGGGCGTCGTCGAGGCCGGTCAGCAGGGCGGCGCGCAGCGGGATGCGGCCGATGCCGTAGTGGCGGTCGGGCTCGGCGGCGCCGGGCGCGTTGATCTCGGTGTCGGCGAACGCGAGCAGGTCGGTGGCCTGGTCGGTGAGGAAGCCGAAGCCGCCGCCGGGCGCCGCGGCGCGCAGGAACTCCTGCCAGTTGGGCGGGGGCAGGCAGTCGTGCAGGGCGCGGGCGCCGGCGGGGCTGACGTGGATGCGGTAGCCCTGCAGCCAGTCGGTGCGCTCGTGGGTGCGCTCGTAGACGTCGGCGCGGATGCCGGCGCGGCGCAGGCCGTGCGCCAGGGCCAGGCCGCCGATGCCGCCACCGATGATCATCACGGAGAAGGTCGCCACGGAGTTCGTCATGCCCTCCAGAGTCACTCGAACGCATGACTCTGTCAACCAAACGTTTGATTGATAGAGTCAGGAACGTGTCTGACGAGCGGAGACCCCGGCGATCACCGGCCGAGGGCGAGCGGGTGCGCGATGCCGAGCGCACGCGGGAACGGATCCTGGAGGCGGCCCTCGTCGAGTTCGGGGAGCTCGGGTTCGCGGGGGCCCGGATCGGCGCCATCGCCCGCCGCGCCGGCGTCAACCAGCAGCTGATCTCGTATTACTTCGACGGCAAGGCCGGGCTGTACGCGGCCCTGACCGAGCGGTGGCGGCAGATGAGCGCCCAGCTCAGCCCGCCCGAGGCGCCGCTGGGCGAGGTGGTCGCCGGGTTCGTGCGGGTGAACGCCGAGCAGCGGCACTGGGTGCGGCTGCTGATCTGGCAGGCGCTGTCGGGCGAGCGCGCCGAGGGCGATCGGGACTACCGGCAGGCGATGGTCGGCGACCTGCGGCGCCGGCTGGAGGCGGGGGAGATCGATCGCGACCTCGACCCCGGGTTTCTGCAGCTCGCGCTGTTCGGCGTGGCCCTGGCGCCGGTGCTCCTGGCCGAGTTCGCCGAGGACTTCACCGGCCTGTCGCCGGAGTCGCCCGAGTTCCGTGACGCCTACGTCGAACAGCTCAAGCGCCTGATCGCCCACCTCGGGAAATCGGCCTGAGGGCCGGGGGCGCGCCGCTCGCCCCGCAGGCAAGGACGGTTCCGCTGCGGTGGAGTGCGGCGTCAGCCGCGTACGATATGAGGGGTTTTAGCCACCTTGCGGCGGTGAGGCGCGCGACTGGCGACCATGGCGGCGACCTCGCGCTTGAAGTCGGCCTGGGCCTGGTTGCGCGCGCGGTCGGCGAGCATCGCGTCCCAGGCGTTGTCCCGGGCGGTACGGACGTTGGCCGGACCCACCACTGCGCGCTGCACGTTGACGAGCAGATCGGCGGCGGTGGCGACGACGGCGCGGGAGACGGCTGCGATGCCGGCGGGCTGTGCCGGACTGGACTGGACAGGGGCCACGGTCAACTCCACCTCGGTCAGTCTTGCCTGGTCGTCTCGGGGGCGCGTCCTGGCGAACGCCGGAACCAAGTGTGCCCCGTGGCCAGCATGGACGAGCCGTATTTCCGCGTCATGACGACGCCGTCAACGCGCCGGGGTATCCACCGATCAGATGAGGTGTCGCAGCGCAGGCCCGTGAGGATCATGTGACTGAAGTGACAACACGCGCGGGCAGGCGGCATTATGCCGCAGCCCACCTCGTGAGGCGCGCCATACCCCGGGGGCTTGCCGGGGACCGCCACCTCCTAGCATCGGGCGGAGGACACCCGGAGAGGGGAGTCATTTCGTGACATCCGATCAGCAGGCGGAAGCGGGCACTGGCGGACCGCAGAACGTGCTGGAGGAGATTCTCGCCGGAGTGCGCGAGGACGTGGCGGCTCGGCAGGAGAGTGTGCCGCTCGAGCAGGTCAGGAAGGCCGCGGCGACGGCGCCGCCGGCCATCGACGCGTACGCGGCGCTGCGTAAGCCGGGCGTGGCGGTGATCGCCGAGGTGAAGCGCTCGTCGCCGTCGAAGGGCGCGCTCGCCGACATTCCCGACCCGGCCGACCTGGCCGGCGAGTACGCGGCGGGTGGCGCCCGCTGCATCAGCGTGCTCACCGAGGGCCGGTGGTTCGGTGGCTCGCTCGCCGACCTGGCCGCGGTGCGTGCCTCGGTGCGTATCCCGGTGCTGCGCAAGGACTTCGTGGTCTCCAGCTATCAGGTGCACGAGGCCCGCGCGCACGGCGCCGACCTGGTGCTGTTGATCGTGGCGGCTCTCGAGCAGAACGTCCTGGTGGGCCTCCTGGAGCGGATCGAGTCGCTGGGCATGACCGCGCTGGTCGAGGTGCACAACGAGGAAGAGGCCGATCGGGCGCTGGAGGCGAACGCGAAGGTGATCGGGGTGAACGCCCGGGACCTGCGCACGCTGGAGGTGGACCGGTCGGTGTTCGAGCGGATCGCGCCCGGACTCCCCAACAACGTCGTGAAGATCGCCGAGTCCGGGGTGCGCGGGCCGCACGACCTCATCCGGTACGCGTCGGCGGGCGCCGACGCCGTCCTGGTCGGGGAGGGCCTGGTGACCCAGAAGTCCCCACGGGACGCGGTCGCCGAGCTGGTGAACGCGGGCAACCACCCGGCGACGCCAAGGCCGGTGCGGTGAGCGCCCCGGTTCTGCCTGACTTGTCCGGACATTTCGGGCGATATGGCGGGCGGTTCGTGCCCGAGGCTCTGGTGCGGGCGCTCGATGAGCTGGATGTGGCATACCGGACAGCGAAAACCGACCCGGAATTTCAGGCGGAATTCGGAAATCTCCTGAAAAATTATGCGGGAGTGCCGTCGCTGCTGTACCGGGCGGAGCGGCTCAGCGCCGCGACCGGCGCCGAGATCCTGCTCAAGCGGGAGGACCTCAACCACACCGGCGCCCACAAGGTGCGCAACGTGCTCGGCCAGGCACTGCTGGCCAAGCGGATGGGCAAGCCCCGGGTGATCGCCGAGACCGGCGCCGGCCAGCACGGCGTGGCCAGCGCGACGGCGGCCGCCCTGCTCGACCTCGAGTGCGTGGTCTACATGGGCCAGACCGACACCGAGCGCCAGGCGCTGAACGTGGCCCGGATGCGGATGCTGGGCGCCACGGTCATTCCGGTGACCAACGGCTCCCGCACCCTGAAGGACGCTCTCAACGAGGCCCTGCGCGACTGGGTGGCCAGCGTCGACACCACGCACTACCTGCTCGGCACGGCGGCCGGCCCGCACCCGTTCCCGGAGATCGTCCGCGACTTCGTGGGCGGGATCGGGGTGGAGGCCCGGGCGCAGTCGCTCGAGCTGCTCGGGCGGCTGCCGGACGCGGTGGCCGCGTGCGTGGGCGGCGGGTCCAACGCGATCGGCATTTTTCATGCTTTTGTGCCCGATGAGGACGTGCGGCTGTACGGCTTCGAGGCCGGCGGCGACGGGATCGAGACCGGGCGGCACGCCGCGTCGATCACCGGCGGCACCTCGGGTGTGCTGCACGGCGCCCGCACCTACGTCCTGCAGGACGAGGACGGCCAGACCGTCGAGTCGCACTCGATCTCGGCGGGTCTCGACTACCCCGGGGTCGGACCCGAGCACGCCTGGCTGCACGACACCGGCCGGGCGGAGTACCAGCCGGTGACCGATGCCGAGGCGATGGCGGCGTTCCAGCTGCTGTGCCGTACCGAGGGCATCATCCCGGCGATCGAGAGCGCCCACGCGATCGCCGGCGCGATTCGGATAATTCCGGAATTGATCCAAGAAATCGGCCGCACTCCCACGATCATCGTCAATCTGTCCGGCCGGGGCGACAAGGACGTGCACACGGCCGGCGCCTACTTCGGCATCCTCGACGAAGTCGAGACGCTGGTCCCGGGAGAGTCCGCATGACCGACTGCACCGAAATAAGCGAAGCGCATGCAGGGCCAGGAGGGCTTGCCCAGGGAGGCTCAGCGTGAGCATTTCCGAGGTCTTCCACAAGGCGAAGGCCGAGAACCGGGCCGTCCTCGTCGGATGCATGCCGGCCGGCTTCCCGACCGTCGACGACAGCATCGCCTCGATGATCGCGATGCACGAGGCCGGCTGCGACGTCATCGAGGTCGAGCTGCCCTACTCCGACCCGGTCATGGACGGCCCGGTGATCCAGAGGGCGAGCGACATCGCCCTGGCCGCCGGCGTGCGCACGCGCGACACGCTGCGCATCATCGAGTCGGTCGCCAGGACGGGCGCCGCCGTGGTCCTGATGACCTACTGGAACCCGATCGAGAAGTACGGCGTGAACGCGTTCGCCCGCGACCTCGCCGCGGCCGGCGCCACCGGGATGATCACTCCCGACCTGATCCCGGACGAGGCGGCAGAGTGGATCGCCGCCTCCGACGAGCACCGGATCGACCGCACGTTCCTGGTCTCGCCGTCCTCGACCGACGAGCGGATCGCGATGACCGTGGCGAACTGCCGGGGCTTCGTCTACGCCACCGCGCTGATGGGCGTCACCGGCGCCCGCACCTCGGTCTCGCGGCAGGCTCCCGACCTGGTCGAGCGGGTGCGGCACGCCGACCCGGACCTGCCGGTCGGGGTCGGCCTCGGCGTCGGCAACGGCAAGCAGGCGGCCGAGGTGGCCGCGTTCGCCGACGGCGTGATCGTGGGCAGCGCGCTGATCCGCTGCGTGCTCGACGCCCCCGACCGGGCGGCCGGCCTGGCCCGCCTGCGCGCGCTCAGCGGCGAGCTCGCCGAGGGAGTGCGGGAACCGCAAAAGTAGGCCCGCCCTGGTAGTCCACGGCGGGCGCCGCGACGGTAGCGTGTGCACCCGTGATACTTGCCGCGATCCCGAGTCCGACGACGTCCGTCTGGCATGTGCTGGGCCTGCCGATCCGGGCGTATGCGCTCTGCATCGTCCTGGGCATCGTCGCCGCCGTCCTCATCATGGAGTACCGGCTGCGTGCGCGCGGCGTGGCCCACTGGGCCTCGCTCGACATGGCGGTGTGGGCGGTGCCGTTCGGCATCATCGGCGCCCGCATCTATCACCTGATCACCTCCCCCCAGGAGTACTTCGGCTCGGGCGGTCACCCGATCGATGCCCTCTACATCTGGAAGGGCGGCCTCGGCATCTGGGGCGCGGTGGCCGGCGGGGCGTTCGGGGCCTGGATAGCGGCCCGCCAGCTGGGGTTGCCGCTCAGCGTCTTCGCCGACTCGCTCGCCCCCGGCCTCCCGGTGGCCCAGGCGATCGGCCGCTTCGGCAACTGGTTCAACAACGAGCTGTACGGCAAGGCCACCACGCTGCCGTGGGGCCTGCGCGTGCACGACATGGACACCACGAACCCCGGGCACGCGCTGACGATCGACGGCGAGCCGGTGACGAAGGCGGGGCTCTACCATCCGACCTTCCTGTACGAAGCGGTGTGGGACATCGGCGTGGCGGTGCTGGTCTGGCTGCTCGACCGCAAGTACAAGTTCGGCCGCGGGCGGGCGTTCGCGCTGTACGTGATGGCGTACACGGTGGGCCGCTTCTGGATCGAGATGCTGCGCATCGACGACGCCAACCACATCCTCGGCATCCGGCTCAACGTGTTCACGGCGATCATCGTGTTCCTGCTGGCGCTGGCGTACTTCGTGATCGTCCGCGGCCCGCGCGCCTACGTGGTGCCCGACGACGCGCCGGTGACGGCTCCCGAGGGCGAGGAGGCCGCGGTCGCCGACGGTTCCCGCCGCGCGCCGAAGAGCTACCAGGTCGTCAGCGAGGCCCGCTTCGAGGCGTACCGGACGACCGGCATCCTCCCACCCGACACCCCCGAGGACCGAGCGCTGGAGATCGCGGCCGGCGGCCATCCCGCCGACCCCGACCCGGCCGGCCCGGCCGGCAACACCGAGGCGGTCCTGGCCACGGGCGCGGCCGCGACCAATGGACCGGACGGAGCCACCGGCGGCGACGCCGAAGTGGACAAGCGCCCCGCCGACGAGAACTGACGCGCGGTCGTCGTGCGCACGGCGGTGGTGGTGGGCGCGGGGATGGCCGGTCTGGCCAGTGCCGGCGCCCTGTCGCGCGCGGGCTGGCAGGTGATCCTGCTCGAGCGCGGTGAGCGGGTCGCCGCCTCGCCGACCGCCCTGGTGCTCTGGTCGAACGGGCGCCGCGCCCTGGACTCCCTCGACCCCGACGGCGGCTGGTCGGCGATCGCCGCGCCGCTGCCCGACGGCGGGGTGCGCCGCCCCGACGGCCAGTGGCTGGTCGAGCCGCGCACCCGGGTCAGCAACGGCGCCGGCCCGGCGCCCGCGGTCGTGCACCTGGAAGACCTGTACGACGCCCTGGTCGCCGGCCTCGGCGACCGGGTGGAGATCCGCACCGGCTTCACGGTGACCTCGGTGCGCACCGGCCGTCGGCACCGCCCGGTGGTCGGCGACGGCCGGACGGAGATCGAGGCCGACCTCCTGGTGGCCGCCGACGGCATCGACAGCCCGGTGCGGCGCGCGCTGGCCCCCGAGTCGGTGGCGGTCGGCTCCGGCTTCGCCGCCTGGCAGGCGGTGATCCCGGCCTACCGCGTGCCCAAGCTCTCGGCGGAACAGAAATCCGGCGGCGAGACCCTGGGCGCCGGCTACCGGTTCGTCTCCATCCCGCTCGGCGAGCGCGCGGCCGGCCGGGGCGGCGTCTACTGGGTGGCCACCGCGGCCGGCGCGCCCCGGCCCGAGCCGCCCGCGACCCAGCTCGCGCTGCTGCGGCGCTGGTTCGCCGACTGGCATCCGCCGGTGTCCGACCTGCTCGAGGCGACCCACGCCGAGGACCTCGTGCCGCAGGAGGTGCGGGAGCTGCGGCCGCTGCCCCGGGCGTACGGGTTCCGCTCCGGCCCCGGCGGCGTCGTGCTGCTCGGCGACGCGGCCCACGCCATGCCGCACCACCTGGGCCAGGGCGCCTGCCTCGCCTTCGAGGACGCGGCCACCCTGCGCTCGCTGACCGCCGAGGCGTCGCCGGGCGAGCCGCTGGCGGCGGCGGTCGAGGAGTACAGCCGGCTGCGCCGCCCCCGGACCACCAGCGTGGTCCGGCAGACCCGCCGCATGTCGGCGGTGGTGCAGGCCCGCGGCCGGCTCGCGCTGCGCGCCCGCGACGCGGCCCTCAACCACATGCGCCCGCGCATCCTGGGCGGTTCCGCCCCGGGTGCGGCCGACTGGATACCACCGGACTGACCGCCGGCGATGAATGGTCTGCTGGCCCGCCTCGACCGGTTCCAGCGGGGGCACGGCTGGGCCGCCCTCCCGTACGCGGTGATCCGCAAGTACCTCGACGACGACGGCCCCCGCCATGCCGCCCTGATCACCTACTACGGCTTCCTGAGCCTGTTCCCGCTGCTGCTGCTCGGTGTCGCGATCGTCTCCCGCCTGCTGGCCACCGACCCCGAGCTGCGGCACAGCGTGATCACCGCGATCGTGCCGCCGGCGCTGCAGAACACCGTCGACGACGCGGCGGCGGCGCTGCCCACCTCCCCGGTCGCGTTCGTGATCGGCGCGATCGGCCTGATCTGGTCGGCGACCGGCGTGGTGTTCGCCGCGTACCGGACGCTCAACCACGTGGCCGCCGTGCGCATGCGCGACATGCCCGAGCCGATCGGCGCGTACCTGCGGGTGATCGGGGTGGCGTTGCTGCTGCTGGCCGGGGTGGTGGCCGGCGGCGGTCTCACGGTGGCCGGGGCCGCGCTGCCCAACCTCGGCGTGCCCGACCGGCTGCTGGCCGCGCTCGGCACCGGCTTCTCGGCGTTCGCGGTGCTGCTGTTCGGCGTCCGCATCCTGTTGCTGGTCCGCGCGCCGTTCTCGGCGCTGTGGCGCCCGGCCGCCGCGGGCGGTCTGCTGCTGGCCATCGTGCTGCATGTCGGCGCGCCGCTGCTGACGATCCTGGTCCGCAAGGCCGGCCCGGTCTACGGCGCGTTCGCCACGGTCGCCGGTCTGTTCACGCTGCTTTACGTGGTGAGCCAGGCCCTGGTGCTGGTGGCCGAGATCGCCGCGGTGCGGCACGCCCGGCTGTGGCCGCGCGCGCTCGACCCGGCCGATCCCACCGCGGCCGACGAGCGAGCCCTGCAGTTGCTGGCCCGTGAGCAGGAACGGATCCCCGGGCAGGTGGTCGAGTCGCACATCATCCGCGACGCATGATGCGCCGGAGGCGGCCGGGCCGAACCCTCGGGGTATGGCTGATTATCCGCCCATCGCCGAGCACGGGCTGATCGGTGACCTGCAGACGGCGGCGCTGGTCGCCACCGACGGGTCGATCGACTGGTTCTGCGCGCCCCGCTTCGACTCGCCCAGCATCTTCGGTTCGCTCCTCGACGCCGACTCCGGCGGATACTTCCGGATAAGTCCGGTTAATCCGGAGTCACCGGCCCGGCAGCTCTACGTCCCCGACACGGCGGTGCTGGTCACCCGTTTCATGACCGAGGCCGGCGTCGGGGAAATCATCGACTTCATGCCAATAAGCGGAAAGACCCAGACAGATCAGCACCGGCTGGTGCGGGTCCTTCGCTGCGTCCGCGGCACGATGACCTTCCGGGTGGATCTGGCGCCGAGGTTCGACTACGGGCGTAAGTCCCACGAGACCAACCTGACCGAAAATGGCGTTGTCTTCGAGGCCGGGGACGATGCCATCACCGTCCACCTGGTGCGCGAACCCGACGACGCCCGCCTGGCCCGTGCCTGGGTCGACGAGGGTGGCGACGTCCACGCCGAGGTCCCCCTCAACGCCGGCGACCTGCGCGGCGTCGTCCTGGAGACCGGCACCCGCGGTCCCATCCGCGAGATCCGGGCGGCGGAGGCCCGCCGGCTGCTCGACGACACCGTCCACTACTGGACGACCTGGCTGGACCAGTCCACCTATCAGGGCCGCTGGCGCGAGGCCGTGGAGCGCTCGGCGATCACCCTCAAGCTGATGACCTACGCCCCGAGCGGCGGTCTGGTCGCCGCGCCGACGGCCGCCCTCCCCGAGCAGATCGGCGGCGAGCGCAACTGGGACTACCGCTACACCTGGGTGCGGGACGCCTCGTTCTCCGTCTACGCCCTGCTCGGGCTCGGCTTCACCGACGAGGCCGCCGACCTGGGCCGCTGGCTGGCCGACCGGGTCGACGAGCAGGCCGACACCAAGGGCAGCGGCCCGTTGCAGATCATGTACCGGGTGGACGGCTCCAGCGATCTGAGCGAGGAGACGCTCGAGCACTGGCGCGGCTACCGCGACTCGGCGCCCGTGCGCATCGGCAACGGCGCCGCCGGCCAGCTCCAGCTGGACATCTACGGCGAGGCGATGGACAGCCTCGCCTTCGCCGACCGGCACGGCCTCTCCGCCGGTCACCGCGGCTGGCGCAAGATCTGTGACCTGCTGGCGTGGCTCTGCGACAACTGGGACCAGCCCGAGGAGGGCATCTGGGAGACCCGGGGCGGCCGGCAGGACTTCACCTACGGCCGGCTGATGAGCTGGGTGGCCCTCGACCGCGGCATCCGCCTGGCCACCGAGCGCTCCCGTCCCGCGCCGCTGTCGCGCTGGGTCCGCGAGCGCGACGCAGTCTACGACCAGATCATGCAGCTCGGCTGGAGCCCGTCCCGGCAGGCGTTCCGCCAGCACTACGCCACCGACGTCCTGGACTCGTCGCTACTGCGCATGTCCGGCAGCGGCTTCATCGTCCCCACCGACCCGATGTGGCAGTCCACCCTGGACGCGATGACGGCCGAGCTGGTCACCGACAGCCTCGTGTACCGCTACGACCCGACGGCCTCGCCGGACGGCCTGCGCGGCTCCGAGGGCACGTTCTCGCTCTGCACCTTCAACTACGTCGAGGCCCTGGCTCGCTCCGGCCGCGTCGGCCAGGCCCGGCTGACCTTCGCCAAGATGCTCACCTACGCCAACCACCTGGGCCTCTACTCCGAGGAGATCGCGCTCACCGGGGAACAGCTCGGCAACTTCCCGCAGGCCTTCACCCACCTCGCCCTGATCAACGCCGCGCTCGTTCTCGATGCCCATCTATAAAGGCAAATGCCGTTTATCGTACGGAGGGGAAGCGCGCGGTCCGGCTCAGAGCTCCGAGGCGGCCGGCTCCGCGATGCAGGCCGTGCCGATGCGACGGAAGCCGACCCGGGTGTAGAGGCGGGCCACGTCGTCGTCACCGGCCGACAGGAACACCAGCGAGACGCGGTCGTCGAGCGCGCGGCGGGCCAGCGCGGCTGTGAGTTGCGACGCATAGCCGCGCCCGCGCGCCGACGGCAGCGTGGCCACGCCGGCGATCTCGGCGGCCTCGCCGTCGCGCATCAGCACGCCGGTGGCCAGAACGCCCTCGGTGGGGGAGGTCACCATCGCGGTGGCGTAGCCGCCGCTCGCGGCCCGGGCGCGGTAGTCCTCGACCTGCGCCTCGCTGAGCTCGGTGATCGCCGCGTCCCGCTCGGCCGGCCCGGCCGGCACGCTGACCAGGGCCGATTCCAGCGACTCGGCCGGCCTCTCGAGGTCGGTGGCGGCCGCCGTGACCTCCTCGAGCGGGCTCGCGCCGGGCGGGTTGCCGAAGCCCAGCTGCGACACGGCGCGCGACACGGCCAGGCCCGTCCCGTACTCCGGGGAGGCCGGGTCGAGCAGGCCGACCGCGGCGCCGGGGACCGGCAGGGCGGGCAGCAGCGCGGCCGGGTCGAGCACCAGCAGCGGGGCCAGCAGCACGTCGAGCCCGGCCGAGCGGGCCACGGCCAGCAGGTCGGGCGTGTTCTCGTGGACCCATTCGAAGGCCTCGGGGACGCCCAGTTCTCGCTGCCTGCGCCGCACGGCAGTAATATCGGCGGCAGATGGCGTCTCCGCCCCTATCCGGGGCCGGGCGTAATAGGGCCACCCCTCGCCCTCGCGGACGAAAAGCACAAGCCCCCCGAAATCCTCCACACGTGCGTAGGGTCGGGGGAGAGCGTCGTAGAAACGCTCGAGCCTGACGAAGACGTCGGAATTCGGTTGCGCCACCGCGCGAGACTACCGAATGGCGCAGCGCCGCGCCCCTTATCAATCGCTCCCCGTATGTGCTGGTTCGCCCCGATCCAAGTGTGATCCATCCGAACTGGCGGAGATCGGTGCCCCTTCACGTAGACTCTAGAGACTTTGCAGGGCCGACGTCGTCCCGACCTTGATGTGAAACACCAGTGACGACAGGAGGCCCGGTGGCATATCCGCACCCCCAGGGACCGAGTCAGTCCGCGGCGGAGACCTCCACGCAGACCGGTGGCGCGCAGACCCGCGGACTGTACGACCCCGCGCAGGAGCGCGATGCCTGCGGAGTCGCCTTCGTGGCCGACCTGCACGGCCGCCGCTCCCACGACGTGGTGGCCAAGGGCCTGTCGGCGCTGATCCGCCTCGATCACCGGGGCGCCCGGGGCGCCGAGCAGAACACCGGCGACGGCGCCGGCATCATGATCCAGGTGCCGGACGCGTTCTATCGCGCGGTGACCGATTTCGATCTGCCGGCCGCCGGCTACTACGCGACCGGCCTCGTCTTCCTGTCCAACGACGGCGAGGACGCGGCCCGCGCGGTCAAGGTCTTCGAGAAGTACGCGCTCGTCGAGGGCGGCGAGGTGCTCGGCTGGCGCGACGTCCCGGTGCGCCCGGACGGTCTGGGCGCGACGGCCGACGAGGCCCGCCCCGTGATCAGGCAGGTGTTCCTGGCCGCGCACCGGCTGACCGACTCCCCGTTCGGGGCCAAGGACGAGCCGCTGAGCGGCATCGAGCTCGACCGAGTGGCGTTCACCATCCGCAAGCAGGCCGAGCGGGAGTCGACGCAGCGTGGCGTCGGCGCGTACTTCCCGTCCCTGTCCAGCCGGACGATCACGTACAAGGGCATGCTCACGCCCGACCAGCTGCCCCAGTTCTTCCCCGACCTGACCGACGAGCGGGTGGCCAGCGCGATCGCCCTGGTGCACAGCCGCTTCTCGACCAACACCTTCCCGTCCTGGCCGTTGGCGCATCCGTACCGGTTCATCGCGCACAACGGCGAGATCAACACGATCCGCGGGAACAAGAACTGGATGGCCGCGCGCGAGGCGCTGCTGCAGTCGGCGGTGCTGCCCGGCAACATCAAGCGGCTGTTCCCGATCAACACGCCGGAGGCGTCCGACTCGGCGAGCTTCGACGAGGTCCTCGAGCTGCTGCACCTGGCCGGCCGCTCGCTGCCGCACGCGATGCTCATGATGATCCCCGAGGCCTGGGAGAACGACCCGGGGATGGATCCCAAGCGGCGCTCGTTCTACCGGTTCCACGCCTCGCTGATGGAGCCGTGGGACGGGCCGGCGGCGGTCGCGTTCACCGACGGCACCCAGATCGGCGCCGTGCTCGACCGCAACGGCCTGCGGCCGGGCCGCTGGTGGCACACCGCGGACGGGCTGGTCGTGCTCGGCTCCGAGGCGGGCGTGCTCGACCTCGACCCGGCCACTGTGGTCGCCAAGGGGCGGCTGCAGCCGGGCAAGATGTTCCTGGTCGACACCGCCGCGGGCCGCATCGTGCACGACGACGAGATCAAGGCGCACCTCGCGAACGAGCAGCCGTACGACGAGTGGCTGCACGCCGGGCTGATCAACCTGGCCGACCTGCCGCCGCGCGAGCACGTCATCTACACGCACGACTCGGTGACCCGCCGCCAGCAGGTGTTCGGCTACTCCGAGGAGGAGCTGAAGATCCTGGTGGCGCCGATGGCGCGGACCGGCGCCGAGCCGCTGGGCTCGATGGGCACCGACACGCCGATCTCGCCGCTGTCGACCCGGCCGCGGCTGATGTTCGACTACTTCCACCAGCTGTTCGCGCAGGTCACCAACCCGCCGCTGGACGCCATCCGGGAGGAGCTGGTCACCAGCCTCTCCGGCACGATCGGCCCGGAGGCCAACCTGCTGGACCCGGGACCGGCGTCCTGCCGGCAGATCGTGCTGCCCTACCCGATCCTCGACAACGACGAACTGGCCAAGCTGCTGTCGATCGACGAGGACGGCGACCTGCCCGGCTTCAAGGCGGTGCGGGTCTCGGGCCTGTACCCGCTGCGCGACGGCGCCGAGGGCATCAAGGCCCGGCTCACCCAGATCTGCCGGCACGTGTCGGAGGCGATCGAGGACGGCGTACGCATCCTGGTCCTGTCCGACCGCGACTCCAACGCCGACCTCGCGCCGATCCCGTCGCTGCTGCTGACCGCCGCCGTGCACCAGCACCTGGTCCGCGAGCAGACCCGCACCCAGGTGGCGCTGGTCGTCGAGTCCGGCGACTGCCGCGAGGTGCACCACGCGGCCACGCTGATCGGCTTCGGCGCCGCCGCGGTGAACCCGTACCTCGCCTTCGAGTCGGTCGACGACCTGATCGTCACCGGCACCCTGGCCGGCCTCGACCCGCGCGCGGCGATCCGCAACTACGTCAAGGCGCTCGGCAAGGGCGTCCTGAAAATCATGTCGAAGATGGGCATCTCGACCGTCTCGTCGTACTGCGGCGCCCAGGTGTTCGAGGCCGTCGGGCTGGACAACAAGCTGCTCCAGCGCTATTTCGCCGGCACCAGCGGACGGATCGGCGGCGCGTCGCTCGCCGACATCCACGCCGAGGTCAAGGCGCGGCACGACAAGGCGTACCCGGCGAACCCGGCCGAGCGCTCGCACCGCCGGCTCGAGGTCGGCGGCGAGTACCAGTGGCGCCGCGAGGGCGAGCTGCACCTGTTCAACCCCGAGACGGTGTTCCTGCTCCAGCACGCCACGCGGTCCAAGCAGTACGACGTCTTCCGCAAATACACCGAAAAAGTGGACAGTTTGGCCGCCGAGGCCGGGTCGCTGCGTGGGCTGTTCGAGTTCCGGACCGATCGGGCTCCGGTTCCGATCGACGAGGTCGAGCCGGTCGAGGCGATCGTCAAGCGGTTCGCCACCGGCGCGATGTCGTACGGGTCGATCTCCGCGGAATCGCACGAGACCCTGGCGATCGCCATGAACCGGCTCGGCGGCAAGTCGAACACCGGCGAGGGCGGCGAGGACGTCGAGCGCCTCTACGACCCGCAGCGCCGCTCGGCGGTCAAGCAGATCGCCTCCGGCCGCTTCGGTGTGACCAGTGAATACCTCGTCAACGCCGACGACCTGCAGATCAAGATGGCGCAGGGCGCGAAGCCCGGCGAGGGCGGCCAGCTGCCCGGCAACAAGGTGTGGCCGTGGATCGCCAAGACCCGGCACGCCACCCCGGGCGTCGGCCTGATCTCCCCGCCGCCGCACCACGACATCTACTCGATCGAGGACCTCGCCCAGCTCGTGCACGACCTCAAGATGGTCAACCCGGCCTCCCGGGTGCACGTGAAGCTGGTCAGCGAGATCGGCGTGGGCACGGTCGCGGCCGGCGTCGCCAAGCTCAAGGCCGACGTCATCCTGATCTCCGGGCACGACGGCGGCACCGGCGCGTCCCCGCTGAACTCGCTGAAGCACGCCGGCTCCCCGTGGGAGCTGGGCCTGGCCGAGGCGCAGCAGACGCTGCTGCTCAACAAGCTGCGCGACCGGGTCACCGTGCAGGTCGACGGCCAGCTCAAGACGGGCCGCGACGTGGTCGTGGCCGCGCTGCTGGGCGCCGAGGAGTTCGGCTTCGCCACCGCGCCGCTGATCGTGTCGGGCTGCATCATGATGCGGGTCTGCCACCTGGACACCTGCCCGGTCGGCATCGCCACCCAGAACCCGGTGCTGCGTGAGCGCTTCACCGGCAAGCCCGAGTTCGTCGAGAACTTCTTCCTGTTCCTCGCCGAGGAGGTCCGCGAGATCCTCGCGTCCCTAGGGTTCCGGAGCATCGACGAGGCCATCGGCCGTGCCGAGGTGCTCGACGTGCGCCCCGCCGTCGACCACTGGAAGGCCCAGGGCCTCGACCTCTCGCCGGTGCTGTTCGTGCCCGACCTGCCCGAGGGCGCGGCCCGCCGCGGCGTCGTCCCCCAGGACCACGGCCTCGACAAGGCGCTCGACAACAAGCTCGTCGAGCTGGCCCGCCCCGCGCTCGACGGCGGCGACAAGGTCAGCGAGGAGCTGGCGGTCCGCAACGACCACCGCAGCGTCGGCGCGATGCTCGGCGGCGAGGTGACCCGCCGCTTCGGCGGCGCCGGACTGCCCGACGACACCATCACGTTCACCCTGCGCGGCACCGGCGGGCAGTCGTTCGGCGCGTTCCTGCCGCGCGGCGTCACGCTGCGGCTGGTCGGCGACACCAACGACTACGTCGCCAAGGGCCTGTCCGGCGGCCGGGTGATCGTGCGGCCCGACGAGGCGGCGCCGTTCGTCGCCGAGGACAACATCATCGCCGGCAACACCATCCTGTACGGGGCGACCGCCGGCGAGCTGTTCCTGCGCGGCCGGGCCGGCGAGCGGTTCGCCGTGCGCAACTCGGGCGGCGCGGCCGTCGTCGAGGGCGTCGGCGACCACGGCTGCGAGTACATGACCGGCGGCACGGTCGTGGTGCTCGGCCCGACCGGGCGCAACTTCGCGGCCGGCATGAGCGGCGGCACCGCGTTCGTGCTCGACCTGGTGCCGACCCGGGTCAACCCGGAGCTGGTCGACCTGGCCCCGCTCACCCCGGACGAGCAGAACGTGCTGCGCGGGCTGGTGGGCCAGCACCTGGCCGAGACCGGCTCGTCGGTCGCCGACAAGCTGCTGGCCGACTGGCCGGCCGCGGTCGAGCGGTTCACCGCCGTGGTGCCGCGCGACTACAAGCGCGTGATGGAACTGATCAGGACCGCCGAAGCCGCCGGTCGCAACGTCGACGAGGCGGTCATGGGGGTCAAGGGTGCCTGATCCGAACGGTTTTCTCCGCTACGAGCGGCAGCTGCCCAAGCGGCGCCCGGTGCCGGTGCGCATCCGCGACTGGCGGGAGGTCTACCCGCCGGCCGGCGAGGAGCTCATCCGCGACCAGGCGACCCGCTGCATGGACTGCGGCATCCCGTTCTGTCACGAGGGCTGCCCGCTGGGCAACCGCATCCCGGACTGGAACGACCTGGTGCGCACGGGGGCGTGGCAGGCGGCCGCCGAGTCGCTGCACGCCACCAACAACTTCCCGGAGTTCACCGGGCGGCTGTGCCCGGCGCCGTGCGAGGCCGCCTGCGTGCTCGGCATCTCCGACGACCCGGTGACCATCAAGCAGGTCGAGGTCGAGATCGCCAACCACGCGTTCCAGCTCGGCTACGTGCGGCCGCAGCCGGCGCCGGCCGCGTCCGGCCGCAGTGTCGCGGTGGTCGGCTCGGGCCCGGCCGGTCTCGCCGCCGCCCAGCAGCTGGCCCGGGCCGGGCACGCGGTCACCGTCTACGAGCGCGACGACCGGATCGGCGGCCTGCTCCGGTACGGGATCCCCGACTTCAAGATCGAGAAGTCGGTGGTCGACGCCCGGCTGGCCCAGATGGAGGCCGAGGGCGTCGTCTTCCAGACCGGCGTGCGCGTGGGCGTCGACGTCACCGCCGACGACCTGCGCGAGCGGTACGACGCGGTGCTGCTCGCCGCCGGCGCCCTGGCCGGCCGGGACACCCCGGGCACCCCGGGTCGCGAGCTCAACGGCGTGCACCTGGCGATGGACCACCTGGTCCCGGCCAACCGGATCGTCGCCGGCCTGCAGGACACCACGCCGATCGACGCCGCCGGCAAGCACGTCGTGATCATCGGCGGCGGCGACACCGGCGCCGACTGCCTCGGCGTCGCCCACCGGCAGGGCGCGGCCAACGTCATCCAGCTCGACCAGTACCCCCTGCCGCCCGAGGCGCGCGCCGGCGACCAGCAGCCGTGGCCCACCTGGCCGGTCATCCTGCGCAACTACCCCGCGCACGAGGAGGGCGGCGACCGGGTCTTCGGCGTCGCCGTGCAGGAGTTCATCGGCGACGCGGACGGCAACGTCACCGCGGTGCGCATCGCCGACGTGGTCGTCGAGCGCGTCGACGGCGTCCGCCGCGTCACCGTCAGCCCCGGCACCGAGCGGGACCTGCGGGCCGACCTGGTGCTGCTGGCCATCGGCTTCGACGGCACCGAGCAGCAGCCGCTGCTCGAGCAGTTCGGCATCACCCGCAACCGGCGGGGCGTGCTCGACGCCGACGCGAACTGGCAGACGTCGGCGGACGGCGTCTTCGTCGCCGGCGACATGCACCGCGGCGCGTCGCTGATCGTCTGGGCGATCGCCGAGGGCCGCTCGGCCGCCGCGGCGATCCACGACTACCTCGGCTCGGCGGGCGACCTGCCCGCCCCGGTCCGCGCGAACACCCAGCCGCTGGCCGTCTGAGCCAGTTCTACCCGAGTTCTACCCGAGCGCCGGCCCGTCTCGACGGGCCGGCGCTTTTCGTTACGGTGGTGCTCATGCGCATCACCGTGCTCGGCGGCGCGGGCGCGTTCCCGGAGCGGGACCGCGGCTGCAGCGGCTACCTGGTTCACCACGACGGCTTCACCCTGCTCGTCGACCCCGGCTACGCCACCCACCACACGCTGCTCGCGTACGTCGCGGTGGCCGAGGTCGACGCGGTGCTGGTCACGCACGGGCATCCCGACCACTGCGCCGACCTGCACCCGCTGCTGCGCACCCGGGCGATGACCGGCGTGCCCGGGCCGCTGCCGGTGCACGCGCCGGCCGGGGCGCTCGACGCGCTGCTCGCGCTGGACGGGCCGGCCACGCTGGCCGGCGCCTACGAGGTGCACGACCTGCCGCTGCCCGGGCGGCTCCCGATCGGGCCGTTCGCCGTGGAAACCGTGCCGCTGCCCCACTTCCTGCCGAACGCGGGAGTGCGGCTCACCGCCGGGGGCGCCTCGGTCGCGTACACGGGCGACAGCGGGCGGTGGGAGTCGTTCGTCCCGGCGGCGGCCGGGGCCGACCTGCTGATCGCGGAGGCCACCCACGCCACGTCGCTGCCGCCGCGGCTGGCCGGCAACCTCAGCACCGCGCTGGACGCCGGGGCACTCGCCGCCCGGGCCGGGTGCCGGGCCTTGTGGCTCACCCACCTCTGGCCGGGCAGCGACCACGCCGCCCACCTCGCCGCCGCGGCGACCGCCTACGACGGGCCGATCACGGTCGCCGTGCCCGATCTGAGCTGGGACGCGAGCTGAACCACCGCTACACGCGAGACGCGCGTCCACGGCGTCTCCACGCACCTGATCGCGTCCGCACGGCGGGGATGGTCATTGTTGCGGTCGGTGACGGTGCCCACCGCGTACGGGCATAGGGGGTTGTCGCGACACCCGGCGTAACGGGACCGATTAAGCTGTTGCGCGCGGTCGTCGTCGCCCGCGAGCCCGGCGCAGCGCACCTGCGGTTTTCCTCCGTGGGAAGGCCTCGCCCCCCACCGTTCATCCGCATGACGGGGGTCGGTCAGTGGGCCGATCCGGAAGAGAGACTAGCCTGATGGCTGTGACACGCCGCGTAAAGATCGTCTGCACCATGGGCCCCGCCACCGCATCCCCCGAGCGCATGCTCGGGCTCGTCGAGGCGGGCATGGACGTGGCCCGCATGAACTTCAGCCACGGCAGCCACGAGGACCACCAGAAGGTGTACGACCTCGTGCGTGAGGCGGCCCGGCAGACCGGCCGCGCCGTCGCCGTCCTCGCCGACCTCCAGGGTCCCAAGATCCGCCTCGGCAAGTTCGCGGACGGGCCGCACGTGTGGAACACCGGTGACCTGGTGACCATCACGAGCGACGAGATCCTCGGCACCGTCGAGCGGGTCTCCTGCACCTACAAGAAGCTGCCGCAGGAGGTCAAGGTCGGCGACCGCCTGCTCATCGACGACGGCAAGGTGGCCGTCGAGGTCGCCGGCGTCGAGGGCAACGACATCCGCTGCCTGGTCATCGAGGGCGGCCCGGTCAGCAACAACAAGGGCGTCTCCCTGCCGAACGTCGCGGTCAGCGTCCCGGCCATGAGCGACAAGGACGAGGAAGACCTGCGCTTCGCGCTCAGCCTCGGTGTCGACCTGGTCGCGCTGTCGTTCGTCCGCTCGCCCGACGACATCAAGCTCGTGCACGCCATCATGACCGAGGAGGGCCGCACGGTCCCGGTCATCGCCAAGGTGGAGAAGCCCGAGGCCGTCGACCACCTCGAGCAGATCGTGCTCGCCTTCGACGGCGTCATGGTCGCCCGCGGCGACCTCGGCGTCGAGCTGCCGCTCGACCAGGTTCCGCTGGTGCAGAAACGGGCCGTCCAGCTCTGCCGGGAAAACGCGAAACCGGTCATCGTCGCGACCCAGATGCTCGACTCCATGATCGAGAATTCCCGCCCGACCCGGGCCGAGGCCTCCGACGTGGCGAACGCGGTTCTCGACGGCACCGACGCGGTCATGCTCTCCGGCGAGACCTCCGTCGGTAAGTACCCGGTGCTCACCGTCAGCACGATGGCGAAAATCGTCTCGACGACCGAGGGCGGCTCGATCCCCGTCCCGCGCCTGCAGCACGACCCGCGCACCCACGGCGGCGCCCTCACCGTGGCCGCGTCCCAGATCGCGCGGAACATCGGCGCCAAGGCGCTGGTCGCGTTCTCGCAGACCGGCGACACGGTCCGCCGCCTCGCCCGGTTGCACTGCGAGCTCCCGCTGTACGCGTTCACCCCGGTCCCGGAGGTCCGCGACCAGCTGGCGATGAGCTGGGGCGTCGAGACGTTCCTGACCGACTTCGTGCAGCACACCGACGACATGTTCCGGCAGGTCGACGCCAAGATGCTGGGCCTCGGCCTGGCCCGGCCCGGCGACTACGTGGTCGTCGTGGCCGGCTCCCCGCCGAACGCGCCCGGTTCCACCAACACGCTGCGGGTGCACCAGCTCGGCTCGCTCGTCGACCCGTCGACGGTGTGATCGCCTGCATCGCGGGCCACTCGGCCGGTTCGCGCCCCTGACCGCAGCTTAGAGTCGGGGGTGTGAATTCGCCTCTGCACGGACAGGCAGCCGTCGACCAGCTTCTGGAGATCCTCGACCTGAAGCAGGTCGACGCGGCCTCGTTCGTGGGGGAGAGCCCGCAGACCGGGGCGCAGCGCGTCTTCGGCGGGCAGGTCGCGGGGCAGGCGCTCGTCGCCGCCGGTCGGACCGTCGACCCGTCCCGCTTCGTGCACTCCTTGCACGGCTACTTCGTGCGGCCGGGCGACCCGACCGAGCCGATCCATTTCTCGGTGGAGAACATCCGCGACGGCCGGTCGTTCTCGGTGCGGCGGTCGGTGGCGCAGCAGCACGGGCGGACGATCTTCTTCATGTCGGCCTCCTTCCAGGTGCGGGAGGAGGGTCTCGACCACTATCTGCCGGCGCCGGTCGACGTGCCGCGCCCGTCGGAGGTGCCGACGATGGCCGACTGGGTCGCGCGGTACCCGTCGCGGGCCGGGATCTTCGCGTCCTCGCCTCAGGCGATCGACGTGCGCTATGTCGGCGTGCCCGGCTGGGTGCCACCCGGAGACCGCGTCGCGAGCGACCAGCAGCGCGTCTGGATGCGGATAAATGGCGATTTGCCGGATGATCCGCTGATCCATGCGTGTGCGCTGACTTATGCGTCCGATCTGTCGCTGCTCGACTCGGTGCTGTCGGTGCACGGCGAGGTGTGGGGACCGGGCGGAGTGATCGGGGCCAGCCTCGACCACGCCCTGTGGCTGCACCGGCCGTTCCGGGCCGACGAGTGGTTCCTCTACGACTGCACCAGCCCCTCGGCCAGCGGCAGCCGCGGGCTCGCCACCGGGCGGATGTTCACCGAGGACGGGCGGCACATCGCCAGCGCCGTCCAGGAAGGGCTGCTGCGGCGGGTCGGCGCCCGCGCCTGATCCTGTACCCGCGGCTTTTGTGGCCCCGCCGGGCCGGATCCCGGCCCGGCGACTGGCCGATCGCGGATCCCGCCCGGCGGGGCCGGGGACATCCTTCCTCAGTGATGCTTGTCCTCGCCCATCGCGGCCTCCGCCGCGGCCGCCGGCGTGTCCGGAACCGGCGGCAGATCCTCCGGCACCCGGTTCGCCGCCGCGCCCGTGCCCGTCACGCCCGCCTGCGCGATCTTCGCGTCCAGGTCCTTCGTGCTGCGCAGGACCTCCTCGTGGAACGTCTTCGGCCCCGGCGCGTCCGCCCGATGCTTGGCCCGCGCCGGCTGCCCCGGCTGCCCCGGCTCGAAATCGGTCAAACCCGCCGAATATCCCGCGACGCCCGCCTCCCTCTCCGGGGTCAGATGCAAAACCTCATGGCGTACGGAGACCTCGCGCAGCCGCAACGCGGTGATCAGATCGGCGACCGCCCGCAGCACACCCAGCCCGCCGAGCAGCAGGATCATCGGATCGGCCGCCCGCGCCAGCGGCCCGGACGCGTAAAAGCCCAGCGCCGCCTGCGCCACACCCAGCGCCAGCATCAGCCCCCACGTGCGATCCGCCCCGCGATTCATCGTCGACACCGCGACATCCATCGCGCCCCGCACCATCAGGAACCAGCCGACCAGCGAGGCCGGCGTCGCATAGGTCGAGTCCTGATCGAGCAGCAACAGCGCGGCCGTCGCCGCGAACAGCGCCGACATCCCCGCGTTCAGCCACCACGTACGCGTGCCCGCCAACGCCCGGACCGCCTCGCACAACGCCCCGAACAGCACCACCGGCCCCGCCACCTGCGCCACATCCACCGGCTCCAGCCGCAGCACACTCCACGCGATCGCCAGCCACGCCACCCCCGCGAACAGCAGAAAACCCCACATGCTGTCACGCACAACCGTCATGGGAGAGGAACCGGACCACAACATGAGGCCTCCAGCCGAAGGTGTCCCTGCCATGACAACATCCGGGCCGCGCGCCGAACCGCCGTTCGCGCAGATTCGGTGTTCGGCCCGCGGCCCGCCGGGGTAAGCACGCACTAGCCGCCCACCCCCGGAGCCCGCCCGTGCGACGCCCCACCCCCGCCGACCCCGACCTCGGCCACGCCCTGCGCGCCGCCCAGAACGGCGACCCGCACGGATTCGCCCTGCTCTGGCGCGGCCTGCAGCCCGCGCTCCTGCGCTACCTGCGCGTCGTCATCGGCGACCAGGCCGAGGACACGGCCAGCGAGACCTGGCTCCACGTCATCCGCGACCTCGACCGGTTCCGCGGCGACCTCGGCGCCTTCCGCGGCTGGCTCTTCGGCATCGCCCGGCACCGCGCCCTCGACGAACGCCGCCGCCGCTCGCCGCTGCTGGTCGGCGCCGTCGACGTGCCCGTACCCGACGCCGCCGACGCCGCGATCGAGGGCGAGGGCACCGACTGGGCCCTGCGCGTCATCGCCAGCCTCCCGATCGACCAGGCCGAGGCCGTCATGCTCCGCATCGTCGCCGGCCTCGACGTCCACACCACCGCCCACATCCTCGGCAAACGCCCCGGCGCCATCCGCGTGGCCACCATGCGCGGACTCCGGCGCCTCGCCACACACCCCCAGGTACACGCTCGAACCGCTCGCACCCCCGCCGGGGAGGTGTAACAAAATGCGGACCCCGCGCGCTCTTCTTCACGCGATGCGCCTCCGGCGAACCCACCGCATCGGCCCCGCCGAGGCCGACCGGCTGGCCGCCGGCGACCACCCCGGCCCCACTCACGCCCCACTGACAAAGCTCCTCGACGCCGCCCGCGCCCCAGCGACGGCCGACGAGCTCAGCGGCGAGAAGGCCGCGGTCGCCGCGTTCACCGAGCACCGCAGGCGTGCTGCCCGAGCCGCACGGCACCCGGCAAGGACGCGGACCGCAGTCGCGACCATCGCGGCCGGCCTGGCTCTCCTGTCCGCCACCGGCACCGCCGTAGCGGCCCGCACCGGCAACCTCCCCCAGGGGGCCCAGCAGCACGCCCACCGCCTGTTCTCGGCGCTGGGCATACCGGCGCCGAGAACAGGCACCCCGTCCCCCGCCCCCACGGTGGTCGTTCTCTCCTGGTGCGACGCCCGGCGCGGCCCCACCCCGCTGACCAGCGAAAACCGCCGCAAACTGGCCGACGCCGCCGGCGGGGAGAACGCCATCGACCGCTATTGCGCCGACCTGCGCCGCGCGGCCTCCGCCACCCCCGGCGGGCCCGCCCGCAAACCCACACCACCGGCCGGCCCGACCGGCGGCGTCCCGAGCCGGGACCGCCCAGCACCCGCCCACCCGACGACTCCGGGCGGAACCAGCACCCCGTCCGAGCCCGCCCCGCCGACCACGATGCCGACCCCCACGACATCACCGGCTGTCGCCTCTCCCACGGCCATCTCACCGGCGGTGGTCGCCCCACCCGCAACCGCCCCCAAGGGCCCGCACCCCGCCGGCCCACCCGCCTGACATCCCCACAACCGCAAGAAGCGCAACCACCCCCGGTCACGGCATCCCGGTCACGGGCCAAGCGTCTAACCAAGATCAAGGTTACGGAGAGGCACGGCCCGATGCCCGGTTGCCGCGCCGGACCATGTGGGATCGGGCAAGATCGGCCATCACCTCACCACTTGGGCCCGACAAACTCGTCCAGCCGAGCGACCGCCTCCCGCCGAGCCACCGACAGCATGTTGGGCCGGCACATGCGCCACTCGACACCCAGCCGGTCGAGCGATTTCTGGCACAACCCCATGATGTCCCGCGATTCGTTCGAGAAGTTGTATCTCGGATACGCGTAACACTTATTGCCACGCTTTATTCGATTCGTAACGCGGCAGCCATCTGAGTGAAATAGCCCGCGAAGCAGCTGGCCCGCATGCCGGGACATGATCGGCGCCTGCCAATCCGCGAGAAGTATCGGTCGATGATGTTTGTGGCCAGGCCCGTGCTGGGGCAGCAGACAGGGCCAGTGCTTGGAGTATGCCTGGACACCGATGCAGCCTTGCTTCTGTACTCGTTGGACTTTCCGTGCGATGACCGCCAGCATTGCGATCTCGCACTCGTCGATCAGCCCGGGCCAGGCGTCGGCGCAGAAGACGCGGAGCACGGGCACCCTGGCCTTGGTGACAAGATGGCCGTCTCCGAGATAGAGACCAAGGAGATAGGCGTAGGCCGCTTGATCATCCGGCGCTCGTGGCGGGCGCGCGCAACGTGGACATCGAGAAGGCTCGGCGTCCAGTTCGGCACGGCGCCGCGCGCGGTCGCCGTAGAACCAGTGGCCGGCGGTATTTCTCGAGATGGCAAGTACTTTGCAGATTTCGCCGAAGGGAACACCTTGCGCGCGCAATCTCAAGGCTTGCTCACGGATGCGGGGTGGATGCATGCCCACATCTTCGAACAGGGGTACGACAATTTGTGTCCCCGGTGGGATTCGAACCCACACTGTATGGATTTTGAGTCCATTGCCTGCTGCCGATTGGGCTACGGGGACAGGCGGATCGGCCGGATCGGAAGTCCGGTCCAGCCAAGCTCAACACGGGACAGCCTACCTACTACGCTAAGAGGGGCGGTACCCACATACCGGGGTGTCGCGACTTCGGGAGTGTTGGGGGTAGGGGTTCCGTGGCCGACACGCAGGCTGGGGCCGATCGCAGGCGGGTGCTGATCGCCGAGGACGAGGCCCTCATCCGTCTTGACCTGGCCGAGATGCTGGTCGAGGAGGGCTACGACGTGGTCGGGGAGGCCGGTGACGGCGAGACCGCCGTGCGCCTGGCCGAGGATCTCCGGCCCGACCTCGTGATCCTCGACATCAAGATGCCGATCATGGATGGGCTGGCGGCCGCGGAGCGGATCGCCGGCGGGCGCATCGCGCCGGTCGTGATCCTGACCGCGTTCAGCCAGCGTGATCTGGTGGAGCGGGCGCGCGCCGCCGGCGCGATGGCGTACCTGGTGAAGCCGTTCCAGAAGTCGGACCTGGTGCCGGCGATCGAGATCGCCCTCTCGCGGTACTCGGAGATCGCCGCTCTCGAGTCGGAGGTGGCGGGGCTGACCGACCGGCTGGAGACGCGCAAGTCGGTGGAGCGGGCCAAGGGCGAGCTGATGACGAAGTACCAGATGACCGAGCCGCAGGCGTTCAAGTGGATTCAGCGGACGGCGATGGACCACCGGATGACGATGCGTGAGGTGGCGGACCGGATCCTGGCGGAGAGTCAGGAAGCGGGGGGTGCGCAGCCGGCCACCAGTTGATCTCGGCGTAACGCTGCTGGTGTAACACCTTCTCCTGCCTTCGGATCACCAGACGTAACGGTTCGGTGAAAGCCCGATCGAAGTCTTTTGGCAGGCCGCGAACCTGGGATAGCGTCCCGCCCCATGACGGGCGCGGTGTGGTCGAGTGTGCACGCAAGTGCCAATCGGCCTGCGGTGGCTCGGTGGGTTCGGTATGGAGGAGGGTTCAAACCTTGAGGCAGGTTCTCGCACGAGCCATCGGCGGGGTGGCCATCATCGGGCTCATCGCCGGTGCCGCTGCTTGCAATAAGGATTCCGGCGGCAGCGACAACGCGGCGGGCGGCTCGAACTGCGGCTACAAGCTCGCGTTCTTCGGCGCTCTGACCGGCTCGGCCGCCAACCTCGGTGTGAACATCGAGCAGGGCTTCGAGCTGGCCGTGGAGCAGTACAACAAGCAGAAGGGCTCCGACTGCATCACGGTCGCGAAGTTCGACTCGCAGGGTGCTGCCGAGGTTGCCCCGGGTGTTGCCCGGAGCCTCGTGGCGGACAAGAAGATCATCGGCATCGTGGGCCCGCCGTTCTCCGGCGAGTCCGAGGCCGCCAACCCGATCTTCGACGAGGCGGGCATCCCGACGATCACGCCGTCCGCGACCCGGACGTCGCTGTCGGCCAGCGGCTGGAAGGTCTTCCACCGCGCGGTCGCGAACGACGACGCGCAGGGCCCGGCGGCCGCCTCGTACATCAAGGATGTGCTGAAGGCGCAGAAGGTCTTCGTGGCGGACGACCAGTCCGCGTACGGCCAGGGTCTGGCCGACGTGGTGAAGTCGAAGCTCGGCCCGCTGGTCGTGCAGTCGGACAAGACCGAGGGCGACGGCAAGCAGACCGACTTCTCGGCGCTGGTCCAGAAGGTTCAGTCGAGCGGCGCGACCGCGCTGTTCTACGGCGGCTACTACACGAACGCGGGCGTCATCCGCAAGCAGCTGACCGCGGCCGGCTGGAAGGGCACGCTGCTCGGTGGCGACGGCATGAAGGACCCGGGCCTGTCGAAGGCGTCCGGCACGCAGGCCGCGATCGGCACCGTGGTGACCTGCCCGTGCTCGCCGCCGGAGGCCGCTGGCGGCACGTTCGTCAACGACTACAAGGCCAAGTGGAACGTGGCCGCCGGTACGTACTCGGACGTGGCGTTCGACGCGGCGAACATCTTCCTGCAGGGCATCGACGCCGGTAACACGACGACCGAGAAGCTGAACACGTACCTGTCCACGGTGAACTACAAGGGCATCGCGAACACGTACAAGTTCACCGACAAGGGCGAGCTCGACCCTTCGCTGATCAAGGTGTGGGCGTTCAAGTTCGACGCGAGCGGCGACGCGGTGAAGGACCAGGAGATCAAGACCTCCTGATCGCGCTGTAACTCTTCGTAGGGCCGGTGTGGCCGGATGATCTCCGGCCGCACCGACCTCGTCGTTTTGGAGCCCCTTTGTGAACTTCTCCGGTCTGATCGACAATTTCGGGCCGCTCACCGTGGCAGGCCTGGCGCAGGGCGCGATCATCGCGCTGTTCGCGCTGGGGTACACCCTGGTCTACGGTGTGCTGCGACTGATCAACTTTGCCCATTCCGAGGTGTTCCTGGTCGGCACGTACGCCTGCCTGATCATCTGGGGATGGTTCGGCCTCGACCAGAACTCCGCGCGGCCCGATTTCGGTGCGATGCTGGGTTACATGGCGCTGGGCCTGGTGGCGGCCATTGTGGTCTCGGGCACCGTGGCGCTGGGCGTGGAACTGGTGGCCTACCGGCCGCTGCGCCGGCGCAACGCTCCGCCGCTCGCCTTCCTGATCACCGCGATCGGCGCGTCGCTGGCGATCTCGGAGTTCGTCGGTGTCGCGACGCACCGGAACCAAAGGGGTGTTCCGCCGATCATCCAGGCCCGGACGGTGATCACGATCGGCAACACGCACATCACCAACCTGCAGATCTTGATCATCGCGCTGGCGCTGGTGATGATGTTCGTGCTGGATCGTTTCATCAACGGTTCACGTCTGGGCCGGGGTATCCGCGCGGTGGCGCAGAACCCGGACAGCGCGGCGCTGATGGGCGTGAACAAGTCGCGGGTGATCTCGCTGGTCTTCCTGCTGGGCGGCCTGATGGCGGGTATCGCGGCGGTGATGTACGACCTGAAGATCGGCGTGACCAAGTACGACGCCGGCTTCCTGCTCGGCATCGACGCGTTCACGGCGGCCGTGCTCGGCGGCATCGGCAACCTGCGGGGCGCCCTGCTGGGTGGCCTGCTGCTGGGTGTGCTGCAGAGCTGGGCGGCCGGCCTGTTCGGCTCGAACTGGCTGCACGCGGCGGCGTTCGTACTGCTGGTCCTGATCCTGATGTTCCGCCCGTCGGGCCTGTTGGGTGAGTCTCTCGGAAGGGCACGCGCATGAGTGACACGGCGGTGGCTACCGAGAAGCCCAAGACGAGCTTCCGGGGCAGCGGCGGGGTGCGGGGCTGGTTCGGCCGGCAACCGGGCTGGGTGCGCGCGGTCGTCGCGCTGGCGGCGGCGGCGCTGGCGTTCCTGCTGCCCTACGTCGGGGACATTCCCCTGATCGGCCCGCAGCTCATCACCGAGGGCATCGACTGGCCGTCGGCGCTGTTCAACATGTCCTACTACGTGCTGCTGGCGCTGGGCCTGAACGTGGTGGTCGGCTACGCCGGCCTGCTCGACCTCGGCTATGTCGGCTTCTTCGCGGTCGGCGCGTACGGCACGGCCATTCTGACCTCGAAGGACAGCGTGCTGTACTCGCACACCGGCTGGGCCTGGCTGGCCGCGGTGCCGGTGGCGCTGGCGGCGACCATGCTGGCGGGCCTGATCCTGGGCTGGCCGACGCTCCGGCTGCGCGGCGACTATCTGGCGATCGTGACGCTGGGCTTCGCCGAGATCATCCGGATCGTCGCGACGAACACCCAGACGTTCCGCGGCGACCGGGGCTTCACCGGCATCCCCCACCCGCCGGGCACCTGGAACGGCAAGGTGATCTTCGGCGTGACCGACGCGATCCCGTACTTCTGGCTGGGTCTTGTCGTCATCATCGCGGTGATCTTCGGCGTGCGGAACCTCGACCGCAGCCGGGTCGGCCGGTCCTGGCTGGCGATCCGCGAGGACGAGGAGGCCGCCGAGATCATGGGCGTGCGGACCACCAAGTTCAAGCTGTGGGCGTTCTCGATCGGCGCGTTCATCGGTGGCCTGGGCGGCGTGCTGTTCGCCGGCGAGCAGGGCTTCATCAACTCGTCGACGTTCGTGCTGCAGTTCTCGATCCTGGTGCTGGCCGGCGTGGTCATGGGTGGCTCCGGCAACATGGCCGGCGCGATCCTGGGTGGCGCGCTGATCTCGTACATCCCGGACCGGCTGCGCGGCATCTCGGTGGGTGGCACCGACCTGTACGAGTACCGGTTCGCGATGTTCGGCGTCGTGATCATCATCATCATGATCCTGCGGCCGCAGGGCCTGATTCCGAGCCGGCGCCGGGCGATGGAGCTCAAGGACCGGGCGAAGGAGGTGGCACCCCTGTGAGCGAGCCGCACATGGATACACCGGAAGAGCTCGATCGCATGAACGCTCGTCCCATCGACGAGCCCGCGCCCACCGGCGCAGATCAAATTCTGGATCAGGGCGTACGGGATCCTGATGCTCTTCTCGAAGTTGACCACGTGACCCTGCGGTTCGGGGGTGTCGTGGCGCTCAACGACGTCAGCTTCTCGCTGCGCAAGGGTGAGATCTTCGGGCTGATCGGCCCGAACGGCGCCGGCAAGACGACGTGCTTCAACGCGATGACCGGGGTGTACCGGCCGACGAGCGGGGCGATCCGGTTCCAGGGGCAGTCGATCGTCGGCAAGAAGAAGCACGAGATCACCCGGGGTGGCATCGCCCGGACGTTCCAGAACGTGCGGCTGTTCCCGGAGATGACGGCGCTGGAGAACGTCATGGTGGGCGCGGACGCGCACCACAAGACGAGCGTGATCAGCGCGTTGTTCCGGCTGCCGCGGCACTGGCAGGAGGAGCGGTCGGGCCGGGAGAGGTCGCTGGAGCTGCTCGAGTTCGTGGGCATCCGGCGCCGTGCGGGCGACGTCAGCCGCAATCTCTCGTACGGCGAGCAGCGCCGGCTGGAGATCGCCCGGGCGCTGGCCACCAACCCGACGCTGCTGTGCCTCGACGAGCCGGCGGCCGGCTTCAACCCGGCCGAGAAGGCCGAGCTGCTGGAGCTGATCCGCCGGATCCGCGACACCGGCGTGACGGTCCTGCTGATCGAGCACGACATGCGCCTGGTCATGGGCGTCACCGACCGGATCGTGGTGCTGGAGTTCGGCAAGAAGATCGCCGAGGGGACACCCGCCGAGGTGCGGGACAATCCGGCGGTCATCGCCGCGTACCTGGGGGTGCCCACCGATGCTGCTTGAGCTCGAGAAAATCTCGCTGGCCTACGGCCGCATCGAGGCCCTGCACGGGATCAGCCTGACCGTCGGCCAGGGCGAGGTCGTCGCGCTGATCGGGGCCAACGGCGCCGGGAAGTCGACGACCATGCGCGCGATCTCGGGCCTGCGCCCGTTGTCGTCGGGCGCGATCCGCTTCGACGGGCAGGACATCACGAGGCTGCGGGCGGACCTGCGGGTCGTCCGCGGCGTGTCGCAGTCGCCCGAGGGCCGGGGCATCTTCCCCGGCATGTCGGTGCGGGAAAACCTCGAGATGGGCGCCTACACGCGCCGCAACCGCGCGGAGATCGACGAGGATCTCGACCGGGCGTTCGGGCTGTTCCCGCGGCTGAAGGAGCGCGAGAAGCAGTCCGGCGGCACCCTGTCGGGCGGCGAGCAGCAGATGCTGGCGGTGGGCCGGGCGTTGATGAGCCGGCCGAAGCTGCTGCTGCTCGACGAGCCGTCGATGGGCCTCGCGCCGATGCTGATCCAGCAGATCTTCGACATCATCGTCGAGATCAACCAGCAGGGCACGACGATCCTGCTGGTGGAGCAGAACGCCCAGCAGGCTCTTTCCCGGGCACACCGGGCGTACGTTCTGGAGACCGGACGGATCGTGAAGGAAGGCACCGGAGCCGAGCTGCTGCACGACCCGGCGGTCAAGGACGCCTACCTGGGCGTTGCATAACTGATTTTTCTCTCGCTTCAGAGGAGACCCTAATGTTCCGCACCTCTCCTGGCCGTCGGGCGATCCTCGGGCTGGCCCTCGCGGCGGCGCTGACGACCTCGATGGCCGCCTGCGGTTCGGAGTCCGGCGACGACAACGGCGCGGGCTCGGCCCCGGCCGCCAGCGCCTCGGCGGACACGAGCCTGGCCGACAAGGTTCCGGCCGACATCAAGTCGGCGGGCAAACTCATCATCGGGACGGACTCGACGTACGCGCCGAGCGAGTTCCTGGACGCCGACGGCAAGACCGTCATCGGTTTCGACGTGGACCTGTTCAACGCGGTCGCCCAGAAGCTGGGCCTGACCACGGAGTGGCAGTCGGCCACGTTCGACAGCATCATCCCGGGCGTCAAGACCAAGAAGTACAACGTGGGCGTCTCGTCGTTCACGATCAACGCGGACCGTCTGAAGGAGGCCACGATGGTCTCCTACTTCCAGGCGGGCACCCAGTGGGCGGCCAAGGCCGGGGCCACGGTCAACGCCGACGACGTCTGCGGCAAGAAGATCGCGGTGCAGACCGCGACCGTGCAGGTCGACGACCTCACCGCCCGGTCGAAGAAGTGCACCGACGGCGGCAAGGCGAAGATCACCATCGACCAGTACCAGGCCCAGTCGGACGCCACCAACGCCGTGGTGACCGGCAAGGACTTGGCGATGCTCGCCGACTCCCCGGTCTGCGCGTACGCGGTGAAGCAGACCAACGGCCAGCTGGCCCTGGTCGGCGACATCTACGACTCGGCCCCGTACGGCTACGTGCTGCCCCTCGACCAGAAGGACACGATGGGCGTGGCGATCCAGGGCGCGCTGAAGTCGCTGATCGACGACGGCTCCTACAAGACGATCCTGGCCAAGTGGGGCGTTGACGCGGGCGGCATCACCGACCCCGCGGTGAACCCCGCGGTCTGATCCGTCGATGACCGACCTGAAACAGTCCGAGCGGGCACGGCCTGAACCCATCAAGGCCGTGCCCGTGCGGCACCCCGGGCGATGGATCACGATCGCCGTGCTCATCGTGCTCATCGCGATGTTCGTGCACGTGCTCGTCACCAACGACCAGTTCCGGTGGCGCTTCATCTTCCTCGAGTACGCGCCGGGCAAGCGCGGCGTCATGTTCACCGAGCCCGTGCTCGAGGGCCTGCGCGGCACCATCCTGCTGACCATCAGCTCGATGGCGATCGGCATCGTGCTCGGCGTGGTCATCGCGATCATGCGGCTGTCCGACAACCCGATCCTGCGCTGGATCGCGTTCGTCTACACCTGGTTCTTCCGGGCGATCCCGCGGCTCGTGCTCGCGGTGTTGTTCGGCAACCTGAACATCCTGTGGGACCGGATCGGGTTCGGCCTGCCGTTCGACCGGCAGATCGGGCATCTGTTCGGCATCGACAACCTGAACACGCAGTTCTACAGCGTCAAGGCCAGCGACCTGCTGGCTGGGTTCGTGGCCGGCATGCTCGCCCTGGGCCTGTCCGAGGGCGCGTACATGGCCGAGATCGTCCGGGCCGGCATCCAGTCGATCGACCCCGGCCAGGCGGAGGCGGCGACCGCGCTCGGCCTGTCCCGCGGGCAGGTGCTGCGGCGGGTGGTGCTGCCGCAGGCGATGCGGGTGATCGTGCCGCCGACCGGCAACGAGGTCATCGCGATGGTCAAGGACACGTCGCTCGTCGCGTACGTGCCGGTGACCTTCGAATTGTTCTTCCAGCTCAATGCGATCAAGGCGCGAACGTTCGTGGTGCTGCCCGTCCTGGTGGCCGCCGTAATCTGGTACCTGATCCTGTGCACGGTCCTGATGGTCGCCCAGTTCTTCGTGGAGCGGCATTTCGGCCGGGGCTACGGGACCACCGGGCAGGCCCGGCAGAGGTTGCGCGACATCGGCGTAGAGCAGGGAGGCCGGATTCCGGCCGAGGGAGGATCCACATGACCGACGCGACGGCCGAGATGGTGCGCGCCGACAACGTGCACAAGTCGTTCGGCTCGCTCGAGGTGCTCAAGGGCATCGACCTGGTGGTGAAGTCGGGCGAGGTGTGCTGTGTCCTGGGCCCGTCCGGCTCCGGCAAGTCGACGTTCCTGCGCTGCGTCAACCACCTCGAGAAGATCAACGCCGGGAAGATCTTCGTGGACGGCGACCTGGTCGGCTACCACGAGCGCGGCGGCAAGCTGCACGAGATGAAGGACAGCGAGGTCGCCAGGCAGCGCCAGTCGATCGGCATGGTGTTCCAGCGGTTCAACCTCTTCCCCCACATGACGGTCCTGCAGAACGTCATGGAGGCGCCCTGCCGGGTGAAGAAGGAAAACAAATCGGCCGTACGCGACCGCGCGGCGGCCCTGCTCGACCGGGTCGGGCTCGGCGACAAGATCGACAGCTACCCCAGTCAGCTCTCCGGCGGCCAGCAGCAGCGGGTCGCGATCGCCCGGGCGCTGGCGATGCGGCCCAAGCTGATGCTCTTCGACGAGCCGACCAGCGCGCTCGACCCGGAACTGGTCGGCGAGGTCCTCGACGTCATGAAGGACCTGGCCCGCGACGGTATGACCATGGTCGTGGTGACCCACGAGATCGGCTTCGCCCGCGAGGTCGGCGACACCGTCGTGTTCATGGACGGCGGCGTCGTGGTCGAGGCGGGCCCGCCGGCCGAGGTCATCGCGAACCCGCAACAGGAACGAACCAAGGCATTCCTCAGCAAAGTGTTGTAAAGGCGACCGGGGCGGTCGGCGTTTCTGTCGTACCTCGGGTCTAGAGTTCCTGGACGTGAGCGACGACGCCCTGACCCCCCGTTTGCTGCTGCTCGACGGCCACTCACTGGCGTACCGGGCCTACTTCGCGCTGCCGGTGGAAAACTTCAGCACCGTGACCGGCCAGGCGACGAACGCGGTCTTCGGCTTCACGTCCATGCTGATCAATATGCTGCGCGACGAGAAACCGACGCACATCGTGGTCGCGTTCGACGTCTCCCGCAAGTCGTTCCGCACCGAGAAGTACGCGGAGTACAAGGCCGGCCGCTCGGAGACCCCGCAGCCGTTCCAGGGCCAGGTCAGCCTCATCAAGGAAGTGCTCGAGGCGCTGCGCATCCCCGTGGTGGAGAAACCCGGGTACGAAGCGGACGACGTCATCGCCACGCTCGCCACCCAGGCCCGCGAGGCCGGCATGGAGGTGATCATCTCCAGCGGCGACCGGGACGCGTTCCAGCTGGCCGGCGAGCACACCACGATCCTCTACCCGGTGCGCGGCGTCTCCGAGGTGTGGCGGATGACCCCCGACGCCATCGAGGCCAAGTACTTCGTGCGCCCCGAGCGCTACCGCGACAAGGCGGCCCTGGTCGGCGAGACCAGCGACAACCTGACCGGCGTCCCCGGCGTCGGCGACAAGACCGCCGCCAAGTGGCTCAACGAGTACGGCGGCATCGACGGCGTCATCGCCAACGCCGACAAGATCAAGGGCAAGGCCGGCGACAACCTGCGCGCCCACCTCGCCGAGGTGATGCGCAACTACGACCTGAACGCGCTGGTCACCGACCTCGAGCTGCCCCTCGGCCCGCAGGACGTGCTCTGGCACGGGTGGGACCGTGAGGCCGTCCACCAGGTCTTCGACGCGCTCGAGTTCCGGGTGCTGCGCGAGCGGCTCTACTCCTACCTCGAGGCCGTCGAGCCCGAGGCCGAGTCCGGCTTCGACCTCTCCGGCGAGGTGCTGCGCTCCGGCCAGATCGCCGGCTGGCTGTCCCGGCACGCCGCCGAGGCGCCCGTCGGCGTCGCGGTCACCGGCACCTTCGGCCGCGGCACCGGCACGCTCACCGGCATCGCGGTCGCGACCGGCGCCGGGCCGGCCGCCTGGTTCGACCCGGCCGCGCTCGACCAGGCCGACGAGACCGCCGTCGCGATCTGGCTCGCCAACCCCGACCGGCCCAAGGTCGTGCACGACGCCAAGCCCGCGTCGCTGGCCATGCGCGCCCACGGCTGGCGCCTCGACGGCGTCCGCGTCGACACCGCCCTCGCGGCGTACCTCGCCAAGCCCGACCAGCGCGCCTACGACCTGACCGACCTCGCCCTGCGCTACCTCAAGCGCGAGCTGCGCGTCGAGGAACCGGAAAATGGCCAGCTCACGCTGGACGGTCTCCTCGGTGACGAGGGCGCCGCCGAGGAGGGCCTGATGCTGCGGGCCCGCGCCACGCTCGACCTGGCCGACGTGCTCACCGAGGAGCTGTCCCGCGACGGAGGCGCGTCCCAGGCCCTGCTCACCGAGGTCGAGCAGCCGCTGTCGCGGGTGCTGGCCGAGATGGAGCACCTCGGCATCGCCGCCGACACGGAGTACCTCTCCGAGCTCGAGGCGCACTTCGCGGCCGAGGTCAAGGCCGCCCAGCAGGCCGCGCACGAGATCGTCGGCCGCGAGTTCAACCTCGGCTCGCCCAAGCAGCTGCAGGAGATCCTGTTCACCGAGCGGGGCCTGCCCAAGACCAAGAAGATCAAGTCCGGGTACACCACCGACGCCGACGCGCTGCAGAGCCTGTTCGCGCAGACCGGCGACCCTCTGCTGGCCCATCTGCTGCGCCACCGCGACGTGGCCAAGCTCAAGTCCACGGTCGACGGTCTGCTCAAGTCCGTCTCCGACGACGGCCGCATCCACACGACGTTCAACCAGACCGTCGCCGCGACCGGCCGCCTGTCGTCGACCGACCCCAACCTGCAGAACATCCCGATCCGCACGGAGGAAGGCCGGCGCATCCGCCGCGCGTTCGTCGTCGGCGAGGGCTTCGAGCAGTTGATGACCGCCGACTACAGCCAGATCGAGATGCGCATCATGGCGCACCTGTCACGCGACGAGGCGCTGATCGCGGCGTTCAACTCGGCGTTCGACTTCCACGCCGCCACCGCTTCCTCGGTCTTCCACGTCCCGGTCGAGGAGGTGATCCCCGACCAACGGCGCAAGATCAAAGCCATGAACTACGGCCTGGCGTACGGGTTGAGCGCCTTCGGCCTCTCCAATCAGCTCAGCGTCCCGGTCGACGAGGCCCGCGCGCTGATGGACGAGTACTTCGAGCGCTTCGGCGGCGTCCGGCAGTACCTGGACTCGGTGGTGCGGCAGGCGGGCAAGGACGGCTACACGGCCACCATCCGCGGCCGCCGCCGGTACCTGCCCGATCTGAACAGCGACAACCGGCAGCGCCGCGAGATGGCCGAGCGGATGGCTCTCAACGCGCCGATCCAGGGCTCCGCCGCCGACATCATCAAGGTCGCCATGCTCCGGGTCGACGCCGCCATCAGGGATTCCGGCCTGCGCTCGCGCATGCTCCTGCAGGTGCACGACGAGCTCGTCTTCGACGTGGCCCCCGGCGAGCGCGAGCCCCTGGAGGAACTGGTCCGCCGCGAGATGGGCGGCGCGCACCCGCTCTCCGTGCCGCTCGAGGTCTCCGTCGGCTCCGGCCGGGACTGGGCCGGCGCCGACCACTGACCCGCTCGTCCCGGTGAGCCCGGCCTGGGTCTTCAAGCGGCTGGTGGCAGGTGCGGTGACGACCTACAGGTTGTAGATGTAGGGTCTGCGCTGCTGTTCGGAGAGTGGAGGTGTCGTGGTCGGCGAAAGGTGCCGGTTCGGGAACACGACTGACCGGCGTGTGCGATGTGTTGTGCTGCGGCCCGATGCGAGGCGGGGCCGATGCTGAGGAAATCGACCGGGGAGCCCGCCGCCGCGGCGCTCGACGGCGCGCCGCTCGCCCATGGTCCGATGGACCCTGCGCAGGCGGGCAGGTTCGCCCCCATGTTCAAGGCACTCGGCGACCCGGTGCGGCTGCGGCTGCTCTCGATGATCGCCTCGGCGGGCGGCGGTGAGGTCTGCGTCTGCGACCTGACCGGCGCCTTCCACCTGACCGGGCCGACGATCTCGCACCATCTGCGGGTGCTGCGCGAGGCCGGGCTGGTCGACAGCGACCGGCGCGGCACGTGGGTCTACTACCGGCTGATCCCGGCCGGCCTGACCGTCCTGGCCGCCCTCCTCGACGCCGGAACCTTCATCACCGGCGGCTGACGACCGGGCCGCTGCTCTCCGCTGCCGGCGCCCTCCATCGGGCGGCCGGCAGCTTGGGGCGGCTGGGCCGCTTGCCGGCTGGGCCGCTTTGCCGGTCGGGCCGCTTTGCCGGTCGGGCCGCTTTGCCGGTCGGGCCGCTTTGCCGGTCGGGCCGCTTTGCCGGCCGGGCGGCGATCCCGGTCGCGCCGCGACCCCGGGCCGGCGGCGCAGTCGCGCTGTGACCCTGCCCCGGGCGCCGAGGTAGGTCAGTGGCGGGGTGCGTTGGTCGGCGGGGGAGCGGGCAGGTCCGAGACGAAGATCGCGGTGCCGGGGAACAGCCGTCCGCGCAGCGGGCTCCACTGGCCCCAGATCTGCTCGTTGCCGGCGGGCCACTCCGGCTCGATCAGGTCGCGCAGCACGAAACCGGCCGCGACCAGCTCGCGGATGCGGTCGCCGAGCGTGCGGTGCTGCTCGACGTAGGTGGGACGGCCCTGCTCGTCGGTCTCCACGTACGGCCGGCGGTCGAAGTAGGAGTTCCGGGCGATCAGGCCACTCTCATCCGGTTCGTCCCAGAAAATCCACCGCATCGGGTGAGTGATGGAGAACACCCAGGCGCCGCCGGGGCGCAGGACGCGGGCCACTTCCAGCATCGCGGCGCCCGAGTCGGCCACGAAAGGGATCGCCCCGAAGGCGGTGCAGACAATGTCGAATACGCTGTCCGCGAACGGCAGGGACAGCGCGTCGGCTTGCACGAGCGGCACGCGTACGCCCGAACGCTCGGCCCCGGCCAGCGCCTGGCGCAACATGCCCGCCGAGAGATCCATGGCGACCACCTCGGCGCCCTGCCCGTCGAGCCAGCGGGCGCCGGCGGCGGCACCGGCGCCCAGCTCCAGCACCCGCTTGCCGCGCACGTCGCCGAGCAGCCGGGCGTCGGCCTCGCGCAGGCCCTCGGGACCCCACACGAAGTCGGCGTCGCCCAGGAAAGAGCCGTGTTCTGCCTGGTAGTCGTCGGCGTCAAGATCCCACCAGGCGCGGCTGGCGTGGCGGCTCTCGTCGTCGGTCACGAGCCGGCGCAGCACCGCTGTCTCGGTCTCCGGGACAGGCGTCCCGGGACTCGGAATTTCGATCACGAAACCCACGGTACGGCAACGCTCGTCACGGTCCTGATTCGGCACATTACGGGCATGCTGCGGGGTTTACCCCGAACATTGTGCCGCCGTCGTCAGGAGGGCTTGCAACCTGTGGTAATGCGCACGGTAAGCTAGTCGATGCGCTCGCGGATCGTGTGCCTCGGCAGGGAGCAGGCTCCGTGGCCGTCGGTCTCGGCATGATCGACTGCGTTGATCCTGACTCATCGTTGGTGATCGTCTCGCTCGGTCGTACCGTGCCCGGTGGCAGCTCCGTGGAGCGCGCGCGAGACACCACAAAACCCATCCGTTCGGAGCAACTGTCCACATGACGAGCAGCATCGAGGCCACCTCGAGCGCCAACAAGGTCACCGTCGACGATCTCGGGTCCGAGGAAGCATTCCTCGCCGCCATCGACGAGACCATCAAGTACTTCAACGACGGCGACATTGTCGAAGGCACCGTCGTCAAGGTCGATCGGGACGAGGTCCTGCTCGACATCGGCTACAAGACCGAGGGTGTCATCCCCTCGCGCGAGTTGTCGATCAAGCATGACGTGGACCCCGCGGAAGTGGTGTCGGTCGGTGACCACATCGAGGCTCTTGTTCTCACCAAGGAGGACAAAGAAGGCCGCCTGATCCTGTCCAAGAAGCGCGCTCAGTACGAGCGGGCCTGGGGCACGATCGAGAAGATCAAGGAAGACGACGGCGTCGTCCGTGGCTCCGTTATCGAGGTCGTCAAGGGTGGCCTCATCCTCGACATCGGTCTCCGCGGCTTCCTGCCGGCCTCCCTCGTCGAGATGCGCCGCGTGCGCGACCTGCAGCCGTACGTCGGCCGGGAGCTCGAGGCGAAGATCATCGAGCTGGACAAGAACCGCAACAACGTGGTCCTGTCCCGCCGCGCGTGGCTGGAGCAGACGCAGTCCGAGGTGCGCACCGAGTTCCTCAACAAGCTGCAGAAGGGCCAGGTCCGCAAGGGCGTCGTCTCTTCGATCGTCAACTTCGGCGCGTTCGTCGACCTCGGCGGGGTCGACGGCCTGGTGCACGTCTCCGAGCTCTCCTGGAAGCACATCGACCACCCGTCCGAGGTCGTCGAGGTCGGCCAGGAGGTCGAGGTCGAGGTGCTCGACGTCGATCTGGACCGCGAGCGCGTCTCGCTGTCGCTGAAGGCGACCCAGGAAGACCCGTGGCGCCAGTTCGCGCGCACCCACGCGATCAACCAGATCGTCCCGGGCAAGGTCACCAAGCTGGTCCCGTTCGGCGCGTTCGTCCGCGTCGACGACGGCATCGAGGGCCTGGTGCACATCTCCGAGCTGGCCGAGCGGCACGTGGAGCTGCCCGAGCAGGTCGTCCAGGTGGGCTCCGACGTCCTGGTCAAGGTCATCGACATCGACCTGGAGCGCCGGCGCATCTCGCTGTCGCTCAAGCAGGCCAACGAGGGCTTCGTCGAGGGCGAGGAGCACTTCGACCCGACCCTCTACGGCATGGCCGCGACCTACGACGCCGAGGGCAACTACATCTACCCGGAGGGCTTCGACCCGGAGACCGGCGAGTGGCTCGAGGGCTTCGAGAAGCAGCGCGAGACGTGGGAGAAGCAGTACGCCGACGCCCGCGAGCGCTGGGAGGCCCACACCAAGCAGGTGCAGGCGTCCCGCGACGCCGACGCCGAGGCCGCGCTCAACCCGGCTCCGGCCGCGGCGGCCGGCGTTCCGTCCGCGTCCACCTCGTCGAGCTCGCCGGCCCCGGCGCGCGCCGCCGAGGAGCCGGCCGGCACCCTGGCCACCGATGAGGCTCTCGCCGCCCTGCGCGAGAAGCTCGCCGGCGGCAAGAACTGAGGTAACCGCGAGCACCACCGAAAGGCCGTCCCGACTCCGGTCGGGGCGGCCTTTCGCCGTTGTGTCACACCCATGACGCAATCCGTGCATCACGGGTGATACTTAGCCCCGTGTTGAGGGTCGGGTTGACGGGTGGCATCGGGGCGGGCAAGAGCGCGGTCGCGCGGCGGCTCGCACACCACGGCGCGGTGATCATCGACGCGGACGTGCTGGCCCGCGAGGTGGTGGCGATCGGCACTCCCGGGCTCGCCGAGATCGTCGAGACGTTCGGCGCGGGCGTGCTCACCCCCGACGGCGACCTCGATCGGCCGGCCCTGGGCGCCAAGGTCTTCGGCGACGAGACGGCCCGCCGCCGCCTCGAGAAGATCATTCATCCACGCGTACGGGCGAGAACCGCCGAACTGACGCAGGCCGCCCCGCCCGGTTCGGTGGTCGTGAACGACGTGCCGCTGCTCGTGGAGGGTGGCCTGACCTCCGCGTACCACCTCGTCTTGGTCGTGGAAACCAAGCGTGACCTGCGGATTCGCCGTCTCGAAGAGACGCGCGGGATGTCCGCCGGCGAGGCGGCCGCGCGGATGAGCGCGCAGGCCGACGATGCCCGGCGCCGCGCAGCCTGCGACGTCGTGATCGAGAACAACGGAACTGTCGACCAGCTGAACGGCCAGGTCGACCTGCTCTTCCGGGAGCGGCTGCGGCCGTTCGAGGAGCACCTGCGGCACGGCACGAGCGCGCCGGTCGGCCACGAGCTGCACATCGCCGAACCCGACCCGACGTGGCCCGAGCAGGCCGCGCGGCTGATCGGCCGGATCCGGCACGCGATCGGCGCGGAGGCGAAGGTGGAGCACATCGGCTCGACCGCCGTGCCCGGGCTGCCGGCCAAGGACGTGATCGACCTGATGGTGGCCGTGCACACGCTGGACGAGGCCGACGCGCTCGCCCCGCGGCTGGCCGAGGCCGGCTTCCCGCGGCGGGAGGGGGAGTGGGCCGACAACGCGCGCGGCATCCCCGGCGAGACCTGGCCCAAGCGGCTGCACGGCAACGCCGACCCGGGCCGCCCGGTCAACCTGCACGTCCGGGTGACCGGCTCGCCCGGCTGGCGCTTCGCGCTGCTCATGCGCGACCACCTGCGCGCCGTGCCGGCCGCCCGCGACGAGTACGCGGCGGCGAAGGCGGCGTGGGCCGTCGAGCACGCGGACCGTTTCGCCTACGGCGAAGCCAAGGAGCCCTGGTTCGACGCGGAGGCCCTCGCGGCGGACGACTGGGCCGAAGCGACCGGCTGGCAACCCGGCGCATAACGCCGGCGGCCGACCGGACTGGCAGCGCCGCGGGCAGGCCGGGTGGCCGCGTGCGGGCTTGGCGAGCGCGTGCGTGGGCGGATCGCCGCTTGCGGGCGGGCTTCGCGGCCACGTGCCCGGGCGGGCGCGCAACGCTTCTGGCGGCGGCGCGCGGGCAGACGTGGGCAGACGAGAAGGGCGCTCGCGGCGGCCGGTCTGCGCTCAGCGCGACCACCATGGGTGCGCACGCCCGGAGAACCGGGGCGCATCGACCACGGGCCGGTCGGACGGACCGTGTGGTGATCCGTCAGCGAGCCGGGCGGCCGCCGCGAGCGGCCTACCCGAACAGGCTAGGCGAGCCCCGCAAGGCCGTACAACACGGCGAATGTGCACCCTCAGCACAGCCAGCCGCGGAGCGGTTCGCCGAGAGCGTCACGCGACGGGGAGAACTTGTCATACCCCCGACGTACCGTGGTCCCCATGGCGCTCGACATCCCACTTCTCGACGGCCGATTCGAGGTCGTCAGTGAGTTTCAGCCCGCCGGCGACCAGCCGGCGGCCATCGACGAGCTGGAGCGGCGCGTCCGGCGCGGCGACCGGCACACGGTGCTGCTCGGCGCCACCGGCACCGGCAAGAGCGCGACGACCGCGTGGCTGATCGAGCGGATGCAGCGGCCGGCGCTCGTCATGGCGCCCAACAAGACGCTCTGCGCGCAGCTGGCCAAGGAGTTCCGTGAGCTCCTGCCCAACAACGCGGTCGAATACTTCGTCAGTTACTACGACTACTACCAGCCCGAGGCGTACATCGCTCAGACCGACACCTACATCGAGAAGGACTCCTCGGTGAACGAGGAGGTCGAGCGACTGCGCCACTCGACCACGATGTCGCTGCTGACCCGGCGCGACGTCATCGTGGTCGCCACCGTGAGCGCCATCTACGGCCTCGGCACTCCCGAGGAGTACATCGACCGGGCCGTCAAGCTCAAGGTCGGCCAGGAGACCGACCGTGACAAGCTGCTGCGCCGCCTGGTCGACATTCAGTACTCGCGCAACGACATGGCCTTCCAGCGGGGCACCTTCCGGGTGCGGGGCGACACGCTGGAGATCATCCCGGCGTACGAGGAGCTGGCCATCCGCGTCGAGCTGTTCGGCGACGAGGTGGAGAAGCTGTTCTACCTGCACCCGCTCACCGGCGAGGTGATCCGTGAGGTGGACGAGCTGATCATCTTCCCGGCCACGCACTACGTCGCCGGCCCGGAGCGGATGGAGCGGGCGATCCGCGGCATCGAGGCCGAGCTCGCGGATCGGCTGGCCGAGCTCGAGCGGCAGGGCAAGCTGCTAGAGGCGCAGCGGCTGCGCATGCGCACGACGTATGACGTGGAGATGATGCGGCAGGTCGGCTTCTGCAATGGCATCGAGAACTACTCGATGCACATGGACGGCCGCACCTACGGCGAGCCCTCGTTCACCCTGCTCGACTACTTCCCCGACGACTTCATCACGGTCATCGACGAGTCGCACCAGACGATCCCGCAGATCGGCGGCATGTACGAGGGGGACGCGTCCCGCAAGCGCATCCTCATCGAGCACGGCTTCCGGCTGCCCAGTGCCGCCGACAACCGGCCGCTGCGGTGGGACGAGTTCCTCGAGCGGGTCGGCCAGATGGTGTTCCTGTCGGCCACCCCCGGTCCGTGGGAGATGCAGCAGGCGCAGGGCGAGTTCGTCGAGCAGGTGATCCGGCCGACCGGCCTGGTCGACCCGCAGGTGGTGGTCAAGCCGACCAAGGGCCAGATCGACGACCTGATGCACGAGATCCGGCTGCGCACCGACCGCAACGAGCGAGTCCTGGTGACGACCCTGACCAAGAAGATGGCCGAGGACCTGACCGACTATCTCCTGGAGAACGGCATCCGGGTGCGCTACCTGCACTCCGAGGTGGACACGCTGCGCCGGGTCGAGCTGCTGAAAGAGCTGCGCAAGGGCGACTACGACGTGCTCGTCGGCATCAACCTGCTGCGCGAGGGCCTCGACCTGCCCGAGGTGTCGCTGGTGGCGATCCTCGACGCCGACAAGGAGGGCTTCCTGCGCAGCGGGCGGTCGCTGATCCAGACCATCGGCCGGGCCGCGCGTAACGTCTCCGGCGAGGTCCACATGTACGCCGACAAGGTCACCCCGTCGATGCGGGACGCGATCGACGAGACCGACCGGCGGCGCGCCAAGCAGATCGCGCACAACGAGGCCAACGGCATCACCCCGACGGCGCTCCGCAAGAAGATTCACGACATCCTGGACGACATCTACCGCGAGGCGGAAGACACGGATGCCGCGGTCAGCAACCCGATGATCGGCGGTGGCGGCCGGCAGATCTCGCGCGGCAAGGCTCCGGTGCCCGAGACCCGATCCAAGGCGCGCGCCTCGACCGGCACCGCCCGCGAGGGCATGGCCCGCGCCGAGCTGGCCCAGCTCATCCAGGACCTCAACGACCAGATGCTGGCCGCCGCGCGCGAGCTGCAGTTCGAGCTGGCCGCCCGCATCCGCGACGAGATGAAAGAGCTGAAAAAGGAGCTCCGAGGCATGGACATGGCCGGCGTGAAGTAGCCCGCGCGGGGCTCGGCCGGGCGCGGGGCTCGGCTGGGCGCGCGGGTTCGGCTGGGTGCGGGGTTCGGCTGGGCGCATGGCTCGGCTGGGCGCGCGGCTCGGCTGGGCGCGCGGCTCGGCTGGGCGCGGGGTTCGGTTGTCCGCATGGCTCGGCTGGGCGCGTGGCTCGGCTGGGCGCGGGGTTCGGTTGTCCGCATGGCTCGGCTGGGCGCGTGGCTCGGCTGGGCGCGCGGGCTCGGCTGGGTGCGCGGGCTCGGCTGAGTGCGTGGCTCGGCTGGGCGCAGACTCGCCGGAGCCCGGCTGGACGCGCTGTCTGGCCTCCCCGACGAGCGGGTGCGGCTGCGCTGTTGTCCAGCGATTGGGCTTCGTTTCTCGGGCGGCGGGCGCGGGATCGAACTGAGCTAGCCTCCTAGGACGCCTGCGAGGGGTGACATGATCACCCGGGTGGGATGAACTCGGTGTGTCGGGGGCGGGCTACGCTGGTGAGCGGAACGTAGCTGGATGGGCGGTTTCGGCCGAGAGGCTGGACACGCTTTTCCGGGTGCCCTGCCATTGGGTCTCCTGATGAGACACAATGGCTGCCGTAGGAGGGGAGTATTCCCTCGCACCGGTCTCGTCAACACGGAACGCCCTGATAGGCGGTCCCGGGGCCGGTGGTCGCTTAGGCGGCGGAAGAGACCTCCGACAGCCGCACGTCGCTGTGCTCGCTCGACTTCGAGCGGACACGGCGATGAACCGTGTCTGCCGGAGGTCCCTGTTGATCGTGTCCCCGTGGGTGTGGATCGCCACCCTCATCGCCCTCGTCGCCGTTCTGGCCGTCGATCTTTTGATCATCGGCCGGCGACCGCACGAACCTTCGATGAAGGAGTCGGGCGGGTGGGTCGCGTTCTACGTGGGGCTGGCGGTTCTCTTCGGCGCCGGGGTCTGGATCGCGGCCGGTGGGCGGTACGCGGGTGAGTTCTACACCGGGTGGCTCACCGAATATTCATTGAGCGTCGACAATCTTTTCGTCTTCGTCATCATCATGGCCCGGTTCGCGGTGCCGCGGCAGTTCCAGCAGAAGGTGCTGCTCATCGGCATCGTGCTGGCGCTGGTGATGCGCGGCCTGTTCATCGCGGCGGGCGCCGCGCTGATCGCCCAGTTCTCGTGGGTGTTCTACATCTTCGGCGCGTTCCTGGTCTACACGGCGATCTCGCTGCTCAAGGAGGGCGAGAACGACGAGGATGACTTCAAGGAGAACATCCTGATCCGCTGGGCGAAGCGGGCTTTCCCGGTCTCGTCGTCGTTCGGCGACGGACGGATGATGGTCGCGTCGTCGGCCGGCAAGCGCCTGTTCACGCCGATGCTGATCGTGATGATCGCGATCGGGACGACGGATCTGCTGTTCGCGCTCGACTCGATCCCGGCGATTTTCGGCATCACGAAAGAGCCGTACCTGGTCTTCACCGCCAACGTCTTCGCGCTCATGGGCCTGCGCCAGCTCTACTTCCTGCTGGGCGGCCTGCTGGAGCGCCTGGTCTTCCTCAACTACGGCCTCGCCGCGGTTCTCGCGTTCATCGGCGTGAAGCTGTTCCTCGAGGCGCTGCACACCAACACTCTGCCGTTCATCAACGGCGGCGAGGGCGTGCACTGGGCGCCGGAGATTCCTATCTGGCTGAGCCTGCTGGTCATCATCGGCACGCTGGGCATCGCCACGGGCGCCAGCCTCGCCAAATCGAGCCGCGACCGGAAAAGGGAGTTACTGAACGCGAAGGCGTGAGCTGCGGAGCCCGGCCCGGCAGCTCAGCCCGGTGGTCGCGGCAAAGGCGCGACCACCGGGGAAGCTCGCGGTGGAACTCGGGTTCGCCATCGTGCTTGTGGGAACCCGCTGGGGCGTACGGGAAGAAATTGATTTATGCCTGGTGCTTGCGGCGGGCGGCGGCGCGACCGCGGGTCTGCTGGTCGAGGACGACCTTGCGGATGCGGACGGCGGCCGGGGTGACCTCGACGCACTCGTCCTCGCGGCAGAACTCGAGAGCCTGCTCGAGGGAGAGCTTGCGCGGCGGGATCAGCTTCTCCGTCTCGTCGGAGGTCGACTGCCGCATGTTGGTGAGCTTCTTCTCCTTGGTGATGTTGACGTCCATGTCGTCCTGGCGGGAGTTCTCGCCGACGATCATGCCTTCGTAGACCTCCGTGGTGGGCTCGACGAAGAGCTGGCCGCGCTCCTGGAGGTTGGTCATGGCGAACGCCGTGACGACGCCGGCCCGGTCGGCCACGAGCGAGCCGTTGCTGCGGGTGCGCAGCTCGCCGAACCAGGGCTCGTAGTCCTCGAAGAGGTGGTGCATGATGCCGGTGCCGCGGGTCTCGGTGAGGAACTCGGTGCGGAAGCCGATCAGGCCGCGCGCCGGGACCAGCCACTCCATGCGCAGCCAGCCGGTGCCGTGGTTGGTGAGCTGCTCCATGCGGCCCTTGCGGAGGGACAGCAGGGTGGTGATCGCGCCCATGAACTCGTCGGGCGCGTCGATCGTCAGGCGCTCGACCGGCTCGTGGATCTTGCCGTCGACGGTCTTGGTGACCACCTGGGGCTTGCCGACGGTGAGCTCGTAGGACTCGCGGCGCATCTGCTCGACCAGGATGGCCAGGGCGAGCTCGCCGCGGCCCTGCACCTCCCACGCGTCGGGGCGGTCGGTGGGGAGCACGCGCAGCGAGACGTTGCCGACCAGCTCGCGGTCGAGGCGGTCCTTGACCATGCGGGCCGTGACCTTGCCGCCCTTGACCCGGCCGACCATCGGCGACGTGTTCGTGCCCAGAACCATGGAGATGGCCGGCTCGTCGACGGTGATCAGGGGGAGGGGCTGCGGGTTCTCCGCGTCGGCCAGCGTCTCGCCGATCATGATCTCGGGGATGCCGGCGACGGCCATGATGTCGCCGGGGCCGGCGCTCTCGGCGGGCTTGCGCTCGAGGCCCTCGGTGATCAGCAGCTCGGAGATGCGGACGTTGCTGATGGTGCCGTCGGTGCGGCACCAGGCGACCGTCTGGCCCTTGCGGATCGTGCCCTCGTGCACCCGGCACAGCGCGAGCCGGCCGAGGAACGGCGACGCGTCGAGGTTGACCACGTGGGCCTGGAGCGGCGCGCCCTCGTGGTAGGTCGGCGCGGGGATGGTCTCGAGGATCGTGGTGAACAGCGGCTCGAGGTTGTCGCTGTCCTGCGGGACGGTGCCGTCGGCGGGCTGGGCGAGCGAGGCGATGCCGTCGCGCGCGCAAGCGTAGACGATCGGGAAGTCGATCTGCGCCTCGTCGGCGTCCAGGTCGAAGAAGAGGGCGTACGTGTCGTCGACGACCTCCTTGATCCGGGCGTCGGGGCGGTCCACCTTGTTGATCACCAGGATGATCGGGAGCCGGGCCTGCAGGGCCTTGCGCAGCACGAAGCGGGTCTGCGGCAGGGGTCCCTCGGACGCGTCGACCAGCAGGACGACGCCGTCGACCATGGTGAGGCCGCGCTCGACCTCGCCGCCGAAGTCGGCGTGGCCGGGGGTGTCGATGATGTTGATGGTTACCGGGTCGCCGTCGACCGGCTGGTAGCTGATGGCCGTGTTCTTGGCGAGAATGGTGATGCCCTTTTCCCGCTCCAGGTCCATGGAGTCCATCGCGCGGTCGGTCATCTCGCCGCGGGCATGGGACTGTCCGCCCTGCCGGAGCATGGCGTCGACCAGGGTGGTTTTGCCATGGTCGACGTGAGCGATGATGGCGACATTGCGGAGGTCGGTGCGGGTCTGCATGTCAACCATTGTCCCCGGTCTCGGTTGCCGCCACGGGTGCGGGGTCAATCGACGGATCTTACGCGTTTTGCCCGTTTCGTGGGGCAGCGCCACATAGCCGAGGCCTGTTAGCGTTCGCCTTCGACGATTCACGGGGAGGTTCTTCGTCGATGGCTCATCGGTGGAAAGTGCTCGCGGCGGTGGTCGCGCTGGTGGTCGCGGCCGGGTGTGGCCTGACCGGCAAGGACCGTGACGTGGCCGCGACCCAGCCGTCGGGCCCGGTCTGGGACACGGCGACGCCCTCCGACGAGCCGACGCTGAACGACCTGGCAGCGAGCGAGCCACCGACCTCCTCGCCGACGCCGTCGAAGAAGCCCAAGCCGACGAAACCGACTCCGACCGGGCCGGTCAACAACTTCCAGCACGCCGGCTGCTTCCATTACCAGGGCAAGGCGGTGTCGAAGACGTCGGCCAAGTCGGCGCTGAACGCGGCGGCCGCGAAACACTACTGGCCGACGAGCGCGCCGACCCTGACCGTGCCCTCCGATGTGGTGCGGGCGGTCGCGTGGAACGAGAGCGGCTGGCAGTCGAACGTCGTGAACTGCGACGGCGGATTCGGGCTGATGCAGTTGATGCCCGACACGGTCAGCATGATCAATACCAGGTTCGAGCAGTCGTACAACGTCAAGGACTACAAGCAGAACGCGATCCTGGGCGCGAATTACCTGGCCTGGCTGACCAAGTACATCGGCGACAACTACTTCAAAGGCAACTACAGCTTGAGTACGTCGAAGTGCTCGTCGACAAGCTCATGGTGCCTGCTCAACCTGGTGATCGCGGGCTATCACGCCGGGGTCGGCGCGGTGGAGTCGGCGGCCTCCAGCAAGACGGTGCCCAGCAGCGACTATGTGTACGTGGTGCGCTCGCTGATGAAGTCCTGCTTCTGCGACACCTACTGACGGGGGCGCCGGGGCGCCGCGCTACACTTGCCGGTGGAACCCGGGACCTCCGTTTTGACCCGTCCGGCGACGCGGTTGTAAGGTCCCGGGGTTGTCGTGTGTTGATTTAAGCTGGCGAGCTGCGATTCTCGGCTTGCAGCTCACCCAAAGGAGCCCTACGCAATGCCGCCCAAGAAAAAGACTCATGAGGTAACCCTCGCGCTTGAGGCGGGTAACGCCGCGATGGTCGACCTCGGCAAGATGCTTGGTCCGACCGGGGCCAACATGCGTGCCGTGAAGGTGGAGTACGACGAGGCGACGGCGAAGAACCGTGGCGAGATCATCCCGGTGATCGTGTCGGTCTACGAGGACCGCAGCCACACACTGGTCTACAAGACCCCGCCGACCAGCTTCCTGATCCGCAAGGCCCTGGGCATCCAGTCGGGCGCGTCGAACCCGTTGACGCAGACCGTCGGCACGCTCAACGCGCAGCAGATCAAGGAGATCGCCGAGCGGAAGCTCCCCGACCTCAACGCGAACGACCTCGACGCGGCGATCAAGGTCGTCGCCGGTACGGCCCGCTCGATGGGCGTCAAGGTCGCCTGATCTCCTTGCGAAAAGGGCCCCTCGGGGGGCCCTTTTTTCATGCCTATGCCTTCCCGACTATCTCGTCGATCAGGCCGTACTCGACGGCCTCCTGCGCGGTGAGCGAGCGGCCGGCGGACAGGTCGTCCTCGATGCGGCTGCGGGACTGGCCGGTCACCTCGACCAGGCGCAGCACCACCTCTTCCAGCTCGCGCAGGTGCTGCCCGGCGGCGCGGGTCACCTCGTCGGCCGTGCCGGTCACCCCGGCCGCGCGGGGCTCGGTGAGCTTGAACCGGGCGTGGCGGTAGGCGGCCCGCTTGTCGGCGGCGGCGAGCACCGCGACCACGGCCCCGCCGGCCTGGGCGGTGACCAGCGCGTGCACGGGCGCGGTCATCGCGTCGATCACGTCGATGACGGCCAGCGCGGCGTTCAGCTCGCCGCCGTCGCTGGACACGTGCAGCTGCACCGGGGCGGGGCCGGCCGCGTCGAGGGTGAGCAGGGCGGCGGCGACGCCGGTGGCGCCCTCGGTGGTGAGCGGGCCGCGCACCATGACGATGCGCTGGTCGAACAGGCGTTCCTCGAGCCAGCCGGGCAGGGCCGGGCCGGCGCCGGGGTGGCTGGGCGGCCAGGGCTCGGGGGAGTGGTGCGGGGGCTGGCCCCAGCGCATCGGGTCGTGTCGCAGGTCCACCGATACTCCCTCTTTCTTCCACTTTTTCTTTAGTAAGCCTAGCCACCGGGGTTGCCCGGGCGTCTCCTGCGTGTTTGCTTTGGGGGGAGTGACCAGGGCCACAGGAGGTAGGGCATGTCGGAGACGCTGCAGTTGGACCCGGCGAAGACCGCGGTCGTGCTGATCGAGTACCAGAACGAGTTCACCACCGAGGGCGGCGTGCTGCACGGCGCCGTGGCCCCGGTCATGGACAAGACCGGGATGCTGGACAAGACCGTGGCGCTGGTCGAGGCGGCGCGGGCCGCGGGCGTGACGATCATGCACGCGCCGATCACTTTCGCTCCCGGCTACGGAGAGCTCTCCCGGCATCCGTACGGGATCCTGAAGGGTGTGGTCGACGGGAACGCGTTCGTGAAGGGGACGTGGGGCGCGGCGATCGTCGACCGGCTGACCCCGGCCGACGGGGACATCGTGATCGAGGGCAAGCGGGGCCTGGACACGTTCGCGAGCACCAACCTCGACTTCATCCTGCGCAGCAAGGGCATCGAGACGGTGATCATCGGCGGCTTCCTGACCAACTGCTGTGTCGAGTCGACGATGCGCAGCGCGTACGAGAACGGCTACCGGGTGATCACGCTGACCGACTGCACGGCGGCGACCTCGCCCGAGGAGCACGACAACGCCATCGCGTACGACTTCCCGATGTTCTCGATCCCTGTCGAGTCGGCGCAGGTGGTCGCCGCTTTGTGAGCCTTTCGTTCCCCCGCCGTGGGCAGGTACTGGCCGCGGCGGGGTTTGCTCTACATTGCAGGAATGACGTATATCATCGCCGAGCCCTGCGTTGATGTGCTCGACCGCGCGTGTGTCGAGGAGTGTCCCGTCGACTGCATCTACGAGGGCAATCGGATGCTGTACATACACCCCGACGAGTGCGTCGACTGCGGTGCGTGCGAGCCGGTCTGCCCGGTGGAAGCGATCTTCTACGAGGACGACGTCCCCGAGCAGTGGAAGGACTACGCGAACGCGAACTACGAGTTCTTCGAGGACCTCGGTTCGCCCGGCGGCGCCGCCAAGATCGGCAAGATCGACAAGGACACCGCGTTCGTGGCGGCCCAGCCACCGGGCGGCGAGTAGGCTCGGCGTCCCATGACCGGGACGACCATCGAGCACACCGACACGCTGGTCCATTTCGGCGACGACTCGTTCGTGTACGCCGGGCACCACTACCACCCGACGGGCCACCCCGTGCACACGCACAGCTTCATCGAAGTGGCGATCGGGTACGCGGGCGACGGCGTGCACCGCAGCCTGGCCGGACGGCAGCCGATGCGGCCCGGCGACGTCGTACTGCTGCGCCCCGGCGTCTGGCACGGGTACGAGGACTGCCACGACCTGGATCTGTACAACTGCTGTTTCTCGGCCGGGCTGCTGCGCCAGGAGCTGGCCTGGACCCGCGACGACCCGCTGCTCGGCGAGTTGCTGTGGACCGGCCCGTACGCCACCGGCGGGCGCGGGATGCTGACCACCCGCCTGGCGCCCGACGACTTCGCCGAGTGCGTCGAGCACCTGGACGCGCTGAGCAAGCTGAGGCTGCTACCCCCGGAGTTGCATCGGGGCGACCTGATCGCCCGGCTCACCCTGGTGCTGGGCTGCCTGGCCCGTACCCTGCCCGGCGCCGGCCAGTCCCGTCCCGAGCCGGCCCACCCCGCCGTCGCCGAGGCGATCCGGTGGATGGAGGAGCGTCCCGCGCACCCGTGGACGCTGACCGAGCTGGCGACGGCGCTCCACCTGGCCCCCGGTTACCTGGTGCGGCTGTTCAAGTCGGTCACCGGCCTGCCGCCGATGGCGTACCTGACCCGGTACCGCGTGGAGCTGGCCGCCGAGCGACTGCTGCACACCGACGAGCAGGTGAACGCGATCGGCGAGTCGGTGGGCTGGGCCGACCCGAACTACTTCGCCCGCCGCTTCAAGGCCCACTTCGGCCTGAGCGCGTCGGCCTACCGCTCCCGCTTCGCCGCGAACTCGATGCGGCTGGGAGCCACGGGCCGGCCGACGATCTGACCGGTTTTTTAGAGCCAGTGGTTGTCGTGTTCCAGGTAGAACGCGACCCGCTCCTCCTCGCTCATCTCCGACAGATGCATGAGGCCCTCGAAATAGCCCTCCCGAGGCGCCCCCGGCGAGAAGTGCAGCAGCATCGAAGCAGGCTCCCCGGACTCGTTCTTGAACCCGTGAACCCCACCCGCCGGAACGTGCACCCAATCGCCGGGCTCGGTGTCGAGCCACTGCTTCCCGTCATAGATGCGCATACTTCCGGACAAAATGTAGAAAGACTCGGCGAGGCTGCGGTGGAAATGCGGGTCGGGCCCGGTCACGCCCGGTCCGCACTCCCAGCGGTAGATGCCGAAGAGACCACCCGTGGACGGGCCGGTCGACAGGTAGTGGACCTTCGTCCCGCTGCGGTAGATGAGCTCGGGTTCCGTGGCGGCCGGCCGGTACGTCGCGCTGATCTCGCCCGATTCCCCGTGGTAAAGCGGCGGCGGATACGTCATGCCCCCATCATGCGTGAAACGGGTGAATTGCGCTGTGCCGCGCCGGCGATCATGTTCAGCGGGCTGAGACCGGGGTAACCAAGGGGCTTCCGTACAGCCAGGAAGGAGGAGAGATGAGCAGCCTGAGGATCGATCCCGACCGCTACCCGCCGCTGGACCCGACCGCGCCCATTCCGGACGATCCGGGCGAACTCTCCCCGGAAGCGCCGGATCCACTGCCGCCGGCCCCGGTCGAGCCGGAGCCCGAACCCGCCCCGCCCGGCGGAGTGCCCGAACCCGCCTGACAAGCCCGTATAGCGTGGCCGCCGACGATCTCGAAGTCGGCGGCCATTTTTCTGTGCCGCATGCAACCTCGAGGGGGCCGTGAATCGTCAGGGGACCGTGAGAGCGAAGGAGGGCACGTGAAGACAGAGCGAGACGAGCAGTTCCACAGCTTCGTGCTCAGCCACCGCGCCGCCCTGGTGCGCACGGCGACACTGCTGACGGCCGGGGACGGACACCTGGCCGAGGATCTGGTGCAGTCCACCCTGACCAAGCTCTACGTCGCCTGGCCGTCGTTCCGGCGGGCCGACAACCCGGAGGGATACCTACGCCGCACGCTGGTGAACGCGCTGACCGACGAACGCCGTCGGTGGTGGCGCCGCCACGAGCGGACGGTCGCGGATCTCCCGGAGCGGCCGCACGCCGGCGACGGCGGAGGGGACGACCAGAACGACGGGTTACGGGCGGCGCTGCGGGAGCTGCCTCCGAAGATGCGGGCCGCTCTGGTGTTCCGCTACTTCTACGACCTTGACGTCGCCGACACCGCCGACGCCCTCGGGTGCACTGAGGGAACGGTGAAGAGCCAGACCGCCCGGGCCCTCGACCGGCTCCGGGACGTGCTGGGCGAGTACCCGATTCCCCTGACAGGAGTGACCCGATAATGGATCTGCACGACCGACTTTCCACCATCGCCGGCCCGGCCGGCGCCACCTCGGCCGAGCAGGCGGACGCCGACGTCGCGCGCGGGCGGCGGGCGCTGCGGAGGCGCCGGGCGTTCCGCTCGGCCGGCGCTTCGGCCTTCGCGGTCGCGGCGCTCGCGGCCGCCGTCACCTACGGCGCCCGGGGCGATTCGGCGCCCCCGGCCCCGCCCACGAACGCCGCGCCGGCGACGGCCGACACGAAGGCCGGCCCCGCCGGGGCCGCCACCCGGCTGGTCGCCTACCAGGGCGAGCAGCCGAAGGGCTTCACCATCGACAAGGTGCCGGCCGGCTGGGAGATCCAGGGCGTGAACCAGGCGGTGCTCACCATCGCCCCGACGAACGCCAAGGACAAGAACCCGGACAGCTTCGTCGACAAGATCGCGATCATGCTGCAGTCGAAGGACGACACCTCGACCCCGACGGGCACCGCCGTGAAGGTCGGCGACAAGCCCGGCGTGATCAACGTGGGCCTCGGCACCGACCACGGCAAGAACCTGTGGGTCAAGGAGCCGAACGGCATCTGGCTGCTGGTCCAGATCTGGGACGCCAGCGGCTGGTCCGACGCCGCCATGGTCGAGTTCGGCGACGGCATCCACGTCCTCCCGGGCGCCGTCCAGGGCCGCGGCTGACGGTTCAACGAAACGCCCTCACCAGCCATTTCGGCGGGTGAGGGCGTTTTCGTTCACGGCGCGATACGCCACAGCGCATCAAGTGGAACGGCCGCGCCACGTCCTGACCCATCCAGCAGCCGAACGGTCGTGCCGAGGGTGCAAGCTGCGCGGTAGGGTAAAGTCTAGACTGTCTAGACATGGAGGGTTTCGATGCGGTGGCAGATGCAAGAGGCCAAGCAACGCTTCAGTGAGGTGCTGCGGGCTGCCGAGGCCGGCGAGCCGCAGATCGTCACGAAGCACGGCACTGAGGTCGCGGTTGTCATCGACATCGCCGAGTATCGACGGCTCCGGGGCGAGCAGGTCGGGCTGATGGAGTACCTGCGCGTCGATCCCCTCGGTGACGTCGACCTGGATGCCGAGATCGACCGTCGGCGTGAGCAGCCCCGTGACATCGACCTTGCCGGCTGACCATGGCGTACCTGCTCGACACGAATGTCGTCTCAGAGCTACGCAAAGCCGCGCCGCACGCACGAGTCGCGCAATGGCACGCCGAGCACTCGCATGCCGACGTCTACCTCAGCACCTTGGTGATCGGTGAGATCAGGCGCGGTATCGACCGGCTGCGTCCGCGCGACGCCAAGCAGGCCGACATCCTGGAACGCTGGCTTTCCGGGCTGACGGCCTCGTATCGAGAACGCCTCCTGCCCGTGACGGTGCAGGTCGCCGAGGAGTGGGGCCGGATGAGCGCCACGACTCAACCGCCGCCCGTCATCGACGGTCTGATGGCGGCAACGGCAAGCGTTCACCGACTGACTTTGGTTACCCGCAACGTCGCTGACGTCGCCCGAACCGGCGTCCCCCTGGTCAACCCCTTCGAGTGAGACCGGACCAGTCTCGCACTCACCAGCCGCGGGTTCGCCACTCCTGGAGGTGGGGGCGCTCGGCGCCGAGGGTCGAGTCCTTGCCGTGGCCGGGGTAGAACCAGGTGTCGTCGGGGAGGCGGTCGAAGAGCTTGCGCTCGACGTCGTCGATCAGGGAGGCGAAGTTCTCCTTGTTGCCGTGCGTGTTACCCACTCCGCCCGGGAAGAGGCTGTCGCCGGTCCAGAGGTGGCCGTGGCCGTTCGGGTCGCGGTAGAGCAGGGCGATCGAGCCCGGTGTGTGGCCGACCAGGTGGATCACCTCGAGCGGGCAGTCGCCGACCGTGACCGTGTCGCCCTCGGCGAGCGTGGCGGTGACCACGGGGATCTCGGCGGCGTCGTCAGAGTGGGCCAGGGAGCGGGCGCCGGTCGCCGAGACCACGTCCTCGAGGGCCTGCCAATGGTCGCCGTGCCGGTGGGTCGTGACGACGGTGCTCAGGCCGGCCGGGCCGATCAGCGCGAGCAGCGTGTCGTCGTCGTTCGCGGCGTCGATCAGCAGCTGGTCGTCGCCGCAGCGCAGCAGGTAGGCGTTGTTGTCCATCGGGCCGACCGAGACCTTCGTGATGGTCAGGTGGTCGAGCGTGCGGACGGCGGGCGCGCTGCCGCGGCTGACGTCTCCGGTGTAGTCCATGGTCATTTCCACCTCGCTGGGGTCGGTAGCTCGCCGTCCGGCGAGACGGTCAGGTCGGAGCCGTCGCCACGGCCGGACAGCCAGGCGGCGAGGGACTTGGTGGGCCCGCCGACGACCGGCGGCTCGTCCGCCTCGCCGATGGTCAGCGGGTGGTCGATGCCGTGCGGGCGCAGGATCATCGGCGGGTAGTCGGTACTCGCCGTGGTGACGATCTCGCGGAGCAGACGCAGCGCGAACGCGTCCGACCAGTCGGCCGGCGTGTAGCCCCGGCCGAGGTCGACGTGGTGCACCTCGACCTCGCGCAGCCGGGCCCACGGAATGCCGGCGGCCGGCAGCTTGATGAAGTCGAGCTGGAAGGTCCAGGCCTGGGCCGGCATCGCGGCGCCCGCGTCGGCGAAGCGCTCGTGTGCCGCGCGGATGTCCTCGATCTGGTCGCGCAGCGGCCGGCCGGCGCCCGCGGTGATCGCCTCCTCGCGTGCCTCCGGCGACGCGTAGGCCGGTGTCTCCACCCCGGTGCGGGCCCAGGTCAGCAGATTTGTGTACGCGTCGGCGTTGCGCGCGACGTGGGTCAGCACATGCCCGACCGTCCAGCCGGGCAGCAGCGACGGCGCGGACACGACCGCCGGGTCGAGGTCGGCCGCGGTGCTCAAGAGGTTCTCGGTGGCGCGGTCGACGTCGGTCAACATCACGAGCGGATCCATCGTCACGCCGCTCACCCTAGCGGGCCAGAAATGACTTTCGCTGAGGTAGTCGCGACCGTACCGTCAGTGCAGACGCGCCGATCCGACCAGCGGAGGGGGTGGGGAACGTGCCGTTAGCAGTCATCGCGTCCCTTCACCTGGAGGGCGACGCCTGACCACCCCGGTCCGGCGCCCTCCCGTCCCGCAAAGGGTTCTCATGTCGTACGACCTGTCCCGGCTCGGCTGGGACGAATTCTTCGCATCCGCGTATGGCCATTTCGACCGTTCCGACGCCGCTCCCGCCCGGGTGCTGCGCGCCGACCGTGGCGTCTGCACCGTGCTCGGCGAGGCCGGCGTCACCCGGGCCAGCCTGTCCGGCAGCGTGCTGCTCTCCGCCGCGCACGACCCGGTCAAGCTGCCCTGCGCCGGCGACTGGGTGGTGACCCGCCGCTGGCCCGACCGCCGGATCACGCTCGAGGCGGTGCTGCCCCGCCGCACCGCGCTGATCCGGCGCACCTCCGACAAGGACTCGACCGGCCAGCTGCTGGCAGCCAACATGGACACCGTCGCCGTGGTCGAGCCGATCCACCCCGAGCCCGACGACGCCCGGGTGGAGCGCCTACTCGCCCTGGCCTGGGAGTCCGGGGCGCAGCCGCTGCTGATCCTGAGCAAGAGCGACACGTCGTCCGATCCGGAGGCGGTGGCCCGGCAGCTCGCCGAGCTCGCGCCGGGCATTCCGGTGGTTCCGGTGAGCGTGCGGGGCACGCAGGGCGTCGAGCAGATTCGCGCGTACGCCGAGGGCGGGCGCACGCTGGCGCTGTTGGGCAGATCCGGCGCGGGCAAGTCGACGCTGGTCAACGCCCTGGCCGGGGCGGCCGTGATGCCGGTGCAGGCGATCCGTGACGCGGACGGCAAGGGGCGGCACACCACCGCGTACCGCAATCTCGTGCCGTTGCCGGGCGGCGGCGCGGTGCTCGACACCCCGGGCATCCGCGGTGTCGGCCTGCTGGACACGGCGGAGGGGCTCGACCGGGCGTTCGCCGACATCGCCGAGCTCGCGGCGCACTGTCGCTTCGGTGACTGCCGGCACGGCGCCGAACCGGGCTGCGCGGTCGCCGCGGCCCTGGCCAACGGCTCGCTGTCGCCGCGCCGGCTGGCGAGCTGGCGCAAGCTGTGGCACGAGGTGGAGATCCAGACGGCCCGGCAGCAGGCCCGGCAGGCGGGGGCCGCCGGTCACCGTCGCCGGCGGGGATAGAGCCTTTAGTCCGGTCAAGGGCGGTGGCGGGGTGGTTGGACGGGCTGTCAGAATGCACCGATGCGCGCGGTGGACGAGGTGGTCGAGCAGCCGGCGACCCCCGAGGCCGAAACGCCGCCGGTCGCCGCTCGGTGGCGCCGTGCCGATCTCTGGGCGCCGCTGAGCTATCTGGCCATCGCGGTGGTCGTCATGATCCAGCTGTGGATCTCGCCGAGCGGGCGCGTGCTTTCCAGCAACAAGGACGACCACGGCTTCTTCCTGTACGTCTTCGCGCACGGCGAACGGGTGCTGTTCCACGGGGCGAACCCGCTGTTCGACGACCGGATGAACGTGCCGGACGGCGTGAACATGATGGCCAACACCACGGTGCTGGCGATCACGATCCCGCTCGCGCCGATCACCCACTTCTTCGGCCCCGGCCTCTCGATGGTGCTGGCGCTCACGCTGGGCCTGTTCGGCACCGCCACGGCCTGGTACTGGGTGCTCTCCCGGCACCTGGTGACGAGCCGGGTCGCGGCCTGGATCGGCGGCCTGTGGTGCGGTTTCGCGCCCTCGCTGGTCTCGCACGCGAACGCGCACGTCAACTTCGTGAGCCAGTACGTGACGCCGTTCATCGTCTGGCAGGTGCTGCGGCTGCGCGAGCCCGGGCGGGCCGTGCGCGGCGGGATCATCCTGGGACTGCTGGTCACGCTGCAGGTCTTCATCAACGAGGAGACGCTGCTGTTCACCGCGCTCGCCCTGGGCGCCTTCGTCGTCGCGTACGCGGCAATGGCACCCCGGAACGCGAAGCGTGACGCGCGGCACTTCCTGGCCGGCCTCGGCGTCGCGGGGGTGACCGCCGGCGTGCTGCTGGCCTACCCGCTGTACTTCCAGTTCACCGGCCCGGGCAGCTATCACGGGCAGCCGTTCCTGCCCGACAAGTACTCGACCGACCTGCTCTCGATCGGCGCGTTCGCCCGCCAGTCGCTGGCCGGCAACGCCGCCCTGACCCGGCACCTGAGCGTGAGCGGCACCGAGGACAACACGTTCTTCGGGCCGGTCGGCCTCGCGATGATCGTCGTGTCGGTGGTGGTGCTGTGGCGCAGCGTCGCGGCCCGCGCCGCCGCGATCGCCGGGCTGGTGCTGCTGGTCGTCTCGATGGGCCCGGCGCTGAAGGTGTTCGGCTGGAACTCCGGCATCCCGCTGCCGTTCGGCCTGGTCAGCAAGCTGCCGATCATCGACCTGGTGAGCGTGACCCGGTTCGGGATGGTGGCCGCGACGATCTCCGGGGTGCTGCTCGCGCTGGCCACCGACCGGATCGGTGGCTGGCCGGCCAGGCGGCGGCGGTGGTTCCAGGTCGGCCTGGTGCTCGCGCTGGTGCCGCTCGCGCCGAAACCGCTGCCGGTGATCGCCGCCGATCCGCTCCCGGCCTTCCTCACCGAGGGCACCTGGCGGCAGTACGTGGCGGCCGACCGCACCCTGGTGACGGTGCCGCTGCCCGAGGTCACCACCGGCCGGGGTGGGATGCGCTGGGCCGCGCTGACGACGCTCGAGTACAAGTCGCCGCGCGGCTACTTCATGGGTCCGGTCGACCCGCCCGAGGACGAGACCGGCTCCTGGAACGCGCCGCGCCGCTTCACCTCCGACCTGCTGTGGCGGGTCCGCGAGTACGGAGTGCCGGCCGCCCTGACCGACGCCGACCGCGCGAAGATCCGCAACGACCTGATCTTCTGGCGAGCCGGGGTCGTCGTGCTCATCCCGGACAGCCGCAACGGCGACGCCCTGCTCACCACGCTGAGGGACGCGCTCGGGGAACCACGGATGGTCGGCGGGGTGGAAGTATGGGACATGCGGTCGTTGCCGGTTCCCCCCGAGGAGTGATGGTGCCCGCGCGAAGTGCGGGAATGTGCAGCATGTGACAGGCGCTGCACCTGAGCGGCCCGGTTCCGGCGAAAACTTGTCGTACCCCTTGGCTAGAGTGGCCGCGGCTTTGCTCGTATCAAACATATGTACGGAGAGGCTGGCTGGTGGCCGACCGTTTGATCATTCGAGGCGCGCGCGAGCACAACCTGCGCGACGTCAACCTCGACCTGCCCCGCGACGCGATGATCGTCTTCACCGGGCTGTCCGGCTCGGGCAAGTCCAGCCTCGCGTTCGACACGATCTTCGCGGAAGGTCAGAGGCGCTACGTCGAGTCCCTCTCGTCGTACGCGCGGCAGTTCCTCGGGCAGATGGACAAGCCCGACGTCGACTTCATCGAGGGCCTGTCCCCGGCGGTGTCGATCGACCAGAAATCGACCTCGCGCAACCCGCGCTCGACGGTCGGCACCATCACCGAGGTCTACGACTACCTGCGCCTGCTATTCGCCCGCACCGGCATCCCGCATTGCCCGGTCTGCGGCGAGCGGATCAGCAAGCAGACGCCGCAGCAGATCGTCGACCGGGTCCTCGCCATGGACGAGGGCACCCGCTTCATGGTCCTGGCCCCGGTCATCCGCGGCCGCAAGGGTGAGTACGTCGATCTCTTCGCCGAGCTGCAGTCCAAGGGCTACGCGCGGGCCCGGGTCGACGGCGTGGTGCACCCGCTCACCGAGCCGCCGAAACTGAAGAAGCAGGAGAAGCACACCATCGAGGTGGTGGTCGACCGCCTCAGCGTCAAGTCCGCCAGCAAGCAGCGCCTGACCGACTCGGTCGAGGCGGCGCTGGGCCTGGCCGGCGGCATCGTGCTGCTCGACTTCGTCGACCTGCCGGAGGACGACCCCGGTCGCGAGCGCCGCTTCTCCGAGCACCTGGCCTGCCCCAACGACCACCCGCTGGCGATCGAGGACCTCGAGCCCCGGGTCTTCTCCTTCAACGCGCCGTACGGCGCCTGCCCCGAGTGCACCGGCCTCGGGACGAAGAAGGAGGTCGACCCCGACCTGATCATTCCCGACGTGGAGCGCTCGATCCGCGAGGGCGCGATCCAGCCCTGGTCCGGCGGCCAGACCATGGAGTACTTCCTGCGCCTGCTCGAAGCCCTGGCCGAGGCCGAGAAATTCTCGATCGACACCCCGTGGCGAGCGCTGCCGGCCCGCGCCCAGAAGACGATCCTGTACGGCGCGGAGGACCAGGTCCACGTCCGCTACCGGAACAAGTACGGCCGCGAGCGCTCCTACTACACCGGCTTCGAGGGCGTGGTGCAGTGGATCGAGCGCCGGCACAACGACACCGACAGCGACTGGTCCCGCGACAAGTACGAGGGCTACATGCGCGACGTGCCCTGCCCGGTCTGCGGCGGCACCCGGCTCAAGCCCGAGGTGTTGGCGGTGACCATCGCCGGCAAGAGCATCGCCGAGGTCTGCAACCTGTCGATCGGCGACTGCGCCGAACTGCTGTCGACGATCGAGCTCGACGACCGGCAGGCGATGATCGCCGAGCGGGTGCTCAAGGAGATCAACGCCCGGCTGCGGTTCCTGGTCGACGTCGGTCTGGAATACCTGTCGCTGGACCGCGGCGCCGGTACCCTCTCCGGCGGCGAGGCGCAGCGCATCCGGCTCGCCACCCAGATCGGCTCCGGCCTGGTCGGCGTGCTGTACGTGCTGGACGAGCCGTCGATCGGCCTGCACCAGCGTGACAACCACCGCTTGATCGAGACTCTGGTGCGGCTCAAGAAGCTGGGCAACACGCTGATCGTGGTCGAGCACGACGAGGACACGATCCGCACGGCCGACTGGATCGTCGACATCGGGCCGGGCGCCGGCGAGCACGGTGGGCACATCGTGCACAGCGGCTCGGTCGAGGGCCTGCTGGCCAACCAGAAATCGCCGACCGGGGCGTACCTGTCCGGCCGCAAGTCGATCCCGACCCCGCGGACCCGGCGGCCGCAGGTCGCCGGCCGCGAGCTGGTGGTGCAGGGCGCCCGCGAGCACAACCTGCGCAACCTGACGGTCGACTTCCCGCTCGGGCAGTTCATCGCGGTCACCGGGGTCAGCGGCTCCGGCAAGTCGACGCTGGTCAACGACATCCTCTACACGGTGCTGGCCAACCAGGTGAACGGCGCCCGGATGGTGCCCGGCCGGCACACCCGCATCACCGGCCTCGAGCACGTCGACAAGGTGGTCGGCGTCGACCAGTCGCCGATCGGGCGCACCCCGCGGTCCAACCCCGCGACCTACACGGGCGTGTTCGACAGCATCCGCAAGCTGTTCGCCGAGACCACCGAGGCCAAGGTCCGCGGGTACGGCCCGGGGCGGTTCTCGTTCAACGTCAAGGGCGGCCGCTGCGAGAACTGCGCAGGCGACGGCACGATCAAGATCGAGATGAACTTCCTTCCCGACGTGTACGTCCCGTGCGAGGTGTGCAAGGGCGCCCGGTACAACCGGGAGACCCTCGAGGTGCACTACAAGGGCAAGACCATCTCCGAGGTGCTGGAGATGCCGATCGAGGAGGCGTCCGGCTTCTTCGAGGCGATCCCGGCGATCTACCGCCACCTCAAGACGCTGGTCGACGTCGGCCTGGGCTACGTCCGTCTCGGCCAGCCCGCGCCGACCCTGTCCGGCGGCGAGGCGCAGCGCGTCAAGCTCGCCTCCGAGCTGCAGAAGAGGTCGACCGGCCGCACGGTCTACGTGCTCGACGAGCCGACCACCGGCCTGCACTTCGAGGACATCCGCAAGCTGCTGCTGGTGCTCAACGGCCTGGTCGACAAGGGCAACACGGTGATCACCATCGAGCACAACCTCGACGTGATCAAGACGGCCGACTGGATCATCGACATGGGTCCCGAGGGCGGCAGCAAGGGCGGGCTCGTGCTCGCCACCGGCCGGCCCGAAGAGATCGCCGAGGTGGCCGAGAGCCACACCGGGCAGTTCCTGCGGCACACGCTCGGTCTGACCGGCGAGCCCACCGGGGCGCCCAAGGCGACCGACCGCGCGGCCAAGGCGAACGGCACGACGGCATCGGGCAAAACCGCCGCTAAACCGCGCTCGACTCGGTCCCGGGCGAAAGCTACGGTCTGAGGGTCTCCACCAGCTAAGTCACAGGTAACTCATAGCAACGGCACTCGTCCGAGATCCTAGTCTCGGACGGGTGCCGCGCCGCGTGTTAACAACGGGCAAAGGCACCGGGCAAAGGTGCCCAAAGGCGGGGGAAAGGGCGCGTCAGGGGCGGACAATTTCGCGAAATCCCTGAACCGGCTCGCCCGAGACCCCGTACATAACTGCGACGCCGCGTGACCACCTTTCGCGGACCATGCACTGGAGGGCAACCGATGACAGACGTGCAGACGACGACCGAGACCGAGCACAACGCCGAGGAGCCGGGCCGTCCGGGCCCCGGCGGCTCGCCGCGCCGGCTCGTCCTGCTCGGTGCCGGTGCCGTCGGCGCCACGGCAGTCCTGGCCGCCTGCGGCACCAGCACCAACACGAACACCACCGGCACCGGCTTCACCAACAACCCCGCGCCGGCCGGTAGCGGGCCGGCGAACGCGAACCCCGGGGACACCGGCGGCGACACCGGCGGGTCGACCGGCGGCAGCGCCCTCGCCGCCGTGGCGGACGTGCCGCAGGGCGGCGGCATCATCACCGACAAGTACGTGATCACGCAGCCGACCGCGGGCACGTTCAAGGCGTTCACCAAGGTGTGCACGCACGCCGGCTGCGACGTGAGCAAGGTGGACGGCGGCGTGATCAGCTGCCCGTGCCACGGCAGCAAGTTCTCGATCGAGACCGGCGAGCCGACCACCGGGCCGGCCACCAAGCCGCTCACTCAGACCCAGGTCAAGGTGGACGGCGACAACATCGTCCAGGCCTGACGGAAAGACCGGGCCGGAGGTCCGACGCCGTGGCGGCGGCAACGGACCTCCGGTCGGGTAATCATGTCAGTCCCTCGCACTACTGTTGAGCCCGTGCCAGACCCGTCCACCTACCGCCCGGCGCCCGGGACCATTCCGGAGTCACCCGGCGTCTACCGCTTCCGCGACCAGGCCGGCCGCGTCATCTACGTCGGCAAGGCCAAGAACCTGCGGAATCGTCTGAACTCCTACTTTGCCGACACCTGGTCGCTGCACGCCCGCACGCAGCAAATGGTGACCACCGCGGCGAGTGTGGACTGGGTCACCGTCGGGACGGAGGTGGAAGCCCTCCAGCTGGAGTACTCCTGGATCAAGGAGTTCGACCCGCGCTTCAACGTGAAATATCGCGACGACAAGTCGTACCCGTTCCTCGCGGTCACCCTCAACGAGGAGTTCCCCCGCCTGCAGGTGATGCGCGGCGCCAAACGCAAGGGCGTGCGCTACTTCGGGCCGTACTCGCACGCGTGGGCCATCCGCGAGACGCTCGACCTGTTGCTGCGGGTCTTCCCGGCGCGCACCTGCTCGTCCGGCGTCTTCAAGCGGGCCGGCCAGATCGGCCGTCCCTGCCTGCTGGGGTACATCGGGAAGTGCTCCGCCCCCTGCGTCGGCCGGGTCAGCGCCGACGAGCACCGCGAGATCGTCGACGACTTCTGCGACTTCATGGCCGGGCGTACCGACACGTTCGTGAAACGGCTCGAGCGCGAGATGATGCAGGCCTCCGAGGAGCTCGAGTTCGAGCGGGCGGCCCGGCTGCGCGACGACATCGCCGCCCTGCGCCGCGCGATGGAAAAGCAGACCGTCGTGCTGGGCGACGGCACCGACGCCGACGTGGTGGCCTTCGCCGAGGACCCGCTCGAGGCCGCCGTCCAGGTCTTCCACGTACGCGACGGCCGGGTCCGCGGCCAGCGCGGCTGGGTGGTGGAAAAGGTGGAGGACCTGACCACCGGCGATCTGGTCCACCACTTCTGCACGCAGGTGTACGGCGACGTGCAGGGGGAGGGCGACGTGCCGCGCGAGCTGCTCGTGCCGGCCCTGCCCGACGACGCGGACGCGCTGGCCGACTGGCTCTCCGACCACCGCGGCAGCCGGGTGCACCTGCGGGTGCCGCAGCGCGGCGACAAGCGGGCGCTGCTCGAGACGGTGGCGCGCAACGCGGGCGAGTCGCTGCAGCGGCACAAGCTGCGCCGGGCCGGCGACCTGACCACCCGCAGCAAGGCGCTCGACGAGATCGCCGAGGCGCTCGGGATGGAGACGTCGCCGCTGCGCATCGAGTGCTTCGACGTGTCGCAGATCCAGGGCACCGACGTGGTGGCGTCCATGGTGGTCTTCGAGGACGGCCTGGCCCGGAAAAGCGAGTACCGCCGCTTCGCCGTGCGGGGCAACGCGGACGGCAGCGGCATGGACGACCTGTCGGCGATGAGCGAGGTCATGCGGCGGCGGTTCGCCCGCTACAAGGCCTCGGAGCAACCGCCGGAGCCGGAGGCCGCGGAGCCTTCGGAGCCCGCGGACGGGGATGCCGACGAGATCGCCACCAACGACCTCCCCGGCATCGACCCGCTGACCGGCCGGCCGCGCCGGTTCGCCTATCCGCCGCAGCTGGTGGTTGTGGACGGTGGCCAGCCACAGGTCAACGCGGTGGCGGCCGTGCTGTCCGACCTCGGCATCACCGACGTGGCGCTGTGCGGCCTGGCCAAGCGGCTCGAGGAGGTGTGGCTGCCCGGCGACGACTTCCCGGTGATCCTGCCGCGCACCTCCGAGGCGCTCTACCTTCTGCAGCGCGTCCGGGACGAGGCGCACCGGTTCGCCATCACCTATCACCGGCAGCGTCGTTCCAAGCGGATGACCGCGTCCGCCCTCGACAGCGTGCCCGGGCTCGGCGAGACCCGGCGCAAGGCGCTGCTGCGCCACTTCGGGTCGCTCAAGCGGCTGGCCGCGGCCACCGCCGAGGAGATCGCCGAGGTGCCCGGCATCGGCCGGCGCACCGCGGAGACGGTGCTGGCCGCGCTCAACCCGCCGAAACCCGGGGCCGAGGCGGGGCCCGCGGTCACTCTCAGCCCACCGGCGAGCGGAACCGAACAGAGTGAATAGCATGGTGTGTCCGCCCGATGAGGTGCGGGCGGAGCGACGCGGGAGGCGTGCGTGACGGAGTCGTTGCCCGAGTTCCCCAACGACGTGGCGGATGGCGACGTGGTGGATCCGGACGAGTTGGCCACCGATCTGGTGGTCGTGACCGGCCTTTCCGGCGGCGGCCGCAGCACCGTGGCCCGCGCCCTGGAGAACGTCGGCTTCTACGTGGTGGACAACCTGCCCCAGGCGCTCATGCTCGACATGGCCCAGCTCGCTTTCCAGGCCGGCGGCGCCGCCCGCCGCACGGCAATGGTGCTGGACGTGCGCAGCCGGGCCTTCTCCACCGACCTGGCCGGGGCGGTGCGCGCGCTCAAGGAGCGCGGGTTCTCGCCGCGGGTCGTGTTCGTCGACGCCGACGACGAGGTGCTGATCCGCCGGTTCGAGTCGGTGCGCCGGTCGCACCCGCTGCAGGGCGACGGCCGCCTCGCCGACGGCATCGCGGCCGAGCGCAAGCTGCTCGAGGAGGCGCGCGAGCAGGCCGACGTGATCATCGACACCAGCCACCTGAACGTGAACCAGCTGCGCCGCCGGGTCGAGGAGCTGTTCGGCGGCGAGGACGTGCGCCGGCTGCGGATCACGGTGCTGTCGTTCGGCTTCAAGTACGGCCTGCCGCCGGACGCCGACTACGTGCTCGACGCCCGGTTCCTGCCCAATCCGTTCTGGGTGCCCGAGTTGCGCGACCACACCGGCCTAGAGGAAGCGGTCAGCAAGTACGTGCTCGACCAGGAGGGCGCCGACCGCTTCGTCAGCACGTACGCGGGACTGGTCGCGTCGACCGCGCCGGGTTTCGAGCGGGAGGGCAAGCGCTACCTCACCGTGGCCGTCGGCTGCACCGGCGGCAAGCACCGCAGCGTCGCGATCGCCGAGGAGCTGACCGCCCAGCTGCGCGACATGCGGCTCGCGGCCCACGCCTCGCACCGCGACCTGGGGCGGGAGTGACGGCCATCCGCGTGGTCGCGTTCGGGGGCGGGCACGGCCTGGCCGCCTCCCTGCGCGGTCTGCGGCACGCCGCAGGCGACCTCGACCTGGACATCACGGCGATCGTCACGGTCGGCGACGACGGCGGCTCCAGCGGCCGGCTGCTGCTCGAGCGCGACGCTCTGCTGCCGGTGGGCGACCTGCGCAAGGCGCTCGCGGCGCTGGCCTGCGACGACCCGGTCGAGCAGCGCACCGCCGAGCTGCTGCAGTACCGCTTCGCCGGCGACGACCCGCTGGCCGGGCACGCGGTGGGCAACCTCCTGCTGCTCGGGCTCATGGAGATGCTCGGCGACCCGGTCGAGGCGCTCGACCACGTGGCCGCGATGGTCGGCGCGCAGGGCCGGGTGCTGCCGATGGCCCGGCACGCCGTGGGCATCGAGGCCGAGGTGCTCGGCGCCGACCCGTCGCGGCCCGGCGAGGTGGTGACCGTGCGCGGTCAGCACGCGGTCGCGGTGGCACTCGGGCACGTCGAGGCCGTCCGGATAGAGCCGGTCGACCCGCCCACCCCGCCGCAGGCGATCGACGCGATCCGGGACGCCGATTGGCTGATCTTCGGCCCGGGCAGCTGGTACACCAGCGTGCTGCCGCACCTGCTGGTGCCCGGCCTGGCCGAGGCGATCGTGGCGAGCCCGGCCCGCCGGCTGGTCACGCTCAACCTGGCCGCCGACAACGAGACCTCCGGCCTGTCGGTGGCCGACCATCTGGCCGCCCTGCGGTGGTACCTTCCCGGCCTCCGTGTCGATACGGTCCTGGCCGACGCGAAGTGGGTCGGCGAGCCGGAACCGGTGCACCGGGCCGCGGAATCGTTGGGCGCGCGACTGGTGTTGGCACCACTGGCCGTTGCGGACGGCAGCCCGAGGCATGATCCTGAGTCGTTGGGCGTTGCACTGGTGCCAGTATTGGGCGCCGCTCGTTAAGCAGCAGGGCGTAGTGCGGCACAGACAGATCAGATCCGGCGCATGAGGTGACAACACGATGGCTATGACGGCAGCGGTCAAGGACGAGCTGAGCCGGGTCGACGTGCCCAAGCCGTGCTGCCGCCGCGCGGAGATGGCGGCCCTGCTGAGGTTCGCCGGCGGCCTGCACATCGTCTCGGGCCGGGTGGTCGTGGAGGCCGAGCTCGACACCGGCGCCGTGGCCCGGCGCCTGCGCCGCGAGATCGCCGACGTGTACGGCTACCCCAGCGAGGTGCACGTGCTGGCGAGCGGCGGTCTGCGCAAGGGCAGCCACTACATCGTGCGGATCGTCAAGGACGGCGAGGCGCTGGCCCGCCAGACCGGGCTGCTGGACGTGCGCGGGCGCCCGGTGCGTGGCCTGCCGCCGCACGTCGTCTCGGCCAACGTCTGCTGCGCGGTGGCCGCCTGGCGGGGTGCCTTCATGGCGCACGGCTCGCTGACCGAGCCGGGCCGCTCCAGCGCGCTGGAGATCACCTGCCCGGGGCCGGAGGCCGCGCTCGCGTTGCGTGGCGCCGCCCGCCGGATCGGGATCACCGCGAAGGAGCGCGAGGTCCGCGGCGTCGACCGTGTGGTGATCAAGGACGGGGACGCGATCGCCGCGCTGCTGACCCGCATAGGAGCACACGCCTCGGTGCTGGCCTGGGAGGAGCGCCGGGTCCGCCGCGAGGTGCGGGCCACCGCGAACCGGCTGGCCAACTTCGACGACGCCAACCTGCGCCGCTCGGCGCGCGCCGCCGTGGCCGCGGCGGCCCGGGTGACCCGCGCGCTGGAGATCCTGGCCGACGAGGCGCCCAACCACCTGACCTCGGCCGGGCAGCTGCGGCTGGAGCACCGGCAGGCCTCCCTGGAGGAGCTGGGGGCGCTGGCCGATCCGCCGTTGACCAAGGACGCGATCGCCGGCCGTATAAGGCGTCTGCTGGCGCTGGCCGACAAGCGGGCCCGCGACCTGGGCATCCCCGACACCGAGGCGGCCGTCACGCCCGAGATGCTGGCCTGCTGACGTCTGTCCGGAAGTTTGTGCCGGACCACAACTACACGCGAGAGACGCGCTGCGGCCTTGCGTGGCAGCGAGGCCGCGGTGTCGACCGTGTGCTTGTGCTCCCCCGTACGATAAATGGTGTTTTGGTGAATTTCTGAGTCACCCACCCGCTGCTGGCAGGGACAAGGGGCTCGGATAGGGTCTGGTTGACGGCGACGGTGCCGGCAGCTCGGCCACACGCGCCGTGACGCCGCCAGTCAGGCGCGGCGCCACCTTTTTGAGCCCTTCATGGGGAGCGCGGCGGCCGGACGCATTCGCCGGCCGAAGCACAAGGTCGGCGTAAACCCTCCGCCGGTCGACGAAACCCGGCGGACCGAAACGAGGAGATCCACCTGTGACCATCCGGGTTGGCATCAACGGCTTCGGCCGTATCGGACGCAACTTCTTCCGGGCGGTGCTCGCCTCCGGCGCGGACATCGAGATCGTCGGCGTGAACGACCTGACCGACAACGCGACGCTGGCCCACCTGCTCAAGTACGACTCGATCCTGGGCCGCCTGCCGTACGAGGTCAAGGCGACCGCCGACGAGATCACCGTGGGTGGCAAGACGTTCAAGGCGTTCGCCGACCGCGACCCGGCCAACCTCGCGTGGGGTGACGTCGGCGCCGATGTGGTCATCGAGTCGACCGGCTTCTTCACCGACGCCACCAAGGCGAAGGTGCACGTCGACAACGGCGCCAAGAAGGTCATCATCTCGGCCCCGGCCAAGAACGAGGACATCACGATCGTGATGGGCGTCAACGACAACCTGTACGACGCCGCCAAGCACACCGTGATCTCGAACGCGTCCTGCACCACGAACTGCCTCGCGCCGATGGCCAAGGTCCTGAACGACACGATCGGCATCGAGCGTGGCCTCATGACCACGATCCACGCCTACACGCAGGACCAGAACCTGCAGGACGGCCCGCACAAGGACCTGCGCCGCGCCCGCGCCGCCGCCCTCAACGTGGTGCCGACCTCGACCGGCGCCGCCAAGGCGGTCAGCCTGGTGCTGCCGGAGCTCAAGGGCAAGCTGGACGGCTTCGCGATGCGCGTGCCGATCCCGACCGGCTCGGCCACCGACCTGACCTTCCAGGCCGCCAAGGAGACCTCGGTCGACGAGGTCAACGCCGCGATCAAGGCGGCCGCGGACGGCCCGCTCAAGGGCATCCTCACCTACACCGAGGACCAGATCGTTTCGTCCGACATCGTCACCGACCCGGCGTCCTGCATCTTCGACGCCGGCCTCACCAAGGTGATCGGCAACCAGGTCAAGGTCGTCGGCTGGTACGACAACGAGTGGGGTTACTCGAACCGCCTCGTCGACCTGGTCAAGCTCGTCGGGGCCTGATCTTGAAGACTCTCGACGACCTGCTCGGCGAGGGTGTCTCGGGTCGGCGCGTGCTGGTGCGCGCCGACCTGAACGTCCCGTTCGACAAGAATCAACCCGGTGTCATCACCGACGACGGGCGGGCACGCGCTGTGCTGCCGACGCTGGTCGCTCTGCGTGATGCCGGGGCGCGCGTTATCGTGATGTCGCACCTGGGCCGCCCGAAGGGCGCGCCGGACCCGAAGTACACGCTGGCGCCCGTGGCGACCCGTCTCGGTGAGCTGCTCGGCACGCCGGTGATCTTCGCTTCCGACACGGTCGGCGAGGATGCCTCGGCCAAGGTGGCGGCGCTCGGCGACGGCGACGTGCTCCTGCTGGAGAACCTTCGCTTCAACGCGGGGGAGACGGCGAAGGACGATGCCTCCCGTGCCGCTTTCGCCGGAGAATTGGCGAAATTTGCGGACTTCTACGTGGATGACGCCTTTGGGGCTGTGCACCGGAAGCACGCGTCGGTCTACGACGTGCCGGCGATCCTGCCGCACTACGCCGGCGGGCTCGTGCTGCGCGAGGTGGAGGTGCTCAAGCGCGTCTCCGAGAGCCCGGAGGAGCCGTACGTGGTCGTGCTCGGCGGCTCGAAGGTCTCCGACAAGCTCGCGGTGATCCAGGCGCTGCTGCCGAAGGTCGACAAGCTGCTCGTCGGCGGGGGCATGTGCTTCACGTTCCTCAAGGCGCAGGGGCACGAGGTCGGCAAGTCGCTCCTCGAGGAGGAGATGATCTCGACCTGCGCATCGCTCCTGGAGCAGGCCGGTGGGCGAATTGTCCTCCCGGTGGACGTGGTGGCGGCGACCGAGTTCTCCGCCGACGCCGATCACAATATTGTTGATATTTCGGATATTCCGGCTGATCGGCTCGGGCTGGACATCGGGCCGAAGTCGGTGGCGCTGTTCTCGGAGGCCATCGCGCCCGCCAAGACGGTGTTCTGGAACGGCCCGATGGGCGTCTTCGAGCTGGCGCCGTTCGCGGCCGGCACCCTGGGCGTCGCCGAGGCGATCACCAAGATCGACGGCTTCTCGGTCGTCGGCGGCGGCGACTCGGCCGCGGCCGTGCGCACGCTCGGCCTCGACGAGTCGGCGTTCGGGCACATCTCCACCGGCGGCGGCGCTTCCCTCGAGTACCTCGAGGGCAAGAAGCTGCCCGGCGTCGAAGCGCTGGAGAAGTGATGAGCGACCGTCGCCCGATCATCGCCGGCAACTGGAAGATGACCGTCAACCACCTCGAGGCCATCCTCCTGGTGCAGAAGCTGGCCGCCAGCCTCAACGAGCAGCAGCTCACCGACGTCGAGGTGGTCGTGGTACCGCCGTTCACGGCCCTGCGCAGCGTGCAGACCGCGATCGACGGCGACAAGCTGCTGATCGGCCTGGGCGCGCAGGACCTGTCGCCGCACGACAAGGGCGCCTACACCGGCGACATCTCGGGCAGCATGCTCGCCAAGCTCAACTGCTCGTACGTGCTCGCCGGGCACTCCGAGCGGCGGCAGTACCACCACGAGGACGACGTGCTGGTCAACGCGAAGGTGCGCGCCGCCTTCCGCAACGGGCTCACGCCGATCCTGTGCGTGGGCGAGGGCCTGGAGGTCCGTGACGCCGACGGCCACGTCGGGCACTGCACCGAGCAGGTCATCGCGGGTCTCGAAGGCCTCACCGCCGAGCAGGTCAAGAAGGTCGTCGTCGCGTACGAGCCGGTCTGGGCGATCGGCACCGGCAAGACCGCGACCCCCGACGACGCCCAGGAGGTGTGCGGCGCGATCCGGTCGTGCATCGCCGAGGCGTACGGGAAAGAGGTCGCCGAGGCCGTACGCATCCAGTACGGCGGCTCGGTGAAGGCCGCCAACATCGCCTCGATCATGGCCCAGCCGGACATCGACGGCGCCCTGGTCGGCGGCGCGTCGCTGGACGCGGAGGAGTTCGCCTCCATCGCGCGTTTCCGGGATCACGTCGGGCGCTGAGTTTCGTGTGAAAAGGTGCCCGGTCGCCGGCGGCGGCCGGGCACCCGCTATTGTTGGACCGCAATTTGTCCTTCGAGAGGAATGAACCCGATCATGCCGATGTGGTTCGCGTACACGATGATCGTGTTGCTGGTGATCACCAGCCTTGTGCTGACCCTGCTGATCCTGCTGCACCGCGGCAAGGGCGGCGGCATGTCGAGCATGTTCGGCGGCGGCGTGACCTCGAGCCTCGCCGGCTCCTCGGTGGCGGAGAAAAACCTCGACCGCTACACCGTGCTGGTCGGCATCGTCTGGTTCGCCTGCATCGTCGGACTCGGTCTCTGGCTGCGTACCGTCCTGCCTGCTTCCTGACCGAGCGTAATAGTCGTAGAATCTGCCGCGCGTCCGGTTCGCCCGGACGCGCGGCGTTTCATTTGCCCTGCTTTGTGACTCTCTCACCAACGCCCTCGAGACAGGAGTGACGTCCGTGTCCAGTGGCAGTGCGATCCGCGGCAGTCGCGTCGGGTCCAGCCCGATGCGCCCCGACGAGCGCAGCGAACCAGCCCCGCGCCGGGAGGTGGTCTACTTCTGCGCGGCCGGGCACGCGAGCGAGATCAAGTTCGCCGCCGAGGCTCCCGCGCCCGAGACGTGGGACTGCCCGCGCTGCGGCCAGCCGGCGGGCCTCGACGGGGAGAACCCGCCGGGGCGGCTGCGCGTCGAGCCGTACAAGTCGCATCTGGCCTATGTGAAGGAGCGCCGCTCCGAGGAGGACGGCGCCAAGATCCTCGCCGAGGCGCTGGCCAAGGTGCGCCAGCGCCGGGGCGAGTAACTACCGCTTGGCGGCCGCCGCCTCGTCGAGCAGCCAGTACGTGCGTGACTGGCCGGTGGCGTGGGCGGCGGGCCGGGTCTTGTCGCCGTTGAGGGCCGCGCCCACCGCATCCGTCTTGTCCGGGCCGGCGGCGATCAGCCACACCTCGTCGGCGGTCTGGATCGTCGGCATGGTCAGCGTGATCCGGGTGGGCGGCGGCTTCGGGCTGTTGTGCACGGCCGCCGTGAGACCCGTCGCGTTGAGTTCCGGGTACTCCGGGAAGAGCGACGCCACGTGCCCGTCCTCGCCGACGCCGAGCATGAGTACGTCGAACCGGGGTGCCGGGCCTAGCTCGGCCGCATACTGAGCCGCCGCCGACTCGGCGTCCACCCCGTTCGCCGCCGGCATGGGGTGCACCCGCGCCGGATCCAGGGGCAGCGCGTCCAGCAGCGCCGCGCGTGCCTGGGTCTCGTTGCGGTCGGGATCGCCGGCCGGCAGGAACCGCTCGTCGCCCCACCACAGGTCCACGTGGGACCAGTCGATCGCCCGCGCCGCCGGCAGGTCCTTCACCGTGCGCAGCACCTTGGCGGCGATCCGGCCGCCGGTCAGCACCACGCTCGCCGAGCCGCGCTCGGCCTGCGCGTCCACGATCTTGGCGACGAGACGGGACGCGACCGTGTCGGCGAGGACGTCCGCGTCCGGTACCACCACGACCAGGGTCTTGCTCACGTGTGCCTCCTCAAGGCGGAAGGGCCGCCCACCGTGCACGGTGGGCGGCCCTGCTGATGTGTCGAAACTAGGCGGCCGAGCCACCGGGGCCGGCCATCGCGCCCGCCGCCTCGTCGGCACGGGCGGCGAGCGCCGGGTCCCGCCAGACGTGCACCCGCATCGGGGGCTTCTTGTCGAGGTCGCTGAGGCCGGCCATCGCGCCCAGCGCCTCCGAGTAGATCTGGTCGGCGTCGAGCCGGCGCAGTTCCTCGGCGAGCTCGTCGCCGACGGGCCGCCTCGGCAGCGGCATGTAGCGGTCCTCCTGGCCGGTGCGGCTGAACAGCGCCGTATTCTCCTCGCGGGTGACCCGGACGCAGTCGCCGTTGGCACACTGCAGCTCGACCGAGTGCATCCGCGGGGAGCGGTCGGTGAATTCCCACTTCGGGACGATGCCGAGGCGGGACTGCAGCCAGCCCTTCATGAGCGCGGCGGTCGGATCTTTCTCCGGCGCCACGATGGTGGCGCCGACGACCCGCTCGTCGGTGGTGTCGAAGGCGCCGGCCACGAGCGTGCGCCACAGGGTGATCCGGGTCCAGGTGAGGTCGGTGTCGCCCGGGGCGTAGTCGGCCGCGCGCCGGCGCAGGGCGGCCACTGGATCGGCGGCCTGCGCGCAGTCGGTGATCCGGCGGTCGGCGACGACGCCCAGGAAATCGTTGGCGATCACCTCGGGCGGGTCCTCGTGCCACCAGGTGACCACCGGGACGTCCGGGGCGAGCAGCGGCATGACAACCGACTCGGCGTGCAGGGCGAGCCGCCCGTACATCCGCATGACGACCGCCTCGGCGGGGCCCAGCCGGCCGCCGACGACGATCTCGGCGTCCAGCCGGCTGCGTCCGTCCAGATCGGAGCGGACCACGATGAGCAGGCGGCACGGGTGCGCCGCCGCCGCGATCGTGGCGGCCGCCTCGGCCTCGCGGACCTTCTTCTCCTCCACCACGGCGACCAGCGTCAGGGCGAGGCCGGAGGCGACGCCCCCGGCGCTGCGCCGCTCGGCGGCCAGGGCCTTGACGACCTCGTTGCCGGTGGTGTCCCAAAGCCCGATCATGCTCGCCTCCACGCCCGGCCCTCGCGGGCCAGCATCTCGTCGGACGCCCGCGGGCCCCACTCACCGGCCCGGTAGGGTTCCGGCTTGGTGTCCGCCCAGGCGGCCTCGAGCGGGTCGATGACCCGCCAGGACTGCTCGACCTCGGCGGCGTCCGGGAACAGGGTGCGGTCGCCGACCAGCACGTCGAGCACGAGCCGCTCGTACGCCTCGGGGCTGGACTCGGTGAACGCCTCGCCGTACTGGAAGTCCATCGCGATGTCGCGGACCTCCATCGTGGTGCCGGGCACCTTGGAGCCGAATTTCAGGACCACGCCCTCGTCGGGCTGGACCCGGATCACCAGCTGGTTGTGGCCCAGCATCTCGACGTCGGCCGGGTCGAACGGCAGGTGCGGCGCGCGCTTGAAGAGGATCGCGATCTCGGTGACCCGGCGCGGCATCCGCTTGCCGACCCGGACGAAGAACGGGACCTCGGCCCAGCGCCTGTTCTGGATGCCGAGGCGAACCGCGACGTACGTCTCGGTGGTGGAGTCCGAAGGAATGTTCTTCTCCTCCAGGTACCCCACCGCGCGCTCGCCGGCCACCCAGCCCTGGAGGTACTGGCCGCGGACCGAGCCCTTGGAGATGTCCTTGGGCAGGCTGATCGCCTTGAGCACCTTGAGCTTCTCGGCCCGCACCTCCTGCGGATCGAAGCTCGTGGGCTCCTCCATGCCGACCAGGGCGAGCAGCTGCAGCAGGTGGTTCTGCAGGACGTCGCGGGCGGCGCCGGAGGCGTCGTAGAACGCGGCGCGGGTGCCGATGCCGACGTCCTCGGCCATGGTGATCTGCACGCTGTCGACGTACTTGGAGTTCCACACGGGCTCGAACAGGCTGTTCGCGAAGCGGAGGGCCAGGATGTTCTGGACCGTCTCCTTGCCCAGGTAGTGGTCGATGCGGTAGACGTCCTGCGGGGTGAAGACCTCGTCGACGAGCTGGTTCAGCGCGATCGCGGTCTGCAGGTCGTTGCCGAACGGCTTTTCCACCACGACCCGGCGCCAGCCGCCGGACTTGGCGTTGTCGGCCATGCCGGTGCGGGCGAGCTGGTTGAGCACCAGCGGGAACGCGGCCGGCGGGATGGAGAAGTAGAACGCGGCGTTGCCGGGGATGCCGTTGCGCTCGCGCAGGTCGTCGAGCGTGGCCGCCAGGTGGTCGAACGCGGCGTCGTCGTCGAACGAGCCGGGCACGAACTGGAACTGGCTGGCCAGGCGCTGCCAGACGTCCTCGCGCCACGGGGTCCGGGCGCCCTTCTTCGCCGCCTCGAGGGCCAGGGACTCGAAATCGCCGTCGCCCCAGTCGCGGCGGGCGAAGCCCAGGACCACGAAACCGGGCGGCAGCAGACCGCGGTTGGCCAAGTCGTAGACGGCCGGGATGAGCTTCTTTCGGGACAGGTCACCGGTGACTCCGAAGATCACCAGAGCGCAGGGCTCCGGGATGCGCGGGAGCCTGCGGTCCTGTGCGGTACGCAGCGGATTGCCCACGTGGTCCATCCTGCCAGTTCTCGGTGTCGTGCAGGTGAAGTACGCAGGGGCCCGCCCGACGAACGAGCGGACCCCTGCACAGAGAATCAGACGCCGGTGCCGGCCTGAAGCGACTTGTGAACGCTCTCGAGCAGTTCCTTCCAGCTGACCTCGAACTTGTCGACGCCCTCGTCCTCGAGGACCTTGACGACGTCGTCGAAGTCGACGCCGACCGCCTTGAGGTCGGCCATCACCTGGTGGGCCTGCGCGTACGCGCCGGTCACCGTGTCGCCGCGGACCTCGCCGTGGTCGGCGAAGGCGTGGATCACGGACTCGGGCATCGTGTTGACCACGCCGGGGGCGATGAGCTCCTCGACGTAGATCGTGTCCTTGTAGTCCGGGTTCTTGGTCGACGTGGACGCCCACAGCGGCCGCTGCGGGTGCGCGCCGGCCGCCGCGAGGGCCTTCCACCGGTCGGTGCCGAAGACCTCCTCGTAGGCCTCGTACGCCAGCTGCGCGTTGGCGATCGCGGCCTTGCCCATCAGGGCCTTCGCCTCGTCGCTGCCGATCTTTTCGAGGCGCTTGTCCACCTCGGTGTCGACGCGGGAGACGAAGAAGGACGCCACCGAGCCGATCTTGGTGATGTCGTGGCCGTTCGCCTTGGCCTGCTCGACGCCGGCCAGGAACGCGTCCATGACCGCGCGGTAGCGCTCGAGCGAGAAGATCAGCGTCACGTTGACGCTGATGCCCTCGGCCAGGGTGGCGGTGATCGCGGGCAGGCCCTCGAGGGTCGCCGGGATCTTGATGTAGAGGTTTTCCCGGCCGACGAGCCACCAGAGCGTCTTCGCCTCGGCGACGGTGCTCTCGGTCTCGTGCGCCTTGCGCGGGTCGACCTCGATCGACACCCGGCCGTCCACACCGTTCGACGCGTCGTACGCGGGCCGCTCGACGTCGCAGGCGCCGCGGACGTCCCGCGCGGTCATCAGGCGTACCGCCTCCTCGACCGTGACCCGCATGACGGACAGGTCCTTGACCTGGGCGTCGTACGCGTCGGCGTCGGAGAGCGCCTTCTGGAAGATGCTGGGGTTGGTGGTCACACCGACGACGTGCTGCTCGTTGAGCATCTTCTTCAGCGAGCCGCTGGTCAGTCGGACACGGGAGAGATCGTCGAGCCAGACCGCCACACCCTGGGCGGAGAGCTCGGCAAGCCGATCAGTCATGCTCCTACACTCCCTCAATTTCCGGTCGTGTGACCGGTGATCTCGCCGACCTTGGCCAGGGCGGCGTTGGCCTTTGCCACCACGTTGTCCGCGGTGAATCCGAACTGCTCAAAGAGGATCTTGGCCGGTGCGCTGGCACCGTAGTGCTCGATGCTGACCGGCTCGCCCGCTTCTCCAAGAATGCGGTCCCAGCTCATCCGGATGCCAGCCTCGACCGTTACACGTGCCTTGACCCCTCGCGGGATCACTTCCTGCTGGTACGCGGTCGACTGCGCGTAGAACCATTCCTGGCACGGCATCGACACGACCCGGGTCGGCGTTCCCTCCGCCTCGAGCCGCTCCTGGGCGGTCAGGCAGTACTGCACCTCGGAGCCGGTGCCGATGAGGATCACCTTCGGCTCGCCGTTGGAGGCGTCGGACAGCACGTAGCCGCCCTTGAGGACGCCCTCGGCCGACGCGTACTTCGAACGGTCGATCGTCGGGAGTGCCTGCCGGGTCAGCGCCAGCGCGGTCGGGGCGTCGGTGTGCTCGAGGGCGCCGCGCCAGGCCCACGCGGTCTCGTTGGCGTCCGCCGGGCGGACCACGTTGAGGCCGACGATGGCGCGCAGCGCGGAGAGGGTCTCGATCGGCTGGTGCGTCGGGCCGTCCTCGCCCAGGCCGATGGAGTCGTGCGTCCACACGTAGATCACCGGCAGCTTCATCAGCGCGGAGAGCCGGACGGCGCCGCGCATGTAGTCGCTGAAGACCAGGAAGGTGCCGCCGTACGGCCGGGTGGCGCCGTGCACGGTGATGCCGTTGAGGATCGAGCCCATGCCGTGCTCGCGGATGCCGAAGTGCAGCGTGCGGCCGTACTCGTTGCCGGGGAACTCCTTGGTGGCGTACTCGGCCGGGATGAAGGACGGCTCGCCCTTCATCGTCGTGTTGTTGCTCTCGGCGAGGTCGGCCGAACCGCCCCACAGCTCCGGCAGCACCGGCGCGAGGGCGTTGAGGATCTGCTGCGACGCGGCGCGGGTGGCGATGCCCTTGGCGTCGGCCGGGAACTCGGGGAGCGACTTCTCCCAGCCGTCCGGCAGCTTGCGGGCGGTGACGCGGTCGAACAGCGCCTTGCCGTCGGCGTTGCCCGCGGCCCAGGCGTCGAACGACTTCTGCCACTCGGCGTGGGCGGCGCGGCCCCGCTCGGCGGCCTTGCGCGCGTGCTCGAGCACGGCCGGGTCGACGGCGAACGACTCGTTCGGGTCGAAGCCGAGGATCTCCTTGGTCGCCTTGACCTCGTCGGCGCCCAGTGCCGAGCCGTGGATCTTGCCGGTGTTCTGCTTGTTCGGCGCGGGCCAGCCGATGATCGTCTTGAGCACGATGAACGACGGCTTGTCGGTCACCGCCTTCGCGGCCTGGATCGCGTCCCAGAGCGTCTCGACGTCCTCGTGGTAATCGCCCTTGGCCGGGTCGCCCTTGCGCCACGAGACCGTCTGCACGTGCCAGCCGTACGCCTCGTAGCGGGCGCCGACATCCTCGCTCTTGGCGATGCGGGTGTCGTCCTCGATGGAGATCTCGTTGTCGTCGTAGATCAGCGTGAGGTTGCCGAGTTTCTGCACCGCGGCGATCGCGCTCGACTCGTGGCTGACGCCCTCCTCGATGTCACCGTCCGAACAGATCGCGTAGATGTTGTGGTCGAACGGCGACGTGCCCGCGTCGGCCGACTGGTCGAACAGGCCGCGCTCGCGCCGGGTGGCCATGGCCATGCCGATCGCGTTGCCGATGCCCTGGCCCAGCGGGCCGGTGGTGACCTCGACGCCCGGAGTGTGGCCGTACTCCGGGTGACCCGGGGTCAGCGAGTCCCACTGCCGCAGCGAGGCCAGGTCGTCCAGCTTCAGGCTGTAACCACTGAGGAAGAGCTGAATGTAGAGGGTGAGGCTGGAGTGGCCCGCGGAGAGCACGAACCGGTCGCGGCCCGGCCAGTTCGGGTCGGTCGGGTCGTGCCGCATGACGCGGTTGAACAGCAGATAGGCGGCCGGCGCGAGGCTCATGGCCGTTCCGGGGTGGCCGTTGCCGGCCTTCTCGACGGCGTCCATGGCCAGCACCCGGACGGTGTCCACCGCTTTGCGGTCGAGGTCGGACCAATTGAGAGCAGGATCTGTGGCAGCCACGTCGGTTGTGCTCCTCGGGGCATGGATTAGGAACCCTTTTGAGGTTGACCCTATCCACTTGCCCTAAACCCGTGCCCCGGGAACGCCCGAGGCCCATACGCTGAGAGCGGACACGCCACGTGTGTGACGGCCTGCACCCGCCCCGGGTCGCGGGAGCAGCGCATTCGGCTGCGCGTAGGCTGTCCGAGCGTGCCGCCGGCTGGCGCCGGTAACGGTCGTGATGTGGCTAGGTGCCGATGCCGGAAGGTGGCTGTCCGTGAGCATGATCACCGAGCGTCCCGTCCCCGGACGGGCGCCGGGCGTCCCTTCGCGCGCTGACCGGCCGGTCGCCGCCGAAACGCGCCGCGATCTGATTGCCGTGTTCCGCGCCTACCTGGCGCTGACCAAGCCGCAGATCGTCGAGCTGCTCCTGGTGACCGCGGTTCCGACCCTGATGCTCGCCTCCGGCGGCTGGCCCGACCTGCGCACTCTCGCCGTGGTCCTGGTCGGCGGCGGTCTCGCCGGCGGCGCGGCCAGCGCGCTCAACTGCTACATCGACCGCGACATCGACGAGCTCATGCGGCGCACCAAGCGGCGCCCGCTGCCGGCGCACAGCGTGACCCCGCGGGCCGTGCTGATCTTCGGCCTGACCCTCGCCGTGATCTCCGTCGCGCTGATGGCCGTCTTCACCAACTGGCTGGCCACGGCGCTGACCGCGGGCGCGATCTTCTACTACGACGTGGTCTACACGCTGTGGCTCAAGCGCCGGACCCCGGCCAACACGTTCTGGGGCGGCGTCTGCGGCGCGGCTCCGGTGATCATCGGATGGGCCGCGGTGACCGGCTCGGTGTCGCCACTCGGATGGGCGCTTTTCGCGGTTGTTTTCTTTTGGCAGATGCCGCACTTCTACGCGCTCGCCATCAAGTACAAGGACGACTACGCGCGGGCCGGCGTCCCGATGCTCCCGGTGGTGCGCTCCGCGGCCCGGGTGAACGGCGAGATCGCGCTCTACACGGTGCTCACCGTGGTGGCCTCGCTGGCCGCCTGGCCGCTCGGGCTCGGCCCGATCTACGGCATTACCGCGATCATCACGGGTGCTTTGTTCCTCGGCGAGGCGTTTCTGCTGGTCCAGCGCACCCGCAAGGGGGAGCCGGCCAAGCCGATGCGCCTGTTCCACTGGAGCATCACGTACCTCACCATCCTCTTCATCGCGGTGGCGGTCGACGCCCTCGTTTGAGCGTAAATGTCCGGCTCTCGGGTTACGGGTGATCACCCCGAAGATGGAAACTTGTTGATGCGGGCATTTCGGGCACAATTGGTCCATACCAATGCCGCGAAATCGCATACCCGCAGGTAATAGGCATCACAAAATGGCACTGTTGATGCTTGCTCCGGGGTCGGATCTGCTTAGGCTGCCGGTCATGGCTCAAGGTTCCGATACGACACTGACCGCGGGGATCAAGCTTTTCGCTGCCGGCCACGGCGGCGCGAAGGCGGTCATCGAGTACGTCGGCAAGCGTGGTGCCCGCATTGTCCTCGTCGGCCAGGACGGCGAGTGGTCCGACCAGTTCGCCGACGACACCGACGTCGCGCGCCAGGCGTGTGAGAGCGCCGGCGTCGAAGTGGAGAACGAGTGGGAGCGCGAGCTCCTGGAGCAGATGCGACCCAGCAATGACCTCTGGCGCTCCATGTCGCGCCGGGCCATGGCCCGCTGATTTTGTCCGAGTCCACCATCGACGCGACCCGGGCCCAGGCCCGGGTCGCCCTCGTTACCTGTGATCTCTTTCCGTCCCTCTGGGACGACGACTTCCCCCTTCGCGACGAGCTGCGGTCGCGCGGCGTCGCGGTCGATGCCGTCAGCTGGGACGACCCGTCCGCGGACTGGGATGCTTACGGCCTGTCGATCCTGCGCTCCCCGTGGGACTACGTCCCGCGCCGCGACGCCTTCCTGGCCTGGGCCCGAAGCGTGCCGCGCCTGCTCAACCCGGCCGACGTCCTGGTGTGGAACACCGACAAGCGCTATCTGAGCGATCTCGCCGCGGCCGGCGTGCCGATCACCCCCACGACCTATGTGGCGCCCGGCGAGACGTGGACACCGCCGTTCGAGGGCGAGTGGGTGGTCAAGCCCACCATCAGCGCCGGCAGCCAGGACACCGGCCGCTACACCCTGCCCGGGCACCGTTCGAAGGCCGCCGCGCACGTCACCCGCCTGACCGAGGCCGGCCGCACCGCGATGGTCCAGCCGTACCTCAAGGCCGTCGACACCGCCGGCGAGACGGCCCTGCTCTTCTTCCCCGACGCCACCGGCCGCCTCACCTTCAGTCATGCCGCCCGCAAGGGCCCCATGCTCACCGGCCCCGACGAGGGCAAGATCGACCCCGGCAGCGAGCAGATCGACGCGCGCGACCCGTCACCCGCCGAGCTGACCACCGCCGAGCAGGTGCTCTCCGCGATCCCCGGCGGCGTCGACGGCCTCCTCTACGCCCGGGTGGATCTGATCCCCGGCCCCGACGGCGCCCCCATGCTGCTCGAACTCGAGCTCACCGAGCCGTCGCTGTTCTTCCGCACGGCCCCGCTGTCGGCCGCCCGCTTGGCCGACGCGATCATCTCCCGCCTTTAAAAACCCCTTTGCCCGTACGAGATACAGGCCGCTCACGCCGGAAGATGACCTCCCCGGCCGTCCAAGCGCGACCCGCCCGCGCCCTCGCGGCCGCAGCGCGTCTCTCGCGTGAGGCGTGCCCTCGCGCCACTTACGAAACGCGCTGACCTGGGCTTTTCGGCAGCGCCCCTGTGGACAACACGGCGTGTCGTCCACAGGCCACGGATTCGTCCATCGTTGATCGCCCCGACCGGCCACGCTGCTTCCCATGCGCAACCGCAGCACGACCGCCAGGCCCCCTCGGCCCCCTCGGCCCCTTCGGTTCCTTCGGTTCCTTCGGTTCCTTCGGTTCCTTCGGTTCCTTCGGTTCCTTCGGTTCCTGAGCCTGACCGGCGGCCGATCCCCGACCGCAGGCCGGCTCCCGGGCTGAGCCCGCCGGCGACCGGTTCCCGTCCGGTCGCAGTCTCAGCCCGGTCCCACCGCGGCCGGGGTCCCCATTCCGCCGGCTCCCGCCCGAGGGGTCGTCAGCCGGAGCGGCGGCACCAAAGGGGACCCCGGCCGCGCCCGAGCCCGCCAACCCACCGGCAGCCCGCCGTGGCGCTCCCTCTCCGGCGCCACGGCGGGCCTCCAGAACGGAGGTGAGCCTCAAGACCACCTGAATGCGCGCGCAGCAGCCGCCGACTGTCTCCCTAGGCGGCCGCCGCAGTCCACCGTCACCGTCCACGTGCGCCTACCGGACGGTGCCGCTGGACCCACCCCACCCAGCCGGCCGAGCAAGCCGCCGCCGCACCGATCCGGCCAGACGCGCGGCAGCGGCGCTCCCTGCTCCGGTCCGGCTGGGTGCGGGTGGAGAACACCCCCCGCCCGCCGCCCGCTGCCCGTCGCCGTCGCCCGTCGCCCGTCGCCCGTCGCCCGTCGCCCGTCGCCCGTCGCCCGTCGCCCGTCGCAGGACAATGCTGAATACGGCGCAGCTGCCGCAACGCCGTCCGCGAGCGGCCGCACCCAGTGCAACCACCCAGCGGCCCGGGCCATGGCACGCCCCCAGCCCAACCATCCACCCACCCGGGCGGGTCGCACCCGCGCAACCACCCAGCGGCCCTGGCCATGACGCGCCCGGCCCAACCATCCACCCACCCGGGCGGGTCGCACCCGCGCAACCACCCAGCGGCCCGAGCCATGGCACGCCCAGCCCAACCATCCACCCACCCGGGCGGGTCGCACCCGCGCAACCAGGCAGCGACCCGGCCATGGCGCGCCCGGCCCAACCATTCACCCACCCGGGCGGGTCGCACCCGCGCAACCAGGCAGTGGCCCGGCCATGGCGCGCCCGGCCCAGCCACCCGCCAGTGCGCGACCGGCGCGGAACGGCGGTTCAGCAGATGGGACGGCGGCCGGACGCCAGCCGCTGTGCGGAAGATCTAGAGAGAAACCGGGGTGTTGGCCGGTGTGGAGACGGCCTGCTCCGGGGAGGGGGAGACGGCGGTGAGGGCGGCCCGGGTCCGGATGGCCAGGAGGACGGCGACCGTACCGGTCCAGACCAGGCTGGCACCGAGCATGTGGGCCGCCACCAGCGCCACCGGCAGATGAGTGAAGTACTGAACGAAGCCGATCAGGCCCTGGGAGAGCTCGATGACAAGGAGCGTCAGGGCTGCTCGGGCGGGAACGGGGGCGTTGACCGCGCGGAAGGCCAGCCACAGGCCCAGGGTCAGCCCTAGTAGCAGGAAGACCAGGTCGGCGTGGGCCTGGGCGATGGCGGCCGGGTCCAGGCCGTTGCGCTTGGCGCCGTTGTCGCCGGAGTGGGGGCCGCTGCCGGTCACGACCACGCCCAGGACGATCACGGCGGAGCTGGCGAGGGCGGTGGCGGCGGTCAGGTGGCGCAGGGGGCGCGGGACCACGTAGATCGGCTCGGCGTCGCCCTCGGTGGTGGAGTGCCAGAGGGCGTACGCGGCGGCGATCAAGGCCATGGAGAGCAGGAAGTGGAGGCCGACCACCCACGGGTTCAGGTCGGTCAGGACCGTGATGCCGCCGACCACGCCCTGGCCGGGGATGCCCAGCAGGACCAGGAGGCTGAGGCGCACCTGGCGGGGCCGGCGGGGGCGCTGCCGCCAGGCGGAGATGAAGCAGGCCAGGGCCACGACGAACAGGACCACGCCCAGCAGGCGGTTGCCGAACTCGATGACGCCGTGCACGCCCATCGCTGACGTCGTCGTGTAGGACGCACCGGTACATTTGGGCCAGGTAGGGCAGCCGAGCCCGGAATCGGTGAGACGAACGGCCGCACCGGTGACGACCAGCGCGATGTTCGCGATCAGGGACGCCAGGGCCATCGGGCGCAGGGCGGGGAGCTTCACCTCTGCGATCGTACGCAGGGGGTCCGACGGCTTTTCGGCGGCTCCGGAAGCACGGTGGCCTGGATCACCGGAGAGCCGGTTTGCAGGCTTCGCCGGAAATACGTAACGTTGGCGTAGTGAAAACAGAGGTGCTGATCCAGACCGGTGCGGTGGCTTCTGCCAGCGCGTCGGACGGGCGCACCCGTGATCGCGTCGCTCAATTGTTGCTCGAGCGTGGCGCGGCCACCGCGGCCGAGCTCGGGGCGCAGCTGGGGCTCAGCCCGGCCGCGATCCGCAAGCACCTCGACGCGATGCTCGCCGAGCAGCTGGTCGAGACCCGCGAGGTCCGTCACCAGGGGCGCCGGGGGCGTGGACGGCCGGCCAAGGCATTCGTGCTCACCGCGGCCGGGCGTGAGGCATTTCCGCACTTCTACGACGGAATCGCCACCGCCGCCCTGCGGTGGATCGCCGAGCGTGGCGGGCCGGAGGCGGTCAGCGAGTTCGCGGCCGCTCAGGTCGCGGCGCTCGAGGAGCGTTGCCGCCAGGCGATCTGCGAGGCCGGCGACGATCCGATCAAGAGGGCGGAGGCGCTCGCCGAGGCGCTGACCGCCGAGGGCTACGCTGCGAACGCGACCACGATCGCGACCGGCGGGCAGCTGTGCCAGCACCACTGTCCGGTGGCCCACGTGGCTGCCGAGTTTCCCCAGCTGTGCGACGCCGAGACCGCGGTCATCTCGCGGCTCATCGGCACCCACGTGCAGCGTCTAGCCACCATCGCGCACGGTGACGGAGTGTGCACGACGCACATCCCGGGCCCGGCGCGTGTAAACGACGTACCCACGGTTAGGACAGATACATGACCGACCAAATCGTCACTCAGGAAGAGCATCTCGCCGCCCTGGGCAAGTACGAGTACGGCTGGGCCGACGCCGACGTCGCGGGCTCCACCGCGCAGCGCGGGCTGTCCGAGGCTGTGGTGCGCAACATCTCCGCGCTGAAGAGCGAACCCGAGTGGATGCTCAACCTCCGGCTCAAGGGCCTGCGGCTGTTCGACCGCAAGCCGATGCCGTCGTGGGGCGCCGACCTCACCGGGATCGACTTCCAGAACATCAAGTACTTCGTGCGCTCGACCGAGAAGCAGGCGGCGTCCTGGGACGACCTGCCCGATGACATCAAGTCGACGTACGACAAGCTGGGCATCCCCGAGGCCGAGAAGCAGCGCCTCGTCTCCGGCGTCGCGGCTCAGTACGAGTCCGAGGTGGTCTACCACAAGATCCGTGAGGACCTCGAGGAGCAGGGTGTCATCTTCCTCGACACCGACACCGCTCTGAAGCAGCACGAGGACATCTTCAAGGAGTACTTCGGCACCGTGATCCCGGTCGGCGACAACAAGTTCGCCGCGCTGAACACGAGCGTGTGGTCCGGCGGGTCGTTCATCTACGTGCCGAAGGGCGTGCACGTGGAGATCCCGCTGCAGGCGTACTTCCGGATCAACACGGAGAACATGGGCCAGTTCGAGCGGACCCTGATCATCGTGGACGAGGGCGCCTACGTGCACTACGTCGAGGGCTGCACGGCGCCGATCTACTCTTCGGACTCGCTGCACTCCGCAGTCGTCGAGATCATCGTGAAGAAGAACGCCCGCTGCCGGTACACGACCATCCAGAACTGGTCGAACAACGTCTACAACCTGGTCACCAAGCGCGCCACCTGCGAGGAGGGCGCGACCATGGAGTGGATCGACGGCAACATCGGCTCCAAGGTCACGATGAAGTACCCGGCCGTCTACATGACCGGCCCGCACGCCAAGGGCGAGGTGCTCAGCGTCGCGATGGCCGGCGAGGGCCAGCACCAGGACGCCGGCGCCAAGATGGTGCACCTCGCGCCGTACACGTCCTCGACGATCATCTCGAAGTCGATCGCCCGGGGCGGCGGCCGTACGTCGTACCGCGGCCTCGTGCAGGTCATGGAGGGCTCCTCGCACTCGAGGAGCACGGTCAAGTGCGACGCACTCCTGGTCGACACGATCTCCCGCTCGGACACCTACCCTTACGTCGACATCCGCGAGGACGACGTGTCGATGGGGCACGAGGCGACCGTCTCCAAGGTCAGCGAGGACCAGCTCTTCTACCTGATGAGCCGGGGCCTGACCGAGGACGAGGCGATGGCGATGATCGTGCGCGGCTTCATCGAGCCGATCGCCAAGGAACTGCCGATGGAGTACGCCCTCGAACTGAACCGTCTTATCGAGCTCCAGATGGAAGGCGCTGTCGGTTAAACCATGACCACGGAAACTTTTGCCCCGCCCCGCACCAAGTCGCAGGTGCTGCGGTCGTTCGACGTTGCCGACTTCCCGGCCCTCAAGGGGCTGGAGGAGGAGTGGCGTTTCACCCCGCTCAAGCGACTCGGCGAGCTGGCCACCGCCACGACGCTGACCGGGGTCGCGCCGGTCGTCGAGCACGGTGAGCTGCCGGTCGGCGTCGCGGTCAAGCACGTCGAGCAGGCCGATGCGGTGCTCACGCCGTTCGACCGGATCTCCGCGCTGGCCTACGGCTCCGCCGACGGCGTCACGCTGATCGAGGTGGCGCCGGAGACGTCGACCGACGAGGCGATCGTCGTGCGCGTGGTGGGCAAGGGCGGCGACGCCGCCGCGGCCAGGACCAGGGTCGCGGTGGGTGCGTTCGCCAAGGTCACCGTTGTTCTGGAGCAGACGGGTACGGCGGTGCTCGCCGACAACATCGAGGTCGTCATCGGCGACTCCGCACAGCTGACGTTCGTCACCCTGGCCGAGTGGGACGCCGGCGCGGTGCAGGCGCAGCACGTGAAGTTCCGGGTCGGCAAGGACGCCCGCGTGCAGCACGTGCAGGTGGCGCTCGGCGGCGACCTGGTACGCCAGTACACCAGCGTGGAGTACGCCGGCCGCGGCGGCGACGCCGAGTTGTGGGGCCTCTACTTCGCGGACGCCGGACAGCACTTCGAGCACCGCCAGCTGGTCGACCACTCCGTGCCCGACTGCCGCAGCTACGTGGGCTACCGCGGGGCGCTGCAGGGCTCCTCGGCGAAGACCGTCTGGGTCGGTGACGTGCTGATCCGCGCCACGGCCACCGGCACCGACACGTACGAGATCAATCGCAACCTGATCCTCACCGACGGCGCGATCGCCCACTCCGTGCCGAACCTGGAGATCGAGACCGGCGAGATCGTCGGCGCCGGGCACGCGAGCGCGACCGGCCGCTTCGACGACGAGCAGCTGTTCTACCTGATGGCTCGCGGCATCCCCGAGGAGGAGGCGCGCAAGCTGGTCGTCCGCGGCTTCTTCGTCGAGCTGATCAACAAGATCCCGGTGGACTCGCTCCGCGAGCGGCTGGGGGACGCGATCGAAGCACGACTGGCGGGGGCATGACTTTCGAGTACGTCGGACCGGCCGACGACCTCGCCAAGGGCACCGCTCTCACGACGGAGATCAACGGCATCGACGTCGCGGTCGTGCATGCGGACGACGACAACTTCTATGCCGTACGCGATGAGTGCAGTCACGCCGCGGTGCCCCTCTCCGAGGGTGAGATCGACGGCTGCACGCTCGAGTGCTGGCTGCACGGCTCCCGCTTCGACCTGCGTACCGGTGAGCCCACCGGCCTGCCCGCCACCGAGCCGGTGGCGATCTTCCCCGTCGAGATCCGCGACGGCGACATCTACGTTTCGAATACACCGAGCAATGGAGTTAACCCGTGAGCACCCTGGAGATCCACGACCTGCAGGTGTCGGTGAAGCTGCCCGAGGGCGACCTGAAGCCGATCCTGGCGGGAGTCGACCTCACCGTGAAGTCGGGCGAGACCCACGCGATCATGGGTCCGAACGGGTCGGGCAAGTCGACGCTGGCGTACTCGATCGCCGGTCACCCGAAATACCAGATCACCGGCGGCTCGGTGACGCTGGACGGCGACGACGTGCTGGCCATGACGGTGGACGAGCGGGCGCGCGCGGGCCTGTTCCTGGCCATGCAGTACCCGGTCGAGGTTCCCGGCGTCTCGGTGGCGAACTTCCTGCGTACGGCGAAGACCGCGATCGACGGCGAGGCGCCCAAGCTGCGCACCTGGGCCGGCGACCTGCGCTCGGCCATGGAGAAGCTGCACATGGACCCGGCGTTCGCGCAGCGCAACGTCAACGAGGGCTTCTCCGGCGGTGAGAAGAAGCGGCACGAGATCATGCAGCTCGAGCTGCTCAAGCCGAAGATGGCGATCCTCGACGAGACCGACTCCGGCCTCGACATCGACGCGCTGCGCATCGTCAGCGAGGGCGTCAACCGGGTGCGCGAGACCGGCGAGACCGGCCTGCTGCTGATCACCCACTACACCCGGATCCTGCGCTACATCAAGCCGGACTTCGTGCACGTCTTCGTGGCCGGCCGGATCGTGCAGGAGGGTGGCCCGGAGCTGGCCGAGGAGCTGGAAGCCGGGGGTTACGAGCGCTACGTGGCCGCCCGGGCCTGACGGGGGTTGGGAACAATGACGTTCGACGTGGCCCGGGTGCGAGCCGACTTCCCGATCCTCGAGCGGGAGGTCAACGGCCACCCGCTGGTCTATCTGGACAGCGCGAACACCTCGCAGAAGCCCCGCCAGGTGCTCGAGGCCATGCGTGAGCACAACGAGCGGCACAACGGCAACGTGTCCCGCTCGGTGCACACGCTCGGCACCGAGGCCACGACGGCGTACGAGGAGGCCCGCGCCAAGATCGCGGCGTTCATCAACGCCGGCACCCCCGACGAGATCGTCTTCGTGAAGAACTCGACCGAGGCGCTCAACCTGATCGCGCACTCGGCGGGGCAGATGCTGGCGCTCAAGCCCGGCGACGAGATCGTGATCTCCGAGATGGAGCATCACTCCAACATCGTCCCGTGGCAGCTGCTCTGCGAGCGCACCGGCGCCACGCTGCGTTGGTTCGGCATCACCGACGACGGCCGGCTGGATCTCGCTCACCTCGCCGAGTTGGTCAACGAGCGCACCAAGCTGGTGTCGGTCGTGCACATGTCCAACACGCTCGGCACGATCAACGACGTGTCGCAGATCGTCGCGCGGGCCCGTGAGGTCGGCGCGCTGGTGGCTCTGGACTGCTCGCAGTCGGTGCCGCACCTGCCGGTCGACGTGCGCGGGCTCGGGGTCGACTTCATCGCGTTCACCGGGCACAAGATGCTCGGGCCGACCGGCATCGGCGTGCTGTGGGGCCGGTTCGAGTTGCTCGCCAAGATGCCACCGTTCCTCGGTGGCGGTTCGATGATCGAGACCGTGACGATGGCGCGGACGACCTACGCGGCCCCGCCGGCCCGGTTCGAGGCGGGCACGCCGCCGATCGCCGAGGCCATCGGGCTCGGCGCCGCCGTCGACTACCTGAGCGCGCTCGGCATGGAGGCCATCCATCAACACGAGCAGGACATCACCGCGTACGCGCTGAAGACCTTGAGCGATGTGCCTGGAGTGCGCATTTTCGGGCCGGCGACGCCCGAAGGGCGAGGCGGCACTCTCAGCTTCGCCGTGGACGGGGTGCACCCGCACGACGTCGGGCAGATCCTGGACGCGATCGGTGTCGAGGTGCGGGTCGGGCATCATTGTGCGAAGCCGACCTGCGCCCGGTTCGGGGTGCCGGCGATGACGCGAGCGTCGTTCTACCTGTACACGACGACCGATGAGATCGATGCGCTGGCGCGGGGGCTGGACCAGGTGCGAAAGGTGTTCGGCTGATGATGCTCGACGCGTTGTACCAGGAGATCATCCTCGATCACTACAAGCATCCGCACGGCCGTGGGCTGCGTGATCCCTTCGACGGGGAGGCTCATCACGTGAACCCGACCTGCGGCGACGAGATCACCGTGCGGGTCGCTTCCGATTTCTCCGATATTTCGTACGACGGGCTGGGTTGCTCGATTTCGCAGGCCTCCGCGTCGGTGCTGCATGAACTGCTGGTGGGGCACTCGGCGGCCGAGATCGCGCCGATTCACGAGGCCTTCGTCGAGCTGATGCAGGGGCGCGGGCAGGTCGAGCCGGACGAAGAGGTGCTCGGGGACGCGGTGGCGTTCGCGGGGGTGGCCAAGTTCCCGGCTCGGGTCAAGTGCGCGCTGCTGCCGTGGATGGCGTTCAAGGATGCCGCGGCGCGGGCCGGGGTCGATGTGGGCGTGAGCCCGGAGGTGAAGGCATGACCGACAATTCTGTTACCGAGCAGACTCCTGCGTGGCTCGCTGAGGAGCGCGCCGCCGCCGGCACCGCGTCCGAGGCCCCTTCCGTCGACCTCAATGCCGCCGCCGCGCCCGTTGCCAAGGCCTCGGTCGGGGACATCGAGGAGGCGATGAAGGACGTCGTCGACCCCGAGCTCGGGATCAATGTGGTCGACCTCGGCCTCGTCTACGGCACGTTCGTCGACGACGAGAACGTGGTCACGCTGGACATGACGCTGACCTCGGCGGCCTGCCCCCTGACCGACGTGATCGAGGAGCAGACCCGGGCCGCGCTCACCACCGGGCCGGGCGGAGGGCTGGTCAGCGACTTCCGGATCAACTGGGTGTGGCTGCCGCCGTGGGGCCCCGACAAGATCACCGAGGACGGGCGCGAGCAGCTGCGGGCGCTGGGCTTCAACGTCTGAGCCATTTCTGTCGTACCCCGGTGATAGAACCGGGGCATGACCTTCGATGAGCTGCTGACCCTTGTCGACGACCGGTCCGCGGCGCTGCGCTCGGCCGCCGCGGCCGCATCGTCGCTCGAGGTTGCCGTGCCCGGCTGCCCCGACTGGACTCTCGACGACCTGATCTATCACCTAGGTCAGGTGCAGCGGTTCTGGGCCGTCGTGACGCGCCTGGCCGACACGTCGGCGCCGCCGACGACCGAGCAGCGCGGCGTCACCGATCCCGAAGGCGACCTGCTCGAGTGGTCGGCCGAGTCGACGGCGCTCCTGCTCGACGCGTTGCGCGCGGCCGGCCCCGAGAGCCCCGCCTGGACGTGGTGGGCCGCCTCCGGCGCCCCCATGACGGCCGGGGCGATCGCGCGCCATCAGGTGCAGGAGGCCGCCGTCCATGCGTACGACGCTCAGGAAGCCGCCGGAAAGCCGGAACCGCTGCCCGCCGCCGTCGCCGTGGACGGTGTGGCCGAGTTTCTGAGCGTGGCGATGGCGAGCCTCGGCAAGTGGCCGCACCGCCCGGCGCGGGTCGCCTTCACCGCGATCGAGGGCCCGAGCTGGGTGGTCGACCTGTCCCCGGCCGGCGTCCAGCTCGATCCGGCCGCGAGCGGCGAGCCGGTGACCACCGTGCACGGCACCGCGAGCGACCTTGTCCTGGCTCTCTACAAACGCATCCCCGCCGACGCCGTCCGCGTCGACGGGGATGCCGCCGTCTTCACCGAGCTGCGCACCTGGTCCGACACCGAGTGATCGGGCCGGGTCGTCAGACGCTGGGGAGGTGGTCGACCGCGTTGTAACGGACCAGGCGCAGGTGGCCGTCGCGCGCCAGGAACTGGGAGATGGAGGCGTTGCGGACCGTGCCCTCGGCGCGTTCCATGGCGAGCACGTCGTCCCAGGCGAGCCCCTCGATGACGGCGCGCATCATCAGCACCACGGCGTCGTGCGCGACCACAGCGACCCGCTCGCCGGCGTGCTCCTCGCTGAGGTCACCGAGGAAGGACGCCAGACGCGCCTCGACATCGGCGAAGGACTCGCCGCCCGGCGGGCTGTAGCGGTAACTGCCGGCCTCAGCCCGGCGGGCTGCCTCGCCGGGGAAACGCTGGGCGATCGCGGCCCGGGTCAGCAGCTCGAGGTCGCCCATGAGGCGGTCGACGAGCCGGTCGTCCGTCTTCGGGACCGGCAGGGCCAGGCCGGACGCCTCGGCCGCGATCCGCCACGTCTCGCGGGCCCGCAGGTAGGGCGAGGTGATGACCACCTGGGGCACCTGCTCGGGCGGCAGCGCGGCCAGCCACCCACCGACCGCGGCCGCCTGGGCCTCGCCGTACTCGGTGAGCGGCACATCCGCGTCGCGGCCGCCCACCTCCGCTTCCAGCAGCCCCAGCGCGTCCGCCGCCGGCACGGCCACGTTCGACAGGCTCTGCCCATGCCGAACCAGGATCAGCTCACTCACCACCCGCACCCGCCCACCGTATCCGCCCACCCCGCTTCCCCCGCGACCCCGTCCCCGCGATGCCGGGCGCTTCGCGGCGCCCCGCTCTTAGTGGTGCCGAACCCTTCGCGGCGACCCGCTCTTCGTGGCGACCCGCTCTTGGTGGTGGCGTGCTCTTATTTGTGCCGCGTTCTTCGCGGTGGCGGGCTCTTCGCGGTGCCCCGGCCTCCGCGCCGACCCGCCGTGTCCAGCTGCGCTGTCGTGTCCGTCCTTGCCACCGTTCCCGGCGGGCTCGGCATCCGCGCGACGCTGGTCGTAGACCTGTCGCGGTGCCTTTGCTCTGCGTACCAAGACGCGCTGCTCTGCGCACCTGGGCGCGCTGCTCTGCGCACCTGGGCGCGCTGCTCTGCGCACCTGGGCGCGCTGCTCTGCGCACCTGGGCGCGCTGCTCTGCGCACGTTGGGGTGGGGCGCTGCGTGCGTGGGCGTGGGGCGCTGCTTGCGTGGGCGTGGGGCGCTGCTTGCGTAGACGCGCGGGTGGGTTGGGGGTGGGCGCGCGTCGTGGGGGCTTGGGAGCGGTCAGCCAGTGGCGGCGGCGTGGAGGGTG
>NZ_KB903309.1 GCF_000379645.1 Paractinoplanes globisporus DSM 43857
GGCTACGTCACCGGCCAAATCATCAACGTCAACGGCGGCTCCGTCCTCGGCCGCTGACCCTCATCACCCGACTTCCCCGACCGATCGCGACGAGCACAGCGCGAGCAATGGTCGGCGGCGCCGTGACCTTGACCCGCGTGGCCTTGACCCGCGTGGCCCTGGCCCGCGTGGCCCTGGCCCGCGTGGCCCTGGCCCGCGTGGCCCTGGCCCGCGTGGCCCTGGCCCGCGTGGCCCTGGCCCGCGTGGCCCCGATCGGCGTGGCCGCACGCCGCGTGGGCCCGACGCAGGCGGACCCGGAGGTGCCCACGCGGTGGGCTAGTTCGCGCCGCCGGTGAAGCGGCCCTCGTCCTCGCGGTTCGGCCGGAAGCGCAGGCCCGACCAGCGGTCGTCGATCGCGACCTGGCCGCACGGGCGCATGTCGAAGTCGGCGACGATCGGCCAGAGCGAGTCGCGGTTGATGTCGGCCTTGTTGCCCTTCGGGTAGGCCACCCAGAACACGCCGGGCTTCGCCAAGTCGGCGCTGTGCTCCTCGAGCAGCTTGCGGGCGCTCGCAGCGTCGTCGGCGAAGAGCACGGCGGTGCTGGCGGTGGCGAGCGTCTCCACCTCACGCACCCCGTCGGGCATTGGCGTGAGCAGCGGCAGGCGGGACGGGTCGGACAGCCAGACCGTCGAATTCGGCTTGATCAGGAGCTTCTCGGCAATCGTCTTCGACATGATCCGAGCCTGTCACCGACAAATAAATTTGTCAAGGAACTCGGGGGGCACCACCAGGACATTGACCTCCGCTACTGTCGGCCCATGGCCAAGATCCTCGTCGCGTCGATGCCCTTCGCCGGGCACGTCGGCCCGATGAGCGCTATCGCCGCCGAGCTGGTCCGCCGGGGGCACGAGGTCGTCGGTTACACGGGCGCGAAGTATCGCGGCCGCTTCACCGGCGCCGGGGCTAGCTGGCTGCCCTGGATCAAGGCGACCGATTACGACGATGCCGACCTGGCGGCGACGTTTCCGGAGATCGGCGATGGCAAGGGCTTGCGCGGCGTCCAGGCCAACGGCGAATACATACTGTTCGGCACGGCCGCGGGCCAGGTCGCCGACATCCTGGCGGGCGCGCCGTACGACCTGCTGGTCACCGACCAGGTCGCCCTCGGCGGGGGGATAGCCGGGCAGGCGCTGGGGATTCCGTGGGCGACGGTCGCGGTCACCCCGCTCTCGCTGACCAGCCGATATCTGCCGCCGCTCGGCGCGCCATGGACGCCGGCGACCGGGCCCGCGGGCCGGACTCGTGACGCCATCTTGCGGGGCGTCACCGGTGCGGTCTACCGCAGGGTTAGCGACCCCAAAATCAACGAGCTGCGGGCGAGCGCCGGACTCGGCCCGGTGCGGCCCGGGCGGCTCTTCGACGGCATCTACTCCACCGATCTCGTGCTGGCCCAGGGTGTGCCCGGGTTGGAGTATCCCCGCCCCGACCTGCCTGATCACGTCCATTTCGTGGGCCGTATCGCCGCCACGGCTCCACTGGCGCCGGAGGCGAAACTGCCCTCCTGGTGGCCCGAACTGGCCGCGGCCGGCACGGTCGTCCACGTCACCCAGGGGACTCTCGACACCGATCCGTGGGATCTGCTGCGGCCGGCCATGGCGGCTCTCGCCGACCGGGAGGCGCTGGTCGTCATCACGACGGGCGGCGCGGACCCGGCCACGCTCGGCCCGTTGCCGGCGAACGCGAGGGCGGCCGCCTTTCTCCCGTACGACCTGATGCTGCCCTTGGTCGACGTCATGATCACCAACGGGGGCTGGGGTGGGGTGCTCGCCGGCATCGAGGCCGGGGTGCCGCTCGTGGTGGCCGGTGACTCGCTCGACAAGCCCGAGGTGGCCCGGCGGGTGGCCTGGTCGGGCGCCGGCCTCGACCTGCGCACCGGAAAACCGAAGCACGAACTGGTCGGGAGGGCGGTCGATCGGGTGCTGGCCGATGAGTCCTTCCGCACGCGCGCCGACGAGCTCGGTGCAGCACTGCGCGCCGCGGGAGGCACGAATCGCGCGAGCGATCTGATCGAAGGTTTGCTGAAGCCCTGAGCTGGGCTGAAGTTGCATGATCGGCTCCTTCCGCCGTCGAGAGACCCCGATTCTCAACCGGCGGCGACGGGCCGTGCGCAACTTTTTCTCTGGCCTGTGGATAACTCGTCGCCTGTGGATAACTCCGGGTTTTGTCGGTCCGGGCTGATAGACATGCCGGGTGACCGAGACGACGCGGATAGGGCCCGACGAGACCGAGCGAGCTGGCGTGCGCGAGCGGGCCGAGGGGGTGCTCCGCCGGCTGGCGGGCGACCACGCGACCCTGCGTGAGGACCAGTGGCGAGCCATCGAGGCGCTCACCGTCGATCGCCGGCGGGTGCTCTGCGTGCAACGTACCGGCTGGGGCAAGTCGGCCGTCTACTTCGTCGCCACCGCCCTGCTGCGTGACGCTGTCGCGGCCGCTCCGGGCGACCCGCCGGCCGGCCCGACCGTCATCGTGTCGCCCCTGCTCGCGCTCATGCGTAACCAGGTCGAGGCGGCCGCCCGGGCCGGCATCAGGGCGCGCACGATCAATTCGGCCAATCTCGACGAGTGGTCCGAGATCGAGGCCGAGATCCGTGCCGGCGCGGTCGACGTCCTGCTGATCAGCCCCGAGCGGCTGAACAATCCCGACTTCCGTGACAACGTGTTGCCCGGCCTCGCCGCGAGCACCGGCCTGCTCGTGGTCGACGAGGCACACTGCGTCTCCGACTGGGGTCACGACTTCCGCCCCGACTATCGCCGGCTCCGCACGTTCCTGGCCGGCCTCCCGGTGCGTACGCCGGTGCTGGCCACCACCGCGACCGCCAATGCCAGGGTGACCGCCGATGTCGCCGAGCAGCTCGGCGACGCCCTGGTCCTGCGCGGCCCGCTCGACCGCGACTCGCTGCGCCTGGCCGTGCTCGACCTGCCCCATCCCGCGCACCGGCTGGCCTGGCTGGCCGATCATCTCGAGCGGCTCCCCGGCTCCGGCATCATCTACACGCTGACCGTCGCCGCGGCCACCGAGACCGCCGATTTCCTGCGCTCTCGGGGCTATCCGGTCGCCTCCTACACGGGCCAGGTGGAAGACACCGAGCGCCGCGCCGCCGAGCAGGCCCTGCTGGACAACAAGATCAAGGCGCTGGTCGCCACCTCCGCACTCGGCATGGGTTTCGACAAGCCCGACCTCGGCTTCGTCGTTCACCTGGGCGCGCCGCCCTCCCCGATCGCGTACTACCAGCAGGTCGGCCGCGCCGGCCGCGCCGTCGAGCACGCCGAGGTGGTGCTGCTCCCCGGCCGGGAGGACGCCGCGATCTGGCGATACTTCGCGTCTCTGGCCTTCCCGCCGGAAGAGCAGGTCCGCTCGGTGCTGGCCAACCTCTCGCCCGACCGTCCGATCTCGACGCAGGCGCTCGAGCCGCTGGTCGACCTCCGCCGCACCCGCCTCGAGCTGATGCTCAAGGTCCTCGACGTCGACGGCGCGGTCCGGCGCTCCCGCGGCGGCTGGCTGGCCACCGGCGAGTCGTGGATCTATGACACCGCCCGCCTGCGCCGAGTCGCCGAGGCACGTTCGGCAGAGCAAAAGACCATGATTGAGTACGCGGAGAGCACCGCCTGCCGGATGGAGTTCCTGCGCCGTTGCCTGGACGATCCCGAGGCCAAGCCGTGCGGCCGTTGCGACAACTGTGCCGAGCCGCTGTTCGATGCCGAGGTGTCGCCGGCCGCCCTGGCCGCGGCCGACGCGTTCCTGGGTCGCCCCGGCACCGAGATCGCCCCCAAGAAGATGTGGCCCACCGGACTGGCCGCCGTCGGCATCTCGCTGAAGGGCAAGATCGGTCCCGCCGAGCAGATCGGCTCGGGTCGCGCCGTGGGCCGTCTCTCGGATCTCGGCTGGGGCGGCAGCCTGCGTGCCGTGGTCTCCCCGGAGTCGTCCGACGGCCCGATCTCCGACGAGTTGGCCGCTGCCGTCGTCGAGATCCTCAAGGCGTGGGCCCACGGCGACGCCGCCTGGCCCCAGCGGCCGGCGGCGGTGGTCGAGGTGGGCTCTCGCCGGCATCCCCAGCTCATCCACTCACTCGCCGAGCACATCGCCCGGGTCGGCCGCCTCCCGCTGCTAGGCGCGGTCACCACGGCCGAGCCGACGGCGTCCGCCTCCCGGGGCAACAGCGCCCAGCGGGTCCGGGCGCTGCACGACGCGTTCACCGTCCCGCCCGAGGTGGCCGGTGCGCTGCCCGGGCTCCACGCGCCGGTCCTGCTGGTCGACGACCTGGTCGACTCCGGCTGGACGATGTCGCTGGCCGGCCGAGCCCTCCGCCGTGCCGGCGCCGAGGGGGTGCTGCCCCTGGCCCTGGCGATCTCCGCCTGACCGCTCGATCCTCTGCCGCCGTCGCGACACTGCGGGGCCTGTCGCGACACCGCAGTGCCGGGTCGCGACAGTGCGGTGCCGGGTCGCGACAGTGCGGTGCCGGGTCGCGACAGTGCGGTGCCGGGTCGCGACAGCGCGGTGCCCGGTCGCGACAGCGCGGTGTCGTCGCGATGCCGCGGTGGCCGGTCGCGACAGTGCGATCCCCGGTCGCGCGGAGGAGTGCCTGGTCGTGACAAACCGGCAGGTAACGGACAGGATGAGTGATGGAGGCGACGCACGACGGATACGGGGAGGGGGTATGCTGGCGGGCATGTCCGATGACGCGATGCCGCACGAGCACGGTCCGCATGGGTACTCCGGTGACAAGGCGGCCCTGCTCGGGCGCCTGCGCCGGATCGAGGGGCAGATCCGTGGCCTGCAGCGGATGGTCGACGAGGATACGTACTGCATTGACGTCCTGACCCAGATCTCGGCGGCCAAGAGCGCGCTGCAGGCGGTCGCCGTCGGCCTCCTCGAGGACCATCTCGCCCACTGCGTCGTCGACGCGGCGCGCGCCGGGGACCCGACCGCCAAGGTCAAAGAGGCCTCCGACGCGATCGCCAGGCTCGTCAAGTCCTGACCGCGCCCGCACAAGCCCTCCGCAAAGCGCTCTCCACGGCGCTTCCGAAAGCAGCTCCCCGAAAGGCATCGCCATGGCTGTGACCAGCACCTATACCGTGACCGGGATGACCTGCTCGCACTGCGTCCAGGCCGTGACCGGCGAGCTTTCCGCCCTGCCGGGCGTGGCCGACGTGCGGGTCGACCTCGCCTCCGGCGCGGTCACGGTGACCAGCGAGACGCCCCTCGCCGACGACGACGTGCGCGCCGCGGTCGACGAGGCCGGCTACGAGCTCGCGCATGCCTGACGCCTCCCCGGCCGGCGGCCACCCCACGGCCGCCGACCAGCCGACCACCGACCTCAGCCGGGTCCGGGATCAGTCGGCACCCCCAAGCCCGCCGGCCTCGGACCGCCAAGCCGGCGCGGAGAGCCCGCCAGCCCCGGAGCGCCAGAACGCCACGGCGGGCCCGCCACCGTCAGGGCGCGAAACCGGCACGGCGAGCCGGCCGGCGATAGGACGCCAGACAGCAGGCGCGGCGAGCCGGGCGGAGGCCGGCACGAGCGAGACGACCGCGGCGGGGGACCAGGCGGGATTTCGGCTCGCGGCCTTCGGGGCGTTGCTGGTTGTGGTGCTTTTCGCGGGCTACGGGCTCGGACGGCTCAACAACGGCGCCACCTCCGCGTCCGCGCCTCCGGCCGGGACGGCCGCCGACGGGTCGATGGCGGGCATGGTCATGGACGAGAACCAGCCGCACACGCACAACGCCGACGGCACGACGAGCCAGACCGCCACCGGCCAGGGCCCGACCGGCACCTCGGCCGGCGCGGCCGTCGGCGGGCTTTCGCTCAGCTCGGGCGGGCTCACGCTGGTGCCGTCGCGGACCACCTTCCTCGCCGGGCGGCCGCAACGGCTGGCCTTCCGCATCATCGGGGCGGGCGGGGCGCCGGTCACCACGTACCAGGTGGTGCACGACAAGTTGCTGCATCTGATCGTGATCCGGCGGGATCTCAGCGGCTTCCAGCACCTGCACCCGGCCATGGCGGCCGACGGCACCTGGAGCATCGACCTCACGCTCGCGGGGCCGGGGATCTACCGGATGATCGCCGACTTCACCGCTCTCGTCGGCGGCGCGCCCGTGGCGACCACGCTGGGCAGCGATCTCACTGTCGCCGGTGATTACGCGCCGGCTCGGCTGCCCGCTCCGACACACGCTGTGGCCACCGACGGGTTCGCGGTCGGGTACGAGGGTGCCCCGAGCGTTCGGTCGACCCAGCCGATTCTGATCAGCGTCGCCGGGGCTGACCGTCAGCCGGCCGTGCTCGAGCCCTATCTCGGCGCGTACGGACATCTGGTTGTTCTTCGTCAGGGTGACCTGGCCTATGTGCACGTCCACCCGGAGGCCACGCTGGTCGACGGCAAGGTCAAGTTCTGGCTGTCGGTGCCGAGCGAGGGCGTCTACCGCATGTTCTTCGACTTCCAGGTGGCCGGAAAGGTGCACACCGCGGCCTGGACCATGACGGTCTAGTCAGAGCAGCTTCTCCAGCGCCGGCGTCACCGACCACTGGGCGGTCAGGGACTCATACTCCGCCCGTTGCGAAGGGGTCGCCGGCGCGTCGGTGCGGCGGGCCCGCAGCAGCAGGTTGCGCGGTGTGTGCGCCGAGTCGATGAACTCGACGACGTCCACCCTGTAGCCGTTCAGGCGCAGCAGCGACGCCCGCAGCGTGTCGGTCAGCACGTCGGCGAAGCGCTCCCGCATGATCGCGTGCCGGGTGAGCTCGCCGAACGGCGCCGGCGCGGCACCGCCCTTGAGCTGGGCGGCGATGTCGTGGTGGCAGCACGGCGCGGCCAGCACCCAGCGGGCCGACCACTGCACGGCGCGGGCCAGCGCCTCGTCGGTCGCCGTGTCGCAGGCGTGCAGCGCGAGCACGAGATCGGGCGTGAACGGCAGGTCGGCCGACGAGATCGTCCCGGCCACGAAGGTCACATCGGCGGAGCAGCCCAGCTCCGACGCGACGGCTGTGTTCCGTACGCGCTGATCCTCACGGACATCGACCCCCACGACCTGGACCTGGACGCCGCGCGCGGCCAGATAGCGGTATGCCGCGAAGGTGAGGTAGGCGTTTCCGCAGCCCAGGTCGACGACGCGCAGCGGCGACGGCAACGTGTCGGGCAGCGTCGCGGCGAGCGCGCGCAGGAACGCGTCGACCTGCCGGCGCTTGGCCGCCGTGCCGCCCACCACCGTGAACAGCGGGTCGCCCGGATCGAGCAGCCACTGCTTGGCTCGGTCGTGGCCGGCGACCGGCGCCGCGTCGGGCGCCGCGCCCCGGTGCACCTGCGCGTCACCCTTCTTGGTGATTCGCACCTGCACGGTTGTCGCCGACGTCTCCACGTGCCAGTTCCCGAACGGCTCGGCCAGCAGGGCATCGACCGCGGCCTCCGCCTCGGCGCCGGGCGCTACGTTGCGGGTGAACGGGCGGGCTCCATCGTCGGTGACGATCTGTAGGTGCGGTCCGCTCTTCAATGCCACCGGCCGTAACTCTGCCCTGGTCACCGTGGGTGTGTGCCCCCGGCGGCGGCCGGCGGCGACGGCACGGGTGAGACCCGGGTCGAGCAGAAGAGTGCGTACCTCGGCGAGCACGTCGGTGAGCGGTTGTGGCATCTCTCCATTCTGCCCGCGTCGCGGCCGCCGATCGGCGCACGGAAGCGACCGGTGGCCCAACACACGTCGCACAAAGACTGGGCCGAGAAGTGGATCTATAGATACGCTGTCGGCGCTAGAAGCGAGGTGCGCCGCCGATGTCCTTCATGGCCGACCCACCGGGGGCCGACCGGCTCTCCGCCCGGCTGCGCCGGGACACTCGAGCGGCCGACGAGGCAGCCCAGGCAAACGGATTCCTGGAGGCGCTCGCCACCGGCCGGCTCTCCTGGGTCGCCTATGCGGATCTGGCCGCTCAGCACTGGTTCCTCTACGAGGCGCTCGAACTGGCCGCCGGAACCATGGCCGACGACCCGATCGCCCGCGCTTTCGTCTTTCCGGAGCTGATCCGGCTGCCCGCGATCGAGGCCGACCTGCGATTCCTGCACGGGCCGCGCTGGGCGGAGCGAATAGCCGCCCATCCGGCCACGACGACGTACTGCACCCGATTGCGCTACGCCGCCAATTCCCACCCGGTCGGCTTCATCGCGCACCATTACGCGCGCTATCTCGGCGACATGTCCGGCGGCCAATACCTCGGCCAGGCGATCGCCCGCGTCTATGGCCTGAACAGCGAGGGAAACCGCTTCTTCCTCTTTCCCGGCATCGACGTCGAGGCATTCAAAGGCTATTACCGCCGCCTGCTCGACGCACTGCCGTGGACCTTCGACGAGCAGGACGAATTCGTCGCCGAGGTGGTCGAGGCGAACCGCCTGAACGTCGCCGTTCTCGACGAACTCGCCCGCCGCTGGATCTGACTCGCCGTAACCCGGTGGGCTCACTCTCCGTCGTTTTCTCTTGCCATTCAGATGTACGAGGAGAGAAGAGTCCCGACGGAGCGCATCAGCCAGGAGCGGCGCAAGGCCGTCGGCGGCTTCCGGGCTGTCCTGCATGGCAAGGGCCCGGCCAAGGCCGGGCCCCAAAGCAGACGATCAGGCGGTCGTGCCCACGCCAGACTCGGAGCTGCCGGACATGTCGGACGTGTCGGCCGTGTCAGACGAGTCGGATGCGGCCTCGGCCGAGCTGCCGGACCCGCGATTGCCCCGGGCCCCACGACGGCGCCGGCGACGCGGCCGGTCGGCGTCATCCGAGTCGGAATCGGAATCGGAATCGGCGCCAGAATCCAGGCCGACGGAAGACGAGGCAGACTCCCGGCCGACGGAAAGCGAGTCGGAGTCGGAGCCGATCGAAGGCGCGGCCCCGGAAACCGCCGACTCCGCGGCACCTTCGTCGCCGGCGGAGAAGAGCAGCGTGGTGGCCGGCGCCCGGCGACGCGTCCGCGCCCGTTTCGGGGCCTCGGCGACCGCCTCGGACGCGTCCGCTGCGAGATCCGCCTCGGGCGCGCCGGCCGGCGTACCGGCAAGGGGTGCGTCATCGTCGCCCACCCGGCGGCGACGGCGCTGGCGCTTGGGCCGCTCGGCCGTGTCGGCGCTCTCGGCCGGGGCCGCCTCGTCGGAGCCCGGCCCACCGCTTCGCCCGCGCCGCGGACGACCGCCGCGAGTGGGCTCGCGACGCCGGCGCCCGCCGCCCAGGTCCTCCTCGACCTCGGCCGCCAGACCCACCCGGTTGCGCTCGGCGGTCGGCAGCGTGCCCGAGACCTCCGTCGGGATGTCCAGGTCGGCGTAGAGCGCGGGGCTCGTGTGGTACGTCTCGGGCGGCTGCGGCATGCTCAGGCCCATCGACTTGTCGATGAGGACCCAGCGCGGCATGTCCTCCCAGTCGACGAAGGTCACCGCGACGCCGGTCGCGCCGGCCCGGCCGGTGCGGCCGATGCGGTGCGTGTAGGTGTCGGGGTCCTCGGGGCAGTCGTAGTTGATCACGTGGGTGACGCCGGAGACGTCCAGGCCGCGGGCGGCGACGTCGGTGGCGACCAGCACGTCGATCTTGCCGGTACGGAACGCGCGCAGGGCCCGCTCGCGGGCGCCCTGGCCGAGGTCACCGTGCACGGCGGCGACCGCGAAGCCCCGGAAGTCGAGGTCTTCGGCGACGCGGTCGGCGGCCCGCTTGGTGCGGCAGAAGATCATGGTGAGGCCGCGGCCGCGGGCCTGCAGGATGCGGGCCACCATCTCCAGCTTGTTCAGCGGGTGGGTGCGGTAGACGACCTGCTTGGTCAGCGGCGACGGGCCGCTCTCGGACGTGTGCCCCGCGTGGATGGTGACCGGGTGGCTCAGGAACCGGCGGGAGAGAGCCACGATCGGGTCGGGCATCGTCGCCGAGAACAGCATGGTCTGCCGCTCCTCGGGGAGCATCGCCAGGATCTTCTCGACGTCCTCGAGGAAGCCCAGGTCGAGCATGCGGTCGGCCTCGTCGAGCACGAGCGCCTTGATCGAGTTGAGCTTGAGCTGCTTCTGCTTGGCCAGGTCGAGCAGGCGGCCGGGCGTGCCGACGAGGATCTCGATGCCCTTCTTGAGCGCATCGACCTGCGGCTCGTACGCGACGCCGCCGTAGATCGGCAGCACCCGCACGCCGCGCGAGCTGCCCGCGGCGGCGATGTCGCGCGCGACCTGGAGGCCCAGCTCACGGGTGGGGACGACGACCAGCGCCTGCGGCTTGCCGTCGGCGCCCTCGGAGGGGGCGAGGACGCGCTCGAGCAGCGGGAGGCCGAAGCCGAGGGTCTTGCCGGTGCCGGTGGGCGCCTGGCCGATCAGGTCGGTGCCGCGCAGCGCGATGGGAAGTGCGTACTCCTGGATCGCGAAGGCCCGGGTGATCCCGGCCTTCGCCAGCGCCTCCACGGTCTCGGCCCGGACACCCAGCTCGGCAAAGGTGGGGCTGTCCGGGCGGACGGGGGCGCGGTTGACGACTGGAACTAGAGCGGGTTCGGAGTTTTCGATGTCTGTCATGAAGTTTTACGGGTGCCTCTCGTGGTGCGCCCGTCGGATTGCTGGGGCGCGCTTTGGGTAGGGCGCGGGCCACACGCTCGAAAGCGGGCCGCACGCGCGCGGGTCGCCCGCGGCGAAACGGATTCGCGGGGTGAAATGGCTGCGAACCGGATCGACGTCGACGGGCGACACCCCAAGTCTACCCGACCTGGAGATCTGGCACCTCGGAGCAGAGTTACGGGAGGGCACGCCCGATGCACGGGGTGCCCTCCGGGAACCTCAGCGGGTGGTGAAGCCGAACGGCCGGTTGGTCGATTCGGCGATCTCCACGTAGGCCACCTTGGCGATCGGGATGATCACCTTGCGGCCCTTCTCATCCGTGAGCGACAGCACGCTGTCCTTGGCCATCGCCTCGGTCACGGCCTGCTCGACCTCCGCCGGGGTCTGAGCGCTCTCCAGCACCAGCTCGCGCGGCGTGTGCTGCACGCCGATCTTGACCTCCACGGGGCCCTCCCTCTGTACGGGTCTTACGCGGGAAAGGTTATCCGATTTCCGCCGGTGAACCGCTGGTTGCGCCGTCCTGAAGGGGGAAGCTGGCGATGCCGCGCCAGATCAGTGCAGCTACGAGCGCTTCGGCTTCAGCTTTAGGCGTACGACGACCGTTCGCCAGCCAGAACTGCGCCGACTGTCCGGCCGCACCGACCAGGCCGGAGGCGAGCAACTCGGCGGCCGCGGTGTCGAGCGCCGTGTCCGAGATGATCGTGTCGGTCACGGCCGCGATGCAGCCCTGCTCGACCCGCTCGACCCGCTGCCGCACCTGCGGGTCGTTGCGCAGGTCGGACTCGAAGACCAGGCGGAACGCCTCGCTCTCGTGGTCGACGAAATCGAAGTACGCGCGGACGGCGCCCTTGACCCGCTCCTTGTTGTCGTGCGTGGCCAGCATCGCGTCGCGCACCTTGGCGATTATCGCGTCGCAGTGCGTGTCCAGCAGAGCGAGGTACAGCTCGAGCTTGCCGGGGAAGTGTTGATAAAGCACCGGCTTGGAGACGCCGGCGCGCTCGGCGATGTCATCCATCGCGGCGGCGTGGTAGCCGTGCGCCACGAAGATCTGCTGGGCCGCCGCCAGCAACTGCTTGCGGCGAGCGGAGCGGGGCAGGCGGGTGGGCCGGGTGGTCTGTGCCCCGCCGGACGCAGCGGTCATGTCTCTCTACCCTCCAGGGGGTTGGTCCCCGCGGTTCGGTCGGCGCGGTTTGCCCGGATCGGCGCTCGTCGCGGCCGCCCGGTCAATTGTCGCGACGCTGCAACTTATCGCCACCGCACCCACACGGTAGCCTCAGCACGGGCGAGCGAGGAGCACGCGGTGGATGAATCAGGGCATTCCGGAGACACTGGAGCCGCGGAGGGTGGCAACAGTGCCGATTCTCGTGAGCGCACTCGGGTGAACGGCTGGGCGACGCAGGATAGTCCCTGGTCCAACACCGGCGCCGCGCTCGACACGGAAAACGACGTACCCGCCTGGCGCCGTCCCACGCCGTTTCCGCGTAATCAGGCATATCCCCCGGTCGACCGCCCGTACGGCACCGTCCAGCCCGCTCCCGCCCAGCCCATCCCGGCTCAGCCCTCCTCGGCCCCACCGGTTCCGGCGCCCGCCCCGCCCGGCTTCGTCGATTCAAAGCCGCCGGCGTACGACGCCAAGCCGCCCACGTACGAGTCGAAGTTGTCGATGTACGACGTGAAACCTCCGTCCTACGAGCCTCCGCGGCCCGCCGAAATTCCCCCGTCCGGGGAGGAGCCGGCCGCGGCTCGCTGGGCGGACGCCCGCCCGCGCTACTCCGATCTGCTGGCCCACCTGACCCCGCCCGGCGCCGAGCAGACCCGGCCACCGGCCCCGCGTAACGAGTCCGGCCTGACGTCGGCGCCGCGGGCCGAGCCCGGCCTGTCCCCGGCCCCACTCCCGCCGCCGCTGACTCCGCAACTTCCGCGAGACCTGGGCGAGACGACCGGCGCGATCGGCCGGGAAGCGGGGCTCACCTCGCGGGCGGGTCGGCCCACCAGCCTGCGCTCGGTCGAGCCGATCAGCCCCTACGACCTGCCCGCGCCGAACAGCGCGCCGCCGTACCCGTACGAGGGCGACCTCGAGGAAACCCCGCCGGCGCCGCCGCAGCGGGCCGCGGTCCCGCTGGTGCGCCCGGCCGCGCCGGCCGCCCAGGCCGCGCCGCCCACCGCCCCGGCCGCGCGCCGGGCCGAGTGGGGCACCCCCGAGCCGCCCCCGGCACCCCCGGTGCACCCGGCGTCTCCGATGCCTCCGGCGTCTCCGGCCGATGAGGCGAAGCCGGCGCGACCGACGTACGATCCATCGAGCTTCCCGCGCCGGATTTCGTACGATCCCGCGCCGCCCGCCGAGCCGTCCGGCTACACCCCGCCCGCGGCGTACGCGGCCTTCGGCAACCGGCCACCGGCCGGCGGCGGGACGAGCAGCCCGGCCGACCCCGGCCTGCTCAAGAGCGTGCCGGCCGATCCCGGCTCGCTCCGGAGAGTGGCGGCCGATCCCGGACCGGGCGACGCCGGTCCACGAGTACTGCCGCAGCGCGTGCCGGCCCAGCCGGACGTGCCGAGAGTTCCGGAGCCTCCGTTGACGGAGCCGACGGCCGAGACCCCGGCCCTGGCCCGGATCGCGACGCACCTGCGCCGCGGTGACGTCAGGCCGCGCGAGCGGCAGGAAGGCTTCGACGTGCAGGCGATACTGGCGGCGGTGCGGGGCGTCGACGGCGTGCGGGACGCTTCGCTGCGCTCGACCCCGACCGGCGCGCACAGCCTGCGCCTCGATCTTGCCGAGGGCGCCGACCCGGCCGAGGTCAGCCGCCGCGTGGCCCGCCTGCTGCAGGAGCGCATGGGCCTGGACGCCGCGATGAAGGGCGAGGCCCCGGCCAACGCCCCGGTCTCACCGCCGTCGCCGCCGCGTAACGCGCCACCCGCCGCCCCGGCTCCGGTTGCCGAGACACCAGCGCCGGCCCGGGCGCAGACCCTGGCCCCGCCGCCCGCCCGCCCGGTGTCTCCGTCTCCCGCGCGTCCGGTGTCTCCGCCTTCCGCGCGTCCGGTGTCTCCGCCTTCCGCGCGTCCGGTATCTCTGCCCCCGGTCCGCCCGGTGTCGCCGGCGGCCGCGGCCGCGGCCCCGACCGAGCGGCCGATCGAAAGGCCGATCGAGCGGCCGGCCGAGCACGCCCGCCCCGAGCCCGAGCCCGTCCGCGCCCCGGAGCCGGAGCGCGTCGAGCAGGCCGAGGTCGTCCCCGCCGACGAGCCCCGCCCACCGCGCCCGCTCTACCCCGGCGAGCACCCCGGCCCCCGCATCGTCCTCGAGAACGTGCACGTCAACACGTTCGGCTCGGACGCCACCGTCGAGGTTCGCCTCGCCGTCGGCGGCCGTTCCACCTCTGGCAGCGCCAGCGGCCCCGCCGTCGACGGCTACCTGCTGCGGCTGTGCGCGATGGCCACCGTCGGCGCGGTCGACGAGCTGCTCGCCTCCTCCGACCACCCCGACGGCCCGGCCCGCTGCTTCGTCGAGCACGCGGCCTCCGTCCCGTTCGGCAACTCGCAGGTGGCGGTCGTCGTGTTGCTGCTGTCCTGCAACGGCTGGGTGGAACAACTGGCCGGTTCGGCCGTGGTGACCGGTGACGACAGGCATGCCATGGTTCGTGCCACTTTGGCCGCCGTGAACCGCCGGCTTGAGGCACTCTTGTCTCGATGAAGGGCGCCATCCTTGCCGACGACGGCCTGCTGCTGCCGGACGGCGACGCACCACCCCCGTGGCCCGCGCGCCGGGTCGTCATCGGCGGGGCGATGTTGCACGTCCGCGACACCCCGGCCACCGCGGCCGGTGCCGAGCCCGCCGTCTACGTGCACGGCCTGGGCGGCTCCTCGCAGAACTTCACCGATGTCGCCGGCCTGCTCGCCGACCGCTTCGACGGCCAGGCCGTCGACCTGCCCGGCTTCGGCTACAGCGACCCGAGCCCGCGCTACTCGATCCCGGCGTTCGCGGCGACGCTGATCGGCTATCTCGAGCACGCCGACCGCGGCCCGGTGCACCTGGTGGGCAACTCGCTCGGCGGCTCGATCGTCGTCCGCGTCGCGGCTCTGCGGCCCGACCTGGTCCGCACGCTCACCCTGATCTCCCCGGCCATGCCCTTCCTCGATCCACGGCGTACGGCGCACGGTCCCTTCCTGCCGCTGCTGGCCCTCCCGCGGGCCGACCGGATCTTCGCGTGGGGGATGGCCCGCCTCTCGGTCGAGGAGATGACCGAGCAGGTCCTCGAGGCGTGCTTCGGCGACACCCGGAAGGCGAGCGCGCAGCGGCGGGCCGAGGCGGTCGAGGAGATCAAGCTGCGCTACACGGTGTCGCACTACCCGAACGCGTACCTGCGCACGCTGCGCGGCCTGGTCTCCAGCTTCCTGCGCGCCTACCTTCCCGGCCGCAACTCGCTGTGGCGGCTGGCCACCGAGATCACCGCGCCGACGCTGGTCATCGGCGGTCTCACCGACAAGCTGGTCGATCCGCGGGTGCCCGCGCAGGTGGCCAGGGCGATCCCCGACAGCCGTCTGCTGATTCTGCCGGGCGTGGGCCACGTGGCGCAGATGGAGGTGCCGCGTCTGGTGGCCCGGGCCATCGTCGGCATGCTCGACGAGAAACCGGCGACGATCGCCGGATAGCGACCCGCCTTACACAAGATCCACCCGGCAGGACAGCGATCGACGCGTATGAGACGCTGGCGATCGATGATCTCGCAAGCATCTCTGCCGCCCGCCGAGCCCGACCATTGGCGCCGGTGGTGGCTGGTGCTGCTCGTCTTCACCATCGTGACGGCCTCGGGCCTGCTGCTGGGGCATTCCCTGAGCTCGGAGGCCGCCCAGGTTCCGGCGGCCACCCCCTCCGTCTCCCCGTCGCCGTCCCCTTCCGCTTCCGCGTCCCCCTCGCCCTCGGCGGCGCCGATCCTGGAGACAGCCCCCACCAGCCCGGCGGTGGATCAGCTTCGTCTGCCGGGTGCGGTTCCGGCCCATGGTTCCGGCAAGTTTTCGTACGCGATGACGCGCGGTCCCGTCCTCGGCGGCAAGGGCGCCCTGCGGCGTTTCCGGGTGGCCGTCGAGCAGGGCAGCAACGAGGACGTGACCGCCTTCGCCGAGCAGGTGCGGGCGACCCTCGGCGACCCGCGCAGCTGGATCGGCGGCGGCCAGGTGCGCCTGCAGATGGTGGCCGGCAACGACCACGCCGACTTCACGATCTTCCTGGCCACCCGGGACACGGCCGGGCAGCTGTGCGAGCGCGGCGGCACGAACATCCGGATCGGCGGCGTCCCGTACACGTCGTGCCGGGCCGTCGGCAAGGTGATCATCAACTTGGATCGCTGGCGGCTGTCCGCGAAGCCGTACGTGAACGCCAAGATCCCGCTGGCGGTCTACCGGCAGTACGTGATCAACCATGAGGTGGGCCACGAGCTGGGCCACCGTCACGAGGGATGTCCGCGGGCGGGCGGCCCGGCCCCGGTGATGGTGCAGCAGACGCTCACCACCCGCGGCTGCAAGCCCTACCCCTGGCCGCGCGCGGGCAACGGTTTCCTCACCGGCCCCGCCCTGTAGCTGGCAAAACGCCTGATACACCGCGTTTCGGCGTGGCACGCTCGGCTGTGTCATGAGTGGGACGGGTGGAAGGCATCACGCCGTCGGGACCGCCGATCGGGGCAGCCCGGCCGACCCCCGTACGCGAGTCTGGGATCCCACCCGGAACCCGCCGGCGATGCGCCGGACCCCGCTCACCCGGCCCGCGCCCCCACCGGCTCCGGTTCCGTTCCGCGATTTCGAGGAGGAGCCGCGCCCGGCGCGGCGACGCCGGCGCGTGCTCACCGTCTTCACCTACCTGCTGCTGGCGGCCTCCGTCGTGTTTCTCGGCCGGTATCTGCACGGCGGCGACGGCGACCGCATCGTCGTCCCGGCGGCCACGCCCCTGCTGGTCAGCCGGCATCCGTCGGCGGCGCCGTCGAAGGCCGCGCCGTCGACGAGGGTGATCGTCCGCGCCGCCGGGACCAGCGGTTCCTTCGAGTACGTGACCGGCACCGGACCGGTCCTCGGCGGCGCGGGGCCGATCCGCCGTTTCCATCTCGCCATCGAGAAGCCGGCCACCTTCGGCGCGCCCAGTTCCTTCGCCCGCGAGGTGGACCGCACGCTCGGCGATCGCCGCAGCTGGATCGCCGAGCGCCGGTTCCGCTTCCAGCGGGTTCCCGTGGCCGTGCATGCCGAGTTCACCATCTACCTCGCCTCCGCGCGCACCTCCGAGCGGATGTGCCGCACGGGAGGATTGGAGACCGGCGCGTACACGTCCTGCCGCCTGTCCCAGAAGGTGATCGTCAACGACGACCGCTGGGAGGGCGCGGTGCATGGCTACGGGGCGCCGCTGACCACGTACCGCGCCTATGTGATCAACCACGAGGTGGGACACCAGCTCGGTCACGGGCACGAGGCCTGCCCGGGCCGGGGCCGCCTCGCGCCCGTGATGATGCAGCAGACGTTCGGCCTGAAGGGCTGCGTGGCCAATTCCTGGCCGTTCCCGAACGGCAAGCGCTACACCGGCCCGCCCGCGCCGTGACCGCCGAAAAATTCCCTCATCCCGCATGTCGGGCCGGTGGGCAACGTCATGGCTACGACGAAGATGAACGAGCAACAATGGCTAGCGATCCTTACCACCAACCCGGGGAGTGAACCGTGGCATTGCCCCCGCTCGTCGAGCCGGCCGCTGAGCTGACCATCGACGAGATCCGCCGCTACTCACGTCACCTGATCATCCCGGACGTCGGGATGGACGGGCAGAAGCGGCTGAAGAACGCCAAGGTGCTCGCCGTGGGCGCGGGTGGCCTGGGCTCGCCGGCGTTGCTCTACCTGGCTGCCGCCGGGGTGGGCACGCTCGGCATCGTCGACTTCGACACGGTCGACGAGTCCAACCTCCAGCGCCAGATCATTCACGGCGTCTCCGACGTCGGCCGGCCCAAGGCCGAGTCCGCGGCGGACAGCATCCGGGAGATAAACCCGCTGGTGAACGTGGTCATCCACAACACCGCGCTGGACCGCGACAACGTCATGGAGATCTTCAGCCAGTACGACCTGATCGTCGACGGCACCGACAACTTCGCGACGCGGTACATGGTCAACGACGCCGCCGTGCTGCTCGGCAAGCCGTACGTCTGGGGTTCGATCTATCGTTTCGACGGCCAGGCCTCCGTGTTCTGGGAGGAGCACGGGCCCTGCTACCGCTGCCTCTACCCGGAGCCCCCGCCGCCCGGCATGGTCCCGAGCTGCGCCGAGGGCGGCGTCCTCGGCGTGCTCTGCGCGTCGATCGGCTCGATCCAGGTCAACGAGGCGATCAAGCTGATCACCGGCATCGGCGAGCCGCTCGTCGGCAAGCTGATGGTCTACGACGCCCTCGAGATGGAGTACCGCAAGATCAAGGTCCGGAAGGACCCGAACTGCGTGCTCTGCGGCGAGAACCCCACGCTCACCGACCTCATGGAGGACTACGACGACTTCTGCGGAGCGATCTCCGTGGAGGCCGAGGAGGCGGTCGTCGACTCGACGATCACCGCCCGTGAGCTCAAGGACTGGCAGGACTCCGGCAAGGACCTGTTCCTGGTCGACGTCCGCGAGCCCGCCGAGTGGGAGATCAACCGCATCCCCGGTGCGACGCTGATCCCCAAGGGCGAGATCCTCTCGGGCGAGGCGCTGTCCCGCTTCCCGCAGGACCGGCAGATCGTGCTGCACTGCAAGTCGGGCGTGCGCTCGGCCGAGGCGCTGGCGGCCCTCAAGGCGGCCGGCTTCAAGGACGCCGTGCACGTCCAGGGCGGCATCGTCTCCTGGGTGAACACGGTCGACCCGTCCCTGCCGTCGTACTGACCGGTGACGCCGGGGAGCCGATATGGCTCCCCGGCCACGGCACGTGGGGCGCTTTGCCCCTCCGCGTTGTAGCGTCACGTCGTGGTCGATATTGACGCCGCGATCGGATACGTGGTCGCCCACGGCGACCCGGTCGAACGTGCCCGATTGTCGTACCTTCGCACCGGCCAGCCACCCTCGCCGGAGATCATCGACCGGATCGCCGCCGGCCAGATCGCGGCCGGCGGCTGGCCCGCCTCGACCGAGGGCGTGATCCCGTCGGTCGATGCCACCTGCTTCCGCCTCAACGAGCTCGACGACCTGGGCGGCCTGCACGGCAGCGTGGTCGACCGGGCGCTCCGCTGGCTCGCCTCGGTGCAGCGCCCCGACGGCACCTGGCAGGAACACGACTCGCTCGCCGCCGAGGCGCCCGCCTGGGCGATGCCCGGCGACCCCGAGGCCACGCTCTACCTGACCGCGCTGACCGGCTTCTGGTTCACGGTCGCCGAGGTGGAGCTGCACCCGCACCTCGACCTGCCGGCCCACTACGCCCAGACGCTCGGTGCCGCGGCCGCCTTCGTGAACTCCCAGCTGCGCCCCGACGGCACCTGGCCGTCGTTCCTCGCGACCGGCTGGCACGCGGCCGGCCTGCTCCACGCCCAGCAGTACTTCTACGAGTCGGCCCGCGTCCAGCTCGTCCTCGGCGACCGCCTGCACGACATGGCGCCGGCCGACGTGGCGTCGATGGCCGCCGCCCTGCGCCGCGTCCACCTCGGCGACGACTGGCTGTTGCAGGCGGCCCGCAAGCGCCTGGCCGCCACCCAGCGCACCGACGGCGGCTGGGACAGCGCCGAGGGCCCGAACTTCGACGTGAACACCACCCTGACCGTCCTGCGCGCCTGCCGCTAGCCCCCGTCAGCGATAGCGGAAGGTGAACGAGACGTCGTTGTTCGTCAGGTTGGGGTCGGTGTAGCCGGGCGACGGCCGGACGTGCACGGTGATCGGGGTGGTCTGCCTCCGAGCGTCCGTGCGGGTGAAGCGGAACATCAGCCACAGGCCGGTCTGCGGATCGACGGTGCCGCCGCAGGTGAGGTTGCCACCCCGGTATCCGGGCGGCGGTCCGGCGCAGCCGCCTTCGATACTTTTGAGCTTCGTCCCGGCCGGCATCGCGAAGACCGCCTGGTACGGCACCGGCGACTTGCCGTGGTTGCCGACGGTGAAGTCCATGATCCCTTCGTCGCCGTTGAAGACGACCAAGCCGTCCGTGAAGACCCGCAGGTCGTCGGTGGTCACGACGCGGGGGAACGACGTCGGTCCGGCGCTCTGCGCGAATTGGGCGCCCGTCCACGCGTACGTCCGCCACTGGGTTTTCATGAGAGGCGCCTGCTGGCGTACGAGGCAGCGCAGCGGCGCGGGGAAGTCGCCGACCTCGATCGAGACCGTCCCGTCGGCGTCGGCGCGCACGTCGCAGATGGCCTTGACCGGGCCGGTCTGCACGGCGACCTGCCCGCGCATGGCGTTGTCCGCCGCGAACGCGACCACCTGATACGTGCTGACGTCGGCGGCGGCGTCGACGCAGGCGAAACGGGCCACGGCGTCGACGGTGCCGTCGTGGTCGACGTCGGCGTGGACGACCTGCTCGAGGTGGATCGACTTGGCGCCGCCGATCGGGTGCGAGTCGTTGCGGAAGACCAGCCGGCCGGAGGGGCAGCCGGCGAGGAGAGCGTCGGGCGCCCACGGCGGCAGGTCGAGCGTGGCGTTCCCGAGATCCTGCACCGGGCCGGGCGGCCGGATCGGACCGGCCGGCACGGTCTCGCGGTGAGTCCCGTACGCCGCCGCCGGAACGATGATGGCGAGGGCGGTGAGGATCCCGGCGGCGATCATGTGGTTGCGCCGGCGGACTCGTACGGTTTGGCGGGTCTTCGCGACCCCGGCCGAGCGGACGTGCGGAGCCACCTCGTCGCGGAACTCGGCGAACTCGCGAACGAGCGGGTCGATGTCGAAGTCAGTCACGGTGAGCCCCCTTCTCGGTCTCGGTGAGTTCGGCGGCGAGCGCGACGCGGCCGCGATGCAGCCAGGACTTGACCGTGCCCTCGGGAGCGCCCTCCTGCGCGGCGATCTCGCTGACCGGCAGGTCGGCGAGGTAGTACAGGATGACCGCGCGCCGCTGCGGGGCCGGCAGTTTCGCCAGCGCCGCGGCCAGCGCGACCCGTTCGGGACCGGGGGAGGGTGCGTGCTCCTCGCGGTGGCCGCGGGCGAAGCGGGCCGCCAGCCGGGCTCGCCGCCACTGGCTGGTCGCGAGGTTCCAGGCGACGTGACGCACCCACGCGCCCGGCTCGTCCAACGTGGACACGCGGCGCCAGCGGGACAGCGCGCGACAGAACGCCTCCTGCACCACGTCCTGCGCCGCGGCCAGGTCGCCGGTGTACGCGTACAGCTGGATCGTCAGCGGCTGGAAGTAGGCCGCGTAGAACTCCTCGAACTCAAGGCCTGACACGGCCGTTACACGCTCGAGGCGCCCGTCCGGTTGCAGGGAGATTTCAGCGGGTGTGGCCGTTGCCGGTGACGATGTATTTCGTCGAGGTCAGCTCGGGCAGGCCCATCGGGCCGCGGGCGTGCAGTTTCTGCGTGCTGATGCCGATCTCGGCGCCGAAGCCGAACTCGCCGCCGTCGGTGAAGCGGGTCGATGCGTTGATCATCACGGCGGCCGCGTCGACACGGGCCGCGAAGCGCCGGGTCGCGGTCACCGACTCGCTCACGATGGCCTCGGTGTGGCCGGTGCCGTAGCGGCGGATGTGGTCGATCGCGTCCTCCATCGAGTCGACTATCGCCACCGCGATGTCGGCCGAGAGGTATTCCTTGCCCCAGTCGGCCTGGGTGGCGGGGACGACGTCGTCGCTGTAACCGGCCACCCGCGGGTCGCCGTGCACGGTCACTCCGGCCGAGACCAGTTCCTCGATCACGAGCGGCAGGAACGAGTCGGCGATGTCGATGTGCACGAGCAGCGACTCGGCCGTGTTGCACGTGGACAGTCGCTGGGTCTTCGAGTTCACCGTTACGGCCAGCGCCTTTTCCAGGTCGGCGTTCTCGTCCACGTAGACGTGGCAGTTGCCCACGCCCGTCTCGATCACGGGGACCGTGGACTCCTCGACCACCGTCTTGATCAGGTCGGCGCCGCCGCGCGGGATGAGCACGTCGACCAGGCCGCGGGCGCGCATCAGCTCCTTCACCGAGTCGCGCGTGGTGGCGTCGAGCAGCTGGATCGAGTCGGCCGGCAGGCCCGAGTCGGCCACCGCCTTGCGCAGCACCGAGACGATCGCCGCGTTCGAGCTGAAGGCCGAGCCGGAGCCGCGCAGCAGAGCCGCGTTGCCCGACTTCAGACAGATGCCGGCGGCGTCGGCGGTCACGTTGGGCCGACCCTCGTAGATGATGCCGACCACGCCGAACGGCACCCGCACCTGCCGCAGCTCGAGCCCGTTGGCCAGGGTCGAGCCGCGCACCACGTCGCCGACCGGGTCGGGCAGCGCGGCGAGCTGACGCAGGCCGTCGGCCATCCCCTCGATCCGGGACGGGGTCAGCGTGAGCCGGTCGATCATCGCCTCGGACTGCCCGGCATCGCGGGCGTTGTTCACGTCCGCCGCGTTCGCGGCGACGATGTCCTCGGTGCGCTCGACCAGCCGGTCGGCCATCAGCAGGAGCGCGCGATCCTTTTCCGCGCGGGTCGCGGCGGCCAGGTCGATCGAGGCCGCGCGCGCGTCGGAGGCCTGCTGCAGCACGGACGTCATCGCGCACTCCTTAGAGAAGAACCAAGTCGTCCCGGTGGACGACCTCTCGTTCATATCCTGGGCCCAGTGCCGCGGCCAACTCGGGGGTCGACCGTCCGAGCAGCGCGGGCAGCTCGACGGCGTCGTAGTTGACCAGGCCGCGGGCCACCGGCGCGCCCTCGCTGTCGACCAGGTCGACCGGATCGCCGGCCGCGAACGAGCCGTCCACCGCGGTGATGCCGGCCGGCAGCAGCGACTTGCGCCGGGCCACCACGGCGGTGACCGCGCCCGGGTCGAGGTGCAGCCGGCCGCGCGGGGCGGTCGCGTGCGCGAGCCAGAAGAGGCGGGCGGCCGGCCGCTTTTCCGCCGCCCGGAACAGCGTGCCGACCTCGTCGCCGGCCAGCGCGGAACCGGCCAGTGGCGCGCTCGTGAGCACCACCGGGATGCCGAAGCCCGTCGCTATCTGGGCCGCCTCGACCTTGGTGACCATCCCTCCGGTGCCCACGCCCGACTTGCCTGGCCTGGAAATGCTAATTCCGGACAAATCCTCGTGCCGGGCAACGGTGGAGATCCGTTGCGACGCCGGATCGGAGGGGCTTCCCGTGTACAGCCCGTCCACATCGGAGAGCAGCACCAGCAGTTCGGCGTCGACCAGGGCGGCCACCAGCGCGGCGAGCCGGTCGTTGTCGCCGAAGCGGATCTCCTCGGTGGCGACCGTGTCGTTCTCGTTGACGATCGGCAGCGCGCCGAGATCGAGGAGTTTCCGCAGCGTCCGGTAAGCGTTGCGGTAATGCGCCCGGCGGGTCACGTCGTCGACCGTGAGCAGCACCTGGCCCACCGTGAGTCCGTGGCGCGCGAAACCCGCCGCGTACCGCCCGATGAGAAGGCCCTGACCCACCGAGGCCGCCGCCTGCTGGGTGGCCAGATCTCGTGGCCGGCGGCGCAGCCGCAGTGGCGCGAGACCGGCGGCGATCGCGCCGCTCGAGACCAGCACCACCTCGCGCCCGCTCGTGGCCAGGCCGCCGAGCACGTCGACGAGGGCGTCGACGCGCTGCTCGTCGATGCCGCCGGCCGCCGTGGTCAGCGAGGACGAACCCACCTTGACCACGACGCGGCGAGCACCGGTCACCACTTCGCGCACCCGGCCATTCTCCTCGGGTGTGCGCCCCGGCCCCGCCCGAGATCCCATATCGTGGCCCGGGTGACACCTCAGGAGTACGTCGAGGAGGTGCTCTCGCTCGTCGAGCGCATCCCCGAGGGCAAGGTCATGTCGTACGGGGCGATCGCCGACGCGCTCGCCGAGATCTCCGGGCGCAACTCGGCCCGGCAGGTCGGCTCGATCATGGCGCGGCACGGTGGCGGCGTGCCGTGGCATCGGGTGGTCAACAGCTCCGGGCGGACGCCGCCCGGGCACGAGCAGGAGGCCCGGCAGCGCTTGCTGAGCGAGGGCGTCCCCCTGAAGGGTGATCATGTGGACATGACCAGAGCAGCATGGACGCCGTGATGGAGATCGGTCAGCCGAGCCGCACGGCCTTCAGCGCGGCCCGCTATCGGGCGGCCCACCAGGTGCTCGAGCGCGGGGTCATTTTCCAAGACCCGTTTGCCGTACGCATTCTGGGCGTCCCCGAGTCGGAGTTGCTCGCGGACGCGCCGCGCCGGGCCATGCGCGCGTTCATCGCCGCCCGGCACCGGTTCGCCGAGGATGCGCTCGCCGCGGCCGTGGTCCGGGGAGTGCGGCAGGTCGTGGTGCTGGGCGCGGGGCTGGACACGTTCGCCTACCGGAACGACTTCGAGGGTGTGCGCGTCATCGAGGTGGATCACCCGGCGACCCAGGCCTGGAAACGGGAGCGGCTCGCGGAGACCGGGATCGAGGTTCCCCCGACCGTGTCCTACGTCGGTGTCGACTTCGAGGCGTCGTCGCTGGCCGAGCGGCTGCCGCTGACCGGGCCGGCCTTCTTCGTCTGGCTCGGCGTGGTCCCCTATCTGACCCGCGCCGGCTTCGACGCCACCATCTCGTACATCTCCAAGATCCCGGGGAACGAGGTCGTCTTCGACTACGCCCAGTCGCCGGAGAAGATGCCGGCCGACCGGCGGGCGGCGCTGGAGGCGCGGGCGGCCCGGGTGGCGCGGATCGGCGAGCCGTGGCTGACCTACTTCGAGCCGGCCGAGATCGCGTCGTACCTGGCCGGGCTCGGTTTCGGCGAGATCGAGGATCTCGGTCCGGCCCAGCTGGCGGCGCGCTTCTTCAACCGGCATGACGTGCCGCCGGACACGCCCGGCGGTCACCTGCTGCGGGCGGTCACAGGCCGATGAAGGCCGCGGCGCCGCGGATCTGAAACTCGAGGAAGCCCCGGCGGTCCTCGTCGACCGAGTTGTTGAGCTGGCCGAACAGCTCGGCGCTGACCGCGCCGCAGAGCTGGATGAACGCGGCCATCGCGGCGCCGACCAGCCGGGGCGGGATGTCCGGGCCGAACTGCTCGGCGACGGCCGCGAGCTCCTCGGCGTACCGGCCGGTGATCTCGGGTCGCTCGGCGATCCGGCCGGCCGCATAGGCGTCGCGCACGATCCCGGCGATCAGGAAGATCACGCGCGTGGCCGGCATGATCGTGTCCTGCGGCGCCTGATAGCCGGGGACCGGACTTCCGTAGATCAGGGCCCACTGGTGCGGTTCGGCCAGGGCCCAATCGCGCACGGCGAGGCCGACGGTCACCAGCCGATCGGTGAAGTCGGCGCCGGCGGCCGCGGCGTCCGCGCGCTCCGCCGCCTCACCCACCGAGTCGTACGCCTCGATGATCAGCGCGGTGAGCAGCTCGTCGCGGCTCGCGAAGTAGCGGTAGACGGCGGACGAGGCCATGCCCATGTCCCGCGCGACCGCCCGCAGCGACAGGTTGGCCCCGTCGCTGGCGAGGTGCCGCCGGGCCACCGCCTTGATCTCTTCGGTCATCTCGGCCCGCACCCGGGCGCGTACTCCTGAGGCGCTCATACGGACCAGTGTGCCACAACGAGAGCACTGCTCTTGCATTCGTCACGAGATCGTGTAATCGTTGTTCTCAACAGAGAGCAGTGCTCGCGAAGGAGAACAGCAATGTCGAACAACGTCATCATCGGCTCCGGCCCGATCGGCAGCGCCATCGCCGGCCTCCTCGCCGACCGGGGCGAATCGGTCACGATGGTCACCCGCAGCGGCCGCGGTCCGGCTCACCCGCAGATCAAGCTGGTCGCGGCCGACGCCTCCGAGGCCCACCGCCTCACCGCCCTGGCCGAGGGCGCCGCGGCCGTCTACAACTGCGCGAACCCGAAGTACACGGAGTGGGAGAAGCTCTGGTATCCGATGAACGACGCGATGATCGCCGCGGCCAAGGCGGCCGGCGCCGTCTACGTCATCACCGGAAACCTGTACGGCTACGGTCCCCAGCCCGGCGGCCACATGGACGAGAACACGCCGCTGGCCGCCGTGGGCCGCAAGGGCAAGGTCCGCATCAAGATGTGGCGCGACGCCCTCGACAGCGGCGTGCCCACCGTCGAGGTCCGCGGCTCGGACTACCTCGGCGCGGGCGCCGTCGGCGTCTTCTCGTCGGTGCTGCTCCCCGCGATGGCCAAGGGCCGCACGGCGTGGGCCCCCGGCAACCCCGACCTGCCGCACAGCTTCACCTACACCGGCGACATGGCTCGCACGATGGTCACGCTGGCCCGGGACGAGCGCGCCTACGGCCAGGCCTGGCACGCCCCGACCCTGCCCGCCGTCACCATCCGCGACCTGGCCGACCGCTACACCGATCTGACCGGCCAGCCTCGCCTGAAGCTCCGCGGCCTGCCCCGCTTCGTGATGCGCACCGCCGGCCTGGTCGTCCCGATGGCCCGCGAGCTGGCCGAGATGGACTACCAGTTCTACGCGCCGTTCCACCTCGACAGCCGGCTGACCGAGGACACCTTCGGCCTGAAGCCCACCGACCTCGACGTGCCTCTGCGCGAGATCGCCACCTCGGCGAACGCCACTCTCGCCCGCCGCATGAACTGACCCAGAACCGCTCGGCCGGCCCTTTCACGGGGCCGGCCGCTTGTCGTCAGAGCAGGAGGCCGACCCCCGCGCGCCGGGGGTCGCCGGCGGCGCCGGCCTGACCGACCGCGTTGGCGCCGCCGAAGTAGTGGTTGAGCGCGGGCCATTGCTTGATGTGGTAACCGGCCGCGGCCAGCAGGGCGAGCTCGTCCCGCGGGTAGCCGGCCTCGACGTGAACCGTCTCGTCCACGACGTGGAAGCGCGGACGCGCGATCGCGGTGGCCATGTCGACCTCGTCGACCAGCACCCCGAGCAGCGTGTCGATCAGCGCCGTGCGGATCCGTGAGGCCCCCGCCGAGCCGGCCGCCACGGCCAGTCGTCCCTCGCCGTCGATGACCACGAGCGGGCACATGTTCGACGACATCCGCCGGCCGGGGGCCAGGTCGTCGGTGATCAGTTCGCCCTCGCCCAGCATCGAGTTGAGGTTGATGCCCAGCCCGGGCAGCCAGACGCCCGACCCGAGCCCGAGTGTCGTCGTGATCACGCAGGCGTTGCCCTCGGAGTCGACCACCGACACGTTCGTGGTGTCCCCGATCTTCTGCCGCCCCTGGTCGCGCAGCGCGGCCGCCACCCCGGGCGCCCGGCGCGGCCGGGACAGGTCGGCGGGCAGGCCGGCGATCGTGTCGACCACGCGGTTCAGGTCGTGCCGGGCCCGCACCTCGTACCCGCCCAGCTTCGCCCGGTCGACCGGCGTCTCCAGCACCCGGTAGTCGGCCAGGTCGCGCGGCCCGAGCGCGCCGCCCGCGGCCCGTACCGTGTCGACCAGGATCGAGGCGAAGTCACCCGTGTAGAAGATCGACGGCCCGACCACGGCCAGCGCGTCCAGCGCGGTCGCCAGCCCGGGGTGGAACAGCACGTCGCCCCCGCTCAGCTGACGCCCGCGCGGGGTGTAGACCGCCGCGCCGTCGCCCCAGGCCAGCGCCGGCGCGCAGGAGTCGAGCGTGCGGGCGTGCGCGTCGGGGATCGGCACCCCGGTCTTGGCCATCGCCGCCGCCGGCGCCACCACCTCGGCCCACGGCAGCCGTCCCCAGCGCCGGTGCACCTCGCCGCAGCCGGCCGGCACCCCGGGCACCGCGACGCTCGCCCCGCCGATCGAGTAGACCTGCGGCAGCCCGCCGAAGAAGACGTCCACCGAGATCATCGGCCCGGCCTCGCGGTCGCCGTCCGTGCCCGGCACCGCCACGAAGAAGTCGAGACAGGTGACCTCGCCGGTGGCCGCCTCGAAGTATGTGGCGAACCCGCCGCCACCCAGCCCCGTGAAGATCGTCTCGGCGACACAGCACGCGAGAGCCGCCGCCACCGCGGCATCCGCCGCCGTGCCGCCCTCCCGCAGCACCTGCAGGCCGGCCCGTGCCGTCGCCGGATGGCTGGCGGCGACCCCCGCCGCAACGCGTTTCATGCGGCGAAGCGTAGGCGTAGGGGCTTGATCGTGGTTAGCATGCGCGTCCATGACGACCGCCGGTCCCTCTCCGGATGTACGGCCGACCGGCGTGTTGCCGCGCCGGGTCCTTGCCGGTTACTCGCTGGGTTCGCTGGTCACGGGCGCGTTCGGCACCGTGCCCGGCTTGCTGCTCTTGCCGTATCTGACGGACACCTTGGGTATTGCGGCGGGTATGGCCGGGCTGCTGGTCCTGCTGCCGAAGGCGTGGGACGTCCTGGTCAATCCCCTCGCCGGCCGGATCTCCGACCGCCGTGGCGACCGCCGCCCGTTCCTGCTCGGCGCCGGCCTCACGCTGGGCGTCCTCTTCGCCGCCATCTTCGCGGGCCCGATCCGCAGCGGCGCGGGCGCCGGCGCGTACGTGGCGATCGCCTTTCTCACCGCGGCCACCGCGTACGCCTTCTTCCAGGTCCCCTACGTCGCGATGCCGGCCGAGCTCACCGACGGGTACGACGAGCGCACGCGGCTGATGACCTGGCGGGTGGCCGTGCTCGCGCTGGCCATCCTGATCTCCGGCGCGCTCGCCCCGCTGGTGGTCGACCAGACCGGCGGCGGCATTCCCGGTCACCGGTGGTCCGGTGTCTTCGTCGGGGCGCTCATCGTGGTGGGCACACTCGGCGTCTATTTCGGTACCCGGAAGGCAAAAATCCATGCCGCCGGCGAGTCCGAGCCCGATCTGCGCGCCCAGCTGCGGGTGGTCGTGGCCAACCGTCCATTCCGTGCCCTCCTGCTGTGCTGGGTGATCCAGGCCGTCGGCATCGGCACGATGCTCGCCGGAGTCCAGTACTTCGCCGATCACGTGATCGGCGCCGACTCGGGGGCGACGTTCCTCTTCGCCGCCTTCGTCGGCCCTGCCCTGCTGGTCATGCCGCTCTGGTCCCGGGTGGGCGCCCGCTTCGGCAAGCCGGCGTCGCTCATCGCGGCCTCGCTGCTCTTCGCCGTCGGCGCGCTGGCCCTGCTCGCCGCGCCGGCCCTGCCCGCGGCCCCGATCTATCTGATCGTCGCGCTCATCGGCTGCGGGTACGCCGGCCAGCAGGTCTTCGCGATGGCGATGCTGCCGGACTGCATCGCGTACGACACCGAGCGGACCGGCCGCCGCCAAGCCGGCGTCTTCACGGGGGTGTGGACGGCGGGGGAGACCCTCGGTCTGGCCCTCGGGCCCGGCATCTACGCATTGGTTCTCCAGGTTTTCGGGTACGTCTCGTCCTCCACCGGGGAGGCAGCGCCCCAGGACGACACGGCTCGGCTGGGCGTGCTGCTCGGTTTCACCCTGGTGCCGGCCGCTTTGGTCGGCGGCGCTGTGCTGCTGCTCCGCGCCTACCGTGACATCTCTCGCTGACCTGTTCGGATAGCGTCAGCCCATGGTCGAAGCGCTGCCGAGCAAGGGTGTTTCCGGCGAGCAGATCCTCGAGGAGCTTCGTGAGCTCCGCCGGGCCGATCTGCCCACACATGGCGGACGGTTGTTCGCCTATGTCTATGATCCCGCGCTCGGCGGGCTCGACGACCTGGCCGGCGCGGCGCATGCGATCTCCGCCCACGTCAACGGTCTCGACCCGACCGCGTTCCCGTCCCTGCTGGCGATGGAGAACGCCCTGGTCGGTGCCGCGGCGAGGCTCCTGAACGGCGGCACCGAGGCGGTCGGCAGCGTCACGAGCGGCGGCACCGAGTCGCTGATCCTCGCGGTCAAGGCGGCCCGCGACAGCCGCCCCGAGCTGACCGCTCCGCGCCTGGTGATCCCGTCGACCGGGCACGCCGCGTTCGCCAAGGCCGCGCACTATCTGCGCGTCGCGCTCGACGTGGTGCCGGTCGGCGACGACCTCCGGGCCGACCCGGCCGCCATGGCCGCCGCGATCACGCCCGACACCGTGCTTGTGGCGGCCTCGGCTCCGTCGTACGCGCACGGCGTGGTCGACCCGATCCCTTCGCTTGCCGCGGCCGCGGCCGAACGTGGAGTGCGCTTCCACGTGGACGCCTGCTTCGGCGGCTGGGTTCTGCCCTACCTGAAGCGGCTCGGCGCCGACCTGCCCGAGTTCGACCTGGCCGTGCCCGGCGTCACCAGCATCTCGGTCGACCTGCACAAATACGCGTACGCGCCGAAGGGCGTCTCGATCCTGCTGCACCGCGACGAGACGCTGCGCCTCCCGCAGTACTTCGCCTACGCCGGCTGGCCCGGCTACACGATGATCAACCCGATCATCTCCTCCACCCGTTCCGGCGGCCCGATCGCCGCGGCCGTCGCCACCCTGCGGTCCATCGGCGACGCCGGCTATCTCGAGCTGGCTTCGCGCACGCGGGAGGCGGTCGCCGTCCTCGCCGCGGCGGTCACGGCCACCGACGGCGTGCGGCTGTTCGCCCCGCCCGAGACAAGCGTCGTCTGCCTGGCGGCTTCCGATGGGGTCGACCTCTTCGTGCTCGCCGACGAGCTCGCCGCTCGCGGCTGGCACACCCAGCCGCAGATGACGTACGGGGAGATCCCGGCGACCATCCACCTCACCGTGACGGCCGCGGTGAGCGCGACCGCCGCCGATTTCGCGGCCGATCTCGCCGACGCGGTGGCCGAGACCCGCGCCCGCGGACCTGTTCTCCTCCCTGAGGCCCTCCTCGCGGCGGCCGGCGGGCTCACTCCCGAGATGGTCACGCCCGCCCTCGTCGCCGGGCTGGCCGAGGGGCTCGGACTCGGCGGGGGCGACTTCACCCGGATGGCCGAGGTCAACTCGCTGCTGAACGCCGTGCCGCCCGCCCTGCGCGAGGCGTTGCTGACCGGGTTCCTCAGCCTGCTGCAGCGGCCCGCGCCGGCGGCGGAGTAGGTTGACGTCGTGTCCGGTCTGCCAGGAGTGCTCGGGGAGCCCATCCGGTTCGTGCTGAACTGGGGGAGGCGCTATTCGCTCTGGGTTTTCAACTTCGGGCTGGCGTGCTGCGCGATCGAGTTCATCGCGTCGAGCATGAGCCGGCACGACTTCATGCGGCTCGGGGTGATCCCGTTCGCGCACGGTCCGCGGCAGGCCGACCTGATGGTCGTGTCGGGCACGGTCACCGACAAGATGGCTCCGGCCATCAAGCGGCTGTACGACCAGATGCCCGAGCCGAAATACGTGATCTCCTTCGGTTCCTGCTCGAACTGCGGCGGGCCGTACTGGGACTCCTACTCGGTCACCAAGGGCGTCGACCAGCTCATCCCGGTCGACGTCTACGTGCCCGGCTGCCCGCCCCGCCCCGAGGCGCTGCTGCACGGCATCCTCCGCCTGCAGGAAAAGATCGCCGCCGAGCAGTCGGGCCCCGGCGGGGTCAGCCGCCCCGACCCCCTTCGGGATGCTTCCTCTCTGACTGCCCCGATGGTCACCCCGCCGGTGGTCACGGGCGGCTAATCTCCGCCATATGAGTGAACAGCCTCGCGCCGACTTCATCATCGACGTTCTGACCAGGGAATTCGGCGAGCTCATGGCGCTCGACCCGGCCGCCTTCCGGCGGAAGTTCCGGAAGATGGCGGCGTCGCCGTTCGCGTTCTACCGGGGCAGCGCCTCATTGTTCTACGCCGACCAGGTCGGCGCGTACCGGGACGACAGCTTTCTCGACGAGCGCACCAGCCGGGTGTGGATCCACGGCGACCTGCACGCGGAGAACTTCGGGACGTACATGAACTCGTCGGGCGTGCTGGTCTTCAACGTCAATGACTTCGATGAGGCGTACGTCGGTCCGTTCTCCTGGGATCTGAAGCGGTTCGCGGCCAGCGTCGCGCTGATCGGCTACCAGAAGGCGCTCTCCGACGACAACATCTCCGTGCTGGTCACGGCGTTCGCCCGGTCCTACCTGACCGAGCTGCGCGCCATCGCGGCCGGCGGCGACGACGCGATCGGGTCGATCACGCTCGAGAACGCGGACGGCGTGCTGCGCCACGTGCTGCAGGAGGCCCGGCTCAACACCCGGGTCGACCTGCTCGCCGGGCAGACCACGATCGATGACTACGAGCGCCGCTTCTCGCTGTTCGACGGCGTCTACGAGGTCGACGAGGCGACCCAGGCCACCGTGACGAAGGCCTTCGAGCAATACCTGGGGACGCTGCCCGAGGCGACCCGGCCGATCGCCACCAACATCAAGGACATCAAGCTGCGCAAGGGCGTCGGCATCGGTTCGGCCGGCCTGCCGTCGTACAACCTGCTGCTCGAGGGGCACACCCAGGCGCTCGAGAACGACGTGATCATCTACATGAAGCAGGCGCAGGTGCCGGCCGTGGCGCGCTGGATCGACGACGAGCGCGTGAAGTCGTACTTCCTGCACCAGGGTCATCGCACCGCCGAGTCGCAGCGGGCCCTGCAGGCGCACGCCGACCCCTGGCTGGGCTACACCGCGCTCAACGGGGTCGGCCAGCTGGTCGCCGAGGTCTCGCCGTACGCGGCCGACCTCGACTGGTCCGACGTCAACGAGCCCGACGAGCTCAACGGCGTCATCACCGACCTGGGCCGCGCGGTCGCCCGCATGCACTCGGTCGCCGACGACGAGTCCAGCCACGACCTGGTCGACTTCTCCACCGAGGAGTCCATCGTCGCCGCCGTCGACAAGGACGAGGCCGGCTTCGTGCGGCACCTGGTCGACTTCGCCCACCGCTACGGCGATCAGGCCCGCGAGGACCACCAGGACTTCGTCGACCTCTTCCGCAACGGCAGGCTCCCCGGCCTGTAAACCCGATCGTGACCATAGGATGGCTGCCATGACTCCCGAAGAGGTCGGCGAGCGCATGGTGGCCCTCCTGGCGAGCGAGACCGAGGACGCGCCACAGGCCGTCGCCGGCGTCACCGGCGGCGGCCCCGGCCACGAGCGTGCCGTCGTCGACGTGCCGGTCGCCCGCTGGTGGGAGGCGGTCGGCACGGCGAAACACAACGGCGCCCTCGGCTGCGACTACTTCGACTGGCTGTCCGCCGTCGACGAGCTCGACGAGGGCTTCTCCGTGCTCTGCCACCTGTACTCGACCCGCCGCAAGCACTCGCTGCTGATCCGCACCCGCGTGCCCCGCGAGGAACCGACCGTCGAGTCCGTCGTGGAGCTGTTCCCGGGCGCCACCTGGCACGAGCGGGAGACGTTCGAGATGTTCGGCATCATGTTCGCCCGCCACCCCGATCTGAAGCCGCTGCTGCTGCCGCCCGGCTTCGAGGGTCACCCGCTGCGCAAGGAGTTCGTGCTCGCCTCCCGGGTCGCCAAGGCCTGGCCGGGCGCCAAGGAGCCGGGCGAGTCGGAGCACGCCACCGCCAAGCGCGCCCCGATGCGGCCGCCCGGCGTGCCCGACCCGGCCGAGTGGGGCCCGAACGCGAGGGGCGAGTAGATGCCCCTCTGGCTGGATCTGACCGTCCGGGTCGTGGCGGTCGTCGTCGGCTTCCTCGTGCTCCCGCTGCTGGTCGGCCAGGCCGAGCACAAGGTCATGGCGCACATGCAGGGCCGCCTCGGCCCGATGTACGCGGGCGCCTACCACGGCTGGGCGCAACTGGTGGCCGACGGCGTCAAGTTCGTGCAGAAGGAGGACGTCACCCCGAAGGACGCCGATCGCGGGGTCTTCCGGCTGGCGCCTATCGTCGCGCTCTTCCCGTACCTGCTGATCTTGTTGGTCATTCCGCTCGGACCCGGAAGCCTGGTCGCCCAGCCCTTGGACGTGGGTTTGTTCTTCGTCCTCGCCGTCCTCGGCGTGGGCGTGCTGGCCGTGCTGATGTCGGCGTGGGCGAGCGGCAACAAGTACAGCCTGCTCGGTGGCCTGCGCGGCGGCGCCCAGTTGCTCGGCTACGAGCTCCCGCTGGTGCTGGCCGCCGCGAGCGTCGCGATGGCCGCCGGCACGCTGAGCCTCCCCGGCATCGTCGAGGCCTGGAAGCCCTGGTGGCTGCTCTGGCAGGCCCCGGCCGCGATCATCTTCTTCGTCGCCGGCCTCGCCGAGATCCGCCGCCCGCCGTTCGACATGCCGATCGCCGACTCCGAACTGGTCTTCGGCTACATGACGGAGTACACGGGTCTGCGCTTCGCCTTCTTCCTGCTGGCCGAGTACGTCGGCATCATCGTGATCGCCGCCCTCACCACGGTGTTGTTCCTCGGCGGCTGGCACGGCCCGCTATCCGACCAGCTGGGCTGGCTGTGGACGCTCGTGAAGATCTTCGCCCTGTCCTTCGTGATCATCTGGCTGCGAGTCTCCTATCCCCGCCTCCGCGAAGACCAACTCCAACGCCTGTGCTGGCTGGTCCTCGTCCCCCTCGCCCTGGCCCAGCTGATCCTCACCGCCGCCGTCAAGCTCGCGATGTGACCGATCAGAGCGGCCGGGGGCACTCGATGATCAGGTGCTCCTCGCGTGTCCCGGTCGGGGCGTAACTTCCCAGGTCGGCATCGAGATCGTAGGTGTGGACAACGGCGGGTCCGGCGATGTCGACCCGCCAGCAGCAGATCCGCCGGGAGGAAGAACGTCGTACCCGCCGGCCGAGCGTCGACGCGGAACACGAGGACATCAGGCACGAAGGCGGTCGTGTCCGAGAAGCGAACCTGCACGATGCGACCCGCCTCAGTCGCGGGCCGGGAAGCAACCTATCGGAAGATCTCGCGGGGGTGTGCTCGCGTCGAATAGGGCGACGGGGCAGGATATGCGTTTGTGAGTGACGACGGGGAGCGGGGCACGCCTGGCAAGGGGCTGGTGCAAGGGCTTGCCGTCACGCTCAAGACGATGACCAAGCGGTCGACGACACGGCAGTACCCGGACGTCGAGCCCGATCTTCCGCCGCGCAGCCGGGGCGTGATCGCGCTGCTCGAGGAGAACTGCACGGTCTGCATGCTGTGCGCTCGCGAGTGCCCCGACTGGTGCATCTACATCGACTCGCACAAGGAAGAGGTCATCGTCCCGGGCGCCGCGCGGGCTCGGCAGCGGAACGTTCTGGACCGTTTCGACATCGACTTCTCGCTCTGCATGTACTGCGGGATCTGCATCGAGGTCTGCCCGTTCGACGCGCTGCACTGGACCCCCGAGTTCGAGTACGCCGAGACCGACGTCCTCGACCTGCTGCACGACAAGAACCGCCTGGGGGAATGGATGCGCACGGTGCCTCCGCCGCCGGCGCACGACGTGCTCGGCGAGCCCTCGAAGGAGGAGGCCACCGCCGCGCGCAAGGCCGCGGGTCCGGGAGCGGCAAAACCAGCCCGAGCCAACGTACGCCGGGACACCGCGCCCCCGGAGCCTCCGCAGTGACCGTGGCGGACGCGCTCATGCTGGCCCTCGGCGTGATCGCGGTCGGTTCCGGCGCCCTGGTCGTCACCAGCTCGCACCTCGTCCGCGCCGGCTTCTACCTGGTGGTGAGCCTCGGCGCGGTCGCCGGCCTCTACCTGGTGATGGGCGCCGAGATGGTCGCCTGGGTGCAGGTGCTCGTCTACGTCGGCGCGGTCGTCGTCCTTCTGCTCTTTGCCGTGATGCTCACCCGCGCCCCGATCGGCCCGTCGCGCGACCTGGACCGCCCGGCCCTGCCCGCCGCGATCATCGGCGCCGGTGTCGGGTTCGGACTGGCCGCGCTGCTCGCCGACGCGTTCCGCTGGACGCGCTTCGACCTGCCGCCGCCCGGCACCGCCCAGCGGGTCGGCGAGCAGATCTTCGGCGCCTGGGTGCTGCCGTTCGAGGTGCTCTCGATCCTGCTGCTGGCCGCCCTGGTCGGCGCGATCGTGCTGTCCCGCCCCGACCTCGGCGCCCGCCCCGACCCCGAGGCCGCCGGCCGGCCGGTCGAGCCCCCGCACGGCCCGGTGGACGAGACCGCCGAGGTGGTCGCCCGGCTCGAGCGCATCGCCGCACGTCAGTCCGCCGCGCAGGACCGGGTCCGCCAGGCGCACGCCGACAAGGTCGCCGCCGAGAACCGGGCCGCCGCCGCGACGGTCGTGGCCGAGCCCGACGAGGAGACCGACCCGCTCCGGGAACGCGCTCGCGAGATCATCTTCCGCGCCCACGAGGCACGCCCCCGGGTCGGCGAGCTGGATCCCGAAACCGGGACGGCCCCGGCCTATGACGACGTGATCGAGGGCGAGAGCTACGTCGTCGACGACAGCAGAGCACTCCCCGGGCCGGCGACGAACAAGAAGGACGAGGGGGAGGAGTGATGCACGCCGTCATCCCGTACGTCGTCGCCGCCGCTCTCTTCGGAATCGGCGTCTACGGCGTGCTGCGCCGGCGCAACGCGATCCTCGTGCTGATGGCCGTCGAGCTCATGCTCAACGCGGTCAACGTGATCCTGGTCGCCGCCGACGCCACGGTCAGAGCGACGCTGACCGGCGTGCAGCCCGAGGCGTGGGCGCATCCGGCGCCCGAGCCGCGGGCCGGTGCGATCTTCGCGCTGTTCGTGATCGTGCTGGCCGCGGCCGAGGTCGGCGTCGGGCTCGCGATCGTCCTGCAGTACTACCGCCTGCGACGGGCCGTCGTCCTGGACGAGGTGGCTCTGCACGAGCATGACCACGAGCGGGTGACCGCGTGACCGCCGGAGTCCTCGGTGCGCTCATTCCGGGCGTACCCCTGCTGCTTGGTCTTGGTGGTCTCACCCTGCGTGCGTCGGACGACCAGGGTGACCCGGCTCCCCGCCGGTCCGCGGCCACGCTCGGCATAGCCGGCGCGGCGATCTCGCTCGCGGTCACCCTCGCGTTGTTGATCTTTGCGAGTACGCCGATAGACGCGAACCGCCGCTGGGTGACCATCGGCGGCATCGACGTCACGCTCGGCATCTCGGTCGGGGACGCGGCCCTCTACATCGCGGTCGCCGTCTGTGTGGTCGCGCTGTTCGTGCAGATCTACTCGGTCGCCTACCTGCACGACGACCCTCGTTACGCGCCGTACGCGGCCCAGGTGAGCCTGTTCACCGGCGCGATGCTGCTGGTCGTCACGTCCGGTGACCTCATCGGCATGCTGGTCGGCTGGGAGGTGATGGGCGCCTGCTCGTACCTGCTGATCGGCCACGACCGGCGGCTGCCCGAGGCCCCCGCCGCCGCGGTCAAGGCGTTCCTGGTCACCCGGGTCGGCGATGTCGGCTTCCTGCTCGGCGTGGCGCTGCTGATCGTCGAGACCGGCACCTCCCGGATCAGCGTGGCGCTCGCGCACCACTACTCGACCGCCACGCTCACCGCCGCCCTGCTGCTGTTGCTGGCCGGGGTGGCCGGCAAGAGCGCCCAGTTCCCGCTGCACACCTGGCTTCCCGACGCGATGGCCGGCCCCACCCCGATCTCGGCGCTGATCCACGCGGCCACCATGGTCGCCGCCGGTGTCTACGTGGTCTTCCGGATGTACCCGCTGTACGAGCAGTCCGCGGCCGCTCTCGCGGTGCTCGGCGTGATCGCCTCGATCACGATCCTGCTCGGCGCGCTGAGCGCCACCGCGCAGGACGACATGAAACGCGTGCTGGCCTGGTCGACGGTCTCCCAGATCGGGTACATGACCGGCGCGCTGGCCGTCGGCTCGCCCGCCGCCGCGCTGTTCCACCTGCTCACCCACGCCGCGTTCAAGGCGCTGCTGTTCCTCGCGGCCGGCGCGGTGATCCACGTGGTCGGCACCAACTACCTGTCCCGGATGGGCGGGCTGCGCGAGCACATGCCGATCACCTTCTGGTCGTTCGTGATCGGGCTCGGCGCGCTGGCCGGACTGCCGCCGCTGTCCGGCTTCTGGTCGAAGGAGAACATCCTGACCGCGGCCCTGCACGCCACCGACGGCGGCGGCCCGGCGCCGGTCTGGGTGGGCTGGGTGGTGTGGCTGTCCGCGCTGTTCGCGGTCGCGATCACCGCCTGGTACGCGACGCGCCTGCTGCTGTGCGCGTTCTTCGGCGTGTCCCGCGAGCACGGCCCGGACGGCCCCGACTGGGAGATCGGCTTCGACGACGCCCGCTACACCCGCCCGCGTACGCCGCACGACCCGCCGGCCGCCATGCGCTGGCCGATCATGCTGCTCGCGGTGCCGGCCGCGCTGCTCGGCCTCGTCGCGTACGCCCCCGGCTTCCGGAGCGCGCTCGAACTGGAGGAGCCGCACCTGAGCGCCGCGATCGTGCTGCCGCTGGTGCTGCTCGCGCTCGGCGCCGGCGCCGCCTGGTGGCTGTGGCGGGAGGCCCCGGGCGAGGACCCGGCCGTCGCGCTCGGCCCGGCACGGCCGTTCCTGGCCGCCGGATTCCGGCTCGACGCGGTGCAGCAGACGTTGGTCGTACGCCCGGTTCGCGCGCTCGCCGGCCTGGTCACCGCCACCGACGAGCGGGTGGTCGACGCCACCGTCGAGGGCACCGGGGTCGCCGCGACCCGGCTCGGCGGCCTGCTCACCGCCGCGCACCGGTTCGCCCTGCCCGGGGCCGCGGTCCTGGTCCTGGGCGGCGCCCTCGTGCTGACCCTCTGGTTCGGAGCCGCCTCGTGACCGTCTACCAGGTGATGCTCGTCGCGACCGTCGCGCTGCCCGCAGCAGGCGCCGGTGCGCTGGCCGTGCTGCCGGCCCGGCACGCCAAGATTCTCGCCACCGCCGTCGCCGCGGTCACGCTCGTGCCGATCGTGGTGCTCGCCTTCGCCCACCACTCGAGCTCTTCGTATGCGTCCCTCAGCCCGGCTCTCAGTCCGTGGGCCGACTACGACGTGTCCTGGGTGCCCGCCCTGCATCTCGACTTCCACCTCGGCGTCGACGGCGTCTCCTACCCGCTGGTCGCGCTCACCGGGCTGCTCACGCTGCTCTGCTGCGCGTACACGATGTGGAAGGTCCCTCCGGGCGGCTCGGCGCGTACGCTGCTGGCCCTGCTGTTGGTCTTGGAAGCCGGCATCCTCGGCACCTTCCTCGCCCTCGACCTGGTGTTGTTCTTCCTGTTCTTCGAGGTCGTTCTTCTTCCCATGTACGCGGTGATCGCCGGCTGGGGTGGCGAGGAGCGGCGCAAGGCGGCCCGCAAGTTCGTGCTGTACACGCTGTTCGGCTCGGTCCTGCTGTTGCTGGGCGTCATCACCGTCGCCGTCACCGCGGGCACCGGCAACCTGATCACCCTCACCGGCGGCCACGGTCTCGGCCGTAACACGCAGTACGCGGCCTTCGCGCTGTTCGCCGTCGCGTTCGCGGTCAAGGCGCCGCTGTGGCCGCTGCACACCTGGCTGCCCGACGCGCACACCCAGGCGCCCACGGTCGGCTCGGTGATCCTGGCCGGCGTGCTGCTGAAGATGGGCACCTACGGCCTCATCCGGGTCGGCGTCGGCGTCGCGCCGCTCGGCGCCCACTGGGCGGCCCCCGTCCTCGGCATACTCGCCGCCGCCGCGATCCTGGCCGGCGCTCTGATCTGCCTGCGGCAGACCGAGCTGAAGCGGTTGATCGCCTACTCCAGCGTCGGGCACATGGGTTTCGTCCTGCTCGGCATCGCCACGCTCACCGCGACCGGCCTGCAGGCCGCGCTGATCGGCAACGTGGCGCACGGGCTGATCACCGGCCTGCTGTTCTTCCTGGCCGGCGCGATCAAGGACAGGGCGCACACCGGCGAGCTCGCCGACCTCGGCGGCCTGCGGGAGACCGCACCCCGGCTGGCCGGCATCCTCGGCTTCGCCGCGATCGCCTCGCTCGGGCTGCCCGGCCTGGCCGGGTTCTGGGGCGAGGCGTTCGCGGTGGTGGCGGCCGTGCAGCGGGGCGGCGGGCTGTGGACGACGCTCGCCGTGCTGGCCGCGATCGGCGGGGCGCTCACCGCGGCGTACTTCCTGCGGTTGCTGCGCAAGGTGACGCACGGCCCGGTCGGTACTCCGGTTCCGGCCGGGATCGCCGGCGCCGAATGGTTCGCCTGGTCGCCGCTGGTCGCGCTCACCCTCGCGGTCGGGCTGGTGCCGGCCCTCGTGCTGGTGGCCACCGACGCGCCGGTGCTGGCGCTGACGGGAGCGATCCGATGACGATCGACCAGGTGGCGATCCTGCCGCTGTACGCCGCGTCGGGCACCGCGATCCTCGTCCTGCTGGCCGATCTGCTGGTCGCCCGGCGAGCCGTCACCATGGGGGCGCTCGCGCTCGGCGGGATCGCGACCGCGGTCTGCGCGATCGCGGTCGGCGGCTCGCGTGCTCCAACGTTCTGCGCCGGTGGCGAGTGCTCGTGGGTTCCCAGCCCGATCGCCGTGGTCACCGCCGTCCTCTTCGCGGGCCTGACCGTGGGGGTGCTGGCCCTCTCGGTGCCGGCGCTGCGCCTGGGGACGGCGCCGGCCGGGGAGTTCTGCTTCCTGCTGGCCTCCTCGATGACCGGCGGTGTGGTGATCGGCTACTCCGGCGATTTGATCTCGCTGATCGTCGGGCTGGAGACGCTGACATTGCCGCTCTACGTCCTGGTCGGCCTGCGCCGCTTCGCGCCCCGGGAACGGATCTCGACCGCCGGCGCGTCGGCGTCGATCACCTTCTTCCTGATCAGCGTCATCTCCACGGCGATCGCGCTGCTCGGGGCCGCGCTCAACTACGCCGCCACCGGCGCGATCCACCTCGACCGCCTGATCGACGGGTACGGTCCGGCGGCGTCGGTCGCGCAGGTCGGCGTGGCACTCCTGGTGATCGGCTTCGCGTTCAAGGTCGCGGCGGTGCCGCTGCATGCCTGGGCGCCACCGACGTACGAGGGCGCGCCGCTCCCGATCGCGGCGTACCTGTCGACCGCCTCCAAGCTGGGCGGGGTGCTGGCGTTGGCGGCGATCGTGTCCCGGCTGGACGCGGCCGCGATCACGGCGGCCCTGGCCGTGCTCACGATGACGGTGGGCAACCTGGTCGCGCTCCGCCAGGACCGCATGGTCCGCCTGCTGGCCTGGTCGTCGATCGCGCAGGCCGGATATGTGCTCGCGGCCCTGGCGCTGGGCGGGCCCGGCGTGCAGGCGGCGATCGTCTACGCGGTCTTCTTCATGATCCTGGAGTTCGTCGCCTTCGCGGCGGTCGTCTCCCTGCGTCCGGTCGCCGCGGACGGGGGCGACATGCTCGCCTATCGAGGTGCCGGCCGGCGCTCACCGTGGCGTGGCGCGGCTCTGGTGCTGGCCTTCGCCGGCCTTGCCGGGCTGCCGCCGGGGCTGGCCGGCTTGTTCGCCAAGGTCACCGTGGTGGACGCCCTGATCGACGAGGGCTGGGGCTGGCTGGCCGGCGTTGTGGCGCTGAACGCGGTGATCGGGCTGGCGTATTACGTGCGGGCGGCGGCGAACCTGTACGCGGGGCCACCTAAGGTTGGCATCCAGGTGGTCGACCCTGAGCTGCTGGAAGGCGCCACCCACCCTCGTCTGGCGGTCGCACGGCCGGTGGCGGCCGCTCTGATCGTCGCTGCCGCCGCGGCGGTGGTGCTGGGGTTTGCGCCTCAGCTGCTCTTCGACGCCCTCAGCTAATGGGTCTGGAACCGGCCTGTTCCTGTTCGGTGAGGAGGCGAGACGACTGGTGGGATGTCGTGCCGGTTTGAGCACTGATCCATTAGCGCGTGCGTAGCTCCTCCTCACGGTGTTGGACTCGGGCCCGAGGCCCATCACGACGTCGAGGTGCAGGATGCCGGCGGGCGTCGGTTGGCCCGCCGCCGGCTGACGGAAGGCGTCGCCGGGATCGCCGCCCTGCACGCTCTGATCGCTGACCTGCTCGGTGACGGTGAGCCCTACACGGTGGTGGTCGGGATCGAAACCGACCGCGGCCCGTGGGTGCAGGCGCTGCTGGCGGCGGGCTATCAGGTGTTCGCGATCAATCCGCTGTCCGCCTCGCGTTATCGGGAACGGCAGGTCTGCGGCACCAGACGAGTCGTACTCGCCCGCGTGGCCGGCGACAAACGCCTGCGCGATGCCCTCTACCTGCAGGCCTTCTCCGCGCTCAGCCGGTCACCGGGCGCCCGCGCCTACCACGACAGCCACCGCGAACGCGGCCACACCCTCCACCAAGCACTACGGGCTCTCGCGAACCGGCTCGTCGGGATCCTCCACGGCTGCCTGCGCCACCGGCAGCCCTACGACGAAGCCACCACACCAAGCCAACTCCCCGCAGCCGCTTGACTTCTTACGCACGTGGGATGTCTAGGGGCGTCTAAGACCATGGGGCCGCTGCCCCACACCGTTAGGGCGTGATTGGCGGGCGGCTCGTGACGGCGGTGCAGTGGTAGCAGTGGTAGCGCGTTTCGTCGGAGCGGTACCACTCGTGCGCACCGCAGTCCTGTGTGCCTTTCGGGAACAGTGCCATGCACCAGAACGGCAGGACGACCCGTAGTCTCGTTCGCCATCGATACTTGGCCATGTTCGCCTCGGGTCCTCATTGTCGAGGCGGGTCGGTCTCCGCCGCGGTAGTTCGGGATTCACAGGCGGGTGAGTCTGTCCTCTACCTCTTGGCGGAGGTCGTCGGGGAGCGACTCGGCGTCCAGCAGGCGGGCCAGGGACGACGGGTTCAGCGTGTAGATGCCGAAGGCCTCGGCGATGCTCACGCTTTTAGCCGGGCGGTAGGTGACGGTGATGCCGTCGCCGGCTCGGACGTGGCCGGGGGTGATCACTCGCAGGTAGGCGCCGGTGCGGTTCTCGCGGGTGAACCGCTTCAACCACTGCGGCTCCTCCATCCTGGCCTGGAACGTGGCGCACGGGATGCGGCCGAAGGTGGGCTGCAGCTCGAGCTCGTCGCCGATGCGCCAGATCTCGCCGATCAGCGCGCCGTTGACGTCGATTCCCTCGGTGGTCAGGTTTTCGCCGAAGGCGCCGCCGGCCAGTTGCCGGCCGAGCTCCTTCTCCCACCAGTCGTAGTCCTCGCGGGCGTACGCGTAGACGGCCTGGTCGTTGCCTCCGTGGTGCTTGATGTCCCCGATCGGGTCGCCGATCAGCCCGCTGTGCAGACCGGTGGTCTTGGGGCCGGGCGGACGCACGTAGACCGGGTCGTACACCGGTCGCTTGTCGATGCCGGTCATCGCCAGTTTCTTCGCCGGGTTGGTGCGGGGCACCCCGACGTTCACCTGAAGAACCTTGCCGTCGGTCATGAGGAGAACTCCATCACCACGCGATCGAGGACCGGGCGGTAGCCGATCCGCTGATACAGCCCGTTGCTGGTCGGGTTGGCCAGGTCGGTGAAGAGGACCACGTCGGTCGCGCCCCGGTCGAGGGCCTCGCGGCTGACCGTCGAGGTGGCCGCGCCCGCGTAGCCGTGCCCGCGGAGCGTGGCCGGGGTGAAGACCATCTGGACGCGCACCATGCCGGCCTCGGGCCGCGAGCGGGTCGCCATCGAGACCGGCGAGCCGTCGACCTCCCACAACGTGACGCCGCCGTACGCTATCCGGTCGTCGACGACCGGGCCGAAGTCGTCCTCGAACACGTCGCCGATCTCCTCGTGGAACTCGGCGAACCACCGCAGCAGCAGGTCACGGTCGCCCGGGCCGGCCGTGCGCGGCGCACCGGCGGACGGTGCGGGCGGGGTCAGGGCGGCGAGCCGGTAGAGCCGGACGCGCATCGTCTCGGTCGCTTTCGCGCCGGTGCGGTCGCACCAGCCGGTGACGAACTCGGCGGCGTCGGCGGTCACCATGTTCACCCCCGGGAGCGGGCGGTCGGCGACCGCGTCGAGGGCCGCGGCCACGGCGCCGGCGGGGAGGCGGGAGAACATCATCGGATGGGGCGGGGTCTGGATCAGCGCGCCGTCGGTGACACCGTCGGCCGTGCGCCAGGCACCGAAAATGGGGTCCCCCGGGCCGTACGCATGCGGACCTCGCCTGCGCAACGTATCGACCAGGGTGAGAAAGACGGTGTGCTCGACGGGCCGGGACCTCAGGAAGTCACCCGCCGTCGAGGCGAAAGCCTCGACGTCCTCGGTCAGCTCCCACATGGCTCTCATCCTTCTCCGGGCGGGAGTGGGACGCACCCGATTAAAGACCCCAGGCCTTTGCGACCCGGGCCAGCGTGTCCTGCCGGGTCGCCGGGTCGAAGACCGTGCCGGCCAGGATCACCTCGTCGGCGGCGGTACGCGTGACCAGGTCGTCCAGGCCGGCCACGACCTCGTCGGCGGTGCCCGCGAACTGGGTCCCGGGCAGCGAGTCGAGCATCGCGCGGTCGAGGTCGGAGAGCTCCACGGCCGCGGCGGCGGACGGGGACACGATCGGGCCGAGCCGCCCGGTCCGCAGGCTCAGCGCCATGATCCGGCTGGGCCCGGCCAGGAACTGCGCCTCCTCCGTCGTCTCGGCCGCGATCACCGAGGCGCTGACCATGACGTGCGGTTCCGGATGGCGCGGCGACGGCTTGAAGCCCGACCGGTACAGGTGCAGGGCCGTGTCCACATCGGAGCTGGTCGCGAAGTGGTACGCGTAGCAGAACGGCAACCCCAGCGCGGCCGCGACCTGCGCGCCGTACGTCGAGGAGCCGAGCATCCACACCTCGGGGTAGCTCACCGCGGCCGGCGTGGCGTGCAGCCGGGCCGCGTCGCCCGGGTCGATCCGGTCGTCGCCGAGCAGCGCCAGCAGCGTCTGCAGATGCTCGGGGAACTGCTCGACCGTGAGGTAGGGAGAGACGCCGCGCAGCGCCGCCGCGGTCGCCTGGTCGGTGCCCGGCGCCCGGCCGATGCCCAGGTCGATGCGGCCCGGGTGCAGCGCCTCGAGCGTCGCGAACTGCTCGGCCACCACGAACGGCATGTGGTTGGGCAGCATCACGCCGCCCGAGCCGACATGGATCCGGCTGGTCCGCGCCGCCACCGCGGCGATCAGCACCGGCGGCGAGGTCGACGCCACGGCCGGCATGTTGTGGTGCTCGGCCACCCAGAATCGGGCGTAGCCCAGGTCGTCGGCGGTCTTGGCGATCTCGATGGTGCCCTGCAGCGCGTCGGCGCTGGTGTGCCCCTCTCGGACCGTGGCCAGATCGAGCACGGAAAGTGGGACGCGCATGCGATCGACCTTAGCGCGGCGGCCTCAGCGTCGTTGCTGGTGGCGGATCGCTTGCACCCCGACGGTGACCGCGGCGAGCGCCGCGCCCGGCACCAGCATCCAGACCGGCCAGGGGTAGAGGTCGCCGTCGACCGTCACCGCGACCAGCCCGAACACCACCAGGTTGACCACGGCGAGCGCGGCCCAGATGGTCCAGAGCACGAGCAGCGCGGTCGGCATCCGGCGGGCGGCGCGGCGCGCCTCGGCCTGGCGGCGGGCGGTGACCTCGGCGGCGCTCAGGCCCGGCTTGGGCAGGTCGGTGAGCAGGACCAGCAGTTCCTGGTACGTCTTCGCGGCGTAGGCGTCGCGCACGCGGTCGTCGTACTCATGAAGCGAGAGCCGCCCCTCGTCGAGCGCGGCCTTGAGCTGCTCGGCCACCTTTTCCCGATCGGAGTCGGCGGCGCGGAGCCGCTCGACGTCGGCCCGCATCTCGTTCCCCATCGGACACTCCTTTACGCGCCCCGCCTGTCGGGTCAGGCTAGCCGAGGCTCACCAGCGATCGGCAGGGGGAAAAACCATGAATTCGCGGCTCTACGATCAGCTTCTGGAACGGCACCGGGCCGCGTACGACCGGAGCGCCGCCGCGAGGCGCGACATCACCGCCAAGCAGGGGTGGAAGATCGCCGAGCGGGCCGCGTTCCACGACCGGCTGCGGGCGGCGGGGGCGACGACGCTGCTGGAGATCGGTTCCGGCTCGGGGCAGGACAGCGCCTGGTTCCGCGAGCAGGGGCTCGAGGTCACCGCGGTCGACGCCTCGCCGGCCATGGTCGAGCTGACCCGCGCCAAGGGGGTGCCGGCCCACCTGCGGCACGTCCTGGACCTGGGCTTTCCCGCGGAGTCGTTCGACGCGGTCTACTCGGTCAACACGCTTCTCCACGTACCGAACTCGGATCTTGATGCCGCGCTGCGCTCGCTGAACGCCGTGCTGAAACCCGGTGGGCTGTTCTTCCTCGGCGTCTACGGCGGCGAGGGCTCCGAGGAGCTCTTCGCGGGCGATTCGCACGATCCGCCCCGGTTCTTCTCCTTGAGGCAAGACCAAGAGCTTCTGGCGTACGCGTCGGAGCGCTTCGATGTTGTCGACTTCCACGTGGTCCCGGCATCGGCCGACTGGCGTTTCCAATCGCTGACGCTGTTACGCCGCCTCGGCCGCGATCGCCTCGCGTAGCCGGTCCTCGGCGTGCCGGTCGGCCTGCGCGATCGACCCGCGCGGGACGGCCGCCACCAGCGCGGCCAGCACCAGCACACCGCCGGCGAAGACGAAGGACCAGGGCAGCCCGCCCGGCTGGTCGACGATCGCCCCGGCGACGGCCCCACCCGCGGCGCTCCCGCCCACCGAGACGGTCACTATCCAGGTGTACGCCTCGTTGAGCATCGCCGCGGGAGCGAGCCGGCCCACGAGCGTGTTCTCCACGGTCAGGGCGGGGGCGATGGTCGCGCCGCCCAGCACCAGGGCCATGCCCAGCCAGAGCGGGCCGGGCATCACGGTCAGGATCAGGAAGCTGGTGCCCACCGCGCCCAGCAGCCAGGCGAACTGCTTCGACAGCGGCATCGCCGGCCGCCGGGTGCCGAACCAGATCCCGCCGATCGCGCTGCCCACACCCCACACGCCGAGCAGCACGCCGCCCAGGCCGTCGCCGCCGCCGTGCTGGTTCGCGTACGCCGGGACGATCACCCCGGCCGCACCGAACGCCATGCCGAGCGCCACCACGCAGATCAGCAGCGCCGGGAAGCCGCCGGATCGGAGCGGGCCGAGCCCCTTCGCCGCGTGCTCCGGCGCGTGCGCGTGCCGGCCGCGCATCACCGGCAGCCGGGCGATCAGCGTGGTGCCGGCGAAGGTCGCGATCGCGGCGCCGATCAGCGCGGTGGCCGGCCGGTGCGTGATGACCACCAGCGCCGACACCAGCATCGGCCCGAGCACGAACACGAGCTCGAACAGCGAGGTCTCGGCGGCCAGGGCCGCGCTACGCAGGTGATGGTGCCCGCCGCCAACCTCGGTCATCGTGTTCCAGCCACGCCGGATCGCCGCGGTCAGCGGGGGATAGGTGGCGCCCGCGAGCGCCGAGGTCACGAAGATCCAGGTGAGGGCGTCCTCGCCGCCGCGGCCGGTCAGCACGAGCGCGACCAGGGCGATCGGGTGCAGCACCGCGGTGATCAGCAGGATCGGCGCCGGCCCGATGCGGTCGGCCACGCGCCCGGCGATCGGGCTCACGGCCGCGCCGGCCAGCGCGTAGAGGCCGCCGGCCAGGCCCGCCGACGAGTAGCGGCCGGTCTCCTGCTGGACGAGCAGCAGGAGGGCGAGCGGGGTCATCCCGATTCCGAGGCGGGCCAGGATTCCCACGCTCAGCAGGGCCCGTCCGCCGGGCAGCCGCCATACGCCAAGGTACTGACGCAACGCGGTCACGGTTTTCGCCTCCTCGAGTCCCGGACGTCGGTAACGACCGATCCGGCCGCCGACCCTAACGCGGTAACACGCGGGAAACACGGGGTTGGTGCTGCGGAACACAGCAAAAGGGCCGCCCCCTTTTGCCGAGGGCGGCCCTTGCCAACGTGCTTAGCTGTACTGGATGGCGCCCGCCATCTCGCGCAGCCGGGCGATCCGCTTCTCCATCGGCGGGTGCGTGGAGAACAGCGCCGAGATGCCACCGCTCCGGAACGGGTTGGCGATCATCAGGTGCGCGGCGCTGGTCAGCTGCCCGTCGGCCGGGAGCGGCAGGCGCTGCGCCCCGTACTGGATCTTCTCGAGCGCGCTGGCCAGGGCCAGCGGGTCGCCGCTGAGCTCGGCGCCCGAGGCGTCGGCCTGGAACTCCCGGTTCCGGCTGATCGCCAGCTGGATCACGGACGCGGCCAGCGGCCCGAGGATCAGCATCAGCAGCAGCGACGCGGGGTTCGGGCCGTCGTCGTCGTCCGACCCGCCCAGCGGCAGGAAGATCGCCAGCTGCGCGAACGCGGTGATGATGCCGGCCAGCGCACCCGCCACGCTCGAGATCAGGATGTCCCGGTTGTAGACGTGCGACAGCTCGTGCCCGATCACCGCCCGCAGCTCACGCCGGTCGAGCAGCTGCGTGATGCCCGCGGTGACGGCGACGGCCGCGTGCTGCGGGTTGCGCCCGGTCGCGAACGCGTTCGGCTGCGCCGACGGCGAGACGTACAGGCGCGGCATCGGCTGCCGCGCGGTGGCCGACAGCTCCCGCACCATCTGGTACAACGCCGGGAACTCGGCCTCGCTGACCGGCCGGGCCCGCATCGCCCGCAGCGCGAGCTTGTCGGAGTAGAAGTAGCTGAAGGCGTTCATCCCCAGCGAGATGACCACCGCGAACAGCAGGCCGGCGCCGCCACCGAGCCAGTACCCGACCGCCAGAATGATCGCGGTGAGCAAACCCAGCAGGGCGGCCGTCTTGAGGCCGTTGTGATGGCTGGACAACAGGGACTCCTTAGGCATGCGGCCCCTTCGGGCGCGCACCCTCGACAACGCCCCTGACCGGCGCTTTCATCCCCTGCGGGCTGTGAATTCGCTGAAGATCGCGTAGCTTCCCGGGAATGTCAGTGATCGCCCTGCGCCCCCTCGCCGACGCCGACGCGGACTTCCTCTTCCGCATGATGCGGGACCCCGAGGCGGTGCACATGGCCGCCTTCACCCCGCCCGATCCGTCCGACCGTGCCCGCTTCGACGCCCACCTGGCCCGCATCCGGACCGACCCCACCACCACCAACCGCATGATCACCCGCGACGGCGAGCCGGTCGGCAACATCGCCAGCTTCGTGATGGAGGGCGACACCGAGCTGACGCACTGGATCGACCGCGCCGCGTGGGGTCAGGGCATCGCCAGCCAGGCGCTGGCCCTCTTCCTCGAGGCCTGACGAAGAAGGCCCCTGGGCGGCGTTCTGCCTGGCCAGGGGCCTTCTGTGCGCTGAGTGTGGCGGGTGAAGGATTCGAACCTTCGAAGCTTTCGCGACGGATTTACAGTCCGCTCCCATTGGCCGCTCGGGCAACCCGCCTGGGCACACTCCTGCGGTCTCCCGCAGCAGCGGAGAACAGGATAGCGGTTCCGCCACCGGGGAATGCAACCGGGTACGGTCGGCATGTCGGGGGCCGGGTCCCGGTCCTCCGCACACATCGACGTACGCCAGCCCGCAGGAGTCTGATCATGGCAGCCAGCCCGTCCTTCGACATCGTCAGCAAGGTCGACCGGCAAGAGGTCGACAACGCGTTCCACCAGACGGAGAAGGAGCTCGGCACCCGGTTCGACTTCCGGGGCACGGGCACCAGCATCGCGAAATCGGGGGAGGAGGGGGTGACGATCACCTCGGAGACCGAGGAGCGGGCCTCGGCCGCGCTCGACGTGTTCAAGGAGAAGCTGATCAAGCGGAACATCTCCCTCAAGTCCCTGGACGCGGGCGAGCCGCGCCAGTCGGGGAAGACGTACAAGATCGACTGCAAGGTGGTCGAGGGGATCGACACCGACAAGGCCAAGGCGATCAGCAAGAAGATCCGCGACGAGGGGCCGAAGGGCGTGCAGGCGCAGATCCAGGGCGACCAGCTGCGCGTCACCGGCAAGAAGAGGGACGACCTGCAGGCGGTCATCGCGCTGCTCAAGGCCGAGGACTTCGGGGTCGCCCTGCAGTTCACCAACTACCGCTGACGAGCCTCGCGGAACCGCGCCGCCGGGGGCATCTCCGGCGGCAGACTGAGGCTATGAACGCCAGTACGTGGACCACGGTGGTCGGCGGGGTGGCCGGGATCGTCCTGGCGGTGTTCGGCGGCGGCATGCTGGTCACCGGCCGGGCGCCGGACGCGACGGTGCGGGCGTTCCGCAGCGTGCGGGACGCCGGGTGCTACCACCTGCTGTTCGGCGTGGGGCTCACGCTGATCGTGCTGGGCACCGCGCTCCGCGGGGGCATCGTGACGCTGGTGGCCACCGTTGTCGCGATCGCGCTGGTCACCGTGGCGGTGGTCCGCTTCCGCCCGCGTGGGCACCGCACCCTCAGCCGCAAGTAATAGGGTGCGGCCATGATTGATCCGGTGGTCGGGCTCGACTTCGTGGAGACGCAGCCGGTGGTGCTCGCCGACGTCCGTTACTACCTGGACGGGCGGTCGGGTCGCGCGGCCTACGAGGGCGGCCACCTCCCGGGCGCGATCTTCGTGGACGTCGACACCGATCTCGCGGCACACGGGGAACCGGCCGAGGGCAGGCACCCGCTGCCGGACGCCGAGGCCTTCGCCTCGCGCATGGCCGGGCTCGGCCTGAGCGACGACGACATCGTGATCGCGTACGACGACGCGGGCGGCGTGATGGCGGCACGGCTGGTCTGGATGCTGCGCGCCACGGGACACGCTGCCGCTCTCCTCGACGGCGGGCTCACGGCGTACGCGGGAAAATTGGAAACGACGACGCCGGAGCGGGCCCGGGGGAGCTTCGAGGCGAGGCCCTGGCCGAGCGAGAGGCTCGCGGGCATCGAGGACGCCACCAGCGATGAGTACGTAGTGCTCGACGCCCGTCAGCCGGAGCGGTTCCGTGGTGAGACCGAGCCGATCGACCCGCGAGCCGGGCACATCCCGGGCGCCCGCAGCCTGCCCTGCCGGGAGAACGTGGACGGTACCGGCCTCTTCCTGCCGCCCGAGCAGCTGCGCGAGCGCTTCGTGGCGGTCGGCGTCACCGACGGCGCGGAGGTCGTCTCCTACTGCGGGTCGGGGGTCACCGCCTGCCACAATCTGCTGGCCCTCGAGCGGGCCGGCTTCGCCCCGGGGCGTCTCTACCCGGGCTCGTGGTCGCAGTACAGCGCCACCGAGCGACCCGCCGCGACCGGCGAGTAAGAAGGCCTAGGAGTCGGGCTCGCCGGCCAGGCCGCGGGCCTCGGCGACCGCTTCCGGGCCGAGTCCTTCGTAGCCGGTGCGGTCGTGCTGGCGGCCCTGCTCCTCGATCCACCGGGTGTGTGCCTCCCAGGCGGCCTGCTTGCTGCTGCCCAGTGCCGTCCCGATCTGCGTCCACGATGCCCCGGCGCCGCGCGCCGCCCGCACCATCGCCTGCCGGCCGTACCCGGCCTTACGGATCACGACCTCGCTGAGCGCCAGCATCTCGAGGGCCTCGTCGCGGCTGAGTGGTGGCGGAGCGTCCTCGCCGTGCGGCTCGCCGGCCATCGTCGCGAGAGCGTCCCGCATCCGAAGCTCGTCGTACCGCGTTGTAGCGGTGGACAGGGTGTGCTCGCGCTCCAGTTCGTCCGGTGACGCAGTCATCGGGCCAGCCTGCCGTCAGGGCTTCTTGACGTCAAGTGATCTTGACAGGTTGGATGCGAATTGCCCTCATATCTACTGCTATTTCGGCCGTAAAGCTGTCAATTTTTCGGGTGTGAGTCCAGAGTGCACCTCAGCCGTTCGGTCAGGATTTCGGCGTGTGAGGCTCCGACCCGCCGCCGGACACTCCCCGTCGCACAACTGGTGTGGCACCATCATGTGACCCCCCGCCGGTTTGCGTAACAACTTGTTCGCGTTATGACGTCACAGGAGTCGGGCATGTTCGCAAGGAAGCTGGGCCGCGTAGCCGGCTTGGTTCTCGTGCTCGCAGTCGTCTTTGGTGGCGTGGGCGCCGCCGCTGGGAACGCGGACGAGAGCAAGAGCGCCGTTCAATTCAGCACCCTCAGCATTGAGTGGGACTGACCGTCCCGCGCCCGGCCGGCCCGGGCATCGACTGCGACGCTGACTGAAAAGGGAGCGTTATGGTCAGGCGTCCGCAGGCACGCCCGCGATCCGCACAGTACGCATGGCTGATCACCGGCCCGCTGGCCGTCTTCGCCACCGTCTGCGTCGTGGCTCTCTGGTTGGCCGAGCCGACGTGGTACAGGTCGTGGCCGGGGGCGCTCCTCGCGCTGGCCGGCGTCTGCATGGCGTACGTCGGCGTCTTCAACGTCGTCATCCGGCGCGGGTCGTACAGCATCATCCTGACCGAGGTCCCGCTCATCCTGGCGCTGTTCTATCTGCCGGGCGCGATGGTGCCCCTGGTGGTGGCGGCCGCGACGATCATCACGCAGCTGGCGCGCTCGGCCGTGGTCATGCCGGCCAAGATGTGGTTCAACGTGGCCAAGGCCACCGCCTCGATCTCGGCCGCCGCGCTGATCGTGACGGCGCTGCACGTGGACGAGCACGCCGGCCCGCGCACCTGGGCGGTCCTGACCATCGCCCTGCTGGTCAACGTGATCGTCGACATGATCTGCGTGTCCGGCGTGATGAGCCTGGTCCAGGGCGTCCCCGCCGGGCTGGACATGCTGCGTGGCCTGCCGCCGGCGATCGCGATCGCCGGCGTCAACATCGTGATCGGCCTGGTGTTCCTGGAAGCCCTGGTCGCCAGCCGCTGGTCGGCGCTGCTCCTGGCGATTCTGATCGCCGCGCTGGTCCTGATGCTCCGGTCGTTCGCCGAGTTCTTCCGGCAGCACCGCACGCTCACCGACGTCTACGAACTGACCAAGGCCGTACGCGAGGAGGGTCCCGACGACGCCGGCCTGCCCGACGTGCTGCTGGGCCGGGTCCGTGCCCTGATGCGCGCCGAGTACGCGACGCTGTGGCTCGCTCCCCAGGGCCGCCATCCCGAGGTGCTGCTGACGGCCCGGGTGGAGAACAAGGGACTGCTCGACCTCTCGCCCACGCCCACTGCCGTCCGGGAGCGCGCGTTCGCCGACGGCCAGACGCTCGCCGTCGGCCCCCAGTTCGCCAAGACTCAGGACCTGCGCCGCGAGCTACGGGCATTGAAGATCAAGGACGCGGTCCTCGTGCCGCTGCGCTCCGGTCAGACCACGATCGGCACTCTCGAGGTGGTCAACCGGCTCGGCGACACCCGATCCTTCCGCGCCGCCGACGTGCAGGTGCTCGAGACGATCGCGGCGCACGCGGCGGCCGCGGTGGAAAACTCCCGGCTGGTCGAGCGGCTGCGGCACGACGCGTACCACGACCGGCTCACCGGCCTGCCCAACCGGCGGCGGATCACCGACGCGCTGGCCGAGGCGGTCAAGGTGCGCGCTGAGAAAGAAGTCGTCGCCACCCTGCTCTTCGACGTCGACGGCCAGCGCGACGTGAACGAGTCGATGGGCCACGCGGCCGGTGACAAGCTGCTCGCCGAGGTGGCCGAGCGGCTGCGCAGCATCGCCGGCCCGGGCGCCCTGGTCGGCCGGATAGGCGGCGACGAGTTCGTGGTGACTCAGCGCGCCGAGAGCACCGACGCGACCGTCCAGCTGGCGACCGAGATGCGCGAGCAGCTGCGCGGGCCGATGACGGTCGGCTCGCTCACCCTCGACGTCGACACGGCCGTCGGCGTCTCGGTCTACCCCGACCACGGCGGCGATCCCGAGACGCTCATCCAGCGGGCCGAGCTGGCCGCCAACGCGGCCAAGGTTCTGCCGTACGGCGTGCAGCTGTTCCACCCCGCTCTGGAGTCCCGCGCGGTGCGCCGCCTGGGCATCGCCGCCGACCTGCGCAAGGCCCTCGACAACGACGACCTGGACGTCTACTACCAGCCCAAGGTGACCCTCGCCGACCGTCACCTGGTCGGCGTCGAGTGCCTGGCCCGCTGGACGCACGCCGCGCACGGCGAGGTCGCCCCGGAAGACTTCGTGGCGGTCGCCGAGCACACCGGCCAGCTCTCCCGGCTCACCGAGCGAGTGCTCTCCGAGGGCCTGCGCCGCTGTCACGAGTGGGCCGAGGCCGACCGTCCGCTCTCCATCGCGGTCAACCTCTCGGTACGCACCCTGCTCGACTCCCGCTTCCCCGACCAGGTCGAAGAGCTGCTCGACCGGTACGGCGTGGCCGCGGCCCAGGTGACCTTCGAGATCTCCGAGCCGGGCATGCTCGGCGACATCGAGCGCGTGCTGCCCACCCTCTACCGCCTGCGCGACCTCGGCGTGCGGCTCAGCGTCGACGACTTCGGCACGGGCGCCTCCTCGCTGTCCTACCTGCGGCAGTGGCCGGTCCACGAGGTCAAGATCGACGACAGCTTCGTGCAGGGCATGGCGACCGACTCCGGCGACCTCGCGATCGTGCGAGCGGTGATCAGCCTGTCCCGTGAGTTCGGCCTGACCGTGGTGGCCGAGGGCGTCGAGAGCGAGCTGACTCTCGACCTGCTGGAGGAGATGGGCTGCGAGATCGGCCAGGGCTACCTCTTCAGCCGTCCCCTGCCGTACGAGCGGCTGGAGGCCTGGTTCAGCGCGCAGACCGAGCCGGAATCCACCCCCACGGGCGAGGTCCGGCGGCTGCGTGCGGTGATCTGACCCCGATTTCACCCCCGCCTGGGGGCCGTGTATTCTTCTCCGTGCGCAGCAAGCGAGAGATCGCGCGCTAAGCCCCCTTAGCTCAGTCGGCAGAGCGTCTCCATGGTAAGGAGAAGGTCTACGGTTCGATTCCGTAAGGGGGCTCTACCGGGTTCGTTCCCCGCCGCTGGCGCTGAACTTGGGCCTGGCGCGGCGGTGTAGCTCAGTTGGCAGAGCAAGCGGCTCATAATCGCTGTGTCGCCGGTTCAAGTCCGGCCACCGCTACTAGCACTTTTGCAGATCGGCCTGTCGAGCGTCTACGCTGGCATGTCGTTAAGTAACCCTGTGAGCAGGAAGGCACCTTGCCGTGGCCAAGGCGACCGACGTCCGTCCGAAGATCACCCTGGCGTGTACGGAGTGCAAGGAGCGGAACTACATCACCCGGAAGAACCGGCGCAACGACCCCGACCGCATCGAGCTGAAGAAGTTCTGCCCCCGGGACGGCCGCCACACTCTGCACCGCGAGACCCGCTGACTCCAGCACTACCCGAGCAACGCCTGCTGCGCCGTCCGGAAGGGCGGCGCAGAGTAGTTTGTGGGCATGCCCCTGGACCAATCCTTCGTCGGACGTTCATACCCGCCCACCGAGCCGTACATCGTCGGTCGCGAGAAGATCCGCGAGTTCGCCCGCGCCATCGGTGCCGCCGAGGCGGAGTATCAAGATCTTGAGGCGGCCCGCGCGCTCGGCTACGCCGACGTCGTCGCCCCGCCGACCTTCCCGATCGTCCTCACGATGGCGTCCAGCCACGCCCAGATCGTCGAGGACCCGGAGCTCGGCATCGACTACAGCCGCGTGGTGCACGGCGACCAGCGTTTCGCGTACGCCCGGCCCATCGTGGCCGGCGACGCCCTGGTCTGTGTGAACACGGTGGAGGAGATCACCACCCGGGGCGGGCACGACTTCATGACCACCCGCAGCGACGTCTCGACCGAGGCCGGCGAGCTCGTGGTCACCGTCTGGGCCAAGCTCGTTCAGCGCGGGGAGGAGTAAAACGTGAGCCTCGAGACGCAGACCTTCCGGGTCACCCGGGCCGACCTGGTCCGTTACGCCGGCGCCTCCGGCGACTTCAACCCGATCCACTGGAGCGAGCGCTTCGCCACCTCGGTCGGCCTGCCGGGCGTGATCGCCCACGGCATGTTCACGATGGCCCTCGTGGGCCGGGCCGTGACCGCCTGGGCCGGCGCACCCGACGCGGTGGTCGAGTTCAGCGTCCGCTTCTCCCGGCCGGTCCCGGTCCCCGACACCGACGAGGGCACTGAGGTCGTGGTCTCCGTCGCGGTGAAGGGCGAGACCGAGGAGGGGCACACCAAGCTGACGCTCACCGCGACGTGTCAGGGGGAGAAAGTTCTCTCGATGGCACAAGCAGTCGTACGGAAGCGGTAGGGCGGGTTGGGATAACCCGCGGTCTACCCGTACACTGGTCCGCCGTGGGGCCAATGACCCCCTGAACTCGCCTGCGCGAGGAATGGGGTGATCAACCTCGCACAGGGGTGTAGCTCAATTGGCAGAGCAGCGGTCTCCAAAACCGCAGGCTGCAGGTTCAAGTCCTGTCACCCCTGCGCAACTCTCCCAGACGTGCCCGCCCGGGACAGCGGTCCGCACGACCCCCGCCCCCGGAAATGGGCGCTGACGGGGACCACCACCACCGATCACGGAAGTAGGGCGCCATGGCCGAGAGGAATCGACCCGGTGACGCCGGCGACCCGGCCGACGACGAGGTGTTTGACGACGCCGTCGCCGATGACGCGGAGTCCGATGACGATCTCGAGGCCGAGCCGGTAGGCCGTGGCGGCACCGCCGTCGCCGAGCGCACCAAGGGCGAGGCGCCGAAAAAGAAGAAGGAAGCACGCCGCACCGGCTTCTTCGGCCGCATCGGTGGTTTCTTCCGTGAAGTGGTCAGTGAGCTGCGTAAGGTCATCTGGCCGACGCGCAAGGAGCTGCTGACCTACACGACGATCGTGATCGTCTTCGTGACGGTCATGACCGCCATCGTGGGTGTCCTGGACTACGGGTTCGGGAAGGCCGTTCTGTGGGCCTTCGGCGGCAAGTGATCAGCAGACTTATTTGGAAGTGAGCGAGCGTGCCTGAGTACGACGACGAGACCGCGCGGTCCGCCGACGAGCTCTCGTCGGTGGCCACGGCGGACACCGACGAGTCGGTCGAGGCCGCCGTTTCCGCAGACGAGGCGGAACCGCAGAACGAGGACGACGACTTCGACCCGGTGCAGGAGCTGCGGCAGAAGCTGCGCTACGCCCCCGGCGAGTGGTACGTGGTGCACTCCTACGCCGGTTACGAGAACAAGGTCAAGACCAACCTCGAGACCCGGATCACGAGCCTCGACATGGAGGACTTCATCTTCCAGGTCGAGGTGCCGACCCGCGAAGAGGTCGAGGTCAAGAACGGTAAGCGCCAGCAGGTCAACAACAAGGTCTTCCCGGGCTACATCCTGGTCCGGATGGACCTGACCCCCGAGTCGTACTCCTGCGTGCGCAACACGCCCGGCGTGACCGGCTTCGTGGGCGCCACCGACCGGGTCGACCGGCCGGCTCCCCTCTCGCTGGACGAGGTGCTCAAGTGGCTCGCCCCGGCCGTGGAGCAGGAGGAGAAGAAGGCCAAGCCCGAGATCAAGGTCCTCGACTTCGAGGTCGGCGACTCGGTCACGGTCACCGACGGCGCGTTCGCCTCGCTGCCGGCCTCGATCAGTGAAATTAATGCCGACCAGCAGAAGTTGAAGGTTCTGGTCTCCATCTTCGGCCGTGAGACGCCGGTGGAGCTGAACTTCAACCAGGTCACCAAGATCTGACAGCACGTCAGTGGGAGGGGTCTTTTTCCGAGGCCCCGCCATCAACCACAGGAGTAAGTAAATGCAGCGCAGCAAGGGCTACCGCAAGGCGGCCGAGCAGATCGACCACACCAAGCTGTACGAGCCGGCCGACGCGATCAAGCTGGCCAAGGACTCGAGCCCGACCAAGTTCGACGCCACCGTCGAGGTCGCGATGCGTCTCGGCGTCGACCCCCGCAAGGCCGACCAGATGGTCCGCGGCACGGTCAACCTGCCGCACGGCACCGGCAAGACGGCCCGCGTGATCGTCTTCGCCCAGGGCGCCAAGGCCGAGGAGGCCGTCGCGGCCGGCGCCGACGAGGTCGGCACCGACGAGCTCGTCGCCCGCATCCAGGGCGGCTGGCTGGACTTCGACGCGGCGATCGCCACCCCCGACCAGATGGCCAAGATCGGTCGGATCGCCCGCATCCTCGGCCCCCGCGGCCTCATGCCGAACCCGAAGACCGGCACGGTCACCATGGACGTGACCAAGGCGGTCAACGAGATCAAGGGCGGCAAGATCACCTTCCGGGTGGACAAGCACTCGAACCTGCACCTGATCATCGGCAAGGCCTCGTTCTCCGAGGACCAGCTGATCGACAACTACGCCGCCGTGCTCGACGAGGTCCTCCGCGTCAAGCCGTCCGCGGCCAAGGGCAAGTACCTCAGGAAGGTCACCGTCACCACGACCATGGGCCCGGGCGTCCCGGTCGACCCGAACGTGGTGAAGGGCCTCAAGGCCGAGGCCTGATCGCTTTTCACGAAAGCCCCCGGGACATCCCGGGGGCTTTCTTTGTGGCAGGCTTGCGGCCGTGCGTTTCGAGCAGGTGTGGTTCCGGTACGCCCGGAGGGCCGGCTGGACGCTGCGCGAGGTGACGGCCACCGTCGAGCAGGGCGCCACGATTGTCGTGCTCGGCCGTAACGGCGCCGGCAAGTCCACGTTGCTCCAACTGGCCGCCGGCGTGCTGCGCCCGGGCCGGGGCGCGGTCCGGGACCGTCCCGCGGTCGTCGGCTGGGTCCCCGAGCGCTTCCCGGCCGACCAGCCCTTCACCGCGGCCGACTACCTGCATCGCATGGCCTCGGTGCGGGGCGCGGCCCCAGGGGCTGTCGATCGCTGGGTCGAGCGCCTGCTGCTCACCGAGCACACCGGCACCCGCCTGGCCGACCTCTCGAAGGGCACCGCGCAAAAGGTCGGCCTGGCCCAGGCCCTGCTCGTCCCGCCCGGCCTGCTAGTGCTCGACGAGCCCTGGGAGGGTCTCGACTCGGTCGCCCGCACGCTGATCCCGGACATCGTCGCCGAGGTGACCTCGGCGGGCGGCTCCGTGCTGGTCAGCGACCATCGGGGCGAGATCACGGCGCTGCCCGGCGCGATCCACTGGTCGATCGCCGAGGGCACGCTGCACACCTCTGCGCCACCGCCATCGGCGGCCGCAACGCCGGTCGAGGAGGAGGATGAGGTAGTCGTGGAGGTCGCGGTCCGTCGTTCCGAAGCCGACCGGGCGGTGGTCGCGCTGCGTGCCGCCGGTCACCGCGTTCTGGGCGTACGCGAATGAGCGCGCTCGTCCGGATGAGGATCGCCGGTTTCGTGCGCGGCGGCCGCGCCCTGCCCCCGCTGATCGCCGTGCTGGTCGAACTCGGGATCCTCTACGGCGGGGGAGCCTCCCCGGCCGCGGTCGCCTACGGCTACTCGGCCGCCGCCCTGTTCCCGGTCCTCGCCTGGCTCACCAAGCTCCTGCTCGACACCGAGCCCGACGTGCAGCGCCGCCTGGCCCGCCTGTCGGTCGGTCCCGCCCGCGAGGCCACCGCCGGCGTCCTGGCCGCCCTGGTGCTCTCCCTGCTCGTCTGCGTGGCCGCCATGGCCGCACCCTGGCTGTTCCACGGCATCGACACCCGCACCGCGCTCGGCAGCGGCATCGCGCTAGGCGTGCTGGCCCACCTATTGGCCGTCCCGCCCGCCATCGCCCTGGGCGCCCTCGCCAGCCGGGCCGTCACCCGCAGCGTCCGGCTTGGCGTGACGGTGCTGGTGGTGGCCGCGGTGCTGGTGGTGGTGCTGGGCCTGACCGGCTCGTTCGCCCCCTGGCTGGTCCCACCCGTGATGGCCACCGCCCGAGCCCTCAACGACCCGGCCGCACCGCCGGCGGCCACCCTGGCCCTCCTGGTGTTCTGGGCGGCCGCGTGGTGCACCGTCGCCTTCGCCGGCTACGGCTGGCTGCGCCGCGCCCGCTCCTGACGCCCCTGCGCCCGACGCCCGCGCTCCTCGTGCGCGTGAGCCCGGCGCCCCGCGCCCTGCGCCCCGCACCCTGCGTCCTGGCGCCCCCGCTCCTGGCGCCCCGCTCGTGGCGCCCCCGCTCCTGGCGCCCCCGCCCTGCCCCTGCTGTGGATAACCCCCAAAAACTGTCAGACCCGGCTGCTTCACTCGGCCCCACCCAGTACTGGGGTGGGGTGGATCGGCGGGTGACGGTGGGCGAGGCAGGTGAGGGCGGCCCGCACCGATCGAGGCAGGGAATCAGGTCATACCGGGCCGAGCGACCAAGCAAGCAGTTCCGGCCGGGAGGGGTCGATTTGGCGGTGACGGCGTCACCGCGTACAGTTTCGTGTCGGAGTTCCACCCATAGACCGCTGGTCGCCGCAGTCGCCGTCACCACGACGGAGGCCGCGGCCGAAGGTCCCGCCGAATGCGGGCGACCCGCGCAGGGGAGAACGGTCAGCGATTCCAGGCTCGCGCCTGATGCCGCCCCGTGCCCTTGCGCCGGGGCGTTTCTCATTTCGTGGTTCCTTCTCCTGACCAGTGGCTTTGAGCACTGAGAGAGGAGGGACATGGCGGACAAGCCGGTCCGGGCCGACAAGGCCAGCGCCGTCGCGGAGCTCACCGAGAACTTCCGTGGTTCGGCGGCCACCGTGTTGACCGAGTACCGCGGCCTCACGGTCAAGCAGCTCACCGAGCTGCGGCGTTCGCTCGGCAAGGAGACCAAGTACTCCGTGTCGAAGAACACGCTCGCGAAGCGGGCGGCCGTTGACGCGGGCATCGAGGGCCTCGACGCGCTGTTCACCGGTCCTACCGCGCTCGCCTTCATCGGTGGCGACCCGGTCGAGGCGGCCAAGGGTCTTCGCGATTTCGCCAAGGCCAACCCCGTCCTGAAGATCAAGGGCGGTGTCTTCGAGGGCCGCGCGATCACGGCCGACGAGGTCAACAAGATCGCTGACCTCGAGTCTCGTGAGGTTCTGCTGGCCAAGCTGGCCGGCGCCATGAAGGGCAACCTCTCCAAGGCGGCCGGGCTGTTCCAGGCCCCGCTGTCGCAGGTGGCGCGCCTCGCGGCCGCCCTGCAGGAGAAGCGCGAGAAGGACGGTTCCGCCGAGGCCTGAGAGCCGCGCGGAATCCACGACATTTCACCACAGAAGCTAGGAAAGGTTGCCTAACATGGCGAAGCTCAGCACCACCGAGCTGCTCGACGCGTTCAAGGAGATGACGCTGATCGAGCTGTCCGAGTTCGTGAAGCAGTTCGAGGAGACCTTCGAGGTCACCGCGGCTGCTCCGGTCGCCGTCGCGGCCGCTGCCGGCGGTGGCGCTGCCGCCGCTCCGGTCGAGGAGGAGAAGGACTCGTTCGACGTTGTCCTCGAGGGCGACGGTGGCAAGAAGATCCAGGTCATCAAGGTCGTGCGCGAGCTGACCGGCCTGGGCCTCAAGGAGGCCAAGGACGCCGTCGAGGCCGCCCCCAAGGCGATCCTCGAGGGTGTCAACAAGGAGAAGGCCGAGGCCGCCAAGGCCAAGCTCGAGGGTGAGGGCGCCAAGGTCACCCTCAAGTGATCTAACGCTCCACAGCTTTCTCTTGCGGATGGCGAAGACCCGTGCCGGGTCTTCGCCATCGGTGTTTTCGCGCGCATTGTCCCTGGTAGCGGCCTTGCGTGCGGCTGTCATTCACCCGACCGGCAAAGTCGGTTTAATCGGGCAATAGCTGGAGTATGGTCGCTAGGACGTGCCCGCCGGGAGGCGGCGCGAGCCCGACCCGCGGCGCAGCCCTTGACTGAGTGTCCGCTGACAGGCACGCTGACATCAGCAAGTTCTCCGCGCTTGCGACAGCCGCCCTGGGGTGGCCCGCGATTTGGAATGACAGAGTCAACGGGCCTTCGCAGACGGCACCAGAGGGAGACATGCCGCGTACCGAGCGGCCCCGCGTTTGGCCCTGGCCCCTGGAGGCGCAGGTCAGAGGCCGCGGGGACACGTTCCGCAGGCCCCCTCCGGTGTGGGCTGGACAGCGGTTAGCCGAGCGGCTACACTGCTAGTTTGCGCTGCCTTCTGCCTTGAGCCCTGCCAGGACATCCGTGAGGATGACTTCCTGGGGGCTCGTTACAGTGCCTACAAACGAGGGCAACGCAAACAGTTGCATACCGCAGCTGCAGCCGCATCAGCAGCACCGGTCCTCGGAAGGACGCATCTTGGCAGCTTCCCGCCCTGCGAAGACCAGCCGTACGTCGAGCGCTTACGCACCCCGCCGTGTCTCTTTCGGCAGGATCACCGAGCAACTTGAGGTCCCCAACCTCCTCGCCCTCCAGACGGAGTCCTTCGACTGGCTGGTGGGCAACGAGGCTTGGCAGGCCCGGTCGACGGACGACCCGCACGCCCACTCGGGCCTCGCAGAGATCCTCGAAGAGATCAGTCCCATTGAGGACTTCTCCGGCACTATGTCGCTGTCCTTCTCGTCTCCACGATTTGACGAGGTCAAGGCCTCGATCGAGGAGTGCAAGGAGAAGGACCTGACTTACTGCGCGCCGCTGTTCGTGACCGCGGAGTTCACCAACAACACGACTGGCGAGATCAAGAGCCAGACCGTGTTCATGGGCGACTTCCCGATGATGACCCCCAAGGGGACGTTCGTCATCAACGGCACCGAGCGGGTCGTGGTGAGCCAGCTCGTCCGCTCGCCGGGCGTGTACTTCACGAAGGAGCCGGACAAGACCTCCGACCGCGACCTCTCCAGTGTCAAGGTCATCCCCAGCCGGGGCGCCTGGCTGGAGTTCGACATCGACAAGCGCGACACCGTGGGTGTCCGGATCGACCGCAAGCGCCGGCAGGCCGTCACCGTCCTGCTCAAGGCGATCGGCTGGTCGGCCGACCAGATCCGCGAGCGGTTCGGCTGGTCCGAGCTGCTCATGACCACCCTCGAGAAGGACCACATCGCCGGGCAGGACGAGGCCCTGCTCGACATCTACCGCAAGCTCCGCCCGGGTGAGCCCCCGACCCGGGAGAACGCGCAGACCCTGCTCGACAACCTCTTCTTCAACCCGAAGAGGTACGACGTCGCCAAGGTCGGCCGCTACAAGTTCAACAAGAAGCTCGAGATCGACGTCCCGATCACCAGTGGCGTTCTCACCGAGGAAGACATCGTCAAGACCGTCGAGTACCTCTGCCGGCTGCACGCCGGTGAGGAGGGCTACGAGGCCGACGACATCGACCACTTCGGCAACCGTCGCCTGCGCACCGTCGGCGAGCTCATCCAGAACCAGGTCCGTGTCGGCCTGTCCCGGATGGAGCGCGTCGTCCGCGAGCGCATGACGACCCAGGACGTCGAGGCGATCACGCCGCAGACCCTGATCAACATCCGCCCGGTCGTGGCGGCGATCAAGGAGTTCTTCGGTACGTCGCAGCTGTCGCAGTTCATGGACCAGACCAACCCGCTGGCGGGCCTGACCCACCGGCGCCGGCTGAGCGCGCTCGGCCCTGGTGGTCTGTCCCGTGAGCGGGCGGGCTTCGAGGTTCGTGACGTGCACCCGTCCCACTACGGCCGGATGTGCCCGATCGAGACGCCCGAGGGTCCGAACATCGGTCTGATCGGCGCGCTCTCCACGTTCGCGCGGGTCAACCCGTTCGGCTTCATCGAGACGCCGTACCGCAAGGTCGAGGACGGCACCGTCACCGACGAGGTCCACTACCTGACCGCCGACGAGGAGGACAGGTACATCAAGGCCCAGGCGAACGCCGTGCTGAGCAGTGACGGCACGTTCGCCGAGGATCGCGTCCTGGTCCGCCGTAAGGGCGGTGAGGTCGACTACGTGCCCGGTGCGCAGGTCGACTACATGGACGTCTCGCCGCGGCAGATGACCTCGGTCGCGACCGCCATGATCCCGTTCCTCGAGCACGACGATGCCAACCGTGCCCTCATGGGCGCGAACATGCAGCGTCAGGCCGTGCCGCTGGTCAAGGCCGAGGCGCCGCTGGTCGGCACCGGCATGGAGTACCGCGCGGCCGTCGACGCCGGTGACGTTGTCGTCGCCGAGGTCGGTGGCGTGGTCGAGGACCTGTGTGCCGACTACGTGACGGTTCACCAGGACGACGGTCACCGCCGTACCTACCTGCTGCACAAGTTCCGCCGCTCGAACGCCGGCTCCTGCGTGAACCAGAAGCCGGTCGTGTTCGAGGGTGACCGGGTCGAGGCCGGCCAGGTCATCGCCGACGGCCCGTGCACCGACGAGGGAGAGATGGCCCTGGGCCGCAACCTCCTCGTCGCGTTCATGTGCTGGGAGGGCCACAACTACGAGGACGCGATCATCCTGTCGCAGCGCCTCGTGCAGCAGGACGTGCTCACCTCGATCCACATCGAGGAGCACGAGGTCGACGCCCGGGACACCAAGCTCGGCCCGGAGGAGATCACCCGCGACATCCCCAACGTCAGTGAGGAAATGCTGGCGGACCTGGACGAGCGGGGCATCATCCGGATCGGCGCCGAGGTCGTCCCCGGCGACATCCTGGTCGGCAAGGTCACGCCCAAGGGCGAGACCGAGCTCACCCCCGAGGAGCGGCTGCTCCGCGCGATCTTCGGTGAGAAGGCGCGCGAGGTCCGCGACACCTCGCTGAAGGTGCCGCACGGCGAGACCGGCACGGTCATCGGCGTTCGCACCTTCTCCCGCGAGGACGGCGACGAGCTGCCCCCGGGCGTGAACGAGCTGGTCCGCGTCTACGTCGCGCAGAAGCGGAAGATCCAGGACGGCGACAAGCTCGCCGGCCGGCACGGCAACAAGGGCGTCATCTCCAAGATCCTTCCGGTCGAGGACATGCCGTTCCTGGAGGACGGCACGCCCGTCGACATCGTGCTCAACCCGCTGGGTGTGCCCTCGCGTATGAACATCGGCCAGGTTCTGGAGACCCACCTCGGGTGGATCGCCAAGACCGGCTGGGAGGTCGAGGGCGAGGACACCGACTGGAAGCGCCAGCTGCGCGCGATCGAGGCGCACGAGTCCCCCAAGGACTCGAACGTCGCGACCCCCGTCTTCGACGGTGCGCAGGAGGAGGAGATCAAGGGCCTCCTCGAGTCGACGCTGGTCAACCGCGACGGTAAGCGGCTGGTCAACGGCGACGGCAAGGCGCAGCTGTTCGACGGCCGCTCCGGTGAGCCGCTGCCGGACCCGATCTCGGTCGGCTACGTCTACATCCTGAAGCTGAACCACCTGGTCGACGACAAGATCCACGCGCGGTCGACCGGCCCGTACTCGATGATCACGCAGCAGCCGCTGGGTGGTAAGGCGCAGTTCGGTGGACAGCGGTTCGGCGAGATGGAGTGCTGGGCCATGCAGGCCTACGGCGCGGCTTACGCGCTGCAGGAGCTGCTCACCATCAAGTCCGACGACGTACTCGGCCGCGTGAAGGTCTACGAGGCCATCGTCAAGGGCGAGAACATCCCGGAGCCGGGCATCCCGGAGTCCTTCAAGGTGCTTCTCAAGGAGCTGCAGTCGCTGTGCCTGAACGTTGAGGTGCTTTCCAGCGACGGCGTGGCCCTGGAGATGCGCGAGACGGACGACGAGGTCTTCCGGGCCGCGGAGGAACTCGGTATCGACCTGTCCCGACGCCCGAACGAGGGCGTCAGCAGCGTCGAAGAGATCTGACGGTAGGCGCCCCTTCCTCCGGGGAGGGGCGCCCCCCGCCGGCCTTGAATTCACCCGAGCAACGAAACACGAGGGATAGTCCAAGTGCTCGACGTCAACTTCTTCGACGAGTTGCGTATCGGCCTGGCGACCGCCGACGACATCCGGCAGTGGTCGCACGGCGAGGTCAAGAAGCCCGAGACGATCAACTACCGCACCCTCAAGCCCGAGAAGGACGGACTCTTCTGCGAGAAGATCTTCGGTCCGCAGCGGGACTGGGAGTGCTACTGCGGCAAGTACAAGCGGGTCCGGTTCAAGGGCATCATCTGTGAGCGCTGCGGCGTCGAGGTGACCCGGTCCAAGGTCCGCCGTGAGCGCATGGGCCACATCGAGCTGGCGGCGTCGGTCACGCACATCTGGTACTTCAAGGGTGTGCCGAGCCGACTGGGCTACCTGCTCGACCTGGCTCCGAAGGATCTCGAGAAGATCATCTACTTCGCGTCGTACGTGATCACGTCGGTGGACGCCGAGTCGCGTCACCGTGACATGTCGACGATCGAGAACGAGATCTTCGCCGAGAAGCGCCAGAGCGAGAACGGTCGCGACTCGGAGATCGAGAAGCGCGCCGCCAAGCTCGAGCAGGACCTGGCCGAGCTCGAGGCCGAAGGGGCCAAGGCGGACGTGCGCCGCAAGGTCAAGGAGGCCGGCGAGCGCGAGATGCGCCAGATCCGTGACAAGGCGCAGCGCGAGATCGACCGCCTCGACGAGGTGCTCGACACCTTCCGCAAGCTCGACTCCAAGCAGCTGGTCACCGACGAGCTGCTCTACCGCGAGCTGCGGGACCGCTTCGGTGAGTACTTCACCGGCGGCATGGGCGCCGAGGCCATCAAGGCGCTGCTCGAGAACATGGATCTGGACGCCGAGGCCGAGAACCTGCGGGAGATCATCCGCAGCGGTAAGGGCCAGCGGAAGATCCGTGCCCTCAAGCGGCTCAAGGTCGTCGCCGCGTTCCTGAACACCCGCAACTCGCCGCTCGGCATGGTGCTGGACTGCGTCCCGGTCATCCCGCCGGACCTGCGCCCGATGGTGCAGCTCGACGGTGGCCGCTTCGCGACCAGCGACCTGAACGACCTGTACCGCCGGGTCATCAACCGGAACAACCGGCTCAAGCGCCTGATCGACCTGGGTGCTCCCGAGATCATCGTCAACAACGAGAAGCGGATGCTGCAGGAGGCCGTCGACGCGCTGTTCGACAACGGCCGCCGCGGCCGGCCGGTCACCGGCCCGGGCAACCGCCCGCTCAAGTCGCTGTCCGACATGCTCAAGGGCAAGCAGGGCCGCTTCCGGCAGAACCTGCTGGGCAAGCGCGTCGACTACTCCGGCCGCTCCGTCATCGTCGTCGGCCCCCGGCTCAAGCTGCACCAGTGCGGCCTGCCGAAGCAGATGGCGCTGGAGCTGTTCAAGCCGTTCGTGATGAAGCGCCTGGTCGACCTGAACCACGCGCAGAACATCAAGTCGGCCAAGCGGATGGTCGAGCGTCAGCGGCCGGTCGTGTGGGACGTCCTGGAGGAGGTCATCAGCGAGCACCCCGTGCTGCTGAACCGCGCGCCGACCCTGCACCGCCTCGGCATCCAGGCCTTCGAGCCGCAGCTGGTCGAGGGCAAGGCGATCCAGATCCACCCGCTGGTCTGCACGGCGTTCAACGCCGACTTCGACGGCGACCAGATGGCGGTGCACGTGCCGCTGTCCGCCGAGGCGCAGGCCGAGGCGCGGATCCTGATGCTGTCCTCGAACAACATCCTCAAGCCGGCCGACGGCAAGCCGGTCACCATGCCTACCCAGGACATGGTCATCGGCCTGTACTACCTGACGCACCAGACCCCTGGCGCCAAGGGTGAGGGCCGGGTGTTCAGCTCGGACGCCGAGGCCCGGATGGCGTTCGACAACGGCGAGCTCCACCTGCAGGCTCCGGTGAAGATCCGGCTGCGGGAGGTCGTCGGCGTCGACAACGGCGCCAAGGGCGCAAAGTGGGACGCACCCGAGGACTGGACCGAGGGCGAGAACCTGCTCGTCGAGACCACCCTGGGACGGGTGATCTTCAACGAGACGCTGCCCCCGGGGTACCGCTTCGTCAACTACGAGATCCGCAAGGGTCAGCTGTCGGCGATCGTCAACGACCTCGCCGAGCGCTTCCCCAAGGTCGCCCTCGCGGCGACCCTGGACGCGCTCAAGGAGGCCGGCTTCCACTGGGCCACCTGGTCCGGTGTGACGATCGGCATGGGCGACGTCATCGGCCCCCCGCGCAAGCCGGAGATCCTGCAGCGCTACCAGGTCGAGGCGGACCGGATCGACAAGCAGTACCAGCGTGGTCTGATGACCGCCGAGGAGCGTCGCGGCGAGCTCATCGAGATCTGGACCAAGGCGACCAACGAGATCTCCAAGGAGATGGAGACGGCGCTGCCGCAGGAGAACCCGCTCTGGGTGATGATCAACTCCGGCGCTCGCGGTAACCTCCTCCAGCTCCGGCAGATCGCCGCGATCCGTGGTCTGGTGGCCAACCCCAAGGGCGAGATCATCCCGCGGCCGATCACGTCGTCGTACCGCGAGGGTCTCACCGTGCTGGAGTACTTCATCTCCACGCACGGCGCCCGCAAGGGCCTGGCCGACACCGCTCTGCGTACCGCCGACTCGGGTTACCTGACCCGTCGTCTGGTGGACGTCTCGCAGGACGTCATCATCCGCGAGGAGGACTGCGGCACCGACCGCGCAATCCCGATGCAGGTGGCGGACCGCGAGGCGGACGGCACGCTCGTCGTGCACACCCACGCCGAGACCGGCGTGCACGCCCGTACGCTGGCCGAGGACGTCAAGAACGCCAACGGCGACGTGGTGGTGCCTCGCGGCGCCGACCTCAACTCGATCCTGGTCGAGCAGCTGGTCGCGGCCGGCGTCGAGCACGTCCGGGTGCGCAGCGTTCTGACCTGCGAGTCGAAGCTCGGCGTGTGCGCGGCCTGCTACGGCCGTTCGCTGCCGACCGGCAAGGCGGTCGACATCGGCGAGGCGGTCGGCATCATCGCGGCCCAGTCGATCGGTGAGCCGGGTACCCAGCTGACGATGCGTACCTTCCACACCGGTGGTGTCGCGGGTGAGGACATCACCCAGGGTCTGCCGCGTGTGCAGGAGATCTTCGAGGCCCGCGTGCCCAAGGGCAAGGCGCCCATCGCCGACACCCCGGGACGCATCCGCATCGAGGACGGCGAGCGCTCGCGGAAGATCATCGTGGTGCCGGACGACGGCAGCGAGGAGATCGTGTACGACAAGATCTCCAAGCGCGTCAAGCTCCGGGCCCACGACGGCGACCACGTCCAGGTCGGCGAGAAGCTGACCGAGGGCACCATCGACCCGCACGAGCTTCTGCGGATCATGGGTCCGCGGGCGGTCCAGGTCCACCTGACCCAGGAGGTCCAGGAGGTCTACCGCTCGCAGGGTGTGCTCATCCACGACAAGCACATCGAGATCATCATCCGCCAGATGCTGAAGCGGGTGACGGTCATCGACTCGGGCGCCGCGGAGTTCCTTCCGGGTGTCCTGGTCGACCGGGCGCTGTTCGAGTCGGAGAACCGCCGGCTCGTCGGCGAGGGTGGCGAGCCCGCCGCCGGTCGTCCGGTGCTGATGGGTATCACCAAGGCCTCGCTGGCCACCGACTCCTGGCTTTCGGCGGCCTCCTTCCAGGAGACCACCCGGGTGCTGACCGACGCGGCGATCAACTCGCGCAGCGACTCGCTCGTCGGCCTCAAGGAGAACGTGATCATCGGCAAGCTCATCCCGGCCGGTACGGGCATCAGCAAGTACCGCAACATCCGGGTCGAGCCGACCGAGGAGGCCAAGGCCAAGGTGTACTCGATGACCGGGTACCCGGAGACGGACTACGGCTTCGGGCCGGCCAGCGGGCAGGCTGTGCCGCTGGACGACTTCGATTTCGGGTCCTACCGCTGACAGTGGCATGACGGAGGGCGGTCGCGCGCTGCGCGGCCGCCCTCTGCTTCTCCAGGCGCGGCGTTCCTAAGATGGGGTGGTGACTCTTCCCGCCGCCGCGCCACCCACGCGCCACCCCCTGGACCCGGACCCGGCACGCTCGTCGAAGGCACGGGCCGTCTTCGCGCTCGGCCTGGTGGGCTTCCTGACCGGGGCGTTCGTCGGTGGTGTGATTCCAGCCACGGTGGCGTTGCTGCTCGCGCGCCAGACCGCCCGGGACGCGTACGCGGCGAAGGGTTATCTGACCGGCTCGGCGTGGATCCGTCGTGGCCGGCGGCTGGCCTGGGCCGGCATCGTGCTGGCCATCGCCACGCTGGTGGTGGCCACGATCGCCGGGCTGCTGCATCTGGCGTCGTCGCCCGCGGGCGCCCACTTCGCGCCCGGCACCGACTAGGGCCGGGCTGCGCCTTGACCCGTACGGGTGACATCCTCGTGTCATGACCCAGCAGCCGTATCCGTACTCGGCGCCCGTGCCTCCGCCCCCGCCGTCGGGACGCTGGCAGCCCGAGCGGGTCGACCCCGTGCCGGGCACCGAGTTCGGCCTGGTCCAGTTGCGGGTCGAGCCGATCACCTCGGGTCTCGCGATCGGCTCGCTGCTGGCCGGTATAGCGGCCATCCTGGTGTCGTTTCTGGTGCTCTGCTTCGGACTGCTCGGCGCCGACGGTGGCTGGGGTGCTCTGGTGGCCGGCGCCTTCACGCTGCTCAGCGTGATCGGTGGGGTCGGCGCCATCGTGGTGGGTCTGGTCGCCCGCCGGCAGATCCGCGGCTCCGGCACGAGCGGGCAGGTGCGCTTCACCGGCCGCGGCCTCGCGATCGCGGGTATCTCGTGTGGAGCCGCGGGCGCGGGAATTGCGCTGGGCGCCCTGGCGTTGGCTTTGGTGTTACAGCTGTCGTCCTCCGGGACCTGACGCAACCTCCCCAATCCGGTATCCGGACACCGCGGTAAAGCTGTCTCGGGGACCCGGTACACTTGTATCGGAGATATCCGTCGCAAGGAGCCAGCCCTGTCGATTTTGACCTGGCTGCTCGAGGTGGGTACTCTTTCCCTCCGTGCCCGGGCTTGCCCGGGCAACTCGTGCGTGCGCCCGAGTCGAATAACAAGGACGGGGTATCAGCACGCCGAGATTCGGCGTTCCGACGTGATCGGAGCGACGACACAGACAAGACCCGGTACGCGACCACGCGTGGCGGGACCGTGAGCCGGACGACACGCCCGACCGCGGGTGCCGGAGCCATCCGGCACACACAGGCATAACGAGACGGTGCGGCCGCGGATGGACGCGGCCGAAGGGAGCGGAGAAACCCGGTGCCCACGATCCAGCAGCTGGTCCGCAAGGGCCGCCAGGCGAAGACGAGCAAGACCAAGACGCCGGCGCTGAAAGGTAGTCCTCAGCGGCGCGGCGTGTGCACGCGCGTGTACACCACCACCCCCAAGAAGCCGAACTCTGCGCTGCGCAAGGTCGCTCGTGTGAAGCTCAGCAGCCAGATCGAGGTCACGGCGTACATCCCCGGTGTCGGCCACAACCTGCAGGAGCACTCGATCGTGCTCGTGCGTGGCGGCCGGGTGAAGGACCTCCCCGGCGTTCGGTACAAGATCGTCCGCGGTTCGCTGGACACCCAGGGTGTCCGCAACCGCAAGCAGGCCCGCAGCCGTTACGGCGCGAAGAAGGAGAAGAGCTGACATGCCGCGTAAGGGCCCCGCTCCGCGCCACCCAGTGGTCGCGGACCCGGTTTACAACTCCCCGCTGGTCACTCAGCTGATCAACAAGATCCTGATCGGTGGCAAGCGCCAGCTGGCCGAGCGCATCGTGTACGGCGCGCTCGAGGGTTGCCGGGAGAAGAGCGGCACCGACCCCGTCGTGACGCTCAAGCGCGCGATGGACAACGTCAAGCCGACCCTCGAGGTCCGCAGCCGCCGCGTCGGTGGCGCGACCTACCAGGTGCCGGTCGAGGTCCGTACCCCGCGGCAGACCACTCTCGGTCTGCGTTGGCTGGTCCAGTACTCCAAGGCCCGCCGTGAGAAGACCATGATCGAGCGTCTCCAGAACGAGCTGCTCGATGCCAGCAACGGCCTCGGCGCCGCCGTCAAGCGGCGTGAGGACACCCACAAGATGGCGGAGTCCAACAAGGCCTTCGCGCACTACCGCTGGTAAGACACCGCCGCCGGCCCGACTCAGGCCGGGCCACGCGGCAAGTCGTACCGGTTCACGAGACGACGACGAAGAAAAGTAGGGATTGAAGTGGCCGCCGCAGACGCGCTCGCCAACGTACGCAACATCGGCATCATGGCGCACATCGACGCTGGTAAGACCACGACGACCGAGCGCATCCTGTTCTACACCGGCATCACGTACAAGATCGGTGAGGTCCACGAGGGCGCTGCCGTCATGGACTGGATGGAGCAGGAGCAGGAACGCGGTATCACGATCACTTCCGCCGCCACCAAGGCCGAGTGGAAGGGTCACACGATCCAGATCATCGACACGCCCGGCCACGTCGACTTCACGGTCGAGGTCGAGCGGTCCCTGCGCGTGCTCGACGGAGCGGTCGCGGTCTACGACGGTGTTGCCGGCGTGGAGCCGCAGACCGAGAACGTCTGGCGTCAGGCGGACAAGTACCACGTCCCGCGTATGTGCTTCGTCAACAAGCTCGACCGGACCGGTGCCGACTTCTTCCGCTGCGTGCAGATGATGATCGACCGGCTCAACGCGACCCCGCTTGTCCTGCAGATCCCGATCGGGCTCGAGGCCGACTTCATCGGCGTCGTGGACCTGGTCGAGATGCGCGCCCTCACCTGGCGTGGCGAGACCAAGAAGGGTGACGACTACGCGATCGAGGAGATCCCGGCCGACCTGCTGGACTCCGCGAACGAGTGGCGCGAGAAGCTGATCGAGACCCTGGCCGACGTCGACGACGACGTCATGCTCAAGTACCTCGAGGGCGAGGAGCTCTCGGTGGCCGAGATCAAGGCGGCCGTCCGGCGCGCCACGATCGCCAGCAAGGCCAACCCGGTGCTGTGCGGCTCGGCGTTCAAGAACAAGGGCGTGCAGCCCATGCTCGACGCCGTGGTCGACTACCTGCCGTCGCCGCTGGACATCCCGGCCATCGAGGGCACCGCGACCGACGGCGAGACGCCGCTGCAGCGCCAGCCCTCGGTCAGCGAGCCGTTCTCGGCGCTGGCCTTCAAGATCCAGACCGACAAGCACCTCGGCAAGCTCACGTACGTGCGGGTCTACTCCGGCACGCTCGATTCCGGTTCCCAGGTGGTCAACTCCACCAAGGACCGCAAGGAGCGGATCGGCAAGATCTACCAGATGCACGCGAACAAGCGTGAGGAGCGGCCAACGGCGCATGCCGGCGACATCATCGCCGTGCAGGGTCTCAAGCAGACCACGACCGGCGACACGCTCAGCGACCCGGCGAACCCGGTCATCCTGGAGTCGATGACCTTCCCGGAGCCGGTCATCCAGGTCGCCATCGAGCCGAAGACCAAGTCGGACCAGGAGAAGCTGGGCACCGCGATCCAGCGCCTGGCCGAGGAGGACCCGACCTTCCGCGTCTGGAACGACGAGGAGACCGGGCAGACGGTCATCGCCGGCATGGGCGAGCTGCACCTCGACATCCTCGTCGACCGCATGCGGCGCGAGTTCAACGTCGAGGCGAACATCGGTAAGCCGCAGGTGGCGTACCGCGAGACGATCCGCGGCACCGTGGAGAAGCTCGACTACGTCCACAAGAAGCAGACCGGTGGCTCGGGCCAGTACGCCAAGGTCATCGTCAAGCTGGAGCCGCTGCCGCTCGCGGCGGACGGCCCCACCTACGAGTTCGTCAACGCCGTGTCCGGCGGCCGCATCCCCAAGGAGTTCATCCCCTCGGTGGACGCGGGCGCGCAGGACGCCATGCAGTACGGCGTTCTCGCCGGCTACCCGCTGGTCGGCGTCAAGCTGACCCTGCTCGACGGCCAGTACCACGAGGTCGACTCGTCCGAGATGGCCTTCAAGATCGCCGGCTCGATGGTGATGAAGGAGGCGGCCCGCAAGGCCGACCCCGCACTGCTCGAGCCGATGATGGCCGTCGAGGTGACGACGCCCGAGGACAACATGGGCGACGTCATCGGCGACCTCAACTCGCGGCGTGGCATCATCCAGTCGATGGAGGAGCGCTCCGGCGCCCGAGTCGTCAAGGCCCTGGTGCCGCTCTCCGAGATGTTCGGCTATGTGGGCGACCTCCGGTCGAAGACCCAGGGCCGGGCCAGCTACAGCATGCAGTTCGACTCCTACGCCGAGGTTCCGCAGAACGTCGCGAAGGAGATCATCGCCAAGGCTACGGGCGCCTAGTCCGTACCAGAAGCGTTGAGGCGCGTGCGGTCCGTCGAGGACCGCACGCGCGCGAGCAGTCGACAGAGTCCCAGTCGCCTTATCGGGCGTGCCGGGCAAAGTAATGATCAGTCCACAGGAGGACACCAGTGGCGAAGGCGAAGTTCGAGCGGACTAAGCCGCACGTCAACATCGGCACCATTGGTCACATCGACCACGGTAAGACGACGCTGACTGCGGCCATCACCAAGGTCCTGCACGACCAGTACCCGGACCTCAACCCGTACACCCCGTTCGACGAGATCGACAAGGCGCCGGAGGAGAAGGCCCGCGGCATCACGATCTCGATCGCGCACGTCGAGTACCAGACCGCGGCGCGTCACTACGCGCACGTGGACTGCCCCGGCCACGCCGACTACATCAAGAACATGATCACCGGTGCCGCCCAGATGGACGGCGCGATCCTGGTGGTCGCCGCGACCGACGGCCCGATGCCGCAGACCAAGGAGCACGTGCTCCTGGCCCGCCAGGTCGGCGTTCCGTACATCGTCGTGGCTCTGAACAAGTCGGACATGGTCGACGACGAGGAGCTCCTCGAGCTCGTCGAGCTCGAGGTTCGCGAGCTGCTCAGCACCTACGAGTTCCCGGGCGACGACCTGCCGGTCGTCCGCGTCTCGGCGCTCAAGGCGCTCGAGGGCGACGCGGAGTGGACCGAGAAGCTCCTCGAGCTGATGAACGCGGTCGACACCGCGATCCCGCAGCCCGAGCGTGACACCGAGAAGCCGTTCCTCATGCCCATCGAGGACGTCTTCACGATCACCGGTCGTGGCACGGTCGTCACCGGCCGGGCCGAGCGCGGCATCCTCAAGCCGAACGAGGAGGTCGAGATCGTCGGCATCCGCGAGAAGTCGACGAAGACCGTCTGCACCGGCATCGAGATGTTCCGCAAGCTGCTCGACGAGGCCCGCGCGGGTGAGAACGTCGGCCTGCTGCTGCGCGGTATCAAGCGCGAGGACGTCGAGCGCGGCATGGTTGTCATCAAGCCGGGCACCACGACCCCGCACACGGAGTTCGAGGGCCAGGTCTACATCCTCTCCAAGGAGGAGGGCGGCCGGCACACCCCGTTCTTCCAGAACTACCGCCCGCAGTTCTACTTCCGCACCACGGACGTCACCGGCGTCGTCACGCTGCCCGAGGGCACCGAGATGGTCATGCCGGGCGACTCCACCAGCATGTCGGTCAAGCTGATCCAGCCGATCGCCATGGAGCAGGGTCTGAAGTTCGCGATCCGCGAGGGTGGCCGCACCGTCGGCGCCGGAACGGTCACGAAGATCAACAAGTAGTTAAAGGTAGCCCCGATTAGCGTTGCCGGAGAGAATCCGGCATACTAGTCAGGTTGCGTCCGCGCGGGGTGGTTGGTTGCTCTTGAGGAGCCAGCCACCCTCGCCGGGTGTCCGGGTGTGTTTTGGGCCCGCCCGGCACTCCAGATCCCCGTGATCGAGTTGCTTGACAAGGCTGCATAGCGACAGCAGGCGCGACACGCCCGACCGCGGGGGTCGGACAACGCAGGATCAACGGTCCTGCGGGCATGCGAGAGCTACCGCTCTCGCACGTAGCGGCATCGAGAGAAGGAAACAGAAGCCACCATGGCGGGACAGAAGATCCGCATCCGGCTCAAGGCCTATGACCACGAGGTCGTCGACTCCTCGGCGCGGAAGATCGTCGAGACGGTTACGCGTACCGGGGCGCAGGTTGCTGGCCCGGTGCCGCTGCCCACGGAGATCAACCGTTTCTGCGTGATCCGTTCGCCGCACAAGTACAAGGACTCGCGCGAGCACTTCGAGATGCGCACGCACAAGCGTCTGATCGACATCATCGACCCGACTCCGAAGACGGTCGACTCGCTCATGCGCCTCGACCTGCCGGCTGGCGTCGACATCGAGATCAAGCTGTAGGGATCTGCGACTAATGGACAGGCAAGTTAAGGGGATCCTGGGCGCCAAGCTCGGCATGACCCAGGTCTGGGACAACAACAAGGTCGTCCCGGTCACCGTGGTGCAGGCCGGCCCGTGCGTCGTGACTCAGGTCCGCACCGATGACAAGGACGGCTACTCGGCCGTCCAGCTGGCGTTCGGCTCGATCGACCCGCGCAAGGTCAACAAGCCGAAGAGCGGCCACTACGCCAAGGCCGGTGTGTCGCCGCGGCGCCACCTCGTGGAGCTGCGCACCACCGACGCCGGCGAGTACGAGCCCGGCCAGGAGATCACGGTCGACTCGTTCGAGGTCGGCTCGCCGATCGACGTCACCGGCAAGACCAAGGGCAAGGGCTACGCCGGTGTCATGAAGCGGCACGGCTTCCACGGCCTCAAGTCGAGCCACGGCGTCGAGCGCAAGCACCGCTCGCCCGGCTCGATCGGCGCCTGCGCGACCCCTGGTCGCGTCTTCAAGGGCGTCCGGATGGCCGGCCGGATGGGCAGCCGTCGTTTCACCGTGCAGAACCTGACCGTGCAGGCGGTGGACACCGAGAACAACCTGCTGCTGGTCAAGGGCGCGGTACCCGGTCCCAAGGGTGCGCTGATCCTGGTCCGCACCGCGGCTAAGAAGGGCGGTGCCCAGTGAGCTCGGTTGACGTGATCAACGCCGAGGGCGTGAAGGCCGGCTCGGTCGAGCTGCCGGACGACATCTTCGACGTGCAGGCGAACATCCCGCTGATGCACCAGGTCGTCGTGGCGCAGCTCGCCGCGGCGCGGCAGGGCACGGCGAAGGCCAAGACCCGCGGCGAGGTCGCCGGCGGCGGCAAGAAGCCCTACAAGCAGAAGGGCACCGGTCGTGCCCGCCAGGGCTCGATCCGCGCGCCGCAGTTCACCGGTGGTGGCGTCGTGCACGGTCCCGTGCCGCGCGACTACAGCCAGCGGACTCCCAAGAAGATGAAGGCCGCCGCCCTGCGTGGCGCCCTCTCCGACCGGGCCCGCGACGGCCGGGTGCACGTGGTCGAGGCGTTCGTCACCGGCGAGACGCCGTCGACCAAGGCCGCGATCGCGACCCTGCGCAAGGCGACCGAGTCGACCAAGGTTCTGGTCGTCCTGAGCAGCACCGACGAGCTGAACTGGCTCTCGCTGCGCAACGAGGCGACCGTGCACCTGATCGAGGCGGGTCAGCTGAACACGTACGACGTGCTGGTCGCCGACGAGGTGGTCTTCACCAAGGACGCTCTCGACGAGTTCCTGGGCGTGCCGGCCGAGGCCTCCGAGGAGGGGAACAAGTGACCACGATCGCCGACCCGCGCGACATCATCGTCGCGCCGATCGTCTCCGAGAAGAGCTACAGCGTTCTCGACCAGAACTGGTACACGTTCCTCGTCCACCCGGACGCGAACAAGACCCAGATCAAGATCGCGATCCAGCAGATCTTCAACGTGCGCGTGCTGACGGTGAACACCGCGAACCGCGAGGGCAAGCGCAAGCGCACCCGGACGGGCTTCGGTCAGCGCAAGGCGACCAAGCGCGCGATGGTCAAGCTGGCTGACGGTGACCGTATCGAGGCCTTCGGCGGCCCGGTCAGCTAAGGGGTTGTAAAACAATGGCTATCCGTAAGTACAAGCCGACCACGCCGGGCCGTCGCGGCTCGAGCGTCGCCGACTTCGCCGAGATCACCCGGTCCACCCCGGAGAAGTCTCTGCTGGTCCCGCTGCCCAAGAAGGGCGGCCGCAACGTTCACGGCCGGATCACCACCCGGCACCAGGGCGGCGGTCACAAGCGGCAGTACCGGCTGATCGACTTCAAGCGGGTCGACAAGGACGGCGTGCCGGCCAAGGTCGCGCACATCGAGTACGACCCGAACCGCACCTCCCGCATCGCCCTGCTGCACTACGCCGACGGTGAGAAGCGCTACATCCTGGCGCCGAAGGACCTCAACCAAGGCGACGCGGTGGAGTCGGGCCCGGGCGCGGACATCAAGCCGGGGAACAACCTGCCCCTGCGCAACATCCCGGTCGGTACGACGGTCCACGGTGTGGAGCTTCGTCCCGGCGGTGGCGCCAAGCTGGCCCGCTCGGCCGGTGTCGGCATCCAGCTGCTCGGCCGTGAGGGCGCGTACGCCACGCTGCGTATGCCCTCCGGTGAGATCCGCCGGGTCGACATCCGTTGCCGTGCCACAGTCGGCGAGATCGGCAATGCCGAACAGTCGAACATCAACTGGGGCAAGGCCGGCCGCATGCGCTGGAAGGGCAAGCGCCCGACCGTCCGCGGTGTCGCCATGAACCCGATCGACCACCCGCACGGTGGTGGTGAGGGTAAGACCTCCGGTGGTCGCCACCCGGTCAACCCGGCTGGTAAGCCCGAGGGCCGTACCCGCCGCAAGGGCCAGGAGAGCGACAAGCTGATCGTTCGCCGCCGCTACGCCACCCGCAAGCGCGGGTAACGGGAGTAGAAGAAGATGCCTCGCAGCCTGAAGAAGGGCCCGTTCGTCGACGACCACCTGCTCAAGAAGGTGGAAGTCCAGAACGAGAAGAACTCGAAGAACGTCATCAAGACCTGGTCGCGGCGCTCGACGATCATCCCCGACATGCTCGGGCACACGATCGCCGTGCATGACGGACGCAAGCATGTCCCGGTGTTCATCACCGAGGCCATGGTCGGGCACAAGCTCGGCGAGTTCGCTCTGACCCGCACGTTCAAGGGTCACGAGAAGGACGACCGCAAGAGCCGTCGTCGCTAGCAGATACACGGATTAGAGGATCAAGGAGCTACAGCGATGCCAGTCAAGGGCGACGCTCCGGTGCTTCCGGGCGCGCGGGCGGTTGCGCGGCACGTGCGCATCTCGCCGAACAAGGCGCGCCGGGTGGTCAACCTCGTCCGCGGTCTGCCCGCGAAGGAGGCGCTGACCGTCCTGCAGTTCGCGCCGCAGGCCGCCAGCGAGCAGGTCTACAAGGTGCTCGCCAGCGCGATCGCCAACGCGGAGAACAACGAGCGGCTGGACCCCGACGCACTCCTCGTGAGCGAGGCGTTCGTCGACGAGGGTCCGACCCTCAAGCGTTTCCGTCCGCGGGCGCAGGGCCGGGCGTACCGGATCCGCAAGCGCACCTGCCACATCACGATCGCCGTCGAGGCGGTCCAGGTCGCCCGGCCGGCCAAGAAGGCCGCCGCGGCGAAGAAGGCCGCGCCGGCCAAGAGTGCTGAGCCGGCCGCCGAGACCCAGACGACGGAGGAGTCCGAGTAATGGGCCAGAAAGTTCATCCCACCGGATTCCGCCTCGGCATTTCGACCGACTGGAAGTCCCGGTGGTTCGCCGACAAGCTCTACAAGGACTACATCGGCGAAGACGTCAAGATTCGCAAGATGATGTCCCAGGGCCTCGAGCGCGCCGGCATCTCCAAGGTGGACATCGAGCGCACCCGTGACCGGGTCCGCGTCGACATCCACACCGCCCGGCCGGGCATTGTCATCGGCCGCAAGGGCGCGGAGGCCGACAAGATCCGTGGCCGCCTCGAGAAGCTCACCGGCAAGCAGGTGCAGCTGAACATCCTCGAGGTGAAGAACCCCGAGTCGGACGCGCAGCTCGTGGCGCAGGGCGTCGCCGAGCAGCTGTCCTCCCGGGTCAGCTTCCGCCGGGCGATGCGCAAGGCCATGCAGTCCGCCATGAAGAACCCGATCTGCAAGGGCATCCGGGTGCAGGTCTCCGGCCGCCTCGGCGGCGCGGAGATGAGCCGCACGGAGTTCTACCGTGAGGGTCGCGTTCCGCTGCACACGCTGCGGGCCAACATCGAGTACGGCTTCTTCGAGGCTCGTACGACGTTCGGCCGCATCGGCGTGAAGGTCTGGATCTACAAGGGCGACGCCGTGCCGGGTCGTGAGGTCGTCACCGAGGCTCCCGCGCGTCCGCGCCGGGACCGCGCCGACCGCCCCGAGCGTCCGCGCCGTGGCCGTTCCGGTTCGTCCGGCACGACCGCGGGTGGCACCGAGGCCGGCCGTGCGGCTCAGGCTCAGGCCGCCGCCGCCGAGAACACCGCCGCTGCTCCGGCCGCGGCCGAACCGCAGCAGGAGGGCTGACCCATGCTGATGCCGCGTAAGCCCCCGAAGGGCTTCCGCAAGCCGCACCACCCGGACCGCCACGGCGCGTCCAAGGGCGGCAACCGGGTCGTCTTCGGCGAGTTCGGTATTCAGGCGCTGGAGCCCGCGTACGTGACCAACCGGCAGATCGAGTCGGCTCGTATCGCGATGACCCGTCACATCAAGCGTGGCGGCAAGGTCTGGATCTCGGTCTTCCCCGACCAGGCCCTGACCAAGAAGCCGGCCGAGACCCGGATGGGTTCCGGTAAGGGCTCTCCCGAGTGGTGGGTGGCGAACGTCAAGCCGGGACGCATTCTCTTCGAGATGTCGTTCCCGAACGAGACGATCGCGCGCGAGGCGATGCGCCGCGCGATCCACAAGCTCCCGATGAAGTGCCGCATCGTGACGCGCGAAGTGGGTGAAAGCTGATGGCAGCGGGCGTTAAGGCCGGTGAGCTGCGAGAACTCTCCGAGGAGGAGCTGGTTTCGCGGCTGAAGGAGGCCAAGGCGGAGCTGTTCAATCTTCGCGTGCAGGGCGCGACCGGGCAGCTCGACAATCATCGTCGTCTGCAAGTGGTCCGCAAGGACATCGCGAAGATCTACACGATCATGCGTGAGCGAGAGCTTGGGCTCTCGGTCGCGCCGGATGAGGTGACAGCATGAGTGACGAGACCGCTCCGGCGCGGAGTACCCGCAAGGTTCGCGAGGGCCTGGTGGTCAGCGACAAGATGGACAAGACCGTCGTCGTCGAGGTCGAGGACCGCGTCAAGCACGCCCTCTACGGCAAGGTTCTGCGTCGCACCCGCAAGCTGAAGGTGCACGACGAGCAGAACGCGTGCGGTATCGGCGACCGGGTGCTCCTCATGGAGACCCGTCCGCTCTCCGCCACCAAGCGGTGGCGGGTCGTGGAGATCCTCGAAAAGGCCAAGTGAGTGCGTCGGGCCGGCCCCGGCCGGCCCGGCGTACCAGCGTTCCGCCAAGCTTCGGCCCCGGTCGAAGAACTGGCAGACATAGGAGACCCCAGTGATCCAGCAGGAGTCGCGACTGCGTGTCGCCGACAACACGGGTGCGCGCGAGATCCTGTGCATCCGCGTGCTCGGTGGCTCCGGCCGCCGCTACGCGAGCATCGGCGACGTCATCGTGGCCACGGTCAAGGACGCCATCCCCGGCGCTGGTGTGAAGAAGGGTGACGTCGTCAAGGCGGTCATCGTCCGCACCAGCAAGGAGCGGCGGCGTCCCGACGGCTCATACATCCGGTTCGACGAGAACGCCGCCGTCATCATCAAGGACGGTGGCGACCCCCGCGGTACCCGCATCTTCGGCCCGGTGGGTCGTGAGCTGCGCGACAAGCGGTTCATGAAGATCATCAGCCTGGCGCCGGAGGTGCTCTGACCGTGAAGATCAAGAAGGGCGACACGGTCGTCGTCATCGCCGGCAAGGACAAGGGTGCCAAGGGCAAGGTCATTCAGGCCTACCCGCGGCAGGACAAGGTCCTGGTCGAGGGCGTCAACCGCGTCAAGAAGCACGAACGCATTCGCACGTCGCAGCGTGGTTCGAAGACCGGCGGCATCGTGACCCAGGAAGCCCCCATCCACATCTCGAACGTGCAGATCGTGGACGACCAGGGCAAGCCGACCCGCATCGGCTACCGGATCGACGACAACGGCCAGAAGGTCCGCATCGCGCGTACGACCGGTAAGGAACTCTGATGACTGCCGCAACCGAAGCCAAGACGCTGCCGCGCCTCAAGCAGAAGTACCGCAACGAGGTCGTGGGCGCGCTCAAGGAGCAGTACAACTACGGCAACCCCATGCAGATCCCCGGCCTGGTCAAGGTCGTCGTGAACATGGGTGTGGGCGAGGCCGCCCGCGACGCGAAGCTGATCGACGGCGCGGTGCGTGACCTGACCACGATCACCGGTCAGAAGCCGCTGGTCCGCCGGGCCACCAAGTCCATCGCGCAGTTCAAGCTGCGCGAGGGCATGCCGATCGGCGCGAAGGTCACCCTCCGCGGCGACCGGATGTGGGAGTTCCTGGACCGGCTGCTGTCCATCGCGCTGCCGCGTATCCGCGACTTCCGCGGTCTGGACGGACGCAAGCTGGACGGCCACGGCAACTACACCTTCGGCCTCACCGAGCAGTCGGTGTTCCACGAGATCGACCAGGACCGGATCGATCGGACGCGGGGCATGGACATCACGGTGGTCACCACGGCCGAGACCGACGACGAGGGCCGGGCGCTGCTCAAGCTCCTGGGCTTCCCGTTCAAGGAGAACTGAGCATGGCTAAGAAGGCGCTGATCCTGAAGGCTGCCGCGAAGCCGAAGTTCGCTGTGCGTGCCTACACCCGCTGCCAGAAGTGCGGTCGCCCGCACTCGGTCTACCGCAAGTTCGGCCTGTGCCGGGTTTGCGTGCGGGACATGGCCCACCGCGGTGAGCTGCCCGGCGTGTCCAAGGCTTCCTGGTAACCCGACTTTTTGAAATACCGCTTCGCCGTAGGCCTGGTCGAAGGATCGGGAACCCCGGCGAGAAAGGTTGACGAATACCCATGACGATGACGGACCCGATCGCAGACATGCTCACGCGTCTGCGTAACGCCAACCAGGCGTACCACGACAAGGTGACCATGCCCTTCTCGAAGATCAAGGCGAACATCGCCGAGGTCCTCAAGGCCGAGGGTTACATCGCCTCCTGGGCGGCTGAGGAGCCCGAGGAAGGCGCAGTCGGCAGGCGTCTGGTCGTTGAGCTCAAGTACGGCCAGAACCGCGAGCGCAGCCTTGCCGGCATCAAGCGCGTTTCCAAGCCCGGCCTTCGGGTTTACGCCAAGTCCGACGAGCTCCCCCGGGTGCTCGGCGGCCTGGGCGTCGCGATCATTTCGACGTCCCAGGGGCTGCTGACCGACAAGCAGGCCCGCAAGCGGAGCGTTGGCGGGGAAGTCCTCGCCTTCGTCTGGTAACTGGAGACTTTGACATGTCGCGAATCGGACGTAAGTCGATCCCGGTCCCGGCCGGCGTCGATGTCACCATCACGGGCCAGACCGTCAAGGTCAAGGGCCCCAAGGGCGAGCTCTCGCACACCGTCGCCGAGCCGATCACGGTCGCTCAGGACGGCGGCGAGCTGCACGTCAACCGCCCCAACGACGAGCGCAGGGCCAAGGAGCTCCACGGCCTGTCGCGCACCCTGGTCGCCAACATGATCGTCGGCGTCACCGAGGGCTACAAGAAGACGCTCGAGATCAACGGCACCGGTTACCGCGTGACCGCCAAGGGCAAGGACCTCGAGTTCGCCCTGGGCTTCTCGCACCCGGTCAACGTGACCCCGCCGGCCGGCATCACCTTCTCGGTGGAGCGGCCGACCCAGTTCACGGTCGCGGGCATCGACAAGCAGCTGGTCGGCGAGGTCGCCGCCAACATCCGGAAGATCCGCCCGCCGGAGCCCTACAAGGGCAAGGGCGTCAAGTACCAGGGCGAGGTCATCCGCCGCAAGGCTGGAAAGGCAGGTAAGAAGTGACCGCCACGCTGCTCAAGCGCCGCAATGGCGGCGGCGCCGCCGCCAAGCGTGCCGTGGGAAAGGCGCGCCGGCACTTCCGGGTCCGCAAGAACCTCCGCGGCACCGCCGAGCGTCCCCGCCTGGTCGTCACGCGGTCCACGCGGCACATCTCCGCGCAGATCGTCGACGACCTCAAGGGCCACACGCTGGTTTCGGCCTCCACCCTCGACACCTCGCTGCGGGGTGCGGAGGGTGACAAGAGCGCCCTGGCCGGCAAGGTCGGCGCGCTCCTCGCCGAGCGGGCAAAGGCCGCGGGCGTTTCCAAGGTCGTCTTCGACCGCGGTGGCAACAAGTACGCGGGGCGGATCGCCGCGCTGGCGGACGCCGCCCGCGAAGCCGGACTCGAGTTCTAGGAGGAATTGACCAATGCCTGGTCAGCAGCGCCGAGGCGGCGGGTCCGGCGGTAACACCGAGGGTGGCAACCGCCGGGACAACCGCCGTGAGGGCGGCCGCGGCAACGCGCCCGTCGAGAAGACCCCGCATCTCGAGCGGGTCGTCGCGATCAACCGCGTCGCCAAGGTCGTCAAGGGTGGTCGTCGCTTCAGCTTCACCGCCCTGGTGATCGTGGGCGACGGCGACGGCACCGTCGGCATCGGCTACGGAAAGGCCAAGGAGGTGCCCGCGGCCATCGCCAAGGGCGTCGAGGAGGCCAAGAAGCACTTCTTCAAGGTGCCGCGGATCGGTGCGACCATCCCGCACCCGATCACCGGCGAGGCCGCCGCGGGTGTGGTGCTCCTCAAGCCGGCGTCCGCCGGTACCGGCGTCATCGCCGGTGGCCCGGTGCGCGCCGTGCTGGAGTGCGCCGGCATCCACGACGTGCTCTCGAAGAGCCTCGGCTCGTCGAACCCGATCAACATCGTGCACGCGACGGTGGCCGCGCTGAAGGGCCTCGAGTCGCCGGAGAAGGTCGCGGCTCGCCGTGGCCTGCCGGTCGAGGACGTGGCGCCGGCGGCCATGCTGGCGGCGCGTGCGGAAGCGGCGGTGCACTGATGGCGCGCTTGAAGGTCACCCAGATCCGGTCCGAGATCGGCCGTAAGCAGAACCAGCGGGACTCCCTGCGGTCGCTCGGGCTGAAGCGGATCAACGATGTGGTGGTCAAGGAGGACCGTCCCGAGATCCGGGGCATGATCTTCGCCGTGAACCACCTCGTGAGTGTTGAGGAGGTCGAGTAATGGCGATCAAGGTCCACCACCTCCGCCCGGCGCCCGGTGCCAAGACCGCGAAGACCCGTGTGGGTCGCGGTGAGGGCTCCAAGGGCAAGACCGCCGGTCGCGGTACCAAGGGTACGAAGGCCCGTTACCAGGTTCCGGCCAGGTTCGAGGGTGGGCAGATGCCCATTCACATGCGCCTGCCGAAGCTGAAGGGCTTCAAGAACAAGAACAAGGTCGTCTTCCAGGTCGTCAACCTGGACCGTCTCGCCGAGCTGTTCCCCAACGGCGGCGAGGTCGGTCCGGTGGAGCTGGCCGAGGCCGGCGCGGTCCGCAAGGGCCGGCTGGTCAAGGTCCTCGGCTCCGGCGAGCTGGGTGGCGTGTCGCTGACCATTTCGGCGCACGCTTTCAGCGAGTCGGCCAAGGAGAAGATCGCAGCAGCCGGTGGTTCCGCCACCGAGCTGTGAGGCTTGTGGGGGTGCTCGCCCGGGCGCCGAAAACGCGTCGCCCGGGCAGCATCCCCATTGTGGCGTCTGACCAGGCAGTTCTCCCGACGGCCAGACGCCTACTCGCGGTGAGCCCTACCGTGACTCACCGCGCCGCTCCAAGACTGTTAGAGTCCGTTCCCAGCTAGGGATATCGGTCGTCCGGACCGATGCCGTTCCCCCACCCGCCGGACACGGCGGTAACCTCGCGCAGGAGGAAGAAGTTGCTCTCCGCCTTTACCAGTGCGTTCCGGACGCCTGACCTGCGCAAGAAACTGCTGTTCACAGTAGCGATGATCGCGCTGTACAGGTTGGGCGCCACCTTGCCGAGCCCCGGTGTGTCCTACACCAACGTGCAGACGTGTCTCAAAGCGGTGAACGACGCCGGCACCGGCGGCGGCGTACTCAACCTGCTGAACCTGTTCTCCGGCGGGGCGCTGCTGCACTTGTCGGTCTTCGCGCTCGGCATCATGCCGTACATCACCGCGTCGATCATCTTGCAGCTGCTCACTGTCGTGATCCCCCGCCTCGAGCAGCTCCGCAAGGAGGGCCAGTCCGGCCAGGCGAAGATCACGCAGTACACCCGGTACCTGACGCTCGGTCTGGCCGTTCTCCAGTCCTCGGCGTTCGTCGCGCTCGCGCGCACCGGACAGCTGTTCGGCAACGCCTGTGACCAGACCGACCCCAAGATGCAGATCATCCCGGAGAACACCGGCCTGCCGATGTGGCTCACGCTCAGCATCCTGGTGCTGACCATGACCGCCGGCACCGGCATGGTGATGTGGTTCGGCGAGCTGGTCACCGACCGCGGCGTCGGCAACGGCATGTCTGTCCTGATCTTCACCTCGATCGCGGCCCGCCTCCCCGGCGAGGGTTGGACGATCAAGGAGTCGAGCGGCGTCGGCAAGTTCCTGCTCGTCATCGGCCTGGTGCTGGTCATCATCTGCCTGGTCGTCTTCATCGAGCAGGCGCAGCGGCGCATCCCCGTGCAGTACGCCAAGCGCATGATCGGCCGGCGCATGTACGGCGGCACCTCCACCTACATCCCGCTGAAGGTCAACCAGGCCGGTGTCGTCCCGGTCATCTTCGGCTCGTCGCTGCTCTACCTGCCGCAGCTGTACCTGCAGTTCTTCGACCAGAACAACCTCAAGGGCTACCAGATCTGGATCCAGAAGTGGCTGGCCGACCCGACGAGCATGCTCTACATCGGCGTCTACTTCCTGCTGATCATCTTCTTCACGTACTTCTACGTCTCGATCACGTTCAACCCGACCGAGGTCGCGGACAACATGAAGAAGTACGGCGGTTTCGTTCCGGGTATCCGTCCGGGTAAGCCGACCGCCGAGTACCTGGACTTCATCCTCAGCCGGATCACCCTCGCGGGTGCTCTCTACCTGGGCATCATCTCGGTTCTGCCGAACTTCTTCTTCATCTGGCTGAACCAGAAGCAGTACCAGAACTTCCCGTTCGGTGGTACGGCGGTGCTGATCATGGTGGGTGTGGGCCTGGAGACCGTGAAGCAGATCGAGAGCCAGCTCATGCAGCGCAACTACGAAGGGTTCCTCCGGTAGTGGCGACGCTGAGCCGGGGGGCTCGCGCGTCGAGGATCTCAACTCACCTAAGCGAGGCGATGTAGGTGCGGCTGGTGCTGGTGGGCCCTCCGGGGGCCGGCAAGGGGACCCAGGCTGAGTTCATCGCCGCCCATCTCGCCGTACCGAAGATCTCGACCGGCGACATCTTCCGGGCCAACGTGTCGCAGGGCACGCCGCTGGGTGTGGAGGCCAAGCGCTACATGGACGCCGGGCAGCTGGTCCCGGACGAGGTGACCATCAACATGGTCCGGGACCGGCTCGCGGAGCCGGACGCCGGCGACGGTTTCCTGCTGGACGGTTTCCCCCGCACCGTCCCGCAGGCGTCGGCACTCGACAAGCTCCTCGCCGATCTCGGCACCGCCCTCGACCTGGTGATGGAGCTTGTGGTCGACGACGACGAGGTCATCCGGCGGCTCTCGGGCCGCCGGACCTGTCGCGGCTGCGGCAAGATCTGGCACGTCGAGTTCGACCCGACCAGCAAGGAGAACATCTGCGACCGCTGTGGGTCGGAGCTGTTCCAGCGTGACGACGACAAGGCCGAGACGATCGCCAACCGCCTGGTCGAGTACGCCGAGAAGACCGCGCCCCTGGTCGACTTCTTCGGCGCGCAGGGCAAGCTGGTGGGTATCGACGCGACCGGCCCGGTCGAGGACGTCACCGTGCGCGCCATAGACGCTCTGCGGTCGTACGGGGGCTGACATGCGCCGCCCGCAGCTGGACATTCAGCTGAAGACACCCGAACAGATCGAGCTGATGCGGGGCGCCGGCCTCGTGGTGGCGGCCGCGCTGGACGCGATGCGCGAGGCGGTCGCGCCCGGCGTCTCGACCGGCGATCTGGACGCGATCGCCGAGAAGGTCATCCGCGACGCCGGCGCGGTTCCTTCGTTCAAGGGCTACCACGGCTTCCCCGCTACGATCTGCGCCTCGGTAAACGAGCAGGTCGTGCACGGCATCCCCCGCAACGACCAGGTGCTGGTCGAGGGCGACCTGATCTCGCTGGACTGTGGCGCCGTCCTCGAGGGCTGGCACGGCGACTCGGCGATCACGGTGGGCGTCGGCGAGACCGACCCGGCCCTGATCAAGATGGCCGGGGTGGCCGAGGACGCGATGTGGGCCGGGATAGCCGCGGCCGCGCGTGGCGCCGCCAACGGCCGGGGCCGCCTCACCGACATCTCGTTCAACGTGGAGAAGGCGGTCCGCAAGGCCGGCCGGTACGGCATCGTGGACGGTTACGGCGGGCACGGCATCGGCACCGAGATGCACCAGGACCCGCACGTGCTCAACCACGGCAAGCCGGGCAAGGGCCCGCGCCTGGTCCCGGGCATGTGCCTCGCGATCGAGCCGATGATCACCATGGGCTCGCCGCGGACGGTCGAGCTCGACGACGGCTGGACAGTGATCACCCGGGACAGCTCGCGGGCCGCGCACGTCGAGCACACGATGTGCCTGCTCGAGGACGGTGTCTGGGTCACCACCGCGGTCGACGGCGGACGCGCCCGGCTCGGCGACCTGGTCACGGCTCGCCAGCCCTGACCGTCCGGACCTGACCTACCGGCGCTGGTGTGCGTGAGGCATGCTTTGACGCATGGGGCGGGAGGACATGCGGGCCGGTGACAGTGATCGCAAGGCCGTCGCGGAACAGCTGAAGTCGGCCTTGGACGAGGGACGCCTCGACCTGAGCGAGTACGACGAGCGGCTCCAGCGGACGTACGCGGCCAAGACCTATGCCGATCTGGACGGTCTGCTCGACGACCTGCCCGGCACGGTGCCCGTTCAGCACTCTCAGATCCAGCCTGCCGCTCCCGTGCCGCCGCCTGGTGCACCCGTCCACCCTCAGCGTCCCGGCGGCCGTCAGATGGCCCACTGGGTGGGTCCGTACGCCGGCGTCATCCTGGTCTGCACCCTGATCTGGCTGATCACCAGCATCAGCTCCGGCCAGCTGCAGTACTTCTGGCCGGTCTGGATGCTCATCCCGCTCCTCCTCGGCGTCTTCGGCCAGTGGTTCGGCGGCGACAGCGGCCGCCGGGATCGCCGCCGCCGTCGTTGAGGCGGTTTGCCATGGTGGAGGACATGGGCCGGGAGCAGATGCGCGCCGCCGACGCCGACCGCCACCAGGTCGCCGGCCAGCTGCGCTCGGCGCTCGAGGAGGGCCGCCTCGACCTCGGCGAGTACGACGAGCGGCTGCAACGGGCGTACACGGCGAAGACCTATGGCGATCTCGACCGTTTGCTGACCGACCTGCCGAACGCCGCACCGGTCGTGCCCAGCCCGCGGCCGGCGCCGCCGGAGGCCAAGGCCCGTCCGGACGGGCTCACCCGGGCCTGGCTCGGGCACGTCTGGGGGCCGTGGGTCAAGACGCTGGTCATCCTCACGCTGATCTGGGCGTTCGGCTCGGTCTTCTCGGACGGCCCGGAGTACTACTGGCCGGTCTGGGTGGTCGGGCCGTGGGGCGTGCTGCTGCTCCTGCGCACCGCCGGCGGCCTGACCCAGGGCGAGCCCCGCAAGCATGCGCTGGAGAGCGAGCACCGGCAGCGCCTGCGGGAGCACCGGCGCGAGCGCAAGATGCTCTACCGCGAGGCGATCGCGAGCGGCGAGTTGCCGCTGAACCCGAGCAAGGAGCAGCGCAAGGCATTCATCGCGGAGGCCAAGGCGCGGGGCGATCTGCCGCCGAAGCCGCGCAAGCCCGCCGCCGACGGGTGATAAAGCGGAATTTGTCCGTTTGAAGGGCCCACGACACACCCGACCCCGGGTCACGGCGACCTCGGTTTGGCGTCGCTCCCGGGGCGCGCGTACACTGGCTCCTTGGCGCGCAGCGTCCACTCCCGCATGCCCTCAGCGCTTCGAGGGCGAGCGGGTGCCGCGGCTGGTCCGGGTCCATCAACCGACTCGGGTATGACGTTGCATGCTAGCCCCGAACCCCAGTGTCAGGTAGCGGAGGACATGCCTAAGAAAGACGGAGCCATCGAGATCGAGGGCCGGGTGATCGAGCCCCTGCCGAACGCCATGTTCCGCGTGGAGCTCGCCAATGGTCACAAGGTCCTAGCGCATATCTCAGGCAAGATGCGGCAGCACTACATCCGCATCCTTCCCGAGGACCGAGTCGTCGTCGAGCTGTCGCCGTACGACCTGACCCGGGGACGAATCGTCTACCGCTACAAGTAACGGGGGCGGGGGATCGTCCCGTCCGACTGAGAGTTAAGGCAAACCGTGAAGGTCAAGCCGAGCGTCAAGCGGATCTGCAACAACTGCCGGATCATCCGGCGGCATGGCCGCGTCATGGTCATCTGCAAGACCGACGCGCGCCACAAGCAGCGCCAGGGCTGAGTCCCGGGTTTCGCTGCCAGATCCGGCACCGAACAAAGCTCGTCCCAGCCACGTGAGTGGCTTTCCCCCGGTCGGAGGCCGGGGCCCGTCCGGGCAGACGGGGTGGGAAGGGCACAGACCTCCGAACGAACCGAGGAGTACGCCCACTTATGGCACGACTCGTTGGCGTTGATCTGCCCCGCGACAAGCGGATGGAGATCGCGCTCACCTACATCTACGGGATCGGTCGCACCCGTGCCGTCGAGGCACTGACCGCTACCGAAATTGACCTGAACAAGCGCGCCAAGGACCTCTCGGACGAGGAGCTGGTTCAGCTCCGCGACTACATCGAGGCCAATTTCAAGGTTGAAGGTGACCTTCGCCGCGAGGTCGCCGCGGACATCCGACGCAAGGTCGAAATCGGCTGCTACGCCGGCATCCGCCACCGCCGGGGCCTCCCCGTGCGGGGCCAGCGCACCCGGACCAACGCGCGTACGCGCAAGGGTCCGAAGCGCACGGTCGCTGGTAAGAAGAAGCCGGGTCGGAAGTAATAGGAGCGCACTGACTTATGCCACCGAAGGCACGCGCTGGGGCCGCAGTAAAGAAGGTCCGGCGCAAGGAACGCAAGAACGTCGCCCACGGGCAGGCGCACATCAAGAGCACCTTCAACAACACCATCGTGTCGATCACCGACCCGACCGGTGCGGTCATCTCCTGGGCCTCGTCCGGCCAGGTGGGCTTCAAGGGCTCCCGCAAGTCGACCCCGTTCGCCGCGCAGCTGGCCGCCGAGGCCGCCGCTCGCCGGGCGATGGAGCACGGCATGCGCAAGGTCGACGTCTTCGTGAAGGGTCCCGGCTCCGGCCGCGAGACCGCGATCCGCTCGCTCCAGGCCGCCGGCCTCGAGGTCGGGCAGATCGCCGACGTCACTCCGCAGCCGCACAACGGTTGCCGTCCGCCGAAGCGCCGCCGGGTCTGAGGGAGATCTAGAAGCAATGGCTCGTTACACAGGTGCGGACTGCAAGCGCTGCCGCCGCGAGAAGATGAAGCTGTTCCTCAAGGGCAGCAAGTGCGACGGGCCCAAGTGCCCGTTCGAGTCGCGTCCCTTCCCGCCCGGCCAGCACGGCCGCGGTCGGACCAAGGAGACCGAGTACCTGCTCCAGCACCGCGAGAAGCAGAAGGCCCGCCGCGTCTACGGCGTGCTCGAGAAGCAGTTCCGCGGTTACTACGAGGAGGCTGTCACCAAGCCCGGCAAGACCGGTGAGGTGCTGCTGCAGATCCTCGAGTCGCGTCTCGACAACGTCGTCTACCGGGCCGGCCTCGCGCAGTCCCGGGACATGGCCCGGCAGCTGGTCAAGCACGGCCACTTCCTGGTCAACGGCGTGAAGGTGGACATTCCGTCCTACCGCGTCAAGGAGCACGACATCGTCACCACGCGGGAGAAGTCGAAGGAGATGACCCCCTTCGTCGTCGCCCAGGCTCAGGCCGGTCAGCGGCCGGTGCCGGCGTGGCTCGAGCCCATCCCGAGCGAGATGAAGATTCTCGTTCACTCGCTCCCGGCCCGCGCTGTCATCGACACGCAGGTCCAGGAGCAGCTGATCGTCGAGCTTTACTCCAAGTAAGGCTCTTGGCCCGGCGCTTTTGATAAGCGCCGGGCCTCAGGACGGCCATCAAATAGTGGGTGGCCCGACAGAAAGAAGAATTGCGTGCTCATCAGCCAGCGGCCGACTCTCTCGGAGGAGTCGCTCAGCGAGACCCGCTCCCGGTTCACCATCGAGCCTCTGGAGCCGGGCTTCGGCTACACCCTCGGCAACTCGCTCCGCCGGACTCTGCTGTCGTCCATCCCGGGCGCGGCGGTGACCAGCATCAAGATCGACGGCGTCCTGCACGAGTTCACCACGATCCCCGGTGTCAAGGAGGACGTGGTCGAGCTGGTCATGAACGTCAAGGAGCTCACCGTCAGCTCCGAGCACGACGAGCCGGTCAGCATGTACCTGCGCAAGCAGGGCCCGGGAGACGTCACCGCCGGTGACATCCAGCCCCCGGCCGGCGTCTCCGTGCACAACCCCGACCTGAAGCTGGCCACGCTCAACAGCAAGGGCCGGCTCGACATGGAGCTCACCGTCGAGCGGGGCCGTGGCTACGTCACGGCGGCGCAGAACAAGAACACCGGCGCCGAGATCGGCCGTATCCCGGTCGACTCGATCTACTCGCCGGTCATGAAGGTGACCTACCGCGTCGAGGCGACCCGTGTCGAGCAGCGCACCGACTTCGACCGCCTGATCATCGACGTCGAGTCGAAGGCGTCCATCTCGCCCCGCACCGCGCTGGCGTCGGCCGGTTCGACCCTCGTCGAGCTGTTCGGCCTCTGCCGCGAGCTGGACGAGACCGCCGAGGGCATCGACATCGGCCCCTCGCCGCAGGACGCGCAGCTCGCTGCCGATCTCGCCCTGCCGATCGAGGAGCTGGACCTCACCGTCCGCTCGTACAACTGCCTCAAGCGCGAGGGCATCAACAGCGTGGGCGAGTTGATAGGGCGTACGGAAGCCGATCTTCTCGATATAAGGAATTTCGGCCAGAAGTCCATCGACGAGGTCAAGATGAAGCTCGCCGGAATGGGCCTGGGCCTCAAGGACAGCGCGCCGTCCTTCGACCCGGCGCACGTCGTGGATTCGTTCGGCGACGTGGACTACGACACCGACGACTACCGCGAGACCGAGCAGCTGTAAGCTCGGCCACCTTGCCATTCACAAGGAGCATCGGAAATGCCCACGCCCACGAAGGGTCCCCGCCTCGGCGGCAGCCCGGCGCACGAGAAGCTGATCCTGGCCAACCTGGCCACGGAGCTCTTCCGGCACGGGAAGATCAAGACCACCGAGACGAAGGCCAAGCGGCTGCGCCCGCTGGCTGAGCAGCTCATCACGAAGGCCAAGCGCGGCGACCTGCACTCCCGTCGCCGGGTCCTGACCGTCGTGCGGGACAAGGACGTCGTGTACGCCCTGTTCGAGCAGATCGCTCCGCGGTACGGCAACCGGCCGGGCGGCTACACCCGCATCACCAAGACCGGCCCGCGCAAGGGTGACGCCGCTCCGATGGCCGTCATCGAGCTGGTCGAGGAGCTGCAGGTCGCGGCGACCACGGCGCCGGCCAAGAAGGCCGCCCGCAAGGCCGCGGCTCAGCAGGACAAGGTCGAGGCGCTGGCCCGCGAGGACGAGGCTCCGGCCGCGAAGTCCGACGAGCCCGAGGCCGTCGAGGACGACAAGGTCGAGGACGACAAGGCCTGATTCCGCGCGAATCGGCTGGGTGAGGCCCGGCGCCCCGTTGTGGGTGCCGGGCCTTTCTCGTGCGCGACGGGGCTCGAAGGGGGAGGACTGAATGGAATCCGTTCGCTTGCGGCTGGACGTCTCGTACGACGGCGCGGACTTCTCCGGCTGGGCGGCACAGCCGGCCCGGCGCACCGTCGCGGGCGTACTGGCCGAGGCTTTTGAACGTCTGGTCGGGGCCGGGACGCCGCTCGGGCTGACCGTCGCGGGCCGGACCGATGCGGGCGTGCACGCGACCGGCCAGGTCTGCCACGTCGACCTCCAGGCGGACGCGTGGGCCGATCTGGAGGGGTCCCTGCTGCGCAGGCTCGCCGCGCTGATGCCGCCGGACGCCCGGGTGCGGGCGATCACGCCGGTGCCGGCGAGCTTCGACGCGCGGTTCTCGGCGACCTTCCGGCGGTACGAGTACCGGGTCGCGGACACGCCGTGGGGGCCGGAGCCGTTGCGCCGGCACGACACGCTGGGCTGGGTGCGGCCGCTCGACCTGGACCGGCTCAACGCCGCGGCAGCGGGGCTGGTGGGGGAGCACGACTACGCCGCCTACTGCAAACGGAAAGAGCACGCCACGACCGTACGGGCGATCACCCGGCTCGACTGGCGGCGGGATCCGGACGGAGTGTGCGTGGCGACCGTGCAGGCCGACGCGTTCTGCCAGTCGATGGTGCGCAGCCTGGTGGGGGCGATGCTGACCGTGGGGGACGGGCGGCGCGAGCCGTCGTGGCCGCGAACGCTGCTGACGCTGCGGGAGCGCTCGAGCGAGGTGACCGTGGCGCCCGCGCACGGGCTGACCCTGGTGGCGGTGGGTTACCCGGAGGAGGCGGAGTACGCCTTCCGGGCCGAGGCCACCCGCCGGCTCCGGGCCTAGCGAGGCCTAGACCCCGGCCGCTCTCCGGCCCAGGACCGTCGTGCCCAGGTAGCTGTCGACGAGGTCGTCGGTGATCCGGGCCGCGTACGGGTCGTCGGCCGTGACCAGCTCGCCGCCGGGCCGTGTGATCACGCAGTAGAGCAGGTAGTGGCCGCGGGTGCGCCAGCCCACCTGGGAGGTGGGCGGATCGTCGGGGTCGCCGCGGCCCGCGGGCAGGGTCGCGAAGCTGCCGTCGGCGGTCTCCACCAGCTGCCGCAGCCGGCCGTCGACGTCCTCCGCGCCCGCCGCGTCGGCCAGGTTGAACACGCCGGCAGTCACTTGATAGTCGCCGTACGGTGCGTCCAGCCCGGCGCGCACCACCTGGTTGCAGCCGTGCGCGGTGAGCAGAAGGCCCAGCTCGCCGGTGGTCGCCGTGCCGCAGTCGCTGTCGATGTGGGTCATCGTGATCCGGTACGGCCGGGCGGCGGCCGGCTGCACCGCGCCGCGGTCCGGGAAGACCTCCTCGACCGTCAGCGGCGCGGCGTCGACCGTGCGCGAGGCGAGCATGCCGGCCGCGATCAGGTCCGGGCCGGTTTCGGCCGCGCCGCCGTGCTGCTCGCCCGCGACGACGAAGAAGGCGGTCGTCGCGACCAGGCCCAGCAGGATCAGCGCGGCCAGCCCCCGCACCAGCAGCTGCGCGGTCTGCTGCGGCTCGCGGACCGTGCGCCGGCGGGATCGGTGCTGCCCGGCGCCCGCGCCGCGCCGTCCGGCCGACCAGGCGGCGCCGGACAGTGCGAGGGCGCCGCTGGACGTGCGGTGCTCGCGGCGGGGAGGGGTCCCGTACAGCATGAATTTCACGTTAGAAGCGCACGGTGGTCGATGGACGTACTGACTGTGCGGCACCCCGGCGCGCGGCCGGCGCTCCGGCGGCGGCAGACTGGCAGGGTGACCGCCGAGCATTACTTCAGCGCCGAGCCCAGCACGCCCGCCCAGCGCGGCGAGATCGAGTTCAACGTCGCGGGCCGCGACTACCGGCTGGCCGTGGCGTCCGGCGTCTTCTCGGCCGGCCGCCTCGACCCCGGCACCGCCGTACTGCTGCGCAAGGGTGACCTGCCCACGGCCATGGCGGCCGGGGTCTTCCTCGACCTCGGCTGCGGGTACGGCCCGATCGCCGCGGTGCTGGCCAGTGAGGCGCCCAAGGCGGCCGTGTGGGCCGTCGACGTGAACTCCCGCGCCCGCGAGCTCACCGCCGAGAACGCGGAAACGCTCGGCCTGGCGAACCTCACGGTGGCGGCGCCCGACGAGGTGCCCGGCGATGTCGTCTTCGACGAGATCTGGAGCAATCCGCCCACCCACGTGGGCAAGGCCGAGCTGCACACGCTGATGGAGCGCTGGCTGCCCCGGCTTGCCCCGGACGGCACGGCCTGGCTGGTGATCAACCGGCATCTCGGCGGCGACTCGCTGCACGCGTGGCTGGTCGCTGGGGGCTGGCAGGTCGAGCGGATAGCGAGTCAGAAAGGGTTCCGCGTGTTGCGGGTGAGCCGGAAAACCGGCTGACCGCCGGGCTCCCGCCAAGGAGAATGCTGGCCCATGGGTTACGTGGATGTCGCCGGGGTGGGATACGTGCTGCCCGACGGCCGGGAGCTGTTCGCCGACGTGTCGTTCCGGGTCGGCGAGGGCGCCAAGGTCGCGCTGGTCGGGCCGAACGGCGCGGGCAAGACCACGCTGCTGCGGATGGTCGCCGGCGACCTGCCGACACCCACCGGTGTCATCGCGCGTTCCGGCGGTCTCGGCGTCATGCGCCAGTTCATCGGCATGATCGGCGACGACCGTACGCTGGAAAATCTTGCACTTTCCCTGGTCGAACCGGCCCTGCGCGCGGCCGGTGAGCGACTGGCCGCGGCCGGGGCGGGCCTGGACGAGACCGAGCGCACCCAGCTCGCCTACGCGAACGCCCTCGCGCACTGGGGCGAGGTGGGCGGCTACGACGCCGAGGTGCTCTTCGACACCGTGGCCGTGTCCATCCTCGACAAGACCTGGGAGGAGGTGCGCCACCGCCCGGTACGCACCCTCTCCGGTGGACAGCAGAAACGGTTCGCGCTCGACCTGCTGCTGCGCGGCCGCGACGAGGTGCTGCTGCTCGACGAGCCCGACAACTTCCTCGACGTGCCCGGCAAGCGCTGGCTGGAGGCGCGGCTGCGCGAGTCGCCGAAATCGGTGCTCTACGTCTCGCACGACCGGGAACTGCTGGCCCAGACCGCCGACCGGGTGGTCGCCGTCGAGGGTGGCAGCGCCTGGACGCATCCGGGCGGGTTCGCCTCCTGGCACGAGGCCCGGGTGCACCGGCACGAGAAGCTCGAGGAGAACCGCCGGCGCTGGGACGAGGAGCACCAGAAGCTGCGCGAGCTCATGCTGATGTACAAGCAGAAGGCCGCCTACAACTCCGATATGGCCTCGCGGTATCAGTCCGCGCAGACCCGGCTGCGCAAGTTCGAGGAGGCGGGTCCGCCGCCGCTGCCGCCCCGCGAGCAGTCGCTGCGGATGAACCTGCGCGGCGGGCGCACCGGCAAGCGGGCGGTGATCTGCGAGCAGCTCGAGATGGAGGACCTGACCTTCCCCTTCGACCTGGAGATCTGGTACGGCGACCGGGTCGCCGTGCTGGGCGCCAACGGGACGGGCAAGTCGCACTTCCTGCGGTTGCTGGCGGCCGGTGGCAGCGATCCCGAGCCGGACAACAAGCCGGTCGACGGGGCGCCGCTCGCGCACGTCAAGCACACCGGGGTGGCGCGGCTCGGGGCTCGGGTGCGGCCGGGGCACTTCTCGCAGACGCACGACCGGCCCGAACTGCTCGAGCGGACGCTGGTGGAGATCCTCTGGCGGGGCGACGACCATCGGTCCGGGATGGACCGGGCCGGGGCGATGAAGGCCCTCAACCGGTACGAGCTGGCGGGGCAGGGCGATCAGCGGTTCGGGACGCTCTCCGGCGGGCAGCAGGCGCGGTTCCTGGTGCTGCTGCTGGAGCTGTCCGGGGCGACGGTTCTGCTGCTGGACGAGCCAACCGACAACTTGGACCTGGCCTCGGCCGAGGCGCTGGAGGAGGGGCTCCGGCAGTTCGAGGGGACGGTGATAGCGGTCACGCACGACCGCTGGTTCACCCGATCCTTCGACCGCTTCGTGCTGTTCCAGAGCGACGGTGAAGTGATCGAGACCCCGGAGCCGGTCTGGGACGTTCGCTAGTTTTCTGTTCCGGGCCGGGTTATGGTCCGGGAGAAGACAACCCCACGGGAGTCCGGTGCACCGGGCTGAGAGGGGGGCTGATGCGGCCCCCGACCGTCGAACCTGATCCGGATCATGCCGGCGCAGGGAGGAGCGTTCGTTGTTTCCTCGTTTGCACATCGTCACCGATTCCCTCGATGTCGTGCGGGCTGCGGTCGGGCACGGGCCGGTCGCCATCCAGGTGCGAGTCAAAACCTCCGATCGGACGGCGTACGAGCTGACCGTGGCGGCCCTCGCGCTGTGCCGCCCGGCGGGTGCGCTCTGCCTGGTCGACGACCGGGTGGGCGTGGCGCTGGCCGCCGGAGCCGACGGCGTCCACGTCGGGGCCGAGGACCTGCCGGTCGCGGCGGTGCGGCGGGTGCTCGGGCCGAGTGCGGTCGTCGGGGCCACCTGCCGAACCCCGGAGGGCGGGCGGGCCGCGGTCGCCGACGGCGCCGGCTATCTCGGGGTCGGGCCGGCGTTCGCCACGTCCAGCAAGGACGGACTGCCGCCGCCGCTCGGGCCGGACGGGATCGGGGCCGTGGTCGACGCGGTGCCGGGGACGCCGGTGATCGCGATCGGCGGGATCACCGCCGATCGGGCTCCCGAGCTGCCCGGATATGGCGTCGCGGCGATCTCGGCGATCGCCCGTGACCCGGCCGCGGGGACGATCGCGCTGCTCAAGGCACTCGCGTCGCGCGGCGATCTCGAGGAGCTGCGATGACCGTCGCGGTGGTCGGCGCCGGGATCATCGGGCTCGCCGTCGCGTGGCGGCTTCGGGAGCGCGGCATCGACGTCACCGTGCTGGACAGCGGCGAGCCGGGCGCCTGGCACGTCGCCGCGGGGATGCTCGCGCCGGCCGGCGAGTCGGCCTTCGAGCAGTCGGCGCTGACCCGTCTGCTGGAGGAGTCGAACGACCGCTGGCCGGCCTTCGCGGCCGAGCTCGGGGTGGACGTGGGCTTCGACGACGCCGGCACGCTCGGCCTCGCGCTGACCGCGGACGACCTCGCCGACGCGGCGCGGGTCTGGACCAGGCAGAAGCTTCCCCTGCTGCGGCCGTCGGAGCTGCGCGAGCGCGAGCCGGCGCTGTCGCCGCGGGTGCGGGCCGGGGTCCACGCGCCGGCCGAGCGGCAGGTCGACCCGCGGAAGGTGGTGGCGGCGCTGCGCGAGCGGCTCGCCGGGCGGATCGTGGTCAAGCGCGTCGAGAGTCTGTCCGAGGTGGACGCCGAGACCGTGGTGGTCGCGGCCGGCTGCGGCACGGCGGCGCTGACCGGGCTGCCGGTGCGACCGGTGAAGGGCCAGGTGCTGCGGCTGCGCGGCGAGCCGGGCCTGCTGCGGCACGTTCTCGCCGCGACCGTGGACGGCCGGCACGTCTATCTCGTGCCGCGCGCCGACGGCGAGATCGTGGTGGGCGCGACCCAGGAGGAGCGGACCGACGCGACGGTCACCGCGGGCGGCGTGCACGACCTGCTGCACGCGGCGCTCGAGCTGGTGCCGGGGCTGGCCGAGTTGGAGCTGACCGAGACGACCGTGGGGCACCGGCCGGGCACTCCGGACAACGCGCCGCTGCTCGGCCGCCTCGACGACGACTCGCGGGTGATCGTGGCGGCCGGCCACCACCGCAACGGTGTGCTGCTCACCCCGATCACCGCGGATCTCATCGCCGGGCTGGCCGCCGGTTTCCAAGATCCGCTGCTCGAGCACTTCAGGCCGGGGAGGTTCTGATGCGGTTGACGGTCAACGGCCGGGAGCACGTCGAGAGCGGGGAGATGCTCTCGGTCGCGGCGCTGGTCGCGCGGCTGACCGAGGCGCGGCGCGGAGTGGCGGTCGCGGTCAACGGGGCGGTGGTGCCGCGGTCGACGTGGGAGACGAGCCGGCTCGCCGACGGGGACGCGGTCGAGGTGCTCACCGCGACGCAGGGGGGATGACGATGTTCTTCGGGGAGTCCCGGCTCGTCCTCGGCACGGGCGGCGCGAACAGTCTCGCCGCGCTCGAGGAGGCGATCACGGCATCGGGTACGGAGCTGGTCACCGTCGCGCTGCGGCGAGTCGACGCGGCCGGTCCGGGCCTGCTGCCGATGCTCGACCGGCTCGGCGTGCGGGTGCTGCCGAACACGGCCGGCTGCTACACGGCCGGGGACGCGATCAAGACCGCGCACCTGGCCCGCGACGCCTTCGAGACCGATCTGATCAAGCTGGAGGTGATCGGCGACGAGCGCACCCTGCTGCCCGACGGCGTCGAGCTGCTGCGGGCGGCGGAAACGCTGGCCGGCGACGGTTTCACGGTGCTTCCGTACACCAGCGACGACCCGATCCTGGCCCGCCGGCTGGCCGACGTGGGCTGCGCCGCGGTGATGCCGGCCGGGTCGCCGATCGGCTCGGGGCTGGGCATCTCGAACCCGCACCACATCCGGCTGATCCGTCAGTCGGTGGAGGTGCCGGTGGTGCTGGACGCGGGCATCGGGACCGCCTCGGACGCGGCGCTGGCCATGGAGCTGGGGTGCGACGCGGTGCTGATCGCGAGCGCGATCACCCGGGCCGACGATCCGGGCGGCATGGCGTCGGCGATGCGGCATGCCGTGCTGGCCGGGCGTCTCGCCTACACGTCGGGGCGGATTCCGCGGCGGCATCACGCGCTCGCGTCCACATCGGACGAGGGCCGGGCCCAGTGGTGACGCCGAGCGGTCTGGTGCTGCTCACGGACCGGCGGCTCGCCTCCGGCTCGCTCCTTCCGGTGGTTGCGGCGGCGGTCCGCGGCGGCGTCGCGTGGGTCATTCTCCGTGAGCGCGATCTGCCGTACGCGGAGAGAAGAGCGCTTGCCGTCTCGTTGCGGGACCTGCTGCCTCCTGGGCGGTTGATCGTGGCGGGGCCGGACCCGCTGGGCGCGGACGCCGTGCACCTGGCCGAGGCCGATCCGTTGCCCGCGGCCGGGGTGGCGCTGGTCGGGCGCTCATGTCACGACACGCCGCTACTGTCCATCGAGGACTATGTGACGCTGTCGCCGGTCTACCCGACCGAGTCCAAGCCGGGATATGGGCCGGCGTTGGCCCCGGCCGCGGCGGCCGAGCTGGCGGGGAGCGTGCCGTGGCTGGCGCTCGGCGGAATCGACACCCGGGCGCGGGCCGGCGCCTGCGCCACGGCCGGGGCGGAGGGGATAGCGGTGATGGGTGCGATCATGCGGGCCGCCGATCCCGAGCGGGTGGCCCGCGAGCTGGCCACCGCGTTCGGCGCGGCCCGGTCCGCCCGCGGCGCCGCCGGCGAGGCGGGTTCGGGCTCGGGGTCGGGACCGGACACGTTGACCGTCAATGTTGATGCAGTCAATTCGTCAACTCCATGCAGTCAAGTCAATGCAGCAAGCCGGACAAGTGCGGTCGTCGCGGCCGGTGCGGCCGGGTCGGCGCGGCCGATCGGGTCGGCGCGGCCGGCGGGCGCGGCGCGACCCGCGGGGCCGCCGGGTGAGCGCCATCCGGGCGGATCGGCGGGCCCGCGATGACTGGCCGGATCGGCGGGCGGGCGATGACCGGGTCCGTGGGGAGCGCGGTGGCTGGGCGGCGTGAGCGGGACCGCGGTGGGTTGGGGTGGGTGCGATGACGCCGCCGGTGGTGCTCACGATCGCGGGGTCGGATTCCGGTGGGGGAGCGGGGATTCAGGCGGATCTCAAGACGTTTGCGGCGCTCGGGGCCTATGGGACTTCGGTCATCACGGCGATCACGGCGCAGAACACTCGGGGGGTCACGGCCGTTCATCCGGTGCCGGTGGAGATGGTGGCGGCGCAGTTGGATGCGGTGCTTTCCGACTTTGACGTGGCGGCGGTCAAGGTGGGGATGATCGGGGAGCGGGCGGTGGCCGAGTTGATTCGGGAACGTGGGGCGCGGCTGCCCAACCTGGTGGTCGATCCGGTGCTGGTGGCCACCTCGGGAGCCCGGCTCGCGGCCGCTGCTTCTGTGGCGCCACTGACCTCGTACGGATGCATCTTGACGCCGAACCGGCAGGAAGCCGGCGCCCTCACGGAGAGCTCGGTGGAAACGGCCGAGGAAATGGTTTCGGCGGCCGTGCGGCTCGCCGCGGGTGGAGCGCGCGCGGTCGTGGTGACCGGCAGTGAGCTCGCGGTGGATGTGCTGTGGCACGACGGGGTGATCACCCTGCTCGAGGGCGAGCCGCTGGACACCAGGAACAACCACGGTTCGGGATGCACCTTCTCGTCGGCGCTGGCGGTGCGGCTGGCGTTCGGCGACTCGGTGCCGGAGGCGGCGGCCGCCGCCAAGAAGTACGTGACGACCGCGCTGCGAGGTGGTCGTGACTGGCGGCTGGGTGCCGGGCCCGGGCCGCTGAACCACTTCGCCTGATCTCGACCGGGTCCGGTGCCGGGGACACGTGTCGCCAATGGACGCCCGTTATATACCGATTGGGGAGGAAAGATGAGACGGAAGGTCTACGTCGAAGGGTCCCGTCCGGACCTGCGCGTGCCGTTCAACGAGGTCGTGCTGAGTGACGGGAACGAGCCCGTGCGGCTGTACGACACGTCGGGGCCGGGCAGCGATCCGGCGGTCGGGCTGCCGCCGCTGCGGACGCCTTGGCACGGTTCGTTCTCGACGCAACTGGCGGCCGCTCGCGGGGGAGCGATCACGCCGGAGATGGAGTTCGCGGCGATTCGGGAGGGGGTCGACGCCTCGCTGGTGCGGGACGAGATCGCGGCGGGGCGGGCGGTGCTGCCGGTCAACCGCAATCACCCGGAGTCCGAGCCGATGGTGATCGGGTCGCGGTTCCTCGTGAAGGTCAACGCGAACATCGGCACGTCGGCGGTCACCTCGTCGGTCGCCGAGGAGGTGGAGAAGCTGACCTGGGCGACGCGGTGGGGCGCCGACACGGTCATGGACCTGTCGACCGGGCCGCGGATCCACGAGACCCGGGAGGCGATCATCCGGAACTCGCCGGTGCCGATCGGGACCGTGCCGATCTACCAGGCCCTGGAGAAGGTCAACGGTGATCCGCTGCGGTTGTCGTGGGAGGTGTTCCGCGAGACCGTCCTCGAGCAGGCCGAGCAGGGCGTCGACTACATGACCATCCACGCGGGGGTTTTGCTGCCGTACGTGCCGCTGACCGCCTCTCGCGTGACGGGGATCGTGTCGCGGGGTGGGTCGATCATGGCGGCCTGGTGCCTCGCGTACCACCGGGAGAACTTCCTCTACGAGAACTTCGAGGAGCTCTGCCGGATATTTGCGGAATATGACATCACGTTCTCGCTGGGGGACGGGCTGCGGCCGGGGTCGATCGCGGACGCCAACGACGAGGCGCAGTTCGCCGAGCTGCGCACGCTGGGGGAGTTGACCCACCTCGCCTGGGAGCACGACGTGCAGGTGATGGTCGAGGGGCCGGGCCACGTGCCGATGCACAAGATCAAGGAGAACGTGGACCTGCAGGTCTCGCTGTGCGGTGGGGCGCCGTTCTACACGCTCGGGCCGCTGACCACGGACATCGCTCCGGCGTACGACCACATCACCTCGGCGATCGGGGCCGCGATGATCGGCATGTTCGGGACGGCGATGCTCTGCTACGTGACGCCCAAGGAGCACCTCGGGCTGCCGAACCGGGACGACGTGAAGGCCGGGATGATCGCCTACAAGATCGCGGCGCACGCGGCCGACCTGGCGAAGGGCCATCGGGGAGCGCAGGAGTGGGACGACGCGCTGTCGAAGGCGCGTTTCGAGTTCCGCTGGGAGGACCAGTTCGAGCTGGCGCTCGATCCGGGGACCGCCCGGGCTTATCACGACGAGACGCTGCCCGCGGCGCCCGCCAAGACCGCGCACTTCTGTTCGATGTGCGGGCCGAAGTTCTGCTCGATGAAGATCTCGCACGAGATCCGGGCGAAGGGGATGGCCGACAAATCGGACGAGTTCCTCGCCTCCGGCGGCAAGGTCTACGTCGAGGTGGGGCCTCGTGCGGAGGCCCCACCTGTCCCTTCTCAGAGCTTGTAGAACGTGACGTAGTGGTCGGGGGTGAACCAGGTCTCCTTGGTGGACCGGTTCACCACGATCCGGTACGCGTCGCGCGAGGCGCCGCGGGCGCGCGGGTAGACGTCGTACTCGTTGTAGCTCGCGCCCGGCGGAAGCTCGCCCTCCCGGTTCTGGAAGGTGCCGCCGGTGTAGTTGTACTGGCCGTACGGCCACGAGTACCACCCGGCGCTGGTCGGCCAGCCGAGCGAGGACCAGCCGGTACGCGCCGTGCGGGCCGCGGAGCAGCGGGAGATCGTGCAGCTCGAGTAGACCGCGGCCTGGGCGGCGTCGGTGTGCGTCGGCGCCACCACGGCCGGCGCGACGAGGCCGGTGCCGGCGATGCCGAGGACGAGGGCGAGGCCGGCGAGGAACCGGCCGAGGCGGGTGCGGGGTTGCCGGTCAACGGTCATGATCGGACTCCGATGCCGTCGGGGTTGGGTGACGCCATCCTCGACCGGATTACCCCTCCGCCGGTACATACCCGACGGGTCATTCCATCTATGTTCGTCTATCCGTTACCCAGCCCGCTGACCCACTCGGCCACGTTGTCGGACTGTTGTTGCTGCTGGTGGGGCTGCTGCTGGCGCGGGGTGCGGGCCCGGCCGCGGGCGACCTGCGGCGGCACGACCTGCGGCGGGGCGGCCTGCGGCGGGGCGGCCTGCGGCGACTGCGCCGGGGTGAAGCCGTCGAACGAGGGCAGGTCCTTCATCGAGAAGACGCCGGTGTCCGACGGGCGGAGCTGGTCGTCGGGGCGCTGCGCGGCCGAGGCCGCCGCCTGGGCGATCGCCGAGTCGGGCTGGGCGTCCCGCTTGGGCAGGGCGGGGCGGTCCGGAGTCGGCGCCGAGCCGGCCGGGGTGCGGCGCAGGACGGCCGCCAGCACCGAGCCGAGCACGCCGGCGCCGGCCGCGGTCATCGCCGCCCAGTAGGGGACCGTCTGGTACTGCTGGCCGGACGCGCCGGGGCCGGCGATCAGGTAGGCCGCCGTGAGCAGCGCCGGACCGGCGAGGCCGGCCAGCGCGATGGCCAGCGTGCCCAGGCCGCGGCGGCGCGCCGTCAGGCCGACCGCGATCCCGCAGATCAGGGCCAGGACCGGCATCGTGAACAGCGCGGTCTTCTTGACGACCTCGGCGGAGAGGAAGTCGGGCTCGAACACGCCGAGGCGTACGGAGGGATTGATCTTGCCCGGGGCCAGGGCCGGCGCGACCGAGACCAGCGCGACCACCCACACGGCTATGCCCACCGTGCCGAAGCTCCAGCGGGCGACGGCCCGGCTCAGAGCCGCGTAGGCGGCGAAGATGCCGGCCGCCGCGCCCAGCGCGGCGCAGATGCCGATCACGACGACCGGCTGCACGCCGTCGACGTGGGTGTTGCGAGCCGGCTGCATGGTCAGCGGCACGATCGCCGCCGAGCCGATGGCGGCGGCGACCGCCGTCACGAGCCGGGTGCCGGCGCCGGACCCCCTCGGCAGGTGGCGGCGGGCGGCCATGCCACCCACCACCGCGGCGGACATCGCGAACCAGGCGACCCAGGCCAATTGGGCGGTCCAATGGTCACGCATGGTGATGTCAAGGGCGCGCGTGAGCGACATTATGCCGAGGCCGTAAGCCAGGCCGAGCTGGCTGGCGCCGGCCAGCGCGGCAACGCCGAGCGCGACTCCCACCAGTTTGACGGAGGTCCGGAAAGCCATGCCGCGCACGTTACGGAATCCTGTGCCCGCAACGCCACTCCGGGCCCGTTTCTTAAGAAACCTTTTGGCCGATCACTCTTGGTAGCTTCTACGAGGCCAGGCGCCACCGGCCGGCCCGTGCCACCAGCAACGTCAGGGCCTGCGGCATGAGGCCGGAGTGGTTGGCCGGGGTGAGGCGGATCGGGCCGGAGATGCCGTCGGTCTGCGAAGTCTCGAGGATGGCGCGGATCTGCTCGCGGTTGCCACCCACCCGGGCGACCGCGGCGCCGATCAGGTCGGCCGCGTCGGCCGCGAACGAGGCCACCCCGGAGTAGCTGCCGTACCGGGAGATGTAGTCGCGGAACCACTGCTTGCGCGAGGCTTTCGCCGGTGTCGTCGCGATCACGTCGTCGATCGCCAGGATCTGGGTGAACACCATCGTGGCGTTGTTCGTGGCCGCGGCCGCCGCGCTCGGGATGAACATGTCGCTCGCGGCCGCCGCGTCGAAGTACACGTGGCCCTTGAAGCCCGCGGACCTGGCGCTCTCGGCGGCGAGCGCGGCCTGATCGGGGCCGGTCAGCACGAGCAGCGCGCCGGGCTCGGTGTCGGTGATCGTGCCGACCGCCTGGGAGATGTCGGTGGCGGTGGGCTTCACGTCGTGGGAGGACAGCAACGCGATCTTGGCCTTGCTGAGCTCGGCGGCCACGGCCTTCTGGGCGCCGTTGCCGTAGTAGTCGTCCGAGAAGATGATCCCGACGTTCTTCACCTTGACCCGGCGCAGCTCGGCGACCATCGCGGCGGCGCTGTCGGCCGAGTTGGGGCCGAGCTTGAAGACGAACTGCCGGTCGGCGATCGGCTGGGTGACCTCGTCGGAGGCAGCCAGGGCGATCGTCGGCAGCTTCTTGTCGTTGATCGTCTTGACCGCGTCCACCACGCACTTGTCGCACGAGCCGGTCACCACCGCGGCGACCGACGGGTCGTTCGCGAACGTGCTGATGTTGCGGATCGACGTGGTCGAGTCGGATTTGTTGTCCTGGGTGCGCAGGACCAGCTTCTTCTTGCCCAGCCGGCCGGAGGCGTTCAGTTGCTCGATCCGCAGTTGCAGCGCGCGGCCGTAAGCGATGTCCACAGTGGACGAGTTGTCGAGGTCGGCGCCGATCACGATGGTGCCGCCGCCACCGCCCGAGGCCTCGTCGTCCGATGTGCAGCCGGCCAGCCCGGCAACCAGAAGCGTCGAGGCCACGACGGATGCCGTGGCGAGGCGGGGGAGCCTCACTGCGGTGCCTCCTCGAGGGGCGAAACGCGGAACACGGGCGGTAACGGTGACCGTCCACGGGCGCGCCGATACGGACAACATGTCCGTCTGATCGCGCCAAACCTTGCCAACGTGAAGGCGGCTGGTCAAGCTGGCCGCGATCGGTACCGCGGGACGGCCGTCTCACATATTGGTTGGAATCTTGACGGTGTTCCGTAACCGGAAAACTACATTCGGTAATCGGTGGGACATTCGTGCACGTCAACGCGCTGATGGTGTCGAATGTGGAACCGAAAGGGTAGTTACTGATCGGACAACAAGTTTGTTTCCGGGCACACTCAGACTTCCCAAAGGGCAACAGTCTCTGATGAAATCGCCGGGCCGCAGCCTCTGGCGGGCGAAAGATACGGGGATGACCACGGAGGAGAAGTCGTGAGCACCGGATCTTCGACCCAGGTGACGCGCCGTGGTGTCTTCCCGCGGCTGCGGGACGCGAGGATTCGGGCAAAACTGGCCCTCATTCTCTTCGTCCCGCTAGCCGCCGTGATCGTGCTCGCGACCGCCCGTCTGGTCGACGTGAGTCAGCAGGCCACCGCGGCCGGCCAGGTCGAGAAGCTCACCCAGCTCGGTACCGACGTCTCCACACTCACTCAGCTACTGCACAACGAACGGATGCAGGCTGCCGCGTTCCTCGCCGTGCCGAACGGCAAGCCGGACGCCTTCAATGCCGCCGTCAAGAAGACCGACGGGCAGATCGAGACGTACCAGGCTCATCGCCAGGCGCTCGAGGACCCGCCGGCCGCCGTGCAGGGCCGCCTCGTCGAGATCGACGACGACCTCAACACGCTGGACGCCACCCGCAACCAGGTGAGCAAGCGGGACAGTCTCGGCGTGGCCGAGACGATGTCCCGCTACAGCGTCGTCCTCGGCGACCTGCTCGGCTACGGCGACGCCGTCAGCCAGTACGCGGGCGACGACAAGGTCGGCGACAGCCTGCGGGCCACCAGCGCGTTCGCCAAGGCCAAGGCCGGCGCCGCCGAGCTCGAGTCCATCTCGTACTCGGCGCTGGTCTCCAACGACCTCAGCACCGAGCAGCGGTCCTCGTTCATCGCGGCGCAGACCAGCCAGCAGGAGGGCCTGCTCACCTTCGCCTCGTTCGCCACGCCCGCGCAGCAGTCCCTCGTGGACAACGTGGTCACGGGCGACGCGGTCAACCTTGCCGACCAGGTCTCGATCCAGCTCGGCCGTGGCGTGACCGTCGCGCCCGCCGAGGTCATCAACACCTTCGGCGCCGTCGTCGACCTGATGCGCTGGGCCGAGCAGGAGCTCGAGGCCCAGAACGTCAAGCTCGCCGGCGACGAGCAGAACTCGGTCGTACGCCAGGCCGCGCTCGAGGCCACGCTCGTGCTGCTCGTGCTCGTGGTCGCGGTCGCCCTCGCGGTGATCCTGGCCCGCTCGCTCAACCTCTCGCTGCGCCGCCTCCGGGAGGGCGCGCTCGCGGTGGCCAACCGCGACCTGCCCGATGCCGTGGCGCGGCTGCGCGACGCCCGGACGCTCGGCGAGAGCGGCGCCGACGAGATCGTCGGCCAGCTGCGCGACCCGATCCGGCTCACCAACAAGGACGAGATCGGCCAGGTCGCCCAGGCGTTCAACGTGGTGCACCGGGAGGCGGTCCGCATCGCCGCCGAGCAGGCCGCGCTGCGGACCAGCGTCTCGGCGATGTTCCTCAACCTGGCCCGCCGCTCGCAGTCCCTGGTCGACCGGATGATCGGCGAGCTGGACAGCATCGAGCGCACCGAGGAGGACCCGAAGCGTCTCGCCCGGCTCTTCGAGCTCGACCACCTCGCCACCCGGATGCGCCGCAACGACGAGAACCTGCTGGTGCTGGCCGGCGCCGACTCCAGCGCCCCGCGCCGCGAGGACGCGCTGCTGGTCGACGCGCTGCGGGCCAGCCAGTCCGAGGTCGAGCTCTACAACCGGATCGAGTTCGGCACGGTCGACACCGACGTCGCGATCGCGGCGCTGGCCGTCAACGACGTCGTCCGGCTGGTCGCCGAGCTGCTCGACAACGCGACCCGGTTCTCCCCGCCCACCACGACCGTGGTCGCCGACGCCCGCCGCATCCGCGACTATGTGGTGATCCAGGTGGAGGACCGCGGCCTGGGCATGTCCGAGCAGCAGATGGACCAGCTCAACCGCCGGCTCTCCGAGACGCCCGATGTGGACGTGGCCGCGTTCCGGCTGATGGGTCTGGCCGTGGTCAGCCGGCTCGCCAGCCGGTACGGGATCCGGGTCGAGCTGCGCGCCAACATCGAGGGCGGCACCGTCGCCCAGGTGATCCTGCCGAACAGCATCGTGATCCTCCCGCACCGCGGCGGCGGCGCTCTGCCCGGTCCGGGGTACACGCCGGAGCTCGGCGCGGCGCCGGGCGGCTGGGATTCCGGGTCCGCGACGCGAGCGGCGACCGCTACGCTGCCGGCCCTCTCCTCGCCCGATTCCTGGCAGGATCAGCCGTCGCATCCGCAGCTGCCGGCCTTCCCCTCGCAGCGGCCGGCCGCGACGCCGACGCCCAACCGGCCGCCGCTGCCCACCCGGGTCACCAAGCCGGTCAGTGCCTCGATGAACGGCTTCACGCCGACCCCGATGGCGCCAACCCCGGCGCCGGCCCAGCCGGACTCGGGCAGCTGGGGCGCCGCCCTCGCCGCCATGCCGCCGGTGCCCGCGCCGCCGCAGGCCGCTCCGACCGAGGAGCGCACCGAGGCGCCGATCTTCGTGCAGATGCAGCAGAGCTGGTTCCGGAACCACGACACGGCGGCGACCGAGGAGTGGGGGATGCCGACCGCCGGGTACGCCCCGCCGCCGAACTCGGGAGCCGGGAAGCAGACTCAGACGCAAGCTCAGACGCAAACTCAGACTCAGGCTCCGGCTCAGGCGCCGGAACCCGCTCCCGCTCGAGAAGCGGCGCCGCCACCGCCGCCACCACCCCCGCCCGCCCCCGCTCCGGAGGCGACCGGGCACAATGGATCATCGGTTCCGCGGCCACGCTCGGCCGCGGAGGACCGGTGGAAGACGGCGGCCGACGACGGATGGAAGCGAGCGATGGCGGCGTCGGAACCGGTCGACGCCGGCACCACTCGGTCCGGGCTGCCCAAGCGTGTACCGCAGGCACAGCTCGTGCCCGGCGGTGTGCAGGCCGGACCGCGCAACCAGAACCGTCGCAGCCCCGACGAGGTCCGTGGACTCCTGTCCGCGTACCACCGCGGTGTGCAACGAGGGCGCACGGACGGCACTGCCGAGGCCGCCGCCTTCCAGGCTAAGGAGAACGACCAGTGACCAGGCCCCCCACCATGCAGGACATGGGCTGGCTGCTCAACAACTTCGCCAACAGCGTCGCCGGGATCGCGCATGTGGTGGCGGTGTCGGCGGACGGACTGCTGCTGGCCTCGTCCCGCGACCTGCCGACCGATCGGGCCGACCAGCTCGCCGCGATCTCCTCCGGCGTGGTCAGCCTCACCGAGGGCGCGTCGCGGATGTTCAACGCCGGCGCCGTCCAGCAGACGATCATCGAGATGGACAGCGGTTACCTCTTCCTCATGTCGGTCAGCGACGGCTCGTCGATGGCCGTGCTCGCCGCACGCAGCTGCGACGTCGGTCAGGTCGGCTACGAGATGGCCTTGCTGGTCGAACGGGTGGGCGCCTCGCTCACGCCCGCGCCGCGTGAGGCCGTGAGCCATTAGCCGGCGTACGACCGAGAGGGGGTGATCGTGTCATGGGGCAGCCGCAGGACCCTCGGGGCAACCTGGTGCGCCCGTACGCGGTCACCCGCGGACGGACCGAGCCACGCCGTGACATTCCGATCGAGGCGGTCCTGGTAGCCAGCCAGGCCGCCGTGCAAGAGGCCCGGTTCGCCGGGCATGACAAGTACCGCATCGCCATGCTTTGCGAGACGAAGGCGCAGTCCCTGGCCGAGCTCTCGGCCCTCACCCGGCTGCCGCTGGGTGTGGCCCGGGTGCTGGTCGCGGACATGGTCGCCGACGGACTGCTGTCGTTGCACAGCGCCGCTCCCAAGAAGGGCTTCACGGAGCGGATGGATCTGCTGGAAAGGGTGTTGAGTGGACTTCGCAAGCTCTGAGCGGGCGGGGGCGCAACCCAAGGAGATCACCTCCGCGAAGATCGTCATTGCGGGCGGCTTCGGCGTCGGCAAGACGACGCTCGTCGGCGCGGTCTCCGAGATCGAGCCACTGACCACCGAGGCGTTGATGACCTCGGCCGGTCAGGGTGTCGACGACGCGTCCAAGGTGCCCGGCAAGGAGACCACCACGGTGGCGATGGACTTCGGCCGTATCACCATGGCCGACGACCTCATCCTCTACCTCTTCGGCACCCCCGGGCAGACCCGTTTCTGGTTCATGTGGGACGAGCTCATCCGGGGCGCCGTGGGCGCCGCTGTGCTGGTCGACACGCGGCGGATCGCTGACGCGTTCGCGCCGCTGGACTACTTCGAGAACCGGCATCTGCCGTACATCGTGGCCCTCAACTGCTTCGACGGCGCGCCGCGCTACGAGCCGGACGAGGTACGCGAGGCGCTGGCCATCCCGCCGCACGTGCCACTGGTCATGTGCGACGCCCGGCACCGGGACTCGGTGAAGCAGGTGCTCGTGCAGGTCGTCGAGCACGCGATGGCCACCCTGGTGGCCGAGCAGAGCGGTGGCTACCCGGCGGTCGTCGGCTGAGGCACCCGCCTCAGTTCGGCAGCCGGTAGCCGCGTTTCACGACGGTTTGGACCACTCCGGGCGCGCTCAGGCCCGCCCGGAGCCGGGCTACCGCCATTTCAACCGCGTGCTCGTCGGCGCCGCGGGGGAGGGCGTGCAGCAGAGCCGCGCGGGAGAGCACCCGGCCCGGCGCGGCCGCCAGCGCGCGCAGCACGGCCATCGGGGCCGGGGCGAGCGGCCGCAGGTCGCCGTCGACGATGGCGGCGTGCCCCCGGAGGGTCAGCTTGTGGCCGGCCACCTCGACCGTGACCGCCCTTTTCGGCAGTTCCTCCACGATCGTGCGGACCAGGGCGCTGAGCCGCGCCCGGGGCGGTGACACGATCGGCACGTGCAGCCGGCGCAGCGGGGCTGCGGTCACCGGGCCCACGCAGGCCACCAGCACGTCGGTGCGTAGCGCCTCCAGCAGACTCTCCCCGGCCGGCTCGCCGGCGCGCAGCACGGCGTTGACGGCCGCGGCCGAGGTGAACGTGACGGCGTCGACCAGGCGACCGGTGATCAGATCGACCAGGCGGTCAAGCGGCGCCGGATCGGTCGGCTGCGCCCAGCGGTAGACCGGCACCTCGATCACCCGGGCCCCGGCGGCCTCGAGGGCCTCGGTGTACTCGGGCTGGCTCTCGCCGTGCAGCTGCAGCGCGACGCTGAGGCCGGCGACGCCCCGGGCCCGGAGGTGGTCGACGACCTCCTCGTAGCTCTCGCCCTCGGGGGACCACTGGTCGTGCAGGCCGGCCCCGCGGATCGCGGCGCGGGCCTTCGGACCCCGGCCGATGAGGTACGCCCGGGCCAGCACGGCCCGCAGCGGGTCGGCCAGGCCCCAGCCCTCGGCGGCCTCCAGCCAGCCGCGCAGGCCGATGCCGGTGCTGACCAGGACGACGTCGGGCGGGGCGTCGAGGCAGGCCCGGGTGACGGCGCGCAGCTCGGCGTCGTCGGCGATCGGCACGATGCGCAGGGCCGGGGCCAGGACCACCCGGGCGCCGCGGCTCTCCAGCAGGCCCGCGAGCTCGTCCCGCCGGCGGTCGGCGGTCACGCCGACCGTGTAGCCGGACAACGACGCGGTCGGCTCGGCCAGGGCGGCCGCAGTGATCACCGTCCGGCGAGACCCCCCACCCCGGTCCGTCATCCTGCTTTGTCTTCGAGAAGTCGCGGCGTGGCCGGCCGGTCCACCGAAGGGCACGCTCGGAGCCCGCCGTCCTCAGCGTCGACCCGCTCCCATGTCACGCCTGCGTTCTCCGCCGTACCTCCGTCCGGCGCACACCGCGACTTCTCCTCGCCGAACCGGTGAACCGGTCCGGCGGTCACCGTCAGGTCCGTCCTCAACCCTGACGGTGGCCTATCAATAGTGCGCCGTCCCGGCACGCGGAGGCTATGCCCTGCCCGCGTCCTCGAGGGGTGCGCACCATTGGCCATGTCCGAAGCCTGCCGGTGGGGGATTTCGACGTGGCGTCCCGTTTGTTTCCAGCCTGCTAAGAGCTATCGACCTGTGACCTTGGCCGCACCCCGCCCGGGGCTGGCGGCCCATCCGGATCCCGGGGTCGGGTGCGTCGGAGCGCGGAGTATGCTTGCTGGGCATATTGTTGGGGGTCCGGTCGGGCCTCCTCGTTTTGACCACGCGCCGCGCGGCCGGGTATTGTTGTCTGCTGTTGTGTGGCAGACGTTCGCGCCTGAGACACTTTCCGTGTTCGGCGCGACCAGCGCGCGACCCCAGACCGACGACAAGACAAGGTAATTCTGTGCGTACGTACAGCCCGAAGCCGGGTGAGATCGAGCGTCAGTGGCACATTATCGACGCTTCTGACGTCGTCCTGGGCCGCCTGGCAACCCACACGGCCAACCTTCTGCGTGGCAAGCACAAGCCGACCTTCGCGCCGCATGTCGACACCGGCGACTTCGTGGTGATCATCAACGCGGGCAAGGTGGCTCTCACCGGCAACAAGCGGCAGACCAAGGTCGCCTACCGCCACTCGGGCTACCCGGGCGGCCTCAAGCAGATCGGCTACGAGGAGCTGCTGAGCAAGCGCCCCGAGAAGGCGATCGAGCTGGCCGTCAAGGGCATGCTCCCGCACAACAAGCTCGCGCGGCAGATCATCAAGAAGCTGAAGGTCTACCCGGGCGCTGAGCACCCGCACGCCGCTCAGCAGCCGCAGCCGTTCGAAATCACCCAGATCGCGCAGTGAGCGCGGGAGAAGGCAGCAGCATGTCCGACATCATCGAGCCCGAGGTCGTCGAGACCGTCGAGGAGCCCGCTGAGACGGTCGTCGTGGTCGAGACGCCCGCGCCGGCCCCGGTCCGCGCCCCGCGTCCCGGTGACCGTCCGATCCAGACCGTCGGCCGCCGCAAGGAGGCCATCGTCCGGGTGCGTCTCATTCCCGGCACCGGCAAGATCACCTGCAACGGTCGCGACCTCGAGGCCTACTTCCCGAGCAAGGTGCACCAGCAGTTGATCCGGGAGCCGCTGGCCACCGCCGAGAAGCCCGAGCAGTTCGACGTCATCGCGAACCTGCGGGGCGGCGGCATCACCGGCCAGGCCGGTGCGCTGCGCCTCGGCATCGCCCGCGCGCTGATCACGAACGACCCGGACGACCGTCCCGCTCTCAAGAAGGCCGGCTTCCTGACCCGGGACTCCCGGGTCAAGGAGAGCAAGAAGTACGGCCTCAAGAAGGCCCGTAAGGCTCCGCAGTACTCGAAGCGCTGATCGCTTGAAAGGCGGCCGGGTTCGCCCCTCCACACTGGGGGCGGGCCCGGCCGTCTTGCTTTCCACTGAAAGGACTGCCCATGGGGCGACTGTTCGGTACCGACGGCGTGCGCGGGCTCGCCAACGGCGACCTGACCCCGGAACTGGCCCTGTCCGTCGCGGTCGCGGCGGCTCGAGTACTCGTCGAGAGCGACAGCAGCCACCAGCCGATGGCGATCGTCGGGCGTGATCCGCGGGCCAGCGGCGAGATGCTCGAGGCGGCGGTCGTCGCGGGGCTGACCAGCGCGGGCGCCAACGTCGTACGGGTTGGGGTGCTGCCAACACCCGCCGTCGCCTACCTGGTCGCGCAGACCAACGCCGACCTCGGCGTGATGCTCTCCGCCTCGCACAACCCGATGCCGGACAACGGGATCAAGCTGTTCGCGGCCGGCGGCACGAAGCTGCCGGACGAGCTCGAGGCGCGGATCGAGCAGGCGATCGAGGATGGGCACGGGCTGATCGGTCGGCCCACCGGCGGCGGAATCGGGCGGGTGCACGACCTGCTGGACGGCGCCGAGCACTACATCAAGCACCTGGTCGGGTCGATTCCGCACTCCCTGACCGGGCTCAAGGTCGTGGTGGACTGCGCGAACGGGGCGGCCAGCGAGGTCGGGCCCACCGCGTACGAGGAGGCGGGCGCCGAGGTCATCGCGATCCACGCCGAGCCGGACGGCCTCAACATCAACGAGGACTGCGGGTCGACGCACATGGACAAGGTGCGCGACCGGGTCCTCGCCGAGGGCGCCGACCTGGGCATCGCGCACGACGGCGACGCGGACCGCTGTCTCGCCGTCACCGCATCGGGTGACATCGTCGACGGCGACCAGATCATGGCGATCCTGGCGCTGGCCATGCGCGACGCCGGCACGCTCACCGAGGACACGCTGGTGGCCACGGTGATGAGCAACCTCGGCCTGCGGATCGCCATGAAGCAGTCCGGCATCCGGCTGATCGAGGCGAAGGTCGGCGACCGGTACGTGCTCGAGGAGCTGAACGCCGGGGGTCTGGCGCTGGGCGGGGAGCAGAGCGGGCACATAGTGATGCCGGCCTTCGCGACCACCGGCGACGGGGTGCTGACCGGTTTGCATCTGATGTCGCAGCTTGCGGCTTCTGGCAAGTCGCTGGCCGACCTGGCGTCGGTCGTGCACAAGCTGCCGCAGGTGCTGATCAACGTGCGGGTGGGTGACCGTGCGGCCGGTGCCGCGGCGCCGGCCGTCCGCGCGGCGGTCGCCGTGGCCGAGGAGGAGCTGGGGGAGACCGGGCGGGTGCTGCTGCGTCCGTCGGGCACCGAGCCTCTCGTACGCGTCATGGTCGAGGCCGGGACCGAGGAGCAGGCGCGTGACGTCGCTTCGCGGATCGCGGCCGAGGTCAAGGCGGCCAGCCCGGCCGTGTAGCCGTTACGGGCGGCCCAGCTTCGTGAGGCGCTGGGCCGCTTCGTTGATCACTTCCTCGCGCTTGCAGAACGCGAAGCGGATCAGGTGGCGGCCCGCTTCCTGATGGTCGTAGAAGACCTGGGTGGGCACCGCCACCACGCCGCACCGGCCGGGCAGCTCGCGGCAGAAGTCGGCGCCGTCCTTGCCGCTCAGCGGAGTGATGTCGGCGGTGACGAAGTAGGTGCCCTCGGACCGCAGCACGTCGAAGCCCGCCTCGGTGAGGCCGGCGACCAGGCGGTCGCGGCGGGCCTGCAGTCCGGCCCGGAATTCGGTGAAGTAGCCGTCGGGCAGGCCCAGGGCGACGGCGACGGCCGGTTGCAGCGGGCCCGCGTTGACAAAGGTCAGGAACTGCTTGACCCGGGCGACCGTGGAGACCAGAGCGGCGGGACCGGTCGCCCAGCCGACCTTCCAACCGGTGCAGGAGAAGGTCTTGCCGGCGGAGGAGATCCGCAGGGTGCGCTCGTCCATGCCGGGCAGGGTGGCGAGCGGGGTGTGCCGCTCGGCCGCGTCGCTGAAGACCAGGTGCTCGTAGACCTCGTCGGTCACGGCGTACACGTCGTGCTCCTGGCAGAGCTCGGCGATCAGGCTGAGCTCGGCGCGGGTGAAGACCTTGCCGGTCGGGTTGTGCGGCGAGTTGAGCAGCACCATGCGGGTGCGCGGCCCGAAGGCCGCCCGCAGCTCGCCCTCGTCGAACCGGTAGCCGTCCTTCTCCGGGCGTAGGGTCACGGGCCGTCGTACGGCGCCGGCCAGGGTGATCGAGGCCGCGTACGAGTCGTAGTACGGCTCGAAGCACACGACCTCGTCACCGGGCTCGCAGAGGCCGAGGATCGCGGCGGCGACCGCCTCGGTGGCGCCCGCGGTGACCACGACCTCGCCGTCGGGGTCGCGGTCGAGGCCCCAGAAGCGGCGGTCGTGGTCGGTGATCGCGGTGCGCAGGGCGGGGATGCCGTAGAGCGGGGGGTACTGGTTGGCGGGGCCGCTCCGGGCGACCGCGTCGAGCATCTCCTGGGGGCCGTCGGTGTCGGGGAAGCCCTGGCCGAGGTTGATCGAGCCGGTGCGCACGGCCAGCGCCGACATCTCGGTGAAGATCGTGGTGCCGAACGCCCGCATGCGCTCGACCAGCGGGTCGCTCGTCACTGGTGCCCTCTGTCTTTCAGTCAATGGCCAGGTGGGTGCAGGAGACCATCGCGAAGTTGGACTCGTCGGAGGAGTTCGAGGCCACCTCGTCGCCGTCCACGAGCGCGCGGCAGTCGACGGTGCCCTGGTCGGTGCCGGCCCGGACGGCGACGACCTCGAGCAGGGCCGGGGTCGACACCTCGGTGGTGACCTTCCAGGGCAGCTTCACGTCGGTGAGCCGGACGGGGGCGGCGCCCACCTTGTCGAAGTAGACGATCGTGACCGGGCCGTCGCCGGAGACCTCGTAGGTGACCGAGACCGTGTGCCCATTGCTGTCGGTCGGCAGGTTGGTGGGCAGGCCGGGCAGCTGGGGCTCGTCGGTGGGAAGGTCGGTGATCGGGGCGGCCGCCTCCTTGGCCTTGTCGGCGACGCTGCGGGCGACCAGGACGCCGGCCGTGGCGACGCCGCCGCAGAGCAGCAGCGTGACCGCGAGGATCACGGCGATCAGCGGGGCGTTGCTCTTGCGCGGCGGCGGTGGCGGCGGGGCGTAGCCCGGCGGGTATCCCGGCGCTGACGCGGGCGCGTATCCGGCGGCGGAGCCGGGCGGGTAACCCGGCGGGTATCCCGGCGCTGACGCGGGCGCGTATCCCGGCGCTGCGCCCGGCGCGTTTGCCGCGTAGCCGGCTGGGGGATAGCCGCCCTGGCCGTAGTCGGGGGTGTAGCCGGGCGGTGCGTAGTTCACCGGCGGGAACTGGGATGTCGGCGGGTAGTCCAGTTCTGGCTCGGGCTCGGGGATCGCGGCATAGCCCGGCGCATAGGCGGCCGGCGACGGCGGCCGATAAGGCTGGGGCGTGCTGGAGAGCGCGTCCCCGGAGGGGTGTGACCAGGGCTGTCCCGAGATCGGAGCGGTGCCGTCGGCCGCGGACGTGCCGTCCGGGGCGGACGGCGGCGGGGATGCCGGGTCCGGCTGCGAGTGGTCGGGCTGGTTGGTCAAGCGGCTCTCCCGGTACGGACGCGGCCCTTCGGCGCGCAAGCTGACGGTACGCCAACGACGCCACCGGCGGGCGCCGGGCATCCTCCCTTCAGTCACCAACCGACCACACTTTTGAGCAACTCGGCTGCTCGAAAGTGTGCCTCTTGAGCATGACGCATGAGCGATCGTCGGTTACGCTGCCCCGCATGTGTGGCATCGTGGGTTACGTCGGCAGTCGGCCGGCGCTCAGCATCGTTCTCGACGGCCTCCGCCGGCTCGAATACCGCGGGTACGACTCCGCGGGCGTCGCCGTCGTCGACAACGACACCGTCCTGACCGAGAAGAAGGCCGGCAAGCTGGCCAACCTGGAGAAGTCCCTCGCCGACCGGACCGGCGACGGCATCGCCACCGGCAGCACGGCGATCGGGCACACCCGGTGGGCCACGCACGGCGGCCCGACCGACCGCAACGCCCACCCGCACCTGTCCGCCGACGGCCGGGTCGCCGTCATCCACAACGGCATCATCGAGAACTTCGCCCGCCTGCGCCGCGAGCTCGAGGCGACCGGCGTCGAGTTCGCCAGCGACACCGACACCGAGTGCGCGGCCCACCTGCTCGCCGCCGAGGTGCGCGCGCTGCGCGAGTCGGGCGCGCTCTCCGGTCCGCAGCTGCTCGCCGAGGCGATGCGCCGTACGGTCCGCCGGCTCGAGGGCGCCTTCACGCTGCTCGCCGTCGACGTCGAGGTGCCCGACGCGGTGGTCGCCGCCCGGCGCAACTCGCCGCTGGTGGTCGGCCGCGGCCAGGGGGAGAACTTCCTGGCCAGCGACGTCTCCGCGTTCATCGAGCACACCCGCGACGCGATCGAGCTGGGCCAGGACCAGGTCGTGCTGATCACCCCGGCCGGCATCGAGATCACCGGCTTCGACGGCACGCCCGCCGAGGGGCACGAGTTCCACATCGACTGGGACGCGTCGGCCGCCGAGAAGGGAGGCTACGACTACTTCATGCTCAAGGAGATCGCCGAGCAGCCGCAGGCGATCGCCGACACCCTGCTCGGCCGCCTCTCCGACCGCGGCGACATCATGCTGGACGAGGTCCGCCTCACCGACCAGGACCTCCGCGACATCGACAAGATCTTCATCATCGCCTGCGGCACGTCGTTCCACGCGGGCATGGTGGCCAAGTACGCCATCGAGCACTGGGTACGCATCCCCTGCGAGGTCGAGCTGGCCAGCGAGTTCCGCTATCGCGACCCGATCCTCGACCGCTCCACGCTGGTGATCGCGATCAGCCAGAGCGGCGAGACGATGGACACGCTCATGGCCCTGCGTCACGCCAAGGAGCAGAAGGCGCGGGTGCTCGCCATCTCCAACACGAACGGCTCGACGATCCCGCGCGAGTCCGACGCGGTGCTCTACACCCACGGCGGGCCCGAAATCGCGGTGGCATCGACCAAGGCGTTCCTCACCCAGCTGGTCGCCTGCTATCTGATCGGCCTGCATCTGGCCCAGATCCGCGGCGTCATGTACGCCGACGAGGTCGCGGCCGTGGTCGAGAAGCTGCAGAGCACCCCCGACAGCCTGACCGAGCTGCTCGGGCAGATGGAGGAGGTGCGGGCGCTGGCCCGCGACCTGAAGTCGGCGTCCCAGGTGCTGTTCATCGGCCGGCACGTCGGCTACCCGGTGGCGCTGGAGGGCGCGCTCAAGCTGAAGGAGCTCGCCTACATGCACGCCGAGGGGTTCGCGGCGGGCGAGCTCAAGCACGGCCCGATCTCGCTCATCGACGAGGGCACGCCGGTCGTCTGCGTGGTGCCCTCCCCGGCCGGCCGCGGCGTCATGCGGGACAAGGTCGTCTCCAACATCCAGGAGGTCCGCGCCCGCGGCGCCCGCACCATCGTGATCGCCGAGGAGGGCGACGAGGGCGTCCGCGCCTTCGCCGACCACCTGATCCCGGTGCCGCACACGCCCACCCTGCTGGCCCCGCTGATGACCACGGTCCCGCTGCAGATCCTCGCCTGCGAGATCGCCGCGGCCCGCGGCCTCGACGTCGACCAGCCCCGCAACCTCGCCAAATCCGTCACCGTCGAGTGACCTGACCCGCCCCGGCCGTGCCTCGCCGGTGGCCCGCCAACGCCCGGTGGCCCGCCAATGTGCGGGGGTCCGGCATTGCGCGGCCGCCCGCCAATGCCTGGCAGGCGGGCGGCCGGTGTCTGGCAGGCGGCCGATCCCCGGCGGGCGGCGTCCGGCCCGCCAGGGCGACCGGCTGCGGCGGTGCGGCGCCGTCATCGGGCGGTACCCAGGGTGATCGCGGCGAGAGTGTCGAGGGACGGGCTGCCGCGGTCCCAGTAGCCGAGGTGGCCGGCGTCGGGGCTGCTCGGGAACGTGTGGGCGCCGAACGCCGGGTCGCTCGGGTTGTGGCCGAACCACAGATCGTTCTCCGGTGTGCCGAAGGCGATCAGCGGGCCCGCGCCCGGCACCACACCGGCCACGACCAGGTCGCGGGCGAAGGCGCCGGGGGCGGGCGTCGCGTACTGGATGATGTCGTTCCTGGATGTGGTCGACCAGACCCGGTCGGGCGGGACGGCCAGGTCACGGGCCGAGTCGACCCCGACGCCCGGGGAACCGACGAAGACCACGCTGTCGGCGGTCAGACCGCTTCCCGCGGCGGCCTTGCCGACCACCAGCGACCCGTAGCTGTGGCCGATCACGGTCTGCCGCGCGGGCGTGCCCTCCGCGGTGGCCCTGAGCCCGTCCTGGAAGCGCCGGAGGCCGGGCGCGCCGGCCTCGGCCCGCCGGGAGCCGGCCGCTTCGTCGACGAAGTCGGGGGCGTCGTAGTCGAGCCAGAGCACCGCGCTGGTGTCGGCGGCCGGCGACAGCTCGGTCGCGCGGACGGCCACCCGCTCGGCCCGGCCAAGCTCGCCGCCGAAGGACGCCAGCTCGGCCGTCATGCCCGGCACGTGGGTGACCACGTTGTCGGCGCGGTCGGGATCGCCGAGCGCCATCACCACGCGGCCCTCCTCGCGCAGGTCGAGGCGAAGCAAGTAAGCGCGCGAACCGGCGTCGTCGTCCAGCCGGTCGGTGAGCCGGTCGAGCCCGTCCCGCAGCCCCAGCAAACGTCGCCGCTCGTCAGAGGTGGCCGTCGCGAGAGCCCGGTCGATCTCGGCCCGCCGGTCGTCGAGCAGCAGGCGGTTGGCCGCGTCGCGGTCGGCGGCGGGGATGCCGTCGAGCGGGGCGAGCCAGGCCGGCTCGGTGGCCAGCAGCCATTGGCGCTCGCCCGGGGCGAGCGCGTCCCACCAGCGCCGCACCGCCGCCGGTGACGCGGTGCAGCCGGGCCGCTCCGGGCCGGGTGGAGCGGCCCGGGCAAGGGCGGCAACCCCGATCCGCTCGAGCCGGTCGGCCGCCGTGTCGTCGGCTCGCGCTGCAATCGCGACGGCAGCGTGCAGGTCGCGGGCGACCTCGGCGATCCCGCCTGGAGTCGTGCCCGCAGCCGCCCGGTGATGGTCTGCGCCGGCGCCCGGCACGGCGCTGACTCTGACATTTCCCTCGTCGTCGATGGTCAGGCCGTGGCGATGGGCGGCGGACAGCGCGCGGGCCAGCAGTTGCTTGGCGCGGTCGAGGGCGGCCGCGAACTCGCTCGCCGCCTGGTCGGCCTGCCAGCACAGCACGCGGAACAGCACGAGGACGCGCCGCAGGGCGGTCACTCGGGACAGGGCCGCGGTGGCCGCCGCGCCGGACCAGGCCGCGCCGAGCCGTCGGAGATCGGTGGTGAGCTGGTCAGCCAGCCGGCCGGCCAGGGCGGCCCAGCGCCGCCAGGCCCGCGCGACCGCGCGCCAGCGGCCCGGGTCGGCGACCCGCAGCCGGGCGTAGACGGCGGCGGTCATCGGCTCATCCGCAGGTGGGCATAGATGGCGGCGGTCATCGGCTCATCCGCAGGTGGGCGTAGATGGCGGCGGTCATCGGCTGGTCCGCGGGTGGGCGTGGATGGCGGCGGTCATCGGCTGGTCCGCAGGCGGGGCGTGGACGGCGGCGGTCATCGGCTCATCCGCAGGCGGGCGGCGGCACGGGCGTCCGCCTCCTGGTACGCCGCGGCGGCCGCGCCGACCCGCCGGGCCGTATCGGCGGTGTCGAGGCCGAGGAACTGGAGCTGCTGCCGGGCGGCCTCGGCCGCCAGCGCCGCCGCGTCGGCCGTGCGCCAGCGGGGGACGCGCTCGGCGGAGGGCATCGACGTCGTCGCCGCGGTCGTCTCGGCGGCCGTGGTGGACAGGGCGGAGGCGGCGCGACGTAGTTCTTCGGTGTCGACCTCGATATCGGGATTCATCGGCAACCTCCAAGCGGGGAACGGATGCGCCGACGTTAGGGGGAGGGACCGACAATTCGCGGTCCCTGTGGACAACCGCGGCGGCGCGTACGCCCTGGTTGTCCACAGGCCTTGCGCCGCGTCCCGGCGTGCGTTACGCAGCAGCGCGACCCACCGGCTACCGATAAGGTTGGGGCCGTGATCGTGGCTGTCGGCATCGATGTTGTCCTGGTGGACCGCTTCGCCCGCGCCCTCGACCGGACCCCTCTGCTCAGCCATCGGCTCTTCACCGAGGGCGAGCGGGTGTCCGGCTCCGGCAATCCGCGCTCGCCCGAGTCGCTCGCCGCCCGGTTCGCGGCGAAGGAGGCCGTGGCGAAGGCGCTGGGCGCGCCGGCCGGCCTGCTCTGGCACGACTGTGAGATCGTCGCCGACCCCGACGGCCGCCCCTGGTTGACCGTCTCCGGTACGGTCGCCGCGGCCGCGGCCGAGCGGGGCATCGCCCGATGGCACCTATCGCTCTCGCACGACGGCGGTATCGCCTCGGCGATGGTCGTCGCGGAGTCCTGATCAGGGTCCCGGCCAGCGCCGACGCGAAACTGTCGTACCCGGGGCCTACAAACGACGGCACCACCGAGACGGCTTTTGGAGGGCGGATGCGGCAGGCATGGCGGGTCGCCGATGTGCGGGCGGCCGAGAAAGCGCTGATGGCCACGCTGCCGGAGGGCACGCTCATGCAGCGGGCCGCGGCCGGACTGGCCCGGCGCTGCGCGCTGCTGCTCGAGGACGGCGGCGTCTACGGCGCACAGGTGCTGCTGCTCGTCGGCAGCGGTGACAACGGCGGCGACACGCTCTATGCCGGCGCCGCCCTCGCCCGGCGCGGCGCCCAGGTGCGCGCGCTGCTGCTGCGGCCCGAGCGGGTCCACCTGGCGGGCCTGGCGGCGCTGCGTGCGGCGGGCGGCTTCACCGTGCGTGACCTGCCCGACCGGGCCGATCTGGTGCTCGATGGCATCGTGGGCATCGGCGCGAGCGGCGGCCTGCGCCGGCCGGCCGTCGGCCTCGTCGCCGAGCTGGGCGGCCTGCGCGGCCGGTCCGGCCGGCGGGCACCGGTGGTCGCGGTCGACGTGCCGAGCGGGGTCGCGGTCGACACCGGCGACGTGCCGGGCGAGGCGGTCACGGCCGATGTCACGGTCACCTTCGGCTGTCTCAAGCCGGCGCATGTGGTCGGTCCGGCCGCGGTGCGCTGCGGCCAGGTCGAGCTGGTCGACATCGGGCTCGGGCCGGTGCTGCGGGCCGACCCGGCCGTGCGCCTGCCCGACTCCGACGATATCGCGCAGTGGTGGCCGGCTCCGGGCCCGGTCTCCGACAAGTACTCCCGCGGCGTGGTGGGCATCGCCACCGGCTCGGCGAAATATCCGGGCGCGGCCCTGCTGTCGGTGAGCGGCGCGCTGGCCGGGCCGACCGGCATGGTGCGCTACGCCGGCAGTGCCCACCTCGAGGTGGTCCGGGCGCACCCGTCGGTGGTCGCGGTGAGCCGGATCAGCGAGGCCGGCCGGGTGCAGGCCTGGGTGTGCGGCTCCGGCCTCGGCACCGACGACAAGGCGCGTACGACCCTGCGCAGCGTGCTGGCCACGTCGGTGCCGGTGGTGCTCGACGCCGACGCGCTCACCCTGCTGGTGGACGGCAAGCACGCCGACGACCTGCGACGGGACGCGCCACTGGTGATCACCCCGCACGACGGCGAGTTCAAGCGGCTGGCGGGCGAGATGCCGGGCGCCGACCGGGTCGGCGCCGCGTGCCGGCTGGCCGCCTGGATCAACGGGGTGGTGCTGCTCAAGGGCGATCGCACGATCGTGGCGACCCCGGCCGGCGAGGTCTGGGTCAACCCGACCGGTAGCTCGGCGCTGGCCACCGCGGGCAGCGGCGACGTGCTCGCCGGACTGCTCGGCTCGCTGCTGGCCGGGGGCCTCGCCCCCGAGCGGGCCGCCGTCGCCGCGGCGTACGCACACGGCCTCGCGGGCCGGTGGGCCGCCACGGATGGCCCGGTGACCTCGCCCGATGTGGCCGCCGCGCTGCGCCCGGCGCTCGCTTCACTGCTGTCCGGCGAGATGCCGGCGTAACGGAAACCGTCGTACCGATCAGTAGGCTGGGAATCATGTGGCAGGCCGAGGTCCGGATCGATCTGGACGCCATCCGGGACAACGTGGCGCTGATGCGCGCCGGTACCACCGCCGAGGTCATGGCGGTGGTGAAGGGCGACGGCTACGGCCACGGCATGCTGCCGTGCGCCCGGGCCGCGCTGGCCGGCGGGGCGACCTGGCTCGGCGTCGCGACCCTCGAGGAAGGGCTCGGCCTGCGCCGGGCCGGCTTCGAGGTGCCGGTGCTCGCCTGGCTGCACTCGCCCGGCATGCCGCTGCACGAGGGTGTGGCGGCCGGCATCGACCTGTCCGCGAGCACGGAGCGGCTGGTCGACGAGCTGGTCACGGGCGCCCGCCGGGCCGAGCGACAGGCGCGCGTACACCTGAAGCTCGACACCGGTCTCTCCCGCGGCGGCGCCACCGCCGACGAGTGGCCGTCGGTGCTGGAGGCCGCGGCCAAGGCGCAGGCCGACGGTGACATCGACGTGGTCGGCGTCTGGAGCCACTTCATCAGCTCGGACGTGCCCGGCGACGAGACGATCGACCACCAGCTGGCCGCGTTCGCCGACGGGCTGGCGGTGGCCGAGCGGTTCGGCATCACCCCGCGCTACCGGCACATCGCGAACTCGGCGGCCACGCTGACCCGCCCCGACGCGCACTACGACCTGGTCCGGCCGGGCATCGCCGTCTACGGCCTGTCGCCGGTCGCGGGCCAGACGTTCGGCCTGCGGCCCGCGATGACCGCGCACGCCCGGGTGGCACAGACCAAGCGGGTTCCGGCGGGGCAGGGTGTCTCCTACGGCCACACGTACCACACCGAGCGCGAGACGACCCTCGCGCTGGTGCCGCTCGGGTACGCCGACGGCGTGCCGCGCGCCGCCTCGAACGCCGGCCCGGTGCAGCTCGGTGGCAAGCGCCGCACGGTGGCCGGCCGGGTCTGCATGGACCAGATCGTGGTCGACGTCGGCGACGACGACGTGTCGGCCGGCGACGTGGCGACGCTGTTCGGGCCGGGCGACGACGGCGGCCCGACCGCCGACGACTGGGCCGCGGTGGCCGGCACGATCAACTACGAGATCGTCACCCGCTTCGGCAGCGCCCGGGTGCCCCGGCACTACGACGGCACGGCCGGGACGCCGGCGTGAGCCCCAAGATCCCGCGGAAGCGGGCCAAGCAGGTCGGCATCGCCGGCGCCGCCATCGGCGTGGTGGCGGCGGGGCTGGCGACCGCGTTCGCCGTCGAGCGCACGCTGGTACGCCGCTCGGTCAACGCGCCCGGCGACCCGTACGCCGACGAGGCGTTCGGCGACCAGCCGTTCGACGCCGAGCTCACCGTCACCGCCGCCGACGGCACCCACCTGTACGTCGAGATCGTCGAGCCGAAGGTGCCCACCACCAAGCCGACGATCGTCTTCGTGCACGGCTTCGCGCTCGACATGGGCACGTTCTACTTCCAGCGCAAGATGTTCAGCGAGCGCGGCGACCACCGGCTGGTCTTCTACGACCAGCCCGGCCACGGCCGGTCCAGCAAGCTGAAATCCGGCAACTACGACATCGCGGGCCTCGGCGAGTCGCTCGGCGCGGTGCTGAACGCGACCGTGCCGGACGGCCACATCATCCTGGTCGGCCACTCGATGGGCGGCATGACCATCATGTCGTTCGCCGAGAAGTACCCGGAATGGTTCGGCAACCGGGTGACCGGCGTGGTGCTGGTCTCCACCTCGGCCCGGCTCATCGACCGGGCCAAACTGGCGCTGCCGTCGCTGGTGGCGCGGGCCAGCGCGCCGTTCTTCCCGCTCTGGGGCACGGCCGCCCACCTCGGCGGCAACGTGATCGAGCGAGCCCGGTTCGCCTCCTCCGACCTGGCCTGGCTGCTGACCCGGCGGTACGGCTTCGGCGACGCCAAGCCGAGCCCGTCGTTGGTCTCCTTCGTGGAGGGGATGAACTCCAAGACCTCGGTCGAGACGCTGACCAGGTACCTGAACACGCTGTACAGCCACAACCGCTACCCGGCACTGGCGGCGCTGCGCGGCGTGCCGGTGCTGGTCGTCGTCGGCGACCGGGACTACCTGACCCCGGTCAGCCACTCCGAGGAGATCATCAAACGCCTGCCGGACGCCCGGCTCGTCACGATCGAGAACAGCGGGCACGTGGTGATGCTGGAGAAGGCGGCCGAGGTCAACGCCGCGATCCTGCCCTTCGTGGAGAAGATCTCGTGAGGACGGCCGACATGAAGCTCGCCACGGTCGAGGACACGCGGGCCCTCGGGCGGCGGCTCGCCGGTCTGCTGCGCGCCGGCGACCTTGTGCTGCTCACCGGCCCGCTCGGGGCCGGCAAGACCGCGCTCGCGCAGGGAATCGGCGCCGGCCTCGGCGTCGAGGGCGCGATCACCTCACCGACCTTCGTGATCGCCCGCGTGCACCGGGGCCCGGTCCCGCTCGTGCACGCCGACGCGTACCGTCTCGGCGACCGGCCCGACCCGCGCGCCGAGATCGACGACCTCGACCTGGACGCCTCGGCCGAGGACGCGGTCACCGTCGTCGAGTGGGGCGCGGGCCTGGTCGAGCAGCTGAACGACGAGTATTTGCAGGTCCGCATCGACCGGCTGGACGACGACACCCGGGTGGTGGAACTGGTGCCGCACGGCGGCGACTGGGCCGCCCGCATCCGACGACTGGAGACCCTGTGAACCTGCCTGACCTGCTACCGGCCGAGTGGCGGGACGAGCTGGCCCCCTTCCTGGACGAGAAGGCCACCGCGAGCCTCGGCGCGTTCGTCGCGGCCGAGTACGCGGCGCACACCATCTATCCCCCGATCGAGGACCTGTTCGCGGCGTACCGTCTCTGCCCGCCGGCCGAGACGCGGGTGCTGATTCTCGGGCAGGACCCGTACCACGGTCCCGGCCAGGCACACGGCCTGAGCTTCAGCGTGCGCGACGGGGTGCGGATCCCGCCGTCGCTGCGCAACATCTTCAAGGAGCTCGCCGAGGACGTCGGCGTCGCGCCGCCGGCCTCCGGCGACCTCACCGGCTGGGCCCGGCAGGGCGTGCTGTTGCTCAACGCGGTCCTCACCGTCCGGGCCGGCGCCGCCGCGTCGCACGCCGGCAAGGGCTGGGAGGCGTTCACCGACGCCACGATCCGCGCGCTCGACGCGCGCGACGAGCGGGTCGTGTTCCTGCTCTGGGGTGGCTACGCCCGCAAGAAGGCCGCCCTGATCACCAACCCGGCGCACATCGTGCTCGAGGCCGGCCACCCGAGCCCGCTCAACCGGGAGGGCTTCCGCGGGGTCCGCCCGTTCAGCGCGGCCAACAAGGCCCTGGCCGACGGCGGCCGCCCGCTGGTCGACTGGGATCCGCGTTAGGGTCGGCAGGTGCTCGTACTAGCCCTGGACACCGCCACCCCCGCGTCGACGGCCGCGCTGGTGGAGGTCACCGCCGACGGCCTGCGGGGGATCGCCGAGCGGCGCACCGTCGACCCCCGCGCGCACGGGGAGAAGCTCGCGCCCGAGATCGCCGCGACCCTGGCCGAGAGCGGCGTGCGCCCCGGCGACTTGGCCGCGATCGTCGCCGGCATCGGACCGGGCCCGTTCACCGGCCTGCGGGTCGGGCTGGCCACGGCCGTGAGCATGGGGCAGGCGCTGGACATCCCGACCTACGGCGTGTGCTCGCTCGACGCGCTGGGCCGGGCCGCCGGGCCGGGCCGCGTGCTGGTCGCCACCGACGCGCGCCGGCGCGAGGTCTACTACGCGACCTATATGGACGGTGTACGCGTCACCGACCCCGATGTGGCGAGGCCGGCCGACGTGGCGTCGACCGTGGAAAAGCCGGAGCGGGTCGTCGGCGAGGGCGGCCTCAAATACGGCGACGTCTTCGGCGTACCCGTGGAAGACCATCTCCTCTATCCACCCGGCGCCGCCCTCGTGGCCCTCGCGGCCGAGCGGATTCGCGCGGCCGCGCCGAGCGAACCGCTCACGCCTCTCTATCTGCGGCGCCCCGACGCCGTCGAGCCGACCGGCCGGAAATCCGTGCTGACCTGATGGAGATCGAACGTTTCCGCTGGTGGCACATCGCCGAGGTGCTGCCGATCGAGGAAGAGCTGTTCGGCGCCGAGAGATGGTCGTCGGCGATGTTCTGGAACGAGCTCGCTCAGCTCAACTTCTACATCGTCGCGACGGAAAGCGACGAGCTGCTCGGGTATGCGGGGCTGGCCGCGACCGGCGACGAGGCCTGGGTGCAGAACATCGCGGTGCGCCGGACGGCCCAGCGCCGTGGCGTCGGCCGGGCGCTGCTGGAGGCGCTGCTGGCCGAGGCCGAGCGGCGCGGCAAGAAGCAGACCCTGCTGGAGGTCGCGGTCGACAACGCGCCGGCCCAGCGGCTGTACGCGACGTACGACTTCGAACCGGTGGGAATCCGGCGCGGCTACTACCAACCCAGCAACACGGATGCCCTGGTGATGATGCGCAATGCCTGACGAGCCCCTGGTCCTCGGGATCGAGACCTCCTGCGACGAGACCGGCGTGGGCATCGTGCGCGGGCACACCCTGCTGGCCGACGCGCTCGCGTCCAGTGTGGACCAGCACGCCCGGTTCGGCGGCGTGGTGCCCGAGGTGGCCAGCCGCGCGCACCTCGAGGCGATCGTGCCGACCATGCGGCGCGCGCTCGACGAGGCCAAGGTCACCCTGGCCGACATCGACGCGATCGCGGTGACCAGCGGGCCCGGCCTGGCCGGAGCGTTGCTGGTGGGGGTGGCCGCGGCCAAGGGGTACGCGCTGGCGGCCGACAAGCCGATCTACGGCGTCAACCACCTCGCCGCGCACGTCGCCGTGGACACCTTGGAGCACGGCCCGCTGCCCGAGCCCGCGGTCGCGATGCTGGTCTCCGGTGGGCACTCGTCGCTGCTGCTGGTCGACGACCTGACCGCCGGCGTGACCCCGCTCGGCGCCACGATCGACGACGCGGCCGGCGAGGCGTTCGACAAGGTGGCGCGCCTGCTCGGGCTCGGTTTCCCGGGTGGGCCGGTGATCGACCGGCGGGCGCGCGAGGGCGATCCGGCCGCGATCGCGTTCCCGCGTGGACTGACCGCGCCGAAGGATCTCGCCGCGCACCGTTTCGACTTCTCCTTCTCGGGCCTCAAGACGGCGGTCGCCCGCTGGGTCGAGGCACGCGAGCGGGACGGCGAGCCGGTGCCGGTGGCCGACGTGTCGGCGAGCTTCCAGGAGGCGGTCTGCGACGTGCTCACCGCCAAGGCGATCCAGGCCTGCCTCGCCCACGGCGTGCGCACCCTGGTGATCGGCGGGGGCGTCGCCGCCAACTCCCGGTTGCGGGTGCTGGCCGGGCAAAGAGCCGAAAAGCACGGGATTTCCGTACGCGTGCCACGCCCTCAACTGTGCACGGACAACGGCGCGATGGTGGCCGCCCTCGGCTCGAGCCTGGTCGCGGCCGGCGTGGCGCCCTCGCGTCTCGATCTGCCCGCCGATTCCTCAATGGCATTGACCACGGTCAGCGTGGCGGGGTAGGAAGCCAGCATGATCGCAAGGATGTGGGAGGTGCGGGCCTCGGCCCGTGGCTTCGACGAGCTGCTGACCTGGGTCTGCGACGTGGCTGTGCCGCGGATCGAGGTGCTGCCGCTGCACGTGTCGAGCGAGGTGTACTCGTCGACCGACAACCGCATCGTGGTCATCTCGAAGTGGCGCGGCACGCCGGAAAGCCTGCCCACACCGCCGGCGAAACTGGTCGCGCGGGCGCCGCACGTCTGGGATTTCAGCCCCGTCGACCGCTGACGGCGGCCCCGGTCACCCACCGGGAAAACGCGTCGCAAACTGTCGGACCCCGCCCGTAACGTCGGGGCCCTGATGCGAAAGCTGCCCGACGCCGACCCCGGCGACCCCGACGACCGGTCCGCCACCCACTACCTGGGTTGGCTGGTCCGGCGTTACCGCGTGACCGTCTTCGCCGCGATCGCCATGGCCGTCCTCTGGATGCTGTGCCAGGCCTTCGTGCCCGCCGTGATCGGCCGGGCGATCGACGCCTCCACCCGGCACGACCGTCATGACCTGCTGACCTGGTGCCTGGTGCTGTTCGTCGTCGGCGCCGCCCAGGCCTATACCGGCGTCTCCCGGCATCGATTCGCGGTGGTCAATTTCCTGAGCGCGATGTTCGTCACCGTCCAGGTGACCGTCCGCCAGGCCGCCCGGCTCGGCTCGGCACTGCCCCGGCGGCTCGACACCGGCGAGGTCGTGGCCATCGGCACGGCCGACATCCGGGCGATCGGCGGAGCCCTCGACATCACCGCCCGCGGCACCGGCTCGCTGGTCGCCGTGGTCATGGTGACGGTCATCCTGCTGACCACCTCGGTCCCGCTCGGCCTCGTCGTGGTGCTCGGCGTGCCGGTCCTGATGGCCGTGGTGGGCCTGCTCATCAAGCCGCTGCACCACCGGCAGCAGGACTCCCGCGAGCAGCAGGGCCTGCTCACCGGCCGCGCGGCCGACCTGGTCGGCGGCCTGCGGGTGCTGCGGGGCGTGGGCGGCGAGGCGATGATGGCCGAGCGCTATCGCGTCGAGTCGCAGTCGCTGCGCGCGGCCGGCGTGCGCACCGCCCGGGTCGAGTCGCTGCTCGAGGCGGCGCAGGTGCTGCTGCCCGGCGTCTTCCTGGTGCTGGTCACCTGGCTCGGCGCCCATTTCGCGCTGGCCGGGCAGATCACCGTGGGGCAGCTGGTCTCCTTCTACGCGTACGCGGCCTTTCTCGTCGCCCCGCTGCGCCAGCTCACGGAGGCACTCGACAAGCTCACCCGCGGCCACGTCGCGTCCCGCCGCGTCGTCACGATGCTGAACGCGGAGACCGACCTGCCCGACCCGCAGTCACCGGTTCCGCCCGCGCACCTCGCCGGCGACCTGGCCGACCCGGAGTCCGGCGTGGTCGTCCGCCCCGGCGAGATCACCGCGATCGTGTCGGCCCAGCCCGCCGAGGCCGCGCTGATCGCCGACCGCCTGGGTCGCTACGCGGAGGGCGGCACCGTCGGCGGCCGGCCGCTCGGCGACTTCGCCGTGGCGACGGTCCGCGGGCGCATCCTGGTGGCCGACAACGACGCCCACCTCTTCTCGGGCCAACTGCGCTCCGATCTGGACCCGTACGGCAGCGGTCTGTTGCCGGCCGCGCTGCACACGGCGGCGGCGACCGACATCGTCGAGGCACTGCCCGACGGCCTCGACAGCGAGGTCGCCGAGCGGGGCCGGTCGTTCTCCGGCGGCCAGCAGCAGCGGCTGCGGCTGGCCCGCGCGCTGGTCGCCGACCCCGACACGCTGATCCTGGTCGAGCCGACCAGCGCGGTCGACGCGCACACCGAGGCCCGCATCGCCGAGCGGCTGATCACCGCCCGGGCCGGCCGCACCACGGTGCTCTGCACGTCGAGCCCGCTCGTGCTCGACCGCACCGACCGCGTCTGCTTCGTCGAGGACGGCCGCATCGTCGCCACCGGCAGCCACCACGGCCTGCTCGACACCGAGCCCCGCTACGCCCGCACCGTGCTCCGGGAGGACCAGCCGTGACCGGCCTGCTGCCCGTCGCCGACAACACCCAGGTCCGGCGGTACGTCGTGGACCTGTTCCGGCGATATCCGCGAGCGCTCGGCGGCGCGGTCACGCTGCACATCGCCGCGGCGATCGCCGGGCTGGTCGGGCCGCGCCTGCTCGGCGAGCTCGTCGAGAGCCTGCAGCACGGTGGCGGCGCTGCCGTGATCGACCGGCTCGGGTTGCTGATCGCCGGCTTCGTGCTGCTGCAGTCGGTGCTGACCCGCTTCGCCCACCTGGCCTCGGCGCGGCTCGGCGAGGGCGTGCTGGCCCGGCTGCGCGAGGAATTCGTCGAGCGGGTGCTCGCCCTGCCGCTGTCCACCGTGGAACGAGCCGGCAGCGGCGACCTGCTGACCCGTACGACGAGGGACGTCGACGCGCTCTCCCGGTGCGTGCGGCTCGCCGTACCGGAAACCATGATCGCGCTGATCACGATCGTGCTCGTGATCGGCGCGCTGGCGGTCGTCACGCCGCTGCTGGCGTTGCCGCTGCTGGTCGCCGTGCCGATCATCGTGTGCGGCACCCGGTGGTATCTCCGTCGTGCTCCCAAGGCGTATCTCGAGCAGAACTCCCGCTATTCGGCCGTCACCGACGGTCTGGCCGAGACGGTGGACGGCGCCCGCACGGTGGACGCGCTGCGCCGCCGGCGGGAGAGGGTCGAGCGCACCGACCACGATCTGCACCGCACGTGGCTGGCCGAGCGGTACACATTGTTCCTCCGTACGGTCTGGTTCCCGGTCGTCGAGGTCGGCTATGTGCTGCCGGTGGTGGCGACGCTGCTGGTGGGCGGCCTGCTCTATCTGGGCGGGACGGTCACGCTCGGCCAGCTGACCGCCGCGGTCGTCTACGTGCAGTTGCTGATCGACCCGGTCGACCGGCTGCTGAGCTGGCTCGACGAGCTCCAGGTCGGCATGGCGTCGCTGGCCCGGCTGCTCGGCGTCGCGGAAGGCCGGAGCGACAACCCCGAGCCGGCGGCCGAGGTGCCCACGCCGGTCGGCGCGCGGATCGAGGTGCGCGGGGTGCGATTCGCTTACGCGCCCGGGCGCGAGGTGCTGCACGGTATCGATCTGACGCTGGAACCGGGGGAGCGGCTGGCCGTCGTCGGGCCGTCCGGCGCTGGCAAGTCGACGCTGGGCCGGCTGCTGGCCGGCGTGTACCAACCCACCGCCGGGACGATCACGGTCGGCGGGGTGCCGCTGGGCGATCTTCCGCTCGACCGGCTGCGCACCGAGGTGGCGCTGGTCAGCCAGGAGCACCACGTCTTCATCGGCACGGTGTGGGACAACGTCGCCATGGTCCGGCCGGGCGCGGACGAGGCGGAGGTGTGCTCGGCGCTCGCGGCCGTGCACGCGCTCGACTGGGCGCTCGCGCTGCCCGACGGCCTCGCCACCACGGTCGGCTCCGGCGGTCACCAGCTGTCGGCGGCGCAGGCGCAGCAGATCGCGCTGGCCCGGCTCGTCCTGGCCGACCCGCACACGCTGGTGCTCGACGAGGCGACCTCGCTGATCGACCCGCGAGCCGCGCGCGACCTGGAACGGTCGCTGGCGGCGGTGCTGCGCGGGCGCACGGTGGTGGCGATCGCGCACCGGCTCTTCTCGGCCCACGACGCCGACCGCGTCGCCGTGGTCGAGGACGGCCGCATCACCGAGCTCGGCTCCCACGACGAGCTGGTCGCCGCGAACGGCCCGTATGCGTCGCTCTGGCGCTCCTGGCACGGCGAACGCACCCCGCAAGACACCGACGAGCCCCTCGCCGACACCGACGCCGCCGGCGCCAGGCGCTGACCGCCAACGCACGGCGTGCCCGATGGGCGGCCCGGTCGGGCGGGGTCGGTTGGTGAACGCGAAAGGGCGCGCCCTGCGGCGCGCCCTTTCGGTGGGTGGTACTGGGTTCGGTCAGAAGCCCGGGCCGTGCTGGTGGCCGTGGCCACCGTGGCTGTGACCGTGGCCGCCGGCGGCGGCCGGTTCCGGCGCGGCCGGCTTCTCGACCACGAGGCTTTCCGTGGTCAGCAGCAGACCGGCGATCGACACGGCGTTGGAGACCGCGTTGCGGGTCACCTTGACCGGGTCGATGATGCCGGACGCGGCGAGGTCGACGTACTCGTCGGTGGCCGCGTTGAGGCCGTGGCCCCAGCCCAGCTCGGCGACCTTGCCCACCACGACGTAGCCGTCGTGGCCGGCGTTCTGCGCGATCCAGCGCAGCGGCTCCACCAGCGCCTTGCGGACGATGCCGACGCCGATCGCCTCCTCGCCGGTGAGGCCGAGGTTGCCGTCGAGCTCCGAGACGAGCTGCGCGAGAGCAGCGCCGCCACCGGGGACGGTGCCTTCCTCGACGGCCGCCTTGGTCGCCGAGATGGCGTCCTCGATGCGGTGCTTGCGCTCCTTCATCTCGACCTCGGTGACCGCGCCGACCTTGATCACCGCGACGCCGCCGGAAAGCTTCGCGAGGCGCTCGGAGAGCTTCTCGCGGTCCCAGTCGGAGTCGGACGCCTCGATCTCCTTGCGGATCTGGGCGACCCGGTCGGTGACCTCGGAGGTCTTGCCGCCGCCGTCGACGATCGTGGTGTTCTCCTTGTCGACCACGACGCGCCGGGCGGTGCCCAGCATGTCGAGGGTGACCTGGTCGAGCTTGTAGCCGAGCTCGGGCGCGATCAGCTCGCCGCCGGTGGCGATCGCCATGTCCTGCAGCATCGCCTTGCGCCGGTCGCCGAAGCCGGGCGCCTTCACCGCGGCGACCTTGAAGGTCTTGCGGATCGCGTTGACCACCAGGGTGGACAGGGCCTGGCCCTCGACGTCCTCCGCGATGATCAGCAGCGGCTTGCCGGCCGACAGGACCTTCTCCAGCAGCGGGAGCAGTTCCTCGAGGCTGGAGATCTTCTGCGTGGTGAGGAGGATGTACGCGTCCTCGAGGACGGCCTCCTGCGCCTCGGGGTCGGTCACGAAGTTCGGCGAGATGAAGCCCTTGTCGAACTGCAGACCCTCGGTGACCTCGAGCTCGGTCAGCATGGCCGAGCCCTCCTCGACGGTGATGACACCGTCGCGGCCGACCCGGTCCATCGCCTCGGCGATCAGCTCGCCGATGGTGGCGTCCTGAGCCGAGATGGTGGCGACGTTGGCGATCGCCTTGTGGTCGTCGACGCCGACGGCCTTGGCCAGCAGCGCCTTCGAGACGGCCTCGGCCGCCTGGTCCATGCCGCGCTTGAGACCGAGCGGGTTGGCCCCGGCGGTCACGTTGCGCAGGCCCTCGCGGACCAGCGCCTGGGCGAGCACGGTGGCCGTGGTGGTCCCGTCGCCGGCGACGTCGTTGGTCTTCGTCGCCACCTCCTTGACCAGCTGGGCCCCGAGGTTCTCGTACGGGTCGGTGAGCTCGATCTCCTTGGCGATGGTGACGCCGTCGTTGGTGATCGTGGGCGCGCCGAACTTCTTGTCCAGGACGACGTTGCGACCGCGCGGGCCGAGAGTGACCTTGACCGTGTCGGCGAGCGTGTTGACGCCGTGCTCCAGCAGGTGCCGGGCGTCGTCAGAGAAGCTGAGAATCTTCGCCATGTATAGGTCCTTTCAAGCACCACCGCCCTGACCCAATTTCGTGGGCCAGGGCGGTGCGCACTGTCAGTAGGTCACTTCTCGATGACCGCGAGGACGTCGCGGGCGGAGAGCACCAGGTACTCCTCGCCGGCGTACTTGACCTCGGTGCCGCCGTACTTCGAATAGAGAACCGTGTCGCCGACCTTCACGTCGATCGGAACGCGGTTGCCCTTGTCGTCGATCCGGCCCGGGCCGACAGCGAGGACCGTGCCCTCCTGCGGCTTCTCCTTGGCGGTGTCGGGGATCACGATGCCCGACGCCGTGGTGGTCTCAGCCTCGTTCGCCTGGACCACGATGCGGTCCTCGAGCGGCTTGATCGCAACCTTGGTCGCGGTAGTCACGGGCATACCCTCCTGGGTAACGTTTCGCCGGCCGCGTTGCCGGCCGGCCAGAGCGAGTCGACTCTGCTGCCTCATGCCACCGGGCGGGGCCGTCGTCGCGGGTGCCGGTCCGCCTGGTGCCTAACCGTCCGCCCGTCGGGTGAACGGCTGGCACCCTCATGTTGAGAGTGCTAACCGCGAGGTTATGCCGGAACTAGCACTCCGTCAACCAGAGTGCCAATGTCGTCACGCCGGGGAGAATGCCTGCGTGACCCCCGAGACTCTGGCTCTCTTGCGTACCCCCGAAGGGGTGAATGCGCTGGCCGCGGCGGCCGAGGTGGCCGCCGGTGATCCACTCGCCGCGGCGAGCGCGCTGCGGGCCCGTGGCGTCGGCGCGGAGCTTGCGTCCGCCGCGCTCACCCAGGTCGATCTGCGGCGCCGGGCGGTCGCGAAATTCGGTGAGCGGGCCGCGCGGATGTTCTTCACCCGGCCGGGGCTCGAGCAGGCGACGCGAGCGGTTGTGGCCGAGCGCCGGGCGAGGCGCCTCGCGGCGGCCGGGGTGAGGACCATGGCCGATCTGGGGTGCGGGCTGGGCTCCGACGCCCTGGCGGCGGCGAGTGCCGGCATTTTCGTGTACGCGGTGGAGACCGATCCCCTGACGGCCGAGGTCGCCCGGGCCAACGCGGCGGCCCTGGGCCTCGACGATCGGATCAAGGTCGACCGCGCGGACGCCACGTCGGTCCGGGTCGAGGACTACGACGCGGTGTTCGCCGATCCGGCCCGCCGCCGCGCCGGCCGGGGACGGGTGTTCGACCCGCGCTCGTACTCGCCGCCGTGGGACTTCGTGGCCGCGCTCGCCGGCCGGGTCCCGCGCACGGTCCTCAAGCTCGCCCCCGGGATCGACCACGACCTGCTCCCGCCCGGCGCCGAGGGCGAGTGGGTGAGCGTCGACGGCGATCTGGTCGAGGCCGCCTTCTGGTGCGGCCCGCTCGCCACCGTCGCCCGCCGCGCCACGCTGCTGCGCACGGCCGCGGGAGACAAGGGCGCCGCGGGGACAACGGGCGCGAGCGCCGCCGGGGAGCGGGCGGGAGGCGTTTTCGAGCTGACGGGCAGTGGCGTCGCGGCCGCGACGGTCGGCCCGGTGGGTAGGTACCTGTTCGACCCTGACCCCGCCGTGGTGCGCTCGCATCTGGTCGCCGAGTTCGCGGCCACCGTCGGCGGCCGTCTCGCTGATCCCGACATTGCCTATGTGTACGCCGACGAGCCCGTCGAAACCCCGTTCGGCCGGCGGCTGGAGATAACCGATGTGCTGCAGTTCTCTTTGAAGCGGCTGCGAGCCCTGCTGCGCGACCGCGGCGTCGGCCGCCTCGAGATCCGCAAGCGGGGTTCGGCCCTCGAGCCCGACCAGCTCCGCCGTGACCTGCGACTTTCCGGCCCCGAGGCGGCCTCGCTCGTGCTGACCCGGGTGGCCGGCGCACCCACGGCGATGCTCTGCCGCCCGGTCTGAGGCCCGCTCCGCACCGGCCGCAGGGGCACTTCACCGGGGCAAAAGGGGCAGACATCACATGCACCGCCGGATCGCGCGACGAGTAGGTTTCTGGCCATGGCAAAAAAGCCCGCGGCCGGTACCCCGGCGACGGCCGTGCTTGTCGATCAAAAGGTGGAACACCCCCTCCACCCGTACGACGTCTCCCCGGACGCGCCCAACTACGGCGCACTCGTGGCGCAGGCGTTGGGGATCGGCCCGGAGCGGGTTTTCAAGACACTCATCGCGGAGGTCGACGGGAAACTCGTGGTCGGCGTCGTGCCGGTCACCGGCGATCTCGACCTCAAGGCGCTGGCCGGCGCGGCCGGCGGCAAGCGGGCGGCGCTGGCCGACCGGGCCGCGGCCGAGCGGAGCAGTGGTTACGTGCGTGGCGGCATCAGTCCGCTCGGGCAGCGCAAGAGGCTGCCCACGGTGGTGGACGACTCGGCGCTCGCGCTTGACCAGATGTTCATCTCGGCGGGCCGTCGCGGCCTGCAGGTGGCGCTCGCACCGGCCGACCTGATTCGTCTGACCGAGGCGGTTATTGCCGCCATTCGGACATAAAGGGTGATATTTCCTCCCGTTGTCAGTCCGTTACGACAACGTTACGGCCTGGGGGGATCTTTCTCACGAGAATGGGCGAGAACGGGCAACGGAGTGACTTAGCGTCACTACGTGAGCGACCTGATGCGATCGTCCGGGACCGGCCCCCGGTCGTCGGTAGGGCCGAAACCCCTGGATCACCGCCGTGTTGCCGGATTGTTATGCCGGGTTACGAGATCGCCGCGGAACACCGCTTGTGCGACAGGCCGCAACGGGAATACGTTGCCGGGCACAACAAACTAGCTCCTGATCATTCGGCGTCTCGGGGAGCGACACTCCCGCAGCGCACACCATCGAATCCGATCGAAGGCCCGGATTACCCGAAAGGACACAAGGAATGCGTAAGGGACTGTTCGCCCTTGCCGCGGTCGGCCTCCTGGCGACCGGCAGCGTGGCCGCCTGTGGCGACTCCAAAGGCAGCGACTCCGGCAGCAGTGGCGGCTCGACGACCGGCAAGGTCGGCGTCATCCTCCCGGACACCAAGTCCTCGGCCCGGTGGGCGACCGCCGACGCCAAGTACCTCAAGGAGGCGTTCGACGCGGCCGGCGTCCAGGCCGACATCCAGAACGCACAGGGTGACAAGACCCAGTTCCAGACCATCGCCGACGGCATGATCTCGAGCGGCGTCAAGGTCCTCATCATCGTCAACCTGGACTCCGGCACCGGCAAGGCCGTGCTGGACAAGGCCAAGGCCGCCGGTATCGCCACGATCGACTACGACCGCCTCACCCTGAACGGTGGCGCGGACTACTACGTGTCGTTCGACAACGTGAAGGTCGGCGAGCTGCAGGGCCAGGGCCTGGTCGACTGCCTCAAGGCCAAGAACTACACCAAGCCGGTCGTCGCCGAGCTCAACGGCGCCCCGACCGACAACAACGCCACCCTGTTCGCCCAGGGCTACGACTCGGTGCTCAACCCGCTCTACACGGACGGCACCCTGACCAAGGGCCCGAACCAGTCCGTTCCGGACTGGGACAACGCTCAGGGCGGCACGATCTTCGAGCAGATGCTGACCCAGAACAAGAACATCAAGGGTGTTCTGGCGGCGAACGACGGCCTCGGCAACGCGGTCATCTCGGTGCTCAAGAAGAACAAGCTCAACGGCCAGGTGCCGGTGACCGGCCAGGACGCCACCACCCAGGGCCTGCAGAACATCCTCGTCGGCGACCAGTGCATGACGGTCTACAAGGCGATCAAGAAGGAGGCCGACGCGGCCTCCGAGCTCGCCATCGCGATCGCCAAGGGCCAGAAGCCGACCTCGGCCACCGGCAAGGTCACCGACCCGGAGTCGAAGAAGGACGTTGCCTCGGTGCTGCTGGTTCCCCAGGCCATCACCAAGGCGAACGTCAAGGACGTCATCGCGGACGGGTTCGTCACCAAGGACGAGCTGTGCACCGCCGACTTCGCGAAGGCTTGCACGGACGCGGGCATCAGCTGACCTGGTTGTGATGGGCTAGTCCCGAACGGCTGACGACGGCGCCGCTCACCCCCTCGGGGCGTGGGCGGCGCCGGAGTCGGGTCACCCCCCACCCGATCGCCAGTGGCGGAGCCACCGACGACGACACCCGGTCACTTAGCGAAGGAGAACCACCGTGGCCGCGACACCCCTTTTGGAGCTCAGCGGGATCGACAAAAGCTTCGGTCCCGTTCAGGTCCTGCACGACGTCGGTCTGAGCGTCTACCCCGGCGAGGTCACGGCCCTTGTCGGCGACAACGGCGCCGGCAAGTCGACGCTGGTCAAGTGCGTCAGCGGTATCTACACGATCGACAAGGGCACGATCACCTTCGACGGCAACCCGGTGGCGATCCACAGCCCGCGCGAGGCGGCCGCGCTGGGCATCGAGGTCGTGTACCAGGACCTCGCCCTCTGCGACAACCTGGACATCGTCCAGAACATGTTCCTCGGCCGGGAGAAGACCCGCGGCATCGTGCTCGACGAGCCCACCATGGAGCAGATGGCCGGCGACACCCTCGCCAGCCTCTCCGTCCGTACGGTGAAGTCGCTCCGTCAGCTGGTGGCCAGCCTCTCCGGTGGCCAGCGGCAGACCGTGGCGATCGCCAAGGCGGTGCTCTGGAACAGCCGCGTCGTGATCCTCGACGAGCCGACCGCCGCGCTCGGTGTCGCGCAGACCGCCCAGGTGCTGGAGCTGGTTCGCCGCCTCGCGGACAACGGCCTCGGGGTCGTGCTGATCTCGCACAACATGAATGACGTCTTCGCGGTCTCCGACCGCATCGCCGCGCTCTACCTGGGCCGGATGGCCGCGCAGGTGAAGGCCACCGAGGTGACGCACTCCCAGATCGTCGAGCTGATCACCGCCGGCCGCAGCGGCAACATCGGCCTGCCCCCCGAGAAGCCGTCCGACTTCAACGGCGACGTCGTCGACATCACGCCCGGAGGCGACCAGTGAGCACCACCACGACTACCACGGCCGGCGGCGTCCAGGTCGTCAAGCCGACCGTCGCGGGCTTCTTCCACGACTACTGGGGCAAGGTCCGCGGCGGCGACCTCGGCAGCCTGCCCGCCGTCATCGGCCTGATCATCCTGAGCCTGATCTTCGGCATCGCGCGCGACACGTTCTTCAGCTCGCTGAACTTCGCGAACCTGTTCTCGCAGGGCGCTCAGTACATCTTCATCGCGATGGGCCTGGTCTTCGTCCTGCTGCTGGGCGAGATCGACCTCTCCGCCGGCTTCGCCTCCGGCGTCTGTGGCGCGATCATGGCGATCCTCCTGACCAACCACGGCTGGCCGTGGTACGGCGCCATCCCCGCGGCCATGGTCACCGGCATCGTGATCGGCTTCGTGCTCGGCTTCATGGTGGCGAAACTGGGCATCCCGTCGTTCGTCGTCACCCTGGCCGCGTTCCTCGCGTTCCAGGGCATCCTGCTGTACCTGCTCGGCGGCGGCAAGAACATCTCGATCACCGACACCTTCGTGCTGAAGCTGGCCAACAGCAACCTGTCGGTGGCGCTCAGCTGGGCCCTCACGATCGTCGCGATCGTCGGCTACGCGGTGGTCCAGCTCAGCCGGGTCCGCAGCCGCGCCGCCCGCGGCCTGGTCACCGACCCGATGGGGATCGTGGCGATGCGCATCGCCGGCCTCGCCGTCGTGCTGATCATCCCGACCATCGTGCTCACCCAGGAGCGCTCGATCAACCCGGTGCTCAACTCGGTGAAGGGCGTGCCGATCGTCGTCCCGATCATCGCCGTGTTCCTGGTGATCTGGACGTTCATCCTCGGCCGCACCACGTACGGCCGGCACGTCTACGCGGTCGGCGGCAACACCGAGGCGGCCCGCCGGGCCGGTATCCCGGTGGACCGCATCCGCATCTCGGTCTTCATCATCTGTTCGTTCATGGCCTCGATCGGCGGCATCCTGGCCGTCAGCCGGGCCAACTCGGTCGACCCGAACACCGGTGGCAGCAACATCCTGCTGTACTCGGTCGGCGCGGCCGTCATCGGCGGCACCAGCCTCTTCGGTGGCAAGGGCAAGGCGATCAACGCGGTGATCGGCGGCGCGGTCATCACCGTCATCGACAACGGCATGGGCCTGCTGGGCTACTCGGCCGGCACGAAGTACATCGTGACCGGTCTGATCCTGCTGGTCGCCGCGAGCGTCGATGCACTCGCCCGCCGCAGAGCGGCGGCTACCGGAAACCGATGAGAGAGACCCTGGGCGCGGGGGCGGCACGCTGATGCGGGCCGGCCCCAGCCAGGAGGAGGTCCGCCGGCACAACCTCGGGACGCTGCTGCGGTACGTGCACGTGCACGGCGCGACCTCCCGGGCGGAACTCACCAGCCGGCTCGGGCTCAACCGCAGCACCATCGGGGCTCTTACCGCCGAGCTGACCACCGCCGGGCTGGTCAGCGAGGAGGCACCGCGGGAGACCGGCCGGGCCGGGCGACCCTCACTGGTCGTCCGGCCCGAGTCTTCCAAGGTCTACGCGTACGCCCTGAGCATCGAGGTGGATCGGCTGCGGGCGGCCCGCGTCGGCCTGGGCGGCCAGATCCTGGACCGGCGGGAGACCGACCGGCCGCGCGGCATGCAGGTGCTCGACGCGGTGCAGCCGCTCTCGGACTTCGTCCACGAGATGCGTGCCAAGGTGCCCGACGACGCGCTGTACGTCGGCACCGGGGTCGCGGTGGCCGGCATGGTCCGGCGTGTCGACGGCATGGTCCGCCTCGCGCCGACGATCGGCTGGGTCGAAGAGCCGGTGGGCGCCGCGCTGCGCACGGAGCTCGGCGACGCCGGCAAGCTGACCGTCGGCAACCACGCCGACGTGTCGGCCCTCGTCGAGCACAGCCGGGGCGCCGCGGCCGGCTGCGACAACGTTGTCTACCTGTACGGCGACGTCGGTGTCGGCGCCGGCATCATCGCCGACGGCCGGCGGGTGTCCGGCCACGGCGGGTACGGCGGCGAGGTCGGCCACATGGTCGTCAACCCGTACGGCCGGGAGTGCAGCTGCGGCTCGCGCGGCTGTTGGGAGACCGAGATCGGGGAGTACGCGCTGCTCAAGCACGCCGGCCGGGGCGAGCAGACCGGCCGCGAGGCGGTGCTGGCCGTGGTCGACGCGGCCATGCGCGGGGACAGCCAGGCCCAGTTCGCGGTGCGGCAGGTCGGCGAGTGGATCGGCTTCGGCGTCGGCAACCTGGTCAACATCTTCAACCCGGAGGCGGTCATCTTCGGCGGCACGCTCCGGGACGTGTACCTGGTGGCGGCCGCGCAGATCCGCAGCCGCCTCAACGCGATCGCGCTGCCGGCCTGCCGCGAGCACATCCGGCTGCGCACCCCCGAGCTCGGCTACGACGCGGCCCTGATCGGCGCGGCCGAGCTGGCCTTCGAGCATCTCCTCGAGGACCCGCTGCTGCTGGCGTGAGCCGGCGACCCGGGCATCGACGCACGGGACCACGCGAATGATCACAGTCATTTATGCTCCGTGGCCATGTCCGACCGTGTGCTGCTCGATCCCGCGGCCGCCTATCCCGAGGTGACGAGGGTTCGCGCCGCCCTCGCGGCCCGCGACTGGGGTGGCGTACGGACGGTGGTCGACGCGGCGCCGCCGGTCGGGCGGTCGATGCTCCTCCGCTACGGCGCCGACGGCGACCACCTCGAGGACTTTCTCCGGTACGTGGTGGCGACCGACCCTGCCGACAGTGCCGCGGCCGCGATGCTCGCGATGCATCTGATCGACATCGGCTGGAAGGTCCGGACCGGCTACCGGGCGAACCACGTCTCCCGGGAGCAGTTCGCGAGCTTCCACGACTGGCTGCGCAAGGCCGAGGTCGTGCTGCTGGACGGGGTGGCCCGCACCCCCGCCGACCCGGCGCTGTGGGTCGCCCGGATCACCTCGGCCCGCGGCCTGCAGCTCGGCCTGGCCGAGACCCGGCGCCGCTACCAGCGGCTGGCCGCGATCGACCCGCACCACCTGCCCGGCCAGACGCAGTACCTCCAGCGGCTCTGCCCGAAGTGGAGCGGAAGCTGGGAGCTGCTGTTCGAGTGGAGCCGCGACGCGATGAAGGCGGCACCGCCCGGCGGCCCGCAAGCCCTGCTGGTCGCCGAGGCACACATCGAGCGCTGGGCCGACGAGAGCCCGGACGGCCGGCGCTACGTGCGGGACCCGGCCGTGCGCGCCGAGATCTACGAGGCCGCCCAGCGCTCGGTCCTGCACCCCGAGTTCCGCCGCGACTACGGCTGGGTCCAGCTGGCCAGCACCTTCGCGATGTTGTTCTGCCTGATCGACGACCGCGACGGGGCGGCCGCGATGTTCCGGATGCTCGGCGAGCTCGGCACCGAGCTGCCGTGGGGCTACCTCGGCGACGACGCCCCCGCCGTGATCGCCGCGCGCCGCCGGTGGGCCCTGGGGAACGGGGGATTGCGATGATCACGCAGACCGAGGCCGGGGGAGTGCCGGTCCTGCTGGCGCCGACGACCGGTCCCACCCACGCGGGGCTGGCCTTCCGGGTCGGGTTCGCCGACGAGCCGCTGGCCCGCCGGGGCATCACCCACCTGACCGAGCATCTGGCTCTGCACTCGATGGGCGTCACCGACTACCACTACAACGGCGCCACCGGCGTCGAGTTCACCTACTTCCACATGCAGGGCGACGAGGACAAGATCGTCGGCTTCCTCAACGGGGTCTGCGCATCGCTGCGCGACCTGCCGATGCGGCGGCTGGCCGTGGAGAAGGACGTGCTCCAGGCCGAGGCGAGCGGCCGCAGCCCGGCGGTGGCCGAGCCGATGGCGCTGTGGCGGCACGGGGCCCGCGACTACGGCACGCCCGCCTACCCCGAGTGGGGGCTGCCCGCGATCACCGAGGACGAGCTGCGCGCCTGGGTGGCCCGCTACTTCACCCGGGAGAACGCGGTGCTGTGGGTGGCCGGCGACGCGGTGCCGGCCGGGCTCGAGCTGGACCTGCCCTCGGGCGTCCGTCACCCGACGCCGGCGCCCTCGTCGGCGCTGCCGGTCACGCCCGCCTTCTTCCCCGGCTCGTCGGGCCTGGTGGTCTGGGACGCGATGACCCCGCGCGGTGCGAAGTCGGCCATCTTCGCCGACGTGCTCGAGCGGGTGATGTTCCGGGAGCTGCGCCAGGAGGCAGGGCTGTCCTACACGGTGCAGACCGACTACCAGCCGATCGGGCGGGACGGCGCGCTGGTCACGGCCGTGGCCGACGGGTTGCCGGAGAACCAGGGCGCGGTGCTCGGCGGCATGGTCGATGTCCTCGCCGCGCTGCGGGCGGGCCGGGTCGACCCGGCCGATGTCGCGGCCGTCGTCACCAAGCGGGTCGAGCAGTTCCGCCACGCCGAGAGCGTCGGCGCCCGGCTGCCCGGGCAGGCCCTCAACCTGCTGCTCGGGCGTCCGGTGGAGGACATCGAGCAGGTGATCGGGCAGTCCCGCGCGGTGACCGCGGCCGACGTGGCCGAGGCGGCCGCCGGGGCCTGGCAGTCCGGCCTGCTGATGTCGCCGGTCCACCCCGAGCACCTCGGCTTCGCCGCCGCGCCGAGCCGGTCGGAGACGGCGGTGCACGGATACGCGCACACGTCGTTGGAGGAGCCGGGCCACCATCTGATCGTGGCCCGGGGCGGCGTCAGCCTGGTGCAGGACGAGAACGTCGCGACGGTTCGCTACGCCGACTGCGTGATCGCCCGGGCCTGGCCGGACGGCGCCCGCCAGTTGGTCGGCGCCGACGGCATCGTGGTGCGGGTCGAGCCGACACTGTTCGCCGACGGGCAGCGGGCGATCGGCGCGATCGACGCCGCGACCGGCCCGGTGCGGGTGTTCCAGCCGCCGCGCGCCGCCGACGACATCCCGAAGCCCCAGCCGCGGGCCAAGCGGGCCGCGGCCGCCGTGCCGGTCGGGGGTAACCGGGCCCTCAGCATCTTCTTCCTGGTCGTGCTCTGGCCGGCCGTGCTCTTCTTCGGCGCCATCGGCGCGCTGCTGGTCATCTCGCTGTTCGTCGACACGGAAGACCTGGGCGCCACGATCGTCGCGCTCGTGTTCTGCCTCGGGGTGGCGGTCGCCGGCGCGTTCGGCATCCGCGCCTCGATGCGGCGGCTCCGCGCCGCCCGGGCCTGATCCCACGCCGCGAAAGCCAGATTCTTACGAGAGTCTTGCGGCGGTCGTCGCTCCGGGATTCGCGGAGCAGGATGGTGGGGTGAATCTTTCGGTGCGCGCCGGGCTCTCCGGCGTGGCCGCTGCCGGTGCGGCCGTCGGGGTCGCCGAGGTGGTGGCGGTCTGGACCGGGCCGCTGTCGGCGCCGTTGCTGGCGGTCGGTGGCGTGGTGGTCGACAACGTGCCGCCGGCGGTCAAGGACTTCGGCGTTCAGGTCTTCGGGGTGCACGACAAGACCGCCCTGATCACGGGTACGGCGATCCTGCTGGCGGCGTACGCGTTCGCGCTCGGCGTGGTGGCGGCGCGCTGGTGGCGGGTGGGGCTGGCCGGGATCGGGCTGTTCGCGGCGATCGGCGTGGCCGCGGCGCTGACCCGGCACGACGCGGGGCTGCTCGCGGCGCTGCCGACGCTGATCGGCGCGGGCATCGCGGTGTGGGTGCTGCGCTACCTGCTCGACCTGGCCGGGGCCGGGCTCGAGCGGCCGGCGGCGGTGGCCGAGGCCCCGGTCGGGGCCGGGGCCCGGGTCGGGGTGGGCGCAACCACGCAGATCAGCCCGGAAGCGGGCGACGGCCCGGACCACGACGGCGCCGGAAAGCGTGAAAAGGGGACTCTTCCTCCCCCGTACGAAATGATGAATGCGGAAAGCCGGCGGCGCTTCCTCAAAGCCCTGGGGATCACGGCCGGCGTCTCTCTTGTCGCGGGTTTCGGCGGCCGGTTCCTGACCTCGCGGAAGGCCGTGACCGCGGCGCGCCAGGCGGTGGTGCTGCCGGTGCCGCGGCAGACCCCTCCGCCGCTGCCGGCGGGAGTGCAGGCGCCCGGCGCGACCCCCTACATCTCGCCGAACAAGGACTTCTACCGGATCGACACCGCGCTGTACCCGCCGCAGGTGGACCCGGCGACGTGGCAGCTGCGGATCCACGGGATGGTGCGGAACCCGATCACGATCACCTGGGACCAGCTGCTGCAGCGGCCGATGATCGAGCGCTACATCACGCTGACCTGCGTCTCGAACGAGGTCGGCGGCGATCTCGTCGGGAACGCGCTGTGGCTCGGCACGCCGATCAAGGAACTGCTCGACGAGGCGGACCCGCTGCCGGGCGCCGATCAGGTGGTGCAGCGGTCGGTGGACGGCTGGACCTGCGGCAGTCCGACGGCGACGCTGCGTGACGGGCGGGACGCGCTGCTCGCGGTCGGGATGAACGGGCAGCCGCTGCCGGTGAACCACGGCTTCCCGGTGCGCATGGTGGTCCCGGGGCTGTACGGATATGTCAGCGCCTGCAAGTGGATCGCCGAGATCGAGTTGTCCCGGTTCGAGGACTTCGACGCCTACTGGGTGCCGCGCGGATGGGCACAGCAGGCGCCGATCAAGACCGAGTCCCGGATCGACACCCCGCGCGACGGCGCGGACCGATCGCCGGGCACCGTGGTGGTCGCCGGGGTGGCGTGGGCGCAGCACCGGGGGATCAGCAAGGTCGAGGTGCAGGTCGACGGCGGGCCGTGGGAGGTGGCGACGCTGGCCGAGACCGTCTCGAGCGACACCTGGCGGCAGTGGAGTTACCCCTGGCAGGCGACCAAGGGAAAGCACACGATCCGGGTACGCGCGACCGACAACTCCGGCCAGACCCAGACCAGCACCCCCGCCGATCCGGCGCCGGACGGGGCGACCGGATGGCATTCCGTGCAGGTCAATGTCGGCTGAGTGCCATCCGTTCACCGACGCACTACCGGTCCGACTCCATTGCGCAAGTCGCTCATACGGTGGGTTCCATGTCCACCGATGCGGTTGTTGAAGAACCGTCGTACAACGGGACCCGGCCCCTGTCCCGCGCCGGGCGGTCTCAGGCCGCAGGGGCCTGCCTCTGTGCCGGCACGGCCGACTTGTGGGGCCGGCCGAGGCGAGCCTCCAGGCGATCAAGGTCGACCCGGCCGTGATGACGGTCGGCGAGGTCTTCCCAGCCGACGGCGAGCAGCCGCAGCCGCTCCGCCTCGCTGAAGCCTCCCCAGACCCCGTAAGGCTCGCGAACCGCGAGCGCGTGCGCGGCGCACTCGGCCCGAACCGGGCAGGAGCCGCACATGGCCTTGGCCTTGGCCTCGCGGCGGTTGCGGGACGAACCGCGCTCGCCGTCGGGGTGGAAGAACTGCGCGCTGTCCCGACCTCGGCACAGGCCGAGTCGCTGCCAGTCCCACAGGTCGGCGATGGGCCCGGGCAGTCTGCGAACGTTCGACATAAAACACCCTCCTCCCGCGCGGCACCGCGGTGTGTCGTCATGAGGGGCCTTGCTCAGGCCTGCCGCGGTGTTACCCCGGCGATCCCAGGCTCACACACGGATCTTCGATCTCTTCGCGAGCCGCATGACATCGGTAGAGCAACTCATACCGATCTTTCCCATTTTTTCCATCTAAAGCGCGTAATGCTGCGGCCCTCGCGTGATCTCCTCTGAGAGAGAAGGAGGATCACTGTGCGTACCGTCCTCGTGTGCGTCCGTACCCCGCTGGCGGCCCAGACCGTCGCGTCCACCGCGGCCCGGCTCGGCATGACAGGCGTCGTCCGGACCGCGGTCAGCGAGACCGAGGCCATGATCCGGCTGGCTGAACGGCCGGCCGAAGTGGTCCTCGCCGACACCGCTGTGACCCGTCCCGACAGCGTCGGTTTCACCCGTCGCGTCCTCGCCCGCGCCCCGCAGGCGCAGGTGGTGCTCTTCGGCGCCGAAGACCCGCGGGTCGCCGCGGCGGCCGTCGCGGCCGGCGCCCGCGGCGTCATCCGTGGCGTCGAGCACGACCTGGTCAGCGTCGTCGCCAAGGCATTGTTGCTGCTCCTGCTGCCGGTGCGGCCGCAGGGCATGCCGATCAACGGAACCAACGCGCAGCCGGCGGGGGTCGTCGGCGGCGCGCGGAACAACAACTCACCGGCGGCCCGCGCCGCCGCCTATCAGAACGGCATCGGCGTGGGCACGCCGAACGCCGCGGCCGTGCCGGCCATGCTGGGCAACTCGCCGATGGTGCCGGCCCAGCGTGGCGACGCCCCGATCGACCCGGCCACCGGGCGGCCGATGGTGGCCTGGCCGGGCAACGAGACCCAGGTCGGGGTGGCCGACCCGGCGCCCGCGGGCCGCCGGCTCACGCTCACCGAGCGGGAGCTGCAGGTGTTGCGCGGGATGGCCGACGGCAAGAGCAATGCCGAGATCGGGCGGGAGCTGTTCGTCTCGGAGGACACGGTCAAGACCCACGCCCGGCGCTTGTTCCGCAAGCTGGGCGCCCGCGACCGCGCTCACGCGGTGGCAGCGGGTTTCCGGGCCGGTCTGGTCGCTTAGCGGTCAGGGGGCCGACTCGTCGTCGGTCCCCTCGGTAAGAGTGTCGTGCACGCCGTCGGCGTACCCCCGGGCGTACTCCCAGGTCACGTAGTGGTCGGGGTCGGGGTCGTACGCCGGCTCGTGCACGCGCGGGCGCCCGCTCGAGAGCAGATGGCGCAGGTTGCCGCGGAGCAGGTCCCAGTCGAAGTAGTGTGGCTCGTGGCAGTCCTCGCACTCGATGACCAGCCCGCGTATCCCCGTGGGACTCAGCAGCGCCTGGTAGATCTCCAGGTCGGAGAGGTCCTCGAGGACATCCTGCCGCTCGGCCTCGGTCAGCGGCTCTTCGTCGGCGTCGTCGGCGAGGTCGTCGAGACCGGCTGCCGGGTCGGTCGGGTCGCCGTTGAACGGGTCAATGGGCTCATCCTGCACCCCCTTACGGTACTCACCTCAGGCGGATGTGTGCTGGCCCGCACGTCCTGTCCGTCGCACGAGAGCGCACCGGGCGGATGGGTACGATGAACCATCCGTCTTCCGGCAGTTAGGGATGCTCCGTGGAAAGCGACTCGGCCCGTACGGTTCCACTCGGTCTGACCTTCGATGACGTGCTTCTTCAGCCCGGCGAATCGGACATCGTGCCGAGCCGGGTCAACACCAATTCGCGGATGAGCCGCAACGTGGAGCTCACCATCCCGCTGCTCTCCAGCGCGATGGACACGGTCACCGAGGCGCGGATGGCGATCGCCATGGCCCGCCAGGGCGGCATCGGCGTGCTTCACCGCAACCTCTCGCTGGAGGACCAGGCCACCCAGGTCGACCTGGTCAAGCGCTCCGAGTCCGGCATGATCACCAACCCGGTCACCTGCAGCCCCGACGACACCCTGCGCGAGGTCGACGCGCTGTGCGGGCGGTACCGCATCTCCGGCCTGCCGGTGGTCGACCACGACAACGTGCTGGTCGGCATCGTGACCAATCGCGACATGCGCTTCGTCACCGACCACAGCGCCAAGGTGCGCGACGTGATGACCAAGGCGCCGCTGATCACCGCCCCGGTCGGCGTGAGCAAGGAGGACGCGCTCGCCCTCCTCGCCCACCACAAGGTGGAGAAACTGCCGCTGCTCGACGGCGCCGGCCACCTGCGCGGCCTGATCACGGTGAAGGACTTCACGAAGTCCGAGCAGTACCCCAACGCCGCGAAGGACGCGCAGGGCCGGCTGCGCGTGGCCGCCGCGGTCGGCGTGGGCGACGAGTCGTACAAGCGGGCCCGCGCGCTGGTCGACGCCGGGGTCGACGTGGTCATCGTGGACACCGCGCACGGCCACCAGCGGGCCGTTCTCGAGATGGTGGCCCGCCTCAAGAAGGACACCGCGATCGACATCGTGGGCGGCAACATCGCGACGTTCGCGGGCGCCAAGGCGCTGGTCGAGGCCGGCGCCGACGCGGTCAAGGTGGGCGTGGGCCCGGGCGCGATCTGCACGACCCGCGTGGTGGCCGGCGTCGGCGTCCCGCAGATCACCGCGATCATGGAGGCGTCCCGGGCCTGCCGCCCGGCCGGCGTCCCGGTGATCGCCGACGGCGGTATCCAGTACTCGGGCGACATCGCCAAGGCGATCGTGGCCGGCGCCGACTCCGTGATGCTCGGCAGCCTGCTGGCCGGCTCCGAGGAGAGCCCGGGCGACCTGATCTTCATCAACGGCAAGCAGTACAAGCAGTACCGCGGCATGGGCTCGCTGGGCGCGATGCAGTCGCGTGGCCAGGCGAAGTCGTACTCGAAGGACCGCTACTTCCAGCAGGACGTCACCGAGGACAAGCTCGTCCCCGAGGGCGTCGAGGGCCAGGTGCCGTACCGCGGTCCGCTGAGCCGAGTGGCGCATCAGCTGGTCGGCGGCCTGCGCGCGGCCATGGGTTATGTGGGCGCCGAGACCATCCCGGACTTGCAGGAGCGTGGGCAGCTCATCAGGATTACCGCTGCCGGTCTGAAGGAGAGCCACCCGCACGACATCCAGATGACGGTAGAAGCCCCGAATTATCACTCGCGATAGGACTAACCATGCGTGACGTCGTGGAGATCGGTCTCGGCAAGACCGCTCAGCGCGGTTACCACTTGGACGACATCGCCATCGTCCCGAGCCGGCGCACCCGCGACGTGGACGACGTGTCCACCGAGTGGCGCGTCGACGCGTACCCCTTCAAGATCCCCTGCGTCGCGCATCCGTCCGACGCGACCATGAGCCCGGAATCGGCGATCGCCCTGGGCCGCCTCGGCGGCCTGGGCGTGCTCAACGCCGAGGGCCTGTGGACGCGGTACGAGGACCCCACCAAGATCCTGGAGGAGCTGGCGTCGCTCGGTGAGGACGCCGACGCCACCAAGCGCCTCCAGGAGGTGTACGCCGAGCCGATCAAGCCGGAGCTGATCGCCGAGCGGGTGCGGACGATCCGGGAGGGCGGCGTCACCGTCGCCGTCCGGGTGTCGCCGCAGCACACGCTCACGCTCGCCCCGGTCGTGCTGGACGCCGGCGTCGACCTGCTGGTCATCCAGGGCACGCTGGTCAGTGCCGAGCACGTCTCGACGACCGACGAGCCGCTGAACCTCAAGGAGTTCATCGCCGACCTCGACCTGCCGGTGATCGTCGGCGGCTGCACCGACTACAAGACGGCCCTGCACCTCATGCGCACCGGCGCGGCCGGCGTGATCGTGGGCGTGGGCGCCGACGAGTGGTCGACCACCGACACCGTGCTGGGCATCCGGGTGCCGATGGCCACCGCGATCGCCGACGCCGCGGCCGCCCGCCGCGACTACCTGGACGAGACCGGCGGCCGCTACGTTCACCTGATCGCCGACGGCGGGCTCAGCACCTCGGGCGACATCGCGAAGGCGATCGGCTGCGGCGCGGACGCGGTGATGCTCGGCGAGCCGCTGTCGCTGGCCGAGGGCGCGCCGGCCGGTGGCGCCTGGTGGCACTCGTCGGCCAGCCACCCGTCGCTGCCGCGCGGCGGCTTCTGCATCGCCGGCGAGCCCGACGGCACCCTCGAGGAGCTCCTGTTCGGCCCGGCCGACCGGCCCGACGGCCAGCTCAACCTGTTCGGTGGCCTGCGCCGGGCGATGGCCAAGTGCGGGTACCGCGACGTCAAGGAGTTCCAGAAGGTGGCGCTTGTCCTCGACCGGTAGGGCTCTGGCCGCGCTGGTCTCCCTCTCGCTGCTGGGCGCGTGCTCACCGGCCTCGCCGGCCGCCGCGCCCAGCTTCAGCCCCGGCGCGCCCGGTGCCGGCGATCCGTACTTCCCGACGTACGGGAATGGCGGTTATGATGTTTCGGGATATGACCTAAATATCCGATATGATCCGGGCGGAAAGCAGCTCACCGGGACGGCGACGATCACCGCGACGGCGACGCAGAATTTGTCCAGATTCGACCTGGACCTAGCCCACCTTTCGGCGAAATCAGTCAAAGTGGACAGCCGGACGGCCACCTCCGCGGCGGACGGCAACGAGCTGGTCATCACCCCGGCGAAGGGGATCGTCAAGGGCAAGGCCTTCACCGTCGTCGTCGACTACGGCGGCACCCCCGGCCAGCTGGCCAACAAGACCCTCGGCGACGGCGGCTGGCTCAGCGGCCCGGACAGCGCTCTCGCTCTCGGCCAGCCCGAGTCCGCGAGCACCTGGTTCCCGGTGAACGACCACCCGTCCGACAAGGCCACCTTCAGGCTCGCGATGACCGTCCCCGACGGCCTCGCCGTGCTCAGCATCGGCGTGCCCGGCCCGAGCAGCACCGCCGCCGGCTGGACCACCTGGCGCTGGACCGAGAGCTCGCCGCTGGCCAGCTACCTGTCCACTGTGATCATCGGCAAGTACCGGGTCACCACGACCACCCACGACGGCAAGCCGATGGTCACCGCGGTGCCCGACTCGCTCCCGGCGAACGGTCCGGCCGCGCAGTCGATGGCCCGCACCGGGGAGATCGCCGACTTCCTGGCCACGAAATTCGGGCCTTACCCCTTCGACGCGTACGGGGGAATCGTCGTCGACGACAACCGGATCCGGTACGCGCTGGAAACCCAGTCCCGGCCCGCCTACGGTCAGGCGTTCTTCAGCGCGGGCCCGAACCCGACCGTGGTCGCGCACGAGCTCGCCCACCAGTGGTTCGGCGACAGCGTGGCCCTCGAGCGCTGGCAGGACATCTGGCTCAACGAGGGCTTCGCCACCTACGCCGAGTGGCTGTGGCAGGAGCACGACGGCACCGAGTCGATCCAGGAGAACTTCGACCGGACGTACGCGAGCTTCGACTGGACCCAGACGCCCGGCGACCCCGGCGTGGCTCACCTGTTCGGCGACGCCGTCTACAACCGCGGCGGCATGACCGTGTACGCCCTGCGCAAGACGATCGGCGACGCGGCCTTCGACAAGCTGCTCACCACCTGGACCAGCCGATTCCGGGACGGCAACGCCGACACCGATGACATGATCAAGCTGGCCGAGCAGCTGTCGGGCAAGGATCTCGGCGCGTTCTTCCAGGCCTGGCTCTACGGGAAATCGGCCCCGGCGAAGCCCTAGTTGACCAACTTAGGGTGTTTCGCCAGGTAGGGCGCGATCTGCCCCTTCGCGGCGGCCGTGAGGAAGCCCTTGCCCTCGGCGGTCAGCGCCTCGCCCAGGTAGCCCCCGCCGCTGCCGACACCATGACCGGGCAGCCCGACCAGGGTGAGCCCGCCCGGCGTGAGGTTGCGCAGGGCGTACGCGTACTCCAGCGGCGTCCGCCCGCCCACGTAGACCAGCGACTTGCCGAGCGCCCTGATCACGCCCTGCAGCTTCTGCGGGTCGTCGCCGAGGCCCTGGCCGAGCGCCTTGCCGAGGATCGCCCGGACCAGTTGCCGCTGGTGGCGGGTGCGGTCGTAGTCGCCGTTGGGCAGCCCGTACCGCTGCCGCGCGTAGTCGATCGCCTGCCAGCCGACGAAGTGCCGCTTGCCCGGCCGGTAGACGGCCTGCGGCCCGCTGTAGTCGCCACCGCCCGGCACCAGCGGCCGCATCGTCCCGTCCGGCTTGCGGTGGTGTGACTTCACCGTCTCGTCGACGACCATGTCGACGCCGCCCAGCGAGTCGACGAGCTGGTCCAGGCCGCCGAAGTTGAGGATCGCGCCGGCCTGGAACTGCTTGATCCCGGTGTACTGGGTGAGCACCTTGGTGAGCAGCTCGTAGCCCTGGTTGACGTTGGTCTTCTTGGTCCCCGGCACCCGCGACCCGCGGCTCATCGCCTCGGTCAGCTTGTACGTCCCGCCGCCGAACCCGGCCTTCGCGAACGCCGGCATCTTGACCCGCAGATCACGCGGCAGCGAGTAGAGGTACGCCTTCTTCAGCCCCCGCTCGACGTGCAGCAGCATGATCGTGTCGGAGTGCGGTTCCCAGTCCGGAATGGTCACCCGGGTGTCGACGCCGAGCAGCACGAGATCGAGCGGCCCGTTGATGTCCGCGCCCGGCGACGGCGTGGGCGACGGGGTCGGCGATACCGATGGCTCGGCCGAGATGACGACCGGCGGTGCGGAGGAGGCTGCGGCGGCCGGTTCCTTCTTGTGGTTGCCGACCGCGAGGGCGATGCCCCCGCCGCCGAGCAGCACGACCACGACGGCTCCAACGATCCACCACAGTAACTTTCTGTTCCGCACGCCGGAACAGTAGATGACCCTCCCCACCCGCGGCTACCTGCTTGCACCCGGGATGAACCGGAAAGATCTGACCGCTCACCGAACGTGAGGAGGCCGGTCACCGTGGCCGGCTCTTCCACCGACGGGGCGGGTCGATGCGCGTACTCCTGGGTCTTCTGCTGGCCTTCGTACCCGCCGCGCCGGCGCACGCCGACAACGTCGAGCCCGACCACGTCGCGCGGGCCGCCGCCATCCGCCCCGACGATCCCGGGTACGCCGGCCAGTGGGGCATCGTCCGGACCCGGGTCAACGAGGCCTGGTCGTCGGGGCGGGGCAATGCCCGGGTCACCATCGCCGTGGTCGACACCGGCGTCAGCCGGCTGCCCGATCTCGCGCCCCGGATGCTGCCGGGCCACGACTTCGTCAACGACGACGACGATCCGACCGACGACAACGGCCACGGCACGATGGCGGCCGGGGTCGCCGCGGCCTCCGGCTACAACCACACCGGCATCGCCGGGGCCTGCTGGTACTGCCGGATCCTGCCGGTCAAGGTCCTCGACGCGAAGGGCGCCGGCAGCTACAGCGACATCGCCGAGGGCATCCGCTACGCCGCCGACCGGGGCGCCACGATCATCAACCTGTCGCTGGCCGGGGTCGACGACAGCCAGCAGCTGCGCGACGCCGTCGCCTACGCCGACGAGAAGGGCTCGCTGGTCATCGCCGCGGCCGGCAACGAGGGCGCGTCCCGTCCGGACTATCCGGCCGCGATCCCGTCAGTGCTGGCCGTCGGCGCGGTCGACGAGCACGACGCCCGCTACTCCTGGTCCAACTACGGCGCCGGCTGGGTCGACGTGACCGCGCCCGGCTGCAACCCCGCGCAGCAGGTCAACGGCGTGATCGGCCAGTTCTGCGGCACGTCCTCGGCCGCGCCGCTCGTCGCCGGGATCGCCGGGCTGCTCGCCTCGACCGATCCCGTGCCGACGATCGCCGAGGTGCGCCGGGCCCTGGTCGGCGGCCGGGTCGACGCGCTGCGGTCGCTGGCCGCGCTGCCCTACGCCGGCGACACGGTCAAGCCCACGGTCGCCTTCGGCGCGACCCCCTCGCCGGCCAGGGGAGTGGTCACCGTGAGTGCGGCCGCCGCCGATCAGCATGGGATCGCGCGAGTTCAGCTGTACGCGGGGGGCAGGCTCGTCGGCTCGGACGCGGCGGCGCCGTACACGTTCCGCTGGCCGTCGACGACCGGCACCGTCGCGCTGGACCTGCGCGCCTACGACCGGGCCGGCAACGTCACCCAGATCCGCCGCTACGTGCGCGCCGACAACACCGCGCCCGCGCTCAGGGTCTACCCCCGCGCCTCCTCGGTGACCGCGCGGGCCACCGACGCGTCCGGCATCGCTCGCCTCGAGCTCGTGGCCGACGGGAAGGTGGCGGCCCGCTACAACGGGTACCTCCGCTGGTTCGGCATTCCGGCCCACGCCAGGACCGTGCAGGTCCGCGCGTACGACCGGGCGGGCAACGTCCGGGTGGCAACGGTGCGCCGGTAAACTTTCGCCGGTGAGTACCCCGCGCCCCGTTCTCGTCGTCGACTTCGGCGCCCAGTACGCCCAGTTGATCGCCCGCCGCGTCCGCGAGGCGCGTGTCTATTCGGAGATCGTGCCGCACTCGATGCCGGTCGCCGAGATGCTCGCCAAGAACCCCGCCGCGATCATCCTGTCCGGCGGCCCGTCCAGCGTGTACGAGGCGGGCGCTCCGTCGCTCGACCCCGCGCTGTTCGACAACGAGGTGCCGGTCTTCGGCATCTGCTACGGCTTCCAGGCCATGGCCCAGGCGCTGGGCGGCACGGTCGCGCACACCGGCTCCCGCGAGTACGGCCGCACCCTGCTCGCCGCCGAGGGCGGCACCCTGTTGCGCGACCTCCCGGCCGACCTCCCGGTCTGGATGAGCCACGGTGACAGCGTCGCGGTCGCCCCGCCGGGCTTCGCCGTGACGGCCTCGACGCCGGGCGCCCCGGTCGCCGCCTTCGAAGACCTTTCCTCCCGCCGGGCCGGCGTGCAGTTCCACCCCGAGGTGGCGCACACCCAGCGAGGCCAGGAAATGCTCGAGCGCTTCCTGTACGACATCGCCGGCATCGAGCCGACCTGGACCCCGGGCAACATCATCGACGACCAGGTGGCCGCGATCCGCGCCCAGGTCGGTGACAAGCAGGTGCTCTGCGCGCTCTCCGGCGGCGTCGACTCGGCGGTGGCCGCGGCACTGGTCCACAAGGCCATCGGCGACCAGCTGACCTGCGTCTTCGTCGACCACGGCCTGCTGCGCGCCGGCGAGGCCGAGCAGGTGGAGAAGGACTACGTTGCCGCCACCGGCATCCGCCTCAAGGTCGTCGACGCCTCGGACGTCTTCCTCGGCCACCTGGCCGGGGTCACCGACCCCGAGCAGAAACGCAAGATCATCGGCCGCGAGTTCATTCGCACCTTCGAGGCGGCGGCCCGCGAGCTCGACGCCGAGCGGCACATCGAGTTCCTGGTCCAGGGCACGCTCTACCCCGACGTGGTCGAGTCCGGCGGCGGCACCGGCACGGCGAACATCAAGTCGCACCACAACGTCGGCGGCCTGCCCGACGATCTGCGGTTCTCGCTGATCGAGCCGCTGCGCACCCTGTTCAAGGACGAGGTTCGCCAGCTCGGCGCCGAGCTGGGCCTGCCCGACGAGATGGTCCACCGGCACCCGTTCCCCGGCCCGGGCCTGGCGATCCGCATCATCGGCGCGGTCGACCGGGAGCGGCTCGACATCCTGCGCGCCGCCGACCTGATCGCCCGCGAGGAACTGACGGCCTCGGGCCTCAACCGGGAGGTCTGGCAGTTCCCGGTGGTCCTGCTGGCCGACGTGCGCAGCGTCGGAGTCCAGGGCGACGGGCGCACGTACGGTCACCCGGTGGTCCTGCGCCCGGTCTCCAGCGAGGACGCGATGACCGCCGACTGGTCCCGGCTGCCGTACGACCTGATCGCCAAGATCTCGACCCGCATCACCAACGAGGTCCGCGACGTCAACCGCGTGGTCCTCGACGTGACGAGCAAGCCGCCGGGCACGATCGAGTGGGAGTGATCGGTCAGGAAACCGGCCAGCCCGGCGTCGGCCCCGGTGTCACCGGCGCCGGCTCCTCCGGGATCAGGAACCAGCAGACGGGGTACGCCAGAAGTGCGGCACCCCAGGTGACCGCGGCGAAGATGATGAACGCGACCCGGATCAGGACCGGGTCGACGCCGAAATAGCGCCCGATCGCGCTGCAGACGCCGGCGACGATCCGGTCGTCCTGGGGGCGGAGGAGGCGGCGGTACGGTGCTTCAGTCATGCCTCCATGCTGGCCGCTCTCCGTGGCCGTCGACCTCGGTGACTGCCCCGAGAACAACCCTGAAATCCGGCCCTAACAAGATCGGAAATTCCCGACACGGCGGGTGACAACTCCGCGACGGGTAGTGTGCGAACCGCCCACTACCAGCGATTACTCACCGCCATCACGCTGTCAGGAATCCGACAGACGTTTTCTGCAGGTCACATATTCCGGGCAGAATTGCCGCCCGTGACCCCCGCACTGGAACCACTTCGGCGAATCGCCGCGTACGCCGTCGCCACCGACGACGACGGTCGCGTGCTGCTCGTCCGTGCCTCGAGCCGCTCCGGTACCCCCGGCGTCTGGTCGCTCCCCGGCGGCGCAGTCGATCATGGTGAAGATCCCAACCACACCGTCGTCCGCGAGACCGCGGCCGAGACCGGCCTGTCCGTGGCCGTCACCGGCCTGCGTGACGTGCTGGCCGACATGCGCTCGCTGCCGCACCGTGGCGTCACCATCCACACCGACCGCCTCATCTACTCGGTCTCGATCCGCGGCGGCACGCTGGTCGACCGGGTCGGCCACCCCACCGACCTGGCCCGCTGGCACACCCCGGACGAGGCGGCCAGGCTGAAACTCCGGCAGTTCGCGGCGACCGCGCTCGGGCTGGGCGCCGCCTCCGCCGACCTGCGCCCCGACGTGGCGCCCACCTTCCCGTCCTTCTACGCCTATCCCGGGCCGGACGGGCTGCACCGGGCGCAGCGCTTCGCGGCGTACGCGATCGCCACCGACCCGGCCGAGACCCGCCTGCTGCTCACCCGCATCGCCCCCGGCTATCCGGGCGAGGGCCGCTGGCACCTGCCCGGCGGCGGCACCGACTACGGCGAGCAGCCCGGCACCGCGCTGATCCGCGAGCTGGTCGAGGAGACCGGTCAGCAGGGCCGCCTCATCGAGCTGCTGGGCGTGGCCAGCCACCGGGACGCGGCCTCGCTGGGCCCTGAGGGCTACCCGATCGACTGGCACGGCGTGCGCGCCTTCTACCGGGTGATCGTCGACGAACCGACCGAGGTGGCCGTGCGCGACGTCGGCGGCTCGACCTCCGAGGCCCGCTGGATGCCGCTCAAGGAGGTCACCCAGCTGGGCGAGGAGCAGCTGACCGAGGTGACCGCCGAGGCGCTACAGAAAGCCCGACTAACCTAGTCGGGTGAAGATCAGGCGAGTCGGGGCGTACGGCATCTGTCGCGACGGGTCCGGGCGGGTGCTGCTCGCGCGGAACTCGGGCGCCAGCGAGTTCCCGGGTCTGTGGACGCTGCCCGGCGGTGGCGTCGAGCACGGTGAGCATCCGGACGACGCCGTCGTGCGCGAGTTCGCCGAGGAGACCGGCTTCGAGGTGCGCCGGGACGGCGTGCGTGCGGTGACCGCCGACGTGTTCCGGCTGCCGGGCGGCGACCTCGAGCACACCGACCGGATCGTCTACGACGTGACCGCGATCGGGGGCAACCTGCGCGCCGAGGCCGACGGCACGACCGACCTGGTCGACTGGGCCGGGCCGGCCGAGCTCGCGGTCTGGCCGCTCATGCCGTTCACGGCCGCCCAGCTCGGCCTCCCTGCCAGTTTTCCCGACATTCGCGAAATGTCCGAGGAAATCTTCCGGCCCGAGCGGGTTCAGCGATTCGGCGCGTACGCGGCCGCGACCGACCCGGAGGGGCGGATCCTCCTGGCCCGGATCGCCGGCGGCTACCCCGGGGCCGGCCGCTGGCACCTGCCGGGCGGCGGCACCGACCACGGCGAGACGCCCGAGCAGGGCCTGGCCCGGGAGCTGGACGAGGAAACGTCGCAACACGGCCGGGTGACCGGCCTGCTGGACATCTCGCATCGATACGACCCCGCGGCCGTTGGACCCGAAGGAAGGCCGATCGACTGGCACGTGATCCGCGTCCTGTTCAGGGTCGTGGTCGACGTGCCGACAGAACCCGTGGTCAACGAGGCCGCGGGCGGGTCGACCGCGGCGGCCGCCTGGTTCACGCGGGCCGAGGTGGACGGGCTTGATCTCACCGAACTGGCCCGCGAAGCCGTAGACCGAATCGACGAGGACCGCACGAGTTAAAATCCTCACAGCGAGAGCGGATAAAGCATCCGTCCCGTGCGCTCGCTCGTACCAACGGCTGCCGTCCGGTCTCTCGCCAAGATCGGTCGGCTGTGCAATGGTGTAACCCCCGCATCTCCGGCAACGGTCGTGCGACGGGTTAGGGGGCCACATCCCACCGCAAATGTGCAGGTGGGCACACCGATCCCATGGAGGAGAAGAGTGCCGAGTACCCCTTGGCGCCGGCGTCGCACGACGGATAGTCCCCGTCCCGCCGGTCGTCGTTGGGCAGGCCGTCTACGCCGCGGAGGCACCCTGGCCCGGCAGGCCTTACTGGTGCGCGTGGGTCGCCGTTCCGGAGATTCCCGTTCCGGGGATTCTGGGCGGGCCGCCACCGCCACCCGGGCCGAGGTCATCTACACCGGCCCCGAGCTGGCCCGGGAGCAGTTCCCGGTCGTCACCTATCCCACGGTCCCCGCCGTACCCGTCGAGCCCGGTGAGCCGGTCGCCACCACCGTTCCCCTGCTCCCCGGCGAGCAGACGGGGGCGCGGCGCCTGCGCTTCGCCATCGTCAACGGCTGCACCCTGGCCAGCCTGAGCCTGGGCCTGCTCGCCATCTTCCTGGCCATGGAGGGCGGCATCCGCCCCGCGGCCGCCTGCCTGGTGGCCTGCGTGGCCTTCGACGGCCTCGACGGCGCCCTGGCCCGGAAGCTCGGCGTGGCCAGCCCCTTCGGCGCCCAGATGGACTCGCTGGCCGACATGTGCTCGTTCGGCCTGGCGGCGCCCGTCGTGGTCTACGCCTCGCTGGCGCACACCGTGCCGACGCCCGCGGCCGCGGTGGCCTGCGTCCTGGTGGCCGGTTGCGCCGCGATCCGCCTGGCCCGGTTCAACGTCTCGCCGAAGGACGGCAAGTTCTTCTGCGGGGTGCCGACCACGATGGCGGCCGCCGTGCTGGCGGTGGCGGTCCTGATCGACCTGCCGCTGCCGGGCCCGGTGCTCCTGGGTGGCGTCGCGGTGCTGGCCTTCGCCATGGTCTCCAGCTTCCCGTACGCGAAACTGGCCCGCCTGGTGAAGCTCCCGCCGTGGATCTGGCTTCTCCCGGCGGTCGGCGCCCTGGTCGACCCGCGCCTGACCTTCGCCGCGGTGGTGCTGGCGTACCTGCTGAGCGGCCCGGTGATGTGGGCCCGCGCCAAGCGCGCCTGACGATCCGACGCGAAAGGGGCCGCCCCGAGGGGCGGCCCTTTTCTTGTGCCTCAGCGCCAGCGGGCGATCACCGAGGCGCCGCCGACGACCTTCTCGTCGACCGCGACCAGCGGCTCGGCCTTGTCCGCGGGGAGGTACACGTCGGTGCGGGAGCCGAACCGGATCAGCCCCATCCGCTCGCCCCGGGCCACCAGGGTCCCGATCGGCGCCCGCTGCACGATCCGCCGGGCGATGAGCCCGGTCCGCTGGGCGACGACCACGGTCCCGTGCTCGGTGTCGAGCACCGTGTACGCCGCCACGTTGTGCTCGGCCGCCGCGGTCATCGCGTTGGCGTACCCGCCGTCCTCGACGAAGTAGTCCGCGACCCGCCCCGCGACCGGCACCCGGTTCACGTGCACGTCGAGCACCGACAGGAACACCGCTATCCGCAGGAACTCCTGGTCGCCGAAGCGGGCGTCGGTCATCCGCTCGACCGAGAGCACCTTGCCGTCCGCGGCGGCCACGATCGCGGCGGGATCGGTCGGGCCCTCGCGCTCGGGGTCGCGGAAGAACGCGGCCACCGGTCCCGCCGCGAGCGCCGGCAGCAGCCAGAGCTTCGACTTCGGCCGGGAGATCCGGGCCAGCGCGGCCAGGCCCAGGGCGATCCCCGCCGCGGCCACCCCGTTCGAGTCGATGTGCATGGTCCGCGTCACCGGGACGCTGGACGGGCGGTAGGCCGGGGCGAGGGTGGCGGCCACGGCCGGGTTGGCCGCGGTGAACCGCAGCTTGTGCACCCGCAGCGGGGGCGAGTTTCGCATGACGAGGTCGGAGCCGACCCCGAAGAGCGCGCTCTGCCGGAAGAGCTCGGCCGCCGCGCCGCCCGTACGCCCGGGCAGGGCCGGCGTCGCGAGCGTGACCACCGCGCCGTCGTTGAGGTATTTCCCGACCCGGTCGAGCAGCGCCCGTACGTCCTGCGCCGTCCCGGTGACCGGCTCGCCGACGATCACGACGTCGGCGGGCGGCGCCTCGTCGAGCGCGTCCACCACTTTCACCCGGTCGGCGATCCAGGACCCGAGACCGGCGATGTGGTCCCGGAGCAGGTCGGCCGTGCTGCGCTCCCCGGCGACCAGCGTCAGCATGTCCCCCGGCAGCAGCGCCTCCACCGCCGAGGCCACCACCAGCGAGGAATGGTCAGCCCCCACCACCAGCGCCGACGTGCCGGCGTTGTGCCGGGAGAACTCGGCGGTGAGGGCGCGGGCGGCGATGCTGCCGATGCCGACGATGGGTGCCTTGGACACGGACGGGTACGTCATGAGGCCGAGCATATTGCCCGGCCTCATGAGCGATACCTTCAGTCCTTCTGCGGCTTGTCCGCTTCCACCTCCGGGTGCTCCTGACGGAACCGTTCACCCGGCTCCTCCAGCAGCTCCCGGACGATCGAGGCGTGCATCTCGGGCGGCAGGTCGCCCGGGATCTCGGGCTCGGCCGCCGGCTGCGCGACGACCGGGGCCGGGGCCGGGGGCCGACCCGAGCGGATGGCCCCGAGCAGCCCGATCACCCCGAAGACGATCAGTGCCCCGGCGACCAGCCAGCCCACGGCCGGCAGGTGGATGTTCACGACCCGGGAGACCGCCCACCACAGGGCCACGATCAGGAAGATCAGCCCGAAGCTCAGCGAGACGCCGTCGGTGCGGTGCGGCTTCATCGGTTGACCTCCACGTTCCCGGTGTCCATCTGCAGGTTGAGCTTGAGGGTGCCGCCGCCGGCGCCGTCGCTGCCCAGGTCGGTGACGGTCTGGTTGCCGACGGTGTGGTCGTTGAACTCCTTGCCGAGAATCATCCCCCGGCCGGTGTCCAGCGACAGGTCGACGGTCGTGTCGACGGTGGGCGGCAGCAGGACCCGCATCTGGCCGACCTTCATCGTCATCGTGACCGTCTGCTGCTGGCCGGCGAAGTCGATGTCGCGCAGGTCGAGCGTGGCGTTGCCGGCGGTGAAGTCGTACCGGTCGGCGATCGCCGCGACGGTCGCCGGGCGGTAGACGCTGTTGCCGACCTCGCCGCCCCAGCGCTCCACGCCGGTGGAGATGCCCAGGCCGATCGAGGTGAGGATGGCCAGCGCGATCAGCCCGCGGGCCCGGCCGAACCAGGCGCCGACGATCAGGCCGAGCGCGATCGTGACCAGGGCGGCCGCGAAGTAGGCGGAGACCGCGATGCTCGCGCCGGCCATGTCGATCACGGCCATCAGGCCGATCACCATGAGGACCGCGAAGAACGTTAGGCGGCCGAGCTTGGAGCGCTCACGCGGCGGCTTCGGCGGCCGGGGCTGGCGGGGCGGGTGCGGCGGCTGGTACGGCGGCGGGGTGCTGCCGGCCCAGGGTCCGTGCGGCGCGAACGGCGGGCGGTACCCACCTGCCGTCGGCGCGGGCGGCATAGGCGGCATCGGCGGCATGGGCGGCAGCTGGCCGGTCACCGGTTCTGTGGTCGGTGCGGACGCGGGCGCCTGATGGAACCCGGCCGGAGCCGGCGGCGGAAAGCCCGTCGCGGGCGTGGGATCGGCGGGCGGCGGTGGCGGAAATGTGGCGGCCGGTCCGGGCTGGGATGCCGAGTCGGGCGAGCCGCTGCCGCCGCCGTTGCGCTTGATCAGCAGGACCGCGCCGATGATGACGGCGGCCGCCAGCAGGCTGGCCCGCATCCCGTCGTGCACGATGAAGCCGAAGGAGACGACCGCGGCCGCGCCGAGCAGGACCACCGACAGCGGCGCCATCCCCGAGCGGCCCTTGCCGAGCAGGCCCTCGATCGGCGACGCGGAGTCGCCCTCGGCCGGGATGATCAGCCACCCGATCAGGTACAGCAGGACGCCGACGCCGCTCAGGATGCCGAGCACGGCGACGAGCACCCGCCACAGCACCGGGTCGGTGTTCGTGGCCCGGGCGAGCGCCGCGCAGACGCCGGCGACGTATCGGCCCTGTTTGGGGCGTACGAGATGCTCGCGGGTGAAGGAAGGCCCGCCGGGCGGGAAGAGCGGCGGAGGGTTCGGGCCCGACGAAGAGGCGCCGGGCGGGGTGGAAGCGGTGGTGTCAGCTTCGTCGGTCATGGGATCGATCCTGTCCGAGATGGCGCCTGAGATGCTTCCGGCGGCGACCCTGAGGCCACCCTGAGATCCTGGGCGCCGGATACCGGGGGACATTCCCCGTGGCCCGGGCGGCCGCAACGTGTGACGATCGGATGACGACATCGAGGAGGAGTCATCACCACCGCCGTCACACCACCCACACGCCGGCTCGTCCGGCCGCGCGACCACCGGATAATCGCCGGGGTCGCCGCCGGCCTGGCGGAGCATCTGGGTGTTCCGCTGCTGGCGGTCCGCATCGCTCTGGTCGTGCTCCTCGGTTTCAGCGGCCTCGGCCTGCTGCTGTACGCCGCTTTCTGGGCCGTCCTGCCGCAACAGGCTCCCACCGGAGAGCCCGCGCCGCGACGTGATCTCGCCATGCTTCTGCCGTTCGCGGCGATCGGCCTGGGTGTCGTACTGCTGCAGGCACTGGTCTTCAAGAACAGCGTGGCCGGCACCGTCGGCTGGCTGATCGCCGTGGTCGCGGTCGGCGCCGGCATCATCTGGCACCAGTCCGACCCGTCCCGCCGCGGCCAGTGGGCCGGCAACCTGCCGCAGACCCCCTGGCTGGCCGCCGTGGTGGCGGAAAGCGACCGGCGCCACTTCCTGTTCCGCTTCGTCGGCGGCGGCGTGCTGGTCGCGACCGGCATCATCGGCGTCGTCGCGGTGTACGCGCCGGCCGGCTCCCTCTCCGCCGTGGTCAACGGCGTGATCTTCGCGCTGGTCGGGCTGCTCGGTGTGGGCGTGGTCGCCGCGCCGCTGCTCTGGCGCATGTTCAACCAGCTGCGCACCGAGCGCGAGGGCCGCATCCGCGAGCAGGAGCGCGCCGAGGTCGCCGCCATGATCCACGACCAGGTCCTGCACACGCTGGCCCTGATCCAGCGCAACTCGACGGACATCAAGGAAGTGCAGCGGCTGGCCCGCGGCCAGGAACGCAGCCTGCGCAACTGGCTCTACAAGCCGACCGCCTCGCCGACCGAGCGGTTCGCGGCGGCGCTCGAGCAGGCGGCGGCCGAGGTCGAGGACACGTACGCGATCAGTGTCGAGACCGTCGTGGTCGGCGACGCCGAGTGCGACGAGCGGGTCGCCGCGCTGGTCGCGGCCGCCCGCGAGGCCCTGGTCAACGCCGCCCGCCACGCCGCCGTCGAGACCGTCTCGCTGTACGCGGAGGTCGAGGAGGACGAGCTGAGCGTGTTCGTCCGCGACCGGGGTGCGGGATTCGACATCAAGGGCGTGGAAGAGTCGCGCCACGGCGTCCGAGGGTCGATCATCGGCCGGATGAAACGCCACGGCGGGCGCGCCGAGATCCGCAGCACGCCCGGCGAGGGCACGGAGGTCCGCCTCATGCTGCCCACCACCCGAGAGAGCATGACGGCCGCGAAGGAGTCCGCACGATGACCGATACCGAGGGCCGACGCCTCAGAGTCTTCCTGGTCGACGACCACGCGATGTTCCGGGCCGGGGTGCGCGCCGAGCTGGGCGTGCACGTCGACGTGATCGGCGAGGCGGGCACGGTGCCCGACGCGATCAGCAAGATCTCCGCGATGGAGCCCGATGTGGTGCTCCTGGACGTGCACATGCCGGAGGGCGGCGGCCGGGCCGTGCTCGACGCGATGCGCCGCAGCCACCCGCAGGTGCGCTTCCTGGCGCTGTCGGTCTCCGACGCCGCCGAGGACGTAATAGGCCTGATCCGGGCCGGCGCCCGCGGCTACGTCACCAAGACCATCTCGCCGGACGAGCTGGCCGCCGCGATCAAGCGGGTGGCCGACGGCGACGCGGTGTTCAGCCCCCGGCTGGCCGGGTTCGTGCTGGACGCGTTCGCCTCCCGGCCGGACGTGCCGGTCGCCGACCCCGAGCTCGACCAGCTCACCAACCGCGAGCGCGAGGTGCTGCGCCTGCTCGCCCGGGGGTACGCGTACAAGGAGATCGCCAAGGAGCTGTACATCTCGATCAAGACGGTCGAGACCCACGTCTCCAACGTGTTGCGAAAGCTCCAAATGAGCAACCGTTACGAATTGTCACGATGGGCGGCCGACCGCCGCCTGGTCTGACGCTACGTCGCTGGGTGTGTACGGAAGGGCATAATCCCAGCTCAGTGGCCTGGTGGAGAATGCCAGAAAGCGCTGTGGCTAGTATCGGCTTGGTAACGGGGCCTAGTGCTTCCGTTTCGCTGTGTCACAGTTGCTGCGACTCACACGACCCCCGTGAGCGCCCTGAAGGAGGCATCCTCCACATGCGTGGGAATGGCCCATGGAAGATGGCGGCCGGAGTGGCCGCCATCGCCTTGTTGGCGGCCGGCTGCTCCAGCGGCTCCTCGGACGACGACGAGACCCTGCCGAACACGATCAGCATCGGTATCGCCGAGCCGGAAAGCCTGATTCCGACCAACACCACGGAAGCCAACGGCTCCCAGGTGTTGTCGTCGCTGTTCTACCCGCTCGTCCGCTTCGACGAGAAGAGCACGCCGTACACCGTTGCGGCCGAGTCGATCACACACGACAAGGCCAACAAGGTGTGGACGGTCAGGCTCCGGTCCGGGTTCACGTTCAGCAACGGCGAGCCGGTGACGGCGGACAACTACATCAATGCGTGGAACTACGGCGCGTACGGCCCGAACGCCCAGCTCGCCTCGTACTTCTTCAGCCGGATCGACGGCTACGCGCAGATGCAGTCGGTCGACCCGGACGGCGACGGCCCGGAAAAGGCCGAGCAGCCGAAGGCGAAGAAGCTCACCGGCCTCCGGAAGCTCAACAGCACGACCTTCACGGTGACGCTGTCGGCCGGCTTCGCGGGCTGGGAGTCGGTGATGGGGTACGACGCGTTCCTCCCGCTGCCGAAGGCCGCCTTCGCCGGTGACGGGGTGCTCGCGGAGAGCTACGGCGAGGCGCCGATCGGCAACGGGCCCTTCAAGATCAAGGGCAAGTGGCAGCACGACTCCCAGATCCAGGTGGAGAAGGTCGCCGACTTCAAGGGCACGGTTCCCAAGGTCGACGGCATCACCTGGAAGATCTACCAGGACGTCGGCGCCGCGTACGCCGACCTGGTCGCGGGCAACCTCGACGTGCAGACGAAGATCCCGATCGAGAGCCTGGCCTCGGCCTCGGGCGACCTCGGCGACCGTCTGCAGAAGAGCCCGAGCTCGAGCTTCTCCTTCGTGGGCTTCCCGATCTACGAGAAGGAGTTCCAGAGCCGGGACGTGCGGCGCGCGCTCTCCATGGCGATCAACCGCGAGGAGATGACCGAGCAGATCTTCCTGGGCTCGGAGTCGCCCGCGACGTCGTTCGTCTCCCCGGTGGTCGAGGGCTACAAGCCGAACACCTGCGGTGAGAACTGCGAGTACAACCCGACCAAGGCCAAGCAGCTGTACACCGCGGCGAACGGGCCCCGGGACATCAAGATCACGTACAACACGGACGGCGGCCACAAGGCGTGGGTCGACGCGATGTGCAACCAGATCAAGGCGTCGCTGGGCGTCAACTGCACCGGTGTGGGTGAGCCGAAGTTCGCCGACCTGCTCAAGAAGGTCGAGAAGAAGCAGTCCGTCGGCCTGATCCGGCTGGGCTGGCTGATGGACTACCCGCTGATGGAGAACTACCTCGGCCCGCTGTACTCGACCGACGGCTCCTCGAACTACTACGGGTACAGCAACCCGGCGTTCGACAGCCTGGTGGCCGAGGGGTCGGCCGCGCCGACCACGGCGGCGGCCGAGAAGAAGTGGCAGGAGGCCGAGGCCATCCTCGCCAACGACATGCCGGTGATTCCGCTGCGGTTCGGCCAGAACGTCTTCGGCCACTCGGAGAAGGTCACCAACGTGACGATGGATCTCTTCCAGAAGGTCGACATCTACAAGATCGAAATCGCCGACTAGTCTGTCCGCTCGAACGGTGGTGGCGTCACTGGTGATCTGACACCGTGGCGCCACCGCATTCTTTCTGGCAAAAAGGCCTCACCACATGTTCCGCTTCATCGTGCGGCGCCTGCTGCAGATGGTCCTCACCTTCTTCGGCGCCACCTTCCTCGTGTACGCGCTGATGTTCGCGGTGCAGGACGATCCGATCCAGGCGCTGGTCGGCGAACGCCCCATCACCGACAGTCAGCGGGCCGCTCTCACCGAGCGCTACCACCTGAACGACAGCTTCTTCCAGCAGTACTGGTACTACGTCAAGGGACTGCTCACCGGGGACCTCGGCACGTCGCTGACCGGCCGTAAGATCGCCGACATGCTCGCCGACGCGTGGCCGGTGACCCTCCGGCTGACGCTCATCGCGATCGTCATCGCGGCCACCATCGCGATCGTCGCCGGCGTCATCTCCGCCATCCGGCGCGGCAGCATCTTCGACAACGCCACGCTGTTCGTCACGCTGATCGTGCTGGCCATGCCGATCGTCGTGCTGGCGCCGCTGGCCCAGCTGATCTTCGGCATCAAGCTCGGCTGGTTCCCGCCCACGGCCGGCAAGGACGCCAACCTGTACGAGCTGCTGCTGCCCGCGGCCGTGCTGGCCAGCCTGGTCGTCGCGACCGAGCTACGGGTGACCCGAGCCTCGGTCGCGGAGAACCTGCGCGCCGACTACGTGCGTACGGCCCGGGCCAAGGGTCTCCGCCGCGGCCGGGTGATCGGCGTGCACGTCCTGCGCAACTCGCTCATCCCGGTGATCACCCTGATCGGCGTCGACATCGGCGCCCTGATGTCCGGCGCGATCGTCACCGAGAAGGTGTTCAACATCCCCGGGGTCGGCTTCAACCTCTTCCGCGGCATCCGCACCGAGGACGGCCCGCTCGTGGTCGGCTTCGTCAGCGTTCTGGTGATCGTGTTCCTGGTCCTGAACCTGATCGTCGACCTGCTCTACGCCGTACTCGACCCCAGGATTCGCTATGAGTGACATGAACGCCCTGACCGCGGAGTCGCCGGTCCTGCAGCCGGCCCCGCCCGGCGGCGCCGGCAAGTCCCGCAGTCTCGCCGCCGACGCCTGGCACGACCTGCGGCGCAGCAAGATCTTCTGGGCCGCGCTGGTGCTCATCGTGATCGTCCTGCTGATGGCGGCCTGGCCGTCGCTGTTCACCTCGGCCGACCCGCACGACTGCGTGCTGAGCCGCAAGCACGCGGGCGCCAGCGGCAGCGCGATCTTCGGGTACGACTTCCAGGGCTGCGACGTCTACGCCAAGACCGTGTACGGCGCTCGCTACTCGATCGTCGTGGGGGTCTTCAGCACGCTGATCGCCGGTCTCATCGGCTTGGCCGTGGGCCTGTCGGCCGGCTACTTCGGCGGCTGGCTCGACGCTCTGCTCTCCCGCTTCGTCGACGTCATGCTCGGCGTCCCGTTCCTGCTCGCCGCGATCGTGCTGGGCAAGCGACTCGCGTCCAACCCGGAGAACTCGAACGGCGTGCTCGCCGTGACGCTCACCCTCGGCATCCTGGGCTGGACGACCGCGGCCCGGGTCATGCGCTCGTCGGTGATCACCGCGAAGAACCAGGACTACGTGGCGGCGGCCCGGATGCTCGGCGCCGGCTCCGGCCGCCTGATCTTCCGGCACATCCTGCCGAACTCGATCGCGCCGTACGTCGTGGTGCTGACCATTCTGCTCGGCATCAACATCGCGAGCGAGGCGACGCTGTCGTTCCTCGGCGTCGGGCTCCGGGGCGACGCCGTGAGCTGGGGCATCTCGATCTCCGAGGCCACCGGGTACGTCCGCGTCGCGCCCGGCCCGCTGATCTGGCCGTCGGTCTTCCTGGCCGCGACCGTGCTGGCCTTCATCATGCTCGGCGACGCGGTCCGCGACGCCTTCGACCCGAAGCTGCGGTGACCGGAGTGACAGACATCCAGGCGCAGATCGACCCGCTGCCCGGCCTTGACCCGCGGGCGGCGCTGCTGCAGGTCGACGATCTGCACGTCGAGTTCCGCACCCGGGACGGCGTGGCCAAGGCGGTCAACGGCGCCGGCTTCCATCTGGCGGCCGGCGAGACGCTCGCGCTGCTCGGCGAGTCGGGCTGCGGCAAATCGGTCACCGCCCAGGCGATCATGGGGATCCTCGACACGCCGCCCGCGCACATCACCGGCGGCCAGATCCTCTACCGCGGCGTCGACCTGCTGCGGGTCTCCGAGGAGGACCGCCGCAAGGTACGCGCCAACCGCATCGCGATGATCTTCCAGGACGCTCTGTCCGCGCTGAACCCGGTCTACACGGTCGGCTTCCAGCTCGCCGAGCTGTACCGCAAGCACCGCGGAATGTCCCGCAAGGACGCCAAGAAGCGGGCCATCGAGGCGCTCGACCAGGTACGCATTCCCGCCGCCCGCGAGCGCATCAACGACTACCCGCACCAGTTCTCCGGCGGCATGCGCCAGCGGGTCATGATCGCCATGGCGCTGGCCCTCGACCCCGAGGTGCTGATCGCCGACGAGCCGACCACGGCCCTCGACGTGACCGTCCAGGCGCAGATCATGGGCCTGCTCGCCGAGCTCCAGCACCAGCGCAACATGGGCCTGATCCTCATCACCCATGACATGGGCGTGGTCGCCGACGTCGCCGACCGGATCTCGGTCATGTACGCGGGCAAGGTCGTGGAGGAGGCGCCGGTCTACGACATCTACGCGCGCCCCGCCCACCCGTACACGAAAGCGCTCTTGGAATCGATCCCTCGGCTGGACCTGAAGGGACAGCAGCTCAACGTCATCCGCGGCCTGCCGCCGGCGCTCACCGACATCCCGCGGGGCTGCGCGTTCCACCCCCGCTGCGGGTACGCCCGGGAGATCTGCCGGATGGACCAGGAGCCGCCGGCCTATCAGATCGCGCCGCACCGCATCGCCCGCTGCCACTTCATCCGGGAGGTCCTCGGTGTCTGACGTGTCCGACCTCGTGCTCGAGACCCGCGACCTGGTCAAGCACTTCCCGATCACGCAGGGCATCGTCTTCAAGTCCAAGGTCGGCGCCGTCCGCGCGGTCGACGGGGTCAACATCCAGCTGCGCCGGGGCGAGACCCTCGGCATCGTCGGCGAGTCGGGCTGCGGCAAATCCACGCTCGCCAAGCTGCTGGTCGGACTGGAGAAGCCGACCTCGGGCGAGGTGACCGTCCGCGGCGAGAACATGGCCCGGCTGACCGGCCACAACCTGCGTCGCGCGCGCCGCAACATCCAGATGGTGCTGCAGGATCCGTACACGTCGCTGAACCCCCGCATGACGGTCGGCGACATCATCGGCGAGCCCTTCGAGATCCACCCCGACGCGGTCCCGCGCGAGGGCCGCGCCCGGGCCGTCCAGGAGCTGCTCGACCTGGTCGGCCTGAACCCCGACCACATCAACCGCTATCCGCATCAGTTCTCCGGCGGCCAGCGCCAGCGCATCGGCATCGCCCGCGCCCTGGCCCTGCGCCCCGAGATCATCGTCTGCGACGAGCCGGTCTCGGCCCTGGACGTCTCCATCCAGGCCCAGGTGATCAACCTCCTCGAGCGCCTGCAGCGCGAGCTGGGCCTGTCCTACGTCTTCATCGCCCACGACCTGTCGGTGGTCCGCCACATCTCCGACCGGATCGCCGTGATGTACCTCGGCAAAATCGTGGAAACCGGCTACCACATGGCCATCTACGAGCAGCCCACCCATCCGTACACGCAGGCGCTGCTCTCCGCGGTTCCGGTTCCCGACCCCCGCCTGCGCGGCCGCCGCGACCACATCGTCCTCGACGGCGACGTACCCTCACCGGCCAACCCACCCTCGGGCTGCCGCTTCCGCACCCGCTGCTGGAAGGCCCAGCCCTACTGCGCCGACAACGAGCCGCTGCTCCAGATCCGCCAGCGTTCCCCCCACCCCAGCGCCTGCCACTACGCCGAGATCCGCGACGTCATCCACCGCTATTAACCCCAAACCGTCCATATCGTACGTCGCGGAAGTTCGACGGCTAAGTGTTCGCAGAGAACACCTGCCCTTCAACGTTCAGCGGCGGCCGGCGAAGGATGAAGACTTCGCGTGCACGGCGAACACTCCGTCATCAACGTATGGATGGAGGGCGACGGGCGAGATCCACCCGCCGCGTCGCGCCGGCCATTCACCAATCCATACTTAGTGGCCTGGCGCATGCGGAACCGCGGGCCGATCCGGCGCCCGCGCCCGCCCCGGCGCGCCTATGTGCGCAGAGCAGCGCGTCTGGGTGCGCAGAGCGGCGCGTCTGGGTGCGCAGAGCGGCGCGTCTGGGTGCGCAGAGCGGCGCGTCTGGGTGCGCAGAGCGGCGCGTC